>NZ_FPEI01000003.1 GCF_900117415.1 Hyphomicrobium sp. CS1BSMeth3
GTGCACGGGTGGCGGTGCGGGCGGCATGGTGCGCGGGCCCGGCGGCATGGCAGGCGGCACCGCACCGTTGGTCGCCGGCGCCGGCGCACCGGTCCGTCGTGGACGCTTGGTCTCCGGCCCTGCCGGGCCATTGCGCGGACCGGGCGCGGCAACGGGCGGCGGACGATCGGCGCGCGCTGCCACGGGCGGCGGCTGTGCGGGAGCTGGAGCCGGTGGCTCCTTGCCATTCGTGGCACCGTTCGCAGCAGCCGGCTGGCGCTGCGCACCCATCTTCATGGCGCGGCGGCCCATCTTCTTCTCGGACTTGGCGACGAGACGGATGAGCTGGAGCGCATCGCGATCCGACATCGGCTGGCCGTAGTGGAAACCCTGCGCATACTCGCAGCCGAGCGCGCGCAGGAAGGCCGCATCCTCGGGCGCCTCGACACCTTCGGCCACCACCTTGTGGCCGAGCTCGTGCGCGAGCAGCACGATGGCGCGCACGATCGCGCCTCCCGCGTCGCTCTCCGTCCCCGACTGCACGAGCGCCTTGTCGATCTTGAGCGTGTCGAACGGAAAACGCTGAAGGTAGGCGAGCGACGAGTAGCCCGTGCCGAAATCGTCGAGCGCGAGATCGGCGCCGGCACTCTTGAGGAGCTCGAGCACGTGCGTCGCGCGCTCCGGGTTTTCCATGACGAGCGACTCGGTGATCTCGATCCGGAGCGAGCCGCGCGGCACGACATTGCGCCCGAGCAGGTGGCGGATCTCCGGCACGATGTCGGTCTTGAGGAGCTGGCGGCTCGAGACATTCACGCTGACGAACAGCGGCTGCTCGGCGCGCGGCAGTGCGGCCTGCCAGCGCGCGACCTCGCTGATCGCCCGCGAGAGCACGTACGAGCCGAGCTTGGCGACGAGGTCGGTCTCCTCGGCAATGGGGATGAACTCGGAGGGGCTCAACTGGCCGTAGCGCGGATGCTCCCAGCGCACGAGCGCCTCGAAGCCGACGAGGCTCTCGTTCGAGAGCGCGACGATCGGCTGATAGAGCACCGTGAGCCGGCCCTGGTCGATGGCGCGGCGCAGATCGCTCTCGATGGCAATGCGCTCGTCCTTCTCGCCGCGCATCTGCGGCGTGAAGATCTCGATGCGGTCGGTGCCGGCGCGCTTTGCCCGGTACATGGCCGTCTCGGCTTCGCGCAGAAGCTCGCGGGCGTCCGCCTGGCTCTCGTCCGCGGTGGCAATGCCGATCGAGCCCGTGAGGATGATCTCCTGGCTCGCGATCTTGATCGGCGAGCGCAGCGAGCGGCGCAGGCGCTCGGCGAGCATGGCGAGCTCGCGCGGGTCGTGCTGGGCAGGAATGAGGATCGCGAACTGGTCGCCGCCGATGCGCGCGAGCGTGTCGCTCGTATTGAGCGTGCGCTGCAGGCGACGGGCGACCGTGAGCAGCAGGCTGTCGCCGACGACGAGGCCGAACGCGCTGTTCACGCTCTTGAACTTGTCGAGATCGAGGAGGAGCACCGTGGGCCGCAGGCCCGGATCGCTGCGCCCGCGCGCCAGGGCCATCTCGAGACGGTCGATGAACAGCTCGCGATTGGGCTGGCCCGTAAGGCTGTCGTGGACGGCATCGTGCAGCAGGCGCTCGCGCGCGCGGCGCGAATCCGTGACGTCGCGAATGAGGCCGACGCAGCGCAGCGAGCGGCGATCGGCCGTCGGCACCGCGGCGCCTTCGAGCTCGAACCAGCGATAGGTGCTGTCGGCATGGCGAATGCGGAAGTCGAGGTTCACCGCGCCGCCGGACTTGTCCTTGATGCCCTGGAAGAGCAGCAGCAGGCGCTCGCGGTCGGCCTGATGGAGGTAGCTCAGGAGATCGTCCACCTTGCCCGAGAGATCGCCGGACCGGAGCCCGAGCGTCGCCTCGATGAGCGGGTCCATCTTGATTTCGTCGCGGCGCGCATTCCACTCCCACACGCCGACGCTCGCCATCTCGATGGCGGTCGCGCGGAGTTGTCGGTCGGATGGACTGTTCGCGAAGGCGGGCTCGGTGACGCGGAAGGCGAACTGCGTGACGGTGAAGCCGACCAGCAGCGTGATGAGCACGAGACCTGCCAGCAGCCCCGAGATTGCAACCTCGCCCGAGAGGCGCCCGGTCAGCGTCGCCGCTGCGCCGAAGAGCCAGACGAGCAGCAGGATCCACGTCGGAGCGATCGCCAGCGCGCGATCGAGCCCGCGCAGGCAGAAGTAGAGAATGACGAGACCGCCGACCGTGCCGATCGCACCGAGCGAGAGGCGCGCGACGGTCGCGGCAAGGCGCGGATCGAGGACGGCGGTCGCCACGATGATGAGCTGGCCGCCGATCCAGATCAGGAAGAGCATCCTGAGGAAGCTGTTCCATAGGTTCCCGCGCAGGAACGTGAACAGGAATATGACAAGGCTTGCCGCGACCGCGGCCTCCGCCACCGCGCGATATTGAGCATTGTCCTCGGGCCGCATGGGAAATAGTCGCGGCCAGAATCCGAAGTCCACGCAAAGG
Organism: Hyphomicrobium sp. CS1BSMeth3; assembly: GCF_900117415.1. Taxonomy (GTDB): domain Bacteria; phylum Pseudomonadota; class Alphaproteobacteria; order Rhizobiales; family Hyphomicrobiaceae. The sequence continues at coordinate 2,507 of NZ_FPEI01000003.1, forward strand.
AGCGCCAGCACGCACCACGCGACGAGCGCAGCGCTCGGGAAGATCATCTTGTGGTTGGCCGCGAAGACGGCCGTCAGGAAGATCGCGAGAAGGCCCGTGAAACCGAGCAGGATGCCGTTGAAGAGCTGGCGATCGCGGTGACGCTGCTCGAAGGCGAGCGGCTTCCACAGTTGCAGCGGCGCGACGCGCTCGGAGGCGAGCTCGACGACGAAGGTGACGGTGCGGCCCGGCTCGATGCTGATGCGGAAGATGTCGGCGCTGTCGTTCCTGATGCGCTCGGGCACGAAGCCCTCGGACTGCGTGACGGCCTCGATGCGGCGCGCATCGAGATCGGGCCAGATCACGCCGGAGCGCGTCGTCGAATAGCGGTTGGCGGTCAGCCAGCGCTCGATGGTCTTGTTCGTCGGGTTGCGCAGCGAGAAGACGATCCAGCTCGGGTTCGTGCCGGGCGTCGTCGCGCGGACGTTCATGCGGAAGGTGCCGCCGGTCGCATCCGGCGCCGTTTCGGCCTGGATGCTGTCGCCGCGGCCCTCGTAGAGCTCGCCGTGGCTGGTGATATCGATACGGTCCGCGTCTTCGGCAACCTCGATGGGCTCGAGCGCGCGCGCGCCCGACGCGCCGGCAGCAAGACCGAGAAGCGCGCCGAGGAGCAAGGCGAGCAGGGAGAGGACACTGCGCACGGCGGCGCGCCCACCGGCTTCACGTCCAGCAGAACCGCCCCCCCTGCGCACTCCCCCCACGATCATGCGTGCCAGTCCTCCTCGATCAGTCCGAAGAGAACATGATCCTGCCACTGGCCGTTGATGCGCAGATAACGGCGCGCGAGCCCTTCGCGGACGAAGCCGTTCGCCTCGAGCACGCGTTGCGAGCCGAAGTTGTGCGGCAGGCACGCAGCCTCGAGGCGATGGAGGCGCAGATCCTCGAAGGCGAAGGGCAGCACGGCTGCAAGCGCGCGGCGCATGTTGCCCTGTCGAACGTACGGCTGGCCGATCCAGTAGCCGAGCGAGGCGGCCTGCGTGATGCCGCGACGGACATTGGAGAACGTGATGGCGCCGATCAGATGGCGATCGGCGTCGCGGAAAATGAAGAAGGCATAGCCAAGGCCGTCGCGGCGATTGCGCTGATAGAGCCGCACGCGCTCGCGGAACGCCGCGCGGCTCAGCTCATCGGTCGCCCACTGCGGCTCGAAGGGCACGAGATGGTCGCGGCTGATGCGCCGGACATGCGCCCACTGCTCAAAGTCGGACATTGCGGGCGGGCGAAGCCACAGGCCATCGCCGCGGATGAAAGCGCTCGCCTCCTCGATGAAGGACGGTCTCAGGAATGCCATGCCCGCCCTCCCTTCACGTCAGAGGCAGCGACCAACGATAGCGCACCGGCATCACACCGCTGCGACGTCCGATGCTGCCCCAGTCCCGCGAGCCCGATCAATGGCGCACCGCCCGCTGTTCAACGTTGTCCACGATGCTGCGCCCTGCCTTGCCGGCACCCGCCAGCGCGAACGAGAGCTTCGATCCTGCGACAACCCGCTCGGCAAGCCGGCGCACCTGCTCGGCGTCGACCGCATCCACCTTCTCGATCAGCTCGGCGGTCGGCATGAGGCGGCCGAGGGCGAGCATCTGGCGCGCCATCTGCTCGGCGCGCGCAACCGGGCTCTCGAGGCTCATGAGCAACCCGGCCTTGAGCTGGGCCTTGGCGCGGCGGACCTCACCTGCCTCAGGCAAAGTTGTAGCCGCCTTATCGAACTCGGCCGTGACAACGTCGATCAGCGTGCTCATCGTGTCGTGCCCGGTCGCAGCGTGAATGTTGAACATCCCCGTGTCGCCGAGGCCCCAGGCGCTCGAATAGATCGCGTAGCAGAGGCCGCGCTTCTCGCGCACTTCCTGGAAGAGCCGTGATGACATGCCCCCGCCGAAGAGCCCTGAGAAGACCTGCGCGGCATAGAAATCCGGCTCCCGGAAGGAAGGACTCTGATAGCCCATGACGACATGGGCCTGCTCGAAGCGGCGCGACGACAGGCGCACCCCGCCCGCGTACTTCGCCGGCTTGGGCACGACTCGCTTGCCACCACGAAGCCCCCCGAATAGGGCTTCAGCATGGCGCACAAGGGCTGCGTGATCGATGTTCCCTGCGGCGGAAAGCACCATGCCGCCAGCGTGATAGCGGGCCTCACGGAAGCGGTGCATGTCCTCGGCGCTGAAGCGGCCGACGGTCCGTGCCGTGCCGAGAATCGGCCGGCCGAGCGGCTGGCGCGGATAAGCGGCATCCTGGAGCAGATCCAGCACGATCTCCTCGGGGCTGTCGCGGGTCGCCGCGATCTCCTGGAGAATCACGTTCCGTTCCCGCTCGAGCTCCTCACCCGGGTAGGTCGGGTTGAGCATGATGTCGGCAAGGATCTCGAGCGCGACGGGAAGGTCGCTCTTGAGCAGGCGCGCGTAGAAGGCCGTCGTGTCGAGGCTGGTCGCGGCATTGAGGTCGCCGCCGACCTCCTCGATCTCCTCGACGATCTCGCGCGCTTTGCGGCGCGCCGTGCCCTTGAAGGCCATGTGCTCGATGAAGTGGGAGATGCCGGTCTCGCTCGCCGCCTCGTGGCGGGCGCCGGTCGCGACCCACACGCCGAGCGCCACCGTCTCCACATGCGGCATGTGGTCGGAGATGATGGTCAGGCCGTTCGGGAGGCGCGTCTCGTTGAGATGCATGTCACCCGCGTCCTGCACGCGCACGGCTGCTGACGAACTGGGCCACGGCCGCCACGTCATTGGGGAGCACCGTCACGCGCTCGGGCAGCGTGCGCTGGCGCGTGACCGTCTCGGGCTCGGGCGGCACATGCCCGACGGCGCGGCGGATGGCATCGGGGAACTTTGCGGGATGCGCCGTCGAGAGCGTGATTATCGGCACGTCCGGCCGGCGCGCAACACGCTGCGCCGCCGAGACTGCGACAGCCGTGTGGGGATCCGCGAGATAGCCGGTTGCGGCCTCGAGATCGCGGATCGTGGCGAGCGTCGCAGCTTCGTCCGTGCGCTCGGCGTCGAAGCCCTCCTTGAGCTGGCCGTGCTCACCTTGTGTCAGCGCGAAGCCGCCGCGTGTCGTGAGATCGCGCATGAGGCTGTTGACGCGCTCGGCATGGCGCCCCGTCAATTCGAACAACAAACGCTCGAAGTTCGATGAGATCTGGATGTCCATGCTCGGGCTGAAGGTTGCAGCAACCTCGCGGCTCTCGTAGCGGCCCGTCTCCAGCATACGGGTCAGAATGTCATTGACGTTCGTCGCGATGACGAGGCGGTCGATCGGAAGGCCCATGCGCTTTGCCGCGTAGCCCGCAAGAATGTCGCCGAAGTTGCCGGTCGGCACAGAGTAGCTGACCGTGCGCGAAGGCGCGCCGAGCGCGACGGCCGACGTGAAGTAGTAGACGATCTGGGCCATGAGGCGCGCCCAGTTGATCGAGTTCACGCCGGCGAGGCCGAGCCGGTCGCGGAACGGCAGGTCGTTGAAGAGCGCCTTCACGATGTTCTGGCAATCGTCGAACGTGCCTTGGATGGCGATCGTGTGGACGTTCGCCTCTGTGGGCGTCGTCATCTGGCGCCGCTGCACATCGCTCACGCGCCCCTCGGGGAAGAGCATGAAGATGTCGATGGCATCGCGCCCGCGGAAGGCCTCGATGGCCGCGCCGCCCGTGTCGCCCGACGTCGCGCCGACGATCGTCGCATTGCGGCCGCGACGGCTCAGCGCGCGATCCATAAGGCGCGAGAGCACCTGCATGGCCACGTCCTTGAAGGCGAGCGTCGGCCCATGGAAGAGCTCGAGGATCCAGTCCGAGGGCCCGACCTGCACGAGCGGCGTCACGACCCGATGACGGAACGTGGCATAGGCATCAGTGATGATCGCCGCGAGATCGGCATCGGGGATCTCGCCGCCGACGTACGGCCTCATGATGCGGACGGCGACATCCTGATAGGACTTGCCGGCGAGCCCTGCGATCTCCTCCCGCGTGAGCTCGGGCCACTTCTCGGGCAGGTACAGGCCGCCGTCGCGGGCGAGCCCGGTCAGCAGGACATCCTCGAAGCCGAGCGCCGGCGCGGCGCCGCGTGTGCTGATGTATTTCACGATCGTTCCGTCACTTAGTGTGCCGCCACAGGCGGCTTGGAGAGGCCTGCCGACGATGGCACAGCCACCACCCGGCAGGAAGGACATATCACGGGTTCAAGCCAATGATATCGGGCCAAACTTGCCTGTAATTCGTGGTGCCATGCAACCTTACGGTACGGGGTCTCAAACCTTCGGCGTTCGCCCGGCCAGCACCTCGGCAAAAACCTCGCGGTCGACATTGCTGCCGGAGAGGACGACGCCGACCCGCTTGCCGGCCAGCTTGTGGCGCTCCTGCATGAGTGCGGCGAAGGCCGCAGCCCCCGCGCCCTCGGCGAGGTTGTGCGTATCCTCATAGTAGGCGCGCATGGAGTCCGCGATCTCGTCCTCGCTGACCGTCACGATGCGCGCCGCACCACGCGAGATCACGTCGAGCGCGAGCGGATCAGGCACGCGGCAGGCCATGCCATCGGCGAACGTCGCGGCGGAGTTGGTCGAGATCGGCTTGCCGGCCGCAACCGAGAGCGCAATGCACGGCGCGTTGGCCGCGACCACGCCAACGACCTCGGTCTTGGCTCCGAGCAGATCGCGCGCCATGATCATGCCGCACGCGCCCGAGCCCATGCCGATCGGCACGTAGACCGTGTCGAGATCGGGAAGCGCCGTCAGCATCTCGCGCCCTGCTGTGGCAACGCCTTTGACGAGCATGGCATCGAACGGCGGCACGATATGCAGGTTGCGCACGCCGGCGAGGCGGAAGGCCTCGTCCTTGGCCTCGTCGAAATCCACGCCGTGCTCGATCAGCTCCGCACCGAACGCGCGCATGGCCGCATTCTTCTCGCGCGAATTGCCGTGCGGCACGAGGATCACGCTCCTGAGGCCCACGGCCGTCGCGGCACGCGCGACCGACTGACCGTGATTGCCGCGCGTCGCCGTGATGACGCCCTCGATGTGCGCGCCCGATCTGCGAAGCTCGTCCATATACGTAATGCCGCCACGCACCTTGAAGGCGCCGATCGGCGAGTGGTTCTCGTGCTTCACGAAAACCTCGCAGCCGGCCCGGCGGGACAGCAGCGGCCAGTTGTGCTGCGGCGTCGAGGGCATATGGCGGCCGACCACATCGGCCGCGGCCTCTAGCTCGGAAAGAGTGAACATGAGCGCGTCTCCTTGAGGGCACCGAGCGGCGGGCGCATCGCGCATTGCCGCCGGGGTTTAGCAGCGTAAGAGCGCCAGCGGAAGGTTTTGCAGCTCTTCTCCGCGGGAAACGCGCTTGCACGCGCGCACCGCGTCTGGTCTCTGCGAGCACGACCCGCGGCAACAAGCGGGACCAAGGGAGCGCACATCGGCGCGGCGCGGGAAGGGCGACGCACGTGGACATGAAACGCGAGCGACCTCACGCGACCTGGCCGCCGAGCCCTGCCGTCGGCTATCTCGCGGCCTTCGGGCTCTCGCTCGCCATGGCCGTCGGCAACAGCCTTGCGCGCTTTGCCTATGCGCTCGTGCTGCCGGCCATGCGCGATGATCTCGCCTGGAGCTACACGCAGGCCGGCGCGCTCAATACGATCAATGCCGTGGGCTATCTGGCTGGCGCCTTCGTCGCTGTCGCGAGCATAAGACGCCTCGGGCCGAAGCTGCCGTTCTATATCGGGCTGTGGGCGACGGCGATCACCGTGCTTGCCACCGCATTCGTGCGCGATTTTACGGCCATAGCGGCGGTCCGAACGCTCACCGGGATCGCGGCGGCCTACGTGTTCGTCACTGGCGGCGTGCTGGCAGCGAGCGTCTTTCCGCACGACGCGCGCCGCGCTGCCTCGGCCATTGCGATCTACTTTGCCGGCGGCGGCCTCGGCCTGCTCGTGACCGCGCTGACCATCCCCTGGCTGCTCGAAGTCCGAGGCGATGCGGCATGGCCGGAGGCGTGGCTGCTGCTCGGCGGCATGTGCCTCGTCATGAGCCTTCTTGCGACGCTCGCTGCACGGCCGGTTGCCGTCGCACCCCCGGTGCGCCACCCGACGCCCTGGGCGAAAGGGCCGCTCACGCCGCTCTACTTCGGCTATGGCTGCTTTGCGCTCGGCTATTTCGCCTACATGACCTTTATCGTCGCCTGGATGCGCGAGCAGGGCCTCGGCAGCACGGATATCGCGATCGTCTGGGCCGCACTTGGCCTCTCGACCATCCTGTCGCTCCAGATTTGGGCCAAGCCTTTCGCGGCATGGCCGGCCGGGCGCCCCTTCGCGGCGGTGATGGCCACAGTCGGCATCGGCGCGGCGCTCCCGCTCGTCGGCGGCGGGCTGCCGGTCATGATCGCCTCGGCGCTGCTGTTCGGCTGCTTCTTCATGGTGCCGGGCGCGCTCACGGCTTACATCAAGGCATCGCTCCCCCCGGTCCTCTGGGGCGAGGTCTTCGCCTCTTTCACGCTTGTTTTCTCGATCCTTCAGTGCTTTGGCCCTGCCGCCACCGGCTTCCTCGCCGACCATACCGGCAGCCTCGCAGCGGGCCTCGGCGTCTCCGCCGGCATTCTACTTGTGGGTGCCGTGGCAGGCTTGTCACAGCGTCCGATTGAACGGATGTGAACAAATCAACTATAAGTTGTTCCGCTCTCCGAACTCGTGCACATCTGAGGCCGTCCACTTGTGTCCGCTGCACGTGTGGTCCAGACCCGAACTTGGACGAGGCGCCAATGTACCGCGTTGTGGCGCCTCAATTTTTTATCAACCACATTGTGACCGAACAGCGGCGCGCCGCCACGATTAAGTCTCTACCTCACCACGCGAATCATCGAGCTTCTCCTCCGAGAGGAGAAATGCGATGCGTGGTCCAACGATCCGCTATCATGCCACCCGACGGTTGCCCGTCGCCGTGCTGGCCCTTGCCCTCGCCATACCTGCGGCCATCCTGGGCGGCACACTCGCCAGCACACCCAGCTCGGCCCCCGCGCCTTACCGAGCCGCCCCCCAGGGCGCACCGGCCGTGCAGGGCGTCCCCCGCATAATCGACGGCGACACCATCGAGATCGGCGCGACGCGCATCCGCCTCGAGGGCATCGACGCGCCCGAAGGCGGCCAGACCTGCGCCCGCGCCGGCGGCGGCACGTGGCGCTGCGGGCAGGCGGCTTCAGTCGAGTTGCAGCGGCTCATCGGCCGCGCGAGCGTGCGTTGCGAGAGCCACGGCACTGACCGGTACGGCCGCATGCTCGGCATCTGCTTCAACGGCCCGACGGACATCAACGCCGAGATGGTACGGCGCGGATTTGCCTGGGCTTTCGTGAAGTATTCGCGCGCTTATGTGGCCGAGGAGGCCGAGGCGCGCGCCCGCGGTCTCGGCATCTGGCAGGCACCGACAACCACGGCCTGGGATCATCGCGCCGGCCGCTGGGAAATGGCCGGCAAGGACACCGCCCCCGGCGGCTGCCCGATCAAGGGCAACATCACGTCCAGCGGCCGCATCTACCACATGCCGTGGAGCCCCTGGTACGATAAGATCCGCATCGAGCCCGAGAAGGGCGAGCGCTGGTTCTGTACCGAGAGCGAGGCTCTTGCGGCCGGCTGGCGCCCGGTCCGCGTGAATTGAACACGGCAAAGCTTTACGCGCCGTTCGGGCATCGGCTCGGCGCCCTCCGAGGCCCGCGAATCGGCAGAATTTCCCCTCGCCTCGCGTGCGCTTTCGTGTATAAGGCTGCGGTCTTGCGCACCCCTCCCAAGGGGGCGCAGCCCGTAGCGCGACCCGGCTGGACGACATCCCGGCTGTGGCCGCAGATGCGGCGCGACATCTGACCCAGATGCCCTGCCTGTCATCATCCGAAAAACTTAAGCGCGCCCGGCCCGGCCGGTCGCCAGAGCGAAAGGACAACCCGATGTCGCTGACCACCGAGCGCAAGCAAGAGGTCATCAAAAGCTTCGCGACCAAGGACAAGGACACCGGCTCGCCGGAGGTCCAGATTGCCATCCTGACCGAGCGCATCAACGGTCTGGCCGATCACTTCAAGACGCACAAGAAGGACAACCACTCACGCCGTGGCCTGCTCAAGATGGTGAGCCAGCGGCGCCGTCTGCTCGACTATGTGCGCGCCAAGGACGAGGCCCGCTACCAGAAGATCATCGAGCGCCTCGAACTGCGTCGCTGATCACAAATCCGAAAGAGACGAGGCGGGATATGAGCTCGAGCCCGCTTTCCGAAAGATGCGAATAGGCGCCGCGCCCATGGGGGGCTGCGGCGCCCGAGCTGTTGATGAAGGATACGTACGATATGTTCAACACCCACAAGGTCGAGATTGACTGGGGCGGTCGCAAGCTGACGCTCGAGACCGGCCGCATGGCGCGCCAGGCCGACGCCGCGGTCTATGCGCAGTACGGCGAGACGAGCCTGCTCGCGACCGTCGTTGCCGCGAAGAGCGTGAAGCCCGGCATCGATTTCTTCCCGCTGACCGTGAACTACCAGGAGAAATTCTACGCCGCCGGCAAGATCCCCGGCGGCTTTTTCAAGCGCGAAGGGCGCCCGACCGAGAAAGAGACGCTGACCTCGCGCCTGATCGATCGTCCGATCCGCCCGCTGTTCGTCGAGGGCTTCAAGCACGAGACGCAGGTCGTCGTCACGGTTCTCAGCCATGACCTCGAGAACGACCCCGACATTCTGGCGATGGTTGCGGCCTCCGCCGCGCTGACGCTCTCGGGCCTGCCCTTCCTCGGGCCGATCGGCGCAGCCCGCGTCGGCGTCATCAACAACGAGTTCGTCCTGAACCCGATGATCGACGAGATGAGCGAGAGCGCGCTCGACCTCGTCATCGCCGGCACGACCGACGCCGTGATGATGGTCGAGTCGGAGGCAAAGGAGCTCTCCGAGAAGCAGATGCTCGATGCCGTCGTCTTCGGCCAGCAGGGCTTCCAGTCGGTGATCAACGCGATCATCAAGCTCGCCGAGAAGGCGGCCAAGGAGCCGTGGGACTTCCAGCCGGCCGACACGAGCGCTGAAAAGGCGCAGATGAAGGCGCTGATCGAAGAGGATCTCCGCACGGCCTTCGCGACGCCCGAGAAGCAGAAGCGCTACGCGCTCATCGACGCGGCCAAGGAAAAGGCCATGGCGGCGATGGCGCCGGCCGATGCCGATGCCACGCTGAAGATTAAGCTCGGCGGCGTGTTCAAGGCACTCGAGGCCGACGTCGTGCGCGGTGACATCATCCGCACGGGCAAGCGCATCGACGGCCGCGATCTCAAGACCGTGCGCCCCATCACGTCGGAAGTGCATGTGCTGCCGCGCACGCACGGCTCGGCGCTCTTCACGCGCGGTGAAACGCAGGCCGTCGTCGTCGCGACACTCGGCACGGGCGACGACGAGCAGATGATCGACGCGCTCGAGGGCACGCGCAAAGAGCGCTTCATGCTCCACTATAACTTCCCGCCCTTCTCGGTCGGTGAGACGGGCCGCATGGGCTCGCCCGGTCGCCGCGAGATCGGCCACGGCAAGCTCGCCTGGCGCGCGATCCATCCGCTGCTTCCCTCGCCCGAGGAATTCCCCTACTCGATGCGCATCGTCTCGGAGATCACCGAGTCGAACGGCTCGTCCTCGATGGCGACAGTGTGCGGCACCTCGCTCGCGCTCATGGACGCCGGCGTCCCGCTGAAGCGCCCGGTCGCCGGCATCGCCATGGGCCTCATCAAGGAGGCCAATGACTTCGCCGTGCTCTCCGACATCCTTGGCGACGAGGATCACCTCGGCGACATGGACTTCAAGGTTGCGGGCACCGAAGCCGGCGTCACATCGCTGCAGATGGACATCAAGATCACCGGCATCACCGAGGAGATCATGCGCATTGCTCTCGAGCAGGCGCATGCGGGCCGCATTCACATCCTCAGCGAGATGGCGAAGGCGCTGACCGGCGCCCGCGCCGAGCTTGGCGAGCACGCCCCGCGCATCGAGACGATCAAGATCCCGGTCGACAAGATCCGCGACGTGATCGGCTCCGGCGGCTCGGTCATCCGCGACATCGTTGCGGAGAGCGGCGCCAAGATCAATGTCGAGGACGACGGCACCATCCAGATCGCCTCGGCGAACCGCGACTCCATCGAGACGGCGCTGCGCCGCATCCGCGGCATCACCTCCGAGCCCGAGGTCGGCCATATCTACAAGGGCAAGATCGTCAAGATCATGGAGTTCGGCGCCTTCGTGAACTTCTTCGGGCCCAAGGACGGTCTCGTGCACATCTCGCAGCTCACGCGCGGGCGCCCGCAGACGGTCGGCGAGGTCGTGAAGGAAGGCCAGGAGGTCTACGTCAAGCTGCTCGGCTTCGACGATCGCGGCAAGGTGCGCCTCTCCATGCGCGTCGTCGATCAGGCGACCGGCCAGGAGCTGCCGCCCGAGCCGCCGCGTGAGGGTGGTGAAGGTGGCGAAGGCGAAGGCGGCGGTGAGCGTCGCGAGCGCCGTGACCGTGGCGACCGTGGTGGCGAACGCCGTGGCGGTGGTGGTGGCCGCGAGCGCCGTCCGCCGCGCGACTGGGATTGATCTTGGGAACAGAACGGCGCCTGAGCGCGCCGAAAGTCAGGAGATAGCATCATGTCGAACCGTGCAGCACGCTCGCCGCGCAATGCGGAGAAGCGCCGCAAGAAGAATGCGCATGCCATTCCCCGCAAGAAGGTGAGCGGCATCACCGGCAACACCATCGGCGCGCGCACCAAGGCGAAGAAGCTCGCCGGCCAGCGCCGCGTTGCGCTCGCCAAGGCCGCTGCGGCCGAGGCGTAAGCTTCGTCATCGCATCGAAAGTTCAAGGCCGCGGGCGTACGTCCGCGGCCTTTGTTTTTGTGCCGCGGGCTGCTGGGAAGTGGTGCTGTCGCCTACCAGTGTCGCGCTATGCCCGCGGCGGCCATGCAGACGGCGGCCCGTCTGTGGCTATGTGGATCGCGCCTTCGGCGCGACGGGGACCAGTCCCCGAACCCCTGCCGGGAGGGACACCCTCCCGGACCCACCCGCCTTTATGAGCACATCGCGCGTGGCGAGCGCTCCATCATCCCCTCTCCCCGTACTTACGGGGAGAGGGTTAGGGTGAGGGGCGGCGGCATACGCAAAGGCCGCGCAAGCCCTGACACCCTCGCCCCGCATTGCGTTGGAAGATCAGCCGGCGCCGAAGCGCGCCTTGATCGCGGCGACGATCGGCGCCATGCGGCTGCCGAGCGAGCCCTTCACCATCACGACATCGCCGGGCTGAAGCGCGCCGACAACGTGCTCGATGAGAGCCGCAGAGTCTGGCGCGCACGCACCACGCTGCTTTTGCGGCAGTGCCTCGTAGAGCTTCCGCATATTCGGGCCGCACGCGAAGACGGCATCGACCTCGGCCGCCGCAAGCGCATCCGCAAGACCGAGGTGATAGGCCTCCGCCCCTTCGCCGAGCTCGAGCATGTCGCCCATCACGGCAACGCGGCGCGGGTAGTTTTCCCGCGAGACGGCGCCCAGCACGGCAATGGCCGCACGCATGGAAGCCGGATTGGCGTTGTAGCCTTCATCGATCAGCAGGATCGCGCCATCGCCAGCTTTGAGTACTGTGCGTGCGCCGCGCCCGACCGGAGGCGTGATGCCGGCGAGCGGCGCGGTCGCTTTGTCGAGCGGCAAGTGCAGCGCATCGAGCGTCGCGATGACGGCCAGCGAGTTGACCGCAATGTGCACACCCACGGTGCCGAGCTTGTAGCGGACCACATCGCTCCCGATCTCGGCGATGATCTCGCTGCCCGTATCGCCGAGCTTGATCTCGCGTGCGCCGGCATAGGCATCGGTCGTCGTGCCGAACGTGACGACGCGCGCCCCACGCGCCGTCGCTGCAGCGCTCAGCAACGCGTAGTGCTTGCTGTCCCTCGGTAGCACGGCGATCCCACCCGGCTCCAAGCCTTCGAAAATCTCGGCCTTGGCGCGCGCGACACCCGCCTCGCCATCGGCGAAATTACCCACATGCACGGGCAGCACGTTCGTAACGACGGCGATATGCGGTCGCGCCATGCGCGTCAGCGGGCTGATCTCGCCCGCGTGATTCATCCCGATTTCGACCACCGCGAAATCGACATCGGCCGGCATCCGCGCGAGCGTCAGCGGCACACCCCAGTGATTGTTGAATGACTTCTCCGGCGCGTGGACCTTGCCCGCCGTCGCCAGACAGGCGCGCAGCATCTCTTTGGTCCCGGTCTTGCCGGCGCTGCCCGTCACGGCGATGACGCGGGCTTGCGACCGCAAACGCGCGCGCGCCGCAACCGCAATACGCCCGAGCGCGCTCAGCGGATCATCGACGCGGATCAGCATTCCGACACCAGCGGGCGCAACGAAGTCCGTTCGTACGAGCGCCGCGGCGGCACCGCGCTCGAAGGCGGCACCGACGAACTCGTGCCCATCACGCTGATCCGTGAGCGCGACGAAGACCTCACCGGGCGCGAGCGAGCGCGTGTCGATGGAAAAGCCCGTGATCGCGCCTGCCGGCGCACCTTCGGCCCGACCTTCCGCCGCCGCGACGAGCGCGTCCCAAGTCCAGAGCGGCGCGTCGTCAGCCATGAAGGTGCTTCCTGATTTCATCGTGATCGCTGAAAGGATGCGTAACGCCGCCGGCAATCTGGCCCGTCTCATGCCCCTTGCCAGCGACGAGCAGCACATCGCCCGCCCCGAGCATGGTCATGCCGGTAGCAATAGCCTCGGCGCGGTCCCCGATCTCACGCGCGCCGACGGCCCCGCGCAGCATCTCGGCGCGAATAATGGCCGGGTCCTCGCTGCGGGGATTGTCGTCCGTGATGATCACGACATCGGCGCGATCGACCGCGATGCGCCCCATGATCGGCCGCTTGCCGCGATCACGATCGCCGCCACAGCCGACAATGCAGACGAGCTTGCCAGTCGCGAACGGACGCAGCGCATCGAGTGCCGCCGCGAGCGCCTCGGGCTTATGCGCGTAGTCGACGACGGCAAGGCCGCCCTTGTGCCCCGCAACGATCTCGAGGCGCCCGGCAACGCCCACGAGCTTTTCGAGCGTGCCGAGCACGGCGCCCATCTGCTCGCCGCTCGCCATGGCGAGCCCCGCTCCAACAAGCGCGTTCTCGACCTGGTAGCTGCCGAGCAGCGGAAATCTCAGCGTGTGCGTGCGGCCATTGGCATGAAGCGCGACGCGCTGCGCGAAGCCATCGCGCGTGATCTCCGAGAGCTGGAGCGTGTCGCCGCCAAAACCGGTGGTGATGAGATTGACGCCGCGCCGACGAACCGTATCGATCACGCGCACGGCCTCCGCACCATCCGCATTCACGACAGCCGTGCCATCAGCGGGCAGCAGCTCCGTGAAGAGGCGCAGCTTGGCCGCAAGGTAGGCATCGAGCGTCGGGTGATAGTCGAGGTGATCTCGCCCGAGGTTCGTGTAAGCGGCGGCCGAGATGCGCACACCGTCGAGACGATGCTGATCGAGGCCGTGCGATGAGGCCTCGAAAGCAACATGCGTGATGCCGTCGCCGGCGAGCGCATCGAGCGTCGCGTGGAGGCTCACGGGATCGGGCGTCGTCAGCGAGCCGTAGACGGCACCGTCCGGCCGCACGAGCCCGATCGTGCCGACGGAGGCCGCCTGCCGGCCGAGGAGCGTCAGGATCTGGCGCGTGAAATCGGCAACGGACGTCTTGCCGCTGGTCCCGGTGATCGCGAGCATGTGCGCCGGCTGGCGCGCATGAAAGCGCGCCGCCATCAGCGACAGCGCGCGGCGCGGCTCTCGCGCGCGCAACACCGGCACATGCTGGGGGGCCTCGATGGCCGCGCCCTCCGCAGCGAGAATCGCGGCAGCGCCTTTGGCGAGCGCATCGGCGACGAAGCGCGCGCCGTCCGTGCGGCTGCCGGCGAGCGCTGCAAAGAGAAAGCCGGGCGCGACCGCGCGGCTGTCGGCAGTCAGGCCCTTGATGTCGATGGGAGGAATGGCCGCGGGTGCCGCGACCTCTTCAGGCACTAGTTTCGAAAGCAGCATGACCCCGCCTCGCTGCGCTGTGCGCCCCTTCTCGGGTTTAGGTCTAGGCGCGGAGTGCGTCAAACGCTGGGCCGGCAGAAGGCGTGGATCAAATTGCGGGCGACCAAAAAGTAAAGCGGAGCAACGGCCTGGCCGTGCTCCGCTGAAATGATGGCGCGGGTACGCAAAACCGGAAGCCCGACGCTGAAGGCATCATGCCACGCAAGTTGTTACAAATGTGCGAACACGGCGATCTTGGTTAATCGCGGCGCGGCTCAAGTCGCGAGACGGCCCGCGACCCAGCGGCGCAGCATCTGATCGAGCCACGAGTGCACGCGCGGCGCGTGCTGGAGATGCGCGGCCAGTTGCTCCTGGCGCGAGTGCGCGCCGCGCATGAGCAGGCGCACGGGATTGGAGCCCGACCAGGCATTGATCTGCGTATGCATGATCTCGGGATGGAACTGAACGCCGAGCGCCGCCGGTCCATAGACATAGGCTTGGTTCGCGAAAGCGCCACTTCCGGTCGCCAGCAGCTCAGCCCCGCTCGGCAGATCGAAGCCCTCGCGGTGCCACTGGTAGACGTGCTCCGGGAGCTGGCCGAGAACGCGGCCCTGGTCGAGCTGCTGCACGCGGTGATAGCCGATCTCGACACGCCCATGATTGCAGTGGTCGACGCGCGCGCCGAGATGGAGGGCGAGCATCTGCGCCCCAAGGCAGATCCCCAGATAGGGCTTCTTCTCCTCGAGCGCGACGCCGATCCAGTCGACCTCCCGCTTGATGAAATCGAGATTGTCGTTGGCGCTCTGCGCCCCGCCAAAGATCACCGCGCCCGCGTGATGCGCCAGCGTCTCGGGCAGCGGATCCCCCGCATAAGGCCGGCGGATGTCGAGCGGATAGCCGTTCTCGCGGAACCAGCGGCCGACATGGCCGGGATTGGCCCCCGGCATGTGCAGGACGAGGACGACCGGCTTCTTCTCGTGCGTGAGCGGAAGCGCGAGATCGATGCCGTGGCCGTCGAGCGGCGCTTCGCGGGTCGGTATGGCGTCGAGCATCATCGCCTTATCGGTTCCGGGGATAGAAGAGTGAACCCTGGACCAGCACGGAAATACGGTGCGGCATGAGTCGCAAACATAGTGCGAGAATATTGTTCAGCAAACCGGGCACGACGACGCGCACGCCCAAATTGTGGGCCGTCACTGCCCAAAGGGCGACCGTCTCGGGCGAAAGCGAGGGGATGAGCCAGCGGTAGAGATCGCTGTCGGCCCCCATCTTGTCGTGAAATCCAGTGCGTACGGGACCGGGGGCGACGGCCGTGATGCGCACCCCATCCCCGGACACCTCGGCAGCGACGGCCTCCGAGAGCGAGAGCATATAGGCGCGGCTCGCATAGTAGGCGGCCTGGTAGGGCCCGGGCGCGAAACCGCCGAGCGAGGCGAGATTGATGATGCCGCCGCGTCCTCGCGCACGCATGCCCGGCAGCACGTGATGCATGAGCCGCGTCGGCGCCCCAACATTGGTCGCGACCAGCCGCTCGATGTCCTTCAATGGGAGATCGTGGAAGGCGCCCGAGAGGCCGATGCCGGCATTGTTGATCAGCAGGTCGCAATGCGCGCCGACGATGGCGAGCACCGTATCGATGGCGTCCGGCGCGTCTGGCGCCGTCAGATCCTGCGCCAGGGTCTCGACGCGGATCGCGTGGGCCGCGCGCAGCTCTGCGGCGAGACGTGCCAGCAGCTCCGACCGGCGCGCGATCAGCAGGAGATCGCGGCCCTCGGCGGCATAGCGGCGCGCGAAGGCCCGTCCGATGCCCTCGGAGGCGCCCGTGATCACGACCATGGGCCGCGTCACCGAAGCGCCGCCGGGAGCGTCGGCACTCAATTGATGCGCTCGATCGCGACTGCGGTCGCCTCGCCGCCGCCGATGCAGAGGGATGCGACGCCCTTGGTCTCGCCGCGCTTTGCCATGGCATTGATGAGCGTCACGATGATGCGCGCGCCGGAAGCACCGACCGGATGGCCGAGCGCGCAGGCGCCGCCGTGGATGTTGACCTTGTCGTGCGGCAGGTCGAGATCGCGCATGGCCGCCATGGTGACCACGGCAAAGGCCTCGTTGATCTCGTAGAGGCCGACATCGCTCGCCTTCCAGCCGGCTGCTTCGAGCACCTTCTTCATGGCGCCGATCGGGGCCGTCGTGAACCAGGCAGGGGCCTGGGCGTGGCTCGCCTGGGCGACGATGCGGGCGAGCGGCTGAAGCTTCCGGCGCTTGGCCTCGCTCTCGCGCATGAGGACAAGGGCTGCCCCGCCATCCGAGATCGAGCTCGAGTTGGCAGGCGTCACCGTGCCGCCATCGCGGAAGGCGGGCTTGAGGGTCGGGATCTTGGCGGGATCGGCCGTGAAAGGCTGCTCGTCGCGCGCCACCTCGGTCGTTCCCTTGCGCGACTTGACCATCACCGGGACGATCTCGTTGGCAAAGGAGCCGTCCTCGTTGGCGACCTTGGCGCGGCGCAGGCTTTCGATGGCGTAGGCATCCTGCTGCTCGCGCGTGAACTGGTAATGCTGCGCCGTGTCCTCGGCATAGGTGCCCATGAGGCGGCCCTTGTCGTAGGCATCCTCGAGGCCGTCGAGGAACATGTGATCATAGGCCTGCGTATGACCGAGCCGTG
Organism: Hyphomicrobium sp. CS1BSMeth3; assembly: GCF_900117415.1. GTDB lineage: Bacteria > Pseudomonadota > Alphaproteobacteria > Rhizobiales > Hyphomicrobiaceae. Next base: position 19,189 of record NZ_FPEI01000003.1, read on the forward strand.
CGCCGGAGCGCATCTTCGGCAGCAGGTACGGCGTGTTGGTCATGCTCTCGAGACCGCCGGCGATGATCACGTCCTTGGGCCGCGTGTGCAGGGCCTCGTAGGCCATCATGACGGTCTTCATGCCCGAGCCGCACATCTTGTTCACGGTCGTACAGGGCACGCTGTCGGGAAGACCGCCATAGCGCGCGGCCTGACGTGCCGGTGCCTGGCCCTGACCCGCCGGCAGCACGCAGCCCATGAGGACCTCGGCGACCTCTTCGGCGGCGATGCCGGTGCGTCCGAGCGCCGACTTGATCGCAGCGGCGCCAAGCTCGGGCGCGGTCATGGCTTGGAGGCTGCCCTGGAAGCTGCCCATGGGCGTGCGCGCGCCCGCGACGATGACCACGGGATCGTTCGTTGGATTGGCCATTGCGGCCTCCTTGTGAATGGGTTCGGGAGTTGGCTTGCAGCATACACCCCGCGTCAAGGGGTTCAACGGCGGGTTATTTCGCTCACGCCTGAATTCGCTTCGCTCATCGGCTCCGCGGGGGCGGCGCACGCGCCGGCGCGCGGTCGCGCGCTCCTCCTTCTCCCCGCAAGCGGGGAGAAGGTCGGGATGAGGGGCGGCCGCTTGCACTGACGTTTGCGTATGCCGCCGCCCCTCACGTCGTGCTGAAAGCACGCCTGAGGCGTGGCCCTCTCCCCGCGCGCGGGGAGAGGGGAAGTAGGGGGAGGAAGTAAGTTCCTCACCGCATCCAGGGCGGGCGGAGATAGGTCGCGTTCGACCAGCCGCGGATGCCGCGATAGGTCACGGGGCACCAGGAGCCCGAACAAGGACTGCCGACGGTCACGCCGCAAGCATTCGGTGGGATGCCGCCGACCTCGCGATGCTCGGCGCTCGGCCCCGTGCGGATGCGCAGCGTGTCGCCCTGCCTGACGCCCATCACGCAGTGGCTCTCCCGATCCGCGGTCGCGCCGGTGGTGGAGGGCGGTGCCGGGCGCGGGGGAGGTGCAGGTGCTGCCTGGCGTGGCGGCGGGGGCTCGGTGCGCTGTGGCGCCGGTGCGGCCGCCGCACCACCTTCCTGCACGTTGACGAGGCGCGAGTCGACCCAGCCGCGCCGCGTGCCGAGTGCCACGTCGCACCAGCCCGAGACGCACTTGCCGACGACCTGGATGCCGCAGGCGCCAGCGGGCAGGCTGCCGACCGGGTTATGACGCGATGAGGGACCGCCGCGGAGTAGGATGGTCTCTTTGCCGACGCACAGCGTGCGCGCCGCGGCCGGACTGGAACTCCATCCCGTGACGACAAGAGCCGCCATCACAGCCAATGGCAGCGTCCACGTGCGCCCAATCCGCATCAATCCGCTCTTCCCACCCTAAGCTGATCTCTCCGATTAACCTTAAGCGAAGCCCTGCGCCTCCCACAAGGGGCGCGGTCCACTTCGAGCCATGTGGGAAGCCGGAAGCGAGCGCCCTACGCCTTAGTCTTGGCGCGCTTCGCTGCCTCCTCCGCGACCAGCTCCTTCTTGGAGAGCTTGCCGATCATGGTCTTCGGCAGCGCGTCGCGGATCTCGATCTCCGCCGGCAGCTCGATGCGCGAGAGCTTGGGCTCGAGATGCTTCATGAGCTCGGGGATCGTCACGCTCGCCCCGGCCTTGAGCTTGACGAAGGCCTTGGGCGCCTCGCCGCGATACTCGTCGGGAATGCCGATGACCGTGGTCTCCTCGACGGCCGGATGCTCGTAAAGCGCTTCCTCGATCCGGCGCGGATAGACGTTGTAGCCCGAGCAGATGATGAGGTCCTTGATGCGGTCGACAATAAAGAGGAAGCCCTCCTTATCCATGATCGCCACGTCGCCGGTCCTCAGGAAGTCGCCGACGAACTGCTCCTCGGTCTCGCGCGGCTTCTTCCAGTAGCCCTTCATGACCTGCGGGCCCTTCACGCAGATCTCGCCCTTCTCGCCGAGCGGTACTTCTTTGGTCGGGTCATCGAGGGCGCGGAGCGACACGATCGTCTGCGGAATGGGCTGGCCGATCGATCCTTCCTTGACCGGCCCACCGAGCGGGTTCGCCGTGACCACGGGTGAAGCCTCGCTCAAGCCATAGCCCTCCACGAGATTGCAGCCCGTGAGCTGCTCGAAACGCTGCTTGATCTCGAGCGGAAGCGCCGCGCCGCCCGAGAGGCAGAACTTGAGCGAGGAGAGATCGAAGCTCTTGAGCTTCGGGTGGTGCATCATCGCATTGAACAGCGTCGGCACGCCGGGCATGACCGTCGGCTTGGTCTTGTCGATGAGCTTCAGCGCATCATCGAGCACGAAGCGCGGCATGATGATGATCTCGGCCGCCTTGGCGACCGCGAAGTTCAAGACCACCGTCATCGCGAAGACATGGAAGAAGGGGAGCACGCCCATGACGCGCTCGGTCCCCTCCTCGACCTCGGGCGCCCAGGCTGCCGTCTGGATCACGTTCGTATAGACGGCGGCATGGGTCAGCATGGCGCCCTTGGGCGTGCCGGTGGTGCCGCCCGTATACTGCAGGACCGCGACGTCCTCGGTCGGGTTGATGGCCGGCCCCTGGAAGCGGCCGTCATTGGCGAGGACGCTCTCCTCGAAAATGATCGAGGGGGCGACCTTGGAAGACCTGACGTTCGCCAGCTCCTTGCTCTTGAAGAGACGGAAGAGGATCGACTTTGCGGTCGGCAGCAGGGCCGGGAAGGGCGCGACGATGGCCCGCTTGAGCGTGCCCGCCGCCATGAGCGCCTCGACCTTGTTGAAAAGCACCTTGAGGTCGAGCGTCACCATGATGTCGGTCTCGCTGTCCTTCACCTGGAAGGTCAGCTCCTCGACGGTATAGAGCGGGTTGTAGTTGACGACCGTGCCGCCTGCCCTGAGCGTCGCGAAGTAGAAGACGACGAATGTCGGCGAGTTGGGGAGAAACAGACCGACCTTGGTCCCCTTGGTCACGCCGAGCGCTGCGAGCCCGGCGGCCGCCCGGTCCACGAGGCGCGACATGTCGCCGTAGGTGATTGTCCGGCCAAGAAAGTTGGTGCAGATACGCGAAGGATGCCGTTCGGCAGCTCGTTCGAGAAGCTGATAGAGCGGCGCCGGGGCTATCTGCTGGTGCCAGTTCACGCCGGCGGGGTAGTGCGCAAGCCAGGGATAGCTCAGCTGTGCCGGTGCTGCGCCACCCGTCGTTGCTGGTGTGCCTGCGGACATGGTCTTGATGCCTCCCTGAATCGCGTCCATTTAGGACGGTAGGCTGGGGCGCGCTCAGACGCCACGACGTGCGGCAGCGACGAGCCGATGCACCGTTGATCTGCTTTGACGCGCATCATTGCGCTCGCCGCGAGTCGCTGAACTATCACGGTAAACGACTTTGAACACTTTTGTCCCCGAGCGCCAGCTTTGATGGTTGTACTGCACACGTATGCGGAGGCCTGAACTACCGGAGCCCCGAAACAACAGTCCGTGACCGTATGGACTTGAATAGTGTTAACGGTTATGTGAGGCCCAACTTGCGGTCAGACGGGCTTTGCCTTAGCTAAACCAACACATCAGCACCTGTACCCGCAGAGTACTTGGGGGTGGGAGAGACAAATGGACGACGTTGCCACCAAGATCATCGATATCCTCAAGAAGCACATGAAGGAGCCACGTGACGACATCGGGCTCTCGACTGCGCTTACTGATCTGAAGATCGAGTCTCTCGATCTTGCAATGATCGTATTCGACATCGAGGATTCTTTCGGAATCCAGATCCCCTACAATGCCAACGAGGAAGTTGAAGACTTCAAGACCGTCGGCTCGGTAGTGGATCGCGTCAAGGCTCTGCTGGAGAATTCGGGCGCGCCGGCCAAGGCGTGACGCCAGCGCGGACTATTCCACGCGTGCCGGAAGCGTTCCGGTTGCCATAGTAGAAGAAGTGCGTCCCATGACACAGTCTAAGGGCGAGCGTCGCCGCGTCGTCGTTACCGGCGTTGGCGCCGTTACGCCGATCGGTCTCGATGCTCGCGAAACGTGGTCGTCGATGCGGGAAGGTCGCTGCGGCGTCGGTCCGATCGAGACCTTCGAGATCAAGGATCTCTACATCCACATCGCGGCCGAGATCAAAGGCTTCGATCCTGCAAAGCACGTCTCGAGCAGGAAGGTCCAGTACGGCGACCGCTATTCATGGTTCGCCGCGCGCTCGGCCGAAGAGGCGTGGAAGCAGTCCGGCCTGCCGACCCCGATTGCGGACCCCTATCGCGCAGCCTGCATCTTCGGCTCGGGCGCTGGTGGCTTCAACACCATCGAGACGGCGTATGACGATCTCTTCTTGAAGAACAAGAAGGCGACCAACCCCCTCACGCTGCTCCGCATCATCGGATCGTCGGCCTCGGCGCATATTGGCATCGAGCAAGGCATCAAAGGCCCGACATTCGCGACCTGCTCGGCCTGCTCGACGGCAACGCACGCGATCGCCATCGGCGCCGACTATATCCGCAACGGCCTCGTCGATGTCGCCGTTACGGGCGCCTCGGAAGCCGTCCTGACACATGGTTCGCTGCGCACGTGGCAGGCCATGCGCGTCCTCTCGCCGGAGGGCTGCTTCCCCTTCTCGAAGAAGCGCAATGGTACGGTCCTCGGCGAAGGTGCCGGCGCGCTGGTTCTGGAGAGTCTCGAGCACGCCCAGGCGCGCGGCGCGACCATCCTCGCCGAGCTCAAGGGCGTCGGCATGTCCTCCGACAGCAAGGACATGGTCAATCCCGATGTCGAGGGTCCGAGGAGCGCCATGGCGTTCGCGCTGGCCGATGCGGGCCTGAAGCCCGAGGACATCGGCTACCTCAATGCCCACGGCACGGCGACGGCCCTCAACGACGTCAACGAGACCAATGCCATCAAGATGGTCTTCGGCGAGCACGCTCAGAAGCTGCCGATCTCGTCGACCAAGTCCATGACCGGCCACCTGCTCGGTGCCGGCGGTGCGGTCGAGGCCATTGCCTGCATCAAGGCGCTGCAGGACGGCTGGCTGCCGCCGACGATCGGCCTCGACGAGCCCGATCCGAAGTGTGACCTCGACTACATCCCGAATGTCGGGCGCGCGGCGAAGGTCGAAAACGTCATGTCGAACTCCTTTGCCTTCGGCGGCCTCAATGCCGTGCTCATTTTCGGCAAGCCGCCGGCCTGAGCCGCGAGCTCGCCAATTCTCTTCCCTCCTGACTGACGATGCGGGCCGCCCTCCGGGTGGCCCGTATTCGTTTGTGGCGGTGGACGACAGCTCTGTTTGGCGCCACCCTGCGCTGAAGGGCAAACCCCACGCGAACATAGGAGGAGACATCCAATGCAACCGGGACCAAGGCTCGCCGGCAAGGTCGCGATCGTGACGGGCGGCGCATCGGGCATCGGTGCCGAGACGGCGCGCATGTTCGCGCTCCATGGCGCCAAGGTGCTGCTGACGGACGCCAATGCCGCGCTCGGCCGGAGCATCGCGGAGGAGATCACAGCTAAGGGCGGCACCGCTTCCTTCGTCGAGCAGGATGTGGCGAGCGAAGCCCGCTGGGCCGAGATCGTCGCCGACGCCGAGAAGCGCTACGGCCGCGTCGACATCCTCTGCAATATCGCCGGCATCTCCGGGCGCGATCCGCGCCAGAACATGCAGCAGGGCCTCGTCGGTGGCGGACGCATCCTGGAGCAGACGCTCGAGGTCTGGAACAAGGTCATGGAGATCAACGCGACCGGCACGTTCCTCGGCGTGAAGGCGGTGATCCCGGCCATGCAGCGCGCGGGCGGCGGCTCGATCATCAACATCTCGTCCATCTGCGGCATCGTCGGCTCGCACTCCAATGGCGCCTATCACGCCTCCAAGGGCGCGGTGCGCATCTTCTCGAAGGCTGCCGCCATCCAGTACGCACCGGACAAGATCCGCGTGAACTCGATCCATCCGGGCTTCGTCGATACGCCCATGACCAAGCCGGGCCATTCGAACCCGGAAGTTGCCGAAGCCCGCATCGCCGCGACACCGCTCGGCCGCTTCGGCACGCCCGCAGACATCGCCGCCGGCTGCCTCTATCTCGCGTCGGACGAGGCGGCATGGGTCACGGGCAGCGAGCTCGTCATCGATGGCGGCATGACCGCCAACTGATGAGCGGCATTGCCAATGGGCGGCGGCCTTTCTACGGTCGCCCCAATTGATCCGCAGCGGCCGAAGGAGCGCGCGCATGTTCATCAGGTCCGTCGAACGCGATACGTCGCTCGATGCCTTCCGCGCGGAGGTGCGCGACTTCTGCGAGCGCGAGCTGCCGCCCGAGGTCCGTCGCAAGCAGGCGCTCGGCCAGCATCTCGAGCGCCACGAGTACGATGCCTGGCTGAAGCGGCTCGGCACCAAGGGCTGGATCACCGGCAAGTGGCCGAAGGAGCATGGCGGCCTCGGCTGGAGCCCGGCGCAGACGCTCGCCTTCAACGAGGAGCTCGGGCGCGCCGGCGCACCGGCGGTCGTTCCCTTCGGCGTGAACATGGCCGGGCCGGTCATCTACACGTTCGGCACGGAGGAGCAGAAGCGTACCTACCTCCCCGGCATCATCAAGAACGACACATGGTGGTGCCAGGGCTACTCCGAGCCCGGCGCCGGCTCCGATCTCGCCGCACTGAAGACCAAGGCCGTGCGCGATGGCGATCACTACGTGGTCAATGGCCAGAAGATCTGGACCTCGCTCGCGCACTGGGCGGACTGGATGTTCTGCCTCGTCAGGACGGACGACAGCGGCAAGAAGCAGGAGGGCATTTCCTTCCTGCTCATCGACATGAAGACGCCCGGCATCACCGTGCGCCCGATCATCGCGATCACCATGAGCCATCACCTCAACGAGGTGTTCTTCGACGACGTCCGCGTGCCCGTCGAGAACCTCATCGGCCAGGAAGGCAAGGGCTGGACGTACGCCAAGTTCCTGCTCGCCAACGAGCGCGTCGGCAATGTCGAGATCTCGCGCCTGGAGCACGCGCTCGATGCCCTGCGCCGCCTGCTGGCTGAGACGCGCGAAGGCGGCCAGCCGCTCGCCGAGGATCCACTCTGGCGCCGCAAGGTTGCCGAGCACGAGGTGAACCTCGCGACCGTCAAGGCGCTCATGGCGGACCAGCTCGCGGCGACCTCCGAGGAAGGTGGGGCGCCGACGCTCATGGGCGCTGCTGCACTCAAGCTGCGCGGTACCGAGCTGCAGCAGGCGTTGCATCAGTCGGTCATGGACGTGCTCGGCCGCTATGGGCAGATCTATCAGACAGACGCCCTGCACGGCGGCTGGAATGGCGAGCTGATCGGCCCCGAGGACACGACCGGCCTCGTCTACGAGCACCTCTATCGCCGTGCGGCGACCATCTACGGCGGCTCGAGCGAAGTGCAGAAGAACATCATCGCCAAAGGCGCTCTCGGTCTCTGAGGTTTCGAATAATGCCTTCTTTCTCGAGTGAGGAGCGCCAGCTCCTGAACGACAGCCTCCGCGACCTGCTCGCCGACAAGTACACCTTCGAGCACTTCAAGAAGGTCGCGCGCGCCGAGGACGGTGACGGCTTCAGCCGCGAAGACTGGGCGACCTACGCGGAAATGGGCTGGCTCGGCGTTTCGCTGCCCGAGAGTGCGGGCGGTGCAGGCGGCGGCGCGACTGAGCTCGGCATTGTCATGGCCGGTGCCGGACGCTTCCTGCTGCTCGAACCGCTGCTCGGCACGATCGTGCTCGGCGCGTCGGCTATCGAGAAGGCCGGCACTGCGGATCAGCAGAAGCTGCTCGGCGAGATCGCTGAAGGCAAGCTCATGCTCGCCTTCTGTCATGCCGAGCCCGACAGCGGCTATGCGCGCGACTACGTACGCACGATCGCGCGTCGCGAGGGCAATGACTACGTCATCGACGGCGCCAAGAGCCACACGATCGCCGCCCACGCGGTGGACACACTTGTCGTCAGCGCGCGCCTCGGCTCGGATAAGGGACCGGTCGCGCTCTTTCTCGTGCCGCGCACGAGTGCCGGCATCAAGCTGAGCCCGGCCCCCGCCCTCGACGGTCGCCGCGGTGCTGCGGTGACGCTCACAGGTGTACGCGTGGCGGCAGGCGCCAAGCTCGGCGACAGCGACAAGGATCAGACCGCAACGATCAGCGAGATCCTCGATCGCGGCGCGATCGCGCTCTGTGCCGAGGCTGTCGGCGCCATGGCCGCGGTGACGCAGATCACTGTCGACTATCTCAAGACGCGCAAGCAGTTCGGCGAGCTTCTCTCCAAGTTCCAAGTGCTCCAGCACCGCCTCGTCGACATGAGCGTCACCACCGAGGAGGCGCGCGCACTCGTGCACGCCGCGCTCCAGGCGATCGACGACGGCGACCCGCAGGCGCGCCAGGCCATCTGGAAAGCCAAGATCAAGACCGCGCAGTGCGCGCGCTTCGTCGGCGGTCAGGCCATCCAGCTCCATGGCGGCATGGGCATGACCGACGAGCTGGTGGTCGGGCACTACTACAAGCGCCTCGCGATGTGCGAGTCCCTGCTCGGCGATGCCGAATGGTACTTGAAGCAGCTCGCCGCCGAAGTGGCCTGAGCCCGGAAGCGAACCAAGAAACACGACGACTACAGGAGCAAACGCCATGAACGACAAGCCCGTCGTCCGCTACGACGTCGAGAACGGCATCGCCGTCATCACCATCGACAATCCGCCCGTCAATGCCCTCGGCCCTGGCGTTACCGAAGGCATTGTCGAGTCGCTGGAGAAGGGCGAGGCCGATCCGAACGTGAAGGCGTTCGTGATGATCGGCGCGGGGCGCAGCTTCATTGCGGGCGCCGACATCCGCGGCTTCGACAAGTCGCGCCCGCCGCCGAAGCGGCGCAGCTACGAGCTGCTCGACGAAGTGAATAAGCCCGTGGTCGCTGCCATTCACGGCTATGCCCTCGGCGGCGGGCTCGAGCACGCGCTCAGCTGCCACTATCGCATTGCCGTTGCCGACGCGAAGGTCGGCCTGCCCGAAGTGTTGATCGGCATCCTGCCGGGTGGTGGCGGCACGCAGCGCCTGCCGCGCCTCATTGGTCCCAAGGCCGCACTCGACATGATCGTCACGGGGCGGCACGTGCCGGCACCTGAAGCCAAGGAGCTCGGCATCATCGACGACATCGTCGATGGCGCGGACCTGCGCGGGGCCGCGATCGCCTATGCAAAGCGCATTGCCGATGCGCGACCGCTGCCGCGTGTCAGCGCGCGCGAGGACAAGCTCGCCGAGGCCAAGGCCGATCCCGGCATGTTCGATGCCATGCGCAAATCCATCGCACGCAAGGCTCGCGGCCAGAAGGCGCCCTATCATTGCATTGCCGCCGTCGAAGCCGCGACCAAGCTCCCGTTCGCCGAGGGCATTGCCGAGGAGCGCCGCCTGTTCCTCGAGCTCGTCAGCTCCGATGAAGCCAAGGCGCTGCGCTATGCCTTCTTCGCCGAGCGCGAGATTGCGCGCATTCCCGGCCTGCCGAAGGATCTGAAGCTCCCCGAGGTCAAGACCATGGCCGTGGTCGGTGCCGGCACCATGGGCGGCGGCATTGCCATGAGCTTTGCCGATGCCGGCGTTCCCGTGAAGCTGCTCGATGCCTCCAAGGAAGTGCTGGAGCGCGGTCTGCAGCGCATTCGCGACAACTACGCGGTGAGCGTCAAACGCGGCAGCCTCACGCAGGAGCAGATGGACGAGCGCCTCGCGCTCATCACGCCCGTCGAGACCTACGAGGAGATCGGCGACAGCGATGCCGTCATCGAGGCCGTCTTCGAGCAGATGCCGGTGAAGAAGGAAGTCTTCCAGAAGCTCGACGCCGTCATGAAGCCCGAGGCGCTGCTCTTCACGAACACCTCGGCGCTCGACATCGATCAGATCGCGGCCGTGACCAAGCGGCCCGAGATGGTCGCCGGCACGCACTACTTCGTGCCCGCGAACGTCATGAAGCTCTTCGAGGTCGTGAACGCGAGCAAGACCGCGCCGACGACGCTCGCCGCTGCCATGAAGCTCGGACGCGACATCAACAAGATCAGTGCCTATGCCGGCAACTGCGACGGCTTTGCCGCCAACCGCAGCCGCATTCCCTTCGCGCTCGAGCAGAACCTGATGATCGAGGAAGGCACGCTGCCCGAGCAGGTCGACAAGGTCATGGTCGACTTCGGCTATCCGGTCGGCCCCTTCGCGGTCGCGGACATGTCGGGCCTCGACATCAGCTACGACACGCGCAAGCGCCGCAAGGCCGCCGATCCCAACTATCGGATGCTCACCATCCCCGACCGGCTCGTGGAAATGGGCCGCAAGGGTCTCAAGACCTCGGCCGGCTGGTACGACTACGAGCCGGGCGACCGCACGCCGCGTCCCTCCGAGGTGGTCAAGGAGATCATCCGCGAGGAATCCGAGAAGCTAGGCAACAAGCCGCGGGCGTTCACCGACGAGGAGATCCTGCATCGCCTGCTGTTCGGCTCGATCAACGAGTTCTGCAAGATCCTCGAAGAGGGCAAGGCCATCCGCGCGAGCGACCTCGACGTGATGTGGCTCCACGGCTTCGGCTTCCCGCGCTGGCGCGGCGGCCTCATGTTCTGGGGCGACACCATCGGCGCGCGCGAGATCTACAATCAGATCGCCGCCTGGCATCAGCAGTATGGCCGCCACTGGAAGCCGTCGGCACTGCTGCGCGAGACGGCCGAGCGCGACGGCAAGCTCAGCGAGATCAGGTCGAAGGCGTTCGGAGGATGAGGCAGGCGCGGCCTTCAGGGGCCGCGCAATCTACCGCCTGACGCGGCGGCGGAACTGCGTGTCGGCCTCGCCCTGCGGGGCCTGGCCAGCAGCGGCCGGCGCGCCGGGGCGCGGCGCTGCCGCCGTGCGCGCCGGATTGGCGCACTCGGTCAGCCAGAGATCGAAGACGGGATGCTCGAGCGCATTGAGGCCCGGGCTCTCGGCGAACATCCAGCCCGTGAAAATGCGCCGCGTCGAGCCGTCCAGCATGACCTCGTCGATCTCGACGAAAGCTGAGGTCTTCGGCGGCTCGGTCGGCCCGCGCGAATAGCAGGCACGCGCTACCACCTTGAGGGCCCCGAATGTCTCGGACGTATTGAGCCCCGCATTGAGGGGGCTGATGCGCGCCGTCACCTTGTCGAGGGCCGCGAACACGGCCGTCTGGTTCTCGATCCGCTGGGCGTTGGCACTCGTTGTAGCCGTCAGCACGCCGAGCGCAGACATGATCGCCAGCAACATGCCGGCGCCGCGCCCTCTTGCCGATCGATGTGGTGCCTTCGCGTGCATCCGATCCCCGTTCCCTCGGCGGCAACTGCACGCCGCCTGCCGCTGCGACCGATGAGCGGCTTAGAACGCCATCACACAAAATATAGGCCACGCCGTGGCCGATCCCATGCTCCCGGGCTGCCGGGCCGGCTTACTGCGGCCGCCAGGGCTTGTAGTCGCCCGTGGCTCGCGGCCGCGTGCCCGATGCGAGGATCGAGCCGGCAGGGCGGTAGGCTGCGGGCGTCCCCGTCATATTGGGCACATGCGGCTTCTGCCACGGGCGCGGCGTGTACTTCTCTTCGGTGGGCGGCGTATCGACGGTGTAGTGCATCCAGCCGTGCCACTCGGGCGGGATCTGCGAGGCCTCGGCGCCGTTCTTGAAAATGACCCAGCGGCGCGGCACGCCGAGCGGCCCGACGCCCTTAGTCTGGGTGTAGTAGCGGTTGCCCTCGTCATCCGTTCCGACGAGACGGCCGCGGAGCGCCGTATAGATGCGGTTGGACCACGTATTGCCGCCCCACCAGCTAAAGATCTCGCTGAAAATGCCCATGTGCCACCTCGTGCGCCGGCCGCGGCCGCGCCGGTCAAGCCCGGTCGCGCTTATCGCACCCACCGCTACGCAAGTCCAGCCGAGACAAAGCCTTGTCCCAGCCACCTCTCGTCGGTCTCAAGGGCTCAGGTGAAGCACGATTTCCCGGCGATGAGGGCGCTGGCGATGCTCGAACAGATAGATGCCCTGCCAAGTGCCGAGCACCATGCGGCCGGCGGAGATCGGAATGCCGAGCGAGGTCTGGGTCAGGGCCGCCTTGATGTGGGCCGGCATGTCGTCCGGCCCTTCGGTCGTGTGGACGATCCAGCGCATGGACGGGTCGTCGGCCGGCGGCACCAGGCGGCGGAAGAAGGTGTCCAGATCCCGACGCACGTCCGGGTCGGCGTTCTCCTGGATCAGCAGCGAGCAGGAGGTGTGACGGACAAAAACGGTCAGCAGGCCCATATCGGCGCCGGACGCGGTGACAAAGTCGGCGATCTCGTCCGTGAGCTCGTAGAGGCCAGGACCGTTCGTCGCGCGGATGAAGGTTATCTGGGGCATGTTGTCACGCACTCCTCTGCTTCTCCGGCATTGAACATGGGCCGTTGCGTCACGACATTGTGTTGCAATCCTGGCGCGTTCACAGGATAGTGCGCTACCTCCATGTGGGCGCTATCGGCGCGTAGCTCAGGGCACGCACGCGCTTCCTGCTCGCGCGAGGGGAACACGGTTCATGTTCGGCCGCTCATCGCGGCATGAACACACAGCATTATGGCAGCGCCGCCAGGCGCGTCGCCAGAACCGCCGTTGCTGAAACGTTCACACGCCCGCGGGGAACAAGGGCGCGCAGCGGTCATCGAAGCCGCATAGGGGAAGGATTCATCGCAATATGTGGGAAACGTTGCAGCCTCACCTCTGGCCGCTGCTCCAGATCATCATGATCGACGTCGTGCTGGCCGGTGATAACGCCGTTGTCGTGGGCCTCGCGGCGTCTCGCGTTAATCCAATCATCCGCGGCAAGGTCATTTTCTGGGGCATCGCGGCCGCCGTCATCCTGCGCATCCTCTTCGCCGGCATCACCATGCAGCTCTTGGCCGTCAAGGGCATCATGCTGCTCGGCGGGCTGCTGCTCTTCTACGTGTGCTGGAACATGTACAAGGAGCTGCGCGGCGGGCACGAGCCGGAGCCGCATTCGCTCGGCGCTGCGGCTGTCGAGGAGCCAAAGAACGGCAGCGAGAAGATCAAGGAGATGAGCTTCTGGGCGGCCGTCGTCCAGATCACCATCGCCGACGTCTCGATGTCGCTGGACAATGTGCTCGCTGTGGCCGGCGCCGCGAAGGGCAACACCATCATCCTGGTCGTCGGCCTCGCCATCGCGATCGTGCTGATGGCCGTCGCGGCCAACTACATCGCCAAGCTGCTCGCGACCTACCCCTGGATCAGCTGGATCGGCCTCGCCATCATCGTCTATGTCGCGGCCCAGATGTCGTGGACGGGCGTTCACGATCTCGCCTGCATGTACGTCTCGCCGGACGTCTGCAAGCAGGGCATGATCACGACACTCAAAACAATCATGGCCGGCACCTAGTGTGATGATCGAGAAACTCGCCAGCTCTCGCGGCACGGCATCGAGCGAATTTCTCGATCCCGAAGTTCGCTTGGGACGCTAGCATCGAGGTGCGGCGAACTTACGGATAGGGACACTAGCCGCGGACGCGTCAGCTCAGGCAATGCTGAAAAGAACAACGGCGCGGGCTCAGGTCCGCGCCGTTTCTGTTTTGTGGGGCCCGACCTGTCGGGCAATCGACTGTCTCCGCGGGCCCCTACTTCTGCATTTCAGCAAGCCACTTGCGCATCTCCGCGATCTCCTGCTCCTGCGCGCGGATGATCTCCTCGGCGAGCTTGCGCACGCGCGCATCCTTGCCGTGCTGGAGCACGACCTTGGCCATGTCGATGGCCCCCTGATGGTGTGGGATCATGCCGCGCAGGAAGTCGACATCGGCATTGCCCGAGAATTTCAGGTTCATGCCGGCGTGCATCTTGTCGTTCGCCGCACGATAGGCCTTCGTCGCCGGCGTCTCCTTGGCGGCTGCAGTCTTGGGCGCGGCATGGCTCCCGTGGCCCGTGTGCTGGGCCTGAGCCGCAGCCGAGAGACCAAGCAGCACCGCGGCTGCAAGTGCTATTGGGTACTTCATTGGTTCATCCTGTCATCGAAAAGCGGAGGAGAGCCCCGCCGCGAACAACCGCGAGAGCGCCTCGGCAACCCCATGGCGGTCAATTGTCCCGCACGAGGACCGGCTCAGTCGAAGATCCGGTCGCCCTGCTGGTCGATGATCTGGCGGCCCTTCATGAGCGCGAAGTCGGCTGCCTCATCGAGCGTCGGAAAGCGGTCGGCGCGGATGAAGCGGTGCTCCTTCTTCGCCTCGCCGATCTCCTTGCTGATCGTGCCCGCAACCTGGTACTGGCCGGCCTCCTGGTAGGGCCGTGCCTCGATGGTAAATCCCTTGTGCTCGACCGAGCGCGCAGGCGCGCCGCCGCCGCCGTCAACACCGCCGCCACCGTCGACACCGCCTCCGCCGCCGAAAAGCTTCTTCCAGAATGACATGAGCATTTCCTCGTGAGGTGATCCCGCGCCAAGCCTAACGCTCCGCGCGGCGAGGCGCTACCGGCGTACTTCCGATACCGGCGCATCATCGTCGTCGTCGGGATCCTGCTCGTGCTTCACGTGGAGGCGGTGCAGGAGGCGATGGAAAGCCGGGGCAAGAATGAGGGCGGTCGTCGCGACGACGAGGAGGCCCGAATAGATGGCATAGAGCCCGGCAAAGATCTTTGCGCCATTGTGCTGGAGCGCATCCACCGGCCCCATGCCGGAAAGGATCATCGCCGCATTGAGAAAGGCATCGATCCAACCGAGACCGCCAAGCCAGTGGTAGCCGGCCATGCCGACGGCGAGCGAGACGGTAGTGAGCGCGAGCGCCAGCGCCACATTGGCGCCGAGGCGACGGAAAAATTGCGCCCGGCTCGCCAATGGTTCGCCGAGTGTCTCGTAACCATCGGGCATGGGCACCTCCAATGCGAGCGCCTGTCAGTCCTTGTCCTCGGCGGTCGGGGTGTAGTGCAGGCAGGGGTCGAGCTGGATGAAATCATCGCCCACGGGATGGACGGAGCCCACGACGACAACGCGATCGCCGGCCTGCCGGCCGCCCGCCTCGTAGGTGATGCAAAGCACGCGCGGATCGGGTGGGCCGCAGAGGCCGAGAAACGCGAGACCGTTCTCCTCGCGCACGATCTGAAGCGTCCCCACGACCTCGATCGTGACGAGCTCGCGCTCCTCTTGGCCCTTCAGTGCCGCAAGGCTGTCTTTGATCTCGCTGCAGCGCGCCTGGAAGCTCGGCGCCGGCTGCGCGGATGCGGTGCCCGAAAAGCAAGAGACCAGAAGCGCGACGAAGGCCACGATGGTCAGGCGCACGGCTCGATCCGCCAAGAAGAGGAAATGCCCGGGAGCCCTTGTGGCGCCCGGGCAGAAACGAGTCAATCGGCGAGGAGGTTCCAGCGTTAAGCGGCGCACCGCTCATGCTTGCCTTCGCGAACGCGCGAGAACGTCATGCCGCAGATCGTGGCAGGCACACCAAGGAAAAGCCCCCGCGTTTCCTTGGGGGCTTTTGTGGGATCAGTTGTCGAGGAAGCTCCTGAGCTTCCGGCTGCGGCTCGGGTGCTTGAGCTTGCGCAGGGCCTTGGCCTCGATCTGGCGAATGCGTTCGCGCGTGACCGAGAACTGCTGGCCGACCTCTTCGAGCGTGTGGTCGGTGTTCATGCCGATGCCGAAGCGCATACGCAGCACGCGCTCCTCGCGCGGCGTGAGCGAGGCGAGCACGCGCGTCGTCGTCTCGCGCAGGTTCGACTGGATGGCCGCATCGATCGGCAGCAGCGCGTTCTTGTCCTCGATGAAGTCGCCGAGGTGTGAATCCTCCTCGTCGCCGATCGGCGTCTCGAGGCTGATCGGCTCCTTGGCGATCTTCAGCACCTTGCGGACCTTCTCGATCGGCATGGCGAGCTTCTCGGCAAGCTCCTCCGGCGTCGGCTCGCGGCCGATCTCGTGGAGCATCTGCCGGCTCGTGCGCACGATCTTGTTGATCGTCTCGATCATGTGCACGGGAATGCGGATCGTGCGCGCCTGGTCCGCGATCGAGCGCGTGATGGCCTGACGGATCCACCACGTCGCATAGGTCGAGAACTTGTAGCCACGCCGGTACTCGAACTTGTCGACGGCCTTCATGAGACCGATGTTGCCTTCCTGGATGAGATCCAGGAACTGCAGACCGCGGTTCGTGTACTTCTTGGCGATCGAGATCACCAACCGGAGATTGGCCTCGACCATCTCCTTCTTCGCCTGGCGTGCCTCGCGCTCGCCCTTCTGCACGCTCTTGACGATGCGGCGGAACTCCGCGATCTCGAGACCCGTCTCGCTGGCGAGCTGGTGGATCTCGGCGCGGATCTTCTCGATCTGCTTGCGCTCGGCCTTGATCAGGCGATCCCAGGCCTTCGACTTCGAGTTCGCCATACGGTCGAGCCAGGTCTGGTCGAGCTCGTTGCCGTAATACTCGGAGATGAAGGCGGTGCGCACGACGCCGTGGCTGTCGGCGAGCCGCATGATGCGGCCCTCGAAGCTGATCAGGTTCTTGTTGATCCGATAGAGCTGCTCGACGAGGCTTTCGATACGGGCGTTGTTGAGCGAGAGGCTCTTGACGTCCTTGACGATCTCCTCGCGCAGCTTCTCGTAGGCCTTCTGCTGCTGGCGCGAGCCGGCTTCGCCCGCGACCTGCTGCTCGAGCTTCTTGTCCTGCTGCTTACGAAGCTTCTTGTAGTTCGACGCGATGGCATCGAAGGTCTCGAGCACCTTCGGCTTCAGCTCGTGCTCCATGGCGGCGAGGGAGACGGCGTTCTCGTAGTCGTCGTCCTCGTCCATCTCGCCTTCGCCGCGCGGCTCGCCTTCGCCCCCCTCGGCGCGCTCGGACTCATCGTCAGCGTCGGCGCCGCCATTGCCGTTCGGCATGGGCGGCGGCGCAGCTTTCGCCTCGGGACCTTCGTAGGTGGCCTCGAGATCGATGATGTCGCGCAGCAGGACCTTGCCCTCGTTGAGCTCGTCCCGCCAGATGATGATGGCCTGAAAGGTCAGCGGGCTCTCGCAGAGGCCCGCGATCATGGCTTCGCGACCGGCCTCGATGCGCTTGGCGATCGCGATCTCGCCCTCGCGCGACAGCAGCTCGACGGTGCCCATCTCGCGCAGATACATGCGCACGGGATCGTCCGTACGATCGGCCGGCTCGGCGCGGCCCTCGGTCTTCGCGGGCAGCGACTGCACGGTCATCGCGCGGCCGTCTTCCTCGTCCGCGGCGTCCGGCGTGTCATCGGCCGCAGCTTCCTCGCTCTCCTCGGAATCGACGACGTTGATGCCCATCTCGGAGAGCATCGCCATCGTGTCCTCGATCTGCTCGGAGGAGACCTCCTCGGAGGGCAGCACGGAATTCAGCTCGTCATAGGTGACGTAGCCGCGCTGCTTGCCGACCTTGAGCAGCTTCTTGACCGACTGATCCGAGAGATCGAGCAGCGGGCTGTCCTTCTCGGCGGTCTCGGCTGCGGGGGCGGCCTTCTCCTCGGATTTCGTCGCCATATGGTGATCTCACCTCGATGAAATGGTTGCCTGCTGGGGCAAGAACCTCAGTTGTCCGGACCTGCGACGACGCCGCGCACGACGTGGAACGAGCGAACCGCACTCGCGACCACGAAACGCATCGGCATGACAAAGCGGCCCAATGCTGTCCCCCCGCGCACTTCCTTCGCCATTTCTAGGTCGCATAGCGGTGGCATGATCCGACACTCATGCCTCACGGCTGCACCCGACCCGATGGCAATGCTGTGCGCTCTTCCCTTTCCGTCTCGCCGTCATCGACCTGGTTCTGCCGGGCCTTGATTTCGCAGAGGCGCTGAAAGGCGTCCTCGCTCTGCTCCTCAAGCCACGTTTGCTCGGCCACAACCAAATCCCGCCGCAACCCTACCTGCCTTTCGTGCAGGGTCGCGGCGTGACACCAACCGGTTTCGACGGCTTCCTGGTCGGCCTCTGGTTCGGCGAACTTGTCGCCTTTATGCGTGATCGCACGCTCGACGAGGGCAACGACTTGGGACAAGCCTACAGCGGAGAAATGGTTGCGTAGGCTTACACTGTCAAGTGGAATTTCCTCCGCCAAAGCCGCCAAAATAGCGTCTTTCAGCCCAACGAGGGCCGGGACGGTAAACTCCATTGCCGCGATTCGTTCAGCGTGCTCCTCGATGAGCCAGGGATGGTTGACGAGGGCCTTCAGGATCAACGCTTCCCTAGCAGGAACGGCCACAAGGCGCCCCGAAAGCTCGCTGCTGGCGACTGGCGCCGCAGCCGTCGGTGGACGCCCTTTCTGCTGGAGACGCGCCCGCTCGCGCACGCGCCAATCCATCTGAACATTGTTCTGGCGACCGGCGATGCGGCGATCGCCCGCACCACGCGGGGATGACCCGGCCAGCTCCCGCAGCACCGCCCGGTTCAGGCTGAACAGCGTCTGGCGGGCCTCGCGCTCATAGTGCTCGCGCACGCTCTGGTCGCCGATCCGGCCGACCAGCGCTTTCATTTTCTGCTCGAAGGCGGCGCGCTGCTCAGGGGTCGCCACCGGCTGGGTGGCCAGCTCCCGCTCCCACATGACGTCGAACAGGGCCTTGGTCCGCGCGAGGACAGCCTCGAAAGCCGCCGAACCCTGCTGGCGCACGAGGTCATCAGGGTCCTGGCCGTCCGTGAGAAAGGCAAAGCGGGAGCTGTAGCCGGGTTTCAGCAGCGGCAGGATCGTATCGACGGCCCGATAGGCCGCCCGCTGGCCGGCACTGTCGCCATCGAAGCAGAGAATGGGCTCGGGCGCGACCCGCCAGAGCAGTTGCACCTGCGCTTCGGTGAGCGCCGTGCCGAGCGGCGCCACGGCCGCCTGGAAGCCTGCCTGGTCGAGCGCGACGACATCCATGTAGCCCTCGACAACCACAATGCGGGACGTCTCGAAGGCGACGGGCCGCGCGCGGTGGATGTTGTAGAGCTGGTTGCCCTTGTGAAAGAGCGGCGTTTCCGGCGAGTTCAGGTACTTGGCCGGCGCGTCAGAATCGAGCGCGCGGCCGCCGAACGCGATCACGCGGCCCTTGAGATCCTCGATCGGGAACATCACGCGATTGCGGAAGCGGTCATAGGGCACGGCAATGTCATCACCCATGATGACCATGCCGGACTCGCCCATCTCCTTGACCGTGAAGCCTTCCTTCGCGAGATGCGCCTTCAGGATCTCGCGGCCCGCGGGCGCAAAGCCGAGCCGGAAACGCTGGATGGTCTCGCGCGTGACGCCGCGCCGTTCGAGATAGCGCCGCGCTTCCTGCCCCGGGGAGGACATGAGCTGCGTCTCGAAGAACTTCGCGGAGGCCTCGACGAGCGCCATCAACCGCGCCCGAGTATCCACCTCCTCCATGGCCCGCTGACTACGGGGCTCGGGCTTCGGCAGGATCACGCCCGCATCGGCCGCCAGCCGCTCGACAGCCTCGGTGAACGACAGCCCCTCCGTCTTCATGACGAACGTGAAGATGTCGCCGTACTCGCCAGAGGCGAAGCACTTGTAGAAGCCCTTCTGATCGTTGACCGTAAACGACGGCGTGCGCTCGCTCTTGAAGGGCGAGAGCCCCTTCCATTCGCGCCCGGCCTTCTTGAGCGCGACGCGCCGGCCGACCACCGAGCTGACCGGCAGCCGGGCCCGGATATCGTCCAATATGTGCGGCGGAAAGCGCATGAGGGCCCGGTCGTTGGTTTGTGCGCAAGATAGGTGATTCGCCCTGCGCGGCACGGCAGGGGGCGCCGGGCCCCGGTCCCCACACACTGTTTCCACAGGCCGGCCAAGGAGATCGCGGCAGTCGCTGCGCTGTTTTTCCCCCCTCTCCCCGCGAGGACGGGGAGAGGGTCGGGGTGAGGGGCGGCAATATTTGCGACGTCGGCGTTTGCCGCCGCCCCTCATCCTGACCTTCTCCCCGCGAGGACGGGGAGAAGGGGCCTGTAGCGCGCGTGGCAAGCTCTCAACTCAAAAAAGGAGGGGGGCCGGGGTCTCCCGGTTGGGGCCAGGGGCGGTCGCGCCGGCGGCGCGCGACTCAACAAAGCCCCGTCGCGCCGGAGGCGCGAGCGAGACTAGTCTCGCGCTCTACCGGGAGGGACACCCTCCCGGACCCACCCGCCTTTTCAGTTTTCCTTCGCCCGCTCGAGCGCTTCCGGCGTGTCGATATCGAGGAAGATCGCGTCCGTGGCGAGATCAACTTCGGCCACTTCGCTCGCACTGGCCGCAATGATGTGGCGGGCGCCGGTGTCGCCTTCGATGGCCAGAAGCTCGGGGAAATAAACGCGCGCGAAGAGAACGGGATTGCCGCGCTTGCCGAGGTGCACGGGCACGACGATGCCGCGCCCCTCTTTCGGCGAGAAGGCCGAGATCAACCGGTCCAGATGCCGCGCCTCAATCCGCGGCATATCGCCGAGACTGACGATCGCGCCGTCCACATCATCGGGCAGCGCCGCAATGCCCGCCTTGAGCGAGGTGCTGAGGCCTTCCGCGAAATCGGGATTGTGCACGATGCGCACATCGAGGCCGGCGAGTGCGTGCTCGACGGCCGGAGCCTCATGCCCGGTCACCACGATCACCGGCTTCGCCCGGCTCGCGAGTGCGGCCCGCACGGCACGAACGACCAGCGGCGCACCGTCGAGCATTTCGAGCAGCTTGTTGCGTTGGCCGTAACGCGTCGAGCGGCCACCCGCGAGCACCACGGACGCAATGCGCGGCGCGCGGCGCACGACCTCAGCACTGTCCGCGTTTGCGTCCTCGTCCGGCGGCACCTCGCGCGGCTGTGGACGTGTCACGATCTCCTTCAGCAGACCACCAAGGCCCATCGAGGCCACATCCGCCGACGTCACGGCAATGCCGGCGAGACGCCGCTCGAGCACCCAATCGAAGCCGTTGATCTTCGGCGAAGCCGCACAGCTCGGCGCGCCGATGACATCCCTCTTGTCGAGACGGCCGAGCAGCATGAGGTTGCCGGGATCCACCGGCATCCCCAGCCGCTCGATGGCGCCGCCCGCAGCGACGAGCCCCGCCGGAATGACGTCCTGGCGATCGACGATCGCGGAAGCCGCGAAGACGATAATGGGATCGTGGCCCGCCGCAGCCATGCGCGAAATCGCGGCCGCGACGGCCCCCGTCTCGTGCGCCACGACCTCGGATGCGCCGATCTCACTGCCGAGCGCCTCGAGCCGCTGCGCGATGGCACGGCGGCGCTTCTCGACGAGGTTCTTGCGCGTGCCGGGTAGCTGCGTGAGGACGAGGCCCGCGTGCACCGCGCGGAAGGCACGCACGTGCATGAGGCCGCCGGCTTCGCGCGCCAGCGTCTCCGCCGCACTGACCACGGCTTCCGGCAGCGCGAACGTGATCACCTTCACCGTCGCGATCATCTGGCCGCGCGTCACGCGCTCGAAGGCGGAGACCGTGGCGACCGTCAGGCCTTCGTCGAGACTGTTGAGGCGGCCGAGACGCGCCGCATCGATCTCGACGAGCCCGCTCGCATCCGCATAGAGGTTCGCGCGTCCCGTGAAAGGCTCCGCGACATGCATCGCACTTCCGCAGAGCGCGGCCGCCACGCGCGCCGCCGCCGCATCCTCGCCGACATCGCCTGCTTCGAGCAGCGCCGCCGTGACGCTCTCGATACCGGCAGCCTCAAGGCGCGCAATTTCGTCCGCGCCGAGCACGCGCCCCTTCTTGATCGCGCCCGACGGTGTCGGGATCGAGTGGGCGAGAATAGCGCCGGACGCCGCGCGCAGAGGGACCTGCTCGAACTTCATGACCTGTTGCTCGCGGCTCGGCACATCGAAATCGTCTCCTTACATCGTCGCGCCGAGCTGCCAGGGCACGAACTCGGCATCGCCATAGCCGAGCTGTTCCGACTTCGACCTCTCGCCGGAAGCAACGCGCAGCACATGCTGGAAGATTTCCTCACCCTTGGCCTCGATCGAGACGCCATCGAGGATGTCGCCGCAGTTGATGTCCATGTCGTCGATCATCTGCCGGTAGATCGCGCTGTTCGTCGCGAGCTTGATCGAGGGCGTCGGCTTGCAGCCATAGGCCGAGCCGCGCCCGGTCGTGAAGCAGAGCACATTGCAGCCGCCTGCGACCTGCCCCGTTGCCGCCACCGGGTCATAGCCTGGCGTGTCCATGTAGACGAAGCCCTTGGCCGTGACGGGCTCGGCATAGCGATAGACGGCGCTCATCGTGCGCGTGCCGCCCTTGGCCGCGGCGCCGAGCGACTTCTCGAGGATGGTCGTCAGCCCGCCAGCCTTGTTGCCGGGCGAGGGGTTGTTGTCCATGGAGCCGTTGTTCTTCGCGCAGTAGTCCTGCCACCACTTGATGATGTCGACGAGCTTCTCGCCGACCTCGCGGGTCGCCGCGCGCCGCGTCAGCAGATGCTCGGCGCCGTAGATCTCCGGCGTTTCCGAGAGCACGGCCGTGCCGCCATGCTCGACGAGCTTGTCGACGGCCGCGCCGAGCGCGACGTTCGCCGTGATGCCCGAGTACCCGTCCGAGCCGCCGCACTGGAGAGCCAGCACGAGCTCCGATGCCGGGATGCTCTCGCGCCGCACGGCATTGACCTTGGGCAGCATCTCCTTGATGGCCTCGACGCCCGCGGCGACAGTCTTCTTCGTGCCGCCGACTTCCTGGATGGTGAACGTGCGGAAGGTATCGCTCTCCCTGATCCCGGTCTGCTCCATGAAGGCCTTGATCTGGAATCCCTCGCAGCCGAGGCCGACCATGACGACGCCACCCATGTTCGGGTTCGCCGCGTAGCCCCACTGCGTGCGTTTCAGCACCTCGTAGCCCTCGCCCTTGAGATCGAGCGCGCAGCCCGTGCCGTGCACGAGCGGAATGATGCCGTCGATGTTCGGATACGCGTCGAGAATGCCGGACTGTTCAATTTCGCGCGCCATGAAGCGCGCCACGCTCGCGGAACAGTTAACGCTGGTAAGCACGCCGATGTAGTTGCGCGTGCCGGCCTTGCCGTTGGCGCGCCGGTAGCCTTCGAAGGTGGCGCGCGCCTCGAGCGGCAGCAGCGGCTCCTGCTTCGCATCCTTGGCAAAAGCATAGTCGCGATCGAACTCGCCGAAGGCGCAGTTGTGCGTGTGGATGTGGCTGCCGGGCGCAATCGCCTCCGTCGCAAAGCCGATGACCTGACCGAACTTCAGAACCGGCGCGCCCTTCTCGATCAAAGTCGTCGCCATCTTGTGCCCGCGCGGCACGCGGGAGGACGCCGAAATGCCCTGCGCGCGGGCACCTTGGGCAATCTGGTCCACCGCAACGATCACGTTGTCGCTCGGATGCAGGCGCAGAGTTCTCGGCTCGGCTTTGGGCTCGGCAATCTGTTGGTCCTGCATCACGGGCTCTCCCCTACTTTTGAATTGTTCTGAGACCGTATTGAGCGCGCGCCGGGCTGCGGCGTCAATTGCCCGATCACCTACTTTCACGTGCCGGGTCGCGCCCGCTCAACTCGATTCACGCACGCGTGAGCCCCCCTGGGCGGGACCTCGGGCGGCCCCATATAGCGCTTCAGCAAGACCGCACAAAAGCTGGTCGAGCAGGCCTCCGGGCTTGGATGCCATGGGGCCAACAAGAACCCTGGAGGCAGAGCCCCTGGCAAAATGCGCAGGGGCCTAAAAAAACGGAGATAGGTCATGAAGACGATTCTGAGTGCACTCGTCGCTGTCGGCGTCCTTGCCGGCGCAGCCCATGCGCAGGCGCCCGCCAAAGACCCCTTCTACGATCCGAGCCTGGCGCTGCCGCATTCCGAGTTCGGCAACGACGACTTCCGCCAGGCGCTGCCGCACGCGCCGCAGGTCAGCGACGACGAGTACCGGCAGGCCCTGCCGCTCGCCGACCCAGTTCTCCCGGACAACAACATCGCGACGCCTTAACCGCGCGATCTCAAAAACCGAAGTCAAAAACTCAGCGGCCCGGAACTACTTCCGGGCCGCGTAATTTTTTGGAAATGCGCGACGCCGTGGCGTCAGGTGCGGCGCTCGCGGGGCCCATGCATGCTTCGGCGAAGCTTCGGCAGCGCCGGGCCGGGGGGTGGCGGACGGCGCACCGGCCCCGTCGCGGCCTTCCACGCGGCCAGCGCAGCCATCATAAATGCCGCAAGCAGCAGGACCATCGTCAATGCCAGCACATTCGGCTGGGATGCAATGTTGGCCCCGCCGGGACCGAGAATGCTGCCCGTCGTCAATGCGGCGAACAAGATCTGAATGGTTCCATCCATGGCGATCACCTGCCGTCGTACACGATGCCAAGAGGTGAAAAGGCTCGCTCGCTTTTCGCGGTGGAAGATAATCCTTTTTTGAGATGTTCCGAGCGCGTTCTATTGGCACGGTTGCCAAATGGTTGCCGCCTGTGCCGACGGCGGTCATCTTCATCCTTCGGACCATCGCCATTGCAGGCCGGGCATGCCAAATTCGGCGACCGTATTGCCGCAGCCGAAGGGGAGCGCACCGTGGCCAATGAATTCCTGGATCAACTGGAAACGCGCGAGCCGGAGGTGCGCGAGGCTTCGCAATTCGGGCTCCTGCCCGATCTCGTGCGCAATGCCATTGCCGGCGCGCCCGGCTGGGCGAGCCACCTCACCGGGGTCGATGCGGCCGCGCTCACCTCGCGCGCAGCGCTCGCCAAGCTTCCGATCCTGCGCAAGAGCGCGCTCCACAGCCTGCAGGTCGGGCGCCCGCCGTTCGGCGGCTTTAACGTCGCGAGCGGTCGCGAGATCGGCCGCATTTTCATGTCACCCGGTCCGATCTTCGAGCCCGAAGGCCTCGGCGCCGACTGGTGGCGCTCTGCGCGCGCCCTCTTCGCCGCCGGCGTCCGGCGCGGCGACATCATTCACAACACGTTCGCCTATCACCTCACACCCGGCGGCTGGCTTCTCGATGCCGGCGGCCGCGCGCTCGGCTGCACCGTCATCGCCGCCGGCCCCGGCAACACCGAGCAGCAGCTCGAGGCCATTCAGCACCTGAAGCCGACCGTCTATGTCGGCGTGCCCGACTACCTGAAGATCCTGCTCGACAAGGCCGCAGAGCTCGGCAAGGACGCCTCTTCGATCAAGCGCGCGCTCGTCTCCGGCGGCGCACTCTTTCCCTCGCTGCGTGCAGAGTATGCAAAGCGCGGCGTCTCGGTCTGTCAGGCCTATGCGACGGCCGATGTCGGCAATATCGCCTACGAAAGCCCGGGTCCCGACGGCGCCGTCGAAGGCATGATCGTCGATGAAGGCGTGATCGTCGAAATCGTGCGTCCCGGCACAGGCGATCCCGTGCCGGAAGGCGAAGTCGGCGAGGTCGTCGTCACCGCCTTCAATCGCGATTATCCGATGATCCGCATTGCGACCGGCGATCTCTCCGCGGTGCTGCCCGGCCGCTCGCCGTGCGGGCGCACGAACATGCGCATTCGCGGTTGGCTTGGTCGTGCGGATCAGACGACGAAGATCAAGGGCATGTTCGTCCATCCCGAGCAGGTGGCCGAGGTTGCCAAGCGCTTTCCCGAGCTCGGTCGCGTGCGCCTCGTCGTGACGCGCACGGGCGAGCAGGATGTGATGACGTTCAAGGCAGAGAGCGCATCGCAGGATGCGGAGATGGCCGCACGCGTCGGCGAAGCCGTGCAGCAGGCGACAAAGCTCAAGGCGGGCGTCGAGCTGGTCGCTCCGGGCACGCTGCCGAACGATGGCAAGGTGATTGCCGACGATCGCAGCTATGGGTGAAAATTGCTGTGACCGCCAGCGCTACGCGTCCCCTCTCCCCGCCTGCGGGGAGAGGGTTAGGGTGGGGGGCGGCGGCATACGCTGACGTTTCAACGAGCTCCCGCCCCTCATCCCGACCTTCTCGTCGCGCTGGAAGCGCGCCTCTGGCGCGACGAAGAACGGGGAGAAGGGGAAGTTCTACTTCTTCACGAGCGGGCACTTGCTCTCGGAAAGCGGCAGGGCCGCCTGATCGCCCGGAATGGTGCGCAGGATCTTGTAGTAGTCCCACGGGCCCTTCGACTCCTTCTCGCTCTTGACCTCGACGAGATACATGTCGTGGATCAGCCGCCCGTCCTCGCGGATCTTGGCGCCCTTGGCGAAGAAGTCGTCGACCGGCATTTCCCGCATCTTCGCGGCAACCGCCTTGGCCTCATCGGTGCCGGCCGCCTGAACGGCCTTGAGGTAGTGCGTGACCGACGAGTAGACGCCGGCCTGGATCATGCCGGGCTTGCGGTTGGTCTGAGCCTCGAAGCGCTTGGCGAACGCACGGCTCGCATCGTCGCGGTCCCAGTAGTAGGCGGTCGTCGCGATGAGGCCGCGCGCGCCCTTCAAGCCCATGGCGTGAACGTCGGTGATCACGATCACGAGCCCGACGAGCTTCTGGCCACCGTCCGTGATGCCGAACTCGCTCGCCTGCTTCACGGCGTTGACCGTATCCAGCCCACCGTTGGCGAGACCGATGATGGGCGCCTTCGAGCCCTGAGCCTGGAGCAGGAACGAGGAGAAATCGCTCGAGCCGGTCGGATGGCGAACCTGGCCGACGACCTTGCCGCCCTTCGAGGTGACCTCGGCCGTCAGATCTGCGGCCATCTGGTGGCCGAAAGCATAGTCCGCGACGAGGAGGAACCACTCCTTGCCGCCTTCCTGGAGAATGGCGCGCGCGCTGCCGATCGCCTGGGAGTACGTATCGAACGTCCAATGAAAGCCATTGGGCGAGCAGTCCTCATTGGTGAGGCGGGTCGTTGCGGGGCCTGAAAAGAGCGCGATGCGATTGCGCTCCTTGGTCAGGTTCTGGATCGCGAGCGCAACTGCCGAGTTCGTGAGATCGGCGAAGGCATCGACGCCCTCGACATCAATCCACTGACGCGCCGTCGCGGACGCCAGATCGACCTTGTTCTGGTGATCGGCCGAGAGGATCTGGATGGGCTTACCGAGAACCGTGCCGCCGAAATCCTCGGCGGCCATGCGTGCGGCGAGCACCGAACCCGTGCCGCCGAAGTCCGCATACAGTCCTGATTGATCGTTGAGCACGCCGATCTTCACGGCATCGCCGGAGATCTGCGCGTGCGCCACCCCGGACCCGAGACACAAGGCGGCAGATATGAGACTGGCCAGCACTGATCGCATAGACGTTTCTCCCAAGGTTGATCCGTAAACTTATTGTTGCCTGAACTCGCGCACGGAGCCGGGCAGCACAAGCCCGCAATCGACGGGGGAGCTTTGCTAAAATGACAGGGCAGTGGGGCGCGGGCCGCTACTGGGCCGGCGGCGGGTCCCCTGCGGCCTCCGACGCGCGCGCGAGCGCCTCGGCAATGCGCACGCTGTCGAGATCATCCTTGTGGATGACGTCGACAGCACCGGCCTTGACCAGCATGGCGCGGCGCAGCCGGTCCACTTGCCCGCTGACGACGATGATCGGCCCCGCATAGCCGCAGCGGCGCAGGAACGGGATGGTGTGGGTCGCGTTGTCGGAGGGCTTCAGGTAGTCGTCGAGGAAGATCAGCTCGGGCTTGCGCTCGATGACGCAGTCGAGCGCCGATCCGAGCGTGCGTGCGCGGCGCACCTCGATTGCGTAGCCGAACATGATGTGGAGCGTGGCGCGCAGGCGATCGGCGTCGAAGTTCTCGTCCTCGACGATGAGCACATCCGAGGGCCGGTTCCCGTCCTGCTGAGACTTTGCGGCGTCACTCTTGCGGGTAAGGAACGTACCGCCGCGCCCCTTCACGTCTTCAACCATTGTCCCAGGACCTCCGCCTCGAGCCTGCGTCTCTGCCATGCGCTGCCCGCAGCCTTCCACTGATCTTGCAGTCTGATTGAGGCAAAAGGTCAATTGATTTCATGGCAAAGGCGCTGCCCGAAATGGTGAACGCCCCGTCGGAGTGCGGAGCGTTCGCCAAATCAGGGCATCCGGGCGCTCAGGCGGCCATGTATCAGGTGGCCATGTACTGGCCGCCATTGGCGTCGAGGCAGGCGCCGGTGATGAAGCCTGCATCGTCCGAGGCCAGGAACACCACGCAGCGCGCGATCTCCTCGGCCGTGCCGAGACGCCCGACCGGAATCTGAGGGATGATCTTGGTGTCCAGAATCTCCTTGGGCACGGCGGCGACCATCTCGGTATTGATGTAGCCCGGCGCGATGACGTTGGCCGTGATCCCCTTGGCGGCACCCTCGAGCGCGACCGACTTGGAGAAGCCGACGAGACCGGCCTTGGCCGCCGCATAGTTGGCCTGGCCGAACTGGCCTTTGCGGCCGTTGATCGACGAGATCGAGATGAT
This sequence comes from Hyphomicrobium sp. CS1BSMeth3, assembly GCF_900117415.1. Taxonomy (GTDB): domain Bacteria; phylum Pseudomonadota; class Alphaproteobacteria; order Rhizobiales; family Hyphomicrobiaceae. Next base: position 47,344 of record NZ_FPEI01000003.1, read on the forward strand.
GCGGCCGAAGTTGCGCGCGCGCATGCTGTCGATGACGAGGCGCGACATGTTGAAGGCCGAGTCGAGGTTCGTGCGGATGACGTCATTCCAATAGGCGCGCGTCATGCGATGCAGGGCAGCGTCGCGTGTGATGCCGGCATTGTTGACGAGGACGTCGACCGGTCCGAGATCGCGCGTGATCTGTGCCACGGCCTTTTCGCAGGCGTCGTAATCGCCGACGTCGAACTTGTAGACGGGGATGCCGCTCTCGGCCTGGAATTTCTGCGCGGCCGCGTCGTTACCCGCGTAAGTCGCGGCGACGCGAAAGCCTGCTCTCTTCATTGCGATCGAGATCGCTTCACCGATCCCGCGAGTACCTCCGGTCACCACTGCTACGCGCGCCATTACTCGCTTCCTCTCCCAACACGCCGAACTGCTCGGCATGTTCATATGCTTTTGCAGTCAGTCAGATCTTGTTCTCGCTCAATCGACGGGCGGCCTGCAAGCGGCCGCCCGCCTTATCGTTTACGAAGCCGATCAATCGCGCTGGACACACATGGCGACGCCCATGCCGCCGCCGATGCAGAGCGTTGCGAGGCCCTTCTTGGCGTCGCGGCGCTGCATCTCGTAGAGGAGCGTCGTCAGAACGCGCGCGCCGGAAGCGCCGATCGGATGGCCGATGGCGATCGCGCCGCCGTTCACGTTGACCTTGGACGTATCCCAGCCGAGGCCCTTGTTGACCGCGCAGGCCTGCGCCGCGAAGGCTTCATTGGCTTCGATGAGATCGAGGTCCTGCACGGTCCAGCCGGCCTTCTCAAGCGCCTTGCGGGATGCAGGAATGGGCCCCGTGCCCATGATCGAAGGATCGACACCGGCGTGCGCCCACGAGACGATGCGCGCGAGCGGCTTGATGCCGCGCTTGTTGGCTTCCTCGAGCGACATAAGCACCACCGCCGCCGCACCATCGTTGATGCCGGAGGCGTTCGCCGCGGTGACCGTGCCTTCCTTGTCGAAGGCCGGACGCAGCTTCGAGATGGACTCGAGCGTGACGCCGTCCTTGATGTACTCGTCATCGGCAACGACCACGTCGCCCTTGCGCGACTTGATCGTCACCGGAATGATCTCGTCCTTGAAGCGGCCCGACTTCCTCGCCGCCTCGGCCTTGTTCTGCGAAGCAACGGCGAACTTGTCCTGCTCGTCGCGGCTGATCTGCCACTGGCGCGCGACGTTCTCGGCGGTCGTGCCCATGTGATAGCCGTTGAAGGCATCCCACAGGCCGTCCTTGATCATCGTGTCGATCATCTTGGTGTCGCCCATCTTCACACCGTCGCGCAGGTGCATGACGTGCGGCGCCTGGCTCATGCTCTCCTGGCCGCCGGCGACGACGATCGACGCCGAGCCTTCCTGGATCTGCTGGGCGCCGAGCGCGACCGCGCGCAGGCCCGAGCCGCAGAGCTGGTTCATGCCCCAGGCGGGCGCGTCGACCGGGATGCCGGCCGCAATGGACGCCTGACGGGCCGGGTTCTGGCCGGCGCCGGCCGCGAGGATCTGGCCCATGATGACTTCGGACACGTCGCCGGCCGCAACGCCGGCACGATCGAGCGCGCCTTTGATCGCCGTCTTGCCGAGTTCATGCGCCGGCAGGCTTGCCAGCGCGCCGTTGAATGAGCCGACCGGCGTGCGCGCCGCGCTTGCGATGACAATGGTTGTCGATTCTGAGCTCATCGTCGTCTCCTGAGTGAAGGGATCGCGCCCCGTCCCGTGCGACCCAATGAGGGGCCGGCTGCCGCCGGTGCTCGTTTCGATGTATTCGTACGATTACAGCCGATCGAGGCCCCCCGCAATCGGATCGCATGGCAACCAAGGTTGGCATTTGGCTTCCCGAGGCCTGTAATCCAAGGTTTCCTGCCACGGGGAGAGCGTGGTAGCATTGCCATATGTCAAGCACTGGGAGGCGGCCAAGGATATGCTGAGCAAGTCTGACCCAGCCACGGGCAAAAAAGAGCCGGTCGTCATTAAGAAGTACGCCAACCGGCGTCTCTACAATACCGAGACCAGCACCTACGTGACGCTGGAGGACCTTGCCCAAATGGTCCGGTCCGAGCGTGATTTCGTCGTATTCGACGCGCGCACGGGCGACGACCTGACCCACTCCGTGCTGACGCAGATCATCGTCGAGCAGGAGAGCCGCGCGGGCCAGACGCTGCTGCCGGTGCCGTTCCTGCGCCAGCTCATTCGCTTCTATGGCGGGGCCATGGAGCGCATGGTGCCGAGCTACCTTCAGGTCAGCCTCGAGACGCTGACGCGCGAGCAGGACCGCTTCCGCAAGCAGTTCGCCAATGCCTTCACGCCCCAGGGAGCGCTCGAGGCCTACCAGGAGCAGGCGCGCAAGAACCTCCAGCTCTTCGAGCAGGCCATGGCCATGTTCAGCCCCTTCGGCGCCACCGGCAAGCCTGGCGCGAAGCCCGAGGAGGGCCCTGCCAAGAGCGAGTCCCCGGAGCCGAGCGTGCCACGTGACAAGCCGGCTGCGGCAAAGCCGGCGGCAGGCCCGGACGGGCAGCCCGAGAGCGATGAGCTCGCGGCCATGCGGAACGAGCTCGCGGCCATGCAGGCCCGAATCGAGAAGCTCGCAAAGACCAAGACCTGATTAGCCCGACAAGGCGCGCCGAGCTGTTCCGCACAGGACACTCGGCCGCGTCCCGGCACGCACTTGCGCTCCCCTCGGTTTGGCGTCATCTTTTTGTCAAACACGAACAGGAGGCGCCCGTGAGCGATGCCGAGCCAATAAGCCTCTACCCCGGCTTTGGTGCCGGCGGGTCGTCGACGCAGACCCAACGCGCACCTTCGCCGGTACCGGCCATGGTGGTCTTCAATCGGCGCGAGCTGGCGGCCATTCTGGATGTCTATGGGCGTCAGGTTGCAGCCGGTGAGTGGCGCGACTACGCCATCGACCACGGCCGCGAGACGGCGTCATTCTCGATCTTCCGCCGCTCGAGCGAAGTCCCCCTTTACCGCATCGAAAAGACGCCGAAGCTCGCCCGCAAGCAGGGCGCCTACAGCGTGGTCAGCGCGACCGGTCTCATTCTCAAGCGCGGCAACGAGCTCGATCGCGTCCTTGCCGTCATCGACAGGAAGATCCGCGTTGTCGTCTGAGCCAGCAGTGATCGTCCCCATGGACTTCCAATGACCGCCGAGATCATCAACCTCAGGCAAGTGCGCAAGCAGCGCGAACGCGAGGCCCGGGCAGCCGAGGCGGCCGAGAACAGGGCCCGCTTCGGACGCACGCGCGGCGAGCGCGAGCGGGACGAACTGAGCGAGGCGCGCAAGAAGCTCCTCCTCGACAGCCACCAGCTCGATCCGGCCGCAGACCCCGCGTCCGACAACGCTCCCGCCGATCCTGCGCCCAAGTCGCCATCGCCAAAAGCGCCGTGACGCGGCCGATCAAGCGTTCCTTCTCCATCGGCGGGCACCGCACGTCCATTTCGCTCGAGGCGGACTTCTGGAGCGCTCTCAAGGAGGTCGCCGCCCGCGAACGCCTGCCGCTCGCGAAGCTGGTTGCCACGATCGATCAAAGTCGTGGCGAAGCAGGGCTTTCGAGCGCCGTGCGCATATGGCTTCTGAAGTATTTCCAGGAGCGCGCCCCGAATAGTAAGGCGTAGCCTGACATTCAGCCTAAGCTATTGAATATTTTTCATTCTCTCGCCGCAAGTGCCGCAAAAAAGCCTGGAAAATAGCGGGTTGCTAGCGACGGGATCGCCGGGGTTAGGGGGACCTTCGTTAGCCGCCGGCCGCCCATGCCAGAAGTCTATTCATTCGTCGGCGGGCCGTCCGTTAAGCCCGCCCGTTTTGGCATGGCGCTGCGTCAACGGCATCCCGTCGGGGAAACTAGGCCCAACGGTGCAATGCCGGGCCTCGGGGATTCAGGAGCGGAATGAAATGACCTCTCGCGCGCGTCGCCGGATCGCAATGATGACGGCCGTCGGATGCCTGGTTGGATTGAGCCCGCTGGCCGCGTGCGCCCAGGAGCGCCCGAAGGAGACCGTGCGCGTCGCGCAGGCCAAGTCGAAAGCTTCCAAGAAGGAAGCAAGCGAGAAGGTGCACAAGATCGCGATCCAGGTCGCCGAGAACAACCCGCAGCTCATGAACCTCGCCCTCAACAACGCGACCAACATCATCCAGCACTACAAGAAGGCGGGTGAGAAGGTCGTGGTCGAGATCGTCACGTTCGGCCCCGGGCTGCACATGCTGCGCGATGACACGAGCCCGGTGAAGCAGCGCATCCAGCAGATGTCGCTCGAGATACCGGAAGTTTCCTTCGCCGCCTGCGCCAACACCCAGGCGAACATGAAGAAGCAAGAAAACAAGGACATCTCGCTCATCAGCGAAGCCAAGGTCACGCCCTCGGGCGTCGTGCGCCTCGCCGAGCTGCAGCACCAGGGCTACGCCTATATCCGCCCCTGAGCTGGCGATGAACCTTTGCCGTGCGGCCTCCATGCGTGAGGCCGCGCGGTGTCCCTGCCCACGAGAGGGCGGGTTGCGCGCCTGAAAGGCGGAACGGCGCGCACAGTGGTCCCCCGGGATGCGCCTGCGGTGGGCGCCCTGGCCAGGGAGCACGTTGGTATTGGCAGTTTCACGGTGATGCCGAGGGCGATTGCCGTGGCCGGACGAAACGGAGGTATTCATGCTTGTGTCGCGTTGCAGCCGAGCCCTCGCAGGGGTGCTGCTGACCTTTGCGCTTCTCGGGGGATCTTTGATCGGAAGCGCTGATGCCCAGCAGCAGGTTGCGCAGGCCACTGCCAAACGCGCCAAGCAGCCTCAAGCGCCGCAGGTGTCGGCGGAAGCGAAGCGCCGCGAGGCGATCAACTCCTGGACCGTGGGCCTAGCCGCCGGCCGTACGGAAGGTGCGCCGCTCCAGTTCGCGTCCGAGCTCGCCCGCGTCGTCGATGACGGCGACAACATGCGCGTGCTCCCGATCGTGACCCGCGGCCCCTTCGACAACGTCTTCGACCTGCTCTACCTGCGCGGCGTCGATGCGGCGATCGTCTATGGCGACGTGCTCGAGCACTTCAAGAACAACCCCGAGATCGCGGGCATCGGGCGGCGCATCAACTACCTGATGAACCTCTTCCCCTCGGAGCTGCACATCTTCGTGCGCCCGGAGATCAATTCGCTGAAGGACCTCGAAGGCAAGGCGGTCAACTTCAACACCGTCGGCACGGCCGCCGCCTACAGCGGCCCGATCATCTTCAAGCAGCTCGGCATCAACGTCGACGCGCAGTTCATCCCGCACAACGTCGCCATGGAGTCCATGCGCAAGGGCGACAAGTTCGCCGCGACCGTGTGGGTCTCCTCGAAGCCGCTGCCGCCGTTCCTGAAGGGCAATTTCCCGCCGGGCTTCAAGTTCCTGCCCGTCGAGTACTCCGACAAGCTCGAGTACTACCTGCCGGCCTACCTCGAGTCGAAGGACTATCCGGCGCTCATTCCCGAAGGCCAGCGCGTCGAGACGATCGCTGTTCCGGCCCTCCTCGCCGTCTACGACTGGCCGAAGGATACGGATCGCTATCAGCGCGTCTCGCGTCTCGTGGACTACATCTATGACCGCTTCCCGCGCCTTCAGAGCGAGCCGGGCTATCATCCCAAGTGGAAGGACGTGAACCTCGCGGCCAACGTCCCCGGCTGGAAGCGCTTCCAGCCCATGCAGGACAAGATCGACAAGATCGCGAAGGCACCGGCGGCCGCGCCAGCCCGCCCGAAGATCGACCATGCGCTCGCTCGCGCCCAGGCTGCGCGCGCGGCGCCGGACAATCCGCAGGAGCAGGAGCGGCTCTTCCAGCAGTTCATCGAATGGACGAAGCAGCGACAGAACTAAGGGTGTGAGCGCGAGCGGCTGCCTTGGCAACGGCAGCCGACGCGCTTCGCAGCTCTAGTGTGATGATCGAGAAATTCGCCACATCTCTCGGCACGGCATCGAACGAATTTCTCGATCTGAATCACACTAGCAAGTTTATGAGTCTAGTGTCCCTTATGCTTCCGCAGTTCGCTCGGGACGCTGGCATCGAGGTGCGGCGAACTGCGGAATCGGGACACTGAGGGGGCAACATGACTTACACCAGAATGCGAGTGCCGATCGGCGGCATTCTGATGGGCGCCAGCAGCCTTTGCATCATCGCGCTCGGGGCGGGCGCGATCACCTCCGCTGCGGCCGTACCGGCGATCGGCAGCGCCGTCACGCTCGCCGCGCAGGACGACTCCGATGGCGCCTCCATCCAGGTGCAGGCACCCATCAACCAGAAGCCGCACATCAACATCGGCAAGGTCGTCCTCGCCGAGCCGGCGAGCGAAACGCCGATGCCGATCCAGGTCGGCCCACTCGAAGCCATCCCGCGCAACAGCTTCGTGCGCATCCGTGGCGTGCCGGCCGCTGCCGTGCTCTCGGAAGGCCACTCGATCGCGCCGGGCTCCTGGGCCGTGCCGCTCTCCGTCCTGCCGAACCTGCGCATCTCGATCCCCGTCGGCGTGTCCGGCAAGACCGACATCACCATCGCGCTCGTCCAGATCGACGGTACGGTGCTCGCCGAGGCGCGTGCCTCCCTTGTCGTTGCGGCTGCAGAAATGATCGCCCCGGCACAACCGGCGGCACCGCGCGAGCGCAGCGTCGCCTCCGTGGGCAATCCGCCGGCGCCGCTCGAAGCCTCACCGCCTCCGGCCCCACGACCGCCCATGCCGGCAGCGAGCGCCCCGGTCGCGAAGGAGCCCGCGCCGCTGACCGAAGAGCAGAAGCGGGCACTCGGCTTCATTGTCCGCGGTCGGGCGCAGGCCCAGCAGGGCAACATCGCCGCCGCGCGGCTGTTCTATCAGCGCGCCGCCGAGGCCGATCTCGCCGAGGGCGCGCTCGCGCTCGCAGGGACCTACGATCCGGCCGAGCTTGCGGCCATGGGCGTCGCAGGCGTGCAGCCCGATATTGCACTTGCCCGCCGCTGGTATGAGAAGGCGCGCGATCTCGGCGCGCGCGAGGCCGAGGAGCGGCTCAAGCGGTTGAGTGCGCGCTGAGGCAGGACCACTCTTCGAAGCCCTTTCAGGGCCCCGCTGGCACTTGCTCGGCACATGTGCTCAATTCATTGCGCTTGGATAATGAGCATTTCGCGAGGGTGAAATGGCCAAGGGATATTGGGTTGCTTTTGCCGACTTGACGGACCCCGAAGGATACAAAGCGTACGTTCAAGAGAACGCGAACGCCTTCAAGAAGTATGGCGGACGCTTTCTCGTGCGCGGCGGTCCGTCTGAAGCGCTCGAGGGCGAGACGCGCTCTCGGACTGTCGTCATAGAGTTTCCGACCTATGAGGCCGCACTCCAGTGCTACCGATCGCCTGAATACGCCAAGGCGATGGCCCTTCGGCAGGGCAAGGCCATCATGGATCTCGTGGTCGTCCAAGGCCACGAGGGGCCGCAGCCGGCGGACTCATAAGGCGATCCGCCTCCATCTGGCGCTGCGACCAGCGGCCATAGCGCCATGGCGCGAACATGTGCTGTTCGCCGCGGATATCGGGCGCGGGGTCATAGCCGGACGTTCCCCAGGGATGACAGCGGCACACGCGCGCGCCGGCGAGCCAGCAGCCGCGCCATGCGCCATTGAGCTCGATCGCGTCGAGCGCGTATTCCGAGCATGTCGGCAGATGCCGGCACTCATGACCGAGCAGAGGCTTCAGCGTCCAGCGGTAGAGCCGCACGGGCGCCTTGGCGATCTCCTTCGTGGCGCGCTCGAATGGGTTCGCCATGGGGGTTACGTCGTGCATCAGTCGCGCGCGGCGACTTTCTCGTGTGCGCCGCGCTTCTCGGCAATCTGGTCGAGCGCCCGGACGACGGCCTCGAAGGCCAGCAGCGTCGAGGCGTGCCGTCCCTTGACCTCGCGCACGGGCTCGAGTGCCGAAAGATCGGCCCAGCGTCCGCCCGGCGGTGTCCCATTCTCCTTGAGCATCCGGCGCATTTCGGCCGCGACCTCGCGCAACTCGGCATCGCTCGAGCCGACGATGTTGCGCGCCATGACCGCCGCCGAGGCCTGACCGAGCAGGCAGGCCTTCACGGTCTGCGCATATTCCGTGACGCGATCGCCGTTCATGGCCAGCTCGATCGCTATGGTCGAGCCGCAGAGCTTGGAATGGGCGGACGCCGTCGCATCCGGCGCGGCAAGATGCCCGGCCGGCGGGATGGTTGCGGCCAGCTCGATGATACGCTGGCTGTAGAGATCGCTCAGCTCTGTCATGGTTCTCTGGACCTAGTGTCCCGATGCCGAAGTTCGCCCCATCTCGATGCCGGCGTCCCGAGGGAACTTCGGAATCATAAGGGACACTAGAATCATAATCCTGCTCACATGATGATAGAGAAATCCGCCACATGTCGCGGCACGATATCGAGCGAATTTCTCGATCATGACACTGGCATCACACTGGCCCTTGAGGCGGATCTGCCCCCAACGGTTGACCGACTTGCCGGCCGACAGTTACGTTAACGGGCGGCTTGTCGCCAGGGCCCGGACTTCTCACATAGTGCTGGCATGATCTTGCGGTGCCGGACACCGTAGGCGGCACCCATGCACCCTGCCGGATATATCGCGCGCGGGTGCGTCGAATTCAAGCGCAGCGCGCGGGCCGGGCGATACAAGCCAGCCCAAACATGTTAAGCGCATGTCCAAAGCGCTCCCCGGAAGGTCGATCGCATGGAGCAGATGATCAAGAAGAATGGGGCTGCCCGTCTCGAGCTGACGGGTGAGACCACCCCCGGCCGGCCGACCCGCGCCGAGGCCGAAGAGGCCGTGCGTACGCTGCTCGCCTGGGCGGGGGACGATCCCGACCGCGAGGGCCTCAGGGACACGCCGAAACGGGTGGCGGCCGCTTTCGAGGAATATTTCGCTGGCTACGACGCCGATCCCGTCGAGGCGCTCTCGCGCACGTTTGAGGACGTCGGCGGCTACGACGACATGGTCATGCTGCGCGACATCCGCGTGCAGAGCCACTGCGAGCATCACATCGCCCCTTTCGTCGGTGTTGCGCATATTGCCTATCTGCCGAGCAACCGCGTCGTCGGGCTCTCGAAGCTCGCCCGTGTGGTCGAAATCTTCGCGAGCCGCCTGCAGACCCAGGAGAAGCTCACCGCGGAGATCGCCGGTGCCATCGAGAGCGTGCTGAAGCCGCGCGGCGTCGCCATCCTCATCGAGGCGGAGCATCAGTGCATGTCCATGCGCGGCGTGCGCCAGCACGGCGTGGCGACCGTGACGACGCGCTTCAGCGGCGTGTTCGACACCGACGCCAGCTACCGCGACCGCTTCCTCCAGATGGTCCACGCCGGACCAAAGCAACGGACTTGAAATTCATCTCAACTCCGGGCTGGCGAGGAGTGAATTTCAAGTCCAAAGTTGCTTTGGAATAATATGTCTCTAAAGCGTCTTTGGACCTTGAATGCGACTGCGAGACCGGCCCAGACGTGGGTCGCATTCGAGGTCCGATGCTTTAGCGGACCTGATCCCTTCCCTCGCGGCCGGGTGAGTTAGACAGCGCCGAAACGGATTGTGCCATGAGCAGTACTGCCTCCGGGCCCTTTGCCGCGCGCGGCTCGGCCCGTGACATCGAGGAAGGCTTGGCCTTCACGCCGAAATTCGACGACGCCGGCCTTCTCGCAGCCGTCGCGACGGACGCCGACACGGGCGACGTGCTGATGTTCGCCTGGATGGACGCCGAGGCGGTCGCGCGCACGATCGAGACCGGGCACGCGCACTTCTACAGCCGCTCGCGTGGCCGGCAGTGGAAGAAGGGCGAGGAGAGCGGCAACGTGCTCGAGGTCGTCGAGATGCGCACGGACTGCGACCAGGATGCCATCTGGCTCAAGGTCCGCGTGGCGGGTGCCGGGGCGGCCTGCCATACGGGCCGCAAGAGTTGCTTCTACCGCGCGATCCCGCTCCGTACGGCCAGCCCTGCCGACGTGAAAATGCAGGGTGTCGGCGGCGAACCCCTCTTCGATCCGGCGGCCGTTTACCCTGGCAAGCCCAAGCCCTGAAGGCGCTCGGCGGGGCCTGCCCACCCGGGGTGCTACGAATTGCGAAGGCTCTCATTCCGCACAACGATTGATTTCACCACGCGAGACAAGCGATACTTCATGAAACTCCCGGTTCAGAAGAGGCCCATGACCAACAGATCGCCCAAGCGCACCACGAACGGCACGCCACGTGCCCGAGCACCGCGCGACCGTGAGGCCGATGCGGATGCTGCCGCACCGCTCGGTGCCAGCGGCAAGGCCCTGATGATCCTCGAGCTCGTCTCGGCAGCCCGCGAGCCCCTGTCCATGGCGGAGCTCGTCCGCCGATCGGGCCTGACCAAGCCGACCGCGCATCGCATCACCGCCGCGCTCGCCGACATGGGCCTCATCGAGCGCGATCACTGGAAGCGCGGCTACATCGAAGGCCCGCGCCTCATCAAGCTGGCGCTCGACACGCTGACGGCCGCCGCCCCGCGCGCGCTCCGACACTCGATCCTGCGCGCGCTCTCGCAGGAAGTCGGCGAGACCTGCAATTTCGGCGTGCTCTCGGGCTCGGAGGTGATCTACCTCGATCGCGTCGAGGCGAAGTGGCCACTCGGCCTGCGCTTCGAGGCCGGAAGCCGCGTTCCCGCACACGCCTCCGCCATCGGCAAGCTGCTGCTGGCGCTGCAGCCGCTCGAGCAGCGCGCCGAGATCATTGCCGCGCTGCCGCTCGTCCCGCATACGAACCGCACCATCACGGATGTCGCGCGTCTGAGCCGCGCCCTCGACAAGATCCGCGACAGCGGTGTCGGCACGGACGAGCAGGAGTTCATCGACGGCGTCGTCTGCATCGCCATGCCCGTGCTGACCGAGAGCGGTGATCTCGTCGGCGCGATCGCCATCTCGGCGCCGAATGCGCGGCTCGGCCTCGATCAGCTCCTGAAATTCGCGCCCGCGCTGCGTGATGCGACAACCCGCATGGGCGCCACTTTCCGCCTCGATCCCGAGGAGCGGCGCGCGCCCGCACCCGCGCGATCGGGTGGGCGCCGCGCCGCTGCACCGCGCCGCGCATCGGGCCGCGCGCAGGCGCGGGCGACGTAGTCCGAGCCGGGCCCGCGACCTCTCTCCCCTCCCCCCTTGTGGGGGAGGGCCAGGGAGGGGGGGATTGCAAACGGTCGATGTAGGGGTTCCCCCCACCCCTAACCCCTCCCCACAAGGGGAGGGGGACAAACTCTCAATTTGGTGGGACCTCGCCATGACCGAACTTCAGCCGCGAATTCCCAACGCTGCGACCATCGACGTGCTCGGCGCCGCCCGCGACTGGCTCTCACGCGATGGCCAGGTCGCGATTGCCACCGTCATCGACACCTGGGGCTCGGCTCCCGTACCGGTCGGCGGCCAGATGGCCATTGCCGCTGACGGCAACTTCCAGGGCTCGGTCTCCGGCGGCTGCATCGAAGGCGATGTGATCATCGAAGGCGGGGAAGCCCTCGCCGACGGCAAGCCGCGCACGCTCACCTTCGGCGTCGCCGACGAGACGGCGTGGCGCGCCGGCCTCCCCTGCGGCGGACAGGTGCGCGTGCTCGTCGAGCGGCTCGACAAGGACAACGGCGGCGACGCCCTGCTCGATCGCGCCATTGCCGCACGCGAGAGCCGGCACGGCCTCGTCATCAAGACCAAGCTCGACGATGCCTCGCGCACGCTCTACGAGCGCGGCGACGCGAACCTGCCCGAGGACATCGCCAACCGCTTTCGGACCGCGAAGAGCCAGCTCATCGAGAGCCCGGACGGCGCGGTGTTCGTGCACGCGCTCGTGCCGCCGGCGCGCATCATCGCCATTGGCGCGACGCATATCGCGCAGGTGCTGGCCCAGCTCGCCGCGCTCTCGGGCTACGAGATTATCATCATCGACCCGCGCACGGCCTTTGCCGATCCGGCCCGCTTCGGCGCGCCCGATGCCAAGCTCGTCGCGGAATGGCCGCAGGATGCGCTGCCGCGCCTCGGCCTCGATCCCTACACGGCCGTGCTCACGCTCGCGCACGTCGCGCACATCGACGACGAGGCCCTGAAGCTCGCCGTGCGCGCGAACTGCCTTTACGTCGCCGCGCTCGGCTCCTCGCGCAATCATGCCAAGCGCCGTGAGCGCCTTCTCGCGGCCGGCATCACGGAAGAAGAGTTCGCGCGCATCAAGGCACCGATCGGTCTCGACATCGGCGCCCAGACGCCGGCCGAGATCGCGGTCTCGATCATGGCCGAGGTGATCCTCGCCGTGCGCGGCACGAAGAAAGCCAAGGGCTGAAATAGCGCGACGGGGGCCAGCAGTGATCAATGAGAGGCGGAAGCCGCGCGTGCACGCACGCGGGCGGGGGAACGCATGAGCGCCCGCATTCTCGGGATCGACCTTGCGCCGAGGAAGCTCGCGCTCGTCGTGCTCTTTGCATTGGCCGCGTTGATCGTCTCCCAGCTCCCGCCGCCTGCGGGCACGCCGAATGCCATGACCGGCCTCGCCATTGTCGCCTTCACGGTGGCGCTCTGGGCGACGGCAGCACTCCCGGCCCTGCACTCGGGTGCCATCTTCTTTGCTCTCGCACTCGCAACGAACATCGCCCCGACGATCCCGCTCCTCTCGGGCTTCTGGTCGAATGCTGCTGCGCTCGTCTTCGGCGGCCTGATGATCGGCGGCGCCGCCGAGCGCACGGGCCTCGGCCGCTATGTCGCGCGTGCACTCATGAGCGGCGTCGCGACCTATCCGCGCTTCATTGCCGGCGTGCTCATCGGCTCGGGCGCGTTGAGCTTCATCGTCCCGACGACCATGGGCCGCCTTGCGATCACATTGCCGATCCTGATGGCCGCTGCGAAAGAAGCCGGCTACGCGCCGGGCTCGCGCGGCTACATCGGCATCATCCTCACGGCCGTCGCCGGCAACTACCTGACGAGCTACGCCATCCTGCCGGCGAACCTCACGAACATCATTGCGCTCGGCGCACTCGAAGGCATGGGCGTTCCCACACTTCAATATGGCCCTTACCTGCTCATGTGCCTGCCGATCCTCGGCATCGTGAAAGGCCTCCTGTTCTGGGCGGCCGTCTGCCTGCTCCTGCCGGCGCCTCCGCCGCAGGTCGATACCGCCACCGAGGAGAGCCCGAATGCACTGAGCCCTGCCGCGCGGCGCCTCGCTGTCCTGCTCTCGATCACCGTGCTGCTCTGGATGCTCGACTTCGTCCACCACATAAAGCCGGGCTGGATCGCGCTGGCAGCCGGCTTGGTATGTCTCATCCCGGGCCTCGCCCTCGCCCGGCTCGAAGATGCGGTGGACCTCAACAAGCTCACGTCGGTCTTCTCGCTCGCGGCCGTGCTCGGCGTCGCGACCGTACTCACGCATTCCGGCGCCGGCACCATGATCGCGCAGGGCCTCACGCAGCTCGTGCCCGCGTCCGGCGCCACACCCGTCTATGGCTTCATGCTCATCACGGTTGCAGCGTCCGTGATCGCGACATTCGCGACCGTCGTCGGCGCCATTGCCATCGTGACACCGACGCTGCCCGCCATCGAGGCCGCGAGCGGCCTGCCGATGACCGCCGGCATCATCGCCGAGCTGACCGGCCTGCAGGCCCTGTTCTTTCCTTTCGAAGCCGTCCCCGTCATGGTCGGCCTCATGATGGGCAAGGTCGCGGCGCCCTCCACGCTCAGGATCCTGATCCTGCTTGCGGTGACCGGTCTCATTGTCATCGCGCCCTTGCAGATCGCATGGCTCAAGATCCTCGGCGTCATGCCATAGGCCTCGCGCGGCCGGCAGCGGCGTGGCATGGTGGCGCCAACAATTCACAGCATCCCCTCAAGTCCCAGGGAAGGAGACGCAAATGCTCGATGCCTACATCTATGACGGCGCCCGCACGCCTTTCGGCCGCCATGCCGGCAGCCTCTCGAAAGTCCGCCCGGACGACATGCTGGCGAGCGTCATCAAGGAAGTCGTCGGCCGTTCGCCCTTCGCTGCTGAAGCCATCGACGACGTGAACATGGGCTGCGCCAGCCAGGCCGGCGAGGACAGCCGCTGCATTGCGCGTCACGCGATCCTGCTCGCCGGCTTGCCGATCGAGGTGCCGGGTGCGGTCTTCCAGCGCAACTGCGGCTCGGGCCTCAATGCCATCATCTCCTCGGCGCACGCCATCACCTGCGGCGAAGGCGATGTGTTCGTCGCCGGCGGCGTCGAGAGCATGACGCGCGCGCCCTTCGTCGTCGGCAAGAGCGAGCAGGCCTTCGGCAAGGACTTCAAGGTATTCGATAGCGCCATCGGCGCGCGCTTCCCGAACCCGAAACTCGAGAAGGCCTTCGGCGCCGACACCATGCCCGAGACGGCCGACAATCTCGCCCGCGACTACCAGATCGCACGCGAGGACTGCGATGCCTACGCGATCAAGTCGCAGCAGTCCTATGCCAAGGCGAAGGCCGACGGATTCTTTGCAGGCGAGATCAGCGCGCTCACCATCCCCGGCGTACGCGGCAAGCCCGATGTGGTCATCGCCGAGGACGAGCATCCGCGCCCGGAGACGACGCTCGACGCGCTCAAGAAGCTGCGCCCGCTCTACGAAGGCGGCGTGACCACGGCCGGCAATGCTTCGGGCATCAATGATGGTGCCGTGGCGCTCATGCTCGCGAGCCGCAAGGCCGGTGACAAAGCCGGCGCCAAGCCGATCGCGCGCATCGTCTCGTCGGGCGTCGCGGGCGTTGCTCCGCGCACCATGGGCTTCGGCCCCGTGCCCGCCGCCAAGAAGGCGCTCGAGCGCGCCGGCCTCGACATCAAGGACATGGACGTCATCGAGATCAACGAGGCCTTTGCCGCGCAGGTTCTCGCGTGCCTCAAGGGCCTCGACGTCGATTTCAAGGACAGCCGCGTGAACCCGAATGGCGGCGCGATCGCCGTCGGCCATCCGCTCGGCGCCTCGGGCGGGCGCATCGCACTCACCGCCGCGCGCCAGCTTCAGCGCACGGGCGGCAAGTACGCGCTCGTCTCCATGTGCATTGGCGTCGGCCAGGGCATTGCCATGGTCATCGAGCGGGCTTGATTTTTATTTGCCGCGGGCTGCTGATCGCTTCGCGAGTGGGGCTTTCGCCCCACACCCCAACCGGGGGGGACACCCTCCCGGACCCACCCGCCTTTAATGACAATCGCGCTTGCGGCGAGCACACCATCATCCCCTCTCCCCGCTTGCGGGGAGAGGGTTAGGGTGAGGGGCAGCGGCATACGCTGACGTCGCGCAAGTTCCTGCCCCTCATCCCGACCTTCTCCCCGTAAGCACGGGGAGAAGGGGAAGTGGGGCGCCTCATACGCTGCACTGTCGATATGGCTGCCGTGGGCATCGTGCCACGCCAGAAAGCGGCAGCACCTCTTCCCAGCAGCCCGCGGCAAGAAAAACTAAGGCCGCAGCGCGCTGATGCGCTGACGTGCGGCCTCGATGCCGCCGTCGAGAGCCTCGCGATAGAGTTCGATCGCTTTCGGCACCTCGGCGCGAACACTGCGCACGCCGCGCGCCGCGAGGAAATTCGGATCGTAGGTCTCGGCGAGCAGGAAGCGGGCCGCCGGCATCGCAGCGACGGTCTGATCCTCGAGCAGGCTGCGGGCCGTGCGGAAATCGCCGTCACCGATCAGGCGACGGGCATCATCGAGCATAGCCTCGGCCTTGGCCGCCTCGGACTGGACCGGCGTGGTCTCAACGGCCACCGGCTGCAGAACCGCCACGGCCGCTGAAGCCGTCGCCGGACGCTGCTGCGCCGGGCGCACGGCCTCGACGGGCACCATGATCGTGCCGGGCACTGCCGTTGCCGTCACCGGCGGCGGCGCCGTGACCGATAGCGCACGCGGCGTCTCGGCCACCGGCTCGTGCACGGACGTAGCGACCGACGCCGAGGGCGTGGGCGCCGCTACGGCAAGCCCGAAATTGGCGGCCATCTGAGTGAACGAGCCGACGGGATCGATCCGCCCTTTCTGCCAAAGCACGACGGGCACCGAGAGGGCGAGCCCGACGGTCAGGCCCAGCGCGGCGCCGGTAACGTGGCGCATGATGGCGCTCGGCGGCTGTGGCTGGATGGGTGAGAGCCATGATGTGGGCATGGGCTCAGGCATACGCAGACGCTCCTCTTGCTCATCCAGATCGAAATCCGTGAGGCGCCTGCCCCCCGGATTCACTGGATTCCCCCACGCGGCGTGCGTCCCGATCTGCTGGCCGTCCTGGAAGCGGGCCCGGAGTTCCTCGGCTGTCCGCGTGCGCGGAAACCAGTCTCTCTCCGATGTGGCTTGCCGGGGTGGCATCTCGGTCGGCGGCAGGGCCCCCTTGGCCTGCTCGGCACCGCGGACAATGTCTCGCGCTTCGCCATAAGCGCTTGCAGATGCGGCATTTCCATGGCGCCGGCCGAATTCGCGCGCGCTGCCTGGAACGACACTTTTGGCTGATGTCCGGCTGCTCATCGGGCCTCCCAGTTCATCGCCGGCGCCGTTCCATGTGGCGCCAAGGCACTTGGGTGAACCCGCACGTACGTGCCCTCGAGCGCTTGCCTGCGCCCTGGGCTGCAAACTGCACTACTGGAGACCCCGTCCCCCGAGCCGTTCGAGTACGCACCACACCCTGCCTCGCCCGATTTGCCCTTCCCTCGACCCCTCGCTGGGACAGCATCAGGCGGCTGCCTCACCATGCCGCATGAACAAACTACACGCTGCTCTATGTACGGACAAGAAAGAGTTTGCCCCGTGGCGCTCAAAGCACGGGAATAGCCGATGCCATGACGCCGCATCGCGCATCATCGTGCAGCGAAATCCTGCACGCGGACATCTTGCGCGGATGCTGGCCTCCCGCCCATGCTGAGCGGCCGCGGCGTGCCGAAAGCCGTGGGAGCAGAATTGAGAGGATGCCCGAAATGCCCCGCCGCCAGCCCACACTTTCGAGCCTTGCCCGCGATCTCGCGACCGGCGCCACGACCAGCCGCAAGATCGTCGAGGACTGTCTCGCGCGCATCGAGGATCCGGCCGGCGAAGGCGCGCGCACGTTCATAAAGGTCCACGCCGATCGCGCCCGCGCGGCGGCCGATGCCATGGATGGCCTCCGCCGTGTCGGCGCGGCGCCTTCGCCCTATGCCGGCATTCCTGTGGCGATCAAGGATCTCGCGGACATCGCTGGCGAGGTCACGGCTGCCGGCTCGCGCGCGCTCGCCGATGCGCCGCTCGCTACGCACGACGCCCCATCGGTCGCGCGCCTGCGCCGCGCCGGCTTCATCTTCATCGGCCGCGCGAACATGACCGAGTTCGCCTACTCGGGTCTCGGCATCAATCCGCACTACGGCACGCCGGCATCGCCGTGGGCACGCAATGAACGCCGCGTGCCGGGCGGCTCGTCCTCGGGCTCGGGCGTCGCTGTAGCCGATGGCATGGCGCATGGCGCGCTCGGAACGGACACCGGCGGCTCGTGCCGCGTGCCTGCATCCTTCAACGGCGTCACGGGCTGGAAGCCGACGGCGCGGCGCGTGCCGATCGACGGCGTCGTGCCGCTCGCAACGTCGCTCGACTCGATCGGGCCGATCGCACGCACGGTCGACTGCTGCGCGATCATGGACGCGATCTTTGCTGCTGAAGCGCCCGCACCGCTGGCGAAAGTGCCGCTCGAGGGCCTGCGCCTGCTCGTGCCCGAGACCATCGTGCTCGACAGCCTCGATGCGCACGTTGCCGCCGCGTTCGATGCCGCGCTCCGGCGCATCTCGGATGCCGGCGCCGTCGTCACCCGCGCGCCGCTCCCCGTTCTCAAGCGCATTGCCGAGATGACCGACAAGGGCGGCATCTCGGGCGCCGAGAGCTACGCCTGGCATCGCGAGCTCATCGCCAGGCGCCGCGAGCAGTACGATCCGCGCGTGCTCATGCGCATCATGCGCGGCGCAGAGCAGGATGCCGCCTTCTACATCGGCCTCCTCGAGCGCCGCGCCGCGGCCATCAAAGCCTACAACGAAGCGACCGCCGACTTCGATGCCGTCATCATGCCGACGACCGCGATCATCGCGCCCCGCATCGACGAGGTGGCCAGCGAGGCCGACTACACCCGCATCAATCTGCTCATCCTGCGCAACCCGATGATGTTCAACATTCTCGACTGCTGCGGGATCTCGATCCCCATGCATCGCGCCGGCGATGCGCCGACCGGCCTCATGGTGATCGGCCAGGGCGGCACCGACCGGCGCACGCTCGCGATCTCGGCCGCATTGGAGGGAATTCTGCAGCCAGCTTCAGCAGACTGAGCACTTTAGCGGCATACATTCGGGCTTGACGGGCCTCGGCTCTGCCGCCCATCGTTAGATAACGACCGCATACAAAGGGAGCTCCGTCATGTCCGTCTCGCGCCTCGCGTCGCTGAGCCGCATAGGCTTGGCCGTTGTTGTCTCGGCTCTGTTCTGCGGCGCGGCGGCCGCTCAGTCCTGGCCAACCAAGCCCATCACGATCGTCCAAGGCTTCCCGGCTGGCTCCGGCCTCGACATCATCGCCCGCATCATCCAGGCGCCGCTCGAGAAGGAGCTCGGCACCACGATCGTCTTCGACTACAAAGCCGGCGCCGGCGGCAACCTCGCCTCCGAGATCGTCGCGAAAGCCGCGCCGGACGGCTACACCTTCATCTTCGGCACGGCCGGCACCCACGGCATCAACGCGTCGCTCTACAAGAAGCTCAGCTTCGACGTCGAGAGCGACTTCACGCCGATCGCTCCGATCGTCGATGTCCCGAACGTGATCACGGTCAATCCGAAGGTGGTCGACGCCAAGGACGTCAAGGAGTTCATCGAGATCATCAAGAAGCAGCCGGGCAAGCAGAACTACGGCTCATCCGGCAACGGCGCCTCGACGCATCTCGGCTTCGCGCAGTTCAATGTCGCGGCCGGCATCGACATGGTGCACATCCCCTACAAGGGCAGCCCGGCGGCCATCCAGGCCATGCTCAATGGCGAGACCTGCTGCCAGTTCGCCCAGCTTCAGACCGTGCTCGGCCAGCACAAGGCCGGCACGCTCCGCCTACTCGGCATGTCGACGTCGAAGCGCGTGCCACTGCTGCCCGACATCCCGACGATCGCGGAAGCCGCAATCCCGGGCTTCGAGAGCGTGACGTGGTACGGCATGCTCGGCCCCAAGGGCCTCGATCCGGCGATCGTCAGCAAGTTCAATGCCGCGATCAAGGCCGTGCTCGAGGACAAGGAAGTGGTCGCGAAGCTTGCCGGCATCGGCAATGCCGTGCGCTACGAGACGGCGGACCAGTTCCGCGCGACCATCAAGAAGGACCGCGCGCAGTGGGCCGAGGTCGTGAAGAAGTCAGGCGCGACGGTGGACTGAGTCGGCCGCCGCATCCCTGATCGAGGCTCGTGTGATGATCGAGAAATCCGCCCGCGCTCGCGGCACGGCATCGAGCGAACTTCGGAATCAAAAGGGACACTAGCCAATGTCCTCCGAAGAAGCGCCCCGCCTCTCTGCCGAGATCGGCAGGGGATGGCGCGGCAAGACCGACCTGTGGGCGGGCGTGGCGACCATCCTGTTCGCCGCATCCGCCCTCTATATCAGCGCCGACTACGGCCTCGGTCGCGCAGGACGCATCGGCGCCGGCTACGTGCCGCTCGTTGCCGGCCTGCTGCTTCTCGGACTCGGCGGGCTGCTCCTCCTGCGCGCCGGGCGCTCGCGCGAGGCCGTCGATACGGACATTGCGTGGCGGCCGCTTCTGCTCGTTGTCGGCGGGATCGTCACATTCGCGCTGCTGCTCGATCGTGCAGGCCTCATCGTCGCGATCATCGCGACGGTTATCGTCGCGGGACCTGCGGCCTACGGCAACACGATCCTCTCGCTGCTCATGTCCGGCGTGATCCTCTCCGCCTTTTCCTGGAGCCTCTTCGTCTACTTCCTGAAGATTTCCATCCCCGTCTGGTGGTTCTGAGGACCGGGGGCAATGGAGCTTTTCGGTCAACTGGCATATGGCTTCGAGCTGGCGATCACGCCGCAGAACCTGCTGTTCTGCTTCCTCGGCGCGCTCATCGGCACGCTCGTCGGCGTGCTGCCCGGTCTCGGTCCCGTCGCGACCATCGCGATGCTGCTGCCGATCACGTTCACGCTGCCGCCCGTCGCCGCGCTCATCATGCTCGCGGGCCTCTACTACGGCGCGCAGTACGGCGGCTCGACGACCGCGATCCTCGTCAACATTCCAGGTGAAAGCTCCTCCGTCGTCACCTGTCTCGACGGCCACGCCATGGCGCGCAAGGGCCGCGCCGGCGCCGCGCTTGCGATTGCAGCCCTCGGCTCGTTCTTCGCCGGCACGGTCGCGACCTTCATCATCGCGATCTTCTCCGCGCCCATGGTGTGGATCGCGAGCACCTTCCAGTCACCCGACTACTTCGGCCTCATGATCTTCGGCCTGATCGCGGCGGTCGTGCTGGCACAAGGCTCAGTCGTCCGCTCGATCGTCATGGTGCTCGTCGGGCTCGTGCTCGGTCTCGTCGGCACCGACATCACGACCGGCCAGTCGCGCTTCACGTTCGGCATTCCGCAGCTTTCCGAGGGCATCAGCTTCGTCGCGCTCGCCATGGGTCTCTTCGGCGTCGGCGAGGTCATCTCCAATCTCGCGCGCACCTTTGGCAAACCGGAGGTCCAGCCCGTGACCTCGCTCTGGCCGAACCGTGAGGAAGCGCGGCGCGCGACGCCGGCCGTCCTGCGTGGCACGGCAATCGGCTCGCTCCTCGGCGTGCTGCCGGGCGGCGGCGCGCTCATTGCCTCGTTCGGCGCCTATGTCATCGAAAAGAAGTGGTCCAAGCGCCCGCAGGAGTTCGGCAACGGCGCCGTGGAGGGCGTCGCCGCGCCAGAGGCCGCCAACAACGCCGGCGCGCAGACCTCGTTCATTCCGCTGCTGACGCTCGGCCTCCCCTCGAATGCCGTGATGGCGCTCATGCTCGCTGCCATGACCATCCACGGCATCGTGCCGGGACCGAAGCTCATGGTCGAGCGGCCCGATCTCTTCTGGGCCATGATTGCCTCCATGTGGATCGGCAATCTCATGCTGGTCATCATCAACCTGCCGCTCATCCGGCTGTGGGTGATGCTGCTCAACGTGCCCTACCGCTATCTCTATCTCGCCATTCTCATCTTCTGCTGCATCGGCGCCTACAGCGTGAACAATTCGACGTTCGACGTGATGGTCATGGCGCTCTTCGGCGTGGTCGGCTACCTGCTGCCGAAGATCGGCTGCGAGCCCGCGCCGCTCATTCTCGGCGTGATCCTGGCGCCGCACATCGAGGAGAACTTCCGCCGATCGCTCGTCGTCTCGCGCGGGAGCTGGTGGATTTTCCTCGAGCGCCCCGTCTGCGCGGGCTTCCTGCTCGTGAGCCTGCTCTTCATGCTCGCGGTGCTGCTGCCGTCGATCCGCAAGGGACGCGAGGAAGCTTTCCGCGAATAAGCATCAGGGAACGAGATAGCGGGTGGGTGCCAGCTCGCGCTCATCATGTGCGCGAAGCCGCGCCTCGAGCTCCGGCAGGCTCTCCTCGAACAGATGCGCGACGATGGCGTCGGCGAGGCGCCGCGCGCCGATCTGGAGGCCCGGGATGTCGCCGGCAAGGGCCGCATGGCTCATCGTGGCGCCGACATTGAACATGTGAATGCGGTCGAGGACCTGCATTCGATCGGGCTCATGCGCGATCAGTTCGAAGCCGGCGCCGAGATAAGGATGGCGCGCGCATTCCGGATCCTGCGCGGCAAGCTCAGGGGCGATACGGTCTCGCCACAGCAGGATGTTGCCGGCGAGCGGCGCGAGAAGCGGATGCTTCTCCAGATCGATGTCGAAGCCCGTCGCGAGAATCACAGCGTCGAAATCGAACCGCCCTTTGGCCGTCACGACGCGCACACCCGCGGCATCCGGCTGCACATCGGTCCACGGCTCGGCAAAACGGATCGAGAAAT
Organism: Hyphomicrobium sp. CS1BSMeth3; assembly: GCF_900117415.1. Classification (GTDB taxonomy): domain Bacteria; phylum Pseudomonadota; class Alphaproteobacteria; order Rhizobiales; family Hyphomicrobiaceae. Next base: position 69,284 of record NZ_FPEI01000003.1, read on the forward strand.
TCGGATGCACGTCACAGCGCAGCACGGACTCGTGCGGCGGTGGCGCCTGCTCGCCGAAGATGTAGGCCTGCAGCCGCCAGCGGTCCGCATCGCTGAGGCTTCCGAATGCGCGCAGAAAGCCTGGATACGATGCGCCCTTCGACTTGTTGACTTGCGGCAGATGCGGGCGGCGCACGAACATCGCGACCTCGGCAGCGCCACCTTCGAGCGCGGTCGCCGCACAATCGAAGGCCGAGGCGCCGGCACCGAGCACACCAACACGCTTCCCCGTAAAATCCTCAGGCTCGATGCCATCCGTCGAATGCAGCACGCGACGGCGCGCCTCGGCGCTCGCGCGATCGAGGCCCGGAAACTGCGGCAGCCTCAGCGCGCCGGCACCATCGCGCCCGCCCGCCAGCACGATCTTGCGCGCCCAGATGTCCTCTCGCCCCTTGGCGCTTTCGAGCGTCGCGCGCACGCTCGACGCCGTCGGCTCGATCGCCACGAGCGCCGTTCCGTTCTCGACCTCGACGCCGACTGTATCGCGCACCCACAGCAGATAATCGCGCCAATCGATCCGCCCGACCTTGTAGAGCTGCGCCCAGCCGTCCTCGCCGTGCTGCGCCTCGTACCACGCGCGAAAGGTCAGCGACGGCACGCCGAGATCAGGCCCGGTGAGATGCTTCGGCGAGCGCAGGATCTCCATGCGCGCGTATGTGCCCCATGGGCCTTCGTCCCCACGCGCGCAGCGGTCGATCACGCGCACTTTGCGCACACCCTCGCGCATGAGCGCGAACGCCGCCGTCTGCCCGCACATGCCGCCGCCGACGATCAACGCATCCAGCATCGGCTTGCCATCGGGGCCCGCGGCCTCAGGAACCCAGTCGGCCGGCGGATAGTTGAGCATTTCGAGATCGTGGCGGGCGCGCCTCGCCAGAATGGCCAGCGCCTCCTCGTCGCGCACGCTCTTCACGCCCTGCCAGATCTCGGCCATTCTGGTCCCCGTATCGCCATCACACTAGCAAGGTTATGATTCTAGTGTCCCTTTTGATTCCGAAATTCGCTCGGGACGCCAGCATCGAGGTGGGGCGAACTTACAGATAGGGACACTAGAGGAGCGCGCCCATGATCGAGCTTCATTGCTACTATAGCCTGTCCTCGCCCTGGGCCTATCTCGCCGGCCCCCAGCTTCAGGACATCGTGCGCCGCCATCGCGTGCGCCTCCTGCTCAAGCCCTTCGACTTCCAGGCCGTCGTGCCGAAGACCGGCGGTGTTCCGATCCGCACGCGCGTGGCGCCGCGGCGCGCCTATCACGATCTCGAGCTTCAGCGCTGGAGCGAATATCTCGGCTTACCGCTCGTGCTCAAGCCTCGTCACTATCCGCATCAGATGCCTGCCGATCCCAATTGGAACAAATATGCGGGCTGGATGGTGATCGCCGCGCAGGACCAGGGCCTCGATGCCTTCCCGCTCTCGCACGCGATCCTGCGCGCCGTCTGGGCCGAGGAACGCGACATCGCGCTCCCCGAGACGCGGCGGCAGATTGCCGACGAGAACGGCTATGACGGCGCAGCCCTCGTCGCCGCCGAGCAGAGCCCTCGTGTGCAGGATCTCTATCGCACGTACAGCGACGAAGCCCTCGCCCTCGGCGTGTTCGGCGCCCCCTCCTTCGTGCTCGATGGCGAGATCTTCTGGGGCCAGGACCGGCTCGGCTTCGTCGATCGGGCGCTCGCCAAGAAGCGGGCCGGGCTCAAGCCCTAGAGCATGTTCACGTCATACGGACGCGCGTCGCGCCGCACACCACTCTAATCCTCCCCCCTTGTGGGGGAGGCTAGGAGGGGGGGATTGCAGAACGCCAGCGGCAGGGATTCCCCCCACCCCTAACCCCTCCCCACAAGGGGGAGGGGATTGCGATCCTATTTTGATCGAACAGGCTCTGGAGCATCGCTCGGCCCCCTCATGCATCCCGGGCGCGCCTCCCTTCCATGGTGGCGCTAGCCAAAGGGGCATTCATCCCGCCATCATGCACGCCGATCGCGCATGGGCCGGGAGGGGACGACGTGCCGGAATTCTTCGGGGTGCCGCTCGACGTGCGCTTTGTCGCCGTGTGCCTGGCGGCGTTCATCGGCGGTTTCATGCGCGGCTTTGTCGGCTTCGGCGCCGCGCTGGTCACCATTCCCGTGCTCAGTCTCGCCTATGAGCCCCGCCTCGCCGTCGCCGCCATGAGCGTCGTCGGCATTCCGACGCTGCTGCAGCTCCTGCCGGATGCCATCCGCACGTCCGAGCGCCCGATCGTGACGCCGATCTCGCTCGCCATCCTGCTCAGCACGCCGCTCGGCACCTGGATCCTGGTGAGCGTAAGCCCCGCGCTCATGAAGGTGGTGATCTCGGCGCTCGTCGTCCTCATGGTGGCGATGCTCATGCGGGGCTGGAAGCTCGAGCAACAGGTCGGACGCCCCATCCTCGTCGGCGCCGGCGTGGCCGGCGGCCTCATTCAAGGCGCCGCCGGCATCGGCGGGCCACCCGTCGTCGCCGTCATCCTCTCACGACCCGGCACGCCGACCCAGCAGCGCGGCAACGTGCTCGCGCTCATGACGGCGGTCTCGCTCTCCTCGCTGCTGCCGCTTCTGTACTTCGGCCTGTTCACGCAGAAGGCGATCGTCATCGGGCTGCTGCTGCTGCCCGTCTACGGCGGCTCCATCCTGCTCGGGAGCCACTACTTCGCCTATGGCGGCGCACGCCACTTCCGTCACGCCGCCATGGCCACGCTGGCGCTCATCGGCATTGCGACGCTGCTCGCGTCGCTCCGCGACTACCTCGCGTCCTGATCAGGCCGCCTGCGCGGTGCCACCCCCGCGCATGCGCTGGTAAGCGTAGATCGGCACGCCGATGCCGAGACCGAGCAGATCCGAGAACGAGCCCGGGTGCAGCATGCAAAGTGCGGCGACAGCCATGGCGAGCCTCAGCGGCATGGCGAGCCGCCCGCCGAACCACCCTTCGGATGCGCCCGCCAGGAACCACACGCCGATGGCCGCCGTGACGACGGCCTGTGCGATAGCCGGCCATTCTCCCTGCATGAGCAGGACGGGCGAGTAGTAGAACATGAAAGGCACGAGGAACGTGGCGAGGCCAAACTTCACCGCGATCCACGACGTCTTCCATGGATCTGCCTGCGCCATGCCGGCGGCAGCAAAGGACGCGAGCGCAACGGGCGGTGTGATCGCCGAGATCACCGCGAAGTAGAAGACGAACATGTGGGCGACCAGCGGCTGCACGCCCATGCGCGAAAGGCCGGGCGCAATGACCGCAGCGGCGATCGCGTACGCAGCCGTCGTCGGCATGCCCATGCCGAGGACGAGTGCAACCATGGCCGCGAAGACCATGGCAAGGAGTTGATTGGCCCCGGCGACCGTCAGAATGAGCTCGGAGAAACGGCCGCCAACACCGGTCAGCGCGACAACACCGACGATGATGCCGGCACAGGCACACACCGCGACGAGCTGGATGCTGTCACGTGCCGCCTTCTCGAGCGCCTCGAGCGAACGCCGCCAGCCGAACAGCAGTGCCGGCACGGCGACGAGAGCAATCGAAGCGGCAAGCGAAACGGACTGCGGCAGCGCCGGCAGGACGTGCAGCATGAGCGCCGCCATTCCAAAGCCGAGACCGGCCAACACGACGAAGCGCACGACGCCGCTGAACAGCATTGCCGCAAACGTATCAGCGCCGTCCGTGCTGACGCTGCCGTCGGCTTTGAAGTCCTTGAACCAGAGGGCGATCGCACCGCAGATGAGGGCCGCGACGATACCGAGTGAGCCGGCGCGGAAGGGCGAGTAGCCGTCGAGCAGCACCCAGACGAGCACGAAGATCGGCGCGAGCAGGTAGATACGCGGCAGGATCGCCTTGATCGGCGGCAGCTCGGAGAAGGGAAGGCCGCGCACGCCGAGACGGATCGCGTGGAGGTCCACGTGGATCCAGCAAGCGATGTAGAAGAGAAGGCAGGGGATGATCGCCGCGACCGCGATGGTCGTATAGGGAATGCCGGTGATCTCGGCCATGAGGAACGCACCGGCGCCGAGCACCGGCGGCGTGATCTGTCCACCTGTCGATGACGTTGCCTCGATGGCGGCAGCCGTCGGCCGGTCATAGCCGACCTTGCGCATCATGGGGATCGTCACCATGCCCGAGGCAACGACGTTGGCGACAGCCGAGCCCGAGATGGCGCCGAACGCGACGCCGGACGCCACGCACGCCTTGGCGGGTCCGCCGCGCGCCCAGCCGAACAGCGCATTGCTCGCGTCGTTGATGTAGTCGCCGGCCTTCGAGACCTGCAGGAAAGCGGCAAACGTCACGAACAGAATGATGTAGGTCGAGGAGACCTGCGTGGTGACGCCGAAGATGCCGTACTCGCTGTAGATGTACGTGAAGAAGCGATCGATGGCGAAGCCGTTGTGGCGCAGCACGCCTGGCATCCAGGGGCCGACGAAGCAGTAGATGATGAAGACGCCGGCGATGATCGGCAGCGCAAGGCCGGTCATGCGGCGTGAGATTTCGAGGACGAGGAGCGTTCCGACAACGCCCGTGATCACATCACCGGGCGTGAACTGCGCACCGGCACGGAACAGAAGGCCGTCGAGCTCCCACCAGATGTAGAAGGCGCAGGCGGCAGAAGCGGCGGCGAGGATCCAGTCGTACCAGGGAATGCCGTCAGCGCCGGCGCGCAGGAACGGCGCCGAGATGAGGAAGCCGATCGCCAGACCCCAACCAACGTGGACGGCGCGAAAGAGCAGCGGCTCGAGGGAATAGACGTTGAGCACGAAGAGATGGAAAAGCGTGAAAGTGATGCAGAGAGCAGCGACGAACTGCGCCTCCCAGCTTCGCAGAACACGCCGGGTGCCGATGAACTCCTCATCCGCAACGGGAGCTTTCACCTCGAGGTCTGTATCTTTCAGATTCGTACTCACGGCGCCCTGCCCCTTGGCTGAATTTCGTTACCGCTTGTGCTGATAGCCGAACGGGCCGCGGCAAAGCCGCGACCCGTTCGATACTCCTGCCGAAGACCTCAGCCCTTGGGCGGAAGCAGCTTCTCCGGAAGCTTGATGCCCTTCTCCTGGAAGTACTTCACAGCACCCGGATGGAAGGGGAGGAACGTGTTGCGGTCCCAGTTCTCCGTCAGCGTCTCTTTGGCAGCAGCGTGCCCTTTGACCATGTCGGGATTGCTCTCGAGCACGGCCTTGACGACGGCATAGACGAGGCTGTCGGGGACGTCCTTGTGCGCAATCGCGAAGTTGTAGACGCCGACCGTCTTGTGGTCCTCGGCCTGCTGCTTGTAGGTGCCCTTCGGGATCACCGAGTCCGAAAGCTCGGGCATCGCCTTCTTCAGCTTCGCGAGCTCGTCCGCCGTGAACGTGAAGAAGCGGACCTTGTTGGTGGTCTCGAGCTCGGAGTAGGCCGCGATCGGCACGCCCGCGCAGAACGGGAACACGTCGATCAGTCCGTCCTGCAGGTTGGCGGCCATGTCTGAGCCCTGGCCATTGCGGATCGTCGCCTTGACGCCGAGCGTGTCGAACATCATCGGGAAGTAGGTGCCGCACGTGCCAGCGCGCGGGCCGACGCCGGCGCGCTTGCCGGCGATGTCGGCGACCGCCTTGATCGGCGACTTCTCGAGCGTGATGAAGTGGAAGGGCGTGTCGTACATCGGGAAGATCGCCCGAATGTTGTTGTACTTCTGCCCCTTGGTCCAGGCGCCCTCACCCGTCCAGGCCTGCAGCGCGACGCCCATGGTCGTCATGCCGAAGTCGATCTGGCGGCTGTCGGTGAGAATGATGTTCTGGTTCGGCCCCTGGGTCTGCTGGGTGCTGATCTTCGTGCCGATCTTGCCGTTGACCAGCGATGCCCAGACCTGGCCGTAGACGAAGTAGGTGCCGCCCACCGATGCCGTCCCGAGCGTCAGGGCCTGAGGCCAGCTCGGATCCGGGGTCTGCGCGCCGGCCGTAGCGGAAAGCCCGAAAAGGGCCAGCGGAAGCGCCAAAAGTTTCGTCAGTTTATTCCGCATATCTCTAGTTTTCCTCTGGACGTTGAACTTGGCTGATCCCTTCGACCGCGGATTTTTCTCCGCGCCCGCATGCTTGTTGGAGCTTTTCCTGCCGCCGGAGACCGGTCGGCTTGTGCTCGTTAGTTTCCTATTAGCGGCGCCGATCCCCGATGTCGCCCTGCTTTTGGTATTAAGCGTTATCAGCGCGGATCACTGCGCAGACGCCGTCCGTGACCGCATCGGTGGTCGCGCGCCCGCCGAGATCCGGCGTGTGCAGGTCCGGGTTTGCCGTCGCGCGCTCGATCGCGCGCATGAGACGCTGCGCGGCCGGCTTCTCGCCGAGGTGCTCGAGCATCATCACCGCCGACCAGAATGTGCCGATCGGATTGGCGATGCCCTTGCCCGTGATGTCGAAGGCCGAGCCGTGGATGGGCTCGAACATGGAGGGAAATCGCCGCTCGGGATTGATGTTCGCCGTCGGCGCGACGCCGATCGAGCCCGAGAGCGCCGATGCGAGATCGGACAGGATGTCGGCGTGCAGATTGGTCGCGACGATCGTGTCGAGCGAACCGGGCTTCAGCGTCATGCGCACGGTCATGGCATCGACGAGCATCTTGTCGGTCGTGACATCGGGGAAATCCTTCGCCACCTCGGCGGCGATCTCGTCCCACATGACCATTCCGTGACGCTGTGCGTTCGACTTGGTGACGATGGTGAGCAGCTTCCTCGGCCGCGACTGCGCGAGCTTGAAGGCGAAGCGCATGATGCGCTCGACGCCCGCGCGCGTGAACACCGCAACGTCGGTCGCCACTTCCTCGGGCAGGCCGCGGTGCGCCCGGCCGCCGACGCCGGCATACTCGCCTTCCGAGTTCTCGCGCACGATCACCCAGTCGAGGTCCTTGGCCGTCACCCCGGCGAGCGGGCTCGCAATACCCGGCAGAATGCGCGTCGGTCGGACATTGGCGTACTGGTCGAAGGGCTGGCAAATCGCGAGTCTCAGGCCCCAGAGCGTGATGTGATCCGGCACGTCGGGCGCCCCGACCGCACCGAAGAAGATGGCATCCGCATTGCGGATTTGTGACAGCCCGTCCTCGGGCATCATGCGCCCGGTCTTGCGGTAGTAGTCCGAGCCCCAATCATACGAACGCACATCAAGTTTGAAGCCGCCATCGCGGGCCGCGAGCGCATCCAGCACCTTGAGGCCGGCCGCAATGACCTCTTTACCGATGCCATCGCCGGGAATGGCCGCGATCGAATACGTCTTCATTCCGTCGCCTCCTGAAGCGGAAACTTGAACTGGGCATTTCCGGGTGACGGCGCAGCCAGAGACTGCATCGCGAAATGACACATCACCGGCCCCGTAGACCGGGGCACGACTGCTGCGGCGGAATCTTATTGGGGCTCACGTCCGCGACGGCGATGATTGGGCCCTAATGCCAGCGCCTCGCCGGTTAGTCAACCCGGGAAAGAACGAAATCGCCTGTCTTTCCTTGATCTTGGGTCTTGATGCTGGACCTTGGTCTCGGCGACGCGCCATACGGCAGATGGCCGAGCCCGGGCAGTGTCCGGTTCGGCAATGGAACAGGGGGCGACGGATACGGTTATTCCGAGCGTTCTGAATTCGTATAGTCGCAACGGGGTGGGCTGCGCGCGCCGAGATGTTGAGCGCGACGCAATATGTCGAGGGACCTTCTCATGTGGAGCCGAACGCTGCCGAGTTTCAATGTGCGGACGCCGATGGCCATTGCGCTGATGCTGACGGCCGCCTGCAGCGTCCTGGTGATCGCCGCCGGAAGCGCGGATGCGCAGCAGCGCGGACGCGGGCGCGCCGTCGGACCGCCGCCGGTCACACTCGTCGATATCCAGCTCGTGCCGATCAATGAGCGCGTCGCGGCCGTCGGCTCTGGCCGCGCACGCCGCCAGGTCACCATTGCGAGCCGGCACGCGGGCGTCGTCGAGAAAGTGCTGTTCGAAGGCGGCACCATGGTCGAAGCCAACCAGGCGCTCGTGCAGCTCCACGCCGAAACCGAAAAGATCGCCGTCGAGACGGCCGAAGCCCAGCGCTCGCAGGCGGCCGATGCCGTCGAGCGCCTGAAGCAGCTCTCCGAAGGCGTTGTCACGCGTGTTGCCCGCGCCGAGGCCGAGACGGCGCTCAAGGTTGCTGATGCCGCGCTGCGCCGTGCGCGCGAGGAGCTCGATCGCCTGACCATCCGCGCGCCGTTCGCCGGCATCATCGGCCTCACGACCCTGCAGATCGGCGACTACATCGGCGTCGGGACATCGATCGCCACGCTCGACGACCGCACGTCCCTGCTCGTGGAGTTCACGGTGCCCGAGTCCGTTGCGCCCCTGATCAAGAAGGGGCTCCCGCTCCGCGCCAGCCTCGTGACGCGCTCCGGCGAAGTTTATGACGGCTCGATCGAAGCCGTCGGCACGCGCATCGATCCCGACACGCGCACGCTCGCCGTTCGCGGCGAGGTCCCGAACCCGACACTCACGCTCATCCCCGGCTCGACGTTCTCGATCAGCGTCCGCCTCCCGGGCCAGGACGCGCCGCTCGTGCCCGGCCTCGCCGTGCAGTGGGATCGCCGCGGCGCTTTCGTGTGGCGGCTCACGCCCGCCAATGCCGTCGAACGCGTCGACATCGCGATCGTCTCGCGCAACGGCGACCGCGTCATGGTCGATGCGGCACTCAAAGCCGGCGACAAGGTGATCCACGAAGGCGGCGACCAACTCCGCCCCGGCCAGACTGTGAAACCGCAGGGCTCCTGAGCCACGCGAGCGAGCCCCCTCCTCTCCGTCCTCCTATTCGATGGAATGCCGCCATGACGTCGACAGCGCCCGATCCACGTCCGATGCCGCCCGATGACGGCGGCTGGGTCGGCACCTTCATCCGCCGGCCCGTGCTCACGGTCGTGCTGAACCTGCTCATCATCGTCGCCGGCTATGCCGCGCTGCAGGGCATCGAGATCCGCGAGCTGCCGGACGTGGATCGCCCCATCGTGACGGTGCGTGCCACCTACGATGGCGCAACCCCGCAAACCATGGATGCCCAGATCACCGCGATCATCGAGGCCGCGGTCTCGCGCGTCCAGGGCGTCAGCTCGATCTCGTCCACCTCGTCCTACGGCTCGAGTCGCGTGACGATCGAGTTCTCGAGCAGCACCAAGCTCGACTCGGCCGCCATGGACGTCCGCGATGCCGTCTCCGGCATCCGCCGCCAGCTTCCGTCCGACATGCGTGACGACCCAACCGTCGTCAAGGCGGATGCCGACGCGACGCCGATCATGCGCCTCGTGATCGCGGCGGAGAAGCTCTCCGAGAGCGAGCTGACCGATCTCGTCAAGAACGTCATCGAGGATCGTCTGGCGGCCGTGGAAGGCGTCGCCTCGGCCACCTCCTTCGGCCTTCGCGCGCGCACGATCGAAGTTCGCATCAATCAGGTCGCCCTCGCGGCGCGCGGCCTCGCGCTCTCCGACTTGATGACCGCGATCGGCAAGGCCTCCATAACCGGGCCCTCGGGCGCGCTCGACAACCCGACGCAGCAGCTACTCGTCAAGGCCGAGGCCCCGATCCAGACGCCCGAGGAAGTGGGCGCGCTCGAGATCAACGCCGCGACGCGCGTCTCCGATGTCGCCTTCGTCCGCTGGGGTTACCAGGATGCGACCGCCATCACGCGCCACGACGGCAAGACGGCCGTCGGCGTGGAGATCATCCGCCAGGCCCAGTCCAACACGATCGGCATATCCGAGGGCATACGCGCCGCGATCGCGGAGCTGAAGCGCAGCCTGCCGCCGGGCGTGGACATCTCCATCGTCTCCGACGATGCGGTCTTCATCGATGAAGCCGTGCGCGAGGTCGTGGTCAGCCTGATCATCGCCAGCGTGATCGTGATCATCGTGATCCTGATCTTCCTGGCCTCGATCCACGCCACGATCGCACCGACCGTCGCAATCCCGATCTCCCTCATCGGCACGCTGGCGGCCATCTGGATGGCCGGCTTCTCGCTCAACATCATCACGCTGCTGGCGCTGGTCGTGGCGACCGGCCTCGTGGTCGACGACGCCATCATCGTCATCGAGAACATTGCGCGTCACCGTGCCATGGGTGCCGGTCCGCGCGCGGCCGCCGTCATCGGTACGCGCGAGATCGTTTTCGCCGTGCTGGCCACCACCGTGACCCTCGCGGCCGTGTTCATTCCCGTATCGTTCATGCCGGGCATTGTCGGCAGCCTGTTCTCCGAGTTCGGGTTCGTGATGGCGTTCTCGGTGACGGTCTCGTCGTTCGTCGCGCTGACGCTCTGCCCGATGCTCGCGGCCAAGATCGGCACCGGATACCACGCCGAGTCGACGACCCCCAGCCGCTTGAACCGCATTGCCACGGTCTTCGGCCGCTTCTATGCGAACATACTCGAATGGTGCCTGAAGCTGCGCTGGATCGTGGTCGCCGGCTGCCTCGCGTTCGGCGCCGCGGCCTACGCTGCCTTCCTCCTCGTGCCGAGCGAGATCACGCCGACGGAGGACCGCAGCGTGATCAACATTAACATCACCGCGCAGCAGGGCAGCAACCTCGACTATGTCGCGCGCAAGATCGCGCCGGTCGAGGAAGCCCTCGACGAGCTCAAGAAGAAGGGTGAGGTCACCGGCGTCCTAACGACCATCGGGCGGGGCGGCGCGAACCGCGCCGCGATCGTGGCTCCGCTGGCGCCCTGGCGCGAGCGCAAGCGCAGTCAGCAGGAAATCCAGGCCGAGCTGCAGACGAAATTCGCCAACATCGCCGGCCTCTCGATCTCCATGCGCTCGCCGAACAGCCTCGGCATCCGCGGCGGCGGACAGGGCCTGAGGTTCGCCGTGACCGGCACCGACTACGATAAGATCGCCGATGCCGCGACGGCACTCGCACAGCGGCTCTCGCAGATGCCGGGCTTCCGCACGGCGCGCACCGACTTCGAGACCACGCAGCCGCAGCTCTCCGTCCGCATTGACCGCGAGGCGGCGACCAAGCTCGGCGTGCCGATCGAAGCCATAACGAGCCTCATCAACACCATGGTCGACTATTCCAAGGCGGCCGACCTCTTCATCGGCGAGGAGATCGTCGAGATCCAGGTCAAGCCCGGCGGTCGGCCGATCGACGATCCGTCGGACCTCAACAACCTGTTCGTGAAGACCGGGAACGGCCGGTTCGTCGCCCTGTCGACGCTCGTGAAGATGGAAGAGGTCGCGATCGCGCCGACGCTCGCGCGCGAAAGCCGGCGCCGCGCCGTCCCGGTGAGCGCACAGCTCGCCGAGGGCACCTATCTCAGCGATGCCGTCCAGACCCTGCGCACGGTCGCGCCCGAAGTGCTCGGGCCGGACATGTCGATCACGCTGCTCGGCGAGGCCCGTACGCTATCCGAGACCTCGCGGAGCACGGCGTTCGTGTTCGCGACGGCGTTCCTGATCGTGTTCCTGGTGCTTGCCGCGCAGTTCGAGAGCGTGGTCAGCGCGCTCGTCATCATGGTGACGGTGCCGTTCGGACTGGCTGCTGCAATATTCGCGATCGTGCTGAGCGGCGGCTCGCTGAACGTCTACAGCCAGATCGGCCTCGTCCTGCTGGTCGGCGTCATGGCCAAGAACGGCATTCTCATGGTCGAGTTCGCCGATCAGAAGCGCGACGAGGGCTGGAGCGTCCCGGATGCCATCCGCACGGCCGCTGTCACGCGCCTGAGACCCGTGATGATGACGGCGCTCGCCGCGGTGGTCGGTGCCTTCCCGCTCGTCATCGCGACCGGCGCGGGTGCTGAGGCGCGTCTCGCACTCGGCTGGGTGATCATCGGCGGGCTCGGCTTCGCGACGATCTTCACGCTGTTCCTCGTGCCCGTCGCCTACCGCATCCTAGCGCCGCTCTCGAAGCCGAGGGCGCACGAGACACAGATCCTGATCGACGAGCTCAAGGCCGCGCCGAGGCAGCCCCAGACCACGACCTAGAGTCTGTTCGATCAAAATGGAATCGCAATCCCCCTCCCCCAGCGCCGAAGGCGCGCCTTCGGCGCGAGTGTGGGGAGGGGTTAGGGGTGGGGGGAATCCTGACCGCTGGCGTTCTGCGATCCCCCCTCCTAACCTCCCCCACAAGGGGGGAGGAATGAGTGCGGCGTATGGGACTGCCTACGCCTGCGTCCACATGAAATGAGCATGCACTAGGTCATGGACGTCGGGCCGCCGCGAAAGCGGCGGGCCGCCAACCAACCGGCCACGACCGCGAGCAGCAGCACGATCGTCTGCGCGATGAGGAAGGGCGGCTCGGACTGGGTCGGCGCGAGCGCGCTCAACGGGCCGATCTTCTGGAAGGCCTGCACGACGCCGACGAAGACATTGAAGTACAGCGCGAGGATGGCCGTCGTGACGTAGATCGGCCGCCAGATGCCTCTGAGGCCGAACACGTAGAGCGCCACCACGGCCGCTGCCAACACGACGAGCGAGATGCCGCCGACGATCTGAGCGGGCGTCACTGCCGCGGCAGGAAACATGAAGCCCGTGACGCTCGTGAGGATGGTCAGGAGCAGGAAGAGCCCCGCGATGAGCGGCGACTGGCGCCCGCGGACGAGGTCGGCAATCCATACGAGGCCGAGGGCGATCGCGGCGAGGCTGATGACGACGTGCAAGGTCGTGAAGGCGGAGATCGACATTCCGAGGATCATGGTCGTACTCCAGAAACCGGGGCCGGTCCGTACAGTCTGATCCTGTTCCAGGCCCCATGCCACTCAAATTCACAGGTCGTGCCTAAGGGCGGGCAACCCAGCCTTGAGCGCCACGCAACTTCACCCGGCGCCGATCCTGGGCTAGCGTGATGATCGAGAAATTCGCCACCTCTCGCGGCACGACATCGAGCGAATTTCTCGATCTGAATCACGCTAGCAAGACTATGATTCTAGTGTCCCTTTTGATTCAGAAGTTCGCTCGGTACGCCAGCATCGAGGTGAGGCGAACTTCGGAATCGGGACACTAGCGTCGCCTCGATCACAAAGACACGTTCAGGGAAGAAGCATATGCGCCCACTCGAGTTCGGATGGTTCCTGCCGACCCGCGGCGATACCGACGACTATGGCGATCCACTCAAGGTCGCGGCAGGCTCGGAGATGTTCGAGCGCGTGACCCGCGCTGCGGAAGACTGCAGCTTCGAGTACATGCTGATCCCGGTCGGGCATCAGTGCTGGGATGCCTGGATGACCGCGGCGCTGATGATGGGCCGCACGAAGTCCATCAAGATGCTGGTCGCGGCGAAGCCCGGCTACATCAACCCCGTGCTGCTCGCGAAGATGATCTCGACCTGCGATCAGCTCTCCGGCGGCCGCATTGCCATCAATCTCATTGCTGGTCAGAGCGAGGCGGAGATCGTCGCCGAGGGCATCAAGCTCGACAAGGATCAGCGCTACGAGGTCATGGACGAGGAGGTCGAGATCCTCAAGAAGCTCTGGACCTCGGACGGCAAGCCGGTCCACCACGAGGGCAAGCACTACACGCTAAAAGGCGCCGAATTGGCGGCTCCGATCTACCAGAAGCCCTATCCCAAGTTCTATCTCGGCGGCGGCTCCGGGCAGGCGGCGGAGATCTCGGCCAAGCACTCGGACGTTCATCTCTTCTGGGGTGACACGACGGAGCGGATCGCGAGCAACATGAAGGAGCTGCGCGTGCTCGCCGCCAATTTCGGGCGCGAGGATAAGCTCGGCTTCGGAATGCGCCTCCAGATCGTCTGCCGCGAGAAGGAGGCCGATGCCTGGGAAGCCGCGGAAGGCCTCATCAAGAACATCACCGAGGAACGCGAGCGCTACATCCGCGAGCACTATGCGCAGTCCGTTGCCAATCAGCGCGTGCAGGAGCTGCGCAAGACCATGGGCGATCTGATCGCGCCGAACCTGTGGTCAGGTCTCACGCGCGCGCGCCCCGGTGCCGGCATCTGCATTGTCGGCAACCCCGAACAGTGCGCCAACGTGCTCCAGCAGTACATCGACATCGGCTGCCACTCGTTCTGCCTCTCGGGCTATCTGCACGATGCCGAGGCGTGGCGCTTCAAGAAGATGGTCCGCCCAATTCTCGCAGAGCGGAACAAGGGGCGCATGGTGGCCTGAGGCCGGGGGAGAGATAGAGGCTCTCCAGCGTCCGCTCGGCACGGCCCGAGAGCGTCGCCTGAGCGGACGTGCCGGCTTCGAGCAGCAGGCGCGTCAGCCCGAGCGCTTCGGGCAGCGGCGCGCCATAGGACTTGGCGCCCGTCATGCCGTCATAGGACAGCATGAAGCGGACGCCCCGTGCGAGCAGGGCCTCGATGCCTTCGATGAGATCGGCCTGCTGTAGCTGCCGGACATAGCGCCGATCGCGCCCGACCGTCGTGCCGAGATAAGGCGGATCGAGATACACGAAGTCGCGCCGGCCCGCATCGGCAGTCGTTGCCAGCCAGTCGCCGCTGCGCACCTCGGTGCGACCGCGCATGAGTTGCGACGCCGCCGCAATGGCCGCCATCATGCGCTCAGGCCGCATGCCGAGGCGGCGCCGGTCCACGGACTGCGTGAACTGCCCCGCTGCATTGAAGCGCACGGCGTTCTTCACGCAGCGGCAGATCAGGTAGAGCAGGTCGACCGGATCGCCATGCGCGTTGTAGCGCGCGCGTACGGCATTGAAGTAGTCGCGATCGCTGGGCTTCTGCCCACGCCAGATCTCGCCATAGCGCTCTGCCGTCGCAACCGGCGCGTCGATGATCAATCGCCAGAGCCCGGCGATCGGCGCGAGCACGTCGGCGATCACATAGCGGCGCGCCACCTGCGCCTCGAGCGCCCATAGCGTCATGGCAGCCGAGCCGGCAAAGGGCTCGAACCACACGTCTATATCGCGCGGCGCGTGGACGCCGATGCGCGGCGCAAGCGTACGCTTCGAGCCCTGGTAGGGAACAGGATGCGGCAGCCTTGCCTGCATGCCGTGCGGGACTATGGCGTCAGCCGAAGCTCGACGCGACGGTCGGCCTGATGGATCAGGTAGCGCGGCAGCCTCTTGCGATCGATGCCCTGGTAGGGCTCGCGCTTCCCGCGCGGCAGAAGCGACAGCTCACCCGAGTAGCCGGCCCCGCGCAGATAGCGCTGGATGGCTTCGAGGCGGCGGAGCGACAGACGCATGTTGTAGCCATCGGGCCCGCGCGCATCGGCGTGCCCCGAGAGCGTGATGCCGGTCGGCCGCTTGAGCCGCAGGTACTCGGCGAGCAGCGAAGCCGCGCGCGTGCCGTCCGGTGTCAGTGCCGCGGCGTTCGTCATGAAGGTTATGGGCACGGGGATCGGCGCCGGTGCCGCAGCCGGAGCTGCATCTTGGCGCGCGGTAGGCGCTGCCGACAGCGGCATTGCAGACGCGAACCTGGCTTCGGGTATCGAGGACGGCGCGGACGCTGGTGAAGGCGCCGCGGACGCCTGCGCAGGGCTCGGCGACGCTTGTGCCGACGCCGTCTGCGGCGTGGCTCCCATTGCGGCGCCAGGACCGCTCTCGGCCTTGGTGCTCGGGCTTGCGGACTGCTGCGCCGCCACTTCCTTGCGCGTGCGCTCGACCAGCGCTTCGAATTCGGCAAGCGCCCGCTTGTTGGCCGCCTCGTCGCTATTTGCTTGCGCCGGAGCCGGGGCCCGGCCCTTGACCTCCGGCCGCTCGATCGGCGGCGGGGCGACGCGCGGCGCAGGTCCGTTGTAGTCGATCTTCGCGGACTTCGCTGCCTGCGGGCCGGATGGCGACGCACGCGCAAGCGATGGCCCGGGCGCGGGAACGACCAGCTGGCGGGCCGCGCCGCGAACGGATGCGCCGCCATCCTTGGGCTGCGAGACGATCGAGAGCTCGACGGAACCGGCGGAAATGCCTTCGGTCACGATCGCCGACCACTGCCCCTCATCGGTTGCGGTAACCGTCGCAATCTCCCGGCCATTGGCGAGCAGCGTGACCTTGTGGTTCGGCGGCGCGCGCCCGGCGAGCACGGATGGGCCGCCCGCATCGATGCGTGCTACCTCGATGGCAAGAAGCGCCGACGTACCCGGCGGCAATGACGAAGGAGGCGTGAGTGCGGCGCTCCGCGTAACCGGCTTGCCGGCTTCGCCTGCCGGCGCGATGGCCGTGGCAGCGCCCTCGGTGCGGTCGCCGCTCACATAGTTCCAGATCGCATAACCCGAGGCCAAAGCCCCGCTCGATATGACTAAAATTATGAGGACGAGCAGAGACCGACGCATCGCTGCACTCCTGTCTGAAGAAAATCGTGCTTGCGTATATCTTTAGTCCGATCGCTGCGCTGCCGCAACCAGAGCGCAACTATAAGTTAAGCAAGTTAACCAGGACCTACCGCGGCACGAGCCGGCGTTCTCCGCCACGCCCGCCCGCGCTCACCTCACGGGCGACTTGCGCGGGGGGAGGCCTTCCCGCCGCGGCACGGTCCCGAGCGCGATGCCGCCGACGATCAGCAGCAGGGCCGCAATCGTGAACATGTCGAATGTCTCGCCGAGCGTGATCATCGAGGAAACCACGCCGAACACGGGTACAGCCAGCAGCCCGAGCGCCGTCGTGGTCGCCGGAAGCGAGCGGTTGACCGTATTGAGCGCCCAATAGGCGAGCGACGTGCTGATCGTGCCGCCGTAGAGCAGCAGCAGGATGAAGTGCGGCGTGACGCGGATGACCGGCCAGCCTTCGAAGATGAAGGCCGCCGCGCTCGTCAATACCGAGCCGAGGAGGAGCTGCCAGAAGAGCAGGTCGAAGGGCGAGGATACCCACTTGTGCAGGCGCGTGTAGACGATGCTGACCGCCCAGCACACGGCGGCGAGCAGAATGAGCGCATGGCCCGTCAGTACGCCGCTGTCGCTCCACTGAATGGCGAGCGGATTGACCAGCAGCGCGAGACCGAGCATCCCGCACACGATCGCAATGAGCCGCTGCCCGGTCAGCGCCTCGCCGGCAAAGAGCCACGCGAGGGGAAACACCCACAAGGGTGTCGTATAGGCGACGAGCACGGTCCGACCTGCGGAGACATAGACGAGGCCGAGGCTCGTCAGGCACGCGAAGAGCCCCATGTGCAGCACCGCGAGGCTCACGACCATTGGCAGGTCCTCGCGCGGGGGCAGGCGCAGCTTGCCGACCGCGAGACATATGATGCCAAGCACCGCGGTCGCGACCCACAAACGCGTCGCCACCGCCCATAACGGCGAGACATACGAGAGAACGGCCTTGTTCACCGGCCAGCTCATGCCCCACGAGAGAGCAATGACGAGGAGCAGGCCAAATGCCATGGCCGGCGAGAGCTTGGCGCTCGGTGCGGGTTCGCTGGCCATTCCGGGCACTTTCCAATTCCAATGCGAGGCGCCCTATGAGCGTCATCGCACCGCCGCCGTCAAGCCGGCACGGCCGGACGCATATCAGCAGAGCGCCAAATCGGCGGAGTGCCGGTTGCCCTCGCGCGAAATCGCGGCGTAGTCTCGCGGGAAAGCCGCGCACGCTCATGATGCGGCGCCAGACCGGAGGATGCCCATGCCCGAGAGCTCACCTGCGCGCGCCGCCCTTCCGCTCGCGCACATTCGCGTCCTCGATCTGACCGCCCATCGCGCCGGACCGACGGCCGTCCGCCAGCTCGCGGACTGGGGCGCCCACGTCATCAAGATCGAGCCGCCCGCGGATGGCGATGTCGATCCCATGGGCGGCAAGCGCCACGGCTTCGATTTCCAGAACCTCCATCGCAACAAGCACTCCATGACGCTCAATCTCAAGAGCGCCGAGGGCAAGGCGATCTTCATGGCGCTCGCGAAGGACGCCGACGTGATCGTCGAGAACTACCGCAGCGATGTGAAACTGCGCCTCGGCGTCGACTACGACAGCGTCGTCAAAATCAATCCACGCATCATCTACGGCTCGATCTCGGGTTTCGGCCAGTCGGGCCCCGACGCGACGCGCCCCGGCGTCGATCAGATCGCACAGGGCATGGGCGGCCTCATGTCGATCACCGGCCTTCCCGGGCAGGGCCCCGTGCGCGTCGGCATCCCGATCGCGGACCTGACGTCCGGCCTGCTGCTCGCGCAGGGCATCATGCTGGCGCTGTACGAGCGCGAGCGCTCGGGCAAAGGCCAGTGGGTGCACACCTCGCTCATCGAAGCGCAGATCTTCATGCTCGACTTCCAGGCCGCGCGCTGGCTCATGAAAGGCGAGGTACCGGGGCAGGCCGGCAACGACCATCCGACGAGCATCCCGACCGGCGTCTTCCCGACGAGCGACGGGCACATCAACATCGCCGCATCCGGCGACCACATGTTCAAGCGCTGCTGCGAAGCTCTCGGCGCGTCCGAGCTTCTCTCCGATCCCGACTACGCGACGAGCGCCAAGCGCTCCGCCAATCGCAAGGTGCTCAACGAGAAGTTCGCGGCGCGCACGCGCACGAACACCGCCGCGCACTGGATTGCCGCGCTCAACAAGGCTGGCGTGCCGAGCGGTCCGATCAACACGATCGACAAGACATTCGCCGAGCCGCAGGTCCAGCATCTCGGCATCGCGCGCAAGATGCACAGCGAAAAGATCGGCGACACGCGGGTCGTCGGCCAGCCCATCAACATGTCGCGCTTTCCGCAGCCCGAGGCGCTCGACGCGACGCCCGAGCTCGGCGAGCACACGGCGGACGTGCTCACAGGCCTCGGCTATGGCGAAGCAGAGATCAAGGCCCTGAAGGCCAAGGGCGTGATTTGATCCTGCCCGACACGGCTCCAATGAACCTCTATTCCCCTCCCCCAGCGCCGAAGGCGCGCCTTCGGCGCGGTCGCGCGGGACGCGCGCCTCTGGCGCGACGGGGAGGGGTTAGGGGTGGGGGGAACCCCTAACGCCAGCGTCCTGCAATCCCCCCCTCCTAACCTCCCCCACAAGGGGGGAGGGATCTGTTGAGCAAGCCCCGCGGCAGCCGGCTACTCGCCGAACGTCAGCGTGGTGTTGAAGGCCGCGCGCGCCGGCACGTGGAGAACTCCGGCGCGCGGCTCCGAAAATGGAATGCCGTTCTGCTTGAGGACGTCGGCCGCGCGCTTCACGGACGACGTGCGGAAGCCGAGCACAGCCATATAGGTCGAACGCCCGACCGCATCGGGCATTCCCTCGCCGAATTCGCGCCGCGCCGTCGCCTCCGTGACGATCTCCAGATCGGTCGCCGCCGCGACAACACGCTTGCCGCCCTCGATGTCGCGCACGGCCTCTACGCCGAACATGCATGCATAGAGCTGCGCCGCCGCGGCCGGATCAGGATGCACGAACACCGCGCGCGAGACGGCAACAACGCCGTTCGCATGCCGCCGCCACTCGTCACGCCACACGAGATCGCGCGTCAGGTGATGGCAATAGTAGATGCGCCCGTACGGCGTATCGGCGTCGGGTATCGAGACCGTGCGGAACGTCGCCTGATGCTCACCGTCCTCGAGCCTCACGGGTCGCGAGAACTCGCGCGGCGCCTTGGCATTGACGCCGGCCGCGCTCAACGCCGCATGGAGCGCTGCCGAATCCTCCATCCCGAACACGAAACCATTGAGGCCGTAGGGCGAGGCCTGCACATCGGGCCGCACATCCGGCGCGGCATCCTTCGGCACGGCGATCAACTCGAGATAGTCCGTCCCGAACATCGCGAGGTGGTTCATCGAGCCGAGCGTGTGATAGCCGCGCTCGGTCAGCGTGAAACCCAGCCGGCGGAAGGTCTCGGCGGCGCCGTCGATGTCCGTGCGGGCATTGATGACGACATGGTCGAGTGTCGGGACAGGGAGCGCCATTCGGAACCTCGCTTGCTTGTCAGTTCGCGCCGATGCTCATCCCTTAGCACGCCCGATCGGCCTGTCCCAGGCAATGGCGCGACCTCGCCATGCACGCGCGCGGCCTGTCCAGATCGCCGCACGTTGCTATAGTCGTGTCTCCCAACAACAAGCCGCCTGCGAGGAAACATGCCCAATGCCCCCGCCGACTCCATGACCGGCGCCGAATGGCTCGCGCGCACCATCCACGCCACAGGCACGACGCATGTCTTCTGGATCGACGCCGTCCTGCGCCGCACGCTCATCGAGCTCGGCGTGCTCGGCGTCACGCGCGTGCTCGCGCACACCGAGAAGTCCGCCGTCTACATGGCCGATGGCTATGCGCGTATTGCCGGCCGGCCTGGCATCTGCTTCGCGCAGTCGGTCGGCGCGGCGAACCTCGCAGCGGGCCTGCAGGACCCCTATCTCGGGCGCAGCCCCGTCATCGCGCTCACCGGACGCAAGGTTGCATCACTGCAGCACCGCAATGCTTATCAGGAGCTGCCGCACGCGCCGCTTTTTGCCGCCGTCACGAAGTTCGCCGCGGAAGTCGACTCCGCCGCCGACCTGCCGCGCCTCCTGCGGCAAGCGTGGCGCGCGGCCATGACCGGATCGCCGCGGCCCGTGCATCTGGACCTCAACGGCCGTATCGCCGAAGTCGTCGAGATGGGGCAGGTGAGCGAGCCTGTGAGCGCGGCGTCACCACTCGACATGCGGATGCCGCCACACCGGCCCGTACCACCTGCCGACGACATCGCGCGCGCGGCCAAGGCGATTCTCGCAGCCAAGCGCGTGGCGATCATTGTGGGTGCCGGGGCCACGGCCTCAGGCTGCGGCGCGGAGCTGCTGACGCTCGGTGAGCGGCTCGCGGCGCCGATCGGCGTCTCACTCGGCGCATACGGCCTCATCCCGACGCGCCATCCGCTCGCCATCGGCACCATCGGCGACTACGCGGCGCCACCCGCCAACCGCATCGTGCACGAAGCGGACCTCGTGCTGTACGTCGGCTGCCACACCGGCGACCAGGTCACGTACGCATGGCGCATTCCGCCGATCGACACGCCCATCGTGCAGATCGACGTCGACCCGATCGAGCTTGGCCGCTCGTACCCGAACACGCTCGGCCTCATGGGCGATCCCAAGGCGACGCTCGCGCTGCTCATCGAGGCCATCGGCAAGCCCGCGCGCGATCAGAGCTACGCGACGAGCGCTGTCCACAGCATGGCGGAATGGCGCGCGGAACGAGCGCCGCTCCTCGCCAGCAACGAGACACCCATCCGGCCGGATCGCCTCTGCGCCGAGATCAGCAAGGCGCTCCCCGCGGACGCCATCCTCGTCGCCGACACCGGCTATTCCGGCATCTGGACATCTACGCTCGTCGATCTCAATGGCGCCGGCCAGACCTATCTGCGCGCGGCAGGATCGCTCGGCTGGGCGTTTCCCGCCTCACTCGGCGCGAAGTGTGCGGCCCCTAACCGCAAGGTTGTCTGCTTCAGCGGCGATGGCGCGCTCTACTATCATCTCACCGAGCTCGAAACAGCCAAGCGGCGCGGCATTGCCGTGACGCTCATCGTCAACAACAACTCGGGCTTCGGTCAGGGCTGGCCCAATCTCGTGCGTCAACAGGGCAACAAGCCGGGCGATCCCGCCGAAATGCTGCGCTTCGGCCCGACGGACTTCGCGGCCATCGCGCGCGGCTTCGGCGTTCGCGCCATCCGCGTCGAGGATCCGAACAAGATCGCCGCGGCGCTCGAGGAGGCCATTGCGGCCGACGAGACCGTCGTCGTCGACGTCGTCACCGACATCGAGGCACGCGCCCCCACACCGTGGCTGCCCGAAGGCGCCGCCTGAGAACGAACATCACACAAACGGAGCATCACATGATCAGCTATGACCTCGCCGGCAAGACGGCGCTCGTGACCGGCGGCGCCTCCGGTATCGGCCTCTCGACGGCCGTCATGCTCGGCCGCAATGGCGCGACCGTCGCCGTGAACTTCCTCGCCGATGACCCGCGCGGCGCCGACACCGTCGCCAAGCTCAAGGCCGATGGCTTGAAGGTGATCGCAGCGCCCGGCAACGTCGGCGATGCCGCCGATTGCGCGCGCATGGTCGCGAAGGCGAGCGACGATCTCGGCCGGCTCGATCTGCTCGTGTCGAATGCCGGCACGCCCGGCACCAAGCGCAAGATCGAGCCGCGCGAGCTGGACCTCATCACGGAAGAGCTCTTCAATACACTCCTGCAGGTGAACCTGCTCGGCGTCTTCCGCTGTGCGAAGGCCGCCGCACCGGCGCTCAAGGCGGCCCGCGGCGCCATCGTCAACACGGCCTCGATCGCCGGTCTCGGCCGCGCCGGCAGCAGCATGGCCTACTCGGCGACGAAGGCCGGCGTCGTCAGCCTCACGCAGAACCTCGCCCGCGGCCTCGCGCCGGACGTGCGTGTCAATGCCGTGGCGCCCGGCGCAGTGGACTCGACCTGGATGGTCGAATGGACGGACCAGCAGCGCCACGCCTCGATCGAGAATGCACTCCTCAAGCGGCGCTGCACGACCGATGACATTGCCGAGGTCATTCTCTTCCTGGGCTTCGGCGCTGCCATGGTCACGGGTCAGACCATCGTGATCGACGGCGGCCTCACGCTGTAGGGTTCGCGAGCCATCCACGAAAGGCGCAGCCATGAAAATCTTCTGCACAGGCGCATCCGGCTACATCGGCGGCTCTGTCGCTGCGGCGCTCATGGCATCCGGTCATCACGTGCGCGGGCTCGTCCGCTCGGCAGAGAGCGCGGAGAAGGTTCGCGCTCTCGGCATCGAGCCGGTGATCGGGACGCTCGATGATGCCGCGATCCTCGCGCAGGAAGCAAAGGCCGCGGATGCTGTTATCAATGCCGGGAGCGCCGACCACCGCGGTGCGGCCATCGCCCTCCTCGATGCGCTCGCCGGCTCGGGCAAAGCCTTCATCCACACCAGCGGCTCGAGCATCGTCGGCACGCGCTCTGCCGGTCAACGCGTGGACGACGTCTTCGACGAGACTACCCCCTTCACGCCGTCGCCGGCGCGCGCCGCCCGCGTGGCCCTCGACAAGGAGATCCTCTCCTATGCGAGCAAAGGCGTGCGCACGGCCATCGTCTGTCCGAGCCTGATCTACGGCCAAGGTCTCGGCGCGAAGGCGGACAGCGTGCAGGTCCCCTGGCTCATTCGGACCGCCAGGAAGCACGGCGTCGCCAAGCACTACGGCCCTGGCGAGAACGTCTGGTCCAATATCCACATCGACGATCTGGTCGACCTGTACCTGCGCGTACTCGATGCCGCGCCGGCCGGCGCCTTCTACTTCGCGGAGAACGGCGAGAATTCCATGCGCGAAGCGTGCGCCGCGATCAGCCGGATGCTCGGCTTTGACGGAACCACGAAGGCCATGTCGCTCGAGGAAGCTGCGGCCGAATGGGGTGATGGCCCCGCACAGGACACCATGGGCTCGAACAGCCGCGTCCGGGCCGCCCGTGCGCGCAAGGAGCTCGGCTGGGCGCCTCACGCACGCTCGCTGCTCGATGAGATCGCACAGGGCAGCCCGCTGCGGTCATAAGGTCGCACCTCCTCTCGGGGAACCGGAAGGGCCCCTAAATGCTTTCCATGGTCAGGTCGCGTTGCGACGCTGAACGATGTAATTCGGGAGAGACTTATGGTTCACCAACACCAGGTTGAGGCCGCCCGGCGGCGCGTTGCCGCGATCGAGGGCTTCTACGTGCACCTGGCGGCGTATTTGGGCGTAATGCTGATCCTCACGGCGCTGAACGCAAGTGCCGGCGACGGCTGGTGGGTCCAGTGGGTTTGGTTCGGCTGGGGCATCGGCGTCGTCGCCCATGCGATCGCCGTTTACGCCTCGAAGCCTCAATTCCTCGTGAACTGGGAGCGGCGGAAGTTCCGCGAGATCGTGCGGCGCTAACTGCACGCTTTTCACATCGGGTTTCACGACGGGCGGGCGATCTCGTATCGCACATCGCCGTATTCGGCGGCGCCCGTCGCTGTCCATCCACGACGCTCATAGAACCGGGCCGCCGTCGTATTCGGCCCGGTTGTGAGCCATAGGCGTCGTGCGCCATTGGCCCAGAGCCAATCGACGGCGCGGTCGAAGAGATGGCTCCCGATACCGCGCCGCTCGTAGTCGGGGTGCACGAACAGCGCGAACACCGAACACTCCTCCCGATCTGCAATCGAAAAACCGACGATCTCGCCCCTGCAGATCGCCACCCAGCCCTTCGACGTCGTCAGGAACGACGCGGCGACGCTCGCTTCGGTGATCCCGCGCGCTCTGAGCTGCTCGGGCGTGAGGATGTTCTCGCGCACGGCAAAGCGCACGCGCGAAATGCCCGGCAGGTCGTCGCCCGCGGCCTCCCGATAGACGATGCGGTCATCGATCGCGCCGCTCACGATGCTCATGTCTTCATTCCGGTGATCGACGCGCTCATGGCGCGCGGATCGCGCATCGGCCAGCGGCCGCTCTCCACGCTCGCGAGGAAGTCGCCGACAATACGGTTGTAGACATCGGGATCCTCGAGATTGATGGCGTGACCGGCATTCGGCATGACCGCGAGCGCCGACGACGCGATGTTCCGCTTCATGAGGATGCCCGGCATCAGGCACGGCCAATCCTCGTCGCCGGTGATGATCAGCGTCGGCACCGTGAGCTTCTTCATCTCATCGACGAGCGTGTAGAGCGACGGACGCGCGCGCTGCACGCCGAGCTGCGTGTTGGCCGAGCCGAGCGCGGAATGCTCCGCCAGCATCCGCTTGAACTCGGCAAAGCCGCGCGGGTCCTTGTTCTCGAACTGCACGCGCGTCGGCCCATGCGCATAGGCATCGGCGAATTTCTCCATGCCGCCGGTCGTGAGCAGGTTCGCAGTCGTCTCCGCCTCGGCCTTGAAGCGATCACTCTGCTCCGGCTCGGCGCCATATCCGCAGCCCCCGACGCACAGCGAGCGGGCCCGCCTGGGATGCCGGAAGCCGAAGTGCAGCGTCGCGAAGCCGCCCATGGAAAGACCGATGATGTGCGCGTCGTCCGCACCTGCCGCATCGAGCACCGCCTTGATGTCGTCGGCGGCACGCGCCTGCGAGTAGCTGCCGTGATCCGGCGGGACATCGGACGGGGGATAGCCGCGCGCATTGTAGGAAATGCAGCGGTAGGTGCGGCCGAAATGGCGCATCTGCGGCTCCCAGCTCCGCATGTCACCGGCGAACTCGTGGACGAAGATCACCGTCCGCCCAGAACCGGTTTCCTCGTAGTAGAGGCGAACCCCGTCGTCGGCCGTCGCATATGCCATCTCTCGCCCTCCCTGATCTGCTGACCTCTATCGAAGTTTGCCGGCATTCTAGCAGATCGCGCGCGCGTTGCAGGCAATCAACAGATGGCGGCTGCCTCTGCAAAATCTGTTGGCACACTGCGTGCGACGCTTGCCTTTGGCTAGCCGAGGCCCCTTGCTGATCCTGCGGCCCCACAGTGGACGATGTATGCGTCGAGACGAAGAGCCATGCTCAGCGGCAAGCCCACCATCCTCTTTCTTCAGGCGCCGCCCGGCCCTTTCGCCCCCGAGCTCGCCGACGCACTCGGCGCGCGCGGCTGCGGCGTGCACCGGATCAACCTCTGCCTCGGCGATGTCCTGCAGTGGGGCTGGCGCCCGGCTGCGAACTATCGTGGTTCGTTCGCGGACTGGCCGACCTACCTCGCGGACTACATCCGCCGGCACGGCATCACGGATGTGCTCTATTACGGCGACCGTCTGCCGTATCATCGCGCCGCGGTCGACGTGACCGGCGCGCTCGGCATTCGCGGCACTGTGTACGAGTTCGGCTACCTGCGGCCCGACTGGATCACGCTTGAGCGCGAGGGGATGTCGGCACTCTCTCACTTCCCGCGCGACCCCGAGATGATCAGGGCCGCCGCCGCCCGCCTCCCGGCGCCCCTTCTTGAGGAGCGCTACACACATTCCTTCGCGATGGAGGCGTTCCGCGAGGTGTTTCATCACCTCACCACCTTCTTTGGAACACCGCTCTACCCACGCTACAATGCCGACAGCTACTACAATCCGCTCGTGAACTACCTGAGCTACATCCCGCGCCTCATGGCCTCGGGCCGTCGCGGCCGTCGGGCCACCACGCGCACGCGCAACTGGCTGCAGACAAAGCGCAAGTACGTGCTGATGCCGCTGCAGATGCAGAACGACTACCAGCTCCGCGCCAATGCGCCCTTCAATCATCAGCGCGAGGCCATCGAGATCGTCCTCGCCTCCATGAAGCGCGCAGCCCCGCCCGATCTCGATATCGTTTTCAAGATCCATCCGCTCGACAACGGGCGCGAGAGCTGGTCACGCACCGTCGCACGAAGTGCCGCCGCGCTCGGCATGGCGCATCGTGTCTCGACCATCGACGGCGGGCACTTGCCGACGCTGCTGGACGAGGCGCGCCGCGTCGTCGTCATCAACAGCACGGTCGGCATTCACGCCATCCAGCGCCTGCGGCCGACAAAGGTCCTTGGCCTCGCCATGTTCGATATTCCGGGCCTCACCCATCAGGGCCCGCTCGACACGTTCTGGAGCACGCCCGAGCTGCCCGATCCCGAGCTCCGGGACGCCTTCATCCGCCTGCTCGCGAATACGATCCAGGTCCGAGGCAGCTTCTACAATCGCGAGGGTCGTGCGCGCGCCATTGCCGAAATCGCGGGGCGTCTGCTGAACAACGCGGTCAACGAGCCCGGTGGTTTCGTCGCCGTGCCGCCGCGCCTCGCTGACGCCCGCCGCCTCGGCATCGAGCTCATGTCGGATGCGCCCTCAGAGCCCGAGCTTGTGGCCTACCCATGAGAGACGCATTCGCGCCGCGGCGAGCGCGCGCCGCGGCGGCCGAGCTTTGATCTCGGCGAGGCGCGCGATGAGCTGCTCGCACGAGAGCGGCTCGAGTCTTTCGGGATCGACAGCGCGGCAATAGCGAACGAGGCTCAAGTAAACGAGCTCGGCCAGCGTTCTCCAGCGCCCGCGTCGCGGCAGCGCCGTCAGATCCTGTGTGAGTCCCCAGCCGGCATAGAACGGAGCGCCATGCACCGTCACCGGCTTGCCGCGGATCAGCGCTTCGAAGCCCGTGAGCGAGGAGAGCGTCTCGACGCGGTCGCACTGCGCGATCAGATCGAGAATGTCCGCGTCGGCCATCTCCGCATCCGCCAACGCGCGCACATCCTCCGGTGCAACCTCCCCCGGACGCAAGCCGCGCACGACATCTGGGTGCGGCTTGTAGACGATAAAGGCTCCGGGATTGCGCTCCCGTGCCGCGCGCAGCAGCGCGAGATTGATGTTCGCGGCCCGCAGGTCGATCGTATCTGAAAGCGTACAGCGGACGGCGGCATCGTCCGCCACTTGCCCCGGCACGAGAATGCGCGCGCGACCGAACGTCGGCGGCAGGTGCTGCGGGACACCGCCCAGATTGTATTTGGACAACCTGTTTCCGGCGATGAGCGCAGCAAGGTGGGCGCCGTGCTGCATCTCCGCAGGCGAGACATCCGCATGCGCCAGCAGGTGCTCGAGATCACTCGGGCGCGTTGCGTCATAGTGGATGCCGCGCCCGTCGAGGGCGAAGCAGGCACCCGGCACGAGCCCTGCGCCGAGGCCGACAGAGCGCAGAAATCCGTCCTCAATCCTGACGACGGCGATTCCTGCCTCGGTCGCGCGCCGCTCCATGGCCGTCGTCAGCTTGGCCGCCCAGGCGACGAGCGTGCGGCCTTCGCGCTGCGCGATCCCAATTCCCTCAGCGATGTCGGCGGCGATGCGCGGCGTAGCGTCGAACTCCCGCAGCAGCGCTCCCATGACTTTGCGATTCCATCGAGCGACGCCGGCAACAACCACGCCGTTCCCCATCGCCAGCGTGGTCGGCCACGTCGGCACCTCGTTCTCGCCCATGGCCATCGACATGCGCGCGTCGCAAGCGCGACCTTGGTCCTGCATCCCAGTCGGAAGGGACGCTCTTCCCTCGCGCGCGCCATACCCGTAACGATCTGCGCGTATGGTCCTCATGGACGCCATCCCGATGCCAGCCGCTGCGCGACGCCGGAGAGACCGACGCCATCAGCGACGAGCCTGTCCAGCTCGCGCCGCGTCATCTCGACAGCCGACCTGATCTGCGCCTCCGTATGCTCGCTCGTGATGAAGAAGCGCAACCGCGCCGACTGCATGGGCACGGCAGGATAGATGATCGGCAGGACATTCAGGCCCGCCGCCAGCAAACGCTCGCTGAGCTTCGCCGCGCGCAACGAGTCGCCGACCATTATGGGGCAGATCGCATGACCGCACCCGAGCCCGGTATCGAGGCCAGCCGCACGTGCCGCCTCGAGAAAGAGCTGGCCGTTGCGCTTCAGGCGCGCTGTCCGCTCGGGCTCGCGCATCATGACCGCGAGCGCCTCCAGTGTCGCCCCCGCAACCGGCGGCGAGAGGCCGACGCTATACACGAAACCCGAGACACCGAGCTTCAACAGCTCGACGAGGCTCGCCGAGCCGGCAATGTACCCACCCGATCCCGCGAGCGTCTTGCTGAGCGTCCCCATCCAGATGTCGACGGCACGCGGATCGACGCCCGCATCCTCTGCGAGGCCGCGCCCGGTCGCGCCAAGCACGCCGAGCGCGTGAGCCTCGTCGACCATCAGCCAGGCACCGTAGCGCCGCTTGATCTCGACGAGACGCGCAAGATCCGGCACATCGCCATCCATGGAGTAAAGGCCCTCGACGACGATCAGAATGCGCTCGTGCGCGCCGGCCGCATCCTCCAGGAGCCGTTCGAGCGTCGCGAGATCATTGTGTCTGAAGGCGCGCCGCGCCGCGCCCGAGAGCTTGGCGCCAACCAGGATGCTCGCGTGGCAGAGCTCGTCGTAGAGCACGAGATCCTCGGGCCGCATGAGCGTCGATATGACACCGACATTGGTTGCGTGGCCGCTGACGAAGACAGCGGCGTCCTCGGCGGCATAGACCTCGGCCAGCCCGCGCTCGAGATCGCGCAGGATCGGCCGCTCGCCCGCAACGAGCCGGCTCGCCGAGACGGATGTGCCGTACATGTCGATCGCGGATTTGGCCGCAACGGCCACTGAAGGCGCGTGATTGAGGCCGAGATAGTCGTAGGAGGCGAAGTTCATGACTTCGCGCCCCTCGATGATGGCGATCGATCCGGCGCGCCCGCGCTGCAGGCGAAAGAAAGGATCCGCCACGCCCTGGCTGTGCCCGATCTCGCGATGCTGCGTAAGGAGCTTGTATTCGTCGAGCGTGTCGAAGGCCGGCGCCACCCGCTGGGGCACTGCATCATCGCGCGCGGGTGCGCGCGGGATGCCGGCGAGAGCACGCATGCGCGCGATGAGATCGCTCTTGTCGTCCGCAGCCAGCAATTTGCCGTTCGATCCTCTCACGCTCATTCCCCTAGCAGGCAGCACTATTGCGCGGCCACGGCGCGCGGCATGGTCTCATGCCGCTCTAGATGCTTTGTCAGCAGCGCGCTGTCGGCCTCGCCGACGGGAGCCGTCCTTCCGCCCCTCAGACGCTGGAGCAGTTTTGCAGACAGATCCTCGATCGTCGCGCCTCCCGCGAGCGCGCCGAGCGGCAGCTCGACGCCGAAGCGCTCCTTGGCTGCGTACTGCAGCTCGATTGTCATGAGCGAGTCGATACCCATGTCGGCAAGCGGGCGCCGCGCTTCCACCGAGCTCGGCGGCGCCCGCATGACAGTGGCGACCACGTGCGTGAGATGGCGCACCAGCACGGCCGTCGCGGCAAAAGTATCGAGCCCCTCGACTTCCGACGCGAGATCGCAAGCCCCATCGGCAACATCGGCGCGGCCACGCGGCGCGGCCAACGCCGCAAACGTCGGTCGCTTGAGAACAGGAAGAAGCCGGGTCATTGCCGCCCAGTCGATCGGCGCGATCGTCACGACCGGCGGCGCGCGATCTGGCCGCGCCAGCACGGCCTCGAGATGACGAAGCGCCTCGCCTGCCATCATGGTGGCGACCTTCGCGCGCGCATCGAGTTCAGCGGCCACGCCCGCATTGCGCGCAAGAAAACCCGTGTCGCCGATCGCACCCCAGGCAACGGCCAGCGCCGGCAGCCCTGCCGCGGCACGCGCGCGCGCAATGCCTTCGAGATAGCCGTTCGCAGCAACGTACGCGGCCTGGCCCGGATTGCCGAACATGGTCGTGACCGAGGAGTAGGCGACAAAGTGGTCAAGACTCTCGCCTCGGGTCAGACGATCGAGATGGCGGACGCCATCCACTTTCGGCGCCAGCACGCGTGCGACAGCATCCGGCGACACATTGGCGAGCGCCGCATCCTCGATCACGGTGGCGCAGTGGAAGACGCTGCGCAAACAATGACCCGCGTCCCTGATCCGTTGCAACAGACGCGCGACCGCGTCGGCATCCGAGACATCGCACGCCTCCAGCAGGACCTCGACACCCTTCGCGCCGAGATCGGCGATCGTTGCAGCGGCGTCTGCATCGGGATGTGCACCGCGCGAGGCGAGGACGAGCGTGCGCGCGCCCCGCTCGGCCAGCCATACGGCTGTCGCCGTGCCGAAGCCGCTAAGCCCCCCGATCACAAGATGCGCGCCGTCCGGCCTGACCGCGAACGGACGGGCTGATCCCGGCATCGCCACACATTGCGGCGCAGGTGGCGTGATGACGATCTTGCCGATGTGACCCGCCTGCTGCATGAGCCGGAAGGCGGAGAGAACGTTGCCGCCCTCGAAGCGGCGGTAAGGCAGCGGCCGCAGCTCGCCGCGCGCGAGGCGCCGGGAAAGCTCGCTCATCATTTCGCGCGCCAGGCCGGGATCGTGCCGCATGAGCTGATCGACATCGATGCCGAAGTAGGCGACGTTGCGCCGAAAGGGGCGCAGCGCGATCTTCGTGTTCTCGTAGTAGTCGCGCTTGCCGAGCTCGAGAAAGCGACCGAACGGACGAACCAGCTCCAGGCTGCGCTCCATCGCGGCGCCGGCCAGCGAGTTGAGCACCACGTGCACGCCTTCGGGCACGATCGCACGAACCTCGTCCTCGAATGCCAGCGAGCGCGAAGAGAGCACGTGGTCAGCACCGAGGAGCCGCACCAATGCACGCTTCTCACGCGTTCCCGCAGTCACGATCGTGCGCGCACCGACAGCGCGTGCAATCTGGAGGGCTGCGAGGCCGACACCGCCGGCCCCGCCATGGATCAGAACCCACTCGCCGGCGCGAAGCCGCGCCACATGGTTCAGCGCATAGTGCGCCGTGAGGAAGGCCACCGGCACAGTTGCTGCTGCTGCGAGATCCACACCTTCCGCGAGGCGCCCGACAGCCGCCGCGGCGACCGTGACGTGCGAAGAAAGCGCCGCCGGCGCGACGGCAAAGACGCGGTCCCCCACGTCGAGGTGACCGACGCCCGCGCCCTTGCGCAGAACCGTGCCCGCGCATTCGAAGCCGATCGTCGCGCCAGCGAAGCCACCCTCGAGCGCCTCCGCCGGCAGAATTCCCGTAGCCCACATCACATCGCGGAAGTTGAGGCCCGCCGCCGCGACCGCGATCTCGACCTCGTCATCGCCGGGCGCGCTGCGCTCGACACTGCACCAGCGCAGGCTCTGCAGCACGCCCGGCCGCGCGAGTTCAAGACGCGCAACACGCTCATCCTCTTCCGGCCGTACGCGCGCGCCCTCCGGCCCGAGACCCGGCTCTGCACGCAAGGCCACATGCCCCCCGGCAGTGAGAACGATCTCACTTTCGCTCCCTGGCGCGGCAATCAGCTCGGCAAGACGGAGCGCAGCCGCCGCCTGGTCAAACGTTTCGGAGACGTCCACGAGGCGGACGTCGATGCCCGGATGCTCGTTGGCGGTCGTCCGCATGAGGGCCCAGACCGCGCTCGCAACCGGCACGACCGCCCCCTCGCCGACGAGATGGCGCGCGCCGCCCGGTGCCACGACCCAGAGCCTCCCGGGCGCAGTGTCGGCATCGGCCAGCACGGACTTCATCAGCGCGATCGCATCGGCAATCGCTTGCTGCGGATTGCAGTCCTCGCCCACTCCCGCGAGCACCACGACATCGGCGGCACAGCGCGCAGCCGCTTCGCTGCCGGTCATGGCGACCGGCGAGCGCCCCCCGAGCGCTGTCTTGAGCCGCGCGGCAAAAGGTGCGGCGACGCGCCGGTCCACGGCAAGAATGCGGACATTCCTCCCGAGCGTGAAGCCATCGGCACCGCCGGCCCCACCACCAGATCCACCGGCAATCACCGCCACGCTCTGCGCCCGCTTGACGAGGCCGCTCAGCACGAGCGCGCCGCCGAGATCGGCGCGGGCTTCTGCTTCGACATCGATGAAGCCGGCGCGCACGAGGGTCTCGCGCCAGCGCACCGCATCGCGCATGGGTTTCGCGCGCGTTCCGCGAGCAGCAGCGAGGCCTAGAACGAGCTCGTTGAATGGTCCTGCATCGGGTTCGACGGCAAAGAGCAGGCCACCCTCCGCACCGAGTGTGCGCACGGACGCGATCGTCCGGCTGTCGAGGCGGTGGAGCGCCTGCGCCCCGACGATCACGTCGAAAGGTCCGAGGCGCACGATCTCCGCATGTCCTTCGTCATCAAGGGGTGTGAGGATCGCGCTCGAGTCGTTCTCGAGTGAACCGCGCAGCGCCTCGAGCACAGCCGCATCGTCGTCCGCAATGACGAGGCGCAGGCGGCCCGCGCACACAAGGCCATCCAGCCGCGCCGGCGCCATCAGCGGAGCATCGGCGCCGATCTGCAGCACCCGCAATGGGCGATCCGGCGGCCATTGCGCGAGCAAGTGCTCGATGGCCGCGAGCACGTGCGCGCGCACGGCGCGGGTACGCGGCGAGTCCAGGCAGGCGTGCTGCCATGTTGCCGGCGCCGGCGTCCAACTGCGCTCGTCGCCGAATGCGCTGCCGACGTCGGCGAGGAGTGCGCATTCCGCGCCGAGGTCGGGATGCTCCGCAAGAAGCGTCGGCACGATACGGTCGAGCGGTGGGATCGGGCAGTCCTCGATCAGGCGCTCGCAGCCCTCCCTCTCGACGATCAGCGCGCCTCGACGCGCAATCTGCAAGCTCACGGCTCGGCGGGCGTCGGAAACTGCGAGCGCGTCGCCTCCTGGTCCGACCTCGCTGCCAGCGAAGTCGCCGGCGGCGAGTATGTCATAGGCCGCACGCTGCGCCGCCGCGTCCAGCAGCAGCACCGCCTCCTCGCTCGGCCCCACCACCGGCGCGGGAAGCTCTGCGAGCGCACTCCGCAACGCGAAGAGATCGGGAAGTGCGCTCGTTGCGTGTCGCGGGTCCAGGTGCCGGTAGCCGGTGAAGTGATAGGCAATCTGCTCGGTCTCCCGATCGGGCATGAGCGCCGAGGTCGCGAATTGCACCCCTTCGATCTGCGCGATCGGAGCCCCATGCTCATCGAGCAGCGTCACGTTGCAGCAAAGATCCCGCGCTTGCGTGCCGGGGCTTGTGATGATGGCGCTCGCGGCCCGAATGGATGGGCGGAAGACCCGCACGCGCTGCAGGCGCACAGGCACGAAGGCCCGCGCGCTCGCCACCTGATCCTGCTGGCCAGCAAGCGCCAGCAAACCATGAAAGGCACCGTCGAGATCGCTCGGTGCGAGCACGAAGCCGCGCGGCCACGCGGCCGCCGCCGGATCGAACAGCACATGAAGCCGACCGTCGCCGGCAGGCCTTACCTCCCCAACGCGGCGGAAGGCCGGACCATAATCGAGCCCGACGCGCCCGGCGCGGCCATAGAGATCCGCGGCGGAAACCCCGCGCGGATCATCCGGCGCTGGCGGCACGTCGGGCGCAACAGGCGTATCGCCCGCAAGCACCGCCACCCTGCACCGCACGTGCACCTGCCACGCATCGTCCGACAGGCGCGCGCGGCTTGCGATCTCGCATGTGGCCGTTTCGGGATCGAGGCGCGTGCGCACGTCCATCGTCTGTCCCGACAGCACAAGCGGGCGCACGATGTCGAGATCGCGAAGCTCAACCTGCTCCTGCCCAAACCAAGCCTGAGCCGCGGCGAGCGCCATGTCGACGAAAGCTGCCGCGGGCATCCAAGGCTTGCCCGCCACGCGATGGTCACCGAGCTCGGGACAGACGACCGTATCGAGATGCGCGTGCCAGACCGTCGCGTCACCGCTTGCGCGATGGCCGATCAGACCGTCCGAGGCAGCCCCTGCAAGCTCGCTCTCGACGCCACCGAATGCTTCCGTCGTGCCCGTACTTTTCAGCTCGATGCGCTGCCACGCGTAGTGCGGCAGATGGCGCCATCCGGTTGCTGGCGGCGGCCCGAAGACGCGGTCCGTGTCGAAGCGCGCGCCGTTCACGATCGCGCACGCCGTTGCGGTGGCGAGCGCGTCGACGGCCGGCGTCTCCTCACGTGAGAACGTCGTCACGACGGCGTACGGCAGGCCTGCGATCCTCAGGCACTGGTCGAGGTAGGGCTTCAGCACCGGCCGCGGGCCGATCTCGACGAAGATGCCCGCCCCGAGCGTCGCCGCCCGCGCGACGGCCTCGGCGAACAGAACGGGCCGGCGCACGTTGCGCCACCAGTAGTCGGCATCGAGCGCACTCGCTGCGAGGGGACGGCCCTCGACAGTGGAAACGAAGGTGGCGCGTCCCGGCGATGCCGTGAGCTTGCCGAGCTCGGCTGCAAGCCTCCGCCGGGCGCCGTCCATGACGCGGCTGTGGAAGGGATAGTCGATATTGTCGATGAGCCGGCCCGAAAGCCCTGTCGCGGCAGCCTCGCCGAGCACGTCCGCGAGCGCCTCCGCGGGGCCGACGAGCGTGACCGAAGCCGGACTGTTCAGCGCCGCGATCTCGACACGGCCGGCGCCGCATGCCTCGATCAGCCGGCGGGCCTCCGATGCGCCGACATGCAGCACCGCCATGCGGCCCCGGCCGCGCGCGAACTCCTGCGCCGCCGAACGAGCGAGCACGAGCCGCACAGCTTGGCGCCGATCATAGTGGCCTGCCGCATAGGCGGCGGCGACCTCGCCGACGCTGTGGCCGATCACCATCGCCGGCTCGAGTCCACGCTCGCGAAGCGTGTCAGCGGCGGCGGCCTGCAATGCAAACAAGAGCGGCTGAGCAATGCTGGTGAACTTCAGCGCCTCGTCGAGATCGTCCGCCGCGAGCATGTCCCGCACGGACCATCCCGCCTCGCGCTGAATGAGCGCATCGATCTTGACGATGTGGCGCCGGAAGATCGGGTCGTTGCCGAGGGCCGTGCGGCCCATGCCGGCCCATTGCGCACCATTGCCGCAGAAGACGAACGCGACAGGTGCGGCGCGAGCGATCGCGCGCCCGCGCACGACGCTCGGCGCCGACATGCCGCGGCTCAGCGCCGAGAGGCCCACGGCAGCCTCGCCGAGCACCATCGCGCGCTCGGGCAGCAGCTCCCGATGATGGACGAGCGCGGCACCCAGTACCTCCGCCTCGGAACCGCCTTCCACCGCAGTCGTAGAAAGTCGCCCGGCGAGAGCGGCGAGGGCCGGTCCGGTCTCGGCGCTGAGCAGAGTACCGAGATGGACCGGCGCCATGCTGCCGACGCGTCGAGCATCGGCCCCGTGCCGGCCGCGTGCCGCAGACTTGCTCCGCACGCGCCGCTGCGCCGGCACGTCCGCGATGACGACATGAGCGTTCGTACCTCCAAAACCGAAGGTACTAATGCCGGCGAGGCGCGGCCTGCGGGAGGTCGCGAGCTCGACCGGCGCCTGCGCGACGTGAAGCTTCAGCTCGTCGAAAGGAATATCGGGATTGAGCGTATCCGCATGGAGCGTCGCCGGCAGCAGATCGTGCCGAAGCGCGAGGCTCGCCTTGAGCAGGCCGACAAGACCCGAGGCCGGCTCGAGATGCCCGACATTGGACTTCACCGAGCCGATCGGCAGAAGAGCGCGCCGCCGCCGCCCGAGCGCCTCGCCGAGCGCCTGCGCCTCGATCGGGTCGCCGACGCGCGTTCCCGTGCCATGCGCCTCGACGAAGGCCAGTTGGCCGGGATCGATGCCCGCTTCATCATAGATGCTGCGGAGGAGCCGATCCTGGGCCGCGGCAGAGGGCAGCGACACACCGACTGTGCGGCCGTCCGAGTTGATGCCGCTTGCCACGATCCGCGCGTGTGGCCTCATGTGCCCGAGCCCGCCAGCTCCGGCGCGCGTCAGCACCAGCGCCACGCCGCCTTCACTGCGCACATAGCCACCGGCGCCGGCAGCGAAAGCGCGACAGAGTCCGTCCGGCGAGAGCATGCGCGCCTGTGCAAAGCCGACGAAGGGAAAGGGGCTCAAGAGGACGTTCACGCCCGCCACGATCGCCGTGTCTATGGCTCCCGCGCGCAGCGCAGTGACGGCTTGATGCAGCGCGACCAGCGACGAGGAGCACGCCGTATCGACGACGAGACTGGGCCCGTTGAAGTCGAAGCAGTAGGAGATCCGGTTGGCGATCAGCGACAGGGCGCTCCCCGTCATGTGGTAGCCATCGCCGCCCGCAGCATCGAACACCCGGCGGCTGCCATGATCCACCGACGACGCACCCACGTAGACACCGACGCGCGTGCCTGCGAGCTGTGAAGGCGGCACACCGGCATCCTCGAGCGCTTCCCAGACGAGTTCCAGCGCCAGCCGCTGTTGCGGGTCGACCTGCGCAGCCTCGCGTGGCGACATGCCGAATGGCGCAGGATCGAACGACCATGGCATGTCGATCGTGCCGGCGCGGAAGGTGTACGTCTTGCCGGGCTCGCCGGGGCGCGGATGCAGGTAGCGGGCACGCGGCCAGCGCGCATCGCCGACCTCACCGATGGTGCAGCGGCCTTCGCGGAGCACATCCCAGAACGCCGCAACGTTCGGCGCCCCCGGCAGCCGGCACGCGTGACCGACAACGAAAATCTCGCCTTCGCAATCCTGTGTCTGGGTCAACACGAGCACTCCACCAGCCACACGCAGCAAGCCTCACGGCCTTGACGCACCAGCGCCGCCTGCCTCGTGCGCGGTATTTGCCTGCATCCCCGCCGGCCGCGATCGACACGCGAGCATCGACCTGTTATGCAACTAGAGGTAGCGTCAATCCATGGGGTGGACAAGCCGGTATTCCGCTTCCGTCCGTGCAATGTCTTCCACCGCGCCCAAACGGCCACACATCGACAGCGCCATGCTCACGAACCGCGGAAATTCAGGGCATTGCATCCCTCGATGCGTGGTGATCACCGGCGCGAGCCGCGGACTCGGTCGCGCGCTGGCACACGCCTATGCAAAGCCGGGCATGTTGCTCGGCCTCGTCGCCCGCGATGAAGCGGCGCTCGCCGCCGTTGCCGACGAATGCGGCCAGCAAGGCGCCGAGGTCGTCGTGCTCTCGGCCGATGTCACCAAGCCGGACGCGCTTTCAGCTTGGCTCGCCGCTCTCGATGGCCGGCGCCCGATCGATCTGCTCATCGCCAATGCCGGCCATTTCGATGGTCGCCGCCCGGGCGCGCCCCACGAGGATCTCGAACTCGCGGTCAGCCAGCTCCGGATCAACCTCGAAGGGACCATACGAACGATCGACGCCGTGGCCCCGCTCATGCGCGCGCGCAGTCGTGGCCACGTCGCCGCGATCTCGTCGCTTGCCGCCGTCTTCCCGCTCGCCGATGCGCCCGCCTACAGCGCCTCGAAAGCAGGTCTCAGCGCCTACTGCGAGGCCTTGCGCGGACTTCTCGCGCCGTCGGGCATCCGGGTGAGCGTCATTTCTCCGGGCCACATCGCGACCCGCCAGACGGAGATCCACGACGGCGCTCTGCCGCTCCTGATGTCGCCGGAATGTGCAGCACGCCGGATCGTGTCGGGACTCGCACGTCGACAGTCCCGCATCTGGCTCCCGGCGCGCCTCGCGCTCCTTGCGCAGCTCGGCCGTCTGCTGCCGCTGCCCCTTCGCCTGCTTGCCGGTCGGCGACTGCGCTTTGCCGTCCGCGATCCTGCGCGCGCGAACTGAGGCCGCAAAAGCTTATCCCCGCCCAACGAACGCTGGCTAGATTTTCAGGCGCAACCTGATGGCCAGAAAGCGCATCCATGGCGGACACTCCCAACCTCGGCCTCCCTTACATCATGGCCGCCCAGGCCCAGAAGCACGTGACGCACAACGAGGCCATCCGCGCCCTCGACGCGCTCGTGCATCTGGCCGTCATCGCCCGCGACATCGCGGCGCCACCAGTCTCGCCGGCCGATGGTGATCGCTACATCGTCGCAGCGGGAGGCACGGGTGCCTGGACCGGCCATGATCTCGAGATCGCCGCCTTCCAGGACGGCGCGTGGGCCTTCTTCGCGCCGCGCCCCGGCTGGCGCGCCTGGATCGTCGGCGAAAGCGCGCTCAGGGCCTGGAGCGGCAGCGCCTGGGTCGCCGTCGGCGGAGGCGAGGGCGGTGGCGATGGTGGCGATGGTGCATTCGACACGCTTGGCATCAACGCGACGGCCGACGAGACCAACCGCCTCGCGCTTTCTTCGCCGGCATCACTTTTCAATCACGCCGGCGCCGGCCATCAGGTCAAAGTCAACAAGGCCGAAGCCGACGATACAGCCTCCTTCCTCTTCCAAACCGCCTTCTCCGGCCGCGCCGAGATGGGCACAGCGGGCGACGACGACTTTCATTTCAAGGTGAGCCCCGACGGCACCGCATGGCGCGAGGCCATTCTCATCGACAAGACCACCGGCGCGGTCTCATTCCCCTCGGGCGTCGATATCGAGAACCCCGGCCTGCCGAGCGGCGGCGCCACCGGCCAAGTGCTCGCCAAGGCCTCGAACGACGATGGCGACGTGGCATGGACCACGCCCGCTGGCGGCGGCGACATGCTCGCCAGCGTCTATGACCCGAACGGCATCGCGGCCGATGTCTTCGCCCGCGCCAATCACACTGGCGCACAGCCCATCGACACCATCACCGGCCTCCAATCCGCGCTCGACAGCAAAGCGGCAGCATCGCACGGACACGCGATCGCGGATGTGACCGGCCTGCAATCCGCCTTGGACGACAAGGCTTCCTCGTCCCACGCCCACGACGACCGCTACTACACCGAAGGCGAAATCGACAGCGCGCTCGCTGGCAAAGCGAACACGAGCCATGGCCACGCCATCAGCGATGTCACCGGTCTGCAGACAGCCCTGGACGGCAAGGCATCGAGCGGCCACGACCACGCCTTTGCCGATCTCACGTCGACGCCGACGACGCTTTCCGGCTACGGCATCACCGACGCCGCGACCACTGCCCAGGGTGCCCTCGCCGAGAGCGCCGTGCAGCCGGGCGACGCCGCCATCTTCGACACCCTCGGCATCAACGCAACGGCCGACGAGACCAACCGCCTCGCGCTTTCCTCGCCGGCATCACTCTTCAATCATGCCGGCGCCGGCCATCAGCTCAAGCTCAACAAGGCCGAAACCGGCGATACCGCGTCGTTCCTCTTCCAGACCGCCTTCTCCGGCCGCGCCGAGATGGGCACGGCGGGCGACGACGATTTCCACTTCAAGGTGAGCCCCGACGGCACCGCGTGGCGCGAGGCCATTCTCATCGACAAGGCCACCGGCGCGGTCTCCTTCCCCTCGGGCGTCGATATCGAGAACCCTGGTCTGCCGAGCGGCGGCGCCACCGGCCAGGTGCTCGCCAAGGCCTCCAACGACGACGGCGACGTGGCATGGACCACGCCCGCTGGCGGCGGCGACATGCTCGCGAGCGTCTACGACCCGAACAGCATCGCGGCCGACGCCTTCGACCGCGCCAATCACACTGGCGCACAGCCCATCGACACCATCACCGGTCTGCAGACGGCGCTCGATGACAAAGCCACGATCGAGCCGGGCATCAATGCCCAGTCCGGCACCACCTACACGCTGACGCTCGGCGATCGCGGCGGCCTCGTCACGATGAACCACGCAGGCGCAAACACGCTGACGATCCCCGCCCATGCCAGCGTCGCCTTCCCCATTGGCACGATCATCAGCGTCATCCAGCTCGGCGTCGGCACGACGACGATCGCCGGCGACACGGGCGTCACCCTCAACGGCACGCCCGCCGGCTCCGGCAATATCGGCGGCCGCTTTCAGGCCGCCGCGCTCCTCAAGACCGCAACCGACGCCTGGACCGTCTCCGGCGACTTCGGAGAGTCGGCCATTACGGCCACGGCCCGGACACTGCTCGCGCAGGCAACGCACACCCTCATGCGGACAGTCGGCCTCGGCCTCAGCACGGACGGCTCCAATCTTGTTGCTGCCACGGACTACGCAGCCATGCGCGCCCTGCTCGCCATCACGCAGGCAGATGTTTCGGGCCTCGGCACGGGCGCATCCCCACAGTTCACCGCCCTCAACATCGGCCACGCTTCCGACACGACACTCGGGCGCACGGCAGCGGGCATTCTCAATGTCGAGGGCCGCGACCTCGCCCTCGCCGAACCCGGCGTGAATGCGCAAACCGGCACGAGCTACACGCTCAACCTCGCCGACAAGGGCCGCATTGTCACGATGAACAATGCGAACGCGAACACGGTGACGATCCCGCCGAACAGCGCCGTCGCCTTTCCTACCGGCGCCATCATCGACGTCCTGCGCATCGGCGCCGGCGCGACCACGCTCCAGGCCGCGACAGGCGTAACGATCAACGGTCTCTCGGGCGGCGCGGCCACCATCGCCAAGCGCTGGCAGGGCGCCGCGCTGGCCAAGATCGGCACGGACACCTGGGTGATCTCCGGCGCCATTGGAGACGACGAATGAGCCTCATGCTGCACAGGGCCGGGCTGCTCCGGCCCTCGCTCTCGCCTCCCGCGCCCACCGCGCCCGATGCCTTCGAGACCAGCGACTGGTCGATTGCGCCCGGCGACGAGAAGGCCGACGTCACGATCAATGCGCTGCCGGGCAATGGCGGCGCGACCATCACGGACATCGAGTATCGCCTCGATGGCGACGCGTGGGTGTCATCCGGCGGCACATCCAATTTCACGATCACCGGTCTCACGAACGATCAGGCGTACGATGTCGAGCTCCGCGCCGTGAACAGCATCGGCGCAGGCGCGGCGAGCGACACGAAGCAGGTGACGCCGGAAAGCGCCTCCGCGCCCTTCCACCCGCTCGATCTCGCGCCTGAGCTGTTCTTCCAGATCTCCGATCTCGCCACGCTGAAGCAGGAGCGCACCGGCGCATCGGCGACAACGCCCGCAGGCGTCGGCGATCCTGTCGGCAGCATCCGTAATCTCGGAACGCTCGGCGGTTGGGCTACAGCTACAGCAGACAGCCGCCGCATGATCCTGCGGCAGACCGGCGGCGGAAAATACTACCTCGAAGCCGATGGCGCTGACGACGCTTACGCACTGTCACTTGCCAACTCAGTGGGCGCGCGCACGTCTGTGAGCGGCGTGCGGTCGTCAGGCAATTGGGTTGCGACCACCGACGCGGGCGGCCCGGCGAATGGCGATTGCCAGGTCTTCGCTGGCGACCTCTATATCGGTTGCCTCGCTGGCAGGATCTACACGCGCGCCGCGCCCAATGTTTCGAGCGGCAGCGTTGTTGTCATTCGCTCGGGCCCCGGGGCGACGCCCGAGGCGTGGATCAATGGAGGCTCGGCGCTCGGAGGCTTCAGCGACGCCGGCGACCGCGGGTGGAACGCGAGCATCGCCGCGCTTTTCGCCTACAGCCCCACTGGCGCTGCCGGTGCTGCGCACTACTTCGGCTACTTCAGCAGGTACGCCGATCTGCCGAGCGGCGATCGCAATGCGGTCGAAGCCTGGATGGCCAGCCAGATGGGGCTCTGAAGCGGCGTCGCACTCAGCGCGCGGGCACAAGCTCGCGTGCTGGGTTTGATTTGCGCGAACTCCACCAGATACCCACCCTACTTTCGGCATTCATGCGGCGCCGATCCCGCACGAGCTGATCGACAGCAGCCTCGAAGCTGATCCTCTGCCCGGAGCCGACATCCGCGTAGATGGCGTAGTCGAAATAGGCGGCCGCGAATACCTCGGCGAGCTTTGGCCGCGCCACGCGCCGCGAGATCGGCAACCGGTCGTCCGTCAATCCCCAGCCCGCATAGAACGGCGCGCCGAAGCAGGTCACCGGCACGCCTGCCATCAGCGCCTCGAAGCCGAGCTGGCTGCTCACCACATAGACATGATCGACCACCTCGATCAGCGACCACGGGTTGACCCTTTCGGCGATCACGCGCACGCCATCGATCGCGCCCGCTTGCTCTGCGAGATAGCCTCGCTTCGCGCCGCTCACGACCTCCGGGTGGACCTTCACCAGGATCTCGGCGCCCGGATGCTCTGCCTGAGCCGCAGCGAGCATCCTCCCGAACGTGCTCTCCTCCGCGGCGCCTCCCGCAACCGAAGCATCGCCGCGCGTCTGATCGACCACCAGCACGCGCTTCCTGCTGCCGCGCGGCGCGAGCCCAAGCGCCGCCACATCGAAGCGCGGCGCATCGTTGTACTTGGAGACCGCCTCGGCGCGAAGGCGCGCCATTCCCCTCTCTGCACGCAGCATGGTCTCACTGTCCGTCGCGCCGACACGTTCCGTGATCAGTCGCTCGAGATCGGATGGCGCCGCCGCGTCATAGTAGATGCCGCTATGGTCCAGGATCAGCGATCGCGGAAGCTCGCGAGGCCCCGGGCGCAAGGAACGTATCCAGCCATCCTCGATGGCCACGTAGGTCTTGCCGTAGTGCCGTGCAAGCCTGCGTGCGGAAGCCGCCGTCGCCTTGTGCCCCCAGCCGACCACCACGTCATACGCCCCGGGTCCGACGAGCCGCGGCCAGCGGACCAGCTCGTAGCCTGCGGCCCCCCGAAGCACATGCCGTAGTCGCCAGATGCCGCTCGACAGCG
Source organism: Hyphomicrobium sp. CS1BSMeth3 (assembly GCF_900117415.1). Lineage (GTDB taxonomy): Bacteria > Pseudomonadota > Alphaproteobacteria > Rhizobiales > Hyphomicrobiaceae. Next base: position 111,917 of record NZ_FPEI01000003.1, read on the forward strand.
TCGCTGCGTTGATGTCCTGCATTCCCACCTGCCACAACCATAAGTGGTTGCAAAACAAGGTCGGAGGGGCCATTGCTGTAAACTCCAATCCGCAATCACAGGATGTAGAAAACGGGGAAGGCCATTCTGGTCGCAGCATTCCTCAGGCGCAGCATCAGGCATCAAGAGTAAGAATATTCGGCAAATTATTCAGCTTATCAGCGCCCGATCCGATTATCCGCAGTTGCCCGAGGGCAACATCTCTTTCCCGCGACAACTACTCAAGATTGTGGATGCGGGCGAAGAATGTTAGTTTGCCTTCGAGCTCCTCCATGAGCTTTCTCTATCTCAAGTAGTCATAGAGCCGCGGCGCCCATAGAGGACGATGATGCTGTTGCTGCCTGCCAGGCGGTGCCTGCGCGCCGCGCTCATCGGCCTTTTCACGCTGGTCGGCCTCGCCATGGCCGGCTGCGGCATCATACCGACAACCGGGCCGCTCTCCCGCGAGATCGGCGGCACGCCTGAGACCACCCCCACCTCCGAGTATGTCGTCATCGACATCAACCAAGCCGTCATCCGCGCCATCGGTGGCACGCGGCACGGTGGCTTCGCCAGCCTCATGCGCACGGGCTCGGCGCCGAAAGCCCGCATCGGCGCCGGCGACATCCTCGCCGTCACTGTCTACGAGGCCGGCGAGGGCGGGCTTTTCACCGGCAAGGAGCAGCGGCACGCGGCCTTCCCGGCGCTCCAGGTCGACCAGCAGGGTCACATCTCGCTTCCCTATGCCGGCCTTCTCAAGGTCGATGACCGCACGCCGCACGAAGTGCAGAAGCTCATCGTCGAGCGCCTCCAGGGCCGCGCCATCCAGCCCCAGGTCGTCGTCTCGATCACCAGCACCGAGAGCAACACGTTCGTCCTCGCCGGTGATGTCACCAACCCGGGACGCTACGCCCTCTCGACCACCGGTGATCGCCTGCTCGATGTCATCGCCAAGGCAGGTGGCGCACGCCATCCCGCGCGCGAGGTGTACGTGACCTTCGTGCGCGGCCAGGAGCGCGGCACGCAACTCCTCGAGAAGATCATCGACGACCAGAGCGAGAACATCTTCATCCTCGCCGGCGACCGCATCTACATCAACCACGACCCCAAGCGCTATACGGTCTTCGGTGCGGTTCACAAGCCGGGCGCCTACGTGTTTCCCGCCTCGCAGGTCAATGTTCTCGAAGCCATGGCGCTCGCCGGCGGGCTCCTCGACGAGCGCGCCGATGCCACGGGCATCTTCATCTTCCGCTACGAGAACGCGGCCATCATTCGCGCCATCCAGCCCGATGCCCCACAGTTCGGAAGCACCGGCACCGTACCCACCGTCTACCGCCTCAGCCTGCGTGATCCGGGCAGCTACTTCTACGCCCGCGGCTTTCTGCTCCGTGACAAGGACGTCGTCTACATCGCCAATGCCCCCGGCGTCGAGATTGCCAAGGTCCTCCGGCTGATCGATCTCGGCACGCGCTCCTTCGGCAATCTCCGTGGCAATGTCCGCGCCTTCGACTGACATCGCCGCACGCCGCGGCAGCCCGCTCGCCATCATGGCGCGTGTCGTCGCCGCGCTGCTCCTGCGCGAGACCCGCGTCCGCTTCGGCCGCGCGCAGATCGGCTATCTCTGGGCGATTATCGAGCCGCTCGGCGGCGTTCTCGTGCTCGCCTTCGCCTTCCAACTGATCGGCCGCGTACCGGACGTCGGCCAGAGCCTCCTTCTTTTTCTCGCCATCGGCATGCTCGGCTTCAGCCTGCAGCGTCGCCTCACCGTGCAACTCGGCAATGCCTTCGACGCCAACAAGGCGCTCCTGCACTTCCCGGTCGTCAAGCGCATCGACACGCTCATCGCGCGGAGTATCCTCGAGATCGCAACGAGCCTCCTATCGATGATGATCATCATCGCCGGGCTCGTCCTCATCGAGGGTGCGCCCCCGCCCGCCCGCCTCGACATCTTCGTGGCCGGCATTGCGGCGCTGGCGCTCCTCGGCTTCGGTCTCGGCACCTTGAACGCCATTCTGAATGCGCACTTCCGCTCGTGGCGTCACATCGAAGGCCTGATCAGCCGCCCGCTCTTCCTGATGTCGGGCGTCTTCTTCACGCCCGTCATGCTGCCCTCCGCCGTCAGCGACATTCTGGTGTGGAACCCGGTCCTGCACGGCATCGAATGGCTCCGCTATGGCTACTACGAAGGCTATCGTCCCGACTTCATCAGCGCCGAGTACCTGATCGGCTGGGGCCTCACCACGACGCTCGCCGGCCTCGCTGCCGAACGCTTCCTGCCGCCGGGCGAGACCTGACATGATCCGCCTGATCGAGGTCAGCAAGTCCTACAAGGTCGGCCGCGGCCGCAAGCACGTGCTCCGCGACACCACTCTCACTTTCGAGCGCCGCAACATCGCCGTCATCGGCCAGAACGGCGCCGGCAAGTCCACGCTCCTGCGCCTCATTGCCGGTGCCGAGCGCCCCGACCGCGGGCATATCCTCACCGAGGGCCGCGTCTCCTGGCCGCTCGGCTTTGCCGGCGGCTTCAACGCCAGCACGACCGGCATCGACAATACGCGCTTCATTTCCCGCATCTACGGCCAGGATACCGACCGCATTCTCGACTTCGTCCGCGACTTCTCCGAGCTCGGCGCCTTCTTCGCGATGCCGGTTGCGACTTACTCCTCGGGCATGCGCGCGCGGCTCGCCTTCGCCATCAGCATGGCCATCTCCTTCGACTGGTATCTGGTCGACGAGATCACCGAGGTCGGCGACGACCGCTTCAAGGAGAAGTGTCGCGCAGCCTTCAAGGAGAAGCTCGTGGACGCACGCATCCTCATGGTCTCGCACAGCGTCAGCACGCTGCGCAGCTACTGCGACATGGCCGCTCTCGTCCACGACGGCACCATCACGCTCTACGACGACATCGAGAAGGGTATCGCCGCCCACAAGCAGCTCATGGGGCTCGCGCGATCGCCGGGCAGCACCGCGGCATGAGCGCGTACGCGTCGGAGGGAGGCATCCGCCCATGGTGCACACGCTGAAGACCAAGCCGCCCGAAACAAGTGCGCCTGCCACGCTCGAAGCCGCACCCGCTACACTCGGCGCCGGGCAGCGCTGGCGTTGGCGTATCATCGTGGCCTCGTTCCTTCTCGCCGTGGCCCTTCCGACGCTGATCGTTGCGGCCTACTTCACCTTCTTCGCCACGAACCAATACGCCGCCGAGGCGCGCTTTTCCGTTCGCAGCGCCACCACGACCCAGGCACCGAACGATCTGCTCGGACTGATCAGCGTCGCCCCCGCAGCGACCATCACCGATGCCTATGTCCTCATCGACTTCGTGCGCAGCCGCCAGCTCCTCGACCGGCTCCACACGGAGATGAACTACAAGGCCGTCTTCTCGCGCCCCGAGGCCGACTTCTGGGCCCGCCTCGATACGGACCTGCCCATGGAGAAGATCATTCTCTACTGGCGCCGCATGGTCTCGATCGGCTTCGACACGACCTCGCAGATCGTCACGCTCCAGACGCGCGCCTTCCGGCAGGACGACGCGCTCCAGCTCGCCAATGCCATCCTCAAGCAGAGCGAGCACCTCATCAACGATCTCTCGGCCCGCGCCCGCGCCGATGCCGTCAAGATGGCCGAGCAGGAGCTCGCGCAATCGGAAGCGCGCCTGCGCCTTGCCCGCCTCGCCGTCAGAACCTTCCGCGAGGAGCGCCAGGAGATCGACCCGCGCAAGAAGGCGGAAGCGCGCCAGCAGATCATCGAGACCCTCCAGGGCGAGCTCACGAGTGCGCGTGCGCGCCTGCAGACCATGCGCCAGCAGCTCGCCGAGAACGCGCCGACCGTCGTCTACCAGCGCAGTGTCATCAAGGCCCTCGAGAAGCAGATCGACGAGGAGCGCAGCCGCGCCGCGACCTCAGCGACCGCCGCCGACGATTCCACCATCGGCGGCCTGATCGCCGACTACGAGGCGCTCACCATCGATCGCGAGTTCGCCGAGAAGGCCTACGTCTCGGCCATGGGCTCGCTCGAACGCGTGCGCTTCGATGCCGCCCGCCAACAGCGCTACCTCGCGACCATCGTCGCGCCGTCCTTGCCGCAGCACCCCCTCTATCCCAAGAGCCTGCTCAACACGCTGATCGTGCTCGTCGGGCTCTTCTGCATCTGGGGTCTTGCCGTGCTGATCGGCCTCGCCGTGCGCGATCACGTAGCCTGAGCCTCCGCCATAAGTCGGACCCAGCCACCGCGGCAGCAGTCCCGAATATTTGATCCTGCACGGATCGTCAGCGGACCACGAAGGTGGCGCAATGATGCTTTAATGGGGCGTTGTCAGGCACCATAAGCTGACATGGAGGAACTAATGTCCAAAGAAGCCCTTTCGCTTTCGCGTCGCAGTCTGCTCGCGGGCGCCGGTCTTACCGCGGCCGCTGCCTATACAGGCGCATTTCGCCCTCCCCTCGCGCATGCCAAAGCGCCGTTCGCGACCACGCAGGCACCTTACTTCTATCGTTTCCCGCACGGGAAAATGCAGATGACCATGGTGTCGGACGGCCCGCTCCCGCTCGGCGATCCTTCCGGCGCCTTCCTCGGCACGAGCAAGGAAGACGTCACCAAGATGCTGACGGACAACTTCCTCTCGCCGACGAACGCGGTGCTCGAGCAGAACATCCTCGTCGTGAACACCGGCGACAAACTCTACATCGTCGACACCGGCATGGGCTCTTCGACCATGTTCGGCCCGACGACCGGCAAGCTCATGGCGACGCTGAAGGCCGCCGGCATCGATCCGGCCGACGTCGACGGCATCCTCGCGACGCACGCGCATTGCGATCACGTCTGGGGGATCATGAATGACAACGGCAAGCCGAACTTCCCCAATGCGCAGATCTACATCTCGCAGGCGGACTTCGACTTCTGGACCGACGAAGCCAAGCTCGCGCTGAAGGATCCGGCTTACATGAAGCCGTTCGTCGAGGGCGCGCGCAAGAACCTGCTCCCCGTTCGCGACCGGATCGTGTTCGTCAAGGACGGACAGGAGTTCGTGCCGGGCATTCAGGCCATCTCGGCGCCGGGCCACACGGTCGGGCATACGATCTTCATGATCACCTCCGAGGGCAAGTCGCTGGCCGCCATCGGCGATCTCACGCACCATCACGTGCTTCTCGTCGAGAAGCCGCGCCTCGAGTTCGCCTATGACACCGATCCGAAGCAATCGGCGGGCTCGCGCGTGCGCATTCTCGACATGCTCGCCGCCAACAAGATCCCGCTCGTCGCCTATCATTTCCCGTGGCCGGGCCATGGGCACGTCGTCAAGAGCGGCGACGGCTTCCGCTACATCGCGGCGCCGATGAACATGGCGCTGTAGGGACTGTTCAATCAAAATCGAAGCGTGATTCCCCTCCCCCTTGTGGGGAGGGGTTAGGGGTGGGGGGAATCCCGACAACAATTGTTCTGCAATCCCCCCCTCCTAACCTCCCCCACAAGGGGGGAGGGATGAGTTCGGGCGCGATACAAAAGCAAAGGGGCCGGCGCTTAAAGCGCCGGCCCCTCTCATTTCACGCCTCGCGGATCGGGCAGCTACTTCTGCGTCGCGGTCCAGTTGCCGTTCCGGCCACCGCTGACGGTGCCCGACATGGTCTTGCCCTCGATCTTGCCCGTGTACTTGGCATCGCCGACGTTGAAGCTGACCTCGGTGCCGCGCACGCGCCCATCCGTGATCTCAGTCGGGCCGAGCTTGCCGCTCAGCATCTGATACTTCTGCTCGAGCTGCAGCTCGGCCTCGCCGAGCTGCCACGAGCCGGCAGCCTTCGCGGGCACGATCCACAGCAATGCCTTGCAGTAGTTCGTGCAGTCGTCGGTGACCGTCGCCGTCTCGTCGGCCTGCCAGTCGCCCATCTGGAACGTATTCGAAACGATGCGCGTGCCGGGTTTCAGCTCGAGGAGCTTCGGTGCGAGCTTCTCGTTGATCCAAGGCAGCAGGAACATCGTGATGATCTGGGCCTTCGAGAAATCGCTCTCGAAGAGATCGGCCTTCTCGAAGGTCGCCCTATCGGCGACGCCCGCGGCCTTGGCGGCCTTCTGCGCCACCTCGACCATCTGCGGGTTGTATTCGATGCCGCGGGCCGTCAAGCCCTTCTGCGCCGCCGTGATCACGGTGCGCCCGTCACCCGAGCCGAGATCGATCAGATAGTCCTGCGGCGTCGCCTTGGCGATCTCGAGCATCTTGTTGACGAGGCTCTGCGGGGTCGGCACCCACACCACGTCCTTGCCGGCCTGACCGACCTGAGGCTCGAACGCTCCGCTCTTGTTGCTCTGCTCCTGTGCGACCGACGACAGTGCCGTCGCAACCAGCAGAACGCTGGCGAATATTGCCAGGCCTGCGCGGGCTTTCCCCGACCAACCGGCGGCCGCCGCCAGTGCCCGGGCAGGCCTTGAAGATGCGCGCGTCGGAACTCTGTCCATGCTGGATTTCCTCGTTCTGGATCGTGGTTGTCAGGATCGATCGGCGAGGACGGACCTCGCCGCCGGGTATTCGTTTCGAGTGAAGCCGCGCCGCCGCGATGCGACGGAACTGTCGGCGAGTAGACTATCGGTGTCCTGAGACAGGCAAAGGGATCGGCAGGTAAATTCTCGGTGAGACCTCACATTGCGCATCTGACAAGGTGCTCGATAGCCAGGAATTGCGGCCGAATCCGGCAGCCGTCGGAAGACATGGTTATCGATATGCTCGATACCACGTGTGCCAATTTCGCTGCCGGGACGTCCGGCGTCAATGCGCCAGCAGATCCTCTACCGCACGACGCAGCACGGCTTCGTCCTCCGGGCATTGCACGGGATTGCCGGCTCGATGCCCCCAGATGGACTCGATCGGTCGTAGCTCCGCGTTGGGCATGAGGCGCGTCTCGGCTTCGCCATCGGCGAGCGGAAAGTAGAGATCCGTCGTCGAGGGCATGATGATCGCGCGCGCCTTGATGGCCTCGAGCGCCGCCTCGAGGTTCCCGCCGTAGATCGGGTTGTCGGAGATATCAGACTGATACCAGGTCTCGATCATCGAGAGCAGGTCCTCGGCGGCGCGGCGCAGATAGTTCCCCTCCCAGGCGCGCACGAGATAGTCCTCGAGCGAGGTGTACCCGATCGTCGCCCAGAGCTTTTCCCGATAGAAGGCCTGGCTCATGGCCCAGCTCGCATAGACGCGCGAGAAGGCCCTCAGTGCCCTGATCGGGCGCTCGATGAAGCGCCCGTCGCGCCAGGCACCATCGGCGGTCAGCGTCGCGCGGATTCCTTCGAGAAACACCTTGTTATGGGGGCTTGTGCGGGCCGAGGTGCATACGGCGCACAGACGCTCCACCCGATCGGGGAAGATCGCGCCCCAGTGCAGCGCCTGCTGACCGCCCATGGACCAGCCATAGACGAGCGCCAGCTTCGTCACGCCGAAGCGCTCGCGCAACAATCGCTCCTGGGCGTGCACGTTGTCCCAATGCGTGAAGACTGGATTGCGGCCGACGCCGAACGGCTCGGCGAGATTGCTCGGCGAGGAGGAGAGCCCGTTGCCGAGCTGGTTCGGAATGATAATGAAGTACCGATTGGGATCGAGCACCCGCCCCGGGCCGATCAGCCAGTCGATGTCCGTGTGATGTGCCGCGTACGACGTCGGATAGAGAATGACATTCGACTTGTCCGGCGCGAGCTGGCCATACGTCTTGTAGGCGAGATGGGCCTTCGGCAGCGTCAGCCCGCGCTGAAGCGACAGAGGCCCAAGTTCGAATGTCTCATAATCCGCCACGCTGATCCCCCTTCGCCAAACATCATCCCGGGCGCCAGCCTACACCGGTCCGATCCTGACGGGTGCCGGAAATGAATTCGGAATGCGCCCGAGTGACTGCACCGCCGCCTGCATGGCCGTGATGTAGCCATATGGCCCGAGCCCACAGATGACCGCCTTGACCGAGCCCGAGACCTTCGAATGGCGATGCAGCTCGTCGCGTGCATGGATGTTCGAGATGTGCAGCTCGATCACCGGGCCTTCGAAGATCTTGATGGCATCGATGATGGGTATGGACGTGAAGGACAGCCCCGCCGGATTGATGATGATGGCATCCGCACGCTCGCGCGCCGCCTGAATGAGATCGACGATGACACCTTCGTGATTGGACTGATGGAACTCGAGTTGCACGTCCAGCAGCTCAGCGAACTCGCGGCAACTACGCTCGATAGCATCGAGCCGCGTCGACCCGTAGATGTGCGGCTCGCGAATACCCAGCAGATTGAGGTTCGGTCCATTGAGGATCATCAGGCGCGTCGGCATTGGGTCCCTCCCTTCATTTACCTTTGTTCTCAGAATGAGACGGCTGCCCGCGTTCATGCAACAGGCTTGGCAACCCCGAAATCCGTGTTCAGTCGATCGGATCACGGCCCGGCCGAGGCGACATTGCCGCGGATCGGACCGCAGCAGTTGCCGCGCGGGATGTCAGCGGGTACAGAGGGGCCCAGGTTTATCGAGACTATCAGAGCGAGAATGCACGCGTTCCCATGGCCCTGGAGATCGAGCGAAAATTCCGCGTGAAAGGTGATGGCTGGAGGCCCCTCGTCGCCCGCACGCGCCGCCTGCGCCAGGCGTACCTCACCAAGAACGGCCGCCTGTCCATTCGCGTGCGCATCGACGGCGACGAGGCCGGTACGCTCACCATCAAGGCCGCGCGCTCGGGCATGGAGCGCCACGAGTACGAGTATGCGATCCCCGTTGCCGATGCCGAGGAGCTCATGCTTCAGCGCGAAGGCTCGATCATCAGCAAGGTCCGCCACATCGTCCCGATGGGCAGCCTCAACTGGGAGATCGACGTCTTCGATGGCGAGAATGCCGGCCTCGTCATCGCCGAGATCGAGCTGGACAAGTCCGATCGCGTCTTCGAGCACCCCGACTGGCTCGGCGAGGAAGTCACCGGCGACCGCCGCTTCTACAATGCCGATCTCGCCAAGCGTCCGTATGTGAGCTGGGCGCGAGAACGCTAAGTCTCTCGCTAAGTCTCTGCGCGCCGTTCACGCACCCGCCGCCCCGCGACGAATGCCGCCGCTGGCCGCTGACACTGCCGCACGGCCTCGACGACCAACGCGCCGAGCGCGACGAAGTCTTCCTTCCGCGGACACGTAGTGCGCCACGCAAGGCCGAGCGTGCGCGACGGCTCGGGATCGGCAAAGCGGCCGATGCTCACCCGCCCGCCCATAGCCTCCACGCCGATGCTGATCTCGGGCAGGAACGTGAGCCCCATGTCGTTCGCGACCATCTGCACGATCGTCGAGAGGCTCGAGGCGCCGAACGTATCCACTCCCTCCGCCTGACGCAGATGGCAGAAGGCGAGCGCCTGGTCCCGCAGGCAGTGGCCTTCCTCGAGCAGCAGCAGGCGATCGTGCGCGAAAAGCTCGGGCGTCGCCCGAACGCGACCGCCGAGCTTGCGTCCCGGCGGCATGGCGAGCAGGAAGCGGTCCTCGATGAGCCGCAAGGTCTCGATCTCGGGATGCTCGACGGGAAGCGCCAGCAGCAGGAGGTCGAGCGTGCCGTCGATGAGCTCGGCCATGAGCTGCTGTGTGTGCGTCTCACGCAGGCGCAGCACGAGTTGCGGATAGCCCGCGTTGACCAGCGGCAGCAGCGCCGGCAGCACATAAGGCGCAACGGTCGGGATCACGCCGAGACGGATGGGTGCCGAAAGCGGTTCCAGCGACTGCCGGGCGAAATCGCCGATATCGCGCACCTCATTCAGAACCCGCTGCGCGCGGCGCGCGATCTCGCGGCCTGCGGGCGTGAGCTGGGCGCCCTGGCGCCGCCGCTCCACGAGCTGCACGCCGAGCTCCTGCTCCAGCTCCTGGATCTGCATGGACAGCGCCGGCTGCGAGACCGCGCACTGCGCCGCCGCCTTGCCGAAGTGGCCGTGGCGCGCGATCGCGTCGAGATAGCGAAGCTGCTTCAGGGAGATCATATCGATCAGAATTTCTTATCGTCACCCGAAGTTAATGCGATTGGACCATGAGGGCAAGGCCCCCTAGAGTTTGGAGTGCTTCTAGTTTCTGGGAGGAAGGCGCAATGGCCTGGGAGCCAGGGCCGACAAGGCCTGCCGGCGCAACGGCTCCGCGCTGCCGGATCTCGATTTCCGGCCGTCACGCGAGGGGCGACGCGCGCCTTGAAGCAGATCAAGGCAAGGGCGCTGCAGAAGGACGCATAGACTCAAGGATGCAGAAGATCATCCGCCCCTAGTGTGAATGATCGAGAAATTCGCCACCCTCTCGCGACGGGACACTGGCAGCGAGGTCAAGCGAACTTCGGAAGCGGGGCACTAGGGGCGTACAGCGGACCCGCCAAGCTGGGGAAAGTGCCGGGCGCGACGTCCCGCTGTCACAAGACTTCCACTCGGAACCTCGAAGAAAATTACGGATCACGAACGGAGAGAAACATGGACGGAAGTAGCGAAGACAAATGCCCATTCTCGGGCTCGGCGCCGATTGCCGGCGGCGGCACGGCGAACCGCCATTGGTGGCCGAACCAGCTTCGCCTCGACCTGCTGAGCCAGCACTCGTCGAAGTCCGATCCGCTGGGCCGGACGTTCAACTACCGCGACGAGTTCAAGAAGCTCGACTACACCGCGCTGAAGAACGATCTGCGCAAGCTGATGACCGACTCGCAGTCCTGGTGGCCGGCCGACTTCGGCCATTACGGCCCGCAGTTCATCCGCATGGCGTGGCACAGCGCCGGCACCTACCGCATCGGCGACGGCCGCGGCGGCGGCGGTCGCGGGCAGCAGCGCTTTGCACCGCTCAATAGCTGGCCGGACAACGTCAATATCGACAAGTCCCGCCGTCTGCTGTGGCCGATCAAGCAGAAGTACGGGCAGGCCATCTCCTGGGCCGACCTGCTGATCCTCACCGGCAACGTCGCGCTGGAGACCATGGGCTTCCGCACGTTCGGCTTTGCCGGCGGTCGCGAGGACACCTGGGAGCCGGACGAGGACGTCTATTGGGGCCGCGAGACCACCTGGCTCGCGCTGAGCAAGAACCCGAACAGCCGCTATTCCGGCGAGCGCGATCTGGAGAACCCGCTTGCGGCCGTCCAGATGGGCCTCATCTACGTCAATCCGGAAGGCCCTGACGGCAATCCCGACCCCATCGCAGCGGCGAAGGACATCCGCGAGACCTTCAAGCGCATGGCCATGAACGACGAGGAGACCGTTGCGCTCATCGCCGGCGGCCACACCTTCGGCAAGACCCATGGCGCCTCTGCGGAATCCCACAAGGGAGCGGATCCCGAAGCCGCCGATCTCGAAGCGCAGGGCTTCGGCTGGGCCAGCAACTTCGGCACCGGCCACGGCGCGGACGCTATCGGCAGCGGCCTCGAGGTCACCTGGACGCAGACGCCCGCACAGTGGAGCAACTTCTTCTTCGAGAACCTGTTCAAGTTCGAATGGGAGCTGGAGAAGTCCCCGGCCGGCGCCAACCAGTGGATCGCCAAGGACGCAGGCGAGATCATCCCCGAGGCGCACGATCCCTCCAAGAAGCGCAAGCCGAGGATGCTGACGACCGACCTCTCGCTGCGCTTCGATCCCGAGTACGGGAAGATCTCGCGTCGCTTCCTCGAAGATCCGCAGGCCTTCGCCGAGGCGTTCGCCCGCGCCTGGTTCAAGCTCACCCATCGGGATCTCGGACCGCGCTCGCGCTACATCGGCCCGGAAGTGCCGAAGGAAGAGCTGATCTGGCAGGATGTGGTGCCGGCCGTCGATCATCCGCTGATCAACGATGCGGACGCTGCCGCGCTCAAGGCGAAGGTGCTCGCATCCGGCCTGAGCGTGTCGGAGCTCGTGGGCACGGCCTGGGCCTCGGCGTCGACCTTCCGCGGCGGCGACAAGCGCGGCGGCGCAAACGGCGCGCGCATCCGCCTCAGCCCGCAGAAGGACTGGGAAGTCAACCAGCCCGAGCAGCTCTCCAAGGTTCTGAAGGCGCTCGAGCGCATCCAGTTCGAGTTCAATCAGGACCAGAGCGGCGGCAAGAAGGTCTCGCTCGCCGATCTGATCGTGCTCGCGGGTAACGCCGGCATCGAGCAGGCGGCGAAGGCGGCCGGACACGACGTGACCGTGCCGTTCGCACCGGGCCGCGCGGATGCCTCGCAGGCACAGACCGACGTCGAGTCCTTCTCCTATCTCGAGCCGGTTGCGGACGGTTTCCGCAACTACGAGAAGGCCCGCTATGTCGTGCCGGCCGAGCATCTGCTGATCGACAAGGCGCAGCTTCTCACGCTGACCGCGCCCGAGCTGACCGTGCTGATCGGTGGCCTGCGCGCGATCAACATCAACGCAGGCGGCTCCAAGCACGGTGTGCTGACCGACAAGCCCGGCGCGCTGACCAACGACTTCTTCGTGAACCTGCTGGACATGTGCACGGAGTGGAAGGCGGTCTCCGACGCCAAGGACGTGTTCGAAGGTCGCGACCGCAAGACCGGTGAGGTCAAGTGGACGGGCTCGCGCGTCGATCTCGTGTTCGGCTCGAACTCGGTGCTGCGCGCGCTCGCCGAGGTCTATGCCAGCTCGGATGCCAAGGAGAAGTTCGTCAAGGACTTCGTGGCGGCATGGGCGAAGGTCATGAACCTCGACCGCTTCGACCTCGCGGCCTGATCAAAGTATCCCTTCTCCCCGTCCTTGTCGCGCTGGAAGCGCGCCTCTGGCGCGACGAGAAGGTTAGGATGAGGGGCGGGGACTTGTGCCGACGTTGGCGTATGCCGCCGCCCCTCACCCTCTCCCCATTGAAGACAATGGGGAGAGGAGGAAGAACGGCGTCACACGCGAGCGCTGTCCGCTCGCCAGCGAGGGGACGCAATTAATTGGCACCGGCGCACAACAGTCATGAGCGCGCGACTGCGCGCCGGCCGGTAGGCCGTACCAGGAAACCACAGCGCCTCTTCCCGGCAGCCCGCGATCCCAAGCGATCGCTGTCGCTCTTGCCGCCGCGGGCATAGCACCGCGCGGGAAAGCGATAGCGCCTCTTCCCGGCAGGCCGCGGCAAACAAAATAATGAAAGATGCAGAGCCGCGAAGGCCGTCGCGGCGGACGAACCCGCGTGGTCCCTACAATGATGTAGGTGGGCGCCGTGTGTCCGGAACCAGGATCCCGGCCAGGGACAGCTCCCAAGCGGATCTTATAGGCCCCCGGGTCGTATAGCCCTAACGCACCCCGCAGCCCTGCACCCCAAGAAGTAAGCCAGTTCGGCCCCATTTCCAAGGGGCGCCGCCCCTCAGGTCTTGCGGGCGGCCAACGTGACCCCAGCCAAAATCAGCGCGAAACCGATCACGTGAAAGGCTGCAAGGCGCTCGCCGAGGAAGAACCCCGCCAGGACCGCGCTGTAGAGCGCAACCAGGTGCAACAGCGCACCCGCCCGGTTCGGGCCGATCAGCTCCACGCCGCGGTTCCACGACATGTAGGCAACCAGGCTCGGAAAAATCGAGACATAAACGATCGTGAGAAGCGTCGTGAGCGTCGGCGCAAAGCGTATGCCCTGCTGATACTCGTGCATGGCAAAGGGCAGCGTACCCAAGGCAGCGATCAGCGCGAAGACGAACATGAAGCTCGTCCAGTGAATGCTCGGACGAAAACGCAGGCAGGCCGAATAGACAGCCCACACGCCCATGTTGAACAGAATGATGAGATCGCCGTAGTTGAACGACATCGTGGCCAGCATCGCCGGCTCGCCACGCGTCACAATGAACAGCACGCCGGCGAGCGAGACCGCGATGCCCGCATACTGGATCGGCCGCATGGTCTCGCCGAACATGATCGCCACCGCCGCGACGATGAACACCGGTCCGAGCGAATTGAGCACGGAGACATTCACCGCGCTCGTGTACTGCAGCCCGACATACTGGAGCGCACTGAAGAGCGCGCCGCCCGTGAGGCCGAGCACCAGTATGGCCTTCCAGTGCGTCTTGATGACCGGCCAGTCGCGGCCGAGGTGATTGCGCGCGAGAAGTCCCGCGATGATGCAGGGAAGTACCCAGCGCAATGCCGAGATGCCGACCGGCGGTACTTGCCCCGCGATCGCGCGGCCGAGCACATGATTGCCCGACCAGCAGAGGCCGGCCAGCGCCAGCAAAGCATAGGCCTGCACGGACGATGACCTGACATCCGAGGTCGACATGCGATCCAGCTTTCCAATTCCCAGGGGATGCGGGGCGGCCCCGCGCGAGTGTGATGATCGAGAAATTCGCCGCCACTCGCGGCACGGTATCGAGCGAATTTCTCGATCTGAATCACACTAGCAAGATTGTGATCCTAGTGTCCCTTTTGATTCCGATAGTTCGCTCCCGACACTTGCATTGAGGTATGACGAACTTCGGAATCGGGACACTAGAGGCCTCAGCCCGTGAGCCGCTCGATGTGGGCGCCGCAGCGCGAGAGCTTCTCCTCGAGCCGCTCGAAGCCGCGGTCGAGATGATACACGCGGTTGATCATGGTCTCGCCGTCGGCCATGAGCCCGGCAATGACGAGCGACACGGAAGCCCGCAGGTCCGTCGCCATGACAGGCGCGCCGCGCAGCGTGCCGACACCGCGGATGGTGGCGGAATCACCGTGCAGACGGATGTCCGCACCGAGCCGCGCGAGCTCCTGCACGTGCATGAATCGGTTCTCGAAAATCGTCTCGCGGATCACGCTCGTGCCCTTGGCCCGCGTCATCAGCGCCATGAGCTGCGCCTGAAGATCCGTCGGGAAGCCCGGGAAGGGCTGCGTCTCGATGCTGACAGGCTCGATGGCATTGCCATTGCGCGCAATGCGCACGCCCTCTGCCGTCTCCTCGACCGTCGCGCCGGTCTGCTGCAGCGTGTCGAGTGCCGTCTCGAGCAGCTCCTTGCGCGCGCCCTCGAGCACCACGTCGCCGCCGGTCGCCGCAATGGCAAAGGCGTAGGTGCCCGTCTCGATACGATCGGGCAGCACGTGATGCGTCGCGCCCTCGAGCCTGTCGCGCCCCTCGATCCTGAGCGTCGACGTGCCGATCCCGTCGATCTTGGCGCCCATCTTCATGAGGCACTGAGCGACGTCGGCGACCTCGGGCTCGCGCGCCGCATTCTCGATCACGGTCTCGCCGCGCGCGAGGCTCGCCGCCATCAGCACATTGTGCGTCGCGCCGACCGACACCTTCGGCATCACGACGCGCGCGCCTCTGAGCCCGCCCTTCGGCGCCTTGGCCACAACGTATCCCGCATCGATGTCGATCTCGGCGCCGAGCGCCTTCAAGCCGAGCAGGTGCAGGTCGACCGGCCTCGTGCCGATGGCGCAGCCGCCGGGAAGCGACACGCGCGCCTCGCCCGCGCGCGCCAGCAGCGGGCCGAGCACCCAGAAGCTCGCGCGCATGCGCGAGACCATCTCGTAAGGCGCCGTCGTATCGACAATGTCGCGCGCCGTGAAATGAAAGGTCTCGCCGAGGAGATGGGGATCGGCATTGGCGCGCTTGCCGTCGACGGAGTGGTCGACGCCGTGGTTGCGCAGGATGCGCGCCAGCAGATTGACGTCCGCGAGGTTCGGGACATTCTTCAGCGTCAGCCGGTCACTCGTGAGCAGGCTCGCGATCATCAGCGGCAGGGCAGCATTCTTGGCGCCCGAGATGGGGATCGTCCCCTTGAGCCGCTGTCCTCCAGTGATCCTGATCCGGTCCATAGGTCCCCTTCCCTGCTCCCCGCCGCGTCCGCGCTTCACCGCGGAGCTGCCTTACGGCGGCATAATGGCGGCCCGGCGGCGCCGGAGCTGCGGCCTCTTCCGCCAGGTCCTGCAATCAAAGTACGGACCACCGCGGGCGGTCACTGCGACGCGACTCTCGCCACATTTATCCGTGTTTGACAGAGCCGCAGGCCGCCGACAAGGGCAAGGCAGCCGCCCGGCGGAGGCCGCTCGTCAGGGTTGCATCCACTGCCGCGCCTTGGCCTGCACGCCACGACGCCAGGTTTCGCCCCGCGCAGCTCCCGTGCCTGCCATCACCGGACTTCCCCCTGGCACGGGGTAAGGCCCCCTTCACGAAGGGTCTTTGGTCGGAGAGCCAGGCCATGCTCGGTGGCAGTGCTGGCCCGAGTTGGCCATGGCTTGCAGAATCGACGAAATCCTTTAGAGGTTGCGCCCGGCGGCCGGTCCTGGCGCCGAGGAGAGGTGGCCGAGTGGTTTAAGGCGCACGCCTGGAACGCGTGTGTACGTGAAAGCGTACCGAGGGTTCGAATCCCTCTCTCTCCGCCAGGCTTTTGACCGGGTGATAGGGCCGCATCGACGAGCACCTGCTAGCGCTCCCCCCGCGGTAGGCTTCCATGCCATTGGAAGCTGTGGACAATCAACGGGAGCAAACAGCTGACCATCGCCGCCACGAGATCGAATCTGTCGGAGGCCATACACTGCCCCAATTATTGAAGGGGCATTCATGGCATTCTACCTCCGCAAGTCCATTACAGTCGGACCGTTCCGCTTCAACCTCTCGAAATCGGGCATAGGGCTGTCCGTTGGCGTGCGTGGGTTGCGCGTCGGCACAGGACCCCGCGGGCACTACATCCATGCGGGAGCAAGCGGCTTCTACTATCGCGCAGCAATCGGGCGTGCAGGCGATAGGACGCCACCCGCATCGGTCCGTCCACACCAGGCCGCGGTCTCGTTTGTTGACAACGTCGCAATGGAGGAGATCGAAAGCGGCGACGTCCTCGCGATGACCGATGTGCGTTTCCAGGATGTGATTGACGAGATCAACCGGAAGTGCCGACAGGTCCGGCTATCGTCCATACTTGGATGGTCAGTCGGAGGCATAGCCGCATGGATAGCGCTGGGCGTCGCTAATGCTGTGCCGCTCCTGGCCATTCTACCAGCCTATGCGATTGGAAAGTGGCTGGATGGCCATAGACGAACGACAGTGCTCTTCTACAATCTAGAGCCGCCCGTGCTTGCCGCCTACAGAGAGTTGATAGCTGCATTCGAGCAGATGTCGAGATCTGCGAAGTCGTGGCACATCTCAGCGGCAGGCCGCGTCGCGGACCTCCACACATGGAAGCGACATGCTGGCGCGGACAAGCTCATCAAGAGCACCGTGATTTCACCGAAGTTGACGCTGCCTACGGAGATCAAATGCAACCTCGACCCTCCGCACTTGAATGTGGGCAAACAGGGCCTCTACTTCTTTCCCGACTTCGTGTTGGTCATCGAGAGCGGCAGCGCGGGGGCGATCCCATATGCCGAGCTTGGGCTAGATGCTCGTGGCGTGCTGCATATCGAGAACGGCGCTGTGCCAATGGATGCGCAAGTCGTGGATCACACATGGCAGCATCCCAATAAGAAGGGCGGCCCTGATCGACGGTTTGCATTCAACAAGCGGCTCCCGATCTGTCGCTATGAAGAGCTGCATTTGACCAGCCACAGCGGACTGAATGAGCTTGTCACGTTTTCAAGAGCGGGCGGCGCTAGTGCATTTGCCGTCGCTGCTCGATCGCTCTCGAAGTTTGGAGCACAAGAGGAGTCAGCAGCTCCGCTGATGCCAGGGGATGCACGGCCGTCGCCTGCTAGAAGCTCCAGCGGTTGGAGTAGAAGGGCAGCCATCATCGCGATTGGCCTTGGCATTGCTTGCGTGATCGCACTAGGGGCCCGCGGTCCGTCCCCTTCACGGTCTCCAGCGGTGGCGAAGGTGGAGCGCCCCACGGTGGTGCCCCCTCCTGCTGCCACGGCACCCACTCCGGCAAAGAATGCACAGTCTCGCGGCCCCAATACCCGAACCGGGCTCGATGAGTGGCGCGTGAGTGTCAGCCCAAACCTCACAATCGTAGCGCCTCAACCGCATCCATCGCCAAGCAAAGGGGCGAGCACTAAGCCCTCCGCCTCCGTTGATGTCTGCAAGAGCCATTGCTCAACGCAACTGAAGTTGGCGGTAAAGCTTGAGCAGCCCTTCAACCGAACTGCTTGCTATGCCGAATGTGTCGCAACCCAACCCAGGCGCACTAAGACCCCTCAATAGGCCTGCCACTGCCCATCTCGCCACCCCAGAATACCACCCCAATCGGAGCCGGAAACGCAGTAGAATCAACGGCATCAGTACCTTAACTGCTATCTCCTGACAGTCCCTCTCTCTCCGCCAGCCTCTGGGCTCGACTAATTCCCTTTTGCCTCAATGCCTTACAAATACGTCACCACCGGACGCTGCCCCGATTGATCTGGCGGCGCGCGCTGCGGCTTCCCCGGGACCGCAGGCCGGGACGCCGCCACAAAGAGGCACGCGGGCAAGGCAGCGCCTGGAAGCCCTCGGCACCGACAGCCTCGCCGAAGCACAGCGGCGCCGTGAGGTCAGCCCTCAACGGACGCCGCTAGCAGCTCCACGAGATCGCAATGGTTGGCTAGCGCCCGGGGCCCATGACCTTATCGGGCAACCAGGTCACGATCTCCGGGAATACCGACATCAGCACCATGAACAGGAGCATGATGATCACGAACGGCATCGATCCGCGCAGGATGACGCCGATCGGAATATCCGGCGCGACACCGCGCAGCACGAACAGATTGAGCCCGACCGGCGGCGTGATGAGACCGATCTCCAGGTTGACCGTCATGATGATGGCGAACCAGATCAGGTCGAAATTGTTCGCCTCCAGCACCGGCGTCAGGACCGGCATGCACATCAGGATGATGGCGACGGGCGGCAGGAAGCAACCTGCGACCAGGAGGAAGACGTTGATCGCCGCCATCAGAACCCAACGGTTCATATGCAGGGAGACGAGCGCCTCTGCCGCGGTCTGCGTGATGTAGAGCCGCGAGAGCATGTACGAGTAGAGCGCGGCCGCCGCGATGATCATGAGGATCATCGTCGATTCCCGAACCGTGTCGCTGTAGATGCGCCACAGGTCGCGGGCGCGCCACGTGTTGTAAATCACGATGACGAGCCCGAGCCCGAGCACCGCGGCGATCGCCGCCACTTCGGACGGTGTCGCAAAGCCCCCATACATGAAGAAGCCGACGGCGATCAGAATGAGCAGGAAAGGACCGGCCTTGGCGAGGCCGGCGATCTTCTCGCCGGTCGTAAAATGAACGTCGGGGAGCGGAACGGCCGACGTCGAGGCACGCTCGCGGTTCTCCAGGATCGACGCCAGCCAGGCATAGGCTGCGAAGAGCAATACGAGCAGGATGCCCGGTATGACACCGGCGAGGAAGAGTCGGCCGATCGACGTCTCGGTCGCAAGACCATAGAGGATGAGCGTCACCGATGGCGGGATGAGGATCCCGAGTGTGCCGCCTGCGCAGACCGAGCCGGTCGCCAATTCGCGCGACACGCCGCGGCGCAGCATCTCGGGCACGCCGACCTTGCCGATGGCGGCCGCCGTTGCTGGAGACGAGCCGCAGATTGCGGAGAACACGCCGCAGGCGAAGATGTTCGCGATCACCAGGCCGCCAGGGACGCGATACAAGAGCCTGTAGAAGCTCTCGTAGATGTCGCGCCCGGCCGCCGTGGCGCCGATGCTCGCGCCGAGCAGCACGAAGAGCGGGATCGTCAGGAGCGCGAAAGATGCAAGCTCGTCGAGCATGATCAGCGCGACGGCATCGAGGCTTCCGAAACCCTCGAAGATCAAGAGGAAGGCGATCGCAACGACGGTCAGGCCCCAGGCGATCGGAACGCCAGAGAAGAGGACGAGAAGGGTGGTAACGAGGAGCACCCCGCCGATCTGTGTCTCTGTCATTGATGGCCAACCGACGCGTTCGTGTTTGTGGTCCTAAAGAGTTCGGCGACGTACTGCAGCGCCGTCAGCAGCATGCCGACCGGCATTGTCGCGTAGAGCGGCCACTTGAGCGGATTCCAGATCGAGCCGGTGCGTTCCATCTTCACGAAGGTCTCATGAGTGAGCAGCCATCCCTTCCATGCGAGGTAGAGACAGACGGCAAGGCCAAGCCACACGACGAACAGGTGAAACCGACGTGCCCATGCGCTCGGCAGATACGTCGTCAGGAGATCGACGCCGACATGTCCCTTGGTCATGAGGCAGTATGGCGAGCCGAGAAAGCACGCCGCGACCATCATGTAGATGGCCGCTTCGAGTTCCCAGTACGCCGAGTTGCCGAGGGAGCGCCAAATCACGAGCCAAGTTATGAGCAGCGCCGCGGTCGTTAGCAGCGCGCCCGCCAAGACGGCACAAGTGACCGCGAGCCGGTCGGCGGCTCTCACAAATCCCTGCATGGATTGATGCTTCCCCGAGAAGATCTAGGCATCGGGCCGCGACGTGCGCGGCCCGAGCTAATGAGTTCAGCGACCGAGATCGGTGAGCAGGAGCTTCAGCAGCTCTTTCGCATCGGCGCTCTTATTCTCGAATTCCGGCCACGATGTCTTCTTTGCAAGCGCGACCCACTCGTCATATTCCGCCTTCGTGAGCGGGCGGACTTTTGCGCCGGCCTTCTTGAAGGCCTCTTCGGCTGCCTTGACGGCTTCGTCCTGGACGCCGTCGAAGAACTTTTCGCTGGCCGCGGCGCCGGCCTCCAATGCCGCCTTCTGAGCCGGCGTCAGCTTGTCCCAAGTCTTCTTGGAGACGAGCACGGGCTGGAGCAGCATGAACATGGTGTAGTCGCCACCGATCGTAATGTTCTTCGCCTGCTCATAGAGCCGCATGGAGACGAACGTCTCGGCCGACGTCAGCAGCGAATCCAGCACGCCGGACTGCATGGCGCTGTAGACCTCGGAGGAGGGCATGCTCTGGATCGATGCACCGACGCTCTTGAGCATAACCTCGTAGATCGGGTCCGCGGCGCGCATCGAGAGGCCCTTCACCGTCTCCGGCGCGGCAATTTCCCGCGTCTTCGAAGCGAAGCCGCCGGGCGTCCACCACCACGTCAGGATGTGCACGCCGTCCTTGTTGGCGATGGCCTGGAGCTTGTCGCGGAACGCGGACTTCTTGAGCTTCGCAGCTTCGGCGAGGTTGCCGACCGTGCCCGGCAGAATGGTGATCGAATACTCTGGAACCTTTCCAGTCGCGTAGACGAGCGGATAGACCGACATGTCGAGGCTGCCCGACTGCAGCGCGTCGTACTGCGCAACCGTCTTGATGTTCAGCGAAAGGCCCGGATAGATGCGAACCTTCAAGTCGGGGGAGCGCTTCACGGCCTCGTCGACCAGGATGCGCAGCGCGCGATCGCGGGCGTCCGTACCCTGCTTCCACTGATGGGAGGCCCGCATCTCGACAGTCTGCGTCGACGCAGGCCCGGCAATCAGCAGCGAGCTGGCGGCCACTGCGGCCGCCGAGAGAGCTGCACGACGCGTAAGAAGCTTCATATAGGTTTCCTCTCCTGATCTGCGGGCGCGATGGCCCAGCCGTCACCGTCTTGGCTGCAGGTCCGGCGCCACCCTCGTGAGCTGACCGACAAGAGTCAACGCCCACAACGGAAGACCAATATCCCGCTCAATGCAGCCGCATCATGAATTCGTGGCCGGCGATCATCGAAGACCGCTGTCCAGCGAGCCGCTCCGCGCCCGGTTAGCCGGGCCGCTCATCGAAGTGGAATAGCACCCCTCCTGTCCCCTTAGGATGAACGAACCCGATAAGACCCGCACGAGAGCCCGGCCGACCCTTCTTGTCGATAACGGGAACGCCTGCAGCATCGAGGCCGCGAAGAACGGCGTTGATATCGGGCGTCTTCATGGCAACGTGATGGAGGCCGGGCCCGCGCGACGCGACAAACTTCGCGATCGCCCCCTGATCCTGCCGCGTCGTGCCCGCGCTGCCGTGGTCGACTACGCCCCTCTGCTGCGGATTGAAGTTCTGCAGGAACTCGAGATCGGTGTCCCCGACCGTGATGAAGGCAACGCGCAGGCCGCCAACCGGGATCGGAGCCCGCGAGTGATATACCACGCCGTGCTTGTCGGAGGTGAAGCTCTCGACCGGGATCATCACCTCCATGTCCGTCTGCTGGCTTTCGATCGGACAACCGAGCCGATGTGACCACGCGGCAATACCGGTCTGATTATCGGCACTGGCGATGCCCAGATGGTCGAGCCGTTCGATGAGCGGTGCTTTCGCGCGGTCGATGGAAACACGCTCGGTGAGCCACGTCTTGATGCCGGCGGTCTGATCAGGTGAGAGCGCGACACGGCGGCGACCGCCGAGGCCTGTCTCGGGTTTTCCAAAGGCCGACACGCCGGCCTTTTCGGCCACGGCAAGACCATCGTCGATGTGATCGATACCGAGTGCAATATGATGGACGCCGGGCCGCGTTTCGCCGCCGACGCCCGGATGTCCCTGCGGAAAGAGCGCAAGCGCGCTCTCGCCGATCGCGAAGACCGGCAGGCGCTGCCCCGTGCCATCGTCGAGATCATTGCGCTTGAGCCCGAGTTCGCGGCCGAGCACCTGCGCGGTCGTGTCCGTATCGCTCACCACCAGCGCCACATAGGCGAGATCACGTCCCAAACTCATTGCGCTTCCCCTGTCTGTACGATGCTTTTTCCGATCAGGTCGTCGACCTGGGCGTCATTGAAACCGAAGTCCCGGAGCACGGCGGCCGTGTGCTCGCCGAGCAGAGGCGGCGCCGTGCGAACGGTCTCCTTGCCGATGCTGTCGAGCCGCAGCGGGTTCGACATGAGCTTGATGTCGCCGAGCTTGGGATGCGCCACGGTCTCGACCATGCCCCAGTGCTTGACCTGGGCGTCCTCGAAGACGTCGGCCATGTCGTAGATCGGACCGGCTGGCAGACCGAGCTTCACGAGATCCTTCGTCCATTCGAGACGCGTGCGCGAAGCAAACACGGCGTTGAGCCGCCGCTTGATCTCGTCGCGATTGCGCATACGCGCGGTGTTGTCCTTGAATTCCGGGTTCGTTGCGAGCTCGTCGAGCCCCGTCAACGCGCAGAGCTTGCGCCACATGTCGTCGGTCAGCGCGGCCATGTTGAAGGGCCCGTCCTTGGCTTCGAAAGCGCCGTACGGACAGATCACCGGATGGTCGTTGCCGATGCGCTTCGGCGTGTCGCCGAGCGTGAGCTGGCGCTGGCCCTGCACGTTGAGCATGCCGACGAGGCCGGCAAGCAGCGACGTCTCAACGCGCTGCCCTTTGCCGGACGCCATGCGCTCGATGACCGCGGCCTGGATGCCGAGCGCCGTCCACATTCCGGCACACACATCGCCGACCGGGAGGCCGACGCGCACCGGTCCGCTCTCCTGCGTACCGGTTATGCTCATGAAGCCGGACATGCCTTGCGCGATCTGATCGACGCCGGGCCAATCTCCGTAAGGTCCATCGCGGCCAAAGCCGGTGATGTTTGCGTAGATCAGACGCGGGTTCGTCTGTTTGAGCGTGTCATAGCCGAGGCCCATGTCCTCCATGGTGCCGGGCTTGAAGTTCTCGACGAGGATGTCGGACTTGGCCGCCAGCTCCGCGATCAGAGCGATGCCTTCGGGCTTGCGGAAGTCGAGCACAAGACTGCGCTTGTTGCGATGGACGCTCAGGTAATAGACGCTGATGCCGTCGGCGAACGGCCCCCAGGAGCGAATCATCTCACCCTTGGGCGACGGCTCGACCTTCACCACGTCGGCGCCGAGGTCCGCGAGGATCATGGTGCAGTAAGGACCGGCAAGCGCGCGCGACAGGTCCAGAACGCGCAAGCCTTGAAGAGGCAGGGGCAAGGGGAGATCCTCCGTGTGATGGCTGCACGCCGGTCTGCAGCACTTGAGTTCTTTTGTTGGCGCCCGATGCCGCGCGCACCTCTCAGCGTTTGCGCTCGGGATGAAACCAAAGCTCCGCAAAGACATCGCGCTCCAGGTGCTGTGCGGCTTCGCGGCCGTTGTCGGCGAGCTCGCGCACGACGCGTTTGAAGGCGGCAACGCCACGGCGGTTCGCGCCTTCGAACTGCGTGAGGAATTCGACGGCCCTTTCGACGACGTCGCCGCTTGTCAGCTCATCGACGACACCCAAACGATGGGCCTCCTCGGCGCTTATGCGGGCGCCGCTCAGGGCAAAGCGCTTGGCATTCGCGCGGCCGCAGATGCTGAGAAGACGCTCGGTCGCGAACCATCCCGGTAGGATGCCCATGCGGACTTGCGGGAGCGAAAGGTTGGCCGAAAGATGGGCAACCCGGAAATCACAGGCGAGCGCGAGCTCGAAGCCGCCGCCAATGGCGACGCCATTGATGGCGGCCACCGTCGGCACATCCAGCAGATCGAGCTCGTTCAGAACCTCCCGCGCATCGTCGAAAACCGGATTGAGCTCTGCCGGCGAGGCGAACACGGAATAGGCTTTAACATCGCCGCCGCTGCAGAAATGCCGGTCGCCGGCACCGGTCACGATGAGGCCGCTGATCGTCCGATCCTGGCGAACCGCCTCGAGGTGGGTTCGGAATTCGGCGACGGCCTTGGGTCCGAAGGCATTTGCCGCGTAAGGGCGGTCGATCACCAGCACGACGACCGATCCGCGCCGCTCGAAGCGGACATCGGGTTGGCCTTGCTCCTTCTGATCGCCTGAAGTCATGGCGTATCCCCCCTGCTGCGCGGCAGAAGAGCGTGCCTCATCGCCCCGCTCGGTCCCCAGCGCCTGCTATATTGCATACAATCTTTGTTGGATCGTATTACGACGCTGGCGGTGCCGCAAGAGACAACTTCTGCTGCCGTGACGAGGCCACGCCGAAGGCGACGCCCTGCGGGATGGCTCCAGTCGCTCAGGCGGGAGGCAGCACCTTCGTCAGGTGCATGAGATAATCGGCGAAGCTCGGCCGATGCATGTTGAGATGAAGAAGCATCAGGTTTCTCGCGGCGACCTCCTCCCTCGCGAGGATGCTCTCCACGATGAGCGAATGCTCCTTGTGGGATTCCTCGAGCCGCCCGTTCAGGCCGAATATGGAGCGTCGATATGGCTCGAGCCGCAGCCGGATCGACTTCACCTCACGCTCCAGAAACTCGTTCTGAGAGCCCTTGTAGATGGCATTGTGGAATTCGAGATTGCATTTGACG
This sequence comes from Hyphomicrobium sp. CS1BSMeth3, assembly GCF_900117415.1. Taxonomy (GTDB): domain Bacteria; phylum Pseudomonadota; class Alphaproteobacteria; order Rhizobiales; family Hyphomicrobiaceae. The sequence continues at coordinate 136,865 of NZ_FPEI01000003.1, forward strand.
TAGGCGCCCATATCGGAGGCGGAAACGGCATCGGCAGCCTTCCGATGGATCTCCACGATCTCGGCCTTCTCCGTCGGCGCGGCGCGGCGTGCGCACAACTCCGCGGCCATCGCTTCGAGTCCCGACATGACTTCGAACTGCTGGAGATACTGGGCCAGTGTCAGGCGCGCGACGAATACGCCTTGATTGGGCCGCGTCACCACGAGGCCGGATGCCGCCATCCGGCTCAAGGCTTCGCGGATGGGCGTGCGGGAAACGCCGAAGCGCAGGCTGAGCTGACGCTCATCCAGGCGCTGATCCGGCGTAAAAGCACCGCTCACAATGTCGTTTTCGATGGCGACGACGATGTCGGAAATCGAGGTGCGGGCGCGAGAAATGGGCTTCTCTCGTGAACTCATGATAGGCCTCGGGGCCAATTCGCTGCGGTGCCTTAGTCTCTCTGCAGCTAAGGTATCGAACCAAGATTGTATACTATTTCACGTGCGAAGCACACAAACTCCGCGACGGCCGAACCGGCGCTGTCAGGCTTCGAACAAGCAGATGTGATGCCTTGGGCCAGCGCCAGCCTCGCCGCAATTACCCAGTCCTCGGATAAGTTGTCGTCACTCTGCGGCGCAGAGAAAGCATCTGAAATAAGCTGAGACTTCCCGCGACCCCCTCGCATCCAGTCATTCACAATCGATCGAGTGATTCGCGGCCTGTTTGAGACTGCACATTTTATTGCTGAAGAAAGGAATTGGTCATGGCCGACAAGAAGAGCGGGCATTCGCTCACTGACAAGCAGCGCGCCGATCTCAAGTCACTGGCAGACAAGACAGACAGCGCCTATCAGGAGCTGCGGGCTGCGGTTGACGCCGCTGGGCCGGGCTCTGATTTCAGCGCGAGCTGTCGGAGGTGCCCCTCGACGACTGGAGGCCCGATCTGCTCGTCCTTCGAGGGCGACTTCAACGACCTCGATGCGCGCTGCACGCGATCCTTCTGCGGACATCCGTACTGGGCGCACGTCGGCTGAGGCTGAGGTTCAGTCCCAGATCGCTTGAGATCGATCGATAAGCCAGCGAGGGCCTCGCGGCCGCTCGGGACTGGGTGCGGCTGTCTCTGCGCTTGCCGAGAAGGAAGAGAGGGCAACTCACGGCCCGCAAACAATGAGCGAGAAGCGGCGACAATCTGAGCGTCGAGCCTGGGATTTGGCTGGCGGGACCTCCCCCCGCCACACGGGGCCTTATCCGCCGTACTTCGCGAGAAAGGCCTCGACCGAAAGCTGGCGAAAATCTTCCAGCGCGCCATGGAGCTGCTCGTGGCTCCAGTCCCACCATTTGAGTTTCTGGAGGCGTGCTGAAATGGCCGTCTCGAAGCGCGGCCGCATGATTCGCGCCGGAACCCCGGCGACAATGCTGTAGGAAGGCACATCCTTCGTGACGACCGCCCCCGCGGCGATCACCGCACCATCACCGACGGTGCGCCCCGGCAGGATGATCGCGCCATGGCCGATCCACACGTCATGCCCGATCGTCACGGGATGCTCGCGCCGCCAGTCGAAGAACTCCGCTTCGTCCTCCGCTCCCTCGAAATAGGCGCTGGCACGGTATGTGAAGTGGCTCTGAGAGGCCCGCCACATGGGATGGTTGCCAGGATTGATCCGCACCATCGCCGCGATCGAGCAGAATTTTCCAATCGTCGTGTAGATGATGTCGCCGTCATTCACGACGTAGCTGTAGTCGCCGAGCGTCGACTCGACCAGCGAGGTCCGTGCACCGACTTCGGTATAGCGGCCGAGCTTGCTGTCACGAACAGTTGCAGAAGCGTCGATGAAAGGCGCAAGGCCGAGCTTCTTCATGACACCTCGTCACGATTTTAAGAAGAGTCCACGCACGGTCGAACGCTGCATTCGGCCTCCGCCTAACAGCGCCGCATGACAGTTCCATGAACGCTTTGTGCTCTCCAGAAGCGATCCGGTGCACGAAAAGAGCCGCCGCCGCGGAGACGGCTGAAACTGTCATATGACTGCGATGTGAAGCCGCTATGCGCTCGGTCTGCGCGCTGCACGAAGCAGTTCCTCTGCAGGCGATCGACGAGGTCGAACATGATCGTGCTCATAGCCACGGACGCCTGGCATCCGCAGATCAACGGAGTAGTGCGCACGCTCGAGGCGCTGCGACGCAGCCTCACGGAGCGGGGCGTTGTCGTCGAGTTCCTGACCCCCGAGGGCTTCCCGTCGGTTGCCGTTCCCACCTATCCGGGCCTGCGCTGCGCCATTCCGAGCGGACGCGAGATCGCCCGCAGGATCTCGCGCGCGGCGCCCGATGCCGTACATGTTGCGACCGAGGGGCCGATCGGTCTTGCCGTGCGCCGCTATTGCCTCCGCCGCGGCATTCCCTTCACTACAAGCTTCACGACGCGATTTGCCGAGTATATTTCGGCGCGCGTTCCGGTCCCGGTCTCCTGGGGCTACGCGGTGATGCGCCGCTTCCATTCGGCCGCCTCGGCAACGATGGTCTCGACGCCCTCACTCAGGTCCGAGCTCGAGGCGCGCGGCTTCGCCAATCTCTGCATGTGGTCGCGCGGCGTCGATACGGCCCTGTTCCATCCGGCGCGCGCCATAAGGCTTGATCTGCCACGCCCGATTTTCATGAATGTCGGGCGCATCGCCGTCGAGAAAAACCTCGACGCCTTCCTCTCGCTTGATCTGCCGGGAAGCAAGGTCGTCATCGGCCATGGTCCGCAAGAGGCGGAGCTGCGCGCGCGCTACCCCGAGGCCCACTTCCTCGGCGCCATGAGCGGCGAGACACTCGCTTCATATCTTGCCGCTGCCGACGTCTTCGTCTTCCCGAGCCTGACGGACACATTCGGCATTGCGCAGCTCGAGGCGCTCTCATCAGGCGTGCCCGTTGCCGCATTCCCGGTGACCGGCCCGCAAGACGTTATCGGCGATGCCCCGGTCGGCGCGCTCAGCGACGATCTCCGCCAGGCCTGCCTCGATGCCCTGGCGGTTTCACGCACGGCCTGCCGCGAGCACGCGATCGGATTTTCCTGGTCGCGAAGTGCCGCCCAGTTTCTCACGAACCTGAAACCCGTCCACGTGACAGCCGAGCGTGCACAGCTCGTAAAGACCTCCGGCATGCGTGCCGAAGTTGGCGGGCGCTAAGCCCGCGTTTCCCGCGAAGATCCTCACGAACCAGCGACCTTGGAGTAAATGCCGATGACCCGACCCATGGACCGAGAAGGTGTGGTCAAGACCTATGACCGTTGGGCGCCGGTCTATGACCTCGTCTTTGGCACCGTCTTCGAGAAGGCGCGCAAAGCCGCCATCGCAGCCTGCGAAGAGGTCGGCGGCCGCGTTCTGGAAGTCGGCGTCGGCACTGGCATCTCGCTCCCGTACTACTCGAACCGCTGCAGGATCGTCGGCGTCGACATCTCCGGCGCAATGCTTGAGGTCGCCCGCCAGCGCGTGGCAGACCTTCGCATGACGAATGTCGAAGAGCTGGCCATCATGGATGTGCAGGATCTCCAGTACGAGACCGCCTCCTTCGACGTCGTCACCGCACAGTACGTCGTCAACACCGTGCCCGATCCCGAGGCTGCCCTCGACGAGTTCATGCGCGTGCTGAGGCCCGGCGGTGAGCTCATCGTCGTGAACCGGGTCGGCGCCGAAAGCGGGGCGCGGCTCAAGGTCGAAAAGCTGCTGGAGCCCGTCGTCGAGCGCCTCGGCTGGCGTTCGGACTTTCCCTGGGCGCGCTTCGAGAACTGGATGAGCGAGAACGGCAGCGTCGAGCTTGCCGGTCGCCGGCCGCTGCCGCCGCTCGGACATTTCGCGCTCCTGCGCTTTCGCAAAACGGCCGCCGGTTCGCGCACGAAGCGTGAGCTCGTCACAGCCGCATAGGTACGCAGTCGCATTATAGCGTTCTCACGTCCGTTCACAGCAAATGGAGGATCTTGGCCATGGCCGGCTTCATGGAGACACTGCGGGAGCAGAGGTGGGATGACCACCGCTTCTATCATCACAGCCGCATCAATCAGTCACTGCACTTCATCAGCGCGATCAGCTTCCTGGTTGCGTACGGCATGCTCTTCTACGATCCGCCGATGGCGGCACTGATCGCCTGGATCATTGGCATGCTGACGCGCCAGAGCGGCCACTTCTTCTTCGAGCCCAAGGGCTACGACCACGCCAATCAGGTCACCCACGAGCACAAAGAAGAGGTCAAGGTCGGCTACAATCTCTTCCGCAAGGTCATCCTGATGGGGATCTGGGCCTTCCTGCCGCTGGTCGTCATTCTCGATCCGACGGTCGGCGGCCTGCTCGCGCCGTACGAGGGCTGGGTCGGCTTTGCGCGCCATGTCGGCACGATCTGGCTCGCGCTCGGCGTTGCCGGCGTGCTCTTCCGGATGGTGCAGCTTTTCTTCATCCAGGATGTGAAGGCCGGCGTCGTGTGGGTCACGAAGATCCTCACGGACCCCTTCCACGACATCATGATCTACCACAAGGCGCCGCTGGCGCTCATGCGCGGCGAGCTCATTGATCCCGAGATCGCTTCACATCGCCCGCACTGATTGTAGGTGATTGCGCGCTGTTTCCTCCCTCTGTCCACACGGGCAGAGGGAGGCGATCTCAGGCAGTGACGGTTTTCCGCTTCAGGATCCCGAGCTGCCACATCTCGCGAAGCACGCGCCGCTTGATGTTCATCGGTGCGGCATTTGCGTCCTGCCACCACCATCCATCACGCGCCATCTCCTCGGCGGCAGCCACGAACTGGTCGGCGACCGCTGCGAAGTCCTGCGCCGAATAGTTCAGGCTGAAGATGAGACGGCCGCTCCCGACCCAGCTCAAAGCCAGGCCATGCTTGCGCAGGTAATACTGGAACATCCAGTTGTAGCGCGACGGCCGCGTGTAGAGCACCGTCCAGATGGTCGACATGTTGGCGACGGCCAAGGGCACGCCGGCCGCCGCGAGGCGCGCGTTGAGGGCATTCGCGCGGTCGGTCCAAGCCGCGTCGAGATCCTTGTAGATCGCCTGCGTCTGCGGCGCAGAGAAGCGGCGCAGGAATGCATTCATCGCCCCCATCACCTGGGGGTGCGCGTTGAATGTCCCGCGCGCGAGGCAGATGTCGCCGGGACGATCGTCGCGGTAGCGCTTCATGAGATCGCGGCGCCCCGTCAGAACGCCGACCGGAAGCCCACCGCCGAGCGTCTTTCCGTACGTGACCATATCCGCGCGGACGCCGAAATACTCCTGGGAGCCGCCCGGCGCGAGCCGGAAGCCGAGGAAGATGTCGTCGAGGATGAATACGATGCCGCGCTCCGTGCAGACCTCGCGCACCTTGTGCAGCCATTGCGTATAGGCGGCACGATCGAAATGAGCCGCGCGCCCGCTGTCGATCAACGCCGAGTCGCCGGGCGGGCTCGCATTCGGATGCATGGCCTGAATGGGATTGACCAGCACGCAGGCGATATCGCGACGACGGCGCAGCACCTTGAGCGTTGCTTCCGACATCTCGGCCAGCGTGTAGGTGGATCGCGCCCGCTCGGGGTTGCCGACACCCGGCTGCACATCGCCCCACCAGCCATGATAGGCGCCGCTGAAGCGCACGAGATGCGAGCGGCCCGTATGATAGCGGGCGAGGCGCACGGCCTGCATGACCGCCTCGGTGCCCGACATGTGGAAGGACACCTCGTCCAGGCCCGAGATCTCCTTGATGCGCGCGATGTTCTCGGCAATGACCGGATGATAGAGGCCGAGGACCGGTCCGAGCGCGCCGACGCGCGCGGCCCCTTCCTCCAGGCACTGCTTGTAGAAGTCGTAGCCGAAGACGTTCACGCCGTAGGATCCGGCGAGGTCATAGTAAAGATTGCCGTCGACATCGGTGAGCGTCACGCCGCTCGATGCCTCGAGAAAGGGCCCCGCGCCGAGATGCTCACGCACCATCCGGCTGAACGGAAAAGGCACCCGATAGGTATCGGTGAACTGCATGTCGGACAGCGCGCCCTTGACCTCCGCCTTGAGCGCGATAGTGCGGGGATAGCGCGCCTTATAATCCTCCGCGAGCCCGTGGAAGGCCTGCCGCCGTCGCGCGGCGACGTCCGCCGGTGCATCGTCGCTGTCGAAAAAGCGCTCGTCGCCGAACTCATAGTGCGGAATAAGCGAGGCGACGCGCCGCGACATGCGAACATGCCCGGTCAGCGACGGGTGCTTGGCACGGGACAGCTCGAGACGCGTTTTGGCCTTGGCTGCCGCGGAGGTGAGCGCGGCGGCACCGATGCCGCCAAGCGCCAGGGTCATAAGACTCAGTTCCATGACAGCCGACCGAATCTCAAGACGAATACAGGATGATGACAATGCGCACGCTACTGGCGCGCCTCACCGATAACGACGGTCTGAACTACCTCCTCACGAACAGGATTCCGCGGCGATCTCTCACGCGATTCGTCGGCTGGCTGGCCAAAATCGAGCAGCCCCTCGTGCGCGATCTCTCCATCGCACTCTGGCGCCAGTTTTCCGACCTCGATCTCAGCGAGGCCCGGAAGACGAAATTCCGCAGTCTGCACGACTGCTTCATCCGCGAGCTCAAGGATGGGGCGCGCCCCATCGATCCGCGCCCTGACATCCTCACCAGCCCATGCGACGCCATCGTCGGCGCGAACGGCCGGGTTGTCGACGGCGTCATGTTGCAGGTCAAGGGCTCGACCTATGCACTCGAGGAGCTCGTTCGAGACCCGGATCTCGTCGCTGCCTACCGCAACGGCATGTACGTCACCCTGCGCCTGACGGCGAGCATGTACCATCGCTTCCACGCGCCGCACGACTGCCGCGTCGAGCAGGTCCATCACATCGCCGGCGACACCTGGAATGTGAATCCGCCGACGCTCAAGCGGCAGAACCGCGTTTTCTGCCGCAACGAGCGCGCCGTTCTGCGCCTAAGTCTCGACGCATCGGGACACCGGATCGCGCTTGTTCCCGTTGCTGCCATTCTCGTCGCTGGCTTGAAACTCCGCTTCATGGATATGCCGACGGACCGCCAACACGCCGCGCCCTGGGTGCGCGACTGCGATGTCCACCTCGCAAAAGGCGAGGAAATGGGATGGTTCGAGCACGGCTCGACGATCATCGTTCTCGCGCCGCCGGGGTTCCAGCTCGCCCCCTCGATCGTCGACGGAAACACCGTTCGCATGGGCGAGCCGCTGATGCTTCTACCCTCGTAAATTGACCGCTGTGCGCGGTGTCACAAAAGCTTTAAGTGCGCCATCTAAGAGCACGGGCCATGCCCGAAGCTCAACGGATTCATGATCACCCGGATGCGCGTGTCGTCAGTGCGCGTCAGGAGCTTATGGAGATCTGCGCGCACGCGACCGAGGCGGAGCTCACATCGGCGATCGATGCGCTCGATCCTCGGCCCGAAGCCACGGACATCCGCCCCGCCGAAACCGGTCTCGTGATGTTGCGCGGCCGGATCGGCGGCAGCGGCGCCCCTTTCAATTTCGGAGAGGCGACGGTCACCCGCGCGGCCGTGCGCCTCGGCACCGGCGAAACGGGCTTTTCCTATCTCCTCGGCCGCTCGAAGACGCGGGCGCGCCTCGCTGCCGTTCTGGAAGCTGCGGGCCAGCGTCCCGAATATCGCCGATCGATCGTTCAGCATCTCGTTCGCCCGGTCGCCGAGCGGCTGGAGAGCGAGCGACGCGCCACGCGCGAAGAGGCGGAGGCGACGCGCGTCGAGTTCTTCACACTCGTCCGCGGCGAGGACTGATCCGATGAGCGTCGAGGCAATCGAGCGCGGCTTCGCTGATCCAGTGCATGACGCGCAGAAGGTTTTCCGTGCCGCGCTGGATGCCATGGCGCATCCTGGGCGCATCGCGCGGCTTGCTTCTTCGCTCACGCCGCCATCGCCGCTGCTCGGCACGTCCGCAAGCCTGCTGCTTGCCCTCGCCGACTACGAGACATCGATCTGGCTCGACGACACGCTTTCCGAAAACCCGGCCGTCAGCGATTTCCTGCGCTTCCACACCGGTGCGCGCCTCACGCGCCAGCGCCGCGAGGCCGACTTCGCCGTCATCGCCGCGCCCGCCGACATGCCGGCGCTCGCGACTTTCGCCGAGGGAACGCCCGAGTATCCCGATCGCTCGACGACGCTGATCGTGCAGGTCGAAGCGCTTGCCAATCACGGCTGGCACTTCAGCGGCCCCGGCATCCGCGAGCGCATGGCCTTCAGCGCCGCGCCAGTACCCGCCGATTTCCCGCAGCAGCTCGCCGCCAACCGCGCGCACTTTCCGCGCGGCGTCGATCTCATCTTTGTTACCTCCGTGGAGCTCGCGGCTCTGCCGAGAAGCACCAGGATCGTGGAGAGCGCCTGAATGTACGTCGCCGTCAAGGGAGGCGAGAGCGCCATCGCGGCAGCTCACACGTTGCTCGCGAAGGAGCGGCGTGGCGATCCTGCCGTTCCCGAGCTCACCACCGAGCAGATCCGCGAGCAACTCACGCTTGCCGTCGACCGCGTGATGTCCGAGGGCTCGCTCTATGATCGCGATCTCGCCGCGTTGGCCATCAAGCAGGCACGTGGCGATTTGATCGAAGCGATCTTCCTCGTGCGCGCCTATCGCTCCACGCTGCCGCGCTTCGGTTATGCCGAGCCAATCGAGACGAGCGCGATGACGATCCGCCGCCGGATCTCGGCGACGTTCAAGGATCTGCCCGGTGGCCAGGTCCTGGGTCCGACGTTCGACTACACGCATCGTTTGCTCGACGACAGCCTCAATGGCGGCGCCGCCGGCACGCCCTCATCCCCGGCCCGCAAGCCGGTCTCGGAGGATGCAAAGGTCCCGCACGTGGCCGATCTGCTCGGGCATCAGGGGCTCATCGAGCCGAACCCGGAGACGGAGAGCGCCGCGCCTGTCGGCGACCTGACGCGCGATCCCCTCTCCTTTCCCGCCGAGCGCGACCTGCGACTTCAGTCGCTCGCGCGCGGCGATGAAGGCCTTCTGCTCGCGCTCGGCTACTCGACGCAGCGCGGATATGGCCGCACGCACCCCTTTGCGGGCGAGATCCGCCTAGGTGAGGTCGAGGTCCACCTGGCCCCGGAAGAGCTCGGCTTCGAGGTGCCGCTCGGCACGATCACCGTCACGGAATGCGAGATGGTGAACCAGTTCAAAGGGAGCGCCGAGAGCCCGCCGCAGTTCACGCGCGGCTATGGGCTCGCATTCGGTCATTGCGAGCGCAAAACCATGTCCATGGCGCTGGTCGACCGCGCGCTCCGCGCACGCGAGCTCGGCGAGGAGATCGTCGCGCCGGCCCAGGACGAGGAATTCGTTCTCTCGCACGCCGACAACGTGCAGGCGACCGGCTTCGTCGAGCATCTGAAGCTGCCGCACTACGTCGATTTCCAGGCCGAGTTGCAGCTCGTCCGCCAGATGCGGCGCGAGTGGGAAGACGCGCAACGCAAGGAGGCGGCGGAATGAGCGACGCGGCCACCTATAACTTCGGCTACCTCGACGAGCAGACCAAGCGCATGATCCGCCGCGCGCTCCTGAAGGCAATGGCCATCCCCGGCTATCAGGTGCCCTTCGCGAGCCGCGAAATGCCGATGCCTTACGGCTGGGGAACAGGCGGCGTTCAGGTGACGGCGTCGGTGCTCGGCGCCGACGATACGCTGAAGGTCATCGACCAGGGCGCCGACGACACGACGAACGCCGTGTCGATCCGCAAGTTCTTCGAGCGCACGGCCGGCATCGCGACGACGACGCACACGAGCGAAGCAACGGTCATCCAGACGCGCCATCGCATTCCCGAAGCGCCGCTTCGCGAAGGCCAGATCCTTGTCTATCAGGTGCCGATCCCGGAGCCGCTCCGCTTCCTGGAGCCGCGCGAGACCGAAACGCGCCGCCTGCACGCGCTCGAGGATTACGGCCTCATGCAGGTCAAGCTCTACGAGGACATCGCGCGCCACGGCCATATTGCGACGACCTACGCCTACCCGGTGAAGGTCGACGGCCGCTACATCATGGATCCCTCGCCGACGCCGAAGTTCGACAACCCGAAAATGGACATGTGTCCGGCGATCCAGCTCTTCGGCGCGGGCCGCGAGAAGCGCATCTATGCGCTACCGCCCTATACGAAGGTCGTGAGCCTCGATTTCGAGGATCACCCTTTCGAGCGAACCAAGTTCGATCGCGGCTGCGCACTCTGCGGATCCGAGGGCATCTACCTCGACGAGGTCGTCACCGACGATCGCGGCGGCCGCATGTTCGTCTGCTCCGACACCGACTTCTGCGAGAGCCAGCGCGCAGCTCCCAGCGAGGCCGGCCACGGCCTTCACGAGGTGCCACGATGAGCGCGCAGGACGACCGCCCGCTGCTCGTCGCCGAAGGGCTCTCGAAGCACTACGGGCCCCATCTCGGCTGCGCCGATGTATCGCTGGATATCCACGAGGGCGAGGTCGTCGCCGTCGTCGGCGAGTCGGGATCGGGCAAGTCGACGCTGCTCGGGCTGCTCTCGACCCAGCTTCTGCCGAGTGCCGGAAGCGTGCGCTACCGGATGCGCGACGGCGAGGAGCGAGATCTTTTCGCGCTTGGAGAAGCCGAGCGGCGCTTCCTGCTCCGTACGGATTGGGGATTTGTCCACCAGGATGCGCGGCTCGGTCTTCGCATGGGCGTCTCGGCCGGCGGCAACGTCGGTGAGCGGCTTATGGCCACCGGCTGGCGGCACTATGGCCGCATTCGTGCCGAGGCCGAGCAGTGGCTCGAGCGCGTCGAGATCGCGCGCGACCGCATCGACGATCGGCCGGATACGTTCTCCGGCGGCATGCGGCAGCGTCTCCAGATCGCCAAGAACATGGTGACGCGTCCACGGCTCATTTTCATGGACGAGCCGACAGGCGGTCTCGACGTCTCCGTGCAGGCGCGCCTGCTCGACCTCATCCGCAGCTTCGTCGGCGACTATGGCCTCGCCGCCGTGATCGTGACGCACGATCTCGCAGTCGCGCGGCTGCTCTCCCACCGCATTGTCGTCATGCGCCACGGCCGCGTTATCGAGACGGGCCTCACCGACCAGGTGCTCGACGATCCGCGCGAGCCTTACACGCAGCTCCTCGTTGCCTCGATCCTTCAGGCATGACCGCCATGTCCCTCGATCGCGAAATGATCCGCCTCGATGCCGTCACCAAGACGTTCGTGATGCATCTGCGCGGCGGCGCGCGGCTGCCGGTCGTGAACAATGTCGCGTTCGCGGTTCGCGGCGGCGAATGTGTCGTGCTCGGCGGTCCCTCGGGCACGGGCAAGTCGTCGATCCTCAAAATGATCTACGGCAACTACCGCGCGGACGGCGGCCGCATCGACATCAACGGCCCCACGGGCTGGGTGGATATTGCGCGCGCCGTGCCACGCGCGGTGCTCACGCTCCGCCAGAGCACGATCGGCTATGTGAGCCAGTTTCTTCGCGTGATCCCGCGCATTGGCGCCCTCGACATCGTCGCCTCCTCGGCGCGCGAGATCGGTCTCGATGAGCCGGCTGCACGTGCCAAGGCGGCTTCCTTGCTCGAAAGGCTCAATGTGCCGGAGCGCCTCTGGCACCTCCCGCCGGCGACATTCTCCGGCGGCGAGCAGCAGCGCATCAACATTGCGCGCGGATTTGCGGCCGAGCGGCCCATTCTTCTTCTGGACGAGCCGACCGCCTCGCTCGATGGCGCGAACCGCGCCGCCGTCGTCGAACTGATCGAAGCGCGCAAACGCGCCGGTGCGGCCCTTCTCGGCATCTTCCACGATGAGGATGTCCGCGATCGTGTTGCCGACCGCGTCATCGACGTCACCAAGTTTGCACCTGAGGCCTCAGCCCGATGACCCGCGATCTCGTTTTCGCCAATGCCAAAGTGGCCCTCGCCGATGAGATCATCGAGGGGTGGGTGGCGGTTCGCGACGGCGTGATCGTCGAGATCGGCCGCGGTGCCGCGCCCCGCGACAGCATCGACGTGTCCGGCGATCTTGTCATTCCTGGCCTCATCGAACTGCATACCGATCACCTCGAGACCCACCTGAAGCCGCGTCCGAAGGTTCATTGGCCTGAGGCCTCAGCGATCATGGCATTCGACGCTCAGATCGCGGCGTCCGGCATCACGACGGTTTTCGATTGCATCCGCGCGGGCCGCGATGTCGACTATGCGCCGCAGGCCAACGAGATCGTCTCGGTCATCGGGAGCCTCGCGCAGGCACGTGAGCGCGACCTGCTCCGCGCCGACCACCGCCTGCACCTGAGGTGCGAGCTGACCGCCGATGGCGTGCTGGAGGAAGCTGAAGCCGCCATGGGACGGCACCGCGTCGATCTCATTTCGCTCATGGACCACACGCCGGGCGCGCGCCAGTTCGCGAGCCTCGATGCCTGGCGCACCTACTACGGTGGGAAGTCGGGCTTTCCGCCCGACCAGTTGGACCGGCTGATCGAGACGAAGCGCGTCATGCACGAGCGCAACTACAAGCGCCATCGCGCGTGCATCGTCGCTCTGGCGCGCGAGCGCGGTGTCGTACTCGCGAGCCACGACGACACGACGCCCGCGCACGTGGACGAATCCATCACCGATCGCGTGGCCATAGCGGAGTTTCCGACCTCCCTCGAAGCCGCGCGCCTCTCGCACGAGGCCGGGATCGATGTCCTGATGGGCGCGCCCAATGTCGTCCGTGGCGGCTCGCATTCGGGCAATGTCGCAGCGGAGGCGCTCGCGCGCGCCGGCCACCTCGATATCCTGTCCTCGGACTACGTGCCGGCGAGCCTGCTCTTCGGCGCTTTCGAGCTGGCCCGGCGCATCGAGGGCTTCGGCCTCGCCAAGGCATTGCGCACCGTGACGCTCAATCCGGCCCGTGCCGCAAGCCTCGAAGATCGCGGTGAGATTGCCGAAGGCAAGCGCGCCGATCTCGTGCGCGTTCGTCTGGTCGATGGCCAGCCCGTTGTCCGCGAGGTCTATCGGGAGGGGCGGCGTGTCTCTTGATGCGCGAGAAGGCGCTCGGGTTTCTTCTCCGCTCGGGCCCGGTGTTCTGGCGCTCATCGTCGGCGCGAGCGGCGTCGGCAAGGATGCGCTGATCGTCGGCGCGCGCTCGATCCTTGCGGACGACAGCCGCTTTGTCTTTCCCGAGCGCACGATCACGCGTCCACCCCACGGCTCGGAAAAGCACATCCCCATAAGCGATGCGGAATTCGCCAAGGCCGCACAGGAGGGGCAGTTCGCACTCACCTGGGAAGCGCACGGGCTAAGCTACGCCGTGCCGGCAAGCATCGACGAGATGATCGGGCGCGGACAGACGGTGATCGTCAACAGCTCGCGCGCCATCACGGGCGCCGCAAGACAGCGCTATGCCCAGGTCCACCTCGTCCTGATCGAGTGTCCCCTCGCGGTCCGTGCCGAGCGACTGGCGCAGCGTGGACGCGAGCCCGCGGAAAGCGTTCAGGCGCGTCTCATGCGCAAGGTCTCTGATTTCGACCCGGGCGAGGCTGACGTGCGGATCGATAACTCCGGCACACTCGCCGATGGCGTGGCTGCACTCGTCGCCGCCTTGCGGTCTTTCCCTGGTCGCCCCTAAGGCCCAAAACTGATTGCCGGAACATCGGCGCGGAGCGCGAACCGCTCGAGCAGAACGAACCTGCTCTCTCGCGTGGGCTGAACGAGCACTGAAATCGCATCGATCCAGACTGCCGCACGCGTACGGCGATGAAGGTCCTGCAGCGCCTCCAGCACCTGCGGCTGAAGTGATTTCGGGATCGATCCCGTGAGCGTCATGTGGAAGCGGAAGTCGTCGAAAACATAAGGATAGCCCCAGCGATCGAGATGCTCATGCTGGCGCTGCGTGAGCACCTGAGAGAGGCGCCGAGCGCGATCCGCATCGTCGAGCGGTGCGCGAAAATCATCGAACTCCCGCACACACGCAGCCGCCAGCCGATTGAGCTCGGCATCCTCGGCGAGCGGACGCAGCGCCACAAAACTACCCAGGGATGCGACTTCCAGCGCCGGTAAGTAGATCGGCGCCCAATGTCGGCTCAGCTCTGCGGCGCGCTCCAAGAGGGCGTGTTCCGTCATTCCGGGGGCGAGCGCGAACGGCGCCTTCAGAGTGCCATGAAATCCGTAACGGGCAGGCGTTTCCTGAGCGCGCACGAACCACGGCTCGTGCCACAACCCGTGCTTGGGATAGGCGGCAGCCCCACGCGTCGCGGCATCATAGCCAAGCACAGAGCACCCGAAGCGCCAGAGAGTTGTCTCCGGCGGCGGTGTGAAATAGATCGCGTAGCGCATCGTGCGGAATGCTAGCCGGCTGCGGCAACAGGTTTGTGACAATCTGGCGCGGCGCCGGTTGAGATGTAATCGGCGGATGTCACACCTGCGTCGTGCGACTCTGGTCAGGAGAGAGGTAGAACCTCGACTCGCGAGCCAGGAATGCCTACCACCGTTTCCGCCGCTCTCGCCTTCGTCCTCGTTGCGACGACCGTTCACCTCTTCTCCATCGGCCTGGCGATGTGGCGATGCCATCGATCCAAATCGCCAACTTCGGGAGGGCGTCCGGCCGTCGGCGTCGCGCTTGTGCGTACGATCCGCGACCTCGGAGCTCACGAGGAAGAGACGCTGCGGTCGTCGTTCAATCTGACGCACCCGCATCACGAGGTGATTTTCTGCGCCGCATCGGACAGCGACCCCGCCGTCGCCACCGTGCGCAAGCTCATCGCGGAGTATCCGCACGTCCAGGCCCGCCTGCTCATTGGCGATGATCGCATCAGCGCCAATCCGAAGCTCAACAACATGCTCAAGGGCTGGCAGGACGCGAAGTACGACTGGATCGTCTTCGCGGACAGCAATCTCATGCTTCCGCCCGACTATCTCGAGCAGGTTCTGACGGCCTGGACATCGGATACGGGCGCTGTCTGCGCGCCACCGATCGGCAGCGCGCCGGCCGGCTTCTGGGCCGAGGTGGAATGCGCGTTTCTCAATACCTACCAGGCGCGCTGGCAGTATGCCGCCGACAGCCTCGGGCTCGGGTTCGCGCAGGGCAAGACCATGCTCTTCCGCCGGGATGTGCTGGAGAGCCAGGGTGGCATTGCCGCGCTCGGCTCGGAGCTCGCCGAGGATGCAGCGACGACAAAAATCGTGCGCAATGCAGGCCTCCGCATCCGTCTTGCCGGGCCCTCTTTCTTCCAGCCCCTGGGCCAGCGCTCTGCCGGCAACGTTTTCGCGCGGCAGCTCCGGTGGGCGCAACTGCGCCGCCTGACGTTCCCCGGCTGGTTCGCACTCGAGCTTCTGACGGGAAGCGCCGCCCCTCTGCTCGCGATGATCGTCGCCGCGCCGGCATTCGGCCTCCCGCCGGCTATCGCCGTTGCCGCATTGGCTGCTCTTTGGTTCGGCGGTGAGGCGCTTCTTGCGCGGACAGGCGGATGGCACCTCTCCTGGCGCGCGCCCGTGTCCTGGCTCCTGCGCGATCTGCTCATTCCCGTGATCTGGCTGCGGGCCTGGACCGCGCATGGTTACCAGTGGGGCGGGCACAAGGTTGCCTGGCAGCCAGGTGGCTCGGCCAGCATGACCACTGAGAGCGCCGTCGGAATCAGGTGAGCCGCGTGCTCCAGCCTCGGGACCAGAAACCATGGGCACGCATTTGCCCGCAAAGTCAGCACCGCGGATAGCTCTCATCGAGGATGACGAGAGCCTTGCTCTGCTGCTGCACTACAATCTCGATGCCATGGGTTTCGAGGTCGAGTGGACGGCGCATGGCACGGTCGCGCTGAGGCGCCTGCTCAGTGACCCGCCCGACCTTGTCGTCCTCGACTGGGTCGTTCCGGGCCTCTCCGGCATCGAAATCCTTCGGCAGCTTCGCCAGAACGCCCACACGCGCGCGCTGCCGGTCTTCATGCTGACCGCGCGGACGAACCCCGAGGATCGGAAGCGGGCAAGCGAACTCGGCGTCGAGGCCTTTATCCCCAAGCCATTTGCATTGGGTGATGTGCTCTCGCGCATGCAGCAGCTCTTGCTGTCATCCGGCTGATACCTGAATCTCTTAGGAGCTTGGGCTATGCAATACGCCACCCCGCCCGAGCAACTGGACGACATACCCGACGTGCGCTATCGGGCCGTATTCATTTCCGATATCCATCTCGGCACGCGCACCTCCCAGGCTCACGCGCTTTTGGAGTTCCTGCGCACGGTAGAGGCCGACACTTTCTACCTCGTCGGCGATATCGTCGACTTCTGGAAGGTCCGCCGCGGCCCGCACTGGCCGCAGGCGCACAACGATGTGCTCCAGAAGCTGCTCCGCAAAGTGCGCAAGGGCGCGCGAATCATCTTCATTCCGGGAAATCACGACGAAGGGCTCCGCGATTTCTGCGGAATGCACTTCGGCGGCATCGAGATTCATCAGAGCTGCGTCCACCTGACGGCGACCGGCCGCCGCTACATCGTCATGCACGGCGACGAGTTCGATATCGTCGTGCGCAACGCCAAATGGCTGGCATTTCTGGGTGACCGCGGATACGAGACCGCGCTCTGGCTCAACAATCCACTGAACTGGATCCGCCGTCACCTCGGGCTTGGGTACTGGTCATTCTCCGCCTACCTCAAGAACCGCGTGAAGAAGGCCGTCGCTTTCATCGGCGCCTACGAGGAGGCCGTTGCGGGTGAGGCGCGCCGCCATGGCGCCGACGGCATCATCTGCGGGCACATTCACTTTGCGGCCGATCGCAACATCGGCGACGTCCACTATCTGAACTGCGGTGACTGGGTCGAAAGCTGCACGGCGATCGTCGAGTCACATGAAGGTGAGCTGCGTCTCGTCCACTGGGCGGCCGACGCCACCTGGAGCCAGTCCAAGTCCGTCCCCGAGCCGACGTACGCCGTCGGCTGAGGCGTCACACTACCGCCCCCCGCCCTCTGTTCCCCTCCAATATGACGTTCAGATGACGCACGCGCCGCGATGCGAAAGTGCGCCGATGAGGGCCTAGGAAATCGTCACATGGCTGTTGCACCGCCGAACTAGGTGTTGCCGGCATAGGGCGATCCAACTGCAAAGAGGTCCCATGCTCGTTCTCGACGGCGTCTCGCGGCGGTTCGGTAAGGTCGCCGCTGTGTCTGGAGCCTCGTTTGAAGTGGCGCGCGGCGGTTTCGTCGGTGTCATCGGCCGCTCTGGCGCCGGCAAGTCCACGCTTCTGCGCATGATCAATCGCCTCGTCGATCCGAGCGAGGGCCGCATTTTCTTCGACGGCCGCGATGTGACGTCGCTCAAGGGCCGCGAGCTCCGGCTCTGGCGGGCTCGGGCGGCCATGATCTTCCAGCAGTTCAATCTGGTGGGGCGCCTGGACGTCCTGACGAATGTTCTGACCGGACGCCTCGCGGATGTGTCGACCCTGCGGGCCGTGACGCGCATGTGGAGCGAGAACGACAAGGCCATCGCCTTCTCGGCTCTCGAGCAGTTCGAGATCGGCGCACTCGCGGCGCAACGCGCGGAGCAGCTCTCGGGCGGCCAGCAGCAGCGCGTGGCCATCGCCCGCGCCATGGTCCAGCAGCCGGATCTCATTCTCGCCGACGAGCCCGTGGCCTCGCTCGATCCGCGCAATACCAAGATCGTGATGGATGCGCTGCTGCGCATCAACAAGCACTACGGCATCACCGTCCTCTGCAATCTGCACTCGCTGGATCTCGCCCGCACCTATTGCGACCGGCTGATCGGCATGGCCGCCGGACGGGTCGTCTTTGACGCTGCCCCCGAAATGCTGACCGACGAGGTCGCACGCGAGCTCTACGGCCTCGAAGCCGATGATGTGCTCGGCGGCAGTGGGGAGGCTCAGGACAGCGAGAAGAAGCAGGGCGTACCTGCGCTCGGAGAGGCCGTCGCCGCCTGATCTGAACGCTGCGGCAGCGAGGGCACCGCACGCCAGCGTCACAACATGCCCAAGCTCACGACACTCTAACCGATAGAGGACATCATGCTGAATCGTCGTCTTGTACTTGCCGGCGCCGCCGGTCTTGCGCTCACGAACGGCCTCGCGCTCGGCGCCGGCCCGGCAAAGGCTCAGGAGTGGAAGTCGAAGTTCCCGGAGCTGGTCTTCGCGGTCATTCCGCATGAGAATGCGAGCACCACCACGACGCGCTACACGCCGTTCGTCGAGTACCTGAGCCGCGAGCTCGGCACGAAAGTCACCCTGCGCATCGCCAATGACTATGCGGCGGTCATCGAGGGCCAGCGCGCAGGCAACATCCACATCGCCATGTACGGCCCGGCTTCCTACGCCCGCGCCAGGGCTACCGGCGTCAGCATCGAGCCGTTCGCCATCGAAGTGAACAACGACGGCACGCGCGGCTATCACTCGGTGCTCTATGTGAAGGCCAGCTCGCCCTTCCAGAAGATCGAGGACCTCAAGGGCAAGAACCTCTGCCTCGTCGATCCGAACTCCACGTCCGGCAACAACGTCCCGCGCTTTGCCATGGACAAGATGGGCATCGATCCCGACAAGTTCTTCAGCAAGGTCGTCTACTCGGGATCGCACGAGAATGCCGTGCTCGCGGTCGACCAGGGCACCTGCGACGGCGCGTTCAACTGGTGGAACGACGAGCAGGAATCGAACCTGATGCGCATGTCGGGCCGCGGGCTCGTCAAGGCCGAGAACTTCCGCATCATCTTCAAGTCCGCTCAGATCGTGAACTCGCCGATGGCCTATCTGGCGAGCCTGCCGGCGGATCTGAAGGCCTCGGTCCGTGACGCCGTCCTCAACATCGCGACCAAGGACAAGGCGACGTTCGACGGCATCTATGGCGGCAAGCAGCGCCCCTTCGAATCGGTCGAGCACGCGGCCTATGAGCCGGTCGTCGAGCTGATCAAGTTCGTCGACTCGCTCCGCAAGAAGTCGGGCTCCTAAGGCCTCAGATCCGAGCTACGCGGGCGCGCGGCCGACGGCTTCGCGCCCGCAATCCAATCCGATGGAGGTCTTCATGTGGACTCGCCGATTTATTCTCACGGCAGCAGCCGCAACGCTGCTTGCTGCTCCCGCAGGTGCGAGCGACTGGCGCGCGCAGTATCCCGAGGTCGTGTTCTCGATCATCCCGTCCGAGAATGCCGGCGGCGTGCTGAACCGCTACGAGCCGCTCATGCAGCACCTTTCCACGGTGCTCGGCGTCAAAGTGACCCTCCGCGTCGCCAATGACTACGCGGCCGTCATCGAGGCCATGCGCTCAGGCCAGGTGCATGTGGCCCACTTCGGTCCTTCGGCTTATGCGCGCGCCTATCAGGTGACCAACGGCGACGTCGAGCCGTTCGCCACAGCCATGAACTCCGCGGGCGCTGTCGGCTACTACTCGGTGCTCTACGTGCGCGCCGACGACAAGGCGCAGAGCATCCAGGACCTCAAGGGCAAGAACCTCTGCCTCGTCGATCCGAACTCCACGTCCGGCAACAACGTCCCACGCTTTGCCATGGACAAGATGGGGATCGACCCAGATGCCTTCTTCGGCAAGCTTCTCTATTCCGGCAGCCATGAGAATGCCGTGACCGCGCTCCTGCAGGGCACGTGCGACGCAGCATTCAACTGGTGGAATACCGAGAAGGAGTCGAATCTCCTGCGCATGGCCGCGCGTGGCGCCGTGAAGGCGGATAGCGTGCGCATCATCATGAAGTCGGACCTCATTCCCGGCTCGCCCACGACCCTCAAGCGCTCGCTGCCCGAGGCCATGAAGGCCGACATCAAGCGCGCTTTCCTCGAAGCGCCCGTGAAAGGACGCGAAGCATGGCTGCGCATCAGCGACGGCAATGCGACCGGCTATCATGAGGTGAAGCACGAGGACTACCAGGTCATTATCGACCTCAACCGCTTCGTCGATCGCCTGCGTCGCAAGCCATCATGACCGCCACTTCACCTGGCGCAGCAGGCGGGGTTGCATTGCCCCGCCTGCCCGACCACCAGCTCACTCCGCTCGCTGAGGCTTATGCACGTGCCAACGCCGCCAAGCGGCGCAGCACGCTGCTGCTCATCGTGGCCATCATCATCGCGTCACTGGTGGCCGGCGGCGTCGCGGAAGTCGACCTCGCCAAGCTCTTCGCGAATATCGATCGCTTCACCAACTATATCGTACGGCTCTTCTATCTCGAGAGCGGCGCACCCGTCTGGACGGATCCCGCTGAATGGTTCTGGGGCTGGAAGAAGTGGCTGGCGCTGCTCGGCGACACGCTTCTTATTGCCTATCTCGGCACGCTGCTCGGGACGATCGCCGCGTTCTTCCTGTGCTTTCTCGCCAGCGTAAACTTGAACTCCAACGCTTGGACGCGCGGCCTCATCCGGCGGCTCCTCGAGTTCTGCCGCACAGTGCCGGAGCTCGTCTTCGCGCTCATTTTCGTCGTGGCTTTCGGCCTCGGCCCTCTGCCTGGCGTCCTGGCGCTCGCGATTCACACGACCGGCGCTCTGGGCAAGCTCTTTGCCGAGGTGGTCGAGAACATCGACATGAAGCCCGTGGAGGGCGTGACGGCCACCGGAGCCACCTGGTGGCAGACCGTGCATCTCGCCGTCGTTCCGCAGGTGCTCGCAAATTTCGCAAGCTATGGCCTGCTGCGCTTCGAGATCAATGTGCGCGGCGCCTCGGTCATGGGCTTCGTCGGTGCCGGCGGCATCGGCCAGGATCTGATCGAGAGCATCCGCAAGTTCTACTATTCCGATGTCTCGGCCGTGCTTCTGCTGATCATTGCCACGGTCATGATCATCGACGTCGCGACCGAGCGCATGCGCCATCACTTCATTGGGCAGGGAATGCGCCCATGAGCGAACGCCGCCAATTGGTGCTGCCGGCCGACCCGGCAATCCTTGCCGGCCAAGCCGGTCTTCTGCGGGCACAAGCTCTCTCGCGCCTCAAGATGGCGCTGCTCGTGGGCGTGCTGATCGCGCTTGCCGTGTTCGCATTCTGGCGCCTCGATGTCTCCTTCTGGAGGATCGTGAAGGGCTTCGGCGATCTCGGTAAATTCGTCGTGCTCATGGTCCCGCCGAATGCCGGCTCATGGGCAAACGCGCTCGTCTACCTTCACTCCCTCGCCGAGACCGTTGCCATCGCCTTCCTCGGCACGATGCTGGCTGCATTGTTCGCCTTTCCGCTCGGCCTGCTCGCCGCGCGCAATGTCGTGCCCGTACGCATCTTCCAGTTCATGACGCGACGGTCGCTCGACACCGTGCGCGGCATCGATACGCTCATCTGGGCGCTCATCTGGGTGAACGTCGTCGGCCTCGGGCCGTTCGCCGGCGTCCTCGCGATCATGACGTCGGACATCGGCACGCTCGGCAAGCTCTTCTCGGAGGCCATCGAGGCGTCGGACCGCAAGCCGGTCGAAGGCGTGACGGCAGCGGGCGGCAGCCGAGTGCACCAGGTCCGCTTCGGACTCCTGCCGCAGGTCATGCCCGTGATGCTCTCGCAGGTGCTCTACTTCTTCGAGTCGAATACGCGCTCGGCGACCATCATCGGCATTGTCGGCGCCGGCGGCATCGGACTGCATCTGGTCGAGCAGATTCGCACCTTCGAGTGGGACCGCGTCGCGTTCCTCATCCTGCTGATTCTCGCGGCCGTCGCCGCGATCGATTGGCTTTCGGCCCACCTCCGGCACGCGATAATCGGCAAGTCCTCGGTCGCGGTGTGAACAACGCCGCACCCACCGCGATCAACTTTATTGTGTATTTCCAAAGCGCTACGGCCCTGCCGGGCGCGGGGGCGCTCCATCCCGCCAGGTATCGCCCGCGGCTGCTTCTGGACGCGAACCAAGCTCATGGATGATGATGTCACCATGGTGAGCTGATCTGGCCTCACACTAGTGTCCCGATTCCGAAGTTCGCCTGACCTCGATGCTGGCATCCCGAGCGAATTTCGGAATCAAAAGGGACACTAGAATCATAAACTTGCTAGTGTGATTCAGATCGAGAAATTCGCTCGATACCGTGCCCCGAGATGCGGCGAATTTCTCGATCATCACACTAGGAGCCCATCGATCAAGGCCTCGACACAGCCGGCAGAGCAGTGAGAGGATGCGGAAAATCTGGGGGATCAAATGGACTTCGTTCGGTCGGCACTGCTCTGCGTCATCGCAGGCACTGGGGTGACGTGGGCTGCATCCGAGGCGCGGGCGCAGGCCCAGTGGGCGCCGGGTGGCGCGCCCGTTTTCCAAAGCGACGTCGAACGGCGCGAACGCCAGCTCGAAGCGGAACGCGCCGAACGCCGCAAGACCTACGGCAATACGGCCTATCCCAAATTTATGGATGGCGGCGAGAAGCCCGACATCGCGCCGGAGAAGCCGCCGGTGGTCTATCTCGAGAAGAATGAGTCCCCCGGCACGATCATCGTCGATACGGGCGGCCGCAAACTCTACTACGTCCTGCCCGACCGTCGCGCCTATGCTTATCCGATCTCGGTCGGCCGCGAGGGCTTCGAGTGGACGGGAACCGAGCGGATCAGCCGCATTGCTTCATGGCCGTCCTGGACGCCGCCGCCTGAGATGCACAAGCGTCAGCCGGGCCTGCCGATCACGGTTTCGGGCGGCGTCATCAATCCGCTCGGCGCGCGGGCGCTCTACCTCGGCAACACCATCTACCGCATTCACGGCACCAACAATGCGCGCTCGATCGGGCGGGCGTCATCATCGGGCTGCTTCCGCATGATGAACCAGCACGTCATCCATCTCACGACACTCGCGCGCGTGGGGACGACAGTGCGCGTCGTCGCGAACTACTCGGGCGTCAACACGTCCGCGCCGATGTCCTCTCTCTTCTCGGGCTTTGGATTTGGCGAGGAGCCGAGCCCGAAGCGGAGCAAGAAGAAGTAGCATTGGCCGGCAGGCACGGATTGATGTTTGCCACTCACATCTGGCGGCAAGCATCTTGCTATTTATTGAGCACGCAGACTCGAAGAGAAAAGCACGGGGTCATTTCCATCCCAACTCACCTTTGACGTTCGAATGCGACGCCGGGGGTCTCGTTCATGTCTGGCACCACCACGGTCACCGCCGCGCACCTCTATGATCTGGTCTCCTGCCCCCACCGCGTCATGCTCGACGCGTTCGGCGATCTCACACAGCGGGACGAGATAGGTCCGTTCGTGCGGATGCTTTGGGAGCGCGGGAGCGCGTACGAAGCATCCGTGATCGAAAAGCTCGCGGGCATCGAGCCCGTGCTGGACCTCTCCACCGTACCGCTCGGCGAGCGCGAAGCACGCACCCTGGATGCCATGCGGAATGGGGTGGCGCTCATCTACCAGGGCCGGCTGCGGGCGGGCGATCTGCTCGGCAGCCCCGACCTGCTGCGCATGGAAGGTGCAGGCTACGTCCCGATCGACATCAAGTCCGGGCGCGGCGAGGAAGGTGGCGATGAGGACAGTGATCCTTCCCCCAAGGAGCACTACGCCGTCCAGCTCGGGCTCTACGTCGACGCCCTCGAACAGCTTGGCTTCTCGGCTGGCCGTCGCGCTTATGTCTGGGACATCCTCGGCAACGAGGTGCTCTATGACTTCGCTGTCCTCTACGGTACGCGCAACCCGCGCACGCTCTGGAGCGACTATCAGGACGCTCTCTCTTCGGCGCGGCGCATCCTGAGCCGTGCAGACATCACGAGACCCGCATACGCGGCGAGCTGCAAGCTGTGCCATTGGTACTCGCACTGCCTGGATGCGCTCCAGACGGCCGATGACCTCACGCTGATCCCCAAGCTGGGCCGCAGCCTGCAGACCGTGATGATCGACCAGATCCCGACCATCGCAGACTTGGCTTCAGCCAACCCGGATGCCTACATCACCGGCACCAGAACCGTCTTTCGCGGACTTGGCGCAGACCGGCTGCGCACATTCCATGAGCGTGCCAAGCTCATCAAATCCGACAATCCGCAACCTCGTCTCCTGCAGCCGCTGCAGCTTCCGTCGCGCCATCTCGAAATCTTCTTCGATATCGAAGCCGACCCCATGCAGGACATCTGCTATCTGCATGGCTTCCTCGAGCGACGTGGCGGCGACAATGCCTCGGAGAGGTTCGTTCCGTTCTTTGCGGACGATGCGACGCGCGAAGCCGAGGAGCAGGTATTTCGCGACGCGTGGACTTATTTGCGCGCCAACTCCGATGCTGTGATCTTCTACTATTCGAAGTACGAGCGCACCGCGTACCGCAAACTGCAGGCGCGCTATCCTGGCGCCTGCACCGCCGAGGAGGTCGAAGCGCTCTTCGCGCGCGATCGCTCCGTCGATCTCTACTTCGATGTCGTCGAGGCAGCGACCATGTGGCCGACGCGCGACCACTCCATCAAGACGCTCGCCAAGTTCCTGGGCTTTTCCTGGCGCGACACCGATCCGTCCGGCGCCGCCTCGATCGAATGGTATCAGCGCTGGACCGAGCAGCGGGACCCGGCGATCAAGAGCCGCATCCTCGAATACAACGAGGATGATTGCCGAGCGACGCGCGTACTCCTCGATGCCGTGAGACGAATGGCGTCGTAGCGCAGGCCGCGAGCGCTCCGCGGCTGAGACTACGAGCCGCGCCAAGAAAGACGGAGCCTTTCGGGTTCAGTGTCAGAGAGCAGCCGGCCGGATCAGGCGCCGCCCTCGTACTTGAAGGACACCTTCAGCCGGCAGCGATAGGCCTTCACCTTGCCGTCCTCGACAGCAAGGTCCTGCTCGACCACCTCCGCGATGCGAAGATCGCGCAGCGAATTTCCGGCGCGCTCGATGGCGCTCCTCGCCGCGTGTTCCCAGGACTCGGTGCTGGTGCCGACAAGTTCGACGATTTTGTAGACGCTGCCCGTCATGGCGTGCCTCCTACCGTTGGCGCAGGCGAGGCGAGGGCGATCACGGCCGTCAGAACGGCCGATGCCGTCCGTCTCAACTCGAAATCGGTAGCACCGGCCAGAACGCGCGTCAAACTTCGGGTGCGCCAAGTCTCGGCTCCGGCTTCCGCGCCACGGTATCGCGCTCACCGATCATTCTGCGGCACGCGACGCCATAACGGTGCGTGAAGATATTTGAGATCAAGTTGAAAGATTGAGCATGTTCTGCCCAAATTCGGGCAGGGACGCTGATCCGATCACGCACACGCTGTACGTCGAGGAATACGAGCTGATACGTTGAGCAGGCGCGTTCAGAAGGACAACGATTCATGAGCTATCGCCACGCCATCGGCACACGCGCCTATGTGTTCGAGGACATGAGGACGCTGCTCGCAAAGGCGACGCCGATCCGGTCGGGTGATCAGCTCGCGGGCCTCGCCGCCGAGAGCGCCGAGGAGAGCGTGGCGGCGCGCATGGCGCTCGCGGACGTACCGCTGACCACTTTCCTCAATGAAATGGTCGTGCCGTACGAGGAGGACGAGGTCACGCGCCTCATCATGGATTCGCACGACGCCGCTGCATTCAAGCCGATCGCGAGCCAGACCGTCGGCAGCTTCCGCGACTGGCTCCTCTCCGAAGAGGCAACGACCGAGCGTCTTGCCGCCATCGCGCCAGGCGTGACGCCCGAGATGGCGGCAGCCGTCAGCAAGCTCATGCGCAACCAGGATCTGATCGCGGTCGCGCGCCGATGCAGTGTCGTAACGCGCTTCCGCAATACGATCGGCCTGCCGGGAACGATGGCCGTCAGGCTGCAGCCGAACCATCCGGCCGATGATCTGCGCGGCATTGCTGCCTCGATCGCCGACGGTCTCGCCTATGGCTGCGGCGATGCCGTGATCGGCATCAATCCCGTTTCCGACAACATGCAGGTGCTGGCTGACCTGCTCAAGATGCTCGACGAGCTCATTTCGCGGCTCGCAATCCCGACGCAAGGATGCGTGCTCACGCACGTGACCTCGTCAGTGGAGCTCATCAATCGCGGCGTGCCGGTCGATCTCGTGTTTCAGTCGGTGGCCGGCACGGAAGCTGCGAACAAATCCTTCGGCATTGATCTCGCCGTCCTGCGCGAAGGCTTCGAGGCGGGCCGCGCGCTGAAGCGCGGCACGGTCGGCAACAACGTCATGTACTTCGAGACGGGACAGGGCTCGGCGCTCTCGGCAGGCGCGCACCATGATGTAGACCAGCAGACGCTCGAAGCGCGCGCGTATGCCGTCTGCCGGGCCTTCGAGCCGCTGCTGGTCAACACCGTCGTCGGGTTCATCGGCCCCGAGTACCTCTACGACGGAAAGCAGATCGTGCGCGCCGGGCTCGAGGACCACTTCTGCGGCAAGCTCATGGGCGTGCCGCTCGGTTGCGACATCTGCTACACGAACCATGCCGAAGCCGATCAGGACGACATGGATACGCTGCTGACGCTGCTCGGCGCCGCGGGCGTCAACTACATCATGGGCATTCCCGGCGCGGACGACGTGATGCTCAACTACCAATCGACGTCCTTCCACGACCAGCTCTACATTCGCGAGGTCCTGGGCCTCAAGCGCGCGCCGGAATTCGAAGCGTGGCTCGCCGCGCAGGGCATCACGGGTGCAGGCGGCCGTCTCATCGCGCCGGGGCAGGCGCTGCAGCTCCTCGGTCCTCTGGCGGAGATCGCGCAATGATTTCCGACGAAGCCTGGCGCCGCTTGAGCGAACTCACACCGGCACGCATTGCCCTCGGCCGCACAGGCTCGGGCCTGCCGACTACGGAAGCCATGAAGTTTGCGCTCGCGCACGCGCAAGCGCGTGATGCCGTGCACACGCCGCTCGATCCGGCACAGCTCGCGGCAGGCCTCGACGACCTCGGCCTTGCGCACCTGATGGTTTCGAGCAGCGCCGTCTCGCGCCATTCCTACCTCCTGCGCCCGGATCTCGGCCGGCGCCTCGATGCATCGGGCCGCCAAGCCGTCTCTGCGCGGCGACCGACAGGTGGCGTCGATATCGCGCTGGTGATTGCCGACGGCCTCTCAGCGCGCGCAGCCCACGCGCACGCGATTGGCATGACCGCGGCGTTGATCCCCTACATCCAGAAGAATGCGTGGTCGCTGGGGCCCGTGGCCGTCGTCACGCAGGGGCGCGTCGCGATCGGTGATGAGATCGGCGCGCTGCTCGGGGCCCGGCTCGCGCTCGTGATGATCGGCGAGCGGCCCGGACTTTCCTCTCCCGACAGCCTTGGTCTCTATCTGACTTTCGCACCCGAGCCGGGCCGGACGGATGGCGAGCGGAACTGCCTGTCGAACATTCACGGCGCCGGCATGAGCCTTGAGGAAGCGGCCTTCAAGGCCGCGTGGTTGATGCGCGAGGCCTTTTCGCGGCGCCTCACGGGCGTCTCTCTCAAGGATGAGAGCGGCATCTTTCTTCCCGACGGGCGCGGCATCGATAGGCCGGCGCTGCCGCCATCCGCCTGATCCAGGCGGGGAGAATTATAACTTACTGATTTTTCTTGATTTCAATGGGCGCCGCACAATTTCGCGCGCCCTTTGAACCTTTCGGCGCGCCCCCGCGACAGAATGAACAGAACCTCAGGCACTGCCTGTCGTTCCCAACGATCAAAGTAGCTCGCTTAGACCAGGGGAACCGCCATGCAAGCGCTCATCGCACCGGTACTGCTCTTCGTCATATCGCACCTCGTCATCCTCTTCGTTGCCCTGCAGATGTACGCAACGGGCAAATAGCGCAACCCCCGCGCTCCACTCACGCGATCAGGTCGCGATATTCGGGATGGCTTCCCACGAACTCGCGAACGAACCAGCAGCGCGGCACGACCTTGAGGTTGCGCCGCCTGACATCCTCCAGGACGCCACGCACGAGCTTGTCGCCCATGCCCTGCCCGCGCAGGGCCGGCGGCACCTCTGTGTGGAAGATGATAAGCGTATCGCCGTCGCGCCGGTACTCGGCAACGGCGAGCCCGGCGCTCGTCTCCATCTCGAAGCGTTGCTGCTCGGGGTTGTCGCGAACAGCATATGCCGTGTCATTCCCGGTGGTCATTGAGCCTCGTGCTCCTCAATCCGCTCTGAGCTTCAACAGAGCATCGGCATTCCCGTGCGTGAGCTTTGCCATATCCGAGGGCGCCAGCGAAATGCGATCGAGGAACGCACGCCCCTTGGCATTGGATGCATAAGGGTAGTCCACAGAGAACATGATGCGATCGATGCCGAACGTGAGCAGCGCGGCGAGGAACGGCGGCTCCGTGAAAATACCGCTTGTCGTCAGCCAGACCTGATCGAGGATCGTGCGGCTGATCGGCCTCTGCAGGTGCCCGACGTCCAGCGCGAAGACCTCGTCCGCGCGCGCCATCATCATGGGCAGCATCTCGCCCATGTGTCCGATGATCAGCTTGAGCCGCGGATGCCGGTCGAGCGTTCCGGCGAGCACGAGGCGCAAAATGTGGATCGCCGTCTCCGAGTGCCAGCCCCAGCCGGCCGCCTCCAAGACGCGGCTCGCACCGGGCTCGAGACCTGCGTAGTAAGCCTGCCGCACGGCCTCGGGCGCGAGATGCGGATGAACGTAAATCGGCACATCGAGCTCGACTGCCGCAGCCAGCAGGCCATCGTAGCTCGGGTCATCGAGAAAGCGGCCGTCGGTCGTGCCATTGATGAGGGCGCCGATGAAACCCAGCTCCCTGACCGCGCGCACGAGCTCGGTGGCTGTTGCATCAGGGCTCTGCATGGGAAGTACGGCGAAACCGGCAAAGCGATCGGGATGGCGGGTGATTGCCGCCGCGAGATGATCGTTCATCTCCTTGGCGAGTGCGATCCCGTCGGCGCCCGGCACGAGATCCGGCCCCGGCCCGGTGTTCGACAGCACTTGCACGCTGATGCCGGCCTCGTCCATGGACTGCAGCCTCTGCTCGCCGATCTCCGGTGCCAGCTCGAGCGGATTGGGGCCGTTGGCCGGTGCGCGGCGCGCGCGAAATCCGCGACGCGCGATGGCGCTCGGATCAATGCGGCTGACGAGCTTGGGGACCGTGAAGTGCTCCTCGAGCGCCACGACGCGCATGTGAAATCCTCCCGTCCGACGTCGACCGAGATCCGTGCGCTCGGGCTATCCCGAGCAGGCGTGGATGCATGGACCCGACCAGTTGCCAAAGTTCGTCCCGAATGGGACCTTGTCAACGGAAGTGTTCATCCATGGGGCCGATCCATGCCTATGACCGTTGTCGATCACGCAAGCCAGCCGAAGGACGAGTGGCGGCCAGGTGTTCTCACGCGCATGGTCGCATCAGCAGCGGCGGGCACGTCGCAGCTCGCCGTGTTCGAGCAGTGGTGCGATCCAGGCCTCGGCGCTCCAGCGCACCTGCACGCCGTCGAGGAAATTCTGACCGTTCTGGAAGGTGAGGCAGAGGTCTGGGTCGAAGGCGAGCGGCGGCAACTGACAGCCGGCCAGTCGGCGATCATTCCCGCGGGTCGCAAGCACGGCTTTCACAATACCGGCTCGGGCATTCTGCGTGTCCAGGCCATCCTGGCCTCGCCTGTGTTCGAGGCAGCCTACGACGACGCGCGCGAAACGCCGCGACGCTGGCTCCCGACCGCGAGGTGAGCCTTCGCGTGAACGGCACGCGCATGTCGAGCGCCAATCTGGCCCGCCGAGGCCGCAACGCGTGCTCGTAGGGGTTTTCACGGATCGTGCTCACGCGTCCCAAGGGCTAAAGCAACGGACTTGAAATTCGCCTCACCTCGATTGCGGGCAGGGCGCGAATTTCAAGTCCAAAGTTGCTTTAGAAATATTGAGTCTAAAGCGTCTTTGGACCTCGAATGCGACTTCGAGCCCGACCCGAACCGTGGGTCGCATTCGAGGTCCGACACTTTAGTCATCACGCGACGATCGCACCCCTCGGACCAGAAATGAGGTGAGCCATGCCTGGAAGCAACCGCACGTTGGCACTTGCCGGAGCCTGCGCACTTCTTGCCGTCTCATTCACGCCAGGCCTTGCACAAGGCACGCTGCGTGAGCGCCTGGCGTCAGCCATGGAGACGATCGAAGGCGCGTGCGCAAAAGAAATCTCCAACTACTGCGGGAACGTCACGCGAGGCGACGGCCGGCTCGTCCTGTGCATGCAGGCGCATGAGGACCGTCTGGGGCTGCGGTGCCAGTTTGCGCTTTACCGCGCCTCTCGCCGGCTCGAAGGCGTTCTCAATCGCGTAGAGCAGATCGCCGACGCCTGCTGGAACGATATCGAGGCGCAGTGTGGGCAGGCAGAGTCGATCGGACGTTGCGTCGTCGAGAAACGCGATTCGATGTCCCCGTCTTGCCGGACCGTCGTAAGCAAGCTCAAAGAGGCGACCCTGGGGCTGGCATCCCTCAGAGGCTTGCCCGTATTCAGCTCAGACTCGCAGGACATCGGCCAGGTGGTTGATGTCGTGCGCAAGCCAGACGGGTCTGTCCAAGCCATCCAGATCGAAGTTGGCCAGCGGCTAGGGCTCGGGCCGAAGACGATCACCATCGATGCGGACAAGCTCGACCAATTCATGGATCAGGTGCGCCTGCGCTTGGGGCGCGACGAAATCATGAACATGCCGGGCACCACGCCGGGCGCGCAGAAGAAGTAGTGCGAGAACTCGTGCTGCCGGCCTGATGCGCGACGCATTCATCTCAGACCGGCAGCGCGCACCTGCTTACCAACCAGTCGATCATCGAGAGCCTTCTCCGCGATGTTTCGCGCGGAGGCTGTGCGGCGCCCGGCGCAAGTGCCTTACAGGCGAGAGCAAGTACGGTTTCTTCGACCGCACCACCGCACTTCTCCCAATGGCAAGATGCTCCGCAAATCGCGACTATTCCTTGGGCTGACAGCATCGGAGAATAACTCATGCCTCGCTCGCCATGGATCATCGCCGCCCTGTCCACGTGTGGCGCGGCCGCGCTTTCAACGTCGGCCATGGCCTGCGGCTACGGCGACTGCGGTCGCTATGGATATGTCTATGCCTCGCCTCCTGCAGTCATCTACGCACCCTTCGCGGTCGTCGAGGCTCGGCCGGTCTACATCGCCCCGCCAGTTGTCACCTATGCGCCGCCGCGCCCTGTCTATGGATATGTGCGCGCGCCATCCTGCGCTTCTGGGCGGGTCCACGCGTCCGCGCCGCCATACGCCTACGGGTACGCGCCGGGATGGGGCGGCTATGCCTCGTACTACCCGGAGCGCCGTTGGCGCGGCTGGTGACGAAGCCTCCGACTTCCGCAGATCATGAAACGGCCGACAGCCGAAGTCTTGAGCTGCTCGGGCTCGAGCTAAACTACGCGCGCGAAGCTCGTGGAATGCTCGCGAACAAAGTCATCGTATGGCGGAAGCGGCTCGATGAGCGGCGATAGGAGCTGCGCAGCCTCGGCGACTGTCACCACGTCGCGGCGATCGAGCTTCAGTATTTCCGCGGCACCTGGCTCCGGCTCCCAGACGCTTTCGCCGATCAGCCGGCCCAGATCATCGTACCGCCAGATCATGTAGAACGTATTCTTGTAGAGATACATCGAGCCGGCATCGCCCTTGCCCGTGCGCCGCGTATTCAAAGCGACATTCAGCAGATATCGCGAGGCAAACTTCGGGAGATAGCTGACGATCTTGGTCTCGCGCAGCGAGCGTCCCGATATCTGATGATAGCCAAGCGATACGGAGCTCACGAAATCATCGGATACCGCAATGGTCTCCTTCTCGACATAGAAGACGGTTTCGTTGCTCTCAGCCCAGCTTCGATACATGCTCTCGACCATGTCGCGGCCTTCCAGCCTGACCTGCACGCCATGGGCCGCGAGATGATAAACGGGTTCGGGCACCATCATATCCGGCGCGAAGAGCTCCTGATATAGCCCGGCCATTTCAAGACTGCGATGGCGGTCATAGGCTTTCAGAAGAAAGCGGTGCCGTCTGTTCGTGGTTTCGGAGATGAGCTGGCGGACGAACCTGTTGGTGTCGACGATATTGCGCACAGTCACTTCTGCCTCCACGCGATAGCACTCGCTCTGGACTCTATGGAGCCAACCCATTCCTTGAAGACAAGCTCGCGCTCCCCATAGCGTTTATGCTGTATTTATCCGCGCGACATCGGGTGTCGCACTCATTCCTGAGCCGACGATGCCTCGTCACCTTCGGTGGAACTTCTGCGAAGCGCTCTTGTTCCTGGGGATCGCGCTATACGCGCCCGCCGGTCGCTGATTGCAGAAAATTGAAGAGGATCAGGAAACGGCGCGCGGTGGAAGAACGGCATGAATGCGCACGCCTTCGTGCGGCGCACTCGTCAATGCAAGACGGCCCCCTACCTGCCGGATGCGCATCCGCATTCCTTTGAGGCCGGCCCCTGCCACGGGCGGAAGCGCGGATGTCTTGCGGCGGACATGCTTGTCGATGCCGGGTCCGTTATCGGCGACGATAACGTGCAAGTTCCGATTGATGACGCGCACCTGGATCGACGCTTTGCTCGCGCCGGCGTGGCGGAAGATATTGGTGAGGCTCTCTTGCAATACGCGAAAAGCCGTGTGCAAGGCTGCGCTCGAGAATTCGGTCACGGGCCTGTCGCACCTGAAGCTGCACTCGAGGCCGCTGCGCGTGCTGAAGCCGCGAACATAGTGGGCGGCTGCAGAGGGAAAGTTTCTGGCGCTCACCGATGCCGGGTGCATCAGGTAGCTGAGTGTGCGCACTTCCTTGATGGCTTGAGAGAGCGAGGACTCGAGGGCGGACATCGCCGCATTCATCGTGTTTTCATCGGCGCGCCGTAGCTCGCTGACCATGAGCGAAGCGGCGACGAGATGTTGAATCGTCGTGTCGTGGAGTTCCTGGAAAATATTGCGGCGCTCGATTTGCTGGACCTGCTCCACCTGCACGGCCAATCTCAGTGCGCGAGCGCGCAAACGCTTCTGGCGCGTGATGTCCGAAACGACGCCGACGAGGCGCTTCGAAACGGCATCGTTCTGATAGACCCGCCCGGTGACCTCGAGCCAGCGCTTCGAACGCTTGTTGTTGATCAGCTCGCCAATGAGGTGGATTTTGCCGTTGCGGCGAACTGCGCGCTGCAGCCGCTCCAGGATGTGGTTTCGATCATCGGCATGCAGGTGCGCGGAAAGCGTATCGCTGAGGCTCAGCGGGCCCGAGGCACGGTCACGCCCAAAGATCTCGTATATGCGGTCATTCTCCCACAGGCACACGTCGGTTTCGGGATTCCATTCGAAGACACCGAGGGCCGCTGCTTCTGTGGCAACGCGCAGCCGCGCCTCCTTTTCACGAAGGATCTGCGCGTCCTGCCGCTCTCTCGTCGTGTCGAGCGCCACTCCGAAGATGCGATCGTCCTTGATGTCGGCGCGCAGACGCACCCACCGCGACGCGGATCCCTCCCCGTCGAATTCCACTTCTATCGGCTGGCCGGATCCTGCGCTCTTCAACGAGGCGAGCGTGGAGATGAGCGTCTCCACCGATTGGATTTCCTGTGCGCCATGCTTCTCGAGCGAGATCTGCTCGACGGTGGCGGGCAAATTCAGAAGCCGCGCCATCTGCGGATCGATGGATAGCGTGGCGCGACGATGATCGATCTCGAATGTCCCCATCTTCGCGGCTTCGAGCGCGAACTGATAGCGCTGGTTCATCGCCTTGAGCGAGATCTCCGCCTCCTTCAAGGCGGTGATGTCGATCACGGTTCCGAGCGAAGCTTCCGGCACACCGCCGGCCCTGTAGAGACGACGTCCGCGTATTGCCACCCAGCGAATGCTCTGATCGGGCCGCACCGTGCGACAAACCACGGCCCATCTGCCGTCGGGTGCGTCTGCCGCCCTCTGCGCAGCTTCGATGAGTCTCGGCCTATCCTCGGGATGAATGAGCTCCAATGCGCGCTCGTAGCTGAGCTCGCCTTGGCCCTCGACGCCGGCAATGCGCTGCAATTGTGGGGAGAATTGCGTTCGGCGAGTGAATAGATCGGCACGGAATATACCAATATTACCCACTTCCAAAGCGAGGTCCAAATAGGCCCCCTCTTCGCGCGATAATATCGGAAGTGCACGCCGCTGAGACATAGATCCGTCTACTGAACGGGGCTAATTATCAGCTTACTAGATTAGGTTACTCAAGCAATCATCTCAATGTATTGACCGAAATCAATAGATAATATGGTTTATTTCATATGTTCAGAAATGGGCAAAATGGATCGGCATTCCGGTCTTTCCCTGATGGCAAGCGCATCTCTCTTGCTCGCATGCTTCGGTGATCAAAAATCGGGGACCGCTCTCATGCAGCGTCTGAAGCAAGAAGTTTTCGAGATTGCGTGGCTGGCCGCTGTCGTAAGCGGCCTCTGTCTTTTTGGGGCACTCGCGGGCGTAGGCTTTGCGATGGCGTTCTTTCCACAATAGCTGCAGCACCGCCAATCGGCTGCATCAGTCGGCGGGATAGTTCCGAAGCCTTACCGCGTTTATCCGTATGTACTCGCGCCCACCAGCGACTAGCCTTGTTGCATTCAGGGGAGAGCGCGAATGAAAATCCTTCTGCCATTTGCTTCCACGCTCGCTATTTGCTCAGCCTGCATCGCGTCAGAGGTCGTGGCGCAGACACCTCCCACCAAGCCAACAAGCAAAGCGGCAGCTCCCGCGCGCGACGTCGACAAGGAAGTCGTTCGGCGCCGTGTCGAGGACTGGCTTCGAGGCTGCCTCGCAAATTGGGAGAAGGACACGCACATGACCCGCGCCGAATGGCGGGCGACCTGCGAGCGGGTCGCGAAAGAGCGTGGCAAGGCTCTCATGGACGACAGAGCACAGCGCAAGAGCAACTGAGCCGCGTCGATCCCGCGGCGTTCTCGCGCAAGCTAAGGCTCGATCAGATAATTTCGAATGGCATAGCGCACGAGGTCAGCGGACGATTTGGCGCCGAGCTTCTTCATGATCGCAGCGCGATGCGACTCCACCGTCTTCAGGGTGACCTTCAGCAACCGGCCAATCTGCTTGTTGGAATAGCCCTCGGCAATCAATTGAACGACGCTACGCTCCCGGCTGGACAGGCGGACGCTGCCGTCGGCGTGCTCGTGCGTCAGGTTGCCGACGAGCTTCGACGCAATGCTGTCCGAGAAATACGGGCGGTGTGCCGCCAGCGCGAATATGGCGTCGAGCAGCGCATTGGTGGGTGAACCTTTGACGACGTAACCCTGCGCGCCGGACCGCAGCACCTCTTCCACCACGATGTCATTGTCGTGCATCGTGTAGATCAGCACTTGAGTGTTGGCGGACTTTTCGCGGATGGCGCGGGCAACCTCGGCGCCATTCTTCACCGGCAGAGAGAAGTCGATAATGGCAATGTCGGGCTGCGTCTCGATCGCTTTATCGATGGCGCCCTGACCTTCGGAGGCTTCCGCTACGACCTCCAGCCCAGGCGAGTTTTCGCAAAGCCGGCGAACTCCCGCCAGCACGATCTCGTGGTCATCAGCGATCAACACGCGAACCATTGAAGCCTCGCGCCTGGACTTTATGGCATTGTGGCTCCAGTGGCCAGCAAATACCATCCGTGGTAACCACGAGAGATCCTGAGCGAAGCCCCGCAATTCTTGAGACGCGCAAGCGAATAGGAAGATTGGTTGGTTGTTATGCAAATTTACGCAGAAACAATTTTATTGCGAACAGCATAACGGACCAGACTAGCTGAAGACGGCATATTGAGTTTCCGCATGACAGCGGCTCTGTGCGTCTCCACCGTTTTTATGCTGATACCGAGCGCCTCGGCCACGTCCTTATTCTTGTTTCCGAGTGCAATGAGACGCACGACGTCTCGCTCCCGATCGGTCAAGACACTGAGCGAATCTCGCGGTGCCTTCAGAAAGCGCTCCCGAATGTGATCGGATATTGTGCTCGAGAAGAAATATCTGCCGCTCGCGACGTACTTGACCGCCTCGATAAGATATTGATCTGCTTCGGTCTTTAGAAGGTAGCCTTGCACGCCTTCCTGAAGGAGCTGCGTCAGGATCGTCTCGCAATCGTGCATCGTGAAGGCCAGGATCCGCGTCTTCGGGAGCGCTTTCAAGATCTTGGCAGTGGCCTCAATGCCGTTCATGACGGGCAGTGAATAATCGAGCACCACGACGTCCGGCTTGTGCAGCAGCGTCTGATTGACCGCTTCAAGGCCATCCGCCGCTTCTCCGACGACTTCCCAACCGCTCCTCGTCTGCAAAATCTGACGCAACCCAATTCTTACGACCGCGTGGTCGTCAGCGATCAAAATACGGGTCATTATCCCCTCCCCCGGGCTCGTGCCGAAATCTTAACCGTAAATCTAACGTACTCCATCAGGGAAAACCCGGATTTGGTGCGGTTAAGATTAGCGCCGAGCTCCGTTGTGTTGTTTGCTCCTAGTGGCTCACGCCGATCAATACCTTCACAGGCAGCACGAGAGCCTGCAGGCGCAGAACCAGTGCGTGCACCAGCGCGACGGCGTCGACCGCGTGAAGGTAGATGCTCTCCCATAGCCCTGTATCTGGCTTCGACAATCTCTCGTGATTGCTCGTGTAGATGTTCGCGATGCAGCTACTGCCGGGCGTCACCCCGTCCATGCCGCCTGCATAGAGAGGCTCCAAGAATACGGTCAGTGTACCAGGGCGCGCCACCTGCTGCAGATCGATGAGAGCCTCGGTCGAGCGGACCTGCCCCGCCGCCACATAGTCCTGAACACTTGCGACCACCATCGGGATGATCGTCAGGGGCTTCGACGTACACGTGGCTTCAGCGATGAGGCCTGGCCTGATGACTTGCGCTTCGATCTGCGAGAAGCCCGCCACCAGACGCGCCCCAACGCCCTCCGGGACGAGCACGCCCGCCGGCCTCATCAGCGGATTGACGATATCTCCCGGGCGCAAAAGAAACTGTTCGACGCGACCGTCGACGCCTGCGACGACAACGGTCTTATCAAGATCCACCTGCGCCTGCCTTTCAGCGGCTTCAGCGCTCGCGCGCTCCGCGGGCAGCAAGGTCGAAAGCTTGATCTCGGCGGCTTCTTTGTTGGCGGTCGCGGCATTCAGGGTGCCGAGACGACTGTCGACAAGCTTTTCGAGCCGCTCGATTTCCCGCTGCGCCACCACCTCCGCGATCTTGCGCTTCGTGTTCAGTTCATCCACGGCCTGCTCGTAGGAGCCTTTGGCCTCCAGCACCTGACCTTCGGCGGCGGCGATATCCGCTTTCGCCGAGATCATCCGGGCGTCGACCTCGGCAATGTTTCGCCGTGCCAGCTCGAGCGCCGCCTGCTGCTTGCTGCTGTCCAGCCTGAAGAGCTTCGTTCCGCGCGTCACATCAGCGCTCGGCCCGACGTACACTTCGGCAACTCTGCCGTTGGTCTCGGGCACAATGGGAATGATGCGGAAAAGGCTGACAACGTTGGTGGATCCGGGATGATAGTAGAGCACGACCGTGATGAGGCCGACCGTGAGCATGATGCAGCTCGTGATGCCGTATCGGAGCTCGTACCAGACGTTATAGAAGTTGATCTCGTGCCCCCAGCGCTTCCCCTGCACGTAGCGCCGGTAGAGATAGTCCGGGAGCAGCGTGAACAACGAGCACAGCATCAACTCGAGCATGAACAGCGTCTTCCCTTAGTGCGTCTGGGGGCGCGGCGCATCGCCCTCCGGCTTCGGCCCTATTTTCTCATTGCGTAGTTCGGAGCCATCCGGCCGTTCCGCGATCTGCTCCAATGATGCCGTCATGCGCTCGAGCGTGCGCCCGAAATAGCTTCGCGAGAGATCCGGCACCTTGACGAACGCCAGGAGGAGTGCAGCGACCCAGAAGGCATGTATGTGCGTGAACAGCGACAAGAGCGCGAGCACGGCGACGAGATCGATGTGAAACTTGCTCGACTTATGTACGAGCCGCTCGGGCAGCGCGTGCAGCCAGAAAAAGAACACCCCGAAGAACAGGATTGTCGCAATGAGCACGACGGCCATGAGATTGAGGAGCGTGTCGGGCGTGCCGGGCGCTGTGATGAACCACGGGGCGTGGCTGGTTGCGATCGGATTGCGCGGCGGAAGAGGAGGCCCTTCGGCCCGCCCGCCTAGAGCGGAGATGGCGATGATCAGCAAGAAGAGAACGCCGGCCACCACCAATACGTGCCACCACCAGTCGCGCAGCAGGGCGAACCAATAGCCGCTTTCACTCTTGGCGTCGGCGCTTTGGACGGGTTGGGATGAACTCGAACTCGCCCTAGGAGCATCCTGCATACGCGAGATCCGTTTGAGTAATTTTTTGCGTCGCACTGCCCGGGGGACCCCGCCCGGAACTCTAACCCTGAGCCCGCACGCGAATATCGGTAGAAACCCCGACATGCGCCGCGCTTTTCCCGCGGGAGAAAAGCGCCATTTTTCGCGATTGCGCTGAGTTTCCGTCCACGCCCAGTCGATGATGTTATGGCCACCGTCGATATGGTCGGTCCCGCGAGGACGCGCCTACTCAGACAACGATCGTAGTGCTGGCGCCCGTAATGTCGCTAAACTAGGATGTCAGCATTGTTTCGTGGGGCTGTCCGGAACTGTTGGGCGGTTAGCACCCCTTCTTCGTCAGCGGGGGACGACCCGACGCAGGCTGCCTCGGAGGGAACACCGCCGTCACAGGGGCTGCCTGCTCATGTCTCACACCTCGCCGCCGTCCCGGCCGGCGCCGCCCAGAGGCTATCTGGCCGTCATCCGCACGATCGACGCGATCACGGAGCGGTCGAGCTATCTGTTCCTGCTCCTGATCATTCCGCTGATCTTCGCCAACGTGATCGAGGTCTTTGCCCGCTACGTACTGCGTGACCCGACCATCTGGGCACTCGACGTAACGACCATGTCGTATGCGGCGCTCTTCATGCTCGGCAGCGCCCTCGCCCTTCTGAAAGGGGCGCACGTCCGCACGGACCTGCTGTGGGAGGGCTTCTCGGATCGCACCAAGGGCATGATCGACAGCCTGGCCTTCCTCTTTCTTTTCCTGCCGACCATGGCCGTGCTGTTCTACATCTCGATCGACGACTTCCTCTACTCGATCTCGATCAACGAGCGCGGCAGCTCCGGCGCCTGGACGCCGGTGCTCTGGCCCATGCGTGGCATCATCCCGCTGACCGCGTTCCTGCTCTTCATGCAAGGCATCTCGGAGCTCATGAAGAGTCTCTGGGCCTGGCGAACTGGAGAATTCCTGACCAAGCACGAAAAAATCGAGGTCTGACGGTCATGAGCTTCACCGAAGTCCTCGGCTTTATCATGCTGTTCGGGATGGTCGCCGTCATCTTCATCGGCTTCCCGATCTCGTTCACGCTCCTGTTCCTCGCCATCATCTTCGGCGGCATCGGCCTCGGATGGGACCAGACCTTCAATCTGGCCTACCTGCAGATCTGGGGCACGATGAAGGACGAGATCTTTCCCGCCGTGCCGCTTTTCATCTTCATGGGCTACATGACCGAGCAGGCCGGGCTCATGGAGCGCTTGTTCGGCGCGCTGCGCAGCCTGCTCGCTACGCTGCGCGGCTCGCTCTACCTCGCCGTGATCCTGACCGCGACGATCTTCGCCATGGCGACGGGCATTGTCGGCGCCGCCGTGACCGTGCTCGGCATCATGGCCGGCCCGATGATGATCAAGGCGGGCTATGACGCGCGCCTGTCCGCCGGCGCCATTGCAGCAGGCGGCACGCTCGGCATTCTCATCCCGCCGAGCGTCATGCTGGTCGTCATGGGCCCGACCATGGGCATACCGGTCAATCTGCTCTACTCGGCAGCATTCGGACCGGGCTTTCTGCTGGCCGCCCTCTACGTTGCCTATGCGCTGATCCGCAGCTTCCTCAATCCCAAGCTCGGTCCTGCCATGACCGACGACGAGAGGCAGGCGGCCTACCACGCGATGACGACGGAGGAGGTAGGAGCGCCGGTACGAGTCCTGGGCCTCGTGTGCCTGGTGGTGATCACGTATGTGATCCTCGATGTCGTGCTGAGCCAAGCGGGCATCCCGCGCCTTGCCTTCACGGTCGGCAGGCTCGACATCTCGATCATCGGGCTGGCGCTGGCATCGCTGAGTGCGCTTCCTTACAACCGCAATGCTTACTTCCGTGCCGTTGTCCTCGGCATCGCGCCGCTCAGTGCGCTCATCGGCTTCACGCTCGGCACCATCGTCGGAGGTCTCGCCACGCCCACCGAAGCCGCCTCCTGTGGTGCTTTCGGCGCAGCGCTGCTCGCACTCGTCTATGGCCGCCTCGATCTGAAGTCGGCCACCAATGCGGCGCGCGGCACGATGATCACATCGGCCATGGTGCTGTTCCTGGCTGTCGCGTCGACCGTCTTCGGCGCCATCTTCACGAAGCTCGGCACGGCGAACCTGATCACCGACTCGCTGCTCGCCATTCCGCTCGGCGACTGGTGGAAGCTCGGGCTGATCATGTTCATCTTCTTCCTGCTCGGATGGCCCTTCGAGTGGCCGGTGATCATCCTCGTGTTCCTGCCGATCGTGCTGCCGGTCGTCGAGAAGCTGCAGCTCGGCCTCAGCAAGCTCGACCTTCTGCTGTGGTTCGGCGCGCTCACCGCAGTGAACATGCAGACAGCGTTCCTGAGCCCGCCCGTCGCCATGTCGGCCTACTACCTGCGCAATGTCGTGCCGCAGTGGAGCCTGCTGACGATCTACCGAGGCATGATGGACTACATGGCCATTCAGGTTCTGGTCCTGATCCTCATGCTCATGTTCCCCGCCATCGCGCTCTGGCTGCCGCATCTCGTGCGATAGGCCGGCGGCGCCCCAACAAAAAAAGGGCGGCTCAAGCCGCCCTTCATTCTCTTGTGGGCTTGGTTACTGCTTCTTCGGCGGGAAGTAGTGATCGGCCTGGACGTTGTAGGGCGGGAACATGAAGCGCTTGGCCGGCACGACCTTCGCGGCATAGGCCCGCTGCGACTCGTAGACCTTCTTGAAGAACGGGTTCTTGGCTGCCTCCGCCGCGGCGAACTCATCCCACGTCTTCAGGAACGCCTGATTGATCTCGGGCGGGGCCGTCAGAAGATGCACGCCGTGCTTCGTGGTGAACTCGTCGATGGCATCCGCGTTCTGCTTCTGGAACTTCGCCCACCAGCGCAGGAACGTCTCCGAGTTTGCCGACTTGATGGCTTCCTGGTGATGCGGCGGCAGGCTGTCCCACACGTCCTTGTTGATGGCGAACTCGGCAACGGAGGCGCTCTCGTGCATGCCGGGCGTGTAGTGGTACTTCCAAACCGTATGCAGGCCGAGACGCAGATCCTCGACGCCACCGACCCACTCCGCGCAATCGATCGTGCCACGCTCGGCGGCCGGCAGGATTTCACCGCCCGGCATGTTGACCACAGCCATGCCCATCTTGGCGTAGAGCTGCGAGACGATCCCCGTCTGACGGCACTTCATGCCCCTGAAGTCGGCGAGATCCTTGATGGGTCTCTTGAACCAGCCGAGCGCCTGCGGGCTCGGAGGGATGCTCGGGAAGGCCACCAGATTGAGCTTCAGCTCCTTCTGGTAGAACTCGTTCCACAGCTCGAGCCCGCCGCCCTCATAAACCCAGCCGATGAAGTCGATGGCATCCATCCCGAAGATACCCGCCGGCGTATTCGAGAACAGCGTCGCCGTCGGGCTCTTGCCGTACCACCAATAGGAAATGCCGTAGGCGCCATCGAGGACCTTCTTGGCCGCCCCGTCCAGGATCTCGAACGGCGGCACCACCGCGCCACCTGCGAGCGCATCGATCTTGAGCTGGCCGCCGGTGATCTTGTCGACGCGTTCTGCGAGGAACTTCAGTGCATCCTGCGTGGTGGAGGCAGGCGGCACGGCTGTCTGCACTTTAAGAACTCGCGGCTGCTGGGCGAGCGCCGGGGTGGCAACCGCCAAAGCCGTCGATAGGGCCGCAGCCACCGCCGCGGTCACGAGAGAAGTATTTTTCATTATGCTATTCCTCCCTTGAGCAAAACATCGGTGGTTTACGGAAGCCACCGACCATTCAAAACTAGCGCTGCGGGGAAGCCTCCACCAGTCTCGTGCGATCCAATTTATTGCAGCAATTGCAGTGTCCGCGCGCATTTCGGCGCTGCAAT
Organism: Hyphomicrobium sp. CS1BSMeth3; assembly: GCF_900117415.1. Classification (GTDB taxonomy): domain Bacteria; phylum Pseudomonadota; class Alphaproteobacteria; order Rhizobiales; family Hyphomicrobiaceae. The sequence continues at coordinate 178,722 of NZ_FPEI01000003.1, forward strand.
ATTGCGAAGTGCGAATGCGAACGGTCCCGCTATGGGCAACGCGCGCAGGTGAACTAGGATGTCCTTGCGAAGGGCACGCAGCAGGTTGAAGCTCTGCGCAGAGCAATTGGAGGCGCGCGATGAGCAGCACGTATGACCTGAAATTCCCGTCCATTCGGTCGTCGGTATCCGAGGCCGAATGGGAAGCGCGCGTCAACCTCGCCGCCTGCTTCCGCCTTACCGACCACTACGGCATGTCGGACATGATCTATACCCACATCACCGCCCGCGCGCCGGACAACCCGAACCACTTCCTGCTCAACCTGCATGGCCTGCTCTTCGAGGAGATGACGGCATCGTCGTTCATGCGCGTCGATCTCGATGGCAACATCCTCATCAAACCCGAGCTCGATCACGGCTATGGCTTGCACATGGCCGCCTTCGTGATCCACAGCGCCATCTATCGCGCACGCCCCGATGTCATGGCGATCATGCACACCCACACGATCGCGGGGATGGCCGTGTCCTCGCTCAAGTGCGGGCTGCTGCCGCTCACCCAGACCTCGCATCGCTTCTATCCGCGCGTCGCCTATCACGACTTCACCGGACCGGAGCGCGATCCCGCCGAGCGCGAGAAGCTCGCCGCGCACCTCGGCAAGAGCGACATCATGATCCTGCGGAACCACGGCCTGCTGACGGTCGGCCCGAGCATTCCGGAGACCTTCAATCGGATGTACGGGCTCGAGCGCTCGTGCCAGGCGCAGCTCGCAGCACTCGCGTGCAATACCGAGCTCAACACGCTCGCGGCCGCGGTCGTCGAGAAATCGACGGCGATGTACGCACCAGGCGCTGTCCGCCCCTATGGCCTGCTCGAATGGCCTGCTCTGCTGCGGCTCCTCGACCGCAAGGATCCGTCCTATCGGGATTGAGCGCGCCGCCAGACGATACGCTGCGTGCGCGCTGCGCCCGGAGCGAAATCAGGCCCCGAAAGCGTCAGCCGATCACCCTCGAGCTGAATGTACCGCGTGCTCCTGATGCCGATCAGGGCTGGGTTCGTCGCGATCTCGATCGAATGAAAGACCGTGCCGTCACGGACCTCGTAGCGGCCCGCATAGGCGAAGGTCTCGGCATAGGCGGCCGCCTTCGCAGCCTCGGAAGATGGCGCCGTGGCCGGACGACCGGCCTTCATGAGCGTCGCCGCGACGTGACCGTCCTCGGTGTACATGATGAGCCCTTGCGCATCCTGCCCGAGAGGAAACTCCGGCGGACGACCGTCCTCATAGACAAGCGACCAGCTCTCGAGGCGCCACGCACCGATGAGAACCTTCGCAGTGGCCGTCATTGTGTCCCTCTCCACTAAGCATTCCCGCACCGATTGATGGGCACATCCTCGCGAACTGTGCCTTGCATCGGGCCGTGGTCAAGCCTCACATTGGCACCCGGAAACAGAAACGCGGCGCGATACCTGCGACCGCAAAAGGGAGAACGGCCATGGAGCTTCGGGGCACGGTAGCGCTGGTGACGGGCGGCAATGGCGGGCTCGGGCAGCGCATCTGTCACGCACTGGCCAGGGAAGGCGTGCACATCGCGGTCATGTACGCCAAGAGCCGCGATCAAGCCGAGAGCGTCGCGCGCGAGCTTGCTTCGAGCTACCAGATCAACGCAGCGGCCTTCGCCTGCGACATTGCTGATGGTGCAGCCGTCGATCGTCTCGTCGGTGACGTGAAGGCGCACTTCGGTCGCCTCGACATTCTTGTCAACGACGCGGCCTACAACATCGCGATCCCTTTCCCGGACCTCGACGGCCTCACACAGGAGGTATGGGACAAGATCATGGCGGTGAACCTCACCGGCCCCATGCGTCTTATGAAGGCCGTGGCGCCGATAATGAAAGCGCAGGGGCGCGGACGCATTGTAAACATCGCTTCGGTCGCGGGGCTCGGCCCCACGGGATCCTCGATCGCCTACGCGGTCTCGAAAGCAGGGCTGATCCATCTCACGCGCTGCATGGCCGTTGCCATGGCGCCGGAGACGATCGTCAATTGCATTGCTCCCGGCCTTCTCGAAGGCACGCGCGCAACTTCCAATCTCCGTGCCGAGCACATCGAGCGCTCGGCCGCAGCGTCACTGCTCAAGAAACCCGCCGACAAGGACGACTGCGCGGACATGGTCGTCACCATGTGCCGCACGGAGACGATGACCGGCCAAACGATCGTCATCGATTCAGGCCGCGTCTTTCATTGATGCGCGCCAAATGCGAGGGGCCGCAGAAAGTCCGCGGACGGCGTCACGCATTCCAAGCGCGGAACATACTCGAGCCATCCCCGCAGACGGATCTGCATCTCCTTGAGTTGTCTGACAGATCGACCTTCAATCTGCGCAGGCCGGCCAGCGGCCTGCGGCACTTCCATTCGTTGAAGAACCCTGTTAAGAGCACTTTACTGCCGCCGTGGGCTTCAAGCGACCGATCGCTCCCCTAGCGACCAGTTTCAAATAATAAAATGGGCCCGCAAAGCGGCCCTGCCCGTGGAGGAAACATGGCGACGGTTGATATCCGCAACGTTCGGAAAGCGTTCGGCTCGGTCGAGGTGCTGCACGGGGTCAGCGTCGACATCGCCGACGGCGAGTTCGTTGTGCTGGTCGGTCCTTCGGGCTGCGGAAAATCGACGCTTCTGCGAATGCTTGCCGGCCTCGAGAACATCACCGGCGGTGAGATCGCGATCGGCGGGCGCGTCGTGAACACGGTGCCGCCGAAGGACCGGGACATCGCGATGGTGTTCCAGAACTACGCGCTCTATCCGCACATGACCGTGTTCGACAACATGGCCTTCTCCATGAAGCTCGCCAAGGCGCCGCGCGACGTCATGGAGCGCGAAGTGCAGAAGGCCGCGAGGATCCTCGGCCTCGAACAGCTCCTCCACCGCTTTCCGCGCCAGCTCTCGGGCGGCCAGCGCCAGCGCGTCGCCATGGGGCGCGCGATCGTGCGCAATCCGCAGGTCTTCCTTTTCGATGAGCCGCTGTCGAACCTCGATGCCAAGCTGCGCGTCCAGATGCGCTCGGAGATCAAGGAGCTGCATCAGCGCCTGAAGGTGACCACCGTCTACGTCACGCACGACCAGATCGAGGCGATGACGATGGCCGACAAGATCGTCGTCATGAACAGCGGCAATATCGAGCAGACCGGTGCGCCGCTCGAGCTCTATGACAGGCCGGCAAATTTGTTCGTCGCAGGCTTCATCGGATCGCCGGCGATGAACATCCTCCCCGGCTCCACGGGCAACGGCGGCTTCGTCACGGAAGGCGGTGCCGTATTGCCGATGCCGCCGAGCGCCAAAAACGGCGCCGGCTACTACGGCATCAGGCCCGAGCATATGCGGCTTACTGATGGCGATGGCATTCCGGCCACCGTCCAGATTGTCGAGCCGACAGGCTCGGAGACACAGGTCATGGTCCGCATCGGCGATACGCCGCTGACGTGTGCCTTCCGCGAGCGCATTTCAGCAGGCCCCGGCGAGACGATCCGCATCACGCCGGACCTCGGTCTGGTGCACCTCTTCGCAGGCGGCTCCGGCCAACGGCTCGCCAGCTAAAAGCCAATAAAAACAAGAAGCACGTCTTCAACCACTAGGGAAGGAAGCATTATGGCACTGATCACCAGACGCACAGCCCTGCAACTCGGCGCGAGCGCCGCAGCGCTCGGCGTCACAGGCGGTTTCGCCTTGGCCCAGTCCAACATCAAGACGGCGGACGCGACACCGCCGAAGCTGGATATCGAGAAGGGCGCATCCCTGCGCGTGCTCCGCCCGGCCCGCTTCGTGCCGCCGGATGAGGAGATCTTCCGCGCGAACTGCGCCAGGTTCACCAAGGAGACGGGCGTCGAGGTCCGCGTCGACTTCGTCGGCTGGGAGGACATCACGCAGCAGACGGCCGTCACGGCCAACACGGGCGCCGGCCCGGACATCATCCTCGGCTTCAACGAGGCGCCGCACATCTACACCGACAAGCTCGTCGAGCTCTCGGATGTCGCCGAGTACATCGGCAAGAAGTACGGCGGATGGCTGCCGCTCGCGCAGAAGTACGGCAAGAAGCACGGCACGAACAACTGGATCGGCCTGCCGTTCGGCGCCTCGGGCGGCCCGCTCGTGTGGCGCAAGTCGGCGGTGAATGCCGCGGGCTACGATGCGCCGCCGGATGATCTCGACAAGTATCTCGACCTCTGCCGCAAGCTGCACGCCGCCGGCAAGCCCCCGGGCTTCGCGCTCGGCAACGCAGTCGGCGACGGCAACGGCTTCGCCAACTGGCTGGTCTGGTCGCACGGCGGCTTCCTCGTCGACGAGGACAACAAGGTCGCGATCAACCGCAAGGAGACGGTCGAGGCGCTCAAGTATCTCCAGGAGCTCTACAAGACCTTCATTCCCGGCACGATCGCCTGGAACGACATCAGCAACAACCGCGCCTATGCCGCCAATGAAATCTGGCTGACGGCGAACGGTGTGTCGATGTACTTCGCGCTGAAGCGCGATGAGAAGCTCCGCCCGATCGCCGACGACACGCAGCACAGCCTGCTGCCGAAGGGCAAGCTGAACGTCTCGCCGATGGCGGGCCTCACGCTGAACGCGATGGTCTTCAAGCACAGCAAGGCCCAGAACGCGGCAAAGTCGCTGCTGTCGTTCCTGCTCGAGAAGGACCAGTACGATCCGTGGCTGCAGGCCAACCTCGGCTACTGGTCGCAGCCGCTCGAGAACTATTCGACGAGCGCAGTGTGGGAAAGCGATCCCAAGGTCTCGCTGTTCAAGAACACGATGCGGAGCAATTTCTGGATCGGCTACAAGGGCCCGATCAGCCAGGCCTCCGCCGCGGCCAACGCCGACTACATCATGGTGCAGATGTGCGCCGCCGTCGCCTCGGGCCAGTCTACGCCCGAAGCCGCGGCCGCCGAAGCGGAGCGCCGCGCGCGCCGCTTCTTCCGCAGCTAGACTGAACGGTACGGCGGCGTTCCTCGCGAGCGCCGCCGTCACCTCGCAGGATAATTTGCGCCATGACCGACGCCTCGCTCTCCACCTGGGTGCATCGCCGCGCCGAACCTTCCTGGCTTGGCCGCCTGTTCGACTCGAAACCATTCCTGGTGGTGGTCTGCCTGTTCCCGGCGGTCGGTCTGTTGATGACCTTCCTGACCTATCCGCTGGCCCTCGGCATCTACCTCGCATTCACCGACACCACGATCGGCCGGGCCGGCATCTGGGTCGGCGTCGAGAACTTCACGTACCTCTTCCAGGACCCGATCTTCTGGGGCGCGGTCTTCTACAGCGTGTTCTACACGGGCATCGCAACGATCGGGAAATTCGGCCTCGGATTGTGGCTCGCGCTGCTGCTGAACAATCACCTGCCGTTCAAGAGCTTCCTGCGCGCGATCATTCTGCTGCCGTGGATCGTGCCGACCGTGCTCACGGCCATCGCCTTCTGGTGGATCTATGATCCGCAGTTCTCGATCATCTCGCATCTGCTGATCAAGTCGGGCCTGCGCGAGACGAACGTCGACTTCATCAACACGGCCTGGCCGGCACGCTGGTCGCTGATCGCCGCCAATATCTGGCGCGGCATTCCCTTCGTCGCCATCTCGCTGCTCGCAGGCCTGCAGACCATCTCGCCCTCGCTCTACGAGGCGGCGATGCTGGACGGCGCGACAGCCTGGCAACGCTTCAAGTACATCACTTTCCCGATGCTGCTGCCGATCCTCGCGATCGTCATGACCTTCAGCATCATCTTCACCTTCACCGACTTCCAGCTCGTCTATGCCATCACGCGCGGCGGGCCGGTGAACTCGACGCACCTCCTAGCCACGCTCGCCTTCCAGCGCGCCATTCCGGGCGGCCAGCTCGGCGAAGGCTCGGCGATCGCCGTATCGATGATCCCGTTCCTCGTCTTTGCGACGCTGTTCAGCTACTTCGCCCTCGCGCGGCGCAAGTGGCAGCAGGGAGAGACCAATGACTGACGCAGCCGCAACCGCAGAAAACAAGCCGGTCACTGCGCCCGAGAACGAGACCATGGCGTGGGACAGCCGCGCGCGCCGTATGGTCGTGCTGTGGCTCCCGCTCACCTGCTTCGTGATCATCCTGCTCTTCCCGTTCTACTGGATGACGGTCACGGCCTTCAAACCGGACGCCGAGCTCTACGACTTCAATAAGTACAACCCGCTCTGGATCAGCTCGCCGACGCTCGACCACATCCATCACCTGCTCTTCAAGACGTCGTATCCGAGCTGGCTCTGGACCACGATGCTGGTGGCATTCGGGGCGACGTTCCTCTCGCTCTTCGCGAGCGCGCTCGCCGCCTATGCCATCCAGCGGCTGCGCTTCCAAGGAAGCCAGTACGTCGGCCTTGCGATCTACCTCGCCTACCTCGTCCCGCCGTCGATCCTGTTCATTCCACTTGCGACGATGGTGGTGCAGCTCGGGCTCTTCGATAGCCCGCTGGCGCTGATCCTCGTCTACCCGACGTTCCTCGTGCCCTTCTGCACGTGGCTGCTGATCGGCTATTTCAAATCCATCCCCTTCGAGCTCGAGGAATGCGCCCTCATCGATGGCGCAACCCGCCTCCAGATCCTGCGCCAGATCACGCTGCCGCTCGCCGTGCCGGGCCTGATCTCGGCCGGCATCTTCTCCTTCACGCTCTCCTGGAACGAGTTCATCTACGCGCTCGCCTTCATCCAGAGCAGCGAGAACAAGACCGTGCCGGTCGCCATCCTGACGGAGCTGGTCACGGGCGACGTCTATCAGTGGGGTGCGCTCATGGCGGGATCGCTGCTCGGCTCGCTGCCGGTCGCGATCTTCTATTCCTTCTTCGTCGACTACTACGTCTCGTCGCTGACGGGCGCCGTGAAGGAATAGGGGCGGCCTGCGCCGTCACATCCTGCTGCAGGAAGAAATTACGGCACCGGCTGCTTTCGCAACCGGTGCCGTATCTCAATCAGCCTTTGCTCAGCGCTTATTCAGCGCTTGCTCAGCCCTGGGGCTGCTTGGTCACGCGGATATAGGGCTTGGGCCGCGTGAAGCCGCCGAACTTCGCCTGTGCCTCCTCGTCGGAAACAGCCGGCGTGATGATCACATCCTCGCCCGGCTTCCATTGCGCGGGCGTTGCGACCTTGTGCTTGGCCGTGAGCTGCAGGCTGTCGATGACGCGCAGGATCTCATCGAAGTTCCGGCCCGTCGTCATCGGATAGGTCAGCGAAAGCTTGATCTTCTTGTCTGGCCCGACGACGAACACCGATCGCACCGTCGCATTGTCCGCCGGCGTGCGGCCCTCGGAGCTGCTTCCGGCACTTGCCGGCAGCATTTCATAGAGCTTGGCGATCTTCAGCTCGGGATCGCCGATCAGGGGGTAGTCCACGGCGTGGCCGGTGACGTCCTTGATGTCCTGCTTCCAACGCTGGTGGCTCTCGACGGGATCGACCGAGATGCCGATGATCTTCGTATTGCGCTTTGCGAAGTCTCCGGCGAGGCCGGCCATGTAACCGAGCTCGGTCGTGCAGACGGGTGTGAAGTCCTTGGGATGGGAGAAGAGCACGGCCCAGCCGTCTCCAATCCATTCGTGGAAATTGATCGGACCGGCTGTGGTGTCCGCGGAGAAGTCTGGGGCTTCGTCATTGATACGCAGTGCCATTGTTGCCTCGCTCAATGATGAGGGTGGCGACGGCCCGCCCTCGGGGACTGTCAGACCCGTATCAGCTTAGGGCAGGCTGTTGTCAGGTTCAAATCAGCTACCACGGCCCGTGTCGGCCACCTCGTTCAAATTGATGCGAAGCTTATGAGAGGGCGGTCTAAGGATCGGCGCGCGCCGGCAGCTCAGGGTCGATGCGGCGTATGCGGATATCGATCGCTGCGCCGCCGGCATCGACCGCGACGGCGCCGACAATGCCTTCCGACACATCGAAACCCTCGAACCGCCACGACCGCAGCACTCCGGCATCACCGCCGATACCGATCGGCCGAATAGCCACGTCGGCGGTCGGCTCGGTCTCGAGGCTCTGCAGGCCGCCGGCGAGGCCATCCCCTGTCGCCTTCAGATAGGCCTCTTTGGCAACCCAACTTCGAAAGAAGGCGCGCGTACGGTCGCCCGGCACGATCGCGGCATACAAGCCGAGCTCCCGCTCGCTGAACACATTGGTCGCCAGGTCATCGATGGCCGGCCGCAATGCCTCGATATCGACACCCAGGCGCGCGACGGCACCGGTCGCGAGCGCGCAATAGCCACCGCTGTGCGACAGGTTGAACGCTACCGGCGCCGAGATACCCTCGAGATGAGGCTTGCCTCGTGCCTCCGTCCTGAACACGACGGCCTCCGGCGGGATGCCGCAGAGGGCCCCCAAACGCTCGCGCGCCACTCCATGGCTGACGATCAACTCGCGCGCGCTGTCGGTGCGCATCTTCTCGATGCGCGACCTCTCTGCAGAATCGAGGATCGTGTGAAGGCTCTCCAGTCGCCCGGCAGACACCGAGATCGGCCAGATCGAGACTGTGACAGGGATGAGACTGGGCATGTCACACAATGCTGCGGGCCTTTGCCGAAGACTATCATGAGCGCGATGGAATGCCAGCGCAGCACCGATCGAGCACCGGCGCACTGCAGCTTCGTGCGCGCATTCCGGTGCGCGGGCTGATGCCGGAGGCCCCGGCGATACGTTGACAAGCCTTGCCCGGGTTGTAGTTTGGCCCCCTCGCTGGCCGCGCAGCCGCCGCTAGATGATGCTCGCTTGGCTGCGTATAGGATTGCGTATGATTTCTATTGTGCTGCCAAGTGGGATTACCACAAGCAAACTGGGATTTGGCACCGCCAGGCTGCACCATATGGGCAGCTCGAAGGACCGGCAGCGGTTGCTCGCTGCGGCTTTTGACCTTGGGCTGCACCATTTCGACACGGCCCCCTCGTACGGACACGGCCTGGCCGAGCGCGAGTTGCAGACCTTCCTGCGCCCTCGTCGCAATTCCTTCACCGTCGCGACGAAGTACGGGATTCCCGCGGCGGGGTGGATCGCCCGCGCGCCTCTTTCGGCTGTGCGTCCCGCTCTCGTGTTGCAGAAGGTCGCCAGCAAGGTCGGCCTCGCGCGCGAGGTATGGCCGGAGCTCACATCGGAAGGGCTGAGGCGAACCGTCGAGGACTCGCTCAGGCGCCTCAAGGTGGATGTGATCGACATCCATTTTCTGCACGAGGCCAATTTGCAGCGCGCGACGCGGCCGCAGGAGCTTGCGGAGACCTACCGCAGCCTCATCAAGCAAGGCCTCATTCGGGCGTTCGGCATCGCCGGCGACTTTGCCGGCTGTGCCGAATTGAAGCGTCAAGCCGGCTGGGAAGATGCCATCGTGCAGACCGACGAGGCGCAATGGTCTGCGGAGCTCGTTCCCGACATTACCTACCGCGTCATCGTTTCAGGACCGCAGCAGCACGGCCCGAGCGGATTGACCGATGCTGAAGCGATCGACCGCCTGTACGCGGCGCACCTCCGCCGCCCGAACGGCATGCTGCTCGTATCCAGCACCAAAGTGGAACACGTCGCGTCCCTGGCGCAGGGCCTGGCAGCACGGTTAACGCCCCGTTTTGGAGAGGGGCCCGACACCGCCGGGCAGGCGAACTTACCGGCGTCACAGCGTCCCTGAGCCGAAGCCGTCAAACATTCGTCTAGAAAGACGTGGTTTCGTTGACCGATCATCATCGGCGGAACCGGTGGGATGGAATGGTTTAGGCGACACTTAAACACCCACACCTGATTTGGCGTTATTCTTGCTGTGCGTTAAGTTCAGCGCGGCATAATGCAGGCGCAAGTTCGTGCACTCGCGGGGCTAAGTTAATGCGTGTTAAAGAAATTTCGTGTGTCCTTATGGGGGACGCATCGCTTCTTTCGCAGTGCGGTAACCAACTTCTGCAGCGCGGCCATCGTATCTCGGCGGTCGTCACAGCCGACAGCGGTATTGCGAGCTGGGCACAGGAGCGCGGGATCCAACGCCTGCGCGCCGAAGAGGTCATGCGGGACGGCCTTCCGGCCCTCGACTGCGACTGGTTCTTCAGCATTGCAAACCTGCGCATCATACCACCCAAGGTTTGGCAGACCGCGCGCCAAGGCGCCGTGAACTTTCATGACGGCCCCCTTCCGCGCCATGCCGGCCTTTATGCCCCTGCCTGGGCAATCCTCGCTGGCGACACCGACTATGGCGTGACCTGGCATGCACTGTCCGATCGTGTCGACGAAGGCGTCATCTACGTCCAGACCGCCTTCGAGATCTCCCCGGACGAGACGTCGCTGACCCTCAATATGAAGTGCTTCGAGGCGGGGCTGGCATCGTTTGCCACTCTGCTCGATGGCATCGAAGCCGGAACGCTCGCCAGCACCCAGCAGAACATGGCGCAGTGGTCGCGCCACGGCGGGCACGATCGCCCTGCCTTGGGCGCCACCCTGGACTTCGGCAAGACGACCGCTGAAATCAGCCGCCTGTCTCGAGCGCTCAACTTCGGTGCCGGCTACAAGAACCCGCTGAGCCTGCCGAAGCTCAGGACGGCCTCGCGCGCCTATAACGTGTTGTCGCTCGAAACGGTGGAGCGCCCCGCTTCGGCCAGCGCAGGCACCGTCCTCTCCGTGGACGCCACCTCGGCGGAAATCTCCACAGTCGATGGGGCTGTTCGCATCGGTGGACTGAGCAATGCTTCGGGCAAGCCGGTCGCGATTGCCGACGTCCTGCGCGCCGGTGAGGTGCTGCCGTCGCCCGCGAGCGACGACGCACAGGATCTCGAGGCCTTGCTCGCCGACGTTGCGCATCATGAGCTGTATTTCCGCCGGCGGCTGCGCGACTTCCGCGATCTGGATCTGTACGGGATCACCGCTGCGGACGAAAAGTCACCCGCGCAGTGGCAGAGCGTGGATCTCCCTCTTCCTCAGGGCCTCGCGGATGCGCGCGCGCTGGCCGCGCTTGTGGCCGGTCTCGCGCGCCTGACCGGCCAGGATCGGGTCGAAGCCTTCTTCACGGATGACGCTCTGACCGCACGCGCGGCACGCCATCCCGGCTATATTGCCGACAGTGTGCCTTTCTGCGCGTCGATCGCCGATCAGGCGACGGCAGGGTCGCTCACGCAGGCGGTCACGGCCGAGCTCGCGGAGCTTCGCCGGAACGTGGCATATGTGGCCGACCTTTCAAGTCGCACGCCGTATCTTGGCACTCTGCACGCTACCGTCGCCATCAAGCTCACAGCCGATCCGATGGCGGCCAAGCCCTGCGACAGCGCCGCCATCACCTTTGCGCTCCCGGTCAACGGCTCGATGGCCCGTGTGCTGTTCGACAGTGCCAGGTTCTCAGTCAATGACGCCAAGGCGCTGGCGCAACGCCTGTGCATGGCGCTTGCGGCATTCCATGCCGATGACAGCGCCCGCGTCGTTGATCTGCCATTGCTGTCCGAGAATGAGCTGAACGAGCTCCTCCACACGCGAAATGCCACGGCGCACGAGCATGACCGCGCCGCGCTCGTTCACACCCTCTTCGAACGCCAGGCCGCGGCGACACCGGACGCCATTGCCCTCGTGTGCGGGGCGGAGAGCCTCACCTACGGCGAGCTCGACGCCAAGGCCAGCCGCGTCGCTTCTTATCTCTCCTCGCTCGGCGTCGGACCCGACACGCTGGTCGGCCTCAATCTCACGCGCTCCTGCGATCTTGTCGTCGGCGCGCTCGCGATCCTGAAGGCCGGCGGCGCTTACGTCCCGCTCGACCCGGCCTATCCCGCCGATCGCATTGCCTACATGATCGAGGATAGCGGCCTTGCAACGCTGATCGTGGAGGCCTCGGCACTGCCGACGACCGCCATCCCGGGCGTGCGCGCGATCTCGATTGCTGGTGCGCTTGCAGCCGCTCCCGCCGCCTCGGCCCAGGCGCACCACGCCGCGCCGCATAACCTCGCCTATGTGATCTACACGTCCGGCTCCACTGGCCGCCCGAAAGGCGTGATGGTCGAGCATCGCAATGTCGTCAATTTCTTCGCGGGCATGGATGATCGCATCCACCGCCCCGCGACGGGGCAGCCGGTCTGGCTGGCGGTGACGAGCCTCTCGTTCGACATTTCGGTTCTGGAGCTCTTCTGGACGCTCGCCCGCGGCTTCAAGGTCGTCATTCAACCAGACGAGCACTACCATCACGAGGGCGGTGCGCACGCACAGGCCGCACGGCGCGCAGCCAACATGGATTTCGGCCTCTTCTACTGGGGCGATGACGACGCGCCGGGTGCGAAGAAGTATCAACTGCTCCTCGAGGGCGCGCGCTTCGCCGACGCGCATGGCTTCAACGCCGTGTGGACGCCGGAGAGGCACTTCCATGCCTTCGGCGGTCCCTACCCAAATCCGGCCGTCACGGGCGCCGCTGTCGCTGCCGTGACGAAGAACCTTTCGATCCGCGCCGGTAGCTGCGTGCTGCCGCTCCACCATCCTGCGCGTGTCGCGGAGGAATGGGCTGTCGTCGACAACTTGAGCAATGGCCGCGCCGCTCTGGCCTTTGCCTCGGGCTGGATGCCAGAAGACTTTCTCTTGCGCCCCGAGAATGCGCCTCCGACCAATCGGTCGGCGCTCTTCCGCGACATGGAGGTCGTGCGCAAGCTTTGGCGCGGGGAGAAGGTTGCGTTCGGCGCGCCGGACGGCAAACCCGTCGACGTCATGACGCAGCCACGTCCCATTCAGAAAGAGCTCCCGATCTGGGTGACGACCGCCGGCAACCCGGAGACCTTCCGCGACGCTGCGCGTGCCGGTGCCAATGTGTTGACGCATCTGCTCGGCCAGTCGATCGATGAAGTGGCGGAGAAGGTCGCGGCCTATCGCGATGAGTTGCGCAAGCATGGGCGCGATCCGTCCCAATACAAAGTCACGATGATGCTGCACACGCTCGTCGGCCGCGACCGCGAGGTCGTCCGCGAGCAGGCGCGCGCCCCCATGAAGAACTATCTTCGGAGCGCGGCGGCGCTCATCAAGCAGTACGCATGGGCATTCCCGGCCTTCAAGCGGCCGCAGGGCGTGAACAAGCCGACGGATCTCGACCTGCGCACGCTGGCCGACGACGAGATGGAGGCGATCCTCGAGTTCGCCTTTCTGCGCTACTTCGATGACAGCGGCCTGTTCGGCACCGTTGAGGACGCGCTTGCCCGCGTCGATCAGCTCTCCGCCATCGGCATCGACGAGATCGCCTGCCTCATCGATTTTGGCATTGCGTCCGAGATCGCCTTCGAAGCTTTGAAGCCGCTCGCCGAGGTCGTGGCGGCGGTCAAGGCGCGCCGTCCTGCCGAGCAGCCGCTCGCTGCGACCGCGACGGCATCGGAGGTCGAGCGTGCCGGCGCGCTCATCCGCCGTCATGGCGTCACGCACCTCCAGTGCACGCCCGCCATGGCCACGATGCTGCTCGAGAGCGACGAGGATCGCGCCGCCCTGGCAGAAGTCCGCCACATGTTCCTCGGCGGCGAAGCCCTGCAGGGGCCGCTGCTCCGCCAGCTCCGGCGCGCGACGAACGCCAGCATCGAGAACATGTACGGGCCTACTGAAACGACGATCTGGTCGTCCACCGGCCCGGCCCACGATACGGACGGCAATGTGCCGCTCGGCACGCCGATCGCCAACACGCAGCTCTATGTTCTCGATGCGCGCTTGCGGCCGGTGCCGCCGGGGATGCCCGGCGAGCTGCTCATCGGCGGCGAAGGCGTCGTGCGCGGCTATCACAACCGCCCCGAGCTGACCGCGGAGCGCTTCGTCGCCAATCCGTTCGTTCCTGGCAGCCGCATGTACCGCACCGGCGATCTCGTCCGCATCGGCAGCGAGGGCGATATCCACTTCATCGGCCGCAATGATCATCAGGTCAAAGTTCGCGGCCACCGCATCGAGCTTGGCGAGATCGAGAACTGCATCGGCCGCCATCCGGGCGTCAGCCAGGCCGTGACCATCATCCGCGAGGACACGCCCGGCGACGTTCGCATCGTCGCCTACTTGCGCTTCAAGAGCGGATCGATCTCGGACGAGGAGCTGCGCACGCACGTGCGCACGTCGCTGCCCGAGTTCATGGTGCCCGCGCACTTCGTCGCTCTCGAGCAGTTCCCGCTGACGCCCAACCTGAAGGTGGATCGAAAGCTGCTGCCCAAGCCCGGCAAAGCGTCCCCTGCCGCGACGAGCGAAGCATACGTGGCTCCCGAGAGCGACCTCGAGAGGCAGATCGCGGACATCTTCAAGAGCATTCTGGGCGTCGATCGTGTCGGCCTGAACGACAACTTCTTCAATCTTGGCGGTCACTCGCTGCTGGCCGTTCAGGCCCATCGCGAGATCAAGGCCAACGTCACGCCGAAGCTCTCGATCACCGACCTCTACCGCTTTCCGACGATATCAGGATTGGTCGGGCACCTGCGCGATGCGGATGGCGCGAGCAAGCATCTCACGAATGTGGCTGCGCGCGCTGCCGAACGCCGCGCCGCCCTCGCCGGCCGCCGCGCGGCCATGACACGACCAGCGGGCTGATGTGCCTACCTAAGGCCGAAGCTCGATCAACCGGAAGCCAGCCGCAAGAAGTTCGATGGAAGAGCAAAGCCGGTCTGCACCGTATCGCCCTCTGCTGATCGCCGAGGCGGCAAATCCAGAATGGACGAGCGTTCCGCTCGTCGGCTGGAACATTGCGCGCGCCATCGCGAAGAGAACGAACGCCCATCTCGTAACCCACGTGCGCAATCGGGACGCGATCCTGAGAGCCGGACTTGTGGAGGGAGCGGACTTCACCGCGATCGACAATGAGTACATGGCCGCGCCGATGTACCGGCTTTCCGATCGCCTGCGGGGAGGCGACGGCAAGGGCTGGACGACGATGATGGCCTTCTCGTCGATGAGCTACTACTCATTCGAACGGGAAGTCTGGCGGCAGTTTGGCTCACAGATTGAAGCCGGGAGGTTCGACCTCGTCCATCGCATCACGCCTCTCAGCCCGACCAATCAAAGTCCCATTGCCAAGAAGCTGGCGCAGGCCGGCGTTCCATTCGTGATCGGACCGCTGAATGGCGGCGCGCCCTGGCCCAAGAATTTTCGCGCCCGTCAATATGCCGAGAAGGAGTGGTTGGCGCATATCCGAGCTGCTCACAAGCTCATGCCGTTTTACAGAGCCACCCGAAGGCATGCCTCCGCCCTCATCGTCGGCTCCAAGCACACGCTGAGTGATATGCCGGAGTGGGCGCAGCACAAGTGCGTGCTCATTCCGGAGAACGGCGCAGACGAAAGCTGGCTGGTCCCGCGCGTGCCCCGATCTGCCTCTACGGTAAGCGCCATATTCATCGGCCGCCTGGTGCCATACAAGGGCGCCGACATTCTCTTGAAAGCCGCTCAACCGCTGCTTCTCGCGGGGCGCCTCACGATCGATATCGTCGGAGATGGACCGCAGCGAGCGGAGCTCGAGCAACTGGCCACCGAGCTCGGCGTTCGCGATCAGGTGAACTTCCGTGGCTGGCTGAAGCAGCCCGAGGCGCTGAGTCTTCTGCGCGCCGCCGACTTCATGGCTCTTCCGAGCATCCGCGAGTTTGGCGGCGGTGTCGTCGTCGAGGCCATGGCAAGCGGAACAGTGCCCGTGGTCGCCGACTATGCCGGGCCGTCCGAGCTCGTCGATGAGCACACCGGCATTCGCGTCGCGTTCCACGATGCGGAAAGCCTCATTCAGGGAATGCGGCAGGCCTTCGAGCGCATCATCGCCGCTCCCGATGCCCTTATCCAAATGGGTAAGGCCGCCCAAGAGAAAGTTCGACGCGAACTCACATGGCAGGCGAAAGCCGAGCAAATCTTGTCTGTCTACGCTACGGCCCTTCGTTCCCGCACGCGCGATGGAGCGATGGCCAGATCGGCAATTCCGGCCCCCCTGCCCGCGAGAGAATTATGACGATCGGATATCTTGTACCCGAGTTTCCTGGCCAGACGCACATCATGTTCTGGCGCGAGATCGAAGCCCTCAAAAGCATGGGGGAGAAGGTGGCGCTCGTCTCCACGAGACGTCCCTCCATTGACTGCCCGCACGATTTTGCCAGTGCCGCAATCTCGGAGACGCACTACATCTACCCGCCATCTCTGCCGGGCCTCCTCAACTGGGCGGCTGTAGGTGGCAAAGGTCTCGGCCAAAGCCTGTCGTACCTGCGGCCTCTCCAGGCGCGCCAGACGAGCGAGCGCGCAAAACAGGCCGTCTTGATCGCCTCGGCCATCGATCTCACCCACTGGGCCCGCCAGCACGGCGTGCGTCATGTCCACGGCCATTCGTGCGCCGACACGGCTCATGTCCTCGCTCTCGCACGCCGCCAGGGGGGGCCCACCTACAGCATCACCCTGCATGGCGATCTCGCGGTCTACGGCCTGGATCATCAGGCCAAGCTCAGAGACGCCTCGTTTGTCTGTGCCGTCGGAAAGCACCTGCGCCATCAGCTCGAGGATCAGGCAGGCGTGCCGCCGGATCGCGTCATAGAAACCTTCATGGGCATCGACACGGCGCGTGCCGATGGTGCACGCCGTCCGCGCGCGTTCGTCCCAGGCAAACTGCACATCGCAACCGTTGCTCGGCTCAATGCCGCAAAAGGCCACGAGTATGTTTTCCAGGCCCTCCGCCAGGGCATCAACAACGGGCTGGATCTGCACTACACGGTAGTCGGTGGTGGTCCACATGAAGACGCTTTGAAGAAGCGCACGCGAGAGCTCGACCTCGAGAACCACGTCACATTCACGGGCTCGCTGGCCGAGCAGGGCGTCCATGAGGTGCTTGCCGCAGCAGACGTCCTGGTTCTGGCGAGCACCGGGCTCGGCGAAGCGTGGCCCGTCGCCGTCATGGAAGCCATGAGTGCCGGGCTTCCTGTCATCGCCACAGTGATCGGCGCCACGAGCGAAATGATCAGCCCGGGGCATGACGGGTTCCTCGTGCCTCAAGCGGACGCCGCCGCCATCCTCGAGAAAATCGAGCTGCTCGCGAATGACGGCGTACTACGCCAGAGGCTGGGCGATGCGGCGCTAGTGACCGCACGGCGGCGCTTCGACGTCAAGGTCAGCGCTGGCATCCTGCGAGACGCAATTCGTACTGCGATCGATCGGCAGTCGACCCGGGTGTTCGCCTGAGGCCTTGAGGCGCAAACTCGGAACACTGCTCACCGTCACGCCGCCCGTTCCCATGAGACCGGACTGCAAGGGCAACAGCACAGATGATGATCACAAACAACGATGCGGAAAGCGTGGTGATCGCAAAGAGGCGGAGGCGCTCGATCGCCTCTGCTCCGATGGTCGCTGCCCTGCTCTGCGCCATGGCATCGTCGCTCACGCCCGCGACCGCTCAGACTGTTCATGAGATCACGATTGCTGCACCGGATGTCGTTGCAGTCGAGGTGCGCGATCCGCCATTTCAGCCGGGAACAATCGAGCGTCTGGCCGCGCCGAGGTCTGAGACGCCCGAGACATGGGTCCAGGTGAACGGTCGATGGGGTAAGGTTGTGGGCCCAGACCGGTCGCACATCCGTTTCAGCGACACCCCGCCCGGCAAATACTTCGATACTCAAAGCGCAGACGACGCATCCGGCTATGGCGAGATCGGCGGCGCCAGAGTTAGCGCTGTCTACCGGAAATCGGTGCCGTACGATTCCGGCATCTATCGCGGTGCCGGCGACGAGACGATGACGGGCGCCAGCCTCAAACACTACATCTACCTGAAACTGGCGAAACCGCTGCCAGAAGGCCGCCACACTATTCGCTGGCCACGGGGCATTCTCCCGGACTCGTCGTTCGAGTATTCGAGCCGCCGCACACGCTCCATATCCATTCGCGCCAATCAGCATGGCTATGGCACCTCGGACGAAGGCAAGGTTGCCTACCTCGCACTATGGCTTCCGGGCGGCAGCGCCGAGGGAGCAGTCGACTTCAGATCGTACGGCCTCGGCACATTCGAGATCCTGGACGAGCGAGGAGACGTTCAATACTCATCCCAGATCGCTCTACGCGTCACGCCGACCAATCCAGAGCGCCGCGGTAATTTGCCATCTCAGCTCGCGGAGTACCCGAGCCTTGGCCAGGGCGTGCGCATAGCACAGCTACATCCTGGAACACCGCCAACCCTGTCAGCTCCCCGTCATGGCTTCTCCGAGGGGCAGCGGATCTGGCTAGACGGCTTCTCCGGATCGGCGCAGCCATTGAATGGCTTCGCGACTGTCGGCGCGACAAAACCTGATGCATTCGAGATCGCGGACGGCCCGACGGGAAATCCTGCCCCCAATTCGGCGGGGCCGCCTGTCGCTTTCCCTGTCCACATCGCCAATCGCGCCGGCACTTACGTGTTCGAGCTCGATTTCGGCGCCTGGAAGCCCGCTCGGCCGGGAACATACCGAATTCACGTACCCGGCCTTGGTGTCTCGGACCCGTTCGCGATCGCGGATGATATCTGGCTGCGAGCAGGAAGGACGTCGATTGGAGGCCTCTATAATCATCGAAGCGGCATAGCCCTCGACGGGCGCTTCGGCTTCACGAGACCCGCGTCCTTCAGACCGGGCGTATCGATCACCGTCCTCCAATCGAAACTCCCTCTCTCGTGGTCCACGAATGCCGGCTCTGGCTTCGTGCAGGCGGAAGACGGCAGCCAGGCGCCTTGGATCACCGACACGATTGCCCCGTCCACCTACTGGGGCGGCTATATGGATGCCGGCGATTGGGATCGGCTCATTCTCCACGTTAGCGTCGCCAATCTGCTGCTCGATGTCTACGAAAGCGCGCCGGACGTGATGCGCAGCATGGCGCTCGGCATTCCGAAGTCGAGTGAGATACTGGACCGCGATCTCTATGCCGAGATCGACGATGTGCCGGACTTGGTCCACGAAGCCATTTGGACACTTGATTTCTTTCGCCGCCTTCAGCACGCCGACGGAAGCGTGTCGGGAGGTATTGAGAGCTCCGCGCATCCTTTGCTCGGCGTTCCGAGCTTCCTCGAGCACCAGACGGTCTTCGCCTTCGCTCCCGATCATATCTCGACCTATCGCTATGCCGGCGGCGCTGCAAAGCTCGCGCGAATCCTGAAACTTCTCGGGAAGGAGCGTCTTGCTCAGGTTTACGAGAAGAGCGCCGGCGATGCCTGGAGATTTGCAGAGCGCGTCCAGCTCGATCCGGAGAGCTACTACTCGGAGGTCCGGGCTCTAGCCACCAAAGCCGGCGTCCTCACCGAGGCCTCGTGGAAGACGCGCGAGCAGGAGTTGCACAAGGCTTCGGTAGAGCATCGCACGGCAGCCGCCGCAGCGATGTTTCGATTGACGGGGAATAGCGAGTACGGGGAGGCGTTCGAGGCAGGCTGGACCAATCCTGGGGAAGTGTACCTGCATATTGCGGACGGCGCCTGGGAGTATCTTCGGGCAGAGGCTCCGACGGCCAACAAGGACTTGCAGAACCGGATCCGCCACTCGTTCGTTGCCGCGGCGCAGATGGTTGCAAAATCGCAAGCTATTGTCGCCTACCCTAGCATGAAGCACCCGTTCGCCCCGATGGGATGGGGGCAAGGTCTCGCACCGGACTACAATCAGGCTCAGATGTTCATTCGCGCGCACCAGTTGTCGGGTGACAAGAGCTTGCTGCGAACGATGCAGATCGCATCGGCGCACATTCTCGGCGCCAATCAGGTCGGCCTCAGCATGACTACAGGGTTGGGACTGAGGACGGTCAAGCATCCTCTGCACGAGGATCATAGAGCCATGGGGGTCAAAGTCCCCGACGGCATCACTGTCTTTGGCTGGTCACCTCAATCGCAGACGGCACACGATTGGATCTTTGGCCAGTACTGGTCCCCCCTGCCGATCACAGGGACGAGAGAGAATGCGCAAAACAGGCGCGTCCATCCCAATCGCTTCGCAATGCCCGTCTACGAGTACTTCATCGAGCATCCACTCTTGGTGGCGCAGCAGGAGTACTCGGTGCACCAAACCATTGGGACGACGGCGGCGATCTGGCTGTATCTTCATGCCCAGAGCGAGCTGGAGAGATCCGGTTCGCTTCGCCCCAACTAAGGGCCAGCCGGATGCACTCGAGATCGCATAACGCCGCACTGGGCGTCCGTCAGGATCGGGCGGCGCGCTCGCAGAGCAAGTACACGGGAGCCGGCACACCGCTATGAAATACGCGGCGATGGCGATCGGCTTCTTAGGCGTTATACCGCTTTCCATGCTCCTGCGGAGCAACGCCTACCTGCGCGACAGGTTCTGGATTCTCTTCGGACTGTTTCCGTTTGTGCTGCCGGCGCTACCCCAGCTCGACTTCGAAATCTACACCTGGGACCATGCATGGGTCGGCCATACATCCGGCATGCTCATATCGGCGATCGACCTTATCGCCATAGCTGCATACATCGCTCTCAGGCATCAAAAGAATTCCATCAGATATCACTTGCCCTTCATCATCTACCTGAGCGCCATATCACTGTCCGTATTTCAGGCCGAGCAGCCGACGGCCGCAGTGTTCTACGTATGGCAGTTCATACGGATTTATTTCTTCGTCATCGTCATTTCAAAGGCTTGCACCGAGGAGACCGTACCTGACCAGTTCATGAAGGGGCTGGCGCTCGGCCTCGTCATTCAAATCATCTTTGTGGTCTATCAGAAGCTCGTCGTTGGCGCACTGCAGCCGACAGGCACCTTCAACCACCAGAATACGCTTGGTCTGGTCAATCATCTGGTTGTGTTTCCCCATTTCGCCTTGCTTCTGGCGGGGAGGCGGCAGCTTCAGTATCTCGCCACGCCGCTTATCGGCTTCCTGGTTGCCTCGATCATCGCATCCCGAGCTGCTCTCGGCTTCTGCGTCATGGGCTTCATTGCCTGCTATCTCCTGTCGCTCGTGCACCGCCCCTCGAGATGGAAAGCCTTCCTTGGCGTCATCAGCGTGGTTGTTGCGTCAGCACTCGCCCCCATTGCCCTCTCGGCGCTAGAAGATCGCTTTGCCGTCGCGCGACCGATGGAAAGCCAGTACGACGAGCGGGCAGCCTTCAATCGGGCCGCGAGGGCGATGCTGGAAGACCATCCCTTTGGCATTGGAGCCAACCACTATTCCTACATCGGCAAGAACTATGGTTATTCAGTTCGAGCAGGCGTCGCCCCCGTCGAGGGGAGTCTGAACAATATCGTTCACAACGCCTATCTGCTCAACGCAGCCGAGTCGGGGTACTTCGGTCTCTTCGCCTTCATTCTCCTTCTGCTTCACCCGATGTATGTCGCGTTCCGCTACAGTTGGGTGGCCACGGGTGATCCTCGAGCCGCCCATCTGCTCGGGCTCGGAACCGCGATGTTGATCGTCTATGCGCACTCGCTCTACGAGTACATTCTCGTCATCCAGGAAAGCCAGTATGCCTTCGCTGTGATCGTCGGGTTGACCTATGGCCTCGCGCACCAGATCAAGCAGGCGCGGCTCTTCGAGCGGTCCGGTGCTGCTGGCACAGCCGTCTATCAGCCATTCCTGCAGGGAAGTGCCGGCAGTCTCCTGCGTTGAGGCGAAGGTCCGCCAAGCCGGCGATGGCTTTCAACGCTTCTGGTACGCGCCCTTCGACAGAGGATTCTCGGGGCCGTCACTCCCGAAGAGGCGCCACCATTGCACGGCCACCTTGGCCCGCAGATAGAGGGAGCCGAGATAGCCCTTCTCGCTCCGCCAAAACGTCTCGCCGAAATAGCTGAGATAAGTCCACATGAAGGACCTTCGCACGTAGTCGCGGCAATCCTCGATCGACGTCGGCGGTGGCAGCGGCTCAGCAGAGATGCTCGCCGCAATCTCCTGCAGCGCCGCTGCTTGTTGCGGCGTCACCTCGGCGGGGTGCCAGGCCCCGCGAGAGGATTGCGGGAACATATAGGCGAACGTCACAAGGGCCATGTAGTAGTTGCCGAGGCGGGTGAGATGCACCTGATCCTCGACGATACTCCCAACGGTCGCCTGCACGCTCTCGCGTGTAATCCCGGGTACGCCTCCCCCCTGCGTCGCCCGTTCGATCAGTCCGGCCAAGGCCAAGGCCGCCGGCAGCGATATGATGCGATCGCGGCGCCCCTCGGCGGCAAATGCAGCATTGGTCTGCGCAACGACACAGCGCCACACGGGCGCCGCCGCGCGCTCGTACGCTATCCAGCGGCGCGGATCAGCTTTGCTATCGAGTGAAAGCCAGGACTCGTAGAAGTAGGTTACGCCATCTGGATTGAGCGCGATGAAGCGATCATGGAAATCCCGCAGATGGGTCGGCGTGTCCTGCCAGACGAGTGAACTCAGAACACCGTGCTGCTCCGTGATGAGCAGCGTGTCATAGGGCTGATCTGGATGATGTGCCGGCCGGCGCAGCTCGGCGAGAACATCGATCCGTGCATTCTTATAGTCGATGCCTTTCGCATAGCCGGTCCAGGGCGACGCACCTTCGGCATCACCACGGCTGCGTTGCTTGATCGAAGATCCCTCGAGATACTGCCGGTTCCACCACACCTTGTGGCCAAAACCTGCGGCGATCGCGGCGAGATCGCTCGGTATCGGCTCGTTGGTGAGGCTATGGCCGGAAACGAAAATGCGCTCGGGTATCCGCATGCTCTTGCTCTTCTGCCCTTCAGGGGTCGACGACGAGCCAGCCGGCTTAGGCTCCGGCGCGAGTTGCGCACCCGCACTCGCGCCGTGCAGCAGAATGAGCGCGGTGGCAGCAATCGCCGCGGTCTTCGTCAGCAGCACGTTCCTCCCCTTCCACAGGTGAGAGTGGCGTCACTTCCCGCAATCGCGTCTCAAAGCTTGTCGCGCAGCAGCCCGGCACGGTAGCGATAGACAGTCTGCTCGTCGAACCTCAGGCCTGACTTCGCAGCATCAGCGATGAGATCCGCCAAGGCCTGCCGATTCCCGTTGAGCGCGATCAGACGATCTGCCAGGCCGCGAACGTCGCTGACATCGACAAAGTCGCCGCCACCGTCGCCCGCCACGAGGTCGCGCGCATAGGCACTCGCATATCCGACGATCGGCGTGCCGGACACGAGGGCCTCGATCAGACAGCGCGGTGATTCCGGCGTCTTGTGGCAAAAGAGAAAAACATGCGCGTCCCTCATGGCATCGAGGACCGCGCCCCGATCGGAAAGAAAGCCTGGAAGAGAAATTACGCCATCGAGGCCTCTATCGGCCACCATCTGGCGCATCTCCTCGATCATCGGGCCATCTCCGAACCAAGTGGCCTTGAACGGCACGCCGGCATCCCGTGCCTTCGCCAGAACTTCGATCCAGTCGAGCGGCCCTTTCATGTCGGCGGCTCGGCCGACATAGCAGATGCGCAAGGGCTCACCCTGATGCGCACTGGCGATCTTGGCGCGAAGCACGGCATCATCGATGAAATCGGAGGTCTTAGTGTGCGTGTCGTAGACGCAGAATCCCTTGTTGGTGAATTGGCTGTAGTGGTCGTAGCAATCCTTGCCCTGAAACAGTCCAAGCTGGCTGCGCTCGATCAGATAGCGGTGATAGCGCGGCATCAGCAGCAGCGTAATCCTCTCCTTCATACGCCGCTTGAGCGGCATATTCGGCAGATCCGACCGCACGACCTCGTGCTCGACGCGATCGAACCATACTGCGTAGCGGCGCCGTTGCTTGATGGCTTCGAGTGCGCCGATCGCGGCCCAGTCTCCGACGACCGCGCCGAGCGTGAAGCAGAGATAGCCGCTGCGCGCGATCTCGTCCGCGAGCAGAGCGCGTGTGCGCTTGTACGCCCCGGAAAACGCGCCGATCCTGTAAGCGCGTGGCAGGCGGATGATGTTCAGGCGGTCGCTGCAGGGCAAGTCTTCAATGCGGACCCAGGTGATGGTGGGCCACTTGGCGACATCTTCTTCGTCGAGCTCGATCCCTGCATACGAGACCTGGCCGAAATTCTCGCACCAACGAACAAGACCTTCCGCCGTCTGGTCATCGATCCAGAGACCCTCCGGCGTCTGTCGGATCGCCACATGAGTAACGAACAGGATCCGATCCTTCTGGGCCGCGCTGACATTGCTACGGTCCAGCATGCTAAGCACCAGCCTGCGTCTCAGGAGCCCGCCCCGGTGCGTTGCGTCGCGCCCAGACATCGTACTGCTGCTTGTCGAGCCACTCGGTCGCCCGCTTCTTCCCCATCAGCAGGCACGCATACTGGTATCGCCGAATGAAGCGGCGGACCTCGGCGTCGGGAAAACGCGGCGTGCCGCTGAGCATGGCACGCAGGTAGCCCCACATCATTCCGACGCCGCCGACAACATACGGCGGACGGGTCATACGATAGAGCCCGCTCACGAGCATGTAGAGCGGCGCCGTCCCCATGTACCACTGGCCTTTTCCGTGCCGGATACGCCCCGTCCACCAGCTCTTCTGGCTCGACCCCATGGGGCGCAAGTGCTGGAAGCGGATGGCCGGATCGTCCCAGCTTCGCGCGTACCAGCCGTGCAGCCGGCAGATGTGGCAGTCGATGGCGTCCCAGGTCAGCTCGCGAATGAAGCCGCCGATCTGCTCCCAGGCCGATCGGCGATAGAACTTGATCATGCCGACAGAAGTCTCTTCGCCGCACTCCTCGCTGACCAGGGTCCCGGCCTTCGACAGGAAATACGGCGATCCACTGCAGGTCGCGATCCGCGGCTCCGCATTCATGCGCCGGATGATCTCTTCGAAGTAGCCGGACGGAATATCGAGATCGAGATCCAGCTTGCAGATGAACTCGAAGCTCTCCCACTCCTCGCGGCTGATCGTCTCCAGCCCCGCATAGAACGCCTCCATCACGCCCGCACCAACGTGACGGAAGCCGCGGTTCTTGGTCTTCACCACCCGAACATACGGAAGGCGCTCCGCGTACTCGGCGAGTATCTGCGGCGTGTCATCGGTGGAGCCGTCATCGACAATCACCCAGAGCGCGGGGAGCCGGGTCTGCTTGCTGACCGACTCGAGCGTACGCCGAGCAAACTGCCCCTCGTCGCGGCAAGGCGTAATGAGGCAGTAGGATCCGGGACGCACACGGGAATGCGCGGCTGCCTCCGTCGTCGATGCAGCGGAACTGGTCATAGCTGTCTCATCTTGTATGCGGAGCTGCACCAGACTGATCCTCGAAGAAAGAAGCGCATACGCGAAAAGGTTTACTGGACGCTGACGGCATGACGATCGCACCACCGCAGAAGCACATAGATCGCCCACACGCGGGACCAATACAGGCCCTTGCTCCCCTTGAGATAGGAGCTCCAGAGCAGGTCGACCGTGCCCGCGTCGAGCCCCGCGGCCTTGCAAAGCTGCGGATCGCGCATGACGCCATCCATCTCCGTACCGAGGCGCTGCCGGATCCAACGATCGAACGGCATCTGAAAGCCGCGCTTCGGCCGCTCGAACAGCGCAGGGCTCAATCCCTCTAGTCCAACATCCCGCAAGAGCTGCTTACGTCCCAGTGGGGCATAGCGCACGCTATCCGGCAGACGCGTCACGGCCTCCGTGACGACGCTGTCGACCAGCGGCAGGCGCGTCTCCAGCGATACCCCCATGCTCGCCACATCGATGTCCCGCAAGAGCCGCTCGCCGAGGAAGAGCCGCTGCTCCAGGATGCCAAGCGCCGCCAGCGGCGAACGTCCGGCGATCTCATCCTGAAGATCGCGCCTCAGGGGGCTCGGCAGGCCGCTCGCGACGCGCGCAGGGTCCGGCACGTCGTTCAAGAGGCGCCGGTGGAAGTCCGGCACGAACAGGGCATAGGCCAATTGATAGAGTTGAAGCAGGTCATCCGCTTCGGCGACCATGCTTGGAAGCTTCGCCCATCTTACTTGCGTGCCGACGCCATCGCGTGAGCGATCCGCGAGATGAGCGATCGCGCGGGCCATCGCAATGCGCCCCTCTTTCGGCAGCCAGGCAAGCCGCTGCGCGATGGCCTGAAGGCGCGGCAAGTCGCGGAAGCTCTTGTAGCCGCCGAACAGCTCATCCCCGCCGGAGCCGACGAGAGCAACTTTGATGCCGTCCTCGCGTACGGCTTGCGAGATGTAGAAGGAGTTCAGACCGTCGAACGTCGGCTGGTCGATGCTCTCCAGGGCCCGGTCGAGCGAGGAAAGAAAGTCCTGCTCGGTAAAGCGCACCTCCCTATGGCGCGTTCCAATGGCCTTGGCGATCTCCCTCGCGAAAGGACCCTCGTCATATTCCTGCTCTTCGAACGCGAGCGTGAAAGTAACGACCTCGGATTGCGATGCGCGAGCTGCCATGTTGGCGACAGCACTGCTGTCGATGCCGCCGGACAGGAAGATGCCGAGCGGCACATCGCTCGCGAGATGCTTCTCGACGCTCTCGTGCAGCGCTCGCCGCACGCTCGCAACATCACCATCCTTGGGAGCATTGGCCGGCGGATAATGCCAGAAGCGCTCGCGGGACTTCTCATTGCCGTCGAGATCGAGCACGGCAGCGTGCCCTGGCGGCAGCGAATGAATGCCGTCGATGATCGTATCCGGCCCGGCGACAAATCCGTTCCAAACGAAGCTCGCGACGGCAGTGGGGTTGAGACGCGGCGTTTGCAGCAAGCCCGAGGCGAGAATGGTCCGAACCTCGGAGGCAAAGAGCACCGACCACTCGCGCTCCGCGCTGGTATCGGGGTTCCTGCAGATGTACAGCGGCTTGATGCCCATTGGATCACGGGCGACCAAGACCTCGGCGCGCGCGTCGTCCCAGAGCGCGAAGGCGAACATCCCGCGGAGATCGCCGACGGACTTGGCGCCGCCACGCGACAGGAGACGCAGCATGACCTCGGTGTCGCCGCTGCTGCGGCAGGTCTGCCCCTCGGCGCGGAGGCGGTTCCGAAGCTCCACATAGTTGTAGATTTCACCGTTGTAGGTGATCGTGTGGCGGCCACCCGCGTCCGTCATGGGCTGCGACGCGGAGTCCGAAAGGTCGAGGATCGAAAGCCGGCGATGCGCGAACAGCACGCCGTTGCCGCGATGATCGGGGGTGCTCTCGAAGAAGCCTTCGCCGTCCGGCCCCCGATGTGCGAGCGCGCTCGACATCGATCGGACGGCGCGACGATTGCGCTCGCTCAAGCGGCCGATGATCCCGGCGATGCCACACACTGCAACTACTCCATACAAACACTTTGCGCGGCGCTCTGGTTCATGGGGGATACGCCGAGCCCTGTCACGCAGCCGATCGGCCGGATGTGCCTATTCGGCCGCCAATGCCTCCGGCACCGGCATCTGCCCGGCCGTTCTCAGCGCCTCGCGCATGTATGTTCCAAGCACCCGAACATTCGGCTCGAGGATCATGTTGTCGTGATCGCCCGGAACTTCCTTGACCGAAAGGGCCGGAAGGTAAGGTGACCAGCCATTGTCGGACTTGACGACACGACGATCCGAGTTGAGCGGTCGCCCATCGCGAAGATGGAACGCGGTCCGCAGTTTCGGACGCAGAAGAAGCGTCGATCCGCCGTACGGCTCGGCCTGGTACCGCGCGAGCGCTCGAAGAAAGGCCGCTTCGACCTCGTTGTTGTGGAACTGCTCGCTGCCGCTCTCGTCGGTCCTCTCCTTCTGCCGGCGCTTCAGCTCGAACGATATGCGGTCGTACAGCCACCGATGGAAGAAGGCGCCACCCTGCTGCCGGAACTCCTGGTATCGGATGTACAGCCGATCAAGCCTCGATAGCTCGAGTCCCTCCGGGAACGGCGTGTCGAGCATGATCACCATGTCGACGGTCTCACCGGCCGCAATGAGCTGCTGTGCCATCTCATAGGCGACGAGCCCGCCGCCGGAGAACCCGCTGAGGAGATACGGTCCGCGCGGCTGCACGACACGGACCTCCTCGAGATAGCTCGCGGCCATCTCCTCGAACGTCTCGTGCGGCGCCTGTCCTCCATATAGCCCGCGCGCCTGCAAGCCGTAGACAGGGCGATCCTGCCCGATCTGAATCGCAAGATGGCGCAGATTGAGGATGTTGCCGAACATGCCGGCGCAGATGAAGAGCGGCGTCGCGTGCGGATAGCGCCCGGCGTGGATCTGCACGACATGCGCGAACTGGATCTTGCTGGCGCCGTCGGCGGGAGATGGAGATGCGGGGGCATCGCCGCTTCCCGAGTGGCCCCCGGCCTCCTCGATGAGGCGCGCGCACGCCGCAATCGTCGGCGCCTCGAAAAGTGCCGAGATCGGGAGATCCACGGCATAGGCCTTCTTGATCATGCGGAAGAGGCGCACGGCGACGAGCGAATGACCGCCGAGATCGAAGAAGCTGTCGGCCGTGCCAATCTTGTCGATCCCGAGCAGCTCTGACCAGAATCCGGCAAGCGTCTTCTCGATCTCCGTCTCGGGCGGGACGAACGCGCTGTCCACATCCGGGCGGTCGAGCCCGGGCGTCACTGCGGCTCCCTCCTCGCGATGCGCGGCGGCCTTCTGGAGCAGCATCAAATCCATGGAACTTACGACGACCTGCGGGAGGCCCGTCGCGACGGCACGGCGGAGCGCTTCGCCCCCCTCCGCAGGCAGGATGCCGTTGCCGACTTGCGCTGCGAGCCGCGCCATTGCCGGCGAGAGCTCGCGGCTGGAATGGCCACGAGCAGCAGGCAGGGCGCCGGAAGTATCGTGCAGCGCTGCCGCAAAATTGCTGCCGGCTTCGAGCTGCTTCACCGTGAAGCTCTCGATTGCTGCGAGGACGCGCCCGGATTCGTCGGCGATGGTCACGTCGAAGGTGGCGAAGCCCGACCCGAAGGTATTGTCGGCAGAGAGCTTGACCAGGCTCCAGATCGACGCCGGGAGCGGCTGATAGAGGCGCACGCGGCCGTAGCTCACCGGGACCCAGAGGCCCGCGGCGGCATCGTAGCCGGGGATGAGCGCCATGGCGTAGCCGGTCGCAATGTCCACGAGCGCCGGATGCATCAGAAGACCGCTCGTGACATCCCCGGCGAAAGCCTCGTCGAGCGCAAGCCGGGCAATGGCCTTACCGTCACCCAGGTGCATCTCGCGCAGCACTTGCCAGCGCGGCCCGAAACGCAGATGAGCTTCTTGTGCGGAGCGCATGGCTCGGCCGGCCTCGCCCAGAGATTTGATCGCGCAGCTCGCGATCGTATCCTGAATGTCGATCGGCGGCGGCTGCGGCGTGCGCACGATCGCCGCCGTTGCCTCGGCGTGGCGGAACCAGGCACCGCCTTTGTCGGCCTCGGCCGTGCTCTCGATCGCAAGGCGCAGATTCTGCCCATCCCGGCTGACGCGCACGCGTATGGGCCGCGGCGCGCCGTCGGGCACATGTATAGGGCGAAGGAACGTGAGGTCGGCGATCTCGATCGCGCCATGGATGCCGAACTCGCGCGCCGCCTCGGCGGCGAGCTCGAGGTAACCGGTGCCGGGCCACACGGCCTCGCCGGAGCGCAGCCGGTGCTCATCGAGCAGCCACTGGCGGGCAGGATCACCCATGAGCTCCAGCCAGTCGCCGGTGCCTTCCTCATGCACGCGGTCCGCAAACAGCGGCTGGCTGGCGGCGTCGACGGTCCTCAGAGGTGTGTCGCTCTCGGCATTCCGAATCGCGCGAGCGGCGAGGCCGACATCCGACCACACCCCCCAGTGGACCGCGATGACATCGGTCTTTCCCTTGCTCGCCCGGCTCTCGGCAAAGGCATTGAGGAAGGCATTCGCAGCGACGTAATCGACCTGCCCAGCAGGCGTCGTGTCGGTGCTCGTCGAGGAGAACAGGACGAAAAGATCGAGCGGCTCGCCGGCCAGCGCTTCTTCGAGCACCATGGTGCCGAGCACCTTCGGCGCCAGAACATCCTCGACGTCGGTGACCGATTTCAACTGAATGAGATTGTCGCTCACGACACCTGCTGCATGGAGAACGCCATGCAGCGCGCCGAAGCGCGCCTTGGTGTCGGCAATGGCGCGGCGTACAGCCTCCGGGTTGGTGAGATCGGCGCGCACGTACATGACCTCGCCACCGGCAGCCTCGATCGCCTGGATCGCGGCGATCGCTCGACCGACACGCGTGGTAGCCCCGCGCGCTGCCAGATAATCGGGCCACTCGGCGCGCTCAGGCAGCTCGAGGCGACCGACGAGGGCGAGCCGGGCACGCCATGTCCTCGCAAGGTCCTCGGCACATGCGACCGCGAGATCGCCCAGGCCGCCCGTGATCAGATAGACGCCGCCCTCGCGGAAGCGATCCGCGCCGTCAGCGAGCGCGTCGAGGCGCACTTCGCGATGGGCCTTGATCCAGCGCCGGCCCTCGCGATAGGCCACGATCTCGCTTGCCGGCTCGGCAAAGAGATCATCCCACAGCATGTCGACGAGCGGCCGTACGCCATCCCCGCTCGCAGCCTTGCCGGTCCTGGTGCCGAAGATCATACGACCGCGCGCGGTTCCGCTGCGTTCGGCGGCGAGCGGCAGATCGACGACGCGGACGTGGACATTCGCCTGCTCGCGCGGCAGCACTTGCGCGGGGCCGAGAACGGTCGCCTTATCAGGATAGAGCAGCGGCTCCTTGCCGACGCGCTGTGCGCCGTTCGTGGCGAGCGTGATCTGTACGTCGTCTGCGAGGTCGGCGTCGCCGAGGGCCTGCGCGAGAAAGAAGAGGCTGTAGAAGCCGCGCTCCTGATTACGGTGGAAGAAGCTTGAGCCGGGCCGGAAATTCTCGTCGGCCGTCAGCAGCCAGAGGTGCACGAAGCGCGCGGGGATGCCGCCGTTTGCCGCAAGGTGCGTGAGTAGGGCGTCGTAGCCTTCGCGCCCGAGCTCCGGGCAGAGCACGTAGCTGCCGTCCGGCTTTGCCGCAAAGGCATCGCCGAGCGCTATGGTGGTGACACGATGTCCCTTGGCGCGGAGGCGCAGCACCATCTCGTCGCCGACGCCGGTATCATCGAGGAAAACGAGATAGCTGCTCGCCTCCTCGTCGGCGCCGAGCGTGCCGGCGGCATAGGCGGGTTTCCACGAGGGCGCCCAACCCCAGGTCGCCATATCAGGCCGCTTCGCCGGCACTTCCGCATCCTTCTCCGCAGCGGCCGGAGCCACACGCTCGATGAAGTAGCGCTGATGCTGGAAGGCATAGGTCGGCAGACGCACACGACGCGGATTGGCGCCTGCGGCGAGCTGCTCAATGGGGAGAGGCAGACCACAAGCCCAGGCGCGCCCAAAGGCTGCGAGGAAATACAGGTGGTCGTCCACCGCCTCGTCGGCATGCGGCAATGAATTGACGACGGCATTGGCGTCGATGGTGCCCTGGGCCTTGACGAGGGACGAGAGCATGCGGCCAGGACCAGCCTCGATATAGAGGCGCGTCTTGTCCGCCGCCAGAGTGGCGAGGCCATCGGCAAAGCGCACGGTCGAGCGCAGATGCTTGACCCAGTAGAGTGGATCGGTCGCCTCGGCGGGCGTCATCCACGTACCGGTGAGGTTCGAGACGATCGGGATCCGTGGCGCGGAGAGCGGTGTCGCGCGCAGGAATACCTCGAAGCGGCCGAGGATCGGCTCGAGCATTCGCGAATGCGCGGCGACGTTGATCGGCACGCGCACCGCGTCGATGCCGTCCGCGACGAGGGCCTGACGGAAGGCCTCGATCTCGCCGTCGGGCCCCGAGACGACGCACAATTCCGGCGCGTTGATCACGGCAATGTCGAGCGTGTCGGGAAGCCGCTCCGCGAGCGCATCAGCAGCAAGCGGCACGCTCAGCAGACCGCCGCCCGTCACTTCGTCGAAGAGCTCGCCGCGGAGCTGGACGAGGCGTACGGCGCGCTCGAAGGACATCACGCCGGCGACCGTCGCGGCCGCATACTCGCCCATGGAGTGGCCGATCAGCGCGGCGGGCTTCAGCCCGTTGCTCTGCCAGAGGCGCGCAAGAGCGACCTCGATGATCAGAATTGCAGGAAGCTGGAGCGAGGGACGCAGCAGCTCTCGGGCAGCTTCGCTCGTCGCCGTCGATGTGCCGAGCCAAAGATCGCGAATCCGGGCAGCGAGGTCGGCGGGAAGGTAGGACAGGCCTTCGTCGACGGCGGCCGCGAACGTGCGGTCCTTCGCGTAGAGCGCGCGGCCCATGCCGGGATACTGGGCCCCGCCGCCGGGAAAGAGCAGGACGGCGCCGGAAAGCCCCTCGATGGGCGTATGCGTGAAGCCGCGGCGCAGATCGGGTTGCGAGAGCGCCGTGATTGCATCGGCGCGGTCTGCCACGGCGAAGACGCGCCGCTGATCGAAGCGGCGGCGCCCTTCCATCAGCGTATGCGCGACATCGGCGAGGCGAAGATCGGGCGTTGCCTCGATGTGCGTCGCGAGACGCTGACCGGCATCATCGAGCGCCTTGCGATTGCGTGCGCTGAGAATGAGAAGCTGCGGCCCGTCCGCGGCGCCTGCTGCGGGCAGCGCCCGCGACGGTGCCTGCTCGACGACGGCGTGCGCATTCGTGCCACCGACACCGAGCGAGTTGACGCCCGCGCGCCGCGGCCCTTTTGTCGTCGGCCACGGCACCAGCTTGTCGGCAACGACGAACGGGCTCGAAGCAAAGTCGATCTCGGGGTTCGGCGCCTCATAGCCGAGCGTCGGCGGGATCTCGCCGTTCTCGAGCGCCAGGACCGCCTTGATGAGACTGACGACGCCGGCAGCCGTATCCAGATGGCCGATGTTCGACTTGACCGAGCCAACGCGGCAGAAGGCGGTCCTGTCCGTGCTCTGGCGGAAGGCCTGGGTCAAAGCCGCGATCTCGATCGGATCGCCGAGGCGTGTGCCGGTACCGTGGCACTCGACGTATTGGATGGAGTCCGCGTCGATGCCCGCCAGGGCTTGCGCCTCGACGATCGCTTCCGCCTGCCCGGTGACGCTCGGCGCGAGATAGCTCGCCTTGCCGGCGCCATCGTTGTTGATCGCGGTCGCCTTGATCACCGCGCGGATCGGATCGCCGTCGGCGAGGGCATCGGACAGGCGGCGCAACACGACGACACCGACGCCGCTGCCGAAGACCGTCCCGGCAGAGCGATGGTCGAAAGCACGGCAGTGGCCGTCGGGCGAAAGGATCTCGCCTTCCTGGAAGAGGTAGCCGCGGTTGTGGGGCATCTCGATCGTCACGCCGCCCGCGAGCGCCATCTCGCATTCGCCGCTGAGCAGGCTCTGGCAGGCGTAGTGGATGGCA
Source organism: Hyphomicrobium sp. CS1BSMeth3 (assembly GCF_900117415.1). GTDB lineage: Bacteria > Pseudomonadota > Alphaproteobacteria > Rhizobiales > Hyphomicrobiaceae. The sequence continues at coordinate 211,780 of NZ_FPEI01000003.1, forward strand.
ACGAGCGAGGTCGAGCACGCCGTCTGCACGTTCACGCTCGGCCCATGCAGATCGAAGAAGTACGAGGCGCGTGTCGCCAGGAAATCCTTGTCGTTGCCGGTGTGCCGCAGCAGGAACATGCCCACCTGATCGACAAGCGGGCGATTGCTGCAGACGTTGAAGTAGAAGTAGCTGCCCATGCCGCAGCCGGCGAACAGGCCGACCGGCCCCGTGGTGCGCTCGGGCGGGCGCGCCGCGTCCTCCATCGCCTCCCAGGCACATTCGAGGAAGTGGCGGTGCTGCGGATCCATGATCGCAGCGTCTTTCGGGCTGAAGCCGAAGAACTCGGCGTCGAAGTCCGCCATGCCGGGAAGTGCGGACGTGCGCCGAACATAGTTGCTGCGCCGGATGCGCTCAGCGGATTCTCCCGCTGCGACCAGCTCCTCCGGCGTCCGATCCTCGATGGATTCGACCCCGTTGCGGAGATTTTGCCAGAACTGGCGCGCGTCGCGAGCGCCCGGCACACGGAGTGCCAGACCGATCACGGCAATATCATTGGCGCTCGGCTCGTCTACCATACTCGATCAATCCTGCCTTCGCTTCGAGACCGCGCCATTCGGCCCGGTCGAAATCTCGGCCGTGCCGAGGAAACGCTGCGATGTAGCCGGGCGCCCTGATTTCGCCTCGGCATTGCAAGAAGCGCGCTACAGCGCTCCGCGAGATCTGTTCCCGATCTCGACAAAGCGCTCGTCAGGCTTTCACTCGTCCGCGCCGCCCCATCAAGGGAGAAGGGCCATCGTTGCAGCAGCCAGAATGAAGGCCAATGCGACCTTGACCAGCACCTTCTTCGATCTGGAAGTCTTGTTGGTTACCCGGCGGACGGTTTCGACCACGCCGGGCAGCTCGTCCGTCTGCACGCTCTTGTTCAGGAAATTGACTTGCGATGAAAGCAGCCAACGCGTCTCGCGGCTATCGACGTTGTTGAGCACCGTGCCCAACAGGCGCTCGTGCATCACGCTGCTCGATGTCGCGCCCAGCCGGGCAGTTTCGGCCGTCACCTTGCGCCATCCGACGACGAGCAAGAAGCCATCGAGGTAGCGGGCGGCCGCGCGGATATCGGCAAGATTGCCGAGCGTCGGAATGTCGAAGATCACATACTCATAGCTGGCGAGCGTCTCTTCAAAAAATCGGCGCAGATTAATGGTCCAGATATCGTCGCCATTCGCACCGCTGCCGGTTCCCAGCGGAAGGAAGTTGAGGCCGGTGCGCTGCTCGACGAGCACGTGGCTCCCGAACGAAGCCTGCCCATCGCGCAGATAGTCCCTGAGCCCAATGCTTTCGGGACCAGCAAACGTGCGCGAGAGCACGGGATCGTAGATATCGCAGTCGACGAGCAGAACGCTCTTGCCCGAAGCCGCGAGTGACAGCGCCAGATTGGCGGCGACCGTCGAGCGTCCTTCACCTGCGAATGTCGAGGTGATTCCGAGGTAGCGCAGCCCCTTTCCACCGAAGCAATCCTCGCACGCAGCCTTCACGTTCCGCAGCGTCGACCAAGCTTCCGAGTTCGGATGGTCGAGCGCGTACGAGAGCGAGGACATGTCGGCGGAGAAGCTGTTGGTGGCTTGCGGCTCCGTACTCACATCGGTTCGCGACGCGTTGGCCGATCCAGCAAATCGAGGAATAATGCCGAGGCACTCTGCGCCGGTTGCCGCTGCAGCCTCCTCCGGCGTGAGAATGCGCCGGTCGAGAAATTTCCAGAGAAACGCACCGGCAACTGCGAGCACACCGCCGACCATGCCCGCTGCGACGATGATCAACAATCCGCGCATGTTGCTCTTGTGTGGCGGCGGCAGCGCCTCGGCGATGACACGTGCCTTGGGTCCGATCTCGCGCAAGCGATCACGCAGCCAGCCGCTGCCGGCTTGCGCCGCATCCCAGCGGGCCGCGTTCTGCTCGGCAACGTAGGCTCGCGCAAACTCGTTTGCGAGCTGCGCTGCCATCTCGGGACTCGACGAGCTGTAGGAAAGAGCGACGACGTTGCTCAGACCGACGCGCTCCGCCGAGAAGCCCTGACGCAGCTTCTTGAGGGCTTCTGCCTTGCTCTGCGCGGAGGCATCGGCCGCGATCATCTGGAGATGCGTCAGGACGTTCAGGGCGACGCGATCCGATCGTATGATCTGAAGCTGTGTCTCGAGAAAGGTCGGATCCGGATGGGTTTCAGCGAAAAGCGCATCCTCGCGGCTGAAGGCCAATCGCAGATTGGTGAGCTCGAGCTGCGTCGAAGCCGTGAAATTTGGCGATCGGCCAATGACGAAGAAGATCGCAAGCACCGTGAAGATCGCCGGCACCGCGATGATCATCCAGCGGTGCTGGAGCACCGCGCTGACCATCCAACGAAGGTCGATCTGATCGAACGGACTTGCTGCCGCCGGGCTGGGATAGCTGTCGGGCGAGCGAGGCTCGACACTCTTATGTAGCATGACTGCCTGCTTCCGGCGTTGACTTCATGGCAAGCGACGACTGAGGTCACTCGGCGAACAAGAACTCGGTTGCTGCTACTGACTCTGCTGCTCTTGCGTCGACGATCGAGGAGCACCACCGGCGCGTCCGCGGGACGAGCCGGCATCCTGCGGCCTGTAGACCTTCACGATATCACCAGGCTCGAGCACGGTCGTCTCCGATGCAGGTAGCTCGGTTGCCAGATTGTTACGCTGGCGAACGATGATGTACGTGGGCGTGCCGGACACTTCGCCCGGCTCCTCGGCGCTCGACAACGCAACCTGTGACCCGGAGACGAGACGCGAGGCGGTTTCGACCCGCTCATCCAGCTCCTTCCTCTGCACCTCGAGCGCCTGCAACTCCGTCAGAGCCGTGCTGCGCCGCTCATCCTTCAGATTGTCGCGAAGGATCTTGGTCGCATTGATCTGCTGCCGCGCCCTCATGATCTGAGTGGAGATTTCCTTCATTTCGCGCTCGATCTGAGCCAGCGTGCGCTCGATCGGCAGCAGACGAGGCGCCGGTATGAGCGCACGAGCTACGTGGCCACGCGTATCCTCGAGCTCCTTGGCAACCGAGTCCTCTTGCTTGCGAGCGGCGGCGATCTGAGCTTCGAGCGACTTGATCTCGCCCTCGATCAACTTGATGGTCTCTTGGTAAGCCAAGAACTGATTGCGATGGCGATCGATGCGCGCGCTGAAGAGCAGGCGCTCCTCGTCGATGAATCTGGTGGCCCTCGCGGACAAGGCCGGCGGTACCGGCGGGAATACTTCGCTTCCTTCGGCTTCGGCCTTCAATCGCAGCTCTCTCGCCGCCAGCTCATCACGCCTCACGGCTGCCAGCCGAAGGTCGCCCCGGCCATTGATGGCGTCGCGCTCGAAACCCCAGTCAGACGTCCGGGGCGGCCGGAAAATCCCCCCGGCAATCGCAACAGCATTCACGACAAGCATGCCCGGCCGGTAGCTGTACTCACCCGGCCGCTCGACGCCCCCCAGAATGTAGAAGGGACGATACTGAGTGACATCCACGGTCGTGTCAGGCGTCGCGCCGAGCTTGGCGCGTTCCCGCAAACGATTTGATATTTGGCTTGCCAACTGCGAGGGCTCGAGGCCCTTGGCCTGGACGACGCCGATCAGCGGAAGAATAAGAGAGCCGTTCGCCCCAACAACGAACTCACCGGTCAGAATAGGCCACTCGTGGACATGAATCCGTAGCCTATCCTGGACCCCCAAACGATAACCTTCGGCCTCCTGGGCGCTGGCCGATGAACTCAAAGATGCAACGGCGGCAAAGACCGCCAGGAACGCACGAACCCTCATACTCAGCCTCCAGCCCGCCACCCAAATCCGTTAACGGATGTCCAGGAAGCCATGGCAAACCTTTGGGTACTAATAAGCAAACAGCGGGCCACATTGCCGTCGATTACAGAGACCATCCATCAGGGGCTGGGCCGGACCGTCTGCGCCGTCGAACCACCTAACTGAAATCTGCCTCTTTTTCGTGAATTCGGCTTTACTCCGCCAAAACTAACACTGCTTCCCCACACACGAAAGCGGAAGCGCATCACGGTTGCGACATTCGCAATCGACTATGGCCGCCGTGCCCTCCGGCAAGGCCGGGATCGCTCCCCCAATCGCCACCCGGTTCGCTGGCCGACGGCCCACACCATCACCGCGTTGCGCCGTAAGCGATCCGCGCACCGCGCCACTGGCGCGCCCCTTGCGAAGTCAGTCGCGTGAACCGCCGGCGACCGCTGGCCCTGTCTCAGAACAGCACACTGTTTCACGCTACACCCCGGCGGACCGCCAATTGCGGTGCACCGAGAGGCGGTGTATGAATGAAACACTAACGTGCGTATAAATTTGGTACTGCGTATGCTCAACTCGATTGCGTCTCGCCCCCAAACTCTTGCCGTAGTGGACGGCTGGCCGGTCAATGTGGCCGATGCGAACGAGGCCGTATCGGCGATCGTTCAGACGGCCGTGCGCAGCGAAAGCTTCGCTGTCTTTACTCTCAACCTGGACCACCTGGACAAACTCAGGCGTTCGCCTCGCTTCCGGGAAGCCTATGCCAAGGCTCGTTTTATTACAGCAGATGGTGCCCCGATAGCCAGGCTGGCCACGCGACAGGGCGCCCGCGTCGAGCGTACCCCGGGCTCCGATCTCATTATTCCACTCGCGCTGGCGGCCGCTGAGCAGGGCATCCCTATTTTCCTCTACGGCACGACGCACGACGTCCTCCAAAGCGCCGGCGAAACGCTGTCGCGCCTGACCGGCCACAAGCTTCGGATCGCTGGCGCGGAAGCTCCACCGCATGGCTTTGACCCCGAGGGTGCCGAGGCCGACGCAGCCCTCGATCGCATCGCCGCCTCGGGGGCTGGCTTGTGCCTCGTTGCCCTGGGCGCGCCGAAGCAGGAACTGCTCGCTGCCCGCGCTGTCGAGCGAAACATCCCCGTGGGGTTCGTGTGCATCGGCGCTGGTCTGGATTTTCTTGCCGGCACCCAGATCAGGGCTCCCGGTTTCATGCAGCAACTCGGCCTCGAGTGGTTCTGGCGCCTGGCGACCAACCCGCGCCGCCTCACCATGCGCTACGCCCGGTGCGCCATGGTGCTCGCCGAGATCACGCTTCTCGCCCCGATCAAGGGCCTGCTCGCGCGGCCGCGCGCCTAGCGTTCCCGCTGATCTAATTCCCTGTGGACACAGCTATTTGTATTCAATGAGCGGCTGATCGCGGCCGCGCAGGCGGGCATACGCGAACTTGCCGATCCCGACAGCCTCGGCAAACTTGCCGAGAACAACGAACGCCCCATAGAGAAATCGGTCGGCCCCTTGGTGCTTCTGCCGGAGACCGATCCTGGCGGCCTGCAGCGGGTAGATGACGGCAGCAGCGGCGGCAGGTGGGTAGGCCAGCGCTGCGGCCGCTATGGCCACGGGAAGGGCAGCGCCCCAGATCAGCGCACTCTTGACGTTCCGCTGGGAATGCCGATCGGGGCCGGCGCCATGAAGGTGGCGGAGCGAGGCGTAGGCAAATCCCGATCGCACAGCCCGGCGCCACCACTGGCGAAAGCGCAGAATGTTGGCGTCGTGGACGGTCATCTCAGCGGCGAGCCGCCAGATTTTCCAACCGGCGCGCCGCAGCCTCGCGCACAGTTCCGGCTCCTCCCCCGCGATCATCTGCTCGGTAAAGCCGGCAACCTCGCTGAAGGCCTCCCGCCGGACGAGGAAGTCCCCCCCTGATTCACGCGTCTCGCCGACCGGCGTATCCCACTCCATGTCGCACAACTTGTTGTAGATCGAGCGCTGCGGGAACCTCTCGCGCCGGCGGCCGCAGACGAGCGCCACATCCGGATGGCTTTCGAGAAAGGCTGCCGCCACGTCGATCCAGCCGCGATCGAGCTCGCAATCGCCATCGATGAATTGCACGAAGTCGACCGCCGGATCGCGCTTCAGGAGCGTAGCAAAACCGGCGTTGCGCGCGCGGGCCGCAGTGAATGGCGTGCTCATGTCCAAGCTCTCGGTCGCCGCGCCCATGGCTTCAGCGGCCTCAACGCTGCGGTCCGTCGAGCCGGAGTCGACATAGACGATCGTATCCGCTCGACCAGAGACAGACCTCAGAGCCGCGATCAGCCGCTCGCCCTCGTTGCGACCAATGAGAACGACCCCGATCCGCGTCGCGTTTTCGGGCAGGGCGGACATCAGCTCGGCCTCCCGAGCAGCCAGCCGAACTCCAAGGGAACCGTCGAGAAGGCCGTACCGAAGCCTGCGACCAATCTGAGCCAGGAAAACAAAGCAACGAGAGCGACGAAGAGCAGGCTCGCAATCAGATCTTGCCTGATGAACGAGAAGTTTTCTCGTTTCTGCCCCACGGCGAGAGCCAGGTAACGACCGACCTCACTGCCGGAAACGACCATGACAATCCCGACCATTCCGACAGCCTGGAATGCCAAGGGCAGGAAAACGACGTAGTAGATCAGCTTTATGATGTTACCGATCATATTGTAGGCGGGCTTGCCGAAGCCGAGAAGGACGTACTCGTTGATCGAGCACAGAATGGCGAGCCACACGCCGCAGAGCAGGATCGGCAGCATCCACGCAGCATCGTGATACCGGGCATCGTAGATCAAGGCGACAACGACATCGGCAAATGAGACGCAAAATGCGATGATCGATGCGGCCGCCAATAGGAATGCGAAGCGCACGCGGGCTACCTTCGATCGCGCATCGGATCTCGCCAGGCTCTGGTTCGCCGAGACGATCGGGAAGATTACCGAATAGCCGATGCGTGCGACCATGGCCGCAGGGAGGTCGGAGAGGCCGCGCGCCAGCCCGTAGATGCCGACGAGGGCGAGCGGTGCGACCTTGCCGATGTACAACCGGTCAAAGCTTGCGCACAAAAATATGACAATCGACGACAGGAATATCCAGCGCCCGAACTGAAGTATCTCGCGCGCATACTCGCTGCTGAACTGCAGCTTGTTGGGCTCCTCGGCGATCAAGTGCGTCAGCAGCGTGCGCATGGCCTGAGATACGATCGCCGCGATCAGCAGGGACGTAACCGTCGGGCTCAAGAGGGCAGCGGTGATGGCTATGCTTGCACCAATGGCATCCACGCCGACCTCAAACAAACTCATGCGCGCAATCTGCATGTTGCGATGCATGAGAAAAAGGGACGTGGAGGCTAGCGCCCCGACGACAAGGATGCCGGCGCTCAACTCGAACGCTAGGACCGGCACATTGTAGAGCCCTGCGATCCACACGGCGGATGCGAACACCAGCACGGACTGGGCCACGCCTCGGAGGATCTGCAGCACCCATATGGTGTTGAGAAAGCGGGCAGTGCCGCCGGACTTGTTTTGTACGACGTTCTGGGCCAGGCCGATGTCGGAAGAGAGCTCAATGCCCTGGCGGACCGTGTTTACGATGAGGAGGACACCGAGGGTCTCGGGCGTGAGCAGCCGGGACAGGACAACATTCGACCCGAACCGGAGCACGATAGACGCAGCGTACGTTGCCGCGGTCCAGAATGTAGCGCGGACTATTTTGGCGTTCGTGTTCACTTATTGCATCTCAAGTCCGAGGCGCTTCGCCGGTCGCGCAGCGGGCGCGCCTTCTGCTCGGGACCTGAGCATTGTGGCAAGCGCTCCACCGGGGAGCTGCCCTGCTGCCCAACCGAATGTCCGAAGCTTTGTCCGTGGCTTTGTGCAGGATATGTACCATTGAAAGCTGACAGTGTGGCTGCGCGCCCCAAGAAACCATCGTCGTGTCGATTGCCCGCGTTGTATTGACGGTAGTAACCTCGACGGCAAGATGCAGACCTCCGGTCAAGCATCAGACTGAAGATTCCTTGCCAGCCGGTGGAGAATTATTCATATTCCCCAGTGTGCGCCATGACGCAACCGACCTCTTAACATTCTGGATAAGCTAGAAATTCATGCGCTGCCTTTGCGGATGTCTGCTGTCCCGATGACGGTAGGAAGAATGAAGGTCGGGTATCTCATGAACACCTACCCGGTGGTCACGGGAACCTTTATTCGTCGCGAGATCCACGCCCTCGAGGCGCAGGGCGTGGAAGTGCAGCGCTATGCCGTGCGGCGGTGGCCGGAAGCGCTCGTGGACGAGCAGGACAAAGCCGAGCAGGCCCGCACACGCTACATCCTCTCCGGCCGGTTACCGGGCCTGCTCGCCGACTTCTTCGTCGAGCTCGCGACCAATCCGCGAGGCATGCTGCGCGCAACCGGCACGTGGTTCCGGCTGGTACGCAACGCACGACGTAGTGTCATCCGCCATACGGCCTACTTGCTCGAGGCCGCGTCGCTCAAGCGCCAGGCGGCCCGCGACTCTGTCGACCACCTCCACGCACACTTCTCGACCAATGCTACTGCGGTCGCGCTGCTGGCTGAGCGACTGGGCGGCCCAAGCTTCAGCTTCACCGCCCACGGCCCCGATGAATTCGACAACTGGAGCGACAATTCACTCGCCGAAAAGGTCGCCGGCGCACGCTTCGTTGTTGCGATCTCCAACTTCTGCCGCGTGCAATTGGCGCGTGCTGCGGGCATGTCGGCGTGGAACAAGCTGCACGTCGTGCGCTGCGGCCTCGAATTGCGGGAATTCGAGGCAAGCGAAGCGCCGTTTGAAGGCAACTCGACGTTCGTCTGCGTCGGGCGCCTCTGTCCGCAAAAGGCGCAGAGCCTGATCGTCGAAGCCACAAGCCGCGTCGTCGCCCTCCACCCTCAAACGAAAGTCGTCCTGATCGGCGATGGGGAATCGCGGAGCGAGATCGAGGCTCAGATCGCCCGCCTCAACCTGAAAGAGCACGTCACGCTCTTGGGCTGGCGGAGCAACGCGGACGTGCGCCGCGCCGTCGGAAGTGCCTGCGCGCTCTTGCTGCCGAGTTTTGCGGAGGGCCTGCCTGTTGCGATCATGGAGGCCTACGCTCTTGCGCGCCCGGTGATCACCACGTTCATCGCGGGCATCCCGGAGCTGGTCGACAGCAACTCCGGCTGGATCATCCCGTCGGGTTCAGTCGAGCACATTGCCAATGCGATGATCGCGGCACTCGAAGCCCCGGCAAATGAGCTCGCCGAGATGGGCCAAGAGGGCCGTCGGCGCGTCATCGAAGCTCACGACATCGACCGCAACGCATCAATGTTGCGCGAGCTGTTTGGACAGGAGGTTCTCGGCGCCGAAGCTCGCGCTATCGCGACCGCCGATGCCAATCTCCGAAATGACGGCCTTCTTATCCGATGAGCTGCGCGTGAGTTGCAGCTTGCCTTGAAGGTGCTCTGCGAGCCGGAGCGTGAGCGCCACGATCGTCAGTGTGGGATTAGCCTGGCTCGACGTCGGGAATGTCGCGGCGCTGGCGATATAGAGGTTGTCCACGCCGTGGACGCGGCAATTGCGGTCGACCACGCTCGATCTCGGGTCGTCGCCCATTCGAGCCGTGCCAACATGATGCCCGCCATAGGCGCCGTAGCGCGTCATTTCCGCTTCGATCGTCCCAGGATCATACGAAAGCGTACCGGCACCCGAAGACTTGAGGTCACTCGCGAGCAGCTCGACGGACTTCGCGACAGTCGCCACATCTTGCGGCGAGTAGCGCCAATCGACGTGGATCCGCGGAATGCCAAGCGCGTCCGTCTCATTGCCGAGCCCGATACGGCTCTCGGGATTCGGAACCTGCTCGGCATGGAAGTCGAGACTGAACAGATTGGCCTTCGTCTTCACGACCAGCGAGGGGATTTTACGCCTCGCGAGAAAGCGCCCGGTCACCATGCGATAGGCAAACCGCACAGCAGACTGCGGATCAAGCATCACATTGGTGAAGTGATGCGCATAGTGGCCAAGCGACGCGCCGTCAGATCCTGCAACGCGGATCCTGTACTCCCACGGCAGCAGCCGGCTCCCGAGAAAAACCAGCGACAACGCTGCCGTGCGATGCGCCGGATCGCCGATCTGCGGATGATGGAGGCGGGCAACGAAATTACCGATCCGGTGCTGACGCTGAGCCTCGGAAAGAAGCGCAAAACGCCGGCGGCAGTATGTGCCATCATCGGCGACGTCGTAGTCGTGCCAGACTGCCGAGGTGGGGCGATCGATCTTGATCCGCCCAATGGTCCCCGCGATATGGCACATGTAGTATCGGCCCACGACGCCATGCTGATTGCCGATCCCATCGGGATGCAGCGTGCGATTGGCGAGCAGTAGTCGCGCCACCTCGAGGCCGCCGGCGGCGAGAACGAAAGCGCGCGCCCGCACCGTCACGCTCCTGCCGCGCAGACTGCGCAGCGTGAGTCGGCTCAGCGTTCGGCCGGAGTCGTCGGAGCTGAATTGCGTCGCCGTCGCGTGCAACAGAACGCGGACATTGCGCGCCGCTTCGAGTTCCGGGCCATAGCGCTCCGCGAAATTGCTGGGCTTGCTGAAGCGCTCGATGCAATCGGTGGAAAACGCGCTGCTCTCGAAACCCGCGATCATGGGCTTCATCGGGCGGCCGAAGGCCTCGTCGATCTGATAAGCGAACGCGCCGGCTTCGCAGAGACGGTTGGCCTCGCGGTAGTAGGGGAGCAACTCGTCGAGCGTGATCGGCCATCCGCTGTGCGCGACGTAGCTGCGTTTCTCGAAGTCGATCGCATCGAAGGGAACGCATCGCCCGCCCCAGAGCGTCGTGCTGCCGCCGAGCTGGCTGCAGCGAAAACGATCGGTCGGCGCGTGCAGTGTCGGATCGGCGACGCTACCGGCGTACAGATCCTGGACATCGTCCTCGTGCCGGCGGCCGCCCGACTCGACGACGAGCACGTCCAGGCCGCGGTTCATGAGCTTGAGAGCAAGCGCGATGCCGGCCGCACCCGCACCGACGATGCAGAGGTCCGCGCTCAACTCCTGCCCATCGGCGAGATCTGCGATGTCGAGAATCACAGGATCGGCTCTCCTATCGCAGATCGTTTCGACCGGGAGCGCGGAATGACCTCACGCGCCGCACAGTGCAGCAAGGGCTGAACCTCGGATGATCAATCCCCCGCGGGACGACCATGAGAGAGCCAAAATGCTTACAAATCTGCTTAGATCAAGGCTCGTCGCCACCCCGCCTCGACTGCTCGACGAGAACTAGTGCGCACCCCGAAGAACGGCGCCGAATGTCCGCACGACGATCTCCAGGTCCAGCCAAATGGACCAGTTGTCGATGTAGTAGAGATCGTAATCCATGCGCTTCTTGACATCCTCCGGCGTCTTGGTCTCGCCGCGATAGCCGTTGACCTGGGCCCAGCCGGTGATGCCCGGCAGAACGCGCCGCCGCCTCGAGAAGAGATCAAAGTTGTCCTCGAAGCGCTCCTCATGCACGAGAGCATGGGGCCTCGGTCCGACGATCGACATCTCCCCGAGCAGCACATTGATGAGCTGGGGAAGCTCGTCGATGCTGGTCGCACGAAGGAACCTTCCGACCCGCGTCACGCGCGGATCATTTTGCATTGCCTGGATCACCCGCTCGCCGTCCTCAGCAACCGTCATCGTGCGGAACTTGAAGATGCGGAACACGCTGTTGTTGCGCCCGTATCGCCTCTGGCGGAAGAACACGGGGCCGGAGCTGTCGAGTTTGATGACAAGCGCCACGAGCAGGAGCAGCGGCGCCAGAAGCGCGAGACCGATCGCTGCCGCAGCAACGTCGAACAAGCGCTTCTCGAGCCGGTAACGTTCCGAGGTCGGCACCGGGCTCACGACGTCGGCGCGGCGCGTGCCGATGACGGTCGAGCCGTGGATCGGTACCGGGGACGACAGGAGGTCGGTGCAGAGCAGGATCTCGGGCGCATAGGGTGCCAGACGGCGCAAGGCCCTGCGAATACGGTCTTTTTCGCCTGCCGGCAGGGCAATGGCCACCTTCCCGAACGAGCCTGCCTGCATGGCAGCCAGGAGCCGGCGGATCGCCTCCTGGTCGGCGGCGTCATCCGAGTTGCTGTCCGACAGGAAGTATCCATCGACGATCACGTAGGGCATTGCCTTGTCGAACTCGCCCTTCAGCGCCTCGACGCATTCCCGCGTGCCGAGGACACCGATGTGGCGGCTGAGATACCCACGGGCCGCCAATTGATGCAGGCCGCGCGCGAAAGCCCAGCGCACGACAATCAGCGCGCCTGCGCTCATGACGAACCAGATCAGGAACCAGCCGCGAGAGTACGCCTCGGTGATCTTCAGCAAGTACATGGCGCCGAGCAATGCCATGAAGGCAATGGCCAGACCGGCCCAGATGCGGCCGAAGCCAATGGTGGGGCCCGTAAGCGCATCGATGCTTTGCAGGCCGAGCTGCTTGTAGCAGTAGTGCAGCGCGATCGCGAAAAGGACGGCCGGCACAAGATATGGAAAAGACTCGTGCGGCTGTCCGAGAGCAAGATCCAGGTAGAGGATCTTTGCAGCGCCGCCGGCGAGAATCACGACCGCTGATTGGCACAGCGCCAAAAGCTGAAGGCAGTAGCGCTCCAAAGCAGGAGCAGGAATAGATCCAAGTATTTTTGCGAAGACGCTAGCGCGTGACGCGACTAGCGCACCTCCCGAAATCGACTGCCGCATATGGAACGCTCACAAACGCAAAAACCAAACCCGGCCTGCGCAACAGCGGCAGAGCTCCCCAGCCCCACGGTTGCATAAGCGATAGAGAGCATAAGCATAAAATTCACGCCAGGAAAGCGCTAAAGTGTAAAAGACTTAGTCCAAGTTTATTAATGTTTAACGACTGCTGACCCTGCTATCGCCACTTTCGATCCAACGGCCTGGGAAGCGGCACCCGGCGGCAACAGTCCGGGCAATTTTCCATCTGCGTCCGTAGAGGCGCGCACACGACAGAGACTTCACCACCGTCCCAGTCAAATGCGGCAACGAAGCTTTCTAGGGCAGGCCGCGCGTCATGGTAATCATGCCCGGAGCCTGCAATATAGCCGCGAATGCCGGGTCGCGACGCTCCCTTTCAATACGAAAGCCCGCGCGCTCATAGGTTGCGACAGCCGCGCAGTTGCCGATGTAGGTCGAGATCTGCGCTTTCTTGAGTGTGCGCCTCGCGCCTGCCGCAAGTATTGCCTGCATGAGATGACCGCCGATGCCGCGCCTTCGGTAGGCTCCATCCACCGCTACCCACTCAATAACCCAGACGCCAGGCCGCGTTTCAGGAAAGCACCTGTGAAGGGCCTCGATACGCGACATCACATTGACAAGCTCATCTTCGTCGTGGCCGAGCCCACCATGAGCATCGGAGAGGGCAGCACCCAGCGGGAACAAGTCAGGCTCGGCGGGATCGAACCCTGCGAGCGCGCCAGCCGGGGTTCCATCGACTTCCGCGACCAGAAACTTCGTGAAGTGGCAATTGCAGACGAGATCGCTCAGCGTCATCCATTCAAGGATGTCGAGGATCTCTGCATCATCGAGTCCGAGCGCGACATCGAAGGGGCCAAACTCCAGGTGTGATCGCGACGCCGCCAGAATGGCCCGGGCAAGAAACGGCGAATGATCTGGGGTGGCTCGGACGACAGATACCTTCGCGGGCACCAAAAAGCTCCTCTTTGGGAATTATTTCTTATTCGGCTGCCGGCCGCCGACATCGGCCCTGCCAATCAGATCAAGGCCAGAGTTTTGACCGAGCGTGTCCCGAGCCGCCGGCAGAAGATCAAAGTGGTTAATACGTTCGTAGACATATCCTATTGCTTTACTTAACTGCGAAATGACAGCAGGCTCTCATCCATTTCGTGGGCAAAGCAGCAAGTCCACAGATACGGAACTTTAGTATAAGTGTAGGTATCAGTAACTATCAAGCGCAAGAAACCAGTACGGGGGAATCGGCAACCACTGACGCGGTCACGTCGACGCTCCCCGTTCTGGGCACCGGCTGTGCCAGGCGCTTGGTGCCCCGTGACAAGGGCTGACCGAGGAGGCGGAGGCCACCTCTCGAAGCACGAAAACAGGCGAACATACAGATATGATGCGCCGTCCATCCGCTGACCCACGCCCGCAATCCGATCACGCGCCAAGCCTCGCATGGGTGAACGTCGGCAATAGCAACGTGCCTGCCGACCAGCAGGACATCGGGGAGAGCGCACTTCGGGCCGTCCCGCTTCTGATCGACCTGGAGCAAGCGTTGCTGCGGACCGATCCGCTCGCCGAGGCGGCGCTCGCCTATGTCGCGGCCAATCCTCTGCGTATTGCCTATCCGTTGGCCGGATGGGCTTGGCGGGGCCGTGCGACGATCGAAAAGAACCTCCTCGAGGCCGTGGAGCCTGATCCCGAGCTGATGCCGGTCAGCGAGGAGATCATCGAGCTCGCCGCTGCAGCCAAGCGCGAGGGCCGCCAGGTCTTCCTCGTAACGAACAAGGATGAGCTGCTCGCAAGAGAGCTCTGCCTGCGCATCCCACACTTTACCGACGTCATTTGCTGCAGCGGCGCCAAGACCGACAACCCTAAGTCCACCGTGATCGTGGAGCGCTTTCCCGACGGCTACGACTATGTGGGCGGCAGAGCTACGGACCCCGAAATATGGCGCAACGCGCGGGAAGCCCTCGTCGTGGCGCCTACCAAAGCCGTCCTGCAGTCGATCGAGGCGCACGACAAGCCGACGACCGTCATCCCAAGACGCTCTCGCCTCTCGGCGCTGATCAAGGCCTCGCGACTGCACCAGCTCGCCAAGAATGCACTCATATTCGTGCCTGCAGTTTTGAGCGGCACGATCGTCGATCCCGCGAAGCTGATCAGTTGCCTGCTCGCCTTTTTGGCCCTCGGACTTGTGGCGGTCGGAACCTATCTGATCAACGACATGCTCGACATCGCGCATGATCGGCGCCATTGGTCGAAGCGCTTTCGACCGATCGCGTCCGGCGATCTTCCTATAGGTACTGCACTTGCGGCCGCCCTTGCTTCGATCGCAGGAGGCTTCGCAATCGCCAGCACCGTCGGTATCGGCGTCTTGGCGGGGCTTGGAGCTTATCTGGTTCTCACGCTGGCGTACTCGGTGCACCTCAAGCGCGTGCCGATACTCGATGTGACGGTGCTCGCTACGCTCTTCACGCTCCGCCTTGCGATCGGAATTGCCGCTGCTGGTGTCTTTGCATCGCCGTGGCTTCTGGTTTTCTCCATGGCACTGTTCACGTCGCTCTCCATTGCCAAGCGCAATACCGAGATCCAGAGGACCGCGATCAAGGGCGAGACCGAGGTTGCCGGTCGCGGCTACGTCACGGCCGACGCGCCTCTCGTGCTTGGGCTCGGACTGGCGACGGGCACCGCATCCGTCGTCATTCTGGTTCTCTTTCTCATCTTCGATGCTCTCGAGCGGGACATCTACACCAACCCGCACTGGCTCTGGCTGTTCCCGATCATCATCTTCCTCTGGCTCGGGCGGATCTGGCTCGTCAGTCAGCGCGGCGAACTGAATGACGATCCCGTCGCATTCGCGATCAAGGACCGCCAAAGCCTCGCGCTTGGTGCCGTAATGGCAGCGGCATTCATCCTCGCGTGGCTTGGAGTACCGCTGTGAGCGCCCCTGAAGCGCGCTTCGTCATCACGAATATGCCCCAGACGGCCCGATTTCTCGTGGCCGGCGGCTCGGCGGCCCTGCTCAACTGGCTCGTGCGTTTTCCGCTATCACTCGTCATGCCGTTCCCGGCCGCGGTGACGATCGCGAACATCATCGGCATGGTGTTCGGCTTCGTGGCCTATCGCCATTTCGTATTTCCCGGCTCGAAGAGGCTGCTCGCTCACCAGTTGCGCGATTTCATCGTCGTCAACCTGTTCAGCATGGCGGTGGTCGTCGCGGTGTCGGTCGCCTTTGCCGACTATGTGCTTCCATCGATCGGCTTCCACTGGCAGGTCGAAGCCATATCCCACGCGATCGGCATCGGCGCGGGGGCCGTGAGCAATTTCTTCGGACACAGGCAGTTCAGCTTCGCCCGGGACTGAGCAAAACGCGTCCCCGCTGCTCGGGACTGCAGATCGATGGCGGAAAAGGGGTGCAGAGGCACTTAGCTGGCGGAGCGTTCGGGACGAAGTTCGAACGCGGAGCCATGCGGGCAGAGTTGGTGTGGCGGCTGCCCGCAAACAAAAATGGCGGGCTGTGCGGGAACCGGATGAGAACTACGCGCACGCCATAGCCCCCTAAATTCCGCTTTGATCAATCCGTTCGAACGTCTCTCCTGACGAGCCTTTTGAGAGCGATGGCTTTCCCGGAACCGGATTTGAAATAGGTTTCAAGCTCCCGCGCGTGTTCTTCCGTCTCCACAGCGACATAGGATTTCAGCACAGCTGGCAAATGCGCTTTGGTTGAGAGAACCCGTCCGGTCTGATGTGAGGCGAAGCGTCGTGTCAGATCGTTGGTGGAGCCGACGTAAATGTCGCCATTCCTCAACTGAAGGAAATAAACGTACCACATGGTGTCGCCAGTCTCCCTGCGCTGCTGCGCAGCTTCGGGAGATCACCCTACGCCCAATCCATGTTCTCGCCTGGCCTGCCACCCGAAGCCCTAAAGGGCGTAGGGTGGCGGAGGCGAGAGGATTCGAACCTCCGGTACCCGTTTCCGAGTACAACGATTTAGCAAACCGCCGCCTTAAGCCACTCGGCCACGCCTCCGTGGCCCAGAGCTATAAGCAAGCCCTCCGGCGATATCAAGCATCGGTTCTGGATGGTCCCCCACAGCGGTCGCGCCAATCCCGCGACATCGGGTTGCGGGGCCGGACCTGACCGCGTATGTTCCGCCGCGCTTTGCCGCAATGCACCGGGATCGTCCCGGCCCGCGCGCTGAGCGCGAGGCTGCTGCCCAAAGCGGCCTGATGGGGCGTAGCCAAGTGGTAAGGCAGCGGATTTTGATTCCGCCATGCGGAGGTTCGAACCCTCCCGCCCCAGCCAATTGCCTCCGTGCAGCCTGCTAAGCCGTGTGCGTCGAAAGCTTGAGGCCGACAGCACCGACGGCGATCATGGTAATGAACAGCATCTGTACCGGCGACAGCGTCTGGCGCAGGAACAGCCAGCCGGCGAGCGCGATCAGCGCGATCCCCGAGCCTGCCCAGATGGCGTAGGTGACGCCCACGGGAATGCGCGTCAGCACGATCGAGAGGCCGATGAAGCAACCGCCGAAGATCGCCAGCGAGGCGAAGCCGTAGAGCGGCTTTGCAAAGCCTTCCGACTTATTGAGCAGCAACGTCGCGGTCACTTCCGCAAGAATACACGCGGCGAGCAGCATCCAAGGATTCATGTTTCCTACCCCTCTCGGCCCGGATCCATCTCCGGCTCGCGGGACCTAACGCGCTTACGTGTCGGCCCGCAAGCGGCAGGAGAGCCGCACGGCTCCCCTAAGAGGCGGAATAAGTTAAGGATCAGCGGCAGATGAGCACTGGGACCGTGCTTTGCGTGACGACCTTGTTGGCCTGGCTGCCCAGCAGGAGACGCTGAACGCCGCTGCGGCCATGAGAGGCCATGACGATCAGATCCGAGCCCTCTTTCTTGGCGGTCTCGATGATGCCCTCGGCCGGGAACTCATCCTTCACGTAACGCTTCTCGCACGGGACGCCCGCGGCCTCCGCGCGCTTGGCCACCGCGGCGAGGATCGCCGAGGCATTAACCTCGCAGGCCTTCTCGTACTCGTCGATCGGGAAGGACGCCCCGACCTCGCCGGTCACGAACGCCGTCCAAGGATCCGAGACGGTCACGATCGTGACCTTGGCTCCCAGCGCCTTGGCGAGTGCGAGGCCGTGTGTCACGCCCTTGTCGGCAAGTTCGGAGCCGTCTGTCGCAATCAGAAGGTTCTTGTACATATCAATCCTCTCGCGCTCTGTGGGCGTCGGGTCACGAGGCCACATGGGGCCACAGCACCAGTGCTACCGCCTCGTCCATGATCCTTCCGACCAAGCCACGCCTTGATCACCATCAAGGGCGCTCAGTCCGGCTCGGTGAGCCGGTCGATCTGGCGGCGATCGCGCTTGGTCGGGCGGCCGGCGCCGCTCGGGCGCTCGCCACCGGTCGGCTGAGACGCCGTCGCAGTCATCGGCGGCGAACGATCCTCATAGAGGGCCTGAGCCTCGGGTGCAGGACCACGCCGTGAACCAAGCGCCTTCACCTCGAGCACCCGGACGCGCGGACCAACAGCGACGGTAAGCACGTCACCGACGCGCACACTCTGGCTCGGCTTGATCGTGCGCTCGCGGTTGATGCGAACCTTGCCCTCCTCGACGAGGCCCGCTGCGAGCGTACGCGACTTCACGACACGCGCGAACCACAGCCACTTGTCCAGGCGGAGTTGACCGCCTTGTGGACTGCTGCCCTCGCCGTCGTCTGTCGTCATGAGGAGCCCGTCTCGTTGCCCCGCTTTTCGAGTTGCAGCTTCAGTGCGCTCAAGGCCGCGAACGGCGAATCCGGATCGACGGTCGTGCGCTTCGGCGGTGCGGCCGAACGCATATAGCCTTGCGAGCGCTCCTCGCGCGGTGGGCGACGATCGTCACGCCGGTCATCCCGCCGGCCTTCGCCATGGCCCTTGCCGCCGCCATGACGGCGCTCGCGATCCTCACGCGGCCTCTGCTCACGCTGCTGGTCCGGGCGGCCCTCGCGACGCTCGCCATCGCGATTACGCGGCGGCCCGCCGCGCTGATGGCGGTCCCGACGTCCACCGTCGCGCCGCTCCTCGCCCTGCGCTGGCGCGGGTGCAGCCTCGCCACTGGCTTGAGCTGCCGGTGCAGGTGTGCCCGGACGATCCGATTGGCGATCGGGCTGGCGACCGCCCTCGCGCCGTCCGTCGCGGCCCCCGTCACGCCCATGGCGGCGATTGCGATCACCATGGCGCTCGCCCTGGCGCTGCCGGCCGTCCACGGCGCGATGATCGCCGCGATGGCGCCGGCGCGGGCGCCAGATCTCGATGAGGATCTCTTCAGCAGTCGCAGGTGCTGCCTCGGCGGCGGCTTCGGCTGTTACAGCAGGGGCTGCCTCAGCCGCGTCCGCAGGCGCGGCCTCTGCGCTCGCCTCGGCAGGAGCATCGGCCGCTTCGGGAGCCGCAGCAGGTGCCTCGACCTCGCGCGCAGAAGGCTCTTCGGACGGCGCAGTCTCGGCCGCAGCGGTCGCGGGCGCCGGCGTCGCCTCACTGGCCTCCACCGCGGCACTGTCCGCTTCGGAAATGGCCCCGTCCTCGGCTCCTGCATCCGCGGGCGCCGTTGCCTCGCCTTCGGCACCGGCCTCGGGTGTCGGCTCAGCCTGCGCGACCGGCGTGATCGGGGCCGGATCGATCATCGTCTTCGGTGCCGGGCGCCGATCCACGTGGAAGCCGAGCGCGCGCAGAACGCCACCCAACTCCTCCGCCGAGCAACCGAGGATCGACAGCATCTCCGGCACAACGACGAAGCCGCCATCGCCCGTTGCGCCCTTGGGACGCGCACCACCACCGGTCCCCGGCTTCCAGGCAATGAGCGGGCGGATCTGATCCGCGAGGCGCTCGAGGATGTCCGTGCGCACAGCCCGCTGGCCGCAGAGATGGTAGCCCGTCGCGCGATAGAAGGCAGCGGGCAGCGCCGGATCGGCAGGGATCGACGTCCGCCCAGCCTTTGGCGGCTCGGGCAGCGTATCGAGCGCGAGGTTGTTCTCGCTCGCGTGCTTGAGCGCCCACAGCACGAGCCGCAGCTCGCCAGCCGCCGGCTTGAGCAGCAGCGGCAGGTAGATGTTGAATGCGCCGAAACGCACGCCGTACTTGCGGAGCTGCCCGCGGGCAGCCTGATCGAGCGCGCGAATATCGTCCGCGACCGTCTGGCGCTCGAGAATGCCGAGCCCTTCCTTGAGGCGGAAGGCAATGCCGCGCGCCATGCCGGAAAGATCTTCGGCCGTCGAAAGCTCGATGAGCGGCTTCAGACGCTCGCCGATGATCTCGCCCATCCAGGTATCGAGCCGGGTCTGCACCCGCTCCTTGTCGGGGCCGGTGAGATTGTCGTCGGCGAGCAGCACGACCTGCGGCTTCAGCGGATCCTCGCCGGGCTCGAGCCGTGCAATCTCCTCGTCGCGCCAGAGCACACGCCCGTGGCGCGTGAGGCGGAACGCATCTGTCCGCGCGGAGGCGACGCGGCGCGCGCGCATGGCGAATTCCTTCACCAGCACGTGAGCCGCGGCATTGCGCGCGGTCTTGCCATGGATGCCCTGCGCCTCGGCGTTGGCATCGGGCGAGAAGCGGAAGCCCTTGAGCCGCCCGACGTAGTGGTTCTCGACCGTGATCGCGCCATCCGCAGCGATGTCGGCGTTCATCTCGTCCTTGTCGCGCAGGCCCTTCATGAGCGCGCTCGTGCGCTTGTCGATGAAGCGCTGCGTGAGCTGCTCGTGGAGCGCGTCCGAGAGCGCGTCCTCGATGGCGCGCGTGCGCTCCTGCCAATGGGCCGGGTCCTCGAGCCAGTCGGCGCGGTTGGCAACGAACGTCCAGGTGCGGATGTGGGCGATGCGCGTCGCAAGTGTGTCGATATCGCCATCCGTGCGGTCATTGAGCGCGACCTGATTGGAGAACCAGTCGGTCGGGATGCGCTCGAGGGGCGACATGAGGAACTTGTAGAGCGTCGCGACGAGATCGGCGTGGCTCTGCGAGGAGATCTTGCGATAGTCGGGCACCTGGCAGACTTCCCAGAGCCGACCGACGGCCGCCGGTCCCAACGCCTTCGCGCGCACCTCCGCATCGGCGCTGACGGTCTCGAGCGCGAGGACGTCGTCGGCCATACGCGCGCGCTGCAGGCGCACCTCACGCGGCGCCTCGCGGAGGCTGTCGCGCAGCCGCTCGAGGGTCGCGAGATCGATATCGCGGTTTCGCCACTGGAGAACTTTGACGCTGTCGAATGAATGCGTCTCGAGCCGGTCGATGACGTCCGCCGAGAAGGGCTCGGCATCGCCGGTGACGCCGAACGTACCGTCGTTCATGTAACGGCCTGCGCGGCCGGCAATCTGCGAGAGCTCACCGGGCGTGAGGTCACGATGGTTCTGGCCGTCGAACTTCCGCGTCGCCGAGAAGGCCACGTGATCGACATCGAGATTGAGGCCCATGCCGATCGCATCGGTCGCGACGAGATAGTCGACATCACCCGACTGGTAGAGCGCGACCTGGGCATTGCGCGTGCGCGGCGAGAGCGCTCCGAGTACGACCGCAGCGCCACCGATCTGGCGCCGGATCAGTTCCGCGATCGCATAGACCTCGTTCGCCGAGAAGGCGACGATCGCGGTGCGCTTCGGCAGGCGCGTGAGCTTCTTCTGGCCGGCATAGGTGAGCTTGGAGAGGCGCGGGCGCGAGATGAAGTTCGCCCCCGGGATCAGGTCGCTGATCGCCTCGCGCATGGTGCCGGCGCCGAGCAGCAGCGTCTCGGAGTGGCCGCGGGCGTGCAGCAGCCGGTCCGTGAAGACATGACCCCGCTCGGGATCGGCGGCGAGCTGCACCTCGTCGATGGCCAGGAAGTCCACCTCGACGTCGCGCGGCATGGCCTCGACGGTCGAGACCCAGTAGCGCGGCCGCTCCGGCTTGATCTTTTCCTCGCCGGTAATCAGCGCCACGTTGCCGGCGCCCACGCGGGTCACGATCCGATCGTAAACCTCGCGCGCCAACAACCGCAGCGGCAGGCCGATCATTCCGCTTTCATGGCCGAGCATGCGCTCGATTGCGAGATGGGTCTTGCCTGTGTTGGTCGGTCCAAGGACGGCCGTCACGTTACGGATGCGGGTCTCAAGCGGCATATCCACTCCTGGGGAACATTCCCGTGCCACGGGCAGGCATCGCAGAGCGGTGTTCGGCAATCAAGCGGTGAATTCGGCATAGGACCGAAATATTCCCGCCCTATGGTGGCGCGGGAACGGGCTGACCCGACGCCGAACAGGCCGGCTGCGACCAGCCGACCCGGCCGCGCGCTTCCAGCATTCCAATTGCCGATCAGGGCACCGACGGTCCTGACAGAAGGCTCACGACACGCTCAGTTCACGAGCGCGATCTGCTCGCGATGCGTCCGAATGGTCAGGCTCTGCGCCACGAGCTCCGCCGAGCCGGCGAAGGTTGGCACGGTAATGCGGTGAGGCACGAAGAGATCGGCCCCCGGAACGGCGCGAAAGGCGACCTCGATGCCGAGATTGCGCTTCAGCTCCTGAGCTTTCTCGTCGTCCACATGGCCGGAGATGGGCACGACGCGAACCCGGCAGAGGGTCAGCATCTCGGGCGCGGCGGTCGGCTTACCCTCCGCGATGGGAACCTCGCCCTTGGGCAGGAACGCGAGATCGAACCGAGCCTTGCCGTCGAACACCGCAACACGCTGGTTGCAGGGATTGCCGTCCTTGGGGCGGCTCAGCGACAGGACCGCGCTCAGCGGATCGAGCACGCCGCGCATGTGCGCCGGCTGGACCGGAACCGTGCCCGGCGGATCGGGCATCGGAGGATTGAAGTTGATGGTCGTCACGGCGCCGCTGCCGAAAGACATGCGAATGGAGCCGGCCTTGGAGGCACCGCGGAAATCGAAGTTATAACCGGCGGGGCGAGGCCCATTGCCCGCAAGCGCACCCGAAACGCGCGTGGCCCCATTCCAACGCACGAAACCGAGCAGCGCCGAGATATCGGCATTGGCCGAGATGGCATAGGTGCGCTCGTGCACGCTCGAATTGAACGTGAACTGCCCCACCTCGAAGCCGTTGAACTGGATGCGGTAGTTGGCCTGGACCTCGGCCGGCCAGGGTTCGGCGGCGTGTGCCGGGGGCGCGAGCGAAATGCTCGAAATGGCCGCAATGCCGAGCGCGGTGCAGATCGGCCCTCGTACTGACTTCCACGCAACCCAAGCGGCCATTGACGCTGCCCCGCGACTAAATCCACTGAACCGAACGACGCTAACGCACACACCACGGAGAGATATGAGGTAGGCGCCGTTTACGTCGAATATGTGTCGTGGTTAACGGTGCCACCATTTGATTAACAACCCATTCCAAACTGAACCATCCTCGGTCATGGTATGGTGACCTCCCCGCACTGCAGGGCACGAAACACCGTTATCCGTTGCGAAGTGTCCCTCCTGCATCGGGGGCGACGACCGACCACAAGGGCTCGCCATGCGCCTCAATCCTCCGTCACTCCCCGTTTTCCTGATCGCGCTGGTGCTGGCGACCCTCGCGATGCTCATGAAGACGGGGTTCGTCGCCATCCCGCGCTATCTGCCCCATCAGGAATATTGGCTGGCGATCAGCGCCTATTTCGTGCTGCTGATCGGCAACATCGCGAAGGGCTTATAGGGCGGGGAATGGATCATCGATCGCCAAACGCCCGAGGCGCGCGGATGTTCCCTTTTGATGCCGAAGTTCGCTTGTGGCGAGTTTCTCGGCCACCTCACTAGAGCGCCGACAGGATCGCGCCGGCCCCTGAAAGCACGAGCAGCAGCAGTACCGCAGCGCGAAACGCGCCTTGCGTGAGAAAGCGCGAGAGCCTGAGGCCCAGGAGCGTGCCGACATAGACGACCGGCGCGAGGCCGAGCGACAGCGACCACACGCCCTCGCCCATGCCCGCCCAGAACGTGTTGAGACCGGTCACGAAGAGATAGCAGAGACCGAAGAACGAGACGGCCAGGGCGCGGGCATTCGCATGCGGCAGCGGCGTATGCGAGAGGTGCAGCATGAGCGGCGGCCCCGGCATCACGAGCAGCGCGGTCATGGCACCCGATGCGGCACCCGTTAGGTAGGCGAGAGGCGACGACGCTTCGCCCTCTGCGCTCGCAGCGCCGGCCGACTGCTCCGGCGGCCTGCGCGCGAACCAGCCCGCCTCGCGCGCGATCAACAGCGACGTGAACACGAGGATCAGCACGCCGACGGCAAGCTTGAGCCCATTGACGTCGAGCCGCATGAAGGCGAGGAGCCCGAGCGGGCTGCCGACGAGGGCGCCGGCCACGAGCGCCTTGAATGCGCCCATCGGTACGAGCGCCCAGACGCCCCTCAGCATCATCACCGTCTGCACGAGATGAATGACGACGAGCACCTGCAACGCCGCGTGCGAATTCATCGCCACGAGGAACAGCGGCGCGGCAATGATGGCGAAGCCGAAACCGGTCGCCGCCTGCACCACGGCACCACCAAGCGTCCCCAGCGCCAGCAGCGCCAATGCGCTCGCGTCCATGGAGTCAGCCCTTACCGCCGATGAAAACGAACGCAGCGCCCGCGGCGATCAGCGCGAAGCCGACGAGGTGGTTCCAGCCGAGCGATTCCTTGAGGACCACGACGGCAAAACCGGCGAAGACGATGAGGGTGATGACCTCCTGAATGGTCTTGAGCTGCGCGGCTGAATAGACCGCATATCCATAGCGGTTTGCGGGTACGGCAAGGCAGTACTCGACGAACGCGATTCCCCACGAGACCAGGATCACCACGATCAAGGGCTTGGATCTGTAGTTCAGGTGCCCGTACCAGGCGAGCGTCATGAAGACGTTCGACATCACGAGCAGAACAATCGGCAGGACGTACGCAAGGGGCCCCGCAGTCGGCATGGCGTTTCTTCTCCGGCTCGTCAGAAGGCCGGCTCAGCGCCGGCACTGGATGGGGGTGATCAGCTTTTATCGCTCGGACGATCCTTGTTGCGCGGATCGACCGTGCGCTCGTCGAGGCGCTCGAAATCGCCTTCGATGACGGGGCCGCCATTCTCGACGCCACGGCTACCGCTCCCGGGTCTGCGCTCTTGGCGGCTCTCGCGCTCGAACACTTCCACATGCACGTCAGCCCCGCCGAACATGCCCGCAACGAGGCGTCTCGCCACGAAATGCCGGACAGGCGGGATGAGCAGCAGCAATCCCATGGTGTCGGTGATCAGACCCGGCAGGATCAGGAAGAAACCGGCCATGACCATCATGGCACCGT
This sequence comes from Hyphomicrobium sp. CS1BSMeth3, assembly GCF_900117415.1. Lineage (GTDB taxonomy): Bacteria > Pseudomonadota > Alphaproteobacteria > Rhizobiales > Hyphomicrobiaceae. The sequence goes on from NZ_FPEI01000003.1 coordinate 236,583, forward strand.
CCATCATGGCACCGACAGGGGGCTCGCCGCGCATCATGGCTTCCTGCGTGCGCATCATGGTCGTGAAACCCTGACGCTGAAGGATGCCCGCACCGAGGATGGCCGTGCCGACCACCACCACGAGCGTCAGCCAGACGCCCACCAATTGTCCGAATTTGACGAGCAGGGCGATCTCGATGAGCGGCAGTACGGTCAGCAGCGCGAACAGTACCAGGCGCATGGGCAGATCCTTGCTGGCCATTGGGCCGCGAATAGCCGGAAATACGGCCGTCATTGGGCGTCGCATTCCGGTTGGCTTCACCTCATGAATGCCGTAAGTTCGTTGAGAATACCAGCGGCGGCGGTCCCGTACGGTCGTTGAGCGCCCTGCATTAGTGCAGGTAGAGGCCTGGACCCGAGACTTGGTTACTCCTACATCATATGGCGGTGGCCCCCGCAGGCGAGGCCTATCGATGGAAAGCGGCTGACGTTATGGACGGCAAGATCGATATCTTCACCATCATGTTTCTGGTGCTGGCGGTGGTGATCATCCTGAAGCTCAGGAGCGTGCTGGGACGGCGGACGGGCGACGACGAGGCTCGGATCGATCGCAACCGGGCACTGGAGCGCGCGCGAGCTGCCGGTAAGAGCACCACGGACGACAAGGTCGTCGCACTCCCGCGCCGCGATCGCCCCGAGCAGGGCGGCGAGGCAACGGCGGCAGCGAGCGCTGCAGCCGCGGCGGCCGAGGAACGCGTGCGCACCTTTGCGGGCGGCGACAGCAATCTCGAGGAGGGATTGCTCTCGATCGTGCGTGCCGACCGCAGCTTCGACCCCGATGGCTTCCTCAAGGGCGCCCGCCAAGCCTACGAGATGATCGTCACGGCCTTTGCCGAAGGCAACCGCAAGGCACTCCGCTCGCTGCTGAGCAAGGAGGTCTTCGACGGCTTTTCCGGCGCGATCAGCGACCGCGAGGCGCGCGGCGAGATCATCGACCAGAGTTTCGTCGGCATCAACAAGGCCGACCTGCTCGAGGCCGAGCTGAAGAACGGCACGGCTCACGTGACTGTGAAGTTCGTGAGCGAGCTCATCTCCGCGACCCGCGACCGCGCGGGTGCGGTCATCTCGGGCGACGCGAAGAAGATCAAGGAAGTGGTGGATATCTGGACGTTCGCGCGCGAGGTCGCCTCGCGCGATCCGAACTGGCGTCTGATCGCCACGCAGGCGCCGAGCTGAAGGGCTCACTCTTCTGAGTTGTAAGGCCGTGCGCCGCGTGGGGAGTGACCGCCGAGTGCGGGAGTAGAGGTGCGAGGGGGCTCGTGCATCAGCCGGACGAATGTGCCGTGCTGGCCGGCGCCTCCCGGAGACGCCGCCGTCGCGCGGTCCACGCGTTGTGCGCCACCGGGCTCGGCGCATGTCTCGGCTCGGATTCAGCTTGGTGGAATGGGAGCGCCGAAGTGCCGCGCGGAGCGCCAGTCAGCTCGACCGCAACAGCCACAACAAGCTTCGAGCCCGTAGCCTTCGCCGATCTCCCCGGCTGGGAGACGGACGATCATCTCGCACCATTCAGGGCCTTCCGCGTCTCCTGTCCGCGCCTCAAGGCCGCCGCGCGCGCCGGGAACGGGGCCGGCACCATCGCCATTCCGACCCAACTGCTGGCCGCCTGCGATGCCGCCGCTGCACTCCCCGAGCCGGTGACGCGCGCCGCCGCCCGCGCCTTCTTCGAGCGCGAGTTCACGCCCCATCGCGTTGTCCACCCGGCTAAGCAAGGCCTCCTGACCGGCTACTACGAGCCCGTGCTCGAAGGCTCGCGCACGAAGGACGAGAAATTCGCAACACCGATCTACCGACGCCCGCCTGATCTCGTGAATCTAGTGCATGAGGCCGAGCGCGGCGCCAAGGCCAACCAGCTCACGCACGCCCGCAAGATCGCAACGGGCACCGAGCCCTATGCGACACGCACAGAGATCGAAGCGGGCGCGCTCAAGGGCCAGAACCTCGAGCTTCTCTACCTCGCCGATCCGGTCGATACCTTCTTCATGCACATCCAGGGCTCCGGCCGCATCCGTCTCACGGACGGATCAACGGTCCGCGTGCACTACGACGGCAAGAACGGGCACCCTTACACCTCCATCGGCCGCTATCTGATCGATACCGGGATGCTGGCCGCCGACAAGATCACCATGGGGGCACTCGGGCGCTGGCTGCGCGCTGATCCCGATCGCGGCCGCCACGTCATGCACCAGAATGCCTCGTTCGTTTTCTTCCGCGAGCTTCAGGGCGAGGAAGCCAGCGGCCCACTCGGCGTGCTCTCGATCCCGCTGGTTGCGGGCCGCAGCCTCGCCGTTGATGCCGGAACGCACGCGATCGGCACGCCAGTCTATGTGTCCTCGCCCGCGCTCACGCACGCCTCGCGAACGAAGAAGGAGGGCGGCTTCCACCGGCTCATGATCGCGCATGATGTCGGCTCGGCCATCCGCGGTCCCGAGCGCGGCGACATCTACTTCGGCTCCGGCGACAAAGCCGGCAGACTCGCCGGCATCACCAAGCATCCGGGCCATTTCTTCGTGCTGTTGCCGCGCGCGCCAGAGACGATCGAAGCCGGGGCCAAAGCCCGCTCGCGACAGGCGGCGCAATGACCAAGCGGCCACGCGACGGCCGGACGGCGGACACCGGCCCGGACACGAGCCGCCCTACCAAAAAGCCCTCACTCCCCGACGACCTCGCGCTCTGGCATCACACCGCGCGTTCGATAACGCCCCTGAAAAAGGCCAAGGCGCGCGTACCTGAGGTCGGCGCCCCGGGCGAAGCAAAGCCCAAGCCTCAGCCTACTCCTGTCGGGACGACGGCACCCAAAGTACAGCCGCAAGCGCACGCCCCGAAGACACCGCCCCCTGCGCCGCGTGCCGCGCTACCGAAGGCACCGCCGCCCCTCGTTCCCATCGAGCGCCGAAAGCATCGCCGCATTGCCCGCGGTCATGTGGAGATCGACGCGCGCCTCGACCTTCATGGCCTCCGGCAAGCCGACGCCGAGCGGCGCCTGCGCACATTCCTGCTCCGCGCGCGCGCCGACGGCCTGCGCACCGTCCTCATCATCACCGGCAAGGGCACCGAGCGCGACACCGACGATCATCATGCCGCAATGGAGCGCAGCGCCCGCGGCGTCCTTCGCCGCAGTGTGCCCCTATGGCTCGAAGCGCCGGAGCTGCGGGATTGCGTCGCCGGCATCGCGCCGGCGCATATCCGTCACGGGGGCAGCGGCGCGCTCTACATTCACCTGCGCAAAGTGCGCACGCGCTGAGGCGCGGATCAGCCCGGCTGCTAATCCGGCTGTTCTGGCACGATGCTCCGCACGATGGACGCGTCCAGCGCCTCGTACTCGTGATAGCCGATCACCTCGTAGAGACGCTTCCTCGTCTGCATCCTGTCGAGCTGCGGCGCCGTCGTGCCGTCGCGCGCCAGCTCCGTAAAGAACGCCTCCATGGCGTGCGCAGCAATGCGCAGCGATGACACCGGCCAGATGACGATGCTGACGCCCGCCGCTTGGAGCGTCGCGGCATCGATCAGTGGTGTGCGACCGAATTCCGTCATGTTGATCATGGTCGGCACCGGCACGGCCGATGCGAAGGCCTGGATCTGCTCGAGGCTCGTCAGTGCATCGGGGAACACGACATCGGCACCCGCCGCCGCATAGGCCCGCGCACGTGCGATCGCACCCTGCAGGCCTTCCGAAGCGGCCGCATCCGTGCGCGCGATGATCGTGAGATGCCGTCGCGCCTTGCGTGCGGCCGCGACCTTGGCGGCCATCTGGTCGGTCGGGACGAGAGTCTTGTCATTGAGGTGGCCGCACTTCTTCGGCAGCACCTGATCCTCGATGTGAACGGCCGCAGCGCCCGCATCCTCGAGCTCACGCACGAGACGCATGGCATTGAGCGCCTCGCCATACCCGGTGTCGCCATCGACGATCAGCGGCAGGCCCGTCGCCCGCGCAATCGACCGGACGGTGCCAGTCAGCTCCTCCATGGTGAGCACGCCGAGATCGGGCAGACCCCGGCTTGCCGTCACTGCCGCGCCGGAGACGTAGAGCACATCGAAGCCGGCATCCCGCGCAATGAGGCCGGCCATGGCGTCGTGCGCGCCCGGCGCCCGCAGAATGCTGCCGCCCCCGGCAAGACGCTGCCGGAGCTTCTCGCCCATTCGCTCTGCCGTGCCGCCATGCGGCTCGAGCCACGTCGTCATGCCTCGTCTCCCGGTTTGCCCTTAGGGGCGATACTCGGAGACGGAATAAATTACAATCGGCTCCTCGATGAGCTTTGCCGGGATCTGGCGCGTCGCGACGAGCTGCGGGTTGTGCGGCGGCGGCGTCTTGCCTCTGGGCGGCGCCATCCAGAAATTGCGCTTCGGCGTCTTGTCGAGCCCGATCGGGTAGATCGTCACCTTGTCGGGCTCGAACTTCATGCGCAGGAAATTGCGGTAGTCGCCGATGCGGAGCGCCGCAAAGGCATCCTCCGTGTGCATGCGCATGAGACAGCCGGCGAGCACCCAGTAGATCCCCCACAGGAAGGCGCCGATGAACCCGCCGATGAAGATCATCTCGATCGGGTACATCACGAAGCCCACGATCTGGCGGATCTCCTTGTAGGGCAGCCCACCGCCCTCTTCGGCCTGAGTGACCGTCTCCGTGATGGGCCGAAGCGGCGGCAGCTCCTTGTCACGCGGAAGAGGTATTGGGCGACCGGTGCGGCGCGAGATGTCCTCGCGCTCGATGATCTGGCGCTGCTCGATCGCCTGGCGCGTGATCGGCTCCAAGGTCTCGGTAATGACGTCGCGCACGATATTGGGTTGCTGCGCGCGATCCTGCCAGATCTTGTCGACCTGGGTTTTGATGGTCGGCGTGATCTCGTTGTGGAAGAGCACGAACGCGAGGCCGAGCGAGAACATCGCGAACGTGTGCGCCAGAAAGTGCGCGCTACCGACGAAGATTTTGACGAAATAGTGCTTCCATCGCGGTCGCTCGACGGAGTCGACGTAGGAGCACAGCAGGATCCAAAGACCACCCATCATCGCGACGAGCGAGATCGAGACCAGCAGAGCCTGGATCAGATAGAGCGGCATATAGGCGATGAGGCCCCAGTAGGTCTCCGGCTTCACGACATCGATCTGGCCGTTCGAAATGTTGTGCTGTCCGGCAACGGAATAGAACTGCCAGGTGATCATCCAGTAGATGAAGCCGATGCCGACCCCGAAGAAGTAGTTCGTGAAGGGGAAGAACAGGCCCTTGAGGCTGAGAAAGAAGCTCGTCGTCTTGCTCGGATAGACCTTGGCCGTGCGCTGTTGGGCACGCCGGCGGCGCGCTTCCCGACGCGACGGCTGCTCGGGCTCGGCCTCCGTCGTTTCGGAGGTTTCCGCATTGGGCGTGTTGTTCTTGAGGCGCAGGTCGTGGCGCTCGGCCGTCATGCCGGCTTCGGGCGCGAACTTCGTCTCGAGGCCCTCGGCCGCCTGCGCCGTCGGATTGGGCCAGGTGATGGAGATCTCGTTCTTCAGTGTGTGGGTCGGATGCAGGAAGGACCCGCCGCCACCCGCCGTGAAGAGATGCACGTCGATGCCCGGCGCGTAGTAGCGGTTGTAGTGGTGCCAGTCGCCGGCAATGACGGCGCAGATGTTGACGCCGCGCCGGCGCGCGATCGACGTGATCTTGAAGAAGTTGGTGTCCTCGTCGAAACCCTGATCATCGGCGATCATCCAGGTCGGCTCGGCAAGGCAGATGATGAGGTTGTCGCCCGGTCCCATCAGGCCCGCGATGGCCTCGAAGTAGTTGACCTGCGAGATATCGAGGTACTGTGAGAACTGGATGTCGCAACCCCAGATCCACCAGCGATACGGCAGCTCGATCGCCCAATAGCTGCGGTGCTGCTTGCACTGCCAGCCGCCGATCTTGTTCCCGTTCTGCTGGGACATGCGATCGCGCGCCGAGCAGAACAGGCTGTCGAACGCGGAGAGGCCGTCGTACCAGTCGTGATTGCCCGGGATCGCGAACAGCTTCCGTTCGGGCGCGGGTACGTTGTAGGCCCAGTCGTACGGCGTCTGCAGGCGAGCCTTGTACTCCTCGCGCGTCGCCTGCGGATAGCACTGGTCGCCGCCCATGATGAGGATGGAGCCGGCCGTCAGCGGCTCCTCGACACCGTCGATCTTGATATGGGGCTGCGCGAGGAGGTAGGCCGTCGTGTAGGTCGGCTCGAAGCCGTCGCCGATGTCGGCGATGTAGTCGATCCAGAAGGCGCCGTTCTCGCCGAGCGCGACGCGCCGCTCCGGATCCTCGCTGCGGATGTCGGAATAGTTGTAGCGGTTGATGATCGTCTCGATCGGCGCGACGTCCGTCGCCGCCTGGATGAGGCGCTGGTCGGCATACTGCCCGAAGACCGACGAGATGATCGTGCGCATGCCGACACGCGCAAGAAGGCGCGGCTCGTACCAGCCGACGAGACCGGGCATCTCGCCGCTGTTGAGCTTCTCAATCGGAGACTTTTCAGCCATCCCACCCCCCGACGAAACAGGCACATGAACGCGTCGAGCGGCCGGACTCGCGCCGGCTCGCACCGCGAGGCCCCACCCCGCAGCCGCCCGGCGAGCATAACACTCTAGCCGTCGTTTAGATGACAGGCGGAAATGCGCCCCGGTGCAATTTCCTTGAGCACTGGCACTTCATTGCGACAGCGGTCGAAGGCGTGGGGGCAGCGGGGATGGAAGTGGCAGCCGCTCGGCGGGTCGAGCGGGGAAGGAATTTCGCCCTTGATCGGATGAAATGTCCGCTTGCTCGTGGAAATGCGCGGGACTTCCGCCAGGAGCGCCTGGGCATAGGGGTGGTTTGGGCCGTTGAACAGCACGTCGGTCGAGGCCGCCTCGACCACCCGGCCGAGATACATGATCACGACCCGGTCCGTGATGTGCTGGACGACGCCGAGATCGTGGCTGATGAAGAGGTATGTCAGATCGAACTCGGACCTCAGATCCATGAACAGGTTGATGATCTGGGCCTGGATGGACACGTCGAGCGCAGCTATCGCCTCATCGCAGACGAGGAACTCGGGGTTGACGGCCAGCGCGCGCGCAATGCCGATGCGGCTGCGCTGTCCGCCCGAGAACTGGTGCGGATAGCGCCGCTTGAACTCGGGATCGAGACCGACACGGCGCAGCATATCATCCACGTAAGAAGCCATGCCGCTGCGCGTCGTGATGCCATGCACGACCGGCGCCTCGCCGACGATCGACTCGACGCGCGCGCGCGGATTGAGCGAGGCGAACGGATCCTGGAAGATCATCTGGATGGCGAGGCGTGCGGCATGCGCTTCGGCACTGGAAAGCGCATCGCGCAGCTTGCCCTTGAAGCGCACCTCGCCCTCGGTCGGCGTGAGCAGGCCCGCGATCATGCGGCCGAGCGTCGACTTCCCGCAGCCGGACTCGCCGACCAGCCCGACGACCTCGCCTTTCTTGATCTCGAGATCGACGTGATCGACGGCGTGCACCGTCTCCTCGCGCACCTCCGCACCGAGATGACCGGCGATGCGCCCCGCGAGATCCGGCTTCTTCACGAAGCGCTTCGACAGACCGCGCGCGCTGACGAGGGCCTCTCCGCTCATGGCGTGGCCTCCACCGTGGCGGATTGAGCGACAGCGACGGGATTGAAGCAGCGCACTTCGCGCCCCGGTCCGATCTCGCGGATCGGCGGTGCTTCGAGGCAGGCATCAATGGCCTGCGAGCAGCGCGTGCGGAAGGCGCAGCCCTTCGGGAGGTTCATCAGCGACGGCGTCATGCCGGGGATCTGGGCAAGGCGGCTGCCGCGCGCATTGTGGCTCGGCACGGAGTTGATGAGGCCCCGCGTGTACGGGTGGCGCGGCGCGTTCACGACGTCGGCTGTCCGGCCCGTCTCGACGACGCGGCCGGCGTACATGACCGCGATGCGATCGGCCAGCGAGGAGACGACAGCGAGATCGTGCGTGATCCAGATCATGGCCGTGCCGGTGCGGGCGCACAGTGCCTGGGCCTCGGCGAGGATCTGCGCCTGGATGGTCACGTCGAGCGCGGTCGTCGGCTCGTCGGCGATGATGAGATCGGGCTTGTTGATGAAGGCGATGGCGATCGCCACGCGCTGGCGCATACCACCCGACAGCTCGTGCGGATAGTTCTTGAGGCGGCTTTCCGGCGAGGGAATGCCGACCTCGGCAAGCGCCGCCCGTGCGCGCTCGCGCGCCTCAGCCTTGCTCACGCGATGATGCACGCGCACGGTCTCGATCATCTGCGTGTCGACGCGCAGGACCGGATTGAGCGTCATCATCGGGTCCTGGAAGATCATCGCAATGCGATCACCGCGAAGCGATCTCAGCTCCTCGTAGCTTGCTGTCGTGAGCTCGCGGCCCTTGTAGCGGATCGAGCCCTCGACGATGCGCCCCGGCGGATCGATGAGGCCGAGGATCGAGAAGCCGGTGATCGACTTCCCCGAGCCCGACTCGCCGACGAGGCCGAGGATCTCGCCCGGATTGACGTGCAGCGACACGCCATCTACGGCCTTGACCACGCCGGCCTTGGTGAAGAAGTGGGTCTTGAGCCCGTCGACGGCGAGCGTCGGCTCTGTTGCCCCCTGATCAGGCCCCGTCATTTGCTGAGCCTCGGATTGAGGACATCGCGAAGCTGATCGCCGACAAGATTGATCACGACGATCGTCATCAGCAGCACGAGACCGGGAAAGAAGCTGATCCAGTACTCACCCGAAAGCATGTACTGGAAGCCATTCGAGATGAGCAGGCCGAGCGAGGGCTCGGTCTGCGGAAGACCGACGCCGAGAAAGGAGAGTGTGGCTTCGAGCGAGATCGCGTGCGCGGTCTGCACCGTCACGACGACGATGAGGGGCGGGAGGCAGTTCGGCAGGATGTGGCCGAAGAGAATGCGCGCATTCGAAAGCCCGAGGCAGCGCGCGGCTTCCACGTACTCCTTGCGGCTCTCGACGAGCGCCGAGCCGCGCACCGTGCGCGCGTAGTAGGCCCATTGCACGGTGACAAGCGCGATGATGATCTTGTCGACGCCCTTGCCGAGGATAGCGATCAGCATGAGTGCAACGAGGATCGCGGGAAACGAGAGCTGCAGGTCGACGATGCGCATGATGAGGCTCTCGGTGCGGCCGCCGACATAGGCCGCGACAAGCCCGATGGCTGCGCCCAGCGCCATGGCAATGAGACCCGACATGACACCCACGGCGAGCGAGATACGCAGGCCATAGAGCATGGCGCTCACGAGATCACGGCCGGCACCGTCCGTGCCGAGCCAATGTGTGTACTTGCCGCTCGACGCCGGTGTGCCGGGCTTGAGGCGGCTGTCCATGATGTCGACCTGAGCGAGGTCGTAGGGGTTCTGCGGCACGATCCAGGGCGCGATCAGCGCCAGCACCATGGTCGCGATGAGCAGGATGAAGGCGATAGTGGCGAGCCTGCTCTCGGTATAGTCGGCGACGAACCTCTGGAACGGCGTCTGCGCTGCGGGGCGGCGGACGGTGGCATTCACGGCGCCTGCATCGGTCACGCTCATGCGGATTTCTCCCCGATGCGTACCCTCGGATCCAAGATCGAATAGAGGATGTCCACCACCAGATTGATGATGACGAACAGCAGCACGATAATGATGAGGTAGGCGACGATCACGGGCCGATCGAGGCTCTGGATGGAATCGATCAACAGCTTGCCCATGCCCGGCCAGGCGAAGATCGTCTCGGTGACGACCGAAAAGGCGACCAGATTGCCGAACTCGAGGCCGAGCACGGTCACGACCGGGATCATGATGTTCTTCAGGAGGTGCACACCGACAATGCGGCTCGTCGAGATGCCCTTGGCGCGGGCGAACTTTATGTAGTCCTGGTGGATGGCCTCGCGCGTACCGGCGCGTGTCAGGCGGATCACGAGGCTGATCTTGAGCAGCGCGAGGTTGAGCGCCGGCATGGCTATGTGGCGCAGGCCGTCGATCGTGAAGAGGCTCGATGTAATGCCGAGGAAGGTGGCCGTCGGCCCGCGCCCGGTCGAGGGCAGCCAGCCGAGCATGACGGCGAACACCATGATCATCATGATGCCGACCCAGAAGGTCGGCAGCGAGAAGCCGAGGATCGACGTCGCCATGATCGACTTCGAGATGAAGCCGTCGGGCTTGAGGCCGGCATAGAGGCCGAGGGGAATGCCGATGAAGATCGACATCAGCGTCGCGGCAATCGCGATCTCGAGCGTCGCCGGCATACGATCGACGATCAGCTTCAGCGCAGATGTGCCGTGGACGAAGGACGTGCCGAGATTTCCGGTCAGCGCGTTCCCGATAAAGTTGAAGTACTGGATGTAGATCGGCTGGTCGAGGCCGAGGCGCCGGATCGTGCGCTCGATCTCGGCCTGATCGGCCTGAGGATCTATCAGCAGATAGATCGGATCGCCGACGACGTGCAAACCGAGGAAGACGATGATCGACATCGCCAGCACGACGGCAGCACTCTGCATGAGGCGGCGGATGATGTACGCGGTCAAGCTAGTGTCCCGATGCCGAAGTTCGCCCCACCTCGATGCCGGCGTCCCGAGATGTGGTGAATTTCTCGATCATCACACGAGGCTCCGAATAGAGATGACACCGCCCCCGCACTCAAGCGGGGACGGCGTGCGCTACGCGCAGCCTTACTGCTCGCTCACGCTCGTCGCGATCGTGTACTCGTCGGTGCGCGGCGTGTACTTCAGCCCTTTCCGCGTCGCCCAGGTATTGAGCTGATAGTGGCTGACGATGACGCCAACGTCCTCGATGGCGATCTCGCTCGCCTTGGCGAGCATCTCCGCCCGCTTGGCATCGTCGACCGTCGCAAGCGCCTCGTCGATCGCCTTGTCGAGGACTGGATTGGAGTAGCGGCCGCGGTTGGCCGTGCCCATACCCTTGGTCTTGTCGAAAGTGGCGACCAGCGACTTCAGCGGCGAGGACACCTCACCCGTGCCCGAGCCCCAGCCAACAAGGATGAAGCTGAACTCGGGGTTGCCACCGGCACCTGCCGACGCGCGGTTGAAGAAGACGGCCGGCGGCATGGTCTCCACCTTGGTCTCTACGCCGATGCGCGTGAACATCTGCGCGACGGCCTCGGCCATGCGTGCATCATTGATGTAGCGGCCGTTCGGACCGTGCAGCGTCATCTTGAAACCATTCGGGAAGCCGGCTTCCGCGAGCAGCTTCTTCGCTCCATCCGGGTCGAAGGCTTCGGGCTTCAGCTTCTTCGAGACGCCGAAGAAGCCATCAGCCAGGAACTGCGACGCCGGCACGGCGGCCTTCTCCATGAGACGATCGACGATCGCCGGACGATTGATGGCCTTCGAGAGCGCCTTGCGGACGCGCACGTCCTTCAGCGGATTCTTGATCTTCGAGCCGTCGTTGGCCGTGATGAACGGCGTCTCGTCACGCCATTGGTCCATATGGAAGAAGATGACGCGGTTCGACAGGCCCTGGCCGAGCGAGACTTTCGCATCGCCCTGCAGCCGCGCGATATCCGTCGTCGGTACTTCCTCGATCACGTCGACGTCGCCGGCAAGCAGCGCCGCAACGCGCGCCGGGCCGGTCTTGATCGGGCGGATGATCACCTTGGACCACGTGGGCTTGGTGCCCCAATAGTCGTCATTGCGCACGACGACATAGCGATCGCCCTTCACGAACTCCGAGAACTTGAAGGGCCCCGTTCCGATCGCGGCTTTGCCCGAGTTGAAATCGTCGGTCTTGGCGCCCGTCGCGGCCTTCTGCGAGATGATCGCGATCGTCGCCAAGTCGTTCGGCATGAGGGGATACGGCTCTTTCGTCGTCACGCGAACCGTGTGGTCGTCGACCTTGGTGAAGGTTTTGCCGCGCACGTAGAGCGCGAAGCTGCCGGGGCTGTTCTCGACGTTCGGCGCCCGCCCCATGGTGAAGAGCACATCGTCAGCCGTGAAGGGCGAGCCGTCATGCCACTTGACGCCGGTCCGGAGTTTGAACTCCCAGGTTTTGTCGTCGATGGTTTTCCAGCTCGTGGCGAGGCCAGGAATTGGCGTCTGCTTCTCGTCGAAATGGACGAGGCGCTCGAAGACGTGCGACGTGAGCGCGTTGTTCGGCGTCAGATTGTGGAAATGCGGATCCATAGCCGACGGCTCGGCAGAGAGCGCCATCCTGAGATCTTTGGCCGATGCCGAAATCGGCGCAGCGAGAGCCAGGCCCGCCGCTGCAACGGCCGTCAGAAATGTCTTGGATCGTCTCATCAGGTATTCCCTCCGCCACGAGAGAGACACAGTGGCCTCCCCCCATTTTTTGGGTGTGCACAAACAGTTGTGCCGGGCGGGCCCCCGGGCCCGTCCGGTCATGAGCGCAACGTAGCATATGATTGGCATCTGCCAAGCAGATCAGCGCCGCCTGGCAGCACCTTAGCTCCTACCAGGAGCGGCGTGAGCCCGTATCGATGTGGAAGTAGCCGCCGCGATAGAGCTTGAGCCCACCGACCGATCCGTGGCTGCGCAGGAAGGCGAACACCGCACGGTTGTTTCGCCCATGCACCCTGAAGTCGACGGCATTGCCGGAGAGGTGGTGCGAATGATGCGCACCGCCCACACGCGCATTATGCCTGCGGCTGCGGCAGGTCGAATTCACGGTGACCGGACCGAACGCGCTCGCAACTTGATGGATGACCGACCGCAGGCTTGCATTCAGACACCCCGAGTTGGCGACCCACTTCACGCCGCCGCCGGCAAGGTTCGTCCCGACTTCGGGCTTCGGCACGTAGGTATCGCCGAGGCTCGCGACTTGAATGCCGCGGCTGCGCCTGGCCGTGCTCGCTTTCCTTGTCTTGCTCCTCGACTTGGCGGTCCTCGTCTTCGAGGTCTTGGCGCGCGAAATAGATCGGCTGCCGCCGCTCAAGCTCTCGCGCCGCTCCTTGCGATCGTAGGCGCCGAGACGCATTTTCTTGGCTCCGCCGGTGCGGACGCCTTCAGACGAGGCTCGCCCCGGGAACTGGTAGTTTTCGTCCGCGGAAGCCGGACGGACCGATAGAGCGGAAATGATCCAAACGCCGAGCACGACTGTGCCCGCGACCGCCGCCATACGGCGGCAGTTCTCGATGAATGCACGCATTGCTTGCGTACTCCCCTGTGGCGACGGACCGTGGGGTGCAGACCGGTCCGCTGCCGATCTGCTTGGTCCGTGCGTGTGCAGCCCCCGCTGACGTAACCAGGGGTAGGGGCAACTTGGGGCGATGTTAAGGTCTTGTTTATCCTATTGGTTAATCGGTCGCAGGTCGCGCGCTGACTATCCGCCTTCGTAGAAGCGCACCGGCTCGCCGATCGAGGGGGTCAGAATCTCGCCATCCCACATGACCGCATGACCGCGCACGAACGTGCCGACAGGCCACCCGCGCACGTTGCCACCGTCATAGGGCGTCCACCCACAACGCGACTTGATCCAGTCGTTGGTGATCGTCATCGTCCGCTTGAGATCGACGACCGTCAGATCGGCGTCATAGCCGACCGCAATGCGGCCCTTGCCGACGATCCCGAACAGCCGCGCCGGGCCGTGGCTCGTCAGATCAACGAAACGTTGTAGCGTCAGACGGCCGGCATTGACGTGGTCCAGCATGACCGGGACCAGCGTCTGCACGCCCGTCATGCCCGAGTGGCTCTCGGGGTAGTGGTGGTCCTTCTCCTCGCGCGTGTGGGGGGCATGATCCGAGCCGAGGACGTCGACCGTGCCGTCGGCAATGCCCGCCCAGAGCGCCTGCAGGTGCCGGCCATCGCGCACCGGCGGGTTCATCTGAGCGTAGGTGCCAAGCCGCTCGTAGCAGTCCGGCGCCATGAGCGTGAGGTGGTGCGGCGTGACCTCGACGCTTGCCCAGGCCTTGTGCTCGCCGAGGTGAGCCATCTCCTCCGCCGTCGAGACGTGCAGCACGTGGACCCGCTTGTGATAGCGCTCGGCAAGGCGCACGAGGCGGTCCGTCGCCATCATGGCCGCCACCTCGTCCCGCCACACGGGATGCGATGACGGATCGTTCGGCCGGCGGAGGCCTGCGCGCTCCCTGAGCCGTGCCTCATCCTCGGCATGGAAGGCCGCCCGCCGCGAGATCCCTGCGATCACGCGCTCGAGCGTCGCCTCGTCCTCGATCAGCAGGTCGCCGGTGGAGGCCCCCATGAACACCTTGATACCGGCCGAGCCCTCGAGATGCTCCAGATGCGGGATATTGGGCACGTTCTCCCGTGTTCCGCCGACGTAGAAGGCGAAATCGCAGTGCATACGCCCCCGTGCCCGCGAAACCTTGTCGGCAAGCGTTTCCTCCGTCGTCGTCAGCGGCTTCGTATTGGGCATCTCGAAGACGGCGGTGACACCACCACTGACCGCCGCGAGACTACCCGTCGCGAGGTCTTCCTTGTGCTCGAGGCCGGGCTCGCGGAAGTGGACCTGGGTGTCGATCACACCTGGAAGGACGTGGAGCCCCTTGGCATCAATGACCTCGGCCGCCCTCCCCCCCGAGAGATCGCCAATCGCCGCAATGCGCCCCCCCACGACGCCAATGTCGCGGACGCCCTCGCCGTCATGATTGACGACGGTTCCTCCCTTGAGGATAAGGTCGAAGTGATCTGCCATGACGGCCTCCAGGAACGCGGCTTCCCCCGGGCGCGAGATACCGCAGAAGAGTGGGGTGCGCCAGCCGCCCGATATCGCGCGGTAGGCCCCGCAGAGCGGGAGTTGCAATGAAATGAGCACCACTGTTGTCGCGCTGCTCCCCGATCGCGGCGTCGTGTCGCTGTCGGGCACCGATGCCGCCGACTTCCTTGACAATATCGTCACGAACGACCTTTCGGGCATCCGTGTCGGGGAGGCGCGTTTCGCCGGTCTGCTGACGCCGCAGGGGAAGATCCTTTTCGAGTTCTTCGCGCTGAGAACCGAAGAGGGCTTTCTGCTCGATACGCGCGCCGATCGCGCTGCGGACCTCCTCAAGCGCCTCACGATGTATAAGCTGCGCGCGAAGATCACGCTCGCCGACGTCTCGCCGGACTATGGCGTCGCAGCGGCGTGGGGACCGGAGGCGCCGTCCATCGAGGATGGCTGGTGCTATGCTGACCCGCGCAATGCTGACCTCGGCTGGCGGCTCATCGTCCCGCGCGCGAAGCTCAAGAGCCTCCCGGGCCAGGTTGTACCGGAAGCGCTCTATCACGAGCGCCGCGTCGCGCTTGGTGTCGCCGAAGGTGGCTTCGACTATGCGCTCGGCGATACATTCCCGCATGAAGCGAACTACGACCGGCTGCATGGCGTGTCCTTCACCAAGGGCTGCTTCGTCGGCCAGGAGGTCGTTGCGCGCATGCAGAACAAGACGGTCGTGCGCAAGCGCGTGACGCTCGTCACCGGGCCGGAGCCACTGACGACGGGTGCCGAAATCAAAATCGGTGCGGCGGTCATCGGCACCGTCGGCTCTGTCGCCGGCCCGCACGGGCTCGCCCTTCTCAGGATCGATCGTGCTGCCGAGGCCGCGGACAAAGGCGAGCCGCTGACTGCCGGCGCAGCGACGATCGTCGTCGATACCGCAGCGCTCGATCGCTACCGCGCGAGCGCTGCCGCGAGGGCCTCCGCACCATGACAAAAGCAGAACTCGTCCGCTGTGGCTGGGTCGGCATTTCCGATACCGAGTACACACGCTACCACGACGAGGAGTGGGGCGTGCCGAAGTCCGATGACGGCGCGCTCTTCGAAAAGCTGATCCTCGAGGGCTTCCAGGCCGGCCTCTCCTGGCTGACGATCCTTCGGAAACGCGAGAACTTCCGCAAGGCCTTCCACGCCTTCGATGCCGAGCGCATTGCGCGTTTCGGGGCGCGTGACGTCGAGCGACTCATGGGCGATGCGGGCATCATCCGCAACAAGGCGAAGATCGAGGCGACGATCGAGAATGCGCAGGCCTACCTGCGCATCAGAGAGCGCACGAGTCTCGCCAAATTCCTCTGGGACTTCCTCGATGGAAAACCGCAGATCCACGAGCGGCGCACCATGCGCGACATCCCGCCCGAGAGCCCCGAGTCCAAGGCCATCTCCAAGGCACTCAAGAAGGAGGGATTCCGCTTCGTTGGCCCGACGACCGTCTATGCCTTCATGCAGTCTTCGGGCTTCGTGAACGACCACGTCGTCGACTGCCACCGGTACGGTCCCTGCGCCGAGCTGCAGCGCAAGTTCAAGGCACCGAAGAAATGAGCGGCGCGCCGCACATCGACGACAAGCCGCGCGCGTGGCAGCGGATGCTGTCCGGCCGCCGCCTCGATCTGCTTGCGCCCTCGCCGGACGACATCGCCATCGAGGACATCGCCCATGGCCTTGCGCGCGTGGCGCGCTGGAACGGCCAGACGCGCGGCGATCACGCCTTCTCGGTTGCCGAGCACGCCGTCGTGGTCGAGCAGATTACCTGCGCTCTCAATCCCGAGTGGGAAATGCGGTGGCAGCTCGCAGCCCTGCTCCACGATGCGCCCGAGTACGTGATCGGCGACCTGATCAGCCCATTCAAGGCGGCAATCGGCTTCGACTACAAGAGCATCGAGAACCGACTGCTCGGCGCCATTCACGAACGCTTCGGATTGCCGAGAGAGCTCCCCGCCGAGATCACGGCCGCAATCAAACAGGCCGACCGCATTGCCGCCTACTACGAGGCGACGCTGCTCGCCGGCTTCTCCAAGGCAGAGGCCGACCGCTACTTTGGCATTCCAGCCGTCCCGCCCGATCTCGCAGCGCTGCTATCACGCCTCGAGCCGTCGCCGGTCGCCGTTGCCCAACAGGCATTCCTTGAGCGGTTCGCTGTGCTCAGCGGCCCCTGAACTGCGGCTTGCGCTTTTCCATGAAGGCGCGCCGGCCCTCGGCATAGTCCTCGCTCTCGAAGCAGGCTTCGACGAAGTGGTCGAGGCGGGCGAGGTCCGGGTTCTCCGGGTGCGCGAACAGCTCGTCGATGGATTCCTTGGCGGCCCGGATGGAGAGCGGGGCATTGATCGCCATTTCCTCGGCGACCTTTCGCGTGGCCGCCTCGAGCTCGGCCGCCGGAACAACCGCATTGGCCACTCCCATGGCGAGCGCCTCGGCTGCCGAGTAGCGCCGCCCCGTGAAGAGCATCTCCTTGGCCTTGGCCGCGGACATAACCGCCAGCATCGGCCTGATCCAGCGCGGGTTGTAGCCGATCGAGAGCTTGGCCGCCGGAATCGAGAAGATCGCGTCCTCGGCAACCCAGCGCATGTCGCAGCAGATGGCGAGCTCGCAGCCACCGCCGAAGCAGTAGCCGTGCACCATGGCAATCGTGGGCTTCTTCGCCCGCCCGACCGCCTCGAAGGCCTCGTGATTGATCTCGTCGTAGCGCCGCGCTTCCGCGCCCGTCCGGTTGCCCTCGAACTCCGAGATATCGGCGCCTGCGGAGAATGCCTTGGTGCCGGCACCGCGCAGCACGATCACACGCACGGCCGGATCGGCCTCCGCCTCACGGATAAGTCGCGGCAGGGCTTCCCACATGTCGCGCGTGTATGCGTTCAGCCGGGCGGGATTGTCGGCAACGATCGTGCAAATGCCGCCCTCGATCAGGGTACGCAGCGTCGGGGGCGTGGCTTCGGTCGGCATGTCGGCTCCTGGGCGTTCCTCGGTCTTGCGGGCGCACTCTAACCGCATTTGGCTCGGCCAGCGCTATCACCTCACGACATGGCAACCCCTCGGGGACGCATCGCCCCCGCCGCCCCCTGCCTGCCGACGGGCCCTACGATCGGGGATTGCCGGCCACCGCGATTCTGCCTACTTTTCCGGCTCTCTCTTCCAGCCCTTTGCTCCGCTTCCTGCGGTGTAACCTCCGTGAAGACCAATTCGGCGACGTCCGGCTACGGGATTGCTGCGCTCGCGCTCGCCGCGGGCTGGTTGGTGCTGTGCGCTCCATGGCTGCTCGGCAACTACGCCATCCCCTATGACGCCAAGGCCCACTTCCAGGCCCAGGTGCAGTTCCTCGCCAATGCTATCCACACGGGGCAATCGCCCTTCTGGAACCCGCACATCTTTGCCGGCTCGCCGCAGATTGCCGATCCGCAGAGCCTCGTCATCTCGCCGGCCGTCCTGCTCGCCTTGCTGGATCCTTCGCCGAGCTTCCAGCTCGTCGACGGCTACACCTTCGGCCTGCTCGCGCTCGGCGGCTTCTCGATCCTGCTCCTGTTCCGCGATCGCGGCTGGCACCCGGCCGGCGCCATCGTCGCCGCGCTCGCCTTCGCTTTCGGCGCCTCTGCCGCGTGGCGTGTCCAGCATGTCGGGCAGATCCAGTCCTTTGCCTGCTTTGCGCTGGCCCTCTGGCTCCTCGTGCGCGCGCTCGATCGCAGGTCGGCCCGGTGGGGCATCGCCGCGGGCGCGGCCATGGCGCTGATGATCGTCGAGCCGGATCAGGTGGCCTATCTCGGGGGCCTCATCCTGATCGGCTACGTGCTCCATCACTGGCTCGATGGCGCAGAACGCAAGCAGCGCCTCCGCGCGAGCCTGCGGCCATTGCTCGCCGCAGGTCTTACTTGCGTCGTTCTGTCTGCGCTGCCGTTGCTGATGACCATTCTCTTCGTGATGTCGTCAAGCCGGTCCAGCATTCCTTTCGCCGAGGCGACGCGGGGCTCGCTGCACCCGGCCTCGCTACTGACGCTGCTGTTCAGCGACCTCTATGGAGCATTCGATAAGGCCGTCGAGTATTGGGGGCCCTTTAGCTGGACGTGGAACCCCAATGAGGTGACGCTCTCGCAGAACATGAGCCAGCTCTATATCGGCGCCCTGCCGATCGCTCTCCTGCTCGGGTTGGGTTTGTCCCGGCGCCTGCTGCTCGCTCGTGAGATCCGCTTCTATACGATCGCCACCGTCTTCATAACGCTCTACGCACTCGGCTCGAACACACCGTTCTTCCGTCTGCTCTACGAAGTATTCCCCGGGGTCTCGCTGTTCCGCCGCCCGGCTGATGCCACGTTCCTCGTCGGAGGACTGCTGGCGATCCTGAGCGGCTATCTCGTGCACCGCTGGATGACGAATACCGCACTTGCCGCACCCGATCGCCCGCGCCTGCATCTCAAGGTGTACCTGCTTCTGGCCCTTACGGCCGCGGCCATCGCCGTCGCTCTTTCGCAAAACAGGCTCGACGTCGCACTCCGCCCGATGGTGATCAGCTTTGCCTGGCTCGCCGTGAGCGTCGGCGTCCTTCTGCTGGTTACGCGCCTTGGCCAGCAACGATCGTGGGTGATCGTGACCACGCTTGCCACCGTCCTGACGGTGGATCTCGCCCTCAACAACGGCCCGAACGAGTCGACCGCGCTGCCGCGCGAGCAGTTCACCATGCTCGACCCCGATACGCGGAGCGAGACCATCCGCCTCATCAAGTCGCTCGCCACGCAGCCGCCCGGCTCGCCGCGGCGCGACCGCGTGGAGCTCGCCGGCCTCGGCTTCGAGTGGCCGAACACGGCCATGGTGCACGGGTTCGACCACACGCTCGGCTACAATCCGCTGCGCCTCGCCGATTTCACCCGAGCCGTCGGCGCCGAAGACTCGATCATCGGACCGAACCAGCGCCGCTTCACGCCCCTTTTCCCGTCGTACCGCTGCCGCCTCGCCAACCTGCTCGGCCTTCGCTACATCGTCTCGCCGGTTCCGATCGATCGGATCGACCGCACCGTCAAATCGACCGACCTCCGCTTCATGGGGCGGACGCCGGACGGCTACGTGTACGAGAACACCGAAGCCCTGCCGCGCGTCCTCTTCGTCTACAACTGGCAGATCGCCGACTTCGCCCGCATCATGCGCGACGGCGCTTGGCCGGCAGCCGACCCGCGCTACACGGTACTCCTCGACCAGCGGCCGATCGTGCCGCCGGAACCGGTGCCCAATGCCCCGGAAGAATGGAAGGCGCCGACCGTGCGAATCGTGCGTTACGAGAACACGGCAATCGATATCGAGGTCGACGCGAGCAATCCGGGCTTCGTCGTCCTGAATGACATCTGGCACCCGTGGTGGTTCGCCAGCATCGACGGCAAGCCAACGCGCATTCTCAAAGCCAATG
Organism: Hyphomicrobium sp. CS1BSMeth3; assembly: GCF_900117415.1. GTDB lineage: Bacteria > Pseudomonadota > Alphaproteobacteria > Rhizobiales > Hyphomicrobiaceae. The sequence continues at coordinate 256,648 of NZ_FPEI01000003.1, forward strand.
TCCTCTTCCGCGCCGTAGCCGTCGGCCCCGGCCGCCATGCCATTCGCTTCGAGTTCGCACCCGTCGCCGGTGCCCTCCAGGAGCTGCGGGCCAAGCTCAGCGCCTACCGCGGCAGCCCGCCGCCGACGCAGTAGCCGTCCGTGCCCGGCTTATTCCTCGCTGTGGAAAACTAAGCACTTTCTCGTTGTGCCTCAGCGGGTAGACGGCGCCGGAACAACGGCGCTAGGATGCGCCGGCGCAATAAGAAGGCGCGTGGCAGTTCTCGCCATCGCCGCCACCAAGGGGAAAACCGGGAGGGAATATGGCAGTTGAAGACCCGGCCGATCGGTCGGCCGGCGGAGCTACACCGAGGACACGGCTCAACAGGGAGGTCTTCGCCGGCCTGTTCCTGATCGTGTCTGCAGCAGTCGGCTACTTTGGAACGCTCCCCCTCGATGCGGGATCCATGTCGGGTGTCGGCCCGGGCCTCCTGCCAAAAGCTGTTTCCCTCGGCCTCGCTGCCTTCGGCGTTTATCTCATGGTGATCGGCCTTCTCGGCAATCACGAGCGCATCGACGGCTTCTCCCTCCGCGGAACCATCTTCATTCTCGGCGCCATCCTCGCCTTCGCCGCAACTGTGCGCCCCCTCGGTCTCCTCGTCGCCGGTCCCCTCGCGATGCTCATCTCGTCGATGGCGGATCCGGATACCCGCCCGCTCGAGATCGTCATTTTCACGGCGTTCATGACTGCGGGCTGCTACCTGCTCTTCAAGGTCGTGCTGCACCTGCCGATCCCCCTGCTTCCGCCGCTGCTCGGTTACTGAGGGCGCGCTATGTGGGACCTGATTTCCAATCTTCAGCTCGGCCTCAGCGTTGCTGGATCACTCAAAAACGCTGGCCTTTGCTTTCTCGGCTGCCTGATCGGCACGCTCATCGGTGTGCTGCCGGGCGTCGGTCCGATTGCGACCATCGCCATGCTGCTGCCGCTGACCTTCGGGCTCGATCCCGTCGGCGCGCTGATCATGCTCGCGGGCATCTATTACGGCGCCCAGTACGGCGGCTCGACGACCGCGATCCTAGTCAACATCCCGGGTGAAGCGACCGCCGTCGTCACCGTGCTCGATGGCCATCAGATGGCCAAGCAGGGCCGCGCCGGCATCGCGCTCGGCATCGCGGCAATCGGCTCGTTCATCGCCGGCACGATCGCGACGGTCATCATCGCCGCCGCGGCAAAGCCGCTCACGACGCTCGCCCTGATGTTCGGCCCGGCCGACTACTTCGCGCTCATGGTGCTCGGCCTCATGTTCGCCGTCGTCCTTGCGCGCGGCTCGGTGCCGAAGGCGATCGCCATGATCCTCCTCGGCATCCTGCTCTCGGTCGTCGGTACCGACATCGAGACCGGTGAAGAACGATTGACCTTCGGCTGGATGGAGGTTGCGGACGGCATCGATTTCGCCGTGATCGCCATGGGTATGTTCGGGTTCGCGGAGATTCTGCGAAACCTCGAGAACAAGGAGGCGCGCGCCGTCGTCAGCGGAGAGATCGGACGCCTGCTCCCCAACATGGCGGACCTCAAGGTGTCGCTCGCGCCGATCCTGCGTGGCACGGGCATCGGATCGCTGCTCGGTTTCCTGCCTGGAAACGGCGCCGTGCTGGGTCCCTTCGCGTCCTATTCCGTCGAGAAGAAGATCGCGGCTGATCCCTCGCGCTTCGGCCAGGGTGCCATCGAGGGCGTGGCGGGACCGGAGTCCGCGAACAACGCCGGCGCGCAGACGGCCTTCATTCCGCTCCTGACGCTCGGCATTCCGCCCAACGCCGTGATGGCGCTGATGATCGGCGCCATGACCATCCACGGTATCGTGCCGGGGCCGCAGATCATCACGAAGCAGCCCGAGCTCTTCTGGGGCATGATCGCCTCGATGTGGATCGGCAATCTGATGCTGCTGATCATCAACCTGCCGCTGATCGGGATCTGGGTGAAGCTGCTCCAGGTTCCCTACCGGCTGATGTTCCCGGCGATCATCATCTTCTGCTGCATCGGCATCTACTCGATCAACAACTCGCCGACCGAGGTCGTGCTGACGGCGGCCTTCGCGCTGTTCGGCTACACCCTCATCAAGCTCGGCTTCGAGGCGGCGCCGCTGCTGCTCGGCTTCGTCCTCGGCAAGCTCATGGAGGAAAAGCTCCGCCAGGCGATGGTCATCTCGCGCGGCAGCCTGTGGACGTTCATGGAGCGCCCGGTCTCTCTGACGCTGCTCGCCCTCACGCTCGTCATTCTCGTCGTGTCGGCGCTACCGGCCATCAGCAAGAGGCGAGAGACCGTTTTCACTGAATAACGACAAACTGCCGCGACCGCTCGGTCGACGGCCAGAGAAAACCACACAGCAAGTGCAACAGGAGGATTTATCTAATGAAGTTCACACGGCGCACTGCAATCGCCGCGATCGCAGCACTCGGCGTGACGGCCGTTCCCGCGGTCGCGCAGCAGTACCCGACGAAGCCGATCACGGCGATCGTCCCCTTCGCGGCCGGCGGTCCGACTGACGTCGTCACCCGCCTCGTCGCCGAGCACATGTCGCGCACACTCGGCCAGCAGATCGTGGTCGAGAACATCGGCGGCGCCGGTGGCACGATCGGCATGAGCCGCGCAGCAGCGGCGGCCCCCGATGGCTACACGATCGCGGTCGGCAACATGGGCACGCAGTCAGCAGCCCCCGCGCTCTATCCCAACCTCAAGTACGATCCGGCGACGAGCTTCACCCAGATCAGCGTCGTCAACTTCACGCCGCAGACCATCGTCTCGAAGAAGGGGCTCGAGCCCAAGGACCTCAAGGAGCTGCTCGCCTACCTGAAGGCCAACAGCGAGAAGCTGAACTACGGCCATGCGGGCGTCGGCTCGATCTCCTACGTGTCGGGCTTCGTCTTCAATGCGCAGTTCGGCTTCAAGCCGGCGCTCGTCGCCTATAAGGGCACCGGGCCCGCGCTCAACGACCTCGTCGGCGGGCAGATCGACTACATGGTCGACCAGTCGCTCAACGTGATCCCGCAGATCACGTCCGGCACCATCAAGGCTTATGCGGTCGCGCATCCCGAGCGCATTGCCGCCCTCCCTGACGTGCCGACGACGAAAGAGCTCGGCGTCGACTTCATCTTCAGCGCCTGGAACGCCATGGTGGCGCCCAAGGGGCTGCCGAAGGACATCCAGGACAAACTGCTGGATGCCCTGAGCAAGGCTCTGGACGATCCGGCGATCATCAAGCGCTACGAGGATCTGGGCTCGACGGCGCCCAAGGGCGCGGACCGCGGCCCGGCAGGTCTCCAGAAGCTTGTGGAGTCCGAGGTCGCCCGCATCACGCCGGTCCTCAAGGCCGCCGCGAAATAAGACTATTGTCGGTGCCGCATCCGGCAACGGCAGTTTTAGCAAAGCAAATACCTGGGGGTGCCGAACGTCTCGGCGCCCCCATTTGCATTGTATTTGCTGCTCTTATTGTCAAATGCTTCGCCTTGAGGCTGCCGAGCGCGTATAAGACAGGCGATGTGCAGCTACGCTTGGCGGAGCGGCGGCGGCATCTTGTGCGTCCATTTCACCGGGCGCGATGCCCCGTGCGCAGCTAAGGCGGCTTGGATACCGGATCGAAAGGCAACCGGCCCATCATGCGGGCGTTGTCGGATTCGAGGAGGCGGGCACTATGGTTGAGCTGGTATTCGTTCTGGCTTGCGTCATCGCGGCATTCGTCCTGGCCATGCGGCGGGCCTCGCTCGTGGCCTGGACGGTCACGGCGGCAGTCGCGGCTGCCGTCTGGCAGACGGGCTTGATCGACGGCGAGTTCCATATGCCGGAGCTCGGCTGGCTCGGCCTCCTTGGCTGGGTGCCCGCGATCGTGCTCGGCTGGTTGTCCATACCCTCTCTCCGACGCACATGGCTCACGGGCCCGATCTACGAGCAGATCAAGAAGGTCCTGCCCCGCGTCTCCGAAACCGAGCAGCAGGCTCTCGAAGCCGGCACGGTCGGGTTCGACGCCGAAATTTTCTCCGGTCAGCCGAGCTGGGATCGCCTTCGCGCCGTCCCGGCGATCGAGCTGACGGCCGAGGAGCGCGCCTTCCTCGACGGGCCGACCGCCGAGCTCTGCGGCATGATCAATGACTGGCAGGTGCGCCACGCCGAGCGCGAGATCCCCGAAGCCATCTGGGACTTCACCAAGCGTCACGGCTTCCTTGGCATGCTGATCTCCAAGGAGCACGGCGGCCTCGGTTTCTCGGCACAGGCGCAGTCGCTCATCCTCGGCAAGATCGCCTCGCGCTCGCCCGACGTGTGCACGATCGTCATGGTGCCGAACTCGCTCGGCCCCGGCGAGCTCATCGAGAAGTACGGCACACCGGAGCAGAAGCACCACTATCTGCCGCGCCTCGCGAAGGGCCTCGAGGTGCCCTGCTTCTCGCTCACCGGGCCGACCTCGGGCTCCGATGCGGCGACCATGCGCGATATCGGCTGGGTGACGCGCGGCGTGCATCAGGGCAAGGAAGTGCTCGGCATCCGGCTCTCGTGGGAGAAGCGCTACATCACGCTCGGCCCCAAGGCGACGCTCGTCGGCCTCGCCTTCCGCCTGTTCGATCCCGAGAACCATCTCGGCAAGGGCGAGGACATCGGCATCACCGTAGCGCTCATCCCGGCCGATCATCCGGACGTCCAAATAGGACGGCGGCATCTCCCCTCGGGCGCGGGCTTCCCGAACGGCCCCAACTGGGGCAAGGACGTCTTCATTCCCATGGACTGGGTCATCGGCGGCGAGCGCATGGTCGGCCAGGGCTGGCGGATGCTCATGGAGTGCCTCGCCGCAGGCCGCGCGATCTCGCTGCCATCTACCGGTGCAGCAGGCGCCAAGATGATGCTGCGCGTGACGACAGCTTACGGCCGCATTCGCAAGCAGTTCGGCCTTCCCGTCGCCAAGATGGAAGGGCTCGAGGAGCCGCTCGCGCGCATGGTCGAGGCGGCCTACGTCAATGAAGCGGGGCGCGCCGTCACGGCGGCCATGGTCTCGACGGGCGAGAAGCCGTCGGTCATCTCGGCGATCATGAAGTATCAGTCGACCGAGCGCCTGCGCCAGTCGGTCAACGACGCCATGGATCTGCACGGCGGTCGTGGCATCTGCGATGGCCCGACGAACTATCTCCAGTCCGCCTACCAGATGGTGCCCGTCGGCATCACCGTCGAAGGTGCCAACATTCTCACGCGCTCGCTGATCACCTTCGCGCAGGGCGCACTGCGCTCACATCCGCATCTCTACGACGAGATCAAGGCCGCGCAGAACCCCGATCCGCGGAAAGGCCTCATCGCCTTCGATACGGCCTTCGGCAATCACGTTGCCTTCTCGCTGTCGAACGCCTTTGGTGCCTTCTTCCACAACGTCACAGGCGGCCTCTTCGCATCTGTCCCGGAGAAGGCCTATGGCACGGCGGAGTGGTACCGCCAGCTCGGACGCTCGGCGCGCAATTTCGCGCTCGTCGCCGACGTCACCGTCGCCGTGCTCGGCGGCGGCCTGAAGACAAAGCAGAAGATCACGGGCCGTCTCGCCGATGCGCTCTCAGAGCTGTATCTGCTCTCCTGTGTGCTCAAACGCTACGAGGATGACGGCAAGCCCGCCGGCGACCGCCTGATCGTCGAGCTTTGTGCGCGCAACAGCCTCTACCGCTTCCAGCAGGCCATTGCCGGCACCATCGACAACTTCCCCAATTGGCTCGTGCGCGCGAAGCTTCGCGCCATCGTCTTCCCGTTCGGCCGTCCGTATAAGCCGGCAGGCGATCGTCTCGGCCATCAGGTCGTGGCGCTCGCCATCGAGCCGGGCGAGGTGCGCGACCGCCTGACGCGCGAGATCTATGTTTCGCGTGACGTGAATGATCCGACGGGGCTTCTCGAAGTGACACTCGAGAAAGTGGTCGCGTCCGAGGATGCGGAGCGCAAACTCGAACGCGCGATCCGCGCCGGGACCGTGCGGCGCTACCACGGCATCGACTGGCTCGCCGATGCCGAGAAGGCCGGCGTGCTCACCAAAGCCGAAGTCGACCAGCTCCGTGAGGTCGAAACTCTGACGGCGCGCGTGATTGCCGTCGATCATTTCGATCCGGCAGAGCTCAAGCCGCACTACATGAAGCCCGGCCACAACGCCGCTGCCGCACAGCGCAGCGCCGCAGAGTAATCAGAGTGGGAGGTCTCCCATGACCGACATGAGCAGCCTGAAAGACTGGCGTTTCTCGATCGACGAGCAGCAGATTGCCTGGGCGATCTTCGACCGCGAAGGCGAGAGCCAGAACGCGCTCGGCCGCCGCCCACTCGAGGAGCTTGGCCTCATCATCGAGCGCGTCGAAGCGGGCGCACGCGACCGCTCGATCGTCGGCCTCGCGATCCTCTCCGGCAAGGAAAAGGGCTTCATTGTCGGCGCCGATGTGCGCGAATTCGAGCAGTTCACAAGCGAGAACGAAGTCCGCGAAGCGATCCGCCCCGTGCTCGACATGCTCGACCGCATCGAGAAGATGCCGGTTCCGGTCGTGTGCGGCATCCACGGTTTCTGCCTCGGCGGCGGGCTCGAGCTGGCGCTCGCCTGCCACTATCGCATCGCGACGCGCGACGACAGCACGCGCGTCGGCTTTCCCGAGGTCCGCCTCGGCATCTTTCCAGGCTTCAACGGCACGGCCCGCTCGATCCGCCAAGCCGGCGCCCTGGCCGCCATGCCGGCCATGCTCTCCGGTTCCATGGTCCGAGCCAGTGCGGCGCGCGGCATGGGCCTCATCGACGAGCTGGTTCCAAGCCCCTCGAACCTCACATGGGCGGCCCGCAAGGCCATCACGCAGAAGCGCCGCTCCAAGCCCATGGGCGGCTGGCGCAATCTCGCGCGGCTCTGGCCGGCCCGCAATCTGCTCGTCTCGAAGATGCGCGCCGAGACCGCCAAGAAGGTGCGCGAGGATCACTATCCTGCGCCCTTCCGCCTGATCAATCTCTTCGAGCAGCACGGCGGCAACCTCGATGCCATGAAGGCCGCCGAAACGCGCGCCTTTGCACCGCTCATGGTGTCCGACACCTCGCGCAATCTGCGCCGCGTGTTCAAGCTCATGGAAATGCTGAAGGCCCAAGCGCCGAAGGACATCACCTTCAAGCCGCTGCGCGTGCACGTCATCGGCGCCGGCGTCATGGGCGCCGACATCGCCGGCTGGTGCGTGGCCCAAGGCATGGAAGTGACGCTGCAGGATCTCTCGGCCGACCAGCTCGCCAAGGGCATCGCGGCCCAGAGCAAGCTCTTCTCGCGCCGCTTCCGCACGAAAGCGCTCAAGGACGCCGCCAAGGCGCGCCTGATCGCCGATCCGAACGGCGATGGCATTCCGCACGCCGATGTCATCATCGAGGCGATCGTCGAGAAGGTCGAGGTCAAGCAGAACCTCTTCAAGAGCCTCGAAGGCAGGATGAAGCTCGGCGCCGTCATGGCGACCAACACCTCCTCGATCATGATCGAGGACATCGCCTCTGGGCTGAGCGATCCGGGGCGCCTCATCGGCATTCACTTCTTCAATCCCGTCGCGCAGATGCCGCTCGTCGAGGTGATCCGCGGCAAGCAATCGCGCGAGGACGAGGTGCGCAAGGGCTGCGCGTTCGTCACCGCAATCGACAAGTTCCCGCTCATCGTGAAGAGCAATCCCGGTTTCCTCGTCAACCGCGTGCTGGCGCCCTACATGATGAGTGCCATGCAGCGCCTCGAAAAAGGCGAGGCGCCGGAGCTGCTCGACGAGGCGGCGCGCACGTTCGGCATGCCCATGGGCCCGATCGAGCTTGCCGACACCGTGGGCCTCGACATCTGCGCGCACGTCGGGCGCATTCTCGGCTTCTCCGCCGAGGGCTCGCGCCTCGAGCGGCTGGTCTCGGCCGGCAAGCTCGGCAAGAAGACGGGCGAGGGCTTCTACGTCTGGAAGGACGGCAAGCCTGTGAAGACCGAGAAGCCCTATGACAAGGGCGAGCTCGAGCGTCTCGGCCGCGAGCTCGTCGAGCCGCTCATCCGCGAGTGCGAGAAGTGCCTCGAAGAGGGCATTGTCGAGAGCGCAGATCTCGTCGATGCGGGCGTGATCTTCGGCACCGGCTTCGCGCCCTTCAGAGGCGGACCGCTGCACTATCGCGCCTCGACGGGCGGACGGCCTGCACTCTCGCAGCAGGCCGCCGAGTAGAGCGCAGCGTTGCGTCAGGAGCCGCCCTCAGTTATTGCTGGCGCCGGCTCATGGACCCGAGTTTCAGCGTCCGCTTTTCCGCGGGCACTGGACGATGGGGCCACTGCCTTGGCACGCAAGGGCCCCGTAGCTCAGTTGGATAGAGCATCCGCCTTCTAAGCGGATGGTCGCAGGTTCGAATCCTGCCGGGGTCGCCAACCGGGTACAAAACTGCGAACCGCGGGCGTCGCAGTGCCGCCGGCAATAACCGCCTGTTCCAGAACGTCTTTTCTCCCGACGATACGGACTGCGTGCTCGTCCACCTCGATCCTGTCGAGGAACGATGCCAGTTGCGTCCTGCGGAAGGAAATCTCACCCGTCGTCAGCCGCTCGCGCATCATTTGCCCGAACCGCACGAGCATGGCCGGATCCATCCTGGAGGCGGGCACCTTGCCGCTCACTGCTCGGTCCAGCGCTGCTTTGGCTGCATCGCGGTCGGCGCGAAGCGCGGCCATGCGTTCCCTCAGCAAATCATCTGCCTCCGCGCTTCCGTCCTTTACCAGGCGATAGAGTCGGCGCAAGCGGTCCTCGACCGTAGACACCTGCTTCTGGAGCGCGCCGATGCGTTGCGCAAAGTCAGCCGCTTTGGCGGCGAGACGGTCGGCGAGCGCGGATAGCGTGTCGGCAAGTCGCTCGGGCTCCAGAAGCCGTTCGATCACCTGCTGAGTCACCACCATGTCGAGCTTGTCCATGCGGATCGACCGTCCCTTGCAGGCGGTGCGTCCCTTGCTCAGAAAGCTCGCGCAACTGTAGTAGCGGTAGATCTGTCCCGACCGCGCGGTTCCCGTGCGCATGGTCATCGCCCCACCGCAATGGGCGCAGACGGCAAGTCCCGTCAGCAGAACTGGTGCGCTAGTGGTCCGCGGCGGGGTCACGCGGGGGTTGCGCCGCCAAAGCAACGTCTGGGTGCGCTCGAAAACGGACGGATCGACAATTGCCGGCACATCGCAATAGACATACTCGGTCGCAGACTTCAGGCGACGCGTGCGCGACTCGATGCGATTGAACCGCAACCGCCCTCCGTAGACGGGGTTCGACAGTATGGCGTGAACGCGGCTGGTGCCCCATCGGGCTTCCAGGCGTGTTCGATAGCCGCGCGTGTTGAGCCATTCCACGATTTTCTTGACGCCCAGCGGGCCTGAGCCGTCGATCCCCTGCAGGAACAGTTTGAACATCATCCGGACCAGCTCAGCCTCCACGGGCTCGATGGCCAGTTTTTTCTTCACGCGCGCGCCGCGTCGCTCGGCCTCGACCGTGACGTATCCATAGGGCGGCAATGATCCGTTCCAATACCCCTGCCGCACGTTCTCCTTCATGGCGCGCAACACGTGCTTGGCATTCTCCTTCGACTGGTACTCGTCGAACAGCGCGATGACCTGGCGCATCATCACCTGCGCCGGGTCATCTCCCAACTCCTGGGTAATCGAGACCAGCTTGACGCCATGCTTGGCCAGCTTGCGGACATAGAACTCGAGGCCGAAGGCATCGCGGAAGAAGCGCGAGAACGAATGCACGATGATGACATCAAAGGCGTGCTCGCCGTCACACGCGCGTTCGATCATCCGCTGGAACTCGGGACGCCTATCATCGGTCGCCGAAGCGCCGGGCTCGATGTACTCGGCAATGATGCTCCACCCCCGCTGCGCTGACCAAGCTTCGGTCTGCGCCTTCTGATCCGGGATGGACAGATCATGCTCGGCCTGTCGGCCTGTTGAAACGCGCAGGTAGATCGCGGCGCGCGAGGCCGATGCGAGATCAACGGCCCGATCGGCTTCTGCGGTGACACGCCGCCGAGCATTCCGTGCGGCTTCTCGCTTTGCTTCGATATCGGTCATGTTGATCCCTCTCTGGCGCATGTCGAGCCGCGAGAGTGGATGCTAACCGTGAAAGCCGGCGATGCAAGGGTGCACGGACAGAACCTGCTGGCGGCTGTGCCTAAATATCCTCCGGGGCGCCTCCCGACTTCCGCGACGTGAAGAGTTTGCGCAGGTCTGCCTCAAGATAGTTCTCGATCGCGTCGAGTTCTTCGCGGGTGATGGGGATCTTGGGGCCGAGATCGTCGGTGACGACGCGACGACCTACCCGCCTCGGGGCGGACGTGTCCGAATTGTTCGTCGTGCTGTGGAGGTTGGCTGGTTCAGTGCGCTCGGCTTTGCTGGCGTCAATGGGGGCCTTCGGCTGGGACTGACCCTGTTCATCGAGGCCGGCGCCCAGAACGACAACTTCAGCAGGCCCTTGCGCTACCGGACCGATGCGCGTTGCCCAGAACGGCCAAGCATTGCCGTTGGCGACAAGGCGCACTCGGGGAGCCACGACCTTCGCTCTGCCTTTCCGGGAGGCGGTCCTCGTTGCCGCTGTCCGCGTGCCGACAACCTTTGGTGAAGCGCCCTCAGCCACATCCGCTTTCGATGCTGCTCCGATGGCGCTCACATCGTCTGACGCGAGCTGCGCGGACGGGAAGCCGGTGGGTCGCTCAGGCGCTTGCCTGCTGCACGTCGTCTGCGCCGCGATCCGATAGATTCGGAACTCCTGCCGCAGCGCCTCATCGCGCGAGGGTGCCAGATAGCGTGGATCGAGACCCCTCTCGCATACAAACTCCGCCGCGCGGCTGAGGTGAGCCGGTGTGAGCCCAAGCTGCGCCCACTCCTGACGGCTCTGCACTTCGACCTGCCAGTCGGAGATCATGAGCAGCCCGGCGAAAGCAACGAATGTCGCCAGCACACCGATCAGCACGGCAGCTGCCATGTGCACCGCGCCCAGGGTGCCGAAAGTGACGGCGGCGCCCGCAACGGGCGCCAGCGCGCTGAGCCGGCTCGTCAACGGAAGGACGCCTCGCGTGGGCGAGAACTCGTGCTCAGCCATGCGACCCGCCCTTGGCCGGGTCCGCCGGCCTCGGAGGGTTGGCGGAATGTCGCGGTTTGAAGCCGTCGGCGCCACGCGTTCGCGCAGCAGTCTGCAGGACATCCTTTGACCAACTGCCGTCGGAGGCAACCCGCCGACCGACCTCCTTGAGAAACACCTTGAGCCGCGCGCGCCCGAGTTGGCGAGCTTCCTCCTGCTCGCTCTCCGGCAGCGGTGGCGTGACCATCAGGAAATAGCGGACGAACAGCGCGAAGGCCTCTGCTGTCACTTCCACTTCGCGACGGATGCGCCGAAGGAGTTTCCTCTGCGCCTCCAACCGTGCGAGCACCTCGGCATACGGTCCCTTCGCGGATGCTGGATCGAGGAAGCGCTCAAGGGCTGTGTTGACGATGTCGGACTTGGTGCCGCCGGCGCGTACGGCTCGGTCGAGACGTCTCGCTACATCGTCGGTCAGATATATGCCGATCTTCGTTTTCATAGCCCGCCCGACAGCGCGAGAAAGGCCGCAGTGCTGATCGATCGCAACGACGGAGTGAACGCCATGACATTTTCCCCGTGATTAATTGCAAACGCAGCGTTCATGATGCGTTCTCAGAGCCATTTTGTAAATAGGGTATTTTGTAAATGACAGGTAGATCGCAGTATTTTCGGGAAGATCTTTTGTGGATCGTGTTTTGACTCCATTTCGGACCCAACCCGATCCTATTCCCCTCAGCAGGGCAAATTCTAAAAAGCTCTTTGTCTGACTACTGGGCTTCACGGCCGATCCAGGGTCGGCGGGAAGGCCCAATCCTTTTGTTCGACCTGGGCCATCCTTCCGTCCCGACCCTGCGAAGGGCGCGCCGCCGCGCGCAAGTGGCCGTCAAGACCGGCTGTCCCAGCCGCCGCAGGCTTGGTCTTGACGGCCACGAGCACGGTGGCAGGATGGGGAAATGCCGGGGGCCATCAGGGCGTTGCTGGCGGCCTGTTGTGTTGCACCTTGGTCGCGGGATGCACACAATATCTAAGGCATCGCGGACCCGGCGGAGGAGGCGTCACCCGAATGGGCCGAGACCCGCAGGCGGGGCTCGGTCGCGCAGCGGAACGCCGCGCGATAGCACCCGACCGCGGCCACCTTCGGCCGCGGACCGCCCCAGAAAAGCATCTGGAAACGACATATCGCGAACTGCTATTCTGATAACGACGAACTGAAGATTTTCCCCGCCCGAAGCAAGCTCAATACCATGTTTGAGTTAGTGGATTCCAGATTATGGGCACATATTGTCGACAAGGCGTATTCGCTTGCCGACATATAAATCAAATAAATTCAATGAATTAAAAGGCAACCAGCACCATCTCTTTATCTTGATGTTACTAATCGGGCGTCATTTCCACAAAGAACCCTATTCGGCGCTTCGCAGATTGTCACCTGCGGATTGTTCGTGCGAGAGCTCTATTGTAAGCGGGGCCTGAGCGCACACTTGTTTCCCGCCACGCAGATCGCGATCGTTGCGATGTCGCTGGCTCGAGGAGATTGCGATGGCGCGACGCAAGCGGAACGACCCGGAAGTGCGGGCTTTTTGGTCACGGCATGTGGCTGCCTGGATGCGCAGTCCATTCAATCAGCGCGAGTATTGCGAGCGCCACGGTATATCGCGGCCGTTGCTGCAGAGGTGGCGGATCTGGCTCAGCGAAGACCGTGCCCGCGAGGAGCGGATCAAGATCGCCCAGTGCCGACGTCGCCGACGGACAAGTCCTATGACTTACGCCGGCGCTGGTCATAGGACTAAGGGAGACGAGCCCAGGGAATTGACGTCCCATGAGCTGGATCTCGCCGAGCGCCTGGTGCGCCGCCGGCGGCGGTTCACGGGCGAGGAGAAGCGCCATTTCCTGGAGCTCGCCAGTCAGCCCGGCTCGTCGTTCTCCGATGTCGCCGAGCGCTACGGCCTGGCGCTGAGCTTGCTGTTTCGCTGGCGAAAGGAGTTCGGCGAAGGCCCGGCACCGTTCGCCGGCTTCGCGTCGGTGACCGTCGCCGACGACGGTGCCGCTCCGACACCAATTGCGGAGCTCGATCTCGACGGATTGAGGCCGATGCCGCCGCCCCAAGAGCAGAGTGGCGGCATGGAGATCGCATTGAAGGACGGCAAGCGCGTGCGCGTCGAAGCCGGCGCCGATCCGGAGGCGGTGCGCCGGTTGGTGAGCCTTCTGGAAGGAGCATCATGATGATGATTGTGCCGTCGGGCGTGAAGATCCACCTCGCGCTCGGCTACACCGACCTGCGCAAAGGCTTCGACGGTCTGGCCATGCTGGTTCAGGAAATGCTGCGGCAGGATCCGTTCTCGGGCCAGTTGTTCGTGTTCCGTGGGCGCAAGGCGGACATGCTCAAGATCCTGTATTGGGACGGCAGCGGGCTATGCCTCTTCTCCAAGCGCCTTGAGCAGGGCGAGTTCTGGTGGCCGGCGATGAAGACGCCGGGTCAGACTGTGGTGATCACCCGCACCCAGCTCGGCATGCTGCTCGAGGGGATCAACTGGCGAATGCCGGAGCGGCGCTGGCGTCCGCTGCGCGCGGGCTGAACGAGTCCGTGCCGCAACATCCTGGAAAATCCTCGATGACCGTGAGGCGATGGGATTCATCGAATCGGCAGGGCGCCATAGACTGCGCACATGCGTTTCGATCTCGATGCCCTGCCTGACGATCCAGCTCTGCTGCAGAGGCTCGTGCGCGAGCTCGTCACCGGCATGGAGCGGCGCGACAGCGAGATCGAGAAGCTCAGGCTGATCGTCAAACAGCTGCAGCGCAACCAGTTCGGGCGTCGCTCCGAGAAGCTCGATCCGGATCAACTGGCGCTCGGCTTCGAGGATCTCGAGGCCGACATCGGCCGTGCCGAGGTGCATCATGAAGAACCGCCGGCCGAGGAGACCGAGGTGGTGCGCGAGCACAGTGGCCCGCGGCGTCAGATGCCCGAGCAGTTGCCGCGCCACGACATCCTCCATGACGTCGACAGAACGGCCTGCCCATGCTGCGGTGGGGCCTTGCATGTGATCGGCGAGACCGTCAGTGAGATGCTCGACTGGGTGCCGGCCTCGCTGCGCGTGCTGCGCATTCGCCGGCCCAAGTATGGGTGCCGGAGCTGCGGTAACATCCAGCAAGCGCCGGCACCGGAGCGCGCAATCGCCAAGGGACTGGCCACACCCAACCTGCTCGCCCAGGTACTGGTCGCCAAGTACTGCGACCACACACCTCTGTACCGCCAATCCCAGATCTTCGCGCGCCACGGCGTGGCGATCGACCGGTCGACACTCGCCGGATGGGTTGGCGGAGCCTGCTGGTGGCTCGAGGCGTTGCAGGAGCGGCTTGCGGCGCACGTCTTCGCCTCGAGCAAGCTCTTCGCCGACGACACGCCGGTGCCGGTGCTCGATCCCGGCCGCGGGCGCACCAAAACCGGGCGCCTCTGGGTCTACGTGCGTGATGACCGGCCATGGAATGGTCTCGATCCACCGGCTGCAGTCTATCTGTTCAGTCCGGACCGCAAGGGCGAGCGACCGGCCACGCATCTGGAACGCTTCCGCGGCACTTTGCAAGTCGACGGCTATGCCGGCTTCGAGCGCCTGGCCGGCAGCGGTCGCGTTACGCTCGCCGCCTGCTGGGCGCATACGCGGAGAAAGTTCTACGAGCTGGCAGAGGCGACCGGCTCGCCGATCGCGGTCGAAGCCCTGGCGCGCATCGCCGCGCTGTACAGGATCGAAGCGGACATCCGCGGACAGTCTACCGAGGAGCGCAGGGCCGCGCGCCAGAGTCGATCACGTCCGCTCATCGCGGCAATGAAGCCATGGCTCGAGCGTGAGCTCAATCGTATCCCAGGACGCGGCAAACTGGCGGAGGCGATCCGCTACGCACTCTCGCGTTGGACGGCGCTCAGCCTTTTCCTGGACGACGGCCGCGTCGAGCTCGACACCAACCCGGTTGAGCGTGCCATCCGGCCCATCACGCTCGGGCGCAAGAACCACCTCTTCGCCGGCTCGGATGGTGGCGGCGCTCGATGGGCGACGGTGTGCTCGTTGATCGAGACGGCGAAGCTCAATGGCATCGAGCCCTATGCCTACTTGAGCGATGTGCTTCGCTGCATGGTCGATGGCCATCCGGCAAGCCGCGTCGGCGAGCTGCTGCCGTGGAACTGGAAACGCGAAGGCGTCAACGCCTAATCCAGTGTCATCGGCCCACGCCTACGCTCTATTTGCTCGTCGCCGCCTCCTTCGCGCATCGTGAAAGGTATCTCATTAGGCAGTGTCCTAGCGTTACTCTGGGTCGTCATGGTCAAGCATCGAGGTGTGGCCCACCCCTTTCTCTCCGTCAGATATTTCTGCAACAGAGCCGTCCAAAGCATCCTAAGTTCGCAGTCGCGTTAAAGCACAGCAGTCGGGATATCGGACCTGTTTCGTTCAGCGACCCCACCTAAGGGACGCCTATCCGCGCTTGCGGATCTCTATCGCCATGTCTGGCATGAACCTGTTCCGTGGATCAGATGACGCACGATGGCGCGTGTCATCGCTTATTGGCGGCAAGCCTCTTCGGCGGCCCATTGCAAGTCGCGATCTTCAAGCCACAGACGATGAAGGATGATAGCCAGTTTGCGGGCCACCGCAACAACTACGTTCATCAAGATCAAGCGCTTGGCGATACGCAGCTCCCCAACCTTGAGTTCCGACCACTTCTGCACGCGAATGAGCAGACTGGCGGTCGCCTCGCAAAGCGATGTTCGAACGTCGATGTCGCCACGCTTGGTGATGTGCCTGTCCCTATCGATGGGGCCGGATTGGTACACCTTCGGCGTGAGGCCCAAGTGCGCGCCGAGCGCTCGTGACTGCGCTCCGGCGGATATGTCCGCGCGATCCGTGCGGCGCCGCTCGGCCTCAACACGGTGCTCGTCGAAGCCGGCTCTCTCAGCGGCACATGCCTCAACGTCGGCTGCATCTCGTCGAAGGCACTGATCCACACGGCACAAGACACCCGGACGCGCCTCGAACTGCGGCACTGTCTCCCATGTGAACACTGGTTCGCGAGTCATGGCATCCCGCCCGTCACATCTCCGACCAGTGGCGAAGGAGGTTGTGGTAGTGCGCCATGAGCGCAGAGACGGCGGGATCATCGTCCGGCACGAGCGTTCTCGTTCGCATGATCGCCATATCGAGGTCGTAGAGCATGTTGCGGCGCCAATCGCCCTTCACCATGGACTGGGTCCAGAAGACGGCACTCCAGCGGCTCCCGCGCGTGATCGGCGTGACGCTGTGCAGGCTCGTCGCGGGATAGACCACCATGTGACCCGGCGGCAGCTTGACGGTGTGCGTACCGTAAGTGTCGTGCACGACAAGCTCACCGCCGTCGTAGTCTTCGGGCGGCGTCAGGAATAGCGTCGCTGACACATCGGTCCTGAGGCGCTGACCGTTCGGCAGCGCGCGAATAGAGTTGTCGACGTGTGCGCCGAACGTCATACCGACGTCATAGCGATTGAACATCGGTGGCAGAACGCGCAGCGGCAGCACGGCTGTCGTGAAAGTCGGATTGCGGCTGAGCGCACGCAAGATGATCTGACCGAGATCCTGCGCTTCGGGCGCGTCGAGCGGCACCTGAAGGTTGTTCTTGACGCCAGCCACCTGATCGCCGGCGGTCGCGCGTCCGTCGATCCACGGTGTTCTTTCGAGCCCGCGGCGAGTTTGCGCGATCTCCTCCGGCGTAAGGACGTCTGGAATTGTTACAAGCATCGTGCCTCCAAAACGCGAAGATTGCCGGGAACGCCCGGCAATCTCCAAACTCCGCTGTTGCGCTGATCAGTACTTGAAGCTCGCGCTCAGCCAGTAAGTGCGTGGATTTCCGAGCTGTCCGCGTACCCCAGCCCAGTTCATCGACGTCGCGTAGAGCTCGTCGAAGACGTTATCGACGTTCAGGCGGAGCGTGATGTTGTCCGTAACATCGTAGGATGCCATGGCATTGACTACGAAGTAGTCGGGAAGCTTGCCAAACCTGCCGTTCGGAATGAGGCGCAAGGCATCGTCTGGACGACCTAGCCATGCCTCGCTGACATACTGGAAGCCAGCTCCGAGTGTGAAGGCGTCTGTCACCTTGTAGGTCGACCAGAAGTTTGCGGTGAACCGCGGTGTAAAGGCCAGCTCATCACCGCTTGTACGCAAAGCTGATCCATAGTCGCCCGGATTGGCATTCCTGCGCAGAGCATCCAGTTCGGCGCTATGCTGACGTTCGCTGTCGATCAGGCCAAGGCCGCCGAACAATTTCCATCGCTCGGTAAGGCTTCCAGCCACGGCAAGCTCCAATCCCTGGACGATCTGCTTGCCGTAACCCAGTGTCTCCGCGCCACCATTACCCGCGCACGTGCCCGAAGAAACGAGTACTGTGCAGCCGGTAATCGCCACCTTTTGCTTCTCGGTGCGGAACAGCGCAGCTGACGTCGTCAAACGCCCGCCGAAGAAGTTCCACTTCATGCCGATTTCGTAGTTGTACAGCTGAACTGGGTCTGCGCCCCTCACCAAACCGGGGAAGGCATTGTCGCCCTCGCGAGAGATATCGGGCGACGACACGAGCACGCCTGCCGGCGGCATGCCGGAGGTGCCGAACGAGGCGTACAGGCTGCCTTCCTGGACCGGCTTGTAGACGAGACCGATTTTGCCACCAAGCGTCGTGAAGTCTTCGTTGTACCCGTCGAAATTTCCGACCGGGGCGCCAGCGGCCGTCTTGCTGTCGACGCTTACGCTGTAGCGTTCCACGCGCAAGCCGCCAGTGAGCTGGAGTTGCCGGGTCAGGTCCACCGTGTCGTAGACGTAGCCGGCGATCGTATCGATGCCGATGCCAGCGCGCTGTGTCAGCGTCGGCGGCCCGAAAGCAGCACGGTCAGGATTGGGATCGAAGATATTCGTCGGAAGCGATCCGCTCGAAAGATTGTTCGCGTAGCGATTGGAGTCGGAGTCCTCTCGGCCAATCTCGATACCGGCGCCGAGCGAATGCTTGAAGCCGCCCGCCCAGAACTTGGCTGTCACCTCGGTCTGATTGGTCAGATTGGTGCCTAGCCTGTCGTAGTAGTTTCTTATCGTCGCGACCGTGTTGGGAGCCGTGAATGCACCCGGCCACGTGTACGCCGAGTACCGGTCCACTTGCGACCAGCGTGTCTGGTTACTGATCGTGATCCCAGGAGCGAGATCGTGCTCGAACCGCGCAGTCACGGCATCGACCGTCGCGTCATCGGTGTCCGAGCGCAGTCCATAGAAATTGTCGCGTGAGGCCCGTCCGGCGATCGGATTGTAGTTGATCGTCCCCTTGACCATGGCGCCGGGGACACCCCAGTCCGGCCGGTCGTTGCGATCGAGGCGGTAGTAGGAGAAGATCGCGCGCGTATCGGTGCCGAGACCGAAGGCGATCGTCGGCGCAAAACCCCAGGCTTTCGCTTCAGCCAGATCCCGGCCTGCGACACCACTGTCCTCGATCATGCCGTTTATGCGGACGGCCGTGGTGCCGAAGCGTTGATTGACGTCGAATGTCGCCCGGCGGCGCATTTCCGAATCGTACTCGTCCCAGCCGACACCGACCTCAGCGCGAGCAAAGTTCTCGAGCTGTGGCGACTTCGATACGATGTTGATGTAGCCTCCGGCGCCGCCACGACCGTTGTCCGCTGCCGGACCCTTGAAGACCTCGATGCGATCGACGTTGAACATGTCGCGCGTGTAGACGCCCGAGTCGCGCACGCCATCGACGAAGATGTTGGCGCTCGAATCGAAGCCGCGGAGCTGGAAGTTTGCGCCCCCAGTACCGAACCCGTTTTCTCCACCGTTGAAGCTGATGCCTGGGACATTGCGCAGCGCCTCGCCGAGGGTAGTCGCCTGGCGCTCCTCGATGATAGTGCTCGGAATAACAGAGACGGTCTGTGGCGTATTGAGAAGCGGCGCCGTCTGCTTTGAAGCGGAGCTGGCCGTGCTCGTCGTGTAGCTTCCAGGCAGGGTTGAAGGATCGACCGGCCCGGCCGGCGCCGCCTCGGCCACGGGGGGCGGCGCCTGCTTCGCCTTGGGCGCGGCTTTGGCCTTTGCCTTGGCCGGCGCCTTCTTGGTCTCGACGGCGAGCGGCGGCAGTGTCGTCTGCGCAGATGCGGCCGAAGCCATCAACATGGATGCTGCGACGCCAATTGAAAGCTGAGTAGCGAGCTTCCTGTCGCTGGCAGGAGAAGCCTCCTCACCCGCGAATACGCAATTTCCTTCGTTGCTTATGGCCATATAGCCCCCTGGTGTGCGCCATCGCGCAACTGTCCCCTGTAGGCGCCGATCGGAACCGGCGCTCGAGAGTGTGCGAGTTGGGGGGCTGGGGAATCGAAGCCTGGCTGCCTGTGCTCGTCTGAAGAACTTAATGAATACTGTACTCACCCTGTCAAGTATTAGACTGGCCGCACAGTAACGACTGTGCACGTCGGTGCACAGTCGCCACAGATGGAACACGCCCATCCTATCGATTGTCCCTTGATCCACCCCTTCTGCCATACGCCGATAGGCGTCTCTCACCCCGGGCGGGCGATGAAACCTGCATTGAATTCAATGACGGTTCGCACTTGGCCGCGTTGGCGAGCGGAATGCCGCCGAGGTACAGCGCGTGAGGGCACCGACTTCCGCGCGCGTGACGCCATGGAACCGGCGACGCCTATGATGACGTCGGTTGGCGCTTGCTGCTCAAAAACTTCCGGAACGCCCTGATCGTCCGCGCGCTCACGTGGTGCTCTATACCTTCCGCATCGGCGTCAGCCGTCTCAGCATCGACGCCAAGTGCCATAAGGAATTCCCGCACGGTGATATGACGCTCCCTTGAGCTGATTGCTAACTTGCGCCCCTTCAGCGTCAGAAAGATCGAGCGGTAGCGCTCGCTTTTCACCAAGCCATCGCGCTGCAAGCGTGCCAATGCGTGGCTCACGGTGGGTTTCGATACTCCCAGCCGCTGGGCAAGATCGACCAATCGCGCTTCACCCATCTCGTCAATGAGATCGGCAATAAGCTCCACATAGTCCTCTGCCATCTCCGTCTGATGCGCCTCACGAACACGCTGAAAGCGCTCAGCTTGTTTTGCGGCCACCCGATCGCGATCCTCGTCGGAATTCATCCAGCCTCCGATGCATACGCCGAAGAATATACAGCGCAGTTCGGATTTGACAACAATGTTAGCATGGGCTAACAAATTGCTGCTCCGTGTGCTTGAACTATTGTTGACGGGGGAGTCGGGCGTATGGGACGCGTGACCACTTTCATGGCTGCACTGCTAGCTATGGTCAGGGCTGCGAGCGCTCAAGACAATGGTCAATACTCGCTGCTCAATCCCACGCCTGAGCGACAAATGCGCGAGATGACCACTGACCGACCGGATATGACGGAGAGCCCCTTCACGATCGATGCGGGGCACATACAGTTTGAATCTACTCTGTTCGGATATTCGAGATCGCGGCGCGATCAAGCTGGCGTGGTCGGCGATTCTTATGAGCTATCCTCTGTCAATATGAGGGTCGGCCTTACCAATAGCGCCGAGTTCAATGTCGTCGGGCAGCCCTACGGAGTTATCCAAACTCGCTGCTCCGCTTGCGGCGGCAGCCGCCGCGACGCTGGTATTGGCGGCATCGATCTGCGTGCCAAGTTCAATATTTGGGGTAACGACAACTTCGAGAAAGTTGGCTGGGCGTTAGCGCTCCTGCCCTATGTGTCGCTGCCAACGGATCGTCGGAATGGCATCAGCCCCGAGTATGTCGACAGCGGCATTGTTGTCCCCCTGGCGATGCAGTTCACAAAGGAGGCGAGGTTGGGCCTGAGTTTCGGCTCGAGCTGGACGAGGGGCGGCCAAGATGACCGTTACCATATGGAGCACTTGATGACGGCCTCTTTCGCGTACGATTGGACTGACAAATTCGGCACGTACTATGAGGTCGGAGCCAGATTCAATGTGCCGGATCCCCGTGGCCGTGAGATCGTGATGATTGGTACGGGGCTGACTTATGCAGTCACCAGCAATCTGCAGCTGGACGCCGGAATAAATTTTGGCGTCACGCCGACCTCCGACCGCATCAATCCATTTATAGGGTTCGCAAATCGGTTCTAATAGCCACGATGGCCGCGCCAGAGATCGACATCGCGCGCGTCGGCGATTGCTCACTCGGTGGAACGGTAGGCGAGCAGCCTTAGTGCATTCACGACGACGAGTATGGTTGAGCCCTCATGTAGCGCGACCGCAGCACCGATACTCAGGCCAAGCACCGTCGCCGGCACGAGGAACGCGACCACGCCGAGACTGACGACCACGTTCTGCAGAATCACCGAGCGTGTGGTCCGACTTAGCCCTACCGCCAAAGGGAGGTGCGAGAGGTCATCGGCCATAAGTGCGACGTCAGCTGTTTCCAGGGCGACATCTGAGCCGGCAGCACCCATGGCTATACCGACCGTTGCGGTAGCCATCGCCGGCGCATCGTTGACACCGTCGCCAACCATTGCAACCTTTCCTTCGGCTCGAAGCTTTTTGACCGCCTCGACTTTGTCCTCGGGCATAAGGTCGCCCCAGGCCTCGTCGATTCCGACCTCGCGTGCCACTGCTTCCGCGACCTTCTGATGGTCACCGGAAATCATAATCAGTCGCTTGATGCCGAGATGATGAAGCCTAGCCAAAGTTTTCTTCGCGGCCGCGCGCGGCGTATCCATCAGACCTATCGCACCCAAGTCGCGCGTGCCGCGGCGGACCACCATGCTCGTGCGTCCTCTCTCTCGCAAATTCTCGATTGCTGTCCGCATGGCGTCGGAAAGAGGAGCGACGTCATCCAAGCCGAACATTTCGGCCTTGCCGATCAGCACAACGTCTTGATCCAACCGTGCGGAGACACCGCGACCAGTAAGGCTACTCAAATCGTGCGCCTCGGGGATGGGCTTAGTGCCCAGTCGCTGCCGCCCATCCTGCGCGATGGCTTCCGCCAGGGGGTGGTCGCTGAGGCTTTCGACAGCAACTGCCACTGACAGAAGTTCGTCTTCGGAAACTCCCGGGGTTGTCACGATATCAGTTATACGAGGCGTGCCTTCTGTAAGTGTCCCAGTCTTGTCGAAGGCAATTGCCGAGATTGAGCCGAGATCTTCGAGCGGCGCGCCACCCTTGACGAGCACACCACCTCGTGCGGCACGTGCGACACCTGACAGCACAGCGCTCGGAGTTGCAATCGCGAGAGCGCATGGACTGGCCGCTACCAATACCGCCATAGCTCGATAGAAGGTATCGCGGAATGGCTCATCGACTACTAGGCCCGCCATCAGCAGTACCGTCGCCAGTGCTAAGACAGCGGGAACGAAGACGCGCTCGAAGTTCTCCGTGAAGCGCTGTGTTGGAGATTTCTGCGTTTCAGCCTCTCGGACCATCTTCACCACTTTGGCAAGCGTGGTGTCTGATGAGACGCGCGTCACCTCGATCTCAATGGCGCCACTGCCGTTGATTGTACCCGCAAAGGCGCGGTATTCCGCGCTCACCCTATCTGCTTGGGCTCGAGCCTCGCCCACATTGGACACCGCACGCTTGTCAACGGGAACGCTCTCTCCCGTGACTGGGGCCTGATTGATGCTTGTCTCACCCTTGATGATAAAACCGTCAGCAGGCAGGCGTGAGTTCGGCTTGACGATAACAATATCGCCGACGACGAGCTGCTCGACGGGCACTTCGCGCGTCTCGCCATCCCGCCGCACGGAGGCTGTGCGTGGCGCGAGTTCCGCCAACGCTTCGATTGCTCTCTTTGCGCGCCCCATCGCGTAGTGCTCGAGAGCGTGACCGAGGCTGAAGAGGAACAGCAGAAGTGCGCCTTCTGCTAATGCGCCGAGGGCAGCCGCACCAGCGGCGGCCACGAGCATGAGAGTGTCGATCTCGAAGCGGCGGAGGCGAATGTTGTCGATCGCCTCGCGGAGTGTGTAGAAGCCACCAAAGAAATAAGCGCCAACGTAGCAAGCCGTCGGCACCCACGATGGCCACGCCAGGAAGGCGTCGATCAGATAGCCGACCACAAGCAGTGCGCCAGACAGCACGGAGAAAATCAACTCGGTATTTTCGCCGAGCAATCCGCCGTGAGCGTGCGCATCTTCCTCGCTATGCCCCCCTTCGCCGTGCGCGTGCTTCTGCGATGTAGAAATTGCAATGTCTTCGCTTGGCTTCACCCCGATCTGGCCAAGCGCATCTCGGATCTGGTTCTCGGAGGATATCTCTCGGTCGAACTCCACGCGAAGCAAGCCGGCGGCGGACGTTTCCGCTTCCAGCACGCCGGGCAATTCGCGCAGGCGCGCAGACACAGTGCGTGCGCGTCTCTGATGAGCGACACCATCCACCTTCCAAAGCACATGTCCGAAACGAGCGCTGATTCGAGCGCCGGCGCTTTCGACAATTTCGCGAACTCGAGTGAGAGGTAGAAGTTCGGGATCGTAGTGGACGCAAAGCTGGCTAACCTGCGTCCTGTCGTTTCTTAAGATGTGAGCGCCAGCGACGCCGTTGAGGCCTTGAATTTCGGAGATCAGCCGAGACACGCAAGCATCTGCGTCATCCGGCAGGGCCGGAAGCAAGACAGGAATGTCCAATCGGAGCTTTCGTGTCACTATTTGCCATCCTCTGCCAAGCGACAGCGCGTGGATCTGATTGTAACGACGCGGGCGACGTTGATCGCTCCGATGTTGCACGGACGCAGTGCCTGATGCGCTACTGTCCCTTGCGCTGCTTCTGGAGCCGCTCTATCGCGTCCAAGGATTGCTTGAGGCCCGGCCTGAGAGCCAGCGCATGTCGGTAGTCTGCGAGAGCATCGTCCGGCCTCGACATCACCTCATGCTCATAGCCTCTATTGTGGTAAGCGATCGCAAAGTTGGGCCTGAGTTGGATCGCTTGCGTATAGTCGGCAACAGCCTGCTCGTTCATGCCGAGCTTCCCGTGCGCAATCCCTTTGTTGAAGTGTAGGTCGGGGTCGGCGGGAGCGAGCGCTATTGCAGCATTGAAATCAGTCAGGGCTCGAGCAGGCTCTCCAGCGAGCAGGTACACGGATCCGCGGTTGGATAGGGCGGCCAAGTTCTGCGGTTCGAGTGCAACGGCATAGTCGCAATCCGATAGCGCCGCTACGAGCTCGCCGCGAGCAAGATGGTGAGCACACCAGCCGACAGCACGCTCGGCATGAGCAGGATTGTGAGGTGGCGAATGCTGGGCGCTTCCGCCTTGTCCCACAGTCACTGAAGGTAACAGCCAAGTCGCAGCCAGAGCTATTGCTGCCACCATTGGTATGCCCGTGCTTGCTCTATTCACGACGCTTGACCTTACAGCGATGATGCAAGTGGCGCGCGCCGCACAGAGGTGCGACACGCGCGCTTGATCACTTGAGCTTGTATCTTCCCTGAGCTGTGGTGCCGGATTTGTCCGTCAGCGTCAGGATTGCAGTCGCTCCCGCAGGAATGCTGCTGGCTGCGCCCTCCAGTTTATTGCCGCCCGAGGGGGCGAGCTGAACGGGGCCAACGCGTTGTGAGCCTGCAGTCAGCAGGACGCTGGCCTTAAAGCCATCCGTAGCCGCATCCTTCGAGTCTTCGCTTCGAACATACAGTGTAATCTTGCCGTCCTTGGCCACGAGTTCAACATGAAATTCGCCGACATCTTCCAGAACGCCGCCATGCTGAGGCTTGGCGTGCGTGTGCTTGCCGTCTTTATGATCGTGAGCCTTCTGAGCGACTGCAGGAGCGACCGCAAAGACAGCGGCTACGCCGATCATGAACGCACTAGTGAGCAGACGAACGCGCATCGATAGTCTCCACTTCATCGAGGTTGAGGTCTTCTTCCATCGCGAGATCGCCCTCGCGATGGAACATCCGATAGAGTGCGGGAAGCACGAGGAGTGTCAGTAGCGTCGAGGAGACAATGCCGCCGATCACTACCGTGGCCAGCGGTCGTTGCACCTCCGCGCCCGCCCCTACTGCAATTGCCATGGGGACGAAGCCTAGTGACGCCACAAGCGCGGTCATGAGCACTGGTCGCAATCGCTTCATGGCGCCGTCGTGAATGGCCTGATCGAGTGGTATGCCCTCACGACGCAGGTTCTTGATGAAGGCGATGATCACAAGCCCGTTCAGCACGGCGACACCTGAAAGGGCGATGAATCCAACACCGGCTGAGATCGACATTGGAATATCCCGCAACGCCAAGGCAGCTACGCCTCCCGTTAGCGCAAGAGGAACACCGGTGAACACGATTGCAGCATCCTTCATGGAGCCCAGGCTCGTGAACAGCAGCAAAGCTATGAGTGCAAGCGCTACTGGCACGACGATAGCCAACCGCTTGGATGCAGAAATCAGCTGTTCGAACTGGCCGCCCCAGCCGAGCCAGTATCCGGCTGGCATCTGTACCTGCTGGCCGATTGCAGCCTGAGCTTCCTGCACGAAGGATCCGAGGTCGCGACCGCGCACGTTCGCCGAAACCACGACACGCCGCTTGCCGTTCTCGCGACTGACCTGGTTGGGTCCAGGCGCGAAGCTGATCTCCGCAATTTCTCCGAGCGCGATGAAGCGACCAAGTTTACTCTCTGGAATGTAGTAAGCCGGACGAGCCTCAACTACCTTTTCAGCCTGCTGCTCGGGAATCGCAATCGGCAGGCGCTTCAGGCTTTCGATATCTGCACGGCGATCTTCTGGCAAGCGAACGAGGATCTTGAAACGTCGATCGCCTTCATAAAGCGCGCCCGCAACGCGCCCTCCAATGGCGGTTTCAATGAGTTCCTGCACGGACTGAAGGTTGAGCCCAAGCCGCGCCAGTTTCGCGCGATCTGGCCGGATTGATAGGACCGGCAGGCCGGTGACTTGCTCAACCCTCACGTCTGCAGCACCCGGGACACGCTGTAGAACGACAGAAACCCGATTTGCGATTTCAACCAGGCGGTCAAGATCGTCGCCGAATACCTTGACACCGATATCCGCACGCACACCCGCTATGAGTTCGTTGAAGCGCAGCTGAATAGGCTGAGACAACTCATAGTTACTGCCGGGGATCTCCTCCAAGACCTCCTGGATCTCCTCGACCAGCTTTGCCTTGGACTTGCGCTGATCGGGCCACTGATCACGCGGTTTCAGCATGATGTACGCATCGGCAATGTTCGGAGGCATCGCGTCAGTCGCAATCTCAGCCGTGCCTATGCGTGCAAATGATTCCTTGACCTCGGGAACAGTGCGTAGCCGCTCTTCGATTTGTTGCTGCATTCGCACGGACTCGGTCAAGCTCGTCCCTGGAACTCGAAGCGCCTGTACTGCGATATCGCCCTCGTCGAGGCTCGGAATGAATTCGGTGCCAAGCTTCGTAGCCCAGAGGCCGCACAACACGACCAGCACCATCGCTGCCGTAACTATGAACGCGCGCTGAGCGACGGCGAACCGAAGACATGGCTCGTAGACGGCTTTAGCGCTGCGCACCAAAAAATTCTCCTTCTCGGAGACCTTGCCAGTGATGAAGATCGCGATACTCGCAGGCACAAAAGTCAACGACAGGAACATCGCGCCGAGGAGCGCCATAACCACCGTCAACGCCATCGGAATGAACATCTTACCTTCGACACCCGTAAGGGTCAGAATCGGAAGGTAGACCACCATGATGATGAAGCTGCCGAAAACGCTCGGCGTAGCAACCTCTTTCGTGGCCTGGATGACTGTGGCGAAGCGCTCGCGCCGCGTCAGTTGGCGTCCTAGCGCATGTTGACGCTCGGCAAGTAGCCGCAGGCAATTTTCGACGATGATGACCGCGCCATCGACGATGATGCCGAAGTCGATCGCGCCCAAGCTCATTAGATTCGCGCTGATACGCGCCTCCACCATGCCCGTGACGGCAATCAGCATGGATAGCGGGATCACCAGAGCGGTCAGCAGCGCCGCACGGATGTTGCCGAGAAGAAGAAACAGAATGGCGATGACGAGAAGCGCGCCCTCAATAAGGTTATTGCGCACTGTGGTGATCGTCGCGTTCACGAGGTTCGTTCGGTCGTAGACGGTCCGAATGTAGGCGCCGTCAGGAAGGCTCTTTTCGATCTGTTTGAGTTTGTCAGCCACGCGCGCGGACACTGTTCGGCTGTTCTCGCCGATCAGCATGACCGCGGTGCCCAAGACGACTTCCTTACCGTCGTGCGTCGCCGCTCCCGTCCGAAGCTCCTTGCCAATCTCGACGCGAGCAACATCTCCTATGCGGACCGGAGTGCCGGAATGCGAGCCAACCGGAATACTCAGGATGTCGTCGACGGACAATACCTGGCCAGGAGTACGCACGAGATATTGCTCGCCATTGCGTTCGATATAACCGGCACCGACATTGGCGTTGTTCTTGGCGATCGCCTCGACAAGGTGATGGAGCGTGATGTTGTAAGCAGTGAGGCGTTCCGGATCCGGCACTACATGTAATTGGCGATCAAAACCGCCGATGGAGTTGACCTCCACCACGCCGGGAACAGTTCGGAGTTGCGGCTTCACAACCCAATCGTGGAGCACGCGAAGATCGACGGGCGTGTAGTCGCCGCCTTCGGGTCGCTTCGCTCCTTCCTTGGCTTCGACGGTATAGAGATAGATCTCTCCAAGCCCGGTTGCGATCGGGCCCATCGCAACCTCAATGCCCTGCGGAAGCTCGTCCTTCACTTGCTGCAACCGCTCGTTGACGAGCGTCCGCGCCCAGTAGATGTCGGTGCCGTCCTCAAAGACCACAGTGACCTGGGTAAGGCCATAGCGTGACAATGACCGCGTATAGGAGAGGCGCGGCAGGCCACCTAGCTCGGTCTCTATGGGGAACGCGATGCGCTGCTCCGCCTCGAGCGGCGAGTAGCCTGGAGCGACAGCGTTGATCTGAACCTGGACGTTCGTGATGTCCGGAACGGCATCAATGGGCAGCCGCAGGAAATTGTAAACTCCAAAGGCGCCGATGCCGAGCGAGATGAAGAGGACCAGCCAACGCTGCAGGACCGAGAACGTGACGATACGATGGATCATGATCGGCTCAGTGCTCGTGTGTGGCTTCGCCCTTGCCGACCTCGGCACGCAGGACGAAGCTGTTGCCGGTCACCACTTTCTCGCCGGCGACGACGCCGAAGAGGATTTCCATCATCTCGTCATCCTTGAAACCTACCTCTACCTCGCGTCCCTCGAAGCCTTCCTTTCCTTCGACAAAAACCACAGGCTTGCTGTTAATGTACTGGATCGCGCTTTGCTTGATGGCGACCGGAACGCTCTGCTCCGACACCTGAACTCTGCCAGTCACGTAGAGGCCGGGGCGAAACACACCTTCAGAATTGTCGATAACTGCGCGCGCCAGCATGCTTTGCGTGTCCGTCTGCCCGATCGGCGAGATGTAGCTTATCTCACTGGTCTTAGCGGTGCCGTTTTGGGACTGCCGAATGGTGATTTTCTGCCCGAGCTGCAGCTTAGGGAAATCCTGCTGGTACACGCGGAAATCGCCCCACAAGGTTGAGAGGTCGGCGATGACCATCAGGCGACGATCCTTGTCGGCGTATTCACCAAGCGTACTCTTGCGCTCTATGACTGTCCCGCCAATTGGAGCCACGACATCGTACTGGGTAAGGCTCTCATTGCTTTCGATGCGCGCAACAACTTCGCCTTGCTTGACCGTCTCACCAATCCGCTTCGATAGTGAACGAACAATGCCGCCAAAGCGCGGTAGAACCGCAACCACGCGTTCCTCATTCGGCTGAATGATCCCGTTCAGCGGTAGGACTTCGCGAATGGTAGTCTGAGAGGCGCGTTCAATCGTGAGGTTGGCATTCTTGAGCTGCGTCGCATTGAGCTTTACCAGTATCTTCTCTTCATGGCCGTGTCCGTCGTCGCCTCCATGACCGCCACCCCCGTGGCCAGATTTCGGCACGACCTTCTCGACGGACATAATGTACGCACCGGCTAGACCACCGACGGTGAGCACAGCGATGATCGCTATGCCACTCAGAAACTTGCCCGCGTAGGACGGCTTACTGGGCTGTTCACTCATCTACTGTCTCCTGGTGACGGCTTCCCAGCCGTGCTGAAATGGACTGCGGGCTGTGAGCGCCTCAATTTTTGCTGCTCCCATGTGGCAGCGAATGTCCGCGTCGAGCTGCTGCACCTCCGTGTCGTATTGATCACGGTTGGCATCGAGCAAGTCCTTCACCGTTAGGCGGCCCTGCTGAAAACTGGATTGGACGTTCTCGGTCGCACGCCGCGACAACGGCAGGATATCGTCGAGGAGACGGCGCGCCTCGATGCACGACGCTTCGAACTCGGTGTAGGCCTCGATGATCTTGCGCCTGAGCTGAACGCGCGTTGCATTTCGATAGTGCGCGGTCTTGGCGAGACGCTGCTCGGCTTCGTAGATGCCGCCTTCGTTGCGATCGTGAACCGGCAGGGGGATAGAGCCCGATAGTCGAAATGCCGTGTCGTCGGTATCGAACATCCGGCTAACGCCACCGCCTAAAGTAAGATCCGGTACGGCTGTAGCGCCCTGCAGCGCGAGTTCGCCTCTCCGCTGAGCATAGACTGCAGCCCACGCACGCACCGCTGGATGCTCATCAACGTTCGCCAGCAATACCTGGATTGGAGCCGGCCGATGTCCGTTGTGGCGAAGGTGCCCTGCCACTACTGAGGCGTCACGCAGGATTCCGGACCAATTGGAGACGAGTTGCCGCTTCGCATTCGTGAGCTCAGACGCTGCTTTGTCGATAGCAACACGGGCCACTGCGGCCGCTACCTCTCCACGGGTCACATCGGCTTGCGGAGAAGCACCAGCCTCGACCCGTCGCCTGAGAGCAGGGACAAGGTCGTCGAAGCGCTTCGCTGCGCTGGTCAGCAATTCTACGCGGCGCTGCGCTCCTAGAACCTGGATATAGTCAAGCTTGGTTTGCGCGATGATGTCGCGCATCAATACGGCAATCTCTGCGTTGGCGACGTCTTCCTTCCCATGAGCCACGGCAAGGCGGGCGTCTCGCTTACCGCCGAGTTCAAATTTTTGGGAAAGAGCGATCGTCAGCGTGGCGCTCTCGACTCCCCGATACTCGCCGCTGCCGCCGAAATCCTCTAGATCCACCGAAAGTTCCGGGTTGGGGCGCTTGCCTGCCTGGATGACGCCGCCTCGCGCGGCTTCGATCTCAAAGCGCCCCGCAGTCAGGCGTGGATCGCTCGCCAAGGAGCGTTGGATGGCTTCTCGAAGATCGAGGGCATAGGACGGCCGGCTCCCTGCTGCAAAAAGCAACAGCGCACCGAGAAACAGAACCGTTGCCCATCGTTGGGAAGGTATAGACGATGATGTCATTCAAGGCCGCCTGCGTGCTTGCTATGCCGAATTTGGCCGCGAGCTTCGTCAGGGCGCGGCCGTGCTTATGCCCGCACCTCTATCGGCGGACGAAATACGCCGTGCGTAAGTGTGCCGCGCCGGAGCTTAGCATCGGGAGGCCGCCCGATTGAGACGCCCCGCTCGAACGGTGGGCTAAAGGACGTCGTAAGCCGCATCGGCATTTGCACGTGTTTCATTAGAACGCAATCTAAGCAATTACCATCAACGCTCGCACGGCCATCGTCACCATGGTCACCGCCACCGACGTCAGCGTGTGTCGCGACTACGGCGATTGTAGTACTCTCAAGGGCAGGCGAGTGTGCGTGATAGGGCGCAGAAACAAATGCCAACGCGAGGAGCAGGCTCACCAAGAGCCTAGCAAAACGATATGGCTTGGCCTGCGCCATATTCTCCTCGAATGCCTCCACGCTGAGTGCCAACATGTTCAAGTACTTAGAATCGGCGACCAATGTCAAACATCGTCGAGCACGACATGCCGATGAGCAGACGCCCGACCCATTGATGTGGCGCTGCGGTAACATCATCGCCATTGCTGCCAAACGCCAGACTGCCCGAATCACGATCTTGTGAGTCGGGCAGTCCGCCATCAGCACGAGTTGGCCATCTCAGAGCGTACCTGACGAAGATGCGATCAGGGGCCGTTTTTACGCTGCTCCTCCCAGAACGTATCTGTGGACGTCGGACGATTGATAAGTGGCCCCGACGAGGCGGAAGCCGGCCGGACGGTGTCCGTAATCGGAGGCGGCACCGTTCCTGCGTGGGAGGGCACTGCCATTGCCAAGCTCATCATCACGCCGAACGCGGCTGCTATTCTGCTCATGCATTCTCTCCTCTCTATCCAGGTCCCGGCACGCATCTATCTCTGCTGTGCACGGAACCGATGCGAGGAAGTTGTGCGAGCGGGCCACGTTCGTCGAGCGCGCTGGTGTAACGCCCAGTCACTTGCGCACGCGGTTGTTACGAGCCGTTACAAACTCGTTGATTTGATCGGCTGCAATTCTCACTACGCTCGGCCGTGCGGCTCCAGTATTGGTGGACCAATGAACACAGTGCCTCATGTCTTGGTCGTCGATGACGACCGAGAGCTACGAGACCTTGTCTCACGCTTTTTGAAGAAGAATGGCTTCAGGGTTGACGTTGCCGACAGCGGGCGCGAGATGCTGCGCCTGCTCGAGCTCGGCAAATTCGATCTCGTGATTCTCGACCGTGTGATGCCGGGAGAGGACGGGCTTCAACTTTGTCGGCAGTTGCGCGCCGTCTCTCGCATCCCGGTGATGATGTTGACTTTGCTCAACAGCGATACCGATCGCATCCTCGGCCTCGAAATGGGCGCAGACGATTACCTCGGCAAGCCGTTCAATCCGCATGAACTCGTGGCGCGGGTTCGATCAATCCTACGGCGGGTCAATGATCTTCCTCACCGCTCAGCGCAGCCCGCCGAAGTGTTCCGCTTCAACGGCTGGCGTCTAGATCGTGCTCGACGTCGCCTCGAAGCCCCCGGCGGCGTCATGGTGAAGTTGACAGATCGTGAGTTCGATCTCTTGCTGGCCTTTGTAGAACGGCCCAGAGTCGTCCTCACGCGCGAGCAGCTCTCCGACCTTGTGGCCAGCCGTGAACCGATGCCGTTCGACAGAAGTATTGACATGCAGCTCGTGCGGCTTCGAAAGAAAATCGAATCGCGGCCCGACATGCCCGACATGATCAAGACAGTGCGGAACAGGGGCTACATCTTCACGCCCGAGGTTATGGGAGATGCAAAGTGAGACGCTTTGTCGACTCCATAAAGGGCCGGGTCGTTATTGCCTTTGTAGTCTTCGTCGCGCTATCGTACATGGGCGGCCTCTGGCTCTATTCCGTACGCAGTGAGGCCGCGATCGATCTCCTGCACGATACCCTTGTCGCGGACCGGATCGCCCTTCTCACGCGCGCTGCAGAAGCCCGAAGTAAGAAATCCGACTTTGTCGTCGAGGCAGTCAAGCGCGACGGCCTTAGCGGAGTTGTGGTCACCTCGGATGGCAATACTACGAATGATGCGAACCGTGCCGATCTACTGCAGCATCTCGTGGGAGCCTTCCTGAATAGAGAAAACGATCGCGGAATAGTCGTAACCTTCCTTAGGCACAAATCCACTCCAGGGACGGACAGCACAATCGGCTTCATCAATGCCGCAGCTCATCTCGGGGAACACCATCGTGTATACACCCCGATCTCAGAGATTAAGCATGAGGGGACTATTGTCGCGAGCGTTACGCTTGCAGATGGCTCGACCCTGAAGATGGCCGTTCCGGCAATGACGGCTACGTCGTTTTCACTATCGAATCTCGGGAGCGCGATCGCCGCCGTCGTGTTTTTCGCTATAGTTGCTGCCATCTGGGTGCTCAACAGATGGACGCAGCCGCTCGTGCACTTTGCGGCCGCCGCCGATAGACTGGGCGCCGACATCCGTGCTCCGTCACTTGTCGTGGAAGGCCTCTACGAGGTCCGCACGGCTGCAAAAGCCTTCAACCGAATGCAGGAGCAAATTCTGCGTTTGGTCGACGACAGAAGCGCGATGGCTGCAGCGATCGCCCATGACTTGGGCACACCCGTTACACGATTGCGATTGCGTGCCGAGGAGATTGAGGACCCCACAATCAAGGAGCGCGTTCTAGACGATATTGAACAGATGCAGAGGATGATGACTTCAACGCTGGAGTATTCGAGGCTGGGCTCGGACAGTTCGCACTCCGAGATATTCGATCTCGCTTCACTGGCGGATGCTGTCTGCAGCGAGTTCATGGATCTTGGAGGCAATGTCACACTGACCGCTCCGCCACGACTGTCCGTCGTATCAGATCCCGTGAGCATCAGGCGCATTCTGGCAAATCTGGTCGACAATGCCGTCAGATATGCTGGCGCTGTATGTGTCGAGATCAGATCTAGCAAATCGTCAGTAACTATTCTTGTCGATGATAACGGCCCTGGAATCCCACCGGAATTCCGCGCGACTGCCTTGGCGCCCTTTCGCCGGCTATCAACGTCAGACGGCAGCAACGCCCGAGGCACTGGCCTTGGGCTCGCGATAGCACACCATCTCGTGGTTCGTCTCGGCGGCAAGATGGAGCTTCGTGATAGTCTCTTCGGAGGTCTACGCGTTGCATTATCTTTCCCTCAACACGCCCAACAGCAGGGCGCAGAACGGCAACGAGTCGGGACGTGATCATTGCAGAGTTTGGCCTCTCGATAGAGCAGGACAAACTATTTGACGTTGGCTTCGGAAGACGCTCGCCGATATTTGAGGTCCGTTCTACTTAACCTTCTCCTCGAATTCTCGGAACAAGAAGAGGCTGACGTCATCAAGCGAATTGTGCCCCTTTCTGAACGGCTGTTCCAACATGCTGATGAGGTAGAGCGCATAGACGAACATGTACGCCACGAAGCCAAATATGAGAGCGGACTCCGGGGAACCCTCGGTTTTGAGGAATAACAGGAGGAACAAGATCGCAGCAACGAGCGTCTGGACCAGGATGTGAATAGACGGGACAAACTGCATCCGCTGGATATGGTAGATGCGCAGAACGCCGCGCCTAAGCGTGTCCTGCGCCCCCCGGAGGCGCACGATGAAGTTGGCTGGCATACCGAGTTGGTCGAGCCGCACGAACAGAGCTGAGAGTTCGTCAATCTTACCAAGTGCGGGCTGCATGTCTGCGTGATTACCGTCGTGGCCAAGTCCCGCGGTCAGGGATTTGACAACTCCTGCCAAGGTGTCGCGTAATATCTGGAAATCAAAATTCTCTTTACCCGCAACGAACCCCAAAACATCGTCGTGGATGCCTTCAAGAGCAACGCGTATTTCAGTCGGTATCCGTTCCGCCTCCTTGTAGTCCGAGAGGATGCTCGAGAGAAGGAAGCCGATGATGAAGATCGCTCCGGCAATGGCACTCGTGAACAGCGGGTTCAGACTAAGAAATTCCAATCCAAGAGAATGTATCGCCGTTTTGGCGACGCCGAGAACGAGCACTACGATAACAACGGCTAGGAAGAGGCCAAATCTCTTGCGAAGCTCTTTGTGTCGCGGAATTTTGGGAGGACATTTCCGCTGGAAGTCCATGTGCTCAACCTTTTGGATTCCGAGGTTATCACTTAATCCGCTTGGATAATGCTGCTTATCCGGGGCACGCTGGCCCATTGATCGGTGGCGATGGTGCAAGTCGTCGCTCCCTCAACGAGAACCAAGGACCACCACAACGCTTTGTGCGACGGCGAGTTCGTATGCTTTGTCATCAAAAACTTGCTTCGGCCTCTTTTTTCTGGAGCGCCGCATCTTCGATCTCAATCGTTGTGTGCACTAATCCGAAGCCGTTGCTCAGTACTTCTCTCGCTGCGGTGAGTGTCTCCCGCACTGCCGTCATGTCACCCACTACAAGGTGTCCGCTCATGGCATCGGCGCCGGATGTGATGGTCCAGACATGGAGATCACGAACAGCAGCTACGCCAGGGATCTCCAGAAGTTTTTTCTCCAGAAGAGCCATGTCGATTTCAGGAGGTGTTCCCTCCATCAGAATGTGTATGGCTTGCTTCAGGAGAACCCAGGTGCGCGGCACAATGAACAAGCCAATGCCCGCGCCGATCAACGGATCGACCATCTTCCAACCGGTGAGGAGAACCACGATCGCTGCAATGATGACGCCGAGGGAGCCCAACATGTCTGCCAGGACCTCAAAATAGGCCCCCTTGATGTTGAGGCTTTCTGTGGAACTTGCTGACAGCATCCTCATGCTTATCAGGTTCACGACGAGACCGATGATCGCCACGCCCAACATCGGCCCTCCGATGATTTCAGGCGGATCCAAGAACCTCTGATAAGCCTCGTAGAAAATATAGACCGTCAGCAAAAGCAGGACGACGGCATTCGTAAGTGCCGCCAGAACTTCCATCCGCACGTATCCGTACGTATTCTGTGGCGTCCTGGGACGCTCGGCGAAACGGATGGCGATCAACGCCAGTGCCAAACCTCCTGCGTCAGTGAGCATGTGCGCCGCGTCGGCGAGAAGGGCCAAGCTCCCCGTCCACAATCCACCGATCACCTCGACAGCCATGAAAGTGATGGTCAACGCCAACGCGATTGACAACTTCCCTTTATGACGCCCTCCTGCGGTAGCCATCACATCCTTCTCTCCCCGTTGTACGCTACCTACGCTTCTCCCTGTTGGAGTGTTGATCAGCCGTTCGGAGAAGGATCTGCGAGCTGTCCGTGGCGGCGAGAAACCTACAACTCCAGCCTCCCGCCGCATCGTCCTGCCACTCAAGTAGCAAGTGCCGTAGCTCGCATTCAACGGCAGGGCAGGGGCTTGTTGCTAGTGATGGCCACCGGAGTGATGGCCACCCGAATGGTGCCCCCCGAAACCGCCGTGATGAGAGCCATGGCCGGAGCCATATCCGTAACCAAAGCCATAGCCGTAGTAGCTGGGATAAGCACCGTAGTACGGCTCGCCATAAGGAGACGCGTAGGGGCGGTACGCACGGCGCGCACGACGATGGTGCTCAGTACGGCAATATCGGCGCCCATCCTCGTCGTAGATGCACCTCCGGGCGACTTTCTCGATGACGCTAGCGGCATCGGCGGCAATGTCGGGACGGATTGCTTGGTAGGGCGCGGCGCTTGCAGACCCTCCGGTGGCTCCCATAGCAGCGGCTAAAACGATGAGCTTGAAGAGATGACGTGCCGACATGGTACAAACCTCGCGATTGGCGAAATGGCATCATCCGGCATTTGGGCCGGATGATGCCGATCAAAGAGCTACTTCTTCTTGTGATCGTGCTTTCCGTCCTTGTGGCTTTCGCCGACATGGGACGAGACCTCGAACTTTGCGCCCGGGATCTTGGCGCAAGCCTCCTTTGTCATCTCCTTGTGCCCCTGCTTTTCGCAGATGGTGTCGCCCTTGCAGACATTGGGGCCCGAGCAGTGACCATGCTCTTCCGCAGCGATTGCCGGCATTACCAGAACACCCAAGCCGATAAGGGCGGCAGCGAGCGGGCGAGTTAGCGATTTCATTTGCGTCTCCATTCCTTGCGATTGAGCGAGAGATCCTCGATCATGCGTCTTGTTAGTGGGCCCTCGGCTGATGACGAGGGCGCCGGTGATCGCGGTTGCGCTCACCATGACGGTTGCGGATACCGTGCCGCGGTCTCACGTGGTGACCGGGAACGACGACACTTCTATGCGCCCGCGGACGATGTGTGCGCTTGCGGTGGTGATCGCTGACCTTCTCATTGATGCTCGTGCTTTCGTTGATCACTACGACGCGTGAAAGGTCGGATGCGCTCAGAGCGAAGGCGCTTGGCGAGCTGGCGACGGTGCCGACCGCGATGAGCGCAGCAGTTAAGAAGGCTTTCATGTCAGTCTCCATATTGAACGGCGTATTGAGGATACCAAGCCGGATTCCGCGGCCGGTCGGCGAAGGAACGGCCACTGACGCGCTGCATGGGCTGAAGGTGTTTCGGCTGATTAGAGCGCAGTAATGCACTGCAGCGTGCAGCGCTGAGTCCTTCAGATCAAATTCGAAGGACCGTTGTGCGGTGCGCACTCATGCGCGGATCCGGGCCAAGCCGACTGAAGGCCACAGGCATCGAATGGCATGAAGGAATATCGGAAAGCTGCGGCACCTGATGCTGGGCAACAGGCTGTTCAGGTACTTCCAACTGCAACATACCCGGTGCAGGAGCCAGGTTCATTAATTCACTGTCTCTGCACCTATCTTCCTCGACACGGCTCAGAGCGACGCCGCAGTCGTCAACATTGATCGCCTTGTCGGTAGTGTCGGCGTGGCTCGCGTCGTGACCGCCGTGCGCGATGCTGCCTATAACGAGCTCAAGTGACTGATGCCCCGCGCTTGATGCACAATACTTTATCGGCATCGCTGCAAGCACCAAAGACGGTACCAGCACGAGAAGAAGAACAAAGGCGATGAGGTGGCGAGTGAAGCTCATGGGTCTCCAACAACGAACGACGGGGCTAGTTCCGTCGACTGCGCAACAACCCTTCGAATCTAGGCCGCCATCATGTCTCTTGTTTGTCGCAAACCGGAACGCTTGTTCATGTTGCGCTGCGATCGCAACATCCGCGGCTTAAGACACATGCAGCGCCTCCGTGGGCAGCTCTTCGCGCTCGGCTGTCTTTGCCCGGCTACCAAACCTGACGCATAGCGCCGGCAAGATGAGCAATGTCAGAAGCGTAGCCGTGATCAGGCCGCCGATGACGACTGTTGCGAGCGGCTTCTGCACCTCTGCCCCCGTTCCGGTCGCGAGCGCCATCGGAACGAATCCGAGAGAAGCCACGAGGGCCGTCATGATGACGGGCCGAACGCGCGTGAGCGCCCCGACCAAGATGGCTCGCCGTCGTGAGATACCCTCGTCAATCAGTTGATTGATACTCGTCATCATCACCAGTCCGTTGAGCACAGCTACGCCGGAGAGAGCGATGAAGCCAACCGCAGCGGATACCGAGAACGGCATCCCGCGCAGCCACAGTGCGATGATACCGCCCGTGAGCGCCAACGGCACTGCACTGAACACCACCAACGCATCGCGAGGAGAGCCGAGCGCGGAATACAGAAGCAGGAAGATCACGAAGAAGCATGCTGGCACGACAATCATGAGGCGCTGCTGCGCTGCTGCCAAGTTCTCGAACTGGCCACCCCACGATATGTAGTAGCCCGCAGGAAGCTCGATCTGCCGGGTAACCTTATCCCGGGCCTCGGAAACGACCGAAGCAATGTCGCGACCTCGAATGTTCGCCGTTACTACGACACGCCGCTTGCCGTTTTCACGACTGATCTGGTTCGGCCCCTCGGTAAAGGTGAAGCTTGCAACCTGCTCAAGCAGTATCGAGTTCGAGCGACCATTGGCATCGGGCGAGAGCGGCACCGGCAGATGCTTTAACTTCTCGATATCGCCACGAATGGCATCGCCGAGCCGCACGACGATTGGGAAGCGCCTATCCCCCTCGAAGACGACGCCAGCATCCCTGCCACCTATGGCGGCGCCTATGACATCCTGAATGGAAAGGACACTCAACCCAAGCCGCGCGATCTCCTCCTGGTTGATCTTGATCTCGAGGAACGGCAGGCCTGCCGCCTGCTCGACACTGATGTCTGTAGCGCCCGGTGTCTGCTGCAGAATGGCGGCAATCCGGTTGGCTGCTCCAAGCATCTGATCGAAATCCTCGCCGAACACCTTCACAGCCAGATCGCCGCGAACGCCGGCTAGTAGCTCGTTGAAGCGCATCTGGATGGGCTGAGAGAACACCAGATTGTTTCCCGGCTGCTTCTCTATCGCTTCTTGTATCTGACGAACGAGCTCGTCCTTGCTCAATGATGGATCGGGCCACTCACTTGTCGGCTTCAGCATGATGAACGTATCCGACGCGTTCGGCGGCATGGGATCGGAGGCGACTTCCGCGGTGCCTGTCTTCGAGTAGATAAAGGCAACCTGCGGGAATGTGCTGACCATCTTCTCGATCTCGATCTGCATCTCCTGCGACTGAGATAGAGATGTGCTCGGGATCCGGATGGCCTGCATGGCGAGGTTCTTCTCATCCAACGTAGGAATGAACTCCTGCCCGAGGCGCGTAAAAAGTGACGCGGAGACAACCAGAAATCCAACCGCTGCCAACACGAACATCATCGGCCGCAATAGCGCGCGGCGAAGCAACGGCTCATAGACGCGCTTGATAGCGCGGACGAACGCGTTCTCCTTCTCTTGAACGCGGCCGGTGATGGCGATAGCGATCGCGGCCGGCACGAACGTCAGCGAGAGCACGAAAGCGGCGACGAGCGCGATGATGACGGTCAAAGCCATCGGTTCGAACATCTTGCCTTCGACGCCGGTGAAAGTCAGCAGCGGCACGTAGACAAGAATGATGATCGCCTGGCCGTAGACCGAGGGCCGGATCATCTCTTCGGCGGACTCGATGACGGTGCTCAAGCGCTCGCCTAGCGAGAGCTGCCGGCCAAATTCATGCTGACGCTCGGCAAGACGGCGCAGACTGTTTTCTGCTATAATTACGGCGCCATCGACGATCAGACCAAAGTCCAAGGCGCCAAGGCTCATGAGATTGGCGCTGATCTTGCCTTGCACCATGCCCGTCATGGTCAGCAGCATTGCGAGCGGAATGACGAGCGCCGTGATGAGCGCGGCCCTGAAATTGCCGAGCAGCAGGAAAAGCACCGCGATGACCAGAAGCGCTCCCTCAGCAAGATTCTTGCTGACCGTGGCGACAGTGGCGTCAACGAGAAGTGTCCGGTTGAGCACCGTTTGGGCTTCTACACCCGGCGGCAGCGAGCGTCGGATCTCCTGCATTTTGGCATCGACCGCTGCGGATACCGTCCGGCTGTTGCCGCCGATCAGCATGAGCGCGGTTCCGACGACGACCTCTTTGCCGTCTTCGCTCGCGCTACCGGTCCGCACCTCTCGGCCGATGCCGACCCCCGCGACATCCTTGATGCGTACGGGTATTCCGCTGCGGGTCGCAATCACGACATTGCTGATCTGCTCCATGGTTGCGAGGCGGCCGCTGCTGAGCACCGCGTAACCTTCGCCGTTGCGCTCCACATATCCCGCGCCGCGATTCACATTGTTCTGTGTCAGCGCCTGAGCGATATCGGCGAAAGAGACATTCAGCGCCGTCATCTTCGCGGGATCCGGTTGAACCAGATACTGCTTCTCGAACCCGCCGATGACATCGATGCCGGCTACGCCCGGGACCGTGATCATTTGCGGACGAATGATCCAGTCCTGCACCGTGCGGAGATACGCCGCACGCTCAACATCGGTAACGAGGCGCTGTTTCTCGGGGGTGAGGTAGCTGCCGTCACTCTGCGGGCCG
Source organism: Hyphomicrobium sp. CS1BSMeth3 (assembly GCF_900117415.1). Classification (GTDB taxonomy): domain Bacteria; phylum Pseudomonadota; class Alphaproteobacteria; order Rhizobiales; family Hyphomicrobiaceae. The sequence continues at coordinate 296,950 of NZ_FPEI01000003.1, forward strand.
GGCTTGCCGTCCTCGACCTTGACCGCACCTCCATTGGCAAAGTGAACGGTCCACATGTAAATCTCGCCGAGGCCGGTCGAGATCGGACCGAGCTTCGGCTTCACTTCTTCGGGCAGGTTCTTCTCTGCATCGCGCAAACGCTCTCCGACTTGCTGGCGTGCAAAGTAGATATCGGTAGCTTCGGAAAAGACGGCAGTGACCTGCGAAAAGCCGTTGCGGGAAAGCGAGCGTGTGTACTCGAGGCCCGAAATGCCCGCCAGCGCCGTCTCAATGGGAAAGGTAACCTGCTTCTCGATGTCGACAGGAGACAACGATGGCGCGAGCGTGTTGATCTGCACCTGATTATTGGTGATGTCAGGTACGGCATCGATCGGCAGTCTGTTCAGTGAATAGATGCCGAAGGCGGCCGCGGCGAACGTGAGCAACACGACCAGCCACCGCTGGTGGACGGAGAAGGCGAGCAGGCGCGGGATCATTTCGACGGGACCTTATCAGTGGGCATGGCCGGCTTCGGACTTGCCGGCCTCGGCCTTGAGCAGGAACGTGTTCGAGACAGCGATTGTCTCCCCAGGTTCCAAACCGAACGTGACTTCAACAGACTGGGAATCATCGTTGCCAACCATGACCTGACGGGTTTCGAAGCCGTCGGCGGTACGAACAAAGATGCTGGGCTCGCCCTTGATGGTCTGGAGCGCCGATTTTGGAACGACGACTTTGGCCGGCGTTTCTTCCAAAACTACATCTGCCGTGACGAAAGAGCCTGGTCTCCAGAAATGGTCGGCATTGGGGACGCTGGCGATCACGCGCGCCGAACGGGTCTCCGAGTTCAGGACCGGGCTTGTGAAGACGATCCTGCCCGCCGATCTGCGGTCGTTGCCACTTGCGTATATCTCGACATGCTGCCCTTCTCTGGTCTGTGGCAGATCACTTGTCGATACGGTCAACTCTACCCATACGCTGGATAGATCTGCGATGACATATAGCTCCTTGGCCTGCCCTTCGCCGCCAACCGGAGCACCGAGATCGACGAGTTGCTCGGTCACACGGCCGCTGATCGGGGCCCGGATTTCATAGCGCTCGAGGCCGGTTGCAACCTGCTCGGTGGCAGAAAGTCCATCAACCTCCTTGTCGCCTACGCCCAGCGCCGAGAGCTTCTGTCTGGCGAGATCCCGCCGCACTTGGGCTTCCTGCTGCGTTGCACGCGCACGCAGGTACTGCTGTTCGGAGCTGATCTTCTTTTCCCAGAGCGCCTTTCCGCGCTCGTACAAGGTGTTCTGAAGCTGGAAGTTCACAACCGCCGCGATGTACTCGCTCTTGGCATCCGCGACCTCACGACTGTCCAGGATGGCGATCGTCTCACCCGCGCGAACCCCGTCGCCAAGTCTCTTCTTGAGTTCGGCGACGGTGCCGATCACCTTGGCTGCGACCCGACCGATGCGATTGCGATCCATGGTTACGGCGCCCGGCACGCTCAATCGCCTGCGGAGGTTGCCCGGCTCGGCTTTCGCGACAGCGATTTTCGCCGCGGCGATTCGCTCGGCGGTCATGCCGATCTTGCCCTCTTTGTCCTCCTCCCCTTCCTTGTGCTCATGGCCGCTCTCCTCCTTTTCGCCTTCCGCATGACCGCCAGCCGCGACTGCATTGCTCGTCGCCTGAGCGCGCGAAGCGGTCGAAGGTGCAAAAGAGGCAGAGTAAATGTAGCCCAACCCAAGCGCGAAGGCGGCGACGAGGACGCCGATGGCAAGACGGAAGCGTTTCATAAGAGGCATCCACGGCTGCTGGTGCATTAAGCTCAGCTAAAAGCTGCTTTATGCTGACAGATGTGCGAACGCGCGCTGCTCCGCACGCCATGGCGCGGAGCAGCGCTCAAGCGCCAGCTTTAAGACCGTGGAGGTCGCTGCAGAGGAGGTGGAGCGAATTTGGCGGCTTCGCTATCGAACGGCATGACATAATCGACAGTTGCCGGTACGTCGCGCTCGGACAGATAGATCGTTCGCGCCAGAGGAGCCTGCAGCCACTGGCACACGACGCAGTGCTGCTCCAGCAACGCCTGTTCCGGAGATTGCGGTTGACCAGGTTGATGAAGGCCGGCGCCCGTGGAGGTATTTATTACGCCTGCGGCGATATCAGATCGCTCGCTGGCAAGCTTGGCATTTTGGGAGGCAGCAATACCCACATGATGAATTGTCGCGTGCGCCAACGATAACGGGCCGCTAAGGGACACTAGAAGCGCCAAAACGAGTGTTGCCAGCCAAGAAGCCGAGCCTCGCGAGGCCATACCCAATGCCCCCGCCCGCGGTCGCCTCCAAAAAGTAGTCGCTTCGCTCATGCGACGAGAAGTGGTCGGCTTCGAAGTCGAAGTCAAGTAAACACGTGGCGACGCACGCGAAGGTGACTAGCGGCACAGTAGGCAGTTCTCCAGGGAAGCCCCAACAAATCGGCACCTAGCGCGTCAAGTTGACGCTATTGCGGTGCCCTACAAACGCCCAGCGTCGAGGGGACCTAAGTCGATGCGACTAAGCGATCTAGGGTAGATGTATCAGCTCTGGAAGCCAGCCGTATTCACGCGCCAGCTCGATGGCGTCGATAGCAGGGATGGCCACGAGGAAATAGCACGCTTCGATGAATGTGCGGCGGACGAGCCTCAAGTTAATCGTCAGTTGCTGCTCGCTCTGGTACGCCTTGAAGCTAGGGATGAAGCGAGGCACCCGCTTGAGGTACGCTTCGTAAGGTGCTCCAAATCTGTCCAGCAGGAACTGCTCTTCCCTGCGGATCACAATCACGAACACAACGGTAGTTGTAGCAACGCAAAATGCGATGACGACAATAGAGCTCGTTTGAGCGCCGACCCCAGCGGCACCGACTAACGTGAAAACGTACAGCGGATTGCGGACCAGTGAATAGGGACCGGTCTCGATCAGCGTGGCCTTCTTGTTGCCGCCAATGAAGAGAGCGCACCAACTGCGGCCAAAGATGCACACAAAGATCAAGAGTATACCGATGTGCTCGATCGTCGCGTAGATCAACGGATGCGTGTGGGACCAAATCGAGCAGACGAAGAGCAACGCAACCGCCAAGACCGACATAAACAGGACCAGAACTTGCCTTCGCAGGGCTTGAACATTTCCGAGGCGGAGTGGCGGTATCGAAGAAGAGGAATACATGTGAGTCCTGTCGTGGCGTTCTGCTGCGGCCTGTGATCTGCTATTGAGGCGAGATTGCGGCGTCAGGTGGAGGTCGCATCTTTCGCACGCCGTCAGCGCGTAGCCCTTCGCCTTGCATTAGAGGCGGATGATGATCAGCCTCGCCGAGAGCACAAAAGCTGCAAGGAGCTGTCACCGCCATTCGGAATGCCCGCCCGCCTGTACCTTTGGGATATCCCAGGAAGAAACTGATGTGGCCGACACCAAACAGAAGCACCGACACAGCGATGAAAGGCATGAAAGTCGCCCCCAACAAAGCACAAGTGCAGAGAGTGTGACAGATGCAACGACAAATTGCTCAAGCGAGCTCTGGAGAAAGGCGATCGGGATCGCGATCTTCGGGCTTGGGCTCGAATAGGCCGATCCTCCAATATCCTTAGCGTAACGACGCCTGCCCCTCTCGACCATCCCTATGCCGCACATGACCAGAAACAAGTTGGCGCCAACCAAGAAAGATAACTTTGCCTCCAGCTCATCGCCGGGAAACTCGATAACACGGCCTAAGAGCAAGTGCGCGCCTCCGAGAACCACCGGGCACAGGAGAAAGGTTGCAGCACTGCTCAAGTAGATCTTGCGCTGCTCATCACGAAGCTCGACGTCGGAAGCGGGAGTGATCGGCATAGCGCTCCTCTCAAAGGGCAATACTGAACACGAATCAGCGATCGACATGAGACCGCCCAGTAGCTCATTTGGCGAACTTACTGCCCTCAACAGGCTCCGAGCTTGCGCGAACGTGCGTCCTCATCCCTTTGGCGGTTAGGGGATCGGGCGTTTGCGCAACCGCCATCCATGCGCGTTGCAGGGCTGCGCGACCCAAAATTGCTATATTGTGGCCGAGATTGGTTGTCATACTGAAAATTGAGCGAAGCCAAATCTTGCGCCTTTCGCCGCACTCGCGGAACTGAGAGGGACAGAGTATCGTTTCTTAGGTTCCGCTCAGATCCTAAACCCTTGGGAGTAAGCCATGCTCAGGATAGTTCAGCTTTCGTTGATCGGTGCGGCCGTTTTCGGCCTCAGCATTGTCGGTGCGTCGGCGGCCCCCATCGCCGCGCCGCCCATACCGCAGGAGATGGCGAACCAAGCTGAAAAAGCGCACTCGCGTCGACATGGCCATCGGCATCGTGCACACGGTCGACATTCCGTCCGTCGCCATCATCATCATGGACGCCGGCATTACAGCCATCGCCGGCACTCCAGATACTATGGCGCACCCTATTTGTACGGCGGTATCGGCATTCCCTTCATTGGTTTTGGCGGGCATAGGCACCATCATCACCACCATCATTGATATACGAAGACGCCCGGTCACCGCGCGGGGCGCTTCCGCCGGATAGCCGATAGCCGTCGCAGCTGCGGCAGTTGGAGCTTGAGGCCGAACGGTCGCTTTCCCGCGTATGGCGCGCTCGTCGTTGCACCGCCTGTTCCAGCGCTACGACATCTCGTGCCTGCCAAGCATCGACGGAGAGAAGACCAGGAAGAAATTCAAAAGCTACCCTATCAGCTATTTCCATATCGACATGGTCGAGGTGCGTACCGCTGAAGGCAAGCTCTACATGTTCGCAGCTATCGATCGGGCCTCGAAGTTCGCCTTCGCCTTTCCCCCGTCAGGGCCTAGCGGACAGAGTGAGCTGATTGCGTAAGCGAGAGTTTGCGACTCATCATAATCCCAAGGAGGACACGATGAGACAACGCGACAAGCAGGCGCCTCAGAGCGCGGAGGAGATCGTCAGGGACATCCCCAGAGCCACTAGGCAGCAGTTCGGCCGAGGAGAAGAGCCGCATCGTCCTTGAAGATCTGCGCGGCGAGGACAGCATCGCCGAACTCTGCCGCAAGGACGGTATCGAGTTGCTTGGCCTCGCAGCGCCGAGCTTCTTCTTCTCGATATCGTTTCGCTGCTTCCTCGCGTTCACGCTTCTTCTGCTCAAGGACAGGCCCCGCTGCGATGATGGTTCCTATGATATTGGGCAACAGATCGCCAATCTTCGTCTTCTGCGTTTCGATCCATTGTGGCTGGCGTCCATCCAAGTAGGTGGGAATCGAGACGCGCAGGAAACCGGGTGATTCCAGGCCGGATTGGTAGTGGTCGGGATAGGCTGTCCACTTCCTGATCTCATCTCGATCCTTAAGCGACTTGACCAACTTCTCGACAATCGAACACTCGACCTCATGACCGGAAATCTGAAATGTCACCCTGCCCGTTAGCGGGGACTTTTCAATCCTTCCTCCCGCCTTCTCTACGCCCTTAAAAATCTCGCTTGTGATCTGGAAACGGTATTGATCGCGTTCGGTGAGGTCCGGGACTAACCGCGGCGACCACCAACGTTCATGCCTACGTCGCTTGTTTTCCTGTTCGCGCTCCTTCTGTCGGTTCTTATGGTCGGCGATCCACGCCTTCACGCGTGGGTGGAGGTCATCGAGGCTATCCGACACGACAAGCCCTTCGATCTTACCGACTGCAATGGTCGCTGATTGTTCAGCTTCTGGCGACGGTACCGGCTTGGGCGGTGTGGGATAGATGTCAGCGTCTAAAGGAACGCCGTCCTTGCGCGGGCGGGAGCTTGAATGTGACCACCGGTCTGCCCGCTTCTTTCTTGGCTCAGTAGCCCCGGGGCGGATAGGGAACATCCAGCCTGTCACATATCTTGGCCAGCCCGTCGCCACTGGTCCCGAATTCTTCCGCGAGGCGGCTCATCGGTCGCTGCCAGACCATAGTGTATAGCTCTTCGCGACTCACTCGCCGCGCTTGGTGTATCGGTAGGTCTGCCATCGCCTTCCTGCTAGACTACTTGTTTGCCTGCAGAATATGACCGAGAAGGTTAAATGGCGATAGGTGCTCGGCACGCATCTTGAAGGGATGAGGCCAAGCTCATTATCATCCCGATGGAGCCGACGCCTGCGAACGCAATCGCCACCATGTACCGAGCCACGAGGTCTCCACTAAGGGGAAATTACACCGCAAATTCAATCACATACGTGTTCGCAGTTTTGTCCTGGGTAGCTCGCCACTCAAATCAGCGCGATAGGTTTTCAGCAGTCCGTGGGCGCCCATGAAACCGCCCATGAAACGCGCTTTTGCTGCGCCGCTGCTGTCGCGGAGATCGCCGATGACCACGGCATTCCTCCTCAATGGCCGGATGGCTGGCCGCGCGCGCCGTGTTACCGGCAGTCCATCGCGAGCCACCCGCCCCAAGCACCTCTCTCAATCATCCGGAAGGCATCAATGATCTTGCGGTGAACTAGACATCCGCGCAAAGAGAAGGTGACGCCGTCGGCCTTTCGTGAGCGGCCTCCTTCAAGATGAGCAAGAACGGGTGGAAACGATGAACGGGATTGACTTCATTGCAGAAATCTTGAAGCGGGAAGGCGTGGAGTGGATTTCCTGCTTCCCCAGCAATCCCATCATCTCAGCCGCAGCCCGGGTCGGCATCCGGCCGATCGCCTTCCGGCACGAACGCGGTGCCGTGATGGCCGCCGACGGCTATAGCCGCATCAGCGATCGCCAGCGTTTCGGCGTCGTCGCAGTTCAATCTCAGGCCGGCGCCGAGAACAGCCTCGGGGGCGTCGCCCAGGCATTCGCCGACAACATTCCTGTTCTCATCCTGCTCGGCGGCAATCGCCTCGATCAGATTTCCGTGCGGCCAAACTTCAGTGCCGTGATGCGCTATCAAGGATGGGCCAAGAGCGTCGAGGCCATCTACCAGCCCGAGCAGGTGGGCGACGTCATGCGCCGCGCCTTCCATGCATTGCGCAATGGCCCTCCGGGCCCTGTCGTCGTGGAGCTGACTGCGGATGTCTGCGCGCGGGAAGTGCCGGAGCAGTCCCGCACCTATCACTCCCCCAAGCTGGTGCGGCAACGTCCCGAGACTGATGCCATCCAGGAGGCGGTGCGTCTGCTCAAGGCCGCGAAGCAGCCCATGATCTGGGCTGGGGCGGGCGTGCTGTTTTCGGGTGCATCTTCCGCCCTAAAGGAGCTTGCAGAGCTGACGGCGATGCCCGTGTTCTGCACCATGCCCGGCAAGTCTGCCATCGACGAGCGCCATCCGCTCGCGCTCGGGGCCGGCAGCGGCACGACCACGCTCGCCGCTCATCGCTGGCTCGTGGAGAGCGATGTACTGCTCGCCCTCGGCAGCAGCCTGACGCGTTCGCCCTATGCGCAGCCCATCCGCAGCGGCAAAACGATCATCCACAATTCGATCAACCCGGATGACATCAACAAGAATGAAGCTGCGGAAGTGGCCCTGATCGGCGACACCAAGCTGACGATCGAAGCGCTGATCGATGAGATCAAGTCCCAGACCGGCGGCAAAGGAATTGGCGATCGCAAGAAGTCGCAAGAGCATGTCGCCAAGCTCAAATCGGAGTGGATGGCAGAATGGCAATCCGTTCTCGAGAGCGATAACGAGCCTCTGAGCTACTACCGGGTCATCAGCGAGCTGAACAGAAGCCTCGACCGCGAGAACAGCATTGTCACGCATGATGCCGGCGCGCCGCGCGACACCATGCTACCCTTCTACGAGGCGACGACGCCGCACAGCTACATCGGCTGGGGGAAGACCACACATCTCGGATTTGGCATCCCGCTCATGATCGGCGCGAAGATGGCCGAGCCGAAGAAGTTCTGCCTCAATGTCATGGGGGATGGCGCGTTCGGCATGTCGGGATTGGATCTGGAGACCGCGGTCAGGTCCGGTGCCGCCATAACGACGGTGCTGCTCAACAACAGCGACATGGCCACCTACTCGGGGCCCACGCGTGGCACCATCGGAGAGGAAGCTCGCCAGCAGTACGGCGTGTCGAAGATGCACGGAGACTACGCGAAAATTGCCGAGGGCATGGGCGCCGTTGGTATCAGAGTGACGAAGGCGTCCGAGATCGGGCCTGCCCTCAAGGAGGCCCAGCGCTTGAACGCCGAGGGCAAGACAGTGCTCATCGACGTGAGCGCCAATGTCGAGGAGCGCCGGTCACGCTTCAAATCGTGATCGCAACGACGGATGCACCCGCCACGCCTAAGCTGGCCTCAGCTTAGGCGTGCAGCCCATGTCCAAGGGCGAGGAGGGCAGCTTCCCGGATACATTCGCCGAACGTCGGGTGGACGTGAACCGTCGCCGCGATGTCCTCGAGCCGCGCGCCCATCTCCAACGCCAGCGCGAACCCCGCCGAAAGCTCGGATACGCCCTGGCCGACGGCCTGCAAGCCGAGCACGAGATGATTGTCCGCCCGCGCGACGATGCGCACGAAGCCATCCTCCGCCTCGAGCGTCATGGCGCGGCCATTGGCGGTGAAGGGGAAGCTGGCGGTCTTGATCGTGTAGCCCGCGGCGCGCGCTGCGTCGGGTGAAAGACCCACCGTCGCGATCTCGGGATCCGTGAAACAGACGGCGGGGATTGCGACCTTGTCGAAGGATCGTTTCTCGCCGGCGATGATCTCGGCCACCATCTCGCCCTGTGCCACGGCGCGATGCTCGAGCATCGGCTCACCCGTCACGTCGCCGACGGCCCACACATTGCGCATGGACGTGCGGCACTGGTCGTCGATCTCGATGGCGTTGCCGCTCATGCGCAGGTCCAGCTCCTCGATGCCGAAACCGCCGAGCCGCGGCCGTCGACCGACCGTGACGAGAATCCTGTCTGCATGGAGCCGTTGCTCGTGGCCGTCACTGCGCTCGATCCTGAGCGTCGCTCCCGAGCGGTCGAGCCCAGTTGCCTTGGCGTTGAGCAAGACGTCGACGCCAAGCTTGCCGAGTCGCGCCATGACGCGGCGGGTCAGCTCGGCATCGTACTGCGGGAGAATGCGCTCCGCCGCCTCGATCACCGTCACCTCCGAACCGAGCTTGCGGTAGGCAGTGCCGAGCTCCAACCCGATGTAGCCGCCGCCAACCACGACGAGCCGCTCCGGGATATCTCCGAACGCGAGCGCCTCGGTAGATGATACGACCGGCCCGCCGAACGGCAGCCCCAGCAGCGGCACGCTTTCCGAGCCAGTGGCGATGACGACGTGCTCGGCCGCGATTTCCTGGCGGCCCATGTCCGTATCGACCACGCACGTCTTGCCGTCGCGCAGGATGCCGATGCCGTTGACGACCTTGACGCTGGCGCGGCGCAGGAGGCCATACACGCCGCCGCGCAGCCGCGACACGATCCCATCCTTCCACGCCATCGTCGTCTTCAGATCGATGCTGGGCTCGCCAGCGCGAATACCGAGCGGTGAATGCGCGGCGAAGCGGCGAGCGAGATGGAACTCCTCCGCCGCATGGATCAGCGCTTTAGATGGGATGCAGCCGATGTTGAGGCAGGTGCCGCCAAGAGGACCGGACTCGACGAGCACGGTGTCGAGGCCAAGCTGCGCCGCGCGGATCGCGCACACATAGCCGCCAGGACCGCCGCCGAGCACCAGGACGGAGCAGGAAATCGGCTCCATTCATGCCTCCATGAAGATCTTGGCCGGCGCCTCGAGCAGCGCGCGCAAGGTCTGAATGAACTGCGCCGCGTCCCATCCGTCGACGATACGGTGATCGAAGGAGGACGAGAGGTTCATGATCTTGCGCGGCTCGAAGGCTGCGCCGCGCCAAACCGGGCGCATGGCGATCTTGTTGACACCGACGATCGCCACTTCCGGTGAATTGATCACCGGCGTCGAGACGATGCCGCCGAGCGCACCGAGGCTCGTGATGGTGATGGTCGAGCCGGTCAGCTCCTCGCGTTTGGCGGTGCCCGAGCGCGCGGCCTCGCTCAAGCGGGCTACCTCGCTGGCGCAGTCCCAGATCGTCAACGCCTCGGCGTGCTGCACGACCGGCACCATGAGACCGTTCGGCGTCTGCACGGCAATACCGATGTGCACGCCGCCGTAGCGGTGCAGCGTGTCGTTGGCGTCGTCAAAGCGGGCGTTGAGCCCCGGGTGCTCGCGGAGCGCTGCCACCATCGCGCGCATCAGGAACGGCAGCATGGTCAAGCGCGGCCGGCCGCTCTTACGAGTCTCGTTGACGTCGGCGCGCAGGGCCTCGAGGTCAGTAACGTCCACCTCCTCGACATAAGAGAAGTGCGGGATGCGACGCATCGTATCCTGCAGGCGTTCGGCAATGCGGCGACGCAGGCCGATGATCTTGATCTCCTCGACGGCGGTATTGCGGGCGAGCCCACGTGCCGATACTGCACCGCGCGCTCCGGTCGCGAGATAGGCATCGACATCCTCGCGCAGAATGCGGCCGGCAGGGCCGGTGCCGATGACGAAGCGCAGGTCGACGCCGGCATCGCGGGCGTAGGCGCGCACGGCAGGTGCGGCGAGCGGACGGTCAGGGGGCTTTGCGGGAGATGCCGGCGGTGCAGTGCGAGCGGCTTCGCGCGGACGTGCGGGTGCAGACGGCGGTGCGGGAGTACGCATGGGCGCGTGGCCTTGCGAGACCGCTTCCTCGCCGCTCGGCAAGACGGCTGCACGAGCCGATGCATCACGCGTGGCGGAACTCGTCGATGCTGGCCTTTCGCGCGCCGATACCTCGCGCTTTGGCGCCCCGGCATCTCCTGCGACCTCCAGCTTCACCAGCTCCGAGCCGACGGCCACCTTTTGTCCGATCTCCGGCCCGATCCACGCAACGCGCCCCTCGACCGGCGCAGGGATCTCGACCGTCGCCTTATCAGTCATGACGGAAACAAGCGTCTCGCCCTCGCGAACCGGATCGCCGACCTTGACCGGCACCTCGACTATCTCGGCCTCGGCGACGCCTTCGCCAACATCCGGCAGTGTGATGACGCGCTCGACCATGGTCACGCCTCCATCACACGACGGAACGCCTCGCCAACGCGTTGCGGACCGGGAAAGTAAGCCCACTCCTGCGCGTGCGGGTACGGCGTGTCCCAGCCCGTGACGCGCACGATCGGCGCTTCGAGATGGTAGAAGCACAGCTCCTGCACGGTCGCTGACAGCTCGGCACCAAAGCCGCTCGTGCGCGTCGCCTCATGAACGATCACGCAGCGCCGCGTCTTCTCGACCGAAGCAACGATGGTGTCGGTATCGAGCGGCAGCAGCGTTCTCAGATCGATGATCTCGGCGTCAATGCCGGTTTCGGCGGCCGCTGCTTCGGCGACGTAGACCATGGTGCCGTAGGCGAGCACGGTGAGCGCCGCGCCTGGCCGGCGAACGGAGGCAACGCCGAGCGGCACGGTATAGTATCCCTCCGGCACCTCGCTCAGCGGATGCTTCGACCAGGGGACGACGGGACGCTCATGATGACCGTCGAACGGGCCGTTGTAGAGCCGCTTCGGTTCGAGGAAGATCACCGGATCGTCAGTCTCAATTGCAGAAATGAGCAGGCCCTTTGCATCATAAGGGTTGGATGGGACCACGGTTTTCAGGCCGCAAACGTGCGTGAACAGCGCCTCGGGGCTCTGCGAGTGCGTCTGCGCGCCGAAGATGCCGCCACCCGTCGGCATCCGTACGGTGATCGGCGCCGAGAAGTCGTTGGCCGAGCGATGGCGCAGACGCGCCGCCTCCGAAACGAGCTGGTCGTAGGCAGGATACATGTAGTCGGCGAACTGGATCTCGACACACGGTCTGAGACCATAGGCGGCCATGCCGATCGCCGTGCCGACGATGCCGCTCTCGTTGATCGGCGTATCGAAGCAGCGGTTGCGGCCGTATTTCTGCTGAAGACCGCGCGTGCAGCGGAACACGCCGCCGAAATAGCCGACATCCTCGCCGAACACGACAACGTTGTCGTCCCGCGCCATCATCACGTCGTGCGCGTCGCGGATGGCCTCGATCATGCTCATGGTTGGCATGGTCCAATACCCTCAATCAGTACCCCGCCTCCTGCCGCTGCCGACGCAGATGCGGCGGCATCTCCTTGAAGACGTCGACGAACATGTCGCGGCCCGAAGCCTTCGGCCCGGTGTGCAGCGTACCGAAGCTCTCCGCCTCCTTCTGCGCAGCGATGACCTCTGCCTCGACCTCGGCGACGGCCTGAGCATGGCGCTCGTCCGACCAGAGCTGTTTGACTATGAGGTGGTTTTTCAGCCGCTCGACGGGATCTCCGAGCGGCCAGGCTTCGGACTCCTCCTTGGGCCGATAGGCGGAGGGATCATCCGAGGTCGAGTGTGCCGCGGCGCGATAGGTGACGTATTCGATCAGCGTCGGCCCAAGGTTGCGGCGTGCGCGCTCGATCGCCCATTTCGCGACGGCGTACACGGCCGGATAGTCGTTGCCGTCGACGCGCAATGCCGGGATGCCGAAGCCGTGACCGCGCGCAGCGAATGTCCCCGAGCCGCCCCGCGCGATACCCTGGAAGGTCGAGATCGCCCACTGGTTGTTGACGATGTTGAGGATCACCGGCGCCTTGTAGGTCGAGGCGAAGACGAGCGCGGAATGGAAATCGGACTCTGCCGTCGAGCCATCGCCGATCCAGCCGGCGGCGATGCGCGTGTCGCCCTTGATTGCCGACGCCATGGCCCAGCCGACGGCCTGCGGATACTGCGTGCCGAGGTTGCCGGAGATCGAGAAGAAGCCGTGCGCCTTGGAGCTGTACATGACGGGGAGCTGGCGCCCCTTCAGCGGATCGCGGCTATTGGAGTAGATCTGGCACATCATGTCGACCAGCGGATAGCCGGACGCGATAAGCAGCCCCTGCTGGCGGTAGGTCGGAAAATTCATGTCGCCGGGCTCGAGCGCCATTTGGAAGGCGCACGCAATCGCCTCTTCACCGGTGCACTGCATGTAGAACGACGTCTTGCCCTGCCGCTGTGCCATCTGCATGCGCGCATCGTAAGCACGCACCTTCATCATCGTCCTGAGGCCCGCGAGCAGCGCCTCGTCGGAGAGCTCCCCGGCCCATGGACCCACGGCTTCACCGGCGCGGTTGAGCACGCGGATGATGGAATAGGCGAGGTCACGGATTTCCTCGGGCGCCGTGTCGACCGGTGGGCGGCGCACGCTGCCCGCGTGCGGGATGGTGACCCCGCTGAAGTCAGGCTTCGTGCCTGGCCGGAACTCCGGCTCCGGGACGTGCAGCCTGAGACTGGGAGCACTTGTCATCTCTCACACCTCCTGCCCTGAGTGCCGACGTGAGGCGGATGCCGAAAAGCCTCAGCTACGCACAGCCTCACACTCGATGTCGCATGTCAGGTCGTAAACCCCGATGCATGAGGACACACGCTCGCGGAGCGTTCCCACGGTCAACAGCTCGTGTACGTCAATAGCGATGGAGATGCGGAAACCACCATCGGCCTCACTGTCGACGCGCAGCGAGGCGAGATGAAACCCCATCTTGCGAATGGCATCGAGCGCCCGACAGACATGATCGAGCGGATCGGGTGAGCGGAACGCAAGAGTGTGCATGGCCGGGCCTGATTGTGTGGCTGCCGAACCCTAGCGAGAGCCATGGAGAATGTCCTTCTGAACATTCTTGAGAATGCCAGCATTGAGAAAGAATATCGGGCCATATGGCACAATGCGCGGTATAGTCTTCTGCATGAGGCAGGATGGCCTCGTGATCTTCCAAGTTGCGGCCGAACCGATGAAACCTCTCGACGACCTCGATCGCGCCATTCTCCGCGAGTTGCAGGCCAACGCCCGCATCTCGAACGCTGACCTCGCCGAGCGCGTCGGTCTCTCGGCGAGTCCCTGCTGGCAGCGGGTCAAGCGGCTCGAGGACAACGGCTACATCGAAGGCTACGTGGCGGTCCTAGGCCAGAAGCGGTTGGGGCTTCCCGACACGGTCATCATCGAGGTCACGCTTGAAAAGCATGATGACGAGGTTCTGGAGCGCTTCGGTCGCGCGCTGGCCGATCTGTCCGAGGTGCTCGAAGCGTATCTCACGACCGGCGAGTACGACTACTTCATCAAGGTCGCCGTAGACGGCACCGAGGGCTACGAGCGCTTCCTGCGCGAACGTCTCTATCGCATTCCCGGCATTCGCCACACGCGATCGTGCTTCGCGCTCCGATGCCTCAAGCGGCGGCTGTCTGTATCGCCCTAGATTTTCAAACTCGGAGGGAGCGTTCGGGGTGCCGAGGTGTGTGCCCTGAACGCTCCTGGGCGATCGTCCTGGCGCGAAAGGGCTCGCCTCTCCGACGGGCGAGAGAGAGACACGCTAAGCTGCATCCTGGCGGAAATCCGCAAGCTGCGCCTGAAGGGCGCGCCCGAATGCCGGCCGGGCAATGCAGCGCTCGACATAAGCAGCGAGCCGCTCGTCGCGCTTCACGATATCGGTGGCGTCCAGGATGCGCAGCACCGTCGACATCATCAAGTCACCCGCCGTGAACTGAGCGCCGTCGAGGTAGGGCTTGTCACCCAATGCATTGGACAGGCCAGCGAGACGACGCCCGAGAAACTGCACGGCACTCGGACGGCGCAGCTTTGCCCATTCCTCATCGGCGTAGAAGAGGTCGATGAGGGCGATGTTCACGACATGCGGCTCGATGGAGTTGAGCGCGGCAATGACCCACTGTGCGGCTCGCGCTCTGGCACCGCGATCGCGCGGCAGCAAGGCCTCGCAGCGCTCGCCGATGTGAAGCACGATGGCGCCGCTCTCGAAAAGAACGAAGCCGTTCTCCTCGAAGATCGGCACCTGTCCGAACGGCTGCATGTGCCGATACTCGGGCTTGTCCTGGTCGCCCTGCTCGAGAAGGCGCGACTTGTATGGTAGCCCGGCCTCCTCAAGCGCCCAGCGGACACGCAGATCGCGGACCTGCCCGCGCGCAAATTGAGGGACCCAGCGGAAGGCGGAGATGGTGATCATGGCGCTACTCCTGCTTCGTCGTTTGCAACTGCCCGGAGGACGATCCGATCGGCTCCATCCCGACACTGGCGCGAACATTTTTCCTGTGATCGGGTTTCGCGCCCGCGCAGCCCAGCGATCGGCCTTCTTCCGGCTCAGGCCGCGTGCCAACCTCTCATCGCAGGAGGGACGATCCGATGTGAACCGCGCGCGGATTGCGATGCGACCTCCAAGAGCGATGGGAAGTTCCCGCCATGGTGCAATCGAAAACAGCGAGCGTGGACGAATGGCTCGATGGTCTCGCGGCGTCCGATCGGCCGCTCTTCGAGCAACTGCGCGCCGTCTGCCGCGAGGAACTGGCCGGCTGGGATGAGCGCATGCAGTGGGGGATGCCCGGCTATGGTCCGCCCGGCCGCGACAACGCCGTAAGCTTCAACAGGCAGAAGCGCCATATTGCCTTCTACGCAGGGCCGACGGCCATTGAGCGCTTCCAGGATCGGCTCGCCAACCTCGATTGCGGCAAAGGCTGCGTCCGCTATCGTCGTGCCGACGAGGTCGACTTCGCCGTGGTGCGGGCCATGTTGCGCGACATCCATGCGCGCGGCGGCCCCATGTGCTGAAGAAGAGCGTGGCTCGGCTATAGCTCTCCGACGCGTACGTCGTATGAGCGCTGAGTGCGACACCCCGATCGGGACCATCGGCAGATTGCTGTACTGCGCTCAGTCGCGTGAGCCCTCATGCTGCGGAACTCATTGCCACCCTGCAGGTTTATCTACGTGGGGTTGAGAGGCCGTCATGCCGATCACGGAGGAGCTGAGGCAGGGTCCCGGCGAACGAGGCGCGTCGGAGGTACGTACGCTGTCCGAGCTCAATGCGCTCATCTCGAGAGCCGATCCCATGCTGACGGCGCCGACCCATCCGGTGCTCGGCGAGGGCCCGGTGGGAGCTGAGCTGGCGCTCGTTGGCGAGCAGCCGGGGCACCAGGAAGATCTGCAAGGCCGTCCATTCGTCGGGCCCGCAGGACAATTGCTCGATCGCGCACTCGCAGAGGCGGGCATTGAACGCGATCGCACTTACCTCACCAACGCCGTCAAGCACTTCAAGTTCGAGGAACGCGGCAAGCGGCGCATTCACAAGAAGCCTACGGCGGGCGAGGTGCGCCACTATCGATGGTGGCTCAGGCGAGAGCTGGAGCTGGTGCATCCGCGTGTCGTGGTGGCGCTCGGCGCGACGGCAGTCCTCGCGATCACAGGTGATCCTCGACCGATTGGGCAGTTCCGCGGCCCCGCCGAGCTGGACGGACACAGAGGATACATCACGGTTCATCCTGCCTATCTCTTGCGCCTCCCAGATCGGGAAGAACGCCATCGCGCCTTCCAGGAGTTTGTTTCGGATCTGAAGAGGGCCCATTCGCTGAGCCAGCATGTGAAGCGCTGAGCGACCGATCTCAGCGCTCGAGGTCCCGAACCAAATGAGCTCGCTTGCGTTCGCCCTTAAAGGAGGACGCCATGACCCCACGTGAACTGAACATTGTCGATGGCCCCGACAAGCCAGCCCTGCAGTGGTCGCTGACCAAACCGGGCGAGTGCGTCGTCCACTTCCGTGTGGAGGGCGATGCATACGACGCACAGATCGCGCGCATGGACGAAGGCGAGGACGGCTTCACATTCGGTTTGCGTGGCCACCTCACGTCCGGCGAGCTGAAGGGGCACCCGTTCGAGGCCGTTTACAGCATAGAGACGCGCTCGGGTCGGATGCGGGTCGATACAGAGAGAGGAGCAGCTCATGGCTAGGTGTGATGTCTGCGGAAACGACTACGACAAGTCGTTCAAGGTTGTTCAAGGCCAGCACGAGATGACATTCGACAGCTTCGAGTGTGCCATCCATGCCATGGCGCCCCGCTGCAGTCATTGCGAGTGTCGCATCATGGGCCACGGTATCGAGGCAAACGGAAAGCTCTACTGCTGCGCACATTGTGCGCGACACGAGGGCGTCAAGGGCGTGGCGGATCGGGTTTGAGCCCGACATCCAGCAGCGGAACATGATGTTCCCGAAGCCGCGCGCGTTCGCGCGTGACGCTTCAGACCGGCGCAGCTTGCCGCATCTCTCGGGCAAAGCGGCCGGGCGCCTGGCCAACATGGCGTGCAAACGCGGTGCTGAACGTGCTTGCCGAGCTGTAGCCGACGCGCTCGGCCACCACATCGAGCGCGAGATCATCGTGACGAAGCATGTCCTTCGCGACAGCCATGCGCCAGGCGAGGAGATATTCCATCGGCGCCAGACCGACCGCGCGAGAAAAGCGCTCGAAAAAGGCGGAGCGTGACAGCGCAGCCGTCTTTGCGAGCTCACCAACGGTCCAAGATCGCGCAGGATCGGCGTGCATCTCGCGTATGGCCGTTGCCAGACGCGCGTCGGCAAGACCGCGCAGCAAACCGGGCGGTGCGTCCTGCGTCTGCGTCGTGCGCAAGGCTTCGATGAGCATCACCTCGACAAGACGAGAGAGGAGGAGATCGCGGCCCGCGCGCTGCGACGTCGCCTCATCGCCGACGAACCGCACAAGCGTTCCCAGTCGCTCGGCGCCGCGTACATGCACCAGCGTCGGAAGCAGGGACACCAGCAACTTCGCGTCCGGGGACTCACAATTGAAGTAGCCGCCCAAGAGCCGCACATCCGGGTCGCCGTCGGGCGATCCGTGGCGGATGTCCTCGGTCGGCGATGGCAGGGCGTTCGGATCGATGAACGTGGGCGTCACGGGCTCGAAGCAGGACAGGGTGAAGCCGGGCGTCGTCGGCAGGAGCACGAAATCGCCCGCCTCGAGCGTGATTGGCGTCACGCCTTCCACCGCCAGACGGCAGCTCCCCTCCAGGACCGTGCAGAAGCTGGGTTGGCCGAAGTCAGCATAGCGCACGCCCCAGCGACCGGCGCCGCTGATCACCTTCGAGAGCACGGTGCGCGGCCGAAGCAGCGCGATGACTTCCGAGAGCGGGTCGAGCATTTCTGGACGATAACAAAAGAAATATGGATCTTCAATCGTAGATAGTCCGTGTCGGCCTGCGTATCTCTCCTCTCACCGCAATCAACCAGGAGAGATGCACATGAAGACCGTCCTCATCACCGGCTGCTCGTCCGGCTATGGGCTTGAAACCGCACGCTACTTCCATGCGCAGGGCTGGCACGTCATCGCCACCATGCGCACGCCGCGCGAGGATGCCCTGGCGCGGTCGGAGCGCCTTCGCATCCTCGCGCTCGATGTAACCCGACCGGAGAGCATCGCCGCCGTCATGGCGGAGGCTGGCCCGATCGACGTGCTCGTGAACAACGCCGGCGTCGGCCTGATCGGTGTCCTCGAGGCGACGCCCATGAGCAAGACCCGCCAGATATTCGAGACGAACACGTTCGGAGTGATGGCCATGACGCAGGCGGTCATCCCTCAGTTCCGCGCGCGAAGATCGGGTGTGGTGGTCAACGTGACGTCCAGCGTGACCTTGGCG
The DNA here is from genome assembly GCF_900117415.1 of Hyphomicrobium sp. CS1BSMeth3. Classification (GTDB taxonomy): domain Bacteria; phylum Pseudomonadota; class Alphaproteobacteria; order Rhizobiales; family Hyphomicrobiaceae. Next base: position 315,349 of record NZ_FPEI01000003.1, read on the forward strand.
CCGATGCCACTGGTCTCGGTCTACACCGCGAGCAAAACGGCGATCGAGGGTTTCACCGGATCGCTGGCGCACGAGCTTCAAGCCTTCAACGTGCGCGTCAAGCTGGTCGAGCCCGGCTACGGCCCGACCACCCGCTTCACGCAGAACTCCGACACACGCATCGAGGACGCCATCCCGGCGCCGTATATGGCATTTGCCGCACCCATCCTCACGGCGTTCGCGAAGCCGGCCGCGGTGACGACGGAGAGGGATGTTGCCGAGACAGTGTGGCGCGCTGCAAATGATGTATCCGGGCAGCTTCGTTACCCGGCGGGGCCAGACGCCGTGGCCTTGGCAAAGCACAAATAGCCGCAAACGAAACCTGGCCTGCTTGAACGGCGCATTCGAGCAGGCCTTACGGCGCATGTGGCAATTGATCGGATCGAGTTCGGCGTGCCCTTGAGCCGATACCCCACTTCCTCCGGAAACCCTAAGCAGTTCTGTGGCCTGGACCGGTACTTTCGCAGAGGATAATCTGACGAGGTTGCGGGCAAAAATTAACTGAGCTCTGTCATTGGTAGCTGTCATGAATGCTGATGAAATCGCATTCGGCCCGTTTCAGCTCAGTATCATTCGGCGCACTCTGCAGCGTGAAGGCAGGCCCGTCCGCTTGGGCAACCGGGCGTTCGATGTTCTTTGCGCACTGGCCTCCGCGCACGGCGATACCGTCACGAAAGACGAACTGATCGCGCGTGTCTGGCCGAACCAGATCGTCGAGGACAACGCACTGCAAGTCCAGGTCTCCGCCTTGAGAAGGGCACTCGGGGAGACCACCGAAGGACAAAGCTACATCCTCACTGTTCCCGGCAGAGGCTACCGGTTCCTGGGATTTCGACCGCACGCGCCAGAGGACATCGATCATTCTTCCGCCCGCACGACATCCTCTCCTCCGAGGGGATCCGTCGTCGTGCTTCCGTTCCGCAACATGAGCAGCGACCTGGAGCAGGAGTACTTCGTTGACGGCGTCGTCGAGGACATCATCACCGGCCTCTCACGCATCAAGTGGCTCTCCGTCATCGCGCGCAACTCGAGCTTCATCTACAAAGGCAGGACCGTCGATGCCAGGCAGGTCGCGCGCGAACTTGGCGTGCGCTACGTGCTCGAAGGGAGTGTGCGCAAGGCGGGCAACCGCATCCGCGTCACGGTCGAGCTGATCGATGCGGAGACCGGCGCGCCACTCTGGATCGAGCGCTACGATCGGCTTCTGTGCGATATCTTCGCGCTTCAGGACGAGCTGACCATGAGTGTCGTCGGCGCCATCGAGCCGACTCTCAGGAGGGCGGAGATCGAACGCGTCCGCCGCAAGCGGCCGGAGAACCTCGACGCCTATGACTTGGTGTTGCGGGCCATGCCTCACGTGCACAGCCATCTGGCGGCCGAGGCATCGGACGCGATCCCGCTCCTGCGCCGCGCGCTCGAGCTCGAGCCCGATTACCCGGGGGCCCACGCCGCCCTTGCCTTGTGCCATCATTCCCGTTTCAGCCGCGCGGGCCTGCATGAGGAGGACCGGGCAAACGCGGTATTTCACGCGCGCGCCGCATCGGTCGATGTAGGGGACGACGCGACGGCCCTTGGCATTGCCGGGTTCGTCATATCCCTGATCGAGCACGACCATGCGACGGCGCGCAAGCTGTTCGATCGCGCTCTCGCACTCAGCCCGTGCGATATCTTCACGCTCTGGTGCAGCGCGATCGCCCTGTCGTGGATGGGCGAAACCGAAGTCTCGATCGAACGTGCCGAGCGGGCCCTGCAGCTGAGCCCCTTTGATCCACTCAACTATCTTGCCTACAACGCTCTCGCCATCTCACACTTTCAAACGGGCCGCTATCAGGAAGCCTATGATTCCGCGCGCCGCTCGGTACTGCTAAGCCCGCGCTTCAGCGTCTCCCAATCGTTTCTCGTGGCATCGTTGATGGGCCTTGGGCGCGACCAGGACGCAAGGATGGCGGCTCAGCGGCTGCTCGCGCTCGATCCGAACTTCTCCGTCCGTCGCTTTGCCGTGACTGTCGACATCAAGCCAGAGGTTTTCGCTGCCTTCGCGGGCGCGTGGCGCGCGGCGGGCGTTCCTGAGGGCTGATGTTCACCTGGGCCATTTCAGCCCCTGAAGTTCTTTTCAGATCCGGCTCATTGCCAGCTTCCACTGAAGCAATCCTTGGATGTTCGAGCAATTCTCCCCGGTGGCGTCCAGCAAGGAGCGCGCACGGCCTCAGCACTTTTCAGGCCCTGGGCCCAAGCCCTGTCGATGGGGCGCGACCTATCCTCCCGGGCATGATTTGAGACGCTCCTGGAGGCTTCCATGGCGCAATTTTCTCGTCGTCAGATGATTGCAGGCAGCCTGTCCGCCGCGGCCCTTGCGCCAGTCTGTCACCTCACACCAGCACGCGCAGCGGCACCGCAAATTGGAAAGCAGGCGCCGGGGTTCTATCGCTATCGGCATGGGGATTTCGAGGTCACCGCTGTCACGGATGGCGCGATCAGGCAGCCGCTCGCGGACAGCTACGTGGTCAATGCGAGCCGCGACCAGGTCAATGCGGCGCTCGGGGCAATGCACCTCGAAAGGGACAGAATATTCGCGCCGCTGACGCCGGTGGTCATCAATACAGGCACGAGGCTGGTCGTCATCGATACAGGACTTGGGCCGGCAGCCTTCGAACAGAGCAAAGGGGCGGGCGGCCAGTTCCACACCAACCTCCGGGCGGCCGGCATCGATGCTGCGGCGGTCGACGCTGTCGTCCTCTCACACCTGCATCGCGACCACGTCGGCGGCCTGCTCACCAAGGATGGTCATCCGGCTTTTCCAAATGCGGAAATTTTTGTTCCTGCCGCCGACTGGCGCTTCTGGTCCGACGACGGCAACCTGACGAGGATGACGGCGGGCAGCATTCCCGAGATCAATTTCAGGAACAACAAGCAGGTCTTCGCTTCCCTGAAGAACAGGGTGACCCTGTACGATGCCGACAAGGAAGTGCAGCCGGGCATTCTGTCAGTGCCGGCCTACGGACACACGCCGGGCCACACGGCGCATCTTGTCACCTCGGGCAATGCCAAGGTTCTTCTGCAGGCCGATCTGACAGCCTTCTCGGCGACGCTGTTCGTCGCCAACCCCGGCTGGCACGTCTTCTTCGATATGGACGGCGCCGCCGCCGAGAGCAGTCGCAGGCGCATCTACGACATGGCGGCAAGCGAGAAGCTGCTCGTGCAGGGCTATCACCTGCCGTTCCCCTCGCTCGGTCAAATCGAGCGCCAGGGAAGCGCGTACCGGTTTGTGCCTGCCACCTGGAACTCATCTCTCTGAGAGCCCGCATCGGCAATCGGCCTCGACCGCGCGAACCTATGCGCGTGATCGCAGGCCGGGAGATCGAAGCCCGATCGCCTTCTCACTACCGCGTCGCGAATTGGCCAACCGCAGAAGATAGAAGGAATGGGAAATATGAGACTATCGAAAGCAGTTGTGCTGGCTGGATGTGGCGCCATTCTCGCGGCCGCGGGAACGACGTGGATCCAGGCTCAGACACCATCGACGGCGCCGAGCCAGATTCTGGCGACCGACCTCGTGAACATTCCCGGGCAGGAAGCCCTGTTCTTCATGGCTGACTGGCGGCCGAACCAGCAGCTTCCCTGGCACGCTCACCCTGAAGGCCATGAGTTCGTCTACGTTATCCAGGGTGCGGTGACGTTTGAAATCGATGGCGTTGGTTCGCGCACGGTGAAGGCCGGCGAGATGCTCTACGTGCGCCCCGATGTGCCGCATCGCGCGCAGAACGCGCATGATGGATCGTCCAGAACTCTGGTCGTCCGGATCAAGGACAAGAGCAAGCCGATCATGGTCGGCGTACCGCGGTAGCGAATACCCGAGTCTGGATCGCGGGAGCACGGCCCTGGCCGCTCGCGTTCAAGAGCGCAGATATTCTGCACATACCGTACAGGAACATTCATTTGCCCGCGTTCCATTGTCGCTCCAAACAATAGGGGCACGGGCCGTGCCCAAGCGCATGGTTCTCTTCGAGTTGCAGGCTGGAAGCGCACGCAATGCAGACCGACGAACTCACAGCTCGGATCGGGGAAGCCATCCTTGCCAGCGCCGCCGATGCCATTCTCGCGACGGACCGGGAGGGCACGGTCAATTTCTGGAATCCGGGCGCCGAACGTCTGTTCGGCTTCAGCAAGAAGGAAGCGATCGGCGCCTCGCTCGATCTGATCATCCCGGAGCGCCTGCGAAAGCGCCATTGGGATGGCTGGCTGCATGTCATGCAGAGCGGCGAGACCCGCTATGGTGCCGGTGATGTCCTGGCCGTGCCGGCCATGACCAAGGATGGACGGCAGATCTCCGTCGAGTTCACGATCATTCTGTTGCGGGACGCCGACCAGAAGATCGTCGGCATGGCCGCAGTCCTGCGCGACGTCACGAGGCGCTTCGAGGAAATGCGGCGTCTGCGGCGCCAGCTAGCAGAGCGCGCCCGGTAGACTTGGCGGGCTCGCAGATGAGGCCATCGGCCCCGCGACGGCAACTAGATGCCGGAGCGGGTTGCCACCAGGCACCATTTGCTGCCTCGCGGCGTCAACTTCCGGGCAAACGTCCAGATGTCCACGCTGCGGCGCGCCACGGGCCTCTCTTCGGTCAGTTCTCCTGCAGCATTGCGACAGACATTGAAGGCTTCGCCGATGAATCGGACCGAAACCTCCATGTGTGTCGCGTCGACCGTGCCATCGATGATTTCGGGTGTCTCTATGCGCGCGAACAGGGTTTCGACCCGTAGTCCGGCGGCTTCGCGGTCGGCAATCACCTGCTCGAATGTCCGGTACACTTCGGATGAGACGAGACCGAGAAGAACCTCGCGGTCGCCAGCGTTGAGCGCCGCAATGATCGTTTCGTAGCGCTTGAGAGTGTTGGCCAGGAATTCGTCGATGCTCGCGACGGACTCGCGGCAAACGATCTCCGACAGCAGGGCGTCGTGATCGTGTGCGACCGATCGGCCCTCGGGAGACGCACTGGATTGGGTGTCAGTCACCCCCGCGCGTCGTTTGAGCACGTCCTCGGTTACTTCGAGCCGGCTCAGGTGTGCGCGCCAGCTCGCTGCAATCCAGTAGACGACAAATGCGTACATCAGCCATCCGATGACGGATCCACCACTCTCTTCAGGCATTGCGATCTGTCTCCATCCTGTGCCCTGCCGCGCTCACGCCGCTGGCTTTCCATCGAACCGGGGCAGGGTCTCGAACGAGTGGAAGGGAGGCGGCGACGACAAGGTCCACTCGAGTGTCGTTGCTCCCGCTCCCCAGGGATTGTTACCGGCCGCGCGTTTGCGCCAGAAGGCTTCGGCGACGGTAACAAAGAAGATCAGGAAGCCGGCTGCGGATATGTAGGAGCCGATCGAGGAGATGTAGTTCCACGGTGCGAACGCATCCGGATAGTCGGCGTAGCGGCGCGGCATGCCGGCGAGACCGAGGAAGTGCTGCGGGAAGAACACCATGTTCACGCCGACGAACATGAGCGCGAAATGCAGCCGCCCCAGCCACTCGGAATAGAGATAGCCGGTCATCTTGGGGAACCAGTAGTAGAAGCCCGCGAAGATGCCGAACACGGCACCGAGCGACAGCACGTAGTGGAAATGCGCCACGACGTAGTACGTGTCGTGAAGCACGGTATCGATCCCGACATTGGCGAGCACCACGCCTGTCACGCCGCCGATCGTGAAGAGAATGACGAAGCCGAGCGCCCACAGCATGGGAACGCGGAAGCGGATCGAGCCACCCCACATGGTGGCGATCCAGGAGAAGACCTTTATGCCGGTCGGGACCGCGATCACCATCGATGCGAGCGCGAAGTACCGGGAGGCGTTGAACGACATGCCCACCGTGTACATGTGATGGGCCCAGACAATGAACCCGATCAAGCCGATGGCGACCATGGCGTAGGCCATGCCGAGATAGCCGAAGATCGGCTTGCGGGCGAACGAGGAGACGACGTGGCTGATGATCCCGAAGGCCGGCAGGATCATGATGTAGACCTCGGGATGGCCGAAGAACCAGAACAGGTGCTGGTACAGGATGGGATCACCACCACCGGCAGCGGCGAAGAACGTCGTCCCGAAGTTCCGGTCGGTCAGGAGCATCGTGATCGCACCTGCCAGCACGGGCAGCGATATCAGCAGCATGAAAGCGGTGACCAGCATGCTCCAGGCGAAGAGCGGCATCCTGTGCATGCTCATGCCGGGCGCGCGCATATTGAATATGGTCGTGATGAAGTTGATGGCGCCGAGGATCGATGAGGCGCCGGCGAGATGGATCGAGAGGATTACGAAATCGACCGCCGGCCCCGGCTGCCCTGATGTCGACAGCGGCGGATAGAGCGTCCAACCACCGCCGTGCCCCGCGGCACCGGGAGCTCCCTCGACGAAGCCGGACATGCAGAACAGGACGAAGGCTATGACCAGCAGCCAGAACGAGATGTTGTTCAGGCGCGGGAAGGCCATGTCCGGCGCGCCGATCATGAGCGGCACCAGCCAATTGCCGAAGCCGCCGATGAGCGCAGGCATGACCACGAAGAAGATCATCACCAGCCCGTGCGCGCTGACCATCATGTTGAACAGCATGGGGTCGGCGAAGAATTGGAGCCCGGGCGCCTGCAATTCCATCCGGATCAAGACCGAGAGCGCTGTGCCGACGACGCCCGCAAGGCTCGCGAAGACGAGATAGAGCGTGCCGATATCCTTGTGGTTGGTCGAACAGAACCAGCGCACCCAGAAGGAAGGTCTATCGGCGTGGGGTGTTGCGGCAGCCGTCATGTCACTCTCCCACCGCACGCAGAGTCGGCGCCTCATCACCAAGGGGGACATCGGCACGCGCACTGCGGGGCAAGGCTTTGGTCAGCCGCTCACCATTTTGCCCAGCAAGAAAGAGCAGACAAACGAATTTAATGGGTCCATAAATGCAATAAAAATGCTACTTGGAATTAGGCAGGTGCCCCATGGACATCGAGCTGGCACGGACCTTCATCGAGATCGTCAAGACCCGCAGCTTCGTGCGGGCAGCGGAGCGGCTCAACATCAGCCAGACAGCGGTCAGCGCACGCGTGCGCGCCCTGGAAGAGCGGCTTGGCCGCCCCTTGTTCGTCCGCAACAAGAACGGCGCGTCGCTGACGCCGGCCGGCGAGCAGCTCCTGCGCTACGCGCCGATGTTCGTGCAGCTCTGGGAGAGGGCACGTCACCAGGTCGCCGTGCCGAAGGGACGACGCGCGGTTCTGACCATCGGCGGCGAGCTGAGCCTTTGGCATCCCTGGCTCGTGGACTGGCTGCATTGGATGCGCCGCACCGCGCCGGATGTGGCGCTGCGTGTGCAGGTCGGCCTACCGGAGAGTCTCATCGATCAGGTCGCCGCCGGCGCACTCGACGTTGCGGTCCTCTATGCCCCGCAGTATCGGCCGGGCACGCGCGTCGAGCAGCTCCTCGAGGAGAAGCTGGTGCTGGTTACGACCGATGCCGACGGAAAGGCTGTCGAGCCGGGAAGCTACGTCTATGTCGATTGGGGGCCCGATTTCGCGCATCACCACGAGCTGAGCTTTCCCGACGGAGCAAACCCCGGGATATTCGTCGGGCTTGGGCCACTTGCGCTGACCTACATCCTCGAAGCCGGCGGATCGGGATACTTCCGCAAGCGTGTCGTAGAGCCGCTCATTGCTGATGGAAAGCTGCACCTCGTGGCCGGCGCGCCGAGCCTTGCCTATCCTGTCTATGCCATGTGCTCGGCACATGCCGACGACGAGCTGATCTCGCTCGCGCTGGACGCCCTGCGCGACATCGCTGCGGGGGGCGAAGCGGAGAGGAGCTCCTGAGCGCCAAGCTCAGAGGCTGGCGTCATCAAGAGAGCACGTGTGATTCCGGGTCCAGAACCCTGCGGAAATCACGGGGCTTGAGCGCAATGCTTTCCAGAGTGTGCTCATCGAGCGTATCGAGGAAGGCTGAAAGCGCCTTGTTCAACACGCGCGGCAGGCGGCAGCAGCCCGTAATGACGCACTGGCTCCCTGTTGCAAAGCACTCGACGAGCGCGAAATCCGGCTCCGTATCGCGGATAACGGCGCCCAACCGGATCTCGTCAGCCGGACGCGCGAGCTTGAGCCCGCCAGAACGGCCACGCACAGCCGTGAGATAGCCGGTGCGGGTCAGCGTGTTGACCACTTTCATCAGGTGAGCGCGAGAGATCTGATAGGACGCGGCCATTTCCTCGATGGTGACGCGCCGGTCGCCCGCAGCGTGCACGTACATGAGCACGCGTAGCGCGAAATCTGAGAACTTGGTGAGCTGCATGGGCCCCTGCGTCAGTATGGATTAGATTCATCCTTGACACATCTTATTGGCCTGAGCAACTATCCCATAAGATGCATCATGAATGTATCTTATGAGGGACGCCATGCTCGAGACACTAGAACGCCCCCGCAGCGAAGTGCGCGTTGCACCTTCCAAGCCTGCCCCCTCGAATGCTCAAGAGATCCAGCCCCGAACCGAGGTCGAGGAGGATGACGGGCTCCTGAGGACGGCCGGGCCCATCATGATGGTCTGCTACGGCATTGCCTTTTTCACGGCCGTACTGACGTTCATGAGCAGCGGCGAAGCACTGATCGCCGTCGCAATCAGCATCGGGTTCGCCGTGATGTTCTTCACCGTACCTCTGCTGATGATGCGCGTGCGGGCGCGGCACGATGTGCGCTGGCAGCCGGCGAAAAAGCATCGCCTGAGCGATGAGGTCGACACCTATACAGGTTTCATGGATCGCACATCGGCCGTGACGCATATGGTCATCGTGCCCGTGGCAGTGGCCTTGGCATTCGTAGGCTTCGCCGTGATCTGGACCATGGTTCGCCCGTGAGGCACAGCCATGACCTTTGTCGTCACTGAGAACTGCATCAAGTGCAAATATACGGACTGCGTCGAGGTCTGCCCGGTCGATTGCTTCTACGAGGGCGAGAACATGCTCGTCATTCATCCGGACGAGTGCATCGACTGCGGCGTGTGTGTGCCGGAATGCCCCGCCGAGGCGATCTTCCCGGATACGGATCCGACGATCTCCGACCATTGGCTCGACATCAATCGCAAATACGCAGAGAAGTGGCCGAACATCCTGTCCAAGAGGGCCCCTATGCCCAATGCCGACGCAGAGAACGGCCGCGAGGGCAAGGCTGCGGAGTTCTCGCCCAATCCCGGTCAGACCGAAGACGTGACATGACATCCCTCGTGGCGCCGCTCCTGTTCTTCTGGTCGGGACTGCTCTTTGGCGTCTCGTTCGTGGCAACGCCGGCGAAGTTTCTGGCGCCGAGTCTTCAGCTACCGCAGGCGCTTGATGTCGGACGCTGGACCTTTCATGTCCTGACGCTGATCGAATGGGGTTTCGTGCTGGTTGCCGCTCTGTTGGTCTGGGCCTGTCGTCCTCGGGTGGCCGCGGGCTGGGGCTGGGTGATGATTGCCCTTGTCGCGGTCGCGGCCGTATTGGCGCTCGAGACTGTTGTTGTGCGCCCCATTCTCGATGCGCGCGTTCTGGACATCATAGCCGGGCGCAGTGTTGCGCCGAACATCCTGCACGAAGTCTATATCGGCCTGGAGGCGCTGAAGCTTCTATTGATCCTCGCCGCAGCCATCGCCAGCGCGCGCTGGACGCCAGTGACGGTGCGATCGCAATGACTCTTTCACATGAATTCAGGATAGGCGCCCATGCCCCGTGATCCGCATCCCAGAGCTCCGGGCGCCGAGGTCGGTATCACCGAGGAGATGATTCACGATCTGGTGCACACATTCTATGCGCGCGTCCGCCGCGATCCGCTGATCGGTCCGATCTTCAATGCGCGTATCGATGACTGGCCGGCTCACCTCGAGAAGCTGTGCGCATTCTGGTCGTCGGTGACGTTGATGACCGGCCGCTACAAAGGCACGCCCATGAAGGCGCACGCCGAGCTGCCCGACATCGCGCCCGCGCATTTCGAGCGCTGGCTCGCGCTATTCCAGGCGACGGCCGTCAGCAGATGCCCGTCCGATGCGGCGCAAGTTTTTGTCGATCGCGCCAATCGCATTGGGGCCTCGCTCCAGCTCGGAATTGCCCTCCATCGCGGTGAGGCCATCGTTCCGCCCATGCGGTTCGGCGAAGCGCAATAACATTACATCGCCATTTCAATCGCATGATGTTCGCAGTTTCATCCTGCCGGCTCGGCAAATTTTGCTCGGATGTTTCAATCGGATCTTAAGCCGTGGGAGCCATCGTGCGGCCCGGCAGAGCTCCTCGACTACCTGCTCGGTTGATCGGGAGGCTCGGCCAATAAGGCTGCGAAGCGTTCGTCATCGCAGCGATCCACACATGGCTTGCGGGGCATCGCGATGGCACGAGGGTGCAATTGCTGCGACGGCACGAAACTGAGCCGGCGGGACATCATCGCCTTGGCTGCATCCGCCACGGCCATATCGGCAAGCGCGGTTGTCGGCATCAAGCCGGTGCAGGCGGCCACTCCCTCCGCCTCCGCACTCTCGCCCGATCAGGCGCTCGCAGCCCTGAAAGCAGGAAACCAGAAGTACGTATCCGATCCGCAGGTCTGCACGATGAACCTCGCGCAGCGCCGCGGGGAGGTCTCAGCGCATCAAGAGCCATGGGCAACGGTCATCAGTTGCGCCGACAGCCGCGTGCCGCCCGAGCTGATCTTCGGCGGACTGGGCGTGGGCGAGCTCTTCGTCGCGCGCAATGCCGGCAATCTCGTCGATACGGCGACACTGGGAACGGTCGAATACGGCGCCGCCGTGCTCGGCTCGCCCATCATCGTGGTGCTGGGTCACGGGCGGTGCGGCGCAGTCGCAGCCGCGTGCAAGGTCGTGACTGAGAACGCGACATTCCCCGGTTCGATCGGTCCCATGATCGAGCCCATCATCCCGGCAGCCATCGCGGTTCGGGATAAGCCCGGTGATTTCATCGAGAACGCGATCCGGCAAAGCGCCATTCGGACGGCAGGCCGGCTCGAAGCCGCAAGCCCGATGCTCGCCGGCCTCGTCAAAGCCGGGAAGCTGAAGATCGTCGCCGCCCGCTATGATCTCGACGCAGGCTCCGTAGAGTTCCTCTCCTAGTCTTTCCTGATCTCGGCATCGCACCCGGCCGCGTTGAACGGCCAGGCTGGCGATGAACATCGAGCAATTCTGCGCGAGAGCGACCGCACGCCGCGCCTGATCGACGCCGGCGCATCCCCATATGAAGACTGTGCGGCACAATTGGAGTGCCGAGCACGCCGCAGCACTGCAACTCTTTCACGTGCCGCGCGCTATGTGAGGTGCTGGCAGAAATGCACAGCTCACCGACCTGACCTTGGGCTTCGGCGAGGTCCTCCAGGATTGCCTCGCTTGATGCGACCAGGATCCGATCCGATTTCCCGCTCGCTTTCAAACGAGGATCATCGCCATGTCTCGCTTCGATGGAAGAATTGCAGTCGTCACCGGCGCCGCCAGCGGCATCGGCAAGGAAATCGCGGAACGCTTTGCCGCTGAAGGCGCCACGCCTGTTATCGCCGACCTCAATCTGGCTTCTGCCAAGGCAACAGCCGAGGAGATCAAGGCCAAGAGCGGAGACGCCTTTGCCGTCGCCATGGACGTCACCAACGAGGCTCAGGTCGAGAAGGGCGTGAGCGACATCATTGCCAAGTACGGCAAGATCGACATCCTCGTGAGCAATGCCGGCATTCAGATCGTCAAACCGCTGGTCGATTTTCCCTTCGCTGACTGGAAGAAGCTCCTGTCCATCCACCTGGATGGCGCATTTCTCACGACGCGCGCGTGCCTCAAGCACATGTACGCCGCGAATTACGGCCGGGTCGTCTACATGGGCTCCGTGCACTCGAAGGAGGCTTCCAAGCTCAAGGCCCCCTATGTCACCGCCAAACATGGGCTGATCGGCCTGGCCAAGGTCCTCGCCAAAGAAGGTGCCGAGCACAACGTCACGGCCAATGTCGTCTGTCCGGGCTTCGTCCGCACGCCCCTCGTCGACAAGCAGATTCCCGAGCAGGCAAAAGAGCTCGGCATCTCGGAAGCGCAGGTCATCAAGGAGGTCATGCTGAAAGACACGGTCGATGGAGAGTTCACGACCACCGACGACGTGGCCGATGCCGTGCTGTTCTTCGCTGCAGCCCGCACGAACGTGATGACCGGCCAGTCGGTCGTCGTCAGCCACGGCTGGTTCATGCAGTAGACCTGCAAGCACCATACGGAAGGCGGCTCATGGCGAGCTGCAGCTCGCGAATAGCCCGGCCGAGCGGACGACAGCGGCGTAAGCCTCCGTGATCCCACATGTCGTCCGCCTGCAAGTGCGAGCCCGTAAAGCATTGCATTAATTAGTGAAATTTCGGCGCCGGATGCTGTGTCGCCAAAAATTGCGGCGGCGAGCAGCTCGGCCGGCCTCCTCCCCAAACAGCCATACCGACGGCCGTCCAGGCGCACCCGCGTTGGGCGGTGCCTTCCCGTTGCCGTCCAGCAACGCGCCGCTTTGAAAGTTGCAGAAGCGCACACTTCGCCTGCTACGGCATTCCCGCAAGCTGTTAACAATCTGTGAATAAATTGTGGGGGGAGTGAGTATCGTGCGTAGTTGTTTGCGTTCTGTTGCCCTTGCGCTCGCCGTGCTTGGCGGCGTCGCCGTTTCGGCCCCTGCCAGCGCCGGAAGCAACCTGAGCGAGACGTCCCCGGGTGTTGCTGTCGACTGGTCGGGCCTCTATCTCGGCCTCCACGGCGGCTACGGGTGGACGCGCCAGGACACCGGCCTCGGCTCCGACCTCAAGGTCGACGGCTGGCTCGCCGGTGGCCATGTCGGCCTCCAGAGGCAGTTCGACCGCTGGGTGATCGGCGTCGAAGCCTCGTTCACAGGCGGCACCATGGAAGGCAGCACGACTGTCGACACCGGCGTGATCGGCCTGGCGAACATCAAGGCCAGCGTCAATGACATCCTCCTGCTCACGGGCCGTCTCGGCTACGCTTGGCAGGATCGGCTCTTCTATGTGAAGGGCGGCTATGCCTCGGCCGATTTCGACCTCAGGGTCGACACGATCGGAGGGAGCTACTCCAGCGGGTCGCGGCTGCACGGCTGGACGGCCGGCGTCGGTTTCGAGCGCAAGCTGACCCACAACGTGAGCATCGGCCTCGAGTACAACTACATCGACCTCGGCGCAAAGACCTTCAACTTCGGCGGCTCCACTCCCACTGCGCCGACACTGACGGCGGTCGTCCCGCCGAAGGAATATTGCCCGCCGACGGCACGCCTCGACCCGGACGGCATTCACACCGTCATGGCGCGGCTTACCTTCTCGCTCGGGGACGAGCCCCAGCACATTCCTTACAAGTGATCTCGATCGCCGAGGCGTAGTCGACAAATGTGCCAGCGGCGCCCGAAGCGCCGCTGGCTTTGCTTTCGCTGTGTCTACGTCAACGTCGAATGGTTATTTCTCGACGATCAGCGCGATCTCGTCGCTTGCAGGGTCGACGATTGCGATGTCGTCGTCATAGACGAAGTAGCGGTACTCCCTGAGATCGGGAACGCGCTCGACGACGACGCTCGGCAGAGGCAGAAGCTCGACACCTTGCGGCACGGCCATACCAATGCGGATGTCGCCGATACCGAGCCGGATGGCCGCGCCGCGATCAATATGATCGCGTACGAAGACGCGGTCCGCCTGGGCCAACGTCAGGCGACGATCCCGCATGCCCGCGGTCTGATTGCCGCTGCCGGAGACGACAGCAACGACAGCGAAAGTCGCCGGGTTTACGATGACGATCTCATCACGCACGTAGACGTAGCGGTAGCCGCGGTACGCAGGCACGATCTCGACGATATCAGCGGGCAGCGGATGCAGCACCACGCTACGCGGCACACTGGCGCCGACTCGAATGTCGAAGTTGACGTTCGTTACGCGATTGCTCTCGACGCCGCTGCGCGTGAAGCGCTCGCGAACGGTCGTGCGCTGCTGCTCGGAAAGCTGCGTTACGCCACCCCGATCACGATCGGCCTGACCCTGGCGTGTCCGGTCGCCGCGATCGCGCTGATCCTGACCAGTACGTGCGCGATCCTTGTCCTGGCCACGCTGTTCCTGACCGGTGCGCGCGCGATCCTTGTCCTGCCCGCGCTGCTCCTGGCCGGTACGTGCACGATCCCTATCCCGGCCACGCTGCTCCTGACCGGTGCGCGCGCGATCCCTGTCCTGGCTGCGCTGCTCCTGGCCCGTACGCTGGCGGTCCTGTGAACCCGGCTGACGTTCGGTCGGTTGCCCCGCCGAGCCGCCTTTCGGCTGCACGGTCTCACCGGATCCACCCTGGCGGCCCATGTCACCACCACCGCCGCTGTCCGGCCTCTTCTGCTCAGTCTGCGAGGGGCCAGCCGCGCCACCACCGCCAGGCCCGCCGGTCTGCGCGAAAGCGCCGCCGCCCATGGCGACAATGAGAGCGCACACAGACGCCGTGCGCAAAAGTTGATGCTTCATGACGATCTCCTTTGCTCGTCTACTCGCGACTTCGTATCGACGACGAATGCCATGAGCGCTGGATAGTTCCGCGTTCGCGACGCATGGAGAAACTGCCTTCACGAACGTGAGGACGGACAAACGCAGTACCGACCTTCTGCACGCAATTGCTCGCGTGCGCGTGCGTGCTAACCTGCCGATATCCATGGAGGTGCACGTGCCGAGATTCGACGATTTGAAAGAGCGCTGCCGTGATGACTGGCAGGCCTACTGCCAGCATGAATTCATCCGCCAACTCGGCGCCGGCACGCTCGCGAAAGACGCCTTCCGCCACTATCTCGAGCAGGATTACCTATTTCTCGTCCACTTCGCGCGTGCGTACGGTCTTGCCGTCTACAAGAGCCGCGACATCGCCGATCTGAGGCGCGCGCTCGCGAGCCTCAAGGCGATCGTCGATGTCGAAATGGGCCTGCACATTCAGTACTGCGCAGGCTGGGGCATCAGCGAAGGCGATCTCATGGTGCTGCCCGAGGCGCGCGCGACCATGGCCTACACGCGCTACGTCCTCGATGCGGGAAACCGCGGCGACCTACTCGATCTTCATGTGGCGCTTGCGCCTTGTCTGATCGGCTATGCCGAGATCGCGACGTGGCTCAATGCTCAGCCCTTCGTCATCCACGACGGCAATGCCTATGCCGGCTGGATCGCGATGTATGCGAGCGACGAATTTCAGGCTGCAGCCGCAGGTGAGAGAGCGTGGCTCGACGAGCATCTCGCCACCGTAACACCGAAGCGCTTCGACGAGCTCGCCACCACGTTCCGCGATGCAACGCGCCTCGAGATCGATTTCTGGCAGATGGGCTTGGACCGCCGCTTCTGAAGAACGCAACACGCGCGCAGCGGCCCCGAGCCCTACTCCAGCCGGTTCAACGCGACTTCGAAGGCGTCGAAATTGCGCAGCGGCACAGGCAAGGGTGTCGAAGCGCGACGATTGGCGATCATCGGCACGCGCTGCTCGGAAAGCCCGCCATGCGAGCGCAGTGGCTCGTCGAGGCCCGAAAGATCATGCCGCTCAGGTGAGGTGCCGAGCACCTTGTGCTTCTCCGAAAGCACCACGATGTCGCCGATGCGGTCGGGCGGGAGCGCGAACTGCTGGCAGGCAATGTCCTTGGCGCATGCCATCTCGATACCATCGACGTCCCACAGCCGGCTGAGCAGCTCGGGCACGGGCGTGCCGGACGGAACATGCACGGTCGCGAAGCCACCGAGCGCGCCGTGGTGAGCGACGTAAGGGTCGGTGATCGGCAGGATCACGCGCGCAACGTCCTTGCCGAGCCACTCATCGAACAGCGTCTGGAGATAGATGACGTCCGGCGAACCGTCCGGCAAATGCTTGTCGTTCATGCCGTGGTCGGCCGTGGCGAGGACTGTGCAGCCGAGGCGATCGAGGGTCGCGAGATAGTCGTCGATCATGCCGTAGAAGCTGTTCGCAATGGCCGTGCCCGGGCCAACCTTGTGCTGGATGTAGTCCGTCGTCGAGAGATACATGACATCGGGGCGGAAGCGCTCGACGAGCTTGACGCCAGAGGCGAACACGAACTCGGAGAGGTCCGCCGAGTAGACCTCCGGCACCGGCTTGCCGACAAGCTCGAGCACGCCGTCGATGCCGTTCGCTGCGCGCGTTGCCTGATCGGCGCGCTCCGCGGAAAAGGCGACGGCGCGGCCCGTTGCGTAGTCGAGCCCGTTCGAGAGCAGCAGGCGCAGCTTGTCCTTGGCCGTCACCATGGCGACCTTCGCGCCTGCATTGTGGAAGGCGGCGAGGACGGTCGGCGCGCGCAGGAAAACGGGATCGTTCATCATGACCTCGGCGCCGGCAGCCGGATCATAGAAGAAGTTGCCGCAGATACCGTGCACGGCCGGCGGGCGTCCCGTGATGATGGAAAGATTGTTCGGGTTGGTGAAGCTCGGGATCACGCTCTCGGCATGCGTGTGCAGGCCTTCGCGCATGAAGCGGGCAAACGTCGGCGCAACGCCCGCTTCGATGGCCGCCTCGATGTAACCGGGCTCGGAGCCGTCGAGGCAGATGACGACGGTCGGCCGCTTGGGAAGGCGGTAGCTGCGTCCGTTGCAGGTTACTTCGGCCATGGTCATTCCGCCCTGGTTTACTGCGCCATTCTTGCTCGAAAAGCCGTCTCGAAGCGCTTGAGATTGTAGTTGTTCTTGCCCCAGTCGAAGATGACCGTGCGGAGTGCGCTGTGGCTCGACGCCTCGACGAGCGTCCGCCCGGCAGCGGCATCGCTCAGACGCACGGTCATGACTTCGCCGATGCTGCGCCAGTTGATCGGCGTGCGCGCTGTAACGATCAGGCCGTCGCGGCTGAAACGATAGCAGCGCATGTCGCTGAGCGCCTGCACCATGGGCATGAGCAGATCATCGGGCGTGCCCACGACCTCGAATGAAATCTGCCGGCTGACCGCCATCTTGCCCCCAATGCGCTGCCACCGAAGCGGTCACTTGAAGCCGGATTCCTTGGCCTTGAGCAGCGCCACGACGACCGAATTCACCGGCGTCGCGATGCCGACCTTGGCGCCCTCGCGCGGGATCGCGCCATTGATGTTGTCGACCTCGGCGCGCCGCCCAGCCAGATGATCGAGCAACATCGACGGCCGCGCACCTGGAATCTTCTGGCCGAACTCGCGCACGTAGCGCACGGGATCATCGAAGTCGAGCGTGATGCCCTTGGCGCGCGCCACCTGATAGGCCTCGTGCGCGCAGGCCGCCGCAATACTCAAGGCGCTTGGGTTCGACTGCACCTCGCCGACGCGAAGGCCAGTCAGTGCGCATGGCCCGGAGTACGTGCAGTTGCAGATGAGCTTCTCCCAGACCATCTTGTGGATGTCGTCGAAGGTCAGGACCTTGAAGCCGCCCTTGCGCCAGGCTTCCGCGACGGTCTCGAGGCGGGGCGTCATGCCGCCGTCCATCTCGCCCAAACGCAGGAACTCCATGCCATTGTGATGCGCGTGGCCGGGACCTTTCATCGAAGCGCCGAAGCCGCCGACCACACCGAGCATGATGCGCTTCGAGCCGACCACGTCGGCGACGATATCCGCACTGCCGAGACCATTCTGGATGGCGAGGATCGGTGCATCGGGCTTGCCGATCTGCAGTGCTGCCTTCGCCGCAGCGCCGACGCCGTCGTACTTCGTCGCGACGATGACGAGATCGGCATCCTTCACGTCGGCAGGGTTGGTCGTGGCGTTCATGCGCACCGTGCGATCGCCCGACGCGCCTTCGACGCGCAGGCCTTTCTCGCGGATGGCATCGACGTGCTCTTTCCACGTGTCGATGGCCCAGACGTCGTGCTTGCCCTGGTCAGCGAGCAGCGCGGCATAGACCGAGCCCATGGCGCCGACGCCGATGATCGCGATTTTCATGGGTTGCTGTCCGCTTCCTGGATGTCAGTAGCTGCGCGGCATGCCGAGGACGTTCTGGCCGACGAAGGCGAGAACCATGTTCGTGGAGATCGGCGCTGTCTGATAGAGGCGTGCCTCGCGCCACTTGCGCTCGATGCCGTACTCGCGGGCATAGCCGAAACCACCGAACGTCTGCAGGCAGGCTTCAGCCGCCTTCCACGCCGCGTCTGCCGCGAGCATCTTGCCGATGTTGGCTTCTTTGCCGCATTCGAGCCCGGCCTCGAACAGCGTCGTACCGCGGCGAACGACCAGCTCGGCTGCCATCAGCTCGGAATAGGCACGCGCGATCGGGAACTGCACGCCCTGGTTCTTCCCGATCGGATTGCCGAACACGACGCGCTCGTTGGCGTACTCCGTCGCGCGGCGGATGAAGAACTTCGCATCACCCAGGCATTCCGACGAGATCAGCAGGCGCTCGGCGTTCATGCTGGAGAGGATGTAGCGGAAGCCCTTGCCCTCCTCGCCGATGAGCGCATCCGGCGGCACCTCGAGATTGTCGAAGAACACCTCGCAGGTGTTGTGATTGATCATGGCGTCGATCTTCTTGATCTCGACGCCGCGGCCCTTGGCCTCGCGCAGATCGACGAGGAAGACGGAAAGGCCGTCCGTGCGCCGCTTGACCTGATCGACGGGCGTCGTGCGCGCGAGCAGCAGCATGAGATCGGAGTGGAGCACGCGGCTCGTCCAGACCTTCTGGCCGTTCACGACGTACTTGTTGCCACGCTTCTCGGCGCGCGTCTTGAGCTGGGTCGTATCGGAGCCCGTAGTCGGCTCGGTCACGCCGAAGGCCTGGAGACGCAGCTTGCCCGAGGCGATTTCGGGGAGGTACTTGCGCTTCTGCTCTTCCGAGCCGTGCTTGAGCACGGTGCCCATGGTGTACATCTGCGCGTGGCAGGCGGCGGCATTGCAGCCCATCTCGTGGATGGTTTCGAGCACCGCGCAGCCGGCCGAGAGCGGCAGACCCGAGCCGCCGTACTCCTCTGGAATGAGGCAGCCGAGGTAGCCGCCATCCGTGAGGGCCTGGACGAACTCGGTCGGGTACTCCGACGCGGCATCGAGCTTCATCCAGTATTCGTTCGGGAACTGCTCGCAGATGGCGCGGACACCCTCGCGGATCTCCGCCCACTGCGGGTCGATCGGCATCATCAGCTCGTCGGAACTCGTCATCGATACGTGCTTCCCTGTTATTCAGCAGCCATGCGCCGCGTCGGCGGATTGAAGCCTTTCGGCAATCCGGCCCGGAAAATCGTGCCGTAGAAGCTCTCGTCGGGAAGCGCCGTCTCGGCAATGCGGCGCGCCTCGCGATAGAGCTCGAGATCGACGCCCGTCCTGATCCCCTGCTTCTCGAGCATGAAGACGAGATCTTCCATGACGATGTTGCCGGAGGCGCCGGGCGCGAACGGGCAGCCACCGAGGCCGCCGGTCGAGGCATCGAAGCCGGTCACGCCCGCTTCGAGCGCCGCATAGGCATTGGCGAGGCCGAGACCGCGCGTGTCATGGAAGTGGCAGTACACGGGCTTGCCCGCGGCGAGCTTCACGACCTCATCGAAGAGGCTCTTCACTGCGCCCGGGCCTGCGTAGCCGACCGTATCGGCAAGCGTGATCTCGTCGGCGCCGAGCGCGAGATAGCGTTCCGCGAAGCTCACCACGCGCTTCGGATCGACGCTGCCCTCGATCGTGCAGCCGAAGGATGTCGCGAGGCAGCCTTGAATGACGACCTCCTTGTACTCGGGCTTTTCCTTGCGCAGCGCGACCACGCTCTCGAACTCGGCGAAGGATTGGTCGGGCGTCTTGCGGACGTTCGCGAGATTGTGGCCCTCGGA
The DNA here is from genome assembly GCF_900117415.1 of Hyphomicrobium sp. CS1BSMeth3. Lineage (GTDB taxonomy): Bacteria > Pseudomonadota > Alphaproteobacteria > Rhizobiales > Hyphomicrobiaceae. The sequence continues at coordinate 335,142 of NZ_FPEI01000003.1, forward strand.
AACCGAGAGCACGAAGTTGATCTTGCGGATGCCCGCCGCGAGCATGTTCTCAGCACCCTTGCGGTTCGGCGCGAGCGCGCACATGCGCGGACCCGGAACATCGAGGGAAGCCTTCGCAACCTCGGCCGCATCGGCGAACTGCGGGATGACCTTGGCGGGGACGAAGTTCGTCACCTCGACCTCGGGCACGCCCGCGGCCGCGACGGCCTTGAGCCACTTGATCTTGGTCTCGGTCGGCACGAACGACTTCACGAGCTGCAGGCCGTCCCTGAGACCGACCTCGCGTACGATAACTTTCGTCATGGCGTCTGCCTCCTCAGATCTCACTGGCCTTTGTAGACCGGCTTGCGCTTCTCGTTGAAGGCGTTGATGCCTTCCTGGCGATCCTCGGTGACGACCGTGCGGTTGTAGGCCTCGATCTCGTAGGCATAGCCGTCCGCGCGGCCGAGGTCGCTCGCGCGGTCCATGGACTTCTTGGCCTGGCGCACGCTGACCGGCGCATTGCTGGCGATCTTGCGCGCGACGGCCAGCACCTCGCTCATGAGCTCGGCACCCGGCACGACCTTGTTGACCATGCCCCAGGCAAGGCCGTCGATCGCGGTGAAGGGCGTGCCGGTGAGAATGATCTCCTTGGCCCGGCGCACGCCGACGGCTCGCGGCAGGTTCTGCGTGCCCATGAGCCCGGGCATGATGCCGAGCGTGACCTCGGTCAGCGCGAAGCGGGCGTGCTCGGCGGCGTAGACGAAATCACAGGCGAGCGCGATCTCGAGGCCGCCGGCATAGGCATGGCCGTTGACCGCCGCGATGATCGGCACCGGGCAGTCCATCATCGCGCGGCCGATCTGCTCGACAACGGCGTGCTGCTGGCGCCATATCTCGTCGGTCATGCCCTTGCGCTCTTTGAGGTCCGCGCCCGTGCAGAACCCGCGATCACCGGAACCGGTGATGACAAGGCAGGCCACCTGATTGGGGTCGATGTAGAACTGCATGAAGCAGTCGCGCAGCTCCCGCATCATCTGCGTGGTCATCGCATTGAGCGCATCGGGGCGGTTCATTGTGATGATGCCGACCTTGTCCGGGCCGATCTCCAGCTTGATGGTCTCGTAGGCGGGGTGTGCTGCCATGCGTCGTCCTATCCGGTCCGCTGTTGGCGCCTGAGCGCGCGTTCGCTGTTGGCGCGCTTGAGCGCGCAGGGGAAATTCATGTGCGCCCGGAATATCGCGCCTCGCCCGCTTTGGCCAGCCGGATGGTGCCGTAGGGCTATGCACGGAGCCTTCAGAGGCGCGCGAAATAGTGGGCGCGGTCCAGATGAGCATGGCTGAGCCGCCATTCGATGCGCCGCCCGCTCAGATCATACGTAATCCGGTCGATGGCGAGGATAGGAGACCCTGGCTTCACGTCGAGGCGTTCGGCGAGCCGGGCCGTGGCGGCGACGGCGGTTACCTGCTCCTCGGTGCGGGCCACGTGAATGCGATAGCGCTTCTGGAACAGGTCGTAGAGCGTATTCGGCATCTCGGCCTCCTGCGCCAGCCCCGGAAAGAGAGCCTCCGGCAGGACAATGCGATCATCCATGAAGGCGCGGCCACCGCGGGTCCTTATGCGCGAGATGCGGATCACCCTTGCGCCCTCGCCGAGCTCCAAACGCTGCCGCTCGGCCGTGCTGGCCTCTCCGGTCGTAACCCGCGCCGGCTGGCTGTCGGGGAGGACCTGGGCGCCGCTCTCGTCGTAAATATTGAAGAAACGGAACAGCATGTGCGCGGGCGTGTGCTCGGCCACGTAGGTGCCGCTGCCCTGCCGGCGCACGACGACCTGCTCGGCGGTAAGTGCATCGAGCGCCTTGCGCACCGTCCCCTGGCTGACGCCCAGCTCCCGCGCGAGCTCCATTTCTGCGGGAATGGCGGTCCCGGGGGGCCAGTCCCCGCCCATGATCCGAGCCAGGACGATGGCCTTGACCCGCGCATAGAGCGGACCGCCATTCTCTTCCGGCTCCAAACGAGGCTTGCGCACGACCCTGATCCCGGCTAGGTCATTGTCACCTGCGAAGTCTTATATAAGACTTTGCCGGACGCGTCATGTGCGGAAAGCAAACCCGCCGCACGCCACCCAGGGAGAAAGGGCCCGTGTCCAAATCCAATATTCCCCAGTTCCTGGTCCACAGCCCCGAGGACAACGTCGGCGTCGTCGTCGTCGAGGACCTCAAGGCCGGGACCAAGATGCTCGGTGTCATCACCGAGAATGACACCACGATCCACGTCACCGCCAAGCACGACATCCCGATCGGCCACAAGGTGGCGCTGAAGGATCTCAAGGAAGGCGACACGGTCATCAAGTACGGCGAGGACGTCGGCCGCATGATCGGCAACGCCAAAGAGGGCGAGCACGTGCACGTCCACAATCACAAGACCAAGCGCTGGTAGGAGTGAGGCCACATGGCAACGAAGAAGGGTAAGTCATCGGCCGGCAGCTCCAACCTCTCGTTCTGGGGCTGGCGCCGCGAGAACGGCCGCGTCGGCGTGCGCAATCACGTCATCATCCTGCCGCTCGACGACCTGTCGAACGCGGCGTGCGAGGCCGTCGCCAACAACATCAAGGGCACGATGGCGCTCCCGCACCACTACGGGCGCCTGCAGTTCGGCGAGGACCTCGAGCTGCATTTCCGCACGCTCATCGGCGCGGGCTCGAACCCGAACGTCGCCGCCGTCGTCGTGATCGGTATCGAGGATGGCTGGACGGACCGCGTCGTGAAGGGCATCGCCAAGACCGGCAAGCCCGTCGTCGGCTTCGGCATCGAAGGCCACGGCGACATCGCGATCATCGCCAAGGCCTCCTACAAGGCCAAGGAGTTCGTGCAGTGGGCCTCCGAGCTCAAGCGCGAGGAGTGCGATATCTCCGATCTCTGGGTCTCGACCAAGTGCGGCGAGAGCGACACGACGACCGGCCTCGGCTCGTGCCCGACCGTCGGCAACATGTACGACAAGCTCATCCCCAAGGGCATCTACGGTGTCTTCGGCGAGACGAGCGAGATCACGGGCGCCGAGCACATCTGCGTCAAGCGCGCGGCGACACCGGCGATTGGCGAGAAGTGGATGAAGACCTTCAAGGCCTATCAGGACGAGGTCATCGAGGCCAACAAGGTCGATGATCTTTCCGAGAGCCAGCCGACGAAGGGCAACATCGCGGGCGGTCTTTCCTCGATCGAGGAGAAGGCGCTCGGCAATCTCGAGAAGATCGGCCGCAACTGCACGTTCATCGACGTGCTGAAGCCGGCGGAGGCGCCGGCCAAGGGTGCCGGCCTCTACTACATGGACACGTCCTCGGCCGCGGCCGAGTGCGTGACGCTCATGGCGGCCGGTGGCTATGTCGTGCATACGTTCCCGACGGGCCAGGGCAACATCATCGGCAATCCGATCGTGCCGGTGATCAAGATCTCGGCCAATCCGAAGACGCTGCGCACCATGCCCGAGCACATCGACGTCGACGTGACCGGCATTCTGCGCCGCGAGATGACGCTCGACACGGCGGGCGATGCGCTGATCGATATGATCGTGCGCACGTCGAACGGGCGCCTGACGGCGGCGGAGGCCCTCGGCCATCGCGAGTTCGTCATGACGAAACTCTATCGCAGCGCATAACGTCGCCGGATTTTGCTCTGCACAGTGAGCGCTCAACCCGGCCCCGGGTTGAGCGCTTTGCTTTTTTTGGAGGTCCAGTCTCCCATGCAGCTCGTCGTCCCATCCATGGACCACCTGCCCTCCTACGTTGCGGCGCTGGAGACGGGCTGGTCGCCGAACAATGTCCGCAATGTCTCCGGCGAGCAGCTTGCGGCGATCCGGGAAAATCCTGCGGCGTTCATCGCGGGTCTCAGCATGCAGGGCGGCACGATCACGCTGCCGGATGGCAGAAACGTCCCCAAACTGCCCTTCATTGCGCGCTGGATATGGGACGGCGAGTTCTGCGGCAGCATCTCACTGCGCTGGCAGGAAGGCACGGACGCGCTCCCCTCACACGTGCTCGGCCACATCGGCTATGCCGTCGTGCCCTGGAAGCGGGGACGCGGCTACGCGACCGAGGCGCTCCGGCAGATGCTGATCGACGCGCGATCCCAGGGCCTCGGGCGGCTGGAAATCACGACCGACCCGGACAATCTCGCCTCACAGCGCGTCATCGGGCGCAATGGCGGGAAATACGTCGATACATTCGTCAACGAACACTTTGGCCCCGAGCCGCACCTTCGCTATGTTGTCGACCTCAGCACACCCGTAACACGAGAAGAGATCCGATGAAGATCACCCGCATTCGCGATGCCGTCGCGAAGATCCACTCGCCCATGCGCAATGCCGTCATCTCCTTCGACAAGATGACGATCAGCCTCGTCGCGGTCGAGACGGACGTGATCCGCGAGGGCAAACCGGTCATCGGCTACGGCTTCTGCTCGAATGGCCGCTACGCGCAGTCCGGGATCATCCGCGAGCGTCTGGCGCCGCGCATTCTCGAAGCCGATGCGGCCAAGCTGCGCGACGAAGCTGCCGGCACGTTCAATCCGCTGGCCATCTGGACGGCCATGATGAGCAATGAGAAGCCCGGCGGGCATGGCGATCGCGCCTTCGCGGCCGGCGGCATCGACATGGCCGTGTGGGACGCGACGGCAAAGATCCTCGGCAAGCCGCTGTGGCAGCTCCTCTCCGAGCGCTGCAACGGCGGCAAGCACGACGAGAGTGTGCTCGTGTACTCCGGCGGCGGCTACTACTACCCCGGCAAGGAGAAGCAGGGCCTGCAGGACGAGATGCGCCAGTGCCGCGACCTCGGCTACAAGCTCATGAAGATGAAGATCGGCGGCGCGCCGCTCGCCGAGGATATGCAGCGTATCGAATGGGCACTGGAAATTGCAGGTGACGGACAGAACCTCGCCGTCGATGCCAATGGCCGCTTCGATCTCGACACCGCGCTCGCCTATGCGCGTGCCATGGAGAAATATAATCTCTGCTGGTTCGAGGAGCCGGTCGATCCGCTCGACTATCAGGCGCACGCCGTGCTCTGCGATGCGACGACCATGCCGATCGCGACGGGCGAGAATCTCTTCTCCGTGCAGGACTTCCGCAATCTCGTGCGCCACGGCGGCATGCGCACGCACATCGACTGGCTGCAGCCCGATCCCTCGCTCTGCTACGGCCTGACGGAGACGCTGCGCATTCTCGACATGGCGGAGCGCGCCGGCTGGGCGCGGCGGCGCACGGTCCCGCATGGCGGGCATCAGCTCGGGCTGAACATGGCCGTGGGTCTCCAGCTCGGCGGGACCGAGAGCTATCCCGGCGTCTTCAAGCCGTATGGCGGCTTTGCCGACGATATTCCTGTCGTGGACGGCCACACCAAGCCGCACAGCACGCCAGGCATCGGCATGGAGCTCAAACGCGAGATGTTCTCCGAGATGCGCCGCCTGCTGGAATTCACCTGAGATGTAGGAAGCCCGACATGGCCCGCTGGGTCGCACTTTTCGAAGATCATCCGCGCGAGATCGGCGATCCGATCCGCAAGAACCATCACCAAGCCCACTTCGACTATCTCGCCGAGCACAGCGACCGCATTCTGATCGGTGGCGGCCTCCGCCCCGATCCGGATGAGTGGTATTGCGGCGGCCTGTGGGTCATCGAAGTGGAGAAGCGCGAGGAAGCCGTCGCGCTCGTCGAGAACGATCCCTACTTCAAGCTCGGTCTCAGAAAGGGCTATCGCCTCATGATCTGGGGCAAGGCTCCGAACTATGGCCCCGTAACGCTGTAAGTGAGCCCATGACGAAATCCATCACCGCTGCAGAGCTCGAAGCACTCATTACGCGCGCGCTTCAAGCCTCGAATACGAGTGCGGCCAATGCCGCCTCGGTTTCGCGCGCGCTCACACAAGCCGAGATCGACGGCCAGAAAGGCCACGGGCTTTCGCGCGTCCCGAGCTACGCCGCGCAGGCGCGCGCCGGCAAGGTGGATGGGCACGCAACGCCCAAGGTCAAACGCACGCGCGCCGCGACGCTCATGATCGATGTGGCGAACGGCTTTGCCTATCCGGCAATGGACCTCGCCATTGCCGAGCTGCCGAAAGTCGCAGCGGAGACGGGCATTGCGGCAGCAGGCTTCGTGCGCTCGCATCATTTCGGCGTGGCCGGCCGGCATGTGGAGCGTCTCGCGGAGAAGGGTCTCATCGCGCTGACGGTCTCGAATACGCCGCAGGCCATGGCGGCATGGGGCGGCAAACGTCCCGTATTCGGTACGAACCCGCTGGCCTTCGCAGCACCGCGGCGCGACGCGCCTCCGCTCGTCATCGATATGGCCCTTTCGGAAGTCGCGCGCGGCAAGATCGTCACAGCGGCGCAGAAGGGCGAGCCCATCCCGCTCGGCTGGGCCGTTGATGCGAACGGACAGCCGACGACCGATGCCAAAGCCGCACTCGCCGGCACGCTCGTGCCCGCTGGAGGTGCGAAAGGCGCCGCACTCGCGCTGATGGTGGAAACGCTGGCCGTGGCGCTGACGGGCGCGAACTTCGCCTTCGAGGCAAGCTCCTTCCTCGATGCCGAGGGCCCGCCTCCGGGCGCGGGGCAACTGCTCATCGCGATCGATCCTGCAGGCTTTGCCGGTGCCGATACGTTCGCTGATCGCTTCGCTGTGCTCGCCAGCCTCATCGAGGATGACGAAGGCGCCCGTCTCCCGGGCTCTCGCCGCCTCGCACTCCGCGAGCAGGTGGCCGCCGGCGTTATCAACGTAGACGCGAAGCTGCTCGCTGAAGTCGTAGCGCTTGCGGGCGCGAAATAGGCCTCCCTTCTAGTTCCTCCTACGCCGTACGATTTAAGCGGTTGCAGGGTGCTGCCTGTTCGAACTAGGCTACCCTCAACACAAAAAATTGATACCGCACTTGGGAGGAAGAAGATGAGCCTTAAGTACGCTGCCCCGCTTGCCGCGGGTGCGCTCGCTGCGCTTTTAGGCACGGGCGTCACTGCGCAAACTGTCGATGGCCCAGCGGTCAACTGGAACCTCTCGACCTGGGGCAAGCAGCGCGCCTTTACCGCCGGCATGGAGTCGGTCGCCAAGCAGCTCGCCGACCGCACGGGCGGCAAGTTCCAGATCAAGATGCATTACGGCGAGGCGCTCTCGCGCGACCGCGAGAACCTCGACGGCATCAAGCTCGGCGCCTTCCAGGTGGCGCACTTCTGCAACTTTTATCACCCCGGCAAGAACCCCGCGTGGATGGTCTTCACGCTCCCGTTCCTCGATCTCGGCGACTGGGAGATCGGGACCAAGGTCCGTATCGCGATGATGAAGCATCCGGCCTTCATCAAGGACATGGATCAGTGGAATGCCATGCCCTACAAGTCCGGCCTTCTGCCGCAGTACGAGTTCATGGGGAAGGGCAAGCCGCCTGAGACGCTCGAAGGCTGGAAGGGCCAGCGTGTGCGCGCCGGCGGCGGTCTCGGCGATGCCATGAAGATCCTCGGCGCGGTGCTTTCGACCGTTCCCGCGACGGAAACCTACACCGGCATGGAGCGCGGCACGATCGATGCGGTGTCGCTGCCCTACACCTACGCGCACGCTTCCTATCAGCTCCACACGATCTCCAACTGGTTCACGAACAACATGTCGCCGGGCACGTCCGAGTGTGCCGCGGTGATCAACAAGGATGCCTACGCCGCGCTGCCGCCGCAGTACAAGAAGCTGCTCGAGGAAGCGCTGCCGCAGGGCTACAAGGACCAGATCAACGCCTACGTCGAGATCGACAAGAAGAACCTCCCGATGTTCAAGGCCAAGCTGAAGGAGGTCCTCTATTCGGAAGCCGAGCTGAAGCGCTTCCGTGAGGTTGCCGGTAAGCCCGTGTGGGACAAGTGGGTGGTCGACAACAAGGACAAGTTCGACGCACAGAACGTGCTCGATACGCTTCTCGCCGAGATCGAGAAGGCGAAGAAGGAAAAGAAGTAGCTCTCTGATCTCACCGCATGATGGGCCATGGCGGCGCGCCTTTGCGCCGCCACGGCGACCCGATGTGGGGCGCCGTCCATGACCTGCTCGCAAATTCCACTGACCGCAGGAAGCAATTCATGAAGGGCGCAGAAGTCATGGGGACCGCCCCCGGGGAGGGCGGCGCGCTTGGCGCGATCGATCGCGCCGTCCATCTCGTCGAGCGGGGCACCGCACTGATATCGGGGTTCGGCATCTTCCTGATGATGATGCTCGGCGTCGCGCAGATCCTCTCGCGCAAGCTGCTCAATCTGCCGATCCTCGGCTACATCGACATCGTCGAGATCATGATGACGTTCCTCGTCTTCCTCGGTCTCGCCTACACCGAGCGTCTCGGCGGCCACATCCGCATGGAGATCCTGGTCAACTACCTGAAGGGCCGCACGCTCTGGCTCTTCGAGCTGACGGGCGTCATCGTCGGCCTTTTCGTGTGCGCTGTACTGACGAAGTATAGCTGGGATCACGCCATGCGCGCCTACACCTCGGGCGACTCGACGATCGACATCCAGCTCCTCTGGTGGCCCTCCAAGATGGTGGTGCCCGCCGCATTAGCGCTTCTCTTCATACGACTGCTGGTGAGCCTCTGGGGCTACCTCCGCCTCGTCATCGATCCGACGGCTCAACCGATCGGCGTGCCTGAAATCATCGACGTGGAAGAGCAGGCGCGGCGCGACGTGGAAGCGGCCGGCGTCCATCTCAACGGGAACGAGGAAGGCAAGGTCGATGGTCCTCGATAATTTTACGCTTGGCCTTCTCGGCTGCGTCGCACTCCTCGTGCTCGTCGTGGGCGGCGTGAGGGTCTACCTCGCTGCAGCGCTCGTCGGCCTTCTCGGCTGCATCGCGATCATCGGCTGGGGACCGGGCGCGGGCCTCGTCGGCACGATCCCGCACTCGAAGTCGGTCAACTACACGCTCTCCGTGCTGCCGATGTTCATCCTCATCGGCTATCTCGCCTTCTACGCCGGCATGACGCAGTCGCTCTTCGAGGCGGCAAAGGCCTGGATGGGCTGGATGCCCGGTGGACTTGCCATCGCGACGATCTTTGCCGTTGCCGCGTTCTCGGCCGTCTCGGGCGCATCGACGGCCGCCGCTGCGGTCTTCGCGCGCGTCGCCATTCCCGAGATGCTCAAAGCGAACTACGACAAGCGCCTGGCCGCCGGCGTCGTCGCTGCGGGCGGCACGCTCGACGCGCTCATCCCGCCATCGGCGATCATGGTCGTCTATGCGATCATCGTCGAGGCTTCGATCGGCAAGCTCCTCATCGCAGGCTTCATTCCAGGTTTCATCTCGGCCGTCTGCTATGCCGGCATCGTCGTCGTCTGGAGCATCATCAATCCCAAGGTGGGCGCGCCGATACACGGCTACACATGGAGCCAGCGCATCACGTCATTGCCCGGCACGCTGCCGGTCATCGGCGTGATCGTGATCATCTTCTCGGCGATGTTCTTCGGATGGGCCACGCCGACGGAGGCCGGCGCACTTGGCGCCTTCGTCGTGTTCGTGGTCGCGCTCATGAACCGCATGAAGGTCTCCCAGCTCAACGAGGCGCTTCTCGAGACGGCCAAGCTGACCGTGATGATCTTCGCGATCATCTGGGGCATTCTCATCTTCGTGCGCTTCCTCGGCTTTGCCGGCCTTCCTGAAGCGTTCTCGCAATGGGTAGTGCACCTGCCTGTGCCTCCGGTCGTCATCATCATCGGCATGCTCTTGGTCTATCTCATCCTCGGCATGTTCATGGACGCGATCGGCATGATGCTGCTGACGCTGCCGGTGTTCTATCCGGCCGTGATCGCGCTCGGCTACGACCCCATCTGGTTCGGCATCATCGTCGTGAAGATGGCCGGCGTCTGCCTCGTGACACCGCCGATCGGGCTCAACTGCTTCGTGGTCGGCGCCGTCCGCCGCGACATCCCGCTCACGACGGTGTTCCAAGGCGCGCTGCCCTTCGTGATCGCCGACTTCATCGCGATCGGCATCTTCATCGCCTTCCCCGAGATCGTCACCTTCCTGCCGGACCTCATGCTCAACTAGTTTCCCAACGCACCAGGCCCGCGCCGACCGAAACCCAGTCAACCGCGGCGGAGCATTTACTTCGCTCGACATTCGCCGTTCTGATGGCGGCAAGCCGGCCGGCAGAGGGCTCGGCTCGCGCGGCCGTGCCCGGAGGATAGCGACGTTGAGCGACGATATGCACGGCCGCCCGGGAGACGGCGATGCGACGCGCTTCTTCCTGGCGATGATCCTCGTCCTCACGTTCGTCATGAACACGATCGGGCGCGGCGTGACCGAGACGTTCGCCGTGTTCCTCCTGCCGGTGCAGGAGGGCCTCTCCGTCTCGCGCTCCGAGATCACGCTCACCTACTCGATCTACATGCTCGCGAATGGCTGCACGGCGCCCTTCGCCGGCCAGCTCATCGACCGCCTCGGCGCGCGCGCAACGTACGGCCTCGGCATCCTCTCGCTCGGCATGGGCTATTTCCTCGCGGGCTATGCGACACACATCGTGCACTACTACATCTGTGTCGGCCTGCTCGGCGGCATCGGCGCGGCCTCTCTCGGCATGGTCGCGGCCTCGAGCCTGCTGAGCCGCTGGTTCGTCAACCGCATCGGCTCGGTGATGTCGCTCCCCTATGCGGCCGTCGGCGCAGGCATGATCGCGATCCCGCCGCTCGCCCAGCTCCTCATCGGGTGGTACGGCTGGCGCGTAAGCCACCAGTTGATCGGCGCGGGCGTGCTCGCACTCTTCCCCTTCGTCATCATGCTGCCGCTCGGCCGCATCACGGCCGGCTCGCCCGCCTGGCAGGAGCGGCGCCGCGCCCAGTCGGGAACCGCAAACCGCAATCCCTGGCCGGTCTCGGTTGCCATGCGCACGGGCGCCTTCTGGGGCCTCTTCGCGGCCTACCTGTTCACCTCGCTCGCGGCCTATGCCGTGCTGCCGCAGTCCGTCGCGGCGCTCATCGAGAGCGGATTTGCGCCACTGCTCGCCGCCGGCGCCTTCGGCATGATGGGTCTGCTGTCCAGTCTCGGCATTCTCGCCATCGGCTGGATGTCCGACCGCTTCGGCCGCCTCATCACGGTTACGCTGTCCTACGTCATCACGATCGTCGGCGTCCTTGCGCTGATCGCTACCGTGCACGCGCCCTCGCTGTTCCTGATGTACGCCTTCGTCGTCTGCTTCGGTCTCATGCAGGGCGCCCGCGGGCCGATCCTCGTCGCGCTCGTCTCGGTGCTCTATCCGGGCGGCGGCGTCGGCAGCATCTTCGGCGCACTCTCGCTCGGCCTTGGCATAGGGGCGGCCCTGGGATCCTGGGCGTCGGGCCTCCTGCACGAGCTGTTCGGCGGCTATACGGCCTCCTTCGGCCTCGCCGTGCTGAGCTCGATGGCCGGAGCGCTGGTTTTTCTTCTGGTGCCGAGCCTGCGCCTCGAGCGGCTGATGTCGGCGCCGAGCCCTGCCCGGTCCCGCGACGGCGGGTGATGCGCCGGCGTGACACCTACCCCGGGAGCTGACTATTGCCCCCTTGTAATCTGGCACTTGGCACACCAGCTCAGGAGGAACGCCGCCCACGGCCAGACCGTGGGTGTCGTGGTGCCCTTCGGGCATTTCCTCCCTGGACTTGGGCCGCGCCTCGACGTGCGGCCCTCTTTTTTTAAAGTTTAACGAAAGATCTTCCCGCTGGCGGCGAAGAAGTCGTCGATAGCCGTGGTGATGGCCCCCGCGACCTTGCGCTGCCACTCCGGCGAGAGCATCTGCTTCTCGTCCTCCGTGTGACTGATATAGCCGAGCTCGATGAGCACAGCCGGGGTCTCCGCCTGCCGGAGGACGAGGAAGTTCGCCGAACGCTGCGGATCGCGGCTGAACTGGATGTTACCGCGCATCCGCTTGGCGGCGAGGTGGCGGAAGTTGAGCGACAGGCCGGCCGTCTCGCGCGCCATCAGATCGAACAGGATGGACTTGACCTCGTCCTGAACGGCGTCGGTTGCGATGTGCGCGCCGGCAAGAATGTCCGCAGCATTCTCCTTGTCGGCTAGCTGGCGGGCCCGCTCGTCGGAAGCGCTCTGCGAAAGCGTGTAGATCGTGGCGCCACGTATTATATGGGCCAGCTCGCGGGCTTCGAGCGAGTCGGCGTGCAGCGAAATGAAGAGTTGCGCCTCGTTCTCGCGCGAAATGCGAATACGACGCTCGAGCGGGACGAACGCATCTCCCGTGCGCGTCATCACCACGCGATAGCGGCCGGTCGCGTTGAGGGCGCGCTCAAGCGCTCGCCCGACCGCGAGGACGATATCCTTCTCGACTCCCGCAGTTCCCTGCGCCCCCGTATCGACGCCGCCATGGCCGGGATCAATGACGATCACAGGCGCACGCCGCGCTTGCGGCGACGGGGGAGGTCCTGGCGGCGGGGGCACCGGGGCCGCATCCCCGAGTTGCAGCCGCGCCGCGCTTTCACGTGCCGCCGCCACCTCGCTTTCGCTGAGATCGGCCGAGCGCGAGGGGACCAGATCCAGCTCCAGGCGATGGCGTCCGCGCGCCCCGTCCCGAATGAGCCGCGTCGCCTCGACCCGGACGAGACCCGCAGTCTCGATCACGACACGCGCCTTGCCCGGTGCGAAGGCGCCGAACCGGAATGCCTGCACGAGGCCGCGCCCATTGCGGCCTGCAGCCGGCGGCATCGTGAATTCGACATTGGAGATGTCGATCACGACCCGATCGGGGGTCTTGAGACGAAAGACCTGGTACTCGACGGGACCTGCCAGATCGAGCGCGAGGCGCGTCTGCGTATGATCGCCCGTGAGGGACACGCCATCTGCGACAACTGGTCCCATGGAGGGTGCAGGAGGCTGAACCGCAGGGGAAACTGAACTCACCTCAGCGGCGGGAGGCGGCGCCGGGGGCGGCGACGGCATGGTCTTGACGTGCGTTGATTCCTGGGCGCTGACAGGGCGAGACACCGCAACGCCGCCCGCCAAAGCGAGTGCGCACGCCACCATCAGCCGCCACGCCAGTGAACGCATCGTCCTTGCTCGTTCGGGACTATTTTCCCCTCTCGTCGGCCGAAGTTAACCATTCTTTGGCCGAATCGACACCACTTGTGTCTCCAGGCACATGCAAAGTGATCGTCTGTGCCAGCATATGACCTCCGCGGCGCTTGCCTCGCTAGGGGCAAGGTCGTAGAGATATTCGAGTGTGTCGTTCTTGCCGCGACGAGTTGCTGCTGGGACCTGTTCGTTTCCCGCCAAGCCGTTGAGCGCGAGCTGCATGGAGCGCCCCGCATTGAACCGCGGAGGAGGCTTCAGGAGGACTGTGGCCCGGTTTCGGGCCGCGTCGCAGAAGCTCACCGCTGAGCGCGGGGCCCCAGGCCGCAGTTTCGATGTCGTTTCAGCTCGTTATGCCGCCATTCATGCCTCGGCGACATGACCCGTCCAGGGGCGAGCCCGACGGCGCGAGCGCGCTGGCGCCTACGACACATGGCTTGCCGGAGTTTTTCGACTTCCGGCTCAAATTGCGGCCCCTCGCAGCCTGAACGGCCTCGGGGCGCCGTTTGTGAGCAGTTTCGAGCTGACGCGCCTCGCAAGAGGCCGAACAACGGAACTATCAAGAACCAAAGGGGTGCAAAGCCCCTTCGAGGATCAATGAGACACCGGAGCTTCACCCAGCCGACCCTATCCGCACCCGGATTCCGGGCGTGGCGGGGCGCTGCGCACGCCGGAGCGGCCACCGCTGAGGTGACCGCATTCCGCGCGTCGGGCGCGAGGGGGTGGATGGCTCCGTCTGCAATCACGCCATCAGCCAACCCGCGCCCCAGGCCCGCGCACTCGCTGAGCCCCCTTCGCACGCGCGACAGGACGACGAGCCCCGGGCGGCGCGCCCAGGATCAAAGACCATGGAAAAGAACAAAATGCTTATCGATGCCACCCACCCGGAGGAGACCCGGGTGGTGGTACTCAGGGGAGGCCGGGTAGAGGAGTTCGACTACGAGTCTGCTTCGCGCAAGCCGTTACGCGGCAACATCTACCTGGCAAAGGTGACGCGGGTCGAGCCTTCGCTGCAGGCCGCGTTCGTCGAATACGGCGGCAACCGCCACGGCTTCCTCGCCTTCAGCGAAATCCACCCCGACTACTATCAGATCCCTTTCGCGGACCGTCAGGCGCTCATCGACGAGGAAGTCGAGGAGGAGGCGCGCGCCGAGCGTGAAGCCGATGCCCGGGCCGAGCGGCGCGAGAAGCGCGGCCGCGGCCGCAATCGGCAGAACCGCCGGCCCGCCGACGCAGAAGCCGGCGAGAATGCCGAAGCCCTTGAGCACGAGCACGGCCACGACCACGTCGAGGATGACGAGCACGCGCACGACGCGCCTTACGCCGCCGAACCTCATGATCATGACGATGAGGCGGAAGCCGAGGCTGCCGTTTCCGACGACGCCGTAGAAGATCTCGGCGCCGACGCGCCGCCGGCCGCCCAGCTCGCCCACCCGCGCGAGGAGAGCCTGAGCACCCCGGCAGAGGCCGTGATCGAGACCGTCGAGACGATCGAGGTCGGCCACGCCCAGGCGCACGAATTCACGTCCGAGCCCTCGGCTGACGATGACGCTCCCAAGTCGATCGGCCTCGTCGAGGAGGTCGGCGTCACCGAAGTCGAGAGCAACGGTGCCACGCCCGAATCCATCGAGCAGGTCGGCGCCGAGGACGCCATGGAGGAGGTGCCCGAGCGCCCGCAGCGCCGCCGCGCCCGCCAGTACAAGATCCAGGAGGTGATCAAGCGCCGCCAGGTCATCCTCGTGCAGGTCGTCAAGGAGGAGCGGGGCAACAAGGGCGCCGCGCTGACCACCTACCTGTCGCTCGCCGGCCGCTACACCGTCCTCATGCCGAACACCGGCCGTGGCGGCGGCATCTCGCGCAAGATCACCAACGCCCAGGACCGCAAGCGCCTCAAGGCCATTGCCGAGGAGCTCGAGGTGCCGGAGGGCATGGGCCTCATCATCCGCACGGCCGGCGCCGCGCGCACCAAGCAGGAGATCCGCCGCGACTTCGAGTATCTGCTGCGCCTGTGGGAGAGCGTGCGCGATCTCACCTTGCGCTCGACGGCGCCCTGCCTCGTCTATGAGGAAGGCAATCTCATCAAGCGCTCGCTGCGCGATCTCTACTCGAAGGACATCGACCAGGTGCTCGTCGCCGGCGATGAGGCGCACGAGGAGGCGCACGGCTTCCTCAGCATGCTCATGCCCGGCCATGCCGACAGTGTGATCCCCTATCGCGAGCCTGAGCCGCTCTTCTCGCGCTTCCAGATCGAGCGCCAGCTCAACGCGATGTTCAGCCCCTACGTGACGCTGCGCTCGGGCGGCTATCTCGTGATCAACCAGACCGAGGCGCTCGTCGCCGTCGACGTCAACTCGGGGAAGTCGACCCGCGAGTTCTCGATCGAGGAGACGGCGCTCAGCACGAACCTCGAGGCTGCGGACGAGATCGCCCGCCAGCTCAAGCTGCGTGACCTTGCCGGCCTCATCGTCGTCGACTTCATCGACATGGAGGAGAAGCGCAACAATCGCGCCGTCGAGCGTCGCCTCAAGGACGCGCTGCGCCATGACCGCGCGCGCATCCAGGTCGGCCACATCTCGCACTTCGGCCTCCTGGAGATGTCGCGCCAGCGCCTGCGCACGGGCGTGCTCGAAGGTTCGACCTCGCAGTGTCCGCATTGCCAGGGCACGGGCATCATCCGCTCGACGGAGTCCGTCGCCCTCGCGGTGCTGCGCGGCATCGAGGACCACCTCATGAAGGGGCCGGTCACCTCGATCTCGGTGCTCACGACGGCGAGCGTCGCGCTCTACATCCTCAATCACAAGCGCGGCTTCATCTCCGAGATCGAGCAGCGCTACGGCATCTTTGTCAGCGTCCAGGCCAGCGAGCGCATGCAGGGCGCGAACTTCGCCATCGAGCGCACCAGCGAGCCGGCAGCGAGCACGCCGCGCCGGGCAGAGCGCAGCGTCGTGAGCATGGACTGGGGCTTCGATGGCAGCGAAGCCGAAGAAGACGAGGCCGAGGAACGTCCCGCGCCCCGGACGGAGGCGCGCGAGAGCGCCAATGGCGAGGAAGAAGGCGGCGAGCAGCGGTCGCGTCGCCGCCGTCGTCGCGGACGCGGACGCCGCGACCGGCAGGAAACCGGCGGCGAAGCGCGGGAGCCTCACGGTGCCGTCGAAGACGTGGCTTCGCACGCCGAAGCAATGGGCGAAAGCGACGAGGCGGAAGTCTCCGAGCACGACCAGATGGAAGCGCGCTCCGAGGAGCCGCACGAGGGCGGCCGCAGCTCTGAAGAAGGCGATGGCAACGGGCGCGGTCGCCGCCGGCGTCGCGGCCGGCGCGGTGGTCGCTCGCGTCATCGCGAGGGCGCAACAGCCCCCGATGGCAGCGTCATTGCCGGCTCGCCCGCAGATCCGTCAGCGGAGCAGCCGCACGTCGATCCATCCTTCCAGCCGCATGGCTCGTGGAGCAACCTGCCTGTGCGGCGGCGCGATGAAGCGGCGCTGGAGACTCCTGATCATGGCGTCACCTCGCAGGGCATCACGTGGGAAATCGTAGGCGCCGTGCAGGAGCCGGAGCCCGAAGAGCCAGCGCGGACGGCCGAGCCCGAGCCGGAACCCGCAGCACCCGTGCCGGCCGCACCAGCGCCTGCAGCTCCCGCTGCAGCCGCAGAACCTCCGTCGCCCGCCGAAATCCCCCAGCGCGAACCGGCGCGTGCGAACGGCACCGTGGCTCTTGCCGAGCCGGCCTCCAAGGAAGTGCAGCCGGAGGAGCCGTCGGAGCCTGAAGGGCCGCCGCGCCGCGGCTGGTGGCAGCGCCGTTTCGGCGGCGCCTGAACAACCCCTGATACGTCGGCAGATGTTCCCCTCTTTCCACAGATGGAGAGAGGGGCATCGGCCTGCTGCCCGCGCGCTTCGCGATAGCGTGGCGCACTTATCTCAGCGCCGGTCATAAATCCTCTCCAGTCTCCTGCGAGCTTGACGCCAGTCCGGCCGCTGGAAGACGGTGTTGACCGATTTTCGCGGCTCGCGCATTGGCCGCGAAGGATGCGCGAGGATCCAAGGGGGGCCGCATGTCCGCAGTTGAAGTGCTCACACCAGCGTCGCGGGACCATGGAACGGCGCGCTCTGCCGAACCCTCTCCGCCGGATGAAACGCCGCTCGCCGGCACCGCGCCTGCATCCGAGGCCCCTGCGCCCCACGAGCCCCGCGACGACATCATCGAGGAGATCCTCGCCCACGCCGATGACCGCGAGAAGTTCATCCCCGTGACGCGCGCGGCTCTGATGGAGCGCCTCACGCGACCGCAGTCCTGGCGCGGCAGCGAAGCGAAGGAGACGCGCCGCTTCTTCCGCTATCTCGACTACTGGCGCCAGGCCTCCTATTCCGCGCACCTGCTCGAGATGGGCCAGACCTACGAGCCCTTCAATCCCGACAGCGATCTCCTCGTTACGCGCAAGTACACGGACGCCGAGAAGGCCACGCTCCAGCAGCGCCTCATGGAGCAGACGCAGATGCTGCTCGAGCAGGCGAACTATACCCGCATCGACCCCGCCGACGTGAAGCTGATCCTGACGTCCGACAGCCACTACGGGCTCGACCTGCAGGTCGACATGCACGCGTTCGATGAGCTGATGATCTACTACCGGGGCGCCACAAAGCGGCGGCTCCATCGCCGCGATGCGCGCAAGCTCTACCTCTTCAAGGAAGAGTATGAGGTGCCGATCTTCCAGCGGCTGTTCCTGCTCTTCAAGCTGAAGCCCATCGAGCAGCGCATCGATGAAGTCATGAAGCAGCAGCAGTGCGATCGCAAGGCGGCGGAGCGCATCGTGCGCAAGCTGCGCGGCTCGCTCGGCGCCGAGATCAGCGCGGACTCGGTCTATCTGAAGCTCTTCAAGAACATCCCGCGCTCCGACATCGAGATGTGCTTCCCCAATACGACCGTGCGCTTCCGTCTCTTCGACAAGCTGCGGCTCGGGGTCACGGCCGGCGGCGGCTTCGGTGTGGGCGTCGTCGGCACGGCGACGAAGCTCATGGTGGCCGCGAACCCGATTGCACTTGCCGGCGCTGTCGCCACGCTCGGCGGCCTCGCCTTCCGTCAGGGCATGAAGTTCATTCACAAGCGCAACGAGTACATGGTCACCATGGCGCAGAACCTGTACTTCCATGCGCTCGCCGACAATCGCGGCGTCATGACCGTGCTCGCAGACCGTGCGGCCGAGGAGGACATCAAGGAGGAGATGCTCCTCTACAGCGTGCTCGCCAAGGATACCGTCCACGTCAACGAGCTCGCCGATGTCGATGCGGCCATCGAGCAGCAGCTCCTCAACACGTTCGGGCTGAACCTCAACTTCGACCTCCACGACGCGCTCGACCGGCTGGTCAATGACGGCGTCGTCAACATTGGACAGGACGGCTGGATCAGGACGCTGCCGCCTGCGGAGGCCGCCCGTCACATCGACTCCCTGTGGGACAACTACCTCGACGAACTCCCCGACCCGACGCGGGGCGAAGGCATCGAGTTCGAGGACGAGCCGCTGGATTGAGCGGTTGTTTCGAGGGTAGCGCGGTAGTGCATGGAATGGTCGCTACTACGTGGTCGGCGTGGCACTTTCTTCCCGATGCCAAGTCCGCACAGGACCATAAGGGAGCGTCAGTGCGAGTGCCAGCAACTGGTGTTTGTTCGTCCGCTTCATGGTACGCTTCAGCATGGCAATTCCTGCGACAACACTCTACGACGTTAGCGTTCCAACCTTCCTGCAGACCGCACGGGCCGTCGGAGGCGTTCTCGACCGCGCGACCAGACATTGCGCCGAGACCGGGGCGGATCTGGAACAACTCGTCACGGCCCGCCTCTTCCCCGACATGGCACCTTTTCATTTCCAAATCGAAGCCCTGACGCATCATGCCGTGTGGGGGCTGGAGGCTGTGAAGACCGGCGTGTTCGCTCCACCGCCTCTCGTCGGAGCGATGCCTTTCGCCGATCTACGGGACATGGTCGACCAAGCCGTAAAAGCATTGGAGGCGTTCACCCCCGAACAGGTCAATGGCTGGTCCGGTAAAAACTTGAACATTGACGTCTTCCGACCAGTCGACGCGCAAAACGCCTCCACTTCGGCCTGGGCTCCTCGGAACCTGGCTTTCACGTCAGATACCTTTCTCCTCTCGTACTCGCTCCCCAACTTCTATTTCCACGCCGTCACGGCCTACAACATCCTGCGCACACGTGGCGTGCCGATCGGAAAAGGCGACTACGAGGGCCGGCTGCGAACCAGATCGGTCTAGATCTCTGCACCTGATGCGCGCGTCGGCCGGGATCGATCGTAAAGTGGACGCGATCAACTCAGGCTATGCCAGCTGCTCGCCGCCGCTCCAAAACGAAAGCGCGCCTTCCGTCTCCGGAAAGCGCGCGTTTCTTTGGCTGGTTGGGCCGGCGGTTGACGTCAGGCCGCCTGGCGCTGACGCGAACGCCGACGAGCGGCTTTGGCCTTGTCGAACGACACCGGCTGACGGGCTGCCGCCTGCCACCGCCTCGGCTCGAGGGCCTCGCCGCGGCGATGCTCCTTCACCTGCACGTCGGCGGCATCGAACGCCGCCTTGAGCATCGGCACGACCAGATGCGGCTTGGTATCGCCGCACATGAACACGTCGAGCGCAGCATAGCCAGCCTCGGGCCAGCTATGGATGGTGATGTGGGACTCTGCCAGCACCGCCACCCCAGCGACCCCGCCCTTCGGCGACGTCGGGTGAAGGTGCACATTCAGCAGCGTCGCGCCTGCCGCCCGGGCACAGCGCTCGAGCGTCGTCTTGATGTACGGCGCGTCGTCGAGACGCTTGGCGCCGAACAGATCTATGATGAGGTGCGAACCCGCAAACCTCACACCGTCTCGCTCAACGAAGAAATCCTTACGGTCGTCGTTCGCGACGGGTGCAGTGAAAACAAGGTCTTCCTTTTGGGCGGGGCTTGAACGAGTCAAGTCCATCCCCAATTGGAAGAGGGTGTCATCAAAGGCCATGTGACCCTCCCCAACCAGCAGACAGATGTGACCCGTCCGCTCCTTACCTTAGGGGTTTCAGGAGATCCTTGACCTTTGGGGCAGGTGGACGAACGGAGACCGGTCATATGAGGCCAATCGCCCCCCCACGCAAGACCTTTTGTCCCCACGGGGCAAAAAAGTTTCGACCGGGGGCTCAGGCGACAAAAATCGGTGCGCTCGGGGTCGGCCGAGCACCGGGCTGACGGCTCACTGATCGAGGAATCGCTTCAGCAGCTCCTTGGCCCGCTTGGCGCCCTTCTCGGCCTCCGGCGAGTCGCCGAGCAAGCGCTTTGCCGCCTTGTCGATGTCCTCGTCCTTGATGCCGCGAGCGGTATCGCGCACGCCATCGAGGACCTTCTGCGAGCTCCTCAAGATGCGCTGATAGTCGCCTCTGAGGCGCGGCCGATGCCACGGCCCCTGGAGCTGAAGCGGCACCGTGAGCCCGGCGAGACGGCTCGCAGCGCCCGTCGCTGCTCCCTCGGCGAGGCGCGGATTGAGCGTGAGATCGAGCGTGCGGGCCGGCAGGTCGATCGTGCCGGCACTGTCGAGGCTGATGGGCGTCGCGACGATCCGCATGTCCTTGGCCGTCGCGATGCCGTCCTTGATCGTCAGGGCTGCAGAGAGCCGCGAGAAAGGCGTCCGCGCCGCGGGATTGCGATCGAGATTCGGCAGCTCGAGGCGGCGAACGCTCGCGAAGATGTCCTCGACGCTCCAGCCGACGATGGCGCCGTCGGCGATATCGAGGGAGGCCGTGCCGGCGAGCGAGCCGACGATCTCCTGCTCCGTGGCCCCCTGCCCCGCAACCGCGAGCCCTATCCGGGCCGGGCCGTCGAGCACCTCGAAACGCCCCGCATTGCCGAGCGTTTCGAGCGCGTTTGCGCCGTCGAGGGCAAGGTCGATGCCGATATGCCCCGCCGCCGAGGCCGTGATGATCCCTCGTGCTTTACCTCCGTGCAGCGCCCCCTCGCGGATGTCGATCTTCATCGTGCCATCCGAGAGCGACAGGGCACCGACTGCTTGCGTGAGGACCGCACCGCGCCACACGACACGGGCCGCGCTCAGACGCGCCTCGCCATCCGCACCGCTGAGGTTGGCAAAGGCGATCGGATCCGTGCGCCATTCACGCGGGCCCCGCCCCTCGCGACCGGCTGCCTCACCGGAAGCATTCTCCCCGGGCTTGGCTGAGGGCGGCGGGGCCGGCGAGGCCTCGACGCGCCGAACACTGCGGCTGCGCTCCCGTTCCTCACCCCGTCGCGCCCGCGCGTCATCACCCGCTGCACGCAAGCGATCCAAATCGAGCTCGGCAAAAGCGAGATCCGCAGCGAAGCGCGGACGCTGCTCGGCGAGGCTCACCTCGATGCGCCCGCTGGCCTCGATGCCCTCGGCTTTGAGTTGCATTCCCTCCAGACGGCCGCGGCCCTCCTGGGCATCGATCCGCCCCTTGAGTGCGACGCCGCCCGTCCAGCCGGATCCATCACGCATGCGCAGGCCGAGCCACCGACCGGCCTCATTCACCGAGGGCGTCGCGACATCCAGCATCCCGCTCAAGCTCGCCTGATCCGCGAAGCGGACGGCTCCCGCGTAGCCTGCGCTGCCGTGCCGGCCCGACAGGCGCAGCGAGACTTTTTCCAGGCTGCGCGCGCTGCGTGCATTGGGATCAGCGCCGAGCTCGACCTTCACGTTCTCGCCGTTGAACGCGAGGCTGCCGCGCACCCTGACCGGCTCTTCCTTGCGGCCGTCCCGGCGCGTCAGCCGGAGCTGAATCTGATCGGCCTGCGTGAGGCTGCCAGTGCGCAGATCGCGATAGCGCACGATGCCATCGCTGATGCTGATGGTGAGATCGCCGGATCCCAAGGCTTCCGCACGGTTGCCTCCGCGAGCGTCGGGGAGCGGCAACTTTTCGCCCTCCTCGTGGAGCGCCGGCGTCGAGAAGCGGCCGGCCGTGCCGTCGCGGATCACCTGAGCGAGGCGCCTTGTCCGCACCTGGCCCTCACCTTGGTCAGCCTTCAGCCACCTGCGGCGGCCATCGGGTCCGACGATGAGATCGAGCTGCGGCCGCTTTACCGTGATCCGCTCGGGCTGCACTTTGCCCCTGAGCAGAGGCCAGATCACAAATTCGACCTCGATTGATTCCGCCCGAAGCACCGGCGCGCCCCCTTCCTCGGCCGTCGCGACCACGACGTCGCGGAACTCTACCGAGGGGGCCGGCAACAGGCGCAGCGAGCTCATGCCGTTGAGCTCGAGCACATAGCCTGTTCGCGCACGGAATTCGGAGATCGCGCGCTCCCGGGCAAAATCGACCGGCGGCGCCAGGAACAAGAAAGTGGCCGCGACAACGACGAAGAACACCAGGGCGAGGCCGGCATAGGTCGCAACCGCCCCGAAAAAGGACCACCAGCTACGGGGCGGCGGGCGGCGGGCTGGACGCGGCGGCCCTGGCGCTGCCGGGGGCGGCGGCGCGTGGCCTGAGGAGGATGTCACCTGCGCAGTCATGACGTTCCATCCCATGCAATGGGAATGTGGCGCCTGTCCGAGCGTTCCGCCGCACAATCGTACAGCTTTGCGGCAAAGCTGGGCGCAAGCCCTTTACACCTCAGGCCTCAAATATCGAGGTCCTTGGCGAAAGCCGCCCGCTCCTGGATGAAGCGGAAGCGCAGCTCCGGCTTCGAGCCCATGAGCGCGTTCACGGCGTCGGACACGGCCGGCTTCTCGTCCTCGACCACCTCGACCCGGAGCAGAATGCGCTTCGCCGGATCCATGGTCGTGACCTTGAGATCCTTGAAGTCCATCTCACCCAGACCTTTGAAGCGGGTGATATCCACCTTGCCGCGGCCCTTGAACTCGCTCTCCATGAGCTGGTCCTTGTGGCGGTCGTCGCGAGCGTAAACCACCTTGCCGCCCTGGGTCAGGCGGTAGAGCGGCGGCACCGCGAGATGGAGATGGCCGTTCGCAACCAGCTCCGGCATCTCCTGATAGAAGAACGTGATGAGCAGCGAGGCAATGTGCGCGCCGTCGACGTCGGCGTCCGTCATGACGATCACGCGGTCATAGCGCAGATCCTCGTCGCGGTACTTCGTGCCTGTGCCGACGCCCAGCGCCGTGATCAGATCGGTCAGGAGCTGGTTCTGCGCGAGCTTGGAGCTCGTCGCGTTCGCGACGTTGAGGATCTTGCCGCGCAAAGGCAGCACGGCCTGCGTCTTGGGATTGCGCGCCTGCTTGGCCGAGCCGCCGGCCGAATCGCCCTCGACGAGGAAGATCTCCGTGTCGCCGCTCGTGTTGGCGCAATCGATCAGCTTGCCGGGAAGGCGCAGCTTGCGCGTCGCGTTCTGGCGTCCGATCTCCTTCTCGCGGCGGCGCTTGAGGCGATCCTCGGCCTGGTCGATGGTCCACTCGAGGAGACGCGTCGCCTGCTGCGGGCTGTCGGCGAGCCAGTGGTCGAAGGCATCGCGGACGGCGCTCTCGACGATGCGTGCCGCTTCCTGCGTCGCGAGGCGGTCCTTGGTCTGGCCCTGGAACTCGGGCTCGCGAATGAAGACGGAGAGCATACCGGAGGACGTGCCGAGAACGTCCTCGGCCGTGATCTGCCCTGCCTTTTTGCTGCCGGTGAGCTCGCCGTAGGCACGCAGGCCCTTCGTCAACGCATTGCGCAGGCCCTGCTCGTGCGTGCCGCCTTCAGGCGTCGGAACAGTATTGCAGTAGGAGTGCAGGAAGCCGTCCTCGTCGCTGACCCAGCACATGGCCCATTCGACGGAGCCGTGCCCTTCCTTCTTCTCGATACGGCCGGCGAAGATGTCCTTGGTGACGCGCGTCTGGCCCTCGATCGAGGTGGTCAGATAGTCCTTGAGGCCGCCGGGGAAATGGAACGTCGCCTCGGCCGGCGTGTCATCCTTGATGAGCGAAGGATCGCACGACCAGCGGATCTCGACGCCGCCGAAGAGGTACGCCTTCGAGCGCGCCATCTTGAGGAGCCGCGCCGGCTTGAAGGTCGCGCCCTTGCCGAAGATCTGCTCGTCCGGATGGAAGCGGGTCTTGGTCCCGCGCCGGTTCATGGTCTGGCCGAGCTTCTCGAGCTTCGTTTGCGGAATGCCGCGGCTGAAGATCATGCGATAGAGCTGCTGGCCGCGCGCTACCTCGACCTCGAGGTGGTCCGAGAGCGCATTGACGACCGAGACACCGACGCCGTGCAGGCCGCCCGAGGTCTGGTAGGCCTTGCTGTCGAACTTGCCGCCTGCGTGCAGCGTGCACATGACGACTTCGAGGGCGGACTTGTTCTTGAACTTCGGATGCGGGTCGATCGGGATGCCGCGGCCGTTGTCGTTGACGGTCAAGAAGCCATCCGCATCGAGGCGCACCTCGATCCAGGTGGCGTGGCCGGCCACGGCCTCGTCCATGGAGTTGTCGATCACCTCGGCGAAGAGATGGTGCAATGCCTTCTCGTCGGTGCCGCCGATGTACATGCCGGGGCGGCGGCGGACGGGCTCCAGGCCTTCGAGGACTTCGATGAGATCGGCGCCATAGTCGTCGGACGCATCGCCGTTCTTGCGGGCGCGCAGAGGTTTATCGGTCAACTCGGCCTCGAGCTTAGCAAACAGGTCACGTGAGGATGCCATTGCGTATGGCTCCGATCGTTCGGGTATCGGGACTGGTGTGACGCATCACATGCGAAGAGCGGCGGCGCAGGCCGGCCGAATCTCGGGTCGCGCCCGTGGCGAGGGTGGTCGCATGGGGGATGCCCCGTTGGCAAGACCCGGCCGGGAAAAGCGCCTTCAGCCCCCTATTGGGGTGGCGCCCCCGCCACGAAGGTGGCCAATGGAGCCCAGAGCCCTGGAACAGCGCTCAGAAATCCAGATCCGCGTAGTGAGCGGGCGGCGGCAGAGCGGTCATGCGATCGGCCAGCAGCGGGCGGAATGACGGCCGCGATTTCACCCGCGCGTACCAGTCCTTGGCACTTTGGGCCTCCTCCCAGGGAATTTCGGCGAGGTAGTCGAGGGTCGAGAGGTGCGCTGCGGCCGCAAGATCCGCAAAGCTCAAGGTGTCGCCGGCGAGCCAGCGGCGCGTATCGGCGAGATAGCCCATATAGTCGAGATGCAGGCGCAGCTTCGTGTGCGCTGCCCTGAGGCCGCTCGAGCTCGGCGCGCCGGTCGGCGGCGCCGAAGCAAGCCGTGGCCAGGCCTTGGCGGCGAGCAGCGGCTGCGTGATCTCGCGGTCGAGCCGGCGATGAAACCAGTCGACGAGGCGGCGGGCCTCGGCGCGATCTTCGCTCGGGCCTGGAAAGAGCCGGGGACTACGGGCATCGAGCACGCCGCGTGCGACCAGCTCGTCGAGATACTCGCTGATGGCATAGGCGCCCGCGACAACGCCCCCCTCCTCGAGCTCCAGAAGCGGCAAGTCCGCCGGCAGCGCGAGCCCGCGAGCGCCCGGCACGGCCGCGTCGGCACTTTCCGAGACGAGCTCGTGCGGCAGATTGAGCTCCTGGAGCGCGAGCCTGATTGAGCGCGAGAAAGGGCACAGCGCGAAGTGTCTCAACCGCAGCATTGGGATATCTGCTCCTGAGCGGGTCGTGCCCTTGCCGCGCTCAGAGTACCTTGTCCGCTACCGGGGTCGCGACCGGTACTGGCTTCGCAGGAGGTGCCTCGCGGACGGCAAAGATCAGCCGCAGCATCTGCGGACGCGGCTTGTCGAGCGTGCGCGCGGTGACGAGTTGCAGTCGCACGCCGGGCATGCCGGCGACCGGCGCGCCCATCTCGGCGACGCTCTGCACCTCGACCGTGCGGGTCTTGGCATCTGCACCGCGGAACTCCACGCGCTCACCCGCCACCAGCGGTTCGCTGAGGACGCCTGTGGGCACCGGCTCGCCATCGACGACGAGCGCGGGCTGCTGGTTTGGCGGCGTCACGGGCAGGGCCACCTGCGTCACCGGCAGCGGCGGTGTCGTGCTGCCGGCATCGTCGAGGAATATCGTGCCTTGCGGGGTAACGCGGGCATAGCTGCGCTCGAGCAACTGGTCAGGGCTGGCAAAGCCCCAAAGCCAAGCCCCAAGGACCATCGCGAAACCGGATCCAATCGCAGCAGCAGCCAGCCGGCTGCGCCCGGCAATCAGTTTCGAGCTTGCCATGGTGACGCCCCTCGTTTGCTCGCGCATCGGCATCGATACCCACTCAAAACGGCTCTTGTTCATATGGGGCATACGGGCCGATTCGCCAACCTGACGGCAGTCTCAATCGCCTCCGTGGCCGAAGCGTGGCATACGCAACGGGCCTCGCACCCTTTCCGCTCAGGGCTTGAACGGCTCCCGCCGCTCCGCCAGAATCTGCCCGCGGATGTTGAACACGATCTCGCCCCGCTGATTGCGGGCCTGCGAGTCCGTCTGGAGGATACCACGGTCGGGGCGCGATTTGAGATCAATCTTGGCCGCCGTCCGACCGCGGAACGTCAGTGTGTCGCCCGGATAAACGGGCTTCAACCAGCGCAGATTCCTGAAGCCCGGCGAAGGGCCATAGCGGGCGACGGGGGCGCCCGCCTCGCGAATTTCCCGCTCGATCTTCTGCCTATAGGCCACGAACTGGCGGATCCATATTGCCGCAGTGTGCCAGCCGGAAGCGCATAGCCCACCGAACAGTGACTTGCGGCCCGCCTCCTCATCGAGATGGAAGGGCTGTGGATCGAACTGCTTCGCGAAGGCGATGATCTCGTCCTTGGTGAAGGTATGCGAGCCAAGATCGTAGATTTCGCCGATCTGGCGGTCCTCGAAGAAATTGCGCGTCGGATCAGGTGCCGCGCCCTGAGGGCCATCCCACACGCTCTCGAGTGGCGGCGGACGCTCTCCTTTGCCGCCGCTTTCCACCTTAGGACCGGGATTGCGCACCTTGAGAAGCTGGTTGCTGTCCCAGATCATGATGACATCGCCGGCCTGGTTCAACATCTCGAACTTGACCTTGAGCAGGCCAACCTCGGGCCGCGAGGCGAGCGCGCGCTTCTCCGTGCAGATGACGCGCCCGGTGAGAACCTGATCGGGAAAGAGCGGCTTCAGCCACTTGCATTCATCGATGCCGGGCGAGCCGAGCGAGGTCCAGCCGTCCTTGAGCAGGCCGTCGGCGATCATGCGCATCATGATCGCGCAGGAATGGAAACCCGAGGCGCACAGGCCGCCGACGATGCTCGCCCTGGCCGCTTCCTCGTCGAGATGCATGGGCTGAGGATCGTAAGCGCGCGCGAACGTGATGATGTCCTGCTTGCTGACGCTGATGCGCCCGAACTCGACGACCCGGCCAACCTCGATATCCTCGAGGTGAACTCCGTCCGGCGGCGTCAGAACCTTTTCTTGCATGATGGGTGCTCGCGATCGTTCAGCTATCATTGCGCTGCAATACAGCACGCACCCGCCTGCCGGGGCAAGCGGGCGGGGAAAAGGCAGCTATTTGCTCAGGATGCAGGCCAATCAGGCCGCGACCACATGGGCGCCGCGGGCAAGCTCGCACTCCGTCCATAGCGTACCGAGCGCAGCGACGAGCGCGTCGATATCGGCATCGCTGTGCGCGGGCGTCGGCGTGATGCGGAGCCGCTCGGTGCCGCGCGGCACGGTCGGATAGTTGATCGGCTGCACGTAGATGGCAAAGCGATCGAGCAGCGTGTCGCTGACCCGCTTGCAGTGAACGGGATCGCCGACCAGCACCGGCACGATGTGGCTCGGATTGTCCATCACCGGCAGACCGGCAGCCTTGAGCCGGCGGTTGACGGTGCGGGCGCGCTCCTGATGGCGCGTGCGCTCGACGTCGGACACCTTGAGATGGCGGATGCTCGCGCACGCGCCTGCGGCAATGGCCGGCGCCAGCGAGGTCGTGAAGATGAAGCCCGGCGCATACGAGCGGATGGCATCGCAGATGTCGGCCGAGGCGGCGATGTAGCCGCCCATGACGCCGAAGCCCTTGGCGAGCGTGCCGTTGATGATGTCGACGCGATGCATGATGCCATCGCGCTCGGCAATGCCGCCGCCGCGCGGGCCGTACATGCCGACGGCGTGGACTTCATCCAGATACGTAAGCGCGTTGTACTTCTCCGCCAGATCGCAGATGGCGCCGATCGGCGCGATCACGCCGTCCATGGAATAGACGGACTCGAAAGCGATGATCTTCGGCGTCGCGCGCGGGAGCGCTGCGAGCTTGGCCTCCAGATCCGCGAGATCGTTATTCTTCCAGATCTGCTTCGGGCCACCGCCATTGCGGATGCCTGCGATCATGGAGGCGTGGTTCTTCTCGTCCGAGAGGATCACGCAGCCCGGCAGGAGCTTCTGCAGCGTCGAGAGCGTGGCCTCATTGGCGACGAAGGCCGACGTGAAGAGCAGCGCGGCCGTCTTGCCGTGCAGGTCGGCGATCTCCGTCTCGAGCTCGACGTGATAGTGCGTCGTCCCGGAAATGTTGCGTGTACCGCCCGAACCGGCGCCGGCTGTATCGAGCGCCTCATGCATAGCGGCGAGCACAGCCGGATGCTGGCCCATGCCGAGGTAGTCATTGGAGCACCAGACCTTGATCTCGCGCGTCCCCTCGGTGCCGAAGCGCTCGGCGGCAGGAAAAGCGCCGCGGCGGCGCCGGATGTCGGCAAATACGCGATACCGGCCTTCGTCCCGCAGCCGTGCCAGGGCTTCGGCAAAATGTGCGCTGTAGTCCATGGGATCCCGCTTCCCTTCGTCACCTTCGGCCGCCACCCCCCAGGGGCTATCAGGCGTCCGCGCAGGGGCTATCCTTGAGTGGTTATAAACTGCCGCCCGGGCCAGACAAACGAAAAGGCCCGCGCGGACTGTCGCACCGTCGGTCGCGAGACCGCTTTGACACGGCGCAAGTTCGACCGCGGCCACTCGGCGCGCATTCTGGGACCTGAAACGGCTATAACATGGCGCAATGACACATCACTTTGAGCACAACTGCGAAGTCCTGGTGGTCGGCACCGGCCCGGCAGGGCTCGTCGCCGCCCTCGCCATGGCCCAGGCCGGCATGGCGACGGTCGCGGTCGGCCCGGCCATCGATCCGGCCCGCGACACGCGCACGACGGCGCTCTTTACCGGCAGCGTCGCGCTCCTCAAGAACCTCGGCCTCGGCGCGCTGCTGTGCCCAGCCATGGTCCCCATGACGGGCCTGCGGCTCATTGATGATACCGGCGGGATCTGGCGGGCGCCCGAAGTGCTCTTTCGTGCCGGGGAGCTGGGCCTCACCGAATTCGGCATCAACATCGACAATGCCGCGCTCAATACGGCGCTGCTCGCTGCGGCACACGCGCAGGATGGCTTGCAGCTCGTGGAGGGCACGGTGGGGTCAGATTTTCAATCTGACGACAAGGGCGTCACCGTCAAACTCGGCAGCGGCGACACGATCTCCGCCCGCCTCATCGTCGGCGCGGACGGACGCGGCTCGCTCTGCCGGCGCGAAGCCGGCATCGAGGCAAGTACGAGCCCCTATCCGCAAAGCGCCGTCGCAACGCGCTTTCATCATACGCGCCCGCACGATGGCATCTCGAGCGAGTTCCATCGCCCGGCCGGCCCGCTCACGACCGTCCCACTTACCGGCCTCGAGTCGAGCCTCGTCTGGGTCGAGACGCCGGAGGAGGCGCGCCGCCTCATGGCGCTGGATGAGCCCGCCTTCATCCACGCGCTTGATCATCGGCTGCAGGGCCTGCTCGGCGCCGTGACGTCCATCGGCCCAAGGGCCAGCTTCCCGCTGACCCGCATGACGGCGGACCGCCTCGGCGCGCGGCGCATCGCGCTCATCGGCGAGGCCGCGCACGTGATCCCGCCGATCGGCGCCCAGGGCCTCAACCTCGGCCTCAGAGACATCGCCACACTCGTCGAGCTCGTCACGCGCGCGCGGAGCCTCGGCGCGGACATCGGCGGCGATGCCATCCTCAAAGCCTACGACACGGAGCGCCGCGGCGATGTCGCGACCCGCGCGACCATGGTCGACACGCTCAATCGCTCACTCATCTCCGACTTCCTGCCGCTCCACCTCGTGCGCGGCGCCGGCCTGCATGCACTCAACACGATCCCCTGGCTCCGCCGCCTCGTCATGCGCGAGGGCCTGCATCCGTCCGGCCGCATGCCCGCGCTCATGCGCACCTGACCGAAGCTGCGCGCGCCCCGAGCATGACCGCCGCGCACGGACACCGCTTGACGCGCACCGCTTCTGCAGCACGAAATGCGCCCACGACAAGTGGAGAGGAAACACCGAATGGCTTTGAAACGCATGGTGCTCGAGATCGGCATGGGCACCGACATCCGCGGCGCCGACAGCACGAAGGCGGCCGAGCGCGCCGTGCGCGACGCGCTTTGGCGCAACACGCTCAGCATCGCGACGCTCATGGGCAAGGAGCGCTCGGAAATGCACCTCGAGATCAACATCGGCGTGCCCAACCCCGAGAGCGTGAACAAGGACGCCGTGCTCGCGGTCGCGCCCTATGGCAATGGCACCGTCAAGGTCGTCGAGGGCGGGCTCAGGATCCCCAATGACGACGGCACCGACAGCACGATCCTGGCGCACGCGCTGGTCGTCGTGTCGCTCGACGTCTGAGAGGGAGGATCACCCATGAAACCGAAGCGCATCATCCTCGAGCTCGGCGCCGGCGCCTCTCTCCATGGTGGCGACTACACGAAGGCCGCGGTCCGCGCCGTCGACGACGCCATCCATCACAGCTCGCTCTCGTTCATCCGCAATCTCGGCCTCGATGCCAAGAAGATGGAGGTGACGGTCACCGTCGGCGTGCAGAAACCTGATCTGGTGGACGCGGACAAGGTCAAGGCGCGGCTGCCGCACGGACAGGTGACGGTCAATGTCGTGAAGGGCGGCCTCGATGTGCCCGATGTCGAGAACAACGACATCACGGTGCTGGCGAGCGCGGCCATCGCCGTGCGCATGGAGCTGCCGAAGCGCGCGTGAGTAAGCCCGCGGCCTCAGCCGCCGCTCGACCAGATAATGCGGGCGATCCAGTCGACGCGCGAGCGGTCCAGCTCGACCGGCTCGCCGTCGCCGCGGATAGAGACAAGCTCGACGCGGCGCGTGGTCTTGCCGACGAGGAGGCGCGGCACGGCGAGCCCACCTTGCGGCTTGATGAGAACGCGGTCGCCTGCGTTGGCGACGGCGTTCGAGGCCGCGACGAGCGTCAGCCCGCAACGATACACCGGCTCGAGACTCGCGTCCGCGACCTCGATGGCGAAAGGTCCACCGCCGCCCACAACGAGCTTCGCGTGCGCGTCGAGGCCCTCGGCGAGCGGCGTACCATAGGAGTGCCAGCCGCCGACGGTCGCATTGGTGATCTGGCCGATGAGCGGCACATTGGCGGGCATGGGGGCCTGACGCGCGCGCTCTGCCTCGGCGGCAAGCGCCGTGAACTCATCGAGGGTGAAGCTCGTCGCGGCCAGGATCTTGGAGATGCTTTCGGTGCTCGGCCAGCGCGGGCGACCTTCGGGCGTGAAGCGCTTCGAGGGGTTGAAGGCTGTGGGGTCTAGTCCGGCGAGGCGCGCGAGCCCCGAAGGCGACAGCTCCTTGTGGCGCGCAAGCGCGTCGATCGCGTTCCAGATCCACGCGTGGGTCAGGATCGATGACGTGGGGCTCATCCAAGCACGCCTAGTAGACTTTCACGAGGGCCTGCCGTTACTTCGGCCCGTTGACAGTGCGGCGCAGCTCGACCGGCTGCGGTAGTCTCGCAGGTAGCAAGACCTGTGCCGCTAAGCCTGCACCACGTAGTCCATGCAGGCGTTAAAGGGTGGAGATCTTTGAGCCCATGGTTGACGCGCCGATAATCGTCTTCAAAATCTGTACTGAGAATGAATGGCGCCAACTCAATGAAACTGGGCAGTTTTTTGGATCTCCGGACGATCTGCGGGACGGATTTGTCCATCTCAGCGGGCAGGATCAAGTGGCGCGCACGGCTTCCAAATTCTTTGCAGGCCGGGCGGACTTAATGCTGCTGGCTATTAACCCTGATCGGCTGGGAGACGCACTGCGGTGGGAGATCTCCGCCAGTGGCACCACCTACCCGCACCTCTATGCGCCGCTGACGCTCGATGCCGTTGCGAAAGCAACGCCCCTGCCGCTTGGACCTGACGGTCGCCACATCCTGCCTCCGGAACTCACCTGATGCTCAACGCCCTCATGCACCTCGCGCGGCCAGCCCTCCTCGCGCTCGATCCCGAGACCGCGCACGAGACGACGCTCAGAGCGCTCGAGAAGGGGCTCTATCCGGCGGATCGCAGCCAGGATCCGCCGACGCTCGCCGCCCGCCTCGGCGACCTGACGCTCGCCAACCCGATCGCGGTCGCGGCTGGCTTCGACAAGGACGCGCGCGTGCCGGACGCGGTGCTCGGACTCGGCTGCGGCTTTGCCGAGATCGGCACGGTGACGCCGCTCGCACAGGCCGGCAATCCGAAGCCGCGCGTCTTCCGGCTCATCAGCGAGCGCGGCGTGATCAACCGACTCGGCTTCAACAACGGCGGCCACGAGGCGGCGCTCGCACGTCTCAAGGCGCGATCGCGCCGCGGCGGCATCGTCGGCGTCAACATCGGCGCCAACAAGGATACGGCCGACCGCACGGGCGACTACGTCAGGGGCATCGTCACGTTCTACGACGTCGCGAGCTACTTCACGGTGAACATCTCCTCACCCAACACGCCGGGCCTGCGCGACCTGCAGGCGCCGGCGGCGCTCGACGAGTTGCTAGGGCGCGTGATGGAGGCCCGCGCGCAGCAGATGGCTGCCGGCAAACCGCGCCGACCGATCATCGTCAAGATCGCGCCAGACGTCGCCGAAGAGGATGTGCCGGCGATTGCCACACGGCTCATGGCGCACAAGGTCGATGCGATTGCTGCAACTAATACCACGCTGGCGCGCCCGGGCGTGTCCCACAACGCGACATCGAAGGAAGCCGGCGGCCTCTCCGGTCGGCCGCTGTTCCACCGCTCGACGGCGATGCTGGCGCGTGTCTATCAGGCGACGGGTGGCACCGTGCCGCTGGTCGGGATCGGCGGCATCGACAGTCCCGAGAGCGCACTTCAGAAGATCGAGGCTGGCGCGTCGCTACTCCAGCTCTATACCGGCCTCATCTACGAGGGCCCGAGCTTGATCGGGCGCATCAAGCAGCACCTCGATGCGACGTGCCGCACGCGCGGCCTCTCGAACATTTCGGCGCTCACGGGCACGCGCGCCGCCGAATGGGCCGCGAAGCCCCTGGACGGTTGAGGCTCACACCTTCTCCGGGAAAGAGGCCCGCACGAGCGCCGGCATGAACGCGAGCAACGACGACGCGCGCGCGACGTAGAACACCATGAACGCCGCCCACAGGCCGTGATTGCCGAAGTGCGGCGCGAGGAGGCACCAGACCGCGAAGAACGGAATGAGGCTCAACACCATGGTATTGCGCATGTCGCGCGTGCGCGTCGCGCCCGTAAAAATACCATCGAGCTGAAAGCACCACACACCGAGCATCGGCGCGATTGCCGCCCACATGAGATAGGTGCCGGCCGCCTGCTGCACCTCGGCGCTTTTGGCCGTGAGCTCGATGATCGCCGGCCCTGCAAACCAGAGCCCACCGCCGATCAGCACCGCGAGCACACCCGCCCACTCGGTGGACAGCAGTACCGCCCGCCAGAACGACCGCTTGTCCCGCGCGCCGACCGCGCGCCCGACGAGCGACTCCGCCGCAAAGGCGAAGCCATCGAGCAGGTAGACCATGATGTTGATCAGCGTCATCAGGATCGCGTTGGCCGCGAGGATGACATCGCCACCAGCTGCTCCCTGCGCCGTGAAGAACATGATCGCGGAGTAGTGCCCGACCGCGCGCACAGTAAGATCGGCATTGATGCCGAGCGAGCGCTTCATCTTGAGCCAGTCGAGGCCATCGGCGAGCGGCGCGGACGCTCCCATCTCGCGCGCAATACGGAGCGCAATCACAAGCCCCAGAACCGCGCCGGCGCACTCCGCGATCAGCGCCGCATAGCCGACCCCGGCCACACCGCCGCCGAGCCAAAGCACGAACAGCATCGCCAGCGCCATGTTCAGCACGTTGATCACGAGCTGGACGACGAACGCCACGCCTGCGCGCCCGAGCCCGATGTACCAGCCGAGCAGGGCGAAATTCACGAGCCCTGCCGGGGCCGCCCAGATGCGGATCGAGAAATAGGTCTGCGCCGCCGCTTCGGCTTCGCGTGAAGGGCCGATCAGCCAGAAGGCCGTCTTCGCGATCGGCCCCTGCAGGATGACGAGCACTACCCCGAAGAACACCGCGACGCCGAGCGCCCGCAGCAGATGCCCCGCGATCTCGCGCCCATCGCGGGCGCCATAAGCCTGTGCGGTGAGGCCGGTCGTCCCCATGCGCAGGAAGCTGAAGGTCCAGTAGAGGACGCTGAAGATGACGCCGCCGATGCCCACCGCGCCGATCAGGTGCGCCTGGCCGAGCTGGCCGATGACGGCGGTATCGACGTAGCCGATGAGCGGCACCGTCGCGTTCGAGAGCGTGATCGGCACCGCGATCTTGAGCAGGCTCGCGTGCGTGACGGTTTCGCCCGCCGCATGGGCCTTCACGTGCTCATGCATGAGTTGGGCATTCCCCCAGGCGGGCCTGCCGAACGGCGCTCCTCATAACTGTAGCCATTGGCGGGTCGCTCAACGGCGGCCGTCGTCCTCTTTGCGGAACATGCCGAGCAGGCGGGCGATCAGCCAGATCGGGATGACGACCACGGCGCCGATGAGGAAGTAGCCGAATATGGTCTCGATGGCCCCGAAGCCGAGGTCAGAGATGCGCTGAATGAGACGGCGAATGTGATAGAGGATCTCGTCCGGTCGGATATTGAGGGCCGAGAGCACCACGCCAACGATGATCGAAATCACCACCAGCCGGATGATGACGGCGACCGGGTTGCCCCCAAAAAGGCGATTGCGATCCATTCGGACTCTCCCGCACCTGCGCCGGCAAGCTGACCGGCGTCCACGACCGGCGGTCACATCTAACCTGCTGGACTTCCAAAGCAAGCGCAATGCCCGCGCCGCCCCCTGCGACCGCACACCTAGGCTAACAGGCGGGCGCGGAGGGGCCGGCACCGTATAGCCGCCTGATATGTAATATAATTGCCATATTGGCCGAGCCGGCTCGCAGCGCACCCAAAGGGATCAAAAACAGCAGTAAAAAGCGCTTGCTGCGACAGCAATTTGCTTGTTCTGGACAGGCGTTTGTGGCAGGGAACAGCCTGTCGGGCGCAGGGGATCGCATTCATTGATCCCTTTTCTCGACACCGGTACCGTTTGATTAGCTCGTTGAACGAGTAGCCCGACTTCCCCCTGCGCTCATCTGAATACGCCGCCGTCTCCGCGGGAGGCCGTGGCGTGACCGAACGCAGTGACGGAGGTTCTTGTTGCAGCCCACGACCTTTGCTGAGCTCGGGCTCAGCAGCAAAGTGCTCGCCGCCATCGAGGCCGCGGGCTATTCCTCGCCGACGCCTATTCAAGCTCAGGCCATTCCTATTGCCGTGACAGGCCGCGATGTGCTCGGGATCGCACAGACCGGTACCGGCAAGACGGCGTCGTTCACGCTCCCCATGATCACGCGCCTAGAGGCCGGGCGCGCCCGGGCGCGAATGCCGCGCTCGCTCATCCTCGCGCCCACGCGCGAGCTCGCGGCCCAGGTCGCGCAGAGCTTCGAGAAGTACGGCATCAACCACAAGCTCACCGTCGCCCTGCTGATCGGCGGCGTCTCGATGGACGACCAGGTGCGCAAGCTCGATCGCGGCGTCGACGTGCTGATCGCGACGCCGGGCCGCCTGCTCGACCACTTCACGCGCGGCCGCGTCATGCTCATGGGCGTCGAGATCCTGGTCATCGACGAAGCCGATCGAATGCTCGACATGGGTTTCATCCCGGACATCGAGAAGATCTGCAAGCTTCTCCCGCCGCGCCGGCAGACGCTGTTCTTCTCCGCGACCATGCCGCCCGAGATCACGCGCCTCGTCGATCAGTTCCTCAAGGATCCGGTGCGCATCGAGGTGGCCCGGCCCGCCACGACGGCGAAGACGATCACCCAGGCCTTCAAGTTCTGCGCCACGATGGATGACCGCGAAAAGCGCGCCACCCTGCGCGATCTTCTTCGCGATCTCGACGTCAAGAACGCCATCATCTTCTGCAATCGCAAGCGCGATGTGGCGATCCTGCTGAAGTCGCTCCTGAAGCACGGCTTCAGTGCCGGCGCCATCCACGGCGATCTCGATCAGACGACCCGTATGGCGACGCTTGATGCATTCCGCGAGGGGCGCATCCAGCTCCTCGCCGCCTCCGACGTCGCCGCCCGCGGGCTGGACATTCCCGACGTCAGCCACGTCTTCAACTACGATGTTCCCTGGCAGGCTGACGACTACGTCCATCGCATCGGCCGCACGGGCCGCGCCGGCAAGCTCGGTCATTCGGTCACGATAGTAACGCCCGATGACATCAAGGCCATGTCGGCGATCACCAAGCTGACCGACGAGGAGCCAAAGTGGCTCGGCGATGCTCCCGACGAGGAGACCATGGCCGACGGCATGAAGCGCCGTGGCCGCGGCCGTCGTGGTGCCAGTTCCGATCGTGGTGGGCGTGATGCGCGCCGCGGATCGGGCGACAAGCGGCCGCAGCAGCGTGGCCGCGAGCGCGGGCAGCGGCCGCCGCGCGAAGCAGCGACCGGCGGTGATGCTCATGCAGCCGCCCCTGCTGCCACAAACGCTGGCGCCGCAGCCAAATCAGCGCCCCAGCGCCAGCCAGCCGAAGAGCGTGCCCATCCCCGTCGCAGCGAGGAGCCGCGTGACGGGCACCGCGAGGAACGCCGTGAGGGCCGCCGACAGGGTGGGCGCGGTGAGCGCGATACCTCGCGGCCAGCGCAGCAGCCGAGCCGCGCGCGCCACGAAGCTCCATCACGCAAAGAAGAAGCGGCGCCGCGCAAACAGGAGCCGCGCGAGCGTGAGCGCGAGCCGGTGGCCTTCGGCCTCGATGAGAATGTACCGGCATTCCTGCGACGGCCGGTACGGATCGCCGGGCGATAAGCCAACAAAAAAAGCCGCGTCACCGCGGCTTTTTTCATGCTCTCGGGCCAGAAAGCTCAGATCGCTTCCTTGAGCTCCTTGGCAGCGCGGAAGGCGACCTTCTTGCTCGCCTTGATCTTGATGGCTTCGCCCGTCGCCGGATTGCGACCCATGCGGGCGGGGCGCTTGCGCACCTGGAGAATACCGAGACCGGCGAGGCGAACGCGCGAGCCCTTCTTGAGGTGCTTGGTGATCATCTCGACCGTCTGGGCCAGCATCTCGAGCCCCTGCTTCTTCGGCAGCTCGTGCGCCTCCGCCAGTGCCGTGCCGAGATCGCGCATCGTCACCGTCACGACCTTCGCAGGTGCCGCCTTCGCTCCTGCCTTGCTCGCCGCTTTCGCCATATGTGCCTCCTAGGTTCCACTAAAGTTTGGTGTGTAAAGCACCGTCTACATCTTCTGGCCGGACTTCAGACGCTCACTCGCCCCACCCCAGGAGCGGCCGCGTAGTCGGCCCAGGCAGCGTTCGCGAGCTGCGCCGGCGGTTCTCCCGCCCAGCATTTTGCTCGTCGCCGGGTCCCGCCGAAGTGAGATCACTTCCTACCCCGCCCACTCGGCCCGGCTACGCGAAGCTGGTTCGCAAAGCGCTCCACGACTCACGCGCAGGCAGCCGGATAACGCATGTTAGTGACGATGGGAAAGCAAAAACAGCACGAAAATAGGGGTTTTCGGCACTTCTTGGTCGATTTGCCGCGCTCGTAGAGGGTTTGACCTCAAATTGAGGAGAGCTGTGCGCAGCAACAGCAATCGCAGCCCGTGCACCTGAAGACCCGCCGGCAAAGCGCGCGATCGCCCCTTGGGCAAGTGCTGAGACGCTTCCCGACCGGCACTTCCGGACGGGTCCGAGTGTACCCCTTGGAGCGCACGAGCGATGGCGAGCTTGTTGACACGTTCGGCGGCTGTCTCTAAACCAGCCGCGACCCATAGATTGCCTTCGGGGCCGTAGCTCAGATGGGAGAGCGCTGCAATCGCACTGCAGAGGTCAGGGGTTCGATTCCCCTCGGCTCCACCACCCTCCCCCCTTTTGAATTTTCAGGCGCTTATTGCCTGGGTTTCCGGGTCCTCGACGGCCGGATCGCAAAAACTGCCCGCAGCTTTCCCCGCCTTGGTTGCCAAGCGCGGATCGGTACTATTCAATGATCGATAACGGAGGCCTCGAGCGCTCCGACGATCCACGAGCCGGAAAAACGGCACGTCCAAGGGGATGGAAGCGCGAGGTCGCGTATGACTCCAGTGGTCATGCCGCGGGCTGAAGAGCTGACGAAGGGACACAAGACCTTCGTCGGACGGGCAGTTCTATGCTCGGCCCCTCGTCTCGCGCACTCGATCTTTCCCCCTACCGGCACTTCCGCTTTACCGCCCCATCGCGATCGACTTGCGCGCAACGGCAAGCCGCCCGCGTGGCCGTGAGCCAAGGCCGGCACCGACAAAGGGACAATCGAAAAAAGCCAGGGAGAGAACCGATAATGTCGTTAGCACGCAACCTGCTCGCCGGCGCTGCCGCGCTGTCGATGGCCATCGCGGCCGGCCCCGCCAACGCGCAGATCTCTGGAGACGTCGTCAGAATCGGCGTGCTCACGGACATGAACAGCATCTATGCCGACATCAACGGTATGGGCGCCGTCGAAGCCGCGCGCATGGCCGTCGAGGATTTCGGCGGGACCGTGCTCGGCAAGAAGATCGAGGTCGTCTACGCCGACACGCAGAACAAGGCCGACATTGGCATGTCGGTCGGCGGCCGCTGGTTCGACGTCGACGGCGTCGACATGATCGCCGGTGCGTCGTCCTCAGCCGTGAGCCTCGCCATCCAGACGCTCGTCGGTTCCAAAAACAAGGTCTTTCTCGCCTCCGACCCGGCCTCGTCCGACATCACGGGCAAGCTCTGCAATGCCAATACGATCCACTGGGTGTACGACACGTACGCGCTCGCCAACGGCACCGGCTCCGCCGTGGTCCAGTCGGGCGGCGACACCTGGTTCTTCCTCACGGCGGACTACGCCTTCGGCTATGCGCTCGAGCGCGATGTCGGCGCCGTGGTGACGAAGTCGGGCGGCAAGGTTCTCGGCAGCGTTCGCCATCCGCTCAATACGTCGGACTTCTCGTCTTTCATTCTCCAGGCCCAGGCCTCGAAGTCGAAGATCGTCGGCCTCGCCAATGCCGGCGGCGATACCATCAACTCGATCAAGCAGGCGGCCGAGTTCGGCGTCGTGAAGGGAGGCCAGAAGCTCGCCGGCCTCCTCGTCTTCATCTCGGACATCCACAGCCTCGGGCTCGATGCGGCGCAAGGCCTCCAGCTCACCAGCGCTTTCTACTGGGATCGCACGGAAGAATCCCGCGCATGGTCGAAGCGTTGGGGCGACCGCTTCAGGAACCGCCGCCCGACCATGGCGCAGGCCGGCTTCTACTCGAGCATCATCCACTATCTCAAGGCCGTGCAGGCGCTCGGGACGGATGAGCCCGGCGACAAGGTCGTCGCCAAGATGAAGGAATTGCCGACCGACGATCCGCTCTTCGGCAAGGGATACGTGCGCATCGACGGGCGCAAGATGCACGACATGTACCTCTTCGAGGTCAAGTCGCCATCTGAGTCCAAGTACCCTTGGGACTACTACAAGCTCATCCGCACGATCCCGGCCGAACAAGCCTTCCGTCCGCTCGATCAAGGCGGTTGCAAGCTGGCGGCGAAGAACTGAAGCACTCTACCGGGCATCGCAAATAAAGGCGCCGGCCTCTTTCCGAGACCGGCGCCGGCGCATTGAAACCTCTTTGATCGCGTCTCAGCCTGCGACCCGCTTGTTCTGCCGGTTGGCGACGAGATCGTCGACCACGGCCGGCTCGGCGAGCGTCGAGGTATCGCCGAGATTGGAGAAGTCGTCCTCGGCGATCTTGCGCAGGATGCGGCGCATGATCTTGCCCGAGCGCGTCTTCGGCAGGCCGGGCGAGAACTGAATCCAATCGGGCGAAGCCGTCGGACCGATGATCTTGCGGACGGTCGCGACAAGCTCCTTCTTCAGCTCGTCCGTCGGCTGGTTGCCCTGGATGAGCGTGACATAGCAGTAAATGCCCTGGCCCTTGAGGTCGTGCGGCGCGCCGACCACGGCCGCCTCCGCGACTTTGGGATGCGAGACGAGGGCGCTCTCGACCTCCGCCGTGCCGAGGCGGTGGCCGGACACGTTGATGACATCATCGACGCGGCCGGTGATCCAGTAATAGCCGTCCTCGTCGCGCCGGCAGCCGTCGCCCGTGAAGTACGTGCCGGGGTAGGTCGAGAAGTACGTCTGCACGAAACGCTCGTGGTCGCCGTAGACCGTGCGCATCTGGCCCGGCCAGCTATCGAGAATGACGAGATTGCCGGATCCCGCACCTTCGATGCGCGCGCCCCTCTCATCGACGAGCGCGGGCTGGATGCCGAAGAAAGGCCGCGTGGCCGACCCCGGCTTGGTCTTGGTCGCGCCGGGGAGCGGCGTGATGAGAATGCCGCCCGTCTCGGTCTGCCACCACGTATCGACGATCGGGCAGCGGCTCTCGCCGACCACGTGGTTGTACCATTCCCAGGCTTCCGGGTTGATCGGCTCGCCGACCGAGCCGAGCAGGCGCAGCGACGCGCGGCTCGTGCGCTTCACGAAGTCGTCGCCGGCCCCCATGAGCGCGCGGATCGCCGTCGGCGCCGTGTAGAACGTATTCACGCTCCACTTGTCCACGACGTGCCAGAAGCGCGAGGCTGTCGGATAGTTCGGCACGCCTTCGAACATGAGCGTCGTCGCGCCATTGGCGAGCGGCCCGTACAGAATGTAGCTGTGGCCCGTGACCCAGCCGACGTCCGCCGTGCACCAATAGATGTCGCCGTCGTGATAGTCGAAGACGTACTGATGCGTCATCGAGACATAGACGAGGTAGCCGCCGCTCGTGTGCAGCACGCCCTTGGGCTTGCCCGTCGAGCCCGAGGTATAGAGGATGAAGAGCGGATCCTCGGCGCTCATCGTCTCCGGCGGGCACTCCGCGCCGACCTTCTCCTGCGCCTCGTGCAGCCAGATATCGCGCTCGGGCTTCCAGGCAATTTGTCCACCGGTATGGCGGACGACCAGCACCTTCTCGTCGCCTTTGCCGACCTTGGCGAGAGCCTCGTCCGTGTTCTTCTTGAGCGGGATCGGGCGACCGCCGCGGACACCCTCATCGGCCGTGATGATGAACTTCGAGGTCGCATCCTCGATGCGGCCAGCGAGGCTGTCCGGCGAGAAACCGCCGAAAACGACCGAGTGAACAGCACCGATGCGCGCGCAGGCCAGCATGGCATAGGCCGCCTCGGGGATCATCGGCAGGTAGATGGTGACGCGATCGCCCTTCTTGACGCCGTTCGCCTTGAGCACGTTGGCGAACTTGCAGACCCTCTCATAGAGCTGGCGGTAGGTGATCTGCTGATCGACGGTCGGGTCATCGCCCTCCCAGATGATCGCCACCTGGTCGCCGCGCGTCTTCAGATGGCGATCGACACAGTTCGCGCACACATTGAGTGTGCCGTCCTCGTACCACTTGATCGAGACATCGCCCGGCCCGTACGAGACGTTCTTCACCTTCGAATAGGGCGTGATCCAGTCGACCCGCTTGCCCATGTCGCCCCAGAAGCCCTCGGGGTCCTCGACAGAGCGCTTGTACATCGACTGATACTTCTGCTCGTCGACCCAGGCCCGGCTCGCCCACTCGGCCGGCACGGCATAGACCTTCTCGGACATCTGTTTCGCTCCCATCGCGAGGCCCACGCCAGGGCCAATCTAGAGGCTTGTCTTAGGCCGCATTATCGGGAGGCAGGGCGGCCGGGGCAACTGCCTCGTTCGTCGAATGCTAACGGCACCGCGAAGGGCTGGCATGAGCCAGCCCAAGGGCCCCGAGAGCGCGGCAACAGGGTTCCGGTTGTGCCGCGAATGCACTAAAAGCCTCTCACAGATCCTTCCTGGGGAGGCGCCGGCGCTCCGCTCGCGTCGCTAGTGTGATGATCGAGAAATTCGCCACCTTTCGCGACACGGGATCGAGCGAATTTCTCGATCTGAATCACACGAGCAAGATTATGATTCTAGTGTCCCTTTTGATTCCGAAGCTCGCTCGGGACACTGGCATCGAGGTTAAGCGAACTTCGGAATCGGGACACTAGATGGCATTCATGAGCAGCCTTGCATGAGTCTGGCCGGCTTCCTCGCGCAGCTCCTCAATGGCGTGCAGTACGGGCTCCTGCTGTTCCTGATCGCCAGCGGCCTCACGCTGATCTTCGGCGTGATGGGCATCATCAATCTCGCGCACGGCTCGCTGTTCATGGTCGGCGCCTATGTCGCCTATCTGGTGACCCGCAGTGTCGGCTCGGCGTGGCTCGCGCTGCCGCTGGCGCTTCTCGGCGGTGCAGCATTCGGCGCACTCCTCGAGCGGGGGCTCTTCCGCCATTTCTACAAGCGCGATCACCTCGATCAGGTGCTCCTGACCTTCGCCCTCATCCTGCTCTTTGAGGAAGCGCGCTCGATACTCGTCGGCAATGACTTCTACTCGGTCCCGGTGCCGACGGCGTTCGACTTCTCGGTGCCGATCACCGCCGGCTTCTCCTACTCTGCCTATCGCTTCGCCGTGATCGGCGTGTGTCTTGCGCTCGCCGTCGCGCTCTTCCTGTGGATCGAGCGCACGCGCATGGGCGCCGTCATCCGCGCCGCGGCCGAGAAACCCGAGATGGTCGACGTGATCGGCATCGACGCACGGCGCGTGCACATGACCGTCTTTGCCGTCGGCACGGCGCTGGCGCTGACGGCGGGCGTGCTCGCGGCTCCGCTCTACTCTGTCTATCCGGGCATGGGCGACGGCTTTCTCATCATCTCGTTCGTGGTGGTCGTCATTGGCGGGCTCGGCTCGATCTCGGGCGCTTTCTGGTCGGCACTGCTGATCGGCCTCGTCGATACGCTCGGCAAGGCCTATGTGCCCGCCGTCGCCGGGCTCGCCATCTACGTGCTCATGGCCGCGGTCCTGCTCTGGCGGCCGACCGGCCTCTTCGGTCAACGCGGCTGAGGAGGACGGCGCACAATGCTGCCGACGCCGAAAGGAGCCTTCGGTCTGGCCGCCGGCACCGTGCTGCTGGCGCTGCTGCCTTATATGGTCCAGTACTACTACGTGGAGCTTGCGACGACAGCGCTCGTCGCAGCCATGCTCGCGCTGAGCCTCCAGCTCCTCGTCGGCTGCACGGGCCTCGTCAGCCTCGGCCATGGCGCCTTCTATGGGCTCGCGGCCTATACTGTCTACCTCGTGACGCCCGAGGATGCGGGCCTCTCGATCATGATCACGCTCCCGCTCGCCGTGCTGGCCGCGGGCGCCGCGGCGCTCATCGTCGGCGCGCTCTCGCTCCGAACGCGCGGTTTCTTCTTTCTCATGGTCACGCTCGCTTTCGGGCAGATGATCTTCTTCATTTTCCACGACACCAAGCTCGGGGGCGGCACGGATGGCGCCTATCTCGCGCGACCGGCGCTCTCCTTCCTCGGTCTCGAGCTGACCTACACGCGCCGCCAGCGCCCGGTGTTCCTGTACTATGTGGCGCTCGTGCAGCTGGTTGCCATGTACCTGTTCCTCGCCTTCCTTCTGCGCTCGCTGTTCGGCCGCGTGCTCGAAGGCATCCGCGTGAACGAGCACCGCATGCGCGCGCTCGGCTATGACACGTACCGCTACAAGCTTGCTGCCTTCGTGATTGCGGGTGCGCTGGCGGGTGTCGCCGGTCACATGTGGGCCATGCATCGCGCCTTCGTGAACCCCGAGATTGTCGGCTGGCACCGCTCGGCCGAGGCGCTCCTCATGATCCTGCTCGGCGGGCTCCAATCGCTGCACGGGCCCATTCTCGGTGCGCTCGCTTTCACGGGCCTCGGCGAGTTGCCGCAGCTCGTCGGCGACGCCAAGCCGTTCGCGCGCTTCTTTGCCGCCATCGGGCTCGAGCATTTCGGGCTCAAGGTGCAGGCGCTCGCCGAACGCAAGTTGCTGCTCGAAGGTCTCGTCATCCTCGCCGTGGTGCTCATTCTGCCACGTGGCCTCGCCAGCCTGCGCTTTCCGCGCTTCATCCGGCCCGCCTATGGCAGACGCCCCGCGCGCGACGAGCAGGTGCGGCCATGAGCGCAGAGGCCACCCCGGTCCTGGAGACGACAGCGCTGAGCAAATCCTTCGGCGGCCTCGCGGCCGTGCGCAATGTCTCGATTGCACTCCGGCGCGGGGAGCTGCACGCCGTGATCGGCCCCAATGGCGCGGGCAAGTCGACACTCGTGAACCTGCTCTCGGGGGAGCTCAAGCCAACCTCCGGCGAGATC
Source organism: Hyphomicrobium sp. CS1BSMeth3 (assembly GCF_900117415.1). Classification (GTDB taxonomy): domain Bacteria; phylum Pseudomonadota; class Alphaproteobacteria; order Rhizobiales; family Hyphomicrobiaceae. The sequence continues at coordinate 379,568 of NZ_FPEI01000003.1, forward strand.
CGTCTCGATGGCCGCCCGGTCGCTGGTTCCTCGGCGCCGCAGATGGCGCAGGCCGGCGTCGCCCGCTCCTTCCAGCGCACGAACATCTTTCCCCCGCTCTCGATCCTCGAAAACGTCCGCCTCGCCGCGCAGGCCATCCACACGCCGGCGCGCGAGCTCTTGCGGCCGCGCACATCCGCCCGTGATATCGACGCCCGCGTCGCCACCGTGCTGGAACGCATCGGTCTCCACGAGGCACCCAATCGCATTGCCGGCACGCTTTCGCACGGCGAGCAGCGCCTGATCGAGATCGCCATGACGCTCGCCGGAAACCCGCGCGTCCTTCTGCTCGACGAGCCGCTCGCCGGCATGGGCAACGAGGAATCCTTGGGCCTCGCGCGCCTGCTGAAGAGCCTCGCGCGCGACCACGCCGTATTGCTCATCGAGCACGACATGGACTTCGTGTTCTCGGTCGCCGATCGCATGACCGTGATGGTCGAAGGCGGCCTTCTGGCGAGCGGGCCGCCCGATGCCATCCGTGCCGATGCCGCCGTCCAGCGCGCCTATCTCGGGGCTGCGTCATGACGGGTCATGCGGAGCTGCTCTCCGCGACAGGCCTTCATGCCTTCTACGGGCCGAGCCACATCCTGCGCGGCGTGACGTTGACGGTCGGCCGCGGCGAGACGGTCGCGCTCATGGGTCGCAATGGCATGGGCAAGAGCACGCTCATCCGCACCATCATGGGCCTCGTGCCGGCGGCCGAGGGCCGCGTCGAGCTCGCCGGCATCGACGCAACGCGCCTGCCGACCTTCGCGCGCTCGCAACTGGGCGTCGCGTATGTTCCCGAAGGGCGCGGCATCTTCGGGACGCTCTCGGTCGCGGAGAACCTCGACATTGCCGCGCGCCCCGGCCCTGATGGCGCCACGGAATGGACCGTGCCCCGCGTCTTCGAGCTCTTCCCGCGCCTTGCCGAGCGGCGCACGAACCGCGGCGATCAGCTCTCCGGCGGCGAGCAGCAGATGCTCGCGATTGCGCGCGCGCTCCTGACGAACCCACGCCTCATCATCCTCGACGAGGCCACCGAGGGTCTCGCTCCGCTCATCCGCGAGGAGATCTGGGCGACGATCCGCCTCCTCCGCAGCACCGGACTCGCCGCCCTCATCGTCGACAAGTCCGTGAACGAGCTGGCGAGCGTCGCCGACCGTGTCGTGATACTCGTGAAGGGTGAGATCGTGCATGAGGGGCCGCCGGCAGCGCTGCTCGCCGATGCGGCGCTCATGCATCGCCACCTGGGAGTCTAGGGCTGGTGTGATGATCGAGAAATTCGCCAGTGCTCGCGGTACGGTATCGAGCGAATTTCTCGATCTGAATCACACCAGGAAATCTACGATGCTAGTGCCCCTGTTGTTTCCGAGTTTCGCTCGGGTCACCCGCATCGACGTTAAGCGAACCTCGGAAACGGGGCACTAGATGCTGTTCATGGACATCGGCGGCCGCGCCATCGAGTACCGCGTCATTCCCGGGCCGGTCACCGACCGACCACCGCTCGTCTTCCTGCACGAGGGACTGGGCTGCGCGGCACTCTGGCGCGACTTCCCGGACAAGGTGGCCCGTGAGCTCGGCGCACCGGCGCTCGTCTACTCGCGCTTCGGCTATGGCCAGTCGGCCAGCCTCGAAGGCCCGCGCACGCCCCGCTTCATGCATGAGGAAGCCCTCGACGTGCTGCCCCTGGTCCTCGATCGGGCGGGGATCGCACAGCCGCTGCTCATCGGCCATTCCGACGGCGCCTCGATTGCCCTCATCCACGCCGCGTCCGCGGGGCGGCCGGTCGCCGGCCTCGTGCTCATGGCGCCGCACATCATGGTCGAGCCCATCTGCGTCGACAGCATTGCCCGCATCAGCGCGACCTACGGCGAGGGCCCGCTCCGCGAGCGCCTTGCGCGCTATCACGCCCACGTCGATGACGCCTTTCACGGCTGGGCGGATACCTGGCTGATGCCGGAATTTCTCGACTGGTCCCTCGAACCCGAGGCGCGCGCGTTAAGCATACCGACACTTCTCATTCAGGGCCGGGACGACGAATACGGCACCTTGGCGCAGATCGACCGCATCGCCGAGCTTGCGCGAGGGCCGGTCGAGCGGCTGGTGCTCGACAAGTGCGGGCATTCGCCCCATCGCGACCAGGAGGCCGCGGTGCTTGCTGCTATTGCCGACTTTGCGGCGCGCCACTTCCCAGGCGGCGCGACATAGGAAGGACGAGGAACCGCCTCATGGCCAACAAGAGCAAGGGCAAGGCCGGGAGCACGTCCCGCAACGCCAAGGCCAAGGACAAGGCCGCCTTGGCCCACTTCGATATCGACAATCCCGTATTTCCGAAGGCCATCGCGGACGCCGCGCTCGGCAGTGGCGGCTATCCCTATGACACCAAGCTCAAGCGCAACGACTTCGATGCGCAGCTCCTCGGTCTGCAGGTCGAGCTCGCCAAGCTGCAGAGCGCGATACGTGGCACGGGCGAGCGTATCGTCTGCCTCTTCGAGGGGCGCGACTCGGCGGGCAAGGGCACCTGCATAAGCTATTTCGTCCGCCACCTGAACCCGCGCAGCGCCCGCGTGGTCGCGCTGACCAAGCCGACCGAAACCGAAAGGGGCCAGTGGTACTTCCAGCGCTATGTCGCGCATCTGCCGGCAGCCGGCGACATGTCGCTGTTCGACCGCTCCTGGTACAACCGTGCCGGCGTCGAGCGCGTCATGGGCTTCTGCACCGAGGAGCAGCACGCGGTATTTCTGCGCGAGGCGCCCGAGTTCGAAGGCATGCTCGTGCGCGACGGCATCCGCCTCTTCAAGTTCTATCTTGAGATCGGCCGCGAGATGCAGCTCGAACGCTTCCACGAGCGCCGCCACGATCCGCTGAAGCAATGGAAGATCAGCGACATCGACATTGCCGCCATGAGCCGCTTCGAAGACTACAGCGCCGCCAAGGAAGAGATGTTCCGTTTCACGCACACGGCAACGGCACCCTGGACGGTGATACTCGCCAACGACCAGCGCCGGGCCCGCCTGGAGGCCATCCGGTCAGTGCTCTATGCAGTGGAGTACGAGGGCAAGGACGCAAAGGTCATAGGAAAGCCCGACGCCAACATCGTTGGTGCCGGGCCGAAATTCTTTACAACGCGGTAGGTGATGGGGCCGGCGCGTTCCCGCGCCGGCAGGTCGCCCTGACGATCAGGCGCTCTCGTTCGAGAGGATGTCGCCGAACATCTCGAAGCTCTCGCCCTTCACGCGCGCCATTTGCACCGACTGCAGCGGATAGAAGTCGGTTGCGCTCGTGTTGATCTTGATGCCGGGCAGCAGCAGCGGCGCTTCGAAGCCCTTGAGGCTCGCTGCCTGCTTCATGACGTTCTCGCGGGTCAGCGTGTCGCCGCACTTCTTGAGCACCTCGATCAGCGTGTGCGTGACCGAGTAGCCGTAGTTGTGCGTGTCGTCCTTGATGTCGAAGCTCGACATGTACTTCGCCATGAAGGCCTTGAAGGCCACGACGTCCGGCGCGCTCGCGAACTGGGCGTCATTCACGTCCTTGCGGTAGAGCGCCAGCATCACGCCTTGCGAGGCCGGAATGCCGGCCGGACGGAACACCGAGCCGAAGGACGAGGACACGTTGTTGAGGTAGTGCGCCGGCTTCCACTCGATCTCGAAGGCCTTCTTGATCGCCTGTGCGGCGAACTTCGGCGTCGTGATGTTGAAGAACACGTTGGCGCCCGTGTTCTTGAGCTGGATCATCTGGCTGTCGACGGTCGGATCGGTGACCTCGTAGGTCGCAAGCTGCGCGATGAGGTTCTTCTTGTCGCCGAGGCCTTGGATGAAGCCGTTGTAGTAGTCCTTACCGTAGTCGTCATTCTGCATGAGAATGCCGATCTTGGGCTCCTTGATCGTCGCCAGGATGTGCTTGGCGTAGATCGCGCCCTCGGTCACGTAGTCGGGCTGCCAGCCCATGGTCCAGGGGAACTCTTTCGGCTGCCCCCACTTCGACGCGCCCGTCGCAACGAAGAGCTGCGGCACCTTCTTCTGGTTCATGTAGCGGTGGATGGCCGTATTGGGCGGCGTGCCGAGCGTGTTGAACAGGAAGAGCACCTTGTCCTGCTCGACGAGCTTGCGAACCATCTCGACGGTCTTCGGCGGGCTGTAGCCGTCGTCGTAGGTGATGAATTCGATCTTGCGGCCGTTGATGCCGCCATTGTCGTTGACCATCTTGAACACGGCCTCGATCGTGCGGCCAATGTTGCCGTAGGCCGAGGCATTGCCGGAGTAGGGGCCGGAGTGGCCGATCTTGATCGTGGTATCGGTCGCGCCGTCGTCATACTTCTTGCCTTGGGCGATGGCCGGAAAGCCAATCACCTGGGCGGCCGCAATCGCGGAGCCGCCGACCAGAACATCTCTGCGGGTTCTCTTTGTCATCTGCTTCCTCCTTAGAACGGCCTAGTTATGAAAGGCTCTATCAGGGCGCCACGCGGCGCCTATCCGGGTGGTCGGATCTTGCGCCACAGTGAGGCAAGCCCTCCGGCAATGCCCATGGGCATAGTGTACATCAGAACGATCAGCACGATGCCGTAGATCGTCCACGGCTCCAGATGAATGGGCAGATGGACGGTCGACGTTATCCATTTCGTCAAGGCATCCGCGTACTTCTCGATGAATTGGACGAAGAAGCCGCCGATGACCGCCCCGGAGAGCGTGGCGATGCCGCCGATCACGGCGCCGACGAGCATGGCGATCGACAGCTCGAAACGGAAGCTGTCCGGCGATACGAACTCGAAGATGATGGCATGAAGCGCGCCGGCAAGGCCGACATAGAGTGCGCTGATGCCGAACGTAATCGACTTCGTCCGCGCCGAGTTGATGCCCATCGTATCCGCGGCGAGCGGCTGGTCGCGGATCGCCATCATCGCGCGGCCCATGCGGCTTTGGACGATGTTCCGAGCAACGATGAACATCACGACCGCGCAGGCGAGGACCACGAGATAGAGCCACTGATCGGGGCTCAGCGGCAGGCCGAACGGCGGGTCGGGGTTGAAGATGTTGATGCCCTGGACACCGTGCGTGAGAGGCTCGAAGTGGCGGTACTTGAGGAACTGCGGAACCGCGATGGCGAGCGCGAAGGTCGCGAGTGCCAGATAGTGGCCTTCGAGGCGGAGCGCCGGCCGGCCGAAAAGATAGCCGACGATGAAGCAGGCGATCATGGCGAGCGGCAGCGTCGCGAGATAGTGCATCTCGTAGCGGTCGATGAGGATCGCCGTGACGTAGGCGCCGACCGCGAAGAACGCGCCGTGTCCGAGCGAGATCTGACCGTTGAACCCGGTCAGGAGGTTCAAGCCCAGCACGGCGATCGAATAAACGATCATCAGCGAGAGCTGGAGGAAGTAGAAGTTCGAGATGAGGCCCGTCTGCCCGCCGATCAGCGGCAGCAGCGCCGCGAAGATGATGCCGAGCCAGATCCATTTGGGGATCGGCCGGCGCAGTCCCGGCAGCGCCGCCGGGTCGCCCGCCGCACTCGTTTCTGTCGTCATCGTCGTGGCCATGCTCAGACCCTCTTGACCGTAACGTGCCCGAAGAGGCCGGACGGCTTCAGGGTGAGCACCGTGATGACGATGATGAGCGCAACGGTCAGCTTCTCGCCGTTGCCGATGAGGTAGAAACCCGTCGCACGCTCGAGCATGTTCCCGAGATAAGCGACCATGTTCTCGAGCACGCCGACGATGAAACCACCGGCGACCGCGCCGCCAGGGCTCGAGATGCCCCCGACGAGCGCGCCGGCAAAGCCGTAGAGCAGGATGCCGGCCATCATATTGGGCTCAAGATAGACGACCGGGGCAACGAGGACTCCCGCCACCGAACCGACGGTTGCGGCGAGCCCCCAGCCGAGCGCCAGCATCCAGTCGACATTGATGCCGACGAGCCGCGCCGAGGTTGCGTTGAGCGCCGCCGCCCGCATGGCGAGCCCCAGCGGCGTGAAGCGAAAGAAGCAGAAGAGGAGGCCCAGCATGCCCACCGCCACGACGACCATGCCGATCTGATGGGGCCCGATGATCCCCGAATGTACAAGGCTGAAGTCAGGGAACGGCGACGGGAATGGCTTGACGGTGTGTGTCCAGATGGCGCCGGCAAGCGAATGGAAGATTGCCAGAAGGCCAATGAAGACCACGACGACGGAAAGCAGCGGCGCCGTATGCAGAGGCCGCAGGATAATGCGCTCGATCAGGACACCGATGGTGAAGGAGAAGAGCATGGTCGCGGGAAGCGCGACCCAGAAGGAATAGCCCCAGTTGAGGAGCTGCCAGCAGACGAAGGCGCTGAACATCGCCATCTCGCCCTGGGCGAAGTTGATGTGGTTCGTCGAGACGAAGATCATGACAAGCGCGAGGGCGAGCAGCGCGTAGATCGCGCCATTCGCCAATCCCGAGGCCACCTGCTGTAGAAGTTGCTCCATAGTGATCCGATACCCCGACTGCCGAAATCAGTATCCGAGATAGGACTTGCGGATCTGCTCGTCCGATCTCACCTCCGCCGAGGTCCCCGACATGACGACGCGCCCGGTCTCGAGCACGTAGGCGTGGTCGGCAAGCTCGAGCGCTAGCGCCGCGTTCTGCTCGACGAGCAACATCGACACCTTCGCCTCCTCGTTGATGCGCCGCATGATGCGGAAGATTTCCTGCACGATCAGCGGCGCGAGGCCGAACGACGGCTCGTCGAGCAGCATGAGCCGCGGCCCGAGCATGAGCGCGCGCGAGATCGCGAGCATCTGCTGCTCGCCGCCGGAAAGCGTGCCCGCCTGCTGAGCCATGCGCTCCTTGAGGCGCGGGAAGTAGGTGAAGACCATTTCGAGGTCGCGCGCGGCAGCCGCCTTGTCGCGCCGCGTGTAGGCCGCAACGCGCAGGTTTTCCTCGACGCTGAGCTCCGTGAACGTGCCGCGCCCCTCAGGAACGTGCCCGACACCGAGGCGAACGACCGACTCGGTCGCTTTGCCTGTCACCGGCTCGCCGTCGATGATCACCGAGCCCTCGGCGCGCACCATGCCGCAGATGGCCCGGAGCGTCGTCGTCTTGCCAGCCCCGTTGGCGCCGAGCAGCGTGGTGATGCCGCCCTTGGAGAGCGAGAAGCTGATGCCGTGCAGCGCCTGCGAGGGGCCGTAGTAGGCCTTGAGGTCCTTCACTTCCAGCATGTTGCTCATACGTCGGCCCCCGTGCCGAGATAGGCCTTGATGACCTCGGGGTTGCGCTGAACCTCGGCGGGGGTGCCTTCAGCAATCTTGCGGCCGAAATCGATCGCCACGACCTTGTCCGACACGGCCATGACGAGGCTCATGTGGTGCTCGACCAGCAGCACGGTCACTTTCTGGAGATCGCGCACGCGGCGGATCTGGGCTTCGAGCACGCCGATCTCGTCGTGATTGAGACCGGCCGCCGGCTCGTCGAGGAGCAGGAGCTTGGGGCTCGCTGCCAGGGCTCGCGCCAGCTCGACGCGCTTGCGGATCGGGAACGGCAGCGGCCCTGCCGGCAGCGCGGCGAAGGGCTTGAGATCCATGAACTCGATGAGCTCCCAGGCCCGCTCGGTTATGCGCCGCTCCTCTGCCGCAACACCTGGCAGGCGAAGGGCCACGGCGAGGAAACCGCTCGCGCTCTGGCTGTGGCAACCGACCTTCACATTGTCGAGCACGCTCAGGCGATCGAACAGCGCGACGTTCTGGAAGGTCCGACCGAGGCCGATGCTCGGGATCTCGTGACGCGGCGATTTGAGGATCGATCTCCCCTCGAACAGGATATCGCCGTCATTGGGGATATAGAGGCGGGAGAGGCAGTTGAAGAGCGTGGTCTTGCCGGCGCCATTAGGCCCGATGAGGCCGGCGATCTCGCCGCTGCAAATATCGAAGGTGATGCCGTCGAGGGCGACAATGCCGCCGAACCGGACGGAGACGTTTCTTACACTCAGCAATGGCGGCGCAGACGAAACAGCCTCGCGCCGCGCCGAGACGGGCTCGACAACGGCAACCACTCAGTTCCCTCCCATGTCAGGCAGCAAATGCATTGCTGGCCTTTCGCTTATTTGACCGCGTTATGCGCCTGCGTTTCCGCCGGCCCCCGCAATCTTGACTGTAAGCTTGCCGCGTTTCATTCAGAACGTCCAGTGCCTTATTCTGCCGGCTGATGAGCAGGGGATAGGCTCCTGCAGTGTCCGAATACCCCGGCTCGGGGCACAGTAGCGCGGCCTCGGCGCCACCCTTCGTTGCGCGCGTGCCTGGCGTTCGGCGGCAATGCTTGACCCTGCCCCCTGGAGCGGCTAGCTGAACACGCAATCTTACCTACCGACGCGGGCATTCTGCCGCCGAAGGCTGGAACTGGAAGTCGTCTGAAAAGCCAACCGCCCGCCCGCACCCCGAGATCATGAGCGCGAGCCCCCTTGCCCGTTACACTGCGCGCGTCGAGGCCGGCGAAGCGAGCTTCGATGATGCGCAAGCCGCCGTCGCCGCCCGTCTCGATGCACTCACGACCGAATTGAAGGACTGGCGGCCCGCGAACGGCGGCTGGAAACTCTCCAATCTCTTCACCGCCAAGCGGTCCGCGCCGCGCGGGCTCTACATTCACGGCAAGGTCGGCCGCGGCAAGACCATGCTGATGGATCTGTTCTTCGACACGGTTCAATTCGCGCCGAAGCGCCGCATCCACTTCCACGAGTTCATGGCCGAGACGCACGACCGCATCGGCGCCGCGCGCAAGAAGGTCCAGGGCGATCCCCTGCCCCAGGTCGCGAACGAGATCGCGGACGAGGCTCAGCTCCTCTGCTTCGACGAGCTGCACGTCACCGACATCGCCGACGCGATGATCCTTGGACGGCTCTTCAAGGGGCTGTTCGAGCGTCAGGTGGTGATGGTCGCGACGTCGAACCAGCCGCCGCGCGGGCTCTATCTGAACGGCCTCAATCGCCAGCTCTTCCTGCCCTCGATCGATCTCATCGAGCAGCATATGGACGTCGTCGAGCTTGGGGCTGCCAAGGACTTCCGCCTCGAGAAACTCGCCGGCCAGCCGCTCTATTTCACCCCCGAGAATTCCGATCCGCGCCGGGCCTTGCGTGCCGCATTCACACGCCTCACCGGCGTATGGAAGGGCAAGCCCATGACGCTCGACGTCAAGGGCCGGACGCTTGTCGTGCCCGAGGCGGCACGCGGCGTGGCCTACTTCACGTTCGACGATCTGTGCATGAAGCCCCTCGGCACGCTCGACTTCCTCCACATTGCCCATGCCTTCCATACGGTGATCATCGAAGGCATCCCCAAGCTGCCGCCCGAGAAGCGCAACGAGGCGCGCCGCTTCATCAACCTGATAGATACGCTGTATGATAATCGGATCGGGCTCATCGCCTCGGCCGAAGCCGAGCCGCAGGATCTCTACCCGGCCGGCGATGCCGCCGTACTGTTCGAGCGCACAGTGAGCCGGCTGATCGAAATGCGCAGCGAGGCCTACCTCGAGAGCCGCACCGAGCGGACAGCCACCGCCGAAGCCGCAACCGCGGCAGCCGCACCGACGGCCCAGCGGGCTTAGGGAACGGCCTCGGCGGCGACCGGGTTGACCGGGCGGCCCTCGTGCGTTCTTCTCCGAGGCACCTCGGGGCACAGGCAGGTAAATGCCGAGTTGGCGAGGAGTGAAGTTGCATGGCCTTCTGGAAGTCACAATCGTCCAAGCCCGCCAAATCGGACCAGAACGCCTCTGCCGAGCCAACCAAAGGCGCAACTGCCGAGGCCAACGGGCTCGCCGCCGCTGCGACGCATACGCCCCTCCCCATCAGTGAGCTGAGACGCGCGGTCGATTCTGCCGCGCTCGGCTTCAAGACGACCTCCGAGCTCGAGCCCGCACGCGGCCTCATTGGCCAGGATCGTGCGCTCAAGGCCATCCAGTTCGGCGCCAACATGGCGAGCCACGACTTCAATATCTTCGTGCTCGGCCCTGCGGCATCCGGCAAGACCACGGCCGTCCATCAGCATCTGGAGCGCAAGCTCAAGGACCTGCCGACGCCGCCGGATTGGGTCTACGTCAACAATTTCGAGACACCGAACCGCCCGCGCGCGCTGAAGCTGCCGCCGGGACGTGCTCGCGGGCTCGTGAAGGGCATGATCGGCGCCATCGACGAGCTGCGCAACACGCTGCCCGCGATGTTCGAGGGCGAGGACTACCAGGCGCGCCGCCGCGCCATCGACGAGGAATTCCGCTCCGGCCAGGAGCAGGCCTTCGAATCCCTGAATACCAAGGCGAACAGCCAGAACATCACGATCCTGCGCACGCCGACCGGCTTCGCCATGGCGCCGATGCACGAAGGCAAGATCGTCAAGCCGGAGGTCTTCAACACGCTGCCCGAGGCCATGCGCAAGCAGATCGAGCAGCGCATCGAGGCCCTTCAAAAAGAGCTCGCCGAGATCATCGAGCGGATGCCGAAGTCGGATAAGCAGCGCCGCTCCAAGCTGAGCGAGCTCAACGAGGAGATCGCCTCGATCGCCGTACATGAGGCCGTCGACGACCTGGCATCGGCCTTCAGCGACCAGCCGGACGTACTGACCTATCTCGATGCCGTCGGACGCGATCTCATCCGCAACGTCGGCCTCTTCCTCGCGCCTTCGGGGGAAGAGAACGAGATCGTCAAGCAGCCAGCCGACACTGCGCGCGACGCCCGCTTCCGCCGCTACATGGTCAACCCGATGGTCTCGCACAACGGCGACGAGCCACCGATTGCCCCACTCGTCGAGGAGCTGAACCCGACCTACGGCAATCTCATCGGCCGCGTCGAGCATATCGCGCAGATGGGCGCGCTCGTGACGGACTTCCTGCTCATCAAGCCCGGCGCGCTGCACAAGGCGAACGGCGGCTATCTGATGATAGACGCGCGCAAGCTGCTGATGTCACCCTTTGCCTGGGAAGCACTGAAACGCTCCATCAAGGCGCAGGAAATTCGCATCGAGCAGCCCTCCGAGATGGCGGGCCTGATGGCGACCCAGTCGCTCGATCCGGAGCCCATTCCCTTCGAGACCAAGGTCGTCCTGCTCGGCGACCGCGAGCTCTACTACCTTCTTGCCGCGGCGGACCCGGACTTTTCGCGCTTCTTCAAGGTCCAGGCGGACTTCGACGACTCGATCAACCGCTCCACCGAGAATGATCAGGCCTATGCGCGCCTCATCGCCTCGATCGTCATGGAGCACAAGCTGAAGCCGCTCGACGCGCCGGCCGTCGCCCGCGTCATCGAGGAAGGCGCGCGCCTCGCCTCCGACCGCGAGAAGCTTTCCATCGAGATCGGCCGCATTGCCGATCTCGTGCGCGAGGCCGACTACTGGGCGGCTCAGGCCGGCCGCTCCACAACCACGCGCGCCGATGTCGCCCAGGCCATCGACGAGCAGATCCAGCGCTCGGACCGCCTGCGTGACCGCTCGCAGGAGACGATCGAGCGCCAGATCGTGCTCGTCGACACCACCGGCGCCAAAGTGGGGCAGATCAACGGCCTCGCCGTTCTCCAGCTCGGCGATTTCTCGTTCGGGCGTCCGAGCCGGATTACGGCCCGCGTGCGCATGGGCTCGGGCCGCGTCACCGACATCGAACGCGAAGCCAACCTCGGCGGCGCGCTCCACACCAAGGGTGTGATGATCCTGTGGGGCTTCCTCGCCGGACGCTATGCGCTCGACGTGCCGCTCGCGCTCGCCGCAACGCTCGTCTTCGAGCAGTCCTACGGCGGCGTCGACGGCGACAGCGCCTCGTCGACCGAGCTCTATGCGCTCCTCTCCGCGCTCTCGGAGGTGCCGATCAAGCAGTCCTTTGCCGTGACAGGGTCGGTGAACCAGTGGGGCGAGGTGCAGGCCATTGGCGGCGTCAACGAGAAAATCGAGGGCTTCTTCGACGTCTGCAAGGCCCGCGGGCTGAACGGCGAGCAGGGTGTGCTCATTCCCCGCGCCAATGTGCAGCACCTCATGCTGCGTGAGGATGTCGTCGAGGCCGTGAAGGCCGGCAAGTTCGCCATCCACGCCGTCGACACGATCGACCAGGGCATCGAGATCTTGACGGGGATCAAGGCCGGCACGCGCGAGGATGATGGACAGTTCGAGGATGGCAGCATCAACCGGCGCGTGGAAGAGAAGCTGAGATCCTTTGCCGAGCGCGGTCGTGCCTTTGCGCGCCGTTCCGAGAGCGGCGACGGCGACAGCGCTGCGGGCAGCGAGAACGGAAAGACGTCCTCATGATCATGCACGTCGCAGAGGCCGGCGAGCAGCGCGGGCGTGTCGTGCTGCACATTACATCGGGGCATCCGAGCGACGTCGCGATGGAAGCGGCCATCCGCATCGCACAGGCTTTTCATTCCGAGATCGAGAGCCTCTTCGTCGAGGATCTCCAGCTCTACGACATGGCGAGCTATCCGTTCGCGCGCGAGATCTCATATACGGGCGCGCGCAGCCGTGTGCTCTCGCGCGACGCCATCGAACGCGATCTGCGCCTTGCCGCGCAGGCACTGCGCCGCCGCGTCGAGGCTCTTGCCCTTGCTGCTAACGTCCCGCTCAGGGGCGCCCGCATCGTCCGCGATGATCCCTTGCAGGCCCTTGCCAAGGCCTGCGCCGAGGACGGGCCATGGAACGTCGTCGCCCTGGCCGATGTCCTCGCGCCCGGGCAGGGTGCGCGGCTCTGTGAGCTCTTTGCGAGTGTCAGCGGCTATACGGGCTTGATGCTCGTCGGCCCGAAGGCGCGACGCACGCGCGGCCCCGTCATTGCCGTCATCGAGAGCCCGGACCATCTCCAGCCCATGCTGCGGGCGGCCGAGCGCATGGCGGGCGTCACGAGCGGCGAAGTCATGCTCATGCTGCTCTCGGATAGCCCGAGCAATGGCAACTGGCTCGACGAGCAGGTTCGCCTCGCGCTCGGCGATCATGCCAAGGTTCGCCTGCTTCATTATCAGATCGACCACGGCGCGCCGGCCGCCCTGGCCGAGGTGATCCGGCGCCTGCAGGCCGGCTTCCTGATCGGCCACTTCGGCGGCATTCTCGTGCCGGCCCACGGCGATCTCCGCGACCTCGTCGCGGCGCTGGAATGCCCGCTGTTCTTGATGCGGTGAGTGCAGCAAGCACATCCATGTCCCCTCTCCCCGCTTGCGAGGAGAGGGTTAGGGTGAGGGGCGGCGGCACACGCAAACGTCGCGCAAGTTCCCGCCCCTCACCCCGACCCTCTCCCCATTGAAGACAATGGGGAGAGGGGGAAGTAGGGCGCAACACGCGAGCGCTGTCCGCTCGCGGGCGAGGGGACGCGATTGGCACCGGCGCACAGCAGTCATGAGCGCGCGACTGCGCGCCGGCCGGTAGGCCGTACCAGGAAGCCACAGCACCCCTTCCCGGCAGCCCGCGGCACTCCAATCAAGCAGCCGCTTCTTTCTGCGCCGCCAGCACCTGATCAGCCAGACGCCCCGTCAGCTCGGCGAGATGATCGAACCTTGCCGCGAAGGTGCCGACGCCGGCCGTTGCCGAGCGCAGCTCGACGATCAGATCCTGGATCTCCGTCTCAGGCACCCGCGCCTGCACCACGTCCCAGCCCGGCCAATCGGGTCGCGCGTCGAAGCCGAGGATCTGGCCGCGCCGCTGCGAGATCATCGCATTGATGCGTGACGTCGCCTCGGACGGCACCACGATCTCGACCGACATGACCGGCTCGAGCAGTACCGGACTGCACTTCGGCAAACCTTCCGACATCGCGAGCCGCCCGGCTTGACGGAAGGCCATGTCGGAGCTGTCGACGCTATGATAGGAGCCGTCCGTCAGTGTCACCGCGACATCGACCACGGGGAAACCAAGCGGCCCGTGCTGGAGATAGTCGCGCACGCCGATCTCCACCGAAGGAATGAACTGCTTCGGCACCACGCCGCCGGTGATCGTGTCGTCGAAGTGGAAGCCTTCGCCGCGACTCAGCGGTTTGATCTCGACGACCACATCACCGAACTGCCCGTGTCCGCCGGACTGCTTCTTGTGGCGGCCGCGTATGGAGACACTGCCTTTGATCGTCTCCTTGTAGGGTATCTGCCGCCGCCGCGTGCCGGCCTCGATCCCGTATTTGCGCGACAGGCGCTCTATGGCCACGCGAAGGTGCATCTCCCCTTGCCCCCAGAGCACCATCTGGTGCGTCTCGGGCGAATGATCGAGACGGATGGAAGGGTCTTCCTCCATGAGCTTCGCGAGTGCCGCGCTCAGCTTGACCTCGTCCTTGCGATCCTTGAGCTCGATGGCGACGCCATACACGGGCGCGGCCTGCTCGGGGAGCTCGAGCTGCTTGATCCCATTCTTCTCCGCTGCAAGCGTGTCTCCCGTGCGCGCGCTCTCGAGCCGGCCGAGAGCGACGGTATCGCCGCGCTTGGCGCTCGTGATCTTGCGCGCCTCCTGCCCGAGCATGGAGAACATGCCGGCCACGCGATCATCTCCGCGCGGACCGTAGAGCGTCGCACCATCGGGAAGATCGCCCGCGAGAACGCGCGCGATCGAGAGCTTGCCACCATGGGCGGTGTAGACGGTCTTGAGGATCTGCACGGCCGACTTGGTGTCGCCGAGGCCGACACGCTCCGCCGTATACGAGACGAATGGCGCCTCATGACGCAGCGCCTTCAGCAAGCGCACAATGCCATTGCCGTTCTCGGCTGAACCAAGGAGCACCGGGCAGATCAGCCCCTCGCGCATTTCCTTGGAGAGATCCTCAAACACACGGTCGCGCGGCGGCTGCATGTCGCTCAACAACTGCTCCATGAGCTCGTCGTCGTAGTCGGCGAGCTGCTCGAGCATGTGGAAGCGCGCCTCCTGCTTGCGGGACTCGAGCGCTTCCGGCATCGCAATGACCTCGGACGGCGCGTGCTCGCGGTAGAGGAACGCGCGCTCGAGCGCGAGATCGACGAAACCCGTCGCGATGCCGTTCTCCCACACGGGAATCTGGCGCAACACCAGCGGCTTGGCACTCGAGGGCTGCAGCATCGGCAGGATCTCGCGCACCGGGGTTTGGAAGCTGTCGATCTTGTTCAGGAAGAGGAAATGGGGAATGCCCAGATCCTCGAGCTGCTTGAGAATGAGCTGCAGCGCCGGCACGCGCTTGGGATCGGGCTCACAAACGACGATCGCAGCATCACAAGCGGCAAGCACGGCGCTCGCCTCGGCCTGGAACTCGATCGAGCCGGGGCAGTCGATGAAAGTGAAGCGATCTCCGAGAAACTCGACGTCGGCGACATTGACTTCGACGCTCATGCCGTGGTCGCGGGCTTCGGGCACGGCATCGCCGACCGTGTTCTTGTCCACGATCGAGCCCTGGCGCGTTACGGCGCCGGTACGGGCCAGAATGGCTTCGAGGAGTGTGGTTTTGCCGGAAAGGTAGGGACCAAGGATCGCGATGGCGCGGGCGCTGCGCGTTGCACTGCCGTTGGGTTCAAGCCCCATGGGTTCCTCCTTGTCGCTCAGGCGCAAGGACGTGTGCCGCGCCCCGCGCCTGAGTTGAGGCCGCGCGGCTTCATCATGTTGGACCGCTATTTTGGCGAGCGCAAGGGCCGTTCGCATACGGCTTGTTCGGCGCAATGCAGCATGCATGAACGCGAGGCTTTAACCGACGGACACTGCGCAGTAGAAAGCTAGTGTCCCGGTTCCGAAGTTCGCCGCACCTTGAAGCCAGTGTCCCGAGCGAACTTCGGAATCAAAAGGGACACTAGAATCTTAATCTTGCTAGTGTGATTCAGATCGAGAAATTCGCTCGATGCCGTGCCGCGGGGTGTGGCGAATTTCTCCATCATCACACTAGCGAGCACACCGGCCGAAGATGTCCGGTCAAAATATCCGGGAGGAACCATGCCAGGCACCATCGCATTCGTCGGCCTCGGCGCCATGGGCGCCGAGATGGCGGAGACCCTCGTCTCCAAGCAGTGGCGCGTGGTCGGCTACGACATTCGTCGCGACGCCATCGACCGGCTCGTGAAGAACGGCGGACACGCCGCGGCAAGCGCCGCCGAAGCAGCAAAGGGCGCCGACGCGCTCGTACTGATGGTCGTCAATGCCGACCAGGCCGAGAGCATCCTCTTCAAGGATGGCGCGCTCGAGGCACTGCCGGCGGGCGGCACGATCGTGCTCATGGCGACCTGCGCGCCGGGACGCGTAGAGGCCATTGCCGAGCGGGTCGTAGCGAGCGGCCGCAAGTTCGTGGATGCACCGGTCTCGGGCGGCGTCGCCGGCGCCAAGGGTGGCACGCTCACGATCATGGCTGCGGCGCCGCAGGCAACATTCGACGCTGCACGGCCAATGCTCGAAGCCATGGGCTCGAACCTTTTCTATCTCGGACAGAAGCCTGGGCAGGGCTCGGCCATGAAGATCGTCAATCAGCTTATGGCCGGCGCCAACCTTGCCGTGGCTGCGGAGGCCATCGCCTTCGCCGAGCGCGCGGGCGTCGATACCAAAGTCGCCCTGGAGCTGCTGACGGGCTCTGCGGCCGGAAGCTGGATGCTGAAAGCACGTGGTCCGCGCATGGTCGACTACGACAACGTGGTCACGAGCGCGGTCGAGATCTTCGTGAAGGATCTCGGTCTCGTGCTCGATTCCGGTCGCGCACTGCGCATGGGCCTTCCGATTGCCGCCGCGGCACACCAACAGTATCTCGCCGCTGCCGGCATGGGCCTTGGCAGCCAGGATGACAGCCAGGTGGTCCAGGTCTACCGATCGCTCAGCGGCAAAGCCAAAACCTGAGCCATCCACACCAACTCTTCGTGAGCTCATAAAGGACACTGCACGATCATGCCCTCGACCGTCTTCGACTCCGCCATCTATCGCGATTTCTTCGGCACGCCGGCCATGCGCGCCGTGTGGAGCGACGAGGCGCTGGTTGCCCGCTATGTCGAGGTGGAGGTGGCGCTCGCCAAAGCCGAGGCGCGCGTGGGGCTCATCCCTGCGGAGGCAGCAAAGGAAATCGCCGAGAAGTCCGACGCGAGCAAGCTCGACCTCGCCAAGCTCAAGACCGAGACCGACATCGTCGGCTACCCGATCATCGGCATTGTCCATCAGATGGCCAAGCAATGCGGCGAAGCGGGCCGCTACGTGCATTGGGGCGCGACCACGCAGGACATCATGGACAGCGCGACGGTCCTGCAGCTCCGCGCCGCGCTCGACATCATCAATGACGAGCTTCATGCCGTCGCGCGCGCGCTGGAAGGCCTCGCCGCAAAGCACCGCGACACGGTGATGGCCGGCCGCACGCACATGCAGCACGCGCTCCCCGTCACGTTCGGCTACAAGGCCGCCGTGTGGCTCTCGAGCGTGCGCCGCGACAAGGCGCGGCTTGCCGAGTTGCGCAAGCGCCTGCTCGTCGTGCAGTTCTCCGGTGCGGCCGGCACGCTCGCATCGCTCGGCGGAGATGGCCTCAAGGTGCAGGCGGCGCTCGCGGAAGAGCTTGGGCTCGCCCAACCCGATATCACCTGGCACGCGGCACGCGACACGATTGCGGAAGTCGGCAGTGCGCTCGCGATCCTCGCTGGCGGCCTCGCCAAGATCGCGACCGACGTCATGCTGATGATGCAAACCGAGGTGGCGGAGGCCTTCGAGCCGTTCGTGAAGGGGCGCGGCGGCTCATCGACCATGCCGCAGAAGCGCAATCCGATCTCATGCGAGATGATCCTCGCCATTGCCAAGGCCATGCGCTCGGATGCGAGCCTGCTGCTCGATGCCATGGCTGCCGACCACGAGCGTGCGACAGGCCCATGGCACCTCGAGTGGATCGCCTTGCCGCGCGCTTTCATCGCGACTGCGGGCGCGCTCTATCAGGCGCGCTTCATGCTCGAAGGCCTGATCGTCGATGGCGATCGCATGCGGCGCAATCTCGACATCACGGGCGGTTTGATCGTGGCGGAGGCGGCCATGATGGCGCTCGCGCCCTACACAGGCCGCGGCGCCGCGCACGACATCGTCTATGACTGCTGCCGCGCGGCGCTGAATGACGGCACGACTCTGCTCGCGCAGTTGGAGAAGCGCGCCGACGTGACCCAGCATCTCGACAAAGCCGCCCTCGCCCGCGTCGTCGATCCCGCGCACTACCTCGGCACAGCGCGCGAGATGGTCGACCGGATGCTGAGGGGGTAGGGCAAACAACCACCTCGTTCCTCCCCCCTTGTGGGGGAGGTTAGGAGGGGGGATTGCAGAGCGCTAGCGGTAGGGGTTCCCCCCACCCCTAACCCCTCCCCACAAGGGGGAGGGGGATATTCATCACTCATTATTTCGGCGAACGCGGCGGGAACGGCCCCGGCGGATAGTCCACGCGCACGAGGTAGAGCCCGCTTGACGGCGCGAGCGCACCACAGCGGCTGCGATCCGCGGCGGCGAGCGCGGCCGCCATTTCGCTCACCGGCCACTTGCCTTCGCCGACGTGCTTCAGGCTGCCGACGATCGAGCGCACCTGATGATGCAGGAACGAGCGCGCGGAAGCCTCGATGCGGATCTCGTCGCCGACAGCCGTGACGTCGAGTCGATCGAGCGTCTTGACCGCCGAGCGCGCCTGGCAACTGGCCGCGCGGAACGTCGTGAAGTCATGGCGGCCGAGAAGCGCCGGCGCTGCCGCCGCCATCGCGGACGCATCGAGTGGGCGCGGCACCCACCATACGCGATCCCGATCGAGGGCCGGCGGCGCGCGACGGGCGAGAATGCGATAGAGATAGTGCCGCGCGACAGCACTGAAGCGCGCGTCGAAGCCTTCTCCGATGACCACGCAGTCGAGGATCGTGATCGGCGCAGGCTTCAGGTGGAAGTTCACCGCATCGCGCACCGTGTCCGCCGGCCACTCCTTGACGAGATCGAAATGCGCGACCTGGCCGAGCGCATGCACGCCCGCGTCCGTGCGGCCGGCGCCGCGCACCTCGACGGTCTCGCCGCCGAGCTTGTGGATGGCTTCCACGAGGCTGCCCTGGACGGACTTCCCATCCGCCTGGATCTGCCAGCCGAGGAAGGGCGTGCCATCGTATTCGATCGTGATGCGGTAGCGGGGCATTCGTCCTCAGCAGTCAGGTCGGATCGGTAATGATGCCGGCTCCGCGATAGCCGCCATCGACTGCCACGATCTCGCCCGTGACGTAGCTCGACTGGCTCTCGTCGAGAAGGAAGTGGATGACGCTCGCGATCTCGCGGGGCTCGGCGTAACGCTTCATCGGAATATGTCGCCCGTAGAGCGCGCGATCCGCGGCCGTGTGCAGGTTCTTCACCATCGGCGTCTCGACAGGTCCAGGCGCGACGGCGTTGACGCGGATGCCATGCGGCGCGAGGTCGTTTGCCATGACCTGCGTGAGGTTGATCACCGCCCCTTTCGAGGCGCCATAGGCCGAGCGTCCCTTCGAGCCGCGAAGGCCCGAGATCGAGGCGACATTGACGATCGCGCCGCGGCCCGCCTTCAGCATATGGCGCGCGGCCTCGCGCCCGACCAGAAATGTGCCGACCACGTTGACGTCGAGCATGCGCCGGAACAGCTCCGCCGAGGTGTCGAAGACGTGCTTGTCGGCAGCAATGCCCGCCGAGTTGACGGCCCCATCGAGACGGCCGAACGTCTCGGCAACCTCGTTCACCAACGCGCCGACCGCTGGCTCGTCCGTCACATCGAGCGTGCGCAGGAGTATGCGGGTATTGCCGGGATGCTGGGAGGCGATCTCATCGAGCGCCTTTGCATCGCGATCGACGAGCGCGACGTGCCAGCCGCGCGCAAGCAGGAGCTCGGCCGTGGCTCGTCCAATGCCCGAGCCTGCACCCGTGACAATCGCGGCCGCTCCGCCGCCTTCTCGACCTGCCATGAGCACACTCCTCGGCTCGATGTGAGACGCGCGCCCTCAGTCAGGCCGCGGATTGCCGCGCAAATCAAGCGCAGTCGCTCAGCATACCTAAAGGACATCGCCTTGGGGACTCGCGGCCGCCCGTCACGTCCGGCAGGTGCGCACGAGCATGACCACGGACGCAAAGCCGGCAAGCGCCGCCGCCCCGGCCAGCCATAGGGCACTCGTCGGATCGAAGCGCGCGATCATGGTCGCAAAGACGATCGGCGCGATGGCATTGACGATGCTCTGCGGCAGCATCATGCGGCCGAGGTAAGTGCCGTACTCGCGCACGCCGAAGAGCGTCAACGGCAGCGTATTGCGCGCGATCGCATAGAAGCCGTGGCCGAGGCCGAGGCAGATTGCGAATGCGGCCGCGGTCACAATGGAACCGCCGAACGGCAAGATGAGGAAGAAGCTGCTGCAGCTCAGGCCCGCCGAAAGCAGCGCCGTCGTCAGGATCGAGTAGCGCCCGCCGAGCATGAGCTCCCCGAAGCGCGCCGAGGCTTGCGCAGGTCCGACGGCCGCCCACACGCCGACCGCAGCGACGGCGCTGAGACCCATGCCCTTGAACACGTCGATGATCTGCATGTAGAGGCCCCAGACGATGAGCCCCTCGGCGCAAGACCAGACGGTCAGCATGACGAAGGCCATGAAGCGCTTGTCCGGCGGCAAGATCCCATCGACCGCGCGATCGCTCGAAGAGCGCGGCGCGTGCGGGGCCTCCGGAGCGCGCCGCGTCAAGATCAGCGCATGGATCGGCACGCACACCAGCAGATGCAGAAGCGCAAAGCCCAGATAGGCATTGCGCCAGCCAATGCTCTCGATGAGCAGCGCATTCAGCGGCAGGAATACCGTGCCCGTGAGCCCGCTCAGCAGCATGAGGCCGGTGATCGCCTGGCGCGCATTGCTGCCGACGATCTGCACGAGGCCGACCAGCGCAGTGTTGGCCAGCATCATCGGCATGGCGAGGCCGACGAGCACCCAGGCAAGAAGATACGTCGTAGCACCCTGCGTGAACGCGAGCGCGATCATGGCCATCGCCGCCAGCAGCGAGCCTGTGATCATGACGGGCCGCGCGCCCCTCTGGTCCGCGAAGCGCCCGACGCGGGGCGCGACCAGCGCGCTCGCCAGCAGCATGATCGTGATGCCGCCGAATACGGCCTCGCGGGAAAGCGCGAGATCGTCGCCGATCCGGGTGCCGAAGATGGTGAGGCTCGAAAAGGTCGTTCCCCAGCCAATGATCTGCGTGGCGCCGAGCCCTGCAACGGCGGTCAGAATGCGGCGCCGGTCAACCGGCGCAGTTTGAGTGGCTTCGGCAGTCACGTCTTGAGGTGCCCCAGGAGAGCAGGTGGCGAAATCGAACGGCGGGCCAGGGATCTCGATCGGAGGCGATCGCGGCCCTGCGGCCGGAGTGGCAGGCTATGCGTGATGAAACATCAGCCATTCTCGCGGGCCGGCACTGCCGCTCCCGCGAACGCGCGCAATCTAGGGGATTTCAGGAAGGCTGTCTCGCCGCGGGTGCTCATGCCCGCCATGCGTGCCCACAGCTAAATTTCGCCATTCTCGACACGGTCATGACGATCGCCGCGCTGCGGCGGTCTGGTCGCCGGTATCGGCCTGCGGCTTGGAGCGCACGGCGCGCTGCGCGGCCTCCCAGAGCTCTCGTATGCGCAGGCCGAATTGATCGGACTGTTCGGCAAATAAAATCTGGGCCTTGGGGAGTGCCTCACCGCGCAGTTCGCCGTGCCGGATCGCGCAGTGTCGCACCAGTGTCCGGCGCTCGGCGGCTGTGAGCGCTTGCCCCTCCGGGCCGGCGAGAACGCCTTCGAGAAGCGCAATGTCGTGGTCCTGCCCGAGCAGGTCCGCCACCAGCTTTGCGGCAGCGGCACGGGCGAGAAAAGCTTCCGGCCAAGCCTGCTGAATGAGGACCATCTGACGCCAATACGCCTGCGCCGATTTGCGCAGCTCGTGCAGGGGCTCCTCTTCATCCGTGTTCTGCAAGGCCCACGCGAGCGCCTTGCGGCCGGCGCGGTGGCATTTCGTGAGGCCGGCGACGATCGTCTCGAAGCTCGCAGGTTGGAGGGTGATCTCGCCGATCTCGCGCCGCACGGCATCGATCTCACGCAATGCCTCATCTACGTGGCGGGCCGGCGCGGCCGATCCGTTGGTGGCCGCGGGCGCGGCCTCGTCGAGCACCGCAAGCAGGCGGTTCGCGGCCTTAGCCAAGGCGGGCTTTGCCTCGAGAAGCACTTTCAAAAGCCCACGCACGACATCGCGGTCGCGGGCCGCAGACAAGCCGCGGGCAATGTCGCGCAGGCGCGCGTTGGCTTTGCGGAAGCTTGCCTCGCCGAGACCTGGGCGGATCAAGCGAAGGAGGGCTCGTGTCCGCTTGAGGCTCTTGCGCGCCTCGTGCACGCCCGTCTCGAGATCGGCGTCCGCCTGAAGTCGCGCAGCCGCGTTCCCGAGCTGCTCGCCCGCAATGCGGCGCACGCCCTTGGCCAACGGCTCCTTCAGCTTCAATCGGTACGCCATAAAGGCCCTTACTTAGACGCTTTACCAATTTCGGCGTTCGGCTTGTCACAAACAAGACATATACGCACCGAAAGCGCGTCTCTCGGCATAACGGCGATATCGGAAATTCGTTTCCCGGCTTAATTGCCGCGGACAGTCTCGGCCCAGCTAAGCCATTGACTTACACGATGTTCTGGATCCGTATGCGTAAAGAAGTCCGTAATGACGGCAACACAATCTGCGCCAGCCGAAAGCACATCGGGAGCCCGCTCCGGCGTTATCCCGCCGATCGCACACAAAGGCAGAGAACCGATCTTCTGCTTCCATGTGCGGATGCGATCGAGGCCCTGCGGCGCCCACTTCATGACCTTGAGCTTGGTCTCCCAGATCGGCCCGAGCGCCACGTAGTCCGGCTCGGCCGCGAGCGCGATCGCGAGCTCGGCCTCGTCGTGCGTCGAGATGCCGAGCTTAGCCCCAGCGGCCTTGATCGTCGCCACGTCTGCTGTGGCGAGGTCCTCCTGGCCGAGGTGGATGAAGTCCGCGCCGACGTCGATCGCAGCCTGCCAGTGATCGTTCACGATGAGCTGGCAGCCATGGGCAATGCAGAGTTCGAGACTTTCGGCGATCTCGCGCCGGATCTCGCGCGGATCCTCGCCCTTGTAGCGGATCTGCAGGGTCCGAACGCCGAGCGGCACAAGTCGGCGCGCCCACGCAGCATCCGGCACGATCGGATAGAAAACGTCCAGCAGTCGAGGCATGTGCCGCTCACTCACTTGAGGTCGAAGAACGGCGTTCCCGCCACGGGCGTGGACGGCGCGGCCATGTCGCGCACTTCCATCATGCCGGCGACGAAAGCCGTGCGCCCGGCGCGGATTGCAGCGCCAAAGGCTTCGGCCATGGCCACCGGATCTCCCGCCTTGGCGACCGCCGTGTTGAGCAGCACCGCGTCGAAGCCCATTTCCATGGCCTGCGCCGCGTGGCTCGGTGCGCCGATGCCGGCATCGACGACGAGCGGCACGCCGGGGAAGTAATTGCGCAGCGTGCGCAGTGCATAAGGGTTCGCAAGACCGCGGCCCGTGCCGATCGGCGCGCCCCACGGCATGAGCAGCTCGCAGCCCGCCGCGAGCAGGCGCTCGGCAGCACCGAGGTCCTCCGTCGTATACGGGAAAACCTTGAAGCCTTCGCGCACGAGGATGCCGGCCGCCTCGACGAGACCGAAGAGATCAGGCTGCAACGTGTCGTCGTTGGCGATGACCTCGAGCTTGACCCAGTCGGTGTCGAAAAGCTCGCGCGCCATCTCAGCCGTTGCAATGGCCTCGCGCACCGTGCGGCAGCCGGCCGTGTTCGGCAGCACGCGCACGCCGAGGCCAGCGATCATCTCCCAGAAGCGCTGGCCGCCCTTTTCGCGGGCCCCTTCGCGCCGAACCGAGACGGTCACGACCTCGGTCCCCGCGGCCTTGACGGCACGCTCGAGCACGTACGGCGAAGGGTACTGGGCCGTGCCGAGAAACAGGCGCGAAGTGAGCTCGGCGCCATAGACGACCAGGGCATCACGCCCGGCGCCGGAGCGCGCCACATTCGCCTTCGTATCGATCATCGTGTCCGTCATCACCCGCCCTGTCTCGGTGACACGATCTCGATCGTATCGCCGCCAGAAAGCTCGACCGTATCCCGCTTGCGGAAGGGGATAAAATCACCGTTGCGCGCGGTTGCGACCTTGGCCTCACCGTAGCCGAGCTCGATGAGCAGCTCGGCCAGGGTCCGGGCCCGCGTCTTCGCTCGCTCGCCGTTGACAACCACCTCCAGCACCGCATCCATCCTCAGAGTTAACTCCGACCCGCTCCCGCCGGCTCCCGGCGCCCGAGAATATACGCTCGTGCTGCCCGGAGAAAACGGCCTCTCTCGGTAAATATAGGGTCAATTCCTGCCCGGCGGCGCTGAGGCTGCGATGCACACGGCGCATGTCGCAGCCTGCTGCCACCTCTTGGTTGCGCAATCCTCACCGGGCCCAACCGCATTTGCCTAAAAAGAGCGCGAACCGCCGCACCTGTTTTTGACCTCTTTGTGGAACACTCGGGCAACGGTCGGGGCGGCCTCCCGCCGGCGCGCCGCGTTTGCACGCTGCAGCGCGCGAGGGGCCGAAAATGGAGATATGAACGATGCGGCTGCCGAACACCACGACGCTCCTGCTCAATGGGGCCGTGGCTCTCATTGCGGTCGCCTCGATCGCGACGATCGGCCGTTCGCTGCTCGTCCGCGACGAGATCGAGACCTGCCGGGCCCGCTATGCCAATGCCGTCCAGTGGTCCCTCCTGCGCGATGACGGCCAGCTTCTGACCGCCTCGGACCTCCAGGCCCGGCTCGGTGCCACGGATTGGGGCCTCATCGAGCGCGTCAGTGTCGTCAAGGCCGACTACGGCGCCGGCAACGCGCTCGCCGTCGATCTCTCAGGCAGCGGCACCGCCACGGGCGCCTCTCCCTCGCGATCAGGTGCCGGCTTCGAATGGGCGCCGCAATCCGCAGGCCCGGTCGCCGCAGCCTGCGCCTCGTATGCATTCAAGCTCGACCGCCAGTTCGACTTTGCCTCCGGCGGGCGCCTGCCAGGCCTTTTCGGCGGGCCGGCCGGCGCCGACCGCAATGCGCCCGAAGCCTTCTCCATGCGCGTCGCCTGGGATGAATACGGCAAGCTTGGTCTTCACACTCAATTGCCCGGCGTCAGCACATCGCGGGCACTCTCCAACGAGCGCGAAGCCACCGAGCTGCCGCGCGGCCGCTGGGTCATGGTCGACCAGGAGGTCGTGGTCAATACGCCGGGACGCAACGACGGTGTCGTCCGTATCTGGGTCGACGGCCGGCTGCGCTTCGAAAGCCAGAAAGCAGCCTTCCGCACGGACGCTGCATGGGCCATCCGCGGCGTCCTCGCCGAGGTCGCCTACGCGCGCCAGCCAAGCCCGAGCGACGGCGCAAGCGCCGTGCTCGTGACGCCCTTCGAATATCGCTGGTAACGCCCGCGCTCAGCGCTTGGGCTTGCCGCCGGCGACAAAGTTCAGAAGGTGCAGTTCGCGCTTCGCGACAAGATCCGGGATGACCTTGCCCGTCTCCGCCATGTGCGGGCTGGCACGGTGGGCATCGACGGCCGCCTGATCCTTGTAGATCTCGTAGACCGCGAACTTGGCCGGGTTCTTCGGATCCTGGACCACATCGAACTGCAGGCATCCCGGCTCGCGCTCGAGGCATCGCGTGGCATGGCCGACGATCGCCTCCTTGAAGGCATCGATCTTGTCCGCCTTGGCCTCGAAATGGACGATGATTGCGAGCATGGGCTTTCTCCTGGTCTTGCTTGTTGCTTTGAATGCGCCGCTCAAGCGACCGTCAGCTTCTGCAGGGCAAGCAGCTCGCCGATGCCCTTGCGTGCAAGCCCCATGAGCTGGTCGAAGGCTTCCTGGCTGAACGGCGTCGTCTCCGCCGTGCCTTGCACCTCGACGATGCCGCCGCTGCCGGTCATGACGAAGTTCGCGTCCGCATCCGCCTCGGAGTCCTCGGCATAATCGAGATCGAGGACTGCATCGCCGGCATAGAGGCCAGCCGAGACGGCCGCCACCTGATCGCGCAGCACGCCGTCCTTCACCATGTCGCGCGCGCGCATCCAGGCAATGCAGTCATGAAGCGCGACCCATGCCCCCGTAATCGCCGCCGTGCGCGTCCCGCCATCGGCCTGGATGACATCGCAGTCGACGGAGATCTGCTTCTCGCCGAGCTTCGGCAGATCGATGACGGCGCGCAGGGAACGCCCAATCAGGCGCTGGATTTCCTGCGTGCGGCCCGAGGGATGGCCGGTCGTCACCTCGCGTCGCGTACGCTCGCGCGTCGCGCGCGGCAGCATACCGTACTCCGCCGTCACCCAGCCGCGGCCCTGGCCCTTGAGCCAAGGCGGCACGCGCTCCTCGAGGCTCGCCATGCACAGCACCTGAGTATTACCGAACTTGATCAGGCACGAGCCCTCCGCGTGGACCGACACCGCGCGCTCGATCGAGACGCGCCTCAATTCATCGGGCTTTCGCTTTGACGGGCGCATGGGGCTCCTGACTGTGGCAAGATGTTCGGCGCGAGATGAGCGCGGAAAAGTGCGCCAAGCTACGCAACAGGGGACGACAGATCAACAGCCTATTCTATCACGGCTGTTCCTCGGCCCCGGCACGCGAAAATCCTTCGAAGGAATGACGGCCATAAACGGACGATGCGCGAATTGTCCCTCCACAGACGGGTTCGCGAGGCTATGATGGGGCGATTTCGCGTTCGCCCATTGTGCGGTGCGACGAGCTTGGCCGGATGGCGCGGAGACCCCCGCGGTCATCAGCCCTGAGATTGCTAGGGACAACCGCGAGGCGATGCAGCCCGACATCCTCGAACTGCGCGACTTCTACGATCGCCCGCTCGGCTCGCTAGCCCGAAGGGTCATCGCGCAGCGCATTCGCGCCCGGTGGTCGCGGCTCCCCGGCGCAACCCTGATCGGCGTCGGCTATGCCGTGCCCTTCCTCGGCTCATTCCGCAGCGAGGCCGGGCGCATCGGTGCGCTCATGCCCGCGACGCAGGGCGCAATCATGTGGCCGTCGAACGGTGGCGTCTGCACCGCTCTCTACGAGGAGGATATGCTGCCGCTCCCCGATGCGAGCGTCGACAATCTCCTCGTCGTGCATTGCCTCGAGGGAAGCGGCAACGTTCGCAAGCTGCTGCGCGAGCTCTGGCGCGTGCTCAAGCCCGAAGGCCGCCTCATCATCGTCGTGCCCAATCGCCGCGGCGTGTGGGCGCGCATGGACACGACGCCCTTCGGGCACGGCCAGCCCTATAGCCCGCGGCAGCTCGAGCGCGTGCTCAAAGAGGCGCTGTTCTCTCCTGTCGACTGGAGCGGCGCGCTCTTCGTGGCGCCCGTCGACCGCGCGTTCGTACGGCGCACGGGGCTCGCCATCGAGCGCGTCGGTGCGCGGATCTGGCCGCTCTTCGCGGGCGTCATCATCGTGGAGGCGAGGAAGGAGCTTTCCTCACCTGTTGGCACCGGGGCCATAGCGCGACGCCTGCCCCAGCTCGTGCCCTTGCGCGGCGCGACGCGCTCCCGCACCGAGTTGCTCGATCACAAACGCGCGCCGCCCGAAGACGATCTCAGATCGTGATGCGCTGAGCGTTCTGCTCGACCCAGCGAGCGACGCGCAGGAGGCGCGCTTCGTCACGGCGCAGGCCGATGAGCTGGACGCCGCAGGGCATTCCACCGACTGTCATCAGCGGCAGCGTGATGCAGGGCACACCGAGCAGCGTCCACATGCCATTGAAGATCGCGTTGCCGGTCGAGCCGAGGCCCTTGGGTGCGGGCCCGGGCGATGAGAGCGTCAGGATCGCCGAATGCCGGCTGAGCAGATCTTCGACGGCCGCATAGGCCCGGTCGCGGGCCCGCAGGCCATCGATGTAGGCGCGTGCGAGGACGGTCTCGCCATAGCGGATGCGATCGGCGAGGCTCGGCGAGATGCCGTCCGGCGAGGCTTTGAGCAGCGGGCCGTAGTAGGAAGCCTTCTCGGCTTCCATGATGTTGTTGTGGTGCTGCACGATGCCGTCGAAGGCCGGCATCTCGACATCGACCACGCGCTCGCCGAGCGCCTTCGCGAAGCGCTCGATGGCTTCCTTGGCAGCAGGCTCGGCTTTCTCCCAGGCGGGCGAGCGGAAGAAGGCGAGGCTCGGCGTTGCGGACGGCCCCTCGGCAAGCGCGCTCGCGAGATTGGGGCGCGGACGCGCGTAGCTCACGTCATCGGCCGAGTCGTGCGCGCCTATGGCATCGACGCCGAGCGCAAGATCATCGAGGCTGCGGCCATACACGCCGACCGTGTCGAGCGTGTGCGACTGCATGGTCACGCCCGTGCGCGAGATGAGGCCAAGTGTCGGCTTGATGCCATAGATGCCGCAGAAGGACGCCGGGCGGATCACCGAGCCACCCGTTTGCGTGCCGAGCGCCAGCGGCACCATTCCGCACGCGACGGCCGCCGCCGAGCCCGAGGACGAGCCGCC
This sequence comes from Hyphomicrobium sp. CS1BSMeth3, assembly GCF_900117415.1. Taxonomy (GTDB): domain Bacteria; phylum Pseudomonadota; class Alphaproteobacteria; order Rhizobiales; family Hyphomicrobiaceae. The sequence continues at coordinate 407,968 of NZ_FPEI01000003.1, forward strand.
CGGCGTATGCTCCAGATTGTGCGGGTTGTGCGTCTTGTTGGGGACGTGGGTCGCAAGCTCCGTCGTGACGGTCTTGCCCATGATGATGGCGCCCGCGCCGCGGAGCTGGGCAATGCAGCCGGCATCGTGCTCGGGCTGATGGACCTTGAAGTAGGCGCAACCGTTTTGCGTGGGCATGTCCGCGGTATTGATCACATCCTTGATGCCGACCGGAATGCCATTGAGCGGACCAGGGGCGCGGCCTTCGCGGCGGCGCTCGTCAGCCGCACGCGCTGCCGTGCGCACATATTCGGGATCGAGATGCACCCAGGCCTTCACATCGGCCTCGCGCTCCGCCACGCGCGCGATGAAGGCATCGGCATAGGCGAGCGCGGTCAGCTCGCCAGCCTTCATGCGGGCAGCAGCTTCGGCGGCCGTGAGGTCGGCAAGGTGGGTCATGGGCGCGTCTCCGTTGACGTTTCTGAATTGCGCATGGCTTCGGCGAGAATGCGGGCGACGTGGCGGGCAGGCCGGCCCGTGCCGTCGTGGATCTGATGGCGGCAGGAAAAGCCATCGGCGACGATAGCTGTCTCGGGCGCGGCCTTGCGCACGGCGGGCAGCAGCGACAGCTCGCCCATGGCCATGGACGTATCGTAGGTGTCGGCGCGATAGCCGAAAGCACCGGCCATGCCGCAACAGCTCGACTCGACGGTTTCAACCTTCAGGCCATCGACGAGCTTCAGCGTCTTGCCGACGGCATCGAAAACGCCGAACGACTTCTGATGGCAGTGGCCGTGCAGGAGCACCGTGCTGTCCGATTTCGCGATCGGCCCGCTGATCCGGCCCGCCGCCGCCTCTTCCGCGAGAAACGTCTCCAGCAATCGCGCCTGCTCGCCGATCTTCGCAGCCTCCGCGCCGAGCCCCATGCCCTGCATCTCATCCTTGAGCGTCAGCAGACATGAGGGCTCGAGCCCGACGATGGGCACGCCGCGATTGGCAAACGGCAGCAGCGCCGCTATCAGTCGCCGCGCTTCTGTCCGAGCTTCATCGACGAGGCCAGCAGCGAGGAACGTGCGACCACAGCAGAGCGGTCGCGGCTTCGCGCTGCCCATCATGAGAACCGATGCGTAGTGCCACTTCGGACCATCATCGGCGCGCGGCACGATCACGCGATAGCCGAGCCGCGAGAGCACCTCGGCTGCATCGCGCAGGTTGTCCGGCTCGAAGGTGGTGTTGAACGTGTCGGCGAACAGTGCGACCTCGCGGCCATCCGCCGGCCCGACAGGCGCATCCTGCCGGAAGATATCGCGACGCCAGCGCGGCAGGGGTCGCTTTGCAGAAAACCCGGCGAGCCACTCACCAAGACGCGCCGCGCCGGGAATGACTTCGCGAAGGTTGAGCAAGAATGAGACCTTCGACGCCGTTCCCGCATAGCGCGGCAAGTACGCGACAAGCCGATCGTGCAGCGAGAGCCCGTGCTTCTTGTTGCGCGCGGCCAGCACCTCAATCTTCATGCGCGCCATGTCGACGCCGGTCGGGCACTCCCGCCGACAGCCCTTGCAGGAAACGCAGAGCTTCAGCGTCTCCATCATCTCGTCGCTGGTGAAGGCATCCGGTCCGAGTTGACCGGAAATGGCGAGACGCAGCGTATTGGCGCGCCCGCGCGTGACGTGCTGCTCCTCCATGGTCACGCGATAGCTCGGGCACATGACGGCTCCGGCGAGCTTACGGCATTCGCCGTTGTTGTTGCACATCTCGACGGCGCCCTGGAAACCGCCACCGGCACCGGGCCATGCCGACCAATCGAGTGCCGGCTTGAAATCCGCAACCGCGTAGTCCGGGCCGTAGCGGAAGAGCGTGCGGTCGTTCATGCGCGGCGGACGCACGATCTTGCCGGGGTTCATGAGGCCCGCCGGATCGAAGCGGTCCTTGACCTCCTCGAACAGCTCGACGGTCTTGCGGCCGTACATCATCTCGTGGAACTCGGAGCGCACGAGACCGTCGCCGTGCTCGCCCGAGTGTGCGCCCTTGTACTCCTTGACCATGGCGAACGCTTCTTGCGCGATCGCGCGCATGGTGCTCGCGTCTTTTTCGAGCTTGAGATTGAGCACGGGCCGCACGTGCAGACAGCCGACCGAGGCGTGCGCGTACCACGTGCCTTTCGTGCCGTGCTTCTCGAAGACAGCGGTGAGACGTTCCGTATAGTCCGCGAGATGCTCCAGCGGCACCGCGCAGTCTTCAATGAACGAGACGGGCTTACCCTCCGTCTTCATGCTCATCATGATATTCAGGCCAGCCGCGCGCACGCTCCACACGGCCGCCTGCTCGGCCGGATTGGAGATCTTCACGACCGCGCCCGGGAAACCGAGATCGCCCATCAGCTCCTCGAGCCGATCGAGGCGGCGCAGGTTCTCGGCCTGATCATCCTCCGCGAATTCGACGAGCAGCAGCGCGTCGGGCTTGCCGCGGACGTGCGCCTCCATGACCGGGCGGAACATGGCGATGTCGCGTGCGAGCTCGATGAGCGTGCGATCGACGACCTCGACGGCCACCGGACCGAGCTTCACGATATGCTGGGGCGCTTCCATGGCCGCACGGAAGGTCGGAAAATGGCAGATACCGAGGGCCTTATTCTTCGACTGCGGCCAGAGCTTGAGCTTCACGCGTTCGCTGAGCGCGAGCGTCCCTTCCGAGCCGCAGAGCAGCGTCGCGAGATTGATCGGGGCATTGCGCGGCAGCAGCGCGTCGATGAGATAGCCGCCAACCCGACGCGAGACGCCCGGGAATGCCCCGCGAATGTGATCCTGCTCGCGCGCGCCGAGCGAAACGAGATCGCGGGCCAGAGCGCCGAAGCTGCCGCTCGCCTTGTCGAAGGTCGCGGCATCGATCTCGCCGAAGCGCGCCGGCGTGCCATCAGGGAGGAGCGCGTCGATCTCCAGCACGTTGTCGCGCATGATGCCGTAGCGAATGGAGCGCGTGCCGCAGGAGTTGTTGCCCGTCATGCCGCCGATCGTGGCGCGGGCCGACGTCGAGACATCCACCGGGAAGAAAAGGCCCGTCGACTTGAGCTGGCGGTTCAGCTCGTCGAGCGCGATGCCGGGCTCGACGAGGCAGGTCCCCGCCTCGCGATCAACCTCCAGCACCCGCGTCAGATATTTGGCGAAGTCCACGACCAGGGCCCGGCCGACCGTCTGGCCGGACTGCGAGGTGGCGCCCCCGCGCGGCAGGAGCGGCACGCCGGCCTCGCGCGCGATCTCGGCCGCGATCCGCACATCCTGGATGGTCCTGGGAACCACCACGCCCATGGGCTCGATCTGGTAGATCGAGGCGTCGGTTGCATAGCGTCCGCGGGAAAAGCGGTCGAACAGGACCTCTCCCTGGATCTCGCGGGCGAGCCGGTCCGCGAGGGCGCGGTTGGCAGGAACGTGCTGATTCATGGTCGCTCGGGGCGCTTCTGGCTAGGCGTTCGGCCGCAGGCACGGGCAGGGCCGCCGCTTTCGCTTGACGCCCCTTCTGTGATGCCTCTATCGCGTGGCATACTGTGGACAAGGCTGCAAGTGCCGCCGCGCCGCCCATCGGCCAACCAACAGGGAGAACCCATCCGATGTCCAACGAGCCCCGCCGCGCTGGCCGCCATTTCCTCCAGATTCCCGGGCCCTCGCCGGTGCCTGACCGCATTCTCCGCGCCATGGACATGCCGGTGATCGATCACCGCGGCCCCGAGTTCCAGAAGCTCGGCCGGCGCGTCCTCGAGGGCGTCAAGGGCATCTTCAAAACCAAGGGCAACGTGATCATCTACCCGGCATCGGGTACGGGCGCCTGGGAGGCAGCCCTGGTCAACGTGCTCTCGCCGGGCGACAAGGTGCTGATGTACGAGACCGGCCACTTCGCCACGCTCTGGAAGAACATGGCGCTGAAGCTCAATGTCGTGCCGGAGTTCATCGCGACGGACTGGCGCGCGGGCGTCGATCCCGACAAGATCGAGGCGCGCCTCAAAGAGGACAAAGCGCACGAGATCAAGGCCGTCTGCGTCGTCCACAATGAGACCTCGACGGGAGCGACCTCGCTCATCGGCGAAGTGCGCAAGGCGATCGACGCCGCGGGGCACCCAGCGCTGCTGCTGGTCGATACCATCTCGGGCCTCGCCTCGGCCGACTATCGCCACGATGAATGGGGCGTCGATGTCACGGTCTCGGGCTCACAGAAGGGCCTGATGCTGCCGCCCGGCATCTCCTTCAACGCCATCTCGGACAAGGCGCTCGCGGCCTCGAAGGCCTCGAAGACGCCGAAGCTTTTCTGGTCCTGGGAGGAAATGCTCCCGCACAACAAGAACGGCTACTTTCCGTATACACCCGCGACCAACCTCCTCTACGGCCTCGCCGAAGCCATCGACATGCTGAACGAGGAAGGTCTCGACAATGTCTTCGCGCGCCACAAGCGACATGGCGAAGCGACGCGCCGCGCCGTCGCCGCCTGGGGCCTCGAGAACCTCATTCTCGACGAGCGGCACTTCTCGCCGGTGCTGACGGCCGTCGTGATGCCTGAGGGGCACAACGCCGATACTTTCCGCAAGGTCGCGCTCGATCACTTCGACATCTCGCTCGGCACGGGCCTGTCGAAGGTGGCGGGCAAGGTCTTCCGCATTGGTCATCTCGGTGACATCAACGATCTGACGCTCGTCGGCACGCTCGCCGGTGTGGAGATGACGCTCGGCATTGCCAAGGTCCCGCACAAGACGGGTGGCGTCACTGCCGCGATGCAATATCTCGCGGAGACGGCGAAGCCGTTCCCGTCTTCGTGATCATGCAGCCGCATCCCGATGCCGCAACATCGCCTTAACCGGTTGACTTCACACCACAGAAATCGCGATAGTCGAATCGACAGCGTGGCCCTCTGTGGGATGGAGACATGAAGGCAATCTTCGGGATCTCCGGGCTCAGCTTTCGGAAATTCGTCGCCGCGTTCTCGATGCTGATCCTGGGTGCGGTCGTGATGGCCGGATCTGCGCTCGCTCAAGGCGCGGCGCCGGCCGAAATGACGACGCGCGCGAAGCAGGCCATCCTGATGGATGCCAACACGGGCGCCGTGCTCTTCCAGCACAATGCCGACGAGCTCGCGCCGCCCGCGAGCATGAGCAAGCTGATGACGCTCGCCGTCATCTTTCGCGCGCTCAAGGAAGGGCGGCTCAAGCCCGAGGACGAGATCCTCTTCAGCGTGAATGCGTGGCGCACGGGCGGCGCGCCATCCGGCACGTCGGCGATGTTCGTGCCGGTGAACACGAAGGAGCGTCTCGACGAGGTCCTGAAGGGCATCATCATCCAGTCGGGCAACGACGCCTGCATTGCCGTCGCCGAGAGCATGGCGGGGACCGAGGCGGCATTCGCGAAGATGATGACCGACGAAGCGCGGCGCATCGGCCTTTCCAAGTCGACTTTCCGCAATTCGACGGGCCTGCATGATCCCGAGCATCTGATGACGGCGCGCGAGCTGGCGGTGCTGGCCCGTCATCTCATCAAGGAATATCCTGAGCACTACACGCTCTTCGGCGAGCGCGAGTTCCGCTACCGCAAGCACCGCTTCTTCAACCGCAATCCGCTGTTGGCGCTGGATCTCGGCGTGGACGGCCTCAAGACCGGCTACATCAAGGAAGCCGGCTACGGCCTCGTCGCCTCCGCGAAGCAGGACGGGCGGCGCGTGATCCTCGTGATCAACGGCATGGAGGATGCGCAGGCGCGGCGGAATGAGGCCGTGCGCCTCATTGAATGGGGCTTCAAAGGCTTTGCCGATTTCAAGCTCTTCGACGCCGAGGAAGTCGTCGGGCGCGCGCGCGTGTGGGGCGGCGATCGCATGTTCGTGCCGCTCGTCGGCGGCGGTGAGATCACCGTGCTGCTGCCCAAGGCGCAATCGGCGCAGCGCCTGCAGGCCCAGATCATTTACAATAGCCCGTTGAAAGCCCCGATCAAAAAGGGCGACGTGATCGCCAAGCTGCGCGTCACGACCGCCTCGCAGTCGGTCAACGAGGTCCCGCTGCACGCGGCCGAGGATGTTCCGCAGGCCGGCGCCATGCGGCGCGGTCTTGACACGCTCGTGCACATGGCGTTCGGCTGGGTTCTGAGGTGACCCGAGGCGCGCTTGCGTGCGCATGCCGGGAAGCACCGGCGGCACGAGGCGCATGATCGATCTCCCCAAAAGGGCGCCGTTCATCACCTTCGAAGGTGGCGAAGGCGCCGGCAAAACGACACAGACGCGGCAGCTCGCCGATCGCCTCGCGGCGGCGGGCATCGCGTGCGTCGTCACGCGGGAGCCGGGCGGCTCGCCTTTTGCAGAGGAGATCCGCGCCCTACTGCTCAGCGGGCATCTGCCGACGCGCGGCGCCATGGCCGACACGCTGCTCTTTCTCGCGGCGCGCGTCGATCATGTCACGGAGACGATCAAACCGGCGCTCGAGGCCGGTCAGTGGGTGATCAGCGACCGCTTCGCGGATTCGACGTTCGCCTATCAGGGCGCGGCCGGCGGCGTGCCGCGCGCAACACTCGCCGAGTTGCACCGGCTGGTGCTCGGCGACTTCCGCCCGGACCTCACGATCACCCTCGATCTGCCGCCCGAGATCGGCTTGGCACGTGCAGGCGCCCGGCGCCAGACCGCAAGTGGCGCAGACCACTTCGAGCGCCGCGAGCTTGCTTATCATGAGGCCCTGCGCCAGGGTTTTCATGCGATCGCCGCCGCGGAGGCCGCCCGCTGCGTCCTGATCGATGCGAGCGGATCGCCCGACGAAGTGGCAGCGCATGTCTGGGCAGCCGTGGAGGCACGCCTCTTGAGTAAGGTGGGTTGATGGCGCGCAGAGCCGCAGCAATGGCCGAGATCGAAGCCCTGCCGGAGATCGACCGGCTCGAGGGCTTTCCGCATCCGCGCGAGACCGTCGAGCTGTTCGGTCACGATGCGGCCGAGGGCGAGCTCGCGGCGACATTCGCGGGCGGGCGGATGCACCATGCCTGGCTGCTGAGCGGGCCCGCGGGCATCGGCAAGGCGACGCTCGCCTATCGTGTCGCGCGCTTTGCCCTGGCCTCTCCCGAGGAGCGCGCCGCCGCCGGCGCCACACTCGCCATATCCGGGAAGAGCATCACGGCTGCACAGGTCCGCGCGCTCTCGCATCCGGGGCTCGCTGTCGTCCGCCGCGCCTATGACCAACGCACGAAGCGCTTTCCCGCGACCATTCCCGTCGATGCGGTGCGCGACCTCAAGACCTTCCTCGGGCGCACGGCGGATGAGGGCACGTGGCGCGTCGTCATCGTCGACAGTGCCGATGAGCTTAACCTCAACGCGGCGAATGCCCTGCTGAAGGCGCTGGAGGAGCCACCCAAGCGCACGCTCTTCCTGCTGGTCGTTGCCCAGCCCCAGCGGCTGCTCCGCACCATCCGTTCGCGCTGCCGCACGCTGGAGATGGCCCAGCTCAGCCCTGAAAACCTGCGCCGCGCCGCCACGGCCGCCCTCACGGCTGCCGAGACCGCCCCGCCCGCCGAAACCGACTGGCGCACGCTCGAAGCGCTTGCCGAGGGCAGCGTCCGTCGCCTGCTCGAATTGTCAGCTACGGACGGCCTCAGCCTCTACCGTCGGATCGAAGGCCTCTTCCAGGGCCTGCCGCGCATCGACTGGCAGGTCGCGCACAGTCTGGGCGAAGAGCTCGGCAGCACGGCCGCCGAGGCCCGCTTTGCCCTATTCTTCGATCTGCTTCTGGGACTTATTGCCCGCCTCGTCAGGGCCAGCGCGAGCGGCGCGGGCAGCCCGGATGATATGGCGACGGCCCGTAAGCTTATTCGCCCGGGCAGGCTTGCCTCATGGGCCGAGCTGTGGGAAACCATCGTCCGCGACAAGGCCGAGACGCTGGCGCTCAACCTCGACCGCAGGATGCTGATCCTCGACACCCTGGCCCGCGTCGAGCGGACCGCCGAGGCCGCCTGAAGCCTTTAGACCAGCGCCGCGAAACGCAATAAATCCGCCCGCCGCCGGGTCTCGCGCGCCCGTGGCGCGGCCCACGGAGCATTGACCTCATGAGCGGGCGCACGTCCTTCTACGTCACGACGCCGATCTACTACCCCAATGGCGAGCCGCACTTCGGCCACGCCTACACGTCGATCGCGTGCGATGTGATGGCCCGCTTTGCCCGCCTCGACGGCCGCCAGGTCTTCTTCCTGACCGGCACGGACGAGCACGGCCTCAAGATGAAGCAGAGCGCGATCAAGGAAGGGATCACCCCGCAGGCGCTGGCCGACCGCAACTCGGCGCGCTTCAAGGAGCTGTTCGCCGCGCTCAACATCTCGAACGACGACTTCATCCGCACGACCGAGCCGCGCCACTACGCCGCCTGCCAGGCGCTGTGGAGCCGCATGGCCGATGCCGGCGACATCTACCTCGACAGCTACGCCGGCTGGTACTCCGTGCGCCAGGAGGCCTTCTTCAAGGAGAGCGAGACGACCGTCGGGCCCGATGGCGTGCGCCGCGAACCGCTCGGCTCGCCCGTGGAGTGGACGGAGGAGAAGACCTATCGCTTCCGTCTCTCGGCCTACGGCGACAAGCTGCTCGCGCACTACGAGGCCAATCCCGAGTTTATCCTGCCGCCGGAGCGGCGCAACGAGGTCATCAGCTTCGTCAAGAGCGGGCTCGAGGATCTGTCGGTCTCGCGCGCGTCGCTGGACTGGGGCGTTCCGGTTCCCGGCGATCCGACGCACGTCATGTACGTGTGGATCGACGCGCTGACGAACTACATCACGGCCGCGGGCTATCCCGATCAGGCTTCGCCGCGCTTCTCGACCTTCTGGCCGGCGGACGTTCATGTCGTCGGCAAGGACATTCTGCGCTTTCATGCCATCTACTGGCCGGCCTTCCTGATGTCGGCGGGCGTCGCGATTCCGAAACGCGTGTTCGCGCATGGCCTGCTGCTCAGCCGCGGCGAGAAGATGTCGAAGTCGGTCGGCAATGTCATCGATCCCTTCGAGATGGCACGTGAGTTCGGCGTCGACCAGATGCGCTATTTCGCCATGCGCGAGGTCGCCTTCGGCCAGGACGGCAACTATACGCGGGAATCCATCATCAACCGCATCAATGCCGATCTCGCCAACGACCTCGGCAATCTCGCGCAGCGCTCGCTCTCGATGATCGCGAAGAACTGCGACGCGCAGGTGCCGAAGCCCGGGGCCCTCACGCCCGAGGACAACGCATTGCTCGCCGCCGCCGACGACATGATCGCGAAGGCGCGCGAGGCCATGCGCGTGCAGGCCTTGAACCGCTATCTCGAGGCCGTCTGGACCGTGGTCGCGGATGCGAACCGCTACTTCGCCGCTGAGGAGCCCTGGGCCAAGCGCAAGACCGATCCCGCGCGCATGGCGACGATCCTCTACGTCACGGCGGAAGTCGTGCGGCAGGTCGCGATCCTTGCGCAGCCGACAACGCCGAAGGCTGCGAGCCATCTGCTCGACCTGCTCGCGCAGCCCGCGGAAGGACGCCTGTTCGAGGCATTGGGCGCGCATTCGCGTCTGGCGCCCGGGCTGTCACTGCCGGCACCGACGGGCGCCTTCCCGCGCTATGTCGATCCGACCGAGGCCGAAACAGCCGCGGCAAAGCCAAAGGGCAAGGCGAAGAGCTGAGATAGCATGACTATGAAAGGGAACACTCGCCTGCGGCTGGCTCCAACACATCCCTCCCCCCTTGTGGGGGAGGCTAGGAGGGAGGGATCGCAGAACGCCAGCGGCGGGATGCCCCCCACCCCTAACCCCTCCCCACAAGGGGGAGGGGAATAGAGCCCAAGGCGCCACACGATGCTCGTCGATCACCACTGCCACCTCGACTATCCCGACCTCGCGCGCAATCGCGAGGACGTGCTCGCGCGCGCCAAGGAAGCCGGCATCGGACGGATGGTCACCATCTCGACGATCATCCGCAACTACGACACTTATCGCGAGATCGCGGAAGCGCACCCGGAGATCTTTTTTACTGTCGGGACGCATCCGCATCGCGCGCACGAGGAGCTGGATATTCCGGTCGCGGAGATCGTGCGCCTCGCGCAGCATCCAAAGTGCATCGGCATTGGCGAAGCGGGCCTCGACTACTTCTATGACAAGTCCCCGCGCGACGCGCAGCGCGAGGGCTTCATCAAGCACATTGCCGCGGCGCGCGAGAGCGGCCTGCCGCTCGTGATCCATTCACGCGATGCGGACGAGGACACGGCGGCCATTCTCGAAGAAGAAATGCAGAAGGGCGCCTTCACAGCGGTACTGCACTGCTTCACGGGTGGCGCCGAACTCGCGCGGCGCGCGGTTGCGATCGGCCTCTACGTCTCATTCTCGGGCGTCATCACCTTCAAGAAGAATGACGCACTCCGCGCCATCGCGGCCGAAGTGCCCATGGACCGCGTGCTCGTCGAGACGGACGCGCCATTCCTTGCGCCCGAGCCCTTTCGCGGAAAGCGCAACGAGCCGGCCTATGTCGTGCACACGGCCGCCGCCCTCGCCCGCGTCAAAGGCGTGACGGATGAGGAAATCGCCAAGCTGACGACGGAGAACTTCCACCGTCTCTATTCGAAGGCCCCGCGCGCGCTCGAAAGTGCGACAGCATGAGCGGCAAGCTGACGCTTCTCGGCACGGGTTCATCCGGCGGCGTGCCGAGGCTCGGCAACAACTGGGGTGCGTGCGATCCGACCAATCCGAAGAACCGGAGGCGTCGCTGCGCGGCACTCGTCGAGCGCATCTCGGGGCGCTCGCGCACGCGCGTCCTCATTGACGCGCCGCCGGATCTGCGCGAGCAGCTCCTCGATGCCGAGGTCGGCACCATCGATGGCGTGCTCTTCACGCACGACCACGCCGATCATACGCACGGCATCGATGATCTGCGCATGCTTGCCTACAACGCCAAGCGTCGCGTCGATGTGCATTTCGACGTCGCGACGCGAACCTCGCTCTACGAGCGCTTCCGCTACTGCTTCGAGATGCCCCCCGGCAGCATGTACGCGCCGATCCTCAATGCGCACGTGATCGACCCACCCAATGTCGTGCGCATCAACGGCGGCGCGGGGCCGATCGATGCGACGCCGGTCGTGCAGGCGCACGGCGATACCTTCTCGCTCGGCTTCCGCATTGGCGACATCGCCTATTCGCCGGACATCAGCGGGCTCACGGATGAAGCACAGGCCCAGTTGCGCAATCTCGATCTCTGGATCGTCGATGCCCTGCGCTACATCCCGCATCCGAGCCACTTCACCGTGGCCCAGGCACTCGAATGGATCGAGCGCCTGAAGCCCAAGCGCGCCATCCTCACGCACCTGCACGTCGATCTCGACTATGCGACGTTGAAACGTGAGCTGCCGTCGCACGTAGAGCCGGCCTATGACGGCATGAGCGTACATTTCGACTGGCCGTCGCCCTGAGCGGCCACGCGTCTCAGCCCTTGCCGCGCGTCCCCGTATCGCCAGGGCGCGCGTGCTCCTCGAGATAGGTGATCATGGCGCCGGCCACATCGATGCCGGTTGCCTGCTCCATGCCCTCGATGCCGGGCGAGGAGTTCACCTCGATCACCAGCGGCCCACGCTTCGAGCGCAGCATGTCCACCGCCGCGACGTTGAGGCCCAGGGTCTCAGTCGACTTGAGCGCGGTCTGGATTTCCTCGGGCGTGAGCTCGACGGCCTCAGCCCTGCCGCCACGGTGCAGATTCGAGCGGAACTCGCCCTTGCGGCCCGTCCGGCGCATGGCCGCAACCACGCGCCTGCCCACGACGAGCGCGCGCACATCCGTGCCCATGGCCTCCTGGATGAACTCCTGCACGAGGATATCGACGTTGGCGGCGCTGAAGGCCTCGATGGTCGATTTGGCCGAGGCCTCGGTCTCGGCGAGGATCACCCCCATGCCCTGCGTGCCTTCGAGCAGCTTGATGACGACGGGCACGCCGCCGACTTCGGCCAGCACTTCGAGCGCCTTGCGCGGTCCGTGGGCAAAAGCCGTCGCCGGCAGGCCGACGCCGGCCCGTGCCAATAGCTGGAGCGCGCGCAGCTTGTCCCGCGCACGCCCGATCGCGACACTTTCATTGAGCGAGAACACACCCTGCATCTCGAACTGACGCACGACCGCGAGCCCGTAGTGCGTGATCGAGGCGCCGATCCGCGGGATCACCGCGTCATAGATCGACAGCGTCTTGCCGCCGTAGCGCAGCAGCGGGTTGTTCGGCGTGATGTTCACATGCACGTGAAGCGTATTGATCACGTCGATCGTGTGCCCGCGCGTGCGCGCCGCTTCGACGATGCGCCGGTGCGAGTAGAGGCCCGGATTGCGCGCCAGCATGACGAGCTTCATCGAATGCGCTCCGATGGAGGGCGGATCCTGCGGTCGGCGAACGACACTCAGCGCGCGGCGCGCCACCGATGATCGTGCCAATGCTCAAGGTGAGACATACCACGCGCGGGCTGGGCGTAAAGCGCGCTCGATGAGCGAACGTCGCCGCACCCTCGCGGATTTGAGGAGACTGGTTGCTGAGGTGCTAGCGCGTGTCTGCCGGCGTATCGACGAGGGCGCCCGCCCCTTCGGCCGCGTCGGCCGCCGGGTCGATCGCCGCGTGCATGAGCAGCGCCCCGCCGATACTCAGGACGGCGATCGTGACGACGCAGATGAGCAGGCGCAGCAGCAGGGACCGCCCCGAAAACGCACTCCGGGGCCGGCCGTCAAGGACGGTGTCGTTCATGAGCATTCCCGACAGGCGCACAAAGTTGAGGATGGCGCCTCAGATGCTTCCATTCGCACTTCGAATCAGGCTTGATCAAGGCGTCTGAGGGCCGCGAATCAACCTGGCTCGCACGCCGTAGCGTGAGAGCCACAGCGGATTATTGCGGGCGGCGCGTCAGCCGGTGTCCAAGCGCCAGGATTGCGGCCAGCGGCACGATCAAACCAATTGCGAAAACGACCACGACGAGCATCGTCAGCTCGCCGTATTGGCCGCGGTCCACCGGGAAGATCAGGTTCAGATACTTGGTCTGAAGCGAGCCAGCGACCAGCGCGAGGTTCATCAGCGACGCCATGAGCGCGAACCACGTCGCACGGTGGCCGGGCGGCGCGTTGACGGCGATCAGCGTCAGGAGCGGGATCATGCTGACCTGGGCGAGCGGCGACTGGGCCGCCGCATCGATGAGCGCGATCGAACGCGCGCCCAAGCCGAAAACGCGCTCCGTCCATTCGTAGGCGCCTGTGACCAGGATCAGGTTGGGAATGGCGAGCAGCCCGCCGAGGATCGTCAGCCAGAGCAGCACGCGCACCACCGGCTGGCGTGTCACGGCATCGGCGAGGAGCCACGCCGCCGCGAGCCCGATGGCCGCGCCGATCTGCTGCAGCACGCCGAAGAAGGCCTGGTCGAAGCCGAGCACGTCGATGCTGAACCACGTGTAGCCCTGTCCGACGCTCGGCGTCGCGCGAAAGACGAAGATGATGATGGCGGCAACGATGATGTGGCGCTGCGCATCGAGGGGAACGTGCCCGATCACGCGCTTGAGCATCGCGACGATGATGATGATCGAGACGAGGAACACGATCTCCTGCGCGGCTGGCACACCGGCCACCGCAACCCCCGTCACCGTTGCGCCAAAGGCCAACCCACCACCGAGAATGCGCCAGTCGATGGGGCGTGTCTCGCTCGTCTCAAGCCGCACGAGCAGCGCGCCCGTGACCGAGATCACGGGAATGACGAGGCCGATGAGGAACACCGTCGCGTAGCTCAGATGCTGCGCGAGAAAGCCGGAAATCCCCGCCACGGCGAAAATGCCGAACGACAGCGCGAGGCGCCCGAGCACCTGGACCATGCCGAGATCACGCGTCACATCTTCTTCGGGGCGCGGCGTGCCATCTTCCTGATGTCGGCTCACGACCTCGGTGCTCATGGCGTCGGCGACCACGTCCTGGAGCACGACGCCGGTAACGGTGATGAGCTGGGAGGCGACGTAGATCGTGTTTGGATGGAACGACGGAAAGTAGCCGGCGGCGGCACCCGCCAGCAGCAAAAGCCCGATGGCGATGAGTGCGGCACCGATGAACACGTAGATGCGCCGCTGCGAGCCGAAGATCGGCACGGCGTCGACCAGCTCACCGAAGACCATCTTCACGGCCCAGGGCAGGCCGAGCCACACGGCGAGCGCGGCGAGATCGGCCGGCGTCAGCGTCAGCGCGGACTTGATCCAGAAGTCCTGGGCCACGGCGATGATGCCGAGCGCGCCATAGGCGAAGTAGATCATGAGCAGCGGCAGATACTGCCAGCGCATGGCGCGGATCGGCGTCAGCAGCGCCGCCTCGAGCTGGGCGCGGACATAGCTCTTTGCCGCCGGCTCAGTCGTCTCCGCGCGGCGGGCGTGCTCCTGCGTCATGCTAGTGTCCCAATCCGTAAGTTCGCCCCACCTCGATGCTGGCGTCCCGAGCGAACTTCGGAAGCAAAAGGGACACTAGAATCATAATCTTGCTCGTGCGATTCAGATCGAGAAACTCGCTCGGTATCGCGCCGCCCGATATGGCGAATTTCTCGATCATCACACTAGCTTGCGCCGCCCTCGATGAGCGCCAGCCATTCATCCTCATTGAGAACGGTGACACCGAGCTCGCGCGCTTTATCGAGCTTGGAGCCGGCCTCAGCGCCGGCGATCACGTAGTCGGTCTTGTTGGAGACGGAGCTTGCGACCTTGGCGCCGGCGCGCTCGGCTTTCGCCTTGGCCTCGTTGCGCGACATCTTCTCGAGCGTGCCGGTGAACACGACGGTCTTGCCCGTGACTGCAGAGGCGACCGTCGCCTGGCGCACGTAGGCCTGGATCTCGATCTCGCTCAAGAGATCCGCGACGACCTTCTGGTTGTGCGGCTCGTCGAAGAAGTCGATCAGCGAGTCGGCGACCACCTCGCCGATGCCGCTGAGGCCCGCGAAGGCGCGATAATCATCGCCCGGCATCTCGCGCGCCGCCAATCGTGCTGTCTCGATGAATGTTGCAACATCGGGAAACGCGCGCGCAAGTGCCTCAGCCACGCCCGTGCGCACGCCCTTGATGCCGGCGATCGCCAGCTCGAAGGTTTCGGGCTCACCGTCGAAGAGATCCCCGCGGCCGCGTGCCGCGATCGCCTGCATGAGCGTCTCGGCGGTCTTGGGCCCGAGGCCTTTGGCCGTCACGAGGCGGCGGTAGCTCGCACCTGGGCGCGCCTTGGACGCGAGATCCACCTGCGTGCGGAAGACGTCGTAGGAGCCGAATGCGCGCGCGAGATCCCGCGCTGTGGTCTCGCCGACATGGCGGACGCCGAGCGCGAAGAGGAAACGCTCGAGGCCGATGCGGCGGCGCGCGTCGACGGCCCGGAAAAGATTCTGGATGGACTTCTCGCCGAAGCCCTTGCGTTCCGCGAGTGGGTTGTCGCTCGCGGCATCGCGGCGGGCGAGCGTGAAGATGTCGGCGGGCGCGCGGATCAGGCCCTCGTCGTAGAAAAGCTCGATGCGCTCGCCGCCGAGCCCTTCGATGTCGAAGGCGAGCCGCGAGACGAAGTGCTTGAGCCGCTCCTTGGCCTGCGCCGGACAAATGAGCCCGCCCGTGCAGCGACGCACGGCCTCGGCCTCGCCGCCCTCCTCGCCCTCGTCACGCGCCGCATGACTGCCGCAGACAGGACAGGTGTGCGGGAACTTGAAGGGCTTCGCGCCGTGCGGCCGCCGCTCGGCAATGACGCTCACGACCTGCGGAATGACGTCGCCAGCCCGCTGCACGACGACCGTGTCGCCGATGCGGATGTCCTTGCGGCGGATCTCATCCTCGTTGTGCAGCGTCGCATTCGAGACGACGACCCCGCCGACCGTCACCGGCTGCAGCTTGGCGACCGGGGTCAGTGCTCCCGTGCGCCCGACCTGGATCTCGATGTCCTGCAGCACTGTCGTTGCCTGTTCGGCTGCGAACTTGTGCGCGGTCGCCCAGCGCGGGCTCCGCGAGACGAAGCCAAGGCGCTCCTGGTAGTCGAGCCGGTCGACCTTGTAGACGACGCCGTCGATGTCGTAGCCGAGACTCGCGCGATCGATGGCGATCGTGTCGTAGAAGGCGATCAGCTCTTCCACGCTCGAGCAGCGTACGGTGCGCGGGTTGATCGGCAGCCCCCACTTCGCGAACGCGTGCACTACATCGAACTGGGTCTTGGCCGGCAGCGCCGAGGCCGCGCCCCAGGTATAGGCGAAGAAGCGCAGCGGACGCTTGGCCGTGATGCTCGCGTCGAGCTGGCGCAGCGAGCCGGCAGCGGCATTGCGTGGATTGGCGAAAACCTTGCCGCCGGCCTCGGCCTGCGCCGCATTGAGACGGCGGAAATCCTCGGTACCGAGGTAGATCTCGCCGCGGATCTCGATCAAGTCAGGCACGCCGGCGCCCTTGAGCGCGTGCGGGATCTCGCGGACCGTGCGGATGTTGGTCGTGACGTCCTCGCCCTCGATGCCATCACCGCGGGTCGCCGCCCTGACGAGCTGCCCCTCCTCGTAGCGAATGGAGATCGAGAGGCCGTCGATCTTGGGCTCTGCCGTAACGACGAGCGGATCATCCGCCCTGAGCGCCAGAAAGCGACGCACGCGCTCGACGAATTCGGCCACCTCCTCGCTCGAGAAAGCATTGCCGAGCGAAAGCATCGGCACTTCGTGGCGCACTTTGCCGAAGGCTTCGACCGGCGCCGCGCCGACGCGCTGCGTGGGACTTTCAGCCGCCGCCAGATCCGGAAATTGCGCCTCGATCGCGGTGAGGCGCGTGCGCAGTGCGTCGTACTCGGCGTCGGAGATCGCCGGCGCGTCCTGCTGGTAGTAGAGGGCGTCGTGGCGCGCAATTTCGGCCACGAGCTTCTTGTGCTCGGCCGCAGCCTGGCGGGAGGTGAGTTTCTCGGGCGGAACCGTGGCCGCGGCTTTCTTGCTCATGGCCGCCAAAATAGCCCCATGAGAGGCACCCTCGCCAGCCTCTGAACAGGCGAGGCTCCTTTGCAGCCCGGCTACTGGAGCCCGGCGCCCATGGGACGGGAAATGCTGCCTGTCGGCGTCTCGTCGGCCGGCGCCCTGCGGACCATCGGCGTATCCTTGGCCGGCGGCTTCGTTGCGGGCGGTGCTGCGGGCGGCGTCGCAGGTGCGCTGCGGGGCACGACATCCACCGGTCGGGCCGGCTGCCCCACGGGCTTGACGGTGACCTGCTTCCACTGCTGGCTGACCCAGGTGCCCTGGATGGCTTCCGGCTTCAGGCCGTGCTTCTGGAGAAGCGCGTGCGCGTCCCTGTACCACGGCGACTGCGGGAAGTTGTGTCCGAGAACGGCGGCCGCGGCCTGCGCCTCGTTCTGGATGCCGAGCGCCATGTACGTCTCCGTGAGGCGCATGAGCGCCTCCTCGACCTGAGCCGTGGTCTGATGCTCGGAGACGACCGTCTTGAAGCGATTGATCGCAGCGACGTAGTTCGCGCGCTGGAGATAGTAGCGGCCGACCGTCATCTCGTTGGCCGCTACGGCATCCTCGCCGATGCGGATGCGGTTCTCAGCCTGACGGGCATAAGGACTTTCGGGATAGCGAGAGACCAGCGTCTTGAGCTCCGAGATCGCCTTGCGGGTCGCGGCCTGGTCGCGCTGAGGATCCTTGATCTCGTCGAAGTGCGACGACGCAATGATGTGGTGCGCGAGCGCCGCGTCCTTCGTTCCGGGGTGCATGACGACATAGCGCTGCGCCGCCGCGACCGCCTCGGGGAACTTGCCCGCCTTGTAGTAGGCGTAAGCCGAGAGCACCATCGCGCGGCGCGCTTCCTGCGCGTAGGGATGGTGGCGGTCGATATCTTCGAATTTCTTTGCTGCCGCCTCGTGGCGACCATTCGCGAGCAGCGCGTCGGCCTCGGTATACATGACGCCCGGCGGATCGGGGTTCAGGGCCTTGAGCGCCTCGGTGTTCGACGACGAACAACCTGCAAGCACGAATCCAACGAGCAAGGCGACTGCACCAATCTTGCGGCCGTGCCCCCCGGCAATCTGCGGCTTCTGCATTCCGTCGTCCTCACGGTGTCGGTCCGCGCTGCGCTTAGACGGCCCGCCCGTCCCACTCAACTCATCCACCCCCGGCGCTGCGAACGCCGCCGTCTCGAATCATCTAGCACGGCTGGCCACTTACGGACCACAGATGCCGATGATCGCCGAAGCCTAGTCCACCGATATGGCGCTGATGCGGCAGCGCGTCCGGGATGTGCCGGACACGCGTCGAATTCAGTTGCGATTCGCAGCGAACTGCACTGCCGCCATGCCGAGCGATGCATCGTAGCCGGCAACGTGCGGCGCCTCCCGCACCATCGGCGCGTGCACCACGGTCCATGCGTCGGCGTCGGCGAACAGGGACTTGAGCACCGTGGCATTGAGCCGATGTCCGCCGCGAACGGAGCGATACGAAGCCAGCAGCGGCGCGCCAGCCAGCGCAAGGTCACCCACCGCATCCAGCATCTTGTGACGCACGAACTCCTGCGGATAGCGGAGGCCTTCCGGGTTCATGACCCGGTCCTCGCCGATCGCGACGGTGTTCTCGAGCGAGGCGCCGAGCGCGAGGCCCGATTTCCAGAGCATCTCGACGTCGCGCATGAAGCCGAAGGTGCGTGCGCGGCAGAGCTCCTGGCGGAAAGCGCCGGGGCTCAGGTCCAGCGCCATGCGCTGGCGGCCGATGACCGGGCTGTCGAAATTGATCTCGACATCGAGATGGAAGCTCGAGTGCGGCGTCAGCTCGCCCCAGCAATCGCCTTCCTGCACGCGGATCGGCTTCAGAACCTTGATGAACTTGCGCGGCGTCGCGAGCTCGCGCACGCCGACCTCATCGATGGCATCGACGAAAGCGGCAGCGCTTCCGTCCATGATCGGCACTTCTTTGTTGTCGATTTCGATGAAGCAGTTGTCGACGCAAAGGCCGCGCAGCGCGGAGAGCAGATGCTCGACGGTGCCGACTGTGACCCCCCGGTCATCGCCGATCACCGTGCAGAGCGTGAGGTTCCGAACTGCCCTCACGTCCGCCTCGATCTGGGAAATGATGCGCCCCCGTTTGGAGACGATAAAGCAGATCCCAGTATCGGCCGGAGCCGGATGTATCACCACCGAAACTGGCGCCCCGCTATGCACCCCCGTGCCGGACACCTCGATCTCGCGCGCAACCGTTGTCTGGCGTGCACCGATGAATCGCTTCGACATGTAGCGCCGTCCCTCGATCCCCTTACGGCTCTCGCGTCGCAGTCAGACTGCAGGAAGAGAGAGCCCCCCAAGATCGTATCCAGTTGCTTGCCTACGCCACCCCGGGTGGGGCTTGTTATTTCTGCCCCGTGCAAGCGTTACCGGAACCCGTCTTAATCAAGACGATAACGTGATGCGCGCCGCGTTCACAAGTCACGCTTTCTTACGAAATGTTGCCGAGGCGCCTCACCATCTTAGTATTTGTTTTATAATCGTTTTTCCAGGAAGGCATACTGAATATCGCGAGCTTTTCCACAAACACTGAGTAAGGATCAGCTTGGTGGCTTGAGTGTGTCGCTTTTGTGATTCGCCGCATCCGCGGCAACCAACTGCCTGATCGGAACGCAGTTCTCTGCATATGCCGAGATTCCGGGCGGAGCCGCCTGTCCGCGGTCTCCGCGCCTCAGCTTCTCCGTCCCCTTCCACCCACGAGACGGTGCAGCAGGCCGCCGCCGCGCGTCGGCTCGGGCGGCGGGGGCTCCAAGGGTTGCGCATGCGACTTCTGGGCCGCGTAGACGGGCGACTTCGCCGCATACTCGCGCTGCCCGACGGGCGGGAACTCGTCGACGGAGGGCATGCGCCGATAGTCACCATCCGGCGCATGGCGCATGGGCGGCGCCGTCGGCTCGTCGCGATCGATCGGCTCCGATGGATGACCGGGCGGCTGCGTGACGTTTTCCTCGATCACAACGCCGCCGGGCGCGCGCCAAAGCTCGCGGCGCGGAGCCGGAGATGCCGCCGGACGCGCCGGCGCTTCGTGGTAGCCCGAGTGCGGATTGAGATCCTCGGGATTGAAGCGGCGCCGGGCGGCATCGCTAGCTGCAGGCGTCGCAGCTGCTGTTGCGGCGTGCGCGCCGGCCGAAGGCTTCGCTACAGGCGCAGCTTGCTGATTCACGATCGCCATCGACATGCCGGAGGCAACGATCGCGATCCGCATCTTGTTGGTCATGCTGTCGTCGAACGACGCGCCGACGATGATGTTGGCTTCCTCGTCGACCTCCTGGCGCACGCGGCTTGCAGCCTCGTCGACCTCGAAGAGTGTCATGTCCCGGCCGCCGATGATCGACACGAGCACGCCCTTCGCGCCGCTCAGCGAGAGATCGTCGATCAGCGGATTGGCGAGCGCCATCTCCGCGGCCTTCATCGCGCGACCTTCGCCCATGGCCTCGCCGGTACCCATCATCGCCGTGCCCATGCCGCGCATGATGACCTGCACGTCGGCGAAGTCGAGATTGATCAAGCCATCCTTCATGATCAGATCGACAATGCAGGCAACACCGGCGTGCAGCACCTTGTCGGCGAGCACGAACGCCTCGGCGAACGTGGTCTTCTCGTTGGCGATGCGGAACAGGTTCTGATTCGGAATGACGATGAGCGTGTCGACCGAGGTCTTGAGCTCGGCGATGCCGGCTTCGGCGACGCGCATCCGGCGCGCGCCCTCGAAATGGAAGGGCTTGGTGACGATCGCGACCGTCAGGAGACCCATGTCGCGGGCCGTACGCGCAATGACAGCCGCCGCGCCCGTGCCCGTGCCGCCGCCCATGCCGGCAGCGATGAAGGCCATGTGGGCGCCCTTGAGCGCCTTGGTGATCTCTTCCTTGGCTTCCTCGGCCGCCGCAAGGCCGATCTCGGGCCGCGAGCCCGCGCCGAGGCCCTGCGTGAGGTTCACACCGAGCTGGATGCGGCGCTCGGCGCCAGAGGCAGCCAGCGCCTGAGCGTCGGTATTGGCGACGATGTACTCGACGTCCTGGAGGCCGGACGCGATCATGTTGTTGATGGCGTTGCCGCCCGCGCCGCCGACCCCGACCACCTTGATGATGGGGCGAAGCTCGCTGAAAGCCGGTGTTTGCGGACCTGTGCTCATCAATGCCTCGTGTCCGTAGTGACCGCCCGGGCGCGCCGCGACCGGCTCAACCCTTGGCGCGGCTCAGCCAGTTGCCGATCCAGCTCACGTAGCCGCCTCCACGCCAACCGCGCAGTCCCCCAGTCCTCGCAGCGAAGTGCTGCTGCAGCGAATCACCAATCAGCCCGCTCACCGTCGCGAACGCCGGACCCAGCATGTCGGTGGACATCCCATCGATCGGGCTCGGCCGGCCAATGCGCACTGAAGCGCCGCGCGCCGCCGCCCCGACATTCCCCGAGGTATCCCCCAGACCACCCCAAACGCTGTCGATCCCCTCGATTCCGGCCCCGCCCCCGGTCAACACGACCCGCTCGCAAATGCTCCTTTCGAGCTTCGCGGCAACGACCCGTTCATTGACCAGCGCCGCAATGCCGTGGATCCGCGGCACGATCAGCGAACGCAACTCTGCCCGAGAGACCCGAGCCGTTGTCTCGTCCACGCCGTCGCTGACGGAGAACGAGAACGACTCATGATCATTCGAGCGCGCCGGCAGCAGTGTGCCATAAAGCGTTTTGATTCGCTCGGCTTCCGTCACGGACGTGCCGAGACGCCGGGCAATGTCGAACGTGACGAGCTGGGCGCCGACCGGAAGGACCTCGGCCATGGCCAGCCGGCCGCCAAAAAAGGCCGCTATCGACGTCACACCAGCGCCAATGTCGACGACGAGCACGCCGAGCTGGCGCTCCTCCTCGGTCGTCACCGCCATCGCACTCGCGTAGGGTGTGGCGGCAAGCTGGTGCGGCTCCAGATAGCAGCGCTCGACGACGGCGAGCAGGTTCTGCAGCGGCCCGTCATCGGCCGTGACCGCCACGAGATCGGCGCTGAGCTCGCTGCCGGCCATGCCGCGCGGATCGGCGACGCCCTCGGCGCCATCGAGATGCCAGGCCTCGTTGTGGAACTGGATGAGCGTGCGGCCGCCCCGGGCCGCGTAGGCCTCGCCGCCTGCCAGCGCGCGCGCGACGTCGCCGTCGTGGGCAATGCCCGTATCGACGCGCACGCGGGCAACGAAGCGCTGCGACTTGAGGCGCCCACAAGCAACCGCGATGCTCACCTGCTCCATGGTCACGCCGGCCATGCGCTCCGCCTGCCCGACAGCCGCGCGAACGGCCAGCTCCGCGGCGTCAGGATCGATGACCATGCCGGCCTTCATGCCGCCGCTGCGCTGGTGGCCGATGCCAAGAAGGCGCGTGCGCCCGCCTTGCTCACCGGTTGCGATCAGGCACACGACCTTGCTCGTGCCGATGTCGAGCGCGGCGATGACCGGCGCCCCGCGTGGGAGTGGCGGGGGCCTGCTGCTGCTGCGATCCATGCTGTTCATGTGTACGCCCCCTCACAGTGCCGAAGCCGATTTGCGCGGCGCGATGATTGCTGGCCGCGACGGCGCCGCCGATGATGTCTGCGTGGCCGCGCGCGGGGCCACCGCGATCCGATCCTCGATTCGGAGATCGACAATGCGGCCGGGCTCGTTGAGCAGGCCTGCGCTGTCGGCGAGCTTCATCAGGCGCTCGATCGCCACGCTCTCTTCCTCGGCGGGAAGATGAACGCGGCTTCCATTGTCGAGAACGAGCGACCAGCGGCGCTGTCCCACGCGCTCGGAGACCACGACGCGGGCCTTCAATGCCGGATGCGCGCCGAGGGCGGCCACGAGCGAGGCCACGGCATCCGGCGCGCCGACGCCCGAAATGCGGGGCAGCCCCTGCAGCGTAGATGCAGGAACGCGCGCGAGCTCTCGCCCCTCGCCGTCGACGAGGCTCGCGCCATTGTCGTGCAGCCAGACGGCAATCGGCGTCCGCTCGCTTATCTTGACCTCGACGGAGTTGGGCAGGACACGGCTCACGGTCGCCCGCTTCACCCAGGACAAGGCTTCAACGCGGCGGCGCGCAGCTTCCGGGCTGTAACGGAGCAGGGAGGTCCGAGGGCCAAGCTCGAGCGCGGCGAAAATGTCGTCGTCGATCGTATAGCGGTGCCCGGTGACGTAGATCTCATCCACGCCGAGGCCAGCCATGATCATCAGCTCGTCTATGTGCGCGCTGAGCGGAGCCGAAGCTGGGAGCGTGCCGCTGCGGCTGACGACGACGAAGGCCGCCGCTCCGGCAATTAGAGCCGCACAAGCCGTTGCCGGCATCCAGGATCTCCGGCTTCGCGCGGGCTGTGCCTCGGGCGTGACGTCCTGCGGCAAGCTCGCAAGATCCGGTGTCGGATTGAGCGGACGCCCTTCAGGACGCGCGCGCGTGCGCGGACGCTCGCGTTCGGCGCCGCGCCACCAGAACCGGGGTATGTCGAGCCGCTCGCGCACGCTGTCCATCCGCTGGCGATGCTGCCCTCGTCTCTGCCGCCACAGCGCGCAGCCGCCCATGGACGCGCGCGTGCGAGCAGCCCCGCGGGAGCTGATGCACCACTGTTAACCATTTCGACGATTTGGTTAATTTTCAGTAAAGGTTGCGCTGACCACTCGGACTGGCAACCAACTCATTGCCGCCCCCGGCGAACTCGCTCTAATCGGAGAACACGTTTTTCGAACGCTTTTCTCTGCATCGCATTCGGCGCGATCTTTAAACGAAGCTTGCATCGCGCAATTTCCGCGTCCAGCTCCTTATCGGACAGCTTTGACAATGCTACTTCCGTCTCGGGCACACCAGAACGCTGACCCATTGTGCGTCTCCAATGCGAACCGATGCCCTCCTAGCGTGCGATCGAGGCATCCTCGACGAGCCAGGCAACGAGCTGGCCGAACGACAGGCCCATGTGCTGGCCGAGCTCCGGCACCAGCGATGTCGGGGTCATGCCGGGCTGCGTGTTGATCTCCAGGAACACCAGCTCGCCCGTGGCTTCATCCCAGCGGAAGTCCGAGCGCGAGACGCCCCGGCAGCCGAGGGCCCGGTGCGCAGCGAGCGTATGCACCTGCACGGCGCGGCGAATATTGTCGGGAATGCGGGCCGGCAGAATGTGCTTCGAGCCGCCGGGCGCATACTTGGCCTCGTAGTCGTAGAACTCGAGATGATCCGCGGCGACGATATCGATGATGTCGGTCGCCTTGTCGCCGATGACGGCGCACGTGAGCTCACGCCCGGCAACGAATTTCTCGACCATGATCTGGCCGTCACGGCTCACGGGCACCTTGCGGATGATCTCGGGCGGCCGGTTGGCGCCGAGCTTCACGATGACGACGCCGACGCTCGACCCTTCCGCGACGGGCTTCGCCACGTACGGCGGCGGCAGCGCATGATCGGCGATCGCAGCATCCGGCGTCACGAGCACGCCATGTGCGACGGGCACACCCAAGGCGCTCACGATCTTCTTGGTGCGCTCCTTGTCCATGGCAATGGCCGACGCGAGCACACCCGAGTGCGTGTAGGGGATCTCCATCACCTCGAGCAGACCCTGCACGCAGCCGTCCTCGCCCCAGCGCCCATGCAGGGCATTGAAGCAGACGTCCGGCCTGATCTCGGCAAGCTGCGCCGCGAGATCATGACCGACGTCGATGCGTGTCACGCGAAAGCCTTCGCCTTCGAGCGCATTGGCGCACTCGCGACCCGAGGAGAGGCTCACCTCGCGCTCGGCAGACCAGCCGCCCATGAGCAC
This sequence comes from Hyphomicrobium sp. CS1BSMeth3, assembly GCF_900117415.1. Taxonomy (GTDB): domain Bacteria; phylum Pseudomonadota; class Alphaproteobacteria; order Rhizobiales; family Hyphomicrobiaceae. Next base: position 432,673 of record NZ_FPEI01000003.1, read on the forward strand.
GGCGACATGCGGCTTGCCCTGACCGGTGGTGTCGGCCGTCATGGCGCATGCTCCTCGACAAGGGCGACGCCGACCACGTGCCCGGGAAGGGCATCGCCGACGCGCACGATTTCCCATTGCAACTCGATGCCGGTCGCGGCGCGCACGCGTGCGCGTACCGTCTCGCCGAGCCGCTCGATATCCTCGGCACTCGCCTGCCGGTCGTTGATCAGGAAGTTGCAGTGCATCTCCGAGACCATGGCGCCGCCGACCCGCAGGCCGCGGCAGCCGGCGGCGTCGACCAGCTTCCAGGCACTGTTGTCAGGCGGATTCTTGAACGTCGAGCCGCCCGTGCGCTCCTTGATCGGTTGATGCTTCTCGCGATAGGCCGCGACCTCATCCATGGCGCGCACGATGTCCTCGGGCTCGCCGCGCGTGCCCTCGAAGGTCGCACTCGTGAAGATCCAGTCTTGCGGCACGGCACTGCGCCGATACGTGAAGCCCATGTCCGCGTTCGAGAGCTCGTGCACGCGCCCTGTGCGATCCACGGCGCGCGCAGAAAGCAGCACGTCCTTCGTCTCGCTGCCATGAGCGCCGGCATTCATGCGCAGCGCGCCGCCGATGCCGCCCGGTATCCCGCGATAGAACGAGAGGCCCGCAATGCCGGCGTCGGCTGATGCGCGGGCGACCTTCACATCCGGCACGGCAGTCCCCGCGCGAATGCGCGTACGATCCAGAACCTCGATCTCGCCGAACCCGCGCCCGAGCCGCACGACGACGCCCCTGATGCCCCCATCGCGCACGAGCAGGTTCGAGCAGAGCCCGATGGTGAATATCGGCACCTCGGCTGGCACGTGCGCCATGAAGTAGGCGAGATCGGCCTCATCGGCCGGTGTGTAGAGGACTTCGGCCGCCCCGCCGACGCGGAACCACGTGATGTCCTTGAGCGGCGCGTCGGCGACGAGACGCCCGCGCAATTTCGGGAGCAAAACCTGAAGATCTGCGGCGAGGCTCGGCACGGTCAGACGGCGCTCCCGACGCGCAGCGGGATCGCCGCGAGCCAGTCCGGCAGCGCGTGCGCCCATTCGGTGGAGTTTCCGGCCCCGAGGCAGATCACCATGTCGCCTGGGCCCGCGATATTGCGGAGCGCAGGCACGAGATCCTGTGGCGTATCGACGGCAACGACGCTGCCGTGCCCCGCGCGCGCAATGCCGGCGGCGAGGCTCTTCGCGTCGATCCCTGCGATCGGCGTCTCGCCCGCGGAGTAGAGCGGCGCAACGATCACGTGGTCCGCATCCTTGAAGCAGGTCGCGAACTCGTCGAACAGGGACTGCACGCGCGTGTAGCGATGCGGCTCGACGACCGCGATGACACGGCCTTTGGCGCCGGCACGCGCGGCCCCGAGTACGGCCGCGATCTCAACGGGGTGATGACCATAGTCGTCGTAGAAGTTGGCGCCATTCCAGGAGCCGGTCGGTTGGAAGCGACGCTTCACGCCCGAGAAGCTCGCCATCGCGCCGCGGATAACCTCGTCCTTGATGCCCGCCTCGGCCGCGACGCCGATCGCAGCCAAAGCATTCAGCGCGTTGTGCGCGCCAGGCACCGGCACGACCCAGTCCTTGATCTCGCGCGCGCCGCCCGCAACACTCTCGCCAAGCCTGGCATCGAAGATCGTCGCCGCGCCCTCGACGCGCACTTTCGTCAGCACCAGATCGGCCGTCGGATCGACGCCGTAGGTCAGCAGCCGGCGGCCATCGTGGCGTAGCTGCAGCTCGTCGATCATGGCGCGCGCAACCGGATGGTCGATGCACGTCATGGCGAGGCCGTAGAAGGGGATGTTGCGGTAGAAGGCCCGGTAGGCCTCGTGCATCTCCTCAACCGTGCCGAAGTAGTCGAGGTGCTCGGGGTCGATGTTCGTGACAACGCCGATCTGCGAGGGGATCTTGATGAACGTGCCGTCGGACTCGTCCGCCTCGACAACCATCCACGGCCCCGCACCAAGCCGCGCATTCGAGCCCCAGCTATTGATGATGCCGCCGGTGATGACGGTAGGTTCCAGGCCCGCCTCGACGAAAATGTGCGCGACGAGCGAGGTCGTCGTCGTCTTGCCGTGCGTGCCGGTGATCGAGACGGTCGAATAAAGTCGCATCAGCTCGGCCAGCATCTCGGCACGACGGATGATGGTGAGGCCCTTCTCGCGCGCCGCCTTCAACTCCGGGTTCGTGCTCTTTACGGCGGTCGAGATCACGACGTAGCGGGCGCCGACGAGATTGATCGGATCATGCCCGACGAACACACGGATGCCCTTGGCGCGTAGGCGCTTGACGTTGGCGCTGTCCTTCTGGTCGCTGCCCTGGACGGTATGGCCCTTCGCGCGGAGGATCTCCGCGATGGCGCTCATGCCGATGCCGCCGATGCCAATGATATGGAAGGTGCCCGGTTCGCTCGGTATCTGCATTCCCGTCCTGCCTCTTTCGGCCCCGTGTACGCACTGCCGACGAATCACTCACGCGCGATTCGTCGTCCGCGCACCAATCAACTCTTCCGCGAGGTCGGCGAGCCGTACCACGGCATCGGGCCGGCCGAGCTGCTTCGCCGCATGGGCAGCCGCCGACAGTACCGCCGGCTTGTCCATCAGAGAAGCAATTGTTGCTGCTAACTTTTCCGGCGTCAGCGCCTTCTGTTCGAGACACCAGCCAGCGCCTGCATCCGCAAGGCGGGTGGCATTGCGCAGTTGATCGTTGTCCACCGCGTGCGGCAGCGGCACGAGGATCGCAGGCCGCCCGAGCACGGTCAGCTCGGCAATGCTCGAGGCACCGGCGCGGCCGATGACGAGATGGGCGTTGGCCATGCGCTCGGGAAGGTCCTTGAAGAAGGTCTGAAGCTCGGCAGTAACGCCGGCCGCAGCATAAGCGTTGCGCACGTCGGCGAGATCTTCCTCGCGGCACTGCTGGACAATGCGCAGGCGGGCGCGGGCGTCCAGCGAAAGCTGCGCAATCGCTGGCGGTACCGCCTCGGAGAAGTAACGCGCGCCCTGGCTGCCGCCGAAGACGAGCAGGTTGAAGGGCTCATCAGGCTCAGCCGCGCGATAAGGCCGCGCGCTCCAGTCGATCACCGCGTCGCGCACCGGGTTTCCCGTGAAACACACGCGCGCGGCGAGGTCCTCCGACAGCAGCGCCGTTTGCTCGAATGATGTCGCGATCCGCGAGACGCGCGGCGCCAGCATCCGGTTGGCGCGGCCGAGCACGGCGTTCGCCTCGTGGATGGCCGTCGGGATGCCCCGGAGCTTGGCCGCGACGAGCGGCGGAAAGGTCGGATAACCGCCGAAACCGATGACGGCGCCAGGGCGCACTCTGCCGATCAGGCTATAGGCGGCGCGCACGCCGCTCGCGAGCGCCATGATGGTCTTGGCAGCGGCAGCCGGCGAGCGTCCGGCAAGTGTTGCGGAGGGGACCGTGTGGATGGCACGCGCGGGAAATCCGGTGCCATAGCGATCGCCGCGCTCGTCCGTCACGAGGTCGACTGCGACCCCGCGCCGTCCAAGCTCCTGCGCCAAGGCAAAGGCTGGAAAAAGATGCCCACCCGTGCCCCCGGCGGCCAGCATGACCGACTTGTCCCCCACGTCCACTCCTTCCCTAAAGCGTCGGACCTTGAATGCGACCCACGCTTGGGGCGGCCTCAAAGTCGCATTCAAGGTCCAAAGACGCTTTAGAGACATAGACTTCTAAAGCAACTTTGGACTTGAAATTCACTCCCCGCCTAGCCTCGAACTGAGGTGAATTTCAAGTCCGTTGCTTTAGGGCCTGAACTTAGCGCGCATTGCGGCCAATCGGCGGCAGCGGGCTTCCCCCGACCCGGGGCCGGCCGATCGTCCGCGGGTCCGCCCGGCGGCGCACGAGCGCCAGCAGCATCCCGACCGTCAGCGAGGCCGCGATCATCGACGAGCCGCCGGCCGAGATGAACGGGAGCGTCATGCCTTTGGCGGGCACGAGGCCGACGTTGACCGCCATGTTGATCGACGCCTGGAGCGCGATCAGGAGGGCAAGGCCGTTCACCGCGAGATGCGTGAAGGGATCACGCCGATGGCGATAGCGCATGAGCGCGCGACCGACGACGAAAGCGAAGAGCGCAATCAGCAGCAGGCAGGCAAACGCCCCATACTCCTCCGCTACCACCGCGAAAATGAAGTCCGTGTGCGCGTCCGGCAAAACGGACTTGATCGTGCCCTCGCCGGGTCCGCGGCCGAAGAAGCCACCTTCGGCGAAGGATTGGATGGCGCGGTCCGTCTGGAAAGTGTCGCCGGAAGCCGGATCGAGAAAGCGCGCAACGCGGCCGCGCACGTGCGGAAAGGCGAAGTAGGCTGCAGTAACGCCGCCAACGCCGATCCCGCCAAATGCAAGCGCCCACGCGATCGGCTGTCCCGAGATGAAAAACAGCGCACCGAACACCAGCGTGAGCAGCATCCACTGGCCGACATCGGGCTGGCGCAGCAGCAGGCCCGCCGCGACGATGTAGAGCCCGACCGCGATCAGAACCATGCTGATGCCGGGGCGCGCGCGCTCCTCCGCGAAGAGCCACGCGACGACGACGGCGAATGCCGGCTTCAGCAGCTCCGAGGGCTGCAGCGAAAATCCGCCAAAGCGCACCCAGCGCCGCGCGCCATTGACCTCCGGCCCGTAGAGCACGGCCGCAACCATAAGCACGAGCCCCACGCCCAACAGCACCACGGCCAGCGTGAGCACGCCGCGCGGATCGAGCAGGGAGGCGAGCAGCATCAGCACGATGCCGGCCATGGCGAAAACGAGGTGCCGCTCGACGAAGTAGAAGGTCGGCAGGCCCTTGCGTGTCGCCACGGCAGGGCTCGCGGCGAGCGAAAGCACGATGCCGACACCGATCAGCGCCAGGACCGCAATGAGGAGCGCGCGGTCGACCGAGAACCACCACTCGCTGACGAGGCTGCGATCGTCGCGGGCAAGCCTCATCCGCCCTCCTTGATCAGCTCGGCGACGAGAGCGCGGAACACATCGCCCCGATGGCCATAGCTCTTGAACTGATCATAGGACGCGCAGGCCGGCGAGAGCAGCACCACAGGTTCGGGCGCACCGCTCGCAGCCGCATCGCGTGCCGCAGCGGCTAGAGCTTTGTCGATCGTACCCGTGTGCTCATAGGGCACATGGCCATCGAGCGTGCGCGCAAATTCGTCGACCGCCTTGCCGATCAGATAGGCTTTCGCGACACGCGGAAAGCAATCGGCGAGCGGCGTGATGCCGCCCTCCTTGGGTAGACCGCCGAGGATCCAGTAGATGTCGCGTGGCCAGGAGGTCAGCGCCTTCTCCGTCGAGTCGGCATTCGTCGCCTTGCTGTCGTTGATGAACAGCACTTTGCCCTTGCGGCCGACCTCCTCCATGCGATGTGGCAGACCGGGGAACGAGCGGAATGCCGCGACGTGGTCGGACAAGGGCGCGCCCGGAAGCGCGAGGCTGGCCGTCGCAAGCGCAGCAAGCGCGTTCTGCATGTTGTGGCGACCGCGCAGCGATCCGATGCCGTCGAGGCTGCCGACATCGGTGGTTGTACCGTCGCTTGCGAGGACGTTTAGCCTGTCGTTCTGATCGAAGAAGAGTGGCGCAACGCCAGGCTTCACACCGCGACTGCTGATGGCCGAAACCCATACGCCACGCGCCGCCACGCGCCCTGCAATCGCCGCGCTCAGTGGATCATCGATGCTGATCACCGCCGCCTGCGAGCTGGCGACCAGGCGCTCCTTGATGGCCGCGTAGTTCTCCATGCTCCCATGCCGATCGAGATGATCGGGCGAGAGGTTGAGCAGCACGCCAATCGTCGGCGCGAGCGAGGGCGTCAAGTCGATCTGGAAGGTGCTCATCTCGAGCACATGGATGCGGGCCCCATCCGGCAGCGCGAGATCGAGCACGGGCACGCCGATGTTGCCGCCCATCTCGACGACGGCACCGCCCGCTTCAAGCGTGTGCGCGATCAGTGCCGTGGTCGTAGACTTGCCGTTCGTTCCGGTGATGCACACGACCTGCGAGTTCGGCGCGAGCCGGTTCCGCTCACGGAAGAACAGCTCGATATCGCCGATGATCTCGATCCCGACCTCTTGCGCACATTCCACCGTCCAGTGCGGCTCTGGATGCGTGAGCGGCACGCCCGGCGCCAGAACCAGGACCGCGAAGCGGCTCCAGTCGGCACTCGCAAGGTCGACAACGTGGATGCCTTCCGCGGCGGCGGCCGTACGCGCGGCCTCGCCGTCATCCCAGGCCGCTACGCGCGCGCCGCCCGCAAGCAGCGCAAGGCACGTCGAGCGGCCGGAGGCCCCGAGCCCGAATACGGCCACCTCGTGGCCCGCGAATGAGGTGACGGGAATCATGGGTTGCATAGTACCTGAATCGGAGCGCGGATGGCGCGGGCCATCTCAGCGCAGGCGGCTCATATCCACCTGGAACACAACGGGAAAGAACGTCGCCCAGGAAAGCCAGCGCTGCGAGCCCGCCTCGCTTACGGCCCAAAGATGTCCTTTGGAATCAAAGCTGATGTCCTCGGTGCCGGCCGGCATGGCAAAGCGAGCAAGGACCGCGCCGGACTTCGGATCGAGCTGGACGAGCTCGCCGAAGCTGCCGCCGCTGCGCGTCACCCAGAGCTGTCCCTTGGCATCAAAGGCCGCCCCCTGCGCGCGCAGCGGCACAACGAGGGAAGCATCGGCATCGCTCTCGTTGATCTCGGATTTCAGCTTTGCGAGCGGGAAACGGTAGAGCCGCGGCTCACCAAAAGTCTCGTAGGTGCCGAGCCAAAGGGCATCGCCCGTGCCGGCGGCAAACGAGCCCTTGACCTGCCCCGTCAGCTTGATGTGCCGCACGACCTTGCCGATGGCGCTGCTCGCCAGCTTGTCGAGCTGAATCTCGAAGATGTCGCGCGTGTCCGCAACCCAAAGATGGCCGGGTGCACCCTTGGCGGCACCGCCTGCATGGCCGCACTGCGCCGGCAGATCGAGTACGCCCGCGGTGCGCCCACTCTCGGTGTCGAGCTTGTAGAGACGGCAGGGCCCGCGGCCTGCCCCATCGACGCTCTTATAAGCGGCGACATAGACGGCATCGTCGACGACGGTCAGTCCCTGCGGCACGAAGCCTTCATCGAGCCCCGGCATCCAGATGCGGCGCAGGAAGGCCGCCTCGTTCGGGAGCGGGCCGGCAGGCGCCAAGCCGATCTTCTTGTCGGTGTAGGTCGGCGCCGTACCGAGCGGCCCTTCCGCGACGGACGGAGAGGTCATGAGCACGACCGTGAGCAATACCCAGATCGACTGGCGAAGCATGGTGCCTCTCCGCCTTCCCGCGCCTCAGCGTAGCTTCAGGGTCGCCAGGCCGATCAGCGCGAGCACGACCGCGATGATCCAGAAGCGTACGACGACCGTCGCCTCGTGCCAGCCCTTCTGCTCGAAATGATGGTGCAAGGGCGCCATTCGGAAGACGCGTCGCCCCGTCAGCTTGAACGATGCCACCTGAATGAGCACGGAGAGCGTCTCGAGCACGAAAAGGCCGCCAACGATCGCCAACACGATCTCGTGTTTGGTCGCGACCGCAATGGCGCCGAGCGCGCCGCCGAGCGCCAGGGAGCCCGTATCGCCCATGAAGATCATGGCGGGCGGCGCATTGAACCAGAGAAAGCCCAAGCCGGCACCGACCAGGGCGCCGCAGATCACAGCCAGCTCGCCGACACCGGCGACGTAGTGGATCTGCAGGTATTGCGAGAAGCGCACGTTGCCAACGAGGTAGGCGATGAGCCCGAATGTCGCCGCCGCGATCATCACCGGCACGATCGCAAGGCCGTCGAGGCCGTCCGTCAGATTGACCGCATTGCCGGCGCCGGCGATGACGAGCATTCCCAGAACCACGAACAGGAAGCCGAGCGGAATGATGACGTTCTTGAAGAACGGCACGGTCAGCGCATCGGCGAAGCCCGGCGCACCGAGCCGCATCACGGCATAAGTCGCGACCCCCGCAATCGCGAACTCGAGCCCGAGCCGGCCCTTGCCGCCGAAGCCGCTGGTCGTCTGCTTGGTGACCTTCAAATAGTCGTCATAAAAGCCGATCGCGCCGAACGTGAGCGTCACGCCGAGCACGATCCACACATAGGGGTTCGACCAGTTCGCCCAGAGCAGCGTCGAGACCATGACGCCCGCGAGGATCATGAGCCCGCCCATGGTCGGCGTGCCCTTCTTGGAGAAGTGCGTCTTGGGGCCATCCTCGCGGATAGGTTGCCCCTTGCCCTGCTTGATGCGCAGGAGATCGATGATCGCAGGCCCGAACAGGAAGACGAACAGCAGCGCTGTCATGATCGCGCCGCCCGTACGGAACGTAATGTAGCGAAACACGTTCAACGGACTGAACTGGTCGCTGAACGTGACAAGCTCGTAGAGCATTCCGGCCCCCTGTTCCCTGCGGACACGACCACCTCAGCGATGCGCGCGGCGCGTCGCCTTGTCATGTCCGCGGTGTGCCCTTAGCACTTCCCAGGGCAAAAATTGAGATGCTTTCTGTGCATTCACTGTTACGTCACAGTTGATCGGCGCTTGCTACCTGCGCATCGCAATTTGTTATGACGGTCAAATACTTGACGGACTGAAAGGCGGCCATGGTCGCCGCCCCGCTCGGGGTTCCCCGCCACATGTCGGCCCCGCAATTGTCCACACCCGGGCCGCCCTTTCGCGGCTGCGGTCCCCGCGGTGGCGCGCTTGCACCTGCAGCCTGAACGCGCGACGTTGCTGCGTCGCCCGGCGCTCGCCGGGGAGCGGAGCACGGGCCGGGGACACATGAGCACCTACGATCTCATTCTCAAAGGGGGCCGCGTCATCGACCCCTCGCAGAACCTCGATCGCATCACGGATGTCGCATTCGCGGGCGGTAAGGTCGCGGCAGTCGGCAAGGATCTGAAGGCCGGCGGCGGCACCGAGGTGCGGGACGTCAAAGGCCATATCGTCTCGCCGGGCCTCATCGACATGCACACGCACGTCTACTGGGGCGGCACCTCGCTCGGCATCGATGCCGAGGAATTCTGCCGCACCTCGGGCGTGACGACAGCCATCGACACGGGCAGCGCCGGGCCCGGCAACTTCGCGGGCTTTCGCAAGCACGTGATCGAACCGTCGGCCGTGCGTATCCTCGCCTACCTGCACATTTCCTTTGCCGGCATCTTCGGCTTTTCGAAGAACATCATGGTCGGCGAGAGCCAGGATCTGCGCCTCATGGCCCCGCGCGATGCGGCCGAGGTCGCCGATGCCAACCGCGACGTGATCATCGGCATCAAAGTCCGCGTCGGCGCCCACGCTTCGGGCGAGCAGGGCGCGGCCCCGCTCAACATCGCGCTGCAGGTGGCCGAGGAAGTGGGCTTACCGCTCATGTGCCACATCGACCACCCGCCGCCCTCCTATGAGGAAGTGCTCGACATGCTGCGGCCGGGCGATGTGCTCACCCACGCCTTCCGCCCATTCCCGAATTCCCCCTGCACCTCACAGGGCAAGGTCAAACCGGCGGTGCTGGCCGCCCGCGAGCGCGGCGTGAAGTTCGACATCGGTCATGGCAAGGGCTCGTTCGCCTTCAAGACGGCGCGCGCCATGCTCGCGAACGGCTTCCATCCCGACACGATCTCCTCGGACGTGCACGCGCTCTGCATCGACGGGCCGGCCTACGACCAGGTGACGACCATGTCGAAGTTCCTCTGCCTCGGCGTGCCGCTCAACGACGTGATCGCGCAATCGACCATCAACGCCGCGCACGCGCTCAAGCGGCCGGAGCTCGGCAGCCTCAAGCCCGGCTCGGTGGGCGACGCCACGATCCTGACCGTCAAGGAAGGCCGCTTCGAGTACGAGGACGTCATGGGCGAGAAGATGATCGGCGACCGCCGCATTCTCTCCGAGGGCGCGATCGTCGGCGGGCGTTGGTTTCATCCCAAGCGCACGCAGAAGTTCGCCAAGCTCAAGACCGCATAAGGGAGGAACATCATGACGCCTGAAGAAAAGCTCAAGTCCCTTGGCCTCACGCTGCCGAAAGTGCCGACACCCGTTGCCAACTATGTGCCCTTCAAGGTCGACGGGCGCACGATCTATCTCTCGGGACAGGGGCCGCGCCGGCCGGACGGCTCCCTGATCAGCGGCCGCGTCGGCGAGGAGATCTCGATCGAGAAAGCTTACGAGTGCGCGCGCCTCATCGGGCTCGGGCTGCTGGCAGCGGCCAAGCTTGCCGCCGGCGATCTCGGCAAGGTCGAGGTGCTGAAGGTGCTCGGCATGGTCAATGCGGTGCCGGGCTTCGGCGATCAGCCCAAGGTGATCAACGGCTGCTCCGATCTCTTCGTCGAGGTGCTCGGCGATCGCGGCCGTCACGCGCGCTCGGCGGTCGGCATGGGCTCGCTGCCGGGCAATATGCCGGTCGAGATCGAAGCCATCATGCGGATCGTGGATTGAGTGAGGTCGCGCTGGTGTGCGCTACCGCACCAGCGCGACGCTCTTGATCTGCGCGAAGACTGACGTGCCGGGCGCCAAGCCCAGGGCCGTTTGCGACTTGCGCGTGATCCGCGCGGCAATGCGGGCGCCGGAGCCATCCGCGCCGAGTGCGGCAATAATGTTGACCTGCGCCTCGCTGTTGAGCCCGTCGATCGAGACGATGCGCGCCGGCAGACAATTGAGGATCGTCGTGTCGGTCGCCGCCGTGAGCGTGAAGCTCACGTCGCTCGCCGCGATCCGCAGGCGCCGCTCCCTGCCGGGTGCGCCTTGCCGTCCCGGCACGATCAGCGTCCCGCCCGGAACGGTGAAGTGCGTGAGGGCGAAGTCCTCGTCGACATGCGCGACATGGCCTTCCAGCATCACCGCAGCATCGGGTGCGGCCACCAGCGGCAGGTTCGGATCCGTCTGCAATGTCGTGAGCGGCCCCGAGGCGATCACGCGGCCCTTGGCGAGCAGCACCATGGTGTCCGCGAGCCGCGCGACTTCGCCGATATCGTGGCTCACATAGACGATCGGCAGGGCGAGGCTCTCGTGAAGGCGCTCGAAGTAGGGGAGGATCTCCTCCTTGGTCATGCGGTCGAGCGCGGCGAGCGGCTCGTCCATGAGCAGGATGCGCGGGCGCGAGAGCAGTGCGCGGCCAACCGCGACGCGCTGGCGCTCACCGCCTGAAAGCGCGACCGGTGATCGCTCGAGCAGATGGCCGATGCCGAGCAGCTCGACGATGGCATCGAAGTCGAGGGCGTCGGAGGTCGGCGCATCCCCGGCGCGCCGCGCGCCATAGAGCAAGTTCTGGCGCACGGTCAGATGCTGGAAGAGACTCGCTTCCTGGAAGACGTAACCGAGCGGGCGCTCGTGCGTCTTGACGAAGACGCCCTTCGCGCTGTCCTGCCAGACCTCCTCGCCAACGATGAAATGCCCGGGCAGATGCTGAAGCCCCGCCATGCAGCGCAGTGTCGTCGTCTTGCCGCAGCCCGAGGGTCCGAACAGCGCCGTAATGCCGCGCATGGGCATCTTGAAAGCGACATCGAGCGAGAAGCCGCCGAGTGTCCCCGCGAAGGACGTGGAAATTTCGGAGGCCTGCACGCTCATCGGCCCTGCTGTCCGTAGCGCCGGCCGAGCATCATGGTCGCGAGGATGACCGCGAACGAGAAGACGACCATGCCGCCCGCAAGGATGTGCGCCTCCGTCCAGTGCTGCGTCTCGACGAAATCATAGATCGCCACGGAGAGCACCTTGGTCTGACCGGGGATGTTGCCGCCGATCATGAGGATGACGCCGAACTCGCCGATCGTGTGCGCGAAACCGAGGATGGCGCCGGTCAGAAAGCCCGGCCGCGCGAGCGGCACCGCGACCGACCAGAACGCATCCCAGGGTGAGGCGCGGAGCGTCGCGGCAACCTCGAGCGGGCGATCGCCGAACGCCTCGAAGGCATTGCGGATGGGCTGCACCACGAACGGCATGGAATAGATCACCGAGCCGATGACGAGGCCGGTGAAGGTGAAGGCGAGCGTGCGCGCCCCATAGAGGCCGGCGATCCATCCGCCTGGGCCGTTCGGGCCGAGCAGGAGCAGCAGGTAGAAGCCGAGCACGGTCGGCGGCAGCACCAGCGGCATGGCGACGACCGTCGCCACCGCCTCCTTCCAGCGCGCCTTGGAGCGCGCCAGCCACCACGCGATCGGCGTTCCGAAGATCAGCAGCAGAATGGTGGTGATGAAGGCGAGCTCGATCGTCAGCCGGATTGGCGACCAGAGCTGCGCAAAATTGAGCTCACCCACACGTCACCCGCATTCAGTCGACGAAGCCGTAGCCGTACTTCTCGATGACCTTGCGCGCCTCGGGCCCCTTGAGGAAGGCAATGAAGGCCTTGGCCGCGTCGTTATTGGCGCCAGTCTTCAGCAGCACGGCATCCTGCGCAATGGTCTTGTGCAGGTTGGCCGGCACCACCCAGCGCGAGCCGCCCGGCTTCAGCGCGATCTGCGCGAAGGCGATGAAGCCGACTTCCGCATTGGCCGTATCGACGAACTGGTAGGTCTGCGCGATGTTGTTGCCCTCGACGATCTTGCCCTTGAGAGCGTCGTACACGCCGAGCTTCTGCATGACCTCGACGGCCGCCGTGCCATAGGGCGCTGTCTTCGGGTTGGCGATCGCGATCTTCGTGAACTTGCCGTCCTTGAGCGTCTGCTCGCCGAGATTGAGACCGTCCGTCTTGCTGAAGAGCACGAGCTTGCCGGTCGCGTACGTGAAGGCCGTGCCGGCGACGGCGTGGCCTTCCGCGATGGCCTTCGCGGGTGTTGCCTGATCAGCCGAAACGAAGACCTCGAAGGGCGCGGCCTGCGTGACCTGATTGTAGAGACCGCCCGTCGGACCGAAGCTGAAGACGGGCTTGTGCCCCGTGGCCTTCTCGAAGAGCGCGCCGATCTCCTTCACGGCCTCGGTGAAGTTGGCTGCGACGGCCACTTTGACCTCGGCCGCACGGGCGGCCGTGGACATTGTGGCGGCGATCATGACCGAGGCCAGGGCGGCCATCGGAAGCTTCAGCCATGAAAGGCGCGCACGCATGGTTCTGCTCCGCTGCTCGAGATATACTGTTCAATATAGCGCTCTTAAAAGCCCCTCGCGCGCGTGGCAAGCGATATTTCGGTTCGGATATGTCGGGAAGTACAGTGCGGAGGTGTGGATGACGCCCGCCGTCGCGCGATCAGAGCGCTATTTCGATGCAACTTTTTCTGCAGGACGCAGCCGCCGCTCGAGGTCCCCGATCTGCTTGCCGAAAGACTTGAGGGCCTGGGTCTCGATCGCGCGGTAGTGCCCGACGAGAGCGTGACCGAACGACGTGAGACGCGCGTGCCCGCCGCCCACGCCACCATGCTGCGTCTCGAGAACAGGCTCGCTGAACATGCGGTTGACCTCATCGGCAAGGAGCCACGCGCGCCGATAGGACATCTTCATCTCGCGCGCCGCACGGCTGATCGAGCCGTGCTCGCCGATCAGCTCGAGCAGGCGGATCTTGCCATGACCGACTTGGCGGCCACCGTCGAAATCAATGCGGATCGTAAGGCGCGTCATGTCACATTCCGGCTGGGTGTGCTGCTGGCGAGCGCAATGCCTGGCTGTCGCCTCATCCTTAGCACATAGAAGCCGCCGCCGGGCATGTGATATGTCCGCTTCGACCGATCCTGAGCCTCAGGAGATCATCACGGACGGGATCTCCGGCCGCGCGAAGAGCGCGAACTATATTCGAGCCAATATATCGAGCGTCTTGGACCTCAGGACATCTCGTCCCGCATGATCCTGACGAGATCGGCGGCAACGGCATCGATTTCAGCTTCAGTGGTCGCGCGCCCCAGGCTGAAACGGATTGCGCCCATCCCCACCTCGGGCGGCACCTGCATGGCCGCAAGCACGGGCGAGAGCTCGACGTGGCCACTGTGACAGGCCGAGCCTGTCGAAGCCGCGACGCCGTCGAGCGCTGACAGGATGTCAGCACCCACCTTGCCGACGAACGAGATGTTCGCCGTATTGGGCAGCCGCTCCTCGGGATGACCATTGAGCGCAATGCGATTGCCGAACTGCGCCCGCAGCGACGCCCAGAGCCGATCACGCAATGCCTTGACCTGTGGCAGGGGTGCGAGGTCGGCGGCATCGCGAGCTGCAGCCCCGAGTGCCACGGCGAGGAGCGCGCTTTCCGTGCCGGCGCGCCGCCCTTGCTCATGGCCGGCGCCATGGATGAGCGGCTCAAGCGGCGTACCACGGCGAACGTACAGCGCGCCGACGCCCTTTGGCGCTCCGAATTTGTGACCCGCCATGGTCAGCAGATCGACACCGAGCGCATCGACCTTCGTCTCGACCTTGCCGACGGACTGAGCCGCGTCCGTATGCATGAGAGCGCCGCGTCTGCGCGCGACACGCGCGATGTCGGCAATCGGATTGATCGTGCCGACCTCGTTGTTGGCATGCATGATGCTCACAAGGACCGTCCCCGGCTTCATCGCGCGTGCGATCGCGTCCGGATCGACACGGCACTGGCCATCGACAGGAACGCGGGTCACCTCGAAGCCGATCTTCTCCAGGAAGGCGCAAGGCGCCAGGATCGCCGGATGCTCCGCCGCGGCCGTTATGATGTGGCGGCCCTTCTCACGCAGAGCGAAGGCCACGCCCTTGAGGGCGAGGTTGTTGGCTTCGCTGCCCCCGCTCGTGAAGATGATCTCGTCGGCAGATGCACCGAGCAGCGCGGCCACCTCCGCGCGTGCCTTCTCGACGCCGGCGCGCGCCGGCTGCCCAGCCCAGTGCAGGCTCGAAGGATTGCCGTAGGCTTCCTCGAGATAAGGCGCCATGGCCATGCGCGCACTCTGGCAGATCGGCGTGCTGGCATTGTAGTCGAGATAGATGCGCGGCATGGTCCCGTATCCTCTTGCATCGCAAATTCGGTGCTGCGCTACTCCCACACACTCAGCAGGCCGACGCCGACGTTCTCGCGCGGTGGCGGCGCCTTCGCCGGTGTGCCGAGCATGAGGAAGGCTGCCAGCTCCTCCTCGTTGGCGAGGCCGAGCGCGAGACGGACGCGGCGCGACGTCGCCGAATGACCACTGCGCAGGCACCCGGCATAGCCGAGCGCGGTCGCCGCCAGCAGCATGTTCTCCAGTGCCGCGCCGGCGGCCAGCATCTGATCGCTGACCGACACGCGCGGATGGTCGCGGACAATACGGAGCACCACGGCGAGCAGCATCGCCCCGCGATAAGCCTTCTCGCCGGCGCGTTCGATCTCGGTGGCGGGCGCACCCGGATCGCGCTCGGATTTGGCCTCGCGGAAGGCGGTCGCGAGGTCGCCGCGACGCTCCGGCGGGATCAGAATGAAGCGATAGGGCTTCAGGTTCTTGTGGTCCGGCGCGGCGGCGGCGGCGCGAAGGATGAGATCGAGCTCATCAGCGGTCGGCGTCGGCTCCATGAGAAAACGCGGCGAAACGGATCGCCGTGAGAGAATGAGATCAATTGCGCGGCCTGCGTTCGTCATGGCCCTAATTCCTCCCTGCCGCTGGCGCGCAGCATTCCTTGGGCCACCAGTCTAGCGCACCGCCCGCGGTTCGAAAGCTCTATGCATCGAACCGGTCCCACTCCGGACGCGGGCCGATCCGGGCCACAAGAAAATCGATGAACACGCGCGTCTTGGCCGCCAGATAGCGGTTCGGCGTGTAGAGCGCGTAGATGCCCAGCTCGCTACGCGAATGCGTGGGCAGCGCGACGGTCAAAGCACCTGCCGCGATATCGCACCCGACAAGAAATGTCGGAAGCTCGGTGATACCTTGTCCGGCAAGCGCCGCATTGCGCAGGATGTGCCCATTGTTGGAGCTGAGCGCGCACTTGAGCGCCACTGAACCGGAAGTGCCATCAGCCTTTTCATACGACCAGCGCTGAAGCGACATGCCGGGGGCATAGCCCAGCCAGCGGTGATTTGTGAGATCCTCGGGCGTCGCGGGCGTTCCGTGCGCCGCGAGATAGGCGGGTGATGCCACGACCACGCGCCGCGTGCGAGCAATCTTGCGCGCGATCAGGCTCGAATCCGCGAGCGCGGCAATGCGAATGGTGACGTCGACGCCTTCCTCGACGGGATCGATGAAGCGGTCGTTGAGTGTCAGCTCCACATTGAGATCGGGATAGGCGGCCATGAACGCCGCAATGGCCTCGCCCAGATAGAGTGTGCCGAAGGACATGGGCGCATTGACCCGAAGCAGCCCCTTGGGCTCGTCGTGGAGCCGCGAGACTTGGAGCTCCGTCTCCTCGATGCGCGAGAGAATATCGAGACAACGCTCGTAGTAGGAAAGCCCGGCCTCCGTCGGGTTGACGCGCCGGGTTGTGCGGTCGAGGAGCCGGGCCCCGAGGAGCTGCTCCAACTCCATCACGGCCTTGCTGACCGCGGATCGGGTCAGGCCCAACGCCCGGCCGGCCTCGGCATAGCTGCCAAGGGCGACCACCTTGGCAAAGGCATTCATGGCCTCGAGCTTGTCCATGCCAATTGTATCCATTTTGGATGCAGTTTGGCCGAAACATACCGGATTGAGGCAAATCCGGCGAGCCCCTACCTATTGCCCATGCACCGGGGCGGCAACCCCGCCCGACAGGTAGAAGGAGCTCAACATGGCACTCGCACTCCGCAAATCCGAGGAAAGGGGCAAGGCCAACTTCGGCTGGCTCGACAGCAAGCACAGCTTTTCCTTCGGCCACTACTACGATCCCGCGCACACGGGCTTCGGGCCGCTGCGCGTCATCAACGAGGACCGGGTCGCGCCGGGTGGCGGCTTTCCCACGCACCCGCACAGCAACATGGAGATCATCTCCTACGTGCTGGAAGGCGCGCTCGAGCACAAGGACAGCATCGGCACCGGCTCGGTGATCCGGCCCGGCGACGTGCAGCGCATGACGGCGGGCTCCGGTGTCCGCCACAGTGAGTTCAATGCCTCGAAGACGGAGCCCGTACATTTCCTCCAGATCTGGATCATCCCGGAGAAGGAGGGCCTCAAGCCCAGCTACGAGCAGAAGTCATTCAGCACCGAGGAGAAGCGCGGCCGGCTCCGCCTGATCGGCTCACGTGATGGACGCGACGGCTCTGTCACGATCCATCAGGATGTGAGCCTCTACGCGACCGTGCTGAAAGCGGGCGACGCACTCACGCACACGATCGCCGAAGGGCGCGGCGCCTGGGTGCAGGTCGCACGCGGCACGGCGAAGCTCAACGGCACTGAGCTCAAGGCCGGCGATGGCGTCGCGGTCGGCCAAAGCGGCGCTCTGACCCTCGAAGGCGTCGACGACGGCGAAGTCCTGCTGTTCGACATGGGCCCCTGAAGCATCCGCCCCTCGGGCGATCAAGTGACGGAACCCGGATTGCCCGCACCCGTTCGACAGGTGCGGGCAGACCGCCCGACAAGCCGACAAGCCGATCCCCACTCTTTCACACGATGGAGAAATCATCATGAGCAAGGTTCTGGTTCTCTACTATTCGAGCTACGGCCACATAGAAAAGATGGCGCAGTCCGTTGCCGAGGGCGCCCGCGAAGCCGGCGCCCAAGTGGACATCAAGCGCGTTCCCGAGCTTGTTCCTGAGGAAGTTGCGAAGAAGTCGGGCTTCAAGCTCGACCAGGCAGCGCCCATCGCGACCGTGGACGAGCTCCCGAACTACGATGCCATCATCTTCGGCGTGCCGACCCGCTTCGGCAACATGCCCGCGCAGATGAAGAACTTCCTCGACCAGACCGGCGGCTTGTGGGTGAAGGGCGCACTGATCGGCAAGGTCGGCAGCGTCTTTACATCGAGCGCCACGCAGCACGGCGGGCAGGAGAGCACGATCCTGTCCACGCACATCGTGCTGCTGCATCAGGGCATGGTGATCGCCGGACTGCCGTACTCATTCCAAGGGCAGATGGGCGTGAAGGAGATAACTGGCGGTTCGCCCTATGGCGCCTCGACCATTGCCGATGGCGACGGCTCGCGCCAGCCCTCGGAGAACGAGCTTGCCGGCGCACGCTTCCAGGGTCGCCACGTCGCGGGCCTCGCCGCCAAGCTGAAGGCCGCCTGAGCAACAACGGTGGATCGGCGGGCTTCGCGGCCCGCCAGACCCACGGCGAAAGAACGATTGCAGTGGCGATAATTCGGCGTTGAATGAAACGCCAAGCCCAAGCTGCGGAGAAACGATATGGCCGACATCAAGATCGAACGCGAGCTGACACCAACCAAGGGCCGCTATGTCGCCCGCATCGACGGCATCGAAGGCGAGGGCGAATTGACGTTCTCTCGCGCGAGCCCGACGCTGGTGATCGCGGATCACACGCTGGCCCCGGACTCCATGCGCGGCATGGGTGTCGCGAAGGCCATGGTCGACCGCCTGATCGCCGATGCCCGCAGCGAAGGCTTCAAGATCTTCGCGCTCTGCCCGTACGTGAAATCTCAATTCGACCGTCACCCCGAGTGGGCCGACGTCAAATCGAACTGAGCACGAGCGCTCCGCTACTTCCGCGTTGTGTCGACTGCTTTGGCCTTGGCCTCGGCGGCGTCGCCGTTATCTGGCGCGATGTACTTGCTCCAGGTCTGCGAGCGCCGCTCAGCCGAGCGCGGCTGCTCGTCCTGCGGCCGCTGGAGATCGCGGGCATTGGCGACCATGCCGGCCAGATTGCGCTGCGTCGCGCAGCCGAACTGGGGATAGTGCAGGCGCTCGGGATCCCTCCCGACATCCTGCTGCCAGTGGCCGCATGCTGGCGCGAGCGCCTGCGGCCGGGCGTAACTCAGGCGCAAGGTCGAGCGCGAACGCTGGGCGTCGCTGTGGCGCGTCCGCACGACCTGCGCAGGCGCAACGCCCGCATCACGCAGAATGCGGCCGAGGTCGGCGAGCGCGTGCGAAGCTTCAGCGTCCGCACCTGCGTGCCGCGGGACCGAGACCGACAGCTTCCCGACGCCCTCCGCCTTGTAGCGCACGACGAAGCGCTGCATGTCGACGAGCTGATTGTGGCTGAGGCCGCGGGCACGCGGCGGCACATCGATGTGCAGAACTTGCCCCTGATCCACGAAGCCGATCGGATGGCGCTCGTCCACATCGTTCAACGCAACAGCGACGTAATCCGGCAGACGCGGCGGTCGCTCTTCGCAGGCCGCAAGCACGATGCTGGCTGCAGCCGCCAGCATCGCCGCGACACCGGCCATGGTGCGAAACCTCGGTTGGGCAGAGGACATCGTGATCAGCCTTTCGTGCCCGCATCGGGATAAGCAATGATGAAGCCGAACTCACCCTCGGGAGGCGGACCGGCAATCGGGCCGTAGAGACGGTTCAGGTGGCCGAAGAAGATGCTCTTCAGGTCGCTCGTCGGCGCAAAGCCTTTGTCGGGCCGCGCGGCCTCGGTCTTTGACATGTGCGTCGCGATGTAGGGCGTGACGAGGATGACGAGCTCGGTTTCGCGGCGGCGATAATCGTTCGAGCGGAAGAGCTGACCGAGCACAGGTACATTCTTCAGGCCAGGCACACCTTCGACGCTCTGGCGCGTATCATCCGAAAGCATTCCCGCCATCGCGAGCGTGCCGCCGCTCGGCATCTCGAGCGTCGTCTCAGCCCGCCGAACCTTGAGGGCGGGAATCGAGATGCCGTTTATGGTGACGGCGCCCTCGGTCGAGAGCTCGCTCACCTCGGCGCCGATCGCGAGGCTGATGCGCCCGTCGCTCAGCACCAGAGGCTTGAAAGTCGTGCTGACGCCGAACGACTTGAATTCGACCTTGATCTGGTTGAACTCGCCGGCGACCGGGATCGGGAATTCGCCGCCAGCGAGGAACTTCGCGGTCTCGCCCGACAAGGCCGTCAAATTGGGCTCGGCAAGCGTTCGCATCAGGCCGGTGCGCTCGAGCATCTCGATGACCGCCGAGACCGAATTGTTGCCGGTGCTCCAGCCGATCGCCGAAGCCACGCCGGCGGCCCCGCTGTTGATCTGTTTGCCACTCGAAATGAGCGGCGCCACCGAGCTGGTCACCGGAAAGGCATTGGCCACGATCTTCTGGAATGTGAAGTTGCCGCTTTGCAGCACCGCATTCGGGAAGTCGACGCCGAGGCGGCGCAGCGCGTCCCGCTGCATCTCTGCGACCGTCACCTTGAGCAGGACCTGCTCCTTGGTCGGCTCGGCCACGGTCAGCATGTTGATCACGCTGTCCTTCTTCTTCATTGCGCGGGTCGCGATCTCGGCAGCGCGATTGGCGTCGACCGGCGTCATGACGCTACCGGTGAGGACGACCTGATCGCCCATAGGCTCGACGGCGATCTTCGATCCCGGCAAGAGGCGGTGCAGCGCTTCGTTGAGAGCGCTGAGGTCGCGCGCGACGACGACCTCGAGCAGCAGGATCTTCTGCCCGTTCGGCCCCATGAAGAAGGCGTTGGCCTCGCCCTGATCCTTGGCCAGCAGATAGACTTGGCGCTGCGATTTGACGACAGCGTTGACGACCTCGGGATTCGATATGAGGACATTGTCGAGATCGACCGGGAGTTCGACCAGCATCGACTTGTCGGCGCCGATCGTGATCCGTCGCGTCGCCGGCAACGGCGTATTCGCTGGAACCCTGAGATAGGAGCGGTGCCCCGGCTCACCACCGAAGCTCGCGGCATCCCTCCCCTGTGCCATGGCAGCGCCGCCGCCAAAGGCGATGATCATCACCCCCACAGAAAGGAGTGCTGCGAGCCGGCCCCGGCCGACCCAAGATCCGAATGCACTTCCGAACACGGTCACATGCCCCCGCTGTAACGGAGGACCCACGCGACGCAAAACATCTGGCCCCCTGCCAGGCAGGCACACCAAGCGCCGGCGGAATTCGCGCCCCATTCTTTCGCACTCCACCACACCTGGAGCACGATCGGGACTGCACGAACGCCGTCGGGCACAGCGACCTCGCTTCCTGCCATACGGGGTGACGTTCACTGCCATGAACGCACCGCAGACAAGACATCAACACGAGGTCTCTACCCACCCCACGCTGGCAAGTGATCACGATATCGTGCGGCGCGACCAGCCTCGAGTGTGCGCGTCGTGTGACCTGTGCGTGTGCGATCCACAGATTGTCCCAAGCCTCGTGCCACGCCGGCGGCTGCGCGGCGCACGCGCAGATCGGAACAAAAAGCCCGATTCTGCGCCTAGGAATGGCCTCCTAGGGCTGTATCCTCTGGGCTTTGTGAAGGCTCGTCCGGCCCTCGCGCCGGGCTGTCAGTGAATTGTGCATAAGCTTGCTGTAGCCGGACCAAAGTCGCGACTATGCGGTGGTCCGCGCGTCTCGGGGGGCGGCGACATCGCAAACCGGCGCCGTGCGCAACGCCTCAGGATTGAGCCGCGAGGTCGCCGAACTGAAGGCGGTGCAGCCTCGCGTAGCGGCCATCGCGCCGAAGAAGCTCTGCCTGGTTGCCGCTCTCCACGACCCGCCCCTGATCGAGCACGTGAATAACATCCGCCTGGGCAACCGTGGCGAGGCGGTGGGCAATGACGATCGTCGTGCGACCGCCAGTCAGTGACTGCAGCGCAGTCTGGATGATGCGCTCCGTCTCACTGTCCAGTGCCGAGGTCGGCTCATCCAGCAGGATGATCGGCGCATCCTTCAGGAAGGCGCGCGCGATCGAAAGACGCTGACGCTGCCCACCGGACAGGCGCCCACCGAGCTCTCCGACTGGCGTGTCGTAACCTTGAGGAAGGCGCCTGATGAACTCATCTGCGTGGGCCGCTCGCGCGGCGGCGATGACGGCGTCCTCGGAAACGTCCTTCAGCGCGCCGACGAGGTTCTCACGAACCGTCCCCTCGAACATGAACACATCCTGGCTCACGAGAGCCATCTGCCTGCGCAGAGATGAGAGGGAGACATCCGCAATGGACTGGTTGTCGATATAGATCGCGCCGCTCGATGGGCGCCAGAGATCCTGCAAGAGATTGAATACGGTCGTCTTGCCACTGCCAGATAGGCCGACAAGAGCGGTGGTCTTTCCTGCAGGGGCAGTAAAGCTCAGCTCGTTCAGGACAGGCGTATTGTCAGTATAGGCAAAAGAGGTCTTGTCGAAGCGAACTTCGCCGCGTCTCACCACCAGTTGGGGCTTCGCCTGGGCCTCGGCCTCGACGGCGGGCGTATCGAGCACGTCGTAGAGCATCTTGATCTGCACGGCGCACGTCACGAGCTGTAGCTGAAGCCGTGAGAGCCGGCGGAGTGGCTCGCCCGCCATGAGCAGGGCGGCAATGAAGGCAAAGAACTCGCCCGGAGACTGGCCATGCGAGATCGTGCGCCATCCCGCATACGCAACAGCAGCGGCGATCGCGAGACCGGCCGCAGCCTCGAGAAGCGGGTTCACGCGCGCCTTTACGGCAACCATCTTGTTGTTGAGACGCTGGACGGCTTCGATGCACGCCGCCATCTGCTCCCGCATCTTGTCCTCGAGCTGGAAGGACTTGATGATGCGAATTCCCTGTGTCGTCTCGCGCATTGTCGAGACGACCTGGATCATCGAATTCACTTCACTGCCGGCGACCTTCTTCACGCGCCGGCTTAGCTGCCTCATGCCGTAGGCAGCCCCCGGCCCGACAACAATAAGAACGCACGACAGAAGCGGGTCCTGCAGCGCCATGACAACGAAGAGGCTGATGACGGTAAGAAGATCCCTGCCGAGGCCGACGGCGAGAAGATTCATCATCTCGCGAGCCGCCTGGGCGTTGGTGGACATGCGCGTGATCAGCTCGCCCGAGCTGCGCTCCTGGAAGAACTTCACGTCCATGCGAAGCATGTGATCGTAAAGCCGCTTCTGCATGTGAGCGACGATCTGATTGCCGATACGGCTGAGCAGAACCTCCTGGATGTAGGCTGCAAAGCCCTTGGCCATGAAAAGGCCCGCAATGACCAGCGGAAGCCACGTGAGCGCCTGCCGGTCCTGCTTGACGAAGACGTCGTTGATGACGTCGCGCATCAGCCACGCGGTGAGGGCCGTCGATCCGGCAACGATGGCCATGAAAAAGAAGGCCACGGCGTAGCGCGGGATGTACTCGCGCGCGTGCTCGCCGAAGAGGCGCTTAACAACAGGCCAGACGGGGGCATCGCTGGTCATGATGTCTTCATTCCGACGTCAAAGGCCCGCACCTGCGCCAGCGCATGGCCGGCAGCGAGACTGAAATGCGGGCACGGCTCTCGATGTACGTGTTCCCTCACCACTACTCATATTCACACCATGGCGCCATCTCAACGCGCGCGCTGTTCGCAATATGCGGCGAAGAGAAGCTCGGTCCCCCGCGGGCCGTTGCGTAGCCCACGCCCATGGCCACATGTGGCACTTGCATCACAGGGAATGAGGCATTCGTGAGGCGGCGCCGAAATGATGTGCGCGATCCGCGTCATGAATGGCCGTTCGGCCGGCGGATATGGCCACCGGCCTCAGCCCGAGCAGGCCGCCATCCAAGAGGCCTAGTTCTCGTACCAGCGTCGGGGCTTTCCGGCGGGCGGCCTCAGCGGCCTCGCGCGACGCTAGCCCGCGACGCGGAGATTGGAGATCTCACGGCCGATGGCCTGGAAGGTGTGAAACAGCGCCGTCCCGTCCTTGGCCGCGAAAGCCTTGCTGCCGTCTGAGGCGCAGTCCGACAGCAGCGCGCGCGTGGCCGCGTCGTTCTCGAGCCGGAAGGCGATCGTGTAGACGACGATCCCCTTTTGCTTGGCGTTCGTGCACGCGGCACGCGTCTTGGCGTTCATCTGGTTGGTGAGCGCCGTCGCCGTGTTGGTCGTCCCGAGCCGGCCCTTCGCGCCAAATCCGAACGCGCCGTAGGCGGTCCAGTTGTGGTTGGTCGAATAGCGCGAATAAGTATTCTGGCCATCCGTCATGAGGACGATGACCTTCTGATTCTTCTTCTCGTTCCAGGCGCGCCCGCCTGTGAAAGGCGCCTCCGGCGACAGCACGCGCCAGCCCCACATCAGGCCTTCGCCGATATTCGTCAAGCCGTTTGCGACCATGGCATCGATCGCCGACGTGACATCGTCCTTGTGCGAGGTGAGCTCGATCAGCGGCGCGGTCGTGCAGCCGTAGTTCGGACCGAGACCCGATGGCGGCGCGGCATTCTCATACTTGCACATGCGCGCCTGAGCCTCGTCCGGTGTCATAGGCTTCGGGCCGTATTCGGTGCACTTGGTCTTGTTGCTATTGTATTTGACGCAGATCTGCTCGGGGGTGGGGCAGCTCCCGCCGAAGTCGCTGAGATAGTTGTTCGGATAGGAGCCGCCGGCCGCATTCACGCTATCCGGCTCGTCGGGCGCGAACATCGGCACGAACAGCGTCGCGGGCGTCCCCGACGTCGGCACCGTATCGTTCACATCGTAGGGCGCAGGGCGCGCCTCGACGCAGCCGCGCCATGGCGTCGCGAGCTGGTCGAACACCTGAAAGCGCGTAAGCTGCGAGGCGAAGTTCTCGTGGTGAACCGGGGAAAGCCCCTCGGAATCGATCCATGCATCATCGCGCCGGTGCGCGCCGACATTGACCGAACCAGCGAACGGCACCACCCCGATCGAGACCTTGCCGTTCCCCGTCGCGCCAGAGAAGACCACGTCGACGAGATTGCGCGCCGCGTCCTTCAGCTCGGCGATCGGCGTGCCGGCCATGGAGCCCGAGTTGTCGAGCACGAGTGCCACCTCGACGGTGCCGTCGCCACGCACGACTTTCGTGCCGGCGCCGAGCGCCATGTCCTTGACGCCGAATATGGCCATCAAGGTCGTGGGATGCCGGCCGCCCGACGAAATGGTGACCTGGCCGGCCTCTGGATCCATCTTCAGATCGGAGATGGCAAGCTTCGAGCCTTTCGGCACGTTCGCCTTGAAGAATGCCTGCGCCGCTGCGGGACCCGACTCGTCCTGATCGGGCCGGCCGAGACGATGCGCCGCTGCCAGCGCCGCGGCATCGATCGCCCGCTGCATGCGCGCGTGCTCGATCTCGACGCGTCCATAGTCGATGGCGATGGCCGCCGCGAGCGCGACGACAGAAAAACCGATAGCGAAGATGATGATGGTGGCGCCGCTCTCGTTGGTGGAGAAACGCCGCATGAAGGCGCTCAGGCCCCGGCGCGGCGCCGGGCGGGCCCCTTCCCCGTTAACATCCCTCATCATCCGCCTCCCTGCCCCCACACGAGACGGACCATAGGCGGCAGAGGGCTGCGTCTGCGTAAAACCAACGCAAACAAGTTTATGCAGTTTCACTTAGCCTGCGAGAGGGTAAATTTCGGGGGCCCGAAGCAACCAGGCATCAAGCAAGAACGGCCCTCAGGTCAGTGTCGTCGCGACGACCCACCAGCCCGGATTGTGCGCGCGGAGGCGCTCCGCGGCCGCCTCGGCGTGAAGGGCAGTCCCAAAAATGGCAAAGCATGTCGGACCGCTGCCCGACATCCGGGCCGCGAGCACGCCCGGCTCGGCCCCGAGGGCGGCCAGCACCGTGCCGATCGCGGGGCAGAGGCCTGCCGCCGCCGGCTCCAGATCATTGCCCCGTAGACGGATGTATTCGGCCGCCGAGGTGATGTCCGTAAATGGGCCCGGCAGGGCCGGCAACGCGTCCCTCTCGGGGGCCGGGGCAGCCTTCAAGGCCTGAAAGACGGGGCCGGTCGCCAGCGGAACGCCGGGATTGACGAGAACGGCTGGCAGGGCCGGGATACCCGGAAGAGACGCGGTCTCACGCCCGATACCCCACATGAATTGGGCCGTACTCATAAGGCAGACCGGAACGTCAGCTCCGAGCGAGGCCGCGAGCGCGGGCCAGTCGACCTCCGAAGCCTGGGCACCGTTTGCGCGGCGGACGGCACGCAGCACCGCCGCAGCATCAGCCGACCCGCCGCCAATGCCGGCAGCAACGGGTAGCTTCTTCTCGATGGCGACTCCACCAAGGCGGAGGGACGGCGCGGCCTCGGCGACGGCCCTCAGAGCGCGGGATGCAATGTTCTCACTGTCGATGGCACCAGCGAAAGGCCCGCTGACCGTCACACCAACAGGCGCATCGACCTGCAAGGTCACCTCGTCGCCGACATCGGCGAAGGCCACCAAGCTCTCCAGCTCGTGATAACCGTCAGGCCGCCGTCCCAAGACGCTGAGCGTCAGATTGACCTTGGCGCGGGCTGTCTCGACCAGGACCTTGGGCAGCGTCGCGGGCATCTACCGGAGCTGAGGAGACGGCGACACCTGGTTTTCGGTGCGCTTCTTGCGCTGGACGTCACTGCGCGCGGCCTGGTTGGGGCGCTTGGGTGCGCGCGCCTGTGCGCGTGCCGGCAGCCCCTCGGCCAGCTTCGACCTGATCTTGTCGACGTCCTCGGGCTCGGGGTTGAGCGTCAGCACCTGGCCCCACTGATAGCGGGCCTCTTTCCGCCGGCCCACGCGCCAGTAGGCGTCGCCCAGGTGATCGTTGAGGATCGGATCCTGCGGCATCAGCTCGACGGCCCGCTCGAGATAGCGCACGGCATCCCGGTAGTTGCCGAGCCGATAGTGAGCCCAACCGAGGCTGTCGACGATATGGCCGTCATCCGGACGCAGCCGCACAGCCTTGCGGATGTGCTCCATGCCCTGCTTCAGGTTCTTGTTCTGGTCGACCCAGGAATAGCCGAGATAGTTGAGCACGGAAGGCTGATCCGGCGAGAGCTTCAACGCGCGCTGCAGGTCAGATTCTGCCTTGGGCCAGTTCTTGGAGCGCTCGTAGGCCGTGCCGCGCGCGAAGAAGAGCGCCCAGTGCTGCTTCTGCGGCGTGCCGATCCGGTCCATGACGCGATCGTAGTAGGTGATGGCCTCATCGTAGCGCTTGCGCGAACGCATGATGTTGCCGAGCGCATCGAGCGCGCGGATATCCGTCTCGTCCTCGTCCGCCATGCGCTCGAGCAGTGCCCGGGACTCATCGAGACGGTCGAGCTGATTGAGAAGAAGCGCCTTCCTGACCCGGATGGAGTTCTGGATCGGCGTCCCCTCGGGAATGCGCTCGTACGTCCGGATCGCGCTCTCATAGCGCTTCGTCGTCTCGTAGACCGACGCCAGCGCGGCAAGCGCGAACGGCGACGACGGCTCGAGGTGGAGCGCCAGTTGCAGGTAGACGGTGCCGAACCCGATGCCGCCCTCGCTCGAGAGCGCCTCTCCGAGGCCGAAGAAGACCTCGGCCAAACCCTCGCTCGGGTTCGTGACGAGCAGGGGCACCTTGTCGTTCCGGTCGAGGCTCTCGCTCAGCGCCGTGATGTAGGGATGGACATTTCCGGTCGTGCGGCGCGTATGCTCGGCAATGATCGAGCGGGCGAGCTTGCGATCGCCGCGTGCAGCGGCGTGCTGCGCATAGGCGAGCGTCAGGCGTACGAGCCGCTGCTCGCTGCGGAATGCGCGCTCGTAGAGGCGGCCCGCCTCCTGATTACGCCCGGCGAGATCGCTGATGAGCGCCTTGTGAAAGCGCAGATAGTACTGCGCCCAATCGGCCTGCTTGAGGCCATCGAGCTGGGCGAGCGCGCCGTCGACGTCACCCTCGGCGTATCGTGTCCAGGCCCCCGCGAGCGTGCTCGTGACCTCGCCGACGAGGCTCACTGCCGCCCGCTTGAATTTATCGCTGGCGTTCACGAAGTCCGATCGCTTAGCCGCATCGACGCCGAGCACAAGGCCGGCAACCCGGTGCGTCGGGTGAGCCGCGAGCAGGCGCTGCGCCAAATCGACCGATTCCGCGATCTGCCCCTCGGTCAGATCCATGATGAGCGATTGCTCGAGCAGGATCTCGTTCGTGGGGTCCCGCGACAGCGCCCGCTTGAAGAAGTGCGCCGCCGCTTCCGTATCGTGCTGGCCGCGCGCGACGCGGCCCGCGAGATAGCCTCCGAATGACGGCCTGACCTCGGTCTGGCGCTCGTCACCGCGGGCGTCGGCACTTGTGCAAAGCGGGCACGCCACGAGGGCGGCAATGAGCGCGGCGCGCGCGAAAAGCATCTTGTCTCTCCACAGGCTGCGCATTCTGCGTACCGAACACGCACGCCTGAAACAGCCCAGTCCATCAGCTCGGGCCCGGCTCGGGCAACTAGCCTAACAACTGCGGCACCATCTTGGCCAGCCGATCGCGGCTGAAATCAACTCAATTCTAGGTTCATGGGACCGATCGGCGCAGCTACCGGGCCCACCGCTCACCACAGTCACGAGGGCACGTACAGGGCCCAAACTACACTTCACCGCGCGCTGCTCGGCCTGTGCGTCTCGAGATGGCGGCGGAGGGAAGCCTCGGCCGTAGCATAAGGCTCCTGCAGCTCGACACTCCAATAGCGCAGCTCGGCAAGCGGGATCGGCTCCCCGGTCACCGCGCAGAGGACATAGTCCCCAGGCGAGATCACCTGGAATTCACCATCCAGATATTTCACCTTGGCCTCGCCCCGGAAACCGAACAAACGTTCAAAACGATTCATCGCGTGGATCGCGGCCTTTCTCTCTCGCCGATAGCGCGGGTTCCACCCGCTCTTCGGTGCCGGTACGTTACATGGCCGGCCCTGCCGGCGCCAGCGCTCTTGTACCGCGCTGCTGCGCTCCATGGCTTCAAATCTGCGCAGGACCGTTAGCATGATGAATATGACAGCCAAGGGGAGGACCGACCGGGCCGCCAGGATCGTCAAGGCGTCGCCGCAGACCATCTATCGGGCGCTCGTGGATCCCGACGCCCTGGTGTCGTGGCTTCCGCCTAAGGGCATGAAAGGCGAGGTTCATGCCTTCGAGCCTCGGGCAGGCGGCGCCTACCACATGACACTCTTCTACGAGAGTGAGGCGCATTCGGTGCCGGGCAAGACTTCTGCTCATGCCGATGTCATCAGAGGCCAATTTCTCGAGCTCTCGCAGAACGAGCGCATAGTGCAGCGCTTCGAGTTCGCCTCGGACGATCCCGCATTCGCCGGCCCCATGACCATGACGTGGCGGCTGTCTCCGGTCCCCGAAGGCACCGAGGTCACGATCATTTGCGAGAACGTCCCCGAGGGTATCCGCAAGGAAGATCACGACATCGGCATGAGATCGACGCTCGAAAACCTGGCGGCCTTCACCGAGCAGCGGGAGGCCGGCAGCCCGCCTTGACACCCGCCCGTGCAACCTGCCACAAGCCCCCTCCGCAAGACATCCGTCTTACCTGCGTGGTTGGCAGCGAGTGAGAGGAGAAGGACGCCATGGCCGAGATCACCCTGACATTTCCGGACGGCGCCAAGCGCAAAGTCCCCGCCGGCACCACCGGCATCGATGTGGCGAAGTCGATCGCCCCGTCGCTGGCGAAGCGTACGGTCGCCATGGTCCTCAACGGAGCCTTGAGCGACGCCGCCGATCCGATCAGCGGCGATGCCGAGATCCGCTTCATTGCGCGCACCGACCCGGAAGCCTTGGAGCTGATCCGGCACGACGCCGCGCACGTGCTCGCCGAAGCCGTGCAGGACATCTGGCCCGGCACGCAGGTCACCATCGGCCCGGTGATCGAGAACGGCTTCTTCTACGACTTCGCGAAAGAGGAGCCCTTCAAGCCCGAGGATCTCCCGCTCATCGAGAAGAAGATGCACGAGATCATCGCGCGCAACTCAGCCTTCAAGAAGGACGTGTGGAGCCGCGACAAGGCCAAGGACTACTTCCGCGCCAAGGGCGAGCTCTTCAAGATCGAGCTCGTGGACGCGATCCCCGAGGGCGAGGACGTCAAGATCTACAGCCAGGGCGACTGGCTCGATCTTTGCCGCGGCCCGCACATGACCTCCACCGGCCAGGTCGGCAAGGCCTTCAAGCTCACACGCTTCTCGGGGAGCTACTGGCGCGGCGATGCCAAGGGGCCGCAGCTCCAGCGCATCTATGGTGTCGCCTTCGCCGAGGAGAAGGAGCTCGCCGAGTACCTCAAGCAGATCGAGGAAGCGGAGAAACGCGACCACCGCAAGCTCGGCCGCGAGATGGATCTCTTCCATTTCCAGGACGACGCGCCCGGCACCGTATTCTGGCATCCTAAGGGCTGGACGCTCTTCCAGGGTCTCATTGCCTACATGCGCCGCCGGCAGGTCGCGGAAGGCTACGTCGAGGTGAACTCGCCGCAGCTTCTCGAGCGCTCACTGTGGGAGACTTCCGGCCACTGGGAGACCTACCACGCGAACATGTTCGTCACCGAGACCGAGGACGAGCGGGTTTTCGCGCTGAAACCCATGAACTGTCCCGGTCACGTGCAGATCTTCAAGCACGGGCTCAAGAGCTATCGCGAGCTGCCGATCAAGATCGCGGAGTTCGGCTGCGTGCATCGCTACGAGCCGTCGGGCGCGCTGCACGGCCTCATGCGCGTGCGCGCCTTCACGCAGGATGATGCGCACATCTTCTGCTCGGAGGACCAGATCGCCGAGCAGTGCCTCGACATCAACCAGTTCATGCTGTCCATCTACGGCGACTTCGACTTCGAAGACGTCCACATCAAGCTCGCGACACGGCCCGATAAGCGCGTCGGCGCCGACGAGCTGTGGGACAAGGCCGAGACAGCCATGAAGGGTGTACTCGATCAGATCAAGCGCGACTCGAACGGGCGCATCAAGACCTCGATCGCCGAGGGCGAAGGCGCATTCTATGGGCCCAAGTTCGAGTATCACCTGCGCGATGCGATCGGCCGCACCTGGCAGTGCGGCACCACCCAGGTCGACTTCAACCTGCCGGCCCGCTTCGGCGCGTTCTACATCGACGCCAACAGCGAGAAGCGCACGCCCGTGATGATCCATCGGGCCATGTTCGGCTCGCTCGAGCGCTTCATGGGCATTCTCACGGAGAATACCGCGGGCCATTTCCCGCTATGGCTCGCCCCCGTGCAGGCCGTGGTCGCGACGATCGTCTCGGATGCGGACGAGTACGCGCTGAAGGTTGCGGCAGAACTGCGCCGCGCGGGCCTGCGTGTCGAGACCGATCTTCGCAACGAGAAGATCAACTACAAGGTGCGCGAGCACTCGCTCGCCAAGGCCCCTGTCATCCTCGTCGTCGGCAAGCGCGAGGCCGAGGAAGGCAAGGTCGCCATGCGCCGGCTCGGCAGCAACGAGAGCAAGACGCTGACGCTGGCCGAGGCGAAGGCCCTGCTCGTGGATGAAGGCGAAGCGCCGGATCTCAAGCGTGCCCGTACTGCGAGCGCGTAACGCTCCCGATATCGGCTCGGCCGGCCGTCTATTGGCTGCCGGCCGGAGCAGGAGAAGCGGGCGCCGGTGTTTCCTGCGCACCGAAGCCCGCGGGCCGCACAGCCTCTAGTGCCACGAGCCCGACCTTGAGATAGCCGGCGGCGCGGAGCTGATCGAGCACGCCGATCAGCTCGCCATAGGGCACGGTCTTGTCCGCGCGGAGGAACAGGCGCGTATCGCGATTGCCCTCGGTCACACGCGTGATGGCCGTCAGAAAGAGCGGCTTTGCGACCGTATCCTCGCCGACGGCGATCTCGAGATTCGACTTGATCGTGACGTAGATGGGCTTTTCCGGGCGCGGCTGCGGCTTCGCCGTCGCGGCCGGGAGCTGCACGGCGATGTCGACCGTCGAGAGCGGCGCCGCCACCATGAAGACGATGAGCAGCACGAGGATCACGTCGATGAACGGCGTGACATTGATCTCGTACACCTCGGTGTCTTCTTCGTCGTCGCGCTCGCGAATGCCACCGGCCATGGCGCCTAGCCCCGCTTGGCCAGAGCCGCTGCCGGCGGCCAGTTCGCCAACCGGCGGTCGATGTCACGCGAGACCAGCCGCTCCACCTCATCACTCGTCTCGCGCACGAGGGCGCGATAGATGGCAATGGAGCGGCTCAACTGGTTGTAGAGGATCACGGCAGGGATCGCGGCAACGAGGCCGATGCCCGTCGCGAGCAACGCCTCGGCGATGCCCGGCGCGACCACGGCGAGGCTCGTCGTCTGCGACTTCGAGATACCGATGAAGCTGTTCATGATACCCCAGACCGTGCCGAAAAGGCCGACAAAGGGCGCCGTCGCGCCGACCGTCGCGAGCAGGCTCATGCCGCGCCGCATACGTCGTGTGAGCGCCGCATCGAGCCCGGAGAGGCGGGAAGCGACGCGCTCTTTCAGGCCAGCGCCGCCCAGCACGTCCTCGGAGAGCTCGATCTCCGCCCGCGCAAGCCCGACCATGCCCCGCGCTACCGCCGTTCGGCGCGTGAGATGCATGGCGGCGGCATCGAGCGACGGCTCGGCTTCCAGCGCCCTGAGGCCGCGACGCAGACCGGCGCGCGCCGTGATCAATTCCAAAAGCTTGGCGAGCCAGACGGTCCACACCGCCAGCGACGCCAGCGCGAGACCGATCATCACCGTCTTCACGACGATGTCGGCCGCCATGAACATGCCCCATGGCGAGAGGTCGTGCGGCAAGTTGGACCGCTCGATGGCCGCGGGCGCCGGCGGACGCCCTTCATTCGTCGCGAGCGGAGGCAGCTCAGCTTGGGCTGCGGCGGGTGCTGTGGGCGCAGCGGGTGTGGCTGGAGCCGCAGGCACCGATGTCACAGCGTCGCTGGCAGACGGCGATGGCACTCCCACCTGGGATACGGCCGCTCCGGCCCAGAGCATCATCGCCAGCACGAGGCACATTGAAAGTGCGCGCCGTAGCGGACGGACTACGAGCATCGCATCCGCTACGATGCCTTGAAGGCTGGAAACGGCCATTCTCACCGGAGATCCTCTTCGTGCAGCAAGCGGCGGCGCTTCATCCGCGCGCCCGAGCGTTGCTACAATTCATTACTCTCGTAGTCTAGTTTTAGTTTGCCGCAGAGCCACGCAATTCCAGCATCGGCGGACGCATAGCCGCCTTCCACGATTATACTTGACTGTTGTGGTATAGATTTGTTTCCCTCGATCCGCGCTTGCCGGGTCCCGGCAGCACGCGGATCCGCTGCCCGATGGGGTGGAAACGCAGCCGGATCTGCCATAGGGCCGCCATCGGGGGGTGGCGGCTCCTACAAGAACGCCGGCCTTGTGCCCGCTTTGGCGCGGCGCACCGTCTCCGCAGGGTCCCTTGCCTCCCTTGCAGGAGATTGCACCAGCGCCGCCGGGCATCACCGGCTGCCCCCGCGGATGTCCCG
Organism: Hyphomicrobium sp. CS1BSMeth3; assembly: GCF_900117415.1. Lineage (GTDB taxonomy): Bacteria > Pseudomonadota > Alphaproteobacteria > Rhizobiales > Hyphomicrobiaceae. The sequence goes on from NZ_FPEI01000003.1 coordinate 465,711, forward strand.
GGCATGACATGATCCCCCGATCATGTGCCGGGCATCCGCGGGCTAGGCGCGCGTCCGCTTGCGACGCTCCCGGATCATGACAGTATGCGCTGTCCGCGATCTGGAGAGATGCATGGCCCTCATCAGCGACATCGTGCCCGTCGAGTTCGACTTCGGCGCCAGCAAGATATTGCCCGCGGCCGATCACTCGACGCCTTCCAACCTGCGCCCGCCGACGGCTGCCGACGACGCCAAGCTCTTCGAGGACTGCTGGGAATAGCCATCAAATTCCCTTCTCCCCGTAAGAACGGGGAGAAGGAGAAGAAAAATCACGGGAGAGAAACGCCTATGGCCGCCATCGAGAAGATCGAAGCCGGGTTCTATCGCGTCCCGCTGCCGGTGCCGCTCTCGGATTCGACGCACGGCACCATGACCTCCTTCGAGCTGATGACGGTGCGCGTGCGCGACGCCGATGGCGCGGAGGGTATCGGATACACGTACACTACCGGCCACAACGGTGGCGCCGTCGCACGCCTGCTCGCGCACGATATTCCGGAGATCGTCGGTCGCGAGGATGCCGATCGCATCGAGCGGCTCTGGCAGAAAGTGTGGTGGGGCTTGCACTACGGCGGACGCGGCGGCCCGAGCGTTCTGGCCCAGTCCGCGTTCGACATGGCGCTCTGGGACCTCAATGCGCGCCGCGCGAACCTGCCGCTGTGGCGCCTGCTCGGCGGCCATGATCCGGCTGTGCCCTGCTATGCCGGCGGCATCGATCTCCATCTCTCGGTCGACGATCTCATCAAGGAGCACGATGCCAACCTCGCCAAAGGCTTCCGCGCCATCAAGATGAAGGCGGGGCGCACGCGCATGTCGGAGGACGTCGAGCGCATCAAGGGCCTGCGCGGCTACCTCGGCGACGGCTTCCCGCTCATGGCGGACGCCAACATGGCCTGGACGGCCGACGAAGCCATCCGCCGCGCCCGCGCGTTCGAACCCTACGGCCTCGTCTGGCTCGAGGAGCCGATCATTCCCGATGACGTCGCCGGACATGCACGCGTCGTCGCGCACGGCGGCGTCCCCATCGCGACCGGCGAGAACCTGCGCTCACTCTATGAGTTCAAGGCGCTGATAGCGGCCGGCGGCGTCAGCTTCCCGGAGCCGGACGTCACCAACTGCGGCGGCATCACCGTCTTCATGAAGGTCGCGCACCTCGCCGAGGCCTATAACCTTCCCGTGACCTCGCACGGCGCGCACGATGTGTCCGTGCACCTGCTCGCGGCCTGCCCCAATCGCAGCTTCCTCGAGATCCACGGCTTCGGGCTCGACCGGTACATTGCCGAGCCGCTTCCGCTTCGTGACGGCAACGCGATTGCCCCCGATCGGCCCGGTCACGGCATCAACTTCGACTGGGCCGGTCTCGGCAAGCATGCCGCAAGCTAGCGCGCAATTTTCTACTTCGAGGCCGACTTCCTCGCCACGCGCTCGGGCTTTCCCTTGCGCTTGGTCTTTGCCATTTTTTTGAGCTCCGCCTCGCTCATGGACTTCTCCATCTGACGCGAAGCACCTCTGAGATAGCTCTTCTTGATCTCGCCGCGCTTTGCCGCCAGCGCCGCACCGGCGGCCTTCTGCTGCGCCTTCGATTTGGCTGGCATGGCCGTTCTCCGCTACTGTTGATGCTCGCGCAACGCGCGGCCCGAGCGATTCGTTCGCTCAGGGGAACAATTGAGCTGCGTGACGGTTCGCCAAAACATCAGCATTCGGGAGGTTCAGCATCATGAAGCCGTTTCTCGCCTGCGCTGCCGCAATCGCACTCGTCGCGACGGCAGCCGTTGCCCAGGAATCCAAGACCGCCACGGCCACATTCATCAGCAAGGCCGGCAAGGAAAGCGGCACGGCCAAGCTGACAGGCACCGACAAAGGCGTCCTCATCGAGATCGACGTGAGCGGCCTTCCCCCGAGCCAGTGGGTCGCCTTCCATGTTCACGAGACGGGTTCGTGCGAGCACGCGGGCGGTCACATGTCGGCCGGCGGCCATTTCAACCCGACGAAAGCCTCGCACGGCTTCAATGATCCCAAAGGCCCGCACGCCGGCGATATGCCCAACCAGTACGTGGGCGCGGATGGCACGCTGAGAGCGCAGGTCTTCAACACCTTTGTCCGCCTGGACGGCGGCGACAATGCCATTCGCGGCAGGGCGCTGATGATCCACGGCAAGGCCGACGACTACAAGAGCCAGCCGGCCGGCGATGCCGGTGACCGTCAGGCCTGCGGCGTCATCAAATAGGCAAGACGGAAGTGTCGAGCGCACACAATCTGCGCTCGACACTTCAATCTCGTCCGGTGTTACGGAGTCGCAGCGTCGGAAGCGTGAGGCTTACAGTCCATCACCGTCGCTGAACGGGCCGAAAGCATCGCTCTCATCGTCGAGCGGGACGTAGCACGGCAGCTCGGCATAGGTCGGCGCGGACGATCCAAAGCAGTCGTCCCCCACCTCGTCCATATAGAACGGCAGGTCGGCAAGTTCCGGGCCCACTTCACCCGCAGACTGCACTTCATACAAAGCTGGCGTCGTGTACGGTGCCATGAGCACCTCCTCGCGAGCGGGCACGTCCATGTCCGACCCAACGATGTTGCCCGAGGAAGGTTCCGCCGGGGAGCGGCAATTTCATCGTTTCGCGCGCACGAGGCGATCGGCAATAATCCCGATTGCGACAAGGCCGATGCCGGCAAACTGCACGGGCGTCAATTGCTCACCGAGCAGCAGAACACCGATCAGCACGACCGTCACCAGTTCCAGACTGACGATGATCGAGTAGCGGCCGGCACTGAGTCGCGGCAGGGCATAGGCGAACGAGGCGATCTGGATTGCCCCGCCGACAAGCCCGATGGCCAGCAGACTTGGTACATTGCCGAGAGCCGGGATGGCTTTCATCCCGAAGAGCGCGACAACAAGACCGTATCCGCAGCCGAGTCCGAGATAGATCGCACTGGCACCCGCGAATGGCGATGCCTGCCGCGTGTAGCGGTAGGCAATGGCAATGTAGATGCTGAATATGACGGGTGTTGCGATGACGCAAAGCAGGCCAATGGGGTCGGCGTCTCCCAGGCCGAAGCTCGGCCAGCCGGCCAGCAGGGCGCCGACGAAAATGAGTGCGACGGCGACCACCGACTGCCAGCGAATCTGAAGCGCATAGAGATATCGATCGAACGCCAGCGTGATCATCGGATAGACGAAGAAAACGGTGACGACGACGCTCGACGGCACGGTCTGCACAGCGCGGAAGTACGTATAGGTCTGCGCGAGGCCGAGCGTGATGCCATTGAGGAACAGGCCGCGCCCGGCCGTCATCCATTCGGTGCGAAGGCCGGGGCTCGTCCACCAGGCGAGGGGGATCAGCACGGCGAGCGCAATCCAGTAGCGCCAGAACAGCACCACCGCGACGTCCATGCCTGCTTGGTAGAGGCCGATGGCGAAGTACGGCACGGTCCCGACGAGCGACGAGCCGAACGCGGCGGCGGCTACGGCGCGCGCCTCCGCACCGGGACCGGGTTGGGGCTGGGCAGACATTGGGGAGAGGACGGTCTCGGAGACTGTGTGAAGAAGCAGCGACGCAGAGGTCTGCCGCTTATACAGGCACACCTGCCGCAAAGCGATGCGCCATGAACGCATCCGCAGCAAACTTTGCCGGCGTTGCGAATCTGCCGGGCCCGTCAGCGGCCGCTCAGGCGGCGACGAGCTCCGCGATCTCGCGCATGGGTGCCGGTGTTTCCCCGAGCAGGAGATCGGCGATCCGATCCTCGCCGCGGCCGGCATCGAGCGCGAAGGGATCGCGCGCCGCGAGGCGATGATCGAGCACGAGGCGCGCGAGCAGCAGACGACGCGCATCGCCGCGGTGCTGATGGATGCGGTCCGCCTCCCAGGCGAGGTAGACCGCGCTCGCCACATGATAGAGCGCACTCGTCGCCCGGCGCGCATCCGCTTCATTGCCGGCATCACGGGCGACGCGCTGCGCGAAGCCGATCGCCGCATCGACATTGCGGCGCAGACGGTCGCGGAAGGCGACGGGCACGGCACCGCTCTCATCGAGGCGCGCCGCGAGATCGGCGGCGAGCGCGGCCTCGGCGCTGTGACGGCCGACAGCGCGCGTCAGCGCATCGAGCGCCACGATGTTGCCGGTCCCCTCCCAGATCGAGCCGAGATGGGCGTCACGCAGCAGGCGCGCGCAGGCGAACTCCTCGACATAGCCAATGCCGCCGCGGAACTCGAGGGCATCGCCCGTCATCTTTCGGGCATCGCGCGTCGAGCGGTACTTGAGCACGGGCGTCAGCATCCGCACGAGCGCTGCCGCTTCCTGGCTGCCGCCGAGCTCGGCACGATCAAGCGCATCCGCCGTGATGAAGCACATGGAAAGCGCCTGCTCGAGGGGCAGGATCAGCTTCAGGAGCTGACGGCGCGCGAGCGGCAGCTCGATGATGCGCCGCCCGAACGCGCGCCGGCCGTGCGCGACGGTCAGCGCATCGTGAAGGGCGCGCCGCATGAGCGCCGTCGACTTCACGCCATTCGAGAGCCGCGACCAGTTGACCATCTCGGCCATCTGCACGAAGCCGCGGTCGAGCCGGCCGACAGCATAGGCCACCGCACCTTCGAGCTTGATTTCGCCCGAGGCCATGGAGCGCGTGCCGAGCTTGTCCTTGAGCCGCACGATCCGGTAGCTGTTGGCCGTGCCATCATCGAGACGGCGCGGCATGAGAAAGAGCCCGACGCCGCGCGTGCCACCGACGGCACCCTCGGGCCGCGCGAGCAGCATGGCAATTTCCGCGTCGGCGTTCGAGCAGAACCACTTGTCGCCATAGAGACGCCAGTGATCGCCCTCGGGCTTCGCGATCGTCGTCAGGCTGCCGACATCCGAGCCGCCTTCCTTCTCGGTCATGAACTGCGCGCCCTGCGTGAGGCGGCTCATGTCCGTCTCGGTGAGACGGTCGAGATACTTGGCCTTGAGTGCCTCGTCGCCATAGCGCGAGAGCAGCATGGCCGCGCCGTCCGTCACGTTGAGCGGACAGCCCATGCCGAACTCGGCCTGATTGAAGAGATAGGTGAAGGCGTGTTTGGCCGCCGCCGGATAAGTGCCGGCCCAGCCGAGGATGCCCTTCCTGTGCGACATGGCATGAATGCCGAACTCGCCGAACCCGACGCGCTCGAGCTCACGATAGGCGGGGTGATACTCGATGTGCTGCACGTCATTGCCGAAACGATCGCGCGCATGAAGGATCGGCGGATGGCGGTCGGCAAGACGCGCGCAATTGTCGAGATGATCGCCCGCCAGCGCGCCGAGGCGATCGAGATGCGGCTCGATGTGCGCGAGCATGTCCTGCGGCAAGTGAATGCGCAGCAGATCCATGAGCGAGGGATCGGCGCGGAAGAAATTGAGCCCTGTCGTATCGGGCGCGATCGCTCCGGTGACGGTCGGCGAGGTCGTGAGTGCCATGGTGCGCTCCACAAATGAAAAGGCGATGCGCGGTGCTTCCGCACCGGCACCGCCGCCGATCCCAATCCAATCGTCCTCAGTCGGTCGGCGCCTGGTACCCGCCTCCGGCGGCTTCGTCTGCGAGCGAGCGCACGAGATCGAGCACGGACTTGCGCACCTTCGGATCGGTGATGCGCGAAAACGCCCGATTGAGCTCGAGGCCTTCACGGCTGCTGAGGAACTCGAAGACATGGCTGTCGGACGAGCGCTCGGCGAAGCCTGGCGCCGAGCTCGGCTGCGAGCTGGCGACCGGCGCATCCTCGTAGAAGAACTGCACGGGCACGCCGAGCACGCGCGAGAGCTCGAACAAGCGGCTCGCACCGATGCGGTTGATGCCCTTCTCGTACTTCTGCACCTGCTGGAAGGTCAGACCGAGCCGCTCGCCGAGCTTCTCCTGGCTGATCCCGATCAGCATCCGCTGGAGCCGCACGCGATTGCCGACATGGACATCGATCGGATTTGGCCGGCGCGTGCCCCGCTCCAGCGCTTCGCCGTCGTCCGCCGGGTCAACCATGACATCCCCCTAATGCAATCTCTTGTTCAACCCCACGCGACCGCATCTGACCGACACGGATGTGCGCAATTCCTAGGTGTGGCCTTGCACTTCGTCAACCACATGATGCGGTGCGGTTATATGGCTAACAATGAAGGAAATGTGGCTTCCTGTGAATGATCTGGAGCTTTCAGGACCGAATTCCTAAACGGGTGGGACGCGAGCCTTGCCGACGTGGGGGCAGGCCCCGTACTTATGACGGCGTTGCGGCAATTCGACGACCGATAACGCTCGCCGAGGGATGTCAGAGGGGCAGATGGCGCAAATAAAAACAACGATCAATTCCGCATCGGAGGATTTCGCCGCGAACCGCGCCGCCATGTCGGCGCTCGTCGCCGACCTCGCAGAGAAGCGGCGCGAGGTGGCCATGGGCGGTCCCGAGCGGCTCCGGGAGCGCCATCTCGCGCGCGGAAAACTCTTGCCGCGCGACCGCGTGCTCGGCCTGATCGATCCCGGCTCGCCCTTTCTCGAGCTCTCCCAGCTCGCCGCCTACGACATGTACGGCGGTGACATCCACGGTGCCGGCGTGATCACCGGCATCGGCCGCATTGCCGGTCGCCCGTGCATGATCGTGTGCAACGACGCCACCATAAAGGGCGGCACCTACTATCCTCTCACGGTGAAGAAACACGTCCGCGCACAAGAGATCGCGTGGGAGAACCATCTTCCCTGCATCTATCTCGTCGACTCCGGCGGCGCGAACCTGCCGCACTGGACGGAGGTCTTTCCGGACCGCGATCACTTCGGCCGCATCTTCTTCAACCAGGCGCGCATGTCGGCGGATGGCATTCCGCAGATCGCCGTCGTCATGGGCTCGTGCACGGCAGGCGGTGCCTATGTACCGGCCATGTCCGACGAAACCATCATCGTGCGCCGCCAGGGCACGATCTTCCTTGGCGGACCTCCGTTGGTAAAGGCCGCAACCGGCGAGGACGTCTCGGCCGAAGATCTCGGCGGCGCCGATGTGCACACACGGCTCTCGGGTGTTGCGGATCACTACGCGCTCAACGACCGCCATGCGCTCGAGATCGCGCGCAGCATCATCGAAACGCTTCCTGCACGCGAGCGCGCGATCGTTCCAACACAGACGCCCGTTCCGCCAGCCTATGACCCCGCCGAGCTCGATGGTGTCGTGCCTTCTTCGCTCATGACTCAGTACGATACACGCGAGGTGATCGCGCGCATCGTCGACGGCTCGGAGCTGCATGAGTTCAAGAAGAACTACGCGACGACGCTGGTGACGGGCTTTGCGCATATCGAGGGACAGCCCGTCGCGATCCTCGCCAACAACGGCATTCTCTACTCCGAGACGGCACAGAAGGCCGCCCACTTCATCGAGCTGGCCTGCCAGCGCAAGACGCCGCTGCTCTTTCTCCAGAACATCACCGGCTTCATGGTCGGGCGCGACGCTGAAGCCGGCGGTATCGCACGCCACGGCGCCAAGATGGTCATGGCGGTCGCCAACGCCGACGTGCCCAAGATCACGCTCATAATCGGCGGCAGCTACGGCGCCGGCAACTACGCCATGTGCGGGCGCGCGTACGGACCGCGCTTCCTCTTCACGTGGCCCAATGCGCGGGTCTCGGTCATGGGCGGACAGCAAGCCGCGAGCGTGCTTGCGACCGTGCGCCGCGACAACATCGAGGCTGAAGGCAAGACGTGGTCCAAGGCGGAGGAAGACGCGTTCAAGCAACCTGTGCTCGATGCGTACGAGCGCGAGGGCCATCCGTATTACGGCACTGCGCGCCTTTGGGACGACGGCATCATCACGCCTTCCGAAACGCGCCGCGTGCTCGGGCTCGCGCTTGCCGTCTGCTTCGAGCGTCCCATTGCCGAGACCAAGTTCGGCGTCTTCAGGATGTAGCGGGAGCTGCGATCAGCGCCAAAGCCCGAGCCGCTCCCAATCACCCTGCGGAATCTCGCGGCCGAGCACGAACGAGAAGGACGTTGCCTTCTTCCAATCGCCGGACAAGTCGCAGGTAAAGCTCAGCGCATACCAATGTCCGGCCGCCCTCACGGCGCCTCCGCTGGCTGTGAGCTTGGTGCCTTCCACCACGGCCGGGCGGAAAATGGAGGTCTTCATCCGATCGGCCTTCCGCAGCGCGGGCTCCTGCCGCACGGCCGTCAGCCCCCGCAGTATGCAGACTTGATGGGCGCGAAACTCCGGCGACATCTTGGCCAGCGTGTCCTCGAGCGGTGCGGCCGACGCCGCGGGCGTGAGGAGAAAGCTGAGGCCAACGGCTATCATGAACCTTCTACTCATGCCTCGTCCCCCTATCCCCGATCGTCAACAAGCACGCGGATTGCCGAAGCGCTCTGCAGGCTGCCGCGTGCGCAAGCGTTGCTCCGACACGCCGGCTGCACACCGCAGCATCGAGCATCTGCGTCCTGACCACGCGCGCAGCGATCGATCGCGCGTTCCGCGTCGCCCCCGAATGAGCGATGCCCTTCCCCCGCATATCGTATGCAGGGAGAGGGAACGGTCTAGTTCGCCCCAGCAAACCTCTTCGCGCGCACGGTTGCGGTGATCTCGTGCGCGAGCATGCCCTCCTCATGGCAGACGCGGGCCATGATCGGCGCCGCCTCGAGCGACGCACGGCGCGTCAGGCGCTGGTACGTAACGGTCTTGATGAACTTGCCGACCCAGAGGCCGCCCGTGTAGCGCGCAGCGCCTGCCGTCGGCAGCGTGTGGTTCGTGCCGATACCCTTGTCGCCGTACGCGACGGTCGACTCCTCGCCGATGAAGAGTGAGCCGTAGTTCTTCAGCTTCTCGAGATAGTAGTCGTCGCGACCCGTCTGGATCTCGAGGTGCTCCGGCGCGTACTCGTCCGAGACGGCGATCGCCTCGTCATCGCTGTCGACGACGACGATCTCGCCCCAGTCCGCCCACGAGCGCGAGGCCACCTCGCGGGTCGGCAGCGTCTTGAGCTGCAGCTCGATCTCCGCAAGCACGGCGCGGCCCATCTTCTCAGATGGCGTGACGAACCATGCAGGACTGTCCGGCCCGTGCTCGGCCTGCCCGAGCAGGTCGGTGGCGACGAGAGCGGGATCTGCCGTGTCATCGGCAATGACGAGGATCTCGGTCGGGCCAGCGGGGAGGTCGATGCCGACCATGCCGAAGAGCTGACGCTTGGCTTCAGCGACAAAAGGATTGCCGGGGCCGGTGATCATGTCGACGCGCGGCATGCCCAAGCAGCCATAGGCCATGGACGCCATGGCCTGCACGCCGCCGACGCAATAGATCTCGTCGGCGCCGGAGTGGTGAAGCGCATAAAGTGTCTGCGGATAGATGCCATCGGGCCCGCGCGGCGGCGCTGCAGCAACGATGCGGCCGACGCCGGCGACCTTCGCCGTGCCAACGCTCATGATCGCCGCCGAGATGAGCGGATACTTGCCGCCCGGAATGTAGCAGCCGGCCGTCGATATCGGGATGAGCTTCTGGCCGAGCAGCACGCCGGGCCGCAGCTCGACCTCGAAGGCCTGAAGACTTTCCTTCTGCCGCTTCGCGAACTCGGTCACCTGCTTGTGGCAGTAGGCGAAGTCCTCCTTGAAGGTCGTCGGCAGCGCGCGCGTCACCTCGTCGATGCGCGATTGCGGCACGCGGAACTCGCCGGTCCACTTGTCGAGATCGCGCGCGTAGCGACGCACGGCCTCGTCGCGGTTCTCGGCGACGTCGGCGATCATGCGGCGCACAGTGCTCTCGACTTCGGCCGCACGCGGCCCAGCCTGCAGTGCAGCGCGTTTCAGATAGTGGCGAGCCACGGCATCCTCCCAGATGTTTTGCGATGCTTCAACGGGACGCTAGGTGGCCCACCGTGACCGGTCAAGATGTGCAGACCGCCACGCGAAACGAAACATCCCGGCGCGAGGGCCGGGATGCTTTCCAAACCAGACCTGTGCAGGTCGGATAGGCGCGGCTCAGTTGACGGCGCGCGCCGAGCCTTGCGGCAACAGCTTGATGATACCCTGAGCAGCGGCACCGGCCGCAGCATCGGCAGTGCTTCCCCATGAGCCGTCGAGCGAGCCTTCGGGGATCTCATTCTTCTGCGAGACCGTGCCGAGCGAGCGGCCTTGCGGATCGCGCACCAGCCAATCGATCTGGATCGACTGCTTACCGGACTGCGCGCCGGTCAGCGCCACCTTGCCCTCGATACGGTAAGATGCACCCGGCCGGTTGGCCATCGTCACGCCCTGACGCGAAAGCTCGCGCTGGAGCGCGCTCGAGAGCGCACTGTTGCCATCGCCGGGCGCACCGGAGACGGTCGGCACGACCGCCGCCACATCACCCGATGAAGGAAGGCTGGCGGTCGTCGTGCGAGCCGTTGCCTGCTCCGGCGCGGGCGCGGCCGGCGGCGCAACTGCTGCAACGGGCGCCGGTGCCGGCTGGCTGGCGATCGGCGCCGCGCCGGTACTGGCAGGACGGTTGGCTGCGACCCATGTCGCGAGTTGCGTCGCCGTCTTGTCGGCGATGCTCTGCGTCAGGGCGCCGGTCACGGCAGCCCACGGATCCTTGCCCGCGCCCGCTGGTGCCATCTCTTCGCCGGTGACGCGATGGACGCGTTTGCCCGTCGGATCGGTGAGGTCCCAGATGTACGAGACCTTGGTCTGCGAACGATCCTTGGACGCGACGATGTAGCCGCGCAGCGTGAAGTCGCCCTTCGCGTCGCGATCGTTGATCAGCGAAATGCGCTGGCGCTCCGCAGAGTGCACGACCTGGTCGGCAATCTGACGCGACACCGCATCGGGCGCGCCGATGACCGGCGCCAGGGCGATACGCGCGAGCGGCGCCTGCTGCGCCACCGGTTTCGCCGGCTCGGGCGCTGTCGTCTCCGGCGAGGACGACAGGCTGCTGAAGAGTGACGATCCGCTCGACTCGCATCCGGCGAGTGCCAGAGCGAAGATGGTAATGGCGGCCGGCATCGCGAAGCGCGCTCGGCTCCGCAGTGTCCTCTCAGCGTCGGATTTGGTCACAGTGACGCCCCCTTAAATATGATCCCGCTGACACCCGGTGACCGACTTACGGACTTGGCGGCCTCGAGGTTCACCCTCGACTCGGTACCCTTTTGCGAATCCTGTAGCTGCTGGCTCCCGACCCGTCCAGATGGCGGCTCGAGGTTTCCTGTTTCTGACTCACGACTTAGTCGGCAGTTGATGGGGAAACTGTGGAAAAACTAGAGCAGTACGATGGCGGATATTTGGCGTCCGTAGTCAGGCTCGCGGCGATGCGTGGTGCGGCGGTAGCTAAAGAAATCATCGGAATGACCATACGTGCAACGTGTTTGGCTCTCGACAGCACCAAGGCCCATGGCCCCAAGGCGATGCAGCACAAACGCGGGCAGATCGAAGTATGGTCGTGCGCCCGCTGATGGTCTCTCGAAAAAGCGCTTATACTCCGATGATTGCGCGATGAAATTGGCCTCGAACTCGGGGCCGACCTCGTAGGCCGTCGGGCCAATGCAGGGGCCGAGCACCGCTGCAATCCGCGCGCGGCGAGCGCCAAGCCTCTCCATGGTCGCGACAGCCGATTCGAGCACGCCGTGGAGCGCGCCCTTCCAGCCCGCGTGCGCTGCAGCGACGACGCCCGCTTCCGCATCGGCGAAGAGGACCGGGGCGCAATCGGCCGCGAGCGCGCCCAGGGCTATGCCCGGCGTCGCGGTAACCAAGGCATCGGCCTTGGGCATGGTGTCGAAAGTCCAGGGCTCGGTAACCACGACGGCATCGGCACTGTGATGCTGATGGGCGGTGAGCAGGTGAGCAGGAGCGACACCGAGATGCTGGGCTACACGGCGGCGGTTCTCGCCGACCATATCGCGCGCATCCTTCGACCCGAGCCCGCAGTTCAGTGCCGCGTAAATGCCCTCCGACACGCCGCCCTGCCGGCCGAAGAAGCCATGCGCGATACGGCCGCGCGCCCCGAGCGCTTCCGATTGGATCGGCTGAAGCATTGTCGTCCCGATGGTCAGATCATCCGCTCCGCAATCGGATATCAGTCCGCGAGCAACGGGTCGAGCCTCCCGGCATGATCCAGAGCATAGAGATCGTCGCAACCGCCGACGTGTGTATCGCCGATGAAGATCTGCGGCACGGTCGTCTGCCCGCCGGCCATCTCGACCAGCTCCTCACGCTCAGCAGGCTTGCCGGTGAGATTGATCTCCTCGAAGGGCACGTTCTTGGACGTGAGCAGCCGGCGGGCGGCATCGCAGTATCCGCACCAGTCCCTTGTATAGATGACCACCTTGGGCATGAGCAGGAGAACTCCCGAGAATCAGGCGAGTAACAGCACGAATGTAGTGCGCCGCCACATAGAGCGGGAGCGACGCTCAACGCTGTACAGCATGACGCCGGATGCAAAGCTCACCCCTTGAAGTCGCTCAGAGATCGACCCGGCGCGGGTCGGCGACCATGGCCGCTGCCAGCACATCGATGCGCGCGGCGCCGGCAGCTCGGAGCGCACGGGCGCACGCACCGACCGTGGCCCCCGTGGTGATGACGTCGTCGATAACGATGACATTGCGGCCGGCCACGCGGTCGCGCGCGGCGCGGCTCACCGCAAAAGCTCCTGCCACGTTTGCCGCCCGCTGGGACGCGCTCGAGCCGACCTGCGTCGGCGTGCTTTTGGTCTTGGTAAGAGCGAATGGATCGAACGGGACACCGCTCAGCCGCGAGATCTCACGCGCCAGCAGGGCTGCCTGGTTGAACTGACGCCGCATGAGGCGCCAGCGCGTCATGGGCACGGGAACAATGAGGTGCGCGTCTGCGAGAAGCTCGGTGCCGGCGCCACTCATCCAACGTGCCAGCAGGCGGCGCACCTCGTGCCGGTCGGCATACTTGAAGCCGTGAATGAGCTCGCGGATGACACCATCGAAGACGGCAGCGGCACGAGCCCGGTCGTAGGGCGGGGGATCGGCTGCCGCTGCTGCCGAAATCTGCGGGCCATCGCCGCCGAACGACAGGGGCAAGCCCAGCCGGTGGCACAGCGGCGGCGTGATGAAGGTCACTTGCTGCCAGCAGCCCGAGCAGAGCGCATCGTGTGCCGCCGTGCGATTGTGACAGGCGAGGCAGAGCGAAGGTGCCAGGGTGTTGCCGACAGCCCCGAACGCCGCACCGAGGCGACGCCGGATCGCGTCGAGCGCCCCCTCGCGCCGGTCGGCATCTGCTGAGCCGATATCGTTGACGTCTGTCATGACTGCCCCGCCGCCCTCTCCAGGCCGGGCGATGATAGCCCGAAGAGCCCGAAATTGCGCAGCAGATCACGCCTTCGCACATCGCAGCACGCGGCGGCCTTGCCAAAGGCACTATTCGAGAAGATGTTGCGCCGCAATTTCCCAACAGCGTCAGGGGGGTGGCCATGACGTCGATCGAAAATCCCGCCAGCGAGTCGTCCTGGCTCAAGCGTGTCGTCGAAGCCGGCTGGTTCCAGAACTTCATCATCCTCGTCATCGTGATCAACGCGATCGGCCTCGGCCTCGAGACCATCCCGATGGTCCAGGAGCGGATCGGCCCATTCCTCGCGATCATCGACAATGTGGCCCTGGTGATCTTCGTCCTGGAGATCTCGGCGAAGCTGATCGCCTACCGGCTCAGCTACTTCCGGGATCCCTGGAACGTCTTCGATTTCACGATCGTCGGCATCGCCCTGCTGCCCATGGGCGGCGGGCTCTCGGTCATGCGCGCGCTGCGCATTCTGCGCGCGATGCGCATCATCTCGGTCGTGCCGGCCATGCGGCGCGTGGTGGAGGGACTGCTGCGCGCCATTCCCTCGCTCGGTGCCGTCATGGCGCTCCTGGCGATCCTCTTCTACATCGCCGCCGTGATGGCGACGAAACTCTTCGGCAGCGACTTCGACGAGCTGTTCGGGAACCTCGGGCGCTCACTCTTCACGCTCTTCCAGATCATGACGCTCGAGAACTGGGCCGATGGTGCCGTGCGCCCGATCATGAAGGTGTACCCCTATGCGTGGCTCTTCTTCATTCCCTTCATCCTGATGGTGACCTTCGCGGTGCTCAATCTGTTCATCGCGATCATTGTCAACGCTATGGAGGAGGCCGCGAAGGAGGACACGGAGATGCTGCACAAGGATGCCGTGACACTCCATGCCGACGCCCGGCAGCAAACGCATCAGCACGACATGCTCGTGCAGGAGATCCGCTCGCTCAGGGCGGAAATCTCGTCACTGAAGAGCATGGTAAAGCCCGGCGGATAGCGCCTGCCGGGCGCCCTTGCCATCGCGCGGCAAGGGCTTAGAGTACGCGCATTGCGATCCCGAGGAGCGAGCCTGAGCAATGCAGATCCCCGAGAAGATCAAGGCCTATCACAAAGACCTCACCGCCTGGCGGCGCGATCTGCACGCCCATCCCGAGCTCGGCTTCGACGAGCACCGCACGAGCGATTTCGTCGCCAAGAAGCTCGGCGAGTTCGGCGTCACGGTGCATCGGAATGTGGGCAAGACGGGCGTTGTCGGCGTCCTGCAGACGGGCAACGGGCCGACGATCGGCCTTCGCTGCGATATGGATGCGCTGCCGATCGACGAGATCGCGGACGTTCCCTACAAATCCACGAAACCCGGCGTGATGCACGCCTGTGGTCACGACGGCCACACGACCATGCTGCTCGGCGCCGCGCGCTACCTCGCCGAGACGAAAAACTTCGACGGCACGGTCTACTTCATTTTCCAGCCGGCCGAGGAGGGCATCGGCGGCGCGCTCGCCATGCTCGAGGACAAGCTGTTCGACCGCTTTCCCTGCGACAGTGTCTTCGGAATGCACAACACGCCAGGGCTCGAAGTCGGCAAGTTCGCGATCCGCCCCGGCGCGATGATGGCGGGCGGCGCCTTCTTCGACATCGACATCACCGGGCGCGGCTCGCACGGCGCGCGGCCTGAGGAGTCCGTCGATCCGGTGCTGGTCGCGAGCCACATCGTCACGTCCCTGCAGGCGATCGTCTCGCGCAATGTCACGCCGACCGCGACCGCCGTCGTGAGCTGCACGGCCATCCATTCCGGCGACGCCTACAACGTCATTCCGCAGACCGCGACCATCCGCGGCACGGTACGCACGTTCTCCAACGAGATCATGGCGCAGGTCGAGAAGGCCATGAAGCGCACGGCCGCCAATACGGCTGCAGCCTTCGGCGCGACTGCGGAAGTGAACTTCGACGTGAAGTTCGCGCCGCTCGTCAATGACGAGAAGGAAACCGCCTTCGTGGCCGATCGCGCGGTGGAGCTGGTCGGTGCCGCCGACGTCGAGCGCAATCGCGGGCTCATCATGGCATCCGAGGACTTCTCCTTCATGCTCGAGAAGTGCAAGGGCGCCTACATCAATATCGGCAATGGCGGGCTCGGCACACCGACGAGCGTGCCCGTGCACAATCCTGCCTACCAGTTCAATGACGAGATCCTGCCGCTCGGCTCGGCGCTCTATGCGCGCCTCGTCGAAGCCAAGCTCGGCCGCCTCGGCGCCGGCTGAGACGTCAATATTTCAAGAAACGAGATCGGAAACGCTCCCATGGCCAAGGCATCCCGCAAAGTCATCATCACCTGTGCCGTCACCGGCTCCATTCACACGCCCTCCATGTCGCCGCACCTACCCATCACGGCGGAGGAGATCGCGGACGCGGCGATCGGCGCGGCAGAGGCCGGCGCCGCCGTCGTGCATCTGCACGCGCGCGATCCGAAGGACGGCCGGCCCGACCAGTCGACCGAGGCGTTCGCGCCGTTCCTGAAGGTGATCAAGCAGCGCTCGAACTGCGTGGTGAACATCACCACCGGCGGCGCCATGACCATGACCATCGAGGAGCGCGTGCGCCCGGCCGCAACCTTCAAGCCCGAGGTCGCCTCGCTCAACATGGGGACGATGAACTTCGGCCTGTACCCGATGCTCGAGCGTCAGAAAGAGTTCAAGTACGACTGGGAGAAGCCCTATCTCGAAGGTTCGCGCGCCGGCTTCTTCAAGAACACGTTCGCCGATATCGAGTACATCCTGACGACCTGCGCGGCGAACGGCTCGCGCTTCGAGGTCGAGTGCTACGACATCGGCCATCTGTACACGCTGCGCCACTTCGCCGACCGCGGCATCATCAAGCCGCCATTCTTCATCCAGTCGGTCTTCGGCATCCTCGGCGGCATCGGCCCGCACTACGAGGACGTGGTCATGATGAAGCGGACGGCCGACCGCCTTTTCGGTGACCAGTACCGCTGGAGTGTGCTCGGTGCCGGCCGCAATCAGCTCCCCACTGCCGCCATGGCCGCGGCCATGGGCGGCAACGTGCGCGTCGGTATGGAGGACAGCCTCTGGATCGGCCCCGGCAAGCTCGCCAAGTCCAATGCCGAGCAGGTCACGAAGGTGCGCCAGATCATCGAAGGGCTCGGCCTCGAGATCGCGTCGGCCGACGAAGCCCGCGAGATCCTGAGCCTCAAGGGCGGCGACAAGGTCGATTTCTGAGCCCCGACAAGCTCCTAACCGTTCTCAACGACATGACGCGCCGGCCGCATTGATGGCGGTCGGCGCTTCTGCTAAGTCTGCGCCGTAACAGACAAATCCAGAGGCCGCCGATGATCCCGCGCTACTCCCGCCCCGAGATGAGGGCGATCTGGGAGCCCGAGACCCGCTTTCGAATCTGGTTCGAGATCGAGGCGCACGCGGCTACCGCCATGGCCGAGCTCGGCATCGTGCCCAGGGAGGCCGCCAAGGTCATCTGGGACAAGGGCAGCAAGGCCAAGTTCGACGTCGCCCGCATCGACGAGATCGAGGCGGTCACGAAGCACGACGTTATCGCCTTCCTCACGCACCTCGCCGAGCACGTCGGACCGGATGCGCGCTTCGTCCACCAGGGCATGACCTCGTCGGACGTGCTGGACACCTGCCTCAATGTGCAGCTCGTGCGGGCGAGCGACATCCTGCTCGCTGACATGGACCGCGTTCTGGCGGCGCTCAAGAAGCGCGCCCTGGAGCACAAGAGCACGATCACCATCGGCCGCAGCCACGGCATTCATGCCGAACCGACGACCTTCGGGGTGAAACTCGCCATTGCCTATGCCGAGTTCGCGCGCGGGCGTGAACGCCTCGTCGCGGCGCGCAAGGAGATCGCGACCTGCGCGCTCTCGGGCGCCGTCGGCACGTTCGCCAACATCGATCCTTCGATCGAGGCGTACGTCGCGAAGTCCATGGGCCTGACGCCCGAGCCCGTCTCGACGCAGGTCATCCCGCGCGACCGCCACGCCATGTACTTCGCGACGCTCGCGGTGATCGCATCCTCCATCGAGCGGCTGGCGACCGAGATCCGCCATCTCCAGCGCACGGAGGTGCTCGAGGCCGAGGAATACTTCTCGCCGGGGCAGAAGGGCTCCTCGGCCATGCCGCACAAGCGCAATCCTGTGCTGACCGAGAACCTGACGGGCCTCGCCCGCATGGTGCGCTCGTTCGCGACCCCGGCACTCGAGAACGTGGCGCTCTGGCACGAGCGCGACATCTCGCACTCCTCCGTCGAGCGCTTCATCGGCCCCGATGCGACCATCACACTCGACTTCGCGCTGAACCGCCTCGCCGGCGTCGTCGAGAAGCTCGTCGTCTACCCCGAGAACATGCGCAAGAACCTCGACAAGCTCGGCGGCCTGCACAATTCGCAGCGCGTGCTGCTGGCGCTCACGCAGGCCGGTGCCTCGCGCGAGGATGCCTATGCGCTCGTCCAGCGCAATGCCATGAAGACCTGGGAAACGGGCGCCGATTTCCTCGCGAGCCTCAAGGCCGACAAGGACGTCACGGCGCTTCTCAAGGCTGCCGACCTCGAAGCCATGTTCGATGACGCCTACCACCTCAAGCACGTCGACACGATCTTCAAGCGCGTGTTCGGCGCGGCATAGGGAGCGGGCACAGTGCAGCATGTGGCTGTCATTGCCGGCGCTACGGGCGCCGCCGCGAAGCGCCTCGTCGAAGTTCTGCTCGCCGATCCGGCCTGGGAAGTCGTCGGCCTCTGCCGCCGCCCGCCCGCTCTGAAGCGCGAGCGCCTGACCTACATCGCCTGCGATCTCACCGATGCCGCGAGCACGCGCCTCGCCCTGGCGCGCACACCGCAGGCGACGCACCTCTTCTACACCGCCCGCGCGCAATTCTCGGACGCGAGCGTCGGCGTCGAGGACGTGGCCGGCAATCGCGCCATGTTGCAGAACCTGCTCGACGGGGCCGAAGCTGCCTGCCCGGGCCTCCAGCACGTGCATCTCGTGGAAGGCACCAAGTGGTACGGCATGCACCTCGGCGCCATGCGCCTGCCCGCCCATGAGGATGACCCGCGGCACATGCCGCCGAACTTCTACTACGATCAGCAGGACCTGCTGAGCGGGCGCGCCGAAGGCAAGCGCTGGACGTGGTCTGCGTCGCGGCCCGGTTTCCTCTATGACTTCGCCCCCGAGCGGCCGCGCAATCTCGTCCCGCTTATTGGCGCCTGGGCGGGCATCTGCGCCGAACTTGGCCTGCCGCTCGATTTTCCCGGCAAGCCCGCCTGCTACGACGCGCTCATGGAGGCGACGGACGCGACACAGCTCGCCCGCGGCATGAAATGGATGGCAACCGCGTCCGCAGCCCGCAACGAGCCTTTCAATGTGACGGATGGCGCCCTATTCCGCTGGTCGCGGCTCTGGCCGAAAATCGCGCGGCTCTATGGCCTCGAATGCGGCAGTCCGCGCCCGTTGAACCTCGGTCGGTGGATGGCCGACAAGGGCCCGCTCTGGGAAACGATCGTCAAACACCACAACCTCGTCGCGCAGCCCATGGAGGCGGTGGTCACCTGGAACTTCGGGGATTTTCTCTGGGGTCTCGAGCATGATGTCGTCTCGAGCATGACGAAGAGCCGGCTCGCCGGCTTCCACGATACGATCGACACGGAAGCTCGCATCCTGGCCCATCTGCAGCGCTATCGCGAGGCGCGCCTGCTGCCCTGATCTACCCCCGGTTGCTGCGGCACTTTCGCGGCGGATTTGGTTGCAAACGAGGGCGGGAACACTATAGTCCGGCCCGAAATCACGGCGGACGGTCGATGGAAGCGGGCGCGACCGACGGAAGCCTATCCTCGCCCCCGTTCAGCCATCACGACCCCTGGGAATAGCGCGCATGTCCACTTCTCTGGTCTACGCTCAAGCCGGCGGCAGCGACTTCATGATTCAGTTGCTGCCGATCCTGCTGATGTTCGTCATCTTCTACTTCCTGCTCCTGCGCCCGCAGCAGCAGCGTGTGAAGCAGCACCGGGATATGGTCGCGAACATCCGTCGCGGGGACGTGGTAGTGACGGGCGGCGGCATCATTGGCAAGGTAACGCGCGTGAAAGAGGGCGAGGCCGAGATCGAGGTCGAGATCGCCGAGAACACCCGCGTCCGCCTCATGCGCGGCACGGTCGCCGAGGTGCGGGTCAAGGGCGAGGTCGCCAAAGCGGGCTGACATGCTCCCCGCGACGGCCCGCCGCGCCTTCAATTAGAGGTCCGGGAACGAGATGCTGCATTTTTCGCGCCTCAAGATGATCGCGGTTCTGCTCACCTGTCTTGTGAGCATCCTGTTCGCCTTGCCTAACCTGTTCACCAAGGAGCAGCTCGCATCCTGGCCGCGGTTCCTGCCGACGAAGCAGATGCCGCTTGGCCTCGACCTGCAGGGCGGCGCACATCTGCTGCTCGCCATGGATACCGAGGAGCTGAGGCGCGAGTGGCTGCAGACGCTCCGCGATGATGCCCGCCGTACGCTCCGCGATGCCAAGATCTTCCCGACCGGCGTCGGCATCGTGAACAATCAGGTACAGGTACGCCTCGCCAAGCCCGAGGAAGCGGACGCGGCCGTGCGCGAGCTGCGCAAGCTCATCCAGCCGCTCGGCAGCGCCGTGCTCGGCACCAGCGGCGAGGATCTCGCGATCACGAAGGGCGAAGGCGGCACCATTCTTCTGGCGCCAACCCCGCCGGGCCTGCAGCAGCGCGTCGTCCACGCCGCCGGCGCAGCCATCGAGACTGTCAACCGGCGCATCAATGCCTTGGGCACGTCGGAATCGACTGTGGTTCGCCAGGGCGCCGACCGCATTCTCGTTCAGTACCCCGGCCTCACGGATACGAAGGTTCTGAAGGATCTGCTCGGCCAGACCGCCAAGCTGTCCTTTCACGAAGTGCACCCGACAATGACCGCCGAAGAGGCGCGGCAGGGGCGCATTCCGCCTGGGTACCGCATCTATCCCGGCAGCGAGCGCGGCGACGAGCAGGGCGCCGCGTACCTCCTGCGCGAGACCCCGGTCGTCCCGGGTGAGAACCTCGTCGATGCCCAGCCCGCGTTCGACCAGCGCACGAACGAGCCGATCATCTCCTTCCGCTTCGACCAGGCGGGGGCGCGCCGGTTCGCCCGCTTCACGCAGGACAATGTGGGCCGGCCATTCGCGATCGTGCTCGACGACAAGGTGCTTTCGGCACCCGTGATCCGCGAGCCCATTCTCGGCGGCTCCGGCCAGATTTCCGGGAGCTTCACAGTCGAAAGCGCCAATACGCTGGCCGTTCAGCTCAGGTCGGGCGCGTTGCCCGTCAAGCTGACCATCGCTGAAGAGCGCACCGTCGGCCCATCGCTCGGCGCAGATTCGATCGCTGCCGGCAAAATGGCGTCGATCGTCGGCGGCCTGACCACCATTCTCTTGGTGACCTTCGCCTACGGCACCTTCGGCATATTCGCCGCCCTGGCCCTGGTCGTGAACGGCATCATGGTCGTCGCGCTGATGTCCGCCGTGGGCACGACATTGACCTTGCCGGGTATCGCCGGCCTGGTGCTCACCGTCGGCATGGCCGTCGACGCCAACGTGATCATCTACGAGCGCATCCGCGAGGAAATACGCGCCGGCAAATCCGCGGTGAGCGCGATAGATTCGGGCTTCACCCGGGCGAGTACGACCATTCTCGACAGCCAGCTCACGACATTCGCTGCGGCGATCATCATGTTCTGGCTGGGTTCGGGACCGATCCGAGGGTTTGCCGTGACGCTTACGATCGGCATCTTCACGTCCATCTTCACGGCGATCACGGTGACGCGCCTTCTGGCCGCGCTGTGGCTGCGCAGCGAGCGCGCCAAGTCCGGCCGCATCGAAGTCCCGATCTAGTCGCGCGCCGTCGATCGCTCGAAAGGCTCTGCCATGATGCGCCTGATACCGAAATTCAAAGGCTTCGACTTCTTTCCGCACAATACGCGGATCGATTTCATGCGCCATTGGCAGGCCTGCTTCTGGACCTCCGTGGCGACCATGGTCGCCTGCGTGATCCTCCTCTTCACGATGGGCCTCAATTACGGCGTGGACTTCAAGGGCGGCACCATGCTCGAGGTGCAGACGAAGTCCGGCGCCCCGGCGAATATCCAGTCCATGCGCAATCAGCTCAGCGGCCTCGGCGTCGGTGATGTCCAGATCCAGGCATTCGGCGCATCGAATGACGTGCTGATCCGCCTGGAGCAGCAGCCGGGCGGCGAGGAAGAGCAGCAGGCCGCCATGAAAAAGGTGCTCGGCGCCCTTGGCGACGACTACGTGCAGCGCCGCGTCGAGGTCGTGGGCCCCGCTGTCTCAGCCGAGCTTCGTCGGACGGGCTTTATCGCCGTGGTGTGCGCCATTCTCGCGATCATCGCGTATGTGTGGTTCCGATTCGAATGGCAGTTCGCCGTGGGGACCATCATCGCACTCGTGCACGACGTGCTCGTCGTCGTCGGCATATTCTCGCTGTTCCAGCTCGAGTTCGATCTGGGCATTGTGGCCGCGCTGCTCACCATTCTCGGCTACTCGGTCAACGACACGGTCGTGATCTCGGACCGCATTCGCGAGAACTTGCGCCGGTACAAGCGCATGGAGCTTCGCGAGCTTCTCAATCTGTCCATCAACGAAACGCTCTCGCGCACGATTTTGACAGGCTTCACGACGATCGTCGTCTTGATGTCGCTGTTCATTTTCGGCGGCTCGGTGCTGCGGTACTTCACGCTCGCCATGCTCATGGGCGTCCTGATCGGCACCTACTCGTCGATCTACATCGCCGCGCCGATCCTCGAGATCTTCGGCATCAAGAGTGAGACCGTCACCGGGTCGGAGAAAGCTGCTGCAAGCGCGCGCAGCTAGCCTCCGCCGGCCCAAGCGGCAGGAGTGCGGCTCATGCAGACCGCGCCACCCCGATATCCTGGCCGGGCGCCGATCGAGGCCTACGGCAACGGCGGATTTCGCTTTGCCGGCATGAGCCATCGCGGCTCCCTCCTCTGTCTCGGCGAAGCAATCCTCGGCTGGACGCCGACGAGTGCGGAAGGTCTCACGCTCGACGATTTCGCGCTGCTGCTCGCAGAGCCGGCAGGCATCGAGTTGCTGCTGCTCGGCACGGGGCGCGAATTTCTGATGCCGTCAGTGGCCCTGCGTGCGGGATTGCGCGAGGCCGGCATCCGCATCGAGCCCATGGATACGGGCGCGGCCTGCCGGACGTATAATGTCCTGCTCGCAGAAGGCCGGCCGGTCGGGGCCGCTCTGATCGCCGTCGAATGAGGCCGCCTCTCCCGCCCACGCTTCCGTACTGCCCTTGAATCGTGTTCTATCTGGCTGCTGACTGCCAGGAGCTGCTCATGAACGCTCTGCTCTCGAGTGCCCGCAACGCGCTTCTTGCCGGCATCGTGCTCGCACTCGCGGCCATCGCGGTGGGGATCGCCGTGGAGCGCGTCGATGCGCTCGGCTTTACCTCATTCGTGCTCCGCGCGATCCACGTCGTCGCGGCGATCATCTGGGTCGGCATGATCTGGTTCGTCAATTTCGTGCAGCATCCGGCGGTGGTCGCAGCCGACGACCACGGGCGCGCCACGCTCTTTCGCCTCGTGGTGCCGCACGTCGCGACGATCTTCCGCCACACGTCGCACCTGGTGCTGCTCTCCGGCGCGCTGCTGCTGTTGCCGACGGGCTATCTTCTGTCCCCTTGGGTGTTCGGCGCGCAGTTCCACATGTCCATGACCAAAGCTCTGCTGCTGTGGGGCGCCGCCGCCGGTGCTGTCGCCATGTGGGTCTTCGTGCACATGATCATCTGGCCGAACCTGCAGATCGTGCTCGGCGAGAAGGCCGCCAATGCCGAGGCCAAGGCTGCGGCGCGGGCCAAAGTTGCACTTTATGCGCGTGCCAATCTGCTGCTGGCGATCCCGGTGACCGTCCTCATGGTCGCCGCCGCGCACCTTTTTTAAGCCATGGTCGAGGTGCCGCTCGCTGCGCTGAGGGATGGCGCCGTCGCACGCGAGCCGGACCGCTACTTCGCCGCGACACTGGCCCCCGAGGCCCTGCGCTACGATCTCATTGCACTCGCGGCCTTCGCGGCGGAGCTCGACAACATCCCAACGCAGGTGCGCGAGGCGCTCGCCGGAGAGATCCGCCTGCAATGGTGGCGCGACGCCCTTGCCAAATCGGACGGCAATGCCGCAGCGGGCCATCCGGTCGCCATGGCCATGCGCGCGGCGATCGCACGTCACGCCTTGCCGGCCGAGATCATCGAGGCCGTGATCAACTCGCACGCCGATGCGCTGCATGGCGACCGGCCCGCGGACGAGGATGCACTGCGCAACCATATGGCAGCCGGCGAAGGCGGGCTCTTCCGGCTGGCAGCACGCATAAGCGGTGTCCCTGAAAGCGGGGACATGTGGCATATCACGCGCGCCGCCGGCCTGGCCTATGGCCTCTCACGCGCGCTCTTGCACTTCCCTGCCGAGGGCGCTGCCCGCCTTCCG
Organism: Hyphomicrobium sp. CS1BSMeth3; assembly: GCF_900117415.1. Lineage (GTDB taxonomy): Bacteria > Pseudomonadota > Alphaproteobacteria > Rhizobiales > Hyphomicrobiaceae. The sequence continues at coordinate 489,494 of NZ_FPEI01000003.1, forward strand.
ATACCCCGGACTTTGCTGGCCGACGAAGACCTCGTGCACGGCGCTCGCGACAATCCGCAACTCATGGCAGCAATCGGGTCCCTGAGCGACCTCGCGCGGGCGGCTCTAGCAGATATCAGACCGCAACTCGCGAAGATGTCACGGTTGCAGCGCCTGCCCTTCCTGCCCCTGGCCATGGTTAGGCCCAACTTGCAGGCCTTAGAAGCATGGTCGAAGCATCGCGGCGCGGAGCCGGCCGAGCAAACGCGGATCGGCCGCCTGCTCCGCATCACGTGGGCGCACGCGCGCGGACGTCTTTGATCTGGTGAGGCCATGGGATCACGCCGGTACCTGAGCACGCGGATGGGTCGGGGCATGGTGCCGCGCGTCGTGCTCGGCGCGCTCGGCGCAGTCCTCGCCCTGCTCACTCTCCACACGGGCGCGGCAATCGCCGAGCCGCGCATCACCTGGCGCGTCGAGAACCCCTTCCGGCTGTTCACGCGCCCCTCCGACACCGAGGTCCATCGCGCGACCTACCAGGATCTTGGAGAAGCCGAGCGCACTACGCCGGTGCTCGCCGCCGAGCGGGCCCTGGCGCGGCGCCATCCGGGAGATGGATGGGCTGCGGGGATGATGGACCATCTCTGCTGGTCGACCGAGCGCAACCGCTATGGCTGCCGGAATGCCACCGACTACCTGCATCCTCGCGCACATCGCGTGCTCCTGACGCTGCGCGACGTGCCAGATGCCGATCGCATCGATTGCACGTGGCTGACGGCGCCGCTCGCGCGCGGCGGCCTCGGCGGCTCGGTCACGGCGCGCTGCGATGAGCCTGTCACGCTCTCCGTTCCCTATCCGGCAGGCGCACGCGTCACCGTCGAGATCGGCGGCCGCGAGATCGCCGCGACGAATGCCAAGGTCAACGACCTGCTCGTTGTCGCCATGGGTGACAGCTTCGCCTCGGGCGAAGGCAACCCGGATGTGCCTGTGCGCTTCTCGCGCGAACGGCGCGCCGACTACGGCAGTGTGGGCTTCGGAGGCGAGCCGCTTGCGGGCTACCCGGCCCGCGTCGGCCCGTGGCGCTCGATCGGCGATTCCGCCTTCATCAAGAACAATGCGCGCTGGATCGACCAGGCCTGCCACCGCTCGCTCTATTCGCACCAGCTTCGCGCGGCCCTGCAGTTGGCAATCGAGGATCCGCACCGCGCGGTGACGTTCATCGGCTATGCGTGCTCGGGCGCGGAGATCGTGGATGGGCTCTTCCGCCGCTACAAAGGCCATGAGTGGGTGCCGAACCCGCCCGATCTATCGCAGCTTTCCGCTATTGCGCAGGCCCAGTGCGGCCCCAATCGCGCCCAGGAGGTCGAGCTTCCCGAGGCGTATCACATGCGCGGGCGCATTCCCGAGCTGAAGGGTGGCCTCGTCATGCGCCGCTGCGACAGTGAGGAAGCCCGCAAGATCGATCTCGTCCTCGTCTCCGTCGGCGGCAACGACATCGGTTTCGCGCGCCTGCTCGCCAACGCCGTGCTCTCTGACCAGTCCTCGCTCAGAAGCCTCGGCGGCTGGTTCGGACAAGTGCACGGCTTCCTCGCGGCCTCCGATCTGCTCGACGGTCTCGAGGCGCGCCTGCTGTCCTTGAAGCGCGCCGTTCACGGCCTGCTGCACGTGCCCTGGGCCGAAGCCGATCGCGTTATGCTGGTCGCCTATCCGAGCCTCGCGCTGCTCCCGGACGGCCGCCAGATCTGTCCCGACGGGCGCGCCGGCATGACAGTCACGCCGGATTTCGTGCTGAGCGAGAACCGGGCCCGCGAATCCATGGCCGCCGGCGAACGGCTCGATGCCGTCATGGAGGACACGAGCAAGCAGAATGGCTGGACCTACGTCTCGAGCCACCGTGAGCAGTTCCGCGGGCGCGGCATCTGCGCCGGCTACACGGAGCACGCCTTCAGCATCGCCGACGATCTTCGCCTGCCGCGCTGGACGGGGCGCAGGTGGGAGCCATTCAATCCCGCGGACTGGCAGGCCTATGTGCCGCGCCAGCGCTGGTTCCGCACGCCCAATGACGCCTTCATGACAGGGAACTTCCACGTGAGCGAGTCGCTCATCCAGAAGGTCCTGAAGCTGCAGGGCTTCACCTCATTCCAGCTCCTGCTGGCCAGCATCTACTCGGGCGCCTTCCATCCGACGGCCGAGGGCCAGGCCGCCATGGCCGATGCGGTCGTGGTCGAGGCACGGCGCGTGCTGGCCAAGTATGCCGCACAGTCGAACTAGTTCGAGTAGTCGGGCTGCACGCCGAGCGTCTCGCGAAAGGCGCGCTGTCCCTTCGGCGTGATCACGAGGGCTCTTGATCCCTCCACGCGGCGCACCCAGCCACGATCGATGCTGAGCCGGCAAAGGGCCGCGCCGAGTTTGCCGGCAATGTGCGGCCGGCGCTCGCTCCAGTCGAGGCATGGGCGACAGAGAATGCGACGCCGCTTCTCGTCTCCGATCGTCGCAACATGAGCGACATCGATGCCGATATGCTCGAACAACGCGAGACCCGATGGGGTAACGATGCCGGCCTCGCTGTCCAGTTCGATGTGCCCTGCCGCAACAAGCGCGTCCGCGATCGCCACGCCGAGGCGTCCGGCGAGATGATCGTAGCAGGTGCGCGCGGCCCTGAGTGCGACGTCGCGTGGGCCAGTAACGACAGCGCGGCGCGGCGGCTCGGTCTCCGCCGCGACGTGCATCAGACTTTCGAGAAGGCGCGCCATCGCGGGGGTGGCGAGGCGATGATAGCGATGGCGCCCCTGTTTCTCCATGGCGAGCAGGCCGGCGCCGGTCAGCCGCGCGAGATGGCTGCTCGCCGTCTGCGGCGTGATACCTGCGGCACCGGCAAGCTCGGTGGCCGTAAGTGCGCGCCCATCCATCATGGCCTGCAGCATGGCGGCACGCGCCGGATCGCCGAGGAGAGCCGCAACGGATGCGAGCTTGGCTGTACTGGGCATGGTGCCTCCTCCTTGTTGCCGCGCATACTCTCGCGCGGGACAAATCCCGGATGGTTCGATCACGATCGTAGCAACGGAACCTGCGCGGGGGCAAAGTGCGGGCCGAAAAGCATCAAAAGCATCATGAGCGTGGGCACCCGGCAATGTCCTCTTCCTCCGCCTCCCGTGGCACGTTTTTCGGCTGGTGGGTAACGGCCGGCGCCTTCGTGCTCGCCGTGTTCGGCTGGGGCCTCGGATTCTATGGGCCGCCGGTCTTCCTCGGCGTCCTGCATGAGACGCGCGGATGGCCGCTCGGACTGATCTCCGCGGCGATCACGCTGCACTATCTGGTTGGCGCGGCGCTCGCGGCTCGGCTCCCGTCGCTGCACGCGAGGTTCGGTCTCGCGCGCTTCACGCAGATCGGCGTGCTCGCACTGTCGCTCGGGCTGATCGGCTGGGCGCTGGCGGCCGAGCCATGGCAGCTCTTCATTGCGGCCGCTGTCAGCGGCGCCGGCTGGAGCGCCTCCAGCGCAGCCGCCATCAACGCCATCATCGCCCCGTGGTTCGTGCGCGCGCGACCGGCAGCCCTCGGCATGGCCTACAACGGCGGCAGTGTTGGCGGCATCCTCTTCTCACCGCTGTGGGTGGCGGCGATCAGCTTTCTCGGCTTCCCTCTTGCTGCAGCCGCCATCGGGCTGACGGCAGTGGTGACCGTAGGCGTGATCTCGGCAACGCTGTTTGCGCGCACGCCGGACCAAATGGGCCTCGCACCCGACGGTGACGCAGTGGGCAAAGCCCCGGTCAACGTCACCTCTCAGCACGCCCGCCCGCTGCCGGGTGCGCTGCTCTGGCGGGACCGAACGTTCCTGACGCTGACCGCAGGCATGGCGCTCGGACTGTTCGCGCAGCTCGGCCTGATCACGCACCTCTTCTCGCTGCTGCTGCCGGCTTTCGGCGCCCAGCGCGCCGGCTTTGCCATGGCATTCGTGACCGTGATGGCGGTGGCCGGACGCACGCTGCTCGGCTGGCTCATGCCCATCGGTGCCGATCGTCGCGTGATCTCCTGTCTCGGCTATGGGATGCAGCTCGCTGGATCGCTCGCCTTTCTCGCGGCGGGCGGCACGAATGTCGCGCTGCTGCTGACCGGGATCGCCCTGTTCGGCATCGGCTTCGGCAATGCGACGTCGCTGCCGCCGCTGATCGCCCAGGTCGAGTTCGTAAAGGAGGAAGTCCTTCGCGTGGTGGCGCTCATGGTTGCCATCGGACAGGCGACCTACGCGTTCGCGCCGGCAGCGTTCGGCCTCATCCGCGAGCTGACGCCACCGATCGAGGGAGCGAACGCGGGGGCGGCGCCATGGGTGTTCATCGCGGCCGCAGTATTCCAGGGCCTCGCGATCCTCGCCATGCTCGCGGGACGCAAGCCTAGATAATCCGCTTGCCCTTCATGCTGAAGTAGCCGCTGCGCCCGACGATGATGTGGTCGTGCACCTGCACGCCGAGCGGACGCGCCGCATCGACAATCTGCCGCGTCATGTCGATGTCCGCCGCGGAAGGCGTCGGATCGCCCGAGGGGTGATTGTGCACAAGAATGAGCGCAGAGGCCGAAAGCTCGAGCGCCCGCTTGACGACCTCGCGGATGTAGACGGGCGTGTGATCGACCGTGCCGGTCTGCTGGACCTCGTCGGCGACCAACTGGTTGCGCTTGTCGAGAAAGAGGATGCGGAACAGCTCTTTCTCGTCAAAGCCCTGAGCGGCCCTGAGGTAGTCGAGCACGGCCTGCCACGAGCCGAGGACCGTTCGGCCGGTGATCTGGCTTTGCATGAGCCGCAGTGCCGCAGCACGGACGAGCTTCAGCTCGTCGACCACGCGCTCGCCGACGCCGGCTACCTCACGCAAGCGCGCCTCGGACGCGTTGATCACCTCGGGAAATGATCCGAACCGGGCGAGCAGCGCCTTGGCGAGCGGCTTGGTATCCCCCTGCGGCAACGCGCGAAAGAGGATCATCTCGATCAGCTCATAGTCCGGCAGCGCATCGGCCCCGCCCTTACGGAAGCGGTCGCGCAAGCGCTTGCGATGGCCGACATGATGCGGTGTCGCTGTAACTGCGGCCTCCCAGAGCACGCCCTGGGATTGCCCCTCATTGCCTTCCTCAGCCGAAACAGCAGGTGGGGTTGTCTTGCTGCGGCGTGCCATCGGTGAGCCCCCTCTCGCCGATCGCGCCCGCGTCAGTCGACCTTGTAGGGCGGACAGTGGAGGCCCGCAGGCGAGTAGGTGAAGACCTCGCAGCCTTCCTCGGTAACGCCGACCGTGTGCTCGAACTGGGCCGAGAGCTCGCGGTCGCGCGTGACGGCCGTCCAGCCGTCGGGGAGGATCTTCACCGTGGACTTGCCGAGGTTGATCATCGGCTCGATGGTGAAGAGCATTCCAGGCTTCAGCACGGGCCCCTCGCCCTTGGTGCCGTAGTGGAGGATGTTGGGCCGGTCGTGGAAGAGGCGGCCGAGGCCATGGCCGCAGAAATCGCGCACGACGCTGCAGCGCTCGCCTTCCGCATAAGCCTGAATGGCCGCACCGATGTGGCCGGTCGTATGGCCGGGCTTTACCGCGGCGACGCCTCGCATGAGCGCCTCGTAGGTCACCTCGATCAGCCGCTCGGCCTTGCGCGAGATCTCGCCGACGCCGTACATGCGGCTCGTGTCGCCGTGCCAGCCATCGACGATCAGCGTCACGTCGATATTGAGGATGTCGCCTTCGCGCAGCGGCTTCGGCCCCGGAATGCCGTGGCAGACGACATGATTGACCGACGTACAGATGGATTTGGTGAAACCCCGGTAATTGAGCGGCGCCGGGATCGCCCTGTGATCCATCGCGAACTCGAAGGCGAGATCGTCGAGACGCTCCGTCGTCACGCCCGGCTTCACGAAGGCCGTGAGCATGTCGAGGGCTGCGGCCGCGAGCTGCCCCGCCTGGCGCATGCCGGCGAACGCCTCGGGCCCGTGGAGGGGGATCTGGCCGTCGCGCCGCGACTGAGCGCGCGCGTATTCGAGATTGGACATTCTGAGACCTGTAACTGGCTTTCGCGGCGGAAACGAGCCCGTTGGCCGGGCAAGAACTGAAACCCGCACCATTTGCCACTCAATGTAATCGATCGTGGCCGTCGTGCAATCCGCGTGCTGAGGCTATCAGCCGTGCGTAGCGGTTGCGTAAACGCGGCCCGGCATGGCATGCGGTCGCCAAACCCACTCCCCGCCGAGCGGGAGGGGAGGAAAATCAGGACGAGCGCGGACAGAGTAACCATGCAACTCGACAAACTGAAAACGACGGCGGGGCTCGATGTGGCCGGCAAGCGGGTGCTCGTCAGGGCGGACCTCAACGTGCCGGTTGCCGACGGGCGTGTCACGGACGCGACCCGGCTGACGCGACTCGTGCCTGGGCTTGCGGACCTCGCCGACCGCGGGGCCAAGGTGATCGTCCTCTCGCATTTCGGGCGCCCCAAGGGCGCGCGGGTGCCCGAGATGTCCTTGAAGCCGGTGGCCGAAGCTCTTGGCGCCGCTCTGGGCCGACCTGTGGCCTTCGCCGAGGACTGCGTCGGCGAGGTGGCCGCGAAGGCGGTCGCCGGCCTCGCCAATGGCGGCATCCTGGTGCTCGAGAACCTGCGCTTCCACAAGGGCGAGGAAAAGAACGACCCCGAGCTCGCAGCGGAGCTGGCAAAGCTCGGTGACATCTTCGTCGGCGATGCCTTCTCCTGCGCCCACCGCGCCCATGCCTCGACCGACGCCATCACGCGCCTGCTGCCCTCCTACGCCGGCCCGCTCCTCATGGAGGAGATCAACGCATTGAGGACGGCGCTCGAGCATCCCAAGCGTCCGACAGCAGCGGTGGTCGGCGGCGCCAAAGTCTCGACCAAGATCCCCGTTCTCACCAACCTCATGGCCAAGGTCGACCACCTGATCATCGGCGGCGGCATGGCCAATACCTTCCTGCTGGCGCAGGGACACGCCATCGGAAAGTCGCTCGCCGAGCCGGATCTGATCGGAACGGCGCGCGAGATCATGGACGCTGCGGCCGCCAAGGGCTGCACGATCGTGCTGCCGGTCGATGGCGTGGTCGCGGCCGAATTCAAGGCTGGCGCGGCGAGCCGCGTCGTCGATGTAACGGCGATCCCGGCGGATCAAATGGTCCTCGATGTCGGGCCGAAGTCCATCGCGCGTCTTTCCAAAGTTATCGACGGATGTCGCACGCTGCTCTGGAACGGTCCGCTCGGGGCGTTCGAGATTGCCCCGTTCGGCGAGGGCACTTTCGCGCTCGCGCGGCAGGCGGCCGCCATGACCAAGGCCGGCAAGCTCGTATCCGTAGCGGGCGGTGGCGATACGGTCGCGGCCCTCAATGCGGCCGGCGTCACCGACGATTTCACCTACGTCTCGACAGCCGGCGGCGCTTTCCTCGAATGGCTTGAGGGCCGCGAGCTGCCAGGTGTGGCGGCCCTCGCCCGATGAGCGCCGCTATAAGGAAGTTCGCGCCGAAGGCGATCGTCTTCGATCTCGATGGCACGCTGGTCGACAGCGCGCCCGAAATCAGGAGCGCGCTCAACGCGGCCGTGGACGGGATCGGCCTCGCGCCGTTCCCGCTGAGCGAGGTTCAGGGTTTTGTGGGCGGCGGGGCAGCCGTTGCGCTCAAGCGTGCTCTGGCGAGCCGCAATAGGGAGATCGACGACACAACGTTCAAGGCGACGCTCGCCGCGTTCTACGAGGTCTATGCCGAGGTCTCGAAGAAGGGGAACGGCCTCTATCCCGGCGTCATGGAGACGCTGACCGCCCTGACAGACCACGCTCTCCCCCTCGGCCTATGCACGAACAAGGCCGCGCCGATCACCGATATCGCCCTCGAAGCCCTCGGTATCAGGCGCTTCTTCTCGGCGGTCATCGGCGCCCGCGACGACCTCCCCCGCAAGCCGGCCCCCGACATGCTTCTCGCCGTGCTGGCGGGCCTTGATGCACGCCCTGAAGAGGCTCTGCTGATCGGCGACAGTCGCTCCGACGTCGGATCTGCGCGCGCGGCGGGCTGCCCGGTCATCGCGGTGAGCTACGGCTACCCCCACGGCCCCGTTGGCGAGCTTGGCGCCGATCTCGTGATCGACCGAATGCCTGACCTGCTGCTGCACCTCGAACTTACAGTAAAATCACCATGATCTGAGGGGCAGGCCGCCTAGTGTGATGATCGAGAAATTCGCCGGATCTCGCGGCGGGGTAGCGACGGGACGCCAGCATCGAGGTCAGGCGAACTTCGGAATCGGGACACTAGCCTGCGGCCGATTGTGCCCAATATTTGCGGTTTTCCGCGCAATAATATGCTGCTAGACAGCGCTAAAGCGATCCAGACAAGAAACACTTGGGAGGGAAGCCCTGATGGGAGCGCTGGCCGGCTTCGTGCGGTTTGCCGAAGCCGTAAATGACTATGTTGGCCGCACCGTCGCCTGGCTCACGCTCGCGACGGTCATTATCTGCGCTACCGTCGTCTTCATTCGCTATGCGCTCCAGACCGGCTATGTCTGGATGCAGGAGCTTTACGTGTGGACGCACGCCGCAGCCTTCATGCTCGGCGCCGGCTACACGCTGATGGCCAACAAGCACGTCCGTGTCGACATCCTCTACGCTCGGGCCAGCCCAAGGAAACAGGCTTGGCTCGATCTCTTTTCGACGCTGGTGTTTCTCTTTCCCTGGGTCATCCTGCTGACCTACTTCGCCTGGCCCTACGTGACGCACTCCTGGGCGCTCTACGAGACCTCCTCCCAGGTTGGCGGCATGCCCGGCCTCTACGTCATGAAGACGATCATCCTGGCCTTTTCCGGTCTCATGTTCCTGCAAGGGCTCGCCATCTGCGGTCGATGCATTCTCGTCCTCAACGGGCAGGGTCACCTGGCGCCGCCGCGCGCCGTCTCCGGCCTCGGCGAGTAACCCCTCTTGCGTTCACGATATCGGATTGAAGCCTGCCCATGCTGAGCCACCTGAATATCGGCGACGTTCTCTCCATTCTCCTCTTCCTCTCGGTGCTCGGGACGCTGTTGATCGGCTATCCCATCGCAATCACGCTGGCCGGCATCTCGCTGATCTTCGCCTTCATCGGCCACCAGTTCGGCACCTTCGACTACTCGTTCCTCGCCGGCCTGCCATCGCGCTACCTGGGCAGCATGTTGAACGAGGTGCTCGTCGCCGTGCCCTTGTTCATATTCATGGGGCTGGTGCTCGAACGATCGGGCATCGCCGAAGCCCTTTTGACCACCATGGGCCAGCTCTTCGGCAAGCTGCGTGGCGGCCTCGCGTTCTCGGTGATCCTGGTGGGCGCCATGCTCGCCGCCTCGACGGGCGTCGTCGGCGCAACCGTCGTGACCATGGGCCTCATCAGCCTCCCGGCCATGATGCGCGCGGGCTACGACAAGCGGCTTATCGCGGGAACCATCTGCGCCTCGTCCACCATGGCGCAGCTCATTCCGCCGTCGACCGTGCTCATCTTCATCGGCGACATCCTCGCCGGCGTGAACCAGGCCGCGCAGCTCAAAAAGGGCAACTTCACGCCTGACCCGATCTCCGTCGGCGATCTTTTCGCGGGCGCGCTGGTGCCGGGGTTCATCATGGTGGCGATCTACCTCGTGTGGATCACGTACAAGGCGATCTTCCAGCCCGAGACCGTGCCGGCCTTGCAGATGACCGACGAGCAGAGGAGGGGACTTCCTCGGCGGGTCTTCTCGGCGCTGGTGCCACCGCTCCTGCTGATCGTCGCCGTGCTCGGAAGCATCCTGCTCGGCTTCGCGACACCGACGGAATCGGCATCCGTGGGCGCAATCGGCGCGATCATCCTCGCGGGCCTGAACCGCAAGCTGTCGTTCGAGATGATCTACTACGCAGCGCGCAACACGATGGTGACGACCTCGATCATCTTCACGATCGTGCTCGCGGCATCCATGTTCTCGCTCGTGTTCCGCGGCCTCGGCGGCGAGCACATGGTCGAGGAGGCCCTGAAGAACGTGCCCGGCGGGCCGTTCGGCGCCATGCTCGCCGTCATGGCGGTCATGTTCGTCCTCGGCTTCTTCCTCGACACCTTCGAGATCATCCTGATCATGCTGCCGATCTGCGGGCCGCCGCTGATCATCCTCGGCCTCGATCCGGTCTGGCTCGGCGTCATGATCGCGATCAACTTGCAGACGAGCTTCCTGACGCCGCCCTTCGGTTTCACGCTGTTCTATCTGCGCTCGATTGCGCCGCCGAGCATGTCGACGGCGACGATCTGGCTCGGCGCCATCCCCTACGTCACGATGCAGCTCTTCGTGCTCGGTATCGTCTGGGCCTTCCCGCCGACGGCTACCTGGCTGCCAAAGGCGCTGTTCCAGGCCTCCAAGCCCGCCGTGACGGCGCCCGCCGGAGGCCAGCAGGGCAGCACGAAAGGCCCAATTCAAGGCGGCAAGACGAAGTTCAACGAGGATGGGATTCCCATCGAAGACGACGACCCCATGGGCTTCACCAAGCGGCAGGGTACCAAGCCCAAGTTCGACAAGGATGGCATCCCCATCGATGACGACGATCCCATGGGCTTCACGAAGCGCAAGTAGGTTTCATCAGGCAGATACGCGGACATGTCCAATATTCTCGAACTGGAACTCGGCGGCGCCTTCCTCGTGGTCTGGGTGCTGAGTCTGATCGCCATGTATCTCCTTATCGACCGCAAGACGCGCCCCGGCAGGATCCGCAGCGTCGCCGTCATCGAAGGCATGATGCTCGTCAGCATTCTGTCGCTGCTGATCGGCCTCACGTTCACCATCTGGGGATCAGGCGTCACGGATTGAGGGCGCCGCAGGACGCCCCCTGAAAACGAAAGCGGCCCGGCGGTCGAAACCGCGGGCCGCTTGTCTTTTGGCTAAGCCGAATCCGGCTCTTGCTCAGCTCGGGAACTTGTAGTCGAGCAGGCGGGCGTTCATGAAGCCCTGCTCGGCAATGCGGTTCCAGCTCGCCTGCTCGCGGCGGGCCTTGAGGAAGGACTCGATCACTTCCTTCGTCACCGCGTCGCCGCCATCACGCAGCTCCTGGATGACCTCACCGCACTTCTCGCCATAGGCCTGCAGGAAGTCGTTCGGGAAGCGCTTGAGCTGGACGTTGTGCGTCTGCACGAGTGTCTGCAGCGACGCGCCGTTGCGGGCGTTGAACTCGGCCGTGAACTTGAGGTTCTCCTGGTAGATGCAGGCCTCGAGGATGGCGCGAACGTCCTTCGGGAGCGACGTCAGCTTCTTCTTGTCGATCGTCACTTCGATCTGCGTGCCGGGCTCGTGCATGCCGGGCCAGTAGTAGTACTTCGCGACCTTGTAGAAGCCGAACGTCAGGTCGTTCCACGGGCCGACCCACTCGGTGGCGTCAATGGCACCCGACTGGAGCGCGGCGAAGATTTCACCGCCCGGCAGATTGACGACCGTCATGCCGAGCTTCTTCAGCGCTTCACCGCCGAGACCCGGGATACGCATCTTCATGCCGTTGACGCTGCCGGGGCCGGTGATCTCCTTGTTGAACCAGCCGCCCATCTGCACGCCTGTCGAGCCGGCGTGAAAACCCTTGAGGCCGAACGGGTCGAGCACCTTGTCCCAGAGCTCCTGGCCGCCGCCGTACTGCATCCACGCTTCCTGCTCGCCGGTCGTCAGACCGAACGGCACGGTGGAGTAGAACATGAGCGCCTTGCTCTTGTTCGGCCAGTAGTAGGGTGTGGCGTGCATCAAGTCCGCGGCGCCGCGCGTGACAGCGTCGAAGCTCTCGAAGGGCGGCACGAGCTCGCCCGCAGCAAACACGTTGATCTTGAGCCGGCCCTCTGTCGCGGCTTCGACCGAGTTCGCAAAGCGCACGGCGCCCGTGCCCTGGCCGGGGAAGTTCTTCGGCCACGTGGTGACCATCTTCCATTCGATACGAGACTGGGCGATGGCTGGCGCCGCAAGCGTGGACGTCCCCGCGGCAGCGCCAGCGACGGCAGCCCCTTTGAGGAACTGGCGCCTTTTCATCGTCTTTGGTGCGTCAGACATTTATGTGTTTCTCCCTGGACTTATGCGGACGTATGCGGATCAAATCCGTGCCACCCACGCAATATGGGCAGCGTCCATGGCAAGTATTGGGGAGTCAGGTGGCTTTTTGCAATCTGGACTTAGGTGGCGCCCAAAAGTTCGGCAACTTCCTGAGGATTGCGATGCCGACGCAGAGACCTGCGGCGCGAACTCCTTGACTTCGCCCTTTATCGGTTTCCCCATTCAGGGTTCGGAATGCCTTCAATCGGGGAAGATCACGATGCTGCCACTCGCCGCCTATGCCGACCGGATGTCCGTCCGGCCGGGTGAGACCATCGAGTTCAAGGTCTCGAGCATGGACGATGCGCCCTACACGGCGCGGCTCGTGCGCGTGATCTCGGCCGATGCCAATCCGGCAGGACCCGGCCTCGTCGAGGAGGCAATTGAGGCGGACTTCGCCGGCAACTACAAGGGGCGCTTCCAGCCTGTCCATGCCGGCTCCCATGGCATTGTCGAGCAAAGCATCGACCTCGGCACGCGCGGCAGCCTGAGCCTCGTCGCGACCATCTGGCCGACCCGTCCAGGCATCGGGCGCCGCCAGGGCGTGCTCTCGGTCTTCGATCCGGCCGTCCGGCGCGGCATTGCGCTGGCTATCGGCGAGGACGGCAGCGTCGAGGCCATGCTCGGCGCAACGCGCATCAAGACCCGCGTCCCGCTCGAGGAGCGCCACTGGTATCGTGTGTTTGCCGTCTACGACGCGGCGACGTCGACGCTCACGGCCGGACAGGTGCGCCTCGAAGGCGGACGGCCGGTCGGTGCCGCGCGCACAGCGAACACTAAGCTCGAAGCCGGCGCGGCGGGCCTCCCGGCTGCGGGCATGCCCTGGATCATCGGCGCCCTTGGCGGCACGCCGGTAAAGGGGCACTTCAATGGCAAGATCGAGCGCCCCGTGATCGCGGCAACGGCCGCCGATGCGGCCACTGTCGAGAAGCTGTCAGCGGATCCAGCGGCGACCGGTGTGATCGCGAGCTGGGATTTCTCGAAGGAGATGTCATCCATCCGCTTCGTCGATGCGGGGCCTGGCGGACACCACGGCCAGCTCGTCAATCTCCCTGCGCGCGCCATGACGGGCTCGAACTGGACAGGGCGCGAGATGTGCTTTCGCCATGCGCCCGAGCAGTACGGCGCCATCCATTTCCATGAGGACGACATCTCGGACTGCGGCTGGGCGAGCGACTTCAAGTGGACGGTGCCGGCCGGTACGCGCTCCGGCGCCTATGCCGTGCGGCTGGTGCGCGAAGGCGGCGAAGAGAACGTCCCGTTCTTCGTGGTGCCGCCCAAGGGCAAGAAGAGCGCCGATCTCGCGCTGCTGATCTCGACCTACACCTACACGGTCTATCACAATCACGCGCGGCCCGAGGCCGGCAATGCGACGTGGCTCGGCACGTGGAAGGCCCAGGCAAAGGAATGGGGCGCCTATCCCTACAATCCGGGCGAGCACCGCGAGTACGGCCTCTCGACCTATAACTTCCACACGGACGGCAGCGGCATCTGCCATGCCTCGTGGCTGCGGCCGATGCTGAATGTGCGCGTCGGCTACATCACCTATCCCGATCCCGCGATCCGGGCGTCAGGTCTGAGGCACTACCCGGCGGACACGCACCTCATTGCGTGGCTCGAGCAGCAGGGCATTGCCTACGACATCATCACGGACGCGGAGCTCGATGCCGAAGGTGTCGAGTTGCTCAAGCCCTATCGCGCCGTCACGACCGCGAGCCATCCCGAGTACCACACCGGCGCGATGCTCGACGCGCTCGAAGCGTACCGCGACGGCGGCGGCCGCTTCATGTACCTCGGCGGAAACGGCTTCTATTGGAAGGTCGCGCGCCACGCGGAGGCGCCGGCGGCAATCGAGATCCGTCGCGGTGAAGGCGGCATCCGCGCATGGGCCGCTGAGGCGGGCGAGTACTACAACGCCTTCGACGGCGAGTACGGCGGTCTGTGGCGCCGCAATGGACGTCCGCCGCAGCGGCTTGCAGGTGTCGGCTTCACGGCGCAGGGCAACTTCGTCGGCTCGCACTATCGCCAGCTTCCAGATGCGCGCACCTCACGTGCAGCGTGGATCCTGGATGGGATCGGGACAGACGAGCTGATCGGCGGCTTCGGGTTGTCGGGGCGCGGCGCGGCGGGCTTCGAGCTCGATCGTGCCGACAAGCGCCTCGGCACACCGTCGCACGCGGTGGTGCTCGCTTCATCGGAAGGTCACGAGCCTGAGGCGCCGTGGGTACTGGTGCCCGAGGAGCAGCTCACGCACATCACGACCTGGGCCGGCAAGCCGGCAACCGAGCTGATCCGCGCCGATCTCACATTCTTCGAGACGCCGAACAACGGCGCGGTTTTCTCGACGGGGTCGATCACCTTCTGCGGGTCGTTGCTGCACAACAAGGGCAACAACAACGTCTCCCGCCTCATCCGCAATGTGCTCGATCGCTTCCTCGACCCGAACGCGAAATTCCCGATGCCGGATGTGTGAGGGCGGGCCGCCTGCAGCTCTATTCCCCTCCCCCTGGTGGGGAGGGGTTAGGGGTGGGGGGCATCCCACCGCTAACGTTCTGCAATTCCCCCCTCCTAACCTCCCCCACAAGGGGGGAGGGACATGTTGGAGCAAGAAAGATCAAGGCCGCATGCCGAAGGTGCGCGGCCCTGGCGTGCGCAAGGGCTCTGCGAGATTGGCGAAGTCGCAGAGCAGGCGGCGCGTGTCGCGCGGATCGATGATCTCCTCGACGGCGAAGGTCTCGGCTGTGCGGAAGGGCGAGCGCAGCGCATTGAGCCTCACCTCGATCTCGGCGAGCTTGGCCTTGGGATCCTCCGCCGCATCGATCTCCGCGCGATAGGCCGCCTCGATGCCGCCTTCGAGCGGCAGTGAGCCCCACCACGCGGAAAGCCACGCATAGCGCATGGAGAAGCGCCCGGCCGGCACGTGTGCAGCGCCTGCGACGCCGAACACATTGCGGATGATGATCGAGCACCAGGGCACGGTCGTCTGGTTGATCGCCGCCATGGCGCGCACGCCGAGGCGGATGGTCGCCGCGCGCTCGGCTTCCACGCCGATCATGAAGCCGGGGCAGTCCACGAGATGCACGATCGGCATGTGGAAGGTCTCGGCAAGATCGACGAAGCGGATGACCTTGCTGCAGGCATCCGCCGTCCACGCGCCGCTGACGTGGAAAGGATCGCCGGCCATGATGCCGACGGGCAGGCCGTCGAGCCGCGCGAACCCCGTGATCACCGGCCGGCCGAAGTGCCGCCCCATCTCGAAGAACGAGCCGCGGTCCACGAGCGCCTCGATGATCGGGCGCATCTTGTAGGGCTGGTTGCGATCGCGCGGAATGGCCCTGAAGAGCCAGTCCTCGCGCCGGCCTGGCGGATCGACGCGAGGCCCGCGCGGAGCGACCTCGTAGCAGGACGACGGCAGATAGGAGAGGAAGCGGCGCGCACGCTCGAACGCCTCCTCCTCGCTGTCCACGGCATCGTCGACGGCCCCCGCGGCGCACTGGATCTCCCAGCCGCCAAGCTCCTGCTTCGAGAGCGCCTGCTTGTCGCCGATGCGCGCGACCACGGGCGGCCCCGCGACGAACATTGCCGAGGTTTTCTTCGTCATCAGCGAATAGTGGCTCGCCGAGACCTGCGCCGCGCCAAGGCCCGCGACCGAGCCGAGGCCGAGCGCCACGACCGGCACGAGCCCGAGGTTGTCGGCGAGATACTTGTAGCGCATGGACGAGCCGCCGAGGCCGCCCGGCAGGTTCGCGCGCCCCGTCGTCTCGATCGTCTTGACCGACCCACCACCGCCCGAGCCTTCGATGATGCGGATGATGGGCAAGCGAAGCTCATTGGCCATGCGCTCGCCGATCACGGTCTTCTCGGGGATCGTGGCGTCCGCGGAGCCGCCGCGCACTGTGAAGTCGTCGCCGCTGACAATGACGGGGCGGCCATCGATTTTGGCGCGGCCCGTGACGCGGTTCGATGGCGTCATGCCGACAAGATTGCCGGCAGCGTCGTACTCGGCACGCCCGGTCAGCGTTCCGACCTCACTGAATGATCCCGGATCGACGAGACGGCCGACGCGCTCGCGAATCGTGAGTCGCCCTTCGCGATGCTGGCGGTCCACCTTCTCGGTGCCGCCCATCTCCTTGGCATAGTGATCACGCAGACGGAGCTCATCGAGCTCGCTCTGCCATCCCTGCGGCGGTGGTGCGCCGCCAGCGTCGTCATTGGGCATTCGCCTCACTCCCCTGCCGCAGCTTCTCCGGCCGGGCAAGCGAGATTAGCGAGGCCATCCGCCAGGGGCCAGCGACAATCGGGACGCAGGGTCTACGTGCCGACCGCTTCAGGCTTGGAAATCCCGGTGAAAAGCCGCCTTCTCATGATGGTAGACGGCGAGCAGCGCCCGATGCCGCGCGGGTTCGTATGTCCAGTGCCCGGCAAGCCCACGCTGACGCTCGGCGGCCAGCATCCGTGCGAGCTTGGCGATCAGGGCCGCGCGGCCATAGGATGAGCGGTCCGCAAACTCGGACGGCGCCACGGCCATGAGCCAGGGCAGAGATCGGAGATGACGCGGCGGCTGCTCCATGCCCTGATCGTGAGCGCTTCGGCGGCGGCGGGGACAAGGAAGCCACCGGGGCGACAGCAGCAAAGGATGCGGCCATGTCGATGGACTGGGACGAAGCGCGGCAGAAGACGGTTAAGGGTATCCAGGTCGGCGAGAACCTCGAGACCCTCTCGCTCGGCGAGCTCGAAATGCGCATTGCGGCTTTCGAGGCGGAGATCGTCCGCGTCCGCGCCGAGATCACGCGCAAGAAGGCGCACGAGGCCGCAGCAGCGAGCCTGTTCAAGCGGTAGTGAGGATGCGCGGCTGCCTTCCTTCTCCTTCTCCCCGTCCTTATGGGGAGAAGGTCGGGATGAGGGGCGGCGGCAAACGCTGACGTCAGCGCAAGTCCCCGCCCCTCACCCTAACCCTCTCCCCGCACGCGGGGAGAGGGGACTACGGCGGCGAGCGGGGCCGGTGCCTCGCCGCTTCCAACTTCACCACCCCTTGAAGGGCGTATCCGGCGTTGGCGTCAACGGTGCCCGGCGCTCCTTATAGGCGAGCAGGTTATCGACGACGAGCTGGCCCATCTTGTCGCGCGTGAACTGCGAGCCCGATCCGACGTGCGGCAGCAGCGTCACGTTGTCGAGCTCGAGGAAAGCAGGATCGATCTTCGGCTCATTGACGTAGACGTCGAGGCCGGCGCTGTGGATCGTGCGCTTCTTCAGCGCTTCGATGAGATCAGCCTCGTTGACCACCGAACCGCGCGCGACGTTGATCACGATGCCGCGCGACCCGAGCGCCTCCAGCACCGGCTTGTTGATCAGGCCCTGCGTTGCTGGGCCGCCGGGGAGGATCGCGATCAGCGTATCCACGTCCCGCGCCATGGCGACGAGATCGTCGTAGAAGGGATAGGGCACATCAGCCTGCTTCTTGCGACCGAAGTAGCTGAGCGGCACGCCGAAGCCCTCGAGCCGCTTTCCAATGGCCTTGCCGATGCGCCCGAAGCCGATCATGCCGACATGGCGATCGCGCAGCGAGGCCGTATAGCGGAATTCGCCGTTCTTGGCCCAATCTCCCGAGCGCAGATAGGCCTCGGCGTGATTGAACTCGCGCACGGTGGCGATGAGCAGGCCGACCGCCATGTCGGCGACCTCCTCGTTCAGCACCTCCGGCGTATGCGTGATGACGACGCCCTGTGCCTTCGCCGCCGGCACGTCGATGCTGTCGTAGCCGACACCGTAGTTGCTGATGATTTTCAGATTCGGCATCCGCTTGATCATGTCAGCGGTCGTCGCGACGTTGGTCAGCGCCCCCGTGCATACACCCTCGATGCGTGGGCCCACCTCGGCAAACAGACGATCCCAATCGGAAATCTTGTTCAGCCAGTGCACCTCGAAGGCTTCTTCGATCTGGCGGGTGACCAGCGGCATCATCCAGCCGGTTGAAAGCACGATAGGCTTGGACATGGAAAGGGTTAGTCTCCTGCGAGGAAAAGTGCCCTAGTGTGATGATCGAGAAATTCGCCACATGTCGCAGCACTGTACCCAGCGAATTTCTCGATCTGAATCACACGAGCAAGTTTGTGATTCTAGTGTCTCTTTTGATTCCGAAGTTCGCTCGGGGCACCAGCATCGAGGTGCGGCGAACTTGCGGATAGGGACACTAGGCGACACGAAGCAGCCTAAGCATCGCATTGGCATCAAGGGGTGACAACCCTCGGGCCGTGGGCCGGGGCGCCCGCATTTCGGGCACGTTCGAGCACGCATCTTCGACCGTTCACGGCAGTTGCGCGAGCGCCCGCGATTATGGTTAATTGAGCATATCGACCGCTGCGAGAGGGCCCGATGGGCACTTGGTGCGGGGCCGAGTGCGTGGCGAGTCGGGCAGGAAGGTCCTTCCGTAACTGGGAGGACCTTGTTGTTTGTGGGCGCGATTCCTGCTGACACTCTTGCCAGAGGAAGAGCGCGCACATGACCGAACCCAACTACGACGTCGCCATCATCGGCGGAGGCCACAACGGCCTCACCTGCGCCGCCTATCTCGCGCGCGCCGGGCTGAAGGTCGTCGTGCTCGAAGCGCACGACGTGGTCGGCGGGGCGGCGGTCACGGAGAGCTTTGCGCCGGGCTTCCGCAACTCCGTTGCCTCCTACACGGTCAGCCTGCTCAATCCGAAGGTCATCGGCGATCTGGAGCTGACGCGCCACGGGCTCAGGATCGTCGAGCGACCGGCCGCGAACTTCTGGCCCATCGATGGCGAGCGCAGCCTGCTCATGCCCTACGGTCTCGCCAATCGGCAGAAGGCCATCGCGCAATTCTCGGCGCGCGATGCCGAGCGCCTGCCGGCCTACGACGCCGCGTTGGAGCGCGCCGCCGATCTCCTGCGCGATCTCGTGCTGAGGACGCCGCCCAATGTCGGTGGCGGCATTGCCGAGATCGTGCGCGGCGCGGGGCTCGCGCGGCGGCTGCGCGGCCTCAATGTGGAGGGCTGGCGCCTCGTCACGGATCTTTTCACAAAGAGTGCCGCCGACTTCCTCGACCAATGGTTCGAGAGCGACATCGTCAAGGCGGCCTTCGCCTTCGACGGCATTGTCGGCGCCTATGCCTCGCCACACACGCCCGGCACGGCCTACGTCCTGCTGCACCACTGCTTCGGCGAGGTGAACGGCAAGCCCGGCGTATGGGGCCACGCGGTCGGCGGCATGGGCGCGATCTCGGAGGCCATGGCCTCGTCCGCGCGTGCTGCCGGCGCCGAGATCCGCACGAAGGCGCGCGTCGCCAAGCTCCGCATGGCCGGCGGTTGGGTCGCGGGCGTGGTGCTGGAGAACGGAGAGGAGATCCGCGCGCGCGCTGTTGCGTCCGGCATCGGGCCGAAGCTGCTCTTCCGCTCGATCGTGCCGCAGGATGCTCTCGCACCCGAGCTACGCGAGCGCTTTCTGCGCATCAAGACGGGCTCGGGCACGTTCCGTATGAATGTCGCGCTCTCGGAACTGCCGGACTTCACGAGCCGACCGGGAACGAACAAGCAGCCCCATCACGGCGCCGGTATCATCATCGGCCCGACCATCGACTATCTCGACCGCGCCTATCTCGACGCGCGCCGCGAGGGCTGGTCGCGCGAGCCGGTCGTCGAGATGCTCATTCCATCGACGCTCGACGACAGCCTCGCGCCGCAAGGCCAGCATGTGGCGAGCCTCTTCGTGCAGCACGTGGCGCCGCAGCTTCCGACGCCGCGCACCTGGGCCAATGGGCACGAGAAAGAGGACTTCGCCGATCTCGTCATCGAGACGGTGACGAAGCACGCGCCGAATTTCAAGGCATCCGTCATCGCGCGGCAGGTGCTCTCGCCGCTCGATCTGGAGACCCGCTTCGGCCTTATCGACGGCGACATCTTCCACGGGCAGCTTTCGCTCGATCAGCTTTTCTCGGCGCGGCCTGTGCTCGGCCATGCCGACTACCGCCTACCGGTGCCGGGGCTCTATCTCTGCGGATCGGGCGCGCATCCGGGCGGCGGCGTGACCGGCGCACCCGGCCACAATGCCGCCCGCGAGATCATCCGCGATCTCAAGTCGAAGTGGCGGTGGGAGTAGCGCCGATCACATATGGATCGGGCGCTTGTCGACGGCGAGCGCGGCTTCCTTGATCGCCTCGGAGAGCGTCGGGTGCGCGTGGCACGTGCGCGCAAGATCCTCGGCCGAGCCGCCGAACTCCATGATCACCGTCGCCTCGCCGATCAGCTCGCCGGCATTCGCGCCGATAATGTGCACGCCGAGAATGCGGTCCGTGGCGGCATCCGCGAGAACTTTCACGAAGCCCTCGCTCGTGCGGTTCACCTTGGCGCGCGCGTTCGCCGTGAAGGGGAACTTGCCGACCTTGTAGGCAATCCCGGCGGCCTTCAGCTCTTCCTCGCTCTTGCCGACGGATGCGACCTCGGGCGCGGTGTAGATCACGCTCGGGATGGCGCCGTAGTTCACATGCCCTGCTTGCCCGGCGAGCATCTCCGCAACGGCGACGCCTTCCTCCTCGGCCTTGTGCGCGAGCATGGGACCGACGATCACATCGCCGATGGCGTAGATGCCGGGCACGTTCGTCCGGAAGTGCTCATCGACCGCGACGCGCTTCCTCTCGTCGAGCTTCACGCCTGCTTCTTCCAGACCGAGCCCCGTCGTGTACGGCACGCGGCCGATCGCCACCAGCACGACATCCGCGTTGATTTCCTCGGCCTCGCCGCCCTTGGAGGGCTCGACGGTCACTGCGCAACCGCTCTTCGCCGTCTTGATGCCGGTCACCTTGGAGCTGAGCTTGAAGCTGAAGCCCTGCTTGGCGAGAATGCGCTGGAAACTCTTCGCCACATCGAGGTCCATGCCCGGCAGAATGCGGTCGAGGAACTCGATGACCGTCACTTCAGAGCCGAGACGGCGATAGACACTGCCAAGCTCGAGCCCGATCACGCCGGCACCGACGACGAGCAGCTTCTCCGGCACCTTCTCGAGCACCAGCGCGCCCGTCGAGGACACGACCTGCTTCTCGTCGATCTCGATGCCGGGGAGCTTCGCGACATCGGAGCCCGTCGCAATGACGATATTCTTCGTCTCGAGCGTCTCGGTGCCGCCAGCCGTCAGCACGACCTCGACCATGCCCGCGCCGACAATCCGCCCGTGGCCGTGATAGGCCGTGATCTTGTTCTTCTTGAAGAGGAACTCGATGCCGGCCGTATTGCCCTTCACGCCCTCGTCCTTGTAGGCCAGCATACGCGCCAGATCGAACGTCGGCTTGGCGTCGATGCCCATGGCAGCGAAGCCGTGCCCCGCCTCGTGATAGAGCTCGCTCGCGTGCAGCAGCGCCTTCGACGGAATGCATCCGATATTGAGGCACGTGCCGCCGTGCGTCGCGCGCTTCTCGACGACGGCGACTTTCATGCCGAGCTGGGCCGCGCGGATCGCGCACACGTAGCCGCCAGGGCCGGTGCCGATGACGACGAGATCGTAGGAAGCGCTCATGACAGGCTCACATGTTCATCAGGGGGAGCGCGGTCGCGCCGCCTGTTGACGTTGCGCGTCCCGCAAGAAGGCTGTTCGCAGCTTTAGAGCTCCAGAACGAAGCGCTGCGGATCCTCGAGGCATTCCTTCACGCGCACGAGGAAGGTGACGGCCTCGCGGCCATCGACAATGCGATGGTCGTAGCTCAGCGCGAGGTACATCATCGGCCGGATCACGATCTGGCCGTTGCGGACCACCGGGCGATCCTCGATCTTGTGCATGCCGAGAATGCCGGACTGGGGCGCATTGAGGATCGGCGTCGAGAGAAGCGAGCCGTAGACGCCGCCGTTGGAGATCGTGAACGTGCCGCCCTGCATCTCGTCGATGGCAAGCTTGCCATCGCGCGCGCGGCGGCCGAAGTCGGCGATCTTGGCCTCGATCTCGGCGAGGTTCATGCGATCGGCCTCACGCACGACGGGCACCACGAGGCCCCGTTCCGTGCCGACGGCAACGCCGACATGGTAGTAGTTCTTGTAGATGATGTCGGCGCCGTCGATCTCGGCGTTGACGGCCGGGATCTCCTTCAGCGCCTGGATGCACGCCTTCACGAAGAAGCTCATGAAGCCGAGCTTCACGCCGTGGCGCTTCTCGAACAGATCCTTGTACTGGCTGCGCATGGCCATCACGGCGCTCATGTCCACGTCGTTGAACGTGGTGAGCATGGCCGCGGTGTTCTGCGCATCCTTGAGGCGGCGCGCGATGGTCTGGCGCAGGCGCGTCATGCGCACACGCTCCTCGCGCGCCTCGTCGTTCGGCGTGGACGGGAGCCGCATCTGCTGGGGCGCGACAACCGGCACGGACGGCGCATAAGCGATCGTGGCTGCGGCAGCAGCGGCAGGCGCGGACTCGGCCTTGGGGCGCGCTTCGGCGGTGAGCACGTCTTCCTTCAGGACCTGCCCGCGACGGCCGGAGCCGGCGACCTCATTTTCGGAGAGGCCCTTCTCCTTCATGAGCTTGCCGGCGGCGGGTGACGGCGGCATGGCCGGACCCGATGATGCTGCAGGCTTCGGCGGCGCCTTGGCCTCGGCCTTGGGCGCTGCTGGAGCTGCGGCCGGCGCAGCCTTGGCCGGCGCCGGTTTTGCCGCAGCATCACCTTCATTGAGGCGGCCGATCACCGTGCCGACTGCGACGGTCGCGCCCTCGTCCACGGCGAGCTCGGCGAGCACACCGTTCGCAGGGGCCGAAACCTCGACGGTCACCTTGTCCGTTTCGAGCTCGCACAGCGGCTCGTCGACGGCGACCGCCTCTCCAGCCTTCTTGAACCACTTGGCAAGCGTCGCCTCGGTCACGGATTCGCCGAGCGTCGGCACCTTGATATCGATCGCCATCTCATCTCTCTCTCATCGCGCGCACCGCGGATCGGCCGCGCGCAAGTTTTTTCCTGCTCAGGCGCAATTCTCAGAGGAGCGCCTGATCGACTAGGTTCTTCTGCTCTTCAGCGTGCTTCTTCGCGAGACCTGTCGCCGTCGCTGCCGAAGAAGGCCGGCCGGCATAGCGCGGGCGGCGGTGCTTCGCCTCGACCTGATCGAGGACCCATTCGAGGTTCGGCTCCATGAAGGACCATGCGCCCATGTTCTTCGGCTCTTCCTGAGCCCAAACCATCTCCGCCTTGGCAAAGCGGGAGAGCTCGTTGATGAGCGCCTTCGCCGGGAACGGGTAGAACTGCTCGACGCGCAGCAGGTAGATGTCATTGATGCCGGCTGCCTCGCGCGCCTCGTAAAGGTCGTAGTAGACCTTGCCCGAGCACATCACGACGCGGCGGATCTTCTCGTCGGCGACGAGCTTGATCTTCTCGCCCTCGCGGGCCTGCGCATCATCCCAGAGCACGCGATGGAACGTGGTCCCCGGCCCCATGTCGTCGAGGCGCGAGGTGACGCGCTTGTGCCGCAGCAGCGACTTCGGCGTCATCAGGATCAGCGGCTTCCTGAATTTGCGGTGAAGCTGGCGGCGCAGAATGTGGAAGTAGTTCGCCGGCGTCGAGCAGTTGGCGACCTGCCAGTTGTCCTCGGCGCACATCTGCAGATAGCGCTCGAGGCGGGCCGAGGAGTGCTCCGGGCCCTGGCCCTCATAGCCATGCGGCAGCAGGCAGACGAGGCCGGACATGCGCAGCCACTTCCTCTCGCCGGACGAGAGGAACTGGTCGAAGATCACCTGGGCGCCGTTCGCGAAGTCGCCGAACTGCGCTTCCCACATGGCGAGCGCCATGGGCTCAGTGAGCGTGTAGCCGTACTCGAAACCGAGCACCGCTTCCTCGGAGAGCATCGAGTTGATGACCTCGAAGCGGCCCTGATCAGGCGAGACATATTTCAGCGGCGTGTAACGACGCTCGCTCTCCTGATCGATGAGCACGGAGTGGCGCTGCGAGAACGTGCCGCGCTCCACATCCTGGCCCGAAAGCCGGACGGGGAAGCCCTCCTTCAGCAGCGTGCCGAAGGCGAGGTGCTCGGCCATGGCCCAGTCGATGCCCTCGCCGCTCTCGACCATCTCGCGACGGCGATCGAGCAGGCGCTGGATCGTCTTGTGGGCATTGAAATCCTGCGGAATGCTGGTGATGCGGCGCCCCACATCGCGCAGCACGTCGAGGTCGACACCGGTATTGCCGCGCCGCGCCTCGTCATCGGCAAAGCCGATGTCGGCCCAGCGGCCATCGAGCCAGTCGGCCTTGTTCGGCTTGTAGCTCTCGGCGGCGGCCATTTCATCATCGAGGCGCGCACGGTTCTGCTGGCGCAGGGCCGCTTCGTCCTCGGCCGTGACCACGCCTTCCTCGATGAGCTGCTTGGCATAGAGCTGAGAGGTCGTCGCGTGCGAGCGGATCTTGCGATACATGAGCGGCTGCGTGAACGCCGGCTCGTCGGACTCGTTGTGTCCGTAGCGGCGGTAGCACACCATGTCGATGACGACCGGCTTCTGGAAGCGCTGGCGGAACTCCGTCGCGATCTTGGCGACGTGGACCACCGCCTCGGGGTCATCGCCGTTCACGTGGAAGATCGGGGCCTCGACCATCTTGGCGACATCGGTGCAGTAGGGCGACGAGCGCGAATAGCGCGGGTTCGTCGTGAAGCCGATCTGGTTGTTGATGATGAAGTGGATCGAGCCGCCCGTGCGGTGCCCCTTGAGGCCCGAAAGGCCGAAGCACTCGGCGACCACACCCTGGCCGGCAAAGGCCGCATCACCATGGATGAGCAGCGGCAGGACCGCGCCGCGCTCGCCCGGCTTGCAGCCGTGCTGATCCTGCTTGGCGCGCACCTTGCCGAGCACGACCGGATCGACGATCTCGAGGTGCGAGGGGTTCGCCGTCAGCGAAAGATGGACCTTGTTCTGGTCGAACTCGCGGTCCGAGGACGCACCGAGGTGGTACTTGACGTCGCCCGAGCCCTCGACATCGTCGGGCTTGAAGGAACCGCCCTTGAACTCGTTGAAGATCGCGCGCAGCGGCTTGCTCATGACGCTCGCGAGCACGTTGAGGCGCCCGCGGTGCGCCATGCCGAAGACGATCT
The DNA here is from genome assembly GCF_900117415.1 of Hyphomicrobium sp. CS1BSMeth3. Taxonomy (GTDB): domain Bacteria; phylum Pseudomonadota; class Alphaproteobacteria; order Rhizobiales; family Hyphomicrobiaceae. Next base: position 514,588 of record NZ_FPEI01000003.1, read on the forward strand.
CCTTCACGCCGAGCTGACCACCGCGCTTGATGATCTGCTCCAGCGCCGGGATCATCGCTTCGCCGCCATTGAGGCCGAAGCGCTTCGTGCCGGTATATTTGACGTCGGCGAAGGTCTCGAAGGACTCGGACTCGATGAGCTTGTTGAGGATCGCGCGCTTGCCTTCCTTAGTGAAGGTAATGTCCTTGTCCGGCCCCTCGATGCGCTCCTGGAGCCACGCCTTTTGTACGGGGCTCGTGATGTGCATGAACTCGACGCCGATCTGCCGGCAGTAGGTGCGCCGCAGGATGCGCAGGATCTGGCGCATGGTCGCGGTTTCGAGGCCGAGCACCTTGTCGATGAAGATCGGGCGATCGAGATCGGCATCGGTGAAGCCGTAGGTCTCGGGGCGCAGCTCCTTGTGGATCTTGCGCTCTGAAATGCCGAGAGGATCGAGGTCGGCGGCGAGATGGCCCATGACGCGATAGGCGCGGATGAGCATGAGCGCGCGGAGGCTGTCCTGCGTGGCGCGGTAGGAGGCGGCCGGCGAGAGCTCGTAGCCGAAAGATTGCGCCCGCTGGCCGATCTTCTCACGCACGTCCCGCTCGGCGGCGCCATAGTCTGCCGTCAGGGCGGCGACCAGCTCGCCCGAAGCTCCTGAGGTCGTCGCCTGCAGCTCATCGAGCGTCCGGCCCCAGGACGGCCCGCCATTGCCCTCGCCGCCTTGGCGCGCCTGCTCTTCCTGGAGGCTCTGGAAAAACAATCGCCACTGATCGCTGACCGAGCCCGGATTGCGCTCGTACTGAGCCTGCATTTCCTCGATGTAGGCGGCGTTCACACCATTCAAAAACGAAGTGAGCGCAAAGGCTTGGTTCGATTCCTGGCGAGACATCTGCGGTTTCGTCCTGTTGTGGCCTAATGTGCCGGGCGCACGAACATCCCCGGTATGCGGCGCATCCGGCTTAAGATTGCGGCGTTCCTTAGACCATATCCGACCACGTGAGTAGTCATTAGATCGGCGCACCCCCAGCGGGATGCAATGGTGGGCGTGACGCGATTCCGTCACCGACGCCAGACATTACCGAGGGCGCGTGACGTTTTGGTGCACGTTCTTCAGGCGCCGGCTGCGGCGGACGCTGACCGCCGCACCGGGCGTGGGACTAGAGCGCGGAAAACCCTGACATCAGGTGAACTTTTGGCGGAGCACGGAGCCCCGCCGCCTCAAGCCTTGGCCGCCGCGAGCAGCGTCGTCCCGAGGCTCGCCGGGCTGTCCGCGACGGCGATGCCGGCCGCGCGCATGGCCTCGAACTTGTCCTCGGCCTTGCCTTTGCCGCCCGAGATGATGGCGCCGGCATGCCCCATGCGCCGCCCCGGAGGCGCCGTGGAACCAGCAATGAAACCAGCCATCGGCTTCGAGCGCCCCTTGGCCGCCTCGCGCCGGATGAACTCGCAGGCATCTTCCTCGGAGGAGCCGCCGATCTCGCCGATCATGATGATCGCCTCGGTCTCGGCGTCCGAAAGGAACATGTCGAGCACATCGATGAAGTCCGTGCCCTTGACCGGGTCGCCGCCGATCCCGACGGCCGTCGACTGACCGAGCCCGGCGTCGCTCGTCTGCTTCACGGCCTCGTAGGTCAGCGTGCCGGAGCGCGAGACGATGCCGACATTGCCCTTCTTGAAGATATTGCCGGGCATGATGCCGATCTTGCACTGGTTCGGCGTCAGCACGCCGGGGCAGTTCGGCCCGATCAGGCGCGACCAGCTTCCCGTCAGCGCCCGCTTGACCTTGATCATGTCCATCACCGGGATGCCCTCGGTGATGCAGATGATGAGCGGGAATTCGGCGTCGATCGCCTCCAGGATCGCGTCGGCGGCGTAGGGCGGCGGTACGTAGATCGACGTCGCCGTGGCGCCCGTCGCCTCCCGCGCCTGCTTCACCGTATCGAAGATCGGCACGTCGGAGAGCTCGGGATCGGGATGCTTGGAGCCGCCCCGGCCCGGCGTCACGCCGCCAACAATCTGGGTGCCATAGGCCTTTGCGGCCTTGGTATGGAAGGTGCCCTGGCTACCTGTGATGCCCTGACAAATGACTTTGGTGCTCTTGTCGACGAGGATGGCCATCGGCAGTTCCCTGGTTGCTCGTGCCCCCTTCTCCGACAGATTGCGGGCGCGATCAAGTGCCGCAATCAGCGCAGGAATGCTGCTTTTGTCCTAAGGCTTCCTGCGGTTGACGGGCGGCGGCTGCATGTCAGGGCTGTAGAAAATCGCGTGCCCCTGGCAACCCGCACCCGCTTTCGCCATGTTGTAGCTCTAGCCGTTCGCGTCAGACGGACGGGCAAAGCGCTTCGTCCCAGGTGATGAGCGGAGGCAGCGGGCATGGTCTTGCGTTGCAGCCAGATGCAACCGCCCGGTGCAGACGACGGCGGCGAGACCCCGGAGCTGCATCGGCAGACTTTCCCTGCGTCTTTTCGCACGCAGATCGCCGAGCTGACCGAAGGCGGCCGCAATATCGAGGATCTCGCCGCGTCCTTCCCGGCGCTGCTGTTTGCACTGGCCACCGACTATGCGACGCCCGAGCGCCGGCGCGCCGCGCTCGATGCCATTCTCGCCGGCAAGAAGCTCAAGGCGGTGGCCCAACTTCTGGGCCTTCCCTTTTGGCTCCGCCGCTTGCCGCCTGCGGCGCTGACGGGCCCCTTGCCGGTTCTGCCGGATGATCCGGATTTTGCCCTTACTGCCGTCCCGGCCCTGCCTCGTCAGCCCGAGGCCATGCTGCCCTGGCTCGACTTCATCAGCCTCGCCGACCGCCTTGCGGGGCGCGACGTCGCTCTCTGGTTCGCACGGCATCACCGGCTTACGCCGCCGGTCGCGGCCAATGCCGAGGCCCTTTGGACGCTCGCCTGGGCCTTCTACGCCAAACACCCGGGCACGCTCGCCGGCCGCATCCAACGCCGGAGCTGGACGCCGCGCACCGGCCCTCGCTCGGCCCGGGACGAAACCGCGAACTGGCGAAAACGCATCGAGGGCCTGCTCGCGCTCGGCACGGGCTTTCCCGATACGTGGTTCGCCAATGGCACGGCCATGGGCTACGAGTTCATCGCGCTCAAAGGCCCCGAGGATCTGTTTGCCGAATGCGCCTCCATGCGCAACTGCCTCGATCTCTATGCGCTGCGCCTCGGGCACATGCGCTCGCGCCTCTTCAGCGTGCGTGCGCGCGGCAAATCGATCGCGACGCTGGAGCTCGGCCTGCGCAATGATGAGGTCGGCGTGCCGTTCATCGTTCAATTGAGGGGCATCGGGAACCGCCGCGCTTCGCCCTCCGTCTGGCAGGCCGTGCACGCCTGGATGGGTAGTCAATCATTCGCCCATCTCGATCACGTGCCGCGCCCCAAGCGCATGTCGCTCGTGCTCCGGCGCGAGATCTGGGCTCCCCTGACAGAAACCGCGGCGGCCATCGGCATGAGCGCGCGTGTCGAGCCCCTGACGATCGGCCGCTCGCTAAAGCAACGGACTTGAAATTCACTCCCCGCCAGCCTCGGCAGGGGGGCGCATTCAAGGTCCGACGCTTTAGTCCGGCGGAAGTCCGTGACGCGCTGACGGTGTAGCTCGGCGACGATCTCACTTACCGAGCCCGAAGGCCGTCGCGAGCTGCTTGAGCGTGCGCGTACGGATTTCGTAGGCCGGCGCGATCGCGACGACGATCACCTCGTCGGCTTGGAACTCGGCCTTCACATCCATGATCCGCGTCGCGACCTCGTCGACCGAGCCGATGGTGGCGCGCGGGCGCTCGCGCGCGGCAATCGCCGCCTCGCGATCCGTCATCTGATGCGCAAGTGCTTCCTCGAGCGTCGGCATACGGCGATTGACGCCCATCGCCGTCCATGCCCAGCGGAGCAGCATGGCCTTTTCGATGGCCTGCGCCTCCTCGGGACTGTCGGCGCAGAGCGCGATCATGGCCAGCGCGAGGCGCGGCTCCTCATCATGGCCCTTGCGGAAATGCTCGCGATAAGCGTGCGCGACCTGCGCGCCGGTATAGGCATTGATGAAGTGCGCGAAGGCGAAGTGCATCCCGAGATGGGCCGCGAACGACGCGCCGCCTGTGGATGAGCCGAGCACCCACATTTCAGGGTTCGTCGGTCCAACGGGATTGGCGATCTCGCCATGGAGCGGATGGCCGTCCGGCACCGTGCCTTTGAAGATCGCCGACAGCTCCATGAGCTGGCGCACGAAGCCCTCCTCGCTATCGACGGGCTTTCCGTCGAACAGCACGCGCGCCGTGCGCGGATGGCCGCCGGGCGCGCGCCCGAGCCCGAGATCGATACGGCCGGGATAGAGCGCTTCGAGCATCTTGAACTGCTCGGCGATCTTGAAGCTCGCGTAGTAGGGCAGCATGATGCCGCCCGTACCAATGCGAATGCGCTCTGTCTCCGCGCCAAGCCGCGCAAGCAGGATCTCGGGGCTCGCGTCGGCGAGCCCGAGAAGCCCGTGATGCTCGGCAAGCCAGTAGCGGTGATAACCGAGCTGGTCTGCGAGGCGGGCGAGCTCGATCGTCGACTGGATCGCCTCGGCAGGCGTCGCGCCGCCGATGATCGGCGACTGATCGAGCACCGAAACGGGAAAGTCGGCCATCAGGCCTTCGCCTGCTTGGGAACGTAAGCCTCGACGGGACCGCCGGCTTCCTTCCAGCCCTTGAAGCCGCCGAGGATGTGCGCAACCGGCTTCAGGCCCATATCCTGCGCCGTCTTGGCCGCCAACGCTGAGCGCATCGCCCCCGCGCAGAAGAAGACGAACTTCTTGTCCTCGCCGAAGAGCGGCTTGTAGTAGGGGCTCGCGGGATCGATCCAGAACTCGAGCATACCGCGCGTGACGTGGAAGGCACCCGGGACCTTGCCGTCGCGCTCGAGCTCGCGCGGATCGCGGATATCGACAAGGACGATATCTGGATTGCCGATGAGCTTGATAGCTTCCTCCGGCGGGATCTCCTCGATCTGCTTCTTGGCCTCTTTGACCATGGTCATGACGCTGTTGGTGATCGTCTGGGCCATCGTTCGGCTCCTCATTGATAGTGTCTGAAACACGCGTTGATTGGACGATGGCACTGCCGGCTGCGTACGGCAAGAGCGCCGCCCTGCGCGTGCAGATGCGCATCCATGCACTTGACGTCGAGTTGTAAGCGGGCTTAACACCCGAAGTGGTTGATGGAGATGCCTGATGAGCACCGCCTACGACAGCAGCAACATCTTCGCCAAGATCATTCGCGGCGAGCTACCGGCGTACAAGGTCTACGAGGACGCCGACACGCTTGCCTTCATGGACATCATGCCGCGCTCGCGGGGACACGCGCTCGTGATCCCCAAGACACCGGCGCGTAATATTCTCGATGCGAACCCGTCTCAACTCGCCGCATGCCTTGCAACGGCGCAGAAGGTCGGCCGCGCGGCGATGAAGGCTTTCGATGCCGACGGCCTGACGCTGCAGCAGTTCAATGAGACGGCTGGCGGCCAGGTCGTGTTCCATCTTCATTTTCATGTACTGCCGCGCTGGAGCAGCCAGAAGCTGCAGCCGCATACGGGCCAGATGGAGAAGCCCGAGGTGCTCGCCGCCAACGCCGAGAAGCTGCGTCAGGCGCTGGAAGCCGGTTAGATTGCATCCCACGCTCAGCCGATGATGAAGTGGCCTGCGAGGAGCGCCAGCGTCCCCGCCAGAACCCCAGCACCGAGATTCTTGCGGAAGGCGAAGAATGCCGCGATGCCGACCGCGGCGGCGCCATAGCGCGTCGGCGCACTCATGGCCGCCATGGCGCCGGTCGGGAACACGACGAGGCGCGCAACGAGCCCGGCCACGATCGCGGACGACACCGCGCGCACCCAGATGAACACCTCGCTGTTCGGATCGAGATCGCGGCCGATGAGCGCGCCGGCCCAGCGCCACGGCTCGCTCGCGAGAAAGCCAGCAACGAAGAAGGGCAGGTAGCCACCCCACGTGCCCCACACGCCGGGAAGATTGCTCATGCCCGCCTCCAGCGGCCGAGCACCCAGGCGAGCGTACCGCCCGCAAGGCCGGTAACGAGGAGATCGAAGCCCGGCAGCCACATGGAGGCGAAGGGCGCGATGACTACGCCCGCGACAATGGCGAAATGATCTGCGCGCGAGCGCGCCGTCTCGATCATCGCCAGGAGGAACGTCAGCGGCATCGTGAAGAGCAGCGCCGCAGCCATCCATTGTGGGACTGTTCCCGCTGCGAGGTAACCAAGCGCCGTCGACGCGAGCGTGCCCGTGAGGATGCCGACGCCAATGCCGAGATAGTAGACGAGCCGCACTTCCGCCGGTGCCGTCGGCAAACGCCGCAAGCCTTCGATCCACACGGTCACGGCGACGAAGTGCACGACCAGCAGCTCATGCCAGCGCGGTCCGCTATGCCCCTTGAGCCAGGGCATGATCACCACCGTCATCGGCAGGAAGCGCACGGCCGTCAGGCTGACGGCAAGCGCAGCGGCGGCGAGCGAGGCCCCGCGCGCAGCGTGGTCGGCCAGCACGACCTGCGCCGGAAGCGCCTGGAGGAAGATCGGAAGCGCCAGTGCCTGACCGAGCGTGAGGCCGACCTCGCGCGCAAAGGCGCCATAGCCGAGAATACCCGCGTAGAGCACCAGCGCCGGCACGCCATACATGGCGAGCGTACCCTGCCAGAAGGCGCGCATACGCGTCATGGACCTAGGTGCTGCGGGAGGTTCGGTCATGGGTGCCCGATCGGATAGAAGTTGAAGGGGCCGATGCCCGAACGCGAAAATGCCCGCCGGAGAGGGCGGGCATTTCCTGTCTACGTCGCGAAGGGCTGAGCCTCAATCGTCTTTTCGGCGACGAGGCACACTCGGCACGGCACCCGAGGGCTTCTTCGGCCCCGAGAGCGAGCGCTTCGGGCCTGCGCCGACCAGCGCATCGACCGGCGGATCGTCGTCGACGATATCATCGTCGTCGTCTTCCTCCTCCTCAGCCTTCGCCTTGGCCTGCCTCGCCGCAGGGTCGGCCGGCAGGTATTCGAAGGCGAGCTTCGAGTCTTCGCCCGTGCCCTCGGTGGTGATCTTGACGATCCCACCGTGCTCGAGCTTGCCGAAGAGCAGCTCCTCGGCGAGCGGCTTCTTGATGTATTCCTGAATGACGCGGGCGAGCGGCCGGGCGCCGAACTTCTCGTCGTAGCCCTTGGCAACGAGCCACTTGGTCGCGCCCTCGCCGAGCTCGATCGTCACCCCACGGTCGGCGAGCTGCGCCTCGAGCTGGAAGACGAACTTCTCGACGACCTTGGTGATGACGTCCGCAGGGAGCCCGCTGAAAGCCACCACGGCATCGAGGCGGTTGCGGAACTCCGGTGTGAACAGCCGGTTGATCGCCTCCGCGTCATCGCCCTCGCGCTTCGTGCGGTTGAAGCCGATCGCCGCCTTGGCCATGTCGGCCGCGCCCGCATTCGTCGTCATGATGAGGATGACGTTGCGGAAGTCGACCTGCTTGCCGTTGTGGTCGGTCAGCTTGCCGTGATCCATGACCTGCAGAAGGATATTGAACAGGTCCGGATGCGCCTTCTCGATCTCGTCGAGCAGAAGCACGCTGTGCGGATGCTGGTCGATCCCGTCGGTCAGGAGACCGCCCTGGTCGAAGCCGACGTAGCCCGGAGGCGCACCAATGAGACGCGAGACCGTGTGCTTCTCCATGTATTCGGACATGTCGAAGCGCAGGAGCTCGATGCCCATGAGGTTCGCGAGCTGCTTCGCCACCTCGGTCTTGCCGACGCCGGTCGGACCCGAGAACAGGTAGCAGCCAATGGGCTTTTCCGGCTCGCGCAGGCCGGCACGTGCCAGCTTGATCGCGCTCGAGAGCGCCTCGATGGCCTTGTCCTGACCGAAGACGACGCGCTTCAGGTCCTTCTCGAGGTTCGACATGACCTCGGCATCGGACTTGGAGACGGTCTTCGGCGGGATGCGCGCCATCGTGGCGATCGTCGCCTCGATCTCGCTCACGCCGATCTTCTTCTTGCGCTTGCCTTCCTCGACGAGCATCTGGCTTGCGCCCGTCTCGTCGATGACGTCGATCGCCTTATCCGGCAGCTTGCGGTCGTGGATGTACTTCGCCGAGAGCTCCACCGCGGCCTTGATCGCGCCGCGCGTGTACTTGAGCTTGTGGAAGTTCTCGAAGTACGGCTTCAGACCCTTCAGGATCTCGATCGTGTCCTCGACCGAAGGCTCCTTGACGTCGATCTTCTGGAAGCGCCGGACGAGCGCCCGGTCCTTCTCGAAGTGCTGGCGGTACTCCTTGTAGGTCGTCGAGCCGATGCAGCGCACCGCCCCCGACTGAAGCGCGGGCTTCAGCAGGTTGGACGCATCCATCGCACCGCCGGACGTCGCGCCGGCGCCGATCACCGTATGAATCTCGTCGATGAAGAGGATCGCACCCGGATAGGCCTCGACCTCCTTCATGACCGCCTTCAGACGCTCCTCGAAATCGCCGCGGTAGCGCGTGCCGGCGAGCAGCGCGCCCATGTCGAGCGCGAAGATCGTCGCATCACGCAGCACCTCGGGCACCTCGCCGCGGATGATCTTGCGCGCAAGGCCTTCAGCGATCGCCGTCTTGCCGACGCCGGGGTCACCGACGAACAGCGGGTTGTTCTTCTGGCGCCGGCAGAGCACCTGGATGGTGCGCAGCACCTCCGGCAGGCGCCCGATGAGCGGGTCGATCTTGCCGTCGCGGGCCTTCTTGTTGAGATTGACGCAGTAGGTGTTGAGCGCGTCGGCGCCGGCCTTCTTCTCGCCGGCCGCGCCTTCGGTGCCACCTTCCTCGTCGACGCCACGCACCTGACGCGGCTCGCTCATGCCCGGCCGCTTGGCAATGCCATGGCTGATGTACTGGACGGCATCAAAGCGCGTCATCTCCTGCTCCTGCAGGAAGAACGCGGCGTGGCTCTCACGCTCGGCAAAGAGCGCGACCAGCACCTGCGCGCCCGTCACCTCCTCGCGGCTGGAAGACTGGACGTGCACCACCGCGCGGTGAATGACGCGCTGGAAGGCCGTCGTCGGCGCCGCTTCGACCGCGTTCTTCGACACGTGCATGTCGAGCTCCTCGTCGAGGAACTCGGTCACGCGGCGGCGGATCTTCTCGATGTCGACGTTGCACGCACGCATGACGCCCGCGGCGTCGGCATCATCGAGCAGCGCCAGCAGCAAGTGCTCGAGCGTTGCATATTCATGCGACCGCTCGTTGGCATACTCAAGCGCGCGGTGGAGAGCCTGTTCGAGGCTTTGCGAGAAGGATGGCAAGGGCGTCCTATTCCTTTTCCATAGTGCACTGCAACGGATGCTGGTGCTGGCGCGAGAAGTCCATCACCTGGGCAACCTTCGTCTCAGCGATCTCGTACGTGTACACCCCGCATATGCCGACACCTTTGTGGTGAACGTGCAGCATGATCCGGGTGGCATCCTCCCGCCCCTTGTTGAAGAAACGCTCCAGCACATGAACGACGAACTCCATCGGCGTGTAGTCGTCGTTCAGCAGCAGCACCTTGTACAGGCTCGGCCGCTTCGTCTTTGGACGGGTCTTGGTGACGAGGCCGGTCTTACCCTCGCCCTCGCCGCCTTCGCCGTCCGCTCCGTTTCCGTTCTTGCCCGCCATCGTCAGTTGATTTCGATCCAGCATTCCCGAGGCCCAGCGCTTCCCAACCATGAAAGCCCTAACCGGCACACATCGCGGCCCCAGCCGCGGATTTCCTGCTGCTCACATTCTAAAGGCAGCGCGCGCGGGACTGCAATTCGTTCGATGGTGAAAGCCGGCCCGCGCATCACGTCTCCGCGATCGGACCAGGCGGTGGGGTATCCCTCCAAGTTTCGCCTCGTCTTATCTGGTGTGCCCGTTGCACAAAATAAAGGCCACCCTGCCATACGCTCCGTGTCTGGCTGCCGGCCCAGGAAAACACCTCTCAGTACCGGGAGGGCGCTCAATTGGGCCGACAACAGAGCTCTTGTGCTTGTGGTGGCACGATTCGCTTGCCTGAGGCGTCGCTCTTGACCGGCGCGCCTGGATGGCATTCTGATCGCGCCAGCGCCCTTCCAACCCGGAATCATTCAAATGAAATACGTGATCGACCCGCCGCGCCAGGCGGCCCTGCCCATCCGCGGCTCGTCGGACCTCTTTCCGGTGCACCGGATCTACTGCATCGGCCGCAACTATGCCGAGCACGCCCGGGAGATGGGCCACGATCCCAATAAGGAGCCGCCTTTCTTCTTCCAGAAGAACCCCGACAACCTGCGCACGGACGGCAAGTTTCCCTATCCGCCCGGTACTTCGGACGTTCACTTCGAGATCGAGATGATCGTGGCGCTCAAGTCCGGCGGCCGCGACATCCAGACCGAAGACGCAATGTCCCATGTCTGGGGCTACGGCATCGGCCTCGACATGACCCGGCGCGACCTCCAGGGCGAAGCCAAGAAGTTGGGGCGCCCCTGGGAGATCGGCAAGGCCTTCGAGCATTCGGCCCCGGCGACGGCCCTGATCCCGGCCTCTGAGATCGGCCATCCGACCACCGGCGCCATCTGGCTCGACGTGAACGGCAAGCGCCGCCAGGCGGGCGACCTCAACCAGATGATCTGGGATATTCCGGGCCAGATCGCCTTCATCTCGACCCTCTTCGAGCTGAAGGCCGGCGACATCATCATGACCGGCACGCCGTCGGGCGTCGGCGCAATCGTGAAGGGCGACAAGCTGCACGGGCACGTCGACGGCGTCGGCGATCTCCACGTCGAGGTCGTCTAGGCCGCGAGGCCCGGCAAGGCGATTTCACGCTCCGGCGCGCACCTGCTACAAGGGGCGCAAGCTGAAGATCGCGCCGCCTGTCGGCGCGCCGGAGGAAATTGCCCATGACCAGCCCGAGCATTCCCAAAACTCAGCGCCGCGTGGTGCTTGCCAACCGACCAGCCGGCGAGCCTTCGGGCCAGGACTTCCGCGTCGAGGAAGCGCCCGTGCCGGAGCCGGGCCCCGGCCAGATCCTCGTCCGTGCCATCTACCTGTCGCTCGATCCCTATATGCGCGGGCGCATGAGGGATGTCGTCTCCTATGCCCCGGTTGTCCAGATCGGCGAGGTCATGCCCGGCGGCATCGTCGGCGAGGTCGTGAAGTCGAACAGCCCCAGCTACAAGGTCGGCGACATCGTCGAGGAACGTCTCGGCTGGCAGGAGTACGGCGTCAGCAGCGGCGGCGCGCGCAAGATCGATCCTTCGCTCGCACCGATCTCGACCGCCAACGGCATTCTCGGCATGCCGGGCCTCACGGCCTATTTTGGGCTCTTGGAGGTCGGCCAGCCCAAGCCCGGCGACACCGTCGTCGTCTCGGCGGCCTCGGGCGCTGTCGGACAGGTCGTCGGCCAGCTTGCGAAGCTCGCCGGCTGTCGCGCGGTCGGCATTGCCGGCGGGGCCAAGAAGTGCGCCTTCGTGAAGGACGAGCTCGGCTTCGATGCGTGCGTCGACTACAAGGCGGGCAGCGACCTCACTGCAGCCGTCAAAGCCGCCTGCCCGGACGGCGTCGACGTCTATTTCGACAACGTCGGCGGGGTCGTTACCGACGCCGTGATCGCCAATATCAACTTCTGGGCACGCGTCGCCATCTGCGGCTCGATCTCGCAGTACAATTCCGACACGACCGAGATGGGACCGCGCACGCCGGGCTTCTTCGTCGGCCGGCGCGTGACCTCACGCGGCTTCATCGTCTCGGACTTCCTGACGCGCTTCCCCTTTGCGATGACGCGGCTCGGTAAATGGGTGCGCGAGGGCAAGCTCAAGTACCGCGAGGACATTGTCGACGGCGGCATCGCCAAGGCGCCGGAGGCCTTCATCGGCCTGCTCAGGGGTGACAACTTCGGCAAGCTCCAGGTCCGTGTCGGGCCGGAGCCGACAGGTATCCCGCGGCACTGAACCGCGGACCACCCACGGGGGGCCGATGCATGAACGGCGCGCGAAAGCCTGAGATCCTCGCCATCGGCGAGCCGATGGTCGAGTTCAACCAGTCCGGCGGCCACGGCTCGCGCGCATATCTCCAGGGCTTCGGCGGCGACACCTCGAACTTCGCCATTGCGGCTGCGCGCCAGGGCGCCGACAGCGCCTACTTCACGCGCCTCGGCGATGATATCTACGGGCAGATGCTGCGCGATCTTTGGGCCCGCGAAGGCGTCGACGCGAGCACGGTGGTGAGCGATCCGGATGCCTTCACGGGCATCTACTTCGTGACCCACGGCAAGAATGGCCACGAGTTCTCGTTCTACCGCACCGGATCCGCAGCAAGTCGCATGCAGCCGAGCCAACTGCCGCTCGAATTGTTGCGCGGCGCGCGCGTGCTGCATCTTTCGGGCATTTCCTTCGCCATATCGGCGACCGCGGCCGATACCTGCTATGCGGCGATCGAGGCCGCACAGGCAGCCGGCGTCATGGTCTCGTTCGACACAAACCTACGACTGAGACTCTGGTCCAAGGACCGGGCGCGAGGCGTCATGACCGATGTCATCGGCCTCGCCGACATCTGCCTGCCGAGCTATGACGACATCGTCGTCATCACGGGCCTCACGGATCCCAACGCGCTGGTCGATTTCTGCCTCGAGCGCGGTGCGCGTATCGTCGCGCTCAAGCTCGGCGCAGAGGGCGCGATCGTCGCGGACAAGGACCAGCGCATCAGGCTCGCGCCGCACCCGTGCGACCCGGTCGATGCGACAGGCGCCGGCGATGCGTTCGGCGGCGCCTTCGTGGCGCGCCTCCTCGCTGGCGACGACCTCGCCACCGCCGGCCGCTATGCGACAGTTGCCGCGGCGCTCTCGACAGAGGGTTACGGTGCCGTCGAGCCCATCCCGACGGCAGCAGAGGTCCGCCGCGCCCTCGAGGGAGAACAACAATGACCGCACTCAAGGCCGATGCCCCGGGCTGGCGCGAGCAGGCCATCATTCCTGTCCTGACCGTGCGGAATGTCGCAAATGCCGCACGCACCGCTGCCGTGCTTGCCGAAAGCGGCCTCAAATTCATCGAGGTGACCCTGCGCACGCCGGAATCGCTCGCCGCGATCCGCGCCATGGCAGGGGCCAAGACCGGCGCGATCATTGGCGCCGGCAGCATCCGCTCACCTCGCGATATCGATGAGGCCATCGCGGCAGGTGCCGAGTTCCTCGTCTCGCCCGGTCAGACGGACGCGCTGCTCAAAGCAGGACTGGCAGCGCCTGTGCCCTTCATTCCGGCAGCCGCCACGCCAGCGGAAATGATGCGCGCGATGGAAGCAGGCTTCCCGGTCATAAAATTCTTCCCGGCCGAGGCTTCGGGCGGCATCAAGGCCCTGAGCGCCATCCTGGCACCGCTCCATGATGTCGCCGTCATGCCGACGGGCGGGATCACGCCGGCCAATGCCCTGGACTACCTCAAAATCCCGCATGTCGTGGCTGTCGGCGGCTCGTGGATGGTCAAGGCTGACGACCTCGATGCCGGCCGCTTCGACGATGTCGCCGCGCTCGCCCGCGAAGCCGCAGCCATCGGCCGGCGCCGCAGTTGATTGCCATTCAGCCATTGATCCATCGCAACGTCCCGGGTTTACTTTGCCCTTAACTGATGTCGCCTGACCGCAAGCAAACGCGCGTCGCCGCACAGCGGACGTTTCGCTCTGGCGCCCTCGACGGGTGCGAGATCAGCCCCAATCCTGGCATCAACCTGGAGCTCGAATGCCGGACCGAGATGTTTCTGCTCTATCCGACAAGCCTTGGCATGCCCTACCTGCCGAAACCGCGATCACCGACCTCGCCAGCGCGCGCGAAGGGCTCGGCAACACCGAGGCGGCGGCCCGCCTGCAGCGCCATGGCCCCAATGCCCTGCCGGTCGGCGCGAGAAAATCCCTTCTGACGCGGTTCCTCCTGCAATTTCACAACGTGCTGATCTACGTGATGATCGTCGGCGCGACGATCACGGTGGCGCTCGGCCATTATGTCGATACGGCCGTCATTCTCGCGGTCATCATCATCAACGCCATCATCGGCGTCATCCAGGAGAACAAAGCCGAAGCAGCGCTCGACGCCATCCGCGACATGATCAGCCCGCGCGCCTCGGTGCTCCGCGAAGGCCATCGCGTGTCGATCAATGCGGCGGACCTCGTGCCGGGCGATGTGCTGCTGCTGGAGGCGGGTGACCGCGTCACGGCCGATATCCGCCTCATCAAGGCGCGCAATCTGCGCATCGACGAGGCGATCCTGACAGGCGAGTCGGTCGCCGCGGACAAGAGTACGGAACCTGCCGCCGCCGCGGCCGCCCTCGGCGACCGCCGCTCCATGGCCTACTCGGGGACACTCGTCACGGCCGGCCAGGGCACTGGTGTCGTCGTCGCAACGGGCACGCACTCGGAGATCGGCCGCATCAGCGCGCTGCTGAGCCGCGTCGAGCAGCTCGAGACGCCGCTCATCCGGCAGATGGACCAGTTTGCCCGCCAGCTCACGATCGCCATTCTGGCACTGTGCGCGCTGACGTTCCTCTTTGCGGTGTTCGTGCGCGACTATCCGACGGACCTGGCTTTTCTCGCAGTCGTCAGCATGGCCGTGGGCGCCGTCCCGGAGGGCCTGCCCGCGGTGATGACCATCACGCTGGCCATCGGCGTGCAGCGCATGGCCGCACGCAATGCCATCATCCGCCACCTTCCCGCCGTCGAGACGCTCGGCTCCGTCTCGACCATCTGCTCCGACAAGACCGGCACACTCACGCGCAACGAGATGACCGTGACGCGCGTCGTCGTCGCCGACAGTACCTATGACGTGGGCGGTGTCGGCTATGCGCCCAAGGGCGGCTTCAGTCTTGGCGGGAGCGAAGCCGACCCGACCGCAAATCGTGCCCTCATGAGCGCGGCTCGCGCTGCCATCCTCTGCAATGACGCGGCATTGCAGGAGCGCCATGGCCAGTGGTCCGTCGATGGCGACCCCATGGAGGGCGCACTCATGGCCTTCGGCCTCAAGGCGGGCTATGAGCGCGAGCAACTGATCAAGTCCCTGCCGCGCCTCGACGAGATCCCGTTCGATTCCGCACACCGCTACATGGCAACGCTGCACCACAGTCACGACGGCGCGGTCTTTGCCTGCATCAAGGGTGCGCCGGAGCAAGTACTCGACATGTGCCGCACGCAAACGGCCGACGGCGGCGAGGCGCCACTCGCCAAGGCCTATTGGCTGAAGGCGATCGATGAGCTTGCCCGAAATGGCCAGCGCGTTCTCGCCCTCGCCTCGCTCGATATGCCGCACGACAGGCGCACGCTCGACTTCAGCGATGTCAACGAGGGCCTGAGACTGGATGCCCTCGTCGGCCTCATCGATCCGCCGCGGCCCGAAGCCATTGCGGCCGTCGCGGAGTGCCGCAGCGCAGGAATCTCCGTGAAGATGATCACCGGCGATCATGCCGCAACGGCGGGCGCCATCGCGGGCGAGCTCGGGCTCGCCACCAGTGCCAAGGTGGTGACGGGCCACGACCTCGACACCGTCAACGACGTGACGCTGCGCACGCTCGCCGCGGAGACGAGCGTCTTCGCCCGCACGAGCCCCGAGCACAAGCTGCGCCTCGTCGAGGCCTTGCAAGCCGACGGCGACGTCATTGCCATGACCGGTGACGGCGTCAACGATGCGCCCGCGTTGAAGCGCGCCGACGTCGGCGTCGCCATGGGCCGCAGCGGCACCGAGGCGGCGAAGGAAGCTTCCGACATGGTGCTGGCTGACGACAACTTCGCCTCGATCGTCGCCGCGGTGCGCGAAGGGCGTACGGTGTATGATAACCTGACGAAGGTGATCGGCTGGACGCTGCCGACCAACGGCGGCGAGTTCCTGATCGTCGTCATCGCCATTCTGTTCGGCATCACATTGCCGCTCACGCCGGTCCAGATCCTGTGGATCAACATGGTCACCACGGTCGGCCTCGGCCTCGTGCTCGCCTTCGAGCCGGCCGAGCCCGATATCATGCAGCGTCCGCCGCGCGCCGCCGATTCGCCGATCCTTTCCCCTTTCCTGCTCTGGCGCGTCGTCTTCGTATCGTGCCTCTTCGCTATCGGCGCGCTCGGCATTTTCGCCTGGGCGCTCAATCGTGGCCTCGGCATCGAGACGGCGCGGACCATGGTGGTAAACACGGTCGTGGTACTTGAACTTTTCTATCTGTTCTCAGTCAGGTACCTGTATGGGGCGTCGCTCACGTGGCGCGGCATCGTCGGCACGCCAGCCGTGCTGATCGGCATTGCCATCATCGTAAGTCTTCAAATGGCCTTCACGTACCTTCCCTCGATGCAGTACCTCTTTCAGACAACCAGCATCGGGTTCGTGGAGAGTGCCGCCATCATCGCCACAGGCATCGCCCTGTTCGGCATTCTGGAGATCGAGAAGCGCATCGGCCGCGCGCTCTTCCCGGCGCTGCAGCCCCGCGCGGCAAAACTTGAACTACGAACCACGTGACTGCACCTCGCTGCCCGTCACGCATCGACAAGCCTAAGTAGAAAGGGATCGCGATCATGGCCTACAAGTCCATTCTGGTGCACCTCAACAATGAAGGCCGCGTGAAGCGCCTGATGAGCGCGGCGATGCAGCTCGCGCTCCCCTCCAACTCCCACGTGACCGGGCTGTTCGTGGTGCCCCCCGCTCCGCCGAAGTCGCCGCTGCTGCCGATGATCTCCGGCGGCGCCATCGCGAGCGCACTCGACGCCTACCGCAAAACCGGCGAGGGCATCCACAAGGCCTTCGACGAAGCGATCAGCGGGCAGCCCGTCGTGGGCGAGTGGCGGCTCCATCAGGCCAGGCGCCCGGGCTATGTCGAGGCAGTTCTCGATCATGCGCGCTCGGCCGACGTCGTCGTCGCGGCGCAGAAGGAGAGCGACTGGGACTACGCCGATATGTTCGACGTGCCCGATTGGCTCGCCATGGAGGGCGGGCGGCCCGTGCTCATCGTGCCGAAGGCCGGTGAGCTCGGCTCGATCGGCGAGCGCGTCGTGGTCGCCTGGAACAACAGCCGCGAGGCGGCGCGTGCCGTCTTCGATGCCCTCCCGCTGCTACAGAAGGCAAATGAAGTGACGGTCCTCTCCGTCGAGGAGGCGGGCAAGCCCGAGGCGACGAGCGAGATCGCCGGGGCCGAGATCGGCGCGACGCTCGCCCGTCACGGCGTGAAGGTCAATGTCCAGCAGACCAAGCCCGGCCGCGGCGATGCGGGCGTCGAGCTGCTCGCCCAGGTCTCGGCCCATCGCGCCGACCTCCTGGTCATGGGCTGCTTCGGCAGGTCGCGGCTCAGGGAGTTCGTCCTCGGCGGCGCCTCGCGCCACGTGCTTCAGAATGCGACCGTTCCGGTGCTGATGTCCCACTAGGCCCGGCGAAGGCGCCCCGCCATCTTTCGCGACGACCAAGGACGGGCCCTGCGCCCGTCCTTTTTGCATCCGGCGTTTGTCCTGTCCGAGCGCCTCGACATTTTGATGCTGGTACGGAGCACTGCCATTTGCGATGATGTCCAAAAATTCCGGATGCTAAAATTCCGGATGTTAGGGAGCATCCAGATGAGCGAGCGGCCTCCGGTCACCGATTGGCTGACGGACTGGGATCATCTCGACTCGCGATGGGTCGACGATCCTTTTCCCATTTGGGAGACAATCCGCGGCGCCGAGTGTCCGATCGCCCATACGGACCGCTACCGTGGCGCCTACCTCCCGACGCGCTACGCCGACATTCGCGAGATCGCCTACGACCCTGAGAACTTCTCCTCGCGTCAGGTGGTCATTCGCGACAGTCAGCCGATCACGGGCGGCGGCGCGCCCCCGATCACTTCCGATCCGCCGCGCCATCGGACGGCGCGCATGGTGCTCCTGCCGCCGTTCACGCCGCAGGCCATCGAGAAGCTGAGGCCCAAGGCGCGCGCGATCTGCAACGAGCTGATCGATGCCTTTGCCGACAAGCCCGGCTGCGATGCCGCCGTCGACTATGCCCAGCACATTCCCGTGCGGGTCATTGCCGCGATGCTCGGCATTCCCGAGAGCGACGGCGACCGCTTCCGCAAATGGATCCACGAGATCCTCGAGCTCGGCACCACCGACGAGACCGTCCTGCAGCGAGGGCTCAATGAAATAACGGAGTACTTCGCCGGCCACATGTCCGCGCGCCGGGAAGCGCCGGGCGATGACCTCATCAGCTATCTCCTGCAGGCCAAGTATCCCGATGGCGAGCCCTTCAAGCCGAACCATGTGCTCGGCAGTCTGCGGCTGCTGCTCGTCGCCGGTATCGATACGACGTGGAGCGGCATCGGCGCCTCGATCTGGCATCTCGCGCGCACGCCTGCAGATCGCGCGCGTCTCGTCCGCGAGCCAGCGCTGATCCCCACGGCCATCGAGGAATTCTTGCGCGCCTATGCGCCGGTGACCATGGCTCGTCTCGTCGCCAAGGAGACCACGGTCAACGGGTGCAAATTCGCGGAAGGCCAGATGGTTATGCTGTCATTTCCAGCCGCCAACCGCGATCCCGAAGCCTTTCCCGATGCCGACAAGGTCATCATAGATCGTCAGGAGAACCGGCACGCGGCGTTCGGGCTCGGCATTCATCGCTGCATCGGATCGAACCTCGCGCGCATGGAGATGACGGTGGCCGTCGAGGAGCTGCTGCGCCGCTGCCCCGAGTTCCGCCTAGCGGGAGACGTAGTGTGGTCGCACGGCACAGTCCGAGGGCCACGCGAGCTGCCGATCGCCTTCAAGTGAGGCTTCGCGCGCACTACGAATTTGTAATGCCGCAACTGGGTGGCATAGCGGCGCATCTGGCTTGAAGATCCATGCCCGAAGTGGTTCAAGGGGCGCAGCAATACGCGGCGCCAGAACCGGGATGGAAACGGGTATGAATCTCTCGCGCAGAGCCTATCTCGGCGGCATGGGCGCAGCGTTCGGCGCCGGGCTGTTGCCGAGGAGGGCGGGCGCGCAGGTCAAGCCGCTTCCAAGCCTGCCATCGACCATGATCTGGAGCGTCGGCGACGACGACGGCCCCCGCTACAAGGAAGCGCAGGCCATCGCCGATGCCATCAGCAAGGCCCATGGCACGCGCATCCGCCTGCAGCCCTCGGAGCGGGCGTTCGGGCGTATGGAGCAGCTCAAGGAGCGCCAGGTCACGCTCGGTCTGCTCGGCATGGAAGCTTTCTTCGCCGCCGAGGGTCTCTTCAGCTATGTCGCGCCGACGTGGGGGCCGCAGGATCTTCGCTGCCTCCTCGGGCGCATGAGCTCGATGTCGATCGTGGCGACCGAGGCGAGCGGCATCAGGAAGCCCGCGGACCTGAAGGGCAAACGCTTGGCGCGCGCCCCGGGCAACATGGCGCTCACATACAGGCTCGATGCGATTCTCGATGCCGCCGGCATCAGCCTCAAGGACCTCACCCTCGTCGATTTCGCGAGCGGCAACGATGCCCTCGCAGCTCTTGCGCGAGGCGAGGTCGATTGCGCGGGAGCCATTCCGACGGCAGGCTCGGCGCGTGCGCTCGAACCTATCGCGGACTCGATTTTCTGGATCGAGTTCCCGGGCTCGGACAAGGATTTCTGGAGCAAGCTGCAGCGGACCCTGCCGGTACTCCTTCCCTTTACCGAGGATACAGGACCGGGCATCAGCAAAGCGGCACCCAAGGCCATCGTAGGCTACCGCGACCCGGTGGCGACGGTGTACGCCGATGCTGGCGAGCTCGAAATGTATGCGGTGACCAAGGCGATCGCCGACAACTTCGAGACTTATAGTCAGGCCATGCCAATCCTGGAGCGTTGGGAGCTGCCTCGGTCGGCAGGCTTCCCGACGACCGTCCCGTTCCACGACGGCGCAATCCGCTTTCTCAAGGAGAAGGGTGTCTGGACTGCCGAGCATCAGCGCTGGCAGGACGGCGTGATGCGCCGATCCACGCGGCTGCGGCAAGGCTGGGCGGAAATGATGGCCAAGGAGCCCGCGGCGAAGGACGCCGATCCCGCGAAACTGACGGAGCTTTGGGCTCCGCGGCGCGCGGAAATTCTGAAGGCGCTCTAAAAGATCCCCGCCTCACATAATTCCTGGGATCGTCGCGGTCCCAAATGTCCGTACAGGCGCTCGGTAGAGCGTTCAGCGGGGTAGGCAGTGCGTCCCGCTCGGGTAGGGGTATCTATGCATGTTCCCCAATAGGCCCCCAATGTTTTCAGAATGTTGCTATTTGATGCGTCACTTTGACACTCATTTAACCACGTAACTCCCTGTTCTCGCCCGATTTCGCCGGCTAACAGCCCTCCGGTCCCCGCGCCAATGCGGGTCCAATCCAGTCCCGTCGCCAATCTGGCGCGGGTCAACGGGTGCACAGACAACGGGGGAATAACTCATGTCTTGCGTATCAAACGCGCTGCGTCTCGTCGCGAGCGCTTTCGCCCTGATCGTCGTTCTGTTTGCCGGCGCAACGCCGTCCTCAGCGCAAACCTCGACGTCCTGCCTTCCTGGGTCGATCCAGAGCACGCTGAACCAGATCCGCGCCAAGTTCGGACCGGTCCGCATCGTCTCGACCTTCCGCCGCGGCGCGGTCATCGCCGGCACCGGTCGGCGCAGCCTGCACGCCTCCTGCCGCGCCGTCGACTTCCACGCGCCGGCCGGCAAGCGCGCCGCCGTCATCGCGTGGCTGCGCACGAACCACAAAGGCGGCCTCGGCATCTATAGCTGTGGCATGAGCCACCTGCACATCGACAATGGCGGCAACTACACGTGGAACAAGTGCGTCGGCGGTGGCCGTCGCCGAGTGGCCCACGCGAACTGACCGCAACGATGCTCTCAGCCATGACCGTGGCGCCCTGCTGCGGTCATGGCTGATCGCAGTTCCTTGTAATCGCATCGGGGAACTGCATTGGGATTGCCAAGTTGCCCGTCCATACTGATGGCTCACTGCCCCCGACAAGGCAGCGGCCCCACGGACGAGCCGGAGCAAAACCAATGCGCACTCTTCGACTTGTGACAGCCTGCGCTCTGATCCTGCCGGCGCTTGCTTTGACGCCGCCGGCCTCCGCCCAGCAGACGCGCGCGCCAGCCGCCCCGACGACCGCCATCAAGGTCGAAAGCGTGGCGAAGAATCTGGTGCATCCCTGGGGGCTCCAATTCCTCCCTGACGGCCGGATGCTGGTGACCGAACGGCCGGGCCGCCTTCGCATCGTCACCCGCGACGGCACGCTCTCATCGCCGATTGCCGGCGTGCCGAAAGTCCACGCGGTCCGCCAGGGCGGGCTCCTCGACGTGGCCCTCACACCCGATTTTGCGACCTCGCAGGAGATCCTCCTCACATTCGCCGAGCCCCGTGAGGACGGCCTCAGCGGCACCAGCGTCGCGAGTGGTCGCCTCGAGCTCACCGCAGGCGGCGGCCGCATCACGAATGTCCGCGTGATCTTCCGCCAGCAGCCGTCGATTGCCTCCGATATGCATTTCGGCTCGCGCATTGTCTTTGTGCCGGACGGATCGTTCTTCCTCACGGTCGGCGAGCGCTACACGCAGAAGCAGGAGGCGCAGGACCCCGCCAATCATCTCGGCAAGGTCATGCGGCTCAACCGCGACGGCACGCCCTTCGCGGGCAATCCCAATAAGCCTGGCTGGGATCCGGCGGTCTGGTCGATCGGGCATCGCAATATCCAGGCCGCCGCACTGCATCCCGAGACGGGCGAGCTTTGGATCGTCGACCATGGCGCGCGCGGGGGCGACGAGGTCAATGTCGTCCGCAAGGGCCTGAACTACGGCTGGCCCGTCATCACCTACGGGCGCGACTACTCCGGCGCCCCGATCGGCGAGGGCACGGCGAAGGCGGGCATGGAGCAGCCGCTCTACTACTGGGACCCGTCGATCGCGCCTTCCGGCGCCGCGTTCTACACCGGCGATCTCTTTCCCACCTGGAAGGGCAACCTGCTCGTCGGTGCGCTCGCCGGGCGCCACCTCTCGCGCCTCGTTCTGGATGGTGAGAAGGTCGTCGCCGAGGAAAGGTTGCTTGTAGACCTCGGCGCCCGTCTCCGCGACGTCCGCATGGGCCCTGACGGCGCCGTATGGATCCTCACCGATCACGCCGATGGCCAGCTTCTGCGCCTCGTGCCGGGCTGATCTGCACTTCCTGCCGCGAAAACGGCCTGATTAGGGATACACTTTCCATGGCGCGCGCGTTGCGCAGCGTGGCAGGTGTTGCACGCGTGTGATCATTAGATGCTTTGTCTCTACGTGCTCCACGTCCGTCGGAGCCGCCTAACGACCCGGCACCGTCCAAGACGCCGCGCTCCCGAGGCCGCGGGGGCGACTTGATCCGGCGCCGTCATAGACTAGAGTGCGGCGAGCGTTCGGACGGCGCGCCCGCAGTTGACGCAACAGCACATTACGAGGACTTGGTTCGATGCTTGGCCCCTTGACCTACCTCGACGCGGCGGTGATCGCGATCGGCCTGATCTCGGGGCTACTCGCCATGTACCGCGGCTTCACGCGAGAGGTACTGTCGATCATTTCGTGGATCGCGGCCGCCGCCGCCGTGCTCTACTTCGTGCTCTATCACAAACCCATGGCCGAGCAGATCGCGCAGCAGTTCCATGCGCCGCCCGCCGTCGCCCAGGTCGTGGTCGGCGGCATCATCTTCCTGATCGTGCTCATTATCGTGCACTTGGTCACGTCCCGGCTCTCGGACACGATCCTGGACAGTCGCGTCGGCATGATCGACCGCCTGCTCGGTTTCCTCTTCGGCGTCGTGCGCGGCTTCATCCTCGTGGTGATCCCGTACATGTTCTACGAGTCGTTCGTGCCCGATCAGCAGCAGCAGCCTTCGTGGGTCAAGGAATCCATCTCCCTCCCCTACATCCAGGCGACCGGCAATACGTTCCGCGACGTGCTCGTGCGCGTCGTGCCGCCGTCGTTCAGCAAGCCCTCCGAGGGGCAGCAGGGGTAGGAACGGGAGCCGCCTCAGCTTCCGTGCAGGTAGACCCGCTGGAAGCGCGGGCCGAGGCGCGTGAGGACCTCGTAGCCAATGGTCCCCGAGCTGTCGGCGAGGTCGTCGATCCCGACATGCCGGCCGATCAACTCGGCCCAGGCACCGCGTTGCGCGAGCGCCGCGGGAATGTCCGTAACGTCGACGGTCACGACATCCATGGATACACGGCCGACGATCGGCGCCGGATAGCCGGCAACGTACGCGGGTGGTGACGGACGCCCGATCGGCCCGCTGATCGAGCGCAGGAAGCCGTCGGCGTACCCCGTCGCAATCGTGGCCAGTCGCGACGGCCGCGTCAGCGTGTATGCGGCGCCATAGCCGACGGTCGATCCGGCCTCTGCCTGGCGCACTTGGAGAATGCGCGCCTCGACGCGGACGACCTTTGCCGCAGGATTGGGACGGCCCTCGATCGCGCGCCCGCCGTAAAGCGCGATCCCCGCCCGCACGAGGTCATAGCGGTAGTCGGCGCCGAGGAGGGTGCCGGCCGAATTGGAAAGGCTCGCGGGCGCGGCTGGAAGCTTCGCCCGCAACGCATCGAACAGGGCCTTCTGCCGCGCATTCATCGGCGAGCCCGGCGTATCCCCGCAGGCGAGATGGCTCATGATCAGCGTGACGGGGAAGGCCTCGAACGGCGCCGGATCGGTTGCGACCGCCTCGACGTCCTCGACGGTCATGCCGAGCCGGTTCATGCCCGTATCGATGTGCACGGCCGCCGGCAGGCGCGCGCCGACACTGCGCGCATAGGCTGCCCACTCCTCGATCTCGGGGCGACTGCCGAGGACCGGGCGAAGGCCATAGCTCGGATAGAGCGGTGCCGTCGCCGGCAGGAGCCCGTCGAGCACGTAGGCCGTCGCCGCAGGCAGGGCGACCTTGAGGCGGCGTCCCTCGCTCAGCGTCGCCACGAAGAACGTCCGGCAGCCGGCCTCCCAGAGCGCCTTGGCCACCGGCTCGATACCCAAACCATAGGCATCGGCCTTGACGACGCCGGCGCACTCCGCCCCCCGCGCAACGGCCGCAAGCCAGCGCCAGTTCGCTTTGATGCCGGCGAGATCGACCGTCAGAAGTCCGCGCGCAGCCGCGCTCACGGCGCTCGGGTCATGCGCGGGTGGGGCAGGAGGAACGTACAAAGCCAACTCTCGCTTACTCGTGCCGCTCGGGCAGATACTGATCGTGCGCCAGATTGCCGAACCGCGTGTACTGGCCCTCGAAGGCCAGCGTGACCGTACCGACCGGACCGTGGCGCTGCTTGCCAATGATAGCCTCGGCTTTGCCGCTGACCATCTGCATTTTTTCCATCCAGGTCTGGAACTCGGCCGTGCCTTCGCTCGGCTTGGTGCGCTCGACGTAATATTCCTCACGGAAGACGAACATCACGACGTCGGCGTCCTGCTCGATCGAGCCCGATTCACGCAGATCCGAGAGCTGGGGCCGCTTGTCCTCGCGCTGCTCGACCTGTCGCGAGAGCTGGGAAAGGGCAATGATCGGGACCTCCAGCTCCTTGGCCAGGGCTTTGAGGCCAGTGGTAATTTCCGTGATCTCCTGAACGCGCCCCTCTGACGTGCGCCTCGAGCCGGAGAGCAACTGCAGATAGTCCACGATCAAAAGGCCGAGGCCGCGCTGGCGCTTCAGCTTGCGGGCGCGAGCAGCAAGCTGTGCGATGGAGATGCCACCCGTCTGATCGATGAAAAGCGGGATCGTCGACATCTGCTGCGAAACCTGAACTAGGCGCTTGAACTCAGCCTCGTTGATCATGCCGCGGCGGATCTTTTCCGAGGAGATCTCGGCCTGCTCGGCGAGAATACGTGTCGCGAGCTGCTCTGCCGACATTTCGAGCGAAAAGAAGCCCACCACAGCTCCATCCAGCACCTTGTCGGTGCCGTCTGGCTGCCGCTCGGCCTTGTAGTTCTTCGCGACGTTGAAAGCGATGTTGGTGACGAGCGCCGTCTTACCCATGGACGGACGGCCGGCGAGGATGATCAGATCAGACGCTTGCAGGCCGCCCATTTTGGCGTCGAGATCACGAAGCCCGGTCGAAATGCCGGAGAGGCCGCCCTCGCGCTGATAGGCGTTGTTGGCCATTTCGATGGCGTGGGTCAGCGCCGTGCCGAACCCTAGAAATCCCTGCCCGTACTTCCCGTTCTCGGCGAGGCTGAAGAGCCTGTTCTCCGCCTCCTCGATCTGATCCCCAGGAGGAAATTCGATTGGCGAGTCGTAGGCCGCATTGACCATATCCTCGCCGATGAGGATGAGATGACGGCGAATGGCAAGGTCGTAGATCGTCCGGCCATAATCGTAAGCGTTGATGATCGTCGTTGCATTGGTGACGAGCCGCCCGAGATACTGAGGTACGGTAAGACCCGGCTCGATGGGCGGTGCCGTCTCGAAGTACGTCCTGAGCGTGATCGGCGTCGCCTGCTTGCCGCCAGCGATCAGCTTTGCCGCCGTCTCGTAGATTTGCTGGTGCACCGGATCGAAGAAATGGTGCGGATCGAGGAAGCCCGACACGCGGTCGTGGGCCTCATTGTTGACCAGGATGGCACCGAGCAGAGCCTGCTCGGCGTCGAGATTGTGCGGGGCTGCGCGGAGCGGCAGCGCCTCGTTACCGGCATTGGCGGCGCCGGAGGCGAGGCTCAGGAGATCGGGGGCAGTGCGGGCGTTGTTCATGCGCGCGAAGATCGCCGATTCGGGTCCCCGTTTGGGCGTGACAAGGGCTCACGACCGGGGTGACTCCACGCTTTGCACAGACGTGCATAGACCAGTCGACGTGCCGCTTGCCGTGCGACCGAATCGCCGACAGTACGAATTGTACTGGCATGCTATGCCAGTAACCTATCCCAGCAGCGCGGCGCCGGTACCGGATGCGGTCGCGCCGGCCACGCTTCCGACATCGATCAAGGACTGAGACCATGACGCCACCCAATCCCCGTATTGCCCGCGCGCTGATCTCGGTGAGCGACAAGCGGGGCGTGGTCGAGCTCGCGCGCCGCCTCGCGGCGAGCGGCGTCGAAATCCTCTCGACTGGCGGCACGGCGAGCGCCCTCAAGGCTGCCGGCATCCGGGTCAAGGACGTGGCCGATCACACCGGCTTTCCCGAGATGATGGACGGGCGTCTCAAGACGCTTCATCCGAAGGTGCACGGCGGCCTGCTGGCCATCCGCGGCGATGCTGCGCACGAGGCCTCGGCCAAGACCCACGGCATCGCGCCGATCGATCTGCTCGTCGTCAATCTCTATCCCTTCGAGGAGACGGTCGCGAAGGGCGCCTCGCTCGAGGACTGCATCGAGAATATCGACATCGGCGGCCCGGCCATGATCCGCGCCGCGGCCAAGAACCACGCCGGCGTCGCCGTCGTCGTCGATCCCGACGACTATGCCCGCGTGCTTGCCGAGATGGATGCCAATGGCGGCGCGACGACGCTCGCGCTGCGCCGCACGCTCGCCGCTAAGGCCTTCGCGCGCACGGCCGCTTATGACGGCGCGATCTCGAATCATCTCGGCGCGCTCTTCGAGGGTGGCGACAGCGCGGAGACCGGCTTCGGCCCGACGTTCACACTCCAAGCCCGCAAGGCGCAGAGCCTGCGCTATGGCGAGAATGCGCACCAGCGCGCGGCCTTCTACGTAAGCCAGCCCGTCGAGCCCGGCACGATCTCCGCGGCGCGCCAGCTCCAGGGTAAGGAGCTTTCCTACAACAACATCGCCGACACCGACGCCGCGCTCGAATGCGTGAAGCAGTTCGCCGATCCGGCTTGCGTCATCGTCAAGCACGCCAATCCGTGCGGCGTCTCGGAAGCGGCCAGTATCTCGGACGCCTACGACCGCGCCTTCGAGACGGATACCGAATCCGCGTTCGGCGGCATCATCGCCTTCAATCGGGAGCTGGATGCGGCAACGGCCTCACACATCGTCGAGCGCCAGTTCGTCGAGGTGATCATCGCACCGCGTGTGGCTCCTGGTGTCGAAGCCATTGTTGCGGCCAAAAAGAACGTGCGCCTGCTCGTTTGCGGCGACTGGCCGGCCACGACACCGCCACGCCTCGATCTCAAGAAGGTCGCCGGCGGCCTGCTCGTTCAGGATGCGGATCTCGCATTGCTCGAGGGCACGCAGGTCGTCAGCAAACGCCAGCCGAGCGCACAAGAAATGGCCGACCTGCTCTTCACCTGGAAGGTCGCGAAGTTCGTGAAATCGAATGCCATCGTCTATGGCCGCGACCGGCGCACGATCGGCGTCGGCGCCGGCCAGATGAGCCGCGTGAACTCGGCCCGCATCGCCGTCATCAAGGCCGAGCAGGCCGGCCTCGAGGTGAAGGGCTCGGTCGTCGCATCCGATGCCTTTTTCCCGTTTGCAGATGGGCTCATCGCCGCCGCAGAAGCGGGCGTGACGGCCGTCATACAGCCCGGCGGCTCCATGCGCGATCGCGAGGTCATCGCGGCCGCCGACGAGCGCGGGCTCGCCATGGTCTTCACGGGCCTGCGCCACTTCCGCCACTGAGGGATCCGTGCCCGACATCACGCTGCGCGATCTCAATCGTCATGAAGACTGGGATCGCGTGCGCGCGTGGTTGCAGCAGGCCGAAATCCAGGCCTGGTGGGGTGGGCTTTCCGCCGCCGAAGCCGAGATCGCCATTGCAGCAGAAAGCCCCTCGGCCATCTGCAGGCTGATTCTCGCCGCCGACGCTCCCATCGGCTATGGCCACGCGCTCGATGCCGATCTCGTTCGCGGCGCGCGAACCGAGGGCTTGCCCGCCGGCACCTACGTCGTAACGCTTTTCATTGCGGATCCGGCCCATCGCCAGCGCGGTGCTGGCGAGATCGCACTCTCGGCCCTTACGCGCGAGATCTTCTCATCCACGCTGGCGCCTGCCGCCGCAACGCTGGTGCCCGTGCGCTATGAGCCAGCCGTACGCGCGGCCGAGCGCGCAGGCTATCGCTGGATTGGCATTCGCGATGACGGTGCGAACGGGCAAAGCTGGCTGATGGTGCGGGACAGGCCCTAACCAACAATGCGCCCGACGAACGGCAGCTCGCGGAAGCGGCTCGCGAGGTCCATGCCATAGCCCACGACGAACACTGGGGGGCACTCGAACGCGACATAGTCCGCCTCGATGGCCACCGCACGGCGCGTTTTCTTGTCGAGCAGGACACATGTGACAACCTGGGCGGCGCCCCGCGCGGCGATCAGGTCCTTGGCGAAAGCGAGCGTGCGTCCGGTATCGAGAATGTCATCGATCACAAGGACGTTGCGACCCGCCACATCGAGCTTGAGATCGCGCAGAATATCCACCTTGCCCACCGACTTGGTGCCATCGCGGTAGCTCGAGACCGACAGAAAATCGACCTCGGGCGCGAGGCCCGCCCGGTGCAGGCCGCGCAACAGATCGCCCGCGAACACAAAACTGCCCGTCAGGATCGGCACGACCAGCAGCCGATCGAGCTTCAACGCGGCAATGCCCTCCGCCAGCACGGCGATCCGGTCGGCGATGCTCTCTGCCGTGTAGATAACCTCGATCGCTTCCATTCCCGGGGCGCTGTCAGGCATATATTTCACTCGCAGTGTGTAAACTCAGGGTTGCAGACAAGCCAACGCGAGGTATAGCAGGCTCGTGACGGCATTGCGATGTGCTGCGGGCAGCCGACTGCGGCGCGCGACCGCATCGGCTGAGCAAGGCGGCTCATTACCGTGCCACATTCCTTGTTGATTGATCGCGCGGCGGCGACGTCCCGCGCATCGATCGGAAGGAGCGGCGACGAGGGGGAAAGGCCGCAGGGGGATACCGGAGTGATCAGGCTCCAGAATGTCGGATTGAAATACGGGCGCGGCGAAGACGTGCTCCGCGACGTCTCGTTTCATCTCGAACCCGGCTCCTTTCACTTTCTGACGGGGCCATCGGGCGCCGGCAAGACTTCGCTGCTCAGGATGCTGTTCCTGTCGCTGAAGCCGACCCGCGGCACCCTCGAACTGTTCAACCAGAGCGTCAATCGCGCCGACTCGAGCCGCCGGTCCGAGCTGCGCCGGCGCATCGGCATCGTATTCCAGGACTTCCGCCTGCTCGATCATCTCTCGACCTGGGAGAACGTCGCGCTGCCGCTCCGCGTTGTCGGCCGCCGTCTCGACGAATACCGCGAGGATGTGACCGACCTTCTGCAATGGGTCGGCCTCGGCGAGCGGATGCACGCCAACCCCTCGGTGCTCTCGGGCGGTGAGAAACAGCGCGCGGCCATCGCCCGCGCGGTGATCGGCAAGCCCGAGCTGCTGCTCGCCGACGAGCCGACCGGCAACGTCGATCCACAGATGGCGCGCCGCCTGCTGCGCCTCTTCGTCGAGCTCAATCGGCTCGGCACATCCGTCGTCATCGCGACGCACGATCATCAACTCATGCGCCAGTACAGGGCGCCACGGCTGGAGCTGAACGAGGGCCATGTCAGGATCGTATGACAGGCCGGCTTGGTCACCGGGACGACCGCAGGCATCGCGGGCGTACGACGACGTCGACGACTACACGTCGCCGCCGACCGGCCCACCGCACCAGGACGATTACACGCAGCCGCTCGAACTCGGCACGCCGCCCCACGAGCACAAGGCCTCGACCGCACTGCCGCCCGTCGATATGGCCTCGATCCAGGTGAATTCCTCGATCGTGCCCGCCGGCACCGTGACAGGCACGTCGCTCACGCTCGTCGTGACGATCATGTGCTTCCTCGCCTGCCTCACGGCCGGCGCGGTCTACATGATCAACCAGTCCGCATCGGCCTGGCTGCGCAATGTGTCGAGCGAGGTCACCATCCAGATCGAGCCGCGCGAGAACGTCGACACCGAGCGCGTCGTGCGTGACCTCACGGTCTTCCTCGCCGGGCAGCCGGGCATACGGGGTGTCCGGCCGCTGAGCCTCCAGAGCGCCACCGAGTTGATCGAGCCCTGGCTCGGCAAATCCGAGGTCCTGAAGGAACTGCCCGTGCCGCGCCTGATCGCGCTCGAGCTCGACCGCAACGCGCCGCCGGACCTCGAACGGCTCCGCACGGGGCTCGGTGAGCAGTTCAAGAATGCGACCCTCGACGATCACCGCCACTGGCAGCAGCAGATCCGCGCCGTCACGCGCTCGCTCGCCCTCGGCGGTATCGCGATCCTCGTCCTCGTCGGCGCTGCGACCATGGCGATCATCATCTCGGCGACCCGCAGCGCGATGGCCTCCAATCGCGAGATCGTCGAAGTTCTCCACTTCGTTGGCGCAACGGACCGCTTCATCGCGCGCGAATTCGAGACGCAGTTCCTGAGACTTGGCATTCGGGCAGGCTTTGTCGGCGCGGTATGCGCCATGGGCGTCTTCTTCCTGATGCCGTCGATCACCGAGTTCATGGGCGGTGGCGCGTTGAGCATGGCCGAATTCCGCCGTCTGATCGGTTCCGGCACGCTGGACGTGCTTGGTTATCTCGTCCTCGTCCTCGTCGTTCTCATCATCGCCGTGTTGTGCATGTTCACCTCGCGCCTCAGCGTCAAGCGCATCCTGCACAGCCAGCATTGAGCGCACAGAGCAACCACGGACCGCCACATCCGGCCTCCGCGCGTTGACACAAGTCTGGATGTGAGCACAAATCCGCTTCGCGTGTGACAAGCGGCGCCCGCACAACAGGGGGAGCTTTCGGATCCAGGCTATGATGCGGCTGATTTCAGTGCTGCTGAGCCTTTTGGTCGCCGGCCTCGTCGGCGGCTTCATTGCCTTTGCCGTGAGCGCTACGACAATGCACGAGGCCGAGACCCAGCGTGCGGACGCGATCGTGGTGGTCACGGGCGGCGAGGATCGAATCAGTGCCGCGTTGGCCCTCCTCCGTCAGGACAGTGGCCGGCGCCTGTTGATCTCGGGCGTGCATCCGCGCACGAGCGAAGCCGCAATTCGCGATCATACCGGCGAGCGGCGCCAGCTCTTCGAGTGTTGCGTCGATATCGGCCGCGAGGCGAGCGATACGATCGGCAATGCCGAGGAGACCCGCGACTGGGCGGCCGCGCGCGGCTATCGTTCGCTGATCGTGGTGACGTCGAGCTATCATATGCCGCGCACGCTCGCCGAGTTTGCGCGCGCCATGCCGGGGATCGAATTCGTCCCGCATCCCGTCGTCTCGCGGCATATGCGCGATCGATCCTGGTGGCAGCATCCAGCTTCGCTGCGTCTGCTCGCGAGCGAGTACGTGAAGTTCATCGCCTCGGCGACCCGTCTCGGCTGGGCGCGCGCCCAGGTATTGTTCGGCAGCGGCCGAACGCAATCGGCCGCCGCCGCCGTCCGCTGAGGTGTCAGACGTTATCCAAAGGCGCAGATGATCCGGCCACGGCCTGTGGACGCCACGGGGCGGCTGACCTATAAGGCCACACATGCGGACCTCGGTCTTTCAGACGCTGGTCCGAAGCATCGGATTGCTGCGGTCCCTGCAAGGCAACCCGCCGTCCGGTGGCATCAGAAGGCGAAACGTCTGCATGTCCGAAGAGGCCCCAGAGCAGGCCAGCAGGATCGAAAAGCTTTGCGCCGAGCAGGGCTTGCGTATGACTGCACCGCGGCGCGTGATCGCCCGCGTGCTCTCCGAAGCCTCCGACCACCCGGACGTGGATGAGGTCTATCGGCGCGTGCACGCCGTCGACCCACGCATTTCGCTCTCGACGGTTTATCGGACAGTGGGGCTGCTCACGCGCAAGGGCATCATTGCGCGGCACGACTTCGGCGCCGGCCGTATGCGCTTCGAGGAAGCGTCGGGCGAACACCATGACCACCTCATCAATGTCGAGACAGGCGCGGTGATCGAGTTTCATAACGAGGAGATCGAGCGCCTGCAGGAGCGCGTCGCCAAGGAGCTCGGCTTCGAGCTCGTCGGCCATCGTCTGCAGCTCTTCGGCGTGCCCCTCAAGCGGCGGCGCGAGCGCTAAACAGAAGGCACTGCCAGCGCATCGCCAACGGCCAGCTCGCCGCCTGCGATGATTTTCGCGTAAACGCCGAAATCGCTGTGGCCCCATGTGCGATGAAGCAGCGTCGGGATGCCCATATCGCGCGCGCCGGTCTGCGGATCGACATTCGTCGCATCGCAACGGCTCGTCCGATCCACCACGCTCAGACGCACACCACCGAGCGCAAGCTCATGCCCCATCCAGCCAAGCTCTGCCCAGGGCTCCACGCCGTCGATGAAGACATTCGCGCGAAAACGCAGCGGATCGACCGGCCGCCCCGTGACGCGCTCGAGCTCGCGCACGGAGGCGAGATTGACGATGTGCACGCACTTGAAGGGCACATCCGAGAAGGTGTGCTCCGGCGCAAACACGACCTTGGGCGGCCCGCGCAGCTCGGCCTTCATGTAAGCGGCAAAGAACTGCTCGATCATCTTGCGGCCGAGCGGCGTCGAGAGCTGGCCGCGCGCGACCTGCTTTCCCGCGCGCATGACCGTCAGCGTCTCGGTCGCATCGTCGAATGTCGTGACGAGCGTTGCAAGCCGCTCATCGCGCATGAGCATGAGGAAGGTGATCTTCGGGAGATGACGCGGATTGTCGGGATCGAAGCGCCCAGGACCGTTCTCGATCGCATAGGCACGGTCGAACGGCATGGTGCCGCCGACGTCGAGCGTCACGCGATCGCGCGCCTCCCCGCTCAATCCCTTGACGGCATAGCGGTAGAGCGCTGTGACCTTCGGTGTTGCTGAAGTGCTCATTTCCTTCAGCCTCCCCGCGCGGGCTACTCGGCCTCGCGCTTCGCCTTCTCGATCTCGACCATGCGCTTGTCGACGTAGTCGCCGACGATCTGGCTCAGCTCCTCGTTCTTGTCCTCGAAGAAGTGGCCAGCGCCCTGAATGATCGTGTGATCGATCTTGATGCCCTTCTGCGTCTTCGTCTTGCGCGACATCTCCTCGACGGCCGCAGGCGGCACCACCTTGTCGCGCTCGCCCGAGATCAGCAGGCCCGACGACGGGCACGGCGCGAGGAAGGAGTAGTCGTAGAGGTTCGCCGGCGGCGCCACGCAGATGAAGCCGTCGATCTCCGGCCGCCGCATGAGAAGCTGCATCGCGATCCACGTGCCGAACGAGACACCGGCAATCCAGCACGAGCGGCTATCAGCGTTCTGGAGCTGCAGCCAGTCGAGGGCGGAAGCCGCGTCGGAAAGCTCGCCGGGCCCGTTGTCGAAGTAGCCCTGACTGCGTCCGACGCCACGGAAATTGAAGCGCAGCACCGAGAAGCCGCGCTCTTGGAAGGTATAGTAGAGGTGGTAGACGATCTGATTGTTCATCGTCCCGCCGAACTGCGGGTGCGGATGCAGAATCAGCGCGATCGGATTCTCGCTGCGCCCTTCGTGATGGTAGCGGGCTTCGAGACGGCCGGCCGGGCCGTTGATCATGATTTCGGGCATGGGACCTTTCGGGCTTTCTGAGCTCGGGCGCGGGCATCGGTCGAATTTGAGCGACGGCGTCCGTATGCACACGATGCGGCCCAGATCGGCGTCTTCAGGCGCGGCATCGAAAATACTTGACTTGCTCGCTCGGAATTTCCATATACAGGTCAGGATTTAGAAACGCTCCAAACTGAGCGTTGCCGTACCGGGCCTGTGTCGCGCGTCTCTTAGCACGTAACCATGCCTCGAATGCAAGGTCGTTGTGGCGCCGCGGCATCGCCCTTTGTGGCAGCCGAGCCAGACCAGCAGAAGGTGCGTCGCGGCGTTTGGGCAGGTTGCGTGAGGCGAGTGGGGCCATGGAACTGAACACCAAAGGGCGGTACGCCGTGATGGCGATGGCGGACCTCGCCAGCCAGCGCGCCAGCGATGCGACCCCCCTCCCGGCGATTGCCGAGCGCCAGCAGATCTCGATCGCCTACCTCGAGCAGATCTTCATCCGCCTGCGCCGCGCCGGCCTCGTCGAGAGCGCCCGCGGCCGTGCCGGCGGCTACCGGCTCGCCCGACCGGCCGCCGAGATCGTGATCGCCGACATCATGTCGGCCGTCGAGGAAGATACCCGCATGACGCGCTGCCGGGGCGAGGACGGTGCGCCGTGCCTCCCCGGACACCGCTGCCTCACGCACAATCTCTGGGAGGCCCTTGGCGCCCAGATCGCGGGCTTCCTCTCGACCGTAACCCTGAAGGACGTGCTCGACGGCCTGCCTGCCCATCGCGGCCGGCCCGCTGTCGAGGCCTTCATCAGCCCATCCGAGGTGCAGACCGCGCGATGACCGCCGAGCGCACATATCTCGATTGGAACGCGACAGCGCCGCTTCTTCCCGAAGCGCGCGCGGCGATCGAGCGTGCGCTTGACGTCCATGGCAATCCCTCCTCGGTCCATGCCGAGGGGCGCCGCGCCCGCGCCGTCGTCGAGACCGCGCGCGAGCAGGTTGCGGCTCTCATCGGCGCGCGTCCCTCCGAAATCGTCTTCACGAGCGGCGCCACAGAGGCCTGCGCGACGGTTCTGGCGGCCCCCTGGTCGGCGATCCTGGTCGCGGGGATCGAGCATGATGCCGTGCTGCGGCCTGCGGAAGCGACAACCGGGCAGCACATCGCGCTGGCCGTCGACGCGGATGGCCGCGTCGATCTGGCCGAGGTTGGCGACAAAGCGCGCTCGGCCGTAACCGAGTACGGTGCAGGCAATATCCTCGCCGCGCTCCAGATCGCGAACAACGAGACCGGCGTGCTGCAGCCCCTCCCCGAGGTGGCGGCGATCGCCCGCGAGGCCGGCGCTCTGGTCTTCACGGATGCCGCCCAGGCTGCCGGCCGAATCCCCATTGATTTCGCTGCGATCGGCGCGGATTTCATGGCGCTTTCGGCGCACAAGCTCGGCGGCCCGAAGGGCATCGGCGCCCTCGTCGTGCGGGACGGCCGCGAATTGCCGCCCCTCATCCGTGGTGGTGGGCAGGAGCGTCGCCGCCGCGGCGGCACCGAGAACATCCCAGGCATCGCCGGCTTCGGCGCGGCTGCTGACGTTGCGCGCAAGACGGTTGCCGAGCACGCCCGCATCGCCGCGCTGCGCGACCGTCTGGAAGCGAACCTTCTCGATACGACACCCGAGGCCCGCATCGTCGGTGCCGGCACCGAGCGGCTGCCCAATACGACGTGCATCGCCCTGCCGGGCCACGCCGCCGAGACGCTGGTCATTCGCTTCGATCTCGCCGGCATTGCCGTGAGCGCGGGCGCCGCCTGCTCGGCCGGCAAGATCGGCGCGAGCCATGTCCTCATGGCCATGGGCCTCGACGAGACGACAGCCCGATCCGCTATCCGCATCAGCATCGGACCGACGACTACGAACCACGATATCGACCGCTGTGTCGCTGCCTGGCGAGAGATCGCCGCCCACCCACGGGCGCGAACAGCCGCTTGAGCGACACAACAGAAACGACACGATCAGGAGCACGGAGAACAACAAGATGGCCGCCGTTCAAGAGACCATCGAACAGGTCAAGTCGATCGACGTCGACAAGTACAAGTACGGCTTCGAGACCGACATCGAGACCGAGAAGGCCCCGCAGGGCCTGAGCGAGGACATCGTCCGCTTCATCTCCGAGAAGAAGGGCGAGCCTGCTTGGATGCTCGAGTGGCGTCTCGACGCCTACCGCCGCTGGCGCGCACTCAAGGAGCCGACCTGGGCGAAGCTGAAGTACCCGAAGATCGACTTCGACAGCCTCTACTATTACGCCGCGCCCAAGGGCGTCAGCGGGCCGAAGAGCCTCGACGAGGTCGACCCGGAAATTCTCGCGACCTACGCGAAGCTAGGCATCCCGCTGAAGGAGCAGGAGATTCTGGCTGGCGTGCGCAAGGCCGGCGAGCCGAGCCCCAATGCTGGAACGAGTGGCGAAGGTCACGAGGAGGCCAACGGCTACGCGAGCCTTGCCGGCAAGGTCGCCGTCGACGCCGTGTTCGACTCGGTCTCCGTCGTCACGACCTTCAAGAAGGAGCTGGCGAAGGCAGGCGTGATCTTCTGCTCGATCTCGGAAGCGCTCCGCGAGCACCCCGATCTCGTGAAGAAGTACCTCGGCACGGTCGTCCCGCAGTCCGACAATTTCTATGCTGCGCTCAACTCGGCGGTCTTCTCGGATGGCTCGTTCGTCTATGTGCCGGAGGGCGTGCGCTGCCCGATGGAGCTGTCGACCTACTTCCGCATCAATGAGAAGAACACGGGTCAGTTCGAGCGCACGCTCATCATCGCCGACAAGGGCAGCTACGTCTCCTACCTCGAGGGCTGCACCGCGCCGACGCGCGACGAGAACCAGCTCCACGCGGCCGTGGTTGAGCTGATCGCCCTCGATGACGCCGAGATCAAGTACTCGACGGTTCAGAACTGGTACCCCGGCGACAAGGACGGCAAGGGCGGCATCTTCAACTTCGTGACCAAGCGCGGCGACTGCCGCGGCAAGAACGCGAAGATCTCCTGGACCCAGGTCGAGACCGGCTCGGCCATCACCTGGAAGTATCCGAGCTGCATCCTGCGCGGCGACAACAGCCGCGGCGAGTTCTACTCGATCGCCATTTCGAACGGTCATCAGCAGGTCGACAGCGGCACCAAGATGATCCACCTCGGCCGCAATACGACGAGCCGGATCATCTCGAAGGGCATCGCGGCAGGCTTCTCGCAGAACACCTATCGCGGCCTCGTCTCGGCACACCGCAAGGCAACGGGCGCCCGCAATTTCACGAACTGCGACAGCCTGCTGATCGGCGATAAGTGCGGCGCCCACACGGTGCCCTACATCGAGGCGCGCAATTCCTCGGCTCAGTTCGAGCACGAGGCCACGACCTCGAAGATCTCGGACAACATGCTCTTCTACTGCACGCAGCGCGGGCTCTCGGAGGAGGAGGCGGTGGCGCTGGTCGTCAACGGCTTCGTCCGTGACGTCCTCCAGCACCTGCCCATGGAGTTCATGGCCGAGACGCAGAAACTGATCGGCATCAGCCTTGAGGGCAGTGTTGGTTAATGAGGCTCAGGTAAACAGCGTTCGATTAGCTCCGCAGGCGTAAAATTCGTGTGCGAAAGCCTGCCAATTCGGAGCGGAATGTGTAGGATGGCGACATTCGGCCACAGGCTGGACCAAAAAAAGATGGTGGGGGACGAGGGGCCCCGCACCACGGAGTGCTGGGAGCGAAGCGCGGGGGCGCCAATTGCGGTGGCTGCCCAATCTGAGGAGTGAGCTAATGAGTGACGCAGCTGGTTTCGGTCAGGTGATGATGAGGGCGCGGCTCACGCGTGAGATCGGAGAGAGCGAGGCGAAACAACGCAATGCCCTGTCGATCAAGCGGCCCGGCCTGACGCTTCGCCAAGGCTCCCAGGTGACGGTCCTCGAGACCCTGGAGCAGGGTCAAGCCTTCCTGGTGGAGTTCGGGCACAAGTCGCCGGACGCCTGTGACTGGCTCGGCGTGCTCTATCCCTCGGAGATCGAGCTGGAAGGGGCAAGTCCACAGCAGGCCGCCTGAGCCGCGACCGACTGACCTGAGCGAGCTGACGACACGGGGGTGCCGCGGCAGCGGCGCTGAAGGATGACTATTTGCGGCTCGCCGAGCCGCGCGATGGATGACGATGAAGATGAGCTTCCCTCTCCCCGCTCGCGGGGAGAGGGTCAGGGTGAGGGGCGGCGGCAAACGCTATCGCCCGCAGTGTGGCAGCCCCTCACCCCGGCCCTCTCCCCATGAAGGATGGGGAGAGGGGGAAGAAACTTAGGAGACCCGACCTGTCATGCTCGAGATCAAGAACCTGCACGCCCGCATTGCCGATGACGGCGCCGAGATCCTGAGAGGCATCGATCTCGTCGTGCCCAAAGGCGAGGTGCACGCGATCATGGGGCCCAACGGCTCGGGCAAGTCCACGCTCGCCTATGTGCTCGCCGGCCGCGACGACTACGAGGTCACCGAAGGCGATATCTTCTGGAATGGCGAATCGATCCTCGAGATGGGGCCTGACGAGCGCGCCGCAAAGGGCGTGTTCCTCGCCTTCCAGTACCCCATGGAGATCCCCGGCGTCGCGACCATGACCTTCCTGCGCGCGGCCCTGAACGCTGTGCGCAAGAAGCGCGGGCTGAAGGAGCTGACCACGCCCGAGTTCATGAAACTCGTGCGCGCCAAGGCGGCGGAACTCGGCGTCAGCGACGAGATGCTGAAGCGCCCCCTCAATGTCGGTTTCTCCGGCGGCGAGAAGAAGCGGATGGAGATCCTCCAGATGTCCGTGCTGGAGCCAACGCTCTGCGTGCTCGACGAGACGGACTCGGGCCTCGACATCGACGCCATTCGCATCGTCTCCGAGGGCGCAACCAAGCTGCGCGGGCCGGACCGCGCCATGCTGGTCATCACGCACTACCAGCGCCTGCTGAACTACATCGTGCCCGACAAGGTGCACATCCTCGCCAAGGGCCGCATCCAGAAGACCGGCGGCAAGGAGCTGGCGCTCGAGCTCGAGAAGTCCGGCTATGCCGATTTCACCGGCAAGGCCGCGTGAGGCCCCAATGAATGTCACGACCCTGAAGACGAAAGCCGAGAGCCAACTGCGCGAGCAGTTCGATGCCGCGGCGGAAAAACTGCCGGGCACCGGCTGGGTGAGCGCGCTCCGCGCCCGCGCCATGGACGCATTTGCCGCCGAGGGCCTGCCCCACCGCCGCGTCGAGGAGTGGAAGTACACCGATCTGCGCGAGCGTCTGCGTGATGTGCCCGCGCCGGGTGCGGCCACCGCGAAGACCGTCACAAGCACCGATCTCGACCGCGCGCTCGGCCCGTTCGCCGCGATCGATGCCGAGCGCATCGTCCTCGTCGATGGCGTCTACAGCGCCGACCTCTCGAAGGTCTCAGCCGAAGCAACGGTCATCGAGCTGATGTCGCTCGCGGCCATGCTCGAGAAGGCCCCGGCCTGGCTCGAAGGCAAGTTCAGCTCGAACGGCGGTGCCGTCGTCGCGCTCAACACCGCCTTCATGAGCGACGGCGTGCTGCTCAAGGTCCGCAAGGACCAGGATCCCGGCAAGCCTGTTCTGCTCGTCCACGCCCGCACGGCCACCGAGCCGACTGCGCTCGCCGTCCGCAATGTCATCAGTGTCGAGGCCGGCGCCAAGCTCACGCTCGTCGAAGCCCACGTCACGCTCGATGGCGCAGCACGCGGCGCGCTCAGCAACATCGTCACTGACGTCACGATCGGCGACGGCGCCACCTGCGATCACATCAAGAGCCTCGCCGACGCGACTGCGTCGACGCATCTCGCCACCTGGACGACGAAGCTCGGCAAGGACGCGACCTACCGCGGCTTCCAGCTCACGGCGAGCCCCGCGCTCGCCCGCAACGACATCAATATTCTGTTCAACGGCGAGGGCGGCAAGCTCGACCTCTCCGGCGCCTTCCTCGCGCGCGGCGCC
This sequence comes from Hyphomicrobium sp. CS1BSMeth3, assembly GCF_900117415.1. Taxonomy (GTDB): domain Bacteria; phylum Pseudomonadota; class Alphaproteobacteria; order Rhizobiales; family Hyphomicrobiaceae. The sequence goes on from NZ_FPEI01000003.1 coordinate 553,858, forward strand.
GAGCACATCGACACGACGCTCGTCGTCGACCATGCCGTGCCGCATTGCGAGAGCCGCGAGCTCTTCAAGGGCGTGCTCGACGGGCGCGCGCACGGCATCTTCCAAGGCAAGATCATCGTGCGCCCCGATGCCCAGAAGACCGACGGCAAGCAGATGTCGCAGGCGCTCATGCTTTCGCCGGACGCGCAGTTCTCCTCGAAGCCCGAGCTCGAGATCTACGCCGACGACGTGGTGTGCGGCCACGGCGCCACCTGCACGGAGATCGATGCCGACCTCCTTTTCTACTGTCGCTCGCGTGGCATTCCGCCGGACGTCGCCCGCGCGATGCTGACGGAGAGCTTCATCGGCGAGGCCGTCGAGAAGATCGAGAACGAGGCCGTGCGCGAGGCGATCGGGACGCTGGCCATCGACTGGCTTCGCACCAAGTAGCCGCGCGAACAACCGGGCCATGAACGCAGCCCGGAGCTAGGACGGATCATGGCAACCACCGAAACGACCGCAAAGACGCCCTCAGGCGCGGCGGCCTTCGACGTCGAGCGCATTCGGGCCGATTTCCCGATCCTCTTCCGTGAGGTCTACGGGAAGCCGCTCGTCTATCTCGACAACGGCGCATCCGCGCAGAAGCCGCGGGCCGTCCTCGACGTGATCGATCACACCTACAAAATGGAGTACGCGAACGTCCATCGCGGGCTCCACTACCTCTCCAATACGGCGACGGCAAAATTCGAGGAGGCGCGCGAGATCACGCGGCGCTTCATCAATGCGCCGAGCGTCGATCAGGTGATCTTCACGAAGAGCATCACCGAAGCGATCAACCTCCTCTCCTACAGCTTCGGCGCCGACTTCAAAGAGGGCGACGAGATCGTCCTCTCCATCATGGAGCATCACTCCAACATCGTGCCGTGGCATTTCCTGCGCGAGCGCAAGGGCTGCGTGCTGAAGTGGGCGCCGATCAGCGACGACGGCGTGCTCGATCTCGAAGCTCTCGAGAAACTGCTGAGCCCGCGTACGCGCCTCGTCGCCGTCACGCACATGTCGAACGTGCTCGGCACGGTCGTGCCCATCAAGGAAGTCGTGCGGATCGCGCGCACACGCGGCGTGCCGGTTTTCGTCGATGGCGCGCAGGCCGCCGTGCACATGCCGGTCGACGTGCAGGACCTCGACTGCGACTTCTATGCCTTCACAGGCCATAAGGTGTACGGACCGACCGGCATCGGCGTTCTCTATGCCAAGAAGAAGCACCTCGATGCCATGCCGCCCTTCCTCGGCGGCGGCGAGATGATCGAGACCGTGACAACCGATAACGTCACGTACGGCGTCACGCCGCACAAGTTCGAGGCCGGCACGCCGCCGATCGTGCAGGCCATAGGCCTCGGCGCTGCGCTGAACTACATGATGCAGATCGGCCGCGAGAACATCGCCGCGCACGAGGCGGATCTGCGCTCGTACGCCCACCAGCGCCTTGCCGAGCTGAACTGGCTGAAGATCTACGGCCGCGCCCCAGGCAAGGGCTCCATCGTCGCCTTCAACATCGACGGCATGCACCCGCACGACATCTCGACGATCATCGACCGCTCGGGCGTCGCCGTGCGCGCCGGTCATCACTGCGCGCAGCCGCTCATGGAACGCCTCGGCGTCTCCGCGACATGCCGCGCGTCGTTCGCCATGTACAACACCCGTGCCGAGGTCGATGCGCTGGTCGAAGCGCTGATCAAAGCGCACGACTTCTTCGCGTAATGGAGTGAGCCCCATGGACGGAAAGCCAGTGGAGCGCGATACGCTGATCCTCGGTGGCGATGCGCCGGAGAAGTCCCACGTGACGCCGGGCCGCGCGCCCTCGGTTGATGAAGGCGGCACGCCCGTCGAGGGCTCGAAGCTTTCGGCCGAGCAGCTCGAGCAGATGACGGCCGACATCGTCGCCGCGCTCAAGACCGTCTACGATCCCGAGATCCCGGCCGACATCTACGAGCTCGGCCTGATCTACAAGATCGACATCGACGACGAGCGCAACATCGGCATCGACATGACGCTGACGGCGCCAGGCTGTCCGGTCGCCGGCGAAATGCCCATCTGGGTCGAGAATGCCGTCGGCAGCGTCGATGGCGTCGGGCAGGTCACGGTCAACCTGACCTTCGATCCGCCCTGGGATCAGAGCCGCATGTCCGACGAGGCGCGCCTCGCACTCAACATGTTCTGAGCGCGACAGCGCTCTCAGCAGTCGAGCGTCGTCTGGCGCTCCCAGTCCGTGAGATGACGCGCGTAGTCATTCCAGTCGGCATGGCGCAGCTTGGCATAGGAGGCGACCGTCGCCTCGCCGAAGGCTGCCTTCAGCATGTCGCTCGTCTCGAAGTTGCGCAGCGCATCGAGCAGATTGAGCGGCAGGCGGCGCACGTCCTTCACCGTATGGCCCTCGGTGTACATGTTGATGTCGAGGCGCTTGCCCGGATCGCGCTTGTTGCGCATCCCATCGAGGCCAGCCGCCAGAATGGCCGCCTGCAAGAGGTAGGGATTCGCAGCACCATCCGCGAGACGTATCTCGAAACGACCCGCATCCGGAATGCGGATGAAGTT
>NZ_FPEI01000006.1:0-2580000 GCF_900117415.1 Hyphomicrobium sp. CS1BSMeth3
CTGGCTGGCCTACAAGAACTACTCGCTCGACTCAGCGCAGTTCAACGCGACGGTCGGCGGTGCGGAAGACCTCCACATGTTCACGGCTGGTACCCGCATCCGCTTCTGATCCGAAGCAGATCGAGACAAGAACTTAAGGAAAGGGCCGCCCTTGGGCGGCCCTTTCTGCTTTCAGAAGCCATAGTCGGAGTTGGGACGCTCTTCTTTGCGCCACCCGGTTGGGTGGTACGCCGATCATTCTCCACATGGCCAAAGAAAAAGCTCCTGTCCGATTGGACAGGAGCTTTTTAACCATGCACCTCAACTTCTGCGTCGGCGCTCAGGCCGCGGCGAGGTTCCTCAGAACGTACTGCAGGATGCCACCGTGGCGGTAGTAGCTCATCTCGTCCTCGGTATCGATACGGCAGAGCGTCGGCACTTCCTTCGTCACGCCGTCCTCGAAGGTCACCTTGATGATTACCTTCTGGCGCGGCTTCAGGCCTGTGAGGCCGGGGATGGTCACCTGCTCCTTGCCGGTGAGACCGATGTCTTGCCACGAGAGGCCGTCCTCGAAGACGAGCGGCAGTACACCCATGCCAACGAGGTTCGAGCGGTGAATGCGCTCGAAGGACTGCACGATCACGGCGCGGATGCCGAGCAGTGCCGTGCCCTTGGCTGCCCAGTCGCGCGATGAACCTGTGCCGTACTCCTTGCCGCCGAATACGACGAGCGGAACGCCCTCGGCTTTGTACTGCATGGCGACGTCGTAGATCGATCCTTCCTTGCCATCGGGATAGTGGATCGCGTTGCCGCCTTCCTTGCCGCCGAGCATGAGGTTCTTGATGCGGATGTTGGCGAACGTGCCGCGCATCATGATCTCGTGGTTGCCGCGACGCGCGCCGTAGGAGTTGAAGTCGTGCGGGCGGACCTGGCGCTCGATGAGATAGTTGCCGGCGGGGCCATCACGCTTGATCGAGCCGGCAGGCGAGATGTGGTCGGTTGTAATCGAGTCGCCAAAAAGACCGAGGATGCGCGCGTTCACGACATCGCTGATGGGCTTCGGCTCCATCGTGATGCCCTCGAAGTACGGCGGGTTCTGGACGTAGGTCGAGACCGTGTTCCAGCCGTACGTGAGGCTCGCGCGTGCCTTGCCGAGCGACTGCCATTTCGGATCGCCCTTGAAGACATCGGCGTAGCGCGCAGCGAACGTGTCGGGCGTCACCGTCGAGCGCACGATCGAGGCGATCTCGGCGGACGTCGGCCAGATGTCGCGGAGGAACACGTCCTTGCCGTCCTGGTCCTTGCCGATGGGCTCGGTGGTGAGGTCCTTGTTCATCGTTCCGGCGAGCGCATAGGCGACGACGAGCGGCGGCGAGGCGAGATAGTTCGCCTTGACCTCGGCGTGCACGCGGCCCTCGAAGTTGCGGTTGCCTGAAAGCACCGCGGCGGCGACGAGATTGCCGTCGGCGATGGCCTTCGAGACCGGCTCGGGCAGCGGACCGCTATTGCCGATGCAGACCGTGCAGCCATAGCCCGTGAGATTGTATCCAAGCGCGTCGAGCTCGGACTGCAGGCCGGCCTTGGTCAGATAGTCGGTGACGACCTGCGAGCCGGGGGCGAACGACGTCTTCACCCAGGGCTGCACCTTGAGGCCCTTGGCGCGCGCATTGCGGGCGACGAGGCCGGCCGCCACCAGTACCGAGGGATTGGAAGTGTTCGTGCACGAGGTGATGGCGGCAATCACGACATCGCCGCTGCCGATGCTGTAGCCGGTATCGCCGACCGCCGTCTTGGCGTCGATCGTCGCTCCCTTCACGATCTCGGGAAGCGACTTTGCGAAACCTGTCTTGGCATCCTTCAACAGGACGCGATCCTGCGGCCGCTTCGGCCCCGCCACCGAGGGCTCGACAGTCGAGAGATCGAGCTCGAGCACGTCGGTGAACACGGGCTCGTGGCCCGGCATGCGCCACAAGCCTTGGGCCTTGCAGTAGGCCTCGACGAGAGCAACGCGCTCTTTCGCGCGGCCCGTTGCGGTGAGGTACTTGATGGTATCGGCATCCGTCGGGAAGAAGCCGCACGTCGCGCCGTACTCCGGGGCCATGTTGGCGATCGTTGCGCGATCCTCGAGCGAGAGATGGTCGAGGCCGTCGCCGAAGAACTCAACGAACTTCTCGACGACGCCGCGCTTTCTCAGCATCTGCGTGCAGGTCAGCACGAGATCCGTCGCAGTGATGCCCTCCTTGAGCTTGCCCTTGAGGCGGAAGCCGATGACTTCGGGAATGACCATCGCGACCGGCTGGCCGAGCATGGCCGCCTCGGCCTCGATGCCGCCGACGCCCCAGCCGAGCACGGAGAGGCCGTTGATCATCGTCGTGTGGCTGTCCGTGCCGATGCACGTATCGGGGAAAGCCTGCGTGATGCCGCCGACGTCCTTCGTCCAGACCGTCTGACCGAGATATTCGAGGTTCACCTGGTGGCAGATGCCCGTGCCCGGCGGGACGACACGGAAGTTGTTGAAGGCCGAGCCGCCCCAGCGGAGGAACTCGTAGCGCTCCTTGTTGCGCTCGTACTCGACGTCGACGTTCTTCTGGAAGGCATCGGCCGTGCCGAAGTAGTCGACCATGACCGAGTGGTCGATGACGAGGTCGACGGGCACCAGCGGATTGATCTTCGAGGGGTCGCCGCCCATGGTCTGCATGGCGTCACGCATGGCAGCAAGATCGACGACGCATGGCACGCCGGTGAAGTCCTGCAGCAGCACGCGAGCGGGGCGATAGGCGATCTCGGCTTTCGAGGTCTTAGCCGTGAGCCATGCGGCCATGGCCTTGATGTCCGCCGCCTTGACCGAGCGGCCATCCTCGTAGCGGAGCAGGTTCTCGAGCAGGACTTTCAGCGAGAACGGGAGCTTCGAGATCCCCGGAAGGCCGTTCTTCTCGGCATCCGGCAGCGAGAAGATCTCGTAGGATTTATTGCCGACTTTGAGGGTCTTGCGGCACTTGAAACTGTCGAGTGAGGTGGGTGTGAGGGTCATGACGGGCACGTCTCCTGCAGCCAATACGGCAGTCGATCGAGGTTGTCGGGACCCGGGCACGTGAGTGCACGGCAAGCAACCGTCATGCGCGCGGGAAACGCTGACGGCGACCGGGCGATTGGAAGCCTTATAATCCGCTCCTGCGATCGCCGCTAGACCGTCCGCCGGGCGATGTGACGTGCTTTTTTGGGCAGCGTCGGCGGCCTCGGCTGGCGCGCGGCCCGAGCCCGGCCTAGGCCTTCGCCGCCGGAATGGCGATCACCTCGCCGTTGCGGACGGTGAGTGCAAGCTCGCCGCGTTTGAGGCGAAGCGCATCCTCGCCGAAGAGCTCGCGGCGCCAACCTTTGAGCGCCGGAACGTCCGGATTGCGCTGGCTCGCGATGGCCTCGATGTCCTCGGCATCGGCAATGAGGCGCGGTGCCACTTTGTGGCGCTGGGCGGCAGCCTTGAGCAGCACACGCAGCATGTCGCACATCGCATTGACATCGCCCGACGAGGGCGAGTTGGCGGTAACGGACGGCAGCGAGGCCGGGTCCCGCTCGAGGCCGCGCTTGACGGCGTCGACGATCTCTTTGGCGCGCTGCGAGCGCGAGAAGCCATCGCTCAGCGTACGCAGCTCGGCGAGCTGCTTGGTCTCCGTCGGCATCTGGTTGGCGATGTCGTAGAGCGCCTCGTCGCGGATGATGCGGCTCCTGGGCACGTCCTGTCCCTGGGCCGCGCGCTCGCGCCAGGCGGCAAGCTCGATGAGCACGGCAAGCGACTTGCGGCCGCGGACCTTGAGCTTGAGGCGACGCCAGGCATCCTCGGGCAATGTCTCGTAGGTGCCGGGATCGAGCAGCGTCGCCATTTCCTCGTCGAGCCAGTGCGCGCGCCCCGAGTCCTCGAGCATTTTCTTCAAGCTCGTGTAGACCTTACGGAGGTGCGTCACATCTCCGAGTGCGTAGTGAAGCTGCTTCTGGCTGAGCGGCCGGCGGCTCCAGTCCGTGAAACGCGAGGTTTTGTCGAGATCCTCGCCGCTGATGCGCTTGACGAGATTGACGTAGCTGATGCTGTCGCCGAAGCCGCACACCATGGCGGCCACCTGCGTGTCGAACACCGGCGCGGGCAACGCGCGGGTCTTCACGTGCACGATTTCGAGATCCTGACGCGCGGCGTGGAAGACTTTCACCACCTCGCGGTCGGTCATGAGCTGCCAGAAGGGGGCGAGATCCAGGCCCTCGGCGAGGGGATCGATGATCGCCTCTGCATCGGGACCGGCAAGCTGGATGAGGCACAGCTTGGGCCAGAAGGTCTGCTCGCGCATGAACTCGGTGTCGACGGCGACATAGGAGCTCCTCGCGAGCTCGCGGCAAAGGGCGGCAAGCCCGTCGGTCGAAGTGACGACATTCATCGCGGCAAAACGGAACCCGGACTGAACTGTAGGGGGTGGCGAGGGCATAGCAGGTTCACGGCCAAGCGCAACAGGCAGATTGGCGCGGCGCACGCGTTCCAATGCCCTTGCCTCCACAGGCTGCTCGTCAAAGGCGCGCGGGCCTTGATTGACTTCCCAATTGAGACTATATTATTCCCAAATGAAACGCAAAGGAGCGTGCCATGCAGGCAACCGAGACCGGTGCCGTTTCCGAGGCCCGCCGGATCGCCAAGTTCATGGGCCTGTCCGACTGGGCCAAAGTTGATGATCTGGCACTCGTGGAGCGGGTCGCCAAAGGCTTTCCCGTCAAGACCGCCACGGTCGTCATCGAACGGATCGATCCGCAGGGGAAGTTCGTCCGCGCGACAGACATCATTCCGAAGTCGACGCTCCATCGGCGCAAGCACGCTCTTACGAAGGACGAGAGCGAGAAGGTGTGGGCGCTTTCGAAGGTCTTCTATGAGGTTCTGAAGATCTATCACGACGACGCCGGGCGAGCCGCGCGCTTCATGATCCAGGAGCACCCCATGCTCGGCGGTCGGACGCCGATTGATCTCGCCAAGGAGTCTATTGCCGGCGCCGATCTGGTCCTGAAGCTTCTCGCGAAGGCCGATGCCGGTGTCGCGGCCTAGTGTCCGGGTGCTTGGCGAAGCCCTGCGGGTCTATCGCATTGGCGATCCCCAGGGCGCCTACCCGATCTACAGCGGAGAAGGCGCCGCCCGCATCGAAGGCCGCTGGCACGAGAAGGGCCAGGAGGTCATCTATGCATCGCGCCACTACAGCACGGCGCTGCTCGAGAAGCTCGCGCACTTCAATGGCGTTCTGCCGTCCAACCAGCACTACATCGAGATCGAGATCCCGAAGGGCGTGTCCTACGAGATCTTTACCAAAGACTCGGTGCCGGGATGGCTGGAAATGGCCAAGGCGCGGGCGGCCGGCTCCAAGTGGTTCAAGGAAAAGAGGTCGGCCATTCTGATCGTGCCGTCGGTCGTGGCGCGCATCGAGGAGAACGTCATCATCAATTGCACGCACCCGGATGCGCAGCGCATCAGGCCCGGCCTCGAGCATCCTGTCGCCTGGGACATGCGGCTGTTTCAGCCCTAGCTCAGCGCCCGCTCAGGATCAGCCCGTCCGGCCCGCTGCGCAGGCTGAGGCCCTGCGAGGAAAGTGCCCGCGCGAGATCGTCCGGGCTCCCGGGGAAGCTCAGTGCAATGCGGGCACCACGCGCGGAAAGCCCTTCCACTTCCAGATTATCGACGCCTGGAGTTGCCGCGAGGCGCTGGCTGATCTGCTGCCACTCGCCCATGCCCTGGAAGGAGACCGAAAGGCGGATCATGCCGCCGCTCGGCGCGCTGCCGCGCGCGCCATAGCTCGGCGGGCCCTCACCATAGGCCGCGCCCTGCGGCGGTGCGAATCCGCCCGGTGCCGATGCCGGCGCACTTGCCGTGCTCAAATGCGAGTTCGCCGCTTTCCAGCGCCCTTCGAGCACGCCGAGCGCAACGACCGCGGCGAGCTCCGAGGTGTAGGCAAGGTCGCCATCCAGCCGGTAGCCGCGCACGAGCGACAGCGGACCAACTGCATCCTGGCCGCCGAGCGTGACCGTGGCCTTCTTGCCGTCGGCGCTCGGCTCGAGAACGGCGAGCACGACGAGCGAGGTCTGGTATTCGCCGGCAATGGCGCGCTGGGCGCCGCCGTCACCGGCGAGGGCGGCGTTGATCGTGTCAGGACTGAGCGTCTTCTTCGCCTGGCCGAGCGTCACAGGAGTGAGGGTGTTGCCGAGATCCAGGCTGCGCCAGGCGTAGCTCCACGTGTCGGTGGCCTCGGCGATCACGTTCGCCGGCTGGCGCTCGGCGCGATAGATCGGCACGACCACGATCCGCGGGGCCTGCTTGTCGACGTAGGGAATGCCCTGGGTCTCGAGCAGGCGCTGGATGGCGGCCGGCTGGAAGGAGAAGTCGTAGCTCGCAATGTACTCGGTCGAGGAATTGCGCTCGGAGCGCACCGAGAAACCCTCGATCATTGGCGCGGCCGGCGTCGTCTTGACGCCCTTGAGGCGGGCATAGGCCGTCACCGGCACGATGCGCCTCAGGAGCGAGCGGAAAGCCGCCTGCTGGCCATCGGCGATCGCCTGCTCCTTGGCCGCGACCGCGTCTGCAGCGCGCGCCTCGACCGGGTAGTTCCCGATGATGAAGACCTTCGAGTCCTCGGCCGCCGCGGCGCCGCTCGTCAAACCCACCAGCAGGAGCCCGACGGCTGCCCGACGTACCATGTCGCTGTTGCCCAAAAGACCTCTCATGGTGCCCAACGGTCCATGTCCCGCCAAATAGTCGTCAATAGGGGGACAAACTGACCTATCCGTGAGTTGCCGAACACCCCACGGATTGCTATTGCCCCGCACAATCACCCATCAGTTGGGTCATGACCAATGGGGCGAAAGTAGGGTTGGCCGTGGGCACTGCGATCCCGAGCCCCCGATTGTCCCAAGTTCCTGTCCCGTCGTGGCGCCCGCGCCGCAATTCCGGGGCCCTGCCGGCGACCTCTTCGAGGGTATGATGACGTCAATCGGTCACAACGGTGCAGCCACGGACCCGAACGCCCCGGTCACCTACCGTGATTCCGGTGTCGATATCGATGCCGGCAATGCGCTCGTGGCCGCGATCAAGCCTCTCGTCCGCGCGACCCGCCGGCCCGGCGCCGATGCCGACCTCGGTGGTTTCGGCGGTCTCTTCGACCTGAAGGCCGCCGGCTACAAGGATCCGATCCTCGTCGCCGCCAACGACGGCGTCGGCACCAAGCTCAAGATCGCCATCGAGACCGGCCAGCACGCGACCATCGGCGTCGATCTGGTCGCCATGTGCGTGAACGACCTGCTCGTGCAGGGCGCCGAGCCGCTGTTCTTTCTCGATTATTTTGCCACCGGCAAGCTGGATGTGGCGGTTGCGCGCGAGGTGATCGCCGGTATCGCGGCCGGTTGTCACGAGGCCGGCTGCGCGCTGATCGGCGGCGAGACGGCCGAGATGCCGGGCATGTACGGCGGCGGGGACTATGACCTCGCGGGCTTTACCGTGGGCGCCGTCGAGCGCGGCGGCGTGCTGCCGCGTGCTGACGTCGCGGTCGGTGACCTGCTCATCGGCTTGCCCTCGTCGGGCGTGCATTCCAATGGCTATTCGCTCGTGCGCCGGCTCGTGGCGGGCGCGAGCCTCGAATGGGATGCGCCGGCACCCTTCGCCCCTGAGATGTCCCTCGCGGCAAGCCTGCTCACGCCGACGCGCATCTATGTGAAGCCGGTCCTCGCGGCCATCCGCGCCACGGGCGGCAGCGGCCCCGAGGGCGCCATCAAGGCGCTGTCGCACATCACGGGCGGTGGGCTCTCCGAGAATGTGCCGCGCGTGCTTTCGGATCAGATCGGCGCCGAGATCGACCTCAATGCCTGGATCCCGCCGCCTGTCTTTGGCTGGCTCAAGACGGCCGGCAATCTCGATGACACCGAGATGCTCCGCACGTTCAACTGCGGCATCGGCCTCGTCATCGTCGTCTCTCGGGAGCAGGGGGGCGCGGTTCTGAAGGAGCTGCGCGAGGCCGGCGAGGCGCCCATGATCATCGGGCGGATCGCCCCCGCGCGGGGTGTGCTGAGCGAGGCCAAGGGCAAGGGGCAGGCCGAGGCCGTCCACTACACCGGCCAACTGAGGTATTCGTCGTGAGGAAGCGGCGCGTCGGCGTCCTGATTTCGGGCCGTGGCTCGAACATGATGGCGCTCGTGGAGGCGGCTCGCGCGCCGGACTACCCTGCCGAGATTGTCTGCGTCGTGTCGAACCGGCCTGGGGCGGCCGGCCTTGCCTGGGCCCGCGAGCAGGGCCTCGCCGCTCATGCCGTCGACCACAAAGCGTATGCAACTCGCGAGGCCTTCGAGGACGCCCTCCACGCCGTCCTGATGGCCGAGGGCGTCGAGCTGATCGCCTGTGCTGGCTTCATGCGCCTCATGACGGCGGGCTTCGTCGCGCGCTGGGCCGGGCGTATGATCAACATTCACCCCTCGCTGCTGCCGCTCTACCCGGGCCTCAACACCCATGCCCGGGCGCTTGCCGATGGTGTGCGGATCGTCGGATGCACCGTCCACCACGTGGTCGCTGAGATGGACGCTGGCCCGATCATCGCCCAGGGGGCCGTGCCGGTCATCGACGGAGATACCCCCGCCGCCCTCGCCGACCGCATATTGTCAGTGGAGCACGTAATTTATCCTCAGGCCCTCGCCCTGGTCGCCTCGGGAAAGGCGCGCCTGGAGGATGGTCACGTACGAATTCTGAGCACTGTTAACCAAACTGCCCGGCTGATCTCGCCCGACGTGGGCTGATCGAGCTAGGAATTGGCAAAAGGTTCGCGTTTCGGACACATGCCGCGCCAAAATGCAGCGGTAAAGTGACCGTGCGTGGACAGTCCGCCCGGGCCGATGTTACGAGACCCTTTGGCAGCCAACGGCACGTCAGATGCCTATGTGCGCCTGGGGCGGGGAAACGCCGGTCGGATGGAGACAACCACGAATGTCCGTGCGCGTTGTGCGCGGGCGCTAGGAATGCACGCTATGACCGCGATCCATACACCGGCCGAGGATACCATGGTGCCCCAGGGGGGCGCTGCCGCACCCGGTCAGCACACACAGGGCCTTGGCGAGCAGGAGAGCATCTGGTTCAAGCTCACTGCCCTCCAGAAAGGCAATGCTGCCAATCCGATGACGGTGCTTCAGCAGCTCACGCAGCGCTATGGCGGCGTCATCGCAGTGACCATGGCCAACGAGCGCGTGGTGTTCCTCTCGGAGCCCGACCACTTCAAGCGCGTCCTCGTCACCAAGGCCGACGACTACATCAAGTATTTCGACGGTCTGCGCCCGGTCTTCGGCAAGTCGATGATCACGCACGACGGTGCGCTTTGGCAGAAGATCCGCATGCCGCAGCAGCCGGCATTCCATCCCGACATGTTCGCCGAGTACATCCCGTACTTCCTGACCGCGATCCGCCAGAAGATGGACAACTGGGCCGAGCTCGCGCGCACTGGCGACAGCGTCGAGATGGTCGAGCAGACGTGGACACTCGCCGCGGACATGATCTGCAAGGCGCTCTTCGATCGCGACATGCCGTTCAATCCGCACTTCATCTTCAAGTGCGTGAAGACCTACACCGACGTGCCGAGCCACAAAGATCTTCGCATGAAGAAGATGGCGGACGCGGACTTCGAGATCTCCGAGGACAGCATCGCCAAGGCCATGGAGGCTTGGGCCGGCGTTCCGCCCTCCATCTTCGCGGCGAACCCGCGGGAGGAGCGCGAGCGCACGCTGCTCAAAATGATCCAGGCCGTCACCGCCGATCCGAACGTGCCGGAGTTCGACGAGCAGCAGGCCATCGACGAGCTGAAGCAGTACCTCTGGGCCGGTACCGAGACGACGGCGCTGACGCTCGCCTGGGCGCTCTACGAGGCGTCCCGCAGCCCCGAGATCGTCGAGCGCATCCGCCGCGAGGGCGAGGAAGTCTACGGCTCGCGCGAGCCGGTCGCGGCCGACTACTCGGCGCTCGTCTACACCCGCGCGGTCATCCAGGAGACCATGCGCTTTTATCCGCCGATCTGGGGCCTGATCCGCGTTGCCACCAAGGACGACGAGATCGGTGGCAAGCAGATCAAGGCGGGCGATCGCGTCGTGCTCTTCGCCTATGGTGCGCATCACGATGCGCGCTACTGGGATGAGCCCGAGACCTTCCGCCCCGAGCGTTTCATGGGCGAAGCCGCCAAGAAGCGCCGGCCTTACACGTATATCCCGTTCGGTGGTGGCAAGCGCTCGTGTATCGGCGGCGCCATGAGCCAGGTCGAGAACACGCTCGCGCTCTCCATGCTTCTGCGCCGCTTCCGGCCCGAGTACGTCGGCAGCAAGTATGCGCCGGCGGACGAGCATCCCGGCATCAACGCGACCGTGACGCTGACGCCGCGTGGCGGATTGAACTTCCGCATTCACGAGCTGAGCTGATCACTCGCGCCGCGGGCGCGACGGGGCTTTCGCCCCGCGCCCCAACCGGGGAGACCCCGGACCCCCTTCTTTTTGTGACTTGGAGCGCGCCGCGAGCGCCACCTTGTCCCTTCTCCCCGTTCTTACGGGGAGAAGGTTAGGATGAGGGGCGGTGGCACTTACCAACATCAGCGTATGCCGCCGCCGCGGGCGCAAACTAGAGGTGCGCCCGTACGGTCTCCCGCAGCCACGGAATGAGCTCCGCGTCGAACCATGGGTTCCGCTTGATCCAGGCGTTGTTGCGCCACGACGGATGCGGCAGCGGCACCATCACCGGACCATCAGGCCGGGCCACGAACTCCCGCCAGCGCTGCACCGTGCCCGTCAGATCGCGCGCGCAATCATCACCGAGGTGCCAGCGCTGGGCGTACTGTCCGACGAGCAGTACGAGATGGAGCTTCGGCAGCGTCGCCATCAGCCGCGCACGCCACAGCGGCGCGCACTCTCGGCGTGGCGGCAGGTCTCCGCCCTTGGCATCGAGCCCCGGAAAGCAGAAGCCCATGGGGATGATCGCGATGCGGGTTGCGTCGTAGAACTCCTCATCGGTCACGCCCATCCACTGGCGCAGCCGTACGCCGGACGGATCCGTGAACGGCATACCGGACGCGTGGACGCGTGTTCCGGGTGCCTGGCCGAAGACGCCGATGCGCGCGGTCGTGCTCACGCGAAGAACGGGGCGCGGCTCATGGGGCAGCGGCACGCCTTGCGGCGCATCGCGACAGAGCCGGCAGGCGCGGATTTCTTCGACCAGCGCGTCGAGCGCGCGGTGTCGAGGGCGGGCTGCTCGCGTGCGTGTCATATCTCGACGACGAGGCCGTCCTCGGCGAGCAGGATGTTCGGGCCACCGATCTCGTCAAGGCGCGCCAGCATCGAGCTGTTCATGTGCGTGATCAGAATGCGCTTTGCGGTGATCCGCGGCAGGTTCGGCTGGAGGATCTGCCAGCTCGTATGGTAGCGCACGGGGCCGTCGAAGGCATAGCACTCCGTGATGAAGAGATCGGCCCCGGCACTGACGGGGATGAGGGCCTCGACCCATTCCGTATCGCCGGAAAATGCGAGCACCTTGCCGCCCATCTCGAAGCGCAGCGCATGCGACGGCGCACCGGAGGGATGTGAGACCTCCCATGCCGTCACCGTTACCGGCCCTTCGGTGAGCGGCTCGCCTGCTCGGCATTCCTTGAAGATGAGCGGATAGCGCCGCTCGATTTTCGTCGAGCCCGGAAACATCAGCTCGGCCGTTTGCAGCACGCGCGCCTCGACACCCGGTGGCCCGATGACAGTCAGCGGCACCGTGCGCTTGGCGACATACACCGCGTGCATCATCCACCACACGAGACCGCTGTAGTGGTCGCCGTGCAGGTGCGAGATGAAGATCGTCGAGATGGCGTTCGGGTCGAGCCTGAGCTTGTCGAGACCGATCAGGCTCGTCGCGCCGCAATCGATGAGAAATCGATGGTGGCCGAGATCGACGTGATAGCCGGTCTGTAGGCGGCCGCCGGAGCCGAAGGCATCACCGCACCCGACGATCGTCAGCTTGAATGTCACGCCTTGGCACTCGGACGCGTTGAGACTTCCCCATACCAGCGCTCGAGATTGGCAAGCCCCTCGGGCCGCTGCACGCGCGCCACCCTCATGAAGTCCATGGCGACGAGCGCGGTGATGTCGGCGACCGAATAGGTATCGCCTGTGATGTAGCGATTGCCGGCGAGCTGCTCATCGAGGAGCTTCAGCATCTCCTGGGCCTTGGGTTTGTTCGCCTCGCCCCAGGCTGCGACCTGCGGCACCTCGAGGGGGGCCATGGCCGGGTGCAGGTGGCGGAAAGCACTCGCGACCGACGCGAGGAGCCCGAGCTCGATGCGGCGCTGCCACATCTCCACCTGGGCCTTGCCGAGCGCGCCCTTGCCGAAGAGCGCGGGTTCTGGATGCAACTCTTCGAAGTAGCGGCAGATCGCGATCGATTCGCAGAGCGCCGTGCCGTCATCGAGCACGAGGACGGGCACTCTCTGAAGCTTGTTCAATTTCGTGAAGTTGTCGCTCTTGAGCTCCCCCTTCATGAGGTCGAGCTCCTCGGTCGGCACCTGGATGCCCTTTTCGGCCAGAAAGATGCGCACGCGGCGCGGATTGGGTGCCATCCGGGTCTCGAGGAGCTTCATGGGGTGCTCTCCAGCAGGGGCCAAGGTTCGTCTACAAGAGTTCGCCTTAGTCGTAGTCGAGGCGGCCCCGGGGTGCAACGAGGCCCGGTTCCGGGCTCCGAAGTGTTGCGAAGGGCTAATAATCCGAAACGCAAAATTCATGTTACGTGCAATGTAATTATAACCTTCAGGTCAGAGTAAACGCGAAGTTAGGATTTACAGATCATTCTCATACTGAGGACAAAGGTAGACGCGTGGGCGATTTGGCTGGTTGCGCAGAGGAGCTCTGCAGCAAGGTCGGTTCCGCGCCGCGGCCTACCCCCGCGCGTTATTTCGGGGTCACCACGTGTCATCCATTGCCGCCACCATTGTAGATCCCGCCGCAAGTCCGCGCCGGCCACGCATCGTGCGCCCGCACCGGGGCTTCGAGGTGCGTGAGGCGCGCCGGCGGCTGGCGCTCGACGGTGAGGGCAAGCCCCAGTTCGAGTACGAGATGACGCTGATGTTCGTGCGCAACGAGCTCAGCGCCGTCGCGACCATTCAGCTTCTGGCGGTGATCTTCTCGCTCGCCTCGATGTTCTGGGCGACCAAGACGGAGGCCATTCTCTGGCTGGTCCTGGTGATCGGCGCCAAGGTGGCGCTGCTCGAGCTGTGCCGCCGCTTCGTCGCGTTGCCGCGCAGCGAAATCAACATCAAGGTCTGGCGCCGCCGCCTCATCCTCGCCGAGACCGTCAACGGCGTCGTATGGGCCGGTTTTGCGCTCGTCGGCATGGGCGCGACCGACTCCGCTTCGCACGTCTTCCTGTTCGCGTCGCTGATCGTCGTGCTGGCGATCCGCATGACGTTCGCGTCGACGGCGCTCCCGATCCTCTACGTCGGCACCATCCCCATGACGATGGCCGTCGTCGTCCGTCTCCTCATGCTCGGCCATCCCTTCTACTGGGCCATGGCCTCGATGGCGCTCGGCGTGCACGTCTACTTCATCTTCCTCGCCAAGGGGCTCAACTCGACGGCGCTTGCCATGCTCGAGTACCGCGCCGAGAAGGACGCGCTTATCGCCGAGCTCGAGCAGGAAAAGGCCACGTCCGACGAGGCGCGCCGGCGCGCGGAGGGTGCGAACATCGCCAAATCGCGTTTCCTCGCCACCATGAGCCATGAGCTGAGGACACCGCTCAACGCCATTCTCGGCTTCTCCGAGGTCATGAAGGCCGAGCTTCTCGGGCCGCTCAAGAATGCGACCTACAAGGAGTACGCCGCCAACGTGCACTACAGCGGCAGCCATCTCCTCCATCTCATCAACGAGATTCTCGACATCTCGCGCATCGAGGCCGGCAAATACGATCTCAACGAGGAATCGATCCGCCTCGTCGACGTCGCCGAGGACTGCCACCGCCTGCTGAAGTTGCGGGCCGAAAGCAAGAACCTCACCATCGAGCTCGACCTGGACCACACACTTCCGATGGTCTGGGCGGACGAGCGCGCCATGCGCCAGGTCTGCCTGAACCTGCTCTCCAACGCCCTCAAGTTCACGCCCAAAGGGGGAAGGATCACGGTCAGTGTTTATCGCGATCCATCGGGCGGTCAGACGATCAGCATCCGCGATACGGGGCCGGGCATTCCGCGCGAGGAGATTCCGCGCATCATGCAGGCCTTTGGCCAGGGCTCGCTCGCGCACGAGAATGCCGAGGGCGGCACCGGCCTCGGCCTGCCGATCGTCAAGAGCCTCGTCGAGCTTCACGAGGGGGTCTTCGAGCTCCGCTCGGAGGTACGCAAGGGCACGGAGGTTCTGGTTACCATTCCGCGCCAGAGGGTCATGGAGGCATTGCCGCCCCTCCAACCTCTCGGACAAGAGCGTCACCGCTCGAATACCGGCTACGGGGAGTGGGACAGGCCTGCCCGCCTTGGAGGCCGCGCACCTCATGCCTCCATGATGGGATGAACGGCCGATGAATGGCGGATTGTCGGTTTAATCCAGTGCACACACTGGACATTGCCTCGCGTCTGCCGCGATCCTATCTAAGCCTGAACCGGCGGCATCGATCACGGGCCACGCCCTGAGGCGCGGCTCTCGTGATCGGCAGAACGCCGTGCGCTGGCGGGAGCTGAATGGATAGTCCGTGCATCCAGGTGTGTGTGATCGATACGCGGTCGGGCTTGTGCGGCGGCTGCGGGCGCACGCTTGCGGAAATCGCCGCCTGGAGCACGCTGGCGCCTGGGGAGCGCCATAGAATCATGTCTCTCTTGCCTGAGCGGCGGCGCGCGGCTGAGGCTGCGGCTCCGGCCGCTGCCGGAGATTGACGCAATGGGCTGGCTCATCCTGCTGATGGTCCTGATCGGGGCGCTTGGCCTGCTCATTGCCGGCGATGCGACGCTGTTCGGCCTCGACTGGCCGGACCTCGCCGCCGCCGGCTTCCTGACCGCATTCCTGATCGTGATCACGTTGTCGCTCGCCGGCTCTTATCGTGGCCGCACGCTGCAGGCGGCGCGCGATTTCCTCACCTGGGCGGCCATCGCGTTCGTCCTGGTCGCCGGCTACAGCTATCGCGACGAGATCACGCAAATCGCCTATCGCGTGAAGGGCGAGCTGAGCCCGCCGGGCAGCGCCGTCTCGCTCGAGACGAGCACACCCGGCTCGCAGGCCGTTCGCATCAGAAAGCGGCGCGACGGGCACTTCGTGGTCAATGCCAAGCTCAATGGCCAGAGCATGGCCATGCTCGTCGATACCGGCGCCTCGACCGTGGTCATCCGCGAGGCCGATGCCGCACGGCTCGGCGTCGATACGAGCCGTCTGCGCTACACGGTGCCCGTCCAGACGGCGAACGGGATCACGTACGCAGCCCACGTCCGCCTCGCCAGCATTGCCATTGGATCTATACAAGTCGAGGGGGTGGACGCGCTCGTCTCTAAGCCCGGGGCACTCCGCGAGAATCTTCTCGGTATGAGTTTTTTAAGCCGGTTGCGCTCATATGAGTTCTCCGGGGAATTTCTGACGCTGAGGAGCTGATACATCCAAGGCTCCGCGGCAGCGCCCCGCTCGTATGCTCAGGCGGGAGCTGTTGGTCATGTTGTCGCCTTCCGCATTGAATGCGCTCAAGCTGGCGGCGGTCTGGATCGGGATCGCCGGTGCCGGCGTGCTCGGATTCGTGAACGCCGATCTCGTCCGCGACATGCTTGGCCTCCGGCTTGAGTTCAGCGACGACGATGCGCCGTCCCGGCCTGCTTCCGACGCGCCGGCGGCTGCCGACGACGACAAGCCCACCGAAGAGACGCCCACATCCCGCGCCTCCCTAGGCCGCACGGTCCAGCTCAAAGCCGGCGCGCACGGGCATTTCCATTCGCGCATTCACGTCAATGGCCGGGCCGTGCAGGCCATGGTCGACACGGGTGCCTCGATCGTGGCGCTGACCTTCGAGGACGCGCGTAATGCCGGCATCCATGTTCGCGACGGCGACTATACGCACCGCGTGAGCACGGCCAATGGCGTCGCCCGCGTCGCCCTCGTCACGCTCGATAGCGTTGCCATCGAGGACATCGTGGTCCGCGACGTGCGCGCTGCGGTTGCCGAGCCCGGTAAGCTGACCACGACGCTTCTCGGCATGAGCTTTCTCGGCCAGCTCCGCCGCACGCAGATGAGCCGGGGCGTGCTCGTGCTCGAGGAGTAGGGCCGAGCTCGTCCGACGGGGCGCCGCCGGCCTGCAGTTGCGAACCCCGCCACGCGCGTACTATTAGGGGCCGAAACCTCCATGGCCACCTGGAGCGCCCCCAATGAAGCCTGTCGGCATCTCTCTGCTCACGATCTGCGGGATCGATGAGTTACCCGAGCACGGCCCCCGTGCCGTTACGCACGTATTGTCATTGCTCGATCCCAATTGGCCGGAGCTGACGGGCTTTCAAGGCTACGGAGCCCACAGCCGGACGACGCTTCATTTTCACGACATCATCGATCCGGCGGCGGGGTTGATCCTGCCCACGCGGCAGCACGTCGGCGAGATCCTGGGTTTTGGCGGCCAACTCGCGGCAGAGGTCCGCGGCGACGCGGAGCGCCATCTGCTCGTCCACTGCCATATGGGCATTTCCCGATCGACGGCGGCGATGATCTCACTGCTCGCGCAGATGCACCCTGACGAGCCCGAAGACCGCTTCTTCGAGCGGGTCCGCCAGATACGCCCGCAGGCATGGCCGAACTCGCTCATGATCGGCTATGCGGACGATCTCCTCGGCCGCGAGGGGCGGCTCGTCGCGGCGCTGCGCCGGCACTACGGCGTACAGCTTCGCCAACGGCCCGACTTCACAGTCTGGATGCGGCGCCTCGCCCGAGACCGCGAGCTCGACATGGCCGAGTGAGCTTCGGCGGAGGCGCGCCTCTGCTCTCAGCTCAGGGCGTAGCTTTCTGCCGTGGATATTCGAGCTGCATGGCCACGATCGAGGCTGTGCTCCGACCGTAGCGCGCAGCGATGGCACTGAGTGTCTGGTCGAGGACTTCGGCCGGCGGCCGGTCGCCGAGCGCAGGAAGGCTTTGCGCAGCCGGCCATGACGGCGCAACCTCGTCGGGCAGAATGCGAATGCCGTTGCGGCTTTCGCGCGCCGCCGCGCTATCGGCGAAGGTGTGCGCGCGCGAACGATAGGTTCGCGACCAGGCATCTGCCGCGAGCGCCAGCGACACTTCATCCACGCCCTGCGGCAGCTCGATGCCGAGTTTCTCCCACCTCCAGAAGCCGAAGAGATTGCGCAGCACGGTCGCGGCGAAGGGGCGCGTCAGCTCGAATGCACTGCTGTCGTGACGTGCATCCCACGCGGCAATGCCGAGATCCTTGGCGACGGCTTCGGCCTTGCCGCGTCCGCCAATGGCCTCGACCAGTGTGAGCATCATCGGCATGGACGCCGTGATGCCTGTCGTCGTCGCGCGATCTCCGTCGACGACGAGGCGGCGATCCTCGACGTACTGGATGGAAGGATGCTTCTTGCGCAGCTCGTTTAGATAGTACCAGTGCGTCGTGGCGCGTTTGCCGTCGAGCAGCCCGGTGGCCGCCAGGACCTTCGCGCCGGCACACACGCTGATGATGGTGGCACCCTTCGCGGCCTGCGCCTTGAGCCACTCCATCACCGCCGGATCATCGTCGCGGCTCATGGCCGGCACGATGACATAGTCCGCGCCTTGAGGATGGTCGGCATCGAAGGCGGCGATCGTGGTGTGCGGCTCGACCTTGAGCGCGGGGAAGAGGGTCACGGGGCCGGGCCCGGTCGCGAGCGTCAGGACATCGGCGACGTCGGCGCGCCGGAGAATGCCGTACGGCAAGAGGTAGTCGGTCGTCTCGGTGGCGTCATTGATGCCGATGATGGCGATCAGGGGCCGCGGCCGCTTGGGTGGCTTGAGGGCCGCCAGCATGGTGTCCGTCTCTTGCTGCGCGATCGGTGGCTGGGACGTAGGGCCCCGCGCGCCCGGCAGCGTGTAGACCCATGTCGTCCCCGCGAGCGCGAGGATCGCCACGAGAGCGAGCGCCCCCCACAGAAATGTCCGGTATGTCATCGTTTCCTGGCTCCGCCTTTGCCAGCCCCCTCGCGGTTAATGCCCGAGGGGTGCAACTTGTTGCGGCGCGCCGTTGCGGGTCTGATGCGCGTCTAGTGCGATGATCGAGAAATTCGCCAGCTCGCGCGGCACGGTATCGAGCGAATTTCTCGATCTGAATCGCACTAGCAAGATTATGATTCTAGTGTCCCTTTTGATGCCAAAGCTCGCTCGGGACGCCGGCATCGAGGTTAGGCGAGCTTCGGAATCGGGACACCAGGCCCGGCCCCCTTGCCTCTGACCGGCATTGGCATTCATAAAGCCCCTTCCGATTGCCTTGTCCGCCGGCTCGCTGCCGGCGCGGACAATGCCTGCCGTGCCGTGGGAAGGAGCCTTCCGTGACCAATTCGAAAATCGTGCTCATCGACCGCCATCCAGGCCGCTCGACCCAGACCATGGGCATCGCGCGCGCCCTCGGGACCGATCCCGACCTCATTCACGAGCCCTCGGTCGGCGTGGTGGGCACGAAGGGCGACAGCCAGTGCTATCTGGGTGTCCTCGACAAGGTCGAGGCCGTCCACGCCCGCCTCAAGGACCGCATCGGCATGGGCCCTGGTAAGCTCAAGCTGCGCCTCGTCCAGCCCGAGTACACGATCGCGACGTCCGACGGCATTCGCAATGGCACGCGCGAGATGCGCTATTCGCTCATCGGCCGCGAGGTGACCAACGACACGCTCTGTGAGCACCTCGAGGCCACGGGCCTCGCCGGCACGATTGCCATCGTCGCCTGCGACAAGCCGCCGGTCGGCACGCTCGCGGCACTGCTCGAGCACAATCAGCCCGCCATCATCATGTCCGACGGCTCGATCCATCCGGGCCACGATCCGAAGACAGGCGAGACCATCGACCTCGTCACGGCCTATCAGGTCGCAGGGCATCCTGATGCCGAATACCGCAATCACATTGCCTGCCACGCCTGTCCGGGCATCGGTAGCTGCGGCGGCATGTTCACCTACAACACCATGCAGACGTTCATCGGCGTCGTCGGCATGCAGCCGCTCCACATGGTGGCGCCGCCATCCGACGATCCGCGCCGCACGGGCGCGTTCGCCGACGAGCTGGTTGGCTACCTGACCAATCTCATGGAGAAGGACATCAAGCCGCGCGACATCGTCGTGCGCGACTCGCTGCGCAATGCCGTCATCGTCGCCATGGCCGTCGGCGGCTCGACGAACGTGACGCTGCACGCACCCGAGATCGCCCGCGCCGCCGGCTATGCCGACTTCTGGAAAGACGTCATGACGCCTGAGGAGTTCAACTACCTCTCGCAGCATGTCGTGCCCGTGCTCACGGACGCGCGGCCCTATGGCAAGTATTCCATGGTGGACATCGACAGCGCCGGCGGCGTGCAGGTCATCGTGCGCGAGCTGCTCGAGGCGGGCCTGCTCAACGGCAATGTGCTTACCTGCACGGGCGAGACGCTCGCGCAGCAGGTCGAACGCCTCGGCGCGACGAACGCAGACGGCCTGGTCGTCTATCCTGTCGAGAAGCCGTACAAGCCGACAGGCGGTCTGCGCGTGCTCGGCGGCAACCTCTCGCCGGAGTTCTCCGCAATCCTCAAGCTCGCCGGTGTCGAGGGTGGCCTCGAGGACAACACGTTCCGTGGCAAGGCGCGCGTGTTCGAGGGCGAGGCGGGTCTCTTGAAGGCGCTCGACAGCGCGCCCGAGCAGTTCCAGAACCACGACACCGTCATCGTGCGCTACGAGGGTCCGAGCGGTGCGCCGGGCATGCCCGAGATGCTCGATCCGACCTCCCGCATCACCGCGCTCTGCCGCGAGCGGGGTATTGTCGTCGCCCTCATGACGGATGCGCGCTTCTCCGGCGGCTCGGTCGGCCTCGTCATCGGTCACGTCGGGCCGGAAGCTGCGCTCGGCGGGCCGATCGCCTTCATCCAGGACGGCGACGAGATCGTCATCGATCTCAACAAGAACGAGCTCAACTGCACGGCGCTGAATGATCCCGCGACGGTCGCGAAGCGCAAGGCCGCTTGGGAAAAGGTGGTTGCGGCCAACGGCGGCGTACATCCGAACTGCGGCAAGGCCGACACGCGGCTCCTGCAGCGCGCGCGTCACACGGCCGTGCCCGCGACGCGGGGCGGCGGCCTCCACCCAAACCGCGAGGTCTGGGTGCGCGAGCCGCGCGAGGCTACGCGTTCCGGCCACGTACCGAAGAACAAGTACCGCCCAGACGCGAGCAAGGCCTTCTGAAGCGCCATCGTTTTGGCTGAAGCACTTCCCACGTCGATCGGCGCGGGAAGTGCTTCAGCGGCCGGCGGCGCCCAAGGCGACAAGGCCGCGCACTAAGGCCGGTTGCCGTTCAGGATCAATGTATCGCGGATGGACCGGAGCTGACGGCTGACGGCATCATAGTCATCGCCGCGCGACCCCGCGTCCGTCCTGCGCTGCTCGAGCTGGTAAAGGCGTTCTTGCAGGGCATTGTATTTGATCTGCAGGTCTCGCAGCGCGCGGCACTGCCTGTAGCTTTCTGATGCCTCGTCGCCCTCGCATTTCTCGATTTTGATCGCCGGTGGCGGCGGCGCGCCCCTGAAAGTTATTTTCGGTGCTATTTGCCGGTCAGCCGCCATTTTCTCGCCCGCCGTCGATGCATCCACCGCGTTGTTGCCACTGAAGATGATCTGGATCTGGTGGTAGTAGTCGGCCTGAAGCTGAAGTGTCGGTGTGGCTATCACCGGAATGAGTTTGGCAAGATCGAGAACACCTCCCGATACATCGCCGATGAGCTGGAAGCGCGTCGTCAGCGTCGCGGTTTCCAGTCCAACCGAACAAGGCAAGGACTTCTCCTTTGCCCCTGGCTTAGTGCGAATGTCGCAGTGCGCTCCGGTATGCACGATCCGATCGCCGCGCTCGAATGTCCTCTTCAGCCACGATGCGATCCTGAGGTCGTTGATCAGGACGCGATCTTCGTGGCCCGTCGTATTCTTGAAGATCTCGCCGCGCCCGTACTCGTGGCCGTTCTGGCATTTCTCGCGGAGTTGCTCCTTGTCCTGCGAGATGTTGACGACAAGCTCCGCCTGCACGAGGTTTGACTGCTTGACGCCCAGGCTCGGGAAGGGCTGTGCGGTGCCGCCCACCGCCAGGAACCCCTGGGCGCCGAGCCTGATCGTATCGATCCGCGAGAATTTGACGTCGCCGAAGGCCGTCGTGCTGAGCGTCAATTTGACGGTCGCATAGCTCTTCGGATCCAGCGAGAAATTGCGTTGACCCGGCGGGTTGTCCTTAAGGAACTCGTACAGGTCACAGCGGATTTGGTTCACCACCTCCGATACGGGAAGGTGAGCCGATGGCGTGTGCTCGAAATTCGGAAAGAAAGCACAGCCAGAAACGGACAAAGGAAATAGGACTGCTACCCACAACAGCTTACGCATCTACAGACTCCGACGATCAGCAATAATGCTGTCAATCTATCTGTGGGAGACAGCGAATGCTGTGCCTTGCGAGCAACTCACGCTCGCGCGCTGGCGCGTCGCCCTGAGGGAAGCTGACGGGAGAGCAGATCGTCGGCAGCGAAACCGGTTCACGGTGGCAGTAAGGCCAGCAGCCTCAATCCACGATCTTCGCACCGTGCTCGCGGAGCAATTCCCTGAGCACAGAGCGATGGCACCGCGCCTCGTTCTCGCAATAGCAGCCGACCGAGAAATTGCTGTCCTTCGAGAGCGCGGCGAGCAGGTCGAGCGTCCGGCTGGCGCTGGGGTGCTTCATCTCGCTGCGGTAAGCGCGCATGAAGGCCGCCCAGTCCTTC
This sequence comes from Hyphomicrobium sp. CS1BSMeth3, assembly GCF_900117415.1. Classification (GTDB taxonomy): domain Bacteria; phylum Pseudomonadota; class Alphaproteobacteria; order Rhizobiales; family Hyphomicrobiaceae. The sequence continues at coordinate 21,928 of NZ_FPEI01000006.1, forward strand.
TCGGTCGTGGCATGGTGCGCCTTGGCCACCAGCTCATCGCTCGGAGAAAGCTCCGGCAGCCAGACGTCGTACCAGTTGTCGGCGGCATAGCGGTCCTTGCGCACCCCGCGCGGCGGGCGCCGGACGGTCCCGATGCGCGTCCCTTCGCCAGCGTGGCGGGGACTGCCCAGTTGAACGATGCGAATGGCCATGAGAATGCCTCGGATTGGGCCGTCCACTTCAATTCCTGGCAGCCTATCATGGCCAGGATGCCTATGGGCGGGCGAAACTAGGCTCGAATCGCCCATCTGGTGCCTGATCTGCGCTCGGATGGCTTGATCCGCTGTAGCCGGACGGCTATGTCCTGCGCCGATAATACGGCCGTTGCACAGGTCTCGGCCGGCTACCAGGAGGAAACGGAATGATTTCTCGTCGTCGTGTACTCGTCGGCTCGTCAGCTCTCGCTGGCGGCATCATCGGCGCCCCGTTCATTGCCCGCGCCCAGTCGGCTGAGTTCAGCTACAAGTACGCCAATAACCTGCCCCTCACGCATCCGATGAACGTCCGCGCCCGCGAGATGGCCGAAGCCGTCAAGAAGGAGACGAACGGGCGCGTCGAGATCAACATCTTCCCGAACAACCAGCTCGGTTCCGACACCGACATGCTGAGCCAGGTGCGCTCCGGCGGCATCGAGTTCTTCACGCTCTCGGGTCTCATCCTTTCCACGCTGGTGCCGGCCGCCTCGATCAACGGCATCGGCTTTGCCTTCCCGGACTACAACACCGTCTGGAAGGCCATGGACGGCGACCTCGGCGCGCACGTGCGCGGCCACATTGCCAAGGCCAACCTCGTCGCCATGGAGAAGATCTGGGACAACGGCTTCCGCCAGACGACGACCTCCACGAAGCCGATCAATGCCGTCGAGGACTTCAAGGGCATGAAGATCCGCGTGCCGGTCTCGCCGCTCTGGACCTCGATGTTCAAGGCGCTCGAGTCGGCACCTGCGTCGATCAACTTCAACGAGGTCTACACCGCCCTGCAGACCAAGGTCGTCGACGCCCAGGAGAACCCGCTCGCCATCATCTCCACGGCGAAGCTTTTCGAGGTGCAGAAGTACTGCTCGCTGACGAACCACATGTGGGATGGCTTCTGGTTCCTCGCCAACCGCCGTGCGTGGACGGCGCTGCCCGAGGATCTGCAGAAGATCGTCGCCAAGAACATCAACGACGCCGGCATCAAGGAGCGCGCGGACGTCGCCGCCCTCAATGCGGGCCTCCAGAAGGAGCTCGCCGACAAAGGCATGACCTTCAACCAGCCCAAGGCCGACAGCTTCCGCGACAAGCTGCGCGCGGGCGGCTTCTACGCCGAGTGGAAGGGCAAGTACGGCGACGAAGCCTGGGGCATCCTCGAGAAGGCGGTAGGCAAGCTCGCCTGATCGCTCTGAAATCCCTACCCGCCGCGTGAGCCCCACGCGGCGGTTTGCTCTTTGGGGGCGGGCGGCATGGCTTCGACTGACCACGCGATCGATATCACGGACCTCAGCGAGAGCCGCGAGCCGCCGCGCGCCGGTTCGCTCTGGATGAAGCCGATCGAAGGTATCGCTTCGCTCCTGCTCGTGGCGATCGTGCTGCTGCTCCTCGCGGGCGTCACATCGCGCTACGTCTTCTCGCTGCCCGTGGTGTGGATCGACGAGGTCGCGTCGATCTGCTTTCTCTGGCTCGCCATGCTCGGCGCGGCCATCGCGCTCGATCGCAACGAGCATCTGCGCCTGACCATCGTCCTGCGGCTCTTCCCCGAGCCGACGCAGCGCTTTCTCGAGACCCTCGGCTGTCTTATCGTCGCGACCTTTCTCGTCGCGCTCATGAAGCCCGCCGTCGAGTACGCGATGGAGGAGTGGGCGATCATTACGCCTGCGCTCAACATCCCGAACAGTTTCCGCGTCTCGGCCATTCCCTTCGGCTTCACCGCGATGCTGACGATCGTGCTGGTCTATGCGATCCGCACGTCGCGCGTGCGCGATCTCGTGCTCTCCGCGGCGCTCATCGGCGCGATCGCGCTCGTGCTCTGGTATTTCATGCCGACGCTGATCCGCGCCGGAAACACTAAGATCATCCTCTTTCTCGTGGTGTTCGTTGCGATCGCACTCGCCATGGGCGTGCCGATCGCCTTCTGCTTCGGCATTGGCACGCTAAGCTATCTCGCCTTTGCGACGCGCGTCTCGACCTTCGTCATGATCGGGCGCATGGACGAAGGCATGTCGCACCTCATTCTGATCTCGGTGCCGATCTTCGTGCTGCTCGGCTGCATTCTCGATCAGACGGGCATGGGCAAGGCCATCGTCGACTTCCTCGCTTCGCTGCTCGGCCACGTGAAGGCCGGCATGTCCTACGTGCTGCTCTGCTCGCTCTTTGTCGTGTCGGGCATCTCGGGCTCGAAGGTCTCGGACATGGCGACGGTCGCGCCGGCGCTCTTTCCCGAGATGAAGCGACGCGGGCACAGACCGCGAGAAATGATCGCCCTGTTGGCTACAGGCGCGGCCATGGCCGACACCGTGCCACCGAGTATCGTGCTGATCGTGCTCGGCTCAGTGGCGGGGGTCTCGATTGCCGGCCTCTTCACGGCGGGCATCGTCGTGGCGATTGTGCTGCTCGGCGCGCTCGTCGGGCTCGCCCGCTGGAAGAGCCGCCATGAAAACATGGAGGGCGTGCGTCGCGCTCCGATGAAAGTCGTCGGCTGGACGCTCCTGATCGCCGGCCCCGCGCTCGTCCTGCCCTTCCTGATCCGCAGTGCCGTCACTGGCGGCGTCGCCACCGCGACCGAGGTCTCCACCATCGCCGTGCTCTACGCGCTCATTGCCGGCATCCTGCTCTATGGCGGCATAAGCTGGCGGACGTTCTACGGCATGCTCGTCGAGACGGCCTCGTTGACCGGCTCCATCCTCATCATTCTCGGCACGGCGCTCGCCATGGCCTGGGCCATTACGCAAGCCGGCATTGCCCAGCAGCTCGCCACGCTCATGACGGGCCTGCCGGGCGGCTGGATCTCGTTCATGGGCGTGACGATTGCCGTGTTCCTCGTGCTCGGCTGCATTCTCGAGGGCCTGCCGGCCATCGTGCTCATGGCGCCACTCATGTTCCCGATCGCCAAGCAGCTCGGCATCAACGACATTCACTATTCGATGGTGGTGGTGACGGCCATGAACATCGGGCTCATGGCGCCGCCGATCGGGATCGGCTTCTACCTCGCCTGCAAGATCGGAAATGTGCCGCCCGACGAGGCCATCGGAGCTATCTGGCCCTATCTCGGAGCGCTCATCGTCGGGCTTCTCGTGATCGCCGCCGTGCCCTGGATCTCGACCGGCTTTTTGTGAGCATTCGTCTCAGCCAATTGCTGCGAGGCCTGGCTTTGCCAAGTGCGCAATTTCGAATGACCGTCGTGTCTCGTCGGCCCGCGGTCCTTCCTCAGCCAGCGTGAAGCGTGCAAGCCTCCAGGTCGTCGGATCGATCGCGACAACACTGGCAAAGATCCCTGCGCGCCCGGCAGCCTCGGCATTTCGTTCGCGCTCCTGCCGATACAAGGCGGCAAGGTCAGCCGTCACAGGAATATCCAGATCCTCCCGGAATGCGAAGAGAGGGCGCGCCGCGCGTCCTCTGCGCGCGTCGAGTGCGAGCCATGTCTCGATCCGCGGACGGCCGAATGTCTCGATGACGCTGCGAAAGCGCTGATCGACGATAAACTCCAGCGCAGCTTCCGTCTGCAGCCACAGGTACAAGGAGGAGTACGCGTTCTGTTGCGCGCCGTGGCGGCCGCGCTCTTGGATCAGAAACGCCTTGAAGCCAAGGCCCGGTGTCTCGTCCCAGAGTGGAGCCCGCTCGGAAACCCGCCTGCGGATCTGCTCCATGGAGTAATTGGCGGGAAGGCGATGAAGATATTGCTTGGCCAGCATGGCTTGGACCTCCTCGTGTGCTGGCGAAAAAGTTGCGCTCCACGGCCTATTCGATCAATATATGGCTGGAGATATCAATCATAAGAATCCGATATGGCTATGCAGAAGGCGCTCGATCTCGACGCCGTTCGCGCGTTCATCCTCATCGCGGACCTCGGCAGCTTCACGCGTGCGGCGGAGGTTCTTGAGGTCGCGCAGGCGGCCGTCAGCCTCAAGCTCAAGCGTCTAGAAAGGCAACTCGGCTGTCGGCTGCTGGACCGCACACCGCGCCATGTGCGCCTCTCCGGGCAAGGGAGAGAGTTCATCGAGCCTGCTCGCGAGTTGCTTGCAGCGCATGAGCGTGCCGTTGCCGGCACGTCGGCCGCCCGCCCGCAACGCCTGACTATAGGCATTAGCGACCATGTGGCTGGGCCCGAGCTGCCAATGATCCTCGCTCGGCTCAATGCCTATGATCCCTCTCGCATCATCGAGATGCGCATTGCTGCGTCACGAGAGCTCGCTGCTGCCTTTGATCAACGAGAGCTCGACGCCGCGATTGTCCGTCGTGAGGACGACCGTCGGCGAGGCAAGCCGCTGTTCGAGGATCGCATGGGATGGTTTGCCGCGCCGACGTGGAAGCCACGCGCCGGCGTGCCGCTACCGCTTGCGAATATGGCGGCGCCGTGCGGCGTACGCGCTATCGCGACGCGAGCCCTGGACAGCGTCGGCGTTCCCTGGACCGAGGTTTTCGTTGGCGGGGGAGTGATGGCCGTCGGTGCGGCGGTCAGCGCCGGGGTCGCCGTGGCAGCACTGGCGGCGCGTGTCGCGCCGCCGGGCTCGGTCGACGTAGGCCCGCAACTTGGTCTCCCGGCGTTGCCAGCTTCCGAAGTGGTCGTCCACTCTCGTCTGCGCGAGCACCGTGCCCAGGAGCTCCTGCGGGTTCTTGGGGCTGCATTCCGAGCTGGTACCTAAAGCCTCGGACCTCGAATGGCCCCTAGGGGGTTGGGTCGCGCTCGAAGTCGCATTTGAGGTTCAGAGACGCTCTGGACACGACGGTTCTAAAAGCAGCTTTGGGCTTGAAATTCGCTCCCTGGCGGCCATCGGGGGAAGGCGGATTTCAGGTCCGTTGCTTTAGCGCGGAACGGGCTCCGATCCGGTCCCTCATCATTATCGATAGAGCGTGCGCACTGCCCTTGACTTGGCCCCCTCCCTCGCGTATCCACCACGCACCCTGACGCGCCCATCTCGGCGCGCGTTTTTATCTTTGCGGGCGTAGCTCAGTTGGTTAGAGCGCCGGCCTGTCACGCCGGAGGCCGCGGGTTCAAGTCCCGTCGCTCGCGCCATTGTTTTCAATGGCTTAGCAAAGATCTGATCGCCGTTCTGGAACTTGCCGGCCGGCCAATGCCTGTGCGCGCTTTGCTGCATGACGGCGGGCTATGCACTCCCTGTGGCATACTCTGATCTGCCCTATTTGGATTGGCTGACCAAGATCTGACAGCTCGTTATGACGAGCACCGCTCCCCGCCTTAGCCTGGATGCCATGTTGGACTTCATTCCGAGGTCCCGGCGGCCGCTCGCGCCTTTATTCGAAGCCGTAAGCAACTCCCTCGAGGCCATCGCCAACTCAGCGCGGAGAATTCGCCGCCTGGAGTTTTCTCAGAGCTTCATGTGCGTCGCGCGACTCCGAGAGGCCGCCGTCTCGCGCGCGTATATCGAGATCTACGCAAGAGAGGAACCAGCCATCGACAACCCTGAGAACCGAGTGCTCGTCGGTCAGGGCTTCCTGCCGCAAGAAGAGCTTGGTTCGGTCAGAGTATTTTGTGGAATCTGCCTCGTGTCTTTCCGAGCCATTCAGGTCCCAGCGCAATTCCAGTGTCAGTCCCTCATCGGCACGTGCGCGCTGCTCTTGGGCTACGGAGCTGGATAGGGCTTCGTCTTCCTCGCTGTCGCGTGTCAACCACATGTGCAGAAGCTGATCGAGTAATTCGATGCGCTTGTCGAGCTTGCGGACCTTGATGCCACCCAAATCCACCGTGACAGTTACGGGCCACTCGTGCGCGCCCCCTGTACGGAACCACCGCACGCGCTCAATGACAGCGCGGACGACGGCCTCGATGCCCTGCTCATTGGCCATTCTCTCCTCAGTGGCCCGCTGAGCCCGGCGCTTACGGAACTCATGCAATTGCGCGAGCACGTCTGGGGTCCGCTCGACGTTTCCCTCTCTATTCTCCCAGGTCACGTGCAGTTCGCCCGGGCTGGAGGCATCAAGGCCAGTCCACTGCCAACGTCCCCGACCCTGCTGGGGCACCTCCATCGATCCAGTCAATCGGGAGGCGTCCTCAGCCCAATCCGGCTGAATAGCCCAACTTCGCGCCAGCATGTAGAGCGCAGCGACCCCGAAGTTGGGAAACGCTTCCGCGTGAAATGGGCTGTTGGTCGGAGGTCCGCACGTTGGTTCGACATTGAGCTTCATGACTGTGCACTTGTTGATCAGTTGTGATGCTGGGAGAAAGTCTTGGCCAAACCTCGATACCTCGGCGGCGTGAGCAAGCCCCGCCGCAGGAACGAGGAAGACGCGGTGTGCAGTTCAGCGCCGCGGCTGTTAGGCGCGCCCGATGCCCGCGCGCTGCCGCTTCATGGGGGGTGGCGCAAGGCGTCCCGAATATGGGGGATGAGCGTCCTGGCTGTCCTCGGCGAAGATCTGCGCGATGGGCTTTGGTCTGCCGAGCAGATAGCCCTGCGCCTCGTCGCAGCCTTCGGCACGTAGGATATCCAACTGGTGGGAGGTTTCGACACCCTCGGCAAGCACCTTGACCTCCAGCGTCTTGCCGAGCGTGAGAACCGCCCGCACCATGGCTTTGGCCTGCTGGTTGTGATCGACTTCCCGCATGAACGAGCGGTCCAGTTTGATTTTGTCGAACGGGAAGGACCTCAGTGTCGCAATCGAGGAATAGCCGGTTCCGAAATCATCGATGGCAACGGTGACACCGAGCGCCTTTAGCTGGCGGAGCGTATGGAGTGCGCGCACCTTGTCGACGATGATCGTCGACTCCGTCACCTCGAGCTCAAGGCGGCTCGGCGACAGATCCGTCTGGAGGAGCACTTCGTGCACGAGGCGCGCGAGATCTGCATTCGTGAACTGTACGGGCGAGAGGTTGATGGCTACCTTGTGCGGCTGTGTCCAGCTTGCCGCTTCCCGGCACGCCGTTCGCAGAACCCATTCCCCAATGGCGAGGATGGAACCCGTCTCCTCGGCAATAGGAATGAACTCGGAGGGCGGGACAAGGCCGCGCACAGGGTGTCTCCAACGCAAGAGCGCCTCATAGCCCCGCACTTCGCCCGTGGTGACCGACGTCTGCACTTGGTAGTGAAGCTCGAGCTGGTCGAGATCAATCGCGCGGCGCAGTTCCTGCGCGAGGGCCTGGCGCTCGCGGGCGGCCTCGTCCATGTGCGGCTCGTAGTAACATGTGATGCGGGTGACATCGGCTTTCGCGCGATACATGGCAAGATCGGCATTGTTGACAAGCCGCTCCTGGCTTTCGCCATCCTGCGGGAAGACCGACACACCAAGGCTCGCGCCCGTGACCGCCTCGAAGTCATCGATCCGGATCGGCTTGAACAGGGCACTTTCCAGGCGGGAGATGAAATCCGCGAGTTCGTCCTGTGTGGCGAAGCGCTTCACTGCTACGAACTCATCACCTCCGATCCGCGCAACAAACTCGCCATCCTTGATGAGGTCGCCCAGTCTTGAGCCGATGGTTTTCAGAGCTGCGTCGCCAGCCTCGTGGCCGCGCAGATCATTGATTTCCTTGAAGCGGTCGAGATCAATGCCGATGACGGCGACATGACCACCGTCCGTTTTGGCCCGCGCAAGCTCGCGGCTCAGATGGTCTGCAAAGCGGGCACGGTTCGGCAGACCGGTCAGAGCATCGCTGAGCGCCATCTGCCGCAGTTGCTCAACCATATCCTGCGTCGTCTTGGCATCAATAAGATAGCTGGCAACACCCGTGCCGACGATGATGAGACCGACGCCCGCGACCGCAAGGGCCATTGTGGCCGACACGTTGGCGTCGGCCAGCGGGGCGCCGGTTGTAAGCGGCGTGACGGACAGCGACGCCATGCCCGTGAAGTGGAGCCCCGCTACTGCAAGAACGAAGAGGGCGAGCGCGACATGATGCGAGAACGCCCAAGGCCGGCGAACGGCCTGATGGAGTGCGAGCGCACCAAAGATAGTCGCCATCAGGACCGACGCGGCGATATAGGCGCCATTCCACTCGATGAGACCGTCCACGTGATAGGCCAGCATGCCGGTGTAGTGCATGGCCGTGATGGCGAGGCCCACGAGGGCACCGCCAATCTCGGCCAGGCGCGCGCGCTCGTGTTGAAGCGCGATGACGAAGCCCAATCCGCAACCGGCCATCACCACTACAAGGGAGACTGCAGTAAGAAACGGATCGAATGTCAGCGGTGCGCGGACCTCAAACGCAAGCATGGCAATGAAATGCGTGCACCAGACGGATGCGCCGGCAGCGACGGCTGCGAGAAAAGTCCAGCCATGGCGCTGCGTCCCGAGGCTCTCACCTGCACGGCGGAAAAGCCCGAAAGTGACCCAGCCTCCGCTCAGGCAAACAAACACAGCCAGCAGCACCAAGCGCAGGTCGTGCTCGGTGAAAATGCAGGAAACAACGCGCATATTAACGCCCCCCAACTCATGCAATTGCGGGCCCACCCCAAAGGCCCGCAACCCTCTTTTCGGTAGGGAGATTATCCGGTGGCGTCATAATAAGATGTGAACGTGTGCGCTGCTTCGCCAAGTGAGCCGCGTCATATCATTTTATCGCAGAATCAATGGAATACGATCTTCTTCTTGCAGCCTCGTCATCCGCTCGATCTCGAGAATCGAGGGCTTAGTCGCGTTTTGGAAAAACAGAATTCCAGGGCTCATCGCAATATCGGGTTGGGCTATTAGCTCGAGCTCCCACGCCTTCCTATTTCTTCAGATTTGGTTCGGCAAAATTTTAACTAATGCTGCCCAAATTCAATGCACCGCACGCGCAATATCTGCCTGCGTCACTCTAAGCAGTCTGGCCCGGGCCGGCGGGGATCTGGGTCTCTCGTAGTGAAATTTCCCCGAAGCAGGAAGCAGCGCTGCTGGTGCTGACTTCATCAGTGGGCCGTCGTCGCGATGGGAATTCTTATGAACATAAGACTGCAGATGGCCCGGCTCGCTCGCCTCGTCGCCCTACCTGCCGACAATCCCGAGCTGGTCAAAGCACAGTTCGCTGCGCTCTCGCGGCTCATCCCGCTCATGTACTTCATCCTGATCGCCAATAGCTGGGTGCTGACAGCGACGTTCTTCGGCAAGGCCCCGGCGTGGCTGACCATCCATGTTTCACTCGCACTGAGCGTCATATGTGCAGTCCGACTCATCATCTGGTGGCGAAAGAAGCATATCGTTCTGACGGCCGAGAGGGCCGTCAGCGAGCTCCGGCGCACCAATCGCATCGCTGCGGCACTCTGCATTGCCTTTCCGGCCTGGGCTTTCGCCTTATATCCCTACGCCAATGAGCTCGCCCAAGGACATATCGCGTTCTTCCTGACCCTCTCGCTGATCGGCACCATGCTCTGCCTGCTCCACACCCCGGCGACGGCGCTCATTGTTGCCATGACGGTTGGCACCACATTTGTGGCCTTCATTGTCTCGACGGGGGAGCCGACCTTCATAGGCATGGCAGTCAATGCGCTATTGGTCACGTGTGCCTTGCTCGTCGTGGTTCTGATTCAGAGCCGCGACTTTGCCCGCATGGTCAATGCGCAGACATACGCCCGTCGACGGGAGCAGGAACAGAGCCGCCTGCTGCGTATGATCGACGATATGCCTGTCGCCGTGATGACCGTCGAGCCCGACACGTTGATCATCAACTATGCCAATGAGACGTCGAAGCAACTCATCGGCAGCATTGAGCACCTGCTGCCGATCAAGGCCGACACGCTGGTCGGCACGTGCATCGACGTCTTCCATCGTCATCCCGAGCACCAGCGAAAGCTTCTGGCCGATCCCGGAAACCTGCCGCACAAGGCCCGTATCAAACTCGGCCCCGAAGTGCTCGATCTGCAAGTGTCGGCGGTGAACGATGATGATGGCAGCTATATCGGACCGATGCTCTCCTGGGCCATTGTCACCAAGGAGGTCGAAGCCGAGAACCGTATCCGCCATCTTGCCCACTACGACACGCTGACCGGTCTCCCCAACCGCACGACATTTCATGAGCAGCTGGCGGCAACGTTCGCGACGCGCGACAATCGAAACGCGTTGCTCTTCATCGATCTCGACGGTTTCAAGCTCATCAATGATACGCAAGGCCACCGCGTCGGCGATCTCCTGCTCCAGCAGGTTGCCAACCGGCTGCGCGCGGCCTGCACAGCGCCGGGCGTGCTTATCGGCCGCCTTGGCGGGGATGAGTTTGCCGTGCTCCTCCCCCATGACAACGCGGACGAGACCGCCGTGTTTGCCGATGCGCTCGTCGAGTCTCTCGGGGCTCCCTATCACCTCGATGTTTACAGGCGCCTCCAGATTGGCGCCTCCATCGGTATCGCATTGGCACCAGCCCACGGCGATGACCATGAGACTCTGCTGTCGCGTGCCGACATTGCCCTCTACGCCGCCAAGTCGTCCGGCAAGTGCACCTTCAGGGTATTCACCGCCGATATGGAGACTCGTATCCAGGAGCGTGTTCGCCTCGAAGCAAAACTGCGCTCGGCTCTGGAAACGCAGGAAGGGTTCTTCGTCTTCTATCAGTCCATCATCGACATCGAGAGCGGCAAGGTCACGGCCCGTGAAGCATTGGTGCGCTGGCATCATCCCGAGCGCGGCTGGGTTTCGCCCGTCGACTTCGTTCCCGTCGCAGAGGAAAGCGGCCTGATCGAGCCGTTGGGCCAGTTCGTGCTGAACCGCGCCTGCCGCGATGCGGCAGAGTGGAAGGACGGAGCACGGGTCGCTGTCAACATCTCGGCCGGCCAGCTTGGCAAGGGCACGCTTCCCTCAACCGTTCTCTCGGCGCTCGCTGCTTCCGGCCTGTCGCCCGGGCGTCTCGAGATTGAGGTCACGGAAACCGCGCTGCTGAATGAAGAAGCGGGCGCCATAGGAGATCTCCGCCGGTTGCGCGATATGGGTGTCCGGGTGGCACTCGACGATTTCGGGACCGGTTACTCCTCGCTCTCCCATCTGCGCACCTTCAGCTTCGACAAGATCAAGATCGATTCCTCTTTCGTGCGCGATGCCGTTGCACGGCCCGACTGCGCGGCCGTGATCGGCGCTGTTGCGGCTGTCGCCAAGCGTCTCGGCGTCACCACCGTCGCTGAGGGCGTCGAAACACAAGAGCACCTTGATCGTGTTCGGGCTGAGGGCTGCACGGAGGTACAGGGCTATCTCTACAGCCGGCCTATGCCGAGCGAGCGCGATGTCCCGATCGTCGCGGCGCTCAATCAAGCGCGCCAAGCATCCTCAGCGGCTTAGCTTGCCTCCTGCACGTCGTTCCGCGCGACGCGCGCCTAACGGTCGCGACAAGTTCTGGTGCAGGCCTCGCTCCGGCTTTCTCCAGGGGCCTCTGGGCGCACGCTAGTCCCAGACATCGACGGGATGTGCGTTGGTAATCGACTATAGGGAAATCGAATAACGCGACGCCGTACATCGGGATGTCATATGAGGCGATTAAGCATGATCGCGCAGTCTCGGACGTCCGGATCGTGCAGCGGTCAAAGGAAAGCTCTGCACGCGGCCACACCAATACGCTGAGGATGCGGTGTGCCATCTGGGGGTTCGACATTCTTCTCGGTGTGTTGAATTCATGAGGTGTCGTATGCTGAGACGCGCGCTGTTTGCGGCAGCCCTGGCCGTTGTGGCCGGCACTGCGAATGCTCAGGAGCTGACGGTCTATACCGCTCTCGAAGCCGATCAGATCAAGGCCTATCAGGCCTCGTTCCAGAAGGCGTACCCTTCCATCAAGATCAAGTGGGTCCGCGATTCCACCGGCATTGTGACGGCCAAGCTCCTGGCGGAGAAAGCTGCTCCGAAGGCCGATGTGGTCTTTGGCCTTGCCGCGACCTCGCTGATGTCGCTCGACAAGGAGGGCCTGCTGCAGGCCTACGTTCCGGTCGGGCTCGACAAGATCAAGGCATCGATGCGCGATCCGGCCAACCCGCCCAAGTGGGTCGGCATGGACATCTGGGCTTCTGCCATCTGCTTCAACACTGTCGAAGCGGAGAAGAAGAAGATCCCTGCACCGGCTTCCTGGGCCGATCTCGCCAAGCCTGCGTACAAGGGGCAGATCGCCATGCCCAATCCAGCCTCTTCGGGCACCGGTTACCTGATGGTCGCCGGCTGGCTCCAGATGCTGGGTGAGGAGGCGGGCTGGAAATACATGGATGCCCTCCACGAGAACATCGCCTCCTACACGCATTCCGGCTCGAAGCCCTGCCGTCAAGCTGCCGCCGGCGAGTACGCCGTCGGTCTCTCATTCGAGTACCGGGCCAACCGCACCAAGAAGGACGGCGCGCCGATCGAAGCCATCCTGCCGAAGGAGGGCCTCGGCTGGGATATGGAGGCGTCGGCCATCATGGCCGCCACCAAGCAGCTCGACGCGGCCAAGAAGCTTCTCGACTGGTCGGTGACCGAGGAAGCCAACAAGCTCTACGCCCAGAACTTCGCCGTCGTCGCCTATCCCGGCGTCCAGGCGAAGCTCGAGCACGTCAAAGGCGATGTCGAGGCGCAGCTCGCCAAGAACGACTTCGCGTGGTCGGCGACCCATCGTGAGCGCATCCTCGCGGAGTGGACGAAGCGCTACGACGGCAAGAGCGAGAAGAAGTGATCGTTCCGTAACGCGCGCGCACGGCAGAGGCATGCGTAAGCTGCCGCGCGCCTTCGCAAGGACCTTGTGCTTCTCATTGAGCCTCTACCGCTCGTCTCGGCAACCGCGGGAAGTGTCATGAATGCACCGGTGACCATTACACAGGCCGAAAAGCCGTATCTCGTCATTCGCAGCGTCACGAAGCGCTTCGGCTCGTTCACGGCGCTACAAGACATCGATCTCGACATCCACAAGGGCGAGTTCATCTCCTTTCTCGGCCCTTCGGGATGCGGAAAGACGACCCTGCTCCGGGCGATCTCCGGCCTCGACGTGCAAACGACCGGGAGCATCCATCAGGATGGGCGCGACATTTCCAATCTCCCGGTCAACGAGCGCGATTTCGGCATTGTCTTCCAGAGCTACGCGCTGTTTCCGAATCTCAAGATCAAGGACAATGTGGGTTATGGCCTCGTCTCCGCGGGCAAGAGCCGCAAGGAGATCGCCGAGCGCGTCAGCGAGCTGCTCGGCATGGTCGGCCTCGCCGATCAAGCCGATAAGTATCCCGCCCAGCTCTCGGGCGGCCAGCAGCAGCGCATCTCGCTCGCCAGGGCGCTCGCCTTGTCTCCGGGCCTGCTGCTCCTCGACGAGCCGCTGTCGGCGCTCGACGCGCGCGTGCGGGCGCGGTTGCGGGGCGAGATTCGCGATCTTCAGCGGCGCCTCGGCATCACCACCGTCATGGTGACGCACGATCAGGAGGAGGCGCTCACCATGTCCGACCGTATCGTCGTCATGAGCAAGGGACGCATCGAGCAGATCGGCACGCCCGACGAAGTTTACGGGAAGCCGGCCTCACCCTTCGTCGCTGACTTTGTCGGTCGCATGAATTTCATCGAGGGCAAGCTCGTTGATGCCGCTTCGGCGGACTGCCGCGGCGCTGTTCTCAAGCTCGACAGCGCGCTCACCTACGCGCCCGGGACTCCGGTCACCATCTGCCTCAGGCCGGAGGACGTCGTCGTCCGCGATACCTCCGGCGCCGCGAACGCGTTCGATGTCGACGTCGGCGTCATGGAGTTCATGGGCAATCACTTCTCGACAACGCTGCATGTCCTCGGCTCCAACCTCAACATCTCGGCAGATCTGTCGATGAATGACGTGCGCGATCTCGGCATCAAGCCGGGCGTGCGCGCAAAAGCGGTGTTGCCCGCCGAGCGCCTGCGCGTTTTCGCGACCGCCGCCTGACGGGTGACAAGAAAGCCTTAGGCCTGTCCCTGCGCAGTCGAGGGGTGCGAGGTGAGATCATGACGAGCGTCACGAGCAATCAGCTTGATGCAGCCGCGGCCGAAGCGGCGCGCGGACGGCCCGTACGCCAGCGAATGAGCCGCGATGACCTCCTGATGCGGATCATGCTGGTGCTGCTGACGCTCTGGCTTGTCGGCACCGTCCTGCTCCCGCTCGGCGCGCTGCTGCGCAAGAGCGTCGAGGGGCCGGCCGGGGAGTTCGTCGGCCTCGCCAACTTCGTCCAGTACTTCTCCAATCCGGCACTGACGGCGTCGATCGCCAACAGCATCTGGATTGCCTCGATCAGCACGGTGATCTGTGTGCTGCTGTCGTTCGCATTTGCCTATGGGCTCACACGCACGTGCATGCCGGGACGCAGCGTGTTCAAGCTCGTTTCACAGATCCCCCTGCTTGCACCGTCGCTGCTGCCGGCGATCAGCCTCGTCTATCTCTTCGGCAATCAGGGTATCGCCAAGGATGTGCTGCTCGGGGCGTCGATCTACGGCCCGATCGGCATCGTGATCGGCGAAGTGTTCTGGACCTTTCCGCACGCCCTGATCATCATGACGACGGCGCTCGCGACCGCCGACGCCCGCCTCTATGAGGCGGCCGCGGCGCTGAAGGCCAGCAACTGGCGGACGTTCTGGACGGTCACCGTGCCGGGGGCGAGGTATGGCCTCATCAGTGCGACCTTCGTCGTCTTCACGCTCGTCATCACTGATTTCGGCGTGCCGAAGGTGATTGGCGGCCAGTACAATGTCCTGGCGACCGATATTTATAAGCAGGTCATCGGCCAGCAGAACTTTCGCATGGGGGCCGTGGTCGGACTGCTGCTGCTGCTGCCCGCCGTGCTGTCGTTTGCCGTCGACCAGTACGTGCAGCGCCGCCAGTCCGCCGCCCTTTCGGCGCGCGCCGTTCCTTACGAGCCGAAGCCCGACAGAGCGATCGACACTTTTGCCTTCATCGCGTGCGGGCTGATCGCCGCCGCCGTCCTCATCGTCATCGGCATGGCGTTTTTTGCCTCCCTTGCCACGCTCTGGCCCTACAATCTCACGCCCTCGCTCAAGAACTACGACTTCGACAACATGGACGGCGGCGGCTGGCAGAGCTTCTACAATTCGCTGAAGATGGCTGGCATGACGGCGGTGGTCGGCACGGCCCTCGTCTTCATGGGCGCCTATCTCGTCGAGAAGACCAAAGGCTTCCATACGGGCCGGTTCATCTTCCAGCTTCTCGCCCTCCTGCCGCTCGCGGTGCCCGGCATCGTGCTCGGGCTCGGCTACATCTTCTTCTTCAACGCGCCGTCGAACCCCGCGAGCTTCATCTACGGCACGATGGCCATTCTTGTCCTGTGCACGGTGGCGCACTTCTATTCGGTCGCGCATCTCACCGCCGTCACGGCGCTCAAGCAGCTCGACCAGGAGATCGAGACGGTCTCGGCGTCGCTCAGGGTGCCGTTTTTCCGCACGTTCCTGCTGGTGACGCTGCCGGTCTGCTTGCCGGCCGTACTCGACATTGCGATGTACTTGTTCGTCAACGCGCTCACGACCGTGTCGGCCGTCGTGTTCCTCTATGCGCCGGAGACGACGCTCGCCTCGATTGCGGTGCTGAATATGGACGATGCCGGCGACGTGGCGCCGGCCGCGGCCATGGCCATGACGATCTTCTTCGCCGCGACGCTTGTCCGCGTGCTCTATATCTTGCTGACCAGAAGTGTGCTGGGCAGAACTCAGGCTTGGCGCAGGCGCTGACAAAAGGCGGGAGTATCCACATGAGCACCCGCGTTTTTGACCTCGCAGTCATCGGCGCCGGCATTGTAGGGCTGGCGCACGCGCTCGCCGCCGCGCGCCGCGGCTTGCGCGTTGTCGTGATCGATCGCGATGCGGCAGCCAACGGCGCCTCGATCCGCAATTTCGGTTTTGTCACGGTCACCGGACAGCAGGCCGGCGCGTGCTGGAGCCGCGCCATGCGCTCGCGTGACGTATGGGCCGAGGTGGCGCCCGAGGCCGGAATTCGCGTAGAGCACGCCGGCTTGTGCGCCGTGGCGCGGCGGCCTGAAGCCCGCCGCGTGCTCGAGGCCTTTCTGTCAACCGAGATGGGCCGCGCGTGCCGTTTGCTGGAGCCGCGCGAGGCGGCGGAGAAGGTTCCTTTGCTGAAGCGCGACGCGATCGCCGCGGCGCTCTGGTCGCCGCACGAGCTGCGTGTCGAAAGCCGCGAGGCGGTGCCGCGCCTGGCAGCTTGGCTCGAGGCAGCCCGCGGCGTGACCTTCCTGCGTTCCGCGCTCGTCAAGGACGTGGCGGTGCCGGTCATCACGACGACGCGGGGGCCTGTTCACGCCGGTTGCGTCGTCGTTTGTCCAGGGCACGACTTTCTGTCCCTGTTCCCGGAGCGCATCGCCGCCTACGGCCTGACGACGTGCAAGCTGCAGATGCTGCGCGTGATGCCGGCCAACCCATCGGCGCGGCTCGGCACGGCTGTCATGTCGGACCTCGGCTTCGTTCGCTATCTCGGCTACGCCGAGCTTCCCGAGGCCGAGGCATTGAAACAGCGACTGCGCGCCGAGCAGGCGGCTCACCTCGCGCACGGCGTGCATCTCATCGCCGTGCAGTCGGCCGACGGGTCGCTCGTCGTCGGCGACAGTCATCACTACGGAGAGACGCTCGATCCGTTCGCCGCGACCAGCATCGATGATCTCATTCTGGATGAGCTGGACGCCGTACTGGATCTGCCCGGCCGCACCGTGAGCGCGCGCTGGACGGGCGTCTATGCCTCGGCCGGCGACCGCCTGATGCTCGTGGACAGCCCTTCCGACGGCGTCCGCATCGTGATCGTCACCAGTGGCACCGGCGCGTCGACGGCCTTTGCCATCGGCGAGGAAGTCATCTCAGAACTATTCGGCAGCACGACGGGAGGTGTGAGCGCATGAATGTGAAAGCGGTCGTCTTTGATTGGGCAGGCACCATTGTCGACCATGGCTCGCGGGCGCCCATGGGCGCGTTCGTCAAAGTGCTGTCGGAATTTCAGGTGGCGATCACGGTCGCCGAGGCGCGCCGGCCCATGGGTCTGCCGAAGTGGGATCACATCAAGGCGCTTCTCACAAACCCCGACATCAGCGCGCGCTGGCAGGCGGCCCATGGCGCGGCGCCGACAGATCGCGACGTCGATCGGGTCTACGAGGTCTTCGTGCCGCTGAATGCGGCGGTCGTCACCGATTTTGCCGATCTGATCCCCGGTGCACTCGATGTCATCGGCGCCTTGCGCGCGCGCAATATCAAGATCGGATCGACCACCGGCTATACGCGGGAGATCATGGAACGCCTGCTGCCTGTAGTGGCGAAGGCCGGCCTGGTGACGGACAACCTCGTATGTGCCGGCGATCTGAAGTCCGGGCGGCCCGGGCCGCTCATGATGTACAAGTGCTTTCTCGATCTCGATGTCGGGCCGGCGGCCACCGTCGTCAAGGTCGACGACACCGAGGTCGGGATCGCCGAGGGGCTCGCGGCCGGATGCTGGACGGTCGGCGTTGCCCTTTCCGGCAATGCGGCCGGACTGTCGCGGGAGGAGCTGGCGGCGCTGACGCCGGACGAGGTTGCAGAGCATCGCAGCCGCGCCGCCCGGCAGCTCACGCGATGCGGCGCGCACTACGTCATCGACAGTGTCGCGTCGCTCGAGGCCGTGATCGACAATATCGAGGGTCGTCTGGCACGAGGCGAACGCCCATAGCGGCCATGAAGGTGACATGAGTCAGATTACCGTTCCCCAGATCCGCGCGGTCGAAGCAGTCGCGCGTCTCGGGAGTTTCACGCGCGCCGCCGAGGAGCTCGGTATCAGCCAGCCCACGGTATCGACCCAGGTGCGCAGCGTCGAGGAGCTGTGCGGCCATCGCCTTTTCGTGCGCTCGGGGGGCGCGGTCTCGGTGATTCCGGGCGCGGGGCCGGTTCTCGCCCGCATCCGCATTGCGCTCGAGCGCGTCGACGAGCTGGAGCGCCATCTCGCGGGCACGGCCGCACTCAGGAACGGCGCGCTCTCGCTCGGCTTCAGCGCCCACAGGATCATCATGCCGATCATGCGGCTGTTCGTCGAGCGGCACCCCACGATCGCGCTGCGTGCCCGAAGCGCATCGTCGGCCGAGCTCATATCGGCCATAGAGGCGGGCGCACTCGACGTCGCGGCCGTTACCTCGCAGCAGGCCGACTCGCGCTTCGCCAGCCACCTGATCACGCGCCGCGGCTTCGTCATCTACGGCAAGAAGGGACACCCTCTGTGCCAGGGCTCGGGGCTTGAACTGAAGAAGCTGAAGGGCGTGCCCCTCGTCCTGTGGAATCGCGGATCTCATACCCGGCAAATCCTCGAGGCCGAAACCAACCGCATCGGTCTTTCGATCACCTGCACCCTGGAGGTCGGATCGTGGGACGTCGCGTTCGCTGCGACCGCGGCGGGCATCGGGCTCGGTGTGGCTCTCGAGGGCGAAGTCGAGCGCGACGATCAGGTCGACGTCTGTCCTCTCATCGGCAAGAACCTGCTGGCTGGCCAGTACCTCATCTGCTTGCCGGAGCTGCGCAACCTGGCCGCGGTGAGCGAGCTGTACGCCATCGCCGAGAGCCTTCACACCGACGCCACGCGCTAGGCGGTTGTGGGATTGAGCTTTGATGTCATGATCGGTGTCCTTCTGTGGGTTCCGCCATCATGACGAGACGGCATCTCCCGATGCGACATGCAGGTAGAGCTTTTTCTGCATGTCGCCATGTCAGAGCACTACGCGTTCTAGGAGTAACCGGGATCGGGTACGCTATAGCGTACGATGGGCTCAGCAAGGATCGACAAGCTCGCTCCGGTATAGAGCAACATCAACACGGTCATCGGAATAAGGCTCAGGATGGCCAGCTTGCGTGTTGTCGCCGTCCTCAAGGCCACGATGTGAGCAAGGTAGACTGCGATTATGTGCCCAACCACAATGGCTCCGATCGCAACGTACCAGATCTGGCGCGCATCGACCGCTTCGAGATTGGGCTCCCAGCGAGCGGTGCCGAACAAGTTCCAGCCGAAACCGAACGGATCGGACATCAGTGCGATGAACGTTTGTGACTGAAGCACAATATACGAATAGTTGTGTGCGATATTGTAGCCGACGGCTATCGGAACCAGGGTGAGAAGATACCGACTTGCGACACCGAGCGTCGTGGAGGAGCCACCGAGTATCCGGCTCATAGCTGCGGCTGTCAGAAGATACGCAGCGAGAAAGACGCCCCAGGTCCCGATCAATCCACAAGTGCTGGCGATGAGGCCGGCTCGATCTGAGGGCAGCAATGGCTCAATTGAGCGCCATAGGCCTGTTCCCAGAAGTCCGTCGAACAGGACGGACGATAGGAGCAACAGCACCAGAGAGACCATGGCCAGCGAATGGTGCTGGAAGCCGTCCAGCAATGTGGCGGACCACGAACGCCAGACCAGTCTTCCAGGTTCGGACGCTGTCGCGTCCCCGCTTGTGTCACTTGGCTTCATCTTGGAAACGCCGAGTGGCGCAAAGCTCGCAAGCACGCCAAAAACGAGAGAGAAGACTTCGCCGCGCCGAAGCCAAGTCTGGGCTCCGTAAAGGTGCATTCCTGCGAACGTGATCGCCGAATAGACGATTGCAAGCAGAGCGAGTGCCATCGGTGATGAGCTAAAAGGCGAGATCAACTCGATCCAGACGAAGATCAGCAACAGAACGACGGCAGGCCACTCCGCTGCGCATCCCGGATAGGCGCGAACGCCACGCGTATCGTTTGTAGAACCTACGCCCCTTGCGACAGCCAAGTATAGTGTTCGCCACGGGTTCATTGCGGGCCAGACGTTGCCGACGCAGGCTACGAAGATACTGAGCGCGCACCACCAGACAATCCACACGAGCGTCGGAGCGAGGTTGCGCGCTGGATACTGATTGCCAAACAGGCCCGTCAAGACAACGGCCACGAGCGCCAGAGCCCCCACGAGCTGGAGCGCGGTGCTCGAGCCACCAATGAGAGCGCGGTTGAGTGTCGCCCAGTTGGCCGGCAGCACAGGACGCGCGAGACCCTGATGGGGCCCCGCATATAAGAAGACCGCAGTGACGAGAAATGTTACCGCGACGACAGCGACTGCGCCGAAGACGTAGAATCCCAGCGGCACCGGTAGATCATAACGCTCGGCAATGGCGTGCGCGGCTGCAGGCGTCGCCAGTGCAAAAGACAACAAGCCCAGCAGTGCGGTCTGTCGTATCAGCTCACGCGAGGCACTCATTTCGGCATGATTTCCACGAACGCCAATGGGGCGCCATGATGATCAGCCTTGGCTGCGGCACCTCGCTCATGCAGCTCGACGCGGAACCGTCCGGTCGCGCGTGTCGGTATGCGCACCCGCGTCGGTACCCCAGGCCTCACCTCAAGCTCAATCTTCAGGCCATGAACGTGCAGCACAACCGGACGGTCCGCTTGCGCCTCGATACTGGCAGCATCGCCCCTTGTCACACGGATCGTGCGCTGATGGCTGGGCACGCCGTTGCCCTTGATGATGAGCTGGAAGATTTGCTCGTCTTTCGCCTCGACGGGTCCTGACGCGATGAGCTGCGCCGCTGCTGCTCCGCAGACGGCAAGGATTCGAATTCTCGACCAACCCATAGCGCAATCCTGTTTTCCGCCTACTTTGAGAAGATCGCTGCCGCTCAATGCAAGCGGCAGCGATCAATGCCGACTTCAGTTCTTCACTTCATACTTTGAAGAGTCCTGGATGACTTCCAGGATGAACTTCTTGGCAGCCGCCATATCGAAGCCTGCCTTCTGATAGACTTCGTAGATGCGGAAGTCGGAAACCCGCGACAGGACGAAACCCGACAGCTTGCTGGCATCCAGCGAGCCGGCCTTGAGGCCGAGCTCCACGGCGACTTCCTCGATGGCTTTCAGTGCTGTCAGGCCGGCAATGTAGTGAGAGAACGACCACGCACCGTCGGTGTAGGTCACCAGCCACCATTCCGCCATCTGCTTGCCCGGCTGCACAACGATCGGCGGCATGTTGACGATCTTGGCAGCTTCTGCGAGCGCGGCGTTCAGGCCCTCACCATCCTTTTCGAGATCCCAGTGCGGATCGAAGTGCGAGGCCGCGGTTGCAATGATCAGGGATTCCGGCGCGCCACGCTTCATCAGCTCGGCGTAGACGACCGCGCCGTGTTCACCCATCCATTTCCATTTGGCCTTGCCGCGCTCGCCACCCCAGGCCTGAGGGTACCATTGCGGCTTGGTGACGAGCCCCGTCTCGGCATTCCACTCGTACCAGACCTTGGCCCAGTCGTGCAGAACGAGCGCTGCGATGACGAGATCGCGGTCGACCTTCTCGACGCGGTAGACCTTTTCGTAGGTGTCGGCCCAGGCCATCGCAACATCGAGCCACTCCGCGACGTGCACCGGAAGACCGCCCGGATAGTAGTGATGCCCCTTGCCGCCGGCAGCCGGAGAAGCCAGGAAGGACTGGTTCGCTTTCGCGTTGTAGACCTTGCTTTCGGGCTTCACCACCATATCGAGAACCAGCTCGCGGATCTTCACGTCCTTGATGCTGTTGATATGCGCCATGACGCGTTCATGAGCCGATTTGGTCCACGCGCCAGTCGTTGCCATCTGCTCTGGCGTCATCGACACAATGGACTTCAGCCGCTCTTGCGATACCGGCTGAGCATCGGCCGGCATCGCCAAGCCCGTAGCCGCCAAAATGCACAAAACTCCAAGAATACGTCTCATTGCCAGATCCCCTTCTCCACTCTCAGTTATCGTGAGCCTCCGGACCTATGGCCTTTCCATGAACAGGATGTGACGACTGCAGTTGAGCCGGTTGCTCTGATCAGATAGCGCTGGCGTCTCCGAGAGCGTGTCTCACTCAAGCGCAAGAAGATGAGAAATTCACCAGTTAAATCAGTAAATACAGACGCTTGTGTGATTGCATCACGATCATTCACTGTGATGGCTGACGCTCGTTGATCGCACCCGTTTGAAGGGCGAGCGACAACTTTTCCCATGCCAGGATGCGATAACTCGCTTGATGATCTGGCGCCCACTTCCAGAGGCTGCGCTGCCAAGGCGCTTGCTCGACATTGCAATTCTGCACATGAATCCACATCCATGCTTGGTAGGTCGCTCGAGGCCAAGCGAGCAGGATCACTGTGAAAGCCGATGTACCTGTGGGCTTGTTCCGAAGCCGTTCAGCCAGGTAGATGCTGCAATTTGTGGAGGCCACAGAGAAATCGAATGGGCCTAGTCGCTCCATCCAGATAGGAAAGCACGATGTGGTCGGGTGATCGCGAAAATCACATTCTCCGGCTGTTGTCCTTCGCCGATGGGCGGTTGGAAACAGAGCGGCTTGCCGAGATGCTCAAGGTATCGCGCGAAACCGTGCGCCGGGATCTTTTGAAGCTTGAGGCGGCCGGACGGATCCGGCGCGTTCACGGCGGCGCTCTCGCCGTGCAGATCGCGGGAGAGGCCCCCTTTAATGAGCGCCGTCGCCACAATGCGGAAGCGAAGCAGCGTATCGCGCGCGCTGCAGCGCGTCTCATGGCGCCCGGCGCATCCTGTTTCATCGATGCTGGGACGACGACAATGGCCTTCGCCGCTGCCTTTTCGAACGTCCCGCACGTGAACGTCATCACCAACTCAATGGACGTTGTAAGGATTGTTCGCGAAGCGCAGCCCACCGCGGAGGTCATCTTGCTCGGTGGAAGAGTAGGCGGCGACTTCCCCGGCATTCATGGCGAACTTACTATCAGCCAGATCAATCGCTTTCGCCCCGATATGGCATTCGTATCGCCGGTGGGGCTTCACCCCAAGCACGGCGCGACGAGCTATCACCTCCAGGAGGCAGAAGTCGCGCGCGCAATGATCGAGAACGCAAACCGCGTCATCTTGCTGGCCGATCGCAGCAAGCTCGGCCAAATCAGCCGTGTCGAAGTCTGCTCTTGTCGGGAGATTGACGTCCTCATTTGCGAGCGTGGCGGCCATCCTTCGCTCACACAGATCAAGAAGTCCGGCGTCAAAGAAACGATCGAGGCTTGAACAGTGGAATACTGCTGCCGTGGCCATGGAGCCGTCAGGCTGAATCTGCAGCCCTTAACTGGGGAGCTGCTGTCGACTCTCGGACCACCAGCGAGCAGTCTAACTCCTGATGCAGCAGAACTGCTTCACCTGCCAGGTGACGGACAAGGTACTCACCGGCACGCTGCCACGTGATGTCGGTCGGGGCCTGGATCGTGGTCAAGCTCGGGCGAAGGTGTCTACTCCACTCGAGATCGTCGAAGCCGATCACCGATACGTCCCTCGGAACGCGAAAGCCATTGCGTTCCGCCTCCAGCAGCACACCATACGCAATAACGTCGTTGCCACAGGCTACCGCAGTTGGCCGGCTCTTCATTAGAAGAAGCTGCCGCGCAGCTTCCCGCGCCTGATCGAGATTGTAGTACACCTCGGCGATCCAATTCTCCCGAGGTTGGATCCCGTGTTCGGTGAGCGCTCTGTGGAACCCCCTAACGCGCGCGCTGGCACGATCATTGTTGCGCTGTAAGGCAGAGACAATGCCGATATCCCGGTGTCCGAGTTCTATGAGGTATGACATCGCGCGATGCGCGGCGGCCTCGTTGTTGATGCCGATCGTGGGGTAGGGGCGATCTGGAAGATATACGCCTACGTTGACATGAGGGACGGCGTGAGTTTCCAGGAGTTCCCGAACTTCGCGGTGATGCGCGTCGCCTCGAAGGAGCAATCCGTCTACACCTCGACTAATCAGGTTGCGTACTTGCTTCAACTCGATGTCGGGATCATATCCGCTCGTCGTCAGAATGAGCATGTAGTCGGTCGACATGAGGTACTTCTGGAGCGCCTCGATGCCACGGGCGAACATTGCGTTGTCGATGGTGGGGATGATTGCGCCCAGCGTGCGCGTTCGCCGCGTCGAGAGCGCGCGTGCTGACGCCTGGGGAATGTAGCCGATTTCCTTGATCGCGGCCTGTATTCTCTCTCGCACTTCGGCGCTGACGGCATCCGGCTTGTTGAGCGCGCGCGAAACGGTTGCGATCGAGACATTGGCAATGCGCGCGACCGACCTGATGCCTTGCGTCGATCCCTTCTGTCGCATCGTTTCACCATCGACGGAAATTGCACGCGGCAGCGATGCCACCGCGCCGAAGCGCCTCTTTCTGTTGGGAGGCGTCTCCGAGGTGTCAGTTATCTGAAATCAGCCATCCAATCACGGGATCGGATCTGGCTCTCCATGCGCCATCTGAAAATCTCGTCCTGCAAGGATTGCTTCTCCGAAGCGACGGCGGGCTCAAGCCACAAATTCCTTTCCTCGTGCGGGTCGTCACGCAGATCGAAGAGCTGGCCTTCCTCGCTCCCGAGGAAGTGCACGAGCTTCCAATCCCTGGACCGGATCATGGTCATGAACTTGATCTTTTCGAGCACATTGTCAGGCCCCAGCTCGGTGAATACGTAAGGCCGTCCATCCGCTTTCTCGCCGCTAAAGTACTTGTGCAGACTCTCGGCCTCCATATACGCCGGCACCTCTACGCCCGCCCACTCCAATATGGTTGGCCCGATATCCATGTGCTGCACGAGCTGATCGACCCGCGCGGCGGCAGGAATGCGCCCTGGCCCCCATACCACGAGCGGCACGCGAACGACCTGCTCATACATCGTCCACTTCTGACTCTGCCCGTGATCGCCGAGCGTGTCGCCATGGTCGGAAGTGAACATGACGATGCTGTTCTCGAGCAGCCCTTTGGCCTCCAGCGCCGCCAGGATGTCGCCGACCTTCTTGTCGATCATGGTGACATTGGCGAGGTAGTAGGCGCGCTGGCGCTTGCGTGATTCAAGGCTTGGCTCCAGCGAATAGGCGATGGCGTCGGCCTCGAGCTCCACGCTGCGTCGGCGGAGGGCGTCGAAGGCCGCTGGCTGGCTCTCCGTGTCTGCATCGTTCACCGCGCGCACCGGGATGTCGCGACCCTCGTATTGCTCGATTGCGGAGCGGGTCGGATCGTACGGCGGGTGTGGTCCAGGAAAGCCGATCTGCAGGAAGATCGGCTCATCGGTCGGCGCGTACTTCTTGATCCACCACGCGGCCAGATCGCCGGTGAAATTGTCGGAGTGAAGATCGTCCGGCAGTGCCCACTCGAATGCGCCGAGGCGCTCCTTGTAGTCCGGGAGCTTGCGGTAGTCCATTCTCAAAGGGCGCTCGAGGCGATGCGTCGCGAGCGCTTTGTCCCATTCGTCGATGAACTCGCTGCCGGTGAACTTCCTGATGCGCTCCTTGTTCTCGACGATGAGGCGCTGATGGAAGCCGCACTGCGCATCCATCGGCCAAGTGTGCATCTTGCCGACATTCACGCATCGATATCCGCTCGCAGCGAGGCGCTCGACCCAGGAGCGTCGCCAGCCGTCGAGATTGCAGATCACGCCGTTCGTGTGTGGATAAAGCCCGCTAAAGAGGCTCGCGCGTGCCGGCACGCACGACGCAGCCGATATGTAGCAGGAATCGAACGACGTGCCTTCGCGAACCAATCGATCCAGCGTTGGCGTGATGGCATGTGGGAAGCCGAGCGCAGCGATCGTATCGTACCGCTGCTGGTCGGTGATGATCAGGACAATGTTCGGTCGACGGGTCATATGAGGTCAACTTCTATAGCGAGGCGTGGCTGGAGCGCGGGTGGCTAGAGGCACGAGAAGCGTTGCGCGGCTATCCGGCGAGGAAGCCGCCATCGATCGCGACGATTGAGCCCGTGGCATACTGCGAGGCCGGCATGCACAGGAAGGCGGCAGCTCCCGCGACCTCGTCCGGTTTTCCCCAACGCTTGAGCGCGGTTCGGTCGGCAATTCGCAAGCGATGTGCCTCGTCCTTGCGCCCGGCCTCGTTGATGGGCGTCTCGATATAGCCTGGCGCCACTGCGTTGACCCGAATGCCCTCGGGGGCCCAGGCCATTGCTAGAGCCTTCGTCAGCATCACGACGCCGCCTTTGCTGGCGCAGTAGGCCGGAATGCGGGGGAGTGCCAGATAGGCATTCATCGATGCGATGTTCACAACGCAGCCCTTGCTCGCGGCGAGCTGAGTGTGGAAGGCCATGCACGTACGGAAGGTGCCCGTCAGGTTCACGTCGAGGACTTTCTGGAAGGTCGCGATCTCGTACTCCTGGTCCCGAGCGAGTATCCCGGCGCAATTGATCAATGCGTCGGTTCGATCGTGCTGTCGGGCGAACGCCGCGACGCCCTCGTCGCTGCATACGCCGAGCTCCGTCAGGCGCAGCTTCGGATCAGGCTTGAGTGTCGTTTGCTCGAGTGCCCGCGCGTCGGCGCCGGTTGCGGAAACCGTTGCCCCGAGCTCTAGAAACAAGTTGCAGATTGCGGAACCAATTCCTCCCGAGCCGCCGATCACCACGGCGTGGAAGTTGGTCGGAAGCGAGAAGGCCGTCATGGCGTGGGTTTCCATGTTTCTGAAGATGCCGACGGCAGCCGCCCGACGGACGTCGGGGCGGTCGCCGTCGAGCGGGTCGGTTCACTTCTGCGCAATAAGTTCGTCGAGGCCCTTGTCTGCATCCGCGCAGGCCTGCTCCACCGTCTTCTTCTTCAAGAGCAGGTCGATCACGGCCTGGCCGATGAAGTCGCGCGACTGAGGATTGGCAACGATCGGATAGCCGACCTCGGAAGTCCCCTTGTCGGCGAGCACGCGGAGCGCAGCCTGCCACTCTTTGCGCACCTCATGCTCGCTGATCCAGGCCTGATACTCCGTGCTGGTGGCAACCGAAGCGCGAGGCGGTGCGATGCCCTCGAGAGCGAGGGCCTTCTGAGTGGCCGGACTGGTCGCCCATTGAACGAAGAGCCAAGCAGCATCAGCGTTCTTGCTGAAGGGCGATACGGCAATGCCCCAGCCGATCGTCGTCGGAACCGAGCCGGCGGAGCCCGCCGGCAGCGGCATGACGCTCGTATCCTTCAGGCGCGCGGGATCTTCCATGAAGATGGAGAGCTGATTGGACGACTCGAAAGCCATCGCGACGCGGCCTGCGCCATAGAATGACGAAATCTGCTGGAACGAGTAGTTGACGACGCCGGGTGGTCCGAAATCGCGCAGGAGCCTGCTGTAGAGCTCGAGCGCCTGCGAAGCGGCTGGGCTGCACAGGTTGGACTTACCATTTTTGATGTAGGTCCCGCCCATGTTGTGAAGAAAATTGCTGTAGGTGTAGGCCAGAGCCGGTCTGAGCCCGCGCGACACGTACGGGGTGATGCTCTGATCGCACTTGGCGATGGCCTCCGCCGCGGTGGCGAGATCGTCGAGACGCTTCGGCGCCTCGATTTTGCATTTGGCGAAAATGTCCTTGCGCCAGTAGAGCAGCGGGCCCTCGATGTTCATCGGCAGGCTGGTCACCTTGCCATTGAAGGTACCCGCCTCGAGAAGTGCCTTACTCAAGTCGTCAGGCTTGTAGTCGGGCGCAACATCTTCCTTGAGACGCTTCGTGAGATCTGCAACCCAGCCGGCGGTCGCAAATTGCTGACCTTCTCGGGAGGGCAGGGTCATGAACACATCAACCTCATCGCTGCGCGCGTTCATTACGGTGAGGAGGCGCTGGCGGAGCTGAGGCTCCTGATACATATCGGCTTTGAGCGTGATGCCCGTGAGCTTCTCGAACTCGGCCTTCTTCGCGACGAGCGCAACGCCGAGCGAGTTGTTGTTCACAAAGAAACGGACAGTCGTGCCCTGATTGCGCTTCCAATTGTAGTCGGAGGCCTGCGCTGGCATCAGCCCAGCAAGCATGGCGATCGTGGATGCGATGGTCGCTTGGCGTAATGTTCTGGTCATCGTTTCCTCCTCATCGTTTTTCTTCAGACGCGGACGGTGGATGTCGGCGATCTGTGCGACGAGCCTTTCCGGCCCTTGCCGCTCCCGTGACTTTGTCTTTGGCTTCACTCCCTCCTTCTGCCGAGCGGACCGATCCTGCGGCCATGGCCTCGCCGATCTGCGATATTTGTAACGTTTACATGATCTATAGCTCAATTATTCGCTCAAATAGCGCTCATCTATTGACGTATGGCAGAGTAATAAGTAAACCGGTTACATCAAAACCGCACACTGTCAAGTGCGACGTAACCCGCCTAGGGAGGCGCCATATGGATTCCACCTGTCTCGCAGGAATGCGCGTGCATGGTGCGCTGGGATTGCGCCAGCCAGGCTGGCCAGCACCCACTGAGGCCGCCGCCTAAGCACGGCATTTTCACAACGCGCATGCTGGCGTGGCCCCTCGTCTGCTGGCTCAGCGGACGCTTTCCCCTGGAGCATTCATGGCTTCTCTTTCGCGAGCCGCATCCGCGCAAGTGATCGCCGACGACGCGCCTCGCTTAAATCCGCACTCGTTTCAGCTCGCCGCGCTCTCGGCGCCTGCAGTTCTTTTCACCTTTGCGATGATCGCCTTTCCCTTCTGCTACGCGATCTGGCTCGGCTTTCATTCCTTCTCCGCGACCGGCCATAGTCGCTTCGTCGGCCTCGACAACTATCGCAAGCTGATCGGCGATATAGAGTTCTGGAACGGCCTCTACGTGACGTTCGCTCTCTATTTCCTGGGCCTCGCGCTGCAGATCGCGGGTGGTATCTATCTCGCCATCCTCCTGTTCAATGCGAAGCGCTTGTCGGGCTTCATGCGCTCGCTCTTCATTTCGCCGATCCTGCTGCCGTCCGCCGTGGCCGGCATGATGTGGATCATCATTCTCGATCCGAGCATCGGGCTCGCCAACTATCTGTTGTCACTGGTCGGCCTCCCTCCCTCCGAATGGATCGCATCACCGGTTTGGGTCATTCCGACAATCGCACTGATCGACACGTGGCACTGGACGCCGTACGTGGCGCTCATCGTGCTCGGTGGCCTTCAGTCTCTGCCGCAGAACGTTTTCGAAGCGGCGCAGATCGACGGCGCATCGCCGGCGCGGACCTTCTGGCGCATCACGCTGCCGCTTCTGCTGCCCACGATCGTGACGGCCACGGTGCTGCGTAGCGTCGATCTCCTGCGCTTCTTCGACATCATCTACATCATGACGCAGGGCGGCCCGGGCAATGCCTCCAACACGCTCAACGTCTATGGCTTCAAGATCGGATTCGAGTACTTCAACATCGGCTATGCGAGCGCGCTCATGCTGACCCTGTCGACGATCGTTCTCGGCGTCGTCCTGACGCTCAATCGCCTGCGCAAAGCAGTCGCGTGGTGAGGACTGGTGCCATGTCATCAACGCTGAGTGCTGCCTGGGCAAGGCGCCTGAATACGCTGCAGCTGGTGCTCGTGGGTATCTTCCTGCTGGCGCCTGTCGTATGGATGGTGCTGGCCTCGTTCAAGCAGTCGAGCGACGTGATCGCCTATCCTCCGACGCTCCTGTTCACGCCGACTATCGAGAACTACCGCGCGCTCATAGAGACGACGCCGTTCCTCAGCTACGCGATCAACAGCATCATCGTGACTGTCGGATCGACGACGCTCGGCATCGTGTTCGGCGTGCCGGCCGCGTTCGTGATCTCCTGGACCCGGGTATCTTGGCCTGCGGTGCTGACACTGGCGGCGCGCATGGTGCCGGGCGCCCTTTTTCTTCTGCCTTGGTACATCCTTTTCAGGAACCTCGGCATGATTGGCTCCTATTGGCCGCTCATCCTGAGCCATGCCGTCATCACCATGCCGATCGTCATCTGGATCCTCTTGCCGTACTTCGACGGCATTCCACGAAGCATCTACGAGGCCGCGCAGGTGGATGGCTGCAGCGTCACGCGCGTCCTTTGGCGCATCGCATTGCCGCTGGTGGGATCAGGCGTCGCCATCGCGGCCATCCTGGCGTTCGTGTTCTCGTGGAACTTCTTTCTCTTCGTGCTCGTGCTTTCGACGTCGGACACGAAGACGATGATCGCAGCGTCGTTCAACTTCGTAGGTGAAGGCTCCACGCGGTGGGGCGTTCTCATGGCCGTCGCGACGCTGATTGCACTGCCGCCTCTCATGTTGGCGATGGTTGTGCAGCGCTGGCTTGTCGCCGGCCTGACCCTCGGTGCGGTGAAGGGCTAGGGAGAGGACAGCCATGCCTGATGCCAAGCTCCACAATGCGCAGATGCTCGCGGCAGTCTTTCATGGTGCCGAGCGCATCACAATCGAGCGCGCGCCGATACCAGAGGTGGCTCGCGGAGAGGTCCTCCTGCGCATCGTGCGTACGGCGCTCTGCGGCTCGGATTTCAAGCTCTGGCACAAGGGGGCCGAGTTCACGGCGGGCCACGAGATCTTCGGCGTCGTCGAGATGCCGGATCATCCCATGCATGGCCGACGCTGCGTCGTCTACATACCCACGCATTGCGGCCAGTGCTCCGCCTGTCGAGCAGGGGCGACGCAGAGCTGCCTTGAGGTATCGTCGCTGATCGGCTGGAACCGACCCGGCGGCTACGCGGAGTTTGTACCCGTCCCCGAGAACTGCTTGTTGCCGGTGCCGGACGACATCGAGGATAGCCTCGCGCCCCTGTTGCTCGACACGATTGGGACGTCAGCGCACGCCGTGCGTTTCGTTCGGCCTCTCGTTCCACCGCAATCCGGTGCGCCCGTCCTGGTGACCGGGGCCGGACCGGTCGGACTGGGCGTCGTGCTCGCGCTCAGAAGCATGGGCTACGCTGACATCAACGTCTCGGATCCCAATGCCGAGCGGATTGCCATCGCGCGTGCCTTCGGCGCCAAGGCTCATCCCACGGGCGACACGAGCCGGCGCTTCAAACTCGTCGTCGAATGCTCGGGTGCACATGCGGCTCGCAATCTGGGCATCGAGGTGGTGCTGCCGCACGGCGCGTTGGTTCTTGTCGGAGAGAATGCGGCGCCCTGGATGATCGAAGAAGGCAGGGTATTTCGGCGGAAGGACTTCTACATGATCCGAACGTTCTATTTTCCCGTCGGCGACTTCGAGGAGAACGTCGAGCTTCTGCGCCGCCACAAGGACGAGTACCGCCGGCTGGTCGATCTCGAGTTCGATCTCGCAAGCCTGCCCGAGAATTTTGCCCGCTTCGCGTCGGGCAAGCTGATCAAGCCGGTACTGGCATTCGAGTGACAGCATGGCATCCATCAGGCTTCGCAATATCGTCAAGACCTTCGGCGGCCCGAACGTCATCTCCAATCTGAGCCTCGATATCGACGACCGCGAGTTCGTCGTGTTCGTCGGCCCTTCCGGTTGCGGCAAGTCGACACTGCTGCGCATTATCGCCGGTTTGGAGCCCGTCACGGAAGGCGACGTCTTTATCGGCGAGCAGCGCGTCAACACTCTTCCCGCTGCGCGCCGCAACATCGCGATGGTGTTCCAGGACTACGCGCTCTATCCGCACATGACCGTCTACGGCAACATGGCGTTCGCGCTCGAGTTGCGCGGCTTGAGCAAAGCCGAAATCGATACCCGCGTGCGCCGCGCTGCGACCATGCTGGACATCGAGCCTTATCTGGATCGCAGGCCCAAGGCGCTTTCTGGCGGCCAGAGACAGCGCGTCGCGATGGGGCGTGCCATCGTACGCGATCCGCAGGCTTTTCTGTTCGATGAGCCGCTGTCGAACCTTGATGCGAGGCTGCGGGGGCAGGTGCGTGCGGAGATCAAAGCGCTCTCGCAGCAGCTCAAGACCACGATGATCTTCGTGACGCACGATCAGGTCGAGGCCATGACGATGGCGGATCGGATTGTCGTTCTGCACGCCGGCGTGATTCAGCAATACGACACGCCGGAGCAAGTATACGAGAAGCCGGCCAATCAATTCGTTGCTGGCTTCATTGGCTCGCCCACTATGAATTTTCTTCCGGTTAGGCTGCAAGGAGACAGTGTCGTCCTCGCCGGTGATGGGCGTGCTCTGTCGCTGGGCGATGAGCATCGCGGTCGCCTACGGAGTGCGGGCGGCGAAGCAACGCTCGGTGTTCGCCCCGAGCATCTGGTGCTGTGCAATCCCGGTGATGGCATTGCCGCGAGCATTAAGCTCGTCGAACCGCTGGGATCCGACACGATGGTGCATTTCGATCTTGCTGGAACAGCCGCGATCGCGCGCGTCGATCCGGCTACCAAACCCAAGGTCGGCGAGACGATCGCGCTCCGCATGGCGCCGTCGAGAGTTCATATGTTCGACGTCAAGAGCGGGCAGGTGCTCGCGTGAACGAGGAAACGCCGTCGGGCGGCCACGCCGCTTCCATTCGCGACCACATGCTGGCCCGCGTGGAGACAACACGCGTGATCTGCCTTGGCTTGTCCGCGCTCGATCACATTTGGCGGGTCGATGAGCTGTTTGTCGGGGGGAGCGAGAAAATCAAGAGCTCCGAGCACCACAGCATTGGTGGCGGTATGGCGGCCAACGGTGCGGTTGCGGTTGCTCGGCTCGGGGGAATTGCGGAATTCTGGGGGCGCGGCGGGCAGGACGCTGCCGGCGAGGAAATGCGCGGCGCGATGGCGGAGCAGGGTGTCTGCGTTGAGCACTTTCGTCTTTTTCCGGGCGGGCGCTCCTCCATATCGGCCTTGATCGTCGATCGGGCTGGCGAGCGTCAGATCGTGAACTTCCGCGGCTCTTATCCGGAAGACGCGACCTGGCTTCCGCTCGAAGCCGTGGCGACGGCGGCGTGCGTGCTTGCGGACCCGCGCTGGGTTTCAGGAGCGCGTGCGCTGTTCATCGCGGCGCGAAAGCACAATGTACCGACGGTGCTGGATGCCGATATGGCTGAGCCGGACGTCTTCGAGGCGCTCCTGCCGCTCACAGACCACGCGATCTTTTCGGAGCCCGTGCTGGCTCGGTTCACAAAGCGGGATGCGGAGTCCGCGCTCGAGGTTGTGGCCGCCTACGGCTGCCGGGTCGCCGGCGTCACGCGGGGGGCGCGCGGCGTGACGTGGCGCACCGAAGGCGCGACCCACCAACGTTTGGCTGCTCGCATCGAGGCCGTGGATACGTCCGGGGCCGGCGACGTCTTCCACGGAGCCTATGCGCTCGCCGTCGGTGCAGGTCTCGCCGTCCCCGACTGCATGTCCTTTGCCAGCGCAGCCGCTGCGCTGAAGTGCACGCGCCTCGGCGGCCGCGCCGGCATACCAACTCTTCGGGAATGTCTCGATTTCGAAGGATGAGAACATGAGCTCTATTGGAAAAATGCGTGGCCTTGCGCGGCTGGCCGATGCCGATGGTCACTTCCGCATGGTGGCGCTCGATCAGCGCCCGCCGATGTTCGAGGCACTCGCGAAAGCCCGCGGCGTGACGAAGGACGACGTGCGTTTCGAGGAAGTCGTCGCTGCCAAGCGCCTGCTGGTCGAGGCGCTGTCGCCGCACTGCAGCTCGATGCTGCTCGATCCGAACTATGCCGTTCCGGCGGCAATCGACATCCTGCCGCCGAGGTGCGGACTGATCGTGACACTGGAGGATCATCGGACAGAGGAGACCAACGGTGGGCGGCGATCGCGCGTGATCACGAATTGGAGCGTCGATAAAATTCGCGCACTAGGCGCCGATGCCGTGAAGGTTCTGGCCTGGTACCGGCCCGATGCGGACGCGGCGGTCGTAGCGCATCAAAAGCAGTTTGTCCGCGCCATCGGTGACGACTGCCAGCGCAATGACATACCCTACGTGCTCGAGTTGCTCGTTTATCCCTTCGCCGGCACGGCGTCGCACACGGCCGATTATGTCGAGTCGCCGGACAAGTTGCCGAACCTTGTCATTGAAAGCGTGCGTGAGTTCGTCAAGCCCGAGTATGGCGTCGACCTCCTGAAGCTCGAAAGCCCGATTGCGGTCGCTCAGCTTCCAGATCGAGGGACTGGTTGCCGCGAACAGGTGGCTCAGGCCACGTTCTCGATCGTTGGCGATCTGTGCCGGGAGCACGGTATCCCGTGGGTTCTCCTTTCCGGCGGTGCGGCGAAGGACAAGTTTGAGCTCGTCCTCGACTATGCCTATGCGGCTGGTGCCAGCGGTTTCCTCGCTGGGCGCACGATCTGGCTCAATGCCGTGCAGTCGAACTTCCCGGATCTGCAGAAGCTCGAAGCGGCCCTGAGGACGGAAAGCGTCGACGTTCTGTCTCGCCTCAGCGCGCTGACCAAGGAAAAGGCCTGTACGTGGTCGACGCGCTATCCCAAAGGCGACTCCATTGCCGCCGAGGGCGATTTTGCCAAAGCATATGCACCTGCCCGGTTCGAGGTGTCGCGTGGTCAAGCCAATGTGGCATCGATCTGAGACAACGATGTTGATGGGACCTAGAGAAGCCTAGCCTCGGGTAAGTGCATCTTGGGGCAGATAAAATGCTCTCCAGTGGCGCTGAAGTGGAAATTGTTCCAGGCGAGACGGGCGCTCGAAATGGATTGACGTTACGAACGTCCGCCACCTCTTTCGCCGTGTGCCGCGGATGAGCGACTGTGCTTGTCCCGGGTCTAGTCGGCGCGAATCCGCCAACTCGGTCACGAAGTCGGTGATGTCCCGGCGCGTCGCATCGCGCGGCCAGAGTTGCGCGGCCCTCAGCGCCAGCGCAGGGGCGAGGCCGGCGTGCTGATGCTGGTCGTAAGCTCATTGTCAGCAGGGTCATCGAGCTCGGGGCAAAGATCCATCAGCAGTGCGCTGCGCGCGGTATCGAGACTTCAGGAGGCCGCGTATCTGGAGTCGTCACGGAGAAGGGAACCATCCGAACGGACGCCGTGCTCTGTGCTGGTGGCGCTTGGACATCAATGTTCTGCCGGCCTCATGGCATTGATCTACCGCAGGCTGGTGTCTTTGCGACTGCCTGGCGGACTGAGCCAGTTCAGGGGATCACTGACGGCTGTATTGGAACACCCAGCTTTGCATTTCGTCGCCGCGAAGATGGCGGGTTTACGGTCGGATTGAGCGGGCGCGGCAGAGTTGAGCTCAATCTCAACAGCATGCGGCACGCGCTCAAGTTCTTCCGCCTGTTTTTGATACGCAGGAAGGCGCTGACGCTGCGTCTCGGGCGATCTTACGCTTATAGTCCCGATGCAAACTTGACCTGGCGCCCGGACGAGATCTCGCCTTTCGAGCGCACGCGCGTATTCGATCCGCAACCCGATCCGAAACTTGTCGAAGAGGGGATGTTGCAATTGCGCCGGCAATTCCCGGAGCTGCGCCACGTGAAGGCGGCGGAGATTTGGGGAGGTTTCATCGATTCCTCGCCCGACACGCTGCCTGTGATCTCGCCAGTCGAGAAGCTTCCTGGGTTCTTCATCGCGGCGTGTTTCAGCGGCCATGGCTTCGGTACAGGACCAGCGGCGGGGCATCTCGCGGCCGATCTCGTGACGGGGACATCTACGATCGTGGATCCCCATCCATTTCGCTATTCGCGCATGACGGATGGAACCAAGCTTGACCCGAATTCCTGGGGCTAAGGTTCCGTTACTTGGCTGAACCGATCGCGCAGTGTGGCGATTGAGGGCGAGCGCCCTCGATCGCAGCTACTCAACAATAACGTAGATCTTCCGCACTGTCTTGATAGTGCGCCATGTTCCTATAAAGCCAGGCTTCATGATGAAGCTATCTCCGGCGCGGTACTGGATCGGCTCTTTGCCATCCTCGGTGATCTCGACCACGCCTTCGAGGATGTGGCAGAACTCGAAGGTTTCGCCTTTGATCGACCGCGTCAGGCCAGGCGTCGCTTCCCAAATGCCTGTACGAACTTGGTCGCTCCGAGAATCGTCGATCGCGTAGGTTCGGAAGGTCGGATCACCGGAGATCAATCGATCCGGGGTCGCCTTGCTCACCTCGGCTTCGTCGAAGTTGGTAGCTTTGATCGTTTTCAGAAAGCTCATGCGTGGTACTCCAGTGCGTTTGGACTAGTAGCCGCGGTCAGGCTTGACCTCACCAATCATGGGACGACCCGCTTGATGGCGGCGGATGTTCTCTATGAGCATCATGGCGGCGGTGTCCGCGCGTGTTGTCGAAGCTATGTGCGGTGTGAGGATGATCCTTGGATCCTTCCAGATGGGATCATCAGGGGGAAGCGGTTCGGGATGCACGACGTCCAGGAAGGCACTCTGCAGGTGACCTGAATCGAGCAACTTGATGAGAGCCGACGGATCGAGATGCTGACCGCGACCAACATGGATGAGGCTCGCGCCTGGCCGCAATTTGCCGAGTAGATTCTCAGAGAGGATGCCGTGTGTCTCGTTGGTTAGCGGCAGAAGGCAGACGAGAATGTCGGTTTGCGCGAGAAAGCGATCGAGCTCATCGCGTCCATAGAAGCAGTTCACGCCCGCGATGGTTCGCGCGGACCGGCTCCATCCGGCGAGGCGGAAGCCGAACGGTGCGAGGGCTCGAAGCGAGGCTTGCCCTAGCTCTCCAAGCCCCATGATGCCGACGCAAATCTCGGACGTCGGGCGGATTGGATACGTGATCCATTTGGCATGGGATTTGTGAGCCACGTATCGTGGCAGATCGCGATGCACTGCCAGAGTGGCCATTGTCACGTATTCTTGCATCGTTGCGGTGATACCCGGCTCGATCATGCGCACGAGCTTTGCGCCGGCCGGTATGTCGTCGAAGGAGAACTGCTCGACACCTGCTCCGAGCGAGAAAAGAACCTCAAGTCGAGGATAGGCTGCTCGTAGATGTGGAATGGCCTTCCAGGTGAAGAGATATCGAACCTCTTTGGCATCGCAGGCTTCGCCGACTGCAATGAAGGGTAGGCCCGGAATAGCCTTCATGAATGCGGATCGAATGATCTCGCTGCGAGCCTTGTCGGTATTGTAGTAGAAGGTCATTGCGATTGGGATGGCGGCCGATCGACAGTCCAACTCAAGATCGTGCTACCGCGACGAGCGGCACTCACACGGCCTACGCGGGGGATGGCGTTGCACGGCATTTTATCGGCATCTCGGGGCGAGGAACATTTTGAATTCACGGCGCCATGCAGCATAAAATTTTGCAACGTCGAGCCTACTGCGCCCTCTCCAGCAGCGATGCCAAGGGGTAGTGCCTTTTGATAAAGGGCGACTTTATGACGACGTAGCTGAAGTACTTTTCGATGCCGATATTGCGCTGGAGAAGGGCCTCCATCGTCTCTTGGTAGTGCGCAATGCCGCGTGTGATGAACTTCAATAGGTAGTCGTAGCCGCCGCTGACCAAGTGGCATTCAATGACTTCATCGATATCGCGAACGGCTGCCTCGAAACGCGAGAAGTCGCCATGTCCATGGTCTGCCAGCGTGACCTCGGCAAAGACCGAGATCACTTCTCCAAGTTTGGATATGTCAATTTCAGCTCCATAGCCGGAGATGTACATGGCCTCCTCAAGTCGCCTCACGCGCATCAAGCACGGACTGGGCGACAGACCGACCTTTTCAGCGAGATCGACATTGGTGATCCGCCCGTTCTTCTGAAGCTCGGAGAGGATCTTGAGATCGATGCGATCGAGTTTTGGAAGACTCATGGGTTACCCTTCCCGGAGCACAATCCTCCGGCGAGGTCGGAGATGCAAAGCGATCCGCGTCAGGCAGATCGAGCGTGATATGAGCCAGAAGTTTCTGCTGGCTTGGCTCTGCAGTGGCGTGCCGCCTATCCTACGTTTCCGATCAAGCTTCGTCGCTTGGTGCGGGGCCGCTTAGTGGGTGCTGGAAATTCTACGCTCACGCAGATGGATCGAGGCCTCCGATGTGAAGGGTCTTGAGTTCCAGATACTCTTCCAATCCGTACTTCGATCCCTCGCGACCAATGCCCGATTGCTTGATGCCGCCAAATGGCGCGACTTCGATCGATACGGATCCCGTGTTAAGGCCGATCATTCCGAACTCGAGGCGCTCGGCCACGCGCCAGGAGCGCTTAAGATCGCGCGTGTAAAAATAGGACGCGAGGCCGTAAGGCGTGTCGTTCGCGATCGCGATCGCATCCTTCTCGTCCGAGAACTTGAAGATCGGAGCTACAGGCCCGAATGTCTCCTCGGACGCGAGGAGCATATCTGTCTTTGCCGATGTCAGAATGGTCGGCGCAAAGAACTGTGTGCCGGGCTCGACGCCGCCACCAAGCAGGAGCGTTGCGCCCTTGGCGCGCGCATCGTCGATATGGCGGGCGACCTTGTTCACCGCGGGCTGGTTGATGAGTGGCCCGATCGTTATGCCTGGATCGGCTCCATTGCCGACCTTGAGATTGGAAACCGCCGTCGACAGGCGCTCCACGAAGCGCTCATAGATGCCGTCCTGCACGAGAATGCGATTGGCGCAAACACATGTTTGTCCGGCATTGCGGAACTTGCTCGCCATGACGCCGGAGACGGCCAGATCGAGATCGGCATCATCGAATACGATGAATGGCGCATTGCCGCCGAGCTCGAAGCTCACGCGCTTCACTGTTTCCGCGCACTCCCGCATGAGAAGGCGACCGACGCGCGTAGAGCCGGTGAAAGAAAGCTTGCGCACTTTCTCACTCGATGTCAGCACCTGACCGATCTGCTCCGGGTAACCCGTGAGCACACTGAATACGCCCTTGGGAATGCCCGCGCGCTCCGCAAGAACCGCAAGCGCCAACGCTGAGAAGGGCGTGAGTTCGGAGGGCTTTGCGACGATCGGGCATCCGGCGGCGAGAGCGGGCGCGCACTTGCGCGTGATCATCGCGCTCGGGAAGTTCCAGGGAGTAATAGCTGCGGAAACGCCGATCGGCTCTCGAAACGCAAGAATGCGCCGATCGCTTGTGGGTGCTGGTATCGTGTCGCCGTAGACCCGCCGCGCTTCCTCGGCAAACCATTGTACGAAGCCCGCACTGTAGGTGATCTCGCCACGCGCTTCGGTGAGTGGCTTGCCCTGTTCGGCAGTCATGATCAGCGCCAGATCGCTCTGGTTTTCGATCATCAGTCGATGCCACGCCATCAAAATTGCAGAGCGATCTGCGGCCGGAAGTGCGCGCCAGGCAGCCGATGCATTCTCAGCAGCCATGATGGCTTCCTGCGTCTCGGATGCACCGAGGGCGGGCACATTGCCGATTGTGTCGCCTGTCGCCGGGTTGACCACGGCGAGCGTCCGCCCATCTTGAGCGCCGCGCCACTCGCCTCCCACGAATGCGCGTTCGATGAATAGAGAGGGGTCGCGAAGGCGAGACTTGAGGTCCATGTCAGTCAGTATCCATCACTCAGGCGAGCCTGGGGCGCACGACCATGCAGGGTTTGGGTGTTTTGGTTTTGTTGCTTTCACCGTCGATCGGCGGGCGCGATGCTCGATACACCGGGTTTCAGGGATCGGGCCTGCCGACTAGGGCGGCGATTTCAACTACTTGGCATCGGCTGGCGTTACGGCATCTGCCAGCGTGTAGAAGTTCGAGTACACCTCGATCTTCAGATCCTTCCGCGAAGCCAGAACGACAGGCTGTGTGTGCAAGGGGATAACGGCGGCATCTTCCATCGCCATGGTGACCGCGCGCGCTTGCATGGCGTGGCGCTTGGGTGCGTCGACGATGTTCAGGGCTTCCTGGATGATGCGATCGACTTCCGGGTTCGAATAGTGAGCGAGGTTCCACGTACCCAGCCGCTTCTCTCGATCGTACGTGTGGATCACCTGCTGGAGAACGTTGGCTTCGCCGGCGCTCGATGCGCCCCAACCGAAGAGGATGAAGCTGCCGCGTGGTCCCGTCCGATCTGTCATTCGAGAGAAGAAGACACTCCGCGGTATCATCTCAACGGTGGTTTTGATGCGCAGTCGTGCAAGCAGCTGTGCCGCCGTCTGGCAGATTTGCGCGGCATTGGGATAGCGTCCCTCAGGGCAATGCATAGTCATCACAAAGCCATCGCCCCATCCTGCCTCCTGCATCAGCTTTCGCGCCTGATCAACGTCGGGGACGATATCTGGCAGATTGTGAGCGTGGCCACCCAGCTTCTTGGGGACGATCTGGCTGTTCGGATATGACAAGCCTTCCATCACGCGATCACGAAACAGGTTGCGGTCGATCGCGAGGGACAGGGCTCGCCGAACGCGGACGTCCTTGAATGGATTGCTCTTGAGCGGATTGCCAGCGTTGTCGGTCAGGAAAGGAGTGACGTCGCGACCCAGATCCATGGAAAAGAAATTCACAGCATCCGACTCGCCGACGAAGACCGACGCTTTGCCGCTCTTCTTCAGCGTCGCAACCTCGCTCGGCGGAACGTCGTCGATCACGTCGACATCTCCAGCGAGGAGAGCAGCAACGCGCGCCGCACCGTTCGGCAGGAATCGGAAGGTGACCTTATCCCACTTCGCCTTGGGACCAGCGTAGGCTTCGTTGCGCTCGAGAACCAGCCGATTACCGGGCAGGAACTCGACAAACTTATAGGCCGCACTGCTGACGTTCGCCTTTGTCGTCCCGAAATCGGCGGGCGTTGCAGTCTTGGCAATTTCGGCGGGCACGATCACGAGCTGGGTGAGCGTGGTCGGCATGATCGGATAGGGATGCGACGTGATAATATGAAGAGTCAGATCGTCGATGATCTTGAACTCTTTCATGCCGGCGAAGATGCCCGCATACGTGCTCTTGGGAAGGTTGCGCACCCGCTCGTAGGTCGCCACGACGTCTGTCGTCGTTATGGGCTGGCCGTTGGCGAACTTCTGACCTGGCTTGAGCTTTATTTCCCAGATATTGTCGGAGAGCGCGGTGACCGACTCCGCGAGATTGGGTACGGCCTTGCCATCCTTGTCCAGAGACAGAGCCGGGGCAAGGTAGTGCACATAGAAGAAGAGTAGAGACGCCGACCACTGGGCGTGAGGATCTGCAACGAACTCACTGCGGGTGCCTATGCGAAGCTCTTTTGTATCTGCGTGTGCAATGGTGCTTGCGAGCGGAGCGACGGCCGACAGGACCGCGACGAGGCTACGCAACATTAATGCTCGGATGCTCATCAACTTGTCCCTCTAGCAACTCGTACGGTTTACATTTCTCTCGCATCGCCCAGAGCTAAGACGTTGCGAACCTGCTTCCGTTGGCGGGCGCAAGCAAACCCAGGTTCTCGCGCAGCGTCGTGCCCTCGTACTCCTTGCGGAACAGACCTCGCCGCTGCAGTTCGGGAATGAGCAGGCGCACGATGTCGTCGAGCGTCTCCGGGAGGAGGGCGGGCATCATGTTGAAACCGTCGGCGGCGCCATTGCGGAACCAGGCTTCGAGCTCGTCGGCGATATCTTCTGATGTCCCGATGAGCTGCCAGTGTCCTCGAGCGCCCGCGATTCTCATCGCAAGTTGCCGGACGGTGAGGCCCTCCTGCCGCGCCATGCGCACGAGCATCTCCGAACGGCTCTTCAGGCCTTCGACCGAGGGAATCTCGGGTACGATCGCGTCCGGATCGAACTGCGCGAAATCGTAGCTTGTCATGCGCGACAGCAGAGCAATGCTGACGTCCGAGTGAATGAGCTCCTGCAACTGTGTATATTTATCTTGCGCTTCCTGCCGCGTCCTGCCGACAATTGGCGAGACGCCGGGCATGATCTTCATGCCCTCTGGATTGCGGTTCCGCTGGGCGGCGCGGCTCTTCACGTCGGCGTAGAAAGCCTGCGCGCTTTCGATCTTTTGATGGGCCGTGAAAACCACTTCAGCGGTATCGGCCGCCAGACTCTTGCCGTCGTCCGACGAGCCTGCCTGTACCAGAACCGGTGCGCCTTGCGGGGAGCGCGGCACATTGAGTGGCCCGCGAACGCTGAAATGCTTGCCTGAGTGATTGAGCGTCCGCATCTTGCCGGGATCGAAGAACAGGCCGCCTTCCTTGTCACGGAGAAAGGCGTCGTCATCCCAGCTATCCCAGAGACCGAGAACAATCTCAGCAAACTCACGCGCTCGTTCGTAACGCTCGGCATGTTGATGATAGGGCTCGAGCCCGAAGTTGTAGGCTTCGTCCGCATTGGAGGAGGTCACGAGATTCCAGCCCGAGCGACCGCCGCTGATGTGATCGAGCGAAGCGAACTTCCGGGCGACATGATAGGGCTCGTTGTAGGACGTCGTGACAGTGGCGACGAGGCCGATATTGCTCGTCACCGCTGCGAGCCCGGAGAGCAGCGTCAGCGGCTCGAAGTTGCCGACGTAGTGTGCAATGCGTGAGGCGCTCGCCATCGACTCGCCCGTGCGCGGGATCGTTGCGAGCACATCAGCGAGAAAGAAGATGTCGAAGCGGCCGTGTTCGAGCGTGCGTACCAGCTCGACGTAGTGCTTGAAGTTCACGCCAGCATCGGCCTGAGCAGTGGGGTGCCGCCATGCGGCGAGGTGCTGTCCCGTCGGATTGATGAATGCTCCAAGCTTCATCTGGCGCGCCGGTCTGCCCATCGTTTTCCTCAGATGCGCGTTGCGGGGTGCCTCAGGCCGTGCGGTTCGGCGAGAAGCATGGACGTGAAGTTGCCCCGCAGGGAGCCGTTTTGATACCCGTAAACAGGGATGAGCATTAAGCCCAACCAAAATGAAAAAAGTCAACGTAAAATTTCAATATGAATGGAGTTCGGCGCCGCCTTGTTAGGCAGCGCCGAAGAGTTATGAGCCAAATCGGGGGGGCGTCGCGATGGTGTCAGCGGGCGCGCTTGAGGGCGTCTGCGAGCACCGAAACC
The DNA here is from genome assembly GCF_900117415.1 of Hyphomicrobium sp. CS1BSMeth3. Taxonomy (GTDB): domain Bacteria; phylum Pseudomonadota; class Alphaproteobacteria; order Rhizobiales; family Hyphomicrobiaceae. Next base: position 64,466 of record NZ_FPEI01000006.1, read on the forward strand.
ATGGTGTCGATATGCTTGCGCTCGACGATCAGCGGCGGCGAGAGCGCAATGATGTCGCCGGTGATGCGAATGAGAAGCCCACGCTCAAAGCAATCCACGAAGACGTCGTAGGCGCGAGCGCCGGGCGCGTCAGGCCGTGGCGCCAACTCGATACCCGCGATGATGCCGATCGTCCGAATGTCGATGACGTGAGGCTGGCCGCTTAGCATGTGCATGGCGTCCTGCCAGTAGTCCGCAAGGGCTGCGCCTGCTGTCAGGAGGCCTTCTTCCTCATAGATCTCAAGCGTTGCAATACCTGCGGCGCAGGCTGCAGGATGGCCGGAGTAGGTATAGCCGTGGAAGAGTTCGATCTGGTTTTCCGGCCCCTGCATGAGTGCGTCATGGACTTTCCTGCTCGCGAAGACGGCTCCCATGGGCAGTGAGCCGTTCGTCAGCCCTTTGGCCGTGGTCATCAGGTCGGGCTTCACACCGAAATAGGAGCTCGCAAAGGGCGTGCCGAGGCGGCCGAAACCGGTGATGACCTCGTCGAAGATGAGAAGGATGCCATAGCGGTCGCAGATGGCGCGCAGCCTCTCCAGATAGCCCTTCGGCGGGATGAGGACGCCGGTCGATCCAGCAACGGGCTCTACGATAACGGCGGCGATGGTCTCGGCGCCGTGCAGTGCAACCAGGCGCTCGAGATCATCCGCAAGGTCGGCACCGTGCTGTGGCTGGCCACGTGTGAACGCGTTGCGCGCGAGATCGTGCGTGTGACGTAGATGATCCACTCCAGGAAGCTGGGGGAAGACGCGGCGATTGCTGACAATGCCGCCAACCGAGATCCCGCCGAATCCGACGCCGTGGTAGCCGCGCTCGCGGCCGATGAGGCGCGTGCGCGTGCCCTGGCCAATGGCGCGCTGATAGGCGAGCGCGATCTTGAGTGCGGTATCGACTGACTCAGATCCCGAATTGGTGAAGAAGACGCGGTCCAGATCTTTCGGGGCGAGGGCAGCCAGACGCTCCGCAAGGTCGAACGCCAAGGGATGTCCGAGCTGGAACGACGGCGCATAGTCGAGTGTGGAGAGCTGCTTGCCAACGGCATCAGAAATACGCTGGCGGCCGTGTCCGGCATTCACGCACCACAGGCCAGCCGTGCCATCGAGAACCGGACGTCCATCCTGGCTCGTGTAGTGCATTCCTTCGGCTGCAACGAGGAGACGGGGCGCCGCCTTGAACTGCCGGTTGGCCGTGAAGGGCATCCAGAAGCTGTCGAGCCTCGGAGCATTGATCTGGTGTCGCGCGGTCATGTATCACCTCCGTTTGCGCCAGAGGGACATGATCGGGAAAGGGCAACAAGTCCTTTTCTTCCTGCACATAAGCCATTGATATTTTGAGATTCCATGCTCCTGTTTTGCGATATAGGAAACATGCGAAACGGCCCTCGGGTTGGCGGAAAGGACCAGTGGCATGAGCTTGGATATCGGGGGGCGTCTTCGCTATGTGCGGCTGCTGCGCAACCTTTCGCAGCGCGAACTTGCAAAGCGCGCAGGGGTGACCAACTCGACGATCTCTCTGATCGAGGCCAATCGCGCAAACCCATCGATCGGCGCGTTGAAGCGCATCCTCGATGGCCTGCCGATCGGACTTGCGGAGTTCTTCGCGCTCGAACCGGAGCGGCCAAAAAAGGCCTTCTATAGCGCTGACGAGTTGGTGGAGATCGGCAAGGGACGCATTTCGTATCTACAGGTTGGCGACCGGCTGTTTGGTCGTGCTTTGCAGATTCTCAAGGAGCGCTACGAACCGGGCGCCGATACCGGACGCGTGCCCCTCGTGCACGACGGTGAGGAAGGCGGCATCATTCTGAGTGGACGCCTCGAGGTGACCGTCGACGACGAACGGCGTGTGCTCGGCCCCGGTGATGCGTACTATTTCGAAAGTCGCCGCCCGCATCGCTTCCGCTGCGTGGGGCCGGCGCCCTGCGAATTGGTCAGCGCGTGCACGCCGCCAACATTCTGACGGCTTGCGCTGGTGGATCGCTCACCAGGGCAGCTCAGTGCCGTCATAATTGAAGAAGCGACCACTCTCCGCCATCGTGAGGCCGGCAATTTGCTTGCGGAGGCCGGCGACGCTCTCTTCCGGAGAGATCTCGCCATTCGGGCCGCCCATATCGGTACGCACCCAACCTGGATGGAAAACAGTGCAGATCAAGCCATCGCCGCGCGTGTCGATCGACAGGGTTCGCCAGACGGCATTCAGCGCAGCCTTCGAAGAGCGATAGATATAGGTGCTGCCTGTTTCGTTGCACGCGATGCTGCCGAGGCGGCTCGACAGAGCAACGAGCTTGCGCTGCGAGCCGAGAAGCAAGTTCGGCCGAATGGCGCCAGCAACGGCGAGCGGTGCCATCGTGTTGATGGCGAGCACGTCTGCCCATGCCGTCCGGTCGATGGCCTCGGGAACCATGGTGCGCGGCCCCATTACGCCCGCACACAGCACGGCGACATCGATCGATTGGCCTTTGAGCGCGGCCGCAAGGGCATCGATGGAGGCCTGCTCGCGTACCTCGAGCGGATGCCATGTGATATTGCCGGCGGGCTGTTGATCGGATTTGCCTGCCCTGTTCGTGGCATGGACCGTCCAGCCTTCAGCGGCATACTGGCGGACAAATTCGAGGCCGATGCCTCTGCTTGCGCCCACAATCAAAACCGTTGGCATGTCGTTTCTTCCTTCATGAAGTGGTTCCGGTCGTGCCGGACGTTCGTTGGCGGAGCGCGTTGCGTGAGAGGGTAATCTGCGGCGTGTTTCAGTAGAGAGGTGGCGTGATGACCCACAGTGCGACGCACGGCACTGTGCCCGGATTTTCGAAGCGATGAGGCAGCGTGCTCGCAAAGCGGAAGGCATCGCCCGGCTGAAGCAAGGCGGACTCGCCTGCGACTTCGAGCTTCAGCGTGCCCTCGAGAATGGTGCCGGCGTCCTCTCCAGCGTGCGTGTAAGGCGCCTGGCCTGTCGAGCCGCCGGGCTGGATGGTGATGATGAGAAGCTCCAGTGCCCCCTCGCCGGGAGGGGACAGGAGTTCCTTGGTGATGCCTTGTCCCGCAAGCGAAAGAACGCGGCGGCTTGCCGGGCGAAGCAGCCATGAAGGCGTATTCGGCGGCGGCGTCGGCGAGTCGCTGAAGAACCAGCCGATAGGCACGGCGAACGTATCGGCGAGCCGCTGCAAGGTGCGAATGGAGGGCGACGAGAGGCCTCGCTCGATCTGGCTAAGCATGCCAACCGATGTGTTGGTCCGCTCGGAAAGGTCCGAGAGCGTCCATTTGCGCCTTTGCCTCATGAGGCGCAGCCGCTGCCCAACCTCCGGGACCGCCGCAGCGCGGACGGTTGGCTTGGCGTCTTGGGGCATCTCCTGCTTGATCATCTCATCGGACATCGGCGCTCTCCCCTCGAATCACGCTCATCTGTAGTGAATATTATAGACGTAATTTTTCAAAATGGTTGCATCAAGTCTGGTTCATGTTACTGTGCAGCATAGGTTGATTGTCCAGCGGAAGGTTTGATGATGGCGGATCGGAGCGGTCCTGCGGCAGATGCGCCCAAAGCCGGTTCGGCCTCTATTGCTACACCTCAATCCGCGGAGTTTCAGCACACTAACGAGGGCACGCTGGCGTCTGCGACGGTGCCCGCGAGTGGGGCCTACCCTGGCGAGGCGCCCCGAGCAAGTGCCGTGACTCGCGCGCAGGCCGCCAGTGAAGAGGAAACACCGCTTCAGCTCTTCTGGATCAACTTTTCGCAATCGTGGCTGGCCGTGTTCGGCTTGGCAGTCTTCTGCCTGATCATCCTCGCGGCTATTTTTGCGCCATGGCTATCGCCTCAGAATCCTTACGATCTAGCCCAGCTCAACATCCTCGATAGCCGCCTCCCGCCCGGTTCGCTGTCCAGCGAGGGGCATGTGCATTGGCTTGGGACCGATGACCAGGGGCGGGATCTCTACTCGGCCATTCTCTACGGACTGCGGATCAGTCTGGGCGTCGGCGTTGGCTCGGCGTTCATCGCTCTCATCATCGGCTGTACGCTCGGTCTCATTGCCGCCTATGCAGGTGGTCGAACGGACAGCGCCGTTATGCGCATCGTCGACCTGCAGCTCTCGTTCCCCTCGATTCTTGTCGCGCTGATGATCCTCGCCTTTCTCGGCAAAGGCGTCATGAACGTGTTGCTCGCTCTCGTGATCGTGGAGTGGGCGTACTATGCCCGCGTCGTGCGGGCGACGGCGCTCGTCGAGCGCGATCGTGAATACATGGAGGCTGCTGCCTCGCTGGCACTGCCGCGCTGGCGCATCATCTTCCGACATCTGCTGCCGAATTGCGTGCCACCCATGATTGTCATCGCGACGCAGCAGGTCGCGCGAGCCATCGCGCTCGAGGCGACGCTGAGCTATCTCGGTCTTGGCGTGCCCATCACCGAACCCTCGCTCGGCCTGCTCATCGCAAATGGCTACCAATACATGCTCTCGGGCCGATATTGGGTGAGCGTCTATCCTGGCGTTGCATTGCTGGTCACGATTATCGCGCTCAATCTCGTTGGTGATCAGCTCCGCGATGTCCTCAATCCGCGGCACCTCAAATGAAGCAACCTGTTCTCGAGGTCCGGGATCTCAAAACTCATTTCTTCAGCAGAGCCGGCGTGGTGCCGGCCGTCGATGGCGTATCGTTCAGCGTCAACGCCGGCGAGGTGTTGGGTCTCGTCGGCGAATCTGGTTCAGGTAAATCGGTCACGGGCTATTCCATCATGGGGCTCGTCGATCCGCCGGGCCGCATTCTCGGCGGAAGCGTGCTCTTCGAAGGCAAGGACATCACGAAGCTGCCCGAGGCGGATTGGCGTCAGCTTCGCGGTAATCGGATCGCCATGGTTTTTCAGGATCCGATGATGACGCTCAACCCGGTGTTACGCGTCGGCACGCAGATGGTCGAGACGATTGTGGCGCACAAGAAAATGCCGGGTCGCCAAGCACAGCAGCGCGCGCGGGATGTGCTCGGCATGGTTGGGATTCCGAGTCCGGAGGAGCGCTTATCTGCCTATCCTCATCAGTTTTCCGGCGGCATGCGCCAGCGCGTAGCGATCGCGATTGCTTTGCTGCTCGAGCCCGCGCTGATCATCGCCGACGAGCCGACGACCGCGCTCGACGTCACCATTCAGGCGCAGATTCTCTCTGAGATCCAGAAGCTGATCGGTGAGCATGGCACATCGCTCATTTGGATCACGCATGATCTGTCCGTGATCGCGGGGCTCGCGCACAGACTCGCTGTCATGTACGCAGGCCGGATCGTTGAGACGGGCGATGTGGACGATGTGCTGCGTGCGCCGCTGCACCCTTATACGCGTGGCCTCATTGGATGTGTTCCGAGCTCAAACCGGCGTGGACAGTTGCTCCAGCAGATTCCGGGCATGACGCCTAACCTGCTCAATCTTCCGAGCGGTTGCGCCTTCCAGGCCCGGTGCTCACGCGCCGACGGTGCTTGTACGGCGCCGCCGCCACTGTTTACGCGTGCGTCAGCTGGAGGCGCTTACTGTTTCCATCCGCACACGGGCGACGGCGCATGAAGTCAAACAATCCTTCTGCGATCAGCCTGCGCGGCGTCTCACGGCGCTTCGGTCAGCCCGCCAATATTTTCAAGCGGGCGCAGCGGAGCTTGAAACGCTTGCGCGGCGTGCCGGTCAGAAATGACGTCGTCTTCGCCGTCAACAACGTCGACTTCGACGTAATGCAGGGTGAAGTGGTAGGGCTCGTCGGGGAGTCTGGTTGCGGCAAGTCTACGCTCGCACGCCTCGCCGCAGGCATCCTGCCGCCGTCCGAGGGAAAAGTTTTGTTTCGCGGTACCGATCTGCGGACGCTCGATCGTGCCGAGATGAAGGACGTGAAGCTTAAGATCCAGCTGATCTTCCAGAACCCTCACGCTTCGCTCAATCCGCGCCTGCGTGCTGCCGACATCGTCGGCGAGGCTCCGCTCTGCCATGGGCTGGTATCGCGCGCTGACTACGAAAGCTACGTCGATACCCAGTTCCTGCGGGCTGGTCTCGATCCCAAGCTCAAGCGCCGGTATCCGCATCAGTTCAGTGGCGGCCAACGTCAGCGTCTCGGCATTGCGCGTGCGCTCGCCGTCCAGCCCGAGGTGCTCGTGTGCGATGAGGCCGTCGCTGCGCTCGACGTCTCCATTCAAGCGCAGATCCTCAATCTGTTCATGGAGCTCAGGTCACAGTTCAGCCTGACCTATCTTTTCATCAGCCATGACTTGGGCGTGGTCGAGCATCTCGCCGATCGCGTGGCGGTGATGTACCTCGGGCGCATCATCGAGGAGGCGCCGGTCGAGGAGCTGTTCAGTCGTGCGCAGCATCCCTACACACAGGCCCTGTTGGCCGAACGTCCGAGCATCGAAGGACGGGGCCGCCGCTTTGTCGCTATCAAGGGCGAGCTGCCGAGCCCGCTCAACCCGCCGACCGGGTGCCACTTTCATCCGCGCTGCCCACTGGCCATGCCGCGCTGCGCGCAAGAAGCGCCGCAGCTTCGCGAGATCGCGCCGAACCACCGCTCGGCCTGCCACCTGAACGACACCGCCTGATCCTCGTGGGCCAGGGTAGAGTAATGCGCTGGTGAAATTATTCGGTGAATATTTTCAATTCTGTTGCATTCTGCTTAGGGGACGAGTAGCGTGATGATGAAAGAAGCTCAGGAGGACGACAGATGAGGGTCGGGATCGAGGTGGGGGGGACGTTCACCGATCTCGTTGCTGTCGACGGCGGGAAGCTGCGTGTGTTCAAGGTGCCGAGCACGCCACGCGCACCAGACGTCGGGGCTTTCAACGCGCTCTCGGCTGCGGGGATCGATCCAGCGCAGGTGACTGATCTCGTGCATGGCTCGACCGTCGCTACAAACGCCATTCTGGAGCGCCGGGGCTCGAGAATCGCGTTCGTCACGACCCGCGGGTTTCGTGACATCCTCTTCCTTCAGCGCCATGACCGGCGCAGCATTTATGATCTGCGCTATGCGAAACCCGAGCCGCCGGTGAAGCGGCGCGACTGTTTCGAAGTGCTCGAGCGCATCGACGAGAACGGCAACATCGTCGTGCCTCTCGACGAGGAGGCCGTGCGGAACGAGTTGCTCCCGGCCTTGACCAACGGAGATTACGAAGCGGTCGCGATCTGTCTGCTGTCATCTTACGCATCGTCGGCGCACGAAGCGCGATTGCGCGACTTGATCGTGCAGGCGATGCCCGGTCTGAGAGTGGCGTGTAGCCACGAGGTCGCCGGCGAGTTCCGCGAGTTCGAACGGGGGACGACCACTTCACTCTCCGCCTACGTGCAGCCGGTCATCGACGGCTATCTCGATCGCTTCGAGAAGAAGCTTGCGGAGGCGGGCTTTCGCGGTGATTTCAGCATTATGCAGTCGAACGGCGGCCGCATTCCGGCAATTGCCATGCGGCGCAACTCCATCGCGGCTCTGTTCAGTGGTCCTGCGGCGGGAGTGGTCGGTGCGATTCGTCAGGCGCAACGCTCCAACTGCCGCGATCTCATCACGTTCGATATGGGTGGAACTTCCACCGACGTCAGCCTCGTACAGGATGGTGAAGCGGCGCTCGCCCCTGAGACGGAGGTGGATGGCCTGCCTGTGCGCACGCCGGTGCTCGATATCGTTTCCGTCGGTGCGGGCGGCGGCAGTCTCGTCTGGGTTGATGATGGCGGCATGCTGCGCGTCGGACCGAAGAGCGCAGGGGCTCAGCCTGGCCCGGCCTGCTATGGGCGGGGCGGCACCGAACCGACCATCACAGATGCTCACGTCGTTCGCGGGACCATACGCGCCGAAGGCTTTCTTGGCGGCACGATGAAGCTCGACAAGGGCGCGGCGCATCGCGCGTTCGAAGGCATCGCGGCTCGCTTTGGCATGAGCGTGCCCGAGGCGGCAGCGGCGGCGATCCGGCTGGCGGTTGCGAATATTGTTCGAGCCATCCAGATCGTATCGACGGAGCGCGGGCGCGATCCGCGGGCCTACGCGCTCGTCCCATTTGGCGGTGCCGGTCCGCTGCTTGCTGCTGAGATCGCTGCGGAGCTCAGCATCCGGGAGGTTCTGGTGCCGCCTAATCCCGGCGTCATCTCGGCGCTCGGCCTGTTGTCGGCGGACTACGTCAAGGTCTACACCACGACGCGGCGCATGCGTCTCGGCGAGGATGTGCCCGACAAGCTGCGCGAGGAGCACGATCGCTTCCAGCGGCTCGCTGCCGAAGAGTATCGATCACACAATCTGGCCGGGACGCTCGATTGTTCGCTCGAGGCTGACATGCGCTATGTCGGTCAGGCGTTCGAGATCGCTGTGCCGATCGATCTGCGATCGATCGACCGCTTGAGCGTTGCCGAGCTCACCGCGAGCTTCAACGAGGTTCACCGCCGCGTCTATATGCACGGCGGCGAGCCCGGACGGACGATTGAAGTGGTGGGGTTGCGCTTCAGTGCCCGTCAGCGGCTGGAAGAGATGCCGGTCGCACAGGAGCGCGAGGTTGCCGAGCAGAGCGTGCGCGAAGTCGCCATCCGTGGTTCCGGCGGCGAGGATCTGAATGCGCGTATCGTTCCGGCATCGCGTCTGAAAGTTGGCGCGCAGATTGAGGGCCCAGCCCTGATCGAAGGCTACTCGTCAACCACTTGGGTTCCGCCGGGCTGGATCGCTGAGCGCGACGCCAGCAACAACACCTGGCTGAGGAAGAAGAGCTGATGTCGCTCGATCCCGTAGAATACGCCATCGTCAGCCAGTCGCTGCTCGCTGCGGCGCGCGAGATGGGCGTAAAGCTCATTCGCTCGGCCTATTCGACCATTCTGCGTGAAGCGCGAGACGGATCTGCAGCGATCCTTGACATCAACGGGCACACGGTCGCGCAGGCAGAGCTCATTCCGATGCAGCTTGGCACGATCGGGCAGATCTTCGCCCCGTGCGCCGCCCTGCATCCGCCGGAGACGCTCGAGGAAGACGACTTCCTGATCATCAACGATCCCTACTCGGGCGGACAGCATCTCCAGGATGTCTTCCTGTTTCACCCGATCTTCTTCAAAGGGCGCATTCTCGGCTTCGCGGCATCGGTTGCGCACCATCTGGACCTTGGGGGAGGCAGCGCCGGGCTCAACCCCAATGCGGGGGACGTCTATTCCGAAGGCCTGATCATTCCGCCGATGAAGCTCAACGCGAAGCGCGATTGGCACGGCGGCGGTTTCGAGCGACTGCTGCGCGCCAACGTGCGTGTGCCGCAGCAGACAATGGGTGATTTTGATGCCCAGATCGCAGCCAACCATGTCGGCGCGCTGCGCGTGCAGGAATTGGCCGAGCGGTACGGCGTTGAAACCTTGCTTGAGACCATGGGTGCGCTTCAAGACTATTCGGAAGCGCGCATGCGGGCTGCCATCCGCAACATTCCCGATGGCATCTATCTCGGCGAGGATGCCGTCGACGACGATGGCATCAGTGACACACCACTCGCGGTCCGTGCGACGGTCACGGTAAAGGGCGATTCGCTCGCCGTGGATTTCACAGGCACGGCGGCGCAGGTGCGGACCAATCTCAACGCCCCTTTCGCCTCGACGGTATCGGCAACTGTCTCGTGCGTGAAGGCGGCGCTCAGCGATCCCGACATTCCGTTCAATCACGGCGCGATGCGCCCCATCACCGTGACGGCGCCGAAAGGTTCCATTCTCAATCCGCATCATCCGGCGGCCGTGCGCGCGCGCATGGAAGCGTGCTCACGCGCGTGGGACGCGACCATGAAAGCGTTGTCCAAGGTCGCGCCGGAGCGCGTGGTGGCGACCGGCTATGACACCACCACGGCATTCTGCCTGTCGCACCTTGGCCCCGGTGGCTGGTCGGTTTCCCTCGAGATCTTCGGTGGTGGACTCGGTGCTGCGTCCGACAAGGATGGCTGCGACGCTGTCGACAATCCGCTGTCCAACTGCGCCAATACGCCGACCGAAGCGCTGGATCAGGATTTTAGCTTCTTCCGTTTGCTCGAGTATTCCCTGCGGCCGGATAGCTGCGGCATCGGGCGCCATCGCGGTGGCGTCGGCTTCACGCGTCGTTACGAGATCCTTGAGGATGGCGTGAAGCTCGCGCTCTACTCCGATCGCTTCACGCGTCCGGCTGATGGCCTGTTTGGTGGCCATGCCGCTGCGACGGGCTACTGCGAGATCATTCGCGGCATCGAGCACGTTCCGGTCAAATCCAAGTTTGCTGGCGAGCTTTGCAAGGGCGACATCGTCGCCATCTCACTCGGTGGTGGTGGTGGCTATGGCGATCCCGCGTCGCGCCCGGTCGAAGAGATCGAGGAGGATGTCAAGGATGGCATCATCTCGCGCGCCTGCGCCGATCGTTGGCACGCGCCGGTAAAGGAGTAGATGCCATGGGCGCGTCGTCCGCAGCGAGCTTTAAGCAGTCGCTTTGGTACGAGACCGCCCAGGAGCCTGCGATCCTTGGGACGTCGTTCCCAGGCTCGATGGACGTCGATGTTGCCATCGTTGGTGGCGGCTTTGCTGGTTGTTCGGCTGCTCTGACGCTGGCTGAAAGCGGCGCCTCCGTCGCGCTCTTCGAATCCCAGGAGATCGGCTTTGGCGCCTCCGGTAGGAACGGCGGCCAAGTCATTCCGGGCGCGAAGTATGACCCGAGCGAACTCATCGCGAAGTTCGGCCAGGAGCGCGGTGATGCGATCGCTAACGCTGTCGGTGGCGCACCAGATCTCGTCTTCGATCTGATCACGCGGCACGACATCTGTTGCTCGCCGAAGCGCGCCGGCTGGATACAAGCTGCACACGCGCCTATGGCGTTGAAGCGCGTACTTCAGCGCGCCGAGGAATGGCGCCAGCGGGGTGTCGATGTTGAGGTTCTGGACGCTGCGACACTAGCGAAGCGCACAGGCGTGCACGGCTACTGCGGTGGATGGCGTGATCCGCGGGCTGGAACCATTCAACCGCTCAGCTTCGTGCGCGGTCTAGCGCGCGCGGCCATTGCCGCCGGTGCTCAGATATTTCCTCAGAGCCCTGTGCGATCCATGAAGCAGGAGGAGGGGCGCTGGCTGCTGACCCTGCCGCAGGGTGAAGTTCGCGCACGAGCGGTCGTGGTCGGGACGGATGCCTACTCCGACGACCGGCTTGTGCCAGGTCTCAGCCGCTCGCTGCTGCTCGTGCAGAGCATTCAGCTCGCGACCGAAGTGCTCCCGGACGAGCTCGCGAAGCGCATTCTGCCCGGCGGCGAATGCATCTCCGAGACGCGGCGCCTTGCCTTCTATTTCCGGCGCTCTCCCGATGGCCGTCTGGTCTTCGGCGGTCGCGGCGCAGTGGGGGATGCGCTCCGGCCGAACCTCTTCGACAGCTTGCTCGGCGCCATGAAGCGCATGATCCCCGAGCTCGCCGACATCAAGATCACGCATCGCTGGTCGGGGCAGGTCGGTCTGACACTCGATGGCTTGCCCCACATTCACGAACCGGCACCGGGCTTGTTCGTAGGTGGGGGCTATAACGGCCGAGGGATCGCATTGGCCACGCTCATGGGGCAGTGGCTTGCATATCGGGCGCACGCTGGCACGCCGCCGCCGCTCGAGCGCACGAAGTTGGCACCCATACCCTGGCACGCGGCGCGCAAGCCCATTATCGCCGCCGGCATTGCCTGGGCGTGGACGCAGGATCGCATGGGTTTCGGTTCATAGTGGCAGCGCCGAGATCGCTCCACGGCGCACCGGCATTGGGAGGATCGGATGAACAACTCGCCCCGCCAGATGAAGCTCGGCGCTTTCATTTATCCGACGGGGCACCACGTCGCCGCCTGGCGCCATCCGGACTCGCAAGCTGACGGCGGGGTGAATTTCAAGCACTACATTGAGCTCGCGCAGACCGCGGAGCGCGGCCTCTTCGATATGATGTTTCTTGCCGATGTCCTGTCGGGCGTGACGCGGCAAGGCGAGCCCGTCACCACCGCAGCGCGCGGCTCCCACTTCGGTCACTTCGAGCCTCTGACGTTGCTCTCCGCACTTGCCGCTGTGACAGAGCACCTGGGTCTCGTCGCCACGATGACGACGACGTACAACGAGCCGTATCACGTCGCGCGGAAGTTCGCGTCGCTCGATCTCATCAGTGGCGGACGCTCGGGTTGGAACCTCGTCACTTCCGCCAACACCGACGAAGCGCTCAATTTCAGCAGTCCTGCGCATGCTCTCCACGCTGACCGCTATGAGCGCGCCAGAGAGTTCGCACACGTCATCCAGGGCCTGTGGGACAGCTGGGATGAGGACGCCTTCACCCGCGACAAGGCGTCGGGTCTTTTCTTCGATCCGACCAAGATGCGCACGCTCAATCACTCGGGGAAGCACTTCAGCGTGCGTGGACCACTCAATGTCCCGCGCTCGCCGCAGGGCGCGCCTGTGCTCGTTCAAGCGGGCTCGTCGGATGACGGCAAGGACCTCGCGGCGGAGACGGCGGAAGTCGTCTTCACCGCACAGCAGAAATTGGAAACTGCTCAGGCCTTCTATGCCGACGTCAAGGAGCGGGCAGCGCGCTACGGCCGGGCGCCCGATGACATCAAGATCATGCCCGGAGTGCTTCTCATCGTTGGGCGCACGGAAGAGGAAGCACGCGCGAAGTATCATTCGTACCAGGAGCTCATACATCCTGACGTCGGCCTGATGCAGTTGTCGAGGTCGGCGGGTGTCGATCTCAGCGGCTACGATCTCGACGGTCCGATGCCGCTCACTATCGACGTGCAGGGTCCCAAGAGCCGCTTCGCCCTCATATCGAAACTTGCCACCGATGAAGGGCTGACCATTCGGCAGCTCTACATGCGTCTTGCCGGAACGCGCGGCCACTGGCTGCTGGTCGGCTCTCCGGCACAGATCGCCGACGAGTTCGAAGAGTGGTTCGTCAAGCGCGGCGCGGACGGCTTCAACATACTGCCGGCGCTCGTTCCGACGGGCCTCAACGACATCGTCGATCTGCTCATCCCCGAGCTGCAGCGGCGCGGCCTGTTCCGTCGTGCGTATGAGGGGCGCACGCTGCGCGAGAACCTCGGGCTGAGAAAGCCGTCCAATGGCTGGCGGTTCGCCGCCGGCACTCAGGCGCAACGGACAGCATAGAAATTATACGGGCAAGTTGCTGCATTCGCGAGCAGCGCGATTGATAGGAAAGCGAGGCGGAAATGGCATTTGATCTGGTATCTCGTGTTGCCCGGCGTTTCACCTGTGAGGTGACTGCCGCTGTCATTGGCCTTGCCGCGTGCCTGCTTCCCGCACAGGCGCAGGAGCTCAAGATCGGCGCTCGCAGCGACATCGTCATCGATCCCCACTCCTCGTGGGCGATGTCGAACACGCAGTATTTCTACCACTACCTCGGCTTCATGAACTGGCTCGACGAGAACGATAAAGTCGTTCCCCGAATGGCGAAATCCGCCACGGCCGTCTCTCCAAATTTGTGGGAGGTCAAGCTCAACGAGGGACTGAAGTTCTCGAACGGCGCGCCAGTGACAGTGAATGACGTAGTCGCTTCCTACGAACGAGCTCGAACGCTGCCGAATGCGATCGGAACTTTTGCCGGCTTGTTCGCCGGCGTGAAGGAGATGAAGGCGATCGATGATCTCACCATGCACGTGGTGACGTCGAGGCCATATCCGACGTGGCCGGCGACCATGACGCAGATTTCCGTACTTCCGGCAGAGGTGGCGAAGACAGCAACCCAGGCAGATTTCTCTTCCGGCAGAGCCAATATTTCGAGTTCGGCTTACAAGTTCGTGGAGTATGTGCCGGCTAACCGCCTGGTCGTCGAGCGCAACGGCGCCTATGTCGGCCCCAAAGCCCGCTGGGACAAAGTCACCTTCCGCATTCTCACCAACAACGCGACGCGCGTGGCGGCATTGCTTTCCGGTGATGTGGACATGATCGACGGCGTGCCGCCGGAAGATGCCGCGACGATCGCGAAAGACCCGAGATTTACGCTCTACACGGGCCCATCCGATCGCATCATCATGCTGGCGATGGATAGCAGCCGGGATGTCTCGCCCTTCATCACGGATCTTCAGGGCAACAAGCTGACGACAAATCCGCTCAAGGATGTGCGCGTCCGCCGTGCCATGTCGCTCGCCATTGACCGCGAGCTGATCCGTGACCGCGTCATGGATGGGCACTCCATTCCCAACAACCAGCTCATCCCGAAGGGGCTTGGGGGCTACGCGGCCAACATTCCTGAGGCAAAAGTCGACCTGCCGAAGGCGCGCGCGCTGATGAAGGAAGCTGGCTGGGCCGATGGCTTCGGGATCGCACTCGCGTGCCCTGAAGGGCGCTATGTGAATGCGTCCAAGATCTGTCAGGCCGCGGCTCAGATGCTCGGTCGCATCAACATCAAGGTCACAGTCGAGGTGATGCCATACGGCGTTTTTGCTTCGCGCGTCACGAACAAGACCGGTGATCGCGCCAGCCTTATGCTGTTCGGTTGGGGCGCATCAAGCTCTGGTGAGGCCAACGTGCTTCAGAATGCCATCCACACCTGGGACAAGGAACAGCGTCTCGGGGCCTGGAACATCGGCATGTACTCCAACCCCGAAGTGGACAAGCTGATCGTGAAGGGGTTGTCCACGCTGGACGCCAAGGAGCGCCACGCCATCCAGGCGGAGGTTATGACGAAGGCGATGGAGGACGTTGCTGCGATTCCGCTGCACACGCAGGTGGTTATCGTCGCGACGCGCAAGGGCCTGAAGTACACGGTCCAGGCCAACGAATGCACGCTGGCCGATTTCGTCGAGCCAACCTCTAACTGAGCAGGCGATATCGCGGAGGCCGCCTATGATCTTCTGGCTGATACAGAGATTGTTTCAGGCAGCCTTCGTCGTGCTTGCCATGACGGTCATCGTGTTCATCGGCGTGAGCGTGATTGGCGATCCCGTGGCCATCCTGATATCGCCGGAAGCGGGACCGGATGAGCGCGAGCGCCTTATCGCGGCGCTCTATCTCGACCGCCCGATCTGGGAGCAGTACTTCATCTTCCTCAAGGGCGTGCTGCGCGGGGATCTCGGCATCAGCTTCGTCTACAACGAGCCTGCGCTCGGGCTCATTCTTATGCGGATGCCGGCGACGCTGGAGTTGGCTTTCGCGGCCTTGCTTCTTTCGGTGACGATTGGTGTGCCGCTTGGCCTCTATTGCGGACTGTATCCGGACTCCGTCGTCTCGAAGGCCATCATGACGATCAGCATCGTCGGTTTCAGCTTGCCGACCTTCTGGTTGGGACTGATGCTGGTGTTGGTCTTCTCGGTTCACCTTGGGTGGTTGCCGAGCAACGGGCGCGGCGATACCGCCGAGCTGTTCGGCATTCAATGGTCATTCCTCACCTTGAATGGCTTGAAGCATCTGATCTTGCCGGCGATCACGCTCTCGCTCTTCAAGATCGCGCTGGTCCTGCGGCTCGTCCGCGCCGGTGTGCGTGAGACATTGCCGTTGGAGTACGTGCGGTTTGCGCGAGCGAAGGGCCTGGCGCCCAAGCGCATCATCTCGGTTCACGTGCTCAAGAACCTGATGATCCCGGTGGTCACGGTCGTCGGCATCGAGCTTGGCACGACCATTGCGTTCTCCGTTGTTACAGAGACCATCTTTGGTTGGCCCGGGATGGGCAAGCTGATCATCGACAGCATCAACTCGCTCGATCGACCGGTCATGGTCGCCTACCTCGTGATCATCGTTCTGCTTTTTACGACCATCAACGTGATCGTCGACATCCTCTATTTCCTGCTCGATCCGCGCGTGCGCATTCAGGCCGATTGACGCCGCGCGACTGATTGCTGATCTGGTTAGCATCTCGCTCATATGAAATTTTATGGCTTGTTTTTTTTCAACCAGACTGCGCCTATCCTTCATTGTCTGTATCTTTATTGAAATAACGGGCCCTCGCGCGAATGCAGGGAGCGTGGATTGGCGCAACCTCCGCCTCGACGCGGTCCAAGGAGGATTATGGGAATGAATCGGCTTTTTGGATTGGTGGCGGTCGGCCTTAGCGTGGCGATCGGGATTGTGACGCCCGCCGGCAGCGACGAGCTCAAAGTTGGCGCGCGGACAGAGCCCGCCTCGATGGACCCGCATACGATTTGGTCCGGCGCAAGCACGCAGTTCTATGTCCACTACCTCGGCTTCCTCGTTCGCACGACGCCGGACAACAAGCTCATTCCGGCCCTTGCCGAGACCTTCAAGCCCCTATCGGACAACGAGTGGGAATTCGTTCTTCGACCGAACGTCAAGTTCGGCAATGGCGAGCCCGTGACCGTTGCCGATGTCATCGCCTCGCTCAATCGCGCGCGTAACAACCCGCGCGGTAGCTACGCGAGCCTCTTCGCTGGCGTGACTGAATTCGTCGAGGTGGATGCGCGGACGCTGCGCGTCAAGACATCGCGACCCTATCCGACGCTTGCCAACAGCTTCAGCCAGATTGCCATTCTGCCAGCCTCTGTGATCGCCAAGGTGGCGACGGCCGAATTCGGTACAGCGGCTGCCAATGTCGGCGCGGGGCCATACAAATTCGTTTCCTTCACACCGGGCGACCGTCTCGTTCTCGAGCGCAACGATGATTATTTCGGCGAGAAGGCGCGCTGGTCGAAGGTCACCTTCCGGTTTCTGACGAACAACGCTGCGCGCGTTGCGGCGCTCCTGGCGGGGGATGTGGATGCGATTGACGGCGTACCGCCTGAAGAGATTGCCACGCTGAAGGCCAGGCCGGAGTTCAACGTACTGTCCGGGCCGAGTGACCGCGCAGTTTATATGTCGCTCGACACCGAGCGGTCGCCCACGCCCTTCATCAAGGGACCGAACGGCGAAGCCATCGACAAGAATCCTCTGGCCGATGTCCGTGTCCGCCGCGCCTTGTCGATGGCCGTCGACCGCGAGGCGATCCGCGACCGCGTGATGGATGGGCTTTCCTATCCGATCAACCAGGTCGGCGCTCCGAGCCTCGGTGGATTCAACAAAGAGCTCTTGCCCGTGAAGAGCGATCCAGCCGGCGCGCGCAAGCTCCTGGCCGAGGCAGGCTGGCCCAATGGTTTCAGCCTCAAACTCCAGTGCCCGAGTGGGCGGCTCGTCAATGATGCGCGGATTTGCCAGGTACTTGGGCAGATGCTCCAGCGGGTCGGCATCAAGACCGAAGTCGAGGTCACGCCTTACAACGTGTACATCTCGCGTATGACCAATCACGCTGGAGAGCGGGGTAGCATCTTCATGTCGACATGGGCCTCGTCGTATGCCGGCGAGGTCGGCGGCGCACTCGAGAACGTCCTCCACACGTACGACAAATCGCGTCGGCTCGGGGCGTGGAATCTCGGACACTACTCGAATCCCAAGGTCGACAAGCTGATCGTCGACAGTGCCGTCATCCTCGACTCGACGAAGCGGCACGCCGATCAGGCGGAAGCCATGAGGATCGCCATGGAGGACGTTGGCGTGCTGCCACTCCACCTCCAGGCCGTCGTTGTCGCCGTCCGCAAGGGGTTGGACGCCACCATCTACTCCAACGAATACACGATCGCTGACGCCATACGGCCCTTGGCCGAGTCCAAGAAGTAAGCGGCCGCGCAAACGTCCGCAGGCTCGAACAGTTCTGGTCACCAGATCCCGAGGTTGAAGGGTCATGAAGGAAATCCGGCTGAACGCCTTTGTCATGAATTCAGTGACGCACTCCCATCAGGGTCTGTGGCGACATCCCCGTGACCATTCGCTCGACTACACGAACCTCGAGTACTGGATAGAGTTCGCCAAGCTGCTCGAGCGCGGGAAGTTCGATGGGATCTTCATGGCAGACGGCCTTGGGGTCTACGATGTCTATGGTGGCTCCCCCGAGGCCGCGATCCGCAGCGGCGTGATGATCCCTAAAAACGACCCTTCGCTGCTCGTGTCGGCGATGGCGGCAGCGACGAAGCATCTCGGCTTCGGCATCACCTTCAGCGTGACCGACGAGGTCCCCTACTCTTTTGCGCGCAAGATCTCGACGCTCGATCACATCACGAATGGGCGGATCGGCTGGAATATCGTCACCGGCTTCCTTGAGAGTGCGGCGAAGGCCAAAGGTGACGAACGGATGATCGGCCATGACGAGCGCTATGTCATCGCCGAGGAGTTCATGGATGTCGTCTACCGGCTCTGGGAGCAGAGCTGGGAGGATGATGCCGTTCTCCGTGATGTCGAGAACGGCATCTATGCCGATCCTTCGAAGGTTCATCGCATTCAGCACGACGGCAAGTACTTCAAGCTTGATGCGGTGCATATGTCGGAGCCGTCGCCGCAACGCACCCCTGTGCTCTACCAGGCCGGCACATCCAGCAAGGGAGTTGAGTTTGCCGGCCGCCATGCGGAGTGTGTCTTCATCAACGGACCGCGCCCCTCGGTTGTCGGCGGGCGCGTGAAAAAGATCCGCGAGGCAGCCGTCGAACAGGGGCGCTCCCCCCACGATATTCAGACGCTGATGTCGATCAACGTGATCGCGGCACCGACGGACAGCGAGGCCGAAGCAAAGCACGCGGAGTACAGCCGTTACATCGATCCGGAAGGAAGCCTCGTGCGGCTCTCGGGCTTCATCGGTACTGATCTCTCCAAGCTGGATCTCAATGGTCCCATCAAGAGCATTTCGACCAACAGCATCCAGTCCATTCTCGAGAACTTGACGAAGGGAAATCCAGAACGGCCGTGGACTGTAGCTGATGTCGCCAACAGCCTGGATCGCGATGGCGTGCAGCCCATAGTGGTCGGATCGCCCAAGACCGTGGCTGACGAGCTGGAGCGCTGGGTGGTCGAAGCCGACGTCGATGGCTTCAACCTCATCGTGCCGATCAAGCCCGAGTCCATGTCCGATTTTGTCGAGCTTGTCGTGCCGGAGCTTCAGCGGCGCGGCATGTTCAAGAAGGAGTACGGCACCGGCACCTTGCGCGACAAACTATACGGCAAAGGGGCTAAGACGCCGGCCAATCATCCGAGCGCCAAGGTGCGCATCCGCTGAGGTCGGCAGGCTCGAGACGCGGGTCTTGCAACATCTTCGGGGATCTCTGGATTGGGCGACCTCGCCCGCCCGGCCGACGCCGAAAGCCACTTCCGCATGGTGGTGTTTGATCAGCGCCCGCCGATGTTCGAGGCACTCGCGAAAGCCTGTGGCGTGTCGCCCAAGCCCGATCTGCGGCGGACGCGACGAGACTAGGACTTCTTCAGGTTGCAGTGGTTGGCGCCGCCGAAGCGAGCGGTTTCCTGGTAGCAGCCTGACTTGCGACACGCCGCGAGCTTAGGACGGCATATTCGTGCAATGCAGGTCTCGGGGTCCGCCGCATTGGCCCTGCAGCGTGATTGGCATTGGCTGAAGAAGCCACTGCACGATGACTGGGCAGACGCTTCCGAGGCCAGCGAGAAGAAGAGCAAGGCGAAAGCACAAGAGATAGCGATCTTCACAGGTTGTCCTCC
The DNA here is from genome assembly GCF_900117415.1 of Hyphomicrobium sp. CS1BSMeth3. Lineage (GTDB taxonomy): Bacteria > Pseudomonadota > Alphaproteobacteria > Rhizobiales > Hyphomicrobiaceae. Next base: position 83,914 of record NZ_FPEI01000006.1, read on the forward strand.
GTGGTGGTTTTCGATGAGTGGTCACACTGCTGGCAGCCATGACCAGCCGTGGTGGGGTGCCTAGTTCTCAGGACGTACATCTTTGCCATCGGAGATCCCCGCGCAGCAGCTCAAGCTGCCGTCGCCGTTTCGACGCTCGTCCGCACGTCGAAACGGCTAAATGTGGTGGCGGGGGACGGCAACGGCGAAGCGCTGAACGTTGCTGAACGCGTTCTGAAAATGCTAATTTCCCATAAGGTTGCGAGCGGAGGGATGAACGCGGCCATGGAGGCAGTGCGCTTTGATCGTTTCACCCTGGACCTGTCGGACGAGCCCGTCCTGCAGCAGCGCGGTAGGACGATTGCGCTTCGGCCACAGTCTCTCAAAGTGCTCGCCTATCTCGTGCAGCACTCCGATCAGGTGGTCACCAACGCGGACCTGATCGACAACTGCTGGGAGAACCCGAAGCAGACGAACGTCAACTCGGTGGCTCAGTGCATTGCGGACATCCGCGAGGCTCTGGCGGAGGCGAAACAGCCGATCATCCGCACGGTTCCCCGCCAGGGCTATAGGTTTGCCGCGCCGGTGTCGGTGGTCGACCCTGACGGCGCGGCAGCGACAACCGCAAAGCCGAACACGTTGACGCAAACGGCGGCGATGATGTGGGGCCGCATTGCTGAATGGTGCCCCATCCTATCCGCCCGGCTGCGCTGGCGGGCACTGGCTTTAGCCATCGCACTCCTTGTTTTGTGTGCTGGTTGGGCGGGCTGGGTATGGTTCATGCGCCCGGCCGAGCTGACGATGATGGCGAAGCCATCCCTTGTCGTCCTGCCTGTAAAGCCGTTGGGCGACGCCGCCGATACAGCTCTTGCCGTCCTCGCCGATGAGATCGCCGCAGGTATCGTGCGCGCGCCGCGCGGATTCCAGCCCGAGATCCGACCTACAAACGCCATCAAGGATGCTCTGGCCGATCCGATGACGATCGGCCGACAGCTTGGTGTTCGCTACATCGTGCGCAACCTTGTGCGCCGCGACGGCGAGGAAATGCGGGTCAATGTCGAATTGATCGAGGCGGAGACCGCGCGCCAGCTCTGGGTCGGCGAGTTCGGCTATCCGCTCGGCAAACACGGTGCCCAGGGCCGGACGGCAGCCGCCATTGGCCGGACGCTCGTCGCGGAGCTGCAGCGCGCCGAGGTGCGGCGTCCCTTACCGACCAGGCCGGGTGCGGGCCAATACACGATGCTGGGCCGCGCATTGATGACCGAAGAGAGCAACGCACAGCGGAATGGCGAAGCGATCGCCTATTTCGAGAAGGCCCTCAGCATTGAGGCCGATCACTTCTTTGCCCTCACGCACTATGCCAGGGCGGTGGCCATTCACAGCCTCAACGGGTGGCTTCCGGACACAGAGCACGACGCGAAGCTTGCGGAGGCGGATGCTGCCATCAAGCTGGCGCGGCAAACGGAACCAAAGAGCCCTGGTGTGCATGTCGTTCATGGCAGCGTGCTGCGCGCGAAAGGGGAGCACGAGCAGGCGATCAACGCTTTCAAGCTTGCACTGGCGCTTGATCCGAGATTTCTGCCTGCCCGTGCGGAGCTGGCACGAACGCTGATCGACGTGGGCAGGCCCGAGGAAGCGATCACCGAGCTTGAACAGGTCATTCAAGCAAGTCCGACCGATCTGTCCCTGTACTGGTGGCGCTACTTCGAGGGGCTCGCGGCGCTGCATATTCCCGATCCCGAACGGGCGCTCGCGTTTCTTCAAGCATCGTATCAGGCAAACAGCAGCTACGAGAATACGCTGCGACTGATGGCGGTTGCGCTCGCGGATCTGGGCCGGGAGGAGAAGGCGCTCGAGAAGATCAAAGAGTTCCTGAAGCTGAGGCCGCAGGCCACGCTCGACGATTGGAAGCGCCCCAATTCGAGAAGCCATCCGCACGTAGCCGAGCGTCGTGAACACATGCGGGCAACCCTCAAACGGCTTGGTGTCCCGGAGAGTGGGCAGCACGCGTCGGCCAAACCCTGAGGGTTGCAGGACTGACGGCCCACCAACGATGATCCTCGTTATTATGTGTGTCAGGTTTATCTTGACGCAGTCGCTGTGTCAGGTCATCCTTGACTTGACGCTAATGAGGTGCCCCGATGACACGCACGCTCAAATGCTCGTTCTGCGGGAAGTCCGCCGCGCAGGTCGGCCGTTTGCTCGCAGGCCCCAAGGTTCACATCTGCGGCACCTGCGTAGAGGTCTGCGTTAAGATCCTCGACGCGGTGCCGTCCGAGTTCGGCGATGGCTGGGAATCCATGAGCGACGAGCAGCTTCTCGCTGCGTTGGCGCCAACGGCTGCAACCGTCGACGGTACTCGGGCGGTTTTGCAGGCCCAGATAGAGGAGTTGCGCAAGCGCACCGTCAGTTGGGATGCCATTGGCAGGGCACTCGGGATCTCGCGGCAGGCGGCCTGGGAACGCTTCTCTTGAGAGCTGCCGTCACGCGGGCGACGCACAATTGGCGATAGTGGGGCGCGATGATCAGACGCTCGCTCATATTCGTAGCCATTGCAGGTGCAGTCTATGTCGGTCTGGCACTTGCTCTCGTGGCGTGGCCGCCGCCTGCCGAGAAGGAAGCGACGACGCAGGCGACGGGAGAGCTCACCGACTTGGTGCGGACCGGAGATCTCGGCCAACCTGCCGCGCCGGAATTCTTCGTTGCACGCGATGGCACCAAGCGCCTCTATCGACGCTACTTGGGTAGCGGCCCTGATGTGTTGGTCTTTCTCCACGGTTCTGGAAGCGACGCCCGATATCTGGCCCGGTTTGCTCGCTCGATCGCGGAGTTGACGGGAGTGACTGTTGTCACCCCGGATATGCGCGGTCACGGAGCGGCGCCGGGAAGGCGCGGTGATGTCGACACGGTCGTCCGGCAGGAAGACGACATCGCCGACCTCGCCTCGGCGCTGAGGGCAAGCAAGCCCTTCAAGCGCTTTATGATTGGCGGCCATTCGATCGGGGGCGGATTGGCCATCCGCTACGCTTCCGGAGATCGACAGCCAAGACCGGACGCGCTTCTTCTTCTGGCTCCCTACATCCATCGCAGCTCGCCGGCTGCTCGGACGGACTCAGGGGGCTGGGCAACCCCGTTCGTGCTCCGCTTTGCCGGGATCGACATGGTGCAGCGGCTCGGCATTCACGCCTTTGATGGCCTTCCCGTCTTGCGCTTCGAGATTCCGCGGTCCGCCAGAGATGGAACCGAGACGCCGCTGTATAGCTGGCGGCTCTTTGCGTCGGTAACGCCCCGACCCGACTGGAAAGCGGATATCCAGCGTATTGTCTGCCCTGTCCTGGTGCTGGGGGCTGAGCAGGATGCGATATTTCGCTCGGAGGGATACACTGAGATCTTCGCAAGCCTTCAGCAGGCGCGTGTCGAGATCATACCGTCGATCAACCATTTCCGGCTGGTCACAAGCCCCGAGAGCCCACAACGCATCCAGGCCTGGTTGGCGCGTCAAATTTGACAGCCTACATTGTCGGCGCGGAACCTCAGTCCGGAAAGCTAATTGTCAGACTTGCCATAGCGCCGTCGAGGCTCCTGCACTAGGTTGGCGAGACGAGACCGCAAGCTCGAAGCCGAGGAGAGCTGCATGAAAGTCCTCTCGCACGCCCTTCTGATTTGTTTCCTGACGCTTGTGTCGATCGGTGCCAGAGCCGAGTTGAACGTCGGATCGCCCGCGCCAGCGTTCTCAATCCCTGCCGCGCTCGGGGGCAAGGACATTGTATTCGATCTAGCGGCATCCCTGACCAAGGGTCCGGTTGTCGTGTACTTCTATCCCAAGAGCTTCACATCCGTCTGCACGGAGGAAGCGCGCCTTTTTGCGGAGGCCATGGAGGAATTCGAGACGCTGGGCGCCTCGGTGATCGGTATCTCGACAGATACGTTGGACACTCAGCGCGAATTCTCGAGATTAGAATGTCGCGACAAGTTCCCGGTCGGTGCCGATACGGACGGGAGCGTCGTGCGTGCCTATGATGCAGCGCGAGGGACAACTTCTCGCATTATGGCGAGCCGTACATCATACGTGATCGCGCCGGACAGTAGGATCCACTCTGTCCTGACGGCCTCAGACGCCGAAAGTCACATCCAGTTTGCCCTCAAGTCGATCCGCGCGTGGAAGGCCAAGAATTGAGGGCGGGACCGGAAGAGGGACCATAACATTCGGCATTCCTACGCCCGGTGATGCCGGCGTCACGGGCTTTTCAGTTATCACGGCGGCGTCCCCGATGATCCGCTCGAGGGTTAGATGATCGCGGCGCTGACGCCTCCTTGTCGCCTGCACGCTTGGTCGGATGGCCGTCGTGTCAGCCTTCCAGGTCGACGTCTTTGGTCTCCGGCGTCGCGAGAATGGCCAGGATCGCAAGCACCGCGTAGATCATGACAAGTCCACCGATATAGAGGTAAGCCTCGCGGACGCCGTAAGCGTTGAGCAAAAGTCCGGCGAGGATCGGGATGAGACCCCCGCCATAGACTTGCGCGATCTGATATGCAGCGCTTGCTCCCGAGGCGCGATAGCGCGTGGGGAAATTTTCAGTGTAGAAGCTCGGGATCGCACCGTAGCCAAAACCGAAGACCAAGCCGAATCCGATGATCTCCCCGAGGGTCGCGAGGACGACATTGCCCGTGTTGACGAGGTAGAAATAGGGGATCGAGAAAACCAGAAACACGACAGCGGCGACGAGCAGGACCGTCCGGCGGTTGATGAGGTCGGCGAGCAAGGCGCCGATGATCATGAAGACCAGCATGAAAGCTGCGGCGATCAGACCGATGGTTTCAGGCGTCGATCCGGTAAAACCAACTGCCTTCATATAGCTCGTGCCGAACACGAAGTAGAGGAAGAAGGCGCCGCCAAACATGGCGTTGACGAGCGACGTGCGGAGGATCGTCAACGGCATGTCGCGCCACACCTGCCATGCGGGGTGCTCGAGGACCGAGCGCTGCGCCCTGTGCCGCTCGAAGACAAAGCTGTCCTCGGTTCGCGTGCGAATGATGATGCCGACGATCGTTACGAGGAAGCCAGCAACGAACAGAAGGCGCCAGCCCCATTCGGAAAACTCCTCTGGCGTCATGAGCGATTTGACGAGGATCACGGAGCCGAAGCCGAGGAGTAGTCCGATCGGGATCGCGAACCCGACCCAGGCGCCCCAGAACGCACGGTACTTGGAATGCGCCGCCTGTTCGACGACCCACGTTGCGGCCGTGCCGAACTCGGCGCCGAAACTGATCCCCTGAGCCAGACGGAAGACGATCAACAGAATCGGCGCAGCGATGCCGATGCTGTCGAAACTTGGCGTCAGGCCGATCAGCAACGTGCTGATGCCCATCAGGACGAGCGCGTAGACAAGCGCGTCCCTGCGCCCATATCGGTCCGCGATATGGCCGAAAATGTAGGCGCCGATCGGTCGGATGATGATGCCAATGCCATAGACGCTGATCGCCGCGGAAGCGGCGGCAAGCGTGGACAGCTTGAAGAAAAGTCCACCCCAGACGGTGGCCGCGATCACACCCGTAACCAGGAAATCGTACTGCTCGATTACGGAGCCGATGATACTCGCCAGCGCGACCTTGTAGATCTGGTCTTGGCTTGGCGTGGTTGCTTCAACGGTGGCTTCCGACATGGGAATCTTCCTCGAATCTTTGTCTGAGCCCGCCTAGTCAGGTTGGCCGAAGCACGCGCCGTGCCAGGCGTGGCCCATTGCTGTTGCCGAGATCCGGGGCGTCGTGCTGAGTGGATCGGTGGATTTCCACCGCCGTAGTGGGTGATAGTGACCGGTGCACCGGCCAGCCCCCGCGGCGTTCCATTCAGAGCAGGCGCTCGTCGTCTCTCCAGGCCGGCACGTTGCTGGCGAGGTGCTCAGCCTGCCAGCCAGCTTTGAAGCTGGAGGGGGCAGTCAAGTGAGACGCGCGGCCGAGGCCCCTGATCGCCGGGGGGAGGATGAAGAGCTTGGCCTTCCAAGAGTGACGCGGGCGGCGTTGTGCTGCGGACCGTCATTCAGCCTTCAGGCCGAGCTCGAATGCGGAGGCCCGGATTCTGCTCGCTGCTGACGTGTCGTCCTTGAAGATACTGAGTGCTTTGCGGAATGCCGCTGCTGCAATCTCGCTCTCACCAAGCACGACGCGAGAGCGCATGAGGCGCATCCAGCCCTCGACATCCCGAGGAGAATTTTCTAAGCGCGCGGCAAGACCATCCACCATCGATCGAATGGCGACTTCTCGCTCATGCGGCGGCATCGCCTGATATGCGCTGATCTGCTCGGCGGTCGGTCCCTCAGCACCCTTGCCGGCGGCCTCGCCTTGCGCAGGTGCGGCCGCTGTTTTCGAGCCCCCACCTTCGGAGGTCTTCTCCTTGGCCTCTTCGTATTCGAGCTTCAGATCAGCAGAAGTCGGATCGAGCTCCACGGCTCTCGCATAGGCCGTCACAGCCTCTTTATAGCGCTCGGTGTAGAAGTAGGACCAGCCGAGCATCCGCCAGCCTTTGGCGTCGTCGGGCGATGTCTTCAGCCGAGCCGCCAGCCGCTCGATCATCGTGCCAACATCAGGCAGCATCTTCTCGGCAGTTGCCGCAGGGGGCGACTTTTCGCTTCCGATAGAACGCGCGTAGTTCTCGAGGCGCGCAAGAGTATCGTCACGAGAGCCAGGACTCGCCGAAGAGGTCGCTTCGGGCTGATCCCTCAAATATGAGGTTGCGGCGCCGAGGCATGCGACGAGCAGAAAGGCTGCGGCAGTCACACCGAGTATCCCGGTGCGGCCGCGAATTCTTCGGTCGAGTGCGACGCTCGACGAGCGCACTCGAGACAGAATGGACGGCTCAGCCGGTATGTCGGATCTGCTCATGATATTACCTCGCGTTCTCTTCTCCGGGCCTGAGCCGTCGTCCGCTATCGGTTAGAATTTCCTTCGGAGCTCGGCGCGGACGCCGAAGTTGTCTTCTTTGCCTTCGATGAAGTGGTAGGTCGCGTCGGTACGGAAGATCCAGGAGTGGTTGAGTGCGATCTGATAGCGGACACCGAGGCCGTATTGCGCCTCCTGGACACCCGTGCCGTTGTTGCTGAACGGCTGAACCATCGCGGCTTCGAAGACGAGCTGCTGATCGAAGTTGAAGAGATACTGCAGGCCGATCGCGCCGCCCCAGGCATTGGAGGCTGTATCGTTGAGCTTCGGGTAGCCGGTCAGCGCGTCGGTCTCGAAGTTGATGCCGACATTCTTCAGGATGCCGGCGTTGAAGCCGTCGACGAGGGGCTGAGGATTGCCGAAGCCGACGAAGAAGTTGGCGTAAGGGACCAGCGTGCTCGGCAAGCCGCTGATCAGACTGTTCTCCGAGATGATGGCAACGCCATCGTCGTTCGGCCCATTCCCGAAGTTCGCGAAGACACGCGTCGAATTCGAAATGGTGTGCGCGTAGCGTCGCGTGTAAGCAGCGGTCAGGAAGTTCGTGTATTGACCGGCGCGCTCTCTGACGCCCTCCAGAAGCCCGTAGCCTGCTTCGACATAGCCGCCGAAGGCATCGATGAAGGTGGTGATGCCATAGATGTTGGCGTTGCGCTTGTTCGCGCCGAGGATGCCGGGATTGTCGACATTGTCGAAGCCGGCGAAGAGCGTGATGTCGAAGTTGGGCAGTCCCAGCTTTGCCGAGTTCTTGGCCGGAATGCTCACTGCGCCGCCGAGGATTGCGTCGTTTGCCCAGATCCCGTTCTGCAGGAACAGCGGGAAGAGACCGAACGTGAAGGGCAGGTCGAACCCGGCTTGCTTGCCGGAGAAGCCCGAGTAGAGCGAGCCGAGGTCACCCTCGAAGAAGAGCGTCTGCGGCCTGAGGTCGAACTCACCGTTGAACCTGCCATTGCCGTCGGCGCCGCCGAATTCAAAGCGCGTGAACTGCGTGCCTCTCTGGAGCGGCGTGAAGAAGGCGTGGATGCGCTCGGTGGCGGTGATCTTGAAGTCGACGTCGACGTTCACGCGGGTCGCGATCTGCGCAACATCCTTGCCGGCATTCCTGTTGTAGGCGACCGCGGTCCTGACGTCGCCGTAGACGGACAGGCCCGGCAGCAGCGGATTCAATTGACCGAGGAGCGTGCTGCTCTGGTCGTACATGCCGGAGGTGTATTGCTGGCGACCGATCTCGACGAGCGGACGCGGAGGATCGACTTCGACCTTGGCACCGTAGATGTCGACGTTGGCCTTGTGATCGTACTTGGCCTCGTACAGTGGATCAGGTCGAAAAAGATCGTCCTTGCTGTCCTTGTCGCTGCGTTTGCCGTCTGCCGCTTCCGTCTTCTTCTTGGAGGCCGCGCCGACGTACATCGGTTCGGATTTGGGCTCGGATGAGAAGACCAGCGACGAGCCGGGCCACAGCTTGCTGAACCAGCTCTCGCCGCTGCTTTGAGCAAACGCGGCGCCCGCCGTCGCGCCCGACATCGCGAGGTAGCCACCGACGACCAGCGCAACAGTGCTGGTCGCTGTTCCGGCACGGCAAAGAATGCTGCTAATACAAGTCATACAATAATCCCATGTCGTGTTCTGATCTGCGGGAAGGGGTGGGATCCGCTTCTGCTGTCCCTCGCGGTTCCCGATCCAGCTCCCTCGGCATCTCGGCGCTAGCGCTTCACTTCGAGCGGCACCGTGGAGGTCTTGAAGCTCAGCATCCGCTCGTTCATGCGCCGCTCCATCTCCTTGGTGGCACCGACAAAGCGCATGAAGTAGATCGGCTCAGCACGGCTTCTCAGGCGGAAGGCGAGGCGGTATTTGCCTGCCTTCGTGATGAGGTTCCCTGGCACCCGGTATTTCGCGAGCCTCTCACCGAGCGGCGGCAGCGAGTGATTTTCCAGGCGCACCAGCGGCGGATGATTGAGAACCTTGGTCGGGATCTGTGGCGGGCGCAGATGCGGCAGCGGGTCGACGTCGAAGTTGACCGGCAAGTACATCTCCCGATCCGTGCCCTTGACGTTGGTGGTCAGGAACTTGGTCTGGAAATTCACGAGCTGCTGGTCGGCCTTGATGCGGCCGGCGGCGACATCGAGGCTGTGCAGATCGGCAACGTCGCCATTGCTGTCCACGTAGCCCGACTCCCAGACGTTCCTGCCGTCTGGATCGACGAGGGCGACGTTCACCCAGATCTGCGGCTGTGCGCCGAGCGAGCCGGATGGCAAGTTGTGGCCCGAGTTGAGGTTCTTGATCCTGTACGAGAACGCCATGTCTCTACCGACCCTCGGCTCGCCATCGATGTAAGGGCCGCCGACTTCGGTACCATTCTCCATGAGCTGCCGCCGGACCTCGTCGCGCTTGTCGAGGCTTCGGATATTCTCCTCAATGATCTGGCGGGCATCTTCGCGGTCGAGCGCGTCGCTCCAACGTTTGGGGAAGGCGATCTTGATCTTGCCGGAGGCGATCTTGTCCTCGAACTCGGTCGTGCCCCAGCCTGCGCGCCAGTCGAACTGCAGCCACTCCTCCATGGAGAAGGTCTTCGCCTTCACGTTGTGTGGGAATATGCCGGGGTGGGCGATCGAATAGCCCGGGCCGATGAAACGGTGGTTGGAGTGCTTGCGTCCCGGGTTGATCTGCTTGCCGCCGATCACCGCGGAGGGAGCGGTCGCATAGCCCTCAGGCTTTCCGGGCACCTTGCCCATGTGGCAGTCCTGGCAAGTGACGCCGTCCCTTTTTGCCGGGCTGTCGCGATACTGATCCCAAACGATCTCGAGCTTGATGCCGAGGTTGACCGCGACCTGATGGCAACTGACGCAGAACTCCGACTTGGAAAGCTGCGGGTTCGTCATCATGCCGTTGTGAATGCTCGTGCCGCGCCCGTCCTTGCCGGTTTTGACGGAGTAGGTTTCCTTGTCGGCGAGGATGTCCTTGATGACGCTCTTTTCGCCAGTGCCGTAGATCGGGTCGAAGATCTTGCCCGGCTCGACGCGTCGCTCGCCATCGACCTTGCCGTACTGCTCGGCGACCCGGTGGCAGGTAATGCAGCTCACGCCCTCGCGTGAGATCGCGGCGCGCTCCCAAAGCGGTGCCTCGCGCTTCTCGCCGAGCTGCGTGCCGACCTGCGCGTGACAGCGCACACAGAAGGTGCCGACCGTGCCCTGAGTCAGTTTTTGAAACTTCTGCTCGAAGGCATGGAACATCGGCGAGATTGAAGAATAGGCGTGCTGCGACGACGCCCACTCCTCGTAGATCTCCTTGTGACACTCGCCGCATTGCGCAGCCGTCGGGTAGAGAGAGAGGGTCTCCTCGTCGACCGCTGGAATGGGGGCGTCCTTGCTCTTCGAGCCCTTTGCGATGGCTCCGAAGATGGACATCTGCCCTTTGCCGTGCGACCCCGCGGCGGCGGAAACCTTCTGATCGCCGCCGGATGCATCGGGCTTGGCGCTCGCCGCGCTGGCTTTTCCGGTGGCGCCTTTGGCCTTGGCTCTCTTCTCCTCGTCCGCCTTGATCAGAGCTTCGAGCACCGCGTTCGGGTTGGCCTGCGCGGCCTGAGCCAGCCTGATGCTCTGCTCTTTGTGTGAGGTAGAGGTCGGCTCACCCGCGCCAGACTCTGCGGCAGCCCCTTGGCTGATGAATGCCGTGCTGCCGAGGATGAGACCCGCAAAAGCGCAGTAAAGTATCGAAACGCCGAGGGGCGTTATCGCGTTACGCATTACACTATTCCCCGTCGACCTAACCCTCTTTCCCCCACAGAAATCAGGCAACATCCCAATTTTCAGAACTCCGCACAAAACGGCGCTCGGCCGCGCTGTGCGATTGCTGAACCGATGATTAAAAAAGGCTAGAGTTGGAAATTGGCGATAGGGGGTCGGACAAGAAGCAAAATCATGGCGAAGCGAGGCAATAACTCGCGAATTAATGCTCGCCGCGGGCCTTTGTGAAGCGCGCGTGTAATAATCCTGAAATAGTCATTTGAAGGCAAAAATGCATTTCCACGATGCCCTGCGCGCGCTCATGATTGAGCACGGAGGCCATCTGCTTTCGCCCGAAAAGCGTCAATTGCTTGCCTGGCCGCAATCACCAAATGGTCATGTTCTGACCAAGATGGGAGGGTGGTTATTATATGCAATCGATGTGCGATCGAGCCTACGGCAAATATCAGCGCTCGGGAAATGCCGCGCTTTGTCATTGGGATTATTGCATTGCGCCCGCACGCAGCGGCCAATCTCAACAAAGTGCGGTGAGGCGCCAGCCGCGCCAAATATCGGTGTTTCCATTGTGAAACGATGAGGTTGCGTGTTTAAGATCCAGCACACCAGGCTTGCGGAGCATCCAGGGGGGCGCAGCGATAGCGCGTCGCCTTCGATAGACATAAACCACGAACTCGACGGCTTGCGGGATCGTGCAGCCGCGACAAGCCACGAGATCACGATCGACGGCGAGAGCTTTAAGGCCAGCCGCGGCGAGTTGCTCCTGGATGCAGCTCTCGGCAATGGCATCGAGCTGCCCTATGACTGCCGCGCCGGTCACTGCGGCGCCTGCTGCGTGCTGCTTGTCTCAGGCAAGGTGCAAGGCGGCGAAGGTGCCGAGCCGGGTATCGTCCATGCCTGCCAGTGCCGGATCGTTGGCGACGCGGTCATAGAGAAGACTGAGCCGTCGGGCGTTCGCAGCGTCGACGGCGTGCTGACTTCTTTGCGCCCCTTGTCTCGCGAGGTCGTGGAAGTCGGCATCCGAACAGAGCGCGCGCTTCCCTATCATGCGGGGCAGTATGCGCAGGTGCACTTCAATGGCTATCCGAGCCGGCCCTTCAGCATCACCCATCCCTTGCACGGCGATCCCGACGGCCACTCGATTTGGTTTCATGTCCGGCGCATGAAGGGCGGGCGTGTCACGCCATCGCTCGGCAGGCGTATCAAGCCGGGCCATCGGGTGAAGTTGACCGGCCCTTATGGCTCGGCGCATTTCCGGCCCAATCTGGATAGCCGGCTCGTTCTGGTCGCGACCAGCACCGGCTTTGCGCCGATCTGGTCGATCGCTGCCGCAGCACTGCGTGAGAGCCCGGACCGCATGATGATGATCATCGTTGGCGGCCGCGCCATCGAGTCTCTCTATATGATGCCGGCTCTCGCGCGACTGGCGCGCTTTCCCAACGTCCTTGTCGTCCCGGTTTGCAGCACACCGCAGCAGAGTATGCCTGAGGTGAATTTGGGCCGGCCGACCGACTATCTGCCACGCCTGCTGCCGACAGATGTGCTCTATGCCTGCGGTGCGCCGGGAATGGTCGATGCGATCAAATCGATCGCGACCCGTAGCGGCGCCGTTTGCTACGCGGACCCCTTCCTCCCGACGACCGACGACACCGTCGAGGAAAGTGCTCTGATCCGCGCCATCGACTGGCTCGCTCAGTCGAGCATCCGGCAAGTGGGGCTGCTTGCGCGCAATCGCACCCGCAGCCGGCGGGAACCATCAATGCAGATGTATGGGATGGCTGAAGCAAGGGTGAGAAGTCATTTTCGTTCTTAGGGTATTTTGTCTTCGGCTGATCGGGTTCGGGCACAATGCCCTTCTCCGCTCCTCCGTGCTTTGCATCATCGCTTTGCTCGCGACGCTCGGCTTTGCCGCGGGCGGTACAGGTGCGTCCGATGCGAGCAAGATTGTCGGCCCGAACGCCTGCGCCGAATGTCACAAGCAGGAGTCGGAGGCCTGGCAGGGCTCGCACCACTTCAAGACCTTTCGCGACATGCCGCGCAAGAAGGAGGCGAACGAGATCGCGGAAAGGATGGGTGTGTCGCGTATCAGGTCCGAAGGCATATGCCTCGGCTGCCACTACACGGTGCAGCAGAAGGACAACAAGAAGCAGCCGATCGCCGGCATCTCCTGCGAGTCCTGCCACAGCGCCGGCGATGATTGGATCAGAGTTCACAGCCAGTTCAGCGGCAAGACCGAGAAGACCGAAACCAAGGCCGAGAAGGAGGCGCGCTTAAAGCTTGCCGACTCCAAAGGAATGATCAGGCCTTCCTCGATCTATCGGCTGACGAAGAACTGCTACGGCTGCCATGTCGTGCCGCAGGAGGATCTGGTGAACAAGGGCGGTCATTCAGCCGGCAGCGCGTTCGAGATGGTGTCCTGGTCTCAGGGTGAGGTGCGGCACAACACCTGGCATTCCAAGGGCAAACAAAATGTGCCGGCCAATGCGGCACGCAAGCGAATGCTCTATCTCATCGGCCTCGGCGTCGAGCTCGAGACGGCCCTGCGCGCAGTCGGAAAGTCGACTGTCAGAAGGACATACGCGTTCGCGATGGCGAGACGCGCCGACAGAGCGCGCAAGCAGCTTGCCGTTGCGGCAAAAGCAGTGCCGAACGTTCCCGAAATCGCAAAGCTGATCGAGTACGGGCACGCGGCCGGGCTGAAGCTCAACAATGAACGCTTGCTGGCGGCTGCGGCCGACGGCGTCTCCAAGACGCTTGCGAGCATCAGCGAGAAGTACGACGGCAGCACAATGGCCGGGCTCGACGGTCTGATCCCCGGAACGGACAAGTTCAAGGGCAAGGTCAGAGAAGGCGGCGCATCCAATTGATTGCGGCTGGCCGGGAATAGCAGCGTCCTAAGCAGCTTGATGGGGAAAGAACCATCGCGATGGGTCTCTTGGTATGAGATTGGCGGTGCGGCGCGCGTCTGACGGCTTGGTCGCCATACGGGCGCTCCAGGTCTTCCTGCTCGCGACAATTTCGGGCGCCCTGTTTTGGCTCGTCTGGATCTATGGCCACGCGCTGCGCGATCCGCGCTATCTCGACGGCTGGTTGCTGGCCGTCGGCATGGGCCTGCAGATCTACTTCCACATCGCCATAAAGAGGAACAGTCTGTCGCCGAAATCCGCCAGACGCTGGCGGAGGTTTCATATCTTTCTCGGCTACGTGCTGATCGCCGTATTCGTCTCGCACTCGGATTTCTCTCTGCCCGACACAGCATTCGAGTGGGCGCTTTGGACGGGCTTCGTGCTGGTGACGCTGAGCGGAATTCTCGGCACCTATCTCTCCTGGTCGCTGCGGACCAGGCACGGGGTCGACGAGCGCCTCAGCTATGATCGGATCCCCACGCGCCGCGCCGAGATGGCGCAAGAGGTCCACGCTCTCGTCGTCGATGGTGATCCGGCGCCCACTCTGTTTGCCTTGCCGGAGCTGCCTCACGACGCCTGGATCGTGGATCTCTACACCACCCAGCTCCGAGACTTCTTCAAGGGCCCGCGAGGCACGGCAGCCCATCTCATCGCCTCGAAGCGCCCGCTCAAGCGTTTGACCGATGAGATCGACAACCTGTCACGCTATGTGGACGAGCAGGGGCAGGAGAAGCTTGCGGCCATTAGGAAGCTCGTTGCGGAGAAGGACCGGCTTGATTTCGCGCGGGTCCATCTCGGGCTCTCGAAGGCTTGGCTGTTCGTGCACGTGCCCCTCACCTATGCGCTGGTCGTGATGACGGTGCTGCATGTTCTCGTCGTCTACGCCTTCTCATCGGGGTTCTGGTGATGTGGCGTCGACTATGGAGCCGATCGGTCCGGCCACCGAGAGCCGAGAGACAGATGGTCGCGAACGCCTTGCGCGACCGTCTGGCGGTGTTTCTGGCGCTCGCCACCATCGTCGGCCTGGGCGCCGCCTTTATTCTTGCGAAGGATACGAAGTTCCTGATGCCGGGCCCGCTGGCGAGTGCTCACGGCGCAATCAAGAACTGCAGTAGCTGCCACACCAAGAGCGGCAGCGGCAATCTGACCTGGATGCACGGCCTCGCTCCTGGTGATCGCCTTGCAGACAGCAAAGCCTGCCTCACGTGCCACCAGATGCCCAATACGGCCTTCAACGCGCATGGTGTCTCGGGAGACATCCTGAAACAGAGCACCGAGAGACTAGCCAAGATCGCCGCAACGACGCCCGCGCCGCTGTCGGCCCGTGTACAGGGCGCCGCCTTCCCGACGCATGGCGCAGGAGAACGTGGTCTGAGCTGCGCGACCTGTCATCAGGAGCACAAGGGCGCAAACTTCAACCTGAGCGAAGTCTCCAATGAACGATGCCGTTCCTGCCACGTCGTGAAGTTCGACAGCTTCGACGGCGATCATCCGAAGTTCGAGCGCTATCCATTCAAGAAGCGCACTCAGATCGTCTATGATCACGAGGGGCACGTCGGGAAGCATTTCCCGGAAATATCCAAGAAGGATGCGACGAAGCGCATTCCCGACACTTGCTCGACGTGTCACAACAGCCGCGCCGACAAGCGCATCATGACCGTAGCGCCGTTCGAGCAGACATGTAGCGGCTGCCATCTCGACCAGATCACCGGCAAGGACCGGGCCAGTGGCCCGAAGGGCGTCGCATTCTTGTCCCTGCCGGGACTCGACCTGCAGACGTTGAAGAAGAAGAACGCCTCGATCGGCGAGTGGCCCGAGGCGTCCGAAGCCGACCTCACGCCGTTCATGAAGGTGATGATCAGCCGGACCGAACGCGGGCGCGCGCTGATCAAGACCGTGGACAGTCTAAATCTGATGGAGCTAGCCAAGGCAAGCGACAGCCAGATCAGAGCCGTGACAAACCTGGTCTGGGAGATCAAGGGTGTGTTCTATGCGCTGATCACGGGAAGGGCTTCCGACGTCCTCGGCGATCTCGGCATCGGTGGCGGAGCGAAGCTGAGCGCGAGCCTTATCGCTGATCTGACAGCACACCTGCCGCGCGATGTGGTTGTCAGTGCCCAGCAGCAGTGGCTGCCCAATCTCGGCACGGAAATGGCCAATCACAAAGAAGCGAAGGCGCCGAAGCAAGGCGGCTGGATCACAACGACCAAGGAATCGACAGCGACTGTCGACAGCGACACGGCCACCATACCCGAGCCCGCGCGGTTCGCTCAGGCAGAGCGGCAGGCGCGATCCAGGAGTGCGGCGGGCCCAGCCGTCGCCAAACCCGATGGCGGCAACGAAACACCTTCCGCCAGCGAACCGCCCCATCCAAAGGCGGGAGACCAGACCGACGATCTGCTCCATCCGACGGAGGAAGAGCTTCGCGCCATGGCAGCGCCTGTGAGAGATGCTCTGAAAGCCGGCCAGCCCAAGGGAGCCCCTGCGAATGCTCCCTCCAAGGCGGTCTCCGATCCGCCGGCCGGCGCGTCGGCGGTCTCGGATGCCACGCAGGCCACGCCTGCAACGAAGGTCGCGCCCGTGATCGGCATCGAAAGCAAGGTGGACCCGGAGAGCTGGGCCGAGTATGGCGGCTGGTACAGGCAGGACTACGCGATCTTTTATCGTCCGGCGGGGCACAAGGACAAATTCATCTATTCCTGGCTCTTTCTGACCGGTCCCCAAGCACCGAAGGGGGCAAAGAGTCCCGCAGCGGCGGTTTTCAATGCCCTATCGGGCAAGGAGGCCCAGGGCTCATGCACGAAATGCCACAGCGTCGACGATATCCGGTCCAAGGGGCGGCTCGTCAATTTCTCCCGACCTTCTGTCGAGAACAAGAAGGCACGCTTCACGCGGTTCATTCACGAGCCGCATTTCGGCGTCGTGGGAGAGCAGGGTTGTCTGACCTGCCATAGCCTCGAGAAGGGCCGCTCCTATCTGAAGAGCTATGAGCAGGGTAATCCGCACAGCTTCGCGTCCAATTTCGGTGCGGTGAAGAAGGAGACCTGCCAGACCTGTCACGCCAGCGGCGCGGCGCGCCAAGACTGCGTGACGTGCCACAAATATCATGTGAATGGCGTCACCACGCCGACCACGAACACGAAGCTGCCAACGGAATAGCGCTTCGTCCAAAGCGCGCAATCATCCAAAGCAGCTCGAAACGTTCGCGCGCTCGTCGACAAAACGGCAGCGCGCATTTCGTCCGGCAGCGAGGGCGCGTGAACCTGGCGGGTGCATGGATAAGGGTTTCCGAGTGGAGGCCTTTAGGGATAGTCTTCCCAAAAAGACTGCTCACAGGAGGAACGCATGAGGCATCATCGGACGGCAAAATCGCGCTGGCTCGCTGCCGTACTCGGCGGGTTAATGGCTATGGGTGCGGGCACCGCAGCAGCGCAGAAACAAGGCGGCACGCTGCGGATCTACAATACCACTCAGCCGCCAAGTGCCTCGATCCACGAGGAATCGACCATCGCCACGAATATGCCGTTCATGGCGGTCTTCAACAACCTCGTGCGCTTCGATCCCATGAAGCCGCTGAACAGCTTCGACACGATCGTACCCGAGCTGGCAACGAGCTGGGCATGGGACGAGACGGGGACGAAGCTCACTTTCAAGCTCCGCAGCGGCGTCACTTTCCACGACGGAAAGCCGTTTACGGCGAACGACGTGCGCTGCACCTACCATCGGGCAAGCGGACTCGATCCCGAGAGCGCCTTTCGGCGCAGCCCGCGCAAAATCTGGTACGAGAACTTGAAAGAGGTCGTGGTCGAGGACGACCTGACGGCGACCTTTCAGTTGACGAAGAAGCAGCCCTCGTTTGTGGCCCTGCTCGCATCGGGTCTGGCGCCAGTCTATCCATGTCACGTCTCGGCGCGCGACATGCGCACAAAGCCGGTCGGCACCGGGCCGTTCAAATTCGTCGAGTTCAAGAGCAACGAGTCGATCAAGCTCGCGAAAAATCCAACTTACTGGGACCAGGGCAAGCCGTACCTCGACGGGATCGAATGGAAGATCGTCAATAGCCGGTCGACGCGAATTCTGGCCTTTGTCGCCGGCGAATTCGATATGACGTTCGTTGCCGATGTCACGGTGCCGCTGATGAGGGACGTTACCACGCAGAAGCCGGATGCCGTGTGCAAGCTGGCGCCGACGAATGTGCCGATCAACCTTCTGGTCAATGTCGAGCAGCCGCCGTTCGACAAGCCGGAAATCCGGCGCGCGATGGCGCTTGCGCTCGATCGTCAAGCGTACATCGATATCATTTCCGGCGGTAAGTCCTCCATTGCGACCAATATGATGCCTGGCCCCGAGGGGCAGTGGGGCATGCCGGTGGAGATGCGCTCGAAATTGCTGGGCTATGGCGACGTCGCTCAGCAACAAGCCGAGGCGCGCAAGATCATGGAGAGCCTGGGCTACGGTCCGAACAACCGTCTGCCGGTGAAGGTAGCGACGCGCGATTTCGCCACCTACAAGGATCCCGCCGTCATCCTCGTCGACCAGCTCAACAAGATTTACTTCGATGCCTCGATGGAGCTGGTCGAGTCCTCCATCTGGCACAGCCGCCTGACCAAGAAGAACTATGCTGTCGGCATGAACACGTCCGGTGTTGGCATCGACGATCCGGACGCCGTGCTGAAGGGCGCGTACTCCTGCAAGTCCGAGGCGAACTACACGGGCTATTGCACGCCTCACGTCGAGAAGCTGCTCGACGAGCAGTCGCAGGAAGCCGACGTCGAGAAGCGCAAGAAGATCGTCTGGGAGATTGAGCGCATTCTGACGGAAGAAGTGGCGCGGCCGATCCTCTATCACAACCGCTCCGGGACCTGCTGGCAGCCTCACGTCAAAGGCTTCGTGCTGGGTGAGAACAGCATTTACAACAACTGGCGCTTCGATCAGGTTTGGTTCGAAAAGTGAGCGTGGCCGAAGGGGCGCGAGTAGTGGCGCCCCTCGGCCGGCCGGCGATGCAAATTCTAGGCAAGAGCCGAGGCGCGCTTGACATCGCCTAACTCTGGTCGTGAGATCGGTCGTCGATAGCGCGGAGCGGTAGCTGGAGCGCTCGCGGCTGGAAGGGCGCAGGGACCAAGAGCTGTGCTCGGGTCTCGTACGTGCGCATGTGTTGCGTCATGCCCTGAAAGAGCCCGTCTGTGGGCTCGCCATGATCGAAGAGCAACGTCCGCATCGCTGCGAGCTTAGTGTCGGCACATCGCGCCCGATCCTGCGTGCTCTCGAACAGAAGGGCCTCGTGTCGCCAGCGCAAGAGAACGTCGACGGCAAAATACGTCGTGTCGATCGCGAAAGAGCTCCGGGTCGGCCGCGCTTACTGCGGCCAAGACCAAAGTGCGGGAGCTCTTCAGCGAGCTCTTCGAAGAGGAGTAGCGATAATGGATCGGCGAACTCTGTTGAAGGCAATGGGCGCCAGCGCTTGCGTCGGAATGATGCCGCCGAGGCTTTCTGCTGCTGGGTCTCGTGTTGTCGCGGATCTTACGCTGAAGATCGGCACCGGGTTGGTCGAGCTGGCACCGGACCATATCGTGTCGACAATCCTCTACAACGGACAGTTTCCAGGACCGCTCCTGCGCATGAAGGAGGGGGAGCGCGTAACCGTCGACATCCACAACGACACCGACACCCCTGAACTCGTGCATTGGCACGGGTTGATGATCCCGAGCGATGTCGATGGCGTCGCCGAAGAAGGAACACCCTATGTCGCGCCGCATAGCGTGCGCCGCGTCTCGTTCGTGCCAAAGCCGTCAGGCTTCCGCTTCTATCACACCCACGTCGCAGCCGGCGACGATCTCGATCGAGGCACATATTCAGGACAAGTCGGCCCACTCTACGTCGAGCCCTCGAGCAATCCCGGCGCCTATGACCGCGAGGTTGTTCTGGTCCTGAAGGAGTTCCAGCCATCTTTCAGTCGTGGTGGCGATATGGCCATGGACGCACTCGCGAGGGAGGCGCTGAATGATCTCAGGGAGATCGCCGAAAAGGATGAGAAGCAGTTCAGTGGGCCTAAAGGTTACGAGGTTGGCTACGAGCTTTTCGGTATCAACGGCAAGATGCTGGGGCACGGCGATCCGATCCGCGTGAAGCAGGCGAGCGTGTCCTCTTCCATGTGCTTAATGCGAGCGCCGGTGAAATCCGCAGTCTTGCTCTCCCGGGCCATGCATTCAAGATCATCGCGCTCGACGGCAATCCCGTGCCGACGCAGGCTGAAGTGCCTTTGCTCTGGCTCGGCACAGCCGAACGCATCTCGGCAATTGTCGAGATGAACTATCCGGGCGTCTGGGTGATGGGTGATCTGGCGGATGATGATCGCAAGCGCGGTATGGGGATCGTAGTAGAATACGCGGGCGCGACCGGTGAGCCACGGTGGATCAAGCCTGAGGCTTATCAGTGGGACTACGTCATTTTTGGAAAAGATGACGGACAGATCGGCGAGCCGGATGAGGTTCTGGAGTTCACGATCCAAAAGCAAAACGGCGCGATCAACGGCTTCAACCGCTGGCTTTTGAACGGCCAGGCGTTCTCAATGAAGACGATGGAGCCCAGCTTCATGTTGAGTGAGGGGCGGCGCTATCGGCTCAAATTCCGCAATGCCAGCGACGACATCCACCCCCTCCATTTGCACCGGCACAGCTTTGAATTAGTGCGCGTCGGTGGGAAGCGGACGTCCGGCGTCATGAAGGACGTCGTGATGGTTGGCGGCTTCCAGGAAGTCGAATTCGACGTCGTTGCCGACAATCCTGGGCCGACGCTCTTCCATTGCCATCAGCAACTGCACATGGACTTCGGCTTCATGGCGATGTTCCACTATGCGTGAACGATCCGCGTGACGCCCACCTTGGCTCGGCTCCACACCCGCCCTGCACTGGGCATCTCCGGCAGTCGGCCATCGAACGACTCGCTAGGAGCCACCTATATTCGATTTGTCTTTCGAATGCCCTTGATCATCGCAGACATACCCGCCTCGACGATCTTCCTCAGCTCGAGATCAAACCGGACGGTTCGGCCAGTTGCTGCAGCTTGAGCGGCGCCCTCCCAAAGGGCCCACAACGCGACTGCTGTCGCCCAGGGATTCAGGGAACGGAGTTCGCCGGCCGCAGTGCCGCGGGCAATCGTCGCCTCGATGGAGCGCAACGCGACCACGATAAGCCGCTCGATCTCGCGTGCGACGTCCTCGGCGAGCCGCTCGGCGCGGCCGGGGTAATAGTAGAAGGACAGGCGCGAGAAGTACTCGGTGTGGCTCTGAAAGAAATCAGCGTACTTCCACGCTTTCGCCATCAGCACCTGCGGCGCGGAAAGCGCCTCATCCTCAGCGCCGACGATGTCGTCTATGAGCAACTGCAGGTCCGACACGAGCAGGTCGTGGTAGATGTCCGATTTTGTCTTGAAATAGAGATAGAGCGTGGCCTTCGAAATGTCGGCAGCACGCGCAAGGCGCTCCATCGTGACGTCTTTGTACTCTTCCGTCAGGAACACGCTCTTGGCCGCGCTGACGATCTCGGCCTTCCGCTTCCTGATCCTGCGAGCTTTCCTTTCTTCCTTGAGAAGACTTGTTGTTGTCTTCGGCGCGACCATCGCTCGTTCATATTCCCATATAGGCTCGCCGCAGATCGGCATCTGCGAGCAGCAAAGTGCCGGTATTTTGCATGACGATGCGCCCCCGCTCCAAGACATAGCCGCGGTCCGCTAGCTTTAGAGCCTTCCCCACCTGTTGCTCAACAAGAATGAGCGTAGTCCCGCGCCGCCGAATTTGATCAGCAATTTGAAGCACTTCAGAGGCAAGCATCGGGGCGAGGCCGAGGGTTGGCTCGTCGAGCATGAGGAGATTCGGCTTACTCATCAATCCACGCCCAATGGCGCACATCTGCTGCTCACCGCCGGAGAGCGTATTCGCGAGCTGGGTCCTGCGCTCCGCCAGGCGCGGCAGCATCCCATAGATTTCCTCGATGAGCTGGAGCCGCGCCGATCTTGCGTGCTCCGGGTAGGCGCCCATCCAGAGGTTTTCTTCGACGGTCAGAAAGGGAAACAGTCGTCGCCCTTCAGGGACGTGAACGATGCCTCGCCCGACGATTTCATAGGCCTCTTTGCCCAGAAGCTCCTCGCCTTGAAAGGAGATGCTTCCGGTCGCGTTGCGCAGGAGCCCGGATATGGCCGCGAGGAGCGTGCTCTTTCCTGCTCCGTTGGCGCCGACAACCGCGACGATCTCGCCGGGGTGCACCTCGATGGAGACATCCTCGAGAGCCAGTACGCCATCGTAGCGGACGGAGAGGTCAGTGATCTTGAGCACTGTCGTAGTCCTCGCCGAGATAGGCTGAAATAACTGCGGAATCCTTGCTAACCTGCTCGGCGGTGCCTTCGGCGATCTTCGCCCCGTGATTGAGCACGACGACGCGATCGGACACCGTCATGACCGCGTGCATGTTGTGCTCGATGAGCACGACGGCCGCACCGTCGGTTCTGAGCTGCCGCAGGAGCCCCATCATCTCGTTGACCTCAGTCGGGATCAGTCCGCCCATGATCTCATCGAGCAGCATGACCTTCGGACGCGTGGCCAGCGCCTTGGCAACCTCCAGGCGCTTCCGGATGCCGATCGGCAGGCCGCGGGCAATCTCCTGTGCGCGGTCGGCAAGCCCTACGCGTTCCAGTACTTCGGCGGCGTCTCGCCGCGCCTGCGCACGGGACGTCGTGCGCAGCATGGCGCCGATGGCCACGTTCTCGAGGACAGTGATGTTGCCGAAGGGGCGGACGATCTGAAATGTCCGAACCAGCCCGGCTTCGCACCGTGCCTCGGGAGACCAGCTATCGATCGGTTCGCCGCCGAGCCGGACTTTGCCCGCATCGTGGCGAATGAAACCGCTGAGCAAACCAAATACCGTCGTCTTGCCCGCGCCATTGGGTCCAATAAGGCCGAGGATCTCTCCTGCGGAAACGGAGAACGAGACATCGCGGACAGCGTGCAGTCCGCCGAACTTCTTGTTCAGCCCCTCGGTAGACAGCATCGTCATCTGGCGTGCGTCCATTCACATGAATTCAGCGGTGGAAAGGGCGCACAATCAGCTCTCATGGTCGACGTCCTTGGGCCCGTAGAAGGGCGGCATATCGCTTACGCTCGCAGCGCCACGCCAACGTCCAGGCACGAAGGGCGGTAATTTACGGGGACCGTCCTTAGTCTGAAGCTGTTCCCAGCCGACGCGCGGCAGTCGATAGAAGCCAGTGCCTTCGGCGTAGCGGTTACCGGAGTAGCGCCCGACCGGGCGGAGCAGATCGGGCTCGACGCGGCCATTGCGCATGACGGCCGGATCCACGCTCACGGACACGATGTCGCCGAGCACCATCGTATCCTCGCCGATCTCGACAAGCTGGCGCAGGCGACATTCGATGCGCGCGCGCGCCTCGGCAATGTGCGGTGCGCGCACCTTTTGCGCAGGGGCCATCGTGAGCCCCGCCCACTCAAACTCATTTTCCTCGGGCGGAAAGGGAATTGCCGTGAAGTTCATGGCCTGCACGTGATCGTATGAGACGACATGGCATACGAACTCGCCCGTAGCGCGGATATTCCGCAGCGTATCGGAATGGGAGCCGGTGTCGGTGATGTGCAGAACCGGCGGCTTGTGTGAGCACACGCTGAAATAACCAAAGGGCGCAATGTTCGGCACGCCGCTCGCATCGATGGTTGCGACCCAGCCAATGGGGCGCGGCGCCACGAGCGACGTCATGAGGTGATACGTATCCTCCGGAGCCATGGAGGGAATGTCGAAGACCTGCATGGCTATTTGCCTCGTGCCGCGCGAACGCGTCGCATGAGCGATGGGCCTATTCCTTCGGGCAGCGCCAGGAGGACCATGATCACCATCACCGCGTAGACGACGAGATGAAGGCCCGAGCCCGACGAGGAGAGCGCGCCGCGCAGCAGGCTCGCCAGCGGAATGATCAAGGCGGCGCCGAGAATAGGCCCTGATAGCGTTCCGACACCGCCGACAATGCAGATGAGGGCAACCTGCAGCGAGAAGGAAAGGCCAGTGACGCTATCGGGATCGATGTAGAGCGTATATTGCGCGTGAAGGGTGCCGCATATGGCGGTGAATAGCGCCGAGATCATAATGGCAATCAGGCGTGCCCGCAGTGTTCTGACGCCGAGTGCCCGGGCTGCTGCATCGTCCTCGCGATAGGCGACGAGTGACGCCCCGAGCTTGCTCCGCTCGATGAGCAGGACGGTGCCCACGACGATCAACAGAAGCGCCAACGCCAGGATCGCGAAGGACTGCTTATCCGCGAAAACCATCCGCGCGAAGCTCGGCTCGAATGGAATGGAGAGGCCGTTCGAGCCTCCCGTTACGCTGCGCCAGATCGCGGCGACGATGTGAGCGATGGCGCCAAAAGCGAGCGTGGCCATGACGAAGAACGAGCCACGAAGCCGTACGGTCAAGGCACCGATGCCTAGTGCCGTGAGAGCCGCGAGGGCCGCACCGATGAGCATCCCGATCCAGGGCGACAAGCCGTAGATCAGCAGCAGATAGGTTGATGTGTACGCGCCAATCCCGAAGTAGGCGGCGTGCCCGATCGAAAGCTGCCCGGCATATCCGCCCGAGAGATTCCAGGCCGACGCGGCGGCTGCCCAAAGGAGTGTCGTGACGAGGATGTCGAGAGCGAATGGATCACGCACCGTCGCGATGAAGGCGAGACAGGCAACAGTGCCTGGCACGATCCAGTAAAGATCGGCCCACTCGCGGGCGGTGGCGGAGGCGCTCGTTGATATCGTCATGTAACGTCCATCACTTCAGCGCCGCGTTTGCCGAACAAGCCGGCAGGCATCACGAGGAGCACGACCACAAAGAACAGGAAGTACACGAGCTGTTTGACCTCGCTCCCGAGATAGAAGGCTGCGAAGGCCTCGATCACGCCGATCGCCAGCCCCGCAACCACCGCGCCCAGGAGGCTCCCCATGCCGCCGAGAACGACGACCACGAAGGCAACCAGGATGAACTCTCCGCCCGAGAATGGGTTGACGGGGAAGAGGGGCATGACGAGCACACCCGCGAGCGCCACGAGGGCCGATCCGAGTGCAAAGGTCATGCTGTAGATGCGGTCGACGTTCACGCCCATGAGGCGCGCCGAGCGACGGTCCTGTGCGGTCGCGCGAATGGCCATGCCGGTGTAGGTGTATTTGAGCATGGCGCCGACGGCCGCAGCCGTGACGATCGCGATGATGAAATTGATGAGGCGCGACCATGTGACGAGCACAGGTCCGATCTCGACGACGCTCGATGCGTACGGCACGAAGATCGAGCGGAAGTCCGCCGTCCAGAAGAGAAGAGCGAGATTTTGCAGGAGGACGGACAGGGCGAGTGTAACGAACACCTGCGCGATGTGAGGCGCATCTAGTGTGCGCCGGATCAAGAGCCATTCCGTCGCGATGCCGAACAGCCAGGCTGCCGGCAGCACGATGAGGATGGCTACATAGGGGTCGACCGAGAGCTGGGTGAACAGCCAGAAGGTGAAGTACATGGCGAGCATCATGTACTCACCATGGGCAAAATTGACGACGCGAAGCACACCGAAGACGAGGGTCAAGCCGACGCTCATGAGCGCGTAGATGCCACCGGCCAGTATCCCCGACACAAAGAGCTGAAGGAGGGTTTCGAGCACTAGCCAGCTCCCCCATCCCGCCTGCGTGCTTCGCGCATACGCCTTCCCCCCGTCGCCGGATAGCTATTTGGAGCCAGGAGCAGGAAGCATGATCGGCTTGGCTGTTGCCAGCTCAAGCGGATAGACGACCGTCATCTTCTTGTCCTGCCACTGAACGACCGTCGCGAAGCTACGCACGTTCTGGCCTTTTGCGTCGAACTTCGCGCCCCAGCCATTGATGTAGGAGCCGATCGGCACGTCGAGCTTCATGACGGCCTCGCGCAGCTTGTCGGGCTCGGCACTCTCCGCCGTTCCGATCACATCGCGGAAAAGCGACCAGCCCGCGACGAAGCCGACGACTTCCTGAACGCTTGGTACGACCTTGTACTTCTCCTGATAGCGACGCTTGAACTCGGTGAGGTCCGCGCGCGCCTGCTCGGTCAGGCCGCCCGGATTGACGTCGGGCGGATAGGACGAGCTGAAAGTGCCATTGACCGCGTCGCCGAGGGCATCAGCGAGCGTCAGGGTCGAATGTCCGGCGCTCGTGCCGATATAAGCCTTCGGGACGAAGCGCAGCTCCTTCATCTGGCGGCCGAGAAGTACCGCGTCGTTGAAGAAGGCCGTCGCGATGAGCACATCGGGATTGGCGGCACGTAGCTTCAGAATAAGCGGCGAGAGATCCGTGTTCTTGGAGCCGGCGGGGTAGGTCTCGCGCAGCACCACCTGCACACCCGCTTCCTTCGCCGCGGCGACGTTCACGTCGGCCATCGAAATGCCGAAGCTCGATTCCTCGCCGACAATCGCGACGCGAATATCCTTTGGATCGCGCTTCAGCGTCGGCGCCACGACTTTCACTGTGTAGTCCATGGCCGGCGTACCGAGGCCGGCCGCGGGAAGAGCCACGCGGAAGGTGTATTTGAAGCCGCGTTCCGTGATCTGCTCGGCAATGGCGGCGCCTTCCCAGTAGAACACGCCGGCGCGCTCGGCCTCCTGCGTCGCGGGCATAGCGACTGCGGTCGTGGTGCTGCCGACGAGTATTTTGACGCCTGCCTGCGTGATGAGGCGATTGACCTCGGCGATGGCCGCCTGCGGGCTCGCTGCGTCGGCCTTTACGAGCTCGATCTTCTTGCCCTTCACGCCGCCGCGATCGTTGATCATCTCCGCGGCGACCACGACGCCTTGGAAGTTCTGCGTCCCGAATACGGCGGTTGGTCCCGTGAGCGGGAAGACTGTACCGACCTTGATCGTTTCCTGCGCCGTCGCGGGTGCCGCTGCGAGAACGGCAATGCCGAGTAAGCTACTCGTCAGCATCGGCTTCAAACTCATAACCTTCTCCTCAGCCAAGTCAGCGGTTCAAGACATGTGCATTGCGCAGTGTGAAGTCCTGCGCCGGTCGCGGTCATGAGCCGATGCTTTGAGAGCTATCGCGATCCCCCTCGCGGGAGGCGTATCACCGCGCCGCCCCGCAACTTCGAAATCCCGATCAGCCCCGTCTCGCATCTTGGCGCAAGAGCATTGGAAACGACGCGCGGCGTACGACTCCAATTGCGGCAAATGATGACCGAATAGGCGGCAGAGAGGTCAAAAATAAGACATATGATCCTCTAATGACCAAATTTAGTCGAATATTTGATCTATGTCAAAAAAGATTCGGAGCATGGGTGATAGGCGGTCGAGTTTGTGCCGAAGCTCCGGGTGCTCGTGCCGCGCTAAATGCCTGCGTAATGGTCCTCACGGCTTTTCCGTTGCCGACGACGCAAGGCGGGGCGGGCCCCCGCTTACGAGGCGGATCGCGGCTGGCGTGCCCCGGATTCGTTCCCGTGTGTTGTTCTCATTGAAGATATCGACTTAAAAATAGACGATTGACAGAAAATCGTCCGTTTAATATGGATGGGGATGGTCGTACTCGCGAAGTCGGCCGTCCGAGTGCCTCCACATCATCGATCTGGCTGATGTGGCGCCCCTAGCGCGGTGGCTGCGCGTGGTGACGGGCAGGAGGCTAGCGCCCATCGAAGACGCGCGAGCTGCCGGCGACCACGCAGGATCAGTATCCGGGAGACATCGATGGACATCGAAGTGCATCGCCTGAAAGGAAACGGGCGCGTTCCCAATTCCCGCTTTCCCTTGGTCATTTATCGCGGTGGCATCACCGAGCCGCCTCTCGAGATGGAGGCGAAGCTTCGCCGGAACGAGTGGCCGCCCGACTGGCACACGTCATTCGGCATGTACCCCAAGCACCATTTTCACAGCGATGCCCACGAGCTTATCGCCGTGACGCGGGGCACGCTCAACGGTCGCTTCGGCGGCCACGACGGTATCGACGTCATGCTGAGCATGGGCGATCTGGTCGTCATCCCGGCAGGCGTGGGCCACTTTGGCGTGTCCATTACGGATGACCTGCGCCTGACTGGAGCCTTCCCGCTTGGCTTTGGTATCCACGATTTCCGCCTCGGCTATCCCGACGAGTACACGCGCATGGTGGCGCGCTCGCGTCGCGTGCCCCTCCCGAGCATGGATCCTCTCCACGGGGCCGGCGGGCCTCTCGTTGAACTGTGGGCCGAAGCAGAGCAGGGAGTGGAATAGTGCCTTCTGCAGAGATCGTCGGCGGCGGCATCGCCGGGCTAGTTGCAGCCGTCGTGCTGGCGCGGAGGGGGTGGTCCGTTCGCGTCCATGAGAGGAGCCCCACTCTACGGGCAAGCGGGAACGGCATCACCATATTCGAGAACGGCCTGCGCATTCTCGAGGCGATCGAGCCCGACGAGGATGCCAGTGCGTACGGCTATGTGCTCGACCGCTGGATCATCTATCACAACACCGGCGAGATTGCTGTCGAGCACGATCCGTACGAATCCACTGGCGGCCGCATTACGATGTTCGCCCGGCAAGCCATCATCGATTTCCTGGCGAAGTCCGCAAGGGCAGCCGGCGTCGAGATCGTGCTTGGATCGAAGGTCGTCGGCGCCGAGCGCGAGGGCGCTGTCCTCCTCGAGGACGGTACGCGCTTGACCGCGGATCTGGTCATCGGCGCTGACGGGATTCACTCGGTTGTGCGGCGCTCCGTTGCGGGCAATCTGCCTCTCGGTGAGCACCGCAAGGTCGCGATCCGGATGCTCATTCCGACCGAGGACAAGGATTTCCCCGGCGGCAACAATCGCATTGGCCGCGAATACAATCACCCGAACGGTCGCCGCGTGGGTATCCTGCCGGTCTCGCCGACCGTGTCTTACATGATTGTCGCGGCTCTCAAGGAAGACACGGCGGCGCACGCCGTGCCGATCGATCCCAAGGCGTGGACGGAGTCCTTCCCGACAATCGGGACTTTCTTCGAGCGCGCGGGAGATATGGGGCACTGCGATGTCTACTACTCCATATCGCCGCCCAGTTGGCACTTTGGACGCTGCGCGCTCATCGGCGATGCCGCTCATGGGATGACGCCTGCGCTAGGCCAGGGGGCGTGCTCGTCCATGATGACGGCCTACGCGCTCGCATCCAGTGATTTCGAGAGCGGTCCCTTGGAGGCGGTGCTCGGCCAATGGGAGAAGCGCATTCGTCCTCTGATCGACTTCACGCAGGACTACGCGGCAGGCATAACGGCCGGTCGTCTGGATCCGAAGAACGAGATCTTCTTCAGCGCGCCGGAATTGAGGTCTCTCCTCAACACGGACGTTCCCGGCTGGTTCAAGAAGTCCGCCTGATACGCCCTCGACAGACACAGAGAGCCAAACAATGAGCAGCGAGACCAAGTTCAAAGCGCCGCCGCGTCCGGAGGACTATGACACACTCTCCGACGCCTCGGGGTATGCACGTCCCACCGATGATTTCGGCGAGACGGCAGCGGCGATCGATCCTATCGGCAACCTTCTCAAGCTGCGAAAGATGCTGATCGACAAGCGCCGATATCTGGCCCAGGACGCGATCACCTATCCGGTGGCCTTTGTCGGTCGCGCGCAGGACATTGCCGAGCTTCAGAAGCTCATCGACCAGCTAGATGTCGCGATCGATCACGAGCGCAGCATTCAGGACGCAGCGCTGAGCTCTTAGGCGTGCACGGCGAGGCGTAGCCACAGGCACCTGTTGCGAAGCAGGGCAAGCTTAAGATTTGCATTTTTCACCAACGGGCGCGCCAACGATAGCCTGGAGGTCCTTCCAGACGAGATGGACGTCGGCATTCGGCAGGCGCGCCAGAACCTCAAACGGCCCCGTCAGGTCGAGTTGGGTCAAGCGCGGAAAGAGTGCCGGTCCAATCTGGTGGCGAACGGCGATGCTCATTGCGGCCTACCTCTCTCCATGGGGCGCTCGGAGCGCAGGTCCTCTGCATCGGCGGGCTGAGCGATAGCCGAATCGAGGTATCGCGCTGGCTCGCGGGCTGACCTGTCGACCTTCAGATCGAAGATGTCGAAGCGATTGTAATAACCGACGACATCATGAAACTGCTTCGGCTCGACCGACAATGCCGTGTCGATCTCACCATAGACGATGCCCTCCTCGCCACTGATCACTTCGCTCATCACGGAGCCTGTCGGATCGAGGATCATCGACACGCTCTTGGGGGAGCGCTCGATGATCTCGCGAATGCTCTTGTCCTCACGCGCGACTGCGGCGATGAGCTTTTCGTCAGCGAGTGCGGATGAAACGATGTTGAAGACCTTCGCCTCGAATGCGTGCGCACCTGCACGGATCTCGATGGCCTTGCGCAGATCGTAGCCGGTGTTGTCGCTCGGCGGGCGCGTCGGCCAGATGGGCGGATAAGTCGAGATGTGCACCTGCTCGCCTTCGGCCATGAGAGCGTAGCGCGACAGCGGGTTGGTGTTCTCGCCGCAGATCAGCATGCCAACACGGCCGACCTCGGTTGGCGCGACGCGCAAGCCGCGCGCATCGCCATTCGCCCAGATCAGCTTCTCGTAGAAGGTCGGGACAAGCTTGCGATGATGATTGAGGATGCTGCCATCCGGACCGATCAGCAGATTGGAGTTCCAGAGACAGCCGACACTCGCATCCGTGCCTTCGCTGATACCGGTTGAAACATAGACTCCATATTCACGGGCGGCGGCGCAAAGGCGCGCTACCTCCTGGCCGTCTTTTCGGACGGACTGCATCGCGAGCGCTCGGAAGAAGTCATGGTTCTCGATCGGTGGCCGCAGCGCCGCCCAAATCGGGAAGCCGGGAATAAAACTTTCGGGAAATGCCACCAGCGCGGCGCCCTTCTTCGCAGCCTCGCGAATAAAGGCGATGGCCTTGTCGACCGTTGCGTCGGCATCCAGGAAGACCGACGCGATGTGGCAGGCGGCGGCCTTGAAGCGTGGATAATTCTGCGGCATGCGAAGGTTCCGATAGGTTTGGCTTACTTGTTGGAATGCAGGTGTGCGAGCTTACCGCGGCCCGGACGCCGTCCCGCATTCTGGGCTGGCTGGCTGGTGGCCCATAGCGTCTCGAACAGCCCTGTCTGCATTGCTGCGAACTCCGCGCTTTCAATGGTCATGGCGAAGTTCTCCTTGCGGGATGAAATCAGGGCGACGGTGTCGTCGTAGATGTACGTCGTCATCGAGAAGCTGAAATGCTCGGGAGCGTAGCGCAGAATGCGCAACTCCGCGGGATTGTCGGACCAGAACTTGTGCAGGTCCTTGGTCGCCGACCGCACGACGCGTAGCGTGACGCCGGCCTCGATGCGCCGCCGAACATTGTCATCCATCCACGCGCGTCCCGGGACCTCATAGAGATCGCTCATGGAGAGAATACCGAGCAGCATCTTGCTGCGGCAAGCGATCGTCTCGTCCAGGACGGCTTTGATCCCGTCCGATCCCTGGAAGTATCGAACCTTCGGCTTCGCCGGTGTGCGATTGTGCAGCGACAGAAGCTCCGGCATGACGGCCTCGAGCTTCTTGCGTCGCTCCTCGACGATCTCGAGCACGCGCGCCGGCGACTCCGCCGCGATCAGCATGGAGCGCTCGCCCGCTTGCGGTATCTCGTTTACGAGCCGCTGCTCGAGCAGGCGCGAGAAAACGTCGTAGGCATTCGTGCGGCTGATGTCGGCCTTGCGGGCGATGTCGCGCATCGGCGCCTGCCCGAGCTCGAGCGCCGCCAGATAGAAGCGCACTTCGGTCTCGTGCAGGCCGATATCCGTCAGGGCACGTTCGATAGCCATTGAGTTCCTTGAATGGTTCCCGATGCCGGATACGCGTGTGCGCCGCACACTGCCACCTATTGATATCCTATGTCGACATAGATTGACACTCATTCGTTCGTACGAGTTAAAAATGTGCACATAGCCAGCAATACGTGCACACAGCGGCGTTGCATTGAGTGTCAATCCATGCTGACTATAGATCGATCGGGGTCCGAAAGGCCTCTTCCGCAGCTTGCGCATTCGCGCGATTGACACTGGGGGCTTTGTGTCGGGGCTCGTTCTGGCTCTCGCCGTCAACGGCTTGGTTTGGGGGCTCATCATCGCGCTGATCGCGCTCGGCCTCTCCATCATCTTTGGCCTGCTCGACATCATTAACGTCGCGCATGGAGACTTCTTCATGCTCGGCACGGTGGTCGTGCTCGTGCTCGCCACCTCGACGGGCTCCTATTGGCTCGCCCTGCTGCTCGTGCCAGTCATCGGTCTTGGTGTCGGCCTGATTCTCGAGCGGGTGATCATCCGCCCGACCATTCGGCAAGCTTCGCTGACCATCGTGACGACGTTCGGTCTTTCGATGATGTTGCAGGAGGGCGTGCGCGCCACCTACGGCGCCCAGCCCCGCCGCATGGCGGCGCCCATCGAAGGTACGATCCCGCTGTTTGGCATCGACTACGATGTCTACCGCATCTTTGCAGCCGCTTTCGCGACGCTGTGCCTCATCGCGTTCTTCCTGTTCCTCACGCGCACCAAGCTCGGCACGTGGATTCGCGCCGTCCGCCACGACCCTGAAACCGCGACGGCTCTGGGTGTGCCGGTCGCGCGGATCTGCGCCATCACGTTCGGTCTCGGCACGGCCATGGCCCTGCTGGGCGGCGCAATCGCGGCCCCCATCACGACCGTGGAGTTCCGCACCGGTGTCGATATCCTACCCTTCTGCTTCATGGCGGTGATCATCGGTGGTCTCGGAAATCTGCAGGGAACCGTCGCTGCTGCGTTGCTCCTGGCCGTAATGGAGGGGCTGGTGACGAGCGTGACCGACCCGACGATCGCGCGTATCGTGTCCCTTGGTTTCATGAGCGTCGTGCTGCTCGTGCGCCCCCATGGTCTGTTCTCGGGGGCAACACGATGACAGCCGTTGCCATCTCGCGCGCTGCGCTGATCCTGACTGTCGCGGCTCTGCTTGCCGTTCCGACAGTTCTTCCGCTGCTCGGCAGCCCGTTCTGGATCGACGTCGTTGCGGAGATCCTGATCTGGTCCCTCCTGGCGGCCAGCGTCAACCTCCTGCTCGGCTATGTCGGCCTTCTCTCCTTCGGGCAGGCTCTCTACTTCGGCGTGGGCATGTACGGCGCGGCTCTGTCGGTCATTCACTGGGGAGCCGGTTTCTGGGGCGGCCTCGCGGTCGGAGTCGTCGCAGCGATGATCATGGCGGCCATCGCGGGAAGCGTTGCGGTTCGGTTGACCTGGCACTACTTCGCGATCATCACGGTCGTTTTTTCGCTCATTCTTTATTTTGCAGCGATGAGCGCCAAGCCGATCACCGGCGGCGACGACGGCATCTCCTTCAGTGTGCCTGATGTCGTGTCGCTAGGCGGTCTCAAGCTCTCGCTAGCTGACCAGTCCGTGCAGTACTACACGATCCTTCTCGTCGTCGCCGGCTTCTACGGACTGTTCAGCATCATCGTCCGCAGTCCGCTCGGCGTGCGCTTCATGGCTGTGCGCGAGAACGATCGGCGCGCTGCGCTTGTGGGCATCAATGTCTACGTGACGCGCTACGTGGCCTTCGTGCTCGCGGGCGCGCTTGCCGGCGCATCGGGGGCGCTCTTTGCTTTCTTCGGGCGCTATGCCTCGGCCTCGTACATGTTCTACCACGTGTCGGGCGAGGCCGTGGTGTGGGCGATCGTAGGCGGCGCGGGAAGCCTGCTCGGTCCTCTTTTCGGTACCGGACTGCTCATTGTCTTTCGCGAGGTCATATCGACATTCTGGGAACACTATCTGTTCGTCGTGGGAGCGATCACCGTGCTGGTCGTCATGTTCGCTCCGCGAGGTCTGGCAGGGGCCTGGAATGACGCACTCCAGGTCCTGACGCGCAGCAAGGACGCCGGCACAAGCGACACAACCGCTTCCTCGGGCGAGCAGGACCTGGCCAAGTCGACCACCGATGCGACACGGGGAGGCTCGGGTGCTTGACGGTAGCGACGGCGCAGTCGCGCTCAGTGTGAACGGCCTCACGCGACGCTTTGGCGGTCTTGTCGCCGTCGACAATATCAGCTTCGATCTGCCGGCTCGGCGCCTCAATGCGATCATTGGGCCGAACGGCGCCGGAAAGACGACGCTCTTCAATCTCATCACCGGCGAGATCCGCCCCGATGCAGGTCGTGTCAAGGTGCATGGCCAGGATATCACCGGACTGAAGCCGCATCAGATCGTTCGCCGCGGCGTTTCGCGCACCCTCCAGATCAAGAGCGTTTTCACCGGCCTCACGGTTGCTGAGAACGTGCGGGCCGCGGTCATGGCGCACGAGGGCTTGGTCTCCCCCTTCCGGCCCGCTTCCTCCTACGGGGCCGTCAATCAGCGCGTCGAAGGGCTCGTCGTGCAGGTTGGCCTCCGGAAGCAACTGAACACACGGGCTTCGGCACTCTCCTACGGGGACATAGCCCTTCTCGAGATCGCTCTCGCGCTCGCCAATGAGCCCAAGCTTCTGCTGCTCGATGAGCCGGTATGCGGCATGGGTCCGCAGGAGACCGAGCAGACGGTCGAGACGATCCGCACGATCTCGGAAAGCGTCGATGTCGTTCTGATCGAGCACGATATGGAAGTCGTGTTCGCCATTGCCGATGAAATCATCGTCATGGCGCAGGGTGCGCTGCTCGCGCGCGGTACGCCAGCGCAGATCAGCAGCTCAGCCGAGGTCCAGGAGGCTTATCTCGGCGCGCCTGAGGAGGCCGACTGATGGGCGCACTCGTAATTGACGGCGTTACGGCCTCCATCGGCAAGATCCCTGTGCTGCGCGGTGTCAGGCTCCGCGTCGAGCCCGGCGAAACGGTCGCGCTGCTGGGCCGCAATGGCGTCGGAAAGACGTCGACGCTGCGCGCCGTGCTCGGGCTTTTGAAGCGCACCGGCGGCACTGCCACCTACAATGGCGTAAATCTCGATACGGTTCAGCCCCACAAGCTCGCCGCGCTCGGTATTGGCTACGTCCCGCAGGGGCGCGGCATGTTCCCGCTGCTGTCGGTGAAAGAGAACCTCACGCTCGGGCTGACACGCGCGCCCGCTCCGGAAGTCATGGCGGACATCTTCCGACGCTTTCCACGGCTCGAAGAGCGCCTCTCGCAAGCAGCCGGAACGCTCTCGGGAGGCGAGCAGCAAATGCTCGCGCTCGCACGCTGCCTCGTCATGAAGCCGTCACTGATCATGCTCGACGAGCCGACCGAAGGCATCATGCCGAAGCTGGTCTCGCAGATCCGTCACGAGATCGCGGAGATCGCCAAGCGCGGGATCTCCGTCCTTCTGGTCGAGCAGAATCTGCGCACGGCACTGCGCCTCGCAAGCCGCGTCTATCTGATGGAGCGGGGCACGATCGTTCATGAGGCAACGCCTGACGCGCTGCGTGCCGATCCCGCCAGTGTTCACCGCTATCTCGGCGTTTCTCTCTAGCTCATCAGGAAGGAGCTTCTGCCATGGCCAAGGGTCCCCCCAAGATTTCCCTCCCGAAGAGCTCTGCCGAAAAGCGGGAGCGAAGCGGCATGACACGCCGCAGCTTCCTCGAAGTTGCGCTGGCCGGTGGCGCGGCCGCGAGCGGCGCCTATATCAGTCTGGCGCGCGACATGTCTGCGTTCGCGCAGGCGAGCGGCCCGATCGTGATCGGCCACCACTGCGAGCTGACGGGTGGATTTGCCTCTTGGGGGTATTGGCACAACAAGGCCGCCCTTGCCGCAACGAAGGTGATCAACGAGAGCGGCGGCATCGCCGGCCGCAAGCTCGAGCTTGCGACAGAAGACACGGAATCGAATCCCGCCGCCGGCGCTCGCAAGCTGCGCGCGCTCATTCAGCGCAATCGCGCCTCGTTCATCACGGGATCGGTCCACTCCGGCGTCATGCTCGCGTCGATCCCCGTCGCGACGGAGATGAAGACGGTCTATTTCTCGACGGGCGAGGCGACCGAAGCCACTGGAGAGCGTGGCACGCGCTATAGCTTCCGTACAGGCACCGACACTTACGGCCTCGCTGCAGCCGGCGCGCCATGGGCGTATGCGAACCTCGGCAAGACATGGACGATCATCTCGCCCGACTACGCGTGGGGACACAGCCACTACAAAGAGCACAAGGCGGTCATCGAGAAGCTCGGCGGCAAGGTCTATGACCCGATCTATGTTCCGCTCGATGCAAAAGATCTGGTGCCCTATCTCGCGCGCATCCCGCAGGACACCGAGGTGCTCTTCTCCGTATTCTTCGGCGCGCTTTCCATCGCCTTCTACACGCAAGCGAAGTCCATGGGCCTCGAGAAGACCATGCGGATGTACTCGGTGTCGGGCACCATCGAGGCGATCGCGCCAGCCGATCTCAAGGGTGCGGCGGAGGGCGTCTATATCGTCGAGAACTTCCCGCGCATGCTGAAGTACAAGGACGATGAGTTCCACAAGGCGTACAACAAGCTGATCGGCACGGACGACGTGCACGCGCGTGAGACCGGCAGCGACAAGGTCAATGCCAAGAGCCACTCCTGGCAGAGCTGGGAAAATCTATTCGCGCTCAAGCAGGCCATTGAAGCGAGCGGCTGGAAGCAGAAGAGCGACGACAAGGGCGCAATCGAGGCCCTCGAGGGGCTGAAGATGGCCAACTCGCTCGGCTTCGCGCAAGGCGCCAAGACGCTCCGCAAGGAAGACCATAGCGGCATGATCGACTGCTACATCAGCCGCATCGAGAACGACGAGTTCCACGTCAAGAAGAAGGTCAGCAAGGAGGAGATGGCCTCCATGCTGCCGCCTCGCTACGACTTCTCCAAGCAACCGCTCTAAGTACGCCGGGGATGTTCCCCTGGGTGTAGTTTCGGGGCAAGGGGACGCCGGACAATGACCGAGAGCAGCCTGCTCTCGGTCATCCAGACGTCCGCCTTCGGGAGCGCAGCCGGATTGAGGCTATCGCTTGCAGGCAAGCCTCGGCATCGAGGAAGACTGCAAGCCGTGACGCGGCCTAGGTCTGCTCCGCGGTCCTCACCGACGATGTTTGCGCATCTTCAGCCGGATGCATCTTGCGCCGCTTCTGCCAGTCCCCGAGCAGAAGCAGTATCGGCGCGGCGATGAAGATCGACGAGCTCGTCGCCACGACGATTCCGAAGACCATTGGTACGGCGAAGCTCGCAACCGCGGAACCGCCCCAGATGGCCATGGGGCCTACTGCAAGGAACGTGGTGAGGGAGGTGAAGATGCATCGCGCCAGGACCTCGTTGATGCTCTTGTCGATGATCTCTCTCAGCGGCATCGTTTTGTAGAGACGAAGGTTCTCACGCATCCGATCGTAGACGACGATCTTGTCGTTCACCGAATATCCGATGATCGTCAGAAGTCCTGCAATCGCGGTGAGATTGAAGTCGAGGCCAGTGAGCGCGAAGAAGCCCACGGTCTTCGTCGTATCGAGAATGAGCGTCGCGATTGCGCCGGCGGCGAAGTACCATTCGAACCGCCACCAGATGTAGAAGAGCATCGCGAGGCTCGCGAGTACAACGGCAAGCACGCCGGAGCGCGCGAGCTCGCCGCTGACCTTGGGGCCGACGACCTCGGTGCGCTCGATCGAGGAACCGGGGGCGATCTGTGCGATGGCGTCCCGCATAGTCTGAAGGGCAGCGGTTTGTGCTTTCTCGCCGCCAGCCTGACGCTCCACGCGCACGAGAACGCCGTTGTTGCCGCCGATGTTCTGCAGGGCTACCTCGCCGAGCCCTAGTGCACCAAGTCCGGATCTGAGCTGCGCAAGGTTGGCGGTTTCTGGCGTTTTGATCTCCATCTGGATGCCGCCCTTGAAGTCGATGCCGTAGCTCAGGCCCGGCTTCATGAACAAGCCGACCGAGGCAAGGGACAGCAGGATCGAGAGGCCGATCCCGAAGAAGCGCGCCCTCATGAACGATATGGACGTGCCATTTGGCGCCAGACGGATGAGCGGCTCGATCTTGAGGGTCTTCAAGCCTCGGCGGCGCACGATCTCGGTCATGAGCACCCGCACCACGGCAACGGCGGTGAACATCGAGATCGCGATACCCAGGAACATGGCGACCGCAAATCCGCGTACTGGTCCAGAGCCAAACATGAACAGCAGCGTCGTCGCGATAAGCGACGTGATGTTCGCGTCGATAATGGTCGAGTAGGCGCGGCTGAAGCCGAGATCCAGCGCCTTGAAGGCACTCGCTCCTTTTCTCGTCTCCTCGCGGATGCGCTCGTTGATGAGAATGTTGGCGTCGACGGCGAGCCCGATGCCGAGGACGATAGCCGCTATGCCAGGAAGCGTCA
Source organism: Hyphomicrobium sp. CS1BSMeth3 (assembly GCF_900117415.1). Lineage (GTDB taxonomy): Bacteria > Pseudomonadota > Alphaproteobacteria > Rhizobiales > Hyphomicrobiaceae. The sequence continues at coordinate 121,757 of NZ_FPEI01000006.1, forward strand.
GTGTCGCTCCGAGCAGACTGAGCGCGCCGAAGGTCAGCGCAATATTGAAGGCGAGTGCCAGATTGGCGATGAGGCCCCAGGGTCCGTAGAGAATGACCATGGTGGAGACGACCAAGGCCAAGCCCAGAATGCCGGTGTAGATGCCCGTCTTGATGGCATCGGCACCGAGATCCGGCCCGACGGTGCGCTCCTCGATGACCGTCAGGGGAGCCGGCAGAGAGCCTGCGCGCAGAAGAGCCGACAGAACGACGGTATCCTGTACCGTGAAGTGGCCGCTGATCTGCCCCGAGCCGCTGACGATGGGCTCACGAATGACAGGCGCGCTCAAAACCTTTCCATCCAGGACGATGGCGAAGGGCCGGCCGATGTTGGCGCTTGTGATATTGGCGAACTGTCGTGCGCCGGCGCTATCGAAGCGGAAGGTGACAATCGGCTCGTTCGTCCGATGGTCGAAGCCGGCGCGAGCATCGACCAGCCGCTCACCGCTGAGGGCGATGCGATCCTGGACCGGATATCGTTCCCGTCCATCCGGAGACGTCAGCATCGAGACACCACGCGGAAGGGGTCCCTGCGTGCCGCCTTCTTCAGACAGCATGTGAAAGCTCATCTGAGCTGTTGAGCCGACGAGCTGGCGCAGATGGGTCGGATCCTGCAGACCCGGCATTTGTACGAGGATGCGATTGCCGTCGACGCGCTGGATGATCGGCTCGGCCATGCCGGCCTGATCTACGCGCTGACGTACGATCTCGAGGCTCTGCTCGGCGGCCGCGTTCAAGCGATCGCGCAGGCCAGCCTCGGTCAAGCGCACCTCAATGGCTTGGCCGTCGGCGTTCACCTCGAGATCCGGCGTTCCGAAGCCCGTATGACCGACCATCGTGATCAGCCCCTGCAGTGCGGATAGGGCGCGCGAGCGCTGGCTCTCATCCGTGAGCGTGACGCGGACGCCATCTCCGGTGCGCTGAACTGGGGCAAACGAAATCTTCTCGGCACTCAGCCGACCCTGAACGTCCTTTGTGAGTGCGTCGATGCGGTGGGCCTTCAGCGCCTTGGCATCGACCTCGAACACGAGATGAGCGCCACCGCTGAGGTCGAGGCCGAGCGTGACCTGTCGCTTGGGTATCCAGTTTGGCAGCGCGTCGAGCTGCGGCTTGGTCAGAAGATTGGGAAAGGCGGCAATGATGCCGAGCAGAATGATTGCGGTATAGGTGAACATCACCCACTTTGACGTGCGCATTCGATAGCCATCCGGGCAACGGGCGGCGCGCCAGCGGTGGTTGGAACCGCACAGCGTACCGGCATGAAATTTTGGGGGCGAAAGCCGCCTGAGGGGCGGCAGCGATCAGGCGGGGAGAGGGGGGCCCCGCGCTTCATAGGCGTGCGCCCGCGCGGTCAACGAAACTGCATTGCGACCGGCAGCCCGCTCCGGTGTCGCTACTGGCTCGTCATGCCGAGGGGGCGCAGCGGCCAGTCCGAACGGCGATTGATCGTCGGACGAATGGTCGCGCTTGCCTGCAAAAAGCCTGACTTCGGCCAATGCCGAAACGGCACGGAGACGCGGCTGGATGGCTGGTTTGCCGGTGTGCTCGCCGGCGGCCAACCCGCTGCCGCAATCGCCGGCAACGGCAACTGAAGACGGCCCCGCGGGCTGTCCAAATGGCATGGCCCAATGGAGGGCCAGCAGCATGAACAGCATCCAGCATACGGACAGCAGGCGAGATTCCGCCAGCGCCGGCATGGTGTGCCGCACCGACTGCGTCCCTCGCACTGCCACTTTATGGTCGTCCGCGCGGATCATGGCGTCCATATAGGCCAACACACGCCGTTCGGGTAGTCCTGGCTGCTACCGATCCACTAGTGCAGGGCTAGCCGTGGCTCCGACACTCTTCCGGCCCGGTCCATCACCCGCTTCACAAATGGTCGATGCTCCAGCGCGCGCTGGTGACCGCGGGCTCCAGGCTCAAGCGGCCGACGACACGCTCGAGAACTGTATCGTTGCGCTTCTCCGCGCGCAGCGCCGCCGACACGGACACGCGGTCGCTACCTTCGATGTTGATGCTCTCCAGCTCGACAAGGCGCATCTCTCCACCCGCCAGACCTTGGAGGAGGAGGGCGCGCACATGAGCTTCGTCAGCTCCCCGGCACACGACATTGACGTGGTAAGCCTGCTCCAGCTCGGCCGGAGCGGCGGGCAGGTGCCGGCTGATCCAGTAGGCGGCCGGCCGCAGGAGCAGGTTGACGCTGAAGACGAAGACCGTGGCCAGCGCGGCGTGGACGAGGAAGCCTGCACCGCTCACCACCCCGATGGCCGCCGAGCACCAGAGCGTCGCCGCCGTGTTGAGGCCGCGCACGCTGAAGCCTTCCTTGAAGATCAGGCCCGCGCCGAGAAAGCCGATGCCGGAGACGACCTGCGCCGCCATTCGGGTCGGGCTGGCCTCGCCCGGAAACAGACCGGCGAACATCACGAAGGTCGCTGCCCCGAGGGAGACGAGGGCATTCGTGCGCAGGCCAGCGAGGCGTTGACGCCACTGCCGCTCGAAGCCGATAGCGGCGCCGAGGATGAGGGCCACAGCAAGGTTCAGGGCCGTCTGATCGATACCGGCGAGCATGTGAGACCTCACGTCGGATTGTCGAGATTGAATGCGCCGGACTGCTCATCATAGGCAAAGACCTCGCCGTAGCGTGCGAGCGATATGACCGCGCGCAGCGTCTGATCGGCGGCGGTCTCGCCCATATGGTCTTCCAGCTCGTCCTTGAAACGCAGCATCGGCGCGCGATGCGACGGGCGTTCGTCGAGCACGCGTCGGATGTGCGCTGCAATGGGCACGTGAGCCAGCAGGTGCTGCCGGAACAGCGCTTTGCGCTCATCGACATCGAGTGCGGCAAAGCGGCGGCCGGCAGGGGTCAACTTGACGTCGCCTTCGGCCAGCTCCGCGAAGCGCAGAAGCTGCAGGACTTCGCTGAGCCTCAGGAGCTGCTCGCCGGGAATATGCAACGCGTCGGCGAGAAGCGGGAGATCGGCCTGCCCGTCATAGGGCGGGCCGGCCAGCGCTTCCATCAGCCCCGATAAAGCGTTCGACGATACGCGCGGCAGGGCCATGCCGATGCCCGTGCCCGGAAAAACACCCGGCTTGATGGTGGCGGCGCCGTGCGTCGTCATCCGCGCATAGATGTCGTCGACGAGGGCACGGAAGGTCGTATCCTGCCGGCGCCTCGGTTGAGGAATGTCGACCTTGATCTCGGACGTGATGCGCCCGGGAGCCGACGACATCAGCAGAATGCGGTCGGACATCAGGACGGCTTCCTCGATGTTGTGCGTGACCATCAGAATGGAGCGGATCGGCAGTCGGCCCTCCGACCACAGGTCGATGAGGTCGGTACGCAGGGTCTCGGCCGTGAGCACGTCGAGCGCGGAGAAGGCCTCGTCCATCAGAAGGAGCTTGGAGTGCATGACGAGCGCCCGCGCGAAACCGACGCGCTGGCGCATGCCGCCCGACAGCTCCTTGGGGTATGCGCTCTCGAACCCATCGAGGCCGATAAGATCGATTGCCGCGAGCGCCCGCTTGCGGCGTTCGTCACGGGGGACGCCCTGCGCTTCGAGGCCGAACTCGACATTCTCCAGCACGGTGAGCCAGGGCATCAGCGCAAAGGTCTGGAATACCATTGCGACGCCGGCGGCGGGGGCCGTCACCGGCTTGCCATCGAGCATGACCTCGCCCTTCGTGGGCTTGAGCAGCCCGGCAATGATCCTGAGCAGCGTAGACTTGCCCGAGCCGGAGCGGCCAAGCAGGGAGACGATCTCGCCATCGGCAACGCTGAGGCAGACGTTGTCGAGAACAGGCTGCGATCGTCCGCCATCCTTGGAGAAGGCGTGTGTCAGGTTCGTGACACGGACGATGTCGGCGGCGATCGCATCGGGCGTCGTGAGCGTGTCTTTCATGACGGTTTCCTTAGTCGAAGCGCAGCTTGCGCTCAGCAAACCCATAGAGGCGCCGCCACAGCAAGCGATTGAGCAAAATCACCAGCGTCGACATCACCGCAATGCCGAGCACGACGCGCGGGATATCGCCGGCCTGCGTCGCCTCTGCGATGTACGCGCCAAGGCCTGTCGCGGTGAGCTTGACGTCGCCCCACTGTGCGACTTCGGCGACGATCGAGGCGTTCCAAGCGCCTCCGGTGGCGGTGAGCGCCCCCGTCACGTAGTAGGGGAAGATGCCGGGCAGGATGACCTTCTGCCACCACTGCCGGCCGCGCGCGCCCATCAGGGTCGCAGCATCGCGCAGGTCATTGGGGAAGGCGCTCGCGCCGGCGATCACGTTGAACAGAATGTACCATTGTGCGCCGAGGATCATCAGTGGCGAGAGCCAGACATTCGGCTCGAGCCTGAATGCCACGATCACCATGACGAATACCGGAAACATCACGTTCGCAGGGAAGGCGGCAAGGAACTGCGCCAGCGGCTGGATGCGATCGGCGAGCCCTGGCCGAAGACCTATCCACACACCGATCGGCACCCAGACGAGGCTCGCCATGCCGACCAGGACCACGACGCGAAGCAGCGTCGCGAGGCCCCCGAGCAGAACCGTGGCCAAATCCGCGAGCCCGAAGTGCGCATAGACGTAGCTGATGACGGTCCACAGGCCCCACAGCACGAGCAGAGCCAGGATGCCGTGCCACGCGACATCAAAGACCGGTGACGACGTGATCCCCGAATGCAGCGGCTTCGGTGCAAAACGCTGCACCAATCCGCCCACGCTGTCGGCAGCCCGGCCCCAAACCATCGCAAAGGCCCTCAGCAAGTGCGTGCGGCGTATCAGGGCGAGCACCCATGAGCGCGGCCTTTCCGCGCCCGCCGTCTGCTCGGCGCGGAACTTGTCGGCCCAGGCCACGATCGGCCGGAAGACGAGCTGGTCATAGGCCAGGATGACGATGGCCATGGCCAGGATGGCCCAGCCCACGGCGGGCAGGTTGCGTTCGTCGATTGCGAGCGCGAGATACGATCCGATCCCCGGCAAACGGACCTCCGTACTGCCGACCGTGATCGCTTCCGAGGCAACGACGAAGAACCAGCCGCCCGACATCGACATCATCGTGTTCCAGATGAGCCCCGGCGCGGCAAACGGCGCCTCCACGCGCCAGAAGCGCATCCAGGCCGAGAGCTGGAAATGCCGGGCCGCTTCATCCAGCTCAGTCGGCACCGTCTTCAGCGACTGATAGAACGAGAAAGCCATATTCCAGGCCTGGCTCGTGAAGATCGCGAACATGGCGGCGAGCTCGGCACCCATCCGGCTTCCCGGAAAGAGCCCCATGAAGAAAACGACGGTGAAGGTGAGGAAGCCCAGCACGGGCACGGACTGAAGGATGTCGAGCGCCGGGATGATGATCTGCTCGGCGCGCCGGTTCTTGGCGGCGAGCGTCGCGACGCTGAAGGTGAAGGTGAGCGAGACGATGATCGCCGCAAACATCCTGAGCGTCGACTGCAGGGCGTATTCCGGCAGCGCCCACGGCGACAGCGTGATCGATGCGGCCTCGAGCACCGCCAACGGCTGGCCGAAGCCTCTCGCCGCATAGGCGAGGGCGATCGTGACTGCAAGCAGGAGAATACCGACGACCGCATCGTAGCGGTTGGGGATCAGCGCACGCCAGATGGAAGCCGGCGTACCGGCATGGGGCCCGGCTGACCGGGGAAAGAATATCATCGCTCACCTCATGCGTCGCCATCGCGGCGACCGAGGCGAGCGTCAAGCGACGATCAGCTCTCGGACACCGACGATGGCTTTGACTGTCGACTACTGTCGCTTGGCATCGTCCTTGGCCTTTACGTTGAAAGCGTCCCAGCCCTTTGACAGGTCGGGCGCCCGCCACCGATGGCGAAGCGCAACGCCGCTGTCAAGCCCGAAAAGGAATAGTGCGCAGGGGCTCGAACTGCAGTCGTGCGCGATGTCGTCGCGCACGAGCTGATTGAGCGCGCGAGAGCGGAGGAGCTCCACCATGCGGCTGGGACCACGGCGCCGCGAGCAATGGTGTGGCCTCAGGTGGAGCGATGTCGGTATGACTTCAATGATCGTGGGTGGAGCGAGCGCGCGAAAGCGGCTTCTCGAAGATCTCCTTGAGCGCAGACCTCATTCTGTTTGCCCTCAGATGAGATTGGCGATCAGCAGCGCGCCGGCCACCGCCAATGCTGCCACCCAGAGCAGGTCGAAGTTCAGCCAGGCGCTCCGAAGGACAGCGACACCAAGACATTCATGCACGATGACGGCAATGACAGCCGTCGTCGCCAGCATCGCAAGCGTGTGAATCCCGACACCGGCGAGTGCTGATGCCATTGGCGATACAGAACCAGCGGCGGCCGCGCCTCCGCCAAGGCATGTCTGCATGAGCGCTGGCCACAGCATGAGACCGGCGCCATGGGTTGCTGCCATCAGGAACGACCAGACGACAAGACCGCAAAGTCCGACCTGCATGCCGAAGCGCACGCGATGTCGGTGCCCGAAGCGCCAGTGGTAGGCCGCCCATACCAGGAGAGATGCGCCGGCACCAACGCGCACGAGATCGTGCGGCACGAAGGCACCGGCGACCACGAGCAGGCCTGCAACGGCTGCGATCGAGATGGCATGGCCGATGGCGATCGGCAGCAGCGACACGATCACTATGGTCCGGCTCTGCCGATGAAGACCGAGCGCCACCGCAAACAGCCAGCCCATCGCGGGGTTCAGGCCATGAAAGGCGCCGAGCCCTGCAACAGTCAGCCATGGCGACGCTTCGATCATCGCGGGCCTACGGATAGCAATAGGAGTCGGACGAGCAGTCGCCACCTTCGAGGCGCACCTGATGTGGCCGATGTGGTGCGGGCCATGGCACGAAGAAATTGGGATCGAAGGCGATGCCACCATTTGGATCAGCATCGAGCTTCACCATCCAGCCTTCGATGCCGTGGGGATAGAACTGCGGATCAATTGCGCCGTAGAGCGAGTTGGTGAAGAAGATCCGTTTTCCATCGCGGCTGATCTCGACCATCTGCGGGCCACCGCTCAACTCGCCGTTCTTCGCACCCGGGTGAGTGGCCTTCGAGACGATGCCGCCGATCCGCACCTTGCCGGTGAGTTTCGGGTTGAATGGATCGGAGACGTCGTACTGCTGCAGGTCGCCGGTGCCCCAGCAGGCGACATACAGGAACTTGTCGTCCATCGAGAGATCGATATCGGTAACGAGCGGCGGCACCGCCTTGAAGCCCTTGAGCAGCGGAGGCAAATCGTCCTCATTTGCCGGCTCGGCCGGTATCTCGATGACCTTCTTGACCGCCCATTTGTCGCCGTCCTTATGCCAGGTCCAGATCGATGAAGAGAGGTTCTCGAGGCTGAGGACGCAGTTGACGAAGCCGTATGCCTTGGTGGGATCATGCGCTGGCCGAAGCTCGAACACGAGCTGGTATTTGTCGCCGAAGTCGATCGTCTGCACGTGCTTGCGCTTGTGCAGGTCCCAGAAGTGCAGGCGGCGGCCGTACTTCGCGCCGAGCAGGACGTCGGGGATCAGGCCGTTCTCGAATGTCTCCGGCGTTCCCCATTCGCTGGTGACCAGCGTGTCGTGGCCAAGATGCCACCAGGCGTCGTAGGCGAGTTGCTGCGGACCGCGATCCATCTCCCACTGTCCGAGTACGTCAAACGTCTCATGATCCATCAGGAACACGCCGCCGGGGCCCTTGCCTTCACGATTTCCGAGCGCGGCGATATAGATGCCCTCCGGTCCGCAATGGACGGTGTGCGGTCGCGTGTAGCCAGCTTTGTCGGCGACCTCCTCGGGCTCAATCACCTTGACGATCGTTGGATTGCGCGGATTGGGTTTCGTATCGAGGATATGAATGCGTGAGGATCGCAGGCCAGGCACGACGAGGTAGCGCCGCTCGACATGAGGATGAGGCGCGTTGGGGCAGAGGCACGACGAGCAGGCGTTCCATCCGAAGTGATGAAGCTCGTCGCCGGCATTCGGCATCGGGGTCGTTCCGATGATCTGGGAGTAGGTCTTCGAATTTGGATTGACGTCGACGACCGCCAGCGCATCAGGCGTATTCCGCTCCGGATCGAAGGTCGCAACATAGGCCAGCGTCTCCGGCGCTGCTTTCATCGCCATGCGCGGCGAGGGATAAAAACTGGGATCGGGCTTCCAGGTAGCCATTTCATGCTCTCCTTTTTCCGTTCCTGCACTCGTGATGGGCATTTCTGCCGGTCAGACCGCGACCAGGAGCAGTTCAAGGCAGTGCCTAATTGTCGATCCGGTCTGAGCTTTTGCCTGTGACGGCTCGTCAGCTTGCCGGATATGCAGGGCGATCTCGGCGACGATCGCCTCTGCGTGCGCAATTGGTCCCATATGGCCGGCGCCTGGGATGACCGCGGTTCGCGCGTCGGCCAGGAGTCCATCGGGAAGCATCTCGGCGATCTGCCGCGTGGGTGCCGGAGCGTGCTCTCAGCGCAAGGCGAGGACTCGAATGTCGAGGCGGCACAGGCCGCGAGCGGCGTGTCCTCGTCGATGAGCGCTCCGAAATCCAGCAGCGCCTTCGGGATGCATCGAATAAGTGCGGATTGTATCGCAGGTCTCAGGCCCGCGAAAGCGCCGTGCTGCCCCATTCGTCGATGAAGGCGACTGCCGCGCTATTCGTCATATTGTCCCGGAATTTTTCGAACGGCGCTGCCTTATGCGATGGCACTGGTCCGCAAGCTTTCCATGGTACTCCGTATATGGCGTCGGGCGACACGCTCGGCAATTTCGGGATCGCCATCGCGAATGGCCTCGACGATCTCGACGTGCTCCTCGATGGCTTGCGCCGCGCGGTCGCTGCCCAGGTGCGACATAGGCTTGAAAACCTGGGAGGTCATTCGGATCATCGGCAGCTCCCGCATCAGAAAGCTGTTTCCCGACAGTTCGAGGATCGACGCGTGAAATTGGACGTTGGCCTTTACATACTCCGATTGGGTCCATGGCTTCATCGTGCGGCGCTGATGCTCGATGATCTGGAATAGATGATCTATGGCTGACTTGTCGGCCTTGCGCGCCGCCTCGCTCGCCGCGAGCCCATCGATGACCTCACGCATCGCATAGGCGTCCAGCATCCGCTCGAGATCGATGCTGATGACTTGAACGCCGCCGCTGCGCGTTGCCGTGACGAGGCCTTCCTGCTCCAGAAGGCGGAATGCCTCCCGGACCGGCGTGCGGCTCACCTTGAACTGCGAAGAGAGTTGGACCTGCCGTAGAGCGTGGCCCGGCGGATAGGTGCCGGCGTAGATCCTCTCGCGGAGGGCGTTTGCAACGTCATGAACCAGTTGGGTGCGGTGTTCCCACCCGAACGTCTCCTCCATGAGCCGCATCCTCCACGTTGGCAAAGGCCTTTGACAAAGACGTTCAATTAATGCTGGATACTGGATCCAGTATCCAGCGTCAATCCGCCCGACGTTGCGGAGACCATCTTGCTCGCTCAATTCACCAATAAGCTCATAGGCTTCGTGCTTACGATGCTGGCTGCGGCCGTGCTCGTCTTCGTCGTGCTCGAAGTGCTGCCCGGCGACCCCGCGCTCGTGATGCTCGGTCCGGATGCGCAACCCGATACCTTGGCGGCCCTGCGCGAGCAGCTCGGGTTGAACCAGCCGGTTGTGTTTCGCTTCTTGAGCTGGATTGCGGGAATGCTGTGGGGCGACTTCGGCATCAGCTATGCCTACAACGTGCCGGTTCTGGGGCTCGTCGCCGATCGGCTCGCAGTGACACTGCCCCTCGCGCTCATGGCGATCCTCATCACCGTCGTGCTCGCTCTGGGCCTCGGGGTCTTCGCGGCGGCGAACAGTCAGCGGCTCCGCGGCCAGCTCGTGATGGCCTTCACGCAGTTCGGTATTGCCATTCCGAGCTTTTGGTTCGGCCTGCTGCTCATTCTCTTGTTCGCGATCCATCTCGGCTGGTTTCCGGCGGGCGGTTTTCCGGAGTGGTCGAAAGATCCCATCGCGTCGCTTCATGCGCTGGTTCTTCCAGCCTGTGCGCTCGCCTTGGTCCAGGCAGCCATTTTGACCCGCGTGACGCGATCCGCCCTTCTGGAAGTGCTCCATGAGGACTTCGTGCGCACGGCGCGCGCCAAGGGGCTCACGCGGCGTGAGGTGCTGTGGCGGCACGCTCTGCAGAATGCACTCGTCCCCATCGCGACGGTCATGGGGCTCCAGTTTGCCTCCCTCGTCGCCGGCACGATCGTGATCGAGAACGTATTCGCGCTTCCGGGACTGGGGCGCCTGATCTTCCTCGCCGTCGAGCAGCGCGATCTGGTCGTTGTCCGCGTGATCGTCGTCCTGCTCGTCGGGATGGTCATTCTCATGAACTATCTGGTCGACATCGCGTACCTGTTCATCGACCCGCGTCTCAGGACGAGGCGCGCATGATCGGGGCTCAGACCGGACGTTTTGCTAAGATCCGCTATCGCCTCGGCGCGTCATGGCTGAGCCTGTGGCTGGGTGGGTTCATCACCCTTTGCCTGTTTGCGACCGCGATCCTTTCCTACTTTTGGACACCACACTCGGTCGCGCGCATGAACATGCGGGCGCGGCTGCAGGCGCCGTCGCTCGATCATCTGCTTGGCACCGATCACTTCGGCAGAGACATCCTGTCCCTGCTCATGATCGGCTCGCAGAGCGCACTGAAGATCGGCATTGTCGCTGTTGCCATCGGACTGGTGCTGGGTGTCCTGCTGGGGCTCGCGGCAACTGCGCGAGGTGGGTGGTTCGAGGAGCTTGCCATGCGGGCCTCGGATCTGCTGTTCGCCTTTCCCGTGGTCCTCCTCGCGATCATGCTGGCTGCCACCTTCGGCCCCGGCAGCGTCACGAGCATGATTGCCATCGGTGTCCACAACATCCCGATCTTCGCGCGGCTCACACGCGGAGGAGCGAAGTCCATTCTCGCGCGCGAGTTTGTCATGGCGTCGCGCGTCGCAGGGCGCAGCTCCAGCTACATCGCGGCTCTCCACGTGCTTCCGAATGTCCTGAATATCCTGGTCGTCCAGGCAACAATCTCATTCGCGATTGCCATCCTGGCCGATGCCGCGCTCGGGTATCTCGGGCTCGGCACGCAACCGCCGACGCCCACCTGGGGGCGCATGCTCAAGGATGCGCAGTCGTTCCTGAGCCAGAGTCCCTATCTCGCGATCTTCCCCGGGCTCGCGATCGCCTTCACCGTTCTTGGTCTCAACCTCTTTGGCGACGCGCTGCGGGATCTGCTCGATCCTCGTTCGTCGCAAGGACGATAGGCGGTCATGGCGCTTCTCGAGGTCGAGCATCTGACAGTCTCGCTTCCAACTTCCGACGGATGGGTCCATCCCGTCGACGACGTGTCATTCACGGTGTCGCGCGGTGAGATCCTCAGCATCGTCGGAGAGTCGGGGTGCGGAAAGTCCACGACCGCTCTCGCGGTCATGAGGCTGCTCGCCGAGAACGTGCGCATCGCGGGGCAGATCCGCCTCGATGGCGCCGACCTGCTGCAGCTTTCCGAAGCCGAGATGTGTGCCCTCCGCGGCAATCGGATCTCCATGATCTTCCAGGAGCCGATGACCGCACTCAATCCGGTCAAGACGATCGGCTTTCAGATCATGGAGCCGCTGCTCGTCCACACGTCCATGTCCAGGACGGAGGCGCGCGAGAAGGCGATCGATCTGCTGGCGCGCGTTGGCATCGATCAGCCCGCGCGGCGCATCAATGCCTATCCGCATCAGCTTTCTGGTGGTCAGCGCCAGCGCATCGTCATCGCCATGGCCCTCGCGTGCGAGCCGGACCTGATCGTTGCAGACGAGCCGACGACGGCACTGGATACCACCGTGCAGCGCCAGATCCTGGATCTGCTGTTGCGATTGGTCAGCGAGACATCCATCGCCTTGATGCTCATCACGCACAATCTGGCCGTTGTCTCCGAGGTGGCAGATCGCGTGATGGTCATGTACGGCGGACGCATTACGGAGACCGGGCCCACGAGCGATGTCCTGGCGCACCCGATCCACCCCTACACCAAGGGCCTGATTGGTGCTTTGCCTCGGGCGGATCTGCCGCCCGGTGAAAGATTGGTCCCCATCGCCGGCGTCGTGCCGCGTCTGGTGGACATGCCTTCCGGTTGTGCGCTGGCGGATAGATGTCCGGCGGTGATCGATGCCTGTCGTCGCGCACGACCTGCCGAACGCATGATCCGCCCGGCCCATCAAGCCGCATGCATCAGGGCTTGAGCATGAGCATCAGCCATCAAGCCAGCGCAGTGTTGTCCGTCGAGGACTTGAGCGTTCGTTATCGGCTCCCGCGTCGGAGCTTGTTTGCTGCGCCCGAGTGGTTTGCTGCGGTGACGGGTGCGACTTTCTCGGTGGGAAAGGGAGCATCACTCGCGCTCGTCGGCGAGTCGGGATCCGGCAAATCCTCGCTCGCCAAAGCCGTAATGGGGCTGGAGCCGGCGAGCGCCGGCGCCATTCGCCTCTTCGGCCAGGATCTCGCGAGCTTGTCCGCCAATGAGCTGCGGGAGCTTCGGCGGCGGTTCCAGATGGTCTTCCAGGACCCCTACAGCTCGCTCGACCCGAGGCACTCTATCCAGCGCATCGTCATCGAGCCGCTGCGCGATGTGGCGCGGACGGAGGCGCGCGAGCGCGCGGCGGAAGTTCTTTCGCACGTCGGTCTGGGCGTCAACGACCTCGGCAAGTATCCCCACCAGTTCTCGGGCGGGCAGCGCCAGCGCATTGCCATTGCGCGCGCCCTGGTCACCAAGCCGGACTTGATCGTGGCGGATGAGCCGGTCTCCGCGCTCGACGTTTCGGTCCAGGCTCAGGTTCTGAATCTGATGCAGGATCTGCAGGCCCAGTACGGCATGGCCTATCTGTTCATCAGCCATGATCTCGCGGTCGTCGAGTATCTCTGCGAGGACGTTGTCGTGCTCTACCGCGGCAGGGTTGTCGAGATCGGCAAGACCCGCGAGGTGATGAAGGATCCCGCGCATCCGTACACGCAGGAGCTCGTCAATGCGATGCCGCGTCTCGGTGGCGGAAAGCGCCGCCCGGCAGCGAAGCAGCAGGTCAAAGCCGGCAGCCCCGATGAAAATGCGAACGCGACAGGCGCATGTCCCTACATGAGCCGCTGCCCGCGTGCGGCGGAGGTCTGCAGGGTTGCGCCGTCGCTTCGCGCGCTCGGCAACGGCAGATCGGTCGCCTGTCACCTCAGTTGAGCGGAGCTTGCACTTTCCGGCGCGCACAATGTCTGCGCCCTCGCGCATCAAGGACGATCACACACTGGAGGAGCACTTGAAGGGGTTCGAAGGTTCGCACGAACAGTACGGCTACGCGGTCGAGAAACACCTCGCCATCCGAATGCGCGACGGGACCATGCAGTACGCCGATGTCTACAGGCCGGCGCTCGAGGGCAAGGCATTGGATGGGCCGTGGCCCACAATTCTCGAGCGCACGCCCTACAACAAGGACCGGATGTCGTATTCCGTGAACGGGCGCTATTTCGCCAAGCGCGGCTACGTCTACGTCGTCAACGATGTCCGGGGGCGGTGGGCGTCCGAAGGCAAGTTCGAGTTTCTGCGAAACGAGGCCGACGACGGCTACGACGTCATGGCGTGGCTGGCGGCACAGCCGTGGTGTGGCGAGAAGATCGGTACTGTCGGCATTTCCTACACTACCGCCACGCAGCAGGCTCTGGCCGTCAGGCATCCGCCCAAGCTTGCGACACAGGTCCTGTACGACGGTCCTTACAACTACTTCCGCCAGACGATGCGCCATGGCGGCGCCTGCGAGTACGCGATCGCCTTTCAATACGTCGTCTGGATGGCGCGAAGCAGCCAGGAGGCAAGCGCCGATCCGCGTCTCAAGAAACAGCTCGACGATATGTGGGCCGACCTGCCGAAGTGGCTGATCCATCAGCCGCTCAGGCCCGGTGTCTCGCCGCTCCGTCTTCTCCCGGCGTACGAGAAGTGGTTCTTCGATATGCTGACGACGTCGGACTACGAAGACTATTGGAAGACGCCGGATCTGAGCATCGAGGAGTACATCAACGAGTACCCTGACATGCCGCTCCTGCTGGAGACGTCATGGTACGGGCACCACATCACCGCGACGCTGTGGAAATACGAGCAGCTAAAGAAACTTCATCGTACGCCCAAGAAGCTCGTCATCGGTACGTGGCTGCATGGCGGCGACATGTTCATCCAATCGTGGGCGGGCGACATCGATTTTGGCGCAGATGCCGCGCTCGAGGATAACAACAGCCTGCGGCTTCGCTGGCTCGATCAGCAGATGAAGGGCATGGCGACCGGCATCGACAAGGAAGCGCCGGTGAAGCTGTTTGTCATGGGCGGCGGCTCGGGTCGGCGCGATGGCATGGGACGCCTCATGCACGGCGGCCGTTGGCGGGACGAGCAGGAGTGGCCGATCGCGCGCACCCAGCATACGACGCTCTACATGACGCCGGACGGTTTGCTGTCGCGTGACAGGGCGCCGGCGGATGGCAAGCCGGTCCAGTATGATTTCGATCCGGCCAATCCGGTCCCGACGGTCGGCGGCAATTTCACGAACTATGGCACCACCGGCTTCCTCGAGGGCGGCGGCTTCGATCAGAACAGCGGCACGATGTCGGGCGACAAGAGCCCGAGGATTCCGCTGGCCGCACGCTCGGATGTGATCGTGTTCCGCACGCCGGTTCTGGAGGAAGGCCTCGAGGTGACCGGCGTCGTGAAGTGCCGGCTTTGGGTGACCTCGTCGGCGGTCGACACCGACTTCACCGTCAAGCTGATCGACGAGTATCCGCCCAACGCGGACTACCCCAATGGGTACGCCCTCAATATCGGCGACTCGATACTGCGCATGCGCTATCGCAATGGGTTCGAGAAAGCCGAGTTTATAGAGCCCGGCAAACCTTACGAGATCGAGCTCCAGTTGCAGGCGACGAGCAACTTCTTCGCGCCCGGGCACCGGCTGCGCATCGATGTGTCGAGCAGCAATTCCCCGCACTACGACGTGAACCCCAACACCGGGGAGCCGCTGGGACAGAATCGTTGCCGTGCGGTCGCGCGGCAGACCCTCTTCGTCGATCAGGCAAGAGCGTCCTGCGTCGTGCTCCCCGTCATTCCTGCGAAATAGCTCAAGCTCAGTAAGGAGAGACAGTATGAAACTCAGATGGTTCCTCGCGCTGGCGGCTCTGTTGGTGCTGCCGAGCAGCTTGGCCAGGGCCGACGCCAAATCGAACTCGGTCGTGATCGCCCTGCCGACCGAGCCGCCCGGTCTCGATCCCACGATGCAGGCGCCTGCGCCCGTGAGCGAAGTGAGCTGGGAAAATGTTCTGGAGGGACTGACCCGCTACGATGCATCCGGCAAGCTGACGCCGGGCCTCGCATTGTCATGGGGATTGAAGTCACCGAACGTCTATGAGTTCAAGCTGCGACCGGGCGTGAAGTTCCACGACGGAGAGCCCTTCACCTCGGCCGACGTGAAGTTCTCCTTCGAGCGCAATGTCTCGGAGAAGAGCACCAACAAGCGCAAGCGCGTCTTCGCCAACATCGACAAGATCGAGACGCCGGATCCCCTGACGGTCGTCATCACCTTGAAGCAGCCCTCGGCGCTCTTCCCGTTCGATCTCGCCGAGTCTACCGCGGCCATTCTCTCCCCCAAATCCGTCGATGGCGCGCGCACCAAGCCTGTGGGCACGGGACCTTACAAGTTCGTTCGCTGGGTCCAGGGCGACTCGATCGAGTTCGAGCGCTATGGCGATTACGTCGGTCCGGTGAAGCCGCAGATCGACAAGGTGACGTTCCGCTTCATGCCGGATGAAAATTCTCAAGTGCTGGCGCTGCGCTCTGGCCAAGTCGACTACGTCCCGTACATTGCCGCGGTCGAGACGATCGACAGCCTGAAGAAGGACGGCAAGTTCAAGGTCACCCAGGGGCAGACCCAGGGTGTCCTCTTTCTCGGCATGAACAACAAGAAGAAGCCTTTCACCGACATCCGCGTGCGGCGTGCCATGTACGCTGCAATCGATGCGCAGATGGTGAACGACGGCACTCATGGTGGCTTCGGCCGTCTCGGCGGCGCGCAAACCAACAAGCTCAACCCGTACTTCGTCGACGTTCTGGGCAAGCAGGCCTACGAGCCCGAGAAGGCCAAGAAGGCGTTCGCCGAAGCGGGCTATCCGAACGGCTTCTCCGTGAACCTGCGGGTTCTCTCGAGCCCGGCAACGCGCCGCACGGCCGAGATTCTGGTCGCGCAGCTTTCGCAGGTCGGCGTGACCGTGAACCTCGAGGTGCTCGAGACCGGCCAGTGGATCGACAACGTGTTTCGTCAGAAGAACTACGATCTGACGATCATCTCGCACCCTGAGCCCTGGGCCATCAACAACTACACGGATCCGAACTACTTCTACCAGTACGACGGACCGGAGTTCCGGAAGCTGATGGCGGAAGCTCAAGGCGCGTCCGACGAGGCGACGTTGCGGGCCAAGCTCGAGGCCGCACAGAAGCAGCTCTACGCTGATGCTCCGGTGGTCTGGCTGTACGCCATGCCGCAGGTCGGTGTCGTGAGCTCATCTCTCAATGGAACGCGCGTCGATCTGCCGGTTCCTGCCTATCCGGTCGCCGAGATGTCGTGGGCCAAGTGAGGCCGATCGCGACTGAAGTGGTTTGCGACTTTCTTGGCATCAGGGGCCTCTGTGCTCCTGATGCTGCCTGATGGACGGTGCGCGATCCTCGCCGCAAAGTCCGCTACTTCCTAGTGCTGCCTGCTTTGATCGACGTGCCGCCGACGGGGCCGCCCGCGATGTCCATGGCGAGCCCTACGGCCAGGAGAGCCGCGAGCCCGGCCACAATGCCGATCGTGACCTGACGGTGCCGCGCGGAGATGCGCGCCATGTCCTCGGGTGCGAGCGGCGTGTCGCTGCTCACCGACGCCATGAGCCCCAAGCCCGTCATCGGCTGCGGCATCTTGCGATGGACGGCGCCGCGATCCTGCACCTCGATGCCGGCGCGCCGCGCGATCTCGCACCCAATCGAGAGGCAAGGCAGTGCGGGGTCCTCGCAATGCGCATTCACGTGCCCGAGCGGCACCTTCCCGCCTTCGCGCGTGATCAGGCTCACGCCCTGCATGAGCACGGGCGCCAGCGCGCCGCCATAAACTTCGCCGCGCGTCTCGACGGCCTGGATGTCCTCATAACGGACCGCCCGGCTTTGGTAGGCGAGCGCGGGCGTCAGCCAGCGCCCGGCCGGCAGCGTCACCTCGACGGCCTCCGGGCCGAGCTCGACACGAGCCCTCAGCGCATGAATGAACTGGATGACGAGCAGGCCGAGGATGATCGCGAAGGCAAGGCCCATGAGCGCGAGCCCGCCCGTGCCGAGCCAGATGCCGGCACTGAGCCGCTGCACGAGCATGATCGGCACGCTCGCCGCGAACGGCAGTAGCAGCAGGATAGCCATGGCGAGCAGGAAGCGGCGTGCGCCGCCCGGACGGTAGACGATGCGCTCGAACTCGGCCCCCGCCGCCATCGCGACTGATCCCCCCGCGGTCCGGGACGTGGTGCCCGCGACCATTCGTGCCTATATTAGGGGCAGCATAGTGCATCGCAGCTTTCAACGAGACAAGGCACACACAATGCTGTTCTTCCGCAAGAAAGCAGAGATGATTTCGCGCGATCAGGCCCTCAAGGGCCGCGCCGAGCCGATCCCGACCGCACGCACGCACGCGCTCAATGGTCACGAGCTGAAGGGCCCCTATCCCGAGGGAATGCAGATGGCCATGTTCGGCATGGGCTGCTTCTGGGGTGCCGAGCGCAAGTTCTGGGAGCTCGAGGAAGGCATCTGGATCACGGCGGTCGGCTATGCCGCGGGCTACACGCCGAACCCGACGTACGAGGAAGTCTGCTCGGGTCTCACGGGCCACAACGAGGTCGTGCTCGTCGTGTTCGATCCGAAAAAGGTGAGCTACGAGAGCCTCCTCAAGACCTTCTGGGAGAGCCACGACCCGACGCAGGGCAATCGCCAGGGCAATGATGTCGGCACGCAGTACCGCTCCGGCATTTATGTCTTCAATGCCGCGCAGCGCGCGGCCGCCGAGGCATCGAAGGAGGTGTTCGGCAAGGCGCTCAAGGCCAAGAGTTACGGCGCGATCACGACCGAGATCCTGGACGCGCCGCCCTTCTACTTCGCCGAGGACTATCACCAGCAGTACCTGCACAAAGTCCCGCACGGCTACTGCGGCCTCGGCGGTACCGGCGTCGCCTGCCAGATCGGTACGGGTGTGAAGGCAGCCGAGTAGCGCTGTCCGGTCGGCGTCAGACGTTTGAATACTTTGCGGCTCGTGCGAGATGCTCTTGCACGAGCCGCGCTACTTCGAACGGGTGCGTAAACGGCGACATGTGTCCCGCCTCCGGGATCACCTCGTAGTGCGATTGCGCGATTGCCCCGTGCACCAGCTCGCAGATGCGGCGGTCGGTCGGTGTCGTCGTGGCGCCGCGCGCGACCGTCACGGGAACGCGAATACTGCCGCATTCGGCGAGGCTCATGCGGTGGTTGAGGTTCGAGATGAAGCCTTCGCGCACGCGCTCGGACTGGGCCAGAAATCGCCCGCGTGTTTCCTCCGACATGCGCGCCCAGGTCCCAGTGCCGTTGCGCGTGTCGATGAAGAATTTCCAACCGGCTTCGGGCTTTCCTGCCTGCACGCTGGCGATGAACGTATTGGCGATGCTAACCCCCCCTTCGTAGAGCGGATCGTTTGCAGCCTTCAGCAGCCAGCTCACCATGGGCTCGATGAGCATCAGCGAACGCACGAGATCGGGACGCTGCAGAGCGAGGCGCAAGGCGGTCGCGCCACCATAGGAATGGCCGACAACATCGAGCGGGATAGAGCTTTCGGCCTCGATGATGTCGGCGACGAGGTGCGCCTGTAGCTCGTGTGTCAGTCCGCCGGGCACGGGCCAGGGATCCGAGGCGCCGTAGCTCAGAAGGTCAGGCGCGATGAGCCTGTGCGTGTCGGCGAGTGCCTCGCCCGTCTTGGTCCACTGCGCGCCGGAGCTGCCGCCCGCGTGCAGGAGCACGAGCGCAGGACCTTGGCCCCACGTTCTGTAGACCGCGCGTACGCCTCTGAATGAAATCTCGGCCATGGCTGCAATTCGAGCCCATGCGGATCGAACTCAAGTCTTGCCGAGGAGAGTAGGTGCACCTCGTAAGAGATGCACCAATCGATAAATGATGAGGGCTACGCCGCTGACGCTGTCTCGAGCTTCGCGGCCTCGCCGCAGTCGAGCGCGGCGGCGCGCGGTCCGATCCAGCGGGCGCGGTCGGCCTGGGCTTCGAGGTCATCGCGCAGGAATTCGAGATCGAACCCGGCCCTTTCGAGGGCCTGCAGGATGCAATCGACATTGCCGCCGCGCGCGCTTGCGGCCGCCCAGGCGATGGCTGAGCGCAGTCCGCTCGCGCAGTGGGCGAGAATGGGCCCGTTGAGGGTCGCGACGGCGTCGGACATGGCCTCCACGACCTCGTCCGTGAAGATGTCGAGCTTGGGCGCCGGTACGTGGCGGAACTGGAGGCCGGCCTGCCAGGCGAGGACGGCCTCGGCGCGCCCGGTGAGCTGGCCCTCCGCCTCGCCGTCCGGGCGATTGGAGAGGACCGAGCGGAAGCCCATGGCAGCCGCTGCCGCGAAGTCCTCAGGCGCAAGAGCCGAGGTTACCGCGAACTCCGGCGCAATGAAGATGGGCTTGTCCATGCAGGTCCCCGTGCTCGGCAAATGATTTCTACCGACGCGCTGAATTTGGCTTCATTGGGTGCGTGAAGCAAGGGGAGGAGTTGCAAATCTTAGAATAAAATACTAGAACGGCGTGCTGCGCCCGTGTTGGAGTTCGGCGTTGCTGCCATCGCCGCCGCTTTGAGCAAAAATTTCCTCCTGGAGAGATGATCGTGGAACTCGATGCAATGGATCTGAAGATCCTTGGTCTGCTGCAGGCTGATGCAACCATGCCGATCGCAGAGATCGGCAAGATCGTCGGCCTCTCCACGACGCCTTGCTGGCGGCGCATCCAGAAACTCGACGAGGCCGGCGTCATCCGCGCCCGGGTGGCGGTGCTCGACCCCGTAAAGGTCAACACGGGGGTGACAGTTTTCGTCTCGATCAAGACCGACCAGCACAATCTCGACTGGCTCGAGCGCTTCCATGCCGCGGTCGTCGACCTTCCCGAGGTCGTCGAATTCTACCGCATGTCGGGGGAGGTGGATTATCTCATGCGGGTCGTGGTGCCGGACATTGCCGCCTACGACGTCTTCTACAAAAAGCTCATTTCACGGATCGATATCACCAAGGTCTCCTCGGCATTCGCCATGGAGCAGATCAAGTACACGACGGCGCTGCCGCTGAGCTTTGCGATCACGGACAAGGAAAAGGATACTCAGAAAGGACGTTCTTGAGCGCGATCGAGCGACCGCGCGTTGAGCGGTCATAGCGCGGTTGAGGCCCAGTGAAGGCCCCTCGTCACCGCTTGGCAATGTCCTCCTTCTTTGCAATTGTGAGGTCAAAGTTTCGATCATGTTTTTTTTGGAGTAGGCCGTTGGCCGTCTATGCGTATTCTGATGCTGAGCCGACTTGTGCAAATGCCTATTTGTGGCCTGTTCTGTTGAGGATCATCGAATCCCGTGATTGGCCGGTGCGCCGAGGCTTCGACTTGGGGTGCGGTAACGGTGCGACGTGTGGGTTGCTAGGCAATCTCGGGTTTTCAATGACGGGAGTGGACCCGTCGGTTAGTGGCATAGATCAGGCGAGACGTGCATTCCCGCAAATGACTGCGGACGTGGGGAGCGCGTACGACGATTTGCCCGCTAAGTACGGTACTTTCCCTTTGGTTGTTTCCCTTGAGGTCATCGAGCACTGCATGGATCCGCGCGCCTTCGCCCGCACATTGATGGCTCTCATTGAGCCGGGAGGCGTTGGTGTGGTCTCAACGCCGTACCACGGCTACATGAAAAACTTGGCCTTGGCTTTGAGCGGCAGGATGGACCGTCACTTTACGGCGCTCTGGGATGGGGGGCACGTAAAGTTCTTCTCGATCAAAACGCTGGGGCAATTGCTGGATGAGGTTGGTGCACGTGATGTCGATTTCATCCGTGTGGGACGCATCCCGATGCTGGCCAAGTCAATGGTCGCCGTGGTGCACAAGCCGGCCGGTGTGCAGGCCTTGATCCTCGAAGCAGGCAAAAACATTTAGTTCAGCGTGCTCCCACCTTAGGTCCAAAGAAAGCGTTGATCCCGGGCAACAGGGCCGGATATATGTCGGCGCCATCGCGCCCGGCAGGGCTAAGCGCGGGTGGCGGGCGTGGCGGAACTGGTAGACGCGCTGGATTTAGGTTCCAGTGACGCAAGTCGTGGGGGTTCGAGTCCCTCCGTCCGCACCAAGCCGAGATGAAGAATTCACGTTGTGTCCCATGAGGATGCAGCAGACTGAGATCGGGTGGCGAAGTGCCGCCGCCGGCAGGGCACCACATTCGTGGTGGGAAGGCTCTTCCCAGCAGCCGGCGGGAAACTAAAAAAGCGGCGGCGATCCCGCCGCCTTCACGAGTGGATGATGGTCGATATGCAGGTCACGGAAACGAGTACGGATGGGCTGAAGCGGACGCTCAAGGTCATCGTGGGCGCCAACGAGCTGGCTGAGCGCTTCACGAGCCGTATCGATGAGGTCAAGGACACGATCCAGCTCCGCGGCTTCCGCAAGGGCAAGGTCCCGATCGGGCATATCAAGAAGGTCTACGGCCGCTCGCTCATGGCCGAGGTGCTGCAGGATCTCGTCGAGAAGTCCTCGCAGCAGGCGCTGACCGACCGCCAGGAGCGGCCGGCCATGCAGCCGCAGATCGCCTTCAGCGAGGACAAGGACGAGCTCGAGCAGGTGATGGAGGGCAAGGCCGACCTCGCCTACACGATGTCCTTCGAGGTGCTGCCGAAGATCGACCTCGTCGATTTCTCGACGCTGAAGCTCGAGCGCGAGGTGGTCGAGGTCGATGACGAGACGATCGACAAGGCCGTCGGCGATCTCGCCGAGCGCAATGTGAGCTTCGAGGTCGAGGAAGGCCGTGCCGCCGCCGAGGGCGATCAGCTCAAGATCGACTTCGCAGGATCGATCGACGGCACGCCCTTCGAGGGTGGCACAGGCGAGGACATGGAGGTCGTGCTCGGCCGCGGCGGCTTCATTCCGGGCTTCGAGGATGGCCTCAAGGGCGCCAAGGCCGGCGACGAGCCGACCATCAAGGCGACGTTCCCGGCCGAGTATCAGGTGGCCGAGCTCGCCGGCAAGGAAGCCTCGTTCGCAACCAAGGTGAAGTCGGTCGCCAAGCCGGTGAAGCCCGAGATCAACGAGGATTTCGCCAAGGGCTTCGGTCTCGACTCGCTCGATGCGCTGCGCAAGGTCATGCGCGAGCGCATTGAAGGCGAGTACGCCGAGTTCTCGCGCACGAAGATCAAGCGCGCCCTGCTCGACCAGCTCGACAAGGCCCACAGCTTCACGCTGCCCGAGGCGCTGGTGAACCAGGAGTTCGACCAGATCTGGAACCAGGTGAACAACACGCTGAAGCAGTCCGGCAAGACCTTCGAGGACGAGGGCAAGACCGAGGAAAGCGCGAAGGCGGAGTACCGCACGCTCGCCGAGCGCCGCGTCCGCCTCGGGCTCGTGCTCGCCGAGATCGGCGACAAGGCCAAGGTCGAGGTGACGCAGGAGGAGCTGCGCAACGCGCTCTTCCGCGAGGCGCGCCGCTTCCCGGGCCAGGAGCGCATGGTCTACGAGTACTTCGAGAAGACGCCGGGCGCCGTTCAGCAGCTTCGCGCGCCGATCTACGAGGACAAGGTCGTCGACCACATCCTCGGCGAGGCCAAGCCGACGGACAAGAAGGTGTCGCGCGAGGAGCTGCTCAAGATGCCGGACGACGGCGAGGCCGATGTTCCGGGTGCCCCAGGCTGATCGGGCCGAGCTGAGCGGGGCCAGGCTCTGATTGGGGCCAGGCTGATTAGGGCAGGTGAACTTGCGCCGCCACGCCCTATATATGCCCCGGGCGCGCGGCGCATCGGCGGATTCGCCATAGGGGGCGTGGCGTCAGCGGTGGATGAAGTCCCGCCGCCGCGTCCTATATAAGCAGTGTCGGTGACGTGATTCTCGACCGGCGGGCCCCAGCACGGGGGCCTGCCTTTCCTCAAGCCCGCAGGACGCTCCTATGATGATCCCCCCCATTGCTGCTGATCGGCTCCACAACTCTCCGGTCGCCACCTACTGGCCGACGGTGATCGAGCAGACGGCGCGCGGCGAGCGGCCCTACGACCTGCCGTCGCGGATGCTGCAGGAGCGGATCATCTTCGTGATCGGTCCGATCGAGGACCACATGGCCTCGTCCGTGTGCATGCAACTTCTCTTCCTGGAGGCCCAGAACCCCAAGAAAGAGATCGCCATGTACATCAACTCGCCGGGTGGCGTGGTGACCTCGGGCATGGCCATTTATGACACCATGCAGTTCATCAAGCCGCCGATTGCAACGCTGTGCATCGGCCAGGCGGCCTCCATGGGCTCATTGCTGCTCTGCGCCGGCGAGAAGGGCATGCGTTATGCCCTCCCGAATGCCCGGATCATGGTGCACCAGCCTTCGGGCGGTTTCTCTGGCCAGGCGAGCGACATCGAGCGCCATGCCGAAGACATCATCAAGATGAAGCGGCGACTTAACGAAGTTTACGTCAAGCACACGGGCCAGACGTACGACATGGTTGAAAAGACGCTGGATCGTGACTACTTCATGACTGCTGATCAGGCCCAGGAATTCGGGCTGATCGACAGGGTGCTTGCTCGCCGTGACGAGATCGAGCCCAAGGCGGATGGCGAGAAGGGGGCCTGAGGCCTCCCGAATCGCGGATTGCCGGCGGGGGCGGCATCGGCCCCCGAGGCATCTCGCAGTCCCAAAACTGTCGTATTCCAGGGCTCCCATCGCCGTTGGCGCATGGATTGCAGGGGCTGGGGTAGGCCGGTGCGGCGGGTTTGTCACATCGGTGTTGCAATTCCCGCAATGGCCTTTGCCTTAGCTGCGAGTCTTACGGAAAGGATAGTTGATCTGACGGGCGGCCCATGATCAGCTCGACAAGCTGGTGGACGCGTCGCTAGGGTGCCTCAGGAGCCGCAGGAAGGGCCTGAAGGCTGACGTTAAGCTCCGCGCGAGGATAGTGAGCCGCGCAAGACCGGGAACGGGTGCAGGACAGCCAATGCCAAGCGAAAAGAACACCCTCTACTGCTCATTCTGCGGCAAGAGCCAGCACGAGGTCCGCAAGCTGATTGCAGGCCCGACCGTATTCATCTGCGATGAATGCGTCGAACTCTGCATGGACATCATCCGCGAGGAGAACAAGAACACCCTCGTGAAGTCGCGCGACGGCGTGCCGAGCCCGCAGGAGATCTGCGCCGTGCTCGACAGCTACGTCATCGGCCAGGCGCATGCGAAGCGCGTGCTCTCCGTCGCGGTCCATAATCACTACAAGCGCCTCAACCACGCGGCCAAGGGCAACGACGTCGAGCTCGCCAAGTCGAACATCCTGCTGATCGGCCCGACCGGTTGCGGCAAGACGCTGCTCGCGCAGACGCTCGCCCGCATCCTCGATGTGCCCTTCACGATGGCCGATGCGACGACGCTGACCGAAGCGGGCTACGTCGGCGAGGACGTCGAGAACATCATCCTGAAGCTGCTCCAGGCTGCCGACTACAACGTCGAGCGGGCGCAGCGCGGCATCGTCTACATCGACGAGGTCGACAAGATCAGCCGCAAGTCGGACAACCCCTCCATCACGCGCGACGTGTCGGGCGAGGGCGTCCAGCAGGCGCTGCTCAAGATCATGGAAGGCACGGTTGCCTCGGTGCCCCCGCAGGGCGGCCGCAAGCATCCGCAGCAGGAGTTCCTGCAGGTCGACACGACCAACATCCTCTTCATCTGCGGCGGCGCCTTCGCCGGCCTCGAGAAGATCATCGCGCGGCGCGGCCGCGGCACCTCGATCGGCTTCGGGGCGACGGTGATCGGCCCCGACGAGCGGCGCACGGGCGACATCCTGCGCTCGGTCGAGCCGGAGGACCTTCTGAAGTTCGGCCTGATCCCCGAGTTCATCGGCCGGCTGCCGGTGATCGCAACGCTCGAGGATCTCGACGAGAAGGCTTTGATACAAATCCTGTCGGAGCCCAAGAACGCGCTGGTGAAGCAATATCAGCGGTTGTTCGAGATGGAGGACGTGCGCCTGACGATCACGCAGGACGCGCTGAAGTCGATCTCGAAGAAGGCCATCGAGCGCAAGACTGGCGCACGTGGACTGCGCTCGATCATGGAGGGGATCCTGCTCGATACCATGTTCGAGCTGCCGAACTTGAAGGGGGTGGAGGAAATCGTCATCGGCCCCGAAGTGATCGACGGTGGTGCCCGGCCGCTCCGCATCTATGCCGAGCGCGCGGAAGAAAAGGGTACTATCGCCTGAGACGAGGAGGGGGCCGCCCGCAGGGGTGGGTTTGCATCAGCGCATAGCTGAGTGCGGCTGAGCCGCGCTGATCTTTAACCCTATCGTGGGGCTCACCATATGAGCCTGTGCGATTGTACTATGCTGTGGGCGTCGCCCGTCGGGGCCGGAAACCTGTAGGCGTGATCGGCGAGAGTGCTCGAGGTTGCGCGTCGCGAGGTTGGTCAACGGAATAGGCCCAGCAGCAGCGTTAACGCATTGCCGGGATGCCGAGTGCGGGTCCTGAGGCGAAGAGAAAAGGCGGTGACACCATGAGCGAAGAGAAAACAACCCGGGAGAAGGGGTCTGGCAGGGAAGTGTTCCCGGTCCTGCCGCTGCGTGACATCGTGGTGTTCCCTTACATGATCGTCCCGCTGTTCGTCGGGCGTGAGCGCTCGATCAATGCGCTCGAGGAGGTCATGCGGACCGACAAGCAGATCCTGCTCGTCGCGCAGAAGAATGCAGCCGATGACGATCCGACGCCGGGCGCCATCTACAAGATCGGCACGCTCGCATCCGTGCTTCAGCTCCTGAAGCTCCCCGACGGCACCGTGAAGGTGCTGGTCGAAGGCAGCGCGCGCGCCAAGATCGTCAAGTACACTGAGAACGCGAGCCACTTCGAGGCCGAGATCGAGCGTCTGCCCGAGACCTCCGGCAACAAGGAAGAGCTCGAGGCGCTGGCCCGCTCGGCCATGTCGCAGTTCGAGAGCTATGTGAAGCTCAACAAGAAGATCAGCCCCGAGGTGCTCGGCACCATCAGCCTGATCGAGGACTACTCGAAGCTCGCGGACACGATCGCCTCGCACCTCGCGGTCAAGATCTCCGACAAGCAGGACGTTCTCGAGATCACCAAGGTCTCCGAGCGGCTCGAGCGCGTCTACACGCTCATGGAGAGCGAGATCTCCGTGCTGCAGGTCGAGAAAAAGATCCGCTCGCGCGTCAAGCGCCAGATGGAGAAGACGCAGCGCGAGTACTATCTCAACGAGCAGATGAAGGCGATCCAGAAGGAGCTCGGCGACACCGACGAGCGCGACGACATCGCCGAGTTCGAAGAGAAGATCGAGAACACCAAGCTGTCGAAGGAGGCCAAGGACAAGGCGCTCGCTGAGCTGAAGAAGCTCAAGCAGATGAGCCCGATGTCGGCCGAGGCGACGGTCGTGCGCAACTACCTCGACTGGCTGCTGTCGATCCCCTGGGGCGTGCGCGGCAAGGTCAAGAAGGACCTCGCCGAGGCCCAGGCCGTGCTCGACAAGGAGCACTTCGGTCTCGAGAAGGTCAAGGAGCGCATCCTCGAGTACCTGGCCGTGCAGGCACGCACGAACAAGCTCAAGGGGCCGATCCTCTGCCTCGTCGGGCCTCCCGGCGTCGGCAAGACCTCGCTCGGCAAGTCGATCGCGAATGCCACGGGCCGTGAGTTCGTGCGCATGAGCCTCGGCGGTGTGCGTGACGAGGCCGAGATCCGCGGCCACCGTCGTACGTATATCGGCTCCATGCCCGGCAAGATCATCCAGTCGATGAAGAAGGCCAAGCGGACGAACCCGCTCTTCCTCCTCGACGAGATCGACAAGATGGGCTCGGACTTCCGCGGCGATCCCGCCTCGGCGCTTCTCGAGGTCCTCGACCCCGAGCAGAACCACACGTTCAACGACCATTACCTCGAGGTCGACTACGATCTCTCGAGCGTGATGTTCGTGACGACGGCGAACACGCTGAACATCCCGCCGGCCCTTCTGGACCGCATGGAGATCATCCGTCTCGCCGGCTACACCGAGGACGAGAAGGTCGAGATCGCCAAGCGCCATCTCATCCCGCAGGCACAGCAGGCGCATGGCCTCGAGCCCGGCGAGTGGACGGTCGACGACGACGCGTTGAAGACGCTCATCCGCCGCTACACGCGCGAAGCTGGTGTGCGTTCGCTCGAGCGTGAGGTGTCCAAGCTCGCCCGCAAGGCGGTCAAGGACATCCTGTCGACCGACAAGAAGACCGTCGAGGTCTCGGACGCCAACGTCCAGGATTACCTGGGCGTGCCGAAGTACCGCTATGGCGAGGCGGAGCTGACCGATCAGGTCGGCGTCGTCACGGGCCTGGCGTGGACCGAGGTCGGCGGCGAGATCCTGACGATCGAAGGCGTCATGATGCCCGGCAAGGGCAAGATGAGCGTCACCGGCAATCTGCGCGACGTGATGAAGGAATCGATCCAGGCCGCGAATGCCTACGTGCGCTCGCGCTCGGTCGACTTCGGCATCCCCGCGTCCCGCTTCGAGACCAAGGACATCCACGTCCACGTTCCCGAGGGCGCGACGCCGAAGGATGGTCCTTCTGCGGGTGTCGCGATGGTCACGGCGATCATCTCGGTGCTCACCACGATCCCGGTGCGCAAGGATGTCGCCATGACCGGCGAGATCACGCTCCGCGGGCGCGTGCTGCCGATCGGCGGATTGAAGGAAAAGCTCCTCGCGGCGCTTCGGGCCGGCATCAAGAAGGTGCTGATCCCGGAAGAGAACGTGAAGGATCTGGCCGAGATCCCCGACAACGTGAAGAACGCGCTCGAGATCGCCCCGGTCGCGCGGATGGACGACGTGCTCAAGCACGCGCTCGTCACCCAGCCCGAGCCGATCGCCTGGGAGACCGAGGGCGGGCCGGTGCAGGAAGGTGGTGGCGATACGCGGCCGACCGCGCACTGACCTCCGTTTAGTCGAGGCAGACAAGTAAAACGGGCGCCCACCAAAATCGGTGGGCGCCCGTCCTCGTTCCAGGTCTGCCACGGGAACGGATCGAGGACAAATGATCTGTTCCAGGACGGTGCAAGTAATGCGTGGTTCTGCGCGCTTCCAAGGGCTTATTGAACACTCTCTTGTGCACATTTTGCGCTTGACGCGGCCCCGTCACAGGGCTTGGTAGCGCGGGTGCTGCCGCGGTTCGCGCGGTTGCCTGACGAAATCTTGGGTGGCTTCGCCCGGACTGCGCTACGGCGCGTCGCAAGGAGGGTTCCAATGAGCAAGAAAGATCTGATCGACGCGGTGGCCGCTGAGGTCGAGCTGACGAAGGAAAAAGCAGGCGCGGCCGTGGATGCCGTGCTGAAGCACATCCAGAGCACGCTGCAGAAGGGCGAGGAAGTCCGCCTGCCGGGCTTTGGCGCCTTCAAGGTCGGCAAGCGCGCGGCGCGCAAGGCCCGTAATCCGCAGACCGGCAAGGAAATCGAGATCAAGGCGTCGATCGTGCCGAAGTTCCAGGCTTCCAAAACGCTCAAGGACGCGCTCAACTAGTGCGATGATCGAGAAATTCGCCAGCGCTCGCCGCTTCCCCGTGAGCGAATTTCTCGATCTGAATCGCACTAGCAGCACTATGATTCTAGTGTCTCTTCAGATTCCGAAGTTCGCTCGGGACGCCAGCATCCAGGTGGGGCGAACTTCGGAATCGGGACACTAGGAGCAGTAGGGGCGGCGTCCGACCGCCCCGCTTTGCGCAGGGGAGGAAGAGCGTGGTCAAGATCAGCGACGAGCAGGTCGAAGCGTTCGATCGTGATGGCGTCGTGTTGCTGCCGGGCCTTTTGGCCGATCGCGTTGGCGATCTCGCTGGCGCCGTCGCTGAGAACATGGCGGCCCCGAGCCGCTTCGAGCGCACCTATCGTCCCGCTGACGGCACCGCGCCCTTCTTCCAGGACTTCTGCAACTGGCAGCGCATCGCGGGTTACCGGGATGCGGTGCTCAACTCCGGCATGGCCGAGGCGGCAGCACGCCTCATGCGCTCGAAGACGGCGCGCTTCTTCCACGACCACGTGCTCGTGAAGGAGCCCGGCAATTCCATGCCCACGCCCTGGCACCAAGACCAGCCCTACTACCTCGTCGAAGGGCAGAAGTCCGTGAGCTTCTGGGTGCCGCTCGATCCGGTCCCCTCCGAGATCGCGCTCGAGTACGTCGCGGGCTCCCACAGATGGGGCAAGGATTTCCGTCCCGAGCGCTTCGATGGCACGAGCCTCTATGCCGGCGACG
Source organism: Hyphomicrobium sp. CS1BSMeth3 (assembly GCF_900117415.1). Classification (GTDB taxonomy): domain Bacteria; phylum Pseudomonadota; class Alphaproteobacteria; order Rhizobiales; family Hyphomicrobiaceae. Next base: position 151,256 of record NZ_FPEI01000006.1, read on the forward strand.
AGAGCGAGCGCGTTCCCGACATGGCGACGCGCAAGAGCGAGTTCGAGATCCGCTCCTGGGCCATGCAGCCGGGCGACGTCGTCGCCTTCGACTTCCGCACGCTACACGGCGCGCCCGCCAACACGACGTCGAACCGCCGCCGTGCCATCTCCTTCCGCTGGGTTGGCGACGGGGCCACCTTCGTCAAGCGCAATGGCCGCACGTCACCGCCCTTCCCGGATCTCGAGTTCGAGCACGGTGCGTCGTTCGAGGGCCCCGAGTTCCCGCAGGTCTGGCCGCGCGCCTAGCTTTTGCCCAAGCCGCCGGTCTGCCGCAGGGCCTCGCCGAGCACCATGGCCGCTGCGACGGCAATATTGAGCGAGCGCAGGCCCGGCCGCATGGGAATGCGGACGCGCGCGTCCATCACTCCGTGAACGCTCTCGGGAACGCCCGCGCTCTCGCGGCCGAGCAGCAGCGTGTCGTCGCGCGCGAAGGCAAAATCCGTGTAGGCAGTTTCAGCCGCCGTCGTGAGCAGGACGAGTCGGCCGGCCGGCGCCGCCGCGCGGCCCGCCATGAACGCCGCGAACGACAGATGGCGCACGATCTCCACATGATCGAGATAGTCGAGCCCCGCGCGGCGCAGATTGCGGTCGCTCATGTCGAAGCCCGCAGGCCCGATCACGTCGACGGCGACGCCGAGGCAGGCGGCGAGACGCAGGATCGTGCCTGCATTCTGAGGAATGTCAGGCTGATAGAGCGCCAGGCGCATGGTGGGGTCTTTCAGTTCTCTTCGGCGAGGCGCGCGATGCGAGCGGCCGCAGCGCCTTGATCCGGCGCAGCATGCGCCAAATTGCCCATCGGCCATGTCGGCCGACATGCTTGTGTGGGCTTAGAAAGGATGCAAAAAGTACGCGCGTCAAATCGCCCGTTCCGGGGAGGAGCGGGCTCACGTCATGTTTACGGGGACACCGCGTCAGGGATATGGCTGTTTGATGGTGCCGCTGGCGCCATGGGGCAAGTGTAAGCCGGTCTCCGGCAGCGTTCAGCCCGTGCCGATCCCCCGAAGTGTCGTCAGGAACGGGCGTCGCATCCGGAGGGCACTCCGGGTCGAGGAAGTCGGGGCAGGCGATGTCCCGGGGGCATGAAAGAGGAGGCTGATTTGGCGGCCCAGACGGAAGATGCGACACGGCGCGATTTTCTTGTGGTTGCGGCGAGCGCATTCGCAGCCGTAGGCGGCGCGGCGACACTCTGGCCGCTGATCCAGCAGATGAACCCCGACGCTTCGACGCAGGCCATGGCCTCGACCGAGATCGATGTCGCTCCCATCAAGGAGGGCCAGGCGATCACGGTCATGTGGCGCGGCAAGCCGGTCTTCATCCGCCACCGCACTAAGACCGAGATCGATGCGGCCAAGTCCGTCGATCCGAGCTCGCTCCCTGATAGCAGCGCGCGTAACGGCGCGCTTCCCGAGAGCGCACCGGCCTCCGACGCCAACCGCACGAAGGCCGGCAAGGAGCAGTGGCTCGTCATGGTCGGCATCTGCACCCATCTCGGCTGCATTCCGAAGGGCCAGGGCCTCTCCGACGTCAAGGGCGACTACAACGGCTGGTTCTGCGTGTGCCACGGTTCGCACTACGACACCGCCGGCCGCATCCGCCGCGGCCCCGCGCCGCGCAATCTCGACGTGCCGGCGTACAGCTTCCTCTCCGACACCATGATCAAGATCGGCTGAAGGCTTCGCATTCCCCATGGCTCAGCACGACTCCACATACAAGCCCGGCTCCCGTCTCGAGCACTGGATGGACGAGCGACTGCCGATCATGCGCATGATGCATGGTCAGTTCGTCGACTTCCCGACGCCGCGCAATCTCAACTACCTCTGGACCTTCGGCGGCATCCTCTCCTTCTGCCTCGCCGTCCAGATCGTGACGGGCATCGTTCTCGCGATGCATTACATCCCGACCGCCGACATGGCCTTCGACTCCGTCGAGCGCATCCGGCGTGACGTGAACTACGGCTGGCTGATCCGCAACGTGCACGCGGTCGGCGCCTCGATGTTCTTCTTCGCCGTCTACATCCACATCGCCCGCGGCCTCTACTACGGCTCCTACAAGGCGCCGCGCGAGGTGCTCTGGATCCTCGGCGTGCTGCTCTTCCTGCTCATGATGGCGACGGGCTTCCTCGGCTACACGCTCCCCTGGGGGCAGATGAGCTTCTGGGGCGTCACGGTCATCACGAACCTCTTCTCGTCGCTCGACGCGATCGTCCCGGGTCTCGGCACGAAGATCGTGACGTGGCTCTGGGGCGGCTTCTCGGTCTCCTCGGTGACGCTGAACCGCTTCTTCAGCCTGCACTATCTGCTGCCGTTCGTGATCGCCGGCGTCGTCGTGCTCCACATCTGGGCGCTGCACGTCGTCGGCCAGAACAACCCGACGGGCCTCGACATCAAGACCAAGGCCGACTCGGTGCCGATGGCGCCCTACGCGGTCATGAAGGACCTGTTCGGCCTCGGCGTGTTCGTGCTGCTCTTCGCCTGGTTCGTCTTCTTCGCGCCGGACTACCTCGGCCACGCCGACAACTACGTCCCGGCCAATCCGCTCGTGACGCCGCCGCACATCGTGCCGGAGTGGTATTTCCTGCCCTTCTACGCGATCCTGCGCGCCATCCCCTCGAAGCTCGGCGGTGTCGTCGCCATGTTCTCGGCGATCGTTGTCCTCGTCTTCATTCCCTGGCTCGATACGAGCCGGGTACGCTCGGCGCGCTACAGGCCACTCTACAAGTGGTTCCTCTGGTTCTTCTTCTTCTCCGTGCTGGCGCTCGGCTATCTGGGCGGCAAGCCGGCCGAGGGTGTGTACGTCGCCTGGGCGCAGTTCTTCACGGCTTACTACTTCGCCTTCTTCCTCCTGATCATGCCGATCGTTGGAGTGATGGAAACGCCATCGGCCATGCCGCGCTCGATCGCCGAGTCGGTGCTCGGTGGTAGCGGACAGCCGGCTGGGGCCACCTCGGCTCCCGAGAAGCGATAAGGACGGGAGAGCCAGCCGATGACGACCCTTACCTCCGGGATGAAGAGGCTCGCCGTTTTCGCCCTCGCAGTCGTTTCGACGCCGTTCGTGGCGTACGCTGCCGGCGAGGCCATTCACATCGACCGCCAGAAGTGGAACTTCGCGGGCTTCTCCGGTCGCTTCGACCAGAACCAGCTCCAGCGCGGCTTCCAGGTCTACAAGGATGCCTGTGCGCAGTGCCACGGCATCTCCCGCGTCTACTTCCGCAACCTCGTGCAGCCGGGCGGACCGGTCTTCAACGAGGATGCCGTGAAGGGGCTCGCTGCGACCTATCAGATCCAGGACGGCCCCAACGACGACGGCAAGATGTTCAAGCGTCCGGGCCGCCTGTCCGATCGCGTCCCGCCGCCCTATGCCAACGAGCAGGAAGCGCGCTCCGTCCACAACGGCGCCTATCCGCCCGACCTCTCGCTGATCACGAAGGCGCGCGGCGTGGAGTACCAGGGCTCGCTCTTCGCCCATCCCTTCCATATCCTGAAGGACATGGTGGGTGGCTATCAGGAGGGCGGCGCCGACTATGTCTACGCACTCCTCACGGGCTACGCGCAGGCGCCAGCGGACTTCAAGCTCGCCGATGGCATGCAGTACAACAAGGCCTTCCCGGGTCATCAGATCTCGATGCCGCCGCCGCTCAGCGAAGGCGCCATCAAGTACCAGGACGGCACGCCCGCGACCGTCGACCAGATGGCGCGCGATGTCGTGGCCTTCCTCCATTGGGCCGGCGATCCCAAGCAGGACGAGCGCAAGCGCATGGGCTTCCTCGTGCTGGTCTACTTGGGCTTCACGGCGCTGCTTCTATACGGTGCCAAAAGGCGAATTTGGGCCAAAGCGCACTAGCCGCGAGCTGCTGGGAAGAGGTGCTGTCGCATTCTCCTGTTGTGCTCTGCCCGCGGCGGCTCTGCGCTGTCAGGGCGAATGAAATTCCCAGCGGCATAAAGACCGCGGGTGACCTGAACTAAAGAGGGCGGAGAGCTTCGGCTCCCCGCCCTTTGCTTTTGCAGGCTTTGTCGATCGCCTCAGGCTACGCGATGGCGATAGCGCACGGGCCGCCCGATGATGCCTTCGGCCGCCGCGAGGATCGCCTCCACGTCGAGGCCGTAGTGCGCGTAGAGCTCCTGGATCGATCCCGACTGGCCGAAGTGCTCGACGCCGAGCGCGCGCACGCGATGGCCGTGCACCGAGCCGATCCACGACAGCGTCGTCGGATGGGCATCGCACACCGTGATGATGCCGGCATCGCGCGGGAGTGCCGAGAGCAGCGTCTCGATCTGCGCACGGGCGCCGTAGTGGCCGCGTTCACGGGCGCGCTGGGCGTCGTGCCATCCGGCCGCGAGGCGATCGGCCGAGGTCACGGCCAGCACGCCGACACCGCGGCGATCTTCGCTCAGGAGGCCCGCCGCCTCGATGGCCTCCGGCGCCACCGCCCCCATGTAGACGATCGCGAGCGAGGTCGAGGCATCGGGTTTCCGCAGCCAGTAGCCGCCCTCGACGATGTCACGGTTCATATCCGGCGACATGATGCGCTGGATCTGCTCCACGGGCCGCGTCGAGAGGCGCAGGTAGACCGAGCCGCCCTTCTCGTCGTGCCGCCAGCTCTGCCCGCTGCTCTCGCTGCCATCGCGCTGAATGTACTCGAAGGACCAGTTCATGATCGCGGCGAGCTCATCCACGAATGCCGGCTCGAAGGACGCGAGCCCGTCCTGCGACATGCCGATGAGCGGCGTGCCGATCGACTGGTGCGCGCCGCCTTCAGGCGCGAGCGTGAGCCCCGACGGCGTCGCTACGACGATGAAGCGCGCATCCTGGTAGCAGGCATAGTTCAGCGCATCGAGCCCGCGGCAGATGAAGGGATCGTACAACGTGCCGATCGGAATGAGCCGCTCGCCGAAGTGCGCATGGCTCAAGCCCGCCGCCGCGAGCGTGAGGAACAGGTTCATCTCCGCAATGCCGAGCTCGAAGTGCTGGCCCTGCGGTGACATCTCCCACTTCTGCGGGCTCATGAGGCCGCGCTCCTTGAACACGTCCTCGCGGCTCTCCATGGAGAACAGCCCGCGCCGGTTCACCCACGGTCCGAGGTTCGTCGAGACCGTGACGTCCGGCGACATGGTGAGAATGCGATCGGCGAGCGGCCCGCCGCGCTTCGCGATCTCATCGAGAATGCGCCCGAAGCCGGTCTGTGTGCTCGCCGATCCCGTCACGCCGAGCGGCGCCGTCTCCGGCAGCGGAATGCGATCCGCGCGCAGGCCGCGCTTGCCCTTCGCGTTGAAGGGTACGCGCGCGAGATAGTGCGCAATGTCCTGATGCGAGAGCGTGAGGCCGGCGAACGGCTCCCACTCCTCGCCCTTCTGGATGCCCTGCGCCGTCTGGAACTCGGCCATCTGCGTCTTGTTCATCAGGCCGGCGTGGTTGTCCTTGTGGCCCTGGAAGGGCAGGCCGAAGCCCTTGATCGTGTAGGCAATGAAGCAGCAGGGCCTGTCGCTCGGCGCGCGCTCGAAGGCTTCGAGAATGCTCTCCATGTCGTGCCCGCCGAGGTTCGTCATCAGGCGCGCGAGCGCGGCATCATCGCGCCGCTGAATGATCGCGAGCGTGTCCGGGTGGGCGGCAAAATCCGCTTCGAGCTGGCGCCGCCATCCCTTTGCGCCTTCGAAAACGAGCGCGGAATAGAGCTGGTTCGGGCAGTCGGCGATCCAGTCACGCAGGCGTTCGCCGCCGGGCTCGGCGAAAGCGGCCTCCTGCAGCTTGCCGTACTTGATGAGGATGACCTCCCAGCCGAGGTTCTCGAACATCCCCGCGACTTTCATGAAGAGCTTGTCGGAGACGACCGAGTCGAGGCTCTGGCGATTGTAGTCGACGACCCACCAGCAGTTCTTCAGCCCGTGCTTCCAGTACTCGAGCAGGGCCTCGTGGACGTTCCCTTCGTCGAACTCGGCGTCGCCCATGAGCGCGATCATGCGGCCCTTCGGCCAGTCCTGGCTCCAGCCCTTGGCGTGCACATAGTCCTGGATGAGGCTCGCAAAGCCCGTCGCCGCGACGCCCAAGCCGACGGAGCCCGTCGAGAAATCGACGTCCGCCTTGTCCTTCGTGCGCGAGGGATAGGACTGCGCGCCGCCAAAGGCGCGGAAGTTCTTCAGCTTGTCGAGCGTCTGGTTGCCGAGCAGGTACTGGATGGCGTGGAAGATCGGGCTCGCGTGCGGCTTCACCGCGATACGATCCTCCGGCCGCAGCACATGGAAATAGAGCGCCGTCATCAGCGTCGCGAGCGAGGCCGATGACGCCTGGTGCCCGCCGACCTTGAGCCCGTCGTGCCGCTCCACCTCGTGATTGGCGTGGTGGATCGTGTAGGTCGAAAGCCAGAGCACCTTGCGCTCGAGCTCGCGCAGCATGGCGAGCGTAGCGGTGCGGTCTTCAGCGATGTCCTGCATGGCGGCCTCGGAAAATCGGGCGTGAGCGATTAACCGAGAATAGACCCATTGCCGTGGTGAGGGTTTGCAAAGTGCCCCACGCGGCGCCTATAAATTGGCCGATCCAGCTATCAAAGGTGCGTAAAATGGCGGAAGCGGCCAATATCTCCCTCGATCGCATTGACCGGCGTTTGCTCGCCGCGCTCCAGGAAAACGGCCGCCTGACGGTCGCCGAGCTCGCCGAGAAAGTCGGGCTCACGGCCAGCCCCTGCTCGCGCCGCCTGCGCATTCTGGAGGATGCCGGCATCATTCATCGGTACGCGGCGCTCCTCGATCAGAAGAAAGTCGGCCTGCCTGTGAGCGTCTTCGTCTCCATCAAGCTCGACCGCCAGCAGGAGGACAAGCTGCAGCGTTTCGAGGAGGCCATCCGCCGCTGTCCCGAGGTGCTCGAATGCTACCTCATGACGGGACCGCGGGATTATCTGCTCCGCGTCGTCGCGCGCGATCTCGCCGACTACGAGCGCTTCGTGAAGGACACGCTCACGCGCATCGACGGCATCGCCAACATCGAGTCGAGCTTCGCGCTCGGCCAAGTGAAGCATTCGAGCGCGCTGCCGCTCGATACGCGGTGAGGCATTCGCGCCTGCGGCGCGAGCGAGACTAGTCTCGCGCTCTATCGGGAGGGACACCCTCCCGAACCCACCCGCCTTATTTAGTGCCGCGGGCTGCTGGGAAGGGGTGCTTTCGCATTCCGCTGTTGTGCTATGCCCGCGGCGGCCATGCGGACAGCGCTCGCGCGTGATGCCCACTTCCCCTCTCCCCGCAAGTGCGGGGAGAGGGGATGCCGGCGCACTCCAAATCCATAAAAGACGGGGGTTCGGGGGTGTCCCCCGAACGGGTGCAGGGCCGCGGGCATAGCACCGCGCCAGGAGGCGACAGCACCTCTTTCCAGCAGCCCGCCCACAAAAAAGAGCGGCCCTGCTCGTGTCGAAGACGCGATTACCGTGCCCGCCTTCCCCGCAATCGAGCGGATCTGCTTCAATCATTCTGAAGCCGCGCCTTGAGTTCCGCGGGAAATGGCGTCCATCGGTCCCGTGATCTCCGCCGCGATAGAAGGCACAGGACTTGCTCTCGCCCGTTCCATGCTCGTTCGGGACGCCCTGCAGGATCGACGGCTGGTTCGGGTGTTGCCGCAAGAACTGGACATGCTGTCGAGCAAAGTGCACGTCCTGCGCTGGCCGACCTGGCGGATCGGAGATCCCCGCGTCCGCGCATTTGTGAAGTGGTTCAGCAATGAGGCGGCAGAGAGCAGCCTGAGCTAGTCCTCACAGTCCATCGCCTGCTTGGCGATAACGCTCGATGACCAATATGCTATCAATCACACCGACGATCAGATGGGTGCCGCAAGGTGCACGATTGAGGTTCTCAGCTCTTGGGTGGCTGCATGAGTCTCTCAGACTGGACCATTGACAACGCAGAGAGCGCTGGCCTGCGAAGCGAGCCGCTTCGCGATATGATCGAGTGGCTGGATGGGTGCAGCCATGCCAACATCCACAGCGTTCTTGTTGCGCGGCACGGCAGGTTGTTATTTGAGCACTATCGCCCTGGCGAAGACGAGTGTTGGGGAGAGCCGCTGGGAAACGTGGCTCACGGAGCCAACAGCCTGCATGACCTGCGGTCGGTGACAAAGAGCGTGATTTCATTGCTGTTGGGCGTCGCGCTCGACCGCAAGCTGATCAACAGTATTGACGACCCTGTTGTCCATTGGTTTCCGGAATATCCTGACCTGCGCACCCCCGAGAAAGAGCGCATTACGTTGCGCCATCTATTGATGATGTCCGCGGGTCTGGAATGGAATGAAAACGTTCCCTTCACCGATCCAAGGAATAGCGAAGTTCGCATGCTTCGCTCTGCCGATCAGTATCGGTACGTGCTCGAGCAACCCGTTGTGGCGCCTGGGGGACAAATCTGGAACTACAACAGTGGTGGTACTTTGCTTCTTGAGGCGGTCATTGCCAAGGCAGCCGGCGGAGCACTCGATGATGTTGCGAGCGAATTCCTGTTGAGGCCCCTCGGTATCAGAAATTTCGCATGGACGAAGAATCCGAAAAGCGGAATCCCTGAGGTGGGCGGCCTGCGATTGTGCTCGCGAGATCTCGCAAAGATTGGTCAGCTCGTTGTGGATGGCGGAATTTGCAATGGCCGTCAGATCGTTTCGCAGGAATGGGTGAAGGAATCCACGGCAGCGCATATTGGTCCTGCAGACCTCACGTATTTCTACGGGTATCAATGGTGGCTCGGGCGTTCCCTGGTCGAAGGGCGCGAGGTGCCGTGGATTTGCGCAATGGGGCATGGTGGGCAGCGCATCTTCGCTGTGCCATCGCTCGATCTTGTGGCGGTGTTTACGGCTGGACTCTACGCTGACGCAATTAATGGGCGGCTTCCGTTGGTCCTTTTCAATCGGTACGTGTTGGGAGCAGTAGCAAGCTGAGACTAGGCAACCGCTACCCTCTCACATCAATCGCGCGTTCATCGGATAAACTGCAGCTATGAGGCCTTCTGGCCTATTTAGGACCTTTCTCCTTATCAGCTTGATCCTGTCATCCAACTGGCTGAAGCTGAGATGGTCGGCGCTTGCCTTGAATGTCACGCCAGCCGGAGCATGCTCTGAACATGTTTGCTGATCACGACGCCTACATAGCTGCGGCTCCTAAGGAACTCCGCCCTCTGTTGGTTCGATTGCGCGCTCAACTTGCGAGCGCGCTGCCTGACGCCGAAGAAGTCATTGCCTACAATATGCCTGGGTTCAGGATCGGAAAATCCATCATCGCGGGCTATGCAGCGTTCACCAAGCAATGCGGCCTCTATCTATCTCCTTCCGCCATCAAGTCGCTCGCGGACGACATTGCAGCGGCTGGCCTCAAGTCTACCAAGACGGGCGTCACCTTCTCACCCAGCCAGCCCATCCCTGACGGGCTCGTTAAGAAACTCGCCTTGGCTTCCAGAAAGCATCAAAATCGCTGAGCAAGCCGCGGGCATAGCACCACGCCAGGAGGCGACTGCACCTCTTTCCAGCAGCCCGCCCACAAAAAAGAGCGGCCCTGCTCGCGTCGAAGACGCGATTACACTCCCGCCTTGCCCGCAACCTTCAGCGCGAAGGCATAGTCGAGCGCGGTTTCCTTCAGCGCCTCGAAGCGGCCTGATGCGCCGCCGTGACCGGCTTCCATGTTCGTCTTGAGCAGCACGAGATTGCTCGACGTATTGCGCTCACGCAGCCGCGCGATCCACTTCGCCGGCTCCCAGTACGTGACGCGCGGATCAGTGAGCCCGCCATATGCAAAGATGTGCGGATAAGCCTTGCGCTCGATGTTGTCGTAGGGGCTGTAGCTGCGGATGAGCGCGAAGGCTTCTGCCGAGCGAATGGGATCGCCCCATTCGGGCCACTCGGGCGGCGTGAGCGGCAGCGTCTCGTCGAGCATGGTGTTGAGCACATCGACGAAGGGCACGTCCGCGATGATGCCGAGGAAGAGATCGGGCGCGAGGTTGGCGACGACACCCATGAGCATCCCGCCCGCCGAGCCGCCATTGGCGACAATGCGGCCGCGCTTGGTCCAGCCGATCTTCACGAGGTGCTCGCCGGCGGCGACGAAGTCCGTAAAGGTGTTCATCTTGGTCTGGGCCTTGCCGCCCGTGTACCAGCGATAGCCCTTGTCCTTGCCGCCGCGCACATGCGCGACCGCGAAGATGAAGCCGCGATCGACGAGCGAAAGGCGCGTGATCGTGAAGCTCGCGGGAATCGCGATCCCGTAGGAGCCATAGCCGTAGAGGAAGACGGGCGCCGAGCCGTCGAGCGGCGTGTCCTTGTGATAGAGGACCGAGATCGGGATCATCTCGCCGTCGGCGGCCGGGGCTTCGATGCGCCGCGTGACGTAGTCGGCGGGGTTGTGGCCGCTCGGCACTTCCTGGGTCTTCCGAAGCGTCCGCGTGCGTGCCTCCATGTCGTAGTCGAAGACCTGCGTGGGCGTGGTCATCGACGAGTACGTGAAGCGCAGCAAAGTGGTGTCGTACTCGTAGCCCGCGGACATGCCGAGGCTGTAGGCCTCCTCGTCGAAGGCAATGGCGTGCTCGGCGCCGTCCGAAAAGCGACGGATGATGATGCGCGGCAGACCGTTCTCGCGCTCGAGGCGCACGAGGTGGTTTTTGAAAGTCGTGTGATCGAGGATGAGGCAGCCCGGCTTGTGCGGCAGCACCTCGCGCCAGTAGGCCTCCTGCGGCGTCGCGATCGGCGTCGTGACAAGGCGGAAGTCCTCGGCGCCGCCCGAGTTCGTCAGAATGAGGAAGTCCTCGCCGTGATGATCGACGGCGTACTCGTGTCCGAAGCGGCGCGGGCTGATGAGCTGCATCGGGCCCGTCGGATTGCCGGATGCGATGAAGCGCACTTCGCTCGTCTGATGATCGTGCGCGTCGATGAGGATGTAGCGGCCGGACTGCGTCTCGCCGATGCCGACGTAGAAGCCCTTGTCGGCTTCCTCATAGACGAGCACGTCGTCCTCGACGGGCGTGCCGAGGATGTGGCGATAGACGTAAAGCGGGCGATGGTTCTCATCGAGGCGGACGTAGAACAGCGTCTTGCTGTCCTCGGCCCACACACAGCCGCCGCCCGTATCGGGGATGACATCGGGGAGGTCCTTGCCCGTCGCGAGATCGCGGAAGCGCAGCACGTAGTATTCCGAGCCTTTGTCGTCGACGGCATAGGCGAGCGTGCGATGGTCGGGGCTGTGCGAGGCGCCGCCGAGCTGCCAGTAGGGCTTGCCTTCGGCTTCGAGATTGCCGTCGAGCAGCACGGTCTCCGTCTCGTCCGAGCCGCCGCGTGGGCGCCGCGTGAGGCGCGCATACTGCGCGCCGGTGAGATAGCGCGTGCCGTACTCCCAGGGGCCGTCCGGGGCCGGCACTGAGCTGTCGTCCTCCTTGATGCGGCCTTTCATTTCCGCGAAGAGCCGCTCCTGCAGTGCCGCCGTATCGGCGAGGCTCTGCTCCGTGTAGGCGTTCTCGGCTTCGAGATAGGCGCGGATCTCGGTATCGAGCACGCTCGGATCGCGCATGACCTCCTGCCAGTTGTCCGCCCGCAGCCACGCATAGTCATCGACGATCTCGACGCCGTGGTGGACCGCAGTGACCGGCTTGCGCCGAGCCCTCGGCGGCGTCAGCGCGACGGGCTGAGCAAGGGCGGGATCGGCTGGCATGGGAGTACTCCTGGCGCGCGGCGCCTCTGGCATGTGAGAGCCCGCAACGCCGAGCGAGGTGCCGGGCGCCGCGGTGGTGAGCAATTCGCGGAAGCTGCGGGCCGGCGGCGCGGCCCGCCGATCTCATTTCGGCTCGTGCTTGAGGGCCGCGCCGTTGATGCAGTAGCGCAGGCCCGTCGGCTGCGGGCCATCCTCGAAGACATGGCCGAGATGGGCGTCACACTTCGAGCAGCGCACCTCGACGCGGCGCATGAACAGCGAGCGGTCCTCGTGCTCCGCCACGGCCTCGGCGCCGATGGGCTTGTAGAAGCTCGGCCAGCCCGAGCCCGAGTCATACTTCGTCTCGGAGGCGAAGAGCGGCTCGCCGCAGGCCACGCACTTGTAGATTCCGGCCGCCTTGAGCGCATTGTACGGGTGCGTGAAGGCGCGCTCCGTGCCGTGCTGGCGGGTGATGTAGTACTGCTCCGGCGTGAGTTCCGCCCGCCACTCCGCGTCCGATTTCTCCACCTTGTCCGGGCGCGCGCTCGTATCGGACATGATCCGCTCCTTCGCTGAATTTGGCTGCCGTTGACGCTGGTTGCGGCCGACCGGTCGGCACCCTGCTTGGAGTGCCGCGTACAGTCCCGCCAGTCGTTGAAATGTTAACAATCTGGACCAATTCAAGGGGCCGCGCCACCCCTGCTGATCAACATTGCGCGTTGAGCCGCGGCCACTCATCCGCCCCGAGAGGGCGTTTACGGATGACCGCAAGCAAGAGCGATACCCAAAAGCTTGAAAGCTGGTGGAAAATTCTGCAATTCCGACCCAGGATATTGTCGAGAATGCCGCTTTTACTATATTGTGCGCTGCAATTGCCATCTTCTCCGAAGTGGAGTATTGGCGATCTCTGGCCATGGACTTCCCGCAGGCCGGCGTAATTCACGCGATGTCATGGCAACTCTGAAGGGCCTCGATGCCCCGGCTGATGTCGCGACGACAGGAGACGACTCCGATGGAAAACAATGGCGGAATTCAATTGGTGGACCTGACCGCCAAGATCGTCTCCGCGTATGTCAGCAACAACACGGTCGTTGCTTCAGATCTGCCGGGGCTGATCCGCGATGTGCATGATGCGCTGAACCGGGCATCCAACCACGAGCCCGTGGCCGACAGCGAGGAGCTGAAGCCCGCCATTCCCGTCAAGCGCTCGGTGACGCCGGACTACATCATCTGCCTCGAGGACGGGAAGCGCTTCAAGTCGCTCAAGCGGCACCTGCGGACCCATTACAAGCTTTCGCCCGAGGAATACCGCGCCAAGTGGAAGTTGCCGAACGACTATCCTATGGTGGCGCCGAACTATGCTGCCGCGCGCTCGCAGCTCGCCAAGAAAATGGGCCTCGGAACGCGCAAGGACTGAGCTCTCCGCGCGTAAGGATCACATGCGCCAGGGGGATCGCGCAGTGATGACCTCTCTACGACGCAGTGCCGCGTCGTTCCGCCGGGCCGTGCGCCCATGACGCGCCTCGCCCGCTCTCTGGACCATGCCCACCAGCGCTACGACGTGATCGTGGTCGGCTCCGGCTATGGCGGCGGCGTCTCCGCCATGCGGCTCGCGCGGGCAGGCAAGCGGGTCGCCGTCATCGAGCGCGGCCGCGAGGTTGTCACCGGCGAGTTCCCGAGCCGCTTTCCCGACATGCGCCACGAGATGCGCGTGACCGGCGCGCGCATGTCCATGGGCTCCGAGACCGGCCTCTTCGATGTGCGCATTGGCGAGGACATGCACGTGCTCGTCGGGCGCGGTCTCGGCGGTGGCTCGCTCGTCAATGCCGGTGTGGCACTCAGGCCCGATCCGCGCGTCTTCGCCGATCCGATCTGGCCCGGCCAGCTCCGCCAGGACGGCCTGATCGACGAGGGCTACGCGCGCGCCCGCCGCTGGCTGAGGCCCGCCCGCGATCCGCAAGCTACGACGCTCACGAAGTACAAGGCGCTGGAGGCCGCGGGCACCGCCCTCGGTGTATCGCCCATCGCGCCCGAGGTCGTCGTCGGCTTTGCCGATACGGTCAATCCGGCCGGCATCGCCCAGCCCGCCTGCACGCGCTGCGGCGACTGCTGCGCGGGCTGCAATGTCGGCGCCAAGAATACGGTTGCGTTGACCTACCTCCCCGAGGCCGTGCGTCACGGCGCCGAGCTCTTCACCCATGGTCGCGTGACGCATGTCGTGCCGGCGTCCGGCGGCGGCTGGCGCGTGTACATCGAGCGTGTCGATACGCCGGCGGCCGGCAACAGCCAGCATCTTTCGCTGGCCGCCGACATGGTGATCCTTGCCGCGGGGACGCTCGGCTCGACGGAGATCCTGCTGCGCTCGCGCGCCAGGGGCCTCGCGCTCTCCGACCGCCTCGGCGAGCGCTTCTCGGCCAATGGCGACATCATCGCCTTCGGCTATGGCGCCAAGGTGCCGGTCAACGCGATCGGCGTCGGCCATCCCGCGAAGGTCGATGGATTGAGCGTCGGCGCATCCGTCTCCGGCCAGCTCGAGATCGTCGATCCCGACAACCTCGCGAACTCGGTGACCATCCAGGAAGGCGCGATGCCCTCCGCGCTCGCCCCCGTCCTGCCGGTCATGTTCGTGCCGAACGGCCGCCTGCTCGGTGCGCTGCAGAGCCTCGTCAGCGGCGTCTACAAGGGCCCCTTCGCGAGCCTGCAGACCTTCTTCGCCGTCTCGCACGACAGCGCTGCCGGCCGCTTCCGCCTCGATGGTGACCGCCTTGCGCTCTCCTGGGCCAATGCCAAGGACGAGGCCGTCTACCAGCGCCTCGATGCGGCGCTTGCCGCGCTCGTCGGCAAGGTCGGCGGCAGCTACGTCAAGAATCCGCTCGCCGGCAGCGTCATGGGCAACCAGCCCGCGACCGCGCATCCGCTCGGCGGCTGCGCCATGAGCGCGGATCGCACCTCGGGCGTCGTCGATCATGCCGGCCGCGTCTTCGACGCGGCGCCCGGCAAAGATACGAGCGCCGTGCACGCCGGGCTTCACGTCATTGACGGTGCCATCATTCCGCGCTCGCTCGGCGTGAACCCGCTGCTGACCATCACCGCGCTCGCCGAGCGCGCCATGCTGCACGTCGCGCGCGAGCACGCTCTCGCTTTTGGGGACTGATCGCGCCTGCGGCGCGACGGGGCTTTGTTGAGTCGCGCGCCACTGGCGCCGCCATGTCCCTTCTCCCCGTCCTTACGGGAAGAAGGTTAGGATGAGGGGCGGCGGCACTTACCAACGTCAGCGTATGCCGCCGCCCCTCACCCCGACCCTCTCCCCATTGAAGGCAATGGGGAGAGGGGGAAGTTTGGCGCGCCCCACACGATCGCCATCCGCATGGCCGCCGCGGAGCTTTGCTCTGGCGCGCCTTTGGCGCGACACACCACGGCTGGAGGCGGCAGCACCCCTTCCCAGCAGCCCGCGGCACACAAATAAAAAACGGGGGTTCGGGGGTGTCCCCCGAGCGGAGCGCGAGGCCGCGGCCTCGCTCGCGTCGAAGACGCGAAGGTGCCTCTCAACGCGGCGCGGGTCTCGGCACGGGGCGCGGCGCGGCCTGAGCTGGCGCCGGCTCAGGTTCGGATACGGCAGGCATCGCGGGCGGGTTCGCAGCTTCCGGCCGCGAGATGGGTGGCCAGCCGATATCGTCGGCGCGCCCGGCTTTGGGCTCGAGCCGCTCGCCCTTCACGAGCACGCGGAAAAACGGCGTCTGACTCGGGAGCGCACGGCGTTGCAAGGTTCCCGGCGTGGCCGCCATCGAGATCGTGCGCGAGAGCGTGAGGCCGCCCGGGATCTCTCGCACGAGCACCTCGCCCGGCTGGGTCGTGCGATCGCTTTCGGCGCGCCGGGTGAGGAGGGCCATGAGGCTTCCCGGGATGGCCGGACGCGGCAGATCGATCGTCACGTTATCCTGCCGCCCCGACGCGCTGGCATCGGGGAGTGTAATGCGGCTGTTGTCGGCCTTGAGGTCGCCTTCGGAGGGTGCCGCCGCGGGCCTCTGCGGCGTTGCCCCCGGCTTGGTGCCGGCAGCGGCCGGCGTCGTGGCCGCACGCGCCGCCGGCGTCGTGGCCGGCGTCTGACGCAATGGCCGGACGAGGCGCTGCTCGGCCTCGCTGCCCGCGAGCGGGATCGAGCGCTGGGCGCGAGCCTGCATGATATCGCGCTTGAGCTCGCGCTCGACGAAATGCGCGAGCTTGCGGTTGCCGGCCGGCGTGAACGTGATGCCGTCGCCCTGGCGCAGCAGGCGGTTCGCACCGCTGATGTCCGGGCCGTAGGCATCATAGCGGCCGTCCTGATTGCCGGTCGCGGCATAGACGTCGATCATCTTCTGCCCGGCAGCGTAGGCACGCTCGCGCAGCACGCCGTTGATGGCCTGCACATCCTCGTTGACGTCGGGCCGGCGCATGATCGGCAGGCCGACCCAGTACACGGCAATGCGCTGGGCCTTGAAGGCGCGCATGAGACGGTCGACGCGCTGGCCGTACTCCTGCTGCCAGAGCTCGGAGCCGACCGGCGCGCGGCGTCCATTGGGAAGCCGCAGCGGCACGCGGTCGTTGAACCCCGTGAGCACGACGACGATATGGGCGTTGCTGCGCGTGACCTCGCTCACGATCTCGCCGATGTCCTCGTCGAAGTTCGCGCGCATCAGGCTCTGCATGGACCGGTGGCGCCGCTGCACGGAGATGCGCGGCTCGTCGGCGAGCTGCTCGGCCAGGCCGGCGAGGAGTCCTTCCGCCAGCACATCGCCCCAGACTTCGAGGCGGTAGGTGTCGTTCTCGGGAAAGGGCGTGACGTAGCTCGTGCTCAGCGCCGGACCCTGCGCGCGGACAGGGTCGTGCGACGCACCGGCGAACAGCACAGCCAGCATGGCGAGCGCCACACCGAGCGCGCGCCATTGCACGCTGCGGCTCATGTCTGCGCTCGCTCTGTCAGCGCCCATCGGCAACGCCCCTGCGCAGATGCTCCAGCACCTCCTGGCGCGGCCAGCAGCCGACCTTCAGGCGCGCGCTGCGCTCATACTGCCCGATCTGCCAGCGCGTATTCGAGCCGATCTTGCCGTCGATCTTGTCGATCGCCGCCCCGCGCCGCTTGAGCTGCTCCTGGATCTCGGCGATCTCGCGGTCCGGGAGCTGGCGGATCTGATGCCAGGGCGTTGTGAAATCGCCGCCGCCGGCAATGCGGTCCGAGAGATGGCCGACGAATACGGCATAGAGATCGGACATGTTGTAGGCCCGGATGGCCTTGAAGTTCTCCGTCGCGAGGAAGGAGGGGCCGAAGGCGCCGGCCGGCGACATCAGATAGGCCTCGGCGTCGAGATGCGCGCGGGTAAACGGCTTGCCGTCGGCGCGCTTGATGCCGAGCTTTGCCCATTCCTTGATCGGCCGGCTGTTCGCTGGTCCTTCCTGCGCGCAGTCGACGTTGCCGCCGAGATTGACCTCGATGCCCCAGGGCAGGCCCTTGATCCATCCCTTCTGTTTGAGCTGCTTGCCGGCCGAGCCGAGGGCATCGGCCGTCGAGCCGAAGAGGTCGAGCTTGCCGTCGTGGTCGAGATCGACGCCCGAGCCGTAGAATTCCGAGGGCATGAACTGCGTGAGGCCCATGGCGCCGGCCCAGGAGCCGCGCATGGCATCGCGTGGGACGATGCCGTCCTGCAGGAGCCGCAGCGCGTGGATCAGCTCGGCCTTGAAGAGATCCTGCCGGCGGCCGACATAGGCTTGCGTCGCGAGCACGCGGATGACGTCATGGCGCGGGCGATGACTGCCGAAGGCGGTCTCGCGGCCCCAGATCGCGAGCACGATGGCGCGATCGACGCCGACCTCGCTCTCGACCTTGTCGAGGATGGCCTTGTGGCGCTCGGCAAGCTCGCGGCCCTGCCGCGCGAGCCGCAGGATCTGCTCGCGATTGATGTACTGCTCTGGTGTGCGGCTGAACTCGGCCTGTGCCGGCGGGCGCGCCTCGGGCTTTTCCGGCAGCACGAGGTCGGGAAGCGAGAGATCGGGTGTGATGCCTTCGAAGGCGCGGTCGAAGGTCGCGCGCGTGATGCCCGCGCGCTGCGCCTCGGGCCAGAAGCTTTCGAGCCATGTGCGGAAAGGCGGGCGCGACTGGGCCTCGGCGTGGCTGCCTGCCAGATGCACGAACGCAAGCGCCACGGCGATAGCGATCGCCGCAGCCAGATGCCATCCTGGTATCCGGCCAGTGCTCAAATGCCTTTTCCTCTCCCCACGCTCGACTCAACGAGCGCCATCATAGCCGAGAGAGGCCAGCCGAACCGGGCCATTTTGGGGCTGTCGGCCGGGCTCAGTTCCTGCCCTTGAGGCTCTCGAGCTTGCGCTCCCACTCGAGGGCATGGGCGACGATCCGGTCGAGGTCGGCGTGGTGCGGCATCCAGCCGAGGTCGGCGCGGATCCGGTCCGAGGCCGCAACGATCGAAGCCGGATCGCCCGGCCGGCGCGCCGACAGCCGTACTTCGAAATCGACACCCGAGACGCGCTTCACGGCCTCGATGACCTGCAGGACCGAGTAGCCCTGCGAGTATCCGCAGTTCAGTACCGTGCTGGCGCCGCCGCGCGTGAGGTGCTCGAGGGCTGCCATGTGCGCTTCCGCGAGGTCGCTGACATGGATGTAGTCGCGGATGCAGGTACCATCGGAAGTCGGATAGTCCGTGCCGAACACTTCCATGTACGGCCGTTTGCCGAGGGCCGCTTCGCAGGCGACCTTGATGAGGTGCGTCGCGCGCGGCGTCGATTGTCCCGACCGTCCCGCAGGATCGGCGCCCGCGACATTGAAATAGCGCAGTGCCACATACCGCAGCGGATGCGCCCGCGCGGTGTCCGCGAGCATGATCTCCGTCATCAGCTTGGAGGAGCCGTAGGGCGACATGGGGCTGAGATCGGCGTCCTCCGGCACCGGCGTGACGGCCGGATTGCCGTACACCGCGGCCGTGGACGAGAAAATGAAGTGCGGCACGCCCGCCTCGACGGCCGCGGCGATCAGCGCCCGCGATTTGACGGTGTTGTTCAAATAATAGCCAAGAGGATCTGCGACCGACTCTGGCACGACAATCGAGCCGGCGAAGTGGATGATGGCCTGAACAGCGTGCTCCCTGAGCAGCCATGCGACCAGCGTATCGTCACCCGTATCGCCTTCGACGAGGGTGGCGCGTGGATCGACGGCCCAGGCAAAGCCCGTCGAGAGATTGTCGAGCACAACGACCCGCTCGCCGGCATCGGCCAGCGCCAGGACCATGTGGCTGCCGATATAGCCGGCGCCGCCCGTCACGAGGATGCTCATGGGCCTTAAGGCCTTTCAGTCGATGGAACCTTGGGTGGGCTGCAAATATCCGTCGCACCAGTATGGCATGACACTTAGTTGCCGCCGTTCATGCTGTCGATGCTAAAAGGCCGCCATCCTTACTCGTTAGAGCGGGCCATCCCGCCCCCCGGAGCTCTCGCCTATGACCACCCCGCTGAAGCCCATCCGCAAGGCCGTTTTCCCCGTCGCCGGGCTCGGCACGCGCTTTCTGCCGGCCACCAAGGCCGTGCCCAAGGAAATGCTGACTGTCGTCGACCGGCCGGTCATACAACACGTGGTTGACGAGGCGCGGGCCGCGGGCATCGAGCACTTCGTCTTCGTCACGGGGCGCAACAAGGGCGTCATCGAGGACCATTTCGACAGCCAGTACGAGCTCGAGCGCACGCTTGCCGACCGCGGCAAAAAGGCCGAGCTCGAGCAGCTCATGTCCGAGCTTCCCGCCGCCGGCCAGGCGAGCTTCACGCGCCAGCAGGCGCCGCTCGGTCTCGGCCATGCCGTCTGGTGCGCGCGCGATATCGTCGGCGACGAGCCTTTCGCGGTCCTGCTCCCCGACATGCTCCACTATGCGGACAAGCCCTGCCTCGCGGAAATGATCGAGGCCTACAACGCGCACGGCGGCAATCACATCGCCGTTGCGCCTGTGCCCGATGACCAGACGCACATGTACGGCATTGTCGGCGTCGAGGATCGTGCCGCCAAGGTCTCGAAGATCACGAGCATGGTCGAGAAGCCGCCGAAGGGGACTGCCCCCTCCAACCTCCACGTCACCGGCCGCTACATCCTGCAGCCTCAGATCTTCGACCTGCTCGCCAAGCAGGAGCGCGGCGCCGGCAACGAGATCCAGCTCACCGATGCCATGATCCGTCTCGCCGCGACGCCGGGGCAGACTTTCTTCGCCGATCGCTTCGACGGTAAGATCTACGACACCGGCTCGAAGATCGGCTTTCTCACGGCGAACGTCGCTTACGCGCTCGCGCGGCCGGACATCGGACCGGCGCTCAAGGCCGAGATCAAGGCCCTGCTTGGCTGAGGAGCCCGCGTATGAGTGATGCTCGCACTGCCGCCAATCCCGATCTGCTCTGGTCGGCCGAGAGGCTCAACGCCGCCCTCGACACGCCCGGCCTCTCGATCGTGGACACGCGGCAGGCCGAGCACTTCGCCGCCGGCCGCATTCCCGGTGCGCGCCACTTCGATCCCTACTTCGTCAACTGCGATGACACGGATCCGGCGCCGCTCGCGTCCTTCACGCGCATGTGGGCGAACATGCTCGGCTGGCGCGGTGTGAAGCCCACGGACAGGATCGTGTTCTACGGCGCCTTCACCGACATGTGCGCCGCGCGCTGCTTCTGGTTCGCGGAGTATCTCGGCGTCGAGAGCGTCCACGTGCTCGACGGCGGCATCAAAGCCTGGCGCGATGCCGGGTTGCCCATCGAGCGCGAGGGGGCGCCGCCATCGTCGGCCAAGTTCCCTTTCCAGGCCGTCCCTGAGCGCGTCGCGACGTACGCGAGCCTCCTCGACGCGATCGACGATCCGCAAAGCCTCATCCTCGACAACCGCAGCCGCGCCGAGTTCACCGGCGCAGACCGGCGCGCCAAGTACGGCGGCGCCGTGCCGAACGCCCGGCACTGCGATTGGGAGGAGCTCTATGATCACGCCACGGGCCGCATGAAACCGCCCGCCGAGCTCCGCGCCATTTTCGAAGCGCACGGCGTGACGCCGGACAAGAAAATCAGCGTCTACTGCAACACGGGCTTCCGCTCGGCCCATGCCTATCTGGCGCTGCGCCTGCTCGGTTATCCGCACGTGCGCAACTACGTCGGCTCCTGGCAGGAGTGGGGCAATCGCGAGGGCCTGCCGATCGTGCGCGGTGACTGATCACGGCAAAGCTAGGAGTGATCTCTGCTGAAGTAGGCTAGGCTGCGCGGCGCAGCAGATGAGGTCTAGCCATGCGCAGACGCGATTTCCTGAAGGGCGCGGGCGCTGTGCCGCTCCTTCCACTCACGGGCCGCATGAACCCAGGTCATGCACAATCCGGTTCCGGCAACAGCGCAGCAGGCTTCAAGCGCGTGCGCCCGTCCGATCCGGGGTGGCCGTCCGCCAGTGCGTGGGATGGTCTGCGCAAGCGCCTCAAGGGCGAGCTCATCACGGTCCGATCACCGCTCGATGCCTGTGTCGGCAAGACGGCCGATCCAGCCTGCGCGCAGCTCTTCAAGGATCTCAGGAATCCCTACTTCATCAGCGATCACGCCGCGCTGACGCAGACGCTCGGCTGGACGGATGCCTGGACGACGAAACCGAGCGCCTATGCCGTCGCCGCCGAGAACACGGGCGATGTCGCCGCCGCCGTGAACTTCGCCCGCGAGCACAGGCTGCGCCTCGTCATCAAGGGCGGCGGGCACAGCTACTTCGGCAATTCGAACGCGCCGGACTCGCTCCTCATCTGGACGCGGCGCATGAATGCCATCGCACTCCATGATGCTTTTGTCGGCGAAGGCTGTGTGGGCCGTGTCGCACCGCGTGCTGCCGTCAGCGTCGGCGCCGGTTGTCTCTGGGGCCACGTCTACAATGCCGTTGTGACCAAAGCCGGGCGCTATGTGCAGGGCGGCGGGTGCATGACAGTCGGCGTCGCGGGTCTCGTGCAGAGCGGCGGCTTCGGCAGCTTCTCCAAGAATTACGGCACGGCGGCCGGCAGCCTCCTCGAAGCCGAGGTCGTCACCGCGGACGGCCAGGTGCGCATTGCCAATGCCTGCACGAATGCAGATCTCTTCTGGAGCCTCAAAGGGGGCGGGGGCGGCAGCCTCGGTGTCGTGACGAGGCTCACGCTCGAGACGCACGACCTCCCCGAGTTCTTCGGCGCCTGCTTCGCGACCATACGTGCAGCCTCCGATATAGCCTTCCGCGAGGTTATCGGGCGCATCGTCACCTTCTACGCCGAGAGCCTCGCCAATCCCCACTGGGGCGAGCAGATTGCCCTGCGTCCGAACCGCACGGTCGAAATCGCCATGGTCTTTCAGGGCCTCGCGCCCGATCGTGCCCGCGCGGTCTGGCAGCCCTTTTTCGACTGGGTCGCGCGCACGCCGGGGCTTTCCCTGGATGCGCCGCCGAATATCCCGGCCATCCCGGCGCGCAGTTTCTGGGATCCTGACGCGCTCAGGAAAGTTCCCGGTCTCGTCCTCTCGGACGACCGCCCCGGTGCATCGCCCGACAATGTGTTCTGGGCCAGCAACCAGCGCGAGGCTGCGCAGTATCTCCATGCCTATCAGTCGGCGTGGCTTCCGGCGTCTCTCCTCGAAAAGGACCAGCAGTCGCGCCTCGCCGACGCCCTTCATGCTGCAGCGAGGCATTGGGGCCTCGGCCTGCATTTCAACAAGGGGCTCGCCGGCGCGCCAGTGGCGGCCGTTGCACGCGCGCGCGATACGGCGATGAACCCCGCCGCGCTCGATGCCTTCGCCCTCGTGATCATCGCGAGCAATGGCGAGCCGGTCTACCCAGGCATACCCGGCCGCGAGCCCGATCTCGCCGTCGCAAGGTCGCGCGTGCAGGCCGTCGAGCGGGCCATGGCCGAAATCTACCGTGTCGTGTCGAAGCGCGAGGCCGGTGCCTACGTCTCCGAGAGCAACTATTTCGACAATGCCTGGCAGGAGTCCTACTGGGGCTCGAACTACCCCCGCCTGTTCGCCATCAAGCGGAAGTACGATCCCGACGGTCTGTTCTTCGTCCACAACGGCGTCGGCACCGAGGACTGGAGCCGTGACGGATTCACGCGGACGGGCTGACGTTCAACGCCCGATTGACGGCTCAGTGACGCTCTCCTGACGCCGCGCGCGCAGGCTCTCCTCCGTAACCGCGGGCCGACACGCCTGCAGCCATCGGAGATCGTCATGACACGTCAGCGATGGGATGAGAGGGGCGTTGCCCCTCTGTTGCAAAGTGCCTGCGCCGTCATCGGCGGCTTACTGCTTGTCGGGGTGCTGGCCTATGCCATGGCTGCAGCTGAAGTCGACCTCGCGGGCGGCCTCCCGCCCGGTCACGAGGTCTGGGCTGCATGGCAGCAGGTGCGATAGGCGCTCGTGTTCCCGTTCCGAAGTTCGCCACGCCTCGACGCTGGCGCCTCGGGCGGACTTCGGCATCAAAAGGGACACTCGGTCGTCACACTAGCGCGATCCCGGCGTTGCCCAGAATCCCGAGAGACGGAAACGTCCATCCGGATCTTTCACGACGACGATTTGATCGTAGATTTGGCCGACCGCATACGTGCTGTCGAATGTGACGGAATAGATCCTTCCTTTGAAGCCGGAGGATGGATCATGTGACGAAAACTTGACGTCGATGACGCGCGTGCCGGACACCGCGCCGAGCTGGGCCCGCCCCATTGTCAGGTGTGCCAGAAAACTGTCGCGAGTGCCGCGCTGGCGAATGAACTCGCTTGCATGGCGGTCCCAGACCTCACGATAGCGTTGCTCTCCAAAGAGCCGCATGATGGTTCGTGCGGCATTTATCGCATCATCCTGCTCGTTGGCCATGGCTGGGATCGGCGATAGCAGCAGGAGCGCGAGCAGGATCGTAATGCAGCGCCTCATGTTCAATTTCCCTTTTCCAATAAGGCTCAAATACAGCGCTTCTCCGTCCGCGGCGGAATAACGGAGTAGTCGGTGAATAGAATTTCCTGCTGTCCCTTCTTGCAGGGGCCGGCCACAACAGTCGTCCCGCCGCCTCTGTCGACCGGCTTTGCCTCGCAGTCGCGGAGCTCGATGCCGGCCGCGTCCTTGATCATGTTTCCCGCAACGTGGATCGGGATCATTTGTCGGATGGCCTGGACATTCTGACGTCCGCCCTTGACGAGCCCGATGACGCCATTCTGGTTTGCGACAGGGCCGCCGCTCATGCCGGCCGCGAAGGGAGCCGCGACAGACCAGAACCTGCCGGTCACATTCCCGAACGTTACGGAGACGGCCTGCAGCTCGCTGCCTTCTGGAAAGCCCGCGCCTTGGAATTCGGTCCCCAATTTCGGGTTCCGAAGCGAGCACACCTGCAGTGTTGGATAGGTACGCGGCGCCCCGCGAAGCTTGAGGATGGCAACGTCGTCATCCTCGCTGGCCTTGATGATGTCTGCAGGCCGTTCCTGCTCCGACGGGCCACCTCGTCGCGCAACGATCTTCTTTGGCGCATAGGAACGTCGGGTTTTCTCATCCCAGCAGCGCACGACGTGGTGCGCCGTGGCGACGTAGCCGGACTTCTCGATGATGAAGCCCGATCCTGTCGGCTCCGACGGTATGCCGAGCGCATCCACGCATTCGAGCTGTATGAACACGAGCGCGTGCGGGTTCATCGTCACGGATTGAGCCAGGGCCTGAGCGCCGAGTCCCCCTCTTGACGCGGGCGCTGCATGGAGGCCTGCCAGCAAAGAGAGTGCCGCAACGACACGAAGCCAACGCATAGGCTAGTCCCTCATGGTCTGCGACGCCCGATCAGGGCGCGCCGTACAGTTTCTGTGCAGCCTTGATATCGAGCGCGCTGAGCTCGCCGTGATTGTTGTAGTCCGGATTGCAGTAATTCATGATCGACTGGGGATCGTACGGCGTGAGCATCGTCTCCCGCGTCTGGCCCTGGCCGTGCTTCCTGCTGCATTCGCCTGGCGTGTCAGGCCGGTTCTGCTCGTGCGCAAAGCCCAAGGCGTGCCCGAACTCGTGTGCGGCGATCGAACGGACGCACGCTTCCAGATTGCTCTGGCAGGAGGCGCCCCAGTTTCTGAAGGTGTGGTTCAGGATCATTCCGTTCGACACACCATCCAGAAGCCGGCCGAACTTCCGCACGTGCGGTCCTTCGTCGTTGAAGCGGATGCGGATGCCCTTGTTTCGGGCAGCGCACGCCTGCCAGCCCCGGAATTCCAGCGCCGTATGCCGCTGCCATGTCTTGGTGATCTGATCCTGGACCCAACGCCGCGCCTGCTCGTTCGCGGGTGTGGGATTCTCCCAGCACACAACCAGGACGCGCTCCGCATCACCGGGAAATCGCCAGGCGGCGCCCCGCACCGCGTAGCCGTAGTCCTCGTATTCGCTGGGCTTGCCGCGGAAGATGAAATTCTCCTGCTGCGCAGCAGCGGAAGATGCAAGCGCCGCTTGGAGTGCAATCAGGACAACAAAACAAAGCCGCATGAATCGCCCCCCGGCGCTCCGTGCAATTTATTCGACAATGCTGGAAACCATATTCGGGGGGCGGCGGACTCGCAACCGGCCCATGCACGGGCTGTTGATTGATCCACGCCGTGTGGCCTGCTTGCGCGCCTCGCCGCCAATCAACAAGCACAAACGCCGCCAGTGAGGCGGCGTCTGGTCGTCACCTGTGATTGGGTGCGGGAGATGCGGCGCCTAGACCCGCCGCTCGACCATGAGCTTCTTGAGCTCGGCGATGGCCTTGGCCGGATTGAGACCCTTCGGGCAGGCCTTGGCGCAGTTCAGGATCGTGTGACAGCGGTACAGCCGGAAGGGATCCTCGAGATTGTCGAGGCGCTCGCCCGTCGCCTCGTCGCGCGAGTCGATGACCCAGCGGTAGGCCTGCAGCAGGATGGCCGGACCGAGATAGCGGTCCGAGTTCCACCAGTAGCTCGGGCAGGACGTCGAGCAGCAGGCGCACAGAATGCACTCGTAGAGGCCGTCGAGCTTCTCGCGGTCCTCGCGGCCCTGGCGCCATTCGCCTGGCGGCGTCGGCGTCGTGGTCTGCAGCCACGGCTCGATGGACTTGTGCTGCGCGTAGAAATTCGTGAGGTCCGGCACGAGGTCCTTGATCACCTCGAGGTGCGGCAGCGGATAGATCTTCACTGCGCCTGAGATATCGGACGTTGCCTTCAGGCAGGCGAGCGTGTTCGTGCCGTCGATGTTCATCGAGCACGAGCCGCAGATGCCCTCACGGCACGAGCGGCGGAAGGTCAGCGTCGGGTCGATCTCGTTCTTGATCTTGATCAGCGCGTCGAGGACCATCGGCCCGCAGTGGGCCTGATCGACGTAATAAGTGTCGAGACGCGGGTTCTCGGTGTCGTCCGGATTCCAGCGATAGATGCGGAATTCCTTCCAGTCGCCCTCACCCTCGGGTCGGTTCCACGTCTTCCCGGTGCGCACGCGGGAGTTCTTCGGCAGGGTGAGTTCGACCATCTGGCAAGCCTTCGCGCTGCGGAGCTCTGTCGCGGCGCGGACTTTTCATCGAGTTGGCCGGGCATGTCAACGCTACAATCGGCGCACTGCCATGCCCGAACGGGCGATCTGTGGAATAGGCCTTGAGATCCGCAGGCGGAGCGTCGCTCAGCTCCGGGCCAGTGCGCTGGTATATAAGCGCCCCGGCTCGCCCGCTGGAGCGCCCTCGATCACTGTACTGCCTTCCCGGCGGACCTCCAGCACCGCGAGCTCGCGCTCCACAAGGCCGCTGGCCGAGAGCCGGAAGCGCCCGTCGATGCCGCTGAAGCCGCTCGCCCGCGTGAGATTGGCCGTGCCGTACCGGCCGCTGCGCGACTGGCCTGTGAAGGCGGCCGCGACGCCGACGGCGTCATAGGCGAGGCTCGCGACGCGCGGTGGCGGCGCCCCGTAGGACTTCGCGAAGCGCTCCGAGAACGTCTTCCAGCCGCGCGGATCGGGGGCCGCGAACCAGCCGCCGGCAAAGGCCTTCTCCCGGGCGATGATGGACGTATCCCAGCCGCCCGTGCCGAGGAGCTGCACCTGCTTGGTATCGATGCCTAGATAGGGGATGAAGGGCGCCACCATGGGCAGCGTATCCTCGCCGCCCGGCAGGAACATCGCGTTGACCGGCGCCTCCGGCGAGGCCGCCTTGATCGCGTCGTGGATCTTGCGGGCCGGCGCCAGGATCGCGTTCGTATTGAGCGCATAACGCTCGAGGGCGACGAGCGTCACGCCCGAGCGCCCCGTGGCGGCCCTCAGGCTCTGCTCGAGCTGGTCGCCGAGCGCATCCTTGGGCAGCAGCGCCACCATGCGCGCGCGGCCCTGACGCGCTGAATAATCGACAATGCGTGACACTTCCTGATCATGCAGGAAGCTCAACAGATACACGCCGTTCCCCGCGACCGTGCGGTCATTCGAGAAGCTGATGATGGGCACGCCGGCCTGCCGCGCCGCCGGTGCGGCCGCGGCCGTTGCGCGCGAGAACAGCGGCCCGAGGATGATCTCGGCGCCCCCAGAGAGCGCCTCGCCGACGGCCGCGCGGGCACCTTCCTCGCTGCCGCGGTCATCCTTCACCATGAGTTGGAGGCCCGGCTGGTTCAGATCGAACACGGCAAGCTCGGCGGCCTGGCGCAGGGCCTTGGCGATGGCGGCCGTCTGCTGATCGGCGCCGGTCGGCAGGATGAGCGCGACTTTCACCGGGTCTTTCGCCGTGCCGGTCGCGCCCTCGCTCGCGAGCGACCCCGTCGCGGACTGCCCCGAGCAGCCCGCCAGCAGGCTCGGCCACGCCAGCGACGTCGCGCCGAATGCGACGGCGCGCAGGATGTCACGGCGGGGCGGGCGATAGGTCATGCGAAGTCCCAAGATCGTCATTGGCTGGGAGCCAGCCGACTCCCTATGAGTCGATAGCGGCTTGCCGGTTCCCATAACAGGGCAGATGCGCCACACTTGCCGCGAAACGGCCCGGACACAAGCCTCCGGCGCACCCCATCCACGAATGCAACGCGAAGCAGCTCCTGCAACTCATGCGTAGCCGGCCGACATGTCCAGAATGAGCAGACCCGAGCGCCCGGGCAGGGCCCCCGAGGCGCCGGCCGACGCCGCCCGCATCGGCGCCGCGCTCGCCGAGCAGGCCGCGCGCGAGATGGTGGAACCGCTCGCAGGTGGCCTCTATGTCGTCGCGACGCCCATCGGCAATCTCGGCGACATGACCGTCCGCGCCGTGACCACGCTCGCGCGCGCCCATGCCATCCTCTGCGAGGACACCCGCGTCAGCCGCACGCTGCTGGCCCGCTACGCCATTGAGCGCCCGCTGCGCGCCTTCCACGAGCACAACGAGGATGCCGAGCAGGCCCGCATTCTTGCGGAGCTGGCCGAGGGCCACGCCATTGCCCTCATCTCCGATGCCGGCACGCCGCTCCTCTCCGATCCGGGCTACAAGCTCGTGCGCGCGGCCATCGCAGCCGGCCATCCGGTCACGGCGCTGCCCGGCGCTTCCGCCATCCTCGCCGGTCTCGCGATCTCCGGGCTGCCGACGGACGGCTTCTACTTCGGCGGCTTTCTCCCGCCCAAGCAGGTTGCCCGCCGCACGCGCCTCGAGACCCTCGCCACCATCCCCGCGAGCCTCGTCATCTTCGAATCACCAAGCCGCATTGCCGACACGCTCGCCGATGTCGCCGCCGTTCTGGGCGAACGCGAGGTCGTCGTCGCCCGCGAGCTGACCAAGCGCTTCGAGGAAGTGCGCCGCGGCCTGGCCCCGGTTCTCGCGGCCGAGCTGGCATCCGCCCCCATCAAAGGTGAGATCGTGATCGCCATTTCGCCCCCGCCGCCGCGCGAGGTCAGCGACGTCGAAATCGAAGCCGCGCTCCGCTCGGCCCTCGCCTCATCCAGCCTGCGCGATGCCGTGCGCCTCGTCACCGACGACCTCGGCGCCGCGCGCTCCCGTGTCTACCAGATCGGCCTGCGCCTCAAGGACGAAGCATGAGCCAGCCCCGCGCCGGCGACCGCCTCATGGAGCGCCGCCGGCGTCTCGGGCGCGGCCGCTGGGCGGAGCTGGTCGCTACGATGCTCATCCTCGCCAAGGGCTATCGCATTCTCGCCCGCCGCCACGTTACGCCCTACGGCGAGGTCGACATCATCGCCTCCCGCCGCGGCCGCATTGCCTTCATCGAGGTCAAGCGCCGCGCGACGCTCGCCGATGCGGAGGCGGCCCTCACGCCCGCCCAAGGCGACCGCATTTCCCGCGCCGCCGAATACTGGCTCTCGCGCCATCCGTCCTATCTCGACCGTCAGATCGGCCTCGATGCCATCCTCGTCACGGCACGCGGCTGGCCACGCCACATCCCGAACGCACTGGATCGGATGTAGCTTCGCGTCTGCGACGCGACGGGGCTTTTTTTTGAGTGCCGCGGGCTGCTGGGAAGGGGTGCTGTCGCCTCCCACCGTAGTGCTATGCCCGCGGCGGCCATTTCCACAGCGCTCATTGGTGGCGACGGGGGACACCCCGCGCGCCGTCTTTTATGGATTTGGAGTGAGCCGCGAGCGCACCAGCATCCCCTCTCCCCGCTCTTGCGGGGAGAGGGTTAGGGTGAGGGGCGGAAGCTTGTTCGAGGTTGGCGTTTGCCGCCGCCCCTCACCCCGACCCTCTCCCCATTGAAGACAATGGGGAGAGGGGGAAGTAGGGCGCAACACGCGAGCGGTGTCCGCTCGCGGGCGAGGGGACGCGATTGGCACCGGCGCACAGCAGTCATGAGCGCGCGACTGCGCGCCGGCCGGTAGGCCGTACCAGGAAGCCACAGCACCCCTTCCCAGCAGCCCGCGGCACTAAATAAAAGGCGGGGGCTCCGGGGGTGTCCCCCGGTCGGGTTACAGGGCGGAAGCCCTGTTCGCGCCACAGGCGCGAGCAGAGCAGCCCGCGGCTAGAAAATATTGACTTCACCCGCGCCGCCCCGTTTGCATGGGCGCCAACAACGAATGACCGCGCGCCCTGCAGGAGACGATCCGCCCATGCCGCTCAAGATTGCCTGCCAGATGGACCCCATCGACCGGATCGACATCCGCGGCGACTCGACCTTCGCGATGCTGCTCGAAGCGCAGAAGCGCGGCCATGAGCTCTTCTACTACACGCCGCAGCACATCGCGCTCGACGGCGATCGCCTGATCGCCCGCGGCGAGACGATGACGGTCGAGGACAAGATCGGCGATCACTACAAGCTGTCGAACCCGCGCAAGGTCGATCTCGGCACGTGGGACGTGGTGCTGCTGCGCCAGGATCCGCCCTTCGACATGGCCTACATCACGACGACGCATCTCCTGGAGCGCATTCACCCGCGCACGCTCGTCGTCAACGATCCCGCGCACGTACGCAATGCGCCGGAAAAGGTGTGGGTGCTGGAGTTCCAGGACCTCATGCCGCCGACTCTCGTCACGCGCAATGCCGAGGACGTGCGCGAGTTCCGCGCCCGCCACAAGGACATCATCCTCAAGCCGCTCTACGGCAATGGCGGCGCCTCGGTCTTCCGCATTCGCGAGGACGACACGAATCTAAACTCGCTCATCGAGCTCTTCCAGACCGTGTTCCGCGAGCCCTTCATGGTGCAGGAGTTCCGCCCGGAGGTGCGCGCCGGCGACAAGCGCATCATCCTCGTCGATGGCGAGGTGGCGGGCGCCATCAACCGCGTGCCGGCGGCCGACGAGACGCGCTCCAACATGCATGTGGGCGGCCAGGCCGTGCCGACCGAGCTGACCCCGCGCGATCTCGAGATCTGCGCCCGCCTCGGGCCGCATCTCAAGGCGCGGGGGCTGATCTTCACCGGCATCGACGTGATCGGGCCCTACCTCACCGAGATCAACGTGACCTCGCCGACCGGCATCCGCCAGGTCAAGAACTTCGGCGGCAATGACATCGCGGCCATGATCTGGGATGCGGTCGAGCGCAAGGTCGTCTCCAGCCGCGGCATGTGACGGATCGGGCTGGGGCCGGCCATTCTCGGCCCGGACGGGTGCTGAACACCCGCCCACGGTGCGGCAATTGGACGGCAGTCTTGGTAACCGTGCCGAAATCGGCATCCGGGCCTTTTGCGGTGCGGGGGGCGATGCTATCAAGCGCGCCATGACCGACATCGATTTGATCCGCAACTTCTCCATCATCGCCCACATCGACCATGGGAAATCGACCCTGGCCGACCGGCTGATCCAGCTCTGCGGCAACGTCTCCGACCGCGAGATGCAGGACCAGATTCTCGATTCCATGGAGATCGAGCGCGAGCGCGGCATCACCATCAAGGCCCAGACCGTGCGCCTCGACTACAAGGCCAAGGACGGCAAGACCTATCAGCTCAACCTGATGGACACGCCGGGCCATGTGGACTTCGCCTACGAGGTCTCGCGCTCGCTCGCGGCCTGCGAGGGGGCGCTGCTCGTCGTCGATGCCTCCCAGGGTGTCGAGGCGCAGACGCTCGCCAACGTCTATCAGGCGATCGACCACAATCTCGAGATCGTCCCGGTCCTGAACAAGATCGACCTGCCCGCCGCCGACCCGGACCGCGTCAAGCAGCAGATCGAGGACGTGATCGGCATCGATGCCTCGGAGGCCGTTCCCATTTCGGCGAAGACGGGTGTCGGCGTCGCTGACGTGCTCGAAGCCATCGTCACGCGCCTGCCGCCGCCCAAGGGGGACAGCAAAAAGCCGCTCAAGGCCCTGCTGGTCGATAGCTGGTACGACGCCTATCTCGGTGTAATCGTGCTCGTGCGCGTGATCGACGGGGCCTTGAAAAAAGGCCAGCGCGTCAAGCTCATGGCGACCGACACCAGCTATCAGATCGACCGCGTCGGCATCTTCCGCCCCAAGCAGGAGATGCTGCCCGAGCTTGCGACCGGCGAGGTCGGCTTTTTCACGGCCGCCATCAAGCAGGTCGCTGATACGCGCGTCGGCGATACCGTCACCGATGAGAAGAATCCGACGGCCGAGCCGCTCCCCGGCTTCAAGCCGGCGCAGCCCGTGGTCTTCTGCGGCCTCTTTCCGGTCGATGCTGCGGACTTCGAGGACCTGCGCGAGGCCATGGGCAAGCTTCGGCTCAATGACGCGAGCTTTTCCTATGAGACGGAGAGCTCGGCGGCGCTGGGCTTCGGCTTCCGCTGCGGCTTTCTCGGCCTTCTGCACCTCGAGATCATCACCGAGCGCCTCGAGCGCGAGTTCAATCTCGACCTCATCACGACCGCCCCGTCCGTCATCTACCACCTGCACATGAACGACGGCTCGACGATCGAGATGCACAATCCGGCCGACATGCCGGACCCCGTGCGCATCGACCACATCGAGGAGCCCTGGATCGAGGCGACGATCCTGGTGCCGGACGAGTATCTCGGCGCCGTGCTCAAGCTCTGCCAGGACCGCCGCGGCCGCCAGAAAAACCTCACTTACGTCGGCACGCGCGCCATGCTCGTCTACGAGCTGCCGCTGAACGAGGTGGTGTTCGATTTCTACGACCGGCTGAAGTCCGTCTCGCGCGGCTATGCCTCGTTCGACTACCACATCGTCGGCTACGAGGAAGGGGACCTCGTCAAGCTCTCGATTCTGGTCAATGCGGAGCCTGTCGACGCGCTCTCGATCATCGTCCACAAGAGCCGCGCCGAGCAGCGCGGCCGCACCATGTGCGAGAAGCTCAAGGAGCTGATCCCGCCGCATCTTTTCCAGATCCCGATCCAGGCCGCGATCGGCGCCAAGGTGATCGCGCGCGAGACCATCCGGGCGCTCCGAAAGGACGTGCTCGCCAAGTGCTATGGCGGTGACATCACGCGTAAGCGAAAGCTCCTCGAGAAGCAGAAAAAGGGCAAAAAGAAAATGCGCGAGTTCGGCTCCGTGGAGATCCCCCAGGAGGCGTTTATCGCGGCCCTCAAGATGGAGGAAAACTGAGCCCCTTCAAGCCGCTCCATCGCCAAATAGTTGTGCTGGATGTTTTCGTTAGGCTGTCATAAACTTCCCGTAGAGCAACCGCATCCAAGCGGTGACCGATGGGAGGTCCAACTATGTTGCGACGTGTGAAACACGCTCTTGCGGGCGTGGTGGCCGGTACGTTTTTTGCTGCCCCGGCATTTGCTCAGCAGGAAATTCAGTGGTGGCACGCCATGGGCGGCGAGCTCGGCCAGAAGGTCGATGCGATCGCGGCCGGCTTCAATGCCACCCAGAAGGAATACAAGATCGTCCCCATCTATAAGGGGAACTACACGGAGACGATGACGGGTGCGATCGCGGCCTTCCGCGCCAAGCAGCATCCTCATATCGTGCAGGTCTTCGAGGTCGGCACGGCGACACTGATGGCGGCCAAGGGCGCCGTCTATCCCGTCTACCAGCTCATGAAGGATCAGAACCTCCCGTTCGATCCCAAGAATTATCTTCCGAGCGTGACCGGCTACTACAGCGACAGCGCCGGCAACATGCTGTCGATGCCGTTCAACAGCTCGACGCCGGTCATGTTCTACAACAAGACCCTCTTCAAAAAGGCCGGTCTCGATCCTGAGAGCCCGCCGAAGACCTGGCCGGAGATCGAAGCCGCCTCGAAGAAGCTGCAGGCTTCGGGCGTGAAGTGCGGCTTCACCATCGGTTGGCCTTCGTGGGTTCTCATCGAGAACTTCTCGGCACTTCACAATGTGCCGATCGCGACGAAGTCGAACGGCTTCGACGGCCTCGATACCGAGTTCCAGATCAATTCACCGCTTCATGTGAAGATGATCTCGGCCATGGGCGAGTGGCAGAAGTCGAAGGTCTTCGACTACGGCGGCCGCCGCGCGGACAGCGCGCCGAAGTTCTATACGCAGGAATGCGCGATGTACATGAACTCGTCGGCCTCGCAGGCTGGCGTGCGCGCCAATGCGAAGGACTTCGAGTTCGGCGTCGGCATGCTGCCGTACTGGCCGGACGTGAAGGGCGCCCCGCAGAACTCGATCATCGGCGGCGCCACGCTCTGGGTGCTCTCCGGTCATCCGAAAGAGACCTACAAGGGCGTCGGGCAGTTCTTCAACTACCTCTCGCAGCCCGAGGTCCAGGCCAAGTGGCACCAGGAGACGGGCTACCTCCCGATCACCACGGCCTCGTATGAGCTGAGCAAGACGCAGGGCTACTACACCAAGAATCCCGGCACCGACGTCTCGATCAAGCAGATGACGCTCAACCCGCCGACGTCGAACTCGAAGGGCCTGCGCTTCGGCAACTACGTCCAGATCCGCGACATCATCGACGAGGAGCTGGAGGGCGTGTGGTCGGGCAAGAAGTCGGCCAAGGAAGCTCTCGACGCCGCCGTGACGCGTGGCAACGAGCTGCTCCGCCGCTTCGAAGCTGCCAACAAGTAAGTCGGTTACGAGGGCGGGTGCCGCAAGGCATCCGCCCTCTCTCTATATCCAACCTCATCTGCGACGGCCGCCTCCGGCCGGAGCTCCCGCCGGCGGAACTGCACTGACATGGAGAAGCGCGCGGTCTTCCGATCCCCGTGGTTGCCGCTTGCGCTCGTCATGCCGCAGCTCGTCATCACGTTCGTCTTCTTCGTCTGGCCGGCGAGCCAGGCCCTCTATCAGTCGGTGCTGCTCGAGGATCCTTTCGGGCTCAAGAGCCAGTTCGTCTGGTTCGACAATTTCACCGCTCTCTTCCGCAACCGCGACTATCTCGAATCCTTCAGCCGCACGGCAGTCTTCAGCCTGCTCGTCGCCGGCTTCGCCATGGGCCTCGCGCTGCTCATGGCTGTCATGGCCGACCGCGTCATCAAGGGCGCCACCGGCTACAAGACCATGCTGATCTGGCCCTATGCCGTGGCCCCCGCCGTCGCCGGTGCGCTCTGGGTCTTCATGTTCAACCCGCGCATTGGCATTGTCGCGTACATGCTGCACAGCCTCGGCTATGACTGGAACCACCAGATCCGCGGCCGGGATGCCTTCGCGTTGATCACCATCGCCGCCGTCTGGAAGCAGATCAGCTACAACTTCGTCTTCTTCCTCGCCGGCCTCCAGGCCATTCCGCGCTCGCTCATCGAGGCCGCCGCCATCGACGGCGCGGGACCGACCAAGCGCTTCTGGACGATCGTCTTCCCGCTGCTCTCGCCAACGACGTTCTTCCTGCTCGTCGTCAACATCGTCTATGCCTTCTTCGATACGTTCGGCATCGTCCACGCCACCACCAGCGGCGGGCCCGCCAAGGCGACCGAGATCCTCGTCTACAAGGTCTTCAACGACGGCTTCATCGGCCTCGACCTCGGCAGCTCGGCGGCGCAGTCGGTGATCCTGATGATCATCGTGATCGCGCTCACGGTCGTCCAGTTCCGCTACATCGAGCGCAGGGTGGCCTACTGATGGTCGAACGCCGCTCTCTCGCAACCCTTCTCGCGCACGTGGTGCTGATCCTCGGCATCGTCGTCGTCGCCTTTCCCATCTGGGTCACGTTCGTGGCGTCGACGCACCACGCCAAGGACATCATGACCGCGCCGATCCCGCTCTGGCCCGGCACGCAGTTCTTCGAGAATTACCGCAGGCTCCTCTTCGAAGGCCTGATCAACCCCACGGCGGGCGGCGTGCCCATGTGGCGCATGATGACGAACAGCTTCATCATGGCCATGATCATCGCGCTCGGAAAAATCTTCGTCTCCTTCATCGCCGCGTTCGCGATCGTCTACTTCCGCTTTCCCTTCCGCATGGTTGTCTTCTGGATCATCTTCATGACCCTGATGCTGCCGGTGGAAGTGCGCATCGTGCCGACCTTCAAGGTCGTCGCCGATCTCGGCATGCTGAACTCCTATGCCGGCCTCACCATCCCGCTCATCGCCTCCGCGACCGCGACCTTCCTCTTCCGCCAGTTCTTCCTCACCGTGCCGGACGAGCTTGCCGAAGCCGCGCGCATCGACGGCGCCGGGCCCGTCAAATTCATGAAGGACATCCTCCTTCCGCTCTCGCGCACGAATCTCGCTGCGCTCTTCGTGATCATGTTCACGTTCGGCTGGAACCAGTACCTCTGGCCGCTGCTCATGACGACGGACCGCCAGTACCTGACGGTCGTCATGGGCATCCAGCGCATGATCAACGTCGCCGACACCGATCCGCAATGGCCGATGGTCATGGCGGCTGTCATCCTCGCAATGCTGCCGCCCGTGGCGGTTGTCCTCCTCATGCAGCGCTGGTTCATCAAGGGACTGGTGGAGACGGAGAAGTAGCCGCATGGCTTCGGTCATTCTCGAAAACGTCAGGAAGGTCTACGCCGGCGGCGTGGAGGCCGTGAAAGGCATCTCGCTCGACGTGCCGAACGGCTCCTTCACCGTCCTCCTCGGGCCCTCGGGCTGCGGCAAGTCCACGCTGCTGCGCATGATCGCCGGCCTCGAGACCATCACCGGCGGCACCTGCAAGATCGGCGATCGCGTCGTGAACGAGGTCGAGCCGGCCGAGCGCGACATCGCCATGGTCTTCCAGAATTACGCGCTCTATCCGCACATGAGCGTGTACGACAACATGGCCTATGGCCTGCGCAACCGCCGCACGCCCAAGCCCGAGATCGAGCGCCGCGTGCGCGAGGCCGCCAGGATGCTCGCCATCGAGGACTTCCTCGACCGCCGTCCGCGTGCGCTCTCCGGCGGCCAGCGCCAGCGCGTCGCCATGGGCCGCGCCATCGTGCGCGAGCCGCAGGCCTTCCTCTTCGACGAGCCGCTCTCGAACCTCGACGCCAAGCTGCGCGTCCAGATGCGCATCGAGATCCGCCGCCTGCACAATCGCCTCAAGGCCACCTCGATCTTCGTCACGCACGATCAGGTCGAGGCCATGACGCTCGCCGACGTCGTCGTCGTCATGAACCACGGCCGCATCGAGCAGGTCGGCAAGCCGACCGACGTCTACAACAGGCCGGCAACGCGCTTCGTCGCGACCTTCATCGGCTCGCCGGCCATGAACCTTGTGCCTGGCCGTGTCATCGGTCGCGGCAAGGTCGAGATCCCGGGCTCGGGCACGCTCGACTTCGATCCCGACCAGTTCGAGGTGGCGGATGGCACGTCCGTCGAGGTCGGCATCCGCCCCGAGGACATGACTGTCGCCGCGTCGGGCGAGAGCAACGGCTTTGCCATGAAGCCCGAGTTCGTCGAGGAGCTGGGCCCCAATCGTCTGGTGCACGGTCTTGCCGGCAGTGCGCCGCTCGTTCTGTCGGTGCCGTCCTCGATGCACGATCTCGGCAATGGCACGATCGCTCTGCATGTGCCCGAGCACCGCGTGCACGTCTTCGACACCACCACCGGCCGCACGCTGCGCCGCGGCTAGTTCGCGCCTCGGTTAGGTCCGCTGTGTTGTCGCGTCTTCGACGCGACGGGGCTTTCGCCCCTGGCCCCAATCGGGGAGACCCCGAACCCCCTTCTTTTTATGGACTGGAGCGAGCCGCGAACGCACCAGCATCCCCTCTCCCCGTTCTTACGGGGAGAGGGTTAGGGTGAGGGGCAGCGGCAAACGCCGACGTCGCAAATGTTGTCGCCCCTCACCCCGGCCCTCTCCCCATTGAAGACAATGGGGAGAGGGGGAAGTGGGGCGCGTCATACACTGCGCTGTCGCCCTGACCGCCGCGGGCATAGCATCACGGCTGGAGGCGATAGCACCTCTTCCCGGCAGCCCGCGGTACAAAAATAAAAAGGCGGGGGTTCCGGGGGTGTCCCCCGGTCGGGGTGCGGGGCCGAGGCCCCGCTCGCGCTGAAAGCGCGATCGAACACCCTATAACCCGGCCGCGCTTCCGCGCCGGGCGTAAAATCACCGAGGGGACGGGGCGGCGACGCCAGTCCGATGGAAAGAGGAAGCGGCGCCTGCCGCCCCGTTCTGCCGCTCGCTTTCTCCACCTGCCATGGCCGGTCGGGTCCAGCTCGCGCACGAGCGTTACGTGCGGAGGCAGCAGGCCGGAGGCGATGCTCCGGGAGCGGCGCGCGCGGCGCGACTTCGGACGCCTCCGGAGGGCCCCCTTGGTGCCGCGCGCGACCTAGAAGATACGGCTGCCTACAAGTGCGGGGACAAATGCCGAGTTCGCAGCGCCACTTCTTGAGCGCGCGACTGCGCGCCGGCCGTTAGGCCGTCCCAAGGAATAGCAGCCCGCGGCCACAATCTATGCCCTCTCGCTCTGGCCGCCGCGGAGCACTTTCTTGGCGCGCCTCTGGCGCGACGCACCACGGTACGGTTGCGGAGCACCTCTTCCCGGCAGCCCGCGGCACTCGAAATTGCATCTCATCGCGGGAAGTGGTGAATTGGCCGCGAACCATCAGGGACACCCCCGGAGATTGCATGTCATCGAACCTCCTCTCGCTCGCCGGCCGCACGGCGCTCGTCACGGGCGCTTCCTCGGGCCTCGGCGAGCACTTCGCGACCGTGCTGGCCGCAGCCGGCGCCAAGGTCGTCGTCGCGGCACGGCGCACGGACCGCCTCGAAGCGCTCAAGGCACGGATCGAAGCGGCCGGCGGCACGGCGCACGCTGTCGCGATGGATGTCACCGACCGCAATGATGTCGAACGCGCCTTCGCGGAAGGCGAGGCCGCGCTCGGGCCTCTCTCGATCTGCGTCAACAACGCGGGCATCACCGATCCGGCGTGGTTCACGCGCATGCGCGAAGAGCAGTGGCGCAAGATCATGGACGTGAACCTCGACGGCGTATTCCACGTCGGGCAGGAGGCCGCGCGCCGCATGGTCGCCGCCGGGAAGGGCGGTTCGATCATCAACATTTCTTCGATCGTCGGTCTCGGCGCCATCAAGACGCTCTCGGCCTACTCCGCGTCGAAGGCCGCCGTCATCGCGCTCACGCGCAACATGGCGCTGGAGCTGGCGCGCGACCGCATTCGCGTCAACGCCATCGCGCCGGGCTACATCGCGACCGAGCTCAATGACGAGTTCTGGGAGACCGAGCCAGGGAAGCGCATGATCGCGCACGTGCCCATGCGCCGCCTCGGCAATCTCGGCGAGCTCGATGGCCCACTGCTGCTGCTCGCGTCGGAGGCGGGTTCCTTCATGACGGGGAGCGTGCTGACCGTTGACGGCGGCCACCTCCTGCCGACCGAATGACCATGGCCGCGAGCTCCCGCCCACGCACACTCGATCCGGCCAACCTCGATCCGCTGCAGCGTTGGCTTGCGAGCGCGGTCGAGGCTTCACGCGTCGAGATCACGCGCGCCGATCTCCTCTCCGGCGGTGCCGTGCAGGAAAACTGGCGCATTCATGCGGCGATCGACGGCGGCCCGCGCGCCGGCACGCATGCCCTTGTGCTCAGGACGGATGCGGTCGCGCGCCTTCCCATGAGCCTCGATCGTCCGCGCGAATTCGCCTGCATCAAGGCCGCGCACGCAGCCAGCGTGCTCGTCGCCGAGCCGATCGCCGAATGCGCCGACAAGAGCGTGATCGGCGCGCCATTCACGGTGCAGCGTCTGCTCTCGGGCACCGCACAGGCGCGTCGCATCATCCGCGATCCGGATCTCGCCGGGTTCGGCCCCGCGCTCGCACGCGAGATCGGCAATCAGCTCGCGCGCATTCACGCGATCCGTCCGCCGAACGATGCGCTCGCCTTCCTGCCGCTCCCCGAGCCCGACGCTGTCGGCGCCGCCGTCGCCGAGATGCGCCGCGCCCTCGACAAGGCGAGCGAGCCGCGCCCCGCGCTCGAATACGTGCTGGCCTGGCTGCTCTCGCATAAGCCCGCGCCGCGTCCGACCTCGCTCGTGCACGGCGATTTCCGCACCGGCAACTATCTCATCGAGAACGGCCAGCTCACGGGCATCCTCGATTGGGAATTCTGCCACTGGGGTGATCCGCGCGAGGACCTCGGCTGGTTCTGCGCGCGCTGCTGGCGCTTCGGCAATGACGCGCTCGCGGCCGGCGGCATCGCGACGCGCGCCGATCTGCTCGAAGGCTACAACGCCGCGTCCGATGCGCCGATTACCGAAAGCGAGCTCGCCTTCTGGGAGATCCTCGGCGCCGCGCGCTGGGCCGTGATCGCGCTGCTCCAAGGCCAGCGCTTTCTCACTGGCGGCGAGCGCTCGCTCGAACTCGCCCTCACCGGTCTCATGCCCGCCGAGATGGAGTTCGACGCGCTCGAAGCCATTGCCGCTCTCGAAGCCGGGAGGCCGATCCCATGACCGCACGCCGCATTGATGCCGATGCCCTCCTCGATCTCGCGACCGAGATGCTCCGTGCCGAAGTGCTGCCCGCGCTCGCCCCCGAGCAGCGCTATGCCGGCGCCATGATCGCCAATGCGCTGGAGATCGCGCGTCGCGCACTCGCCGAGGAAGTCGAAGCCGCCGAGTGGTCGCTGCTCGACAGCCTCTACGAGGAAGGCGAAGGTTCGACCGCACAGCTCGCGCGCGACATCCGCGCCGACACGCTGCCAAAAGGCAAAGCGGCGGACATCGCAGAGGCCCTGCGCACGCTCCTCATTGCCGAGCTGCGCGTCAGGAACCCGCGCTTTCTCGCATCGCGCGGCATCGGCGGTTGAAACGGGAGGCAGTCATGACGGACGCAGAGTTGAAGTCAGCCTTCGCGGCCTTCCGCGTAGAATTTGAAAAGGCTCTTATTGCTCAGGGAGCAGGCAATGCCGAGCCGTTCATTTCGCTCTGGTCGCCGAAGCCGGATGTGATGATCTTCGGCGCGCTCGGCGGCATGGAGCGCGGGTGGGAAGAGATCGGCTCGCGCCTTCGGTGGGTCACGGGTCAGGTGAGCGCGCGCATCACGCGTCTCGAAAATCTTGTGACTTCCATCAGCGGCACCATGGCGCTGACCGCCGATCTCGAGCACACCATCCGCACGCTCGATGGCCGATCCTTCGAGCGCTCGCTCCGCGTGACGCAGGGGTATCGCTTCGAAGATGGTGCGTGGAAGATCTTCTACCGCCACGGCGACGTCTTCCAGCCGTCAGGGCGCTAGTGCGGCATTGTTCGCGCTTTCAGCGCGAGAGGGGCTGCCGCCCCTTCAACCCCGCCCGGGGAGACCCCGGACCCCCTCCTTTTTTTGACTTGGCGCCAGCAGCTGTCGCGACAGGTCCCTTCTCCCCGTCCTTTACGGGGAGAAGGATAGGATGAGGGGCGGGAGCTTGCGCGACGTCGGCATAAGCCGCTGCCCCTCACCCTAACCCTCTCCCCGCAAACGCGGGGAGAGGGGACATGTGGAGCGTGCCGCAAATGCCAAGTCATAAAAAGGAGGGGGTCCGGGGTCTCCCCGGTGGAGCGCGAGGTGAGCCTCGCTCGCGTCGAAGACGCGACGGCTATCCCCACAACGCGGCTGTCGGCGGCGAGACGCATCCATCGACATACTTGAGCCCGTGCGGCCGATCACGTGCGAGCAGCAGCGGGCCATCGAGATCCACCCAGTCGGCGGACTGCGCGACGAGCGTCGCCGGCGCCATCGCGAGCGATGTAGCGAGCATGCATCCGACCATGGTCTTGAAGCCGAGGCGTTGGGCTTCGGCCGCCATGGCGAGCGCGCCGGTGAGGCCGCCGGTCTTGTCGAGCTTGATGTTGACGGCATCGTAGCGGTCGCGGAGTGCGGCGAGGCCATCGGCCGTGTGCGCGGACTCATCGGCGCAGATCGGCACTTCGCGTTTCAGGCCAGCGAGTGCGCTGGCCATCGCCGGCCGGTAGCGGCTGCTCGATCAGCTCGAACTGCGCTTCTGCCGCTACGGCGAGCAGGTGCTGCAACTCGTCGGGATGCCAGGCTTCATTCGCATCGGCGACGAGCCGTGCCTCGGGACGCGCAGCACGGATGGCGCGCATGCGCTCTGCGTCGGCTGTGCCTCCACCGAGCTTGATCTTGAGCAGGGGATGCGCGTGTGCCTCTCTCGCGTGCGCCGCCATGGCGTCGGGCGCATCGAGGCTCAGCGTGTAGCAGGTGGGCACTGGCTTCAGCGGCGCGAGGCCTGCGAGTTCCCAGGCGGGGCGCCCCGCGCGCTTGGCTTCGAGATCCCAGAGGGCGCAGTCGATGGCATTGCGCGCAGCACCGGGAGCCGGCACACGCGCGAGGTCCTCGCGCGATGCGATCGCGCGGACACCTTCGATTGCCGCGACGACGCCCTCAACGGTCTCGCCATAGCGCGCATAGGGCACGCACTCGCCGCGCCCGATGATGCCATCTGCCGCCGCCTCGACAACGACGACGACCGCTTCCGTGCGCGCGCCGCGCGAGATGGTGAAAGCACCGGCGACGGGCCAGCGCTCGACCTTTGCTGTGAGCGCGGCACCAGCCATTTCAGCTCCGCGCTGCTATCGCGTCGGCGATCGCGACCGTCTTCCGCGCGATCTCGGCGTGCAGCAGCTCGACCATGCGGCCCTCGAGATTGATCACGCCCTTGCCCTTGTTCTCCGGCTGATCGAAAGCCGCGATGATCTTGCGCGCGAACTCGACCTCGGCAGCGGGTGGCGAGAACACCTCGTTGGCGAGCGCGATCTGGTCGGGATGGATGAGCGTCTTGCCGTCGAAGCCGAGCATCCGCCCCTGCCGGCACTCCTTGTCGTAGCCATCCATGTCGCGGAAGTTGTTGTAGACCCCGTCGAGGATGGTCAGGCCGTACGCGCGCGCCGCCGTGAGCGCGGCCGAGAGCCAGTAGAGCGCGGCTGTGCGCTCGCCATCGAGCACCGCGCCCGTCTCCTTGACGAGATCGTTGAGCCCGAGCACCAGCACGGCGAGACGCGAGCCTGCGTGGCGCGCGGCCGCCGCGATCTCGCCCGCTTTGAGAATGGCGATCGGCGTCTCGATCATGGCCCAGAGCTGCATTTGCTCGCCCGCGCCGGCCTGGCGCATGGCCGCCGAGGCGCGCGCGATGTCGTCGCCGCTCGCCGCCTTCGGAATGAGGATCGCATCCGGCCCCGCCGCGACCGCCGCCTTGAGATCGTCGCCGCCCCACGGCGTATCGAGGCCGTTGACGCGGATCACGAGCTCGCGCGGGCCATAGCCGCCGGCCTTCACCGCGTCCGTGACCTGCGCGCGTGCCTGCGCCTTGGCATCCGGCGCCACGGCATCCTCGAGGTCGAGGATGAGCGCATCGGCCGGCAAGGTCTTGGCCTTTTCCAGGGCGCGGGCGTTGGCCCCCGGCATATAGAGGACGCTGCGTCGCGGACGCACGGTCATGATGGTCTCCACTACGTCACGATGGCATGGATCTTCTGTCTTATCGCCCGCGTTATCCATGCGCGCAACGGTCGTTGGTGGCGCAACATCGAGCGCGCTGGTATTGGTTGACTGGATTTCGAGCGCACTGCGATTCCATCTGCCGCAGGGCGCGACGCTGCACCACAGTGAGGGCGCGCTGGGCTAGGCGTATGCAGCAGCCTTCCTCGGCAGAGCTCCCATTCGAAGGTCCTGCGCGAATGAGCGTCTATCTCCCCATCGCGGAGCTTGCCATCGATCTGCGCGTCCTCATCGCGCTGGGGCTCGTGGTCGGCTTCCTGTCGGGCATGTTCGGCATCGGTGGCGGCTTCATCACGACGCCGATCCTGATCTTTCTCGGCGTGCCGCCGGCGATCGCGGTCGGCACGGGCGCGAGTCAGGTTGTCGCCTCGTCGGTCTCGGGCGCGATCGCGAACTGGCAGCGCGGCAATGTCGATCTCAGGATGGGCCTGCTGCTCATTGCCGGCGGCGTCATAGGCGCGACGACCGGTGTTGCCATCCAGCGTCTGCTGAAGGCTGCCGGACAGCTCGATTTCTTCATTGCCATGTCCTACGTCATCCTGCTCGGAACCGTGGGCGGGCTGATGCTGGTCGAGAGCGTGCGCGCCTTGCGCCGGGCTCCAGGTCCGATGAAGACGACGAGCCGCCGCGGCGGCCAGCACATCTGGGTGCAGCGCCTGCCGCTCAAGATGCGCTTTCAGACGGCCAAGCTCTACATGAGCGCGATCCCGCCCGTGATCATCGGTGCGATGGTCGGCTGGCTGACCGCCATCATGGGCGTCGGCGGCGGCTTCATGCTCGTGCCGGCGCTGATCTATCTTCTGCGCGTGCCGACGCGCGTGGTGATCGGCACATCGCAGTTCCAGGTCGTCTTCGTCACGGCTTTCGCGACGCTGCTGCAGGCGACGACGAACTTCTCGGTCGACCTCCTGCTTGCAGCGCCTTTGATGATTGCGGGCGTGTTCGGTGCGCAATACGGCGTGCGCGCTGCCCAGCGGCTCAAGGCCGAACAGCTCAGGGCGCTGCTCGCTCTTCTCGTGCTGCTCGTGGCCATCCGGTTGGCCTTCAGTCTCGTCATCGTGCCCGACGAGCTCTACGAGCTCGACGATCGTCCGTAATGGGCCGATCCGTGCAGGCTGCTCAAGGCTGATCTGTGCTCCCCGCGGTGCCGGAGCCCGAAATCCCTTGCGCAGGACGCCCACGGCCCGATATGTCAGGCCGTACATTTCGCGTTGCCCTGAAGGAGCCGCTATGACCGCTTACGAGACCCTCAATCACTACATCGACGGACAGTGGGTGCAGCCGACCTCGGGCAAGTCGCAAGAGGTTATGAATCCGGCCAAGAACACAGCCCTCGCGACGCTCGGCTATGCTGGGCGCGCCGATCTCGACAAGGCGATCAAGGCCGCCGAGAAGGGTTTCGCGACGTGGCGCAAGGTCTCGGCCTTCGAGCGCTCGGGCATCATGCGCAAGGCGGCGAACCTCGTGCGCGAGCGCGCCGACGACATCGCCCGCGTCCTCACCATGGAGCAGGGCAAGGTTCTCGCCGAGGCCAAGATGGAGGTGCTCTCGGGCGCCGACGTCATCGACTGGTTCGCTGAGGAAGGCCGCCGCGCCTATGGCCGCATCATCCCCGCCCGCGCCGACGGCGTGCGCAATCTGATCATCCAGGAGCCGATCGGTGTCACCGCCGGTTTCGCCCCGTGGAACTTCCCGGTCACGCAGGCCGTGCGCAAGATCGCGGCGGCGCTTGCGGCCGGCTGCTCGATCATCCTGAAGTGCCCCGAGGAGACGCCCGGCTCGCCGATCGGTCTCGTGCGCGCTTTCCATGATGCCGGCGTTCCGGCGGGCGTGATCAACCTCGTGTACGGCGTGCCGGCGGAGATCTCCGAATACCTCATCCCGCATCCGA
The DNA here is from genome assembly GCF_900117415.1 of Hyphomicrobium sp. CS1BSMeth3. Lineage (GTDB taxonomy): Bacteria > Pseudomonadota > Alphaproteobacteria > Rhizobiales > Hyphomicrobiaceae. The sequence goes on from NZ_FPEI01000006.1 coordinate 195,969, forward strand.
GCGTGCGCAAGATCTCGTTCACCGGCTCGGTGCCGGTCGGCAAGCAGCTCGCCTCGATGGCCGGTCTGCACATGAAGCGCGCGACCATGGAGCTCGGCGGTCATGCGCCGGTGATGATCTTCGACGATGTCGACACCGATGCCGTCGCCTCGCTGACCTCGGGCCTCAAGTACCGCAATGCCGGTCAGGTCTGCATCTCGCCCACGCGCTTCTTCGTGCACGAGAAGGCCTACGACAAGTTCGTCGGCAAGTTCATCGATCTCGCCAAGGGCATCAAGGTCGGTGACGGCCTCGAGCCCGACAGCAAGATGGGCGCGCTCGCCAATCCGCGCCGTGTCAACGCGATGGAGTCCATCATCGCCGACGTGCGCGAGAAGGGCGGCAAGGTACAGGCCGGCGGTAACCGCATCGGCAATCAGGGCAACTTCTTCGAGCCGACGGTCGTGACCGACGTGCCGAAGAACGCGCGCATTCTCTCCGAGGAGCCGTTCGGTCCGGTCGCGGTCATGATCCGCTTCAAGGACACGGACGAGATGCTCAAGGAGGCGAACAGCCTGCCCTTCGGCCTCGCGAGCTATGCCTTCACGCACAATGCCAAGACCGCGACCAAGCTCGCCGACAACATCGACGCGGGCATGATCACGATCAACCACCAGGGTCTCGCGCTGCCCGAGATGCCATTCGGCGGCGTCAAGGACTCAGGGTATGGCCACGAGGGCGGCGCCGAGGGCCTGCAGGTTTATATGGTGCAGAAGATCGTCAGCCAGCTCGGCTGATCGCCTTCTCTCATCGCGATGATCGACGGGGTCGGGCTCAGCCCGGCCCCGTCATGTTTTCTGGCCGAACAACAGGCGCCGCGAGCGCGAGAAAAAATCCCGCCGGACGAGGATCGAGAGCACCCACGCGGTCGCGATCATGAAGGCAATGGGGTGGTAGAACCACGCGAGCGCGGCGATCGCGCAGTAGAAGGCGCGAAGCCCGCTGTTGGAATGCTCGCCCGCAATGCCGATCAGGCGCGCGGTCCGGAGCGCGTGCTCCTCGCAGTCCGCGTGGTTGGACCCGTTGGCGATCGGCGTCGCACCGATCATGATCGCGGTGTAATGCGCCAGCCGGAAGGCCCAGGCGAACTTGAAAAACGCATAGATGAAGATCGAGATCAGCAGGATCAGCTTGAGCTCCCACACGACCGGCGAGGACTGCGCGGCATAGGGCAAGCGCTCGAACAGCTTCTGCACCTGATCGCCCGATCCGATCATCGCCGCCAGACCACCGATGCCGATGGCGGACGTCGAGGCAAAAAATGCATTGCCCTGCGAGAGCGACGCCAGAAGCTGCGCATCGACGATCCTGACGTCGCGCGCAGCCATGTTGCGCATCCAGACCACGCGCTGGGCCTGCACGGCGCCGACAATGCTGCGGTCCACGAGCGGACGGTAGCCTGTGATGACGTGATAGCCGCCGATGAGCACGACGAAGACGGCAAAGGCAATGAGGTCGAGTGGCGGCATGAAACCTCAACCGATCAGCGGGACGCCGATGAGCAGCGTATGCCCCTGTAGCAGCATGAAGGCATAGGCGAGGAGGCCGATGACGAGCGCGATGATGTCATTGCGCACGGGGCCGCTCTTGATCGGGAGCGCACGCTGCTTGACGGAAATGCGGTCGAACACGGCCCAGGCCAGCAGCGCGCCGAACAGGACGAAGTTCGCGAGTCGTGCCGAGACGAGCAGGTGCGCGAAGGCCCAGAGCTTCACCGACAGCAGCATGGGATGTTTCACCGCTGCACTGATGCGCCCCGGCAGATACGCAGCGGCGAGCAGCACGAACACCGGCAGCATGAGCGTCATGGTCACGTGCCGCATCCAGCGCGGTGGATCCCAGAGCATGGGATTGCCGCTCGCTGCATAGCGCGCCTCGCCGAAGCCGTAGATGATCAGGACGAAACCGAGGAGCGAGACCAGGGAGAACAGGCCCTTGTAGGCATTCTCGCCCAGGCTGGCGACGGCGCCGGCGCGCGTTGCAACCTGCGTCGGCACGAGATGGATGCCGATGAAGATGATGAGGCCGAGGATGAGCAGGATCATGTGCGTATCTCCTACGTCTTACCCTTCGTATCCTTCGGATGTGACGCGATCAGATCAGGCCGGCGCTCGCGCGTAAGGCGTTCGGCCTCGGCGCGCCGCCACGCCGCAATCCGCTTGTGATCGCCGGAAAGCAGGATGTCGGGAATCGCTCGCCCTTCCCAGTCGCGCGGGCGCGTGTACTGGGGATATTCGAGCAGACCGCTCTCGAAACTCTCCTCGCTGAGCGAGGCTTCGGCCCCGAGCACGCCCGGCAGCAGGCGCACGCAGGCATCGATCAGCACCATGGCGGCAAGCTCGCCGCCCGAGAGCACATAGTCGCCGATCGAGATTTCCTCGAGCCCGCGCGCCTCGATCACGCGCTGATCGACGCCCTCGAATCGCCCCGCGAGCAGGATCGCGCCCGGGCCTGCGCTCAGCTCGCGCACGCGCGCCTGGGTCAGTGGCTGCCCGCGCGGGCTCAGATAGATGAGCGGTACATCCGGCATATCCTCGCGGGCATGGTCGATCGCCGCGGCGAGCACGTCGGCGCGCATGACCATGCCGGCACCGCCACCGGCCGGCGTGTCGTCCACCGTGCGGTGCTTCGTCAGCCCGAAGTCGCGAATATCGACACAGTCGAGCTCCCAGAGGCCATTCTCGAGCGCCGTCCCGACCAGCGACACCCCGAGCGATCCTGGAAACATGTCCGGGAAGATCGTGAGCACGCGCGCGTGCCAGGGCGGGCGCGTCTCTTCCGGCTCGGGCGTTGTTTCAGCGCTCATGTCTCGATCCCGAGGTTCGGCCCGGACCTCGCCACCTGTCCGTGCGTCCGGTAGCATTGGCGCCAGCCTGCGTCCATGACCGGAATCTGCCCATGCGCGCCCAACCCAATATCCTCTTCATCATGGCCGACCAACTGCGCTGGGATTATCTCGGCTGCACGGGCCATCCGCACATCAAGACGCCCAACATCGATGCCCTCGCGCGCCGCGGCGTGAATTTCATGCGCACGTTCGTTCAGTCGCCCGTCTGCGGCGGCTCGCGCATGAGCTTCTACACCGGGCGCTACAACTTCAGCCATGGCGCCAGCTATAACAACTTTCCCCTGCGGATCGACGAAAAGACCATCGGCGACTACTTGCGCCCGCTCGGCTATCGCACCGTGCTCGTCGGCAAGACGCACTTCAAGCCGGATCTCGAGGCCCTCGCGCGCCTCGGTATCAGCCCGGGATCGAGCCCCGGCATTCCCTACTGGCAGTGCGGCTTCGAGGCCTTCGAGCGCGACGACGGCCTCCATCCCGAGGTGGACGGCCGCCTGACCGGCCCTGATCCAGCCTACAACACGTGGCTGCGCCAGCTCGGCTATGCGGGCGAGAACCCCTGGCACGCCTGGGCCAACTCCGTCGTCGACGAGAACGGTGTCGTGCAGTCCGGCTGGTCCATGCGCAATGCGCGCCGGCCCGCTCGCGTGAAGGAGGAGCACTCCGAGACCGCCTACATGACCGAGCGCGGGCTCGAGTTCATGCGCCAGGCCCGTGATGGCGCGCCCTGGTGCCTGCATCTTTCCTACATCAAGCCGCACTGGCCCTACATCGCGCCCGCGCCCTATCACGACATGTACGGGCCCGAGCATATGCTCCCGGCCAACCGCTCCGCGCACGAGCGCTCCGCCCCGCATCCGGTCGTTGCCGCCTTCATGGATCATGAGGAGAGCCTGAACTTCGCGCGCGACGAGGTCCGCGAGACTGTGATCCCGACGTACATGGGCCTCATCAGCCAGTTCGATCATCATGTCGGCCGCATCGTCGCGCATCTCGAAGCCACCGGCGAGATCGACAACACCATCATCATCGTCACCAGCGACCACGGCGACTATCTCGGCGACCACTGGCTCGGCGAGAAGGATCTCTTCCACGAGGAGGTCGTGCGCATTCCGCTGATCGTCTTCGATCCGCGATCGAGCGCCGACGCCACGCGCGGTCGCGCCAGCTCCGATCTCGTCGAGGCCATCGACCTCGCGCCGACATTTCTGGAATGGGCCGGCGGCGTACCCGAGCCGCATCGCCTCGAAGGACGCTCGCTCGTGCCGCTGCTGGAGACGACATCCGTCGAGAGCTGGCGCGAGGCCGCATTCTGCGACAGTGATTTCTCGCTGCGTCACGCGCGCCGCACACTCGGCCTCACCGTCAACGAGGCGCGTGGTTTCATGGTGCGCGGGGCGGGCTGGAAGTACATCCACTTCGAGCGCTTCCCGCCCCAGCTCTTCGATCTCGAGAATGATCCGGCGGAGCAGAACGATCTCGGCCTTTCAGCAGAGCACGAGGCCGTGCGCGAGCGAATGCGCTCGCGTCTCTTGAGCTGGCTCATTGCTCGGCGCACGCGCGTCACCATGAGCGACAGCCTCATCGAGCAGCTCACGGGTGGCGCCAAGAAGCGTGGCTATCGCTTCGGCGAGTGGTGAGACGCGGCCGTCGCGCTTTCAGTGTGGCTGACTTCTTGGCTTTGGAGGCAAGCGACATCGCATTCGCGCTTTCAGCGCGAGAGGGGCTGCCGCCCCTTCAACCCCGCATCGCGCCGGCGGCGCGTGTCTTCAACACGACCGACACCCCCGCACCCCCGTTTTTTTATGGACTTGGAGCAAGCCGCGGACGCACCAGCATCCCCTCTCCCCGCTCTTGCGGGGAGAGGGTTAGGGTGAGGGGCGGCGGCATACGCTGACGTCGGCAAGTGTCGCCGCCCCTCACCCCGACCCTCTCCCCATTGAAGACAATGGGGAGAGGGGGAAGTGGGGGGCGCCTCGTACGATCGCCGTCGCTCTTGCCGCTGCGGAGCACTTTCTTGGCGCGCCTTTGGCGCGACGCACCACGGCGAGATTGCGAAGCACCTCTTCCCAGCAGCTCGCGGCACTCAAACAAAGGCGGGTGGGTCCGGGAGGGTGGCCCTCCCGGCAGGGGTTCGGGGACTGGTCCCCGTCGCGCCGTAGGCGCGAGCCCCCCCGCGGCGTCATGCGCTGCGCTGTCGCTCCTGCCGCCGCGGAGCACTTTCTTGGCGCGCCTTTGGCGCGACGCACCACGGCGAGGTTGCGAAGTACCTCTTCCCAGCAGCCCGCGGCAAAAAACAAAAGGCGCGGAGCCGAAGCTGCCGCGCCTTTCGAAATCCGGTTTGCGCCGAAGCCTCAGCCCGGCGTGCTCTCCTGCGCGGCCAGCTCGGCGGCGTGGCGCTCACGGTCCTCGCGACCCTTCACGCTCTCGTCGCGATCGACGAGCTCGATGACGGCGCGCGGCGCGCTGTCGCCATAGCGGAAGCCGGCCTTGAGCACGCGCGTGTAGCCGCCATGGCGGTCCTTGTAGCGCGGGGCCAGGACGTCGAAGAGCTTCTTGACCATGTCGTCGTCGCGGAGCCGGGCAGCGGCGAGGCGGCGCGAGTTGAGGTCACCCTTCTTGGCGAGGGTGATGTACTTGTCGACGACGCGCTTCAGGTCCTTGGCCTTGGGCAGCGTGGTGACGATCTGCTCGTGCTTGATGAGGGCGGCGGCCATGTTCGAGAACATCGCCTGGCGGTGGCCGCTGTCGCGGCTGAAGCGGCGCCCTGACTTTCCGTGTCGCATGTGGACTTCTCCTTACAGTTGTTGACGGGGAGGTTCTTTGGCCTCTCCCTTGGTCTTGCCGAGCGACGCAGCGAACGGCTGTCCGCTGCGTCTCGGAATTCTCAGTACTGGTCCTCGAAACGCTTGGCGAGGTCTTCGATGTTGTCCGGCGGCCAGTTCGGCACTTCCATGCCGAGGTGGAGGCCCATCGCGGCCAGCACTTCCTTGATCTCGTTGAGCGACTTCCTGCCGAAGTTCGGCGTGCGCAGCATCTCGGCTTCCGTCTTCTGGATGAGGTCGCCGATGTAGACGATGTTGTCGTTCTTCAGGCAGTTTGCCGAGCGGACCGACAGCTCGAGCTCGTCGACCTTCTTGAGCAGCGCCGCATTGAACGACAGCTCGGGGTGCGCGCGCTCTTCGACGGCCTTGCGCGGCTCCTCGAAGTTGATGAAGACCGTGAGCTGGTCCTGCAGGATGCGGGCGGCGAGCGCCACGGCGTCCTCGGCCTTCACCGAGCCGTCCGTCTCGACGGCCATGGTGAGCTTGTCATAGTCGAGGATCTGGCCTTCGCGCGTGTTCTCGACGCGGTAGGAGACCTTCTTGACCGGCGAGTAGAGGCTGTCGACCGGGATGAGGCCGATCGGCGCGTCCTCGGGGCGATTGCGCTCGGCGGGGACATAGCCCTTGCCCGTCGAGGCGGTGAATTCCATGCGGATCGACGCGCCCTGGTCGAGCGTGCAGATCACATGATCCGGGTTGAGGATCTCGACGTCCGAGGAGGCCTCGATATCGCCGGCGGTGGCGGGGCCCGGGCCTTCCTTCTTGAGGACCATGCGCTTCACGCCCTCGGAATGGACGCGCAGCGCGATCTCCTTGATGTTCATGACGATGTCCGTCACGTCCTCGCGGACGCCCGGGATCGACGAGAACTCGTGGAGCACGCCGTCGATGTGCACGGTCGTGATTGCGGCGCCCTGGAGCGACGAGAGCAGCACGCGGCGCAGCGAATTGCCGAGCGTCATGCCGAAGCCGCGCTCGAGCGGCTCGGCGACGATGGTCGCCATGCGGGAGCTGTCGCGGCCAGTCTCGATGCCGAGCTTGCCGGGCTTGATGAGATCCTGCCAGTTCTTCTGCAACACGTTGGTCACGGGACGATCCTCGTGTCTGGCCGCGCCTCGTGCGCGGTGCGGTGAATGTCTTCAGAGCTCCTCACGCCAACGTCCGGCCTGCGTTTTGAACGCGCCGGACGCCGCGGAGAGCCTCGTTTAATCGCGTCTTCTTAGACGCGGCGGCGCTTGCGGGGCCGGCAGCCGTTGTGCGGGATCGGCGTCACATCGCGGATCGACGTGATCTGGAAGCCCACCGCCTGCAGCGCGCGGAGCGCCGATTCACGGCCGGAGCCCGGACCCGAAACCTCGACGTCGAGGTGCTTCATGCCGTGCTCGACGGCCTTCTTGCCGGCGTCCTCGGCGGCCATCTGCGCCGCGTAGGGCGTCGACTTGCGCGAGCCCTTGAAGCCCATCATGCCCGACGAGGACCAGGCAATGGTGTTGCCCTGCGCGTCGGTGATGGTGATCATGGTGTTGTTGAAGCTCGCGTTCACGTGCGCGACGCCGGACGCGATGTTCTTCTTTTCGCGGCGCCGGACCTTACCCCGCTGCTGCTCTTTGGCCATGTAGCTCTGCTCTCCGATGCCCCGCCGCGTGGCGCGGGCGTGTGTGGTGGTGCTCGGGCCGCAGCGCGCGGCCCCGTATCGTGCCGCTGATTACTTCTTGGTCGCCTGCTTCTTGCCGGCGATCGCCTTCGCCGGGCCCTTGCGGGTGCGGGCGTTGGTATGCGTGCGCTGGCCATGGACCGGCAGGCCACGACGGTGGCGCAGGCCGCGGTAGCAGCCGAGGTCCATCAGGCGCTTGATGTTCATTGCGACTTCGCGGCGCAGGTCACCCTCGACCATGTAGTCGCGGTCGATGGCTTCACGGATCTGGAGCACCTCGGCGTCCGTCAGTTCGCTGACGCGGCGCTCCGCCGGAAGGCCGACCCGCTCGCAGATGTCATGGGCGAACTTCGGACCGATGCCATGGATGTACTGGAGCGCGATCACGACGCGCTTCTGGGTCGGAATGTTGACGCCTGCGATACGGGCCACGTGCTTCTCCTAGACTTCTCGAATTTCGTGTTCGGTCAAGCTCTTAGCCTGCCGAGTGGATGCTTTGGCCGGATGTGTGCCGAAACCGCGAAATGCCGACGCGGCCCGCCAAAAGGCAGGGGCCGAACCGGCTTCAGCGTCGCGAAAGTGGGCTATTCTAGCCCAACCCCCGCAAAGCGTCAATCGCGACATCGTAACCATGACCATAGGGGCGACCGGGAACCGGGTTCAGGACTTGGCTTCGCCTTCACCCTCGGCGGCGACCTCGTCGGCGGTCGCCTCGGTGATCAGCGCCCGGGCCTGGCCGACCCAGTCCTGCTTCTCGATCACGCCGTCGAGCTTCAGCGCCTCGTCGATGTTGGCGCTGTCCTCGTCGGAGAGATTGGCGAGCTGGTCGTACTTGATCAGATTGAGCTGGGCGAGGCGGGCGGCGAGCTCGGCCGTGATGCCGTTGATCTTCGTGAGATCGTCGGCGGCGCCCTTCTGCTTCTTGAAGCCCTTCCAGGCCGCGTTCAGCTTCCTGGCGCGGGCATCGGTGCGCTCGATGATGCGGGCCGCACGGCCGCGCAGGCCACGCAGGTAATAGAGCTTGGCGCGCCGCACGCGGCCACGGCGCAGGACCGTGATCTCGGCAATGAACGGCGAATAGATCGGGAAGACGCGCTCGACGCCCTCACCGTAGGAAATCTTGCGAACCGTGAAGTTCTCGTTCAGGCCCTGGCCCGAGCGGGCGATGACCACGCCCTCGTAGGCCTGGAGGCGCTGGGTCGTGCCCTCGATGACCTTCACCATGATCTTGACGGTGTCGCCGGCCTGGAAGTCCGGCACCGCGCGCTGGGCGGAAATGGCGCGAATCTGCTCTTTCTCGAGCTCTGCGATGATGTTCATTGTTGTTTTCCGTTCTGGCAGCCACAGCAGAGGAGCAGCTAGAAGCCATCCGATCGCCGGATGCTCACGGCTCATGCAACCCACTTTGTGGGGAAAGATTGGTGCGCGTCATACAGCAAACATTTGACGTTGTCGATGCCCCGATTGAACTGAAAATCGGGGTTCGCCTTGCGCTCGGGCCCGCGAGGCCCTAACTCGGGCCGCTAACGCCCTCCCGGCAAGGCCGGGATCGCCTGAGGATCAGTAAAATGCCCACCATCGCCATCGTCGGCCGGCCGAACGTCGGCAAGTCGACGCTGTTCAACCGCCTCACCGGGCGGCGGACGGCGCTGGTTTCGGACATGCCGGGCCTCACGCGCGACCGGCGCGAGGGCGAGGCGGACATCGGCGGCCACATACTCGAGGTCGTGGACACGGCCGGTCTCGAGGAGGCCGACAAGGGCTCCATCGCCGACCGGATGCGCTCTCAATCCGAGCTGGCCATCCGCGACGCGGATGCCGTCGCCTTCGTGTTCGATGCCCGCGCGGGGGTGACGCCGACCGACAAGGCTTTCGCGCGGATCGTGCGCGCTTCAGGCCGTCCGGTCGTGCTGGTTGCGAACAAGTGCGAGGGCAAGGCCGGCACGGAAGGTTTTTACGAGGCCTACGCGCTTGGCCTCGGTGAGCCGGTCGCCATTTCCGCCGAACACGGCGAGGGCCTCGCGGAGCTGGAGAGCGAACTGCTCGCCGCGCTCGGCCTCAAGCCGATCGTCAAGGCGCGCCGTCGCCGCCGCAGTGAGGAGCCGGAGCCCGAAGCTGAGATACCCGAGGAAGCCGAGACCGAGGCGGAGGATCCCGGCAAGCCTGTCCGCGTTGCCATTGTCGGGCGGCCCAATGCCGGCAAGTCGACGCTCGTGAACGCGATCCTCGGTGAGGAGCGCATGATTACCGGCCCCGAGCCGGGTCTCACGCGCGATTCCATTTCGAGCGACCTCTCGTGGCAGGGGCGCGCGATCAAACTCTTCGACACCGCCGGCCTGCGCCGCAAGGCCCGCATCGACGAGCTTGCCGAGAAGCTCGCCGCCAGCGATGCCGTGCGCGCCATCCGCTTTGCCGAGGTCGTGGTGCTGCTCATCGATGCCGAGCGTCCCTTCGAGCAACAGGATCTCACCATCGGCAACATGATCATCGAGGAGGGGCGTGCGCTCGTCATCGCGGTCAACAAGTGGGATCTCGTCGAGGACAAGCAGGCGACGCTCAAGGATCTCAAGGAAACCGTCGCCGAAAAATTCGCGGAAGCCGCAGGCGTATCCGTCGTCACGATCTCCGCTGCCTCGGGCCGCAACATCGACAAGCTCATGAAGGCCATTCTCGATGCGCACGCCGTATGGTCGCGCCGCATCTCGACGGCCGAGATCAACCGCTGGCTTCAGGTCGCCCTCGCGCGGCACGCGCCGCCGCAGTCCAAGGGCCGGCGCATCCGCATTCGCTACATGACGCAGCCCTCGGCCCGCCCGCCGACCTTCATTGCCTTCTGCTCGCAGCCGGGGGGCATCCCGGAATCCTACATGCGCTATCTGACGAACAGCCTGCGCGAGGCGTTCGGCATGCCGGGCACACCCATCCGCATCAATCTGCGCAAGGGCGCGAACCCCTACGCCGACAAGTAGGCCCGCCCAAGTAGGCCCGCGTAGAGAGCCCACCCCCCTATTTATTCTGTTTTGGAGGGACAATTTCGCGCCAAAACCAATGCTTCCGACCACAGACGGCCCCAGTTCGGGGGACTAGACTGCGGCTGGCCCCGGATCTCGGGGGCAGACTTCGGCACGGGCGGGCCGACCGCCTGATCCAGTGGCAGGAGGCCACCATGAGCATTTTCGATACAATCAAGTCGGCGATTTTCGGCTCGCCGGCAAACGCATCGCCGGCGCCGTCCGCCGCCGGCAGCCCGGCCGCTCCTGCAGGTTCGCCGGCAGCCGCAGTCGATGTCGCCGCCAATCTCGATGCGCTCGCCAAGGCATCCAAGGAAAAGTTCGACTGGCGCAAGTCCATCGTCGATCTGATGAAGCTCCTGAAGCTCGACAGCAGCCTTGCCGCGCGCAAGGAGCTGGCCAAGGAGCTCGGCTACACCGGCAACACGAACGACAGTGCGACCATGAACATGTGGCTGCACAAGCAGGTCATGGCCAAGCTCGCCGCCAACGGCGGCAAAGTGCCGGACGAGCTCAAGTAACGCGCTGAACTTTCGTTCGCGCAGGCACATCGGATCCGCCCCATGGCATCTGCCGTGGGGCGGTCCTTATCGATCCGCTCAGCGCCAGGGCTCGATGATCACCTTGATCTGCGACTGCGGCTTGGCCAGCTCGTCGAAGGCGCCTGCCACACCATCGAGCCCGACTTTCGCCGTCACCAGCGCGCTGCCATCGACGTCGCCATCGCCGAGCAGCTTCAGCGCCACCGCGAACTCGTCGACCGTGTAGCCGAACACGTACTGCAGGTTCAGCTCCTTGAAGATCGCGATGAGCGGTTCCTGGTGATCCGTTTCCATGGAAACGCCGACGACGATGACGCGCGCATCCTGCGCGGCGCCCTGGAACACATTCTGGATCATGCCGGGCACGCCCACGCACTCGAAGATCACCTGCGGCCGCACGGTCGCGGGACCGGTGACCGGTGAAGGCGGCAGCGCTGCGGCCTCTTCCGGCGAGAGCTTGGCGTAGGATTCCCACGTCGCGTAGGGCGACTCCTTCCCCGGATCGACGACCACGTCCGCGCCCATGATCTGCGCGATCTCGCGGCGCTTCGGCGAGAAATCCGAGGCGATGATCGGCCCGAGTTTCACCGTCTTCCGTTTCAAGCGCAGCGCGGCGATCACGGCAAGCCCCACAGGCCCGCAACCGATCACGAGCGGCACTTCACCATCCTGCAGGCGCGCTTTCGCGACGGCATGAACGCCCACGGCGAGCGGCTCGCTCAGCGCGGCGTGCTCGCTCGCAAGGCCGTTCGGAACCTCGAGCAGAAAACGCTCGCCGAGCAGCATGCGCTCGGCATAGCCGCCGACATTGCGGTCGGAGTAGCCGACACCCTCGATGCGCCCGTCCACCATCGTGCGCGGCACCGACGTCACGCGCGCGCCCGGCTTGAAGCGCCCCTCGGTGCCGGGGCCGTTCTCGATGATCTCCCCGCAGAACTCGTGGCCGAAGACGATGTCCTTCGAAAGGTCCATGCTCTTGCGCCAGGGCACATGCGCCAGCGACTTGTTCATGAGGTCGGCATAGAGGCGCGCGTGCAGATCCGTGCCGCAGATGCCGCACGCCAGGGTCTTCACGAGCACCTGGCCGCTACCGGGCTTCGGGTCCGGCAGTTGATCGACGACGATATTGCCTTTTCGCAGGATGGCGGCGCGCATGGGCATTCTCCCTCGAGTTCACGGCTGTTGAGGGCAGTCTAGTTGCGCTGATGCCATCCAGGAATCACAAACGGCGGACCGCGCTATGCACGATCTGCCGTTCGAAAATCTTGAGCGCAGTTCAGGCGCGCCTACTTCCACTCGCGGATGTCGACGAAGCGACCCGCGATCGCCGCCGCCGCCGCCATGGCCGGCGAGACGAGGTGCGTGCGCCCGAGGCGGCCCTGGCGGCCCTCGAAATTGCGGTTCGAGGTCGAGGCGCAGCGCTCGCGCGGGCGGAGCTGGTCCGGGTTCATGCCGAGGCACATGGAGCAGCCGGCTTCGCGCCAGTCGAAGCCCGCATCCATGAAGATCTTGGCGAGCCCCTCGGCCTCGGCCTGCTCCTTCACCAGGCCCGAGCCCGGCACGATCATCCCGCTCACGTTCGGGCTGATCTTGCGGCCCTGGATGACGGCTGCCGCCGCGCGCAGGTCCTCGATGCGCCCGTTCGTGCACGAGCCGATGAACACGCGGTCGATGGTGATGTCGGTGATCTTCTCGCCGCCCTTGAGGCCCATGTACTCGAGCGCACGCTGAATGGAGGCGCGCTTCTGCTCGTTGTGCGCCTCCTCGGGCGTCGGCACGCGGCCGCTGACCGAGATCACGTCCTCGGGGCTCGTGCCCCAGGTCACGACCGGCGGCAGGTTGGCCGCATCGAGCGTCAGCACCTTGTCGAAGTGCGCGCCCTCATCGCTCCGGAGCGTTTCCCAGTAGCGCACGGCCATATCCCAGGCCTTGCCCTGGGGCGACTTCGGCCGGCCCTTGAGATATTCGAAGGTGATCTCGTCGGGCGCCACCATGCCGGCGCGCGCACCACCCTCGATGCACATGTTGCAGACCGTCATGCGGCCTTCCATCGAGAGCGCGCGAATGGCATCGCCGGTGTATTCGATGACGTGGCCGGTGCCGCCCGCTGTTCCCGTCTCGCCGATGATCGAGAGGGTGATGTCCTTCGCGGTCACGCCCTCGGGCAGCTTGCCCTTGACCTCGACCTTCATGTTCTTCATGCGCCGCTGCAGCAGCGTCTGCGTCGCGAGCACGTGCTCGACCTCGCTCGTGCCGATGCCGTGCGCGAGCGCGCCGAAGGCGCCGTGCGTGGACGTATGGCTGTCACCGCACACGATGGTCGTGCCCGGCAGCGTGAATCCCTGCTCCGGTCCGATGACGTGGACGATGCCCTGGCGCACATCGAGCTCATTGAAGTACTCGATGCCGAAGTCCTTGGCGTTCTTTGCGAGCGCCTCGACCTGGATGCGCGATTCCTCCTCCTTGATGCCGGCGCGGCGATCGGAGGTCGGCACGTTGTGGTCGACGACGGCGAGCGTCTTGTCGGGCGCGCGCACCTTGCGGCCGGCCAGCGCCAGCCCTTCGAAGGCCTGCGGCGACGTCACCTCGTGCACGAGATGGCGGTCGATATAAAGCACGCACGTCCCGTCCGGCTGCTGGTCGACGATGTGATCGTCGAAGATCTTGTCATAGAGCGTCTTTGGAGCGGACGGGCTGGCCATGGTGTCGGTTTCTCTCTCCAGGCGGATGCGATCCTGCCGGAGGCCGGCAGGCCGCTTTGAATGCTTCTCATATGCCCGAACTGTCCAGGACTTCAAGTCTGCGGCGCCAGCGCTGCCGGATGGCTGCTTTGCGCATCTCCGCGATCCCGCAGCGCACCATTTGAACGCCGCTCCCGAGCCCGTTGCCAACCTCGGTGCGGGCGCCTAGGTTGATGCTTCATTGCACGGAGCACCTGCGGCCTCTCATGCCGATCGAGCGCCCCCTCCCCTGGGAAAAGAGCTATCCGCCCGGCGTCGTCTGGGACGCACCGATCGTGGTCGGCACGCTGCCCGCCCTGCTCGCCCGCGCCGTCGCGACCTATGGCGGTAAGCCGGCCTTCGAGTATCGCGAGCGCAAGATCAGCTTTATCGAGTACGGCCAGCGGGTGAAGGCCTTTGCCGCCGGGCTCCTGAAGCTCGGCATTGCCAAGGGCGAGCGCGTGGCGCTCTACCTGCCGAACTGCCCCGCGCAGCCGGTCTCGCTGTTTGGCGTGGCTCAGATCGGCGGCATTGTCGTGAACCTCTCGCCGCTCGACGCCGAGCGCGAGCTCGCCCACAAGCTCAAGGATTCCGGCGCCCGGACGCTCATCGCGACCAACATCGGCCCCATGGCCGGCGTGGCGCTCAAGATCAAGGCGGCCGGCCTCGTCGACCGCCTCATCATCGCCGATGATGCGGTGTGGGGGCCGTCCCCTGCGACCGCGCCGATGCCGGCTCTCGGTAATGGCGTCCTGTCGTTCGACGAGGTGGCCTCCGCCGCCCCGCCCGCCACATGGCCCGAGGTCGTGCCGGACGACATCGTGCTCCTCCAGTACACGGGCGGCACCACGGGCCTGCCCAAGGGCGCCATCCTGAGCCACGCGAACCTCACGGCCGCCGTCGAAATCGGCAAGGCGTGGTCCGCACCGCAGACCACGATGAAGCCGGGCGAGGGGCGCGTCATCTGCGTGCTCCCGCTCTTTCATATGTACGCCATCACGGCCTGCCTCACGCGCGGCCTCGACCAGGGCAGCGAGATCCTGCTCCGCCTGCGCTTCGACGTCGAGCAGACGCTCCGCGACATCACCGAGAAGCGCGCCACGACCTTCTCCGGCGTGCCAACTATGTGGATTGCCATCGCCAACACCCCCGGCGTCGAGAAGCTGGATTTTTCCTCGCTCAAGGGCATCCACTCCGGCGGCGCTGCCGTCCCCATCGAGATCGAGAACCGGATCAAGTCGATCACCGGCCTCCAACTCGGCGGCGGCTGGGGCATGACCGAGACCGCGCCGGCCGGCGCCAATATCCCCTCGAATCGCCCCGACCTGCGCGGCAGCATCGGGCTCCCGCTCCCCGGCATCCTCATGGATGTGGTCGCGCTCGACAATCCGCGCCGCGTGCTGCCGCCCGGCGAGATCGGCGAGATCCGCATCAAGGGACCGAACGTTACGCGCGGCTACTGGAACCGCCCTGAGGAATCGGCTGCCGCCTTCGTCGATGGCTATCTGCTCACCGGCGACATCGGCTACATGGACGCGGAAGGCTTCTTCTTCCTGACCGACCGCAAGAAGGACATGATCATCTCGGGCGGCTTCAACGTCTATCCGCGCATGATCGAGGAAGCCATCTACGAGCACCCGTTCGTCGAGGAGGTGATCGTCATCGGCATTCCCGATGCCTATCGCGGCCAGGCCGCCAAGGCCTTCATCAAGCTCAAGGCCGGTGCCGCGCCCTTCACGCTCGATGAGCTCCGCGACTTCCTCGTCGACAAGATCGGCCGTCACGAGCTGCCGGCGGCCATCGAGTTCCGCGAGAGCCTGCCCAAGACCGCCGTGGGCAAGCTCTCCAAGAAAGAATTGGTCGCGGAGGAGGCGGCGCGCCGCGCGGTCGCAGTCGAACCCGCCTCGACCTGAGCCGTCGGCCAGCCTAATGTGCCGCCAAATTCGAAGCATCAGGAAGTTCTAAGCGAGGAGCCGTCCATGGACCTGCGTTTCAGCCCCGAGGAGAACGCCTTCCGGCAGGAAGTGCGGAGCTTCTTCCAGACCGAGATTCCGCTTTCGATCCGCTCGAAGTCGATCGAGGGCCGCCGCCTGACCAAGGAGGACATGGTCACGGCCCACAAGACGCTCCATAAAAAGGGCTGGGCCGTCTACAACTGGCCGAAGGACTGGGGCGGCTGCGAGTGGACGCCCGTCCAGCAGTACATCTTCCTCGAGGAAATGCAGTCCAACGGCGTGCCGCCGCCGCTCGCCTTCAATACTTCCATGAATGGCCCGGTGATCATCCAGTTCGGCACTGACGCGCAGAAGAAGAAGTTCCTCCCCCGCATTGCCGCGCTCGACGACTGGTGGTGCCAGGGCTTCTCCGAGCCCGGCTCCGGCTCCGACCTCGCCTCACTCAAGACCACCGCCGTCCGTCAGGGCGACCACTACATCGTCAACGGCCAGAAGACCTGGACGACGCTTGCCCAGTACGCCGACTGGATCTTCTGCCTCGTGCGCACGGATCCGAGCGCGAAAAAGCAGCTCGGCATTTCCTACATCGTCTTCCCGATGACGACGCCCGGCGTCACGCGCCGACCCATCCAGCTCATCGACGGCGGCTCGGAGGTCAACGAGGTCTTCTTCGATGACGTGAAGGTGCCCGTCGAGAACCTGATCGGCGAGGAGAATCGCGGCTGGGACTGCGCGAAGTTCCTGCTCGGCAACGAGCGCTTCGGCATTGCCCGCGTCGGCATCTCCAAGATGCGCGTCGCGCGCATCAAGGAGCTCGCGAGGCGCGTCCCCTCGGGCAGCGGCGGCGTGCTCATGGAGGATCCGCAGTTCGCCGAGAAGGTCGCGGCAGCCGAGGTCGAGCTCAAGGCCCTCGAGATGACGCAGATGCGCTTCCTCGCGGCCGAGCGCGGCAACAAGAGCGGCAAGCCCAACCCCGCAACCTCCATGCTCAAGCTCAAGGGCTCCGAGATCCAGCAGACGGTCACCGAGCTGCTCATGGAGCTCGCCGGCCCGCTCGCGATCCCCTACGCGAACGACGAGGACGACATGATCGGCCACAACGAGCCGATCGGCGCCGAGTGGGCAGCACCCGCCGCGCCCACGTACTTCAACTATCGCAAGGTTTCGATCTACGGCGGCTCCAACGAGATCCAGCGCAACATCCTCGCGAAGGCCGTGCTCGGGTTCTGAGCCGGTCGCGTATTGGCCGACCCGGCTGCGAGGTGAAAGCTCGCTCTGCGTTGGCGTTTTGGAGCGGGCCACTTAGCCCGCACAGACGAACAACCGCGGGCACTTGCCCGCAAACTAAAGAAGAGACCAATATGGATTTCGATCTCAGCGAGGAGCAGCAGCTTCTCAAGGACAACGTCGATCGGCTCACGGCCAACCGCTATGCCGAGATCAAGACGCGCACCGAGCTCATGAAGTCCGCGAAGGGCTACAGCGAGGCGTTCTGGAAGGAGTTCGCCGAGATGGGCCTCCTCGCCATTCCCTTTGCCGAGGAGCACGGCGGCATGGGCCAGGGCGCCATCGAGACCATGCTGGTCGGCGAGGCCTTCGGGCGCGCGCAGGTTCTCGAGCCCTACTTCCCGACCGTGATCCTCGCCGGCTCGGCACTTCGTCTCGGCGCCGGTGAGGCCATGAAGGCCGCCGTGATCCCCGAGGTTGCGGCCGGCACGCTCACGCTCGCCTTCGCGCACCAGGAGCCGGAAGCGCGCTTCGATCTCGCCAACGTCACGACAAGTGCGAAGGCCGATGGCAAGGGCGGCTATGTGCTCGAAGGCGCGAAGTGCGTCGTGCTCGGCGGCGACAGCGCCGACAAGCTCGTCGTCTCCGCGCGCGTCTCGGGCGATCGCGCGAGCAAGGACGGCCTCGCGCTCTTCCTCGTCGATGCGAACGCGCCGGGCGTGACGCGCAAGGGCTATCCCACGCAGGACGGTACGCGCGCCGCCGACGTCACGCTCTCTGGCGTCAAGGTCGGCGCCGACGGCGTGATCGGCGAAGCCGGCAAGGCTTATCCCGTCATCGAGCGCACCGTGCAGAACGGTATTGCCTATCTCGCCGCCGAGGCCGTCGGCGGCATGAACGCGCTGCACGAGCTGACCGTCGAGTACCTCAAGACGCGCAAGCAGTTCGGCGTGCCGATCGGCTCCTTCCAGGTGCTGCAGCACCGCTCCGTCGACATGTTCGTCTCCGTCGAGCAGGCGAAGAGCATGGCCCTCTATGCCTGCGTCATGGTCGACGAGCCGGACGAGAGCGAGCGCCGCCGCGCCATGCACGCCGTGAAAGTCCAGATCGGCAAGTCGGCGCGGCACGTCGGGCAGGAAGCCATCCAGCTCCACGGCGGCATCGGCATGACCATGGAGTACAAGGGCGGCCACTACTTCAAGCGGCTGACCATGATCGATCTCATGTTCGGCAATGCCGATCACCATCTGCGCGAGCTCACCAAGGCCGGCGGCCTGCTGGCGGCATAAAAGCGCCCACAGTTTCGACGTGACTGACGGGAGCCGTGCGGCTCCCGTTCTGCTATGGACGCGAGTTCCTCAGGCGGGGGAGGGGGATGCCATGACGATTGTCCGAAAGACCATGACGGGCGCAGCGCTGGGGATGTCGCTGTCGCTCGCGGGCTGCCTCGAGCTGACCAAGGAGGCCACGTTCCGCGAGAACGGCGAGGCGCGTGTCGAAATAGAGATGGCGCTTTCCGCCGAGCTTGTCGCGCTCGCGACCAACCCCGCGATTGCCAAGCAGGCAGGCGCGGAAGGCCTCAACTTATTCGGCGACTGCGGCAAGCCCTGGCCCGCGAACGAGCCGTTGCCCGCTGGTGTGCGCTCGGTCGAGAGCAAGCGTGGCAAGCGCGGCGACATGGAAACCTGCACGATCGTCTTCGATGTCTCGGATCCCATTGCGGCCGTCGAGAGCGCGAAGAAAGTCGAAGTGCCGCACGCGGATGCCGTACCGAAGCAGGATGTATCGCTTACGCGCCTCACGGGCGCGCCCGGCTATCGCCTCAAGATGGCGATGGTCCCGGCCAAGCAGCCGGAGATCTCGGCCGAGGCCGCGCAGATGGCCGCCTCGCTCATGAAGGCGATGTTCGCCAACCGCTATCTCACGCTCAGTCTTTCGGGGCAGCGTATCGAGAACACGAATGGCGAGCTTTCCGCGGACAAGCGCAAGGTGACGTGGAAGCTGCCGCTCGCATCGCTCGTCGCGCCGAGCCCGGATAGCCCGACGACCATCGAGGCGGATGTGATCTATCGCTGAAACGTGGATCTCGCGTGTCGAAACAAACGAGCAAGTTCCTGAGCCTCGTCCTGCGGCACGCGCCGGAGCGGATCGGCCTTGAGCTCGATGCTCACGGCTGGACGGACATCGACGCGCTGATCGCCAAGGCTAACGCCGCAGGCGTCCTGCTCGATCGCGCAATGCTCCTGGAGATCGTCGCGACGAGCGACAAGCAGCGCTTCACGCTCTCGGCTGACGGCGCGCGCATTCGCGCGGCGCAGGGCCATTCGGTCGAGATCGATCTGGATTTGCCGACTGCCGTTCCGCCCGCCGTGCTTTTCCACGGCACGGCGCGCACCAACGTCGATGCCATCCTCGCCGAGGGCCTGAAGCCTGGACGGCGGCGCCACGTGCATCTCTCACCTGATGTGGAGACGGCGCGCCGCGTCGGGATGCGTCATGGCGCGCCGGTCATCTTCGAGGTTGCCACGGCGCGCATGCACGCCGATGGCCTTGTCTTCTGGCAGGCCGAGAACGGCGTCTGGCTCACGGAGCGCGTCGCGCCCGCCTATCTCACGCTCCTCGGCTAGCCCGAAACTCCAAGTCAAAAAGACGGGCGGGTCCGGGAGGGTGTCCCTCCCGGCGGGAGCGCGAGGATCATGCCGGAGGCATGCCAGGGGCATGCGCCCTCGTCGCGCCGGAGGCGCGAGTGGGGCCGCAGCCCCACACCCCGCCCGGGGGACACCCCCGGAGCCCCCGTCTTTATGACTTTAGGCTGCCCGCCGCACCGTTGCCTTGAGGATCGCTGCGCCGAGTGCCGACTTGACGATCGCGCCGAGCACGAAGGGCGCGACACCGGCCCAGAAGGCTTTCTCGATGCCGATCATGCCCGCCAGCCACGCACCGCCGATCAGGAGGCAAAGCGCATTGCCCATGAGCATGGATGTGAACGCGCTGATGACGCGATCGCCCGTCCAGCCGCGCTCGGCGAGCCAGCCGGTGAGCATGGCAGCGACCGGGAAGGCGAAGAGGTAGCCCGCGGTCGGGCCCGCAAGGCGCGCGATGCCGCCCGTGCCATTGGAGAAGACCGGGAGGCCGAGTGCGCCCTGCATGAGCCACACGGCAATGGTGATGGCGCCGAGCCGCCAGCCGTACAGCGCGCCGATCAGCGTCACTGCCAGCGTCTGCATGGTCATGGGCACGGGGAACATGGGCACGGAGACATACGAGGAGGCCGTCATGAGCGCCGTGCCGAAAAGCACCGCGCCCACTTGGACGGCGAGCGATCGCTCGCTCAGGCGAAGAGGGCTGAATGGAGTTGAGAGAGTGCCGGCAGCAGAGCGGCTCATGTCGATCTCCTCTTTGTTTTTCAGACAGGATTTCTTAGCGCACTTCGCCGCGCATGGAAGGCCCAAATCCGCGGCCGTCTGACATGCAGATCACGGTGCACTCTCGCTGCCGGAAAAAGTTCCACAAGCGCGACGATCCGCCTCAACTCTGGACTTGGCTCGCGCCACAAAATCCCTACTGTGCGATGCGCAACTCTAGCGTGCCTGTAGGCTCCCGAGGTGGGTGGGAGCGAGCAAAAAGGGATCGGGGGGCTGACAAGGTGAGAAGATGGTTTGTTGGCCTGGCGCTGGCCGGGCTGGTGGGGGTTGGCAGTGCGCAAGCGGCAGGACTTCTGGGTTTCAGACTGCTGGACTTCAACGGTGTCCTCGTGCGCTGGGGCGTTACCGACGCGCAGCCGGTGACGGTCACGTACGGCTTCGTCGAGGCGCCGGTCACGTTCAGCGACGCGCGCAACTGCCGGGCCATGGTGCCCATGGACGATCTCCTGAAGAGCTCGGGCCTCGATCGCGCGACATTGGAGCGCGAAGCGGCTGCTGCCTTCGAGATGTGGGAGCAGGTGGCGAACATTCGCTTCGCGCCCGCACGTCCCGGCACGCGGCCGGACATCCAGATCGGCGCGCAGCGTGATCCGATCGCTTTCGCCTTCGCCGACGTGGCGTACGTCAAGGGCGACGGTGCCGTCCGCCCGATCGAGCGCTCGCTCATCTGCTTCAATCCCAAGAAGCGCTGGAAGGTCGGCTTCGACGGCAATCTCGGCGTCTACGATCTGCGCTACACGTTCGCGCACGAGATCGGCCACGCGATCGGCCTCGATCATCCGGGCGGCCATGGGCAGCTCATGTCCATGCACTATCAGGAGACATTCCGCGCGCTCCAGACCGGTGACGTGGACGGCGCCGTGCGCATTTACGGCCGCAGCCCTTCCAGCCAGCAGGCGGCCAGCTTCGCGAAGTGAGGCAGGCAGACGTGCCGGACACCTCCGGATCGTGTAGAGCTGGGAGCACACACGCTCTCAGTCTCGACGAACCGGAGGTCCCATGCTCGCCTCGCAGCGCCAGCACTTCGACATTCCCCGCGAGGTTGCCTATCTGAACGCGGCCTCGTGGAGTCCGCTGCCGCTCGCGACGCAGGAGGCGGCGCGCCAGGCCGTCGGCCGCAAGGGCCAGCCCTGGAAGCTGGACGCCTCATTCGCCAACAGGCAGCACGAGCGCGCCCGCGCCGCTGCCGCGCGCCTCATTGGCGCTGACGCTGGCGATATCGCGCTCGTCTCGTCCGTTGGATATGGCGTCGCGATCGCCGGCAAGGTTCTCGCACCGGCCAAGGGCTCTCGCGTCCTCGTACTGGAAAACGACCACACCTCGCCCGTGCTCGAATGGCAGTCGCGGGCCGAAGCCCAGGGCTTCACCGTCGAGACGGTCCCGCAGCCCGCCGATGCCGATTGGACGAGTGCCGTCCTTGCGGCCATCGAGCGGCCGGGCGCGCGCCCGCTTTCACTCTGCTCGATCTCCTCGGTGCACTGGTCGGATGGCGGCCTCGTCGACATCGCGCGCGTGCAGGCCGCACTGCGGCGTCAGGGTGCGGCCTTCCTCGTGGACGCGACGCACGGTGTCGGCGTCGTCGCGACCGATGTGAAAGAGCTAGATCCCGATTTCCTGATCTTCCCCACGTACAAGTGGGTGCTCGGGCCTTACGGCCGCGGGTTCGTGTATGTGGCCAAGCGCCATCAGGGCGGTGTGCCGCTCGAGCAGACGGCCTTCGGGCGTCGCGATGTCAAGGCGGAGAACCCGGTCTATTTCGCCGACACGCGCTATGTGCCCGATGCTCGCCGTTACGACATGGGCGAGCGCGATCATTTCATCTCCATGGAGATGGCCTCGATCGGCATGGAGATGATGGCGGCATGGGGCCAGGGCGCGGTCGTCGCGCGGCTTGCTTCCCTCACGCATCGCATTGGCGAGGGCCTTGCCGGACTGCCGATCTCGATACCGGCCGAAAGCGTGCGCGCCCCGCACATTCTGAGCCTCGGCTTTCCCGAAGGTATGCCCGAGGGGCTCGTCGAGCGTCTGGCCGCTGAGCAGATCTATGCCGCCCCGCGCCTCGGCCGCTTGCGCATCTCGCCTCACGTCTACAACGACGAAGCCGACTGCGACCGCCTCGTCGCGGCACTGCGGCGGGAGCTCCGGTGAGGCAGCGCTGCTGAGCGGCGGCCCTTCAGTGCAGGCCGACGTGCGTCCTGTGGATCAGGCGGTCGTTGCGGAATGCGAGGATGACGCGCGAGCCGTCCGGGTTCGGCCAGGCGTAGACCGACACGCGAGGATCGTTCTCGATCCCGGGCATGCCGGCGACGTTGCGCGTCTGCAAGTGACCCGGTACGCCGAGGGAGCGCGCGGCGTCGTCATAGGTGATGCCGTCGCTCAGCTCGATCATGTCTGCGATCGTGTGGCGCTGGCGTATGGACATCGTGACGACGTCGGCAGTCGCTGCCGTCGCCGTGGCGGTCGTGCCCGACGTGCTGCCGGCCGCGATGAACACAGCCGCGCCCAGCGATATTCCTACTGCGCCCACCAGCGCTGCGATGTACGGAAGCTTCATTTTCTTGGCCGTCCCCTGCTTGGTGCCCACGACTTCTAGCGGGCGGGCGGCAAGGATTTGCTAAGGGGGATAGTAAGAATTGATTAGAATTGCCGGGCAGAGCTGTTTCACCGGAAATTGGTGCGAGTACTGTCCTGCTTGGTGAATGGCCGCTTAAGATCGTGCGGAAGTTTGGCACGACCACTGCGCGCTCCAAGATGGGCGCGAGGTCAGCCCGCAGCACCGGATATTCCGGTCATTGAAATTGGCGGCTGATTCGCGCTGCGCGGCGGCGCATCCGTGCTCCGCTATGACGATGGTGTTCATGCGAGCAAACGCACGTTAATGTACGTCCCTATCCGGGACAGACGTTTGCATTTCTGCAAGCATTCCAAACAAGCATCCCTGGGAGGAATCATCCAATGGCCGACAAGCCACGCATTACGACTGCCAAGTTGAAGCGCCGCACGGTTCTTGCC
This sequence comes from Hyphomicrobium sp. CS1BSMeth3, assembly GCF_900117415.1. GTDB lineage: Bacteria > Pseudomonadota > Alphaproteobacteria > Rhizobiales > Hyphomicrobiaceae. Next base: position 219,224 of record NZ_FPEI01000006.1, read on the forward strand.
GGCATCGGTGCGACGGTTGCCATGCCCTGGGTCGCGCGCGCCCAGGCCTCGAACCTCATTCGTATCGGCGTCCCGACGAAGACCTACTACCCGACCATCATCGCCGAGACGGCGATCCGCCAGAAGCTCTTCGAGAAGGAAGGTCTGAAGCCGGAGCTGACGATCTACCGCAGCGGTGCTGAAGGCTTCGAGGCGCTTGCCGCCGGCGCTGCGGATATCGTGATGAACTCCACCATGAGCGTGGCGGGCGGCCTCAAGCGCGGTGTCAACGCCCGCTGCGTCGCCAATGCCGCCAACGGCTACTATGGCTGGCAGCTCGTCGTGAAGACGGATTCGCCGATCACCAAGGTCTCCGAGATCGCGGGCAAGAAGGTCGGCATCACATCGGCCGGATCGGGCACCGACATCCTCGCGCTGTGGACGGTCGCCGAGCACAAGATCCAGTTCACGCGCGTGCCGCTCGGTGGTGGTGGCCTCGTCCCGAACCTGCTGACCGGCAATATCGACGCGACGGTTCTCTACTCGCCGCTCACCTACAAGGTCGTCGACGAGAAGGTGGCGCGCGTCCTGATCGACTACGGCACGGCTGTGCCTGCACACTCGACCGGAAGCTGGATCGCCACCGACAAGGTCATCAAGGATCGTCCCGAGGTCGTACAGAAGGCCGTGAACGCGCTCTATGGCGGCGTCGGCTTCCTCGTCGACGACAAGAACCGCGACGCGGCCGTGAAGCTCGTTGCCGAGATCGATGAGATCCCCGAGAAGATCGCGGCCTTCGAGCTCGACCGCAACCTCAAGCTCATCTCGCGGACCGGCGAGTTCAAGCTCGAGTGGGTCGAGCGTGCGCTCGAGAACGCCCGCCTCATCGGCATGAAGGAATTGGCCGATCCGAAAGAGGTGTTCATCGACAAGTTCAAACCGGTCCCGACGAAGGCCTGAGACGCGCTGGCCTACGGGCCGCAAGGCGGCTGTGCGAGGAGCTTCGCACAGCCGCTATCGTTCATCGACCTTCACGTGGATCAGGGCGTGTCGTGAAACGCTGGCAAATCATTCTCGTGCGGATGGCCATCCTGGCCCTTGTTCTCGGGGCATGGGAGCTCGCGCCGCGCATGGGCTTCGTCAATCCCATGCTTCTGCCGCCGCTCAGCGAAGTGCTGGCGATGCTGAAGACGCAGATCGCGCGGCCGGTCGTGCAGGAAGCCATCATGATCACCGCACTCGAGGTGATCGTGGCCTTCATCATTGCGGTGCCGATCGGTGCGGCCGCGGGCGTCGCGATCGCGGAGTTCCCGTACGCGGGCGCCATCTTCAAGCCGATGCTGTTCTACGTCTTCAGCATCCCCAAATCGATTTTCCTGCCGATGTTCATTCTGATCTTCGGCATCGGCTTTCAGCAGAAGGTCGCCTACGCCGCCTTCACCACCGCGTTCGTAGTGCTCATGAGCGCGACGGCAGCCGTCGAGTCCGTCAAGTCCGACTACATTCTCGTCGCCCGCTCGTTCGGCGCGACGCCCCTGCAGATCCTGCGGCGCGTCTACGTGCCGAGCATGATGCCCGTCCTGCTCGAGACGCTGCGCATCTCCATGATCTTCAACTTCACGGGCGTGATGATCGCGGAGATGTACGCCTCGCGCACCGGCATCGGTCACCTGATCTCCAACTGGGGCGAGAACTTCCAGATGCCGCAGCTCTTTGCCGGCGTCATCATGCTCGCGGTGGTGGCCATCGCATTCAACGAAACCGTACGCTTCCTGGAGGCTCGATGCAGTACGTGGCGGACATGAAGGGAGCCCAGACAGCGGGCGCCGCGATCGATATCGATCGCGTGAGCCACGTGTATGCGGGGCCGGAGGGCGGCGTTCAGGCACTCAGCGACGTGTCGATGAAGGTCGGCGCCGGACGCTTCATCGTCATCGTCGGCCCGAGCGGTTGCGGCAAGACCTCGCTGCTCATGATGATGGCAGGTCTGCGCGATCATACCGAAGGCCGCATCCACGTTCACGGCGCGCCGATCCCGAAGCCGGATCCCGAGCGCGTCGGCGTCATCTTCCAGGAGGCGAGCCTCTTTCCCTGGCTCACGACCTTCGACAACATCGAGTTCCCCCTGAGCCTGCGCGGCATGTCGCGCGAGGAGCGCCGCCGCAGGTCCGAGCCCATGCTCTCGCTGGTCGGCCTCAGTGGTTTCGGTGAACGCTACCCGCATGAGCTTTCGGGCGGCATGAAGCAGCGCGTGTCGATCGCCCGCGGTCTCGTGCAGGATCCGCCCGTGCTGCTCATGGACGAACCATTCGCGGCGCTCGACGAGCAGACGCGCATGACCATGGGCCACGAGCTGCTGCGCATCTGGTCGACGACGAACAAGACCGTCGTCTTCATCACGCACAGCCTGACCGAGGCCGTCTATCTCGCCGACGAGGTCTACGTGATGTCGCCGCGTCCCGGCCGCATGATCGATCACATCATGGTCGACCTGCCGCGCCCGCGTACCTACGAGATGATGGCGACCGACACGTTCGGCCGTCTGCGCGACCGCATCTGGCAGCAGATCCGCAAGTCCCACTGAGGTCGATGATGCGACGTCCCGATCCCAAGATCGTCCGCTGGGGCATCCTGATCGCACTGCTCGTCGCGTGGGAGCTCGTGCCCCGGATGGGCCTTTTGCCCGAGCTGTTCCTGCCGCGCCTTTCGAAGACGCTCACCGTGCTCTGGATCGATCTCGACAAATACTGGGCGGCTCTGCTCGTCACGCTCTACGAGGTCGTCCTTGCGATGGTGATCGCCTGCGGCCTCGGCATTGTCGCCGGCGCCACGATCGGCGGCATCGCCGTGCTGCGCGATCTGCTGCTGCCGGTCTTCTCGAGCCTCTACGCCGTGCCGATCGTCATTCTCTATCCGATCTTCACGGCCTGGTTCGGCATCGGCTCGCAATCCAAGGTCATGTTCGCCGGCATCTATGGCTTCTTCCCCGTCATGCTCTCGACGGCGGCCGGCATCCGCACGATCGATCCCCAGTTCCTTCTCGCTGCGCGCAGCATGGGAGCGACCGTCACTCAGCAGATCACCAAGGTCATCATCCCGGCATCGCTGCCGACGGTCTTCGGCGGCTTGCGCCTCGGCGGCGCGCTCGCGATCATCGGCGTCATCGTCGCGGAGATGCTGACGGCTTCCGCCGGCATCGGATATCTCGTCACGCTGAACCGCACGATCCTCGACAGCCCGCGCGTCTTTGCCGGCATTCTTTGCATTCTCGTCCTCTCCGTCGCCTACGACATCATCGCGCGGCGGCTGGAGCGGCGTATGGTAGTTTGGCAGTCGGCCGGACGGCGGCAGCAGCAGGCCTCGCCGCGCCCGATCGCCCAGGGCGCGCCGGCGCCGGCAGCAGCATGAGCATTCACACGAGCCCGCAGGGAGAACAACACATGGCCAACAAGATCCTGCCCACCACCGTGGTCGGCAGCTACCCGCAGCCCGACTGGCTCGTGAACCGCGAGATGCTCTCGAAGCAGGTGCCGCGCGTGCGCCTGAACATCTGGCGCATTCCCGAGGCGCAGCTCGAGCAGGCACAGGACGACGCGACGATCCTCGCCATCCGCGACATGGAGCGGGCCGGCATCGACATCATCACCGACGGCGAGGCGCGCCGCGAGAGCTACTCGAACCGCTTTGCCACCGCACTCGAAGGCATCGACGCCAATGATGCAGGCGAGGTCATCGCCCGCACGGGCAATGCGCGCACGCCCGTGCCGCGCGTCGTCGCCAAGATCCGCCGCAAGGGGCCGGTCGAAGTGCGCGACATGGAGTTCCTGCGCCGCAATACGGACCGTCTGGCCAAGATCACGCTTCCCGGCCCGTTCACCATGAGCCAGCAGGCCAAGAACGAGTTCTACAAGGACGCCGACGAGATGGTCATGGACTACGCCGCCGCCGTGAACGCGGAGGCGCACGATCTCGTCAAGGCCGGCGCCGATGTCATCCAGCTCGACGAGCCCTGGCTGCGTAATGATCCCGACGCGGCCAAGCGCATCGCCATCAAGGCCATCAATCGCGCGCTCGAAGGCATCAAGGTGCCGACGGTCGTCCATCTCTGCTTCGGTTATGCCGCGGTGGTGCCCGGCTCGACCAAGCCGGTTGGGTATTCTTTCCTGCCGGAGCTTGCCGATACGGTTGCCGAAACGATCTCCATCGAGGCGGCCCAGCCGAAGCTCGATCTCGGCATTCTGAAGGAGCTGACGCCGAAGAAGGTCATGCTCGGCGTGCTGGACCTCGGCGACAAGACGGCCGAGACGCCCGAGATGGTCGCCGAGCGCATTCGGGCGGGCCTGAAATTCCTGCCCGCCGACAAGCTCGTGCCGGCGCCCGACTGCGGCATGAAATACATGTCGCGCGAGCTCGCCTTCGCGAAGCTGAAGGCGCTCGCCGACGGCGCCGCTATCGTGCGGGCCGAGCTGTCATAACTCGCGAAGCTCCGTCCCGCCGCGCGGGGCAGAGCTCGGATGCATTGGATTCGGCGATCTTCGATTGGCTTTTGCTATCGCAACATTGGGTGCGCCACCTTGATGGGGGTGGCGCACTGCAGTCTTCTCCTTGGAAGAACAATAAGTATTTTTCAAAGGAGGTGGCTGAACCATGAACATTGAAGTATCACGCCGAAGGTTCATGCAGCTGGCCGGTGCCGGCGCCGCAGGAACCGCGATCGGCGCGCTTGGCTTCGCAGAGGCGGAGGCGCAAGTCTCGGCCCACGTGAAGCCCTTCCGGCTCGTCCAGACCAAGGAAGCGCGCACGACCTGCCCGTATTGCGCAGTGAGCTGCGGAATGCTCGTCTATGCGGCCCCGAGCAAGGCCAGCAGCGGCAAGCTGGAAGTCGTTCACATCGAGGGCGATGCCGACCATCCGGTCAATCGTGGAACGCTGTGCCCGAAGGGTGCCGCCGCGATCGACTACATTCATTCCGCAACGCGCGTGAAGACGCCCATGTACCGCAAGCCCGGTACGGCCAAGTTCGAGCCGTGTACCTGGGACTTCGCCATGGAGCGGATCGCGAAGCTGATGAAGGAGGACCGCGACGCGAACTTCGTCGAGAAGAACGCGGCCGGCACCACCGTCAACCGCTGGACGACCACGGCATTCCTCTCCGGCAGCTCGGTCACGAATGAGACCGGCTGGGTTACCTACAAGGTCGCGCGTGGCCTCGGTCTCCTGCAGATCGAAAACCAGGCGAGGATCTGACACGGACCGACGGTGTCCAGTCTGGGCCCGACATTCGGTCGCGGTGCGATGACCAACAGTTGGACGGATATCCGTAACACGGATCTCGTCCTCGTCATGGGCGGCAATGCCGCCGAAGCTCACCCCTGCGGATTCAAGTGGGTCACCGAGGCGAAAGCCGAGCGTGGCGCCAAGCTCATGGTGGTCGATCCGCGCTTCACGCGCTCGGCGGCCGTGGCTGACCACTATGCGCCGATCCGGCCGGGGACCGACGTCGCCTTCCTTTCCGGCGTCGTGAACTACCTGCTTAGCAACGACAAGATCCACAAGGAGTACGTCCGCCACTACACGAACGCGGCCTATCTGGTGAAGGAAGGCTATGCCTTCAACGAAGGCTTCTTCTCCGGGTACGACGAATCGAAGGCGACGTACGACCGCAGCTCCTGGGAGTACGAGATCGGTGCGGACGGCTATGCCGTGCGCGACATGACGCTCGAGCACCCACGCTCGGTCTTCCAGCTCATGAAGAAGCATTTCGCGGTCTACACACCCGAGATGGTTTCACGCGTGAGCGGCACACCGCAGGACAGGTTCCTGAAGGTCTGCGACTGGATCGCCTCGACCGCCAATGGCGAGCGGGCGATGACGATCATGTACGCGCTCGGCTGGACACAGCATTCGCACGGTGCCCAGAACATCCGCTCCGCGGCGATGATCCAGCTCCTGTGCGGCAACATCGGCGTTCCCGGTGGTGGCGTGAACGCACTGCGCGGTCACTCCAACGTCCAGGGCATCACCGATGTCGGCACGCTCACAGCAGCCATTCCCGGCTACCTGAACCTGCCGGCGGAGAACGAGCCGACCCTCGAATCGCACTTGGGCAAGCGCACGTTCAAGCCGCTCCAGGCCAACCAGACGAGCTACTGGCAGAACTACCGGAAGTTCTATGTGAGCTTCCTGAAGTCGTTCTACGGCACCAAGGCGACGCCGGAGAACAACTTCGGCTACGACTGGCTGCCGAAGCTGGACGTCGCCTACGACTGCCTCAGAATGTTCGACCTGATCAATCAGGGCAAAACGAACGTCCTGATCTGTCAGGGCTTCAACCCGCTCATGGCCATCGCGGACTCGAACAAGAGTGCCGCCGGCCTCGCGAAGCTGAAGCTGCTCGTCAGCATCGATCCGATCGAGACCGACACGGCGCGCTTCTGGGAGAATCACGGCGAGTTCAACAACGTCGATCCCGCCAAGATTCAAACCGAAGTGTTCATGCTGCCCGTCACCTCGTTCGCCGAGGAGTCGGGAAGCCTGACCAACTCGAGCCGCTGCATCTCGTGGAAATGGCAGGCGGCGGATCCCTATCATGACTCACGCACCGACGTGGTCATCCTGGCGGATCTGTTCAACCGCATCCGCAAGGCCTACGAGACCCAAGGCGGCAAGGGTGCCGAGCCGCTTCTCGCGGTCGACTGGTCGTACAAGAATCCGGCGGAGCCGAGCGCTGACGAGCTCTTGAAGGAGCTCAACGGCAAGGCGCTGGTGGATCTCAAGGACGCCGGCGGCAAGGTCACGCGTCAGGCCGGCTCGCAGCTCGCGAGCTTCGGCGAGATGCGCGACGACGGCTCGACCGATGGTGCCATGTGGATCTACACGGGCGTCTACGGCCCTGCGGGCAATCTCTCGCAGCGTCGCGACAACGCTGATCCATCGGGCCTCGGCGTCTACGGCAACTGGGGCTTCTCGTGGCCCGCCAATCGCCGCATCCAGTACAATCGCGCCTCGGCCGATCCGGAAGGCAAGCCGTGGAGCGAGCGCAAGAAGTACATGTTCTGGAACGGCGAGCGCTGGACCGGACCGGATGTGCCGGACTATGTGCCGACCATCCCGCCATCCCAGGCAACCGGCCCCTTCATCATGAACCCCGAAGGCGTCTCCCGCCTCTGGGTGCGTGGATTGATGGCGGACGGGCCGTTCCCCGTGCACTACGAGCCGTTCGAGTCGCCGGTGACGAACCCGGTCTTCCCGAAGCTGAAGGGCAATCCGGCGGCACGCATCTTCCAGCGTGACCGGCCGTCCTTCGGCGACGCGAAGGAGTTCCCGATCGTCGCCACGACCTACCGCCTCGTCGAGCATTTCCACTACTGGACGAAGGGCGTGCACATGAATGCGGTCGTGCAGCCCGAGTTCTTCGTGGAGATGTCCGAGCAGCTCGCCGCTGAGAAAGGCATCAAGCATGGCGGCTGGGTGCGCGTGTGGTCCAAGCGCGGATCGGTCAAGGGCAAGGCCGTGGTGACCAAGCGGCTGAAGCCACTGACGATCGATGGCAGGACGGTTCACACCGTCGGCCTGCCGCTCAACTTCGGCTTCATCGGCGTGGCCCGCAAGGCCAATCCGATCAACGGGCTGACGCCACCGGTCGGTGACGCCAACTCGCAGACGCCGGAGTACAAGGCGTTTCTCGTCAACGTCGAGCCCATCGTCGGGCCGGTGGCATAGGGGAGAGCACAGACATGTTTCCAGCAATCCCCAATCCCACCACGGACAAGTCCAACGCCCGGTTCGGCGAGAAGGACATGATCCGCCGCTCGGCCTCCACGATCACGCCGCCCGCCAAGCGGCAGACCGAGGTCGCCAAGCTGATCGACGTGTCGAAGTGCATCGGCTGCAAGGCGTGCCAGACGGCGTGCCTCGAGTGGAACCAGCTCACGGAGGAAGTCGGCGTCAATGTGGGTGTCTACGACAACCCGCATGACCTGACGGCCAATAGCTGGACGCTGATGCGCTACACCGAGTACGAGAACCCGGAGAGCGGCAATCTCGAGTGGCTGATCCGCAAGGACGGCTGCATGCACTGCGAGGATCCGGGCTGCCTCAAGGCGTGTCCCTCACCGGGCGCGATCGTGCAGTACTCCAACGGCATCGTCGATTTCGTGAAGGAGAACTGCATCGGCTGCGGGTACTGTATCAAGGGCTGTCCCTTCAACATTCCCCGCATCTCGCGCGCCGACCACAAGGCCTACAAGTGCACGCTCTGCTCGGATCGTGTGGCTGTCGGCCAGGGCCCGGCGTGCCAGAAAGCCTGCCCGACTCAGGCCATCGTCTTCGGCACCAAGGATGAGATGAAGGCCTGGGCAGCAAAGCGCATCGCCGACCTGAAGTCGCGCGGCTTTGCCAAAGCGGGACTTTACGACCCGCCGGGCGTGCAGGGCACGCACGTCATGTACGTGCTCCATCATGCCGACAAGCCGCAGCTCTATGCCGGTCTCGCCGAGAACCCGAGGATCAGTCCGATCGTCGAGGCCTGGAAGGGTGTCGGCAAATACGCAGGACTGGCGCTGATCGGCCTCACGGCGGCGGCCGGCGTCATCCATCACTTGCTGCAGGGCCCCAACCGCGTGACGTCCGAAGACGAGGAGAACGCGGAGAAGCTGGCAGGAGGCAAGTCGTGAGCACACATGACGATGGCAGCGGCGCACACATGCGGGTGCGCCGCTATTCGGGAAGCGCCCGCATCAATCACTGGATCGTGGCGATCAGCTTCGTTCTGCTCTTGCTGAGCGGGCTGTCGCTCTTCCATCCAAGCCTCTTCTGGTTGGCCGGTCTCTTCGGCGGAGGTACGACCGTCCGCTGGCTCCACCCCTGGATCGGGGTGGTGCTGGTGGTCGGGTTCATCGGCCTGTTCCTGCGCTTTTTCGCGCAGAACCTGCCCGAGCGCACGGACTGGGTCTGGCTCGCACGCATCCGCCATGTCCTCAAGGGCGATGACGAATATCTGCCGGAAGTCGGCAAGTACAATGCCGGGCAGAAGTTCGTCTTCTGGTCGCAGTCCATCCTGGTGATCGTACTTTTCGTCACCGGTCTCGGGCTGTGGGCGCCTGGGCTCGCCTATGTCGAGGGGCTCTTCGGCTTCAAGGCAACCATCGATCAGCTCCGCATGGCGGCATTGATCCATGCCGGCGCCGCGGTGCTCGCGATCACGATCTGGATCGTTCACGTTTACGCAGCGATCTGGGTCCGCGGTACGATCAGTGCCATGACGCGCGGCTTCGTCACCGGCGGCTGGGGCTGGCGTCATCACCGCAAGTGGTTGCGCAAGGAAGTCGGCCACGACGAACGCTCACGCGTCACGCCGGCCGAGTAGTTCGGCGCACGCTGCGGCAGGAGGTGCCTATTCATGCCGAGCGGGCGTCGCATCGTCGGCGACATGACCAACATCGGGGAGCAGGCGAAGCCACCGTTCGCCGTGCTCCCCGATCCATCGTCGCTCTTTCTCGCACGCGCCGAGCGTTTGAGCGCGCTGGCGCCTGACCACGAGCTCGGCCCTTACCTCAGCTTTCTCGCGAAGCTGGCGACGGCGCAGCACGAGGTCGCGTCCGATCTGCCGCCGGCCTTGCTGCCGCCGGACGATCGCATGGCCCGGTCGCTCGCGCATGGCGTGCCGCCGCTGTCACGCGCGACGATCGAACCCGATGACATCATGCTGGCCGCCGTCGAGCGCCTGGTCGCGCGGTTCGGCGCGGTCACGCTTCCTTCTGAAACGGCAACGGCCATCGCGGCTTTGCGCACGGGATTGCGCTCCGACGGCCATCGCATCGTCGGGGCGGCCCTCAAGGAGGCGTCGCCCGCTCAGGATCTGGCCCAACGCGTCCTGATCCTTGCGGGTCTGCAGGTGCACTTCTCGCGCCTTGCCGCCATGCTGGATGCAAACGCGCTGAAGCCTGTCGCCAATGCGGCCTGTCCAACGTGCGGCAGTCCGCCGATGGCGAGCACGGTCGTCGGCTGGCCGCGCGCCTACAACACGCGCTACTGCACCTGCGGCCTCTGCGGGACCATGTGGAACGTGATCCGCGTCACGTGCGTGCTCTGCGGGGCGACGGACGGCGTGAGCTTCCGCGGCTTCGAGGGCCAGCCGGACACCGTCAAGGCCGAGACCTGCGACACCTGCCGCGGCTACGTGAAGATCGTCTACCAGGTGAGCAACACCGCTCTCGAGCCGCTCTGCGACGACGTCGCGAGCCTCGGCCTGGACATGATGCTGGCCGAGGAAGGCTGGAAGCGCGGCGGCGAGAACCCGTTCCTGCTCGGCTACTGACCGGCAGCCGGTAGTGGTAAAACCACCATCTTCAATTTGGTGCAGCGCTTCTGGCAATTATCAAGTGGCGAGATCTCGATTGATGGCCAGCGTATCGCCGACGTTCCGCTCGCCTCACTTCGCAGACAGGTGGCCCTGGCGAGTCAGGACGTCTTTCTCTTCGAGGGGACCGTCAGAGAGAACCTCGTAGGTGCTCTGAAGGATCGGTCGGAGAACGACATTCTGGCCGCTGCGCGGCTGCGCGCGCCGACGTATTCATCAGGAGGCTGCCGCGGGGGGCTACAATACACAGGTCGGCGACTCGGGGGACGACCGTCGGGTGGCCAGCGACAGAGCTTGTCGATCGCTCGGGTATGCCTGAACATGGTTGGCAACATGACATCTCGGTAGCCCCAGAGAGCAGGCTCTAATGTCGAAGCGCCCCGCAGTGATAATCACCGGCCTGCCGTGGATACGCAGCGGCACCGGAAAAGTAATGCAGGCTCAGGTCGAGTATTTCAAATCGTTGGGGTGGGTCACGATATTCGTGGCCTGCCCGTTTAAGCGGACTGATGCCTATTCGAGGAAGATCTGGAAGAGGTTCGAGGAAGAGAAGGTGGATCTCGATGCGGACTTCACCGCAATCGCCTCGTTTTGGTGGCGCGTCTCGAAGCCCAGCATCACGCGTAGGCTTTGGGGCCGCTGGCATGGACAGAATGCCATGCACTGGGCTCTCGAACCCGGCAGAGCCGCTAGCATTCCACACACTCTTATGAGTGTCGCCAAAGAGTTTGATATCAGGTTGGTTCTAGCCAACCATGTCTACACATTTCCGGTGGCGCAAAAGTTGCGTACGCGATGGTCGTCCAAAGCGCCTATTGCACTCGTGACGCACGATATCCAGAGCCACGTGCTGCTCGACAACGTGGAGATCAATCCCTTCACCGGACAATTGGACGGGAGTGACGTATTGCTTGATACCGAGTTGCGAACACTCGCTGGTGCGGACTATCTTATTCATGTATCGAGCGACGATGAGGAGTTTTTTCGCTCCTGTTTGCCAAGCATACCCCATAAGCTTGTTCTGCCCACGATTGATAGCAGCTTTAAAGGGAGCGATCATGGCGAGGAGGCTCCCTTCTCCGATTTTATTTTCGTCGGTGCCGGGCACATTGCAAATTATCACGCTCTGCAGTGGCTTCTCAATGATGTCTGGCCGTTAATCGATCCCGACCTGAGAATAAAGATTGTGGGACCGGTGAAGGACCTCATGAGTAAACGGAACCCAACGCTCTACGCTACTTTCCAAGAGTTCTTCACTGGCAGCGTTCCCGATGTTTCGCAATGCTATCGTGGATCGCGCTGTGTACTGGCCCCAATGGTCACCGGGCGGGGTGTCTCGATCAAGACGATAGAGGCGTGTGCATTTGGACTACCTCTTGTAGGAACCTCTTTCGCATACAGAGGTCTGCCTAAGTTGGAGGTCGAGGCGGCAGGTCTACGCATGTACGACGAGCCAGAGGCGTTTGCCGAGGCCGCTCGACGGGCGGTTGACACGCCGGCGCCGTTCCAAGAGGCGAGTAAGCGACTATACCGTCGGCTTTTCAGCGGAGAAGCATACGCAAGCTCCATGAGCCAAGTGCTTGAGCATCTCGGCCTCTCAGACTAAGTGGAACGATGAAAAACCTGGCCCTCGCAATGTCCAATTGGAGGTCCGTACTTCGTGGATGACGAAATAGCAACATATGCGGAACTGCTTCTTCAGCAGTCTCGCGACGCGCTCTCTGCGCGGTACGTTAATGCGGGTAGCCGGACATGGCTTGAAGCAGCAGACGTTCGCTCCCTCACGGTGCAGCCTCTGATCCAAGTTCATCCAAGATTGCGAGCCCTGAAGGATCATGCGGCGGTCAAAGGGCACAGGACTTTTCCATATGTGTGATGGCGGCGCCATCGACCTTTCCCATGCAAGCGGCTATATGGGTTGCTTGTGCTCGATGCACGCGGAACTCCATCGAATGCAGGGTTGAGCATACCGGGAGATTGGATAGCCGTGCTGGCAGAATCTACAACCAGGGCAGGGCTCATCTCGGCGTACTTCGCCGAAACAGAAACCCTTATAAAGCAGCTCACAACACTGAGTGCGCAAATTGAGCGTGCGGCCGATGCTTGGATCAACGCACTTCGGAATGGCAGGAAGATTATTTTCTGTGGAAACGGCGGATCTGCAGCGGACGCACAGCATCTGGCGGCCGAGCTGATGGGGCGCTTTCTCTTGGACCGCGAGCCGATGCCCGCACTCTCGCTCACGGTGGACACGTCGGCTTTAACCGCAATCGGCAACGACTACGGCTATGAGAACGTGTTTTCGCGCCAGCTACGCGGCATCGGTAAAAAGGGCGACGTGTTGGTAGGTCTGTCGACGAGCGGCAATAGCCCGAACGTCTTGCGCGCTTTCGAGACAGCACGAGCGATGGGCATCCTAACAATCGGCTTCACCGGTGAGCGTGGCGGCAAAATGGAGAAGCTGTCGGATATTCTCCTCGCCGTGCCTCACAAGCAGACGAATCACATACAGGAAGCGCACATCGTTCTTGGACACCTCGTTTGCGGATTGGTTGAGGCCACTCTTTGCTCTCCCAAGCTCTAGTCCTCTGTGGCGGTCTAGGAACCCGGTTGGGAGAACTCACCGCGTCGACGCCTAAGCCGATGCTGCCCGTAGCCGGCCGCCCTTTTCTGGAACACTTGCTTCAAGAAATTGCCCGCTACGGCGTGACGCATATCGTGCTGCTTGCCGGCCGTTTTGGTGAGCAGATTGCGGACTTATACGACGGTCGTCGCCTGTTTGGCGCTCACATCGAGGTTTTGGTGGAGCGGGAGCCGTTGGGGACAGCTGGAGCTCTGCGTTTTGCAGAGGAGAGGCTGGCGTCTGAATTCCTGCTGCTCAACGGCGACTCCTGGATCGACGCCGATCTCGTTCACTTTGCCCTTCAATGGCGCACGGCAAAGGCGGTTCAGCCAACGCTTGCAGCTCAGATGTTGCTGCAGTCAGTTCCGGACGTCGGACGGTATGGCAGCGTGATGGTTGACAACGGTCGTGTCACGGCCTTTCGAGAGAAGGCTCGCGACTTGGCCGGCTGTTCCGGCCATATCAATGCCGGCGTCTATCTCCTGTCGAAGGAAGTCATCGGCTTAATTCCCGGAGGCGTCGCAAGCTCGCTGGAAGCCGATATCTTGCCGCTCCTGATCTCGAGCAGGCAGGTCGTTGCCGTCGCCGCGCCGGAGAACACCTATTTCATTGACATAGGCGTGCCAGAATCTCTTGCCCGAGCGCAAGAAGCATTGCAGCGAGCGCGCACGCGGGCGGCAGTATTTTTCGATAGGGACGGGACGCTCAATCGTGACTTTGGCTACACCCATCGGGTTGAAGACCTAGCGTGGATGCAGGACGCCCGCGAAGCGATAGCTTTTGCCAATGCGGCGGGCTTTTTGGTCTTCGTCGTCACCAACCAGGCAGGCGTAGCACGCGGACTCTATGACGAAAGGGCGATTGCGGCTTTCCACGGAGCTATGCAGGAGCAGCTGTTCGATTTTGGCGCCCATATTGATGCCATCGAATGGTGTCCCCATCACATTGACGGCCTCGTTGAGGCGTATCGCAAGCAGTGCGGATGTCGCAAACCTCTTCCCGGCATGCTCAACAATCTGCTTGGCGCTTGGCCGGCTGATCGAACTCGCAGCCTCCTTATCGGCGACGCCGAGACGGACATGCAGGCGGCCGGCGCGGCCGGTATCCGGGCCTTTCGATATGAAGGTGGTTCGTTACTGAAACTATTGCAGAAGGCGATTTCAACATTCGAGGAAGGACATGTGGATTAGCAGAACGCCGTTGAGGGCCAGCTTTCTTGGAGGCGGCACGGACTATCCTTCTTATTTTCACTCGAATCCCGGAGCTGTGCTCGGTGGGACGATCGACAAGTATGTCTATATTCAGGCCCTGCCGATGTCGCCCATCGCGGAACAGAAATTCCGTGTCACCTATCGTACGACTGAAAGCGTCGATCGGATTGAGGACATCCGGCATCCGGTCATTCGCGAATCCCTGAGGTCCTATGATTGGACCTCGCCGCTCAACATCGCCACCATGTCGGATCTCCCCGGTAGTACGGGACTCGGGAGTTCTTCCGCCTTCACTGTGGGCTTCATCAACCTGCTTCACCGTATGCGCGGGATCGAGCTCACGCGCTACGAGCTCGCGCGTCAGGCTATCCATATGGAGCAGGACATCCTCAAGGAGAATGGCGGCGCCCAAGATCAGATCCATGCCGCCTTCGGCGGCCTGGCACGTTACGAGTTCGCCGGTGATACTTTCACTATCGAACCGCTGAGGTTGGCCACGAATCGTCTTAGTTTCCTGAACGCATCGCTGCTGCTCGTCTACACGGGCGAGCAGCGCAGCGCCTCGGTGGTTCTGGAAAACCAGGAAAAACGCAACAAATCCGGCGCCAACGAGAGCTATCTGCGCGAAATGTATGAGATGACGCGTGTTGGCGCCTCCATTCTGGAGGCTGATGGTGATGATCGTGCCGCGATCGTGCGCTTTGCCGAGCTGCTCGATCATGGATGGAAATTGAAGCGGAAGCTTGGAACGGCAGTGTCAAATACGACGATCGATAATCTCCACGGCAAAGAGTTGGGGGCATGGGGGGGAAAATTGCTGGGCGCTGGAGGTGGTGGGTTTGTTCTGTTCCTTGCCGATCCGGAGGTGCACGGGGTCTTCATCGAGCGCTTTGGGGCTGAGAGGGTTATTCCGGTTTCGCTGACCAACGGTGGGTCTACGGTGTCGAACATTCTGTAGACAGCAATTGAAGTCGCCGCCCGGGTATTGCGAGTGCGCCGCGAATACGGAACGACGCCTTCGTGTGGGAGGTCTGAAGGTGATCGCCGTCGATCCGGCCAGTGATGGAGACAGCGCATGACGGCACGTGAACGGCGCATTATCTTGGTTCCCCCCGCGACACCCGGCAGTAAGGGGGACGAGGGGATGGTCCGCGGCGCTCTAGAACTCTTCCGGTCGAGCGTTGTGGTTATCCTCAATGCCTCTCCGGAATGCCTCTGGATTGAAAAGCTGGGGCTCGCATCCGACGAGCGTCAACGCGTTTCCGATGCGGCAGGGCCGATTCGCGACTTCGCACAATACTTGGAGGCGAATGATCTTGTATTTTTCTTGGGTGCCGATGTCATCGACGGCACATGCGGTCTCGAACCTAGCTTGGAGCGGATTGAATTGATGGCCAGCGCGCTGGCACGCGGGGCGCCGGTGTATGTCTCTTGTTCGTTCCGGTCGGTTGTCGCATCGGAAATTTTGGAGCCGCTGCGTCTTATGTCCGATGCAATTTTCCTGCTGCGTGACAATCACTCATTGGGCAATTTCGAAAGACAGACCGGGCTCGCTGGCCGCTATTTGCCCGACATTTCGTTCTTTTGTCCCAGCAGCAGCGGGGCGCCGATTGAAACCATCATCGCCGATATCGCTAAGGCGCGGAAAAGCTACGAGCCTGTCATCGGTGTGAACTTCGCCGAGCATTCCTTTCGCTCGTTCTTTGAGGTGCATTCTGACTTGAATCGAAAGGTATTCGTCGGCTCCATCCTAAGAGAATTGTCTGCATCACATCCAAATGCTTTCTACGTGCTTCTATCTAACGACGAGCGGCGTTGGCACAATCATCCATCCGATGATGATTATCAGCAGATCGCGCAGGAATGGCTTATCGAGAACATCGGAGAAGACCGGGCACTCACAGTCTGCCCCTCCATCGCGTACGGTGGAAACATCACGGTGCTGAGTGCCGTCGATTTCTTGATTACGGGACGAATGCACCTATCGTTAGCGGCATTTCGTGCTGGCACCCTGCCGCTGGTTATGATGGCGCAGGGTAAGGGCTATAGTTCTGTGGATAAGATGCGCGGGGCCTTCGAGAAGCATGCCGGTTCAGCTGCCGGGGTAATTTCGAAGGTCGGACAACTTGGTGCTGCCAGCGCCCAGTTTTTTGCCAACCGGCAAGCGCTCAAGGATCGGGTATTGGTTATCGACGCGGAATTGCGAACGGCACGTGCGCAGGACGCCAAAGCGCTTCTGGAGGAAATGCACGGTCGGGCGCTTCCCGGCTTTGGACAGGGTGGCCAATTGGGTACGGCGCCGATGTCTGCATTGGCCGGGCTGATCCGACGTTCCGACCAACTCGTCAAAGAGCAAGCGGTCATCCAGACACTTCGCCACCAGTTTGCTGGAGTGCAAAGTCGTGAACTGAACGCCGCAAGGCTTGGCGATGAGAGCAAACATTTTTTGGCGAATAACGACGCTACGGTCACTCCTGCGCAGCAGCGCATCGCCAACATGGCTGTCCGAGGGGATCGATTGGCCGAGGAATTGCGTCGAGCCTACGCCAATCCTTGGCGTCCTCTCAGATTCGCCCTCCGACGCTTTGTCCTACGCAGTTTGCTCCTCCTCGAGGGTGTCATCCTCTCGAAACGGAGATCGGAAATGCTTCGCCGCTCGATAGCCAGGTACAAGCTCGAGCACGTTCGGCATGACTGGCTCGTGGCTCGCGGGTTTGATGCGGGCAACGGGGATAAACACGAGGTTTTGCCAAAGTGAAGATTACTCTGGGACAACGTTTACACGTCTTCTTGCTGCGATTGCTTGTGAAGTTGGTTAGGCCATTTTCGAAACGGACTGCCGCACGTTTTACGCGCTCCGCTGACAAGCGCGATCCGAAGCAACTGGCACTGAGGCTGAAAGAAAAGCAAGAGCTGGAAAGGGCCCTTGCACTGGGCCTTCCGGGCGGTGCAGAGCCTCTTGTTGATCCAGCTCGGGTGCGGCGAATCCTTGTTGTGGACGATCGAATGCCGCAGCAGGACGCTTCCGCGCGCGAGCGGGCGACGTTGGGGATCATTACGGATCTGTGTGCAATTGGCTTCGACGTTGTTTTCTGCCCAACCAATCTGAGCGATGCAGAGCCCGTTCGCCGCGATATTGAGGCGTTCGGCGCGACGGTGATTGGCGCCACGAGCGGTCATGTGGACGCCGGCGCCTATCTACGCGCCGAGGGGGCGAAATTCGGCGCATTCTACCTGGTCGGTCTCGAAGTCGCGGAAGCGTTGATGCCTGAAGCGCGAACAGCGGCTCCGGATGCTCCCATCGTCTTTCACAACCCCGATCTGGTGGCGTCGTGCGAGGGGCGCGGGACGAGCAAGGCAGGAGCACCTGCTGCTGCCGAAAATCGCCGCGCAAGAGAGAGTGCGCTTATGAATGCCGCCGATCATGTGGTTCTGGTGAACCCGGCGGAGTATCCTTTCCCGGAAAAAAGCGTCGATGGTCTCAAGATATCGCATTTGCGATCTCTCAGTGGTTCAGGCAGTGCGAACGTATCTGAGACGGTGCGTCGGTCCGAATTGCTGAGAGCCCTCGATCGGGCAAAAATACTGCCGCTTGATCTCTATATTGAAAGTTGCCGCACAACCGATCCTGTCGTCTTTCCTACATACGAGAGAGATCGCACGATCGATGTCTCCATCATTATGCAGGTCGGCAATGATCAGGCCCTTGCCGACAGTTGCTTGCGCTCCGTGCGAGTGGCCGCTTGCGGTACAGGTATTTGCTACGAGGTCCTGCTGGTAGACGAGAGCACTGGCACCGAAGAATCTACGGAGGCCCTGGGCTTTCCGAGATCCGAGACGGCAGCAGCCGATGATAGCCCCGATGAACTGAGGCATTGGAACGCAGCAGTTGCTCGGGCGCGGGGGCGGTACCTGCTCTTCCTCAGGAGCGATACGATCGTCTTGCCGAACTGGCTGCGTCCTCTGGTTCAAGTCATGGACGACGACCGGCGCGTCGCAATCGTTGGATCGAAAAGTCTCGATCAAAACGGCGCGATCGAGGAAGCTGGCGGCGTGCTGTATTCAGACGGTTCTGCCGTGAAAATTGGGCAGGGTCGTAGGCGGCGCTCGACATTCTATTCGCTCGTTCGGGAGGTCGACTACACATCTGGTTCGTCGATGCTAGTGCGCCGTGACTTCTGGCGGGAGGCCGAAGGGTTCGACAATCGTTTCGGTCGGTCAGATTATAGGGATGCGGATCTAGCAATGACCGCGCGGGCGCGGGGGTATCACGTTGTTTGCCAACCGATGTCCGAAGTTGTGCTGGCGAAGGCTGACCAACGCGCGAAGAAGGAAGGGGATCAGTCGGCGCCCCTTGCTGGGCAAGCCCGCGATGAGTTCTTTCAAAAGTGGCAAGGCTCTCTGGCCAAGGGTTATATGGAGAGCGGGACTGTGCCGGAGATCGCAATCGCGCGTGCCGAGCGGAAAGTCCCTGTCGGCGCAGCGGCCCGTCGGGCGTCGGGTAAGCTGAATGTACTTTACTTCAGCCCATTTCCCTCGCATCCCGACAACCACGGCAATCAAGCTACAATTCAAGCGTTTGGCCGGCGCTTCCGCGAAATGGGGCACCAAGTTCATTTCGCCTTGCTTCAAAGCCGGCTTTATGACGAGAACGCCGTCGCTTTGATGCAAAATGCCTGGGACAGCCTGACCATTATTCCGAACGATCTTCGGCTTTGGTCCAATGGTACGGATATTCCCTTTGACGCCTGGTATGAGGAGGGAATTGGTGAGCGTATTCGCTTGCTCTGCGCCAAGTACGACATTGATCTCGTTTTCTGCTCGTACGTCTTTCAATCGAAGCTTTTGGACTATGTCCCGGAACACGTGCTTAAGGTCATAGATACGCACGACAAGATGGGGGGGCGATATGAGATGCTTCGCAAAAACGGGCAGCCCACTGAATTCTTTTCGTGCACTCCTGATGAGGAAGGTGCATATCTGCGCCGCGCCGATATCGTAGTGGCCCGACGCGCCGAAGAAGCTGAATACTTCGACGCCGTGACCGGTCGTGCATCCGCGATCGTTATTCCGCATGTCGAGGAGCCTAGGCCTCTCGATCGGGAATTTACTGATCTAGCGAATATCGGACTAGTGGCGAGTGCCAATCAAATCAATCTGGCCATTGTGCTGCAATTTCTGCAAGCGGTCGAAAGACGCACCGAAGCCGGCCATCCGCCGTTTTATGTACATATTGCGGGACAGGTGCGTGACATGATCCGGGCACTGCCCTCGGCCAAGGCGGAGATGTTCATGAAGCCCTGGGTGAAACTACTGGGTTTCGTTCCAGACATAGGCGAATTTTATAGTAGCGTCGACCTTGTAGTTTCTCCAGTTACAATGGGAACGGGCATTAATGTGAAAACTGTTCAGGCCATGGCCTACGGTATGCCGCTTCTGGCTACGGCCTGGGGTAGCAAGGGCATCGAGACAGAAGAGCCGATGCATAACCATCAGGATCTCGACACATTGGTCGATGGCCTTTTCTGTTTGGCTAAGGATCCAAATCGGCTTTCCGCACTCGCTGAGGTCAGTCGTCAGCGCTACCGGGCCTTCTACGAGGACAGCAATCGCGCGATGGAGGGGATGTTTTCAGCAGCAAGAGGGCGTGAGGAAACGTCACTTGCGTAGGTTGCGCTCTCGCCCGCCTGGGTAAATATGAGTAACCAATGCGCGGTGAACAAAAGCAAGGGGGATCAAAACAATGGCTAACTTGCTCCGATGGATGCGCCGGACTTCTGGAAGCCCCGGCACTACGGCGCCGATTTCCGAGGATGTGCAGCCCCCTGCTGAGTATCCCGATGTCTCTGCGGCAATCAGCGCAATTACTACCAAAGAGTATCTTGAAATGTCTGCACGCTTCTTCGGCGCAGGGACGCATCGAGACCTAAGAAATGTTAAGCTCGCTTCGATCTATTTGCGCGACGATGAATTTTTCTCCCGCTGCCTCGAGGTGTTGCAGCAAGTAGAATCTGAAAAGATACAGAAATTGATCAATGATCAGGCGGCAAAGAGAGTCGGGGGCTCTTTTGCCGAGTTTGGCATCTTTCAGGGGGCTTGGATTGAACGCCTCTTTCACATGACGGAGAGTGCGGGCCTAAGCGACCGGCATATCTATGGATTTGATAGCTTTAAAGGACTGTCCAAGCCGCACGAAACTTTTGATGTGGCATTCTGGAAGGAGGGGATGTATGCGGCGTCGCGTGCCGACGTGGAAAAAAATCTGAAAGTCGCCGAACGGCCGAGGATCAAGCTGATTGAAGGTTTCTTTGACGAGTCGCTGGAGCGCGACGATGCCAAAACCGTTGGCAAGATCGCCTTTGCTCGTATCGACTGCGATATCTATGAACCGGCCAAGCGATGCCTTGAGTTTCTGTCATCGCGTCTGGAACATGGCGCCATTCTCGTGTTCGATGATTGGACGCATGACTACTCGGTTGGCGAGGGACGAGCATTTGCTGAGTGGGTCGTCACAGTTCCGCACTTGAGGTTTAAGTTTATTTTTCTCGGACCGTGGGATCATTTGCACTTGCGAGTACTGCATCGGGATCAGGACGACATTTTCTAGAGCGGCCTCCGCTGAATGATTGCTGCGATCGCGATCCTGCTCCTCAGCCCGCATCTGTTCGAACACCTAAGCGCGCTTTGCAAAGTCTTGATCGATGATTTCCCGATAGTGTTGGTCATAGATGCGCCGCAACGCACTTGGCATCGAGCGCTGATCGCACAGCGGTCTCCTTGGAAGCCGATACATCGCGACCGAGGCGATGCGCCTCGAATTGTTCGGCTTTTCCTTCGCCTTGTGGCGGATGAGACGATCGGCTTACCTGCGATCGCTGGTCCGCAGCGAAAAGGTGACCTCAGGTCTTGCGGAAGATATCGCGGATGTCTTTAGGGACCGGTGCGCGCAGGCAGTAGACGCTGCCGCGCCCGGTGAGCCAGCGATGTTTTGCCCACCGTCGCCATGCCCCCAAGTGCAACAGTAGGGTTAGCGAAGGCCCTGGTTTGCGTATTATTTATAGATTTCAGGGGCTTGGGCTGGTTCTGGCTCCGCGGGTAGGATTCGAACCTACAACCAACCGGTTAACAGCCGGTTGCTCTACCGTTGAGCTACCGCGGATCAGGGGTGTCGCCCGAAGGCTGGTGGCTTCTAGCAAACACTCGCGCGTCGCGCCACCCCTTTTGGGTGCGACTTGCGAGACTGGGAATATCCCGTGTGTCGCCGATTATTCCGTCGGCGTCATGTACTTCAGGGCCACGTTCGAGAGCGCCCCGCCGATCACGCACGGAATGCCGACCTGCGCCTGCCCGAGCGCGCTCGCCACTACGCAGCCGAAAGCCAGCGCCGTCTGGCCCGCCTGGCCCCACCACGAGGCATTCCGGACGTTTTCCGGCCCCTTGCGGCGCAGCTCCTCGACAGCAGCGACCGCCTGCTTGCGAATGGCCGCCGTCTCGTACGTCTCGGCCGCCGTGATGACCTCGCGCAGCTCCTTCGCCGTCTCCTTGGGGACGCTGTCGAGCTGACGCTTCACGTAGGCGAGGAGCCGCGGATCGGTCTGCAGGTTCTGGGCGAGCGTCCACTTCGCCATGCTGCCGAGCGTCAGCTTTTCGACATCATTGCGGTCCTTGGACCAGGGCAGAACAGTGATGATGCGGTCGATGCCCTTGAAGCTGCCCGAGCCGAAATAATGGCCCCACATGATATCGATGTTGGCCGGCGAGGCCTTGAGGTCCAGCGTCTCGAAGGTCGGGCCCTTGCCGTAGAGATGATGCTCGATGAGCACCTTGCGCGTCGGCATGCGCTCGACGAATTTCTGGAGCAGCTCCTTCCAGCCGCGGAGGCCCGAATACGCGATCGCGCGTATGATCACCACCTGATCCTCGGGCGGCAGCGGGTACATCTCCGAGATAAGCTTCTCCGCGATCTCGGGATTGGCCGCGATGACGCCGGCGATGAAGCCCTGGTAGACGCCAGCCTGCTCGAGCTCCTTGAACACGCCGATCCCGCTCATGGCCTTGACGGCCTCGGGCAGCTTGTTGGGCTCGGGCTTCTCCCGATAGCTGTTGATCCATTTGAGGATGGTCTGCGCCGTGAGCTGCTGCGGAGGCGGCTGCGGCTGCTGCAGCGTGGCCTTGCGCTGGGCACCAGCCGTGCCTGCGCTCAATGCGAGCACGAGCACCACGAGAAAGGACAACACCGCACGCATAGCTACTCCCAGTCTCTTCGGCGCGCGTGGCGGTGCGCGCGGCGCCTGCAGCTACAATGCGAGAGGGCGTGGCCAATTTGCGGCTGGCTTATGGCCGTTTTGCGGTTGTACCGTGGACGCGGGATGGTCGCGCGCGCGTCGAGTGGTGTAGGGCTTCGCGCTTTCAGCGCGACGGGGCTTTCGCCCCTGGCCCCAACCGGGGAGACCCCGGACCCCCTCCTTTTTATGACTTGGAGCGAGCCGCGAGCGCCGCCATGTCCCTTCTCCCCGTCCTTTACGGGGAGAAGGTTAGGATGAGGGGCGGCGCCAATTGCCGACGTTTGCGTATGCCGCCGCCCCTCACCCCGGCCCTCTCCCCATTGAAGACAATGAGGAGAGGGGGAATGGGGCGGCCTCTCGCGAGCGCTGTCCGCTCGCGGCCAAGAGGAAGCAATTGGCACCCGAGCGCGACAGTCATGAGCGCGCGACTGCGCGCCGGCCGGTAGGCCGTACCAGGAAAACGACAGCACCTCTTCCCAGCAGCCCGCGGCACTCAATAAAGGCGGGTGGGTCCGGGAGGGTGTCCCTCCCGGCTGGGGCTCGGGGACTGGTCCCCGTCGCGCCGAAGGCGCGAGCTTTGTCAGCGTTCCTCCCGCACGACCACCGCATCGACGATGGCATAGCCTTCGGCGCCGACGATGAGCGGGTTGATGTCGAGGCTCACAATGCGCGGGCTCGACTTCACGACGAGATCGCCGACGGCGACGGCAGCCTTCGCGATGGCCGCCACATCCGCCGCCGCTTCCCCGCGCGTTCCCGCGAGCACGGGCCAGCAGCGCAGCGAACGCAGCGCCGCGAGCGCATCGTCGATCGTGAAGGGCGGCAGCAGCAGACGCACATCCGGCATGGCCTCGACGTACTTGCCGCCATCGCCGAGCACCACCACGGGACCGAAGACGGCATCGCGATGCGCGCCGATCATCAGCTCGCGCAAGCCCCGCACCATGCGCGCAACGATCACGCCGTCGAACGTCGCGCCGGCTTTCGCAATAGCCTGCTCCATGTCGCGGAAGGCCGCGCGCACGGCATCCTCGTTGTCGAGGCCGAGACGCACGAGGCCGTGCTCGCTCTTGTGCGGGAGATCCGCCGAGCAGCCCTTGACGGCGACCGGGCCGCCGAGATTGCGCCACGCGGTCGCGGCTTGTGCCGCCGTGCGGCAGAGGTGATGCGGCACGACATCGAGACCCGCACGCGCGAGCACGTCGAGGCTCTCGGCTTCATTGAGCACGCGGCCTTCGAGAGTACCGCCATCCTTCGGGCGCGCCCATTCCGGCGCCGGACGCGCCTTCGCCCGCGCGATGAGCGCGTCATGATCAATGAGGCGCGTCATGGCGGCAATGGCGTCCGCTTCGAGCGGAAATGTCGGCACGCCCGCGCCCTTGAACACGTCCGCAACCGACTTCTGCCAGGCCGAGACGACGACCGGCGTTCCCGTCGCATCGGCAAAGGCGGCCGTATCGCGCGCGAAGGTCGGAACGTCATAGCCCTGGCCCGCAATGGGGAAGCCGATCATGAAATTGTCGGCCGCGTTCTCGTTCGCGAGCACCGGCAGGATGTCCGAGAGCAGGCGATTGTTCTGCAGGAGCGCGGCCGTGAGGTCGATCGGGTTGGCCGCCGAAGCAAAGACGGGGAGGATCGCGTCGAGCTTCTGGCGCACAGGCCCTTCGAGGCGCACCATTTCGAGCCCGGCGAAGGTCGCTTCGTCCGCGCTCATGACGCCGGTCGCGCCCGAGCCGGAGATGGTGACGAGGCGCCGCCCCTTGGGCGTCCAGCCCTTGAGATAGATCTGCGCCGCTGCCACCAGCTCGCCGATATTGCGCGCGCGCCAGATGCCGACGCGCTCCAGCGCCGCATCGACGACGCGATCCTCATTGGCGAGCGCGCCCGTGTGCGAGAGCGCCGCGCGCTGCCCGGCCTCGGTGCGCCCCGCCTTCAGCGCCACGACATAAACGCCACGCGCGTGCGCGATTCTTCCGAGCGCTTCGAGCTGATCGGGGCGTGGGATGCTTTCGATATAGAGGAGCAGCAGCTTGATGGCCGGATCGCTCGCTGCGGCGGCAGCCATCTCGAGCACGGAAACATCCGCGTCATTGCCCGTTGCGAGCGAGTAGCGCACGCCGAGACCCTGCTCGAAGAGCAAGCCGACCGGCACCGCACTCATGGCGCCGCTCTGGCTGACGACCGCGATCGGGCCGTCAACCGGCTCGGACTCCGACCACATGGTCGAGAAGCTCGTCACCGCGCCATTGCCGAAGTTCGCGAGGCCCTGCGTGTTCGGCCCGACCATGCGCATGCCCGCGGCGCGCGCGGCGGCGACCATGCGCGCTTCCTTGGCTTTGCCCTCGGGATCGGACGTCTCGCCGAAGCCCGAGGTCATGCACACGAGGCCCTTCACGCCCTTTTTCGCGCAAGCCTCGACCGCCGCGACGGCGTTGTCACCGGGCACCGCGACGACGACCGTATCCGGCACCTCGGGAAGATCATCGAGGCTCGGAATGCTTTTGAAGCCCTGCACCTCGGGTCGCGTCGGATTGATCGCCCACACCGGCCCCTTGAATCCGAAGCGCTTGAGGTACGCCAGCGGCCGCCCGCCGATCTTGTTCGGGTTCTCCGACGCGCCGAGCACGGCGATGGAGCGCGGGGCGAGCAGCGGCTTCAGGCTTTCGATCGACATGAGAGGACCTCAGGCGCGCTTGAAGAAGGGAATGGGACGACCGGCGAGTTCGACGATACTCCCGGCAACGCGATCGCCGATGGCGAGGCCGGGTTCGCCGTGCGCCATGAGGCGGAAGCCTTCCTCGGCATCGACCATCACGAGCGTGTAGGGCGCGAGTGCTTTCATGTCGGGCGTCGGCGCGCGATCGACGATCGTCACGGCGTGCACGACACCCGCACCGGACGCACGCGACGTCACAGGCTCGCGTGCGCCGCACTTCGGGCAGAAGCTGCGCACGAAGTACCAGACATGTCCGCAGGGGGCGCAACGCTGATAGCTGATCGCCTCGCTCATCCTTGACGCTCCATGATCAGGCTGACGTGCGAGGACATCACACCGCCATCGCCGTGCAGGAAGGCGAGGCCCGCATCTGCAACCTGACGGCTCTCCGCGCGTCCCGTCATCTGGAGCTGTGTCTCGACGAGATGAGCGAGCGCACCGGCAACGCCGCAATGGCCGTAGCTCATGAGACCGCCGTGCGTGTTCAGCGGTTTTGCACCCGTGCGCGAGAAGTAGCCATCGCGTGCCAGCTTGCACGCCTCACCGCGCCGCGCGAGGCCCAATTCCTCGAGCAGGATCGCGAGCGTGATCGTGAAGCTGTCGTAGATGGCGAGATAGTCGGCATCTGTCGTCGTGAGCTTGCGCCCCGTCGCGGCAATGGCGCGATCCATGGAGAGCCGTGCGCCGAATTCCGTCAGGCTCGGTGCCTCGCTGATGTGCTGGTGCGTGTGCGCCTGTCCGGCGCCGATGATGCGGACAGCGGCAGTGCCCGTCCGCTCGCGGCTGACGACGAACGCAACGGCACCATCCGCCGTCGCGCAGCAGTCGAGCAGCTTCAGCGGCCGTGCGATCGGCTTCGAGGCGAGCACATCGCCAACCGTGATCGGCTCCCTGAACTGCGCCCCCGGATGCGTCGCAGCGTTCGTGCGCATGAGCACGGCAAACTCGGCGAGATCGGCCTCGCTCACATCATGCTCGTGCATGTAGCGGTTGGCGACGAGACCGTAATAGGCCGGAATGGTCGGCCCGAGCGGCACCTCGTGCACCGGATGGCCGACCTGCGCCAAGGTCTCGACGACCTTGTCGCGGCCGCCCGGCGCCGAGAGGCGGTTCTCGCCCGCGACGACGAGCACATGCCTGAGGCGCCCGGCCGCGACCAGCTCGTGCGCGAGCATGGCCATGGCAAATCCTGTCGCACCGCCGACCTGCAACCCATGCGCATAAGCCGGGCTCAGGCCGAAGTGCTCGCAGAACACTGTCGCCAGCATGATGTGCGGCATGGTCGTGGCGTAGCCCGTGAGCACGCCGTCGATGTCGCCGCGCTTCAGGCCGGCATCGTCGAGCGCCAGCGCCGCCGCCTCGCTCATGAGGTCGAGCGTGTTCTTGCCCTCATGTCGCCCGAACGGCAGCAGGCCGACGCCAGTTATCCAACTCATGGGACCCAGCTCATGTGAGCCGGCTCAGACCGTAGCGATCGCGTTCGCGGGCGAGCCGACCGCACCCGGCAGATTGAGCGGCGGCGCCGTCATCAGGAAGCGGCTGCGGTTGTTCGCGCGCAGCCAGTCGGCAAGCTCGGAAAGCCGCCAGATCTCGCCGAGATTGACGCCGGTCTTGAAGAGGCAGTGCTGGTGCAGCGGGAGCGCCGCGCACTGGCCGGGCTTCAGCGGCGCATTGTGTACCTCGACGGCGTAGTTGTCCGAGATGAGCGCGACGAGCTTCGACTCCGTGATCCACTGATGGAGCTTCGTATCGCTGCCATCGAGGCCCGTGCAGGTGTTGTGCATGGCCTCATGCGTGGGCTTGCCCTTCTGCTCGAAGATGACCTCGTCGAAGCCTGTTCTGAGGCACACGAAGTCACCCGGCTCGACCTTGATGCCGTCGGCGGCCATCACGCGCATGAGATCGTCGTACGTCACTGCGTGCTTGCGCCGGCCGAAGTGGGCTTGCAGGTCGATCATCACGCCGCGGCCCTGCAGGCATTTCTCGGCGAGGTTCTCGACGCCGAGCTTTTTCGCTGCGGACGTGGCCTTGGCCTCGACGAACGTGCCCGGAATGCTGCCCGCTTCCTTCGGGTCGGTCGGCCCGAACATGTCGGTGTCGCCGCGAAAGCCGTTGTAGAACACGGGCTCGGCAACGCCGTCACCGTCGGCGTCGAACAGCGAGCCGACATGCGCGAGCGTATCCCACTGGCTCGAGTACTGCAGGTGCAGCAGGACCATGTCGTCGTTGATGACGTCCGTGAGGCCCGCCTGGTCGTACTCCGTGCGATAGAGCCAGTTCGGCCGATCGCTGCGCACGGTCGGCCTCAGCAGCGGCGGGTGACGGCGCGGGTTCAGCACATTGCCGCCCGGCAGATCCAGTGGCATGGAGAGACAGAACGAGCGCCCCGCCTTGACCTCGGCAACGGCCTGCTTCGTGCGCTCGGCATTGAGCTCGTTCATGCGCCCGAGCTGGTCATCGGGGCCATAATCCCCCCAGGTCGAGTTCTCGGGCCGCTGCTTCCAGCGCTCGCTTTTGGCCATGGGCTTCCTCCGGTGCGGCGCTCTGCTGCAGGCGGCGCGTTATCTCCGCCGGCGGTCGTCCGCCGGTCGCGCCATCAGGATACGTGCGCCGCGCACGCTGGCAAGCCGCGATTGAGCGCCCCAGCTATACGCCGCGCCAGACCAGCACCGGCGTGGTCGTGTGGGTGAGCACCTTTTTGGTCTCGCTGCCGAGCAGGATGCCGGCAATGCCCCGCCGGCCGTGCGAGGACATGAGAATGAGGTCGGCCTTCTGCTCCTTGGCCGTCTCGATGATCGCCTGCCAGGGATGGGCGTGCTCCACCTGGAAGGTGCTCACAAGCACATTCGCGTCCTGCGCCACGCGCTTCACGCGGTCGAGCACCACGGTGGCGTTGATGGACGCGCGCTTGGTGTACTCGTCACCGACCAGGAAGGAGGCCAGCCCGCCGAGCGCGACCGTCTCGTAGGGGGCGGTGACGTGGAGCGCCGTGATGCGTGCGCCGATGGCCTTGGCGAGCCTCACGGTATAGGGCACCGAGCCCATCCCGAACTCGGAGCCGTCGACCGCCAGGAGAATGTTCTTGTACATGGGACCTCCCGACATCTTTTGCGGGGCCGCCCCGTCGGCGGCTTGGCCGCGCGCATGCCCCACGATGCTCTTTGCGCAGGGCACGGCGCTTTGCGGCGGATCAAGTCGGGTGCGGTCCGGGTGTAGGGGGCAGGCGATGTTTGGCGTCAGGGGCGGAAGCAGCTAGTGTGGCGCCGAATTTCGGACCGGATGACCACCGCACCCATGCCCAGCGAACACGCCCCACAGGTAAACGCCGCCGACGCCCATGTGTTCCGCCCCGCGGCAGAAAGTGCGCCGCTCGACGAGGCGCGTCTTGCCGCTTACCTCGCCGGCATCGGGCTGCCGCTCGACACGTCCGAGCCCGTCCGCCAGTTCGGCACCGGCCTCGCCAACATCAACTATCGCCTGACAGCGGGCGGACGACGGCTCGTGCTCAGGCGCCCACCAGGGGGCGACCTGCCGCCCGGCGCGCACGACATGTCCCGCGAGCATCGCATTCTCTCGCGCCTCTGGCGGGTCCATCCGCTGGCCCCCGAGAGCCTGCATCTCTGCGAGGACCGGAGCGTCATCGGCGTACCCTTCCAGCTCATCGACTATCGCCCGGGCCTCGTCATCAAGGGCGATGACCGTTCGCGTTTCGATGGCCGCCCGGACGTCGCCCGCGCCACTAGCGACATGCTCGTCGCGACGCTCATCTCGGTGCACCGCGTGGACTGTGCCGCGATCGGCCTCGACACGCTCGGCAAGCCCGAGGGTTTCATCGCGCGCACGCTCAAGGGCTGGGCCGGGCGCGGCCAGCGCCTGGATCTGGCCGCGGACACGGCGCGCCTCCTCGCCGAGGTCGTCTCATGGCTCGAGCGCCAGCCCGTCCAGTCGCGCGCGCCGACGCTGCTACATTCGGACTTCAAGCTCGACAACATGATCGTGCATCCCGAGACGCTGGCGCCGGTCGCCATCGTCGACTGGGACATGGGCACGCGCGGCGACCCGCTCTTCGATCTCGCGACCACGCTCAGCTACTGGGTCGAGCCCGGTGACCCGCCCTGCATGTACGCCCTTCGCCAGATGCCGACGGCGGCGCCGGGTTTTGCGCGCCGGCGCGAGGTGCTCGCTGCTTATGCCCGCGACATGGGCGTCGATGTTTCCGACTGGCAGGTTCTGCGCGTGCTGGCGATGCTCAAGCTGGCCGTCGTGCTGCTCCAGCTTTTTGCGCTCTATCAACGCGGTGCCGCCAAAGGCGTCGACTATGCCGAGTTCGACCGGGTTGCCACCGAGCTGCTCGCCTATGCTACCGACGTCGCTCACGGTCGCGCGGACTGACTGAGGCCGAATACCTAGGCCCCGAATACCCAGGCCAGAATACCCAGGAAGGAAGCCCATGGATTTCACTATTCCGAAGCCGCTCGAGGAACTGCGCGACCGCGTGTCCGCCTTCGTGCGCGAGAAGATCATTCCCTTCGAGAAGGATCCGCGCTGGGGCCATCACGGCATCCCGGAGGATCTGCGCCGCGATCTCAACAATGCGGCCAAGGAGGCGGGCCTCCTCGGCGTCAACAGCCCCGAGGAGTTCGGCGGCAAGGGATTCTCGCACTTCGAGCAGGCCGTGGTCTTCGAGGCGGCCGGCTACTCCATCCTCGGGCCGATCGCGCTGCACTTCCATGCCCCCGACGAGGGCAACATCCACATGCTCGACGTCATCGCGACGCCGGCACAGCGCAAGAAGTATCTCTCGCGCCTCGCGACGGGCGAAGTGCGGTCATGCTTCGCGATGACCGAGCCCGATGGCGGCGCTGGCGCCGATCCGCTGCTCCTCAAGACCCGCGCCGTACCGGACGGCAACGGCTACGTCATCAATGGCCGCAAGTGGCTCATCACGGGCGCCGAGGGTGCCGCTTTCGCCATCATCATGGCGCGCACCGGCGACGGGCCGGCCGACTGCACCATGTTCCTCACCGAGCTGCCGAACCCGGCCTTCAAGATCAGCCGCGTGCTCGGGACGATGGACACGAGCTTCATGGGCGGCCACGCCGTCATCGACATCGAGAACCTGCGCGTGACGGGCGAGGATATTCTCGGCGAGGTCGGGCAGGGCTTCAAATATGCGCAGGTGCGCCTGGCGCCCGCGCGTCTTACGCACTGCATGCGCTGGCTTGGCTCGGCGATCCGGGCGCATGACATCGCGACAGCCTACGCGCGCGAGCGCACCTCCTTCGGCAAGCCGCTCGGCGATCACCAGGGCGTGTCGTTCATGCTCGCCGACAACGCGCTCGACATCCACACGAGCCGCCTCGCCATCTGGCACACGGCATGGCTGCTCGATCAGGGCGACAAGGCATCGACCGCGAGCTCGATGGCCAAGGTGATCTGCTCGGAGGCAATTTTCCGCGTCGTCGACCGCTCGCTGCAGATCCTCGGCGGCATGGGCGTCACCTCGGACACCGTCGTCGAGCGCATCTTCCGCGACGTGCGCGCCTTCCGCATCTACGACGGTCCGTCGGAGGTGCACCGGCACTCGCTCGGCCGCCGCATCGTGAAGGGCGATCGTCCCAAGGCGCACTGAAGTAGTTCAATCAAGATCGAAGCGCGATCCCCCTCCCCCTTGTGGGGAGGGGTTAGGGGTGGGGGGAATCCCAACGCCAATGTTCTGCAATCCCTCCCTAACCTCCCTCACAAGGGGGGAGGAATAAGTATGGAGCGCATCCACGACGATCGCGCGCTACTTCTTGCTGCCGGCCACCGCGGGCTTTACCGGCTCGGCATTCTCCGCGTCGTCATCCGCCTTGGCTGCGGCTGGCTTTGCCGCGTCGGGCTTGGTGACATCGGCAACCGGCGACGGCCCCGGCGGTGACGTATCGCCGATCACCATTTTGCACTCGGCCGGCAGGTCGGCGAGCGTGATCTCGGGCGGCTTTGGCTTGGGTTTCGGCTTCGGCACCGCGATCTTCGGCTCAGGTGCCGGCGGGCGCGGCGCATAGATGCGCTTCATGCGCGCGATCCAGTCGTCGACCTCCTTCCCGCAGCCATCGTCCGTGCCGACAATGGGCTGTGGCGTGCACGCCGGGCTGTCCTTCGGACAGGCCATGCGAATGTGCATGTGATAGTAATGCCCCCAGTACGGGCGGATCTTGTTGAGATGCTCGCGTGGCAGCGTCTTGGTCTCGCAGATGGCCTTCTTGATGGCGGGATGCACGAGCACGCGCTCGACCTGCGGGTAGGAGGCGGCGCGCGTGATGATGCGGCCGTGCGCCTCCGTCCAAACCTTCGGATTGATGCTCACCCTGTCATCGGCCAGCATCGAGGTCGCCGCGAGGTCCTCGCGCTCACGCGTGCTCAGTCGTTGATCCGGCATCGGCGTCAGCCAGATATCGGCATCGAGCCCGATCTGGTGGCTGGCGTGGCCGGTCAGCATGGGGCCGCCGCGCGGCTGTGAGATGTCGCCGACGAGGAGGCCCGGCCAGCCGTCGTGCTCCTTGCCGTCCTTCGACAGCCGCTCGACGAGTGCGATCAGCGAGGGATGGCCCCACATGCGATTGCGCGAGAGCCGCATCACCTGCCAGGTCGGCCCATCGACGGCGATGGCCTTGGCGCCGGCAAGGCAGCCCTTTGCATAAAAGCCGATCGCGCGCGCGGCGAGCGGCGCCGGGGCCTTGGCGGCCCCAAAGAGCACTTTGGCGGGCGTCGGCGGCGGGCCCTTTGGGGCTTGCGCCTTTTTCTTCACGAGCTTCCTTGCCGGCAGTGGCTTGGGTTTGGCCTTTGCAGCTCCGGTGTCGCCGGCCGCGGCGAGGCGCAGCTCGGCCTGGCTCTGGGCCACGGAGTCCGTGCTGGCGGGCATCAGGGCGAGGGCGATCAGCAGCGCTGGCCATGCCAGATGCCGAGACGTCAATTTCATGCGCGCTCCTCTAAAGCTCGCCGTCGTGTCTACCATGGTCGGCGCGTGGCACCAACGCTCATGGCTTCCACGCGAGAGGGCGGGATGACAGGTGAACGGGAGATGAAGCGCGTCGCCGAAATCGGCGACGAGGGGACGCAGCTCTTCACGTGTGGTTGTTCGGCGCGTGAAGGCGGTGCGCATGACAGCACCGCCACAATGTCATTTGCTATTCGATGACGGCGCTGCGCGATCGCGCCTTGCGCGGGCGCTTGGACGCCACCGGAAGCTTGGCGGGCGGCGCGCTCGGAACGGGCATCGATACTCGCCCGCGCCAGCTCTGATCCTGCCACGTGTTGCCGAGGCGCGGCCGCACCTTCCGCGTCCTGCGCGGCTTCGCGTTCGATACGATTGCAGTGTTCAGCATGATGCTTTCCGATTTGGACGGACTGCCCCGGGAGGATATCCCGGGGCAGTCCACTGGATCGTCGGATGATGGCCTACTTTTCGATCTTCGGCAGTTCCTTGGCCTGATCAGCGGTCAGCGTGAGCAGAATCTTGTTGTCTGCCGTCACGGTGAACTGCGAGGGCATGACCCGCACGCGCGTCTTGCCGATGCCGAGGAAGCCGCCGATATCGGCCTGCAGCTCGGTGACCTTGCCGTCGCTGTCGCGCTGGATGGCGGCGACATCGCCGACGTTCTTGTTGTCGCTGCTGACGACGGTCGCGCTGATCAGCGCCTTGGCTTGCGCCTCGGTGAGCATGGGTGCCGATTGGGCTGGAGCCGGTTGCACGCTCGGTGCCGTCACCGCCGGCGGTGCGGGCTCCGTCGACGGCGTCGTCGTCTGAGCAAATGCACTCGTCGATGCGGCGATGGCCAGCGCTGCGGCGGTCGGGACAATCCACTTCATCACGTCATCTCCATGACCTGTTGGCGGTAATGTGCGTGCCTTGATGTGGGAGCACTGCTCGAAGAACTCTTAATGGTGCTGACGGTTCCGGCCCTTTCGGCGCCCGATATGACGGCGCACGCGCCCAAGGAACCATGGTTTCGCACGTGCGTTCTCAGCACATCGGTCTCCGGCGAGGTCACACCTCCCGCGACACGAATTGAACCTGCATAAAAATGTAGAGGAGTTCAGCCGATGGATTGGAATCGGATCGAAGGCAACTGGAAGCAGTTCCGCGGTAAGGTCAAGGAGCACTGGGGCAAGCTCACCGACGACGAGCTCGACCAGATGGAGGGTCGTCGCGAGCAGCTCGAGGGCAAGATCCAGGAGCGCTACGGCTATGCCAAGGATCAGACCCGCAAGGAAGTCGACGAGTGGCTGAAGCGCATGTAACGCGCAACGCTAGATCAAGTGATTGTCAGCAGTGCGCGCCCGGGTGGCCTCAGGTCTTCCCGGGCCGCGTTGCGTCAGATGTGTTCATGCTACTAAAGTGTGCAATGCGGATCGTCCGTTTCCGGCGGTCCTTTATTTGCGTCGGGGTACCGTCATGTCGTTCGATTTCTCCTCGCTCATCTGGATCGCCGTTCTCATCATGGTGCTTCAGCCGCTACTCATGGGACGCTGGTTCGCCATGCAGCGGATGCGGCTCATTCGCGCCGTCGAGCAGGAGCACGGCTCGCGCGTCATCACGATGATCCACCGCCAGGAGCGCCGCAGCCTGCTCGGCTTCGCGGTCGCCCGGCACATCGACCTAGAGGACGCCCAGACGATCATCGCGGCGATCAAGGAAACGCCGCGCGACATGCCGATCGACCTCGTGCTGCACACGCCGGGCGGCCTCGTCCTCGCCGCCATGCAGATCGCGCGCGCCGTCGAGGCTCATCCCGCGAAGGTGACGGTCTACGTGCCGGTCTATGCGATGTCCGGCGGCACGCTGATCGCCCTCGCGGCCGACGAGATCGTGATGGGGGAGTTCTCGGTGCTCGGCCCGATCGACCCGCAGATTGCCGGCTTTCCTGCGGCCAGCATCGCCAAAGTGCCGAAGATCAAGCCCATCGAGCAGGTCTTCGACCTGACCCTCGTTCTCGCTGACGTCAGCGAGAAGGCGCTCGAGCAGGTGAAGCGCGGGGCTGTCGAGCTGCTCACGCCGCAGATGGAGGAAGGGGCCGCGCGCGCCCTCGCCGAGAAGCTCGCCGGGGGGCACTGGACGCACGACTATGCCCTGACCGCCGAGGAAGCCCGCTCGATCGGCCTGCCGGTCAAGGTCGCGATGCCGAGCCGCATCCTGGACCTCATGAAGCTCTACCCGCAGCCCGTTCAGCAGTCGGGGATCGACTTCCTCCCGATCGACCTGCCGCGCCGCCGGCAGACCTGATCGGCTTGTCACACTGGCGCCTTAACCATGATCGCTGCCGCGATCCGCGACAGCGGCTCCGCCAAGTGCTAAGGGCTGCAGTGGGACTGGCGGACCAGGTGCGCGCGCCGAGGCGTGGAGATCCGCCGAGCGGCGCGCGCTTCGAGGAGGGAGTGATGGGTGATTGTCGCAGAGCCTGTTGATCCGGCCCGGATGCTGGAATGGGGCGCATACTCTCGCGCAGCACACTACACTAGCCGCTCGCAGGGCCATTGATGCGGTTCCGGGCCTATATCCCGACACTCCTGATCATGCTGTTGCTGCTCGGCGCAACCGCCGTTGCGTCGTGGCTGCTGTTTAGCGACGCCACCGACAAGGCGCGCCGCCAGTTCGAGGAGCAGGCGAACGCATTCGAAAATCTGATGATCGATGTCATGCGCTCCTATCAGCAGGTGCTGAGAGCGGGCGTTGCCGCCGTGAACGCCATGCCCGCGATCACGCGCGAGCAGTGGCGCTTCTTCATCAGGGATCTCGCCATCGACGACTTCTACCCCGGCACCCAGGGTATCGGATACGTGAAGCGCCTCAGGTACGAGGAGATCGAGAGTTTCGTCGAGGAGCAGCGCCGCGCCGGGCGCCCGGACTACCGCTTCAATCCCGAGGGCAAGCGCGACGAGTACACCGCGATCGTCTACCTCGAGCCCGAGAACTGGCGCAACACGCGGGCGGTCGGCTACGACATGTTCTCCGAGCCCCGCCGCCGCGCCGCCATGGAACGCGCGCGCGATACGGGCAATGCCGCGCTGAGCCGCAGGGTCTCGCTCATGCAGGAGACGGGCGAGGACGTGCAGGCGGGCGCGCTCGTCTATATGCCCGTTTATGCCGATGGTCTCGTGCCCGATACCGTCGAGGCACGACGGCGCGCGCTGACGGGCTACGTCTACGGCGTTTTCCGCATGCAGGATTTCATCCCGCGGGTGATCGACAGAAACCTGCCCGGCACCCTCCAGCGTCTTCACGTCCAGATCTACGACGGTGCCAAGCCCACCGAAGCAGACCTGATGTTCGACGACAGGATGCTCACGCACGGCGGCATCTCGCCGCTCCCGCCACTGGGGCGTGTGCCTTTGTTCACCGATAGTCGGCCCATCACGGTCGCCGGGACGGACTGGACGATCGTGCTCGGCTCGAGACCTGTGCTCGAAGAGATGGTCGATCGCTCGAAGGCCTGGATGGCGCTGCTCGGCGGCACGCTCATCAGTCTTCTCATTGCGGGCATCGTCGGCTCGCTTGCCTATGCTGCGGAACGCAATGCGGCAGCCGAGCAGGAGCTCTCCGCCGAGGTCGCCGAGCGCAAGCGCGCGCAGGAGCAAGCGCAGCTCGCCAATCGTGAGCTGATCCACCGCGTCAAAAACATTCTGGCGATCGTTACGGCGATTGCATCCCAGACGGCGCGCTACAGCCCGACGGTCGAGTCCTTCAACAAGGCCTTCCGCGAGCGCTTGTCCTCACTGGCGCGCGTGCATGATCTGCTGCGGCCTGATCCGGCTCACACGCCGGACCTCGGCTCGTTCGTCAATGAGATCCTCGCCCCGTACTGCCACTGGCAAGGGGCGCTCGTCACCAGCGGCCCTCCGGTGGAGGTGACGCAGAACGAGGCCGTGCTCCTCAGCCTCCTGTTCAACGAGCTTGCGACCAACGCGACCAAATACGGCGCGTGGTCCGTGCCGAGCGGTCAGGTCACGCTGTCGTGGCGGGATGAGATCAACGGAGCCGAAAGCACCGTCTATATCGTCTGGCAGGAGCGTAACGGGCCCCCGGTGCTGGCGCCCTCGGCGAGCGGGTTCGGCACGAACGTCATGAAATTCTCGATCGAGCGCGGCCTGCGCGGGCGCATCACGACCTCGTTCGATCCTTCCGGTGTGCGCCATGAAGTCGAGCTGCCGCGCACGAGCGGGGCGACACCTGCCGAACGCCATCCTTCTGCGAATGGCGAGGATCGGCAGAACCACCGCAACTGACGTGCGCTTCGGTCGGTGCTCATGGCCGGCATCAGATGATGCCAAAGATGTTCAGCAGGATCAGAACCGAAATCGGCACGCCGAGCATCCAGAGAATGATGTTCTTGGTCATGTGTTTCCTCCTTGGATCGAAGGTGCGATTGCCGTGGCGACAGACCGCCGCCTGAGCTTGGATCTGCGTGCATAACGCTGCGGGTGTGCCGATCGTTGCTCGCCGTCGCTCAGGAAATAGGCTCTGCAACACGTGTGTCTTCGGCCGTTCGCGCTTCGTCGTCACTCTGGGTTTTGCGGCGCGGCGCGCAGTCGAGCTGGGCGACGATCGGCGCGATGGTCGTGTGCACGCGCACGTGCCCGTCATCGTCCCGCCGCTCCGATTGATCGTTGAGAGGTGACTGCGCAAGGCTCAGCACGAAGTGATGGGCCTCAGGGAATGCGCGGGTGGCGCGCCGCGCCATCAGCCTTATTTGCTTCTCGTCCACGCCGCCGACGGTCGCGATCACGATCGTATCCACCTCCTGATACTCCTCCATGGCCTGGAGATCGGCGATGGCGGTCAGGCCCGTCGAGCGCGTCGCAACGACGGCACGGCACGGTGTCTGGCGGCTCACGAGCAGCGCAATGTGCTCCGCCGCCGCGCGATCGACGATGCCGCGCGCCGGAATGACACAGACAGTCGGTCGCGCTTTTTCCGCTGGCGCATCGCTCTTGTCCTCCGGCGCCTCGAAGAAGAGGTCGGACGTATCGCCCATGGCTTCGCGCAAGCTCTCGGCCTTCTCGGCATCGATGCGCTGCGCGCGCTGATCGAAGGCCGCGAGCTGCAGCGCCGGCAGCACAATGCGGTCGCTGACCTCGACAGGGGAGAGGCCCTCCGCATCCTCCGCGAGCGTGGAAGCTGCAGCCACGGGATCACCGGCCAGCAGACGATGATAGAGCTCCTGCGCAGGGTCGAGCGCCGGCTCGTCACCAAAGAGCACCGATATGAACTCGAGCCCTCTGACGTGATGCCCGAAGACGACGATCGTCGTCGTCAGCGGTGCTGACAGAAGCAAGCCTATGGGGCCCCAGACGACCGTCCAGAAGCTCGCCGCAACAGCCATGCCGAACGCCGTGATGCCGGCCTTGCGCCCGAGCATGAAGGGCTCCACCACGTTGTTGACGATCGTCTCGCAGATGACGAAGAGGGCGACGGCCATGATCACCGTGCTCCAGCCGGGGTCGACTGCGGCGGCGAGCGCAATGGGAGGAATTGCGGCCAGCAGCGGACCGGCGAACGGCACGAACCGCAGCAACCCGGCGAGGATGCCCCAAAGCAGCGGGTTCGGCACGCCGATGATCCAGAGCGATACGCCGATGACGAAGCCATAGCCGCCGTTCATCAAGGCGAGCGCGAGGAAGAGATCCGAGAGCTTGCCGCCGGCATCGCTGATCGCCGCCGCAGTGCCGCTCAGACGGTCGGTGCCGGCAATCTTTATGATGCGGTCGCGGATGTCGTGATGCTGCAGGAGCAGGAGCATCGCGAACAGGATGGTTATGCCGAGCTGTGCGAGCGGCTCGAGCAGGAGGCCGATGCCGCTCATGATCTCGAGTGGCGTACCCTGCTGCTGCTGCGCGACGACGACGGGCTCGTTCTGCCCGCTGAGGCCGCGTCCGAGCTCGCGCGCAATATCGGTGCCGAGGGCCTCTATGGCCGTCACAGCCCGTTTGATCAGGCCATCCGAGCGCCCCATGTCGGCGATCGCGCGCACCTTCTCGATGAGATTGTGCTGGTAGCCGCCGAGATCGGCCGTGAGCGACAAGAGCTGCGCGCTCACGGCAAACGAGAGCGCGACGATCAACAAGAGGGCGAGTAGCAGCACGCTGACGGCAGCCACGGGCTGCGGCACGCCGCGCGCCGCGAGCTGCCTGACGAGCGGCGCCAGGATGAACGCGATGATGATGGCGATCGCCAGCGGAATGAAGATCGCTTTGCCGAGCACCAGCGCCGTGACGACGAGCGCCATCACGATCAGCGATGCCGAGAGATTGCGCAGACTGTCGGCGAGCAATGGCATGCTTGGAAGTTCCTTGAATGGACGATGTACGACGACATCGCGGTACCGACGAGGTGCGCGATCAGGTTTGCGAGCGAGCTGCGTGCCCGCCCATCACGACCGGCTTGGGAACGCAGCGCCGGGCTCTCGGGTTGCAGAAGAGAGCGCCACGAACGACGCGCAGAAATGCCGCCTGCAGGAACGAATTCGCCTGTGTGGCGTTTTAAGGGGCATCTCTGACGAATTCGGAAGCTGAGACAATCAGGAGCTGAGATATGGGCAATCTGCTTCACTATGCCGTGGTCTTCCTCATCGTCGCGCTCGTTGCTGCTTTCCTCGGCTTCGGTGGCGTTGCGGGCACGGCCATGGAGGGCGCACGGATCCTGTTCTGGGTGGCGATCGTGCTGTTCGTGATCGCGCTGGTGGGTGGCTGGATAAGGCGCGCTTGACGCCGTAGTCATTCCACCGCAGGTCTATCGGCCGGTGCTGCGGGAGGCATTTGCTTCCCACGGTCACCGGCCGCATCATGTCGCGGCCCACACCTTTGATGTTCGAGCTGGCGAGGTTCGAGTTGGCCATGGCGAAGAGCAATCCCGCGACCAGTGCCGCACGCTACATCCTCGTCGTAACAGCGCTGTTGTTGCCGACGCTGTCCCTCGTGCCGCTTGGCGGTCTTTATCTCTGGGAGAAGGGCTACATCCTCTATTGGGCCCTGGCGGCGCTCGTCTGCGTCGGCGTCGTCACTCTCGTGCAGCGGCTGCTGATCGCGGGCGCCGTGCGCAATGCGCCGCCCGAGGTGAAGCGCGTCGAGGGCCGCTCCGACGCCTCTGGTGAAGCCGCGGATGCCGGCCTCGTCGATCCGACCTGGAGCCCGCTCGAAGCCAAGGCCTGGGGCGATGTGAAGATGGTCGCGTCGCGCGTCGATCTCGAGCGCATGAACGATCTCGACGCCGTCATCACGCTCGGGCGCAACACCGTCGAGGTTGTCGCCCAGCGGCTGCATCCGACGCGCGAGGATCCCATCTGGCAGTTCACATTGCCCGAGGCTCTCGCCATTACCGAGCGCGTCAGCCGGCGCCTCGGCCGCATGATCGAGACGAATGTCCCGTTTGGCGATCGCATGACCGTGTCGCAGTTCCTCAGCATCTACCGCTGGCGCCACATGCTCGATGCGGCAGAGCGCGCCTACGACGTCTGGCGGCTCGTGCGCCTCGTCAATCCGGCGACGGCCATCACCAACGAGGCGCGAGAACGCCTTTCCCGCGCCCTTTTCCAGTGGGGGCGCGAGCACGTCATGCGGCGGATGGTCGAGGCCTACGTGGAGGAAGTCGGCCGCGCCGCGATCGACCTCTATGGCGGCCGCTTGCGCATCCCCCGCACGCCTTCGGATGCATCACCGGACGCGCCCGACAGCGTCGCCGCACTGACGCGGTCGCCGATCTCGGTGCTCGTTGCGGGCGGCACGCGTGAATCGCGCGAGACCGCCGCGGCACTTTTGCGCATGATCGAGCAGGACGAGGCCCGCGCCATGCTCGCGAGCCTGGATCGCAAGGATCCCTCGGCGTCGACCTGGGATCTCGTCGGTCTCGAAGTCCGCCTCTCGGAAGCGGATATCGCCGCCGGCAAGCACGTGCGTCATCTCGTCGATGAGGTCGGCGGCGCTGATCTCGTGGTCTGGGTGCTTCCGGGCGGAGACGTGACGGACGCACAGCGCGCCGCACTTGCGGCCATTGCTGAACACTTCAGAGCAGCGCCGAGCCTTCTCGCACCGGCCGTGCTTCCTGTTCAGCTCACGGCCGCATCGCCCGCGCCCATCGTCAAGGAGACGATTGCTGCGCTATCGGGCGAGGGGATCACCGTATTGGCGCCCGTCGTCATCGATCCGAAGTCGGCAAATCCGGAGGCGGACGGCGTACGCATTGCCGATGCCCTTCGCCGTGCTCTCGCCCATGCGCGAAGGGTCAAGGCCGTGCGCTGGCTCGAGCGCATGAAGGCGCAGCGCGATTACGTGGGCGCAGGTCGCCAGGCTGCCTCGGCGATCGGATCGGCCGTCCGCTCGATCTTTTCGCGCAAGGGCGCATAGTGCGCACTGTCGGGCGCCTCAAGCCGCTTCACGCAAACTCTTACTCTTAAACTCCTTTTCCATGATGGAACTCCGGCTTCGCGCGGAGCGTTTTCGCCACATGATCATAATGACCCGTGACGAAATGCGATCGTCACCTCTGCGCGTCGAAGGAGCTCACCCTATGCAGACATCCAAGACCTATCCGCACCACGAGAGCAGCAACGGGAAGCGGACGCAGTCCTCTGCCAGCGACATGGCGGAGCAGGTTGCCGACAAGGCCGCCGAGTATGCGGGCAAGGCCGGTGAGCAGTTCGACCGCGCCGTCGAAGGTGCGGATGCGACCATCCGCTCGGTTGCCGAGCATGGCCGCGAAGCGGGCGAGCGCGTTCAGCAGGTCGCGGGCAACTTCAAGACGGCCATCGACAAGTCGGTGAAGGATCAGCCCATGGCGACCCTCGCCGTCGTCGGCGCGCTCGGCTTCGTCCTCGGGGCGCTCTGGAAGTCGTGAGCCGTTGACTTGATGCTCGAAGGGGCTGGCCATGTTCCGTATGCTTTTCCGGCGCGCGCAGGCGACTGTCGATCGAGCGATCGATGGCCTCATGCTCCGCGTCATCGTGGCAATTCCCTTCCTCATCGCCGCGGGCTTCGGCACGGCCGCTTTGGCCATCTGGCTCAATCGCGAGTACGGGCCGGAGACGGGCTCGCTCATACTGGCAGGTGGTTTCGCGGCACTCGGCGTCATCGTCGCGCTCATTGTACGGGCTCGCTCGGAAGTGCCTGCCGAGGGGCAGGGATCGCCCGACGCCGAGACGACCTCGGCGCCGGAGAGTGCCGAGGCTGCCGGGGCGCAAGATTTCTCGGGAGTCGACCGTGAGCTGATCATGGCGGCCCTGACGTCCGCGGCGCCGCTCGCCATTCCTGCGATCGTGCGCACCATCGGGCGCAATCTGCCGCTCGTCGCGGCCGTGGCCGCGGCGGTGCTCATAATTTCCCGCGACGACCAGGGCAGTAGCAGCAGCACTGCACTGGAGCCGGGCGAGTAGCGAGTAAACGGCGTTAACTAATTGTGCAGGCTCTTTCGCTTCCGCGAGCGCAAATTGCGCCGGTAGCGGGAACCCGGAAGGCCTCTGCGTGTTACAACCGCGTCGGCAGCGTCCGCGTGCGCGCCCAGGCGACCTTTGCGAATAGGGAAGGAAATGCGTCCTGGCCTCTCAAGAGCGTGGGGTAGTGGGGGGATGAATGGCTGATGATCGGAAGCGAAGTGAAGAAGAGATGCGGCAAGAGGCCAGAATAGTGACATTGACACCGGAGTCTGCCCCCGAGGGAGGACTGCCGGCAGAGGCGCGGGGCCTCATCGGGCATCAGTTGCGCGAGGAATATCGGCGTGTTCTCGCCGAACCTCTCCCTGACAAGTTCACCAAGCTGCTCGAGGAGCTGGCGCGCACTGAAGGCCAGTCGGAAAGCAAGCCGGAGAACGAGGAATGACAGCAGGCAGCACGGGGGACCTGCAGGCCCAGTTGGCCGCGCTCGTCCCCAACTTGCGCGCCTTTGCGAGGTCGCTTTGCGGCGCTGCGGATCAGGCTGACGACCTGGTCCAGGAGACGCTCGTCAAGGCGTGGAAAAGCCGGGCAAGTTTCGATCCCGGGTCCAATCTGAAGGCGTGGCTGTTCACGATCCTGCGCAACACGTACCTCTCCGAGCTGCGCAAGCGCAAATACGAGGTCCAGGACCATGACGGCGAGCTCGCCCAGCAGCTCAGCGTCAAGGACGGCCAATCGAGCCACATGGACCTTCTCGATTTCACGAAGGCCTTTGCGCTTCTGTCTGCGGAGCAGCGCGAGGCGCTGATTCTGATCGGTGCCGAGGGCTTTTCCTATGACGAGGCCGCGCTGATGTGCGGATGTGCGGTCGGAACGATGAAGAGCAGGGTCAACCGGGCCCGTGGCAAGCTCTCTGAGCTCATGGGCGTCGACGGGGCCGAGGACTTCGGATCCGAGCACACGCCGCGCCCGCGCGGCATTGCGGTCGGATGAGCGCGGAGCATTTGTTCTCCGCGCGGCTGTCGGAACCAACCAGCCTGCCGGTGTGTTAATGAACCTAGCGGCCACGG
Source organism: Hyphomicrobium sp. CS1BSMeth3 (assembly GCF_900117415.1). Lineage (GTDB taxonomy): Bacteria > Pseudomonadota > Alphaproteobacteria > Rhizobiales > Hyphomicrobiaceae. The sequence continues at coordinate 261,868 of NZ_FPEI01000006.1, forward strand.
CCGCATTGAGCGATCGTGGAATACCCGAGATCCAAGACTAGTCCCGAGCCTTGTGCCCGAGCCTTGTGAAAGGGGGAGTTGCTGCAGATGACAAGCTCTGTTGCCGATCTGGTCGCGCCACAGATTCCCTATCTTCGTCGATTTGCCCGCGCTCTCACGGGCTCCCAGGACCGGGGCGATGCATATGTAGTGGCGACACTCGAGGCTTTGGTGGCGGACCAGCGGAGCTTCCGGCGCGATCTGCTGCCGCGCCCCGCGCTCTACCATACCTTCGTGAAGGTCTGGGGTGCGCTCCCGATCAACCAAGTGCCCGAGCCCGTCGAGGCCGGCCTCGGCGGCATTGTCGATCGCCGGATCGAAACACTGACGCCGCTGCCGCGGCAGGCTTTCCTTTTGGCCGCTCTCGAGGAATTCCCGACGAGCGAAATCGCCGAGATCCTCGGCACCAGCGAGGACGAGGTGCGCCGCCTCGTCGATGTTGCAGGCGCCGAGATTGCCGAGCAGATCACGGCCCAGGTGCTCATCATCGAGGATGAGCCGCTGATCGCGCTCGATATCGAGGGCATCGTCAGCGATCTCGGTCACGACGTGGTCGGCATCGCGACGACGCGGACCGAAGCCGGCGACCTTGCGCGCCGCACCAATCCCGGCCTCGTGCTCGCGGACATTCAGCTCGCCGACGGCAGCTCGGGCATCGACGCCGTCAATGATATTCTCCAGGGCGCGGATATGCCGGTCATCTTCATCACGGCTTATCCCGAGCGTCTGCTGACAGGCGAGCGGGCCGAGCCGACCTTTCTCATCACCAAGCCGTTCAAGCCTGAAATGGTGAAGGCCGTGATCAGCCAGGCTTTGTTTTTCGATGTGCGCGCCGGTGGACGGCCGCGCGGAGCAGCCGCATGAGGGTGATGCGGCGAGTGGCGAGGCCGATCGTCGATTTCATCCACAAGGAATGTGACCGGTCGGTCAAATCACTTCGGGGATCTGCAACTCGGAGCATAGAATAGGACGAGGTGGAGCCATACGAAGAGGCAACAAGGGTCGAGCGACGAGCAGCAATGCGTGGCGGCAAGTGCCACCACGCGGCGGCAAGGTCGGACCGGCGCCGGTTGCGTTCGCAGGGGTCGAGCGGGGTTCGGTGCAGGATATGACGTCGCCTAAGCAGCCGGATAAGGGCAAAGGGCCCATTGGCAATGCAGCCGATATTCGCGCTGGGATGGCGGCAACGGGTGACGGGCCGTTCGAGCTTCCCGTCGGGCTCGCTGCCACGCTGCTGGAGGCGAGCCCTGATTGTGTGAAGCTCATCGATCGCCAGGGGGCTGTCCGCTATATCAATCCGGCGGGCCGCGCTCTCATGGAGATCGACGACGTCGGCATCGCTATGAACAAGCGCTGGGCTGGCCTTTGGCCCGAAGCCGCGCGCCAAACAGTCGAGAGCGCCGTCATCGATGGATTTCGCGGCGAGGTCGTTCGCTTCAGCGATGCCTGTCCGACCGCGAAGGGAACGTCGAAGTGGTGGGATGTGATCGTCAACCCGGTGCGCGATGCCGGGGGGCGGATCGATCACCTTCTCTGCGTCTCCCGCGACGTGACGGCCCAGAAAATGGCGGAGGTTTCTCTCAAAGCCAGCGAGCAGCGCTTCCGCGCGCTTGCCGACAACATGGCGCAGTTCGCCTGGATGGCCTACCCCTCGGGCTATGTCTTCTGGCACAACCAGCGCTGGTTCGACTATGCCGGCATGGACCCCGTGGAATCCGCCGGAGAAGGCTGGCACGAGGTCATCCATCCCGACTTCGTCGAGCGCGTCGTTCGCCAACTGAAGCGTGCTTTCGAGAGCGGCGAGACGTGGGAAGACACCTTCCCCATGCGCGGCGCCGACGGCACGTACCGCTGGTTCCTGTCGCGCGCGATGCCGCTGCGCGATGATCAGGGGCGCGTCGTGCTCTGGTGCGGCACGGATACGGACATCACCGATCAGCGGCGCCTCAGCGAGCGCCTTCTCAAGCAACAGCGCGTGATCGAGCTTTCGCACGAGGCCATGCTCGTGTGGGAGCTCGGAGAAGGGATCATCCTCTTCAATCGCGGCTGCGAGGAGCTCTACGGCTACGGCAAGAGCGAGGCGCTCGGCGCTGTTCCGGCGGAGCTGCTCAACACGCGCTATCCGATGTCGCTCGACGCCCTGCTCGAGCATCTGGAGGCCGAAGGCAAGTGGAGCGGCGAGCTGCTGCAGCTCGCGAAGGATGGGGCCGAGATCTGGGTCGACAGCCGCCTCGAGCTGATCCGCACCGGCGGGCGCAGCCTCGTCGTCGAGACGAACCGCGACATCACCGAGCGGCGCAAGTCCGATGATGTGCGTAATCTCCTCGTGGGCGAGCTCAATCACCGGGTCAAGAACACCCTCGCGATCGTCCAGGCCATCGTGGCGCAGACCGCCCGCACCTCGACGACCATCGACCAGTTCGTTGCTGGCCTCAATGGCCGCATTCAGTCCATGTCGAGCGCCCATCATATGCTCACCGAGGCGCACTGGTCGGGTGCCTCGCTGCGGGAGATCGCGACCTCGCAGATCGAGGTGAGCGCCGGCGAGACGCGCAGCGTCGAGATCATCGGTGATGATGTCTTCGTGCCACCCCAGACTGCGCTTCAGCTCACGCTCATGCTGCACGAGCTTGCGACCAATGCCGTCAAGCACGGCTCGCTCTCGCGCCCGGAGGGCCGCGTCACCGTCTCGTGGACGACCGAGGGGCGCGAGCATCCGCGCATCATCTTGCTGTGGACCGAGCGCGGCGGGCCGCCCGTGACGCCGCCCGCCGCTCGTGGCTTTGGCACGCTGTTGCTCGAGCGCTCGGGCAAGCTGCCCCATCTCAAGGCCCGGCTCGAGTTCGACCCCAAAGGGGTCATCTGCCGTATAGAAGCCAGCCTCCTGGCCGGAGACGAAGGCGAGCAGGCCTACTTCAATCCGCGCCGCCGCCAGCTTCTTCGTGCGTCCGGCACGACCGTCTCCTGACGGGCTAGGCGGGAACCTGCTCTCAATCCTGCGCGTTTATCCGGGGCGTTCGACGCCGCTTGCCGCGGCACAGACCGTGCTGCGCACGGCCCAAGAAAAACGGAGGACAGCAGAATGTCTGAGATCATGCGCATTGCGCCGGAGAGGGCTCGCCAGGATCCCGAGGCAGTCTTCAAACGGCCGGCGGACATCGAGAAGGAGGTTGGCCTCACGCGTGGTCAGAAGATCGCGACGTTGAGGCGCTGGGAGGCGGACGTCACGCGCCGCCTCGAGTCGACGGACGAAGGCATGCCGTCCAACAACGAGAACTCCAACGACGCAGCGCTCCTGAAGGAGATCAAGGTGGTGATCGAAGCCATCAATGCCGGCGAGGAGCCCCGCCCCGACGCTCAGTAGCGCGGCGTGCGTTGAGTGATGCTGAAAAGTCGATCTGCGAATGGCCGGGTGGTGAGTCCACTCCCGGCCATTCTTTTTGCCCGGGTCGATGGGGCGATCTCGCGGCCGCCTCAGCTCTTGTCGAGCAGGCTCGCGAGTGGCCCGGTAATGGTCTTCGGTGCGCCGGTCTCGTAGCCGCCCCGCTTCGACGTCTTGTGCCCGAGCGCGACGAGCATCTCGGCGAGCTTCACGGCAGCGCCGACGCCATCGATGACCGGACAGCCGTGCTGATCGGAGAGATCGCGCGCGAGCTTGGCCATGCCGGCACAACCGAGCACGATGGCCTCGGCGCGATCCTCGGCGAGCGCGCGTGCGATCTCCGCGTTTATGCGCGCGCGGGCATCCGAGCCTTCGTCCTCCAGTGCCAGCACGGGCACCTCGGCGGCGCGGATCGTAGCGCGGCGCTCGAAGCCGTACTTCATGAGATTGTGCTCGAGCGCGGGAATGGAGCGCGCGAGCGTCGTGATCACCGTGAAGCGGTTCGCGATCAGCGTCGCGGCATGGTAGGCGGCTTCGCCAATGCCGATGACGGGGCCTGCCGCGATCTGGCGCGCGGCATCGAGGCCCGTGTCGTCGAAGCAGGCAATGACGTGCGCGTTGGCGCCCGCAGCTTCGCCCTTCCGGACTTCGATCAGCAGGCCCGGTAGCGACATTGCCTCATCGAAGTATCCCTCGATCGAGACGGGGCCTGTCGGCGATGTGATGGCCTCGATGATCGTGCCCGTCGCGGCCGCTTCCTCGGCGGCACGCGCGATGGTGGCCGTCATCGCGGCGGTCGTATTCGGATTGATGACGCGGATGCGCATGGCGATCAGCTTGTCACAGCCGGCGCCAGAGCGGCAACCTTGTTCACTGTCTCCGCCGTTCTGAAGCAGCGCACACGATGCCCGCCACCGAGATCGACGGGCTCCGGCACGCTGGCGCGGCAGGCATCCGCTGCAATGGCACAACGCGGCGCGAAGGCACAGCCGGGTGGCAGGTTGGCCAGATCCGGCGGGCTGCCCGGGATTGCGGGCAGCCGGTGGCCTTCGAGACGCCCGCCATGGGCGCGCGTCGAGAGCAATCCGATCGTGTAGGGGTGGCGCGGCGTGCGAATGACATCGCGCACCGTGCCCGTCTCGACAATGCGCCCCGCGTACATGACGGCAATTCGGTCGGCCACTTCCACGGCGACCGAGATGTCGTGCGTGACGAAGATCATCGACAGGCCGAGCTCGCGCTGCAGCTCGCGCAGCAAGAGCAGGATCTGCACCTGCACAGTCGCGTCGAGCGCCGTCGTCGGCTCGTCGGCGAGCAGGATGTGCGGCTTGCTCGCGAGCGCGAGGGCGATCATGGCGCGCTGGCGCATGCCGCCCGACATCTCGTGCGGGTAGGCCGCGAGCCGCCGCTCCGGGCTCGGAATGCGCACGAGCGTCAGCATTTCGAGCGCCCGCGCGCGGGCGTCGGCCGCCGAGATCTTCTCGTGATTGCGCACGGCCTCCGTGATCTGCTGGCCGACCGTGTAGACCGGATCCATGGCCAGCATGGGCTCCTGGAAGACCATCGACACGGTCTTGCCGCGGAAGCTTTCGAGCGCGCGGCCTTCGAGCGACGTGACGTCGATGCCCTCGACCTTGATGCTGCCCTCGATGCGCGAGCGCTTCGGCGGATGCAGACGCAGGATCGAGCGCAGCGTCACGCTCTTGCCCGAGCCCGACTCGCCGAGCAGTGCGATGACCTCGCCGCGCCCGAGCGCGAGATCCACGCCGTCGAGCGCACGCACCGGCTTTGGGCCGCCTCCGAACGTGACGGTGAGCCCGCGGATGTCGAGGATCGGATCGCTCATCGTGTTCATTGAGCTCCCTCCGCGCGCATCATGCCGCGGCCTTGCTGTGGCCGGACCCAGGATCGACCATGTGGCAGGCCGTGAAGTGCCCGGTGCCGCTCACGGTGAGCGCCGGCGTCTTCGCCGAGCAGACGCTCTCGGCAAAGGAGCAGCGCGTGTGGAAGCGGCAGCCGGACGGCGGATCGATCGGATTCGGCGGATCTCCGGCGAGTGGTGCCTCCATGGTGCGCTCGTCCGGGTCCATGGAAAGCATCGAGCCGAGTAGCGCCGTCGTGTAGGGATGGCGCCCGCCGGTGTAGAGCGCATCCGTCGGCCCGATCTCGGCGACGCGGCCGAGGTACATAACCATCACGCGGTTGGCGATGAAGCGCACGACCTCGAGATCGTGGCTGATGAAGATGTACGTGAGGCCGATCTCCTCCTTGAGATCGAGCAGCAGGTTCAGCACCTGCGCCTCGACGGACTTGTCGAGCGCCGAGACGGCCTCGTCGAGGATGATCACCTTGGGCTCGAGCGCGAGGGCGCGCGCGATGTTCACGCGCTGGCGCTGGCCGCCGGAAAGCTCGTGCGGATAGCGGCCGGCAAAGCGGCGCGGATCGAGGCCGACGCGATCGAGCAGGCGGCGCGCGCGGCGCACGGCATCCGTCCCGGAGACACCATGCACGGTCGGCCCATAGGCGATCGAGTCCTCGACCGTCAGGCGCGGATTGAGCGAGGCATAGCTGTCCTGGAAGACCATCTGCACTTGCGAGCGGAAGGCTTTCAGCGACAACTCGGGCGTTCCCGGTGCGCGGCCGTTGAGCAGCACATTGCCGCTGTCCGGCTTGATCAAGTTCATGAGCACGCGCGCGGTCGTCGACTTTCCGCAGCCGGACTCGCCGACAATGCCGAGCGTCTCGCCGGGGTACAGCGAGAAGGTCACGCCATCGACCGCGCGCACCACGGCATTCGAGCGCCCGAGCAGCCCCGACTTGATGGGGAAGTGCTTCACGAGGTCGGCAGCCTCGAGCAGCGGCCGCACCGGCTCGCTGCCCGTCGCTTGTGCCGCTGCCGGCGCCCTCGTCATGACCGTGTCGCTCGCCATCACTTAAGCCTTGATGTCCATGGCCGACCTCAGGCCGTCCGTCAGCAGGTTGAACGAGATCGAGGTGATGAAGATCATGATGCCGGGGAGCGCACACAACATGGGTTGCGTGTAGAGCGCCGTGCGCAGCGTGTTCAGCATGAGGCCCCACTCGGGCTCGGGTGGGCGCACGCCGAGGCCGAGGAACGAAAGGCCGGATGCCAGGATCATCGACACCGCAATGAGGCTCATGGCGTAGACGAAGATGGGGCCGAGCACATTGCCGAGTACGTGCTTGCGCACGATGGAGAGCGCACCGGCCCCGCTCGCGCGCGCGGCCTCCACATAGTCGAGGCTTCTGACGCTCGTCGTCACGCTCTCCGCGATGCGCGCGATCGGCGGAATGAAGACGATGGTGAGCGAGATGAGCCCATTGACGATGCCTGCGCCCATGGCGCCCGAGAGCGCGATCGCGAGCAGCACCGAGGGAAAGGCGAAGATGATGTCGATCGTGCGCATGAGCAGGGTGTTCACGATCCCGCCGACATAGCCCGCAGTGACGCCGATCGCCGAGCCGATGAAGAGCGCGAGGAACACCGGCGTCACGCCCATGAAGAGTGAGAGCCGCGCGCCGTAAATGAGGCGCGAGAGCATGTCGCGGCCGAGCTCGTCCGTGCCGAGCAGGTAGCCCGGCGTTCCGGGCGGTCTCAACCGCCGCAGCGTTGCGCCGCGAAAGGGATCGTGCGGCGCGATGTACGGCGCGAGGATCGCGATCAGGATCAGCAGGACGATGACGCCGAGCGCGATCATTGCGACCGGATCGCGGCGAAAGCGCCGCCAGACCGTCGACCAATAGCCCGGCGAGCGCTCGATGGTCGCATCGTCGATCATTGCGGGGGCGACGGCTTGGACCATTTCGTCAGCTCCGGGCAATGCGCGGGTCGATCGCGGTCTGCACCACGTCGACAATGAGGTTCAGGACGACGAAGAAACAGGCGAGCACCAGGATCGTCCCCTGCAGCAGCGGCAGATCACGCTGGAAGATCGCATCATTGAGCAGGAGGCCCGTTCCCGGCCACGAGAACACGGTCTCGATCAGGATCGAGCCGCCGAGCAGATAGCCGAGCTGGATGCCCATGACGGCAAGCGCGGTGGGTGCTGCATTCTTCACGACATGGCGGAAAATGCCGAAGGCCGACATGCCCTTGGCCTTGAGGCCGGCAATGAACTCCTGCGAGAGGATCTCGGCGACGAGCGCGCGGACCGTGCGCGCGATGATGCCCATGGGGATCACCGACATGGTGACGGCGGGCAGGATCATGTGGCGGATGTGCGCCCAGTCCCAGACCCAGTTGTCGGAGCCGCCGGGGCCCGCGCCGGTCGGCGGCAGCCAGCCGAGCTGCGCGGAGAAGATGATGACGAGCACCATGCCGAGCCAGTAGTGCGGCACGGAAACGCCGGTGACCGAGATGGCGGAAGCCACCTTGTCGATCCAGGTATCGCGGAAGCTGCCCGCAACGAACCCGAAGAGAGAGCCGAGCACGAAGCCGATGACGGTCGCGAGCGCGGCGAGCATCAGCGTGTTGGAAACGGCCTTGCCCACCTCGGCGACCACGGGGCGGTTCGTGCGGATGGAAGTGCCGAGATCGCCGCCGAGTGCGCGGCCGAGCCACTTGAGAAACTGCTCGGCATAAGGCCGGTCGAAACCGTAGAGCGCCATCATCTGCTGGCGAAGTTGCTCTGATGCGTCCGGCGGCAGCACCGAGACCAGCGGATCACCTGGTGCGATGTGTACGAGCAGAAAGCAGACGATCGCAACGCCCAGCATGATCGGCAGGGTATAGATCACCCGCTTGGCAATGTAGGTGAGCATCGGGCCCCTCTGTGGAGCGGGCTTTCATGTGAGCCCGCTCCACGCTCGAGTAATAGCTCCAGTTTCGGTCCGCTTATGCGCGCACCTACTCCATGCTGACCGTTGCGAGGTCGATGAACCAGCTCTTCGGCTGCACGACGCCCTTCAGCTTGGGGCTGATGGCACGGGGGCCGACGTCGTGGGCGACCCACAGGAACGGAGCTTCCTCGACGATGCGTGCGTGCAGGTTGGCGAGCGCCGCGTCGCGATCCTTGTCGGCGAACGAGGTGCGTGCCTTGGCGATCAGGTCGTCGAACTCGGGATTGACGAAGTAGCCCCAGTTGTTCGAGACCGGCGGAACGGTCTTCGACGACGTGAAGCGGACCATGGCGAAGAACGGATCCATGGCAGCGAACGTCACGTTCGTCGCATGAGCGCCGCGCGAGCCGGGGTCCTTCGCACCCTGGCGCCAGTTCGTGAAGAGCGCGTTCCACTCGATCACGTCCAGCTCGACGTCGAAGAAGCATTCCTTCAGCGCCTGCTGCAGGAACTCGTTCATCGGCACCGGCTGCATCTGGCCGGAGCCCGAAGCCGAGGTGATGGTCTTCACCTTGAGGCGCTTGTTCGGACCATAGCCGGCCTCGGTCATCAGCTTCTTCGCTGCTTCGAGGTCATACTTGATGTCGAACTTCGGATTGCCCCACCAGGGATGGCCTGGCGGCACCGTGCCCTTGGGAATTTCCATCAGGCCGTTGAGGGCTTCCTTCAGCTCCTCGCGGTTCACGCAGAGGTTCGCCGCGTGACGCACGCGCTTGTCGAGCCAGGGCGAGCCTTCGGCGAATGAGAACTGCCAGGGCCAGACGTGCGGCTGCGCGTTCGCCTTGATCACGAAGCCCTTGCCCTTGATGGCACTGAGCGCGTCCGGCGCGGGGTTCTCGATCCAGTCGACCTGGCCCGAGAGAAGGGCGGCCGTGCGTGCGTTCGCTTCCGGCATCGGGAGCAGCACGACGCGGTCGATCTTCGGCACGCGCTTCGCGTCCCAGTAGTCCTTGTTGGCGGCGTACTCGACGCGCTCACGCGCCGAGAAGCTCGCCATCTTGAACGGACCCGAGCCCGAGGCGTCCGTGGAGAAGGCGGCCCAGGCCTGCTTGGCGCGCTCGGCCGGATCGGAGACGCTTGCCAGCGCATCATACTTCTTCTGCCAGTGCGCGGGCGAGGCAATGAAGAGGTTGGTCAGGTTGATCGGGATGAAGCTGTCCGGCTCCTTGGTCGTCAGCTCGACCGTGTAGTCGTCGATGACGCGCGCCGAGACGAGGTTCGGCATGCGGCTGACCGTGACGCCGATCTGGTCGGGGGCGAAATGCGGTGCCGACTTGTCGAGCACCTTCTGCACGTTCCACACGATCGCCGCGGCCTTGAGGTCGCTGCCATCATGGAACTTCACGCCCTGGCGCAGCTTGAAGATCCACTTCGTCTTGTCGCTGTCGGAGACGGCCCATTCCGTCGCGAGGCCGGGAATGAGGACGCTCGGCTTGTCCTCCGACGAAAGATCCCAGTGCGTGAGCGCATCGAAGAGCGGGATGCCGGTGAAGCGGTTGCCTTCGAAGCCCTGGTCGGGCTGGCCGTTCGTCTTGGGGATGTCTGCGGCCGTCATGGCAATGCGCAAGGTCTTGCCTTGGGCCATGACCGGCAGTGCTGGCATCGAGAGCAGCAGCACCGAGCCGGCCACAAGGCCTGCCCGCCGCCACGAATACTGCAGTGGGGTCTTCTTCACTGGCGCCTCCATCAACGCACTCTGCGGTTTTCTGAAATTCGCGGAGCTTCGGCCGCGGTCGCACGGCAGGGAGGAATGCCTGCAGCATCAGGTGGCATGGTCGGAATTGCGCGCACCATGGATGCTCTTGCCTCTCCCCTTGCTCTCTTTTTGCGCTCGTTGAGAGCGCACTATCGCCTGGATGACACCGATTGTATACAGGCGCGAAAGCTTATCCAAGCACATGGAATAGGCACGCACTGCACAATAAGCCGCCATTGCGCCGCGAGAGCTTCCGGGCGCGCGTGAGTTCTTGTATACAGGATGGGATGAGCAGGTTGCGCAAAAGCCCGATGGAGAACGCTGGCGCCAGCACGGAGACGATCGTCGAGCGCATCACCACGGCGGTGCTGGAACAGCGCCTGCCGCTCGGTGCCAAGCTCGGCGAGGAGAAGCTTTGCGCCGTCTTCGGCGTCTCGCGCACCAAGGTCCGCCAGGCACTCAATCGTCTCGCCCGCAGCAAGCTCGTTGTGCTGAAGCCGCGCCGCGGCGCCTTCCTTGCCGAGCCGACGCCGGAGGAGGCGCGTCAGATCTTCGAGGCGCGCCGGGTCATCGAGTGCGAGATTTTTGCGCAGTTCACGCGCACGGCGAGCGAAGCCGATCTCGCCGCGCTCGAGCGTCACGTCCAGGCCGAGCGCCGCGCCATCCGCCTGGATGATGTACCGCTGCGCAACCGCCTACTCGGGACATTCCACGTACGCATTGCCGAGATGGTGGGCAACAAGGTGCTGACCGAGATCCTCGCCGATCTCGTCACGCGCTCGTCGCTCATTACGCTGCTCCTGCAGTCGACGCAGGCCGCATCCTGTTCGTCTGACGAGCACCGCGCCCTGATCGCCGCGATCCGTGCGCGAAAAGCGCCGCTCGTCCAGAAGCTGCTGCGCGAGCATCTCGACCATGTCGAGCGCGATCTCGCCGACATCGACGGCCGCGGCAGCGAGTTTGATCTTGCCGATGCCCTGGGGCCGGTCGCCGCCGAGCGTAAGGGCAAGGCGCCGGCCCGCCGTGTCCGCAATGGCAGCACGCCGAGCCGCGGGAGAGTACCGAGCCAGCCATGAGCCAGACATCCGATTATCCGCGCGATCTCAAGGGCTATGGCCGCGAGCCGCCTCATGCGCGCTGGCCCGGCGACGCGCGCATCGCCGTGCAGTTCGTCGTCAATTACGAAGAGGGCGGCGAGAACTGCATCCTGCACGGAGATGCAGCATCCGAGGCCTTTCTCTCGGAGGTCGTCGGCGCCGCGCCCTGGCCCGGCCAGCGGCACATGAATATGGAATCCATGTACGAGTACGGCGCGCGCGCAGGCTTCTGGCGTCTCTGGCGCGCCTTCACTTCGCGGCGGATGCCGGTGACCGCCTTCGCCGTCGCCCACGCCATGATGCGCGGGCGCGAGCAGGTCGCGGCCATGCGCGATGCCGGCTGGGAGCTCGCGAGCCACGGCCTCAAATGGATCGAGTACAAGGATTTCTCCGAAGCCGACGAGCGTGCGCACATTCGCGAGGCCGTGCGCCTGCACACCGAGATCGCCGGCGAGCGGCCGCTCGGTTTCTACCAGGGCCGCTGCTCGGCGCACACGCTCAAGCTGACCATGGAGGAAGGTTTCCTCTATTCCGCCGACAGCTATGCCGATGATCTGCCGTACTGGGTGCAAGGCCCGCGCGCGCCCTTCCTGATCGTGCCGTACAGCCTCGATGCCAACGACATGCGCTTTGCGACCGCGCAGGGCTTCAACTCGGGCGATCAGTTCTTCACGTACCTGAAGGATACGTTCGACGTACTCTACCGCGAGGGCGAGATGGTGCCGCGCATGATGTCGATCGGCCTGCACTGCCGGCTCGCCGGCCGTCCCGGCCGCACCGCCGCGCTCGAGCGCTTCCTCGACTACATCGCCGCGCACGATCGCGTGTGGATCGCGCGGCGCATCGACATTGCGCGCCACTGGGAGGCCGTCCATCCGCCCGAAGGCACGCGCTGATGGCCGACCTCGCGCTCGGCCGGCGTTTGATGGATCGTCTGGAGGCGCTCGCACGCTTCTCGGATGACGCCGACGGCCTGACGCGCCTCTATCTCTCGCCCTCGCATAAGCAGGCTGCCGACGCGCTCGCCGGCTGGATGCGCGAAGCCGGCCTCGATGTACGCATCGATGCCGTTGGTACGCTCATCGGCCGCTACGAGGGCACGACACCTGGAATGCCCGCGCTCCTCGTTGGTTCGCACATCGATACCGTGCGTCAGGCCGGCAAATACGACGGTGCCCTCGGCGTGCTCGCCGCGCTCACGGCCGTGGAGGTGCTATCGCAAGCGGGCGAGCGCTTGCCCTTCGCGATCGAGGTCGTTGCTTTCGGCGATGAGGAAGGCGTGCGCTTTCCTTCGACTCTCCGCGGCTCGCGCGCGCTTGCCGGCACGCTCGACGCCGCGACGCTCGATGAATGCGATGCCGCGGGCACATCCGTGCGCGAGGGCCTCATTGCTTTCGGCGCGAATCCCGCTCAGCTCGCCGAGGCAGCTTATCCGCGCGGTGCCGCGCTCGGATTCGTCGAGCTGCACATCGAGCAGGGCCCTGTGCTCGAGCGCATGAGCCAGCCCGTAGGCGTCGTGACCGCAATCAACGGCGCGCGGCGCCTCAGCGTCGTCGTGCAGGGCACAGCAGGTCATGCCGGCACCTCGCCCATGAACATGCGCCTCGATAGCCTCGCGGGCGCAGCCGAGATGATCCTCTCCGTCGAGCGCATTGCCGCCGAGACGGGCGATGTCGTCGCGACGGTCGGCGTCATCGAGGCGCGACCCGGCGCTGTCAACGTCATTCCCGGCGAGACGCGCTTTACCATCGATGCTCGTGCGCCCGATGATGTCGCGCGCGATACAGTCGTCGAGCGCATCGGCGCCGCCATCGAAGGCATCGCCGCTCGCCGCGGACTCGCTGTGCGCATCACGCAAACACATTCTGCGCCTGCCACCGTTTGCGACGCCAAACTGATCGCCGACCTCGACGACGCCGCGCGTGCCGCGGGCCATGAGCCCGTGCATCTTCCTTCGGGCGCCGGCCACGACGCCATGGCCATGGCCGCGTTGTGTCCGGTTGCGATGCTGTTCGTGCGCTGCGCGGGCGGCATCAGCCATCACCCAGCCGAATCCATCTCGCTCGAGGATGCGGACGCAGCCATGCGCGTCCTCCTGCACTTCCTGCGCACCTACCGCACCTGAAATCCAACGGACAGTGAACATGAGCACAGCCATCGATCAGAAGGTGCGGGCGTTTCTCGAAGGCGAGCGCGATGCACAGGTCCGCTTCCTCGCCGAGATCGTGAAGATCCCGACCGACAATCCGCCGGGTGACTGCGGCCCCGCTGCCGAGCGCGCTGCGAAACTCATCGAGGCCTTCGGCTGGACCGTCGAGCGCCATCCCGTGCCCGACGACATCGTCAAAGCTGCGGGGATGATCTCCTGCACGAACCTGATCGTGCGCCGCACGTTCGGGCCGGGGCCGACGATCGCCCTCAATGCGCACGGCGACGTGGTTCCGCCCGGCACAGGCTGGACGTTCGATCCTTATGCCGCGACGATCAGCGACGGCTGGATGTACGGACGCGGCGCCGCGGTCTCGAAGTCCGACTTCGCGACGTACATCTGGGCCCTGCGTGCGCTCGAAGCGAGCGGCGCCAAGCTCGGCGGCACCATCGAGCTGCATCTCACCTACGATGAAGAAACGGGCGGCGAGATCGGCCCCGGCTATCTGCTGGCACAGGGCCTGAGCAAGCCCGATCTCGCGATCGGCGCCGGTTTCTCCTATGCCGTCGTCACCGAGCACAATGGCTGTCTGCATCTCGAAGTGGAGGTTGCGGGCCGCTCGGCGCACGCCGCCAAGCCGTGGACCGGCATCGACGCATTGCAGTCCGCGACCGCCATTCTCTCCGCGCTCTATGCCTGGCGGCCGACACTCGCGACGCGCACGTCGAAGACGCCGGGTATCGGCGCACCGCAGCTCACCATTGGCCTCATCAGCGGCGGCATCAACACGAATGTCGTTCCTGATCGCGTCGTCTTCCGCCTCGATCGCCGCATTGTCCCTGAGGAAAATCCCGAGGTCGTCGAGGCCGAGCTGCGCGAGGTCATCGCCAAGGCCTCGTCCGCAGTCGAGGGGGGCGCGCGCGTGGACGTCCGTCGCATCCTGCTCGCCAAGCCGCTGCAACGCCTGCCAGCCGGCGATCGCATGATCGACGCGCTCTGCCGCCGCGCGAGCCAGATCATGGGCGAGCCGATCAGCGCGAGTGGCGTGCCGCTCTACACGGACGCCCGCCACTATACGGCCCACGGCGTGCCGATCGTGCTCTACGGTGCCGGTCCGCGCACGATCGAGGAGGCAAACGCGCATCGCGCGGATGAACGCCTTCCGCTCGCCGATCTCGCCAAGGCGACGGAGGTCGTCGCGCTCACGCTCGCCGATCTGATGGCGACCTGAGGCGCTCAGCCGGCGTTCTTCGCGCGCACTTTCGCGTCGCCGCCGGCCCATTCCTCGAAATACTTGATGATGTGCGCGTAATCGAGCGCGCCATCGCCCTGCTCCTTGGAGTAGGCGAGCACATCGCGCGCGCACTTCACGACCCACATGCGCGCGCCCATGGCCTCGGCTTCCTCGATGCCGAGATTGACATCCTTGTGCAGCAGGTCTGTCGAGAAGCGCATGGGGAACGTGCCCGGCAGAATGCACTCGGGGATCTTCACCTCTGTGCCGAAGCAGCGACCCGACGAGCTGTTGATCACGTCGAGCATCTTCTGCGGATCGAGGCCGGCCTTGGCGCCCGCGACCAGCACTTCCATGGCCGCGAGCGTTCCCGCCGCTGTCAGCATGTTGTTGACGAGCTTCATGGACTGGCCGAGCCCAGGCTTGTTGCCCATGTGCATGACGTTCTTGCCGATGATCTCAAGGATCTGGCGCACGCTCTCGAACGTTGCGGGGTCACCGCCGACCATCACCGTCAGCGTGCCGTTCGCCGCACCCGCAACGCCGCCGCTGACCGGCGCATCGAGCAGCGTCATGCCCTTCCCCGCGAGCTTCGGGGCAGTGCGAGTGATGACCTGGGAGCCGGTGGTCGACGTATCGATGATCGTCTTTGCCCGTGTGCCTTCGATCACGCCACCCGGCCCTGTCAATACGGTCTCGACCACATCCGGCTTCGGCAAGCTGAGTAGCACCACATCACTCCGGCTCGCGACCTCGGCGGCCGAGCGCGCAGCCTTCGCACCCTTCTCCACGATTGCCGCGACCGCACCCTCGCTCACATCATGCACGACGAGCGTATGACCTGCCGCGAGGAGACGCGCCGCCATGCGCGATCCCATGATGCCAAGCCCGATGAAGCCAATATCCGCCATTGTTGCGTCCTCGATCTGAAGTCGTTTCCCGCCCCAAATCTTGCCCAACGGCGCAGATTTGCCAATCGGTACGTTGGGGCAAGCCTCAGGTGCGAGCGGGCGCGCCGGCGAGTGGCGCAGGCGCTGAGGCAGGCACCGCCTCACGGCGATGGCGGCGGCGCACGACAGCAAGGATCGCGACCACGACGGCAATAGGAAGCAGTGCGACGGGGCTTTGCGCCACAGTCAGGACGATGGCCATGGCCCAGGAGATCGCGATGGCGTGCTCGACGAGCGCGATGAGCTTCGATTGCGAATGACGCCGCAGCATCCCACGGCGATTACCCGGCATGGGGTGCCAGAAGTTCAGCAGCGCCGTCGACGCGGCGCCTGCGGCAGCAAAGAGCGCGGCAAGGATCGCGATGCGCCACGAGGCGAGCGCGAGGCCTGCAAGCGGCAGCGCGACGATCGCCAGCACCGGCAAGCCGACGGCGGTCAGCTTCGCGCGGTCGATCTCGGCGGCGCTGACAGGCGCGGTCGCCATCAGCTCAGGGGCATCCTCGCCCGAGACCATGATCCACGAAATGGAAGCAGAAACTTGCGCGGCAATGACGACGATGGTCGGCGCCAGCGCGAGTGCGGTCGGCAGCGCCTCGCTGCGCAGCAGGATGACGGCGATCGGGATGGTATAGATGATCTGCAGGCCGAGCTGCGCGAACAGGCTCGGATCGCGCGCGACGAGCCGCCACTCCTTCCGGCGAAGATTGCGGGCGAGGCCGCTGCGGAAGCGGATACCGCGTTGCGAGCTTGTCGCACGATCACGTCCGGAAGGCGCGCCCGTCGCAGCGAGCGTCGCAGCCGCAAAGCGGTTCGCGAGCACGTTTATGGCGAGAGCAAACAACAGGACCGAGATCACAACGAGCACCGCCAGCGCCCGCGCATTCCCCTGCAGGGCGTGCACGGGCAGGAAGGCGATGTCGCTGAGACCTGAGCCGGCAGCCGTGTGCTCCAAGGCACGCGTGATCCCCGCGCGCATTCCCTCTGGCAGCACGGCAATGGCCTGCGCCCCGAGCACGAACCCGCCCGCGATGAGAGCGCCCGTCATCTGCGTGAACGTACGCGCGCGGCGCGGTCCGACGAGGAAGAACAGGCCGATCGAGATCCCGAGACCGAGCGCCGTCGCCATCAGCGCGAGAGAAATCAGCACCGGATAGGCGGCGAGCCAAACGGGCTCGCCGAGGATCGCGCTCATGTTGGCGAGCGGCAATACCAGCAGCGCAATCGAGCCGAGCGTGCTCGCGGCGATAGCGGTCGCCTTTGCCGCGAGGATGCGCGCGGCGGGGAGTGGCGCGCCGAGCAGGAGATCGAGATCGCCGCGATCGAAGAGCGTTCGCGTCGTCGCGAAGAGACCTTGCGCGATCATCCACGTGAAGATGCAGAGCATGGCGATCGCGAGCGGCATGAGGCTCGCATCGGCGCCCTGTACACGCGGCTTGACCAGCAGCACAGCCGGCCACGCAACGAGATGCAGCACCACGACACCACACGCGAGCAGCACGCCGAGATGGCTGATGCTCGTGCCGCCCATCATATCGACGAACCGACGCCAGTTCAGGCGCATGTCGTGCGCGACAAGCCAGAGAAAGGAGCCGGGTGCCGGGTTCATGACGCGCTCACGAAGCCAGTACGGCGTGATCCGCATCGGATCGCATGAGCTGCAAGAACACATCCTCGAGCGTCGAGCTGCCGCGCCCGGCGGTGGCCTTGAGCTCGGCGAGCGTGCCATCGGCAGCGAGGCGTCCGCGGTGCACGATGCCGATGCGGTCGGCGAGGCGCTCGGCGACCTCCAGAATGTGCGTCGTGAGGATGATCGTCGCGCCAGCGCGGACGCGGGCTGTGAGCAGGTCCTTCACCTGCCGCGCGATGGCCGCATCGATGCCGGTGAGCGGCTCGTCCAGCATGATGAGCTGCGGATCGTGGATCAGCGCGCCCGCGAGCGCGACCTTCTGTTTCATGCCGCGCGAGAAGCCTTCGCAGCGCTGATGTCGGTGAGGCCCGAGCTCGAGGACGTCGATCAGCTCGCCGGCGCGGCGCTCGGCAAGTGTTGTGGGTACGCCCCACAAGCCCGCGACCAGCTCCAGATATTCGAGCGGCGAGAGCTTGTCGTAGAGCATGGGCTCATCGGGGAGCCATGCCGTGATGCGTTTCGCTGCGGTCGGGTCCGCCAAGGCGTCGATGCCGAAAATGCGGATCGTGCCCGCATCGGGACGCAGCAGGCCTGCGATCATGCGCAGTGTCGTCGTCTTGCCGGCACCATTGGGGCCGAGCAGGGCATAGAGCTCGCCCGGCCGGACGGCGAGGTCCATCCGGTCGACCGCGACAGCCGCGCCGAATGTCCGCCGGACGCCGCACAGCAGCACGGCCTCGGCAGCCGGCGCCGCGCCCGCGCGCCAATCCGGCACAAGGTTTAAGCCTGCCGTCACATCCAACTCCTTTGCGCAGGGCGCTGCGCGGGCAACT
Organism: Hyphomicrobium sp. CS1BSMeth3; assembly: GCF_900117415.1. Lineage (GTDB taxonomy): Bacteria > Pseudomonadota > Alphaproteobacteria > Rhizobiales > Hyphomicrobiaceae. The sequence continues at coordinate 279,735 of NZ_FPEI01000006.1, forward strand.
CCCACGCACACAGAAGGTGTCGGCAGCCTAGCCGGCCGGCGTTGCTGCCGTCTTAATTGCCCGCATGGCGGTTGCGCGTTGCGGCCCCTGGACAGGGGCGCGGCGATACCCCTCTATGCTGGTGCAACACATGGGCATGACGGGAGAGGGTGGCATGAGCGCTGCGGCGGGGAAGAGCGATCTCGAGAAGAAAATCTGCGCATGGCTCGCCGAGAGCCGTCAGGACATGCTGAGCCTCCTGGAAGAGGTCGTGAACATCGACAGCGGCAGCTATGACAAGGCCGGCGTCGATGCCGTCGGCGACCGTTTCGTGCGCCATTTCGAGCAGCGCGGGCTGCTGACGCGCGTCGAGCCGCACGAGACCTTCGGCAATGCCATTCACATCCGCCTCGACGACACGCCGACCAACGAGAAGCCGATCGTGCTCATGGGCCACCGCGACACGGTCTTCCCCAAGGGCGAGGCAGGGCGGCGGCGCTTCAAGATCGAGGGCGGGCGTGCCTACGGGCCCGGCGTCGCCGATATGAAGGCGGGCCTCGTCATGAATGCTTTCGTGCTCGAGGCCTTCAAGCGCCATGGTGGGGCGCCAGGGCCGCTCGCTGGTCTCATCACCTCGGATGAGGAGATCGGCTCGCCATCCTGCCGGCCCGTGATCGAGCGCGTGGCGCGTGAGGCGCGCGCCGTATTCAACTCCGAGCCAGGTCGGCCGACGGGCAATGTCGTGAGCGGTCGCAAGGGCGGCGTTTTCATGCGCTTCGAGGTTCTCGGCAAGGCGGCCCACTCGGGTGGCAATTTCGAGAAGGGCATTTCCGCGATCGGCGAGCTGGCGCACAAGATCGTCGCCCTCCACGCGCTGACGGACCTGCCGCGCGGTATCACGGTCAATGTCGGCCTCGTCTCCGGCGGACAGAGCGTCAACACCACGGCTCCCTCCGCCGAAGGGCGCATCGACCTGCGCTACGTGAAGCCGGCCGATCGGCAGTACGCCCTCTCGGCCATCCAGAAGATCATCGATGGCGCGACCGTGCCGGGCACCTCCGCCAAGCTCGAGATCCTCGGCGAGTTCCTGCCGCTCACGCAGTCGAGCGAGAGTGGGGCACTGCTCGACACCTATGCGGCCGCCTCGCAGGACCTCGGCATGAGCGTGAAGGGCGAATTCACGGGCGGTTGCGCCGATTCCGGTTTCACTGCCGGGGTCGGCTGTCCGACGCTCTGCGCCGTCGGTCCCGTCGGCGGCAATGCCCACACGCCGGAGGAATACCTCGAGGTCGACAGCATCGTGCCGCGCGCGCAGGCTCTCGCGCTCGCCATTCTGCGACTTCCGCCGCCCGGCTGAGCAGCTTTTGCCGGATGACGGCAGAAAGTTGCCTCGCAGTGCTGATTCCGGTCGCGTTCGTATGCCAGTGTCCCAATTCCGAAGCTCGCCCCCCGGATGCTGGCGGTGCGAGCGAGCTTCGGAATTAAAAGGGACACTGGAATCATAATCTTGCTCGTGTGATTCAGATCGAGAAATTCGCTCCATACTGTGCCGCGAGATATGGCGAATTTCTCGATCTTCACACGAGGGACCGGAATCATCCAATAAGGTCCGAAGAAATCGCGCCTTCTTGCGCCTTCTAGCGCCCTGGGCCCGCGTGCGCTGTTGCAATGCGGCCTTGGATCACGAAGATAGGATCGAGCCACAACGCAGGAGCCTCCAGTCCCGTATGCCGCACGCCACGCCCCTGATCTCCACGATTGTAATAGGCCTGTCACTGGCCTTTCTATTGGGGGCATTTGCGCAGAGGCTGCGTTTTTCACCGCTTATAGGCTACCTCCTCGCCGGCGTCGTTGCGGGACCTCATACGCCGGGATATGTCGCCGATCAGGCGCTCGCCAACGAGCTTGCCGAGATCGGCGTCATCCTGCTGATGTTCGGCGTCGGCCTTCATTTCTCGCTCAAGGATCTCTGGTCCGTACGGACGATCGCCATTCCCGGCGCGCTCGGGCAGATGGCGGTGGCAACCATTCTCGGTATGGGCCTTGCCTATCTCATGGGCTGGTCGATCGGCGCCGGCCTGGTGTTCGGCGTCGCGCTCTCGGTCGCCAGTACCGTGGTGCTGCTGCGCGCCCTGCAGGAGCGCCGGCTGCTGACCACCGAAAGAGGCCGCATCGCGGTCGGCTGGCTGATTGTCGAAGACATCGCGATGGTCTTCGCCCTGGTGCTCATACCCGCGGTCGTGCCGCTGCTCGACGGCAGCATGGAGCGCAATGCCGCCTTCGGCTTCAGCTCCTCGCAAGTGCTCGGCACGATCGCGCTGACGATCCTCAAGGTCATGGCCTTCGTCGCCATGATGATGGTTGTCGGCCGCCGCCTCATACCGTGGGTGCTCCACTACATCGCACACACCGGCTCGCGCGAGCTCTTCCGGCTCGGCGTCCTGGCGATCGCGCTCGGCTTCGCGTTCGGTGCGGCAAATCTGTTCGGCGTCTCTTTCGCGCTCGGCGCGTTCTTTGCCGGCATGATCCTGAGCGAGTCGGAGCTCAGCCAAAGAGCCGCCGAGGAGACGCTGCCGCTCAGGGATGCATTCGCGGTCCTGTTCTTCGTGTCCGTCGGGATGCTGTTCGATCCGACCATCATCATCCGCGATTTCTGGCCGGTGCTGGCAACGGTCGTGATCATCGTCATCGGAAAATCTCTGGCCGCACTCGCCATCGTTCGGGCCTTTGGCCATCCCATGAGCACGGCGCTCACGATTTCGGCGAGCCTCGCGCAGATCGGCGAGTTCTCCTTCATCCTCGCCGGCCTCGGTGTCGCGCTCGGCGTGCTCGGGGCCGAGGCACGCGATCTCATTCTTGCCGGCGCGCTCATCTCCATTCTGCTCAATCCGCTGATCTTCATCGGCCTCGATCGCATGAAGCCGTGGCTGGATCGGCTCGAAGGAAATGTCGACGCCGCCCAGCCGCGAGAGCCCGAGCCGGCCAAGATCGAGGCGACCACGCTCGAGGATCACGCCGTGCTCATCGGTCACGGCCGCGTAGGGCATCGCATCGGCAAGGCACTCAGGGACAACGGCGTACCGCTCTTCGTGATGGACGAAAGCGAGGATGTGGTGAACGCGCTCAAGGAGGAGGGCATCGAGGCCGTCTCGACCAACGCCGTGACGAGCCTCGCCGCGGCGAACCTCGAAAAGGCCCGCTGCCTCCTCGTCGCGATCCATGAGAATTTCGAGGCCGGGCAGATCGTCGAGCAGGCGCGCGCCATCAATCCCAATCTCATCATCCTCGCGCGCGGCCATTCCGAGGCCGAGAAGCTGCACCTCGAGAGCTGCGGTGCCACGTCCGTGGTGCTCGGCGCGGAGGAGATCGCGGGCGCCATGCTAAGATCCTATTGGACCATCTTGCCGAACGAGTAGCCTCGGAGGGCGACATGACCCTTACCGTTGAAGAAAAGTCGCGACGCTTCGTAGCCCTGCACGAGCGCGATGGCACCTTCGTCATTCCCAATCCCTGGGACGCGGGCTCGGCGCGCATTCTCTCAGCTCTCGGCTTCGAGGCGCTCGCGACATCGAGCGGAGCGGCGGCCGGCGTGCTCGGCCGCACTGACGGCCGCATTTCCCGCGACGAGGCCATCGCGCACGCACGCATCATCGTCGAGGCGACCGATCTGCCCGTTGCAGCCGATCTCGAGAGCGGTTTCGGGGATAGCGTCGATGATGCCGCGGCGACGATCCGCGCGGCGGGCGCCGTCGGCCTCGTCGGCGGCTCGATCGAGGACTGCGCCGGCCCGGGCAAGCAGATCTACGAATTTGACCACGCCGTCCGCCGCGTCGAAGCGGCAATTGCTGCGGCGCGCGCGCTGCCTTTCCGCTTCATGTTCACGGCACGCGCCGAAAACTTCATCCGCGGCAATCCCGATCTCGACGACACGATCCGCCGCCTCAAGGCCTACGAGCAGGCTGGCGCCGATGTCCTCTTCGCGCCGGGCCTGCCGGATATCGAGGCAGTGCGCAAAGTGTGCGCGAGCCTCGATCGCCCCTTCAACTTCATGGTCGGGATCAAGGGCCGCTCGTTTACCGTCGCGGATTTGACTGCCGCCGGCGTGAAGCGGATCAGTCTCGCAGGCTCGCTCCACCGCGCCGCCATGACCGGCCTCATCGATGCGGCGCGCGAGGTTCGTGATCAGGGCACATTCGGCTATCTCGATCGCTCCGTGCCGGGGCCCGATCTCAACAAGATGCTCGACGGCTAAGCCACGCCGCGATCCCACGCACGCAGGTCATCGGCGCAGTTCGGCTCGCTGAAGTGCGGGCGGCTGCCGAAGCACCCACGTCCATGATCTTGGCATACCAGGCGCACCTTCGAGGCGGGCCGGCCGCAGGCGTAGTTCTTCGCCGTGAGCGCCGTACGGGGGCATCGGCGCGCCTCGCCGACCCGCAGAGCCACTCGCGATTACAACTCACGATGGCGTGATTGTTCTGTTTGATTAATAGCTTAGGCGGACTTGCGCTCTGTGCTCTGAGAGTCCTGCTGCAATGCAAAATATGTGTGCGTTTACAATGCGAAACGCAATGTGTAAGAGTTCTAATATTCGAGGAGTCTCGCCCGGGCGGTGGTCGACTTCGAAGACGTTGGTCTTCTTTGTACGACACGCGCCGAGGCGGGACTGGCAATCTCCGCAACGTCGGCGCGATAGACAAGGCGGAGAGGAAACTAATGAACGTGCAATTCTCACGACGCCAGTTCCTTAAGGGGACGGGCGCGGGGGTTGCGGGTTCGGCGATCGGAGCCTTTGGCTTCGGGGGAGCTGAAGTAGCGCTCGCGCAGGCCGCGCACGCCTTCAAGCTTTCGAAAGCGACCGAGACCCGTAACACGTGCCCATACTGCTCAGTCAGCTGCGGCATGATTCTTTACAGCCGCGGTGATGTGAAGAAGGGCGAAAAGGCCGAGATCTTCCACATCGAAGGCGATGTCGATAACCCGGTGAACCGCGGCACGCTGTGCCCGAAGGGCGCCGGCGCTCTCGACTTCATCCACTCGAAACAGCGCGTCACCCGGCCGATGCACAGGAAGCCGGGCAGCGACAAGTTCGAGCCGGTCACCTGGGATTTCGCGATGGAGCGCATCGCGAAGCTCATGAAGGAAGACCGCGACGCGAACTTCATCGAGAAGACGCGCGACGGCGTCACGGTGAACCGCTGGCCCACCATGGGCTTCCTCGCCGGCTGTGCCACCTCGAACGAGGCGGGCTGGCTGACCTGGAAGGCCGTTCGTGGCCTCGGCATCGTGGCCGTCGACAACCAGGCACGTATCTGACACGCCCCGACGGTAGCCAGTCTGGCTCCGACATTTGGGCGTGGCGCGATGACGAACTCCTGGACCGACATCAAGAACGCCGATGTCGTGCTCATCATGGGCGGCAACGCGGCCGAGGCGCATCCGTGCGGCTTCAAGTGGGTCACGGAAGCCAAGCACCATAACAAGGCGCGCCTCATCGTCGTCGATCCGCGGTTCACGCGCTCGGCCTCGGTCTCGGACTTCTACTGTCCGATCCGTGCCGGCACCGACACCGCGTATCTGCTCGGCGTGATCAACTACCTCATCACGAACGACAAGATCCATCGCGAGTACGTGGCGAACTACACCGACGTCTCGATGATCGTGAAGGAAGGCTTCTCGTTCGACGAGCAGGAGGGCGTGTTCTCCGGCTTCAACGCGAACAACCGGACGTACAATCGCGACACCTGGGACTACGAGATCGGCGCTGACGGCTTCGTCGTCAGGGATACGACGCTCGAGCATCCGCGCTCCGTCTACCAGCTCCTGAAGAAGCACGCTGCCCGGTACACGCCGGAGATGGTGGAGCGCGTCTGCGGCGCGCCGAAGGACAAGTTCCTCAAGGTCTGCGAGATGATTTCATCGACCGCCAATGGCGAGAAGTCGATGACGATCATGTACGCGCTGGGCTGGACACAGCACAGCTACGGCTCGCAGACCATCCGCACGGCGGGCATGCTTCAGCTCCTGCTCGGCAACATCGGTGTTCCGGGCGGTGGCGTGAACGCGCTGCGCGGCCACTCGAACGTGCAGGGTCTGACCGACATCGGTCTGCTCTCGCAGTCGACGCCCGGTTATCTCGGCCAGCCCCGTGACAGCGAGCCGACGCTTGCTGCGCACATGGCGAACCGGAATTTCCGGCCGATGATGCAGAACTCGGTGAGCTTCTGGCAGAACTACAAGAAGTTCTACGTGAGCTTGCTGAAGTCCATGTACGGCGCGTCGGCGACGGCCGAGAACGACTTCGGCTACGAGTGGCTGCCGAAGCTCGACAAGGTCTACGACACGCTGCAGATGTTCGAGCTCGTCCACCAGGGACAGGTGAACGGCTTTGTCTGCCAGGGCTTCAACCCGCTGCTCTCCGTGCCGAACAAGGGCAAGCTGATCGCGGGCCTCTCGAAGCTGAAGTTCCTGGTGTCGATCGACCCGCTCGAGACGGACACGGTGAAGTTCTGGGAGAACCACGGAGAGGCCAACCCGGTCGATCCGTCGAAGATCCAGACCGAAGTGTTCATGCTGCCGGCAACCTGCTTCGCCGAGGACGAGGGCTCGTTCACCAACTCCTCCCGCACCATCAACTGGCGCTGGAAGGCGGCGAACGGCCCGGGCGAAGCACGCAACGACATCGCGATCATGGCGGAGCTCTTCCTCCGCATTCGCGAGCTCTACGAGAAGCAGGGTGGCAAGGCTGCAGATCCGATCCTCAAGGTCGACTGGAGCTATGCCAATCCGAAGCTGCCGACGGCCGATGAGCTCATGCGTGAGATCAACGGCAAGGCGCTTGTCGACATCCCGGATCCGGCGGACGCGACGAAGACCCTCTACAAGGCGGGTCAGCAGCTCGCGACCTTCGGTCATCTGAGAGACGACGGCACGACCACGTCGGGGTGCTGGATCTACACCGGCGCCTATACCGAGCGCGGCAACATGACGGCGCGTCGGGACAACTCCGACCCGTCCGGCAGGTACGTGTACGGCAACTGGGGCTTCGCTTGGCCGGCCAACCGCCGCATTCTCTACAACCGCGCGTCGGCCGATCCTTCCGGCAAGCCGTGGAGCGAGCGGAAGTCCTACATCACGTGGAACGGTAAGGCGTGGGGCGGGGCGGATGTGCCTGACTATCCGCCGCCGCTTGCGCCGGACCGCAATGCCGGCCCCTACATCATGAACGCGGAAGGCGTTGCTCGCCTCTTCGCGCGCAAGATGATGAACGAGGGCCCGTTCCCCGAGCACTACGAGCCGTTCGAGAGTCCGGTTGCAAATGCCTTGCACCCGAAGATGTCCTCGAACCCCGCGGCGCGTGTATTCGGTGGCGACCGTGCGGCTTTCGGTACGTCGAAGGACTTCCCCTACGTGGCGACGACCTATCGGCTTACCGAGCACTTCCACTGGTGGACCAAGACCAACAAGCTCAACGCGATCACCCAGCCTGAATTCTTCGTCGAAATCTCTCCCGAGCTTGCGAAGGAGAAGAACATTTCGAACGGCCAGTGGGTGAAGGTCTCGTCCAACCGTGGCTCGGTCAAAGGCAAGGCGGTCATCACCAAGCGCATTCCGGCGCTCAAGATCGACGGCAAGACGGTGCATACCGTCGGCATGCCGATCCACTACGGGTTCATTGGCGAGACCAAGAAGGCGATCGGCGTGAACTCGCTGACGCCCTACGTCGGCGACGCCAACACCCAGACGCCGGAATACAAGGCGTTCCTTGTCAACATCGAGCCGCTCAGCGGCCCGGCCGTAAGCTGAGGGAGGGCTGACATGTCTCAACTTCAACCGGCATTCGGCCTCGCGAAGCGCTCCGCGACCACCGGTGCACTGCCGCCCGCAAAGGCGGAGACGCCGGTCGCCAAGATGATCGATGTCTCGAAGTGCATCGGTTGCAAGGCGTGCCAGGTCGCCTGCATGGAGTGGAACGATCTGCGCCAGGACATCGAGGAGAACGTGGGCGTTTACGAGAACCCCCACGATCTTACGCCGAACGCCTGGACGCTGATGCGCTTCGCCGAGTGGGAGAACCCTGAGCGCGGTCAGCTCGAGTGGCTCATCCGCAAGGACGGCTGCATGCACTGCCAGGATCCGGGCTGTCTCAAGGCCTGCCCGGCCCCCGGCGCGATCGTGCAGTACTCCAACGGCATCGTCGACTTCATCTCTGCGAACTGCATCGGCTGCGGGTACTGCGTGAAGGGCTGCCCCTTCAACATTCCCCGCATCTCGACGGCCGACAACAAGGCCTACAAGTGCACGCTGTGCTCGGACCGCGTCGCCGTCGGTCAGGGTCCGGCCTGCGCCAAGGCCTGCCCGACGAAGGCCATCACCTTCGGCACCAAGGACGACATGAAGAAGCTCGCCGCCGAGCGCGTCGCGGACCTCAAGGACCGCGGCTACTCCAAGGCTGGCCTCTACGACCCACCGGGCGTCCAGGGCACGCACGTGATGTACGTGCTGCACCACCTGGACAAGGCTCCGCTCTATGCGGGCCTTCCGCAGAATCCGCGGATCAGCCCGCTCGTCGAGCTGTGGAAGGGGGCCGGCAAGTATGCCGGCCTCGCCCTCCTCGGCGTCACGGCAGCCTTCGGCGTCGTTCACCATCTGCTCGCGGGCGCCAATCGCGTCACGCATGAAGATGAGGAGAACGCCGAGAAGCTTCGGGGAGGCGGGGCATGAGCCAGCACAGGGGAGAGGCACCGCTTCAGGTGCCTCGCTACTCCGGTAGCGCGCGCATCAACCACTGGGTCGTCGCGATCAGCTTCGTGCTGCTGATGATCAGCGGGCTCGCGCTGTTCCACCCGAGCCTCTACTGGCTGACCGGCCTCTTCGGCGGCGGTCCGACGGCGCGCTGGCTCCATCCGTGGCTCGGCGTCGTGCTGGTCATCGGCTTCCTCGGACTGTTCCTCCGCTTTTTCGTGGCGAACCTGCCCGAGCGGACCGATTGGGTCTGGCTTGCCCGTCTGCGCCATGTTCTGGCGGGGCGGGAGGAGTATCTGCCCGAGGTCGGCAAGTACAACGCGGGCCAGAAGTTCGTCTTCTGGGCGCAGGCCTTCCTGGTGCTCGTCATGTTCGTGACCGGCATCGGCCTCTGGCCGGTGGGGCTTGCCTACTTCGAGCAGCTTCTCGGCTTCAAGGCCACGATCGACCAGCGGCGCCTCGCCGCCGTTATCCATGCCGGGGCGGCCGTCCTCACGATCGCCATCTGGATCATCCATGTGTACGCGGCGATCTGGGTTCGTGGTACTATCAGTGCCATGACGCGCGGTACCGTGACCGGTGGCTGGGCCTGGCGCCATCACCGCAAGTGGCTGCGCAAGGAGATTGGCAAGGAGCCCGGCGGGCCCCAGCCTGCCGAGTAGGCAGAGTAGTGTAGTGACAGAGATTCGAGGCTCGGATGCCGCGTGACGGTTCCAGACGCCCGGCCGGCGATGCCGTGCCGTTGGCCCCCATGGACATCGGCGAAGTCGCAAACCCGCCCTTCGCCGTGCTCCCCGACCCTGGCCGCGTGTTTCTTGTGCGCAGCGAGCGCTTTGCCGCGCTCGCGCCGGGCCATCAGCTCGAGCCCTATCTGCACCTCCTGTCGCAGATCACGCGCGCCCAGCACGACATTCTTGGCGAGCTGCCGGAGCCGGTTCTGCCGTCGCCGGAGCGGCTCGCGCTCGCCCGCGACAACACCATGCCGCCGATCTCGACCGGGCAGATTGCGCTCGACGAGACCGCCGACCGCACATTCGACGCGCTGTTGAAGACGCTTGCCGCCGCCGACCTTGCGGAGACCTCGCGCACGGCCTTGGAGGCCGTCGAGAAAGCCGGGCCGGACGGTCGCCGCAATATGATGCAGGCCGTGATCCTGGACGAGATTCCCGGCGATGCCATTGCCGAGCACGTGCTTGCCGCTGCCGCCGTGCAGGTCCTCTTCACGCGCCTCGCAGCCCGCCTGGACGTCGAAAGCCTCAAGCGTGTTGCGGATGGCGCCTGCCCCTCGTGCGGCGGCGCGCCCGTCGCGAGCGCCGTCGTCGGCTGGGAGGGCGCTCACGGCACGCGCTTCTGCACCTGCTCGATCTGCGCCACGCAGTGGAATGTCGTGCGCATCAAGTGCCTTGTGTGCAGTAGCGAGAAGGGGATTGCCTATCACTCCCTCGAGGGCGGCCAGGAGACCGTCATGGGCGAGACGTGCGAGGCCTGCGACTCCTATGTGAAGATGCTCCATCAGCACAAGGACCCGTCCCTGGAGCCGATCGCCGACGACGTGGCCTCGCTGGCGCTGGACCTCACCCTCACAAAGGAGGGGTGGACACGCGCTTCAGTGAACCCATTCCTGATGGGGTATTAGATCGGGGCTGGAGGCGGTCGTGACAAAGGCATCCGTACCAATACCCTCTGTCGACGAGGTGTTGCGGGGCGAGGCCGGCAAGGTCGTCGTCGCCCGTTTCGGCCATGCGGCGACGCTTGGTGCCGTGCGCGCGGCCCTCGACGACCTGCGCGCGCTCAGCCGGCATTCGGCCCTCCCTCATGCGAGCCGCGAGGATACGGCCGCGACGATTGCGGCGCGGGCCGCCGAGGTGCTCGAGGCCGAGGACGCGCCGCGCCTGCGCCGCGTGCTCAATCTCACGGGCACAGTCCTCCACACAAACCTCGGCCGCGCCGTCCTCGCCGAGGAGGCGGTTACGGCCGCGGCCGCCGCCATGCGTGCACCGGCAGCACTGGAGTTCGATCTCGAGAGCGGCAGCCGCGGCGAGCGCGACGACATCGTGCGCGGCCTCATCTGCGAGCTGACCGGCGCGGAGGACGCGGTCCTCGTCAACAACAATGCCTCTGCCATCCTGCTCGTGCTCAACACGCTGGCGCTCGCCAAGGAGAGCATCGTCTCGCGTGGCGAGCTCATCGAGATCGGCGGCAGCTTCCGCATGCCGGACATCATGGCGCGCGCCGGCACGCGTCTCAGGGAGATCGGCACGACCAACCGCACGCACCTGCGCGATTACACCGACGCGATCGGCCCCGAAACCGCGATGCTGCTCAAGGTGCACACCTCCAATTACCTCGTGCAGGGTTTCACCAAGGAGGTCGGCACGAACGAGCTTGCCGTCCTCGCGCGCGAGAAGAATCTGCCGCTCGTCGATGATCTCGGCTCGGGCACGCTGATCGATCTCGCCAAGTACGGCCTGCGCCGCGAGCGTACCGTGCAGGATGCGCTCAAGGATGGCGCCGACCTCGTGACCTTCTCTGGTGACAAGCTGCTCGGCGGCCCGCAGGCCGGCTTTATCGTCGGCCGCCGCGATCTCGTGCGCGCCTGCGCGAAAAATCCGATCAAGCGCGCCGTGCGCCTCGACAAGATCCGCCTGGCTGCCCTCGAAGCCACGCTCAAACTTTACCGCGATCCGGATCGCCTGCCCGATCGCCTGCCGACACTCGGCTATCTGACGCGTCCGCTCGATGATATCCGCGCTCAGGCAGAGCGCGTCGAGGGGCCGCTCGCGCGAACGATGGGTGATCTCTTCGACGTCGCCATCTGCGATTGCACGAGCCAGATCGGCTCGGGCGCGCTTCCCCTCGAGACCATCCCCAGTGCCGGTCTCGCCATGACGCCGCGTGCGAAGAAGCAGTCCGGCCGCCAGCTCGAGGCGCTCGCCGGTGCCTTCCGTCGCCTGCCCGTTCCGGTAATCGGGCATATCGAGAAGGGCGCGCTCGTCTTTGATCTGCGCTGCCTCGACGCCGAGACGCTCTTCGTCGAGCAACTCGAGAAGCTGACGATCGTGCGCAGCGAAGCCGAGGCCGAGCCATGAAGCTCCTGGGCCTCAAATTCGGCCGCGACAAAGCTCCCGCTGCGCCGCCGCCAGCCGATACTCAGCTCCGCGAAGCCGGCGCGTTCTTCGCGGCAGAGGAGTACGAAGCGGCCATTGCGATCTGGCTGCCGCTCGCCCAGGGAGGCAACGCCGAAGCCCAGCATGGTGTTGCACTCTGCCTCATGCAGGGGCTCGGTACACCCGCGGATCAGCAGGCCGGCGCCAAGTGGCTCCTCGCTGCGGCCGTTGAGGGCCATGCGCAAGCACAGCGCAACCTCGCCGAGGCCTATCTCAAAGGCGAAGGCGTGCCGCAGAGCGACGTCGATGCCGAGCTCTGGTATCGCCGCGCCGCCGAGCAGGGTGATGCGGCCGCCCAGGATATGCTCTCGTGGCTGCTCGCCAATGAGGACGGCCGCACGCCCGACTATGCGGAGTCCCTGAAGTGGGCGCGCGCTGCCGCCGAGCAGGGCGTTGCGGCCTCCATGACGCGCATCGGCCTCTTTCATCACAACGCGCTCGGCGTCGCGCGCGATTCCGACGTCGCGATCACATGGTGGCGGAAGGCGGCTGCGCTCGGCGATCCCGACGGGCAGGCCATGCTCGGTGCAGCCCATCACATCGGCCAGGGCGTGCCGCAGGATCGCGTGAAGGCCTACGCCTGGCTCATGCGGGCGCGCTGGGGCGGCAGCAAGCTTGCCGAGCGGTTTCTGAGCCCGGTCTATGCGACGCTCTCGCCCGATGAGATCGAAGCGGGCAAGGATCTGGCGCGGCGACTTCCCGAGGCGGAGGTCGGGTCATGATCATCGGCACGGCAGGCCATATCGACCACGGCAAGACGAGCCTCGTGCGCGCGCTCACCGGCGTCGAGACCGACCGCCTCAAGGAGGAGCAGCGCCGCGGCATCACCATCGAGCTGGGCTTTGCCTATCTGCCGCGTCCCTCCGGTGACATCATCGGCTTTGTCGATGTGCCGGGCCACGAGCGTCTCGTGCACACCATGCTCGCCGGCGCCACCGGTATCGACTTCGCGCTGCTGGTCGTCGCGGCCGATGACGGCGTCATGCCGCAGACGCGCGAGCATCTCGCGATCATCGATCTGCTCGGCATCCGCCGCGGCGCGGTGGCGCTCAGCAAGTGCGATCTTGCGACGCCCGAGCGCCTCGTCGAAGTGAGCGCACAGATTCGCGCGACGCTCGCCGGCACAGGCCTGGAAGAAGCGGAGATCGTGCCTGTCTCGACCGTGACGGACGAGGGCGTCGCCGATCTTCTGGCACTGCTCGACCGGGAAGCCATTGCGACTGGCCTCAGATCGGCCGACGGGCGCTTCCGTCTCGCCATAGACCGCAGTTTCTCTTTGCGCGGCGCGGGCACGGTCGTCACGGGAACGGTCCTCTCGGGCCGTGTTGCCGTTGGCGATCGGGTGCTGACCTCGCCCGGCGGCATCGAGGCGCGCGTGCGCTCTGTTCATGCGCAGAATGCGGCCGCCACTCTCGGCCTCGCCGGTCAGCGCTGCGCGCTCGCGCTTGCCGGTCCCAAGGTCGATCCCGAAAGTGTGTCGCGCGGCGAAGTCCTGCTTGAGCCGACGCTGCACAGTCCGACGAACCGCATCGACGTGACGCTCAAGCTGTTGCCGAGCGAGCGCAAAGCGCTCTCGCAGTGGCTTCCTGTGAAGTTCCATCACGGCTCGGCCGAGCGCAACGCCCGTGTGCTCGCGCTCAAGTCTGGCGGCATCGCGCCCGGCGATGGCGACTACGCGCAGATCGTGCTCGACCGGCCGGCGGCCATGGCTGCGGGTGACCGCTTCGTGCTTCGCGACTCCGCGGCCTCGCGCACTATCGGCGGTGGCACCATCCTCGACCTGCGCCCGCCGGAGCGCCACCGCGGCACGCCGGCTCGTCGCGCCGAGCTCGAGATCCTCGCCGGACACGATGCGATGTCCATGCTGCGCCAGCTTCTCGAAAGTGGGCGCGGCTTCGTCGATATTGCTGCCTTCTTCCGCGACCGCGCCGCGGCGGAGCCCCTGGTCGAGGAGGCCATCCGGGCGCTCGATCTCGTGACTTTTGCCGATGGCGATCGCGTTATCGGCCTTACGCAATCGGCGTGGAGGGCTTATGCAACCGAAACGATCGCGACGCTCGACCGCTTCCATGCCGAGAAGCCCGATCTGCCGGGCCTTGGGCAGGAGCGCCTTCGGCTCGCGCTGAACCCGCGCCTTCCCGGCCCCGCGTTTGTCCGCGCGCTGCAGCAGCTCGTGGCCGAAGGTCAGCTCGTCCTCGACCGCTCCTGGGTGCGCCGGCCGGGCCACGAGGTTCGCCTCTCGGATGAGGAGGAGAAGCTCTGGTCGCGCATCTTCCCGCTCCTCGGCGGCGAGGCGCGCTTTCGTCCGCCGCGCGTGCGCGACATCGCCAAGGCACAGCGGATCGACGAGGGGTTCATTCGTCGCCTCTTCAAGCTGGCGGCCCGCCGCGGAGACGTAGACGAAATCGCCCAAGACCATTACTTTCTCGGGCAGACCGTGATCGAGATGGCGGACATGGCGCGCGAGCTCGCGGCCGCGGATCCCAATGGCGAGTTCACCGTCATTGCGTTTCGTGACCGCCTCGCCAATGGCCGCAAGGTCGCGATCCACATCCTGGAGTTCTTCGATCGCCAGGGACTGACAATGCGTCGCGGCGACATTCGCCGCATCAACCCGCACAAGCGGGATCTGTTTTCGCGCGGGCCGGTCGGGGCAGACCCGGCGGCGTCGCGCGACGGAAGAGAAACGTCCCCGGTGGGGCGGCCGGACTTCAAATCCGGAGAGGGTCGCGAGACGGCTCTCGGTGGGTTCGACTCCTGCCTCTTCCGCCAAAATTCCTCAAGAAGGCGTTGATGCTTTGCATGAATTTATATTGCTTAGCTCTATGATCCCACCATCCCTCGGCCATTGAGCGAAGCGGCGCCAAGCGCCTGCTCCGCTGCTCGCGACGCCGCACGTGGACGAAGAGACGCGAGGTGCAATGGCATTGCTCGCGGTCCCCAAATCACCAGAGAAAGTTCGCGCAGGGTGCAGGCGGCTTGAGTGTCATGGGCGAGCTCCATCAGTGAAAGGCTTCGCCGGGCTTGATGCCGAGCTTCTTGAAGATAATCGCCGCCGGGCAGAAACCCGTGAACGATGCTTGGATCAGGTTGAGGCCGACGAATGCGGTCAGCAGATACCAGTAGGGCGAGACATAGTACCCGAGCGCCAGCGACACGAGCACAATGAGGCCAGCAAACAACAGCACGGCACGATCGACAGTCATGGCCTTTCTCCTTTCATGAAACACGGGTTTGAGGGTTCTCTTCCTTGGGCCCGCCTTCGCGTGCGGCACGCCACACAAGGGGCACCAAAATGAACGCCACGACCGGAAAGATGAGCCAGTTGATCGTTGCCCATCCGGAGGCGTGCAGCAGACTGCCGGAGAAGAAGGATGCGGCAGCGACTACGCCGAACACGAGAAAATCGTTGGTACCTTGAACTTTGCTGCGCTCGGCAGGCGTATGGCAATCCGCGACCATGGTGGTCGCGCCGATGAAGCCGAAATTCCATCCGATGCCGAGAAGGACGAGCGACGTCCAGAAGTGAAAAAGGTCGAGGCCGGTGAGTGCGATCACAGCCGAGAATGCGATGAGCAGCAGCCCGACAGCGGTCACACGCTCCTTCCTGAATTTCGTGATCAGATGACCGGTGACGAAGCTCGGCGCGAACATGGCGAGTACGTGCCACTGAATGCCGAGGGCCGCGTGGTCGACGGAGTGGCCCTGCCCAACCATGGCCATGGGCGCGGCCGTCATCACGAACGTCATCAGCCCGTAGGAAACAACGCCGGCGATCACGGCGAGTACAAAGCGAGGATTGCGCAGGATCTCTCCCAGCGGCCGCCCGCTATCGGCGGTCGAGATGCTGAGCGTATCTGGCTTCGGTACTCGCAACAGCATCAGCACGGGCATGGCGAGCAGGGCGAGCGCCGCCTGGCTGAGAAAGCTCCCGGCGAACGGCGTCGCAGGTAGAGCGTCACGCGTCCAGATCACGAGCTGTGGGCCGATGACCGCCGCGACGAGACCGCCGACCATCACCCAGGAGATGGCCCTGGCCTTCATCGCGCCGGAGACGGTGTCGGCGGCAGCGAAGCGATAGCTCTGGACATACGCGGCATAAAAGCCGGCGGTAAAGGTGCCGAGGCAGAAGAGGACGAACGACGCGGCGGCGATGCCTGACGCCGCGATGAGGCCTGCTGAGAGCCCGAACATTGTCCCGATCAGATACCCACTACGTCGGCCGAGGCGACGCATGATGAAGGCGGCGGGCAGCGTGCCGAGGGCGAGGCCGAGATTGAACAGGCTCACCGGCAGCGTCACCAGGGCCGGGTCGGACGAGAGCGACTGACCGACCAGCCCGCCGAGAGAAACGATGATGGGCGGGCTCGCTGCGCCGAGCGCCTGCGCCATGGCCAGGACAGCAATATTCCGCCAGGGATCGGTGGTGGTGCGCGTCATGGGCGTGCCGCCGCGTTAGCCGCGGATCCCAGTGGCGCATCGTTGCGGGTTGGCGTGCCGGCGCGGGCAGGCTTGCGCCCGGGTCGCCGCCATTGCTCGTTGATCACGTGTATCCATGGCGCTTCGCGGCGCCAAGCCTCTATAACATTCGTTATATTGAATATTCGCAATAACGAATGTACGATGTCAAGAGAAAGGATGTGCAGTGCTCCGGACACAGGGTCCGCTTTGGTGAGCGGGGCAACATGCCGGCCGGAATATTGGCACGGCGCGGGTGGTCGCTCGCCTCGCTGGTTTTCATGCTGTCCGCCCGCCGCTCCCCAATCCGCAATAACGTCGATCTTCGGGCATCGCTTGACATAGATCCGTTAATTCATATATTCGCATTTATGAAAATACAAATCGAACGCATGCAGGACGCTGCTGATCGGGCCTGTGAGCTATTGAAGGCGATGGCGAACCGCCATCGCCTTCTCATCCTCTGTCAGCTTGTCCAAGGAGAGCGGTCCGTCGGTGAGCTTGCCGAGTTCCTCGGTATCCGCGATTCCGCGGTCTCGCAGCACCTGACGCTTCTGCGCAAAGACGGCCTCGTGAGCGCGCGTCGTGATGGTCAGACGATCTGGTACTCGATCGCCAGCGCCGAGGCACGCGCCCTGCTTTCCACGCTCTACGACGTCTTCTGCGAGCCGGTGCCGAGACGTGGTGCAGCACCCAAAGGCAAGATCACGCCACGCTCACGCCGTCGTCTCGAACGCGATCGGTGAGCCGGACGCTGCTGCGCCTGCAAAGGCAGATAAAATTCAGAACGGGTTATCCTCCATGTGGTTTAGGCTGCTTGTCGCTCTGGCAACTTCCATTGCGCCGCTGCAGGCTCTTGATGCTGCAGACAGCTATTCCGTGTCGCTGAGAAACATCTCCGACGACAAAGCTGTGTTCGCGACCGTCGAAGCCCCAAAGCCCGTCCAAGCGAGGGTGCGCACGGGAGGAACGGTCGCCCAGCTCACGGTCAGGGAAGGCGATCGCGTCGAGACCGGGCAGGTGATCGCCACAGTGGGCGATGAAAAGCTCGCCCTGCAGATGAAGTCCCTCGACGCCCAGATCGCCGGACTCCAGGCGCAGCTAGCACAGGCCAAGACGGATCTTACGCGCGCCGAAAGCCTGGCAGAGCGAGGTACCGTTCCAAGAGCGCGCCTCGACGAAGCGCGCACGGCCGTCGACGTCGCCGCGAATGCACTGCAAGCGCGCATCGCCGAGCGCTCGGTGGTCGAGCGGCAGCTTGCGGAAGGCGAAGTCCTGGCACCGACGGCAGGTCGCGTGCTGAGTGCCCCCTATACGGCTGGCGCCGTTGTTCTTCCCGGCGAGGTCATTGCCACAATTGCCGAGCAGAATTTCGTGCTCCGTTTGCGCGTGCCCGAGCGCCACGCTCAGTTTCTCAAGGTCGGCGATCGTGTCCGCGTCGACGGCGAGGAGATCGGACTTTCAGGTACGCGCTTCGGCACAATCAGGCTGATCTATCCGCGGATCGAGGACGGCCGGGTCGTCGCCGATGCGGTCATAGAGGGACTAGGCGACTATTTTGTCGCCCGGCGCATCCGCGTGTGGATCTCGGGCGGCACGCGGCAGGCCTTCATCGTGCCGGCCCCACTCGTCTCGACGCGGTTCGGTGTCGATTACGTCAGGGTCGCGCGCGATGGTGGGAAGTCCCTCGATGTACCTGTCCAGCGCGGGCGCTCGCATCCCACGCCCGAAATGCCGGATGGCCTCGAGATCCTGTCCGGCATCAAGGCCGGCGACCGGCTGGTGCGGCCGTGAACCTCGGTCTCTCCGGGCGCCTGACGCGCGCGACCATCCGTTCTCCTCTGACGCCTCTATTCCTGTTGGCAGCGATCGCCATGGGGCTGATCGCACTTCTCGTGATCCCGCGCGAGGAGGAGCCGCAGATCAGCGTCCCCATGGTCGATATCCGCGTCAATGCCGATGGCCTCAAGGCACCCAATGCCGTGGAGCTGGTGACCAAGCCGCTCGAGACCATCGTCAAGGCCATCGACGGGGTCGAGCACGTCTACAGCCAGAGCGAGGACGATCGCGTCATGGTGACGGCGCGCTTCCTCGTCGGCACCAAGGCGGAAGACGCGATCCTGCGCGTGCACGAAAAGATTCGCGCCAATATGGATCGCATCCCCGTTGGGATTCCTGAGCCGCTGATCGTGGGCCGCGGCATCAACGACGTGGCCATCCTCACGCTCACCCTGTCGCCAAAGCCCGAAGTGGCCGCCCGCTGGACCGACAAGGACCTTTATGAACTAGCCGACAAGTTGCGTGCCGAGCTGACGAAGGTCGAGAATGTCGGCCTCACATACATCTCCGGCGGCAGCCCCCAGCAGATCCGCGTCGAGCCGTCGCCGGAGAAGCTCGCTCTCTATGGCATCACGCTGCAGCAGCTCGTCGCCAAGGTGCGGGAGGCCAATCGCTCCTTCCTCGCCGGGCAGGTTCGCGATGGCGGCACAACAAGGACCGTCGCGGCAGGGCAGACACTCTCGGGCGTGCCCGACATCGGCCTTCTGCTGATCACCGCCCGGGATGGACGGCCGGTCTATGTCAATGATGTCGCCTCGGTGGTGATAGGCCCAAGTCCCCAGGAGCATCGCGTATGGCACGATGCGCGCAGCGACGATGGCTCCTGGCATCGCACTCCTGCCGTTACCGTTGCGGTCGCCAAGCGGGCCGGTGCCAATGCGGTTGTCGTTGCCGAGGAGCTCCTGCATCGACTGGATGTCGTCAGAGGCTCGCTGATCCCCGAAGACATCGGCGTGACGATCACGCGCGATTATGGCGAGACAGCCAACGAGAAGGCCAATGAGCTGCTCTTCCACCTCGGACTGGCGACCATCTCGATCGTTATCCTGATTGCTGTCGCCATCGGTTGGCGCGAGGCTGTCGTCACGCTCGTCGTCATTCCGACGACGATCCTGCTGACGCTGTTTGCGGCCAACCTGATGGGCTATACGATCAACCGCGTCAGCCTGTTCGCGCTCATCTTTTCGATCGGGATCCTGGTCGACGACGCCATCGTGATCGTCGAGAACATCGCCCGCCACTGGGCCATGCGCGATGGGCGCTCGCGCCTGCAGGCGGCGATCGAGGCCGTGGCCGAGGTCGGCAATCCAACGATTGTGGCGACGCTGACGGTCGTTGCTGCGCTGCTGCCCATGCTGTTCGTCTCGGGCCTCATGGGGCCGTACATGGCGCCGATCCCGGCCAACGCGTCCGCGGCCATGCTGTTCTCGTTCTTCGTGGCGGTTGTCATTGCTCCGTGGCTGATGCTGCGATTGGCGCCTGCCAATGCTGGCGAGGCGGCAGCGCACGATCAGCATGGCGAAGGTCTGCTCGGCGGCCTTTACCGGCGTCTTGCCGAACCGGTGATCCGCAGTCGGCGAACGGCGTGGATCTTTCTGATCGGCGTCGGTGTTGCGACGCTCGCCGCATTGGCGCTGTTCGCGACTAAGTCCGTGACGGTGAAGCTGCTCCCCTTCGACAACAAGTCGGAGCTGGCTGTGGTTCTGGATCTGCCCGAAGGCGCAAGCCTCGAGGATACTGAGCGGGCTCTGTTCACGATGACGGAAGTCGCGCGCGACCTGCCCGAAGTGCGCTCGATCCAATCCTATGCCGGCACACCTGCTCCCTTCAATTTCAACGGCCTGGTGCGGCACTATTATCTGCGCCAATCCGTCGAGCTCGGCGAGCTACAGCTCAATCTTGCGCCGCGCGGCGAGCGCGCTCGCGCCAGCCACGCCATTGCCCTCGATCTCAGAGAGCGCTTGAAGCAGGTCAGCGTTCCCGCCGGCACGAGCGTCAAGGTCGTCGAGGTGCCGCCGGGGCCACCCGTGCTGGCGACGCTGCTCGCCGAAATTTACGGTCACGACTCCGAGACCCGGCGCGCTGTTGCACGTGAGGTAAAGAAGATCTTCGCCTCCGTGCCCTACATTGTCGACGTGGATGATTCCATCGGCGCGCCGCGGCCGCGCCTGCGCGTATCCATCGACCAGGATCGTCTCGAGTTCTTCGGTGTGTCGCAGAGCGACGTCTACGACACCCTGCAGATGCTGCTGGGCGGCATATCGGTCGGCTATTCCCATCGCGGAGAAGACCGCAATCCCATCGAGATCGCCGTTCGGCTGCCGAAGAGCGCGCTCGCCTGGTCGGAGGCCATGGCGTCGACGCCCGTGCCCGCCAACGCCCTACCCGGCAACCGCAGCGTGGTCGAGCTGGGCGAGGTGGTGCGCGTGACCAGGGAGGAAGGCTCACCGGTCATCTTTCGGCGCGATGGTCGCTTCGCCGACATGGTGATGGCGGAGCTCGCAGGCGCCTACGAGGCGCCGATCTACGGCATGCTGGAGGTTGCACGGCTCATCGACGCGCACAACTGGGGCGCCTTGCCGAAGCCGGCGCTTAAGCTCCACGGCCAGCCGATCGATGAATCGAAACCCACACTGCTCTGGGATGGCGAATGGGAGATCACCTACGTCACCTTCCGTGACATGGGTGCCGCGTTCGCCGTCGCGATCCTTGGCATCTACGTGCTCGTTGTGGCGCAGTTCGGCAGCTTCCGCCTGCCGCTCGTCATCTTGACCCCAATTCCGCTGACGCTGATCGGCATCATGCTCGGGCACTGGCTCTTTGGCGCCCCATTCACGGCAACGTCGATGATCGGCTTCATCGCGCTCGCCGGTATCATCGTGCGCAACTCGATCCTACTCGTCGACTTCATTCGCCATGGGCGACAGCCGGGCAGATCGTTGCGCGAGGTCCTGCTTGAAGCGGGCGCCGTGCGCTTCAAGCCGATCATCCTGACGGCGCTTGCCGCCATGATCGGCGCCGCGACCATCCTGGTCGACCCGATCTTCCAGGGTCTCGCGATCTCGCTGCTGTTCGGGCTCGCGTCCTCGACGCTCCTGACCGTCCTGGTCATTCCCGCCATCTACGTCGTGCTGCGGGACAATCGGTGAGTTGAGCCAGAAAGCACTCGACCGCTATCTGGTCCAGCATTGAGAGGCTGCCCCGGAAGGTACTGCTGCGCAGCGCGCTGGATGGCGCTGCCAATCCTGCGGCTTGCTGGCCTCCATTTAAAAGCAGACATTCGGTCGTATTGCGCGAAAGGTCGCGCTAGTCAGTGGGACCAGGGACAGCAGTTGAGCCCAACCATCTCGCGAAGGCGCGAAAGGCCGCAACGGGACTACAGTGCGCGTAGATGATGTGGCCGGTCATATGCCGTGCCGCTGCAGGACCGCTTCGATATCACCGACCGTGCGCATTTCCATCATCTCGTCCAGAGAGAGATCGATGTCGAATGTGGTCTCGATTGCCCGAACCAGCGCAATGTGCTGGAGAGAGTCCCAGCGTGATACGTCATCCTTTGACGTGGCTGTGGTGAGCAGGTCCGTATGCTGGAACACGTCCTCGAAGATGGTTGCGAGTAAAGGATAGGAAAGGTCTGACTGCTGCGCGATCATACTCGCTCATGCCTCCAATATTGCCGCAACGAACTCGGACCGAGGCACGGACTGCGTGCTGAGATCAAACGCCCAGGAGGATGCACTGTCGTCACCTCCAATGAATGAGAAGCCATTCTCCCGATAGAAGTTGCGGACCATGCCGTTCTTCTTTGTTGAGATAAACTGCGCCGTTACGCGCGCTATCCCGCGTTGGGCGAGAACAAGAAGCAGGCTGCCAAGAAACGCTTTCTCTACTTCGCGGCCAATGACGCGGCAGCTCATCAGGAACGTCTCGATCGCAGCGTTCGAGCCTTCGAAGGATACGGTCGCAGTGATTGCGATGCCGTGATCGCCGAACTTGTCGGCAACGCGGCCGAGCAGCGCCAGGCCGCGCTCGGGATGATCGAGGTAGGCGGCAATATCGGCATCGCTCAGCCGTCGCGTGGTCAGATTGAACTGGTTGGTGCGTTGTTGCATCTGCGCAACTCGCACTACCGCTTCAGGGGCGACGTGTGAGACCGTGAGACGCTGCTGAAGTCCGCGAAGATATTCCTCCACGCTGGCCGCCGAGTTCTTGAGAGCACGGTTTTGGCGCTCCGCGGCATACATTTCCGTGCGGCGCTCATCTTCGTCGGTGAGCCGGATCGGCCATGTGCGCGTAAGCTCGCGAATCCAGTTGGGGCGCCGAGCAGGATCAGTCGGAAGTTCTGCAACGGCAACCTCCGGGACCAGCCGGCGCATGGCCTCCCGTTCGTGGGGGCTGTCATCAATGAAGATGAAGCTATCGAGACCGAGGTTCAACTCGCTGGCAATCTGGCGAATGTTCTGAGGCTTGGATTGCCAGTTGATTGCCGTAGCTGCAAAATCGGATGGCTTCAGGATCATGCCCGGATGACGTTCGAAGACAGTAATGGCATCGGGATCGTTCTTGCTGAGTGCGACGAGTAGAAACCCCTGGCGCTTCAGGCGCAGGCACTCCTGCTGAAAGGCTTGGAAAGCATTGCCAGGATAGTCCTCGCCACAGGCAAGGCGCTCGATGCCATCCTCACCGTAAGTGCCGCCCCAGAGCGTGTTGTCGAAATCGAGCGCAAGAACCTTGGCTGGCCCGCGCGTAAGAAGCGCCCAAGTCTGGGCGAAGGCGGACGCGATCGCGCGGCTCGCATCGGCCGAGTAGGCTATGCGGCCGTAGAACCAGAGCTTGGGATCGTGATGTCTCGAAGACGGGATGTCGACAAGGGCACGATCCGCATCGACGGCGATGATGTTTCCACTCTTCTCCGATGCCGCGAACAATCTCGCATTGATCAGATGCACGGCGTGGCGCAGGCCGGAATGGTGCCGGCTGTCCAGCAATCCGGCCGTCGGCGCGGAAGGGATAGGTATCGAGTTGATCAGCAATGGCGACGTCGAGCGGGACGCGAATGTGGAAAGTGCGCTACTGAGATTGTCGGCTTGCTCGACCAATCGGCTATGGAGCGCTGTAGGATGTAGGCGCCAATCGCGGGCGGCCAAGCTGTCGAAATCGAGGAGAACAATATGCACATCGGCTTCGGCATCCGGCTTCAGCAGTGTCGTGAGTGCGCCACCGAACTCGGCTTGAGAAATGTGTGCGTTGCGGCCGGCGCCGCCGAATGCGGGGCCTAGGTCGGCCGCCAGCATTTCGGTAGTCGAGAAGCCCGCGAGGCGGATCTGCAACGGCGACAAGGACGCAAGATGAGAAGCGAGCTTGGCGCGGACGGGAGAAAGAGCCTGCGGCATTGAGGGCCAGAGAGCCAGACCAAGGCTGCAAGCCTCGTCATCCGCCCCCAGGGACATGAGTCGGTCGACGATGGCGCCAGCAACCTCTGGTCTCATGTGCTCGTGCTCCGCAAGGCGCGACAGGTCCCCCGCTATAAGTGTCGGGGCGACCGCGCCGCGGTTCAGATCGTTGAGGGCGCGCTGTTGGAGGTCCCGTGCACAGTCGGTCGGCACCGCGTGACCCGCCACGAGCAACGCATCCACAAGATCGCGAGGTGGTGCCAGACTTCGCTCGGCAAGTGCTGCAAATATGCTGGCGACACGAGCAGGAGAAACGCCGGACCAATCCACGGAGCGTGGAGTCACCCGCCGATGCGCGGCTTCCGCCGCGTTACTGATGATCGTCTCGAGAATCTCCTCGCGTGAGGGGCGGACAGCGGGGTCGTCGGCAGCGTTTATCGGCGCAGGCTCCCTCGACAGTGCCATGCCCAACCTCAGATCATTGTCTCGCCACCTGTCACCAGCAGATTCTCGCCGCTGATGAAGGAGGCATAAGGCGACGCGAGGAGGAGAACGGCGCCTGCGACATCCTCGGCTGTCGCAAGCCTGCGCAAGGGCGTGCGCGACACCATGGCTTGTCGCACACGATCGGGGATGTTGGCCGTGAGATCGGTATCGATCATCGAGGGCGATATCATATTGACTGTCACGCCCTGTGGCCCGAGCTCTTGTGCCAGGTTCTTGCCCATGGCGAGCAGCGCAGCCTTCGCCGCGACGTAGGGCAGCCAGTTGTGAGCCGTTCTGCCGAGTGAAGCAGATGTGAGGATGGTAATGATCTTGCCCTTGCTCTGCTTGAGTGCCGGCAGCAGCGCCTTCGTCACGCGAAAGGCACTCCCGACGATTTCTTCATGAGCTGTGCTCAGATCGCTCCATGAGAGATCACTGAAAGGCGCGGACCTGATGCGTGGTCCCGCATTGTGAACAAGAATGTCGAGACCGCCCTGGCCACCGATTTCCTCCGCGAGTCGGCGAACATCGGTCTCGTCCGTCACGTCGGCTCCGATCAGATGGCACCTCCCACCTCGGTCGATGATCTCTCTCTCCAAGCTCTCTGCTGCGGTCCTGCTGCGGCGGTAGTTGATCCAGACTGAGGCGCCTTGCGCGGCAAGTAGGCGGGCAATCGCGCGTCCTATGCCGCGGGAGCTTCCTGTCACGAGCGCGGTGCGGTCTTCCAGCAGACGGATCCTCGGCATCGCCGGAGCATCCTTCGGGACGGGCGCCGGTTCCGTCAGGCGCAGAACTTTGACGAGAGCCGTGCCCCTCAGCACACAGGTGCCATCGGCTTTGTGGATCTGCGTTCCCAGGGTGACGAGACGGGTTTCCTCGTCGATCTTCTCGATTGTTGCGCGAGCTTCCACGATGTCACCAATAAAGACGGGACGCGTGAACTCGAGGGCCTGTGAAACGTAGAGCGCACCGCGGCCGGGGAGCCGGGTCCCGATCAAGGCGGACAATAGGCTCGCGTGCAGAAACCCATGGACGACTCGTTCCGAAAACTCCGTCCGCGCAGCGAACTCTTCGTCGATGTGAAGCTCGTTGTAGTCACCCGACAGGCGCGCAAACGTCGCCACATCGTCGGCGTCGATACGCCGCGACAACATTTCGGTCTGGCCTATCCGGAGCTCGCGTAAACGATCCATTGTCTCTTCTTGGCTCGGAGGTCCGGTCCCACTTGGCGCGTAGATCGATATCCAGCTCGTCGAGCCCATGTCTTGACTTTGGTTAAGTCGGATCGATCTGAGGCTTGCTAAGGGGAGGACAGAGATGTCGCGCGAAGCCGCTCTAGCTCTTGCGAAAAAGCGAGTGGAAATCGCTTCGCGATGCGTATCAGCCATCGAGACGTGGACAGCAGCGATGACTTCAACTTTCGAAACTGTCGCCAGGATCATCGCCAGCACGAGCGATGTTCCGCTCGAAAGTATCACTCCCGATAGCCATGTGATGAAGGATCTCGAGGTCGACAGCCTGGGCTTTCTCGATGTCGTCTTCGAGATCGACAAGACGTTCGACATCAGGTTGCCGGTGGAGGAATGGCTGCAGAACGTGCAGGGCGGGTACGACGGCGACACCTACTTCGTTCTTCGCAATCTCTGTGACTACATCGATCAGACGGCCGGCTCGGCGGCCGTGGCGTAATCCTGTCTCATCATGCGCCTCGAATACTTCCAGATGCTCGACGGAGTGGAGAGGTTGGACCTCGACCTGCCAACTCTCGTGGCTTCTGCGCAGGTGCCCGAAACAAGTCCGGTGTTCGAGGGGCACTTTCCCGGCCACGCGGTGATGCCCGGCGTTCTCCTGCTGGAGACAATGGCGCAGGCGGCCGGCTACCTCATGCTCGCGAGCGACGGGTTCTCGCGGATGCCATTCTTCGCAGGCGTGAAGAAGGCCAACTTTCGCGCCTTCGTGCCGCCCGGGGCGGATCTTCTGGTGCACGCTACGCGCGTTCACGACGGCTCGGGTTACGCAGTTGTGGACACCAGCATACTCTATGGTGGGAAGAGTATGGCTGATGCGTGTCTGATCATGCGCAGCGTTGCCTTTCCCAACACAGCGCTCGAGCAGCACGTGCGCAGTGAGGGAACCCGCCTCGGCCTGCTTAAGGAGACGCACGCCTGACATGCTTCTCAAACGCACAGAGGCATGGATCACCGGCATCGGGCTTGTCAGCTCGCTCGGTGAAGGTGTCGATGCGCATTGGCAGGAGCTAGGACCGCACGTCGCGCCAACTATCAACGTCGACGATGCCGGCTATGCGCCGTATTCTGTTCATCCGCTCGCTACGGTCGACTTTTCCAGGCAGATTCCCAGGATATCCGACCAACGTCAGATGGATCGCTGGCAACGGATCGGCGTGCACGCCGCCGGTCTTGCGCTCGCTGACGCCGGCATCGCTGGAAAGCCTGAGCTCCTCGACAGGATCGATCTTTCGATCGCGGCCGGAAACGGCGAGCGGGACTTGGTGCTGGACGAACACGTTCTTGAGGCGATGGAGGGGCACAGAGATCTGGATGGAACGCTCAATCACCAGCTCGCAACTGGCCTGAGACCGACGCTCTACCTTGGTCAGCTCTCGAACCTGCTCGCTGGAAACATCTCGATCGTGCACAAGGCGGCAGGATCCTCGCGTACCTTCAAGGGCGAAGAGATGGCCGGCGTTGCAGCGCTCGAGGATGCCGTTCGACGTCTCGGCGCTGGCCAGAGCGAGCTGATGCTCGTCGGCGGGGCACTCAACGCCGAGCGCAAGGATCTCCTGCTCAACCTCGAGCTTGGTGCTTCACTTCTGCACGGCGGCTATCGCAGCGTATGGGCGCGGAGGGAGGTGGGTGGTGGCATGGTACCGGGGAGTATTGGCGTATTCCTCGTTCTCGAAGCTCCGGGACATGCCGCCGATCGCGGCGCAAAGCCCTATGCGCGCATCGCGGCCGTTGCGTCCGACCGGTCGGCGCGCGGCCCAGGTGAGGCCGCGGTTACGATGCGCTCGTTGCTTGAGGGGTTGGCTCCTGTTGTTGACGACGATCGTCCGCTTGCCGTTCTGAGTGGCGCCAGTGGCGTCGAACCCGCAACCAGCGAGGAACGCCAATTCCTGCAAGAGTTGAAAGACGCACTAGGGCCCACGCGCACTTACGGCAGCAGGTTGGGGCATGGCATCGAGGCTCATTTCATCACCGGCGTGGCACTGGCAGCGTTGGCGTTATCGAAGCGGTCTTTCTACCCGCCCAGTGACCACACTGAGAGCGCGGCGGACACTGGCTTCGCCTGTCGCCAGATCCTGGTGACGAGCCTCGGACACGATTGTGGTGAGGCCCTCGGCCTTGTCGAGGCAGTTGAGGAGAGACCTCGTGGCTAGGGCGCACGGCGATCATAGGGGCCGCCCACTCGTCGCCATCACCGGCATCGGCGTCGTGACATGCCTGGGGCATGGCGTGCGCGATAACTGGTCCAAGCTGACGTCAGGACAATCGGGCATCCGGCCGATCACGCGTTTCTCCACCGAGGGGCTCAAGACAACCATTGCCGGCACGGTCGATGGACTGTGCGACGCGCCTTATTCTGCCGCCGATCTTTCGGCGGCCATGGCCGAGGCGGCGGCACATGAGGCTATCGCACAAGCTGCGATCGGTGAAAGCGGTGCATTTCCCGGCCGCCTCATTGTTGCAACGCCGCCTTCTGAGCTCGAATGGCCGCACTTGCGTGCTCTCTACGCTGCTGGGAGCGGTGAGCCGGAAGGCGGCTATGCGCGACTTCTTTCCGCCGCGCGCAGTGGAACGTTTGGTGACATGGCTCGGCATGTGCGTTTTGCCAGCATCGCCGGTCGGCTACAGGAGAGATTTGGCACGCGCGGCGCCCCCCTCTCTGTTTGCACGGCGTGCGCATCCGGGGCGACAACCATCCAGTTGGGGGCTGAAGCTATCCGCCGCGGCGATGTCGGTGCTGCGCTCTGCATCGGCACCGATGCCACCGTGCATCCGGAAGGTCTCATACGCTTTTCGCTGCTCTCCGCGCTCTCGACCAGAAACCATCCCGCCGAGTGTGCCTCAAAGCCATTCTCCAAGGACCGCGACGGCTTCGTTATGGCCGAAGGTGCCGGCGCACTCGTTCTGGAGGATTACGATCGCGCACGGGCGCGCGGGGTTCGCGTTCTCGGCATTGTGCGAGGTTGCGGAGAAAAGGCGGACCACTATCACCGCACCCGCTCGGAGCCAAGCGGCGCGGCAATCATCGGTGCTATCCGCAAGACGCTCGACGATGCTGGCCTTGCTCCTGAGGATATCGACTATATCAACGCTCACGGCACCAGCACGCCAGAGAACGACAAGATGGAGTATGTGTCCCTCAGGTCCGTACTCGGCGAACGTGTCAGCGAGGTTCCCATAAGCTCGAACAAGTCGATGATCGGGCACACGCTGATTGCGGCCGGCGCTGTCGAGGCCGTGTTCTCGGTAATGACCATGCAGACGGGGACGCTGCCGCCTACGATCAACTACGACACTCCCGATCCGGAGCTTCCCCTCGATGTGGTCGCCAATGTCCGGCGCGATGCGACCGTGACGACGATGCTGTCGAACTCGTTCGGGTTCGGTGGCCAGAATGTCTGCCTGGCTCTATCTACGGAGCCCATCTGATGCGCGGGAACGATCACGAAAACGAAGTCTGGATCACCGGTGTTGGACTTGTCAGTTCACTCGGTGAAGGCGTTGAAGCTCATGCACGCATTCTCTCGGGAGAGCAACCATGCGCCGCTTGCGTCGATGAGACGACATTCGCGCCATATCCCGTGCATCCTCTCGTACCGTTGACGCTCTCCAAGCAGATTCCCAAAAACAGCGACCAGCGACAGATGGAGGGGTGGCAGCGTCTCGGTGTGTATGCTGCTGGCCTCGCTCTGGAAGACGCGCAGATCAAGGGATGCGCCGACCTGCTCGATCGGATGGATCTCATCGTCGCCGCCGGCAGCGGCGAGCGCGATACCGCCGTCGACTGCAAGGTGCTCGAAATGAGCGGCGCGTCAGACAGTGCGCCGTTGCGCGCCAGTGAAATCCTGCCAAGCGCTCTTCGTCCTACCTTGTTTCTGGCTCAGCTCTCGAACCTCCTCGCCGGCAACATCTCGATCGTCCACCATGTCACAGGGTCGTCGCGCACCTTCATGGGCGAGGAAATGGCGGGGCTTTCGGCGATCGACAATGCCTTCCAGAGGATTGCGGCGGGTCAATCGGAGATGTGCCTCGTCGGGGGCGCCGTCAATGCCGAGCGCGAGGATCTGCTTCTTGCTTATGAGCTCGGCCACAATCTCTGGCGTCACTCCTTCGAACGCATCGAGCAGCGGGCGCAGCGAGGCGGTGGCTTCGTCCCTGGCAGCGTCGGCGCATTTCTGGTGCTCGAGCAGCGGCGTCACGCCGAGAGACGATCGGCGCGTGCTTACGCGCGCGTAACGGCAGTCGGAACAGATCGGATGCGTCGAACCAATGTCGAAGCGAATCCGTTCGCGTGTGTGTCCAATCTCATTGATGAGACAGTGGCCGGAAGTACGGGGGCAGTGTTCAGCGGTGCCAGTGGTGTAGCCCCCGTGACAGCAGCGGAATTCGCTTTCCTCGATGAGCTGAAGCGCCGCGCGCAGATCGAGTATGTGTGGCCGTATGGGAACATTCTGGGCCATGCGGTGGAAGCACATTTCCCGGCAGGGATCGCCCTTGCCGCCCTTGCCCAGCATTCAGGGCGTGTATCCCGCACTTTGCTCGGCGAATGCCCGGGCAGGTTCAGCTCTGTCGATCGCATTATCGTAACCGGCGTTGGGCATGAGCGCGGCGAGGGGGTGGCTGTCATCGACGGGATACCGACGCGAGGCGCCAATGGGATCTGAGATCCACGACAAGTTCGGCCGCCCCTTGGTCGCTATTACGGGCTGCGGGCTCGTTACGTCGCTCGGCCTAGGCAAGGAAGCAAACTGGTCAGGGCTCACGCAGGGACGCTCGGGGATCCGAGGGATTGCGCGCTTTTCCACCGATGGCCTGCGCACGGCGATCGCTGGCACCGTCGATTTTCTGAGACCTTCGCCCTTTTCGGCGCCGGCTCTGGCGATCGCCATGGCTATTGCTGCGGGCGAGGAAGCAGTGATCGAGGCCGATATCGCCCGCGTCGGCAGCTTTCCCGGTCCGCTCTACCTCGCCACACCTCCGGCGGAGCTCGAATGGCCACAACGCAAGTCACTGTGGGATGAAATCGGCGAGAGCGAGGCTGCCGGCTACCAGCGCCTGCTCGCCGCCGCACGTGGTCGCAAGCACGAGGATATGGCGAGCCTTTTCCAGTTCGGCAGCGTCGCCGATCATCTGGCGGACAGGTTCGGCACGCGCGGGCTGCCGATGTCCGTGTCGACCGCGTGTGCGTCCGGTGCGACAGCGATCCAACTCGGCGTCGAGGCCATTCGTCGAAGGCAGGCGAATGCGGTGTTGTGCATCGGCACGGACAGCTCGGTCCAGATCGAGGCGCTGATACGGTTCATTTTGCTGTCTGCCCTTTCCACGCGAAATGAAACTCCCGAGAAAGCCTCGCGACCATTCTCGAAGGATCGCGACGGCTTCGTCATGGCCGAGGGCGCCGGCGCTCTTGTCCTCGAGGAGTATGCGAGCGCAAAAGCGCGCGGGGCACGTGTTCTCGGTTTCGTGCGGGGCTGTGGCGAGAAGGCCGATGACTATCACCGCACACGCTCAAAGCCCGACGGCACGGCGATTATTGGCGCCATTCGCAAGGCTCTGCTGGACGCCGGCGTCGAGCCGGAAGAGATAGGATATGTGAATGCGCATGGGACCAGTACGCCCGAGAACGACAAGATGGAGTATCTCTCGCTCAAGGCTGTGCTGGGAGACCATCTGGCGCGCACACCCGTCAGCTCGAACAAATCCATGATCGGCCATACGCTGTCGGCAGCCGGGGCTATTGAAGCCGTGTTTTCGCTGATGACCATACGGACCGGAAAGCTACCGCCAACCATCAACTACGATGTGCCCGATCCGGAGATACCTCTTGATGTTGTGCCAAATGCAGCAAGGGATGCAGCAATCACGACGGTTCTCTCGAATTCATTCGGGTTCGGTGGGCAGAATGTTTCGCTCGTTTTGTCCAGCCCGTGAGGTTGCCTACGGCCGGGTGTTCCTTGCGCTGTGAGCTTGGTACGCACTCCCGAGCACAAAAGCTTCACGATGCGAATTGCTGGAAGCCCAACCTGGAAGAAAGAGGAAAGAGCATGTCCGCAAGACTGACCATTGCTGCGCTCTGCCTTTCTGGAATGGTGGCAGTGGGAGCTCCACCGTTGAGCGAGCTGGTTTCCAAACCCGCAGAGGCGCATACCGAGCACGTATTCGCCGCCGGAGAACCAGGCGACCCCAGGAAGGCGTCCCGCACGATCGAGATCGGGATGGCGGAAGGTCCCGGCTCCATGACCTACAGCCTCGACAGCATCGCGGTGCGCCGAGGAGAGCAGATCAGGTTCGTGCTCAGGAATACAGGAGATCTTGCCCACGAGTTTCTGCTCGACTCCATGGAGAACAACGCCAAGCACAAGAGCGAAATGGAGCAGAACCCGGAGATGGCGCACGACGAGGCCAATGGAAAGCGGCTCGAGCCAAAGACATCCAGCGAAATTGCCTGGCGCTTTACGAAGGCCGGCGAGTTCGAGTTCGCCTGCCTCATTCCCGGACACTACGAGGCAGGAATGAAGGGCATCATCGTCGTCAAGTAGGTCGCAGCGTCGGTGACGAGGGAGCCATCGAGGACGTGCCCAAGATTACGTCCCGTTGCGGCGCTTGGTCAGCCCGTTCGTTTGCGTTAGCACAAAGCCGCTCTGATAAAACGATGACAAGGCTCGTTTATCATTGCCGTGAGAATGGAAGCGGCTGCCATGATCGATTACCAAGCGATGGCGCGGTATGCTGATGAGCGGCTGCCGCGCTACACAAGCTATCCGACAGCACCGCTGTTCTCTTCGGCGGTAGCAGCGCCAGACTATTGTCATTGGCTTGCAGCGCTGCCTCCTGCAACCGAGACATCGCTTTACCTCCACATACCGTTCTGCCGATCGATGTGCTGGTATTGCGGTTGTCACACGACCATCACTCGGCGCAACGAACCGATCAGCAACTACGTCGATGTTCTCCAACGCGAGATCGAATTGGTCGCGCGCCACGTGCCCGCTCCTCTTACGGTGCGTCATGTTCATTTTGGCGGTGGCACGCCCACGACCATCGAACCGGAAGCTCTGAGGGCACTTGTGGCACGACTGCGCGCGACGTTTCACGTCGTGCCCGGAGCAGAGATCGCAATCGAAATCGACCCGAGAACACTGACGCCGGATATGACGGTGGCACTGGGCGAGGCTGGCTTCACGCGCGCCAGCCTCGGCGTGCAAAGCTTCGATCCTCGCGTGCAGAAGGAAATCAACCGCGTCCAGAGTGTTGACTGCACAGCCGCTGCGGTGGACGGCCTGCGCGCCGCCGGCATTGATGGCATCAACTTCGACCTGATCTATGGTCTGCCGCTGCAGACGACTGCTTCCTGTGTCGAGACGGTGGAGCAGTGCCTCGCCTTGCAGCCAGATCGCTTCTCAGTGTTCGGCTATGCCCATGTGCCCAAATTCAAGAAGCATCAGCGCAAGATCAATGAGGCCGGTCTCCCGGGAGGTCATGCCAGGCACGACCAGGCGACGGCGATCGCGGATGTGCTGGTTGCGGCGGGTTACGTCCACGTCGGCCTCGATCACTTCGCGCGCCCCGGCGACACCCTGGCTCGCGCGCAAGCCGAGGGCCGGCTGCGGCGCAACTTTCAAGGCTACACCACGGATGCATGCGGGGCATTGATCGGCTTCGGCGCCTCGGCAATTGGCCGTCTTCCCCAAGGCTACATGCAAAACGAGGTGGCACTCGGCCGTTACGCCGATTGCATCATGCAGGGTGAGCTTGCCGCTGCGAGGGGATATCGGCTCACCCCTGACGACATCTTGCGGGCGGACCTCATAGAACGGCTGATGTGCGATCTTGCGGTCGACGTTGCCGAGGTCTGTGCCCGGCATGGGATAACGCCTGTAACCCTCGCCCCGGCACTGATCCGGTTACGTGCGCTCGCCAACGAAGGCATCGTTCACATAGACGGGGCGCGTATCGTCGTTGCAGATCACGCACGTCCTCTGGTGCGCACCGTTGCGTCGACCTTCGATGCCTATCTTGGCGACTCTCAAAGGCTGTACAGCCGCGCGGTTTAGCGAGGCGGGGTGAGGTGCATTGCGCGCGCAGAGTCATGTCGCGAATGCGACACGCAATGAAGACTTAACCGCGGTCAAGGAGCGCCCGGCGGTCTGACGCCAAGGTGGCACAACGTGGATCCGAGCCACGAGCACCCCATGTTGGAGCCATGCCGATGATTGCGCGCCTGCGGTTTCCAGTCGCCCTGATGAGTGTGTCACTGCTCGGCGCGACCGCGCTAGCCGAGGGCAATGCAGAGAATGGCGAAACCGTCTTCCGGAAGTGCCGGACTTGTCATGAGATTGGGCCGAATGCCAAAAATAAAGTTGGCCCTCACCTCAATGGGATCATCGGGCGCAAAGCGGCGGCGCGGGACGGCTATGCTTATTCTCCGGTATTCAAAGGGCTTGGTGAGAAGGGCGTGGTGTGGGACGAAGCAACGCTGCTCAAGTACATCACCAAGCCGAACGACATGGCGCCGCGCAGCAAAATGGTATTTCCCGGCCTGGCTGACGAGAGCGAGCGCAAGGATCTTCTTGAGTATCTGAAGAAGTTTCCTGAGTAGGATTGGTGCGATTGTCTTCTGGGGTCATACGCCAAGCATCTTGTGCAGGCGTGCGTCCTTACTCTTGAAGTGATCGACGAACCAGTCCCGCACGGCGCGTCCGAGCGCCTCTTCATAGTCGACAAACGCGCCGCTTTCGTGGGCGTCGATGATGTCGCGGATGTCATCCAGCAGCTTCTCGTGATCCGCCTTGTGCGCCGCGTACTCGTCGTATCGATGCTTGCGCATGACCGTTTCCTCGAGGGCAAAATGCGCGGATATCTTTGCGAACACCTCGCCGAGGAAGCCGCCGATGACTTCTTTTCCTGCGTTGCTCCCGATCTTGCTATGCAGCGCGTTGATAAGGTCCACGAGTTCCCGGTGTTCGTGATCGACCTCACGAACGCCAGTTTCGAACTCGGTTTGCCATTCGATGAGCGCCATGACTGCTCCTATCGGATCGTGAACGTTCCTTGGTCACTGCTGAAGTCTATTGCGAGATTCTGCTGCGCCTTGAGTTCGATAGTGACCCGGCGCTCGTAGTCGAATCCTTCCATTCTATTGCTGTCGCGCAGGCGCGCCGTAATCTCGTGCCGGCCGGGCGCAATCGAGAATTTTCGATAGATCCTAGCGGGACCATCTCGAGATAAGCCGGTCGGCTGAATGACGTCATCATAGATGGGGACGTCACCGACGAGGAGCTGGACGCGCATCGGCAAGCGCTCGCGCCCGCATGTGTGCGGCCGGCGCTCGCGGGGCGGTAGCTTGGCGATTTCTTCCGGAGCCAGCCGCCGGCATTCCTCGACGCGCTTCGCGCCATGCGCGAAGCTGAACTTGATCTGCGCCTTGTCCGTCGGGAAATAGACAACCATCGGCCGGCTGGAGAAGTAACCGATAGCAAGCGCAAGAAGCCCATAGATTGCAGCTTGTCCCACGTATCTTGCCGCGTCGCTAATCACGAATGAACTCCTCGAGTTTTGCCATCCGCTCGGCCACGGCCCGTGACGGCGGCGCGAGCAATTCATCGAGCTCACGCGAGAAGTCCCGAAGCGCGCTGTCGAGTTTGGTGCGTCCGTCGCGCCCCGCCCACACAACTCTGAGCCGTTCGGCTGGTACGCGTGCGCGCAAGTGCGGGTCGCGGGCCCTCGCAAGGCGTGCTTGCGTCCACCGGATGCCGAAGCGAGCATGGCCGCTGTTCTCGGAGCATCCGACCAGCACGACGCCATCGGCGAGGTTCTTGCTCAGCACGAAGTCGATG
This sequence comes from Hyphomicrobium sp. CS1BSMeth3, assembly GCF_900117415.1. Lineage (GTDB taxonomy): Bacteria > Pseudomonadota > Alphaproteobacteria > Rhizobiales > Hyphomicrobiaceae. The sequence goes on from NZ_FPEI01000006.1 coordinate 314,885, forward strand.
AATGAAGGCGGGAGCTGGCCGATGCAACGCAAGCTGACCGATGACGTCCCAGGCGGAAGGTTGCTGATGGAGGAACCGTGCTCGCAGCCGAAAACAAGTATGCGACTTTTGCCCTGCAGAGGCGCGGTTGCCGCGAGCACGGCATCGCGAAGTGCACTGATACTGTGATCGGGCAGATCGATGCCTGGAATTAGGTCGGACGCCGTTCGGAAGGGTGTCGAGGTCGGGCAGGATCCTGCGCAGATGCCGCATCCCACGCACAGTGCAGGGTTGACGATGGCCTGGCGTTCGAAGGGGCGTCCATCAGTCCGGTTGCCCATGATGATGGCGCTGTACGGGCAGTCGTTGAAGCATCTCGTGCAGCCGTTGCAATTGGCGAGATCGACCACGGCCGCCGCAGGTTTGCGCATGGGGGGCAGCCAGGGCATGGCAAGCAGGATCAGCAGCAGTGCTCCCGAGGCACCCCATGTCACCGGGCCCGGCCAGCGGTCCAGCAGCGGGTAGAGCGGCAGGTAGAACCAGTCCAGCCCGACGGTTGCTGGCACTTTGGCGAGGTCGGCGGGGCCTTGGCTCGTTGCCGGATGCACGAGCGAGAGGGCGAGCAACGCCACGAAAACGCCGATGGCAAGGCCGCGCGGTGGATTGATGCGGGGCTTCGTCACGCGCTGGAGATGCACCCAGAGAATAACCAGCGCGATGAGCGGCACCGCGATGTGCATGAAGACCATGAGCGTGAAGAAGCGGCTCTCGAGCGTGTCGGGCGAGAAGAAGTTGCGCGCGATCGACGCGCCGAAGATGGGCAGTTTGTCGAGCCACTCGGTGGTCACGAGCGCCACGTATTGCGCAAGCGTGTCCCAGACCATCCAGTAGCCGGTAATTCCGGCTACGAAGATGAGCACAAGAGCGGGAACGCCCGTCACCCAACTGAACCAGCGCACGCCGCGATACCGATCCAGCGCAAACTCCCTCAAAAGGTGCGCGATCACAACGACGATGAGCCCGTCCGACGCGTAGCGATGGAGGCTGCGCATGACGCCTGCCGCATACCACTGGTCGCGGGTCATGTACTCGACCGAGGCGAAGGCGTCGTGGACGGCCGTCTCGAAAAAGATGAACAAGTATATGCCGCTGACCGTGACCACCCAGTAGAAGAAGAAGCCGAGCGCGCCGAGGTTGAGCAACGGGTTCCACTCAGGTGGGAACACTTTGCCAAGCCCGCTCTCGGCCAGATCGAAGATCCGGCGGATGGAAAGCCGGAGCAGTCTCATCGGAAGGACCTCATTCCGCGGCCGCTCGAGCGCCACCACTCTCTTATGAGCGCGAGAACGATCAGGCTAAAGCTGAAGAGCCCGATCCCGACGCTGATAAACAGCGAGTAGTTGAAATAGTAGCGGCCGGATTTGGGATCGTAGACCGTGCAGAAGTAGCGAATGCGATCGACGAGAATGTCGAGCGACTTCAGAGGTTCGCTGCGCCTGAGGACAAGCGCCTTGAGCGGATCCATGATGATCGGCGGCTCGAAGACCGCGCCATAGATCTGTTGGCTGACGCGCCCCTCTGCATCGATGAGGCTGACTTGCGCCAGATGATCAAAACCGCCGGCGCGGCTGTAGATGCCGAAGCCAACCGCCCTTGCCAGCGCGTCGAGGCTCTCCTCGTCTGCGGCGAGGAATTTCCAGTTGGGCAGGTCGATGCCGCGCGTGCGCGCGAACAGACGCAATCTTTCAGGCGTATCGTTGCGGATGTCGAAACCGACCGTGATGACGGCGAAGCTGTCCTCGCCAAAGGCTCGGCGTCCGGCTTCGACAGCCGGATAGAGACTTTCGAGCAGGGTCGGGCAAACGTCGGCGCACCCAGTGTAGATCATGCTGACCAGCAGAGGCTTGCCGCGATAGTCGGAGAGCCTCACCGTGCGCCCGCTGGTATCGGTGAGCGCGAGATCTGGCAGTTGCTGGCCGAGGGCCGCCTGTGACAAGGCAATGGCATTCTCGGCATTGCTGGCGGCCAATGCGCTGCTCGGCACGAGGGCGAAAGCCAGCGCCAGCGCAAGGAATTTGCGTCTCATGCCAGCGGTCCGAGTAGCCATCGATCAAGCACGACGCCAGTCAGCAGTAGAAGGAGCTGGGCCAGCGATGCGAAAAAATTCCGTATCGCATTGCGGCGTGTCGGCGCGCGCGCGAGCCCAATGCTGGCCGCAGTGAAAAGGATGCCGCTCACCACGGCGAACGCGAGGTAGATCATCCCCATGCCGAGCGCTGCCGGCGCCAGCGCAATGAGCGACAACGCGACCGTGTGCGCAAGAATGACCTGTGCGCAGATCCGATCGCCGACCACGAGTGGCAACATCGGAACGAGATTGGCGGCGTAGTCATCACGTGCAGCGATCGCCAGGCTCCAGAAATGCGGTGGCGTCCAAAGGAACAGGACGACAGCGAGGAGGATCGCCTCGATGGATATGACCGGATCGACGCTGGCGGCTCCGGCGAGCACGGCGAAGCTGCCGGCGAGGCCGCCGATCACGATGTTGAGACACGTGCGCCGCTTCAGCCACATCGTATAGACGATGCCGTATGTGAACGCGCCCATGAAGGTGTAGAAGGCCGATTGGGCATTGCCGGCAATGCCGGCCATGATGACCGCCACTGCGAGCAGCGCCGCGATGCCGCCGAGCCACGCCCATCCGGCATCCAGACGGCCGCTCGCAAATGGCCGGGTCGATGTTCGAGCCATGCGCGCGTCGAGATCGGCTTCGGCCCATTGATTGAAGGCACCTGCGGCCCCGGCTGCCAGAAGAACGGCGATGGCGACAGCCGCCATGCGCCACATCTCGGGAAGAGCTCCTGGAGATATCGCCAGCCCGCCGATCGCGCTGAGCATGATCGACACCGCGATCCGCGGCTTGAAGATGCCCATCACTTCCCGGATGGTCAGCGGCTCCCGGAGAATGGCTGCAGCAGCATCAGCCCTGTTCATCGTCGGCTCCTGCGGGTTCCTGTGGAACCGGCCTCGTGTGATGATCGAGAAATTTGCCACCTTTCAGGGCACCGTATCGAGCGAATTTCTCGATCTGAATCACACGAGCAAATCTATGCTTCCAGTGCCTCTTTTGATTCCGAAGTTTGCTCGCGACACCAGGATCGGGGTGTGGCGAACTTCGGAATCGGGGCACTAGCCCATCGGCCAGAGCTGGGAGAGGTACTTCCAGTTGACGAAGTAGTAGAGGACGAAGGCCGTGAAGAAGACGGACACGAGAATGTACGTGCCCGGCAGCTTCCAGGTGCCCGCATTGCCATAGCTCGACACCGCATCGCCAACTTGGCGCTGAGGCATGGGGCCGAGCGACTCGACGATGTTCGACGCATCCACGGGCTTGCCCCACAGGACGCTCGCCACGACGATGACGACGAAAAGGGCTCCACCGATGGCGGCCATGACCGCGGATAAGCCGTTGAGAGCCAGCATCAGGAATGCGGCCGCCGGATAAGCGAAGGACAACGTCGCGTCAGAGAATGCGACGTCCCAATGTCGCCGCGCGACGCCGAGCGTGCCTGCGCCCATCATGAAGAGCGAGATGCCCGCGACGCCAATGCCGAAGAGGTAGGGCTGCCACTTCGCCAGCCGAGGCCATATGACCTGGCGTTGGAAGATGAGGGGCAGCAGCAGGTAGGTGACGGCCATGAAGGCGAGCGTGGTGCCGGCGACGACCGTGGCGTGGAAATGCCCAGGCACGTAGAGCGTATTGTGCAGCATGATGTTGATCTGCTCGGTGCCGAGAACAACACCGGAGATGCCTCCAAGGAAGCCGAACATCACGAGCGAGAGGAACATTCCCGAGAAGGCCGGGTTCCCCCACGGTGCTTTCCGCAACCACTCGAAGGCGCCGCGCGTATAGCCGTTGCGCCGCTGGGCAGCTTCGATTGCGCCAGGTACGGTCATGCCATGGATCATGCTGCCGAGCACGGCCATGTACATGAAGTACGAGGTGTTGAAGACGCGCCATTCCGCGCTGACACCCGGCTCCACCAGAAGGTGGTGAGCAGAGGCAAGCTGCAGGAACAGTATGTAGAGGAAAAACGCGGTGCGGCTCACCTTTTCGGAGAGCGGTTTGGCGCCGAGCAGGATGGCGATGATCGCGTACCAGATCGCGACATGGGCCGATACGTTGACCTGCTGGGAGCTGTGACCCATTGCCCACCAGACGAGCTTGTACATCACCGTATTGATCTCGGAGATGTAGCCTATTGACCAGAGCCAGGTCGGGATCAGGATGATGGCGCCCGATGCGATCGTGAAAATCGCGATGATACACGCCGTCAAGGCGCCAAAAGTAACCAGAGGGATCGAGCCTTCGTATGTCTTTTCTTCTTTGGCGATGACCAGCGTGCCGAGAAAGACGAGACAACCGAGCAGCGCGCCGACCGCGAACAGGATCAGGCCCAGGTAGAAGTTCGGATGCGCCTGGAGTGGTGGGTAGCTCGTGAACATCACGCTCGACTGCCCCTGCAGGACAGTGACATTCGTGAGCAGACCGCCGCCCAGCATGAGCACGAAGCCGAGCCAGGCGATGCGCGGCGCAGCCAGCCTGCAGTTGAGCAGAACGGCCGACGCGAAGTAGAGCACGGCCATCTCGAAGAAAAGGATCCACAGCAGCAGTACATCGAGACCGTGCGCCGTGAGCACGAGATAGAACATGTCGGCAGGCAGCAGATGCACGGCCTGCCAGCGCGTCAGCGCCACCATCAGGCCGAACAGCCCGCCGATTGCCAGAAACACGATTGCGGCAACGGCATTCGCCTTGATCAGCCGCTGCGCTGCCAGATCGATCTTGAGACCGCTGGCCGGGCATATGCGGAACCTCGCAGCGATGCCACCGATCACACCCGTCTCAGCAGTTGCCATAGCCATGGCTTGATCCCCTCACTGTGGCTTGCCACCCGCCGCTGACCCGGGCTCGACGACATGAATGCGGCCGACCATGGTGTGGTGGCCGATGCCGCAGAACTCGTTGCACACGACGCTGAATGTCCCCGTCTCCGTCGGCGTAAGCGTGATGACGTGCTCGATGCCGGGATGAACCTGAATGTTGATATTCACGGGCTGAAGCGAGAAGCCGTGCTGCCAATCCAGGGATGACAGATGCAGGCGATAGCTGCGCCCCTTCTCGAGCTCCAACACCGGCCACCACTCCCATAGCCGGCTCAGCATGTAGACGTCGCCCCCGGCTGGTGGCCGGGCGACCGGAATGCCGGTCGTGCCCTCTTCGCGAACCTTGAACTGTTTCGTGAACGCTTCGGTGCGCTTCTCGAACACCGCGGGGTCTATGCGGTAAGCTTGAGTGGAAAGGTTCTGGCGCCCTTCGATATGCCAGTAGACCATCGCGCCGAACATCACGAGGCCCCACAGGAAGGCGATCACTATCCAAATGATCTCATCCTTTTCGATGGGCTCGTTCCACCAGACGCGCTTCTCGGGAGGATGGATAGCCACGACTCGCTCTCCTCACTTCGCAATGGGCATCTGAGTGAGCTCGATGAGCCCCCAGAGAATGTAGAAGACGGTCGGGATCGTGACCCCGAGGAACAGGAGCAGAAACGGGTTGTCGAGAGCCCGTTGCATTGCCGGAATGCGTTCCGGCGGCGAGACCGACGCGTGTGGTTGCTGTTGCCCTGCATTCGCCATGGTGGGCTCCCTCCCGAAGCTGATGGCCCGAAGCTGATGGATTGAAACTGAGTGTCTGCACAGTTTCGTTCCTTGACTTCGGTTAAGCGTCCATCCGCGCATGTCAGCGCAGCGCGCGCGGTTGCGCGCGTGCCTGCTCATGGATGCGGTGCTGGCCGTGTCGGCTATCGGCAGGAAGTTTGCTGCAGCACAAAGAGGCTGTTTTGCGCCGCACCTAATCTTTCTTCGTAACATCCAGGCAAGACCAGCTCACGAAGGAGACAGGTCATGTTCACCAGACGCGAGACACTCATGAGCGTCGCCGGCGCCGCTGTCGTCGCCGCGATGCCGGCAGCACCTGCGGCCGCACAGGAGGCGGCCAATATCGCCAAGCTTCCTCGCAAGAAGGTAACCCTGGTGCAGCCTCCGTTCGTCCATGAGCATGATCAGGTGGCCAAGGGCGGCCCGAAGGTCGTCGAGTTCACGATGACCATCGAGGAGAAGCCGGTCGTCATCGATGATGAGGGCACGGTTCTCCAGGCCATGACCTTCAACGGCTCTATTCCGGGCCCGATGATGGTGGTTCACGAGGGGGACTACGTCGAGCTCACGCTTGTCAATCCGGCAACCAACGAGATGCCGCACAATATCGATTTTCACGCTGCTACGGGTGCGCTCGGCGGCGCCGCACTGACGGACGTCAATCCCGGCGAGGAGGTCAAGCTGCGCTTCAAGGCAACGCGGACCGGTACCTTCGTCTATCACTGCGCGCCCAAAGGCATGATCCCCTGGCACGTCGTCGCGGGCATGAGCGGAACGATCATGATCCTGCCGCGCGACGGCCTGAAGGACGAGAAGGGCAAGCCGGTCCGTTACGATAGCGTCTACTATATCGGCGAGAACGAGTTCTACATTCCGCGCGATGCCAACGGGAAGTTCATCAACTACAAGACGCTTGGCGACAGCTTCCCCGAGACGCTCAAGGCCATGCGCGGTCTGATCCCGACCCACGTCGTCTTCAATGGCCGCGTTGGTGCGTTGACCGGCAAGAATGCGATGACGGCGAAGGTCGGCCAGACCGTCCTGTTCGTCCATTCTCAGGCCAACCGCGATACACGGCCCCACCTGATCGGTGGCCACGGTGACTACGTTTGGGAGGAAGGCAAGTTCGCCAATCCACCGGCCAAGGATCTCGAGACTTGGTTCATCCGAGGCGGATCTGCGGGAGCGGCTCTCTATAAGTTCCTTCAGCCGGGCGTCTATGCCTACGTCAACCATAACCTGATCGAAGCAGCCGAGCTTGGCGCGACGGCACACGTGATCGTCGATGGGAAGTGGAATGACGACCTGATGACCCAGGTCAGCGCACCAGGGCCGATACGGACTAACTAGCATCATCTCCAAGGCGGGGCGCTGTTGAGCGTGCCGGCGGCCCGCCTTCTTCCCGAAGGCGGGCCTATTGCGCTCGGAGAGTTCGTATCATGAAACTTCAAGCTGCCAGTGTTGCCGCCATCAGCGTACTCGCGATCGCAGCGGGTGCTGCCCTGCTGCAACCGAGCCATCGGGCTGCACCATCCTTGATCCAGACCGTAACGATCAAGCCGGCTTACTTTGCCTATCGCCTGCCGGGTGAGTTTCTGGCGGACGGCCGCGTCGTCGATGCAGCACGCTTCGATGCAAGTCCGAGGCACCCACTCGAAATCATGACCTATCAGGTCAGCGCCGCTGAGTATGCCGCCTGCGTTGCCGACGGGGCCTGCCAGCCGGCCGACAGCTCGGGAGCCGCTAAAGATCTTCCTGTAACGGGTGTCAGCTACCTGGATGCCGTCCGCTACGCCGAATGGTTATCTTCGAAAACGGACGAGAGCTGGCGTCTGCCAACGGACGAGGAATGGGCGTTCGCCGCTGCCGAGCGGCTTGGTGACGATGCGCTCGGCAATGCCGATAGCGAGATCGCCAATCCAGCGGCGCGATGGCTCACGGCCTACCGCGAGCGCAACGCGCGCGAGGGGCGCGATACCCTGCCGAAGATGAGAGGCCATTTCGGCGCCAACAGCCGTGGCCTGTATGACATCGCCGGCAACGTATCGGAGTGGACTAGCACTTGCTACACGCGCACACACGTTGATGCAGCCGGCAAATCTGTGCAACGGACCGAGAATTGCGGCGTGCGCGTCACCGGCGGTCAGCATCGCGGATATATGACCAACTTTCTCCGCGACGGCAAAAGCGGGGGCTGCGCCGCCGGCATGGCGCCCGATAACCTCGGCTTCAGGCTCGTGAAAGACCCTGCACCATCGTTTGCGCGTCGCCTGTGGCAGGGTATGGCGAGAGGCTGACGCCAGCGCAAACAGGATCATGGTCAGCCGCCGCGCCGATTGGTCCGGCGGCTACTTGCTCTTCAAGGGCATCGTGTATTCGGGCTGCTTGCCTGGGGGACGCGGTTTCATGCTCCTGCGCATCAGGCTCGCTCTGTGCTGTTGTAACTATAACACAGAAGGCCGGGCGGCTCTCGATCCGCCCGGCCCTCCATGCGACGGCTTTGGTGAGTTGCCCCCGATCAATCGACCGGTACCGTCGCGAGGAGGTCGGCAAAGACCTTCTTGGCCCTGCCAGGATGCGTCACTGCTTTGGCCTCTTCGAGATTCACGGGGTCACCAACCAGGATCAGCGCGACCATGCCCATGCCGTAATGCGGGGTGCATTTGATCCCGTAGACGCCCTGAGCCGTCAGCTTGACGGTAAACTCCTCGTTGATCTTGCTCTTGAAGAGCTCGGCTCCCTCAGGAAGCATGCCCTTGATGGCTTCGGCGTTGTGCGACTTGTCCGTCGGCACGAAGCGGATTGTGTCTCCCGGCGCCGCCTTCACCAAATCCGGCACGAACACCATCGCGCCTTTCTCGCCCTTGTTGAGCATGAGCACTTCATGCTCGGCCGCTTGAGCGCCACCCGCGAGCATAAACGCCGCGAGGGCCGCCATTGCGATTGTCCGATTCATGATCATTGCCTTTCTGCGTGACACCTCGTTCGGTATCACTATTTTGATAGGCCGATCACAGCCGGCCGACGTTGTGGAATCACAAACAAAAGGACCAAGGGGCCGCGCGCGGCGATGCTTGTCACGCCTGTTGGGGCATGGGACAGTCAGCCAAAACGAGGAGTATGCCGGTGGTCCGTCTTGACCGTGCTTTAATCGCCGGCCTGCCGCTTTTTTCCGGCATGGCACCCGCCGATCTCGACAAAGTGCTGGAAGGCGCGACATCTCGGCGCGTCGCGAAAGAGGGCTTCATCTTCGAGCAGGGCGGCGAAGCCACTTCCTTCTTCGTGCTCCTCGACGGGCGCGTACGCGTCGTAAAGACAACCCCGGACGGTCAGCAGGTGATTGTGCGCTACATCGTGCCTGGCGAAGTGCTCGGTATCGCCCGGGCTCTTGGCCGCAACACCTATCCTGCAAGCGCAATCGCTGTCGTCGATTGTGTTCTGCTCGCGTGGCCGGAGCGCCTGTGGCCGGAGTTCGCGGCGGCCTTCCCGAGCTTTGGCGCCAATACCTATAAAATGATCGGCCAGCGGCTCGATGACGTCCAGACGCAAGTTGTCGAGATGGCTACGGAGCAGGTCGAGCAGCGGGTTGCTCACGCGTTGTTGCGGCTGGTCCAGCAGACCGGCAAGAAATCGAGTGACGGCATTCTGATCGATTTTCCAATCTCACGGCAGGATATTGCCGAGATGACCGGCACGACACTGCACACCGTCAGCCGACTGCTCACCGCGTGGGAGCAGAAAGGACTCGTCAAGAGCGCGCGCCAGCAGGTCACGATTGTTGCGCCGCATCGCTTGCGCCTATTGGCCGACGGGCAGACCGACAGCGAATAGCGCGTTGGCCGGCTGTTTGATCGCCGCGAGCAGCTCTCGCCGAAGCTAATCTCCATCGAGCCCGTGCGCGCCTATTGCGTGCTAAAGCAACGGACTTGAAATTCACCTCAGTTCGAGGCTAGGCGGGGAGTGAATTTCAAGTCCAAAGTTGCATTAGAAGACTATGAATCTAAAGCGTCTTTGGACCTTAAATGCGACTTTGAGATCGGCCCAGGCGTGGGTCGCATTTAAGGTCCGACGCTTTAGTGCACGACCATAGTTCGGGTAAAAGTCGCCCTTCTTTGCGCGCCAGCAAATAGATCTCGCATGCTTCTTCGAGCCTCAGCGGCCGGTATGCGATGCGCGCCTGACGGCCCCGCCGCCGCCGAATCTCTGCCGGGCTGCTTCAGAGGCCATCAGCGGGGTCCACGGTGGCTCGTAGGTCAACTGCACCTCGATATCCCGCACGCCCTCGACCTCTCGCGCAGCAGACTGCACCGCCTCCTGGAGGAAAACCGTTGCCGGGCATCCGGGGGTCGTTGTCGTCATGGCTATCCGCGCGCTTCCGTCGTCGCTCACCGCGATCTCGTAGATCAATCCAAGCTCGACGAGGCTTTCGCCAAGCTCCGGGTCGATAACAATGCTCAGCGCATCACGTATCGCGACCGTCAATGCCTCTTTGTCCTTCGGGCTCATGGCGACGGCTCCTGTTCGACAGCCCGGATTTCGATACGGTACGAGCCGTCAGTCTCCATCGTGCCCCGCCATGCCAAACCCCGCGCCTTCAGCTCGTCGAAGAGGAACAGCGGTTCGCGTGGTAGTAGTGCGACGAGCGTCTCACCAGGGGCGAGTTGCTCGACGCCCTCGAGGGTACGCACCAACGGCTCCGGCGGATCGAGATCTCGATTGTCCATCTGGATAGAGGGAGGCGGCCACGCATCAGCGCTGGCCGATGCGATCGTTGATGGCGCGGAGAGTTCGCGCGAGGTTGCAATGTCGCTCGGCGTGAAGATGACTTCCCAATCGCCATTTCCGATCTCGCGGGCTGATGGTGTAAAGCCTCGTGAACCCAACACCTGGAAGAGGGGGATTGGCTTGAAGGTCGCAAATAGCCGGAGGCTTTGGCCCGGCTTCAGCTCCGCGACTGCGTCCATGATCACACTGAACGGCTCCCCGCCTTCCTTGAGAATGGGGCGAACGTCGAGATCGCGATGCGGCATGTTCATGGCGGCCTCCGGGCCGGATCAGCGGTTGGACGCAGCAGGTAGAAACAGGCGCGGCACGCGTGCACCTTCGGGAAGGCGCGCTTCCGGCGCCACGTTGTGCAGCCGGCGAGCAAGTATCAGCTCGGCGATTATGATGATCACGGCGATGAGCGTTGTCGCCGCGGCGGCGCGCAGCAAGCCCGGAGCTTCGGCGAGGAGCGCACCGGTTCCGATCGCGACGCTCGCAAAATAGAGTACGAACCACGGCTCAACCCGTCGTTCGACGACGAGATCCTGTACGCGAGGCGTCGGCCTGCGGCCCATGACGGGACCGTAGCATTCGAGCCATGTCAGGAACGGCACGATTTTGTAGAGCTGAGAGAGGCCAAGGCCGGAAAGCCAGCCGAAAGCGAACAAGTATGTGATGGCGCCCGCATGCACGTCGAGGGTGCCACGAACGGCGGCAGCGATGAACAGCGCGATAGCCGCATAAAGCGCGACAAGGGCGCCCCCTGCCGCCCTGAGATTGAGCTCGGTCTTGCGTCGCTTGCGGTTCCTATAGAAGAAGGCGATATCAGTACCGTAGAGGACGACTGAGCCAAGAGCCAGGGCTCCTGCGACTGCCAAGACTATGCTCACTTTGGTACCGGCTGCCGCTCCGACCAACACCATGAGAGGCATCACGGCGACGACTAAGACGAGCGCCATGCTGAGGCTCAACCACGCCACGCGGCCAGTCGCGCGTTCCGTATCTGGGGACAGCATGAACATGGGCAGCAGCCGGTAGCTGACGCCGATCGCTGTACAACTCAGCCAACCTCCAAAGCCGGCAAGAGCGTGATACGGAACGGCATTCGCGTGCAGTTCGACGAGAGTAGACGTTGCCGTCACGCCGGAAAGAACGAAAGCAAAGCTGCCGCCCAGAAGGAATGTGCCGCCTAGTGAGGCGAGGCCTGTTGCGACGAACCGGGCCGACAAGGGCAAGGTTGGTGCGTCGAGCATAGTGCGTGCGAGGGGCCAGATAGCCGTCAAGAAACCCGCGGCAAGAAGAACGCCCCCCCATGCGAGCAGCGGTAGTTCGATCTCGACAACGCCGGCGAGACGCAGAAACCCCGCGAGAAGGAGGCCCAATCCGGCAAGCAGGCTCAGCAGGGCGGGCAACACCAGCGCCTGATCGCGCAATGGCTTACCCACCAGGACTGGCACAAACTGGAAGAGTGCGCCGAGTATGAGCAGACTGAGCCAGCCGATCGCCACGAGGTGCACGATCACAAGCGTCTCTGGCGCTCTCAAGCCAGTCTGGGGATAACCAAATCCTGCCGCGATCGCCGTCAAACCTGCAAGCAGGCACAGCAGTGCAGCGGCAAAGTATGCCATCGTCCAGCGCGAGATGGATGCGCCAAGCATCGATCGAGACCATCAGTTGCGAAGGCGTCCTGTATCTAGGCACAAAACATGTATCAATGATATATATTTTATTGTGAGGGTGCTGCTGTGGCTCAAGATGGCGATCGTGTCGATGTGAGAAGCGTCCCGGCCTGAGGTCGCTTGCAGCGTATGACCATACGAGCGCGCCGGGGAACAAAGGTGCAGGAGACACAACCGGCTGGTTGGCAATTTGATCCGCGTCAAAGTAGCGTGAGTAATAAGAGACATATAAAATACATCTATCAGGCAATCTTTGCTCGCCCGATCGTGCAACGGGCAAGGAGGAGCTAGTGGAACGTGGGCCACTGATCCGCAACGCATCGCCGATGGAGCCTGAGGATTGGCACCTCGTCCGATCGACGCCGCTCTTTGGACGCATTCCAAAGGATGTCACGGCGAGGCTCGTGGGATCGTCAGGGCCGAGGTGCTACGAAAAAGGTGCGCTGCTCTTCCAGCAGGGGGATCCGGCCGATGCCTTCTATGTCATCCTCGAGGGCTGGGTGAAGATTGCGCGTCTCACCTCGGAGGGCGGCGAGGCCGTCGTCGGCATGTTCCGGCGCGGCGAGACCTTTGCCGAGGCCGCGATGTTTCTCGGTGGCCGCTATCCGGCCAATGCCGAGGTGGTAGCGCCGTCGCGTTTGCTGAAAATTGACGGGGAGAACCTGCGCAAGAGTATCCGCGAGAACCCGGACCTCGCGCTCTGCATGCTGGCCTCGGCATCCCACCACCTGAAGTTCCTCGTCGAGCAGATCGAGCAGATCAAGCTGCTGTCCGCCCCGCAGCGCATCGCCGACTTCCTGATCCAGCAGTGCCGCACCCGCCGCGGTTCTTGCGTGGTGGTTCTGCCTTACGAGAAGGCGCTGATCGCCAATCGCCTCGGCATGAAGCCCGAGAGCTTCTCGCGCGCGATCGGCAGGCTGCGCAATCTCGGCGTCTCCGTCGATCACGAGTACGTTTCAATCGCCGACGTGAGCACGCTCGTTGCCTTCGTCGAGAAGAGCGAGGAGAGCGAGCGCGCACGCTGACGGCCCACCTTGGCAAGGACACCTACAGCCACATTCACTACGACGGAGCACAGGCGAGGACTATTTCGGTCCGGGAAGCCGGCCTGCAGTCATTCCCAGACGGCTTCATGCACGGTTGTTTCTGGCATCGGCACGACTGCGAGCTATTCAAGTGACCCAAGACAGGCGTGCATTTTCCCTACCCTTGCACTGAGCTACAGAGCAGAGTCGTCGCGAACTTCTCCGCAATCACCGAGGATGAGTTCCGAACCGCGCAATCCGATCATGAGGGATGCGGCATTGGTGTTCGCCGACGTGATCTTGGGCATCACCGAGGCGTCGACTACGCGCAAGCCCTCGACACCGCGAACCCGAAGCAAAGGATCGACGACAGCGCCCTCGCCCTTTCCCATGCGGCAGGTTCCTACCGGGTGGAATACGGTGCCGCCATGGGACTGCGCGAATTTCAAGAGGTCGGCATCCGTAAGCGCATCGGGGCCGGGCAGAACCTCGCGAGTCCACAGACCTCGGAATGCCGGTTGCGCAAAGATTTCCCGCAGCAGCTTCAGGCCTGCGACGGTTACTTTGCGGTCCAACTCGGCGGACAGATAGCGAGGCTCGATCTGTGGTGATGCGAGCGGATCCGCGGAGCGAATTCTGAGCCGGCCGCGCGACTCGGGATGACACTGCCACATGGCAGCGGTGAAACCGGAGTACGTGTGCAGCGGGTCGCCCGGCTTGTCGACCGAGAGCGGCATCACGTTGAACTGAATGTCGGGACGGCCGTTCCGGGCAAACGTGGTGCACGCTGCGCCGCCAACCTGTCCGGCTCCGATGGTCAATGGCCCACGACCGTGTGCGAGCCATTGCCAGCCCATCCTCGCGAGCGCGATCGGATTGCGCACGTCGTTGTTTAGCGATTGGCGCGAACCGAGTTCAACAATGCTGCGCGCCTGATAGTGATCCTGAAGGTTCTCGCCGACGTCGGGAAGGTCGGCCACAACATTGATCCCGAGCGAGCGCAGATGCTCAGCCGCTCCAATGCCTGAAAGCTGTAAGAGCTGCGGCGATTGCAGAGCGCCGGCCGCGAGGATGACCTCGCGTGAGGCGCGTGCGGTCACGCGCTCGCGCCCGGATGCCCATTCCATGCCGACGGCGCGCGCGCCTTTGAGCAGGACGCGCGTCGCGTGAGCGCCCGTCTGAACGGTCAGATTGGGCCGCGAGAGCGTCGGATGGAGAAATGCAACGGCTGAGCTTTCACGCCAACGCTTGCCGATGCTCAACTGATATGAGCCAACACCGTAGGTGGTCTCGCCGTTGAAGTCAGGATTGTAGGGGAGGCCGAACTGTTGAGCCGCTGCAAGCCACGCACCGCACATGGGATGGTCGTTGCGCAGCGTCGAGACGCTCAACTCGCCATGCGCTCCGCGGTGCTGGCTCTGTGGTCCGTCGAAAGTTTCCAGCCGCCGGAAGCAAGGCAGCACGTCGCGATAGTTCCAGCCATCGGCGCCCGCTTTCTCCCAATCGTCGAAGTCCTCGTGCTGACCTCGAATGAAGATAAGGCCATTGATGGAGCTGGATCCGCCGATAATGCGTCCGCGCGGCCAGGCAATGGCGCGCCCCGCTGTGCCTTCCGCCGGCTCGGTCGGAAACAGCCGTGAAAAGCGCGCGTCGTAGATCGTACGGAAATAGCCGACCGGCAACTTGAGCCAGAAATTGCGATCCCACCCGCCTGCCTCGAGAAGCAGGACCTTGCATCGAGGATCAGCGGAAAGCCGGTTGGCGAGAATGCAGCCCGCCGAACCGGCTCCCACGATGATGTAGTCGTACGTCGCTTCCGACAAAGCCTCAGGCCTTCGTTGCATCCATGAAGATGGACGGATCAAAGTACTGGGAAGCGGGAATCGGATTCGGAATGTTCCCCGTGGAGGCGAAGAAGTCCGTCACCTGCTGGAGCCACTTGGTGACGCTCTCGTCGCCGTAGAGCTTGCGCCACTCGGCCACCGGGAATGTCTTCTGAGCGCCGTACTGTTCCTTGAAGTCCTTGAGCGGGACCTGCGGGTACTGCTTCTTCTGCAGCACTTCCAGCGCCTCGTCCGTCTTGCCCGTGAGATACTCGTTGCCTTCGCTCCAGGCTTTCACGACGCGCACGAGCACATCGCGGCTCTTGCTGTGGAAGTCTGCGGTCGTTGCCCAACCCGACATGATCGCGGCCTTGGGATAGTACGCCGAGGCATCGACGAGCTTCTTCGCGCCAGGCACCTTGTCGCGCACGGTGATGTTGAACGGCACCCAGAGCGCGACAGCCGGCACGGCTCCGGAGATGAACGATGTCACCGCGTCGGGCATGCGCTGATTGAGCAGCTCGATATCCTTGCCCGTCATGTTGTTGGCCTTGAGGGCCGTGTCGAGGAAGACGTGCGCCGTCGTGCCCGCCGTCGTCGCAATGCGCTTGCCCTTGAGATCGGCGATCGACTTGATGCCCTGGTCCTCGCGGACCCAGAGCTGCGCAGTGGCGAACTCCACGGCATTGGCGAGGAACATCTTGCCCTGGCCGCGCGCGGGAAAGTTCGAGATGACGGCGCCAGTTGAGAGTACGTCGAGGCTGCCGCCGATCATGGCCTGAAAGATCTCGAGGCCTGTCTGAAACTGCTTGAACTCCGGCTCGAGGCCGTATTTTGCGAAGGCGCCGAGATGATCGGCAAGCCACATCTGGCCATCGACGGCCAGGGTATGCAGGTAGCCCACCCTGATCTTGACTTTCGCCTGCGCAATAGCGGGCGAGCCCAGTGTCATGACGCCAGCCGCTGCGCCCGCACCTTGCAGAAATGTTCTGCGGTCGACCTTCATAGGTTTCCTCCTTCGACGCTCTTGCTTCAAGACTGCCGTTGTTTTGCCTGCTGCGCATATTCCTGCATTACGAGACCGCGCACGTGTGCACGAAGCTCGCCGAACTCCTTGCTTTCATGCAGTCCCTCCCTGCGGGGATAGCTGAACGGAACCTCGATAATCTCGCGAATGCGCGTGGGGCGCGCGGTCATGACGATAATGCGGTTGGAAAGATAGACTGCCTCTTCGACCGAGTGCGTGATGAGCATCACGGTCTTGCCTTCTGCTGCGAGCACCTCGAGGAGCAGATCCTGCATGGCCGTACGTGTCTGCGCATCGAGCGCACCGAAAGGCTCATCCATGAGCAGGAAATGCGGCTTGACAGCATAAGCGCGCGCAAGCGCGAGGCGCTGGCGCATGCCGCCTGAAAGCATACGCGGCCATGAATCCGCGAAATCCGACAGCCCCATGAGCCGCATGTAGCGCTGGCAGATCTCCTCACGCTCCTCAGGGCTCGTGCGATTGGCGCGCAGATTGAGACCAAAGGCGATGTTCTCTCTCACGGAGAGCCATGGAAAGACGCCATACTCCTGGAAGATGACACCGCGATCCGGCCCAGGGCCACTGATCGGCTGGCCATCGAGCGCAACCGTGCCCGCCGTTGGCTGCATGAAGCCAGCCACGATGTTCATCATCGTGGTCTTGCCGCAACCCGAGGGGCCGATGACGGACACGAACTCGCGATCGTGAATGTGGTAGCTCACGTCGTCGACAACGTGCATCTGGCCGCCGGCCGGCGTGTCGAAGCGAACGGAGACTTTGTCGAAGACGATACGGGGTGGTCCGATGCTCACGCGATGCGCTCCTGCCAGGAGACGAAGCGGCGCGCGAGCGTGCGAAGGCCGAGATCCATCAAGAGCGCGATGAAACCGATGCAGATGATGCCGACGTAGATAATATCGAGCTGGAAGAACGAGCCGGCATTCTGGATAAGCGCGCCGAGGCCCTGCTGCGCGGCAATCAGCTCTGAGGCAACAAGCGTCGCCCAGGCTACGCCGAGCGCCACGCGAAGTGCAGTGAGCATGTGCGGCACTGCCAGGGGAATGATCACCTTCCGGAAGATCTCGCCGTCCGTTGCTCCGAGCGTGCGCGCGACGCGCACATAGATCGGGCTGATCTGCGAGATGCCCTCGTACATGACGATCACGCCGGCAAAAAACGAGGCGTAGAACAGAATGACCGTCTTCGCGAGTTCATCGACGCCGAAGTAGACGATGACGAGCGGAATGAGCGCGATCGGCGGCAGCGCGCGGAAGAAGTTGATCAGAGGATCGATGAACGTGCGAATCGTTTTGTACCAGCCAAGCACGAAGCCGACGGGAACAGCGAGTGCGATGCCGCATAGGACGCCGAGGAAGACGCGACGCGTGGACATGAGGATGTCCATCGGCAGGCGGTCGCGCATCAGTTCGACGAAGCGCTTGGCCACCTCATGCGGGGTCGGCACGAGTGCAGGATTGATCAAACCGCTGTAGTGAATGCCGTACCAGCCAGCCAAAAGGGCAAGCCAGGGGGCAAGGATGAGAGCCGCTCGACGCACGTTTCCTCGAATTGTTCTTGTTCGTTCTGGTCTAAACATCCCAAAGGTACTATTTATAGGATGTTTAGCGCAAGCCAAATTCTGAACCCTCATGCCCCAAGCGATGCATCACATATTCGGCGACACGCCCATCCCCCGCTACGTTCAACTTGCGGATCTCTTCCGCCAGCGCCTGGACAAGGGGGTATGGCTGCCCGGCAGCGTCCTGCCTTCCATTGAGCAGCTCATGGAAGAATTCGAGGTCGCGCGCGTGACGGTGCGCCAGGCCAT
This sequence comes from Hyphomicrobium sp. CS1BSMeth3, assembly GCF_900117415.1. Taxonomy (GTDB): domain Bacteria; phylum Pseudomonadota; class Alphaproteobacteria; order Rhizobiales; family Hyphomicrobiaceae. The sequence continues at coordinate 332,731 of NZ_FPEI01000006.1, forward strand.
CTCTTTGCTGGCCGAGGAGGGCTTGCTCTCTCCACAGCGTGGTCGCGGCACGTTTGTCACGGGCAAGGCAACGACCCGCCGACAACTGCGCGTGGAGACGACACTTGGCGATCTCGTCGCCATGTATAGCGGCGATCGACCGGAGCACGCGACCCTCGCCGAGGACATCGCGAGCCCCGTCATCTTCGAGCGCGACGGCATTGCCGCGCCCAAGTATTTCCATTTGCGGCGCGTGCATTCGCGCAATGGCGAACGCTACTGCGTCATTTCCATTTATGTGGATTATCGCGTGTTCCGCCGGGCGCCATCCCGCTTCCGTCGCGAGCTCGCACTTCCCGTGCTGACGTCGCTACCCGGTCTGAAGATCGCCTCCGCGCGCCAGACGCTTACGATATCGACGGCGGACGTGGAGACGTCGCGCCTGCTTGGCATCGCCGTGAACACGCCCATGGCTGAGGTTCGCCGTGTCATGTGCGGGCCCGATCGAACTGTTATCTATCTCGCCGAGGTCAGCTACCGCGGCGACTACATTCATCTGGAAATGGACCTCAAGCCATGAGCACCGAGCTGAAACTTCGCCGCGTGACAACTCGCGTCTTCCGCTGTCCTCTCGAGCGGCCTGTGACGACGTCATTCGGCACTATGCGCGACCGTCCCATGGTCCTGATCGAGGTCGAAGACGATCAGGGGGCACGAGGCTGGGGCGAGGCTTGGTGCAATTTCCCGGCCGTGGGCGCGGAGCATCGCGCGCGTCTTGTCGACAGCGTCCTGACGCCACTGCTGCTCGCGCGCACCTTCCGCAATCCCGTTCAGGCCTTCGAGCACATGACGTCGTCCACCGCCGTTCTGGCGCTGCAGAGCGCGGAGCCAGGGCCGTTTGCGCAAACCATAGCTGGCGTCGATACCGCGCTGTGGGATCTCGCGGCACGGCGAGCGGGAAAGCCCCTATGGCAGCTACTCGATGATAGGGGCGGGGCGACGATTGGCGTCTATGCAAGTGGCCTCAATCCGGATAGGCCCGAGCATCTCGCCAAGTCGAAGCAGCAGGCGGGTTACACCAGCTTCAAACTGAAGGTCGGCTTTGGGACGGAGCGTGACATCACCAATCTCACCAAACTACGAAGCACGCTGGGGCCCGAAGCGGGCCTCATGGTCGATGCCAATCAGGGCTGGAGTGTCGATCAGGCGCTAGAGATGCTGCCAAAGCTCGAGAAGTTCGGGCTCGGTTGGCTCGAGGAGCCCATTCGCGCCGATGTGCCATGGAGCGAATGGCAGCGCCTGAAGAGTGCAACGCGAATCCCGCTGGCGGGCGGAGAGAACATTGCGGGGGTTGCGGACTTCGAGCGCGCTTTCGACGCCTCGGTGCTTGACGTCGTGCAGCCGGACCTCGCGAAATGGGGTGGGCTCAGCGCCACGCTTCGCGTCGCGCGCCGCATTCGTGAGCTGGGGCTGCGGTTCTGTCCGCACTATCTCGGAGGTGGCATCGGTCTGTTGGCTTCGGCCCATCTCCTTGCCGCCGTCGGCGGCGATGGTCTGCTCGAGATTGACGCCAACCCCAATCCCTTACGCTCAATCATCGCTGTCGATCTAGAAGACGTGCGGGATGGGGGAGTGACGCTGCCGGCGCGGTCTGGTCTCGGAGTTGAGCCAGACTTGGTTACACTCGACCGCTATCTGGTCCAGCATTGAGAGCCTGCACGGGGGCCGCCGTTGATCGCTCGGCGGGTCTGGTCGGTGAGCTCGAAGCGGAGCGGACCGGATTTGGATCAAATCTCCCGTGACTTGGTTACCGGCCTACGAGTCTGACCGCTGCAGACGAAGTTGCCAGGCGGCATCACGCGATGCATTCGCGCATTGCCGCGATTGCCACCGAATGTCATCGGCGCATCTCACACGGGCAGCACCGTCGTGTGCTTTACGACGCGCATAATGAGTGTCGAGCGGTAGGCGCCGATACCAGGCAGCTTGGCCAGCCTGTCGAGCACGAAGCGTTGGTAGTCCTCGACATCGCGCGCGACGACTGTGAGCTGGAAATCCCACTCGCCGAATAGGATCATGCATTCGATCACCTCGGGCATGGCAGAGACCGAAGCGGAAAAGCCGTCGATGGCATCGCGTGTCTGAGCGGCGAGCCGTACATCCACCTTGACCCGCACGCCGAGCCCAATTCTCTCAGGGTCTACAAGGGCGACATAGCGGCTGATGACACCTGCCTCCTCCAGCGCACGTACGCGCCTCAGCGTCGGCGCCGCAGTCAATGCGATGTGCTCGGCCAGAGCATCATTGCGCATGGCGCCATCGCGCTGCAGCTCTCGCAGGATGCGTCGGTCGGCATCGTCGAGCTTATAGGTCGGCATGATAGATCTCCCGGCGCAATCTGATTGCTAGAAATGGTATAGATCGATCGAAATACGCAATCCACGACGTCCGCATTACTTTTAAATTGCCGGCATGTTCGCCATTGCGCAAGAGGGAGACCGTCCATGACCGCATCAGTTTCCGACGATCCCGCCTTGGGGTTTGCAACTCACGAGGTGATGAATCAGGCCGGTGCGCTCGAGAACTACAATGCCTTCTCAAATGACAAGCCGCTGGCTGAAGCCATCAAGGTCTTCGGCGCGGATTGGTCGGCTGACCACCTCGCGCACGCTGGCGCGCTCGTCGGCAGCGAGAAGGTGCAGGCGTTGGCGCGCCAGGCCAATCGCCACACGCCAGAGCTGCGCACGCACGACCGCTTCGGGCATCGCGTCGACATCGTGGAGTTCCATCCCGCCTACCACGAGCTGATGGAGATGATCTTCGGCTGTGGCGCGCATTCGTTCGCGTGGACCAACCCGCGCCCCGGTGCCCATGTCGCGCGTGCTGCGCTCAGCTATCTCTGGAACCAGGGTGAGAACGGCATCTGCTGTCCGATGGGCATGACGTTCGCCTCGCTCGCTGCCCTCCGGCACGATCCGACACTGCTGGAGGAGTGGGCACCGCTCATCAATCGGCCTGCCTACGACGCCCGCGCAGGGTACGCCAAAACCAAGGCCGGCGTCACGGTCGGCATGGCGATGACGGAGAAGCAAGGCGGCTCCGACTTGCGTGCCACCATGACCAGGGCCCGGCCGGAGTCACCGCGACGAGGCTCCGGCGCACCCTATCTGCTCACCGGACACAAGTGGTTCTTCTCGGTGCCGATGAGCGATCTGTTCCTGACGCTGGCGCAGACTGACAAGGGCCTGTCCTGCTTCCTGGCGACCGGATGGCTCCCCGACGGTAGCCGCAACCGGCTCAAGCTGCAGCGGCTCAAAGACAAGTGCGGCAACAAGTCGAATGCCAGCAGCGAGGTCGAGTTCTACGGGCTCCATGCCGTCATGCTGGGAGAGGAAGGCCGCGGCATCCGCACCATCATCGAGATGGCACACCTGACGCGACTCGACTTCGCAGTCGGCTCGTCTGGATTGATGCGTCAGGCTCTGTCCCAGGCGATCCACCACACCAGCAACAGGCGCGCCTTCCAACGCAGCCTGATCGATCTGCCGATCATGCGCAACGTTGTCGCTGACCTCGCTGTAGAGAGCGAGGCGCTGATGTGGATGAGCATGCGGCTTGCGCAGGCGCTCGATCACGCCGAGACCGATCGAGCGGAGGCCATGTTGTCGCGCATCGCAACGCCTGTTGCAAAGTACTGGGCCTGCAAGCGGGCGCCGCAGTTTGTCGCCGAGGCGCTCGAATGCCACGGCGGCAATGGGTTCATCGCCGACCATCTCATGGAGCGGCTCTATCGCGAGGCGCCGCTCAACGGTATCTGGGAGGGCACCGGCAATGTCATCTGTCTCGATGTGCTGCGCGCCATGCAGCGCGAGCCAGACAGCGCCGGCGTGTTCCTCGGCGAGGTGCGCAAGGCGAGAGGCGGCGATACCCGCCTCGATACCTTCACCGATCGGCTCGAACGGCGGCTGATGAAGGTGAACGATCTTGAGCCCATCGCCCGCCGCGTCGTCGAGATGATGGCCTTCGCGCTTCAGGCGAGCCTACTCGTGCGGTACTCGACGCCTGCGGTTGCCAGCGCTTTCTGCGCAACGCGCCTCGACGGCGACTGGGGTCGCGCCTTCGGCACGCTGCCCCACGGGCTGGATACGCAGTCCATTGTCGATAGAGCCCGCATCGAAGCAAGCTGATGATGCCTGGCATCCACCACGAGTGAGACGATCAGGCAAAGCCCTATGTCGTTGTTGGCCCATCTCGACGGGCAGCCGACGGAGGCTATCGGATCACCGCGACCGTAGGCGATGACATGCGCGAGAATGTGCCGGCTCGCCGCCGCAACGGTCGATCCCATAAGCGGAAGTCGAACAACTTGCAGTGGGCGACGCCATAAGCGCCGCCGCAGGCAAAGCGTCGAAGGGTCAGATATCGACATTCTCGGCAACCTCGATCGCATTGTCGACCTCGATCCGGGTCCGCCTTGATCCTATGCAGACATCGCGATCGGAGCAGTGGCTTGCGTTAGTGCGGCGATGCGCTCGCCAATTGGCGCCGCCGCAGGAGCGCTGCAACCAGCATCAGAAGCACCGCAGCTAGGCCGCCGAGCGCTTCCGGCTCGGGGGCTGCAGTGCCGCCGAAGCCGATACCGGTGGTGCGCGTCGGCGAGTGGCCAGGAGCGGAGACGTGTCGGACCGCAGGCTGCGGCCTGGGGATGCCATAGGCCCCCGGGCCGACGCCATGCACCATGGGAAGGTTGATCCGGCTGTCGCGCGCCGATGCCGGCTCGGCATTCACGATCTGCTGGCTGACGGCGACGAATGAGGTCCATTGCGTCGCAAGCGAATGCGCAAGGCCGAGATCCGTTACGCGTTTCTCGATCTGCGCATTGGACTGCCTGCTGTGCCGTAGGTGCACCGGCACAATCAGCTCGCGCGTGCTGTCGGCGATCTGCGAGCGCGCCCATACCAGCGGGATCGCTCCGGTCGTGGCCCCCGTGGGCCCGGCGGGTAGCTCGACCACGAGCGGCAAGGTCGCGGTGCGCCCATTGATCTTGCCCGTCACCCTGATGGTATGTGATCCAGACGCGGAGAAGCGCCCCTGGACACGGATGGAGTCCCCTGCGAAAAGATCGGGAATGGTGGCCGGCGTCACTTCCGATACCTTGACGTCGCCCCAGTCGATGGTGACGTCCGTCATCACCGTGGCTTCGAGCTTCCTGGCGAAGGCAATGGCTGCGTCGCCGCCCTTCTCGGTAGGATCAACCACGCGGGCGAAGCCGCGCCCGACTCGCGCCATCTCGTTGAGCAGGTAGTGGTTGACCGCCGAGCCGATGCCGAAGACGTACGTGCGGGTCTGGCCGATGTTCGCCGCGACCATGCGCAGGATCTCGGCCTCGTTGCCCACGTAGCCGTCCGACAGGAACACCAGGATGCGGCGGGCACCAGTCATGACCGGCATGTCGAAGGCTTTAGTCAGGCCCGCAACGACCTCGGTGCCGCCGTCCGCCGTCAGGCTGTTCACATAGCTCAGTCCTCGGCGAAGGTTGTCCGGGTTGGCTGGAATGGCGGACGTCGCAAGTTCGGTCGCATTGTTGGAGAAGCGAATGATGCGGAAATAGTCGCTCGGCCTCAGTGCCTCCAGGGCGTGCTTCATGAACAGCTTGCTGGCGTCGATCGGAGCGCCATGCATCGAGCCGGAGGTATCGAGCAAGAACACGATCTCACGCGGAGTGATGTCGCTGTCGGCGATGATCTGTGGTGGCTCGAGCATCAGCGAGAATGTGCCGCCATTGCTGTCCCTGTGAGCCAGCATTCCGGCCTGCACGGTCTTGCCCGCAAGCGTGTAGAGCAGCACGAAGTCCCGGTTGTCGATGGTGCGGCCGCGCGCCAGCGTTACCGTGCGCGACGTCGCGTTGGCATCTCCGATCGAAGATATGCCATGCGTTGCGCTCAACACCTGCGGAATGGCGACGCCGGCGGCGAGGTTGATGCGGAGCGCGACGCGGTCCTCGTCGATCTCTCCGGGGGCCGTCAGGCCGTTGACCGGCGGGTAGGATGGGATCGGGCCGAAACTCCATTCCCCGGCGGTCTCGGCTGGAGGACGCGGCGCATCGATCTGCCGCGTTTCTGTCGCGGCGACTACATTGGTGGGCGGACGCGGTTCGTAGCGTGGGCCTACAACGAGCGGGATCTTGAGCTGGTATGCGCCGTCGACGCGCGGCACCGTCTGCACGTACTTGAGCGTCACAATGATTGGCATGCCGGGCATGAGGTTGGCGACGCTCTGGGTGAACATGTTCGGGCGATGCTGCTCCAACAGTGCGGCGGCGTTGCCTTTGCGTTGGGCAGTCTCGAATGTCTGGCGCGCGGCTTCCTTGCGTTCGATGCGGGCTGCGACGATCTCATCACCGATCTGCATTTGCATCGCGTGGACTGCGGCCTCTTCGTTCAGCGGGAAAAGATAGGTCGCGTTGAGCGGTGTGAGTGTCGGATTAACGAACGTCTGCACCACGGTGACCGCGGCGAGGTCACCCTGCACATCGGCTGTGATGTCGGTTTTAAGCGAGGGGAATCGCACGGTGCGGCCGTCCACCTCGCTTCTGATCTCACCTGCGATTTCGGTAGGCGTTCCGGCAGCGGCCAATGCTGCAGGCCATGCGAGCGTCCCGAGCGATACGAGAACGGCAATCCATTTCGAAAGCATGACAGGTCAGCCTTTCTTCGGTGGTTGAAACGCCAGTCGGGAAGGTGGGTCGACGCCCAGCACGCGGAGGGCGGACGACGAAAAATCGGCGTGCTCGGAGACGGGGAGATCGGCCGGTGATATCCGCTGGATGGCTGTCCACTGCGCCGCCTCTCCTCGCAGCCAGTGCCACACGGCAGTGGCGACGCTTCCCGTCAGGTGGCCACGATCGGAGAGGAACGTCACGTCGATGCGATAGCGCTCGCCCGTGGGCGCGACCGCCAGATAATGCGCGGTCGGGATCGGCTCGAATACGAGACCGCCGTAGCTCACGTCGAAGCCGATGCCGCGCAGGCATTCATCCGGCGCGTGCAGGTGCCGCAATGGAGATGACGTCCGCACAAGCAGCAGGCGGTGTGCGCCGTAGCTCGCCTTGACTGCGGCACCTCCGTACCGCGTGAAGTAAGCGGCCTCGCGTGAGTCGATCGGAATGGGCTCTGCGCGCTCTCCCATGATCCACGCTGGCGCCTGGAGAGCGAAGTCCCTGCGGGCGACATCGACGGGGCTGCGCGGCAGGTTGACGATGACGAGCGCGAGAGCAAGTGCGGCAAAGGCAAAGGGCAGCCGGCGATGCGACTTGGGGTCGGCGGTCGATGAGGCGGTGCTGCACGCAGGAGCGCAACCAAGATGGTCGGCAGCGCGCGCCGGCGGGCCCGCCATCGCCATCCAGGCAGTGAGCGGCAGTAGGCCCAACAGCAGACTGCAGTAGCCGATTGCGTCATGCCAGGGCTTGGCCATCACATCTATTCCGCCGATTGCGGAGGGAAATGCGATGCCGATCGCGAGCAGAGTGATGCGAAGGATATTGGCAGCAACCGCGGATGCCAGAAGCAAGGCGAGTCCCGTCAGGGCCATCGGCACTCGCGGACGCAGGACCGTGCAGGCCATCGAGAAGGCCAGTGCGCTCAGCAGCAATGTGCGCGCTCCCGAGCACGGCAGGTCGATCAGCACGTCGCGCCCGGCGAGCACGATGCGGACGCCCTCACACACGACCGCATCGAACGCGCTGCGCAATATCACGCACGCGCCGTCAGCGGAGATCTGCTGCAGCGCGTAGCCCAAGCAACGTTGGAGTATCCGTTCGAGCGGCAAGGCAAATGCGAAGGTGATTGCGAGCCAGGCGGGCGATATCGATCGCTTGCGCTCGTTCAGATGCAGCAGCAGGCCGATGGCGTAGACGTCGACGACGAGCGTCAAGGCGCCAAGCACGTTGATTGCGCTGAGCTGTCCGACAAGCCGCACCACGGCGGATATGGCGAGGAGGCCGATCGCGCGGGTGGACTTCAGCGAGGCGGATCTCGCCACCGGACTCGCCGTGCTCCAGAGCAGGAGTGCCGCGACCATCGCAACGACGAGTAGTCCGTTGGAGTCATAGGCCGGATCGCGCCAGGTGTTGATCAGCCAGGCGATGGGATCGAGCGCCAGTATCGCAGCGGCAAGGGCGAGAACCAGGGCCGCGAGTTGGCTTGGCGTTAGCCTCCGCAGCAGCGTGAAGCTGCCAGGGCGCCGCACGGCTTCAAAGATGTACAGGTGTCTTGAGAGCATGCGATCGATATCCGGTGTGCTGGATGGCATGATGTCGACGAGGCGACGTCATGGAGCACTAGCGGGGGCGCGGGATGCGCGATCGTGATCGGCGCTCGCAGTCGGTTGACCGGCGGTGGTCGACAATCCTCCGAAGCGCCGATCGCGCGCCCGAAAGTCCCCAAGCGCCAGCGCCAGATCGTGCGCACGAAAGTCGGGCCACAGTCGGTCCGTGAAATACAACTCGGCGTAGGCAGCTTCCCACAACAGGAAATCTGACAGTCGCTTCTCTCCGCCGGTGCGGATCAACAGATCGACGTCGGCCGGCACGCTATTGCCGGCGAGCTGCTGTGCGAGCTCCTCGCGCGTTGGCGGAGGCCGGCAGGCTGCGACGGCGCCGAGGATCGCATCGCGACTCGAATAGTCGATGGCAAGCCGGAGTGTCAGCCGCGTCCCGCGTGCGGTGACTGCTTCGGCGTGCGCAATCAGCTTTGCCAGTTCATCCGACAGGCGATCACGGCGACCGATCGCGACCAGCTTGACCGACGCTTCGACGAGGGGAGTGAGATCGCGAACAAGATAGAAGCGAAAGAGGTCCATCAACGCGGCCACTTCGGAGGCGGGTCTGCGCCAGTTGTCGGACGAGAAGGCGTATACCGACAGCGTCGCGACACCCATGCCGGGTGCAGCTTTGACGACACCGCGCAGCGCGGCGATGCCCGCGAAATGTCCTGACGTGCGTGGAAGACCTTTGGTTGTCGCCCAGCGGCCGTTGCCATCCATGATGATGGCGACGTGGAGGTTGTCTTGGTTATGTACACTACTTTGCATTGCAGAGTTTCCATTTAAAAAAGGGGGCCGTCGGCTCGCTCACGCTGGTCGTGGCCGCAGTCGGAGTGCCGGTGCTTTAGTCGGTGTCTTGGCCTCGCCGGCTGCCTTTGCCGCGTCGAGCACGACGCGCTCGAGGACTTCGATATAGTCGAGAAACCTGCGGCGGCCGGACGCTGTGAGACGGCACGTCGTTAGCGGGCGCTTACGCTCGAAGGTTTTGATGATCTCGACGACATGCGCTTCCTCGAGCACCTGCAGGTGCCGGCTGAGGTTGCCGTCGGTCAATCCGCACAGATGCTTCAGGTCAGAGAACGCCAAGCCCTTGGGATGAGCCATGAGCGAGGTCATGATGCCGAGCCGCGCCTTCTCGTGAAGCACACGGTCGAGCCCCTCATACGAGAATGGTGCCTCGTCACCGGATTTCGACATCGTCGCCTCCCTCGGCAACGCGCAGAATGATAGCGAGCACCAGCTGGCCGATCCCGAACGGCAGCCCCATGGACCAGGGCGAGAGCGTGCGCGTCTCGCTGGCCAGAGCGAGCACAGTGGCACCCGTAACAAAGTACCACGCGGCGGCGATGATGATGGTACGCGGCAGGAAGCGGACGGCCGCGAAGAGGCCAAGAGCAATCAGCATCTGCCACAATCCGGGAAGCAGCCAGAGTGCATCATCGGCCAGCCGCATCAGCACTGCAGCGATCACCGCGCCTGCAGCTCCGACAGGGAGGAAATGCTCCACAGCACTGACAAGCATGGCATCGGCCAGGCCGGAATGCTGGCGGCGGGTGCGCGCACGCATCTCCACGCCGATCAGCACTGCCGAGACGGCCGCCACAGCGATCCAGACGCTAAGGAAGCTGACGGGATCCTGGTGCGGTAGAAGCTGCATGGACTGGGCCGCCGCCGCCGCGATCGAGAGCAAGCCGGTGGCCGCGATGACCGTCGGGCCAAATCCACGAAACGTCGTGCCGGCCGCAAGTTGAAGGCGGATGTTACCGATGTCCGCCAAGGCCTTGTGGAGATCGCTCATCTCTACATCCAATTACTTTGCATTCCAAAGCATAGACGGCCGCGACGCGGAAGGCAAGTACCTTATGATTCGCCTCGCCAGTTCGGTCGGGCGTCGACATTTTCTCGTGTTGAGGATTGGAGCACGTCAGAGGGCAGAGGAAGCAGACATCCGGCGCATGTACAGATCAGAGCTCGGTGCTCGCTGCATTGCGAGCATCTGGCGACCAACATGGGTATAGCCCCTGGTCAGCCTCCCCGATCAGCTATCCGAGCTTTGAGCTTGCCGCTTTGGGCGCGTCAGTCTTTGCGTGCCGGCTCGCCCATGTCGCTGCGGCCGGCGAATAGGAATTGCCCCGGCTTGTGCCACTCACTCGCAGATATTCGTCGACGGCCTGACGAGGCTGGTCGGTCAGCTCAAACCGAACTGTCCGCCCGTCTTCTTCTGGCGGATAGTTGTGCCATCCATCGAGCAACCACTCGGGGCAACGTCATCGATCTGGACTGCGACGACGTCACAATCACCAGCCGACGACCCGGAGCAGAAATCGCACGCAGCCGCCACCGTACTAGATCTCGATTTCTTAGTAGCCCGCCGGGCCAGGCCGGGGCGGCGATGGTCAAGCCGTCATTCGACGCACGATCTGAAACCCTAGATCGACAATGCGCTTGTGGGTCGCCTCGCCGTTGCCGCGGCGCAGGACAAGCCGTGCAGCTTCCTCACCAATGGCAAAGCCTGGAACACGGACGGTGGTCAGTGCGAGACCGTTCTCACTCGCCATTTCGAAGTCTCCGAATCCGGCAATGGCAATGTCGTCCGGAACCCTGAGGCCGCGCCGGCGCGCCTCCGAGAGCGCGCCCAGGGCAATGCTGTCGCTGGCGCAGAACACGGCCGTGGTGTCCTCCCAGCGCATCAAAAGATGCGCTAGTCCGCTCGCGCCTGCGCTCGGATCATCGCCGAGCCCGGCCACCGACGCGACACGCGGTGCATGAAGGCTGCGCGCAGCGAGAGCATCCTTGTAGCCGGCGCGGCGCAATTGACCGCGCCTGTCGAACGGGCTCGAGCGACCTATGAAGCCGATGCCCTTATGGCCTGCGTCCGCCAGGAACTCGGTCATGGCGTTGCCGGCTGCGCGGTTGGAGAAGCCGACAGCGCTGTCGATTGGTGCCTCGGGCAACTCCCACAACTCTACGATCGGTATCCGCGCACGCTTCAACAAGCGGTTCGCCATGTCGGTATGCTGGGTGCTGGTCAGCACGAGGCCGTCAGGGCGGCGCGCCAGCATGGCGGCGATGGAGTCAGCCTCGATTTCCGGCGTGTAGTTGGTTGTCGCCAGTAGGAGCTGATAGCCCTGCTCCCGCAGGGTCTGGGAAAGGCCATCCACCGTGGATGCGAAGAACGAGCCGCCGAGCGTCGAGACCAGGGCTCCGATGATCCGGCTGCGACGCGAGGACAAGGCTCCCGCAGCCTCGTCCGGCACGTAGCCCAGCTTGCGAATCGCTGCCTGCACGCGCCGGCACGTCTCAGGCCGCACCTTGTCGGGGGTGCGCAGCACGCGCGAGACTGTCATCGTTGACACCCTCGCCGCAGCCGCGACTTCGCTCATGCGCACCCAACTGCGCTTGTCTGCCACTTAAGGCCTCACCTTTCAAAGTCCCGCAGGAGCCGGCGTTGACATATCAGCGAGGGCAATGTTAGCGATAACATAAATAAAAATCTCAATTTCAAATCCGGTTCGGGAGGACGCCCATGCTCAGCAAGGAGCAGATCGAGTTCTACAACGAGAACGGCTATCTGATGGTGGAGAACGTTCTCACCCCGGATCAGCTCGCGCGCTTGCGCGAAATCTCCTACGACTTCATCGACAAATCGAGAGCCGTCACCACGAGCGACGATGTGTTCGATCTCGATGAAGGTCATTCGGCTCAGACGCCCAAGCTCACGCGCATCAAGCTGCCGCACAAGCAGCATCCCTATTATTGGGAGATCGCGAAGAACTCGCGCATCACCGAGGTGCTCCGCCAGCTCCTGGGTCCCGATGTGCTGCTGCAGACCTCCAAGCTCAACACCAAGGCCCCCGGCGGCGGCGCGGCTGTGGAATGGCATCAGGACTGGGCCTTCTATCCGCACACCAACGACGACATTCTTGCCTGCGGTGTCATGCTGGAGGATGTCGACCTCGTAAACGGTCCGCTGCAGGTGATTCCAGGCTCTCACAAAGGCCCCGTCCTCAGCCACAACAACAAGGACGGCGTGTTCTGCGGCGCCATCGATCCCGAAGATCCCGACTTCCACTCCAAGCAGGCCGTGACGCTGACCGGCAAGGCAGGCAGCATGACCGTGCATCATGCGCGGACGCTGCACGGCTCGGCCCCGAACCGCAGTGATCGCGCGCGCCTTCTCCTGTTCTACGAGTGCCTGGCGGCTGACGCCTGGCCGCTCGCCGGCGCGAGCTCTTACATGCATCGCCTTAGCGCCAAGGACTTCCTGGCCGACCTCGAAGCGCGCACGATCATCGGCAAGCCATCGCTTGTTCCGCGTATGGAGGCGGTTCCGGTCGTCCTTCCCCTGCCGCCGGCACCCGATGCCGGCTCCATCTTCAAGACGCAGAAGACCGGCGGCGCCAAGACCGCGTTCGCGGCTTGAAAAACCGCTATCCGGCGGTCGCTAAAAAACGAAAAACGTACGGGAGGATTGTCCATGCGTAGCATCAAGTCGTTGTCGACTATCGCAGTCGTGGGTTTGTCGATGCTGCTGCTGCCGGCCGCGGCATCGGCCCAGAAGACACTGACATTCGGCGGATCCGACGCCATCGGCTCGTTGCTCGATCGCCAGAACGTGCTCTTCACCAAGCTCGTCAACGAACGCGCGGCGGGCAAGCTCAAGATCAACTTCATCCAGGGCGAGCAGCTCGGCAACGATCAGCAGGTGATCGAGCAAATGATCGCCGGCTCGGTCCACATCTACGGTGATGTGCTCGATTGGTACGCCAACTGGGTGAAGGACTTCGCCATCATGGGCTGGGGTTTCACCTTCCGCGATGTGGCTCACCTGCAGAAGTTCACCGAGAGCGCGCCTTATCAGAAGCTCGCCGATGAGCTGCGCGCCAAGCAGGGCATCCGCATCCTGGCGGCGTCGGCAACCCAGCCGCGCGTCATGTTCGCCAACAAGCCGATCACGAAGCTCGATGACATCTCGGGCATCAAGATGCGCGTGCCCGAGATCAAAGTATATGTGAAGCTCTGGGAGACGCTGGGCGCCCGCCCGAGCCGTCTTGCCTGGGCGGAAGTGTTCCTCGGCCTCAAGAACGGCGTTGTCGACGCGGCGGAAGGGCCCGTCTCGGCCGCCTTCTCCGCGAAGTTCCACGAGGCGGCGAAGCACGTCATCCGCACTGATCACATCTACTCATCGGCGCACATCACCATCAACGAGAAGGCCTACCAGGAGCTCAGCCCGGAGCTGCAGAAGATCCTGGTGGCGGCGGCCAAGGAGGCTGTGGATTGGGCGCGCGACCAGTCGGCAAAGGAGACCGAGGAGGTCATGTCCAAGATGGCGGCAGCCGGTGCCACTGTGCACAAGGTCGACATCACGGCAATCCAGGCACGCTCGCAGCAGGCCGTCGCCGACATGGAGAAAGACGGCGCCTGGTCGCCAGGCCTCTGGAAAGCGATCCAGGAAATCAAGTAGCGCAGCGTCGTTTGCGGTCCTTGCTCTTCGGCGCTTGAGTAGCGAGGGCTTACCGGGGGATCGAGCCATGGCTTTCTCGCTGCGCCTCTTCCGGCGCGTCCTCCAATACATTGGTCACGTCGAGCGCTGGCTCGGCGTGACCTTGATCGCCATCATGGTGATCGCCATTACCACGCAGGTGTTCACGCGCTACGTCTTCAATCGCCCGATCATCTGGGTCGAGGAGCTGGCGACCTACTCGTTCATCTGGAGTGCCTTCATCGGCGCCAGCCTGGGCCTGAAGTACGGCCGCCATATCAAGATCGAGACCTTCGTCGACTATCTGCCCGATCACGCCAAGGCAGCAAGCCGCATCCTCGTCAATCTGATCGTCATTGCGATCATGTGGATGCTCGTGCGCGAGGTCGGCAAGATCATCGACATCGAGAGCCGCTCGACGTCCGTCTCTCTGCCATGGCCCGTGCCGCGGGCATGGTTCTATTCGATCCCGCTCGCCGCCTCGTGCGTCTCCATGCTGGCGACGTGCGTCTATCTCGTGCTCGTCGAGGTCGCGACGCTCGCTGGTGCAAAAGGAGTAGACGCGAAGGAGGGTGTCATGGGGCTGCCTCCTTCGGAGCAAAGTCACATCTGAGGGCGCGCGCGTGGATTTTTCCATTCTGCTGATGTTCGCGGTATTCGGCGCCCTGATCGCCATCGAGGTGCCGATCGCCTTCGCGCTCGCGGGTAGCGCGCTGCTCTACCTGATCCTCAATCCCGTCGTGCCTCTTACCATCGTCGTGCAGCGCATGGCGCCCGGCATCGACAGCTTTCCCTTGCTGGCCGTGCCGTTGTTCATACTCGCCGGCCAGCTTTTGAACACCTCGGGAATCGCCGCGCGCATATTCCATTTCGCGCACGCCCTGGTTGGTCACATCAGAGGCGGCCTCGCCCACTGCAACATCGTCGCCAGCATGATTTTCTCGTCGATGTCGGGCGTAGCGCAGGCCGATGCCGCCGGTCTCGGTCTCATCGAGGTCAAGGCTATGCGCGAGCGCGGCTTCGATCCGGCATTCGCGGCAGCGGTCAGCGCGGCCTCGGCCACGATCGGGCCGATCATTCCGCCGAGCGTGATCATGGTGATCTACGGCCTGATGGCCCAGGTCTCGGTGGCCGACCTTTTCCTAGCGGGCATCCTGCCAGGCATCCTCATGGGCGTGGCGATGATGGGTATGGTCTATTTCCTGGCCGTGACGGGGCGCGTGCATTGCCCAGTGGAGCGGCGGGCGACCCTGGCCGAGCTGTCGCAGTCGTTCCTGGCCGGATTGCCGGCATTCCTTGCACCCATCGTGCTGGTCGGCGGCTTGATGCTCGGCATTGCAACGCCCACCGAGCTCGGTGCCTTGACGGTCGTCTATGCCATCGCGCTGGGTTTCTGGTATCGCGAGCTCACCTGGAAAATGGTGTTCGACGCCATAAACGAGACCCTCATTTTCTGCGGCGTCCTCGTCTTCATCATCGCCGCAGCCGTGCCGTTCGGATGGCTCATCTCGTTTACACGCCTGCCGGCAGAGCTGTCGGCCGTGGTGCTGCAATTCACGCAGGACCCTGTCGTCGTCCTTGCCATCATCAACGTGCTGCTGCTGTTCCTCGGCTGCTTCATGGAGACGACGGCGATCCTTCTGATCGTCACGCCGACGCTGCTGCCCATCATCCTCGCGGTCGGAATCGATCCTGTACACTTCGGCATCATCATCTCGCTGAACCTGATTGTCGGCGCCATAACGCCGCCCTTCGGGGTGATCCTGTTCATCTTGAAGGATATTGCCAAGATCACGTTTGCGCAGATGGTGCGTGCGGTGCTGCCGTTCTATATCCCGCTGGGAATTGCGTTGCTGATCATCACCTACTGGCCTGGGTTCGTTTTGTTCGTGCCGTCGCTGTTCAAAGGTTGAACGATTTCCACTTGGCTAAGAGCCGCCATAGCCTAGTGGCAGGCGCAGTCGGGACACAGCGCGCCGCCGCGAGCTCGAAGCCGCTCGTACGTTGCCTCGTTGTCCGCTGCGAGGCGGTCGACCTACGGAGGATCGCCAGTTGCCCGAATAAGCACCAGATTGAACGCGTACATACTTTGTCTTTTGGCGGCTGCAATAGCGGGCCTTGATGCGTTGCCGCTCAAAGACTGAAAGCACGATACGGCCATTGTGCCGATGTCGACCGGCTGCAGCCGCGATAGTTCGGTTCGGTTCTCTTCGGCAGGTTCCGAAGTATGACCGGACGTCATACCCGATGTGTCAGCGGTCACGCCGCTGAGCCAGCCGATGTGTGCAAACTCCGCAGAGCGCCGCAGTGCCTCGACGCAACATCCCAGAAGCAGAAGATCTGCTCCTCAAACTGACGGCGCCGGGTATGCAGTCGGCCAAGTCCGCTAAGCGGGCTTCACGTACGGAATTTAGGCAGACGACACACTCCCTTCCGCCAGCTTCTCGCGCCTTCGGTGCTGTGGCGGCCGCTGTTCAAGGTGTAGCAAGCACTGCAGGCCATAATTCTGCAATGTAGAACGCAGTAGTGGAGTGATCTGCTTCTTCACTTGACCACAATGGTTCAGCTCCGCATGATATCCTTAGGTCGTTCTACGGAGCAGAACACAAGGATGGTAGTCGACAGAAACCGGTTTATTGCGTCAGCCGCAGGAACGTTCGAACTCCTGGAGGTTTTTGGGGAACACCCAGGCCAGATGTCGCTCTCGGCACTCGCGGCTAAGGTTGGCAGGCCCAAGAGCAGTGTGCATCGCGGATTGGCGACATTGATCGGCATCGGCTTTGTCGAGCAGGATCCGACCACCTCGCATTACCGATTGACGTTGAAGACGTGGCGGATCGGGATGGCTGCGCTCGCAGATTTTGATCTCGTGACATTGGCGCGCCCGCATCTCGAAAGGCTCATGGCTGCCGCCGATGAGACCGTGCATCTCTCGATGCTCGATCCTTCCGGCGACGTGATCTACGTCTCGAAGGTCGAGAGCGCACGGTCGATCCGCGTGCAGACGCAGCTCGGAAAACTCAACCCGTCGCATTTGACGGCGACCGGACGGGCGATCCTCGCCTTTCGGAAGGACATGGCCGACAAGGTTCTTGCTCGACCACTCAAGCCAGTGACGTCCCTCAGCATCGTCGATCCGAAGCGCATTCGAACCGCCTTAGATGACGTGGTGCGCAAGGGGGTCGCGGTTACAAAGGGCGAGAACCACGTCGAGATGGGCGGTATCGCTGCCCCCATACGGGATCACAGCGGAGAGGTGGTCGCGTCGTGCGGCGTCGCCATTCCGATATTCCGTATGGACCGAAAGCTCATCGAGCGGTGCGCGCCTTTCGTCATTAGCGCTGCGACCGCAATCTCCGAGAAGCTCGGTCACCAGCCTGATGTTCGTTTGACCAAGCGGTACGGAACGTCCTGAGATGCATGTCAGGGCCGCTAGCACCGTCGTGGGTGAGATCGGCCGCCATTGGTCACGCATTTCGCCGCATGCAATCGCATTGGAAGATGGCTCGGCAGCCCTCACCTATCTCCAGCTGTACGAGCGTGTGGAGAGTCTCGCCGCGCGATTAGTTCGCAAGGGAATTCGTCAGGGTAATGTCGTCTCGGCGCTCTTGCCGAACAGCTGCGATTGCATCGTGGCCGTTCTCGCCGCCGCGCGCGCCGGCGCCACGTTCTGTCCACTCAATCCGCGTTTTACTGCGCGCGAGCTAGCCCGCCTCATGCGGGTCGCCAAGCCTCGGGCGGTGCTCGTCGACTGCCACCGTCATCCTGCGCTCTCAGATCCTGCGCTACTGGAACTCTGCCGTGAAGGCCTCATCGTCCACCTCGACGCGGACGAAGCGTCGCCTATCGTCCCGCTTCCCTCGGTCGATCCAGCGGATTTCTTTAGCCTGATGTTTACGTCCGGTACGACTGGAGAGCCGAAGGGCGCCCTGGCGACACACGCGGCGCGCGTGGCCTGGATCTCCAGCGGCATCTCCGAGTATGGCGTGACGCGCGACGATTTCTATCTCAGCGCCATGCCGCTCGTGCACTCAGCGGGATTGACGCTGGCGCTGATCCACCTTGAGGCCGGCGCGCGCGTGCGCATCATGCCGCGCTTCGATGCGAAAGCGTTCCTTCGTCTCATCTCGGATCAGAAAATAACATCGGCGCTCGCGGTCCCGACGATGCTAGCGATGCTCCTAACGGAGCTCGATGACGGCTGCGGGAAATACGAGTTATCGGGCCTGCGTCGGCTTATAACGTGCGGCGCGCCATTGTCGCAGACAACAAAGAGCGCGGTTCTGAAGGGCCTCTCGTCACGTCTCTACGATTTCTACGGATCTACCGAATCCAATAGTATGACGGTGCTGCGCCCAAGCGATCAGTTGCGCAAGCCGCGCTCGGTTGGCAAGCCCTTCCCCGGCGTAACGATCAGGATCTCGGGCCCCTCCGGCGAGGCGCTATCATCGCAGCAGGTCGGTGAGATCTGGAGCTGCAATCCATCCACGATGAGCCGCTATCTTGATGCGCCGGAGGCGACAGCCGCTGCCTTCTCCGGCCAGTGGTACCGCACCGGCGATCTCGGATATCTCGACGACGAAGGCTACCTTCATCTCGCCGGCCGCGCGCAAGAGATGATCATCAGCGGCGGCATGAATATCTATCCCTCGGAAATAGAAGGCGTCTTGATGGAACATCCCGATGTCCGCGACTGCGCGGTAGTGGGGATGGCTGACGAGACATGGGGCCAACTGGTGAAGGCCTATATCGCACCTCGCGGCGAGGCCCGTCCAACGCTCGGCGAGATGCAAGCGCACTGCAAACGGCAATTGGCTGATTTCAAGAAGCCGAGGCAAATCGAGATCGTTACCGAGATCCCGCGCAATGCAGGAGGCAAAGTCGTCAAATCAGCTCTGACGAATGCGTCGGCCCATCCGGCATGACGCTGACGCGGATCTAAGCCCGATAAACGGGCCTTCAAAGAAAATTCAGCCAGGAGGAAACAATGTCTTTGAGGCGAAAACCGAATTTTCCTGCTTCGCAGTCGCGAGTGTTGGCGATCGGGTTCGCGTGCCTTGTTGGTGCGCTAGCTGCGATCGCGCCCGCGCGCGCAGAAGTCTCCGAAGTGCGCATAGTCCGTCAGTTCGGCATCCACTATCTGCCACTCGTGATCATGGAGCACGAGAACCTGATCGAGAAGGCCGCTGCGGCAGAGGGACGAAAGGATCTGAAGGTGATGTGGGCGCGGCTGTCCGGCGGCGCTTCGGTCAACGATGCTCTGCTCGCGAAAGCCGTGGACCTCTCCGCTGGCGGTGTCGGCCCGCTCCTCGTGCTCTGGGATCGGAGCAAAGGTGGGAAAGGCGACGTGAAAGCGCTTGCCGCAGTCAGTGACGTCCCCATGACGCTAACGACCCGAAATCCGAAGATTAAATCGATCGAAGATTTCACCGATAAGGACAAGATCGCGCTTCCGGCCGCCAAGACATCAATGCAGGCTGTCACGCTGCAGATGGCTGCCGCGAAGAAGTGGGGGCCGAAGGAATTCGAGCGTCTCGATCGGCTCACGATGTCCCTGCCGCATCCCGATGCGACCACGGCCATGCTGTCGGGCGCGGGGCAGATCAACTCTCACTTCACTGCCGCCCCGTTCGATTTCCTCCAGCTCAAGACGCCCGGTATCCATGCGGTCCTCGACAGCTACGAGGTCTATGGCGGCCCAGCCACACTCATCCTCCTCTACGCAGCTCAAAGCTTCTGCGACGACAATCCGAAGACGTGTCAGACCGTCGTGAAGGCGATGGGGCAGGCAATGGACTTGGTGCGATCCGATAAGAAGCGTGCGGCCGAGATCTATCTCAGCGTGACCAAGGAAAAGACGACGGTCGAGGATCTCGTCGCAATGCTGGAGAACCCCAAGATCCAGTTCCGGCTCGAGCCGAGTGCAACGGTTCCTGCTGCCGAATTCCTGCATTCGACGGGCCGCATCAAGAACAAGCCGGCATCTTGGAAGGACTACTTCTTTCCCTTCTCGCACGGTCTGAATGGTAGCTGATGATGTTCGACACGAAGACGAAGACAGCGGGGACTGCGAGCGTGCGTGATGGCGTTGGTCAGCCTCGACTGAATGAGGGCGGCAGAGCCGTTGGCGCAGTATCCGTCCTGTCCGGGCGCGGGGTTACGCTGCAATACAAGACGCCGGATCATCTGGTGGTTGCTACCTACCGCGTTGACTTCGATGTCCACGCGTCGGATCGCTTTGTCGTCCTCGGGCCATCGGGGTGCGGGAAGTCGACGCTTCTGAAGGCAGTCGGTGGATACATTGCGCCCACGGAGGGTGAAATTCGCCTCAAGGGAGAGCTGGTCCGAAAGCCTGGGCCGGATCGAATCATGGTGTTCCAGGAGTTCGACCAGCTTCTCCCCTGGAAGTCGGTACGCGAGAACGTGACCTTCGCTTTGACGGAAAGTGGTCGCGCCTCGGGTAAGGCAGCCGACGAGCGCGCAATGCACTACATCGAGAAGGTAAAGCTCACGAAGTTTGCCAACTCCTATCCGCATATGCTTTCGGGTGGCATGAAACAGCGCGTCGCGATCGCTCGCGCCATGGCCATGGAGCCTGAGATTCTGTTGATGGATGAGCCCTTCGCCGCGCTCGACGCACTAACCAGGCGAAGGATGCAGGAAGAACTCCTGCAACTCTGGGACGACACGCGCTTCACCATGATGTTTGTCACGCACTCCATAGAGGAGGCCGTGATGCTGAGTTCGCGCATTCTCCTGCTATCGCCGCATCCGGGGCGCGTGCGCGCGGAGTTCAACAGCAACGGCAAGGACGAAATTGAGCCGCTGACCGGGCAGAAGCTGTCCGTTGCGATCAACGGCCTTCTCTTTGCCGATCAACCAGAGATCGAGGGCGACGATCATGACTGATACGGCTGCTAGGCGCCCCGCGTACATTCGTGAAGTCATCGACGCCGGCAACTACGGTACCGTCGAGAAACCTCTGACGATCTGGGAGCGCGCCTACCGGATCGAAGCCCTGCGAAAGGCCGTCCTGCTCGTCATTCTGGCGGGTGCATGGCAGGCTTACGCGCTCCACCTCAACAACTCTCTATTGTTCCCGACCTTCACCGAGACCATCCAGGCGCTGTGGACGAACATCACGACGCTTGGGCTTCTGGAAAAGGTCTGGATGTCGATCAGCGTGCTCGCGCGCGGCTATCTGATTGGGCTTTTCCTCGCTGCGACGCTGACGGTGCTGGCGATGAACACCCGCATCGGCAGGGACCTCCTCGAGATCCTCACGTCGATGTTCAATCCCCTGCCAGCAATCGCGCTGCTGCCGCTCGCGCTGCTGTGGTTCGGTCTCGGCAATCAAAGCCTGATCTTCGTCCTGATCCACTCCGTGCTTTGGCCGGTGGCGCTGAACACGCACGCGGGCTTTCTTGCGGTTTCGAACACATTGCGCATGGTCGGCCGCAACTATGGTCTTTCGAGCCTGCGCCTTGTCATGAAAATTCTGATCCCCGCGGCGCTGCCGAGCATTCTTGCGGGCCTCAAAATCGGCTGGGCGTTCGCGTGGCGAACGCTTATCGCGGCTGAACTCGTCTTCGGGGCAAGCTCAGGTTCCGGCGGTCTGGGTTGGTTCGTCTTCGAGCGCAAGAATGACCTCGATATTCCCGGCGTCTTTGCCGGCCTTCTGACCGTCATTCTGATCGGCCTTTTCGTCGAGTACGTGATCTTCCGCCGCCTCGAGCAGCGGACCGTCGTCCGGTGGGGGATGCAACAGTAATGCAAGCGTCTCGATATGCCGGCCCCAAATCCAACAATGTGTGCGCAGTTGTCGTTGTGCTAACTGGGAGCGTCCGATGAAGAAACAGCTTCATCTCAATCTCTTCATCTACGGTCGCGGTCATCACGAGGCCGCCTGGCGGCATCCGCGTGCATCGAAGCGTTCGCTGATGGATATCGAGCACTACGTCGAGTGCGCGAAGAAGGCAGAAGCCGCCCACTTCGATTCCATCTTTCTGGCGGATGTTCTGAACCTGCCGCCCGACGTTGATACCTCGGCGCGCATCTGGCTCGAACCCTTGACGACGCTCGGCGCCGTCGCTCATGCGACCAGCCGCATCGGTCTGATCGCGACGGCATCGACTACACATACAGAGCCGTTCAATCTTGCGCGCCAGTTCTGCTCGCTCGACCACATTAGCCAAGGCCGCGCTGGCTGGAACATCGTGACGTCATTCAGCAATGCCGGCAGCCGGAACTTCGGTGGCGGTGGTCGGCTTTCGCACGCAGAGCGCTACGACGTCGGCGAGGAGTTCGTCAACGTCACGAAGGCGCTCTGGAATAGTTGGCGTGACGATGCCGTCGTCGATGATCGTGATGGCGGTATCTTCATCGACAAACATCGCGTCAAGGAGATCGACCACAAAGGCCAGAGCTTTGAAGTAGCCGGTCCCCTCAATCTGCCTCGTAGCCCGCAAGGCTGGCCGGTGCTGGTGCAAGCGGGGTCCTCCGACACCGGCAAGGCATTTGCAGCGCGCCATGCCGAGGCAGTGTTCACGGCGCACATACAGAAGGGTACGGCCCAGGAGTTCTATCGCGACATCAAGTCTCGCGTCGTCGAGGTCGGCCGGGCACAGGATCAGCTTCTGGTGCTGCCGGGGATCAGTCCCATGATTGCCGGCACCGAAGCCGAAGCCAATCGTCTGCAGCAGGAACTCAACGAGCTGGCAGATACGAATGTAGGCCTCACCCGGCTCTCCGATCGCTTCGACGGGTACGATTTCTCTGGCATCAAGCTCGATCAGGTGCTGCGTCCAGAGGATTTCCCGGATCCCGCTGAAAATCAGAGTTCTCGGGGACGCACCGAGCTGATCGTCGGGGCGGTGCGTCGGGAGCAGCTTACGATGCGGCAACTGCTGGCCAAGCTCGCTGGTGCGCGCGGCCACTTCGTTATCGCCGGGACCCCGGAGCAGGTTGCAGATGTCATGGAGGACTGGATCGACAGCGGAGCCGCCGATGGCTTCAACGTCATGCCGCCGGTCCTGCCGTGGATGTTGGACGCTTTCACGGAGGAGGTTGCCCCCATACTCAAGCGGAGGGGACGCTTCCGCGCCGAATACAATGGGCGGACGCTGAGGGATCACTACGGTCTAAATCGGCCCTGACCACCTGCGCGTCACGCGGAGCGACAACACTCTGCAGGGATCGCAGATGACCCGTTGCGATATATGGCCTTCGGTCGGCTGTGATCCCTCAGCGGGATCGCTTTCCGCGTCGCTGTGCGTTGGTTCGCCGACCATTCTCGGCGCGCTTTTTGCGCGGAGGAGGAGCGCTTTTCGGTTTGCTCGCCTCGCGTGGGAGGAGCGAGGCGCTCTATTGCCAGGTAGTCGGAGCGCCTCGCAGTCACCCATCACCGCCGCCCGCGAACAGCTTCGCGACCGCCGATCTTTCCTCACTCTCTGCGGATCCTGCTTGTGTCGCAGTCTTGTCGTGTCTCCCTGGGCCGCGATGAGCTGCAGATTCCATTACGCATTCTGATCATTCTGCGCCGCAAGTTCTGACAAGGACACTGGGCCATCTCTATTGGGACAGCAATCAGCTGCCGGGAAGACTGTGCGCCGACGGGAAGAATAGATCCTTCCACGATTCCGTTCGTGTTTTGACGCGACCAATCTTGTGCATGAAATCGGCATACGTCTTGATGCCGCTAGGAGAGATCTTGAAGACCGACGAGGGCTCTTCGAGAATCTTCACTAGCTCCTCAACGTTGATCTTGTCGTTGGTGAGCGCCAGATAGATTTTGGCGGCGCGTCCCTTATCCAATGAAATGAGTTTCATGGCTTCACCGAGGGCCGTGACGACTGCAGCGTATGTCTTCGGATTCTGGTCGTGGAATTTCTGAGTTGTGTAAAGCACGAGGCACGTAGCAGGGCCGCCTATGATGTCGGAGCTATCGAGCACCTTGTGCACATTCGGGCTCCTCAGCTGAATGGCATCCCATGGCGGCGCGGCGAAATGTGCTGCGATGCTTCCTGATCCCGATATCAGTGAGGCCGTCGCGTCGGCGTGCGCCAGCGATACCGTGAACCTATCGTAGTGATCGTACCCCTTGTCTCCCCACTTCTTCGCCGCAGCCATTTGAAGGAGAACTGCCTGCATCGAAGTTTTCACAGCAGGTAGCGCAATCTTGTTTTTCTCGTTGAAATCGTCGAGGCTCTTGATATTGGGGTTGTTGGTATTGAGTATCATTGGAAGGTCGCTCAGGGCGCCGGCGGCCTTGATGTCACCCTTGCCTCCTTTGGAGCGGTCCCAAAGTACGATAAGAGGACCGACGCCACCGGCTGCAAAATCCACTGCCCCTGAAAGCATGGCGTCATTCACCGCAGCGCCACCGGCAAGTCGTGACCACGTGACCTTAAGATCAGGCAGGCCTTGCTCTTTAGCCGCCTTCTCCACCAGTTTCTCATGATCCATGACGAACAGGGCAAGCGAAAGAATGCTAGGCTGCCGGACGATGCGAACTTCGCCCACCTCCGCGGCAGCCTTAGTTGGCACAAACACTGCTGCGGCCAGGAGCATCATCGCAACGATGTGCCATGGGCGGTGGTATTTGGAGCCTGCGATTGAGCTATGTCTTGTCTTGATTTCGTGCATCGTTTCCTCAGCTCTTTTTCATAGTTCTTCCTGCAGAAGCGCTCGCGAGTTCTACTATGTAGAACCGTCTTGAGCTCTTGAATTATAATCGGAATTCCTCTCGATGCATGTTGTAGTTCATGAAGTAGTATAAGTTCTGCAATGTAGAACTATTTGATATCTGCGCATCAGTAAGGCGCCGCCCGCTTGGGCTTAACTGCCCCTCATTTGCATATGCTTTGTGGCCCGGCGTCGGACGCACTCGGCAGCATATGGGCGCGAGCGCGTGCTCGAGATTGCGGTCATACCGTCAGAGGCGATCCGCTGCGCCTCAGCGATCGGTTGCGATGGGCGGGGAGCTCACACGCCCTTCACCAGAGCTGCTCTGGCCAATATCGGAGGTCGATCCCGCAAGCTGCCATCCCATGAGGCTTGATCGGCAGGGCAACGAGCGCCGCCGCCGCGTCCGGTATCGGAGGTAGTGCGCCACGCACTCAGATGTCGATCTTTTTGGTGATCTCGATAGCGGCATCGAACTCGATGCTGAGATTGGCCCGTCGCGTCAGCCTCGTCGCAAGATCAGTCAATGGTCGATCCCACGAACTGACATCGGCGCCTTTCCGGAAGCGGCTCAGTCTTTATGTCTGGTCGCAGGGGGCAAGCGGTCGTGCCAGAGAAACAAAGCGAAGTTGACCCAGAAATGCCAATTGAGGCGTGTCCTCCGGGTAGCCGCGAGGCATTATTGCCCATTGCACGATCGTCCGATGGTCGGAAGCATAGGAGCACAGACCTAGCGCCTATGCACGCCTCCACTGCGGATCATGACTTCAGCGCCTAGCGCGAGGGCCACGGTGGCGATCATGGTCAGCGTGGAGACGGCGTTGATCTCCGGTGTAATGCCATATCGCAGCATCGCCCAGATTGTAGTCGGGAGCGTGTTCTCGGTCCCGGTCGTGAAAAAGGTGACGACCACTTCGTCGAAACTCAGCGTGAAGGCAATCAGGGCGCTGCCAAGCACGGCCGGACGCAGCAGTGGCAGGAGTATATCGATGAGCACGCGAGTTCGCGTCGCACCGAGGTCGGCCGCGGCTTCCTCGATGCGCGGATCGAGCCCGACGAGGCGCGCGCTGACGACGAGAATGACGTAGGGGACAGCCACCACGGTGTGTCCAACGATGACCGTGAGCAGCGAAAGCTGCATCGAAAGCAGGTTGAACATATTGAGCAGCGCGATACCGACCACGAGGCGTGGCGTCATCATCGGCGTCGATAGCAAAGGCCGCATGAACTTCTGAGTGCGCGCTCCACTGCGGGCTAGTCCGATGGCCGCCAGCGTCCCGAATGTCGTCGCCAAAACCATCGTCGCGAATGCTACGAGCGTGCTATTCCAAAGGGCGGCCAGCAGTTCGTCGGACTCGAGGAAGCGCCAATACCACTTGAGGGTCAGGCCCCGCATCGGGAACGAGGGGAAATCACTGTCATTGAATGAGAACGCAACTATTACGAATAGCGGGAGAAGGAGAAACAGAACGACCAGCGCCGTCCAGACCGCGAGGGCCAAAGTCCCGATGCCTTGCTCGCGCGTCATCACTTCAGCCCCTGGACCTTGCCGATGCGGAGTAGGCCGAGCGCCACGATGAGGATGCCCGTCATCAGTGTCAGCGCCAGTGCCGATCCGAAAGCGTACTCGAAAACGAGGCCGAACTGCTGGGCGATGACGCTGCCGATCATTAGGACGCTCGGGCCTCCGAGCAGCTCAGGCGACACGTAGGAGCCTGCCGCGGGAATGAAGACGAGGAGGCAGCCCGTGGAGATACCAGGACGCGAGAGCGGCAGGGTCACCGTCCAGAATGAGGTCCATGGGCTCGCGCCGAGGTCGCTGCTCGCCTCCAGCAGTCGGTCATCGAGTTTATCGAGGACGGCGAATACCGGGAGAATAAAGAACGGCAGATAGATGTGGACGAGGGCGATAATGACCGCGAACTCGGTGTAGAGAAACCAGCGCACGGGCTGATCCGTCACGCCGATGCCCTGCAGGAACCAGTTGAACGCGCCGCTCGTCCCCAGCACCAGCATCCATGCGAAGCTGCGCACGAGATAGCTCGTCCATAGTGGCAGCACGATGAGTGTGAGGACGAAGACGCGCAGACGCTTCAGCCGCCGCGCGAGATAGTAGGCGACCGGATAGCCGACCAGCGCAGCCAAGATCGTGACGATCGTCGCAATGGCGAACGTGCGCACGATGATTGAGAGATAGAGCGGCTGCGCGAGCTTCGTGTAGTTGGTGAGCGTAAAGGTGGGCACGAGCTGGTAGTTCGCGACCACCCAGAAGCTCACCACCAGCATCGCGGCGATGGGCAGGGCGAAAAACAGCCCGAACCACGCCGTGGCGGGCGTCAGGAGCGGAACAATGCTGCTGCGCCCTGTGCGCATCAGCTTGCCTGCTGCTTCTTGAGCCAATCCTCCCAGCCCTCCATTTCGGGCTTGTGTGGCCGCTCCTTGTAGTAGGGGATGAGCGGTCGCCAGAGGTCGAGGAGTTTCGTCATGCCGACAATGGCGTCCTCCGGCCCGGGTGCCCAGTCGACGCGAAGGTCCGTTCGCGCATACGCTTCGGTGTCGTAGACGAGGATGACCGACGAGCGCTGTCCGCCGAGGTCGCCACCGGCATCTCGTCCGGCTGTGATCGCCGCGAGCAGCCGGTCCTCGAGGATCTTACCCTTCGATGCGAGAAAGGCCTCGTTCATGTCTTTGACGACACGATCGCTCTTGAGATAGTTGCCCATCACCAGATAGCCATCGCCAGTGATCGAACCCTTGTAGTCCTTGTTGCTGTCGCCGGTATGCACAGCCGCGCGCCCATGTCGGTCGACAATGCCAATTTGCCGCCAGGCAAAGCCCGGATCGGTCTCGCTCAACTCCTTCAGCACCTTCTCAGGCGAATGCCCCATCGTCAGCAACTCGATCGCCAGCGGCCCAAGACCCGGATCCGTATAGGCCTGCGTACTGACGGCGCCGACGTTGGCGCGGATGAAGGGGCACCGTCCGCCGACAGCAAGGGGATTGGTGCATTGAGCAATACCAAGCAGATTGCCCTCGCGGGCGATGGCCGTGAACGTCATGGGCTACTCTCCGAGGCGTTTGAGTTTCTTTCAGCAGGAATGAGCCAGAGAGCGGTGGCCGGCAGCTCCAGGGTGATGGTGTGGCCTGGGATGATGGCCGCTGCTTCGGGGGCGGTGGAGGAGATGCTCGTTTGAATGCGGACATCCGCCGGACCGCGAAACTCGACGAGCATGTCCGCGCCGCGGAAAGTTGCGGATTCGACAGTCGCGCGCAGCGTGTTGGCGCCGTCGCCGCTGGCTACCGCGACTCTCACGCTTTCCGGACGGATGATGGCGTGCACTTTGTCGCCCGATCGCACAGTCGGACCTGATGCGACGAACATGCCGGCGGGCGTCTCGATACGAGCGCCACCGTCCTCGATGGTTCGTACTGTCCCGTCGAGGATCGAAATGTCGCCGACGAACTCGGCGACGTAGCGATTGGCGGGACGGTGGTAGATCTCGGCCGGCGTACCGCGCTGCGCAACGCGACCTTTCTCCATGACGACCACGCGATCGGACAGCCCGAGCGCTTCGTGCTGGTCGTGCGTTACATAGACGAACGTGATGGCCGCAGATCGCTGCAGTGACTTGAGCTCCGCCTGCATGCGCTGCCGGAGTTTCAGATCGAGAGCCGCAAGCGGCTCGTCGAGCAACAGCACGCGGGGCTTAGTGACGAGTGCTCGTGCGAGAGCAACACGTTGCTGTTGGCCGCCGCTCAGCTCGGACGGATAGGATTTGGCTTTCTCACTCAGACCGACCACATCGAGCTGCGCCGCCACCTTGGCCTTGATCTCGGCGTCAGGTATCCGGCGTCGCTGCAACCCGTAAGCAACGTTCTTCTCCACCGTCATATGGGGGAATAGCGCGTAGCTCTGAAAGACCATTCGGGTGGGTCGATCTATCGGCGAGAAGGACTCGACTGGAGTGCCCGCAATGCGGATTGATCCGCTATTTGGTGTCTCGAGGCCGCCGATCATGCGCAGCAGGGTAGTTTTTCCGCAGCCGGAGGGGCCGAGCAGCGTGACGAAATGCCCCTCGCCAAGAGCGAGGGACACATTGTCGATCGCCGTGTGGGCGCCGAAGGATTTCCTCACGCGGTCGATCTCGATAAGGCTATGCTCGGCCGTCATCGTTCCCATCGGCTCGATCTTGCCCGCTAAGATGGTCAAGCAGCTTTGACCTCGGTCCAGATCTCGGTCCAGCGCGGCTTGTTCTTTGGCAGCTGCTTGAACTGGAGATTGGCCATCCGCTCAGGCTGAATGCCGAGTTCCTTGATGAGATCCGCGGGCAGGCGCTCGAGCGCCTTCGACGAGGTGCTCGCGTAGCGCGTCGCGCGGGCCAGCACCTCACCATACTCCGGGCTGATGGTGAAGTTGGCGTAGCTCTCCACGTGAGCGCGATTCTTGCCGCCCTTGACCGCGGCGATGCCCTCGGACCAGCCGAGCGCCCCCTCCTTTGGCCAGATCCACCGGATATCCATGCCATTGTTCCGCAGCGGCGCCACGACCGATAGCGTTGCCCAGGCGATCGCCACTTCCTTGTTCGCGAACATCGTGCGCAGATCGGCAATGTTCCGCCAGTAGGTGCGGTTCATCGCCTTCTGCATGATCATGACCTTCTTGACTTCTTGCAGGGCTTTCTCGTCGAGATCGAAGGGGTTCTTGATGCCGAGATAGAGAGCACCCACGGCGATGGCATCTTCGGAATCGTCGCGCATGGCAACGCGCCCCTTGAACTTCCCTTCGAACAGCAGCTTCAGGCTGTCGACATCACCTGTCTCCGCGAAATTGTAGGCCACGGCGTTGGCACCCCACACGAACGGGACGCCATAGAATTTGCCGCCCGGTGACCAGTCCGGAATGGTCGTGAAGGCCTTGGTGACCTGCGCGAGATTGGGTATCTTGGCTGGGTCGAGCGGCTCGATAAGGTCGGCGTCGGCAGCCACCTTCACGTAGGTGTGGAGCGGTACGATCATGTCATAGAGACGCGTGCCGCCACCACGAAGCTTGGCGATCATCTCGTCGGCGCCTGAATAGATGGTGGTCTTGACGTCGAGACCTTGCTCCTTGCCCGCGGCGACGATCTTCTCGTTCGCGAACGTCGGGTAGGTGAAGAGATTGAGTTGCGGCGTCTGGGCGAAGGTGGGCCGTGGAACGATCGGCATTGCGCCGGAGGCGGCGAGCAAAGCGAGCAACCTCCGGCGGGATATGCCAGCGGGGGCGAGAACGCGAATTTCCCGACGTGTCATTTCCTTACCTCTCTGGTCAAAATGGACGTTTGTAGCCCTTGATCTGCGCGTTTCGAACAATGCCGGCGAGCATCGTCACGACGGCCTGCTGCATGGCGAGCGGCGTGCCGTCGACAGCGAGGATGTGGCGGCCGGTGCTGCCGTCCACCGCGTGCGTTGCAACGCACGCCTCGATCATGCGCCGCTCGGTCTCGACGTCATGGAGCAGGTCCGTGCGACCGAACAGGATCGACAACGCCGCGATGACGCCGTAGGCGCCCCAGTTCGAGACGTTGGCCGGGAACAGCACGTCAGTTGCGACGCGGGTCGCCAGACGTTCGCCGCCGGGCTTCCATTTCTTGACGGCACCCTCGATCCGTCCGAAGCCGATCTCGTTTCCGTTGTCGCCGATCCCGATGGAGGGAATGCCTCGGGCCGCCGCCAAGTCGAAGATGTGCTCGGCGCGCGCACGCGATGCCGCAGCAGGCGTGCCTGAGGACATGTGCGCGATACCCTCGGCGTTCGGGCCGATTTTTTCAGTGGCGATCACCAAGGTGGGCGAGAAGCTCTCGAAGTAGGCCTCCGCCTGTGTCACGGCGCTGCTGTCGGCGGCGAGCGGCAGAACAGTGGTCGTGAAGGCGGTTTTCGAAGCGTAGTCAGGATTGCGGAGACCTAGGCCCGCCGCCAGAGCCGTTGCGGACAAGTTCTCGACGAACTCTGCCTCCGTAAGAAGTATGGGCGTGGCGCCGGTTGCTGCATGGATGCCGAGAGCGAGCACGGCGGCGCCCGGTGGTCCGTCGGTCTCGCCGGCTGGCATGTAGAGCGGGTCGCCGGCGCCGGTCGCGATGAAGATCGTCTTGCCGGCCTTGGCGTGCGCGGCAATAAGCTGGGCCGCTTGCAAACTCAGCGGCAGGCCACCCTGGGCATCGAGCGCCGCGCCGTAGAGGTTCTCGATCACGCCTCGCGACGAGACCGAGATCCGCGCTTCTACGGTCACCAGCCGGTCGATCGCACGACAGGCCGTCACGATATCCTGGTCCATTCAATAGCCCTGCATCGAGCGCGATTTTGTCACCACCGCCTGCAATTAGGCAGATGCCAAAGCGATCACACAAGAAGAGAAAATCGCTTGCAGCGATGCCGAAGTGGCATCACACTGCCCGTCTGCATCGGAAACAGGCAGATGCTGCACAATTCACTTCGCTACATCCTGGCGGTCGCGCAGGCCGGATCCATTCGCGTGGCTGCCAACATGCTCAACGTCGCGCAATCGGCCATCAGTCGGCAGATCATCAATGTGGAGGCGGATCTCGGCGTGAGCCTCTTCGAGCGTCATGCCCGCGGCGTGTCGTTGACGCCGGCCGGCGAGGTGTTTCTCCGCTTCGCGAGAGACACGCGGGGGCTTTCGGAGCGTGTGCGTTCCGAGATCGATGCACTGAGCGGCTTTCGCCGCGGCGTGGTGCGGATCTGGGCGATCGACTCCGTCTCGCAGGATGTGCTGCCGCGCGCCATCATCCATTTCACGGCCGAAAATCCAGGCATCCGCTTCGAGGTTACCGTGGCCTCGACGGAAGAGGTGGTTGCTGCCGTCGAGGACGTGCGCGCGGATATCGGCATTGCATTTCAGCCGCAGCTTCCAGCCGCTGTGCGCGCTTCCCTGCGCTTGCGCTTCCCGGTGCACGCCCTGATGTCCGTGGATCACCCCTTAGCCAAGGCCGATAGCCTCTCGCTCACCGAAGCCTTGGAGTATCCCATTGCGCTGACGCCGGCCGGCTCAGGCAGCCGCATTCTCCTTGAGGCGACCGCACTGGCTGCTGGCGTGGGGCTCATGCCGAAGTTCGAGAGCAATTCTATCCAGATGCTTTCGAACTTTGCGCAAAGCACGTCGGGTATCACTTTTCTCTCGCGATTATGCGCAGCATCCGGTTTGAAATCAGGGCAACTCGCGGCCGTCCGCCTGCGTGACCGTCTGATGAGCGTGGCGCGTATAGAGATGCTGTTGCTTAGGGACCGGGCGTTACCTGCGGCAGCCGCGCAATTCCACGAGCATATGGCGCGCGCCTTGCGGTATGCATCCAAGCAATGACGGTCTGCTGATTGCTTCGGCAGGTCATTTCGGAGCGGACAAAGTTGCCGGCGAGGGTGCGTTGGGTTGCGCACTAATTGCTGCTTTCATGTGCTCCGGTCGCCCGACATGTCGCTCTAGCCCGTCGATGGGCGACGACGGATTTAGAGTGTAAAGCGGACGCAACTTGATCAGCACACTCGTCGAAAAGTGAGCGGTCATCAAGTCTGCTTTCTCCGCTAGCGCGTAGACGCATTATCCCAATTGCAGACATCCAGCCAGCTCGCTTCGACGATCCCGGGTTGCAGAAAGGATGTCTGCTATGCAAGGTATCGCGAGGGCGCCGCATAGGTGGCCAATCGACAGAGTTCTGGTGTCGAGCGTGAATGGGCGGACGATCATGTCTTCCGGGTCGCGCGGATAATCCGCTAGGCTGACATACGCGAGATGGCCAGCTTCCGCGCCGCAGCGGTTGGTCCTTGCGCGCTCACTAAAGCGCTCGCATCTCGCCACGACGCATCCACGGCCGGGCGCCGGGGTGGCGGAGATAGCCCTTTCACGGATGACGTGTCATGAATTTTCGGCAACTCGAGGCGTTCATCGCCATTGTTCAGCTTGGAAGCTTTGCGGCGGCCGCAACGCGCCTCAACGCGACTCAGTCAGCGATCTCTGCCCGGGTTCAAGAACTGGAAAGCAGCCTCGGTATCGAACTCTTCGATCGGCGCCACAGGCGTGTGCGGCTAACGCCTAAGGGACGCGAGCTCTTGGAGTATGCGGAGCGCGCGATGGACCTGGCGAGCGAGATTAAGCATCGCGTGGGGGCGCCGGAGATTTTTTCTGGGGTTGTCCGGGTTGGGGTCGCCGAGTTGATTGCTCTCACTTGGCTGCCTCAGTTCGTTGCTTTGGTGAGTGAGCGCTACCCGCTTATTTCGCTCGATTGTCATGTGTCGCTCACCAGGAACGTAGCGGCGCGTCTTAAAGCCGGCGAGATAGATGTCGCTTTGATACCAGACGCAGTCGGGCTGGACAGCGGATACGAGCGGCAAGGAATCGGGGCCAACCGTCTCGTTTGGATGGCCAGTCCACGCCTCGGCTTGCATGGGCGAACGCTCGCCCAAGAGGAGTTGGTTGAAAATCGCTTGATATTGATGGGCCCGGGATCACTCTACCACGACGTAGGCTTGGCTAATTCGTCGCGAAGTGCGATCGCCCGGCCTATGCCCATCATCTGTGATAGTATGAACACTGTGGCTTACCTTACCAAGGCGGGTCTCGGGATAAGCCTGCTATCACCTGAGTGTTACGCATACGAAATTGCATCGGACCAGCTTGTTCTCCTTTCAACGTCCCACGTCCCGCGTCTCCTGGAATTCGTCGCCGCTTACCCGAGAGGGCGTCAGAACGCCGCCTATCGCGCTATTGCTGAGATGGCTCGGGAGGCCAGCACGTTCCCGCGAGAGCAGGAGCACGAAGGGAATGTCGGCAAGAATGCTGCGGGTGCCGCGACGCCCATGAAGCCGGCCAAGACAAGGCGGCAAAGTCCCATCAAAATAATCGATGACATCCCAACAAAATAAGTCGCTTATTCCCGCACCAGCTCACGGATAGCATCCTCCCTCAGGTCGGGAGGAAATATACAATGAACACCGTGGCCGGTGAGAATGCGCCGCTTCAGCGCGCGCTTCAGCAGCCCTTGATGCTGGGGCTGTTCCTGCCTCTTCAGTCAGGCGCATGGAGTCCGTCGACGGCCCCGCGCGGGACGTCTTGGTCCTTCGACTACAATAAGCGCTGCGCCGTGCGCGCCGAGGAGTTGGGTTTCGATCTCGTGTTCGGCCTCGCCCAGTGGCTTGGAAAGGGCGGTTACGGCGGGGGGATGAAATTCCGCGAGATGTCGACTGATCCGCTCATCGTCACGGCGGGTCTTGCGGCCGCCACGAAGCGTGTCCTGCTGATTTCGACCGTACATGTGCTCTATGGCTGGCACCCCCTGCACCTAGCGAAGTTTGGCGCGACGATCGACGAGATGAGCGGCGGGCGCTGGGGCCTGAATGTCGTCACGGGGTACAAACCGAGCGAGTTCGAGATGTTCGCGCTCGCGCCGATCGAGCATGATCACCGCTATGTCATGGCGGACGAGTTCGTCACGCTTTTGAAGCGTCTCTGGGAGGACGGCGAGAACGTCACCTTCGACGGCCGATTTTGGAAGACGAAGGAAGCCTTCGTGGCGCCGAAACCGAAGCATGGCCGCTGCATACTGGTGAACGCGGCCTCGTCCGGCGCCGGCCTTGCCTATGCCGTCAAGCACTCGGATCTGATCTTCGTGACGAGCCCCGCCGGCGCCGATCTCGACAAGGCCTGCGCGTCGCTTCCCGCGCACAACGCACGTATCAAGCAGTCCGCGCGCGAGCAAGGGCGCGAGGTGCGGACTATCATCAACCCGCATGTGATTTGCCGCGAGACCGAGGCCGAGGCGAGGGCTCATCTCCAGAGCATCATCAAGCATGAAGACAAGGTTGCCGCCGAGAATTTCTTCAAGATGATGATCGGCGGGGATCAAGCTTCATGGAAGAATTCCCAGCGCGAGCAGTGGGTGGTTGGCGGAAATGTTCATATCGTCGGCAGCCCCGAGCAGGTGGTCGACGGCTTCAGGCGCTTGAAGGAAGCCGGCTGCGACGGCATCCAGGTTAACTTCTTCGACTTCCTTCCTGACCTCGAGTTCTTCGGCAAGCGTGTCCTGCCCCTCATGGAGCAGGCCGGACTGAGGTTGCCGGTTTCTGCTGCTCTGTCCCCAACGGAGGCCTCAGCGTGATCCGCTCTGTCCCTCCGCCAGTCGAGCGCCCGCCCCCCACGCACGACCGTCCGATGAGATGCCGCTTGTGCACGAAGGACGTACGATGACGGAGGCAGGGATGGCTGGCGAAGCTAGCAAGCAAGCGCAAAAGCCGCTTGCAGGTGTGCGGGTTCTTGAGTTCGGGCAGTTTGCAGCCGGCCCATACGCAACCCTTCTCCTCGGCGACTGGGGTGCCGACGTTGTCAAGGTCGAGCCACCGGGAGGGGAATCTCTGCGCGGGTGGCCCCCGATGGTCTCTGGCCCCGACGGGCAGTACAGCTTGAACTTCGCGTCGGTGAACAGGAACAAGCGCAGCATCGTACTCGATCTCAAGGACGAGAAATCGCAAGATACGGCATGGCGCTTGATCGAGAACGCGGACATCCTCCTTGAGAACTACAGGCCCGGCGTGATGCGGCGCCTCGGTTTCGGGTATGAGGAAGCGAGCAAGCGCAATCCCAGATTGGTCTACTGTTCAGTGTCCGGCTACGGCCAGACCGGCCCCTATGCGCAACGCGGCGCATTCGACGTCGCCGTGCAGGGCATGAGCGGGATGATGAGCGTGACCGGCGAGCGAGAAGGGCCACCGGCCAAATGCGGGGTGCCGGTCGCCGATTTCGGCACGGCGACGATGGCGGCTCTCGCCTGCGTGGTCGCGCTTCGATCCGCCGAGCAAACCGGCACCGGGAGCCGCCTCGACGTATCCATGCTGTCGTGCATGCTCTCGATGGCGGCACTGCAGACGAGCGAGTACTGGGGGACGGACATGGCGCCTGCCCGACTGGGCTCGGCCCATCCTCGCAATGCTCCCTACCAGGCCTTCCAAGGCAGCGACGGCAAGTGGCTCATCATCGCGGCAGGTAACGAGAAGCTGTGGCGGAGCGTTTGCGATATCGCAGGTACGCCAGAGCTGCTGGATGATCCACGATTCTCCACCTTGGCCGCGCGTGCGAAGAACCAAGTCGCGCTCGCAGATACGCTCTCACCCGTGCTCGCGACGAAGACCGCCGACGAGTGGCTGAAACTACTGGACGCCGTCGGCGTGCCGGTCGCGCCTATTCTTGATTACGCCGAGGCCCTCGCCGATCCTCACGTGCTCGCGAGCGGGCTGATCGGCTCGATGAACCTCCCGAACGGGGCGAGCACGCCGACCGTCGGTAATGCGGTACGAATGACGGGCTACCACTTCTCGGTTTTCCAACGGCCACCCGGAGTGGGCGAGCATTCCGAGCAAGTCCTCACCGAGTGGACGCCGTGATCTGGATGCGCGCTCTGACGGGTCCCCTCGACGGCACCGGCGACATGGTGGTGCGCACGACACTAAGTCTCTCGGCGTGCGAAATTCGCCTCAGCCGGCCGGATCGCGCAAATGCGCTGAGCCCCACGCTGGTGGAGACGCTGATGCGCGCCGTGACCCGCGCGTATTCGGACGGTACGCGTCTTCTGGTTCTCCGCGGCGAAGGCCGGAATTTCTGCGCTGGCTTTGATCAGAGCGACGCGGCGACCATCGACCATCTCGAGATCTCCGCGCGCACAATGCAGATCGAGGCGCTTCTGCAGCTTCTTTGGCAGGCTCCCTTCGTGACAGTCGCCCGGGTGCATGGTGCAGCGTTCGGTGCCGGCGCGGATCTGGTGGCGGCCTGCGATTACCGGCTCGGTACGGATGGCATCCGGATGGCTTTTCCGGGCTTTCGGAAGTTTGGCGTCACCTTGGGCACGCGCCGCCTTGCTACGCTCATCGGTAGCGATCGGGCGTTCGATCTGGTTCTTCGCGGTCGCACCGTTGACGCGGAGGAGGCCATCTCAATGCGCCTGCTCACCCACCGCCTAAACGATGAAGGTGCTACCGCCTTCATCCGACAGCTCGCATCGGAAATCGAAGAGCTTGGAACGCGGCCATTTGCTGCCCTGCGGGAAGCCACGCGAGGGGAGGGGGCTGCGGCCGGCGACCTCAGCCGTGTTGTTCGCTCGATTGGGGAGGTGAACTCGCCCTAGTTCGAGCTTGGGCAATATTCGTCGAACCGGCGCCTCGAAGTAGTGCCTGTGCTGAAGCAATCATAGAAACCATAGAACATGGGGAAGGAAACAACGATGCGAAGCATTACACTCGCCATAGGTGCGTTGATTGCCGGAAGCGCCGCTGCGTGGTCGGCAGAAACATATCCATCAATGAACCTGAGGCTTGCTCACAGCGTGCCGCCGACCACGGCTCAGTCCAAGATCGAACAATGGTGGGTGGACGAGATCAACAAGCGATCCGGCGGGAAAATCAAGATCCAGATCCTCTGGGCCGAGAGCGGTGGAAAGTCCACCGAGATCATCGAACTCGTAGGCAGCGGCGCGATCGAGCTCGGCGCGACGCCGGCCTCGTACTATCCCTCCGAGCTCCCTTTGAACGGGGTCACGACCTCGTTGCCGATGATCTTCCGCGACAACGCAGAGGCGGCTCGGGTGCAGGACGGCTTGATCGCCGATGTTCCTGCGATGAGAGAGGAGCAGAAAAAGAACGGCGTTTGGTCGCTGTATTGGAACAGCCTCGGTCCTTACCGGGTCTTGTGCAAGATGCCGATTACCGCCCTAGCGGACCTCAAAGGCAAGCGGATGAGAAGCTACGGTGCCTACGTTCCACATATGTGGAAGGCGCTCGATGCGGTTGGCGAGGTCGTGCTCACGAACGAGGTCTACGAGTCGCTGGATAGGGGACGCCTCGACTGCACCTACTTCTCATACCAGCTTATCGTGGACCTGAAGCAATACGAGGTTGCGAAGCAACTGAGCACTGCCAACTTCGGTGCGCTGTCGACCTGGCCGGTTTGGGTGAACTACGATCTCTGGCACAAGAAGTGGCCCGAGTCGGTCAAGAAGCTGTTCACGGAAGTCAGCGCCGAGGCAGCTGCGCGGTCGGTCAAAGCGATTGCTCAGGCAGAGGAAGAAGCGCTAGCCTTCCTTCAGAAAAATGGCGTGCAGGTAGTCGAATTCAAGAATCAGAATGAGCTGAACGCGCGCGTTCCGGATATGCGCGCCTTCTGGCTCGAGCAGATGAAGGAACGCGGTCTCGGTGTTCCAGCGCAGCAGGTGTTCGACTACTGGGTAGCAAAGTCGCCCAAGTAGGCCCATCACGTACACTGGCGCGGGGACGCTTACGAGCGTCCCCGATATCTGTGAGGAGACCCCGAATGCTTCGGGCTATCAATCGCGCGATCTCGCTGCTCAGCCAGCTCTGCTTCATACTTTCTGCAGCGGCTCTTTTCGTGATCGCGGCCTATGGCGCCGCAGATGTGGCGGTCGCGGTCGCAGGCGGTGGCGGCTTGCCTGTCACGCGCGAGGCGTCGTCAGTTCTCCTGGCCGCCGCCGTCTTTCTTTCGTTCGGATACTCGCAATACAGGCGCCAGGACATCCGCGTCGACGTCTTGATCGAGCTCTGCCCGTCTCGGGTTCAACGGCTGTCCCTCCTCCTTTCTCTGATACTGGGCATCTTCGTGTTCGCCGTGCTCACATGGCAGTCCTGGGAGCTGTTCCTCCGGAGCTGGCGAGTGGGGGAGACTGCGGTCGCCCTCGTGCGGTTTCCGATCTATCCCGCGAAGCTGGCCCTTGCGCTCGGCAGTCTCGCCGCGACTCTCGAGCTCACCCGTCAATTGGTCATTTTCTTCTGCGGAAGAGCCGCGGAGCCGACGGGCGCAGGAGAAAGCTCGGACGCCACCGCAGGTACCCGCGCCGGTCTGAAAGATATCTAAGGCAGGGACGCCGTCCACTGTCAGGGGGAATGTGGCTTGGAAACGCTGGCAATCGGAATCTATGGGATCGGCGCGCTGCTCGCGCTTCTCGCTTTCGGAGTGCCTGTCGCCATCGTGCTCGCTACAGTCGGGGCCGCTGGGCTGTGGTTCGTCGGTGGGCAACCGCTCCTTCTGACAACCTTCCGTACGTTGCCGTTCGGAGTGGTGAGCGACTACCAGTTTGTCGTCCTGCCGATGTTCATTTTCATGGGCACTCTGGCCGCGAGAACCGGGCTGGTCTCGGAACTTTACAATGCGGCGTACCGGTGGATGAGCCGGCTGCGGGGCAGCCTCTACATGACGACGACGCTGGCGTCGGCCGGCTTTGCGGCCATTTCGGGCTCGACGGTCGTCAATGCCGTCGTGTTTACCCGGATGGCACTTCCGGAAATGCTGCGACACGGCTACGATCCGAAGCTGAGCAGCGGCTGCATCGCGGCCGCGGGGACGTTCGCGGCGCTCATCCCGCCATCGATCATCATGGTGGTGTATGCTGTCATGACTGGCGAGTCGGTCGGGCAGCTGTTGATCGCCGGCGTCGTGCCAGGACTTCTGACGGCCGGCGCTTACGTGCTCGCGATTCCGGTTCTCGTCCGGCTGATGCCGGATGCCGCTCCCACGACCCTCGAGCGATTTTCGTTTAGCGAGCGCTTGGTCAGCCTGAAGCCCATCTGGGCCGTCATTCTGCTTTCCGGCGTAGTTCTCGGCGGCATCTATGGCGGACTGCTTTTTCCGTCTTCGGCGGCCACAGTCGGTGCGGCCGGCGTCCTCTTGATCGGCCTTGCACGCCTGCGGATTGGCTGGGCGGACCTGCGAGACTCCCTTGAAGAGACCGCGTCGCTCACCGGCATGATATTCTTCATCATCATCGGTGGATTGATCTTTTCGCGTTTCCTCGTCAACAGCGGTGTGACCGGAGAGTTCAACGATTTCCTGACGTCTTCGGGCATGACGAAGGCAGCGTTCCTCGCCGTCATCGTGGTCGTCTATCTCATTCTCGGCTGCCTGATCGACAGCCTCTCGATCATGATCGTGACCATGCCGATCGTATATCCGCTCCTCAAGCCTTTGGCCATCGACCCGATTTGGTTCGGCGTTCTGATTGTCAAGCTGATCGAGCTCTCGACCATAACGCCTCCCGTCGGGCTGAACTTGTTCGCCGTCCTCACTGCGGCCGAGGGAAAGGTCTCTACCCGACAGATCTACATCGGCGTGCTGCCCTTCGTCCTGATCGAGCTGATCGTGCTCGCCGTGCTCATTGCCTTCCCCGAGATCTCGCTCTGGCTGCCGGCCCAGATGAGTGGGAAGTGATTTATGCCTCGGCGTCTGCCTGCTTGATGAGTGCCACAGTCAGTCGGGGCGTTCACCGGACAAGTTCCCAACATGTTACAGGCCTAAATCGTCCACTCCTGAGGTGCCGGCGCCTCGGCAGCTTCTTCGGTCGATTCCATTTACGGGCATCCAGGCAGAGAGATGGTCGATGCCTCGCGAGCGCAGATCGATGTCAGCTTCCGCAAAAGGAGCGGCCCTCACGAAGACGCAACTGCAACAAGGCCCGGCTGGACACCCTTGGATGCGGGCTTCGGAACTTGGGCCGCAGCTCGCTGCATCGACGGCGGCTCTATCGCGCGTCCTGCTGGATCATGTCAGAAGCCTTCTCGGCGATCATGATCGTGGGGGCATTCGTGTTGCCCGAGGTCAAGGTCGGCATGATCGAAGCGTCGACGACGCGAAGGCCCGATATGCCCCTCAAGCGAAGACGATCGTCGACGACAGACATGTCGTCGTGGCCCATCTTGCAGGTTCCCACAGGGTGATAGATCGTCGTCGCGGACTGGCGTGCAGCTTCCAGCAGCTCATCGTCGGTCTGCAGATGGGGGCCTGGTGCGTACTCGGACTCGATCACTTCTGCCAGAGGCGCGGCTGAGGCGATCTTGCGCGAGAAGCGCATTCCCGCCACCTGCGTCGTCCGGTCTAGTTCGGTCGCAAGATAGTTGGGATGAATCGCCGGATAGGCAAAGGCGTCCGCAGACGTCAGCAGAATTTCACCGCGACTCTCCGGTCGGAGCTGACACGTCGACATGGTGAAAGCGGAGAACTTATGAAGACCCGCGCCGAGCTTGTCGGCGCTCAATGGCTGGACATGGTACTGGATATCAGGCGCCTCCAGTCCAGGCCGCGTGCGCACGAACGCACAGGCCTGGCTCGCACCCATGGCCAGCGGCCCGCGCCGCGTGAGCATGAACTGAATGCCAGCCATCGTCCGGCCGACGATATTGCGAACCTCGTCGTTCACGCTGATCGGCCGATTGAGCTTGTAGACGATGCGCACCTGCAGATGATCCTGCAGGTTCTTGCCGACGCCCGGATGGGGGGCGACAACTTCGATGCCATGATCCTTGAGATGCGCCGGCGGTCCAATGCCCGACAGCATGAGGATCTGCGGTGAGCCTATGGCGCCGGCGGAAAGTATGACTTCGCGCCTAGCTCTCACCTCGTATTGCTTGCCATCGAGTGCATACTGGATGCCGACCGCGCGCCCGTTCTCGACAATGACGCGTTGCGTGTGTGCGTTCGTGCGGACGCCGAGATTGCCGCGTCGCTTCGCGGGGCGCAGGTAACCTGCCGCTGTAGAACAGCGCAGTCCATTACGCGCGGTCAGCTGGAAGTAGCCGGCGCCATCCTGCTCCTCGCCATTGAAGTCACCCGTGCGCGGCACGCCCACGGCTTCGGCTGCATCGATGAAGCGCTCACATATCTCGCGCTCGATCCGCATATTGCTGACACCGAGGGGGCCGCCCGCTCCGTGATAGTCGTCCGCTCCTCTTTCCTGATCCTCCGCGCGCATGAAGTAGGGAAGCACGTCGTCGAATCCCCAGCCTGCACAACCGAGCTGCCGCCAATGATTGAAATCGGAGGCGTGCCCGCGAATGTACAGAAGGCCGTTGATCGAGCTCGAGCCGCCGAGAACCTTCCCGCGCGGCCAATCGAGGCTGCGTCCGCGGAGACCCGGACATGGCTCGGTCTTGAACATCCAATCGGTGCGCGGATTGTGCATTGTCTTGAAGTAGCCAACCGGGATGTGAATCCAGATGTAACGGTCGTTACCGCCGGCTTCGAGCAGCAGCACGCGCGCGCGGCCGTCGGCCGAAAGCCGATTGGCGAGGACGCAGCCCGCCGAGCCGGCCCCCACGATGATATAGTCCCAATCCCCGTCCATCTGTCTGCCCGTCTATTCTGCCGCTCGCGCGCGCTGAACTTCCACCACCAGATCCGTCCCTATTGAGCCGTCCAGCCGCCATCGACGATGAGCGAGCTGCCCGTTACGAAGCTCGACGCATCAGATGCCAAGAACACGATCGGACCGATCAGCTCGCGGGCTTGTCCAAAGCGCCCGAGCGGCGTCGTCTGGGTAATGCGGTCTCGCACTTCCGGCGCGTGCTGGCGCGTGAGCGGCGTGTCGATGTAGCCGGGCGCGATGGCGTTCACGCGGATGCCGTGCGGCGCGAGTTCGAGGGCGAGCACGCGCGTGAGCTGCACGATTGCAGCCTTGGCTGCTGCATAGGGTGCAACGTTCTGAGCTGCGACATGCCCCAGCACGGAAGCAATATTTATGATGACGCCGCGTTGGCGCTCTTTCATGCTTCGCCCGACGGCGCGACAGAACAGGAACGTGCCGCGCACGTGCACCTCGTGCAGTGAATCGAACTCGGCGAGCGTGTAGTCGATCAGCGGCTTGCGAATGTTGTGACCGGCATTGTTCACCAGAATATCGACCGGGCCAAGACCTTCGAGCACCTGCTTCGTCGCGCTCTCGACATCCTCTTCGATGTTGACATCGGCGCGCACGGCAAGCGTGCGCGTGCCGCAGCCGGCTGAAATCTCTCGCGCGCAAGTCTCAGCCGCAGTGATGTCACGGTCGACAATGACGATGTTCGCACCATGGCAGGCCAATCCCCATGCCATCGCGCGGCCGAGGCCCGAACCACCACCTGTGATCAACGCGATCCGGCCAGTGAGATCGTTCTGGCTGCGCACGCTTTCGACAGATGGCAGGGCCGTCAGGAGGTCCTTCATTTTCGCTCTCCGCTGCTCAATAGCTGGCCCGACCGCCGCTCACGTCGTAGCAGGCGCCCGTGACAAAGCCGGCCTCGTCCGAAAGCAGGAATGCGATGATGTTCGCAACTTCATCGGCGCGGGCGGCCCGCCCCATGGGAATGCGGCTGATCGAGTCCTTGGAGAACCAGTCCGGCATCTCACCCTGCATGCCGGTCGACTCGATCAGAGAGGGGGCTACGCAGTTGACACGAATGCCGTGCGTGACCAGCTCCTTCGCCCACGACTTCGTAAAGCCGATCACGGCCGCCTTGCTCGAGGCG
Source organism: Hyphomicrobium sp. CS1BSMeth3 (assembly GCF_900117415.1). Classification (GTDB taxonomy): domain Bacteria; phylum Pseudomonadota; class Alphaproteobacteria; order Rhizobiales; family Hyphomicrobiaceae. The sequence goes on from NZ_FPEI01000006.1 coordinate 375,512, forward strand.
TAGATGGACATGTCCTTGGGACCATCCTTGCCTGCCACCGATGCGATCGTGACGATCGAGCCCTGGCGCCGCTCGATCATGTGCCGCGCCACTATGCGCGTGCAGGCAAAGACAGAGCGCACGTTGAGATCGAACACACGATCGACATCTTCATCGGTGGTTTCGATCAGCGGTCGAATCGGACCGAGCATGCCCGCGTTGTTCACCAAGCAGTCGACATAGCCGAACTGCGCGATGCTCCGCTCGAGCAGTTCGTCGAGCGCCTTGTCGCCGAGAACGTCAGCTTCGATGGCCACCGCCGTCCCGCCCGCCTCGACGATCGATGCTTGCACCTTCCGCGCGGCAGCCATGTCGTGGTCCGCGATCACAACCGAAGCGCCGCGACCAGCCAGGCCCTGCGAAATGGCCTTCCCGAGGCTCGCCGCGCCGCCTGTCACGATCGCGACGCGCCCGGAGAGCGTGGGATGCATAGGAGCAGACATTTGACCGTTTCCCCTCAGCATTTGCGTGATGAGCACGCGCGTTTTTTGCGTAGAGAGCGCTGAGCGCCCACTCAGTCTGCTCTTGGCACCCAACACATACGTTCCGTTCAATGGAACGTAATGCTTCAATATTTGACACGGAAGAAAACTAGTGATGCAGTTCGATTGCTGTCAAGGCACGCACGTGCGCCGCAAGGTGATGGAACGCACGGTAGCTTAGGGGAGGTATTGCGATGGATGCAGCTCTTGGGTGCATCAAGGGATCTTTGACGACATTGGCCGGCTTTGGCCTCACGCTCGCCGTGTCGCTCGCGCCGATGACGGCGGCGGCACAGGACATTCCGTACATCAAGAAGACTCAGAAGACGATGCGCCTGGCTCACGGCGTCGTCCCGGGATCGCCGTACGATCTCGGTGCCCACCGGTTCGCCGAGCTTGTCGATCAATACACCAAGCGCGCAATCCAGGTGAAGATCTTCCCGAATTCTCAGCTCGGTCTCGAGCAGAACACGGCCAAGGACGTGCAGCTCGGCACGCTCGATCTCACGCTGGTTGCGATCAACAACGCGTCGATCTGGTACAAGCCGCTCGACGTCACGATCATGCCCTTTATCTTCCGCGATCGCGATCACGCCAACGCGGTGGTGAATGGACCTGTCGGCAAGGAGCTCTTCGAGGGGTACCGCAAAGCTTCCGGTGTGCGCATCATCTCGGTCTTCGAGTGGGGCGATCGCGCGATCATCAATAAGATCCGGGCGATCAACAAGCCGGATGATCTGAAGGGCGTGAAGTTGCGTTTGCCCAAGAACGAGGTGATGCTCGACAGCTACGCTGCACTTGGCGCCACCACGGCCGCCATCGATTGGGGTGAGCTCTATACGGCTCTGCAGCAGGGTGTCGCAGACGGCCTCGAAGGCCCGCCGCAAGGCATGATCGACATGAAGTTCACGGACTTCCTCAAGAACTACTCGTACATCAATATTTTCTATGGCCTTGCTGTGATCCTGGTCAACGACAAGGCGTTCCAGGCAATGCCGAAGGAGCACCAGGAGGCCATCACGCGGGCGGGTTTCGAGGCCGGCGAGTATCAACGCTGGGTTTCCGCCGTGTCGCATCTCGATGGCCTGAAAAAGCTTCAGACCGTCGGTGTGAAGGTCAATGTGGTCGCGGATCGCGAAGCCTTCGTCAAAGCCGTTCAGCCCGTCTACGACAAGTACCGCAAGGCAATTGGTGAGGAGTGGTTCAAGAAGGTCTCGGAAGCCAAGTAGTTCCTGGAGAACCCGAGTGTCTCGCGCGGCTACATGTGTTCGCCCGCGCGAGCGCTTGTCTCATCGGCGGCACAGACTCCCAAGAGACCTGCGATGCGCTTACTCAAATGGCTCGATAATTGGTTCGAGCAAGCCGTTCTCGTCGCGCTTTGCACAATTCTCGTGGCCTGCCTGTCGTACTCGGCGGTCGTGCGCTACTTCCTCAGTCACCCGGTTCTGACAGGCCTCTCGCACAAGGCCGAGGAGCTGGCGATCTTCGCCTTCGTATTTCAGCTCTATTTCGGCGCCGTACTGGCAACGAAAGAGCGCGCGCATTTCCGAGTCTCCGCTCAGCTCGACTGGTTGCGGCCGCCGTTTCGGCGATGGCGTTTTGTCATCGGCGACGTGATCTGGCTTGGTTTCAATCTTTTCGTCGTTTGGCAGGGGATCGTGCTCATCGGCAGTGCGCTCGAGAGGCCCGAGCCCTCAATGGCGCTCCAGATCCCCATGCAATGGATCTACATGGTCATTCCGTTGACGTTCGCGCTCACATGTTTCCGCCTTGTTCAAACCTACATGAGGCCGGAGCCCGAGGATGACGATCCCATGAAGAAGCAGCTGTGAGACTGTCATGCTCGCGGAATTTTTCACCGAAGCCCACATCACCGCGATAGTCTTTGGAACGCTCGGCATCGCACTACTCCTGGGCATTCCGATTGGCTATTCGCTCGGGCTTGCGACATTGGCCGGATTGCTGCTGACGCCGATCCCGCTCGTGTACATGGCGCAGTCGCTTTACACCGGTGCCGGCCTCTTTCCGCTGATTGCAATTCCCGGTTTCATCCTGGCCAGCGAACTCATGATGCGAACCGGGCTCACGGATCGCATTGTTCGCGTCGCCTACATCGCTGTCGGTAATGTCCCCGGCGGTCTGGCGGTAGTGACCATCATCTCATGTGCGTTCTTCGCGTCGCTCTCGGGGTCGGGTCCCGCGACGACGGCGGCAATCGGCGGCACGATGATCCCGACGATGATCCGGGCGGGATATCCCGCGCCGTTCGCCGCAGCGGTTGCCGCGACAGGCGGTACCCTCGGCATCCTCATTCCGCCGTCCAATCCGATGATCGTCTACGCGGTCATGACGAAGGATGTCTCGGTGATTGGCCTGTTTGCGGCCGGTGTCCTTCCAGGGCTCCTGTTGACGTTCTCTCTCGTCGTCATGTGCCTGATCATCGGCAAGAGAAACGGATACAAGGCCACGGGGGAGAAGTTTGCACTCCGGCCATTCTTACATGCGGTATGGGACGCGCGCGTCGCACTCGTCATGCCGATGGTGGTTCTCGGAACCATCTACACCGGCGCAGCGACGCCAACAGAATCATCAATGCTGGCCGTCATCTACGCGATGGGGGCCGGCTTTGCGACACGACGGCTGTCGTTTGCCGATATCGCCCATTCCATGGTAGCGGCAGGCAAGCTGACAGGCGCGGTCCTGATCATCATGGGGCCGGCAATGGCCTTCGGAAAGCTGCTGACGCTCTATCAAATTCCGGAGGAGATCGCGAACGGGTTCATGTCGCTCACGCAGGATCGCATCCTGATGCTGATGTTGTTTGCAGCATTCATGGTGCTCTGCGGCATGTTCGGTGAATCCTTGAGTCTGATCGTGCTCCTGACGCCGATCTTTCTACCGATCGTGATGAAGCTCGGCGTCGATCCCGTTCAGTTCGGTATTCTCTTCGTCGTACTGTGCGAAGTCGGCTTCCTGACGCCACCGCTCGGCGTGACGCTATTTGTCGCTTCGGCGATCAGCAAGGTTTCGATCGAGCAGGTGAGCAAGGCCGCGTTGAAGTTCGTCGCACTGCTTCTGGCCTTTGTGATGCTGCTGATCCTCGTACCGTGGGTCTCGACGGTCGGCTACAAGTGGGGCATCGGCTAGCGCCTCACTTACCGATCCGATGTGGCAACATCGCCTCCTGAAGGGGCGTCGGATTGCCGACGCTACTCGCGGCCTGCCGCAGTTTTGAGTGACGAGCTTGTCGGCTTCCGGCCTATCGCTGCAGGGCGTCTGCTTTCAAAACTGTAGCGGCCGAACCAGGCACTGAGATCAAGTGTGGACCTGCCGACCGGGCCATGACTGCTTTCTCTGCAAAGCTCCGAGCGCGTATCCGGCATCCAAATAGCGGTCATCGATCTCCGCACGATCGAGCCCCATGGTGACGCCCCTGTTGCGGGCTTGCGAGCTGGTTCTGGTGTTTCTCCTGACGCATGAACGTCACGCCCTACCAGCCATGGCCATATCCCACCAGAGGCCCGTCATGCCGATCACGCCCTGACGCGCTATCTCGACCAGCATGTGCTCATCTGGGCCGTGCTGACCACAGGAGTTGTGTCCGTGGGGGACCCACACCAAAGGCAAGCCGAGCAAGTCCTGAAAGACATCACCCGGCATTCCGCCAGAGGTGCAGGGAATGACCTGGATATGGCGGCGGAGCGATCGGCGTAGGCTCTGCTCGGCAAAGGCGATCCAATGGGATGTCGGATCTATAGCGCTGGCGGGCATATGCACACCGCCCTTCTCAATACGAACCGCTGAGAAGCCTTCACGGTCGAGATGCGCACGTAGGGCCGGTAGAAATGTATCGGGCGGCGTTGCGGGCGTATAGCGGATCTGGCAGGTCGCCCGCCCCGTTGGAGTGACTGTGTTCTCCGGCGCGTCAGGCACACCGCTCTTCATGGCGAGCACGATAAATGCATTCCATGCGTAGAGCTTCTCTGCTGGGAGCAGCCCCGGCTCCCCCCAGTCTGGCTCGACGGTTGCGTCATCTGTTCCACCATCCAACGGACAGGCGCGCAGGAGCTCACGTATGTCGGGGCTCGGCCCTTGCCCACCATTCGGCAGCCAGTCGCGAACCAGCACCTTCCCCCGCTTGTCGCAGATCGAAGCAATGGCGTTGCTCAGAACCACACCAGGATCGGTCGTCAAGCCACCCCAATGACCCGAGTGCACTTTGCGGGAGCGCGGAGAAACGACGAGGTCGAAGCGAAAACTGCCACGCGATCCGGCGGCGACTGTCGGCGTGTCGGGAGCTGCACGGGGGCCGTCGCTTGCCAGGAAGACATCGCCGGTGAGACGAGAAGCCATCGTTTCGACGTAACGGCGAAGGCCCTTCGACCCAAGCTCCTCCGCACTTTCCAACACGAGCTTTATATTGAAGCCTAGCCGGCCGCCGCGCGCCTCGAGGACGCTCTCGAGCGCAAACAGGTTTATGGCATGTTGGCCTTTGTTGTCGGCTGAGCCACGTCCGTACCAGCGGTCCTTGTCGCGCTGTAGTTTCCAGGGCCCTGCGCCGCAGGTCCATGCGTCGTCCATACCCAGAACGGTATCGGCATGACCGTAGGTGACGACTGTGGGCAGATCAGGCCCCTCAAGACGTTCGGCCAGAAGAATCGGCCCTATATTCGCCAGCGGGTTGGGATGGATCTCCACCGTAAAACCCATTTGGCCGAGCCAGGGGGTCATCTCATCGGTGAAGTAGCGCATGATCTCGGACGCATATGCGGCGTCGTGGGACGTGCTTTTCACTGCAACGAGACGGGCCAACCGCGCCTCGAACGCGCCGCCGTCAAAACGCTGCGCCGTAAGTGCTAAGACAGCGTCCCGCTGTGTCATTCGACTTCTCCTAGTTCATCATCGTGGGAGACATGCCCGATACGACGAGCGGAAATACTCCTGTGCATTGCACCTTGCCGTCAACCTGACAGCCCGGCAAACTGAGCGCCCACGCTTGGAGGCGAACATGACCTCAGGACAATCCACCGAGGCCGTTGCAGACGGCGTCTATACGACCACCTGCTGGGAATGCTCGGCCTACTGTGGCGCGCTCGCCACCGTCAAAGACGGCAAGGTCGTCAACTACGCGCCCAATCCCGCCAGCCCACATTCCGCGGGTGCATTCTGCATCAAAGGTATTCGGGGGGCGCCGGGCTTGACCTACAATCCCAACCGGCTGCTGTATCCACACCGCCGCATTGGTGCGCGGGGTGAAGGCAAGTGGGCGCGCATCTCGTGGGACGAGGCTCTCGACGAAATTGCCGATCGCCTCGCCGAAGTCCGCCGCACCTATGGACCTGAAGCCATCGTCGGCGCCACGAGTGGCGCTGCATTCAGCCGATCGATCGTCACAGCCCTCATGCTGCGCTCCATTGGCTCGCCGAACTGGATGATCAATCAGGATCTGTGTGGCGGCTGTCGCGCCGTCTCGGGAAAGATCACCGGCCTGCCGATTGTCCGAGGGGAGGATATCGACAACACACGCTGCGCCTTGATCGTCGGCCGCAATGCGCAGATCGCCGATCCTGTCGAGTGGGCGAAGCTGAAAGCCGCGAAGAAGCGCGGCGCCCGCATGATCGTGATTGACCCCAAGCGCACGACGGCTGCGGAGCTTGCAGACATCTGGATGTGTCCGCGGGTCGGCACCGATGCTGCCATCGCGCTGGCGATGATGCACGCGCTGATCAGTGAGGGACTTTACGACCGCCAGTTCGTGCACGAGCGATGTCATGGCTTCGAGGCGTTGGCGGAACGTGCCGCGCAATTTCCCCCTGATACGACCGAGAGACTAACGGGCGTGCCAGCGCAACAGATCGTCGAAGCCGCCCGCACATACGCCGACGGTCCATCGACGTTCGTTTCAGGCCACGGGATCGATGCGGCGAGTAATGGCGTGCAGACATTTCGCGCCTTTCATGCGCTTGCAGCCATCTCTGGAAACATCGACCGGCCCGGTGGCAATCTGCGCCAGCGCACACCCAAAGGTTTCTCCAGCTATCTCGAACTGCTCCACCGACCGGAGCATCGATTGCCCGCCGATGTCGAAGCGCGCACTATTGGCGCTGACCGCTTCCCCCTCTGGGCTGGCCCGCGTGGTTGGCAGACCGCGTGCCACAACCCGTCGGTGATCGAGGCCATGCTGACAGGCAAGCCGCATCCCGTGCGCGCTCTCTATGCCAGCGGTGTCAACATTCTGGTGACGTATCCCGACACGCGGCGGACCATTGCCGCCCTGCGCTCGCTCGACTTCGTCGCCGTCGCTGCCCACCAGATGACGCCCACAGCGGAATGGGCCGACATCGTGCTTCCCAAGACGACAACGCTCGAAGAGGAAGAGGTGATGTTCGTGCCATCGGGGCCGACGGTCGTCTTCACGCGAGCTACGGTTCCGCCGCAGGGCGAAGCACGGACGGAGATCGGCATCGCAGCGCCGCTTCTCGATCGCCTCGAGGCGCGACAGGCGGTGACGGCGCGCCTGATGCCGTGGCGCTCTCAACGCGAGCTCAACACGCATCTCCTCGGCGACAGCGGCATTACGATCGAGATGCTGGAGGCCGAGGGCTTTCATCAGGTGTCGTCCGATCCGGTCCCGTCAAGTCGTCCGTTTCCCACGGGCACGGGCAAGATCGAGCTCTACTCACCTCAGCTCGAAGAATTGGGACTCGATCCACTGCCGGGTTATGTCGCGCCGGAGCGAGAGGGGAAGACAGCAGACATCCGCACGCGATATCCGCTGGTCGTTGTCACCGGCGATCGCGAAAAGAGCTACCACCACTCGCGCTTCCGCGACCAGCCTTGGGCCCTCAAGGTGTCGCCCGATCCGCACCTCTTCATGCACCCCGATACGGCACGCGCCCAGGGTCTGGACGATGGCGACTGGGTGCGCTTGGAGGTGGCAGAAGTAGCGGGGCACTGTCGGCTGAAGCTCAAGCTTTCCGACACCCAACAGGCAAATGTCGTCAGTACGGGCATGGGCTGGTGGCGCCCCATGGAGCCGGCGCCCGAGCATGGCGTGCTCGACGTAAACATCAACGCCGCGCTCAGCTACAGCGGCCCTTACGATCCCATCTCAGGCTCGTCCGATATCCGCGGGCAACTTTGCCGCGTCGAACGGATCAGCTCTAGTTGATCGTCGCGCGTCATTTCAATGTCGCTGTGACCCTGCTGCCAGGCTGCCTAAGCGATGGGGTGATCCTACATACTCTTGCTGCTTTGGAGCTGCCTATGAAAGCGAAGACGTCGACGTCCCGAACCAATAGGCGCGTGACACGAACATGACTTCGGCCACCATCAGTGAACTATTCATCCGTGCCGTCGAGGCGATCTACGACGCCGCGCCGGCGCCGGAGAAATGGCCCATGGCGCTGCAGGCGATCGCCGACTGTTTTGGCGACATCGGCACTCTGATGATGTGGCATCGCGACGATGGCGGCTTCGGCACCATTGTCTCACCGAGCCTTATCGCGGCTCAAAAGGACTACGAGGAAAACCAGTGGTACCTGCGGGACCTTCCCGCCCAGCGTCTTGTCGAGAGAGGATACTTGTCGCACAGCGATACGATTGTCGAACGCGGCGCCATAACCGACGAGGAGATGGCGACTCATCCGTACTACACGGAATTTTCCGCTCGCCATGGCATTCGCTGGCGCATGGGTATCGCGATTGCGCCCGATCCGCGCATTGTCGTCTGGATGGCCCTGCAGCGTGGACCGCATAAACCTCCTTTTGCGGACGACGAGCGCGAGCTGGCGGCGCGTCTCGGTCGCCATGTCGAGAAATCGCTGCGGCTCAGCATCCGCCTCTTCGATGCGGAGTTGACAAATCTCGGTCTGGGCGACGCATTGTTGCGGCTTGGCATTGGGGTGTTTGCGTTGGATGCGCTGGGCCGCGTCGCATTTTCCAATCCCGCCGCCCAGCGGCTGATCGGCGACCAGATCCATCTCGTCAACGGCGCACTGCGGATGGGCACAGGTTCGCAGCGCACCGAAATCGAGGCAGCCGTCGCGCGAGTGCTGAAGGGCGAGATTGGTGTTTCCGCCGATACGAAGCCCATTCTCCTGCATCGTGCGTCGTCCGACCGGCCGCTCGTGGTCTATCTGCTGCCGATCCGATTGACGGCGCATGCCGCCGCTCAATTCCTGACGCATACTCGGGCGATTGTCCTCGTCATCGATCCCAGGACGGACGAGCCAGCCGATCCGGGGGTTGTGCGGGACGTCCTGGGCCTCACTCTGGGCGAGGCTCGCGTCGCAGCTCTGGTTTGCACCGGGCTCAAGCTGCGCGAGGCTGCGGACAAGCTCGGCATTGCCGAGGAGACGGCACGCTCGGTCCTCAAGCGCGTGTTCTCCAAGGTCGGCGTCTCGCGCCAGAGCGAGCTCTCGGCACTATTGACGAAGCTTGTGCTTCGGTAGCGCCCATTTCTGCTGCCGACGAAGAGATCGCCACCGCGTAGGGGATGCTGCCGCAATTCACAGCGAACCTGTTACTCCCAGAGCAAACGCGCGTCAGCGTCGTAGCCTCCGCGCATCGCGAACGCTTCGGTACCTTGCTTCTTCGGCTGCGGTCATGGGCGTCCCATCGACATGACAATATGATCGCTCCATCATGTCCTTCAGCCATTCCGGGTTTGGAGAGCGAGGTCTCAGCTGGTTCAGAGCCGTTGCGCAGTGAGCAGACGTTGCGCTTCCAAACTGCACGCCCCCGGTTCCGCCCCCGGTACCTGCATCTTTCAAATACGCTTCCGCCTTGGTCCGATCTGTGGCGCTTAATCCCGCAATGTACTCGCGTCGCCTGACGGGATCATTGCGGAGCGCATCGAGCTTTCGACGAACGGCGTCCGAGAGCCCATAAGTGGGGCGCCCCTTAGCACCGCCATTCGGTTCCTTTGCACCGGTCTCGTTGCCCTTGTTCCCCATGTGTATTTCCTTCAGAGGGGCCGCGGGCGGCGGGTTCGTCGCCGTTGATCTGTTGGGCGAATCTGGTGGCAGCCATCGACTACCCCCGGAGCTATCGCGGTGTGGTTGACTTGTCGGGGCGGGAGAGGGCGCTATTTTCTTCTCGAGTGCGGCGATCTTCCGATCAATATGCTGCAAGAAGCTCGGATAATTCTGGCAATCTATGTCACGAATTATCCGCCATAGAGACAGGTGTTTAGGAAAGTCATTCTTTTCAATTTTGTCAAATCCATACGTCCCCTGTTCAATGCCTTCCTCAACTCCTTGAATTTCCCTGCCGCACACCACCCGCGTTGAGTTCTTAAGCGCAATGTCCGCCTGTTTCGCGTCACCTACCTCCAAGTACTGTGAGTGGGCAACCAAGTATGCCGAGTGGGCGTCCGAATAGCGCTTGCCCTGCTCATGGCGGCGAGCTTCCTGCATGCTTTTGTTTGCCAGATCCCTGATATTTACAGACAGGGCCCAATCAATTTTCGCACGTTCTTTCTGGATGTCGAATGTGGGTGGCTGCTTAGCCTGCGGCCGTGGACAGGGAATAATCCGACTGGGAATCGCGCCATTTTGAAGCTCGCGCTGGGTGAGCGTTTGCGATCCGCAGCTATTGCTGAACGTTGCGACGCCTCGCGCCTGATCAACCTGGGTGTAGACTTGTGTGCCGTTGATTGTTTGATATCCCCTTTGAGCCATAGCGTAAGGCGTCGCAAGGCTCACACCTGTGCAAAGGATCGCGGCTCTCCCCAGTAGGCGCATCATAATCGCCATTGCCTGCCCCTCATCGTCGATTTCTTTGCCCGCGTATTGTCACCTCAAGCACAAGTTCAGATTTGCCTTCGCCTGAGGACCAATCCCCAGTTTAAAATTTGCGCGCTTCTCAACAGCAATCATCCCCCATTTGGGTGATGCGCTATCGCCGATCATCGTGTGGTGAACATGCCCGGTGAGGCAAAACGGGAGCTGGCTCGGAGGTGCTGCCCTGGGTGAACTTCGCCGATGCAGGCAGAGCCAGCAGCCTCGGCGTGTCGTGCGACACCGTGCGCAGCCAGCTCAAGTCGGTTCTCGCCAAGACCGGTGCATCTCGCCAGGTCGATCTCGCCGCGCTGCTCGTCGGCGCGGGCTTCCCGCGCGAATAGGCCACGCACGACGACGAAGCTCGTGCTTCGGTAGCGGCGCATCACCCATTTGGGTGATGCGGGCGCCTGCCGACGCGCGCGAACTTCGGGGCGCTGCTCACCGCCGGGGAGCGGCGCAGTGCGGACAACTAGGATGTTCACCCGCAGTGCTTCATTCGGCTTGCGACAAGGGAGGGAAAACGATGGCGGGCACAAGCTACCGTAAGAGAGCAAGGCGCGTCGGCGCCGTGACCGGGGGCATGATATTGTTCGCGACGGCCATTGCGCTGGCGGACGGTGGGCAGGCGGAATCGCTGCTCAGGCTGGCGCAGGCGGGACCGAAGGCCGCGAGCACACCGGCAGCGCCCAGGGCGGCGCCAACTTACATTTTGGTTTTCTTCGACTACGAGAAGTCAACCTTTGGGCAGTTCGCCCAGCCGTTGGTCGACGGGATTGCGGAGCAGTTCAAGAGCACCGGCGCGAGGGAGGTTCGCATCGTCGCCCACACCGACGCCGCGGAGCGCAATAGTGACGCGCTATCCCTGGCGCGCGCTTCGGCGCTGCGCACCGCGCTCATCGCCAAGAGCGTGCCGTCACAGGCCATCGCAATCGTAGGAGCCGGGGCCACGTCGCCGCTCGTGCCGACCGCCAAGGGTGCAAAGGAGCCGCAGAACAGGCGTGCCGACGTCTCGCTCGTTCCGTGATTGTCCGAGCGCGCGCGCTTGGAGGGCGCATACTGGTATCTCAACTTTGAAGGTATCGACGCCAGCAGGCTGGTGTGCGGAGGGTAAGGCAATCCAAGTTCCGATCTCGCGAGGCTACTGGTTGAGAGCATCGGTCGAACGAACCTTGCGAGGGGAGTCCAGGAATGCGCATCGGGGAGACGTTTGCGCGCGGAGTGAGTGCATTTAAGGGCAATGGACAAAACAGTTGCCGAACTGCAAGCAACGGCTGGGCTTGGGGCGGCGTCTCGTGTGAGCGCTTTCGCTGACACGCATTCATCGAAGCGAAGAAGCTGGCAGCACCTGCGTAACCACATCATTCGTCACGGGAGGTCCAATATGGGAATAGGACTTGCGGCGCTTGTCGGTTTGATTGTCAGCTATGCGATCTTGAGAAACTCGGGGTCATCCGGACGGCACGTTCTCGGCATTGCGCTCGGTGCCTGCGCCGCGGCACTGATTGTGCTCGTTGCTTTTCAAATCAACTATCCTCTCGGCATGACCACTTCGATCCGCAATCGTGCTCTTGAAACCTACATGGTGTGGGGAGGTCTGGCTGCCATAGTATCTCCTGTCTTGGGGGCTGTGATCGCGCGCGTTTCCCGCGCTTCGCGCACTTAGTGCCGACAGGTCGCCAATCGGCGGCAGCTCCAGGGGGCAGTTCGATCCTGCTAAGATCAGGTCTTACCCATGATACTTGCAATATGGGCATTGATTGCGGTCGTAGTGATCATATCGGCGCTGCTCATCTACATCGAGCATGAGTGGGGACTTGTGCTGGGCGGCTTAACGAGCGTCATTCTGGTCGTCAGCTACTTCTCGGTCGAGCTGCTCATGCGCACGCCGCTTGTGGTTCTTCTGCCGGCATCGAGTTCGCCGCTGGACGCGATGACGATGACGGCGGGCGTGCTCTTGGTGGTAGCTCTTGTCGGGATCGCCTATCTTGCGGGCCGCAGCCGGATCGGTGAAGTCCCACCGATAAAACGTGCTGCCGCCAAGGTGACAGCCGATGCAGTTGTGCCGCTCGAGGTCATGCGGCGTCTGCGGCGGTGGATGCGTCGCAAAATAGGCGGGTGAGCCGACGACAGCCATTTCCTCCGAACTCGCTCGTCTTGCGCCCGACGAGCTCATGGGCGAGGTGACCTCCGGCGCGAACCTGCTCGGCTTCGTCGGTTTGATCTGCGGACCGCTCATGTTGGCAATTGTCGCGAGCAGGACGGGGAATTCCTCCTGACTGCCGGACAGTTGGCAGCATTCGGCTTGTTTGCAGTACGACGCGATCGGCTTCCACCGTGAACCCGCCGGAGCGAAGGCCCATCAGGATGCGCTCTAGGATTGCCCGATCGCCAAGGGCCGAGAGGGGCAGGTGCGGAAAACCCTCGATCGTAAGGCCGTTGGTGGTCATGGAGCGATGCCGGTGATTGCTGCCGGGCGCCTTGCGTAGGCAGCAATAGCAGGGCTGCTGTCATGCTGATAGTGGTGGCTCCAGTATCGACTACGTGATTGCATCTGACGTCGCGGGGAACCTTGTGACACCGCGCGCGACCAGATGAACTAGAAGTGGAGCCGATGCTGATTATTGACGCCAAGGCGATCCCGGCATGGAATCGCGCCGTGTTCGAGGATATGCGCAAGGGACGGTTGAATGCGGTCAATCTCATATGCTCGATATGGGAAGATTTCGAGCAGTCAATGCGAAGATTGGCGGAACTCAAGTCACTCATCGCGGACAACAGCGATATCCTTTACCTCGTCCGCGAGGCGGGGGAGATCACTCGTGAGGAAGGCCGCACGGGCGTCATTGTCGGCTGGCAGAACTCGAGTGGTTTCAACGATCACCTGCCGTTTGTTGGTCTTGCGGCGGAACTTGGCCTGCGGATTGTGCAAGTCGCCTTCCTGACGGCAAATGCGGCGGCGTGCGGCGCCAACGAGACGCACGACCGAGGTCTATCAGATTTCGGTCGAGATCTTGTCGAGGAACTCAACGCGCACTCGATCGCGATCGATATTTCTCATCTCCATGCACAAAGCGCACGTGATGTCGTGGCAGCGAGCAAGGCGCCAGTCTTTTTCGCTCAGACGAACCCGGCCGCATTAAACCCGATGAAGCGAAACAAATCGGATGAGGACCTGCGGGCTGTGGTCGACAAAGGAGGTGTGGTGTCGGTTGCGTCTTTGCCGCCGTTCCTGGGGCGGGGGGATGACTCAAGCATCGATGATCTCGCTCAGTCCATTTCCTATGTCCTCAATCTGGTTGGGGAGGAAGGGGTGGCGATTGGAACCGATATCACGCCGGGCCAGCCGCGTTCGTTCTACGAATACGTGGGCCGGGATAAGGGCTTCGGCCGAGAGCTCTCAAAGTTCCGGAAGTTGCCGGTTCTGCCCGGGCTTCAAACATTCGGTGACTACCCCAATCTGATTGCGGCGCTCGAGAGGAAGAAGCTGACTGCGTCCCAGATCGAGCGTGTGATGGGCGCGAACCTTCATCGCTATTTCAAATCTGTCTGGGGCGCCTAAGGGGGAATGGTCATGACGTCCATCCACAAGAAGTCGATCGTCATCGATGGCCTTGTCATCTCGAACTTCACTCGGGACGTATTCGAGGACATGAAGGCCGGCGGCATCACGGCCGCAAACTGCACATGCTGCGTATGGGAGAACTTCGAGCAGACGGCGCTCAATGTGGCGAAGTGGAAGAAGCTGTTCCACGACCACGCAGACATCATCACGCAGGTGCACACTGTTGCCGATATCCAGAAAGCAAAAAGTGATGGCAAGGTCGGCATCATCCTGGGCTGGCAGAACTCATCCGGTTACGGCGACCACCTCGAGGCCGTGCGTCTGTTCGCTGATCTCGGTATCCGGATCGTCCAGGTCGCCTACAATACGGCGAACTCCGTCGCGTGCGGATGCTATGAAACCAAGGATGGCGGGCTCACTGACTTTGGGCGCGAGCTTATAGCGGAGATGAACGCCGTCGGCGTGCTTGTTGATCTGAGCCATGTGGGTTGGAAGTCAACGCAAGACGTTGTCTCCTGGAGTAAGAAGCCGGTCGCCATCACGCATTGCGCACCGGCAGGACTGAAAAATCATCCGCGCAACAAGACCGACGAGCAACTGAAGCTCGTTGCCGATGCGGGAGGTTTCATCGGTGTGACGATGTTCCCCGCGTTCTTGGCGCGAGGTCCCGAATCTGGTGTCGAGGACTATGTTGAAGCCATTGAGTACGTCATCAACTTAATTGGCGAGGAGCAGGTCGGTGTCGGCACGGACTCGACTCAGGGGCACGATGCTGAATTTTTCCGCTGGATCACGCACGATAAGGGCTACGGCCGGAAACTTGTCGGTTTCGGCGATGTGCTTGAGCTCAGGGATTTTGAGCGCCTCGGCAAGTTTCCCAATCTGACGGCGGCGATGGAGAAGCGCGGTTGGGCGGCGAGGCGCATCGAGCGCGTGCTCGGGCAAAATTGGATCAGCCTGCTCAAACAGGTTTGGCCGGCGTAGGTGTTGTACGCCGCCGGAATTCACGTCATGGCGACGAGCGCCGGATTGCGGCTATCGCCATACAACTAGAAAGGCAACACCATGCTGCCCATTCCCGCCGACATATTCACCGAGCCCGACAATGTTGCTCCGGACGGGCTGGCCAATCTCGGGCCCCTGCGTCGGTTGGCCGGCGTTTGGCAGGCCGACAAGGGCATCGATATCAACCCCAAGGCCGCGGGGCCGGAACGCCGGGTGTTTCGCGAGCACATCCGGATGGACCCGATCGATCCGCAGACTAACGGACCCCAGCTCTTCTACGGACTGCGCTATCACATTCACATCAACACGCCCGAGGAGAAGATCACGTTTCATGATCAGGTCGGCTATTGGCTCTGGGAGCCGGCGACAGGCCTTATCATGCAGAGCGTGACGATCCCGCGCGGCCAGGCTCTCCTCGCGTCCGGACACGCAAAAGCGGATGACAGGACAATCTCCGTCAAGGCGACGCGGGGCGACACGCGCTACGGCATCTGCTCCACCGAGTTCCTGGACGAGGCTTTCCGTACGACCAGCTACTGCTGCGCCATCTCCTTCAACGATGACGGAAGCTGGACCTACGACATCCAGACGGAGCTTGTGGTCAAAGGCCGCGAGCAGCAGCCCTTCAACCATCATGACACCAACACGCTGAAGCTGGTCGAAGCGCCAACACTCAATCCGCTGGCCGTCATTTTGCACCAGGGCGCAAAAGAGAAGTAGCTCTCGGTGAATGAAGGAGATGGCGAGAGAGGCGGATATTTCAAGAAAGATTCGATATATCAATGAGATAGGAAAGGCCGCGAGATCTCCTGAGACGATTTGAAATGGCACTTCGGCGGATGCCTCTTCCGCCAAAAATCTCCCGGGCGCGCGCTGATTTTTCCTTCTCGGATCCGCATTGGTCGGGGGAGGTAGCTCGGGCTTGCGCGCTATCCTCAATGCCGCCAAGGTGAGGCGGGGTCGGACACGGACCGTCGCATGCGTGAATTGAGCATTGGGATCATCGAGGACCTGACGCCGAGCTTGGCACCCGCCCAGGCGGATCTGCTTAGCCGGGTCGCAACGCGGATCGCCTACGGCCGCGGTGAGGTGATCTATCGCCAGGGCGAGCCGGCTCGGCACATCTACCTGCTGCTCGAGGGAGAGGCGCAGTCGGCGCTCCTCAATTTCGCGGGCAATGAGACGCTTCTGCGCATTCATCTGCCGGGCAGCATCCTTGGGCTGACGGCGCTCGCGAGCGTGCCGTGGCGCGACGCCACCGCCAAGGCCATCCAGCCCACGCTTCTGGCCAAAGTCTCGTCCGATCGCGTTCGAGAGCTGATCCTGAGCGATCCAGGTCTTGGCCTCAGCCTCATTCAGCTTCTCGTCGACCGCATGCGCGATTTCCATTTCCGTGTCGGCGATCTGCAGGCGCTGAGTGTCGAGCAGCGCCTGGCGCGCGTGCTGCTCGCCGTCTCACGGCGAGAGCGGGAAATCGAGACAGGGGATCAGCGCCCCGAGATCCATCTCACGCACGAGGAGCTGGCGCAGCTCGTCGGTTCCCGTCGGCAGACGATCACGGGCATTCTCGGCCGCTTCATGCAGGGCGGCTACATCTCGAAGGCCGGGCGTCGGCTCTACATCGAGGACGTCGGTGGCCTGATGGGCCTGATGCCCTAAGTTCACCGCCAATGTCATCGCGCTGACATACAGGCGCGCGCCCGTCTGCCTATCGTTCACGGGCAGTGCTCGACGCTGCATAACCACAAGAAATTCAAACATATGTCCGGGGAGGACGGAGTTCATGCACTCTGCAAGGCATGTGGTCAGCCGACGTGTCGTCGCGTGTGCCGCGATGCTCGCGGCCCTATTCTCGACCGCGCAAGCTCAAGACTATCCGACGCGGCCGATCGAGATGGTCGTCACCTGGGGGCCCGGCGGCGGCGCCGATCAGACCGGACGCATGATCGGCAAGCTCCTGGAACCCGAGCTCAAGGTCTCCATTCCCGTCGAGAACGTCGCCGGCAGCTCCGGTGTTACGGGGTTGAACAAGTTGCTCAGCGGGCAGCCTGAAGGCTACCAGCTCGGTCTTGTTACGGCCGACACGCTGTCGCTGCTGGCAGCCCCCCGCGCGCAACGCTGGTCGCTCAACGATCTCGCCATCGTGGCTGTGCTCATCAAGCAGCCCTCCGGCTTCTTCGTTCAGGAGGGTGGTGCCTTCAAGAGCTGGGCGGACGTCGAGGCCAAAGCCAAGACGACCGAGCTGAAAGTCGGCGTCACCGGTCTCGGCACGCCTGACGAGCTCGCCGTCGAGCAGCTCAAGAAGCACCGCGGGCTCAAGCTGATCGCAGTGCCGTTCGCCAAGCCGTCCGAGCGCTATGCCTCGGTCCTCGGCGGTCACGCGGATCTCGTCTACGAGCAGGCGGGCGACGTGCGCTCGTTCATCGACAACAAGCAGCTTCGCCCGGTGTTGTTCCTCGCCAACGAGAAGGTCGAGCCTTTCACCGATATCCCGATCACCAAGGATCTCGGCATGAACCTCGTGCTCGACCAATACCGCACGCTCATGGCCAAGGCGGGGACCCCGCCCGAGAGATTGAAGCTCCTGCGCGAGAAGGTAGCCAAGGCCGGCGCCAGCGCGGAATACAAGAAGTTCCTCGCGGAGGCCTGGGCCGATCCTAACAGCGTGATCGCGGGCGAGCCGGGCATGGCCTATGTCGCCGACCAGATCAAGATCCTGAAATCGATCTGGCAGTAGTGCGGCGAGGGCAGACGATGATGATCTTGGATATAGTGCGGCGCGCTGCGCCGTTCATGATGGTGCTCGGCGTCGGCGTATGGCTTTGGACCGTCGCCAATGACTTTGCCATATCGACCACGCTCGGGCGTGCGGGGCCCGATCTCTGGCCGAAGATCATCCTCGTCCTGCTGATCGGCGCGGCCTTGTGGGGCGTCCTGGAGGCCGCTCTCAAGTCGCGCTCCGACGACGACACGAGCATCCTCATCACCAATGCCACCCGCTCGGCCGGCCATGAGGAGGATGCGCGCAAGGATCTGGAGGGAGATGCGGCAGACGGCGAGAAGCGGCCGGTCTTCGCGATGCTCGGCATTGCATCCATGCTCGGCTATGTCGCGGTCATTCCTTACCTGGGCTTCATCGTCTCGACGTTCCTGCTGCTGCTCGCGATCATGACGTTCGCCGGCTATGAGAAGCGGCTCCGCGCCGCGCTCATTGCCGCGATCGGCGCCTTCGTCTTCTTCATCGTGTTCCAGCGCCTCGTCTATGTGTCGCTGCCGATGGGCGCAGGCCCATTCAGAGATCTGACGCTGGCGCTGATGGCGCTCCTCGGCGTTCGCTAGGGGGCGGCGATGGACACACTCATCAATCTCGCGCACGGCTTCGGTACGGTCTTTCAGCCGCTCAATCTGCTGTTCCTCTTCGTCGGTCTCGTTCTCGGCCTGCTCGTCGCCGTGCTGCCGGGATTGACCCTGGTCATGGGCGTCGTGCTGGCCCTGCCCTTTACCTACGGCATGGGCGTGATTCCGGCCGTCATCCTGCTCACGGCCATGTACGTCTCCGGCACGTACGGCGGTGCCTTCACCTCGATCCTCTTCCGCATTCCCGGCGAGCCGATCGACGTGCCGCTGCTGTGGGACGGCTATCCCATGGCGCGCGCGGGCGAACCGGCGTTGGCGCTCGGCTGGACGCTCTTTGCGGCACTGGCAGGTGGTCTCGTCGCCGCGATCGCGATGGTGTTCCTGTCGGGGCCGGTGGCCGTGATCGCCTTGTCCTTGTCGACGCCCGAATACTTCGCGGTGATCCTGCTCGGGCTCTCCTCGGTCGTCGCCCTCGGCGGCAGCTCCCTGCCCAAAGCCCTCATATCGCTCGCGCTCGGCCTGCTGTTCTCGAGCGTAGGCACGGACCCCACGTACGGCGAGCTCAGGTTCGACTTCGGCATTCCGATGCTCAGCGACGGCATCGAATACCTGCTGGTCATGGTCGGTGCCTACGGCCTCGGCGAGGTGCTGACGCGGATGGAGCAGCGCTCGAAGTCGGTCAGCGTGTCGTCGGTCGGCGACATTCGCACCAAGCTGCCGAGTCTGAGCGCGCTCATGGACGTCAAGTCCAGCCTGTTCAGGGGCTCGTTCGTCGGCTTTCTCGTCGGCGTCATTCCCGGCGCCGGCGCGACGATTGCGTCGTTCGTGAGCTATGGCCTCGAAAGCCAGTACGGCAAGCGCCGTCGCCAGCTCGGCACAGGCATTCCCGAAGGCATCGTCGCGCCGCAATCGGCCGCGACCGCATCGGTCGGCGGGGCGATGGTGCCGCTGCTGACCATGGGTATCCCTGGTTCCGGCGCCACCGCGATCATCATGGCGGCGTTCATGCTGCAGGGCGTGCAGCCGGGCCCGCACGTCTTCTTCAAGTCGGGCGACATCGTCTACGCCGTATTCGCGTCGGTGTTCGTCGGCGTGATCGGCATGTGCCTCATCGGCTACTTCGCCATCAAGCTGCTGGTGCGCGTGCTCGCCTTCCCGGAGGCCATCACGTCCGCCTTCGTCGTCATGTTCTGCTTCATGGGCGCGATGGCGTCGCGCTCCACGGTCGGCGATCTCTGGGTCATCGTCTCCTTCGGCATCCTCGGCTATCTCTTCGAGCGCTTCCGCTTTCCCATCGCGCCGATGGTGCTCGGAGCGATCCTCGGGCCGCTCGCCGAGACGAGCTTCATGACCACCATGATCAGCTTCTCCAATGACTGGACGGTCTTCTTCACGCGGCCCGTGAGCGGCGCGATCATGGCGCTCGTGGTGCTGGCGCTGATCTACCCGACGATCAGCGATTGGATGGCGCGGCGTCGTCAGGCGCGGCGCGTGCAAAGGACGTGAAGAGGTTCGGGGCTGTCTTCTTTGTCATCGAACTGACAGACGGACTGCGCGCGTTGTGGAACGAAGTGGCCTGCATCCGAAGGCGAGACCGAGTGCGATGAAGGCCATCCAAGTCGAGAAGTTCGGCGGCCCCGAGCGACTGATGCTGGCGGACGTATCGAAGCCGCGACCTGGGCTGGGCGAGGTGTTGGTGCGCCTCGCCTATGCCGGCGTGAACTACATCGACGTCTATATGCGCGACGGCAGCTATGCCCGCTCGCACACCTATCAGACGCCACTGCCCATGACGATCGGCATGGAGGGTGCCGGTCGCATCGAGGAGGTCGGCGAGGGCGTCAGCGGCCTCTCGGTCGGCGATACGGTCGCCTATTGCCTCTCGCGCGGCAGCTACGCCGAGTTCGCCGTCGTGCCGGCCTGGAAGGTCGTGCGCGTGCCGGCTGGCATCGATCTTGCCATCGCGACGACGCTCATGCTTCAGGGCTCGACCGCGCACTATCTCTCCCGCTCGGCATTTCCGCTAAAGCGCGGCGATACGTGCCTCGTGCACGCTGGAGCGGGCGGCGTCGGCCAGCTTCTTGTTCAACTCGCCAAGCGCGCCGGTGCAACCGTTATCGCCACGGTCGGAAGCGAGGACAAAGCGCGGCTCGCTCGCGAGCGCGGTGCCGATCACACGATCCTCTATCGCCAGATGGACTTCGGCGCCGAGGTGCGCCGTCTGACCGATGGCCGTGGTGTCGATGTGGTCTATGACTCAGTTGGCCGCGATACCCTTCCTCGCAGCTTTCGCGCGCTCAAGCGGCGCGGGGTCTGCATCAGCTTTGGCGCGAGCTCCGGACAGCCCGAACCGGTCCCATTGCTCGAGCTGGCGGAAGCAGGTTCGGTCTTTCTCACGCGGCCGCATCTCGCCGACTACATGGCGAGCGCCGACGAGATCCGCGCGCGGGCTGCGGATCTCTTCGCCGCAGTCGCGGAGGGCGCGCTGCACGTCGCCATCGACAAAGTATTCCCGCTTGCCGAGGCCTCGGCCGCACACGGCACGATCGAGGGCCGCGCCACGCGCGGCAAGTTGCTGCTGAAGATCCACTGAGCACGAGAGATCGCCACCGTGATCGAGGATGTCCGACTTGACCGCCTGCGGCTGCCGCTCAAGGAGCCCTACAAGCTCGCGCTCGGTCCGGTCACGGCTTTCGACACCATCATCGCGCGCATCGTCGTCAACGGCCGCGAGGGCCTCGGCGAAGCGACCATTCTCACCGGCTATACGGACGAGACAATCGATGAAGCTTGGCCGCGTGCGGCGGCATTGGCTTCGCGGCTCGTCGGTCTCAGCAGCGACGCCGCCAAGGCTCTCGCCGAGCAGGACCTCGAAGATGCGCCGTTCACGCTGACGGCCTTCGTCACCGCCATCGAGATGGCAGAGGGCCACCCCTTGCTCGCCATCGACGCCGACGAGGAAGTTCCGCTGCTGGCCGGCATCAATGCGACGGACTTCGCCGGCATCGAGCGCGAGATCGAAGCTGCCGTGGTGGCCGGATACGGCACGCTCAAGATCAAGGCGGGCTTCGATGTCGAGGCGGACCTGAAGCGCGTCGCCTTCATTCAGAAATCCAATCGCGGGCGCGCCAAGCTGCGGCTCGACGCCAATCAGGGCTACAGTCGCGCGCACGGCGTGCGGTTTGCCTCGGCGCTGGCGCCAGAGTCCATCGAGCTGCTCGAGCAGCCGTGCCACGCCGATGATTGGGAGGCATCTGCGGCCATCGCCGCCGTGAGCACGGTGCCGCTCATGCTGGATGAGTCCATTTACGGGCTCGAGGACATCAAGCGCGCTGCTGCGCTGAGGGCATCCTTCGTGAAGTTGAAGCTCATGAAGATGAGCAGCCTCACGAAGCTCGCCGAGGGCCTAAACCTCATCCGCGATCTCGGCATGCAGCCCGTGCTGGGTAATGGCGTGGCGAGCGATCTCGGCTGCTGGATGGAGGCCTGCGTCGCGCGTCGCACCATCACCAACGCCGGCGAGATGAACGGCTTCCTCCGTCAGCGCACACCGATCGCGGCGGCGCCGATCGCCGTCAGGCGAGGGAGTATGCAACTCGAGGCCGGCATGATGACGGCCCTCGATGATGCGCGCATTGCCGCTGCTCGCGTGTCGCAGATGCATGCCGGCCGGCTCAGTTCAGTGAAATGAATGGAATGACCATGGTCGACAATGCCGCTCTCCCGCGCGCGACAGGCGCCGCCATCAACAAGACGCTGATCACGGGCGTCATCGGCTCCGACACGCACATCGTCGGCAACCGCATTCTCTCTATCGCTCTGGAAAACGCGGGCTTCAAGGTGATCGCGCTCGGCGCGCTCACGCCGGCCGCTGACTTCATCAAGGCAGCGATCGAGACAGCCGCCGATGCCATCCTCGTCTCGTCGCTCTATGGACTTGGCGAGCTCGACTGCCGCGGCTTCCGCGAGCAGTGCATCGAAGCTGGCCTCGATGACATCCTGCTCTATGTCGGCGGCAACCTCGTCGTCGGCAAGCGAAGCTGGGAGGAGACCGAGCGCACATTCCTCGGCATGGGCTTCAATCGCGCCTTTCCGCCGGGCACGCGTACGGACGCCGTCATCGACGCGCTCAACTGCGATTTCGCGACGCGCTCGGCGCTTGTCCCTTCAACCTAAGCTCGCTTGCGCATGTCCGCCGCTCTTCTCATCGACTTCGGCTCGACCTACACCAAGCTCCGTGCGGTGGATGTCGAGGCACGCCGCGTTCTTGCTACGGCGCAGGGACCTTCGACAGTGACGAGCGATGTCACCATCGGCCTCGACCTCGCGCTCGCCGCGCTTGAGCGTAAGCTCGGACGCCTGCCCAAATTCACGCATCGCCTTGCCTCGTCCTCGGCGGCCGGCGGTCTCAGGATGGTGACGATCGGTCTTGTGAAGGAGCTGACCGCTGAAGCCGCACGGCAAGCCGCGCTCGGCGCTGGCGCCAAGCTCGTCGGTGCCTTTGCCTATCGCCTCACACCAAGTGATCTCAGCGCCATCGAGGCACTGGCGCCGGACATCATCCTGCTCGCCGGCGGCACGGACGGCGGCAATGCCGAGGTCGTGCGCCACAATGGCGCGCGGCTTTCCGCGTCGACCTTGCAGTGTGCCATCATTGTTGCCTGCAATCGCGATGTCGCCGAAGAAGTCGTCGCCGGCCTGAGCGCCGCGGGCAAGAATGCCATCCTCACGCGAAACGTCATGCCCGCATTCGGCGTGCTGGAGATCGATCCGGCGCGGGACGCCATCCGCGAGGTCTTCATTTCCCGCATCGTGCACGCCAAGGGCATCGACCGCGCCGCCGCCCAAGTCGATGCCGTGCTCATGCCGACACCGGCCGCGGTCATGGAAGGTGCGCGCCTGCTCTCGGAGGGCACGGCCCGCCACGCTGGTCTCGGCGATCTCCTCGTCGTGGACATCGGCGGTGCGACCACCGACGTGCACTCCGTGGCTGTCGGCGCGCCTAGGCGCGATGGCGTCGTGCAGTACGGCCTGCCCGAGCCATTCGTGAAGCGGACCGTCGAGGGCGATCTCGGCATGCGCCACAATGCGCGCGCCATTGTCGAAGCCGCCGGCCCTTCGGTGTTCGCCACGCGCGCGGGCCTTACGGAAACCGAGCTGAACGCGATGCTCGACGCCATCGAGGCCGATGTCGAGCGCCTGCCGTCGACACAGGCCGAGATTGCACTCGACGAAGCGCTCGCATGGACGGCGGTGCGCATTGCCGTCGGTCGCCACGCCGGCACGTCCGAAATCGTCCAGACCGTGCAGGGACCAGTCACCATGCAGCGTGGCAAGGATCTCTCGGGCGTGACGACCGTCATTGGTACGGGCGGTCCGCTCGCACATGGTGCCACGCCGTCGTCCGTGCTCAAGGCCGCGCTCGCCGATCCCGCAGATCCATACTCGCTGCGGCCGCTGCGTCCGACGCTCTGCATTGACGCCGACTACCTGCTCTATGCGGGCGGTCTGCTCGCCGCAATCGATCCCGATGCTGCCTTCGAGATCGCGCGCACGTCGCTCCGCCCATTGGAAGAAAGGGAAGCGCATGAACCTCGCAGTCAGATCGCGTGACACGCGCGCGCCGTTCTCGCAGCGCGAGATTCCGGCGGACGACTTCGCCGTCATGCGCAGAGAGAACCTCGCGCGCTGGCCGACCGGTGCGCTCGTCGATGTCGATGCCGCGGTGGCGCGCCACAAGGCACTTCCGAAGCACAAGCAGCTCGCGCATGTGTTTCGCGAGGCAGAGGCCAGCGGCCGCTGTCTGACGCAGCCGCGCGGCGGCTTCGGCACGCTGGAGCTGCAGATCGAGCTGATGACCGAGCTCGACAAGGTCGGCCTCGCCGACATCGTGCCGACGACGACGGACAGCTACACGCGCAACGAGCAGTGGGACAAGGCGCAGTTGGGTGTCGAGGAGAGCCGCAAGGCGGGCCGCTCCATGCTCAACGGCTTTCCGATGGTGAACTATGGCCCCATCGAGACGGCCAAGCTCATCGATGCCATCGACAAGCCGGGTATTGTCCTCTCGGGCACATCCTTTCCGCGACTGACGGCGGAAGTGGGCTATGCCTCCGGCTTCACGGGCTATCTCGGCTCCGGCCTCGCCTACACGGTCTCCTACACGAAAGAGACGTCGCTCGAGGAAGGCATCCGCAACTACCAGTACCTCGATCGTCTCGCGGCGCTCTACATGACGCACGGCGTCGAGCTTCATCGCCGCCAGCCGGGCTTTCTCACCGGTACTAACATCCCGCCGTCGATCGCGATCATCACCTGCATCGTCGACGCTCTGCTGGCGGCGCATCAGGGTGTCAGGCACTACGGCCTCGAGCTCGGACAGACATTGCATCTCGTGCAGGATGCGGCCGCCATTCGCATGTGCCGCGTGCTCGTGCAGGAATATCTCCAGCGCTTTGGCTTCCACGACGTCTATACGCCCGTCACCTCGCTCCACTGGATGGGGGCATGGCCGCATGACGAGGCGCAGGCTGCCGCACTCATCGTCTATGGCGGCACGTTGGCAGCCGTCGGCGGTGCCAACTCGATCACGACCAAGTCGACGCACGAGCCGTTCGGGATTCCGACACCCAAGGCCAATGCCGAGGGGCTGCGCATGACGCGCATGGCCATCTATCTGGCGCGCAATCAGAAGCTCGACGCCATGCCCGAGTTCCAGACCGAGTGCGATCTTATTCGCCGCGAGGTCGTGTCGGTCATGGACAAGATCCTGGAGATGGGTGACGGCGATGTCGCCCTCGCGACGATCCGCAGTGCCGAGGCGGGCGTGCTCGACATTCCGTGGTCGCCGAACAGGCACGTGAAGAGCCGCATCATGCCGGCACGCGATGCCGACGGCTATCTGCGCATCGTCGATCCGGGCGAGATGCCCTTTGCGCGCGATGCCATGGAGATTCACGAGGCGGGCCTGCGCCGGCGCGCGGAACGCGAAGGTGTGCCGTTCGGACATGAACTCGCGGTCTCGAGCGTCTACGAGATCAGCGAGATGCTCGAGAAGCTCATGCCCTGACCTGATCGCGCGACATGCGAGTGCGCTGTTCGCTCGATGTCGAATGTGCCGATGATGGTGCGCATACCGCGCGCTTGTAGCAATACTGTCGCGAGCTTCGAATACACCGACGGCCGCAATGCAGCATGAGCCAATCCTCCGTCGGCGTATCGCGAATTGTGCATCGCAAAGGCAGGGCGCGCGCCACAGAAGGCTTGCCGAGCTTTCTTGGTTCAGCCTAGATTTTGCGCTGCGCGGGCCCGCGCGACCGGATCGATAAGCATTCGGCACTAAGAATAAAGAGGGAGCACCGAGGCATGAGCGGAGCCGCGACAGGCCCTCTCACCGGAAGTGGTGCGCGGCTCCGCAGGGGGGCCGTCTCGCTGCAAAGCATCTCCAAAAGCTTCGGCGCGCAGAACGTTCTCAAACAGATCTCGCTCGACATCGCTTCTGGTGAGTTCCTGACTATTCTCGGTCCATCGGGGTGCGGGAAGTCCACGCTCCTGCGCATCATCGCAGGCCTCGAGACACAGGATTGGGGCACGGTTTCCATCGATGGGCAGGTCGTCGATCATCTGCGGCCTGCAGCGCGCATCATCGCGATGGTCTTCCAGTCCTACGCGCTCTATCCGCACTTGTCGGTGCTGGATAACATTTCCATGCCTCTGCGTTTGAGCCGGCTCAATATGCTCCAGCGCTTGCCCGGCGCGCGCTACCTGCACCCCGGCACGCGTCGTGCCGAAGGCGAGATCAAGGAGGCAGCGCGCGCTGTCGCCGGCATTCTGCGCATCGAGGAGCTGCTGGCGCGGAAGCCTCGGCAGCTCTCGGGCGGCCAGAAGCAGCGCGTTGCTCTTGGCCGCGCCATGGTGCGCGAGCCGCGCGTGTTCTTGATGGACGAGCCTCTGTCCAATCTCGATGCCGAGCTTCGCGTGCACATGCGCGCCGAAATCGCTCAGCTTCACCGCCGGCTCGCCACCACATTCATCTACGTCACGCACGACCAGGCCGAAGCCATGACGATGTCCGACCGCATCGTCGTCATGATGGAGGGCACGGCGCTACAGGTTGCCCCGCCCAAGGAGATCTACGAGAATCCCAATGACCTGAGCGTCGCCCGCTTCGTAGGAAGTCCGGCCATCAACGTGCTGCCCGGCACGATCGAGAGCGATGGCAGCATCGATGTTCTGGGCGCTCGCTTGCGGTTGCGCACCACGCTCCCGGCCGGCGCGCGCGTCGATATCGCAGCGCGACCACACGTACTTTCGGCGACAGCGCATACGGACGCTCCGACGGTCACCGGCCGTGTGGTGCACGTGGAGAATCTCGGGGCGGACATCTTTGTCCACGTCGGCGTCGAAGGCGCGCCGGCGCCCGTGGTCATGAGGCACGACCCGGCTCTTGCCCTCACGCCAAGCCTGGGTGACCAGCTCACCATGGTCCTGCCGCCCGCGCGCGTGCTCGTGTTCGACGATCGTGGCCGGCGTGTTTCTGCGTCATCCGATGCGAGTGTGGAGCAGCACGCCCATGTCTAGAGACGCCAGCCAGCCTGTCACGGGCGTCGCGGGCGTGCCATCCCGCCGCCATGGGCATCGAGCAGTTGCGGCCGTTCTGGCCGGACCGGCGCTTGTCCTGATCGTGCTGTTCCTGATCGGACCGCTGGCGTGCGTCGCCCTGCTCTCGCTCACCGACTATCAGCTCGGCGCCGCGACGCTGAACTACGTCGGCGGCAAGAACTATGCGGAGATGTTTTCGGACCGCGTATTCCAGAAATCGCTGACGAACACGCTGCTCTATGTCGCGATCACGGTGCCGGGCTCGGTGCTGCTCGGTCTCGGCGCGGCACTGTTGATCGAGGCCGATCGGGGCCTCAGGACCTTCTACCGCGCCATCTACTTCCTGCCCGTGATGGCGACGCTGATCGCCATGTCGATCGTGTGGGAGTTCATGCTCCATCCCCAGTTCGGCATCGTCAATCAGCTCGTGAAGGCTCTCGGCCTCAGTCGCATCGACTGGCTGCAGAACCAGTCGGTCGTGCTGTTCACGCTGTGCGGGATCGGCATCTGGCAAAGCCTCGGCTTCAACATGGTGCTCTTCATGGCGGGCCTCACCTCGATTCCCAAGGATCTCTATGAGGCTGCCGCCGTGGACGGCGCCAATTCCGCCATCGACCGCTTCCGGCTCGTCACATGGCCGATGCTGGGGCCAGTGACGTTGTTCGTCGTCGTCATCACGGCGATCCGCTCATTCCAGGTTTTCGATACCGTACAGGTGCTCACGAAGGGCGGCCCTAACAAAGCTTCCGAGGTCCTGCTCTACACAATGTACTCGGAAGGCTTCGAGTTCTTCCGCAGTGGATATGCCTCCGCCGTCACCGTCGTCTTTCTGGTGTTCGTGCTGGCCCTGTCGGCCCTCAAAGTCTTCGTCCTCGACAAGCGGGTGCACTACGCATGACCGGAAACCGCCTCGGGCCTTTCGCGCGCATCCTGCGTCACGTCGTGCTGATGACGCTGGCAGTGGTGATCGTCGCGCCGTTCGTGTGGATGGTGCTCTGCTCGTTCAAGACGCAGAGTGAAATCCTGTCGGCGGAGATCAGGATCATTCCGCACACGTGGGCCGCCGTCGAGAACTACACGGCGGCGCTGACGCGCGTGCCCATGCTGCGCTTCCTGCTCAATGGCGTGATCGTCACGCTTGTCATCTTCCTGTTGCAGGTGCTGGTCAATTTGCCGGCGGCCTATGCACTGGCGAAGCTGCGATTTCGCGGGCGCTCGGCCTTCCTCGGCCTTGTACTTCTCTGCTTGCTGATCCCTGTGCACGCGACAGCCATTCCTACCTACATCATGTTCTACAAGGCCGGACTGCTCAACACGTACGCCTCGCTCATTCTGCCTTTCACGATCTCCGTGTTCGGCATCTTCCTCATGCGCCAGTTCTTCATGACGGTGCCGGACGACCTGATCGACGCCGCGCGCGTCGACGGAATGAGCGAGATCGGCATCGTGTGGCGCGTGATGCTTCCGACGGCGGTGCCGGCCCTCGTGGCCTTCGGCATCTTCTCCGTCGTGGCGCATTGGAACGACTATTTCTGGCCTCTCATCGTTGTCGCAGACCAGGCGCTCTACACGCCGCCGCTTGGTGTCGCGTTCTTCAGACTCAACGATCAGGGCACCAGCTACGGACCGCTCATGGCGGCGGCAACGATCTCGATCGCGCCGCTCGTCATCGCGTTCCTGCTGGCGCAGCGCCGGTTCATCGAAGGCATTACCCTCACCGGAATGAAGGCGTGAGACTCACAGGCACGTGGAACGTTCAGGAGAAGACCATGTCCAGGTTTCTGCGATTCGTCCTTTCAGCGACGCTGATCTTGCTGCCGAGCCTCGCGCTCGCGCAAACCAAGATCAATCTCGAGGTGCAGTATCCGCTCGGCTTCATCTTCGACAAGGTCTTTGCCGAGCTGAAGACCGAGTTCGAGAAGGCCAATCCCGACATCACTGTCACCTATCGTCCCGCCTACAAGGAGTATGAGGACGCGGCGCAGACCGCACTCCGTCAGGCGATCACCAAGCAGCTTCCCGATGTGGCGCTGCAGGCCATCAACATGCAGCGGCTCTTCGTCGACCGCGGCATCGCCGTGGACATCAGCCCCTTCATCGCCAAGGAGAAGGATTGGAAGGGCGACGGCTTCTCTGACTCCATGATGGCGCTCGGCACCTTCAACGGTAAGCCGTACGGCCTCGCCTTCGCAGTCTCCACGCCGATCATCTACTTCAACGAGGATCTGGTGGTGAAGGCGGGTGGCAACCCCAACAACTTCCCCAAGACCTGGGACGGTATCATCGAGCTCGCCAACAAGATCAAGGCGCTCGGCAACGACACCGTCGGTCTGTACCACTCCTGGCAGATCACCGGTAACTGGCTGTGGCAGGCGCTCGTCTTCTCCCACGGCGGCGCGATGATGAGTGCGGACGAGAAGGCGGTCGCCTTCAATGGCGATGCCGGTCAGCGCTCCATCGAGCTGCTTGGCCGTCTCGTGCGCGAAGGCAACATGCCCGATCTCGCGCACGAAGCTGCGCGCTCGACGTTCTTCGCCGGCAAGATGGGCATCTGGACCGAGTCGACGTCGCTGCTGCGCGTCGCTGACGACAGCGTCGGCGGCCGCTTCAAGTGGCGGACGGCGACCTTCCCGGTGCCGGGCCCCAATGCCAAGCTGCCGACGGGTGGTGCCGCTGCGCTGATGTTCGCCTCGACGCCGGAGAAGCAGGCCGCGGCGTGGCGCTTCATGAAGTTCATTACCGGGGCCGAAGGCGCCACGATGATGGTGAAGGGCACGGGCTACATGCCGCCGAACTCGGTGCCCGCCAACGATCCCAAGATGCTCAAGTCGTTCTATGAGACGCGGCCCAATCATTTGACTTCTCTGGCGCAGCAGCCCTTCATGACGGCTTGGTACGCTTTCCCTGGCGAGAACAACCTGAAGATCATCTCGACGATCAAGGATCGCCTGCAGACCGTCGTCGACAAGTCGGCGGAGCCGAAAGCAGCGCTCTCCGCCATGAGCGACGATGTCGGCAAGCTGCTTCCGAAGTGATGTTTCGATTGCCAGGCTGGCTTCCGTGCCAGCCTGGCGACTTTCACCGGTAGCCGTAAGCGACATCGATCATGAAGTTCCTGCAGATCTCCGATGTGCACCTTGTTCCCGACGGTGGTGACCTCTACGGGCTCAATCCCTACGAGCGGCTGACTGCGTGCATTGCCGACGTCAACGCGCATCACGCGGATGCGGACTTCGTCGTCTTCACGGGCGATCTCGCACACACCGGTCATCCCGGAGCGTACGAGCGCCTGATCGCACTGCTCGACACTCTGCAGCTTCCCTATCATCTGATGATCGGGAACCACGACAATCGCGAGAACTTCAAGGCCGCATTTCCCTCCCGGCCGCAGGACCCGAACGGCTTCATCCAGTTCGGCTTCGACACACCCGCCGGGCGCTTCATCTGCCTCGACAGCAACGAGCCGGGTGTGCCCTATGGCTCATTCTGCGAGAAGCGCGCGGCGTGGCTCTCGCAAGATCTCGATCGCGCCGGGAGCAGCCCGGTCTATCTTTTCGTCCACCACCATCCATTCCCGGTGGGCCTCAAGCGCATGGACGTGAACCGGCTCCGCGACGGAGAGCGGCTCGGCGACGTCCTCAAAGGCCGGACCAACATCAGGCACCTGTTCATGGGGCACCTGCACCGTCCGATCAGCGGCACGTGGATGGGTATTCCCTATTCCGTTCTGCCGGCGACGAACCATCAGGTTGCTCTCGACTTCGTCATCGAAGGCGTCGTGCCGGGCAGTCACGAGCCGCCGGCCTATGCCGTGATCTTCCTCGAGGCGGACCGCTCGGTCGTCCATCTGCACAACTTCCTCGATCGGACGAACACCTTCCGGCTTTAGCGTCGGTGCTCGGCTGGTGCATGGAATGCTTCACGAGCCTGCGCGAAGCTGACGCGCGGATTTAAGTATTGTCGCGCCCCATCTCGGGTCAGTAAGATCCCCCTGCTTCTTCCTGACAATGTCTGAATGCCAGTAGGGACGGATGCCTCCGCCAGTGGGGAAAGCCATGAGGCTCTACGTCACCAATACGTCTCCATTCGCGCGGGTCGTGCGGATCGTCGTGCTCGAGAAAGGCCTCTCGTCGCGCATCGAGCTCGTTACGGCGCGCACGCGCGAAGAGAACAGCCCGTACTACGCGATCAATCCGTCCGGGCGCGTGCCATACCTTGTCCTCGCCGATGGTACGGGCATGGAGGACAGCGGCCTGATCGCGACCTATCTCGACGCGCTCGACGGGGCGCCGCGCCTTAGCGCACCACAATCGGCTGATCCCTGGGCTTATGGCCGCCTCGAGGCACGAGCGAGGAGCTTCACGGACGGCGTCTCGGTGTGGGTGCGCGAAATGCGGCGGCCACAGGACGAGCGCTCGCCGACCATCCTCAAGCATGAGGTGGCGCGTGCCGAGCGCCTCGGTGCTAGCTGGAACGAGGACGTCGCGCACCCCATCATGCAGGGGCCGCTGACCATGGCGCACTTGCTGCTCTTCGTCGGTCTCGACTTTGCCAGGGACAGCAAAATGGCTGACCTCGAAGCGAGCAATCCGCACCTGAGGCAATTCGCGGAGCGTCTGCGGGCGATGCCATCGATTGCCGCAACGCACCCCGCCTCAACATAGAAATCGAATCCGGCATGAGCATTGATCTTCAACGTGTGCGCGCCGAAACGATCGGCGTGAACCATTGCGTCCATCTGAACAACGCCGGCGCCGCGCTCATGCCGACGCCAGTGCTCGATGCCATGACCGGCTATCTCCGCCGCGAGGCCGAGATCGGCGGATACGAGGCCGCCGACGAGCAGGCCGAGTGCCTCCAGGGCGTGTACGGGAGTGTCGCGCGCCTTCTGAATGCCGCGCCCGATGAGATCGCGCTCATGGAGAATGCCACGGTCGCGTGGCAGATGGCCTTCTATGCCCTGCAATTCCAGCCGGGTGACCGCATCCTGACAGCCCAGGCGGAGTATGCGGCGAACTACGTCGCGTTCCTTCAGGTCGCCAAGCGCACGGGCGCGGTCGTTGAAGTCATCCCGAACGATGCGACCGGCGCCCTCAGCGTCGAGGCGCTCGAGCGCATGATCGACGATCGTGTTCGCCTCATTGCCATCACCTGGGTGCCGACCAACGGCGGGCTCGTGAACCCGGCTGCTGCCGTCGGCAAGATCGCGCGCAAGCACGGCGTTCCTTATCTGCTCGATGCCTGCCAAGCCGTCGGGCAGATGCCGGTCGACGCGGCCGAGCTCAACTGCGACATGCTCTCGGCAACGGGCCGCAAGTTCCTAAGAGGTCCGCGCGGCACGGGCTTTCTCTATGTGCGCCGCGAGCTCATGCTGCGTCTCGAACCGCCGATCATCGACCACTTCGCCGCGCCGTGGGTTGCCACAGACCGCTATGAGCTGCGCCCCGATGCGCGACGCTTCGAGAACTGGGAGAACAACTACGCGGCGCGCCTCGGGCTCGGCGTCGCGATCGAGTATGCGTTGTCGATCGGTATGGATCCGATCATGGCGCGCTGCAGGATGCTCGCGGACCTCATGCGCGACGAGCTGGCACGCATCCCCGGTGTCACCATCCACGATATCGGGGCCGAGCGTGCCGCCATCGTGACATTCACTGTGGCCGGCTTTGATGCTTCGGAAGTGCACGCGCGCATGAAAACGCAAGGTATCAACGTCACGACGTCGCAGCCGTCGAGCACGCTTCTCGATGCAACCGCGCGATCCCTGCCCCTGATCGTGCGCGCCTCGCCGCACTACTACAACAGCGAGGACGAGGTGTTACGCCTCGCGCGTGCCGTCGCGGCGCTCGGTGCGCGATAGCGCGGGCGCCTAAGGCCAATCGTAGAACGTGAAGGGAATGGGCGGCGCGTGTCCCGCGACATTGCGGTGGACGATCGCGCGGCGATAGCGAGCGGGCGGAATGCCCACCTGCTTGGCGAAAAAGCGGTTGAAGTAGGCCGCATCCCTGAAGCCGAGCAAGTAGCTGAGCTGCTTGATCGTGATCGCTGAGCGCTCCAGCCGCACGGCCGCCTCGTAGATGAGCCGCTGCTGGATGAGCGCGCGCGGCGTGCGGCCGAGCGTGCGCGTGGCGATCGCATGAAGCCGGCCCGGCGTGACGCCGAGCGCTTCGGCATAGCGCGCGACGGCCCACTGCTCGCGAAAGCGCTCCTCGACGAGCTGGCGGAAACGCATGAGCAGCGCCGCAGCCCCGACGGTCTCGCCGAGTGCGAGCGCGCGGGCGCCGACGTGGCGCCAGAGCTGCACGAACGAGATGAGGAGCGCCGAGGAGATCACCGTCTCCGATCCCGGGCGCGGCTCCTGCAGCTCGTTTGAGATGAGCGCGAGGAGACGCGTCAGGCGGACGGCGCTCTCGGCCTCGATGGCGAGCGCCAGAGGCTGCTCCGCGCCGAGCAGATTGATGAGCTCGCCGGCCTCGGGGATCTGGCGGAAGGTCTGCTCGATGAGATCGCGGCGGATGTGAATGATGTGACCGCTGCCGCCCGCCTCGATGACGAGCCGCTCGGCCGAATGGGCGGGGCTCCAGACGAAGGCCGGGCCGAGCACGTGCAGGTGCTCGCCTTCGAGGTGCAGCCAGGCCTCGCCGGTCTGCAGGATAAGGCAGTGGTCGAACCCGCTCGAGGTGCCGGCATCAAGCCGCCACTCCCGCGCGGCGAAGTGGCTTTCAACGACGACCGAGCGAAGGCGCGCCGCGATGATCTCCGCGGGGCGCTCGGCCTGCGCGGATGGGTCGGACGCACCATTGCCGCGAAGCGCCGACCGTTGCCGCATCGGAGGGCCTACAGACAATGTTTTGTGCATCTTTTTGGTAGTTTTGTCCATTTTCGTAGGCCACCACATGATGTTCACTCAGTCAAGCACGGGCCCGACAGATCGCTAGAAGAGCCCGGCTCCAAAGAGAGGAAGCGCGTCCCGCCTTGCCGACCCCAAGGTCCGGCCGGCCGACGCTTGAGGAGGATCTTCGGTATGCTGCGCAAGTCACTCAGCCGCCTGGCACTGGCTGCAGCCGTGTCGGCGCTCGCGGGCCACGCCGGTCTCGCGCACGCACAGGACAAGATCAGGATCGGCTACGCGATCTCGAAGACCGGCCCCTTTGCCGGCGGCGCCGGTGTGACGACCCTGCCGAACTACCAGCTCTGGGTGAAGGACGTGAACGCGGCGGGCGGCATTACGGTCGGCGGCAAGAAGCTGCAGATCGAGGTCGTCGAGTACGATGACCGCTCCAATTCCGAGGAGGCCGTGAAGGCCATCGAGCGCCTCGGCACGCAGGACAAGGTCGATATCATCCTGCCGCCCTGGGGCACGGGTCTGAACCTCGCCGTCGGCCCGACCTTCAACCGCCTCGGTTATCCGCATCTCGCCGTGACCGCAGCAACCGACCGCGCGCCCGAGATGGCCAAGCGCTGGCCGAACAGCTTCTGGTTCCTCGGGCCGTCGAAAGCAGGCGCAGTTGCGCTCTCCGAAGTCCTCGGCAAGCTCAAGGCCGAGAACAAGATCGGCGCCAAGGTTGCGATGATCTCCGTAGCTGACGCCTTCGGCATCGAGCTCGCGACGGCCGCCCGCGCCGCCTTCAAGTCAGCAGGTCTCGAGATCGCGCTCGATAAGACCTATCCAATCGGCACGCAAGATATGCAGGCGCTCCTGAAGGATGCCATGGCGTCCGGTGCCGATACGTTCGTCGCTTTCAGCTATCCGCCGGATACGATCGCGATCACCGACGCGGCGCGCGTGCTCAGCTACAACCCGAAGGTCTACTACACGGCCGTCGGTACGGCCTTCCCAGTCTTCAAGGGCAAGTTCGGCGCGGCCGCCGAGGGCGTGATGGGCGTCGGCGGCTGGAATGTCGACAGCCCTGCGCTCCAGGCCTACTTCAAGCGCCACACCGAAGTGATCGGCCGCGAGCCCGACCGCTGGGCGAGCCCCGTCACGTACGTCAGCCTCCAGATGTTGCAGCAGGCCATCGAGCGCGTCGGCAAGATCGACAATGCCGCCATCATCAAAGAGCTGCAGACGGGCACGTTCGACACGATCATGGGCAAGATCAAGCTTGCCGACAACATCATGCCGATCGTGTGGTGGGTCGGGCAGTGGCAGAACGGCGAGTTCGTCGGCCTCGCACCGACGAGCTATGAGGGCGCCAAGGCGCCGCTGTTCCCGAAGCCGGCCTGGAAGTAGTAACGGGATAGAGGGAGCTGGAGCCCTGACCGCTTTCGGGGGAGAGTGGTCGGGGCTCCAGCAATCAGACGGCCCAAATCATGCTGCTGCTCGACATCCTCATCTCGGGCCTCGTGCTCGGAGGCATGTACGCGCTCATCTCCATGGGGTTGACGCTGCAGTATGGCGTCGCGCGCATCATGAACCTCGCCTATGGCGAGTTCCTCGTGGGCGCAGCCTTCCTCGCTTTCTGGCTCTATAGCTCCATCGGCATCAGCCCGCTCGCCGGGCTCATCCTCGCGGTGCCGCTCGCCTTCCTCGCGAACTGGGCCATCTATCGCTGGCTGCTGACGCCGCTCGTCCGGCGCGCGAAGAGCCGCGGTCAGCTCGAAGTGGATAGTATCCTCGCCACGTTCGGTCTTCTGTTCATCGTGCAGGGCATCGCGCTCGTCCTGTTCGGCGGCCAGTACTACAGCTATGGCTATCTCTCCGTGCCGGTCTCCATTCTGGGCACGACGCTCGCCCTCAATCGCGTCATAGCGTTCATCTTTGCCGGGCTGATCGGCGTCGGTCTCTATCTGGCTTTGACGCGCACCCGCACAGGCACGGCAATCCGCGCCATCGCCGTCAATCCCACCGCTGCCAGCCTCGTCGCGATCGATGTGCGCACGGCATCGGCCTTTGCCTTTGCGCTGGGCGGCGCAATGGTCGCCGCCGGCGGCGTGCTCGTCAGCATGTTCCTGACCTTCAATGCGTCCATGGGCGTCGTCTTCACCATGAAGGCGCTGATCGTGGTCATCGTCGGCGGCGTCGGCAATGTCTTGGGCGCGCTCGTCGTGGGCCTCGCGCTCGGCGTGATCGAGACGGGCGTGACGCGCCTCGTTGATCCCGGCCTCACGCTCGCCGTCACATACGCGCTCTTCATGATCGTGCTGCTCGTGCGGCCGCAGGGTCTGTTCGGGAGTGCCGTGCGATGAGCCTCGCGCGGGCCCCGCTCATTGCGCTGGCGGTTCTGGCGGCTCTCCTGCTCGCCGGTTTGCCGCTCGTCGCGAGCGGCTATGTTCTGGCGCTCGCGATCGGCATGCTCAATTTCACGATCCTGGCCACGGCCTGGGCGCTGTTCTCGGGCCCGACGCACTACATTTCGCTCGCGAGCGCGGCCTTCTTCGGCATTGGTGCCTACACGGCGGCCATGATGGCCGAGAGCGTGCCCTGGCCGCTCGTGCTCGTCGCCGCGACGCTGGCAGGCTTCGCCGTCGCCCTCGTCGTCGGGCTCTCGACGCTGCGGCTCTCTGGTGTTTATTTCGTCATCTTCACCTTCGGCCTCACCGAGCTCATCCGCCAGCTCGTCACGTGGTACGAGGTGAATGTCGCCGGCACTGTCGGGCGCTATCTGTTTCTGGGCATGCCGCAGTCGACCATCTACTGGCAGCTCCTGGCGCTCGCCGTGGCCGTGCTTGTCATCGGATGGCTGATCGGACGCTCGCGCCTTGGCTTGGCCGCGCGCGTCATCGGTGCGGACGAGGTGGTCGCGCGCCACAGCGGCATCGACACGACGCGCACGAAGATCGTGCTGTTCGCCATCAGCTCGGCGATCATGGCCCTTGCGGGCGCGATCATGGCTCCGCGCTGGACGTACATCGATCCGGCCATCGCCTTCAATTCCATGATCTCCTTCCAGGTGGTGATCATGGCGCTGCTCGGCGGCGCGGGCGCGCTCTTCGGCCCACTGCTCGGTGCGGTGCCGCTCGTGCTGCTGTTCGAGGTCCTGCAGGCGAATTTCCCGAATGCCTATTCCATCCTGCTCGGCGCGGTCTTCATCCTGATCGTCTATGGCCTTCCGCGCGGCGTGATCGGCCTCATCGAGGATTGGCGGCCTGCGGCGAGCCGATCGGTTGCGATGTTGCCGTCTCGCGCGCCTCGCGATCCGAATGTGCTGACGATCTCCGATCTGAAGAAGTCGTTTGGCGGCCTGAGCGCCGTCGATAGCGTCAGCTTCGATGTGCGGCCCGGCGAGATCATCGGTCTTGTTGGACCCAACGGCTCGGGCAAGACGAGCGTTCTGAACCTGATCTCGGGCGCACTGAAGCCCGATGCCGGTCAGATCTTTTATCTGGGCCGTCCGATCAACGGTGCCAATCCCGAGACCATCGCGCGGCTCGGCGTGGCGCGCACGTTCCAGCTCGTGCGCGTGTTGCCCTCCATGAGCGTGGTCGAGAACGTCATCCCAGGCTTTGCCTTCCGCGCGCGTCACGTCACGGGTGCCGCCGCGCACGAGGAAGCCCTCGCGCTCCTCGCCCGCGTGGGTCTCGAGCATCGTGCCGCGGTGCCCGCATCCGAACTCACGTACATCGACCAGAAGCGCCTGGAGCTTGCACGCGCACTCGCTCTGGAGCCGAAGCTGTTGCTGCTCGACGAGTGGCTTGCCGGCCTCAATCCGACCGAGCTCGAGGAGGGCATTGCCCTCATCCAGTCGCTCCGCTTCGACGGCCTCAGTATCATCATGGTCGAGCACGTCATGGACGCGATCCATGCGCTTTGCGATCGCTGTGTCGTCATGAATGCCGGCCGCGTGATCGCGCACGGCACGCCACGCCTCGCGCTCGCCGAGCCGGAGGTCGTGCGCGCCTATCTGGGAGAGGACGATGCTTGAGATCGTCGATCTCTCTTTTTCCTATGGCAAGCACCTCGCCTTGTCCGAGGTCGCTCTGCGTCTCGACAAGGGCGAGGTCGCTGTCGTCCTCGGCGCCAACGGCGCCGGCAAGACGACGCTGCTCAAGGCTATTGCCGGTCTCGTCGCGCCGGCGAAGGGCTCGAAGCTCACGCTCGCCGGTCAGGATCTGACGAAGCTTCAGCCGCACGAGATCGTCGAAGCCGGCATTGCACTCGTCCCAGAGGGGCGCGGCATCTTTGCCGAGCTGACCGTGCGCGAGAACCTCCTGCTCGGCGCTTACGCGGCGCGCGCGCGGGCCGGCGAGCAGAAGATGCTCTCCGACGTGCTCGCCGTATTTCCGCGCCTCGCAGAGCGTCTCGGTCAGGCTGTCGGCACTATGTCGGGCGGCGAGCAGCAGATGGTGGCGATCGGTCGCGCGCTCATGTCGGCGCCGGAGCTGCTGCTGCTCGATGAGCCTTCGCTTGGCCTGTCGCCGCTGCTCACAAAGGAGCTTTTCCAGGCACTGCGCCGCGTGCGCGCGAGCGGTCTCGGCATCCTCCTCGTCGAGCAGAACGTGCGCGCGAGCCTCGCCATCGCCGATCGCGGCTACATCATCGAGAATGGCCGCATCGCGGGCGAGGGGCGCGCCGCCGCGCTTGCCGATGATGCCGCCGTGCAGCACGCGTTTCTCGGTGGCGCCGGTACTCATCGCACCCCGCCGCGGGCACTCAAGGCTGAGAGCCTCGCTTTACCCGGGCAGCAGCGCATCGCGCGCGCGTCCGCGACGCCGCTTGTTCCTATCGATGACCAATCTCAGTCACAGTCCACTGAGCAAGGGAAGGCAGCTCCCATGAACGCGATCAACCTTCTCATCGGCGGCAAGGACCGCCCGGCAGCGCAGAATGCCGTCTACCAGCGCAGCAATCCCATCTCCGGCGAGGTGGCGAGCACCGTCGCTGCTGCAAGCGTGGAGGATGCGCTTGCCGCCGCAGATGCTGCCGCAGCGGCTTTCCCCGCCTGGTCTGCGCTCGGACCCAGCGAGCGGCGCGCGCGCCTCAACAAGGCGGCCGACATCCTCGCCTCGAAGGCGCAGGAGTTCACCAAGCTCATGATGGCCGAGGTCGGCGCTACCGCGGGCTGGGCCGGCTTCAACGCGATGCTGGCAGCGGGCATGCTCCGCGAGGCCGCGGCCATGACGACGCAGATTGCCGGCGAAGTCATCCCAACGGACAAGCCGAACAACCTCGCCATGGCCTTGCGCGAACCTGTTGGCGTCGTGCTCGGCATCGCGCCGTGGAATGCGCCCGTGATCCTCGGCGTGCGTGCAGTCGCCATGCCGCTCGCGTGCGGCAATACGGTCGTGCTGAAGGCCTCCGAGGTGAGCCCCGGCGTTCACCGCCTGATTGGCCAGTGCCTCGCCGAGGCCGGCCTCGGTGACGGTGTCGTCAATGTCGTCACCAACGCGCCGGAAGATGCGCAATCGATTGTCGAAGCGCTCATCGGCCACACGGCAATCCGGCGCGTGAACTTCACCGGATCGACGCGCGTCGGCCGCGTGATCGCACAGATCGCTGCGAAGCACCTGAAGCGCGTTCTGCTTGAGCTTGGCGGCAAGGCGCCGCTCATCATCCTCGATGATGCGGATCTCGACGAGGCCGTGAAAGCAGCCGCCTTCGGCGCTTACATGAACCAGGGCCAGATCTGCATGTCGACGGAGCGCATTGTCGTCGACGAGAAAGTGGCCGACGCCTTCGTCGAAAAGTTCGCCGCCAAGGCCAGGACGCTCCCCTCGGGCGATCCGCGCAAGGGCGAAGTCGTGCTCGGCTCGCTTGTCGCCTCGCAGGCTGCCGACCGCGTGAACGCGCTCATCGCCGACGGGATCGCCAAGGGCGCAAAGCTCGTGTGTGGCGGCGTCATGCCCGGCACGATCCTGCCCGCCACCATCGTCGATCATGTCACGCCGAACATGCGCATCTATGGCGAGGAGAGCTTCGGCCCGGTCGTCACGGTCGTCCGCGTCGGCAGTACGGAGGAGGCCATCCGCGTCGCCAATGATACGGAATATGGTCTCGCCGCCGCGGTTTTCGGCAGAGACATCGCGCGGGCACTCGCCGTCGCGCGCCGTATCGAGAGCGGCATCTGCCACATCAATGCGCCGACCGTACACGATGAGCCGCAAATGCCGTTCGGCGGCATGAAGGCCTCGGGCTATGGGCGCTTTGGCGGCAAGGCGGCCATCGACGAGTTCACGGAGCTGCGCTGGATCACCATCCAGACCGGGCCGCGGCCCTATCCGTTCTGACGATCCCTCTTGATCATTCGCGAGCCAGTGTCTACGCCAGTACGTGGCACGGGGCCTGATATCTCACGCCCGGTTCCACGTTGGTGGAGAGGCTGAATTCTCGATGGATCAAGGACGCGTTCGCGACGATCAATTCCTGGCTGCGCTTGCCGAGTCGGCCGCCGCAGCACAGCGCGAGGAGTACATCTTCCGCGATAATATCGGCCGTGAGATCGAGAAGCGCGAACGCGCGCGCCAGTATGCCTACCGTCGCCTTTCGCTTGCCGAGCTGATGCTGAAAGCGGCGCGCAGCACCGGAGACGAAGAAAAGGCCGTCGCGGCGCAGACGACTGTGCTGCGGTCCGAATTCGGCTGGCATGGTGAGAGCGAGCAGACAAAGCGCATTGTCGCCGCGTGGCGGCCGGTTGCGCTCACCATCTGGGCTGCCGTAAAGCCGCCGCCCGCCGAAGCGGAAGCTGCTGTCGTTGCCGCGCCATCACCCGATATTGCTGCGGCACTTGCCGAGTTCGAGCGCTGGTACGAGGCGGAATTCGGCTCGAACTACCTCGCCATTCTCGACCAGGAAAAGCAGGAGTTTCCCGTTGTCGAATTCTAAGGGCGCGGAGTTCGAGCGCTGGATCGTCGAGCAGTACGCGGCGACGAACGGCTTCACCGCGCTCATTCTGCTGATCAACCTCGGCAGCGACAAGGTCGACCTGATCTCCTGCTCGTACGTCCATGTCATCGGCGACGAGGTGCGCTGGAAGGACATGAAGACCATGCTCGACGCCTCCCGGCGCAAATGGGATGCGTTCGCCGTCTTCCCGGAGTCGCCGCCCGGTGGCGGCCCACTGATCGATCTCGTTGCCAAAGCGCGCTTGCAGGAGCGCATTGACGAGGTGACGGTCAACCGCATGGTCCTCAATGATGCCGGCTTCTTCGACACGCACGGCCGGCACATACGGATTGATCCCGTCGAGCTGCACTAATTGGCGGGGCAAGCTCAGAGCAGCGGGCCATTGCGCAGATAAAGCGTGCGGACCGCACCGACCATCGCCGGCTTTTTGGCCGTGTCCTCGAAAAACGGCAGGCTGATCCATTCGCCGTTCGGGATCTTCCGTTCAGCGGTGCAATATTGGCCGCGCGCATCGAGGTCGATGCGCAGGCGGATCTCCCCACGCAACGCGGACTCGATCAGCTCCACGGCTTCGGCCGCAAGCACATGCTCGTCACGCCATTCGCCGAGGCGCACAACGTAACGCCCGCGCTCTGTTTGAATGGACATCGCGAAACCGTCGGGCACGGTGCACGGAATGGTGATCTTGTTCTCCGTCAGGATGAGCGGGAGCGTCGGGTAGTTCTGCGAGAGATGGGCAATCTCCTTCAGCACGCGCATGTGGAATGCCCGCCCGATCGTGGCTTCGAGCGCGCTTCGCGAGGCGCAGCCGGAGGCCTGTGCACCTCCGTCTCCGTCGGATGCGCCGGCGCGATCGCCGAGCCACTCTGCGTCGCCTCTGTGCTCATAGTCGCGGGAATGGTCGCACATGGTTGCCTCCGATCCGCAAAGTTTGATCGAGGTGGAGTTTAGGCGAATTGGAGGGACCGAATAACTGTCGCTCCTGCCAGCTGTCGCATTCGACAGGTGACGCGCCAGATGTGCTGATCGAGGAATGCGGCCTATCCCGTGGCCAGGCGCCGCGCGTCCTGGTCGAGCCCGATGCTCGCTCGGGACACTAGGGCACGAAGAGCTGCTGAGAAACGGCCTTGGCGACGGCCTGGGTCGTGGTCGTGCATTCGAGCTTCTCGCGTGCGGCATTGAGATGGAAGCGCACGGTTCTCTCGCTGATGCCGAGGATCGCGCTGACCTCCCACGCCGTCTTCCCGGCCGCCATCCATTTGAGGCAGTCGATCTCGCGCGCGGAGACGATGATGGCCTTTTCGTTTCCGCACCCGAAAATGCGGAGCATGTGCTGGTGGAAATATTGGCCAAGCGCACGGAACTCGCGTGCGATCGTCTTGCGCCGGGCCTGCCAGTCTTCCGCGCCTTCGTCTGCCTTGATGACCAGGGCGGCTGCCTCGCCGTGATAGGCCGTCAGGGTGATCCTCAACTCGTGCTCGTCCGTTCCAGCGCTATCGAGGGTGGCGGCACAACTCTCATCGGAAGGCGCGAAGAGGGTGCCGAGCTCCAGCCGCTCGACGTTCGTGCGATCGCGGCTCGTCGCGTGCCTGGCCCAAGCATCGGCGTAGGTGCAATGGACAAAGCGCGCGGCTGTGCCGCTCGATATGGGAATATTGAGCGCGACATAAACGACGGACGAGAGTGGGTAAGCTTCGCGCGCAACGCGAAGAAATGCGGCCCCGCGGGCGCGCTCCTGGGCGTCCGTGAGGGCGACGCCTAAATTCTGCAAGAGAGTTTCGAACATTACGGATCTACTCCCGGCATTGCTCTTTTTAAGCCGGGTGTGCCTACGGCTGGTAAAAAGGCCCGATAAAATGCGAGGCAATTTTCGAGCGCTCATTCGCAAGGATTGCCTTTGGCCGGGTTTGAGAAAATGCCTGATGCTCTCTCTTAAATGGCCGGCATAAATCCATATGGAGAAGCGATATTTACCCGATCCAGGGGCAGGAAATGCTGTGCTCCTCGTGTTCTATTATCACGCGGCGTTGCGCATTTATCACAGATGCGTGTGCGGAATGATCGCGAATCGCGGTAAATTACTCCTCATGCGGATGCTCGTTCGCCCGGGTGGGGAGTCCGACAACAGAGCTTCGGGGGAGAAAATGCGGCCATTCCTTCTCAAATGCGCTGGCCTTTTGGCCGGTCTGACCATTTTCGGAGCCGCGCCGGCGGCCGCCGATGGCCCTTATCGCTCCTATACGGGCGGCCCCTACATGCACGAGGGCATAGCCAACTGGAGCGGTATCTACGTCGGCGGCGCAATCGGGTACAGCTTCAGTTCCTCGAATTTGTCGCATGACTACAGCGGCGGCATTACAGGAAGTGACCGCTTCAACATAGATCAGGACGGAGCAAACGCGACCCTTACGGTCGGTTTCGACTTGCAGACTGCTGGGCCGTTTGTGTGGGGTTTCTTC
The DNA here is from genome assembly GCF_900117415.1 of Hyphomicrobium sp. CS1BSMeth3. Lineage (GTDB taxonomy): Bacteria > Pseudomonadota > Alphaproteobacteria > Rhizobiales > Hyphomicrobiaceae. The sequence continues at coordinate 418,585 of NZ_FPEI01000006.1, forward strand.
GGGGACTACACGTTCGGCGCGATCCGAGAGTCCGTTGTTCTCGCGACTGCACCTACTGAGACCTTAAGATTCAGACTTCAGGATAGCTGGGCCGCCGGTGGCCGCTTCGGGCTCGTCCATAATGGCGCGCTCTGGTACATGACGGCAGGCTATACCGGTATCGACGTGTCGTTTGCCGATCTCGGCAAGACGCTGCATGGCTACTTTCTCGGTGCGGGTCTCGAGAAGGACATCGGCAAAAACTTCCGCCTGAAGGTGGAATATCGCTTTGCGGACTACGGCAAAGAGACCTTGTTCGATGGGTCGGATGGGTGCTGCGATGCGCGCCTCAGGGTCGACAGCAGCGTTCATTCGGTGCGGCTCGGCATGTCCTACGTATTCGGTCAGCGCGAGACCTACTACCATGAACCGCTGAAATAGCTCGGGAAATTCCGTACCTTTTCGAAGCCGTGGCATTTGCCACGGCTTTTTTTATTGCTTTGCGCGATCCGAAAGTCGCTCGCCCTGTCCTATTCGACAGTATCGGCGGCGGCCATTTCCGAAAACAATTCATCCCAGGCAGACCATGACTGCGCTGCCATGTCTCCCGGCGAAGCGAGCAATTGTTCGCTTTGTGGAAACAAAATCGAAATTCTTGCGCAGTAAGCTGACGATCAGAGGAGTTCCGCAATGGCCAGCAAGCCGTACTGTCCCCCTCCCGTAGCACCGCCACCCCCACCGCAGACCGATTGCGGCTGCGAACCGGAGCCGCCGCCCCCGCCGGTTGCGTGCGAGCCGTGCACGCCTTCCGAACCTCCCCCGCCGCCGGCCGGCCCGCCTGGTCTCGACCTCACCGGCCTGCTCGGCTTGCTGCCCAACATCAGCATCACGGGTGACGCAGGCCTGCTGGCGCCGCAAACGGGCCTCAGCGCGATCCTCCCCTTGGACATTTCGCTCATCAATAACGAGTCCTCCTCGGGGGGCCTCAATATCGATCTCTCCCCCGTGAATGCCGACACGCCGGATCTCGGAATTGGTGGCGAAGGCCCGCTCAACGTCGGTAATGTACTTGGTGGCGTGATCAGCGGCGGTGACGGTGGTCTTCCGCTGGTGAGCCTCGACAGCGGGACAGATGCCGTCATCAGCGTGCCGGTCTTCGGTGAGGACGGCGTGCTCAGTGGCAGCACGGATCTCGGTGGCGTCATCGGCGGTGGTGACGGTGGCCTCCCGCTGGTGAGCCTCGATAGCGGGACAGATGCTGTCATCAGCGTCCCGGTCTTCGGTGAGGACGGTGTGCTCAGCGGCAGCACGGATCTCGGTGGCGTCATCGGCGGCGGTGACGGTGGCCTTCCGCTGGTGAGCCTCGACAGCGGCACTGATGCTGTCCTCAATGTGCCGGTCTTCGGTGAGGACGGTGTGCTCAGCGGCAGCACGGATCTCGGTGGCGTCATCGGTGGCGGTGACGGTGGCCTGCCGCTGGTGAGCCTCGATAGCGGGGCGGATGCCGTGATCAACGTGCCCTTGCTCGGCGAGGATGGTGCCCTCAGCGGCAACGTCGGGACCGGTGGCCTTCTCAATATCGGCGGTCTTCTGGGTGGTGGCGGCAGCGGCGCAGCCGATGTCGGCAGCCTGCTCAATGCCGCCATGCTCGGCGTCGGCGGCAGCGGCTCTCTGGGTGCCATCGTGGGCGGTGACGTCTACGACGGCAACGTGCCGCTCGTCGGCGGGCTGTCCTCGGCACTCGGCTCGACGCTCGACCTGCTGACCACGACACCATCGCTGTTCGATGTCCCCGCGTTGGACATTATCGGCGGTGACGGCCTGGACGGCTGAAAGCAAGAAACTGAGTTCGCCGCGCGGTGGGGCAGCGCCGCGCGGCAAAATTGAGAAAGGGGGGATAGCGCGCATGGAGGCGACGCGGCTGCCCTGTCGTCCTCTTGAGAATGTGGAGGAGGACCAATGCTGAATGAGGATCGCGTTCGCCAGCTCTCCGCCGATACTGTTCCCGGAAAGAGCGGCATGACCATGCAGGCGCCACAGCGCGAGCGAGGCCTGTGGAGCTTCCTGACCTGGTCGTTCTTTCTCTCCCAACTTGCGATCGGCAACGCATTTGCCTCTGGTGCCGCGCAAGCGGGTGGCGGCGTCGACTTGAATGCGCCCGAGGGAACGAGCAATCCGGCGAACACCGCGAACGCCCTCACCACGCCGGATTTCCGCGCGGTCAGCATGTCCGAGCCCCAGTCCGCCGGACCGCCCACCGGCACTGCCCAGGAGATGGCCAGCGCGGTCAATGCAGGGCCCAAGGCTGGCGGCACCGAGCAGCACGATGCGGCGAGTGAAGCCGGCACTGCCGTTCACGCGGCGATCGCGCAGGGCGCGAGCGGATCCGAAAGCACGCAGGCCGTCGTCGAAGAGGCCTCCAGTGATGGTCTTCCACCCACTGACGCGCCTGGCGTGATGCCAGGGAGCGAGCTTCCGCCAGCGGGAGAGCTTCCCCCCGTTCTTGGTGGTGTCCTGCCTCCAGTCCTCGAAACGGTTAACGATCTTATCGGTGGTCTCGGCCCGACACTCGATGGCCTCGTCGTTCCCGTCGTCGAGACCATCGACGATCTCGCGAGTGTTCTCGGGCCGACGCTCGATCATGTGCTCGCGCCCGTCGAGTCCCTTGTCGACGGCGTGCTCGGCGGACTGCAGCCGACACTGGATCCGCTGGTTGCGCCGGTTGCGACACTCGCGGAAGGTCTCGGCGAGCTCGTCGAACCGATCGGCAGTGTCGCTGGTGAGATCATGACTCTGGCAGACCCCATCCTCGACGCCGTCGAGCCGGTTCTGTCACCGGTCATGAATGCCGTCGATGCTGCTGCGCCCATTCTCGATCCAGTCGTTGATCTGGCGGCACCCGTCGTCAATGTCATCGAGCCTGTTACCGCGCCCTTGCTGCAATCTTTCGCGTCAGCTGTGGAGCCTGTTCTCGAGATTCTGCCGCCCAACATCGGCAATGCCGGCCTTCTGAGCGGTCTTTTCGGCAGCAGCGGATCAGACTCTGTCGCCTCCTCGGGCTCGATCGAGTTCTCGGCTACCGCCGAAGCCGCTGGGCATGACCTGTTCCAGGCAGGGACCTACACGGAGTTCGGCATCGCGCTGCAGGAGACGCCGTCGGGCGATGATGCAGGTGCAGGCGATCTGCTCGGCAACGTCGCCGATACCGTTGGCGCGCTGACTAGTGACGCCGATGACAGTGGACAGGGGTTGCCGTCGCTGATCGGCAACCTGCATCACGAGATCGGCCTGCGCGGTTTGGGTGAAGGACTGATCTGATGATGGATGGGGGGATGCATCGAGCTGATGTGGCGCCGGCCTCCCAGAGTCCTGGGTGGCCGGCCACGTTCGCGCGCGCGATCGCGGGAGTGCGCAAGATCATTGCCCGCGCCGCTCGCGCTGCAAAGCCGGGTGCGTCGGCCGACAAACCGGATCGGAGCAGCGATCCGCTGACGCATTGGCGCGAGATCGCGCGCGCCAATCTCATTGCCGTCGGCATCTTCTCGGTATTCGTCAATCTGCTGATGCTGACGATGCCGATCTACCTCTTCCAGATCTCCGATCGCGTGTTGACAAGCCACAGCTTCGACACGCTGCTCATGCTCTCCCTCGTCGTGCTGGGCCTGATTGCCGTGCTTGCCGTGCTCGACACGCTGCGTCGGCAAGTGCTGAGCCGGCTCGCGACCAGGATGGAGACGATCCTCGGCGGCCCGATCATCGCCAGCATCATCACACAGGCGCCCGCATCCGATGGCGGCAACGTCCAGCCGTTGCGCAATCTGCATCAGGTCCGCAGCTTCCTCTCCGGGCCGATCATGCTGGTGCTGTTCGATGCGCCGATGGCGCCGCTCTACTTCGCCGCGATTTTCCTGATCCATCCCCAGCTCGGCTATCTCGTGCTGATCGCCGGCCTGCTGCTCATCGGCATTGCGCTCCTCAATCAGCGCGCGACGTCCATGCCGCTCGGCCAGGCCGGGGTCTACGGCGCCAAGGCGGATGCACAGGCCGAGTCCCTCGCGCGCAATGCCCAGGTCGTGAATGCCATGGGCATGCTGAACGAGAGCGTCGCGCAGTGGGGGCGCGAGCAGGCCGTCGCCCTGACGACGCAGTCGGACGCGCAGGACCGCAGCGTGTGGATCAGTGGGCTGTCGCGCTTCGTGCGGCTGATAACACAGATTGCCATTCTCGGTTGGGGTGCCTACCTCGCGCTCAATGGCCAGCTCACGGGCGGCATGATGATCGCAGCGTCGATCATTGCCGGGCGCGCGCTGCAGCCGCTCGAAGGCATGATCGAGGGGTGGCGCAGCGTGTTGCAGGCCTGGACTGCGTATGGCCGCATGTGCGCGGCCGTACAGGCTCTGCGCAGCGAGCCGCCGCGCTTGAAGCTGCCGAAGCCCAAGGGCCATCTCGTCGCGGACAAGCTGCTGTATCTGCCGGCAGGCACCAAGGAACCCGTGCTCAACGGTGTGAGCTTCGAGCTGCTGCCAGGCGAGTCGCTTGCGATCGTGGGGCCGTCCGGCTCAGGCAAGTCGACGCTCGCACGTATGCTCGTCGGCTGCCTCCATCCGACGGCTGGCAAGATCCGCCTCGATGCGACGGAGCTGCGCAACTGGGACCGCCGCCAGTTCGGCGAGTTCACCGGCTACCTGCCGCAGGAAGTGGAGCTCTTTCCCGGCACCATTCGCGAGAACGTGTGCCGTATGCGCGGCGATCTGCCCGACGAGACGGTCTATCGCGCAGCGCAGCTCACGAGCGTTCACGAGATGATCTGCCATTTGCCGAGCGGCTACGAGACCGTTCTCGAGCGCAGTGGCGCGCCGCTCTCGGGCGGCCAGAAGCAGCGCATTGCGCTGGCCCGCGCGTTCTTCGGCGATCCGGCGCTCGTCGTGCTCGACGAGCCGAACTCCAACCTCGATGCGATCGGCGAGCAGGCGCTCACCGAGGCCATGCAGCGCGCCAAGAAGTGCGGCATTACCGTCGTCGTGGTGACGCAGCGCCCGGCGCTCCTCAACATCGTCGACAAGGTTCTGATCCTGCGCGCCGGCCGCGCCGATGCCTTCGGCACACCGCAGGAAGTCCTGCGCCGCCTCTATGCAGCCAAAGGCACAGCCGCGCCGGTTGCGGCCGCGTCAATGCCGGTCGAAGCAGCAGAGTAGCGACGGGGGACGCCGAGCGATGAGCAACTGCCCGAGCATTGATCAATGGCACAAGGGTGTGCCGACCGACAGCCGCGGACCGATCCGCATTGGCGCTGCGATCCTCCTGCTCTGCCTCGGCGGCTTTAGCGTTTGGGCCGCCGTCGCGCCGCTCGAGGGCGCGGTCGTCGTCTCCGGCTCGTTCATGGCCACGGGCCAGAACAAGCAGGTGCAGCATCTCGAAGGCGGCATTGTCCGCGATGTTCTGGTGCGCGAGGGCCAGCTCGTGGAAGCCGGCCAGCCGCTGCTCAGGCTCGATCCGACCGCCGCCGAAGCGCGCCTGCGCCGGCTCGTGCTTCGCCAGCACCGTCTCGTCATTCTGAAGGCGCGCCTCGAAGCCGAAGCCAAAGGCGCGGCACACTTCGCGCTGCCGACGAACGGGGACTTCGTCGACGAAGCCGGCGAGGTGGCCACGATCTATGCGCGTCAGCTCATCGAGCTCAAGGCGCGGCGCACGAAGATCACCGATGAGGAAGCTGTCCTGAGGCGCGAGATCGCGGGCCTGCACGAGAGCATCTCCGGCTATCAGGCACAGGCAGCGGCCACAGAGGAGCGCATCGCGCTCTTTGCCCAGGAGCTCAAGGATAAATCCACGCTGCTCGAACGCGAGCTCGTTCGGCGGACGGAAATCCTCGCACTCCGTCGCGCGGAAGCCGGTCTCTCGGGCGAGCTGGCGAGCCTGCAAGCCCGCGCCGCGGATGCGCGCGAGCGTGTGTCGCGCGCCGAGCAGCAGATCGCGCATCTCCGCTCGGCGGCCCTGCAGAAGTCCTTGGAGGATCTGCGCGCGACCGAGACCGAGCTTGACGACGTCAATGAGCAGCTTCGCGCGGCGCGGGATGTCATGGACCGCATCGAAATTCGCGCACCGGTCGCCGGCATCGTCGTGCGGCTCATGCACAACACGAAGGGCGGAGTCGTCGCGGCCGGCGCCGTCGTTCTGGAGCTGTTGCCGGTCGACGACGAGCTGATCATCGAGGCCCGCCTGAACCCGAACGAGGTGGTGCACGTCAAGGAAGGCCTCGGCGCCATGGTGCGGCTGAGTGCGCTCAACCAGCGGCTCACGCCCATGATCGAGGGCAAGGTCGTGTACCTTTCGGCCGATACGGTCTCCCAACGCGAGCCGTTCGGGGCGAAGGAAGCGGCCCGTCGCGATACCTTCGTCGTGCGCGTCCAGCTCGATGAGGCGAGTGCCCGCAGCAAGATCGAGAGCTTCCGCCCGACCCCCGGAATGCCGGCCGACGTCTTCATCAAGACGGACGAGCGCACGTTCCTGGAGTACATCTTGAAGCCGCTCAGCGACACCTTCGTTCGCGCATTCCGCGAGCAGTAGGCTGTCGGCGCTGGTCGCGGCCGCCCGGGACTTATCGGCCTTTTGTGCGGTCACACCTTGCCATATGCTCCGGGCCGATCCCGGAGGACCCGGCTTGCCGCCCAATCGACGACTGCCCGCTCTTGGCGCCCTGCGCGCCTTCGAAGTGCTCGCGCGCTGCGGCACGCTTGCCAAAGCCGCGGACGAGCTCTGCGTGACGCCTTCGGCCGTCGGCCATCAGGTGCGTGCGCTCGAAGCCTGGCTCGGCACGCCATTGTTCGTCGCACACGGCCGGCAGCGCCTGCTGACGCCGGATGGCGTGCGTCTCGCGAGCGACATCGGCAAGTCGTTCGATCAGATCGAGCAGGCGTGCCGCGCCGTGGCTCAGCACGAGGGGCACGAGCTCTATGTGAACGTCACACCGACGTTCGCCATCCGCTGGCTCGTTCCGCGGCTCGGCCGATTTCATGCCCGTCACCCCGACGTCGCCGTCCATATCGAGACGAGCGCCAAACCGATCGACATGACACGCGAGAATTTGCACGCAGCTTTGCGGTTCGGCAGGCCACCCTGGCACGGCCTCACCGCCGAGCTGATCTTCCTCGAGGACATCTTTCCGGTCTGCCATCCGAAGCTGCTGAGCGGACGCAAGCGGCTCGCCAAGCCGGAGGACCTGCGCCACCACACGCTGCTGCACACGCTCTATCGGCGTGATGACTGGGCGCGCTGGCTGAGTGCTGCCGGTGTTGCGCCGTCGGTCGTGGATCCTACGCAGGGTCTCACCTTCGATCTGACGACCATGGCCATCGATGCCGCCGAGAACGGCCTCGGCGTTGCCATTTCGCGCGAGGCGCAGGTGGCAGGCGTCATCGAAAGCGGGCGCCTCGCCGCGCCATTCCGCCGTGATCTGCTGCGGGGTGAAGGCTGCTACTTCCTGACCAAGCCCGCCGATTGGAATACACAGCACGTGGCAGCGTTCCGACATTGGCTTCTGGAGGAAGCGCGCCGCGCCTTTCCGGCGACGGCCGAGGTGTAGGGTGCGGCGGCGCAGGCTGTAGTTTTTCTCCACTAATCCTGGAGAAATCCGTTCTTGCCCACGATAATGGGCGGTCTAGATTTCCTCGCCGACGCGCGCCCAAGGTGAGGAACTCATGCTCGATTCTGCTGCAACGTCTGGGCCTCAGAGAGCGGCACTCGCGGGTATTCGCGTCATCGAGCTCGCAAATTTCGTTTCAGGTCCGTTCATCGGCATGCAGCTCGCCGACTATGGCGCGGACGTCATCAAGATCGAGCATCCGACCCGCGGCGATGGCATCCGCACTTGGGGCAACCGCAAGAACGGTATCGGGCTCTATCACAAGGTCCTCAACCGCAACAAAAAGAGCGTGTCGGCCGACCTCGGCACGCCGCTCGGCGTGGAGATCGTGCGCCGCCTCGTGGCGCGCGCCGACGTCGTCATCGAGAACTTCAGGCCGGGCACGCTGGAGGAATGGGGGCTCGGCTATGACGTGCTGTCGGCCGTCAATCCGGGGCTCGTGCTCGTGCGGGTTTCCGGATTCGGCCAGACAGGTCCTTATCGCGAGCGTTCCGGCTTCGGCTCTTTGGCCGAGGCCATGACGGGCTTTGCCTACACGAACGGTTTTGCCGATCGCCCGCCGCTGCTGCCGAGCTTTGCCATGGCGGACTCGACGACGGGGCTCGCCGGTGCCTTTCTGACGCTCGCGGCTCTCGAAGCGCGTCGCAACAATGGCGGCAAGGGCCAGATCATCGACTTGCCGATCTACGAGCCGATGCTGTCGCTCATGGGGGCGCAGGTCGTGGACTACGATCAGCTCGGCATCGTCCAGCAGCGTCAAGGCAGTCGGTTGCCGCTCGTTTCACCGCGCAATACATTTCGGACGCGTGACGGTGGCTGGATTGCGCTCTCAGGCGGCGCACATGCGGTCTTCCAGAGATTGTGCACGGCGCTGAATGTTCCGGAGCTCGCCGACGATCCGCGCTTCAGCGACAATCAGAAGCGGCTCGAGAATGCCGATGCCATCGAGCAGGCGCTGCAGGATGCCATCGGTAAATTCACGCTGAAGGAAGTCGCGGCGCGACTGCGCGAGCATGATGCCCCTGGCGCCCCCGTCTACAGCGTCGCCGACATGTTCGAGGACCCGCACCTTCTGGCGCGTGAGAACATCACCACCGTCGCCGACGACGAGCTTCAGGACGGCATTCAGATGCCGAATGTCATCGGTAAATTCTCGGAGACACCGGGCATGGTGCGGCACGCCGCGCAGCGGCTCGGCGCGAGCAATCTGGAAGTGCTCGTCAAAGAGCTTGGCTTCGATGCGGACGAGCTGACGGCGGCCGGCATCAAACTTTGATCGTCGGCTGCGGACAAGTCTGGAGGTAAATGATGGCGGACAAGAAGGGCGGACCGCTCGCAGGTATCAAGATCATCGAGATCGCGGGCATCGGCCCTGCGCCTCTCTGCTCGTCGCTGCTCGCCGACATGGGCGCCGACATCGTGCGCATCGATCGGCCACAGCCGACGGGCTTGGGCTTCGAGTTCGCGGGGCCGGAGGCGGATGTGCGTCGACGCGGCCGCCCTTCGGTGGCGATCGACCTCAAGCACGCGAAGGGCGTCGAGACGCTCCTGCGCATGATCGAGCAGGCCGATGCCCTGATCGATCCCATGCGCCCCGGCGTCATGGAGCGGCTTGGGCTCGGCCCGGAAGTCTGTCACGCGCGCAATCCGCGCCTCGTCTATGGCCGCATGACGGGCTGGGGTCAGCACGGTCCGCTCGCCTCGGCGGCGGGACATGACATCAACTACATCTCGCTTTCGGGTGTCCTGCACGCCATCGGCACGCGCGAGCAGCCCGTGCCGCCGCTCAATGTCGTCGGCGACATGGGCGGCGGTGCGATGTTCCTGCTGACAGGTCTTCTCGCGGGTATTCTCGAAGCAAAGAACTCCGGGCGTGGTCAGGTGGTCGATGTCGCCATGACCGAAGGCTCCGCGTACCTTGCGCTCGCCTGCTTTGGATTGGCGGCGGTTGGCGAATGGTCCGAGCAGCGCGAGGACAATTTCATCGACGGCGGCGCGCCCTTCTGGCGCTGCTACAAGACAAAGGACGGCAAGTTCATCTCCGTCGGCGCCGTCGAGGCGAAGTTCTACGACATCCTGCTGCGCACGCTCGGCCTCGATCCCTCAACGTGCCCGGAGCAGTTCGATCGCGCGAGCTGGCCGATGATGCGCGAGCGCTTTGCGGCGCTCTTCGAGGAGAAGACGCGTGACGAATGGTGCGCACTCATGGAAGGCACGGACATCTGCTTCGCGCCCGTGCTGAGCTTCTCGGAGGCCGCCGAACATCCACACAACAAGGCGCGAGGCAGCTTCGTGACGGTCGACGGCATTGTCCAACCAGGGCCGGCGCCGCGCTTCAGCCGCACGCCGTCGAGCGTCAAAGGCGGGCCGCCGCCTTTCGGCGCACATACGGAGGCAACGCTCCAGGCCTGGGGTTTCTCGGGCGCGGAAATAGCGGCACTCAAATCCGAGAAGGCCATCGGCCGCCAAGTTTGAAGCTCTGCGCGTCTCCCTCGCAATCCTAGGGACCGAATTTGCCCGCTCGATCGAGTTGAGCCGAGGTCCGCCGCTTCGTTTCCGCAGGCGGCCGCCCGGACGATATATTCATGAATGGGCCCTGAGCCGACGGTGAACGCGGTGCGCAGGGCCACCGCGCTGTCTGGGGTCGATATTTTTGCCAGCCAACGCGCCTGCTGCCTTCCTCGCAGCCCCGTGATCGGCCGCCCCCTCCCGACCGACGAATCCAGAAAATCTCCACAAATCCTCCAGCACGCCTTCAAGCCGGAGGTGGCGGTGTCTCCTATGTAACCGCTGCCGCCGATCAGCTCGCGTATAGCCCCGGCCGTCGACCCAACGACAAAGAAACAGAGAGATGATCATGAGCACACAATGGCACGTGGTGGGGGCGCGCGGCTCCGATTTTGACGCGGTCCGGAGCTTCCACGCCTTCTTTTCAAGCTTAGTGGAAGCAATCGCCGCGCGAAGGATGGCGCGCGCCGAGCGCGATGTCGGCGAGATCCTCGCCGCGTACAGCGCAGAGCAGCTCGCAGCGTACGGCTGGAGTGCCGAGGATATCCGGCGCCTCAAGCCTGGCGGACGGCGTGAGCCGAGAATTTGAAATCCAAAACCTAGAACGAAAGAAAACGATCATGAGCACCCAGAGAATCGATGTGGGCGGTTTCGTCTACGATCCAAGCACCGGCAATACATCCAGATCCACGCCGTCGTCAGTCCTTGCAGCCATCGGCGCCCGCGCGCGGCTGTGGATTGCGGAATACATCCGCCGGCGCGCCTTCAGGCGTGCGGAGCGCGAGCTCTACATGCTCGACGACCGCATGCTGCAGGACATCGGGCTCTGCCGCAGCGAGATCACCTCGGCGGTCCGCAATCCGGTGCAGGAGCGCATCAACGGCGCGCAGCCACCGGTCGCGGCCTCGTTCTGAGCCAAACAGCATTCGGCCCTCCGCCGAAACCGGCTCGCAGGGATGTCAAACCGCGGTCCCTCGAGCCGCCTCTGAGAATGAGCACGCGGTCCTAGAAACGGAGAACTGAAATGAAGACGATCCTGAGCACCCTCGTGGCCACTGGCCTCCTCGCAAGCGCAGCCCACGCTGAATTCGATCCCTTCAATGATGCCCGCCAGGCGCTGCCGCGCTCGTCGGGCTACGAGCAGGCGCTGCCGTATACCAGCGATGACGGCTATCGCCAGGCACTGCCGCGCTCGAGCAACGACGAGTTCCGCGGTGCGCTTCCTCTGACCGATGAGACATTCCCGGACATCGTGATTGCGACGCCCTGAGCACACGGGCGGCGCAACTAAAGCCTGAGTCAGTAGGGCGGTCCGGAGCACTCCGGGCCGCCACTTCCCGTTGTCCGAGGCGTGCAGCCGCGGCCAATTTGCCCGTCCAGCGCAGCAGCGGGCCGAGATCGAGAGGGCTGGACAGGGAATAGTGATCGACAGTGATTATCTATATTTTGCTACGATCTTGTCGTTGTTCGTTCGGCTGGATACCCTGGCTTGCCGTTAGCGGAGCGACCGGCGGCATCTTTTAGCTTTTGAATGTGTCGTGCTCCGAAAGTGGAGATCGCACCTCCGCGTGTTCGCAAGCCATATTGCGTGCGCGTGCGGGGGCGCGCCAAAAGGCGGCCAGTCTATTTCCCCGGGGTGAGCACTCGGCCCCGAAAGGGCTCATTCGATATGCAATTCGGAATGCTCCATGGGCGCCGGACGCCATCGCTGCCGCCACGGCCGGGCTATCGGCGCGGCAGTCGCTCATCTGTGTTTGCGAAGTGCAGCTTAAGCGCGAGAGGCGCCGGACGCTTGACGGCTTCGTGGAGAATTCCTGGAGAAGTGCCCATTGGCCGGCGACGCTCGTGCGGGGACCGCCATGATCCGCGCGGCGTCGAGCAATCAATCGGAGACGCTCGATGATCTACGTGATCGGGCCAGTTTCCATCGATACGCAGGCTTACGAAGTGCGCCGGGATGGTGCGCCCGTAGGTGTCGAACCGCAGGTGTTCGACCTTCTGGTCCTGCTCATCGAGAACCGAGACCGCATTGTCACGCGCGACGAGATCATCGAGCGTGTCTGGAAGGGGCGCATCGTTTCGGAAGCGGCCATCTCCAGCCGCATCAAGGTGGCGCGCCGCGTGATCGGCGACGACGGCACGGCCCAGGGTCTCATCAAGACGATCCATCGCCGTGGATTGCGCTTCGTCGGCGAGGTTCTGATCGGTGTGGAAAGCCGGAGTGCCGCTGCGGGCGCCGAGACCGTGCCGGCCCCGGCCATCGGGCACAGGTTGCTGCTCGGGAGCGACGGGGCATCTCCGTCGGGCCTCACTCTGACGACGCCCTCGATGGAGACGCAGCTCGTCAATTCCGACACGGCCAGCGGGCTCGATCTCAGCTTGCCCAACCGGCCCTCGCTCGTCGTGCTTCCTTTTGCCGTGCTCGGCGGCGACGAGCACGGCCGTGTCATCGCCGATGGCCTGACGCTCGACATCATGACGCGGTTGGCGCGCACGCGCTGGCTGTTCGTCATTTCGCGCGGCACGGCCTTCATGTTCCGCGGCACCTTGCAGGATACTCGGAGCATTTCGCAGAAGCTCGGCGTTCGCTATGTCGTGCAGGGCAACGTCCAGTTCCTCGGTCAGAGGGTTCGCGTCAATGCCGCCCTGACGGACGCCATTTCGGAGCGCGAGGTTTGGGCGGATCATTTCGACCGAGGCATCGACGACATCTTCGCCATACAGGACGATATTGCGAACATCATCGTCGGCTCGGTCGAGAGCGAGATCGAACAGTCCGAACGCCAGCGGGCACTGCTCAAGCATCCGGCCACGCTCGACGCATGGAGCGCCTACCATCGCGCGACATGGCTCATGTACCAGTTCACGCCTGGAGCTTACGAAGAGGCGGAGCGGCTCTTCAAGCTGTCCGCCAAGCTGGACCCTCATGCAGCCCGCGTCTATGCGGGCCTGTCGTTCGTCCATTGGCAGCGCGCATTTCTCGAGATCAGCAAGGATCGCGAGAGCGAGGTCCAGCGGGCGTTGGAATACGCGCAGCAGGCATTGAGCATCGATCCGCGCGAGCCGCAGGCACACTGGGCGCTCGGCCGCGCATACCTGCTGCAAAGGGACTTCGATCTTGCTCTCGAGGAGATCGGCCTGTCGATCGAGCTCAGCCCGAGCTTTGCGCTCGGCCACTATTCTTCCGCGTTCGCGAAGCTCCTGAGTGGAGACTACGCCGGCAGCGTCGGCTCCGTGCGTACGGCGCGTCGTCTCAGTCCTTACGACATCATGAGCTTCGCGATGATTGCGCTGGAGGCTTTCGACGCGGCAGTAGCGGGCAACAACGAGCTGGCCGCGACGCTTGCGGACCGCGCGGCGCGTCAGCCGAATGCGCACTATCACATCCTGGCCATTGCCGCGTTCTGCAACTCACTCGCGGGGCGCGATGCGGCCGCACGCCAGTACATCGATCGCCTGGGCAAGGTGCATCCGGGCTACCGCATCAGCGACTATTTCCAGGCATTCCCGTATCGCGAGGATACGTTGAAAGGCCGGATGCGGAACGAGCTCCGCAGGCTCGGCCTCCCCGAGTAGTGCACGTCGCGCTGATCCTCGTCATCTTCGCTGCCAGAACGACGTGCGGGGGAACCTTGGTGCGCGGTCGCTGGTTACCCGATACGGCAATGTAACAAGTGAGGTGACGCAATGAACCGCGTACTCCCCGCAACGGCTATCGTCGCGGCTGCCATGTTCAGTGGCGCCTCGGGCGCGTCCGCAGCGCCTCCAGCTCCTCTTGCCTCGAGCGCGGCCAAGGACTTCAGCCAGATCGAGAAGGTTTATGATCGGGGCACCTACAGGGTGCGCAGATACTATCGCTACGGGTACGACGGTCCCGTCTACTACCGTCGCCCCGCGTATCGCTACTACTACGGCGAGCCGTACTACTACGGTCCGCCGTACGTGTCCGTCGGCGTTCCGTTTTTCAGTCTGAGTATCGGCCCCGACCGCCGCTACTACCACCGCCGCTACGATGGCCGACACTTCTACGCCGACTGGTGATGTGCAGTTGTGATGCGCAATCGGCGAAGGACAAGGGAGCGGTGCAGCGCCGCTCCCTTTGCTTTTAGTGCTGCGCTGAGATGCGGCTGCGGCAGTGAGGGAGCCTCTATCGCGCGCTCACAATGCCGTCGTCGAGAAGCTGGCGATGGAAGCTCAGAATGTGCTCGCGCTTCGGGCAGTCGAACCACAGCCCATCGCAGAGAATCTTGAGCCGCTTCCGGCCCGCGTGAGCATCCGACAAAGGAAGACCCGCGGCCTCCAGCAGCACCGTGCCGAGGTAGGGCACGTCGAGGATGTCCGGGCTCGAGAATTGGGGCTCGAAGCGCACGCCATTGATCACGAAGAACGTCTGGTAGCCGACCGAGCTGCGGCCAACGAGAACGTCCTCTGCCTCCGTGCCCTCGTTGTAGCCGAGCAGCATGCGTGTCGCCATGGGATGATGATCGCCATAGCGCACGATCAGGAAGCGCTCCCCGGGAAAGCGGCGCTCGAGTTCGCCGACGAGGTGCTGGTAGTCGAGACGGGAGAGCCACAGGCGGCGCAGCACCTCGTGCATTTCGGGATGCGTGCCGGCCCCGCCGCCCGGCACTGCCATGTGCGGCTCGTAGGGAAGATCATAGGGCCAGTGGCCGGCCATGGTCTCGATGAACGTGAAGAGCGGTGCGCGCGATGTCGCAAAGTGGCGCGCCATCTCGTCGAGCGCGTTGTCATAGTAGAAGCGATCGCGTTCGTCCGCCCGCTTGGCGCCCTGGTCCCTGGCATCGCGCAGATCGCTGAGACCGACGCTCCTGAAGAAGCGTTCGGCACCCGTGAACGAGCGCAGCATGGGATAGAACATGACGTTCCGGTAGCCGCACTTCTTCAGGATGTTCGGCAGCGTCTCCGTGATCTTGCCGGTCATGAGGCGCTGAACGAAGAGCCGCATGCCGCCGAACGAGTAGCTGGAGAGCCCCGTCATGACCGAGAACTCGGTGAGCACGGAGGCGCCGCCGTAGGTCTCGACCCGCAGGCGATAGGTGTGGCCGTCGTCGGAGCGGAAGAAGTCGTCGAGCTGGCGATCGTACTGGAGCGTGGGGAAGAGCGAGGGCTGAACCGCGGATTCGTGGTGGATGAGGATGATGTGAGGCGGGGCGCTTTGGGGCGCGCAGTTCTCTTTGGGCTGGAGGCGCGGCAACTCGAGAGCCGCGGATGCGGCTGCAGCCTCCATGAGCTGGCCGCGCATCAGCGTCTCGAATGTCTCGGCCCACGAGCGGTAGAAGGACGAGACGTACATGCCTTTGTAGCCGAACAGCGAATGGCGCCGCTCGGCAAGCGAGAGACCGGCCATGGTCGCGCCCGTGGCGAACACCAGCAGCAAGATGGCAGCGACGGATCGCGGAATGCGGATCGGGTCCACACGCCACGCGAGAACAGCAATGAGCGTGGCCAGCATGACCACGAGAGCCGCGGCCAGCACAGGACGGCCGTAGTTGGCGACGAGAAAGTTCAGGTTGGTGCTCGACATCAGGTAGTAGGCGATGTCGTAGGCGTGCAGCACCATATTCATGTACTTGAGCTTGAGCGCCGAGATGGTGGTGACGAGCACGACCTGCGCCACCGTGAGCACGGCGGCGAGCAGCAGTCGGCGCGTCAGGAGGACGATCAGTGTCCCCGTCGTGGCGCAAACAAGGATGGCCAGCAGCACCGTCGTCGGCGGCCCCTCGGTCCATGCGAGCCACGAGGTTAGTGCCAGCGCCAATAGCGCGCTGAGGGCGTAGCTGGAAGCGGGGCTGAGCGTGCGGACGGCGAATGGCCAGCGGCGATGGATGCCTTCGCGAGTGCTGGAGCTGGCGCTGGGGGAATCGGTCATCGGGCGCTGGGGTCCGGGTCCTGTCAGCTTACGCGGTGCATCCAGGAGGGCCCGGGAGACCTGTCATAAAAGTATCATAAAACTTAACGCAGTACACGTCATTCGCGGGCATCGAACATCATTACCGCCCGGAGCGGACCAGGCGGGGCTGCACGGCGGTTGTTGCGTCTGCGAAAGGGAATGCGGGGTCGCGGTATCCCGCCGACGCGTGTGCGGGCGCGGCGTGCTGCCTGCGCCGCGCACGCAGATAACGTGCCGTCAGGTCAAATCGCCAGACGGCTCTCGCGTCGATCGTCCTGCTTGCTTCAGTGCGGACCTTCCTCACCGGTTTGATGCACGAAGCCGAGCATCATCACGCCCTCCGCGATGAGATTGGCGCCGACGAGCACGCCGAACGCCCAGGCCGCCGTGAACGGGAAATTGTAGAAGAGCATCCCGGCGATGATGATCGACAGCAGGCCGCTCAGCGCCAGCAACCAATTTCCCGAGGGCACTTTGAAGCTCCAGAAGAGCTTGGTGATCCCTGAGATGAAGATTGCGGCGATGCACACCAGTGTAATGGTCACCAGCCCCGCCAGCGGATGAACGAGAATGAAGATGCCGGCGACGAAGCTGATGATCGCGAGCGCGATAAGTCCGATCGTGCCCATCCAGCTCGGCGCGCGGAAGGCGACAATGCCCTCGAGGACACCGCTGACCAGGAAGTAGCAGCCGAGAAGCAGCGTAGCCGCGATGCCGGCGTAGAAGGGCGACAGAATGGCGAGAACGCCGAGAACGATCGCAAGCCATGCGGAGATACGGAGCATGTGCCTGTTCTCGGACGTGAGGGGTGGGCGAATGGCAATGGTCATGGCCTGGACTCCTCTGTGCTTGACAGCCCGCATCGCGCGTCCGCCACGCGACGGAGCGAGGATGATGCTCGATTCAGCATCGCTGATCGGCCAAGAGGGATCAGGCGAAATACCGATGATTGGGAGGGACTTACGCCGTAACTCGGCCGTCAAGGCCGCTGGCGCACGAAATTAACCGGTCAAATTGGCTGGTCAAACTCGCGAACCGGCCGCTGCGGTTCGGTTCCCGCAGACGGCTTTGTCGGTCGATCTCAATGCCCGCGGGCGCGGCGTCTGGCGCCGCGCCGGGAGCTTGAGAGCCATAAGGGCTCACATCGGCTGCGGGCCCTGAGGTGCGAGCGGCTTCGCGCCGCGCCCCGGGATCAGGCCGGCCAGGCGATTGCGCAGCCCGAACCAGAAGGCGAACTCGTTGAGGCGCGAGCCCTCCAGAGCGGCGAGACCTGCGGCGGCAATGAACGGCAGGGACTGCACGAACAGCACCGCGGCAAAGAGATAGATCTCCTGTACGCGCTCCCAGTTCGTCCAGTAGAGCAGGATCGAGCTGCCGAACAGCAGGCTGCCGATCACCGCCTCCCAGAAGGCCGGGAAGTCGTTGGCCCGCCGTGCGGCGCCGCCCTTGGCGGTGACGATGAAGGGGAGAGAGTCCTTCAGAAAGCCCGAGCCGACGGCGCGGGCGATCGTCCATTGCACGGACATCGCCGCAAAGAGTGCGCCGAACATGGCGCCGAGAGCCGAGCGCACGCGCAGCCTGTAGAGCGCGATGAAGTGCGCGAGCGTGACGACGAACGCGCCGAGGATCGGCACGGTGAGCACCTTGTCGGGCACGATGTTGCCGACGAAGACGACGAACGGGACCATCAGAAGGTTCAGGATGGCAACGCCGACACCGACGGTCTCGGCGCCCATCCATGTGAGCCAGCCGAGCGCAAAGGCGCGCTTCTGCTCGGGCCGGAGCGCTCGCGCACCGGGCTTGAACTGCTCCCAATGCTTCTTGGCGATCTGCACGCCACCCGACGCCCAGCGATTGCGCTGGCGCTTGAAGAAGGTGAACGTGTCGGGCAGCAGGCCATGGCCGTAGCGGCGGTTCGTGTAGTGCGTGACCCAACCGCGCTCGAGCATGGACAAGCCGAGATCGGTATCCTCGCAGATGGTGTCGCTCGACCAGCCGCCGGCATCGGCCATCGCCGAGCGGCGCATGAGGCACATCGTGCCGTGCGTGACGATGGCATTGATCTCGTTGCGCTGGACCATGCCGATATCGAAGAAGCCCGCGTACTCCTCGTTCATGACGTGGTGCATGACGCTGCGGCTGCCATCGCGGTGATCCTGCGGTGCCTGCACGAGACCGACCTTGGGATCGGCAAATGCAGGGACGAGATCCTTCAGCCAATCCGGCTTCACGACATAGTCGGCGTCGAGAATGCCGATGATCTCGGCGTCGGGGGCAGTGTGCTCGAGCGCCAGGCGCAGCGCACCTGCCTTGAAGCCGACGAGCTGGTCTTCGCGCACGAACTTGAAGCGGTCGCCAAGCGCGCGGCAGTGGGCCTCGACGGGCTGCCAGAACGCCGGGTCGGGCGTGTTGTTGATGACCAGCACGCACTCCAAGTTCGGATAGTCGAGCGCCGCTACGGAATCGAGCGTCGCATTCAGCATTTCCGGCGGCTCGCGGTACGCCGGAATGTGGATCGAGACCTTGGGCGCATAACCCGCGGCCAGGGCTCCATCGGGGAGACCCAGCAGTCGCTGCGGCTTGCGGCCGAAGGCGATGGCCGCGATTTCGTCGATGCGCGCGAGTGCGATGATCACGAGCGGGATGAGCAACAGCGTGCCAATGCCGAAAGCCAGGGCCGCGCCCGGGACGAAGTAGTGGCCGCTCCAGAAGCCGAAGACATAGGCCGTCCAGGCGCCGACAATATGGGCTGCCGATGCGAGCACAGTTGCTTGCGTCGCGGTGGCCCCGGTGATGTTCAGGATCGGTACCGAGAACACGATGCCGACCAGCACGGCGAGAATGCCGAGCTTCCAGTGCGCGGGATCGGAGATCGGTCCGCTCCAGGCGAACTTGGCGTGCCGCGAGGTGTCGTACATGCCCCAGTAGGGACCGACGCCACCCTCGAAGGTCTTCCACGGCTGATCGTAGGCCTCGATGATGTTGTACTCGATGCCCATCGCCTCGGCGGTGTGCAGGAACTCGCGCAGCACCTGGGCCTGGACCAGAGGGCCGGGGTTCGCGGCGCGCCGGTTGTGGCCGGCGCTCGGCCAGCCGAACTCGGCGATCACGATCCGCTTGCCGGGATAGGCCTCGCGGAGCTGGTTATAGATGCGCAGCGTCTGGGCCAGAGCCTCCTTCTCGGAGATGCCTTCCCAGTAGGGCAGGACGTGCGCGGCGATGAAGTCGACGGCCGAGACGAGCTCCGGGTGCTCGAGCCACACATTCCAGATCTCGCCCGTGCTCACGGGAACCGAGACCGAGCGCTTCACGCGCTGGATCTTCTTGATGAGGTCGTCGACGGTCTGATCGGCACGATAGATCGTCTCGTTGCCGACGATGACGCTGTTGACGTTGCGGTAGGTGCGCGAGAGATCGACGACCGCGCGCAGCTCGCGCTCGTTGCGATCCTCGAACTTGTCGATCCAGGCGCCGACCGCGACCTTGAGGCCGAACTCCCGGGCAACCTCGGGGATGAGCTCGGAGCCGCCGGTCGATGAATAGGTGCGGACAGCGCGCGTCACCGGCGCAATCGCCGCGAGGTCGGCCGTCACCTGCTCGACGGTCGTCTGCGTCCCGCTGTCGGGATGCGCGGACCCGTCGAACGGCGTGTAGGACACGCTCGCCAACTGACCGCTGAACTCGGGAGCCGACAGCTCACTCTTCGTGAGATGCCATATCCCGATGTGAGCACATGCAACGAGCGCGCAGACCGAAGCAATAGTGCGCATGGATTGTTCTTCCCAGGGGTGACGGCGAATTCACACAGGCATACGTTTCCCGTCCAGCAGACGGGCTGCACCACATAGACAACGCGCTTCCGACTATTTGGTCGCTTCGCCCCCAGGCGAATTTATCGCGGTTGGTTCCGGCGACAGTTTGGGGTCAATCCAGCACGCGTGCGCGCGTGCGGCTAGGCTCTCCGGCGCTTTGGCATCGATGGTACCTTGTCGAACAACGCACCTGAATGCCGACTGAATGTGTCCCGCTGGACATCCGAAACGGTCATAGACACCCATATGCCGCATCGCCGTATCGATGTCATCGCGCCACAACAGCCCGACGATGCGCCGACCGAGCCAGACGCATTCGGCTTGGCCGCCAGGGCCGGGAATTGCCTTGGCCGCTTCGACGAACTCATCACGGCTCCGCTGCGCGTCCTTCGTGCGATCCTGGGGCTGCTCGGACTTATCCTTCGCCTCCCCGGATTGCGCCATGGCCGCATGTAAACTCGGAGCCGACACGAGCACGAACAGAGCAAGTGTCGACAGTAGGAATCGAAGATAGGACGGCATGGCACCTAGTAGATTGCATCGGTCGCCTCGTAGGTCACGCATGCGTGAGGCGCGAATAGGTCAGTTTTGCGGCGTGCATATGGTTCTGTCTACGGGGGCTTCAAGTCGTGTCAGAATTGCACCAATCGCAGATTGACTTCACTGAAATGCGCATCGCTTCGGTGTAAAGGCGAGCCTTCGGGCCAACGGGGGTATGGTTAAAGGATGCGCAGAGCTGTCGGACTATTCGTCGCCGTCGCGGCCTTGGTCGTTGCGTCGTGGTGGTGGCGCGGGGCGGACGTTACCATGCCGCCGTCGCCGCTCGCACAAGGTGAGCGGCTTCAGTGCGTGTCCTACGCGCCCTTCCGCGACCGACAGACGCCGCTCGACTTCACCACTTATATCCCCGCCGCCCAGATCGAGGATGATCTCAAGCGCCTCGCCGCTCTGACCGACTGCATCCGCATCTACTCGGTTGATGTCGGCCTGGATCAGGTCCCCGAGATCGCCGAACGGCACGGCCTCAAAGTCCTGCTCGGGATCTGGGTGTCGAACCGGCGCGACCGCACGCAGTGGCAGATCAAGACGGGGGTCGCGCTCGCCAAGCGCTTCCCCAATACCGTCCAAGCCGTGATCGTCGGCAATGAAGTTCTCCTGCGGGGGGAAATAACCGCCGATACGCTCACCGAATACCTTCGTGAGGTGAAGGCGCAGGTCTCCCAGCCGGTTACCTATGCCGATGTCTGGGAGTTCTGGATGCGCAACGCGCCATTGGCGCAAGGTGTTGATTTTATTACCATTCACATTCTTCCCTACTGGGAGGATCATCCCATCCCCGCGAAGAATGCCGCCGACCACATCCTCTCGATCCATGGCCAGGTGGCGGCAGCGTTTCCCGGCCGGGAGATCCTGATCGGCGAAGTCGGTTGGCCGAGCGCGGGCCGGATGCGTGAGGGCGCGCTTCCCTCGCCGGCCAGCCAGGCGCTCGTCATGCACGACCTTCTCGCGCGCACCAAGGCCGCTCATATCCGCATGAATGTCATCGAGGCCTTCGATCAGCCCTGGAAGCGTCAGCTCGAAGGCACCGTCGGCGGTCATTGGGGCCTCATCACGGACCCGCCGCGTCGCGTCAAGTTCGCCTGGGGGCAGCCCGTCTCGAACCATCCCCATTGGCCATGGCAGGCGCTCGGCGGTGTGCTCTTCGCCGCCCTGGTTTTTGCTGCAGCCGGTGTCGCCGCGCGCCGAGGCGGGGCAACAGAGCCAAGCCCGCGAGCTTGGCAGACCGTGGCGATCATTGCCGCGGTTGCGGGTGCCACTCTCGGTTGGACCATCGAGGCAGCGTTTCTGGAAAGCCTCGGATGGGGCGGCCTGCTGCGTTCGCTCGCCCTCATCCTCATTGCCGTCGGCGTCCCGCTGGCCTGTGCTGCGGCAATTGGCGCCAGGGTCGGAACCCCGACATTCGCCAACCTTCTCGGCGGCGTCGGCCATGTGCGGGAGTTCCGGCGTCGCAAGCCGCTTGCTTTGACGCTCGTCGCCCTGCTCGCCGCGACGACCGTCGTTGCCATCCAGGCAGCGCTGGGGTTCGCCTTCAACCCGCGCTATCTCGATTTCCCATTCGCGCCGCTGACCGCAGCGGTGGTTCCCTACCTGCTTTTGCAGCAGCACCTGCCGGCCGCAGCGCCGACGCGCGCGATGGCCGAGACGGCCGCCGCCGCTGTTCTGGTCCCGTGCGCAGCTTTCACCACCTGGCAGGAGGGCGCCGAGAACTGGCAGGCTTTGTGGTTCTGCGCGACCCTCGCCGGGCTGGCGATCACTCTGGCTCGGGCGCCGGGCGGGCGAGGCTGAGCACCAGCAGCGCGACGGCCAGTGCCGACAGTGTCGTATTGTAAATGACGAGGCCGTGGCCTGCTGCCACAAGGGCCACGGCGCAAAGCACCACTGACGGCCGGATCAGGTTGAGCAGCGCCGCGACGAGCGCTGTGATGCCGAGCCAGGGCGGGATGTGGAGTGCCAGCAGAAGTCGCATGCTCGCGCAGATCCACGTGTCGGCGCCGGCCTGGCAGGCGAGCGCCACGGATGTCTGCTCGATGGCGAAGTAGCGCACGACCAATGCGTGACCGACCGATGCGATTGCCAGGACAGCCAAGACAAGGCTTTGGCGGGCGGTCGGGCGAAAAAGGGGACGGCTCATCAACAGTGCATCCGGATTTGAGCCAAGTGTGTTTTGGCCGCTTCGCGCACCTTGCCATGCACTGTGGCTGTCGGCGTGAGCGGGCTCGACCTTCTTCCATAGGAAGGCATGGATGCGCAAGAGCGCGGCGCGGCCGTCAGCGACGTTCAATCGTCGCCCGCGACTTCGGCACACGATGCCGGAAATATCCGCAGTAGCGCGCTTGCCGAGTTTGGGCCCTCGAACTACTTCAAGCAAAGGCGGTCCTCCAGCCGCCTCAGTGATGGACATGCGTGCCTTCCTGCAAAGGCCCGCATGCCCATCTGCCTGCGTCCTGCAAGAAGCCGGAGAAGAAAGAGCGGTCAATGCGCGGACGGCTCGGAGAAGGGCAGGGGATGGAGGCAGGCAAAGGCGCGCGTCGGACTTGCCGGCGTAAGGGCCGGCTCACGCGTGTGACAGTCTGATTGCGCGCGCACGCAGCGGCCGGCGAAGCGGCAGCCTGGAGGAAGATCGATCGGGCTCGGCACCTCGCCGGGCAACGGATCGGAGATCGGGGCGAAGAAGCGCGGCGACGCATTGAGGAGTGCGCGCGTGTAGGGGTGAGCGGGCGCCTTCAGCACCTCGCGCGTCGCACCCGCCTCGACGACGCGCCCGAGGTACATGACGGCGATCCGATCGCACAGGTAGGCGGCCACGCCGAGGTCGTGCGTGATGAAGAGAAGGCTCAAGCCCATCTCGCGCTGCAGGTCGCGCAGCAATTGAAGGATTTGCGCCTGTGTCGAGACATCGAGACCCGACACGGCCTCGTCGGCGACGAGCACGGATGGCTCCGATGCGAGCGCACGCGCAATGGCGACGCGACGGAGCTGCCCCCCGGAAAGTGCGCTGACGTAGCGGGACATCATCTCAGGCGCGAGGCCCACGCGCGTGAGGAGGGCGGTGACCCGATCACGCCGCTCGGCCTTGGCACACAGCTTGTGATGATCGAGCGGCTCGGCCACGAGATCGAGCACCGACATGCGCGGATTGAGCGAGCCGCGCGCATCCTGGTAGATCATCGCGACTTCGCGACAGAACCGATCGCGGTCCGTGCCGGCGAGGTCGCCGATGTCCTTCTCGCGAAAAAGCGCTCGGCCGTCGGTCGGCTGTGTGAGGCCGAGCAGCACGCGAAGGAGCGTGGTTTTCCCGGAGCCGCTCTCGCCGACAATGGCCAGGCTCTCTCCTGGCCCGAGGGACAGGCGTACGCCGTCGAGCGCGCGCAGGCGCCGCTTGGCACGCGTGAAGAGCGAACCGCCCTTCGCCCGAACCTCATAAGCCTTCTGGACATCCAACAGTCGGAAGATCGGCGCGGTGGTCATGTCAGAGGATTCCAGCAGGCGAGCTTGCGACCATGTACATCCGCAAGCGGCGGCTTGTTGGCCGCGCATTTCTCGAGCGCGCGCGGGCAGCGCGGCGCAAAGCGACACCCGGGCGTCTTCGATGCGAACGATGGGGCGCCGCTCGGCAGCGGCCTCAGCTCTTCGGTGTCGAACTCCAGAACGCATCCCTTGAGTGCGGCCGTATAGGGATGCATGGGAGCTTCGAGAACAATGCGGCTCGGGCCAGTCTCCATGACCTGTCCGCCGTAGAGCACGACGATGTCGTCGCAGCATTGGCTCGCCAGCGCGAGGTCATGAAGCACGAATATGCAACTCGCGCTGCGGCGCCGGGTCTCCTCGAGGATGAGCCGGATGATCTGGGCCTGGATGGTGACGTCGAGCGCACTCGTCGGCTCGTCGGCGAGCAGCAAGTCCGGGTTGGAGGAGAGTGCGATGGCGATCATCACGCGCTGCTGCATGCCGCCCGACAATTGGTGCGGATAGGCGCTGAGGCGCGATGGCGTATCATTGAGGCCGACGCTCTCGAGAAGCTCGATGGCGCGGGCGCGCGCAGCCGATCGGCTGAGGCCCATCACGCGCCGCAAGGGCGTCATGAGCTGGCGACCGATCGTGAAGCAGGGATTGAGCGCGGCGGACGCGTCCTGGAAAATCATGGCCACGCGCCGCCCGCGCAGCTTGAGCCAGGCGTCCTCGCCCGCTTCCGTGACATTGCCTGCGCCGTCGAGCTCGATGGTGCCGCTGAGGCCCACCTCGGGTGTGCGCAGGAGGCCGATCAGCGTGAGCGCGATGGTCGACTTGCCGGCGCCCGACTCGCCGAGGAGCCCGAGCGTGCCACCGCGCCGGAGCGAGAAGGTCACGTTATCGAGGATCAGGCTCTCGCCACGGCTGAGCGAAAGCTCCTCAATCTTCAGCAGCGGCTTTGATTCAGGTGTCGGCTCGATGCGCTGCCCGAGCGCAGCCGGGAGCGATGTAGAAGCGCGCGCCGCGCCGAGATCCATGGGCTTCATCCCTGCTTCCTCAGCTTGGGATCGAAATGCTCGCGCACGCCGTCACCGACAATGCTGAGCGCGATGAGCAGGATGGCGAGCGCCGTGCCGGGAACGCCCGCGATCCACGGCGCGAAGCTCACGAAGCTGCGGCCCTCCGCGATCATAAGGCCCCAGTCCGGCGTCGGTGGCGCCACACCGATTCCGAGAAACGACAGGCCTGAAGACACGAGCACCGCATAGCTGACGCGGATCGTCGCCTGCACGGCGAGCGGAAAGATCACGTTCGGCAGGATGTGCCGCCAGATGATGGCCAAGCGCTTCACGCCCATGAGCCCGGCGGCTTCTACGAAGGCTTGCGCCTTGATCTGCAGCACGTCGGCGCGAACCGTGCGCGAGAACGGCCCGATCAGGGCGACGCCGACCGCGAGGATCACCTTGTCGACGCCCTGCCCAAGGATCGAGATGAAGGCGATCGCCATGATGAGCGAGGGAAGCGCGAGCAATGCATCGATGAAACGCATCAGCGCCCATTCAGTTACGCCGCCCGATAGCCCTGCGGCCATGCCGACGATGAGGCCGCCCATGGCGCCGATCAACACCGCGCCGAAGCCGATCGCGAGGGCGTAGCGCGCGCCGTAGATGGTTCGTGAGAGCAGATCGCGACCGAAACTGTCCGTGCCGAGCAGGTGGTTCTCGGTTAGCGGCGGCGACATGAAGGCGGCCATGTCCTGGTCGAGCGGAGGATGTGGCGCGACCAGTGGCGCAAATACTGCCGAAAGGACGAAGATCGCGACCACGGTGGCGGCAATCACGAAGAAGATGTTCGAGCGCGCAAAGGCAAGAATGGCACTTACGCGCGCCGGCTGCTTGGAGAGTTCTATGTCGGCTGAGAGATCGACCATCAGCGAGGCCTTAGGCGCGGATCGAGATAGGGATAGGCGAGGTCGACGAGCAGGTTCGTCGTGATGAACAGGCACGCGGTGATCATCACGCCGGCCTGCACGATGCCGTATTCGCGATTGAGCACGGCATTGGTGATCATCTGGCCGATGCCGGGCAGCGAGAACACGGTCTCCGTCAGAACGGCCCCCTGGAGCAGCGCGCCGAGCTGAAGGCCGAGGATGGTGACGAGCGGCATGAGGATATTGCGCAGGCCGTGCACCCAGACCACGCGCCAGTTTGGCTCGCCGCGTGCCCGCGCAGCGGCGATATAGGGCTGCTCCAGCACCTCGATGAGATTGGCGCGCGTCATGCGCACGATCATGGCGAGGAAGTAGATCGAGAGCGTGATCGCCGGCAGCGTCATGTGCGTGATGCCGCCCCAGAAGTCGTTCCACGGCGCCACGAAGCCCATGGTCGGAAAGAGGCCGAGCTTCACCCCGAACAGCCAGATGAGGAGAATGCCGAGATAGAAGCTCGGAAAAGACGTGCCGGTCAGCGTGAAGACGGACGTGATGGCATCCCAGCCGCTACCGCGCCGCGTTGCCGACAGCACGCCGAGCGGCACGCCAATGAGTATCGACAGCGCGAGCGCCGACACGGCAAGCGTCAGCGTCACCGGCAGTGCCTCAATGAAGGCGTATTGAAAGATCGGGGCCTTGCCCACATAGGACACACCCCAATCGCCCGTGACGAAGTTTTTGAGCCAATGAAAGTACTGCTCGACCATCGGACGGTCGAGGCCGAGCTGCTTCATGAGCGATGCGTACGCCTCCGGCGAGTTCTCCGTCCCCAGCATGATCTGGATGGGATCGCCCGGCGCCAGCTTCAACAGCGTGAAGCTGACGACCGAGACGATCAGCAGGACCATCAAGGTCTGGAGAACCTTGCCGGCGGCGAACAGCAGCATCAGCCGAGGCTCACCGTATGCAGGTTGAGACTGTCCACGGGGATGTACTTGAAGTCCTTCACCTTCTGCGAGAAGGCCTTGAACACCGGCATGTGTGAGACGATTGCGATCGGCGCCTCGTTCATGAGGATATCGCAGGCCTCGGTGTAGTACTCCTTGCGCTTGGCCACATCGAGCGTGTCCTGCGCGGCGTTGACGAGCTCGTCGAAGCGCTTGTTGGACCAGCCTGGATAGTTCCAGGCTTCGCCCGTGCGGAACTCCGGCGTGATCGTCTCGTCGGGATCGAGATCGGCCCACCAGTTGAAGTCGAAGAGATCCCACTCGCCGGAATTGCGGCGCTGGATCCATGCCGCGCGCTCGACCACCTCGATCTTCGGTTTGATGTCGATCGCTGCCAGCATCGGCAGCACGCTCTGCACCAGACGTGTGCCGAAGAGGCCGGATTCAGAGGCGAGGAACAGCGGCTCGATCGCTCCTTTGACCTTGGACTTCGCGCGGAACTCCTTTGCCTTGGCCAGATCGAAGAACTGCCCGCGGCCGGACTTCGCGACATCCGGATCATAGAAGTCGGTCATCGGCGGCGAGATCGGCGTGTACGCCGGAATGGCGTGGCCGAAGAAGGCCTGCTTGATGGCAACCTCGCGATTGAGCGCGAAGGCAACGGCGCGCCTGAGGTCCATGTCGTCGAACGGCGCGCGCTTGCAGTTCATGCCGACGTAGACGTAGTTGCCCTCGATCTCGCCATA
This sequence comes from Hyphomicrobium sp. CS1BSMeth3, assembly GCF_900117415.1. Classification (GTDB taxonomy): domain Bacteria; phylum Pseudomonadota; class Alphaproteobacteria; order Rhizobiales; family Hyphomicrobiaceae. The sequence goes on from NZ_FPEI01000006.1 coordinate 446,068, forward strand.
GACCTGCAGGTTCTTCTGCGCCTTGAGCTGGCTGACGAACTGCACCGGCACATCGCCGAGACCGTCGATCTGGCCGGAAAGCATCGCGGCGATCGCAGCAGAGGGTTCCTTCATGAGGAGGAAGGTCGCGCGATCGAGCTTGGGCAGGCCCTTCTCGAAGTAGTCGGGGTTCTTCTCGATGACGATCGCATCGTTCTCGCGCCAGCTCACGAACTTGAAGGGCCCGGTGCCGACGGGATTGCGGCCGAACTTGTCGCCGTACTTCTCGACGGCGGCCTTCGAGACGATCGTGCCCGCGCGGCCGGTGCTGCCCGTAAGGGCGACAGGAAGGAAGGCATAGGGCTTGTTGAAGGTCAGCCGCACGGTCAGCGGATCGAGGACCTCGACGCTCGCGAGCTCCTTGTACTTCCACGCGTGCGTCGAGCGCGGCGTGCCCTTCCACACGCGCTCGACGCTCCATTTGACGGCTTCGGCATCGCAGGGTGTGCCGTCGTGGAACTTGACGCCCGGGCGCAATTTGAATGTGTGAACTTTGTCGTCCTGGATTTCCCAGGTCTGCGCGAGATCGGGGACGAAGGAAACGCGCTTGCCGTCGTACTCGACCTTGAGCAGGCCGTTGTAGATGTTGTTGTGGATCTTCACGGCGCCGAGAAAGCCGGTGAAATGCGGGTCGAGCGTATCGACGTGATCGATCCATCCGAGACGAATGTGGCCGCCGCCATTGGCGTGCGCGGATCGCGATCCAAGTCCGGTTGCCAGGACCGCCGTGCCGGCACCGAGCCCGCGCATCAGGTCGCGTCGGTTGATACTGCCAAGAACTCTCTCCTCGAGAATGCTCTTATGATCGACCATCTTGTCGCTTTTCTCCGTTTGACGCGCGTGCAGACCGGACGCATTCGGATTTCGGTGCGCGCAATATCCCCGCGCGCGCCCGAGCGCTGTCGCTGAGGCGTGTGAAGCTCGACCCGAAATCGAACAAGGATCTGCAAGCTGTGTGCCAAAGCGGAAACGAGCGTTTCCTGCTGATACGGCGCGCGTATCGCCATCATCATTCGCCGCGCGCGCGATGAAATCGAGCAATCTGCCAGGAATGCTTGCTGATATATGTGCCGCACACCGCGTGGCGACGCTCGATCATCGAGCCGTCGGCTCTCCGCGAGCGACGTGCGCGTCAATGGACGCTGCGCCGGGACGGCGCAGCGTCTCGCAGGGAATTCGACTTACGAATGTCTCAGTGGAAGCGGCTCTTCGCTTCCTCGGCCTTCTGCGATAGGCAGACCTCACCGTTCTTTATCGTGTGGATCGCCGACTTTTCGATGTACTGGTGCTTGCCGTGGGCTGCCGGATCGCTCTTGGAGAGTTTGATCCGATCGCCTTCGACGTGATCGACGGTGCCGACGTGTTTGCCGTCGGAGCCGACGACTTTCATGTGCTCGTGAATATCGGACATATTGACCGCCATCTCTGACCTCCTTCGGTTGGTCTTCTTCCATCTTGCGAACTGGCGGACCAAGAAGTTCGTTCCCGCCGTCGTCGGACGTTCCCGATGACGTGCGCGTGAGCGCGCAAATTTCACCGTCCAGATTTCCGCTGAACGGCGATCGCACAGGGCGCGAGCTGGGCGTCAGTTGAAATGGAAGGGGACGCTGAAGGCGTGTGATTGACCGTCCGGCGGTGCCGGGAAGGGACCGGAACGGCGGACAGCTCCGAGTGCCACCTGATCGAGGCCGGAATTGCCCGACGAGCGGCTGATGCGGGCGTAGGTGAGACCGCCGCTGCCGGACACGCCAAACGAGACGATGACCGTCCCGCCGTTTCCTGATCCGCCGGGCTTGTTGGATGCGACGCGAGCACGCACCAGCGCGGCATAGCTCAATATGTCGCCGCGGCTGGCCGTCGTGCGCGCTGCGCCGCGCGTGTCCTGCTTCTGACCGCGCGAGGCGACTGATGCCCGCTGGTCGCGCTCGGCGCCTTTTGCCTTCTTGGCTTCGCGTGCTTGCTGGGCTGCCTTGCGCTTGCGATCTTTCTCTTCGGCTTCGCGCTTCTCGGCGGCTTCGGCCTCAGCGATCTTGCGTTTGCGCTCGACTTCCTCGGCCTCGCGCTTGCGGGCCGCCTCGCTTTCGGCTTTCAGGCGCTCCTGCTCGCGCTGCCGCCGCTCTCTCTCGGCCTGCTGCCGCGCTTCCTCTTCCATCTGCTTGCGCAACGCAGCTTGCTGCCGTTGCTCCTCGATGACCGCCTCGGGATCGGGCTTTGCTACTGGAAGCTCGGTGGCCTCGGGATGATCGAGCGTCGGCAGTGGCGGCGTGGCCACGGGCGGTTCCGGTGTTGCCTCCGCAGGTGCCGCGTGGGCTGGCGGCTCCGGCGCCGGCGTAGGTGACGGCTGATGCGCTGCGAGCTGCGTCGGTTCAGCGGCAGACGGCGGCTCAGGCTTCTCGATCTGGGTTTCGGGAACGTGCTTGTCCGGGCTCGGCGTTTCTGCTGCCACGGACGCTTGCACGGCGGCGCTTTCGGCCGGCGGCTCGGCCTTGTCGGTCGGCGTGACCTCTTCGAGGACGATGGTCTGCACGGCCTCGACGCTGAGGCTCGGCACCGGCACGTTGGCACGGCCGTAGACGCTCGCCGCGTCCATCATCGCATAGGCAATGCCGCAGTGAAGCGCGAGCGACACTGCGAGCGCGACCACCGCCCGGGTCCGGCGCGCAATCGTGTCGCTCTCGATGCCAGGACGCGTCTGCATGGCCTCATCACATGGCGTATCGCGCGCGCAATGCCTCGAACTTGGCGACCTGATCGGCCTTGAGCTCGCGCTTCTCGTCGCGTCGCACGAAGACCTTGAACATCGCTTCGCCATCGCCATTGAAGAACTGGATCGAGCATGACGGCCGGCCCATGAAGGGGCGCGACAGGAATGCGATGCGCGAGCATGCCTCGGCACGGATGTGGCCGCCGATCGGGCTGTCGCCATGGATATTGTAGTAGCCGCGACCGAATGTGCCGGGCGGAATCGAGCCGGCGCACTCGAGCACGATATCGGGCGTGTGCACGATGAAGAGGATCTCGCCCCAGCTTTCGAGCTCCTTCATCACATCGGCGAAATGCTCGCCACCGACGAGTGTGCGATGCGTCGGTGCCAGCGCCTCGACGACGGACAGCGTGCTCACGCCATACTCGCGAGCGATCCGCTCGACGATGCCGTCGGGGTTCTTGGCGAGCCGCTCGTGCAGCGTCTCGCGTGGAGCTTCGGCGGCGGTCTGGTGGATCGTCTCGCTCATGGTCGTTTCTTCCGTCTTGTAAGTGTGATCGCTTACTACTCGGCTGCGTGCATGATCTTGCTGCCGTCGGCCTTCACTTCCTGGATCACATGAAAGCCCTCGAACTCGGGATGCCCGACGGTGAGCGGCTGCGTGCGCTCGTTGCCGGCGCGGGCGTGCGCTTTGCGGAAGTTCTCGGACTTCGTCCAGGCGAGGAAGTCCTCGTACGTCTCCCAGAGGGTGTGCGACGAATAGAGGTGATAGTCCTCCTTCTCGGGGCCCTTCAGAAGGTGGAACTCGACGAAGCCCTTCATCTCGTGAAGGTAGCTTTCGCGGTTGGCCCAAAGCTGCTCGAACGCCTTCGCCTGATCCTTGACGACGCGGAAGCGGTTCATCGCGATATACATGGTCTCTCCTTGCCTCTTTCGTGCTGAACTCCGAGAAACGAGACGATGGGCGGTAGCACAACCGCCCATCGCCAGTTCGATTTGCAGCGCTGCGCAGGAGCGTACGCTGCCGCATCATTCCACTAGTTGGCGCCGAGCCTGATCGTGACGCCGAGCCGCGCATTGAACCCTGGATCGTTGAGCTGGGTCAGGAAGGGGCGATAGGCGACGTCGAACAGATTGTTGATGTTGAGGTTCAAGGTCGTGCTGTCGCTGACGATGTACTGCCCGAACAGATCGACGATGTTGTAGGCGTCGGACGCGAGTGCTGCGTCTGCCACCCGATGCTGCGAAGCCACGAAACGCACGCGCCCGCCGGCCACCAACTTGTTGTCGAACATGCGGACACCACCCGTGACCACGATCTGGTCGGCAGGAACGGACGAGAGGCCGAGGCCCGTGTCGTCGTCGGTGCCGCGGATGTGGCTGGCGGCGAGACCGATGAACCACGTGCGTGCGTCGTAGGTGGCCTCGAGCTCGACGCCATCGAGCGTCACGGATGTGAAGTTCTGGTACTGGTATGTGCCGAATGGGACCGGATCCGGACTGACGACCCTGAAGCCGATGTAGTCCTGCACCTCGTTGTGGAAGGCGACGAACTTGGCGCGGAAGGCATCGCCCTGGCGGAAGAGGTTGTCGTACTTGAGGTTGACGCCGGCCTCGAGCGTCTGGGCCGTCTCGGGCTTCAGGTTGGGATTCGGCAGCAGCGGGAACGGCGCCGGCAATGGATGGAGGCCATTGATCAACGTCTCAGTGACCGCCGGGGCGCGATAGCCTTCAGCATAAGTGCCGAAGATCTGGAAGCCTTTGACCGGCGTTACGCCGACAGTGATCTTCGGTGACACGCGATCGCCGCTGAGCTTCGTGCCGCCGCCCTCGAGCTCGTAGCTGTCGTAGCGAAGCGCGGAGATGACATCCACCATGCCGAGCTTCAGGTGCCCCTGAACGAACGCGCCCACAACCGAGCGCCGGCCGCTCGGCGTCAGCTCGTCGCCGCCGCCGTTCGGGTCGCTCGTGACGACCTTGTCCTCGAAGCCGTCGACGCCGTACGTGAGGGCGAACGTAGTCCCGCCGCCAAAGTTGAAGCGCGACGTATTGAAGACGTCGAAGCCGGTTGTCACGACATCGAAGCTGCGGCGCGAGCCGATCGGCTCGAAGACCGTGCCTGTGCCGATGCGCGTCTGGGTGAGCAGCGTCGAGTTACGATAGGCCTTTGCGCTGAAGTCGAGCATCGGCGTGTCGTCACGCTTGAACGTGTAGCCCAAGGTGAACTGCAGATTCTCGAGCTCGGACGTGCGCCGCGTGCCGCTGGTGGCGGCCGCCCAGTCCATGAAGTCGGCGTTATAGTTGACGACGGTACCGGTGATCTGATGGCCGATGGCCGGGCGCCAGCGCGCCTTCACCATCCCGGACGTCACATCTTTCTCAGTATCCCGCACCGTGGTCCCGTTGCCGTCCTTGTAGTTGCCGTCCCAGCGGCCGTTGAGCTGACCGACGACATCGAAGGTGGCGGAGCGGGCGGCGCCCGTCACGCTCTCGAGCCAGCCATTGCCGTTGGTCGAGTAGGTGGTGCGGTTGCGGATCGCGGCATACTCGCCGGCGCGCAGGATCGCGTCGGCATCAAGCAGCTCGAAAGCCGCGACGCCGCCGATCGCGCCGGAGCCGTAGATGGTCGCAGTCGGGCCGCGCGTGATGTCGACGCGCTGCAGCATCTCCGGCTCGACGTACATGACGCCGTTCGGCCCATGGCTGCTGCGCTGGAAGTTCTGCCGCGCACCTTCGATCAGCATGTTCACGCGGCCGAAGTCCTGCAGGCCGCGAATGTTGACCGCCACGCCGGGATCGCGAGTCGTGCCATCCGTGCTCACGCCAGGTATTGTCGAGAGCACTTCGGTGATCGAGCTCGGCTGGAACTGCTCGTCCATCTGCTCGCGGCCGATGGTGCTCGATCCCGCCATCGCGTCGATCGCCGACTGCATCGTGCGCGAGAAGGTCACGATGATGCCGTCGAGTTGGATCTCCTGCGCCGACGCCGGTCCGACCGTCGTCGTCGATAGTGCCAAAGTTGATGCCGTTGCGAGCAGCGCCCGCCTCCATAGCGTCGTCATTGCCAACCCCCAATGAACCCCCTGGCCGGAACGAGTCGCGGCCATCTCTTCAAAAGTGCGTGCTTGGTCTGGCTGGCTGACGAGGCTTCGAGAGCTGTCGCGGGCGGGCTCGATGCCGAAAGCGTGCCCGCTGCTTTTCGCGGCGGTTGCCAACGGCCCAAGCAATCTATTTTTCTTGACTGATACAGTCAAGTATAAGATGGCATGAGCAGTGGCGGGATGGAGATGGAAAGTGGCCTCAAAGGCACTAGCAATGGATCGTACAATCAAGCGAGCCAAATGCAAAGCCGCTCGGCCGAACCCGTCATCGCCCACAGCGGCGAGGCCCATCGCCTGAAGGCCGCGGCGAACAGCACGCTCACTTTCAAGAACTGGCAGAAGGCGCGCGCGATGATGCTTTACCGATGCAAGCGATTTTTGCTGGCTGCTGCGGCCGCAATTGCACTCGCTGGCGGACCGACGGCCCAGGCGAAGGAGCCGTCACGCATCCTTTCGATCGGCGGCGCTGTCACTGAGATCCTCTACGAGCTCGGTGCCGGCGATCGGCTCATCGCTGTCGATTCGACCAGTCAGTTCCCGCCCGAAGCACTCAAGACGCACAAGAATGTCGGCTATTTTCGCGCCCTGTCGACCGAAGGCGTACTTTCGGTCGCGCCGGATGCGATCATCGCGAGCGACAAGGCCGGCCCGCCGGAGGTCGTGCGCGCGCTCAAGGCCAGCGGGATCGACTATTTCGAGGTCAACGACGATCCCAATGTCGAGGCACTGACGAAGCGCGTCCGTGCAATCGCTGGCAAGCTCGGACAAGCCGCTGCCGGTGACGCGCTTACTGCCCGCATCGAGAAGGGCTTTGCAGACCTCGCGGAGGCGCGGGGCCGCCTGCCGCGCAACCCGGCCGTCCTGTTCGTGCTCAGTGTGCAGGGTGGGCGTGCCATCGTCGGAGGTGCCGAGACGAGCGCGGACGTCATGCTGCGTCTTGCCGGCGCACGCAACGTGGCGATGAGCCTCAAGGGCTTCAAGCCCGTCTCCGAGGAGGCGATTATCGCCATGGACCCCGAGATCATCGTCGTGATGAGCCGGTCGTCCGGGCCGAGCCTCGCGCAGGAGATACTGTCGGTGCCCGGCATTTCGGCGACGCGCGCCGGCCGCGATCGGCACATGATCGAGATGGACGGTCTTTATATTCTCGGCTTCGGCCCACGCGCGCCGGCGGCAGCGAGCGACCTCATGAGGCAGCTCCAGGCGCCCGCGCAGAGCGCCAGAGCCCGAGGATCGAAGGGATGAACCGCGTCGAGACGCGCATCGATCCGATGGTGCTGGGCGCACCGGTCGCTTCGCTGCCGAAGCCACGCGGTCGGTGGGTTCTGCCGGTTGCAGGCGTCGCGCTCGTCATCGTGGCAATTACCTCGCTTGCCGTCGGCCCGACGGGCATAACGCTCGGTTCGCTGCCGCGTGCGCTGATGGCCGGTATCGGCGGCGATATCACCGATCCGCTGCTGCGCCGCGAGCATCTGGTGCTGTTCGGCATCCGGCTGCCACGGATGCTGCTCGGCGCCTTCGTCGGCAGCGCGCTGGCTGTTGCGGGCGCGATGATGCAAGGCCTTTTTCGCAACCCTCTGGCCGACCCGGGTTTGATCGGCGTTTCCTCGGGGGCGGCGCTTGCCGCGGTCGCGATCATCGCGCTCGGCGCGACGCCGGCACTTGCATGGATGCGCGTGTTTGGCTTCTACGCGCTGCCGGTGGCGGCGTTCGTTGGCGGCCTCGTGACCTCGCTGGTGCTGGTTTGGATCGCCAATCGCGGAGGCGCGCTGTCGGTTGCGACGCTGCTGCTGTCGGGCGTCGCGATTGCGGCCATTGCCGGGGCGCTGACCGGCCTCATGGCTTATGTCAGTGACGATCGCGAGCTGCGCGACCTGACGCTGTGGTCGATGGGCAGCCTCGCCGGCTCGAGCTGGACCAAAGTGACGGCTATTCTGCCGTTCGTCGCGGCTCTGGCGATCGTCACGCCATCGCTCGCGCGCGCGCTCAATGGATTCCTGCTCGGCGAGGCGGAGGCCTACCACCTCGGCATTGCGGTCGAGCGGGTCAAGCTCGTGATCGTAGTGACGACGGCAGCAGCCGTGGGAGCGGCGGTGGCCGTGGCCGGGATCGTCGGCTTCGTGGGACTGGTCGTGCCGCACTTCGTGCGCCTGCTCACGGGGCCCGACCATCGCATGGTGCTGCCCGTCAGCGCAGTGCTCGGCGCGGCACTGGTGGTGGGCGCCGACGTCGTGGCGCGGATCATCGTTGCGCCGGCGGAGCTGCCACTCGGCATCGTGATGGCCGTGATCGGCGGTCCGGTGTTCCTGCATCTTGTCCTGTCGCGCGGCGTCGCGGGGGCAGACTGATGGGCCGGATCGAGCTCAGCGGCGTGACGGTGATGCGCGGTGGACGCACGCTCATTGCGGACGTCGACATGGCGCTCGAGCCGGGCCGCGTGACCGTGCTGATCGGGCCTAACGGTGCCGGCAAATCAACTGCGCTCAAGGTTGCCTCGGGCGTGTGGCGCGCATCCAAGGGAACGGCAGCCCTGGATGGGCGCAACATCGCCGACTTCAGGCCGCGGGAGCTTGCCGAGCGCCGCGCGCTCGTCGCGCAGGGAGCGAGCCTCGGATTTCCTTTCACGGTCGGCGAGGTCGTCATGCTGGGGGCGAGCGTGCCCGGCTTCGGCCTCGATGCGAGCCCTGAGATCGCCGTTGGAGCTCTCGCGACCGTCGGGCTCGCGGGGTTCGAGGCGCGCAATTATCTCGAGCTGTCGGGTGGCGAGCGGCAGCGCGTGCACATTGCTCGCGCGTTGTGTCAATTGCGTGCTGCCCGCCGGCACGGCGCCGAGGGGCAGATCATTTTGCTCGACGAGCCAACCGCGAGCCTCGACCCGGCCCAGCAGACCCAGGTGATGGCGCTATGCCGGGCTCTCGCGACGGCCGGGCTGACCGTGGTGCTGGTCCTGCACGATCTCAATCTGGCGGCGGCGTGGGCCGATGTGCTGGTCGTCCTCGCGAAAGGAAAAGTGCGGGCGGTGGGTTCCCCGCGTGACGTCCTCACGGACGATCTGCTGGCATCCGTCTATGATTGGCCGGCCCGCGTGAACACGCCGCCGCGTGATGGGGAAGTCTTTGTGCTGCCGCATCACGCGCGGGATATGTCGTTTGCGGGCAGCGATGCCGGTCGTGATGTGCGCCGTGGATGATGTCCTCGGCGCGAGCATCCGCTCGCCTGAGATCGCGAGGATCTTCAAGTCACGGTCGATGACGAGCTCCTTGAGGCGTTCGCCTGGGTTCCCGGGCGCCACCGACGGCTTCGGGTGGTGTCGGATGTCCGCCCTCGATGCCGCTCGCCAGACGACCACTTGAAAGGATGAACTCCGCAGCGCTGCGAATGTCGCCTGCGATGGCCGCGCGTGCAACCTCCGGATCGCCGGCCCGCAAGGCGGACAGAAGCGCCTGGTGGCATTTTACAGCATCACCCATCTTGATCCGCTCGGGCGATCCACGAAGATCGAAGTTCAGGATCGGGCCCACGCGCAGCCACAGCCGCTCGATGATGGCCAAAAGCTCCGGTGACTTCGCTGCCCGATAGACGGCGAAGTGGAGCTCCTGATTGGCGGCGACGGCGCGTGCCAGATCGGGCGCGCGCTCGCGGCTGATGGCGCGGAACGTACGCTCTCGCTCGGCGATCGTGGCGAGATCCGAGCGATCGGCACCGTGGCAGGCCATGGCAGCCGCCGCGCCCTCGATCTCGATGCGCACGCGGGTGATGTCGCGAAACTGATCTGCTCGCATGAGCGGCACCGTCACGGCGCGCTTTGGCAGAACCTCGAGCGCACCTTCGGCCGTCAGGCGTGACACGGCTGCGCGCACGGGCATCATGGAGACCCCGAGCGTGTCGGCCACGGCACGCAGCGAGAGCTTGTCGCCGGGTGCGGCACGCCCAGCCATGAGGCGATCGGCCAAAGAACGATATACGCGATCGGCCAGCGTTCCCGCGGCTTCTTCCGATGCGCGCGCGCGTGCAGGGCTGCCCACCGCTATTTCCTCGGCTCCTGGCTGGACAAACGGTTCTCTACCTTGCTAACTGTGATCACAGACTACGGCAAGGCCCGTTCAAGAGGCCAGCCATGGGGAATGAGAAACGCTACGAGGAGGTCGCGCTATGAAGAAGCTCTTTCGTCCTACGCGTCGTGCGCTCATCAAGGGCGCCGGTGCGACGGCTGCAGTTGCGGGCATTTCGGGTTTTCCCGCCATCAGCCGCGCCCAAGCCGATGTGATCCGTATCGGCCACCTGACGCCGCGGACCGGTTTTCTCGGTGTGCTCGGGGACTACGCCGTCATGGCCGCCGATCAGGCAGCCGACGAGATCAATGCCGCGGGCGGCGTGCTCGGGCGCAAGATCGAGCTGCTCAAGGAAGATTCAGTCAACCCGCAGACGGCCTCCACGAAGGCCGAGCGCATGATCGAGCGCGACAAGGTCGCCTGCATCGTCGGTGAGATTTCGTCGGCTTCGTGTCTGACGATTGCGCAGGTCGCGCAGCGCACCAAGAACCTGTTCGTCAACACGGGCGGCAATTCTGATGCGCTGCGTGGTTCGAACTGCAACCGCTACATGTTCCACGTTGAGAGCCAGAACTCGATGTACGTGAAGACGGTCGGGCGCTCGCTGCTGGCCGGCAACATGGTCAAAGGCAAGAAGTGGTACTCGCTGACCGCCGACTACGCCTTCGGGCACGATCTGCTTCGCGTCGCCAAGAGGTTCATGGAGCAGAACGGCGGCCAGTTCGCCGCTGACGAGCTCGTACCGACCGATCTCTCCGATTTCTCGAGCATCCTGACGAAGATCCGGAACAGCAAGCCCGATCTCGTCGTGTCGAACCTCGCCGGCAACCAGATTACGAACTTCCTGAAGCAGTACTCGGAGTTCGGACTGGAGTTCCCGGTCGCCGGCTTCGGTTTTGATACTGCCGTCGCCTGGGGCGCGGGCAAGGGCAATTTCTTCGGCACGTGGCCACTCGTCTGGCACCATCTGATCGATACGGCCGGCTCCAAGAAGTTCGTGGCGGACTTCACGGCCCGCTACAAGAAGCCCCCCGAGAACCAGGCCTGGGGCGACTACATCGCGCTCAAGATCCTCGCGCAGGCCATGAATGATGCGAAGTCCATCGAGGCGGTGCAGATCATCGAGCACCTCGAGAAGGAGCCGAAGTTCGACCTGCTCAAGACGCGGCCCGGCTACTTCCGCAAGTACGACCATCAGCTCATGCACGAGATGTACGCCGTCGAGGCGCTCAAGGCCAACGAGCTGAAAAATCAGTGGGACATCTACCGGCCGAGCGCGCCCGTCCCGGCGCCGAACGAACCGCTCGACGTCATTGCGGCGACGGCCGAAGAGAACGCCTGCAAGATGACCTGAAGCCGTCCCGGTAGTGGATCGGCACTGTAGCATTCCTCGGGGAGCGACGCGTTCCCCGAGGGGCGAGTGTCCCGATCGCGAAGTTCGTCACGATCTGCGCGGCCTCTCGAACGAACTTCGGAATCTGAACCACACTAGGCAGGCTTCAGCGGAGCACGCTCGACGTGACGACAGCTTTGTTCGTGCAGCAGGTGCTGAACGGCCTGCTCGATGGCGTCTACTACCTCCTGATCGCGCTCGGCCTGTCGCTGATCTTCAGCCTTGGCGGGATCGTCAATCTGGCGCACGGCGGCTTCTTCGCGATCGGCGCCTATCTCACCATCACGCTGGCCGAGTACCTCGGCTTCGGTGGCGCTTTCGTCGTCGCGCCGGTCGCCGTTGCCTTGCTCGGCGTGGTGATCGAGCGATTCTTATTCCGGCCCTTCTATCGGGCCGATCCGCTCTTATCGCTTTTGCTTACATTCGGCCTGGCGCTCGTGGCCGAGCAGACCTTGCGCTGGATCTATGGCGCCGCACCGATGTCGTTCGCCATCCCTCAAGGATTGCGCGGCCAGATCTGGATCGGCGATTTCAGCTACTCCTACTACCGCACCATCCTGATCGGCGTTGCGATCCTGTGCGTGGCGGGATTGTGGGTGCTGCTTCACAAGACGGCGTTCGGCCGCGTCGTACGCGCCGGCGTGCAGAACCCGGACATGGTCGGCGCGCTCGGCATATCGCTCGAGCCGTACATGGCGGGCATCGCAGCACTCGGGATCGGTCTCGCCGGGCTCGCGGGCGTACTGCTCGCACCGATCTACGCCGTGCATCCGGCCATGGGGCAGGAGATCATAACGCCCGCCTTCGTCGTGGTCGTGATCGGTGGCCTCGGATCGTTCTGGGGCGTTGTGGTGGCGGCGCTCCTCGTCGGCCTGGTGAAGGGCCTGATGATCGCCTTCGGCTACACGGCATTCTCCACGGCGGCCATCTACCTCATGATGATGCTCGTCCTCCTGTTCCGTCCGCGCGGCCTCTTCGGCGAGCGCATCCAGCGATTCGAGTGAGCGGACCATGCTGCAAGAACGCTCACCTCTGCTGGTCGCAGTTGTTGCGCTCGTCGCGCTACCCTTCGCCCTGAATGCCATCGGCCTCGGCGTGACGTCGGCAACCGAGGTCGTCATCTTCGCCATGGCCTGCATGGCCCTGAACATCCTCGTCGGCTACACGGGCCTGATCTCGTTCGGCCACGGCGCGTGGTTCGGATTCGCAGCCTATGCCGCAGGCATCATCCAGCGCGAGCTCCTGCCAGGCTCGATGCTGCTCCCGATCCTCGGATCGCTGGCGATCGTGGCGATCATCGCCGTTGCATTCGGCTATCTCATTCTGCGGCGGCGCGGCGTGTACTTCGCCCTGCTGACGATGGCGCTCTCGGCCATGATGTACGTCGTCGCCTTCCGCTGGACGGCAGTCACGGGCGGCGAGGATGGGCTCGGCGGCATCGTGAGGCCCGACATCGCCGGCTTCCGTCTCGAAAACAACCCGACCTACTACACGCTCGTCGCAACCATCGGGTTTCTGATCGTCTACGTGCTGTGGCGCTTTCACCGATCGCCGGTTGGCCACGTCCTGATCGCCATCCGCGAGAACGAGCAGCGCGCCCAGTTCATCGGTTACGCGACGAACCGCTACAAGCTCATGGCCTTCACGCTCTCGGCGACGATCACCGGCCTCGCCGGATGTCTGCTGCTCTTCAACAATCGCATGACCTCGGCGGAGCCGATCTCGGTGGCGTTCTCCGGCGAGCTGCTGGCCATGGTGGTCATCGGCGGTATGCGATCGTTCCTCGGGCCGGCGCTCGGTGCGCTGTTCTTCGTCATTTTCCGCGATTACCTGTCGAGCCTCACGGCCAACTGGCAGCTCTGGTTCGGCCTTCTGTTCGTGCTGTTTGTTCTGTTCTCGCCGAGCGGGCTGGTCGGTGTCGCAGAGCGCTTGCTCGCGCCTTTCCGCAAGAAAGTGGTCGAAGCCGCAGCCATGGCCGGCCGCAAAATCGGCGACGCATCGTTGCCGGCCTTTCTGAGGCCCAAGCATACGTTCGAAGGCCCGGTCCTCAAGGTCGATGGCATCGTGAAACATTTCGGCGGCATCAAAGCCGTCGAGGGCGCAAGCTTCTCGGTGCGCGACCGCACGCTGCACGCGCTGATCGGTCCCAATGGAGCGGGCAAAACAACTGCCTTCAATCTCGTATCGGGCATGCTTCCGCCGGATCAAGGTACGGTGCAGCTCGCGGGCACGAACATCTCGGGCTTGCGGCCGGACCAAATCTGCCGGGCGGGCATTGGCCGCTCGTTCCAGATCACCAACCTTTTCCCGACCTTGACGATCGCCGAGAACATTCGGCTTGCGGCCCAAGCACGACATCCGCAGAGCTTCAATGCCTGGACGCCGGCTCGATCAATCGAGCAGATCGAGGCCGAGACCACCGCCCTCATCGCCTATCTCGGGCTGAACGGCATCGAGACTGCCGAGGCCGGCGCGCTCTCCTACGGTGGTCAACGCCTCGTCGACATGGGTCTCGCCCTTGCGACCAAGCCCCGCCTCCTGATGCTGGACGAGCCGCTGGCGGGACTTGCGACGGCCGAGCGCGAGCGCATTGGCGGGCTGGTGAAGGCACTGTCGGCCGACGTTCCGGTCCTTCTCGTGGAGCACGATATCGATCGCGTCTTCCGTCTCGCGGACCACGTGACCGTCATGAACGAGGGCAAAGTCCTGATCGACGGTACCGTCGAGGACGTGCGGACGTCGAAGCGCGTGCAGGAAGTGTACATCGGCTCGGGCGCGGCGCACGTCGCGTCGAAAGAACGCGTAAGTGCGGCGGAAACGAAGACCTTGCTCAAGGTCGAGAGCATCAACACCTTCTACGGCAAGAGCCACATCCTCAATGACGTCTCGCTCGACGTGCGCGAGCACGAGGTGGTGGCTTTGCTTGGACGCAATGGTGCCGGCAAGTCGACGCTGCTCAAATCGCTGGTCGGCATCGCACCACCGGCAACGGGCAGCGTCAAGCTCGATGGCACGGAGATCGCGCGCCTGCCTTCGGCACGCGCCGCGCGCCTCGGCATCGGCTATGTGCCGCAGGGGCGCGGGCTCTTTGCCGGCATGACCGTGGCGCACAATCTCGAGCTTGGGCGCCTCAAGCGCCAGACCGGCACTGGCGTCCGCTGGGACGAGGACCGCATTCTAGAATACTTCCCGCGCATCAAGGACCGCCTGCAGACGCCCGCCGACTTCCTTTCGGGCGGTGAGCAGCAGATGGTCGCCGTGGCGCGCGCACTATCCGGCGATATCCGTGTGCTTCTGCTCGATGAGCCGTTCGAAGGACTTGCGCCTGCCGTGGTGGAGCAGCTCTTCGAGAGTTTTGATCGACTGCGCAAGGAGGTCGCGATCATCATCGTTGATCACCACCTGGACCTCGCACTCGCGCTTTCCGACCGCACGGTGGCGCTCGAGCGCGGTCAGGTGCAATGGACGGGAGATTCCAAAGCTCTCCGCGATGATCTCGAACTCCGGCGCAAGGTTCTTTGGCTCTGAAGCGTGCCTGCCCGGCTTCGAGGGAAACGGTGAAGCGCGCACGCCCGATGGCAACGAGCTGACGGGTACCAAAGCGGCGGGAGACTGCTTAAAGGTATGCGGCCTGCACCGTATCTGAGCTGCGCAGCTCGGCGGCCGTTCCCGCGAGCGTGATGCTTCCGGTCTCCATGACGTATCCGCTCTGGGCCACATCGAGCGCCAGATTGACATTCTGCTCGATGACGACGATGGACGTGCCTTCTGCACTGATCCTTCGCACGATATCGAAAATTTCCTCGACGATCCGAGGAGCGAGGCCGAGCGAGGGCTCATCCAGCAAGAGATACGAAGGGCGGGACATCAAGGCCCGGGCAATAGCCAGCATCTGCTGCTCGCCGCCCGACAGCGTGCGCGCGGGCTGGCGGACGCGCTCGCGCAAACGCGGGAACACATCAAGCAGGCGCTCGAAGTCCTCGCGCATGTCTGCCTGGCCGCGCCGCAAATAGCCGCCAAGGAGCAGGTTGTCGGCCACGCTCATCGACTTGAAAAGCTCTCTTTGCTCGGCGACGAGCGCAACGCCGCTCTTGAGAGTTCGGTCCGCGGACTCGTTGGTAAGAGGCTTTCCATCGAGCTCTATTGTGCCCGACGAGCGTCCTATCAGGCCGACGATCGCCTTCAACAGCGTCGACTTGCCGGCACCATTCGCGCCGAGGATGGCCACGACAGATCCTGCGGGCACATCGAGGTCGATCCCGTTCAGGACATTCTTGTGACCGTAGCCGGCGCTGAGATCACGAATGCGAAGCATGGGCCGCCTTCTCGCCGAGATAAGCCTTGATGACCTCTGGTGAACTGCGGACCTCTTGCGGCGAGCCTTCCGCGATCTTGCGTCCGAAGTTCAGCACCGTGATGTGATCCGAAATGGCCATAACGAGCGCCATGACATGGTCGATGACGAGGATCGTCAGTCCCAGGTTGGCACGCAGATCGAGCAGTATGCTATTCAACTCGTCGATTTCGGCTGACCGCAATCCTGCGGCAGGCTCGTCGAGAAGCAGCAGGCGAGGGCGCGTAGCGAGTGCACGGGCGATCTCGAGGCGGCGCTGCTTTCCGAACGGCAATGCTGCAGCTTCGACATCCGTATCATTGCCGAGGCCGACCAGCTCCAGAAGACGGCGAGCCTCGGCGCGGATGGCCTGCTCGGTGCGCCAATAGGCCGGGCCATGCATGGCGCTGCTGAGGTAGCTGCCGCACATATGTCTGTCCGCGCCGATCATCACGTTCTCGAGCGCGGACATCTCACCAAACAGCTCGGTGTTCTGAAAAGTTCTCGCAATGCCCAGGCGGGAGATTGCGTGCGGCGCGCGCCCATCGATGCGCGCGCCGTCATAGTCGACGCGGCCGCTCGTTGCGCCATAGATGCCCGTGGCGACGTTGATGAGCGTGCTCTTTCCCGCGCCATTCGGGCCGATCACCGCTTGTATGGATCGTGGCGCTATGTCGAGTGAGACGTCGTCGAGCGCGACCAGGCCCCCAAAGCGCACCGTCAGGTTCTGAATGGTGAGCAGCGCAGAGGTCATGCGGCACCTCTTTGCTGCTTCCCACCGACGATGCGCAGCAGATCGGATGCCAAGCTCACCAAGCCGTTCGGCCTCAGCACGATGAACACAAGCAGCAGCAGTGCGAAGACGAGGCCGAGGTAGGTCTGGAATGCCTGCAGGAACTCGGGAACGAGCACGAAGACAGCGCTTCCAACTATGGCGCCGAGCGGGGACTGCATGCCGCCGACGACCGCAACTGCAAGGTAATAGACGGCTTGTGTAATGCCGAACTGGGATGGGTCGAGGTAGGTCGACAAAAGACCCAGCAATCCGCCGCCGATCGCGCCAAGAAAGCCGCTGGCTGCAAATGCGGCGGACTTGTGCGCAAGAACGTCGATGCCCATGGCGGCGGCGGCAGTCTCGCTCTGACGAATGGCGGCGAAGGCACGCCCCACTGGCGAATGGATCAGATTGTGAACGGCGAGGAACAGCACGCCCACGACAGGAAGAACGACGTAGTAAAGCGTCCCGCCGCTAGCGAACGTTTTCCCTGAGATCTCGAGCGTCGGCATCTGCATGCCGACGGCGCCGCCGGTCACCGCATCCGAATGAATGAAGGCGAGCTGAACGATCGCCGTGAACGCCATCGTCGCCAGTGCCAGATAGTGCCCCGAGACGCGCAATGTGAGCTGTCCCAGTGCATAACCGACGGCTCCCACAACGACAGCGGTGATCATGATGCCGGCCCAGACAGGCACACCATAACGCGCGGCGAGAATGGCCGGTCCATAACCGCCAAGGCCGACGAAGGCGGCCTGAGCCAGGGAAATTTGGCCAGCGATCCCGGTGACGACCACGATGCCGAGAACGACAAGCGCCGTCGCAGCGATCAAACACACCTGAAAGAGTTGAAACTCGGCGAGGAAGTGCGGCGCGGCGAAGAAAATCACCAGGACGACGGCACCAAAGAGAAGCCGTACGGTCATCGCTTTACACCTTCTTCAGCGTCAGCTCGCCGAACAGACCCTGCGGCCGCACGAGTATGACGGCAATCAGGATCGCATAGCTGATCATGTCCTTGAGGGCGCTCGACACGTACGTCCCAGCCAGGGCTTCGAGGATTCCGAGCGCGATGCCGCCGGCTACCGCACCTGGCAGGCTGTTGAAGCCACCGAGCACGGCCGCCGTGAAGCCTTTGATGCCGATGAGGCCCATGTCTGGGGACAAGGTCAAAAGCGGTGCGACCAGGATACCAGCAACTGTCGCGAGGACGGAGGCGAGGATCCAGATCAAGAGGAACACCGTCGAAACGTGCACGCCGACCAGACTTGCGCCGGTGCTGTTCTCACAGGCTGCGAGGATTGCCTTCCCGTAGATCGTGCGATCGAAGATCAGGTAGAGCGCAACGAGCACGGCAATGGCGACGCCGACGATCGCAAGATTGGCAGGCACGATGAGAACGCCACCGACCGGGACCGATGTGGATGAAAGCAGGAACGGGAAGGGCCAGGCATTCGGCCCCATGTAGCTGCGCAGAAACTCTCGCAGCACCGTGCCAAGCGCGAGACTTGCGATAATGCGCGCAAGCAATGAGGCGTTCCTGAGCGGCCACATGAAGGCCAGATAGATGATGGCGCCGAGCAGGACAGAAGCGACCAACGCTCCCGCGACCGCGACGTCGAAGCGGAGGCCGATGAACGCCTGGCCGATCAGAACGAGATACGCACCGAAGGTGACTTGATCACCATAGCCGAAATGCACGACGCCCGTGCCCTTGTGAATGAGCACGAAGCCGAGCGCGATCAGCGCATAGACCGCTCCCGCCGTGATCGAGCTGACAAGGACTTGGGCGAGCATGGGGCCTCAGAGCGCAGCGATGGCTTTGATTTCGATCAGCGCGCCCTCGCGTACGAGCCCGCTGACGACGACGCCGGTCGCCGCCGGCCATGGTGGCCCCTTGAAGAGCTCCCGGCGGACCTGGGCGGTTTTCTTGTAGTCCTCCAGCGAGAGGACGTAGTCCGTGGTCTCGACGATATTGGCGAGGCTGCCACCGACGCTTTCGAGAATGACGGCGAATTTCTCGAAGATGTATCGGGTCTGCCCGGCGATATCGCCCGGTGCCACGATGTTGCCGTTTGCGTCGCCCGCGGTGCTGCCGGACAGGAAGACGAGGTTGCCCACCCGCACGGCCGGCGAGAACGTCATGCGCTCGGGCCAATTGGGATTGGGGATGATCGGTTCATAAACGGCCATTGGGCTCCTCCTCAGTCGCGCTCTCGAAGCATGAAGCGTTGGATCTTGCCGGTCTCGGTCTTGGGCAGGCTTGCCACGTACACGATCTCTCGCGGGTACTGATAGCGGCCGAGCGTATCGCGCACGAGCTCGACCAGCTCTTTTGAAAGGCTGTCAGAGCCTGAGAAACCGGGGCGCAGGACAATCCACGCCTTGACGATCTCTCCGCGCAACTCGTCGGGCTTGCCGACGACAGCGGCCTCGGCCACCGCAGGATGTCTCAGCAGCGCGCTTTCCACCTCGAAGGGACCAATGCGATAGCCGGCGCTCTTGATCATGTCGCCCGCACGCCCCTCGAACCAGAAGTAGCCGTCATGATCGCGCCGCGCCAGATCGCCCGTCACGATCCAGCCATTGCGCATCAGGTCCTGCGACGCTGCGGGATCTTCCCAATAGCTCAGCCAATAGCGGTTGTTTGCCGTGGACCTGCTTGCGAGCAGCCCGATTGCGCCGCTCTGCAGGGTATTGCCGGCCTCATCGACGATTGCCATTTGGTAGCCCGGCGATGGCAAGCCCATCGAGCCCGCCTTCACCTCCATGTCGAGCGCATTGTAATTGCCGATAGGCAGAGCGAGCTCCGTCGCGCCGAAGTGATCCATTGGCGTGATGTCCCATGCGTTCCGGAAGAACTCGACGACTTTGGCGTTCAACGGCTCTCCGCAACTCGAGATGGCCCGCAGCCGTGAGCGCGACGGCCGCACCTGCTCCTCTCCGAGGGCCATCAAGCCGCGCAGAAGTGTTGGTGTCGTCGCGAGGTTCGTGACGCCGTAGCGCTCGAGAATGGAGAGGCTAAGCTCCGGCGTCGGGTTCGGCTGAAGAGAAACGAGCGTCGCGCCGCGCGCGAGCGCGCCCAGGTAGCAGACGAATCCATAGCCCCAGCCAGGATCTCCTGTCGGCCAGAGCACATCTTCCTCGCTCAAGTCGAGGCCGTAGATGATGTACGGCCATACGGCAGCGAGGAAATTGACGGCGATGGCGCCGCCTTTGGGTTGTCCGGTGGAACCTGACGTATAGATCAACGCAGCGATTTCTTCGCGGTCGCGGAGCGGCGGTTCGAATGTCGCGTCCTCCCGCGAGATCAGCTCGCTGTAGTCGAGATCGTCGGAGACGGGAGCGCTGTCTACGTGAACACAGACGACCGTCGTATCGACACCTGCGGGAATCTGATCGCGCACAAGCTCATGCGTGACGACGACGCGCGCCTTGCTGTGCTTGAGACGAAACCTGATGGCGTCCGGACCAAAGCCGGTGAACATCGGAACATAGATGGCGCCGGCCTTCAGAGCGCCAATGATCACCACCAGCGTCTCGGGCACGCGCGGCATGAGCCCGGCCACGCGGTCGCCAGGCTTTACGCCGAGGCGCCGCAGCGCCGCGGCAAAACGATTGCTCGCTTCCGAGAGGTCGCGATAGCTGAGCCTCTGCTCCCGGCCATCGCTGCCGATCCAGATCAGGGCCGTACGATTGCTGTCGGCATGGCGATCGACGATCGCCTCGCCGATTGAAACGCGAGCGGCGTCGCCCCATCCGAGCGCCGCGCGCACGTCTCGCCAGTCGAAGGCCGCAGCGGCTTCCGTGTAGGACTTACGCGCCACGCTCGACGCCCTCTGCATCTTCCGGTTGGCACCGAAGCAAATAGGCGTGCTCGCCATCGAGGACGACCTCGTCATCGCCTTTCACGAGCGTCACCCTCATGCGAACCAGCGCCATATTGCGATTTGCCCTGCGTTCGATGGCGATGATCTCGAACCGGCTCGATACCGTGTCGCCGACAAAAACCGGCTTCATGAAGCGGCACTTCTGCTCCGCGAAGGCGACCATTGCGTCCTGCAGGCGGCGCGACATGGCGGTTGCTCCCATGGCCGTCATCGCCATCAAGAGCAGGCCGTGCGCGAGCCGCTTGCCGAAGCGCGTCTTGGCTGCGAACGCGTCATCATAGTGGATGGGATGATCATCCCCGGTGAGGCGGGCAAAGGCTGAGAACGCATCGTCGCCAATGACCCGATCCTCACCGCGGAAGGTCTGTCCAATCACCAGATCATCGGCAAAGAGCTGGTGCTCGGCGCCGCTCATTTGCTGGCACTCTTGTCCTGAACCACCGCAGGAAGGAGCTTGCGGCTGAGGTCGCTCTGCACTTCCACGATCCTCGCAGCAACATTCCCTTCACGACGCTCCGCGGAGAAGGTCGTCGGCAGCGTCAGGCCGGTCTGGAAATCCTTGAGGCCTTCGAGCGCCTTGATGAAGCTCTCCTGGGTCGGCTTGTCGCCCGCGCGCTTCAGCGCATCGACAAAGGCGAGCCCACCGCCATAGGCAAGGACGTCACCAAGGTCCGGACGGCCCTGGCGCGCAAGATCCGGGAAGCGCTTCTCGAAAGCTGCGCGGAATTTCACGGCCGCGGGATCGTTACCCTCGGGCAGCACCTGCAGCGTGACGATGTTCTGCGTGCCCGCTGCGGCCTCGCCGACGATCTCCGGATACTTCCGGCTGCCCGCCGAGTTGGCACCCATGATCTTGGCTTTCAGCCCGAGCTGCTTGGCCTGGCGCGTGATGATCGCCGAGGGATTTGGATAGCCGTAGATGATCAGGACGTCCGGCTCGGCCTTGATCGTGCGCGTGAGCTGGGCGGTGAAGTCGGTGTCTGTAAGATTGAAGACCTCCTCGTTGGCAAGAGCGACATTGAGCTCCTTCAGGCGAGCGACGACGGCCTCGCCGCCCCGCTTGCCATACTCGTCGGTCTGGCGGATCAGCGAGATCTTCTTCGCCTTGAGATGCTCGATCACATAGTCCGCGATCGCGATGCCCTGCTGCCGATCATTCATCGGGCCGGTGCGGAAGACCGTGCGGATGGGCGGCTCCGTAACCGCAGGTGTCGAGAAGACCGAGATGAATACGGGCGTTTTGCTCGCCTTGAAACTCGGGATCAGCGCTTGGCCGACGGCGCTCGCGCCCGGGCCGAAGATCGCGAAGACCTTCTCCTGATCGACGAGCCTCTTGAACGCTGCAATGCCTTTTGGCGGAGAGGACTCATCATCGAGTGAGACCCACTCGATCTGACGACCATTGATGCCGCCTGCCGCGTTGGCCTCCTCGAAGGCGATTGTCGCGCCGGCGAGATTGCCCGTGCCGAAGATCGCGAGCGGCCCGGTGAGGCTGCCAAGTATTCCGATCTTTATGGACTTGTCGCTCACCCCAGGCTCTTGCGCGCTGAGGGGGGCTGCGCTGAGCGCCACCGCAGCTAGTGCGCTGGCTATGGCCGTTTTGAAACTCGACATCCTCCACACCTTCCCTTTTTCGAGACCGCACACACTAAGAATGCTCATGCGACTTGCATTTCCGAAAATCGGAAACTATTACTGATTTTCGACAATCGTATTGAGCGCGAGGGCTGCCTGTCAATGGCAGATCTCGCGCAATGCGCTCAATTCGGAGGCAGAGGTTCAATGGAAGACGGCAAGAGCGCACCGCTCGAGCGCTACCTCGCTGTGCTCGAGGCGGTGGCGACTGCATCAAAGGCGCTCAGCCTGTCGGAGATCGCCGAGCGCTGCGCGTTGCCCGTCGGGTCGACGCATCGACTGCTTCAGAATCTTCAGGGCTCAGGCCTGGTGACGACGGATGGCACGAGGCGCAAGGACTACCGTCTGGGCGAGCGCCTTCTTCGCCTTCTGCACGCGGGCTCTGATGATGCCTGGCTGAAAATCTCCGTTCAGCCGGTCCTGGATGCGCTGGCGAATGAATTCGGCGAAACGTGCTTCGTCACGCGCCTCGTCGGGCATCAGGTCATATCGCTCGCGTGGGCTGTGCCGACGTCCGGTTTGCAGGGCTATGTATTTCCGGGGCACATCATGCCTCCTCACGCCGCTGCATCGGCCAAGGCGATCTTGGCATTTCAGCCGAAAAGTGTGGTCGACAAGGCTCTCGACGTCGTTCTTCCAAAGCTCACGCCAAGAACGAAGGTTACGCGGACGAGCATTGATCGCGAGCACGCGCGTGTGCGCGCATCTGGTTACGCAACGTGTCTCAACGAGATGGAACCGGGCGTCGGGGCTCTCGCCATTCCCATCGAGGTGCCCGAGGTGGGAGTCATGTACAGCCTCGGCGTATCCAGTCTTATCGATCGTCTGAACCGACGCTCTCTCGAGGTGACCATCGAGAGAATGCGGATTGCCGCGGATGGCCTGTCGCCCGCGCTCGGCGATCTATCGTCGAGGTCTCCGATGCGCCCGCCTCCGCGGAGGTCGCCGGGCGCATATTCTGCGAAGGGATGAGGTCAGCGGTCAAAGCGGCTGACGTGGCGAGCCAATAGCAGTCCATTGGTTCTCTCTGGTCGGGACAGTGCCAGTGGTCCGCGGATGCTGTCTTGGCCGTCCTGAAAGCGGCGGCGATTTTGTTGCTGTTGGCGGCTCCGTCGCGGCAGCTTCAGCGTTGGCGTCAGAAGTTGATGTTCTGGGCGGGCCTTGCCGCGTGCCCGTCGATTTCCAGAAAAGCTGACAATCGCGTCCGGCGCGCCGAGGCGGCGCTGCTATCGCCGCTGCGCGCCTGAGGCATCAGCCAGCGGTCAGCGGTCGGAAATGGTGGTAGCTGGAATTGCCTCCAAACGTGCATAGGAGGGCCACCATAGGCGAATTTCAGGTCTCATGGCGTTGACAGAGGCCAATTAGTGGTATTCTTTACTGCTACCAATTAACCGCTGGAGCTGTCCAAGATGCCAAGTGTCTCCACCCCTCAGCAGGCCGAGGAGCTCAAAGGGCTCACGATGCGCTTTGCCGAGCATGTCGCCGGCCTGAAGTACGAGAACATCCCCGACGACGTCGCGCACAAGGCGAAGCTGATCCTGCGCGATGGCGTCGGCAACGAGATTGCGGCATCGGCGATCAGCGAGCCCGCCAACAAGGTCATCGAGCTCGTGAAGGAGTGGGGCGGGGCGCCCCAGAGCACGATCATCGGTCACGGCATGAAGGTGCCGACGCCGAATGCCGCTCTGGTCAACGCCATGATGGGGCACGGCATCGAGCTCGACGACGCGCACGGCACGGGCTTGATCAAGGCCGGCTCGGTGCTCGTGCCGGCCGCCTTCGCCGTCGCTGAGATTTCGGGCGCATCGGGCAAGGATGTCGTGGCGGGTGTTGTCGCCGGCTATGATGTCGCCGTCCGCATTGCCAAGGCCATCAATCCCGGCCATCGCCAGCGCGGCTATCACACGACCGGCACTGTTTCGGCCATCGGCGCGGCGGCTATGAGCGCGAAGCTGCTCGGCGGCAATGCCGAGCAGATTGCGTGGGCGATCGGCCTTGCCTGCATGCAGTCGGCGGGCATCCAGTCCTATCTCGACGACCCCTGCATGGCGAAGCCGTTCAGCCCGGGCAAGTCGGCCTACAACGGCGTGCTTGCCGCCA
This sequence comes from Hyphomicrobium sp. CS1BSMeth3, assembly GCF_900117415.1. Lineage (GTDB taxonomy): Bacteria > Pseudomonadota > Alphaproteobacteria > Rhizobiales > Hyphomicrobiaceae. Next base: position 470,090 of record NZ_FPEI01000006.1, read on the forward strand.
TCATGGCGAGCCGCGGATTCAGCGGTCCCAAGAAGGTGCTCGAGTCGCGTGAAGGCTTCCTCAATGCCTTCACCGACAGCGTCCGGCTTGACGACCTGCAGGACAATCTCGGCAAGCACTTCGCCATCATGGAAGTCGGCTTTAAGCCGCACGCCGCGTGCCGCTATGCGCATGGGCCGATCGATCTGGCGCAGGATGCTTATCGTCTCGATGGCGTCCGTCTCGACAATGTTGATCGCGTCACCGTCCACATGAGCAAGCTCGCGATCCGCCAGGCCTCGAAGCCGGTCTGCACAAACCTCAACGCGGCGATGGGCAGCACGCAGTTCAGCGTCGCGCTCTCGCTCGCATCGGGCGGCAATGGCCTCAAAGAATACTGGGACGGCTACAAGCAGTCCGATGTCCACTCGGGCATGAACAAGGTCGAGCTGCGCGAGGAGCCGGCCTATGGTCTCGGCGGCCGCCAGGCGCAGATCGACATCGCGCTCAAGGACGGGCGCAAGGTGACCCGCAGCTCGGAAGAGCCCAAGGGCGAGCCGAGCAATCCGCTCGCACCCGCCGAGCTCGAAGCCAAGTTCCTCGCCATGACCACGATGGTGATCGACGAGAAGCAGGCGCGGAAGGTCAGCGACCTCGTGATGTCGCTCGAGCGCCAGCCGAAGGCCGACGTGATCCCGCAGGCAACGGTGGTGGACAATGGCCCTTCGCTTCGCGCCGCGTGAGCAATCAGCGCCCGCAGTAACGTCGCCCGCGCTCAGCGCGGGCGACAGCGAGCAGGTCGCAATTCCCTGTGCCTTCATGCGTGGGGGCTCGAGCCGGGGCGGCTTTTTCCTGGATGCGGATCTGCCGCCGATCGGACCGCAACGCGATGCCGTCCTGCTCGCTGCCTACGGCTCGCCCGACAGCCGGCAGATCGACGGCATCGGCGGCGCCGATCCGCTGACGAGCAAGGCGGCTGTCGTGAAGCGGTCGGAGCGGCCCGACGCCGATGTCGAGTATTCCTTCTATCAAGTCGGCATCGAGCAGCCCAAGGTGTCGATCGGCGGAAGCTGCGGCAACATGCTCGCTGCCGTCGGTCCGTTCGCCATTCGCCGCGGGCTCGTGCGGGCCGTAGAGCCGGAGACGACGGTTCGCATCTATACAACCAATACGAAGCAGGTCGTCACCGCGCGCATTCCCGTTCGCAATGGCGAGCCATCCTGTGAGGGCACCTGCAGCATCGCGGGCGTGCCCGATCCTGGCGCGGCCATACGATTGGACTTCGGCGATTGCAGCGGCGCGGTTTCCGGCAAGTTGCTGCCGACCGGCAATGCCCGCGACAGGATCACGATCGACGATAGAGAGATCGAGGTCTCCTTCATCGATGCAGCCACCTCCTTCGTCTATGTAAGGGCATCCGACATCGGAGGCACGGGCACGGAGACGCCGGACGAGCTGCGCGGCAATGAGCTGCTGATGGGGCGGCTGGAAAAGGTGCGCGGGTGGGCGGCGGTCGTTCTCGGATTGGTATCCAAGCCCGAGCAGGCACGCATCGAAACGCCTAACATTCCGCGCGTCATCATGATCGCGCCGCCCTCTCCCTATCGCAGCGTGAGCGGCGCCGAGATCGCCGCATCCAATGTCGACATCTGCGTCCGACAGCTCGCCATGCAGCGGCCGCACAAGGCGCTCGCGGTGACCGGGGCCGTCTGCACGGCCGTCGCAAGTGCTGTTCCCGGCTCGATCGTCGCTGAAGCCATCGGCAAGCCGGTCACGGATGTTCGCTTGGGGCATCCGAGCGGTGTCCTGCGCGTTGCTTCGCGCACGAGACGCGATGCGAATGGTGGTATTGTCATCGAGAGCGCGGAGATCGAGAGAACAGCGCGGCTCATCATGGAAGGCTCGCTGTTCATTCGACGTCGCAAGATCGATCAACTTGCCCAAACGGCATAAGGACGGCCGAAATGAATACGAGGGAGCATCAGCGCGAATTCGCCCCACCGCCACGGAGCGCAAAGCCGCGCAAGCGCGGCCTGACCGCGGTGATCGACTATGGCCCGGACGGCTTCGGCTGGACGGGCGAGCGCGGCATTGCCGACATGCTCGATTGTGCGGCCGAGTACATCGACTTCGCCAAGATCTACGCGATGAATGCGCTGCTCATCCCAAAGCCGGTGATCCAGCGCATCATCAAGCTCTACCGCGACGCGGGCGTGCACTGCTACGCGGGCGGGATCCTCTTCGAGTACGCCTACCAGCGCAATGAAGTGGATCTCTATTGCGATCACGTGCGGAAGATCGGTCTCAACGCCGTGGAGATCTCCGAGAATTACGTCACGCTCAACGACAACGAGCGGCTATCCTACATAGATCGCTTCCAGAGCTTGGGCCTGTCGGTCATCTACGAGTTCGGCCGCAAGAACCCCGAGCAGCCCCTGCGTGTCGACGATATCGAGGCCCTGATCACCGCGATGACCAATCGCGGTGTCGACCACGTCATCGTCGAGCAGTCCGAGATCGATATGGCTGCAAGCCGCGCGCCGGAGCAGCTCAAGGCGATCGCTGCAGCGCCCTGGTTCGAGCGCATTCTCATCGAGGCCGATCCCTATCGCTTCCCCAAGCAGCATGTGGGCCTGCTGCAGGACTTCGGCATCGACGTCAATCTGGCCAACATCGCGCCCGGCCAGGCCCTGCGTCTCGAGGGCTTGCGGCGCGGGATCGGTCGCGCTGTCGACTATTCGCTGCTCGCAAAAGAGGGAGCGAAAGCTTGATCGAATCCAATCAGACGGATTTGCGCGAGCTGCTGCCCGATCTGATCGCGCTCGGGTTCAGCGAATACGAGGCGCGGGCCTATCTCGCGCTCTATCAGCTTCAGCCGGCAACAGCTTACGAGGTCAGCAAGCTTGCGGGGCTTCCCAAGGCCAACGCTTATACCGTGCTGGACAGCCTCAGCAAGAAAGAGGCGGCGCAGCCGATTTCCGAGAGCCCGGTGCGCTATGTTGCGGTCACGCCCGACGTCCTGTTCGAGCGCATTTCCAGCGCGACCGCGAGGCGCTGCGCCAAGCTGATCAAGGCCATTCCGGTCGCGGCCCAGGCCGACGAGCGTGGCTACGTCTGGTCGATTTCCGGTGGTGATGCGATCAGCACGAAGATCGAGTCGATGATCGATGGTGCCGGCTCGCACATCTGGATCAAGGCTGCCGAGCAGAACATCATGCCTTACCGCGACGCGCTCGAACGAGCCGCGGAGCGGGGCGTCGAAGTGTTGATCATTCTGTTTGGTACGCAACTCGAGAAATTCCAGTTCGGCGGCAAATCGCGCACCTATCTGCACGAAGGCAACGGCATTCCGGTCGGCATCGCTCACAAGCTGGTGACGATCACCGTCGACTTCGAGGAGGCGCTGGTCGCCGAAATCGAGAACCATCCGCACGGCGCGTACACGCGCAATCGACCGATCGTCAATCTGGCCGAGTCCCTCATCCGACACGAGGTCTACTTCGCCGAGATCTTCGAGATGTTCGGCCAGCCGATTCAGAAGACCTTCGGCACGGCCTTGATGGATCTGCGCCGCAAGTATCTTCCGCCAGCCCAAGCAGATGCGCTCGAGAGGCTGCTTGGCCTCACGTCGGACACAAAAACCCCGGGCAAGAAGGGCAAGGAAAAGATCACATGAGTACCGACGAGCTGGAATACGACGTCATCGTAGTGGGGGCTGGCAATGCGGCTGCGTGTGCTGCGATCTCGGCGCGCAACAACGGCGCCAGCGTGCTCATACTGGAGGCAGCCCCCGAAGCTGAGCGCGGCGGCAACTCCACCTATACTGCCGGCGCCATGCGCTACACTTTCGATGGCGTCGATGACGTTCTGTCCCTGGTCCCTGATGTCGACGCCGACACGCTCGCATTGACCGACTTCGGCAGCTACACCGTCGACCAGTTCTTCGACGACATGTTCCGTGTCACGCAGTACCGCACGGACCCCGTGCTGTGCGAGCTGCTGGTGAGGAACAGCCTCCCGACACTTCAATGGATGCGCAAGCAGGGCGTTCGCTTCCAGACGAGCCACGGCCGCCAGGCTTACAAGGTCAATGGGCGCTTCCAGTTCTGGGGCGGCCTCAGCGTCGAGGTATGGGGTGGTGGCCCCGGTCTCGTCGATATGCTGCTGAGTTCCGCTGAGCGGAAGGGCGTGCAGATCCTCTACGAGACGGCGGCGGTGTCGCTCATCAAGGACAACGACGGCGTCCATGGCGTGCACGTCAGCCACCGCGGCCGGGAGCGCGACCTCTACTGCAGAGCCGTGGTGCTCGCCTGTGGGGGCTTCGAATCCAATGCGGAGATGCGGGCGCGCTATCTCGGCCCGAACTGGGATCTCGCCAAGGTGCGCGGCACGCGCTTCAACACCGGGGGCGGCATCAAGATGGCGCTCGACGTCGGCGCCATGGCCTGCGGACATTGGTCGGGGGCCCACGCCGTCGGCTGGGATCAGAATGCGCCGACGTTCGGCGATCTGGCTGTCGGCGACGCATTCCAGAAGCACAGCTATCCGTTCGGCATCATGATCAATGCGCGCGGCGAGCGCTTCGTCGACGAAGGCGCCGACTTCCGTAATTACACCTATGCGAAATACGGGAGTGCCATCCTGGCTCAGCCGGGGCAGTTTGCTTGGCAGGTGTTCGACAGCAAGGTCATCCCCATGCTCCGGGACGAGTACCGCATACGGCAGATCACCAAGGTCTCTTCCGATACGCTGGAGGGGCTTGTCGATCAGATGGAGGGCGTCGACCGCGATGGTTTTCTGCGCACGATTGCCGAGTTCAACGCGGCAGTGAAAAAGGACGTCCCGTTCAATCCGAATATCAAGGACGGCCGCGCTGCTGAAGGCGTTGCGCCGCGCAAGTCGAACTGGGCCAACACGATCGATGCAGGTCCCTTCGAAGCCTATGCCGTGACGTGCGGTGTGACTTTCACATTCGGCGGCGTGAAGATCGGCCCCGACGGCCAGGTGCATGACACGGCCGATCAGCCGATCCCCGGCCTCTTCGCGGCGGGCGAAATGGTCGGCGGCCTCTTCTTTCACAACTATCCCGGCGGCACCGGCCTCACGTCGGGCGCGGTGTTCGGCAAGATCGCAGGTGAAGGCGCTGCGGCCGCAGCCGCTGTGAACAAGAGCCGCTCAGCGGCCTGAAATTGGCACTCATCTAGGGAAGAAGCACCATGAGCCTCAAAGGATTCGGTTGGTTGAAGTGGAGCGCATTGGCGGCGATGGTCGCCGTCGGTGGCACGCTCGCGCACGCGACGACGGGATCGATGTCGATCCGAGTTGGACTGCAGTCTGTTCCGCCGGACGAAGTCTACACGGCGAAGGACTGGGGCGCCCGCTACAAGCTGAAGGTGGAGCACGGATCCTTCAGCTCCGGCGCCGACATTCTCAAGGCCTTCATCGCCGGGCGCGTGGACATCGGCAACGGCGGATCTGGTCGCCTCGTCACGATGGCCGCGCAGCAGCCGGAGCTCTTCTACATCGTCGCGGCCAACCAGTACGGCGGTGATCGCTACGGCGTCATGGTCGCCAAGGATTCGCCGATCAAGACGGTGCAGGAGCTCAAGGGCAAGAAGGTCGGCGCGGTGACCGGCTCGGGCACCTACAGCACCTTTCGCGTCTATCTCGACAACAATGGCCTCAAGGAAAGCGATTTCCAGATCGTCAACATGAAGGTCGAGGATCTGCGCGCAGCCGTGCAGCAGGGTATCATCGATGGTGCAGTGGCCTGGGAACCTCATGTCGCGATCGCGGAGACCATGGGCGTGGTCAGGCGCATTCAGTCGATGGCCGGCGTGAACGACAGCCCGAACTTCGTCCTCGTCAATCGCAAGTTCGCCGACGCCAATCCGGAGGCTGTTGCTCGCTACATCGCCACCCTGATCGATCTCGGGGAGCTGATCAGCAGCAATCCGCAGGAGGCCGCGAAGCTGGCCGCCGGCCAAATCAGCAAGAAGGGCGTCTCCATCAATCCCAAGGCGCTCGAGCTCTCATTTACGCGGATCAAGATGGATCCGAAGGTGACCGATGCGCTGCTGGCCGAGCTCATTCCGGTGGCGGAGTCCATGAAGGGCGCCAGTAAGATCGGTGCTGTTCCGGATTTCAAGAAGCTCGTGCGCATGGACTTCTACGAGCAGGCCGTCAAACTGAGGCAGGCATCCCGCTAGTGTCCCGATTCCGAAGTTCGCCACACCTCGATGCTGGTGTTGCGAGCGAACTTCGGAATCAAAAGGGACACTAGAAATCATCCACTTGCCAGTGTGATTCAGATCGAGAAATTCGCTCTATACCGTGCCCGAGATGTGGCGAATTTCTCGATCATCACACTAGGGTGCCTTGAGGTCCTAGAACCGTGACAGCGAGCAGAACTGCGGGCGTCCCGCGCCAGAAGGGCGGGCCATCTGCCTCACCGAGCCAGATCGTCGCGTTTGTGACGTTCATGCTCCCGATTGGCGCCCTGCTTCTCTTTTGGGAAGGCGTGGTCCGGTTTGGCCTGGCGGATGCGACCATCCTGCCCGCACCATCGATGATCGTGGTGCGCGCATGGGAGCTTCTGAACCCAGCCAAGGCCGAGCGAAGCCTGCTGCTCGTGCACATTGGCGTGAGCTTGTGGAGGGCACTTGCGGCGTTCGTGCTCGCCTGTCTCGTGGCCATTCCGCTCGGCTTCGTGCTTGGTCTCAGCACGGGGACCTATCGCGCGCTGTCTCCCTTGCTCAGTCTCCTGCTGCCGTTGCCGGCCGTCGCCTGGACGCCGATCTTTCTCGTTGCTTTCGGACAAGGCGATCTGACAATCATCGGCGTCTGCTTCCTCGGCGCGTTCTTCCCAGTGCTCTACAGCACCATCCAGGGCGTGCGTGGCATCGGCGTCCACGCGATCTGGGTCGTGCAGAGCATGGGCGCTGGACCGCTGGACCTCTTCAGGCGCGTGCTTCTGCCCGGTGCGCTTCCAGCGCTCATCTCCGGTCTCAAGCTCGGCATGGCTCATTCCTGGCGTACGCTCGTTGCGGCTGAGATGCTTGCCGCGCTGAGCTATGGCCTCGGCTACATGATCTTTGCCGCGCGCTCCTACATGGACGTCTCGACCATGTTCGTTGGCATCGTGTGCCTGGCGGTCATTGGGCTGCTCATCGAGCACGTGATCTTCGGCACGCTGGAAAAAATGACAGTGGCGCGCTGGCACAGCAGCGGCAAGGTCAGGGGGACGCGATGAGTGCTGCCGACCTTGCTGGCGCGAAGCCGCTCTCCGGAGAGCGCGCGGGCGCGCTTCTGCGCAACATCATCACGCGCTCCGGCGTCATCGTGACCTTGCTGATGCTGTGGGAAGTCGCCGCGCGACTTGGCTGGATCAACACGTTTCTGTTTCCGGCGCCGTCCAACATCGCAGCGACCATCTGGACGCAATCGGGGCCGGACGGCAGTCCGCCCTATGCGATGCCGATGCACGTGCTGCGCAGCATGATCCGGCTTCTGGCCGGCATAGCGCTGGCCGTTGTCATCGGCACGGTATTGGGCGTTCTGATCGGCATGACGCGCTGGGCGCGTATGCTATTCCAGCCGCTCATCAGCATTTTCATGCCCGTACCGACGCTCGCATGGACACCGGTTCTTCTGCTGCTCACGGGCATCGATGACCGCACAACCATCATCGTCGTCTTCATCGCCGCGGTCTTCGAGGTGATCTACACGATCGTCGCCGGCATCGAGATGATGAACGTGAAGCTGTTCTGGGTTGCCCGCTCGATGGGCGCCTCGCGGCTGCAGATCTTCTTCCGCGTGATCATTCCGGCGATCTTTCCTTACCTGATCACCGGCATGCGCCTCGGCACCGGCTATGCCTGGCGCGCCTTGATCGCTGCCGAAATGCTGGCGGCGAGCTCGTTCGGCCTCGGCTTCATGATCTACGATGCGTCGGAGTATATGAGCACGAACGTGATCTATGCAGGGATCATTCTCATCGCCGTGCTCGGCTATCTGCTCGAAAATGTTCTGATCGGCCGTCTCGAGGCCGCAACAACCGAAAAATGGGGAATCCAAAGTGAGCGCTGATCTGGCGAAAGTCCTTCCGATGAACGCGCGGTCGAAGCCGAAGATCGTGGCCAAGGGCATTCAAAAGAGCTTCGGCAATGTCCTTGCCATGGAGGACGTCACGCTCTCCATCCAGGAGCGGGAGTTCGTCGCGATCATTGGCCCGAGCGGCTGCGGCAAGTCGACCTTCCTGTATTTGATTGCGGGCTTCGAGAAGCCGAGCGGCGGCGAGCTCACGATCAATGGCAACGCCATTACGGGGCCGGGGCCGGATCGCGGCGTCGTGTTCCAGGAGTTCGTGCTGTTTCCATGGCTGACAGTGCTGCGGAACATCACGCTCGGTCTCGACATTCAGGGTGTGAAGCGCGAGGAAGCCGAGGCGCGGGCCCTCAAGTGGATCCGCCTGACCGGGCTTTCAGGCTTCGAGAACGCCTATCCGTCGACGCTGTCGGGCGGCATGAAGCAGCGCGTCGCGATCGCGCGGGCATTGACGTACGATCCGGAAGTGCTGCTGCTCGATGAGCCGTTCGGCGCGCTCGACGTGCAGACCAAGAATTACATGATCCGCGACCTGCAGGACCTGTGGCAGGAAGCGAACCGGACCATCGTGATGATCACGCACAGCGTCAGTGAGGCCGTGCATATGGCGGATCGCGTGGTCGTCCTCAGCTCGCGGCCGTCTCGTGTCATCGCCGATGTCCGCATCGACGTTCCTCATCCGCGCGACCGCCGCAATCCGACGATGCATCGCTACGAGGACGAGATCACGGCCATCCTGTCGGCCGAAGTGGACAAGGCCATGAGCCTGGAGCGACAGATCAGGTAGCGTCGTTTGAGGCTTGGTGTCCCGCGCATTCTTTTGCGCCCCCGGTTTTGCTCGCTCCCCGGCTGAATGCCGGATGCTCGGCGCTGGGCCGCCTTCCACTCCCGGTCTTGTTGCTGCTCGTCCGCGCGCCGGATCGGCGGTAGCGAGGCTATAGGCGAGGGGCCGCGTGCTCAAAATCGCCAGCGTGTCATGGCGAGATGGGCGGAGGGTGCGTGCAAGGCCGCAGGCATATGTTGTCCCTTCACTGGGCGAAGCGAGCCTCGTGCCGGCGATTGCCGAAGCCCCGAACGATGTTTCCTTGAGATCGTCCGACAGCCTCCTGGCGGACGTCGACGTTCTACAGCGGCCTCGCCGAGCGAGCGGTCTCCACCGTCGATCGCCCAGGTGCGGATGCCGACTGTGGGCTACCTCGATGCCAAATAGGCCCGGTTCGATGTGATGTGGCGCCCTGGGGCACCCTCAGTCAACGAGCCGCCGAGATTGCCCTGTTCCAGGATGGCTGCCCGACGCGTGAAGATTTACCATATCGATCGATGCAATGGGCTGCTCACATCCGTGGAGCAGCAACGGGTCCAATCCCCGATTCGGTGGACGTGCCCGGGAATGTAAGGGCTTGAAATCATTGGTACCGCCTCCCCGGCTCGAACGGGGGACCCCCAGATCCACAATCTGGTGCTCTAACCAACTGAGCTAAGGCGGCACAGCACATCGGGGCCCGGAACGGGCGCTGGCCGATCGGCAGGGCGTTCTCTAACGTGCTTCCAGGGCCTTGGCAAGGCACGGGGCACGCCGCGGCGGCAATAGGCAAAGACGGCGTGCGGAAGATGGGGAACGCAGGTCCGTCGCGCGGTCCGCACATGGCGGAATTGGAGCGCTTACAGGGCCATATTGTTCTATAAGGCGGGGCTCATGACCAGCGGGCAGCAGCGCCGGGGGCGGCTCAACGCGAGAGGTCATTGGCAGCGGTACGGAGCTTACCTGTGCCCACACCCGTGTCCCGGACGCCCGAACCGGCAGTCGACGACCAGCCCAGCTCCGCCGAGATCGGAAGATCCGATGCCAGCCGCTTTGCGGCTCTTCTGGTAGTCGGCATCGGTGTCGTCTACGGCGATATCGGCACGAGCCCCCTCTACGCGTTCAGGGATGCCGTCGCCGCAGCGTCCGGCGGTCTCGGCGTGACGCCGCGGCCCGATGCCGTGCTCGGGATCCTGTCGCTCATCCTGTGGGCGCTCATCACGCTCGTGAGCACGAAGTACGTGCTGATCCTGTTGCGGGCGGACAACCACGGCGAGGGCGGGATCCTTGCGCTCATGGCCCTCGTCCAGCGCTCCGCTTCACGCAGGGCTCTGCCCGTGCTCGTGCTCGGCGCCATAGGGGGCGCACTCTTCTACGGCGATGCCCTGATCACGCCGGCCATCTCGGTGATGTCGGCCGTCGAGGGCGCAAAGCTCGCCATGCCGGTGTCTCAGAGAGAGGCGCTCATCGCGACCATCGTGATTCTTCTCGTGCTATTTGCAGTGCAGGGATATGGCACGCACCGCGTGGCAGGGGCCTTCGGGCCCATCATGATCATCTGGTTCCTCGTCATCGGTGCGGCGGGAATCTATCAGATCGCGCAGGCGCCGCAGGTGCTCGCCGCCGCAAATCCGCTGCATGCCGTCACGTTCCTGACGAGTGATGTCACTATCGGCCTCATGACGCTCGGCGCCGTGTTCCTCGCCGTGACGGGCGCGGAGGCCCTCTATGCCGATCTCGGGCACATCGGCCGCAGGCCCATCACGCTCGCATGGTTCTTCTTCGTTCTGCCGGCGCTGGTGCTCAGCTATTTCGGGCAGGGAGCGGTCGTGCTCTCGGACGCTTCGGCGATCGACAACCCGTTCTATCGGACTGTGCCTGAGAACTATCTCATGCCGATGGTCGGCCTAGCGACGGTTGCGACGATCATTGCCAGTCAGGCGACGATCACGGGCGCCTATTCCTTGACCCGGCAGGCCATCCAGCTCCGATTGCTGCCGCGAATGGTGGTTCGGCATACGTCGGTCGAGCACGCCGGGCAGATTTATTTGCCGGCCGTGAACTGGCTCATGATGGCCGGCGTGCTCACGATCGTCGTGGTGTTCCAGGATTCGACGCACCTCGCCGCCGCCTACGGCATCGCCGTCACTGGCACCATGATCGTCACGGCGACCCTCGCGTGCATGATGATGGCCTGGCACTGGAAGTGGCCGGCGTGGCGGATCGCCCTCGTCATGGCGCCATTCCTGGCCATAGAGCTGGTCTTCCTGGCGGCCAACCTGCTCAAGGTGGCGGAAGGCGGCTGGGTCACGCTGCTCATCGGCGCCGTGATGCTGACGATCATGCTCGTATGGTGGAAGGGCTCCGATATCCTTCTCGCCAAGACGCGGCGGAGCGAGCTGCCGCTGGTCGACCTCATGCCGAGCCTCGAGCGATCGAGCGTGACCGTTGTCCCGGGCACGGGCGTCTATCTCACGGCCAATGCCGACAACACGCCGACGGCACTCCTCCACACGATGAAGCACTTCAAGGTCATGCACGAGCGCATCGTGGTGCTGACGGTGATCAACTCCAACTGGCCGTATCTCGAATTGGGGGAGAGCGTCTCGATCGAGCGGCTGTCGGATCGGCTCATCCGCGTGCGCGTCGTCACGGGTTTCATGCAGCAGCCGAACATTCCGAGCGTGATGGACTATTGCCGCACGCACGGCGTTCCCGGCGAGAGCGCGTCGACCTCGTTCATGCTGTCACGGCGGGAGGTGAAGGCCGAGCGGCCGTCCGCGATGCCGCGTCCCGCAACGGCTCTGTTCGTGATGCTCGCGCACAATGCCGCCGACGCGACCGACTACTTCGGCATTCCGAAGGATCGCGTCGTCGAGATCGGCACCCAGGTCGGGCTCTAGTGTGATGGCAGCGCGCGGGCTTGCCGCGCGCTCAGGATCAATCCTGGCCCGAGCGCGCCCTTCGCGCGCTCAGTCTTGAAACGGATCCTTCATCAGGATCGTGTCATCGCGCTCGGGGCTCGTGGAGAGCAGCGTCACCGGGCACTCGATCAGCTCCTCGATGTGGCGCACGTACTTGACCGCCTGCGCGGGCAGGTTTGCCCAGCTCCGCGCGCCCTGCGTCGACTCAGTCCAGCCCTCGAAAGTCTCGTAGATGGGCTTGACGCGCGCCTGCTCGTTCATGCCCGCAGGCAGCCTGTCGATGCGCTTGCCGTCGAGCTCATAGGCAACGCAGACCTTGATCTCGGGAAGCGCGTCGAGGATGTCGAGCTTGGTCAGCGCGATGCCGTTGATGCCGGCAACGCGCACGATCTGGCGCACGAGCACGGCATCGAACCAGCCGCAGCGGCGCCGCCGGCCGGTGTTGACACCGAACTCCTTGCCGCGCTCGCCGAGCAGACGGCCGATCTCGTCGGGCTCGCCGTCGGGGCCGAGCAGCTCGGTCGGGAAGGGGCCCGAGCCGACGCGCGTCGTGTAGGCCTTGGCGAGGCCGAGCACATAGCTCAGCGCCGAGGGACCGAGGCCCGAGCCGGCCGCGGCCTGGCCGGCAATCGTATTCGACGAGGTGACGTACGGGTACGTGCCGTGATCCACGTCGAGCAGCGCGCCCTGCGCGCCCTCGAAGAGAATGCGCTTGCCGGCCTTGCGCGCCCGGTCGAGCGTTTCCCAGACCGTGTCGATATAGGGCAGGATCTTCGGCGAGATCTCGGAGAGCTCGCGGATCAGCACTTCCTTCTCGATCTCCGGTTTGCCGAGGCCGCGGCGCAGCGCGTTGTGGTGGACGAGCAGGCGGTCGATCTTGGGGCCGAGATTGTGCAGGTTGCGCAGGTCCTGAACGCGGATCGCACGGCGGCCGACCTTGTCCTCGTAGGCGGGGCCAATGCCGCGCCCCGTCGTGCCGATCTTCTGGGCTGCCGCCGCTTCCTCGCGGAGCTGGTCGAGCTCCCGGTGCAGAGGGAGGATCAGCGTCGCGTTCTCGGCGACCTTGAGCTGGTCGGGGCTGATATCGATGCCCAATTTGCGGATGCCCTCGATTTCGGCGACGAGGTGCCACGGATCGACGACGACACCATTGCCGATGACGGAGAGCTTGCCCGGGCGCACGACGCCGGAGGGGAGGAGCGCGAGCTTGTAGATCTTGCCGTCGATGACGAGTGTGTGGCCGGCATTATGGCCGCCCTGGAAGCGCACGACGATGTCGGCGCGCTCCGAAAGCCAGTCCACAATCTTGCCTTTGCCCTCGTCGCCCCATTGGGCGCCGACAACCACCACGTTCGCCATTGTCCGATGCCTCTTGTCCGCAGCGCGTGGCTGCCCAAAGGCGTTAGCCCGGGGCGCGGCGCGGCGCAAGAGGTGAATGCTCCTTGTGCGGCGGTTTTGCTTTAGTGCCGCGGTGGTTTGTTTTAGTGCCGCGGGCCGCTGGGAAGGGGTGCTGTCGCCTCCCACCGTTGTGCCATGCCCGCGGCGGTGGCTTTGTTTTAGTGCCGCGGGCTGCCGGGAAGGGGTGCTATCGCCTCCAGCCGTGGTGCTATGCCCGCGGCGGCCAGAGCGACAGCGCAGTGTGTTATGCGCCCCACTTCCCCCTCTCCCCATTGTCTTCAATGGGGAGAGGGGATGCTGGCGTGGCGGAGGCGCGAGTGGCTCTGGAGCTAACGCCCCTCGCGCCACCAGGCCAGTGTCAGGAAGGCGAGCAGGGCCGCGAGGGCGAGCAGTCCCGTGAACATCGGGGTGATGCGCACCCCGCGCGTCACGTAGGCCTCGCGGTCCTTGAGACCCATCCAGCCCGAGCCCGCGAGCACGCGCGCATTGGCGAGCAGCGAGACGCGGGGGACCTCGACAGCGGTATCGCTGGCGCTCGAGAGCAGGCCGCCGCCGCGCGTCCAGAACGTGCCGCCGCCCGTCGCGCTGATCAGGGGCTTGAGCTTCGCGTCGGTGGCCGTGACCTCGCTCATCTCGCGAGCATCCTCGAGGCCGGCATGGGCAACGGCCGTCAGCATGCGGCGGTCAGGCGGGGGGCCGTTCGTCTGCATTTTGTAGAGGCCGGGCTGGCGCACATCGATCGTCGTGCGCCACACGCCATCGGCAGCGCGCTCGAGCCGCACCTCGCTCGTCTCGCCGCCGGGAGACTGCACGCTGACGGGCGGCACGTCCTGCTCCATGGAGCGGCGTTCGATCGTGAGCTTCAGGCCGCGTGCGTCGGCAAGGAGACGCTCCTCCTCGAGATCAGGCTCCTTCATGAGCCAATGCGCCGTGCGCCGCAGGAGGTCGGTGTGCGGGCCGCCGCCGTCATAGCCGCGCGCCCAGAGCCAGGCGTGATCGGAGAGCATGAGCGCGACGCGCCCACGGCCGACGCGATCGAGAACGAGCAGCGGGCGCTCCTCGACGCCGCTCATGAGCGTGCGACCGCGAATGACGTTCGTCTCCACCTGACGGAACCAGCGGCCCCAGTCGGGCTCCTGATTTGGCTCGCGCAGGCCCGGCAGATTGCGCGTGACCGGGTGCTTGAGGCCTTCCGTGGTGACGCGCGCCTTGAAGGGCTGCTCGATGACGCGGCCCGAGGGCGACGCCGGCAGTACGGGCGCGAGCGCCGTACGGAAGAGGCTCGCGGCCTGCGCAAAGTCATCGCCCGAGGCAACGAGCAGCGCACCGCCGTTCGACACGTATCGCGCGATGTTGTCGTAGTAGATGGGCGGCAGGATGCCGCGGTTCTGATAGCGGTCGAAGATGATCAGGTCGAAGTTGGTGATCTTCTCCGAGAAGAGCTCGCGCGTCGGGAAGGCGATCAGCGAGAGCTGATGGATCGGCGTCCCGTCCTGCTTGTCGGGCGGGCGCAGAATGGTGAAGTGGACGAGATCCACGGCGGCATCGGACTTCAGCAGATTGCGCCAGACGCGCTCGCCGGCGTGCGGCTCGCCCGAGACCAGGAGGACGCGCAGGTTCTCGCGCACGCCTTCGGCGGCGATCACGACGCGATTGTTGAGGTGCGTGAGCTCGCCCGGCACAGGGTCGAGCTCGATCTCGACGATATTCTGGCCGGCCGTCGGGAAGGGCATGGCGATGCGCGTGCGCGTGTCGATTTCCGTGCGAACGGTCTCGTCGGGGCGGCCTTCGCGGCGCACGCGCAGGTTCACCTGCCGGCTAGCCTGGCCGCTCTTGCCCGTCTCGCGCACGGCGACTTCGATGTCGCGCGGCGGGCCGTTGACGATGCCGAACTTCGGCGCGGTGATGACCTCGATGCGGCGGTCGAACTCGTCGGGTCGGCCCGTGATCAGCGCATGAATGGGCGCATTGAAGCCGAGTGCGGCGACGGAGGCCGGGATGTCATGGACCTGGCCGTCCGTGATCATGATCACGCCGGCGAGGCGGTCGGGTGCGATCTCAGCGAGCGCGCGGTTCAGATCCGTGAAGAGATGCGTGCCCGAGGCGCGGTCGCCGGTCGGCCGCGAGGCTTCGATCCATTTCACCTCGAGGCCGGGAATGCGCTTCAGCTTCTCTTCCAGATCGGCGCGGATCGCGGCGGTCTGCGCGGGGCGCCCCGCAATAGTCTGGCTCGTGCTCTCGTCGACGAGGACGACGGCGATGTTGTTGAGCCCTTCGCGCTCCTCCTGGCGGAAGGAGGGATTGGCGAGGGCGGCGACCAGGGCCGCGAGCGCGAGCGCGCGGAGTGCAGCGCCGCGCGTGCGCCGGAAGAAGAGTACGGCGATCAGGGCGAGCGCAATGAGCGCCGCGGCCACCAGCACGGGCTGGGGCACCATCGGTGCAATGTCGATCGACCACGTCATCCGGTCTCAGAACTCCATCACTACTGCCGTCGCGCGTGTCGCGCTCATTGACCCAGCCGCTCGATGAGCGCGGGGGCGTGCACCTGATCGGCCTTGTAGTTGCCGGTCAGGGCGTACATCACGATATTGATGCCGACGCGGAAGGACATCTCGCGCTGCGCTTCGCCGCCCGGCACTGTCGGGAACATCGGCCGGTTCTGCTCGTCGAGCGCCCAGGCGGCGGCGAGGTCGTTCGGCGTCACGATGATGCTGCTGACACCATCGGCACGCCGGGCCTTGCGCGTATCGCCGTCGACGGATTCCGAGCTGTCGGCCTCGACCCACATCTGCCCGCCGTCCCAGCGGCCGGGGAACGTACGCAGGATGTAGAAAGCCTTGGTCAGAACGTGTGTCTCGGGCACGGGCTCGAGGCGCGGAATGTCGAGGCGTCCGAGCAGGCGCTGCAGCGGCGTGCCGCCCTCGCGGCTCATGCCGACGCCGGTCGGAATGCCGGTGCCGAAATCGCGGGTGTCGAAGATGATCATCCCGCCCTGTTTCATGTACGTGTCGATCTTGGCGAGCGTCGCGTCGGGAAGCGGATTGGCGTTCGGCAGCACCGGCCAGTAGAGGATCGGGAAGAAGGCGATCTCGTCGGTGGTGACATTCACGCCGAAGGGCTCGCCGGGCTCGACCGAGGTACGCGCGGCGAGCACGCGGCCGATACCGACGAGACCAGCGCGGCTCGTGTCGTCGGTCGCGGCATCACCCGTCAGCACATAGGCAAAGGAGACCTTGCCCGTTGCCTGGATGGCAATCTGCAGGTCGCGGCTCGAAGGCATGGCCGCAGCGGTTGGCGGCGCCTCGGGGCGGCGCTGCGCGCTGGCCTGGCTGCTCGTGAGCGCGAGAGCGGCGGCGCCCGCGAGGAGAACGACGATCGCGGCCGTCGCTGCGGCGGGTCGGCGGCGGCGCCCTCTCAGCAGACCTTGCAGGAGCAGCACGGCAATGATGTCGGCGAAGATGAGGGCGAGTGCCGCCGAGAGCAGCCAGGGCTTCAGCGGCTCGGGGTTGGTGCCCTCGTACGTGCGCTGCTCGACATTCGGCGGAAGGCTCGGCAGGGGGCGGAGCTCGGTGCGCGGCGTGATCACGTTCAGCGCGCGCGGACTTGCTGTCGGTCCGTAGTAGCCGGGCGGGTGATCGAGCGAGGGCGTCATCGTGTCGATATTGCGGGCTGGGAGGGCCTGCGCCGTCGGTGTCGGCGAACGGAGCGTGCCGAAGCCATCGAGCACCTGCGTCGGAGCAAGAACCTCGGCCGTCTCGGGCGTCGGCGTGGCGCGGGGCGTTGCCGCCGCCATGGTCTCGGGTCCGCCGACGGCAATGCCGCCGCTCACGCCGAGCGTCGCGATACGGCGCAGCATCTCGACGAAGAGGCCGGAGAGCGGCAAGTTCGACCAGTCGGAATTCGCGGTCACGTGGAAGAGCACGATCTGACCCTCGCCCATGCGCCGTGCGGTGACGAGTGGCGTGCCGTCCGCGAGGCGCGCCCACACGCTGACCTCATCCGTGAGATAGGCCGGATCGGCGAGGATCTGGCGGTTCACGGTGACATCGCGCGGGATAGTGAGGCCGGCGAACAGGCTCTTGTCCTCGAAGGGGGCGAGCGGCTGCGGTGTCGACCAGGAGAGCGCGCCGCCGAGCGTGCGTCCGCCCATGCGCAGGCCCACGGGCAGGAGGTCGTCGCCGCCTTTTTCGAGCCGCGGTCCGGCAAAGCGCACGAGCACGCCGCCCTTGTTCACCCATTCCTGCACGCGTGTGCCGAGATCGCCGGCAAGCGTGCCGATGTCGGCCATGACGAGGACCGAAGAGCGCTGATCGAAAGCACTTGTCACCGCGCCTGCGAGGTTCACATCCTTCTGTCGGACCAGCTCCGCGAACGGCGCGAGCGCACGCTCGATGTAGTAGAGCGGCGCCAGTAGCGGCTGTGCCTGTTCGCGGCTCTCGCCCGAGATGAGGGCAATGCGGTGCCAGCGCGAGCGGCTGTCGAGAAGATGCACGCCACCGGCACTGCGCTCGCCGGCAAGCTCGATGCGGGCGACCTGGTTGCGCAGCTCGAGCGGCAGGTCGAAGCGAGCCGTCGCGCGGCGGCTGCCGGCGGGGATCTCGTAGGAGGTCTCGGCGAGGCGCTGGCCGCGAGCGGAGAAGGCCAGCGCCGTGCCATTGCGGCCGGCACCATCGGCGCGCACGACGAAGGCTTCGAGACGCCCGTCGCGGTCGAGGCCCGCGGCGAGGCCGAGCGGCTCGTCGCCGGGCCGATTGCGGATCACTTGCAGACGGCCGCCGGTCGCGATCTGGCTCAACGCGGTCGCAAACGCCGCAGTCTTGCCGTCATGGTCGATGCCGTCGCTCAGCCACACGACGTCGAGGCCCTTCTGGCCGGCGACGGTGCGCGCAAGCTGCTCGGCGAGCTCCGTGCGCTGGGGGGCAAAGGGCTGCGGCTGGAGAGCTGCTGCCGTGGTGCGCGCCGCAACTGGCGACTCGATGCGCAGTGTCAGCGTCTTGGCGCTCGAAGCCGTGGGCGCGATGACGACAGGCCGGTTGGCGGTCTCAGCTTCCGAGATGAGCTGATCGACGAGGCGCGCGCGCGCCGCGAAATGACCGCCGCTCGACCAGCCGTTATCGACGACGAGAACGAGCGGGCCGCTCCCCGAAAGGCCGGCTTCGCGGTTCGGATTGAGCACGGGATCAGCGAGCGCGAGGATCACGAAGGCGGCGGCGAGCATTCGGATCAGCGTCAGCCACCAGGGGGTCTTCGCGGGCGTCTTGTCCTTGTTCTCGAGGCCGACGAGGATGCGCGTCGGCGGGAAGGCGATCTGACGCGGGCGCGGCGGCACGGTGCGCAGCAGCCAATAGATGATCGGCAGCGCGGCGAGCGCGGTCAGCAGCCATGGGCTCAGGAAGGCGAGCGCGCCGATGCTCATGCGGGCCCTCCTGCTGCTGCTGCTGCTGCGGCGGCGGCGGGCGGCGTGCTCATGCGGTAGCTGCCCGCCTGGCCGCCGAGGCGCAGAATGAGGCTCAGCAGCAGCTCGTGCGGCGGCCGGTCCGTGTGATGGACGAGCAGCGACCAGCCGAGGCGTCGGGCGATCTCGGCGAGGCCCTCTCTGTGGGCCGCGAGGCGCTTGATGTAGGCGTCCCGCATGGTCTCGACGCGATCGACGATCCAGCGCTCGCCGGCAACCTCGGGGCCGAGGAACTCCGCGCGGCCCTCATAGGGAAGCGTTTCCTCGGCGGGGTCCATGACCTGCACGAGATGACCGCCGACGCCGGCGCCCGCCATTTCTTCGAGACGCGGGCCGAGCTGGTCGAGCGGATCGAGGAAATCGCTGATGAGGATGGCGCCCGAGTAGCGCGGCAGGCGGATCTTGGGCGGCAGGCTCGTCGTCAGCAGAGGCGAGGAGACGTTCGTAAGCACGGTTTCGGCGATGACGGTCGCGGCCTTGCGGCTCGCGGTTGGGCGGCCGAGCCCGAGGAGCGCGACACGCTCGCCGCCGCGCACGAGAAGCTCGGCAGCAGCCAGCATGAGCACCACGGCGCGATCGCGCTTCGTCACGGCCGCGAGGTCGCTGCGGAAATCCATCGACGGCGAGAGATCGGGCCAGAGCCACACCGTGTGCGCCGCTTCCCACTCACGCTCGCGCACGTACAACTGATCGGAGCTTGCAGAGCGGCGCCAGTCGATGAGCGTCGCAGCATCGGCGCCTTCGAACTGGCGGAACTGCCAGAAAGTTTCGCCCGGCCCCGCGCGGCGGCGGCCGTGGATGCCGTGCGCGACGGTGCTCGCGACGCGGCTCGCCTCGATGACGAGGTCCGGCAGTCGGTCCGCGAGACCGTGTGCCTCAAGCTCCAGCCGGCCGATCTCGGTCCGGGCCGGGCTCATGGCTGCCTCCATCGGCATCGCAAGGCGATTGTGCTTTCCGCCACGAGCTGGCTCCCAAAGCTCCTTCAATGCGTGGTGCGCGAGGTGCGCATCACGCGACGTTGGCGGCCAGCCGGCCGATGACGGCGCCGATCTGGCGGCCCTCGGCGCGGGCGGCGAAATTGAGTGCCATGCGATGCTTGAGAACGGGCTCGGCAAGGGCGACCACATCGTCGACCGAGGGGGCGAGACGGCCGTCGACGAGCGCCTTGGCGCGCACGGCGAGCATGAGCGCCTGGCTCGCGCGGGGGCCGGGGCCCCAGGCGACGAAGCGGTCGGTCTCGACGTCGGCGCCGGTGCCGGGACGCGCGGTGCGCACCAGCGTCAGGATCGCATCGACAACCTTGTCCGGCACCGGGATCTGGCGCACGAGGCGCTGGATGCTCATGAGCTCCTGGCCGGAGAGGATCGGCTCGAGCCGGCGCTCCTCGGTGCCGGTCGTGGCGAACAGCATCCGCCGCTCGGCGACCGTGTCGGGATAGTCGACGTCGATCTGCAGCAGGAAGCGGTCGAGCTGCGCCTCGGGAAGGGGATAGGTGCCTTCCTGCTCGAGGGGGTTCTGCGTCGCGAGCACATGGAAGGGCGAGGGCACGTCATGGCGCTGGCCGGCGACCGTGACGTGATGCTCCTGCATGGCCTGCAGCAGTGCCGACTGCGTCTTCGGCGAGGCGCGGTTGATCTCGTCAGCCATGAGGAGCTGCGTGAAGACCGGCCCGCGGATGAAGCGGAAGCTGCGCCGCCCGCCCTGCGCATCCTCGAGCACCTCGGCGCCGATGATGTCCGAGGGCATGAGGTCGGGCGTGAACTGGATGCGCTTGGCATCGAGACCGAGCACGCGCCCGAGCGTCTCGACGAGGAGCGTCTTGGCGAGGCCGGGCACGCCGATCAGCAGCGCGTGGCCGCCCGAGAGCAGGGTCACGAGCGTCTGCTCGATGACCTTGTCCTGGCCGAAGATGACCGAGGCCGTAGCCTCGTGGACGCGCCGCACCCGCTCTCCGGCAGCTTCGACGCGCGCGACGATGTTGTCCTGGGTGTCGATTACTGTTGTCATGGGGGGACTATAAGGCCGTTTTCAGGGGTTGCGAAAGCTTGTGGCGGCGAACATGTTCAGAATAAGGAGCGCGATGCCGGGCAAACAGGCAGTCACCCGAATTTGGGTGTCTTGAAGTTAACCGCATGGCCGCCGCGCACATCGCGGAACCGGCCACGAGCCCGGTTGTTGAGTTGGTATGTTGCCAAACGCTCGTTGCGCTGCGCAAGCAAGGTTGCTCCATGGGTCCACACGATATGCAAGGCAGTCCGCCGGATACAAGGCAGGACGACGCGGCAAAACCGTCCACCGGCGCGGCGCCGCTTGCCGGCCTCGAAGCCATGCTGCGCGCCCAGGATAAGGATCGTCTGCCACCTGTGGATAGCTGGAATCCTCCATATTGCGGGGATATCGGCATGGCGATCGCGGCGGATGGCACGTGGTTCTACCAGGGCAGCCCGATCGGGCGTAAGCCGTTGGTGCGGCTCTTTTCGCGCGTGCTGAGGCGCGATCCGGACGGCCGTCACTTTCTCGTGACCCCCGTCGAGAAAGTCGATGTCGCGGTTGCCGATGCGCCCTTTCTGGCCGTCGAGATGGAGATCCACGGTGAGGGGCGGGCACAGGAGCTGATCTTCCGCACGAATGTCGATGATGTGGTCCGCTGTGGGCCGGAGCGACCGTTGCGGTTTGCACCCGAGGAGGGGACGGGCGGGCTCAAGCCCTACGTGCTCGTGCGCGGGCGGCTCGAGGCGCTCGTGACGCGGGCCCTCTACTACGACCTCGTCGAGATGGCGGTCGAGGATGAGGCCGGACGGCTCGGCGTTTGGAGCGGCGGCGCGTTCTTCCCGATGACGTGAGGGTCGTTAGGGGCGTCGTTGCGGGAATAAATCGCTCTATCGATGGCCGCTGCCGGCGTGGCACAACAGGCGTGTGTCACACCTCTTTCCAGCAGCCGGCGGCAGGCAATCATGAGCACGAACCTCTCGATCAATCCGGATCGCCTCTGGCAGAGCCTCATGGCTTCGGCTGAGATCGGCCGCACGCCGACGGGCGGTATCCGCCGTCTCACGCTCAGTGACGAGGACAAGGCCGTCCGCGATATGTTCGCGAGCTGGGTGCGCGCGGACGGCTACGCGCTCTCCGTCGATCGGCTCGGCAGCATGTTCGTGCGGCGCGAGGGGACGGATCCATCCCTTGCGCCCGTGCTGATCGGCAGCCACCTCGACACGCAGGCCAAGGGCGGACGCTTCGATGGCATTCTCGGCGTGATGTCGGGGCTCGAGGTCCTGCGCACGCTCGACGAGCGCGGCATCAAGACGAAGCGGCCGATCGAGGTCGTGAACTGGACGAACGAGGAAGGCGCGCGCTTCCCGCCGCCGATGCTGGCGTCGCTCGTGTTCTCCGGTGGCGCCGACATCGAATGGGTCGAGGACCGGCGCGACAAGGAGGGCCTGCGCTTTGCCGACGAGCTGGCGCGGATCGGCTATCGTGGGGAAGCACCGGTCGGCGGGCGCCAGATCGACAGCTACTTCGAGCTGCATATCGAGCAGGGGCCGAAGCTCGATGCCGTGGGTCTGCCGCTCGGCATTGTCATGGGCGGCTTCGCGATGCAGGGCATGCGCGTTGCCGTACGCGGCGAGACCTCGCATGTGGGGCCGACGCCGATGATGCTCCGGCGCAATGCGCTGGTTGGTGCGTCCTACGTCGCCGTCGCGATCGATGACATCGGCTGGCGCTATGCGCCCGAGGACGGCAAGACGAGCGTGGCGCGTCTCGATCTCAGGCCGAACCTGCCGGGCATCCTGTCCGACGAGGCCGATCTGTGGATCGACTTCCGCCACCCGCGGAAGGAGCGGCTCCCCGACATGGTCGCGGAGGTCGAGGCGGCCGTTGTCGAGTCGGCGCGCCGCTCGCGCACGAACATCGAGATTGCCGAGCGCTGGGGCTTCGGCGGGCTGACGTTCGATCCCGGATTGATTGCGCTCATCCGCGAGACGGCTCAGCGCCTCGGCGTGCCGTCCATGGATATCGAGACGCAAGCTGGCCACGACGCCTACAACATGACGCGCGTCTGCCCGACGGCGATGATCTTCACGCCGTGCAAGGGCGGCATCAGCCACAACGAAGCAGAGGACATCGACTTCGCGGCGACCGTGCCGGGCGTCAATGTCCTCCTGCACGCGGTGATCGCGCGGGCGTCGTGACTTCTTCCCCTTCTCCCCACGCGCGGGGAGAAGGTCGGGATGAGGGGCGGCACGCCTGCTGGCGTTGGCGTATGCCGCTGCCCCTCACCCTAGCCCTCTCCCCGTAAGGACGGGGAGAGGGGAATCTTATGTGCGTATCCACGTCTCCGAGAAGGCGAGCATGGCGGTGGTGATCGTCTGGCCGGCGACCTGACGCGGCACCGGCTTGCCCGGAAGCTTCCGACCATTGACCGTGATCGAGGCCTCGCTGCAGCCGACGAACAGGCTCGGCATCCAGTGGCGGCCGGTCGCCGACTTGTCGGGCGGCAGGGCGAAGCAGAAGGCTTTGCCGAGGCCGCTCCAGGCGAGCTCGACATCGAGAGCGCCGGCCTTGAGCGTTTCCTTGTAGGCCGAGCCGGGATCGCCCGAGGCAACGACGCTGTCGAGTTTGCGATAGGTGAGACCTGCAAGGCCCGGCAAGCCCTTGTAGCTGCCGAAATTCGAGACGAAATCCGACACGAGGTAGCGGGCGAGTGCCTCGTTGTCATGCAGCAGGTAGTTGGCGCGTTCGGCCGGCGGATTGGCCTCCTGTGGCGACTGCATGAGGACGAGGGCGTGGCCGCGGCCATGGGGCGAGAGCACCACGCGGAAGAAGCTTGCGAGGCTGACGAACGGGCCGTCCGGGCTTTCCTTGAGCGAAATGCCGGGGTTCTCTCCGGACCATTCGACTGTGCCTGGAAATGTCGTGGGCTCGGGCATGATTTCCTCCTGTCCAATGCCATGAATGTCGTTATTGGGCGGATGCCGAAGGCATCTTAGGGGCGGGTTCGGCCGGCGGCTATCTCCGTCCACGCGCGGCTTGGAGGCTTCCGCAATGCGCGCGCAATGCAGGCCGGCACTATCATTCGAGTACTGGTCATCTGCCGGCCGACATTGGTAGGAATGTCGCGACAGCGGGCGCAAAGCTCGCGGCACACGGGGCAGGGAGCACCATGGAGCAGTATGACTATATTGTCGTCGGCGCAGGATCGGCCGGCGCGGCGCTGGCAGCGCGTCTGAGCGAAAATCCGAAGAACAGCGTCCTGCTCGTCGAGGCAGGTCCGGCAAGCCACATGTACTCTTGGCTGCCGGTCAGCTTTGGCCTCCTGATCCACAACCCCGCAGCCAACTGGCTCTATGAATCCGAGCCCGAGGCGTGCACGGGCAACCGGAAGATCCCGGTGCCGCGCGGCAAGGTGGTCGGTGGATCGAGCGCGATCAACGGCCTCGTGTGGGTGCGCGGCCAGCCGCTCGACTACAACACCTGGGCGCAGATGGGCGCGCGCGGCTGGAGCTGGAACGACGTCGCGCCGGTCTTCACGAAGATCGAGAACTACGAGGGCGGTCCAGAGAATGGCCGTGGCACCGATGGGCCGCTCAAGGTCTCGGTCGTGCCCGATCAGAACCCGCTTTACGATGCACTCTTCAAAGCCGGTGAGCAGGCTGGCCACAAGATCACCAAGGACTACAACAGCGAGGATCAGGAGGGCATCGGCAAGACGCAGACGAGCATCCACAAGGGCATTCGGATGAGCGTCGCGCGGTGCTACCTCAAGCCCGCGATGAAGCGGCCCAACCTGCGCGTGATCGCGGATGCCCCGACGCGCCGGATCGTGCTCGAAGGCAAGCGCTGTGTCGGTATCGTTTATGAGAGGTACGGACGGCAGATCGAGGTCCGCGCGGGCCGCGAGGTGATCCTCTCGGCGGGCGCTGTCGCGACGCCGCAGCTTCTCGAGCTCTCAGGCATCGGGCGCCCGGAAATCCTCAAGCAGTTCGGCATCGAGGTGAAGCACGCACTGCCGGCTGTCGGCGAGAACCTGCGCGATCACATCAACGCGCGCGGCATCTGGCATGTGAAAGTGCCGAGCGTCTCCTACAACACGAGGGCGCGCGGGTTCGGGGCCGTGAAAGAGGCGCTGAAATACGCGACGACGCGCGGCGGCTTCCTGAGCCTGCCTTCGGCGCCGCTCCTCGCCTTTCTCAAGACGCAGAAGGAAATGGAGACGCCGGACGTCCAGATGCACATCGTGCCGTACTCGGTGAAGGATCCGAAGCGGCGCATCCTGCAGGAATTCCCGTCGATGACGCTCTCGGTGTATCAGTTGCGCCCGGAGAGCCTCGGCTCGATCCACATCCGCTCGGCCGATCCGAACGACCAGCCGAAGATCTTGTTCAACTTCCTGACCAACCCGATCGATCAGCAGTGCATGGTCGACGGCTTCAAGATGGTGAGGAAGATCGTGAGCCAGCCGGCACTCGATGCATTCCGCGGCGACGAGTACGATCCGGGTCCCAAGGCCAAGACGGACGACGATATCCTGGCCTGGATCCGCAACAACTCGCAGACGGCCTATCACCCGATCGGCACCTGCCGCATGGGGCCGGTAGGCCCGAACACCGTCGTCGACGACAAGCTCAAGGTGCACGGCATCGAGGGCTTGAGGATCGCCGACGCCTCGATCTTCCCGACCATGCCTTCCGGCAATACGAACGCGCCCTCGATCATGGTCGGCGAGAAGGCAGCGGAGATCATCAAGGCGGCCGCCTAAGGAGCTCGGAGCATGTCCGCAGATGCTGCACTCATCGCGCATCTCATGGACGTGCTCCGCCCGCTCGGCGGTGTCGCGGCGCGTCGCATGTTCGGCGGCGCGGGACTGTTCCGCGACGGCCTGATGTTCGGGCTGATCTCGGATGAGGTCCTCTATCTCAAGGCCGACGCGGAGACGGTCGCAGACTTCGAGGCGGAGGGCCTCGGGCCATTCACTTACGGCACAAAGAGCGGCGATCGCGTCCTCACATCCTATTGGCGCGCGCCCGAGCATCTGCTCGATGATGACGACGAAATGCGGGAGTGGTGCCGGCGCGCGACCGGTGTCGCGACCCGCGCCGCCAAGAAAAAGGCCGGCGGTACGAAGAGCGCCGGCCAAAAAGCGGCCGCGAAGAAGCCTGCTGCAAAGAAGGGCGTCACTCGTAGCCCGGCGGCGGGACGAAGCCGCCGATCTCGCGCTCGACGAAACGGCTGAAGGCGATCGCCATCTTGTCGTGGCCGTGGCGCGCGATGGCCTGATAGCCGACGGGCAGGCCGGATTTGGTGAGGCCTGCAGGCCCGACCGTCGAGGGCAGATAGACGACGCCCGAGTATCCCGCCCAGAAGAGCTGCGCGGTTGTCGCCTGTGGTTTGCCGTTGATCGGGATCGTGCGCCGCCAGCGTTCGCCCGATTGGTCATGAGGCCATGCGGCCGAGGCCGCAGCGGGGCAGAGCAGGATGTCCCAGTCCTTGAAGAAGGCGTCGAAGGCAAAGCGCAGCTTGTGGCGCTCGTTGTTGAGCGGCAGCCACGCGCGGTGCGTGAGATCGACGCCCTTCACCATCAGATCGAGATAGCGGTCGGGATTGGGTCCGGAAGCGGCGAGTGCGCTTTTCCAGGCGGCGATATCCGCATCCGGCGTGCGCGCCGATGTGGCTGCGCGCAGGAGCTGCACGTAGACCTCGTGCAGCCGCCTGGTGTCGATCTGCGGCTCGATCTCCTTCACGGTCGCGCCCGCTTTCGCGAGCTTATCGACCAGAGCCTGCAGCACGTTCGCGTACTCGCCATCGATCTCGCAGTTCGGATCGCTGAGCTTGACCGCGACCTTCAGGCCCTTGAGCGAGGTCGCCTTGGCCTTGGGCAGCTCGAGCTTCCAACAGTATTCATCGAGCTCGTCGGCGCCGCTCATGACATCGAGCATGACGTCGAGATCTGCCGCGCCGCGCGCGAGTGGTCCGACGCAGGAGATATCGCCCGGCGCATAGGCATTCGGGAGCGAATGGCGGCGCAGCGGAATGATGCCGTATGTCGGCTTGAGCCCGAAGACGCCGCAGTAGTGCGCAGGATTGCGGATCGAGGCGCCGATGTCGCTGCCGGCTTCGACACCCGTGAGGCCGGCTGCCAGCGCCGCCGCCGAGCCGCCTGAGGACCCGCCCGGTGTCAGCGCCGTATTCCAGGGATTGTTCGTGCTCCCGTAGATGGGGTTGAAGCTCTGCCAGTCGGCGAGAAGCACGGGCACGTTCGTCTTGCCGAAGAGATTGACGCCGGCCTTCTCCAGCCGCTCGACGGCAAGCGCGCTCGTCTCGGTGATGTTGTTCTTGTACTCGGGGAGGCCCCAGGTCGTCGGCGAACCGGGCACCTGGTAGCTCTCCTTGATGGTCATGGGGACGCCGTGCAGCGGCCCCCAGACCTCGCCGCGCGCGAGCGCTGCATCCGCCTCGCGCGCCCGCTTGCGCCCGCGCTCGGCATCCATCCAGATGATGGCATTGAGCTTGGGATTGTACTTCTCGATGCGCGCGAGGAAGTGCTCCAGTACTTCGACAGCCGACGCCTTCTTCGTGCGTATGAGCTCGGCAAGCTCGACGGCCGATTTGGTGTGCAGCTTGTCCATGCTGGGCTCCCTTCAGGTCACTGGCTCGAGCGGGGCATCGCGCCGCACATCACGCCACCGTCGATGACCAGCTCCGAGCCGGTCATGTACTTGGAGGCATCCGATGCGAGGAAGAGAACGCCATCGGCGATCACCTGGGCCTCGGCGACGTAGTTCAGCGGGATCATCCAGAGCGAACGCTCGCGCGGGTCGATCGGCCTGTTGTTGTGCGCGCCGGTCGCGCCGGTCGGAATCTTGTTCCAGATGGGCGTGTCAATAACGCCGGGATGGACGGAGTTCACGCGAATGCCGTCCTTGGCAACGGCGCATTCGAGCGCGACGGACTTCGCAAAGAGCCTGACGCCGCCCTTGGTCGCGGAGTAGCCGGCAAGCCCGGCCGAGCCCCTGAGACCCGCGATCGACGACATCATGATCACCGAGCCGCCCTGCCCCGTGCGCCGCATGGCCGGAATGCCGTACTTCACCGTAAGAAACACGCCATCGAGATTGATGGCGTTCTGGCGCTGCCAGTCCGCGAGCGACATCTCGAGGATCGGCACCATGATGCCGATGCCGGCGTTCGCGACCAGAATGTGGAGGCCGCCGAAGGCCTTCTCCGCAGCCTCGATGACTTCCGGCCAGCGCGCCTCGCTGGTCACGTCCTGCTGGAGAAAGATCGCCTTGCCGCCATCGGCCACGATCTTCTCTGCGAGCGCCTTGCCGCGAGATGCGTCGATGTCGGTGATCACGACGCTGGCGCCTTCGCGCGCGAGCGTCCGCACGCAGGCCTCTCCGATGCCCGAGGCGCCACCCGTGACGAGCGCCACCTTGCCCGCAACCTGACCGCTCTTCTCCGCCATTGTCCGCTCTCCCTGCATGCGCCCGCGCGGCGGGCCTTGTGTGCCGGGCAGGTTAGGCATTTCGGAGCATCCGCGCCACATAGTGAAGCAGGGCGAATGGTGCCCTTCCGTTTTTGCCGGGGCTCCGTCGCGCTTGCTTGCTCAAGTGCATTCGGTCAATGCTTTGGGAAAATCGCCGGATAGTTGGGGAGGTTCAGAATGCAGGCATTCAGCGGGCTCAAGGTGCTCGACTTCACGACGACCATCGCGGGGCCGCACTGCGCACGACTTCTCGCGGATCTCGGCGCCGACGTCATCAAGATCGAGACCGCCGAAGGTGACCTCATGAGGAGCCGGCCGCCGCTGAGAAATGGCGCCAGCACGTCTTACGGCCAGCTCAATGCGGGCAAGCGCAGCATCGTGCTGGATTTGAAACGTCCCGAGGCGGTGGCCGCCACGCGGCGGCTCATCGGCGGCGCCGATATCATCGTCGAGAACTATCGGCCTGGCGTGACGCGGCGGCTGGGCATCGACTATGCGAGCGCATCTGTCGAGAACCCGCGCCTCATCTACTGTTCGATCTCGGGCTATGGGCAGACGGGGCCGGCGGCCGACAAGCCGGCCTATGCGCCGGTCGTGCACGCCACCTCCGGCTATGACCTCGCGCACATTGCCTATCATCCAGGTCGCGAGCGCCCGGACAGTTGCGGCATCTTCACGGCGGATATCGTCGCCGGCACCTATGCCTTCGGCGCGATCTCGGCGGCGCTCTACCAGCGGTCCGTGACGGGCAAGGGCCAGCACCTCGATGTGTCCATGTTCGAGGGGATGCTCTCGCTGATGACCGTGGAGCTGCAGGCCTCGCAGTTCAATATGCCGCCGCGCCCCAAGCGGGCACTCTATGGCCCCGCAGCGACCGCAGATGGCTTCGTCAATATTGCCGTCGCGAGCGAGCGGACCTTCCAGGAGCTCGGAAATGCGGCCGGCAAGCCCTGGGCCACGGATCCACGCTTTGCGAAGTACCTCGACCGCCGCGCCAACTGGGCGGAGTTCATGGACGAGCTCGAAGAGTGGACGCGTACGCTTACGACGAGCGAGTTGATGGCTGTGCTCGATCGCCATGGTGTTCCCGCGGGGCCTTATCGCACAGTCAAGGAGGCGCTGGCCGATCCGCAGCTCGCGCACCGCGGCGCGATGCAGGAGGTGCACGATGCGGCGGGGGCCTTCAAGGTGCTGAACCCGGCGTTCCGCATGTCGGCGTCCGAGACCCAAGCCGGCCCGCGCGCGCCGGCACTCGGCGAGCACACGCGCGAGGTGCTGGCGGCGGCCGGCTACAGCGAGAGCGAGATCGCCGCGATCACGGGGACCTGAGCGGAGCCCTACTCGTACTTGCGCGCCTTCCACCACGGGAAGGTCGAGGGCATGTCAGCCGAGACGCGCCCGGGAAACTTCGCAGGCCGCTTCTCGAGGAAGGCCGCGACGCCCTCGCGTGCATCGGCGCCGGCGCCCGTCTGCACCATGAGGCGGCTGTCGATCTTGTGTGCCTCCATGGGATGATCGGCGCCGAGCATCCGCCACTGCATCTGGCGCATGAGCGCGACCGAGATGCCGGATGTGTTGTCGGCAATTTCGCGGGCGAGCGCGCGTGCTGCCGGCAGCAGGGCGTCGGGTGCGAGCACGTTCTTCACGAGTCGGCCTTCCAGCGCTTCGGCCGCATCGAACACGCGCCCCGTCATGGTCCATTCGAGGGCCTGCGAGATGCCGACAATGCGCGGCAGGAACCAGCTCGAGCAGGCCTCCATGACCACGCCGCGACGCGCGAAGACAAAGCCGAAGCGTGCGCTTTCCGAGGCGAGGCGAATGTCCATGGCCAGCAGCATGGTCGCGCCGATGCCGACGGCCGGGCCATTGACCGCGGCAATGACAGGCTTCAGGCACTCGAAGATACGCAGCGTCAGGCGGCCGCCGCCATCGCGCGCACTGTCGTCGGAGAGGTCCGCGCCAGCGAGCGTGCCGCGTGCGGCATAGTCGAAGGTCTTGGCCCCGCCCGAGAGATCGGCACCGGCGCAGAAGGCGCGGCCTTCACCCGTGATGATGACCGCGCGCACGGCGTCGTCGCGGTCGATCTCGTCGAAAGCCGCGATGATCTCGCGGCCCATGTCGCGGTTATACGCGTTGAGTTTCTCGGGGCGGTTCAGCGTGATGGTCGCGATGCCGTCCTCGACCTCGTAGCGAATGGCGGATGGTGCCATGGCCAGCACTCCCGAACGTCAGAACAGCGCGTAGCCGCCGTCAATGAGGAAGGTGTCGCCCGTGTGGAAGCGCGAAGCAGAACTCATGGCATAGATGGCAATGCCGCCGAAGTCGTCGCCCGTGCCCCAACGGCGCATGGGAACGCGCTTCAGCACATTGTCGTGGAACTTCTCGTTGGCGATGAGATTGGCGGTCATGTCCGTCTCGATCCAGCCGGGCAGGATGGCGTGCGCGCGAATGCCGTAGCGGGCGTACTCCACGGCGAGCGAGCGGATCATGCCGATCATGGCGCTCTTGGTTGCAGCGTAGTGCTCGCTGCGCGGCGGGCCCGAGATGGCAGCGAGCGACGACGTGCCGACGAGGACGCCACCGCCGCCGCGCGCGACCATGTGCTTGGACGCCGCGCGGAACGTATAGAAGGCGCCGTCGAGGTTGATGCGCGTGACGCGCTTCCATTCCTCGGTCGGCATATCGCTGAAGGACGTATGCCCGCCGCGGCCGCTCACGCCGGCATTGGCAAAGCAACCATTGACGCGACCGAGCACCTTGACGGTTTCGGCAAAGCCCTGCTCGACGGCGGCTTCGTCTCCCACGTCCACCTGGAGCGTCAGCACGCGCCGCCCGGTCTTCTCGATCTCGGTCTTCGCGGCGGCATTCTTGGCCGCATTCGTTCCCCAGATGGCGACATCCGCACCGGCTTCTGCCACCGCCTTTGCCATGCCGAGACCGATGCCGCCATTGCCGCCGGTGACGAGCGCGACTTGGCCCGTGAGATCGAATGCCGCGTATGCCATGAGTGTCTTCCCGATTGAGTGCCTGCTCGGCTGCCATCATGACCGCCCGGCAGGCGCGCGCAAGTCCGGATCGCGTGCCGTGCAGGATGACGTTTGGCGGGCGGGACGCTAGGTTGGCTGCGAGCGAGAGCCAGCAGCGAGGGAAGTCCAATGACCGATCACGTCCTCAAATCCCGCGTCGGGACCGTCCATTGGGGCTACTTCGATGCCGCGGAAAAGCCCGTGCTCACGATCAAGAGCGGCGATCGCGTCACCATGGAGACGATCAGCGGCGCGCCGGATGTGATGCCGCCGCCGTCATCGGGCTTCAAGATTCCGCCGGAGCTGCTGGAGGTCCACGCGCAGGTGCCGCGCAAGCTGCCGGGGCACGTGCTGACGGGGCCGATCGCGATCGACGGCGCGATGCCGGGCGACGTGCTGCAGGTGGACATCGAGGCCATCGAGTGCCGCCAGGACTGGGGCTACAACGCCATCCGTCCGCTCGCCGGTGCGCTGCCGCTCGAGTTCGATCGCGTGCGTATCGTGCACATTCCCATGGATCGCGAGAAGGGCGTCGGCAAGCTCTCGTGGGGCGCCGAGGTGCCGCTAAGACCGTTCTTCGGTGTGATGGGCGTCGCGCCGCCGCCGGCCTGGGGCATGATCACGTCGCTCGCGCCGCGTCAGCACGGCGGCAACATGGACAACAAGGAGCTGGTCGCGGGGACGACCGTTTTCCTGCCCGTGCATGTGCCGGGTGCGAATTTCTCGGCGGGTGACGGGCATGGCGCGCAGGGCGATGGCGAGGTGTGCGTGACGGCGATCGAGACGGCGCTCACGGGCACGTTCAAGTTCACGCTGCACAAGGGCGGCTCTCTCGACTGGCCGCGCGCGGAGACGCCGACGCATGCGATCACCATGGCTTTCGATCCCGATCTCGACAGCGCGGCGCGCGCCGCACTGCGCGACATGATCAAGCTGCTCGGAGAGAAGAAGGGCCTCTCACGCGAGGATGCCTACATGCTCTGCAGTCTTGCCGCGGACCTGCGCGTGACGCAGCTCGTCAACGGCCACAATGGCGTGCACGTCATGCTGGAGAAGCGGTATTTGGAGTAGCGTAGTATGAAAGGGGTCTCAGTTTGAGTTGCCGCTTTTGACCCACAACAGACATTCGGCCATGTCCGGCGAAGAGTGACGCTCCGTACAGAAGGCGGACATCAGAGCATCGGCACGACCTGACGACGGGCTTGCTTGCCACAAGCTACGCGACAACTGACGTCGCAGCTCCAGCGAACGCATCCGGCATCGCGAGGTGTTACTAGGGAGCCTTGAGTCCGGTCGCTTGAACGATGGAGTTGTCCGCTGGACGCTTGTCTTGTTACGCACGTAACAGCGCACCGAAGCGCGATGGCACAGAATAACACTCATCGGATCTAGCCAATGAGGAGAACTGTCATGGATCGCAAGCCGGAAATTCAGGAACTGTCCGCAGCCGATGTCGATCAGGTGGCTGGCGGCATGATGGCATTTGTCATGGCGGCGGTGCGAGCTGCACTGAAAGGTTCGAGTGACGGCGGTTCGGCAGGCGGCCAGAACGACCAAGCCCAACAATTCCAGCTAATAATGGAGCAGTTGACTCCAGGGCCAGGGTAGCAATCGAAGGCCGCCACCTTTGGCGGCCTTTCACTTTCCCTTCGGCAACACCACGACATTGTCGCCATCTGAGCCGGCGCGCGACAGGACCGATTGTGGCGGGCCGGAATACTCCGAGCGCGTGCTAGATGTCAGAAATTGGGATGTAATGACCATGGCGCCGGTCGCATGTCGATAGATCGTTGTGTCCGCTTTTGAGATCGAGCGACGATCTTGAGTACCCAGGAAAAAGCGGTGCCTATGGCCTCTTCTGGCCCGAAGCTTCCCTGAGCAGTTGCAGCAAGACAGGCACGCCGTCGAACGCAGCGCGGAGAGGCAGACCTCCGTCCATGCCCACGTTTGTTGCGCAAATGTGACGACGAGCCACTAAAAATCTGCGCGCTGACGAATCAGCGACACGGCGCTCGGGCGAGCAGGATAAGCTCTCTGCTGGATCGAGTGCGTATGTCTCTCGCTCCAGGCGTTGCATCGATAATACCGGGCAAACCGGAGTCGGTCAGTCGGGGGAAGCACATGTATCGCGTTGGTGGGTTCAAGGCCGTGCTGCGCGCGTCGGCCACGGCTACTGCGGTGTTCTGCGTGAGTGGGCCGGCCATGGCCGGTGGTTTCGAGGTCCGCGAGCAGTCCTCCTACTTCCAGGGTATGTCGTTCGCTGGCGCCGCCGCAGGCGGCAGCAACCTCTCGTCCATCTTCTGGAACCCGGCAGCCTCCGCTTATGTGGGCCCAGGGCTGGTTACCGACTCGAGCTATTCGCTCATCAACGTCAAATCGCAGATCAACGCTACCGGGCTGACCGGAGTGCCACCCGGCGTCGATTGCGGCACCTTCGACTGCTCGGTCGGCATTGGTGGCGCCGTGCTGGTACCGGCCAGCTACATGGCCTACCGGTTGGACAGCCGCACCGTGTTCGCCCTCGCCATGAACTCCCAGTTCGGCTCCTCGACGAAGCCCGACAATCGGGAATGGATCGGCCAGCTCCACGCGCGCTCGGCAAAGCTGTTCAGCATCAATGTCAATCCGTCGATGTCCTACGAGGTCGCGCCCGGCCTCTCCGTCGGCGTGGGTCTCCAGGTGCAATTGCTCGATCTGATGCATCTGCGGTCGGCTTCCAACCTTCCTTCGCCGACGGACGTGAGCAATACGCTTTCCGGCGATGATATCGCGCTCGGGTTCACCGCCGGCATCAACTGGAGGCCGAACCCCGGCACGTCGATCGGCCTCGGCTATCGCTCGTCGATCAAGCACTCTCTCGACGGTAGTCTCAAGGGCCCGGCGGTCGGTGGCGGTTCGGTGCCGATCTCGGCCGACGTCACCACGCCCGACAAGGTCACGCTCAGCTTCGCGCAGGAGGTGAGTCCCGCGTTCCGCGTCATGGGCACGGTCGAATGGACGCGGTGGAGCGCGCTTGGCGTGATCCCGATCGACCCGGTCGGCCTCAAGCTGGACTTCCAGTGGCACGACGGCTGGCTCTTCGCGCTCGGCGGCGAATGGAATGTCAGTCCGAAGCTCGCGCTGCGCGCCGGCGCCGCCTACGAGATTTCGCCCGTGCAGGACCCGACGGAGCGGCTGGTGCAGATCCCCGATGCCGACCGTGTCTGGGTGAGCGTCGGCGGTACCTATCGGTTCAGCGAGATGACGGCGATGAACTTCGGCTACAGCCACGTGTTCGTTCAGGACGCGACGCTGGAGCGCAATCTGACGACCGGCACCCCGCCCACGCTTTTCGCCAAGACGAGTTCGAGCGTGGACGTCTTCTCGGTGGGCCTCACCATGAAGTGGGGCGGGGAACCCGGGTTGAAGTAAGCGTCGCGCGGCACTGCGCGACATGATCAAGCGGCTCGGCGAGAAGAAGGGGCTCTCGCGCGATGATGCCTACATGCTCTGCAGCCTTGCGGCGGATCTGGGCGTCACGCAGCTCGCGAACGGCCACAATGGCGTGCTCGCCATGCTGGAGAAGCGGTATCTGGAGTAGAGCGGCGCGTTAGAGCCTCAGTTTGAATGGCCGCTTCTGGCCCGTAGCAGCCCTCAAACCCTCGACCCGGCGGCTGTGGCTCGGAGGACAGCGCGCTTCGCCACATCTGCAAAAACTTGGGTCGTGGGTGCTGGTCGATGGGCTTTGCTGCTGGTACCTTGCCTATCCTTTACCACTGCAGATTGCTCGAAGCAGACGCGTTTTAGTCACTTGCGGCACGCCCTCTTTGTGTCTCGGTGAACGTGCAATCAACACCAAGCGAGCGCAACATTGAGGCGAGCAGGTAGCTGGGTCGCAGAGGGCAAGGCGACTAAGGTGCAAGTGACCAAGCTATTGTGGAGATACTTATATGATAATGCAAAAAATGCGCGTGCTGGCGCAAAACTTGCTTATTATTGCAACCATAGTCGGAGGGGTGACATTCGCACATACTAATCAAGCAAGGGCTTCCAACTTCCCAAAAAATATAAAATTGAGGCACGGTGACCTCATCTGGGTTGGCGACAAGACTCGTTCTATACCATACAAAGTCGATCTGGAGGTGCTCAAGATAAACAGAGCACTGAAGCCCAACCCTAGTTTTGGCGATCAGGATGCCTGGTCAAAGATGCTGGACTTGAGCCCAACGATCTCGACGCATCTCAAACAGGGCAAACGGAAATCTGACTCATTTGGAGACTGGGTTCTCGATACGCTGCGTTTATCCGTTGGCCATGTTGCTATTGTGAACAAAAAAGGCAACCAGATCTTTGTGGTTGAGGCTGCGAATAAGGATGCGGGGGTTATATCCACCGAGCTGGAAGAATGGGTGTCAGAGTGGTCTGACAATGATGTGTTCTGGGTTGGTCGATTTAAGGGTCTTACGCCCAAAGAGGTTTCGGAAGTGGTCTCAGTGGCCTCAGCGCAAGCCGACCTAAAGAAGCCCTATGATTTGTCGAACTCGGATCTACTCGATGACAAGTCATTTTACTGCAGCAAGCTCATCTGGTACGCGGTGATGAAGGCAGCGGGTAAATCCCTTGACGAGAACAGTCGCTCCAAGCGCACTCTCCCGTTCTCTCCTAAGCAGCTGATCAACAGCTCGATGGTGCAGGTCGTCTACGGCGAACGCTCCCAGTATGGACAGCCCCAAAACTAGTGGAGCCGCGATGCAGCATCTTCCGGATGCTTCGAGTTCCGATCCTTCGACTGCTGTTGGCCCAAGGCCGAATTCAATTGCAGTCGCCTGGGACAGCAGCGCTCACACCTTCCCCTTCCAGGGCACGGCCCAACGTTCGAACGCGCGCATGAGCAGCTCGAAGGCAAAGGCGACGACGCCGATCAGCAGAATGCCGAGGATCACGACATCGGTCCTCAGGAAGTTCGAGGCATTGAACACCATCTTGCCGAGGCCTGCATCGGCCGCGACCATCTCGGCGGCGACGAGCGTCGTCCAGCCGACGCCCATGCCGATGCGCAAGCCGACGAGGATCTCAGGCAGCGCGCCCGGCATGATGATGTGGCGGATGACCTGCGCGCGCGAGGCACCCATGGAGAGCGCGGCCTGGATCTGCTCCTGCGAGACCGAGCGCACGCCGGCGCGGGCCGCGAGCGTAACGGGGGCGAAGATCGCGAGGAACAGCAGGATGATCTTCGATTCCTCGCCAATGCCGAACCACACGATCATCAGCGGCAGATAGGCGAGCGGCGGCAGCGGTCGATAGAATTCGATGGGCGGATCGAAGATGCCGCGCGCTATGCGGCTCGTGCCCATGAGAATGCCGATCGGAATGCCGAGGGCGACGGCGAGCGCGAAGGCGCTGAACACGCGGCCCATGCTCGCGAGGAAATGTCCCCACAGCGTCGCATCGTCGAGGTCGCCGTTCACGGCCTGGATGAAGGCGCTCCAGATGGCTTCGGGTTTGGGCAGGAACAGCCGGCTCACCCAGCCCATATGCGTCGCGATCCACCAGGCGCCGAGCAGCACGGCGATGGTCACGACGTTGATGGCGAGCGTCGAGCCTTCGCCGAGGACGCGGTAGCGGCTCGTGCGGACGCGTCGCGGGGGCGTCGCTGCAACCGATGTAGCTTCGCTCACGGCCATGGTGGTGATCCTCGTCAGTCGCGGCGCTGGATGTCGGCGAGAACCTGCTCGCGCATGGCAATGAAATCCGGGCTCGCCTTCACCGTTCGCGCGTTCTTTGTCCCGATGTAGCGGCGGCCGAAATCGAGGTCGTAGCTCTTCTCGATCTTGCCCGGCCGCGGCGTCATCACGATCAGGCGCGTTGCGAGGAAAATCGCCTCCTCGACGGAATGCGTGATGAAGAACACCATCTTGCCCGTGCGGTGCCACACGTCGAGGATGAGCTCCTGAACCTGCTCGCGCGTCAACGCATCGAGCGCGCCGAGCGGCTCGTCCATGAGCAGCACTTCGGGGTCCGAGGCGAGCGCACGCGCAATGCCGACGCGCTGCTGCATACCGCCCGAAAGCTCGTAGATCATCTTCTCGGCAAAGTCGCCGAGCCCGACGAGCCCGAGCTTTTCGCGCGCGATGGCGTAGCGCTCCTCCTTGGAGACGCCGCGCATCTTGAGGCCGAACGCGACATTGTCGATCACGTTCAGCCAGGGCATGAGCGCGTGCTTCTGGAAGACGACACCGCGATCGGCGCCGGGGCCCTCGACAGGTGCGCCGTCGAGCAGGATCTCGCCATCGGAAGGTGTGAGAAAGCCGGCCATGCAGGAGAGAAGCGTCGTCTTCCCGCAGCCCGAGGCGCCGATCGCGACGACGAAGTCGCCGGCTTTCATGTTGAGGTTCACCCGCGCGAGCGCTTCGACGATCCCGTCGCGGGTGGCATAGCGGACCGAGAGGTCCTTCACATCGAGCGTGGCGTTGGCGGACCGTCGCTCCGCGGCGGGCCGTGTCATCGTCACCATGGAGCCTCTCGGTCTTGCTCTTGCGTGTCTGCGAGCCTTCTTACTTCGCGGCCGCGGCCGCGAACTCGGGGTTCACGAACTTGCCGAAGTCCTTCGGGACCTCCGTGATCCGCTTTTGCTCGAGCAGGAACTGCGCGGTGTTCGCGAGTGCCTTGGCAACGCCGCCATTGGCACCGCCGCCGAGCCACTTGTCGGAGGCCTGCTCGGCTGCCGTCGGGAAGGCGTAGTCGGCGAGCACGGCCGGCACGTCGTCGGGCTTCGCACCGACGACCTTGGCGATCGCGGCGGCATTGTCCGAGCCCTTGGCGTACTTGCCGGGGTTGGCGCGGTAGTCGGCGTCGGCCTGCGCCATGATCTTTACGAAGCCCGTGACGAAGTCCTTGTGCTGGGCCGCCCAGGCGCGGTTGGCGATGATGCCGTCGAAAGTCGGCGCGCCCTGCTTGCCCACGTCCGCCGATGACGTGATGAGCGTGCCGTCGGCCTTTACCTTCGAGAGCACGGGCTCCCAGATGAACGTCGCATCGAGGTCACCGCGCTCCCAGGCGGCGGCGATCTCCGGCGGACGGAGGTTGAGGATCTGGATCTCCTTCGGGTTCACGCCGGCCTTGTTGAGCGCGAACAGAAGCTGATAGTGCGCAGTCGAGACGAAGGGCGTCGCGACCTTCTTGCCCTTGAGGTCGGCGAGCGTCTTGATGCCCGATTTTTTCGAGGCGATGAGCTGCTCGGCATTGTTGATGTCGTCGAGGACCCAGATGACTTGGATATCGATGCCCTGAGCGGCTGCCGCCGTGATCGGGCTCGAACCCGCCTCGCCGAGCGGAACCTGGCCGGACGCCATGGCCTTGATGACGTCGCCGCCGCCGGCGAACTGCTTCCAGGCGATCTTGTAGCCCGTGGCCTTCTCGATTGCGCCTGCCGATTGAGCAACGCGATAGGGCACGATCATGTCCTGATAGGCGATCGTGACTTCCTTGGTCTGGGCGACCGCGGTGCTGGCGGCGACGGCAAGAGCCATCGGAATCGAGAGCAGAAGTCTCGGATTAAGCTTCATTTATGCCTCACTACAGATGCTGAGCATTGATGCTTCGCCGGCCGATCGTACACGCGGAAAATGCGTGCGCCACACGAGCGGATCGACGAATTTCTACAAAGCATATCTCCTCCCCGACGCGGCTCCCCGCAGCCGGACGCAATAATCCTACACGGGCCGCATCGAATTGCCAGCAAATGAGACGAGTCGTTCTGCCGGATGAACCGGCAGTGCGTGCGGCGATCGCAGGATTGTTGGGCGACGTGAGGGAG
This sequence comes from Hyphomicrobium sp. CS1BSMeth3, assembly GCF_900117415.1. GTDB lineage: Bacteria > Pseudomonadota > Alphaproteobacteria > Rhizobiales > Hyphomicrobiaceae. Next base: position 509,059 of record NZ_FPEI01000006.1, read on the forward strand.
CGCGTGCAGCTTCCCCGTCTCCCCGCAAGAGCGGGGAGAGGGGACAAGCACCGTTCTCCCAGCAGCCCACGGCCGTGTCTGCTGCGCTCGTGCTCTGGCCGCCGCGGGAAATGTTCGGGCGCGCCTTTGGCGCGACGCACCACAGTGGAACGCGATAGCACCTCTTCCCAGCAGCCCGCGGCAAGAATTAGAACGCGCGCGCCTGCATACCTTCCTGGTAGCGCTTGAGGTACTGCGCGACGAAGTCATAGCCGACATAGCGGCTATAGGCGTCCGCGAGACGCTTGGTGATCGGCCCCCAGACCTGGCCAGCGGGGCCAATGTCGACGCCGTTGATCTTCGTGACGGGGCAGATGCAGAGCGACGTCGAGGTGAGGAACATCTCGTCGGCGACATAGCTGTCGTAGAGATCGATGTCCGCTTCGGCGACGGGAATACCCTCGGCGCGGGCGAGATCGATCACCGTCTGGCGGCTCACGCCAGGCAGCACGAATTTTTCGCGCGGCGTCAGCACTTCGCCGTTGCGCACCGTGAAGATGTTCGAGCCCATGCCCTCGGCGAGATTGCCGTTCGTGTCGAGCAGCACCGCCCAGGCCTCGGGATCGGCGCTCTGCACTTCCTGATTGGCGACGATCATGTTGAGGTAGTTGTGCGTCTTCGCGCGCGGCGTGAGCGACTCCGGTGGCGTGCGCCGGTGCGAGGGCACGATCACGCGAATGCCTTCCTTGAAGAGCTTCGCGCGCTGCACGAGCGGCAGCGGCGAGCATTCAAGAACCACATTCGGTCCGTGATAGTCGAGATTGTCGCCCGGCACTTCCTTCACGCCGCGGCTGATGCGCTGGCCAACCCAGTAGTCGTCGTCAGGCCCGAGCAGGTGGCGATTGCGCTCGAAGAGCTCTTCCGTCAGCGCGACCATGCGCTCGGGGCCGAAGCCCGGGTCGATGCGGAGATACTTGAGCGAGCGGTACAGGCGATCCACATGCTCCTTCACCTTGAAGAGCTTGTGGTGAAAGCTGCGGGTCATGTCGAAGCAGCCATCGCCGTAGACCCAGCTCAGGTCACGGAAAGGAATGCGTACCTCGCTCTCGGGTACGAACGTGCCGTTGAACCACGCGACGCGGACGTTGCTGCGTTCGGCCATGTTGGATGTTTCCCCGTTTCTTCCCTGTGTGCGTAGCTTATCGCGCTTCTGGAATGCTGGCGACAGTATGGCTGTGCGCAATCATCCGGCCAGATCGGGATCCTCGCGATCGTGCACATGACCGATCGCCTCGAGCAGGCGCCGGGAAAGTCGTGCGGGACTGATGATGACCTTGCGATCATGGACGCGGACAATCGCCGCGCCAGGGATATCGAACTCGCCCGCATTCTCGACGAAGAGGACAAAATTGTCCTTGTTGACGGCCCGCACGGCGCCGATGCCTTCCTCTCCCTCGGCGATGAACACCATGTCTCCGGTTTCTACCTGCTCAAGCATGGCAAATCCTTCCGGGAGTTGGCTCGGTCAGACTCTCCTTGTCGATGCGTCGGCCGGCCTCGCGCTTGAGCAAGGCCGACCGTTCATATGTGCGCCGGTGGCGCTAAATCAAAGTCCGCCCATCAGCATGTACTTCAGCTCCACGAAGCCATCGATGCCGTGCGCGGATCCCTCGCGGCCGAGGCCAGACTCCTTCACGCCGCCGAAGGGCGCAACCTCCGTCGAGATGATGCCTTCGTTGATGCCGACCATGCCGTACTCGAGACCTTCGGCGACGCGCCACACGCGGCCGATGTCGCGCGCGTAGAAGTAGCAGGCGAGACCGAACTCGGTGTTGTTGGCCATGGCGATCCCTTCTTCCTCGGTCTTGAACTTGAAGACCGGGGCGACGGGGCCGAACGTCTCCTCGCGTGCGCATTTCATGTCGGACGTGACGCCCGAGAGCACGGTCGGCTCGAAGAATGTGCCGCCGAGCTTGTGGCGCTTGCCGCCGGTGACGATCTTGGCGCCCTTCGAGACGGCGTCGGCAATGTGCTCCTCGACCTTCTCGATGGCCGCCTTGTTGATGAGCGGGCCCTGCAGAACGCCGCTCTCGGTGCCGTCGCCGACTTTCATGGCGGAGGCGGCCTTGGCGAGCTTCGCGACGAACTCGTCGTACACGCCTTCCTGCACGAGCAGGCGGTTGGCGCACACGCACGTCTGGCCGGCATTGCGGTACTTCGAGGCCATGGCGCCTTCGATGGCCTTGTCGATGTCGGCGTCGTCGAACACGAGGAAGGGGGCGTTGCCGCCGAGCTCCAGCTCGACCTTCTTGATGGTCGAGGCCGACTGCTCCATGAGCACCTTGCCGATCTCCGTCGAGCCGGTGAACGTGATGCCGCGCACTTTCGGGCTCGTCGTCAGCTCCTTGCCGATCTCGGCGGACTTGCCGGTGATGACGTTGAACACGCCCGGCGGGATGCCGGCCTGACGCGCGAGCTCAGCCAGTGCGAGCGCGGTGAGCGGCGTCTCGGTGGCCGGCTTGACGACGACCGTGCAGCCGGCGGCGAGTGCCGGCGAAACCTTGCGCGTGATCATCGCGTGCGGGAAGTTCCACGGCGTGATCGCGCCGATGACGCCGAGCGGCTGCTTGATGACGATGATGCGGCTGCCCTGCTTGAAGCTCGGGATCGTCTCGCCGTAGATGCGCTTGGCTTCCTCGGCATAGAACTCGGTGAACGAGGCGCCGTAGATGATCTCGCCACGCGCTTCGGGGAGCGGCTTGCCCTGCTCGCTGGTCAGAAGCAGCGCCAGCTCGTCGGCGTGGGCGACCTGCAGGTCGAACCACTTGCGCAGGATCGCCGCGCGCTCCTTGGCGAGCAACTGGCTCCAGGGCTTGAAGGCCTTCTCGGCGGCGTCGATAGCCTGCTTGGTCTCGGCGGTGCCGAGGCGCGGCACCTTGGCGATTTCCTCGCCCGTGGCGGGGTTCGTGACGGGGATCTCGGGCGTGCCGACCCACTTGCCGTCGATGAAGCACTGCGTCTTCAGGAGTGTGATGACTTTCTTGTCCATGGATCCTCCTGGGGATGTTGGTTGGGGATAGGGTGCGCCTGCCGGGGGCCAAATCAGGCCTGGGTGGCGACTTCGAGGGGGATCATAGCGCCTCAGGACGGCGCTGGCCCGTGTTTTTGAGGAGGGCTGCCTGTCACCCGTTGCGGGCGAGGGCCACGATATCGGCGGGCTTGCGGGCGCGCATGAGCATGTCGGTGAGGCGGCCGCGGACCTCGGGCAGGGCCTCGCCGCGGGGGACCAGAATGCGGGTCTCCAGGAAGTGGCCTGTAAGGGCGAAGCCGGCAGCAAGATCGCTCTGCGAAACAGCTCCCTGGCTGCGCCCGCGCAGGAAGGGAGGGAGCGTCAGCAGGCGGTCGCGATAGGGCTCGCCCGCCGAGGCGGAAACGGCGCGGCCGCTCTTCGGCGAAACGTAGATGAGATCGTCGTTGGCGCCGGTGGCAGCGCAGGCCGCGAGATCGAGGCCGAAGCCCAGCTCTTCGAGCAAGGCCAGCTCCCAGCGGACCAGCAGCGCCGGCCAGACCTCCGGCTCGTCGAGATAACCGAGAACGAAGAGGCTGACCTCGTAGAGGCTCGGGTGCGGATCGCGCTCGGGCAGCAGGCGGGCGAGCGTGGTCAGCGTCGCGAGCCCGGCGAGGGGCATGGGGTGGTCCATGACCTCGGCGGCAAAGGCGCGGCGCGTTTCGAGCGCCATATGGCCGAGATGCTCGGCGAGGCGGCCCTTCCAGCTCACTTCGACGTGGTTGCCGGGCTGGAGGATGGGGCGCATCCGCCGCGAGCGCCCGCCGTGGACGAGGCCGAGGTGGCGGCCATGAGCGCGCGTCAGCAGCTCGACGACGCTCGCCGTCTCGCCGTGGGGCCGCACGCCCAGGATGATTCCCTCGTCGGTCCAGTCCATGCGGGGAATATACAGGAGTCGGAGGCCTCAAGGCAGCCGGGTTGCTGTCGGTTCTTGGCTCCGGTTCAGTAAGCAGCAGCCGCGAGGGGTGGCGCCAGCTCGGCCTGCTCATCCAAGGCGCCGCGCACCTCATCGGCCAGGGCGAAAAAACGCTCGCGCACGGCGGCGGCGTGCGGATTGGCCCGCTCGATGGCCTCGTAGACGCCCGGCGCATCGTGGCGGACCATGTTGGTCGCTTGCAGGATGAGGTCGAAGCTGCGCGTGGCCATGCGGCTCGGCAGCGGCTCCATGCGCACGAGCACCTTCGCGATGAGATGCGTGAGGCCCTGCACGACGGCCATCTCGCGATCGTGGACATCGGGCGTCGTGCGGATGACGTCGAGCTCGAGCACACGGCGCAGGAACGCCGCGATGCGCCCGGCCGAGCGTCCGCGCACGGGGCACCAGGCAATGCGATGACCGGCCACGCCGTCCTTGGCACTCTGCGGGCCGAAGAGCGGATGCGTGCCGATGATCTCGACGAACGGCGGCAGCTCCTCGCGCATGATGCGCACGGGCTCGATCTTCACCGAGCCGACGTCGATGACGATCATGCCCGGTTGCAGGTGAGGGCGCAGCGCGCGGATCGTATCAGCGAGCGCGCTGACCGGCACGGCAAGGACGAGCACGTCGGATCGCGCGACCGTGGGCAGGTCGCAGAAGATGACTGGCAATCCTTCCGGATCGCGCGGCTGAAGGTCGAAGGCCAGCACGCGGCAGTGCGGCGCCAAATGCCGGGCAACCAGCGCGCCAAACGCGCCGAAGCCGACAATACCGACAGTGGAGAAGGATTTTCGTTTGAAGGGCATCACGGATCTCCGAGTGGAGCTGCGATGCCGACGTTCGCCATTTGTGATCAACCGCCGGAAACGCAGCGGTTGAGCATGGGAGTGCGGCCGCCGTTATGTGGACGGCGCGTAATACTGGCTGGCGAGATGAGCGTTCGTTCTCATGGGGCGAGCGTATAGGCCGACGTGCCGGCGAATGTCAAACGGAGCTGCGCCGCAGGGTTTGTCGCGCCTTACTGAAAGAGCTTCGCATCCGGATCGGCCCTGCCTTCCGCCCAGGCCTGCACGACCTCCGCCGCGATGACACTGAAGGTGATGCCGTTGCCGCCACAACCGAGCACGGCGAAGCAGTTTGCAAGGTCCGGCGCCGGCGCCATGTAGGGAAGGCCCGTCGGGCTGTCCGCGAAAGCGCCCGCCCAGGCATAGTCGATCTCGAGCCGCCGGCCGGGCAGCAGCGCCTTCACTTTGGCCAATAGGCGCTCGGCTTTCATCGGGGTGGCCTCATCGCGGCGGTCGGGACTGTTGAGCTTGGAGTCCTCGCCGCCGGCCAGGATGCGGTTGTTCCAGGTCGTGCGCACGTAGAGATAGGGATCTGCCGCCTCCCAGATCAGGCAGCGCCCTGGCCAGAAAGCATCCGCAGGCAGCGGCTTGGTCGCGATGGCCCATGTTGAAACGCGTTCGAACTTATCGCGGGGCAGGCCGGGGATCACCGCATAACCCGTCGCAAAGACGGCGCGGCGCGCGGAGATCATCGGGCCGTCGCCCGTTTCGAGATCGACGCCGCGGGGATGCGGGTGCACCTTCTTGACTTCGCGTGGACTGTAGAGGCGCGCTCCGAGGCGCTGTGCCGTTCGCAGGCATTCAGCGGCGAGCTGCGCGGGATTAACCTCGGCAGCGCCGTCGGAGATGATCGCGCCGGTTCGATCGATGCCGTAGGCCGACGCAACTTCAGCGCTGGTCAGAAAGGTCGAGGGGAGGCCGATGCGCGCGCGGTGCGCGGCCTCATCCTGCAAGGCGCGCCAGCCGCGCTCGTTGCCGGCGAGATAGAGCGCCCGGCGCTCCTTCCATCCACACTTCAGGTGATGGCGCTCGATGATCGCACCGAGCGTGCGCACTGCAGCGAACGAGCGAAGGTAGGCGCGACGCGCCGCCGCTGCGCCCTTCCGATCCGCAAGTTCGACAAGGGGCGTGTCCAGCTCGAACTGGATCATCGCCGTGCTGGCGAGCGTGCTACCGCGACAAGGCTCGCCCCGGTCGACGATGACGACATCGTGCCCATGCTCGGCGAGGCTCAGCGCGACCAGCGCTCCGCTGATGCCGGCGCCGACGACAGCGACGTCGCACGTTTCCTGTGTCAGGCGCGTGCGATACCTGACATCGATGCGTGGCGTGTCGAGCCACAGGGGCCTGCCGCCACGCAGATCTTTCTTCGGCGTCGGCACGTCGACCTGCTCGAGGAAATGCGGAACGGGGCGTGTTCCGCCCATGCAGAACGCACGAGCCTGTGGCCGGTTTCCCGGAGCACAGACGGGCCTCAGCCCTTTCGTAGGGTCTCGAAAAGGAACCACACGCGCCGCTCGCCCTCGTCGATCCAGTTCTCGATGAGGCTCGTGGTCGCCACGTCTCCCGCTTCGTCGGTGAGATCGTGCAATTCGCGCAGCGAGTCGACGAGCTGCTTGTTGTCGTCGCGCAGCTCGGCGAGCATGTCGTCCGGCGCGACGAAGTCGGCGTCGTTGTCGAGAATGCGCTGCTGGCGTGAGATCTGCCCGATCGAGCGCAGCGTCGTGCCGCCGATCTTGCGCACGCGCTCGGCCATATCGTCGGTCATGGCGAAAATCTGCTCGGACTGCTCGTCGAGCAGAAGGTGATAGTCGCGGAAATGCGGCCCGGACATGTGCCAATGGAAGTTCTTCGTCTTGAGATAGAGGGCAAACACATCCGCGAGCGCCGTCGTCATGGCGGCAGAAATGTCCTTGACGGCGTTCGAGGAGAGGCTTGTCGGGGTCTTCAGTGCTGACTGCCGAATCTCGGTTGCGGATCTTTTTGACATAACTGGTCTCACTCAGAGATGTGGGGGGCGCATCGATGTCAGATCATCTGGGCGCGTCGAGGCGGCAATTAAAGGCGGGGCGAAGTCCCGCTTCCGGCCTCTCGAACAAAGGAACGTGATCTGTTCTCAATCGGTTCCCGCGGCGGGCGGAATGATGTCGCTGTTGCCCGGTTCGTCTTGGATCTGTCGAATTCGGTGCCTAGACCAAACCGACCTGTTCCTGGGGAGCCCCTGATGCCGCGCACGGTTCTGTTGCTCACGACCCTGGTGACCAGCCTCTTGTTTGCCGCACCGGCCATGGCCGAGAAGCGCGTGGCGCTCGTGATCGGCAACGGGGCCTACGTGAAAAGCTCCGCCCTCGCCAATCCGGTCAATGATGCAACCGAGATGGCCAAGGCGCTCGCCGAGGCGGGCTTCGAGGTCATTGCCGGTCTCGATTTGGACAAGCGGACATTCGACATCAAGGTGCGCGATTTCGCACGCGCGCTCGGAGATGCGGATGTGGCGCTCTTCTACTACGCGGGCCACGCCCTGCAGGTGTCGGGCAGGAACTATCTGGTTCCGGTCGATGCCTCCATGGAGCGCGAGCGGGACCTCGATTTCGAGACTGTCGGCGTCGACTTCGTTCTTCGGCAAATGGAGATCGACCGCGAGAACAAGACCAATCTCGTGTTTCTCGATTCCTGCCGCGACAATCCGCTGGCGCGCAATCTCGCGCGCTCCATGGGGACGCGATCGGCAAGCGTGAGCCAGGGCCTCGCACAGGTTCAGACAGGCGTCGGTACGTTCATCGCCTATTCGACGCAACCCGGAAATGTCGCCCTCGATGGCTCGGGTACGAATTCGCCGTTCACGGCCGCGCTGGTCAAGGGCATGCGGGCCTCCGAGCGCAATCTGACCTCGGTCATGGTGGAGGTGCGCAAGGATGTGCTGGCGGCGACAGGTGGCCGGCAGGTGCCTTGGGATCACTCATCGCTGACAGGGGATTTCTTCTTCCAGCGCGTCGCGGCGCCAGGTGCGCTCGTGCAACCCGGCGTGCCGGCCGCGAGCGATGTGCAGAAGCGGCTGGAGGACCTCGAGCGGGAGCTTCAGCGCAAGACCGACCAGACCGGCAAGGTCGTCGAGCTGGCGCAGGCCAAGGAGCGGCTGCGGCAGCTCATGGAGGCCAACCAGGATGACCAGCGGCGCATATTCGATGTTCAGCGTGATCATCGGCGCAGCGGCTCGGACAGCTTCCAGGACATCAGCCGCCTGCAGATCGCTATGGTCCGGCGGAGTCAGGAAATCTCGAAGCTGCGTCCGCGCATTGCCGAGCTCGAGGCCGAGCTTGGGTTGCCGTCGAGCGCGGCAGCGAGCAAATAGCCGCGGCCCGTATGCAACCGGCAGCGGACCGATGTAGTTTTGAAGCTGATGCTGCGTATGACCCGTTTGTCGCTATTCAGCCTCGTCGTCATGAGCCTGGCCGGTGCTTTCGGGGGCGCTACCTCCGTGCGCGCGAGTGATCAGGAGCGCCCGCTCGTCGAGACGATATGCCCCTTGATGGAAAAGGAGGCGCAGCTCAACGGCATCTCGCCGGCTCTCTTCGTGCGCCTCATCTGGCGTGAGAGCGGTTTCCGGCCGAATGTCGTGAGCCACAAGGGCGCGCAGGGAATTGCCCAGTTCATGCCGGGGACGGCCAAAGAGCGTGGGCTCGAGAATCCTTTTGATCCGGCGCTGGCCATCCCGCACTCCGCGCGGCTTCTCGCGGATCTCATGAAAGAGTTCGGAAATTTCGGCCTTGCGGCTGCGGCCTACAATGCGGGCCCGGATCGCGTGCGCGGCTGGCTCGAGGGGAGCCGCACGCTGCCGGCCGAGACGCGGACTTACGTGCAGTTCATCACCGGCCATGCCGCGGAGCGCTGGAAGGAGGCGGGCGGCACGCCTGCCGAGCCGACGGCAATGACCTCCGCGGAGCTGCAGGACTCCTGCCGCAAGCGCGCGCCCGCACTGGTTCAGGTCGCACTCGCCGGGAAGCCGAAGATGCAAGCCGCACGGCGGCCCTGGGGCGTGCAGCTTGGTGCGGGCCCTTCTGAAGCCAAGGTGGCCGGCCTGTTCAACACGCTGAAGCGCCAGCATGCCAAAGTGCTCGCGGATGCCGAGCCCATGTACGTGCCCGCGCGGATCGTGGGCCGAGGGGCGCAGGCCATGGTCGCGTTACGCGTCGGCGCCGACACGCGCGACGATGCTCTGAAGCTCTGCGTGCGCTTGCGAAGCAGCGGCGGCGTCTGCACCGTGCAGAAGAATTGAAGCGGCGCACCCGCCCGGGGGGGAGCGCGGCGCGCCGCTCTGGCCGAGCACCTGATCGGCCAACCTTGATGCGAGCCTCCGGCATCGGCCGACCATCGATGAGATCGGCGACCACGAGGAGCTCAGGGCGTCTCGAAGCCTTTGGCCGAGAGGGCCTGCTTGAATGCGGTCGACGTGAGAAATGCGATGAGCGCCTTGGCAGCGTCGCCGTTCTTGCTGCTGGCCGGAATTCCGAGCGTGTAGACCGTGTAGTTCTGGATATCGGCCGGCAGCGGGACGGCAGCAAGCCCAGGCGTGACAGCCACATCGCTCACCAGCCCGATGCCGACCTCGTTCTCGCCCTTGCCCACGGCCTGGGCAACCTGCGTGCCGGACGGATACAGCTTGGTCTTCGCCTTGACGCCGTCCGCAAGTCCGAGGCGCTGCATCAGGCCTGCCGCGTAGACGCCGACCGGACCGCCGCCGGCTGGATCGCCGAGTGCGATCGACTTCGCCGAGAGCATGGTGCGCTTGAAGCCGTCGACCGAGGCGAGATCGGGCTTGGCGGCGCTCGCGTGGTAGAAAACGCCGTAGCCGACCTTGGCGAGCTCGGCGCGGCTGCCGGCGACGAGCTTGCTCTCCTTCTGCAGCCGCTCGTTCTGGCCCGACGTGACGACCACGAGATCGACGGCGTCGCCTTTCATGACGCGATCCATGTTCGCGCCGAGCGTGCCGTACTCGATCGTGACCTTGTGCCCCGAAGATTTCTCGAATTGCGGCATCATTTCCGTAAACAGCGCGCGCATCGCCGATCCGCCGAGCATCTTGATCTCAGCGGCCATCGTCTGGACCGGCATCAGCGCGAGCGCGAGGCCCGTGAGAGCGCCGGTCAATCCCGTAGCAAGCGAACGTCCGAACATGGCATCCCTCCAAGTGAACTAAGTTGTCTATTGGGTCAGGGGTCGTCATCAATTGCGGCGTCGCAGCTCTGGTTGCCGGCCGCCCTGCGAATGAAATCCAGTTGTCTTCGACGTGCTTCGCTCGAATGCGGCTGCTGACCGCCGGAGACGGCGTGCTGCCGCCGTGCCCGCGTGCAGGTGCGCGGGCTCAGTGGGACTTGATGTTGGCCGCCCTGAGGATTGGCCACCACTTGTCGATCTCGGCCTTCTGGAACGTGGCGAGCGCGGCCGGTGTCTGCTGCTCGGGGGAGGGTACGTCCTGGCCGAGCTCGGCGAACTTCCTTTGGAGATCGGCGCTCGCGAGCGCCTTCACGACAGCGGCGTTGAGCTTGGCGATGATCTCGGGTGGCGTTGCCTTGGGCACCCACAGACCGTGCCAGACGGAAATGTAGAAGCCGGGCAGGCCCGCCTCATCGACCGTCGGGATGTCAGGCGCGGCCGCCAGCCGTGCCTTGGCGGTCACCGCATAAGCCTTGATGCTGCCGGCGCGGACATTGGGGAGTGAGTTCGACGACTGGTCGAACATCACGTCGACGTGGCCTCCGATAAGATCCTGCATGGCCGGGCCGCCGCCGCGGTAGGGCACGAAGGAAAGCGGAATGCCCGTGGTGTTCTGGAAGAAAAGGCCGCTCACGTGGCCCGCCGAGCCGACCCCGGCCGTGCCGACGGTCGCCTTGTTCGCTTTCAGCCAGGCAACGAGCTCGCCGAGGCTTGCAGCCGGCACGGCGGCCTTGGAAACAATGAGCTGCGGGCTGCTCGGCAGCAGGACGACAGGTGCGAGGTCGCCCACGAGATCATAATTGAGCGTGTAGATTGCGCCGTTCAGAACATGCGTGTTCCAGTTTCCCACGCTGACGGTGTAGCCGTCCGGTGCTGCCCGAACCACCCGCCCGACACCGATGCTGCCACCGGCGCCGGCGACATTTTCAATGATCACGGACTGGCCCAAGGCTTCCGATATCGGCTCGCTTAGTCTCCGGGCGAGCACATCTGCCGGACCGCCGGCGGCGAACGGGACGACAAGCGTGATGGGTCTCGTCGGATAGCTCTGTGCGTCAGCAGGTGTAGACAAAAGAAAGGCCGCGAACGCCGCCGTGAGAAGCTGCTTCTGCATGCCCTTCCTCCAGGATCATGTAGCGCTTCATGCGTTACGGGCTTGATTGTGTCGGTCCTCGATGGGAAAAAATACGGGCGCAATTGTTTTTTTAGATGATAGGTTTTGTTGCGATGAAGACCCGCTTTCTCGAGAGCTTGGTCGCAGTCGCTGAGTGTGGTTCGATGGCGGGGGCAGCCCGCCGTCTCAATTTGACGCCTGCCGGCGTGAACCAGCAAATCCGTGCTCTCGAGAACGAAATCGGCACCCGCCTCCTCGTCCGCTCCGGTCGGGCCGTACGGCCGACGCCGGCGGCGGCGTCAATCCTCGACCGGGCTCGATCTGTGCTCGGAGAGGTGCGGGACATGAAGTCGATCGCCGCGAGCGGCGAGCTTTCGGGCGAGCTTCGGCTCGGCGTGATGCAGACGACGCTCTCGGGCATGTTTCCGGACATGCTCATTCCGTTCATGAAGGCGCATCCGCGGATCGAGGTGCGCATCCTTCGCGACAACTCGGCAGGGCTCTATCCGAAAGTCATGAACGGCGAGATCGATGTCGCCGTGACCAGCGAGCCGCCGTTCACCGTGCCGAAGACGCACGAGTGGCGCGTCCTGCGCGTGGAGCCTTTTGTCGTTCTGACGCCGGTATCCATGCAGTGCCGCGATGCGCACACCGTGCTGGCGAAGGAGCCGTTCATCCGGCTGGATCGCAGGGTCTACGCGAGCCAGCTCATCGAGGTGTACTTGCGCAGACACGGCATCCGGCCCGACGAGCGCTATGAGCTTGATGGCTTCGAGCTGATCGCGGTGATGGTCGATCGCGGGCTCGGTGTCTCGCTGCTGCCCGATTGGGCGCCGCCCTGGCCGGAGGGTTTGGCGCTGCGCAAGCTGCCGCTCCCCGATCCCTCGATGGTGCGGCGGACAGGCCTGCTGTGGGCGCGGGATTCGCTACGCTTGCGGCTCATTCATGCCTTTATGGAGCAGGCGCGCCTGGCTATGTCGAGCAGCCAGGCGACGAGGCCGCCCGCAAGCACGAGTTCGCTTACCGAAGCGGCGCAAGTCACGGCTTCAGGCGATAGCCCGTACGGAAGATCCACCACACGATCGTGAGGCACAGGAGCAGGAACACGAGCGTCATCGTGAGGCTGATGCCCACGCTGACGTCGGAGATCTCGAAGAAGCTCCAGCGAAAGCCGCTGATCAGATAGACCATCGGATTGACGAGCGCGAGGTTCTGCCAGAAGGGCGGCAGCATGTTGATCGAATAGAACGTGCCGCCGAGAAAGCTCAACGGCATGATGATGAGCATGGGAATGACTTGCAGCTTTTCGAAGCCGTCGGCCCACACGCCGATAATGAAGCCGAGCAGGCTGAAGCTCAGGGCCGTCAGCACGAGAAAGGCGAGCATCCATACGGGATGTGCGATGCGCACGGGTACGAACAGGCTCGCCGTCACGAGAATGATGAACCCGAGGATGATCGATTTGGTCGCTGCAGCGCCGACATATCCGAGCACGATCTCGAAAGGCGATATGGGCGCCGAGAGGATCTCGTAGATGGTGCCCGTGAAGCGCGGGAGATAGATGCCGAACGAGGCATTCGATGCGCTCTCCGTGAGGAGCAGCATCATCATGAGACCGGGAACGATGAAGGCGCCGTAGCTCACCCCGTCGATCTCGGGCACGCGCGAGCCGATGGCCGCACCGAACACGATGAAATAGAGCGACGTCGAGAGGACGGGTGCGACGATGCTCTGGAGCAGCGTGCGCCCCCAGCGGGCCATCTCGAAGCGGTAGATCGCGTTGACTGCAGTCAGGTTCATGTCGATTGTCTCACAAGATCGACGAAGATGTCCTCGAGCGAGCTTTGGCGGGTCTCGAGGTCGGTAACCATGAGGCCGGCATCGCGCAGGGTATTGAGCAGGGTCGTGATCCCGGTACGTTCTGCGCGTGCGTCGTATGTGTAGAGAAGTGCGCGGCCTTCATCGGCGAGGCTCAGCGGGTGGTTGGCGAGCACCGCCGGGATCTCCGAAATCGGCGCGCCGAGGCGGATCATGAGCTCCTTCTTGCCGAGCTTGCGCATGAGCTCGGCCTTTTCCTCGACGACGATGATCTCGCCGCCGTTGATGACGCCGATGCGGTCGGCCATCTCCTCGGCTTCCTCGATGTAGTGCGTGGTGAGGATGACGGTGACGCCGGCTTCGCGCATCTCGCGGACCACCTGCCACATGCCGCGCCGAAGCTCGACGTCGACACCGGCGGTCGGCTCGTCGAGGAAGAGGATGCGCGGCTCGTGCGCCAGGGCCTTGGCTATGAGGACGCGCCGCTTCATGCCGCCCGACAGCGTCATGATCTTGGCGTCCTTCTTGTCCCAGAGCGAAAGCTGGCGCAGCACTTTCTCGATGTAGGCGGGGTTCGCCTTGCGACCGTTGATGCCGCGGCTGAAGCTGACGGTCGCCCACACAGTCTCGAACATGTCCGTCGCGAGCTCTTGCGGCACGAGGCCGATGAGAGCGCGCGCGGCGCGATAGTCGCGCAGAATGTCGTGACCGTCGACCGTTACGCTGCCCGACGAGGGGTTCACGAGCCCGCAGATGATATTGATCAGCGTTGTCTTGCCTGCGCCATTGGGCCCGAGAAGCGCAAAGATTTCGCCGCGCCGGATATCCAGGTTGATGCCCTTCAAGGCTCGAAAGCCCGAGGCGTACGTCTTGGCGAGGGCGCTAATGGTGATGATGGAGCTCATGGATCATGCTTGCATGGATTGTGGCGGGAGCGGGCGCTCGTGTGATGATCGAGAAATTCGCCATATCAGGCGGCATCGAGGTGGGCGAACTTACGGATAGGGACACTAGCCCTCGACGATCGCGAGCCGGCCCCGATAGCGGACGATCAGACCGGATATAGGGTGTGAGATCTCGACATGGAAGGCGAAGCGGCCGCCCTCGACGGATTCATAGGCGTCCGATCTTGGTGCGAGCCAGAGAGGGAGCGGTAAGCCGAACAGGCTCCAGCGGCGCAGTACGAGCCGCAGGCATTCATCATCGAGTACCAAGGCCATGGCGAACGTCAGCGGGCCGAAGCGCTCGCAGAGCAGCGAGTCCGAGCGGCCCTGGCCGGCGAACTGCTCGCTCGAGAAGGTTTTGCCCCCGAACGTCCGCGTCCAGGTCTCAGTCCCGCCACACTCTCGGAATTCGACGCGGACGGGCACGCTTTCGGCGGCACTAGGAAATCCGATGATCGCGGCAGCAATGCGCGACAGCAGGCCAGTGCCGCGCTCGACGCTCGCGTTTCCCTTAGCAATGCGTGTGCCGGCAAGGTCGTGCATCTGCCGAATCGGCTCGGGGAGTGCCGGCCATGCAGGGCCGAGCAGTCGGGCATAGAGCGGCCCCTTCTCGACCGCGAGATCGTCGCGAAGCCCCGTGTAGATCGTTTTGCGCTCGAACAGCCTTTCGTAGTCGTCGAGCTCGAGTTCGCGCACTGCAGCGCGCGCGCCCGGTGTCGGCACGTGACCATCGAGCACTCGGCGAACGATCGCTTCCACGGCCATGGAGGGAATGAGCGGGCCGTCCGCGCCCTCGGCAAGCAGATGCCAGGATCGCTCGAGCGGCGTGCCATCGGCGGCAGCACCCTGTACGGCGACGAACATGCCACCGCGATGCTCGCCCCAGCGGAGATGGTTCATCGCGATGTGCATCAGCGGCGCGAGAAAGGAAAGTGAGGGCAGCACACGCAGGCGCACGAGCCACGCCCATGCAACCAGAGCCCGATGCAGAAGCTCCGGGACGGGCCCGGCGCCCATCCATATGGTGCGCGCTTGCGGCCACAAGTTGGCGAGCGCGACGAGGTCCGGCACATCAACGAGCGAGAAGAGCGTGTTGCGCAATGGCAGCCGCCCACCCGGCGCGATCGTGAAGCGCATATGCTCGGTAAAGGGATGGTCGGTCGTGATCCTGCCGTCCTTCTTGATCGACACAGGCTGCCCCGCATAGCTCGCAATGGCGCGGATCACGTTCTCGCCGACGCCGGCATAGGGCGATGGCGCGATGCCGCCGTGAATCGTGTCGATACGCGCCATGCCGGACGAAAGTCGCCGCACGACGGCCGCCGTCAGTACGGGAAAGCTCGAGACGCCGGTGAGGACCCATACGCCTTCCATGCGCGCGGCGTCGTCGAAGTCATTGACGCCGGCGACGAAGGCCGATCCGTCTGCGAGATCCAGGTAGTGCACTTTGCGCGCGATGCAGGCCTCGATGAGGCGATAGCGGTCCGCGCCATAGGCCTGGAAGGGGCCGCTGGCATCGATGAGCACGTCGGGCTTCAGGGCTTCGAGCTGCACGGCGAGATTGCCATCCCGGTCGAAGAAGGTCGGTGCGAGGTTCGCCTTCG
This sequence comes from Hyphomicrobium sp. CS1BSMeth3, assembly GCF_900117415.1. GTDB lineage: Bacteria > Pseudomonadota > Alphaproteobacteria > Rhizobiales > Hyphomicrobiaceae. The sequence continues at coordinate 524,563 of NZ_FPEI01000006.1, forward strand.
CTTTCTCGCGGCCGCGGCAATAGGCGGCGGCCTTCTCCATTGAGCGCCCGGCGATGATCAGGCTGAGGCGCGGCTCATCCTCGAGCAGCTCGACAATGCGCCCGCCGAACGTGCCATAGCCACCGACGAGCAGGATTGTGAGTGAGGAGCTCATGCAATGAAGCGGTCGGCCTCCGATGCATCGGGCATATAGCAGACCGAGCGGCTGCCGAACCAGCGAAGGCGATTGAGGGCAATGAAATCATAGAGCGGATCGCGCACGGCGCGGGGTATGATACGCGCTGCGGCACTGAGCGACCACGGGAAGCCGAGTTTGCTGAAGATCTGCAAGGCCGCCTCCGATCGTATCGAGGCGCGGCCTTCGTCCAGCAGGATGAAGGTCTCGTAGGTCTCGGGATCGAGGCCGAAATGAGCATAGAGCGCGGTGCCGATCGGCTTCTGCGCCGCAAGCAGGCGAAAGCGGCGGTTCTTGTCCACGCGCATGATGAATTGAGCAAAGCGCGAGCAGAGCACGCATTTGCCGTCGAAGATGATGATGGGGCGGTCGTCCGGAAAGGGCGGCACGGCGGGATCGCTACGATAGCTGTAGGGCTCACGTGCCATGAATGCGCCGCTGACCTCAGCTCTTGGGGAAGTCGAGGCCCATGTTGCGGTAGCGCTCGGGGTCGTCGCTCCAGCCTTCCTGGACCTTCACGTGCAGGAAGAGATGCACGGGGCGCTCGAGCAGCACGGCGAGCTCCTTGCGCGCGCGCATGGAGATGTCCTTGATCGTGCGGCCGCCCTCGCCGAGCACGATGCTGCGCTGGCTGTCGCGCTCGACGAAGATGGTCTGCTCGATGCGCGCCGAGCCGTCCTTGCGGTCCTGCCAGGCGGTTGTTTCGACCGTCGCCGAGTAAGGCAGCTCCTGATGCAGGCGCTCGTACAACTTCTCGCGCGTGATCTCGGCCGCGAGTAGACGCTCGGGGACATCGGAGAGGTCATCGGGCGGGAAATGCCAAGGACCTTCGGGAACGTGCGCGGCGAGATGGGTCTTCAGATCGGCGACACCGCTGCCCGAGAGCGCCGAGACCATGAACGTCGCCGAGAAGGCGAGGCGCGCGTTGAGGTCGGCGGCGAGCGCGAGAAGCTGCTCCTTCTTCACGCGGTCGATCTTGTTGAGCACGAGTATGCGCGGGCGCTCCACGCCCTCGAGCTGGCGCAGGATGCGCGCGACATCGTCGTTGACGCCCTTTTGCGCATCCACCAGCAGCACGATCAGATCGGCGTCGCCGGCCGCCGTGGAAGCGGCATCGACCATGGCCCGGTCGAGCCGTCGGCGGGGCGCAAAAATGCCCGGCGTGTCGATGAAGACGAGCTGGCTCGCATCGGCGAGGGCGATGCCGCGCACGGGGACGCGCGTCGTCTGCACCTTGTGCGAGACGATGGTGACCTTGGCGCCGACGAGCGCGTTGACGAGCGTGGATTTACCCGCATTGGGGGCGCCGATGACGGCGATGAAGCCGCAGCGCTGGGGGGTGCCGGCGTCGGTCTGTGCGGCGGCAGCGTGGCGGCTTGGCTTACTCATGGGCATCTGCGGAGCCTTCGGCAGGCCATACGCCTTTTGCTTGCAGAAGTGCCGTCGCGGCGGCCTGCTCGGCGGCGCGCTTGCTGGCACCGACGCCTTCGGCAGGCGTGTGGCGGCCGACGCGAACCTGGGCGGTAAAGCGCGGGGCATGGTCGGGACCGTCGCGACTGATCTCGACATATTCGGGCAGAGGTAGGCCCTGGCCCTGTGCCCACTCCTGCAGGGCGGACTTGGGGTCCGCGGTCGTGCGTGGGGCGTTGTCGATCAGTGGCATCCAGAGGCGGCGGACGGCGTCACGGGCGATGTCGAAGCCGGCTTCCACGAACATGGCGCCGAGCAGGGCCTCGCAGGCATCGGCGAGGATCGTATCCTTGTCGCGGCCGCCGCTGTCCGCTTCGGAGGCTGAAAGGATGAGCGCGGGGCCGAGGCAAAGATTGCGGGCGACACGTGCACAGGCTTCGCGGCGCACGAGGCGGTTGAAGCGGCGGGCAAACTCGCCCTCGGTCGCGTCGGCATCCATCTCGACGAGCAGCTCGGCAATGGCGAGGGCGAGCACCCGGTCGCCGAGGAACTCGAGGCGCTCGTTGTCGTCGCTTTTCTCGCGCTGGGAGCGGACGCTCGCGTGCGTCAGCGCGCGCTTGAGCAGCGGCCGGCTCTTGAACTTGTAGCCGAGCGCCTTTTCGAGCGATGCCGTCTTCAGCTTTTCTGCAGGCTTCTTCGCTGGCGGGGTTGGGCTCACGGTGCGCCCCCGTGGCGAATCCCGCGGCGCTTGCCGCTGCAGGCGCACGCTCGCCTCCTCAGCCCGAAGGCCGGAACGTTCGGATGCCCTGGCGCATCACTCAAATGTTGCTGCCTTCGTTACCGGACCAGCATGAAAATTCGGCTCCAACGGACGTCGAAGGGCCATGTCCAGGGACGCGTCAGCTCAAAGCGTCCTGGCTCGTCGACGGCTGCGGAAAAGAAAATAATATCCGCCCGCCCAATGAAATTCTCAAGCGGGACGTAACCAACACCATAGCGGGGCGACTGGTCGCGACTGTCGGTAGAGTTGTCGCGGTTGTCGCCCATCATGAAATAGTGGCCTTCCGGCACCTTATAGGGGCCGACATTGTCGTACTCACCATTCGCCCGGGCATCGAGCACGAAGTACTTGCGGCCCTCGGGCAGCGTCTCCTCGTAGCGCGGAATGCGCCGCTCGCGGCCGTCTTCGCCGACCTGCACGAAATCGTCGACGCGCCGGCGTGGCACCTCCTTGCCGTTGATGAAGAGCACGCCGCCGCGCACCAGGATCTCGTCGCCCGGCAGGCCGATCACCCGCTTGATGTAGTCCGTGGAGTTGTCGCGCGGTAGCTTGAAAACGGCGACGTCACCGCGGTTGGGGCTCGCGCCCCAGATGCGGCCCGAAAAGATGTTCGGGCTGAACGGGAAGGAATGCTTGGAATAGCCGTAGGAGAGCTTCGAGACGAAGAGGTAGTCGCCGATCAGCAGCGTCGACTGCATCGAGCCGGAGGGGATGTTGAACGGCTGATAGAAAAAGACGCGCACGACGAAGGCTATGATCAGCGCATGCAAAAAGATGCTGATCATGTCGCGGAAGCCGCCGGCCTGGGATTTCTGCGTGCCTGATTTCAAGTCGTTCTGCTCCCACGCATCAGTTCAGGCGGCAGGCCGCGTCGGCGACCCGACCAGGATTGGCGCTCGATCGTCATTAGTACCGGGCGCCTCGCGCGTGTCATGCACAATCGGCGCGTGCCGGTACACGCAGAATCCCCCAACTCCGTCCCCAGTGGCCTTCCGTCGCTTCCGACGGTTTCTCCGCCGGGTACGCGCCAGCCGGTCCATCCGTGTGGCTATAGCGTTTCCAGGGAGGCCGCGCAATTGACTGCGGGCCTCACCCCCCACGACTTGAGGTCGCGCCGGCCGCGGCGCAGTGGAGCATGGGTTGTGGCGGGGCGTTCTGGCTGGATCCGATGGCCCCGGGGCCGGGCGGCTGGGGACGGGCGCGCTAACGCGGCGTTGGCCGGGCCGCTTCGGGCAGCCAATCCTTGTGCAGAACTTTTTGGGCAATGGCTTTGTCTACATGCGGCAGGATGAGCGTATTGAAGGCATAGTGCACCTCGCCGTATTCCCTCCGGCAGTCCTTGGCGCGCATTTCGGGCAGGTAGCCCTTGGTGACAAAATCGCCGAAGAGATTGGAATCGGCGCCGTAGGCGAGGCAGATCATATTGTAGAACCGGGTCGGCGGCGGGCTGTGCATGTCCGAGAACGCGCTCACGGGCACGGTCACCTTCGGGTTCATGAGGTAGTTTTTATAGGAGTAGGCCGCGGCGGCGAGGAGCCTGCGGGCATCGTCCTTGCCGAACTGCAGAATGATGTAGGTGGCGAAGTTGTCGGCGGCGTCCTCGGATCCGCCGAATACCGGCACGCCCAGCATATCGAACATGGCGTGCCCCATTTCGTGCGAGAAAACAAAAAAGAAATGTCCGGCGACCGCATCCGTCGGCGTGATGCCCTCCGCAGTCGTTTCCTTCGGCATCAATTTCCAGATTTGATTCAAAAGCTCGTAGCAGAGGCTCACGCGCCCGGATTGATACCAGGCGTTCGCGACGCCGTCGCATTCGACGGTCCGCAGCAGTAGCTCATTCGGCAGTTTGAAGGCGCCGTAGATCTCCTGCATCTTCTCGAGCGCACGGCGCTCCTTCATGATCTGGTAGATTTCCTGGTTCTCGGGAGACTTGGGCGCGACGTACTCGATGCGGATCCGGTTGGGTTGCGGATCATTTGCTGCGGCCAGCGTTGGCGGCGCGAATGCCGACGAGCCGATTATTGCGACGACGAGCGCGAGAACAGAGTGCTTGAGCGGCCGCATGGAGGCTCCTGCAGCAGGCGCGCGGCTACGGCAGCTTCGTGCCGTAGCCGCTCTTTAAAGCTGATCAACCGCCGTCGGGAGAGAATGCTTCCGCTGCCCACCCCGAGTACATGCTCTTGGCGGCAGGGTCGGTGTCCACGAGATAGAGCTTGTCGCCCACTCGCATGATGATGGCACCTTCTTTCACTTCCTGCGCGCCGAGTTTCATGATCTGCGCTGCTGGATCTGTCTTCGGCGATCCCTTGACGATGCCGAAGTTGCTCTTGCTGACATAGATCCCTTCGTTGCCGTTCAGCGCGCCGAGCTGAGTGCGGGCTTGCGCGAAGAGAGCTGGCGCGGTCGCAGCAAGTGCGATGCCTGCTCCGAGGGCTACGAACGTAAGACTGCGTACTGACATGGGCTATTCCTCGTGTTGGCGTGAAGGCACTTCGGGCGGCCAAACCTTTTCAGGCGTGAAGAGAGAAACGCTCACAGCCTGAGGAACAATTGGCGCTCTGGATGGAAGGACTTTCCATCCGGCCAAGCCCCTACAATTCGAAGAGCAAACCCCGGCTCCTAATGTCGGGCGCGCGGGCACCTGACGGTGCGTGGGGCAGTAAAGAGATCCAAAAAATGGGAAGCACCGCGAGCCGATCACGATGGATCGTGTTGGTGTGCGCATGATGTCTCGATCAGCGAATGCGTCAGCACTCCCCGCTTGGAAATTCCAGCGGAGAGTGCCTCGGTGCTCTGCTTCGTTGGATGCGTGAGGGGTTCACCGCATTCAGGAGTGAGGTCTCACTTCACGATCGCGCAGGTGGCTGCGCGATCGCTGCGGAGGGAAGCGCTCAGTTGCTCTGCCACGAGCAGCTGCTCATGTCGTCCGAGCAGCCGACAAGCGTGGAGTTCTCGGGCGCATTCTGAATCTGCCAGATGAGCCGACGGATATAGGTGCCGAGGGATATGGCGGCGCCGCCGACATCATCAATCTCGTCGACCGTGAGAGCGCGAATTTCCGTCACCGGGGTGGCTGCATTTTTCTCGATCATCGTCATTTCCTTTCTTGGACTGGTCCTGTGCGACAGACCCTTGGTGTCGCCAACGAGGACAGAAATGACATCACGCGAGAGGCCCTGCTGTCTCCCAGGGCACAGCCGTGGGATGTTTTTCCCGGGCGCTGGCCCGCCTGCGCGCCAGCGGGCGGCGGCGATCTCCGGACAGGCTCAGAACGGGTTGATGAAGTTGAGGATGGCCGTCATCCGCAGCATGACCTTGCGAATGACGTGCGCCACTTTCACGTGATCCGTGAAGATGGCTGCCTCGCCCGTGCTGCCTGCCGGCAGGCGCCTGAGGAGATCCACATCGTCGAGCTTGATGCGAATGATGAATGGCGCTGATTGCACGTCTCTCGGCGTGACGGCTTGTCCTGAGGGCTGCACCTGTCCGCTCGAGACCGCCTGCAGCATCGTCTCGACTTTTCCGGTGAAGATCCGCCCCGGCAGAAATTTGAATGTGATCTCGACGGGCTGGCCGGGCTGGATGTAGCGGGCATTGGTCTGCGGGATCTCGACGCCGACGACCGTCTCCGCGGTTTCGATGAAAGCCATGACGGGTGAAAGCGGCAGCGAGGCGACGCGCGCGCCCTTGCGCAGCGCGACATTCGTCACGTAGCCGTCTGCAGGCGCGCGCACGATGGTCTTCTCGAGGTTCCATTTGGCACCGGCAAGCTGGCCGCGGAGCTGTTTGACCTCGGCGTCGCGCTGCTCGACGTCGAACGTGCGTCCGGCCTGCTTGGCGGCAAGCTCCGACATTTGTGTGAGGCGCAGCTCGGCGAACTTCAGTTGCGCTTCGAGCGCGTCGACCTGCGCCTGGAAGGGTATGGGATCGATGCGAAAGAGGACGTCGTTCGCCTTAAGCGGGGTATTCGGATCGACGGGCACATCGATCACCTCGCCGGCGACGTCCGGCACGATCTGGACGGACTGGCGTATGGCGAGCGCCGGTCCCGAGGGGGCGCCCCACTGCATGGGAATGAAGAGGCCGACGAGCAGCAGGAGCAGCACGAAAACCGGCGAGAGTTTCCAGAATAGATTGAAACGAATAATTTTCAGCCAGACCAGACAGAAGAGAATGGCGAGGTAGATATTGAAAAGGAAGACGATCATTGCTGTGCCCCCTTCTGGGGCACGTCGACAAACGCCCAGACCAGAGCGAGCGGCCATAGAACGAAGCCGAAAATGAGCAGGGCCCAGCCGGCGACCTCGACGGCTTGCGGCCAGGGGTGATTGCGCCTTTTGGCTATGTAGCCCGGCGCCATGCCCATCAGGACGAAGACGGCGATCGCGGTGAGAACGAGGACCAGGAGAATGAAGGCTGCAAAGGCATCGAGAAAGGACATGGCGATTGTCGCTCGCGGGTCTCAATTCCAGCTCTCGCAGGGCCGTTGAGCCTTTACCACGCTCGCTCACGTCGCGAAGGGGGCCGCCAGCGCCTCTCGGGGATCGCCGCTTTGCCGATCCCGTGATGATCGTCGCGGCAAGCCGCCGGTCGCGGCATCAGCCCAAACCCTGATCATGAGAAGGAGGATAGCGAGGCCCGGCCACCGACGGGCCGGCCCTCGGCGAGCAAAACACCATGAAACCAAAGATGAAATGGAGAAAGTTGGTGGAGAGGGTTTCCTTCGAACTCCCATCCACCCGAGTCCGTGTCCGTCTGCGCACACCCCTGAAACATTGAGATTTTGGCCAGTAGCCATCCACAGGCGTCCATACAAGGATGCGTCGATCCAGGTCAATTACTGGGGTAGCTACTGGGGTAAAGCTGCAGCACGGGGGGCCTCATGACGCGCGCATTGCATCGGCTCGCGCCTCGATCGGTGACAACGGCGAAGACCGGCCGGCACAGCGATGGCGGCGGGCTCTATCTGATCGTCGATAAGCCAGTCGACGACGACACGCCGGGCGCCCGGCGCTGGGCTTTCATGTACTGGCAGGGTCGGAAGGGCTCAGAGATCGGTCTCGGCAGCCCCGTGAAGGGCGTGACACTGCCGATGGCCCGGGACCGTGCCGCGGAGTGCCGGCGACTGCTCGCAGAAGGCGGTGATCCGCGACAGTGGAAGCCCGAAGAGAAGCAGGTGCCGAACTTCGAGACGATGGCCGAGGAGGTGATCGCTTCGCTCGAGAGCGGATGGCGCAACGAGAAGCACATCTATCAGTGGCGCGCGACGATCAAGACCTACTGTAAGTTGATTGCGACGACCGCCGTCGACAAGATCACGACAGAGGACGTGCTCAAGGTCCTGCGGCCAATCTGGTCGACGAAGACAGAGACGGCGACACGCGTCCGCGGCCGGATCGAGCGGATCCTCGATGCTGCCAAGGCACAGGGATACCGGGAAGGGGAGAACCCAGCGCGCTGGCGCGGCCACCTCGACAATCTGCTCGCCAAGCCGCAGAAGCTCGCGCGCGGCCACCATGCTTCGATGCCGTGGTCGGAGGTGCCTGCGTTCATCCTGCAGTTACGTGCACGGGAAGCCATGGCGGCGAAGGCGCTGGAGTTCACGATCCTGACTGCGGCCCGCACGAACGAGACGCTCGGCGCGCGCTGGGATGAGATCGACATCGAGGCGAAGGTCTGGACGCTGCCCGCGCTCCGCATGAAGGCCGGCCGCGAACATCGCGTGCCGCTCACGGATCGGGCCATCGCGATCCTCAAGGAGCTCGAGAAGGCGCAAACCGGCGAACTTGTCTTCCCCGGGCGCAAGGTCGATAGGCAACTCTCGGGCATGGCGATGGAGATGCTGCTGCGCCGGATGGATGCCAACGCATACACGGTCCATGGCTTCCGCTCATCCTTCAAGACATGGGCAACGGAAGCCACGTCCTTCCCGAACGAGCTGTCCGAGCAGGCGCTCGCTCACGTGACCGGCAATCAGGTGGAAAGGGCCTACCGCAGGACAGACATCCTGGAGAGGCGTCGCGAGCTCATGACCGCTTGGGCACGCTTCGTTGCGGGCAGCCACAAACGCGCGAATAAGAGAAGCGGTACTTAGTACATATATATCTATATCTAAGGGAACTATGGGAACATAGGGAACAGTATTGATTTATTAGTTGGTTTTCCGTTCCCACAGCGTTCCCAAGCGCTGATGGAGTGGGAACGTCTGGAGTGAGGCGAGCGATGGCAGATGTTGTCCGGGAGAACGAAGGCGCTCTTGTTTGCGGTCAGCAAGACGGACGAACGACCGCCGTATTGCGCAGCCGCGGAGATCAGTGGTGACGCGGAAGCAAGGACGGGGCCGTAGCGCGTGCAGCCCAGCAGCCAACGAGGCGAATTGGTCTTGGGAGGCTATCGCAACGGATGTCAATCTGTTCGCAGGCCTTGGCAGTCAGCTGGACCTGACATTCTCACCTCGGATCCAAGATCACGTTGCGCGAGCGCTCGGACGATTCGTCAGGCAGGCCCAATCGAAACCAACCCACGCCGAATACTCTGCCGCTAAGAAGCAGCTCGCGAAGGCTACGCAAGCATACGTCAAGCTACTCAGCGAGTTTCGGACCGGGCCCGATTTGGCAAAGCGACTAGCCGCAGAGGCGCTGTTCTTCGCGGCAGGTGAACCAAAGCTCGGGTTCAGACCAGATGAAGGCCCGCCGGACCCGCCTCTTAGGTCTCGTCTCGAGGCTCAACTCACCGATGCCGCAATATCACTTGAAGAAATGGGGCATCTGGAGAGGGGACGCCCGAAGATCAAGAGAGAAGATCTGTTCTGTGCGCTTTATCTAGCCTTTGAAGCGGCAGGAGGAAGGCCAACCGCCAACTTCAATGCCCTCACCGACATGATCGATTCGAAGTTTGTGCGGTTTGTTCAGCAGTTGATCCAAGCCTGCCCATCAGAGGCTCAGAAGGCCATGGGGGCTGTCCCAGTTGCCACTAGAGGACAACTGCGCGCGTGGCGAAATGATCCGGGTTGCCGAGGCGGGCCAGACTCCGCTGAAGGACGTCAATGGCTTCAATACCTTCAAGCCGCTCCTAGGGTTGCGATGCATCGCAGGGGAGGAGTTACGGTGTACCGATCTGCAGGCACGCAGAGGAGTGCAAGTCCGGCTCGATCTCATAGGCAGAAAAATAGCCGCCGAAGATCGGATTAAATAGCCTTTAGCTATGTGACGGACATCATCGGATTACTCCGGTCGTCGCCAATTTTTGGCGGATTGTACCAAGGAGTTGCCATGCCGGCCCTACCTTCAGCCCCCAACCCTGCTCGCCCCACTTCCCCCGCGGCCTGTGAGCGCTTCGCCTATCCCATCAACGACGCCTGCTATGCGCTCGGCATCAAACGCTCTCTGGCTTACGAGCTGATCAAGCGCGGTGAGCTTAAGGCGATCAAGATTGCCGGTCGCACGCTGATTCCACGATCGGAGATCGAGCGCCTCACCCGCGTGGATCGCGACGAAGCCGCCTGACACGCGACCGCCGCCCCCTGGCGGACATCCAGGCAGCGGCGGTGAAGATCGTCAATTGGAGCGCGCCCGTTCTATCACTTCCCCCACGATGATGAAAGCGACTTGCGCGCTGTTCTCGACCAAAAGGATCGGAACAGTAGACCATGCAGCAGGCAAATGCCGATGAGATCAGGCGTGATCGATCTCAACTGAGCTTGGCTCTTTGGTACGCGCGCCGGGGCTTCCCCGTCTTCCCGGTGAATCCATGGAACAAGCGGCCATACTGCCTCCACGGCTTTCACGACGCGACATGCGACGAGGCCATCATTGAAACTTGGTGGCGCCGCTGGCTCGCTGCGCTTGTGGGCATTCCTACGGGACCGCGAAGCGGCTACTGGGTGCTCGATGTTGACGGCGAGGCCGGGAGCGCGAGCCTCGAGGAGATCCTTGCAGCGCTGGGCATTCAGCGTCTGGAAGGCCTGACCGCGGTTATCGTGCGTACGCCGAGCGGCGGGCTGCACCTCTACTTCCGCTGCGGGCCGGGCGAGGAAGTGCGGACACGGGCGAGCGACATTGCTCCCGGAATCGATACGCGCGGCCTTGGCGGCTACATCATCGCTGCCGGCAATCGTCGTCCAGATGGCCGGAGCTATGATCTGATCGGGACGGCCGCCGAAATCTCAGAGGCGTCCTTCGCTCCCCGTGATCTCGTCTTTCTCGGCACATTCAACAGGCGCGAACGCGAGCAGATCGTCTCACAACCCAAGCTGCGCTCTCGAATGTGCGACGCCACGCCATCAGAATGGCCCGGCATCATGCGAGCGTATCGGGATGCGGAGGCCGAGAGATTGCAGGCCCAACGCCCGCCTTCTTCCCCTGATGCTCTGCGACGCCAGGCGCTCCACGATCTCCATGAGGCGGCCGACGAGTACGCATCCCGGCTAGACGGGCGTCGTAATGGTCTCTTCACGGTCGCCTGTCGGATCGCGCGCTATCCCGCGCATGGCGTGATCTCTGAGCACGAGTTCCGCTCGGCTCTGCTGCAGGCAGCCTGCAGCAATGGTGCGGTCGCCTCGCACGGTGATGCTTGGTTCAATGACACGCTCCGTCGAGCTCTGGCCTACGGCGCCCGCGATGCGCTTCCGCCCGTTGCCAGACGCTTCATCCTCGAGAGCGCCGCATGACCAATCTTCATGTGCTCTCGGACGCAGCCACTCGCCGGGCTGGCAAGCAGCCGAAGAAGCCAGCGAGCAAATTGCGCGACGGGGCTATTCGATATGCCGCCGATGGCTCCCTCGAGATGCAGGACGAGGATGCCTGGCGCGACATTTGCTCGCCTATCAAGCTCAAGGGAGTCTTCCGGGATAACCACTCCTTGAATTGGGGGCGGCGAGTTTCGGTGCAGGACCCCGACGGCCGCTGGAATGAGGCACTCCTCCCGGCGGAATGGCTAATCGGAGACGGGAACCGAGGCCTTGAGATCATCGCCAACAGAGGCGGCCGCATCAAACCAGGCAAGGAGTGTCGGGCTGGCGTGCTTCGGTATCTCAACCGGATCACTGATCTTGATAGCAGCCGGCTGCCGCGAGTCATCATCGCACAGCGTACTGGCTGGCATGGCGATAGCTTCGTGCTGCCAGATCGCGTGATCGGTGGGATTGAGGATGTCTGCTATCAGCCTCGCTCGATTTCGGCAGCAGTTGCTCAGCGCGGTTCGCTCGAGGATTGGCAGAGAAAGGTAGCCGCGCCGGCCAGAAGCAATAGCCGGCTGGTGTTGTCTCTGTCGCTCGCCTTTGCGGCGCCTTTGCTCGGCCGGCTTGGCTACAGCGAGGGCTTCATCGTCCACTTTCGAGGCGGCTCCAGCACTGGGAAGACGACCGCACTGGAGGTGGCCGGCAGCGTGTGGGGTGGCGGTGATATCGGCGGCTATAGCCAGAGTTGGCACGCAACGTCAAACGGCATTGAGGCGATTGCCGAGGCGCATTGCGATCTCCTGATCTGTCTCGATGAGCTCGGTCAGTGTCGCGCCGACGATGCAGGACGCGTCGCTTATCAGCTAGCGGCGGGTATGGGGCGCGGTCGCGCACTCGTTGACGGCAACGGGGCCACAAGGAAGCGCTGGCGCACACTCGGCCTCAGCACTGGCGAGTTGTCCTTGGAGGACAAGCTTCGAGAGGGAAGGACCGGACAGCGGATTATGGCCGGTCAGGCCGTCCGCTTCATCGATCTTGCCGCTGATGCGGAGAAGGGCTTCGGCTTGTTCGATCATGCGCCAGAAATCCGGGGAAATCCGGATGCCACAGTGCGCGAGCGCGGGCGCGCCCTTGCAGATCGCCTCAAGGATGCTGTGCAGGTGAACTACGGCACAGCCGGCCCTGCATTTCTCGAGGCAGTCATCGCAGATCTTGAAGACGCGCTTATCAACGTACGCAGCGACATCGAGGCTATTATCGCAAGGATGGCGCCGCCCGTTGCCGATGGTCAGGTGCAGCGCGTCGCGCGGCATTTCGCCTTAATCGGAGCCGCTGGAGAGCTGGCAACGATGCATGGCATTCTTCCGTGGCCGCGGGGAGAGGCGTCCCAGGCGGCGGAGGTCTGTTTCCGGGATTGGCTCGCTTCGCGTGGTACTGCTGGTGCTTCGGAGATAGAGGATGCCATCAACCATTTGCGCGCGGTGATCGAGCGCGATGGTGCCTCGCGGTTTCAGAAAGACAGCTCACCATCTGATGCCGTTCGTGATCGCCTCGGCTTCACCAAGCCCGATGTCAACACAGGCGACGTGCTCTATCTCTTTCAGGCAGAGGCTTGGAAGTCGATCATGGCGGGGCGAGACCCCGGCCGCATTGCTCGGGAGCTCGTCGGTCGCCGCATCATTCGCCCAGGTGAGAATGGTCGAACGCAGCGCAAAGAGCGTCTGTCGGGTCATCCTCCCCAGCGCTTCTATGTGATCTCGCACACGGCCTTGTTCGCCGATCACGGTGACGATGTGGGGGATGGCACATGATCACCACCACTCTCACCGGTCGCCTTGGTAGATCGCCGGAGCGGCGACTCACGAGCGCTGGGAAGCCGTGGCTCAGGTTCTCTGTCGCAGTCTCGCAAGGCGACGAAGGTACGGAATGGGTCAACGTCACAGTCTTTGGTGAATTGGTCGATGAGTTGCCGGACGATCTCGAGGCCGGCGAACGTCTGCGCGTCGAAGGGCGTCTGAAGCTCAGCCGCTGGGAAGGACACGACGGACCGCGGTCCAGCCTGCAGGTCAACGCGAAGGCTATCGAGTTGCTCGACCGTGCCGGCTCCGAACGCCGAGCGTCCCGACGGAAGCCGAAACAGCAGAGCACGTCACAGCCGCCGGCCGATGCAGCGAGCGTCCCCCAGCGCATCCAAGATGATCCCATGCCGTGGTGAGGATGAAATGAGCTCGAAGCCCGAAGCAGTCGTCAAGGTCTGCCAGCAGTGCCAGGAGGAGAAGCCGGCGGCAGCATTCTTCCCTAGCCCCCTCCACGCCGACGGCTTCACGGATCGCTGCAAGCGGTGCGTGTTCGAGCGCTCGCGGCAAGAGCAGGCACGGCGCGAGAAGCGCGCCCAGCATGAAGCAGCACCCCTTCAGGGCAGCCGGTAAGGAGCAACGTGATGGCAATCAATCTTATGCAGATGCCCACCTACGATCCCGGGAACGGCATCGACTTCTCACCGATCTCGAATGCTCTGACTGAGAACCGCCAGCAGCAGCAGTGGCAGCAGCAGAACAAGCTCGCTCAGGCCGGTTTGGACATGCAGCGCGAGCGACTGGGGTTCGAACGCAACCGTCTCGCGATGCAGCAGGAGACGCATGGCGTGCAAATGGCTTCAGCTCAACGGGAGCAGGATGTCGCCGATGCGCGCGATTGGGCTGCTTTCCATCGGCATGTCAGCGGCCTGCCAGAGGATCAGCAACAGGCCATGTGGGCGCGCCGCTTCGAGAGCCCGCGCTTCAAGGACCACCCAGCATTCTTACGCGACTTCAAGACCGTCGGGCCGTACTTATACGCCGCGGCCTCACAGTACCTCGACGAGAAGGAGTTGGCGGCGCTGGGCCTCACGAAGGCTCAGACCGGCATGGCTTACGCACATACGGATCTCTATCGCGCGCAGGCCGCCGACTTCCAACGAAAGGCTGGGATGCCTGCGAATGCCGATCCGGAATTTGCCAAGGCAATGGCGAAGAAGCACGCGGAGACTTACCAGGGGTACATCGACGAAGGTGATGCGAGCACAGCCGCAGCAGCCGACTTCAAAATGTTGGACGACTTGAACAAGGTTGTGGGTTCCGGTGCTTGGGAAGCCTGGAAGCCGACGATTGGACCCTATGCGCAATCGCTCGGCATCAACGTGAGTGGGCTGAGTGCTGCCCAGACTTTCCAGGCCATCGCGAACAAGCTCACGCCCGGCATGCGCCCAAAGGGGTCTGGATCCACGTCCGACAAGGACATGGCAATTTTCCAGCAGTCACTGCCGCAGCTTTCACAGACACCAGCCGGACGCACGGAGATAATCAACACGTTCAAGGCTCTGCATGAGTACAAAATCGAGCGCGCCAGGATCGCGAATGACGTCGCCAACGGCTATATGAGCCGTCAGGACGGCATGGCTCGCATTCGAGCGCTGCAAGATCCATTCGCGCGCATCAAGGCTATGCGGGCGACCGGTCGCGGAACGGGCGGACCACCCATGCCGACGCCGCAGGGAACACAGTCACCCCAGGCCGCGCCGCGTCCTCTTCCTCCGCATCAAGGCGGATCGGGAGCTTCGCCAGCACAGCGCTCTCCTATCACCGGGGCGCCAATGCCACTCGGGCCGCCAGGCCAGCAGTTTATGCGCCCGGCCGGTACGGTGCCGCCCGCGCAGGGCGGATCTCGAAGGCTTCGATACAATTCGGCGACTGGGGAGCTTGAGTAATGGCGATCGAGGTCGAAGGGCCGGATGGCACGGTCATTGAATTCCCGGACGACACGTCTTCAGACGTGATGAAGGGTGTCCTAGCGAAGCGCTATCCCGCATCAGACTCCAAGACGCCCGGCATGATCGAGAGCTTCGCTCGTGGTGCTGGCACGGGAGCAACGTTTGGCTTCGATGATGAGCTGGGCCTGCAGGATAAAGACGCGCGGGAAGCCGCCCGTAAGGCCAATCCCTGGACGTACTTTGCAGGCGAGATGGCGGGCGGAATGGTGCCGGTCGCAGCTGCCGGACCGCTCGGCGTTCTGGCAAAAGGCGGTAGCATGATCGCGAGAGGGGCGAGAGCAATCACCGGTGCATTCGCGCCTCAGACCGCAACGACCTTCACGCAGGCCGCCGGTCAGGGCCTCAAACTCGGTTTGACCCATGGTGCCATGCACGGCGCTGGCAATGCAGAAGGCGGACTCGTAGAGCGCGCCAAGGGTGCGGGATCTGGAGCCGTGATCTCTGGCTTGTCTGGCTTGGCGCTCGGGCCGGCCATCCACGCCGTAAGCAGAACCGCGCAACACATGGCAGGAGCTCGAGCAGCGGCGGCGCAGGAAACGGACGATGCCAGCCAGGGTGCGCTCATGGCGATCTCCCGCGGACTCGAGCGCGACCGCATCTCGCCGGATGACATTGTGGCCGGCATCCGCAGTGATCTCCCGTCCAGCACGGCCATGGCCGGCGGCAATCGCTATTGGGGATCAGCGAATGCGCGGCAGCCCTGGACCGACGACATGATCGAGGATGTCGTGCTGCGCACTCTCGACGGCGAAACGCCGGGGGCTATCGCGCGCGCCTTGCAGGTCAACGGGAGAGGACCGTCAACCGGCGCGATCAATACCCTTCTCAAGGATATGGAGTTCAAGAGTCGGGGCCCGCTCAATCTCGTGGACCGCGCCGGCATGGTGCGTCCCGGCTCAGGCGACAACACGCAGATGACCCTGCGAGCCGCGGCGGCAACGCCAGGCGAGGCGCGCTCTATCGCTCGCGAGGCCCTGCTCGAGCGGCAAGTGGGCGCCGGCAGCCGGCTCGGCCAGGCCTTCGAGCGTCTGATTGGGTCAGGGGATTTCGAGGGCGTTGCCGCGAGGCACTCGGAAGCTCTCCGCGGCGCCGGCACAAAAGCCTATGCGGCTGCGTTTCAAGCAGAGAAGCCATTTGACCTCCGGCCGATCGTTCTCAGGCACATGGGCAGGTTTGATAACCGCCGCGGCCCCGTACCGGAAGAGATGATGTCGGCTATCAACTCACTGACGACGAACACACAGTTCGCAACCCTGCCTGGCGGGCCTGCCGCGAAACATCTCACGACGCCCCAGACACTTCAGGAGTTCATCGACGCGCGGCAGAATCTCTCGGCTGCTATCGACGCGGCGGCGCGCAGGTACGGTGCGAGCAGCGGCCCGACTCGCGCTCTCACGCAGCTCCGCCAGGAACTTACAGACGAGGTTGCCAGGACGAACCCGGCATGGAAGGCAGCCAACGATATCTGGCGCGATGGCAAGGCTGCAGAGGATGCGATGGCAGCGGGCGCCAGCATGGCCATGCGTCTCAATGCGAGAACACGCGAAGGTCTGCGTGAGTTCGTCGACGCAAAGAGAGCGTTGGGTAAGGCAAAGAGGGATCGGGATGTGGCCGGCCAGGATGCCGCGCTAGCACGTATAGATCTCTTTAAAGTCGGGCTTGTGCGATCGCTCAATGAGCAGATCGCGAACAATGGAATGACTGCGGACCTGACGCGCACACTCCGCATGCCGGCGGCGCGCCAGATACTCGGCGATGTTCTCGGCAAGAAGGAAGCCGCCCAACTGCTGCGCGTGGTCAATGCCGAGCACGCAATGCACCGTACCTACGGCTCGCAGTTCGGATCGCAGACGACACCGTTGAAAGAGGCGGTCGACGATCTCAATTGGGCGCCGCGCATGTCCAGCGCATCTGATCTCATGCGACCTGGCAAATGGCTCGAGCTCGCAGGCGATGCAATTTCCAGCCGGTACAACGCCTCCCGCAACCGGCAGATGATGCCGATGCTGACGGACGAGAACCCCATGCGTCAGCTTCAGCTCATGCGCGCCGTCGACGCTGTGTCGCGCGCACGTGGTCAAGCAGGGCAGGTGGTTGGCCAGCCGCTTATGAGCGGCGTCGGTCCGCTGGGTGGAGCTCTTACGGCAGAGAACCAAGCAGGCTGGGACGAGGCAGAGCGCCGCCGGCAGCATTTCAACGAGCTCTATGGCGGCGAGGGGATGGCGCCGGGCTCCGAGCAGCCCCAAGGCGGCTACATCCCCAACGCTGGCGAGGGAGAGCTTCCCATGCCAGAGGCACCCCCTGGAGAGATGACGCTGCCGGACTACGGTCTTGGCCCCATGACGCAGCGTACGCAGCGTGGGCTACCCAACCCGGAACTGAGATCGTCGCTGCCGACCGTCGACGGGCACGGCATTCCTTCCGGTGATGTCGCCAGAGAGGCCATCGCCCAACACGGACCTGGCATTGCTTATGAGATGACCGGGATTCCCTCCATTCAGCGCGGCGCGGGCAATATCCAGCGCGGCTATCAGGAAGGAGATCCGCTCAGAGCGGCAGCCGGCGGAGGCGAGGCCGTCCTCGGCATGGTGCCGGCGGGTTCGCTTGTGCGCGGTGGTAAGGCGCTGAAGGCGGCCACTGCCACACCTGGACGCACCGCCGCGGCGGCGGGCGCCACGCTCGGGCCCATGGCAGCCGCTGACGTGCGTGACGCGCGCGCGAGTGGGCAAGAGAAGGTGGCGGCTGCGGTCGAAGCCGACCCGACTGTGCAGCGGCATCGCGCTCGCCTCGAGAAGCTGCGCGAGGACTTGGCAGCCTCGCAGGGGTCGATCAAAGGTTTGAGCGAAAAGGCAGCCGACAAATCTCGCGCAGAGAAAGCGAAGCCGATCCAAGCTGAAATTGCCCAGCTTGTCGGGAAGGACGGTCAGCCCGGCATCATCCAGCAGGCCGAGCAGAAGGCGGCGCAGAACTACCTCTACAACGCCCCATTCCGCGAGCGGTATCCGGGAACAGCAGAGGCGCTCATCTATGGCGGTGGCGCGCTGGCCTTCGGGCTATCGGGCGTCAATGCGATGCGGCACCGCTACGCCGACCGCTTTGTGCACGCCCCGGCAATCGAGCGGCAGGCGGAGAAGGTCGAGACCGCCCTACGCGGAACGACCACGCAGCCGAACATGCTGCAACGGGCCATGGGACGCCAGCCTGAGACCATCCAGCCCAATCAGGGGCGGTTTGAGATGGAACGCGAGGTGCTGCGCAACAAACTGGCCGCGCGGGCCGAGGCCGACCCGTATTCAAAGGAGACCTTCAAGAAGAACGCATTGGCAGGCGCCCTGGTGATTCAGGAAGCCAAGATGATCCCCGAGGAGATCGACGCCATGTCGTTTCCGCCCGGCCATCCGGCGCGCGTGGCAGCCGAGGAGCAGCTCAGAAACCCGATGTACTACCTGAGCGGCGCCGTACCCTCGATAGTGGGTGGGTTGGCGATCGGAAAGTTTGCGCCGCCCGTGGCTGGAGCCATCTCTCCGTCTCGCATGGATACGCCGCGGGGACGCGCAGCCGCTGATCTGCGGTGGAAGGGCGAGAAGGCACCGCCGCCTGAGCCGCCGAGCAGAATCAACAGGCTTGCGGAGGCGACCACGCAGCGCTTGGAAGGCTGGATTGCTCCGCCTCAGAGACCGACGCGCGCTGATAGGATCAAGGATGCGGCTACTGAGCGCGTTGAGAGCTGGCTGCGGCCTGCTCCTCGGCCGATCAACGACCCTTCGGTACTTCGTACCGATCGCGGCCCTTCATCCGTAAATCTTCCTCGCACGAACGTAGCCGATCCTGTAGGAACTCCAGCGACGCCTTCCGCTTCTCCGGCGGCAGCTGGTGCAGGACGTGAGCAAATTCCTCCGACAGGCACATCAGCGCCTCCTCCAGGTCTTCCACGGAGCCTTCAGGAGGAGAGGGGTGGTCCAGCACGGTCTGCCAATCGGTCATCGCGATCATCTCCCGTATACAGCAAGGACGAACACACTGTTGCGGCAACGTCAGTAATCGAAGGCTATCTGGCCCGCAGACAAGTGCCGAGCTTCGAGCAAATGCGCACCGACATTGTGCAGGCCTTCGAGAAACAGGGTCTGAAGGCGCCCCCACCTAGCGTTGTTACCAGGAAAGTGCGCGAGACGCACGCGGTCGCAAAGGCCATCGAGGGAGCCGATCCCGAGACCCAGCGCAAGGTATTGGCCGCGACCCTCGGCAAAGCGCCCTTCCTCGCTGTCCCTGCGGCAATAGGCGCCGGGGCTGCTGCGAGCGACTATGGAGAGCGCAACATGCTGGCGCAGCCCTACTACTGACGGTGAGCGGCGGGTTGCCGTCTAACGTGGCGCTCACTTGCTTGGCTTAGGTCCTTTCCGTGGCCTCGTTGGCGGTGGAGTGATTAACTTGGTCAGCCGCTGAGTTTCCTCGGATTGCCTGCGCTTCTCCTCCTGCCTCTCGGTGCGGCGTTTCTCGCCCAGTCTCTGCAAGGTGGCCTTTAACGCAGCCTGCGCAGCAGCGGGATCAGAGAGCGGACTTGTCCTCTGGGAGCTGCCTGGTAGTCGATTTGCCGGCTTGATAGGAGCGGGCTCCAGGCATCGCTCCATCATCTCCCTCATGTCGCTCTCAGTGACGCAGAATTTCCCGGCAATGCGTCTCGGAATCAGGTGACCTTTCCGGATCTCCGTGCGCAGGCTTGTCACCGTCACGAAGCTTCCAGGGAAGAACTTCTCCACTGCCTGCTTCAGCGTATAGATCGGCTCAAACTGATCAGTCATGTGTGCCCAGCCTCCTGGTTTGCGCCCGCGGTAACTTGTCGATCAGTGACACTCCGCCAGAGGGCGCTTTCGCGCTAGTGAGATCATCCGACATGTTGGCGCGAGAACTTGTCGGTCGTGATGCTGATCTGCGGGTGAGTTATTCACCTAGACGGCCATTTTTCCGTCGAAGTACGGCGCATTGCTCGGATAGAATGCGCGTGGCGCGGCTAGGCTGATCCCCGAAAATAGATGGCAAGGATCTCGTATTCGCGGAGGATGATCTCATGAGCTTCATCGGCGTGCCGTTCGTTCCTTCGGCCAGCAGCTCTGCTACGGCTCCGGACGCCTTCGATGTTGGTGACTGGTCCATAGCACCGGGTGACGAGGAAGCTGCCGTCACGATCAACTCACTGCCCAGCAATGGCGGGGCATCCATCACGGACATCGAGTATCGGCTGGATGCAGGTTCGTGGGTCAGCTCTGGCGGTACGGGCGGTTTTTCCATCACCGGTCTGACGAACGATCAGGAGTACGACGTAGAGCTTCGCGCGGTGAACAGCGTGGGTGCTGGCGCAGCGAGCGACACGAAGCAGGTGACGCCAGCAGCAGGCGGGTCTTTCCATCCGCTCGATCTCAGTCCTGAACTGTTCTTCCAGATCTCCGATCTCGGAACGCTGAAACAGGAGCGCACGGGACCGTCGGCGACGACACCGTGTGGCGTCGGTGATCCTGTCGGCAGCATCCAGAATCTCGGCACGCTCGGCGGCTGGGCTATGGCCGAGGACGATAGTCGTCGCATGATCCTGAGACAGACTGGCGGCGGGAAGTACTATCTGGAAAAAGGCGACAGTGGCAGCGAAGGTCCCGTGTACGGTCTGTCGCTGGCCAACTCGGTCGGCGCGCGCACGTCCGTTCTCGGACTCGTAAACGCGTCAGGCTACTGGGCTGCGACCTGCGATGCCGGAGGGCCGTCGGCCAGCGACCTGAATGCATGGGCAGGCAATGTGGAGTGCGACGCAGGGGATAGCCGCCACTATTCGCGTACCTGCCCGGACCTCTCGGCCGGAGGCGTGATGTCGAGTCTGTCCGGCCCAGGTGCATCGCCTGTTGTCTGGCTCAACGGCGCAGACATTGGGGCGCTTGAAGACGGGAGTGGCAGGTCGTGGAATTCATCGATCGTCGCGCTTTTTGGCTATGCGCCCGGATTTGCCGGCACGGGCACGGCGCATTACTTCGGCTACTTCAGCAAGTACGCTGACATGTCGAGCGGTGATCGCAACGCGGTAGAGGCATGGATTGCCGCTGAGATGGCCTGACGATTGCCTGGCCATCATGGCCTCGCGGCCCAGTGCCGACACGTAGGCCCCGCACGCCAACGGACAGACCGACGCCTGACTTCGAAAGGTTGAAGCGAAACGGGCCTAGGGAAGCCTACTTGCTGGAGGCTTTCGGCTTCTTCTTCCGCAGGCGGACGCCCGCGCCGTCGCCGTTTTCTTCGACGAAGATGACGCCGGCCCCTTCGAGCGCTCGCTTAATCGCCTCAAGCGTCACATAGCGCGGCTCGGTCTCGCCGCGTTCAAACGTGCGCACGGTCACGATGCCAATTCTTGCGATATCGGCGAGCTGCTGCTGCGACCATGCGAGAAGTCCGCGCGCTGCGCGGCATTGAGCTGGAGTGATCATGGCCGTGAGATAGCACAAGGCGTCTCAAAACGATAGATCTATCTAAAATGCTTGCTCATAGGAAAGTCGTCCTGTATGGATGATGTTGTCTAATTTAGATAGTTTAGTGGAGCGTACCATGCAGACAACGTGCAGCCAGAACCACAGCCTTTCCTCCTCCCGCAAATCAGCTGAGTCGCACGGAGAAACCTTTCCCAGCTCCGTCGCTGAACTGCGGGTGCGCATATGCGACGAAGTCAAACTCTTCCATCGATCGGTGGTGCCGGCAGCGGGCTGTTCAATCGGCCCTACCTCGCTTGTCGCCGTGGTCTCCAGGCTCAACGATGCTGTCGGTCGAGCGAACGCTCACGATGCCTTGTATGAGGCTGAGATGTCGACAGCCGACGAAAATCGCCAGGGCCAGTTGGAGGAGATCAGCGAAGCGAACTGCGTCGAGCGAAGCGATCTTGAGGACCAGATCAAGCTGGCACCCATCAGATCGATTGGTGATCTTGTCGTCCTCGCCAAGCTTGCCGAGCACCAGCATTTCTATGGTCAGATGGACGACGACATGCCGGTGCTTCTTGCCGACACGATTTTGCGGATGTTCTCAGGAAGGGGGTTTCGCGATCAAGCTGACGGGAAGTGCGCAGATCGGCCCATTGACCTCGATGGCCGGGATGCTGGCCAGCACCGGAACGAGCCAGTCCCTAGACTCTCACCGACGTCTCCGGATCTCGACGAAGTAAGCGACGCAGTCGAGCAACTGCACGTCGATGACGATTTGGAGGAGGACGAAACCGAGCTGCTGCGTCGGAGGACTCGCATCAACCATCTCTCGCTTATCGATAGCTCAAAGCTCAGCGCAGGCATGGCCAAGCTCTGGAGCGAGCTCTGTGAGCGCGATCGCATGGACGAGGACATGTACAGTGAAGAGGAACACGCCGAAGAGCATGAGCGCCTGTATCGCATCTGGGAAGCTCTGCGCGACGGCAACCTCAGGCGACACCGGGAAATCATCCGGGAGATCGTCGCCTCCAGTCCGCAGACCATCGGCGATCTTGCGCTCAAGTGTCTTATCGTTTGGCACGAGTATCAGAACGGCACGCCAAACTATGCGTGCGCAGCGATGGCAGCAGAGCGCGCGCTCTCGTATGCAGGGATGCTCCCAGCGCCAGTCGTATATCAACGTGGCGGCAATTCGCCGAATAACTTCGCCCTGCTCTACGAGGAGGGCATGGCATCATGAGAGCGATCAACACGTTGTCGGATCTCATCGACTGCATCGGTGGCATCGGCTGGGTCGCGGACTACTGCATGACCAGGCCGCCTGAGGTCCAACGCTGGATCGAGAGGGGCTTTGTTGCGCCCGGCTGGCATTTGCGGTTTTTGGCCTTCGCGCTGGCAAACGGTGGAACCTTCGATCAAGCCGGCCTGGAACGCGTCTTCGGTCTCTGCTCGGAAGACGCCAAGACCCTAGCCGTTGCTCTGTCCAGAAGGGGCTGATCATGCCGCGTGTTCGTCGCCCAGCGTCGTTTTCGCTCAAGGAGAGAGTTGAGCGCGCTGTTGATACCATCGAGCGTATCGAACTTCTGATTGGCTCGGCCATGCACTTTGACGACCATCGCCGTGACAATCCTCAAGCTGCCAATCATGTGATTGTCGCGCATGAGATGATCCGGGATCAGCTGCAGGCCTTGAGGCAGGAGCTATACGGTCCAGCGCTGGGCCCCTGACATGGAGGGGCCCATGGAAGAGCGGCTTGCAGCGCTCGAGAGCAAGGTGGCGGAGCTCGAAGCTTCCGCCGACGATGCCGAGATGCAGTACGTGACGCTGAAGACATCCTTCATCAAGAACTGCGGGCCTATGGCTGCGGCAATGGGCGTCACGCCAGACCGGTTGCGCGATATCCGCGACGAGATGAGCGTGGCCGCCGCGTGGCTTACCTTCTTGGGTGTGGCGCCAGAGTTATCGGACCGCCGGGGCGACGTTCTGAGCCGGGAGTTCGACGACATCTTCACCAGGCTTATGCGCGAGCTTGAGGCCACCCGAGCAGCAAAGCCGCCAGAGCCTCTCAATCGCTTCGAAGCCATGGCGGATCTCGTGTCAGCGGCAGGCGTCCAACTCTCTGAGACCCAGCGCTTGCGGCTGGCTCGGATCTTGCAAAGCGGCGTCAGGAAGCTCGCGAAAGCTGAGCTTGCGAGCGAGCTGGAGTGGATGCTGACTATGTGTGATCTTCACGCAGAGGACGCCAAGACTCCTGAGGACAAAGCGCGGTTCGAGGAAATGGCGCGGTACATGCGCCAACGGATCGCGGCGTTGACATAGCGATAATGCTCAGACCATCTCAATCGGCGGCGCGGTCTTAATTTTCTGGATGAAACCCAATCTCTCGTCCAATCCTGCGGCACGACGCAAGAGTTCCAACAGTCCCCCTACGCCCTCGCGGCAAGCGTTCAGGATTTGAACGGCTTCCTTCATGCTCAACGAGTACAGCGGTTCTCGCGGATGGACGTATCTATTCCTTTCCCGACGTAAGGCTTGAAAATCGGACCAACGCTTGGATTTGCCGAAGTCGGGCAATGACTTCCCACACAATCCGAACCAAGCTTCAATCCGCTTCTCTAGCGACCCTACGTTGCGGATCTGTTCAAAATGCTTGTTCTCTAGAAGATTCGGTTTCCGCTCTGCCATCACGAAAGTTGCGTGACCCAGGAAAGCATCAAGCAGTGATATGGAGACCTGCAGATAGGTTCTGTATGCTCGCGCAACGGCAACAAGGCTATCCGTGCCACTGGCGTCGACCGCTTCCTTGCGGAAATGAAGAATGTCGGAGGCGAGCACGTCAACTGGTGGTTCAAGTATCCCATACGCATCGATCGATTGTGTAAGCGAACCGATCGTCATCGTTGCCTTCAGATGCTTGCTCGATATGCCCAAAGAAAATCCGGGCGGCATCAGCGGATCAGAGTTGTCGAAGAGGCTTTGCAGGTTTCGCGGCACACCGGTTTCACGGGCCAATTGAATTTCGTTGCGGAGATCGACACGCAGGATTCCAGACGATGTGTCCAGTGTAGCGACCTTACCGGTGGCGACCTTAGTGCCGAAATTGGTCACGCCAAATTGTGTAGCCAGTTTCCTCACGTACTCCCGGGCATCCTCCTCGGAACGGTGATAGGGAGCAATTTTCAGCATCTTTCGCATTCTTCGCTCGGGGCAAGAGGGGCTCGAAGATCTACTGGTGCGGATGGTGATGATATGCGCTGAGCGGATGCGGCCACGCTACTCCCGCTCCGACTGAGAATGGCGAGGGTTTCGATTTCTCGTCACCCACAACCTGCCAGACCAGCACCACCAGCGTGCTCTATGATCAGCCCGTAGATGACGGGCAGTAGGGCTTCGAACCCTGTTTCTCATCCGGAGCTCGGTCAGCGAGGGGGAGTCGAACCCCGCCACGTGTGAAGAATAGGCTGATTCCCGGAGTGTCGCGGCGATCAGATGGTACTGGGGCATCCGAAAATCGAGCACGCGAGGAGTGGTGAGGCTGTGCCAGATCGGCCTCAAAACTTGATCTGCTCGTGGTCGCTGATCTCCAGGCACACCGCCCGGCGCGGTTCAGGGGGGATGCGCCGCTGCCGACTTCAGCATTACCCAAGCAATTGCAACGATGTAGAAACAACACAATTGGCCCGTGCGCGGTTGTCGAGCGGCGCTCAACTATCCACCGCAAAGAGTTGCTGCCCCCTGCCTGCCGCTTGTCCCTCCGGGTAGCTTCCGAGCGTCAGCGGCAACCTCACGGAGGTAGCAAATCGAAATGGAGAAAGATCAGGCGACGCACTCGCGCCTACCTCCTTGCAAGCTTGCCGCTGTAGCGGGTGGCGGCGATGGGGCGCACACCGGCGAGGCGGTAGATAAAAGCGCTACATCTACTACGCCCGAAAGCCGACAAATCATTCCGCTCGAAACACGCTACCAGACGTCGAAGGAGATGCTCCTTGCTGTTCTTGAACGGCAGTATTCTTATGGAAGATGGCTTCTCGCATCGTTGCTGACAGTCCACGCGGGGTCGCTTCTTGCTATTTCGCAGGCTGGAAGCGTGAAGGAAGCTCTCTATAAATCTTGCGGTCCCCTGCTCATTTATGGGGTGGCCGCGACCCTGACCGCAGGTGGCCTTGCGTGGGTCAATTATTCCGTGATCGCTAACGCTTGTGCGTTTGCAATGAAAGACCTCCGAGATGGCCGCGAGCCAACACCAACAACGCTGAAGAAGGTTCTTGCCGGTCTAACGTTTTGGGTAACGCCGTTCGTGGCGAGTGTTTCGCTGGGCCTGTTTATCGCCGCAGCATGGCGAGCAATGGATGTGTTCGCAAAGGCCTTGCCATCTGCCTTGCCTCCGACGTAGGCGTTTTCGCTGTCGTGCGTCAGCCTTGTGAGGGGAGCCTCTTAAACCAAAGTGGCGAGGATTATTGCGACAATCTCGGCACGCCGAGGGAGAAGCGCAGAACCGAGTGTCCGTCAGGACTAAGCGTGAGCTGGCCCGCCATGACTCGAGCTGCAAAGGAGAGGCGAGCTCGCGAGTATCTTGCTCGATCGGTCGAGCGCGAGTGTCAGAAGGCAGCGTCACGAACTCGCCCGGTCCAGAAGCCACGAAGCCGCATAAGCTCCGACCGCGAGCGCGACCAGAAAGACAGCCGCAAGCATCAGCCACCACCATGCCGGCCGAGGCGCTGGGGAGCGCCCGCAGATTGAGATCGCAATGGGTGACAAGGGGAGAGATTGCGGACATCCCAGATGATTTGGGGCCGAACGCGATGAAGTCTCGATGCGAGGCGCACGACAGTGTAGATCTCGCTTGGCTGAGCGGCACCGGGGCATATGACGATCGAACCAAGCGGGCCTGGACATACAGCAGCGGATTGCGGATCGCAGCTTATCTCCAGCCTTGGGCGGCAGTGCTTGAGGTCGCGGGAAACTCCCATCGCATTGCCCTTACGTACACCGCCACGCGCTTCGGCGGCCGGCGCCAATGGTTCTCGTGTCCGCGCTGCCAGACAGCCCGACGCGTTCTCTACTTCAGCAAGGACGGCTTCGCCTGCCGTCAGTGCCTGGACCTTCGCTATGAGTCGGAGCGCGAGGATGGACTCTCTCGTCATCTCCGCCGGCATCGGAAGCTGCGCAAGCGCCTTGGTAGCCACATCAAAGAGCCCTTCCCCGCAAAACCGAAGCGAATGCGGTGGAAGCGCTATCGCGAACTCGAGGCCAGGGATCGTCAGATGCGCGCCGGCCTTGCTGCTGCGTTTGCCTCTTCCTCAATGAGCCGCAGCCTCGAAAGGATAAGGCGGCTGGCATTGCGCCGAGCGGAGCGCGGCTGCTAGCCTCTCCCAATTGATGTTCTGGATTGAGGGGGCAGCGTCATGCGGACGCTCGTTGCTGCCATTGTCATTGTGCTTTTTGGCGGCGCAAGCGTCTGGCGAACGATCACCGAGCGGATTCAGGAGCGGACGCCGGGATACAATTGGGGAGAGTATGGCGGCTTCTTGATTATTGCCGCGCTCCTTGCGGCGCTCTCAGTGATGTTGGCACCCTGGCTAGCGGACTGGGATCAGCTCCCTAGTCACCTCGTCCCGATCGCTGCATTGGCCGGAACGGTCCTATGGCCAGTCTACGCCGCCGCAAGGCACAAACATCGGCAAGATAAGTTGCTCGACCGCATACGGGCGGTCTTTGTGCTTTCGACGACGAATCTCACGCAAGAGCGCGAGTGCCAAGCGCGCGAGGGCCTCTGTCTGATACGGAGGCTAGAGCGGCGCTGGAGGTACGGCGCGAGCTATCCATACCGGCTGGCGCTAATGTCGTCGGTGATCCTGACGAACGTCGGGATCGCTCTGGTGTACCTCATTGGCACGACACACCTGAACTCTCAGACGCACTATCACGTCCAGCCGCTCCGTGAGACCTTACGCATCCACTGGGAGTCGCCTTTTCTTTGGCCCCTGGTGATCGGGTTCGCAGTGGCATTTGCTCTGCCGCCTTCCATTGAGGCTTTCCGCATCACCGCACGTCAATGGTCGGAGTTCTACGGCGATCGGTTGGAGGCGATACTCAAGGCCGGCCGAGGGGTTGAGGCGGCTCCACAGCATGAGGGGCCCGAACTGCCACCTGACGGGGCAAGCGCACTCGAGTTGCTCGGGCTCAATCCAGGTTTTACCAAGCAAGAATTGCGGAAGGCGTGGCTGCGCCTCGCGCGCGAGCTGCACCCTGATAGATGGTCCGCATCGGGGGCGGGCGTCCGCTCAATGAAGGAGGCGGCTCTCAAGAGGGTCAACGCGGCGCGGGACGAGCTGGCTGGTCTGGCTAGGTGAGCGTCATCGGGGCAAGTTGCTCTGCGGGGTTACGGGCACCGTGAGTAGAGACGGTTGCAATCTGCTCCCCCTCAACCGCGTTCCCACGTGGGAACGAATGGGAACAAATAATACATTGATATTACTGTGAATTCCCGCCGTCCCCGCGTTCCCGCCTCAAAACATAGGATGGGAGGGGAATGAGTTTTGGGACTCCATAAAAAGGGGGGAGCAGCGGTTTTTGCGACGCCATAAAAAGGGAGAGGCTCATTGAGGTGGGAGTGCTAGTAAGCGCTCTCGGCGGTAGGCCTCACCTGTCTCGCCGAGCGAGTTCTGACAAGCCCTCGTGGCGCGCTTGCGGAGTCCATAACGGGCCACGTGCGTCCATTCCAGTGCGCTCCTATCCATGCTATTACTGGGGCATATACTGGGGTAGTACGAAGGCGCTGGCTCTTAATTAGCTGTAATTACACGACTTTTCATCGAGATTTGGTGGAGAGGGTTGGATTCGAACCAACGTAGGCGAAGCCAACGGATTTACAGTCCGTCCCCTTTAGCCACTCGGGCACCTCTCCACGCACAGCAACGGGCAGCCAAACCGCTGAAGGAGGCTCGAGCCTCCCGGTCTCGTCCGGTGCTGGAAGCCCGCCTTATCGGGGCCTCAGCGCGCCCTGTCAATGCCTATCAGGCATCTGAGGGCGCGCCCTTGGTATTCAGCCGGCCGCCTTGTCGCGGAGTGGCACGACATTGTGCATGGATGTCGCACCCTGGGAGAGGAAGCGCTTGATATTCCGCGCCGCCTGGCGGATGCGGTGCTCGTTCTCGACGATGGCAATGCGGACATAGCCCTCGCCGTGCTCGCCGAAGCCGATGCCAGGCGCGACGGCGACTTCCGCCTTCTCGACCAGCAGCTTGGAGAACTCGAGGCTCCCAACCTCCCGGAAGGCCTCCGGGATCGGCACCCAGGCGAACATCGAGGCTTCGGGCGGGGAGAAGTCCCAGCCTGCATTGGAGAAGCTCTCGACCAGTACATCCCTGCGGCGCTTGTAGATCGAGCGCATCTCGTGGATGCAGTCGTCGGGGCCATTCAGTGCCGCTGCTGCTGCAACCTGGATCGGCGTGTAGGCGCCATAGTCGAGGTAGCTTTTCACGCGCGCGAGCGCGGCGAGCAGGCGCTCGTTGCCGACCGCAAAGCCCATGCGCCAGCCGGCCATGGAGAAGGTCTTGGACATCGAGGTGAACTCGACGGCGACGTCCATCGCGCCCGGCACCTGGAGGAGCGAGGGCGGGGGATTGTTGTCGTCGAAATAGACCTCGGCATAGGCGAGATCCGAAAGCAGGATGAGCTCGTTCTGCTTCGCGAACTGGACGAGCTCGCGGTAGAAATCGAGGCTCGCGATATGCGCCGTCGGGTTCGCCGGATAGCACACCACGAGCGCGATCGGCTTCGGGATCGAGTGCTTCACGGCCCGCTCGAGGGCCGGGAAGAAGGCCGGCGTCGGCTCGGCCGGGACCGAGCGAATGACGCCGCCCGCCATGAGGAAGCCGAAGGCGTGGATCGGGTAGCTCGGGTTCGGCACGATCACCACGTCGCCCGGCGCGGTGATCGCCTGGGCCATGTTGGCGAAGCCTTCCTTCGAGCCGAGCGTGGCGACGACCTGCGTGTTCGGGTTGAGCTTCACGCCGAAGCGGCGGCCGTAATAGCTGGCCTGGGCCTTCAGCAGGCCGTTGATGCCCTTCGAGGCCGAATAGCGGTTCGTCCGCGGCTTGGCCACCGTCTCGATGAGCTTGTCGTTAATGTGCTTGGGCGTCGGTAGGTCGGGATTGCCCATGCCGAGATCGATGATGTCGGCGCCACGAGCTCGAGCCTGTGCCTTGAGCCGGTTCACTTCCGCAAAGACATAGGGCGGGAGGCGCTTGATGCGATGGAAATCCTCGATCACGGCGGAACCTCGATTTGGTCAAGGGGCTTACTTGTGGCCGGCTGCCCGCCCCGATCGATCGCGGGCGGGGATGGGCCGGTCGGCACGATCTACTCTATCGCGCGGATTCCCGCCAGAGTGAGGCGGAAAGGCGGCGTGCGCACTATATCGTAAGCATGGGCGCGTCCCTCGATTGCCAGGGCCGGAGGCCCCCGTTAAGACTTGGCCCTACGTGCGCTGATTGGTCTCGCGCGGCCCCGGGGGGAATCACGCCTAGTGCGAGGTGGCTTCGACCGGTGGCGTGCCCCGCCTGGAATGCCCGCATGCCCAAGAAATCCCCGGAAGTGCCAGCAAAGTCCCCTGCAACCCGAGTGGACTGGACCCAATACATGGTCAACGATCCGGAAGCCTTCGCGCGCAACATGGTGCGCCTCGTCGAGGAGGGCGGCAAGGCCTGGGCGGCGCTGATCGAGCGTTCGGAAAAGACCAACGGCGCCCTGAGCCCGCCGAGCGACATCAACGAGGCGACGCACATCGTCGGCGAGATCGTCCGGCAATGGTGGAGCGACCCTGTCCGGGCCGCCGAATCGCAAAGCGATCTCCTGCGCGGCTACGTGGACGTGTGGAACACGACCATGCGCCGCATGATGGGCGAGGAGGTCGAGGACGTCGCCAAGCCCGAGGCGGGCGATGCCCGTTTCCGGGACGCGGAGTGGACCAGCAATCCCTATTTCGATTTCTGGAAGCAGGCCTATCTCGTGACTTCGCACTGGGCCGAGAAGATCATCGACGATACGGATGGCTTCGACGAGCGCACGCGCCAGCGCGCG
The DNA here is from genome assembly GCF_900117415.1 of Hyphomicrobium sp. CS1BSMeth3. Lineage (GTDB taxonomy): Bacteria > Pseudomonadota > Alphaproteobacteria > Rhizobiales > Hyphomicrobiaceae. The sequence goes on from NZ_FPEI01000006.1 coordinate 554,953, forward strand.
GAGTACTACTTCCGTCAGGTCGCGAGCGCGCTCTCGCCGTCGAACTTCCCGCTGACAAACCCGGAAGTCCTGCGCGAGACGTTCAAGTCGAACGGCGAGAACCTCGTGCGCGGCGTCATCAACCTGATCACGGATCTCGAGTCCTCGGGCGATCTCCTCAAGATCAGCCAGACGGACACGAATGCTTTCGAGGTCGGCCGCAACTTGGCTGTGACGCCGGGCAAGATCGTTTTCCAGAACGACATCTTCCAGCTCATCCAGTACGCGCCCTCGACGCCCAAGGTGCGCGAGGTGCCGCTGCTGATCGTGCCGCCGTGGATCAACAAGTTCTACATCCTCGATCTCACCGAGCAGAAGTCGTTCATCCGCTACATCGTCTCGCAGGGCTTCACCGTCTTCGTCGTGTCGTGGGTCAATCCCGACAAGCGTCTCTCGCACAAGACCTTCGAGGACTACATGCGCGAGGGCATCCACGCCGCGACCGATGCCGTGCAGCGCGAGACCGGCGTCGAGAAGATCAATATCGTCGGCTACTGCGTCGGCGGCACGCTGCTCGCGACGACGCTCGCCTATGACGCCGCGACGGGACGCGACAACTACAACTCGGCGACGTTCTTCGCCGCCCAGGCGGACTTCACCAAGGCCGGTGACCTCCTGCTCTTCATCGACGATGCGCAGCTCAAGGCGCTCGAGGAAATGATGGCCGAGCGGGGCTACCTCGACGGCTCGCGCATGGCGACGGTCTTCAATCTGCTGCGTCCGCGCGACCTCATCTGGCCGTACATCGTCAACAACTACATGCTCGGCAAGACGCCCTTCCCGTTCGATCTCCTGTACTGGAACCAGGACTCGACGCGGATGCCGCCCGCCAATCACAGCTTCTATCTGCGCGAGTTCTACAAGGACAACAAGCTCTCCAAGGGCGAGCTGAAGATCGGCGGCATCACGCTCGACATGAGCAAGGTCAAGCTGCCGGTCTACGAGCTTGCCGCGCGCGAGGATCACATTGCGCCGGCGAAGTCGGTCTTCATCAGCTCGCGGCTGTTCGGCGGGCCCGTCGACTACGTGATGGCCGGTTCGGGCCACATCGCGGGCGTGATCAATCCTCCGCTCGAGGGCAGGCCGCCCAAGTACCAGTTCTGGACGAACCCCGACCGCGTGGACAAACTCGAGGAATGGCTCGAGGGTGCGAAGGAGACGCCGGGCTCCTGGTGGCCGCACTGGATGAGCTGGCTCAAGAAGCGCTCGGGCGGGACGATCGCCGCACGCGAGCCCGGCGCCACGCTCGGCGTGATCGAGGATGCCCCCGGCTCCTACGTGCGCGCTAAATCCTGATCCACTTCTCCCTCTCCCCGCGTGCGGGGAGAAGATCGGGATGAGGGGCGGCCGCATACGCTGTCGTCGGCGTATGCCGTAGCCCCTCACCCTAGCCCTCTCCCCGCACGCGGGGAGAGGGAAAAGCGATCACGCCTTGTTGCGGTTGAAGACGTACGAGGCGAGCATCCCGGCGCCGACGGCAATGAGCACAGTGAACACGCCGTAGAAGAACGGGTGATCGAAGGCAAAGCGGTGGACGAAGTGCTCAAGCCCCTCGCGCTCGAGATCGAGCTTCGTCGTGTAGGTGCTCAAGAGCTCGCCATCCCGGAAGAGATAGACGCGTGTCTCGAACGCGCCGACGGTGACCGTCGCCGGCATGTCGAAGGCCGAGCGGAAGAGGCTGCGCCCGACGAAGGCGACGCCGTACTCGTCCTGCTGATAGAGGCGCTCGTGCTGTTTGAGGCGCACGACGGCATCACGCCATTCCTTGATCTCGGGCGCCGTGAGATTGCGCGCCGAGCGGTGGAACGTCATGGGCACGAAATCGAAGCCGATGCCGCTCGACTTCAGCACGTCGTCGGAGGCGACCTCGTCGAGCGGGCGCGTCGAGCTGATGGCGTAGTAGCTCGGCACGCTCGTGAAGGTCACCGACGAGGTGTTGATCCAGAGGCCACCGACATTGCTCTTCTTGCGTGCGACGAGGCGCGAGGGCGCTCCCGAGATCACGATCACGACGTCGTAGAGGCCGGACTCCGCGCTCACCTGGCGGCTGTTGTCGACGGCGCCGAACACGATGATGCCCGTGCCGGAAAACGTAGACGTCACCGCGATGCGCCGGGTCGAGACATCGGCGTGCACGGACTCGCGCGGCAGTGGCGGCGCCTCCGGCGGGCGGGTTTCCTGAGCCGGCGCGGGGGCGGGCGGCGGAACCTGTGCCGGCGGCGCCGGCTGTGTCGGCACGGACGGGGGCTGTGAGGGGGCGGGCCGCTGCGCAATGGCCGCCCCGGCGAGCACGCACGCCGTCAGCACGCCAATGGCGATGGATGCGATGGTGCGGCGATGCCGGCGCCGTGCGCTCCCCATCACGGCCTCCCGAGCGCCGTAAGCGAGAAGAGCTCACCCGGGTGCACCACGAGGCTCCACGCGAGCCGAAGTGCGACCAGCAGCACGATGCCGGCGAGGAGGAAGCGCAACTGCTCGCCCTTGAGCCGTTGGCCGGCGATCGCGCCGAATTGTGCGCCGATCACGCCGCCGACGATCAGCAGCAGGGCCAGGGTCGCATCCACGGTCTGGTTCTGGGTCGCGTGCAGGATGGTCGTTGCGGCGGTGACGAACGTAATCTGGAAGAGTGACGTGCCGACGACGACGTTGGTCGGCACCTTGAGCAGGTAGATCATGGCCGGGACCATGATGAAGCCGCCGCCGACGCCCATGATGGCCGCGAGAAAGCCGACGAACACGCCGAGGGTGAGCGGCGGGATCGCGCTGATATAGAGCTTCGAGCGGTGGAAGCGCATCTTGAGCGGCAGGCGGTGCACCCAGTTGTGCTGCCCGCGCTGGCGGCTTGCCACCACGATGCCGGACTGCGCCTGGCGGATCGCGTTGATGCTCTCGATCATCATGAGCGTGCCGATGACGCCGAGCATGGTCACGTAGCTGAGGATGACGAAGAGATCGAACTGGCCGACACGGCGCAGCGCCTTCACGGCCTCGACGCCAAACACCGAGCCGACGATGCCGCCCGCCAGCAGGATGGTGCCCATCTTGAAGTCGATGTTCCGCCGCCGCCACTGCGCGAGCGCGCCCGAGACCGACGAGGCGACGATCTGCGCCGCCTCCGTTCCGACGGCGACCGCCGAGGGCACGCCGGTGAAGATCAGGAGCGGCGTCATCAGGAAACCGCCGCCAACCCCGAACATGCCCGACAGAAAGCCGACCGACGCGCCCATCCCGATGAACAGGAAGAGGTTGGCGGACATCTCGGCGATCGGCAGATAGATGTTCATCAGGCGGCGCCGGATCCGAGCGGGGGGCAGCAGGGCTGGGCGAGGGGCACGCCAAAGACAACATCGTCGCCCAGGTGGGAGCCTGAGCTTCGTGGCGACCGGGCGCGTTCTCGGGACGAATACCGGCTGCTATAAGCCCTCACTATGCCCGGCGCGTCAATGCGTTGTTGAGAGCAATTGTTCCGTTTTTCAACGGTGGTGAGGGATGGCGGAGCGCTATGCGCGCCGCGGCTTCCTGCAGCCCTGATGCACCAGTCTTTTCCAGCGGCGCGCGCCCGCCTCTACTGGCGTACGGGCTGCCATGCCTGGCCGGCCACCCGCGCGTCGTTGGCCTCCGGCTCGACGGCCTTGGCGCGCCACTGGATGACGAGGGCATCGGCCGCGCGCATGCTGGCGCCGTCGAGCTTGGCGCGGACCACATCGCGACGGCGCGTCGCATCCTTGTCGCCGCTGCGCGCAGCAAGCGAGTACCACTTGTAGGCCTCGAGGTTGTTGGTGGGAACACCAAGGCCGCTCTCGTAGAGAATGCCGAGATTGTACTGGCTGTCGGCGAGGCCGCGGCTCGCAGCCTCCGTGAACCATTGGACGGCTGAGGCATAGTCGGGCTTGGCGCCGGGACGGCCGGCGCTCAGTACGGCAAGATTGTGCATCGCACGGAGATTGCCCTGCTCGGCGGCGCGGCCGTACCAGACGCGGGCACGGGCCGGATCAGTGGCCACGCCGAGGCCGCGCTCGTAGAGCGTGGCGAGCCGGTACTGCGCGGTCGCGAAGCCTTGCGTGGCAGCGCGCTGGTACCAGGTTGCGGCCTGGGCGAAGTCCTGCGGCACGCCCTTCCCTTCGGCAAAGCGGGCCGCCACCTCGAACTGGGCGCGCGGATCGCCCTTGGAGGCGGCATGGCGCAGCGAGAGCGGGCCGATCATGGCCGGCGGCATCTCTACAGACCGGGACATGGTGGGGCCTTGAGGCGCGCTCGGGGCCGCCTGCGGATCAGGTGCGCCCGCGCCCTGCCCGACGGCCGCGAGCAGATCGGCCGTCGAGGGCATCGGCGGCGGGACGTGCGCGGGCTGCTGGTCGACGCGGGTGGTGAGGCTCGCGGGCTGAACTTGCCCACCGGTGCCGGTATCGTCCGCATTGGCGGCGTCACCGCGCTCGATGGACGGGCCGGTGCTGGTGGCCCCCGAAAGGCTGCCCTGCTGCTTTTCCACGGTGGCCTGTGCCGGTGGGCTTACGGGAGCTGGATCGGCGCCGCGCATGGCGCCGAGGCCGAAGCTCGGCACGAGCCCGCGCAGGCTCGACCCCGCGACGAGCCAGAAGCCGGCCAGCAGGAATACGGCGAAGCTCGTTGCGATCAGGATGCCGGAACGCGACACGGTCCGCGCGGCAGGCGCGCGGGGCGTGGGGGGCGCCTCGTTCGAGACCTTCTCGGCCGCGCGCCGCGCCATGGCGATCAGCGCCTGACGATCGAGATCGCCGCTCATGGGCGGCTTCGCCGGGGGAACGCCCTGGGGCTCGGCGCGGACGCTTGCCGCAGCCGGCAGCGGTGGATCGAGCTCGACAGCCAGCGGGCGAACAGTCGGCCTGTCGACAGCGGCCTGTACCGGCCGCTCCGTCGCCTCGGGGATGGCGGCGCGCGCAGTTTCCGGCGTCCGCACGGCGAAGACCTGGGGCTCTTGCGGCTCGGCTGGATGGGCCACGCTCGCCTGCATGAGGGCTTCGTGATTGGTGATCTGAGCGGCCTCGATGGCTTCGACGCGATCGATCAGATGCTGCATGGCCTGCTGCATCGTATCGAGGGCTTCGGCCGTCAGCGCGTCGCCCTGGCGCTGTTCGCCGATGAAGGCATCGAGCATCCCGGTCAGCTCGACGAGGCGCGGATCGCTGACCATGCCCTCGATTGTCGGCGAGGCTGGCATTTCACTGCGGATCGAGGCCGCAACGCGCTCGGCGGCCGATGCCGCGATCGCCGTCAGCTTCTCCTCTGTCGGCGCGAGCGCGCTGACGAGGCGCGTCACCTGCTCGTCCGAGAGGCTTTCGCGGAGATCATTGAGCCGGGTCTCGATCGCATCGAGGCGACCGAGCTGGCCCGTGGCGCGATCGAGTTGCGCGAAGAGATCGGTGATCTGGCGTTCGACGGTCTTCAGGGCCTCGGGATCGGAACCGGGCCGGCTGGTGATCGCATCGAGCGCGCGATCGAAGCGCTGCTCGAGCTGGTCGAAGCGCGCGCCGATGCTCAAGAGGGCGTTGTGCGGGTCGTGGGCGGCGAGCGACTGCTCGACGCGCTCGGCGATATTGGCGAAGCGTGCTTCGAGCCACGAGGGCTCGATGGTGCCCGCGGCTGGCGCTGCGGGCGTCTCTGCGGGCTTTGCGTGCGCGGCCGGCGGCGGCGTCAGAACCTGCTCGCCGGATTCGCCGAAGTCATAACGCGGCTGGGCTGACGGCGTCGCGGCGAACTCCGGTCCGCCGAAGTCATCGAGCGGGCCGCGCGAGGCTGGAGAGGCATCGTCCTCGCCGCGGTGTGCGCTCATGATGGCGCGGCGGACCTCGGAGCGCACGGTCTCGGGGAGCGCGCCGTCCGTCTCGTCAACGGGACGCGTTGCGCGGTAACGAACGGGCTCGGCGTCGCTCAGGCGCTCGGCAAAGGAGGACATCGCCGCTTCGATGCGGTCGATCGCAGCGCCATATTCGTGCGGAAGAGCGGGCTTTGCGGCGCTCGCGCGGTCGCCGAGCGCCGCGGCACGCCCATGCATGTCGTGCAGGGTCTCGGTGTGGCGCGCGCTCGCGCCCACGATCTCTTGGGCGAGGTTGTCCAGGAGGGACTTGAGGTCGGCCGCAGGTCCGTCGGCAGCGCTGTCGTGTGCGCCGGACTTTGCGATCTCATCGTGGCCTGCCATTTCCAATCCCCTAGCCGCGTGGGCGTCAACAGCACCTTCCTGTCGCGCGATCTCCCACAGTGGGATTGGGGACGAAGCCGGACAGCAATTTGTCCGGCTTCACGAGCGTCGGCAGTGATGCACTTTCGAGCCCCGACGCGGGACGAATCCATGGAGCAGCAATAACGACGCTCGCAAGGCACCGTAAACTTTTGGTTAAGCTCACGCGGAAAGAAGAACGGCCGCACCCCGCCGGGCAGAGCGGAGCACGACCGAACATCAATCTAAGCGGTGAACCTTGCGCGAGACGAGTCTCTCTCCCCGCAATCCTGGGGAGATCTATTCCGCTGCGGCTTTGGCCGCGGCCGGGCGCCACCTCAGACGCGGCTCGCGGGCCGCCTTGGTCTCGTCGAGGCGGCGGCGGGGGCTGAGCATCGGGGCCTCCTTGAAGCGGCTCTTGTCGTTGCCGTGCCTGGCCTCGTTGGCGAGGAAGCGCAGCGTACCGATGAACTGATCGAGGCTCTGCTTCGATTCCGATTCCGTCGGCTCGATCAGCATGGCGCCATGCACGACCAGCGGGAAGTACATGGTCATGGGGTGGTAGCCCTCGTCGATCATCGCCTTGGCGAAGTCGAGCGTGGTGACGCCCGTATCCTTGAGCCAGGTATCGTCGAAGAGGACCTCGTGCATGCAGGGCCGGTCGCCGGTCGGGCCGCCGAAGGGCTGGCTCATGACGTCCTTGAGACTCGCGCGGATGTAGTTCGCGGAAAGCACCGCATCCTCCGAGGCCTGCCGCATGCCGTCCGAGCCATGCGAAAGCATGTAGGTCAACGCGCGCACGTACATGCCCATCTGGCCGTGGAAGGCCGTCAGGCGGCCGAAGGGCGCGGCATCACCCGCCTCGCTCGCATCCTCGACGAGCGTGAGCTTGTCGCCGTCCTTGCGGATGAAGGGAAGGGGCGCGTAGGGCGCGAGCGCTGCCGAGAGCACGACCGGGCCGGCGCCGGGGCCGCCGCCGCCGTGGGGTGTCGAGAAGGTCTTGTGCAGGTTGATGTGCATGGCATCGACGCCGAGATCGCCGGGCCGCACCTTGCCGACGATCGCGTTGAAGTTGGCGCCGTCGCAGTAGAAGTAGGCGCCGGCCTCGTGCACCACCTTGGCGATCTCGACGATCTCGCGCTCGAAGAGCCCGCACGTATTGGGGTTGGTCAGCATGATCGCGGCGACATCCGGCCCGAGGGCGGCCTTGACGGCTTCCGCCGAGACGGTGCCATCCGCCATGGCCGGAATGGATTTCACGCGATAGCCCATGAAGGCTGCCGTCGCGGGGTTCGTGCCGTGGGCGCTGTCGGGCACGAGCACGACATCGCGCTTCGAGCCCTTCGCCTCATGCGCCGCCTTGATGGCGAGCATCCCGCACAGCTCGCCGTGCGCGCCCGCCTTGGGCGAGAGCGCGACAGCCGGCATCCCCGTCAGCTCCATGAGATAGCGCGCCAGCGTCTCCATGAGCTGGATGGCGCCCTGCACGGTGCTCTGCGGCTGCAAAGGATGGATGTCGCCGATGCCGGGAAGCCGGGCCATTTTCTCGTTGAGGCGCGGGTTGTGCTTCATCGTGCACGAGCCGAGCGGATACAACCCGCTGTCGATCGCGTAGTTCTTGCGCGAGAGGCGCACGTAGTGGCGCATGGTCTCTGGCTCGGTGAGGCCGGGCAGGCCGATCTCCGCCGAGCGCTCGAGCCCGCCGAGACGTGATTTGGCTTTTGGCGCTGCCGGCAGATCGACGCCGGTGCGGCCCGTGTCGCCGATCTCGAAGATCAGCGGCTCTTCATGATCGAGGCCGCGATTGCCCGTGAATGTCTGGATCTCGGCGATAGTGGCAGTGCCCGGCGCGGTCGGCCGGCCTTGTGTGTTCATGGCCATCACAGGACCTCCTTCAGCGCCGCGGCAAAGGCCGCGCGGTCATCATCGGTGTTGATCTCGGTGGATGCGACGAGGATCAGATCGGCAAGCTCCGGGTGATCCGGCTCGAGGCGCGAGACCGGTACGCCGCCGAGAATGTGGCGCTCGGCGAGCTTCTCGATTACGTCGGCAGCCTTGCCCGGCAGCCGAACCGTGAACTCGTTGAAGAACGTGTCGTTGAGCACGCTCACGCCCTTCACCTTGCCGAGGCGCTCGGCGAGATCGCAGGCATTGGCGTGGTTGAGTGCCGCGAGCTTTCTGAGCCCCGCTTCACCCAGCAGTGTCATGTGAATGGTGAAGGCGAGCGCGCAGAGGCCCGAGTTCGTGCAGATGTTGCTCGTCGCCTTCTCGCGGCGAATGTGCTGCTCGCGCGTCGAGAGCGTCAGCACATAACCGCGCTTGCCCTCGGCATCGACGGTCTCGCCCGCGAGGCGGCCTGGCATCTGGCGCACGAACTTCTCGCGTGTTGCAAAGAGCCCGACATACGGTCCGCCGAAGTTCAGGCCATTGCCGATGGACTGGCCCTCGCACACGACGATGTCGGCGCCCATGTCGCCGGGTGACTTCAGCGCGCCAAGTGCCACGACCTCCGTGACGACGACGACGAGCAGCGCGCCTTTGGCGTGCGCGGCGTCGGCAATCGGCTTCAGATCGCGGATGCTGCCGTAGACGCTTGGATACTGCACGACGACGCAGCTCGTCTCGCCGTCGATGGCGGCGGCTGCATCCTCCTTGCCCTGGGGATCAGGTGGCAGCTCAGCGACGGCCGTATCGCCCCACTTCGCGAGCGTCTCCGTCACTGCGCGATAGTGCGGATGGAGCCCGCCCGAGAGCACGGCTTTCTTCCGCCGCGTGATGCGATGCGCCATGAGCACGGCTTCGCCGCACGCCGTCGAGCCGTCGTACATGGAGGCATTGGCCACATCCATGCCCGTCAGCAGCGCCACCTGCGACTGGAACTCGAAGAGATACTGCAGCGTGCCCTGCGTGATCTCGGGCTGATAGGGCGTGTAGCTCGTCAGGAACTCCGAGCGCTGGATGAGATGATCGACGCTCGCCGGCACATGATGGCGGTAGGCGCCGGCACCGACGAAGAAGGGCACCGAGCCCGCCGATACATTGCGTGCGGAGAGGCGGCCGATCTCGCGTTCGACGGCGATCTCGCTCTGGGTCTTCGCGAGAGGCGGCAGCGACTTCAGCAGTTTGGCGTTCGGCACATCGGCGAACAGGTCGTCGATCGCCTTGACGCCGATCTTCGCGAGCATGTCCGCCCGGTCGGCATCATCGAGAGGAAGATAGCGCATGGTCGGACTCTTCGTTGGAGGAAGCTCTCAGTGATGATCGGCCATCCCGGCGATCGTGACCGTCGCGCGGATGGAGTTGGCGATGTAGCACTCGGCGTGCGCGCGCGTGTGGAGCGCGGCGATATCGGCGTCGGTTGGCTGCTTGTCGCCGGACCAGACGATCTTCGGATCGAGCGTGATCGCCGAGATGTAGAGCTTGCCAGCCTCGTTCGGCGTCATCACGCCGAGGGCATTGTCGGTATAGCTGTCGACGACGAAGCCCTGCCGCCCCGCGAACGCGAGAAAGAACAACATGTGGCAGGACGAGCAGGCGGCGACGAGCGCCTCCTCGGGATCGACCGCATCCGCGCGCGACATGGGCGGCTTGACGGAGGCCGGCGCAGGCGATGCCGGCACGACGATGCCCTCATCGAAGCGCCACTCGTGCGCGCGGCTGTACTTGTTGTCCGTGAAGACAGCGCCGACAGGGCGCTGCCAGTGGATGGTCGCCTGATAGGTGTGCGACATGGTGGGCCTCAGCCGTTCTTGGCAAAATCGTCGTAGGCGGCGCGGTCCATGAGCGCATCGAGCTCGGCGGGCTTCGCGAGACGGACCTTGAAGAACCACGCCTTGCCCTCGGCATCCTCGTTGACGAGGCCCGGCGTCGCGGCAAGATCGCCGTTGGCCTCGATCACTTCGCCCGTGACCGGCGAATAGACGTCGCTTGCCGCCTTCACGCTCTCGACGACGGCGACGGCTTCCTCGGCCGAGACCTTGCGTCCGACCTCGGGGACCTCGACGAACACGACGTCGCCGAGCTGGTCCTGCGCGTGCACGGTGATGCCGATGGTCGCGATATCTCCTTCAACGCGGATCCACTCGTGGTCCTTGCTGAACTTCTCGATGGCCATGAAGCGCTCCTGATTGTGGATGTCTGTTGACGGGTCAGCGCACGTAGCGGTGCGGCGTGAAGGGCATGTTCGCGATGGTTGCGGGAAGCGGCTTGCCGCGCACCATGAGCTGGATCTTCGTGCCGAGCTCGGCGTGCGCGCTTTCGACGTAGCCCATGGCAACCGGGCCGTTCACCGAGGGGCCGAAGCCGCCGGAGGTGATCGTGCCAATGGGCTTGCCGCTCATGTCCTGGATCTCGGTGCCCTCGCGCGCGGGCGCACGCCCCTCGGGCTTGACGCCGACGCGGCGGCGCTTGGGTCCGTTCGCCAGCTCGGCCTTGATGCGATCGGCACCGGGGAAGCCGCCTTCATCGCGGCGGCGCTTCTGGATGGACCACTGCAGGCGCGCCTCGATGGGCGAGGTCGTCTTGTCGATGTCATGGCCATAGAGGCAGAGGCCCGCCTCGAGACGGAGCGAATCGCGCGCGCCGAGGCCGATGGCTTCCACGTCGGGCGTTGCAGTCAGCAGGTTCCAGACCTTGGCGACATGCGCGTTCGGCACGGCGATCTCGTAGCCGTCCTCGCCCGTGTAGCCCGAGCGCGTGAGATGCACAGGCTGGCCGTCGAGCGTCGCGAAGCGGCCGCTCATGAAGCTCATGCTCTCGATGTCCGGAATGAGCTTGGAGAGCACGGCCACAGCACGCGGGCCCTGCAGGGCGATCAGCGCGTGGGCGTCGTCCACGTCGAGGCGGACGCCTGCTGGGAGATGTTTCGCGATATGGGCGTAGTCGGCGTCCTTGCAGCCGGCGTTGACGACGAGCAGCAGCGTGCCGTCGCTCTGGTTGCCTTCCGGGCGCGTGATCATGAGATCGTCGAGAATGCCCCCGTCAGCCGCGAGGAGCTGCGAATAGCGCTGCTGGCCGGGCTTGAGATTGAGGATGTCGGCCGGGACGAGGGCCTCGAGTGCGCCAGCCGTCGTTGCATGGTCCGGCCCGTGCAGCCAGCAGATGCCCATGTGGCTCACGTCGAAGAGCCCGGCCTTCTCGCGCGTCCAGAGGTGCTCCTTGAGCACGCCGAGCGGATACTGCACGGGCATGTCGTAGCCCGCGAACGGCACCATCTTGGCGCCCGCGGCGACGTGCAGATCATAGAGGGGAGTTCGCCGGAGCGGCGCGCTGGCAGTCGGATCGGCGCTCATCGTAACGAGGTTCCACGCGGCTCTGAGCCCGCGCGACCATTCGCGCGTGCCGGAGCCCCCTCTGTCACGGAACCTGAGAGATTCCGGTCACCTGCCCTTTCAGGCGAGCGACCTTACCCCTTCGGTGAGCCGGCCTTGCCACCGGCTGCTTTCCAGAGCGCCATCAATCTGCGGTCCTTTTGCCTGAGAGGTTCCGGGGCGGTTGCTCCTTCGGCGCCTGCGCGCAAGCCCGCAAGGGCCTGCGTGCCGGTCTCTTCCGCAGATGTCGACTGGCGGTGCGAGAATAGGCAGCCTGCCGCACCTGTCAATCGGCGGCTGTCATAGGGTGCGGGGATAAGATCTCAGCCGGCGCCCGGCGCCGTCTGCTCGAAACCGACGAAGACGTCGATCTCGCCCGGGCGCGATCCTTCGGGAATGTCGAACGTGACCGTGCGTACCTGCGAGAAGTACGCAATCGGATTGTCGAGCGTGACGCTCGCCTCCACGCTCGTGCGGTCGCCGCCGATGGCCGCGCGCTTCGGGTCGCGCACGGATACCTGGACCGGCAGCGCGATCACACCGGGGCGGCCGCGCGGGCCCAGCAGAATGCGTCCCGAGAAGCCGTACTTCACGGTTACGCGCGTGCCCTCGATGCTGCACTCGCGGGCCGTGCGCGTGATCTCGCCGCGATGCATGACGCCGAGGCTGTCGCCGGCGCGTCCGGGCTCGTAGATGGTCACGTGATGGTCGCGCGATGCGATCTGGAAACGTGGGCAGCCATGGGCGACACCGGCGCCGCCACCACCGGCCCCGTCCGCCTTGGCGGAGGAGAGCATGCTTTCTTCCGTGATGCGCCCAGGCGAGCCTGTCGAGCCCGTGCCGCCGAACATGCCGCCGCCCATACCGGACGTCAGCGTGGACATGCCGCAGCCGGAAAGCAGCAGGGCAAGAGCCGAAGCCCCGAACAGGCATATGCCGACTCGGCGCGGCGAATGCCGCCGCAGGGGCGCGCGGTCTCTGCTCGGCATGTAGGCGGGCCCCCCTGCCATCATTGATGCTCGCGTCCCGGCCGTACGGGAACGCACCCCATTGCTCTTGATTTTATTCGGCAACTGTAGCACCTCGCTCAAACCCGTGCCAAGCTGCAGAGCCAAGATGCAGGATTGGCGGAACGCTCTTCTCGCATCTCTTGCGGCTTGCTCCAACGTCGGTTCGACATCCCCATGCCCGCTCGCCCGCCGCTGACCATTCTGCTCGCCGCCCCGCGCGGTTTTTGTGCCGGCGTGGACCGAGCCATCCAAATCGTGGAGCTAGCGCTCGCTCGATTCGGCGCCCCGGTCTACGTGCGCCACGAGATCGTTCACAACCAATTCGTGGTCGAGAACCTCCGTCGGAAAGGCGCCATATTTGTGGAGGAGCTCGACGAAATTCCAGATACGGACGCGCCTGTGATATTTTCGGCGCATGGCGTACCGAAGGCCGTCCCTGCGGCCGCCCGCCAGCGTAAACTCTTTTACCTTGATGCGACCTGCCCGCTCGTTTCGAAGGTCCATGTCGAGGCAGAGCGCCACCATGCCGCAGGCAACGAGATCCTCCTGATCGGCCATGCCGGCCACCCCGAGGTGATCGGCACCATGGGGCAGCTCCCCGAGGGGGCCGTCCGCCTTATCGAAACCTCCGATGATGCGCGCACGGTGCTTCCCGGCAATCCCGAGCGCCTCGCCTTCATTACGCAGACGACCCTCTCGGTCGACGACACCGCCGAGATCGTCGCCATCCTCAAGGAGCGCTTTCCGGCGATCGTCGGTCCGCACAAGGAGGACATCTGCTACGCGACGACGAACCGGCAGGCGGCGGTCAAAAGCATCGCACCGCGCTCGGACCGCGTGATCGTTGTCGGCGCGCCCAACAGCTCGAACTCGCTGCGCCTCGTCGAGGTGGCCGAGCGGGCGGGCTGCCCCAAGGCGCTCCTCATCCAGCGCGCGCACGAGATCAACTGGGCGGATTTCGAAGGAATCACCACACTCGGCGTGACGGCGGGGGCTTCGGCGCCGCAGGTGCTCGTCGACGAGATCATCGATGCCTTCCGCGCGCGCTACGACGTGACCGTCGAAAGCGTCGTCACGGCGAACGAGAATATTGCCTTCAATGTACCGCGTGAGCTGAGAGACGACGCGCAGCCGCGCGCGAGCCGCCGCGTGCAGGGGTAAGGCACTATGGCCGTCTACACGGAAGTTTCCGACGACGACCTCGTGCGCTTTCTCGAAAGCTATCCGCTCGGGACGCTACTGTCGTGCAAGGGCATTGCCGAGGGCGTCGAGAATACGAACTATCTCGTGCGCACGGAGCAGGGGCCGTTCATCCTGACGCTCTACGAGAAGCGCGTGCACCGCGAGGATCTGCCCTTCTTCCTGGGGCTCATGGAGCATCTGGCGCAGAACGGATTGAGCTGCCCGACGCCGGTGCGCGATCGCCATGGCGTCATGCTGCAGGAGCTGGCCGGGCGGCCGGCGGCGCTCGTGACATTCCTCGATGGCGTGTGGATCAGGCGGCCGAGGGTCGACCACTGCGCAGCCGTCGGCAAGGCGCTCGCCGAGCTGCATCTTGCCGGACGCGGCTTTGAGATTCGCCGGGAGAATGCGCTGGGTCTCGCCGGCTGGCGCCCGCTCTATGAGCGTTTCCGCGCGCGGGCGGATGAGATCTTCGCCGGCCTCGGCGCGCTCATCGAGGGCGAGCTCGCGCATCTCGAAGCGAGCTGGCCACGCGACGTCCCACAAGGCGTGATCCACGCCGATCTCTTCCCCGACAATGTCTTCTTCATCGGCGACCGCCTGTCGGGCCTGATCGACTTCTACTTCGCCTGCAATGACGCGCTCGCCTATGACTTGGCCGTCTGCCTCAATGCCTGGTGCTTCGAGGCCGACAACTCGTTCAACCTGACGAAGGGCATGGCGATGCTGCGCGCCTATGATGCGGTACGGCCGCTCGAGCCGGCCGAGCGCGCATCCCTGCCGCTGCTCGCGCGCGGCTCGGCGCTGCGCTTCCTGCTGACGCGCGCCTATGACTGGATCAACACGCCGGAAGGTGCGCTGGTCAAGCGCAAGGACCCGCTCGAATACGTGCGGCGCCTGCGCTTCCACCAGTCGGTGGCCTCGGCCGGCGAGTACGGGCTCGAGAAGCGCTGATGGCAGGCAGGGCGAAGCCGCATGTGATCATCCATACGGATGGCGCCTGCTCGGGCAATCCGGGGCCGGGCGGTTGGGGTGCGATCCTCGAGTCCGGGGAGCATCGCAAGGAGCTTTCCGGCAGTGAGGCGCAGTCGACCAACAACCGCATGGAGCTGATGGCCGCGATCGCAGCGCTGGAGGCACTGAAGGGCTCCTCGCGCGTCGATCTGTGGACCGACTCCAACTATCTCCGCGACGGCATCACGAAGTGGATCCACGGTTGGCGCCGCAATGGTTGGAAGACGGCCGACAAGAAGCCGGTGAAGAACGTCGAGCTGTGGCAGCGCCTCGAAGAAGCCGTGAAGCGCCATACCATCGAGTGGCACTGGCTCAAGGGCCACGCCGGCCATCCCGAAAACGAACGCGCCGATGAGCTTGCCCGAGAGGCCATCAAGGCGCTGAGGGAGAGTGGGGGTGGTGCTTAGTCGCGCAGTAGCTCACGCTGTTCGTCTTGCGTGAGCATCGCAAACTGCGCCAGCAAGCGCTGTCCTTTGGCATGGGCTATCGCAGCCATGATGCTGCGCACAGCGACGTCGTCCTCGGCAGATGCGAGATCGCGCAATGCCGGTGTGAGAATTGTCTTCCAAGCGGCCCGATATGGCCCAATCCACGAGAGCGGCAAAGGCGGGTTTTGGGTGGATAGGCGTGCCTCTTCGATCGAGGCGACTAGCGCATAGGCATTCCAGTCGGCTGTCGGTGCATTCTCAACTATTTGGATAAGCTCAGGAACCGCTGCGTAGGCCGCTGTGTCGACGTTTCCTTGATGAAGAAGCCTCTCCCAAAGCTCTTTTGATGCTGTCACGCCTCCGCCACGCCTCCACGCGTCGAGTGCGGGGCGCGGATCAAACGGTTGGCGATCCCCTCCCAGCAGGCTCGACCAGTCAATTTGATCCTGCACCAGGCAATCTCCTCGGTCGGGTTGGCAGGACTAGGTAGAATGCACCGCCCGGCTGTCTGCCGGTGCCTCCTCGCGCTCGTTCATGCCGTAGTCGCGGATGACGATCGCAATGCGCAGGCGGTAGTCGGCGAAGATGCCGGCGCGCCCTTTCGCCTGCGCGCCCCGGTGCGCCATGGTGTTGCGCCACTGGCGCACGGCCTCCTCGTCGCGGAAGAAGGAGAGCGAGAGAACTTTTTTCGGGTCCGTGAGGCTCTGGAAGCGCTCCACGGAAATGAAGCCGTCGATCTTTTCGAGAACGGGTCTGAGGCTCGCGGCGATGTCGAGATACTCTTCCTTGCGCCCTTCGGCGGGGGTGACTTCGAAGATGACCGCGATCATGTCTTCTCTCCGTGGGGCATGGATACGCACTTCAGGAATGTCCGGTCCTCGCGCAGCAGGAATTTCTCCCGCTGGGCGAACAGGTAATTCTCGCGTCCGAGCGGATCGGCCGCAAGCCGGGCACGATAGGCCTCATAGGCGGCGAGGCTCGGGATATTATAGATGCCATAGGCGAGCGTGCTCGAGCCCTCATGGGGAGCATAGTAGCCGATCAGGTCGGCGCCGCAGCGGGGGATGGCCTGGCCCCAATTGCGCGCATAAGTGGCGAACTCGTCCTTTTTGGTCGGGTCGATATGATAGCGGATGATGCAGGTCAGCATGGCGGGGCTCCTGTTCCGGGTGGTTTTCCCGGCAGGATGGCGCGGGGTGCGCGAGCGATGCTTCGGCGGCGATCGAACCGATCGAAAAAAGCCTGAAAGACGCCTACAGTCCCACGGCGAGTCGGGGGGCGTGAGGAGAATGGTCCGATGACCGAGAGCGGGGCCAATCCAGCGGCGGACGACGAGATCGTCACCCGCGGCCACTGCCTGTGCAAGGCCGTGCGCTACGAGTTCAGCGGCAAGCCGCGCTGGGTCATGCATTGCCATTGCGCGAGCTGCAGGCGCGCGGTCGGCTCGGCGGTCGCGACCTATGTCGGCGTGATTGCCGCGCGCACCCGCTACACGGGTGAGCAGCCGAGAAGCCACGAGAGCTCGCCGGGCGCCTTTCGCCATTTCTGCGGGACGTGTGGCACGCCCATCGCCTATACCGGGGCGCGCTGGCCGGACGAGATTCATTTCTATCACGGCACGCTGGAGAACCCGTCCGCATGGCCGCCGACGGGTCACGCTCATGTCGTCGAGCGGGTGGATTGGTTTGAGGTGCACGACGAGCTGCCGCGCTACGAGGCCCTCGCGGGCAAGGGCGCGAAACCTGTACGAATTGGGCCGCAATAGGGGAGCGGATGTCATGTGGGGGAATGGGCGCGCCGTCCGTATCGTGACGGCAATCATGCTGGGTCTTGCCACACTCTTTTCAGCGCATTCAGGAGCCGAAGCCCGCAATGTGACCGTCTCGGTCGGCGGGCAAGCCATCGTGCTCGTCATCGATCCCGACCAGTGCGAGCTCGATCGCGGTCATGCTTCCGACAGCCGCGTGTACGATCTCGTCGAGCGCGGTCTTGCCGGACACAACGAGCTGCTGCTCGCCGCGGCCGATTGCACGCAGATCCCGCCATGGCGCAATGGCGAGCGGCCGACGCTCGACGATTTCACGCAAGTGCAGGTGGGGCTGCAGTTCCGCACCCAGGATCTGAAGGGGCGGGAAATTCAAACCGCCAACGAGATCTGCACGGCATTGCGCCAGCAGGGCGACGCGCTCGTGAGCGGCCCCGTCGGCGCGGTGCGCGAGCGTTTCAACCAAGTCAGCGATGCGGTGAAGCTCAACGAGACCAAGTTCATCGGGGTCGTCCACGAGGATCCCGAGGCCTGCTACGCAAGTCTCGTGCAGCGCATCCGTACCGAGCAGGGCGCCGACAAGCTGATCCTCTGCGTCTACGGCCACGTGGTCGTGCGCGGGCGCCTTCTCTACATCTACCGCTTCACGGAGGGCGAAAGCTTTGCCTCGCTCTTGCGCTTGACCGAGCTCCTGCGGAAGTCCGTGCAGGCTCACCTCGACGCGAACCGGTGAGGGGCTTGGGCGCCATTTGCCGTGCGCTCACGAGGCAAAGAGAATAAGGAGGGCACATGAGCAGCGATCAAACGCTTCGGCCCAATTCGGAGGTCCGTGTCGGCGATGTCACCTTCGGTGCGCGCCGTCCTGTCGCCGTCTTTGCCGGGCCTTGCCAGATGGAGAGCCGCGCCCACGCCCTCGAGATGGCGAGCGCGCTGAAGGAGATTGCGGCGCGTCTCGGCTTGGGGCTCGTCTACAAGACGAGCTTCGACAAGGCGAACCGCACCTCGCTCTCGGGAAAGCGCGGCATGGGCCTTTCAGCCGCACTCGACGTGTTCGCCGAGATCCGCTCGAGCCTCGGGCTTCCCGTCGTGACGGATGTGCATGAGGCCGCGCAATGCGCGACGCTCGCCGAGGTCGTCGATGTCCTGCAGATCCCGGCCTTCATGTGCCGCCAGACCGACCTCCTCGTCGCAGCGGCAAAGACCGGCCGGGTGGTCAAGGTCAAGAAGGGCCAGTTCCTCGCGCCCTGGGACATGAAAAACGTCGTCGCGAAGATTACCGGCAGCGGCAACCCGAACGTGCTCGTCACCGAGCGGGGCGCCTCCTTCGGCTACAACACGCTCGTCGTCGACATGCGATCGCTGCCGATCATGGCTGAGACGGGGGCGCCCGTGATCTTCGATGCCACGCATTCGGTCCAGCAGCCGGGCGGACAGGGCACCAGCTCAGGCGGCGACCGCCGGTACGTGCCGGTGCTCGCGCGGGCGGCCGTGGCCGTTGGCGTTGCGGGGCTTTTCATCGAGACGCACCAGGATCCCGACAATGCGCCGTCGGATGGTCCGAACATGGTGCCGCTCAAGGACTTCGAAGGCCTCATGCGCGAGCTGATGGCCATCGACGCGCTGGTCAAGGGGCGTGCGCCGGCCTGATTTTTCCACGCGATTCTGCCGCGGTGGGAACGCTTCGCGACTCACTCTACAACTCGACAGGTCGTTGTAGAGGGAGTGGGGCATGGCGACGGGGGCAGCGCGGGTACGACCGCGCGAGAGGGGCAGTAGCGACGCGCAGGCCTATCTCGGCGTAACCGCCTCGGCGCGCGGCTACACATGGCGCGAGCGCCTGGCGCCAGGCGCCGCAAACACCGCGATCGCCATCAGCCAGCAGCATGGTTTGCCGGAGCTGCTCGGGCGCGTGCTCGCGGCGCGCGGTATCACGATCGAGGAGGTGCCGAACGTCCTCGAGCCAACCATCCGCGCGCTCATGCCGGACCCGAGCACGCTCAATGATATGGACAAGGCCGCCCGCCGCCTCGCTGACGCGATCGTCAAGCGCGAGCGCGTTGCCGTATTCGGCGACTACGACGTCGATGGCGCGTGCTCGTCGGCCCTGATGCGGCGCTTCTTCAATGCGCATGGCCTCGATGCGACGATCTACATCCCGGATCGCATGTTCGAGGGCTATGGGCCGAACGTGCCGGCCATCCAGGGCCTCGTCGAGAAGGGCGCCCAGCTCATCGTGACCGTGGACTGCGGCACGACGAGCTTCGAGGCGCTGGCTCCGCAGCACCGCGGCAAGACGGACGTGCTCGTCATCGACCATCACCAGGCCGACGAGCAGCTCCCGGAGGTCTCGGCCGTCGTCAATCCGAACCGGCAGGATGACCTCTCCGGGCTCGGGCATCTCTGTGCGGCGGGCGTCGTGTTCATGCTGCTCGTCGCGACGACGCGCGAGCTGCGCCAGCGCGGACACTACGACAAGAACGGCCGCCCGCCCGATCTTCTCGCCATGCTCGATCTCGTCGCGCTGGCGACCGTTTGCGACGTCGTGCCGTTGCAGACGCTCAATCGCGCCTATGTCACGCGCGGGCTCGAGGTCATGCGCCAGCGCCAGAATGTGGGCCTGCGCGCGCTCGTCGATGCGGCTGGCCTCAATCAGCCGCCGACGCCCTATCTGCTGGGCTTCGTGCTCGGTCCACGCATCAATGCGGGCGGGCGCATTGGCGATGCGGCGCTCGGTGCGCGCCTCCTTTCACTCGACGACGAGACCGAGGCCGCACGCATTGCCGTGCAGCTCGACAAGCTCAATCGCGAGCGGAAGGCCATCGAGACGGCGATGCTCGAAGAGGCCACGGCCGAAGCCGACCGGCTCATCGACGAGGTGCCGGATCTGCCCATGCTCGTCGTTGCCTCGGAGCGTTGGCACAAGGGTGTCGTCGGTCTCGTGGCAAGCCGGCTCGTGGAGCGTTTTGGCCGGCCGGCGTGCGTGATCGCCTGGGAGGAAGGTGGGCAAGGCACAGGCTCGCTGCGTTCCATCGCCGGCGTCGACATCGGCGCGGCTGTACGTGCTGCGACGGCCGACGGCCTGCTGCTCAAGGGCGGCGGTCACGCGATGGCGGCGGGACTGACGGTTGTGCGCGAAAAATTCGAGGCGGCACGCACGTACCTCGCCGAGCAGGTGGCCTCGCCCGCCACGACCGCGCGAGTGGCGCGCGCGCTCGAAATCGATGGGGCTCTCACGCCCGCTGCCGCCAACGACACGCTCGTCGATCTGATCGAGCGCGCGGGGCCGTACGGTCAGGGCAATCCGCAGCCGCGCTTCGTCTTCCCGGCGCATCGCGTGCGCTTTGCCAAGGTCATGGGCGAGGCGCACCTGCGCGTGACGCTCGAAGCCGATGACGGCAGTCGCCTCGAAGGCGTCGCTTTCCGCGCCGTCGGCCAGCCGCTCGGCGAGATGCTGACGAATACGGGCGGGATGCCGATTCATGTGGCGGGCAACCTGCGCCGCGATACCTGGGGCGGCCGCCAGCGCATCGAGCTGCAAATCGAGGACGCGGCTGATCCGCGGAAGTAGTTCGCGCCTGCGGCGCGACGAGGGCTAGCCCTCGCGCTCCCACCGGGAGGGACACCCTCCCGGACCCGCCCGTCTTTATGCGCTGATCGCTCGCCGCGGACGCACAGATCCCTTCTCCCTGTCCGTCACGGGGAGAAGGGTAGCGGCTTGCGCTGACGTTGGCGTTTGTCGCCGCCCCTCACCCTAACCCTCTCCCCGCAAGGGCGGGGAGAGGGGATGATGGAGCGCTCGGGGCGTGCTCCGAGTCCATAAAAGACGGGGGTTCCGGGGGTGTCCCCCGGGTGGGTTACAGGGCGGCAGCCCTGTTCGCGCCGGAGGCGCGACCGAGAGCGCGGCCTACGGCCCCTTGTGTCTTGGGCCCCCAGGCGCTAGGGGTTCAGCCTTCCAGCAGCACAGGCAAAAAAACCGAGGCGCCATGCCCGCATCCGCGCTTATGAACGTCATGATCGGGGCGGCCCGCAAGGCCGGGCGCAGCCTTGCGCGCGACTTCGGCGAGGTGTCGCAGCTCCAGGTCTCGGTCAAGGGCCCGGCGAATTTCGTCTCGGCGGCCGATCAGCGGGCTGAGGAAATCGTCTATCGCGAGCTCGCCAAGGCCCGCCAGGGCTATGGCTTCCTCATGGAGGAGGGCGGCGAGATCGAGGGGGACGACAAGACGCACCGCTGGATTGTCGATCCGCTCGACGGCACGACGAACTTCCTGCATTCGATCCCGCTCTTCTCCATCTCGATCGCGCTGGAGCGTGAGGGCGAGCTGGTTGCCGGCCTCATCTACAACCCGGTGAGCGATGAACTCTATACGGCGGAGAAGGGAAAAGGCGCCTTTCTCAATGACAAGCGCCTGCGTGTTGCGGCGCGCCGCTCGCTTCAGGACAGCGTCCTGACGACGGGCATCCCGTTCCGTGGGCGTGGGGGATATGAGCGCTTCGAGCGCGAAACGGCCCCGCTCATGCGCGAGGTTGCAGGTCTGAGGCGCACGGGCGCTGCGTCGATCGACCTCGCATGGACCGCCGCTGGGCGCTTTGACGGCTATTGGGAGCACGATCTGCAACCCTGGGACATGGCGGCGGGCATCGTGCTTCTGAGAGAGGCGGGCGGCATCGCGACGGATGTGGCCGGCGGCGAGGAGATGCTGGACAAGGGCAGCATTGTCGCGGCCAACCCGACGATCCACAAGCTGCTGCTGGCATCCCTGCGGAAGGCGTGATCCACAACTCTGATCGATCTTTTTCGCGATGTGGTCGGACCGTTGTGATTTTCGCCACAGTCTCTGGTTGTTTTGCCACGATCATCGGGTAGTGTTTTGCTGCACTGCGTGCTGACTGCCGCGTTCCACGGCGGCTCTGTGATGTGGCTTATGTGTGAGGCGGAGTTGAGCAATGGCGAGAGCGCGGCCGACTGAGCTGGCGTCCAGGCGGCTACATCGCACGCTCAATACGCCGGGGCCCTTCCTGCGCGGGATGCTGGTCTTCCTGATGGTCGTCGCATTGTGCGGCGCCATTCTCTATCAGCAGATCCAGCACGCCTTCTGGGCCAATCCGGTTCTCAACGGCTTCATCCTGACGGTGCTGGTCATCGGCATTCTGCGGGCCTTCGGACAGGTCATCCGCCTCTATCCCGAAATCCGCTGGGTCAATGCCTTCCGCATTGCCGATCCCGGTCTCGCCATCGAGCACAAGCCGGTGCTGCTGGCACCCATGGCGACGATGCTGCGCGACCGCACGGGGCAGCTCTCGCTGTCGACATCGTCGATGCGCTCGATCATGGACTCGATCGGCGGCCGCCTCGACGAAGCGCGCGATACGGGCCGCTATCTCGTCGGCCTTCTCGTGTTTCTTGGTCTGCTCGGCACGTTCTGGGGCCTTCTCGACACCATCCAATCGGTCGGCACGACGATCAACTCGCTCGACACCAAGGGCAGCGATAGCGTGCTCATGTTCGAGGAGCTGAAGTCGGGCCTTTCCGGTCCGCTTCGCGGCATGGGCACGGCATTCTCCTCATCGCTGATGGGCCTCGGCGGCTCGCTGGTTCTCGGCTTTCTCGATCTGCAGACGAGCCATGCTCACAACCGCTTCTACAACGAGCTCGAGGAATGGCTCTCGGGCATCACCGAGCTGACGCCGGGCGGCGAGCACGCCGGGGAGGTCGGACAGCAGCTTTTCGGCGTGCTCTTCGAGGTCCAGCGCACGATCGCAGAGCTTTCCGATCGCATTCACATGATCGGGGCTTCGGGCGGGCAGAACGCCGAGAACATGCGCGATGTCGGTCGCGGGCTCCAGGAGGTCGTCGGCCAGATGCGGGCCGAGCAGAAGATCGTGCGCGAGTGGGTGGATGAGCAGGCGGCGCGCCAGGCCGAGATGGCATCGGCGCTGCGCGATCTTGCAGCCCGCGGCAATGCGCGGCGGGGCGGGAGCAGCTAAAGCATGGCGCGCACACGCTCACGGCGCTCCAACGAGTACGGCGAGTTCTGGCCGGGCTACGTCGACGTCATGTCGACGCTGCTGCTCACCTTCGTGTTCCTGCTCTCGCTGTTCATGCTGGCGCAGTACTTCGTCAGTCAGGAGTCCGGGCGCAAGGACACGGCACTCGGCAAGCTGAACCTGCAGATTGCGGAGCTGACGAGCCTGCTTTCACTGGA
This sequence comes from Hyphomicrobium sp. CS1BSMeth3, assembly GCF_900117415.1. Classification (GTDB taxonomy): domain Bacteria; phylum Pseudomonadota; class Alphaproteobacteria; order Rhizobiales; family Hyphomicrobiaceae. The sequence goes on from NZ_FPEI01000006.1 coordinate 578,096, forward strand.
GAAGGGCAAGAGCCGCGGGCTCGAGGACGAGCTTGCGGCGATCCAGGCGACGCTTGCGGCTGCGCGCGCAGAAAGTGCCCGTCTCTCCGGGCTGGCTGGTCTCGATGCGGAGCGCGCCGGCACCGCGGAGACGCGCGTCAGCGCGCTCACGAAGGAGCTCGAAGGCCAGAAGGAGATTTCGAGCGAGGCGCTCGCCAGGGTCGATCTCCTCAATCAGCAGCTTCTTGCCTTGCGGCGCCAGATCGCGGCGCTGAACGAGGCGCTGGCTGCGGCCGAAGCCAAGGACAAGGACTCGCAGGCGCGTATCACCGATCTCGGCGCGCGGCTCAATGTCGTGCTCGCCCGGCAGGTCCAGGAGCTGCAGCGCTATCGTTCGGACTTCTTCGGCCGCCTGCGTGAGCTGCTGAGGGACCGCAAGGACATTCGCATCGTCGGCGATCGCTTCATCTTCCAGTCGGAGGTGCTTTTTCCATCGGGGCAGGCGACGATGACGCCCGAAGGTCTTGCGGCCATCGACCAGCTCGCTTCGGCCATCGTCGAGCTGGAGCGCCAGATCCCCAAGGAGATCAGCTGGGCCTTGCAGGTAGATGGGCACACGGATCAGCGGCCCATTGCGAGCAGCGCCTTCCCGTCGAACTGGGAGCTGTCGAGCGCCCGCGCCACCAGCGTCGTGAAGTATCTGATCAGCCGCGGCGTGCCGCCCAACCGTCTCGTCGCGGCAGGTTATGGCGAGTTCGCCCCCCTCGAGGATGGGACCAGCGAAGAGGTCCTGCGACGGAACCGGCGCATCGAGCTCAAGCTCACGAACCGCTAAGCACTTGAGTAACAGCGAATTTTTGAAGGACTCTAAACAGCGGCTCGGCAGACCCTGCGGCGGCCCGCTCAGTTGCGGCTCGGGGCCGATGCGCGCTATAAGGCGACAACTCGGTTGCGAAAAACACTGGATGTTGACCCCGAAAGTCGAGTATTCCCCTAGGGAATTGCGGCGACGACGATCGGGTGCGCCGTTTTAGTGGGCGCGAGAACGCTTGGTGAGCGGACAAATGCATAAGGCACATGGTCACGAGGATCACGGCAAGCCGCTGAGCGAGAGCGCGGTCATCGAGCTGCTGCGCCACGCCCGGCTGCGCCCGACGCGCCAGCGCCTCGCGCTTGGTGGGCTTCTGTTCACGGAGCACGGCCGCCACGTGACCGCAGAAATTCTCCACGCCGAGGCCGTGGCAGGCGGCGAGCGCGTCTCGCTCGCGACCGTCTACAACACGCTGCACCAGTTCAAGCGGGCCGGTCTCGTGCGCGAGCTCGCGATCGATGGCACGCGGACGTACTTCGACACGAACACGTCGAACCACAGCCACTTCTATATCGAGCAGGATGGCCGACTGGTGGACATCCCCGATGGCTCCATCCGCGTCGATGGCCTGCCGACCCCGCCCGAGGGCATGCGCATCAGCCACGTGGACGTGGTCGTGCGCCTCGTCGAGGACACCCGCAAGTAAGCGGCGGGTTGGCGCTCTTCAGCGCTTCCTTGCAGAACGTTTCCTGGAACCGCGGGCATCGTGCGACGCTCGCGGTTTTGTTTTGGCGTGCTCAGCCCGGGAACTTGTAGTCGAGCAGACGGGCGTTCATGTAGCCCTGCTCGGCAATGCGGTTCCAGGCCATGAGCTCGCGGCGCGCCTTGAGATAGGACTGCGCAACCTCGCGCGTGAGCTGGTCCTTGTCGTCGAGCATTTCCTGGAGCACCTCGCCGGCGGCGGTGCCATAGGCGATCAGGAAGTCGTTCGGGAAGCGGCGGAGCTGCACATTGTGCTGCTGGATGAGCGTCTGCAGGGCCTGCCCGTTGCGCCCGTTGAACTCCGAGAGGAGCTTGTCGGCCTCGGCCTTGCAGCATTCCTCGAAGATGCGCTGGACATCCTTCGGCAGCGCCGTGAACTTCTTCTTGTCGACGGTGACTTCGAGCGTCGTGCCGCCCTCGTGCATGCCGGGCCAGTAGTAGTACTTCGCGACCTTGTGGAAGCCGAAGGCGAGGTCGTTGTAAGGGCCGACCCACTCGGTAGCATCGATGGCGCCGGACTGAAGGGCCGCAAACAGCTCACCGCCCGGCAGGTTGATGATCGTCATGCCGAGCTTCTTCAGCGCTTCGCCGCCGAGGCCCGGAATGCGCATCTTCATGCCCTTGACGCTGTCGATGCCGGTGATCTCCTTGTTGAACCACCCGCCCATCTGCACGCCCGTACCGCCGGCATGGAAACCCTTGAGGCCGAACGGGTCGAGGATCTTGTCCCAAAGCTCCTGACCGCCGCCGTAGTTCATCCAGGCGGTGGTCTCGCTGCAGGTGAGGCCGAACGGCACGGCCGAGTAGAACTGGAGCGCCTTGTTCTTGTTCGGCCAGTAGTAGGGCGCGGCGTGCATGAGATCGGCGGCGCCGCGCGTCACGGCGTCGAAGCTCTCGAAGGGCGGCACGAGCTCGCCGGCGGCGAACACCTTGATCGTCAGGCGGCCATCAGTTGCGGCCGTCACGCTTTCGGCAAAGCGGTTTGCGCCGGTGCCGAGGCCCGGGAAATTCTTCGGCCAGGTCGTGACCATCTTCCACTCGGTCTTGCCCTGGGCAATGGCCGGGGCGGCGAGGGCGGACGTTCCGGCCGCGGCGCCGGCGAGCGCCGCGCCTTTCAGGAACTGGCGGCGCTTCATGGGCCTCGATTCGCGCATTTCGGGGATCCTCCCTTAGATCAAAAGGCGCGCCTTGTGGCGCGTTGGACGGCTCTTTATTGGGTTCGCGGAGGCTTGGAAAGCGCATTCATGCCGCAGGAAAACTAGAGCCACGGTGCCACCGCGGCGCTCCATTTATCGGACAAAATGGGCAAATTTCTGCGGCCGCGCAGGGTGCGCAACCCGCGCCGTGGACGTGCGGGCGCGAGGCGTGGGTGATGCTCAGGCGACGCTGGCGCGCAGCAGGTCGTGGACGTGGACGAGGCCGATCGGCCGGCCGGCTTCGACGACGAAGAGTGCCGTGATCCGCGATTTGTTGAGGATGTCGAGCGCGGAAGAGGCGAGCGCGCTCGGTTTGATCGTTTTCGGGTTGGGCGTCATGATCTGGCCGGCCGTCGCCGACAGCAGACTTGGCCCCATGTGGCGGCGAAGGTCGCCGTCGGTGATGATGCCGACGAGCTTGCCGTCGCCATCGACAATGCCGAGACAGCCGAGTGCCCGTTGCGTCATCGTGACGAGGGCGCTCGTCATGGGCTCATCGACGCGGGCAAGCGGCAGCCGGTCGTCCTTGTGCATGAGGTCGGAGACGAACTTGAGCTGCGCGCCGAGCGATCCGCCCGGATGGAAGACTTTGAAGTCCGTCGCGGTGAAGCCGCGCGCCTCGAGCAGCGCGACGGCGAGGCAGTCGCCGATAACGAGCTGCATGGTTGTCGAGGTCGTGGGTGCGAGCCCGTGCGGGCAGGCCTCGCTCGCGCGCGGCAGCTCGATGACGATATCGGAGGCCTGGCCGAGCGCCGACGACGCGCGCGACGTGATCGAGATCAGCGGCACGCCGAAGCGGCGCGAGTAGGTCACGAGCGTTTTGAGCTCGATGGTCTCGCCCGACCACGAGATCGCGAGCAGCACGTCTTTCGGCGTGACCATGCCGAGATCGCCGTGCGCGGCTTCCGACGGATGAATGAAGAAGGCGGGCGTGCCCGTCGAGGCGAGCGTCGCCGCGATCTTGCGCCCGATGTGTCCCGATTTTCCGATGCCGCTGACGATGACGCGGCCGGCGGCGCTGCTGAGCACCCGGACGGCCTCCTGGAAGGTCTCGCCAAGACCATTCTGGAGAGCGGCCGCCAGCGCCGTGAGCCCTGAGCTTTCGGCCTCGAGCGTGCGCAGTGCACTTGCGATGGCGGGCGGCGTCTTGCTCGTGGTGGCAGGCTGAGATTTGGTGGACATGGACCGTGGGCGGTGAGCGGCAGATGCCATGACTATAACCCCCGTCCCGGGCGCGCAAAGCCCCGAGATGATACGTGGCCGAACGAATCGGCCTCCCCTGGGGCGGATGTGACACGAGGCGCGGGCGCCGCGCAAGTCGCGCAACGCAGCACCTCGCCATCGACCAAGTGATTTGCCCACAATGATGAACTAGAACGAAGATGTGAACGGCGTACGCGGACGGCCGCGTGCGGAAGAAGGAGCGCGATTGGATGGAAAAGCGGACGATCAATGCCGCCGATGCGCCGGCGCCCGCAGGCACTTATTCACAGGCCATCGAGGTGCGGAACGCCACGCGCACCCTCTATGTGAGCGGCCAGATTCCGGTCGCGGTGGATGGTACGGTGCCGACCGCGTTCGCGGATCAGGCGCGCGTTGCCTGGCAGAACGTCGTGGCGCAGCTCCATGCAGCCGGCATGACGCTCGACGATCTCGTCAAGGTGACGATCTTTCTTTCCGATCGCCGCTACATTCCCGAATATAGGCAGGTGCGCAGCGAATTCCTGGGCGAGCGTAGGCCTGCATTGACCTGCATCATCACCGGCATCTTTGACACGGCGTGGCTGCTCGAAATCGAGGCGGTCGCTTGCGCGTAGAGCGGCACGAAAAGAAAAGCATCACGGAGGAAACAAAGAGCATGACCGAAGCAAGCGCTCCCGCGCCGCGGCGCCCATGGACACCCGCCACGTACTATCCCGATCCCGCCATCCGCATTCTGCATCCGAGCTTTCAGCGCTATGTCATCGCGCTCGGCGCGGTCGAGCGCCTCGCGACGGGCTTTCGCTGGGCAGAGGGCCCGGTGTGGTTCGGCGATGGGCGCTATCTGCTCTGGAGCGACATTCCCAACAATCGCATCATGCGCTGGGATGAGGAGACGGGCGTCACCTCGGTCTTCCGCAAGCCCTCCGACTTCGCCAATGGCAATACGCGCGACAGGCAAGGCCGGCTCGTCACGTGCGAGCATGGTGGCCGCCGCGTTACGCGCACGGAGTACGACGGCACGATCACCGTCCTCGCCGATCGCTACGATGGCAAGCGGCTCAACTCACCGAACGACATTGTCGTGAAATCCGACGGCAGCATCTGGTTCACCGATCCACCCTTCGGTCTGCTCAGCGACTACGAGGGCCACAAGGCCGAGCAGGAGCTGCCGCACGGGCTCTATCGCATCGACGGCACGTCCGGCCGATTGGAGATGCTGGCAGACGACATTGCTGGGCCGAACGGCCTCGCCTTCTCGCCGGACGAGAGCGTTCTCTATGTGGTCGCGTCACGCGCGCAGCCCAATCGCGAGATCATTGCCTATGACGTGACGGCAGATGGCACGCGCCTTGCCAATCGCCGCGTCGTCATTGATGCGGCCGGTGGCACGCCGGATGGCTTCCGCTGCGATACGGATGGCAATCTCTGGTGCGGCTGGGGCATGGGCACGGAGGAGCTCGACGGCGTGCGCATCTTCGCGCCGGATGGCCGGCCGATCGGGCACATCGCGCTGCCTGAACGCTGTGCCAACCTCTGCTTTGGCGGCCTCAAGCGGAACCGCCTGTTCATGGCCTCGAGCCAGTCGCTCTATGCGGTTTACGTGAACGCGCAGGGCGTGAAGGGCGGTTGAGCGAGGGCCGCCCCGGGCCTAACATGGCAGTGTTCCAACCAATCAATGAAACACGAGGAAATGTCCCATGCGCGCGGCCGTGCTCACCGAAGTCAACAAGCCCCTCGAGTTGCTCGATTTCGAGCAGGAAGGTCCCAAGGAGGGCGAGGCGCGCGTCAAGGTGAAAGCGGCGGGCGTGTGCATGTCCGACTGGCACATCATGATCGGAGATTGGCCGGCGCCGCTGCCAATGATCCTCGGACACGAGGCGGCGGGTGAGGTCGTCGAGGTCGGCCCCGGCGTGAAGCATGTCAAGAAGGGCGACCACGTCATCTTCTCGTTCCGTCCCAACTGCGGCTATTGCCGGTATTGTGCGAGCGGTAGCTCGGTGCTCTGCATCGGCCACAACGACAAGCCGCGCCACATGATGCACGACGGCACGACGCGCATTAAGCTCAACGGTGAGCCCGTGTACCAGATGGCGCGCATCGGTACGTTCGCCGAGATGGTCGTGTGTCCGGCCGAGCAACTGGTCTCCGTGCGCAAGGATCTGCCCTGGACGCACGCAGCCATCATCGGCTGCTCGGTGGCGACCGGCGTTGGCGCCGTCACGCGCCATGCGAAGGTGGACGCAGGCTCGAGCGTGGTCGTGGTCGGGGTTGGCGGCGTCGGTCTCAACGCCGTACAGGGTGCGCGGCTCGCGGGCGCCAAGACGATCATCGCCGTCGATCTGCTCGACAACAAGCTGCAGATGGCGACCAAGTTCGGCGCGACGCACATCATCAACGGCTCGCGCGAGAACGTTGTGAAGCGCGTCCGCGAGATCACCGGCGGTCTCGGCGCTGACTACTCCTTCGACGCCATCGGCACGGCGCCGACGACCGAGCAGATCATCGACGTGCTGGCGCCGGCCGGACACGCAACGATCGTCGGCATACCGCATGTCGATGCCAAGGCGCAGGTGTCGCCCTTCCAGATGGTCTATACGGAGAAGAAGGTCTCGGGCACCTACTACGGCTCGATCCGCCCGACCATCGATTTCGGCATCCTCGCCGACCTGTCGCTCGAAGGGAAACTCGATCTCGACAGCCTGATCAGCCGGACCTACAAGTTCGAGGAAATCAACGAGGGCTTCCAGCTCATGGCCAAAGGCCAGGTCGCCCGCGGCGTCATCGAGTTCAACTGAGAAAAAAAGAAATGACCAAGCTCAAGACTGTCGATCTCGTTCTTCCCGCAGCAACCGAGGAGCTGGCAAAGCTCGAGATCGGCAATGTCGTCTACCTCAGCGGGCGCATCCACACGGCGCGCGAGGGCGTGTACAAGCGCGCCGTCGAGGAGCGCAGCAACGTGCCCTCCGGTATCGGCACGGCGAGCTTTCACTGCTCGCCGGCAGCGAGCGTCGGGCCGAACCGCGAGCTGACGGTCGGCGCGGTTACGGCGACGGCGTCGTTCCGCTTTGCGAAGTGGATCGACGGCTGGCTCGACATGTCGGGATGTAACGTCATCATCGGCAAAGGCGGCATGTCGAGCGAGATCTACAAGCAGAGTTTCGTGCCGCACAAGGCGATCTACCTGACGACGGTCGGCTACGGCACGGGCGCGCTGCTCGGGCGCGGCATCAAGAAGGTCGTCGATGCGCACTGGCTCGAGGAGCTCGGTCTCGCGCAGGCCATCTGGGTGCTGGACGTCGAGCGTTTTGGGCCCTTCCTCGTCGAGAGCGATCTCAAGGGCAACTCGCTCTTCGAGCGCGAGAACGCGAAGATCTCGCCAGGGCTGGAGAAGCTCTATCGCGGCACGAAGCCCGCCACGCTGCGCCGCTTCGGCGAAACCGACGACAAGACGGAAGAGGTTATTTGAAAGGGGCGTGAGGGGGACGCCATGAAGCCGCGCATCACGATTGCCATAAGCAAAGACGGTGTGCTCGAAATCTATCTCAATGAAGCGGGCCGGGCTCGTTTCGTCGAAGAACTTACTGGTCTCAGCAGAGAGCGAGACCATTTCCATCTTCAGCCGGAGGGCAACGTTGACGAGGTGCCGCTTCAGATGCGGCCCTACAACGGGGGCGATCAGGTGATCGAATTCGGGAAGGTGCTATTTCGGCCCGATGACTGGGATGCACAATATTTCCCTCATGTCCTATGAGGATGCGCAATCAGGACAAGTAGGGCCGATCGCTGCGGCTGACCCAGGCAGACAGCGCGAAGAGTGCCGGCGTGAGCGCCTCGAAGCCTTCCTCGAAAGCCAGCATGAGGCGCCGCAGATCGATATGCAGATCGTGGCCCGTGTAGTCGTAGAGCACCGACGGCGTGCGATCGACGACCTTTGCGAGAACGAAGAGCGCGCCGGCGAAGATCACCCAGTATCCGGCGCGGCTTGAAATGCCGCCGTCCACAAGCAGAAAGCGCACCACCACGTACGCCGCGTAGAGCAGCATGGCAATGAACGCTGCCGCTGCGAGACCTGCCAGAACCTTCTCAGCCAGCGGAGCAGGGGCCTTGAGATAGTAGCTGATCTTGAGGAAGCTATCGGTGGTGAAGGCCTTGTGCCAGCTCGCCTCGCGCGCTGCAAAGGCAGCAAACAGGATCACGAAGATGGCCGATCGAGACGTGAACGGTCGCGCGCGCAAAATGACGATGAGGCTCGCGGCGAGCCAAAGCAGGATCGCGCCTTCTTCGAATGGTCCCTCCTCGGAGAACACATACTCGAAGCGATCCGGCGATAGTCTGGCGGCGAGGACGATCAAGACGACTGTGTAGGCGGCAATGACCAGCAGGGCTGCTCGATCGGGCCATGCCAATCGCGGGAGGCGGGGCCAGCGCCAACGTTCCCGGCCGGGAGCACTGGATGCCGATGCCGCAGTCTCGTTGCCCTTTCTGCGTGGCACCATGTGCGCGAGCTCCCCGTGAGGTGACTATTCCTCTCGCGTGCGCCGTCGGAGCGTGCGCGAAGAGGGCCAAAGCTTAGTCGGCCCACGGCTGAAGAGCCGTAACGAAACTGACACAATAAGGTCGGAACTCGCCCGCTTCCCGCCCGCGTCTCGAGCAGGGCAGGCCGCAGAATGGCTTTCATCCACCGAGGAGCCCCGCGCCCTCGAGGCTCGAAGAGAACCGGCTAGAGCGTGCCGGGCTTTTTGTTGTCCTCTTCGAGGCTGCGCAGACGGTCGCGGAATTTCTTGAACATGCGCTCGACGTAATCGAGGGCGCCGTCCACGTCTTCTTCGCTCGGGAGCTGGAACTTCTCCTTGCCGGGCGGCTCGGCGACGGGCGGCTGCGACGGCGCGCCGGGCACGGCCGCTGTCTGCAGCCGCTTGATTTCGGCCCTGAGGTCGAGGTTTTCGGTGCGCAGCCGCTCGATCTCCTTCGCCAGCCCTTGGCTCTCCTCCTGCGCGGGCTGACAGAGAACGAGATTGCCGGAGCCCGTCCGGCACGTGGAGACGGCACCGGTCTGCGTGTCGAGACGCAGAAAGCCGCCTTCGATCGGCTGCATGGTGAAGCGGCCGGGTACATCGCGCGTTTGCGCGGAAGCCGGCAGCACAGCAAGGATTGCCAACGCTGCCGGCGCCAGAAGGCGAGTGCAATTTGTCATGACGCGCTCCTGCGACCTCAATTCCGTGCAGGCTAGCAAATGATTGTGGCTGATGGACACTTCAAGGGACATCCGCCCTGCGACGTTCAGTCGTCGCTGATGAGGCGCCCAACGACCCCGCCGAGCACAGCACCGAGAATAGGTGCGACCCAGAACACCCAAAGCTGGAGAATGGCTCCTGTGCCGGCGAAGACTGCTGTTGCGAGGCTGCGCGCCGGGTTGAGGCCGCCGCCGGACACCGGAATGGTCAGCAGGTAGAGGCTGACGGTTGCGAGACCGATGGCGAGCGGGGCGAGCGTCGCCGGTGCGCGACGGCCGCCCATGCCGACCACGACCAGCACGAGAAGAGCTGTCGCGACAGCTTCCAGCGCAAAGACCGCGGTGAGGCCGAAGACGCGGTCATAGCTATTGGCGACCGACGCGAACCCGCCCTTCGGCGGCGTGGCGGCCCCCGCCATGACGAGGGCCAGCAGGCCGGCGGCTGCTAGCCCGCCGAGGCACTGGACGAGGATCATCAGTGGCGCGCGGCTCGAGTCCAGTCGGCCCGCCGCGATGAGCCCGAGTGTGATGGCAGGATTGAGGTGTGCGCCTGAGACAGGACTGAACGCGGCTGTCATGGCAACGACGACGCCGCCTGCAGCAAGAGCAGCAGCAAGGCCCGCTACGCCTGCGGGCGCGAAAAGAAGCGGTCCGCACAGTGCCAGCACGAGAGCAAAGGTGCCGGCGGCCTCGGCCGTAAGCTCACGGGTGCTCATCGGCGCCTCCTCGGTGATCTCGCGCAGCATGGAGCGATAACCGAAGCAGGCTGATTTGTGAATGCGAGCGGCCGAACGAAAGCGCCCCGCACACGAGGTGCGGGGCGCTGATTGGTCGTTTGTCGTTCCGCGTGTTGCGGATCAGCCGCCGCTGCCGCCGCGCGCGACGCTGGCGGAGAGCCGATTGACGACCACGACTGTCGTGCCGACGCCGACGCGGCGCGAGAGATCGACGACGTGGCCGTTCGTCATGCGGAAGCAGCCGGACGAAGTTGCACGGCCGATGGTGCGGGGATCATCGGTGCCGTGAATGCGGTAGAGCGTATTGCCGAGATAGAGCGCCTTGGCGCCGAGCGGGTTATAGACGCCGCCCATCATCTTCACCGGCAAGTACGGCTGACGCTGGCGCATCTCCGCCGGCGGATGCCAGTCCGGCCAGTTCGCGACGCGGCTGATACGCTCGGTGCCCGTCCACGTGAAGCCTTCGCGGCCAACCGAGATCGGATAGACGAGCGCGTCGCGCGACGATTGAACGAGATACAGCTTGCGGCCCGTTGTATCGATGACGACCGTGCCGGGCGCGTAGCTGCTCGCGAACGAGATGCGGCTCGGGCTTGCTGGCGAGACGTTCGGACGCGGCCCGCCGCTCATGAGGGCTTGGCCCTGGGGCCGCGGGCGAGGACCGTAGCGGTCTTCATCGAACCGCGGGGCGGCGTAGGAGGGGGCCTGATAGCCCGGTCTAGCCCAAGGCATCCACCATTCCTGAGCGAACGCAGGGGGAGCCAAGACGCCGGTCATGGCCAGCGCCAACGCGGCACGCAACATTATTATATACTCCTGATTTTCCCGTGGCTTGCTAGATTAAGCGCATACGAACTGTGTACCACGTATCGTAGGCGGATCGAACCTCTAATGCGCGTCCCTCACGCGTTGTTGACCTGCGATCCGGTCGCGGGGCGGCCAGCTCATATCACTTGACGACATCGAGACTGAATCGCAGGTAAATTGTCTCTACGTAGTTTTGCCGAATTCTCCCGGAGCGACCCCTATGGCGAACATCAATGCCGGCCCGTTCACGACGCGCCCGGAGATCGAAGGCACTTTCGGCGTCTGCGCGACGACGCACTGGATCGCGACCGCCGTCGGCATGTCTATCCTGGAAAAAGGCGGCAATGCGTTCGACGCAGGCATCGCCGCCGCATTCACGCTGCAGGTCGTGGAGCCGCACCTTTGCGGACCGGGCGGCGACGTGCCGGTCATCGTATATGATACGAAGAAAGGCGCGCCGGAGGTCATCTGCGGGCAGGGACCGGCACCTGCTGGTGCGACGATTGCGCACTACCGCGGCCATCTCGGCCTCGACATCGTGCCAGGCACGGGCCTTCTCGCAGCGTGCATTCCCGGCACGTTCGAAACTTACATGATGATCTTGCGCGATTACGGCACCATGCGGCTTCGCGATGTGCTGGAGCCTTCGCTCGGCTATGCGCGCGGCGGCCATCCGATTGTCGAGCGCGCCTGCGCCACGATCGCCACCGTGAAGCAGCTCTTCACCGAGCACTGGCCAACGTCTGCGGCTGTCTATCTGCCGGGTGGCAAAGTCCCGGCACCCGGCACGCTCTTTCGCAACACGGCCCACGCCGAGACCTATCAGCGCATTCTCAAGGAAGCCGAAGCCGGCGGCGGCAGTCGCGAGGCGGAGATCGAGCGCGCCCGCAAGGCCTGGAGCCACGGCTTTGTCGCCGAGGAGATCGACCGCTTCTGCCGCACGAATGAAATCATGGATGTGAGCGGCCGGCGTCACAAAGGCGTGCTGACGGCGGCCGACATGGCCGGCTGGCAGCCGACCATCGAGGCGCCCGTGTCGCTCGACTATCACGGCTACACGCTGTTGAAGCCGGGCCCCTGGACGCAGGGTCCGGTCATGTTGCAGCAGCTTGCGATCCTGAAGGGCTACGACCTCGACAAGCTCGATCCGACGAGCGCCGATTTCGTCCATCTCTGGATCGAGGCCGCAAAGCTCGCCTATGCCGATCGCGAGGCCTTCTACGGCGATCCGAAGTTCGCAGACGTGCCGATGGAGACGCTGCTCTCCGAGCGCTACAACTCGGATCGCCGCCGCCTGATCGGCCAATACGCTTCCATGGAGCAGCGTCCCGGCGTCATCGAGGGCTACGACGGCAAGGTCATCGTCAAGTCGACGGCGGATCGGCGCGAGGCGGTCAGCGCGGCAGGGGCCGGCGAGCCGACGGTCGGCGCCATGGGCCAGGTCAAGGGCGATACCGTCCACATCGACATCATCGATCAGGCCGGCAACATGTTCACCGCGACGCCGTCCGGTGGCTGGTTGCAGTCCTCGCCGGTGATCCCGGCACTCGGCTGGCCGCTCGGCAGCCGCGCCCAGATGTTCTGGCTCGAGGAAGGCCTGCCGGGAACGCTGGTGCCGGGCAAGCGTCCGCGCTCGACGCTTTCGGTCGGCATGGCGCTCAAGGAGGGCAAGCCGTACATGGTCTGGGGTACGCCCGGCGGCGATCAGCAGGACCAGTGGAGCGCACAGTTCTTCCTGCGCCACCTGCACGCCGGCATGAGCATGCAGGAGGCGATCGACGCGCCCGCCTGGCACATCGAGCACTTCCCGGCCTCGTTCTGGCCGCGCGCGGCGCGGCCCGGTGTCGTGGTGGTCGAGAGCCGTTTGCCGGCTGCGACGATCAAGGAGCTCGAGCGCCGCGGCCACAAGGTCGAAGTCGGCCCGGACTGGTCCGAGGGGCGTCTGACGGCGGCTTCGCAGGTCGGCCCGCGGCGTCGCGCGGCTGCCAATCCGCGCGGAATGCAGGGCTACGCGGCCGGGCGGTGACGATCAACCGGGCTGGCGGCGCGCTTGTGGCCGTTGAGCTGCTCGCCCGTGATGTCCAGAAGGTCCTCGCACAGGGAGAGGGCCAGATACACCGTCGGATCAGCCTCGTCGGGAAGGATGTCGAGCAAAAGCGAAGCCTTCAGCTTCAAGGCTTCGAGCGTTACGGCGGGTACTGAGCTAAGCTGAACGGAAAGATCGATCATCTCGTCGCTGATCGCGTCATATTCCGTTTGAAAATTATTATCGGGAGCATGACCGCGCCGCCGCTGGATGCGGCTCGCCAGCTTTCCGGATCTGGCCATCAACTCATCGTGCCGAATACGGAGTGCCTCGATCTCGCTGGGCCGCTGGTCGCTGTCGGCCGAGGCCCGAACGCTCTTCTGCGTGTCAGACGAAGCCAATGAAGCTAAACAATTTTCCGGGCACATGGGACGCTCTTACTTACGAGGAGAGGGGTGTCGGAGAACGACGGTCGGCGCTGAATAACGACTGTTCAGTGAACGATAATTAGCTGTCCTACAGCCGTCAACAAGTAAGGTAAATTAGGAGCATAATCCTGTTTTAAGTAGCGATACGGCCACATGCTGCAATGCAATCGCCGCAATCAAAACGCAGATTGGAACGGATAGTGAGGAATGAGATGATGGGCCGTGCAGGGATCGAGCTTCGGCGCCTTCCGGTTCGGGCGTAGTCCCCGCCGAGAGACGTTCGGCAAGCAGTTCGAATGTATTGCGCCTGTCTTCGAGGTAGACCGCAGCCAGCTAGTGCCGCGATCCCGAAGCTCGCTACCGTGCCGCCAGAGAGGACCTTCGGCACTGTGCGAGAATGGCGGGACCGAGTCCCGCCATAGAGAGCGCGTTCGACTTGGATGGGCGCTCCTGTTGGGGCCTGCCTCCCCGTAGGCCAGAGGCGTATCTGCTATTTTCTGGCGGCCGGCGAAAACTCGAAGTGACCACGCTCGAAGTCCGCGAGGAGCGACTTCGCCAGTTCAAGCTCCGTGCAATCCTCTTCCGGGAGCAGGTACAGCAAGGCCGACATCTTCAACTTCAGGTGGTCATGGGATGTGGCGGGAAGAGCGCCGAGATCGACGCAGATGTGATGCATTTGATCCGTGAACTTATCAAGGGTGTTCTGAAAATGCAGCTCATCAAGATATCCTGCATCCTTCGTGTATCCTGGCGACATGCTGCCGATTGTTGACATCAGACCGCAGAATTGTTCGCTCAGTTCACCGAAATTCAGGGTTAATTGCGAGAGTGATCCCCCCGGATTTTCCAGCCAATCATCGGCGAGCGAATTTCCAATGCTGACTGGTGCTGATTCGATCATAAGCAATACTCACAAGTTACTGGTTTTTACCTCCGTTGATGGCGAGAGGATCTCTCTAGCAGCAGACCCTCGCCGCTGCCAGCAATCATGACTCCGCCACAATTTGTCAACATTTGTTCGCGTCTGAGGGTCTGATTTCCGCAACTGATGCGAGCAGGCCATGCAGCCGGTGATTGTAGATGAATAAACAGCGTACCCGATGATGCATATGTGTACGCCTCAATTTTCCAGCACAGCACGTTGCTTGGAAGATTTTGCTCGGGATGATGGGCGGTATAGAGATCGAGCAGGGGCGCTTTTCGCTCTAGGCGGAGGCCCTCCGCTGAACGGGTGTGCGCGCGTCGGCTGAGCGCAGCGCAGTGATGGCTCGGCGCGGGATGCGGTGGGCGGCAAGGAGGCGGAAAGTCGGACAGTCGCGCTCGCGCGTGCAATGGCGCTGCGAATGTCCGCGCTTGCCGCCTTCTGGGATAAGCGTGATGTGGGAGCCGCTCTACTCAGCTCGTCTGGGCTCGTAGCGTGCAGATCGGCGAAACCTGCACACGTTGCTGCTCGTCGAGGTCCAAAAGGAGGGACTTTGCCAGTCTCGGCTCTGTGTCCTCTTCGTCGGGGAGCAGGTAAAGCAGGGCCGAAATCTTCAATCTCAAGTGGTCGACGCACGTCGACCTGAGACCGCAGAGATCGATGCAGATCCCATGCATTTCGTCCGTGAGCCTATCAAGCTTCCGATGATAGTGCAGCTCGTCGATATATCCCACGCCTTCGTGAAATCCTGAAGACATCCTGCCAATTTCAAAGCGCAGATCGGAAAATTTCTGCTTTAGTTCCTTGAAGCGTGAGGTGAACGCCAGGCGCGGCATCTCCGAGTTCTCTCTCCATCTCTCGCTCAATTGATCCGCAACGCTTGCGGTCGTCGGTCCTCTCATACTCAATACTCTCTTGCTGCCAAATATTGTCTCTGTCATCGGCGTTGTCGTTATAGTTAATCTTTAGGCGCCGCCGCAACCAATCGTGGTTCCGCCACAATAAGTCAACCTTAGGGATGCCTAATTTCCAGGCAGCATGAGATGCGCCCGTAGTCAGAGGCCGAAAAACAACCAGACTACGGGAAATTCAGATGAAGGAGGGTCTTGGAGGGATGGTGGGCAGTACAGGGATCGAACCTGTGACCCCTACCATGTCAAGGTAGTGCTCTACCGCTGAGCTAACTGCCCATCCCGTAAGGCGCCCGCGAGCGCGAAGCATCGGGGCGAGGTGGCTCTCTTAGCGAACGGGCGCCGATCGCGCAAGGATGGACTGCGCTCCGCCCGCGAAAAACCACCCGCACCTCACGCGGCCCAGTACTCCGGGAAGGCAATCCAGGCGCGGCGCAGGTCATCGGGGCCGGGCTGGCCGACGTCATGGAGCCGCATCAGGGCCTCGCGCCGGGCAACGGCACGTGCGAGCGAGGCCTCGAACATGTCGGCGAGGTCATCCCGGTAGCTGGCGGCCGCATCGGCATCGCCCGCGACCAGCGCTGCAGCCGCCTCGCCGGCCATTTCGCCCGAGATGACGGCCGACATGATGCCGGCGCCGGTAATCGGGTTCGTCAGGCCCGCCGCGTCGCCGGCAAGGAGCACATGCGCCGTACCCACGCTCGCCACGGGCTCCAGCATCCCGCCGCTCGGGATCGCGCCACCCGTGTGACCGAGCACATCGCTGCCGACGCGTCCTTGTGCGACGAGCTGCGTGTGAAGGTCATCGAGCAGCGGCTTGAAATGCGAGCGCCAGCGCGGATCGCCGCCGAGTCCGAGGTTGGCGACCTCACCCTTGGGAAAGAGCCACGCATAGCCGCCGGGCAGCTTGTGCGAGAGGAAGATGTCCGTCTCCTCGAAGGACATGAGCAGCGGTACGGTCATCTGCCGTGTCTCGGCGAGCACTTGGTTCTCGATGCCCACAGCCGCGCCGACAGCCGAGCGCGGCCCGTCCGCGCCGACGATGACGGCCGCCGCTATGCGGCTCCCGTCGGAGAGCTGCGCCGTGCCATCGGCATCGATCTCGCGGAGCGAGAGGCCGAACCAGATCTCGGCGCCCGCTTGCTCGGCGCGCGCGACGAGGGCGGCATCGAAGGCCTGCCGGTCGATCATCACGCCCGAGAACTGCTCGCGCAAATGCGGGGGCTCGTCCTCGACGAAGGTGGTCATGGCGCGAATGCGCTGCTGGCGGTGTTGATCGAGCGCGGGCACCTGCTGGCCGATCAGCGCCGGCACGAACTCGGCACACTGCACGGGGTGTCCGGCAACGCGCTTGCGATCGATGGCGACGACGCGGGCGCCACGCGACGCCGCCGCGGCTGCAGCGCTCGCACCCGCAGGCCCGAGCCCGACAACCAGCACGTCGATGATGCGCACGTCGCTCACGGCGCCTGTCCTCAGTGTCCCTCGAAGGCCATGAGCGTCTCGCAGCGAATGCCCATGCCTTCGAGCCTTTTGCGCCCGCCGAGATCGGGAAGATCGATGATGAAGGTGGCGCCGACGATGTGCCCGTTCGAGCGCCGCACGAGCTTGGCGGCTGCTTCCGCAGTGCCGCCGGTCGCGATGAGGTCATCGACGATCAGGATGCGCGCACCCGCCCGGATGGCGTCCGCATGGATCTCCATGGCATCGATGCCGTACTCGAGCGTGTACTCCTGGCCGATGGTCTTCCAGGGGAGCTTGCCCTTCTTGCGGATCGGCACGAAGGCCGTCCCGAGCCGGTCCGCCACCGCGCCGCCGAGAATGAAGCCGCGCGCCTCGATGCCCGCGACCGCGTCGACCGGCTCGCCGCGCCAGGGCTCGGCCATGCGCACGATCGTCGCCTTGAAGCCCTGCGCGTCGCCGAAGAGCGTCGTGACATCGCGGAACATGATGCCGGGCTTCGGATAGTCGGGAATGGTGCGGATGAGGCTCTTCAAGTCGGCCACGGATAACTCCTCTTCTTCTCCCATTGGATTGGGCGGGTGCGCCATCAGCTCTCCCAGGGCACGCCGCCCGCGTAGGTCAGATACGGAACGCCCGCGAGCCAGCCGGAATCGACCGGCAGCAGGATGCCCGTGATCGTGCGCGCCTGCTCCGAGGCGAGGAAGGCGATGGCGTTGGCGATGTCCGCAGGCTCGGGCAGCGTCTTCAGCGCGTGCACGCTCATGATCTTGTTCATGTCGCGCTGGCCGGCGGCGACCTTGGCACGCAGGGGCGGCGTCATGACGTAGGTCGGGCCGACGCTGTTGACGCGGATGTTGTGGCGGCCGAGCTCGACAGCAAGAAGCTGGGTGAGGCGCGCCACGGCCGCCTTGCCCATGTTGTAGGCGGGGATCGGCAGGGGCTGGGCGGAATTGATCGAGCCGATGGTGACGATGGCGCCGCGCTGCTCGGGGATCATGCGGCGCGCGAACGAGCGGCAGGCATGGAGGGTGCCGTTATAGTTCACCTGCCACATGCGGTCGTGGGCGGCCATGTCCATGTCCAGGATGGATTCGGTATTCGGGATTAGCCCGGCGGACGTCACCAGCACCCGCGGGGCGCCCATCTCCTTGGCCACCGTCTCGGCTGCGGCCTCGACGGCGTCCGCATTGGCAACATCACAGCGCCAGGCGCGGGCGCCATTGCCGATGTCGCGGGCAACGGCGTCGGCTGCATCCATGTTCACGTCGAGGATGGCGATCCGGTAGCCGTCCTGCGCGAGCCGGCGTGCGGTCGCCTCGCCAATGCCGCTCGAGCCGCCCGTGATAACGGCAATGCCTGCCTTTTCGGCCATGTGCGTTTCTCCCCTGGATGCCGGACAGCCGCGCGTGGCCATCGCTGCCTGCAAGGTTAGCTGAAGGCGGGTTCCACAACCAGCGCTTGAAATGACGGCGTCGGCCTTGTTGCACCGCCGCGTGCTGGCGGGTATCAGTCTGCCTCGATAGCGCACCGGCTTGGGGGAGCTGGCGGCGCGGATAGTGCCAGGCCGAGCATGGACAATCTCAAACTCATTGCCCTCGACGCTGATGACCTCAAGATCGTCTCCGCGCATATGCAGGATGCCGTGCTGAAGGTCGGCGACATGGCCTACGTGCCGCGCGAGCGGCGCTTTGCGGCCATCTTCAACCGTTTCGACTGGACGTCGGTGGCACCAGGCGGCAGGGCGAGGGCGCCGACGCGGCGGCAGGCGGCGCTGCGCTTCGAGCGTGTGCTCGGCGCCCAGGTCAGCGGTATCGACCTGAAGGCCGGGCAGGAGGTGCTGGAGCTGCTCGCCATCCAGTTCGAGCCGGCCGCGACCGAGGATCCCCAAGGGCATGTCACGCTGGTGTTTGCCGGGGGCGGCGCCGTGCGGCTGCACGTCGAGTGCATCGAGGCCGAGATGAAGGATCTCGGTCCGGCCTGGCAAGCGCGCGCCGTGCCGAAGCATCCGGAAGACGATCCGGCATAGCAAAGGCCGCCGACAGCACAGGAATTGCACAAAATCCCCTCTCCCCGTGCTCACGGGGAGAGGGTTAGGGTGAGGGGCGGCGGCAAACACAAACGTCGCGCAAGTTCCCGCCCCTCAACCGACCCTCTCCCCATTGAAGACGATGGGAGAGGGGGAAAGTGGCAGGAAAGTACGACACATGCCAACGCGCCTTAGGACATCCGATGCCGGCTTCGAGGCGGCCTTCCGCAGCTTCCTCACGCAGAAGCGCGAGGTTTCCGAGGACGTGGATGCGCAGGTCCGGTCCATCCTTGCCGACGTGCGCAAGCGCGGCGATGCGGCGGTCATCGAGCTCACGCAGCGCTTCGATCGCTTTGATGCCGGCGCCAAGGGCTTGCGTATCCGCGCGGACGAGATCTCGGCTGCTGTTGCCTCGGCCGATGCCGAGACCGTCGCGGCGCTGACGCTCGCGCGCGACCGCATTGCTGCCTACCACCAGCGCCAGCTCCCGTACGATGACCGCTATCGTGATGCGCTGGGTGTCGAGCTTGGCGGGCGCTGGACGGCCGTCGAGGCCGTGGGCCTCTACGTGCCGGGCGGGACGGCCTCCTACCCGAGCTCGGTGCTCATGAATGCCGTGCCGGCGCGTGTCGCGGGTGTGCCGCGCATTGTCATGGCCGTGCCTTCGCCCGACGGGCAGCTCAACCCGCTGGTGCTGGTGGCGGCGCATCTCGCAGGCGTCGAGGAGATCTACCGTATCGGCGGCGCGCAGGCCGTGGCCGCGCTCGCCTATGGCACGCAGACGATCGTGCCCGTCGCCAAGATCGTCGGACCGGGCAATGCCTATGTGGCGGCCGCCAAGCGGCAGGTGTTCGGTACGGTCGGCATCGACTCGATCGCGGGGCCATCCGAGGTTCTCGTCATTGCCGACCGCGACAATGATCCGGAATGGATCGCCGCCGATCTCCTTGCGCAGGCTGAGCACGACACGGCCGCGCAGTCGATCCTCATGACCGACGATGCAGCCTTTGCCGAAGCCGTCTGCGCCGCCGTGGAGCGGCAACTCAAGGTGCTGCCGCGTGGCGCGATCGCTGCCGAGAGCTGGCGCGATTTCGGCGCGGTCATCCTCCTCGAGCACTTCGGCGAAGCCCCCGCGCTCGCCGACCGCATTGCCGCCGAGCATCTGCAGATTGCCGTGCGCGACGCGGACCAGCTCGCGGACGCCATCCGCAATGCCGGCGCGATCTTCCTCGGCGCGCATACGCCCGAGGTGATCGGCGATTATGTCGCCGGCTCCAACCACGTGCTGCCCACGGCGCGCAGTGCGCGTTTCTCCTCGGGTCTCGGCGTCCTCGACTTCATGAAGCGCACGTCGATCCTGCGTCTCGATGAGAGCGCGCTCGCGGCACTCGGACCGGCGGCCATGCGCCTTGCCTCCGCCGAAGGGCTTGACGCGCACCGCCGCTCCATTGCCGTGCGGCTCGGCCCGAACGCGCTTGCCGCCAATACGAAGAAGGAGGGCGCGTGAGCCAGACGCCCGATGCTCCGTCCCGCGCGCGGCTCGTCGCCATCACACTCGACGAGGCCTCGATCACGCGCGGCAACGCGAACATCGAGCACGAGCGCGAAGTCGCGATCTACGACATTATCGACGCCAATACTTTCGAGGTCGAAGGGCGCGAGGGCCCGTTCACGCTCAAGCTCGCGGTCATCGAGGATCGCCTGCATTTCATCGTCGACACCGAGCCCGTGTCCGGCGAGCACACTCTGATGCTCTCCCTCTCACCGCTGAAGCGCGTGATGAAGGACTACTTCATTGTCTGTGAGAGCTACTACAAGGCGATCCGCACCGCGCCGCCCTCGCGCATTCAGGCCATCGACATGGGACGGCGCGGGCTGCATGACGAAGGGAGCCGCCTGCTCACGGAGCGCCTCAAAGGCAAGATCAACGTCGACTACGACACGGCGCGGCGCCTCTTCACGCTGATCTGCGCGCTGCACTGGAAGGGCTGACGCACCATGCCCGGGGGCGCGGCCAGCAGCGAGGGTGGTGTACGTGAGCTGCCGGGTGCCGTGCTCTTCGCCTGCACGATGAATGTCGTGCGCTCGCCGATCGCCGCAGCCATCCTGCGCCATCTGGCGGGCCGGCGCGTCTATGTCTCCTCTGCCGGCGTCAGGGCCGGCGAAGAGACTGATCCGTTCGTCACAGCAGTCATGGACGAAATCGGAATCGACGTTTCCGCTCACGCGCCGCTCGCGCTCGCCGATCTCGATGACACCTCCTTCGATCTCATCGTGTCGCTTTCGCCCGAGGCGCACCACTCGGCCCTGGAGCTCACGCGCACCATGGCCGTGGATGTCGAGTACTGGCCGACCTTCGATGCTTCGCTGATGGTCGGCCAGGGCAATCGGGAGCAGACGCTCGAAGTGTACCGGCGCGTGCGCGACCAGCTCTTCGAGCGTATCAAGCGCCGCTTCGGCTTCGAGGGTGGTCCCTCAGTGTAGGCGCCTCAGGGCAGCGGATCGATGCCCGTCTTCGCGCCTTCGGGAAGCGGCGCGCGCGAGACGTTCAGCACCATGGCGAGCAGGCTGTAGTAGCCGTGGATGCCGATCATATCGATGACGCCGCGCTCGCCGAATGCTTCCACCGCCCGCTTGTACGTCGCATCACTCACGGAGCGCGCGCGCGAAAGCTCGTCGATGAAGTCGTAGATGACGGCCTCGTCGGCGGCCATCTTGGCCGGGCGACGGCCCTCGGCAATGGCGTCGATGACGTCCGCGGCAAGGCCCGCCTTCTCGGCGATCGGGCGGTGGTGATGCCACTCGAAGGCCTGTGTCCAAAGACGCGCCGTCATCAGAATGACCATCTCGGAGCGGCGCGGCTCGAGCGCGCTGTTGAAGCGCAGGTATTCGCCGGTCTTCTGCAGGCGCGTCATGAAATCCGGGCTGCGCAGCAGCGGGATGAACGGGCCGACGAGATGGCCGCGCGGGCCGGAGACGATGTCCTTGACGGCGGCCTTCTGCGCCTCCGTCATCTCGGCATCAGGGATCATCGGCATGCGCGGCGTACGGGCGGTCATTGGGGGTGTTTCCTTTGCTTATTCTTGGTCGCGAGGGACCTCAGGTGCCGCCCTTCGTATCCCAGCCGGAGGTATCCTTGTCGAGGAACTTGTTGGGCTTGAGGAAGATCGAGAGCACAAGGCAGCCATTCGGCGAATGCGCATTGTGGCGGTTGCCGGCCGGGCGCCAGACGAAGTTGCCGGGCGTGGCGATGCCTTCCTCGTCCTCGAGCGTGCCCTCGAGCACCCAGGTCTGCTCGATCTCGACATGCTCGTGATAGGGAAGCTGAGTGCCGGGCGCGAAGCGGAAGAGCGCCGTGACGAGCCCGCTCTCCTTGTCCTCGACGAGCACCTTCATGTCGACGCCGGGAAAGCGCGTCTCCTGCCAGGGCAGCTCGGCGACATTGAGATAGCGCGAGGCGAGGGGCCCAAGCTTGTCGGCATCCTTCAGGAATGGCGTCGTGGCGACCATGGCGGGCGAACTCCCATAAAATCTTGCTTTGGCTTCAAAGAGCGCCGCAAGACTTTCACCTGGGCTGCCGCCTGTCAAACCGGATGCGTCTGCGATGCCGTGAACCGCGCCGCGAGCTGCGTGCCGAGCAGGCCGTCATAAACCGCGAGCGTCTGGCGCTGCATGGCTGCGACGGTGAAGCGTGCCGCAATGGAGGCCGCGGCGCGCGCGCTCATGGCTTGCCGCTCGGCCTCCGGCATGGCGAGCGCCTCGGCAATGGCATCAGCGAGCGCGGCAGCATCGCGCGGCGGCACATGCCATCCCGTTGCCTGCTCGCGCGAGACCTCCGGCGGGGCGAGGACGATCTCGGGCGGTGCACCGATATTGGTCGTGATTGTTGGACAGCCGACGGCAAGCGCCTCTGCAGCAGCACGTCCGAAGGCTTCGGGCTCGATGGAGGCGATGACCGTCAGGTAGGCGACAGCAAATGCCGCGGCGATGTCCTCGACATGACCGACGAGGCGCACGCGATCGCTGATGCCGAGCTCGCCGGCAAGCTGGCGCAGGCCCTCGGCGTAGTCGTTGCGCCCTTGTGCGTCGCCGGCCAGCACCAGCACGCCATTGCCGAGACGGCCCTCGGCTTGTAGCCGGCCGACGGCCTCGATGAGGACGCGCTGGCCCTTCCACGTCGTGAGGCGCGCGGCATGGAGGATCACGCGCTCATGCGGCTCGATGCCCCACGCCGTGAGAAGGCGCGTGCGGCGCTCTGCATCGATGCTGTCAGGCGAGAAGCGCGCGATGTCGACGCCGCGCGGAATGATCACGGGCGTCCCCGCGAGCGCACCATAGCGGCCGCGGATCAGGTCCGACGTGTAGCGCGAGTTTGCGATGACGCTATCGCCGCGCGCCATGACGCTATTGTAGAGCCGCTTGATGCGCCCGCGCTCGCCATAGGCGCCGTGGTAGGTCGTGACGAAGGGGACACCTGCCCGCCGCGCGGCCATGAGTGCGCTCCATGCAGGCGCGCGACTGCGGGCATGGAGGAGCGACACCGAGCGCTCGCGGACGATGCTCGCTATGCGCTGGCCGTTGGTGACGATCGTCACCGGGTTCTTCGTTTCGAGCGGCAGGGTGATGATCTCGCCGCCGAGTGCCGTGACACGCTCGGCCATGCGCCCGCCCTCGGTCGCGACCAGCGCCCGCGCGCCCGTGCGCACGAGCGCCGCGACGATTTCCAGCGTGGAGAGCTCGGCGCCGCCGGTATCGAGCCGCGGGACGATCTGCAGTATGGTCGGCATCTGATCGGCCATCGGGATCGGCTATGGTTCGAGATAAGGAGCCCGCGCGGCTCAGCAGTGTCGAGGGTTTATAGAATGGCAGAGGCCGAACCACAATTTCTGCAAGTCGGGGCCGGAGCGCCAGGAGACGCATCTGGGCGCCGCATTGCCTATCTGGCGGATCCCGGAAAGCCGGGAAAGACGCCCGGCGTGATGTGGCTTTCAGGTCTCAAGTCGGAAATGACGAGCACCAAGGCCTCGGTACTCGCGGCCTGGGCTGCCGAGCATGGCCATCCTTGCACGCGTTTTGACTATTCGGGGCATGGCCAGTCACCGGGGCAGTTCGAGGACGGGACCATCGGCGCGTGGCTCGAGGAGGCGCTGGCCGTCTTCAAGCAGATTACGCAGGGACCACAGATCCTCGTCGGCTCGAGCATGGGCGGCTACATCGCGCTGCTCGTGCTGCGCGCGCTCATGCGCGATGCGCCCGCCGAGGCCGCGCGCATCAAAGGGCTGCTGTTGATCGCGCCGGCCTGGGATATGACCGAGCGGCTCATGTGGGCGCGCTTCTCGGAGAGCGCGAAACGCGACATCCTGGAGAAGGGCGTGTTCCAGCGGCCGTCAAAATACGGCGATGGCGACTACGCCATCTCGCGGCGCCTCATCGAGGAAGGACGCAATCACCTCATTGGCGATGCGCCTTTCGATCCCGGCCGGCCCATCCACGTGCTGCACGGCCTGCTCGATCCGGACGTGCCCTGGGAGCACACGCTCGATCTCGTCGCGCATCTCTCCGGCGATCACGTGCAGGTCTCGGCCGTGCCGGACGGTGAGCATCGTCTCTCGCGGCCCGAGGATCTCGATCTGATGATCCGCGCGCTCGAAGGTCTCGCCGGCGTTTCGTACGCGAAGTGAGCTACCAGCGGTCGCGCCACGGGTTCAGCTTGGGATCGGCCTCCGCCGAATCCACGAGCCCGCCGTCGAATGCCGACTCGAAAGCGTGAGGCGGCAGGCGCTCGGCAGCAGCCTCCGAGATCACCCACATGGTGTAGCCATCGCCGTGGATGGCGCCCGTGCATGTGACGCGGTCGCCCGCGCCCGCGCGGCAGCTCGAAAGCGTCTCGATGCGCTCCGGCTCGCGTCGGTCATGCCGGATCACGCGGATGTCGACAGGCTGCACGTCCGCGGGGAGAGCCCCGAGATCGACATTGCGGAAGACGCACGTGGTGGCGTGATTGCAGGCACCGGCGCGGCGGCCGATCGCGTTGCCGAACCGCACGGCGCGATTGCCATGCAGGAACGTTGCCGGTTGATCGTGCCCATTGCTCACGTAGCAGCCGCCGGCCGTGCAGAGCACAGGGTCCATGCTTTCATAGCCGCGGCCACGGCGATAGCGCGGCTCCATCTGCAGGAGGATGGTGACGTGGCCGTCATAGGCGAGCTTGGGCTCTGGTGACATCAGCGCGGGGCGCTCGGTGCCGGCGCGCGAGCGCGGCGGGGCGAGCGGGACATCGCGGAAGCCTTCATTGTCGGTGATGCGGCCCTGGCCCGATGACGGCTCGTGCGCGCGTTCCTGGACAGTGCCCGTAATCGTGCCGCTCGCCGGGCCCGTGTGCCGCGCAAGTTGCTCCTCGCGAATGCGGCGCAGGCTCTCGGCTACGCGCGCGATCTCGGCATCGGCCTCGATGTCGGCGACGCGGCGGGTTTCATCGGTGGTCGCGCGAGCAACGGCGCGACTGGCCTCTGCGGCCCGGCGCTCGGTCTCGGCGCGTGCGGCTGCCTCGGCGGCGGCGCGCTCGGCTGCGATGCGCTGGGCCTCACTGGCCTTGCGGACTTCCTCGGCTTTGCGCGTTTCTTCAGCCTTGCGAATTTCCTCGGCCTTGCGGAGCTCAGCCGCGCGCTTGGCCTCCTCGGCTGCCCAGGCCGCCTGCTCGGCGCGGCGGGCTTCCTCCGCACGGCGCTCGGCCTCGGCAAGACGTGCGGCTTCGGCCTTGCGGGCTTCCTCTGCAGCAGCCTGCTCGGCGGCAATGCGGAGTGCTTCGGCGGCGCGCTTGATTTCCTCGGCCTTGCGCGCTTCTTCCGCGACACGCGCTTGCTCGGCTTCCCGCGCGGCCTCGATCTGACGCGCTTTCTCGGCGCGCTGGCGCTCGGCTTCGCTTTCACGCGCCTCGCGCTCGGCGCGCATGGCGTCGAGCCGTGCGGCCTCTTCTTCGAGCTTTCGGCGCTCTTCATTCTCGGCGCGGGCGCGCGCGAGCATCTCGGCCTCGTGAGTCTTCTGCGTTTTTTCCTTGGCAGCCTTGGCTGCTTGCTCTCTGCGCTGCTGCGCCTGTTTTTGTGCCGCTTCCTTGCGCTGAGCCTCGGCGCGCTGGGCATCCTCGGCAAAGCGGTTGGCGATCGCGTGCGCCGGATTTCCTGCGGGATCGGCCGAAGCCGGAAGCGGGCTTAGAATGATTGCGGAGGCGAGAGCACCGGCTAGGCCGGTCGTGCGATGCAATGTGAGGTAAGAGAAATATGCGCGACGCTTCAGGGCGGACATGCCGCTACTCCCTCGACGGAGACAAATCATCAACGCAGCGCGCGCCAGGGGGCTGGCGGCCTCAACAACTCAAGTACGCAGTACGGAATGACGGTACGCTTCGATTTAGGCGGCCGCGCGGACTTGGGATGAACGCCGCGTGAATTCCTTCATGCGCAAGCCCAGGACCGGTGAATTCCTTCACGCGCAACTTAGGTTCGTGAATTGCTTCACGAACCGATCAACGCGGCGTCGCGGGCAAATCCGTCGCGATAAGTGGGGTAAGCGAGCGCCAGGCCGAGTGCTTCTTTCACGCGCGCATTGGAGACGCGCTTGCACTCCGAATAGAAGCTGCGCGCCATGGGCGTGAGATCCGCCGTCGCAAAGTCGACGGATGGTGGTGGCGGCAACCCGAGCAGTGTCGCGGCGTAGGCGAGCACGTCCTGCGGCGGGGCGGGCTCGTCGTCGCTGACATTATAGATAGCGTGCCCAAATGGCCGGGCGATCGCGGCCGCGAGGACGTTCGCAATATCCTCGACATGAATGCGATTGAACACTTGGCCGGGTTTCACGATCGCGCGGGCCGTGCCCTTGCGAACGGCTTCGAGCGGCCCGCGCCCAGGCCCGTAGATGCCGGCGAGGCGAAAGATCTCGACGCGAAGGTCGGTATGTTGCGCGAGATCGAACCATGATCGCTCGGCAGCAAGCCGCCAGCGACTGCGATTGCTCGTCGGCTTCGGCGTCGTTGTCTCAGCGACCCAGGCGCCGCCGTGATCGCCATACACGCCGACCGTCGAGAGATAGCCAACCCAGGAGAGCGCGCTGGGTAGATCACCGGCGTGGTGCCGCAAGAGCGGATCACCCGATGCATCGGGTGGCGCGGACACGAGGAGATGCGTCGCCGAGGTAAGAGCCGTGCGCAGTTCGTCGCTCGCGGCTGTGCCGTCGAAAGCAATCGCTTCATAGCCGAGAGCAGCGATACTTGCCGCGCCGCTGGGCGTTTGCGTGGTTCCAATGACACGCCAGCCCTGAGCCGCGACGCGCGCCGCGAAGACGCGCGCCGTATATCCGAGGCCGATGCACAGAAGCGTGCTCATGAGGCGAGCGCCGCTGTCCATTCCTCGCACACGGAAGCATCCGCGTCGTTCCCGTGCGCTTCCGCCAGCTTAGTCATGTGCGCACGCGGGACGAGACGCGAGAGCGCCCACACGGCAGCGCCGCGCACGACCGGCGCTTCGTGCGCGAGCAGGGCTTCGATCAGCGGAACGAGTGTAGCGTCGCTGCTGTTGCCGGCCGCGATCAGGACATTGCGCATGAAGCGTGCGTGTCCCGCGCGGCGGATCGGCGTGCCGGCAAAGCGCTCGCGGAAAGCCGCATCGTCGAGCGCCAGCAGATCCGCGATGCGCGGTCCCTGCGTCTCCGGCCGAATGGCGAGCTGCTGATCGTGCGAGGCCTGCGCGAACTTGTTCCACGGGCAGACGGCGAGGCAGTCGTCGCAGCCGAAAATGCGATTGCCGATGGCCTCGCGGAATTCGTGCGGGATCGGGCCTTTGTGCTCGATGGTGAGGTAGGAAATGCAGCGGCGCGCATCGAGCTGATAGGGGGCCGGGAATGCCGCCGTCGGGCAGATGTCGAGACAGCGCCGGCAGCGCCCGCAGTGATCGCGCTCGGGCTCGTCGGCTGCGATCTCGGCGCGCGTCAGAATGACCCCGAGATAAAGCCACGAGCCGTGCTCGCGCGAGACGAGGTTCGTGTGCTTGCCTTGCCAGCCGAGACCGGCGAGCGCTGCGAGCGGCTTCTCCATGAGTGGTGCAGTATCGACGAAGACTTTGACGTCCTCGCCGGTCGCTGCCTGCAGGGCGCGCGCGACGCGCTTGAGGCGCGGCTTGACCACATCGTGGTAGTCGCGGCGCGCGGCATAGACGGAGATGCTCGCGCGATCGCGCTGATCGAGGAAACGGAGAGGATCTTCCTCGGGCGCGTAGCTGAGGCCGAGCACGATGGCGCTTCGTGCTTCTGCCCACATGGCATTCGGATGCTGGCGGCGCTCGGCCTTGGCCTCGAGCCAGTCCATGTCGCCATGCTGGCCATCGGCGATGAAGCTGAGAAAGCGCCGGCCGGGCTCGGCGCCGAGATCGCTCACGCGGGCAATGCGCACGACGCTGAAGCCGGCGGCTGCCGCCTCGCGCGCGACTAGTGCGCGGGCGTCCTGCGCACTGTCGGTTGGCCGGGTGGCGCCGTCACCCGCGTGCCTTGTCCGCACGGCCAGTGTCGGCGCCATGATGGCCTCACGCGGCCTCGGCGAAGTTCAGCTTGAAGCCATGAACCTCGGCGAGCGTCTGGATGGCCTTCTCGGCTTCGGCCTCGGGGAGCTCCGTGAAGGGCGGCCGAAGCTCGGCCCAGAGCGGGTCATCGCGGTAGTGCGCGAGGAGCGCCTTGAGCACCGGGATCATCGGATACTGCTGGATGGCCATCCTGAGCGCAGTGACATTGGCCTGGATCTTGTCGGCGTTCGGCCCCTGCCAGTTGTCGAACACCTCGCGAATTGCGCGCGCGCTCACGTTGGCCGTCGCCGAGATGCAGCCCGCCCCGCCGAGACGCAGCGCGTCGAGCAGGAAGGCTTCCGAGCCCGGGAAGACCTCGAAGTCCGGGAAGGCTTCGAGAATGGCCTTGGTGTTGTTCCAATCGCCCGACGAGTCCTTCAGCCCGACGACGGTCGTCGGGAACTCCTTCTTCAGGCGCTCGATGAGCGGCAGCGAGAAGCCGACCTGGGCAATGGGCGGGATGTGATAGAGGTAGACCTTGAGGTCCTCGTCGGCGACCTCCTCGATGACCTCCGCGAAGAAGCGGAAGAGGCCCTCCTCGCTCGGGTTCTTGTAGTAGAAAGGCGGCAGCATCAGCACGCCGCCGCAGCCGAGCTCGACGGCGTGATCGGTCAGCAGGATCGCATCCGAGAGCGAGCACATGCCCGTGCCCGGCATGAGCTTCGAGGGTGGAATGCCGGCTTCGACGATCTCCTCGAGCATCTCCATGCGCTCGTCGATCCCGAGCGAGTTCGCCTCGCTCGTGGTGCCGAAGGGCGCAAGGCCCGTGCAGCCGTCCTCGAGCAGCCACTCGCAGTGCTCGACGAAGCGGTCGAGGTCGGGCGCGCCGTCCTCGCCAAAGGGAGTGAGAACCGGAGCGATGACGCCGGAGAAGGTCGGGTTTGTTTTCATGGCGGCGTTCCTTGCTGGCGCGCGCTGGCTGATGGATCTTGGTGACGGCCGCTCGGCGGCCAACGCATTCCTCAGGAGGGCATGGGGATGCCGTCCTGCGGTACAGGTATGTGATAGCCCTTCTGAACAGCCGGGCGTGCGGCAATGGCCTTGTACCAGCGGCTGACGTTCTCGTACTGGGCAAGGTCGATGCCCTGCCACTCGAAGCGCGAGATCCAGGGCCAGATGGCCATGTCGGCGATCGTGTAGTCGCCCGCCACGTATTCGGACTTGGCGAGCTGGCGGTCGAGGACGCCGTAGAGGCGCGCGGCCTCCTTCAGATAGCGCTCCTCGGCGTAGGGCGCCTTGCCCTTGTTGAAGCGCACGAAATGATGGACCTGGCCGAGCATGGGGCCGATGCCGCCCATCTGCCACATCAGCCACTGCATGGTGTTCCAGCGCCCTTTTTCGTCGGTCGGCCAGAACTTTCCGGTCTTCTCGGCAAGATACATCAGAATGGCGCCCGACTCGAAGAGCGCGAGGCCATTGTCGCGGTCGACGATCGCGGGGATGCGGTTATTGGGGCTGATGGCAAGGAACTCGGGCTTGAACTGCTCGTCCTTGGAGATGTTCACCGGATGCACGGCATAGGGGAGCGCAACCTCCTCCAGCATGATGGAGACCTTGCGCCCATTGGGCGTGGACCAAGTATAAAGATCGATCATGGCGCTCCTTCGTCGCCGGGCCTGCCCGGGACATTCCTTATCTCAGAACGCGTGAAGGTAGACGCTCCATGGCTCTCGGGCAATGAGGACCTGCCGCGCCGCATGACCGCGCCCGCACCGCGTTGGCGCAGCAGCAACTCTTGCCCGATCATGAACGCTTCGTCAGCCCCGGGACATCCTCGCAACAAAGTGCCGCACTAATCTGAGTTTCTGGGTCATTAGCGTTGACCAGTTCTTAGGCTGAGCCACCGTATACTTTCCTTCATGTTGCGTAGGTCGGTAAAATTCGGGCTGACGATTGCGGCGCTGCTCCAGATACAGGGCTGCGGCAAGCAGGCGTACTTCGTCGCCAAGGAAGAGCCGTGGCGGGCCGATGAGGAGCGCCGCTGCCTGGCGTCGGGCTACGTCCGAAACAACCCGCACATTTCCCGGCGCAGTGCTCTTGGCGGCCCCAGTGCGTGCGGCGCCATTCAGCCGCTGTATGTCAGCGCGACGGCCCACGGCGCGGTCAGCCTCACGCCGCAGGCGACCCTGCAGTGCCCGATGGTCCCCGCAACCGACCACTGGGTCGTCACGTCGGTCATGCCGGCAGCGCGCCGCTACTTCCGAATGGACGTCGTGGAGCTGAAGGTGGCGGCGTCCTATTCCTGCCGGCCCCGTAATGGCATTGCCGGAAGTGTGCTGTCCGAGCATGGCTTGGCCAACGCCCTCGATATCTCCGCCTTCGTCCTGGCCGACGGGCGCAAGATCTCCGTACTGACGGGTTGGAAGGGCAACGCTGCCGAGCGAGAGTTCCTTCGTGCCGTCCATCGGGGGGCCTGCCGCACGTTCACGACCGTCCTCGGCCCCAATGCCGATGCCTTCCACCGCGACCACTTCCATCTCGATCTGGCCCGTCACGGACGCCGGGGCGCAGGCCGGATATGCCGCTGACGCGGGCCCTGGATGTGGCGCGCCTACAACTATATGGTAGATGGAGCACATACAAAAATCGCGTCGATTGCAACGAATTAGCAACGCGACTGTGTTGATATTTCACTGTCACACTCTGTATGTGACGAGCGGAGCCGTGTGTTGAGTCTGCAGTTGATAGATGACCAGGGGCAAGTGTGGGACGGAAGCTCGCGCCAGCTCCGTCATGCCTACGACTCGCCCTATTCGGGGGGCGAATTCTCCGACTACGCGGTCGTCAATCTCGGCTTCATCGCGACGAACGTCTATGGCCAGTCGGCACAGATCCGGCTGCGCCCGAGTTTCACGGCCGACGCCGCCTATGACGCGCTCTACCGCTGGCTCCTCAACCGCCGCTTCGACCGTATCGTTCTGACCTGGCTCGACAGCGAGTGGCAGAACGAGATGCTGCGCTCGAACCAGGCCGCGCTGATCCGCCTCGACGATCTGATCGAGGAGGCCAAGCGCCAGCGTCCCGACGAGTTCCTGTCGCGCAAGCTCGAGGGCCCCACGGTCCGCGATCCGCACGCCATGCAGCAGCTATTCCGCGAGTGGCCGCACCTTTCGGCCAATCTCAACGAGGTCGAGCTGCGCCGTCTCCTCGAGCCGCTGCTGGGCCATCGCTATGTGGTGGTGAAGGGCGAGCGCAGCGCCGAGAAGCTCGTGTTCTCCGAGTTCGGCGGCGGCATCTTCGCGAATTATGACGTCTGGCGCTCGTGCGCGGTCGGGGCGCCCATTCAGGAGCAGCCCGACCGGCTTTACGGCCGCTGGGTCGCGGACGCCTACAAGGAGGCGCTCGTGTCCAATGCGCCGCGTCTGGACCAGGTCGACGCGATCGTGCGCTGGCCCCGCGAAGGGCGCCTGCGTATGCGCTATCAGCGCCTGATCGTGCCGATCAAGGTCTCGAACCAGGAGATTCACCTCCTAGGCGGTTCGGTGGTGGACGACCGGATCGACCTTCGTGTCTCGCGGCGCCAGCAGACCTGAGAAATAGTCGACCAGCTCGTCGCGGTTCGACCAGATCAGCGCCGAGTGGACCGTGCCCGGCGAGACCGGGGTCTCGATCAGGTCGATCGCCCATTCGACATGGGCATAGCCCGTCCGCGGCGCGGTGCCCGCCTTCACGACTTCCTCGGCCATGAAGCTCAGCGTGATGTCCGTATCCCAGCGGGTCTGGGATAGCGCCTTCGTGATGCGCGGAAGGATCGAGGTCAGCCCCTGCTTGCGCATCGAGGGATGATACCAGACCGCGCCGGAGAAGGTCGTCGGGCCCGTGATCGTCGAGGCCGAGGGGGCGGTGACCACGATCTGCTCGCCGGGATGACGCTGGGCATCCGGATCGGGATAGAAGAGCTTCAGGCTCTCCGTCTCGTCCTTGAAGCTCGTTCCGGTGAGGTCGTAGATGCGGGCCGCCTGGGCGGCGACGACCTGGCCGCTGCTCGTGCGGGCCAGCAGGCAGAACCCGTTCTCGTCGGCGAAGCCGCCATCCTCGACATTGAAGATCGGCAGCAGCGAGCGCCAGCTGTCGCTGTTGCGCCGGTTGACCTCCAGGAGCTCCTCGAGGGGGGCGAAGGTGAGGTTGATTCCCCGCTCGCGCAGCATCGTATCGCCGCGCAGGAACAGCCGAGCGTAGAGGTCCCGCGGGCCGTGGTCGATCCGCACATCGGCGAGAAAGTTGTGATTGAACGTCTGCGCATGGATGGCCGGCGCGGCAACCGTTGTTGTGGTCGTTGCCGCTGCCCTCGCGGAGGTATGCATGACGGGAATTCCCCCATTCCTGAAGAATAAGGACAACGGCGCCTCGGCAGGCATTTGCGAGGTAGCGTTTCCTTAACCTTACTTATAGGATGGAATTCTTATCAGATGCAAGAGAGTTTACGGAAAATTTACTCTGTTAAGTCGCGGATTCTCAGGAAGAATTGTAGCGTTTTGATACGCTTGTTAATATTCCGGCAATAGATTGGTTAATGTGAGCAGAAATCCTATTGGAATGTGCAGGTAAACGGAGAATGCAATTTTAGGTTGATCATTTCCATTATGCCCTTATTTGAATAAGGGAAGGACCTGCATCAGCGCCTCGGGGAGGTCTTCGGCAATGAGCCCGGGGCCGGCGCTCTCGGCGCTCGCTCCATGCAGCCAGACGGCCGATGCCGCCGCCTCGAATGCCGGCGCACCCTGTGCGAGCAGCCCGGTGATGAAGCCCGCGAGCACGTCCCCCGAGCCGGCCGTCGCGAGCCATGGCGGGGCATTCTCGTTGATGGCGACCCGGCCGTCAGGAGCTGCAATGCAGGTGTCGGCCCCCTTGAGAACGACCACCGCGCCGCTCTCGGCGGCGGCACTGCGCGCCCGTTCGAGGCGAGAGCCCGGAAGCTTCCCGAAGAGGCGCTGGAACTCGCCGTCGTGGGGCGTCAGGACGGCTGGGCGCTTGGCGTCGGATTTGATGGCGTCGAAGAGCCGCCTGGGGCTCGGTTGACTGCCCGTTGCGGCCCCCGGAAGGAAACCGAGCGGACCCGGGTCCGATCCGGCGCTGGCTGAGAGTTCTGCGAACGACGTCAGGGCATCGGCATCGAGGACCACGGCGGGGCCCGATGCGAGCGCGATCTCGACCATGCGGCACGTCGCCTGCCCGACACCGCAGCCGGGGCCGATGAGCACGGCATTCCGGCGTTTGTCAGCCAGCACGGCCGCCAGCCCCTCCGGCACGTCGAAGGGCTTCAGCATGATGGCCGTCAGGTGAGCGGCATTGACCGGGAAGGCCGCGCGCGGACTCGCCACAGTGACGAGACCGGCGCCGACCCGCAGCGCCCCGCGCGCACTGAGGCGCGCCGCACCGGTACTCTCCGCGGGACCTGAGATGATGACGGCGTGCCCCCGCGTGTACTTATGTGCGTCCGCCTTCTGCCGGGGCAGGGCGGCGCGCCAGACTGCTGGGCTGTTTACGAACGTCTGCGGCTTGATTTGATCGAGCACGCTGGCGGGTATGCCGATATCGGCGCATGTCACCGGACCGCAGAGCTCGCGTCCCGGGAGCAGGACATGTCCAGGCTTGCGGCGAAAGAAGGTGATGGTCCGTGTCGCTTCGATAACCGGTCCTGTCGGCTTGCCGGTCGTCCCATCGAGGCCGCTCGGGACATCGATTGCGAGCACGGGCACATCGGATGCGTTGACCGCGTGAATAGCCTCGGCGGCGGGGCCTTCGATCGCACGTGAGAGCCCGGCACCAAAGAGGCCGTCTATGATCAGATCGCAGTCGCGGATGCTTGGCCCATCGACCGGCTCGACCGGCCCCGGCCAGCGCGCCGCATAGCGGGCGGCATCACCCTTGAGCGCAGCGAGCTCGCCCAACAATGCGAGGCGCACGCGATAGCCTTGCTCGAGCAGCCGCCGTGCCGCGACGAAGCCGTCACCGCCGTTGTTGCCGGGTCCAGCCAGCACGAGAATGCGCGCACCGATGCCGGCCATCGTGCCGGCGACCTCGGCGACGGCCTCGCCCGCGCGTGCCATCAGCGTGAGCGAAGGCACACCCGCAGCAACAGCAAGACGATCCGCCGCCGCCATCTCCATGGTGCTAAGCAGTTCGATGGCGTCGTCCGCATTCGGCATCGTCTAGATCTTTTCGAGCCACACCAGCAGGCCGCGCACGACCCCGATCGGCGGGAAGGCGATGTCTCCGAACAACCAGAGCCAGCGCCGGCCTTGCGCGTCATGCACCAGAGCTGTCACGAACAGCGCGCCAATGCCGGCCGCGATGACCCATTGAACGAGGCCGGCACCGAGGGCCGTGGGAAAGAACCAGTAGTAGTCATACATCGTCGGCCCCCGCTGCTTTGAAGCGCAGATCGGCATACGTGCTGAGCTCGACGAGGTTGCCGTCCGGATCGCGAATATAAATCGACTTGAGCTTGCCGCGCGCGCCCGTGCGCTCGGAGGGCGGCACGAGGATCGGCACGTCATTCGCGACGAGCTGCTCCTCGATGCCGTCGAAGTCATCCACCAGCAGGCAGATGTCACCCGATCCGGGCATCGGATGCTCGGCACGCGGCGCGAACATGTTGTCCGCCTGATGCAGGTTGATCTTGTGCGGGCCGAAGCGCAGCGCTGAGCGCTTGTCGGGTCCGAAGACCTCGTGCGTCATGCCGAGTGCCTGCGTGTAGAATGCTACGGTGCGCTCGATCGAGGCCACCGTCAGCACGAGATGGTCAAAGCCGATGACTTTCACGGGTGGCGCTCCGCGGCCGAGATTCACCAAGGATAGTGTGGGCCGCACCGCGATAATGCGCAACTGGAATGCGGTCGCGCGGGTTCGCCGCCTCGAAGTCCGCCAATATAGGTTTCAAGAGAAAGAGGCTACGGGAGGGAGCAGTCCCCATGCTGAGGATTCTCGGAAGAGCAAATTCGTTCAATGTGCGAAAAGTCCTGTGGGTCTGCGACGAGCTCGGCGCTTCGTACACGCGGGAGGATTGGGGCCGTGGCTATCGCCCGACGAACGATGACGAGTTCCTGAAGATCAATCCGATCGGCCTCGTTCCTGCGGTGATCGATGATGGTGTCGTGCTGCGCGAATCCAATACGATCGTCAGATATCTGGCGACCAAGCACGGAGATGATGCCATTTACCCGACGGATCCCGTGCGTCGCGCCGGCGTCGAGAGTTGGATGGATTGGGCCAACTATGAAACGTCGATATCGCTCCGCGGCGCCTTCCTCGGCGGCATGCTGAACGAGCCGCCGTGGAACAATCCGTGGTTCATCGAGCAGGGGCGGCGGCAAATCACGAAGGAGGTCGGCCAGCTCGACGCGCATCTGCGAACGAGCGGGCCGTACATCACGGGTGATACATTCACCATCGCCGATATCCCGATCGGCCTCGTGGTCAACCGGTGGTTCTGCCTGAACTTCGAGCGGCCGGAGTATCCTTTCGTCGCGCGCTACTATGAGCAGCTCAGCACCCGGCCCGCTTACATGCGCCACGTGCGCAATGGCCTGCCCTGATGAGCCGAGCGGCTAGATCTGCTTCCGCTTCTGCACCATCTTGGCGAACTTCTCGTACTCCTCCTCCTTGACGGTGTAGGAGTGATCGTCATCGGGGAAGGAACCTTCCTTCACCTCCTTGACGTACTGCTTGATGCCGTTGACGGCGACCTCGGTGAGGTTGGCGAAGCGCTTCGTGAACTTCGGCTTGAAGTCCGTGAAGACGCCGAGAAGGTCATGGCAGAGCAGGATCTGGCCGTCCGTGCCGACGCCAGCACCGATGCCGATGGTGGGAATCGTGAGCTGCTCGGAGATGAGCCGCGCGATCTTGGCCGGCACGGCCTCGAACTCGAGCATGAAGCAGCCCGCATCCTCGATCGCGAGCGCATCCTCGAGGATCTTCATGGCGGCATCGGCCGTGCGGCCTTGGATCTTGAAACCGCCGAAGGTGGCGATCGTGTGCGGCGTGAGGCCGATGTGCGAGGCCGTTGGGATGCCGGCATCGACGAGGGCCTTCAGAATGTGGGCTTGGCTCTTGCCGCCCTGCGGCTTCACCGCGTCGGTCAGCGCGTCCTGCATGAAGCGTGTCGCATTCACGAGCGCGCGATCGACGGTGTTGTAGCTCTGGTAGGGCATGCAGCCGAGCACGAACGTATTGGGCGCGCCGCGCCGGATGGCCTGCGCGTGCATGACCATCATGTCCATGGTCGCGGGGATCGTGCTCTTGTGGCCGTGCGCGATCATCGCGAGGCTGTCGCCGACGACGGCAACGTCGACGCCCGCCATCTCGGCCCATTGCGCGGCCGTGTAGTCCGGGACGGACATGTAGACCATCTTCTCGCCGGTCTTCTTGCTGTCGCGGATTTCGGTGATCGTTCGCTTCTCGCGCTTCTTTGCCGCCTCGGGTGCCGCTGCGTTGGCCATGGTCTCATTCCCTCCATGCTGATATATCTTCCGTATGGTAAGGTAGGGGCCGCACGTCGGGCAAGCAAAGGCTTGCCAGGCGGAGCATCGAGACAGCGAATGAGGTGAAGGGATGGCGCTCATGCAATGGGGTGCGCTGGTGGCGTTCGCGCTGCTGGTCATGAGCGCATCACTCTATGGTTTGACCGCAAGCGGGCACTTTCCGAGCGAGCATCGCGCGGAGGCGCTGAGGTCGCCCGCCGGTGCTGCGATCCTGTGGGGCACCATGGCCGTCGCGCTGGCAACGGCGATTGTCGGGCTCGTCCTTGCCTGGCTGATGCTGCCTTGGACGTGGGCCGTGATCGTCGGAGGCGGCGTCCTGCTCATGGCGCCGCTCATCCTTCAGCTCTTTCCGGATAGCTTCGTCGATGGACGGGCGGGGCTTCTGGTGTTCGCGGGCCTTGGGGCGGCTCTGTCGCTCGCCGTGCTGCTTTTTCGCTAGTGTGGTGTTTCCGAAGTCCGTCACCCATTCGCGGTAGGTGTCGGAGGCGGACTTTGATCTGAACCACACTAGGGCTGTCGGATCAGCCGAGGAACGTCTAAAAGACCGCGCAGGAAAACGCACGACACGGAGGAGCGGCGCGTGCAGCTTCTCGGCATGGACCAGCAATCTTTCGGCGATGCTCTGCGGCTTGGGCTCAGAACGGCAGCCCGGCGCGTGCGGCAGCGCGCATCACTACTGCTCGCCGTCACCATTGGCGGCGGCGCCGTCGCGTTGATGGGCGGTCTTTCGCCGTGGATGATCGTCCTCGGTGCTGCGCTGGCTCTGGTGCTGGCGGCGCTCGTCTCTCTCGAGGGAGAAGACGCGGGGGCGGCCGAGCGCGCCTCATCGCGGGCGCAGCGAAGTGCCGCCGCTGAAATGGCCGGGCGCTGGCGCGCGGCTCTGGATGCCGTTCCCGATCCCGTGATCGTGCTCAATCATGGCGGCGCGATCGTGCACATTAATCCCGCCGCACGCGAGATCTATGCGCTCCTGCGGCCCGGTGGACAGCCCTCCCTCCTGAGCCGCGACCCCATATTTCTCCAGGCCATCGACGAGGTGCTCGACGACGGCCGCCAGCAATCAGTGGAAATCCAGGAGCGCATTCCGTTCGACCGGCGCGTTCGGATCACGCTCACGGCCGTGCCCGAGACCTCGGCGGACGAGGACGGACCTCGCGTCGTCATTGCGCTGCGCGACCTCACCGACCAGGACCGGCTTGGGCGCATGCGCGCGGATTTCGTCGCCAATGCGAGCCATGAGCTGCGCACGCCGCTCGCTTCGCTCGTTGGCTTCATCGAGACCCTGCAGGGGCGCGCCAGCGACGATCCGGTAGCAAGGGCGCGCTTTCTCGGCATCATGGGCCAGCAGGCCGCGCGCATGTCGAGGCTCGTCGATGACCTTCTCTCGCTGAGCCGGGTCGAAATGCGCGAGCACGTGCCGCCGCGCACGGCCATCGATCTCAACGATACGGTTGCCGCTGCCGTCCAGGCCCTCGAGCCCGTCGCGCGCGCCGCGGGTGCGACACTGAAGTTCTCCCCTTGCGACGGGCCAGCGGTGGTTCTCGGGGAAACCGACGAGATCGTGCAGGTGGTGCAGAACCTCGTGCAGAACGGGTTGAAATATGGCGCGCCGGGTAGCCCCGTCGCGGTGACCGTTCGCCGGGAGGCGCGCGGACCGACCAGCCGCATTGCCGTCGCCGTGCGCGACGAAGGGCCTGGAATACCGCCCGAGCACCTGCCGCGACTCACGGAGCGCTTCTATCGCGTCAATCCCAAGTCGAGCCGGGAAAAGGGCGGCACGGGCCTCGGGCTCGCCATCGTCAAGCATATCATCAACCGCCACCGCGGCGAATTCCGAATCGAATCGGAGCTGGGAAAAGGCTCGACTTTCACGTTCGTCATCGATGAGCAGGCGCGTCGTCCGAGCGCTGCTCTGTGATGACGGTATTGTTATTTAATTATAACGCCTTATTCTGTCACAAAGTTGTAGGCTGAGGGCGCTAGATTGCAGCGCAAATCGAGGGGGCGGGCCGTTTCGGCGCGCGTGAACTCTCGGACATTTTCGGAGCATCAGGATGACGCGCCAGCACACGGTCAAGGCCTTTGAGCAGGAGCTGCATCTGCTCGATAAGCGCATCACCCAGATGGGTGGCCTCGCCGAGCAGCAGCTCGGCCGCGCCTTCGAGGCGCTGGAGCGTCGCGATCCCAAGCTCGCGGCCGAGGTGGTCGCCGGCGATGCCCTCATCGATCAGCTCGAGCGCGACCTGCAGGAGCAGTCGATCGTCATGATCGCCAAGCGCCAGCCGCTGGCCGACGACCTGCGTCACATCATGACCGTGCTCAAGATCGCCGGCGACCTCGAGCGCATCGGTGACCTCGCCAAGAACATGGCCAAGCGGGCGCTCGCGATCTCGGGTGAGAACCACCCGAAGCCCTTGATGACCGGTCTCAAGAACATGACCGAGCTCGCGCTTCGCCAGCTCAAGGACGTGCTCGATGCCTACAGCGAGCGCCAGGCCGACAAGGCGCTCGCCGTCTGGCGCGCCGACGAGCAGATCGACGCGATGTACAATTCGCTCTTCCGCGAGCTGCTGACCTACATGATGGAAGACCCGCGCAACATCGGGCTCTGCACCCATCTTCTGTTCGGCGCCAAGAACATCGAGCGCATCGGCGACCACACGACGAACATCGCCGAGAACGTGCATTTCCTCGTCCATGGGCAGCCCGTGATGGATGTGCGCCCGAAGAGCGACGAGACCAGTTCAACGCTGATCACGGCCGAGGAGCCCTGATCGGTGCAACGGATGCGTGGTGCACGCCGAGGGCCTCACTGCCGAGGCCGAAGGCAACCAGCCCACGCTGTAAGAAGCGGAGCGTAACGTGCGCGTTGCGACACTGAGAACGGCACGGGGACAGGCGATCCGTAGCGACGGAGCGCCGGGCGAGGCCAGGGAGGGCCGGGCTCGGATGAGCATCAGGATCCTGGTGGTCGAGGACGATCCGGCGATCGTCGAGCTCATCACCTACAACCTCGAAGCCGAGGGCTTCGAGGTCGTCGTCGCCGAGACCGGCGAGGAGGCTCAGCTCCTCATCAACGAAGAGAATTTCGACCTCGTCCTGCTCGACTGGATGCTGCCGGGCGTGTCCGGGATCGAGCTTTGCCGGCGCATGCGCCAGCGCCAGGAGACGACGGCCGTCCCCATCATCATGCTGACCGCGCGCGGCGAGGAAGGCGATCGCGTGCGCGGGCTCGCCACGGGCGCCGACGACTACATCGTCAAACCCTTCTCGATCGCGGAGCTCATTGCCCGCGTCAAAGCCATGCTGCGCCGCGCCGCGCCCGAGCGCGTCTCCGATGTGATCACGGTTGGAGATGTCTCGCTCGACCGCCTCGCCCATCGCGTGCGCCGCGCGCAGCGCGAGGTCCGCCTCGGGCCTACCGAGTACCGCCTTCTCGAGTTCATGATGGAGCGGGCCGGACGCGTTCTGAGCCGCGAGCAGATCCTCGACGGGGTCTGGGGCCGCCAGGCCGAGCTCGACGAGCGTACGGTGGATGTTCATATCGGACGGCTGCGCAAGGCCCTGATCCGCGGCAAAGAGAGCGAGATCATCCGCACGGTCCGCGGCGCCGGCTACGTCATCGAGGCGGCCTGAGCCAGGCAGTCTCAGCAGACTTCTCTCCGGTCCCTTCGGATGCGAGTGCCCCGATTCCGAAGTTCGCCTGAGCTTGGCGCTGGTGTCGCGAGCGAACTTCGGAATCATAAGGGGCACTAGAATTACAGTCTTGCTCGTGTGATTCAGATCGGGATATTCGCTTAGTACGGTGCAGCAACCACCGGCGAATATCCCGATCATCACACGAGTGCGTCGTGTGCGCCCCTAGGCGCATTTCCGCAGCAGCTCACATCTCCGACGACCGGATCTCCCATGACGATCGACTTCAAGGACCCCGTGGCGCTGGCCCAGGCGCTGATCCGCTGTCCGTCGGTGACGCCGGAGGAGGGTGGTGCACTCTCGCTCCTCGAAGAAGCTCTGAGGCCCGCGGGCTTCGGCTGCAAACGTCTCGTCATGCGTGAGGCGGGGACGCCGGATGTCGACAACCTCTATGCGCGGCTCGGTCGCAAGCAGCCGAACCTTTGCTTTGCCGGCCATACGGACGTCGTTCCGGTTGGCGATGCTGGAAAGTGGACGCACCCGCCGTTCGGCGCCGAAATCCACGACGGCATCCTCTACGGCCGCGGTGCCGTCGACATGAAGGGCGCGATTGCCGCTTTCGTCGCCGCGACTCTGAGGCTCGTCGAGCGCCATGGCGGGGAGCTTCCAGGGGCCATCAGCCTCCTCATCACGGGCGACGAGGAAGGCCCTTCGATCAATGGCACCATGAAGGTGCTCGATTGGATGCGCGACAACGGCGAGGTCATGGACGCCTGCATCGTCGGCGAGCCGTCGAACCCGAAGTCCCTCGGCGAGGAGATCAAGATCGGCCGGCGCGGCTCGCTCAATGCCGAGCTGATCGTTGCCGGCAAGCAGGGCCATGCCGCCTATCCCGCTCTTGCCGAGAACCCCGTGCCGAAGCTTGCGCGGCTGATCGACCGCCTCTCGTCGATGCCGCTCGACCAGGGCAACGCCGACTTCGAGCCCTCGAGCCTGCAGGTGACCGTGCTGAGCGTGCCGAATACGGCGACCAACGTCATCCCCAACGAGGCGCGGGCGAAGTTCAATATCCGCTACAACAATCTCTGGACGCGACCCAAGGCCGAGGCCTGGGTACGAGAGCAGTGCGCGGCGGCGGCCACCGAGGTCTCGGCGCGCTGGGAGGTGAGCTTTTCCGGCACAGGCGACGTATTCCTCACCAAGCCCGGACCGCTGGTCGAGACGATGAAAGGAGCGGTCGCCGAAGTCGTCGGCCGCACACCGGTCTTGACGACCAATGGCGGCACTTCCGATGCCCGCTTCATCCAGGCTTATTGCCCGGTCATCGAATTCGGGCTGACCAATGCGCTCGCGCACCACGTGGACGAAAGGGTTGCCGTCAGCGACCTCCAGGCGCTCACGCGGATTTATGAACGCTTCATCGAGCGCTATTTTACCGTGGGGGTGTGACGATCAGGCGCCCGGCCGCCATGATCCTGCCGCGAGCCGGTCGTCTCAATCCCGATTGACGGAGCAGGCTCATCGGGCAAAGCTCAATCCTCACGAAGTTTTGCATGTTCAAAGGACTATGTCGTGCAACAGAAGGGCGGGGCTGTATCGCTCGAGCCCGGTGGTGCTCGTCAAGGTTGGTCAGTGAGCGCGGAGACCGCGAGAATGGCTGAGGCCGTGAAATGGTGCCGAGTGCGCAGGCTGGCCCTCGCCTTGGGCACGGCGCTGCTTGCGCCGGGCCTGGTCGGAGCCGCCTCGGCGTCGCCTGCCGAAGTCGTGATGAGCCCCCACCGCGCTGTCTACGACATCACGCTGCTTCGCGCTCAGGGTGGCTCGGGCATCGCCGACATGTCCGGCCGGATGGTCTACGAGCTCACGGGCAATCCCTGCGTCGGCTACTCGCAGAACATGCGCTTCGTCACCAATGTCGTGAACCAGGAAGGCGTGACGAGCCTCACGGATCTGCGCACGACGAGCTGGGAGGATGCCGCCTCGCGCGCCTTCCGCTTCAACTCGAGCCAGTACAAGGACCGCAAGCTCACCGAGACCACCGTCGGCGACGCCTCGCGCACGGATGGCCCCGGCCGGCTCAAGGTCGCGTTGACGCGGCCGGCAAAGAAGCAGCTCGATCTGCAGCCGCAGGCCATGTTCCCGATCCAGCACTCGCGCGAGCTCGTCGTTCGCGCGCAGCGCGGCGAGCGGCTCTTCACGGCCGATCTCTATGACGGGTCGGAGAAGGGCGACAAAGTTTACACGACCGTTTCCTTCATCGGGAACAAGCGCGCGGCGGGAAATGTCGAGGGGCTCGAAGCGGTCGAGTCGGCAAAGCCGCTGCTGAGTGTGCCTTCGTGGCCCATCTCGATCAGCTACTATGAGCCCGAGACGCAGCGCCAGGATGCGCTCCCGACATACGAGCTCTCGTTCCTCTACTACGCCAACGGCGTCTCCCGCCGCCTGATGATCGACTACGGCTCCTTCGCCGTGCGCGGCGTGCTCAAGGAGATTGCCTTCCTCGATCCCGGTAAGTGCGAGGAAACCGCCAAGCCGCGGTGAGTTGATCTTCGAGCTAAATTGCTCAGCGCAGGTGCGGCGCAACCATGAGGCCGCCCTTGATCCACAGCTCGTTGGCGCGCCGCTCGAGCTTCAGCGCGGAACGCTGGCCGAGATTGCGCTCGAAGAACTCACCGTAGTTCCCGAGTGATTTCAGGATCTGGTAGACCCAGTCGCGCGGCAGGCCGAGCGGCTTGCCGATATCGCCCTCGACGCCGAGCAGGCGCCTGACGTCGAGTTGCGCGGAGGCCTTGAGGCTTTCGACCCGTGCCGAGCTGATGCCGAGCTGCTCGGCGGCGACGAGTGCGTGGATCGTCCAGCGCACGATGTCGAACCAGGCGGGATCGCCGCGCCGCACGGCCGGGCCGAGCATGGTGATGGCGAGCGCCTCGGGCAGAATATGATGCTCGGTAGGACCGGCCAGCCGTAGTCGGAGATCCGCCAGCGCCGCAGCATCGGCACTGAGTGCCTGGCAGCGGCCGCTCGTATAGGCCTGGACCATCTCCTCCCATTTCTCGACGACGACGGCTTCATGCTTGATGCCGTGTGTCTTGAAGAAGCTGGCGACGGCCTGGATGGTTTCCGGGTTGTTGGCGAGGCAGATGCTGGCGCCCGAGAGCTCACGCGCACTCGTGACGCCTTGCGCGCGCTTCACGAGCAGCCGCGTCGTGTCGTGATAGAGCACGCCGGGAAAGCGGATGCCGAGGCCAGTCTCGCGCGTCAGGCTCACGGCGGTACCAGTCGCGAGGATGTCGACCTCGCCGGAAAGGAGCGCGGTCGCAGCCACCGAGGGCGCGATCATCAGAGGTTTGGCGGCTTCCGGCTTGCCGAGCACGGCGGCTGCGAGCGCGCGGCAGAAGTCCACATCGAAGCCCGACCAATGGCCGCGCGAATCGACGGTCGAGAACCCCGGAGCCGTGCGCGTGAAGCCACAGATGATATGCCCACGCGAAACGATGCGTTCGAGAGTCGTCGGTTTGTCCTGCGCCTCCGTGCGGGGAGCGGCGAGGGTGCATAAGGCGAGAGCAAACAGAATGGAGGCCGACAGGTGCCGGCGTCCAAGAACAGCAAATTGTCTCATCATTCTGTGACGGCGACCCCTTTTCCGTCGGCGCGCCTGCAGACTGCGATTGCGGCTGCGGACGCGAGAGGAATGGAGCCTTCTCCAGTTGGGGTGAGCAGAAGATGAGCCCTGCTCGCCCAATGATCATGAGCACAACGGCCAAGCTTTTGCCCGTGTGATCTGCCAACAAGGTATCTCGTTGATCCCCGAGCCCCTGCAAAGCGTGCGTCGTGCGCGTAAGTTCTCGCGTGAGCTTGTGACGTGGTCAAGACTTGACCTCCGTCGGCTGATAACACGGCGGCGTGATAGTCCGTGCCCGGTCGCAAATACTTCAGGCCTGCTCGAGCTCGACGAGCGTGCCGCAGAAATCCTTGGGGTGCAGGAACAGGACCGGCTTGCCGTGGGCGCCGATCTTCGGTTCGCCATCACCGAGGACGCGGGCGCCGGCGGCCTTCAGGCGATCACGCGCCGCGATGATGTCATCGACCTCGTAGCAGATGTGGTGGATCCCACCATCGGCATTGCGCTCCAGGAACTTCGCGATCGGCGAGTTGGCGCCGAGCGGCTCGAGAAGCTCGATCTTGGTATTGGGCAGCACCACGAACACGGTCGAGACGCCATGCTCCGGCTGGGGTACCTTCTCCGAGACCTCGCCACCGAGCGTATCGCGATAGACGGCGACTGCTGCTGCCATGTCGCGGACGGCAATTGCCACGTGATTGAGGCGTCCAATCATAATCGTTCTCCGATGTTCTCTTTCCCTCTTC
The DNA here is from genome assembly GCF_900117415.1 of Hyphomicrobium sp. CS1BSMeth3. Taxonomy (GTDB): domain Bacteria; phylum Pseudomonadota; class Alphaproteobacteria; order Rhizobiales; family Hyphomicrobiaceae. The sequence goes on from NZ_FPEI01000006.1 coordinate 622,693, forward strand.
GGGGATCGGGCCGCAGGCGTCAAGGCGGCTTATCCGGCAGGCTTGGCGCAGCACCGGCCCGCTGGCACGATGCCGCTATTCATAAGGTGGCCGAGGATCTCGCAATGCGCTCGACTGATGGGTATGGCGAGAACGCAAAGAGGCTCGCCGCGCAGTATGAGAGCATTACGTTCGAGGATACCCACCGCTGCGTGCTGCACCTCTTTCCCGCCGCCACCAGCCGCATTCTCGACATCGGCGCGGGCTCGGGGCGCGATGCGGCAGCTCTCGCCGCGCTCGGCCACACCGTGATTGCCGTCGAGCCGACCGCCGAGCTGCGCGACGCGGGTCGGCGACTTCATACCGCCAGTGCCATCGCGTGGGTCGACGACATGCTGCCCGATCTCGATGTCGTGCGCGGTCGCAATGAGCGCTACGACGTTATCCTGCTGACGGCCGTTTGGATGCACCTCGATGCCGATGAGCGGCGGGTGGCGATGGCGCGGATCGCCGATCTTCTGGTCCCACGCGGCATCGTGATCATGTCGCTCCGGCATGGTCCCGTGCCGGCCGGTCGCCGCATGTTCGAGGTCTCTGCAACCGAGACGATCGCTCTGGCGGCCTCGGCCGGGCTGCGCTGCATTCACGAGAGCGCACGCGAGGACATGTTCGGGCGCGCAAACGTGAGCTGGACCATACTGGCGCTTCAGGGTGACAGCCGCTGAGTGGCTGTGTGCGACCGCGGGCACTGGCCGGACATCAGATACAAGATGCGGTAATATCGTGCGATTCGGTGCGTCTTCGTGTGCTGCGTAGGTTCCGGTTGCCGGTGGCGGATGGGTGCTTGATCGCCACGGACAGGTGATGCAGGTGGCACGATACGCGGATGAGCGAACGCCCAACCGATACGCAGCCGTCGCGCGCTGCGGCGGCACATGGCCGCGGGCGCGGTGAACGCGCGCAGTACGCTCGTGCTGGGACACATGCCCGCGCCGGCGGGCCTTCCGTTGCGCAGCGTGCCGCCAACTTTCGCCAGGGCGCACCATTTCTGGTCGAGCGCGCAACGCTCTATGATCCCGAGCCGCTCGAGCTGTTAGCGCCGACCCATGTCCCCGGAGCACCGCCGCCGCGCAGGCTCCTGCCTGTGGCCCTGACCCTGCTCGGTGTCGTCGTGGTGGTCGGTCTCGCCTCGGGCATTATGTTCGTGCGCAATGCCGATGTCGTTCGCCACGATGATGGTGACCGCCGACGCGAGGTCGTCTCCGATCGCGCCCGTCTACCGGAAGGCCCCGGGCAGACCCCGGGCGTGCAACCGAACGCCACTACACTCGCCTATGATCTGACCCGCCGGTCCAACGACGCCATCGTCGGGGCGTGGCGTCCGGGTGCGGAGGACAGCGCCAGCGAGCGGTCCGAAACTCCTGCGGCTCAATTAAAACGGCGCTCGCTGCCGCGCCGGATCAGCCAGCCGGCACGCGAGGTGCCGCCCGAAGCGGTTACGCGACCCGTCGCCGCGGTAACGCCACGCTATGACCCGCCGGAGCCGAAACGGCGTCTCTCGGACGCGGAGCAGGTGCACCGCGCCCAGGAACAGCCGATCGAGACGGCAGCCGTGCGCCCGAGCGGCCTCCCTCCGGCATCCGCCGGATCTGCGCCTGCCGACGAAGCAGAACGCCCGGGGGCGAGCGTCGTTGCGCGAGTCGGGCGGGCCAGCGAGCCGGTCGAGGCCGAGGGCCCGGCGGTCACAATTCCGCTCGAGAAGCTCGCATTGCCGCTGCGCCGGCCGGACCCCGCGATGCTCGAGGAAAGGCACGAGCGGCGCTCCGCCCGGGGACGCCGCTCTCGCGTTGTCCAACTGCAGCGGCAGCTTCGGCGCAAGCAGCGCCATGCTCTGAAGAATGATCCCGCCGAGATAAGGCGCGCGCGCGAAGCCTCCTTTGGCGATTGGTTCGTCGGTACGCAACGGCACCGGCCATAATATCCCTGCAATACGGCAGGTGCGCCAGTCCGTCACAGCCCTGGCCACAGTGCCCACCGCGTGTGACATGTGATTTGACGCGCTTTCGTTGACAACCCTTGGCGCCCTCCTTATCTCTCCGACGTGCCGGCTGGATGCGTGCCCGGTTGGGTTGGTAGGGCCTCTTGGCGGCTCGATCGTCGGCCTCTTCCTCTTCGAAGCACAACCTGATCGCAGCGGCAGCCCGACGGAAGTCGGTGCGTCGACACGTACATCGACTTCGCAAGCTTCCGGGTCCTGCAGGCCCGACCTTGGCGACTGGATTTGAGGAACGGTTCATGCTGTCGCTCGCCTCGATTGCCTCCAAGATCTTCGGCTCATCGAACGATCGGATGCTGAAGACGTTTCGGCCCAAGGTCGCCGAGATCAATGCCCTGGAGGCCGAGCTTGCGAAGCTCTCCGACGCCGACCTCAGAGCGCGCACGGAAATGTTCCGCAAGCAGCTCGCCGAGGGGGCGACCCTCGATGACCTGCTGGTCCCTGCATTTGCCACCGTGCGCGAGGCCGCGAAGCGTACCCTCGGCCAGCGCCATTTCGATGTGCAGCTACTCGGTGGCATGGTGCTGCATTCCGGCAACATCGCCGAGATGAAGACCGGTGAAGGCAAGACGCTGGTCGCCACGCTGCCGGTGTATCTGAACGCGCTCGCCGGGCGCGGCGTCCATGTGGTCACCGTCAACGACTATCTCGCCAAGCGCGACTCCGAATGGATGGGGCAGGTCTACCGGTTCCTCGGACTGACCGTGGGCTGCATCGTCCATGATCTCGACGACGAGCAGCGCCGCACCGCCTATGCGTGCGACGTCACCTACGGCACCAACAACGAGTTCGGCTTCGACTATCTGCGCGACAACATGAAGATGCGGGTCGTCGACATGGTGCAGTTCGGCGGCCGGCCCGAGGGTCTCGCCGGCCATGCCTTTGCGATCGTCGACGAGGTGGACTCGATCCTGATCGACGAGGCGCGCACACCGCTGATCATCTCGGGACCGGTCGAGGACCGCTCCGAGCTCTACAATGCCGTCGACGCGCTGATGCTCAAGATCGAGAAATCGGATTTCGAGCTCGATGAGAAGCAGAAGCAGGTTGCCTTCACCGAGGTTGGCCAGGAGACCATTGAGCGCCTGCTGGGCGAAGCCGGCCTGCTCAAGGGCGAGGGCCTCTACGACATCGAGAACGTCACGGTCGTCCATCACATCAATCAGGCCCTCAAAGCCCACAAGATGTTCCACCGCGACCGCGACTACATCGTGAAGGACAGCGAGGTCGTCATCATCGACGAGTTCACCGGCCGCATGATGCCGGGGCGGCGCTACTCGGAAGGTCTCCATCAGGCCCTCGAGGCCAAGGAGCACGTCCAGATCCAGCCCGAGAACCAGACGCTCGCCTCGATCACCTTCCAGAACTACTTCCGCCTCTACGACAAGCTCGCGGGCATGACCGGCACCGCATCGACGGAAGCCGACGAGTTCCTCGACATCTACAAGCTCGACGTGATCGAGATCCCGACCAACGTTCCGGTCGGCCGCGCCGACCTCGACGACGAGGTGTACCGGACGGGCAAGGAAAAGTACGAGGCGATCATTCGCGAGATCGACGCTGCGCAGAAGCGCAAGCAGCCCGTGCTCGTCGGCACGGTCTCGATCGAGAAGAGCGAGATGATCTCCGAGATGCTGAAGAAGCGCGGCGTCCCGCATCAGGTCCTGAACGCGCGCTACCACGAGCAGGAAGCGTACATCATCGCCCAGGCGGGTGTTCCGGGCGCGGTGACCATCGCGACCAACATGGCGGGCCGCGGCACCGACATCCAGCTCGGTGGCAACCTGCAGATGCGCGTGCTCAAGGAGCTCGCCGATGTCCCCGAGGGGCCGGACCGGGAGCGCCAGATCCGCAAGATCACGGATGAGATCGAGGTGAACCGGCGCATCGTTCTCGAGGCGAGCGACACGGTCGAGATCGAGCCTGCCAAGGGCAACCGGCCAGCCAAGACCGTTACGTATCCCGGTGGCCTCTACGTCATCGGCACGGAGCGCCACGAGAGCCGGCGCATCGACAACCAGCTCCGCGGCCGATCAGGTCGCCAGGGCGATCCCGGGCGCACGAAGTTCTACCTCTCTCTCGAAGATGACCTCATGCGCATCTTCGCCGCCGACCGCATCGACGGGATGCTGCAGAAGCTCGGGCTCGAGGAAGGCGAGGCGATCACGCACCGCTGGATCAACAAGGCCCTCGAGAACGCACAGAAGAAGGTTGAGGCCCGCAACTTCGACGCCCGCAAATACGTCCTCAAGTACGACGACACGATGAACGACCAGCGCAAGGTCGTCTTCGAGCAGCGCATCGACATCATGGCGTCCGAGGACGTCAGCGAGACCATCGACGCCATGCGCCACGAGGTCCTGCAGGAGCTCGTCTCGAAGCACATTCCCGAGACCGCCTACGCAGAGCAGTGGGACACCGAGGGTCTGCGCACGCGTGTCCAGGAGGTCTTCGGCATCGATGTCCCCGTCACGGCCTGGGCCGATGAGGAGGGCATTGCCGATCAGGAGATCCTGGAGCGGCTCACGAAGGCGGTCGACGCCAAGTTCAACGAGCTCGCCGAAGAAGTCGGCAGGACGGTCCTCGCCGGTTATGAGCAGGCGAAAGGCATGGTCAACTTCGTGCGCAGCGAGCCTGAGCTGCGCGTTCTTGCCGACGGCGTGCCGGGCGATGCGACGTTCGAGCGGCTCGGCCGCGCGCTCCTCGACTCGAACCGCGAGGAGATCCGGATCGAGGGTCCGAGCCGCCAGGAAGCAGAGACGCAGCTCGCCGGCATCGGCTACTCGTTCATGCGCGAGTACATCGAGGCCAAGGGCCTCGTCGAGGCCATCGACAGCGCCCCCGACAAGTCGGCGGCGGCGGTCGGCCGGCTTCGTCTGCGCGACATCGAGAAGTCCGTTCTGCTGCAGACGCTCGACAATCTCTGGCGCGAGCATCTGGTCGTGCTCGAGCATCTGCGCACGGTGATCAATTTCCGCGCCTACGGTCAGCGCGATCCGGTCAACGAGTTCAAGTCCGAGAGCTTCACGCTCTTCGAGAACATGCTCTCGCATCTGCGCGAGGCGGTCACGAGCCAGCTCATGCACGTGCGCATGACGCCAGGCGAGGCGCCTGAGCAGATGGAGGAGTTCGAGCTGCCGCCCATGCAGGCGCACCACCTCAACCCGATCACGGGCGAGGACGAGTTCGAGCTTGCCGAAGCCGCACTTACAGCGGAGGCGCGGGCGCCCATGCCGGAGCGCGCTCGTCCAGAGCCGGTGAAGTCGCGCGGGCGCACCACGTCCGTCGATCCGGGCGACGGGTCGACCTGGGGCCGCGTCTCGCGCAATGCGCCGTGCCCCTGCGGCTCGGGCAAGAAGTACAAGCACTGCCACGGCAAGCACGCCTAGGCGGCGCGCTTCGAGCTGGTGCTCAGGACCCGAGCACGCGTTTGCGCGCGAGCATCCGTTCGCGATCGGGCACGTGCAGCAGCCCGCCGACCTGGCGAATGAGCTGATCCTCGAAGGGATCGAGCACGCCATCCACATAGGCAATGCGCCAGAGCATTTCGACGACCTCGATCTTGTCGTCGATGCTCATGCTGTTGTTCAGGCTGTTCGTGAAGGGAAAGTACTGGGCCGTGCTGCGCGCACGAACCTCTGCGCGCGTGATCAGCTCCGCAGCCTCATCCGGCGAAAGTGCAAAGCGGCGCGAGAGAAGGCGCGCGGTCATCGCGCGCTCGTCTTCGGTGAAATCGCCCTGCATGAGCCCGGCTTCTACTAGGAGCACCGCGACCGAGAAGTGAGGCTCCTCGGCGGCCGTCTGTGGATCGCCTTGCAGCAGCTTGAGCAATCGGTCGAGCATCGGAGTTGCCTTCACGCTGTGGAGCACCGTGGCGCGCGCCGGAAAGCGCCCTAGTGATAAATATACGTGATCAGGAACACGAGATCCGCGGCATTTGCATTGCGCGGCGGAAAGGGAAAGCTCGCCTGTCGGGTGGAGAAGACGACGCTCCGGTCGAGGTCCCTGACATTCGATGGATTCACGATCTGAGTGCTTACGAGGCTGCCGTCCCTGTCGAGGGTGATGCGGACGGTAACGCGACCTGTCGCGTCGCTCAGTTGCGGCATTGTCTTGCGGAGGGCACCGACGACGCCGCGCGCGAAGGCGTCGTTCTCGCCGGAACGCGTAGCACCGGGCGGACGCGCCAGATCCGTGCCCCTGCCACCGCTCATCGGTGCTGAGAAGAGTGGCGGCGGCGAGAGATCGAGTCTCGCCTGCTTGGTGCGTTCCGGCTTCGTCTGCTTGGCGGGCGGCGTCGGCTCGGCCTTGGGAGGCGCTGCGGGTTTCGGCTCTGGTTTTGCCTCGGTCTTGGTCGGCGGCTCCTCCAGAGGCTTCAGGGTCAGTGCAGCTTCCGGGACCGCGGCTTCGGGAGGCGTTGGGGGCTGTGCTGGTGCCGCCTCGGCCGGTTGCACGGCAGGCTGGCTCGGTGGGGGCGGCGGCGGTGCGGCGGCCTCGGCAGGCGCCGGTGGCGGCGGCGTCGGCGGGACAGGTTGGCCTGGAGGGGGTGTACTGCGCGCGCTCGAAAGACTGCGCAGCTCAGCCTCGCTGACGATCGCGACGTTGATGGCGTCCTTGTCGCCGCTCGGATCGCCGATGAAACGCGGCGGCGAGCCATAGAAACCGGCGAACAGAAGGCTGTGAAAGACGGTCGCCAGCGCGAGGCCAATATAGAACCGGCGGTCCTCTTTCGAGGCCACCTCGCGTGCCGGCGGAGTTTCCAGCGCGGTCAGTTCGGCAATCGGCAGTGCAACCGCGTCGCTCATGTCAGCCAATTTAGGCAGCTCGGTCTGATCACGAAACGCTATGGAGCTGATTTACACTGGGATTCTTGTCCCGGATGTGGCCCATGCGACGCGCTTCACCAGATGTTTGTGGCGCCAATCGCCGCGTCGAGGCGCGACGAATCGTCCTGGCACCGGTTCAAGAAGGCCAAGCAAGGCGGGCTTGGCGACATGGCAGCCCTGAAGCGGCGATTTGCGCCATATTTCAGCACTTCATGCTCGTCTACTGCCCCGGCAGTGGAAATAGCAGGGTGTGGTGGTTTGTGAGTCTGCTCATTAGAAGATCAAGAATAAGAGACTTCGGGGTTTTCGCAGGTAAGGACTACAAGGCTGGTGAAACAATACACCGCATGAGCGGACAGAAGTTGTCACGCTGGCGGTGTGCTTCCCGAATAGTGATGCGCCGTGCGAGCGGCAGCGATCTGCTGCAGGTGAACCGTAGGGCGTATCTGCGCCTCGATCCGGTTTCGCGCCGGTTCAATCATAGCTGCAATGCCAATGCAGCGCTGCGCCGATCCAATGATCTGATCGCGCTCGTCGATATCCCCAAGGGGGCGGAAATCACCTTCGACTATGCGATGACGCGCGTGCCGGCCGTCTGGTCGCCCTTCAAGCGCGTCGCCTGCAGTTGCGGCACGGCCGAATGTCGTGGCCATATCGACGATCTCACCTCCGTGCCCGCCGAGGTCATGCGCCGCCATGAAGAGGTTGGCGCGCTCAACGACAATGTTCACGAGCACCTGAGCGCGCGCAGCAGCAATCCGGCCGGCAGCGTTGCTGCATCGGCCCGCGCGCCGAAGATCCAGCCGCTCGCGGAGGCGCGTCCGCGAAGCGAGGATCATGGCTTCGTGCTCGAGGGTGGGCGCGTTGGCATTCTGCTGTTGCACGGGCTCGGCGGCACGCCCAATGAGATGCGGGAGGTGGCCGAAGGCCTGAACGCGGCGGGATACACGGTCGCGTGCCCGCAGCTCGCCGGTCATTGCGGCTCGTATGACGATCTCAGGAACTCGCGCTGGACGGAGTGGCTCAGCAGTGCCGAGGCCGGGCTTCTGCGCCTGCACGCGCAATGCGACTTCGTGGTTGTCGGCGGGCTCTCGAATGGTGCCGTTCTCGGCCTCTGCCTGGCAGCGCAGCACCCGCAGCTCGTGAACGCCCTGCTGCTCTACGCGCCGACACTCTGGCTGAACGGCTGGGTCGTGCCCATGCACGCGCATCTCTTCCGTCTGGTGCGGCACAAATTGCTGGCTGATCGGTTCGACTTTCCCGATGTTCCGCCGCACGGGATCAAGGATCCGATTATCAGGAAGCGCATTCATGACGCCATGCACAGCGGCGATTCGACTGAGGCCGGTGTGCCCGTCACGCCTGGGGCTGCCGTGCTCGAGCATCGCAGGCTCGTGAAGGCGACACTGGCGCGACTATCGTCGATCCACCAGCCGACGCTGGTCATCCATCCGCGCGAGGACGACTATGCGGATCTCAATAACGTCCTGCACCTGATGCGTCGCCTTGCCGGGCAGGTCGACACGGTCGTTCTCGAGGATTCCTACCACATCATCACCGCCGACAGGCAGCGGGACGTCGTCATCGAGCGCTCGATCGAGTACATCGCGCGCCTCGCGAAGCAGCATCAGAGGCTGCACGCGACGGCTCCCGGCGCCTCTGCGCTCGGCATTCAAGGTCGGCAGCTTCGGCCGGCGCTGACGTCGAGCCCGCAGTGAGCATCAGGGCACGAACCGCGCGCGCCTGATCTCGCCGAGCTGCTCGAGAATGCGCTCCTCGCTGTCGAAGCACTCCGAGAAGCCGAGCTTGCGGGCGCGCGTCGTGTCGGACATCTGGTCCCACGTCGCCTTGAAGACGTAGTTCGGGAAGGCCCAGTTGACGGCCGAGGTGAAAGGCGTGCGCATGAGGTCGTACTTGGCGATCATGCGCTCCCAGAGCGGCGCCTTGTCGGCCATGAAGCTCACGAGGTCGATGGTCTGCACGCCGCCGGCCTTCATGCCGAAGTGATCGGCGATGCGCGGCCAGAGGCTCTCCCAGCGGAAGAAGTCGCCGTTCGTGATGTTGAGGGCCTGGTTGGCGCAGGCAGGTGTGGTCGCTGCCCAGTGCGCCGCGCTTGCGAGCAGGCCCGCATCCGTCACCTGGTAGACGGCGCGGTAGGCGCCCTCCTGGCCCGGGAATTTCAGCGGCAGGCCCAGCTCCTTCGAGATGGCCGCATAAAGACCGAGCGCGGCCAGCAGGTTCATGGGATTGCCGACCGTGAAGCCCATGACGGCGTGCGGACGCAGGCACGACCAGGTCCAGGATTTGCCGGCCTGAAGCTCCGTCACATAGTCCTGCTGGTCGAAATAGAAGTTCGGCGCCATGTGGCGCGGATCGTCCTCCTTGGCCGGCGTCTTGAAGGCGCCGATGTGCGAGCCGTAGTACTTCGTGCCCTGCATGACCTGCACGTGCCGAAGACCCTTGGACGCCGCGGTTACCGGCTCGACGGCATTGGCGAGGAGGGCGAGGTTCACCGCCACATTGCCGTTCGCGGGGAGATACTGCTCGTCCCGACCAAGGGGGAGAAAGCCGCAATAGAAGATGTGCGTCACATCACTGAGGCCGCCGAGCTTGGCCCGTGCCTCGGCCTTGTCGAGCAGGTCGACGCCGATCCAGCGCACATTGGGAGCCGATTCGGCGGGTGGGCGGCGGCAGAGGCCGGTGACCTTCCAGTCCGGCCGGGCAGCGAGGTCGCGCAGGATATAACCGCCCGTAATGCCGGTGGCGCCGATAATCATGGCGTGTTTCATGTTCATTCCTCCCGATGCGGCGCCGCGGCCCTTGTATATCGGGCCGTGTCCGGGCATTTCTCTCGGACGACAGGGTAGCCGTAATCAGCCGCGAGAGGCGCATGAAAGCCCGTATCCGCATCACGCTCAAGAATGGTGTCCTCGATCCGCAGGGCAAGGCCATCCAGAACGCGCTTTCCGGGCTCGGCTTCAAGGGCATCGAGGAAGTGCGCCAGGGCAAGTACATCGAGGTCGACCTCGCCTCGACCGACGAGGCGGCCGCCCGCGCCGAGGTCGAGAAGATGTGCCGGGAACTGCTGGCGAATACGGTGATCGAGGACTACGCCTTCGAGCTAGAGCAACGGACTTGAAATTCGCCGCTTTAGCAGCGCGCTGAGAGCGAGGACGCCCGGATGAAGAGCTCTGTGATCGTCTTTCCCGGCACGAACCGCGAGCGGGACGTGGCCGATGTGCTGGCCGAAGTCACCGGCACGGCGCCGCGGATCGTCTGGCACGGTGACAGCGAGGTGCCCCAGTCCGACCTGATCGTGCTGCCGGGCGGCTTCTCGTTCGGCGACTATCTCCGCTGCGGCGCCATGGCCGCGCACTCGCCCATCATGCGGGATGTGGTGGCCAAGGCGAAGGCCGGCGTGCCCGTGCTCGGCATCTGCAATGGCTTCCAGATCCTCTGCGAAACCGGCCTTCTGCCGGGCGTGCTCCAGCGCAATGCCTCGCTCAAGTTCATCTGCAAGGACGTGTGGCTCAAGGTCGAGAGCACGCGCACGCGCTTCACCGGTTGCTACAACCAGGGCGAGGTCGCGCAGATGATCTGCGCGCACGGCGACGGCAACTACTTTGCCGACGTGGCGACGCTCGACAGCCTCGAAGGCGAAGGGCGGGTGGTCTTCCGCTACTGCGATCCGGCCGGAAACGTGACGCCTGAAGCCAATGCCAACGGCGCTCAGCGCAATATCGCTGGCATCGCGGATCCGACGGGGCGCATTCTCGGCATGATGCCTCATCCTGAGAACGCCGCAGAGGCCATGCTCGGCTCGGTGGACGGCCGCAAGCTCTTCGAGAGCCTGCTAGCCGCTTGATAGTTGATGCCGCGGGCTGCTGGGAAGGGGTGCTGTCGCCGCCTACCGTACTGCTATGCCCGCGGCCGCCATGCGGACAGGCTTCCCGTAGGACAAGTCAATAAAGGCGGGTGGGTCCGGGAGGGTGTCCTTCCCGGTGGGGGTGCGGGGGCCTAGCCCCCGTCGCGCTGAAGGCGCGAGTTTTCCGGTGGTGCCGTCCCTCTTACTTCACGCTCGAGAACGACGTCGGCTGCAGGAACTGGTTCACGACCTTGGCGACGATCGGGCCATCCTTCTCGGTCTCGGCGCGCTTGGCCAGCCACTCGGGGTCCGACGCGAAGGCATTCCACTTCTTCTCGCGATCGGCGAGGCTCTCGAAGGCCAGCAGGTAGTACAGCGCCTGGTTCGACTCGCCGACGAGGACGGTCCAGAAGCCGGCCTGCTTGATGCCGTGCTTCTCCCAGAGCTTCAGGGTGATGGTCTCGAAGCGGTTCAGCAGGTTGGGCAGGCGGCCGGGCACGCAGTGGTAGACCCTGAGCTCGTAGATCATCGTGGCGTTTCCTCTAGCTGATGAGATATTAGATCGTTCGGTAGCATATTATGGGGCGTGGGGCGGGAGCCGCGACGCGAAGATGCCGTTTTGCGCGCTTGTGCATCCCGTTCACGGCTCGAATGTTGGCCTAATCCGTCTGGTTTGACCACTGGCGCCGTTCGTTCGCGCCCGATATATCGGCTCGGATCTAAAGCTAAGCTATTGAAAGATCAAAATAAGGGCCAATGCGCTATGCGCAGATGCCAGGCCTTCGCCTGCTAACCATGCAATTTTGGAGTGCGCCGCACAAAAATCGCCCTTGTAAATGTTGCGCCGCACATATACCTATATCCGTGCGAGAGCGATCTCGCAGCCCTCCTTTGGGCGTTTCCTCCCTAGACTTGGGCCGTTCGGAATCCGGACGGCCCCTTTTTTTTGGCCTATGGCATACCAAGCGGCTCAGATCCGCGTTCGCACGGGGTGACGGGCGGCGCCTTGCGGGCTATAGACCCGCGCGCAGCCAAAAAATTCTAGTCCGAAAGACCTCGTCCGACATGTCCGACACGATCGCCGTGAACGCCGCCCTGCTCGAACGCCTCGTCGCCGCCCTGGAGCGCATGGCCCCGCCTGCCGTGCCGCCCGTGGACTTCGAGGCCGCGGAGGCGTTCGTGTGGCAGGCGAACCCGGTGGGCTTCCTTCCCGTGCCGCATGTGAACAGGCAGCCGCTGTCGCTGCTCAAGGGCATCGAGCTCGCCTCGGACCAGCTTCTCGAGAACACGCGCCGCTTCGGCAAGGGCCTGCCGGCGAACAACGCGCTCCTGTGGGGCGCCCGCGGCATGGGCAAGTCCTCGCTCGTCAAGGCCGCCCACGCCGAGGTCTCCAAGGAGATGGCGAAGGCCAAGTCCAAGGGCGGCCTCAAGCTCGTCGAGATCCACCGCGAGGACATCGATTCGCTGCCGACCTGCCTCGGCTTCATGCGGGGCAGCGATCACCGGTTCATCGTCTTCTGCGACGACCTTTCCTTCGACCACGACGACACGAGCTACAAGTCGCTCAAGGCCGTCCTCGAAGGCGGCATTGAAGGACGCCCGCAGAACGTGCTCTTCTATGCGACGTCGAACCGCCGTCACCTCATGCCGCGCGATATGATGGAGAACGAGCGCTCGACGGCGATCAATCCGTCCGAAGCCGTGGAGGAGAAGGTCTCCCTCTCCGATCGGTTCGGGCTGTGGCTCGGCTTCCATAACGGCAGCCAGGACCAGTATTTCGATATGGTGCGGAGCTATGCGGCGCACCATGGCCTCAAGATCAGCGATGCCGAGCTGATCGCCGGGGCGCGTGAATGGTCGATGACGCGAGGGGGCCGCTCGGGCCGCGTCGCGTGGCAGTTCATCCAGGATCTGGCGGGGCGTCTCGGCGCCAAGCTGGCCAGCGAATAAGGCGGTGTCGGTGCGCGTCGTGCCACACCCGCCAAGAATGGGGAGTGGAAGCGATGACGAAGACGACAGTGGCCATCATTGCCCAGGGTGCCATGGGCGCCGGTACGGCCGCGCGGCTGACCTCGAATGGGGTCGATGTCGTGACGTGGCTCGAGGGTCGCAGCAGCGCGAGCCGGGCGCGCGCTGAAAAGGCGGGCATGCGCGGCGTCGACCTTGCCGGCATTGCCGCGGCCGACATCATCCTCTCGATCGTGCCGCCGAGCGACGCGCTGGCCTTGGCCGAGCAGCTTGCGCCGACGCTCAAGGCCTCCAAGAACAAGCCGCTCTACGCCGACATGAACGCCGTGAGCTCGGCCAAGGTCGAGCAGGTCGCGGCCGTCATCGCGCCGACGGGATGCACCTTCTCCGATGGCGGTATCATCGGGCCGCCGCCGCGCCCCGACACGCGCAACACCATCTATTTCTTCTCGGCGATCCCGGCGGACCGTGTGGCGCCGCTCGCCAAGGGCGGCCTCGAAGTGAAGATGGTCAATGGCCCGATCGGCGCAGCCTCGGCGCTGAAGATGTCCTATGCTGCCATCGGTAAGGGCCTCACGGCACTCGCGTCGGCCTCGATCCTCATGGCGGACAAGTACGGCGCCAAGGAAGCCCTGCTCGAGGAGCTGCAGCGCAGCCAGCCCAATATCCTGAAGGGCGTGAGCTGGTCGGTGCCGGACATGTTCGTGAAGGCCTATCGCTTCGTCGGCGAGATGGAGGAGATCGCCGAGCAGAGCGGGCGCAAGTCCACGGCCGCGATCTACAACGGCATTGCCGATCTCTATCGCGAGATCGCCGCCGACCAGGATGGGCCGAAGAAGGACGTCACGACCCTCGAGCAGTTTTTCAAGAAGTAAGGCAGTGTCGAACGGCCGCAAGAGCCGACGAGCCATTGGGAGGCAAACATGATCGAGAAACGCGCGCTCGGCCGGACCGGCGAGCAGGTGTCCGTGCTCACCTTCGGCTGCGGTGCCGTCGGCGGGTTGATGGTGAAGGGCGATGCGGCGGAGCAGGAGCGCGCCGCATCTCTGGCGCTCGAGCACGGTGTGAATTTCTTCGATACGGCGCCGGGCTATGGCGATGGGGTCTCCGAGATCAATCTCGGCAAGCTCCTGAAGAAGCTGAAGCCCAAGGCCATCATCGGCACGAAGGTGCGCATTCCGAGCGCGGACCGCGGCCGCATTTCCGCGCGTATCAATGCCTCGCTCGAGGAAAGCCTCGGGCGCATGGCGCGCGATCACGTCGATCTCTTCCAGCTCCACAATGTCCTCGCGCCGGACGGTGCCGGCGAGAGCCTGACGGCTGCGCAGATCCTCGGCGAGGTCGTGCCGGCCTTCGAGAAGCTGCGCGAGCAGGGCAAGATCCGCTATCTGGGCTTTACCGCGCTCGGCGACATCGGCGAGATCGATAAGGTCGTCGCGGCGGGCGTCATGGATACGGCGCAGGTCTGCATGAATGCGCTGAACCCCTCGGCCGTGGCGCCGATGGCCGCCGGCTATCCCGCGCAGGACTACAAGCGCCTGATGGCGCGGGCACGCGACGCCGGCATCGGCACGATCTGCATTCGCGTGCTCGCCGGTGGTGCGCTGAGCGGCGAGATGGACCGCCATCCGCGCGGCTGGGCAGTGGTGCCGCCGATCGGCTCGGGCTCGGACTACGCGCGCGATGTCGAGCGTGCGCGGCGCTTCCACCCGCTCGTCGAGGAGGGCCATGCCGCCAACCTGACGGAGCTCGCGATCCGCTATGCCCTCGCGCAGCCCTCGCTTTCGACCACCCAGGTCGGTGTCGCGACCTTCGAGCAGGTCGCGGGCGCCATCGAGGCCATCGAGAAGGGACCGCTCTCGCCGGCAGCGCTCGCGCGCGTGCGCGATATCCAGCAGACGTTCGTCGGCGAACCGCGCTAGACTATCCCCTCTCCCCGCTGAAGCGGGGAGAGGGAGAAGTCACGACAGCCCCATGAAGGAGCCCACGTAATGCCCATGGACGCCAATGAGATCGAGAAACTCATCAAAGCCCGCTTTCCGGGGGCGGAGGTGACGATCAAGGATCTGGCGGGGGATGGGGATCATTATGCGGCACACGTCGTGGCGCCGCAATTCAAGGGCAAGACGCGCGTCCAGCAGCACAAGATGGTCTACGAGGCGCTGGAGGGCCGCATGGGCGGCGTCCTCCATGCGCTCGCGCTGACGACGGCGCCGCCCAAGGAGTGAGCGCTGGGCGGCACGCGCATCTCAGGCTGACTTGGCAAGCACGGCGGCGAGTTGATCGAATGTGCCGCCGTACCCCTCGGCGAGCGATCCCGTCATACCTTCGAACGTCTTGATCTCGTCTTCCGAGGCGCCGTGCGGAAGAGCGCGAAGCGTCACGATCGTCGATCCGTTCGTTTCGGCAAATCGGACGTCGTTGAGGATCTCGAGTGGGATTGCCATGTCGAACGGCGCGCGTGTGATGCCGCACGTCTCGTTGGAGAACGAGTTCAGCCACGCTATGCGCGTGTGCTTGTCGATATTGCGATAGAGGAAGCGCCCCCACATGGGCTCGCGCTCCGGGAAGTGCATCGCGTAGTGGAAGAAGCCCCCGGGCCTGAACTCGAAGGCCGCCACTTTGATCGAGCAGCCTTTCGGCCCCCACCAGCTCTGCATCTCCGCTGCTGTGCTCCACGCCTTCCACACATGGGGAAGGGCGGCATCGAAGTGGCGCGTGATCACGAACGCACGATCCTGCTTGTTGGCGGACATCGTCTTACCTCTTGGGTTTCGATTTCAGGTGCTGGGACAGGCGATCGAAGCTGTCCTCCCAAAGCGTGCGATAGTTCCCGACCCATTGGTCGACTTGCTTCAGCGGCGCTGTCTCCAGCCGGCACGGCCGGGTCTGGCCTTCGCGCGTGCGCGATATGAGCCCCGCGCGTTCGAGGACCTTCAGGTGCTTGGAGATTGCGGGCTGGCTCATATCGAAAGGGCGCGCCAGCTCATTGACCGTAGCCGCGCCTTTGGCGAGCCGCGCGAGGATGGCTCGACGCGTGGGATCCGCCAGTGCGGCAAAGGTGGCATCGATCGTGTTTTCAGCCATTTGAGAGCCGATCAGTTATATATCTAATTGGTTATGTAAAGATGTGTGAGATGCGTGTCAAGCGTTCGTGGCAAGCCTGATGCCCGTCGCGTGCGTGGACTTGTGTCGGGGCAAGGTGTGATGGTCTATGATGTCATGCCCGCTCGTCGAGGGTTCGCTTCGCGAATTCGCGCTGACCACCGAGCGCTGTCGACGCGCCGGCGAAACAAGAAAAAGCAGGAACCATGCACAATCTCATTCTCAATGCGCAGACGCTCGCGCCGGACGTCGCTTTCGACGCGCGGGTGAAGGCCGCCGCCACGGCAGGCTATCGCGGTATCAGCATTCGCCCATCGGAGTACAACGGTGCCCTGAAACAGGGCCTCGACGATGCGGCAATCCTCGAGCTGCTCGCGGCGAACAATGTCGAGGTCACGGAGATCGGTCTCGCCACGACGTGGCTGCCGGGTGCCGGCGGTCAGGCTGGCGTGGACGCTGACGAGGCTACGCTCTGGCACATGGCGGACATCTTCAAACCGCGCCAGCTCAACTGCGCCATGTGGGAGAAGCAATCGCTGCCCGACATGATCCGCGGTTTCGGCGTGCTGTGTGACCGCGCGGCGGCCAAGGACCTGCTCGTCGCCATGGAGTTCATTCCGCACAGCGGAATCCGTGACATGCTCATCGGCTGGCAGATCGTCAATGGTGCAGCGCGCCCGAATGGCGGCCTCATCTTCGACACCTGGCACTTCCATCGCGGCGGCACCGTGCACGAAGCGATCACGACCGTGCCGCCCGAGAAGTGGTTCACGCTGCAGCTCTCGGATGCGCGGGATGTGCCTTGGCCCGAGGTGCGCGAGGAATCGCGCCATGGCCGATTGCTGCCGGGCGAGGGCGTCATCGATTTCGACAGCATCGTCGGGCGGCTCATGGGCTACAACGCCAAGCCGACCATCAGCGTCGAGGTCATCAGCGATGCGCTTCACCGCATGGAGCCGGCGGTTGCGGCGCGCACCGCAATCGAGCCGTGCGCCGCGCTCCTCGATCGGCTGGGCGTGAACGCGCCCTGGTGGAAGTAGCCGGCGATCGAGCGCCATTCCCCTTATACGAGGCCCGGTGCGAGCAACACGCGCCGGGCCTCGGTCGTTTGCTCACCGATAGAGATACTGCGGCACGATCAGCGTCAGCGACGGGAAGATCGTGATCAGCATCAGCACAGCCAGCAGCGGAAAGAGGAACGGCAGCACCGCGCGCACCGTGCGGTCGAAGGAGATGCTCGCCACGCGCGCCAGAATGAACAGCACCATGCCGACAGGCGGCGTGAGGAGCCCGATCATCAGGTTCAGCACCATGATGACGCCGAACTGCACGGGATCGATGCCGGCCTGAACGACCGCCGGCATGAGCACCGGCACGAGGATCGAGATCGCCGCGATCGTCTCCATGAAGCAGCCGACGATCAGCAGCAGAACGTTGATGATCAGCAGCAGCGCGAGCGGATCGCGCGAAATGCCGAGAAGTACCTCGGTGATGGCTTCCGTCACGCGCGCGGTCGTAAGGACCCAGCCGAAGAGCGAGGCCGCGCCGACGATGATCAGGACTGCCGCGGTGGTCTCGATCGTATCCATCGAGATCTTGAAAAAACGCTTGAAGCTCATGGGTGGATAGGTCGGGACGATCCTGCCGACCCATGTGAGATAAACGTACGCCGCAACCGAGCCCAGGATATTGAGCAGGAGTGCGCCCATGATGACGCGCACGGGATTTGCGAGATCGTAGTAGGCGGCAAGGCAAGCTGCCGCGAGCACGATCGTCATGATCGACAGCACGCGACCGAGCGGAATGCCGACGGCCTCGAGCTGGCTCGTGAGCGGATAGAAGACGAGCCCGAGGAACAGTGCCCACATGCACGCGGCAACCGCGGCCTCGGTTGGCGTGAAGATGCCGAAGGACATGCCACCGATGATGATGGCGGGTGTCATGAGCGCTGGGAGCGCATGGACGAAGGTCGTGCGAAGAATGGCCAGCCGGAAGACCTGATCGCGGCCGATGTTGTAGCGGTGCGCGTACCAGGTCACGTACATCATCAGGAAGGCGGCCATGAGGAGGCCGGGAATGAATCCTGCGGCAAAGAGCTGGCCGATCGAGACGTTCGCCATGACGCCGAAAATGACCATCGGCAACGAAGGTGGGATGATGGGGCCGATGGTGGCGGAAGCCGCAGTCACGCCGACGGCGAAATCGGTCTTGTAGCCATGGTCGCGCATGGCCTTGATCTCGATCGTGCCGAGACCGCCGGCATCCGCGACCGCGGTTCCTGACATGCCGGCAAAGATCACCGAGCCGACCACATTCACGTGCCCGAGGCCGCCCTTGAGCCAGCCGACGAGCGCGACCGCGAAGTCATAGATGCGATTGGTGATGCCCGCCGAGTTCATCAAGTTGCCGGCGAGAATGAAGAAGGGCACCGCAAGCAGCGGGAAGCTGTCGACGCCGCCGGCCATGCGATGGAGGATGACGAAATCGGGAATGCCGGCGATCAGGTTCGTGTAGACGAGCGACGAGCCGGCGAGCGCGATGAAGATCGGCACGCCGATCAGAAGCGTCGTGAAGAAGACGATGAAGAGCAGGAGCATGGTGCGTGCCTCGTCAGTCTACGACCATGCCTTCGCCGATGGCTTTCTGCGCCGAGCGCCAGCCATCGCGGGCATTGCGAAAGAAAATGATCCCTTGCCGTATGAGCATGAGGAAGCAGCCGAGCGCGACGCCGCCATAGACGATGCTCATCGGCAGATCGATGATGACCATGCGCTGCCACTGCATGCGCTCGACGATCATCAGCGAGAAGTAGGCAAGGAGCCCGATGAAAAGCAGCTTGATGACGTCCACAATCGCGAGCAGCAGGCGCGCAGGGATCGCTGGCAGATAGTGGAGGAGCACTTCGACGGAGATGTGCAGGTTCTTGCGCGCGACGACGGCAGCCCCGATGAAGGTCAGCCACATCAGCGCATAACGGGCGATCTCCTCGGTCCAGGCCAGGCTGTCGTTGAGCACGTAACGTGTGAAGAACTGCAGGAAGACGATCGCGCCGAGCCCCCAGAAGACGAGAAAGGCGAGCCAGTTCTCTACGTAGTGCTCGATCTGGACATCCTCGTCCTCGACGACGATGAGATGCACGTTCTCGCGCTCGTCGGGCGCGGCCGCCGGATCCTTCGTCATCCGGTTCTTCCTCCCGCAGTTTATTGTTGAGGCACTAGGCTGCGAACGGATGGCGGGCCGGCCGCCATCCGTCGAAGGTCTCACTTCTGATGCCGAAGCTCGCTCGGAACGCCAGCATCGAGGTGGGCGAGCCCCGGAATGGGCACGCTAGAGCGCCTGAAGCGCCTCGTACTGCTCCTTGGTCCAATAGGAGAGTGCCTCGGGGCCAAGATGGGCAGGGAGCGCGACCTTGCGGAAGGCCTCGCGATCGGGCCGCGTCACGGCTTTGCCAAGCTTCTCGAACTCCGCTGGCAGCTTCTGCTCGGAGTCGCGGATGGCGTCCGTCGACTTGGAGGCCGCCTGCGCGAGCACCTCGGCGAAGATGCCCTTCTCGGCGTCGCTGAGCTTGCCGAGGAGTGGACGGCCGAGCACGGTCACGAGCGATTCCGTGATGTGGCCGGTGAGGTGAATGTACTTCTGCACCTCGTAAAACTTCTTCGCCAGAATGGTCGGCAGAGGGTTCTCCTGGCCATCGACGGTGCCTTGCTGGAGCGCGAGGTAGACCTCGGCGAAGGCGATCGGCGTGGCGTTCGCGCTGTAGATCTTGGCGAACAGGACGTAGAGGGGCGCCTGCGGCACGCGCAGCTTCATGCCCTTCATGTCGTCCGGGCTCTTGAGCTCCTTGTTGGAGGTCATGTGCCGCTCGCCGTAGTAGGTAAGCGCGACGATGCGGTGCCCGGCTTTCTTCTCGTAGCCGTCGGCGAGCTCGCGGAACAGCTTCGAGCCGCGATAGGCCTTCCAGTGATCGAAGTTACGGAAGATGTACGGGCAGTTGGAGATCGAAAGCGGGCGATGGACGCCGCCGACGAATGCCGCGCCGGTGTAGATGATGTCGACGGTGCCGAGACCGAGCGCCTCGTTGATCTGAGGCTCGTTGCCGAGCTGCGAGGCAGGGAAGACCTGGATCTCGTACTTGCCGTTCGTGCGCTTCTTTATCTCTTCCGCGGCCCAGAGCGCTTCCGTGTGATAGGGCTCGCTCACCTCATAGACATGGGCCCATTTGAGCACCGTCGGCTTGGCCTGCGCGATCGTCGGCGAAGCGACGCCGACGAGGGTGCCTGCAGCGCCGACCGAAGCGGCCGTGCCGAGAAAACGACGGCGGGTCATGCCGCCCGATTTAGGGGTGGTCATAGGCATTTCTCCCGGATGTGAGGTCGGTCTTGGCGCCGACCTTGAGACGTAAAGATCAATGTATGCACGGCGCCAGGAATGCGAAGTGTGTTGCGCCGTAAAGGGACCGCCAGAATGCCGGGAACACTAGGCCTCCGCCAGAGAAATCTCAGCGATGTGGCTGCAGGAGCGCGGCCCCCTACGAAAGGAGTAATTGATCTTCGGAGAAAACTGGCCGCGCGGGGCACGCAGTGGTCGATCAGTTGCCTTTCGCGCCGATGCGCACCGTCTGCCCATCCGGTCGCATATCGAAGAGCTCCGGCGGCGGCACGGCGATCCAGCGATTGCCGCGGCGGATGTGATAGGGGGCGTCCCGCTTCCTGCGGTAGAGGCTCCATTGGCGCTGATCGACGCGGCGGCCGTTGGCGCGCACCCATTGGCCGATCGCATCCAGTGCCGTGCTTTCCGGTGCGAGTGTGAAGCCGCCGAGCATGACGTAGCGAATGCGACCGTCCGTAACGAGGCGCTCGAGAGCTTGCGGCGTGAGAATGGGATCATCGCCGAGATAGCCACCCATGGCCATGACAGGGAGGCCGGTCTCGATAATGAGTGGGGCGGCGACATTGGCATTCGGCACCGCAACCAGGAACGTCTCGCCCTGTCGATTGTCCGTGAGGAACCTGACGAGCTTCTGGCGCGCGGCGTTCTGTCTGAGCCGCCGGATGGCCTCCTGCCGTGCGTCCGGCGGATTTGCCAGCGAGGCCATATTGGCGATGGGTACAGCCACATTGGGACGCACGATGACCACGCTTGCCGCCGTCAGGCCCGGCAGGACGATGAGGGCTGCTGCCCCTGAGACTGCCGCGAGCCGCGCAAGGTTGGGGCGCGCGACAAGCAACAGGCTGCAGGCGAGCACGATGCTGATCGAGGCGAGCCAGATCCATCTCAGCCAGGTGACATCGGTGACGCCTTCCTGGCCGAAGAAGAGATAGCTCTGCCACGCGGCCATGAGCACCGCGAGTAGCGGCAGGCCCCAGCGCGGAAGGAGCCCGCTCTTCCAGCGCTCGTAGAGGCCGGCGATGGCGATGCCCGTGAAGACCGCGAGTGGCGGCCCGAGAATGGCGACGTAGTACGTGTGAACCGGACCGCCGGCAAAGCTCAGCGCGATCCAGTAGCTCACGAGCCAGCCCGTCCAGATGCCCGCGCTGATGAAGCGCGAGGATGTGGCGCCTACGGTGAAGGGGGCGAGCCACGCGAGAGCCACGCCGACGAGTGCCAGAGGAAGCATCCACGCCATTTGTGTGGCCGCCCGCGGCCGCATGAGACGGAGGAAGCCCGTCGGCGAGTCGTCATAGAGCGCGGGGAGGGGAGGCGCGACAGTGTCAGGTTCGGGGGTGGCCGAAGCTGGTATCGGTGCCGCCACCGGGGTCGTGGTGTCCGGGGGCTCTGCCTTGGGTTTGAGGAAGCGCGCGGCCCCGTTGTGGATGAGGGCCAGCTCGAGCATGGAATTGTGCTTGGTGCTGCCGGCGTACGGTCGCTGGCTCGGGGATACGAGATCGAAGTAGCTGACCCAGGAGAGCGCCACGGCGATCAGGACGATCCCGGCGACCGCTTGGCGTGTGAGGTGCCACAGGATCGGGCGATCGCGCCAGGCGAGGCTGAAGGTGAGCGCGATCACGGGAGCCAGCACGAGTGCGGCCCCCATCTTGATGTTGAAGCCAATGCCGAGGATGCCCATCGCACCACAGAGGAGCGCGAGGCGTCCGGTCTCGGCAGCACGCATCGCGAGCCACGCGGCCAACAGCAGCACGACGATCAGGCTGCTCTCGGTATTGTTCGAGCGATCGACGGCAATGCTGACCGGCGTGAGAGCAAGGAAGAGCGCGGACCACGCCGCAGCGCGCGGGCCGAATGTGCGCTGGACCATCAGGTACGTGAGCAGGACGGCGAGCAGTCCGGCAACGACCTGGGCCATGAGGATCGAGTGGCCGGAAAAGCCAAGGAGCTTGGCGCTGAGCGCCTGCAGCCAGATGGCGACCGGCGGTTTGTCGATGGTGACGAAGCCGGCGGCATCGAAAGAGTTGAAGAGGAAGGCGTGCCAGCTCTCCATCATGCTGCGCACGGCTGCCGCGTAGTATTGGCGGCCATAGTCGTTCTGCGAGAGGTGCCACGTGCGGGCCAGCGCCGCGACGAGGAGGATGCCGAGGATCGGGGCCGACGTGCGCAGGCGCGACATGCTGCCGTTCAGCCACATGGCTCCGCCCTCCCCCGATACAACCTGGCACATAGCCTGCTGGCTCACCTGGGTCATTTAACGGGGGGAGGGGAGGAATCCTTTGGTCCGGCGTGGCCAGTCCGGCCCTGGACGGCGGTCAGCGCGCGCCAGCCGCGCCGGCCGGAGCATTGACTTGCCGCCCGCCGGGGCCATCTCTATGCTACGCGCCGAAACGTGCCGGCGGCGGCCCGATGCCGCCCCAATTTCGAGGTTGAGCCATGAGCGAGCAGGCAGTCCACGACTGGATCCGCAAGCAGATCTCAAGCAATGACGTGGTGCTTTTCATGAAGGGCACCAAGAACTTCCCGCAGTGCGGTTTCTCCGGCCAGGTTGCCCAGATCCTGCAGTACCTGGGCGTCGAGTACCAGGACGTCAACGTGCTCGAGGACATGGGTATCCGCGAGGGAATCAAGTCCTTCAGCGAGTGGCCGACGATCCCGCAGCTCTACGTGAAAGGTGAGTTCGTGGGCGGCTGCGACATCGTCCGCGAGATGTTCCAGGCCGGCGAGCTTCAGGAGATGCTGGCGGAGAAGGGCGTCACGCACACGGCGGTCGCCTGAGACGCCATCGGCGTCTCGCCCCGCCGTGCCAGAACGTGATTTTGCCGCCGCCCGCTGACATCGTCTGCGGGCGGCGTTTTGTTTCGTGCGCTGCATCTCCAGACGGGCGCGACGGGAGGCGGGGGGCGGCATGACCACGACGCTCGAACCGATGACACAGCCGACGAGGCCTACTGAGCGCTCGCGCCTTGTGCTCGGCGGGCGTCGCTTCCTTCTGAGCCTCGCAATCATCGGCGCCAGCATCTCGCTCGCGCTCGGCGTCAGCCTGCCCTCGATCAAGCTGACGAAGTTCTACTTCTTCTCGACCGAGTTCTCGCTGATCTCGACGGTGTGGACGCTCATCCAGCGCAATCAGATCTTTCTCGGCCTGATCGTGTTCGTGTTCTCGATCCTGCTGCCCGTGTTCAAGATCCTCTATCTCGTCATTCTGACGACAATGCCGCTCGACGTGCTCCAGCGGCAGTACAGGCGCCTGCGGGCGCTCGAATGGCTCGGCAAATGGTCCATGCACGATGTGCTCGTGCTGGCGCTCATGATCTTCTTCCTCAAGAGCCAGGGCATCTATGACGCGCGAAGCCTTTCCGGCGTCTACTTCTTCACGGCCGCCGTGGTGTTCATGATCCTCGCGTACGCGTGGCTCAGCGTGTTCGCGCTGGCGCCCATCCGGGCCGAGCATCTGAGAGCCGAGCGCGCACGTCCCATGGTCGGCGTCCGCGGGCGCTCGGCGCTCAAGAACTTCCTGCTTGCGCTCTTCATCCTGACAGCGGCGATCTGCTTTGCGCTCGGCGTGATCCTGCCGTCGATCCGCTTCACGACGGTCTACGTGTGGACGAACGAGCATTCGATCGCGAGCATCATCTACGCGCTCTATCGCACGCAGGAGTATTTCCTGGCGGCGGTGATCACCGTCTTCTCGGTGGTCTTCCCGTTCCTGAAGCTGCTGTACCTGCTGACGCTCTGCCTCTCGCCGAACCTCTCGGAGGACTTTCGCCAGAAATCCCTTTCGACCATGGAATGGCTGGGCCGCTATTCCATGACCGACGTCATGGTGCTGGCGCTCATGATTTTCTATATGAACTCGTCCGGCTATATCGAGGCGCGGGTCCTGCCCGGCGTCTATTGTTTCGCCGCATCCGCGCTCATGACGATGTTCGCCTATGGCTGGGCCAACTCGGCCTCGGGAACGCCCTTGCACAGCGTTGACGGTCAGCGCGTCACCAGGATGGCAGGTTGAGGGCGGCGCAAAACGCGTCGCCGTTGTCGGCCACTTATGCACCTGGCTGCGAGCCGGATCGCTTCTCTGTGTCACGCACGCGGCCTATACAGGGCGTGTTTGGGCACTTTGGAGGGATATTCAATGATCAAAGCATTGGCTGCGGTGCTTGTGCTGGTTCTGTTCGGTGCGTTCGCGCCAGAAGCTGCAGCACAGACGGCGTGCAGCGGTTGGAATGCGACGTGCAAGGGACGCTGCAAGGCGCCAAATGCGCCTGACGGCTGCTCGAGCTATTGCGCGCGCCAGATGAGTGCGTGCAAGAAGTCCGGCTGCTGGACTGAGGGCGCGCGTTACGGTGGTGCGAAGCACTGCAACCTGAAGAAGTCCTGACGCGACACCCGGCGCCCCGCGCATAGCCTTCATTCCGGGGTGCCGTTCTCGTTCGATACCTAGGCCGGGGCCATTACGGTTGCCTGATCCCGCGCCGTCCCTGTAGCCTGCTGCAAGACAGGACGAGCAGGAGAAGAATTCATGGCCATCCACCCCGATGCCGCCAAGGTCGTCGAGTTGATCATCGCCTCGGGGCGTCCACCCTATCCGACGATCGGGCACGTTGCGGCGCGTGAGATCTTCGTCGCCTCGCGCGCGATCCTCCAGCCCGATCCGTCGCCGGTCGCCGAGGTCCGCGATCTCGCCGCCACCGGACCTGCGGGCAAAATCCCGCTCCGCCTCTATCGCGGGCAGGGCAGCGATACGAAGAGCCCGCAGCCGGCGCTGATCTACTACCATGGCGGTGGATGGGTTCTCGGCAATCTCGACAGCCACGATGGCGTGTGCCGCGACATCGCCAACGTCGCGCAGTGCACCGTCATCTCGGTCGACTATCGTCTGGCGCCGGAAGCGAAGTTCCCGGCGGCGGCCGATGATGCCATTGCCGCGGCCCAGTGGATCCACGACAATGCGGCTGACCTCGGCATCGACCGCGGGCGCCTCGCTGTCGGCGGCGACAGCGCGGGCGGCAATCTCAGCGCCGTCGTCGCCCTCTACGCGCGCGACAACGGCAATGCGCCGAAGCTCAAGCTGCAGGTGCTGATCTACCCTTCAGCCGACATGTCGAGCGTCTATCCCTCCTACGAGGAGTTTGCCGAGCAGCTTCCGCTCACGCGCACGACCATGGACTGGTTCGTCGATCTCTATCTCAGTGACCGCGAGAAGGACGCGAAGGACTGGCGCGCCTCGCCGCTGCACGCGAAGAGGCTCGCGAGCCTGCCGCCGGCCTTCATCATCACGGCGGCGATGGATCCATTGCGCGACGAGGGTGAGGCGTTTGCGCGGGCGCTCATCAAGGCCGGCGTGCCGGTGGAGGTGAAGCGCTTCGACGGGCAAATCCATGGCTTTCTGACCATGGGCCGCATCATCAAGGACTCGCAGGCCGCCATTGCCGACATCGCGACCGAGCTGCGCAAGGCCTTCGCGTAGCGGCAAAAAGCAAGAAGGCCCGCCGAAGCGGGCCTTCAATGGCTCAGCCGATGTACAAAATCAGCCGACGATCTCTTCGGGCTTGAAGTTCAGCGCGATCTCGCGCTCGGCGGCGGCAGGGCTGTCCGAACCGTGGCTCGAATTCTCGCCCTTGGAGCGGGCAAAGAGCTTGCGGATGGTACCCTCGGCGGCCTGTGCCGGATCGGTTGCGCCCATGACCTCGCGGTACTTGGCGATCGCGTTCTCGCCCTCGAGCACCTGGACCACGATCGGGCCCGAGGTCATGAATGCGCAGAGCTCGCCGTAGAAGGGGCGCGCAGCGTGCTCCTCGTAGAACTTCTCGGCTTGGGCCTTCGTCCAGCGCACGCGCTTCTGCCCGACGATCCTGAGGCCGGCCTTCTCGATCACGGCGTTGATCGCGCCGGTGAGATTGCGCTCGGTGGCGTCGGGCTTGATGATGGAAAACGTGCGCTCGATCGCCATGAGGCGGCTCCCAGATGTTCGCTGTTGAAGGAGGATGTCTGGCGCGCCTTATAGCGGCGCCGGGTGAGCGCTACAAGACAGGCCGCATCGGGTGGGCGATCGGTCGCGCGCCGCGCCTTAACTTGCCGGATCGAGCAAGCCGGAGAACAGCGCGCGGCTGACCTTCACGATATCCATGATATCGCACGCTTCCTCCATGGCCGGCGCGCCCTTGGCGGGCAGATAGCGGTAAGCCAAACGGCCTGCTGCCACCCAAAGTCCGATCTCGGCCTGCTCGTGGAAGACCGCAACGCCACCTTCCGCGCCGTGTGCGAAAGTCAATGCTGGTGCGCTATCGCGAAATTCTCCGCGCAGAACGCGCAGTAGCTGATCGTCCCAAGGACTCCAATAGCGCATAGATCAATGTCCCCCTGTCGCAATAGCGAATGGATAGCCGATCGCGGCAGAGAATGCATCGATAAACAGCAGTAAATACTACTGGCGCCGAAGAAATATTATATAAAATGCGCGCAATTGAGGGGCCGTTTCCGCCATTTGGCGAGAATCGAGTTATGCCGCCGAATTGAAAATGTCATTCATTTAATCCGGCTTTTGCTCCACGATGAAGGCAATTGCTGCCGCGATCACGGTAGTCGTTTGGTTATGCGGGTAATCGCTTCACCGTATCTCACGATGCGCACCGCTGGCGGTGCCGCGCTTCCGACGCAGCCATGCCGGTGCGCCGAGGCTCGACCTTGTGAAGGCAGGAGCTGTCGACTACGGCCCGTCGAACTTCATCTTGTTGAAGACGGTGCGCTTCCAGTCGGCTCTCGGCGCTGCCGGTCGGTAAGCAGGCCGTCCCTCGCTTGCCGAGCGCTGGGCGCGGCGCGGGAGTGTCGAGCCAGAACCGAAGCCGCCTTGAGCCGCCGTGCGCGGGGCGATGGGAGCGGGGCCGCGCAGGATCGCCGGAGCAGACGGATCCCGCGGATCCATGCCAGCGCGCAGCGGATCGACAGTGGCAACACCCAGGCCCATCCGGCTTTGATCACCATCCCCGCGCTCGCGCGACAGCATGACTTCATCGTCGAACTGGCTGGCCGTCGGCCTCTCCGAAGAGGCCAAGCCGCGCGCGGGGCGCGTGGGCTCGGAAGCAGCAGGGGCACGATCGGCCAGGCGCCGCGATGACGATCCGGAGCCCGTGCGTGCGCGCTCGCCCCTGGTGTCCCAAGGGCCTGCCATGGGCACAACCCGCGCCGGTTGGCGCGAGGCTGCCGCCTGACCACGCGGCGCGCACAGGTGGCTTACTTGGCTGCGCGCCAGGGCGAGCATGATGTAATCGGGCGCATCGACCGGCCGCAGGACGCGCACGCGCTCACCGAGGGACTGCATGGCCTGCTGCGTTTCGGGCGACCAGTTGCCATCGACGGCGCCGGCATAGCAGCCAAGGCGCAGCAATTCGGTCTGGATCTGCTGGACGAGCCGGGTGGTCGAGTCCTTCGGCAAGGCTGGACCGGCTGGGGGCGCCGAGGGAGAGACACGCGCCACGGTCACAGGGTGCGATTTTGCCGGCTGCGACGGCGCGACCGTGCTGCTCGGAGCGGTAGCCACGCTCGCCAGCTGCTGCTCAGGCGATAGTGGTGTCATGAGATAAGCCAGGGCGCCGAATGCGCCGAGCGCTCCCACGAGGCCCGTGGTCTTGCTCATCGGACAGTTCCTTACGCACAACTCGAAGACGGATCTTGGGTCCGACGTCAGTGCAGGGCCATGGGCCTCGCACCACGCGCGGGGGACTTGCTCAGCACCCACCGCTTAGACGCAAACATAGGCGTTTTGGTTCACACTACCCAGATCGAATGCCATCACAATTTGCGGATTGTGAGCTTGGTTGATGTTTGTTGCCAATTGGCAGCAGTGCTGAGCCAGCGGCGGGGGACTGCCGAGCATGATCGCACGGGTTGGGCCCAGGCGGTTCCGATCCTCGAATTGAAACTGATATAGTTGTTTCGTTCACCTGAGGGCTTTCCCCGGGTGGCCAATTGCCGGGGGAACCCTATTGCTGGTGGAAGGAGTGGTTCAAATGGATCTCGGTCTTCTCATTCAGCTTGTTAGCGGCGCCGCTGGTGGTAATGCGGCGGGGGCGTTCCTCAAGGGCCAGACACTGGGTGTGCTCGGCAATGCGCTGGCCGGTGCGGTGGGCGGTGGGCTCGGCGGCCAGATCCTGACTGCCCTCCTCGGCGCCGGTGCGATCGGCACCGGCGATCTCAACCTTAGCGCGATCGTTGCTCAGATCGCCGGCGGTGGTGTCGGAGGCGCCGTCCTGACGTTGATCGTCACTTATCTCAATCGGGCCTATGGCAAGTAGCTGCGCGGCGGCGGCGAGCGCTTGACCCGTGGCCGGCCCGGTGCTGTATCGGCGGGGACGGACATGCAACCGATTCCTGCCGGCCAATCTCTGCCGGCAAAGCGCCGAGACCCCTAGATGCCCTCTTCCGATGCGACGCCCGTGGTGCCGAACGAGCCCCTCGGCGATGTGGTGCTGATCATCGATTTCGGCTCGCAGGTCACCCAGCTCATAGCGCGGCGGGTACGGGAAGCCGGCGTCTATTCGGAGATCGTGCCCTTCAACCGGGCTGAGGAGGCACTCCGGCGCTTGGCGCCGAAAGCCATTATCCTCTCCGGCGGTCCGGCATCGGTGACGACGGCCGGTTCGCCGCGCGCGCCTCAGGGTGTTTTCGAGGCCGGCGTGCCGGTCCTTTCCATCTGCTACGGCCAGCAGGCGACGGCCGTGCAGCTCGGCGGGGTTGTCGAAGGCGGGCACGCGGCGGAGTTCGGCCGCGCCGACATCGAGATCCGGGAAAAGAGCGCCCTCTTCGAGGGCATCTGGGAGATCGGCAAGCGCTATCCCGTCTGGATGAGCCACGGCGACCGGGTGACGCGGCTGCCGGACGGCTTCACCGTCAAGGCGGTGAGCGAGAACGCCCCGTTCGCGATCGCGACCGACGAGCGCCGCCGCATCTACACGACCATGTTCCACCCCGAGGTCGTGCATACGCCGGATGGCGCGCGCCTCATTGCCAACTTCGTGCGCAACATTGCGGGTCTGCCCGGCGACTGGACCATGCGCCACTTCCGCACGGCCGAGATCGAGAAGATCCGTGCGCAGGTCGGCAAGGGCCGTGTCATCTGCGGCCTCTCGGGCGGCGTCGATTCAGCCGTGGCGGCAGTGCTGATCCACGAGGCCATCGGCGACCAGCTCACCTGCATCTTCGTCGACCACGGGCTCATGCGCCTCAACGAGGCCGACGAGGTCGTGAGCCTCTTCCGCGGGCACTACAACATCCCGCTCGTGCACGTGGATGCCTCCGAGCGCTTCCTGGGGGCGCTGGCCGGCGTGAGCGATCCCGAGCAGAAGCGCAAGATCATCGGCCAGCATTTCATCGAGGTTTTCGAGGCCGAAGCAAAAAAGGTCGGTGGAGCCGAGTTCCTCGCCCAGGGCACGCTCTACCCGGATGTCATCGAGAGCGTCTCGTTCACCGGTGGCCCATCCGTCACGATCAAGTCGCACCACAATGTCGGCGGCCTCCCCGAGCGCATGAACCTCAAGCTCGTCGAGCCGCTGCGCGAGCTCTTCAAGGACGAGGTGCGCGCGCTCGGCCGCGAGCTTGGTCTGCCGGAGGCCTTCGTCGGCCGCCATCCGTTCCCGGGGCCGGGGCTTGCGATCCGCGTGCCCGGCGAGATCACGCGGGAAAAGCTCGACATCCTGCGGCAGGCCGATGCCGTGTACCTCGACGAGATCCGCAAAGCCGGTCTCTACGACAAGATCTGGCAGGCCTTCGCCGTGCTGCTGCCCGTCCGCACGGTGGGCGTCATGGGTGACGGACGGACGTACGACCATGTCTGCGCTCTTCGCGCGGTGACGTCGGTCGATGGCATGACGGCAGATTTCTTTCCCTACGACATGGCCTTCCTTGGCCGCGCTGCAACGCGTATTATCAATGAGGTGCGCGGTATCAATCGCGTCGTCTATGACGTCACCTCGAAGCCGCCCGGCACGATCGAGTGGGAATGATTCCACGTCCTTTGCGGGCTATCGGCTGCGATCGAGATGAAGCTATAACCATCTGATAAATATTAAATTATCTTTCGATGTTTATCGCTGACGTTCGCCATCAAGCAGAACGATCTGACGGTACGACTGACGGTATCACCCGTGTGGCAAATTGGCCCTCGCCCCCGTACCGCCACCAAACTTCACCACAGACACATCGATAAATATGCTATATCAAATTGATATTACTAAATAATCGCGAGTCATTGACGGTATTTCTTCTGA
This sequence comes from Hyphomicrobium sp. CS1BSMeth3, assembly GCF_900117415.1. Classification (GTDB taxonomy): domain Bacteria; phylum Pseudomonadota; class Alphaproteobacteria; order Rhizobiales; family Hyphomicrobiaceae. The sequence goes on from NZ_FPEI01000006.1 coordinate 653,143, forward strand.
CGGTATAGTTGCGCAGGAGAACCTGTATATTTTCGCTAAGTACGGGGTGGTCATGCTGACGGACGTGGCACTCAAGGCTTTAAAATCAAAGAATAAATTGTACAAGGTTGCTGACCGCGACGGTATGTACGTGGCGGTGACACCGGCGGGCCAAATCACCTTCCGCTACGACTACAGGCTCAATGGCCGACGTGAGACGCTCACCATCGGGCGCTACGGAAAGGACGGCATCTCTCTCGCTGAGGCGCGCGAATTGTGCCTGGCGGCACGGAAGGTCGTCGCCGACGGTCGCTCACCCGCGTTGGAGAAGCAGCGCGAGAAGCGAAGGCTTTCCGGTGCTCGCAACTTCGGGGAGGTCGGTAAGCGTTGGTTTAAGGAAGCGCAGATGGCCGATAGCACGCGCTCTATGCGCCGAGCCATCTTTGATCGTGACATTCTTCCGAACTGGAAAGGCCGCCTGCTGACAGAGATCTCGCCCGACGACCTGCGCGCGCTCTGCATGAAGGTGAAGGATCGCGGAGCTCCAGCAACCGCGGTTCATGTGCGCGACATCGTCAAGCAGATCTACGGATTTGCAATCCTGCACGGCGAGAAGGTTGCCAACCCTGCGGCAGAGGTCGGTCCAGCGTCAATCGCCACGTTTGCGCCGAAGGACCGAGCGTTATCCCCGAGTGAGATCCGCATCGCGTTGCACGAACTCGAGCACGTGCCGACCCTGCCCACGATACGGCTTGGCCTTCGCCTGATCCTCCTGACCTTGGTCCGAAAGAGTGAGCTGTTGGACGCGGTTTGGGATGAACTCGATTTCGAGGGTGCCGTGTGGTCAATTCCCAAAGAGCGAATGAAACGCGGCAAGGCGCACAACATATATCTGTCGCGCCAATCGCTCGATATCATGGTCGCGCTGAAAACCTGCGCCGGCAACTCGCGCTATCTGCTGCCGTCCCGCTACGACGCTGATGCCCCTATGTCCAGAGCCACATTCAATCGCATCACCACCGCCGTGGCCGAGCGAGCGCGCAAGCAGAACTTGCCTCTCGAACCATTCACAGTTCACGACTTGCGCCGTACCGGCTCGACACTCTTGAACGAACTAGGCTTCAACAGGGACTGGATAGAGAAGTGTCTGGCTCATGAAGAAGGGCACTCCTCGCGTGGAGTCTATAATAAGGCTGAATACGAACAGCAGCGCCGCCACATGTTGCAGGAGTGGGCCGATATGATCGATGCCTGGGTCCAGGGTCTAAAGCGTGTCCCAACGCTCTATCCACCGGCCATGCAGCTGCTCGCTCCTGAGGCTATGGCCTGACCGGCCGCACTTTCCTCTTGCGAACATCTGGAGACACACACGGCTTCGGAAGGCCTGTATCGGAGGCGCGGCGACGCTCTTCGATCCAGGCTTCAACCTCGTCCAGATCCCAACCAGCGCATCGCGGTGTCAAATAAATACGGCGTGGAAATTCACCGCGCTGCTCCATCTCATAGATCGTCGTGTCGGCCAACGGCACTATGAGCCTCAGCTCGTGCCTCCGCACTATTCGTTTGAAGCGTCGGCGAAACCCGGAAACGGTGCCGACCAACTTGGCGCCTCCTGTCCGAGGCTGCTCTGAAAGCGAAGAGGCCGGTTGGTCCGGCTCGTTCTTTGCCATGGCTACCACCTTGCCAATATAGGCTGGGTACGAAGAGCATCTGGAACGGCGTTATTCGCAAGGCCTGAACTCACTGCGCTACTTGCGCTGACAATATGTACCGACGCCGTTGCTGAACCGATTGCCACCGCTGCCGTCGCCACTGATAGCATGATCGCCAGAATTGCTGACCCAATGGCTATAGTACGCCAGCTCCGTGCTTGCCGGTGTGCAAGCGCGATGCGCTCGAACCAGACTTCAGCGGCGCGATCATAAGCGATCATAGTGCCGACACACGCCATTCCACGGAGGGCTCGACTGTGAACGGCGTGCGCGTGCAGGACGGTCGTCGGCTTCGTTCGGCCCAGCAGCAGAAACCAAGCCATCGCGACGGCCTGCAGACCAAGAACGAGTGTAAACGCCACCTGATAGGCGATCGCAGGGGGATGACCGTCCTGCTCCGGCCAAAGAGCGACGATGAAGCCTGTTGCCCCCTGAAGTACAAATGACCCTGCCATCTGCAGGACATTGAGTGCAGCCGTGGCTCGACCAGAGCTCGTCCGTGGAAACAGCTCTGTTACGGCAGCATAGCCGAGGACGGTCGATGCTCCGACAATTGCAACGATGACCCAAGGCAAAACCGTTGGCACCGGCAGCCGCAATACGATGGCGAGCTGTGCAGCGATTGACACTCCGGCGACGACAGAAAGCAAGACGCTGGGAGAAAGGCCACGCCGGCGTAGCCGATCTGCGCCGACACCAAGCAGCAGACCGCCCGCGCTCAGCGCGACTGCCATGACAAAAAGTTCTCGCACGACTGTGGGTCGGGACAACCCTTCCACATCAGCGAGCCAGTGGACCGCCCATAGTCCCTGCAGCGACCACGAAGCTGCAACCACTGAGGTTGCCACCGGCGCGATGCGCCAGAAACGGCGATCGGAATAGATAGCGCTCACGCCCGGTGTCGTTGTGCGTGGAGCATCACCTGTCGTATCCCGTTCCGGGACGACGACGTAAATCAGCAACGCAGACAGAATGCAGAGGACAGCCAGAACGTCGAAGAGACCGCGCCAGCCTATGATGCCCAGCAGAAACTCGGCAGGGACGGTTGCCGCGACGGCGCCGAGTGAGCCGAACGTCACCAAGCTGCCATTGGCGAGCGCCATACGTTCGGGCTGAACCCAGAGAACGATAGCTTTCAAACCGGCCATCAGCGCGACGGCGACCCCAATGCCGATCACAGCCCTTCCGATCAGCAGCATGTGAAAGGTGTCCGCGCGGGCGAAAATCGCCGCGCCCGCCGCGGCGACCAGCATCAACAGGCTCTGCACGCACCGCGGTCCATGCCGATCCAACGCCGCGCCAAGCGGCAGCAGCACCAGCGCAAAGGCCAGGAAGTACATCGAGGTCATGAGCCCAAGCTGCGAACCACTCAGGCCGAACTCGGTGTGCAATGGAGCAGCAATGACTAAATTTATTTGGCGGAACACAAACGAAAGGAAATAGCCTGTCGCGAACGGCATCAACACCGTTATGACAAGCAGTGCCAATGGCAGCGGTGTCGAATCTTCGGTGCGCCTTGAGCTGGCTCGGAAGCACCGCGGCAGCGTATCGTCGTCAAAGACCTGTGCCGCCGTCATGATCGCCCTCTCACGAGATCCACGACGCGACGAAACAGCGACCGCCGCGCGCGGCCCTCGCCCTCTTCGGGTGGGCCGAATTCGCGGAAAGACTGGACCAACGCTGGAGGAAGTGGCGTGGCCTTCCGCGTCGTCTGATCCAGGAGCACAGCAACGGACCTTGAGCGTGCGACGCAACGGCGCTTAAAGAATATCGCTTGTGCGACCGTCACCGATGTCTGCCCGATGCGGGCAACGCGTGTCCCAATCTCCACCGATCCCGGCCAGTGCATCTCGCCGACGAAGTCGAGCTCCAAGCGCGCCACGGCAATGCACGTGCCCGACGGCAGCGTTCCGCCCGCCGCCTGCAGGATGAACTCCATGCGCGCATTCTGGCAGCAGATTGCGAAGACACTGTTCGTGACATGGCCATTGCAGTCTGTATCGGCAAACCGCAGCTTCTCGGTCGATTGCGCCGGATAGTCGTCGATGCTCTCCGTTGGTGGCGGGAGAAGTGCCACGCCATTGGTGTTGCGCTGCATCGGTGTCAGGTCTCCTCACGCTTTTCACGGCGCCAAGCCAGACGGAGGACACCGTCCTCAGTCTGCGACAGCAAGGCCGCACGCATCGGCTCAGGAAAGGAAGGATCGTCAATGCGCAGACTGAGGTAGGAGGTGTTTCCCTCCTTGGCCGTCTTACGCCAGGCGGCGCCGATTTCGGAGTTGCCTGCAAACACGCGGAAGTCGGGCGCGCTCTCCGTGCCCTTGCGGTCGTTTGCGACGATGCGGACCTTGGCGGAAAATGTGAGCGTTCGAATTGTGCCGGCGTAACCATCCTTGTCGGGTTTGAAGCTTCCAATGATTGCCATGACTGTCCTCCTAGTGAGTGGTGATGCCGGGTCCGCGGTAGGGTCGCAGAACCAGATCTTTGTGGACGATGACGCGCAGCGGCCAACCCGGCCGTACCGTGACGGTAGGCTGCACATTGAGGTTGCGTTCGACGAGCCGCTGGCCCGCCCGGTTGGTTGTTGATTGCGTCGAGAGCTGCAGGGCCCGGACAAGATCGCTGTCACCAGAGCCGCCAATGCCGCCAAACGCGAGCTCGGAGCTGACACCGAGGACCGTTGCCAAGGCGATGCCCTTCAAGAGCCTCCAGGTATGCAGATCGACCTCGTCGGCGAGTCCAGCATAGCCACCGGTATCGGTAGCCGGCAGATTGTCGATGACGATGGACGAGCCGTCAGGCAGGATCAGCCGCTGCCAGACGACCAGCGCGCGCTCCTGCCCAAAGGCGACGACGTTGTCGTACTTGCCGACAAGCCGCGTCCCCTGTGGGATAAGCAGGTAACGTCCCGTTGCCGTATCGTAGACGTGCTCGGTGACCTGGGCGATGACAAAGCCCGGCAGGTCCGAATTGAGACCGGTGACAAGACTGGCGGAGATGACGCTGCCAGCCATCAGCTGATATGGTGACACCGGCGTTTGCAGCGCGTGTCGATTGTAGATCGCGGCCTCCGGCCCCTCCTTCAGGAACGTGAGCTTTCTCGTGGCCTCCGTTGCGTCCGTGCTGACGTCCTCATTGCCCAACGAGCGGCGCAACGCGTTCAGCGCCGGCCCGTCTGTTCGCGTGACTGCGGCACCTTCTCCTTTGCTGTCCGCCACTGGCAGGGGCACCGATCTATCGGCGGCGCGGGACGGCGCTTTGAGCTGCAGTCGGAAGAAAAGTGGCGACTCCCGCGCTTCGACATCACGCTTGGCTTGGCGTGCCCGTTCAGCATCGTCAAATCCACGCGGCGCCTCGTCGAACGGGTTAGTTGGTCTCGTATCAGATGGCGGGATGCGTTGCTCGGCTCGAGGCATCGGTTGCGGTGATCGTACGCCCTCGTAGGTCGCTGGCAGCTTGCTCAAACCTTCTGGCGTAACCTTCTGCTCGACATTGAAGAGCTCGGACGGTGATCGAGACGCAAATCGCGGTGGGTTGAGTGCAACGATGATCAGCCCGGAAAGAAAGAGCAGAACAAGACCAGCAACAGCGAACAGCACCTTGCGGTTGATGCGCGTGATCGGGGCCGGCTTCGCCCGCAGCTCGAGAGATTCCGCTGGCTTCGGTTCCTGGCGCTCCGTGTTGCCAATCTTCTTCTCCTCATTATTCACCGTGTCCGTCATGGGCGGGCCTCCCGCCAGACCGCATCTGTACGCACAATGCGGACGATGCGCTGTGGCGATGTTCCCATGCGCAGTTCGGCCGCCGCGAACAGCCGGTCGACGATGTAGGTCGCCCCACGCACGCGATAGTTGACCAGCGCCGGCTTGCCATCGGAGCCGACCACGAACAGAGGCGGCGCCTCGCTTTGCGCCAGACCAGCTGGGAAACGGATGTAGACCTTGGCCCCGTCGTCGAAGACTTGGGTCGGCTTCCACGGGGCATCGCCCTCGAGACGATAGCGGAACCGTAGCTTCTCAAGATTGACCCCGTCCTCGACAATGGCGGCGGCCGCGGTGCGGGCTTCTGCGTCTTTAGTCCTGAGTGCGATCAGCTCAGATGCGGGATACGTCCACGACACCGACGCCATGTACGTGCCGTCTGTGGACCTGAGCTCGAGATGGTAGGCACGTCGATCCGTAGCAATGACGAGATTGGTCTGAAGCTCCCCGGCAAACGGTTTTACGAGAACATGCACCTGGGCTTGCGTGCCCTCCCCGCTTGTCGTGTCGCCCACCACCCATCGGGCCGTATCACCGGCCGAGACGGAGATCAGTTTCTCGCCGCTCTCGAGCGCGATGTCTGTTACCTGATTGACGGCTGCATAGACTTGATAGAGCGCACCCTTCGCGAACGGGTAGACTTGGATGGCGTTGACGTAGCCGTCCTTGGCCGGCTCGATGCGGGCTGCTGCGTTGGCCTTGGCGATCCGCTCCTTTGGCGGCGTGTCGTCCTTGGCGGCTGGTCCGGGCTTCGGGGCTGGCTTCAATTGGCCAGGCAGCGGCAATGGCTCCGCCACCGTAACGATCTTGACCGGCGGCTCAGGATCAAGCGTCCTCGTCGCCGACGTGAAACTTTCCTTCAGAAGAGGAATTTCCGGTACCGGTACGGTCTTGGCACAACCGGTCAGACCGACCAGGACGACACATGCGCCAACACCGAGAGTGTTCTGTCTCATTTCGGCTCCGTGGGAAGAACGTCAGGCGACCAGTTGAAGGCGTGCACGTAGATGCCAAGCGGGTTCTTGGCGATGCGTTCGGCCGTGCGCGGCGGACTGACGACAATCGAGAAGAAACCGGTAAAAGCACGCGTCTCGCGCGTTGCACCGCCCTCGAAGACGCGTTCCAGCCAACGCACCTGAAACGAGCTGTCGGAAGCGCGCACGATGCTCGTCACTTCGATCGCGACCGAGCGCTGACCGACCTTCGCAAACGGATCCGCCGTGCGAGCGTGCTCGTTTAGCGTCAGCGCGGCCTTGTCGGTCACGTAGTCGTAGGCCTTGAGCCAGCTCTGTCGCACCACAACGGGATCAATCGACAGACCGCGCACGTGCTCGACGAAACGAGCCAGATGGAATGCGATCTGCGCGTCGCTCGGGCGATACTGCTCTTGCACTGGACCGACGACGCGCGCAGCACCGGTGGTGTCGATCTCGACCACGTAGGGAACAGCCGTACCCGATCGCAATAACCACAACAGTCCAACCAACAGGACGATCGAAATCCCGAGGCAACCGAAGGCCATCAGACGCCAATTGTGGGCCTGCACGCGTGAGTTCCCGATGCGCTCGTCCCAGACCTGCGCTGCGCGCTGGTACGGCGTCACGGCCGGTGGCGTTGATCCGTAGCGGAGTGTGGAACGTCGAAACATCGCGGCGTTCCTCAGCTCTTACTCTTGAGATCGGGCCCCGCTCCCGTGGCCGGACGATCGCCCTCGCGCAAAGTTTGCGCAGCGGCGAAACTCGCATTCCGCATTGTTTGCCGACGCGCGAGCGCCGTCGCCCACGGTGGTGCTTGGGACCCCGATGAAGGCGAAGGTGGCGGAATGTTCGAACCATCGCTGGACGGTGCGGCGGTCGCGCGGACTCCAGCGGCCGCACCTTCGCGATAGGCATCACGCACGGGATTGGTCACCGAGCCCATCGCTCGCGCCGCGGGTTCAGCCACAGTGGCGCGCGCGACGCCGGCGATACCGCCGCCTTGGTAAGAAGCAGCAACAGTGCCCGTCAGCGTGGCCGCGGACCGCACTGCTGTGCCGGCGGCGTGCCCCACCATCCGGGCGCCACCGACCGTCAGAACTCCGGACGCTGCCAGCCCCGCACCTGTACCGACGATGGCACCGGCGCCGAGTTGCGGCGCGCCCATGACGAGGCCGGCAGCGACGGCGGGAATGAAGATGGCAAGACCAAACACGGCGATCGCCGCCAGGATGATCGACGACGCGTGCTTCAACGTGATCGCGGTTCCTGGCGCTGGCACGATCGAGCCAAAGATCGTCGCCCCGATACCGACGATGATCGACAGCACCATCAGCTTGATGCCGGACGAGATCACATTGCCCAGCACCCGCTCAGCGAGAAACGCCGTATGGCCGAACAACGCGAAGGGAACCAAGATGAAGCCGGCCAACGTGGTTAGCTTGAATTCGAGGATCGTAATGAAGAGCTGCACCGCGAGCACGAAGAACGCCAGCATCACGATCAGCCACGCGACCAGAAGCACCACTATGGTCACGAAGTTCTCGAAGAAGGTCGTAAAGCCGATCAATTCTCCGGCCTTTGCCAACAACGGTTGCGACGCCGTGAACCCAGCCTCAGCCACGAACCCCGGCCGCATGAGATCCTGCGCTGTCAGGCTCGTCGCGGACGCCTTGAGACCAAGGCCCGCAAAGGAGCGAAACACAACGTCGGCCAGCGATTGAAAGTTGTTGAGCAGGAGCGCGAAGAAGCCGACGTACAGAACCTTCTTGATCAGCTGCGCCGGGACATTGTCCTCGCCGTGAAGCGCCCAGAAGAGACCTGCCAGTACGATATCCAGAGCGACCATGATGGTCGTCAGAAAGGCGACGTCACCGGCCAGCAATCCGAACCCGCTGTCGATGTAGCGACCGAACGTCTCCGTGAACCGGTCAATAATGTTGAGATCATCCATCGAGACAAAGCTCCCCCCTCAGCATCCGCACAGGCGGCGCTGGTCGACGCGTTCGGTAGTCTGGTCAGATCTTCAGGACGTCATCATCACGGTGGCGACCGAGGTCGCTGCGCGAGCGGGGCCATGCTGGGAGCATGCGGCCGGCATGCCCCCGCAGCCAATTGGCGAGGAACCCGCCAGACCGACCGTGCTTTGAAACCCACAAGAAGGAGGGGGTTCCGGGGAAACATCCCCATCGTGCCGAAGACGCGTCTCCGACACGACGCGAACAGGGTCTGCAGAGCGCTTGCGAAGCGAATTTCTGTTACATGCATCACTGCCCCCGTGTGTACGCCCGGCCATCGCCGAGGAAGGATTTGAACTGCTGACGGGCCTCCTCTTGCGCGGTCACCGCTCGAGACCGATCGATGGTCTCTGCCCGTGCCTGAGCAGCGAGTAGCGCCTGCAGTTGGAGCGCCTGTTTGATGTTGAGGGCGGTGAGCTCGTTGCCAGCCTGGGCCGCCTGCAGGGTGCCGACCGATCCGTCAGAGCGCGCAACAATGTCTGCCAGCAGCCGGGCATCAGCGGTCGAATTCTCCGCGACCTGACCTTGCAGGAGCGCCGCGCGCCTGAAGGCGGCGTGTGTCTCCTCCCAGCGGGCACGCGATTGCCGCAAGATCTCGTCGCTCGACAGACTGTCGGCAAACGCCGTCGGAAACAGACGCGTGAACGCGGCATCAGTGTCCTGGACCCTGAGGGAGATGGCATTGCCCGCGGCGACCTGCCGCTGCAGCTCGCCAAGAACCAGAGAGAGTTGCGGCGAAATGCTGCCGGGCAGCGTCTGAAGATGGCGCTCCATGTTGAGCAGCATCTGCGCCTGGTTCTGCAGCTGACGAATCTGGTTGTTGACGGCATCGAGTGCGCGCAGTGCCGAGAGCAGGTTCTGCTGATAATTGGCGGGATCGAATACCGTTAGCTGCGCGTGGGCCGGTGAGCTGAGTGTGATCGCGGCCAGGGCCACCGCCGACACGGTAAGTTTGAGGCGACGCATCACCGGCGCTCTCCTTTCCTCTTTCCGGCAAGAACACGGTACGGCGACAGCCGGTCTGACAAGGCTGCACCGCCCGGGAGACCCGGCAAAGGAGCTTGATCTGTCTTGGTCCCGAACTTTTGCCGTGCGGCGTCCGGTAGCGGCGGTGGTGTGGTGCGAGGCGGTGCCGAGCCATCGAATTCAGCACCGTCCTCGGGCTGCGCGGCCGCGCCCGACGTGTGTTCAATCAGTTCGGCCGCCCAATCCAATCCCTTGGCGCGCAGGAAGTTCGCGGCGAATGCTCCGGAAATTGCCTCAGCCGCCGTGTTGTCGATCAGGCGCTGATCTTCGGGCGACGACGCGCCTGTGAAGGCCAAACCAACCGGCCCCAGGCCGAGCTCGAACACGCGGTTTCCACGTGCGGTCTGCGCGTAGTAGTCGCGCTTTGGAATAGCACGCGACAGGATCTCGATTTGGCGCTCATTGAGGCCGAAGCGCTCATAGATGGAACGTACCTGCGGCTCGAGAGCACGATCGTTTGGCAGCAGGATGCGGGTCGGACAGCTCTCAATCAGAGCCGGTGCAATCGACGAGCGCTCGATATCGGCGAGTGATTGCGTCGCAAACACCACAGACACGTTCAGCTTGCGCAAGGTCTTGAGCCATTCCCGAATGCGGGCTGCAAACAACGGATCGTCCAGGAACACCCAGGCCTCATCGAGAACAAGCATCGTCGGCCGCCCGTCGAAACGAGCTTCCAAACGATGGAACAAGTAGGTCAGCACAGGGACCATGAGGCGCTTGGCCTGCATCAAGCCATCCATCTCGAAGTGCAGAACGTCCGCGAGGTCGAGGGTCTCCTTGGCACCGTCAAGAAGTCGGCCATAGGGCCCTTCCAACGTGTACGGTGACAGCGCCGCCACGAGTGCGCTCGATTGCATCAAAACAGCCAAGCCCGTCAGTGTGCGCTCAGACTTTGGTGCCGACGCCAGGCTCTGCAGCGCCGTCCACACCGTATCCTTGATCTCCGGCGTGATGCTGACACCTTCATTGATGAGGAGGCCGACCACCCATTCCAGCGCAAAAGCCAGATCTCCAGGATTGTCGATGTTAGCAAGTGGCTGGAACGCGACGTCGCCATCGAGCGCAAGGTCCACTGCGCGGCCGCCCATCGCGAGCACTGCCGCCCGTGTCGACCGTCCCTTGTCGAAGATCGCCACCTGGGCGCTGGCAAAGCGTCTGAACTGCAGCGCCAGCAATGCAAGCAATACGGATTTGCCCGAGCCCGTCGGTCCAACCACCAAAGTGTGACCAACATCACCGACATGAAGATCAAGGCGGAAGGGCGTGCTGCCGCGCGTCTGAGTCATCATCAGTGGTGGCGATCTGAGATGCGCATTGACTTCAGGCCCGGCCCACACCGCCGACAGCGGCATTATGTGCGCCAAGTTGAGGGTGTGAATCACGGGCTGGCGCACGTTCGCGTAAGGATTGCCAGGAAGACTGCCGAGCCAGGCCTCGACCGCGTTCAACGTCTCGCGGATGGTCACGAAGCCGCGCGCGTTGATGACCCGCTCGATCGCCAGCATCTTGTCGTTAGCCCGCTGCGGATTTTCATCAGACACAACCAATGCTGTCGTGACGAAGCCAAAAGCCACATCATCCGAGCCGAGCTCCTGTAGTGCCTCGTCGGCATCGAAGGTCTTGTTGCTTGCATCAGAGTCGAGCAGTGCCGTCTCGCGATTGAACATCACCTCGCGCAAGATGGCCCCGACAGACTTCCGCTTTGAAAACCACTGACGGCGCATCTTCGTCAGATGTCGCGTGGCCTCGTCCTTGCCAAGCGCAATCCATCGTGTCGCCCACCGATAGGCGAAGCCAAGATCGTTCAACGCATCGAGCAGCCCCGGGCTCGTCGTGCTCGGGAAACCCAGCACCGTCAGGACCCGCATGTGCTGCTCGCCAAGCATCGGCTCGACACCTCCGGTGAGCGCCGTATCACACAGGATTGCATCGAGGTGCATCGGGATCTGCGGCATCTGCAGGGGGTGACGTCGCGTCGATACCGTTCCATGGAGATAGGTCAGCGTCTCGGCGTCATCGAGCGCCTCAATTTCCGGCAAGAAGCTACCAAGGAGTTCGAGGGCGCGGTCGGTCTCCGTGAGGAAGGCCTCCAGATGCACGCGCGGATCGACCATACTCGGGCTCTTGTTGGCGCGTTCGAAGAAAATGCGCTCCGTCCTGCTCGAAGCGTCCGCCGGCGGCAGAAAGAGAAACGTGAGGTAGTAGCGGCTTTCGTGATGGGCGCCTTCTTCGAGAAAGGCCGCTTTGCGTTCCTCGTCGACCAGCCAGGATGCTGGATCGCCGAATCGGCCACGTGGATAGCTAGCCGCCGGCACGCGCTCTGCCTCAAAGAACAGCGCCCAGCCCGAGCCGAAGCGCTTCAGGACGTTGTTGATGCGTGCGGTCACCGACACCAACTCGGCCTCTGTCGCGCTGTCGAGATCAGGTCCGCGATAACGCGCGGTCCTCTGAAAACTTCCATCCTTGTTCAGCACGACGCCGGGAGCGACCAGACACGCCCACGGCAGATAGTCGGCAAGGCAGGTCGCCTTGCGGCGGTATTCAGCAAGGTTCAGCATGTGAGCGCTCCCTTGTGGCGGGCATGACGGGACAGCACGGTCAAGAACTCGGGATCGGCCTTGGTGACCCACACGGCGATGGCGTGCCCCACGATCCAGATCAGCAAGCCGGCAAGCCAGAGGCGCAGCCCAAGCCCGATGGAGGCTGCGAGCGTTCCGTTGAGAATGGCAAAGCCGCGCGGCGCACCCGCAATCAAAATAGGATCCGTCAGCGAGCGGTGGAGAGGCACGGTGTAACCGGGGATGTCATTTGGATGATGCAGCATGAGCCGGTGCTCCCTTAGATCATCGCGCCGCCGGCGAACTGGAAGAACGACAAGAAGAACGAAGTCGCCGCGAACGCGATGGTCAGGCCGAACACCACCTGAACAAGTCGCCTGAACCCGCCCGACATGTCGCCGAACGCGAGACTGAGCCCGGTAACGATGATGATGACGACCGCACACACCTTCGCCACCGGTCCTTCGATCGATTCCAGGATCTGGTTCAGCGGCGTCTCCCACGGCATGCCGGAGCCGGCAGCAGCAGCAGGCGTGCAGACCGCAATGAGCAAGCAGGTTCCGATCGCTGGGATGGAAAGAAATCGCTGCGCGAACGGGCTGCCGCCCCGACCCGCGTCGTGTCGGAGACGCGCCTTCAGCACGATGGGGATGGTTCCCCCGAAGCCCCTCCTTCTTATGAGCTTCAAAAACCGGGCGATGTGGCGGGTGTCCCGACAGCGGGGCGCGGGGTCATGTCGGAGAAATGCTTTCAGCATGGCCCCGCCAGCGGAGCGACCAGATGCGCTCGGTGCCATCATTGCACCCTCTCCGCTTCCACGGCCCGGAGTGTCGGCACCGCGAGTGGGTTCAGGACGTAGTTCTCATCATCGTCGATGCCGGCGACCTCCACGATTGTCTCAACGCGGCGAGTGCCGCCGCGGCCGTTGAGAAAGACGACGATGTCGATAGCTTCGATGATCAAATCGCACGGGATGGTGACGACGGCCTCCTGGATCAGCTGCTCGATCCTTGAGAGGCCGGCAGCAGCCGAGTTGGCGTGGATGGTCGTCAGCCCACCCGGATGACCAGTATTCCAGGCCTTGAGCATGTCGAGCGCTTCGGGGCCACGCACCTCGCCAACGATGATCCGGTCAGGGCGCAGCCTAAGTGTCGAGCGAACGAGATCGGCGAGGCTGGCCACCCCGGATTTGGTCCGCAGCGAGACACAGTCCGGCGCAGTACAACGGAGCTCTCGCGTATCCTCGAGGATGATCACGCGATCGCCGGACACAGCGATCTCGGCGAGCAGAGCATTGAGGAGAGTCGTCTTGCCGGAGGAAGTCCCGCCGACCACAACAATATTCTTGCGCTCGGATATCGCGGCCTTGAGGACATCGGCCTGCAATGGCGTCATGATGCGCGCCGTTACGTAGTCGGCAAGGCGATAGAGAACATCGGCAGGCTTGCGGATGGAGAAACACGGCGCTCGGGAAATTGGCGGCACCACACCCTCAAATCGATCGCCGGTATCGGGAAGTTCCGCCGAGACGATCGGCGCCCGCTCGTGCACTTCTCGGCGGACGTGAGCCGCAACGAGACGAATGATGCGCTCTGCCTCTGCCGGCCCGATCCGCGCGCCAGTATCCACGCGTCCGACCCGCGCCATGTCGATCCATAGACGACCATCGGGATTGACCATCACCTCGATGACATTCGGATCCTCAAGGGCCGCGGCGATCGATGGTCCGAAGGCTGTGCGAAGCATCTGGCGGCGGCGAACGCGCGCTTCCTCGGCGCCCGGCAGTAGAACATCAGGCATGATGTGTATCCTCTCGCTGGGTCTGCGCATTGCCGGTCGGAGGCGTGGCCGTGTAGCGATCGGCTTCGGCGTGTTCTTGCCGTGGTCGAAGGGGGCCGTCGTCGATCGCATCAGCCAAAAGATCCGGGTTGTTGGCAACGACGCTCTCGAGAACCTCGGAGAACAGCCTATGATCGCTGGCGAGACGCCGCCCGATTTGTGCGACGAACACCTCGAAGCGTTCCCGGCCTAGTGCACGGGCAGCATCCTGTTCAGTCTTGGGCACTGGCGGCGTGACGGTGAGGAAGTAGCGGACATAGAGCGACAACGTTTCAGTGACGATCGCCACATCGCGCTGGACGTCACCAAGACCTTTGACGAGGCCATCCATGCGCCGCAGCAGCGCCTCGTCATGCTTCTGAATGCGACCGGGATCGAGCTGACGGTCCAAGGCCTGTTCGATCAAGGCAGACTTGGTGCCTGGCACTTTGGAAATCGCATCGAAGCGATTGGCCAATGGCTTGGAGAGATAGACGGTATAGCGCTTCTTCATGAGGACCATCCCTCGTTTGGAAACGACAGTTGCGCAGTCGGAGCAGCCCGGCGCGTCCGTCGGCGACGTGGCTCATCGATGATAAGATCCGTGTCGCGCTCGCGCGGCGCCGCAGCTGCCTGCATAGAGGGCTGCGCCTGCGGTACCTCGGTGGCGTGGCCGTCGTTACTTGGTTCGACCGTAACCAGATCACCCCATTGTTTCACCAACCGCTCATCGCTCCCCCAAGTGCGCGTGCCCCAAACGTCGCTCGGGCGTTTGTAGTGGATGGGCGTCGATGCCTTTGCTGCGGGCAAGCAGCGCGCGACGAGATTGCGATCGTCGAAATACCTCAGTTTCTTGGCCCGGATCGGCGGACAGCCCGAAGCAAAGATCAGGGCTTCATCGACCGGCAGCTGCATGACCTCACCGGGCGTCAGCAGCGGTCGTGCTGTTTCCTGTTCGGATATGCTGGTGTGACCGAGCCATGGCGACAGCCGCTTGCCGGCGAGGTTCCGCTGCGCGCGAATCTCCGTCTTCGTGCCGAGCGCATCGGAAAGACGTTTCGCAGTTCTTTCGTCATTTGCGGCGAACGCGATCCGCACGTGGCAATTGTCGACGATCGCGTTGTTGTTGCCATAGGCCTTCTCGATCTGGTTCAAGGATTGGGCAATCAAGTAGGCGCGTACGCCATATCCGGCCAGGAAGGCGAGCGAACCCTCGAAGAAATCAAGGCGGCCAAGTGCTGGGAACTCGTCGAGCATCAAGAGTAGGCGGCGACGCGAAACGTTGCTGTTGTCCTTGAGTTCCTCGGTCAGACGGCGCGCGATCAGGTTCAGCATCAGCCGCATGAGGGGACGCGTGCGCGACAAGTCCGATGGAGGCACAACAAGGTAGAGGGAGATCGCACGTGAGCCGTCCATAAGGTCTGAAATGGCCCAGTCGCTGCTGCTCGTGTTCTTGGCGATGAGCGGATCGCGATAGAGGCTCAGCAAGCTGACCGCGGTTGACACCACGCCCGATCGCTCATTCGGGACTTTGTTCAGGACCTCGCGGGCGTACTCAGCCACTTGCGGATGAACTTGCGGTGCCTCCTCAGAGCCGACGTGGTTGGTGGTCATCATGGCCCAAAGAGTGCGGTCGATCGATCGTGATGGATCTGACAGCAGCCGTGCCACGCGGGCGAGCGTCTTCTCCTCCTCCGCATACAGGACATGAAGTATGGTGCCGACCAACAGCGCGTGCGCCGTTTTCTGCCAGTGATCCCGTACCTCCCGACTGCCGTCCGGATCGACCAGAATGTCGGCGATGTTCTGAACGTCGCGCACCTCGTTCGGACCTTTGCGCACCTCGAGCAGAGGATTGAAGCGAGCGGAATCCTGCGCGGTCGGATCGAACTTGAAGCAATCTGAGCCGCGTGCTCGCCATCCCGATGTGAGCTGCCAGTTTTCACCCTTAATGTCATGGATGACCGCAGACTCCGGCCAGGACAGCAGTGTTGGAACAACCAAGCCGACACCCTTGCCGGAGCGCGTTGGTGCCACCGCAAGCACATGATGCGGACCGTCATCGCGAAGATACTCTTCGTCGATCTGCCCAAGCATCACGCCGCGATCTGCAATGAGGTGCGCTGCGCGCATGTCGGCGATGTCCGCCCAGCGGGCGGAGCCGTAGGTCGTTACGACCTTCCGTCTCGACGCCCGCCAGGCGGCTCCCCCTATGCTGAATCCGCCACCAATCAGCGCGCCAGCAACGGCGATGAGTCCGGCGGTATCGAATACGCGCGGGGCGATGTGGCCGTAGGTCAGCCACCAAGGGAACAGCTGCCACGGTGCATAGACCGGCCAATTGAGCAGGGAGAGCCATGCCGATCCGAGTGCCGGATGAAAGCCAAGCATGGCCGCAGCCCATTGGGTCGCGAGCCACACGCTGAAGACAACGGATATGGCGGTTGCGGCGCCGTAGCCAACCGAATGCCGAACAGTAAATGTCATCGCCTACCTCGAAGAGCACGAACGGTATGGCGACAACGGTGCGGGCGGACGGATGCCCTTTCAATGAAGATCGCGGGATGCTTCAGTAATGGACAGTAGGTCCGTAAAGCTTGCGAGACTTTGGTGTGCCGCTGACATATTCGACTTTACGCAGCGGTCAGACGAGCTGCCCGGGGAACTATGAAGAGCCCAGACCCGTTTGCCACTCCCCTTCAGGTTTTGCAGCCAGATGATGCAGGCGCCGAAAAATATCGCAGCCAAGGCTTGAGATGCTCTGTGCATACGGCTGTCTACGATCAAGGCGACCTAGCGCGTACGGAAACGGCAAGATCGTGAGCGACACTTGGATTGTGGCCTCTGCAGCCAAGTCAGTCGCCACCGAAGTTTGAAAGAGCCCCATAGCGGGAAGAGCTGGAGCGACGTCGCTCTCCGGTATCACGCTAGAGCGTCAATGCCTTTCTGGTGGTCAATGCTGCCGTGCCATCAACCAACATCGCTCATATCAACCCTCCTTTGATCACATCGGGGCTGATCATTTGCGCTGGCTGCACGAGAAGCCGATTGTGATGGCCAAAAGATTCTTGGCCACAATTGATGTGCGATCCCACCATTTCTCACGGCGGCCAGAGCACCGTCTAGTTTGCTTCGGACAAAATCGAGCGGCCGTGCCAAAAGAGAGCCCAGTGTTTTGCGACGGACTTGGCCTTTCTCGGAGACGGACGCGTGGCGAGCCTGAAGCGTCCGATAGGACACCGCACCTGCAGGTTGGTCTCGTGGTGCGCGATGATCGTATTTGCCGTCGTCGCGCTCACATCGGCGCCGCAGCTCGCCGCCCGACAACGGTCCGAAGGCGCGCAGGTCTATGACATTCCAGCCCAACATCTCGATAGCGCACTGGACCGCTACATCCGAGTTAGCGGGATGCAAGTTCTCTACGAGGCTATCACGACGGCTAAGCGCCGATCAGCTCCGGTCAATGGCCGCTTTACGCCAGAGGCCGCGCTCACCACGCTTCTCGGTGGAACTGGGCTTACGGCCGTACGCACCGACTTCAATGCCTTCATTATCGTCCGCCCATCGCCAGAAAATCCTGGCATCGGCAACGGCACGCCGCCCCGACCAAGCACGCAGTTCCTCGCTGCCCTTCAGAGAGGTGTTCTCGACGCGCTATGCCGCAATACGAGCACACGACCCGGCGACTACAGATTGGCAATCGAGCTCTGGATTTCCCAAACTGGAGCGATTGAACGCAGCGCGCTCATCGGCTCGACAGGGAACCTCGCCCGCGACGAGATGCTCGTCGCGGCTTTGCGCGGGGCCAAGATCGGTATGGCGCCACCGGCCAACGTTCCGCAACCACTCGTCCTGACCATCGCCCAGCGGTCCCCACGTCAGACCGGCGATTGCGGCGCGTGAATTCCGGGCGCTCAGGCGTTCTGAGAGTAGCCGTGTCTCATGGGACTTGCACACTATCATGACAGTTGCTCGCTTAGGTCGTGCTCTGGTGCGAACAACTGGTGCAACCAGGCCACATTCGCTGCCCAATAGACCTGAGAATGGGCGTCGAATGCGCCCCACATCAGAAATCCATCGAGATGGGATTCGCACCCGGCCGCGCCGATACGTCCAAGAAGTATCAAGGCAGTTTGGTTACCGCGCAGCCCATGTGGTCGCGCCGAAAGACCAATACGTTCAGAAGGCGTTCTATGATCGACGTACTGCGTATCACGTCTGGGGCTGCCCAGTCTTGGCCGCACTTGCGGCTGTGGCGCCATGTTGAGACGGCAATGGCACCGCGCGGTGCCCACTTTGGCGAAATCCGAAAGCAGAAGAGGCACGCCTTCGAGGCAAACGCGCTTCCGGGGAGCGCACCATGAGCCTCGATATTGTTGCGGTACTGAGCGGTACAGCCGAGGTGCTACCGGCGTCCGCGCCGCCGCTGGGCTATTGTGCTGGCGAGGACCGCAATACACCGAAGCGTACTTCTGGTTCGCGCTATTCAGCTACGCTCTCGGCAGATGCCGCAGCTGCCCAGCATTGCCATCTTTGCGAAGCGTTACACGACATGGCGAGCGCATATGGAGCACGCGGCGGCATCTACGTACATTTTGGCCACGCGATCCATACTCCTGAAACGGAGGAGATCGTGCCGGCACGCTTCGTGGCTTCGTCTGCCACAGATCGCCGCTTCTTCTTTCAGGAAGGAAGCCTATCTCTCGATCAGGTCGCCCGTCGCGCGATGCGCGCCCATACGCCCTTTACTTGGTCTAGTTCGTGCGACACAGGCACAAGCCCAGCTGAGCTATCGCTGGGTGGGCGCCTGAGAGCCAGAGCGATCCAAGGTGGAATAGCCATCCCGGTGCAGGATTATGCTGCCGGTCCGGCTTTCATCAACCTCTACTACAACGCGTTTGTCTCCGCGGCTGAGGCGCAGGAAATCGTAACAAGCCGTGCGCCCGAGCTATCATATGCGGCCGCTTACTTTCATCAGCGCGCCAAGGACGAGATTGTCAGCGACATCGGTGATGGCACCCTGCCTGCGCTGACTCTGCGAGAAGTTGAGTCCTTACGCCTCGCTGCTTTGGGAAAGACGGTGAACGAAATTGCCGAATTCCTCGAGGTCAAGCCACGCACCATCGAGTTCCATCTGAAGAACGCAGCAGAGAAGCTCGGGGCGCCGAATAAGCTGCGTGCCGTTGTGGTCGCCATGCGCTGTGGGCTGATCGAGGCATGAGAGGAACTCCCGGGAGTGCCGCTATCAAATACGTGCTGCTCCAAGAATCTTGGGCGGCAGCAGCGGAAACGCTGCAGATCGTCCCGCCCACCGGAGCCGCGACAGCGCGATGGAGGCGCTTGCGCCTACGAATAGGGGATAGCCATTAGCGGAATCTCTGCCTTCGTTAGTCTATTTGGCGTCCGTGCAGCTTGGCCGGACGATCGGCTAACGGCGCCGTTGTTCGATCTTCGACAAATCTCGCTAGGCTCCCGCCGACAGAGAGAAGCTCGCATTCGTGCGCTCTGCCACACTGTGGATGTTGGTGATCAGACGGTGCTGTGTCGCGTCCTCGGTCGCTACAAGATGCTTGTCGACGCCGCCGATCGCGGCCTGTCTCCTCATCTCATGCTCGATGGCTTCTGGGAAATGTGGCTTACTGAGGCCATAGTGGATGCTGTGCGCCCAGGCATGACAGTCGTCGATATCGGCGCAAATCTCGGCTACTTCACGCTCCTCATGGCCGACCTCGTGGGTCCAACGGGTCGCGTACATGCCTTCGAGCCCAATCCGCCGATCACGGCTCGGCTCAGACAATCCGTCTCGCTCAACGGTTTTGCGGATCGGACCGTCATCCACGAATGTGCACTTGGTGACACCGATCATCGGGACATGCTCCTCGTTTGCCCGAAAGGCGAGCCCAAAAATGCACATCTCGTGAACCCGTCCAAATCAGGACGCGTGCAGGACGGAATCCCGCTCAAGACTAGCCGTTTGGATAGTTTCGAGGAGATCGTCCATTCGGATGTCATCAAGATTGATGCCGACGCTGCGGAAGAGGCAATCTGGAGAGGCATGACGCGGCTTGTTACGTCGAACAGGCCGACCACGGTTTTCCTGGAGTACGCTAGCGCACGCTATGCAGTGCCGGACGCGTTTCTTGGTGACATCCAGAGTGCGGGATTTTCGCTCTGCCGACTTAGTCATGATCACGGGATTCAAGAGGTGTCGCGAACCGACGTGCTCGGGGCGCCAGCGCATGTCGATCAGATGCTGGTTCTGCGCCGATGATGGGACACTGTCTCGAACGGCGAAACTCTCCTCTCACAGTGTCCCTATGCTGCCGAGGTCTGCAGCCGTGCGTGCGTCGCGATCGCCTCCTCGAGATCATCGAACATCATCAGACGTCCGCCATGCAGCACCGCTCCGCGAGTGCAGAAAGTCCGCAGAGTCCGGGGATCATGACTGACCATGATCAACGTACCTGTGCTGCGACGGTACATCAGAGCTTCATAGCACCGCTTCCTGAACCGCTCGTCGCCGGCCGCGGTGACCTCGTCAACGAGATAAACGTCAAATTCTATTGCGAGCGAAATGCCGAACGCCAGGCGCGCCGACATGCCGGCCGAATACGTCTTGATCGGCTGCCGAAAGTACGGTCCGAGCTGTGCGAAGTCCTCGACGAAGTCCAGGAGCGGCGCGATCGGACGGCGATAAATGCGCGCGATAAAACGGGCGTTGTCAGCACCAGTCAGACTTGCTTGGAAGCAACTCGTGTAGCCGATCGGCCAGGAAATCGAAAAGCCGCCGCGGTCGATGAGGCCGGCAGTCGGATGCTCCACGCCGGCGATGATTTTCATCAGCGTGGACTTGCCGGCTCCATTGGCGCCGAGAATGGCAAGTGCTTCACCACGGGCAACCGAGAGATCAACTCCGTCAAGCACGCGCTTGGTGAGTTTGTGTCCGTGATAGACCTTGGAAACCTGATCGAGCACCAGCATCGCGACACCTCATACCTGCAGTATCATAACTCGAGAGGGTCGTGACGTGTAGCAAAGAGTGAAGTCGCGGAATGAATAATTGCCCTCAAACATACTGAGTTTCCAACAAGAAGCTCGGCCGTCTCGTTGCTGTCATGGATATGCGCCTCCACTCGGAAGGAACACTGAACGAGACGCTCCTGAGGCGGATCTATGATCCGCATTACGTGCACACACTGCCGTCTGATGGTGCGCCCGTACAGGTCTGCGTCGATCGGCGAATGCTGGGCAGTTACGGCACGGGCGTTGCTGTCTATGCTGAGGTGCTCGCATCCTGTCTTGAAGCCGCTGGCGCAAGCCCTGCCTTCTTGAGTGCAGGTACTCAGAGCAGAACAAGTGCGGCAGCTGCACGATTGAAGCGTTGGACGTCCGCATTGCGCGGAGGTGTTCGGCGCGCTGCCACAAGCACGGCGGACGCCTCGCTTTCGGATGCCGCCCTTGAGGTCAGTGACGTATTTCGAGAGGCGCAGGTCTTCTTCAATATTCATGGTCGGCTATTGCCGATCGTATGCGAGGTACCGCCAAAGGTGATGCACTGGACATATCCTGTGCCGCTCTACGTCAGAGATGCCAAGAACCTCTACACCATCCATGATCTCATCCCGTTGCGCGAACCAAGCCTGACCTCGATCGCCCCTCTCCGACACGCTCGCCTGCTGCAACGGATTGCCGAGGTTGCAGAGAGGTATGTCACCGTCTCGGAGACTGTGCGTGCTGAAGTTATCGCTCATTTCGGCTGCGCGCCGGAGCGGGTCATCAATACTTACCAGGCTGTCCGCGCGCCTCTACAGCGTGATCCCTCGTTGCCGGCTGGCTTGGTGCCCGGCGCCTATTTCCTGTTCTGCGGTACCGTCGAGCGCCGCAAGAATCTAGGGCGCCTCATTGCGGCACATGCCCAAAGCGGCATTGCCACACCTCTTGTAATCGTAGGTCCGGAGGGGTTGGGCGCTGAAGATATTATTCGAGATGCCGTACAAAGCCGGCGTGTTCTGCGCCTTCCCTGGCAAGAACGATCCATTCTTATTGCATTGATCCGACAGGCACGAGCATTGTGCTTTCCGAGCCTTGCCGAAGGTTTTGGACTCCCGATCGCCGAGGCTATGACACTCGGCGCGCCTGTCTTGACATCCAATCGTGGAGCGCTCGCAGAGATCGCTGGCAACGCCGCTCTGACAGTAGACCCATACGACACGACGGAAATGAGTGCTGCGTTGCGCCAACTCGACGGTGACGGCCAATTGCGCGCCCGCCTACGTGCCGCAGGTTTTCTACGCGCCCGCATGTTCTCGCCAACGGCCTATTCTGGTCGGCTGCAAGCGCTTTACGCGGACGTCACGCAACCTCCAACGGGGTAATCAACAGACGTGAGCTCAATCCCAGCCAAACTAGGACGGTGATGGCAGAGACAATGCACAACGGATCGCCATTCCGAGTCGGCGTTGACGGCTACAACATGGCAATGGCGCGTGGCACCGGTGTTGCCACCTATGGCCGCGTGCTCGGCCGGACCCTCAATGCCATAGGCCATCCCCTTGATGGCATCTTTGGTCTCGATGTCGACCACGCTGCTCCGCAGGCTTTGCGTGAAGTGCTGTTCTTTGGCGCTCTCAGTGCCGAACCGCCGGCAGAGCCACCCAAACTGACACTCCGGCGGCTCATTCGGCGCAGTTTCATCTCGCCAATGCCTCGCCATCTCGTCGAAGTGCAGCGCACAGGGCATGTGGTTGGTGAAGCCTTTGCGGAGCGATTGCCGGCGTTCGATCGCCTTTTCACTCTTGGCAATCTCTTCGACGTAGCTGTGCGCTACTTCCGGCGTTACCGACAATTTATGCCCGTCGTCGTCCCGGCACCGCCCGCCGTAATGCATTGGACCTATCCCGTACCTGTCCACCTGAAGGGCGCTGCTAACGTCTACACTATTCATGACCTCGTTCCGCTGCGGTTGCCGCACACGTCGACCGAGGACAAGCGCTATCATTTTCGACTGATCGAAACCTGCCTGCGCGAAGCCGCGCATGTCTGCACGGTATCAGAAGCCTCGCGCAACGACATCCTGGCCATGTTCCCTGCGACCGATCCGGCGCGTGTGACCAACACCTATCAGGCTGTGACAGCACCTGCGTCTGCAGAAGTCCTGACTGAGGATGAGCTCCGGGGACAGCTGCGCAATCTGTTCGATCTCGCTCTCGGCGACTACTTTTTGTACTTCGGGGCGCTTGAGCCCAAAAAGAATATCGGACGATTGATTGAAGCCTATCTTTCCGCCGAGAGCGAAACGCCGCTCGTTATCGTCGGCGGTCGTGCGTGGCGCTCAGAGCATGAGCTGAGACTGCTGAACGGTGCCCACGGCACGGGATTGAGAAACGCCGCGCGTATTCGCCAGTTGGACTACTTGCCAGAAAGTCTGCTCATGAGGCTAGTACGCGGGGCGCGCGCAGTCCTGCTTCCCTCGCTCTACGAAGGCTTTGGATTACCAGTGCTCGAAGCCATGATGCTGGGGGTCCCCGTCATGACCTCGATAACGAGCTCACTTCCCGAAGTTGCTGGCGACAGCGCGGTGATGGTCGACCCGTACAGCGTGGCATCGATTGCGAAGGCCCTTCGGCAACTGGACAGCGACGCGGAGTTGCGTGCGCGTCTCTCACAGGCAGGACCGCAACAAGCGGCGCAGTTTTCTACTGGAGCTTATATGACTCGGCTGACGGCGCTGTATTCTCAGGCAATGGCTGCGCACTCGGCTACGCAAGGCCCCCCTTGGATACGCGCGGGCTCAAGCATCGCCGAGCCCGCGTTTTACCGACCCCCTGCCTAGCACCGGCCTTGCGGCGAAATCGCAACTGCTAAGACCTATTTCAGCTACCTGCGGGAAACCACAGGCTCGCCGGAACCGGATCTGGTCTTTCTGAAGAGAGGCAGAAAAGGAGACCGGAAAGCGTGAGCAATCCGTGTTCAAATAGGTTGAGCCGCGGGAAGGCGAGCCCCTTGGCGTTGAGCAGCGTTCTGGCTGTAGGGGCGATAGTCTCTGTGCTGTCGGGGTGCGCCAGCCTGCCCTCTAGTGGACCGACCGCGAGACAAATCGAGCAGAGCGTCGTCGACGCAAACGCGCTCGGAATTCAGATTGTTGAGATTACCGCCGAGACCAGGCCGGTGCACGTCGCCGATGTCTCCGAGGCTCCATCCGCCTTGGCATTGACGGGTGAGGCCGGAGCGATTGATTTGGTTGGCCCGGGAGATGTTCTCCAGGTCACCGTCTTCGAAATCGGCACAGCGCTTTTCACCGCGCGCGGTGGCTTGGCTTTGGCCAGTGCTGACGCGAGCGGCGGCGCCCCAGTGGCGGCCGGCGAAACCCTCCCGCCGATCAAGGTCGATCAGCGTGGTGGCGTAACATTGCCCTACGTTGGGCGCATCGCCGTCGCCGGAATGACTCCCGCTCAGATCCAGACTGTCATCACGCAGCGCCTGAAACCCAATTCGCAGCATCCTCAGGCTGTCGTCTCGGTTCGCGACCAGATCTGGTCAACGGTCATGATCTCGGGTGAGGCCAAGCAACCCGGTCGCGTTCCTTTGGTCCTCCGCAACGAGCGCCTCCTCGATGCAATCGCAAAGGCTGGCGGTTCGTCCGTTCCGGCACAGGACACTTTGGTCCGCATCACTCGAGGCGGGCGCGTCGGCACCGTTTGGCTCGACGAGCTCACCACGGCTGCCGCCAACAACATTCTCGTGGTGCCGCAGGACCAGATCCAGCTCCTGAATAGGCCGCGCACGTTCACAGTGTTCGGCGCCACTGACAAAGTCTCCGAGATGCCGTTCCTTCGCCCCGATGTCTCGCTCGCGGAAGCCATCGCCAGGGCAGGCGGCCCTTCGGACAATCGCGCGGATCCGAGCGCCGTGTTCGTGTTTCGCTACGACCGCGCCTCGGTCGACGGACGTCCGCTACCTGACGCAAGACCTATGATCTACCGGCTAGATCTGACGCGTCCCGAGAGCTACTTCCTCGCGCAGACGTTCTGGATGCGTCCGCGTGACGTCATCTACATCGCGAACGCGGCCTCGGTTCAGCCTGCGAAGCTGCTCCAGATCCTCAACCTGATCTTCCAGCCAATCTACACAGCAAAGGTATTGGCGCAATGAACGAGCACGCAACGGCAGAACCTGTCGCTATTGAGAACGTTGCTCCTGCGCTCGCGAAGCCGACGGCGCTTGCCGCACGCCCAACAGCCTTCCTCCAATAGAAGATCCCACAATGCGCTTTCTCGCTGTTGTCGTTAACGGAATACTGGATCTCAAGAACTTCTATCCGCTCTCGCTCGAACTGATGGCAAAGCACTCCATCTTCGTTGACATTGTGGGATTCCGTCCGGCGCTCACCAGTGCTGCATCTCAATACGATGGTCTCATCGTCGGGAGCGATTGGAACCAGAATGCCGAATTAGTTCGCGCATTCAAAGTAGCGGGAAAGACGACTGTCCTTCTTCAATCCGAAGGAATGTTTGTCGAGGCGAAGAAATGGTACGTCGGTAAGGCGCCACTAACGGACTTGGCTTGCCTGTGGGGGCCGGAGCACGCCGATATATTCATGGGACGTGGCTACAACGGAGCTATGGTGGTTACAGGCCCACCTCGGTTTGACACCTACTATAATTTCCGCCCAGCTATGGCTCGCGACAAGGTTTATGAGACTTTGGGGCTGCGCGACCCAAGCAAGCCCTTCATACTATATCTAGGTCAGTATTTTCCGAAGCACGAGTTCGGCAGTGCTCTGTTGCAGAGCCAGATACAGCTAACGCGCTTCGCCGGAGATTCGAGTGCCGACTACTACGCGATAGTAAAGTCGCACCCGCAGGAGGCGCCAAAGTCCTATTTCTCCCGCTCAGAAGTTCTTGGTCCGAACAAGAGCGATCATGTTCTGGTTGCGGATCGAGGATCACATACAGAGGCTATAGAAATTAGCACCCTCCTGCACTTCTCAAGTGGTGTAGTAACGTTCAGCTCCACCGCCGCAATCGAAGCGATGCTGCTCGGTCGACCTGCTGCTGTGTTCGAAGGAGGGCTTTCGTCACCGCTCAGCAATGGACAGATCGCCAGGCTTCCTACGGTTGCAAGTCAGTCAGAGCTGTTACAGGTCATGAATGCGGGCGTCGATACACGCGCGTTTCAAAACTTTATAAGTCGCTTTTTGCCCGGCGCCATAACTGGGCAGTACGCTTCTATTGCTGCGAGTGCCATCGCGACAATGGCTAGGGACACAACCAAAACAAGTGTTCCAGCCGCCCAGTCGGCTCCCGCGGATCTCGCAGAGAGCGATCGCCAGATATCTGATGCGTCCGCGTACCGCTGGGTCGCGATCGATGCCTATACGGAGGTCGCTCGGGCAATCGGCGCTCAACATCTCAATGGTTTGTCGGCAGAGTGCTTGACACCCTTCTGCGCAACGCCGCGAGCCGTTGCGCGCAAGATGAGCACGCACTATCAGGAGCTTCACGAAAACGACAACGGATACCAAGCAAACAATTGGCTTGTGCCGGAACTCCCACATCTCATTGGCACAAAAGCGCGCAGGATACTTGAGATCGGTTGCGGCAATGGGCGCTTCATACGGGCCGCAGCCGAAATTGCTGACACTGTCATCGGCATCGACTTTGCTGCATCGCCACTGCTGAAAGATCTGCCACCGAATGTTCAATTCGTGCAGCACAACGTAGTGACTGAGGAACTCCCTACCGCCGATCTTGCCTGTTCCGCCGATGTCCTCGAACACTTTACCCTAGAGGAGATCGTAAACGTTGTGCGAAAGCTCCATGCTGCGGCCCCGAAGCAATACCATCTCATTGCCTGTTATGACGACGGGCATAGCCATCACACCATCATGCACCCTGGGGCTTGGCTGGCCTTATTTCGCTCTTTCTCGCAAAAATATAAAATTGCAGACGTCCGGCCGAGACGAAATAACCCGAAGCAATTGGTGTGCGTGATAAGCAGCATCTAAGGACCAATGCGGCGTCCCAGCATTAAGGGCTTTTGCCGTTAGTCGAGCGGCGAAAGCATCTTGTGTCTCTCACTCGAGTACGCAATTTCTATTGTTGATAAAACTCGCGGCTACAGCGCTGTTGAATGCCGCTCATTGTGGAGTTCGTTACGCACGCCTTGGTCATGAAACATGGCGGCGCGTTCAATGTATCAGTGGGAATCGCCAAGCGTGTGCGGCTCTATTGCGTCTCATCCGCATCCCGTTGGTAGATGTCGTCTGAGCGGATGATGTCATCCTCGCCGAGGTAGCTCCCGATCTGCACCTCGATCAGCTCGAGCGGCACCTTGCCGGGGTTCTCCAATCGATGCCACTCGGTTGCGGTGATGTAGACACTCTCGTTCTCGCGCACGAGCCGTTCAGCGCCATCAATTGTCACACGCGCTGTGCCCTGCACCACCACCCAATGCTCCGATCGATGATGGTGCATCTGCAGCGAGAGCACGCCGCCAGGCTTGACGTGCAATAGTTTCACTTGGAAGCGCGAGCCGGTACTTAGTTGCTCGAAGAAGCCCCACGGCCGATAGTTTCTAAGATGCTGCTCGTGTTCCCTACGACCCGCCTCCCTCAGCCGTCGAACGACACGGCCCACATCCTGCGCACGTGATTTGTCTGCGACGAGGACTGTGTCGGGCGTCTCGATGATCACAAGGTCCTTGACACCGATGGTGGCAACGAGCGCCTTCTCGCCGCGGATATAGCAGCCCTGAGTATCCTCCGTGAGCGTGTCGCCTTGAAAATAGTTGCCGCGATCGTCACGAGAAGCCGTGTGCCATAGCGAGAGCCATGAACCAAGATCGCTCCATTCAATGTCTAAAGGCAGAACAGATGCCTTGTCTGTCTTCTCCATGACGGCATGGTCCACGGAGATGGCAGGCGACGCGGCGAATGCCTCAGCGTCGAGACGCAGGAAGCCAAGATCCTCGCTCGCGCCGTCAAGCGCCAAGCGCGCGGCCGAGAGAATAGTCGGATCATGACGTTCGGCCTCATCAAGGAAGGTATCTGCCCGGAACACAAAGATGCCGCTGTTCCAAAGATAGCGATCATCCTCGATGTATACGCGGGCAGCCTCCGCGCTCGGTTTCTCGAAGAAGCCTGCGACTTCATAGGCGCGGTGGTCGTTATCGGGGCCCGAATCCGCTCTTAGAATGTAGCCGTAGCCGGTATTCACCTCACACGGCTTTATCCCGAACAAAACGATCCTGCCCTGGCGCGCGACTTCGGCAGCATGTTGGATCGCACTCACAAACGCAGCTTTGTCCGGAATGGCATGATCCGAGGGCATAACGGCGAGCACGGCTGAAGGGTCGTCGCGTGCAGCGATGAGCGCGGCGATGGTGATTGCTGGGGCTGTGTTTCGGGCAGTGGGCTCGAGCACGATCGCCCGAGGCTCTACACCGGCCAGCGACGCGTGCTCGCGGACAAGAAAGCGATGAGCGTTGTTACAGACGATGAGGGGGGAAGAGAATTGTCCTTCCGACGGTAAACGGTTCAACGTTGCCGTGAGAAGGCTGCTTCGCTCTCCATTTAATCCAGTAATGAATTGCTTTGGATACATGGCACGCGATAGAGGCCACAGCCGGGTTCCCGAGCCGCCGGAGAGTACCACGGGGACAATGCGTAGTGGCGACATGCTGTTGCGCTGAGGGGCTGAGTGTCTTGTTCCTATGTCCTGGATCATCGCGGCAATTCCGGGCGCCTATGCGGGCTCACGTTGAGACACAGCAGGCAACCGAGCTTGGAACTCGGCACTGGAGAGGAAAGACTGAACGAGATCTGGAACTGCCATTCCACGTAGAACACCGTCACAATGCGCGGCGAAACCCGCCTCGTCGGGCTCACGATTCAAAAGAAGGCGATAGCAGTACCAGACGTCATCCAGCGTCGCCTCGGCAGTCATTGCAAGCCGCGTGCGCTTGTAGCTCTCTAGCGAATTGGATCGGGACTGGTCCGCCGCCTCTGCCGCGTGCGCGTTGCTGTTCAACTGTTCCTCGGGATCACGTGCGGTCACGGCATGCCCTCTCTTCGCCGCTCGCGCTGCGCCGTTGCCATTGCCCGCAGCAAACCGGATGGCGGGAAAGCCGGCAGCGTCGAACCAGAACCGTCCGTCGCAAACGAGGCTCACAACGACAACAAGGTCCTCATCACCATCAAAACGCGGCAACGCCAGACTGAATGCCGACCGCTCACCGGCCGCCAGAACCGGATTGATGAAGCCACCTCTGGGTTCCTGCGACGCGGTCCCAACTCGTCCCTCCAGGCGGGCGCCGATCAGAATGCGATCCAATCCCGCATCAATCGGATACGATCCAACGTTCCGCACCCATCCCCGGATCTGCAGGCCACCATGCGGCGTTTCCAGAACGGCGTCATCGGCCAACTCGAACGCATAGTGAAAGCGCTTCCGCCATTCCTCTCGAAGGCGCTCTAGAGATGGAAGACCGTCTCCTCGTGCCAGTGCTTCCATGATCGGCGCGAGTCGCGCCGACTGGCGAAGTGCCACGGACAATGCAGAAGACTGCACGTCGCTATAAATGACGATCGGGACAGCACCATCACCGATATCGACGGCCAGTTTGCTCGCGTCGTCATTGCTCCCATTGAGAACATGTACTGTCAGGGAACCACCATCTCCGCGCGCTCGCTGCAGCCCCGCGTATTGGCCGTCAGCACTGCTCGGCGCAACAGCGAACACAGCCTGAGCGCCAAACGATCGCGCACAGCTGATCGCGTCTCCCCCGGCAGCTCCAAACCCCACAACCACACATCGCGCATAAGATGGCCCGTGTTCCGCCATCAGCATTTCGATCAGGTCAATCCGATCGGAAAGCAATCCGCGTGCGATGACCAAGATGCTGTATGACTGGGACGGAGAAGCCAGATTCGCCACGTCTCGGGCGAACGTATCGCCGTCGTCCAGGACAACGAACAAAGCGTTCGTTCCCCCACGACGCAATTCCCATCCGGTGTCACGCAAACCCATCTTCAGAGAGACCCACTGGCACCAGCATAGATCTCCGACACGCGCTCTCGATTGAATGCAAGGTCCTCAAGATTCCCGAGGCTGACGGCTTCGAGAAAGTTATTCCGGGCAATGAGATCGTCGGCTGCGCACAGGAAAAAACCGCAAACGCCGATCGAGACGACGCGTGGATCGAGGCCATCGGTGACCTTCCCCAAGTCTTCGGTCGAGCCGCCACGAATGCTAATCCGGAAAGTTGATCCAGTGACTGGCGAATCCAGCTCGAACATCAGCCACTTAAAAGTACCTGGCTTGAGAACACCCGTCTGAACAATCGATGTTTCCTCAATGCCGATTTCGTATGGGCAGCTTGTCGTCGGCAAGCCATGAATCCTCAGATACAGCCGCCAGCGCTTCGCGTTATCAGGAAGACCAACATTGAGCTCGCCGCCCTGGACTTTTGTCCAGCAACCCCAGTCATCCGGCCCCCACCAGCCCCCACCGGCACGAAACACTTCGGCCGACCTCAGGCCACGCCATACCCGTGTTTCGAAATTACGGACGATCGGATGATAAGCCCCGGACGTAGCCTCGGGAGCAGCGTAATCGCCTTCGAATTCAACTGCTGCTCGGTCTTTTCGCCGCGACACCGCAGCAACCATATCCTCGCCGATATCGGACCATGGACGCGGTCGAAACGACAAGCCGATCTTCTTTTCGAGTGCTTTGCGGTAGCTCTCGTCAAAGACGAGCTTTTCGAGGGCTTCTGTGAGAGAAGCGGCCGACCTTGTCCCAAAATAGACAGCGAAATCCCCGCCAGCCTCGGGAAGTGAGGAGGCTTCAGAAAGCAACGGAACCTTCCCGTAACAAAGCGATTCCGTCACCGGCAATCCCCAGCCTTCGTACCGGCTGGGATACAACGTAAACAGGCACGATCGGTACAGCAGGCCGAGCTCGGCATCGGACAACCCCGATAGCATCACAACGCGTTCGCGCAGCGCATCGTGACTGGCAAGCTTGGCGTAAACAGCATCATTGAGCCAGCCTTTGTTGCCGACGCAGACGAGCTTTGGAACATGTCGTGCGCCGTGCTTACGAATGAGCTCGATCCAAGCCTCAAAAGCACCGATGTGGTTCTTTCGCGATTCGATCGTTGAAACGAACAGGACAAACGGCGCGCGCGCTAGCGCCCACTTTGCTAAGTCGGAGCCCGGCAATTCGGCGGTGCCTGGCTTACGAAAGTCCGCATCGAGCCGGACCACGGAGATGGCATCAGGGGAAACATGATGGCCCAGCATTTCGCCGGCCTTCAGCAAGTCCGCCTTGGTCGACTCTGAATTGACCAAGAAGGCATCTGCGTGATCGAAGACCCCAATGAGCCACGATATGAAATCCTGCGTCAGCTCTTTGGTGCAGTGCTCAGGCGCCATGAGCGGAATCAGGTCATGCACGAACGGAACATAGCGAATGTTCTGCTGCGCCTTGGCCTGTCGAACGAACAGAAAGTAGTTCTGCAGCCACCAGGATGTGCCCAAGTTGATCAGCGTCGCGCCATGCGACATCTCAAGTGGCTCGCTCATGTTTAGCATGAGCTGAAGGCGGCTCAGGGCTGCAAGCCATTCCGGTGCCGAACGGTCTCCATCGACCAGAGCCAATTGCGAGAGAGCACCGAACATCGCCGCCGGCACCTCGACCCAGGCCTCCCGACGCTCCACAAACGCGCAGATCTTCACGCCCCGACGACCCCGCGTGCGCAGCAGGTGCACAATGGTCTCAATCTGGACACGCTGGATACCCGTCGGCAAACGCGCATTGCGAAAGTACGACATCAGATCAGAGACGTCGAAGATGACCACGTCTTCCGCAGCCTTGTTGTCGGCGGGCGCGTCGTCGAACTCGAAGGTCGGCGAGAGGAGTTCCTTGTCAGCAAGGATGGCCTCGAGCGCCTGGGCGCGATCAGACAATCCCGTATCTCTGAGCTGCTCCGCCACGACTGCAAGAGCGGACCGAGCGGCCCCGATTGAGCTCGGCATTGTCGTCCTTTCACTGTTGCTGTCAGCGCTCAGATCTTCGAGGACCTTCAAGATCTCTTCCTGATCGGCTTTGCTGCCCCCTTCCACCGCCAGACGATGCACTTCGCGAAAAACGTCGGGATGCCGAGGACTGAGCCTGGCGGCGGCCATGTAGCTTTGCCGGGCGGCAGCACTTTGCCCCTGTGCGTTCAACAGGTGTCCGAGATGCACAAGTGGCTCGCCTGACTGCGGTCGAAGCTTTGCAGCTTCCAGGTAGGCTGCCTTTGCCTCGGTGGGCTCGCCGCTCTCCTTCAAGGCGTGACCGTATTGCAGCCAGATATGAAACAAGGAAGGATCACGTTCGAGGCTGGTACGATAGGCCATTGCGGCTTGCGGCCAATCCTTGCCGTCGCGCGCTTTGTTGCCCTCGGCGATCGAACGATGGACCTCGAAGGACACAGGAACGCCAGCAGATTTTCGAAGTTTCAATGACGACAGCATGGAACGCTACACCTACTCAGATTTCACTAGGAGACATGCTCGCGAACGCCCGCGACGAGCAATGTGCCGACGCCATAGATCAAGAGCGCAGCCACGAGGGTCGCAAACACCGTCAACCACCGCTTCGGATACAAGGCTTTCTGCGCCAGGTTCGGCTCCACGATACGAACGACATAGAGCTGCTGCCTCAAGGCCTGTTCGCGCGCACCCTGCAAGGCAGAGGCCGCTGCCTCGTAGCGCTTCGCCGCGAAGTCCTGCCGCAACCTGAGGGCCTCGTACGCAGAAAGGGTTGGGGCCATGGAGCCATCGCCGCCCGCGAGTTGGCTCGCCTGACTTCGAACTTGTGTGTCCAATGCACGCACGCGCTCCGTCTGGGCCATAAATTGTGGGCTTTTTGGATCAAGGGTTGCCTTCATCGTCGACAGTTGCGCCTGAGCAATCGCCAACTGCCGTTGCAGGTCCGAAACTACCGTGATTTGAGCGGTGCTCGTGCGCTGTGGGTCGATATCGCGTTCGCCCTGCCGGAAATCGGTCATGCCGGTCTGTGTCGCTGTCACCGCGGCTTCGGCCTGATCAAGCTGCCGTTCCGCGACCTTCAGCGCATTCTCAACTGCACGCTGGTTGAGCATGTTCACGCGCTGCTCGCCAAACTCCAGGAGTGCCTCAGTCAGGGCGTGCGCATCCTCCGGACGGAATGCCCGGACGGCGAGTGTGGTAATACCCGTATCGGAGCTGAAATTGACCTTGACCTGCCGGCGATAGTATCTGGCCAGATCCTCCGCCATAGGCTCGCTGTACCAGAGGCGCGCTATCACATCGGCTTCCGGCCTCCGAAACATTGCCGTGAGATCCATGCGCCTCTGCAGGGCAGCAACCGCATCATGTGACGTCAGATAGTCGCCGACGCTCAACGACTCCGATTGCGACGGATTGAGCCCCGCTCCCAGACCGAACATCTGGGCCAGCCCGGAATTGAATCCGGAGTTGCTTTGTGAAGCTGTCTTCACGACGAAATGCGCTTCAGACTCGTATTGATCGGCCGCGATGGCAAAGAAATAGACCGCTGACAGGAGGGTTGGCAGTGCGACGACGAGCATAAAGCCACGCCACTTTCGGAGCTTCTGCAGGATCTCGCTTCTCCGCTTCGCCCGCGGTCGCTCGGGCGAAAGAGGGAGCGGACCAGCGTCCATGAACTCCGGTACTCGTTGGCGAAGCGAGACTGAGCCTTCCATGATTGGAGCCTCCGCGAGCATAGTCATCAGCTCAGATGGACATAGCGGCGTGTAACCCGAACAGTCGCTAGTCCGGCGAATGTCAACGACAAGCACCAGGCGATCAGATACGGCAGATCAACATATCGATCGTCGAGGCTGTAGAACTGCCCATAGCGGAGCAGTTCGAACATCTGCACCATGGGAAACCAGTACAGCCATGAGCGATAGGGCTCTGGTATCCACTGCAGGGCAAAAAAGCAGCCGGATATCGGCATCATCAGATACATGACCGGATGCAACAGCCGCTCGGCTAGGTGGCTCGCATGGCACAGCGAGCAAAGCAGGAGCGATAGTGAGAACGACCACCACCACAACAATAGAATGGCAGCCGCCACGATGATTGGCCGCGCTGGAAGATTGCCATGGCCCGATAGCCACAATGCAAAGAGCAGGATCGCCATCGTTGCGACCGCTGCGCAGAAGTCCAGGACTGCGCGCGCAAAAAGCATGTCAAAAATGGTGACGAAGCGGTGATAGAGAAGGGGCTGGTTCGAAATCAACGTGCTCTGCGCCCGCTGCGCGATTGATCGAAACATCATGAACCCGACATAGCCGATCATCGCGAGCGGGATTGGCTGCAGATCTATGGCGCCATGATTCCCGGATCCCGAATGCATGATCCCGACCGCACCGCCAAGCAGCAATGGTTCGCCGAGGAACCAAAGGAAGCCGATATTGTTGCGCCCAAACCGAGTGTGGAGCTCGCGTAGAATCAATGCGCCGATCACGTGACGTTGCACGTCTAGCCCGTTGAGGAACTCGGTCAGCGTCATCGGACGTCGATTGCGCGCTATCCGGCTCATCGGCTCATCTCCGCAATGAAAGCCAGGGCACCCTTCAGATGCGTGTCCCAGGATGGAGATTGCCAACCGGCGAGTCGGGACAGCTGCGCGGCCCTGCGCGCTGATGTCGAAGGCATATAGTCGAGGATGGTCCGCAGCCACGCGGTCCCGTCCAGCGGATCCAGATACTCCGGGACATCTCCGCCGGCCTCGCGCAAAGCCGGCAGATCGCTGGCAATGACCGGAACTCCAAGGCTCAGCGCTTCGGCAACGGGCAGTCCATAGCCCTCTGAGAACGAAGGCAGCAGCACAGCCCTTGCGCCGAGCGTCAGTTCGCGAAGCGTCCCGTCGGGGACGCGGCTATACTCCTCAACCACTCCGCTGAAGCTAGGTGTGCGATCGAGGAGGTCCAGAACCATCTCGTTTTCCCAGCCCCGTCGCCCGACCAGGACGAGGCGTGGAACGGCCTCCGGCGCCATCGTCGCGATCATGCGCCGCCAAACGTGCAAGAGCAGCAGGTGGTTCTTTCTGGGCTCAATGGTCGCAATCGCGAGAAAATAAGGTCTCTGCGTTCCGCTGTCGTTCTGAGCGCCTCTGGCGTCGAACGGATCTGGAACCCCGAGCGGCAGCGCCCGCACGGGAACAGTCCGCCCCGATGCCGCAAGGAGTGGAACGATGGCACGCTTCGTCGCTTCTGAATTCGCAAGAACGCCTGACGCCAGGGCAACGACCGTTTCGAATTTTCGACGGAACAGCGCGGCACCCGATGGCCTCGCATATTCCGGATGTTCGAGCGGGATGATGTCATGAACGAAAGGCAGGAAGCGCGCCTGCTCGCGCGCCAACAGCCTTTCTATGACGCTGCGCCGTTCCAAGCCCCGCGAAGAGCAATGCAGATAGATGCGAGATCGAACTGCCCTGTGTTTCTGCGGCCGCGGGAGCAGCTTGAGGCAGGCAGCTGCTGCACGTCGCCACCGCCTGGCGGTCGTCTCATCCTGCCCCTCGAGACGCCAGCGTTCCGCGGTCAAGTGCAGGAAATCGACGGCCGCGCCCCTGGAGACGCGACCGCATGGGCCGGCAGGATGAATAAGGGCGAAGGCAATCTGATCGGGAATGATGCGCAAGAGTCCTAATGCGTACGCCATCTCCACGCGATCGACGCCGGTCGGCGTTGGATGCAGGACACGCGACAGCAGACGCGATAGATCCAGCAGAATTTCGCAATCCGTGGAAAGCGACAGCTGCTTCTCCGGGAGAAGCAACTTCAATTGCGGAGATGCTCGGCGCATCGGTTTCAACGCTACGACGCTCATTCCGCAGCCACCCAAGATATTCTGGGCGTCAGCCGAACCGTACGCTGAGACCCCCAGCGAAGTGGCACGTGTTCCCCGTTCAGAATGCGATCGGCTGCAGTCGCCACCAAGGGCGCAAGCTCT
Source organism: Hyphomicrobium sp. CS1BSMeth3 (assembly GCF_900117415.1). Classification (GTDB taxonomy): domain Bacteria; phylum Pseudomonadota; class Alphaproteobacteria; order Rhizobiales; family Hyphomicrobiaceae. The sequence continues at coordinate 689,003 of NZ_FPEI01000006.1, forward strand.
TCGTTTGCATAGAAGCCGCCTGGCAAAAGGCACTGCGCCACAAGCACCCGACGAAATGCTGCGTAGAGATCGATGTCAGGGGCAACCGGTGAGGACCAAAACTCGTCGAGAGTTCCCGGATGAACGAGGCCGGGAATCGCATAGATCGCTCGCCCAAGCGTGATGACGGGCACGCCCGCAGCAAGTGCGAGCGTGCCCGTCGTGCTGTTGACGGTGACGACACCACGGGACTGACGTACCAACCGATCTATGTCGCCGGTCTCGATGAAGAGAACGCGGTCGGCGATCCCGAGAGCTTGTGCATAGCGGACCGTGTGTTTGCGCCAATCGACTAGGCCGTTGTCCAGAGGATGTGCCTTGACCACGAGAGCCTTGTCGGCCGGGGCGCGAGCGGCAAATGACGCCATGACCTCAGCTAGCGCCGCCTGCATGCCGTCGAAGTCCGAATGCGCGCGCAGCTGGTAGTCCGACTCCAGCTGGAGCGGCAACAGAAAGTACGTGCTCGGCCGAAGACTGCGGAGGATCGCGTTTGACGTTGCAAGGCTCGTCCGCCTCCGCACGAGACGTGCAAGCCAGCCCATAGACTCCACGAGCGGAGGACGAGGTCGATGTGTGCGATAGTGCGGAAAGCTCCAGGCCAGCAGCGTGAACGACACGTAGTGAACAATCGTCTCCCGCACACGGCGACGCATGCTCGATGGAAGCGGAGGGCCGTCTTCGACTGGTGGAAGCTCAACCGCTTGGCGACGATACCACTCCGGATCGGATGACAACGGCGAGAAGCCGTTGACCCCACCTTGCTCGAGCGTCACCCAGTCGGGTCTGAGGTATCCTTCTTCGAAGACGTGAACCAGAACGCCAAGTCCTGCCGCGATACCGCGTGCCGTCCGGTGCAATCGACGGCAATCACCAAACAAGATGATATCCGTGATTGCGTGCTCACGCAGAAACGTCGCTAGATATGACGGCCAGTCCCTTTCCGATCCGCGAAAGTTGACTGCTCCATTTCCCGGCCAATCCCACTGGTCACCGCCGTTGAAGTTGATGCGGTACACGCAGCAGCCCTTTGCAGACAACGCACTCCCCAGCCGAAAGAAGAAAGAGCCCGGAAGTCCCTGCAGAAACAGAATGTGGCGGCCGCTGTACATGGTCACGCAGCCTTTCCAGCGGGCCAAGTCTTGAGAGCCCAGCCCTGAAGCCGGCGCAGCATCGGCAATGCCCGGCCGCCTGTCGCGGTACCTTCAACAAGCCGGTCGACGGCAGTTTCAGCGCTGCAGAGGCGGCCGGTTTCAGGATCAAGATAGCGTGGGTAGAGAATGAGGGCCGCCGCAGCCAACTCAACCACATTTAAGTGTCGCTGGCGGCGAGGCACCGGCGCGAGGTCCTGTGTCAGTCCCCAACCCGAATAGAATGGTTGACCATGGACGATAACCTCACGTCCGCGCAGAAGGGCCTCGAAGCCGATCAGCGAGGTGAGAACATGGACAGCATCCACATGGCGAAGAAGAGCCGGCACCGAGAGGTCACGAACGACATGGTTCGCATATCGACAAAGTGCCGCGTCCGAATGATAGCCGCGTCGTAAACCCGTCTCCACGTCAGGGTGCGGCTTATAGAGAATGCAGGCGCCCGGCTCCAGCGCACGCGCCCGCCGCAGCAAGTCCATATTGCTCGTGACGCCAGCGCCGCCCAACCGAACAGAGAGATCATCCTCGACCTGTCCGGCTACAAGGACCGTTCGTTCTCCACGTGGCAGCGGCGCATGAATCCCTGTCGTCAGATTGTATTTTGTGACGTCCAACCGAACGATCTGCGCGATGAGCCGCCGCGCGCGCGCCAGCAATGCCTCGTCAAAGGTCCGTTTGCTCAGCGTCTGCTCGAGATCGCTTGGGCGGCTAGGATCGAAATGGATGCCGGAACGATCGACAATGATCGATATCGGTGTACGGCATTCCACACCGAGACCGTTCGAGCGCAGGAAGCCATCCTCGATCCGGGCAACAGGAATACCACGCGCGCGGGAAACCTCGTCGAAATCAGAAGGCGCGCGGGAAGGCCACACGGCGACCGCACCGCGGGATGCCTCGGCGATGGCAATCGCCTCCTGTGTGCCTTGACAGAATGCGGGTGACGTCCCGCTGTCAGCGCACAGGAATGCTGCGATGGCTGCCCGGTTCCACGCCGGCACACCGAGACACGCCGCGATGGGCGTGTCTATGACAGCGCTCGGATCGCCGGTAGCACCGGCGTCGCTTTCCCGTTTCCCCATATACCCGACTTGCCCTCGCGCCGCGCCGCAGTCGCGGTTCAACGCATCCCCCGAACGCCGACAAATGGCATGGCCGCAACGCACGCCGCGTAGGGCCGCCGATGGGGAACATGCCAAAGGAGAGGCGCTCTGAGCCCTGTGGAAATCCACAGGACGTCACGAAATCATTGGCTTCAGGGTGGTGACAGAGGCTCGGGGCGTGGCGCGCGCGCATCACTGGTTGGTTCGTCGGTGAGAGGTGTCCACTTTCTAGCGCGACTGAGAAAACCCACAGGTGCCGGCGCTGTTGCCATTAGCTAGCAGTCGAGGCGAGAGCTGGACCGTGGGATCTGGCACCGCCGCAATAGGAGCGATACATGGCCGAGGGCATTGCGGATTTCAGTAGACTGCAGGGGATGACATTCAACAATTTCGATGAAACGAATGCGTCTCCAAAGTTCTGGGCAATTGGTCCTGGTTTCTTCAGCGCCTTCGTGAACGATCAGGGAAACGACAGCTACATCGTCAATACTGTTTCTGCAGGTCCAGGTTACGTTCTCACGGTGACCGCGGTCAATGGTAGCAATATTACTCTAGGGGGGCGGGGCACATTCGAGGCGGTTGCCCACAGCGCAGAAGGCTTGTTGCTTAAGGGCTCGGGAACCAACTATTTTTTTCTCAGCATACCCGAGTACCAGATAGGGACGCAGATTGCTCTCTCAAGGGGCAACGAAAGCGCGCCATTCGGTCTGGAGCCGCCATCGACCACGGAACCTTGTTTTGCCGAGGGTGTGCTGATCCGCACGACGCGCGGCGATATCGCGGTCGAGGATCTGAAGAAAGGTGACATTGTCATCACGGTGTCGGGCGCCGAGCGTCCCATCAAGTGGATCGGCCAGACGGTTGCGCATCCGGGGCGCCATCCGCGCCCACATGAGGTCAATCCGATCCGCATCAAGGCCGGCGCTTTCGCGTCGGGACTGCCGGTGCGCGACCTGCGCGTCTCGCCGGGCCATGCCATCTTCGTCGACGGCGTGCTGGTTCCGGCCGGCTGCCTTGTCAATGGCGCCACGATCATGCAGCAGAGCGTCGAGACGATCCGCTACTTCCACGTCGAGCTCGACAGCCACGACGTCCTGCTCGCCGAGAGCCTAGCGTGCGAGAGCTATCTCGACGACGGTAACCGCGCATCGTTCTCAAACTCGGGCGAGCACGTGGCGCTGCATGGCCGGCTCGATCCCAAGAGCTGGGACGAGGCCTGCGCGCCGATAGTGGCTGCCGGCCCACAACTCGAAGAGGTGCAGCATCGCCTGCAGGCGCGCGCTGAGGAAATGGGTTGGGTCAGGGCGGGTGTAGCGGATCTCGCCGTCGTCGCCGACGGTGTCCGCGTGTCCCCGGTGCATGTGGTCGGCAACCGCTACTGGTTCGCAGTACCCGCCGCCAAAGAGGTCGGGCTGCAATCGAGCAGCAGCGTGCTGGCGCAGGTCATGCCTGGGTTAACCGATCGCCGCACCCTTGGTGTCGCGGTCAGCACGGTACGCATCGATGGCGAGACCCTCGATCTCGATAGTGATGCCTTTGGCGACGGCTTCTATCCGACGGAGCATCACGGCGACGACGCGTGGCGCTGGACCGGCGGCGCCGCGATGCTGACGCGCACGCTGGATGGTCCGGCCATGCTCGAGATCGCTGTGCGCATGGTGGCCCCAAGCTGGCGTCGTCCCGTCCGCGAGCTCAGACTCGTGGCCAACGGCTGACGTCACAGCCTGGCACGGGGGGCGCACTGAGCACTGAAATTCGAACTCGACAAACCCAATCTGCGGGCACAGCGCCTGCCTCAATAGGAGCACGACATGACCAGCGGTATCCCATCATTTGAAGACATGTTGGAGATCGAATTTCGGGGAGCCAATTCCTCGCCTGAGCATCGCTACTTTACCATTAACCCCGACCAAAGCACCAATCCATTGGTGAACAATATTCAAAATACGGGAGATGGTACCTACTCGCTAACCTTACACACTGTTGAAAACAGTGGCGGATGGCGAGTGATTGACGAAGATGGCTCCCGCCTTACGCTGCTTAACCTGCCCGGAGAAACCGTGGAGTTACAAGTTGAGGCCGTCGCTCATAACAAAGACGGCTTGCTGATCCAGATCATTTCCGGGTGGCCCAATGGCACCAGGAATGGATGGTATATGTTCCTTGGTGAATCCGGTTATACGCATACACCCGGCGTCCCCATGACGCTCTCCGCTAATAACCCGAACACCCCTTTCGATCTGCCGGCTCCCCCTCCCGAACCTTGTTTTGCCGAGGGCGTGCTGATCCGCACGACGCGCGGCGATATCGCGGTCGAGGATCTGAAGAAAGGTGACATTGTCATCACGGTGTCGGGCGCCGAGCGTCCCATCAAGTGGATCGGCCAGACGGTTGCGCATCCGGGGCGCCATCCGCGCCCACATGAGGTCAATCCGATCCGCATCAAGGCCGGCGCTTTCGCGTCGGGACTGCCGGTGCGCGACCTGCGCGTCTCGCCGGGCCATGCCATCTTCGTCGACGGCGTGCTGGTTCCGGCCGGCTGCCTTGTCAATGGCGCCACGATCATGCAGCAGAGCGTCGAGACGATCCGCTACTTCCACGTCGAGCTCGACAGCCACGACGTCCTGCTCGCCGAGAGCCTAGCGTGCGAGAGCTATCTCGACGACGGTAACCGCGCATCGTTCTCAAACTCGGGCGAGCACGTGGCGCTGCATGGCCGGCTCGATCCCAAGAGCTGGGACGAGGCCTGTGCGCCGATAGTGGCTGCCGGCCCACAACTCGAAGAGGTGCAGCATCGCCTGCAGGCGCGCGCTGAGGAAATGGGTTGGGTCAGGGCGGGTGTAGCGGATCTCGCCGTCGTCGCCGACGGTGTCCGCGTGTCCCCGGTGCATGTGGTCGGCAACCGCTACTGGTTCGCAGTACCCGCCGCCAAAGAGGTCGGGCTGCAATCGAGCAGCAGCGTGCTGGCGCAGGTCATGCCTGGGTTAACCGATCGCCGCACCCTTGGTGTCGCGGTCAGCACGGTACGCATCGATGGCGAGACCCTCGATCTCGATAGTGATGCCTTTGGCGACGGCTTCTATCCGACGGAGCATCACGGCGACGACGCGTGGCGCTGGACCGGCGGCGCCGCGATGCTGACGCGCACGCTGGATGGTCCGGCCATGCTCGAGATCGCTGTGCGCATGGTGGCCCCAAGCTGGCGTCGTCCCGTCCGCGAGCTCAGACTCGTGGCCAACGGCTGACGTCACAGCCTGGCACGGGCGCCCGAAATTTGCGGGCGCCCCGAATTGAGGGAGACTCGTCTGGCCCGAATGTGGAGCAGACGCGGCAGTTCGATCTCCCTTAAAAAAAAGCTAACCAACATCATTGCGCATTCCGCGGCGTGGAGTCGTCTAAGGATTGTCGAAGCAGTTCGACGATCACGGCAGAGCCATACAGGTTGCCCAGAGATCCCTTTGTCGAGAAGGTCTGCAATGACTGACAAGCCTGCCGTCATCCACTCCGCAGCCTACCGCACCAATGCTTATCGGACCGCGCTACTCGCGACGGCAAGTATGATTGCATTGTTTGCGACGATATCACAGATAGAAGCTCGGCCGTTCGGTAACTCGGCGACACCGTCGCCGTCGGCCGCCGCGATTGCCGCGGCTCAGTCGGCGCAGCTCGAAGCACAACGCGCGGCTCGGCAGGCTGAGAACGCCCTGAGGCGCGCGACGCTCGCGATCCAGGCACAGCAGGCGACGCAGCAGGCGGCGCGCGATGCGGCGCGGGCGCAGCTCAGCACCATTGCCAACGGGCTGCGGCCTGGGGGACTTCAGGTGGCACCAGATGCCGTCCCCGGCTCCAACCTGTGGCAAGGTGCCAAGCTGCCGACCGAGTTCACTGATGGCGAGCGGACCAAGGTCACTATTGAGCAGCTGCAGCAGAAGTCTATCCTGACCTGGCAGACGTTCAATGTCGGCAAGGAAACAGACCTCACCTTCGATCAGAAGGGCAATCGCGATTGGATCGCGCTCAACCGCGTCCTCGATCCGAGCCTGGCGCCGAGCCGCATCCTCGGCTCCATCACCGCCGATGGATCGGTCTATGTCATCAACCGCAATGGCATCATCTTCGGAGGCACCTCGCAGATCAATGTCGGTTCCCTGCTTGCCTCGAGCCTCGACATCAAAGGTCCGAATACCAACTTGGTCGCCGATCGCGATCAGACTTTTCTGAATGGCCTGTTCGCTTCCGGCACGGCTATTTTCCAGAACCGCAAGCTACCTGATGCCACAGGTGCGCTCATTATTCCCGACGCGATCGAAGGTAATGTCGTCGTCGAGGCCGGCGCCGTGCTGCGTGCAGCGTCAGCCAGCGGTCTCGATGATGGCGGCCGCATCATGCTGTTTGGCCCTAACGTCACGAACGCCGGGTCGATCCTGACCGCGGACGGCCAGGCCGTGCTCGCGGCCGGCCGCACGGTGACAGCGACGATCGGCGCCGACAAGCAGCTCCAGTTCACGCCCGGACCGGCGGTGCCGACCAACGATCCCTACTACTTCAATCCGAACTATGCTGGTGAGCCGGCCTATACGGCGCTGAACACGGGCCTCATCAGCGCCGATCGCGGCGGGATCGTCATGCGCGGCACGCTGGTCGAGCAGGCCGGCCTCTTGACATCGACCACTAGCATCAACCGGCCGGGCACGATCGCGCTCACCGCCGATGGGCGCCTGACACTGCGCAGTGGCAGTAGCATCCTATTGGATGCCGATGCTATGCTCGATGCCGAAGGTAAAGAGGTGACGGCGCCCGCTTTCAACGGCGGCCTCACCGTGGCGCTGAAAGGATCGTCGGTTGACATTCAATCAGACACGTTCCTCCGTGCACCCTCGGGCAAGATCACTATCGATGCGACCAATGCCGCGTCAGATTTTGACGCACATCGTAACATCCCCGACGACAATGGCCGGGTGTTCCTAGCGTCGGGCTCGGTAATCGACGTCTCGGGCTTGACCGATATCGAGGTGCCGATCGAGCGGGCCATCATCAAGATCCAGCCGCGCGGACAGGAGTTCGCGGATTCTCCGCTGCAACGCGACTCGGCGCTGCGCGGGCAGGACATCTGGGTCGATACCCGCATCTCCGGCGTGCGCGAGGACGGCGTCGAGTGGATCGGCTCACCGCTGCTCGATGCGAAGGGCTACGTCGGCCTGATCCAGAAATCGACACGCGAGTATCTCGTCGCAGGCGGCAGCGTCGCCGTCAATGGTCAAAGGGATATCGTCGTGCCTCAGGGGGCGGCGGTGAATCTCTCGGGCGGCTTTATCAACTACACCGGCGGCACGGTGCCAACGACACATTTGCTTGGCGCTGACGGCCGTGTCTACAACATCGCCGATGCCGATCCGATGATGAAGTACGTCGCGATCTACGACGGCTTCACACGCCACAGCGCACGGTGGGGTGTCACCGAGACATGGGCATCACGGTTCAAACGCTCCTATAGTTACGAAGCCGGCTACTACGAGGGCGCGGCAGCCGGATCACTGAGGCTCGCCGGCACTGGCCTGTATGGTGTCGTCTATTTCGATGGCAATCTGATCGCCGACATTGTCAATGGCGAGCGGCAGATTGCCAGAAGTCAGCCGCCCAAGAGCGGCGAGCTTGCGATTTCGACTCTCAGTAACATTGTCATCTCCGGCGAGGGCCAGGCACTTCCGGGTGGTCTCGGTATCGACAGCCCGCTTGCTACGCCAGACATCGGTAAACCCGGACTTGGACTGTGGAGCTGGCTGTCTGCTGATGCTCTTTCGGACATCGGCCTCGGCAGCATCAAGCTGACAACTCCCGGTGGACTTATCGTTACGGATGACGTCGAACTCAATGTCGTTCCTGGAGGCCATATCGGTCTCTCGGGTGGCCTCGTTCGTGTCGACGGCAAACTCAAGGCGCCGTCAGGCTCTATTGAGCTGCGTACTCCGCAACATGTCGACGCTAACATTTACCTTCCGCCAGAGCTGGAGACGCTCACGCCTAATCTGCCTGATGGCATTCTGGCGGCCAATACACCTGCCCCTGGGAATCTCATACTGGATGATCCGCTTGTCGTGCCTGCCGGGACGCCATTGCCGTTCGGCACGACCTATCAGACAACACAGGTCCGGCCGGGCGAACCGATCCCCGTCCTCATCCGATTGACAACCTCGTCGACCAACACCGCTCTTCAGCCCGTGCTGGCAGCAGACTGGACGGTGCCAGCCGGTGGCACCAACTTGATGAGATACTTCCCCCCAGGATCAACAACCCCAGTCACGAATGTCCAGCCCGGCACAGTAATCCCAGCAGGATCCCGTCTTTATTGGGGCAACTTGCCTGCTGGATACATTCTCCCCACAGACTCCTTCCCAACTGGCATCACACTCCAAACTCCCATTAGCATCTACGCTGCCGCGGGCCAGACAGCGCCGATCGATGTAACCTTTCCCGCTTCGACATATATTCCCAAGGGTTTTGTTCTACCGACCGCGGTGGCGGCCACGCCCATCGTGGCGCGGCTCGGTACCATCCAGGTGAGCGAGGGCGCATCGCTCAACACTCGTGGCCTTTGGGTTGATGATCGTGTCCATGTTTCGGCCTATGGCGCAAAATTCATCGATGGTGGCGCTATCACGCTAGCGACCAACGCATCATCGGCCGGCCTCGGAGTTTTGATCGCGGATAATACTGGCGACATCATCCTTGACGCGGGCAGCGTCCTTGATGCGTCGAGCGGAGGGCATATTCTCGCCAACGGCACTTGGTCTGCCCAGAATGGAGTGCCGCGTGGCAAGGGTGGCGACATCTCCATCCTCACCTACGCCGGCCCAATGTATTCGCTCAACTCGCCGCCCTCGCCGCCACCCCGCGCCAGCCACGCAACCGTTCGCCTTGATGGGACAATCTCGTCCTATGGGTTTTCGAGCGGCGGAGCGCTCAACCTGCGCGTTGGAGAGCTTGTCATTGGTCCAGGCGAGGAGACTGCTGGCCGTCTGGTGCTCAGTCGCGAGTTTTTTAGAGACAACAGCTTTGGCAGCTATGCCCTCACATCGATCAATGATACGACGATTGTCGATGGGGCTGTCGAGGCACCGGCTATCATCGCACCGCGCCAACTCAACTACGTGCCAACCTCTGCATGGGTCTCGCCCGACGTAGATCCTCTTGCGTCTGGGGCCGTCACAGTCGGGCTGCTGTCCGACTACCGCCGTCAGGCCGTCGACATCGCCATCAATGGAAACGTCTATTACAACCGTCCACCGAGCGTTAACACCATCGGCGGCGTGCAAGTGGCGGACTTTGGCGTTGCCGATCAGCTTGTGCTCGGTGCGCATACCAGAATTCTGGCGGATGCAGGCGCAAGGGTCCGGCTTTCGACAGCGGGCCATCTGATCGTCGCCGGAGAGATCCGCGCGCACGGGGGGGCGATCGAACTCGTTGGACCGAATACTCCCAAATACATCGGATTCAACCCTCAGCCGTTCTACAATGAACGCTCAGCCATCTGGCTAGCGTCGACGGCTGTTCTCGATGCCAGTGGATCAATCGTCGTTGACGATTTGCCGCCTATCAATGGCGTCTTCGATCGCCCGCGGCTGGGCCGTGTGCTCGATGGCGGAACAGTTACGATCTCAAGCGCAAAAGGTTACGTCGTCGGTATGGAGGGCGCGCGTATCGACGTGTCCGGCATTACGGGCGAACTCGATGTTATGCGCTCGAGCAGCGATCTACTGAGCGGGATCAAGCCATTTTCACGAGCCGGTTTTGCGCCGGTCAATTCATACACACGTCAAGACGTTTGGAGCGACGGGGGAACGATCAGCTTTTCAGCGGCCGAGGGCTTCTACTTCGACGGCACGCTGGAAGCGGCTGGCGGTGGTGCCCAGGGACGGGGCGGAATGCTTGTCTACAATCCGATCCAATCTCCACGCGTGGGCCAGATCAGCCTCGCGACGTTGACGAGTGGTGCCGTTTCGACTCTGCCGGACACCGTCGCTGTCGGGACAGACCTGCTCTTTGCGACATACGCGCAAAAATTCATGATCAGGGCCGATCTGATTCAACAGTCTGGCGCAGACACGCTTGTATTCAACGGTGCTGTCGCTGCTGGAACCCGTGGCGCACTAAATGTTGAGGACGGAGTATCATTGACTCTACCGGGGATGATCGATCTCGGGTTTGGCGCCCTCAACCTTGTCCCGGCGCCCGTAGCACCGGGGCAGCTACCATCGACGAATGAGCCGGTGACAGAGCTTTCCGCGCAATATGTGCGCTTGTCCGGGCTTGACCGTCGTCTCCTTCCCAGCGACATGCCAGCCGCCAATAATGTTCGAGGGACGCTTTCGATCGCCGCAGATACGATCGACGTCGACGGGAACCTTATTATCAACAATCTGAAGACACTCGAGCTGCGTGCCTCGGGTGATATTCGCTTGTTTGGAAATGCTGTTCAAACCTCATATGAGCCTGATCCCGGTTTGTTCATCAACTACACTGAATACCAGGGTGCATTGCTCACAGCAGGTGATGTGACGTTCAGCGCCGCACAGGTGTATCCTGGCACCGGCCAAAAGTTTGTAATTCGGTCGGTAGGTGCCGATAGTGCGATCCGCTTTGTGCAGAACGGCAACCGTCCCATGGTTCCCCTGTCGGCGGGGGGCAGTCTCGAAATCGTCGCGCCATACATTGTGCAAGGTGGAACGCTGCGCGCGCCCCAGGGTTCGATCATCTTGGGCGTTGAGGGTCTGACCCGATCGGTCGAACTCCTTCCGGGAAGCCTGACGTCCGTGTCGCTGGAAGGGGCCATCATTCCCTATGGCATGACCCAGGATCAGCTCAATTGGGTATTCGGCGGCCTGGAACTTTCTGCGCCGCCGGACAAATTGATTACGCTCAAGGGCGCCTCCGTGGCCATGGCCGATGGCGCGATACTGGACCTGAGTGCTGGCGGCGATCTGGTCGCACCGGAGTTCATTCCCGGCACTGGCGGCAGCCGCGACGTGCTGCAGCGGACCATTGCAACCTACGATGCTAACGGCAACGCTATCCATACACCGCAGTACACCGACAATCGGCAGATCTACGCGATTATGCCAGGCTACACTGGCACCCGGGCGCCTATCGACAAGACCGCGGGCGGCGTAACGAATTATGGCGACGTCTATCTAACTGGCGTGCCCGGCTTGCCGGATGGTTACTACACGCTGCTGCCGGCGCAGTACGCGGTGTTGCCAGGCGCCTACCGCGTGGTGGTGCGTCCCGACGGTGATCCGCGCGCAGGCGGCGTGTTGCCAGATGGCACAGTCGTTGCTGGCGGCTTCTTTGCGTCGAGTGATCACAGCCGGCGAGATTCTGGCGTGACCACATTTGAAGTGCAGTCGCGTGACGTGTGGCAGCAGTACTCCGAGTACAAGCTGACCAATGCTAACGAATTCTTCAGTAATACCGAGGTGCTACATACGGACTTCGCGCCTTACCGACCGCAGGATGCCGGACGTCTGGCCATCAGTGCCGCCAGTCACCTTGTTCTGCAGGCTCAGACGCTTTTTGGTACGGTGCAGCACGGGCGTGGCGGCCGCGTCGACATCGGCGGCAGCGCGTTGCAGATTCTCGCCCAGGGACAGACTGCGCAGAGCGGCTATCTCGGCCTCTTCGCTTCGAGTCTCACCGACCTCAAAGCCGAGAGCATCCTGCTCGGCGGCACACGCATGGCCAGCGGTACAGGTCAGCTCATCACTGCTGTCGCCAATTCGATTCTTGTCTCCAATGACGAAGCAAGCGCGCTCGTTGCACCAGAACTCCTGTTCGCGATCAAGACCGATCCCTCGGGCATCGATCCCAACGCGGCGAACGGCCTCCGGTTCGAGGCCGGCAGCGTCGTCATTGGTGAGGGCGCTCCGCAGCAGCTGACGCGGTTGATTACGTCCGGTGACGGTGCGCTGGTTCGCGTCTCCGGCGGCGCCTTGACCGCGATCAGCAACAGCAACGCACCTTCCTCATCGAGCGCCCGCGTCGTGATCGCCGATGGCGCGCAACTCATCGGCAAAGGCTCGATTGCGCTGCAGAGCTTGGGAAACGTGAACCTCCAACCGGGGGCCATCCTCACCACTGACAATCTCGACGTGCTGACGCAGAGCATCGCCCTGATTGGCACCGGCGCAACTGTCGTGCCATCGAGCGGCTTCGTGCTCGATGCGCAAAGCCTGGCCGTGCTTGGTGGCATAGAGAACATCACGTTGACCAGCACCACCAGCATCGACGCCTACGGCGATGTCGATATTCGTCTGGGGCGTGGCAGCGTGCATCAGACTTCGCTGACCCTCAACGCCGGCAGCATTGTCGGTCACGGCGGTGAGCTCAAGCTCGAAGCAGGCCGGGTTGCCTTCTCCAACACGCTCGGCGGGGCGTCCGATCACTCGCCCGCAAGCGGCGGCACCTTCACCGTCACGGCCGACGAGATCGTGTTCGGCGCCGGCGACAGCCGCATCAGCGGCTACGCAAGCTTCGATGCTACCGCAAGCCTGCGTGTCCTCGCCGAGGGCAGGGGAAGTATGGACTTCGGCGCCATGCCGGTGACGATGCGCACACCGCTCGTCACGACGGCAGCCGGTGCCGACCACGCGTGGACGTCGACGGGGATGATCGCGCTGCTTGGCGGCACCGGAGGTGCACCGGTCACCCACGGTCTGGGCGGCTTGTTGTCAGTGACGGGACGTGCCATCACGATCGACACCTCCATCGTGATGCCGAGCGGCGGCATGACCTTCGCTGCCAAGACGGGCGATCTCAACCTTGGTGAGAACGCGCGTCTGATCGCGATCGGCCATAGCAAGCAGATCTTTGACAAGCGCGTCGACACCGGTGCCGGCGCGATCGCGCTTCTCGCTGCAAGCGGCAATATCGTCAGCGCATCGGGCGCCGTGCTTGATGTCTCCGCGGCACCGCTCGGCGGTGATGCCGGCGCCATCACCCTACAGGCCAAGGGGAGTGTTGGTCTTCCCGGGACGCTGCGAGGCACAGCCGCCGCAGGCTTCGAAGGCGGACGCTTCACGCTGCAAACCGGCGGCGTGGTCGCGCTCGATCCGTTGGTCGCGACGCTGATGAGCAACGGCTTCCGCAATACCGTCGATATCCGCAGCGGACAGGGCGATCTCACACTTACCGGAAGCCTCTCCGCCTCGACAGTGTCTCTCACCGCCGATGGCGGCCTAGTCTCCGTCAGAGGTCTCATCGATGCCTCCGGCACGAAGGGCGGACGCATCGACCTCTACGGCCGTGACGGCGTCTCGCTCACATCGAGCGGTCGCCTCCGCGCCACCGGCTCCGATCCGGAGAAACGCGGCGGTGATATTTTCATCGGCACGGACGGGACCGGCGTCATCACGCTGACGGACGGATCCACGATCGATGTCTCAGGCGGAACGCTTGCGGGGCTCTCGGGCGGCACGCTTCACTTGCGCGCGCCGATCGTCAATAGCAATGTCAACGTCACCGCCGACTCCATGATCCGCGGGGCGCGCAGTGTGGTGCTCGAAGCCTTCCGGGTGTTCGACACCACCAACAGTGCGTTCGACGGCATCATCGATCCGCTCGGACGCTATGATGCGGCCGGCAACGCACTGGCGAGCGGCGTTAATCAGACCCATATCGACTTCTTCAATGCCGAGCTCGTCTCCTTCGTGCAGAACCCGGGCGTCGACTTCGGCCGCTTCGCGCAGATCGCCAACTTCCGCGGTCGCGCCGGCATCGAGCTCCGGAACAGCGACATCTCGCGCAATGGCGGCGACATCCTCGTCGTCAGCGACTGGGATCTCGGGGCGGGGACGATCAATCCGCTGACGGGGCAGCCGAACCTGACGTGGCGCACCGGCGTTGAGCCTGGTATTCTCACCCTGCGCGCCGCCGGCAGCATCGACGTCAGCGCTAACCTCACCGACGGCTTCTTCAATACGTCCTCAACGCTAGTGCCCCACGCCGCCGACCTGATGCCGGCGTCCTGGGGCGATAGCTGGTCGTACCGCATCGTCGCGGGCGCCGACTTTGCCAGTGTCAATCCTCGCGCCATGCGTCCCCTGGCGGACTTCGAACCCGGGTCGGGGCTGCCGAGCCAGGGGCGTGGCGACGTCTCCATCTCCGGCCACCGGACTTATGTCCGCGGATCGACCAGCTACCAGCTGCCCAACATGATCCGCACCGGCACCGGCTTCATCGAGATGGCCGCCGGCCGCGACGTCACCCTGCGCGATGACGTCGCGCCCGGCGTCATCTACACCGCCGGCCGTCCGTCAGCGGATCTGCCCGAGGCCAACCTCGTCAATGTCAACGGCAGCCTGCTGCCGACCAATCCGTCCGGCTTCGTCAAACCCACCATCCCAAGCAACTGGTCGTGCACGCTCCCCGAAGGCTGCGGCGTCAGCTACATCGTCAATGCACCGGTCTGGCCGGAAGCCGCCGGCGACATCTCGATCCGCGCACAGCGCGACGTCATCGGACTCCAGAACGTCGTCGATACCGGGGGCATGCAGTCGGGTGTTGCCAATGCCTTTATCGGTCAGATATGGACGCCTTGGCTGCTTCGCACAGGTCTTGCTCAATCTCAGCAAGATCTTGGCATCTTTAATCCGAACGAGCCGCTCCATTTCAACAGCGGTGCAAGGCTGTGGGATCTCGGCAGAGCGCGGCAGACGGCGAGCTGGATCAATTTCGGCAGCTTCAATCAGGGGGTGATGAGCATCGGCGGTGACGTCGAGATTATCGCCGGCCGCGACGTCAACCAGTTCAGCGCCTCGCTGCCGACCACTGTCCGCGTCAGTGGCGGCTTGTCGCCGCTTGATCCAGCGACGGTGGCCCATATCACTGGCGGCGGCGACCTGCTTGTGCGCGCCGGTCGTGATGTTCTCAGCGGCGCCTACTATGTCGGTAAAGGTGAGGGCCAGCTTCAGGCTGGCGGATCAATCCGCGCTGGCTTCAGTCTAGGGAGCAGGTATCAAGGGCTACTGCCGACACCCATGCAGGTCTCAACCGTGCTCGGCGTTGCGGATTCGGCTTTCACGCTTTCTGCCGGTGGAGGTATCGATCTCGGCGGCGTGTTCAGCCCGACATATGTGCCGACGACATTGTTTTGGGGAAGCGACGAGACGACATACAAATCGGACTTCTATGAGTACACGCGCAACAGCGGCGTAACACTTGTAGCAGCCGGCGGCGACATCGATCTGCGCAGCTATGCCGGCTTTGGGAATCCCATGCTGTTCCTGTCCAGTGGACGCACCGCGCCCCCGGGAGGAACTGTTCGCTATGCTCAATCATCGTTCACTGATCTGGGTGCTGTCTGGCCCGCCGACCTCGTCGCGCATGCGACATCGGGGGCAATAAACGTCATGAGGACGACGCCGTATGCCGCTGCCAGTCCCGGTATAGAGCTCTTTCCTTCGCCGACCGGCCAACTGGAGTTGATTGCAGAACGCAACGTCAACCTGTGGGCAGAGAGCACCCTCGGTTCAGCACTCAGGATGCTAGATAGAAACCCCTATACACTGCCTTCGCCGCGTGTGCCGATGATCACCGGAGGGATTCCGATCTCCATCATGCGGTTTAACAACTCAGTGGTCTCCTACACGGGTGCGCTCGACGCAAATCTCTTACCTGATTACGATTTCCACGTTACGCATCGGGACGACAGTGAGCCCGTGCGAATATACAGTCACACCGGAGATGTCTTCGACAACCTAGGACAGGTTACGCTGACGTTCGCCAAATCAACACGCATCAGAGCCGGGCGCAATGTCGTCGATGTCCCGCTCACGGCCCAAAACATACGTGCTGACGACATTACCAGTGTCATTGCTGGCGGTGATATCTATGCCAGCCTCGCGGGCAGACTGCTTTACAGTCAGAGAACCACAAATCCTCGGTATTTGGGCGGGACGGCGACAATCAATGTTGGTGGTCCCGGCACAATCTACGTCGAGGCTGGACGCAGCATCGGCCCCCTGATGGCGTCAACCTCCGATCGGATCGGCGGGATTGTCGCGACAGGACCAGGAAATAACCGCTTCCTGCCAAGTGACGGTGCCGACATCTTCGTGGTCCTAGGCGTGGCCAACGGCAAAGATCCAGAGGCGATGGTCACCCGCTATCTGGATCCAGAGAACGCCGCCGAAACCCCTTACACATACCTTGCTGAGCTCGGTATCTACCTCAATGATCTGCGCAGGAAACGCGGCGAAGCGGAAACCGCCTTCTCGCCGACCGAGGCCGTCAACGCATTGCGTGCGCTCTCTGAAAACGAACAGACAGCCTTCCTTTACGATATCCTCTTCAGCGAGCTGCGGGCGTCCGCTGATCCCATCAAGAACCCCGACAACTATGGGAAGTACGACCGGAGCTATGCCGCCATACACACACTATTTCCGCCAGAGTTCGGCTACCCCAATACGTCAGGAGAGGCGACAACGGCCAATAGTGGATCGCTCGATCTGCGCGGAGGATCGATCCAGACCCAGTTCGGCGGCGACATATCGATCCTGGCTCCCGTCGGCCGTATTGTCGTTGGCAGCCAGTCAGCTACCTTGCTTTCCAATGATCCATCCCGGACCGGCATTCTGACGCTCCGAGGCGGCCACATCCGCATCATGGCAGAAGGTGACGTGCTCGTGAATCAGAGCCGCATCTTCACTGAGCAAGGGGGCGACATCCTAATGTGGTCCTCGAACGGCGATCTCAATGCTGGCAAGGGAGCTAAAACCTCGGCCTCGTATCCACCCCTGCTCCGCGTCACGAGCCTGGATGGCTATACGAGCATCGATCCGGCCGGGCTTGTGACAGGTGCGGGTATCGGCGCACTACGGACAGTCGTTGGTCAGCCCGAATCGACTGTCTATCTCATCGCGCCGCACGGGACCGTTGATCTCGGCGACGCGGGCCTGCGCTCAACCGGCGCCGTCAACGTGGCAGCACTGCGCATTCTCAACGCCGCTAACATCCAAGCGATGGGGCCAGTGACGGGCATTCCGACATTTCAAATGCCCAGTAGCGGCGGCCTTATTGAGGCTGGCAATACTTCAGGAGCCGCTGTTCGCGACTCGGCTGCACCCAAGTCGGACGCTGCCGAGCAGCCCTCGGTCATCATCGTCGAAGTCATAGGGTTTGGCGGTGGCGACTGTGAACCTGAAAGTGAGGAAGAAGAGTGTCGGCGACGCCCGCAAGGGAAGCAAGGCTACAACCCCAACAGTGCTGTTCAATACGCAGGCGCCGGTCCAATGACCGATGCACAGAAGAAGCAGCTGCTGGCGATCGGAGGGACTCGTTAGACGGACGGACGCGTAAGAGCGGGCCAAAGGGATGGCTTTCCGTTTCGCCCACCGGCTCACGACCGTCCACCAGATCCACAGCGTCCGCACCCCGCATGTGCGGACGGCGGACGCAGGCGACACCAGCATCGAGCAGTGGAGAGGCAAAACACCCCTTAGCCGGCAGTAGTCGAAGAAGCACAAAATCTCGGAGGAAACTCATGTCCAGCGTTGTTCCTCACAAGGCCTTCACATCGCTCCCGCTCTCCCCACCCATGTCTCTCTGCAAAGCTGACTGGGCCTGGGAGGCGTTACGCCGCAACGAGCACTACCGGAACGCGGCGCGCTCACAAGGTCCAGCCATGACCCAGATCGGCGAGGTCGGCGCGGGAAAGCCGGTGTTCCAATTGAGTACGCCGAACCGCGCAGCGGAGGCGTGGTCGCTTTACTCCTTTCGTGGATGCCGACACATCTGCTGAGATCGCGCCGGTCTTCTGGCACGCTGATGCTCTGCTACAGGCCATTCGCGTTCGCGCGCATCCTCCAAGCAGTGGCGTCGGCGAAAGCATCGACGTAGATTTAAGCGAGTTGCCAGCGCTGCGCCGTGTGCTGGTCGATCCGAATGGCATCGAGCATATCGTTCTTCAGTCAGGATGGGCTTCGATCACTTTGCACAACGAAGGCGTAAGCCTTGTCACCGCACCAGCGTGCCTGACATTCCTTACTGAAGGTGTGGACCGGATCCTCACGGCGTCTCGGTTGCTACCCCTGACACGCCATCTTCTTAATCGCCCAACGACATTGCGCCGCGAGCAGACACAGCCGGCCGCCTCATGGATCGAAAGAAAGCATCATGCGCTCATGGCCCTCGATGCCCGGCGGAACGGGGCAACCCAGCGGGAAATCGCCACGCTGATGTTCGGCAAGGCGAAGACTGATGCAGCATGGGCGTCAAACCGTGCAGCCATCCGACAACTTGTCCGTCGCGCCATCGAGCATGCGCTCGAGCTGGCTGAGGGCGGCTATCGAGAGCTCCTGCGATAAACCGAGGTGAGGGCTCTTGCAGCTAGCTGGCCTCGGTTGGCGGCTGCTTATCATTCTTCAGGTTTGCAATCGCCGCACCGACCATTGCCAACGCGCCATTCAATTGCGACTGCAGCGACGCCAGCGCCTCGAGCGGCGCTTCCTCCAGCACAAGATTGTCTGCGGCGACCGCGCGGCTGACGAGATCGCACACGCTGGCCTGTGGCAAGTGCCCGCTCCGCTTACCCGCCGCGACCACATCGTCCGCGAGGCCCATTGCCTCGACATAGATGAGACCTTCCGGGTCCAACATGAGCTTGAGGCGTGCGCGGGCCAGCAAGATCGGTTCCACGCTTGCTGCACTATGTGCGAACCGAACGCCGGTCTCGTCACCCTGAGCACTGCGCAAACCCGAAGCGTAGTCGGCACCATCGCTGGCGACACTTGCCTCCGGCTCCGTCGACTCGAAGTAAGGATTGAGCTCGCTTCCTGCCTGCATCGCGCCAGCCATGACCCGTGCTCACTTTCTGCCGTCAAATTCCGGACGGCTCTCCTCCAGTAATATCCCAAAATGGGATAATCCGAAAATAGGATTATCGGACGTGCCGGTTGCCACAATGCCGGTTTCGTCCGAATGCCATCTACACTGCGCTCGTCGCGCCACCGCGCTCTCATGCGTCGCCTGATCGAACTGCGCAAGAGCCGCGGCCTCACCCAGACCGAAGTGGCGCGCCGCCTGTCGAAGCCGCAATCCTTCGTCGCCAAAATCGAAACCGGCGAGCGTCGCCTGGACGTCATCGAGTTCATCGACATTGCGCACGCACTCGATATCGAGCCCGTCGACCTCATCGCGGAGCTTGCTGCTCGTCCTTTGGCCCGCAAGCGATAATACCACGGCCAGCCCCTCCAGACGTCTATTTGACGCCAAAGCTTTTGGGGAGGAGAACTAGCTGGTCTGGGTGTCAAGATAAAGCGCTGGTGGCGTCAAAACACTCAATCCGAACCAATCCCAGATGCCCCGGGGGATTCGGGCCACGTCGTCTTCAACCCGCGCTGAGAATCTTCTCCTTGTGCTGAAAGAGCATCGGGGCGGCCCGACGCCACTGCGCCGGTCGCGTGCTATCGCGCGATGGAGGTCGCGCGACCGAGCCCGCACGCCGGTCTCGGCCCATTCGGGTGACGCCCGCTGCCGCGAAGGCGGTTGCTGACATTCACGGCCATGATGCTGGCGCACCAACACGGCTATCACGATCGGGCTCCTCAGCGTCTCATGGCAGGTCGGTGTCCCTTGCGTCGCGACGCCGGAGATCTGCGGCACGAACAGCAGCGAGCCCGTCGCTCCGTCCGCATGTATCCCCGTTATTGCCGCGCCCGCCGCCAGAGCCAGTCCTCTCGCCGCACAGGAGGGCCATTTTCCCCGCCGAACTGTGTGCAACGATGTGTCAGGCGTCGCCTTAGCGGCAACCCGCGCGTGCCGCGCGGGTCCTCCACTCCGTTCCGGCCCGTTTCCGCGCAGCGAAGCTTCGCTCCAACGGGTGCCTCAGGCTCCAGCCCGCCACGATCTGCACGCGCCGGCGGTGGAAAAGGCCTCCGCCGGAAAACGTGAGGATCGACAATGGCTACCATCGGTTACGTCATGAAGCGCGAGGACGGACGCTACGAAGGCGAACTCAAGACACTTTCCGTTCGAGCACCCATCGCGATCCTACCTGTCGGCGACAAGCTCTCCGACAACCAACCGGACTTCCGCGTGATGTCGCAAGGCATCGAGATCGGCGCCGGTTGGCAACGGATCGGCCAGACATCAGGCAAGGAGTACATCTCGCTCTCGATCTCGGCTCCCGAGTTCGGCAAGACGCTCTACGCCAACCTTGGCCGGGCCGCAGGGCAGTCCGATCCCAACGCCTACGCGCTGATCTGGACGCCTCAAGACTAGGCGGTTTCGCCGCCGCCGCTGCGCCTCTCGGCGCAGCGGCTCTTCTGCGTCCCGGAGAGACGACGTGTTCGCTCTCAAAAAGCAGAGCTCTCGACGCGCAGCACGCAAAGTCCCACCCACCCACCCGCGCACTTCAATTTCCGATTCCACGGATTGAAAACTTTGCAGCTGTCTCCCGCCACATCACACTCGGTGACAGATGCGGAGCTAAGCGGGGCAGAGGACGATACATGGCTCAGCGAAAGCGCAGACGATCTCCCTTTCTGACCACTGAAGAAGCCGCCGACTTCCTGCGATTGGCACCACAGACGCTTACGAATATGCGATCCAACAACGAGGGACCTGAGTACGCCAAGCACGGCAGCCGCGTAGCTTACACCATCAAGGACCTCATCGCATATTCGAGGTCTCGACGCTTGCCGCGCAAGAAGTGAAGCGCTCGACCTGGGCGATCGTTGCTGCGGGCGTCGGGGGAATTGCCGCCCTGCTCGGCCAGGCCCCTTTCGAACGTGGTGTCGTTATCAATCTCTCTCCAAGCGTCCCGGTAGGTCTCTATCTGCCACTTCCGAGAGCACCGACTATCGGTGACTTTGTCCTGCTCTCGCCGCCGACATCCAGCCGCGATCTGCTCTATCGCCGTGGCTATCTGAGAGCCGGCCGCCCCCTGATCAAGATACTGGCGGCCGGTCCCGGCATGAGGGTCTGCCGCCTCGGTAGGCGCGTGTGGATCAACGGTGACACCAAGCTGTGGGCACGGCGCACCGACGTTGCGAGACGTCTTATGCCGACCTGGTCCGGGTGTCGTCTGTTGAAGCGTGACGAAGTCTTCGTCGTCGGCGTCCATCCCTTGAGTTTCGATAGCCGCTATTTCGGCGCTGTCGATCACCACCTGATCTTCTCAACCGTGCTTCCCATTCTCCTTTTCAGGGACCGCTAGCGGTTCCTTCCGAAGGGTTTTGCCCGTGCGATGGAACATCAAGATAAACAGTGACGCCACAGGCTCAGAAAACCTAGCAAAGACGGCTTGTTATGCGCCTCACTTCCTCGCACGCGGACGTCGGACGATGAAAAGAGCGCACAATTTCAACTCGCTTTTTGACGCCATATTGCAGTTTGACGTGCCCGCGCCACATGTCGCTCATCCACGCTTAGGACCCACAATCTCTCAGGCAACGAGGAGTGCGCAAATGGCCGAAGACGAATTCAAACCCAGGCTGGGTCGCCCGCGCGACACGCAATCAGCAAGCTTCCGCTATACGAGCGGCGTACTCGCCCGTGCGAGGAAAGAGGGACATCGCCGTGGGCAGCAATCAGGCAACACACTGCGGCTCAGTCCGCAGCGAGGGCTCGCCGCTGGCGCTATGGTGGCGGGAGGTCTGTACGCGCCCGGGACGCGTCGCGCCATCGTCAAGGCGCGCTATACGAAGCTCGATGGAGCCGCAGCGCATATGCGTTATATCCAGCGCGACGGCATCACCGCGGACGGTCACCCTGGACGACTCTATGACGCCACAGGTGATGATGCAGATGACAAGGCCTTCCTGCTGCGCTCGGAAGGCGACCCACACCAGTTTCGCTTCATCATCTCCGCAGAGGATAGTGCACGGCTGCCGGAGCTGAAGCCGATGATCCGCGATCTCATGCAGCAGATGGAGACCGATCTCGGCGTAAAACTCGATTGGGTTGCTGTCGATCACTTCAACACCGGGCATCCGCACACGCATGTGGTGCTTCGCGGGCGCGACCAATCCGGACGTGATCTCATCCTTGCCCGGCAGTACATCAGCCATGGCGTGCGTGCGCGGGTGCAAGAACTCATGACCTTGGAGCTTGGACCGGAGACTGATCTAGAACGCTTCCGCAAGCTGGTGAACGAAGTTGGCCAGGAACGCCTGACGCGCCTCGATCGATCTTTGCTCGCGAAATCGAAAGACAATGTGCTCGCCGTCACGGCCAGGCATGAACGAGATCCAAGCCGCCACGCGATGCGCATGGGCCGGCTGAAAAACCTCGAACGACTTGGGCTGGCCGAGGAACGGCAACGCGGCATCTGGGTGCTCGACCCGCAACTGGAGCCGAAACTGCGGCAACTCGGCGATCGCGCCGACAAGTACAAGATGATGCATCAGGCGCTCAAGGCTGCCGGGATCGAGCGTCAACCTGGACAGCTCGCGGTGTTTGAGAAAGGCGAACGCAATACGGCCGTGGTTGGGCGCGTAGTTGGTGTCGGGCTCGTCGACGAGATCACGGACCGGCAGTACGTTGTCGTCGACGGCGTCGACGGCCGCATACATTATGCGGAGCTCGGACGTCGCTCTGCGGAGGCGGCACCCCAAGCAGGTATGATCGTTCGTCTGAGCACGGACCGTATAGAGGGGCGTCCGCAGTATGCATCGCGCATCGAGGTTTTGTCACCGGCTGATCTGCTCGGGCAGACGACTTATATCGGCCCGACGTGGCTGGATGAGGTCATCGCAAGCAAGGAGCGCCTGGTAACGCGAAGCAGCGGCTTTGGGGCCGAAGTGGAGCGCCTAATGGTTGCGCGCGCCCAATGGTTGGTTGATCAGCAGTTGGCAGAACGATCTCAGGAGGGTGAGGTGCGGCTCAGGCCAAGCGCGCTCGCAAAGCTTCGCGGAGAGGAGTTCCAGCGCCTCGCCGCTGGGCTCGTGCGACAGTATGGTGTGCCGGTGGCCCCAGTTGTCCAAGGCGTCGCCTTCGGAGGTATCTACGAACGCGCGATTGTCACCCCGACCGCCAAGCTCGCAGTCATCCGCAGCGAGACGGCGGTGACGCTGGCACCTTGGCGCCCGTCGCTCGAACCAATGCGCGGTCAACGCGTGCACGGGATCGTCCACCAAATGCGTGTGGCGTGGAGGCAGGATTTAGGGCGAGGAATGCCGGAACGCTGAAACGAGAGCAGAGTACTGCCCCGTCAGCGCGTTCACCTGGCCTAAGCTTGTCTAGGGCCGTAAACTCATAAACGCAGGTAGAATTGGCAAACGTCATTGGACGCGTCATGCTCTCAGTATGAGCGAACATACTTACATTCGAGTGCAATGGCTTCATGGTTTGCAAGATGAGCCAGTTGAGCTTTGGAGCGAGCTGGACAAGGAGCGCTTTGAGACGCGGAAGCTAGAGGTTTTCCGCAATGGTGCAGTGGGATACGCGAGCGCGAGCGAAGCCGTTGAAGGCACAATGTTGGGCACAGTCCCCGTTCCTTCACTGGCTGAGATTGCTGCTGACAGCCAATTCCGGCCGGAGGAGATTCCCCAGTCCGAGTTCGAGAATCGCTGGCTCACCCGGCGGTGCCGCTCATGCGAGCTCGCCTTCCCAGCCATCGTCTGATTGATCGTCGGCATTGGCTGATATGACGTAACCGCCGTCGAGTGGTTTGCGATCGATTTGCATTACCGACCCAAGTGCGCAGTATCCCACGGATGAATGGCCGACTTATGCAAACGGCGTCTTCTGGGCTCTGCGGTCGGGTGCGCCATGGCTCGATCTGCCAGGGCGTTATGGCCCACACACCACCTGGTACAATCGATTTTTCCGATGGCGCATCGAAGTCACCTCCGCAAGATCTGACAGCTCCACAGCCCCCCCAGCGGGAACCTCAATCCGGTCGGACCCCAACCAATGAGATCGTCACGTCGATGTCGCCGGAGAAACGGACGGCTATGTCAGGTGGCGGGCAATAGGGGTGCGAGCGCTCGATGGCGGCAAGAACCGCATCGTCCAGTCTGTGATCTCCGCTGCTGACAACGATGCTGCGTGAAATGAGAGTTCCAGTCGGTGCCACTTTGAGTCTCACCCGCACTTGTCCACGCATCCAGGACGGATTCTCGGTTTTCATGTACGCAACAACCTGTTCTGAGAGGTAGCGATGGTAAGTGTCCTCGGCTGTCTTCGCTTCATCAGATAGAGCGCGATGGCCGCTCCTCAAGCGATCCTCTGCCTCCCAGCTCTGACTTGTCTTCGGATAGGACAGGTCACGCATCGGGTTGGACGACAGCCGCAATTCACGTTGAATAGAAAGCTCGGTTCGCCTGTCTAATGCACGACCGGCGCAGGCAATGTCATATGCGTCCATCGTATCGAGGATCTCGCTGGCAATGCTCAACGAGCTCTCGTCAATGCCGCTCATGCGCAGGGCACGACGGAACCGGCGTTCGGCATCGCTTCTCTCTGCGCGGTGCTTGTCAGCCGCACGCTTGAGAGCGACGATGGTCCGAATCTGCTCGAGGCTCACTTTGCGCTTCGCGTTTCGTTCGACGAAAATCTTAATCTTAGCGGCTTGTCGCATGCACCATGTGATCTGCGCGCGCGACAACCGTGGAGCACCGATCAAGGCCTCGCCAAGAGGCACACCCTCCATACTCGTCTGCGGGCACGTTGCGGTCGTTTGTGATCGGGCGCCAGTAACCGGCCCGACTAACGCCAAGGCCGTGTAAAGTACGATGAGAGGCAGGTGCCGCTGCCGCACCTCGCCACGAGACACGCAACCGGGATCGCCCACTCGAGCACAATCGCCCGGCTGCACTGGCACCCACCATTGGTCTCTTGACCACATACTCTCAATGAACAGACGTCTCGAGACGCATCGTTGCGCAATACGCTTCAGAAAAAATCGTCAAAAGCGGGCGTCGCATATTGAGAAATGGCCGACACACCGCCAACGGAAGATCCGAGCGAGGCTGGCGGGTGCGGCGCGGCATTTCAGCAGCCGACATCATAGTGTTGCATTCAGGCGCTTCTTATGTCGCGGGGTGGATAAGTCATCTGCGTTGAGCCCATGTCTGCACTCTTGCTTCACGGTCACGATCAAGTCCGGAAGCTGCCCGCGACGCGCTCGCCCCGGCGCATCCGGCTCCCACACATCTTTGTTCTGACCATCCTCATTCTGGGTCTCCTCGCCACAGGCCGTGCCGTGACACAGGAAGGGAGAGCCGCTCCCAAACGCGACGCCATCGCATTCCAGATCCCGCGCCAGCCACTGCCTATGGCGCTGCAGGCCTACAGCAGAGCCAGTGGCGTCGATGTGTTCTACGAGAGTCATGTGGCTGCCGGTCTGGAATCGACGCCGGTTGAAGGCGCTCTGTCACCGGAGGCCGCCCTGCGGGCTCTCCTGGCTGGAACCGATTTGACGGTGACCTATACCCGCAACGACGCCATCACGTTGTCACTGCCAGTAAGCGACATCCTCCCGCCGACCAGTCCGCTGGGGGACACCGACCTCGAACTTGACACGCTGCGCGTCACCCCTGGAGAGCGGGTGGATGGGACCGAGCTCCGCGAGTTCCGTGAGATTGCTCAGGCTGACATAGAGGCGGCCCTGCGCAAGAACACGCGCACACGGGCAGGCAACTATCGCGCTCAGGTGCGCCTCTGGGTGGACCCGTCACGGACCGTGCGCAAAGCTGAGCTGTCACAGTCGACGGGGGATGCCGAGCGCGACGCGCGCATCACCACCCTTCTGCAGGGTTTGCAGTTGCGCCGCACGCCGCCCAGAAATGCGCCGCAACCAGTCCGCGTCGTCATTGTCGTCCGGTCGCTCTAGAACGGACGGGCCGATGGCAGAAGAAGAGCCCAACGATCTGGATCGTCCGGTTGCTGCCGGACCAACAGGTGAGCTCCTGCGCCTGGCAATCGTCTCGGCTATCGCTGTAGTTCTCTTGGCCGGTGGCGTCTATTGGCTGCACCGCATTCCCTCTCGCCCGATGAGCAAGGACGCCGGGGCCACAGTACAAGTGCGGCTCATGCCGGCTGAAATCCCAACCCCATTTCCCGCAGCGACGCCTGCAGAAGTGCCAGGCCTGAAGACAGGACGCGAACGCTCGGACGATGCCACACGAGATGTCGAGCCCCAGCATGTCGCGCCGGTTCCATCGGAGCTTCCTGATCAGCCACGACCACCGACGGTGCCACAGGTTTCTCCTCGCGCTAAAGCCGCCCACCGCCCCTCTTCTGAGGAGGCACTCAGGTTTCAGCAGACGCTCCGGCGACACATCGCGAGGTTTCAGCGCTATCCTGCCGAAGCCCGGCAGGCTCGCATGGAAGGGACGGTGCACGTTGTTTTCCGCCTTCGCCGCGACGGGACCGTCGCTGACGTCTGGTTGAAGTCACCCTCCGGCCGAGCTCTTCTCGATCGCGAGGCACTCGAGACCATTCGACGTGCGGAGCCGATGCCGGTGATCCCCACCGAGCTGCCCGATCAGCTCAACATTCTGTTGCCGATCGCCTTCGACGTGCCTAAGTGACCGACCAGTTCCAACGGTCAGAACCGAAGCATCAGCTTCGTTAGCGTTGCTCTCCTCTGGACATCTCTGCGGTCGGTGCCGGGTGCACAACAACGGCAGTGTTGCTTTCGCCACAGCCCGGCATCGATCTCATGCGAGATGAGCAGACGACAGAGGGAATGGGCGCTTAACCGAAGCTTGTGTCACAGTTGTGTAAAGCACGAGCGTTACGAGCAAATGCCGGTGGGCAACGCCCTGCCAGAACGTGTGTTTGCGTGTGGGGGCGCAGCGAACGTGTCTGAAGCTGATCGAGCAGCGCTGCGGGAGCTTCTCGTTGCCAACTACACCTCGCTGAGCCAGCGACTGGCGCGGCGGCTAGGCTCCGCCGAAAGTGCCAGCGAGGCCTTGCAGGACGCCTATCTGCGTCTGCACAAAGGCCCGGAACTTGGGCCAATCCGCAGCCCGAAGGAATACTTGTTCCGGATCGCCCTCAACATTGCGACGGACCGTCGACGCGCCGAAGCGCGCAAGCTGACGAGCGGCGAGGTCGACGCACTCCTCAATGTGGCCGACGACGCACCCGATCCGGAACGTACGGCCGAAGCCAAATCTGAGCTGCGGGCGCTCGAGCAGGCACTTGCCGAGCTACCTGAGCGCCGCCGGGCCATATTTGTTGCTGCATTGGTGGAGAATGTGCCACGTCGCGATCTTGCGCGGCGCTATAATATTAGTGTCCGCACGGTCGACTTCGAGGTGCAGCGGGCGTTGGAGCATGGTCTGCGCCGATTGCAGGAAAGTCGCGATGCCGGATTCGGGTCCGCCCCTCCCGAATCGTCTACGGAATAAAGATGTGCCATCGGTACGAGACGGTCGGACCGAAATGGTGCGGCGAGGGAGACGCATTGGCTCGTGACGGAACCTGCTAACCAGCCGCCGGATCAGGATCCTCTTACCCGCGAGGCGATCGCCTGGGTCACGCGTTTGACGTCCGGCGAGGCCACGACAGTCGACGCGGAAGAGCTGAAGCTGTGGCGCGCCCAGAGCCCGGAGCATGAGGCCGCCTTCAAGCGTGCTGCCAAACTTTGGCGCGACTTCGGTCAGGTCGCTGCGCAGCACGTTGCGGCCCGGCGGCGCTTTGCGGTTTCCCCCATCTTGGCGCGCCGCGCCTTCATCGGTGGTGCTGCCACCGCAGCGGCAGCATCCGTCGCCTATGCCGTTGTCAACCCTCCCCTTGGATTGTGGCCCTCCCTGAGCGAGCTCACAGCCGATCACCGCACCGGCAAAGGTGAGCAAGGGCGCATTGCCCTCAATCCGGAAATAGCTATCGAGCTCAGCACGCTGACCAGCGTCACTGTGCGGTCGACGGCAGAGCAGCCGCGCATCGAGCTGATCTCTGGCGAGGCCGCAATCACCTCCAACATCAAGGCGGCACACCCCCTCGTGGTTGTTGCGGCCAGCGGTCGCATCACGGCCCACCAGGCGAGCTTCAACGCCCGCTGCATAGACGGACTAGTCTCCGTCACATGTCTTTCCGGAACGGTAGACGTGCAGCAAGATGCAAAGCGTGTTCTTCTACGTCCTGGCCAGCAGGTTGCCTACTCGTCCACAGGACTTGAGCCCGTGAAAGACGTCGATGCTGTGGAGACGACCTCCTGGCGGTCGGGGCTGTTGATCTTTCGGGACAAACCGCTCGCTAGCGTGATCGAGGAAATCAACCGCTATCGCCAGGGGCGTATCGTCGTGACGAACGCCGACTTGGGACGGCGCGTCGTGAACGCTACTTTTCGGCGCGACCAGCTCGACACTGTGATCACGCAGGTGCAGCAGCTGTTCGGCGCCAAGGTCACCTATCTGCCCGCGGGCGTCACCTTGCTCAGCTGAGCGGAATGCTGCCACGGGCCGACAAGGCGCGTGGACTCTCAGCAACCACCACCAAATTTCTGAACGCTCAGATTCGCAATCACCGACTGCGAGACGTCAACGAATCAGAGCTGGGAGACTCTGTTGTGGAGCTCGCTGGCTCGTGAGTTCGTGCAAGTGGCGTAGGCGTGGGGGTTCGTATCGATGCGTCGTAGCGTATTGGCAATTGCCTGTTGTGTTCTGAGTTCGACGGTGACGTATGCAGGTGGCGGAGAGGATGTCCGCCCCTTCAGCTGGACCGGTTTCTATGGCGGTCTGCATGGTGGCTATTCAACGAATTCCATCGACTGGGCCAATCCGGGGACGCCTGATCAGGATCTCGATGGCGGCATCTGGGGTGTCCAGGTCGGCTATCAATATCAGCTCACCAACCGCAGCGGTCTCGTGCTGGGCATTGAGACAGATGCCTCGTTCGGCAAGATGAGGACCATGGTGCGTGACGGCAATTACATCACCGAGTCGGGAGAGGTCGATGCGCTCGGCACTCTCCGCCTGCGTGTTGGCCTCGCTGCGGGCAGCTTCATGCCCTATGTGACGGCCGGTCTCCTGTGGGCACGCCTTGAGCAGGGTCAGATTTGCCCGGCGCCTGCAGCGGCGCCATTTGGATTCTGCAACACGCATGGCCCCTATGATGTCGGCAAGACTCAGATCAATACCGGATGGGTGATCGGTGGCGGTTTCGAGCACGCCATCTCTGAGCGCTGGTCGATCAAGGCCGAAGGCCTCTACGGCGACCTTGGTTCAACGAAGTACAAGCTCGGTCCCGACGGCAACGGAGATCTCCTGCCATCGGGAGAGTTGAGCCATGATATGACATTGCTTCGCTTCGGCATTAACGCACGTTTTTAAACAATGTCCCCCCTCAAGAGGGTCGATGGGTCCCCCAGACCACCTCAGGGCCGGCGAAAGCCGGCCCTTTTTTGTGTGGCTTCCCGGCACCACCCACGGTCTGCGGCTTGAGAAAGTTGCGCGCTCAGATTCGCGCCGGCCACCACCCCGACGTCTTGGGAAGTAGAGGCAGGCCGCGTCAAGCGTTGGACGATGCTGCTGTGTTTGTGCGGGGTGGGGGTGCGGGTTGCGTGACGCGAGTGACATAGGACTAAGACTGCGGGGAGCCGGACTTGGCGTAGCTGTTGCAGCGGTCCTTGTAGGGGGCGTGACGCCGGCTACGGCGCAGGACGGCTGGGGAACCCGTGTGCTGCGCACAGCGCAGGCCGAGGGCGCAACGCAACCCGCCGACGATCAAGCTCCGCAGCAGCCGGCAGCTCCGCAATCCGTCCAGAAATTTTCAATCGATGAGTTTCGCGTCGACGGCGCGACCAGCTTGGCGCAGGCCGATGTCGAGGCGGCGATCTACCCTTTCCTTGGTCCAGATCGTTCGGCAGAGCACGTCGACAAAGCCCGGGCCGCTCTTGAGAAGGCGTACCACGACAAGGGCTTCCAGACCGTCAGCGTCTCGGTGCCAGCGCAGAACGTCGAAGGTGGAACCGTCATACTCACGGTGACCGAGGCGCGCGTCGCAAATCTCAGGGTGAAGAACTCACGTTATTTCGATCAGGAGAGAATTCGGGAAGCCGCACCTTCGTTGAAGGAGGGGACGCTGCCGAACTTCACGACGGTGACGCAAGATCTCGTTGCGCTCAACCAGTGGCCGGACCGGCGCATCACGCCAGCGCTTCGTGCTGGGATGACGCCGGGCACTATCGATGTCGATCTCAACGTTGAAGACAAGCTGCCGCTGCACGCCAGCGTCGAGCTTGCCAACCGCCAATCCCCAAACACCACACCGCTGCGACTGACCTCCACCGTCCGATACGACAATCTCTGGCAGCGTGGGCATTCGCTCAGCCTCAGCTATCAGGTAGCACCACAACGCCCCGACGATGCAGAGGTGATCTCAGGATCCTATCTGACGCGTGTCAGCGATTGGACCAGCGTCCTTGTCTACGGCGTGGACTCAAAGAGCGATGTCGCGACCGTCGGTGGCATGAACGTCATCGGTCCCGGCCAGGTGCTGGGCGTGCGCGCACTCCTGACGCTGCCATACAAGGATAACTACTTCCACAGCTTGTCGTTCGGCATCGACTACAAGCACTTTGGGCAAATCATGGAGATGGACAATCTGTCGTTCTCCTCGCCCATCACCTACTACCCTCTGGCAGTCACGTACACGGCAGGTTGGCAAGGCGAAGGCGTCATAACCCAAGCCAATGTGGGCGCGACCTTCAACCTGCGCGGTCCCGGCAGCGGCTTCGAGGAGTTCTGGACCAAGCGCGCGTACGCCGACAGCAACTTCTTTCATTTCAATGCCGATGTGCAGCACACGCGCGAGCTCCCGGCAGGCTACCAGTTGTTCGCGAAAGTCCAGGGACAAATCGCTGATGGAGCATTGATATCGAGCGAGCAGTTCAGCGTCGGCGGCCTTGAGACGGTGCGCGGCTATCTCGAGTCGGAAGCCATCGGCGACACAGGTGTGTCGGGGACGATCGAAGTTCGCACGCCCGATATCGGACCGCTCATGCAGACGGCGCTTCTGACGGCAAGCGGCGAACAGGACGGCAAGCCGGCAAATCTCTTGAGTGACTGGCGCCTGTTCGGCTTCGTCGATGCCGGAACGGTGATGATCCACAAGCCCCTCGTCGAACAGGGGTCGAGCTTCACGCTCTGGAGCTACGGCGTCGGAACGCGCTTCAAGCTCCTCGACTACTTCAGCGGCAGCCTCACGTTCGCGATGCCCATGACAGACCAGAGCACCACCTCTGCTCGCGAACCGCGCGTCCTGTTCAGCGTGTCGGGCAGCTTTTGAGACATAAGGGGACGGACGGATGGGTGGGTTGGGAAAACACGGATTGAGAAGCGATGCACGCCAGGCCTTTCGGCTGAGCGTGCGCGCGCTGATGGCAGTCTTCACTCTGGCGTTGGTGCTCGGAGGGACAGCAGGATCGGCACAAGCGTGGTGGAACGACGAGTGGTCTCTGCGCAAGAAGATCACTCTGGATACGAGCCCGATGGGCGCCGGCATCACCGATGCGGTCGGCACCATGCCGATCCTCGTGCGTCTCCACGTTGGCAACTTCCGCTTTGGTCAGGCCAAGGAAGATGGCAGCGATCTGCGCTTTGTTGCCAGTGACGACAAGACACCTCTCAAGCACCACATCGAAAAATACGACGCTTTGCTTGGCGAGGCGCTGCTTTGGGTCAACGTGCCCAATATCCAGCCTGGCGCAAAGGCCGATGTCTGGCTCTACTATGGCAACAAGAAAGCAACATCGGTCAGTGATCCCAAGGGCACCTATGGCTCTGAGACGGTCCTCGTCTATCACTTTGCCGAGCGCGGAACGCCAGCGCAGGATGCCTCCGTGTGGGCCAACGCCGCGCAGAACGCCGGTCAGGCAGCGGATGGATCGCAGATCGGTACGGGTGCGCGTTTGGACGGCAGCACCGCAATCACCATTCCTGCATCAACGTCGCTGACGTTTGCGCAGGACGGACAACTGACCTGGAGCATTTTGGCGAAGTTGGCGGCATTGCAGCGCAATGCCGTGCTCTACAGCCGCCGCGAGGGCACCAACGCTTTGCTCATCGGCTTCGACGACGGTGCCCCCTTTGTCGAGATCACCGCCAATGGCACGACACAGCGCACTGCAGCGGGCCCACCTGTGGCACCCGGAGGTTGGCACCATATCGGCATGGTCGCGACGCCCGGCCTCGTCACGCTCTATCTCGATGGCAATCCCTATGCGTCTCTGGCTGCGACTCTACCGCCGCTGAACAGCGTCGCACTGCTCGGTGGTGATACGACCGTAGCAAGTGCGCCAGCCGCCGAAACGCCAGTATCACCGTCGAGCAACACCTCGGCATCAAGCGGCGAGACTGTCGGACAAAGCGCGCAGCCGACCGCTGACACCGCGACACCGGCAGCCCCAGATGCCTCGGCCTCACCTGCGCCGGCACCAACAGCGGTCGCACCACCATCTGCCTCCGTCGCCACCAGCGGCTTTGCTGGTGACGTCGACGAACTCGTGATCATCAAGGCCGCGCGCCCCGCTGGGTACATCAAGGCAACCGCGATCAACCAGGGCAGCAATCCGACCAAGCTCGTCGTCTTTGCTCCCGAGGAGGAAACCTCGAGCTGGATGTCAGGCCACTTCGGTGTTCTGCTGCGGTCGGTCACCGTCGACGGATGGATCGTCATCGGCATCCTGCTCGTGATGGCAGTCGCGAGCTGGATGGTGATGGTCGAGAAGACTTCCTATCTTGGCCGCCAACGCAAGGCGAACAGCCTGTTCATGGCGCAATTCCGCCTGCTCGACGACGACCTCACCGCACTCGCTGTCGCGCGCAACACTTCAGAAAGCATTTCGCGAAAGGAGCGTGCAGTCCGGCGCAACTCGTCGCTGCATCGCCTCTACCAGATTGCGGCCTCCGAGATCCATCGCCGTTATCCAGTCGCCCATTCCAGCCGGCCGCTGGTCCTGAGTGCCGAGACGATCGGAGCAATTCGCTCGGCAGTCGACGCCGGTGTCGTTCGCGAGGTCCAACGGCTCAACCGCATGATGGTGATCCTGACGATCGCCATTTCCGGCGGCCCATTCCTGGGACTGCTCGGTACCGTCATCGGCGTCATGATCACGTTTGCGGCCATCGCCATGTCGGGTGACGTCAACATCAATGCCATCGCCCCTGGTGTCGCGGGTGCACTGGTCGCAACCGTCGCCGGTCTCGCCGTCGCGATCCCAGCACTCTTTGGCTACAACTGGCTCACGCTACGTATCCGCGATCTGACCAGCGATATGCAGGTGTTCGTGGAAGAGCTCACCTCTCGGATGGCGGAGACCTACAGCAGCAACCGGCCTGATCCGGTTGAACAACATCGTCTGGCGGCGGAGTGAGACGATGCAAATCCAATCCGACAGTAAACCGTACGACGACATCAACGTCACGCCAATGCTCGATCTGGCGTACGTCCTGCTGATCATCTTCATCGTGATGACGACGGCGACCGTGCAGGGAATGAAAGTCAACCTGCCAAAGGCATCCGCAGCACCAAGTCTCGCACAGCAGACCACCAAGGCGATCACCGTCTCCAATGACGGTAAGATCTTCTTGGACACGATCCCAGTCACGCTGCCGGAGCTCGAGCAGCGCTTGGTGCAGATGAAGGCTCTGACGCCCGAGTTTCCCGTGGTGCTCAGAGGCGATTCCCAGACCCAGTACCAGAACGTGATGGATGTGCTGGACCTTCTTGGCCGGCTCAACATCACTCAGGTCGGACTCGCAACGAAACCGCTGGTCAAATGATGGGCAAGGACGTGCTGAGCTTCACGCCTCCAGTCGATGCCCCGTGTCGTCGGGCAAGTGCGTTCACGCTCGCGCTCTTCATGCGCGTCCGCGACTGGCTCACATCTTCGACGCCAACCGCGGCTCGCCGCTTCTGTCCGCGCGAAGACCCGGCGAAGAACGGACCAGGTGCGCACATCTTGCAGTTTCCGCTACTGCCACGCGACCGGCTGATGTGGCTAGCACGTGATCTGCAGCAACGGATCCGGAACGACCAGGATCCGATGCTGCTCATGCTTGGACCTGCGCCGCTGCAACGCCTTCATATCGACAGTACGGCCTACGTCGATATCACCACGGGCTGCCTGGCCTATCGCGTCGTGCTCGGCGATAGGCTCTCCTCCCGCATCACACTCGAAACCTCTGACTTCGGGGAAGCGCACAGCTTCGTCACGCAATACCTGCTGCTCACGCGCGGATCAGCGGAAGCGACGACATGAATATTCGGGCAGACATGAACCGGTTCGCCTTACCCGAGGACGAGGAACCATTCTTGCGACGGCACGGCCTGGCGATCGGCGCCGGCCTCGGCGCGGTCATGACCATCGGCGCGGTCGCCGTCCTGCTTGCCTCTGCCGATTCCGGGCCACCGCTGAAGCCGGCCCCCGAGATGACCATCGTCAACATCATCCCGCCCCCACCGCCACCTCCGCCGCCGGAAGAGCGGGTCGTGGAGCAGAAGCCCGAGCCGGAGATGATCGAGCAGCCCAAGGTCGAGGAGATCGAGATCAAGGCCGAGAAAGAGATCGAAGAGCCGCAAGAAGCGCCGCCGGAGGCCGTCGATGACATACCGCCGACCGGACCGCTCGGCGTCGATGCAGCAGCCGATGGGCCGGGAGATCGCTTCAATTTGGCGGCGCGTCCTGGTGCGCGCGGATTCGGCGGTGGCGGTGGCGGCGGCAGCCGTTGGGGCTGGTACGCCTCGATCGTCCAACAGGAGATTGAGACCGCGATCAGGGCGAACCCGAAGACGAAAAACATCGTCATGCAAGTCCAGGTCCGTCTGTGGGCCGACGCGACAGGCCGCGTCAACCGCGTGCAGCTCGTGAGCTCGACGGGAGACGCCGAGGTCGACGCCGCGATCCGCAGCGAGGTGCTCGCGGGGCTCACACTCCGGCAACCGCCGCCTGCAGACATGCCGATGCCGATGGTGGCCCGCATCACGGCACGAAAGTCGACGTGAGTGAAATGCGCAGAACTCAAACGCGCCAACAGACAAGAGTTGTGACGGTTGATTACGAAGGTCGGGGGATTATGTTGACCAAGAAGTCCAAAGTATCGCGAGGCGCGCTGTTCCTATCCGCGTCTCTCATAGCGCTGACGCTGGCACAAGGCACAGTGCAGGCGCAGCAGTCGGGCGAGTCGCAGCACGCCAAGCCGGACGCCGGTGAGAAGATCGCCGTATCAGACAAAAAGGCGGTTGCGCCGAGCGCGACGGTCAATCTTCTCAATGTCCTGGTGGAAAAGGGCGTCATCACCCAGGAGCAAGCCGACGGCATCATCGTCCAGGCCGACGATGAGGCCTTCGTCGCCCGTCAGGCCGTTAAGGATGCAACCGCGAAGGCCGATGAGGCCTCCAAGGCCGCTTCGTCTGCTGCGTCGGCCGCATCGCCGCCGGGTAGCAAGCGCGTCAGCTATGTGCCCGAAATCGTCCGCAAGCAGCTCAAGGATGAGCTTCGCAAAGAAGTCATGGGCCAAGCCAAAACCGAAGGTTGGGCATCGCCGGGTAGCTATCCGGAATGGGCCGGGCGCATCCGCTTCTACGGCGATATTCGCGGCCGTTACGAAGGGATTTTCCACCCGGGCGGCTCGTACAATGGAACGAGCGACCATTTCCCCAATATCAACGCCATCAACAACGGCTCGCCCTACGATCTCGCGATCGGCAATTTCGATTACGCGCCGATGTTCAATACGGAAATGGAGCGTGAGCGCTATCGCTTGCGCGCCAGGCTCGGTCTGACCGCAGATCTGTACGACGGCTTCACCGCCGGGCTGCGCATTGCTACGGGTTCGGACAATTCGCCCGTCTCGACCAATCAGACCTTGGGCGGCAATTTCTCCAAGTATCCGCTTTGGCTCGATCGCGCCTATCTCAAATACCAAATCGATGCTTTCCAGACGCCGTTCGATAACTATGGCATGACGACCAAGTTAGCGATCGCCATGGGGCGCTTCGACAATCCGTTCTGGTCACCGACGGATCTTGCGTGGGACAGTGACCTCGGATTCGACGGCGTTGCGCTGCAGGCAAAGCGCGAGTTCCGTGAGGGGTTGTCGGCATTCGCGGTCGGCGGCGCCTTCCCGATCTTCAATACCAGTCTCGATTTCGCCAGCACCGAACGCGATAAGTTCAAGAGCGAGGACAAATATCTCTTCGGCGGTCAGCTCGGCGTCAACTGGACAGCCACACCGACACTCGCCTTCACCTTCGGTGCCGGCCTCTATGACTTCCACAATGTGCAAGGCCGTCTGTCGACGCCATGCGACGTTCAGGTCGTGTCCGCATGTGATACCGATCACTTGAGGCCCTCGTTCGTGCAGAAGGGCAATACGTATATGCCTCTGCGCGATGTCATCCCGCCGCCCGGTTCCGGCTCCGACTACCCGAACCCGCAATACTTCGGGCTCGCCAGCGGCTATCGCCCGGTCATCCTCTCAGGGCGGGCGGATCTCGGTAACTTTCATCCCGTGCACGTTGTCCTCGATGGCGAGTTCGTCTGGAATTCGGCCTTCGATCGCAAGGCGGCGCGCGCATTCGCCATCAACAACCGAGGACCGGATCCGACCGGACCGGACGACGATATCATTGGCCGCTATGAAGGCGGCAACATGGGCTGGCTGGGACGCGTGACCGTCGGCCACCAGCAGCTCACCGAGTTCGGCCATTGGAACGCGCACATTGGCTACAAGTACCTCGAGTCCGATGCCGTGATGGACGCCTTCGCCGACAGTGATTTCGGTCTCGGCGGCACGAACCTCAAAGGCTACTTCCTCGGCGCCAACTTCGCCCTATCGAGCAGCGTGTCGGCAACAGCTCGCTGGATGAGCGCCAATTCGATCGCCGGAGCGCCCTACGCCGTCGACATTCTGCAAGTCGACCTCAACGCGAAGTTCTGATCATGAGGACCATCATTCAACTCATCATTGGCCTTGTCGCGATACTCGTCGCGACCGCTGATGGCGCTCACGCGCAATCTGAGGTCGACCGTCTCCGGGAGGCGTTGCGTAGCGCCACCGCGCAATCCCGCGCACTGGAGGATCAGCGAACAGCCCTGCAGGCGAAGATCGCTGCCGCGGAGCGCGACAAGACCGCACTCAAGGGGCAACTCGATGCGGCCAAGGCGAAAGCGCGCCAGATCGAGAAGGACTATCGCGAGGCGGTAACCCAGTTCAACGAGCGCCTGGAAGAGCGCAACCAGGTGCTCGAGAAATGGAAGGAGGCCTATGCCGAAGCGGCCGGCGTCGCGCGCGCCAAGGATGCCGAGCGCGCCAAGTTCGAGGCCGAAGCAGCAGCCACAAAGACCGGACTGACAGCCTGCACGGATATGAATCGCAAGCTCGTCACCGTCGGTCGCGAACTCCTGGCGCACTATGAGAATGTCACGCTCGGCGATGCCATTCTCGCGCAGGAGCCGCTGGTGGGTGTCCGGCGTGTCCGCGTTCAGAACCTGCTCCAGGATTACGCCGAGAAAGTGCAAACCGCGACGGTCCCGCCGCAGCGCGGCACGGCCACCAAATCCAAACCATGACAGTAGAGAGAGTAGACATGATACGCACCGCAAAGCGTTTCGCCACGTCGAATGTGATCGCGCACCACCTCGTTTACGGCGCGGTGAGCGCGCTGTTGTTGTCCGCCGCCCCCGCCGTTCTGGCTCAGACGAAGAAGTCGGCGGCAACGCCCGCGAGCTCTGCTCAGGCCACCGATACGCAGGCCGCGGCTCGCAAGACCTCAACGGCACGGTCGGTCGACACTAACGTCGTCGCGCGCGCCGGCGACAACGATCTGACCCGGGACGATGTGCGCAGCTTCGTCGCCGACTTGTCGGAGCCCGAGCGGGCTGCACTTGCCCGCAATCCCGCTCTTCTCAGCCAGTCCCTGAGAGTACTGCTCGCCAATCAGCTCGTGCTCAAGGAGGCACTGGCCAAGAATTGGCAGGATCAGCCAAACGTCGTCGCGCAATTGAAGCGGCTGCACGACAACGCCATCGTCGAATCCTACCTGCAGTCAGTATCCGCACCACCTCAGGGATTTCCGAGTGAGAGTGAGCTGCAAGCGACGTACGACGCCAACAAGGCGGCCTTGGCAGTGCCGCGGACTTTTCAGGTCGCCCAAGTCTTCATTGCCCTGCCGGCCGGTGCAGACAAGGACGCCGAGGACAAAGCTCGCAAGAAGCTTGCCGACGTTCAGGCAAAGCTGAAGTCATCGAACGCTGATTTTGCAGCCATAGCCAAGGCGGACTCGGATGAGCGCGCGAGTGGTGAGCGCGGTGGCGAGATCGGCTGGCTTGCCGAGGACCAGTTGAAACCCGAGATCAAGGCGCAAGTGCTCGCGCTCAGCAAGGGCATGATCAGTGCGCCGATCCAGGCTCCGGGCGGCTGGCACATCGTCAAGCTCCTCGACGCCAAAGAAGCCGGCACGCGGCAGTTTGCGGAGGTCAAGGAGGCCCTCGCGCAGCGCCTCCGCGCGCAGCGCGTCGAAGCCAACCGTCGCGCTTACCTGGCCAAGCTCCTTGAGCAAAGTCCGCCGACGATCAACGAACTCGCGCTCTCGGGCGTGCTCGACCAACCCAAGCAGTAAAGACAGGACCGCAACCGTGGACGTACTCAATGCGAAACCTGATGTCGCAATGAACGGTGATGCCTCAGCCCAGCCCATGGGGCGAGCGGCCAACGACATCGAGCCCAGATCCTCGGTTGCAGGAAGCGAGCGCCATCGCACCTTGCCTGTTGGCGTCACAAGGGAGGCTCTGCAAGGTGCCATGCACGCGGCGGGATATCGCGTCGAGGTGCAGGGAAGTGTCTTGCGCTCGGCGACCGGCGGCTTGCCATTCGAGGTCCGGTTCGGAAATCCAGTGCCGGGCTCAAGCGAGGCTTATCTCGATGTCACGTTTGTTGCCCTCCTGGTGATCCAAGGCAGCTTCCAGCAACCGCTGCTCAATGGGTGGAACAAGCGCCATCGGTTCGGGCGCATCTTTCTCGAGCAGCCGTCGCCCAACCAGGAAGTGCTGGTCCTTTGCCTGGATGCGGTGCTGGGAACGAACCCGACGGCGCAAACACTACGCGTGCACATCGACATTTGGGATGCACTTGTGCAGCAGTTTATCGCGTGGCTGAACACTGAGCTCCGGCAGTCACCGCCAGTGGTGTCCGAGACTGCCGCGGTGGATCAGATGGCTGCAAACGCATAG
This sequence comes from Hyphomicrobium sp. CS1BSMeth3, assembly GCF_900117415.1. Lineage (GTDB taxonomy): Bacteria > Pseudomonadota > Alphaproteobacteria > Rhizobiales > Hyphomicrobiaceae. Next base: position 728,473 of record NZ_FPEI01000006.1, read on the forward strand.
TGCCCCGAGGGCGACCGTGACATCTGCTGTAACCTTCAAATTCAGTGGATCGCCGTTGGTGCCACGTGCCTATCGGTCGGCCTCCTGGTTCATCTTCGTGGCGATGGGGCTCATCGTGCTTTCGTTCTTGTTCTCGTGGCGGGCAACGGCACAGTCTTTCAGGCCCAGCACGGATGTTCCGGCAGCATGGACTGCATTCGCCAAATCCCTCCAGATGCAGTCGCAAACCGTGCTGCGAGGTGACGACGAGGTGGCACGGCGACTGCAAGTCCATCTTGAAAAACTGCGGGTCGCTAATCCGAACATGCCGCCTCTCGCACTCACGATCCGCATGTGGGTCGATGCGAACGGTCGCGTTCAGCCCGTTGCGCATCCCCCGCTCCTGGAGCCGGCCGCCAATGCCGACCTCAAGACACTGCTGGCGCGCGTGGCCGCCGGTCCGCCTCCAGCGGGCATGCTGCAACCGGTTCATCTGAGGTTGTCGCTCGAGCTGCGGCAGTGAGGGCTGCCGCGACGACGGGCGACATCTATTGAGAGGAGGCCATACATGCGAACGATCTCATTGGTTCTGGCAGCTCTCCTGTCGGCCACGGTCTCAAGTCACGCAGAACCGCCCGCGTCGGAAGGGATCTTTGTCGGCGGGACGTCATCGATTGAACGCCGGGAGAGTTGTGTCGAGGTCGAGATCGGCGGTGCCCGGGCCTACAACTGCTTGAACGAGCGCCTCAAGCGGGAAGTGGAGCGCGTCAATCCGGTGCCCAATATCCCGCCGATCGACGCCAAGTCGCCTGACGTCAAGATTGGTGTCGTCAACATCCCGGCGGTGCGCCAGCAGTACGGCAAGAACTTCGGGGTGTCTGTCGTCCCTTACCGGCCGGCACCGCCGGTCTACTCCGGACCCTTCGGGCGACCGTAGCCCTGCCGCCATTCCTCATGCCGCCATTGCGGGCGGCACGAGCCACCGCGCCTGATGGAAGTTTCAGACCTTGCGCAGACCCTTGAGGTAGTCGTCGGCCTTGTCGACCGTGAACTCGGCCCACATGACGAGGTGGTCCGACATCTGATACGTGCGCCAGTCCTTGAACTTGGCTTTGTCGGCAATGTGCTTCGTCTCGACGAACCGTGCGGCGTCCTCGTCACGATAAATGTGCTCGTAGAAATCGAAAATGCCGGCCTTGGTATTTTCGATGTCGCGCACTTCCTTGAAGAAAACGATCTGATCGTAGAACTTGTTGCGAGCCACATTGCTGCCGCTGAGCTCATCCTTCATCAGCTCCTTCGGCAGCACGAAGCCGCTCTTGGCCAGAGCGTCAAAGGTCTTGTCGCTCTTCTTGAAAATGTTGAAATCGCCGAGCAGCACGAGGTTCTCCGGCGAATAGATGCGCCGATTCTCCTCGTCGAGCTTGATGTAGTCCTTGGCCTTCTTGCTCAGGAGTTTGCCAGTCTCGGCAATCTCCGCGACGCGACGTTCGTCATTTGCACCTTCGCCGAAATACATGTGTACGGTGCACAGGTTGAACTTGGCCCAGCCGGCCTGGAAACCGCAGATGAACGGCGTCCGTGCGATCTGCGCCAGTTCCTTGGATTCGACCTCCGGCAGTACCAATTCGCCGGCCAATCCCGTAAAGCGCACGTTGCGACGATCCCAGAGGAAAGCGAGGCGCTCCTGATTGCCGCTCTTGGCATAACTGACGTCGGTGAAAATGCGATCCCAATCCCGGCCGAGCAAACCCATGACGCGATCCAGCGCGTACAGATCTGGCCTCACCTCCTGCACTGCAACGATGTCGAACCGGCTGATGATCTCGGCAATGCAGTAGAGCGCCTCATCGGTCCGGCCGCCATGCTTGCGGCCGCCGAACTCGCGGATGTTCCAGGTCGCCAGGCGTACGCTGCCGGGCCGCTTCTCCGGTACGCTGCTGTTCAGACCTTTTCTGAGCCGCAGCAGTGACCCGACAATATGATCGCGGCTGGCATCGAACCGCTTATCGCGCAATCCACCATAGTACATGTCAACCTCCCTTGTGACGTCTCCTTCTTCGGGCGCTTTTGGGGCGGTCGCACAGGGTCGTGCGCCGCCTGCCGGCACTGGACGCGCTCCTTAATTCAGATGTCGTACTATGATTGCATCATTGGTGCATGACGAAGCAAATTCCCTCCTCATCGGCGAGCAACGGGCTATCGCGTCGGGGAATCCCGCTGCTCAGGCCGACCCGGCGCACACTCCTGACCGGTACAACCGCCGCTGTCAGCATGGCGCTGATCAGCAGGTATGGGCGTGCGAGCCAGAGCGGCACACCGTTCACGCTTGGCGTCGCCTCCGGCGCGCCGACGTCCGACGGCGTCGTGTTGTGGACCCGCCTCGCCCCCGAGCCGCTGGCGCCCGATGGATCCGGCGGCATCACGGAAGCTGCCCTCGTGACCTGGGAGATCGCCGCCGACGAGGCCATGCGCCAGGTCGTGCAGCGTGGCACAGTCGAGGCTGATCGCCGGCTGGCTCATTCGGTGCACGTCGAAGTCGCAGGGCTGCAACCCAATCGTCCGTACTGGTACCGCTTCATTGCACTCGGGGCGGAGAGCCCGATCGGCCGAACCCGAACGGCGCCGGCGGCGACGGACAACGTCGATCACTTGCGGTTCGCCTTCGCCTCCTGTTCGCACTATGAGCTTGGCTACTTCAGTGCCTATCGGCATATGGCCGCCGACGACCCGGATCTCGTGCTGTTTCTTGGCGACTACATCTACGAGTACACCGTGTCTCAGGAATACGCCGATCGCACCGTGCGCAAGCATGATGGGCCAACGGCAGTGGACCTTGTCGGCTATCGCAATCGCTATGCACTCCACCGTACTGATCCCGACCTGCAGACGCTGCACGCGGCGGCGCCCTGCCTCGTGACCTGGGATGATCACGAGGTCGAGAACGACTATGCCAATGAATGGTCGCAGGTCGTCGCAACGACGCCGGAGGCGTTCCTGCGCCGCCGGGCGGCGGCTTACCAAGCCTACTACGAGCACATGCCGCTGCGTGCCCGTTCCCTCCCACATGGCAGCACACTCCGTCTCCATGACCGCATCCGCTTCGGGAACCTCGTGACGTTCTCGGTTCTCGACGGTCGCCAGTACAGGAGCCAGCAACCGTGCGCGCGACCCGATACGCGTCGCGGATATGTGGCGCCTGACAGTTGCACTGAACGTGTCGACGAGAACCGCACGCTCCTGGGCTTCGAGCAGGAGCGCTGGCTGTTCGACGGCTTCAAGACCGCGGACACCGCCTGGAACGTGCTGGCGCAGAACCAGCTCATTGCGCAATTGCGCCAGAAGGGAGCGGATGGCGTCGTCGGCCACTGGACGGAAGGATGGGACGGCTATGCTGCGGGCCGCAGACGCATGCTCGAGGCAATTGATCAAACACGGCTCACCAATCCGGTGTTCATCGGTGGCGACATCCACTCATTCTGGGCGACCGACCTCAAGGCTGATCTCGGCGATCCCACCTCGAAGACAATCGCCACCGAGTTTGTCGGCACCTCGATCACGTCGGATGGCCCGCCCTATCAGCGCTTCATGGAGATGCTGCCGGAGAACCCGCACGTGCGCTTCTTCGACAGCCGCCAGCGCGGCTATGTCCGCGTCGATCTCACCCGCCGACGTATGGAGACATCCTTCCTGGTGATCTCCGATCGCCGCGATCCCAAGGCCACGGTCTCGACGATGAAGCGGTTCGTTGTCGAGAACGGCAAGCCAGGCGGCGTCGCCGATTGAGCCGAAAGCCTTTCGCCGTCCCTTGTGATGCAAGAAAGTTGCGTACCAACTGCCGCCGGGACCTGACCATGCAAGAGATCGATCTCGCCACCCAAACCATGTTCGCCGAGTTGCTTCAGCGCAGTCTTGACGCGGAATTCGATGCCGAGTTCCGCGAGAACGGCACCTTCATCCGCAAGAAATCGAAGAACCGCTTCTATTGGCACTATCAATGGCGTGAGGGCGACAAGACCCGCAACAAGTACGTCGGCCCGGTTACCGACAAGAGCATCACCGATCGCGTCCAGCGCTTCGAAACCATCAACCCACACCAGCACCGGCCAGAATGACTACGCTGCCGGCGCCAATGAGCACAGCCCGGTCACGATCATCTCCCGGGGCGGCATGTGCATGTCTGGCGAGAGACCATTGACTCCGCGCAAGGACCGACACGGGGCGGGAGCTCAGGCTGCATAAAATGCGAGGCCCCGGGCCCGCATCAAGCACTCAAGCCAATTGTACAGGCGATCTGCTGGAGGACTGGCTGGCCCTCGTTGCGTGATGGCCGCTTCTTGCCTGTGTCGCAGCAATACGGGCGGTAGGAGCAGCCGAGCTGCCCGTCCCGGCCCACGCACCTGGCTTTGCCCGGCGGCGTTGTTCAGAGCAGGTTCTCCACAGCTTTGGAAGCGGCCCGGATTCGCAGACGGTCTCCGCGCATCGTCTGCATACCAGAGACCGCGCAGGCCTCGGCTTGATATGCGGCAAGGAGCGTGCGCGTCTTAAGCCAAAGAGGCCGCCTATGGCCCGCCGATCACGATCGCCATCCAAAACACCAAGGAAGCCACCGCGCCGGCGTGAACGCCAAGCCAAACCCGATGCGCCCCAGCAGACCGGCGTCCGCGGCCTCACGCACCGCCTCGCCCGCATGGCCCTCGAGCTCGCGGCCGATCGGCAGCGCGCACCCGCGCGCAAGCTAACGTCCGGCGAAATCGAGGCGCTCCTCGATGTCGGCGACGACCCGCGCCCAATCCCATCATCCGATCTGCTGGCAGAGGCGCTTGCCGGATTGCCCGAGCGCCGCCGCGCCATCCTGATCGCGGTGTTGCTGGAAGACACGCCACGCCACGTCATTGCCCGGCGTTTCGGTATCAGCACCCGCACGCTGGACACGGAGCTGCGCCATGCCCTCCTGGAGGCACTCCGCTATGTTGAGCAGATGCGCAGAATTGGTCCGAAGCTCTAGAACTCACGGGGGGAGAGTATGCTGCAAGGACGAGCCTGAACGCAACATGGACCGCTTTTCGCTGAGATGCGCAAGGTGACAAAACCCAGGCACGAGCGAAGCACTACACGCATGGCTGGTCGCCCGGGCACCTAGTGCAGATGTTTCAGCTTGTCGGGGTTGCGCACCACATAGATGGCCGCGACTTTCCCATTCTCGATTTCAAGCGCGGTCGTCTGAAGCTCGCGATCGGACGAGAGCGTAGTGAAGCGGGCGTTGATAACGGACCAGCTTCGAGGTCTGCGTACGGAAGTGGGCCCGCCAGCGCCTCCTGCAGCTTCATGACGGCATCGAGCCCGACAATCGGCTGCGTGGCTGCCGAACGCTTGCCGCCGCCATCAGCATGAAGGCTGACGCCGGTCGCCAGCATCAGAAACCTTCATCTCGCTGTCATCTGGCTCTTCTAGCGGATACGAAAAATGAGGTTGCCATGGACAAATTGGATCTTTCGGACCTGCTGGATGAGGTCCAGAGCCTGCGCGAAGCGGTCGTCACGCAGGGGCAGGAGATCGCGGCACGCTGGACGGGCTGGATCGAACGCGGCGATTTCGCGCCCAGTGCGGAGAACTTCGCGCAGTATCTTGCCTTTCGGCGCCACGACATCAGGCCTCTGCAGCGCCGGCTTACGGCGCTCGGCCTTTCCTCGCTCGGCCGTGCGGAGGCGCGTGTCCTACCCACGCTCGACGCAGTACTGCTCGTTCTGCGCCGGCTGACAGGCAAGAGCAAGGCAACTCCGCGGCCCGATCCTGACTTCTTCGCCGGCGAGGAGCGTCTTGCGGTGCGCACCACGGAGTTACTTGGGCAACGCTCGCAACATGGTCCGGTCCACCTCCTGGTGACACTTCCCACCGAAGCCGCGGACGATGGTGACTTTGCTCGTCGTCTGGCCGAGCTGGGCGTCGAGGCCGTAAGGATCAACTGCGCTCATGATGATGACGGCGTGTGGGCGCGCATGATCGCCAATGTCGAGCGTGCGGCCGAGAAAACAGGATGGCGCATGAAGGTTCTTATGGACCTTGCCGGCCCCAAGATCCGCACCGGCGAGGCGCGCAAGACGAAAGGGCTCAAGCGCGCGCAGATCGGCGACAAACTCGCGATCACGTTGCCCGGCCGTCTCGACGAGCCGGACGATGCATTGCTGGCGGTGGAGTGCACGCTCTCCGAAGCGCTGACGGCTACCGATGTCGGACACCGCATCTTCATCGACGATGGCAAGCTGGACACGCATGTCGTGCGGCGCGAACCGTGGGGCGTCGTGGTGGACATCATCGCTGGTCCCGTCGACAAGGGCTACAAGCTCAAGCCCGAAAAGGGGATCAATTTCCCCGATACCGAGTTCAGCGTGCCAGCCCTGACCGACGATGATCTAAAGGCGCTCGGCTTTATCGTGCGGCATGCAGACGGCGTCGAGTTCTCCTTCGTTCAGGAAGCAGACGAGGTTGCGCAGCTGCAGGAAGTGCTTGCCCGAGAGCGGCCGGAAGACTGGCGGAACCTCGGCTTGGTCCTGAAGATCGAGACGTCGAAGGCTGTCCGGAATCTGCCCGACATGCTCGTGCGCGCGGCCGGCCGGCAGCCAACCGCAATCATGATCGCGCGTGGAGATCTCGCGGTGGAGATCGGCTTCGCACGGCTGGCCGAGATGCAGGAGGAAATTCTCTGGCTCTGCGAGGCGGCGCAGGTGCCAGTCATCTGGGCGACGCAGGTGCTCGAAAGCTATCTCAAGAAGGGGGTTCCCTCGCGCGGCGAGATGACCGACGCGGCGATGGCGGTGAGGGCCGAATGCGTGATGCTCAACAAAGGACCCTACCTGTTCGAGGCAATCACCGAACTCGACCGTCTGCTTGGACGCATGGAAGAGCACGTCCACAAGAAGACCCCGCAACTGCGTCCGCTCAAAAGCTGGTAGGCGCCGAAACGACGAGGCGCAGCAGCGTATGATCCCGCAATCGTCATCGCGCAGTTCAGAAGGCGAACTCGTCTCTTAAATTCCAAAGCTTCTGCGACAGGTGGCAGCTGACTTTCGACGGACTGAGGAATGACGAAACCTCCAGGAGACGAAGTGGAGTTGAAGCTGGAGCTGCAGCCTGAAGCAGCCGACAGGCTGGAGGCTGCCGCTCCGTTCGCCGGCAAGCCGGATATCATCCGGCAGCACGCGATCTATTTCGATACGCCCGACCACGCGCTCGCCAATGTCGGTCTGTCGTTGCGCGTTCGTCGCAACGGCGACAAACGCGTGCAAACGATCAAAGCGTACGGCGCAGCCGCAGCGGGTATTTTTGTTCGCTCTGAATGGGAGCGCGAGGTCGAAGACAACAATCCTATCTTCGACGCCACCACGCCGATTTCGGCGCTGCTTGCCGACAAGATCACCGAGATCGCGCCGCTGTTCACCGTGGAGAACGAGCGTCGGCTATGGAATGCCGACGGCGTCGAAATCGCCCTCGATCGCGGGCGTATACTGGCCGGCGAGCGCGAGACCCCGCTATGCGAGATCGAGCTTGAGCAGAAAGGCGGTGATCCCGCCGCGCTCTTCGTCCTGGCGAGGCGCATCGATGCGATAGCTCCGGTTCAGCTGGGCATTCTCAGCAAGGCCGAGCGCGGCTATCGGCTGCTTGACGCAGCGCCGGGCGCGTCGAAAGCCGGCCCCATCAACCTGACGGCGGGTATCAGCGCGGTTCGAGCCTTTCAGGAGATTGTCCGCGCCTGCCTGCGCCACTTCCGGCTGAATGTGCCTCTGATCCTCAATCAGCAGGATGCGACTGCGCTTCACCAGGCGCGCGTCGCGCTGCGGCGGCTTCGCTCGGCCCTGTCGATCCACAAGCCGATGCTCGGCGATAACCGTGCCGGGACGCTGAATGCCGAGCTGCGCTGGCTCGCCGCCGAGCTGGGCAAGGCGCGCGACCTCGACGTGCTGATTGAACGCACCGCCGACGGCCCGCTTGCTTGCCGCCTGCAGGCGGCGCGGGCGGCTGTCTATGTGGACGTGATTGAGGTGCTAGGATCGGACCGCACGCGTGCACTCATGATCGACATTGCCGAATGGGCCGCTACCGGCGCCTGGCTTTCGCATCCGGATGGCCGGGAGCTGCGCGAGCTTCCCGCCCGCGAGTTCGCGGCCAAAGCGCTCGACAGGTTTCGCCGCAAGGTCAAGAAGGGCGGTCGTGATCTTGACGAACTGGACGACGCGGCCCGCCACGAGGTTCGCAAGGCCGCCAAGAAACTGCGCTATGCGTCTGAGTTCTTCACAGCGCTCTATGATCGCAAGCGCGAGCGGCGCCGGCACAAGCGCTTCGTCTTGGCGCTGGAGACACTGCAGGATCAGCTCGGCGCCTTGAACGACCTAGCCACCGCACCTGAAGTGCTGCGCAGGCTAGGGCTTGCAGAAGATCCCAGTGTCAACGACCTTCTGGGCGGTACCAAGAAAGCAGATCTGCTTGAAGACGCTGCCGAAGCGCATGACGCGCTGGTGGATACAAAGCGTTTCTGGCCATAGGCAGCACCGGTTTGGCGATCAGTCTTGATCCGGGCTATGGCGGTCCGAGGGCTAACGCGCCGACGGTTTGAAACCATCGTTCGGGACATCGTGTTCTGTTTGACAATGTTCACTTTCCTCCTCCGACCCGGAGGAAGCGTGCCGTTCCACATCGCGGTGGTCGACCTCCGCACCTGTTCCGGTCGAATGCAACAGGCCGCGGAGGTCGTGCCTGAGGCACGGGCAAGGAAAGCAGACATGATGATCGCCATCATCGAGGCGCCTTCCATTCTCGGCCTCTTTCCCAAAGGCGTCGAAACTCTGCCTCGCGCTTTGCTCGGCGCCGGTCTCTCCGAGCGGCTCGAGGCGCGGCATGCCGGGCGGGTCGAGCCTCCAGCCTATGACGATAAGCGCGATCCCGAGACGGGGCTGCTCAATCCCGACGGACTTGCAAGCTATTCTGTCAAACTGGCGGATGCGGTCGAAGCGGTGCTGGAGGCAGGTGAGTTCCCGCTGGTGCTCGGCGGCGATTGCTCGATCCTTTTGGGCTGCACGCTTGCAACGAGACGCCGCGGGCGCTCAGGGCTGCTGTTCATCGACGGGCATGCGGACTTCTACCAGCCCGAAGCGGAGCCAGCCGGCGAGGCGGCGTCGATGGATCTGGCGCTCGTCACTGGACGCGGCCCCGCGATCGTCACCGACATCGAAGGCCGGCGACCTTTCGTGCGCGACGAGGATGTCGTCGCGCTGGCGCGGCGGGATGAAGAGGATACCGAGAAGTATGGAAGCCAGCGGATCGAGGACACCGCGATCGCCGCGTTCAGCCTCAGCAAGATCCGCGAGGTTGGCCTGGCGGCGACGCTGAAAGAGACTATGGAGCGGCTGAACGCACCATCACTGAAGGGCTTCTGGATACACCTCGATGCCGATGCTCTCGATGACACCATCATGCCGGCGGTCGACTACAGAATGCCCGGCGGCCTCGCATGGGACGAACTCGTGACCATCCTGCGCACCACTATCGGTTGCGGGAAGCCGATTGGGCTGAACGTCACGATCTTCAACCCAAAGCTTGATAAGGATGGCTCGATTGCCAAGCGCCTCGTCGATGTTCTGCGCGACGGCCTGAAGCCCCGCGATGCATGAGGCTCCGCTCCGTGTTATCCCGTTGGGCGACGGCGCTGCTTCAGACGGGCACCGGCTTCCGCGCCATGATGAAAATGCGGGGGTCTTTGCGTTGTGATCCGTGTCGCACACGCTCGACCACGGTGAAGCCCGCCTGCGCGATATCCGCCTCGAGCTCGGCCGCCGTGAAAAACGAGACGTAGGGCGCCTTGCCCACCAACCTCATCGCGGGTACGGCCCAACGAATAAGCAAGTTCATCTCGGACAGGCAGGGTGTCTTCGAAACGAAGTGACCACCGGGCTTCAGCAGCCGACGCACTTGGGCAAGGACTGAGGGTCTATCAGCCAGCAGGTGCAGAAGGTTGAAGGCCAGGACGGCATCGAAGGTGCCTTCTGCCGCAGACAGACGATCGGCCGAGGCAGCAGTAAACTCGACATTGTGGCACCCGTCGGCGACAGCTTTCTCGCGCGCGATCGCGATCATCTCTTGTGAAGCGTCGATCGCGACAATGCGGGCGACGTGCGGCGCAAGCCTCAGCGCCGTCGTGCCGGTCCCACAGCCGAGTTCGAGCACGGTGTCGGAGCCGCGCAGCAGCTGCGCCGTGCGGTCGAGCGTGCGCTCGTAACCAGCCATATCCTTGATCGGGCTGCGCGCGTACTTCCGTGCGGCCCGGTCCCAGAAGCGCCCGTCGTCGATGGAAGCGTGCATGTGTATTCCCTGTGACGCAAGCGGGTGTCGGCAAGCAGGATGGATGGGAATTATCGCCCCAGTGTGACCTGCGCGGCCCCCCGGCACAGCATCGGAGATTGAACCAGACGAGTTGCCTTCGACAGAGGCGGCCGTCACCCGTCCAAGGCCTCGAACACTTCCAGCGCCGAGCGTGCCCGTCGGGGGAACGTTACCTCGAGCTCGGCTGTGTCGAGCGCGCACTTCCTGAGGCCGAAGGTGCCCGGCACTTCGCGCATTTCGTAGAAGCGAACCTGCCTGTCCCGTTTTTCCAGCGCCTTCACGATCGTGTACTTGACCGTGAGTTGGCAGCGAATCCCGAACACGACCTCCTCGAGCTCGAGAGGGGATTGGTTCGCGCCACGCGTTCCGAGCAGGCGCCACTCCAGTTCGTATCGCCAGCTCTTCGCCTTCCGCAATAGCACCGCCTCATCGACCCGGCACCGGGCGGCTTCGTCAACATCCATTGCCGCAATGTCGCTCGCCCTTACAGCACGGCTTCCCCCGTAACTCATCTTGTGGAGATAGCCAGCGGCTTCCAGTGGAACGGAATAGCCGGCACAGAGGCCTCTGTGCTGATCGCCATAGTGGCTCCACATCAGAGGACACGTCGCTCGCGTGCCGAAGGAAACGATACCCCGATCATAGCGGCGCAGAAGCTCTTCCTCGAGGTATTGCGTGAGAAGGAATCGATATGGGTCCTCGGCCTCGTACATTGGATTGCCGGCATCGTAGCGAACCTCGCGAAGGAGCTGGATGGCCCGGCTTCGGCTCAGGCGGGTGATCTGTTCGATGGTTCTCGGGCCGCGATACTTGATGACCTTGGCCGCCGCGTTCATCTGCGCCTGTGTGCGGGCCTCAACAAGACGCTTCAAGAGACTTTCCAGCGCATCGACATCGAGATCGGCCTCGAGAGACGGCCTGCTGTCGAGCGGATCGTTGAAATCGCTCGGATTGGCATAGTACAGCTCGTCGGCCACAAGCATGTCGAGGACGCGATTGCTGAAAGCACGGTATTTGTAGAGTCTCTTCGGTGGTTCAGGCATCTTTGCCATGCAGTTATCCGGGGGATTGCGAAAGCGAGAGTGGATTCTTACGGATCCACTGGTGGCTCGGCTGTTGGAGCTAGTGCAACTGCCTGTCCAGGAACCGAGCCGATCATCATCTCATAGTGACCGATGTGGCCGGTCTTCTCGAAGATCTTCTGAAACACATCGAGATAGCGATCGACAATGGAGGCGTCGGCCGAGACGTAGAGGTCGTCGTGAGTAGCGTGAGAGCCGTCGTTCACCCACGAGAACAGGGAGCCGCATATCTGCTTCTCCTGACCTCCGAACTTCGCCACGATCTCGTCCCGATCCATGTTGCCCAGGAGCTTGAAGTAGCTTTCAAGGATGCGACGAAGGGTGTTCTGGATGGTCAGGGTCGAGCGATTAGCATTGCGAACCTCCGACCACAACAGCTCGTATGACGTCTTGATCGGGTTGTAATTGTAGGTCGTAAGGATCGAGGCATCATTCTGCTTGCGAACGATCCAGAATGTCTCGTGTGTGCGGCACGCCTGGCCGCGCTTCGGGTCGAAGGATACCTCCTTGTGAAAGTAGATGTTGTGCGTCAGCACAAACACCTGCTTCACTTGTCCTCGCCCCGCGCACGTATCCTCCAGGACCCGCTTGATAAGCGCGCTGACAATGAACAGCACGTCGCTGTCGAGGCTGGACACGGGATCGTCGAATACGACGATCCTGTCACCCGTCGTTCCGCTTGCCGACACGCTGCCGCGGATCAAATGGTAGAAGTAGAGAAAGGCAATGAAGCTCTTCTCGCCCTCGCTCAGCGTCTTCAGCGCATCGCTTCCGTCCTGCCGAACCAACTTGTAGAGATTGCGCTGCTCGCCCGCTGTCGCCAGCTTGAAGCTCGTGAAACCAAATGAGCTAAGTATCCCGTTGATTTCCTTGACGGTCGGCTCGACGCTTGTAATTGCTCGTTCGAGCTCGGCGATATCGCTCTTGATACCCGCGAGCTTTGCCCTTCGTGTCTCGATGGCCTTGCTGATGCCCGTGATCGCTTTGTCGAGGTTGGTCTTGCCCTCGAGGTAAGCGGCAATCACTGCATTGGACTCATCGACCACATAGTACCACGCCTCCGCAACAAGCCTGGCGCGTTCGGCCGCAATGTTGTCGACGAGGCTGTTGTGCTGGTCGATCCGGGCGTTGGTCTCCTTCATCCGCGCAACAATGCTGTCGGCAATCTCGGCAAGGCCCTCAAGGGCGATGGTCGCGCTCGGCTCCTTCTTCTTCCTATCGATCTGCCGCTTGTTCAGCTCAATGCGCTGTTCCAACCGGTCGATATCAGCGTGCAAAGCCTCGCTGTCTATGAACGCGTTGCCCGCAGCCGCAATATCCTTGAGCCGGCGGAGCAAGGTGGAGGAATAGCTTTCATAGGCGGATTGCAGACGATCGATGGCCGCCATATCGGCAGCGTATGTCTCATCGAAGTAGTCGTTGAGATCGCGGGTCAGATCCGTCAGCAGCTTCTGTTGGCAGAAGGGGCAGACGTCGCCACTCCGATCCAGAAAGGCACGCCCCTGCTTGACCCAATCGCTGTTGCCAAGGCGCGCAATCAGCGCCGAGACGTTCACATCCGATTTGCCGATCACAGTTTTGGAAAGCACAGCCGTCTGCTCAAGACCGAGAAGGTCGCCGAAGTCAGGGATGACCACACGAGCCTGTCGCGCCAAGCCTTTCTGAAACACCGCCCCTGCGCGGGCTTTGAGATCATCCAGGTCGCACAATGCGGCCTGGTTGGAAGAATGCTCTGCAAGTATCTTGTCGCAAAACCGAGCTTTCGCGTTTCTGAAGCCTTCGAACGCCTCCCGGAAATGCGCGTCGTGCCGGTTCTTGATCTCCCAGCAAGCGTCCTCGAAGCGGCCTCGTAGCGCCCGGAGATCGCCCTCCTTGCCGGTGCTGCCGTCGGGACCTTTCAGGGTGCCTTCGAGCCTACGAACCTCGGCCTCTTCCTCCTGCTGTTTTGCCTTGGCAGCATCAATCTTCGCAAGGGTCTCTGCGGACTCCGCGCCGAGCGTGAAGATGCCCTTCAGAGTCGATGTGAAATTGCGCTCCACGAAGTCGGAATTGTAGACGAGCCGTTCCATCTCCTGCCCGTTGACCCATGTCAGCGCGGAGGCCGGACACGATGCCGGATCGGCGATTACCCGTGAAATGGTGGTCTTTCCGGAGCCGTTCGAGCCGAAGATAAAATTGATTTCTCTGCAGGGTCCAAGGCTCTGTCCGTCGGCTGAGTACGTCGCCCGACCTGCAATCAGTATTGTCTCTAACATCTCCTTCCTGTCCCTCGTTGGCGCACAAAATATTGCGCCCGCGAAGTATCGGTCGACTCACGTCGTCAGTAAACTGAGAGCGGCAACTGTCAACAAAGAGTTTGGCGCCATGCGGGTCGCATCTCTACGCGTGCGGGTAACAGCTGGCGTGACGTCGCTCTTTTTGAGCGCGCTGATGGCAAACGCTGGTCCACGGGGCTGCAGCATGTCCGGCGACGGACGTTCGCCGACATCGCAGCCTCCTTGAGGTGTCCGTCGCCCTATTGTCCATGAACGGTAGAAGCGACAGCCACGCGATCGTGCCTTCGGCCCTGATCCAGGCTTTGATCTCCAGCACAGGCGGAGGGATCAGCCGCTGCGCAGCGGCGTCGCGCGTGCCGGCCCACATTGCGTACCTTCCCGTCTCTGTCGACGTCGGGTCAGCGCAGTGAGATGCCTGCTGGCCACCCCTTCCGTGGACGGATACCAGCCAATCTGGGACAATGTCACCAATGCCCATTGAGCCCCCATCTACCAGTTGACACGGAGCGAACGCAGATCATGTCGACGTCGCGCAAGCCTCCGACCATCAATCCCGGCGGCGTCGTCTCCGGCACGAACTTCTTCGGCAGGGACGAGGAGGTGAAGCATTTCTGGGAGGAGATCGACAAGGAACGTCATCTGCTGTTCGTCTCGCCGCGTCGCGTCGGCAAGACCAGCCTAATGCAGGCAATCGCCTCAAAGAAGCGTGCGCCCTGGACAGCTGTCTATGTCGATCTGCAAGGCAAGACGACCGCCGTCGGTGTGCTCCAGGAGATCCTGACCAAGGTGGGACAGGCACCAGGCCTTGGCAAACGCATGTTCGATGCGTTCTGCGGCGCTGTTTCGCAAGGGGTTAGGGTGTCGGCTGCTGGCATGAGCATCGAGCTCGGCAAGCAGGCGAAGGAAGATTGGGATGGTCTGGCAGCGCGCCTCGAGGCAAGTCTTCTCGGTCAGCTCAGCGAGAGCGAGCGGCTGCTGTTGATGCTCGACGAGTTTCCAGTGGCCCTCGGCGAGCTGTTCAAGGATCCGGCAACGGAGCAGGAGGCCCGCAGGCTGTTGCGCTTCTTCCGCAAGATGCGTCTCGACAAGGACAACCGGGGCCGCTTCGCCATGGTGATCGGCGGCTCCATCGGCCTCATGCCGCTCCTGCGCAAACACAAGATCTCAGCCGATGCCAACGACCTGCACCCTTTCCGGATCGGACCCTGGAGTGAAGCGACGGCCAACGCGTTCATGGACGGTGTTGCCAAAAGCGAGCGGTTCGATCTGCCGGCCACAACACGCGGTTTCGTGTTGGATCGGACCGGCCGCAACCCTATCCCGTTCCACCTCCAGAAGATGCTAGCAGCTCTCAAGGACCTCGGGATCGCCGCCGATAAGATCGCCGAGGAGGACGTGGACGATGTGTGGATGGAAATCCTCGAGCACCTCGACCTCGACCACTACCGCGAGCGCATCGGTTCCATCTTTCCCGATGAGGAAGCGGCACTTGCACTCAATCTTCTCGATAAAATCACGACGGACGGGCCAGTGAACCGCCAGGACTTGGTCGCGGCCCTGGGCAACGAAGCCCGCTGCAAGGTAGTGCTGCGCATCCTGATCAGCGACGGCTATCTGGTTGAAACACGCCAAGGTCAATCCCGCATCGTCACCTTTGCAAATCCGATGCTGGCCAAGTTCTGGAAGGAGTTCTAGCTTTCTGGCGCGGAGGAGCCGTTAGCTACAAATTTGATAGTATCACAATTGATAGCCACGAGCTTGATAGTAGCGAATATGTTAATTACATTTCTGATACTAGAGATCCTGTTAGTTTAGCCGGAGGAGCTCCTGCACGCGCCATGGCAAAGAAACCCACTCCATTTGGCGCCCTGGCCGGGCCCCCCGTGAGCGGCCCCGCCTTCTTCGACCGAGAGACCGAACTCGCCGCGCTCGATCGCGCCATCACCACCGGCGGCAAGGTTCTCCTGGTCGGCCCACGCCGCTCCGGCAAGACGAGCCTGCTGCATCAGGCGCGCAGGCGCCTCGGCGAGGCCGGGGCGACGCGCAACCCGCTCCATCTCGACCTGTCCGGCGCCAGCGCCCGGGCGAGCGCAGTCCGCATCCTTGCCCTCGCCGCCCAGCAGGCCCCGCACGCGCGAGAAGTCGCCGCCGCCACTCCTGAGGCAGAGCTGCTCGCCGCGCTGCAGGCCGCCCTGCGCCATCGCGTCGCCGAGGGCCCCGGTCGCCTTGTCCTCTTCATCGACGAGATCGGCGCACCTCTGGCACCGGACGATGCCGAGAGACAGCTCTGGCGCAATCTGATTGCAGCTCTTGCCGATATCGCCGGGCTGACCGTCATCGCCTCCCTCGATACGCGCGTGTTCGATGCTCTGGGCGCACCGAAAGGGTTCGACATCATCCGTATCAAACCTTGGGACGCTGACGTCGTCCGCCGCGCCGCCACCGCCTGGGCCCGGGCCGAGCGCATGCCGTCGGAGCTCGTCGATGCCATCGTCGAGCGCCTTTCCCCCGCCTGGCCGATGGAGCTCATGCGCCTGCTCCTCGAGATCCCGCGCAACGGGCCGCCGACCGAGCGCGCGCTCGATGCGCTTATCGACCGCCAGGCCCGCGACATCTCCTACGAGGAGGCTGTTCAGCGCCTCGCCACCACAACGCTACGCAAACGCGACGAACACCTCATCCGGCTCATCTTGTCGGCACTCGCTGACAGGAAAGATGGCGCAACACCCGAGGCCGTCGCTCAGTCCGCCGTCGAGCAGAAGGCACAGCCGTCCGATATTCTCCGCCTGGCCCGCTGGCTAGCCAACCTCGACCTGATCAGTCTCGACGCCAAATCGCATCGCATGCGCGCGCCAACGGCCTTGGCATGGCACAGCCTGCGCCGCGGCCTCGGCCTTCAGGACAAGACCGCGTGAGCAGGCCCGCCACGACAGCTCTCGCGACAGCCGCTGATCCTTGGCAACAGGAGGCCGTGCGGCTTGCCAAGGTCTCACGGGCCGCGCCCGACCTGCCGCCGGACACGCCGCGGCAATCCTTTGTCATCGAGGATCCGCCCGGCTATGCCGTCGATGCCGTTCTGGACGCACTCCCGGCCTTGTTGCGTTGGGAAACACCATCCCGCGCGACGGTGCTCATGCCGGGGCGGCTGGACGGTATCGCAAGCTGGTCCGCCTTGGCGGGGACAATCCTCGTGCACGCGCATCGCGCGGGACTTCCCCACGGCATTGCCGCCGACGTGCTCGAGGCCATGCGCCGCTCCTATGGCGAGGACGCCTTACGCGTCGAAATCGATACGCGCCTCACCGACGCCATCAAGCAACACGGCCCGCTGGCCCTGATTATCCCCAACATCGACCTCGTCATAGACGGCCTCCCTGTCAGCGACCGGTGGGCCTTCCGCAACGTGCTGCAAAACACCGGGCTCTCGCTGATCGGTTCAGCCAGCCCACACTGGCGCCCCGGCCATGAAGAAGCGTTCTACGAGTTCTTCCGTTGGACCCAACCCAAATCACCAACGGCGGAGCACCGCGCCAGCCTCGCGTCTACGCTGCACCTGTCCAGCCAGGCGCAGTCAACACTCGATCGACTGGCCGCACGGCTCGGGGGGAGACCGGCCCTCATGGAGATCGGCGCCCTGGCCCTGGCACGTGCTCCAGATGCCTCTCTCGCCGACATCTTACGCAGGGTCGCAGCCGCCCAGCCTGCGCAGCTCCACATCGCAATAAGCGCCCTGGCACCACAAACCCGCCAGGTCCTTGCCGCCTGCGCCAGTCTCGAAGGGCCCATCACCTCTTCCTCCATCACGGCCGCGACGGCACTGCCGTCAGCAGCCGTCAGTGCGCATTTGACAAGACTGGTCAGTGCGCGCCTCCTTGAGCCCAAAACCCGACGGCCGCGCAACAATGAATGGGCGTTCGCCGATGGCGTTCTCGAAATCCTGTATCGCGCCCTCGTCCTGGACGGCGTCAGCTTCGCCCAGTCTGTCGATCGTGCTCAGACGTCCACTTCCCCTCCCACACGGCAACGCAGCCGCAGGCACGTCGCCTGACGGCTATGTCGTGGCATAGGCGGCTATGGTTTGCCCGCGAACACCTCGCGATCGCGAAACTCGTGGCTGCGGCTCTGCGGATCAAACGACGTCTCTCTCATCTATCACCAGATACTTGTCGTTCGGCGGCGCGGTATTGCGCTGCCTGCTGTGGATGAAATGCCGGCTCTTGTAGTGGTCGTACATACGCAGAAACTCGGTGGTCATCACGGCAATGTTACGCTTGCAATCCTTCGTATCGAGCGGGAACGCAACGCACCCGTCGGCGGCCGGCTGCCGTGGAAAGAGTCAGGGGAAGGCGGTGGTCGTCGCGGCGGGCTGAAGAGGTGAGAGAGAGGCTCTCGCCGGCCTGTCGCGGAGACCCGCGATGTCCAGATCGACCACGCGCAACCGTTGCGGCGGCAACCGGACCAACTTCTACGACGACATCACCAACAAGATGATAGCCGAGCTCGAGAAGGGCCGCTTCCCCTGGGTGCAGCCCTGGGGCACACCGTCGGCCAAGGCACAGCTCGCCATGCCGAAAAATGCCTCCACGAGCCGAACCTACTTCGGCATCAACGTCCTAATCCTCTGGGGCGAGGTGATCGAGAAAGGATATACCGGCCAGAGCTGGCTCACATACCGCCAGGCGTTAGCGCTTGGTGGGCACGTGCGTGAAGGCGAACGCGGCACCACCGTCGTCTATGCCAACCGCTTCATCCCAGATGATGCGAAGCGGCGCGCCGTGCAGAGCGGCAGCGAAGCGCGGGCGGTTCCATTTCTGAAGCGCTTCACCGTCTTCAATACCGATCAGGTCGATGGCCTGGCGCGTGAGATCGCGACGGTCGGACCGCCGCCGCCGTCAAGCACCATCGAGCCGCGCGTGGAGACGCTCATCAAAGCCACTCGCATCGACTTCCGTATCTGCGGCAGTCGGGCCTTCTATATGCCGTCGCAAGACTACGTACAGGTGCCACCGCCGCTAGCGTTCTTCGAGCCTATCAACTGGCATCGCACCGCCCTGCATGAGCTCGGTCATGCTTCGGGTCATAGCTCGAGGCTCAACCGCGACCTCTCCGGTTCCTTCGGCTCGCGCAAGTACGCCTTCGAGGAGCTGGTCGCGGAGATGAATGCTGCCTTCTGTTGCGCGTCACTCGGCATCACACCGACGGTGCGTCATGCGGACTACCTCGCATCCTGGCTCGAGATACTGCGCGAGGACAGTCGCGCGATTGTCCGTGCCGCATCGCTCGCCAGCAAGGCGGCTGACTATCTGCTCGGCTTCTTGCCCGAATCCGATGTCGTGACTTCGGGTGCTGGGAGGACCGCGGCATGATCCTCCTCACACCGGAGTTGCGTGTTCGCCTGTTGGCCAACGGGCATCTGCGCAATGTCGATCATGTACCCGTCGTCAAATTCTTCAATCCAGTCGGTGCCGCCACATGGCTCGCAACAGAGCTCGATGAGGATGGCGACACTCTGTTCGGGTTAGCCGACCTCGGCTTCGGCAGTCCGGAACTAGGCGCGTTCAGCCTCCTCGAGATGGCGTCCGTTCGTCTGCCATTCGGACTGGGGATCGAGCGTGATCCCTATTTTGAGGGTACGTACCCGCTCTCGGTCTACGCCGAGGCCGCACACATCACCGGGCGCATCGTTCTCGACACGCTCCGCCTGCAGGAGGCCGATACGGCACTGCGGGGATGCCGGTGACAATCGGCGCCGTCCGTGACTAGCGGTTGATCAGCCATAGGATGAGCGACAGCACCAGGCTCACCAGGACCCCCGTCGTGATCGGCGCGTAGAACGTGAAATTCTCGCGCTCGATTACGATGTCACCAGGCAACCGGCCAAGGCCAAAACGCGAGAGCCATGGCCAGAGAAGGCCGACCGCAAGGATGGCGAAGCCGATGATGATTAGGGTTCGCGACATACCAGCGAGCGTACCGGCAATGCGATCTTTCCGCGAGAGCCCTCTTGGCGACGCGGTGGCGGCCGCCGGCTGCCGCTTCGGTGGCCGCGGCCAAAGGGAGAGAGCAGTCGGAAGCTGCGCGGCGGGTTCGGGGTCGAGAGAGAGGCTCTCGGCCGCCCGCCGTGGAGAAATGACCATGGCAAGGGCCAATCCCAAGATCGCGCTCAGCACCTCGCGCGACATTCCCTTCGACAAGCTCGTATTGAGCCAGTGCAACGTCCGGCGTGTGAAAGCCGGCATTGCCATCGAGGAACTCGCCGAGGACATCGCCCGGCGCACGCTTCTGCAAAGCCTGACCGTCCGGCCCGTGCTCGACGGCGACGACAACGAGACCGGCATCTACGAGATACCGGCCGGCGGTCGCCGCTACCGCGCGCTCGAGCTGCTGGTGAAGAAGAAGCGGCTTTCCCGCAACGCGCCCATCCCATGTATCGTGCGCACGGACGGCATCGCCGAAGAGGACAGTCTGGCCGAGAACGTGCAGCGGGCGCCACTGCACCCGCTCGATCAGTTCCGCGCGTTCATGACCCTGCGCGACAAGGGACAACCCGAAGAAGAGATCGCCGCCGCCTTCTTCGTCTCGGTCAATGTCGTCCGCCAGCGGTTGCGGCTCGCCGCCGTCTCGCCGAGTCTGCTCGACGTCTATGCCGACGACGGCATGACGCTCGATCAGTTGATGGCCTTCACTGTCAATCCCGACCACGAGCGGCAGGAGCAGGCGTGGCAGTCTCTGCAGCATTCCCATAACAAGGAGCCCTTCCACATCCGCCGTCTGCTAACCGAGAGCGCCGTTCGGGCCTCCGATAAGCGCGCCCAGTTCGTCGGTAGCGAAACCTACGAGAAGGCCGGCGGGACCATCCTGCGTGATCTCTTCGAGCCCGATGACGGTGGCTGGCTGCAGGAGCCGGCCCTGCTCGAGAAACTCGTCGCCGAAAAGTTGGAACGAGGCGGCGACAGCGTCCGCGCCGAGGGCTGGAAGTGGATCGAGGTCGTAACCGAGCTCCCCTATGGCCACGGCCATGGCCTGCGTCAGCTCAGCGGCCGCGAGGTCCCGATGACCGATGAGGAAGCGGCAACCCGCGACACACTCCAGGCCGAGTTCGACAAGCTCGAAGCCGAGTATGCGGAAGCTCGTGAGATTCCCGAGGAGGTGGATCGGCGTCTCGGCGAGATCGAGACGGCAATGGAGACCTTGGACGATCGTCCTGTCGTCTACGAGCCGGACGACGTCGCCCGTGCCGGCGCCTTCGTCAGCATCGACAGTGCTGGTGTTCTGCGTGTCGATCGCGGCTACGTCCGGCCCGAGGACGAACCACGGATCAAGGATAAGGACGGCGCGGAAGACGATGAAGCAGGTCGTCAGCGGTTGTCGTCATCCGGACAAGATGCCAACGAGGAGGATAATGCTGCCGTCGACGAGCCTGAGGAGGAGGATGGGATCCGTCCGCTGTCGGATCGCCTCATGACTGAGCTGACGGCACATCGCACACTAGCGTTGCGTGAGGCCGTTGCGAATGATCCTGACGTTGCACTTCGCGCGGCGTTGCACGTGCTATGCCTGAAGCTGTTCTATCACTACGGCTTCGAGTCCTGTCTGGAGATTGAGGCCAAGAGCGTCCTGTTCGGTCACACGTCCGGCCTCGCCGACACGCCAGCAGCCAAGGCAATTGACGCGCGGCACAGGGCCTGGGACGAGCAGATGCCGGAGGACACCGGTGATCTGTGGAACACGCTGGCAGAACTCGACAGCGACAGCCGTCAGGCGCTGTTCGCTCATTGCGTCGGTCTTTCCATCAACGCCGTGTATCAGCCCTATGATCGCCGGCCGAAAGCCCTGCGCCACGCCGGCCGCCTCGCCTCCGCGGTTACGCTCGACATGGCTGCTGCCGGCTGGAAGCCGACCGTCGATGCCTTTCTTGGCCGCGTCACCAAGGCCCGCATTCTTGAAGCCGTGCGCGAGGCCAAGGGCGAGAAGGCCGCCGATCGTATCGCACATCTCAAGAAAGATGACATGGCCAAGGAGGCCGAGCGTCTCCTCGATGGCACCGGCTGGCTGCCCGAGCCGCTGCGCACCGCAGGCATAAGCAGCACCAAGCCCGACGATGTCGATCACACGCCGCATGTGATGGCGGCTGAATAGGCCCCACGCCTGGGCGGCTGTTTTCTGCCGCCCGCTCACAGTCCGTTCCTCATGCGCCCGGCCTTCGTGCCGGGCGCTTCTGTTTTGGGAGACCACCATGGTCGACTATTTCTCACCCACAGCCGTGCAACTGCCGATCCCGCTCACCGACATCACGCCGCTCAAGCGACTCGTATTGAGCCTGGTGTTTGACGCCGAGCCCGACAACGATGTCGCCTGGCTTCATTCCGATACCGGCCCAAGCGACATGATCGCGATGCCGATCGAACAACTGCGGGCTACTTGTCTGGCCTCGCTGAGGATTTACAGCGCCATCGCGGTCCACCTCACCGAGTGCCTTGCCGCCGCGCCCGCCGACGACACGGAAATCGAGCCCGATCTTTCGGGCGTGTCGCGGGTCATCCTGCTGCAGGACATCGTGCGGCGGTCTTCGACGCTCGCCTACATCACAGTGGTCACAGCTTTCACCTGCTCGAAAACACGCGTCGACGGCTTCGGCGGCATGGCCATCCTGATCACCGCCGCTGCCATCCGCAGCATGTCGCCCCACGATATAGAATTCCTTGCCGCGCGTGACGCCAGGGGGGCGCTTGACCATGTCCTACGGCACCTATCTGCGCCTCGACATTACTGTTCACGACGGTTGGCGTGCCGTCGTCCGCGCGCCCGCCAAGAAGCTGCCACCGGAAGCATGGTACGATCTGGCCAAGCGCAAGATCCGGCACAGCTCCTATCGGCGGATGCTCGAGTACCATCGTGATGCGCAGGCGATCGTCTCGTATTGGCGATTGTGACACCTATATCGGGGTGGTCATGCGCTCATCCGCCACCGAGCTTGCACACCATCTCGCGCGCGAAGCCGAGGCGGTGTGCCGCAAGTATCTATCCAATGGCCGACGTGTCGGCCGCTATTGGATCGTCGGTGACGTGCGCAATGCGCCCGGGCGCTCCATGTACGTCCGCCTGTTCGGCCCGGAAGGCGGCCAGCGTGCCGCCGGAAAGTGGACCGATGGTGCCACCGGCGAGCATGGCGACCTGCTCGACGTCATCCGCGAGAGCTTGGGGCTCATCGACTTCCGCGATGTGACGGACGAAGCGCGCCGCTTCCTAAGTCTGCCGCGTTCGGAGCCCGATCTGCAGTTTACGTTCTACACGACACCTGCCCCGACCGGCTCGCCCGAGGCGGCCCGCCGTCTCATCGCCGCATCACAACCAATCCGTGGCACATTGGTGGAAACCTATCTGCGTCATCGCTGCATTGACGATTTGCACGATGTCAGAGCACTGTGCTTTCATCCCTGCTGCTACTATCGCCCGGAGGACGACGGGCCGACGCAGATCTGGCCCGCCATGATCGCCAGGGTCACGGACCTGCGCGGTCAAATCACCGGCGCGCACCGCACGTGGCTCGATCGGAATGGCGTCGGTAAGGCACCGGTCGAAACGCAGCGCAAAGCCATGGGCTCTCTCCTTGGCCACGCCGTGCGGTTCGGTCCTTCGGCCGAGGTGATGGTCGCCGGGGAAGGAATCGAGACCATGCTGTCCTTGCGCATGGCGTTGACCGGCATGCCGATGATGGCGGCCCTTTCTGCCGGGCATCTGTCCGCCATTCTGTTTCCGGACCCGCTACGCCGGCTCTACATCGCCCGCGACATCGACCTTGCCGGCAATGGTGCCATGGCGACCCTGACCGCACGCGCTACGGCAGTCGGGATCGAGACGATCCCTCTGTCGCCACGCCTCGGCGACTTCAACGAGGATCTCGTCGCGTTCGGACTGGACGATCTGCGCGCACGTGTGTGTGTGCAAGTCACACCGCAGGATATTGGACGCTTCCTTCGCGCAGGGCCGCCCGGCCGGTTGTGATGTGCGCCGTCTGCGGTCCGGCGGAATGAACCGGCCTTCATGTAGACGGGCCTCCCCCTTCCTCAGAGGCGGGCGGGCCAGAAGTGGCCAAGAAGCCCGATTTCGAGCGCGAATCGACGGGGGCAACCAGACAAGTGTTTATCAGCGCGCCGATCAGAACTTTGCGTCGTAAGCGGCGCGGTTTCGATCGGCGACAATGTCCTTTGATCGTCCGATGATCCCGCGCTGATGTCGCCCGACAGGAATGCATCAGGAGCTGATCTGGACCGACAAGGGTCCTCCAGAAGAATTGGATCAACTGCGATCTAAACTGCGGCGACAGCCTCGCGAGCCAGTCGGGCCGTCCGCGGACGTCGATGGGAGGCAATAGATTTCGTTGGTCGCTGCCGGGGGAAGACGAGGAATACGGGTACGAATGTTATAGCGACTACGAACCGCCATGCCCCCGGTCAATTGGCATCATCAATATCGCCTGTTGTACGCTCGGCGCGGCGCCTTTTACCTTGATGAACAATCAATCCAAGAAGCAGCCAGACACCGATCGCCAGCTCCATCTTTGGCATGCGCTCGTCGAGAACCGCCATCAAATCGGGGCGCACGGACAAATGCTCGAATATTTCGGCAGCCGATGAGAATGGATTGCGACCGATCTCATTTTCGAGTGTCATGCCGCGCTGCTTCAATCGATAGACAACGTCATCGAGAACTGACTTCGCAGCGAACTCGCTAACGCTCGCAGCGACACCCGATCCCAAAGAGCACATCTGCATCAATCGCTCTCGATGCACCGCTAAACTGAAGGCGTCTGTAGAGTGCGCAGCGTCATTGCGGAGCCTGCGTAGCACCACGGTAGACCTGTGCGCGCTGGCGTCGATAAAACCCGCCAGCAATGCAACATCGCAACGCGCAGAAAAGCTGCTGAGAAACCCAGGGTACTTCAAGAGTTCGTTGATGCGTTTGCCGCGAAGCTCCGGCGGTGCGAGAGCCCTGATTTCTGCCGCCAACTGGGCGGAAACCATCTCGCCAGCGATCAGAACGGCACCACGATCAGTCTCACGCTGAAACTCATTGAGCATGCGCTCGAGCGCCTGCGCGACCTCCGGTTCGCTCAAAAAATGCGGCTCATCATTCAGAACATCCACCGGAGCGGGATCCATGTCGCCCATTCTCACCTCTCCGGTAAAGTCGACGACAACGGCGCACCCATCAGCGACTCGTCGCCCATCTTTTTCAGGAATGCCTGCATTGCCTCGGATACCGGAGGCTCCACCCGAAAATCACCAAACTGACGACGCAGATCGAACCATCGGGTTGTCAGGATCCCGCTTCGCCTGTACTTCGGCGCCAGCCAGATCCACTGCAATGCCCGCCAGCTTCGGCCTTGATATTCGCGCAACCGAAATGCACATGCGCCTACGATGACATTTTGCGCATTGCAGAAGAGAACCCCTGCAGCGCCCGGATCGTCATCTCCCTTGTCACTCTGCCATTGCACAAAATCGTAGCCGAACTCCCTTTTGAACGCTAAGGCGCGACGATAAATTTCCCTGTGCTTCCACCTTGGTGACGTGCGGTCAACGGAAATGGTATTCTCGCCAGCGGCAACCGCAGCCACCAGTTCCACTACCGGCTGGGGATCGAGATAGGAAAGCCGCTTCTTGTGCTCCCGCCGATGTGCGGCGCTTGAGTCCGGATCGCCTCGGGTCCATACGTACCCACACTGAAGACACGTTTCAGGCGTTGACACTCGTCGCTTCCGGTATTTCGGTGCACTCGCCGAGAGCCAGATGGGGGTTCCATCGGCTGAGGTGGCAACTTCAATAGTGTATCCTGTTGTGGTGCGCAGCCTGCGCGTTTCGGCAAGCTTTGGCCGGGCGGCATCAGCCAAGTAAAGCACCAAGGGCTCACACTTGTGCCGGCAGCGCTCGTACCAGAGCACCGAGAGCTGAGCGTTTGTCAGATACGGGTTGCTACGGATGACATCCATCAGTCGCTCGACAAGCGGCAGCGGCTCGAGCTCGTATCCGAGCCTTTCAAGATAGATCAGCAGCGCGGCAACGTCGGCGGCGGCGACGCCGTCGTACCCGACGACGCCCGCCTGGCTCTTTTTCGGCCGCGGAAAAATTGTCCTTGCCCGAAGATCGAAACACTCACACCAGCGTCGAATGGGAACGTCACGCGCTATAGCGTCAAGCCGTGCATCCGTTAAATAGAGGATGTCTCTAATGTCCTCCAGCGAGGCCCAGCCATTGCGCGCAATGGTGCCCACGAGTTGGATCCCCGCTTGCCGCTTCGGTGCTCGGACCGGTTCGGACAGGCTTCTCACGACAGCCCTGAGTTCTTGAGCAGAGAGGAAATGCTTCATGGTCTTGTGTACGGCGAAGCCGCTATGGGTCCGTTGCCTCGATAGATGCCGACGATCAGTGCTAGTCTACAATCCATAGGGCGCGCGCAAAGGCCATCGCGGAAGGGCTAAGGCGCTTTATTCCCCCGCTTTGTGGCTTGAGGCGTCAGCCGGCACCTTCGCCGCCGAGGCTGGAGCGGTGACTTAAGGTGGCGGGCATTGCAGCAGCGTATGCAGATTGCTTTGGGGCAAAGCTCCAAGTTCTCGGCAATATATTGATTTGTTCTAGTTTTATGAGCGGAAGAATTCGTTCGCCAGCAGCTCATCTTGCCCATAGTGCTATCCAATCGGCCTCGTGGAGCTGAGCGGCCGTTGAACGTCCGTGCGGTGAGCAGTGCTGAGCCAGCGTGTGTGGACAACACGGACCAAATGACAGTCGGGGCTATGGCGCTGTCGGCGTGCCCTCGGTCCTGACGATCGCACGCTTGCGGGCATTGGTCTCGGCGCGGCTGAGGTTCCTGAAGCCGCGCAGCGACTGCTCCCACGAGCCGTGCATGGGGTTGGGCAGGATGATCCAGCGCGTCCCCCAGAAATCCAATTGAGCCGTTGCATCCCTGACGCGGCTGTCGGGCGTTACGCCTGCACCCTTCGCTGTCGTAATGAAGTCCCCGAGATCGTCGCCCACGTTGAACAGGATGCGATGGGTCTTGGCAATATGGCGCCGGCGGCTTTCCTTGTCGGAGTTCCAGTTGGCCTGCTTGCCCTTCGAGAGGAGATTGCTGGCGTCGGGCTCCACAGGAAAGCCAAGCGCCTTCAGGTTGGCGATCGTGTACATGTCGAGGGCGTGCTGGCGGTTGGTGACGTAGAAGATTTGGATCTTGCTGTTGGCGGCCTTAAGCGCACCGATGAACTCGAGCGCGCCCGGCGTTGCCACCGCCGCCTTGTCGCGCAGCCAGCTGGCCCAGGTGCTATCCTCGGCGAACTGCTCGCCGGACTGGATCAGCCTTCCCTGATAGGGCGAATTGTCGAGCACGGTTTCGTCGAGGTCCAGGATCACGGCCGGCGGGAGGCTCTGGTATCCGGCTTCCTTGAGCTGCGCCGGGTCTGCCGTCCAGGACGCGTCGCGCAACGCTTCATCGATACGCGCAGCGGCGGCGCGGAACGCCTGCGTCGCCGCCATCTTGTATTCGGCCGACATCTGCACCCAGAGCGTTGCATCCAGGTTCTCGTGGGCACCAAGCTCGAGCCGCGGCAGGTCCTGCAACCGGCGGTCAAGGCGCGCGAGGGTGGCTTCGAGTGCGGCGATCTGAACGTTGCGGCCGGCACTCGGTCCGTCGGAGAAAGGCGTTGCGCTTTCGCGGGCGACCGGCTCTGAAGGGGTGATCGCCGCCGATGTCCCTTCCTGCCGCGGGATCATGGCCCGCAACGTACTAACCACCGGCTGGTCCCTGACGACGCGCGGGGCGATCGGGAGTGTGTCGAAGTCGATGTTCAACGGCGTGCCGGAGGGACGGCTCGTGTCTGCTATGGCAAAGACCGGCCTGTGGTCGCTCGTCTCGAGACTGTCAGGGAAATCTCCGGGACGCACGATGATGCCAGCTTCGGCAGCCCATGCCTTGGCGCCATTGGCGAAGAACACGAAGTCGAGGATGGAATTGTAGTCGTTCTTGCCGTCCTTGGGATTTTCGTCGGCCCAGTTGGTCGTGATGAGACGCTTCGGTTTCAGCCAGGCGAAGACGCTGTCGGCCATCATATTGGTGAAAGCTTGATTGGCCTCGCGCGTCTCGACGTCGAAGTCGAAATTGTAGTCGCCGACGGCGATGATCGGCAGCTTTTGGGTCTTGGCCCACTCGCGCAGCTTGCTTGCCTGACGCTCCCGCTTCTGGGCATCACCCCGATGCAGGTGGTTCACCATGAACAGGATGTCGCCGATGCCGTGCTTGGAGCGCAGGTGCGCGACGAGCGGCGCGCGGCCGCCTGATCCCTCCTGAATGTCCATAAGCTCGAAGGAATCGACGAGGTCAAAACGTGCCGAATTGAAAAGGATCGCCAGCTTGACGTTATTGCCGGTCGTGCCGAGCACGTAGTGGTAGGCTGCACTCTCATCTTCGGCTGCCGTCTGGGCATAGAGAACCAGGTGTTGCTCCTTGTCGATCTCCGAGAGGCCGAAGATGTCGATGGCGTTGAAGTCGTCCCGTAGTTGGCGCGCGATGACCTCAGGCTTGCTGCGAGTCCAACTTTCGACGTTCCAGCCAACGACGGAGACCGTTTCGGCAAAGACCGAGGTTGCAAACAGGACAAAGTAAAGGCAGCAGGAAAGCGTGCGCAGCATGGGGACACCGAATAGTCCGTTCAACACCAACGCCGGAAATTAGCAGGCAATTGTGACAATGCGGATCCCCTGCGGCGGCAACCACCGCTCTCGATCGAAGGCATGCAGCGCGCCTCGACGTGATTTTGGCAGCCCCCTTGACCAGACCAAGGTCTGCTCAAGGGTCACGCTCTCCCTGCACGTGCCGCGCAGCCGAGCCGCCCTGCCGGCGTCTCGGCCCTTCGGGGTTCGATCGTTGCCGCAACCGGATATGATCGCAATGATCACATCCGGTTGTCCTTTCTGAACGCGGATCGCGCCAGAACTTCCGTGAGCAGAGCCATGCGCGTCCCTGCGCGCCGCAATGAGCGGGTCCACGATCATCTCTTGAAGAAAGTCATCATACATCAGTCGCTCACGGACGTATGCCTCGGTCAGTGCCGAAAAACGGCGATCACGGAGCTTGCCGTCTCCGAAGACGTCGCATAATCGTAAGAGCATCCGCCGAAGCTGATGTAGGCGACAGGCGCAGACGACGTCTGCGGATCAGTGGCGCCGAGACGGGTATCTGCGGGTCGCTAAGCTATTAAAAAAATACCTGAAGATTTTCGTGTGCTCAATTTTCCGCCTTGAGAGGTCGCATGCCATTTCCGCAGTCGTTCTTTCGCGCCGTCTTCCTCGTGACCATGATATTGACAGGCCCTGCCACCGCGGAGCCCCGCGATGAGGCCCTTCGATCGACTGCATTTGTCAGAGTGGGCGGGTCGGATCCGAATGGCCCAGTCCCTAACCGAGTAGGGACAGGCTTTGTTGTCGGCCAAGGCGCCTTCGTCATTACCGCCTACCATACTGTTGCCCCGCCGCCCGGAGGATGGCGGACCAACGATGTCGGCCTGCCAGATCTTCGCATCGCCGTCGTGCTACGCAACGCCATGACCGATCTGCCAAATGACGTGCGCGAAGCCTCTATTGTTGAGATCGATGAGCAGTACGACGTTGCCCTGCTCCAATTTCGGGGAGCAGGGCGGCGCGGACTTGCAACCTGCCCGCAGCCGGAAATGGCAATCGGCGACGATCTCCTGATCGCCGGTCTCAAGCAAGAGAAAGGCGCCTTGGAGCCCCGTCTGGAGCTCAGAAAGGGAAGCTTGGTAGAATCCAGCCCGCGCGATGCTCCCTTTCTCCGGGTCTCGGCCAATACGGAGGAAGGCTTCAGCGGGGGACCGGTCTTCAAGGTCGAGCAAGATGGGCTTCGTCTGGTCGGAATGCTGAAAGGCGGCGCCCCGCTGAGCGTGCGCACAGACAGCATTTTCGCGCCCACACGCGCTCTCAGGCAAAAGATCATCGCCGCTTGCGACGTGCCATGCCGACATCCAGACCACGGCTTGGAACGCTATCTGAGCTCAAGAGATCAGCAGCCTCCCCACATAACGGATTGGCTCAGAGGCGGGGTCGGGCCAGTAAAAGCATGCGACGCCTATGCGGCGGATGAGCGTCGGCAGAATCATGCTGACGTCATTACCGTCATCCGCGCCACCGACCATGACATGCGCTTTTTTACCGGAATGCGCGATGGAAACTATATCGTTCGAGAGGCGCAATACAAATACAGGTGCCAGCTACGCTACGAAAGCGATCCTGTCTACAAGCTTCGGGTTTCCAGCAGTTGTCCGGCAGCGCCAAATCCACGTGGCCTGCCGCGCTAATAGCTAGGGGGGATTATGAATATCAAATGCTTATCCCAGCGAATAACTCTCTTGGTTTTCGGTCTGGCCCTATGTTTTACGACGAGCGCAATCGCGCAATCCCCGAGCCCGCCTGTTCGCCCGTTGGTGTTGATACCAGGAATTCTGGGGTCGGAAATATGGATCGGAGGGCAGCGTGCCTGGGGCTCGGCTGGTGATCTCAGGCATCTTGAAGTCCTGCGCGTAGAAGGCGGACCCCGCGACTTCGAGCCTGCTCCGACCTGCAGTCCAAGCGCGAGGACGCAGACCTGCGGTCTCTTGGAGAGGTTCGGAATTCTGGGACCTCTCAAAGTCGGATTATATTCCGGCCTCGTCACGCATCTGGAAAAAATTGGCTACGTTGCGAGCGGGCAGCACCGCAATCTCTTCATCTTCCCATACGACTGGCGACGCAGCAACTTTCAGACAGCTGAGGCATTTGCGCGCTTCGTTGCCGAGACCCCAGGCCTTGTGGGCAACGACTTCGACATAATTGCTCACAGCATGGGCGGACTCGTCGCTCTGATTTATGCGCACAAATTCGATTCTCCCTCGGCCAGCGAGGCGTGCAAGCCGGCTAAAACATGCCGCATCAAGACCGTGATAACCCTGGGAACGCCGTACCTCGGGTCGATGAACGCCGTCGCCACGCCGGTTGATGGATGGGGATGGGTCTCCCGCCAAATCTCCGGAGGTTCCGATACGATCTCGCGCACTGTTCTGTCGTGGCCATCATTCTATGAGCTCCTCCCGTCCTATTCGGGATGTTGTGACGCCTTCGGAGCCGAGGGACTTCTAAGATTCGGCGGATTTTCGACCCTCTCATATGCATCCGCTGCCGGGGCACCTGCTCAGTCATTGATCGAGAAGGCCCTTGAGCGCCGGCGCGATATCGCGCGCTTGTCGGAATTGGGTTGGCCGAAATACTTGGATGAGCGTTCGCCGCAGTGCGACGACAAACGTCGGAGAGACCGCGTTTACATGTTTGCCGGCGATCGCACGGACACGAGGAGCGTCGCCATCAGAGCGGGACGAGATCTGAAATACCAGGAACGACGCGGCGACGGCACAGTGCTGGTCCGCAGCGCCTCACTGAATAGCGTTGAACGGTCGTGGACGTCATTTGCCGAGCACTCCACAATTTTTGACGACAACAATGTGAGGACAAAGATTGAACAGGTTTTGAAGCGCTGCGCGTGGACGGACGCCGACTTCAAAGCGGAAGAACCGACGATGCATTTCACCAAAGAATCCGGGGAAGAAATCGTGGCCTCGGTGCTGAGCACTTCAGCTCGGATCGAGCAAGTTGTCCTGCCATCCGGATCAAACGCTCTCAATCTCGTCGGTGAGGTATCCGTGGCGGTGCTTGATCCGGTTGTTCCACCCGATGCACGCTACCAGGTGCGTTTGGATGGCCATGTGATAGCGGATGGTGACTTGGGGCAGCCGGTCTTTTCGGATGAGGGAGGTGTCATGCGGTACCGGTTCCAGCGCAATGGCGTTGTTGTATCAGGTGCCGGGCTGGTCGAAGCTGTCGTGCACTTTCAAAGGGGTCCATCAGCAAAGGATCATGCAATAGCGCCCTGATCGGGCAGGCGCGGCTGTCGGATCGGGCAGCCGCATGCAGCGGCTAGGCAAGCTCACCTTCGTTCGAAATCGTCATTCCATTCCTTGTCGGCGTGCTTTTCCGCGACTTGATGGCGATATGAACGGTCATATCGCAACGATTGGACAATCCGGTTCTGCGTCCGAGCCAACAGACAATTGCGCTCACCAGATCAAGGGCTTCTTGCGCGCATCGCCTTATGAGGCGGCGGGCCGCCAGCGATGCGGTCGAGCGACACGGCCTCTCTGCAAGCTCTACCGCACCCGGCCTTCTTAGAGGCGATCGGACGGCAGTCGTCCCGTTCCCGCAACGGTTGCGCGCGGCTTTCTTCGAAAGCCGTGCTCACCGTCCTCCGCTGTGCTCCGGCCGCTGGCGCTTCGCGCCCGCGGTGCGGGTCCGCTCCGCCCGCCGTGAAGGGATCGCCGGAAGGCCGCGATGGGCGCGGCCTCGCACAGGAGGATCTGTTCCATGCCCTTCGATCACCTCTCTGACGGCACTGCGTCACCGACGGCCCATCTGCTCGAAGAGCTCGCGCTTTACGCGCATCGCCCCTTCGACGACGAAGCTGATCCGCGTCCGCTTCCTGAGCCGGCAAAACTGCAAGGTGCGCTTGCAGACATGTTCGACGCACTGGTGGCAAGTCTGTCGGACACGCGGCTCGAGCCCGACCTCGAGGCCCTGCTGTGGTCCGTTGTCAACATCTTCCACCGCCGCATCGACCGCATCGAGCGGGAGCTTGACAGCAATGAGAGCGCGCAACGAGCAAGCCAATGCGATCAAGACGGTTCTGAAGTCCGCTCGGTGGAGCTTGAGCGCCTCATCCGTGAAGGAATAACACTGCTCGAACGCCGCAACAGCTTCGAGTTCATACGCGATACAGCTGCGGAGTTGTTCAACACGCACATGGGCACGACCTGGAGACCCCGCGCCGGATCCATGGTCAACCGTACGACAATGACCGCAGCGATGATCGACAGTCGTGATTTCCTGGCCGCCAAGCATCGAGCCGACATCGAGGTGATGGTGCCTACGGGGCCAAAGATCGCCCTTTCGGGCGGTCTCGACTTCAACGATCATCAGCTGATCTGGGACAGCCTCGACAAGGTGCACGCGAAGCATCCCGACATGGTACTCCTGCACGGTGGTGCGCCGCGCGGCGCCGAAAAGATCGCAGCGTGCTGGGCGGATACACGCCAGGTCACCCACATTCCCTTCAAGCCCAATTGGGCGAAGCACAACAAGTCTGCGCCGTTCAAACGGAACGACGCCCTGCTCGCCGTGCTCCCGATTGGCATCATGGTCTTCCCCGGCAATGGCATCCAGGCCAACCTCGCCGACAAGGCGAAGCAGTTTGGCATTCCTGTGTGGCAGTTTGATTGGGGTGGCGCTTAGCGCCACCCTTTACCAAAACGACACGCTGCCCCTGCACTGATGGCGGTCGGTCATCGTTGTACGCTGTATGTTTCGACAGCAGCAGAGAACGTCATAGGAAGCAATCATTCCCTTAGAACGAACAGTCGTGGCGCGGCCGCTCCGACGCACCCTCAGCGCGAAGATGGCAGTCCCATAGCGCGGCCCAGCGATCCCACGACTGGGAGCGCGCGCTCCGAATTCAGCGAGGATCAGGACTATCCTGCCATCGCAGCAGGGCTATCGAGGACTACAGATCAATAGCTTGCAATCGAACAGGGGATGCTGAGCTATTGCTACGACCAGAACAAGCGACGCCAAAGCGGGGAAAAAACAATTAGCGTCGCACGCTCGATGTCGTGCATGAAGTCTTCATCGTGTACCGAAAGTTCAGGATACATCCGATTGAAGGAGATCATCGAGCGTGTTTCGATTTCGGAATTGGCAGTCAAGAGCGCAGCGGCATCTGAAAATATTGCTCGCATGGCTACTGTCGGCCTTCCTACCTCTCCCGTCCTACGCTCAACAACTCTGCGGCGATCTAAATGTGGCGATAGATCGCTTTTCGTTTCTTGAGCACTTCAAAGACTCCGATCTGAGCGGGGAACAGCCGCACTTTGACTCACCTGCCTGGGCCCGGTGGTCTACGCCCCTAAGGGTTGAGAATTTTGATTTATGCATCCTAAGCAAGCCTGCGGGAAGCTTTAACCTCGCACTCGAGTGTGCTCGAACGGGATTGCGTGAGGATAATGCGCTACTGTTCTTCAAGACGATCGCCGATCAGATCAAAGCTTGTCTTCCACACGGCAAGATCGTCTCCACGAGATCAGAATTCCCCCACAAGATGGAATACGGGTTCGGGCATATCCAACTGAGTTTGGAAACTTCATGGGATCACGGAAAGGCAGGTGCGTACCATGTGGTTCGCTTGGTTCTCGGTGAAGCCCAGGCTGAGTTCGCGCTTCGGCGGGAGCTGCTCGAACTGTCCGAGAGCACGCTGCGGGTGGAGCTCCTCGACGCGAGCGAGCTTGACGACTTCCGCACCAAGGGCGCAGCACTGGTCCGGGAAGCACGCGCACTCTATGGCGACAAAGCCGCGCCTCTAGCTGGAGTACTGGGCGAGGTCGCGGCACTATACAGGCGAAACATCCTCTACGACGAGAGCGCCGACTATTATAGGCAGGCCGCTGAGGCCGGCGATCACAGCGGCAACTTGGATGCCGCCTCAACCGTAAAGACATTGCAGGGCTGGGCATCCGTCCTCGATGAAAGCGGTCGCTACCGAGACGCGGTTCCGGTGTGGCGCAAGCTCTACCAACTACTCTTGACCGAAAGAGGCGAAAGCGATCTCCAAACGGTCAATGCGCTACGCAACCTGGCTAGTTCGCTGAGCGCCGTCGGCGAAGACAGGGAAGGCAACCGGCTCCGTGAGCGAGCCGTCAATATACTCGAGCGAATCGGCGACAGCGACACACGCGAGCTCGAGCTGTTGCTTCGCACCTTAGCATCGGACGCCTGGTGGCAAGGCAGCGACCAAGCGACGGAGGCCCTGTTACGAAGGACAGCGAGACTGGAGCAGCAGCGGCTTCAGGCGGACAAGAGAGCAGACCGTGACTTCTACATGCGCCTCGCCGAGGAGCCGCGAAGTCTGATCGCGCTCTCCCACTTCTACGACGAGAAGGGCCGCGCCGACGAAGCGAAACAGATACTATATGAAGGGCTCCGCTTCATGGAGGGGCTGGTCGGTCCGAAGTCTGAGGCGATGATACCCATATTGATGCAGCTCGCCGAACACCATGCATCCAACGAACAGCCCGACGAAGCGATCACACATCTGCGCACCGTTCGACGCATCGGTGACGACGCGTCCTACTTTGATACTCTGGCTGCTGAGGTCACGGCCGAGTTGAGAGCCGGCCGCTACGAGGCGACAGTGAAGACCGCCTCCTCCGTGCTGGACGAAGCACGGCAACTGCCCGACCTCGAGGAGCGAGAGACCACGGAAATGACGGTTCTTTTGCAGCTCGCCGTAGCCTATCGGAGGCTCGGACGCCAGGCCGAGGCGATCCCGCCAGCGCAACGCCTCGCGGCTCTCTTCGAAAAGTACGCCCAGAAGGACTTTTACAAGGCGTTGTTCTCCACCAAGCACCAGGACATGGCGCAGCTGAGAGTTGAGCTCGCTCATGGTTCCCTATCGGTGGGGCGTATCCAGCACGCCTGGAGCGAGCTTCATCGCGCCGCCACCATTATGCACGAGGTCAATCTGAAGCGGATCCTGCGTAGGACCTCGGACCAGCCTCATAAGCTCGTAGAGGAAGATCAGGTTACCAACGAGGTGCTCTCGCTTCTCTACCAGTTTCAACAAGCCGAACCCAGCCTACAAGGTCGCGCCACCGAGGTTGCTCTGGAGCTATCGCAGTCGCTCTATGCGAGCGGCGCGGCGCGCTCGCTGGCGCAGATGGCCCTGCGCGCCGAAGCCGGAGCTGGCCCGTTGAGCAGTCTTGTTCGCAGCGAACAGGATCTCCGCCTGATGCGCGAGGCACTCGCCAGTCGGCTCGCCCAGGCCCGTGCCAAACAGGATGACCCCTCTTTGGACACGGGGCTGGTGGCAAAGATGAGTGGCCGCCTCAAGGGCATTGACGACGAACTTCGGCACCTTGAGCAGCAAATCGCTCGAGAAAAACCCAGCTATGTCAACCTGCTGCGGCCGCATATCGCTGCTACGGCGGAAATCGCGATGCTTCTGAAGAGCGACGAGGTACTACTCCATATTCAGCCAGGTCCGTCGCTAACGGACATTTGGCTTGTCGCGCATGGAAATATTCGCTGGCACCGGATTAACCTCGGCACTCAGGCGCTGACGGAGCGGGTGGCGATCCTGCGCTGCGGTCTCGATGAGGCGCTGTGGAAGGAGAGCGCCAGCCGAGATCGGTGCCTCGCAATACTGCAAACCCATCCCTATGACGGCATTGGATTCGTAGGCGCCCTACCGTTTGATCTTGAGCGCGCGCACGAACTATACGAAGCCCTGCTCGCACCGTTCGAAGATCTAATCAAGGACAAGCATTTGCTGGTTGTACCTTTGGGTCCGCTCACCAGCCTGCCCTTCGGCGTGCTGGTGACAAAACCGCCCACCAGCGCGATCCCCGAGCACCCCGCCGAGTATCGCGACGTTGCCTGGCTCGGCACACGCCAAGCCATCACCGTGCTGCCGTCAGTATCCTCGCTCAAGGCCCTTCGCGAGCAAGCCAGGGCGAGCCGCGCCAGCAAGACTTATCTTGGAATCGGCAACCCGCTACTCGATGGGCGCTCAAAGGAGGAGCACGGGAAACGTGCCGCGACCGCGCGTGCCTGGCAGCAGTGCCTTGACGTGCCCGCCGAGCCGCAGATCGCCTGGGCGCAGGCCAGCCGCTCCGTTCCGAACCTGAGATTGATGGCTCCTGGCACTCACGCCAATATCAAGCATGTACGCACCCAATCTCCCTTGCCGGAGACAGCGTATGAGGTGTGCCAAATCGCTCGCAGTCTCGGCATGCCAGAAAGCGAGATCATCCTCGGTAATCGAACGACCGAGACGGTGCTAAAGGACCTTTCCGAGAAGGATCGCCTGAACGCCTACCGCATAGTGCACTTTGCCACTCATGGCGCGCTGGCCGGAGAAATGAAAGGCATCTCCGAGCCCGGTCTCATCATGACACCGCCGCCTGCCGAGAGGGCCGATGATCCCAAGACGCTGGATCACGACGACGGTTACCTCAGCGCCTCGGAGATCGCGACGCTCAAGCTTGATGCCGATTGGGTAATTCTGTCGGCGTGCAATACGGCGGGGCCTGCTGGGGAGAACGCCGAGGCGCTGTCAGGCCTCGCCCGCGCTTTCTTCTATGCAGGAGCCCGTACCCTGCTCGTCTCACACTGGGCTGTGGGCTCGCAGACGGCCGTCAGACTTACCACACGGGCATTCGAGGAGATGAAGGCCAATGAACTCAAGGCCAAACCCATCGGTCGGGCAGAATCCTTCCGCCTATCTATGCGCGAACTGATCCGCAACGGATCCTCTCCGATTGATCCGCACCCGATGAAATGGTCGCCGTTCGTGGTGGTAGGCGAGGGCGGCAAGTGAATGGTTATGTCATTGGCGATCGAACGAGACTGGATATCGTGACCGGCTGACGTCAAATGATCGGAATCTGCTTTGTCGTTGCGGTCACCCGTGTGCCGCACATCAGCGATTATCAATTCTGTTGAAGAGAAAGTATCATGGCGAAGTTTAAGGTGTCGTTCTTCATAGCGCTCCTGGTGGGTGTCGCGGGCCTCTCGCCGGAGGCGTCGGCACAGGATGAGGACACCCGTATTGTGGGAGGTGTCGAGACAAGGATCGAGCAGTATCCGTGGCAGGTCGCGCTCAATATCGGGATCGGTGGCCAGTCAGGATTCTGTGGCGGCACTATCATTGAACCTCGTTGGGTGCTGACCGCGGCTCACTGTTTCTATGGTGACAAAAAGGGCGGCTATCGCCGTGCCAAAATCACCGACGTGCAGGTGAAGTCAGGCGCGTCCGATTATACCAAGGGCAGCTGGTCACAAATCGAGCGCCTCGAGATTCACCCCGGCTACAATCCTGATCCCGACGTCGGGGGATGGGAACACGATATTGCACTGATCAAGCTGAAGGCGCCAGCGGCAGGCGAGAGCAGAAAGGTGGATGTTCTCGCCGATCCGACGCTGGCAATTCCCGCTGAACAAAACCTTGAAGTGACCGGCTGGGGCGAGACGCGTTTTTTAGAGGGCGATACGCCACGGATACTGCGTGTGGCCAAAGTCCCTTATCAGGCGACAACGACCTGCAATGCTCCGGCGGCCAACAATGGCCGTGTCAAACCGGGAATGATATGCGCAGGTCATCACGAAGGCAAAGTCGATGCCTGCCGAGGCGATAGCGGGGGACCGCTTGTTTGGCGCACGAGAAAAGGACCCGTACTGGTGGGCATCGTCTCCTGGGGAGAGGGCTGCGGAAGGCATCTCAAGTATGGCGTCTACACACGCGTGTCAGCCTACCGCGATTGGATCGCAAAGACCCTTTCAGCGGGTTCGAACTGAAATCCTTCGTCGCTGTCGGCATCGTCGGGCCTCCGTGAATCGAGTCAGAGCAGAAAACGTCAGATGCCGTACCGTCGATCGTCACTCCTTATCGCCAGTGTCGCAACAATTTCTATATTTGTGACCGTGCCATCGACGGCAAGCGCCGAGGTGGCCCCCGAGAAGGCGCAAAGCGCGCACTTGGATCAGGCAACGGTCAGGAAGGTGATCGGCGGCATCACCACCGAATCGCGCGAAGGTTACGCGACATCATCGAACCGGGCTATTGCTGTCATGGTGATTGACCAGCTTGGTTATCATTCGATCAGACGTGTTCGAAGTAGTGTTTCTCGACATCACCCCAGATCGCGTGCCAAGGGACTAAGAAGTCGCCTTCACCTTGTTCCTCGCGGCAATGCGGCTGTGCCGCACCTCGATCGGAACATTCACAAGTACGGCGAGATCGATCAAGGACAGGGAAAAGAGATTGAGGCGCTCGGACGCTTTCCGGACGGACGCTCGACCAATAAAGCTGTGGTCTATGTCTGACGAACGCATCTTCAATATCTTCGTCTACTTCGATCGTGGAACCGCAACCCAGTATGGTGTCCGTCACCACCGGATCGCAGGGAGCGATCAGGAGAAGACGGCTTATTTGCTGTCGCGCATCGAACAAGATCACCCGATCGCGCGCCGCTTTCACTTTACGCGCAGCTTCACCCCCGAGGAGTGGCTTGCGGTATTCCGGCAAGGACAATCGCTTGGCTATTTCGAAGAGGCATTCGATCTGTTCAGGGCATCCGCAGCGCCCATCTTCTGCATCACATCTGTTGTTGACGGCAGACCGATAGTGGAAAGGCAGATCGGGCCGGAACCCTACCAAGGGGATACCATGACCGCACGGGAAGGATTGGGAGCTGTGCCCGATTATCTTCAGCACTATACGAGCGGAGCAACGTTCCGCTTTACGGATTTGATCCACGACGACTATTTCAAAGCCATACGTGCGCTTTTCAATGCGCAGCTCCATGTTTCGTGCTCCAAGCTGCTCGTGTCGTGCATCGATACGCTTGCCTTTGTCGAATTCGGCGACGTTTCAGGCAATTTCACCAAGTGGGTCGTCACTTACGTCGACCTCACGCCGGTCGGCATTTCCGCCGATGAGCTGTGGGAGTTTCGAAACTCCATCCTGCACATGACGAACCTCGCCTCGAGGAAGGTCGTTGCTGGCAAGGTGTCGCCGATCATGCCTTATGTGGGTGGACCGGAGGCCCTGCCCGCAATGGCCCACGGCGTGCCAAGGCCGTTCAATCTCCACGGGTTGATCAAGGCCCTCGCCGAGGGGATCGGAAAATGGGGTGAGACCTACAACAGTGATCGCGACAAGTTTCTCAAATTCATCGAGCGATACGATACCACCGTTTCGGATAGCCGACTGACCTGGATTCCCCATTCTCAAGCCGACAGAACATCGAGCGTTGCCTGAAGCCAGGTGCCCACATCGAAAAGAACCGAGCGCTTAGTGCGTCGGCCGCGCCAGCCATTGTTGAGGGGCTCTATCGTCCGCGACGGCGAGGTTGTCTGGCGATACGTGCGTCGACCTTACGTCTGAAGGCAACGGCGACCGCGCCGCTTCAGAACTTTCCGTCGCGTCATTGCTGAAGGTCCTGAAGCAACACCTCAGCCACAGCTTCCTCGGCAATAGCCACGGCATGCTCTTCCATGACGGGTGCCAATGATGCGTCCCAAGAAGCTGTCGTAGACAGGCCCGACAAAAGGTGCCGCTGCGTCGAAGCGCAAGCTAGTGCAGCCGTGTAATCCTCTGATCCAAAGCGCCACGGTCGTGCGCCATACGCAAGCATCATGTGATTGGCGATGCGCACGCCAGGCCAATCGAAATCACCATGATAATACAAACTTGCGCCAGCCTTCGCTAAGAGCGTCAACAACGTACGCTGCGCCGCTGCCGGCATGCCATCCGTACATACCAGCGGCGCGCAATGCGCCCCAAGCCGATCGGCCGCAATGGCAACAATATTAGGGTTCTCGCAGATATAAACATTGCCGCCTGTCACGGCCCAATCAGGGGCAGACCGCAGCAGCCTGCGCAACGACGCGAAAGTTGGCTCGCCCCACATCTGCGCCCAGCTTGTTTGATCGTGCGTCGGCAAATTCAAGTAAAGTGCTGGCCGTGCAAGCTCGTTGACGAGTACGCCTGCCCGCGCCCACACGTCGCGTGCACGTTCATCACTAAAAGTGCCATCGAGGCTAGCGGCGTCATCGACATCCGATGTGCTGTCGCGTTGGCGCCATGCGGCAACGACGAGAGTTGCCGTCGCCTGACCATCGTCAAGCGCATGGGCATCACCCAACGTTTCCGCAGCCAGCTGGGCGCGTGCAAGCCCCTTGACGGGGAGCCGATGCAGTACGGCATCTGCACGATCGCACAGCCGCCTGGCGACCTCTGGATCCCCTCGCGCCAACCGCTTGAGAAGCCCCAACCCCATTGGGGACTGAACGTGCGTTCTGAGTATTGAATGCTGGCACTCCTGGACCACAGCGGACCAATGAGCCTGTGCTTCAGCGCGAGCAGTAGCGAAGTGCACAATCGGACCATCAAGACGCTCAAGTGCGAGCCGCAAGGACGGAGCGACATCGGCGCGACGAAGCGCGGTATCAATGACGTCAAGGTCTACCTGTATCGAGCTTGAATAGCGGAGCGGGCGTCCCATCAGCGAGGCCAAGATCTCGTATTCTTGCGCGGAGATTTGAGACATGCGGAACCTTGTCAGCGGTCCATCAGATTTGGCCCGCTCATAGTGCCGGCGCAGACGACTGCGCAGCGAAACAAGATGATCGCCACCGAGCAGGCGTTGAAGACGTTCGTCAGCCGGTCCAGTCATTGTGGCGCAAATCTTCGATCAGGGTCAGCTTCCCGTGTTTTTGCTCGTCCATCCCAGGTCCAACGCGAGACAAACACCGCATCGATACCTTCGCGCCGCTGCAGCTGGCAAATCGCAACACCTGGTAGCTCGGCGTAGCAGGCCCACTCGCGCTCGCTGGTGATGACGAAGTCCAAGTCAAACTCGCGGATGAGAGCCATGCAATGCGCACGCGCTGCATCGTCAATGCCGGCGAAAGCCTCGTCGAGCAACATCAGCCGTGGTCCCAGCGTATAGCTGCCCTGGCTGTAGAAGCTGGCAACCGCTGCAAACAGTGGCACGGTGAGGCCGAGCGCCCGCTCGCCGCTCGAGGCAGGCCCGGAAAGTTTGCGCCAATTGCCGTCCTGCCAGCGCTCGACGCGGAAGCGGTGCCAACGGCGATAGTCGAGCGCGCGAGCGAGCTGGTCTAGCAAACTGCCACCACTGTCTTTTCCAGCGGCGGAGTCAGCGCGCTCGCGTTCGGCGGCAATACGCTGCTGCAACATGGCCCCTACGACACTCCGATCTTCAGCGGTCCAGAGGTCGGCATTGGTATTGAGGAGACGCTTGCGCGCAGCTTCCAGACCGACGGGTGCGCCTTCCTCTTCGGTTAGGGCTTGCCATAGCAGTCGATAGCGCACGCCAGTGGAGGTCGGACGATCGTACAATTCCTTGTTGATGGCATGGCGTTGCGCTTCGGCGCCCTGCAGCAGCCGTTGGATTTCCGAAGCGATTTCAGCCTGTAGATGGTTTTCTAACACAGCGC
Organism: Hyphomicrobium sp. CS1BSMeth3; assembly: GCF_900117415.1. Lineage (GTDB taxonomy): Bacteria > Pseudomonadota > Alphaproteobacteria > Rhizobiales > Hyphomicrobiaceae. Next base: position 770,344 of record NZ_FPEI01000006.1, read on the forward strand.
GCTCTTTGGCTGTGAGCAGCTCGCTTCTCTCGGCTATCTCTTGGACGAGACGATCGGCAAGACGATCGGGACGCTCTGGTCTATTCTGATACACGACATGCACGATAAGACCCCAGTCGGTCGTCTCGGACTGGGCTTGGTGGCCAAGTGCGCTGAGCGCCCGCTGCAGATCTGTAAGGTCCACTGTGACCTCCCGCTGCACCCGTGTCCAGGTGTCGTCATCATCCTTCAGCGCGGACAATACCTGTTCGGTGCGGCGGGCGAGCGTGAGCGCAGGATCGATGGTCCACTGATTATCCATCGCCGGCAATTCGGCGCTGTGCCAGGCCGCCGAAAGCAGACCGGTCGCCGCGAACTGCTGAAACTTGAAGACCGCTTCTGCGCGCGCCTCACTACACTTCTGAAAGTCTGTGTCGGCTGTCGTGGCCTGCACCGCAGCGACAGCACGCGTTTCACCAGCTTCGCTCAGCGCCTTGGCCGCCCGCTTCCATATTTCTTCACTTGTCTCAACCGCGACGACGGCCTCAGCCAGCTTTCGGTTCAATTCCTCGACCTTGGCACCGACAGCTGTCCGCAACACGTCAAATCGCGCAGAAGCTTCCTCTGACTCTATGCGGGCGGAGGCACAATGTTCCTCGCTCTTCCTCAGGTCGTTGCGAGCCTCGTCTTCGCGGGCGCGGCGTCGCTGCAAATCCGGTAGAGCTGACCGCAGGCTCTGCGCAGCATAACAAAGTTGGAACTGTGATTCGCGGTAATGCTCGAGGGCCACCTCAATGGTGGGCAACGCGCTGAGCGATTCAGGCAGGCGCAAGTCCGCGGCATCAGTCACGAGCCGCTCCCGCATGGTTCGTAACGCGAGTTCCGCCTCGCGATAGGTGGCCTCGGCTTCGGCCAGCCGCTGCCGAGCGATTTGTGTTTCACGCGCGAGAGCGGCCGCAACGACATGGGCTTTGCGCAAGGCTTCGTCGACGGGAGCCTGACGCCATTCCTCAGCAGCCTTGTCCTGATCGTGTGAGAGCTGCTCGGCCATGGATTGTACCGCCGACAGCTCGTCAGTAAGTTGAGCGAGGCGCTCCGCAATCTCAACTAGGCGTCGTGTTCGGGCTGCGGCGCGGGCCGCGTAACCAATGTAGATCGCCTCAGGTTTAACCCAGGCGCCAGACAGAGCGCCAAGGCGGAAGCGGCCATCAGGAGCGACCCACGTTTCGCAGTCCGCCGGATCGTCGTGTCCGCAAGCAATGCCGGACAATATGCCCTCGACGATCTTGGCGGGCACAGTAGAGCCAGTCGGTATAGCGGCCTGCAGCCAGCCCGCGAGCGAAGCAGGGTTCTGTCGCCGCTCCAAGAGCTGCACGTCGTGCAGCACTCCACCGTCGTCGCGGATCTGCATCTGGCCGTTGGGCGAAACCCAAGCATCGAGCAAGCCGGCGACTTCGAGCGCTGCTTCTAGTCCAGCACGCTGCTGGTCTGTGACCGCCCCGATAAAATCGATCAATTGCCACAGCGGTGCGCCCTCGCGCGCACTACGGGCATCTATATCGCGCGTATGGGGCGGGTGTGGCGCTGTATCCGTGCCGGCTTCAAGACGGATGCGCTCGTCTTCGAGAGCCCTGCGTTCTGCATTGAATGCTTGGCGTTTTCCAGCAAGCTCCACATGGAGTTGTGCATGGCGTCGACTGGCCTCTTGCTGTGCCGCCTGTAAAAGTTGCCGTGCCGGATTTTCGCCCTGCAGCGTATGTGCCCAGTCGGCTAGGACCGCCAAAGCCCCGCGGCTTTCTTCGAAACTAACAGGCAGCTGTGTCAGATTGGCAAAGTAACGTTCCCACGCCTGGACCAGCTTCTGGCCCTCGCGCTCGACGTTCGTATCGGCCTCTTCACGTCGCTCGGCTGCCGATTGAGCTTCCTCTTGTCGCTCATCACGCTTCTCTTGACGCTGCAAACGCAAGCCTTCGGCGCCCTTCACCTCATCGTGGCGTTGCCTCAACAATGCAATTTGCTGGCGTCGATCAGCTGCGAGCGTACGCAAATCAGAACAAGCACCATCGAAGGCCCGTAAGATCAGTGCGGACAGTGCTGTAGCATCAAGCGTCACGAGCGGACTTTCAGCATGGCGGCTGGCGATGCCCGCTGTTTCCGCATACCCCGCGCTTTCGCGACGAAAGCTTGCCATCCGATGTTCGATCTGTGCTACCTGCTCGGCGGCATGACTTGCTTCTTCCAGCCCACGTTCCAACCGTCGGCCTGCCTCTTCAACATCCGCCGTAGCAGTTCGCCATGCTCGAAGGCGTGCCGCTGCATCCTTCTCGGCGCTTTCAAGTCGATTTGCATCCTGCATCGTCGGGTGAGCACGCAGGGTCTCAAGCCGAGCTCGCTCGCGCTTGAGAGCAACCTCCGCCTCATCGTGAGCAGTCTTTACGCGAGCTTCTGCCGTCTGGGCATTTTTTAACTGTGCCAGCGTTTCACTGCGCGCACGGCTGGCGGAATCAAACTCCGTTTGAGCATGTCGCAGCGCTCGAGCTTGCCGACGGCTTTGCGTACCTGCGTAGACGCGGTAGCGCTGCTCGAAGCGCTCGATGGCTTTCGCCAGCGCGTGATACTCTTCGAGTTGACGCCGGTCCTCCTCCAACTGGCCGAACGCCTCGGCTACGTCCCCGAGCAGTTCGGGGGCGAGGGGCGGCAAGGCCTCGGTCAATGCGTTCGAAAGAGCCGTCTCGTCAGGTTTCCTGGACAGCTGCGGTTGACGCAACTGAATCAACGTGTCCATCAATGCGTCGTAACGCCGGACACCTAAGTGAAACAACCTTTCATCGACAGCACGACGGTAGCTGGTGGCAGTGTCGAAAACCTGTCCGCGCCCTTGCAGCGCGTCGCGCAGTCGTTCCTTGGTCAGCACAACACGTTGGTCGTTTGTCAACCAAAGATGCTGATTGATCCGTGCCCCACCGTCGGCGTCATCCAATACAAAGTACCAGCTCTCCACTTGTGGACGCCCAGCAACAGCCGAGAGGCCTGCACCAAGCGAAAGATAGCGTGGTGTACCATCCTCAGTGATGCGACCAAACTCGATCCACGCATACCCGTTGCGTCGATTGTGGCTGTTCAGCAGCAAGTTCCAAGCCATCTTCTTGCCACTGTCGCCATCCGGCTCGATGCGCGAGGATTTGAGTTGGGCATCGAGAAGAAAGGGGAGAGTAAGCGACAACACCTTGGACTTGCCCGTACCATTGTTGCCGCGCAAAAGCAGATGACCGTCCCGGAACCAGAATTCTTCGCTGTCATACAGAAAGAGCTCCACGACGCCGAGCCGCAACGGTTGCCATCGCGACCGCGTTGGAGTGGGGAGCGGCGGTCGCTGCGGCTGTAGGAACAGCGCTTGTGCCCCGCGTCTCATGCCGGCTCGACGCTGCTATTGTCGCGCGCGCCGGACGCATCGCGGATTTCGGCATCGCCGAGTGCGAAGCGTGCGAGCGCAGGCAGCGGACACACACCATTGTTATTGCGGACGATCAGTTGAAGCTTCTCCAACCGCCCGATCGCGATTTCCGCCAGCTCGTGCTCTGCGCCTGGCTCGCGCGCCGATTTGCGCCAATACCGACCATAACGGCCCTTGGCCTCGCGTAGGAAGTCGACGATGTCAGTGGTTGCAGTGAATTCAGCCAACGACTGCGCTGTAGGGGACACGTGGGCTTGTTGCTGCCTGCAACTGGAGGCCAAGTATTCCGCCACCAACAGGGTAGCATGGGCGTCCGTACCCTCTGCGGGCATGGCCACGTCCGTTAGCGCGCCAGAGTCGTCGACAAGCGCTAGCCCCTCTGCACGTTGCTCTGCGACGAGGCCGACCGCGTCACACAAGCGAAGAGCCATAGCTCCGCGTTGGTTGGCAAAATAGGCACGGGATTCCGTGTCCAGACTGTCAAGGTATACGACAGGATCATCCAGAAGTCGGCGTGCAAGTTGATGGCGAATTGCTGTCCGTCGAGCCTCATCGCTGTCCGCCGCATGCTCGGTGACCAGGGCATGGAGCCGCTCGTCGAGACTGACCGGGGCATCCTCCGGCCTCCACGTCGATGGACCACGGACGACAGCAAGCATGCCAGAAAGGGCGCGACGCTGGACATCGTAGAGAGCATCGGCCTGATCGCCACCGGCGTGGACAAAAGCTTCCTCGTCGCCAGCCACACGCTGCAGCACCCCCAACTCCAGCAGCGTGCGACACACTGCAACCAGTTCGCGACGCTCGTGTTGAGCAGCGAGGGTAAATGTAAAACCAAGAGACGTAAGTGTCGGCTCGGCCGCAAGCAGCAATAGCCGTTCCCCCAGAATACGCAATGTGACTTGCGCTTCGGCGCGTTCGAGCACTGCACAGGCAAGGCACAAAAGCACATAACGTCGACGATCGTAGTCGGGTAAACCGCGCGTAGCGCTGCTGAGATCTGCGGGCCTCTTGTAGAGCCGAGCTCCACCACGTTCGGCCTCCAATGTCCAGCCCGTCTCGCGCGCGAACCAGTCGCGAAGCGGTTCTGCCTGGCGGCGAACGGTGGAGAAGTCCTCATGCGCGGGACTCAATAAGGGAGACATCAGCAGGGTTCGCAGAGCCGTGCGAAATTCATCGCGCTGAAACTGCTGCTGCCGCTGAGCAATATTGCGACTCTGCTGATCGCCATCAACATGAACCTTCACCGATGTCAGCCTCCACTCGAGGGCGTTATGGTGATCAGATGATCTCGCCCAGCGAAGATGCCGTGCAACGTCTTGATTTCGGCATGGCTGTCCGAAGCCAAGGGCTCCAAGCGTATGTGAAGCAAACCGTCGCCCGTTTGCCTTTCGACCGTCCTTTCCGGTCCACCTTGCTCCGTTAGTGCTTCGCCTAGCAAGCCAAGGAACAGGCCGAAGGCATGCGGGTCAAGCTCGCCCAGGTCCGAAAGTCGTGTGGATTGACCGGTCGCGAGGCGCCGTCGCGCCGCTTCCACCTGCAAAGACTCTTCAGCCAATTCGCGCACCAGAAGCGCGCGCGCCTCGGAGCGGTCTCGCACACGGGGCAGCGGTCCACGCGGTGCGGCCTCGCCATATTCGCGCAAACGTGGATGAATCTTCAAAGGCGGTGCATTTGCCCAACGGGTGCTTGCCGGCAGATCGGCATCCGCGTCGATGTTGAGCGAAAAGTGCCGGGCCGGATTAAGTGCAAAGGCCGCACGGGCCAACCGGTGTGCCTCGCCGTCGTCCGCGCAGGCTGCGAACCAGCCGGCGAGCACGCGAAAATCCGCCGACCGGTCACTGCGACCGCTACGTCTCTCGTTAAGAGCCGCTATTGCACCCAGGAGTTGCGGGATGGCCGACCGCGCTCGTGCCCGCAATAGTTCAGCTTGAGATGCCTCGTGGCTTGTGCGGAAGAACCACCCACGCAGACCCTGCCATCGTTCGCGCCACACTTGCAGGTAGCGGCTCTCAGCTTCAGTTCGGTCCTGCGCATCACCAGGAGCAGCATCCCGTGCTTCGCGCGCCGAAACGTGTTGCAGCAGTGCTTCGATACTGGGCTCCAAGGCAAGGATGTGGCCTGCAATTGTTTCGGAGCGGCGCACCAAGTCGCCCATGAACCGCTCCAGGTAGTCGATCAGGCGGCGCTTATAAGTTGCCACGGTGCTGGCTTCGGCCTGCTGCAGTTCGATGCTGCGTGCAACGCCGGCCATAAATGCCTGCGCATTTTCGGCCAAACCCTCGAAGACGCGAACGAGATCGCGCAAGGTTTCATGGATTTTGGCCGCATCGGGCTCATCATCCGCGGCCAAAATCCGAAGACTCTTAAGGCGGCTCGCAATATCCTCCAGCGCCACGGTCTGAAGTTCTGCGCGCCGCCGCAGTGTTTGCACGAACAACACCAGCGCCGACTCCACAGCTTCCCCGCCCTGAGACAGTCTGTAGAGAAAGCGAGCGCGATAGAAATCGCTCAGGTTCGAAACGCGTGCGGTGTCGGGGTGGGCCTCAAGATTACCCCAAGCTTCAAGTTGGGCGAGTGCTGTGTTCACTTCCTCGATGCGAGGTGGTGATCCCGGCCATGTTGCCTCCGCCAGCACCTCGTCAGGCCGTAATTGCAGGCGATACTGTCGCTTTGCCATGGCAAAGACGTCCATGATGCAGCGATAGAATGTTGCCTTCTCAGCGGTCACGTGCCGAAAGAGTTCGGCGGATTCGTTTAATCCTGAGCTGGTCATGCGTGGACCCTCCCCAGGGCATTTTGTTGCATTTGGCCTGAGTACGCTCCATGCCCAAGATTGTTGTGCACAAGTAAAGCTGACGCGCCAATGCCGTAAATTGATTGTCGGGCAAAAGCCCTGAGAAAAGGCGGCTGGCAGACTTGCCCCGGACCATCCGTATTCGACTTGTCGCCAACTCCCCGTTATCGATTCTCGCCAGCTCAGTGATTCTCCCGGGCCCCGTCAAAGCTCGCGGGTCGATTTCTTTTGCGTTGCAGCACGGCTTTGCTTCCGGCGCGGTATTCAGGTCGAGAATCGTTTTGCCGGATCGGTCGGCGGCGATAAGGCCGCGTGTGGATCTGACACAAGGATACGATGGTGAGTGGACTGACTCCCATAGCGTCTCGACTATCACTCGCTTTGGACGAAGAATACCTGCGCATGCAGAATGAATGGTTCTTCAAGTGGCATTTTATCGGCAGGGAAGGACCAGTAGAGATCGACAGCTTCGACGGCAGAATGATCAAGTACGGCGGTATCAAATTTTCGGGCACTGCCCATGACATCTATTGGCAAACAATCCAGCGGTATCTCCGAAAGAAGATCAGTGCGATCCTCGACGACGTGGAAACGGAGCTGCGCAAGTACCCACTGGAGATCCGCGAGACCACGTTGAACCGAGCCCGCTCCCTCATCCTCCAGTTCGCAGGCAAGATTCGCCGTGCCGCGATCGACAAGGACAGAGTGTTGCGAGGCGACGGGATAAAATTTCCCGAAGCTCGAGACTTCGGTCAATGGTCGGGCTCCAGGAACGAGGATATCGAAGCGCGAATCGCCAGCCTCTTGGATATCTATTGCGATCGAAAAATTACTATTGAGGGGGTCGAAGTGTCCTTCAATTCAATGATGAACGATAAGCTGACGCTGGTGAAAGCCGACGGCACCATTGTTCGTGAAAACATTCCCGGGCAAGTCACCCCTACGCTTGTCATCACCTTCCTGCGCGACTTGCCGATCGAGCCTGGTGATCATTTCCTCCGGCAGCTGCCTAGCGGTCTCGTCGACGACCTTGTGGTCGTCGACCCAGGCTACCGTAGTGGCATCGGTGGCATACAAGCTCACTTCCAAACAAAGGTAAGGCGCTCGGACGCGGCGACCGGATCACAGCACGCTCTCATACAGAACATCACCAACAACTTTCACGGCCCCAACGCTCGAGTGAACTCCAACTCCATCGACAATTCGCTCAACGTTGCCGGTGATATCTCTGTAAGAGACCTCTCTGACTTCATTGGCCAGCTAAGGCCCACAATCGACGCATTGCCTTCCCCCCAGAAGGAGCTGATCACGGCTCCCCTCGCGATTCTCGACGAGGAGATCCGAGCATCAGCACCTTCGCAATCCAGAATGCGTGCCGCTCTCTTGTCGATGAAAACGATTGCCGAAGGTGTCGCTGGCAATCTGGCAGCGGCTGGCATCGTGAGTCTCATCGGACGGCTGTTGTCCAGCGCATGACCCTTGCCATTGCGCGCAAGAACGTCGATGCCTGCAAACAGGTTCAGCACATCGATCTGCCACGCGCATGGATGTCGCGCAGCATCGCGGCCACGATGGCGAAATCGATCTGGCCCGAATTGCGATAGCGAATGCAGCCCTTGCCACAATCGATGCCGGCCAGTTGGTCCCGGAACCGCGCGACCGCCGTCGGCCCCGCGTAAAAGGCAATGTGACGTTTCTGGGCGTTGAAACTTACGGCGTTGTCCCGGCCCGGCGGGCCATATCCGGGCATGCCCCATTGCATCCGCTCTTCCCAGCCGTCCAGTTGCTGGCGGCACGCCAAGCGCAATTGATCGAAGGTCAGCCGATCCGGCGCCGCAAGGCCGTCGAACCATTCATCCACCGTCGTCGCCGTCGATTGCACCATACAGCCTCCTTTCGATCGCGCCTGACTGCCTAGAACCACATATCCTTGATGCAGCGGCCATCGCGCGGCAGGTCGTCGAAGCTGCCCAGCCCATCGAAATGATCAATCACAACGTTGGCGATCGGTCCTGGCTCCGTGAGCCTCAGATTAACGGCGATACGGCGGCGACCTTGCTCATCAAGTCCGCGGCCGCGCCAAAAAGCGACGCACCCGCACTCCGGGCAGAAATGGAACTCCAGGCTTCGGCCCCGAACGTAGGCCTTGGTCGGACCGAAGACGCGTATTGCCTCGCCCTCATAGTCATAGGCCCAAAGTGTCCCATAGCGGCGGCAGGCCGTGCAGTTGCAGGCCGTGGCCGACTCCGGGAGGCCATCAAAGCTCCAGCCGACCGCGCCGCAGAGACAGGTTCCTTCGATCATTGCGATGCTCCCGTCTGGTTTCCCACCTGGGTTGCGATCCACCAGGTCGTGCCGCCGGCGTCGCGAAACCCGCCCCGCTTGTCTTCGTCGCCTTTCTGCACAGGTGCTTGCACGGGTTCTGCGCCGGCAGCGATGGCGCGGGCATAGGTAGCATCCACGTCCGGAACATATACATGTGCATGGCTGCGGACGACCGGCCATCCATCGGTCGGGTCGCTGAGCATCACTACCGTATCGCCGATCCTGATCTCGCCATGGGCGAGCTTTCCGTCATCCCTGGTGTATTGGCGAAGCAGCTCCGCATCGAACACCCGCACGAGAAACTCAATGGTGGCCCTGGCGCCATCGACGATCAGGTAAGGAGCAACAGACGTATAGCCGTGAGGTTTGTAATCCATCGCATTCTCCATTCGCTTGCGGGCTTTGGAGGTGACCGATCGCCGATCCCCTAGTCATCGTTCCATTGTTTGAGGACGCGAACGCCCTCAGCCTTGCCCGGCCACAGATGCACAACGTAACGGTCCTCGCCCTCGAGCCCGTCCGAACTCAGCGTTCCGAGGCCGGTGAACAAGACCCGTGCCTTGAGATTGCCAGCCGGTACGGAGAACCGTGCAGCGTCCGGGAGATAGTCGGTGCATCCGGCAATCGCGATCATGCCTGCGCTGCGCAGATCGGCCTCCACGGCATGATCGGCATCTGGAAGATCGAGCGCGGGCTCTGTCTCATGCAGTTCGACCAAGACCGGCACCTCAATGTTTCGGGCCGTGAATACAACCAGGACATCGTCGCGGCAGACGATCCGCTGGCTTATGGCCTCGTCTGTCACATCTTCCGAGATGTCGACTTTGCTTTCAGTGTCGGCGAGATAGAACTGGTGATAGTCCGCAAACAACACGCCTTCGAAAACTTTCGCCATTGCGCCCCCCAGATGATCGAAATATCGAGCGTGGCCGCAGAAAATGGCATCCACGCGATCCCGCTCCCAAACAGACCCACCGGTGCAGCGGGCAATGCTCCCGCCAACTGGGTGTGTTCTGCTTGGGAAGATCAACGAAAGACGCGTCAAATCAAGCAACCGCAAAGCGCGCTTTCGATGAGAAAGACCGATGTCGCCTCAATCAGCGCGGTGCGGCGCTGTCGACCGCCAGCTTCTGGGGCAGACGATACCGTGGTTTGAGCCTGACGAGGCGGTTCTATGGCTGCAGCACCTCAACGAGCGCCCAAGAGCTCCACGCATTGATTGCCAAACAGGCGCGATGATCCGATAGATTTCGTCCGCTGCCGTGACGGGCCGGGGCGGACGTTCTGCTGTCAGCAATCGCGCGTCTCGACCTAATCTGTAGCAAGGTTGACAATCGGAAAAAAGTTATAAGCTTGGACACACGCAGCTGGGGGGGCACAAAATTATGGCATTGCCTTTTGACGCGATCCCGGAAGTAGCAATTGACTACGTTCGCGGGGTATTCCGGGCGGCCAATGAGAAGGTCTCAGGTGCCGTATCGTTGCATCCCTCTATGCATGAAGAGACACTGGATCACATCCTGATCATGGACCTCACCGCGTCTCCGCCGGCTTTCTTTGCGACTGAGCGGGTCGGTATTTGCCTGGAATCGCATTGGCTCGGTAGCCGATGGATGCTTGGGCGTTGGGAGATTGCCGACATAGCTTTTTTTATACTCTTGCGTCGGCAAGGTACCCTGCTCGCACGCAAGGTCGCACTCCTACAAACAAAGCGGCTCTATTCTAGGGAGATCCCTGCCGTTCAACTCGACGAAGCTGACTATCAGATCGGTATCGGACGGCTCGCAGATCGGACGGATCGAACTGTGCCTATCTCAAGTCAACGCACATTTGGCTTCGATAGCAAGTCTATCTACCAAGCGACTGAGGCGGGCCACCCGCAAGTTGATCGCATCGAAGAGTACTCTGAGCGTCGAGGCATCCCAGTTTACTACGGGTTTTACAATCCTCTGACCCTTCCATTTCGAACAGCCTATCCCGCATTGGATGGACGGGCACCGGAAGGCGGAAACGCGATTGGTTGTCGCGTCACCCCAGCGGAAAATGTCCATTCCGTCGTTCGAAAACTCGATGCTGGTCGATCACCCTCCGTGAACGACATCACATTGCCATCGCCCCTCGACGCTTCCGATCCCAGCTCAACACTTGGTTGGCGGCTTGAAAACTTCATCGCTGATGAGGTGCTGCGATGCAGGCAGGGTCGGCACTTCGAGGATCTGACTGATCCGAACTTGCGAGCATTGTTGTACGAAAGATCTGCGCCAATCTCTGCCGCAATTACCATTACGATCGACATCGCAGAGGCTGGCTAGTTGCTTTGAGGAGTCACGTGGAGGAGGGTCCGCTCTGGTTCAATCGCGTGGCGCGTTAACAAGCAACGGAGATTGTGCAGAGATAGCGGCCCTGGTCATCTAATTTCCGATCTTCAGATTGGCTCTTATGGCAGTAATTGCTGTGTGATCGACCATAATGGAACACTGATGCCAAGCCCACCGTCCCAGACTGATCAACAGTCAGCCGTCAGATTGCTCGCATGCATCTGTGCCGCCGGCGAGCCGGTACAGGACTCTGAGTTCGGGCCCGACATCGTTGCAATTCTACGTGCCCAATCGCGCTTGCAGGCGTTGGATTTCTGGATCCGCTATCCTGATTACCTTGCAAACGAACTTCTGAATGAGTTCGAGAGGGGTTCGATAGACGATTTGGAGCTCGCTCGGCGGATATTCGACGACCGAGAACCCGATCTCAGGCGCGTGCCGATGATAAGGTACCATTTTGGAGCCTTCGAGCCTCTGCATAACCCGCTATCGATTTTGCGGTCGCGCGATTTAATTCGCCAACATGTTAGTGGGCATCCAGGACAGGTCAAGGAGACTTGGTACCTGCTCACAAAGATGGGCCGCAGCGCGATGGACGAACTGGCGAACGCCGCGCAAGAATTAGCCTGGTACCGAGACCGAGCCGCGCTAGCCGTTCGAATCGCCGGGGGAGCTGGAGGTGCGGCCCTTAAAGGTAGGCAATACCTTCAGGAGGAGTACGCGGCAACGCCACTGAAGGGCACGATCCCGCCTATCGCCGATCGCGTTCGAGCTCGAATAAATTCACTGTCGGAGAAAGCTGAAATATGAGCGAGCGATGGCACGAGGGAGTTGCCTCTGCGGCGGGAGTAGAGCCTTCCGCGGTCGAAGCTATCCTTAGAAAGAGAAACATACGCACCAAGGTCGGCGCGCGGCCTGCACGGAAGCTGCGCATTACCTCGCTCACCTTCTCCGGCGAAAAGCGAGGCAAAGCTACCGGTCACTTTAATTTCTCCTGGCAAAACCTGGAAAACGGTGTCTGGGCGGTCACCAGCGACGGCACAAACCTCGTCGGCAAGTCTACTGTCTTGGAAGTCATTCTTTGGTCCCTGCGCGGCGACATTAAGAGTTTACAGTCCGATGTGAAGAAGTGGCTGGAGCATGTTACCACCGACTTCACCCTCGACGGACAAAAGCATGCCGTGGACTTCCGGGTCGAGAAAGGCGTGCCCGTCGGCACGCTCTCACGCACGCTTCCCAGTGGTGACGTTGAAATGATCGACAGCTTCGAGACCCATGTAGGATTTCGCGCTGCAATGTCGCGCTTTATGATGGAGGCGCTCGACCTCGATCCAATCCCGTATCAACGCGGCAAGGACGAAACTGCGACAGTGTCGGAGCATGGTTGGAGCGCGCTATCAGGCGGACTCTACTTCGGCGGCGAACATCAGTTTCTTCTCGGCGAAACTCAATTCGGCGGCCTTCCAGGTCGCATCCTTCAGCTCTATGTAGGACTACCCTGGGCATCAACCGTTATGCAAGCGTCGACCGCTCTGAAGGAACTCACCACAGAGGACCAACGCGCGAAGGCAGTGCAGCAGGCAGCTGTTCAGAAGAGTGCGCAAACACGCGGCCAGATTGAAGCTGACTTGGCGAGCGCTCGCAATCGACTCTCTACCCTTGCAGGCGATGCCGACTTCGCTGCGCGTGTCAACGGGCTTGCGGAAGCCGTGGTCAAGGCCACTACGTCTTACAATGAAGTTGAGCGCAGGCTCGTTGAAGCAGAGGATGAGGCGCAGCAGTTCCGAAATGTGGCAGATGCCGACGAGCGTGAATCTCGCGGAATACGCGAGACATTCGTTGCGGCCAGTTTCTTCAACGGACTGCAGCCAACCTGCTGCCCGCGCTGCGAAACGAGCGTGACGAACGAGCGGATCATGCGCGAGCAGACGGATTTCAGCTGCTCGGTGTGTGCCGAACCGATTCCGTCCGAGAAGATGGAGGACGTGAACCAGCGATTGACAGAAGCTAACGAGAGGGCGACTGCGACGCGTGCCGCCTCTAATCGCGCAGCGGCAGTAGTTGCTGAGTTGAAGGGACTATTGCAAGTCGAGCGGGAGCGCATGCTCCAAGCACGCTCCGCGCTTGGGGCCGCTCCCGCATCAAGCGGCTTACGCACGCGGCGCGACATCGAGCTTGAGATCGCAAAGCTCGAAGGCATGCTTGAAGCCCACTCCGATAGTGCAGCCACCCCAGAGCCAGCACCCGACCGCCCGGTGGTAAGTGCAGCCCACGACTTCGCAAAGCAAGCGATGGATGATGCGGCCCAAAACCTGCTGGCCGCATTAGACAAGGAAGTTCTGAACCTCGCCCAGCGTTTCGGGTTCGTATCGTTGGAGTCAGTCAAGATCGACGCGCAAGCCCGCATGGAGATAGGAAAGGGGGGAGCGACAACGATTTTCGGGGACTTGACCAAGGGTGAGAGGTTGCGGTTGCGCCTTGCGACCGCCATCGCACTCTTGAGAATTGGCAGAACGCTTGGCGTCGGGCGCCATCCTGGGCTGCTGATCATCGACTCTCCCGGTGCGGAAGAGACGGAGGACAGCAACTTGGAAGCTTTGCTTCATGAACTGCGCAAGATCGCTGATGACGAAGTTGGAATACAAGTCATCGTATCGAGCGCGAAGGCAAGTGAGGTCGTCGCTCTATTGAACCCCGACAATTGCAAGGTTGCTAGAAAAGGTAAGTACCTTTGGTGACGTTGGACTGAGGAATTTTCTGCATGTCAACAGTCACAGCCATAGAATCCCTGATATCCAGCGGCGAGCCGGTTACCATGGACGCTATCGGCGGCCGTGCAGTCATCGAGGTCGAACAGGATGAACTCTTGCGGTCGCCGCACCTAGATGTCTTGGTCGGATGGGCCGCGAGCGCTTCCGCCAGTGAGCAGATTTTCGCCGACGATCTCGTAATCAAGGGGTTCGAGCACGCGCGATACGCCACGACATTTAGGACTGCGTCGGAAGCACTGATCGCTTCGGAGACACTGCGCCATCGCGTTGGCTCCCGACTTGTCAAAGCTTTGGAGGCGCGGGCAGCTGCACGCAGCAACAATCGCTGCGGCCTCATTGCGGCCTATGCCCTCGAAACTTGGCTGCGACTGGCTCTCGGCGGTGTTGTAACGCGTCACCGGCTCCTGTCGGTCCTCATTGAGATCGGGCCGAACGAGAATGGCCTCTTCGTGGAGCACGCAACAAAAATCGTCGGCGTTGCCTTTCACGCCTGGCGGGAGCACGACCTTCTTGAGGTCCTCGAAAGGTTGCGGAGAAATGCCGTGGCCAGTGGTGAGGCAACCTTTGAGTACGGCTATGCTTTGCTGTCTGTCGCACTCGAAGGTGACGACCAGCGTGCGCTTATGGATGGACTGGAGTCCGCCCGCACACTGTTCGCGGAGGCTGCTCTCATCGATGCCGACCGATCCGAAGCGCGGGTCTACGCCGCTGTCATAAATATCGCTCAGAGATTTGCCCGCGGCGCGCCCGCGACGGATCTGCAGTTCGCGGTCGACGCATTAGTGGTCGCCGCTTCGGATCGAGCTTTCTTGCTTTCCGCTGATCGACTTCCTGATTGGCTCGCTCCACGGTGGGATCGGGACGTGCAATGGTTCAGGTTGCTGGATGCCATTCCGCGTTTGGCCGCGGAACTTGATCGACCGAGCTGGTTGCATGCCTGCGAAGTACTCGACCGCCTATTGCAAGTTTATGACGCGGATCGCACAATTGCAGGAGGGGCTGGGTTTGGCCTCCTTTTAAAGCCCCGTCTTGAGGCCAGCTTCATCAGGAACAAAGGGCTTCTCGCGCACCTCGAAGACAGACTTCGCGACCCCAAATTCATTGGGGAATACCGCGACGTTGCGTCCGCCCTGCGAGAGCGGATCTTTTCCATGGCTGCGGAGCCAAGCACGCCGGGAAAACCCAAAGAGGGCGCTTACATTCAGGAGCTCCGGGGCGCCCTCAATGACATCGGAGCACCAGAGGAATTCACTGATCGGGTCATGGAGGCCGCAAGGGGGAAGATACATGCCGAAGACAGAATCGCGAATCCCGCGGTTCAACGAATTTACGCCGACGTTCGTTCAAAGCTGGCAGTCAGTTTCTACTATAGTGAGCAAGTGAAGGTGATGTTTGACCTTCTCGTGCTACAGGTAATTCTCTTCTGCATCGACCGACAGGATGCCGCCAGCAAAGAACTCGGCAGCCGCGGAGCTTACCTCTTTGCCGAGCATCCCGTTGAAGCGGATCTTCAGAAGGATCTGCGGGAATTCCTCGTCGGAAACATTACCACAGGAGGGGTTCAGACCGAGGTAGAGGGCATCGCCAAGGGGCGGGCCGATATTTACGTAGGCCACGGTGGTTGGCGCTTTCTGATCGAGTTAAAAAAACACGAGGGTGTCGTGTCACCCGACGTAGCGAAGAGTTATCTCGGACAAGCTGCCAGCTATCAAGGCACCAACGTCAAGCTCGGCCTCCTGGGCGTCCTAGAACTCGTTGACCGGACTGGTCCGCCACCATCGATCGAGAGCTGCATCTGGTACGACAGCCTGGTTCCCGAGGGCGACACCACGGCTAGACATCTCGTAGTGTTTAAGGTTCCCGGGCGAATGAGACGGCCGAGCGAGCTATCGAGATAAAGAGGTCCCTAGCACTCAGCTACTTCGTGGACGATCGGCGAGGATGGCAGCTTCTCAATTGACTGCAGACTTGGCATTCCGATCGCCACCGCCGCAGGCTCCTGCACATCGAATATCTCCTTTGGATAACGCAACTTTGCGCAGCGCACCGTCCGGATGGATGCCTTTGGCCCGCAGCTGCGACCGTCTACCGAACTAGCCCTGTGATACGTCCCTGCTGTGTCGCAGCAAGTGGAACGTGCGGCTCATGTTGCCGAAGGGGTGCCACCGTCAAACACGGTTCCTTGACAAGGCTTCGAACCGTTCGTGACCTGGCTGTCAAGGCCCCAAAGATCCTCAATGGTGGACTAGGCACGGTCTATCGACCGGGCTATAGAACCGGAGGTAATGCTCGCCAAATGACGGTATTGCACGAGAACGAATTCATCGATCCGACCGTGCGAGTGACGACCAATGAGAGCATCATCGTCTCGATAGGTAGCGATAGATGGCTCCTCGTGCTCCTCCAAAAAAGGGGAGAGAATTCAGCAGTGACAATTCCTGACGTAATGGTTGACGGTATGCCGACTCTTCACGGTCAGAAACAGGATTTTGGTTCAATAGCTTAGGCGGCTAATAGGCGATCGAGTGGGAATGATCCCGGATCGGGAGCCACTCGCAAGGGCCGGCGACCTCGTGGGGAGTCTTGCGTTGCGGGAGATCTACGCATCGCCCTCGCAGGCCATGATTTCAGGCTTGGCGGAGGGGGGAACGTCACCTGTCATCAGCGAGATGCAGTCATGCCCAGTAAATTTATACCTGTCGCCGTCATCGGCGCCTTTGCACTAGCGACGTCCGTTTTTGCCACCGCCCAGGCCTCCGTGAGCGGCGCGACCGGCGCCAAGCTCGCCCCGGCCGATGGGGCATCCATCACCCTGGTCAAGAACGGCAAGGGTGGCGGCGGAGGCGGCAAGGGCGGTGGAGGTTTCAAGGGCGGCAGCATGAAGGGCGGCTCCGGCAAAGGCGGCTTCGTTATGAAGGGCGGCTCTAAAGGCGGCCCCAAGGGCGGCATGAAGGGTGGCTCTAAGGGCGGGCCGATAATTGGCAAAGGCGGCCCGAAGGGCGGCTCGGTTCGCTGGAGCCGCGATCGCCGCCACCGGTACTATGGCGCGTTCTTCGCCGTGCCGTTCGGCTACGCCCTCTATGCGGGGAACTCCTGCTACGACTGGCGTTTTGGCCCTCGCGGCTGGGGCTACTACTGGAACTACTACCGCTGCCCGCTCTGAGGGCATCGTGTGAGGGCGACCGCCTCGCGCACGCGACGGTCGCCTCTCCTGCCTGATGCTGAGGTCGGATAACGGCGGCCCCTGATCCTCGCGAGGATTTAGGGGGCGCCCGACTGTTTGCCCGGCGCACCACGTGGCGCGGTCGATCGCCAAGGGGTTTGCAACTCTTCGCACCCGTTTGTGTTCCCGCAACAGGACACGTGTCTCCTGCGGAGCGGCACAATGGCGAAGCTTCCCGAGAAGACCGACTTTCCCGTGAGCCAAGTGCGGCGCTATCTCGAGCCCGGCTCGATCGTGCTGGTTTCATCCGCGTGGCGCGGCGCAACCAACATCATGACCTTGGGCTGGCACACGGTGCTGGAGTTTTCTCCATCGCTTGTTGGCCTGATGATCTCGAGCGGCAATCATAGCCATCGCATGATCCGTGAGAGCGGGGAGTGCGTCATCAATCTGCCGACGACGGCGCTGACCGATACGGTCGTCGATATCGGCAATACGACCGGTGCCGAGATCGACAAGTTCGCCAAGTTCAATCTCACGCATCAGAAGGCGACGAAGGTCGGGGCGCCGCTCATCGGCGAGTGCCATGCCAGCTTCGAGTGCCGTCTCCGTGATGATGCGCTGGTCGATCGCTACAACTTCTTCATCTTCGAGGTCGTGAAGGCGCACGTCGCCGCTTCGCCAAAACACCCCGAGACGCTGCACTACACCGGCGACGGCGTGTTCATGGTGTCCGGCAAGATCATCAGCCGCCGGTCGCGGTTTAGGCCTGAGATGCTGGACTGAGCGCACGTTGAGCCACTGCAGCGTGGGTTTGCGTGATATCAAAGCCTGCATACGCGTGCGTGCCCTAGACAAGGCAGAGATGGCACTGACGATGAGCGGGAGCTGTCATGGCGGCCGCTCTGGGGTGAGGGATGTGTGAGGCTCGCCATGCACGCCATGGTCCTTGCCGAGCCCGGCACGCCACTCGAGTGGCGCGAGGTCCCCGCTCCTGCGCCGGGCCCCGGGCAGGTGCGTGTGAAGGTTGCAGCATGCGGCGTTTGTCGCACGGATCTGCATATTGTCGATGGCGAGCTGACCGAGCCCAAGCTCCCGATCATTCCAGGACATGAGATCGTCGGCCGGATAGAAGCCGTCGGAGATGGCGTCGCGGCATTCAGGATCGGCGATCGCGTCGGCATTCCCTGGCTTGGGCACACCTGCGGTCATTGCACCTACTGTGCGACTGGTCACGAGAACCTCTGCGATGCGCCGCGCTTCACCGGCTATCAGATCGACGGCGGCTATGCCGAGTACACCGTCGCTGATGCGGCCTACTGTTTCCCGCTGCCCGAGAACTATACGGACATCGAAGCCGCGCCCTTGCTGTGCGCCGGCCTGATCGGTTTTCGCGCCTTGCGCATGAGCGGTGACGCGAGGCGGCTCGGCATCTACGGCTTTGGTGCCGCGGCGCACATCGTGGCCCAGGTTGCGCAGTTTGAAGGTCGCGCCGTCTATGCCTTCACGCGCCCGGGCGATATCGATGCGCAAAATTTCGCAATGAGTCTCGGCTGTGCGTGGGCTGGCGGCTCCGATGCGCGGCCGCCTGTCGAGCTCGATGCCGCGATCATCTTCGCACCAGTCGGCGCCCTCGTGCCGGCGGCGCTTGCAGCCGTGCGCAAGGGTGGCATCGTCGTGCTCGGCGGCATTCACATGAGCGACATTCCTGCCATGCCTTATGCGCTGCTGTGGGGTGAGCGCGTGGTACGCTCGGTTGCCAATCTGACGCGCCAGGATGCGATCGACTTCCTGGCGCTGGCCGCACGCACGCCGATCCGCACGCACGTCGAGCCATTTCCGCTGAGCGAGGCGAACACGGCGCTCGACCGGCTCCGTTCAGGCGCGCTGACCGGAGCGGCCGTGCTGGTGCCCGACAGCGCGTGACGACTTACGCGGCGCTCCTCGGCAGAATGCCGACGCGATTTTCGACGCGGCGAACGCCAGGTACGTTCTCGATGAGTACGCGCAGTGCCTGGCGCTCCGCATCGGAGTTCACCGCACCGTAAATCTCGACGGCGCCATCGAGCACGGACGTGCTGAGGATGGCCGAGTTGAGCCACGGCTGCGACTTGATCGCTGCCCAAACGGCCTTCTGGAGCTGCCCGTTCTGGGGGCGCGCAGCACTTGCCGTGATGCTCGCCTCCGCGAGCTTGCGAACCAGATCGGCGCGGCTGATCATGCCGACGAGCTTGCCATCGTCGACGACAGGCACCTGGCGGATGTGATGTGTGTCGAGGGTCTCGGCGACCTCGGAGAGGCCCATGGTCGGTGTCACGGTAATGACGTGGCGCGTCATTACATCTCCGGCGCGGAGACCATGGCTCTTCAGGTACTCGCGGGCCTGCACCTCGGCATCGTCGAAGATGGCGAGCCACCATTTGCGCTTTCTCTCGGTTCCCGTCTCGCTGCGGTGGCCACGGTCGGTCTGACTGACGATGCCGATGATCCGGTTGTCCTCGGAGACCACGGGCACGGCGCTGATGCGATGGTTGACCAGCAGGGCGGCAATCTCGCCCACAGTCGTCTCAGGTTTCACCGACACGACCTTGTTTGTCATTGCGTCCTGCACGTTCATGTGGCGACCTCCAATGCTGATTTTGTGGCAGTGTTCGCCACCCGAGGTCGGCTCGCGTTGATCTCCGTCAACTGGAGACTTCGCAGTTTTACTTGACGAAAGCCGCAAAACCCCTTGGCATGGCGCGTCCGGCAAGCAGGTGACGAAGGGATTGGAACGATGGAAGATACCGCCCGCAATTATCCTCTCGAGGATATCGACCGCGAGACCTTGTTCCACCCCAACACGTCGATTGTCGATCACCTGAAAAAGGGGCCGCACATCATTGCCGGCGCCCAGGGTGTGCGCTTGCGCGATCGCCAGGGCCGCGATCTCATCGACTGCGGTGCGGGGCTTTGGTGTGTGAATATCGGCTATGGCCGCTCGGAAATGGCTGAGACGGCCAAGCGGGCGATCGAGAACCTCGCCTACTATCACATCTTCGCGGGCACCTCGAACGAGCCGGTCATCCGCCTCGCCGAGCGCGTGCTCGGCCTCTTTCACAAGTCGGGCGCCAACCATCTCTCCAAGGTTTTCTTCGGGACAGGCGGCTCGGATGCGAACGACACGAACTTCAAGCTCGTGCGCTACTACAACAACCTGCGCGGCAAGCCGGAAAAGAAGAAGATCATCTCGCGCACCGGCGCCTATCACGGGCTGACCTATGCGGCCGGCAGCCTCACGGGCATCCAGGTCTACCACAAGGCTTTCGACCTGCCCGTGCCGGGCGTGCTCCACACCTCATGCCCGCATTACTTCCGCTTTGCCAATCCGGGCGAGAGCGAGGAAGCATTCACCGACCGCATGATCGCGGAGATCGAAGGCATCATCGCGCGCGAAGGCGCCGAGACGGTCGCCGCTTTCATCGCCGAGCCGATCATGGGTACGGCTGGCGTTCTCATGCCGCCCAAGGGCTACTTCGAGAAGCTCCAGAAGGTGCTCGACAAGCACGACATCCTGTTCATTGCCGACGAGGTCATCACCGGCTTCGGGCGCACGGGGCACTGGTTCGCGACCGGCGGCATGAAGCTCAAGCCCGATATCGTGACGCTGGCCAAGGGCATCACGTCGGCCTACTTCCCGGTCTCAGCCTCAGTGATCTCGGATAAGATCTGGAAGGTCCTGCTCGAGGCCTCGCCTGAGTTCGGCCCCGTCATGCACGGCTTCACGTACTCCGGCCATCCGGTCGGTGCGGCGCTGGGGCTCACGAACATCGACATCATGGAGCGCGAGGGGCTCGTGGAGCAGGCCGCCGAGGTCGGCGCCTATCTGAAGACGCTGCTGAGCGAGCGCATCGGCAGCCATCCCTATGTCGGCGAGGTGCGCGGCATGGGGCAGATGATCGCGGTCGAGTTCGTCGCCGACAAAGCTGCGCGGCGCTTCTTCGATCCGAAGGCGGGCGTGCATCGCATTGTCGGCGCGAAGGCGCTCGAGCACGGCGTGCTGTCGCGGCCGCTGCCGTTCATCGAGGTGACCTCGTTCTCGCCGCCGCTTTGCATGAGCCGCGCGGAGGCCGAGGAGGCCGTCGAGCGCTACGGCAAGGCGCTCGATGCGGCGACGCCCGAGCTTGCGAAGCTGGCCGGCGGCTGATCTCAGATCGGCGCGCGCTCAGTCGAGCGGCTTCAGGCCGGCCTCGATCTGCGCGCGCTTGCCCTCCAGGAAGGGCGGCAGGGCGAGGCGCTCGCCGAGTGCCTCCAGCGGCTCGTCGACGGCGAAGCCCGGGCCATCCGTCGCGATCTCGAAGAGAATGCCGGCGGGCTCACGGAAATAGAGCGAGCGGAAGTAATAGCGCTCGACCTCGCCGCTGGAGCGGACGCCATACTCGGCCAACCGCGACGTCCATTCGTGAAGGCTCGCGACATCCGGCGTGCGGAAGGCGACATGATGGACGCCACCGGCGCCCTGTTCGGCGGGAGGCAAGATCGACTGCACGGCGACATGCAGCTCTGCCGCGGGCCCTCCAGGGCCCATGGCAAAGACGTGCACCTCGCCCGCGCCGTCGGGGGAGGCATATGTGCGCTCCTCCCGGAGGTTCATGATGCTGCTGAGCAGCTCACCGGTCCCCTCGAGTGTGGGCACGCTGATCGTGATGGGTCCGAGACCGCGGATCTGATGCTCGGGAGGGATGGGGCTTCGCTCCCAGGGATGGCTCTCACCCGCGCCACCATCATCGAGGAGGCGGAAGCGCTGGCCTTCTGGATCCTCGAACAAGAGTGAGGCAATGCCGTCGATCTCGCTGATCGGGCTGTGCGCGAGCCCTGCGTCCGCCAGGCGCCGCGCCCACCATTCGACGCTCGCGCTGCCGGCAACCCTCAGGCCCGTGCACGTGATGGCGTGCGTCCCGCGCCGTTCGCGCGCCACCGGCCAGTCGAAGAATGTGAGGTCGCTGCCGGGCGAGGCCACGCCGTCCGCATAGAAGAGGTGGTAGGCGCTGGTGTCATCCTGATTGACCGTCTTCTTGACCAGGCGGAGGCC
This sequence comes from Hyphomicrobium sp. CS1BSMeth3, assembly GCF_900117415.1. Taxonomy (GTDB): domain Bacteria; phylum Pseudomonadota; class Alphaproteobacteria; order Rhizobiales; family Hyphomicrobiaceae. Next base: position 792,222 of record NZ_FPEI01000006.1, read on the forward strand.
GAGCGTCTCCGTGTAGAAGCGCTTGTTTGCGGCAGCCGTCGCAGTAATGGCGGTCAGATGGTGGATGCCGGTCAGCTCGAGGCTCATGATCCATCTCCGAAGCCTGCAAAGCGCATAGATGATGAGCCGCAGGGAGCCGATCAAGTCGGTCGCCCCTCACGTGCGCCGCGACGTCGCTCGACGGGCTTGCCTTCGCTCCCACTCCCGCGTATGTTCTCGTTATGTTCTGAGTTGGAGGTTGGTGCGTCATGCCTATAGGAGCGTCTGCGTATCCCGGGCCACAGCAGTTGGCATTCGATTTCTATCGGGTGCCACAGCGTCCCCTACCCAAGCGGGCAACGGACAATCTCTATTTCGCCGTGCTGCCGGATCCCGAGGCGGCGCGGCGTATGACGGAGGTCGGGGCGAGGTTCAGAGAGCGGTACGACCTGCCGGGGCGCGTCCACCCGGCCCATCTCCTTCACATCTCCCTGGCCCATGTAGGCCTATTTGCTGGTCTCCCAGCCCCTATCGTTTCGGTTGCGAGGCGGGCGGGTGCTGCAATTCGGATGGCACCCTTTGAAGTGAGCTTCGACCGTGTGATCGGCTTCAGCGGTGGGCAACACTCGCTAGTGCTGCGCTGTGCTCGAGGTGATGGCGAGTTTACCGAGCTGAGGAAGGCCATTGCCGGGACCATGCTCCGCGCCGGTTTTCGCGCGGATCCGTCGGTCGGCCTCACACCCCATGTGACGCTCGTCTACAATGGCCTGACTGTTCCCCCGACCATGCTCGATCAGCCGATTTCGTGGACCGTGCGCGAGCTTGTGCTCGTCGATAGCCTGCAGGGGCGGAGCCGGCACGTGCATCTCGGGCGTTGGCCGCTTCAGGCGTGAGCAGGAGGCGCCATTCAGCCGATCTTGCCGCCCGCAAGCGTGATACCGCCGAGCACGATGGCTGCCGCGAGAATGAGGCAGAGGAGTGCCACGAGCGGCGAGGCGATCTGTGCCTCGGGCTGATCCTCGAAATCCTTGCGGCGTTTGCGGCCCGTGATCATGGGACCGATCAGATCCTCGCGCTTCCAGATCGCGTAGGCGAAGCTCGCGAGAATGTGGAGCGCGATGACGATCAGCAGGATGTCGAAAAGCCAGATGTGCCAGCGCGTGGCGAGTGCCACAGTGGCCTCGCTGACTTTGCTGGTGAGTGGGCCACCGTGAAGGTCCGTGTGATCGTCGTAGGAGAAGAGCCCGAGGAGGCCTTGCGCGGCGACGAGCCCGAGCAGGATGAACACGACGGTGCCGCCGAGCGGGTTGTGACCGAGGAAATGGCGCGGCCGGCGCAGCAGGAAGTCGATGCCATAGCGGACGGCGGTCCAGGGGGCATAGGCAAAGGCACTGAAGCGCGAGGTCGAGCTGCCGACGAAGCCCCACAAGATGCGGAACGTGATCAGGATGAGGATCGCGTAGCCGATGCGCATGTGCCAGACGAGATCGGGATTGGCCTTGCGCGTGGCGTAGGCCAGCGCGATCAGGATGACGAGCGACCAGTGGAAGAGGCGCGTCGGACCGTCCCATACGCGAACTCTCGGCCTCTCCGACGCTTCCCCGCGCGATGCCGCGTCCTGGTCGACCGACATGGCTCCCCCTTGGCTCACCTCTGCTGATGGAATGGTATCCGCCGCGCCTTTCGGGTCAACGGCCCGCGCAATGACAAAGATGTGTGTGGCCGCTACAGTCGGCACATACGACGAATCTGCAACGGAATCAGGATCGCCGACGATGCCGAAATCGCCATCCCGCGCTGGCGCGGCAAAGGCCAGGAAAGCCGAGCCTGCCTATTGGCTCCTGAAGTCGGAGCCCGATGCGTTCTCCTGGGACGACCTGAAGGCCAAGGGCAAGGCCGGCGAGCCCTGGACGGGCGTGCGCAATTTCCTCGCGCGCAACAATATGAAGGCCATGAAGATCGGCGATCTCGGCTTCTTCTACCACTCGAATATCGGCAAGGAGGTCGTCGGCATCTGCAAGGTAAGCGCGCTCGCGCACCCCGATCCGAGCGACGACACCGGAAAGTGGGAGTGCGTCGATGTCGTTGCCGTGGCCGACGTGCCGAAGCCGGTGACGCTTGCGACCGTTAGGGAAACGCTCTCGCTCGCCAAGATGAGCCTCGTGACCAGCGCGCGTCTTTCCGTGCAGCCCGTGACGCCCGAAGAATGGCGGATCGTGTGCAAAATGGGCGGCATCGATCCCAAGAAGCTTTAGTGCGGCACGGCGCGGCACCCCGGCGCGTTGATCGGGCACACTTTCGACGCCATATCTGAGGACTGCTCACAGGACGGCAGTCACGCCGCGCCCGGAGGTCCCCTTCTGATGTCCGACGATGAGGAAGCCAATCGCCTGAGTGCCCGCGCTGCGCGCTACCTGCGCGTCGGCACGAACGTCGGCGCGGTGGCGGCCCGCGTCGCCGGCAGCCGCCTGCTCGGCTATGACCTTGATCGCGAGAAGAACGCCGCGGAGCTGGCCCAGGCGCTGGGCGGGCTCAAGGGCCCGATCATGAAGGCCGCGCAGCTTCTCTCGACAATCCCCGAGGCCCTGCCGCCCGAGTATGCGCGCGAGCTGGCGCAGCTCCAGTCGGCCGCGCCGCCCATGGGCCCCGCCTTCGTTCGTCGGCGCATGCAGGCCGAGCTCGGTCCTGACTGGCAGTCACGCTTCAAGTCATTCGAGCTCGCTTCGACGGCCTCCGCGTCGCTCGGACAGGTGCATCGCGCGGTCGCGCATGATGGGCGCGCGCTCGCCGTCAAGCTGCAGTACCCGGACATGCAGTCCGCGGTCGAGGCGGACGTCACACAGCTCAAGGTCGTGTTCGCCATCCATGCCCGCATGGATCCCGCCGTCGAGACCGGCGAGATCCTGAAGGAGATTTCGGCGCGGTTGCGCGAAGAGCTGGATTACGGTCTGGAAGCCCGCCACACAGCGCTCTATCGCCTCATCTTCCGCGATGATCCGCTGATCCGTGTGCCCGATGTCGTCCCGGAGCTCTCGACGCGGCGGCTCCTGACGATGACGTGGCTCGAAGGCCGGCGGCTGCTCGACTACAAGACGGCGCCGATCGAGGATCGCAATCAGATCGCGCGTGCGATGTTCCGTGCCTGGTGGTTTCCCTTCAGCCACTACGGCGTCATTCACGGCGATCCGCACCTCGGCAACTATACGATCTTCGAGGAGGGCGGCCGCCCCGCCGGCATCAATCTCCTCGACTACGGCTGCATGCGCACGTTCGCGCCGAAGTTCGTCGGTGGCGTCGTCGATCTCTATCGCGGGCTCCTCGAAGGCGATCAGGCGCGCATCGTCCATGCCTATGAGACGTGGGGTTTTGTGGGGCTCTCAAAAGAGCTGATCGACGTCCTCAATATTTGGGCGCGCTTCATCTACGGGCCGCTGCTCGACGATCGCGTGCGCTCGATCGCCGAAGGCACGACGCCCGGCGAGTATGGCCGGCGTGAAGCCTTCACGGTGCACAAGGCGCTCAAGGAAAAAGGGCCCGTGCGCGTGCCGCGCGAGTTCGTCTTTATGGATCGCGCCGCGATCGGGCTTGGCGGCGTCTTCCTGCATCTGGATGCGCGGCTCAACTACTTCGAGATTTTCAACGAGACCATCGAGGACTTCGATCTCGAGCGCGTCGGTGCGAAGCAGCGAGCGGTCTTCAACGAGGCTGGCGTGCCACTTCCCGAGGGAGTCGAAGCCAGCACATGACGGGGCCAATGTGACCAGCAAACCGATCGTCCTCGTCGCCGCGGCGGCGCTCATCGATGTCGACAACCGCGTGCTCATTGCCGAGCGCCCGCCCGGAAAATCCATGGCCGGCCTCTGGGAGTTTCCCGGCGGCAAGGTTGCGCCGGGCGAGACGCCGGAACAGGCGCTGCTGCGCGAGCTTCATGAGGAGCTTGGGATCGAGGTATGCGAGACCTGCCTCGCGCCCTTCACGTTCGCGAGCCACAGCTACGAGAACTTCCATCTGCTGATGCCGCTCTATCTCTGCCGCAACTGGGAAGGCGAGATCACGCCGCGCGAGGGCCAGCGCGTGAAATGGGTGCGCGCGATGCGCCTCGCCGACTATCCCATGCCCCCGGCCGACGTGCCGCTCGTTGCGATGTTGCGCGATCTGCTCGAGTAAGGCCCGTCTTCAGTCGCTGCTGAAGGCGCGATTGCGCCAGTCGGCGCGATCGCCGCCATAGCCGTGGCGACCAGTATTGCGCCGGCCATCGCGCGACTTCTGGCTTTCGGCTGCAGTCGGAGCCTTCGTCTCGGATGCGCCGACGAGCATTGCGCCTTGCGGCCGCCGAGATGGCGCCGGCGTTTCCTGCCGCGGTTCAGCAGAACCTAAAGCGAGGCTGGCCGGTGCTGGCTCAGGCTGAACCTTCGCCGTGACCGAGCGCTTCCGGCCTTGGGCGCGCTCGGCGTAGGCTCGATGTCGCTCCATGGACGCCGTCTCCCATGGATGGGGTTTGCACGTGCAGCCGGCGTCGTAGTTCGTGCGGAAGAGGAAGGCCGTCTTGAGGGCGGCGTACGGCTGGCCACGGACATCGGTCATCTGCTCAGGCTCGCCGCCGGGGTTCGGGTACACGTACAGTCGGGCAGATGACGAGCAGCGCGAACGGCAGGCGACCTCGTCCGCGGCAAAGCGGTCGGGCGTCGTCGCAAAGCTGATCGGAAAGAAGAAGCCATCGCAGAGGCGGACGCAGACCGTGCGGTAGGTGCCGCGCTCACGGCCGAACTCGCGCGCCCGCTCCATGGCTTCCTCGCGCGCCTCGCGCTCTTCCCGAAGGCGGTCCTCGCGCTCCTCCGCGCGCGTCATGGGGCGCTGTCGGCCCCTGAAGCTGCCGCTGCGCCAAGCCGAGGGGTTCGTGAGCTGATCGATCCAGCTATCGCTGGTCGGCAGGTACGCGGCCGAAGTCTGGATGAGCGCTTCCGTCGGCGGTGTGACGAGCATTGCGCGGCTCGTGGCGCCGAGTGCGAGGACGGCGAGCGCTGCGAGAGCGACCGCAATCGCGCCGCGAACGCCTTCCAACTTCTGCCGGAGATCGGCGTCGGTGACTGCTCGACGCAAGTTACGGAGAGCTCGGAACATTTTTCTACCGTATACGCAAGAACTGTATGGCCTTCAAAACCCGCAAGGCTCACCATGTCAACCAGCCAATCGTTACAACTGTTTGTTCCGGATGCGCATCTGAGGTCGAGCACCTGTCAAAATGCGCATGACGGAAAAATCGCTGCCCGGACAGGCCGCGCCATTGAAGCGCGATCAGTTGCGTGGCGTTCGGATCAAATTGAAAGGAAGCCGCGCGCCATCGCCCAGAGCTTCGGCCAGACGCTCTCGCCGGCCTTGCCGAGGAGGCCGCCGAGCACGGCGACGGTGATCCATCCGATCCAGCGCTTGAGACCGCGCGTGATATTGGCGGACACGCGGATGGCAATGCGTTGCTCTGGAAGGCTCGTGTCGGCAATCACGCCATCGGCCCCGATCGAGCGGGATGCCACGATGAGCGTCAGCTCGCCGGCGCCCCGGACCTGCGGGATGACGGTGAACCGCCAGACGGCGTAGTCGCTTGCAAGCTGATCGGCACGCGATCCTGTCCACTGCGTCTCGGGTGACTTCGGCTCGATGTAGAAGCGGCCCGGCTCGCCCTGGAGGCGCACGCTCATGGCGCGCGTGATCAGAAGCTGATGAACATGCGGCGCGCCGCTGCCCTGAAGGCCGCCGGCAGCCGCCACGCCCTCGCGCGCGATGCGGATCTCAACGGTCTCCATGACGCCGACCTTCATCCGGCGCGGGATGTTCTCGACGAGCTGGCCCTGTTCGACAGCCGCGCGTGGAGCACCGCGGCCCTGCCGAGGTGCGGGCTCGCGCCCACGCGCCCGATCGGCTCCACCTTGGGGAGCGCGCGCCGGAGGTGGCGGCGGATATGGGGGTACGGGCGGCAGCGGAGCCCGCTCGGGCGGGGCTTCCGGCCACGGCGTGGTTAGCTCCGGCTCCGGGCTTGCGCTCGGCGGCAGACGGAGATTGGGGCGCGGTGGCGGCGGGCGGGATGCACCAAGGCCGCGCGGTGGTGGCGGCGGCAGATTGGCCTCGCCGGGATGACGCGGGGGAATTGGCGGCGGCAGATCTGGCGCGCGGCGTCCAGCGTCCGGGCTCGGCAGCGGCGGCGGTCCGCCGGGCTCCGGCGCGGGAGGCTGCCGCCGGATGTAGGCATCGGTACCATCGCGCGACGGTCGCGCGGCCGCGGGCACTTGCGGCGCTGGCGTGGGCGGTGGCGCGCCGAAGGGGGCGGGATTTTCGTCTCTTGGCCGCGCATCCTCCCGCGCCACTTCGGGAGATGGCGGCGGCGGGCGTGGAGCCTCGACCGAAGGTGCCGGCGCTGGAGGCGGTGGTGCCGGGCGCGGGGGCTCGACCTTGCGCGCTGGCGGTGCGGGTGGCCGTGGCGGCGGATCCGGCCGGACACTCGGGAAGCCCATGGGCTCCCAGAGGGGCTTCTGCGCCGGCGGCGCGCGCGTACCGGCGCGCGGCTCCTCGGGGATCGGCGTGGCGTGGGATGGCTCTGCAGGTGGTGGCTGGGGCGCTTGAGTGGCCTCCGGCGCCTCTGCAGAAGCGGCGGTTGGCGCCTGCGCGGCGGCGCTCTGCCGGATGACGCGGATAGCCGCCTGGAAGGTCAGGCCCTGGGCCTTGAGGAAGGTCGCGGCCATGCTCTTGCCGTCGCCGACAATGGCAGCGAGCACGATGGCGCCGTCGATCTGCACATCGGGACGCGGGCTCTGACGCGCCGCTGCTTCCGCATAGGCGAGGATCTTGGTGAGGTCGGGATCGTGTCCTGGATGCGCACCCGGCGAGGCCGTCGGCGGTTGCTGGCCGAGGAAGCTCGCGACGTCATTGCGCAGGCGCGCCAGATCGACCGAGTTGGCGATGAGAACGCGCGCGGCATCGGCGTCCTCGGTGAGGGCCAGCAGCAGATGCTCGAGCGTGACGACGCTGTGCGACTGTCCGGCGGCATAGTCGCTCGCACGCGCGAGCGTGCCGACCAGCGCTTCCGAACGCGCGATCCTCGTCTCGAACGACGTTCCCTGAGCCATCGCCTGAGCCATTTCCGGGGCCGTCCCCTGCCGCCTCCGCCGGACACATCCGCCGCGCCTGTCGGCTACCCGTTCCCCCCGGATCGAGTACCGCAGACCATTCTACCGCTTAGAGCACGATTCACCCGCGACGGGAATCCGGCATTGCCGCCGGCCGGGTGGCAAATCGTCCAAAGCATCATGGAGTTAGTACGCCGCGTACGACTGCGGCGGACGCGCCACACGCCCGCACGGCTCCAAAAGCGTACCCGACGCCGCCCTTTGCTTCACGGCGCGTTGCGTCTGCGGCAGATTTGAGGCCCGCGTGCGTGGCAGAACAGCAAAAGTTCATTGAGCCGCAGTCGCAAGGCGCTATAAGTGCGCGCCGTGGCTCGCGTGTTTCAGATCGAGAAGTTTGCTCGGGACACGAGCAGCGAGTTTGAGCGGACTTCGGCATCGAGACACTAGGCCCCGTCGCGGCGGGCGGAAGAAGGACACGGCGATGGCAGAAAGCAGGGAGGCCCAGGCAGCGACGCCGGGCCAGGTCGTTATCGATCCCCAGGCGCAGGCGCGCATCCTTGCTGAGGCTTTGCCGCACCTCATCAATTACGACGAGGAAACGGTCGTCATCAAATTCGGCGGCCACGCCATGGGCGACGAGAAGCTCGCGGAGGCCTTCGCCCAGGACATCGTCTACCTGAAGCTCTCCGGCATCAATCCGGTCGTCGTGCACGGTGGCGGACCGCAGATTGCCGCGATGCTGAAGAAGCTCGCCATCCAGTCGGAGTTCGTGCACGGCCTGCGCGTCACCGACAAGCCGACCGTGGAGGTCGTCGAGATGGTGCTCGCGGGCGCCATCAACAAGGAGATCGTCTCGGCGATCAACCGGCAAGGCGGCAAGGCCGTCGGCATCTGCGGCAAGGATGCCAACCTGATGATCGCCAAGAAGATCACCGAGATGCCGGACCCGCAGTCGAACATCATGCAGGCCGTCGACATCGGCTATGTCGGCGATCCCGTCGAGGTGAACCCGCACATTGTCGAGGTGATCTCGAAGTCGGATCTCATTCCGGTCATTGCGCCGGTCGGCATCTCGCGCGAGGGCCAGACGCTCAATATCAACGCCGATACGTTTGCCTCCGCCCTCGCCGCGCGCATGAAGGCCAAGCGCCTGCTGCTGCTGACCGATGTCGCCGGCGTGCTCGACAAGGAGAAGAACCTCATTCCGCAGCTCAGCACGGAGGAGGCGCGCGATCTCATCCGCGATGGTACGATCAACGGCGGCATGATCCCGAAGATCGAAGGCTGCATCGAGGTCGTCGAGGCGGGCGTCGAGGCCGTCGTCATCATCGACGGGCGGGTGCCGCACTGCGTGCTGCTGGAGCTTTTCACCGAGCACGGCGTTGGCACGCTCGTCGGCGGGCAGCGAAAGCCGAAGAAGAAGGCATGAGCAGCGAGCAGCCACAGGACAACGCCGCCACCGCGGCCGACGCGGTGAAGAAGGCGCTCGCCCGTCACCGGGCGGGCTTCGATGCGACGCAGGCCTGGGTTTTCGATCTCGACAACACGCTCTATCCGGCCGAGTGCAATCTCTTCGCCCAGGTCGATCAGCGCATGGGCGAGTTCATCGCCTCATTCCTGGGCGTGCCCTTCGAGTACGCGCGCCATTTGCAGAAGAGCTACTACCGCCAGTTCGGCACGACGCTTTCGGGTCTCATGAAGGTGCACAAGATGCGCCCCGAGGCCTTCCTGGACTATGTGCACGATATCGATCTCGCGGCCGTGCCCGAGCATCCCGAGCTCGCCGAGGCCATCAAGTCGCTGCCCGGCCGGCGCCTCATCTTCACGAACGGCACGCGGGCGCACGCCGAGCGCGTCGCGGGCAAGCTCGGCATCCTCGACCTCTTCGAGGACATCTACGATATCGTGGCCTCGGAATACGTACCGAAGCCGCAAGCCGAGCCTTACCGCCAGTTCCTGAAACTCCACGGCGTCGACCCCAAGGCCGCGGCCATGTTCGAGGACATGCCGCACAATCTCGAGGTGCCGCACCAGCTCGGACTGACGACCGTGCTCGTACATTCATCGTACGTGGATCATCCCGTGCAGATCGGCATCCGCAACTGGCAGAAGCCGCCCGAGCACGTGCACCACATGACCGAGAACCTCACGGAATTTCTCGGCGATGTGCTCGATACGATCGCTGTGAAAGGTGAGCGGAAGTAGGTTTTCGTTTGGTGCGCACTCTCTTCTCCCTCTCCCCGCGTGCGGGGAGAAGGTCGGGATGAGGGGCGGCGCCAATTGCTGACGTTTGCGTATGCCGCCGCCCCTCACCCTGACCCTCTCCCCGTAAGGACGGGGAGAGGGGACAGCTTCAAATCTCCGACATGCGCCGCCGGGTATTCGTCGCCGACGCCGCGAAGGCGGCTTGAAGCGCGGCCACGAAGATCAGGAACGAGATGACGACATTCCAGCCGGCGAAGGAGAGGCCGAGGAATGTCCACGGCGCCTCGTCGCAGCGGATGACGCGCGTCGTCTCGAGCTGCTTGAGCAGTCCGCCGGAGCCGCCGCCGAGCGTCTGCGAGACGGATGCGCACGTATCGGGGCCTGGCCAGAACTTCCACTCGGCGCCCGCGTGATAGACGCCGAGGCCCGCATTGGCGAGGAAGGCGAGGGCGACGAGGAAGAAGAGGGCAGCCGCCCACCCTGCGCGATCGGTCGCAACCAGCACGAGCGCGCCGAACAGCAGGGGTATGCCGGCGTAGTAGGCATAGCGCTGCATGAGGCAGAGCGGGCAGGGCGCGTAGCCGCCGATGTACTGGAAGCCGAAAGCCGCGATGATGGACGCAACGGCGAGCATCAAAGCAATGGCGCCCGCTTTGTAGGCCGGATCAGCAGTGGCGGATGTCGGACGTTGGTGCATGGCCGCACTCATATCCCCAAGTGGAGGACTAGACAAACACGCGGATCGCCGCAAAGCCCGCAAAGAGCATCACCAGCACGGTCGCGGCCACGAGGCCGAGGCGCGCCTCGATGAAGCGGCGGGCCGCCGGTCCGAAATAGTAGATGAGCGCGGCAATGGAGAAGAACACGAGGCCCCGCGCGGCGACGCTCGAGGCGATGAACACCGTGAGATCGAGCCCGGTGGCGCCGCTCGCGATCGTGACCAGCTTGTAGGGGATGGGCGTGACGCCGGCAATGAACACGATCCAGGCGCCGTACTCGTTGTAGTGAGCAGCAAATCTCTCGAAACCGTCGGCAAGTCCGTTCATTTCGAGCAGCCAGCGCCCGGCGCTCTCGAAGAGGAACAGCCCGATCGCGTAGCCCGTGAGGCCGCCGAGCACCGAGCCGATGGTCGCAAGAGAGGCAAGCTTCCAGGCCCGGTCGCGCGCGGCAAGGACCATCGCGATAAGCATGGCCTGCGGCGGCACGAGGGCGAAGAAAGCCTCGACATAAGAGATCCAAAATAGGACGTGCGGGGCCCGCGCGTGAGCGGCGATGTCCATGGTCCGGTCGTAGAACCGGCGAAGTCTGTTCATGTGGTGGGGGCCCCGCGGACGATGCTGATTCTTGGGAGACTACGACAATTCCGCTCGGGTCATGCGACAGCGCCTGCCGGGGCGTCGCCCTGCGTCAGTGTGTGCCGCCGCCGGCCGCCGGGGACTTGCGCGCGGCGAGCTTGATCTGCCGCTCGAGCTGGCCGCGCTTCTCGGCGGCGATCCTGACGCGCAGGTCGATGTGGCCATCGTCGCCGCTCGCCTGATCGAGCACCTGAGCATTGGCGTGGATCCAGCTCAGCAGGCGCCCCTGGCCTGGCTGGATGACGATGTCCAGATAGTTGTCCGCCGCGCCGAGCCGCGCATCGATCGCCGCCAGGAGCTCAGGCAAGCCTTCGCCGGTCGCGGCCGAGGCGAGAATGCACGTGTGGTCGGCGCGGGCTGCGTCGTTGCGGAGCTCCTCGCGCGCATCGGGATCGAGCCGGTCGATCTTGTTCCACACTTCGATGACGGGGCTGTCGGCCGCGGCGGGATCAATGCCGAGATCGTGCAGCACGCCCTCGACATCGCGCGCCTGGGCGTCCGTGTCGGGACGCGAGATGTCGCGCACGTGGGCAATGAGGTCGGCGCCGACCACCTCTTCGAGGGTCGCACGGAAGGCAGCGACAAGCGTCGTCGGAAGGTCCGAGATGAAACCGACGGTGTCGGAGAGAATGATCCGCCGGCCGCTCGGCAGGAGGACCTCGCGCATGGTCGGATCGAGCGTCGCGAACACCTGGTCCTTGGCCATGACGCCAGCGCCGGTGATCCGGTTGAAGAGCGTCGACTTGCCGGCGTTCGTGTAGCCGACGATCGCGACGACCGGATAGGGCACCTTGGCGCGGCCGGCGCGATGCAGCGCGCGCGTGCGCACGACGCCTTCGAGCTCCTTCTTCAGGGCATCGATACGATCCTGCAGCATGCGCCGGTCGAGCTCGAGCTGGCGCTCACCGGGACCACCGAGGAAGCCGCCACCGCCACGCTGGCGTTCAAGGTGGGTCCAGGAGCGTACGAGGCGGCTCTTCTGGTAGCTCAGATGCGCAAGCTCGACTTGCAGGCGGCCTTCTCGTGTACGCGCGCGCCGCCCGAAGATTTCGAGAATGAGGCCCGTCCGGTCGATGACCTTGACGTTCCAGGCGCGCTCGAGATTGCGCTGCTGAACCGGGCTGATCGCGTGATCGACGATCACGAGGCCGGTCTCGCGCGCCTCGATCTCGGCCTTGATCTCTTCGACCTTGCCACTGCCGAAGAGCGTCGCCGGGCGCGGTTGCGGTACTGGCACGACGAGCCCGCCGGCCACGTCGAGATCGATGGCTTGCGCAAGGCCGATGGCCTCGTCGAGGCGATCAGCGCTGGCGCGGGGAAGTGGCGCCGGCCGATGTCCGCCATTGGCGGGCGCGGTCTGGCGCGCGCGGTCGAGCGTCAACACCGGGACGAGCACGAGCGCGCGCATGGGCGGCGGCGCAACAGTATCGGGCCCCCGCCGACGTCGACGTGGCTCGGACTGCGGAAGTTTGTCGTGCACCGTGATCGGTTGATCCTGACCTATTGCCCTTCGGCCTGGTCGGTATCCATCAGATGGACCGGCTGGCCGGGCATGATCGTAGAGATCGCATGCTTGTAGACGAGCTGCGAGTGCCCGTCACGCCGCAGCAAGACGCAGAAATTGTCGAACCAGGTCACGATACCCTGCAACTTCACGCCATTGACCAGGAAGATGGTGAGTGGCGTCTTATTTTTGCGAACATAATTGAGGAAAGTATCCTGTAAGCTTTGCACGCGCTCGGCAGCCATGACGGCCCTCATTCTTGTTTTCTTGTATCGCGCTCACATTGCCGCGTGACGCGTTCAGACGGAACGTATGCCTCGCATCCGACCGCTCTTGCGACACAACGCACCCCGGCAATCGCCGAGTTCATGCATTGTGCTTCAATGAATTAAACGCAAAGTCGCGCGCTGGCAAGTCAATAGGACGCGCTCGTGCAATGCGTTCAAGCCGGCGGCTGAGCTGGTCTCCGATCGGCGAGATAGGCCAAGATACCGAGGCCGGCCGCCCTTCCTGTGGCAAAGCACGCCTGCAGAAGATAGCCGCCCGTCGGGGCCTCCCAATCGAGCATTTCCCCGGCACAGAAAATGCCAGGGAGCTTCTTCAGCATGAATCGGTCGTCCATTTCGGACCAGGCGACGCCGCCGGCCGTCGAAATGGCTGTCGCGAGGTCGCCGAGTGCGGTCGCGCTGAGGGGCACGGCCTTGACCAGCGCCGCAAGCGCGGCCGGCTCGGCGGGCAGCTCGTTGTTGACGGCGTCGCGGAGCACCGCAATGGCCGCCGGCGAGAGCTTGGCGGCCTTACGGAGCACGTTGGCGCGGGAGTCGCCCTTGCGTGTTGATGCAAGTCGAGCGGCGAGGTCCTCGAGGCTTATGTCAGACCTGAGATCGAGGTCGAGTTGGGCTGCCCCGTCTTGCTGGATGGCCTCGCGGATCACGGGCGTGAGGGCATAGATCGCGCCGCCCTCGAGGCCGCGGGACGTGATGATGGCCTCACCGCGTCGGGTCTCCCCGCTGCAGCTTAGGGCAATGCGTTTCAGCGGCTCGCCGGCAAAGCGTTCCACGAGGCCGGGGCTCCAAGAGATGGCGACGCCGCTGTTGGAGGCTCCGAGCGGACGCACGTCGATCCCTCGGGCGCGCAGGCTCTCCAGCCAGTGCCCGTCCGAGCCGAGGCGTGGCCAGCTCCCGCCGCCGAGTGCGAGAACGACGGCATCCGCGGCGATCTCGCTGGGCGTGCCCGCGGGATCGACGACGAGCAAGGTGCCGCCGGGCCGGACCTCGCGCAGGCGATGACGCAGGCGCATGTCTACGCCGAGGTCGGCAAGCCGCGCGAGCCAGGCGCGCAGCAGTGGCGAGGCCTTCATGGCGCGCGGGAAAACGCGCCCGCTGGTGCCAACGAACGTCTCCTGCCCGAGCGCCTGGGCCCAAGTGATGAGCGCTTCCGGCGGAAAGGCGCGGATGGCTCCCTCCAGCTTGGGTTCAGCCGGACGATAGCGCGTGAGGAAGGTTTCGAGGGGCTCGCTGTGCGTGAGATTGAGGCCGCCGCGCCCCGCCATGAGGAACTTGCGGCCGGCGCTCGGCATCTGCTCGATGACAATGACCTGGTGGCCGGCCTTGGCCACGGTCTCGGCGGCCATCAGCCCGGCAGGGCCGGCGCCGACAACGACCACCCGGCGCCGTGTGGCGCCGGGCGAGGAGTTGCTCACCACTTGCCGATATTCGGCGCGGACTTCCAGGGCTCCGCCGGGGCCTTGGCCTCGCCCTTCTGGAGGAGTTCGATGGAGATATTGTCCGGCGAGCGGATGAAGGCCATGCGGCCGTCGCGGGGCGGCCGATTGATGGTCACGCCCGCCTTCTGAAGGCGGTCGCACAGCGCGTAGATGTCATCGACCTCGTAGGCCAGATGGCCGAAATTGCGCCCCTCACCGTACTGCTCAGGGTCCCAATTGTAGGTCAGCTCGACGAGCGGTGCGTTGGATTTGGCGCCGGCGTCCACGTCATCCGAGCTGGCGAGGAAAATGAGCGTAAAGCGCCCCTCGGGGCTCTCCCGGCGCTTGACCTCCTTCATGCCGAGCTTGTTGCAGTAGAAATCCAGGCTCTTATCGACGTCGGTGACGCGCACCATGGTGTGCAGATACCGCATGTTTCCTCCTCGCTGATCATCAATGATGCCGAGATCTCGGCCGCTGTTTCATCGGCGAGCATAGAGCGCCGCTCTGGACAACCGCAAGCGCGCGCCCCGCATGGTCCTGGTCCGGACGTTCACGGCGAATCGAACCCCCGGTGCGGCCGCATTGGCGCTCTTGACAGGGCGCGAATAGGGGGTGCCGAGGCAGCAACCCACAGCTTACAGAGGTCCTCTGAAACGGTCCGGCAAGAGTCCTGAGACGCCGCGAAAGACAGAGAGTTAACAAAGCCTTACCAAGACATAAATCAGATTCGAAATTATCTGGGATCGGGAGCTTTGATGACCAACTGCAGCGAATGTGCCACAGTGGGCGCGGTCCAGACTGGTATGTTGCGACCGCCGACGCAGGAAGGCGCGATTCGAGAGGGCAAATCGAATGGCGCCGGAGGGCCAAGCGGCAGATGTGGCAGTTACATTAACAGTGAAGTGGGGTTCAGAAATGGGGGATTCCTCGAAAGGGCCGCCGAACGTGCTTGACGGACTTGGCAATGAGCTGGCTCCGGGCTTGGGCGAGGCGGTCGATGGCGTCGAGGTCGTCGAGATTGCAGGCGCAATCAAATGGTTCGACGCCTCTAAGGGGTACGGGTTCATCGTTCCCGACAACGGCATGACGGACGTGCTTCTCCACGTCACGTGCCTCCGCGCCGGCGGCTTCCAGACCGCCTACGAGGGTGCCCGCGTGCACTGCCAGGCTCTCAAGCGGCCCAAAGGCATGCAGGCCTTCCGCATCATCAGCATGGACGAGAGCACGGCCATCCACCCCTCCCAGCTTCCGCAGCGCACACACGTCGTTGTGCAGCCCGAGAGCGGGTGGGAGCGCGCCGTCGTGAAGTGGTTCAACCGTGTACGCGGTTTCGGCTTCCTGACCCGCGGCGAGGGGACGCCCGACATCTTCGTGCACATGGAGACGCTGCGCCGCTTCGGCTTCACGGAGCTCAGGCCCGGACAGATGGTTCAGGTGCGCTGGGGAATGGGCTATAAGGGCTGCATGGCAGCCGACCTGCGCCCGGATGGGCCATCGGGACTGCCGCCCTCGCATTGAGCGGAGCGCCCGGTTGAGCTATCTGACGCTAAATGACGACAGGGCCGTGCACCGCGCGGTCCTGTTTTGCTTGTTGATGGTGGCGCTGGTCGGGATGATGGGCGTGGAGAGCGCCAGGGCCGAGATGAAGATGCGACGCGACACGCTGATCCTTCATACGGCGAGCGGCGCCCACCGCATCGACATCGAGGTTGCCGAGAGCGATCAGGAGAAGGCTTACGGCCTCATGTTCCGCCGCTCCCTCGGCGATGACCAGGGAATGCTCTTTCCCTATCCGACCGCGCACGAGATCACGATGTGGATGCGCAATACGTTCATCCCGCTCGACATGATCTTCATCCGCGCCGATGGCATCGTCCATCGCGTCGAGACTGACACGGAGCCTCATTCCGAGCGCATCATCGGCTCGCAGGGCGACGTGACAGGCGTCCTCGAGATGAAGGCCGGCTCGGCGCGGCGCCTCGGCATCAAGCCCGGAGACCGCGTGGAGCATTCGCACTTCAAGGCGACGGCAAAACGCTAGGAATTGCGGGGTGAGGGCGCTGGAACAGCTTGACGCCCCGCCGCGAGCACGGCACTTAGGCGCCGGATCGGGGCATAGCTCAGCCTGGTAGAGCACCTGCTTTGGGAGCAGGGGGTCGCGAGTTCGAATCCCGCTGCCCCGACCAATGATTCCAATGATTTACGCCGCTTTCGCGCTACAACCGAAAAGTTCGGGGTAGCGCTGCGGGTAACAGAATTCTGTCAAGCCCCTGACATAGGCCCGCCGAGCGCTCCAGCTTGCACCAAGTGCAGGCAAGCGCTCTTGCCCCCGCATCAATACTAGGGTAAGTACTAGGGTGTAGATTTCACGTCGCTCGCCAAGCCCAGTTATCACGGCATGTTTGAGCCCGCTTATGGCGGAAGCGCCTTCCGACTCGTAGCGGCTTCCTACATTACTGAGGGGGATTTCATGGCTCGCGGACTGCATCGACTCCCAGCGCGCAATGTGGCTGCGGCCAAGCCCGGTCGGCACAGCGACGGGGGCGGCCTCTACCTCGTCGTCGACAAGTCCGGCGCTCGGCGCTGGGCCTTCATGTTCTGGCGGGACCGCAAACCGACCGAGATCGGCCTCGGCAGTCCCATCAAAGGCGTCGATCTGCCAATGGCCCGGGAGCGAGCGGCCGAGTGCCGACGACTTCAGGCCCTTGGGCAGGATCCGCGCGGCTGGAAGGTGCCGGCACGACTGGCCCCCACATTCGCGACCTTCGCCGAGGACGTGATCAGCGCCCTTGAGGCGGGCTGGCGCAATGACAAGCACAAGGCGCAGTGGCGCTCGACGCTCAAGGCCTACTGTGGGCCGATCGCTGACAAGGCCGTCGACGCTATCAGCACCGACGATGTGCTCACCGTCCTACGGCCGATCTGGACCACCAAGCCCGAAACAGCTTCTCGCCTGCGCGGACGCATAGAGAAGGTGTTGGACGCTGCCAAGGCCAAGAGCTTTCGCCAGGGCGACAATCCCGCCCGCTGGCGTGGGCATCTGGATCACCTGCTCGCTAGGCAGCCAAAGCTCAGCCGCGGCCACCATGCGGCCCTGCCATGGAGCGACGTGCCGGCTTTGATCCGCCGGCTCCAAGCGCTGGGCACGACATCCGCCCTTGCCCTCGAGTTCACAATCCTGACGGCGGCGCGCGCCGGCGAGACGCTCGGCGCTACATGGTCGGAGATCGACCTCGAGGCGAAAATCTGGACTATCCCCGGCGAGCGCATGAAGGGCGGCCGCGAGCACCGGGTGCCGCTGACGGGTCGCGCGTGCGCCATCCTCGCTGAGATGAAGGGCAAGAGCGCGAGCGCCTACGTCTTCCCTGGTACGAAGTACAACCGACCGCTCGCGCCGGCCTCCATGGATAACGTGCTCGCGCGCTTGAAGGTGTTCGTGACGGTCCATGGCTTCCGCTCGAGTTTCAAGGATTGGGCGACTGAGCAGACGATGCTTCCGAGTGAGCTGTCAGAGGCCGCACTCGCGCACGTGACTGGCAGCCAGGTAGAACGAGCCTACCGGCGGACCGATGCCTTAGAGCGTCGACGGGAGCTCATGGCCGCATGGGAGGCGCACGCGGTCGGATGATAGGGGCCATTATGTAGGGCCGGCAGGTGTCCCGCCGATGCCCGCTCTGTACCCCTTGATGGGACACCCCTGCGAAGAATTAAGCGATTGTAATGGCGATGTTTAATCGATGCTCCCGTCCGAGTGTCCCGCTGTCCCAGGGTCTAGGGTTGGGACAGTGGGACAGGCTCTTCCGGTGGAGTGCGCCGGTCTGTCCAGCGACTATTTAGACGGATAGACAGCCCTTACATCGCGGGTTGAGCGCTTAAGGGCGCATGAATCAGAGGTTACGCGCGAGCGATGTCCGCCCCCGTTATTGCCCGGTAAGAACCGGCCGGCTCAGTGCTTGATGTCGGGATCCGGCTCTACCGCTCCGTCTCTCGTCATCTTGCGCAGGAACTGGATACTTTCCTCCAGCTCTTCATCGCTCAGCCCCTCGAGCGGGCTGGTCTTGACATTCAGCTCTTTGGGCAGGATCGAGGCGACAACCTTCAGATACTCGTGCGGTCGATCCTCGCGAACCTTGGCGATGGTCGCCGGACCGTGCTCCGCGAAGTCGGCCTGAAGCGCAGATAGGAAGTCCTCGCCCAGCTTGTTCCTCGAGCCTTTGGGCCGGCCTCTTGGATTGCCTGATTGGCCAGGCCGGAAAGGAGAGGCGCCAGCCTGTACTTTTCCTGTTTTAACAGGGACGGGCTTAGCCGCGGTCCGCTTGCTCATTTCTGCTGCATCCTATGCCGGGATCGCATCGGGAATGGTCCATGCGCTCAGATCCCGCTCGAAGCGATCGAGATCGTAGCCATACGGTCGACGATAGTGGGCGAGGATGGCTTCGGAGAGGGATGCTCTAGCCGTCAGGCGAATGCCGCTCTGGCGGACGAAGCCCGCGGCACGATCGGCGCCGAGGCTTGCCAGGGAAATTAGGATCAATGCTCTTTGCCAGTCCATGAGGCTTCTTAGTGCGGCAGGTCGGTGTTCGTCGAAACTGGGGACGTGGCCATGGGCGGGCGGTGCTGGGGCAGTCCGCGGCTCCGGCCGTCGATCGAGCCCAGGAACGCTTTCAGCATGTCAGTGAACTTGTCGCCCGGGTCGACCGTGAGGGCCTGGGGCGCCTTCCCGTACGCGCGGTCTAGGATTTCCTTTGCGGCCGCTACCTGAGCGGCCTCACTATCGGCGTTCGTCATCAAGTAGGCGAGCCGCTCGAGCGCTGCTGCGCCGTGGAGCTGAGCCGCAGCTTTGATGTCGGCGGTCGCGCGATTGGGCGTACCCTTTCGCCTTCCGCCTCGACGCTCTCCAGGCTTTGCTCCGCCGCGTGCCATGCTGTCCTCCTAGTTCGGCCGACTGCCGCCGGCGCCATCCGACGCCCAGCGCACTTCGATCACATGCCGGACCGGGCCCTCGCCGTGCTCGCCAGTCAGAGCTTGAGGTGCTTTGCCGTAAGCGCGATCAAGGATTTCTTTGATAGCCGCGACACGCGCGGTCTCGCTCTTGGCTGTCTTGGCGAGTTTGACGAGCGCCTCGATCATCGCCGGTCCATGCTGACGCGCTATGTCCTTGACCTCAGCGGTGGACTTGTTGGGCGTCCCCTTCTGCCGACCACCGCGTCGCTCGCCGGGCTGCGCTCCACCTCTCGGCATTGGCTACTTTCCTCTACTTTAGCCATTCACGAGAGCGAGACTTATCTGATTTGCCGCAACCTGCGGGAGAGGTGGGCGGAGTTTTCCACCGTGGTCAGTTGAGGCGCTCTCGCTCGGCCTCCGGTACGAGCGGCGGGAGATCATCCTTGCCGGCATTCAAGCTGGCGATCCGCTCCGCCAGTCCGCTGATCTGTGCCTCCGCTACATCGGCGACTAAGGCCCGCCAGCGCGCCACCTGCTCAGGTGAGCAATCCGGGAACGAAAGCTCCAATGCCTCCTTGCTCAAGGTCTGGCAGTGCCGGTGGATGTCGAGCGGCCTGGCGCCGAGCGAGCTGCACACCAACGCGACGATCTGCGAGAGGACGGCGTTGCGCGTGAAGCTCGCGATCTTCAGCTCGCTCAGTTGCTCCGTGAGGTACGTGGTGTGGGCGACGAGTTCGCTATGCCGTTCGATCAGCTCGTTGTGCCTGTGGCCGAGCTCTTCGTAGTTGAGCCAGTGCAGATCGGCCAGATTGATGGCCGCCGACAGGCGCGCTTCGATTGCTGCGAGGCGCTCGCTATGGGAGGGCCGGGAGGCGCGCTTGCGCCTCGGCTTCCGTGCCGCCTCCTTATCGTCGATCGCGGTTGATATTCCAGGAACGTTTGCCATGGGTGATAGATAGCGCGATCCGGCTTGGAGGCATGTGGCCCGCCAGACTCAATCGATTGGAAATTGCAGCCGCGATGGCGATATCAACTGCACGCCGCTCGCAGCCGCCCAGGTTCTTCCGGCGCGATCGGGTCGAGTAGATCCGCCATTTCTGCAGCAACTAGTTGCTGAGCGCCTCGTTCGCGGCAGGATCTTCGTATCGCAGGACAGCTTCACCGTCTTCGATGCCGCCCCACATTGGACCAAGAAGGCCGAGGAATTGGGGCCTACTGCGCAACTCTGTCATGACCGCAGCATTTCGTGACAATCCGTTGAACGCGAAGCCGCGCGCCTCCATCTCGGTCACGACGCTCTCTTCGCTAAAGTCCGACGTAGTCCATTGGCCGTTGATGAGTTGCACCAGACGATACCGCATATCGAGACCTCATCCGGAGGGGGTATCGCCGCTCGACGATGCGGGCTTCGAAATTAGCTCGTACATTGGCACCTGCGTGCTGTTCCATTCGTTCATCAATTCACCGCAGATCTCGCAATTGAACTTGTCGCTGTCCCGCATTGGAAAGCGCTTCACCGTGACCTTGTACTCGGCGCCGCATTTCTTGCACGATGCCGTGCCGCCATCTCCGGTTCCCCACGTCTGCACCATGTCGCCCTCCTTCGATTTCT
Source organism: Hyphomicrobium sp. CS1BSMeth3 (assembly GCF_900117415.1). Lineage (GTDB taxonomy): Bacteria > Pseudomonadota > Alphaproteobacteria > Rhizobiales > Hyphomicrobiaceae. Next base: position 812,647 of record NZ_FPEI01000006.1, read on the forward strand.
CACTTTTTGCCGAGCAAGGGGAGATTGGCGGCGAGCCTCTTCTTTGCATCCTTGATACTGTCCGCTACGGGAAGATCTTCCGGCATGACCCCGCCGATCCTCTCCATCGCCTTCCTCGTCTCGACGCCGGCCTCGTGGGCGATGCCGAATGCTTGTTGAGGCGTGCGCGGGCGCTTCGCCTCCATTGCGAGCTTCGCCTGCGTGATGCGGAATAGATTGGCCGCTCCTTCAGCAGCGGTCATGTGATCGAGGATCTTTTGATGCTTCGTAAGCTTTTTGAGCCTGTGAATGCCGCCCTCATCAAGCCCGCTGTACAGCCCTCGATAGCCTGAGTTGTGCAGTTCGGCATACTCCCATCCTTGGCAACCAGCCTTTTTGCCCTCTCCTGCAAGCTCTTTGTTCCGCAGCGTGATTTCACCGCGAATATGCAGGCGCATCTCATCCTCCCGCGCCTGCTCCGCAATTCGATCCAAAATGTCGTTTGCAAGACTGATGTCGTCAGCGCGGTAGCGCAGGAAGACCTCTCGAACTTCCACGCCAATGCGGGGATCGAGATATTCCGCGTAGTCGAGCGCAAGGACCGGATGTGCGTAGGTCTTACTGGCCCGGCCTCGGCCACTAACGTAATACGTTGATATCGCTTCGGCTTTGCCTGAATTACGGAAATTTTCCGTAATTCGGCCCTCGAGCGCTACCTGAAGCGCTTTGGCGCGCTTGCCTCGGTTCCAGTCGTTCGGGCGCTTGTTAGCGGGCTCGTCGACGACCGACCAAAGGTCGTTGAGGCAGATATTGCCGTTGGAATCGGTGCCGATGCGTTTGTTGAGGACAGTCAAATCGTAGCTCTCTGCCGTCATTTCACGTCTCATGTGCTGCGTGGCGCAACGCGCTTGACGAGACTCAGCAAATAAGCGAGACGTGGAGTTGCCAATTCGGGCGCGAACGCGCTCACAAGGTTGTCAAATTCGAGCTGCCGCGACACGGTCCCCCGACTGCTATCGCGGTGGCTCTTTTATTTGCATGCGGTCTTTCAGCGATTAGGTCAACTCGCGTTGAAAGTGGCGGCGCCATTAGGTCTTTTTCTGCGCTGAATCAGAGACGTATCCACGCACGGAAGCAAGGGGCAGAAGTCGATTACGGCGCCTGTTGCGAAAGCAGCGCGCTGATTCGCGGCACATCATGCGGTCAAAGACCTCATGGCTGAGCAGCTTCAGTAGTGAAAGGCTTCGTGCAGGAGAGCGGGGGCTCGGGGATCTAGAGGTAGATCCCATAATGCAGGATGATGATAAGAATGCTCGGCGCGGTAGGCACGAAAGCTGGAGGCCCGCGACGCTGGCCCGCGCCCGGCGACACGCCGATCGGCTCTGGCTGATGTGCAATAGCTGCCACCGCAGCTATCTCGTCATGCATGACGAGTTCGTCGCTTTCCACCGACTAGATCCGGCGATGCCTTTCTTGGCCGTCAACAGGCGGATGCGCTGCGTCGTGTGCGGCAGCAAGAAGGGGCTGTGTCGCTCCGAGACACATGGGAGCGAATATCAACGCGCGTATCCCGTCGTAGGCTCACCATTCGAGGGGCCGCAGCCAGAGCGGCGAGTTCTACAGCCGCCGCTTGAGCCGCGCCGCGCGAACTCGCCTGAGATCAGCGACGACGAGCAGATCGAGTTTTAACAAGTACCTCATGCAAGCGACAGCTAACTGCACTGCGTGCGGCTTGGCATGGCACTCAATGAAGGAAGGGGAGCCCGGCCACTAACATCTTTCCATTTGTGCGCGAGATGCAGAGGAAGCCCTTGATGCCCTGAGGCATGTCGCCAGAAGGCGGCACGGATATCGTGAATTTCCATGCGTCCTCGCCGCACTGTTTGTCGTCCGCGCCAACGCGCTCTTGCTTTCGAATACTCCGCTTTACGGCGTCGACTGTCTCCCCGTACGGGTTGCCGATCAGGATATCGATTGCGGCCTCTTGCGCACGTACTGCGGATATCTCGCCTGCGTTAGCGATTATCGGCATAGTGGACAGCACCACAGCGGCAGTCACACGAGATATCCATCCGTTCCTCATGATTTTCTCTTCCCACATTTGCCGTTGCACTGTCAGCTCGCGGTGCTGCTCGTCACCAAAGCCCGCACCAATAGATCTTCGAGATTGCCTGGCCCCATGCGTAGCGCACAGCAAGTCCTCGCGAGAGCAGATGCTTGCCGGCATCCTTGCCCCCAACGGACAAGTGCACGAGAGGCCGACCGAAAACATCGCGGCGACCCGAGTAGTGGACGGTGACCAGTCGGCCGAACATGAAGTCGCTGAGCTCGTTCTTGGCGGCAATGCCGGCCTGGTACTCAGCGGGGCACCGCGGCGAGCTGATCTCCGGCGCATCGATGACTAGCAGCCGGAGGCGCTCGCCGCGGAAGCGCACTGTGTCGCCGTCGATAACTTGGAAGGCACCCGAGCTCGCCGGGACAGTAGATGCGGAAGTGCCGGTCCGCTCTTCCATGATGAGATAGGCGCCAGCTGCAAGAGTCATAAGCAGGAGTAACGGTGCGATCATCCGAGCGTGCTGAATGCCGCGACGCAGGCGAGTTCTCCGCCCCTGCGCCTGCACTGCCCTGCCATGTCGCATCAATCGATCTGGCACGAATACACTCTCCGAAATGAGAGAGCATAGCAGGCTCTGCCTATCAGGCGATTAACGGCTCCTCGACGGCCGCGACTGCCACTTCTTGCTTGCTGCTTTCTGACGCTCGCGCTCTGCCTCTCGGGCTAGGTATCTCCGAGCAATCTTGTTCTTCGATCTTAGCGACAGTCGTCGGAAATCAGTTCTGAGACCCGGAGGGCACCATGTGCCAAAGCGAGCGCATCTACTTTTCGGTGCGTCTGGTCTTGACTGGATGAAGGCGTCGAGCTTGCCAACCGAAAAGAGCCGAGATAACGAATACTTCATATTGTACACGGCGTGACGCGCGCGCGGTGATGTGAGATTGACGCTTATGGGGTGCTCACTCTGAAGCATTCGAATGACGTCAACATACGACCACCGCGGCGCGCTTTTCTTTAGTCCCAACCGTTTCACCTGGTTCCGGACAGCTCCGGGTGTGCGACCAAGTCGCTCAGCTATCTCGCTGGCCGAATAGCACGAGTACATGGATTGGACCACGCGATGTTCTCTCGGCAACCATTTCGTTTCAGCTCGATATCTGTCGCGTAGCGGGGAAGGCTTCGTTGCACCAAGTGCTATGAGCCTTTGAAGAATGCGCCCTCGCGAGCAGCGCAACAGCGTCGCACACTGCTCGTAGGTTTTTCCACGCTTCCTCGCGGACACAAGTCTCGCCGTCTCGCGCTCAGTCCACTTGCGACCTCGAGCGGATCGCTTCTTCGCCATGCGTCGGCCCCCAAATGTCGTCCTCAGGCTTACGGGGAGCCGCTTGATGAAACTTAAATCACCTTAGGGTCGAGCCCCGACGTAGAGAGAGCGTCGTCAGCAGGGAAGGCTCAGGCCCACAAGCGCTTGCGCAACTCGTGCAGTTCCTCGCGCAGCATGGTGAGGCCAACGGCCACATGATTGGCCGCGTCGGAGTCGATATGGCGTCGTTCGTTCATGTAGTCGGCCGCGTCGATGAGAAGCGCGAGCCGATCAAAGCCGTCGGCGTGCTTCTCGACCCACTGGATCGCCGCAACGACCGGTCCTTCGCGCATCCGTTCCCAGCGCGGGATTATGCGGTAACCGTCGTCGCGACAAACGAGCACGCGCCGATGGTGCGGCTTCAGAACCGCCACCTTCAGCTTCTTTGTCTTCTTGCGATTGCTGGTGATCTTCATGGCCCCATGTCCTCGCCGTAGAGCTCGCGCCGCAGGTCGTGAAGGACATTCCCGACCAGCTGGATCAACGCGACCGCATGGCCGTCGTTGAGACACTCGATCCGTAGATGCAGCATTTCCTTCAGCGTCTCGAGCTGGAAGATCTGAGTTTGCGCGTTGGTCGCTTTCCTATGCCAAGTGCCATCGAGCATCTGATAGCGAATGTCCGCGATTTCTTCGGCCGATGGCCGCTTGTCGCTAGCGGAACGCTTGCTCATTGACTCCACTCCCATGCTACCAGCCGCAGAAATCGCTGCATGATCAGCACGGGGAATTCGTCGTTCCATCCCCCGTCGACCAGTTCTTGATGCAACGCCAAGCTCACTTGCATGGTCAGATCAGCGACCGAACGAGGCTCAATCGCTATGATCTCGTTCTCAATGTCACCGACGACGCAGCAGGCGGCTTCTGAGGCGTCGTTGTGTCGATCGTGGTCGGTTGCTGCGTCGGCAGCCTTGACAGCAGCCTCATAGGTTTCGGCCACCTTCATACGTTCGCGGTCGCCCACCGACCGCCAGTGGGTTGCACCAAGTGCATGGTTTTCAAAGCCCGGGCGCTTGATGAGGTCCGGAACCGGCGGGCGCTGTGCGGCGGCGAATCTTGTGATCTCCTCAAGACGATCGCGTTCTGCCCTCGCCGAGTTCAGCTTCGTTATCAGCGCTACTAGTTGGCGTGATGGCGCGCCGAGCAGGTTTGTGCTTTCCACCATGGCTCAAGACTCCCCACCGAACAGCGTTGCTCTGAGCCTTGCCGTCTCGGCGACTGTCATCTCAATAACGGGCTCCAGGGCGCGCAGGCACTTCCTCGTTTCCTCGAGGTCGCCACAGCTGTGAAAGGTGCCGTGGATGATCTCCATGGCCTCGAGCAGCGTCTCGACATCGATGAGGACAGACTCGGCTTTGATGGCGTCGAACGTGCGACCGCACGGCTTCTCAGTATTCGCCATGGCTCAGGCCTCCACCACGCTCTGGGGAGCAGCGAGCCGCCGGCCAGCAGAATTGAACGCATCCGTCTCCCGCTCTTCGGCGGTGATGAGGGTTTCGCGGGCCCAGGCGATCCGCTCGCGCTGGAGATCGAATACCCACTGCAGGGCGTCGAGGCCTAGCCATTGACCAGGCGTGTTCGCGACGATCGAGCTGCCGATCTCATAGAGGTGCTGGAGACGCATTAAGTGCGTGTCCGCGGCCTCGATCCGGATCTGGAGCTGCTCGATGTCGGAGGGGAGGAAGGCGGCGAGATCGGGGGAAGACCCGCCGCCCTCGGATTGCCCGGTCGGCTCGGCGGCTGGGATTGCCGGGGAGGGAACGGGACTATGGGCAGGACAACGCGCTGGGGACATGGGGGACGCTCCACGCAACTCAACCAATATGGTGTGGCTGATACCTAACTTTATGGGTATCGTAACCCTATATATCTAAAATAGCGGTGTCAATCATGAAGGTGGGTATGAGCACCAAATGCCGGTGAGTGGAAACCAAATCAAAGCTGCCCGTGCCCTGATTGGGCTCGAACAGGCGGAACTCGCCGAGAAAGCCGGCGTGAGCATCAATACGGTGCGCAACATGGAGGCCGCCGGTGCTGACGTGGTGCGGGTGCGTTCCGATACGCTCTTCCGCGTGCAAGAAGCTCTGAAAGCTGCCGGCGTGATTTTTGTCGAGGAGAACGGGGACGGGCCCGGCGTGCGGATGCGCAAGAAGCCAAAGCCGCCGGCGGGCAAATGATTGGCCCTCGCCTACGAAGTACTGCTGGACGCCGCACCCACGCAGGCGACCGAAGATGCCGGCTTCATTCCCGGACAATCATCGCGAACACCGCTCCCAGCGCCATGGCTAGCACGGCAAAGCCGATCGCCGGCAGGATCTGGAAGTGCACGATAAAGGTGGCAGTAGCCACCAAAGCGGCGACTGCGCCGAGGCCAGTCAGCAGTGCCCAGAGGCCGCGACTAAACATCAACACAAGAGCAATAATAGTGGCGATCGCGAACGCCGCCCGGAGGATGCCAGTTAGTTCGAAATGGTCGGCGGCCAATTCCGCGGCCCAGAGCACCACGTAGAGCACGACGGCTGCTGCCGCCACGAAGGCGAACGCCGTGAGCCACTCTCGGGGTGTGTAAGGTGCCTCCGAACCCTCCTTCATGTCACTCATCCCACGCAACGAAAAACGTAACTTATTCACTTCTCCGGCCAGGGATCGAGCTGCTTGCCCTCAGCAATGGCACGCATCAAGTGCCTGACCGCCAAAGAGGGGACCGAGAGTCGGCCGCGCGTCCGATCGACACCGGCATCCAAATTCACAATCTGCGACGTTGAGAGACCAAGCACCTCGGCTGCCTCTTCCTGCGTGAAACCCATTTCAGTGCGCCAGCGGCGGAATGCAGTCTGTTTGGCCATGCCGTTCGGTAACACGGCTGGGGATAACATGCAACAGTTGCGTTTCCATTAGACATACTGCAACTGTTGCAGTATAAGGAAAGTGGGACGAGCGGTGATCAGACCGCCCGCCCCGATCAACCTCCAAGCCGCTAAGCATCTGGAGATCGACCATGACTATCCGTACAACTGTCCGCTCATGGCGGGCAATGGGTGTCGCTGGGATTATCCTCGCCGGCACCTGCTACGTACTGTTCCAAGACGTCTTCGACGGCGCCCCAATCACCACTGCCCACGTCCTGACTGCCCTGGCGCTGATGATCGCCACGGCCGCCTCGCACTGCATCGTGCCGACGTTCAAGATTCGGCGCTACCCGCTCACGGCCTGCATGGTGATCCTTGCGGCCGGATCGATCCTCTACATCGGGCTTATGTCCGGCGCCCGTAACGCCGAGCAGACGGCCCTCAAGGCCGAGCGGATCGAGCAGGCCAACAAGGAGCGGGCCCGCATCGGCGAACTGCGCAAGCAGGCCCAGGCGATGCTGAGTAAGGCCCTCGCCGAAGTCGCAAAGGACTGCAAGGGTGGCGTCGGCAAGAACTGCAAAGGCGCCACGGCTACCCGTGACGTCTACGAAGCTGCCGTGAAGGGCCACGACGCCGACTTGGCCCGCCTCGGTGCCTTCCAGACGCCGAACGCGGGCTACAAGGCGATTGCCGAGGGGCTGGTGCGCTTGCCCTGGTTCAAGGGCAGCAACGTCAAGGAGCTCGAGGAAACCGTCATCATCCTCATGACGTGGCTGGCGGTCCTGTTGGCGGAGCTCAGCGTGCCGGTGTTCCTGGCTTTTGGCCTTGGACACGAGATCCGAGGCGACAGCGCCCAGACGTCGTTTGCCGCCGGCAACGTCGTCGAGGCCAAGCGCTTGCTGGCAAGCGACGGCCCGGCAAATGATCCGCCGAAGGGCGGCAAGCGTCGCAAGCTGCCGGCACGCTTGCCAGCAACGGTCGCCACTCGTTTGCCGGCAAACGTTATCGCTCTTCCAGGCAAGGGAGGTTCGATGCTTGCCGGCAAGCATCCGGTGATTGCCGCTCTCGAGGTTGCCGGCAAACCTCTAACGAATACAGAGCTTGCCGAGGCGATGCGCGTGTGCGGCGGGGAGAGCACGAAGCGGCGCCGCGAGGTTGCCGATCTGCTCGATGAGACCGTTGCCGGCAAGTTCGTGCTGGTCGGCCTGAAGACGTGGCGGCAAGCGATCGCGTGATTTGCGAAGTGCATTGCATCTTGAACCCCGGCTAGCTCCGTGCTGCCGGGGTTCACTTTGCACGATGCCGGCCACCTACATCTCGTAGTGGGGCGCATCGGCAACCCCAATAGATCGTGACGAATGAAAACGAATCACCAAGCATGCAAAAGCCCGGGCACCTGGTTCAGAGGCGCTCCGGGCTGATGAGAAAACCGCCGTTGGTCGACGGATTGTGATCACGAGAGGGAGTGTGCGCAGACTCGGGACACACGGTCAAGAGGCCATTCGGCTCCGCATAGGAAGCCTGAAATGAGCAACACTACGCAAGTGCATTGGGTGAAATCGACAGCTGGCAAATGGCTGTCGCTGCAGTTCGTCGACCTGTCTGAAGTAGAGACAGTGGGGGTGTATATTATTTGGCATGGAGGCCAGCAGCCACGTGTTGTGCGTATCGGTCAAGGTGATATCGCAGATCGCCTAGCGAAGCATGGTGCGGACGACGACGTGCTTGCATACGCGGCTGCCGGCAAGCTGTTTGTTACGTGGGCAGCTGTACCGGCGCGACTTCTTGATGGGGTTGAGCGCTACTTGGCCGAACATTGGAAACCGCTAATCGGGGACCGCTTCCCCCATGTGGCGCCGATTGCGGTGAATTCGCCGTTCTGAGGCTCGCGTCTATGCCGGCGAGGATTTGATCAAGGTCCTCACGCAGTTTCATGTACTGAAACCATGCCCAGGGCGGCTCCTCGCCCTGGGCGATTTTCTGATCCGCCCAATCGCGCACACGCTGAAGCTCGTCTCTGGTCATACCGGTATCAACGCGATTCCGTCCTAACAGTTTCCTAAAGCGGAGCTTATTGCGGTGGGGGCAGCGACAGCAGCGCCCGGTTCATGTGCGAAGGCCATGGCGACTGCGGCGCGGGCCTCTTGGCCTTCGCCTTCTCTATGGCGACCGGACGGCCGCCACCCTCAGCGATCTGGACGGCGAGTCGGGCCAGCCGCGCGCGGCTGGCGCTATTGAGTTGTCGGCGCTGAGACAGTGCCAACAGCGCATTCGCCATGTTGTCGCGCGTGTGCCCCTGCGCGATCAGCATCTCGGCCGCGTCACGTGCAAGCCGGACATTGCGTTCGGAGATCGCCTGCCCGCTCAGCAGGTTCGCCAACCTGATGCCGCCCTCTGCGACCATTCCCGGAAGCGATCGGTTGCCCCAGCCTCGTGTCAAATCCGAGCGGCCGGCGGCATTCGGAAACTCGCCCTGTGCAGTAAGGCGCCCGGCCGTGGCGCTGTTTCCGAGGACAGCCTGACGGGTCTGGTCGAACGTCGTCTCAGCATCAAGACGTCGCGTAAGTCGGCCAGCCGCCTGAGGCCCTGCGACCAGATCGAGCTTCTCGCGTGCGAAATCCGAGCCCAGCGCGCGCCGAGCTGCGGCAGCCGAGTTCTCACCTTGTGCCGTGGAAGCGTGCCCCATGACGTTGCGGACACCCTCGCGAGCGCCGACAAGGTAGCCAGCGGCTTCAGGCGGAGTCATGCCACCGCGCGGGGGATTGCCGACGCCAAACATCGCAGCGCTCATCTCGTCCGGTGTCATGCTGCGGCCGACGAGCGCGCTGCGGCCCTGGTCCATGGCGTCGCGGATTTGGAAGTCTTCGGCCTCCAGCCGGCGAGCCTGGGCCCACGGACTTTGATCCGGCGCTCCAGGGCTGATCGCCTCATCGACCTGAGTGCGCAGGCGACGTGCGAGATTGCCATAGATGCGCTGGTCGTTGGCAGTCGCGGTGCGGCCGCCCATGCCGTCAAGAGACCGTTTGAGGTAGTCATATTCAGTCGCATTCGGCACGCGCGTGATTTCGAATGAGCCATCCGGACGTTGGCGCGCGAAGAACTGGTTAGGACCGGCCGCCGGATCGATGTTGGCGTAGCGACGAGCCTCGCGGATCACGGCAGGCTCATTCTGGGCAAGCAGCGTCAGGGTGTCCTCGAGATCCCGCGTGAATGGAACCGGGTTGTTCTGGAATTGCTGTCGATGCGGCGCGGCCTGTGCTCGGTAGTGCTGTTGGGTTGCGTGCACTGTCTCAGGGATGTTGGCCGCGGGGCCAAGTGCCTGATCAACATCGGCTGTGATGCGACCGGCAGCGCCATCACGGCGGGCATTGAGGGCATCGGAGACGACACGCTGTCCGGTCCCGGGCTGATTGGCGATTGCACTCGCCTGCCCGCGCAGGTTCGGTCCCATGTCGGCCAACATGCCTTCAGGCCCGAGGTCGGCGGCCTGCTGCTGATAACGTGCAGCAAGGTCATCGTCGCCTACAGCGCGCGCGACGCGATCGACCGCACCGCGATCGTAGCCGCGCAAGGCGGGAGGCAGAGGCCGCATTCGCTCGGCTACATGCCCCGCCGCATTGCCTACCATCCGAGCAGCTCCGACCGCAGCTGGGCCCAACGCAACGCCTATGCCGGCGCCTTTGCCGCCCTCGATGAGCCGCTCTTTGACTCCTTCGCCCTGACCTGCACCGTACAGCGCGCCATAGCCGAGGCCGGTGATGGCTGCATTGCCCATCTGCGGCAGCACGGCTGCGCCACGGAATACATGGGCGATTGGGGACACCGGCGCCGATGCGATGCCGCCAGCAACCTTGCGAAGATCTGACGTGTTCACGTCGATGTTAGTGAATGGGATCTTGCCGACTTTCGTCGCGTCTTTGTCGACCGCGCGATCTCGGGCCTCCTGATAGGCCATGCTTTCGTCGTAGGGCGCGCCCATCCGCTCGCCGGTGAACCAATGCACCGCGGCGGAAGTTGCGGCGTTGGCCTCGTTTAGCCAACTGCCGACCGGCGTCCCCGTCGCCATGTCGCGGAGGTAGTCGGTGCCGCGGTCGAAGGCTGACCGCGCCCCCTTGCGCTCTCTGGCAACATGGAAGTCAGCCCAGGCCTTCAGCGCGGCGTCGCGCTGGGCTTCCGGGAGCTTGGCGATATCCTTGCGGATGGCGCCCGTCGATCTGTTGAAATCGATCTGGGGCATTTCGCTGATCACCGGATCGTTTTCCCAGCTCGGGGGGCTTGCGTTCGTCTCTTCGATAACGGGATCGTCTCGCCAGCCCATTAGCTTTTCCTCCGAAGCTTGCCGTCGGGGCCGTAGTATTGAGAGCCGGACGGCAGTGTCTGATAGTCGTCGTTGCCACGGACGGTCGGAATGGCGCCGCCGATGTCAGGCGAACTGAACCGTCCTGCTGCTGGTTCGTTGAGCCGCCCCTGCTGCTTGCCATCGTTGGTCGGGCCCGCAGCAGGCCCGCTCTGCACCCCGTACTGGATGCCAGTTGCCTTGGTGATCATGTCGCGCGTCACTTTCGAGAGCGCCGAGCGGCCTTCCGCCCACTTCTGCATGTGCTCGGCGAGGCCATTCGACGAACGATGCTTGTGCAGGTATCGCTGCGCTTCTGCATTCTCCGCCATCTTGTATTTCTCGATGTCGATCATGGTGCGGACCATGATCTGATTGCCGCCGCGGGTGTTGCTGAGGCCTGGCGTGCTCGCGACGAGGAACGCAAGATCGCGATCGGACAGCGCGCCTGGCATGCCTTCGCCGCCGGCGGGATTGCGAAGCGCTAGCGCGAACTGGTTTGACACCATTCGCACCGCTTCGGATGCGGGGATGCCCTCGAGATCCATTCCGAGAACCGCCTGAGCTGCCTTCTTGAACTCCAGGACAGCGTTGCCCCCGGTGCCCTGGTAGACAGCTGGACTGTCGATTAGCTGTGCCATCATCTCGAGCCGCGGCAGCTTGCTGCGTGATGCCTGGATGGCATCGTTACGGGTTTTGATGTCGGCAACAGCTGCCTTGGCATCTTCTTCGACAAACTTCCCTCCACGTAGCGAGTCTTCCACGTCGCCGACAATGCGACCGCTTCCGATGTCGACAAGATGCTTGCCGACCTGCTTGACCCCGCGGTGAGGGGTCAGCGCGGTTGGCTGCTGGCGGCCGGCCGGAGGCTGAGGCGCTGCTTGCGGAGCTGCGGTCGCACCGGGGATCGGCACGCTTTGCGGTGGCAATGTTGCTGCGCCATCCCGCGAAGGCGACATGATCGCAAAGTTGTCCTCCTCTGCTGCGGGGCGCGCATCGCCATATCGGCTCTCATCGAAGAGCCCGCCCATGTTCCCGGATATGGCAGGCCGCCCCTGATCCTGCGACGGCGCCATTCCCGCGGACGGACCGGCGGAAGCTATCGGCGCTGGGTGCTGGACACGTGTGGGCACCGGTGCGCCTGAAGTCGGCGGGATCAGCGGCCCTGCCTGCGGCGGAGCAATTCCGGGCGCGCCCGCCGGTGCCGGCTGCCCTCCGGAGCCGTCGAGCGTCATGCCAGACGGGAGATGTCGGCCTCTTGGGACATAGATTGGAGGCGACGTGGGATTTGACAGATCGTGCATCAAGCGATCGCCGTTCGCTCCCGCCTGCACGCCCCAGATTTTGCCGTCCGCTGTCTGGTAGGGGCGAATTTCCTTACCAAATCCGCCTGCCCCTTCGGCCGCCTCGCGCAGAGCTTTCGCAGTCTGTGCCTGCTTATAGGCGATATCATACGGATGCATTGCGGCTGCGCGCTGCTCGTCCGGCATCCTCAGCTTTGCGATGATGCTCGGATCCTGCGCCGCTTGAGCATAGCGGGCGATGCTTGGATCGATGCCATTGCTGAAGTTCGGATCGGACAGCAACTTCTGGAAGGCCTGCTGCTGCTGCTGTTTCTGACGCTGATCGGCAAATTGCGCACCGGCCTGCATGCCGCGCTGCATACCGCCGAAGCCCTCACCAGAGGCAAGCGCTGCGCCGCCGAGGAACATCGGGCTCTGCAATGTGTCCTGGAGATAGCCGCCGACACCGCGCACGGTCTCACCGATGCCATCCCACCATCCCTTCGCGGCCGGCTGGCCGCCGTCCTCAAACCAGTTGCTCATGGCTCACCCCCACCATGCGTTGACTTGATTGCCGACATTTCCGGTCGAAGCCATGCCGGGCATTCCGCCGCCACCGAACAGACCAGGAGGCATTCCCGTTGCCATTTGCGCGCCCATCATGCCGACGCCGAGAGCCGTCTGAAGCGGGTTCGGCGTTACTGAGGCAGTCTTCGTCTCACTGCCGGTGCCGCCGGCTGCTCCGATTTGAGAGATGTATGGCAAGGCCTCCGCATATGGCCTGAGGCCCGCCATGCGTTGTTCCTCCCAAGCCTGCCGCGCGGCGTCGATGTCGCGCTGCGCGTAGCCCTCGCGCGCCTGCCCAGCACTCAACATGTTGCCCATGATGCCCTGGGAAACGCCCGGGAGCTGGCTCGCTGCCTGCATCTGGCGCTGGCGCTCGTTCTCGTAGGTCTGGAACAAGGGCTGAGCGGTCGCGTTGGTCAGCTCGCGGGACACGAGAGCCTGATCGACACTCGAGCCCGGCGCCATGCCGGCCGCCGACACGCGAGAATTCACGCTCGGCATGACGTTCGCCCGAATGGAGCTCATGAGCTGCTCCATGTACGGGTTGCCCTGCTCAAGGTACTTGCCCCCGACCGTGTCCGACAGAAAGCCCTCGGTCTGCTTCGCGCCGGCGGAGTCATAGAGCGCATCGAGGCCCGCCGAGGTCTGGTCGCTCATGCCGGCCACACGCGGGCCGCTGTAGGCCTGGGCATTGGCCGGATTGTTCATCCAGCTCGTGATGCCGGAGGCAGCACTCGTCAGGCCTGGAATGGCCGGAGCGTAAGGGTCCTTCGTCGTGTTCGACGTCGATTTCTGCTTCGTGCTCACAATCGCTTCTCCACCTGTGTCGTGATCTTGCGCCAGCCGAGCGGCTTCAACGCGCGCTCCCAGCCGGCGCGGCCTTCGCCACGCAACCGAACACAGCCCTGCTCACGGGCCCATTTCTCGATGATCTTCAGGACCGGGAGGCTCTGCTCCATCATCTCCGCACCGACGATCGGAATGGCGCATGTGCGCCCCGCCGCTGTTTCGTAGACTTCGGTGATGAGCACCCCCGTCGGGCGATCGTTGCGCGCCCAGATGGCCCACAACTGCATCTTGCGATCGCGGATCTCACGGTAGATGTCCGCCGCCGTGTGGGCGTTCGCATTGGTGACCAACGCCTCGTGGATCCATCCCCTGATATGTGGCCAGTAGAGATCGAGGTTCTCCGCGAGAACGCCCTCGAGGTAAGGCCTGATGGGAGCATCCAAGGGTGTCCCACCGACGTGATTTTGGTCCGGAGCGCTGGGACAGTGCCGTCCCGCTAGGTGTCCCGCCTCATGTCCCGCCATCGCGAGCCTCGCGATATTGATTTTCCTCGGCCTCAGCCCCGTGTGTCCCGGCGCTGTCCCGCGCGCCGTCCCGCTTCGCGCTGCGCTGTCCCACTGTCCCAGCCCTAGAGAGCGGGTCAGCGGGACGAACCGATTTTGCGAGCGCCCGCTGCACAGCAGATTTCGACATGCCAAGCTCGCTAGCGATCTGACGAATAGTGCGGCCTTGGCCTCGCAGTTCTTCAATGTCAGCGAGGTGCGCATCGGCTAGCTCGCGCATGGTCCACACCGCGCGACCGTCAATAATCTCTAGCCTCGCTTCGAACGGCTCTACGGCCGCACCGTGAAGGCCGCGCGCCTTCTCAAAGTGAGCCTCAAAGCGCGCACCCTCGCTCGGATCGTAGTCCTGCGGCTCCCTGAGATTGAGAACCACGTCTAGGATGTCCTCTCGCCGCGAAGTGCCGCGCTGGCCGCGAGCCTTGTTCGCGTGATGGATGACAATCACGCTGCGCCCTTGGCGCCGAAGTGACAGAAGCCAATTCTGGACGGGAAGCCATCCTTCGGACTCGTTCTCGATGCCGGTGCGCATCAAGGTCGACACATTGTCCAGAATGATCAGTCGGGCATCCGTGCGTCGAATTACTGCATCGAGCGCCGACTGGCCTTCCGGCGTCGCCAAATCCGGGAGACCGTATTCATGCAGATCAGAAGAAAGGATGTGAAAGTTCTCGGCAATCACGTTGTCGCCCTTGGTGATTAAGTCCAAGCGCTCGCGCAATCCGATAGCCGGCATTTCTCCGCAGACATGCAGGACTGTGCACGGGCGGTGAGCTTTCCATTTCAGGAACTCGCCGCCAGACGCCACGGCCAAGCCCAGTTCGAGCGCAGCCCATGTCTTGCCGCCACCGCGCCATGCATAGAGCATGTTGACGCTGCGCTCGGCTATGAGCCCCTCAATGAGCCACTCCCGCGGCATGAGGTCGGCCGCTTGAAATTGAGCAAGATCTATGGGCTTGAGTTGGCCTGCATCATTGCTTTGCAGAAGAGCGAATTCGGCCGCCGTGTGCCGGAGCAGCCCGTTAAAGGGGGCGGCGGTATCGTACGCTTCATTGACGAAATCCTCTCCGATAACGATCGCTCTGCGTCGCTCGGAGAGTTCTACGATTTCCCGCGCATAGTGCTCTGCATCAGACGTCGTCTCACCTTTGACGACGAGCCGCCCGAGATACTGCGGCACGGTAAGCCCGGGCTCGATGGGCACGGCAGCCTCAAAGTAGGCGCGCATGGTTACGGGCGTAGCTAGCTTGCCGCTTGTGATCAGCTTGCCGGCCACCTCATAAATCTGCTGGTGTAGCGGGTCGAAGAAATGGCGCCCATCCAGGAAGCTAGACACGCGCCCGTATGCCTCCTTATTGGTGAGGACCGTGCCAAGCAGCGCTTGCTCGGCGTCAATGTTGTTCGGCGCCCTGCGGATGGGGAGATCATCCTCCGCCACGCCGGCTCCGGCCACCACATGCAGCGCCTTCCCGTTGGCCTTGCCATTAGAGCGCTTCAACGCCGATCCGTTCGGGGCATGGATATCTGAGAATATTGCCATGTGCGCTCCCCCTAGAACGGCAGTGGATCATTGGGGGCGGGGCGCGACGGGCGGGCAGCGGCGAGCGGCTCATTCGCCTTCGCGCGCTCCACTTGGCTCGGCTTGCCATCGTGCTGGCGAGGCTTTTCCTCGGCCTGCTGAACCATGAGGTGCCAGATCTCGCCGCCATCGTCGGCAGTTTCGCGTGACTTAAGCAGTACGACCTTGGCCATGCCCAAGCGGCCGACCCAATAGTCCTGCTCAGTTCGCTTCGATGTCTTTCTGAATAGCCTGCAGAGCGGAAAGCTTGGGCCGAAGTCGGCGCTGCTCATGACGGCGCCCCCTCTACAATCGGAGAGCTCGGCGCTGGGGCATGGAGCAGAGTTGAGATGCGCTCAAGCAGGGCGTCATCATCGCCGCGGTCATCAATGCGGCCGTATTCTTCGATGCGAAGTACAACCTCGCGGAGCAGCTCAAAGGCTTCAGCAGCTTCGTCTTCCGAATAGCTGCACAGGGTGGCGTCGCACTCAGTTGAGTGACGCTGCGGCTTCGCCGCGATGTTGGTCTGCGCTTCCATCTTCTGTCGAAATCCCGTGAACTTGCGGCGGGTCTCAACGCGCACGACTGGAATACGCAGGACGGTTGTGCTACTAGTTCGCCGCTTCCATCGAACATTGACCGGCGCGCGCCCTGGTTCCCTCCCAGGACGTTGCGTGCGGCCGCACCTCAGGCTGCCTGGGAGGCGGCTTCAGCTTCCTGATGATTAGGCAGTCGCTTGCCAGCGAGCGCACTCTGGCGAGGCCTGGAGGCCACCCATGCGTCAATCGTCGATTTCCAAGTAAAGCCGCGTGGCCCGACGTAGAAATCATGCTGCGGGAAGCCGTGCTTCTCCCGCCAGCTCAAGATGGCCCAGCGCGAAACTCCAAAGCGCTTGCAGATAGCGCCGTTGTCGAAAGCTTCGTCGTCGCTAGTGGGAACCGCCCTCTGTGCTTTCATGGTGCACCTCGGTTGTTGCGTCCAACAACAACCTGACACACTCGGTCGCACCAAATGTCCCCGCTTCTTTCAGGGGATCGGGAATTGTGGATTCCCACATGCGAGCAAAGAGCGGGAATTCTCCAATCAATTGAGCAAGCTCGCTTTTTAATGCGCGCTCGAGAGCATCCTGCTGGTCAGCGAGAACAGCGATTTCGGGCTCCGCTGCTTGACCTCGCCCTTGAGCAGCAGCCATCATCGACTTAATCACTTCGGACTGAGCCGCATAGCCTTCCATCCGGCCCACGGCAGACATTGCTGAGCGCAGCACTCGAGCCAATTCAGACTCGATATCGGTCACTCCCGTCGAGATGTGCTCGTCGTTCGGGACCTTTGACTCCGACCAATCGAGCAGGCGCGAAAGATGATCAATATCGGCAGTCACACTAGGGAAGATCGTATTGCCCACTGCGGTAACTACCTCCATACCTTCCAGCATGGGGATCAATTCATCCAATGGGTTCGGCATGTGATATCCGAAGCGGCCTTGCTTGCGGATATCACCGCTCGATAGCGCGGTACTCCATCTACGCTCGAGTTGCTTCTCCGTTATCGTGATGCCCAATCGAGCCGCGGCTTGTTCGACAATGAATAGGGCGCCGGGTTCCTTTGTTGGGCTGTCCTTAGACCTGGTAGGCGAATAACCTTTCTCGGTGAAGTGATACGCCAACTTGATGAGCTCGGCGTCGCGTTGAGTTTGTGACTTCGTCATGCCCACCGGCGGGCGATATTCGATCTTGTTGTCGAGCACCAGATCTCTGAAGTTACGGATCACTGTGGGCATTGAGACTGAGCTATCGCCGCAATCCTGGTACTGACGCAGCATGTCTCGGAGAAGCTCGTACGCAACGGGGTCTCCATCTCGTGCCTTCTTGAGTACCTTACCGGCCTTCTCTTCAGAGAGTCTGTAGAAGCTGATTAGATCGTTCTTTCGCATTCGATCCGCTTCACCCGCTGGCAATAGGATGAGGCAGTTCAGCTTGAGCAGCGTGAACAGGGTGAAACGTATGGCTGCATCAACGTCGCCTGGGCGGAATGGATCGCGTGAAGGCTCTTCAATGCCAGCGCAGTCGAACGCCAGAAGGAAATGATCCTTGGGATGGCCTTCTGTGCGCGGGACCATCACGACATCGAAGCAACTGAGCCACATCGCGTAGCGCTGTCTTAGCGTGCCACTGTGCTCCTTCAGCTTTCCCGCCAATGCGAGCTGGCGCAGCATGTACTCCGCCTCGTCGATCGCCAGCTCGTCTTTGGGCTCTATCTTCGTATCGTTCAGTAGCTTCTGCCGGCGTCGTGCTACTTTCGGACGGCTCATCGCGTTTCCCCCTCTAGCCAGCGGTCCTGGACCCAAGGGGATCAACCACCCCATATGATATTCTTCGTCCTCTTGGTCTTCTTGGTCCTCTTGCCTTCGGCGGATCTGCGATCTTCCTGACGTGCCGCGCCCACAGTTCGAGAGCTTCCCGCTTCTCGGTCTCATAGGTCCAAAGGTTATAGATGCCCGCCACTCCAGCCTTGCTGCCGCTCACGTGATTGAGTACGGCCTCGACGACGTGCGGCAGAACACCAAGGCGTGCCATTCCGGTTGCCACCGTCCGGCGCAGATCGTGCAAGTTCCATTCGGGCATGTCTGTTGCCCGCGGATCATCCGCTTTCGCGAGCTTCGTAATGCGCTCGTCCAACCGAGCCTTGCCCCTGCTGAACCCGCTGAAGGGCGTGCGTCCTCCGAGGCCGTACAGATGATCCTCGCCAACGATCTTCGGTGCGCCTTCAAGAATGGCGATCGATGTCGTGGTCAGGGGCACCAGGTGGGGCAAGCCGTTCTTCGTCCGCTCCGGCGGCAGTATCCAGGCCTTTGCCTTGGTATCGAGCTCCGGCCGCAGTAGGCCTGCGACTTCGCCGCGGCGCTGGGCCGTCAGAATGAGCAGACGCACGATGTCGCCGAACGGGAAACCTTCGATCTCGGCGGCGCGCCATACAAGGTTCAGTTCGGTATCTGAAAGGATACGCGTGCGCTTCCCTTCGGCTAGCGGCTTTGCGAGGCGGAATGCCGGGCTGGTTTCGATGATCTCGGCATCGACGCACCAATTGAAGAACCGCTTCAGGGTGCCGAGTTCGCGGTTGACCACGGTCCGCCCGCCACGGGCTTTGCTGACGTCGAGCAGTTCGTGAATGTCCCGCCGGCGGATTTTGGTGACCGGTCGCTCGGCCCAGCGCGCGACAATCCCCCCGGGAACCTCTCGGAAGACCGGGAGGCCCTTGGTACGGGTTTCACCACGAACGACATGCAGCCCGAGCAGCCGTGCGGTTTCCCACCACGATCGGGTGTTGGGTATGACGTAGCTGTCGAGCCACCGCCGGACCAGGACGCCGAAAGCATCCCGATCGGCCTTGGGGGCGTGCTGTATCGTTTTGGCGACTTTCATCTCGGCGGCGGGGTCTTCTCCGCGCTCGATGGCCTCGAGGGCATCCTTGGCGCGCTCCCGGGCCTTCACGAGGTCGACAACGGGATACGTCCCGAGGGTCAACTTCCGCGGACGGCCGCCGTAGCGGTACCGTACACACCAGGATTTGGTTCCGGAGGGCTTGGGCTGGATGACGAGCCGAAGGCCCGGCATGCCAGCATCCGCGACTTCGCGGCGTGTGTCGCCAGCGTCTAGCTTGTCGATGGATAGGACCGTAAGCAGCTTTCGCAATTTGCGCACCGATAGAATGTGAGGGGTAACAAGTGGGTAGCGAATCATGTCGCTACGAATGTCTACCCATCACACCGATTCGCTACTATGCGAATGCTCGAAACCACTGTGTTTACTGGTGATAACCAGAATCGGCCACACAAGAACGCAACCTTATGCTACAAGCTGGCAGGCTCTTTGGGAGCAGGGGGTCGCGAGTTCGAATCCCGCTGCCCCGACCAATTTCGCCGAGCGCTGTGAGGCCGAGCCCTCCGCGATGGCCGCTGCCATAAAAATCGACGGCGCAAAGATCGATGGAATTCGATTTAGCTTCCGCACGCGAGTATGCGCGATCTGGCAGGACAGAGGAGTGGGTGCACGCCTACTTGAGTGCCGGAGGCTGGGCCAACCCTGGTCTTTCGAACGGCCTCAGGCTGGCGAGACGATGGTGGATCGGACCGGTTGAGCTTCCATTGGCGCGGCTCGTGCGAAAATGCGGGCCTGAACCCGAGATGAAGTATCGCACGCCGGCAGATCAGTGGAACGAGCGGACGGGACGCATCGCGTCAACGGTGAGCGATCCGGCACAACTTCCGCCTGCTATTGCCGAGTACCAGAACGGCGTGCTCACTCTGGCTGACGGCAATCACCGCCACGAAGGCGCTCGTCGGAAGGGTTGGGCAACCCTGTGGGTGCTTATTTGGTTCAATCATGAAGCAGAATGGCGAGCGAGCGAATGGTTCGGCTCCTCGAATTGTGCATCATAGCGAGCACTTCGAACGGCAAGGCAGCCGTCACAGCCGCCGCGGCTAGGCTGCCTTGCTGGCCGCTGTGACAGGCAACTGGGTGTCCGCTGCCCCTTGATCGCCAGTGGCTGTGCCTGCCGACGCAGCATAGACCACGTATTGGTTCCAGGGCTGCCACTTGGGGCTGGCCTCTCTCACCCGTCGAAGGACGGACGAGTTCTGGAACAGGTCATCGTACTGCGGATAAACGTACACGACATAGGCTTCGCGGGGCCTTGCCCTCAGAGTGGCCTCGAGATTGGCGATGATTTTCTCGAGGATCTCGCGTCCGAACGGATCGAACAGGAAGAGCACGAACGGCTCCTCACCGTAGGCGTAGTCGAGAGCGTCCATGCAATGCAGCTCGAATGCCGCGCACTGCTGGGATGAAGGCTTGTAGCGCTTGATGTTCTCTTCGGCGACGTGGTGCAGATAGCTCGACAGTTCGACGCCGACGATCTTCGTGAACGGAAATTCCGATGCGACGAGCAGCGCTCGGCCTTTGCCCGACCCCATGTCGATGAACGTGAACTTGTTCGGCGTCAGCGGCAGAGAACCGATGATCTCGTATATGACCGAAGCCGTCGTCGGCACGTAGAAGTGAACGGACGTCTTCTGGTGGTGCTCGAACACGGGAGCCGAAGTATCTGTGCCGAAGCGTGCATCGAAGGCTTCGTGCCGCTCCTCGACATAGGCCCTTGCATATTCGAACAGGTAGAAGAGGCGTCCGATCACGGGGCCGTTGAGATCCAGCGGGCCTCGGAACACCTTCGTGAGCAGGGGGTTCATCGCAGCCATGATCGCCTTCCAGGTAACGCGTGTTTTTGCTCTTGCCTCGGAGGCGGGCGTCGCGATCGGAGACGCGACAACTGAATGCGGACGATTGATCGCTCGGCCCTTGTCGCGATTGGCCATGAGGGCGCGCGCCGGCGCTTACAGCGGCCGGCTGATCGCACCGGGATCGCAGCGCATACGGGAGCGCCCGGGCTTCCGAGGTTACTGATGCCAGCTATGTTCGGCAGGGTGGCGGGGCATCAGCACGCCGCTCGCCGGTTGAAGTTCGTATTTTCATTGAAGTAGCAACTCATGAGAATGCGACATTCGATCTCGACGGCGCCGTTGCGATGCTTCGTCGCGGATCGCGCGCCTGGGATTTTTCCTCCGGGGAGGATGGTACGGCGATGCCGCGTGGCATCGTTGTTAGGGCCGTCTCGGTCGGGAGTGACGCGCCTCCAGCCCGAGGCTGATCTCCGTGTTTTCAGAGCGAGCGAAGAATGCTAACGGTCTGTCTGAGATCCGCATTGGCATTCCTCCGGCCGAAATTCCGGCCTCTCACCCGGAACCGCACGCCCATGATCGCTCGCATCTATCGTCCTGCGAAGACCGCCATGCAGTCCGGCCAGGCCCGCACGAAGGCGTGGGTGCTCGAGTTCGAGGGCGCTGCAGCGCGCGAAGTCGATCCTCTCATGGGCTGGACGAGCTCGACGGACACGCGCGCGCAGATCCGCCTCGAGTTCGATACCAAGGAAGAGGCCATCGCCTACGCGGAGCGCAACGGCATTCCCTTCCGTCTCAGCGAGCCGAAGCCGCGTCAGCCCATTCGCAAGTCCTACGCCGACAACTTCAAGTTCGGCCGTCGCGAGCCCTGGACGCACTAGTTTGCTCGCCGCGGGCTGCTGGGAAGGGGTGCTGTCGCCTCTGAGCGTGGTGTCATGCCCGCGGCCGCCATGCGGGCAGCTTAGTCCAAGCCGAGACGAGGTTCGGGCAGCAAACCCGAGCGGGTCATACGCCGTGGGCATGTCGCCGCGGCCAAATATGAGCGTCTCTTCCGGGCTGCCGCGCGGAAAAAAGAGCGATGCTCGGCGCGCCACAGGGAAGTGCCGCGGGGCTGACGGAGCAAAGAAATTTGGGGAATGCCATTATTCGTCGGCACGAGCCGAAGCGCCTGTAGAATATGAACGATCGTTTATTTGTGTCACGTTAATAGGTTAGAAGGAACCGTGTCCGAACGGTGGCGGGTGGCCTCCGAAGCAATTGTGTTCATTGAGAAACTGCTTGTACGAAAAATGACAAATTCCTATCGGATGATCACAACGCTGAGCAGAGGGTCGGGGGGCCGCACGCACAGCGACGGGGGAATGCATGTCCGAGCGGATTGCCCCGATGGTCGATCGTCGACCGTCGTATGGGGGATTTGCGGTTGAACTGGCAGCATGTCTGGTGAGTGTCGAGGGGGACGAGCCAGTAGTTCTTGTCGACGAACGAAGTCCAAGCGAAGCCCGCTTTCCGAGCGTGGCCTTCGATCCTGGAGCCCACAAATGTCTCGACCGAGGGGTCAGGGACTGGCTCCTGGAGAATACCGGTCTCGAGCTGGGGAGACTCGAGCAGGTACACACCGCGCGCCGCTCCGGCGCCGGCGGCGGGATCGGCGAGCCGTGCTCCGCCCTTTCAATCGGTTTCCTGGGGCTTGTTCCGCCCCAGCAGCGCACGAGCGTCACGCAGGGCACGTGGCGTCGCTGCCTCGACTTCATGCCGTGGGAGGATCGGCGCCGGCGCGGCGGTCTGACGGGGCATGAGCGGGTGGGCCAGCTTCTGCTCGATCGCCTCCAGTCGTCGACGCTTGTCGGCGAGCACGCGCTCGAGCGTCAGTCACGCCGCGTGCGGACGGCCTTCGGCCTCGACAGTACGGCATGGGAGGAGACGAGCACGCTCGAACGCTGTGACCTCGTACACAAGCTCGGGCCGCACCTCAGCGAGCCGAATAGCGTCGCGTACGTCGATGGCCTCGCGGGGGAGACGCTCACCTCAGTACGGATGGTGCCGGATCATCTCCAGATCCTCGCCGCGGCGCTGGGCCGCCTCAGAGCGCGCCTGCGTGTGCGTCCGATCGCGGTCGATCTGGTTCCACCCGTCTTCACGCTCCTCGATCTTCAGCGTTCGGCAGAGGCGATTCTCGGGCCGAGCCTGCACAAGCAAAACTTCCGCCGGTACGTGGAAGGCGCGGGCGTGATCGAGGCCACGGGCACCATGCGCCAGCAGACCGGAGGTCGGCCTGCGCAGCTTTTCCGATTTCGTCGCGAAGGCGTGAGCGAGCGCCGTCTCGCCGTCCGGCGCCATGCGGCAACGGGCACGCTTCAGCGCGCTTGATTTCGCCATCGGTGGATGTCACCTCTGGGCGGGCTGCCAAGGCGGCCCGCCCTGTTATTTTTCTTGCGGCTCCGACGTAGTGAATTTGTGAGGTGTGATGGAAGCCGTAAAGTGGATCGTCGTCTGGGGATTGGTCTCGCTCGTGTCGGCGGTCGCGGCCGGTATCATCGCGAGCTACAAGCGGCGTGATCACTCGGCCTGGGCAGCGTGGTGCTTCGTCTTTCCGCCGCTGCTGATCGTCGTTGCCCTGCTCCACACGAACCAGGGCCCGCGCCCGCGCCGTCCCTCACTGGACGAGGATGACGCGACCTCGAGCTGAGTGCGCGAGCGGGTCTCGGCCTCAGTCCCTGCTCCCGCCGCCGCGAGCCGCGCGACACTTCAGTCCTTGTCGCGCACCGCAGCGTTGGAGCTGATTGCCGCCTGCGCAGCGGCAAGGCGCGCGACGGGCACGCGGAAGGGTGAGCACGAGACATAATCGAGGCCTGTCTCATGGCAGAAGGCCACCGAGCGCGGATCGCCGCCGTGCTCGCCGCAGATGCCGATCTTGAGATCGGGGTTCACCTTGCGGCCGCGTTCCGTGCCGATTGCGACGAGCTCGCCGACACCATCGCGGTCGATCGAGACGAACGGATCGACCTCGAAGATGGCCTTCTCCTCGTAGCTCGCGAGGATGGGCGCTGCGTCGTCGCGCGAGAGGCCGATGCACGTCTGCGTCAGATCGTTCGTGCCGAATGAGAAGAACTCCGCGCCATCCTCGCCGGTGGCGA
Source organism: Hyphomicrobium sp. CS1BSMeth3 (assembly GCF_900117415.1). GTDB lineage: Bacteria > Pseudomonadota > Alphaproteobacteria > Rhizobiales > Hyphomicrobiaceae. Next base: position 836,356 of record NZ_FPEI01000006.1, read on the forward strand.
TCTCGGCGGCCTTCAGCGCCGCGCGCGGCAGTTCGATCATGGTGCCGATGAGGTAGCTGAGCTTGGTGCCGCTCTCGGCTTCGACGGCGCGTGCGGTCTCGCGGATGACACGCGCGAGGAGGTCGTACTCCGTGCGGTAGGCGACCAGCGGGATCATCACCTCTGGCGTGACGCTCTTGCCGGTCCGCTTCGAGGCGGCAACGGCGGCCTCGAAGATGGCGCGCGCCTGCATCTCGGTGATCTCGGGATAGCGGATCGCGAGGCGGCATCCGCGGAAACCCAGCATGGGATTGAACTCATGGAGCTCGGTGACGCGGGCCTTCAGCGTTGCGGGCGAGATACCGAGGGCCTGTGCAACTGCTGTGATCTCGCGATCCTCGTGCGGCAGGAACTCGTGCAGTGGCGGATCGAGCAGCCGGATCGTCACCGGCCTCTCGCCCATGATCTCGAAGAGCTGCTTGAAATCGGCCCGCTGCATGGGGAGGATCTTCGCCAGCGCCTTGCGGCGGCCAGCCTCGTCGGTCGCGCAGATCATCTCGCGCATGGCGAGAATGCGATCCTCCTCGAAGAACATGTGCTCGGTCCGGCAGAGGCCGATGCCCTCCGCGCCGAAACTCAACGCGGCTTCCGCATCGCGCGGCGTGTCGGCATTGGCACGCACACCGAGCCGGCGCACGCCGTCCGCCCAGCTCATGATCGTCGCGAAGTCGCCGGAGAGCTCGGGCTGGCGCATGGGCACCGCACCCACGATGATTTCTCCGGCCGTGCCGTCGATCGTGATCAGATCGCCTTTCCTGAACGTACGACCGTTGGCCATGAGCGTGCCGGCGGCCATGTCGATCTTGAGCGCGCTCGCGCCGCACACGCACGGCCGTCCCATGCCACGCGCGACGACGGCAGCATGGCTCGTCATGCCGCCACGCGCGGTCACGATGCCGGCAGCGGCGTGCATGCCGTGAATGTCCTCGGGGCTCGTCTCGATGCGCACGAGGATGATGCTGCGCCCCTGGGCCTTGAGCGCCTCGGCCTCATCGGAATCGAACACGATCTCGCCCGCAGCCGCGCCCGGCGAGGCGGGCAGGCCCGTCGCGATGATGCGCTTTTCGGCATCGGGATCGATGGTCGGATGCAGGAGCTGGTCGAGCGCGCCCGGCTCGATGCGCATGAGCGCTTCCTCGCGCGAGAGAATGCCTTCCTCGGCGAGCTCGACAGCAATGCGGAAGGCGGCCGCCGTCGTGCGCTTGCCGGCGCGCGTCTGCAGCATCCACAGCTTGCCTTCCTGCACCGTGAACTCGATGTCCTGCATGTCGCGGTAGTGGCGCTCGAGCAGGTCGAAGATGCGCGTGAGCTCGCCGAATGTCTCGGGCATGAGGGTTTCGAGCGAGGGGGCGGTCTCGCCGGCTTCCTTGCGCGCGGCTTCGGTGAGCGGCTGCGGCGTGCGGATACCCGCGACCACGTCCTCGCCCTGCGCATTCACGAGGAACTCGCCGTAGAGCTGCTTTGCGCCCGTCGAAGGATTACGCGTGAAGGCCACGCCCGTGGCCGAGGTCGGCCCCATGTTGCCGAACACCATGGCCTGGATGTTCACGGCCGTGCCCCAGTCGTCGGGAATGTCATGGAGGCGCCGGTACGTGATCGCGCGCGCATTCTGCCAGGAGCCGAACACGGCCGAGACCGCCCCCCAGAGCTGCTCGCTCGTGTCCTGCGGGAAGGGCTTGTCGATCTCGGCCTCGATGGCCTTCTTGTACTCGGCGATGACGCCCTTCCAGTCGCCGGCGCTCAAATCGGTGTCGAGCGAGAAGCCGTTCAGGTTCTTGTGGTTCTCGAGAATTTCCTCGAACACGCTGTGGTCGACGCCGAGCACGACGTCGGCATACATCTGGATGAAGCGGCGATAGCTATCATAGGCAAAGCGCGCATTGTTCGAGCGCGCGGCCAGCCCCTCGACCGTGCGGTCATTGAGCCCGAGATTGAGGATCGTATCCATCATGCCGGGCATGGAGGCGCGCGCACCCGAGCGCACCGAGACGAGCAGCGGCGTCTCGGCATCGCCGAACTTCGCACCGACGTCGCGGCCGATCTCGTCGAGGGCGGCGAGCACGTCGGCCCGCACATCGTCGGGGATCTTGCCGCCGTTCGCATTGTAGAGCGCGCACACTTCGGTGGTGATCGTGCAGCCGGGCGGCACTGGAAGGCCGAGCGCCGCCATCTCCGCGAGATTGGCTCCTTTGCCGCCGAGGAGGGCCTTCATGTCGGCCTTGCCGTCGGTCCGCGAGGGCCCGAACAGATAGACATGGCGGCGGGTGGCAGTGGCAGTGGTCGTCATCGGCTGGAGCTCCACTCACGGTGCAAGCGGAATTGTTGCGCGCTTGCCTTATCAGGCCAGCGTGTGCGGGGAAAGGCGGAGGTGACGAGTTGTGCAACGCTGCCGCCCTTTGGCCGGTTGCAGTGCCCGCTCGGTCGCGCTTGACGGCCTCCGAGGGCGGACCGATAGACTGGCTCGCGACGCACGCGGCAAAAAACAGGGATGTAGCAGGATGAGCAACCAGCTCCGCGATGTTCTGAAGACCCTCGACGGCGGCCAACAGGCGGCGCTGGATCGGCTTTTCGACTTCCTACGCATTCCGAGCATCTCGACCGATCCGGCCTACAAGGCGGACTGCGGGCGCGCCGCGGACTGGTGCGCGAAGGAGCTCTCCGACATCGGCTTTGCCTCGGCCAAGGTCGTGCCGACGACCGGGCATCCCATGGTTGTCGCACATGACCGCGCGAAGGCCCCTGCCGGGGTGCCGCACGTTCTCTTCTACGGTCACTATGACGTGCAGCCGCCGGACCCGCTCGAGCTCTGGAAGACGCCGCCCTTCGAGCCGCGCATCGCGACCGAGAAGGGCAATGGCAAGGTCATCGTCGCGCGCGGCGCGCAGGACAATAAAGGGCAGCTCCTGACCTTCCTCGAGGCCGCGCGCGCCTGGAAGAAGGTTGCCGGCAATCTGCCGGTCGCGGTGACGGTGCTGCTCGAAGGCGAGGAGGAATGCGGATCGCCCTCGCTCCCCGGCTTTCTCGCCAAGCATGGCAAGGAAGTGAAGCGCGACCTCGCCCTCGTCTGCGATACGGGCCAGTGGGACAAGGATACGCCCTCGATCACGACGCAATTGCGCGGCATGGCCGCTGGCGAGCTCGTCATCAAGGCCGCCGACATCGACCTCCATTCCGGCCTCTATGGCGGTGCGGCCGCCAATCCGATCCGCGTCCTCGCGCAGATCTGCGGCGCCATGCACAAGAACGGCAAGGTCCAGACGCCCGGCTTTTACGACGGCATCGTCAAGCCGACCGCCAAGCAGCTCAAGCAGTGGAAGGCGCTGGGTTTCGACGGAAAAGCGTTTCTGGGCGGCGTGGGTCTGTCGGTCCCTGCGGGCGAGGCCGGCTATTCCGTGATGGAGCAGATCTGGTCCCGCCCGACGCTCGAGTTCAACGGCATCACGGGCGGCTACCAGGGTGTCGGCACGAAGACGGTGATCCCGTCGAAGGCCTCGGTGAAAATCACCTGCAGGCTCGTGCCGGGCCAGGATCCGAAGCATGTGCTCGCCGGGATCAAGGCCTTTGTCGACGCGCGTTTGCCGGCCGACTGCACGGCCGAGTTCACCACCCGGCCCGGCAGCCCCGCGATCTCCTTCGATACGAATGCGCCCTATATCGAGAAGGCCGCCCGGGCCCTGAGCGAGGAATGGGGAAAAACGGCTCCGCTGATCGCGCTCGGCGGCTCCATCCCGATCGTCCAATCGTTCCGCGAGGTCCTCGGCATGGACAGCCTTCTGATCGGCTTCGGCCTCGAAGACGACCGCGTCCATTCGCCGAACGAGAAGTACAACCTGAGCTCGTTCAGGAAAGGTGCGCGGAGCTGGGCGCGCATCCTCGCAGAGCTCGGTCAGCCTGCCTGATTTGCGACCGCGAGCGGGCGGTCTTGTGGACAAAATGTGGACAAGAATCACGCCCCCGTGATTCGGCAGTCTGGTCCGTTAACGGATTGATCGTGTTGCTCTGACTAAGTGCACCAAATCAATCACATTCCCGTTATGGGGAACACGGGTTGTGTATTGATCACGATCAGGATGAACAGTGCAAATTTGGGCCGTCATTAAGTTGACGTGAACGGATAGCAAGCACTATTTCATCGCAATCCGCTCGTATCTTGCTCACTCGTCATGAGTTCCGGTGCGAGCCTTAAGTGAACCAGGTTGCGGGGTGGCGCGTTCTGTCGCTGGCAAGCTGGGTCTCAAGAAACGGGGGTTAAGCGAATGTCTCGTGGTTTTCTCGTGAAGAGCGTGATGGCGGCTGCGCTCGCCATGGTGGTTGCTGCCCCGGCCGTCCAGGCAGCCGACCTCGGCGGTCGCCCGTCGTACAAGGACGAGCCGGACTACGGCCCGCCGCGCTACATGTGGACGGGCCTCTATGCCGGTCTGCAGGCTGGTTATAGCTGGAGCGATGCTTATCTCTTCGATGGCGGTGGCGTTTACGCCAACCCGCAGCCGGAGGGCTTCCTTGGCGGTGCGACGCTCGGCTACAACTTCCAGCGTGGCTCCATTGTCTGGGGTCTTGAGACGGACTTCTCGTTCGCAGATGTTTCGGGATCGCACGGCGTAAGCTCCGCAAAGATGGATTGGCTCTGGACGCTGCGTGGCCGTGTCGGTGTCGACATGAACGGCTGGATGCCCTACTTCACGGGTGGCTTGGCGGTAGCCGACGTTTCTGCATCGGACAACGTAGGATCTGGCAGCGAGACCGTCACCGGCTGGACCATCGGTGGTGGTCTGGAAGTGAAGCTCGACCGGAACTGGAGCTTCAAGGGCGAGTATCTCTACGTCAACCTGGATGATGCCTTCCGCCTGAGCGGTCCTGGCGGTGCGCGCGCTACGCTCGAGGACATGCACGTCGTCCGCGCCGGTATCAACTACAAGTTCTGATCTGACAGGACGGCCGGCGCCCAACGGCCAGAATTCAGCACAACGCCCGCCGGATCATTCCGGCGGGCGTTTTGTTTATTGCGGTGGGCCTGCAGCGTTGTGTTGCTGGCCAGCATCTTGATTGGAAAACAAATAAGCACGACCCACTGCTTCGATTGACGCGTATACATCGCAAGGTTTAACTCACATATCAGGCGCGTCCGTAGTGCTCGAGCGAGGCACTGTTACAAGCATTCGGCCGCCCGCACGCATTACTTCACATCAGAGAAGCCAGAGCCAAGGCTTAAGGGGGCGTCCATGTCGTGGAAGTCGGTCTTGAAATTTGCTGCGCCGGTTTTGCTTGCCGTTGCAGTCGCGATCCCGACGGCAGAGGCTGCTGATCTCGGACGCCCGTCACTGAAAGATGGCCCGGACTACGGCGCGCCGCGCTATCTTTGGACGGGTGCGTATGCGGGGCTGCAGGCGGGTTATGGATGGGGTACGTCGCGTCAGACCAATATCGACACTCTCATCACCACCAGAGACTACGACACCGACGGTTTTATTGGCGGTGGAACGCTCGGCTACAACTCGCAAACGGGGCAATTCGTGTGGGGTTTCGAGGGTGACCTCTCCTACACCGATGTTTCGGGTTCCTCGACCGTGGCCTGCATCGCCGGATGCTCGTCGTCGCTCAACTGGCTTATGACCCTGCGCGCACGAGTAGGCTGGGATATGAACGGCTGGATGCCCTATGTGACGGCTGGCATGGCCATAGCCGATGCTCACGTGAGCACCAATGGCGCCGGCAGCAGGACGGATACCTTGGCGGGCTGGACTGCTGGTGGCGGTGTCGAGGTCAAGATCGATCGGAATTGGAGTGTCAAGGCCGAGTATCTCTTCGTCGACCTTGGCGACATGCGCAACACGGTTCCGGGCGCACGGATCAATGTCGATTTTGACGAGCTTCACGTCGTCCGCGGTGGCATCAACTACAAGTTCTGACGGCGCCTCGCCCTAGTCCGCGAAAACGCACAACGCCCGCCGGATCATTCCGGCGGGCGTTTTGTTTTGCCCGTCCTCAGGCCGAGAGGTGCTTCACTTTCGGCAGGACTTCCTTCGCGAGCAGCTCGAGCGAGTGCCGCCACGCTTGCGGATGATCCACGTAGTCGAAGCCGAACACGAGCAGGTGCCCGAAACCGCCGACGTCATTGTGGATCTTCTCGATCTTCTCCGCGACCGTCGCCGGCGAGCCGATGATCCAGTTGTGCTTGGCGCAATACTCCGGGGTGACGTCGCTGTCGGGTACGCTCTGGTCGTGCTTGAGGTAGGGAAGGAAGTCGAAGTTCGCGAGGAGCTGGAGGAAGTACTCGCGCATCATGCGGCCCATGTGCAGCTCGACGGACAGGCGCTCGGCCTCCGCGTCCGTATCCGCGACGAACACCTCGCGCACCAAACGCCATTCGCGGCGGTTCGGCTTGCGTCCCGTCTTCGCCGCGCCCGCTTCGACCGACTCCCAGTGGCTGGAGACATAGGCCGGGTTCAAGTTCAGGCTCATCGGGATATAGCCGCGCTCACCGGCGAGCTTCAGCGTGTCCGATCCTTTGGAGAGTCCGGCGACGCCGATCGGCGGGAAGGGTTTCTGCAGGGGTTTGATGTGCGGTTTGAGGAACCCGTACATCATCTCGGGGTTCTTCACGGTCCAGAACTTGCCGACGTATTCGAAGGGCTCGTTCGTCGACCAGAGCTTGAGGATGATGTCGAGCGCTTCCCGCGTCATCTCGCGGTTGACGCCGGTGTTGCCATCGACGTTGAACATGGCCCAGTCGCTCGGCAGGCCCGAGGCGGCGACACCGAAGTTCAGGCGGCCGCCCGAAATGTGGTCGAGCATGGCGACGCGGTTCGCAAGCTCGGCGGGGTGATGATAGGGAAGAAGGAAGCCACCCGGCCCGAGGCGGATGTTCTTCGTCTGCATGAGCGCCTGTGCGACGACGAGGTCGGGCGAGGGGTGCGGCTCCCATGGCGCGGTGTGATGCTCGCCGATCCAAGCTTCCTTGTAGCCGAGCTCGTCGAGCCAGCGGATGACCTGCAGCTCCCACTCGTGGCCGTCCTTGAGCGGCCTCTCGGGGGGATGCGACGGCATTGTGAAATAGCCGAGTTCCATGGGGGTTCCTCCATCGGATTTGTCGGTCGCTCCGAATTCTCGAAGCAACTCGTTGGCTGGCGGGCGGCAGTTGTGTCCGTCGTCCCGCAAGCGCGTGCCGGTTTCCGGCACTGATCAGTCTGCATCAGATTTAGGCGGATTGACTATCACGGTTGCGCGACGCGCGTTGCCGGTACGGCATCGGAAGTATGCAAGGCGTGATGGTCTGGAAGGCGGAGGCAGGCGTGGCGTTCAGGCGCGGCGCAGCACTGGCTCGGCGCATGGCTCGGAAGGAATTCTCGAGCGGAGGATGCGCCCGCCGATCGAGCGCAGGGTGTACTCGACGGAAGAGGCCAGCAGACGCTCGGCATTGGCCATGGCCTCGGCCAATGGCATGGGGCGCGTGTTGATGCTCCGGTAGGCGCTGATGCCGTGATCGAGATTGGCCTCGGCGCCCTCACCGATACGGCCGGCAAAGGCGATCACCGGAATGCCATACGCGGCAGCACGACGGCCGACTTCTGCAGGGATCTTTCCGAAAGGCGTTTGCCCGTCGAGGCTTCCTTCGGCCGTAAGTACGAGGTCGGCTTCGGGGAGGCGGCGGTCGAAGCATGTGTAGCGCATGACGATGTCGTAGCGAGGATGGAGCACGGCGCCGCAGATCGCAGCCAACGCGGCGCCGATGCCGCCCGAAGCGCCTGCCCCCGCCAGGTTGGCGACATCGACGCCGGTGGCCTCTCGCAGGCGCTGGGCGAAGTTCGCCATCGCCCGCTCGAGAACGTCGATCTGATCAGGCCGCGCGCCCTTCTGCGGACCATAGATCCGCGTGACCCCGCGCGCGCCGAGGAGCGCATTGTGCGGGTTCACTGCGGCATCGATCCGTACTTTGGCCAGGCGCGCGTCGATGCCGCGGAGATCGATGCCGGCGAGCCCCGCCAGCGCGGCGCCACCGCGGTCGATAGTCCGGCCATTCCTGTCGAGAAGGTGCGCACCGAGGGCCTGGGCCATGCCCGCACCGCCGTCGTTTACACCACTGTCGCCGCAGCCGACGATGATCCGATCTGCCCGGCGGTCGAGTGCTGCGCGGATAAGCTCTCCGACGCCGAAGCTGGTCGTCTCCGAGGGATTGCGTTGCCCCTCAGGAATGAGCGCGAGCCCGGCCGCGGAAGCTATATCGACGACGGCTGTACGCGCTCTTCCAACGCCGAGAAAGCCGATGTGTGCCTGAACAGGTGCGCCGGTCGGGCCGGTTACTTCGACAGCGTGGAGCGTGCCGTTTGTCGCCCGGACGAGGGCCGCAGTGAAGCCTTCGCCGCCATCGGCAATGGGGGCTTCGAAAATGCGTGCATCTCGCCATGCGCGACGCACGCCGATGGCCATGGCGGCAGCGGCCTCATGTGCGGAGAGGCATTCCTTGAGCCCGCTCGGGGCAATGAGGACAGTGATGCACATGGGGCTGCGCGCGCTCCGGTCTGGTGGCCGTCTTGCCATCGGGAAACGCGCGCATCGCGGGGGCTATTCCCGAGCACATTGCAGAAAGCAGGCGCGAAGCCGCCCCGGTCGCGCTCACCGCCAGCCGTGGGCAATGAGGCGTTGCTCTTCCTCAGGAGGCAATGCCTTCGTCGCGCCGAGAATGCTGAGCAGCCCTTCGAGCGCGTCCTTCTCCTCGGCGCCGGATGGCACGAAGTCGCTTCCGCCCGATGGCGATGACGCCGCAATGCGTGCCGTGCCCTCGACAATCCATGTGCGGCTCGCGGAATCACGGCAGGCGATGCCAGCGAGCCGCGCCTGCATGGTTTTATCGAGCGCCTCGACCTCGCGACAGATGCGCCCATTTCGATCGCGCAAGGTTGCGACGATCATCAGATGCTCGCTGCCTTGTGCATCTCGCTCCTGAAGTGCGACGGGCGTGCCGCTCGGGCGCGTCTCGAGGATCTCGGCGAGCGCTGTGCCTGACGGAATCGGCCCAAGTGCCATGACAGGCCCCTGCAAGACCGGCGCGGGCTGGCGCAGGAACAGCGCAGCCGCCAGCCCGAGCACGAGAGCGATGCTTGCGGCGAGCGGCAACATACTGCGCCAGAGCGGCGGCCGCGCCTTACGCGCAGGCGGGAAATTCGTGACGCTCGCCGCAGGTGCTTCGGTGCCGAGCACGGTGCGAACAAGGGCATCCGATACAGGCTCCGCTGCCATGTCCGCAAATGCTGCGCGCGCAAGGGTCGCCGTGCTGCGGAAACTCTCGACGGTGGCGCGCGCCTCGGCATCGTTCTCAAGAGCCGCCCCGACCTCCGCCGCTTCGGCGGGTGGAAGAGCGCCGTCGGCATAGGCCATCAGCGTTTCGTCCGAGAAGCGGCTCATCGCTGGGCTCCTTGCAACGGGCCCGACCCAGTGCGCGGCTCATCGATGGCGCGGGCGAGTTTCTTGCGGGCGCGCGACAGCCGGCTCATGATCGTGCCAATGGGGATGCCGAGCACGTCGGCGGCGTCCTGATAGGAGAGGCCTTCGATGGTGACCAGCGCCAGCACCTCGCGCTGCTCTTCGGGGAGGCGCGCGATCTCGGCGCGCACGAGAGCGAGATCCGCTCGCGCGGATATCTGCTCGTGGGTTCGCGCATCGCTCGGGAGGCTCTCGGCGAGCTCGGGCGTCAGCTCTGTGTTCCGGCGGCGCTGGTTGCGGCGCAAATGGTCGATATAGGTTGTCCTCACGATCTGGAACATCCAACTGTCGAGCCGCGTGCCGGGCGTGAACTGGCCGAGGTGACCGAGCGCCTTCTCGCAGGCAGTCTGCATCACGTCGTCGGCAACGTCGCGCGTGCCCGCGAGCGCCAGGGCAAAGCGCCTGAGGCGCGGCAGCAGCGCCACGATCTGGTGACGAATGTCAGGTTCGCTGGCGGTCATCCGATCTCGCGGTCGCTGTCCTCGGAATAGAACGCTGGCATGGGCGTTTCATTCCCGACAGTATTGGCTTTTCTTGGCGGGCGCGGTCGCCCGGCCGGCAGTGAGATTAATCTTTGCCGGGAGAAAGGAGCAATTCGTGCGGGATCTCAGTTGGTTCCAGGTGCTTCTCGTGGCGCTGATCCTCTCGCTCAGCGTGCCGCTGCTTGCGCCCGGCCTCCTGCCTGACGGCTTCGCCCACGCGGACGATGATGACGACGACGATGACGATGATGATGACGACGACCGTCCGCGGCGCGCCCGGCCTCGTGCAGAGCTCGTCATTGTCGGGCTTGATGCTGCAGCGCGCGCGCGTCTGCTGGCCCAGGGATTTCGCGTCGCCCGCGAGAGCCCATCCGCGCTTCTCGACCGCTCGATCGCGCGCGTAGAAGGCCCACCCGGGCGCTCCGCAGCCTCGGCCTTGCAACTCGCTCGCGCGCTTGCTCCCGGCGCCTCAGCCGCACGGAACGATCTTTTTCGTCGCTACGCGCTGTCACGCTACCAGCCGACCGGGGATCTGTGCCGGGAGCGCTGCGAGAGCTTCGAGATCACGGCGTGGCGGCCATCGCTGATGGCATGTCCGGTTGCTCTGAGCATCGGCGTCATCGACACTCGAGTCGATACGAGCCATCCCAGTCTCTCGGGTGCGAAGCTCACGACGACAACCGTTCGCCGCCAGGACCGACGTCCTTCGGATGCGGCGCACGGAACAGGTGTCGTGAGCCTGCTCGTGGGGCAGCCCGGATCGGGGATCGTCGGGGTGCTGCCACAGGCACGCGTGCTCGCGGTCGATGCCTTCCACCGCGCCGGCAATGGCGATGCGGCCGATGTCTTTGATCTGGTGGCGGCGCTCGACTGGCTGGTCGGCAATGGCGCGAGCGTGATCAATCTGAGTTTCAGCGGCCCCGCCAATCCGGTCATGGCGGAGGCCATGCAACGCGTGACGACACGCGGCGTCAGTGTGGTTGCGGCGGCGGGCCGCCCGGACGGTGGCGCGACAGGCTATCCGGCGCGATACGAGAACGTCCTTGCCGTATCAGCCATTGACGTGCGCCTGCGGCCCTCGCGTCTCTCGAGCCGCGGCGCGCATATTTCCTTTGCCGCGCCAGGCGTGGGCCTTGTCGTCGCGGCGCCGCGCAGCTCCCACAGGCGTGTGGATGGTACGTCATTTGCGGCGCCGTTCGTCACGGCGGCGCTTGCCATGAGCCTTGGCGGAAAGGCAAGCGGTGCCGAGGCTGTCGGCCGTCTGCGTGCGCAAGCCAAGGATCTCGGCGCCCCCGGACACGACCCCATCTTCGGCTGGGGGCTCATCCAGTTCGAGACGCCGAAGGGTTGTTGACTCCGACAGAACCCGGAAAAGCGAAAGCCCCGTCACGCGTGGCGTGAAACGGGGCCCTTCATCTCTTCCGATTCATGCCCAGCCAAGCCGGGCTTCTTTACGAGGCCTTTCGCCCCGTTCGCGATATCCAGATTGTGAGTGATTTCGGTTTGGCCTGATCAGTTGGCGCCACCAAACCGCGCCTTCGCCCTTCGGCTCCGGCCTGTGCGTTGCTGCGGTGGCTCCATGCGACCTCCACACGCTGTTGTCACTCGACAGTCGGCGATCTCCAAATCACCGGGCGGCGTGTGCCTACAGCTTCGACGCACCGCGATCGATCGCGACCATCACTTTATCATCTTGTGCCATGGGGGATGGGTGTCAAGGGGTTCGGCGGGCGAAGCGTTTACTTCGCCGACGAAAGCCGTCTCCTCGATCATCGCATCGGCCTGCGTGGAACGTTTTGCTGCCGTTCATACGGCGCCTGATATGGCATTCCCGTCGTCGCACTATTTTGGAACCGACGATCCGGCTTGAACGTTTTCGAGGGACCGGGGTGCAACACGAGGAGCAATCGATGAACTTCGCATTAAAGGCGTTCGCTGCAGCGGCCATGCTGGCATCGGCTTCCACTTTTGCCGCGGCTGCACCTGCCAACATGAGCCACATCCCGGGGGGTGTGCGCAGCGATATCATTCAGGTTCACGGCAATCACGCGGACTGCCGGCGCGACCGAGGTGGCTGGCATCGCCACAACCGCTTCGGCGAGCGCAGGTCGTGCCGTCGCTGGGATGGCCGCGGCCGGCGTCCAGGGGCCTGCGTGCAAGTTGGTCCCGTCTGGTACTGCGGCTGAGCCGGGCGACATCACCGAGTTTCTGGTCCCCGGCCTGCGAAGGCCGGGGATTTTCATATGGTTCCGCTTGCGTCTTTTCTCCGAAGCAATGCTTGTCGGCATGAGGCGTCGGAGGGGATCATGAGCGCTGACCGGGCATCGCGGGGTGAGGCCGCCCGCTTGGAATGGGACGCACCGTCCAAACCCCGACGGAAGTCGCCTCAAGGGGCGGCCACCAACGATCTGGTTTTCAGCGCCTCGCGCGCCACCAATGACGAGGTGTTTCCGCAGATCCTCGAGCTCTATGTGGCGCCTGGCGCGAAGATCGCCGATGTCACGTATGGCAAAGGCGTTTTCTGGAAGCGCGTCGATCGCCGTCGCTACGATCTCAAGGCCACGGACTTGAAGGACGGCGTCGATGCCCGCGATCTCCCTTATGGGGAGGGCTCGCTGGACTGCGTGGTCTTCGATCCGCCCTATATGCACACGCCCGGCGGCACCGCGCACGTCGATCATCAGAACTACGAAGCGTACTACAGCAACAACAAAGCCCTCTCGCGCTCGAAGTACCACGAGGCGGTGCTCGATCTGTATTTCGACGCCGCGAAGGAAGCGTACCGCGTGCTCAAGAAAGGCGGCATCTATATCGTGAAGTGCCAGGACGAAGTGTGTGCCAACAGGCAGCGTCTCACGCACGTCGAGATCATCAATTTCGTCGAGAAGCTGGGCTTCGTGACGGAGGATCTCTTTGTCGTCGTCCGGCGCAACAATCCGGGCGTGAGCCGCGTGCTCAAACAGGTGCACGCGCGAAAGAACCACTCCTACTTTCTCGTGTTCTGGAAGGCGAGCGCGGCGCAGCGCTGGAAAGGCCTCTAGTCAATCGGAGCCGGCCGCAGGATGGCATAGTTGATCACGATCTCGCGGCCTTTCGGCAGGCGCTCGGCGGTGAAGCGCTCCTGCCGGATTTCTCGCCCTTGAACAAGCGAAGCGAGGATCCTCGGCGGGTTGTTGGGGGATCCATCCCAGACGAGCAGTGCGCCTTCGCGCGCCAGGCGCGCCGGTGTGATCCACGGCGAGTCAGCCAGCGAGCGGCCGGTGAGCACGGAGGGCTTGGTTGGGGCCGTCAGCGTGATGATGTCCGGGACCCAGAAGTAGCCCGCGACGATCCGCAAGGGCGCCTTGGTTTCCCGCTCCCAGATCTCGACCATGCGCCGCGAGATTTCGGCCTGTGGCCAGTTCACACGCGTTGGAGCGGATTTGCGCGGGTCAACCACCACGGCCACGCCGTACGCGAGCGGTGTGACGATCGTGATCGCTATGGCGGCGATGGCGAGGCGGCGGATGGCGTCGTCGGTAACTCGGAGGTTCAATCCGGCAACTGCGAACATGCCGGCATAACTCAACATCGAGTTGCCCCAGGACGCCTTGAGACCTGAACCCGTCAGCAAGGCTCCTGTCGTCGCGACCATGAGCGGGCCGAGTGTGATGATGGCGAGAAAGCTGACGATGCGTGCGTCGGGCTTCTGATCTCCTCCATCTGCCGGGGCGGGCGCACGCTTTCTCAGCAGCAGTCCCGCGATTGCCATCAACGCAAAGAGGCCCGCCACATTCAGGGCCACGTCGGCAAAGAACTGCGGGTAGCCCGCACTCGCTTCATGAGTGCGCGCAGCCGCATAGGCAAGCGGCGCGAAATTGTGGCGCACGAGCCAGTCGAGCAGAGGCAGCGAGATCAGGATTGTCGTGGCCGCGGCGAGCCACGGGCCGAGCGTCAGGATCTGAGCGCGGGCCTTCGCGTCCCAGAGCATCCACAAAGCAAGGATGGCCAGCAGCAGCAGGGTCGACAGTTTCGCGTAGAGGCCGATGCCTGCCGTGATCCCGAAAAGAAGCCACCAACCAAGCGATCGCCGTTCGACGGCGCGCCAGAGCGTCAAGGGCAGTGCGGCGGCCATCGGCAACTTTGCGATGTTGTGATTGAACTCGACCGTCGGCCACGCGAAGAACGCGACGCCTGCGAGGAGCAGCGTGCCCGCAATGGCGCGTCGCCGGCCGAGCAGATCATTGCCGAGCGTGTAGACGATGAGAAACGTCGCCATGACGAAGAGCTGCGAGATGACATACGCGGGCCATCCTATGGCGCCCGTCAGCACGCGCGAGCCTTCGAGTAACCAACTGGGCAGCGCGGGATGCTTGTAGGTAGCGATGACCCATTCGCGGCCCCAGGCATAGCCTTCTGCGACATCGAGCGGGACGGAGATGTGCGTGAGCGCTGGTGCCAGTGTCCAACCCACGAACTGGCAGACCATGAATGCAAGAACTGGAAGTGGCACCAGCCAGAATGTCCTGCCGAGCAGCGGGGCCGCTCGGACCTCGTCGGCACTTCCCTGCAAGCTCATTGCTGGTCCCCATTACCGCAATTCGCCAAATTTCCCCGGGCAGGCGGCCATCGTACAGGCGAGACCGGGGCCGGCTGCAAGCGACATCGTGGCGCAGACAGAGCAGATCACCCGTGCGGGCTGGTCAGGTCGGCGGCTGCATGTCGGTGTTGATCTCACACAGTCGATCGAGGCAAGTAGCCTCTGCGGAAATCATCGACCCAGCGAGGCGCAAGCATGTTCGTAGACGAGCGGATTTATACCCTTCATGCGGGGCAAGTCCCAGTGTTCCTCAAGCTCTATGAAGAGGAAGGAATGGAATGCCAGGTGCGCATTCTTGGAAACATGGTGGGCTACTACTTTACCGACTTCGGGCCGCTCAATCAGATCGTTCATATGTGGGGCTATGAGAGCCTCGATGACCGTTTCGAGCGGCGCAAGCGCCTGCTGGCAGCGCCCGAGTGGCAGTCCTACGCGAAGAAGATGAGGCCGCTCGTCGCAAAGGTCGAGAATAAGCTCCTCGTGCCGGCGCCGTTCTTCAAGGTTCCCGGGAGCAAGGCCGCGGGGGCGTGAAGGCGCAATACCGATAGTGCGCCCACCTACCACTTGGGCGAGCAGACGGATCGGCCGTCCGAAAGAACCTCCACCGAGACCTCTACGCCATAGACGCTGCGAAGCCTCTCGGATGTAAGGATCTCGCGTGGTGGCCCGGAGGCCACGATCTTGCCGTCGGCCATCAGTGCGACCCGCGTCGCGACGGCAAAGGCGTGATCGGGATCGTGCGTCGACAGCACGATGCCGATGTCGCGACCGGCCAGCCGGCGCACCTCCGAGAGAACCCGCACCTGATTGCCGAAGTCGAGGCTCGCCGTCGGCTCGTCCATGACGATGAGCGGCGCGGCCTGGGCCAGTGCGCGCGCAACGATCACGAGCTGACGCTGGCCACCCGACAGGCGCGTCACGTCGCGCTCGGCGAGCGCTGCGATGCCGAGATCCGCGAGTGCCTGCCGCGAGATGGCGATATCCTCGCTGCTCGGGCCCGCGAACATGCCGCGATGCGCGATCCTGCCCATGAGCACGAGATCGAGCGCGGTATAAGGGAACATCTCCGCCTGTGCCTGTGGGACATAGGCAATGCGGCGCGCAGTCTCCGCGCGGGGGAGCGCACCGATGTCCTCGCCGCCGAGAAGAACACGCCCGCCCTGCGGCGGCAGAAGGCCAAGCAGCGTGCGAAAGAGGGTCGTCTTCCCGCAGCCGTTCGGTCCGAGGAGGCACATGACCTCGCCGGCACCGACCGACAGCGACGCATCACGTCCGACAGGATGCTCGGGATATCCGAATGCGAGAGCTTCGGCCTCGATGCGCATCATGACCATCCATGGCGGCCGCGCCAGAGCAGCCAAAGGAAGAACGGCGCGCCGACAACCGCTGTGAGAATGCCGATCGGGACCTCGATGCGGGCGATCGAACGCGCGAGAACATCGACCAGCACGAGGTAGGATGCGCCCATGAGCGCAGCGGTCGGCAGGAGACGTTCGAAGTTCGGCCCGACGATCATGCGGGCGATGTGCGGGATGACGAGACCGACCCATCCGATCACGCCGGAGATCGCGACGACACTTGCCGTCATCAGCGTCGCGGCCGCTATGACGGCGGCGCGCACGCGTCCGGCTTCCATGCCGAGCGACCGCGCCTCCTCGTCGCCGAGCGAGAGCACATTGATCCGCCAGCGCAGCAGGACCAGGGGGACGAGGCCGATCAGAACCGCCGGCAGTGCGCCCGTGATCTCGGCGCCCCGCGTGCTTGCGAGACTTCCGAGCAGCCAGAATGTGATCGCGGGAAGCTGGTCGTAGGGATCCGCGAGGATCTTGAGCAGCGAGATCGCAGCGCCCGCGAGCGCGCCGACAACGACGCCGCCAAGAACGAGCACGAGTGTGGGATCTCGCCCGCGCACCGCGCTCGCGATCACATAGACGAGGCTCACGGTCGCTATGCCGCCGACGAACGCGAGCCCCTGGATGGCGGCCAGCGGGAGCGAGAGGAAAATGCCGAGAACGGCGCCGAGCCCCGCGCCTGCAGAGACGCCCAGGATGTCGGGCGAGACGAGCGGGTTGCGGAAAAGCCCCTGATAGACGACGCCGGCGCTCGCGAGGCTGGCGCCAACCAGGATGCCCGCGATGACGCGAGGCCCGCGGATGTTGAGGAGCACGCGCTCTTCCGGCGTCTGCGCGCTCTCACCGGACCAGAGACGGGCAATGGCGCTCCAGAAGCCCTCCAGCGTGATCGGATATGCGCCAATGGTCAGGGCGATGAGCACAGACAGGATCAAGACGACGCACAGGATCGGAATTGCGATCGCGCCGGCGCTCGATTTCATCGCTGCCGGAGCGTCGTCGGTGGTTGGCCATCCGCCCATGCGATCAACGTCTCGAGGTCGGCATCGGTCAAATCGACCTGATAGAAGAGCTTGTAGAACTTACGCGTCTCCTGCCGGATGTCGAAGGGAAAGCGCTCGCCGTGAAGGATGTGCGCAAGCCAGGCGAGTCCGATCAGGCGGTTGACCGAAGGTGGTCCGTCGATCCAGCCGAAGGGCGCCGTAGGCGCGAGATAGACGCGTTTGTTGCGTACTGCCGGGACCGATTCCCAGGTCACATCGGGTGACTTGGTCACCGCATCGAAGAAGTTGCGTTCCCAGGTGACGATGACCTCCGGCGCCCAAAGCAGGATCTGCTCGGGTGAAACATTGGCAATGCCCTGGCGGCGGTCATCCGACACGGCGACGTTGCGGCCGCCTGCTCGTTCGATGATCTCGGTGTTGATCGAGCCGCGCAGGCCCGTCTCCAATCCCTTGGCGCCACGCGCGAGATAAACGCCGGGCCTTTTCTCTTCCGGGACTGTAGCGGCGAGCGCGCCTATTCGTTGGAAGAGATCTTCTGCGTACTTCGCCAAGGTGTCGCCGCGCTCGGGAACGCCGAGGATGCTGCCGAGCAGGCGGAGCGAAGCAGGCGTTGCTTCGAAGCGCCCGTCAACGAGGACGTAGGGAATGCCCGTGCGCTGCTGAGTTGCCTCGGCGAGCGAGATGAATGTCGGGCGTACAGAACCGAAGTCGACGATCAGATCCGGGTTGGCCTTCAGCACGACCTCGACGTTCGCCGTATCGCCACGTCCGGTGAGGCGCCCGAGCTCAGGAAGATTGTGCGTCGAAGGGAGCAGATAGGGGATCTCCTCCTTGCGCGGCGCGCGCTGCCATCCGACCATGGTTTCGGGGAGCAGGCAGTAAACGACAGCCGATGCCGGCGGCCCAGCAGCCATCACGCGCGCAATGCGGTCGGGCAGAGTAACGGTCCGTCCGGCCGAGTCGGTGACGGTTCGCGCAAAGGCGGGCGCCGCAGCAGACAGCGCCAGCAAGGTGAGCGCGAAGATGGATCGGATCAGGCTGCTCATCGCTCGTCTCCAACCTGATCGTCGCCCGGCTGACGCGGTGCGAGCGGCGTGAAAAGCGTCCGGTCCGGTTTGAGGTCGATCAATGGCGTGCCGTCGAGACAATCGAGCCCGCGCACGAAGATGTTCGGCCCTTCCACGCGAACGAGCTGGACGATGTGCGTGCCGATCGGATTTGGCCGCACGGGCGTTCGCAGGCTGAAAGTCCCGCGTGCAACGCCATCATTGCGAGGGCTCTGCAGAACGAGATCGCGACGAGACTCGTGCAGCCAGTAGAGGACTTCCAGGCGCTCGAATTCAGCAATGCCGTCGAGGGCCGCAACCCAGGGCTCGAAGACCTCGATCCTGCAAAGCGGACCGTCGAGGCGCCCTTGCCGCGGGCAGGTCAGGCGGTCCGTCCAAGGTGTGTGGCAGCGGCCGACAAAGAAGAGGCCGGCGTCGGCGTTGTCGGGAAGGGCGACCGCCGCCTCGTTCGCGCGGATCTCGTTCAGTCGAACCATGGTGAGCCAACTCTAGCCGTCGATGCCGACCATGACGTCCGAGGCCTTGACGATGGCGTAGGCCTCCTTGCCGACGGCAAGACCGAGTTCGTCGACAGCCTCGTTCGTGATCGACGCGGTGACAATGGTCCCATTCACGTCCAGTCGGACGTGCGCGGTCGTCGCGCCCTTCGTAACCTCGACGATCTTCCCCTTCAGTCTGTTGCGCGCGCTGATCTTCATGCAGGTTTCCTCCTCCTGGGCCTCAGCTCTAGATATCCATGTGAATACAACGCTTCAGTGATGAAGCAAAGCACTGCGGAGGGGGTTGCGTAAGGCGCGGTGGCTTAGGCGGCTGGGTATCGAGCCAACTGCCATCGCGTCGGTGCATGGCGGGTCGGACGAGGGATCTGTTCCACCCATCGAGATATCCATATAGATATTTCGATGAACCCACGGATCGATGGAGGACAAAGGCATGGCGGCTTATCCCGAACTTCAGATGTACATCAACGGGGCATGGAAGCGGGCCGACGGCCAGCCCGTGCTGAACCCAGCCGACGAGAGCACCCTCGGCATCGTCCCACACGCGACGCGCAACGATCTTGATGCTGCGCTCGCGGCGGCGGCCGAGGGCCATCGGGTCTGGTCACGAACAGCGCCTGCCAAGCGTGCCGAGATCATCCTCAAGGCCGCTCGGCTCATGCGGGATCGCGTCGAGGAGATGGCGACGGCGCTCACGCTCGAGCAGGGAAAGCCCATTGCTCAGGCGCGGCTCGAAATCCTGCGCGGCTGCGACATCGTCGAGTGGGACGCCAACGAGGGCCGTCGTGTGTATGGCCGTGTCATCCCGAGCGAGCCGGGCATGCGGCATACAGTTCTTCGCCAGCCGATAGGCGTCGTCGCGGCTTTCTCTCCCTGGAACTTTCCCATGAGCTCGCCGGGACGTAAAGTCGCTGGTGCGCTTTCGGCGGGTTGCGCGATCATTCTGAAGGCCAGCGAGGAGACGCCGGCCGGCGCGATGCTCCTGGTCAAAGCTTTTCACGATGCAGGATTGCCGCCGGGCGTGCTCAATCTCGTGTTCGGCGTGCCATCCGATATCTCGGAGCATCTCATCCCGCAGCCGACCGTGCGGCTCGTGACCTTCACCGGCTCGATCCCTGTCGGCAAGCGCCTTGCCGAGCTCGCCGGGCGGCATATGAAGCCCGCCATCATGGAGCTTGGAGGGCACGCGCCGGTCATCGTGTGTGATGACACCAATCCGGAGCGGTCTGCGGCCACATCGGTCATCGGCAAGTCGCGCAATGCCGGACAGGTGTGCGTTTCGCCGACGCGCTTCTTCGTGCACGAGAAGAACTATCAGGCCTTTCTGGCCACTTTCGCGGAGAAGGCCAAGGCGCTCAAGGTCGGCGACGGCCTCGATGAGAGCAACCAGATGGGGCCGCTCGCCAATCATCGCCGCATCGAAGCCATGGAAGCTTTCGTCGCCGATGCCAAGGACAAGGGCGCGAAGATCATGGCCGGCGGCAGCCGGATCGGGAACAGAGGCTACTACTTCCCGCTGACCGTGCTCGCGGATGTGCCCGACACGGCGCGTGTGATGAGCGAGGAGCCCTTCGGCCCCTTGGCGATCGTCAATCCGGTGAAGTCGCTCGACGAGGCCATCGAGAAGGCCAACGCGCTTCCGTACGGTCTTGCTGCGTACGCTTTCACGAACTCAGCCCGCTATGCGGAGGAGCTCGCGGAGAGAGTCGAGGCCGGCAATCTGTCGATCAATCACCTGACGGCTTCGATTGCCGAGACGCCGTTCGGCGGCGTCAAGGAGAGCGGCTACGGGCGCGAGGGCGGCACCGAGGGATTGGAGTGCTACACGGTCGTGAAGAACGTGTCGCACCTCATGGCGCAATAGCCCGCGCCGCGCGTCGTAGCACGACGGTCGCTATCCGAGGTTTCCAGCTTCGGATGGCGGCGGCCGTGCTGAGCGCTGCGTCTGCAGCCGCAAACGCCATGGTTCAGCAGGAGCTGGCGAGGTGCGCGTACGGGCGGCCGCATCGGCCACCCGCTTTCGCCTGCGAGCAATTCTACTTGGCCGCTTCCAACCCGGCCCTGGCGCACTGCTCGTCTTGATCGGCGATGACACCACTCACCCCGACCGCGCCCGTAACTTTCCCGTCGACCGTGAGTGGCAGGCCGCCGGGAGAGGCGAAGACGCCGGGTAGAGTCGCAGTGGCCGGACCGCCCTTATTGATCACATCGGCAAAGGCACGGGTCGGGCGCCGGTAGGTAGCAGCGGACCTTGCCTTGCCAATGGCGATATCCATGCTTGCGTACTGCGTGTTCTCCATGCGCTCGAAGTACACAAGAAAACCGTGCGTATCGACCACCGCAATAGCCACGTTCCAATTGTTCTTCTGGCATTCGGCGAGTGCACCCGCGGCGGCCATTTTGGCGGTCGCGATGGTGACCGATGGGCCGTACTCGGGACGCCGGTCCTGCGCCATGGTTGGGGTAGCCGCCCCGAGCAATACGAGGGCGAGAGTAGAGAGAACCGTTCTCTTTGACATGTACTCCTCCCTAGGATTGTTGGTGGGAGTGGCTCCGGAAAGGACCCACCCGAGGGCATCCTAGCACTGCAGATGGCAGAACGGCGGGGCTTCAGAGCGCGCGTCGTCGTGCCTGGAGAAGCGTTCCTGGCTCGTCGTCGTCCAGGTCCACCGGATCAATCCGGTCTGCACTCACGTTTCCCGTCTTGTGGCCCCGCGTGCTCGGGAACGGCACGAGAAAGTCACTCGGGTCTGTCTCACCGAGGCGAATTCCGCAACCTAATGGCGTCGTGCTCAGACCCAACCGGGAAGGGTGTTCAGAGCGCCGACCTTGACATGATCTGCAACAGCCGCTGAGCCTGCGACCTCCTTCACCAGCACGAGAAGTGCGGTGTGCTGCTCCGCTGAATTGACCGTGCCCCAAACGTCGACAGCGCCATCCTTGACGGTGATGTTGACGAAGCCACTGTTCAACCAGGGTTGCTTGCGAATCTGCTCCAAGAGCGAGCGCTGCAACGCGGCATCATCCGATCTGGGGGCAGTTTCATTGAAGCGCGTTTGACTAAGAACACGAACGAGGTCACTGCGTGAGATAATGCCCACCAGCACCCCGTCTCGTATTACGGGAACCCGCTTGATCCCGTTCCTATCGAGGACATCGGCAACTTCACCGAGGCTGGCATCTTCGACGACGGAGATGATGTGCCGCGACATGACTTCGTGCGCCTTGCGTCCGTGGTCCTTGGCATACTGACGAGCAAGTTCATCCGGTCTCGCAAAGAAGCTCGAGAACCAGGATGGCCGTCTTTCGGCGCCTGTCTCTTTGCGGTGCAACAAATCGCTGGCCGTCAGAATGCCAATCACGTGTCCATCTGCCGCCACGACCGGGAGGCCGTTCAACCGCCTATCCGTCATCAGCTTGGCCGCCTCTTGAATGCTGGCGCCGGGACGCACGGTAGCAACGTCTCTCGTCATGATGTCTTTGGCCTGCATGGGCTTACCTCCGATCAATGCCGAGGCCCCACTGGAATGCCGCCGGACCTCTTCGGTTCTCATGCCAGTCAAATGAAAGCGCTCTGCCGTGATGGCCTAGCTTTGAACATGTGGGTGTCGCGCCGCTCGATCGCCAGGGAGCCAGGTTGCACGGCTGCCCCAGCGATATGGACGTGCAAAGGCATCCCACCGGCTCGTGGCCCGGAGGGCGCAGCCCCTGCGCTATGACTGGGGTGTGCCGGCCGAGATGATTGTGGCGCGGCGTGCTGTTTTTGTTTTGGCGTTAAGTATTTGGCTGGGGGACTAGGACTGTCAGGTGTCGGATGATAAGGCATTGAGCACGTTGATATTGCTGCATGTCTCGGCTTGATTGGGGGAGCAAATTGGGGGAGCGCGTCCCCCGCTCACGATCGAGCCAATCTATCCACAAGCAGCGAATCGGTGCATAGCTGAAGGATTGCGCTTGGGGCATGAGGCAACATGAGCGCCGATCGATTCGAGGTCTCCTTTCGGTTTCATGGCGGACTAGCTGACCGCGGGATGCTGGACGGCTCGGACCACGCCACCTCGACACAAGCTGTTCGGCGCCTTCTGGCCCTTCATGCTCATTGCTTTACAACAGGTAAGGTTCCGCGCGCCTCGTACTCTGATGGAGGTGGCTATCACGTTCTTCACGTCGCCAATCGTGTGGGCTCTCACGCAGACATTTGGGCGGTCGCATTCGATCCGAGAGCACAGAGCATCGCGGCATACCTAGCTGGTGTCTATTCTAGCGAGATTAAGGGAGGCCTCAACGCAGGGGCCCGCTTCCTTTGGGACAGCATCCGTTCGGCTGTGCGCAAAGGACCGTCTCACTTGCCTGAGTTTCAGCGAATAGAGCCAGTGCTGTCTGGCCTGTCGGGAAATCGCGAACCAATTGTGGATGTGGCAGCAGAGCAGGACGTTGAGCGTGGACGACTTCGAGAGGCGACTGTCCGCATCTTGTGCGATGCTGCTAGGCCCATTGGCAGAAGCGCGGATCATCTGGAGATCAGTATCGACGGGGAGATGGTCGCAGAGATTGATGTGGCAACGCTGAGATTGCTGCTCAACGAGCGTCAGCAGTATGTGGATCGACAGGCGGCACTGGAGCAAGAGATAGCTCGGGCGTTGACGCCCATACGGAGATTGCCGGGCAGACGATCAGGCCTAAGTTAGAGGAGCGTCCCTGACGCCTCGGCCTCAAGCTCCATGGGATCAATCAAGTCAGCTCCCTCGTTCCCCGCCTCGTTCATCCTGGTGCTTACCGGCCAGATGCGCATCAGCTCAGCGAAGGTCGATTTGACAAAGACACGGCCGCATATGAGAGCGTTATTGCTCCCGCCTTTCGGGCTTGTGCTCGTCTCCCAGCTGACGGATGACTTCATCCATCCCTCGGATATCTCCCTGCTCCTTGTCGTGGCGCCGCTTGGCTTCTAGGCGCTGCTTTCGACTTTTCCGCAGTTCGCGCGCTATTCTGGTGCGCTCATCGGCGGATATACCCAGTGGGTGATCCGTACGCATAACTGTCCTCGGGGTTGGAGTATGCGAGCTAGGCGCTACTGGAGCGATCTCGATAGGGCCCACATTCTCAGGAGGGGCGTGCTCGCGTTGAACAGCACTCTACAACACAGCGCCCCTGCAATTGTGACGCTGCGCGACCTTATTTCCTTCGGCGCTCAGCTAGGGACGGCTTGTTGGGCCACCCCGGCCGCGTCTCGGGCGTCATCATCTCACCGCCAAACCGGGCGTGAAAGCGCTGGGCATGTTCCGCCTCGGCGAAGCAGAACACATGGTGATGCTTTCCGTCGCGATAGAAGCCGTGTCCCCGTGCACAGAGTGACAGCTCCTCATTGGCGATGAAGCCGTGCACGATTGGGAAGTTGCGTCCGACGTAGGAGGACTCGGGGAGAGCCACTTGGTGAGGCCAGCCGCTGTCTATTGCTGAGCTGCTGAGTTCGCCTTTCCGCCGCCTCCCACCCATCCGACCTCCCACCAAATTGCCAGCCATGCCGGCCGCTGCTATTGATGAGAACGAATGTGGAACATGACGGAGGCGGCAGCAAGGGGATGGACAGCATTTCAAGGCTTAGCGGCGGGTGGTCAAATCTGAGGATGGCACCCGATCAGTTCCGACCATTGGCATACTTCCTCGCGGTTGCCGCTCTGCTGGTGTGCGTGGCGGCCGTCAATGCTTGGTTCGCGGACAGCAAGAGTAACGGTGGCTCGCTCGTTGGGACTGCCCGCGTGATCGATGGTGATACGTTCGACCTATGCGCTGGGCCACGAGGTTCCTGCGAGCGAGTTCGCCTGTGCGGGATAAATGCACCCGAGCGAGATGAATCGGGCTACCACGCCGCGCGGCAAGCGCTGGCGGAGCTGGTGAAAGGCCAGGACATCACTTGCAAGCCAGTCGGAGAAGGCACCGTGTGCGACGGACGCTCTCGCTCCACCTCACATGGTAGGATCGTGGCTCAGTGCCAAACTTCAACCGTGAAGGACCTTGCGGGAGAACTCGTGAGGCGGGGCGTTGCGTGCGACCTCGCGGGCTTTTCAGGCGGCTACTATCGAGATCGGTTCGGCGGACGATCTTGTTGAAATAGCTAGCGCAGCGTCCTCGACGATGCGAGGTGGGTACTGAAACTGACGCGGCCTGCTCTAGTTGTTGGCGATCGTCGTGCAAAGGCGAGTGGCCGTCAAAGCTTCGTGCGAGCCCTTAAGTGGGAACTGAGCGCGAGCCCTGGGAGAGACGACGCGTAGGGCATGGCCGTCAGCAATGGCCTTGATGCTTGAGTCGTCCAGGCTACCGAAGCTCACCAAGCCTCCGCTGATTTGCTGTGGAGTCGCCACATGGATCATACGGCCATCGACATGGACAGCTACGGGGTTGCCGACAAAGGCAGAGGCTGTGGGGCCTCCCGCGACGAGATGCCAATGGTCAGAGGCCGATCGGATAAAGCCCCATCCCATCTCTGCACTGACACCAGATCTGCTTGCGAAGGACTTCGTAGCCCAGCAGAGAGGCGGTTCGGATGGAGCAGTCATTAGCTGGACTTGCCAGCCGGCGCCCTCCCACACAATTCTGCCTTGGGCCGCAGCAGTAAGAGGCGCCAGGCCAATCGCAGCACTCAAGATCGATAGCGCAACCGTTGTCAATGAACGCATAGAACGTAGCTCCATCGCCTCAGCGGCATGGTTCAATGCAGATGCCGAGAAAGGGTGTGCAATACGGTGCCCAGGATGCATGTAGGGTCTCAATGAGAGATTGCTGGCCCGGGGCAATCGTGGCCTAAGGTGAACGACGGGTTAGCGACAATGTTGGTGATGAAGTGAGGAATTGGGGCAATCATCCACATGGCCAAACACGCACTGGACATCGCCAAGCTGATCTTCGAGGCGGAGCCCGATGCCTTCGCGGGTGATCCCGCAGCCGTAGAGCGGGTGTCTCAGGCGCTGGCGAAGATCAATGGTGCGCTCCTCGCTTCCACGCTGCTCAGGCATGGAGATGCGGCCCTCTCTGCTGCAGTGCAGAAGATCGCCAAGGCGGTGGAACTGGAGGCGAGGGAGACAGCGAGCACGATGCTGCTCCTAGAAGACAACGGCGAGGACCCTCCCACGGGCACGATCAACTAGGAACGGGCGCGCGCCTTGAGCTGTGCTGGGGAAGCGCAACGGAAGTCAATTGCAGTCCCTCCCGTTGATGCTATCTTTCTTGGCATCATGGGGTAGGTAATCGGTTTCGATCGCTCATTGCGCTTGGGTTGCTATTGCTCGCCTGGGGATGCGCTCAAACATCCTCGACATCGGAAGGGCCGCCTTCGCTCGCCACCTCTGCATCGACGCCATCAGTCGTCGCCCAAGCGCCCATCAACAACACGCCTCCCACTCCGCAACCTGCGCCGAAGCCCCAACCAAAGCAGCTAGAGGAGATCGAGCCACCACGTGGGCCACAGCTAACGGATCTCGCCATCGCGGCTCTCATCGTGCAGGCATCGAGGGCGAGCTATTCGGGAAACTGCGCGTGCCCGGACAACGTGGATAGGGCCGGGAGGAAGTGTGGCGCGAGAAGTGCCTATTCGAGGCCCGGAGGACGGAGCCCGTTGTGTTATGAGCGCGATGTCCCGGCTGGGATGATTGCAGAGTGGCGGGAGCAAAACAAGTAGTCTGCGGAGTGGCGTATGTTCGGATGGCTTCGGAAGAACGGGAGGAAGCCCAGCTCGGTGAGCGACACTGAGAGGCAGAGGCTTGCCGATATGGCCAAGCAGCTCGGCGAAGACCTTGCGGCGGACCTCGATGAATTCATGAGGCTGCGCTTTGAGCCTGTCCTCGATCGGTATCTCGACGTGCTGCGTGGATGTCTACAAGCCGCTGTGGCCGCCAAGGAAACGCCTCCGATATGGACTGCGCGCGTGGACTACGAGAGCTTCACGGAGAACGTTGCTGAGCTAAAGCACAAGGTTGCGAGCGAGGTCATTGCACACATGGCAGAGTGGCTCGCGATGGCAAATGAGATGGGCGTGCGGGCGGTCACGGATGAGTTATTGGCTCAGCGGATCGATGATTACATTACCCGTCTCTATCTCAGCGGCGGCGAACTGATGCTGAGATATGGGGATGCACTAATCGACGCGGACAAAGCGTGGCGCCTCAGCAATCCCGAGCTGGCCTTGGGCTTCCCTAACAACGACTGAGGTGCGAGTTGTCTTGATCTCCGCTGGGCTTGCTGTGTCTGCCGAATCAGTATGTGATTCGAACGGCCCTTAGAGCGCGGAGAATTGGATGTCTGTCGTCAAGTGCGGGATGTGCAAAGTACCCATGCAAGGCCCTGCGAACGCCAAGGGAAGTGACATCCTGACGTGTCCCAAGTGCGGGCAGCAGGACACGCTGGAGACCGTCCAGGCAGAGGTTGTCGATTACGCACGACATTGGATGGCGGAGCAGGCCGACGAAGTGATGAGGGAAGCCACACGCGGCAACAAGTACCTCACGTACAAGCCGGGCGCACGAAGCACTAAGCGGCATCGATACGTGTTGGATATGTGACTGGGGAGGCCGGAATGTCGGTGGACGCGGAGACGGCTCCAAAGAGAGCCAGCGTGTACTACTCGGCGGATGCGCTTGTTCGGGCCCGAGAAGGACTTGCAGCGGTGCCGGGCAAGCAGGAGGTTCTGCAAGCGAGATTCCTGATGCATCCCTTCAAAGTGCAGCGTGCACGGGAGTTCGCCCATCATGGCTTCGTCCGCCGTACAGCCACGTTGGCAAGGAGCGTCGCGAACGTCTTCGCGCTGATACCGCCTGAGCGTATTGAGCCGCTGGACGATCATGACGTTCGTCACGATGCTGAGATCAACATTCAGGCCGCCGTCTTCAGCGCGTTTGCAGCCGTGGACAACTTGGCGTGGATCTGGGTGATAGAGAAGGATGTGCTCCAGCCCAATGGCGAGAAGATCCGCCCTGAGTGGGTCGGTCTGCGTCCAAAGAATTGGGTAGTGAGGGATACTCTGCCGGACAAGCTGAGAGAATTCGTCGCCGGCTTCGATGAGTGGTTCGCGGGGATAGACAATTACCGCCACGCTCTAGCCCACAGAATACCGCTCTACATACCGCCATACTGCATTGATCCAAAGAACGCGGCGAGGCACGAAGAACTGGATTTGCTCCAAGTGCAAGCGGCAACCAAAGGTAAGTTCGAGGAGATGGATCGCCTCCGCGCCGAGCAGGAAGCGATGAGATTCTTCCGCCCATGGATACAGCACTCGTTCAGCGAAGGCGCCTCTCCGCTGGGTTTCCATCCGCAGCTCCTCGCTAACTTCAATACTATCGAGGCACTGGGCAATGCGGTTCTGGATGAACTGCGCGCAGAGTGACCGGGCAGAAAAAGACTGATGGTAGCGAGGGCGAGGGCCGTTGCATTCAAGAGTGCATTGGCCTTCCTCCGGCCGTCGGTGATGCCCAAGGTGGCTACTCACTGAGAGCCCGGTAGACTGATGCCCTTCCGATGCCCAACTGTTTGGCGATCTCGGTGGCGCCTAATCCCTTGGCCTTCAGCTTGCGAACCTCTTCCGCCTCGATGGACTTCGGACGGCCTTTGTAGACGCCATTCGCCTTGGCCTTCGCGATGCCTTCCATTTGGCGTTCGCGGCGGAGGTTCGTCTCAAACTCAGCGAAGACGCCCAGCATATCGAGGAAGCACTTGCCGGCTGCCGTAGAAGTATCAATTGGCTGCTCGGTGGCCCTGAGATGAGCCCCCTTGGCTTGCACCTCTCTGACGATCGTCTGGAGGTCCCCAATGGATCTCGCCAAGCGGTCGATCCTCGTGACCATCAGCGTGTCGCCACGGCGAAGGAAATCCAGCACGGTGGCCAGCTCAGTGCGGCCCTCGGTGGTGGTCCCTGTGCGCTTCTCAGAGCGGATGGTCGTGCACCCGGCTGCCTTCAATGCGGCTGTCTGCACCTCCAGGGACTGACCTTCGGTGCTTACTCGTGCGTATCCAATGACTGTCATGGGACGCCTCCGCGATGGGGAGCCGTAGGGCGTGATGCCTCAATTGGCTCTAGACCCACAGAGGGTGATGTCTCAGAATCCCAAATGCAACCCTCTTGAGACGGCTTTCGTGTCTCATGGTGAAGACTCGGCTGGGTATACCTGAATGAGACGGGTTGCGAGGCCTCATCCAAACAGGTTGATGATCCAGCTCGGGACACCGAAGAGGAGCATGTAGGCGCCCATTGGGGCAGCGACGATAAAGAACGGCGGAATGACGCCCACCACGAACATCATGAAGCTGCCGAGCTTGATGGCGATCCAGATCCAATAGAGTGATCCGATCGGTATCACCAAGGCGAGCGCTATGCCCGCAACTCCTCCGATAGTGCCGGCAACCTGATTGAAGAAGCGAGCGACCATCTGTCCCTCCCAATGTGTTCACGTGTCTGCAATGGCCACAGTCTAGGGCGGGGCGCGTCGATGTGCTACGGCGCGAGGCGAAACAGCAGTCGATAACCCGATGGTGGTAGCTAGTGTGCGGCGGCTCGCGTTGAGTGTGCCAGGCTGCTGCCTCATGGCCTAGCCTTCGAGTGTTGGGCAGGCCTAGGGCGATCCCGTGAAAGCGCATGGGGGGGATTGTCGCCTCGCCGTATTCGGATGGGGTCTCGCAAGGATGACCCTAATTCTATCGGGCTTGCTTGAGGTATGCCCCTGGAGCATGACTCGCGTTCGAGTACACGCTTAGGTGGTCGGTCACTCCATTTACAGACACAGGCCTGGGCCTAGCCTCGCTGTCTCCCTAGTGCTGAAGGGGAAGGGGCTTTGTGGTGATGATTGGGCACCGAGGAGCTGCCTCAAGGGCTACCTGTCGGAGGTCTTGGGCATGGCACTTCTGGTCCACTCCGCGCACAGACACAGAGGCCTCCTAAAGGCCACTACCAAGGGTCCTACACCAAGGGAAGTAAGGTGCATCACTCCCGCCCGTTTAAGCGAAGACCGGCCCGAGGCCCAGCGTAGGTATGAGCCTGAGGTAGGTCCCGGGCCGCAGCTCCCCGGTGCCAGCTATAACCCCACCATCCCTCTCCTCTAATCAACACCAGTCCTTAGGCCGGATGTCCCGAGGCAGCACAGCGGGACCGCCGCCCTCTGGCATTCCGGGCTGCACTGTGTGGTGTCCGTCAGGCCAGCGAGCGACATAACCTCCCCGGCACCAGCGCACGATCACTCCGCCGCCTTGAGCCGTGACTGTCTCGTAGCTGGGAAGTGCGCGCCGCGCATTCCACGCTCCATACGCGAGGAAGCCAAAGAAGGCTGCGAACAAGGCCAGCCCAACTAGATGCCCTCTATCGATCGAAGCAAACCGCATGGCGCAATACCTCCGAGTATCCATTGGTCGTGGTGATGATGGAGCTGTGGAGTTTAGCCGAAGGGTTACGCAAGGACGGCCGATCGTTTTCCGAGGTAGGGTAGTAGCCACCCGTGATGCCGCGCCGATTGTTGGGCTACCCCTCCGTAGAGCAACGCGATGCTAAGAGGCCATGTTCGCTTCCAGCCTCAACTCTCTGCGGAACGCGCCATCTCCCTAGGGCGTGCGAAGGGTTCGTAGCCAGCGGCCGTTTGCGCGCTCAGGTAGGGTAGTAGCCAAGGGATGCATCGCGAGGAAAATAGGCCGCCCCTCCGTAGAAAGCGGTGATGCTGTCAGGCGACGTAGGATTCCTCGGTGCCGTTATCGTTGTCGCACTCGGGTGCATCGGTCGGGGCACCAAGGGAGGCATCAGAGACAGGCTTCTCCATCGGTCTGTACTTGGCTAGCGATGGACCATCTCGGCTGTCTTCACGTGCCGTTCGTCCGGCTGCCGTCTCGATGCGCCGAATGATCATCCTCGGCGTTGTCCTTCCCTCAGACCACACCTCTAGCTGACCCTTGAGGCCTAGCTCCACGAGGTAGCGGCAGGCTGCGTGCTCGGGATCGAGGGAGCGCTCCACAATGACGGGGCTGCGCGCTGTCCCAAGGCGAACTGCATAGAGCTGCCCGCGTGGAGTGCGATGCGTTGGCGCGAGGTAGACCCGCATGGGGTTGCCTTTCTCGTCAGCAGAAGAAGTAGGCACTGTCCATAACCCTCCTCACATCGAACTCTCCGCGCGGGGGGAGCTTGGGCAGCTCGGCTCTGGCCTCGGCATTGGGTAGCGCCTTGAGCACAGCCTCGCGGAACGCCTTCAATGGCCGGCCCTCGTGGTGACACCTGACGAAGCCGGACCGCACGCACTGGCTGATGACATCCATGTCAGGAGCCAGGCCTCCAATGCAGTCATGAACGGTCGTGAGATCGGTGACACCGCACGCTTCGGCTTCAAGCACGGCAAGCACCAGTGCGGACGCGTCGAGGGCCTGCACGAAGTTGGGGGCTACACCGCTGCGCGCTTCTTTGTTGTCGAAGCGGCTAAGGTCGTTCTCGGCAACTGAGATCTCGCTCCGCTTGCCAGCGAAGATGACTTTCCGAGTGATGGTGGTGTGCTGGTAGTACAAGTTACGCCAAGGCCATCCCGCGGGAGTGCGCCAATCGATCTGGTCCGCGACGCCATA
The DNA here is from genome assembly GCF_900117415.1 of Hyphomicrobium sp. CS1BSMeth3. Taxonomy (GTDB): domain Bacteria; phylum Pseudomonadota; class Alphaproteobacteria; order Rhizobiales; family Hyphomicrobiaceae. Next base: position 867,435 of record NZ_FPEI01000006.1, read on the forward strand.
GTCCCCGAGGAGACGCAGCGCTGACTTCAGCCACGCGAAGACGCCATTCGCCGCGTTCACACGGTCGCCGAGGGCCTTGGTCATCTTCTTGGAAAGCCAGCCCACGAGTCTGCCCTCTTCGGGGCTGTCGGCCGGCACCTCGCGTCCCCACTCCAGCCGCTTGGGGTCCACCTCATCGAGGTAATCGCGGATCTCATCGAGGGTGACTTTGTGCGTGCCTCCGTAAGGTGTGACCATCACCACGCGCTTAGCGAGGGACCGCGGGGCTTCCTCTCTGCCGATCACACGGAGCCACATGTTGGCGTTGCGGCGCTCCTCACCGCTCGTGTTGTCGGCCGCATGGATGACTAGCTCTAGGAGGCGATCGGCAACGGCCTGATAGATGTCAGCGCGAGTGTTGCTTGGCTCCAGGTTCACCAGTCTGGCGAGAGCGCTATCCCCTGCGAGTGCTGCGAAGTGCTGGAGGCCGTTGCAGGTTCCATCGATGTAACACGGGAGGTGCGTGACGAACTCCGGGCTCCGTCCGCTATCGACATAAGCAATCCACTCGCGAGCCGCTGCGAGCGCAGACCATAGCTTGTCCCCCGCCATCTGCTCCCACTGTTGCCTATTCCCGAACGGGTCTTCCGCAATGCGTCGCAGCAGCTCCTCATGGTCTCGGGTCCACTTCTCTCTGTCGGCCCACGAGAGCTTGTCCTGATCGAATGCCTTTGCCACCTGATAGGCCAGCCACTTCGGCCCGGAGCCGTCACCTATTGGCTTACCCTCGGCAAACCGCAGCATCGAGCGCGAGAGGTCAGAGCTTTGAGGATTAAGCGCAGTGCCGGCACAGTAGATGCGCCCGCGAAAGTCGAGACGATGAGCGAAGTAGCAGCGCGGGTCCGTCTCTTGTTCTTCCCCTTCGATGCGCAGGCCACGAATGTCGGCTGCCTCTGCTAACACGCAATGTGCCCACAGCGCTCTAGATCGGCGGCTTTCGTTATTGCGATGGGCCTTGGCTGCTCGTGCACGCCACGCTGTCATGGCATCGGCATCGCTCTGATCGAGAGGCTTAGGCGGCACCTCCTCAACGAAACTGTCCGGCAGTCCGTGAAGATCGAGGCCGGCAGTCGCCGCCTCGGAGGCCACGCTAAGCACATGCTCGTTGGGCGTGAACGGTACTCGCTGCAACGCGTTCACAGCATCTAGCACAGGCTGAGCACCACGCCGCACTTCCTCATCGCGAAAGGCCACATCCAGAGACTGTCTCACGTAGGGCTTGTCAGCCGAGATGATGTGCCCTCGCTCTTTGTTGATGAGGTAGCCTCCACCTCGGAGCCAGCGCCATGGCTTCGGCGGACACACCATCGCTCGCTCTAGCGTCGCACCGATCGCAGCACGCTGGATGCCTTCCTCAAGATGCTTCCACGCGCTGGTGGACAGCTTAACGTAGCGTGGAAACCTGCGGCTGCTTCCATTGCCTCTGCCTCGCCGCTCTAATGAGATCTCACCCCGCGTCACATACTCGGCTGTCAGGAGTAGCCACATCCCGAGTGCAGTCCGAGCGCTGCGCGCCCATGGTTCCGCGGCCTCTAGTAGCTCGGGCGATGCTCTGTCGGCATCGAGCGCTTTCCTGTTGAAGCCGATGCGGAGAACAGCTTCACGGTGGCGTGGTGTGGCGCCGGCATCATCAAGTCGTCGCTTGAAGCTCTTGAGGAGGCCGGGGGAGTGCTTCTCCCACAGTGCTATCCGCGTGGCCCACTCTACTTCCCTGCCGATGTCAGCACTGAGCTGTGTTGCAGTGACGGGCTCGATGCCAGCCGCCACCATCCGGTTCACCAGCGTGGCCAGAATGGTCTCGATGGTCAGCAAGGCGAGTGCTTCGGCGCCGATCTGCTCATAGGCATCTAGCCAGCGAGGGCGTTTGCCACGGGTGTGCTTCGCCTTGTGAGAAGCGCTCTCGATGCTCTCGACCATCAGGGCAGCCCAGTGATGGGACATGCGTCGTGTTGGCTTCATGCGTCCGGGGTCGCCATCAGTGATTGCCTTGTCCCAGCCAATGAGCGTCTTGTGGTAGGCCTCCACCTTGTTGACGAACTCTCGTTGGAGCTGGAGCAGCTCGCTCGGGTCGGTTGGAAGCTCCGCAGGAAGGAAACGCTGGGCCAGCTCGTCCTCAGCATTGCTGCGGATCGAGGAGCGGCGGACGGGATCGCGATCGGATCTGAGCGGCTGGGCTCTGTCGGGATGTTCGTTGCTATCACTGCTCATGTGAGCCGTAGATCTCCCTGTATCGGGGCAGATGAATACAGCCGCCCTCAATGAATGAGGACGCTGATGCTTCGATAGTTGAAGATGATGGGTAGAGGCAGCGCGCGCCTCAGTCCGTAACCTTGGGCTGCAAGCGGCGTTTCGGCGTTGTTCTGCGTAGCCTCAGGCCGCGCAGCATCTCCGCCTGCCTTTTCGCCTCTCTCATCTTGCGCTGGGCGAGCGGGTGGCTATGCGGCACTAGGCTGTCGATAATCAGCTCATATCCTTCACAGCCTGCTGCCCACTTTCCTACGGGATGTCCGCCGGCATCCCATCGAACCGCAAGACAGGTCGGTCCTTGATGCCACTCGCTGATGTCATCTGGATACTCGACGACGCCCACAATCGGTGCTGTAGGGCCTCCATCGGTCATGGACACTATACGAACGTGCTTCCCGTTTCGCAGCTCTCCGAAAAGATATGGCGTCTCCTCAGGGTGGGCATCGAGCAGTGCGAGCTTGCCGACGCGCATCCATAGGCGCCAACAGAGCACCACGGGAGTGCGCTCGGGCTGTTGATCGTGCGTGTTCGAGGAGGCCTCCTGCGCCGCTGCTATCGGGATTAGCTCCGGCATTTCGCTGCATCTCCTGTCGGTGTTGAATAGGACGACAGCCGGGAGCCACACAGCAGGCGACGTATGCGGCATCTGATAGGCAGCGACGATAGGGAATGCCTTACTGCCCGCACTCCACGACAAGATGCGGACTGGGACGTTACACAAATCAAGTAGAGTGTCGAACGGAAGCAGCGGCCGGAAGTTCGGCCGCCGCCTCCTGCTGTCTTTCGGACTGCTGTCGTTTGACGAGTGCACTGTCTTGCGCTCGCTTACGCCACTGCGATTGCCTTCACAGCTCCTGCCCAAGGCGAAGACCGGTGACGCTTCCCGAGCGCGCGACGAACGCGAGATGCCTTGATGGCGCTGCGGATGACACCAGAGACATTGTGCCAATACACGTAGCCCGCTCCCTTGATCCCATCGAAGCCGTGCTCATCGACAAGCTCGTTGAGCTGCTGCTGTATCGAGGCAGACGAGCGGTTCCCCTTTCCAAGGCCAATCGACACCACTAGGCCTTCAGCAAGGATGAGACACGGCGCACCTTCGTGATGGCCCCGTCCAAGGGCCCGCGTTCCATCGATGTGGCGCGACAGTTGGGCAATGAAGCGATTTCTCGCTGCTACTGAGGTCTTAGGCATGGTCAATCACCGCTCCTTAATCCTACCTGCCGGCCCCCTTTCGGCCGGCTCAACGCGGAGGAGAATACCGCATAAGTAAGCGAAGTCGACGGCATAATACCTTGATAGTAAAGGATAATACGTCACGTGGACACTGCCGTCCTGGGGATACTATCTGGGAGCGGAGGATTGCCTCGCTAGAAGGCGATCGCAGCGGCAGTTCCGTCTCAGCCCCCATCGCGCGGATCGTCATAGTTGGCCGGACTGAGCAGAGAGGGGTTGAAGCGAGGACGAAACACCTTCGTCACATCGCGCCACGAGAAGCCTATGGGGCCGACACGCTTCGCCAGCGTTACCGCAATGGCACGCTCGTTGTACCAGAGCTTCTTCTCCGGTCCCGTGGAGGCTAGCGTCTCAAAGCTGGTGCTGGGGTGCAGCACCATGGCGACGTCGAGGTCCATCCAAAGGTCCGCGTTCGCTATCTTGTCACCGACACGATCACTGCCCTTCGCCGAGAAGACAGAAGGTTTCCTGTGCCAGTCATGCGCCTTCCAGACAGGCAGCATCATGGCACCTTTGGAAACGTATTCTCCGACGAACATCCTCAGCGTGCTGGGTCCTAGCTTTTCGCTTATGTGCGAAAGCACGCGCTCCACACTCACTAGCTCCATCGCATTGGGACTGTAGTTCGGCGATCTATCCGCGACGGCAAACCACGCTGTTTCCGTCCGTATGACAGCGCCGAAGCTCGCTCCGTCATCGTCCCGCGATACCCGTATGAAGGCCAACACGGTGGCTGCTGCTGCTGTTGCTTCTGCGTTCGTACTCATTGCTCATGCGTTCCAAGTGATGTCGGTGATAGTAGCGGTAGTTGTGGCTGTTGCGATGGAGAGGGAGGCAACTCGCCGAGAAAGCTGGTCACTCGTCACCGTCACCATCGTCCAAGCCATACGCTTCGAGCGTCACCGCTCGCCGCTGTGCTTCGACCGCCTGTCCGATCGTGCGCCGCTTGTGGTAGACGCGCTCAACGACCTCGGGATGGTCGCGGAGGATCGTGTTCCACGCGATGTTGCGGTACTGCCCGATGATGCGGCGGATGGCGTAGAGTTTGGTGCCGGGCATATCGCCAGGGCCATCAATCAAGTTCTTCTGATAGGCGTCGCTCTCGATGAAGTCCTCCAAGCGTTGCCGCAGCGGAGGTATCGATCCGGGCGCAGGATCGCGGGACCGGTCGCCGTACTCGTCATAGAGCCGCTTGCCGTTCGACAGCTTGAACTCCACGAGATCGAGGCTGCCTTTCTCGCCGGGGACTTGCTTCGTGCGGGGTAGCGGTTCGGGGACGCCCTTGTTGCCGGTCTCGACAAGGCGGGCGTATTCGTTGAGGAGAGCGTCGTCGTCCTTGTGGGAGGTGATGACACCACCTTGCTTCTTCATCGGCTCACCCCACGGTGTCCGCCTTGCAGCCAGGCCCTCGGAGGCAACTGGTAGCCGCTTCAACGCCATCTCGAACCAGTCGTTGGCCTCCCGGATCATCGGGTCGCCGAGGTAGTTGTTCGACTGGTTGATGAAGTTGGGCACTGCGATGGATGCACCGATGTTGCCCACGTACTGCCCGAGCTTCTTGCCACTCATGTCGGTGGCAGCTTCGATAAGCTGGGAGAGACCTTGCATGATGTGGCGGGAGAGAACGCTGTCGGCGAGCGACATGGCGAACACGGTGGCCCACTGCCCCATGTGCTCCTCGTCGAAGTCATCAATACGCTCGGCCACGATGGCAGGGACGTTGATGATGATGCCGAATGGGTCCATGCGCTTGGCGTTGAGCGAGGCTCCCGTACCTGGGATATCGATGCCGCCGTGGTGTCTTCCACGCTGCTCAAGCATCTGCCGCGCTGGCCAGTCTGGGCGGCCGTCGTTTTTTAGAGGCCCGGAGCCACGGGAATTGCCGCTTACCGCCGAAGCGAGAGCTAGCGTCCACAGGGCATAGCCCATGTAGAGCTTCCCTGTGGCAACCGCTGCCTCGTGCCCGCCTGCCTGCATCGCCTTCTGATACGCTTTGCTCATGTGAGCCAAGCCAGGAGTCAGCGACGCCGAGTAGTGCATGAGGTTATGGATGATGCTCGGGAACGGCACCGCGAACTTCAGCATCGGGTAGCGAGCGATATTCTGTTTCATCATCCCCATGAATGAGTCATGCGGGACGGCATTCATGAAGGTGGAGGACTTCGCTGCCGCAAGTGCACGCTGCGCCAGAGGATCATCCGGGTTGGGGATGCGTCCCAATGTCGGATCGTCGATGAAGGTCTGCTCGAAGCGCTTCCTCGCGTAGGCGTCCAGCTCTGCGCCCTTGAGGCCTTGAGATAGGCCGTCCGTATGTGCCGCTGCCAGAGCCTCAGCGTGGTAGGCCGCTCGCTTGAAGAGTTCGTCCTGTGCCGACAGTGTACGCGTGGACACAACGCCAAGGGCATCACCATAGAGCTTGATCGCGTGGCCGACTGCGCTCTCCGCGATGTTGCCCGCTGTGGCGCCGCCTTCCTTTACTGCATCGGGGTTTATGCCGAATGCGCGCCTCGGGTCCATGTGGTCGGCAGGGAACTGCCCATATCTGTCCACATTGGGATCGAGCTGAGGCCTGCCCTTCTTGAAGCTCTCTTTGGCATAGCCCAGAACCGTGGCTGCCTCGCTCACCATGTAGCTGTACTGCCGCATCCCTTCCCTGATCATGGTCTGATCGCCCAAGCCATAACCACCAACGATCTTGTAGAGCGGATGCAGAGCTGTTGCGGTGAAGGAAGAGGTGATGTTGACAGCGTGTGTCTCGAATCCTGAGAGAATGCTCCGTATCCAAGCCGCCTGGACGAAGTCGCGGAGGGCCTCATACCGCGTGGGACTGAGTGCGCGCCCCATGGCCTCAGGGTCGGAGCCTGCCGTCTTGATCCGCTTGAGCAGCATATCCAGCGGGGCATCCGCTGCGGTCGAGGCGAAGTCGATCTGCTGGTTGGGTGTCCGCGAGCGGCGCATGGCGTTGAGGGCACGGCCGACTTCCGAGGTCATGCCGCCCACCATGTCTTGCACCATGACGTAATGCGCCACCTTGTCCCGGAGTGCCTGCTCTGCCGCTTCCTTGGAGCCGTACGTGCCGAACTCGGGCCGTGCGTTCTCAGGGTCCAACTGCCGAGCGAGCGTGTGGAGTTCCTCGGCGAGCCCACTGGTGTACTGGCGCATGGCTAGCAAACGAGCGTGGACGTTCTCCAACCTGTCGCTTTCTCGGGTGATGCGGTTGAGGATCTCTCCCGGCTCCTGCCCGAGCTGCCGTGCGAAGGACTGCGCGAGCTTGTACGCCTCGCCGTAGGAGACACGACCGCGGTTGGCGAAGCTGTCCGGCAATTCCTTGAGGAGGCGGGCTTCCGTTGCCTCGATGACGGCGCGGATATGTCCTTCGTGCGTGAGGCTGTCGAACCTAGACGGTGTTGGAACGTCGTGGCCGATTGCATCGAGATCTGTCCTGCGAGTAATGCGGATAATGTCATCCACAACACCGTCAACTAGGGCCTTGTCGCTCGGGACTAGCCGCGTCGTGCTCGGGTGAGACGGGTCGCTCATCGGGCGGAGCGGCGTGTCCTCATTGATCGGGCGGGGCTTCCACTCGGGGAGCGTGCCGTCATTCAACGATGACGTTGCAGGAGGCTGTCTGTCCAAGGCGGTCTGCACGCGGTGTGCGCTCGGAGAGCCTGCGCCAATGTGCTGGGCGGCGATGGAGCTGTCACGGATAGCACCGATGACTTCGGCTGCCTCGCGGAACAGCGGCGTGTTGGGCAGCTCGCCAGCTACGCGATTGCCGACCATGAAGGCGACAACTTCTTGGTCGAGTGCCTCCTTGACCTCTGCCGGTGTCATGCCTTGTGAGCGATACCAATCCTCATAGGCTCCGGTCTTCCGCACGAGATCATCAATGGAGACGATCGGCGAGCCATCCCGAGCAACGGCCTCGCGTCCGCCCCACTCGATGCGCATCTCTTTGCCGGCCGCGAGGAGTGCTTCCCACTGACGGCTACCAAGCTTGCCGCCCTCGCGTAGAACGTGGATCTCTTCGTGTTCAAGGATGTTGCGCTTGGCGTCATCCACGGACATTCCAAAGCGCTGGGCATATGCTTCCGTCCGCTCTCGCATAACGCCAACGATGCGGTGCCGCGTGTGCTGGAAGCCTTCCCCATCAAAGCCAGTGTCACGGCCAACGCGAACGTCGTAGCCAAGCGCTCTGATGCGATCGACGACTGTCCCCGTGCCCTCCCTGAGGAACGCTTCCTCTGCAACACGATCGGCCTCCCACTCGATGCCTTTGATTGCCGGAGCATGTCGTGCGTGCGCCTGTGGTGCCTCGCCGGGGAGCTGGCCAGGGAGTGGGTCATTGGAAGGGCGAAGGCGAGCGGCGAGAGACTGCGCCTCGGAGGATGCTCTCGGGTTAGCGCCTCCGAGCTGACGCATCACGACGGGAGGAGACGTTGCAGGGGATGGTGCCGCAGGTTGCGGCTTGATGGTGAGCTTGGTGCCTTCGTCGGAGATGGTTGCGGGCGTGTTCAGGCGTTGGAAGCGACGCAGCGCAGTCTCAACGGACTGCTGCACGTCGGCCTCAGTGGCCTTGGGCTTGCCGGTAATCTGCGACCACCATTCACCCATTGGCCTCGTGATGCCGTTGGGGCCTTGCTTCATTCGTTCGAAGCGGTGAAGTGCCGTCTGGACAGACTGCCGGGATAGCTCGTCGCGCACAGCGGGGAGTTGGCGTGCACGCTCTAGGGCTGTCGTCACCGAGTCTGCGGACCGCTCTGCCGCTTCGTCCGTCTGTCGTGCGGCTGCTGATGCCTCCTGAAACGATAAAGGCCCCGCTCTGGGGGCCTCTGCTAGTTCTGCTGCTGATGTTGCCGTTCTCGGCTGTGGCGGCGGGGGCCATCCTGGTCGCTGTCGATCGAACGCCATGACACCGCGGGTCGCATTCGCTCCCGGCACTTGCTGAGGCGCTGCTTCATCGAGCTGTGAGGCACGGGGACTAAGGCCGGTGCGATCGAGGCCGGTCTGTATGGACTGCTGCGCTGCATCTGCGGAACGGACGGCTGCTGATGCCTCATGGAACGACTGCGGTGTTGTCTCGGGAGCTACTTGCGTCGCACGCGGCAAGGGCGGCCATGCAGGCCTCTGAGTGTCGAACGCCATAACACCGCGAGTGAGGTTCTCCCCTGGGATCTGCTGGGGACGAGCATCGCCGACAGTCGCAAGGGCCTGCTGGAGGTCACGGCCTGCGGGACTTTCCGGGGCAAGAGCACGTTGCACGTCAGGGGCGAGACCACCGCCCTTGTTGACCGCAGCGAATGCCTTCTCCGCTTCCGCCAGCTCTGCATCTGCGTCGGCATGTCTCCCCTGTTGGGCAGCACGTAGCGACTTCACCACGCGGAGGCCCACATCGATACTGACACCGATGCCGAGCCCCTCAAGCATATTCTTGAAGCGGCCCTCCGCCTCGGTATCCCCTGGAGCATGTGCTAGGTATGCAGTCACCGCATCGTTGAAGCCAGCGTGCTCGCGGAGGAGGTTCGAGAGACGAGCTTCCTTGCCGTCGAACGCAAACATGTCGGTGACAGCACCACGCGCGGCGGCCTGACCAACTGCACCCGCTGCGGTGGTCGCGCCCCGAAGGATGCCGGCTGCTCGTGCCAGCTTACCGAGGCCGATGTAGGACGCACCGAACTGAGCGAAGGCCCCGACGATGCGGGAGCCCTGCGGCATGGACTTGTAGTAGTTCTCGAAGTCCTTCCGCCATTCACCGTGGTGTGCGCCTGTCTCTCCGCCACCAATCACCTCACGGGCGAAGTCGTAGGGCTCCAGCACGAAGCCCTTGACGGCGCCGCGCCACACCGCGCCGGGCATGGAGGTGACGTCTTCCCAGAGCGAGTAGGGCTTCGCATCTGGTGAGGCTGGCTGCTGCTGCTGCTGACGAAGGATGTTGTCAATCTGCTGAGGAGTCGCTCGTGTCACGAAGAGGACGGCCGCCGCATCATCGTCGGAGAGGCTTGCCAGCTCCGGGCGCTGCGCCTTCGCCTGCTGGGCCTCCTCGGGAGATGGCCACACGGGGGCTCCGCCTGGCAGTCCTGGGAGTACGCCCTCGCCGGCTGTCGGGATGAAGCTGCCCTGAGGAGCGAGAGCCGCAGTCGGTGCTGCCTCGGGAGAGGCAACTGTCTCATGCGGGAGAGGATCGCCCATGTCGGAGAGCCCCGAAGGGCTAGAGGGCGACGTCGTAGGAGGTAAATCTGTCGCGTTCGGTAACGCCGTGGGGTCGGGCTGCGGTGCAATTGGATTTGACGGTGCTCCGTCGATCGCGGGGCCGGGGACTGGTGCAGCGTTGTCGCCGGTCAGGTCGCTAGGGGCAGTGGGGGGCAGTGCCTCGCCGCTGTCTGACAGCGAAGGCTCGATGAGGTTGGCCATGCGGAAGTGGTCCTTCGTGGTGGGAAGTGGATTGGTGGACGGTGAGGGGGGATAGAGAAGGCGCGTGCGGAGTCAGCCCCCGTGCGCGGTACTGCCGCGGGAGGTCGTGGTGGGGCGGGTGGATTCTGGAGAACGGGAGAGCGCGGAGAGGCGCTGAGCGGCGGTGCCGGTTTAGGTGAGCGCTAGCGTTAGATGGCAGCCCGATTGAGGCTAGCTGGTCTCACTGCCGCCCAAGGATGGCGTCGGGGTACGCGCGGGGTACGCGATCCGTCATCTATTAAACAGCCCACAACTGGCTACCGAGAGGTTGCCCCAATGCTCTACCTGGGGAGGGCCGGAGGGAGGTCGGGGGGACGATCCGTCATCTATTAAAGGGAGCACAACTGGCGCCGGGGAGGGGCGATCCGTCATCTATTAATGGGTCACCAACTGGTCACCGAGAGGTTGAGCTGATGCTCTACCTGGGGAGGGTCATGGCGACGATCCGTCATCTATTAATGCCCGAACAACTGGCTGCCTCCCACGGTCCCACGTCTATTAAAGCCCCCCCAACTAGCTGTCGGTCCCGCTTTCACAGTGTCACCTGTGGGAGAGCCACCGCCTGGACGCAAGCCCTTCGCTGCTCCATCGAGGGACCGCCCGAGTATGTCCCCAAGGTCATCCCCTCGCGGTTCGTCTTGTGGCCCACGACCGCAGCAATGATGTGCGGAAGAATGCCGGCCTGCTCTGCCTTGGTCGCAAACCACCTGCGGAACGAGTGGAAGTCCACTCGGGAGCGCTTCTCTCCGGGTAGCCTTTCGTCAACACCGACGCTGCGACGGTAGGTGACAAACCGCTTGCCGACCTCATCGGCACGCTCCGCGAGGCGACCCTCCTTGTCGTCTGGCAGCTCAGGGAACAGCCACGCGCTTGATGCCTTGCCGGACACTCGCTTGGCGATGAGCGACGCGAGGTCACGATGGAGTGGCACAGCGCGGATGCCGGCTTTGGTCTTGGCGCGGGGAAGATCGATTGAGAGCCCAAGAAGGTCGACGTCGCGGACACGAATGCGGCCTATCTCCTCCCGGCGCATTCCGCTGAGTGCTGCAATGAGCATGAACTCCATGAGCACGGGGTCATCCGGCTTGCCTGGGTGGAGGAGGCGAGAGACTTCATCGTCAGTGAAGGGGCGCGGCTCGTTATCTTCAATCGTGCCATCGTTGTTGAACTTGGGAGCGCTCCTCGGCGGCAGTCTCTGTCCACGCCAAGGATTGTCCGAGCCGAGTGGCAACTTGCCTTTGTCCCCAAGCCAGCGCCAGTAGGACGACAGCGCGGAGACATACTTGCGAGCTGTCTTGTACTTGGCCTTGGGTGCGATGAAACGCTTGGAGATGAAGTCGCCCGCCGCGCGCCTGTCGAACGCCTCCAGCGTCTGAGGGAGCCCGTGCTCGGTCGCGAACGCTGCTAGGTGGCGGATCGCGTCAGCGTAGTGCTTGAGCGTGCGAGGCTTCACGTGCCCATCGAGATCCGTCATCCACTGGTCGATGTGGACGGTAATCGGCGTCCGCTCGCCTTTGATGATGCCGAGGTATTCTCTCGCCTTCTCCGGGGAAGCCTGCTTCGCTATTTCGGCTGCATCGTCGTCAAACACCTCTGTTTCGAGCAGTTCCATTACGGCGATGTCCGATGCCCGGCCGTCGCGCTCGATGTGTCCCTTGAAGTCGTCGCGAAGCTCTCGATAGTCGAGCGCCCGAGCCACAATCGGATCAAGCGGCGCTGCCTTTGCTTTGCGCTCGGCTTCCTTGATTAGCGTCTTCCACTCTCGCAGATGCGGCCATGCCCTGACTTCGGCCTCGCTACGGCTGTCGGTCCCGAGCCCCTTCTTGAAGACTGTCTTTCCGATGGTCGCTTGAAGATGCCTAGGGACACGGAATACCGCCCGCCACTGCCTACCGTGGAACTCTAGGTGATCGTATTGGAGACGCGATGCCATGGCACGAACTCGACAGCCGAATGAACCTGCGAAGCGGTCATCAAACAGCAAGTCAGACGGTCAGTGCAACCCTCTTTGGGGGAGCATTGGGGGAGCGCATGGGGGAGCAGATGCCCACGGAGCATCCGTAAGTGGCTGATATTAGGGAATATTAAGTGTGCTCGGAGATGTGGCTGGGGGACTAGGATTCGAACCTAGACAGGCAGAGTCAGAGTCTGCAGTCCTACCATTAGACGATCCCCCAACAGGCGCCGGTCAGGGCCGGCGCGCTGGGAGGCCTCTCTTATCAAGCGTCGCCCCTCGGCGCAACCCTGTCACCGCCCCTGCGGATATTGCCCGCGGCGCTCGAGCGTCAGGATGACCCAGCCGTTCAGGCGGTCGGCCCGGACCCGCGCAAATCCCGCCGCAGTGTAGGCCGCCAGCACCGCCGCAGCCTGCGATTGCAGGATCCCCGAAAGAACCACGATCCCTCGGGGAGGAACGGCCTTTGCGAGCCTTTGCGCGAGACGGATCAGGGGCTCCGCAAGAATGTTGGCGACGACCAGATCAAAGGGCACGCGACGGCGAAGCAGGGGATGCTCGAGGCCGAGCGCGGCAACGAGGTTGATGCGATCCCCGAGCGCATTCTTGTACACGTTCTCGCGCGCGACGCGCACGGCCTCGGGATCGAAGTCGCTCGCCGTGATCGTGGCCGCGGGCAGCACCCGCCCCACTGCAATGGCGAGTACGCCCGAGCCGCATCCGAGATCGAGCACGCGCCCGAAATGCCGCTGGCGCGTGAGCCGGTCGATGGCCAGCAGGCAGCCGAGCGTCGTTGCATGATGGGCGGTGCCGAAAGCCTCGCCGGCATCGATCTCGATCGCATTGCGGTGCTTGCGGCCGATCGCGCGATCGTGGCTGCCGTGAACGAGAAATCGCCCCGCCGCGACGGGCGGCAGGCCCGCCTGGCTCACCGCGACCCAGTTCTCATCTGGCACGGCTTCGATGGAAACGCGCGCGTCGGTTCCGATGATGCCGGTGATCGTCGCTGCCTCGATCGCGTCCTCATAGTACGCGTCGATGATCCAGCCATTGCCCGGCGCTTCGAAGAGGCTCACGGCCAAGGGCGAGTGCGTTACCGCCTCCTCGATGAGGCCCGCGATCGAGCGCGCCGCGCCGACGTCGTTCATGATGATGCGGGCGCGGTGCATAGGTTGAGCCTGCTGCCTGTTGGTTCCGGCCCGCGGTGTACCCGGACCGAGGGCGTTGTGCACGCGGAAACGAGGGGTCGCGCCTGCGGCGCGAGTGGGGCCGCATGCCTCTGGCATGCCTCCGGCATGACCCCACACCCCGACCGGGGGACACCCCCGGCCCCCGTCTTTTATGAATTTGAGAGTTCGGTCAGCCCTTCGGCTTTTTCCGAGCGGGACGCGCAGCACCCCGCTTGGCCGTGTTCAACGCCACGGCAGCGCGAACGAGGGCCTTGAAGGCCCTTTCATCGATCTTGTCGCCCTCGTGAATGTCGATGGCGCGCCGGGCATTGCCTTCGAGGCTGGCATTGAAAAGGCCCAGGGGGTCCTCCAGAGAAGCACCCTTGGCGAAGGTGAGCTTAACTGCAGCCTTGTACGTCTCGCCCGTGCAGATGATGCCGTCGTGCTCCCACACGGGGACGCCGCGCCACTTCCACGTCTCGACCACCTCGGGATCGGCCTGCCTGATGAGCTTGCGCACGCGCGCGAGCATCTCGCCGCGCCAATCACCAAGCTCCGCGATCCGTGCGTCGATGAGTTCGGAGGGCGAGGGCCCTTCCTTCGTGCTGGCCTTCGGTTTCATGTTGGTTGCCGCCCTTTCCAGAGTTGGCAGCGCTCACATCTTCTCGCCGGGCAGCTTGCTCGCTTGCTTCACCCAGGCCGTGAACTGGGCTTCGTCGAACTGCCCGTCCTCCTGAATGTGGAGATAGCGCACATCCTTTTGCGTCGACGTCTCGGGTGGCACGGGTCGCAGCGATGCGCCGCGGAAGAAGGCGATCTTGATGTACTTCGCGAAGCAGTGAAAGCTCAGGAACCAGTGCTTGTCGTCCATGCCGTAGAACGGCGAGTTCCATTTGACGGCCTTCTGTACATCAGGGATCGCGCGCGTGACGAGCGCGTCCAGGCGGCGTCCTACATCGCTCTTCCAGTCCGGCATGGCCGCGATATAGGCCTGCACGGGCGCATCGCCATAGCCCTTCGCGATCTGCGGATTGCCGCCTGAGAGGAGCTTGGGCTCAGCGGATTTCTTCGGCGCAGCCTTCTGCGGCTTGGGTGACTTCGCAGCCGCTGCGGATTTCTTTGCGGGCTTCGCCGTCTTCTTCGATGGCTTGTCGGCCATTGAGTTCGCTCCGTTCGTGGATCTGTGGCGGGCTAGAACACGGCCCCGCGCGCGGCCACTGGCCACACACTTTCGACGACAGGCGCCGCGCTCTCCATGCCGCGAATGCCGACATACCAGTCGTGCAGGTTCACAGTCGGATCGCAGTGGCCGGGAATGAGCCGTACTTTGTCGCCGAGCCCAGGACGCGTGTTGCTCTGGGCGAGATTGAGATTGCCGTGCTCGTCCGAGGGGCGCTCGTACACAGCGCCGGCAAAGCCGACGGCCTCCGGCGGGCCGGACTCGAACGTGAAGGTCTTGAGGCCGGCATCGATAACCGCGCGGTCCGCCTGCGTCAGGCTCATGACCGTCGCGTAGACGAACAGCGAATGCTCGAAGGTATCGTAGGGGCCGCCATCGGCGCGCTTGTTGCGGGCGTAGTCGGCGTCCATGAAGATGTAGGAGCCGCACTGCAGCTCATTGTAAATACCGCTGGCCGCCTCGAGCTCGAACGTGCCTGTGCCGGCGCCGCCGATGATGTCGCAGGAGAGGCCCGCACCTTTCAGCGCCTGCACGGTCTGCTTGGTGCGTGCGATGGCTTCGTCGATGGCCGCGCGGCGTTCCTCGATGGTGCGGAAGTGCTGCGCGCGCCCCTGGTAGGCCTGCAAGCCCGCAAAACGCAGATGCTTCTCTCGCGCGATGGCTTGCGCGAGCTCGACAGCCGGCTCGCCAGGATCGACACCACAGCGGCTCGCACCGACGTTGATCTCCACGATCACGTCGATGCGTGTGCCGTTGCGCTCAGCGGCGGCCGCCATCGAGGCGACGCCCACGGGATTGTCGACGCAGCCGATGACGCGCGCCTGCCGCGAGAGCGCCGCAAGCCGGTCGAGCTTACGCGCGCCGATCACCTCGTTGGAGACGAGCACATCCCGCACGCCGCCCTCGACCATCACGGCCGCTTCCGAAACCTTCTGGCAGCACAGACCCACGGCGCCCAGCGCGATCTGCTTCTGTCCGATGATCGGCGACTTGTGCGTCTTCGCGTGCGGGCGCAGGCGCACGCCGGCCTTCCCGACCGCATCGGCCATGCGCTTCAAGTTGCGCTCGAAGGCATCGAGGTCGATGAGGAGGGCGGGTGTATCCACCTCGGAGAGGGGCATCCCCGGATAGGCCGGCGGCAGGGTGGGCATCGCAATGTGCTCCAGTTTGCGAAAGCGTGGGCCGTGCTTAGCTTTGTGGTGCCAAAGTTGCCGCCAATTCGGCGAAGTTGGCAACGATCAGGTCCGGCTGGTTCGGCGATTGGCCGAAGGGCCGCTTGCGGCGATCGATGAAGACCGAGCGGAAGCCGTGTGACTTGGCGCCGATGCAGTCGAAGGCATGGTTGGCGACAAAAATGATGCCGGAGCGCTCGATATGAGGCCACTCGGCGTTGATGATCTCCTCGGCCGCGGCATAGGTCGCGAAGTGCGGCTTGAAGTAGCCTGCTTCCTGCACCGAGATGAAGCGATCGAAGGGAAAGCCGATGTGCGGGCGCGCGTTCTCCAGCATGTCGCGATCGCCATTCGAGAGGATCACGAGCTTGTAGCGCGTCTTGAGCTGATTGAGGGCGGCGATCACATCAGGGAAGGGCTTGAGCAGCTCGATCTGCGAGACGAGCCAGGTCACTTCATCCTGCGTATGCTTGATACCGCAGCGGTCCATGACCTGCGACACGGCGCGATGGCCGATCTGGCGATAGGGTGTGTGGCCGCGATCGAGAAGGCCATCGATCATGCTGTCCTCGAAGTGCGTGCGCCGCCACCATGTGACGAAGCTCGAGGGATTGCCGTCCCAGCTCTTCTTCTTGAGGAACGGCGTCACGGCCGCGGTGAGGCCGGACTGCATGTCGACGACGGTGCCGTAGAGGTCGAAGACGAGGGCCCTGGTCTCGCGCTGTAGGATCTCTTCGATGGTTGCCATGGGCCTTGCTCCGTTCTGCTTGTTCGTGGTTGTGTTCGGCGTGGATTGTTGCCCCCGCGTGCCATGAGATCAAGGACTGAGACTATGCCCTTCCGCATTGGCCTCCTGCTATTCCCGGACATCACCCAGCTCGACATGACGGGGCCTTACGAGGTCTTCACGAAGTTTCCCGAGGCGGAGGTGCGGCTCATCTGGAAGACGCTGGAGCCGGTCAAGGCGGGCGGCGGGATGCGCATCATGCCCGATACGACCTTTGCGGATTGTCCGCAGCTCGATCTCGTCTGCGTCCCGGGCGGCGCGGGCATGAACCCGCTCATGGAAGATGCCGAGACGCTCGCATTCCTGCGCAAGCAGGCACCCGGCGCGCGTTATGTCACGAGCGTGTGCACGGGGGCGCTGGTGCTCGGTGCTGCGGGCCTGCTCAAGGGCAAGCGGGCAACGACACACTGGATGAGCCACGAGATGCTCTCGGCATTGGGCGCGACGCCGGTCGCGGAGCGCGTGGTCGTCGATGGCAATCTCATCACGGGCGGCGGCGTGACGGCCGGCATCGACTTCGCGCTGCGCGTTGCGGCGGAGGCTTTCGGCGAGGATCTGGCAAAGGCCATCCAACTCGGCATCGAGTACGATCCGCACCCGCCGTTCAATGCCGGCTCGCCGGAGGGGGCAGGCCCCGCCGTCATGGACCGGGTTCTTACGACCGCCGCCAAGCGCCAGGCCGAGCGTGCAGCGATCGTCGCGCGGGCGGCGGCACGCCTCGCAGGCTGAGCGGGTCAGAACATGTCCTGCCAAGCCTGATAGGCCGGATAGGCCATCAGCGCCGCAACGGCGAGCCAGATGAGCAGCGACACGACCGAGCTCGAGCGGCGGCGAAGCACGCGTTCATAGAGCGCGGCCGGCAGGCCCGAGAACATGAATGTCATGAGCGAGAGCAGGACGGACGTCGTGTAGAAGAAGCCCATCTGCGTGCCGAGCGGGGTGCCGCGCAGAAAGGGTGTCAGCAGATAGAGCAGGGGATCGAATGCCGGCGAGAAGCCTCGCCCGTTGAAGATCGCGATGACGATGATGCCGGCGAGCAGCACGAGGCGCAGGAACGTGAACTGCCGCTCGTCGTGGGCGTGCGCCATGCTCAAGCTCCGATCTTCGGGCGGATGCCTGCAGCGAGAAAGCCCCAATAAAGGAGCACGCGCAGCACCGCCAGCCAGACCACGGCGAGCGCCGGCACGAGGCCGTTCGGCACGATGTGCGGCGTGAGGACGCGGACCGTGCGAAGCATGGGGTTGACGACCCCGTGGAAGACGCGAAGGAAGGCGCCCTGCGCGTGCATAGACCAGCCAAAGGCGAGCATCGTCACGAAGTAGAGCGCCATCAGATACATGAGCGCGGCGAGGACCAGATTGGGCACATGGAAATACCAGTGCTCCAGCAGGGCATTGGCAGCGGGCATGATGTTCGCGTCCGATCCGTGAAGGCGGGTCACTCTCTGCGAAGTCCGGGGCGAGCGCAAGGCGGCCGGCGCGCAGGTCCACGCAGTAGCATTCCCTTTACCGTGGTTCGGACATATGCCGGGCTCATCCTATTTCCGGCAATTCTGCGCTGGTAGAGTGCGGCCATGAGCCGAGCAGGGATCGGAGAGATTGTGGGCGTCGTGCTGGCGGGCGGCCGCTCGCAGCGCATGGGCGGGCGCGAGAAGGCGCTCGCCGATCTCGCGGGCCGGCCCATGCTCGCGCATATTCTCGCGCGGTTCGCCCCGCAGGTCAGCCGCCTGGCGATCAACGCGAATGGGGATCCAGCGCGCTTTGCGGCGTTCGGCCTGCCCGTGATCGCGGATCAGATACCCGACTTTCCAGGGCCGCTCGCCGGCGTTCTGGCCGGCCTGCGCTGGGCCTCCGGGTGCGCCGCAACCCACATGGCAACCGTTTCCAGTGATGCACCGTTCATACCCTTGGATCTGGTGTCGCGGCTGGCCCGGGCTTCGGCCGAGGCCGGCGGCGCGGTGGCGCGGTCGGCCGGCAGGGTGCATCCCGTGGTCGCACTGTGGCCCGTGGGCATCGCCGATCGGCTCGAGCAGGCGCTCGCGACGGGTGAGCGGCGGGTTCATCGTTGGGTCGAGACCGAGGGCATGACAACGGTCGATTTCACGCCGTTCGAGATCGATGGTCGCACGGTCGATCCGTTCTTGAATGTGAATACGCCGGAGGAGCTCGCCGAGGCGGAAACGCTGATGCAACTCTTCGAGCGTCAAAGGGAACGCGCATGAGGGCAGGCCAGGACGACCAGTTGACGTGGCTCCAGCAGTACGTGGGCGCCCTTGCGGCCATCGTGCTGGCGTTCGCGCTCTGCGAGACCGCGCTGGCCCAGGCGACCCGGGTCAAGCCGCCGGTCCCGACAGGCGTCGATCCGGGCGGCATCGCGATCGCGCTGATTGCGACCGGCATCGACTACACCCATCCCGAGATCAAGGACCGCCTCGCGCGCGACGGCGAGGGCGAGGTCATCGGCTACGACCTCATCGACAACGACAATCGCCCTTATGCGGCAACCTCGCTCCCTGAGAACCATGATGGCGCGGTCGATACGCTCCTCGCGCGGCGCATTCTCTCGACCTATCGCCACGCGCGGCTCGTCCCCGTGCGCGTCGACCCGAATGACAAGGTTATGCTGGCGCGCGCTCTCGCTTTCACGGCGACGACGCCGGCGCGGATCGTCGCCGTCCCGCTCTGGGGCGAAAGCCGCGAGACCTGGGAATTCTTCCAGCAGGCAGCGGACCAGGTGCCCGATCATCTGCTGATCCTGCCCGCGGGGAATGCCGATGCTGTCGCGCAGGGACGCGCGCAGTTTCCCGCAGCGCTCAATCTCAAGGGCGCGCTCATCGTCGCCGCCGTGAACGAGACCACGGAGCGCGGCACGCTCGCGCGGCCGGGTGCCCCGCGCATCGATGCACTCATGCTGGGGCGCGGCGGCTCGTGGTTTCCCGGCATCGTCCCGACCGCCGCGGATGCGACCGAGGCGGTAGCGCTCGCCGCGGGGCTCGCTGCGTGCACGCAGCACGGCAAGGCGCCGCTCGGCGCGCAGGAGCTCCGGGAGCAACTGCTGGCCCTCGCCGTGCGCAAGGAAGGGCCGCGCGAGACGCCGGTGCTTGACCCGTTGTGCCTCTATGGTGGCACGCGCTATTGAAGTTCCTCAGGGGATGGTGGTGCGGGGGCACGCGTTAGGGTGGACGCCGAGAACAAGTCCGACAAACAGAGCGCGCCATCGCGCGGGCAAGGCCGACGCGCGCCGCGCGTGCGTGCGATCCTGCTGCTGGTGCTCGTCGCGGCCAGCATTTTCGTCGTCATGCGCCAGGGCCTGCTGCCGGCACGCTGGAGCCCGCTGCCGGCGCTTGATCTCAGCGTGCCGAATGCCTGGTTCGTCGACTGGCGCATTGCCGAGCTGAAGCGCGATCGGGAGCTGTGCACGCGTGTTCTGCGCGGCCCGGTCATCTCCGCCTCGCCCGTCCGCGACAACCCGATCAAGGATGGCTGCGGCTGGGAGAATGCCATGCGCATCTCGAGCGCGGGCGGCGCATCATTGAGCGTCGGCACGGTCTCGTGCGAGGTAGCGGCGGGCATCGCCATGTGGATGGCGCACGAAGTGCAGCCGCGCGCAGTGGAGATCTTCGGATCGCGCGTCACGTCCGTGCAGCATATGGGCACGTACGCCTGCCGCAATGTGCTCGGCCGCAAGATGTGGACGGATGTGCGCAGCGAGCACGCGACGGCGAACGCGCTCGACATCTCGGCTTTCACGCTCGCGAGCGGCCGCCAGATCAGCGTTGTGCGCCACTGGTCGGGATCAGGTGCGGAAGCGCGCTTCCTGCGCGAGATCCATTCTGCCGCGTGCCGCTACTTCCGCGTTGCGATCGGGCCCGAGTTCAACGCCCTCCACCGCGATCACTTCCACTACGACCGCGGCTTCCTCTCGCGCTGCAAATAGCTCTTGTCCCCTCTCCCCGCCCTTGCGGGGAGGGGGTTAGGGTGAGGGGCGGCGGCATACGCTGACGTCGAGCAAGCGTGGCCGCCCCTCACCCCGACCCTCTCCCCATTGAAGACAATGGAGAGAGGGGGAAGAGGCGTTCGTGAAGCCTATCGCTTCAAATCCGAGACGAGCCGCACCGGCGTCGGCTCGCCGAGGCGGGCGCGATACATCTGGATGTTCGAGAGCACCTTCTTGACGTAATCGCGCGTCTCCTCGAACGGGATCGTCTCGATCCAGTCGACGGCATCGACCTCGGGCGTGCGGGGATCGCCGAAGCGGCGCATCCATTGGCGCGCGCGCCCAGGCCCGGCATTGTAGCCGGCGAGCGTCAGCACATAGCTTCCCGAGAACTCCTGCTTGCGATCGCCGATGTAGGCGCTGGCGATCATCGCATTGTAGCTCGTGTCCGTGACGAGCCGCGGGATGTCGCACTTGATCTTGTGATCGCGGCAGATGTGGCGTGCCGTGATCGGCATGACCTGCAGGAGGCCGCGCGCGCCGGCGTGCGAGATGATCTCGGGATTGAACTCGCTTTCCTGCCGCGCAATGGCGAGCAGCAGCGCACGCTCCGGCGATTGGCGCAGCGGCTTGTACTCGGGGAAGGGGTGCACCGGATAGGAATAAGCGATGAGGTTCATGCCGCGCGCGACGCCGGTCTTGCCGACGCGCAGCGCCATCTGATGGTCGCCGAGCGCGTTTGCGAGATGCGCGAGCATGGCGATCTCGGCCTCGCTCTTGAGGCTCGTGCGCAGGTGCGCGACGATGATGCGCGAGATGCCGCGTCCCACATCCGCATAGTGCGCGAGCACGGCCGCGCGCAGCAGAGGATTGGCGTTGAAGCTCTCCGCCACGGTCGAGGACGGCATGGTCGGCAGCGGAGTGGGCGCTGCCTGTGGACCCGGGTTGAGCTTCTGGTGGGCGAGTGCGCCGTGGAACGTATCGATGCGCTGCGCCGCCTCCTCGTAGAAGCGCGCCGCCTCCTTCTTCTGGCCGAGGGCCTCATGAGCACGCGCGAGCCAGTAGTTGCCGCGCGCCGCGCTCAGCGGGCCATCGGCATTCTCGCGCGAGGCTTCGAGGTGCAGGACGGCCGCCTTGGTGTCCTTGAGATGGCGGAGCGCAATCCAGCCGGCGAGGAAGGTCGCATCCTTGATCGGGTTGACCGTGAGCGGGCCGGGTGCGCGCGCGAGGTCATAGGCCTCCTTGTAGCGCCGTTCGCCGAGATACTCGTAGATCGCCCAGCGCCGGTGCAGCCACCAGGAGTCCGGATCGACGAGGGCACTGGCCTCGGAGGGCGCCAGCCGCAGCAAGCGGGCGACTTCCTCTTCCTTGCCCTGGCTGCGCGCGAGCTGAATGCGCTGGAAGAGCAGGCCCGCATCGGACGCCGGCTCCTTGGCGGATGCGGGAAGGCCCGCCATCAGCTTTGCGGCATTGCCGGCGCGCGCATAGACCGCGATGCGCGCCTCGGCCTTCTTGCGTTCGACATCCTGAAGCTTGGGCAGCAGACGGCGCGCAGCCGCCACACGTGGCGTGCGCTGAGCCGCGAAACGTCCCTCGTCGATCAAAAGCACATCGAGCCGGCGCCTGTGATCGCCAGCCGTGAGAAACCGCTCGAAGCGCGCGAGAAAGCCCGTTTCGGCCGTCGCCGGGATGTCGTTCTCGCGCCAGGCCTTCACTGCGAGCGCCTTCGCGCGGGTCTCATCGCCGAGCGCGAGGTGCGCCGAGGCGAGCGCGATCGCGCCTGAGCCCGAGAGCGGCGCATTCGAGCCGAAGAACGACAGGATCTCCTTGGCCGGACCACCCACCGCGACGAGCTGCTGCTCCGAGCGGCGCCTGAGAAGGGCGGCATCAGGCCAGCCGGGGTTCTCGGCCAGAAATTTCGTGTAGTCGGCCGCCGCGCCAGCTCCCGTGCGGAGCGCATACCACGTGACGAGCGTGCGGATGGCGGGCTCGCTGATCTTGGATGCCTGATCGCGCGCCTCCGCCGGGTCATTGCCGTCGACCGCCTTGAGGGCATCCTTGAGGCGCTGGGTATCCGCCGCGGACATCCGACTGTCGCGCAGCGGCGCGATCAGCTTGTCCATGGCCGCGAAATAATCGGCTTCGGGTGAGCCCGGAAGGGCCGCGCGCACGGCCGTCGGAGGCTTGGCGTGGGGCGCCGGACCGCCGTCCTCCGTGGTCTCTGTCGCGGGCTGCGCGTCTGCCATCCGGTTTGGACTGGGATCGGGAAGAGGCGGCGCGGACTTCTGCGCCGCTGCCTTTTGTGCTGCTGCCTTTGCCGGTGCGGCTTTCTTGGCTGCGGTCTTGGTCTTGGTGCTCTGGGCTTCGACGACGCCGGCGCCGAGCGTCAGAGCGAGAGGTGCCGCCGCGAGGAGGGCCGCAAGCGGGGCGAGGAGCCTCCAAGAGCGCGCCCGTAGGGGGCGTCCAGGTATCGCCCAGGTTGCTGTCATCCCGAGCGTTCCCCCGGCGTCACTGATCGAATCGTGATTTTTGCGCATCGAACCAGGATAAGGCCAAAACGTGCAGGCTTTCGGGCAAGGGTGAAATGTGACATACAGAAACCACGTCAGCGTGTGCCGCGCCTAGCCGCCCCGAGGGGCATGGTGGGCGCGGGCCTTGGCTTTTTAGCCTAGTTCCGGCGGCAACGGGGCGTGAAACAGCGAGCAACGAGCGGAGGAAAACCATGTTCAAGGGTTCGTTCACAGCGCTGGTCACGCCATTCAAGAACGGCAAAGTCGACGATCAGAGCTTCCAGCGCTTCGTGGACTGGCAGATCGCGCAGGGCTCGCACGGGCTCGTTCCGGTGGGGACGACGGGCGAGACCCCGACGCTCAGCCACGACGAGCACATGCATGTCGTCGACCTCTGCATCCGCACGGCACGGAAGCGCGTTCCCGTGATCGCGGGTGCTGGCTCCAACTCGACCGAGGAAGCCATCGAGCTCACGGCCTTTGCCAAGAAGGCGGGTGCCGACGCGGCCCTGCACTCCACCGGCTACTACAACAAGCCGACGCAGGAGGGGCTCTTCCTCCATTTCAAGGCGATCAGCGACGCCGTCGACCTGCCCTTCATCGTCTACAACGTGCCGGGGCGCACGGTCGTCGATATCAGCGCGCAGACCATGGCGCGGATCTCGGAGCTCAAGAACTTCGCCGGCATCAAGGACGCCACCGCGAACATGGAGCGTCAGTCGCAGCATCGCCTGCTCATTCGCAAGCCGCACGCCGCGCTTTCGGGCGAGGATGCGACCGCGCTCGGCTACATGGCGCACGGTGGCAATGGCTGCATCTCGGTGACGTCGAACGTCGCGCCGAAGCTCTGCGCCGAGTTCCAGAATGCCTGCCTCGCCGGCAACTTCCGCCGCGCGCTGGAGATCCAGGACATGCTCATTCCGCTCCATGGCGCGCTGTTCTGCGAGACCAATCCGGCGCCGGTCAAGTACGCGGCCTGGCGCCTCGGCGTGATCGAGAGCCCGGATTGCCGTCTGCCGATGGCGCCGCTCACGGATGCGAGCAAGAAGACGGTCGATGCCGCGCTCGCGCACGCCGGCCTGCTCGAGGTGAAAGCCGCCGAGTAGGGCGCGCGCCCTGAAAGGGGCCTAGTAATGGACATACTGCCCAATGGATCGGGCTGCCCTATAGTGTGCGGGCAGCCCGAACTCTTTCGGGGCGAGTGTCCCGATTCCGAAGTTCGCCCTATCTCGATGCTGGTGTGCTGAGCGAACTTCGGAATCAAAGGGACACTAGAATCATACCTTTGCTAGTGTGATTCAGATCGAGAAATTCGCTCCACGCCTGGCCGCTTGCTATGGCGAATTTCTCGATCATCACACTAGGTACGAGAAGCATGAGCCATGTCGAAGAAGGATGATGACGACCGCAAGGTGGTCGCCGAGAACCGGCGCGCCCGCTTCGAGTATTTCATCGAGGACACGTTCGAGGCGGGCATCTCGCTCACCGGGACCGAGGTGAAGTCGCTCCGGCGCGGCCAAGCCAACATCACCGAGAGTTACGCTGCAGCCGAGGACGGCGGCCTCGTGCTCGTCAACGCCCATATCCCCGAGTACCAGATGGCTGGGAATTTCTTCCAGCACGCCCCGCGGCGGCCGCGCCAGCTCCTCCTCCATCGCCGCGAGATCGACAAGCTCTCGCAGGCCGTGCAGCGCGAGGGTATGACGCTCATTCCGCTCGAGATCTACTTCAATGCGCGCGGACGGGCGAAGCTCAAGCTCGGCCTCGCCAAGGGCAAGAAGGTCCACGACAAGCGCGAGACATCGGCCAAGCGCGACTGGCAGCGCCAGAAGGCACGCCTCATGCGAGAAAAGGGCTGATGGCGGGGGCAGGCAATACGGTAGCTGCGGCGGCGGTCTTGTCCGAGCGCGAGCGATTGCTCGCCATCGAAGGGGCGGCCGTGCGGGCATGGCCCGCTGGCGAGACGCGCGATGTGGACGGTTGGCTATGGCGTTACTCGGGCGGCGGCTCGCAGCGCGCGAACTCCGTCTCGGCGCTCCACTATCGCGGCAGCGATGTCGAGCGCACGATCGACGAGATCGAGCGCCTCTATGGCGAGCGTGGCGCGCCGGTGCGCTTCCAGGTCGGCTTTCCGCTTTCCGAGCCTGAGGATCTGGATGCCCGGCTGGCCGCGCGCGGCTATGTGATCCATGACCCCGTGAGCACGCTCGTCAAACCCATCGAGCCCGTGACCATGCCGGCGGATGTGGCGCTGACCGAGAGGCCTTCGGAGGCTTGGCTGAAGGTCTATTTGAGCAACATCTCGCCGGATCGGCGGCCGTTCGCCGAGGCAATCCTCGCGCGCGTGCCGGCGCCGTGCGTCTTTGCCGAAGCCCGGCGCCAGGGCGAGGCGATCGCGACGGCACTCGGCGTGCTTCATGAGAGTGCGGTGATTGCCGAGTGCGTCGGCACATCGGGTGCGGCGCGTCGCCAGGGTGCGGCGTCGGCCGTCATGTGCGCGCTCGAAGCCTGGGGCCGATCACAAGGTGCGCGCACGATCGGGCTGCAGGCCGTGACGACGAATTTGCCCGCGCAAGGGCTCTATGCGGCGCTCGGCTACACGGCAGCGGGCACCTATCACTATCGTTTTCTCGAGAAGGGCGCGCGATGACATGGCCGTTTCCAGCGCCCAAGGATGATGGTGCCGCGCGCCATCTCGTGCGCGGCCTTGCCATGCCGGACATTGCGCTGCCGACGACAGGCGCGCGCGAGGTGAACTTCAGCAGCCTCGATGGCTGGACGATCCTCTTCATCTATCCCTGGACGGGGCAGCCCGGAGGCGAGAACCCGCCGAATTGGGATGACATTCCGGGCGCGCACGGCTCGACGCCGGAGGCAGAGGGCTTCCGCAATCTTTACCGCGCTTTCGAGCAATCGCAGGCGCGCGTGTACGGTCTCTCGGCACAGACGACGGACTGGCAGCAGGAGCTTGCCGAGCGGCTCGGTCTGCCTTTCGAGATCGTGAGCGACGCAGAAGGGCGCCTGCGGCAAGCTCTGAAGCTGCCGACCTTCGAGACCGGTGAGGTCGTCTATCTCGCGCGCCTGACGTTGGCGATCCACGAGGGCCGGATCGTGCGCACGTTCTATCCCGTGCATCCGCCGGATGCGCACCCCCGGGAAGTCCTCGCCTGGTTCAACGAGCTGGTGAGCCGCAAAGGTCGCTAACGCCCCGCCTCAACGGACCCCGAAAACAGAAACGGCGCCGAACCGCTCTGGGTCGACGCCGCTTCGATGTCTTGTGCGAGCCGGGCTTACATATCGACCGAATCGTCGTGGCCCTGCTGAGCGCCCGAACTCACGCCTTCGCGGTCGCGCTGGGCGCGGAACTGGGCGAGGCGCGTCTCGCGTGCCTCCCGCGGGATCCGCTGGCTCGGATCGCGGCAGATGTCCTTCTCGAGGTCGGCAATGTCGATGAACTGATCTGCCTGACGGCGAAGCTCGTCGGCGACCATCGGCGGCTGCGTCTGCAGGGTCGAAACGACGCTGACGCGCAGGCCCTTGGCCTGGAGGGCGGCAACGAGGCTCCTGAAATCACCGTCGCCGGAGAAGAGGACGACGTGGTCGAGCTTCGGCGCGAGCTCCATGGCATCGACAGTCAGCTCGATGTCCATGTTGCCCTTGATCTTGCGCCGGCCGGAAGCGTCGGTGAATTCCTTGGTGGGCTTGGTCACCATCGTGTAGCCGTTGTAATCGAGCCAGTCGATCAGCGGCCGGATCGAAGAATACTCCTGATCCTCGACAAGTGCCGTGTAGTACAATGCCCGGACCAGATAGCCTTTGCTACGGAAGACACCAAGCAAATTCTTGTAGTCTATGTCGAAGCCGAGTGCCTTTGCGGTGGCATAGAGGTTCGCCCCATCAATGAACAGCGCGATACGCTCTGTAGGGTAGAAAAACATTGTCCACTTGCCTTTTCATTGTTGGCTCAGCCCATCCGGGCGAGCGTGTACGTCCACGGATTTGAGTGTGGGATTTCCCCACCTGAGTCACGCAGATCGAACGCCGAAAGATGTTAACACATATATAGACAGCGGCGCGTGAAATGAAGAGGAAGTTCGGAAATCCTGAACCACTTCACAGGTAATTGCCAATGCGCGTTTCGAATAACGCGAGCTCCAATTCGCATAGCATCCCCAAGGCGCTAGCTGGTGCAAAGTGTTTGATTTCGCTGGGCGCCAACGTCCCAGGTAGATGGGGCGCGCCGGCCGCTACACTTCGCCGCGCGATCAGCATACTTGAGCAAAACCAGGTTTTTATTGCTGCATGTTCGCGAATTTACCGCACCCCTGCACATCCTGGTGCAGGACTTATGCCGAATTTCTACAATGCAGCGGTGATTGTCCAAACCAATCTTCCGCCAGCCGGCATACTCCGACTACTGAAAAAAATAGAGAGAATGGCGGGACGGCGCATAAAGCCGCGCTGGAGTGCGCGTCCTCTCGATCTCGACCTGATCGACTATGGTGGGCGCATACTGAACTGGCCGGCGACGACACGTGTCGGCAGCCCCCTTGTTCTGCCCCATCCGTTCATGCACGAGCGTGGGTTCGTCTTGCTTCCGCTCGATGAGATCGCACCCCACTGGCGTCACCCGGTGCTCGGGATCTCGGTGGGGGCGCTGATCAGGCGGGATCCGGGGCTCCGGCGCGGCATTGCGCAAGTTGGCCAGTTGATTCTCTGAGACAATCGTGGCATTAAGCCCGCCGAACGGGCACTTGCCCAGAGGCGCCGAAAGTGCGCCCAGTGCCTAACTGACATCGGACATTCGAGGATTTTACAGCGATGGCGCGTGTCACGGTTGAAGATTGCGTGGACAAGGTCCCCAATCGGTTCGAACTGGTGCTTCTGGCGGCCCATCGCGCTCGCGCGATCGCCTCGGGTTCTCATCTCACCGTCGAGCCCGACAATGACAAGAACCCGGTCATCGCGCTGCGCGAAGTGGCGGAGCGCACCGTGCCGGCGGACGACCTGCGCGAGAGCCTGATCCACTCGATCCAGAAGAACGTCGAGATCGACGAGCCGGAGGCTGGTGCCGCCCCGCTCATCGGTGCGGATCGCACGCGCCAGCAGCTCGGCCGCGACGACCAGTCTTCCGATACGGCGATCGACCAGATCAGCATGTCGGAGGAGCAGCTCCTGCGCGCCATGGAGAGCATGGCGCCGATCGAGCCTTCCTCCAATGGCGGTGGTGGCGGCAACGGCGGCGCACGCGGCCGCTGAGGCAGGACCTTCGCTTCTCATCACGCTCGCTCTGTCTGGTGCCGGCAGCCGCTGCTAGCCGGGGCGGGGACTCATGCTTATGTTCTGCAGGATGTGAAACGGCGCGTCGGCTGGCGTGCACTCGACAGGCTGTAGCGAGGCTCGATGCAGGGGCTTGAAGCGCCATGATGCGTCAGTACGAGCTGGTCGAGCGCGTCCTTCGCTATGACCCCAAAGCCGACGAGACGCTGCTCAACCGCGCCTACGTTTACGCCATGCGCGCGCACGGCCATCAGAAGCGTGCATCAGGCGACCCTTATTTCTCTCATCCGCTCGAAGTCGCCGCGATCCTGACCGATCTCAAGCTCGACGACGCGACGATCGCGACGGCCCTCCTGCATGATGTGATCGAGGACACCGAGGCGACGCGCGCGGAGATCGATCAGCTCTTCGGCTCCGAGATCGGCGTGCTGGTCGACGGCCTTACGAAGATCAAGCGCCTCGACCTCGTTTCCAAGAAGGCCGAGCAGGCGGAGAATTTCCGCAAGCTCCTCGTCGCCATCTCGACCGACATCCGCGTGCTGCTGGTCAAGCTCGCCGACCGCCTGCACAACATGCGTACGCTCGAGCACATGTCGCCCGAGAGCCGCCGGCGCAACAGCGAGGAGACGCTGGAGATCTATGCGCCGCTTGCCGGTCGCATGGGTATGCAGGCCATGCGCGAGGAGCTCGAGGAGCTCGCCTTCCGCTGGCTCCATCCCGAAGCTTATCGCACTGTTCGCGAACGCCTCGACCGGCTGACCGAGAACAACAAGGGGCTCGTCGAGGAGATCCGCCAGAGCCTGGTCGAGAAGCTCGCCGAAGCGGGTTTCAAGGCCGAGGTGACCGGGCGCGAAAAGAAGCCGTACTCCATCTGGCGGAAGATGCAGAACCGCCAGATCTCGCTCGAGCAGCTCTCCGATCTCTACGGCTTCCGCGTGATCTGCGACAGCGTCAGCGACTGCTATCGCGCGCTCGGTCTCGTCCACACGACTTGGCGCGCTGTTCCCGGCCGCTTCAAGGACTACATCTCGACGCCCAAGCAGAACGGCTATCGCTCGATCCACACCACGATCGTCGGCCCGCGCCACCAGCGCGTCGAGCTGCAGCTCCGCACCGAGCCGATGCATGTGACGGCCGAGTACGGCGTCGCCGCCCACACCTTCTACAAGGAAGCAGGCCTCGGCAACGGCAAGGCCATGACGCCGGACGTGGCTCGCGAGATGGGGCCTTATATCTGGCTGCGCCGACTCGTGGAGACGCTGCTCGAGGGCGACAATTCCGAGGAGTTTCTCGAGCACACCAAGCTCGAGCTCTTCCACGATCAGGTGTTCTGCTTCACGCCGAAGGGACGTCTCATCGCGCTCCCGCAGGGAGCGACGCCGATCGATTTCGCCTATGCCGTGCACACCGACGTTGGCAACTCATGTGTCGGTGCCAGCATCAATGGCCGCCAGATGCCGCTCTCGACGGCGCTGCGCAATGGCGACGAGGTGCTCATTCTCACCTCGGCAAGCCGCACGCCGCCGGCTGCATGGGAGCGCATTGCCGTCACCGGCAAGGCGCGCAGCGCCATACGCCGCGCGGCGCGCGATTCATTGCGCCGCCAGTACGCCGAGCTTGGCCGCCGCCTCATCAGCTCGGCCTTCGGCAAGATCGGACAGGACTATTCGGACGACCGGCTGCGTCGCGCGCTCTCGCGCTTGACTCACAAGACTGTCGACGACGTCCACGCCGCGGTCGGGCGGAGCGAGCTGCCGATCGCCGATGTGATCCGCGCCATCGCGCCGGAAGCTGCTGCACTGTTGCCGATGTCGCCCCGTGCGCGCCCGCGCAATCGCTACGAGAACGGCGAAGGGGGCGCGGAGGAAGGCTGGTTCAATCTCTCCAAGGTCATGGGCCTCAAGTTCCGCTGGCCGACGAGCAGCGGAACGGGCGGCAACAGCGCCGGTCAGGGCATTGTGATCCGCGGCATTCGCAATGATGTTCCGGTGTCCTTCGAGCCGGGCGGCGCGGTGCCCGGTGACCGCATCGTCGGCGTCTTGACGCCCGGGGAGGGAATCCGCATCTTCCAGATCCATTCCCCGCGTCTGAGTGAGTTCGAGCACGAACGATGGATCGACGTCACCTGGGACATCAACCAGGAGGCGCCAGAGCGTTTTCCTGCGCGGCTCTCGGTCACGGTCCTGAATGAGCCGGGTACGCTTGCGCAGATCGCGCAGGTGATCGGCGAGGCGGACGGGAACATCGACAACCTTAAAATGCTGCACCGTGGCGCAGACTTCACGGAGATGATGATCGAGGTCGAGGTGTTCGATCTGGCACACCTCAACCGCATCATTAATGGCTTGAAGAGCAAAACGGTCGTCAGCAAAGTCGAGCGCGTATTTGCCTGAGGTGTGTCCCGCGTACATGCGTTGCGTCACATGGGGGCCGTAAAGGCCGCTCATGTACCTACTACCATGCCAACGCGAGTGCGGCGCCATGCTTAAGCAGATACGACGGCGCGTCGGGATGTTCGGCGCCTTCAGCGGCCTCGGTGCGTCCGAGGGGAGGAGCCTGCGTGAGGCCTGGACCTCCGTGCTGCGCCTCGATACGACGCCGCACGCCGTCGGTCTCGGCCTCGCAACAGGTGTCTTCGTCGCCTTTCTGCCTGTGCTCGGCATCCAGATGCTGGTCGCGGCTGCGATCGCCTGGGCGGGGCGCGCCAATATCGGTGCAGCACTGCTCGGGACATGGGCCGGCAATCCGCTGACCTGGCCCGCCATGTGGATCACCTCTTATCTGCTCGGCATCATGCTTCTCGGCGAAACGAGCGCCATAACCATCGAGGAGCTCGAGCGCACGCTCATGCGCCTCGCCGAGACACCGGTTTTGCGCGTCGATCCGCTGACCATGCTGAATACGGCCGGCAAGCTGCTATGGCCGATCCTCAAGCCGCTCTTCGTCGGCAGCATGGTGCTGGGGTTGATTTCCGGCTCTGCTCTCTATTTCATAGGCCGCCGGGCGGCCGAGGCCTTTCACACGCGCCGCCAGCAGCAGGCTTGACGCAGGGCCAGGACGGCCGCGCCGGCCGTAAGAGGCGAGCGTGCCCATGTCTGAAGCCAGATCCTTGCCCGCGGCGTTGCGCCTCGGCGTGAACGTCGACCACGTTGCGACCGTGAGGAACGCGCGCGGCGGTGGTCATCCCGATCCCGTGCGCGCCGCGCATCTTGCCATCGAGGCGGGCGCCGACGGCATCACGGCGCACCTGAGAGAAGACCGCCGCCATATCCGCGACGACGACATCGCGCGCCTGAAGGCCGAGATCACGCGACCGCTCAATTTCGAGATGGCAGCGACGCCGGAGATGCTCGCGATCGCACTCAAGACCGTGCCGCACGCCTGCTGCCTCGTCCCCGAAAAGCGCGAGGAGCGCACGACCGAGGGCGGGCTGGATGTCGTAGGAGCCGGCAGCTTCCTCGAGCGCTGCATCGGCGAGCTCAAGGCGGCGGGGATACGCGTGTCGCTCTTCATCGAGCCCGATCGGGCGCCGATCGAGGCGGCGGCGAAGCTCGGCGCCGACATCGTCGAGCTGCATACGGGCACTTATTGCGAGTATGCCCTTGCCAACGATTGGCAGCGCGTCGAGCATGAAGTGCAGCGTCTGCGGCGGGGCGCACGCGAGGCGCACGCCGCTGGCCTTGAAGTGCACGCAGGGCATGGCCTCACGTACAATACAGTGGGCGAGGTCGCGCGTTTCCCCGAGGTGGCCGAGCTCAACATCGGACACTTTCTCATTGGGGAGGCGATCCTGATCGGATTGCGCCCGGCCATCGAGCGGATGATCCGGCTCATGCGCGAGGCGCGCGCCTCATGATCCTCGGCCTCGGCAACGATGTGATTGATATCCGTCGCATCGCGCGCACGATCGAGGTCTACGGCGATCGCTTTCTGAACCGCGTCTTCACGGAAACCGAGCGGCGCAAGTCTGATCGCCGCAAGGAGCGCGCGGCGTCGTATGCGAAGCGCTTCGCCGCCAAGGAGGCGTGCTCGAAGGCGCTCGGGACGGGCCTGCGCAAGGGCGTCTTCTGGCGCGATATGGGCGTCGTCAATCTGCCCTCCGGACGCCCGACGTTGAAGCTCACCGGCGGCGCTGCCGCCCAGCTCGCGCTGATCACGCCGCCCGGCTACGAGGCGCGCATCGACCTCACCATCACCGACGATTTTCCGATGGCTCAGGCGATCGTCATCATCTCCGCAATTCCAACCGGCGAGCCACCTCGCTGACAGTTTTGCGCTGTGCATGATCGACACGCATTGCTGTCGAGTGCGCGCAGGACTTTCATCTCGATTGACGCGCAGGCTGCACGCCACTTAAGTTTTCGTTGCGGCAGCATTGGGCACAATGCACGGGTGGCACTGACCGCTGACTGGAAGGTTCGAGATGAGTGAGCGCGGCAGCGGCAAATCGCGTAAGTCACCTGCCTCAAAGGCGCTTGCATCGAAGCAACCAGCTCCCAAAGCAGCGGCGCCGAAAAAGGCCGCTGCTGTCGGTCGAAAAGCCAGCGGTGCGCCGTCGGGCAAGAGCAAGGCGCCGGCGAAGCGTGCCGCAGCCGCGAGCCCCGCATCCGTACTCGATCCTCCTGCGCTCCTGGCGCGCGTGGTGAAGCTCGAGAGCGAGCGTGACCGCCTCCTTGCCGAGCTCGAGAAAGCCGAGAGCCGCATTCGCGCCCTGGAGGAAGGGCGCGATCAGGTTCTCAGTCGGATCGACTGGGTCATCGATTCTCTGAAGAGCCTTATCGAGAGCGAGCAGTAGGAACATGCGGGGGCCGCCGCGCAGAACGGCGGATGTGGCGGCGCATGGGGCAGGCGACGATTACGATCAACGGTCGGACCTATCGTCTCAAGTGCGGCGATGGCGAGGAGGAGCGCCTGCTGGCGCTTTCGGATATTGTGCGCCAGCGAGTCGACAGCCTGGCGGGGGAGTTCTCCGCGGCCGGCGACGACCGCCTCCTGCTGATGGCAGCGCTCATGCTCGCCGACGAACTGCTCGACGCCCAGGCGCGCCTCAAATCCCTCGGAGTCTGAAATCGTGGGTCCTACGCTCGATCGCGCTCAATTCATCCGTCCGATCGCCCATCGCGGTCTGCATGACCGCAATGCGGGCATTCTCGAGAACACGGGCCCGGCTTTTGTTGCGGCCATCGACGGTGGCTATGGCATCGAGTGCGACCTGCAGCCGGCCTTAGACGGCACGCCGTTCGTGTTTCATGATCGTGCGCTCAAGCGGCTCGTCGATTCCGATAAGCTGATCGACGACCTGAGCCCGGCCGAGCTTGCGAAGCTGCGCTACCGCGGCCAGGACACACCGATCCTGAGCTATGCCGATTTCCTGGCGCTGGTCGGCGGCCGGGTGCCGCTCGTCGTTGAGATCAAGAGCGACTTCGATCAGCCGAAGGCCGGATTCCTCGAAGCCATCACGAGCATGACGGCGGCCTACAAGGGGCCGATCTGCCTGAAATCATTCGATCCTGCAGTCATGGCGCGCTGCCGGGCGCTGGCGCCGGCAATCCCCCGGGGCATCATCGCGACGGACTACACGGTCAACAACTGGTGGCCGAACAGGATCGATGCCTCGCGCGCGATCAGCCTCACCTATCTGCTGGAGAGCCGCGAGGCCGAGCCATCCTTCTTCTCCTATCACGTGCGCGCGCTGCCGACGCCGGTGACGCGCTTCGTGCGTGAAGGTCTAGGCCTTCCGCTCTTCACGTGGACTGTGCGCACTGAGCGCGAACGCGCGATCGCCGCCAAATGGGCGGATGCACCCGTCTTCGAGGGCTATCGGCCCTAGTCGGTTCCTTTGCGCTCCACGCTGCGGCGCAGACGCCAAGCCTCTTCCTCGAGGCGAATGTTCGCGAGAATGCGATCGATGAGCAGTGTCGTGCGGCGGAAAAGCTCGGAGCCGCGCGTGTAATCAGCCGGCGCGAAGAAATCGCAGCGGCCGGCGCGGAAAAGATCGACGCACTTCGCGCGCGACTTCCCCGGCGGATGGACCGCAATGGCATGGCCGCCGTTCTTGCGCATGACCGCCATGGACGGCACGTCGGTATCGCCATCGCCGAAGTAGATCATGTTACCGAAGGGGATCGGGCGCTCGCCCTCGGGCATGTGCTCGTTGATGGACTGGCCGAGGTTCTCGATGCCCTTGTTGATGCGGAAGAGGTACTGCGTCTTGCCGGTGTCGCTGATCACGCGCTTCGGATAGGGGAGGTCGTAGGCGTCGAACCAGTACTCCGAGGCGAAGACATTGTGGAAGTGCGGGCGGATGCGCGTCCCCTCGATAATCTCCACGAGGCCGGAGGAAATGAGGTAGTGGCGCAGTGCCACGCCATGGCTCTCGGCGCGGATGCTGATGTACTTGGCAATCTCGCTGAACCACGCCTCGACACCGGGAAAGAGCTCGACGTCGCGGCCGAGGGCGACGAGATCTGCGCGGTCGATGCGCACGCCGCGCGCCTTCGCCTTCTTGTACATGAGGTGCATGTAGGTGATCAGCGGATCGGCTTCCTGCTCGCGCGCCACTGTATTGCACTCGCGCCAGAAGGCCTTCGGGTCCTCGCCGATCTTCGGAAGGAAAGTGTACTCCTGCATGGGGCGCGGTGAGAGCGTCCCGTCGAAGTCATAGACGAGGGCGATCGTCTTCTTCCCGAAACCGGACTTGGCCGCCGTCGCGCTTGTACGTGACGCCGCTGGCCTCGGGCTTTTGCGGCTGTTGCTTGCGCGGCTCGATCGCAGGCTCGTCTGCTCCGTCATGGCACCCTCTGAGGTCCGCTGATGCAACTCTTCCGAGAGCAGAGGCACGATTCGGCCGGCAAGACGAGGGCGCTCGGATGCATTAGCGGGCAATAACGGGCGCGGACCGCAAGCCGAGGTCATGCTCGGCGGCGATTCTCAGGCTGCGCAATGCTTTTCAGAATTTCTTGGTTTGGTCAGCCGCCTGCCGATCTTACTGATCAGGGAATGGATGCATTGCGATGGGGTCGACCATGATCACCGCAATCGTGCGCTATCGGCTTCCGCTGACGATCGATCGAAATGCGTGCCGATGGCACTTTTGGAGGATCGCCCCTGGCTTCAGCGAAGTGCCGGGCCTGATCAGCAAGCACTTCATCTGGAGTCCGGATGGCACTGCCGGTGGCGTCTACCAGTGGGAGAGCAGGGCCTTCGCCGAGGCCTTCTATTCCGGCCCATGGCGCAAAGGGATCGTGGATCGGTATGGTGTCGAGCCCACGATCGAATATTTCGAAGTCTTCAGCATCACCGACAACGCCAATGGCGTCGTCCGCGTGCCGCAAGTGGCCTGAAGAGGGCCTAATTCCTTAAGCGCCCGACTTTTCCTGGGTGCCGCCGTCCTGCCCGCCGCCTTCAGGTGTCTCCTCGCGGCGCGGTCGGCGCACGGGGCGGCGCAGGAATTCGGGCTGGTCCTTCATCATGTCGAAGCGCTCGCGCCGGCGCGGGGCTTGCTCGCGCTCGCGAGGGGCCTGCTCGCGCGGCGGGGCGGTATCGCCGGCTTCGATGACCGGCTGCGGCTGTTCGGTGGGCGCCGGCTCGCGGGCGGGGCGCGGTTCGTCCCCACCTTCATTGCGCTCGGCGCGCTCGTTGCGGTAGTCGGGGCGCTCGAAGCGGCGGTCGCGGAAGCGCGGGTGCTCGCCGCGGTCCTGGCGCTGTTCCTGCTGACGTCCCTGGTGGCGGCGATCTTCGCGCCGGTCGTCCCGGCGGTCATCGCGGCGCTCGTCACGCCGCTCGTCGTGGCGCCCGTTCTCGTGGCGCGGTTGGGATTGGGGCTGCGGCTCCTGGCCCGGATGGCGGGCAAAGGCCGGGACGGCCGGTTGGTCGCCCATGCCTGGATCGACCGTGTCGCCTTCGGCCTCCTCGCCCTCACCCATATCCATGCCCTGAGGGCGGTGGCGCTGTCCGTTGGCTGCTTCGCCGCCCTGCTGCATCTGCTGCTCGCGGTAGGCGATGATCATGCGATTGTAGTGTTCGGCGTGCTGGAGATAGTTCTCGGCGAGGACCGGGTCGCCCGAGGATTGCGCGTCCCTCGCGAGGGCAATGTACTTCGCGGCTATGTCGGCTGCCGTGCCTCGGACTTTTACGTCGGGGCCGTTCGACTCGAAGCTGCGCGCGAGCGGGTTTTGCCCTTTGCGATGGTGATGACCATGGCTGCCATTGCCACCGCTGCTGCCGCGGCTACGCCCGCGGCGATGCTGCTGACCCTGCCTCATAGGCTCCCGTTCTTTCCTCGAAGGGTTCTTGCGTGCTCAGGCACGCCGAAGCCAACCAAATCGTGGCTTCATTTCGAGCGGGCTCATTACGCGGGCCACGACGTATGACGCAAGGTCATGCCGTCACGGCAACAAGCAACGAGGCCCGCACCACACCGACCTACATCAGAGATGTCCCCGTGATCCTCTACGCACCGCCCCCGCCCTAAGGCCCCAAGGTGCGACACACGTCTCGATCACTGAGTTCAGGTGGACTTGGCAGCTTTTGGCGCTAACGCGCCGTGCTCTGCCTCTCACCAGCTGGGCCCGTCTTCCTGCCTGCGGGTCAAGACCGCCGAGGCTGAGACGCGCCACACGCTTTGCCTGGGTCGTAAGCTAGACTCCTTACTCACCGATTCCAAGATTTATTTTCTAGGTTGCGACCAGATGTGGCAACGGCAACACAACGTCTGTTGCCTCCAAGATCGCTGAGCAGCGGCCAGTCCAGGGGGGCCGGCACCATGCCATGGTTTACAGCCAGCGCGGCCACCTTATCGGCCTGATTGTGGCCCACCTCGAAAATGACCCAGCCATTGGGCTCCATCACCCGGGAGGCGTCCGCGAGAATCGCCCGGTAGGCGTCGAGGCCGTCGGGCCCGCCATCCAGCGCGCTCCGGGGATCCCACCGGGCGACCTCGGGTTCGAGGCCGCCAATTTCGTCGCTTGGTATGTAGGGTGGGTTCGACACTATTAGATGGTAACGGCAACCGATTTCTTCAAGCCAGCGGGACTGCACGAAGCGCACGCGATCGGCGAGCCCGTGGCGTTCGGCATTCCGGCGCGCGATCGCGAGCGCCCCTGGGCTGATGTCGGTGGCCGTTGCTTGCGCGTCCGGGAGCGCGGCGAGGAGCGCGAGCGCGATGGCGCCCGTGCCGGTGCCGAGATCGAGGATCTTGAGGGGACCCTCGCCCGACGCGCGGATTTCTTCTGCGAGTGCCAGCGCGACGCTCACGATGGTCTCGGTATCCGGGCGCGGATCGAGGGTGTCGGCCCCGAGCTCGAGCGCCAGTCCATGAAACTCGCGCTCACCGATGATCCGCGAGACGGGTTCGCGCGCGGCACGGCGTGCGAGTGCGTTTGCAAGCCGGTCCCGTGCTTCATCGCTCAGAGCGAGCTCGGGCGCACGTAACAGCTCGGATCGCGCGCACTGGAGCGCGTACGCGACGAGGTGGCGCGCATCGACAGCGGCGTCGGGCACACCGGCCGCGGTTAGTTGCTCTGTCGCGGCCCGCAGCGCGTCACGGACCGTTCGACACCTGCTCATATCGATGCGTGGCGCGGTCGTCACGGTGCGTAGGCCTCAAGGCCCGCCGGCCATGGCCGCGAGCTGGTTCGCCTGGTGGTCGGCGGTGAGCGCATCGATCAGCTCATCGAGCGCAGGGCCGCCTTCGAGCAGTTCATCGAGCTTGTGGAGCGTCAGGTTGATGCGGTGATCGGTGACGCGTCCCTGCGGGAAATTGTACGTGCGAATGCGCTGGGAGCGATCGCCCGATCCGACCTGCCCCCTGCGCTCGGCGGCGCGCGCTTCATCCGATTGCTGCCGCTGCAGCTCATAAAGGCGCGAGCGCAGGACCTGCATGGCGAGCCGCCGGTTCTGGTGCTGCGACTTCTCCGCCGACACGACGATGATGCCCGTCGGGATGTGCAGGATGCGCACCGCCGACTCGGTCTTGTTGACGTGCTGGCCGCCGGCGCCGCCGGCCCGCATGGTGTCGATCCGCAGCTCCTCGGGCTTGATATCGAGATCGACCTCCTCGGGCTCGGGGAGGACGGCCACGGTCGCGGCAGATGTGTGAATGCGCCCGCTCGCCTCGGTTGCCGGCACGCGCTGGACGCGATGCACGCCGGATTCGAACTTGAGACGCGCGAAGACGCCTTTGCCCGTGATCGAGGCGATGATCTCCTTGTAGCCGCCAAGGTCGTTCTCCGACATGGAGATGATCTCGACCTTCCAGCGGTGCAGGTCCGCATAGCGGCTGTACATGCGGAAGAGATCGGCAGCAAAGAGCGCGGCTTCGTCGCCGCCCGTGCCGGCGCGCACCTCGAGGATGACGTTGCGCTCGTCGGCGGTGTCCTTGGGCAGGAGCTGGATCTTGAGCTCGTGCTCGAGCGTCTCGAGGCGGCCGTTGACGGCGCGCAGCTCCTCCTCGGCGAGGGCGGCCATCTCACGATCGGAGCTGCTCGCCTTGATCATCGCCGCCAGCTCGTCGCGTTCCTCCTCCGCCCGGCGCAGGGCCTCGATCGCCGAGACGACGGGATCGATCTCGGCAAACTCCTTCGAAAGGCGCGCGAAGTCGGCCGCACTCGGGCCGGCGTTGAGCTCGGCCTGCACGACGTGCCAGCGCTCGACCAGCCGGTCGAGCTTCTGCTGCGGAATCGACATACGTCCTTCTTAACGCTCTTTCGCGGGGAGGGGGAACGCGCTTACAAGGCCGTATGACACAAGCGGATGCCCGGGCACAACCTGCAGCCTGCTTCGTGGCCGAGCGCGCAGCACATTGGAAGAGGCGGGCTGCGCCGCGGCCTTTAGCCCGGCGGAATGCAGGCGCCTCGCGAGCAGGGGCTCGAGCGTCTTTGGATTTCAAATGCCGACTTTGCGCCTGCCCCGAACCGTAGGCGCACTCGAGGTCTGGCGCTTCAGCGCGAGCCGACCTGCAACTTGTCGGCCTTGCGGCTGCTGGGGTCGGCGACCTCGATCCAGCGCAGACCGTCGCGGCGTGGCGCGAGGCCGACGGCGAGGGCGTCGAGACCGCCCAGCACGGGCTGAGCCACCGAGGCTGGCAGCACGGAGATAGCCTCCCGGAGCGCGCGCGGTTGCGCCTGGACCGTCCAGACCGCGGCCGCAACCAGAACCATGGGGCCGGCCACGGCCATCAGGGCACGTCCTCGCCCGCGCATGGTCGGGGCTTTCCACGGCTTTTTGCGGCTTGTGGGCGTGTCCGTGCTTTGGGTAGCGCGCCGGCGCTTCGGTGGCTCGGGTGGGGCCGTCTTCGGCGCGGAGCGCCCGCCCGTCCGCTCATTGGCCCGATGGAGCGCGCTCGGTCCGCGCTCAGGCGGCGCACCGAGGTGCGTCGGATTTGTCTGCTCGTAGATGCGCTGCAGAATCGGCCGCGGATCGACGCGGTGGAGAGCGCAGAGCCCGCAGACGACGCGCTGCGTCTCTTCCCAATGCGGGAGCGCGCGAAGGCGGCCCTGCTCGAGCGTGATGACGATATCGACCGTGGAGCCGAGGCGCAGTGCAAGCTCGCCCGGTGTCATGCCGAGCGCGAGGCGCATGTCGCCGAGGAGCGAACCGAGACTCTCGTCGAGGCCGCTCGTCCGCTCGGAAAGAGCCATGATCTGCACGGGCGCCGAACCGCCCGCGCGGCCTCGCCTCGGCGTCCCTGCGTGCGCGTTGTCGCGGCTGGCCTGCTTGAAGAGTGAACGCACGATACTCGTTTCCGGTACGCTGGTGTACACGCCCTTGCCTCACGGCGGCGACGCCGTAACCGAGGCCGAGGCACTCCGACGAAACTGGAATCCAAAGCGGTGCCATTTATGGCACCCGTCAACGCCGTCCCCACGACGTTGGACCCCACCTATGACGCCCATACTGGCGCGCGTGGGGTACGTTTGTCAAAGGTTTGTCGCCGCGCGAGCACAACCGCCGCTCGGATGACGGCACTGCGGGCTCGCCTCTGCTCTCTCAGGGCAATCAGCCGCCTGCGAGCAGCTTGTCGACCTCGGCAACGAGGTCCTTCAGGTGGAACGGCTTGGAGAGGACGCGCGCGTCCTTCGGCGCCGGCTTGTCGCTGTTGAGCGTCACGGCGGCGAAGCCGGTGATGAACATGATCTTGAGCTCGGGATCCAGCTCGCTCGCCCGACGGGCCAGCTCGATGCCGTCCATGCGCGGCATGACGATGTCGGTCAGCAGCAGCGAGAAGGGCTCTTCCTTGAGCCGGTCGAAGGCCTCGGCGCCATTGGCGAAGGCAATCACTTCGTAGCCGGCCTTGGCCAGCGCGCGCGTGAGGAAGCCACGCATTGAATCGTCGTCCTCCGCGAGCAGAATGCGCTGCGCGGAAAGTGCCGATGCTTTCGCCGTCATGCCTCGTGCCCCCAATCCTTCCCCATTCAATATACGGGGTACTATGCACCGAGCGAGCTGGTGACGCCGGAATCTGACGCCAATTTGGTAAACTGCAAGTGAATGCACAGCATTTAGTCGATGGCGTGTTCTAGGTGTGACGCGGTCGCGAGAACGTGTCCAACAGAATTCGCACTCGTGTGCTAGCAGTGTGTCGGCGTCGGTCCGACTGCACCCGGAATGCGTAGAATGCTTTGAAAGTGCAGACTTCTGCGCCGCGTCGATCCTGCTCCACCACAATCTTTTCATGGCTGCGCGCTAAGGATGGACAGTGACGACTGCGCTTGGCAAAGTTATTTATGAGCTGCACGGCAGTTGGCGCGAGTCTCGACACGAGGCGAATGACGACGCGACGACTGAAGACGTGACGCAAGCGACCGCGACCAAGGGCCATGCTGGAAACAGAGCGCACCGCCATCGAGCAGCACCTGACGCCACCATATCTGCTGGCGGTGCCGCGCGTGCAGACGGTACCTTTCGTTTTCTGCTCGCCGCACTCCGGGCGCGTCTATACCGACGCTTTCCTGGCGGCCTCGCGGCTTACTGCCAGTTCTCTGCGCAAGTCGGAGGACTGCTACGTCGATGATCTCTTCGCGGGTGTCG
Source organism: Hyphomicrobium sp. CS1BSMeth3 (assembly GCF_900117415.1). Taxonomy (GTDB): domain Bacteria; phylum Pseudomonadota; class Alphaproteobacteria; order Rhizobiales; family Hyphomicrobiaceae. The sequence continues at coordinate 908,424 of NZ_FPEI01000006.1, forward strand.
CGGCGCTCGGCGCCCCGCTGATCGCGGCCCGCTTTCCCCGCGCCTATGTCGATGTGAACCGCGAGCCCTACGAGCTCGATCCCGAGCTTTTCGAGGAGACGCTGCCGGCGTTCGCCAACAGCCGCTCGATCCGGGTCGCGGGCGGGCTCGGCACTATCGCGCGCGTCGTTGCCGATGCCGAGGAGATCTACAAGGGCCGGCTGCCGCTCACCGTCGCGCTCGAGCGCATCGAGCGGCTCTACAAGCCGTTCCACGGCGCGCTTGCTTCGCTCATCGACGCGACGGCGCGGCGCTTCGGCGCCGCCATGCTCATCGACTGCCATTCCATGCCATCGTCGTCCACGGGATATGTCGGGCCGCAGCGGCCGGACTTCGTGCTCGGCGACCGCTTCGGTGCCTCGTGCGATGGCCGCCTCACGCGTTTCCTGCGCGAGGAACTGACGGCGCTCGGCTATACCGTGCACCTCAATCGCCCGTACGCCGGCGGCTACATCACCGAATACTACGGGCGCCCCCAGCGCGGTCTTCATGCGCTGCAGATCGAGATCAATCGGGCGCTCTATCTCAACGAGCGCACGTTCGAGAAGAAACCCGGCTTCGCCGTCGTCGAGCGCCATCTGCGCACGGTGGTCGCGCGCCTCTTCAATGAGCTGCCGGGCATGCTCGGCGGCCGCGAGGCGGCGGAGTAGGCCTCTCTCGCATTCCAGCCATCCTCCATTGGCTCGCGCCACGCGTTGCGCGTCGCCGCGGTGTGCGTCTATCCTCGCTCTGTTCTCAGGGCGGGGCGGAATTCCCCACCGGCGGTATGCAGCGCGAGCTGCGAGCCCGCGAGCGCCTTCCGTAACGGAAGGGTCAGCAGATCAGGTGCGAGGCCTGAGCCGACGGTCACAGTCCGGATGAAAGAGAACGCGCAATCCCGGCGTGCTTCGGCGCGCGGGGCTGCCCGTGATCGCCTTGGGTGACGTGTCCAAACCAAGGAGGATCACCGTGACACACACCCGCTATGCCTTCATCAAAGCTCGCTGGCACGCCGACATCGTCGATCGTGCGCTCGAGGGTTTCTGCGAGATCATTCCTGCGGAACATGTCGATGTGTTCGACGTGCCCGGCGCCTTCGAGATGCCGCTTCTTGCGCGCGACCTCGCGGCGAGCGGGCGCTATACGGCTGTGGCTGCGGCGGCCTTCGTGGTCGATGGGGGCATTTACCGCCATGAGTTCGTGGCGCAGGCCGTCGTCGATGGCCTGATGCGCGCAGGTCTCGATACGGGCGTGCCGGTGCTCTCGGTTTCTCTCACGCCGCAGCAGTACCGCGAGGACGAGCACCACAATCGCATTTTCCGCGCGCATTTCGTCGAGAAAGGACGCGAGGCCGCGCGAGCAGCGATCATGATCACCAAGACGCGGGCTGAGGTCGCCGCATAGTCGCACGCGATGCGAGCTGCTTCGCAGGCGGGGCTTTCGCCCCGCACCCCAACCGGGGAGACCCCGGACCCCCTTCTTTTTTTAAACTTGGAGTGCGCGGCAGACGCGACAGGTCCCTTCTCCCCGTCTTTCACGGGGAGAGGGGGAAGTAGGGCGCAACACGCGAGCGCTATCCGCTCGCGGGCGATGGGGCGCGATCGGCACCGGCGCACAGCAGTCATGAGCGCGCGACTGCGCGCCGGCCGGTAGGCCGTACCAGGAAGCCACAGCACCCCTTCCCAGCAGCCCGCGGCACACAAATAAAAGAAGGGGGTTCGGGGTCTCGTCGTGTCGAAGACACGCGCCTTCGGCACGATACGGGTGTGGGCGGTAGCCCGCTCGCGCTGAAAGCGCGATCCCTTTACGCCTCCGCAGCCGCCCGCGCCGGGTTCCAGGGCGCGGCACCGATGCGCGCACGCGCGGCGTGGTACTCGCGCGCAAGACGATCGACCAGCTCGGCCGCCGGCACGATGGCCTTCATGCTGCCAATACCCTGGCCGGAGCCCCAGATGTCCTTCCACACCTTGCGGCGCTCCGCACCCGAGGCGAAGTCCATCTTGGAGGGATCGCCCGACGGCAGGTTCTCGGGATCGAGGCCAGCGCGGGAGATGGACGGCTTCAGGTAGTTGCCATGTACGCCGGTGAAGAGGTTCGTGTAGACGATGTCGTCGGCGCCGCTTTCGACGATCATCTGCTTGTAGGGCTCAATGGCGTTCGCCTCCTTGGTGGCAATGAAGGCCGAGCCGATATAGGCGAGGTCCGCGCCGGCTGCTTCTGCCGCGAGGATGCCATCGCCCGACCCGATGGCGCCCGAGAGTGCGATCGGGCCGTCGAACCACTCGCGCACCTCGCGTACGAGCGCGATAGGGTTGATCCGCCCGGCGTGGCCACCAGCGCCGGCCGCGACCAGGATGAGGCCGTCGGCGCCTTTCTCGATGGCCTTCCTGGCGAAGCGGTTGTTGATGACGTCGTGGAGAACGATGCCGCCATAGGAATGCACCGCCTCGTTCACCTCCTCGCGCGCGCCGAGCGAGGTGATGACGATCGGCACTTTGTGCTTCACGCACAGCTCGACATCATGCTGGAGGCGTTCGTTCGTGCGGTGGACGATCTGGTTGACCGCGAAGGGTGCCGATGGCCGATCAGGATGCTTGGCGTCCCACGCAGCGAGCTCGTCGGTGATCCGCTTCAGCCACTCGTCGAGCAGCTCGGGTGGGCGCGCATTGAGGGCCGGGAACGAGCCGACGATGCCGGCCTTGCACTGGGCAATGACGAGATCCGGATTCGAAACAATGAAGAGCGGCGACCCGATCACGGGGATACGCAGGCGCTTCTTGAGGAAATCGGGGAGCGACATGCTGTCAGAGTATCCTGAGTAGGGGAGCAGGGCGCTCCGCGGGCGGATGACGAGGCAGCCTAGCAGGGTCGCCGGGCTGCCGTCATCGGGAAGTCGCGAAAGGCCGCAGAGTGGTGGTCAGCGTCGCTGTGGTGCCGGGGCCTAGGTGGCGGGCATCATCGCCGGCCCAGGCGGTCTCCATGCAGAGCATCCGCCGGTACTCTTCCTGTGCCATATCGGCGAGGCGGGCGGATTTCTCCACCCACGGGTTCCAGACAACAAGGCTGCGGCTCGTGCCGGCGCCATCCACGTCGATGGTGTGGGAGCCTTCGTTCAGGCGCGCGGACGTCGCCGCGTAGATCCGGTCGACCTCGCGATCGAAGATCACGGCGCCCTGCTGGACTTTGCGCGTCCATCCGTCGAGCGTATCGATATAGGCCGCGCCATCGAGCCCGCTGACGCTCACACCCGCAATGTCATCCACCGCGAGATAGGTGTGCAGCGCCGCTGAAACCGGAACGGTCGCCGAGCCCTCGTTGCGGGTCGTCAGCGACACGCGAAGTTGGTCGCTCAGATCCACATCCAAACGCGCCAGCAGCGTCTCATGCCGCAGCGTCATGGTCACATGAGCGGGAGCTTGCTCGATCAGTTCCCACGTTTTGATACGCGCGACGCCATGCGCGGGTTGGGTTCTGGCCGTCGGATGCGCACCGAACCAGGGCCAGCAGACTGGAATGCCGCCCCGTAGAGGCTTGCCGGGAAGACGGATCGTCGAGCACCACAGCATATCGCGCCCGCCATGCTGCCAGGCGACGACCTGCGCGCCCTCCAGCGCGACCAGTGCCTCATCGGCGCCGTGCGTGAGCCGCACCACGCGGCCCGCCAGGGGGTGTTCGGAAAACGGCATGCTGCGTCGCTCGCGCCCGGAGGTTCAGGCCAGGAGAACGCGCGTGACGTCCTCGCCAGTCTCGGTATCCACGACGACGAAGGCGATCCCGCGCCTCAGCCAGCCGCGGAGATCGGCGAGCGTCACATACCGGCCCCGCCCGGTTTCATAGAGGCGCGAGCGGCCATACCGTTTCACGAGGATCGGCGCCGTCACCATGATTGCCTACCCGAAGCGCGCCTTCGACACCTCGAGGGTGTCCTCGATGGTCCTGAGGCCGGTGGTCGGGGCCGAGACGAGCACCGCCATGTTGCCGGGCTTGTGCTGGTTGCGCAGCATCCGCGTGTGGGCTTTGGGGATCTGCTCCCAGGGAAAGACCTCGGACATGCAGGGATCGACGCGGCGCTCGACGACGAGCCTGTTGGCCTGCGAGGCCTGGAGGAGATTGGCGAAGTGCGAGCCCTGCACGCGTTTCTGGTGCATCCAGAGATAGCGGGCGTCCATGGTGAGGTTATAGCCCGTGGTGCCGGCGCAGATGACGACCATGCCGCCGCGCTTCACGATGAGCACTGACACGGGGAACGTCGATTCGCCTGGGTGCTCGAAGACGAAATCGACGTTGTTGCCCTTGCCCGTGATCTCCCAGATGGCGGCGCCGAACTTGCGTGCTTCCTTCATCCACGCCGCGTACTCGGGTGTGTTGACCTTGGGCATCTGGCCCCAGCAGTTGAACTTCTTGCGGTTGATGACGCCGCGCGCGCCGAGCTGCATGACGAAGTCGCGCTTGTCATCCTCGGAGACGACGCCGATCGCGTTGGCGCCCGCTGTTGCACAGAGCTGAATGGCCATGGAGCCGAGGCCGCCTGAAGCACCCCACACGAGCACGTTGTGGCCGGGACGCAGAATGTGCGGACGATGGCCGAAGAGCATGCGGTAGGCCGTCGCGAGCGTGAGCGTGTAGCAGGCCGCTTCTTCCCACGTCAGATGCTTTGGCCGCTCCATGAGCTGGCGATCCTGCACGCGGGTGAACTGCGCGAAGGATCCGTCGTGCGTCTCGTAGCCCCAGATGCGTTGTGAGGGCGAGAACATCGGATCGCCGCCGTTGCATTCCTCGTCGTCGCCGTCGTCCTGATTGCAGTGGATGACGACCTCGTCGCCGACCTTCCAGCGCTTCACCTTCGAGCCGACGGCGTAGACGATGCCGGACGCGTCGGAGCCGGCGACGTGATAGGGCTGCTTGTGGCCGTCGAAGGGCGAGATCGGCGTGCCGAGCGCGGCCCAAACGCCGTTGTAGTTCACGCCCGCGGCCATCACGAGGACCAGCACGTCGTGGCTGTCGAGCTGCCAGGTCGGCACGACCTCGACCTGCATGGCGCTCTCGGGCTCGCCGTGGCGCTCCTTTCGGATGGCCCAGGCGTACATGTTCTTGGGTACATGCCCCAGGGGTGGGATCTCCCCTACCTCATAAAGGTCTTTCAGCGGCGCTTCGGTGGGAACGGGCTGCAAAGCCTGAGCTGAACTCGCCATGGGACACCTGCTTTGGTTGCGGGTGCGAACAGCATGACAGAGTAAATACTGCGCTGCAATATCAGATTGTGGCGGTGCACTTTGTTGAGTGCCGCGAGCTTCTGGGAAGGGGCGCTTCGCAGCCCTACCGCTGTGCTATGCCGGCGGCGGTAGATTTGTTTTCTTGCCGCGGGCTGCTGGGAAGGGGTGCTTCGCAACCTCTCCGTGGTGCTATGCCCGCGGCGGCCATAGCGACAGCGCAGCGTATGACGCGCTCCACTTCTCCCTCTCCCCATTGTCTTCAATGGGGAGAGGGCCGGGGTGAGGGGCGACGGGATACTCTGACGTCGCATAAGCTCCCGCCCCTCATCCTAACCTTCTCCCCGTCAGAACGGGGAGAAGGGACATGGCGGCGCCAGCGGCGAACTCCAAATTCATAAAAGACGGGGGTGCGGGGGTGTCCGTTGTGTCGAAGACACGCGCCTTTGGGTGCAGGGGTCATGTCGGAGACATGCCTCTGGCATGATGGCCCTGCTCGCGCCGGAGGCGCGATCGTCAGGCCCGCTGCGAGGCCTTCAGGGCCTGGTCGAGATCCTCGATGATGTCGCGGGCATCCTCGAGGCCGATGGAGAGGCGCACGAGCTCCTCGCCGACGCCGGCGCGGCGCAGCTCCTCCGCGCTCATCTGCTGATGTGTGGTGCTCGCCGGATGAATGACGAGCGACTTCGCGTCACCGATGTTCGCGAGGTGCGAGAGCAGGCGCAGGCGCTCGATGAGCACTTTGCCAGCGCGGCGAGCACCGCCTTCGCCTGAGCCCTCCGGCGCCTTGAGGCCGAAGCTCATGATGGCGCCGGCGCCGCGCGGCATCTGCTTCTTCGCGAGCGCGTGATCGGGATGGCTCTCGAGGCCGGGATACTTCACCCAGGCGACGGCCGGATGCTTTTCGAGGAAGGACGATACGGCGCGGGCATTCTCGACATGGCGCGCCATGCGCACGTGCAGTGTCTCGATGCCTTGCAGGAGGTAGAAAGCGTTCGCCGGGCTCATGCAGGCACCGAAGTCGCGCAAGCCCTCGGCACGCGCGCGCGAGATGAAGGCGGCGGGGCCAAACTCTTCGGCAAACGAGAGGCCGTGATAGCCGGCATAGGGCTCAGTGATGGTCGGGAACTTGCCGGATTTCACCCAGTCGAAGCGGCCGCTATCAACGAGCACGCCGCCGATGGCGACGCCATGGCCGCCGAGGAACTTGGTCGCCGAGTGCATGACGATGTCGGCGCCGAAGTCGAAGGGCCGGCAGAGATAAGGCGTCGAGAACGTCGCATCGATCATCAGCGGAAGGCCGTGATCGTGTGCCACCTGTGCGACGGCTTCGAGGTCGAGCACTTCGAGGCCGGGATTGCCGAGCGTCTCGGCGAAGACGAGGCGCGTCTCCGGGCGGATGGCGGCCGCGAAGGCAGCGGGGTTGCGCGGATCGACCTGCGTCGTCGTGATGCCGAAGCGCGGCAGCGTGTGCACGAACATGTTGTGCGAGCCGCCGTAGATGCGGTTCGAGGCAACGATATGCCCGCCCTGGCCCATGAGCGTCGCGATGCCGAGATGGAGCGCTGCCTGTCCGCTCGCGGTTGCGACCGCGCCGACGCCGCCTTCGAGCGCCGAGATGCGCTCTTCCAGAACGGCCACCGTCGGGTTCGAGATGCGCGAGTAGATGTGGCCCGCGCGCTCGAGGTTGAACAGCTCCGCGGCGTGGTCGGCGTCGTGAAAGACGTACGACGTCGTCTGGTAGATGGGCACGGCGCGAGCGCCGGTCGTCGGATCGGGCTGCTGTCCGGCGTGCAGCGCGAGCGTGTCGAAGCGGGGATACTGGTCGTCGGCCATGCTGGTGTCCCGATGCCGAAGTTCGCCTGAGGTTGATGCTAGTGTAGCCAGCGAACTTCGGAATCAAAAGAGACACGAGATTCAGAGCCTGCAGTGTGAATCAGATCGGGAAATTCGCGCGGCGCTAACACCGGAGCTTTGGCGAATTTCTCGATCATCACACTGGGACCTCCAAAACTCGATTTATTCAGTAGCGAAGGGGTCTCTCCCCGACAACCAGCACGTTATGGTGCCTATCCAGCCCCTTCCGGCCGCTCTGGGGATTGCGGGGACGGGAAGGGCGCTGCAGGGCTTGCCGGGCCACGAATCACCTAACGCTAGGCCCAACGCGTGGGGTCGTGTGCAGCGCCCGGGTCGGCAGAACCGGGTGGCGCAGCGTCGGGGGAGAGAGGACATGGTTTTGGGTCGTGTCGGAAGGCGTGTCGCGTCGCGTCGCGTGATTGGTATGGGCAGTTGTGTTGCGACTGTTCTGGTGCTGGCCGGATGTGGCGCTAGCGATGTGCTGCAGAGCCTCGGCACACCTTCGCCCGCGCTCAACATAACGCCAAAATCCGAGGCGCCCGCCCGAGACGTGGCGCCAGGAGAAGCAAAGGCCGCTCGTGCGCGCCTCGGCGAGGCCGCGACGCTGGCTGCGGCGCGTGCCAATCCTCGCGATGTCGAGGCCACACTGGCGGCCGCCGGCATCCTGCGCCGGCAAGGCGACAGGGCCGGTGCGCTGGCGCTTCTGGATGCTTCGGCGGCTGTCGTGCCGAATGATGCGCGCCTCTTGCGCGATCGCGGTCTTCTGGCGCTCGAGCTCGGTGCCGTGCCGCGCGCCCGCGATCACCTGAGGAAGGCTATCGCGAACGGCAGCCGCGATTGGCAGACGCATTCTGCGCTTGGTACGGCGCTCGCGGCAGGCGGCGATCAGAAGGGGGCGCAGCGCCAGTTCGCGGAAGCCTTGAAGCAGATGCCGGACAACCCGGTGGTGCTGAACAATCTCGCGCTCTCGATGATGCTCGAAGGCCGGCGTGGCGAGGCCGAGCAGATGCTGCGGCGTGCGTCGGCAGGACAGGAGAAGGTGGGCGACGTGCGCGTCGCGCAGAACCTCGCGCTCGTCAGCAAGATCAGCGAGCGTGACGGCAAGGCGGCGAGCAGACCGGCAGAGACTCCGCCACAGCCAAAGCAAAGCACTGCGCCGCCGGCGCCGGCGAAGGACCTGAAGAAGGATGCCGCCGCCCCTGCGACGCTCAAGACAGCGCGCGTCGACTAGGGCGCGGGCGGGCCTCGCTCCCGATCAGGGCGAGGACTGCAGGGAAGTCACTGTGCGCCCGCGCACATCGTAGACGGTGGCGAACGGCACGCCATCGCGGGTAACCTCGGCGGCGATAGGCGCGTTGATCTCGCGGCAATAGAACTCGCGCAGCACGAGGGCAAAGTCGGCGCCGCGCGGATTGCTGGTCGTCTGGAACTTCGGGCCGAGCTCGACCTGCGCGACGCGCTGCGGTCCGCACACGGCGACGATCCAATACGTGCGGCCGGCTGGGGGCATGGCCTGCCGCGCCTCGATATTCTCGCGAAGCTGCTCGGTCGCCTGCTTGAAGGCGAGGCCCCAGTAGTCGAGCATGTACCCGCGGTCGGCGCCGCGCACGCCTCCCGCCAGGGTGTTGAAATAGGCATACTGATAGGGATGGAGCCGCACCATGTCCGCGGCTGCCGCCACGATGCCGAGCCCGAGCACGGCAATACCACCGACCAGGACGGCCCTGCCTCGTGCGTGCAGCCATTCGAGCAAGGAAGCGCCGGTCACGCCGGCAACCACGGCGATCGGCGGCACGATGAAGAGGAAGTGGCGCAATCCATTGTAGAGCGCGGGCCGCGAGATCATCGCATAGGCAACTGGAATGACTGCCGCGCCGAGCACGAGCAGCAGGCTGGCGCGCCGATTGACCGGCAAAGTCCGTCGCGTGGCCGCGAAGAGGATGCCGGCGAGGCCGGCGACGGCGAGAACGAGGACGGTCTCCGGCAGTTTGAGTGCGAGCAGGCGCGGCACGTAGCTCGACGGCATGTCCGGCACCAGCACCGGCACGCCGTCGTACATCTCGCGCCAGGGCTTCTCGAAGAAGTGCGAGAAATAGGCGATGGCGCGAACTGGATTGAGAGGCTCGAGAACCGACCACGGCCAGAGCAGCCCCATGATCGCATAGCCGAGCGGCAAGCCCGCCGACATCACCAGGACGAACCAGCCGAAGTTCCGGGCCGCCTTGTGCACGCCCACCTTGCGGATGTCGGCCCCGACGAGCAGCGCGAGCGGCGCGATGACGAACAGGACTGCGATGCCGCCGAGAATGCGCGTGCCGATCGCGAGGCCGAGGGCGCATCCGAGAAGGATCACGGCGCCGCGCGATGGCGATGGGTATTCCTCGAGCGCGCGCACCAGGGCAAAGAGCAGCACGCACATGGCCACGGCGAAGGGACCGTCCTTCGCATTCATGAACATATGGCCGTAGTACATGGGCGTCGTCGCGAGCAGGACGAGCGCGAGCAGCCCGGCGAGCGGTCCGCCGAGGCGCCGCGCGAGGCGCCACACGACGGCGAGACCGATGATCCCGACAACGGCGCCCATGAGCCGCCGGGTTTCGAAGATGCCGAACGGAAGAAACTTGGCGACGAGTGCGCTCAGCAGGTCGAAACCACCTCCGTACATGTAGAGGTTGACAAAGCTCAGTGCGCGTCGGTCGGTGAAGCCGGAGCCGTAGAACGCCAGCAGCAGGTCGCCGTATTCAGAGTGCGTGTAGTCGTCCCAGCCAAGGCCGTACTGGCGGAAGGTGAACGCCGCGAAGACGCCCACGACGAGCAGCACGGCAAGAGCCATGCGGTCGTACAGGGCCTCGGTGAAGCGCACGGGTGTTACAGCCGGCAACGGCGAGCGCGCGGTCAGCATGTTGATGTGGATGTTTCTGGCGGCGGGACGGAGGGGTGTCTGGATGGGTAGGCGCTAATCTTGAGCGCCCATCATGTACGCCAAATGAACAATTCAGGCGTGCGGCTCGGCGTCTCAGGCCTGACGCTGCCGTGGGCGTGAGGTCGTCAAAAGCAAACCGGCCCGATTTGCGCATCGGGCCGGGGTAAGATCTTTCGGCGGATCATCCGTGGGGAGGGGCGAACCTCCCGCCGCGCTCAGCGGAGCCGCGCGTTGATGCCTTCGAGCGCCTTGGACCCGGGGCAGAGCTCGCTCATCGGCAGGCCATTGAGCGGCCGCTCGTCCGTGCCGAGCACGTCGTGCAGGTCCTGCTGCTCCTCATTCACGTAGAGGAGGCCCGTGACGATCGTGCCTTTTGACGCGTTCGTGCGGATCGTGTGGATGGCCATATCGGCATCACGCGGATCATGGCCTTCGCCGACCTTGTAGAGCATGAGGTGCGAGCCGTCGTGCAGCTCGACCGAGGTCGACGTGCCCTCGTCGTATTCCGTCGTGATCTCCTCCTTCGGCTCGACGTAATCGAGCTTGTTCTCGGAGGCCATATTGTGCTGGCGGACGTACTCGTAGCTCTTGGTCGAGGCCGGGTGATTGTTGAAGGTCACGCACGGGCTGATCACGTCGATGAAGGCAAAGCCCTTGTAGCTGATCGCGGCCTGGATGAGCGGCAGGAGCTGGCGCTTGTCACCCGAGAACGAGCGCGCGACGAAGCCGGCGCCGAGCTGGATGGCCATCTGGCAGAGGTCGATGGCGTCGAAGGGATTGGCCTCGCCCTTCTTGGAGGGTGAGTTCTTGTCGTTCGTCGCCGAGAACTGGCCCTTCGTCAGGCCATAGCAGCCGTTGTTCATGACGATGTAGGTCATGTTCAGCTTGCGCCGGACGGCATGACAGAACTGGCCGAGGCCGATGGAGGCCGTGTCGCCGTCACCGGACACGCCGATGTAGACGAGATCGCGATTGGCCATGTTGGCGCCGGTCGTGACGGACGGCATGCGCCCGTGCACCGAGTTGAAGCCGTGGCTGCGCGAGAGGAAGTACGTCGGCGCCTTCGACGAGCAGCCGATGCCGGAGATCTTCGCGATCCGGTGCGCCGGCAGATCCATCTCGTAGCAGGCTTCAATGATGGCGGCGGTGATCGAGTCGTGCCCGCAGCCGGCGCAGAGCGTCGACATGGAGCCTTCGTAGTCGCGCCGCGTGAGGCCCAGCGCATTGCGCGGGAGAGCCGGATGATGGGCGGAGGGTTTGGCGATGTAGCTCATGGCTAGTGTCCCGATTCCGAAGTTCGCCAGATCTCGATGCTGGTGTCCCGAGCGAACTTCGGAATCAAAAGGGACACTAGAATCATAATCTTGCTAGTGTGATGATCGAGAAATTCGCTCCCGACCCAGCACCGTGACATGGCGAATTTCTCGATCATCACACTAGGGTCCTGCTACTCGGCGGCCGCAGCTTTTTCGGGTTGGAGATGCGCGAGCACGGTCTTGCGCACGAAGGCGGCCGTGGTCGGCATTCCGTCGTAGCTCAGCGCCGGAATGAGCTTGGTGGCGGGAATGTCGGCTTCGGTGATCAGCAGCGAGCGCATCTGCGCATCGCGGTTCTGCTCGAGCACGAAGATCTGGTCGTGCGCTGCGCAGAAGGCCTTCACATCCTCGTTGAAGGGGAAAGCCTTGAGGCGCATGGCATTGAGGCGCACGCCGGTGCGCTCCAGCTCATCGAGGCCTTCGATCACCGCAGGTCGCGTCGCGCCGAAGTAGATGATGCCGACCTTTGAATTCTTGTCGCGGGTCTCGATCTCGGGTTTCGGCACGACCGTCGCCGCCGTGTCGAACTTGCGCCGGATGCGGTCGATGACGCGCGCGTGGATGCGGCCGTCCTCGGTGTAGCGGGCGTACTCGTCGTGGCTCGTGCCGCGCGTGAAGAACGAGCCCATGGAGGGATGTGTGCCCGGCAGCGTGCGATAAGGAATCGCATCGCCGTCCACATCGAGGTAGCGGCCCCAGGGCTTGCCCTTGACGGTCTTGAAGGCCTCGAGCTGCTCGGCCGAGAGCACCTTGCCGCGGCTCTGCTCGCGCGAGTCGTCCCAGGTGAAGGGATCGGTCATCCAGTCGTTCATGCCGATGTCGAGATCGGACATGACCATGATCGGCGTCTGCAGAAGCTCGGCGAGATCGAAGGCTTCCGCACCCATCGAGAACACCTCGGTGGGGTTCGAGGGGAACAGCAACACGTGTTTCGTGTCGCCGTGGCTCGCATAGGCGCAGGAGATGATGTCCGGCTGGCCCGTGCGCGTCGGCATGCCCGTCGACGGCCCGCCGCGCTGGATGTTGAAGAGCACGACCGGCACTTCGGCGAAGTAGGCGAGGCCGAGGAACTCGCTCATGAGCGAGATGCCGGGGCCCGAGGTCGCCGTGAAGGAGCGTGCGCCGTTCCAGCCCCCGCCGATGGCGACGCCGATCGCGGCAAGCTCGTCCTCGGCCTGCACGATGCCATAGAGGCGCTTGCCTTCCTTGGTCACGCGCAGGCGCCGCGCGTACTTCTCATAGGCTTCGGCAAGCGAGGTCGATGGCGTGATCGGATACCAGGCGCAGACCGTGGCGCCGCCGTACACGGCAGCGAGACCGCCGGCGTCGTTGCCCGTGACCATGATCTTGCCTTTGGCACCCTCGGCCGGGCGGGCGTGGATCGAGAGCGGGCAGGAGAAATGCTCGCGCGCGTAGTCGCGGCCGAGCTGCACGGCCTGCAGGTTGGCCGTCATGAGCTTTTCTTTGCCCTTGAGCTGATCCGAGATCACGCCCTTGAGGGCCTCCATGTCCATGGACAGCAGCTCGACGAGCGCGCCCACGTAGACCATGTTCTTGAAGAGCTGGCGCTGGCGGGCATCCGTCCACTGCTTGGCGCAGATATGCGCGATCGGGATCGGCAGCAGCGTGATGTCGTCGCGCGGCCAGATACGCGGCATGGAGCTGTCGTAGAGCAGCCAGCCGCCGGGCACGACCTCGGCGAGGTCCTCGGCGTACGTCTGCGGGTTCATGGCGACCATGAGGTCGATGCCGTCGCGCCGCGCGAGATATCCCGCTTCGGAGACGCGCACCTCGTACCAGGTCGGCAGGCCCTGGATGTTCGAGGGGAAGATGTTCTTCGGGCTGACCGGGATGCCCATTCGGAACAGCGTCTTCGCCACCATCGTGTTGGCGGACGCGGAGCCCGATCCATTGACGGTGGCGAACTTGATGACGAAATCGTTGATCCCGCTCATGGTGTCGTCGTTGTCCTCATTCCAGCAGGGCGCCCGCCGCGATTATCCTTCGTCAGATGCGGGCCGGCCCTTTCCTCCCGTTGGGTTGGCAGATCAAGCACTGAGATAAGCATTGTGATGGGCGAGGCAGGCCGAAGAGGCCTGCGCTTCCGCATACGCGTACTTCTGCATGTCCCAGGCGCCGGTCGGACAGCGCTCCGCACAGAGCCCGCAGTGCAGACAGACGTCCTCGTCCTTGGCCATGATGCGCCCGGTCTTGAGCGGACCCGAGACGTAGATGTCCTGGGACTTGTTGAGCGCGGGGACGCGCAGCTCCTTGCGCAGATCCGCCTCGTCGTCGTTCTCCGTGAAGTTGATGCAGTCGACCGGACAGATGTCCATGCAGGCATCGCACTCGATGCAGAGATTGTCCGTGAAGACGGTCTGCACATCGCAGTTGAGGCAGCGCTCGACCTCACGCGCGGCGATCTTGTCGTCGAAGCCGAGCTCCACTTCGAGCTTGAGGTTTCTCAGCGAAACTTCGAGCGCCGCGTGCGGGACCGCCTGGCGCTTCTGCGGGTCGTAGTTGTTGGAGTACGACCACTCGTGGATGCCCATCTTCTGGCTGACGAGCGTGTGGCCGGGCTTCGGCCGGTCGACGAGGCTGCGGCCGTGGCAGTAGGCGTCGATCGAGATCGCAGCCTGATGGCCGTGCGAGACGGCCCAGATGATGTTCTCCGGGCCCCAGGCAGCATCGCCGCCGAAGAAGACGCCGGGAACGGAGCTCATGAACGTCTTGCGGTCGACGAGGGGCTGGCCCCACTCGTTGAAGGTCATGCCGATGTCGCGCTCGATCCAGGGGAAGGCGTTCTCCTGGCCGATGGCCATCAGCACGTCGTCGCAGTCGATGGTGACGAGCTCGCCCGAGGGCTCGAGCTTGGGACGGCCCTTCGCATCGACGCCCTTCTCGACCATCTTCTCGAAGGTCACGCCGGCAAGCTTGCCGTCCTTCACGACGAAGGCCTTCGGCGCATGGTTGTCGAGGATGGGGATGCCCTCGTGCAGCGCGTCCTTGATCTCCCAGTCCGAGGCCTTCATGACCTTGCGGGGTGAGCGCACGGTGACCGTCACGGCTTCGGCGCCGAGGCGGAGCGCTGTGCGGCAGCAGTCCATGGCCGTGTTGCCACCGCCGATGACGACGACACGGCGGCCGATCTTCTCGACATGTCCGAAGGCGACCGACGTCAGCCAGTCGATGCCGATGTGGATATTGGCGGCAGCTTCCTTGCGACCCGTGAGCTCGAGATCCTTGCCCTTGGGCGCGCCCGTGCCGACGAAAACGGCGTCATAGCCTTCGCCGAGCAGCTTCTTCATGCTCTTGATCTCGGCGCCGAAGTTGGCCTTCACGCCGAAGTCGAGAATGCGGCCCACTTCCTCGTCGAGGACGCTCGCCGGCAAGCGGAACGAGGGGATGTTCGTGCGCATGAGCCCGCCGGGCACCGGATCGCGCTCGTAGAGCGTGATGTCGTAGCCGAGCGGCATGAGGTCGCGCGCGACAGCGAGAGAAGCAGGGCCGGCGCCGATGAGCGCGACGCGCTTGCCGTTCTTCTGCGCGGGGATCGGGGGAAGCAGGGAGTCGATCTCGCCCTTGTAGTCGGCAGCGACGCGCTTCAGGCGGCAGATCGCGACCGGCTCGGCATTCTTCTTCGATGGATCCTTGGCATTGCCTTCATCGCCGACCTGAATGCGGCCGCGCCGGCAGGCGGGCTCGCAGGGGCGGTCACAGACGCGGCCGAGAATGCCCGGGAAGACATTCGACTCCCAATTCAACATATAGGCCGCTGTGTAGCGGCCTTGGGCAATCAGGCGGATGTATTCGGGGACGGGGGTATGCGTGGGGCAGGCCCACTGGCAATCGACGACCTTGTGAAAGTATTGCGGATCGGTGATGTCCGTTGGGGGAGTACGACCTCGCTTGCGTGCTCTGGCCGCGATTTCACTCGCCTGCATCTCGCCTTTATCCCTGGCTCGTTCCTGTGCCGGGGAGCCATCCTTGCCGAACGGTGCCGCGGGCTGCAAGTGCGCCCTCCAGCCCCGCCACAAGGATTATTGCCCCAGCCCCTTGATGCGGCCCCTTTCGAAGCGGGGCCTGCAACTTAGACTCTCTATAGCTGGTGCCATGAACCTTGGCCACAAGGCTTCACGCATTGCTGAGTGGAATGAATGGCGGGCAAAGCAGAACGGCCCCACCGTGGTCAGGTGAGGCCGTTGCAGTGCCGAATTTCTCGATGCGACCGTGCTGCGGCGCACAAATGATCAGAAGAGGCCTTCGAACTTCTTCTTGAAGCGCGAGACGCGGCCGCCGCGGTCCATGAGCTGCTGGTTGCCGCCAGTCCACGCCGGGTGCGTCGACGGATCGATGTCGAGCTGCAGCGTGTCGCCTTCCTTACCGTACGTCGAATACGTCTGGTACGTGGTACCATTGGGAAGCGCCACGGTGATCATGTGATAGTCGGGGTGGAAGTCCTCGGTATTCTTCATCTCGTCTCTCCGGGCGGGAGCGCGACCAACGCGATTGCGGCGCTAGTGGCGCCGGGCCTTGGCGGTGGTCGGGGTGAAAAGCTGGTGCGCTCTATACAGAAAGCGGGGCGCCGGCACAAGGGCACCCGGCTGGTCCCGGGCCGGCCGGACTGCCGCAGGCGAGGACCGCTCTGCGGACTTTTCGGTCCGCTATGCGGTCCGAGCAATTGACCGGCTGAGACTTTTTGCTACGGTCCGCCGGTAAAGGATCCCAAAATGACCGACCGCGAGCGCCGGGTTTCACCTTTCGATGCCGAGAAAGGCCGCCCCAATATTGAAGGCGACTACCTCCGCGAGGAGGTGCGACTTGCGAACCGCAATTCCGGTATCCTGCTCGAGGCGCTGCGCCACGACGTAACGCCGACCGGTCTCCACTACCTGCTTAACCACTTCGACGTGCCCTATGTGGCCTCGGCCGCCGACTGGACGCTGAGCGTGACCGGCCGCGTGCGCACGCCGTTGAAGCTCTCCATGGCCGAGATCCAGGCCCTGCCTGCGAAGACGCTCCGCGTGACGCTCGAATGCGCCGGCAACGGCCGGGCAAACATCGGGCTGCGCCGCCAGAGCATGCCCTGGATGTATGAAGCCGTCGGCACCTCGGAGTGGACGGGAACGCCGCTCCGCCACGTGCTCGAGCGCGCCGGGCTGCTGCCTGATGCCATGGACATTGCCTTCCTCGGCATCGACCGCGGCTTCGACAAGATCTTCCACGAGTACGGCCGCTCGCTCCCGCCGCAGCTCGCGCTCAACGATGACGTGTTGCTCGTGTGGGCCATGAATGGCGCGCCGCTGCTGCCGCAGCACGGCTTTCCGCTGCGCATGATCGTGCCGGGCTGGTACGGCATGGCAAGTGTGAAGTGGCTCGACCGCATCGAGGTGATGGACAGCCCTTACCAGGGCCACCAGCAGGTCGGCAGTTATGTTTACAAAGAAACCGCGGACGATCCCGGTGTGCCGGTCACGCATATCCGCGTGAAGTCGCTGATGGTGCCGCCGGGCATCCCGGACTGGTATACGCGCCATCGCCTCGTCGCTCCGGGGCCGGTGACGGTCATGGGGCGCGCCTGGAGCGGCAATGGCGTGCCGGTGGCGCGCGTCGAGTTCGGCGTCGACGGCAAATGGCAGGATGCCGAGCTCGGTCCGGTCGACGGCCGCTATGCCTGGCGGAGCTGGCAGGCCGTTTGGGATGCGCGCGAGGGCGAGTACGAGATTGCCTGCCGGGCGACGGACGAGAACGGCGATACGCAACCGCTCGAGGAGCGCTGGGATCGCAGCGGCTTCGGCAACAACATGGTGCACAAGATCGGGGTGACGGTGCGGGCATGAGCAGCGCGGCAGAAACAATGATCGATGTCCGCGTCTGGCGCGGCGGCGAGGAGGGCGAATACCAGTCCTTCTCGGTGCCGCGGCGAGACAGCCAGACGGTGCTCGATGTCGTCACCTGGATCCAGCGCAATGCCGATCCGACCCTCGCCTACCGCTTTGCGTGCCGCGTCGGCGTGTGTGGCTCGTGCGCGATGACCGTCAACGGGCGCCCGCGCTGGACGTGCCGCACGCACGTCTCGAAGGTCGTCGAGGACGGGCGCCTCGAGATCGGGCCGCTCGCCAATCTGCCGGTGATCCGCGATCTCGCCGCGGACATGAGCCCGTTCTTCGACAAGTGGCAGAAGGCAGAAGGCACGTTCGTTCCTTCACGCACGCGCCACGAGCCGCTGGAGACCATCAGCCCGGAGAGCGCCGAGCGCCAGGCCGCGGACGCCGCCATCGAATGCATCAATTGCGGTGTTTGCTACGCCGCCTGCGATACCGTGCGCTGGAGCCCGGAGTATTTCGGTCCCGCCGCGCTCAATCGATCATGGTCGCTCGTCAATGACGTGCGCGATGCGGGCAACCTGAAGCGTCTTGCGGCTGCGGCCAGCAACGGCGGCTGCCACAACTGCCATTCGCATCAGTCCTGCGAGCAGCTTTGCCCCAAGGGGCTCAATCCGACAGCCTCGATTGCCGGCCTCAAGCGCCGCACCATGCAGGCCTACATCCGCGGAGAGATTTCGTGAGCGCCGTCCGCCTCTACACATGGCAGCGGCTGACGGCTGTCCTGATGGTGCCGCTCATTGCCGTGCATCTCATCGTCATCATCTACGCGACCAATCGCGGGCTCAGCGCTGCCGAGATCCTCGGCCGCACGCGCGGCAGCATCGCCTGGGGGCTCTACTACAGCCTGTTCGTCGTCGCGGCCTCGATCCATGGCGCGATCGGCGTGCGCGGCGTCGCTCGCGAGTGGCTCGGCTGGCGCGAGACCGCGCTCGACCGTCTGATGTGGATCTTCGGCGTGGTCCTGCTCGTGCTGGGCCTGCGTGCGGTTATTGCAGTGGTGGCCCTATGAGCGCGCGTCCGCACACAACCGGTTATCGCGGCGACCGCCTCTGGCTCGCCGCCATGGTGCACCGCGTCTCGGGCGTGCTGCTCGCGGCGTTCCTGCCCTTGCACTTTCTCGTGCTTGGGCTTGCTATTCGCGGCGAGGCCGAGCTCGACGGCTTCCTGCAGTGGACGAAGTCACCACTGGTGAAGTTCGCCGAGATCGGGCTCGTGCTCCTGCTCGCAATCCACCTGCTCGGTGGCATCCGCGTGCTCGTGATCGAGAACATGCCCTGGCGTGATGGACAGAAGCGCATGGCGACTCTTGCCGCAGTGGCCGCTGTCGGTATCGCCGGCGTGTTCCTGGTCGCGCTGCTCTAGCTACGCATCAAATCAGCGGCGTCCGCCACCGCCGCGGCCACCACCACCCATGGCCCGGCCACCACCGCCGAAGCCTCGACCACCGTCGAAGACCCGGCCGCCACCGCGCGACCAGCCCGCGACGCGCGGGCCACCGTCCCAGCGGGACCACCGCCGCCCGCCATCCCAGCCCCAGGCGGCGACGCGCCGTCCGCCACGCCAACCCCATCCGTCACCCCAACCCCACCACCCAGCGACCCGCGGCCCGCCGTACCATCGGTCGCCGTACCAACCTGCTACTCTCGGTCCACCGTACCACCCGGCGACTCGTCCGCGGCGGCCCCAATTTCCGCAGTCGCCGCCGACGGGCTCAGCCATGCTTGTCGCGCCGGCGACGGTTGGAGGTGGTGTGATGGGCGCAGCTTGAGCAGGACCGTGCGGGATCACCAACACGGATAGTCCCATCAGAGAAACAGCAACGTAGCGTGTGTGCATTGTCATCTCCTCTGGTGCTGCCGCCGGCAGAATGTCCAGGCGGCCGAATTGCACAGAGGCTACGCCCCGCCCTAGAGGTGCTGCACCCGTTGTGTCATCGAGAAATGCGGCTGCGAACCCTGGCTCGCGGCACGCGATGGTTGCGAGATCGCGCACGCAGTCGTTGCAATCCTGCGGGATCACATTCGCGCGACGGCTTTACTGATCACGGTGCTTTAAGTGAGCACGATCAGTGGTGGTAGTGGCGACGGAAATAGGCCCGCGACTTGCCGGGATTCCACATCGACCACTGCTTGTAGCCGTAGAAGTAATAGTGGCAGCGATACCAGTCCTTGCCCTTGCAGTGGCGGTGGCTCCACTTGCCGGGAAGATGACGATGCTCCTTCAGGGGTGGAAGCCATCCCTTGCGGCACTTGCGATGCCGGTAACCGCGCTTGCCGTGGTGCCGGTGAGCGCGATGGTACGTGCGATGCCCGACCGTCTGCACGATGCCGGGCTCGGCGCTCGCGAGAGCGCGGGCCGAGAGTGGTGCGGCCATGGCCGGCCCTCCGTGCATCGCCAGAGCGGCAAGGACCATGAAGGAAAGCGCGCTGACGCAGATACGCATTGGTCAACCTCCTGAGGTGCAGCCCGTGCACTCAACGCGCGACGAGGGCTGAAAGTCTCACCGGGACTATCCGTAGACCACGGAGTGGCTGCAACCCCCCTTGGTCCGAGCCGCCGACGGGAACAACGGGCCTGCCGCTGCGGCACGAGCCTTGCACAGAATGTCGCGGGAGTGTCGCGGACCGGGAACGCCGATCCGCGACGCGCGTTGCTCGCATGGTGCAAGTGACTAGGAAAAGACCATGTCTCTGAATTCGCTCGAACATTCAAATCGCCTGATCAACGACAACCGTCGGCGCATTGAGCTGTTCCGGGCCGAGATGGCCGCGGAGTCGCTGAACGGCACGAGCGCAGCGCTTCGCCTGCGGGTGTTGCAGCAGATGGAACTGTCCCTCGCGTGCCTGGAGCGGCACCGGGATGCGCTGGCCATGCGCCTCGGAAGCGGCAGGCTCAACAGTCAGAGTGTCTGAGCGGCGCCAATATCAACCATTTGTTTACCTTAGCGACCGACTCTCCCTTCTGCCGGCGATCGCCTGAGCGCGCTGCCGGAAGGGGCGTCGCGTCATGAGGTTCATCGCCGTCATCCTGATCCTGCTTGCCGCGGGCAAGCTCGGCTATCACCAGTATCTCTATCGCGCGGCCACGGCCGACGTGATGGTCGCGACTTTTCGCGATCAGGCGGTTGCTGCGTGTCAGCGCGATGCGACAGCAACGGGCCTCGCCGATCGCGCGGCCTGGGCGACCCCAGCGCAGGTCTGGTTCGGCGTCGGCAATCCGCACGCCGATGTCTCCGTCTGGCAGGTGGATCATGCGCGCTGGGGCGAGCGCTATCGCACGCCCTTCATCTTCGTCGCGACGGCAGGCGCCTCCAGTGGTCCTGTGTGCGCCTATGACATCAGCGCACGCCGCACCATGGTGCTCCCGCTCGGGCACTCCTGAGCCGTGGCTTAATTGCCGATCCGCGACCTGACAAGGCCGCTGCCATCCGCTAGAACGGCTCCCGAACCATCGGTTTCTTCATGGGAGCAGAACAATGGCAAAGGTGGCATTTATCGGCTTGGGCGTGATGGGCTATCCCATGGCGGGGCATCTGCTCAAGAAGGGCGGCCATGAGCTGACCGTCTACAACCGCAATGCCGCCAAGGCCGAGGCCTGGGTGAAGGAGTACGGCGCCGGCAAGACCGCTGCGACGCCGGCCGAGGCCGCCAAGGATCAGGATTTCGTCTTCTCCTGCGTCGGCAATGACGAAGACCTGCGCGCCGTGACGCTCGGCAAGGACGGTGCTTTCGAGAGCGTGCGCAAGGGCGCGGTCTTCATCGACAACACGACGGTCTCGGCCAACATCGCGCGCGAGCTTTATGCAGCGGCCAAGGCAAAGGGCTTCGGTTTTCTCGATGCGCCTGTCTCGGGCGGTTCGGCCGGTGCGCAGAACGGCGTGCTGACGGTCATGGTCGGCGGTGAGGCCGATGTGTTCGCCAAGGCCGAGCCGGTGATCGCGGCGTTCGCGCGCATGGTGACGCTGATCGGTGCGCCGGGTGCGGGCCAGCTCACGAAGATGGTCAACCAGATCTGCATCGCGGGCCTCGTGCAGGGGCTCGCCGAGGGCGTTCATTTCGCGCAGAAGTCGGGCCTCGACATTTCGAAGGTCATGGAGACGATCTCCAAGGGTGCAGCCGGCTCCTGGCAGATGGACAACCGCTGGAAGACCATGTCGGAAGCCAAGTACGACTACGGCTTTGCGGTCGACTGGATGCGCAAGGATCTCTGGATCGCGCTCGAAGAGGCGCGCCAGAATGGTGCGACGCTGCCCGTCGCCGCGCTCGTCGACCAGTTCTATGCCGAGGTGCAGCGCCTCGGCGGCAAGCGCTGGGATACGTCGAGCCTGCTCGCGCGCCTCAATCAGAATTGAGGGCGCGGGCGCGGCGCTTCAGACCTTGATCGGTACGGTCTTCTCGACGCTGATGCCTTCGGGCGTCAGCGCGCACTTGAGTGCGATCGCCTCGACGCCGACCTCGAGCGCCTCGGCAAGTCCGCCGGCATAGTTCGGATCGATGTCGCGCGCGAACGTGAGGCGCGTCGCATCATTGCGCTGAATGAGGAAGACCATCACGGCGCGATGGCCCTCGCGCACCATCTGGCTCAGCTCCAGCAGGTGCTTGAGGCCCCGCGCGGTGACCGAATCCGGGAACTCGGCGATGCCCGCTTCGCGCATCATGTGCACGTTCTTGACCTCGACATAGGCGGGCGGCTTGCCGGGACTTTCGAGCAGGATGTCGATGCGGCTGTTCGTGCCGTACTTCACCTCGCGGCGCAGGCTCTCGTAGCCCTTGAGCGATGCGACGCGCTTGCCGAGGATCGCCTCGCTGACGAGCGCGTTCGGGTGGTTGGTGTTGATGCCGACCAGGCTCGGACCCTTGCCGAGGTTCACCTCGAGCATTTCCCACGTGTGCTTGTACTTCCGTGTCGGGCTGTCCGAGATCGAGACCCAGACCGGCACGCCCGGCGTCGTGAGGCCCATCATGGAGCCGGTATTGGGGCACGTCGCGGTGATCACCTCGCCGCTCTCGAGGCGGACGTCGGCGAGAAAGCGCTTGTAGCGCTGGATGAGCGTGCCGCGGAGGAGTGGCGTTTGGAACTGCATGGCAAGTACCGTTCGGAGCGTCAGCCGTTCGGTGCGTCGTAGCACAGTTCGGTGTGAAAGGAGCGGTGCAGGTGCCTCCGCGCTACACCCGGCCGGAAACGTCGTGACGGGGATGATCCGCGCACAGCCACAATGATACGCTCAGCACATTACGCTGCGCATATCTCGGCATGGAGGGGGTTGATGCGTTCCCATTGGAGGCTTGCTGCGCTGTTTGCAGTCATCGTTTCAGCCATGGCCATGGCCCCGAGTGCGATTGCACAGTCACGTGAGGATAGGGCGCGAGCAGTGAAGGGGCCGGATGCGGTGCCGGGGAACTACCGGCAGGTCATCGCACGCCATTTCGCGGCGAATCCGCCGCGGTACAAGCTTTTGAACGCGCTGATATCGCCCCCCGGCATGTGGAATTCCCCGTTGGGTGCGTCATGGTCGGCGCCCATCGCCTGCGCGCGGCTCACCGTCGAAACCTCATACTCGCCGTCAACCTACACCGTGGGCTTCCGCTTCAGGAACGGACAGATCATCGAGGCCTTCGATCCCGAGTACAACAATCCCGCGGCGGGCGGCCTATTCACGGCGATGCTGAAGAACTCCGTCACCTGTGGCCCGCTCACCTATAGGCCGTATCCAGAACTCAAGCAGACGCTGCGGACGAAGCGCTAGCAGGTTCCTGCGCGCCCCAACCGATCGGGAGGGCTGCCATCCGCTGCTTTGGGGTGGCGGACGGGCCGATTTCCGCTAGCATCGCCGCTGGCCGGGTCCCGAGAGCCCGGAATGGGGCTGGAAGCAAGGAACCATGATCGACAAGCGGGTGAAGTCCATCGCCGAGGCGATGCAGGGAATCAAGGACGGCTCGACCGTCATGTTCGGCGGCTTCGGGGCTGTGGGCCACCCGGCGCATCTGATCGATGGGCTCATCGAGCAGGGCGCCAAGGATCTGACGCTGGTCGGCAACAATGCGGGATCGGGGCGCGTCGAGCCTCTCGTGCGGCTGCTGGCGGCCGGGCGTGTGCGCAAGATCATCTGCAGTTTCCCGCGCAGTGCCGGTTCGGTCGTCTTCGACGAATTGCACAAGGCCGGCAAGCTCGAGCTCGAGCTTGTCCCGCAGGGCACGCTTGCCGAGCGGATCAGAGCCGCAGGCGCCGGCATTCCCGCCTTCTACACGCCGACGGCCTATGGCACGGCTCTGGCTGAAGGCAAGGAAGTGCGCGAGATCAACGGGCGCCACTATCTCCTCGAGCACGCCATTCGCGCCGATGTGGCGCTCGTCGAGGCCTACCAGGCGGATCGCTGGGGCAACCTGACCTACAAGCTCTCGGGCCGGAATTTCAATCCGATCATGGCCATGGCCGCGAGCCTCACCATCGTGCAGTCGCAGCATATGGTCGAGCTCGGCGACATCGGCCCCGAAGATGTGCACACGCCGGGCGTTTTCGTGCAGCGCGTCGTGCATGTGCCCTACGGCGGTCCCGCGTCCAATCTGGCGACCGCCGGCTAATCCAACACACCCGCGGAGGAATGCATCATGACAGCTACCGCAGCCCGCGCGCCGGCGACCGCCGAAGGCGTCAAGCCCTGGAGCCGGGCGCAGGCGGCCGCCCGCCTCGCGCAGGACATTCCTGAAGGCTGGTGCGTCAATCTCGGCATCGGGTTTCCGCTGCTCGTCTCGAATTTTGTGAAGGGACGCGAGGTCATCTTCCAGTCCGAGAACGGCATCATCGGCATGGGTGGACTGGCGACGGCCGAAACGATCGAGCCCTGGCTCGTCAATGCCGGCAAGCAGAACGTCAACCTCGTCAAGGGCGCCAGCATCGTCCATCACGCGGACAGCTTCGGCATGATCCGCGGTGGCCACATCGATCTCTGCGTGCTCGGCGCTTTCGAGGTTGCCGCGGATGGCGACTTCGCCAACTGGACCACGTCGCTCACGGACGGCGTGCCCGCAGTCGGCGGCGCCATGGACCTTGCGGTCGGGGCCAAGCGGCTCTGGATCATCATGGACCATACGTCGAAGGACGGTCGCCCGAAGCTCCTCGAGCGCTGCGACCTGCCCCTGACGGCGCCGAAGGCTGTCACGCGGGTCTACACCAATCTTGCGGTGCTCGATGTGGGGCCGCAGGGCTTCGAGGTCCTGGATATGGCGCCTGGGCTCACCATGGAGGAGCTGCAGGCCAAGACCGGTGCGCCCTTGCGGCGCAAGGCTTCCTGAGCGACGGCCGCATCGGCGGCGTGGGGCCGGTGTCGGGCCTGAGAATCGAGAAAGGCGCGGATGACCGCGCCTTTCTTGATTCCGATCTCGATCTCACCTCGGGTGCGGAGATCGCGTGTCGGAAGTTAGACCATTCCGAGCACAACTGCGGCGAGAAACGCAAACGACATGATCGCGGCGGCGATGTTCAGCCCGACTTTCAGCTGCATCAAACCCTCCATGACTGATCTGCTCCAGCGTCTGTGCCACGGCACTTCGGGGTGCCAATGAACAAACAGTAAGGTTCGCTAAAGACGCGTGGCAAGGGAAAACGTTCCCGCATAGCAAAATCCGTACCATTTTGCTCAAATGAATCAATGTACTTTGTGTGCTGAAACGGCAACTGCCGAGATGAGTGGTTAAATTAACCAAAGTTGTTCTCAGAATACTTGAGTATTGATCCGTGCTATCCTCGTCACATGCTCGTGGCGCACTCGCGACGCTTCGGCGAAAGAATTTTTTGAGCCCAATTCGGTGCCCAAGAGCCAAATGTGGCCATCACGTGGGCATTCGGCGATCTGCCACAGGATCGCCATAACCAAATCAGTCGGACCTCGGAGCTTGCGCCGTTGACCCGCGCGCAGAGCCGCCCCAGCATGGCCACGATTGGCGGGAGCTCCCGAGACTCTGGAGGAGGACACCGATGGATGAGGCCCGGATTCCGGTGCTGGTCGGCTGCGGTCAGATCACCCAGCGCGAGAAGGATCCAGAGCGCGCCCGATCGCCCATGGATCTGACAGCCGATGCGGCTCGGGCCGCTGCCGAGGATGCCGGCGTCGGGTCTGCGCTGCTTGCTGCGCTCGATACGGTCGTGATGATCCGCTCGTTCTCGGACACGAGCTGGCGCTTTGCCTCGCCCTTTGGCCGCTACAACAATCCGCCGCGCTCGCTCGCCAATCGGCTCGGTGCCACGTCGGCGAAGCGGCTCATCTACACCCATCCTGGCGGTAACATGCCGCAATGGTGCGTGAACCGTCTCTTCGAGATGGTCGTGCGCGGTGACGTCGAGGCGGCGTTGATTGCAGGTGGCGAGGCGCTCGCCACGCAGAAGGCCGCCGAGCGGGCGAAGCTGCAACTCGACTGGTCGGAGGATCCCGGTGGCGAACCCGAGATCTGGGGCGTCGCCAAGCGTGGATGGAGCGATATGGAGCAGCGCCACCGCATGGCCGGCGCGATCTTCGCCTATCCGCTCTTCGAGAACGGCATCCGTGGCCATCTAGGGCGCACGATCCCCGAGCACCTGGCTGCGATGGGCAAGCTGTTCGCGCACTTCGCGGCCGTCGCCAAAGCCAATCCGCTCGCCGATCGCCGTGCGGGCTACAGCGCCGAGGCCATCGCGACGGTCGGCGCCGACAATCCCTATATCGGCTTTCCCTATACGAAGCTCATGAACGCCAATGCCTACATCGATCAGGCGGCAGCGCTGGTGCTGACGTCGGTCGCCAAAGCCAAGGCGCTCGGCATTCCCGAGGAGAAATGGGTCTATCTGCACGGCTGCGCCGATGCGCACGATCACTGGTACATCTCGGACCGTCACAACTACTACTCATCGCCGGCCATGCGGACGGTTGCGCGCGAGACCTTCGAGATGGCGGAGATGTCGCTCGCCGACATCTCCCACATCGACCTCTACAGTTGCTTTCCCTCGGCGGTCGAAATCGCCTGCGCCGAGATGAGCATTCCGCTCGATGATCCCCGCGGGCTCACCATCACCGGCGGGCTCCCGTATTTCGGCGGCCCCGGCAACAACTACGTCACGCACTCCATTGCCGAGATGATGAGCCGCGTGCGCAGCAAGCCCGCCTCGTTCGGCCTCGTGACCGCGAATGGCAACTACGTCACGAAGCAGTCGGCCGGCATCTACTCGACGACGCCGGCCAGGAAGGTCTTCACGCCGCGCGATCCGATGCTCTATCAGGCGGAGATCGATGCGGACCACGGACCGGTCGTTGCCGAGGTGGCCGAGGGTCCCGCTGCGATCGAAACCTACACGGTCATGCACGATCGCAAGGGCCCGTCCTACAGCGTGCTTTTCGGCCGGCTCGGCGATGGGCGCCGCTTCATGGCCAATACGCCGGAGGACGCGACGCTCCTTGCCGACATGGCGACGCGCGACTATCTGGACGCGCGTGGTCGCGTGCAACATGCGGATGGCGTTAATATTTTCGTGCCGGATTGAAATCCGCATTCACGAACGGACATTCTTGACGCGGAAGTTCCGAGCAAACTGTGCGCCGCATGGTGGACTTCGGCCAATGCGCACCTATATACCGAAAGTCCAGAGGTGCGCCCGGATTCCGTCGGCGCGCCCCATGAGCCAGGGGAGGCAGAATGAGCAGTTTCAAACGTTGGGTTGGCAGGCTTAGCGTCATCGCGCTCGGAGCGGCGGTGGTGCTTGCGACCATGCCCACCGATGCGGACGCGCGGCGCGGTGGCGGCGGCTTCGGCAGCCGCGGCGCCAAGACCTACCAGGCGCCGCCGACGACCAATACGGCTCCGAACGCCGCAGCGCCGATCAACAAGTCCATCACCCAGCCGGGTACGCCCACGGCCGGCGCCAACCAGGCCATGCGTCCGGGCACTGCGGCCACGCAGCAGGCCTCGCGCTTTGGTGGCCTGAAGGGCCTTCTCATGGGCGGCCTCTTCGCAGCCGCGCTCGCCGGCATTTTCGGCATGGGTGCGCTCGCCTCGATCGCTGGCTTCCTGCTGCAGATGCTGCTGATCGGCGGCATCATCTACCTCGTCTTCCGTCTCTTCCGCGGCGGGTTCGGCGGCGCAAAGCCGGCCATGGCGACGGCCGGTGCCTCGCAGAATGCGTACAGCGGCCGCAACCCCGCGGACATTCTCAACCGCAGCGGCAGCGCCGGCAGCGGCCCCGTCGACGAGGTCAAGATCGGCCCTGCCGACTACGACGCCTTCGAGCGGATGCTCGGCGAAGTGCAGATGGCTTACGGCCGCAGCAACCTCGATGCGCTGGAGAAGCTCCTGACGCCGGAGATGCTCTCCTACTTCGCGGCCGAGCTCGACGATAACGCGAAGAAGGGCCTGCTCAACGTCGTCTCCGACGTGAAGCTCGAGCAGGGCGATCTCGCCGAGGCCTGGCGCGAGGAGCATGTCGAGTACGCGACCGTTGCGCTCCGCTACACGCTCATCGATGCGACCGTCGAGACGGCGAGCGGCCGCGTCGTCGAGGGCAGCCGCACCGAGCCGACCGAGCTCACGGAGATCTGGACGTTCGCCCGTCCGGTTCGCGGCACGGCGAGCCAGTGGGAGCTGTCGGCCATTCAGTCGACCTAAAGTGGACAGAACAGGCGCGCGAGGATCAGTTCTCGCGCGCTGTGGGTTTTTCGAGCGGCGTTCTCCGATCCTGGGGAGCGCCGCTCGTGCATTCAGGGCGCCGCATGGCACTCTGCCGAATATGAGGAAGACGCTGCGAGCCCGGGCCGCTAGAAAATGCGGCTGAGTGCCGGCGTTCCGCGCCGGACGATGGCAGGGAATTGAGTGCATGAAGAAGCCGCTGGAAGGCATTCTGGTCGTCTCGCTCGAGCAGGCCGTAGCCGCGCCCATGACGGGGCGGCGGCTCGCCGATGCGGGCGCGCGCGTGATCAAGCTCGAGCGGCCCGAAGGCGATTTCGCGCGCGGCTACGATCAGCTCGCCAAGGGCCAGAGCGTCTATTTCATCTGGCTCAATCGCGGCAAGGAGTCGGTCGTCGTTGATCTCGCCAATGCCGATGACAAGCGGCTCTTCGAGGCGCTGCTCGCCAAGGCCGACGTGTTCGTGCAGAACTTGAAGCCCGGCGCGCTGGCGAAGCTCGGCTATCCGATCGAGGACATCTGCGCACGCCATCCGCGCCTCGTCGCCTGCTCGATCTCGGGCTATGGCGACAGCGGGCCCTATGCCGATCGCAAGGCCTACGATCTGCTCATTCAAGCCGAGTCCGGTCTCGCCTCCGTCACAGGCAGCGCGCCCGAGCCCGCGCGCGTCGGCGTCTCCATTGTCGATGTCTCGACCGGATTGCACGCGTACGAGGCGATCCTCGAAGCGCTCCTGCGGCGCGCGACGACGGGCAAGGGCGCCGATATCCGCATCTCGATGTTCGACACGATGGCGGAGCTCATGAGCGTGCCGCTGCTGCAGGGCATTCATGGCGCGCCGCCGCATCGCATCGGCCTTTCGCACATCTCGCTCGCGCCCTACGGCGTGTTCACGACGCGCGACAGCGTGCCGATCCTCATCAGCATTCAGAATGATCGCGAGTGGCGGGCGCTCTGCACGAAGGTCTTCGAGCAGCCTGAGCACGGAACCGATCCGCGCTTTGCCACGTCGCCGGCGCGCATCGCGAATCGCCCGGAGACCGACGGGCTCGTCGCCGCATGGTTCGCCGCGCACGATGCGGAGCCTGCCATCGCGAAGCTCGATGCGGCGGACATCGCTTTCGGCCGCGTGAATGATGTCTTCGGCCTGCACGCGCATCCGCACCTGCGCATGATGACGGTCAAGACCGAGGCCGGGCCTGTCGCGCTCCCCGTGCCGCCGGCGAAGTGGATTGGCGAGGAGTTGCTGGCGGCCGAGAGCGTGCCGGCGCTTGGGGCGCACACGTGCGCCGTGCGCGAAGAGTTTCTGGGTTAGCTGCGGAGTGCCGCGGGCTGCTGGGGAGGGTGTTTCGCTTCCCGCCGCTGTGCTGTGCCCGCGGCAGTCGTGCAGACCGCGCTCGCTTGTGGCGCCCACTTCCCCTTCTCCCCGTCCTTCGTCGCGCTGGAAGCGCGCCTCTGGCGCGACGAGAAGGTCGGGATGAGGGGCGGCGCCGATTGCGGACGTCAGCGTATGCCGCTGCCCCTCACCCTAACCCTCTCCCCGCAAGGGCGGGGAGAGGGGATACTGGTGCGCTTGCGGTTCGCTCCAAATCCATAAAAGACGGGGGTTCGGGGGTGCCCCCCGAGCGGGTCATAGGGCGGCAGCCCTGTTCGCGCTGAAAGCGCGATTTCCTTACCGCTGACGACGCGGTTTTCCCGGAGCTTTGATCTCACCACGCTCGAACTGGTTCGGATCGAGGCCGATGAGCTCGAACGATCGCAGCATGTGCGGTGGCATTGGCGCGGTCACGTCGATGGGCGGCTTTCCCGCGCGCGGATGCGGCAGGACGAGACGGCGCGCATGGAGATGCAGCTTGGGCTCGAGCGCCTCCATGATCTGCGTGATGCCACCTTCGTATTTGTTGTCGCCGATGATGGGGTGGCCGATCATCGCCATGTGCGCGCGGAGCTGATGCTGGCGGCCGGTGACGGGCTTCAACGAAACCCACGCCGCACGATTGGCCACGCGATCGATGACCGAATAGTGCGTGGTCGCGTGCATGGCCGCATCCTGCTCGCCAGCCTCGGCCTTGCGCACGCGATCGCCGTCGGGGCCGGAAGCCTTCACAAGTGCCGCTTCGATCTTCCCTTGGCGCGGTGTCGGCAGGCCTTTGACGAGCGCCCAGTACGTCTTCGCCGCGGCGCGCGTCTGGAAGGTGCGGCCGAGCTTCGCCGCGATGTCGCGCTTCTTGGCGATGAGCAGTACGCCCGTCGTGTCGCGGTCGAGGCGGTGCACGAGGCGCGGACGGTCTCCGAAACGGTCGACCATGCCGGCGAGAATTCCGTCGATGTGCCGGCGCGTGCCTGTGCCGCCCTGCACGGCGATGCCGAACGGCTTGTTAAGCACGAGGATGTCGTCGTCCTCGAAGAGGATCGCACTCTCGATGAGATCGCGGTCGGCCTTGCTCGCGGGCGGGACGACCTTCGTTTCGCCGCTCGCGGCTTTCGGCGGCTGCCGCACGACGCGCGGCACGCGCACCTCTGCGCCGGCCTCGAGACGTGCATTGGCTTCGACGCGACGGCTGTCGACGCGGACCTGCCCGGAGCGCAGGAGCTTCTGCAGATAAACGTGCCCGACATCGGGAAAGTGGGCGCGGAACCAGCGGTCGAGGCGCATGCCCGCCTCGTCTCGCGTGACCTTGATAGTTTCGACGGCGCCGGTCATCGGAGCGCCCGCACGAGTGCCATGCCGGAGACGAGCGCGCCGACGGAGAGGATGACAGAAAGGGTCAGATACAAGGCGAGCGCGATGTGCTGACCGCGCTCGTAGAGGACCCATATGTCGAGCGAGAAGGCAGAGAAGGTCGTGAACCCGCCGAGGATGCCGGTGGCGAGGAACACGCGCCAAGTGTCCGCGCCGCTGCTGAAGGACATCAGGGCTTCGACGAGGGCGCCCATGAGCAGGCTGCCGAGGATGTTTACCGTAAACGTCGCCCAGGGGAAGCCGGGGCCGAACCACGCCAGAAAGGACACATTGATCAGGTGGCGGGCGCCGGCGCCAAGCGCGCCGCCGAACGCCGCGAGCAGCAGGTGCCGCATGGCGGGCTGGACCTCGTTTTCAAAGCATTGGCACCCTATTAGCCTGTTCGCACGGCCCTGTCGCGGGCGGCGGCAGGTGGGATACGGCGTTCTCGTCCATTCCTTAACTTGACTTGGGGGGCAGCGCCGGGGAATGTCCCCGGAAATTCAGAGGGGCGCGGGGCCGCGAGAGGCCGTGCGGGGCCCCGTGGCCGGGCGCTCGGGACACCAGCGTCGAGGTTAAGCGAGCTTTGGAAGCGGGATACTAGCCGAGATCATGGCGACCTATTTGGACTTCGAGAAGCCGATCGCCGAGCTCGAGAGCCGGGTGGCGGAGCTGCGCGCACTGACCCAGGACGACGAGAGCACAGGGCTCAGCGAGGAGATCAGCAAGCTCCAGGGGCGCGCTGCCCAGCTTCTCGCCGAGACGTACGGTGGTCTCAACCCTTGGCAGAAGACGACGGTCGCGCGCCATCCTGACCGGCCGCACTGCCTCGATTATATCGACCAGCTCATCGAGCGCTTCACGCCGCTGGCCGGCGATCGCTACTTCGCCGAGGATGCGGCGATCATGGGCGGCATCGGCACATTCCGTGGGCGCCCCGTCGTCGTTATCGGCCACGAGAAGGGCCACGACACGGAGACGCGTATCAAGCACAACTTCGGCATGGCGCGCCCCGAGGGTTACCGCAAGGCCGTCCGCCTCATGGATATGGCAGACCGCTTTGCCATGCCGGTCGTGACGCTCGTCGACACCGCGGGTGCTTATCCGGGCGTCGGTGCCGAGGAGCGCGGACAGGCAGAGGCCATCGCCCGCTCGACAGATCGCTGTCTCTCGCTCGGCGTGCCGATGGTGGCTGTCGTGATCGGCGAGGGCGGATCGGGTGGCGCGATTGCGATCGCGAGCGCTAACCGCATTCTCATGCTGGAGCACGCGGTCTATACGGTGGCCTCGCCGGAGGCGGCCGCGTCGATCCTGTGGCGCGACTCGACACGCGCGATCGATGCCGCGACCAGCATGAAGATCACCGCGCAAGATCTCTACGAGCTCGGCGTGATCGACGAGATCGTCGCCGAGCCGGTCGGCGGCGCGCACCGCGACAAGGAAGGTGCCGTGCGCCGCGCGGGCGACGCTATCGCCAAGGCGCTCGCCGCGTTCGACAAGATGTCTCCCGACGAAGTCCGCAAGCAGCGGCACGAGCGCTTCCTGAATATCGGGCGGAGTCTCTAGTTCTTGCCGCGGGCTGCTGGGAAGGGGTGCTATCGCATCCTTGCGTCGTGCTATGCCCGCGGCCGCCACAGCGAGAGGGCGCGTTTGGGGCACCCGCGAATAGAGACGGGAGGGTCTGGGAGGGTGTCCCTCCCAGCAGGGGTTCGGGGACCTGGTCCCCGTCGCGCTGAAGGCGCGAGCCTTCACGCCTCCGACTTGCCCGCCATCATGCGCAGCGGCGTGTAAATCAGCACCGTCTCGCCGCGCTGGTTCTTCACGGTGTTCCTCGTGCGCACGAGACCGCGACCACCTTTCGAGGCAGCGCGCTGCTCGATGACCTCGATTTCGCAATGGATGGTGTCGCCGGCGAAGGTCGGGCCTTTGACGTCGAGCTCCATGTGCAGGAAGGCGAGGCCTGTTCCCTGGATGGTGCCGAGCATGGTCATGCCCTCGGCGATCGCGTAGATGAGCGCGCCCGGCGCGACGCGGCCCTGAATGGCCGAGTGCTCCTTGACGAACTCCATGTCCGTGAAGAGCACCTCGAGAAAGCCCGTGCAGGAAATGAAATTGACGATGTCGGTCTCGGTGATCGTGCGGCCGAACGTCTTGTACTTCGCGCCGACCGGCATTTCCTGCCAGTAGAGCCCCTGTCCGAGCAGTTTCATGTTTCTTTCTCCCGTGCGCTTCCTGTGTGCGCTACTTGCCGCGCGGCGCGCCAAATCTCAAGCCGCACGCTCGGCGCGCATGACCTCTCCGCGATAGCTGAGGGCCTCCGCGACGTGCGGTCGGCCGACGCGCTCGGCGCCATCGAGGTCGGCGATCGTGCGCGCGACCTTGAGCGTGCGGTGAAAGCCGCGGGCGGAGAGACCCAGGGCGTCGGAGGCAGACCGGAGCAGGCTGAGGCCGCTCTCGTCCGGCATGGCGACGTCCTCGAGCAGGCGGCCCGAGCAGTCGGCGTTCGTGCGCACGCGCGCGGTGCCGGCAGCGGCAAAGCGGGCACGTTGCCGCGCGCGCGCCGCAGTGACCCGCGCGCGGACCTCGGCACTTCCCTCGCTCGGCGCCGGGAGGACGAGATCGGCGGCTGAGACAGGCGCCAGCTCGATCTGCATGTCGATGCGATCCAGAAAAGGGCCGGAGACGCGCGCCTGGTAGTCATCGGCGCAGCGCGGGCCGCGCTTGCACGTGGTGCCGGGGCCTCCGCCGCCGCACTTGCACGGGTTCATTGCCGCGATGAGCTGGAAGCGTGATGGGTATGTGATGCGGTGATTGGCGCGGGCGATGGCGGTCTCGCCGGTCTCCAGCGGCTGGCGCAGCGCATCGAGAACGTTCGGTTGAAACTCGGGTAGCTCGTCGAGGAAGAGAACGCCCAGATGCGCGAGCGAGACCTCACCCGGTCGCGCACGCATGCCGCCGCCGACGAGCGCAGCCATGCTCGCCGAATGGTGCGGGGCGCGGAACGGGCGCGTCTGTGCAATGCGACCCTCGCCAAGCTCGCCCGCGAGGCTCTTGATCATGGAGACCTCGAGCATTTCAGCAGGCTCGAGCGGTGGCAGGATCGAGGGGAGACGCGCGGCGAGCATCGACTTCCCCGATCCGGGTGGGCCGACCATCAGGAGATTATGCCCCCCAGCCGCGGCTATTTCGAGCGCGCGGCGTGCGCTCTCCTGGCCTTTGACATCGCTGAGATCCAACAAGGGCTCGGGGTCGGCGGGACCGCCCGGCTGTGGCCGCGCCATGACCTGCGTGCCTTTGAAGTGATTGACGAGAGAGAGAAGATGCGGCGGCGCGAGGATGGCCATGTCCTCGGCGGCCCATGCCGCCTCGGCGCCACAGGCGGCGGGACAGATGAGCCCCTTGCCGAGTGCATTGGCGCCGATCGCTGCGGGAAGCGCGCCCGGTACGGCGCGGATGGAGCCATCGAGCGCGAGTTCCCCGACAGCGGCATATCCCTCGATGGCATCGGGTGCGATGGCGCCGGTCGCGACCATCAGCGCCAGCGCTATGGCAAGGTCGAAGTGACTGCCTTCCTTGGGCAGATCCGCGGGCGCGAGATTGACCGTGATGTGCCTGAAGGGGAGCGCGAGGCCGACCGCGTGCAGGGCATTGCGGACACGCTCGCGACTCTCAGCCACGGCCTTGTCGGGCAGGCCGACGATCGCGAAGACGTGCCGGCCGCCGCTGATGCGAACCTGCACCTCGACGGGGCGCGCTTCGATACCGACAAACGCGAGCGTGGAAATCTGCCCGTACATGACCCCGCCCCGAATGCTGCGGCCCCGCCCCTGGAACAATATCCGGAAGCTAAAGCGCGCACGCACCCGAGGTCAAGAACAATATGAGAACAAATCCACCGCTAGCGCGGCCGCGCGCCCTCAGTAGCCTTCCTTGATCAGCGGGAAGGGGCTGTCGAAGCCGCGGCGTGAGAGAGGCGTCGCATGGGCCAGATAGCTGCGGTCGAGCTGACCGAAGCTCGTGACGCCGAGAAGCCCGAGCACGCGGCGGGTCTCGTCCTCCAGGAGCTCGAGCGCGCGCGTGAGCGCTTCCTCGCCACCAGCCGCGAGCGCGAGGCCCTGCAGGCGGCCGATGCCCACGATGTCGGCGCCGAGTGCGATCGCCTTCACGATGTCCGTGCCGCGGTAGATGCCGCCGTCGACGGCGATCTGGCATTTGCCCTTCACCGCATCGACGACCTCGGGGAGATCAGCGAGACTGCCGCGACCATGATCGAGCTGGCGGCCGCCGTGGTTCGAGACATAGACGACCTCGACACCATGATCGACCGCGATGCGTGCGTCCTCGGCCGTTGCAATGCCCTTGATGATCATCGGGATCGGACATTTCTTGCGAATGCGCGCGATATCGGCCCAGGTGAAAGCCTGCTGGAAAGGATCGCCCACACCCGAGCCGCCCGAGGCGCGGCGCGCCGTTGGCTTGTAGCGTTTCGCGATGTCGCGCTCGCGCCGCCCGTAGTAGTCGAGGTCGACCGTGACACAGAGGCCGGCATAGCCGTTCGCGACGGCAGCCGCGACGCGCTCGTCGACCCATGCAGCATCGCCGCGGATGTAGAGCTGGAAGAGCTTGGGGTAGGACGGCGCAGCCTTCGCGACCTCTTCGAGGCCCGGCTTGCAGACCGAGCTCAGCATGTGCAGCACGCCGAAGGCGGCCGCAGCTTTTGTCGGAGCGACGCCGCCCGGCGGGCAGAAATCCTGCAGCGAGCCGATCGGCGCGAGGATGACGGGGAGCTTCAGCGTGTGGCCGAGGAAGCGTGTCGAGAGATCGACCGTGCCGACATCGCGCAGCACGCGCGGCCGGAATGCGATCTCCTCGAGGGCGAGGCGGTTGCGCTCGAGCGTCGTCTCCGTGTCGGCGCCGCCCATGAGATAGTCCCAGGTCTCCTTCGAGAGCCGCTCGCGGGCCGGTGCGACCAGCTCGTGCAGGACTTCGATCGATGGCGTGCTCATGCTTCCTCCCCTCAGGACGATTGTTTGGTGCGGCACACGCTCGCGGGCGGCCCGGCGTCCGGTACTAGCTGGTTGATGCCGCTCGATCCAGTGGGCGCGATGGCAAGCCTGCCAGACGGAAAAAGCCGCACCAGGAGATCATCCTGATGCGGCTTTGAACGAAGCAGTCCGGTGCCGCGGCGAGCCGCGCCGGGCTGATCAATTCTTACTTCTTCTCAGGAGCCTTCTTCGGCGCCTTCTTGGTGGCCTTCTTCGCCGGCTTCTTCTTCGCGGGCTTCTTGTCCTGGACCGTGGTCACGTCGGACTGCGAGACGCCGGCGACCGACTTGAGGACAGGAGCAGACGCAGCCGGCAGCGCCGAAGCGATGGCGACGAGACCAGCCGTACCAAGAGCAGCAAGCAAACGGGTCATGTGATCCTCCAAAGGGAGCTCAGTGTGTGTGCGCGCATCCCCATGCGTGACCTAACCGCTCTACATGTGATCGCGTGGGCTCCGCAAGAAGAAATATAGGTAAATACTTGGACTGAACGCAGGAGATAATAAAAATGCATCGCAGAAATGCATATATTAAGCAAAATTCGGTGATGTTGTTGTCAAATATTCATTTTGGACGTGCGAATTGGGCTCAAAAATGAATGTCTATTTAGAATCGCAAGTAGTGCGGCGCTTGCGCACGCCCCTATGCGTCGGTCGTCAGCGGCCGCTTGGGATCATAGGGCTGCGTCGGCTGGCTGAGCACGGTGCCGCCGGACTGGCGCTCGAGCGTGAGCATGTGCCCCGCGCCCGGAAGAATGCGCGGCGACTGGCCGACATTGAGGATCGCAGCTTCCGGCACTTTTGCGCGTAGTGCCGTCAGGAGGTCCGCCCGCGCGCTTTCATCGAGGGCGGTCATGGCGTCGTCGAGAATGATCACATCGGGACGGTGCAGCAGCAGGCGCGCAATCGCGACGCGCTGGCGCTCGCCCGCGGAAAGCGACTGATCCCATCGGCCAGTATCGTCGAGCTTGTCGACAAGATGGCCAAGCCCGGCCGCGTCGAGCGCTGCAACGATCTCGCCATCTGCAAGCGGCTCGCCGGAAGCCGGATAGATCAGAGCCTCGCGCAGCGTCGCGAGCGGCAGATAGCCTTGCTGCGGGGCAATCATGATCCGCGCCTGCGTGCCGATGCGCACCGTGCCATGCCCTTCGCGCCAGAGACCGGCAATGGCGCGCACGATCGCGGTCTTGCCCGAGCTCGTGTCGCCGGAGATCGAGAGCGACGT
Organism: Hyphomicrobium sp. CS1BSMeth3; assembly: GCF_900117415.1. Taxonomy (GTDB): domain Bacteria; phylum Pseudomonadota; class Alphaproteobacteria; order Rhizobiales; family Hyphomicrobiaceae. The sequence goes on from NZ_FPEI01000006.1 coordinate 945,272, forward strand.
TGCCGGCGGCACCATCAGGTCGGCGCGCGCGACGAGGGGGCGCCCGCTCGGATCATGGACGGCGAGGCCTTCGAGCACGAGGCCTTCACTCGGCGAGGGCGCGATCGCGATGCCGCGCCCGTCGGCATGGCGTCGATCGATGCCGTCGCAGGCGTCGACCATGTCCATGACGCGGCGTGCCGATGCGTACCACTCGGCAATGCGGTTAAAATTGTCGACGACCCAGGAGATGGCCATCTGCACCTGCGAGAAGGCGGCGGCGAGCTGTGTCACCTCGCCGAGCGTCAGCTCGCCCTGGAGATACTTCGGCGCGGCGAACAGCAAGGGCACGATCGGCGTCATCGGGCCGATGGAGTTCGTGATCCAGGTGAGGCGGCCGTGCTGTTGCACGATCCGCAGCCAGCGCTGAACGACCGTATCGTAGATGCGGGCCAGAATGCGCCGCTCGCTCTGCTCGCCGCCGAGCATGGCGATGCTTTCGGCGTTGTCGCGCAGGCGCATGAGCGCGAAGCGGAAATCACCCTCGGCCTCGTTCTTGCGCCCGACGTAGCCGACGAGCCGCCGGCCGATCCACATGGTGAGCAGCGAGCCGACGATGCCGTAGGCGAGGGCCAGCAGCACCATGTACGCGGGGATGGTGAAGCTGCTGCCGCCGAGCGTCAGCGTATAAGAGCCGCCGACGGACCACAGAATGGAGATGAAGGCCGCGGCCGAGATGATCGCCGTGACGAGGCCGATGCCGAGATCGACGAGCGGCTCGCTGGCCCAGCGCGAGTCGTCCGCGATGCGGTACTCGGGATTGGCGGGCTGCGTCCCGGTGTGCGCGAGATGATAGAAGCGCCGGCCGGCCAGCCAGCGCGAGACCACCTCGCCGACGATCCAGGCGCGCCAATGCACCTGAAGGCGCTCGCGCGTGAGGACGATGCCGACGCCGATCGCCGCCATTGCCGCGATGATGACGAGGAAGACCAGGACGGATTCCCAGAGCTCCAGGGCATTGCGCGCTTCGAGGGAGTCGAAGAACCAGCGCGTCCAGTGATTGAGTGCGACGGTCGCGGATGTGCTGAGAAGCAGGCAGACGGCGAGCGTGATCGTCAGTGTCCAGGCCTGGCGCGCGCCATCGCCCTTCCAGAAGCCGCCGGCGAAGCGCGCGAAGCGGCGGATCACGCGCCAGTCGAGGTCGAGGTTCGGCGCGCTTGCGGCAGGCGCAGGCTCGGATGCGTCGGGTGTCCCGGCGCCGGTGGCTGTCATCTGCGGAAATTCCGAGGGGGAATGACGAACGGGCGCGAGGACGCGTGCACCCAACTCCGCTTCGTGGGAACCGGCAGCCGACCCATGTGAGGCCTACGTGTCCTGATCTGAGCCCGGAATGCGGGCGCTCGAGTGCGCGGCGTGGTGCAATCGGTGCCCGTCGGAGGTTCACATGCCGCCTTCACGAGCTTGTGAAGTCTAACGGCCGACTTTGACAAAAGCGAGAGCGATGATTTTGCGATGCAACATAAGGTTCGAGGCGCCCGCTAGCGCTTCAGCGGAAGCGGACCGGGGCGATGTAGGAGAGGTCCGCCGTATCGATGCCGGGCGGCGGCGGGGGATACGTGGCGCGACGCGTTAGGAGCAGGGCAACCTCGTCCAACCGACGGTTACCGCTCGATTTGAAGATCTCGGCGCTCGCGAGCGTACCTTTGGCGTCGAGTACGAGCTTGATGAAGACCGTCCCCTTGAGCTTGGACGCTGAAACAATGGCCTTGGCGTCGCGCTGATCGACGGCGAGCAGTGCATCCTGGACAGCCAAGCCATAGGCCAAGCGTTTCCCTTGGGCCGCATTGGCGGCTGCTGCCTGCCGGGAATTCTCAGAGTCGTGGCCACTAGATACCTCTCCGCCCTCGGTTCGCGTGTCGGGAGCCTGCTGCGAGGTCTTCTTCTCGGCCGGGTTCTCTTCCTTTTTGGGCGTGTCCGGCTCCGGCGGGGGCTCGGCGGATGCAACCTTTGTCTCTTCGGGAGGCGGCGGCGGACTGGTCAGCCTCGGAGCTTCGTCTGGAACGGCTTCGGGCGCGGGTTGGGCTGGCGCGGCGACCTGCTCATCCGGGACAGCATCTTTTTCTGTGGCGCGCTCTTTGATCTCTTCAGGTCGGCGGGATTGCTCACGTTCAGCCACGGTATCGGCGACATCATCCCCTTGCTGCGGCGCCATGGGTGCCACGGCTGATTTGGCATTCACGTTGGCATTGGGATCGCGCGCATCGAGGGCCGACGCCGAGATGATCGAGACGCTGATGGCTTCCTGCCCGCTGCCACCGCCGCCGTACTCCGGTAGAGGCGCTGAGATGAGGGCCCCAAGCACGAACAGATGGGCGCCAACGGCCGCGAGCATCGAGGATGTATGGCGTGCCGAATGCCGCGCGGCGACGGGCGGCGCGGCTTCGGGATCCGCAGGGGCTAGCGGCGGCACCGCAGCGAGGGGGCCGTCGGCGGCGTCGGCTGCGGCCCCAGAAGCCTGATCCTCCGGCCGGAGCAGAAGCGGAGTAGCGGCCTCTCCGGACTCGGTCGGCACGTTTTCGGCACGCGTCGGCCGGTGCTCGCCGAGCGGCGGCAGCAGCGTCTGAGGGGCCTCGTCCGACATCTCGTGCAACCGTGCGCGAACCAACGTCTGCTCTCCACCACGTTCGGTGATGCCGATCAAGTGGCCGCGCAAGCCGACTCGGCACACGATGACGCGACGTGATCGGCATCGCCTTCCAGAGGCGTTGTCGCGCTGCCACACGTTCCGCCGAACTGATCTGCCGTGACTGTCTTCGGTTCATTGCCCACTTGCGGCGCCCGAAAGCCTGAGCGTAATACTATAACAGTAACGTTATAGCGTACTAGAGCTGATCAGGGAGCCGGGGCATGAAGTGGCTGGGGGATGCGGTACGGCAGGGATCTGTCGTGCTTCTGGGGGCAATTGCGGTCTTTCCGGACAGCGCCGCTGCGCAGGTCCAGCTTCCGGGGATCGTCGTGACGACACCGAGCCCGATACAGCGGCCGCGCCCAGCCCCTGCGCCGCGCCCTGCAACGGCGGCAGCGCCGACGGCACCGGAGGCACCGGCCGCGCCCCCGCCCGGCACGCTCGTCGTCGATGAGGACGCGTTCGTCCCGATCACGGTGATGAACACGCCGGAGATTACGCCACTCGCCGTCCAGAACATCGGCGATGTCACAGCCCAGCAGCCGGGCGTTGCCGCCACCACATTTGCACCCGGCGCGAGCCGCCCGATCATCCGCGGGCAGGACAGGGATCGCGTGCGCGTCCAGGAGAACGGCATCGGCTCGCATGACGTGTCGGCGCTCTCCGAAGACCATGCCGTGCCGATCGACCCCTTTGCCGCCGAGCGCATCGAGATCATTCGTGGGCCGGCGACCTTGCGCTATGGCTCGCAGGCCATTGGCGGCGTCGTCGACGTCTCGAACGGCCGCATTCCCGAGGCCATGCCGAAGGACGGCTTCAGCGCCGTCGTCAAAGGCGGCCTCAACTCGGTGGATAAGGGCCATGACGGCGGCTTCAAGGTCACGGCCGGCGCCGGCAACATCGTCCTCTACGCTGATGCCTTCCGCCGGCAGGCCGATGACTACAAGACACCACACGGCATTCAACCCAACTCCTTTGTCGAAAGCTCCGGCTATTCGCTCGGCGCTTCCATCGTGGGAGAGAGCGGCTTCATCGGCGTTTCCTATACGCGCTTCGACAGCTTTTACGGCATTCCGGGCAAGGAGGCCGAGGACCATCGCCCGCGCATCGATATGCACCAGGACAAACTGCAGTCGCGCGGCGAGTGGCGCGTGCGCGACTACGGCATCGAGACCATCCGCTTCTGGTTCGGCACGACCTGGTACAAGCACGACGAGATCGTCGCGCACGCCCACGACGATCATTTCCATGACGAGATCGAGAGCCGCTTCACCAACCGCCAGACCGAGGCCCGCCTCGAGGTGCAGCATCAGGCATGGCACGCGCCCATCGGCATTTTCCGCGGCGCTGTCGGCGTGCACTTCGACAAAAAGCGCGTCCGCGGCTTCATCTATGACGACCATCTCGCGGAAGAGATGGATGGCTTGATCGATCCTGCCGCGCGCGGAAGCAGCATTGCCGCCTTCTGGTTCGAGGAGCTCGAGCTCACGCGCCGCCTCAAGCTCCAGGCCGCGGCCCGCATCGAGAGCGTCAGGGTTCGCGGCACGGGTGTCGAGATCGAGGATCACGGCGATCACCAGCACTATCACGTCGAGGATCGCGCCCGCACATTCGCGCCCAAGAGCGCAAGTCTCGGCGTGCTCTATGAGCTCCCTCTCGGCGTGGTCGCACGTCTCTCGGGCCAGTACACCGAGCGCGCGCCCGCGCTCCCGGAGCTGTTCTCAAAGGGCCTGCACCATGCCATGGACACGTTCGAGATCGGCAATCCCAATCTGAAGATCGAAAAGGCCGAGACCATCGAGCTCGGCTTCAAGAAGGCGCGGGGCGCATTCCGCTTCGACGCGGCCGCCTTCCACACCCGCTATCGCAATTTCATCTTCAAGCGCTTCACGGGCCTTGCGTGCGACGGTACGCTCGCGACCTGCGGCGGCGATCACGACCATGAGGATGATCATGACGATCACGCCCATGCTGACGCCGATCAGGTGGTCTTCTCCCAGCGCGACGCGATCTTCAGTGGCGTCGAGCTGTCGGCGCAGTGGGATGCCTTCGCCTTCGCGCGCGGTGTGATCGGCTTCGAGGGGCAGTACGACTTCGTGAATGCGAAATTCGTCGGCGATGGCTATGTGCCACGCATTCCGCCGCATCGTCTCGGCGCCGGCATCTACTATCGGGATGCCAATTGGCTCGCGCGCGTCTTCGCACTTCATGCCTTCGATCAGAACAAGGTGGCCGGCGACGATGCCAAGGATACGCCGACGGACGGCTACACGCTGCTCAACGCCGATCTCTCCTATACGTTCGGCCTCGCGCCGGTGGACGGCCGCATATCGACGAGCATGACGATCGGGCTACGAGGCGAGAACCTGCTCGACCAGGACGTGCGCAATCACGTCTCCTTCAAGAAGGACGAGGTTCTGCAGCCCGGGCGGACGATCAGGCTCTACGGCGTGGTGAGATACAACTGAAGAAGGCACGCGGTCTGACAGCATTAAGAGGAACTTAATGGGTGCCCCATAGTCTAACGGTCGAATTGTTCATTTCGTCCGGGCGACCGGGATGCCATTGCAAACCTCTGGGATGCGTCAGTGCCGACATGTTTCAGCGGTTGCGCTTGCAGCCGCGATTGCCATCGGCTTGGCCGGATGCGCGGAGGAGCCGCCGCCCGAGCGGTACACGCAATCGGTCGAAGCTGAAGGCGAGCAGGGGGCCGTATCCCTCAAGGACACGTGGAGCAACGGCACGACAGTTCAGCGTGCTTCGCTCCCGCCGCCCACAGTGGTCTACACCTTCCGGCCGCAGACCCAGCCGCCCGTAGCCGAGCCCGTGCGGCCCCGCGTGGCAGCACCCGTTGCGCCGCGCGCGCCAGTGCCGCCGCCTGTTCCGAAGCAGAAGCCGGCGCCACCGGACCTCGCGATCTCGGCACCGCCGGTCGTGCCGCCGCGACCGCCGGCTGCTGCGCCGCAAGCACCCAAGGCGCTGACCGAGAGCGATCTCCAACAGGACACGACCCGCTGCGGCGTTGGCGTGGATTGCCTCGCCCTGCTGCGCGCGATGATTGCCGATCCCAAGCAGTCGTGGATGATGCGGGCGCCGACGCCGGCAGAGTTCGCGAACGGGACCCGCCTTTTCGCCTATCGCGCGCTGCGCAAGACGCTCGATTGCGGCAAGCTGCGCTTTGCGGGTGCCGAGCTCGAGTGGGCGATCGACACCTTCAGCCGGGACGTCGAGGGCATGGACGCTCCGCATCGCGCGCGCGTTGCAGCGCTCGCGAGGGAAGTCCGCGCCGAGCTCGAAGCCGAGATCAAGCAGCGCTGCTGAGAGCGAAGGACACTAGCGAGAGCCGCGTGCCGCAGCGGTCGTCAGCTCCGCTCGAGGAGCTCGATCGAAACGCCTTCGGGGCCGCGCAGGAACGCAATGCGCACGCCAGGGCGGATGTTGTTCGGCTCCATGGTGAACTCGGCGCCCTTCTTCTTCAGATCCGCGACGATGGCATCGATGCCTGTCACCTCGAGCCCGAAATGATCGAGCCCCTGGTAGGGCGTTTTGGGCGGAGAAGCGACGCCGTCACCGGGCGTCACGGGGGCAATGAACACGCTGCCGCCGCCGATCTTCAGGTCGATGCGCGTCTTGCCTTGCTGCACCGTGCGGATCACTTCGGCGCCGAACATGCGCTCATAGAAGGCCGCCGTCGCCTCGGGATCGGGGCTGCGCAGATGAATGTGGTCCCACTTGAATGTCGCCATGTCGTGCCTCCCGTGTGTGATGGTTCGTTCGGGAGAGCGTAGCGTGCGGTAGGGGGCGAGGCCAAGCGCCTCAACGGTCGAGCTGATCTGCAGGAACGATGCGCGGGCTTTCGCTTTCCGCGCCGATCCGGCGAAGGAAGGCCCCGGCAGCTCGGAAGGTGCCGCGCGACTGGGTGATGTCCCTCAGTTCACGCATGAGTGAGGAGAGCGCCGCCACCTCCTGCGCATCGAGCATGACGCTCGGCGCCAGCCGGCGTACCGGCGGCTGGGGATCATCGATTTCGCTCTCGTACATCGCTGCCACTCCTCTGGGCGGCGCGCCTCGGGCTCCACGGAAGGTCGTCGCTGCCTCATCCTTCGATGTTGAGACGCAGTGAACTGCGTGGAGGTTTCACGATTTTCCGGCTTTTCGGGCGCGCACGGAAAAATGAAGCGGCGCACCGATCAGGCGCGCCGCTCACAATTCAGGCTCCAGCCGTGTGGACTTTCAGCGGCCGAGAACTTCCATGCGAACCTGGGCGATGCCCTGGCCGTGCATGCCGATGACGCCGGCAGCTGCTTTCGACAGATCGATGATGCGCCCCCTGACGTAGGGCCCGCGGTCATTGATCTTGACCACCACCGAGCGGCCGTTGCCGGCATGCGTCACACGCACGCGGGTGCCGAAGGGCAGCGTCTTGTGCGCGGCCGTCATGGCATTCGGATTGAACCAGCCGCCGGAAGCCACGCGCTGGGGCTGCCAGTAGTACGAAGCAACGCCATGGTGACCACCGCCACCGCCGCCGCGGCCGCTTCTGCTCACGCCGACGTCATTGCCGAGGGACGCCACTCGCGTGCCCCGACGCGAGGAGGCCCGCCGCCGCTCGGAGCGGTCGACATCACGTACGCGGGCCGACCGGCTCTTGCGCAATGCTTTGCGCTCGGCGCGCTGGGGCTTGCGGATATCGGTGGCGCCGAGGTTGGAGCGACCGGAACGGCTCGATTGGCCGTCGCTGTAGCTGCTAGAGCTCACGAACTTGTAGACGGTATCTGCCGAAGCTGGCTGAGCCAGAGCGGCCACGGTCATGCCGACAGCAATCGGCAGAACTCGCAGGATACGCATGCAACCTCCAGATTTTGAAAGGCGACTGGGCTGCAGGATGCAGTCCCGTGGTGGAGGCTCAGCACGCGCATCGACACCTGAAGCCGGGGTAAGCCGAATGTCGGGCTACCGCGTTCTCATCGGACTTCGGTGTTGTGCTCCCTCGCTCGGACCGCCAGATGGTCCCCCGTCGCCGGCTGACAAACCGCAGCGTTGATCCCGCCGCGCTTCTGGCCCGGCCAGACAAGCAGGGGGAGGAGAGAGCGTCAACCACAACGTCTGAATTCGATTCATCAGGTGTTTGATTTTGGCCACAATTTCTGCGTCAGAAGGCCGCAATAGGAGGGGTCCGTTATTTTGAATGCGAGCATAAGCAACGGCTTAGCGTGTGGCTCGTGAGAACCACAACGGCAATGTGTCAGAAAAGTGGGCGCAATCAGGCGCTTCGCGCGGCCAGATGAAGCATCTCGCGGCGGAAGGTTCCGTGGCGATTGAAGTAGTACGGGATAGGTACGGAGGGGTCGTCGAGCGTGCGCTTTGAAATACGCTCAGCGAGGTCTTCCAGAATGACGCGCGTGATGGGCGGCAGATCGAGCTCGCGGCTCTCCGTCAGCGTCATCCAGACGAGGCCGGAAAGTTCGCCATCGTTGTGATCGGTGCTCTTGGTGATGGCAGAAGCCTCGACGCAGAAGAAGCGCGTATCGAAGCGGCGCGGCCGGCCCGGTGGCGTGATGGCGCGGGCGAGAAAAGTCAGCGGCGCGAGGTTGGGCGCGAAACCGTACGCTCGGAACTGGCGCCAGGTCTTGGCGGCAGGGCTCTCGAGAGAAGGGTTCTCGGACGGCGGCGCGATCTCCGCGGGCGCATCTGCTGCCGTGGCGCCGATGATGATGCCGGCTTCCTCGAAGGTCTCGCGGACGGCCGTCATGGCGAGGCCGCGGGCGCGGGCGGGACTGGGATGTCCCTTCATGTCGAGGAGAAGCTTCTCGGCCTCGCTCTGACGCAGCTCTCGCGCTGCCGTCATGATCTTGTCGTCGGCGTCGAGGCGCCCGCCCGGAAAGACGTACTTTCCGGGCATGAACTTGAGGTCGTCACGGCGCTTGCCGAGCAGAATGCGCGGGGCCGGTCCGTCGCTGTCGATGATGATGAGCGTCGCCGCGTCGCGGGGGCGAAGGACAGGAGTTGAGGATTTGGCGGCCGGCTTGGCGGCTTTTGCCGCGGCGCGCTCGGCAACCAGGGCCTTGAAAGACTCGTTCTCGCTCAACGCCGCCCCCCGGCATTGGCACTTTCACCAGCGGCAACCGGCGCCGGCTCCGGCGTATCCGCGACGCCGCCGAAGCCATGCATGCGCTTCGACCACTGCAGGCCGATGAGCGAACCCTTCACCGCAGGCAGCATCGTGAGACAGAGAAAGAGCGTCAGCGGCAGCCAGATGGCCATGTGAACCCACGTCTCGGGGGCCAGCCAGCGCTCGAGGATGAGGGCGCCTGCAACAACGATGTGCCCGACGATCGAGATCGTGAAGTAGGCCGGCGCATCATCGGCGCGCTGGTGGTGGAGCTCCTCGCCGCAATGATCGCACGTATCAGCAACCTTGAGGTAGGCTTTGAACATATGCCCCTCGCCGCAGGCCGGGCACTTGCCGATCAGACCGCGCCCCATGGCCTGCCACGTATCACGCGGCGCGAGCGGGTCGACTGCAGCATTCGAGGTGGGGAGATGGGTTTGGGTCATCGTCTTCGCCCTTCCAGGCGACCGGGCCTGCACCGCTGCCGGAATATTCAGCATGTCGCCGTTCGTGGAAATAATGCCTATGGGCGGCGAGGTCCATGGCGCAAACGGCATGGTGGGGTGCGTCACGAGCACACGTGCGGCCCCGCTCTATCGTGCTGTCAGCGGCGTCTATGACGGCGATTTCCCATGCGGGGACCGCGCCGGTGGGAGCCGCCGCCGCGCGCGGCATGACCCGGCATCGGTCCGGGCTCGGTGAGCATCTCGAAGCGCAGCGCGCCCGCCATGGGAATGGCCTCGACAAGGCGCACCTCGACCTGATCGCCGAGGCGGAAACCGCGCCCGCTGCGGTCGCCGATGAGCGCGTGCGCCTCCTCGGCATGGCGCCAGAATTCGCCGCCACCGAGGGTGGAGGCCGGGATGAAGCCGTCGGCGCCCGTATCCTTGAGGCGCACGAATAGTCCTGAACGCGTGACACCGGAGATGCGGCCGGCGAACTCGGCGTTCACCCGGTCCGCGAGGAAGGCACTGATCAGGCGATCGATGGTCTCGCGTTCGGCCACCATGGCGCGCCGCTCGGCTTCAGATATTGCCTTGGCCGTTTCTTTGAGCTCCGGCTTTTCCTCCGGCGCCATACCGCCGACGCCGAGCTTCATCGCCGCAATGAGCGAGCGGTGCACGAGCAGGTCGGCATAGCGACGGATCGGCGAGGTGAAGTGCGCATAGCGCAGCAGGTTCAAGCCGAAGTGGCCGAGGTTCGCCGTGTCGTACACGGCCTGGGCCTGCGAGCGCAGGATCACCTCGTTGACGAACTCCGCATAGGGCTGGTCCTTGGCGCGCGCGAGCACGCCATTGAAGTGCTTCGGGCGGATGTGGTCGCCCGGCGGCAGGCTGAGATCGAGGCCCTCGAGCAGCTCGCGCAGAGCCTTGAGCTTCTCGGTGCTCGGCCGGTCGTGCACACGATAGACGACGGGCGCGCGGGCCTGCTCCAGCGTCTCGGCGGCGGCGACGTTCGCCTGGATCATGAATTCTTCGATGAGGCGATGCGCGTCGAGCCGCTCGGGCACATGCACGCGGCGGACCATGCCATCCTCGCCGAGCTCGATCTTGCGCTCGGGAAGATCGAGATCGAGTGGCGCGCGCCGGTCGCGTGCGGCGGCAAGCGCAGCATAGGCGGCCCAGAGCGGTTTGAGCGCCTTCTCCAGCATAGGCGCGACGCGCGCGCTCGCGCTTCCGTCGATTGCCGCCTGCGCCTCCTGATAGGAGAGCCGCGCGGCTGAGCGCATGAGCGCGCGATGGAAAGTGTGGCGCCGCTTGTCGCCGTGACGGTCGAAGACCATGCGCGCCGCGAGACAGGGGCGCACCTCGCCCTCGCGCAGCGAGCAGAGGTCATTGGAGATGCGCTCCGGCAGCATCGGCACGACGCGGTCGGGAAAATAAACCGAGTTGCCGCGCGTCTTCGCCTCGCGATCGAGGCGCGAGCCTGGGCGCACGTAGTGCGCGACGTCGGCAATGGCGACGGTGACGATGAAACCGCCCTCGTTGGCCGGATCGGCATCGGGCTCGGCGAGCACGGCGTCGTCGTGGTCGCGCGCATCGACCGGATCGATGGTCACGAGCGGCAACTGAGTGAGATCGAGGCGGCCGTGCGTCTCGATTTCCGGGAGATCTTCCGCTTCGGCCAGCACAGGATCGGGGAAGCCGTCCGGCAAACCGTGAGTGTGGATGGCAATGAGGCTGATGCGGCGCTGGTCCTGCGGATTGCCGAGCCGCTCGGCGACGCGCGCCTCTGGCACGCCTTCGCGATGCCGGCGCACGATGTCGAAGCGCACGAGCTCACCGTCATCGGCATCGCTCTCATTGCCGGCGCGGACCGGCCACTCCTTGAGATCTTTGCGGTCGATCGGATCGATCATGCCGCCGCCACCGCGCTTCGAGGCACGGAAAATGCCGAGCAGGCGCTTTCTTTCGCGCGGCAGACGCTTGATGGGCTCGGCTTCGTGCGCATAGCCGAAGGGATCGGTATCGCGGACGCGGGCAATGCGCGCGAGAATGCGGTCGCCGATCGCGAGTGCGCCGTCGCCATCCGGGCCGATGCCGCGGCGCGCGGCCTGCACGAGGATCTTCGGCCGCTCGCCTTCGGAGGCCTCCCAGTTCGTCGGCACGGCGATGAGCTCGCCTTCGTCATCGCGCGCGATGATCTCGAGCACGCCGACGGGCGGGAGCTTGCCGCGCGGTTTGACGGCCTTGCGGTTGCCGACGATTGCCCCTTGTGTCGCCAGCTCCGAGAGGAGCGCCTTCAGAGCGATGCGATCCTCGCCGCGGATGTTGAAGGCGCGGGCGATCTCGCGCTTCCCGACCTTCTCCGTGGTGCTGGACAGATACTCGAGCAACTGCTCGCGTGTCGGCAATGGCGCCTTCTTGCGCTCTGAATGCGGCTTGCCCGACCGGCTCGGCCGATCGGGCTTCTCGCGGCGCTTCTGCTTCTTCGGCACGCGCGCTCTTTCAGTTGAACCTATTCAGCGGCATCACGGCGCCGCGGGGAAGGGCTCTTCGCTGCAGCCTTGGACTTGCCTTTGGCCGGCGCCGCCTTGCCTGCGGGCTTCTCGGCAGAAGGAGCGGCTTTCTTCGCAGCAGCCTTCTTCGGCTTGGCGGCCGCTTTCTTTGCGGGCTTGGCCTCGGCCGATTTCTCTGCCGCAGCCTTGGCGGGCTTCGCCGCTTTGCGCCCTTTGGCGGTCTTGCCGCCGCCCTTGGCCGCGCGCTCGGCGAGAAGGGCAATCGCCTCTTCGACCGTCACGGCCGTCGGCTCTTTGCCCTTGGGTACGTTGGCGTTGATCTTGGCGTAGTTGATGTAGGGGCCATAGCGCCCCGAGAGCACCTGGATATTGCCGCCGCCATCCGGGTGCGCGCCGAGATCCTTGAGCACGGTCGGCTTGCCGCGCTGGAATCGGCTCTTGCCGCCACCCGCTGCCTTCTCGGCGAGGATGGTCACGGCGCGATTGAGGCCGATCGTGAAGACGTCCTCGACGGACTCGAGATTGGCGTACATGCCATCGTGCAGGATGAAAGGCCCGTAGCGGCCGAGCCCGGCGACGATCGGCTTCTGCGTCTCCGGGTGCAGTCCGACCTCGCGCGGCAGGCTCAGGAGCTGCAACGCCTTCTCGAGATCGACGCTCGCCGCATCGACGCCCTTGGGGATCGAGCTGCGCTTGGGCTTGTCTTCCTTGTCCTTGCCCTGTTCGCCGAGCTGCACATAAGCGCCGAAGCGGCCCGTCCGCAGCGTCACGGCAAGGCCTGTATCGGGATCATAGCCGAGCAGCTTGCCATCGGGGTTCGCCGCTTCCTCGCCATTGTTGTTGGTGTCGGCGAGCTGGCGCGTGAAGCGGCACTCGGGATAGTTCGAGCAACCGATGAAGGCGCCGAATTTGCCGGTCTTGAGCGAGAGGCGGCCTTCGCCGCAGCTCGGGCAGGCGCGCGGGTCCGAGCCATCGCCCTTGTCGGGGAAGATGTGGGGGCCCAGCAGCTCGTTCAGCGCTTCGAGGACATCGCTGACGCGCAGCTCCTTGGTCTCATCGACGGCGCCCGTGAAATCCTTCCAGAAATCGCGCAGGACCTGCTTCCAGTCGAGCTGGTGATCCGAGATGAGATCGAGCTTCTCCTCGAGATCGGCCGTGAAATCGTATTCGACATAGCGCTTGAAGAAGGCTTCGAGGAAGGCCGTGACGAGGCGGCCCTTGTCCTCGGGGATGAGTCGCTTTCGGTCGATGCGCACGTAGCCGCGATCTTCGAGCACGGCGAGCGTCGAGGCGTACGTCGAAGGCCGGCCGATGCCGAGCTCTTCCATCTTCTTGACGAGCGTCGCTTCCGTGTAGCGCGGCGGCGGCTCGGTGAAGTGCTGCTTGGCGTCGATGCCGCGGTCCTTGAGGTGATCGCCTTGGGCGAGCGGCGGCAGGCGGCGGCTCTCCTCGTCCTCCTCGTCGCGGCCCTCCTCGTAGAGTTTGAGGAAGCCATCGAAGAGCACGACGGAGCCGGTCGCGCGCAGGCCGTAGACCTTGCCGTCGCGCCCCTTGACCTCGATCTCGGCCGTCGTCTGCTCGAGCTCGGCGGACGCCATCTGGCTCGCGACCGCGCGCTTCCAGATCAGCTCATACAAGCGCGCCTGGTCGCGCTGGAGGTGACGCGCGACATGCTCGGGGCGGCGCGAGACGTCCGTCGGGCGGACGGCCTCGTGCGCCTCTTGGGCGTTCTTCGCCTTGGTCTTGTACTCGCGGATGAAGGGCGCGACGTAGCGCTTGCCGAGCGTGTCCTCGATCGAGCGGCGGATCGGCCCGATCGCCTCGGGAATGATCTGCACGCCGTCCGTTCGCATGTAGGTGATGAGGCCGACGGTCTCGCCGTCGATGTCGACACCTTCATACAGGCGCTGGGCGATGTTCATGGTCTGCTTGGCGGAGAAGCCGAGCTTGCGCGAGGCCTCCTGCTGCAGCGTCGAGGTCGTGAAGGGGGGCGCCGGATTGCGCCGCGTCGCCTTCTTGTCGACGGACGTGATGACGAAGTCGCCGTTCTCTATGGCGGCCTTGATCGCGTTCGCGGAGACGCCGTCCTTGATATCGAGCTTCTTGAGCGCCGTGCCGGCAATGGCGGTCAGGCGTGCGCGGACGTCCTCGCCCTTGGCCGTCGCGAGCAGGGCCTCGATCGTCCAGTATTCTTCTGTCTTGAAAGCCTCGATCTCGCGCTCGCGGTCGCATACGAGGCGCAGGGCCACGGACTGCACGCGGCCGGCCGAGCGCGAACCCGGCAGCTTGCGCCAGAGCACCGGCGAGAGCGTGAAGCCGACCAGGTAATCGAGGGCGCGGCGGGCGAGATAAGCCTCGACCAGCGGCGCGTCGATGGCGCGCGGGGCCTTCATGGCGTCCAGCACGGACTGCTTCGTCACGGCGTTGAAGGTCACACGCTCGATCGGCAGGCCCTTCTTGAGCGCCTTCTTCTCCTCCAGCACCTTCAGAATGTGCCAGGAGATGGCCTCGCCCTCGCGATCGGGGTCGGTGGCGAGAATGAGCTTGTCGGCGCCTTTCACGGCCGCGGCGATCTCGCGCACGACCTTCGCGGCGCGGCCATCCACGTCCCAATGCATCTCGAAGTCCTTATCCGGCTCGACCGAGCCGTCCTTGGACGGCAGGTCGCGGATATGGCCGTAGCTGGCGATGACCTTGAAGGCGGAGCCAAGGTACTTGTTGATCGCTTTGGCCTTGGCGGCCGACTCGACAATGACGATGTTCATTAGGTCCCAATGCCGCTTTTCGGGGTCCAACTGCCCGGGGGAACTCTCCGCGCCTCGGGCAGGACTGAGGCCGGTGATTGCGCGAGAACATGGGTGATGGCGCGGGGCCTGTCAAACTGTCCGGGCCGTTCCGGTCGGCTTCTCTCGCAATTAAGTATTATAAATCAATATATTAAATAAGTGCATCTGCGCGGCCGTCACATCGCCGCCCGGATGTGGACAATTCTTCGGAGGGAGCGATCTGCCTACTATTGGGATTGCTGAACAACCTTAGATTGTATAATATTCTCACTGCAACCAATATTGCGGTTGCCAGCCAGCCAAGGGGAGCAGCATCCGCTATGTCAGGTACATTGCATCACTTTTCGCCTGCAAACACGGCGCAGAACGATGCCGAGGCATCGGCTAAGCTCTCACGAGCCGATCAGCTCGAGTATCTGGCGGACCTCACCCTAGAGCTGAAGGAGATCGCAGACAATCTCGGCTGCGCCACCCTGGCCGGTGTCCTCGTCGTGGCTTACCGGGAAGCCGTGATCCAGGCCCAGCGCCGCTGAGCCCTCGGCGCGGCTCAGTCGGGCTTGAGGGCAACGAGCTGCGCACCCTGCTGCTCGATCCGCCCCGCGAGCGCCAGCTCCAGGAGCACGCCCCTGAGCGCGCGAACGGCGAGCCCCGTCGCCCGGGCGAGCTCGTCGATGGAGACAGGGGCCGGGCCGAGCGCCTGCAGCACCACGAGCTGGGCGGCCTCGTGAGGCAGAGAGGAGGGCAGATCCGCATCCTCGGCCGGCATGTGCTCCAGGATCGAGGCGCCGCCAGCTTCCATGCCCCGCGGCGCCAACCCCATTTGCGGTCGCAGGGCCTCCAGGACGTCCCCGGCCGACGTGACCAGCGTCGCCCCCTGCTTGAGGAGCATATTCGTGCCCTCGGCGCGCGGGTCGAGCGGATGGCCCGGCACGGCAAAGACCTCGCGCCCCTGGTCGGCGGCCCGCCGTGCCGTGATGAGCGAGCCGGAACGCGTCGCCGCCTCGACGACGACCACGCCCAGCGATAGCCCCGAGACAATGCGATTGCGCCGCGGGAAATCATTGCCCCGCGCCTTGAAGCCCGGCGGCTGCTCGCTGACGAGGCAGCCTTGGGCGGCGATCTCGGCGTGCAGCTTTTCGTGCTCGGGTGGGTAGATGTGATCGATGCCGCCCGCGAGGACGGCAATCGTGCCGGTCGCCAGGGCCGCTTCATGGGCGACGCCATCGATTCCGCGCGCGAGCCCGGAGACGACCAGCATGCCGGCCGCGCCGATGCCCGCCGCGAGCTGGCGCGCCATGGCACGTCCCGCAGCGGACGCATTGCGCGCGCCGACAATGGCGACAGTCGGTCCCGCCAGAAGCTCGGTGCGGCCCTTCACGTAGATCATCGGCGGTGGCACGCCTGCGTGCGCCAGTGCGGCGGGATAGCCCGGCTCGATCGTGAAGAGCGCGCGCGCCAATCTTGCGGGCAGCTTCCAGCTCGGCTTCGGCCTTGTCGCGCGGATAGACCTGCACGGGCAGTCTGCGCCCGCCGCGGCGCGAGAGATCGGGGAGGGCTGCGAGGGCCTTCTCGGCGCCGCCGCAGTGGTTGATGAGCTCGCGAAAGGTGACGGGGCCGACGTTTTCCGTGCGGATCAGGCGCAGGCAGGCGAGACGCTCGGCCTCTCCGAGCGCTGCGACCGGGAGAGGTGCCTTGCTTCCACCTGTTGGCCCGCTAGCCCTTCGCACCAATGCGGCTCTCCTCTCCCGCGAGGAGCCGCCGAATGTTCTCTCGGTGCTTCCAGAAAATCAGCGCGGAAATGATGGCGACGATCGGCACCACGAGCTGGCCGCCGACGACAGTGAAATAAATGAAGACGACGAATGTGCCGACCAGCGAGGAGAGCGACGAGTAGCGCGTGACGACCGCTACCGCGAGCCACGCCGCACAGAACACGAGCGCAGCGGGCCAGTAGGCGCCGAGCAACACACCGATGTACGTCGCGATGCCCTTGCCGCCTTTGAAACTTAGCCACACGGGAAACAAGTGCCCGATGACGGCGCCGAGCCCCGCTACCCAAGGCACGAGCAGAACTCCCAGCAAGCCGCTCGTGCCCTGGCCGGAGGACACGCCGTACGACGCGGCTATCCAGGCCGCGAGCACAACGGCGACCGTCCCCTTCAGCCCGTCGAACAGCAGCGTCAGAGCCGCAAGTTTCTTGTTGCCGGTTCTGAGGACGTTGGTCGCGCCGATACTCTTCGAACCGATCTCGCGCACATCACCAAGGCCGGCCGCGCGCGTCAGGATGAGCCCGAAAGGAATTGAGCCCAGCACATAGCCGAGCGCGAGCGCCGCCAGCGCGGGCAGGATGAGCGATGAGGACATCTCGGGCAGATCCGGTCAGTGAAGACAGCGTTGCGATGCAGGCTGTCAGGAACCGTACTGGTAGACCATGCGCCCGGCAACCATGGTTTTGAGCACGCGGCCCTGGAGCTTCTGCTCGTCGAACGGCGAGTTCTTCGAGCGCGAGCGGAGCTGCTCGCGATCGACGACCCAGGGCTGGCCGAGATCAAATAACAGGATATCGGCCGGCGCACCCTTCTCGAGGCGGCCACCCGGCAGACCCAGTAGCTTCGCCGGATTGATGGTCATGGCGCGCAGCAGGGGAAGGAGGCCGATCTCGTCGGAATGATAGAGGCGAAGCGCGGCAGCGAGCAGCGTCTCGAGGCCGATGGCGCCGTCGGCCGCTTCCGCGAACGGGCGGCGCTTCACGTCCGCATCCTGCGGGTCGTGGCTCGACACGATGACATCGATATCGCCGGCCGCCAGCGCGCGCACCATGGCGACGCGATCCTCCTCGGAACGCAATGGCGGGCGCACCTTGAAGAACGTGCGGTAGGAGCCGATGTCGTTCTCGTTGAGCGTCAGGTGATTGATCGAGACGCCGCAGCTCACGGGGAGCCCGCGCGACTTCGCAGCACGTACGACCGCGAGGCTTTCCGCGCATGAGATGGTCGATGCGTGATAGCGCCCACCCGTGATGCCGACGAGGCGCACGTCGCGTTCCAGCACGATCGTCTCGGCGGCCTTGTTTACGCCCTTGAGGCCGAGGCGCGTCGAGACCTCGCCCGAGTTCATGGCACCGCCCTCGGTGAGGTACGGATCCTCGGTATGGTGCATGATCAGCGCTTCGAAATCCTTCGAGTAGTTGAGCGCATTGCGCATCACGCTCGTATTCGCGATCGAGGATTTTCCATTCGAGAAGGCGACGGCGCCGGCGCGCTGCAGGAGCCCGATCTCGGCGAGCTCCTGGCCCTTGAGGCCCTTGGTCAGCGCGGCAATGATGTGGACATTGACGATCGCACGCTCGCGGGCGCGCCGCTGCACGTAGTCGACGAGCGCGACCTGATCGATGACCGGCTCGGTATCCGGCATGCACGCGATGGTCGTTACGCCTCCCGCAGCCGCGGCAAAGCTCGCGGTCTTGAGGGTCTCGCGATGCTCCTGGCCGGGGTCGCCGGTGTAGACTTGCGCGTCGATGAGGCCGGGGCAGAGAATGTGGCCGACGCAATCAATCACCGTTGCGCCTGGCGGCGCATTGCGTCGCAGATGCCCGCCGAGGTCGGCGATAACGCCATCCGATACGAGCAGCCCGCCCGGCTCGTCGCGTCCCGAGGCGGGGTCGATGATGCGGGCATTGATGAATACGGTGCTGGTGGCGGCTTCCGCGCCTGCCTTAGCACCATCCCTGCCAGTCGGCGACCTCACACTTGTACCTCGTCTTGCAAAATGGTCTGCAGTGCGGGCGCGTTAGCGCGCCTCAATGGTTCGGCAGATGGCGCGCCAGGGCTTCCAGCACGGCCATGCGCACGGCGACGCCCATCTCGACCTGCTCGCGAATGACGCTGCGCGAATGATCGGCGATCGTCGAGGCGATCTCGACACCGCGGTTCATCGGCCCCGGATGCATGATGAGCGCATCGGGCTTAGCGCAGTCGAGCTTTTCCTGGTCGAGCCCGAAGAAGTGATAGTACTCGCGCGAGGTCGGCACATAGTTACCTTCCATGCGCTCGCGCTGGAGGCGCAGCATCATGACGATGTCGCAGCCCTCGAGCCCCTTCCACATATCCGTGTAGACCTCGGCGCCGAGCCGCTCGATGCCGGGCGGCAGCAGGGTCGAGGGGGCGACGAGGCGGACCCGCGCGCCCATGGCGTTCAGCACGTGGATGTTCGAGCGGGCGACGCGCGAGTGAAGGATATCGCCGCAGATGGCGACCGTCAGTCCGGCGATCCGGCCCTTGGCGCGGCGGATGGTCAGCGCGTCGAGGAGTGCCTGCGTCGGATGCTCGTGCGCGCCGTCGCCGGCATTGATGACCGAGCAGTCGACCTTCTGTGCGAGCAGCTCGACGGCGCCCGCCGCGTGGTGGCGCACGACCAGCAGGTCGGGGCGCATGGCGTTGAGCGTCATCGCTGTATCGATCAGCGATTCGCCCTTCTGCACCGAGGACGTCGCGACGTGCATGTTCATGACGTCGGCGCCGAGGCGCTTTCCCGCGAGCTCGAATGACGCCTGCGTGCGCGTCGAGACCTCGAAGAACAGGTTGATGAGCGTGCGTCCGCGCAGGACGTCACGCTTTTTGCTCACCTGTCGATTGGTCTCGGCGGCCCGGTCGGCGAGATCGAGAAGGGAATTGATCTCTTGGGCGCTCAAACCCTCGCAAGTGAGGAGGTGGCGCCCGGGGAAGTAGAAAGACGCGTGTGCCTGTGTGTTCATTAAAGCCGGTCTTCTACGCCCCTCCCTCCAAGGGCGCAAGAGCCCCGCCCGCGACACGATCGCGAGACCCGTGGACAGCCGGGCATCATCGCGCGAGAATGCGCCGGATTTCGACCATTTAGGTGCCGGCGGGCCACACGCGGCCCCTACAACACACCCTGGAGCTGCATTCATGAAGCCGTTTAAGCTGGAGCGCGCCGAGTCGCAACGGCCCGCAGCCGCTGGCACATCTGCTGTTCCGGCGATGCTGGGTGCCTATCCTGCGGTCCGGATGCGGCGCAACCGCAAGAGCCATTGGTCGCGACGGCTCGTGGCCGAAAATGTGCTGACCACGGCGGATCTCATATGGCCGATCTTTCTCATGGACAGCGCCGAGGCGCGCACGCCCGTCGCGCACATGCCCGGTGTGGACCGGCTCAATATTGCCGAGGCCCAGCGGGCTGCCGAGGAGGCGGCCAAGCTCGGCATTCCGGCCGTTGCGCCCTTCCCCTATGTCGACCGGGCGCTCCGGGATCCGCGCGGCAGCGAGGCCGAGCGCGCCAACAATCTCATGTGCCGGGCCGTCCGCGCCATCAAGGAGGCCGTCCCCGAGATCGGCGTGATCACGGACGTCGCGCTCGACCCGTACACGAGCCACGGCCACGACGGGGTGCTCGACGACCGCGGCGTGATCCTCAATGACGAGACGGTCGGCATCCTCTGCCGCCAGGCGCTGGCGCTCGCTCATGCCGGCGTCGACTGCGTTGCCCCCTCGGACATGATGGACGGCCGCATTGGCGCCATCCGCACCGCGCTCGACGCTGCGGGCCACGACGAGGTGCAGATTCTCTCGTACGCGGCCAAATATGCCTCGGGCTTTTACGGGCCGTTCCGCGATGCGATCGGCACGAATGCGACGCTGATCGGCGACAAGCGCACCTACCAGATGGACCCCGCCAATTCGGACGAGGCCCTGCGCGAGGTTGGCCTCGATATTGCCGAGGGCGCCGACATGGTCATGGTCAAGCCGGGCATGCCCTACCTGGATATCGTGCGCCGCGTGAAGGATGCCTTCGGGGTGCCGACGTACGCCTATCAGGTGTCCGGCGAGTACGCGATGCTGAAGGCGGCGGCCCTCAATGGCTGGCTCGATGGTGACCGCGTCATGATGGAGGCGCTGCTCGCCTTCAAGCGCGCGGGCGCCGACGGCATCCTGACCTACTTCGCGCCCGAGGCGGCGCGAGCCCTCGCCGGGAAGTAATTTCGCCGCTCGACGGCCAATGAATGAGCGCGCCTAGTGTGATGATCGAGAAATTCGCCAGATCTCGCGGTACGGTATGGAGCGAATTTCTCGATCTGAATCACACTAGCAAGATTATGTTTCTAGTGTCCCTTTTGATTCCGAAGTTCGCTCGAGACACTAGCATCGAGGTATGGCGAACTTCGGAATCGGGACACTAGCGCCGTCAAATCGAGGAAACGCCCACGATGTCCGAGACCCAGTCTTCCGGCGCCAGCGATGTTGCGACCGCGCTCGCCATACTCCGCCAGCGCTTCGGCGAGCGTTTCCAGACGGGCGAAGCCGTGCGGCGTCAGCACGCCCACACACTCACATGGCTGCCGAACCAGCCGCCTGATGCGGTGGTCTGGCCGGACAACACCGAGGAAGTGCAGGACGTCGTGCGGATCGCCGGGACCCATCGCGTGCCGATCATTCCGTTCGGCGCCGGCACCTCGCTCGAAGGTCACTTGAATGCGCCGCGCGGCGGCATCTCGCTCGACTTCTCGCGCATGAACCGCATTCTCACGGTCAACGATCGTGATCTCGACGCGACCGTCGAAGCAGGCGTGTCGAGGAAGCAGCTCAATGATCACCTGCGCGACATGGGTCTCTTCTTCCCCGTCGATCCGGGCGCCGAGGAAGCGACCATCGGCGGCATGAGCGCGACCCGCGCCTCGGGCACGACCGCCGTGCGCTACGGCACCATGCGCGAGAACGTGCTGAACGTGACCGCGGTGATGGCGGACGGCTCCGTGATCCGCACGGCGCGCCGTGCGCGAAAGTCCTCGGCCGGCTATGACCTCACCAAGCTGTTCGTCGGCTCGGAGGGCACGCTCGGCATCATGACTGAGGTGACCGTCAAGCTCTACGGCATCCCGGAAAGCATCCTCTCCGCCGTTTGTCCCTTCGAGAGCGTCGAAGGTGCATGCAATTCCGTGATCATGGCCATCCAGCTCGGCCTCGGCCTTGCACGCATGGAGCTGATCGACGAGGCGACCGTTCGCATCCTCAATGAGCAGGCCAAGCTGAACCTGCCCGTGAAGCCCATGCTCTTCCTCGAGTTCCACGGCACGGAAGCCGGCACGCGCGATCAGGTGCGCATCTTCGAGGAGATCGCACGCGGCGAAGGCGCCATTGGCTTCGACTGGGCCGAGAAGGAAGAGGACCGTCGCCGCCTCTGGAAGGCGCGCCACGAGAGCTACTGGTCGGTGAAGACCGCGCACCCGGGCCGCGAAGCCATCGCGACGGACGTGTGCGTGCCCATCTCGCGGCTCGCCGAGTGCGTGGCCGAGACGCTCGATGACATTCGCGCGTCAGGTCTCAGCGCGCCGATCGTCGGGCACGTGGGTGATGGCAATTTTCACACCATGCCCATGGTCGACATGTCGAACCCGAAGGAGATCGCGGCCGCGGAGGTCCTGATCGAGAAGATGGCCAAGCGCGCCATCGCCATGGACGGTACATGCACCGGCGAGCACGGCGTCGGCCAGGGCAAGATCAAGTATCTCAAGGCCGAGCACGGCCCTGCGCTGGCTGCCATGCGTGCGGTCAAGCAGGCGCTCGATCCGCAGAACATTCTCAATCCCGGCAAGATCCTGCCGGCGGCATAATCGCACCTCCGGTGCGAGCGGGGCCTTGGCCCCGCACCCCAACCGGGGGACACCGCCGGACCCCCGTCTTTTATGAATTGGAGGGAGCGGCGAGCGCCCCCCTGTCCCTTCTCCCCGTCCTTTACGGGGAGAAGGTTAGGATGAGGGGCGGAAGCTTGTTCAAACCTCGACGTTTGCCGCCGCCCCTCACCCCGACCCTCTCCCCATTGAAGACAATGGGGAGAGGGGGAAGTGGGCGCGTCATACACTGCGCTGTCGCTCTGACCGCCGCGGGCATAGCGTTACGGCAGGAGGCGACAGCGCCTCTTCCCGGCAGCCCGCGGCACTAAAGCAAACCGCCGCCGCGGGCATAGCACCACTGGGGAATGCGAAGCACCCCTTCCCAGCAGCCTGCGGCACTAAAACAAAAGCTATCGCCGCACTTTCCGCTTGAGCTGCGCCGGGGTCATGACGCCCGTCGCGAGAATGACGGTGGCAAACAGCACGACGCCGAACGTGACGAGCGCCGCAAGCCCGCTCGCCTGAACCATGAGGCCCGCGCCAGTCCGCATCCACGGCTCGAGCACGATACCCGCGACGATGACGCCCGCGCCCATGAGCACGCTCGCGAGCGCGATCAGCGGCACGTTCCGTGCGAGGCGGTTGTCGATGATGAAATGTCCACGATGCTTGAGCGTGCCCCAAAGCATGACGGCGTTGACCCACGCGGCGATCGACGTCGCGAGCGCGATGCCGACGTGCGGCATGAAACCCGCAGCCTTGAAGCCGAAGAACAGAATGATGGAGCCCGCGGCATTGAGCACGAGGTTCACGCCCGCATAGCGCATGGGCGTTTTGGTGTCCTCATGCGCGAAGAAGCCCGGCTGCAAAACTTTGATGAGCACGAAGGCCGGCAGCCCGATGGCAAAGGCGGCGAGCGCCCACGCTGTGGCCTGCGTATCGTCGTGCGTGAAGGCGCCACGCTCGAAGAGCACGCGGATGATCGGCTCGGCGGCGACGAGCAGCGCCACTGCGGCCGGCAGCGTGAGCAGGAGCGCGAGCTCCATGCTGCGGTTCTGGCTGTCCATGGCGGCGGTGTGATTGCCAGCGCCGAGATGGCGCGAGAGATCAGGGAGCAGCACCACGCCGATCGCAACGCCGACAATGCCGAGCGGGAGCTGATAGAGGCGGTCGGCATAGTAGAGATAGGAGACGGCACTCGCTTCGAGCGAGGCGATGATCGTGCCGACCACGATGTTGATCTGCGTGATGCCGCCGGCAATCAACCCCGGAATGCCGAGCGCGAGGAGGCGCCGTACGCCTTCGGTCATGCGCGGAAGCCGCAGACGGAGCGCGAAGCCGGCGCGCTTCGCCGCAATCCAGAGCATGGCGAGTTGGAGGATACCAGCGGCGAACACGCCCCAGACGAGCAGATAGCCGGCGGCTGGATCATTGTGATAGCCGCGCCAGTGCGCGATCAGCATGACGGCGACGAGCACGGCATTGAGCACGATCGGCGCCGCGGCGGCGGCCATGTAGCGGTGCAGTGAATTGAGCAGGCCCGAGAGCAGCGCGACGAGCGACATGCACATGAGATAAGGGAAGGCGATCCGCGTCAGCGCTGTCGCCAGATCGAGTTTCTCAGGCTCGGTGGCGAATCCCGGCGCGAGGCCGAGCACGAGCCAGGGCATGGCGATCTGGGCGATCGCGGTCACCAGCAGCAACACGGCGAAGAGCCCTGCGAGAGCTTCCTCGGCAAAAGCGTGCGCGGATCCATTGCCGTCGGCTTCGAGGCGCTTGGCAAAGAGCGGCACGAAGGCGGCATTGAATGCACCCTCCGCGAAGAGCCGCCGGAAGAGGTTCGGCATTCGGAAGGCGACGACGAAGGCGTCGGCGATCATGCCGGTGCCGAGCACGGCGGCGATCAGGATGTCGCGCAGGAAGCCGAGGACACGGCTCACCATGCTGAGCCCGCCGACCGTCGCGAAGGCGCTGTAGAGTCTCATGGGGCGCTGGATTGATCCGGTGGGGGTGCTCTCAGGCCGGTTGCTCGCCTGCAAGCACATGAATCAGTCGCGCCCGGATGGCTTCCTGGCGCTGGGGAGAGGTGATCTTCCTCCTGGTGAGATCAGTCACGTAGAATGTATCCACGGCCTTCTCGCCGAAGGTTGTGATGTGCGCCGAGTTGATGTCGAGATTGAGGTCGGAAAGCGCCGTCGTGACGTCATAGAGCAGGCCCGGCCGGTCGAGGCCGGACACCTCGATGACGGTGAAATGATCGGAGACGACATTGTCGATGACGACCTCGGGCTCGACGGTGAACGTGTTGATGATCGACGGCGCCGCCATCTTCTTCGCCATGAGCGCGCTGAGGCGCACCTCGCCACGCAGCAGCTTTTCGATGGTATCTGCGATGCGGGTCGCGCGCCGGCGCTCGTCATCCTCGTGCTCGAAGGCGCGCTGGAGAAGGAATGTATCGAGGGCGAAACCGTCCCGCGTCGAGGCAATATAGGCGCCGACGATGTTTGCGCCGGCTGCCGCGCAGGCTCCTGCGAAGAGCGAGAGCACGCGGGGATGGTTCGGCGCGAGCAGCGAGAGCTCGGATACGGCCGTGAAGGCATTGGTCGTGAAGTTCGTGCCGAACTTCTTTCCCGCGGCCTCGGTCTGCGCCATGAGCTGCATGTGCTCGACCTGCTTCGGCAGCGAGGTCTTGACCCAGTAGTCACCGTACTGGCGCTCGACGAAGGCCTGCACGCGATCTGCAGGCTCGTTACTGGCCTCTTTGCGGAAGGCTGCAATGGCGGTGTCCACCCGCTCGCTGAGCGCGACGGGTTGATAGGCGCCCGACAAGAGCGGCTCGGTCGCATAGTAGAGCGAGCGCAGGAGCTGACCCTTCCAGCCATTCCACGTGCTCGGACCCACGGCGCGGATGTCGGCGACCGTCAGCAGCAGCAGCAGGCGCAGGCGTTCGACGCTCTGCATGGTCTCGGCAAAATCGCGGATCGTCTTCGGGTCGGCAATGTCGCGGCTCTGCGCGATGTTGCTCATGAGGAGGTGGTTCTCGATGAGCCAGGCGACGAGCTCGGTCTCGGCGTCACTGAGGCCGAGGCGCGGACAAATTTTGCGCGCGATGCGGGCGCCGACGATCGAGTGATCCTCGTCGCGGCCCTTGCCGATGTCGTGGAGAAAGGCAGCCACGTAGAGCACGCGACGGTTGACGACGGTCTTGAAGATGTTGTGCGAGAGCGGGTGCTTGTCCGCGCTCTCGCCGCGCTCGATCTCCGAGACGACGCCGACCGTGCGGATGAGATGCTCGTCCACCGTGTAATGGTGGTAGAGGTTGAACTGCATCATCGCGACAACGCGGCCGAACTCGGGGATCATGCGGCCGAGCACGCCCGCCTCGTTCATGCGCCGCAGTGTCACCTCGGGCGTGCCGCGCGCTGTCATGAGCCCGAGCAGGATGCGGTTGGCTTCCGGATCATTGCGCAGCTTGTCGTCGATGAGGCGCAGCGACTGACGAATGAGGCGGATGGCCTGCGGGTGCAGCAGCGAGCCCGTTTCCTCGACTTGCGCGAAGTAGCGGATCAGATTGACCGGGTCGCGGCGGAAGACTTCCGGGTCAGCGACGTTCAGGCGGCCGTTGTCGATGCGAAAGGCGGTCGTGCGGCGCACGCGGCGGCGCATGCGCCAGCCCATGGGATCGAGGAGCGCATCGAGCCGCGGCGAGAGCTTGAGCTGCTGCACCTCGAGCCACGCGCACAGGATCGTCGTCAGGTCGCCGACGTCCTTGGCGACCATGAAGTAGTGCTTCATGAAGCGCTCGACGGCTTTGAGGCCGAGGCGGCTCGCGTAGCCGAGAATGGCGGCGAGCTGCGGCTGGTACTCGAAGGTCAGCCGCTCCTCGGGCCGGCCCGTGAGAAAGTGCAGGTGACAGCGCACGGTCCAGAGGAAATCTTCGCAGCGCCGGAAAGTCGCCTGCTCCTCGGCCGTGAAGATCGGCTGGACGATCGGATCGCCGACGCCGGGGCCGCCGGCAAGATACTTCGCCAGCCAGTACAGCGTGTGCAGGTCGCGCAGGCCGCCCTTGCCGTCCTTGATGTTCGGCTCGACGCGGTAGCGCGAGGCGCCCGCGCGCTGATGGCGGGTCGCCCGCTCGGCGAGCTTGGCTTCGATGAAGGCGCGCTCGCCGCCCTTGACGACCTCGTCGCTGAAGCGGCGCACGAGCTCATCGAACAGCGGCCGGTCGCCGAGGATGTAGCGAGCATCGAGCAGCGCCGTGCAGATGGTCACGTCCGCGCGCGCGAGCTGCAGGCATTGGTCGACGGTGCGCGTCGCGTGGCCGACCTTCAGGCGCAGATCCCAGAGAATGTAGAGAATGTATTCGACGACGCTCTCGCCCCAGGGCGTCTGCTTGTAGGGCAGCAGGAACAGGAGATCGATGTCGGAGCCCGGCGCCAGCATGGCGCGGCCATAGCCGCCGGTCGCGACGATGGTGAGCCGCTCCGTATCCGCGGGATTGTTGCTGCGATAGACGTGCGCGCGTGTGTAGTCGAAGATGAGCGCGATGAGCTCGCCCATGAACGTGGACAGGCCCTCGGCACAGCGGCGACCCTTGCCGTCGTGCAGGAGCTGCGCGCGGGCGCTCTCGCGTGCGCCGACCATGAGCTCGCGCAGACGCTCGACAACGGCCGCCCGCGCCAGCTCGGCGCTCTCGTCATGGGCGCGGAAGATGGCCGTCAGCTCGTGGCGGAGCGCGGTGGGGTCGAAATAGGGCGGATCGGGCAGCCGGTGGGCTTCCCGCTCTGGGGCCAGCGCATCCTTGACCAGAGTATCCATGCGGTCCGCTCTTGCGGCCCGATCGCGTACAGAGCCGTGCACCACGACCGCGCCAGCCGCGCCCGAATCGCTCAGGCGCCGTTCATCATACAACTCATGGGCGGGCATAGCGTATTTCAGCCCGCGCGGGAATAGGCAGGGCTGACAGGTTTAGGGGGCTTACGGATGATCGCGCGGGGGAGTGCGTGCGGATCGCTCCGGGCCCGGAGCGCGCGAAAAGGAAACAGAGGTTGAATTGAGGCCAGCAAAAACTGGGCTGTGGATTGTCCTGTTCCCGCGGAAACAGCCAGACGGGCTACGCGTTGGCACAACAGAACCAAGCCCGGAGGTGTGCACGAGTCCTGGGCGAGCCACCGACCCCGTAAAGCCCCCCGGAGGAGGCCATGCGCAAGCCCGCCCGTGCCATCACTGCCGACGAATACATCCGCCGTATTGATCGCTTGCTCCTGATCACAAGCACCGTGGTCGTCGTGCTCGCGGCCAGCCTCTTTGCTCAGATGACGTGACCTCGCCGTGTGGTGCTCAGCGGCCTGCCATCTGCCTGAGGCGATAGAGGGCCTCCAGCGCTTCCTTGGGGCTCATATCATCGGGATTGAGAGCGGCCACGGCTTCCGCGACCGGGTTTGCTCCCGCGGGCTGTGAAGCCGGTGATGTCGGGCGAGCGGCAGCAAAGAGCGGGAGGTCGTCGAGCGCCGGCGCGGCCCCCTCTGATCGGCGGTCATTCTTTTCCAGAAGCGCGAGCACCTCGCCCGCGCGCGAGATCACCGGGCTTGGAAGGCCAGCAAGCTTGGCAACCTGGATGCCATAGCTGCGGTCGGCGGCGCCCGCGCGGACCTTGTGCAGGAAGACGATCTCGTCATTCCACTCCTTGACCTCGATCGTGGCATTCGCCACCTCGGCGAGGCGGCCGGAGAGCGCCGTCAGCTCGTGATAGTGCGTCGCGAACAGCGCGCGGCAGCGGCAGACATCATGCAGGTACTCGACGGTCGCCCAGGCAATGGAGAGGCCGTCGAAGGTTGCCGTTCCGCGGCCGATCTCGTCCAGAATGACGAGGCTTCGTTCGCCGGCCTGATTGAGAATGGCTGCCGTCTCGATCATCTCGACCATGAAGGTCGAGCGACCGCGCGCAAGATCATCGGCGGCGCCAACGCGCGAGAAGAGGCGGTCGACAATGCCGATGCGCACGCGCCGCGCCGGCACGAATGATCCCATCTGCGCGAGGACGGTGATCAGCGCATTCTGGCGCAGGAAGGTCGACTTGCCGGCCATGTTCGGCCCGGTGACGAGCCAGATGCGCCCTGTCGCAGCATCCTCGAGGCCCGTGCCGTCATTGCCGAGCACGCAGTCGTTCTCGACGAACGGGCCGGTCTTCGCCGCGCGGAGCGCCTGCTCGACCACGGGATGACGGCCGCCCTCGATCACGAGGGAGGTGCTCTCGTCCAGCTCCGGGCGGACGTAGTTGTCTTCCTCTGCCAGCTCCGCGAGGCCTGCCGCGACATCGATCTCGGCGAGAGCCTCGGCGAGCCTCGCGAGCGCCTGCTCCTCGGCGGCAATGGCGCGGGCGAGATCGTTGAAAACTTCCTGCTCGATAGCGAGCGCGCGCTCGGCGGCCCCTGCGATGCGGCCCTCGACCTCGACCAGCTCGGCAGTCGTGAAGCGGACGGCGTTCGCCATGGTCTGGCGATGGTTGAAGGTCTCGGAAAGAGGCTCCGCAAGCATGGGCCGCGCGCTCTGCGCGCCGACCTCGATATAGAAGCCGAGAATATTGTTGTGGCGGACTTTGAGCGTCTTGATGCCGGTTTGCTCGACGTATTTGGCTTCAAGCGAAGTCATGACGCGGCGGCTGTCGTCGCGGAGCGCCTGCGCCTCGTCGAGATCGGCGCGAAAGCCCGCACGGACAAAACCGCCATCGCGGCGCTGATGCCCCGGCGTATCGACGAGCGCGCGCGTGAGCAGATCGGCGAGCGTTTCCTGCCCACTGCCGAGACTTTCAACGGCGCGCGCCAGTTCTGCGGGGAGCCCGATGGCGCCCGCCGCCGTCCCGAGAATGGCGCCGCACTGCTTTGCAGCTCCGAGCGCGTCGCGCACGGCGGCGAGATCGCGCGGATCGCCGCGACCTAGTGCCAGGCGCGATGCGGCGCGTGCGACATCGGGCGCACCCTTGAGAGCTTCGCGCAGGGTCTCCCGCGCTTGCGGCTCCGCGATCAGAAAGGCAATGGCATCGAGCCGCGCACCGATCTTGGCGGCATCGCGCAGCGGGCTTGCGAGGCGATTGGCGAGCTCCCGCGCACCGGGGCCTGTCACCGTCCGGTCGATGGCGGAGAGGAGACTTCCCTCGCGCTCGCCGCGCGTCGAGCGCAGCAATTCGAGACTGTTCCGCGTCGCGGCGTCGATGACCAGCGTCGTCGCTGGTCCCGTGCGCCGTGGCGGCCGCAGCACCGGCCGCGCGCCGATCTGCGTGAGGTCGACATACTTGAGAAGTGCGCCGACAGCCGCCAACTCGGTGCGTGAGAACGTGCCGAACCCATCGAGCTCGGCCACGCCGAGGCGCTCGCGCAAGGTCCGCTCGCCGCCCATGCTGTCGAAGAACGACGTCGCCAGCGGCGTCAGTGCTGTTCCCGTGTGATCGGCGCAGGCGACGATCGTCTTGTCGTCCATGAGCCGGTCGGGGAGCAGGATCTCGCCGGACGCGAGACGCACCAGCTCGCCCGCGAGATCCGCAGCCGGCACGCTCGCGATCTCGAACTCGCCTGTCGAGATATCGAGCGAGGCAAGGGCGTGGCCGCTGTCGGCACCAGCAGATGCGAACAGCGCCGTCAGGTAATTGCGCGCACGCGCATCGAGGAGCGTGTCCTCGGTCAGCGTGCCTGGAGTCACGAGGCGCACGACATCGCGCTTCACGACAGCCTTCGAGCCGCGCTTCCTGGCTTCAGCCGGATCCTCGAGCTGCTCGCAGACGGCGACGCGGTAGCCCTTGCGAATGAGCTTCTGCAGATAGTCGTCGGCGCGATGCACGGGCACGCCGCACATGGGAATGTCCTGGCCGAGGTGCTTGCCACGCTTGGTCAGGACGATGCCCAGCGCCTGCGAGGCGACGACCGCATCATCGAAGAACAGCTCGTAGAAGTCGCCCATCCGGTACCAGAGGATGCTGTCCGGATTGGCCGCCTTGATCTCCAGGAACTGCGCCATGGACGGCGTGACGTCGCCGACGGGCGCGCGCACCTCCTCGGTGTTCGGCGGTGCGGCATCCTGCCCGTCGTCCTCGCTGCTGCCGCTTTTCGCGCGTCGTGCCATCCCGTTGCCGCCCCCGGCTGCTCCCCGTCCCGACCACATGGCGCCCTGGTCGTCCCGACCACATGGCGCATGGTGCAGTGCGAGGCAAGTGGCGAGTTGTGCACAGCCTGTGCGCGGCTTATCGTCCAAGGGAAATTTAGCGATCAACTGCGCCGCATTGCTCGGGGGCTACCGGCCCTCGAGGCAATCACGTGGGCGCACAAGAGACGGGGAAATGCCCTCATGGCCGCCGACACGCCCGCGATCAAATTTACCGCCGACGACGCGCTCCGTTTCCACTCCGAGGGCAAGCCCGGCAAGCTCGAGATCACGCCGACCAAGCCGCTCACGACCCAGCGCGACCTCTCGCTCGCCTATTCGCCGGGCGTCGCCGTGCCGGTGCTCGCGATCGCCGAGGACAAGACGCGTGCCTACGACTACACGAACAAGGGCAATCTCGTGGCGGTGGTCTCGAACGGGACCGCCATCCTCGGCCTCGGCAATCTCGGTGCACAGGCCTCGAAGCCGGTCATGGAAGGCAAGGGCGCGCTCTTCAAACGCTTTGCCGATATCGACGCCATGGATCTGCTCGTCGACACGCAGGATGTCGACGCTTTCATCAATGCCGTGCGCTATCTGGGACCGAGCTTCGGCGGCATCAATCTCGAGGACATCAAGGCGCCGGACTGCTTCGTGATCGAGGAGCGGCTCAAGGAGCTGCTCGACATTCCTGTCTTCCACGACGACCAGCACGGCACGGCGATCATCGCGGCCGCCGGTCTCATCAACGCCCTCGAATTGACCGGCCGCAATATCTCGACCTTCAAGCTCGTCGTGAACGGTGCCGGCTCGGCGGGTATTGCCTGTCTCGACCTGCTCGTCGCCATGGGCATGCCGCGCGAGAACATCCTGCTCTGCGATACCAAGGGGGTCATCTACCAGGGCCGCAAGGATGGCATGAACCAGTGGAAGTCCACTTATGCCGTCAAGACATCGGCGCGCACGCTCGACGACGCCATGAAGGGGGCTGACGCCTTCTTCGGACTCTCGGCGAAGGGCGCGGTGACGCAAGCGATGGTACAGAGCATGGCGCCGCAACCGATCATCTTCGCCATGGCCAATCCCGATCCCGAGATCACGCCGGAGGAGATCCACGCCGTGCGTTCCGATGCGATCATCGCGACGGGCCGCTCGGACTATCCGAACCAGATCAACAACGTTCTCGGCTTTCCCTTCATCTTCCGTGGCGCGCTCGACGTCAGGGCGCGCGAGATCAACACCGAGATGAAGATCGCGGCGGCGCGCGCTCTCGCGGAGCTCGCACGCGAGGAAGTGCCCGATCAGGTGGCTGCCGCGCTCTACGGCCGCCGGCCGACCTTCGGGCCCGAGTACATCATTCCAGCCCCGTTTGACCCGCGCCTCATTACGTCGGTGCCGCCGGCCGTGGCGCGCGCGGCTGTGGAAAGTGGCGTCGCGCGCACGACGCTCGCCGATGGCAGCGCCTATGTTTCACGGCTCAGGGGCCGCCTCGATCCCATGGCGGGCTGGCTCACCGCGACGCTCGAAAAGGCGCGCAACAACCCCAAGCGCATCATCTTCGCCGAGGGCGAGGAGCCGGCTGTCATCCGCGCCGCCAATGCTTACCTCAATCAGGGCTACGGCACGCCGCTCCTCGTCGGCACCACCGACACGGTGAAGGCAAACTTCAAAGAGCTCGGTGTGCGCCTCAAGGACGAGTTCCAGCTCTTCGATACGCGCCGTTCACCCTACACGGCGCAGTTCACCGACTACCTCTACGCGCGCCTGCAGCGCCACGGGTATCTGAGGCGCGACTGCGAGCGTCTCGTGCTCAACGAGCGCAATGTCTTCGCCGCCCTGATGGTCGTGCACGGCCATGCCGATGCCATGGTCTCGGGCGTCACGCGCAACTGGAGCAGCGTCTTCCAGGATGTGCAGCGCGTGATCGATCCGAAGCCGGGCCGCCGGGTCGTCGGCGTATCGCTGGCCCTCTGCCGCGGACGCGCGGTGCTCGTTGCGGACACGAGCGTCACGGATATGCCGACAGGCGAGCAGGTTGCCTACATCGCCATCGAGGCCGCGCGTGCAGCCCGCAGCTTCGGCATGGAGCCGCGCGTCGCCATGATCGCCTACTCGAACTTCGGCCAGCCGCGCGGCGAGCGCTCGGATCAGATGATCGAGGCTGTGCGCATTCTCGACGAGCGTGGCGTCGATTTCGAGTACGACGGTGAAATGTCGGCCGACGTGGCGCTCAATCCCGAGCTGCGCCGGCTCTATCCCTTCTGCCGGCTCACGGACACGGCCAACGTGCTGGTCATGCCTGCCTTCCACGCGGCGTCCATTTCCACCAGAATGCTCAAGGAGCTTGGCGGCGCGACGGTGCTCGGTCCGATCCTGACAGGTCTCTCGCATCCCGTGCAGATCTGTCAGCTCGGGGCCATGGACAACGACATCCTGCCCATTGCGGCGCTTGCGGCCTGCAACATCGGGGCGTGATCGGGCTCGCGCAGGCCCTGGTCGTTATGACAATCGCCAATCCGCGCCCGAGCCAGTATAGGGGGCGTGGCGCCCGCCTGAAGACGGGCCACGGCGAATTGATCGCGTGAACGGGGCATGGAGGCGAAAATGAAGGTGGACGGGCCCGAGCTCGAGAAATGCGCGGCGAACTTTGTGCCGCTGAGCCCGATCAGCTTCCTGAAACGCGCCGACGCCTTCTTCGGTGAGCGCACGGCGGTCGTGCACGGCGCGCGGCGCCTCTCCTATCACGAGCTCTATGCCCGCTCGCGCCGCCTTGCGCACGCACTGACCAAGGCCGGTATCGGACGCGGTGACACGGTCGCGATCCTGGCGCCGAACATCCCGGCCATGCTTGAAGCACACTACGCCGTGCCCATGATCGGCGCGGTGCTGAACCCGATCAACATCCGCCTCGATCCGGCCGCCATTGCCTTCTGCCTCGAGCACGGCGAGGCCAAGATCTTCCTCGCCGATCGCGAGTTCCATTCGACGATCGCACCGGCGCTGGATCTCATGGGTGCCAAGCGGCCGATCGTCATCGACATCGCCGATACCGAGACCGCCGATGCGCCCTCGTTCGGCGGCATCGAGTACGAGAGCTTCATCGCGGCGGGTGAGCCTGATTTCGTCTACTCGGGTCCGAAGGACGAGTGGGACGCCGTGTGCCTGCTTTATACCTCGGGGACGACCGGCAACCCGAAAGGCGTCGTGTTCTCGCACCGCGGCTGCTATCTCGGCGCGCTCGCCAATGCGCTCACTTTCAAGCTCGACAACGAGAGCCGCTATCTCTGGACGCTTCCGATGTTCCACTGCTCCGGGTGGACGTACACCTGGGCCGTGACGGCGGCGGGTGGCACGCACGTCTGCCTCCGCCGCGTCGAGCCCCAGCGCATTTTCGAGCTGATCGCCGCCGAGCGTGTCACGCATATGTGCGGCGCGCCGATCGTCCTCAACATGCTCATCCACGCGCCCGACGCCGTGAAGAAGCCGCTTCCCGTGCGCACGAAAGTCGCGACGGGCGGCGCCGCGCCGCCCGCCATTGTCATCCAACGCATGGAAGCCATGGGTTTCGAGGTGCTGCACCTCTACGGCACGACCGAGAGCTATGGCCCCTCGACCTTCTGCGCGCCCTATACAGAATGGAACGGTTTCGAGGAGGACGAGCGTTACCGCCTCATGGCGCGTCAGGGCATTCCCGTCGTGCTCGTCGAGGACATGATCGTCGCCAACCCGGATACCATGGAGCCCGTACCCCGCGACGGCGAGACGATCGGCGAGATCATGCTGCGCGGAAATACGATCATGCGCGGCTATCTGAAAAACCCGGCAGCGACGGCGGAAGCCTTTGCAGGCGACTACTATCACTCGGGCGATCTCGCTGTCTGGCACGCGGACGGCTACATCGAGGTCAAGGATCGCTCGAAGGACATCATCATCTCGGGTGGCGAGAACATCTCCTCGCTGGAGGTCGAGGAAGTGCTCTTCCGCCACCCGAAGATCATGGAAGCTGCCGTCGTCGCGCGGCCCGACGAGAAGTGGGGCGAGACGCCGTGCGCCTTCGTCACGCTGAGGCCGGATGCCGGCGCCGTCACGGCGGACGAGATCATCGCCTACTGCCGCGCGAGCATGGCGCACTACAAGACGCCGCGGACCATCGTGTTCGGCCCGCTGCCCAAGACATCGACCGGCAAGATCCAGAAGTTCGTCCTGCGCGATACGGCGGGGAAGCTGTAGCGTCCGTTGCGCTCGCGCCTCTGGCGCGAGTGGGGCCTTGGCCCCACACCCCAATCGGGGGGCACCCCCGAACCCCCGTTTTTTAAGGACTTGGAGCTAGCCGCTGGCGCCGCCATGTCCCTTCTCCCCGTCCTTCACGGGGAGAAGGTTAGGATGAGGGGCGGCGGCATACGCCAACGTACGAACAAGCTGCCGCCTCTCACCCCGGCCCTCTCCCCATTGAAGACAATGGGGAGAGGGGGAAGAACGGCGCAACACACAATCGCCATCCGCATGGCTGCCGCGGGCATAGCGTCACGACTGGAGGCGATAGCCCCCCTTCCCAGCAGCCCGCGGCACTAAACAGAAGCGCGAAGCTCACTCCGATTTCAAGAGCGCCTCGAGGCGACGTGTATCGAGCCCAGACGGCTCTTTCGGTGTTGCAAAGAGCGCCGGGTCGATGGGCGCCGACGGACGGAGTGCGGGGCGTGGCGCGACACGAACCGGCTCGCGGGCTGATGCAACTGGTGTTTCAGCGGGAGCGGGTGGCGCGATCGTATCACTCACGCCCGGGAGCGCTGCGGGCTCGAGCCCGCGATGGGCGGCCTGCATGATGTCGCGCCAGATGAGCGCGGGAAGTCCGCTGCCGCTAACGCCGCGCATGGGGCTGTTGTCGTCGTTGCCGACCCACACGCCGGCCGTCAGGTGCCCGGTGAAGCCGACGAACCAGGCATCGCGATTGTCCTGCGTGGTGCCGGTCTTGCCGGCTGCGTCATGGCCTGCGAGGACGGCGCGTCGTCCGGTGCCGGCGACCATT
Source organism: Hyphomicrobium sp. CS1BSMeth3 (assembly GCF_900117415.1). Classification (GTDB taxonomy): domain Bacteria; phylum Pseudomonadota; class Alphaproteobacteria; order Rhizobiales; family Hyphomicrobiaceae. The sequence continues at coordinate 980,577 of NZ_FPEI01000006.1, forward strand.
GCCGTATGCAACATGTCATTGACCTTGCCGACGTGCGCCGATGCGGCGGCGACGAGGGGCGGCGCCTTGCCCCGCGCATAGAGGACCATGCCGCGGTCGGTCCTCACGCGGCGGATCACGTGCGGCGAGAGGTTGACGCCGCCGTTCGCGAGCGCGCCATAGGCGCCGGTCAGCTCGAGCAGTGTGACTTCGGAGGTGCCGAGCGCGAGCGAGGCGTCCGCGCGCAGTGTGCTCGTGATGCCGAGCCTGCGCGCCATCGCGACGACCCGCTCGGTGCCGATGTCCCGCTGGAGAAGCACCGCCACCGTATTGACTGAATGCGCCAGCGCGTGGCGCAGCGTCATGGCGCCGGCATACGAGCCGCTGTCGTTGCGCGGGCTCCAGCTACCGATGGTGATCGGCCGGTCCTGAACCGTGCTCTCCGGCGTCAGGCCTGCTTCGATCGCCGCGAGATAAAGAACGGGTTTGAAGGCCGAGCCCGGCTGGCGGCGGGCGCGGATGGCGCGATTGAACTGGCTCCGCGACCAGGCGCGCCCGCCGACCATGGCGCGAATGCCGCCTTCATGATCGAGCACGACCACTGCAGCCTCGGCGGTGTCGGCGATCGAAGGCGCGGACGCGAGGCGACGGGCGATTGCCGCCTGAGCGCGGCGCTGGAGATCGGCGTCGAGCGTCGTCTCGACCGTGATGGACGATTGGCCGTGGCCGGCGAGCGGCGGCAGTCGCTCCAGCGCATAGTCGACGGCAAATTCGAGACCGGTTTCCTCGCGAGTGGTGTCGCTCGCAGCCAAGGTCACCTGCTGATGCAGGGCCTCGTTGAAACCCGCTTCGCTGATGAAGCCTTCATCCCGCATGGCCGCGAGCACGAGCACGGCGCGGGAGGCCGCAAGCTCCGGTCGGCTTGCAGGCGAGAGGCGCGAGGGGGCTTTCAAGAGGCCCGCGATGATGGCGGCCTCGGGCACTGTCAGGGTGCGCGCCGACTTGCCGAAGTAGCGCTGGGCGGCGGCCTCGACGCCGTAGACGCCCGCGCCGAAGTACACGCGGTTGAGATAGAGCTCCATGATGCCGGGCTTGCCGAGGCGCAATTCGAGCCAGAGCGCGAGAATGATTTCCTCGAGCTTGCGCTCCATCGTGCGATCGGAGGTCAGGAAGAGGTTCTTGGCGAGCTGCTGTGTGAGTGTGGAGCCGCCCTGGGCGTAACGTGCCGCGCGCAGGTTCGCGAGCATGGCGCGGGCAAAGCCGCGGAAGTCCAGGCCGATGTGCGAGAAGAAACGCCGGTCCTCGATGGCAACCACGGCGTGAATCACATGGGGCGGCAACTCGGCGAGCGGCACGGGGCGCGCCGCGCTGCCGCGTTCGACGAGGACGGTGCCGTCGCGTGCCAGCACGCGGACGACCGGCGCCTGCTCGCGCTGACGCAGCGCCGAAGGATCGGGAAAGCGGATCGTGTAGCGCACCATGGCGGTGGCGATCAGGATCGCGGCGAGGATGCTGAGGAGCACGGCGCCACGGACGAGGAGCCGCAGGCGCCAGCGACGCAGCCGGAGGCGGCCAGGGTGCACGTCAGGTGCGCCCGGCATTTCGCCGCCGTGCTCTGGTCCCCCATTCATAGCTCAGCCGCCCGCGTCTGCCGCACGCGGGGGCATTGAGCCACAACAAGGATAATGTTTGGTTAGAAGCTGACTAAAGCACCGGTCTCAGCAGCCGACGCGCTGCTTCACGATGCGGGCGCGGGCCTTGATCTCCTGCGGCGCATTGGGGTGCTTGCTCTCGAGCTCGGTGAAGAGCGCGCAGTCCTTCTGGCCGAGCTGCTCGAGCGTCATTGCCAGCATGAGGAGGCTGTTTGGCGCCTTGGCGCTCTGGCGGTGATTCTGCACGACGCGCAGGAAGGCCTGGCCGGCGGGCTTGTAGCGCCGCTGTACGAAGAGCGTCTCGCCGAGCCAGTACTGGGCGTCTGCCGTCAGGTGATCATTCGGATAGCGGCTCAGGAACTCGTCGAAGGCCGCTTCGGCCGCCGCGTAGTCCTGCTGGAGGAGATAGCCGTAAGCCGTCTCGTAGAGCTCCTTGGCGCTGCCGGTATCACGCACGGCCGGCGGAAGACGCCCGCTCTCGACCATGCCCGGCGTTGCGCTGATCATCTGGCCGATGCGATCGCCGCCACCGCCACCCTGCGGCGTCACGGTGACCGAGCCAAAGCCGGGGACTGGGCCTGGTGCCGCGGCCTGGGTCTGGCTGCCGAATGGCTGCAGCGAGCCTTCGCGAACCGGCGGGGCCGGCTCGTCGCTCCGTCCCTGGCGCTGGCGAAGCTGGCGGCTCAGATCCTCGATCTGCATGGTCATGGCGCGGACCTGCGTCTCGAGTGCGTCAATGCGGGCGGCCTCGCTGGCGCCGGAGCCACCGCCGCCGGCAGCGCGCGCCGGTGCGCCACCACCGCGCGCGAGCGATTCGAGCGTGCCGACGAGCACCTGCATGTCGACGAGCTGCTCCTCGAGCTGCTCGACCCGCTGGCGGAGTTGGGCATCGGAGGCCGGCGCGCCTGAAGGGGCCGCCTTGGTCGCGGCCTTGGGCTGGGCGCGCGGTGCTGTGGGCGCCATGGGGGCCGGCTGCTGCTGAGCAAGCGCCCACGATGAGGCCAGCACGATGGCGCTCGCGCACAGGACGGCCGGGAGCCCGGCTCGCGCAATGCCGCTGATCCCACGTGCTCCGGTGCTGTTCGTCCCGAGGGGGGAGGAAGATGTCACGGCAAGCATTCGGCGCGTACGCCGCTCCCTTCTTGCTCGAATTCCTGTTGTCACGGCCCGTGGCGCCCACCGTGGGCGGCGATCACGCGCTTCCTGAGCCCACCTTATCGCGACGAGCCCTACCTGTCTCGGCGCACGGGCGTGTCAGGACGTCCCTGTCGCTCGCTCTGCCCCGCGATCGCGCCGACGTTGGTCGACTGCGGGGCGGGTTCTGAAAGTCGCGTGCCACGCGCATCTGTCAGGATCAGCACCGCCCGGCGGTTCTGTGCCGCACAACCTGGGGCCAAGCAAGGCGAGATTCGATGCTCCCGACCGAAGGCCGCAATGTGCATCCGCGTCGCGGCCACACCGGCGTCGACCAGCAGGTCGCGAACCGTCTCGGCGCGCCGCAGAGCCAAGGCGCCATTGATGTCGTCGCCGCCGAGGTCATCGGCGTGGCCCTCGATACGCACGAAAACCTGGTTGTTGCGCTTCAGCCATGCAGCCTTCTCGCGCAGGATGCGCAGCCCGCGTCCGCCAACCTCCTCGCTGCCCTCGGCAAAGAAGAGCCGGTCGCCGCCGCTCGCACTGAAGTCCGCCTCGACGAGGCTCGTGCCGGGGGCGCGCGCGGTGAGGGATCCGCCGTCGCCCTGGGTTGCCCGCGCGGCCTCGATCTGAGGGGCGCCCTTGGGCATGGGCGGCATGGGATAGCCGTCGATCATCGCGAGCTGCTCGAGCATGCGCCGGGCGCGCTGGGCGACGGCGGTCGAGGCAAAGCGCGTCACGAGGATCTCGAGGCACCGGCGGGCGCTGCGCAGCTCTCCAAGTTCAAGCTCCTCGCGCGCCTCCGCAATCAGGAAGGCGGCAATGCGCTCGTTGGCGGCCTCCTGGCGGGCCGCGTCGGCATCCGGCTCGGGTGTTGCGAGCTGGGTCACGGCCGGTCGTTGCTGGGCGCTGAACTGGGCCTCGGCACGATCTGGTGTGGACAGCAACAGCATAGCTGTGAGCAGCAACCCGATGGGCCAGCCGGCGCGCGGCCAAGCCTCCGGATACCGCTTGCAGTAAGCGGACCGTTGCATTGGACGCACGCGGCCCAAGGCCAGCGTGCTCGGCACGTCGCTCGATTCCATGGCGTGATATGACCCCGCAGTCATCTCGCCCTCAGCAATGAGCGAAACAATAGGGCCGTTTTGGGGAGGGTGCGCGAATTGGTTAACGGCAGCGCGCAATGGGCTTCAGAGCGTTGCCGATGTGTCACGGTTGACGCCAGCCAGCCACAGGCCGTGCACGGCAGGTCCGTGCGCGGCAGATGACGTTGATGCTTGTGGGACTTAGGCTTCGGCTAGGTGCCGGGGCGCGTGTTGCTGGCCATGCCGCGATTGTTGAGCACGGTCTGAGCGCGACGATTCTGCGACCAGCAGGAGATGTCGTTGCAGACGGCGACGGGCCGCTCCTTACCGTACGAAATCGTGCGGATGCGTGCCGGGCTGACGCCGCTGCGCGCCAGGAAATCCCGCACGGCCTGAGCACGGCGGGCGCCCAGCGCGATATTGTACTCGCGCGTGCCGCGCTCGTCGGCGTGCCCTTCAATGGTGATGGTGTACTGCGAATACTGCTGCAGCCAGCGCGCTTGCTGCGAGAGCGTCTGCTGCGCCTCCGGCGAGATATCCGTGCTGTCCGTCGAGAAGTAGACGATGTCGCCGACGTTCTGGCTGAAGTCGCGCATCGAGCCGGGCGTCGCCGGTCCGCCCTTGCCATAGGGCGCAAGGCCGACGTCCTCAGGCCGCGGGTTCTGCGAGCAGGCGGCCAACATCACAGCGAGCGAAACCGCCACCATCAGGCGCACGACGCGCGCTGTCCCCGCATGGATTACGGACATTTTCTATCGTCCTCGTTTCTGTTTCCCGGCTCGCGCGTCAGTACTGGGTGCATTCGCCGCGTCATCGCTTTTGAAGTGCACCGTGCCCTGCGTGGCCTGCCCCGATCCTTCCCGGCGGACGCTTTCACCGGATCTCATAGTTGAACCGGCGAGCGGAAATATGACCATTCGGCGATCTACCCCAGTTCGCTACCGAAAAGTGGCGAACTCCTTACTAACCCCCAGCTTTATTGCCGCATCCCCTCCGCCGCCACGCGCTTCAGGGGCAAAACAGCCTTCCATTTCAGCTTGCAATCGGCGACCGCATGCGGCTTATATGCCGACGAGCTGCCGCGCCGGCATCATTCCGGTGGTCCGCGCAGCTACGTGACCGGCGAGAGATTCGCGACAATGGCGGGCATTAGCCAGGGCTGGATTGAGGAGGCGATCCCCACGCGGGACGGCGCCCCTTCATCGGCTGCGCGCCTGCTTCGGTCCATCCTGCTCCTTACCAGCCCCTGAGCCGTGAGAGGTCTCGGATCCATCCGGGACGGGCGCTCAGGGGACCGAATCAGCCACAAGAGAGCAGAACTTGCCGCGCCAGTGAGCGCTGGCCCCGACCCAAGGACCATATGCCATGAACGACGCCGCCCAGAAGCCGTCATCGGAATCGCCTTCCCGTAACGAGGCCGACCGCGTTCTCATCTTCGACACCACGCTGCGTGACGGCGAGCAGTCGCCGGGCGCCGCCATGACGCTCGAGGACAAGCTCAAGGTGGCCGCAGTTCTCGACGAGATGGGCATCGACATCATCGAGGCGGGCTTCCCGATCTCCTCGAACGGCGATTTCGAGGCGGTCTGCGAGATCGCGAAGATCGTGAAGAATTCGGTCGTCTGCGGTCTCTCGCGCTCGAGCTTCGCCGACATCGACCGGGCCGGCGAGGCGGTCAAGTTCGCCAAGCGTCCGCGCATTCATACCTTCATCTCGACGAGCCCCGTCCATCGCAAGTGGAAGCTGCAGATGGATGCCGAGCAGGTGATCGCCGCTGCCGGCGCCAGCGTCGCCCGCGCGCGCAACTACACCGACAATGTGGAGTGGAGCGCGGAGGACGCGACGCGCACCGAGCGCGACGTGCTGCTCCGCTGCTGCGAGATCGCCATCAAGCAGGGCGCGACGACGATCAACATCCCCGACACCGTCGGCTACTCGGTGCCGGAGGAGTACTACGCGCTCATCAAGATGCTGCGCGAGACGGTCCCCGGCGGCGACAAGGTCGTGTGGTCGACGCACTGCCACAACGATCTCGGCATGGCAGTCGCGAACTCGCTCGCCGGCGTGCGCGCCGGTGCCCGCCAGATCGAGTGCACGATCAACGGCCTCGGCGAGCGCGCCGGCAATGCCGCGCTCGAGGAAATCGTGATGGCCATGAAGGTGCGCAATGACGTGCTGCCGTACTGGACGGACGTCGATGCGACGCACTTCACGCGCGCGTCCAAGCTCGTCGCGTCGGTCTCGGCCTTCCCCGTGCAGTACAACAAGGCCATCGTCGGCCGGAACGCTTTCGCGCACGAGAGCGGCATCCACCAGGATGGCATGCTGAAGAACACCGAGACCTACGAGATCATGACGCCGGAAAGCGTCGGCCTCTCGAAGTCGACGCTGAGCCTCGGCAAGCTGTCCGGGCGTGCGGCCTTTCGCGATAAGCTGAAGCAACTCGGCTATGAACACCTCGGCGACAATGCCTTCCAGGATGCGTTCCGCCGGTTCAAGGATCTGGCTGACAAGAAGAAGCTCGTGTTCGACGAGGACATCGAGGCGCTCGTCGACCAGGAGGTCGCGACGCAGACCAACCGGATCAAGGTCATCGCGCTCGAGGTCGTTGCCGGCACGGGCGGGCCGCAGAAGGCCAAGATCACGCTCGAGGTCGACGGCCGGAACGAGACGCGCGAGGCGACCGGCGATGGTCCCGTCGACGCCACGTTCAAGGCCATCAAGGCCATCGTGCCGCACGAGGCGCGCCTGCCCCTCTACCAGGTCATGGCCGTCACCGAGGGCACGGATGCCCAGGCCGAGGTCATGGTGCGGCTCGAGGAGGATGGGCGCCAGGTGACGGGCCGCGGCTCGGATACCGACACTATGGTCGCCTCGGCCCGCGCCTATGTCGTGGCGCTGAACAAGCTCATGATGAAGCGCCAGCGCGGGCCCGCAGCGCAGATGATGGTGAGCTGAACAGGAACCTCCCCTCCCTGCACGCGCAGGGAGGGGAGAAGGCCTGCAGAGTAAGGCCGAGCGCGGAAGAAGCTGCTGCAACTGCTGATTTTCGCGCGCATCTCTTGGAGTTCGCTCTCGGCTCGATTATCGTGCACGAAAGTCGAACGCGCTGGCGGCGAGGCAGCGCGTGGTTTGTCGAGGGCTGGCTGAAGCGCCATGCGGAAGAAGGTCGGCGGCGTTTTCTCGGATGATATTGCGATCGATCTCGGGACCGCCAACACGCTGGTCCACGTGGCCGGGCGCGGCATCATCATCGATGAGCCGTCCGTCGTCGCGGTGCGCGCGAAAGACAACCCACGCCATGTGATTGCCGTCGGCGAAGCGGCGCTGACGCTCAAGACGCGCAGCCCCGACCCAATCGAGCTCGTCCGTCCGCTGCGCGATGGCGTCATCGCCGACTTCGTCGCGACAGAAGAGATGCTGCGCTCCTTCATTACCCGAGCGAAGTCGAAATACGGCTTCCGCCGCCCGCGCATCCTCATCTGCGTGCCGGCCGCCGCGACGCCTGTCGAGCGTCGCGCGGTCTACGAGACGGCGCGGGCCGCGGGGGCTCGGCGCGTCTATCTCGTCGAGGAGCCGGTCGCCGCCGCGATCGGTGCTGGCATCGAGGTCGACAAAGAAGAAGTGACGATGATCCTCGACATTGGCGGCGGCACGAGCGACATCGCCGTGCTGTCCAATGGCGAGATCGTGCATACGGCGTCGCTGAAGGTGGCCGGCAATGCCTTCGATGAGGCCATCCGGCGCTATGTGCGCCGCGCCCATCAGCTCGCGATCGGACTTACCAGTGCCGAGCGCATCAAGATCGAGGCTGGCGCTGCGGGCGCCCGCGCCAATGGCCGCGCAGCCGAGGCACACATTCGCGGCCGCGATGTCGTGCAGCGCCGCATGAAGTCGGTCGTGCTGCGGCCGCATGATGTCGGAATCGCCCTCGAAGCCCCCATTGCGAATATGGCCGAGCTCGTCCGTCGCGCACTGGAGGATCTCTCGGCGGAGCTGCGCGCCGCGGTTGGAAAGCGGGGCGTCGTGCTGACGGGCGGCGGCGCGCTGCTGCACGGTCTGGATACGGAGCTCACGCGTTTGCTCGGCATCCCTTTCAGTGTGGCGCCGAACCCGATGCAGTGTGTCGTCGGCGGTACGGCCATCATCCTCGCCACGCTTGGCGACCGCGAGCAACTTCTCGTCCACGCATGAGCCTGCTGCGCCTCTGGCTGATCGGAACGGCGGTCTTTCTCGTCAGCGTGATGGTATGGGCCTTTGTGCCGATCCTGGTGCCGCTCTTCATTGTGTTTGTCGGCCTCGGTGGCCTTGTCACATTGATCGTGCGGGCGGCCCGCGCCTATGAGCGTCACCGCGCCAGGGGGCGCCAGGACCCTGACGACCCGACTTCATGACGGTTGCACAACGCGCCTGCTGCAAATACCGTGATATTCGAATATCAGCGCATCCCGATCGTCCGTTTGGCGGCCGGGCAAGGATCTGCTGACGAACTGAGGGAATTTTAGGGAGGCAGGAAATGCTTGGGTGGCGACTGCGAACCCCGGCCGCGGCGATCGCCGGCATCGGCCTGGGGATTGGGCTCATGACCACGGTGCTCGTGCCGCGGGTCGAGGCTCAGACCCCGGCCCAGCGCGAGCAGGCCGCGCGCAAGGCGTACGAAGAGCATATGCGGCGCATGGACGAAGCCGAGAAGGCTGCCGCTGCCAAGCCGGCTACGCCGCCCGCTGCGACCACGCCGCCACCTGCTGCCGCCGCTCCTCCCGCAAATCCACCGGCGGCCCCGAAGGTGGCTGCGCCGGCCACCCCGGCCGCTGGGATGTCGCAGGCCGATCAGGATGCGGCGACCGAGCGTGGCCTCGAGCAGTACCGCCGCATGATGAAGGAGGATCCCTGGAGCAATCCGGCGCTTCTCGATGCCGATCGCGGTGAGGCGCTCTGGGCCGCCAAGAAAGGCCCGCGGAATGTTTCGCTCGCCGAGACGTGTGACCTCGGCAAGGGCGTCGGCAAGGTCGATGGCGCCTTCGCCGAGCTGCCACGCTACTTCGAGGATGCGGACCGCGTCATGGATGCCGAGACGCGCATCCTCTGGTGCATGGAGAACTTCCAGGGCTTCGACAGCACGGCCTTCCGCAAGAACCCGCATCCCGGCGGCGGTCAGCCGGTCAAGGACATTGGCGCCATCGCGACCTTCGTCTCGCACAAGTCCTCGGGCATGAAGCTCGCCTCGAAGAAGGATCATGAAAAGGAGAAGGAGGCGATCGCCCTCGGCGAGGCGCTCTTCTTCCGCCGCCAGGGGCCGTTTGATTTCTCGTGCGCCACCTGCCACGCCGAATCCGGCAAGCGCATCCGCCTCCAGCCGCTGCCTTTCCTTTCGGATCCGAAGGAGGCCAAGGTGGTCGTCGGCGAGTGGCCTGCCTACCGTGTCTCGAGCACGCACGTCATGACCATGCAGCACCGTCTGCTCGACTGTTACTGGCAGATGCGCCTGCATCGTCTCGATTTTGGTTCCGACGTGAGCGTGGCGCTTTCGGCGTACCTCTATGATCGCGCGCGCGACGGCGACATCGCCGCGCCCGGCCTGAAGCGCTGAGGGAGGGTGGTTCCATGAAGAAGCATTTCATCCTTGCCGCCCTCGCCGCCGTGCTGGCCGCGCCCGTATCGGCGCAAGAGACGAAGATCGATCCGCTGCACGCCGATGTGGTGATGAAGTTCGCGTTCTCGCAGGCGCCCAAGGACTGGGCCGGCCGCGTCGATCAGGACGAGACGCTGAAGGTGTGCAGCGCGGCGCGCAACGCGCCCTCGGCTGCCGACGCGGAAAAGATCATGGCGCGCGAAAAGGCCAAGATCAAATATCCCGACGACGGCAAGCTGATGGGCGATTGGAAGCAGGGAGAGCGCTGGGCGCAAAGTGGCTATGGCATGCGCTTTACCGACTATCCGCCGCGCAATCCGAATGGCGGCAACTGCTATGCCTGTCATCAGATGACGCAGGCCGAGGTGAGCTACGGCACGGTCGGTCCGAGCCTGCGCGAGTACGGCAAAATCAGGAAGTACGCCGAAGCAGACGTGAAGGCGGTGTACGAGAAGATTTACAACGCGCACGCGGCCTTCCCTTGCTCGCTCATGCCGCGCTTCGGGTCGAATGCCGTGCTGACCATCGACCAGATCAAGGACCTCGTCGCGCTCGTCATGAGCCCGGAGAGCCCAGTCAACAAGTAAGAGTAAGAGGGGCGGTGGCCGGTTGAACGTGGCGCCGCCCTTCGTACGTCCGACGGCAAGGAGACTTACCGGACCATGCACTCCCGTCGCGAGTTTTTGCAGGTTGCTCTGGCGGCAGGCGCACTCACGGGCCTTGCCGGCACTTCCGCGCTCGGGCAGGCACTGCGCCGCGGTCTCAGCCAGGAGGACATTCTCCGCTTCGAGGCCAAGGGGCAGGTGACCATCCTGCATTTCTCGGACTGCCACGCGCAGATCCGCCCGGTCTATTTCCGCGAGCCCTCGGTCAATCTCGGCGTCGGCGAGGCGCGCGGGCTTCCGCCGCATCTCACGGACCGCGAGTTCCTCACCCACTTCGGTATCGCGCCGGGCTCGGCCCAGGCCTACATGCTCTCCTCGGCCGACTTCGAGGTGCTTGCAAAGGACTATGGTCGCGTCGGCGGCATGGATCGGCTGGCGACGCTCGTGAAGGCTGTCCGCGCCGAGCGGGGTGCCGAGCGCACGCTGCTCCTCGATGGCGGCGATACGCTGCACGGTTCCTACACGGCGCTGCAGACCAAGGGCGGCGACATGGTGCGCATTGCCGAGGCGCTCGGCGTCGATGCGATGACGGCGCACTGGGAATTCACGCTCGGCCATGAGCGCGTCAGTGCGCTTTTCGGCGGAAAGGACGGGCGCGGCTCGGCGAAGATCGACTTCCTCGCCGGCAACATCATGGACACCGAATTCGAGGAGCCGGTCTTCAGGCCCTGGCGCATCTACGAGAAGGGCGGCGTGCGCATCGGCGTCATCGGCCAGGCCTTCCCCTATACGCCGATTGCCAATCCGCGTTGGATGATACCCGGGTGGTCATTCGGCATTCGCGAGGAGGAAGTGCGCCGCAATGTGGCCGCCGTGCGTGCCGCCGGCGCCGAGATCGTCGTGCTCAACTCGCACAATGGCTTCGACGTCGACCGCAAGCTCGCCGGCCGCGTCGAGGGCATCGACATCATTCTCACGGCACACACGCACGATGCCATTCCGCGCCCCGAGCGCGTCGGCTCGACGCTGCTGGTGGCGTCCGGATCGAACACGAAGTTCCTCTCGCGCCTCGATCTCGACGTGAAGGGCGGTCGCATTGCCGACTACAGCTATTCGCTTATGCCGGTGCTCGCCGATGCCATCACGCCCGATCCCGAGATGGCTCGCCTCATCGACGAGATCCGCGCCCCCCACGAGACCATGCTCTCGACGGAGATCGCGCGCGCGGACAGGCTGCTCTACCGGCGCGGCAATGTCGCCGGTACGCTCGACGATCTCATCTGCGAGGCGCTGCTCGCGGAGCGCGATGCCGAGATCTGCTTCTCGCCGGGCTTCCGCTGGGGCACGTCGCTCATTCCGGGCCAACCCATCACCTGGGATGACGTCTACAACGCTACCGCCATGACCTACCCAAACGTCTATCGCCTCCCGTTCCGCGGCGAGATGATCAAGGCGATCCTGGAGGACGTGGCCGACAATCTCTTCAATCCCGATCCCTACTACCAGCAGGGCGGCGACATGGTCCGCGTCGGCGGCATGAGCTTCACGATCGACGTCGATGCACCCATGGGGCAGCGCATCTCCGACATGCGGCTTTTGAGGACCGGCGAGCCGATCGAAGCAGGTTTCGTCTACACGGTCGCCGGCTGGGCCTCGATCAACGAGGGCACCGAAGGCCCGCCGATCTGGGATCTTTTTGCGAGCCATCTGCGCAAACGCCAGGTGATCGCCGACGTGCCGAGCGCGCCGGTCCGCATTGTGCGCCGCGCCATGTGATCGTGTCGCGCCTGCAGGGATTGACTTGGCGCGATCGATCGTCTTGCTGTCCGCGAAGGGCAACGCCTAGGCGTCGGACCTCGAATGCGACCCGTGGCCTGTATCGGGTTCGTAGTCGGATTTGAGGCCGAGACACCCTGGATCCATAGAGTTCGGAGCGCGCCGTGCTGGCGGATCTCTACATCTACTTTGGCATTGCCCTCGCCGGGCTCCTGAGCTTCCTCTCGCCCTGCGTGCTGCCGCTCGTGCCGCCCTATCTCAGCTATCTCGGCGGCATGTCCATCGAGGAGCTGACGAGCGAAGAGAAGATCGATCGCCGGTCATGGCGCCGCGTGGTCCTGGCCTCTTTCTGCTTTGTCCTCGGTTTCACGACCGTGTTCGTTGGCCTCGGTGCCGGCGCCTCCATGTTCGGCCAGCTCATTCAGATCTACAAGTACGAGCTGTCCATGGTCGCGGGCGTCGTGATCATCCTCTTTGGCTTGCACTTCCTCGGCATCCTGCACATTCCGCAGCTCCACGCCGACAAGCGCTATCGCCATGACATGCACGGCGCGAGCTACCTCGGCGCCTACATCATCGGGCTCGCATTCGCCTTTGGCTGGACGCCCTGTATCGGGCCGATCCTCGCGGCCGTGCTGACGCTCGCGGCAAGCGAAGGGAGCCTCGGCACCGGCGTGCGGATGCTTGCCGTCTACTCGCTCGGCCTCGGCATTCCGTTCGTGCTCGCAGCCGTGGCCATACGACCGTTCCTCGGCTTCATGCAGCGCTTTCGCCGCCATCTCGGCAAGGTCGAGAAGGTCATGGGCGTGCTGCTGATCCTCACCGGCATTGCCTTTCTCACGGGCTCGATCACGTGGATCGGCCAATGGCTGATCGATCACGTGCCCTTCCTGGCCGACATCGAGGCCTGGGGCACGCCCGAGACATTGCAGAGAGAAATCCTGAAAAAGGGCGCGGGCCGCTGAGCCCAGCGCCGAACGAGGCTTCGTATCATGGTCCCGATTGCGCTCACCATCGCTGGCTCGGACAGCTCCGGCGGCGCCGGCATCCAGGCTGATCTCAAGACGTTCACAGCGCTCGGCGTCTATGGTGCGAGCGTGCTGACCGCGCTCACGGCGCAGAACACTCAGGGCGTGCAGGGCGTACTGCCCGTCGAGCCGTCGTTCGTTACCGAGCAGATCCGTTCGGTGATGAGCGATCTCGAGGTCGGCGCGGCCAAGACGGGGATGCTCGCGACCGCGGCAGTGATCAATGCGGTCGTGACGACGCTCAAGGAGTTTCCCGAGATTCCGCTGGTCGTCGATCCGGTCATGGTGGCGACGAGCGGTGATGTGCTCCTCCAGGCGGACGCGATCGATGCCGTGCGCCATGTGCTGCTCCCGCGGGCGCGGCTGGTCACACCCAATCTGCCCGAGGCGGCGCGTTTGCTTGATGCCACCCTTGCCGAGACCGAGGCCGCCGTCGAAGAGCAGGGCCGCGAGATCTGCAGCCGCTTTGGCTGCAAGGCCGTGCTCATGAAGGGTGGCCATGGCACGAGCGTCGATGCGGTCGATCTGCTGATCGAAGGTTCCGGCAAGACACTGCGGCTTTCGACACCGCGGATCGACACGCGCCACACGCACGGTACGGGCTGTACGCTCTCAGCCGCAATTGCCGCGCTGCTGGCAACAGGCGCCGACCTCGAGACGGCCGTGCAACGCGCCAAGGCGTTCATACAGGACGCCATCGAGCACGGTGCGCGCAATCCGATCGGCAAGGGCAATGGGCCTGTCGATCACCTCTATGCAATCCGCCGGCACGGGCCGCCGGTGTAGCCAGAAGATCAAAGCGCACGCGCCATGAAGACCGTGCCGATGATCGGCGTGTCGTAATAGGGCGCGATCCGCGCGAAGCCCAGACGTTCGTAGAGTGCTTGCGCCTCGATCATGTCGGGCAACGTATCTAGCCGTATCTCGCGATAGCCTTTTCCCTTCGCCGCTTCGATGACCGCCTCGACCAGGACCCGGCCGAGGCCCAGCCCGCGCGCTTCGGGCGAGACGTAGAGGCGCTTCATCTCGCAGCAGCCGTCGGGCGCGACGGCGCGCAGCGCAACACACCCGATCGGCGCGTCGCCGGCCCCACGCGCGAGCAACAGCTCGCCCTGCGGCGGGGCGTACTTTCCGGGCATCCCGGCGAGCTCCGCCTCGAAATCCTGGTAGGCGAGATCGATCCCGAGGGAGGCCGCGTAGGCGCGGAAAAGTCCGACCGTCGCCGAGAGATCCTCGGCATTTCGGACGGGCCGGATCTGGAATTGCGCTTTTGGCATGGTGGTTTGGCGCCCGAATGTTCAGCAGCCCGTGACAGCCGCCGCCGCCGTCTATATAGCAGGGCGTCGGCCGCACTGGCGCGGCCTTGCGCCTGGGTCTGTACAGACATGAGCATGGGCATTCTCGCGGCGTTTGTCGTCGCCTGCATCTTCCTGGCGATCACGCCGGGCCCGAACATGAGTCTCATCATCGCCAATACGACCGCGCATGGCCTCAAGGGTGGCCTCTGGACGCTTGCCGGCTCGACGACCGGGTTCTCCACGCTCGTGGCTATTGCCGCGCTGGGCATGAACTCGGTCATGGTTCTCATGTCCGATTGGTTCGACGTGATCCGTTGGCTGGGTGCGGCCTATCTCATCTATCTCGGAGCGCGGCAGGTCTACGGGTCGCTCTCGACATCGCCCATTCAGGCCGTGCGCACGCGGCACGGCGGCTCTCTTTATTTGAACGGCTTAGTCGTCAGCCTCTCGAATCCGAAGGTGCTGCTCTTCCTCGGCGCCTTCCTCCCGCAGTTTCTCGATCCGGCGCAGGCGCCAGGACCGCAGCTCGTAGTGCTCGCTGCGATCTTCGTTCTCACGCTTGCCACCGTCGACATCACGTACACCTTTCTGGTGGCGAAGGTGCGCACTGCGTTCGCGGATCGCCACACGCGCACGCTCAACGGCGTGTCCGGCGGCCTGCTGCTTGCCGGCGGCGCGCTACTCGCCACGCTGCGTCGGCCGTGACGTAGATCATTCTGAAACCCGAGGATCGCATGCCCCGCATCGGTTTCTATTCAGGCTCCTTTGATCCCGTCACGCTCGGCCACGTCGATGTCATGCGCCGCGCGCTGGCGCTGGTCGACAAGCTCGTGATCGGCATCGGCGTTCATCCCGGCAAGACGCCGCTCTTCTCGGTCGCCGAGCGCACGGCCATGCTCAAGGCCGAGACACGTGCGGCGGCCAAGGAATTCGGCGCGACGATCGAGGTCGTCACGTTCGACGGCCTTGTGGTCAATGCCGCGCACGAGGCCGGCGCGCGCGCGATCTTCCGCGGCCTGCGCGATGCGACGGACTTCGACTACGAGATGCAAATGGCGGGCATGAACGGCGAAATGGCGCCGGATATCGACACGGTCTTCCTGCCGGCGAGCCCGGGCGTGCGCCACATCACGGCCACGCTCGTGCGCCAGATCGCACTCATGGGCGGCGACGTCAAACCCTTCGTCTCGCGTGATGTCGCCCGCGCCTTGAAGGCCAAGGCCGCAGGCAAATGAGCGGCATCCCACCCGCCATACGCACCAATCGAACCTGCTCATCAAGGAGTGTCATTGTCGTGAGAACGCTATTTGCGAGCCTCATCGTCGCTCTCGTCGCGGCCCTGAGCCCGGCCTACGCGCAAGCTCCCAAGCTCGATCCGCAAAATACGCTGGTCATTGAGCTCAAGGACGGCCCCGTGGTGATCCGCCTGCGACCGGATCTCGCACCGAAGCACGTCGAGCGCGTCAAAACACTTGCGCGCCAGGGCTTCTACAACAATATCAAGTTCCATCGGGTCATTCCGGGCTTCATGGCCCAGACGGGCGATCCGACCGGCACCGGCATGGGTGGCTCCAAGCTCGGCAACCTGCCGGCGGAGTTCAACCAGGAAATCTACAAGCGCGGCAGTGTCGGCGCTGCGCGCACGAACGACCCGAACACGGCGAACAGCCAGTTCTTCATCTGCTTCGGCTCGAAGTGCCAGGGGCTCACGGGCCAGTATACGCTTTGGGGTGAGGTCGTCGAAGGCATGGAGAACGTCGACAAGATCGCCAAGGGCGAGCCGCCAGCCAAGCCGGACGTGATGCAGAAGGTCTACATCCTCGGCGACGTGAAGCGCTGAGCGCGCGCCGCCTCCCGCAACTCGAAACGGAACGCAAAAGGAGCCAGCTATGGCCATCAAAGATCCCGAGAACACCATCATCATGGACACGACCAAAGGTCAGGTCGTCATCCAGCTCCGCCCGGATCTCGCGCCGAAGCACGTCGAGCGCATCAAGACGCTCGCGCGCGAGGGCTTCTATGACGGCATCGTCTTCCATCGCGTGATCGATGGCTTCATGGCGCAGGTCGGCTGCCCGCACGGGACCGGGACCGGCGGCTCGAAGCACCCGAACCTGAAGGCCGAGTTCAATGCCGAGCCGCACGTGCGCGGCATCTGCTCGATGGCGCGGGCGCAGAACCCGGACAGCGCCAACAGCCAGTTCTTCATCGTGTTCGACGACGCGACGTTCCTCGACCGCCAGTACACGGTCTGGGGTCAGGTCATCGAGGGCATGGACAACGTCGACAAGATTAAGCGCGGCGAGCCCGTCCAGAACCCGGACAAGATCACGTCCATGAAGGTTGCGGCCGACGTGAAGTAAGCACGGACCAGCTCCTGCTGCCCAAGTCTTGAGTGCGGCGATCGGCTATGGTCATCTCTCCGGGGTAGGTTCCTGGGGATGGCCATGATCGATCGCCGCATTTTTCTTCGGCTGACGGGTGGGGTTGCGGCGGGGGCTGCGGGGCTGGCTGCCTCGTCGCATACCGAAGCCGGCGTTGTTGCTGCGCCTCCGGGCCCGCCGTCTTTCGTGCACGTCGGCGAGGGCGTGGTCTCTTCACTCGCCGATCCAATGCGGCTGTTGGGCGACCGTCTCGCGCTGGCGAGCGGCGGCCGCCTCCATCTCGAAGCGCTGAGCGGGGCGAACGGCTCGCCATTCGCGCCGAACAGCTCGGTCGTGCTGGCGAGCGAGGAGGAATTCGCTGAAAGCGAGCCGACATCGCTGCTGCTTGCCGGTTATCCGATGGGGCCCGGCGCGCGCGAGCTCGACGTCACGACTTGGCTGAGAGGCGCAGGCGGGCAAGGCCTCTGGGATATGGCTGCGGCGCGCCGTGGCTGGAAGCCCGTAATGGTGAGCATGACGGGCGGCGCAGAAGCGCACCTATGGTCGCGCGTGCATCTCGATGGGCCACGTGATCTCGAGGGACTGCGGATCGCCGCATCGCGCATTTTGGACGCGCCGTTAGAGGCCTTGGATGCCGTGCCGGTCCGCGCGGATGATATGTTGGCGGCTTTCGAGGCAGGCGCGATCGACGTTTTCGAGACGGACGATCCGGCAGTCACACTCGCGGCCTCAGAGCAGTTCCGCGATCGTGCTCACTGGTACGCCGGCACCCTTGCCGGAACGAGCCGTGTGATCTCGCTCCGCATCCCACTCGCGCAATGGCAGAGCCTCTCTCCTGCCGATCAGGCCCTCATCGAAGCCGTCGCGCAGGAAACGGCAACGACGCTTCAGGCCGTCCGGCGTGCACATGGGCGGATGCTCACCAATCAGATCGCGGAAGCGCGCCAGCAGCGGCCGGCATCAATCCCTGCGCAAATCCGCGATGCCCTCGCCCGCGAGGCGCAGCAGTTCTTGCCGCAGTCCGTGCGAGACGAGCCGCTATTTGCGAGTATGCTCGCGACCATGAGGGCGCTCGTCGCAGCGCCCATGGACAACGGCGGCGAGCGGCCCCTGGCCTGACCTCGAACCGCGCCGCGCGAACCTGCTTAAGGAGCTCCCATGTTCTTCGACGGCTTCACGCTGACCAACGTGCGCGTCCGCGATGGCGTCATGCGATTGCGCCATGGTGGGAGCGGCCCGCCGCTGCTCCTGCTTCACGGCAATCCGCAGACGCACGCTATGTGGCACAAGGTGGCACCTGTGCTCGCACGCCGCTTCACGGTTGTCTGCCCGGATCTCCGCGGCTATGGCGGCTCGCACAAGCCGCCCGCCACGCCGGACCACGCGCCCTATGCCAAGCGCGAGATGGCGCGCGATATGGTGGAGCTCATGGCCGAACTCGGCTTCGAGCGCTTTCAGGTCGTCGCGCATGATCGCGGCGCGCGCGTTGCGCATCGCCTCGCGCTCGACCATCCGCAGGCCGTCCAGCGCCTCGCGCTCCTCGACATCATCCCGACCATCGAGCACTTCGAGCGCGCCGATATGGCTTTCGGCCTCGGCTACTACCATTGGTTCTGGTTCGCCCAGCCGCACCCCTTTCCCGAGACATTGATCAGCAAGGCGCCCGACGACTGGTTCTTCGCGCACACGGCCCGCGAGCCCAAGGGCCGCGATTTCTTCGCCCCTGAGGCGCTCGCCGACTACCTCGAGCACGCGCGCAATCCCGAGATGATCCGCGGCATGTGCGAGGACTACCGCGCCGCTGCCACGATCGATCTCGTTCACGATCGGGCGAGCCGCGAGGCCGGAGCCAAGATCGCCTGCCCGCTGCTCGTCCTCTGGGGTGCCAAGGGCAAGATCGGCGCTTGGTACGATGCCGTTGCCATCTGGGGGCAGTATGCTTCAGGCACGGTCACAGGCCATGCCCTTCCGAGCGGGCACTACCTGGCCGAGGAGGCCCCGGAAGCGGTCCTTTCGGCCCTGGATGGCTTCCTCGAGCCAGGAAATTGAAGCCTTTAGCTTCACCACGTCACGAATTTGCCGCACGAGTGCCGTGGGATTGCCCGGTGCACGCATCATTGTTGGTTAATCGGGTTGGGTTAACGCTTTGATCCGTGGTGCCGGCATGGGGCACATGCCGGCCTTGAAGTGAAGGTGCGATCCCGGGGGATCGGCTGCCGCGCCAGCGGAGGGCCGAAAGGAGGGATGCACATTCGGGGGAAGGTTCTTGCGCGGTACGCTTTCACGGCTTCTGACCGGCATTGCGCTCTGCTCGGCCGCCGCTGCCATCGGCGCGAGCACGGTCGACGCGAACCGCAGCGCCGAGCGCACGATCTCGCTCTACAACATTCACACCAAGGAAACCGTCACCGTCACCTACAAGCGTGACGGCAAGTTCGTGCCGGCCGCCATGGAGCGGGTCAACTGGGTCCTGCGCGACTGGCGCAAGAACGAGCCGACGACCATGGATCCCGAGCTCGTCGATCTGCTCTGGGAAATACACACCGAGCTCGGCTCGAAGGCGCCCATCCATGTGATCTCGGGCTTCCGCTCGCGCGGCACGAACAGCATGCTCAAGAAGACGCGCGGTGGGCAGGCAGAGAACAGCCAGCACATCAACGGCAAGGCCGCCGACGTCCATTTCCCGGATGTGCCGATCCAGCGCCTGCGCTACTCGGCGCTCGTGCGCGAGCGCGGCGGCGTCGGCTACTATCCGCTTTCGGCAATTCCCTTCGTGCATGTGGATACGGCGCGTGTGCGTGCATGGCCACGCGTGCCGCGCCAGGAGCTGGCGCTCCTTTTCCCGAGCGGGCGCACGCAGCACATGCCGGCAGATGGTGGCCCACTGACCGCCGAGGATGGGCGAGCCGCCCGCACCCGTCTGGCGAGCGCTGGCGGCGAGATGGGGGCTTTCCTCAATCTGCGTCGTGGCGGTGGTGCGCCATCGGCCATCGCGGAAGCGCGCCCCGCTGCTCCAATGCAGCAGGTGAGCCTCGCGAGCCCCGAGAGCGTCCGTCCGCCCGCAAGTTCAGCGTGGCAGCAGTCGGCCCCGCCGCGAGCGCCGACGCCGCCCCCAGTGCGCGCGCTGGCTGAGCCGCCCGCCCACGTGGCCGCGGGACCGAGCACGCGGGATCGCGCGCAGCTCCACAATCTGGCACGTCATGCGAGCATGATGCCCGAGCCGCGTCTGCTGGCCGCGCCTAAGCCCGCTGCACGCCCGGCGTCGATTGCGAGCCTCGCTGCCGAGGCCCTCGGCGAGCAGCGCCATGCCTCCGCCCCAGGCCATCAGGTTGCGGCACTCGATGCAGCCGGCTGGACGACGCCGCTCGATGCGATGCCGAAGCCGCGCGGCCGCTTCGGCTGGGGTGAGACGGGCCATGAGCTTCGCTGGGTCGCGCCGACAGAGTTCGACGACGAGCACCCCGACGAGTTGAGCTACCGGCCCTTCCCGATCGCGCCGCTTCTGACCGATCGCGCCGACGAGCCCCTGCTGGCCGAGTTCATGCTGCCGGATGTCGGCCGGTCACTGGAGATGATCGACCAGCCGGTCTCGCGTCTGCCTCTCCACTTCCGCCCGACGGCACATGTTGCGGCCCTCATGTGGTCGCAGCAGTTCACCGGCAGCGCTGTCGGCCTCGACCGTCTGAGCCGGCCGGCCGAGCAAGGCACCAGCGTGCGGCCACGCCCTGTGCAGACGAGCGCCCGCTGACGTGCTCAACTGTCGTTAAACAGGTGTACGGAACCTCTCTACACCCGTGGTGTTCTTGGCTATAGTCCGACGCCCACGTAAAGGGAGGCCCTCATGAGTACGACTGCCTGGGTACTGCTCGGCATTGTCGCAGCCGTCGTGCTGGCGGCGATCGCGACCTACAATGGCCTCGTCGGGTTGCGCCAGCGCGTGCGCCAGGCCTTCGCCGACGTCGATGTGCAACTCAAGCAGCGTCACGACCTCGTGCCGAACCTCGTCGAGACCGTGAAGGGCTATGCGAGCCACGAGCGCGAGACGCTGGAAAACGTCATCAAGGCGCGCAATGCGGCGGTCGCTGCCAGCGGACCGGCAGCCCAGGCGCAAGCCGAGAACATGCTGAGCGGGATGCTCCGCCAGCTCTTCGCGCTCGCCGAGGCCTATCCCGACCTCAAGGCCAATGCCAACTTCCAGCAGCTCCAGACCGAGCTTGGCGATATCGAGAACAAGATTGCGGCCGCCCGCCGCTTCTTCAACAATGTCGTCGCCGAGTACAATACCAAGCGCGAGAGTTTTCCGGCCGTGCTGTTCGCCAACATGCTCGGCTTCATGCGCGAGGACTTCTTCAATCTCGACGAGGGCGAGCGCGCGGCGACGCGGGACGCACCGAAAGTGCAGTTCTAGGCGCCGGCTCTGCGCGGGTAGGATCGAGTGATGGGCGCCTACGGCCTCTACACGCACATCCGCGCGAACCGCATCCGGTCCGTGATCCTGCTCTGCGGCTTCATCGTCCTCCTGCAGGCCTTGCAGTTCTCGATCCTGCTGATCGTGAATGCCTTCAACGGCGGCGACCTCGAGTACATCTTCCGGGCCGCCGCCAGCCAGTTCTGGTCGACGTGGCCGCTCGCCACGCTGATCGCTCTTGTCTGGTTCGTAATCGCCTTCTTCGGCTATCGCGTCATGATCCGCTCGGCGACTGGCGCGCGGGGCGTCACGCGCAAAGAGGAACCCGAGCTCTACAACATGCTCGAGAACCTCTGCATCTCGCGCGGCATCACCATGCCGCGGCTCGAGATCATGGAGACGCCGGCGCTCAATGCCTACGCCGCGGGCCTGCGCGACGGTGACTACACGATTGCCGTGACACGGGGGCTCATCGAGCGCCTCGAGCCCGCCGAGATCGAGGCTGTGCTCGCGCACGAGCTCACGCACATCCGCAATCGCGATACGCAGCTCATGGTGATCGCGGTCATCTTCGCGGGCATCTTCGGCTTCATCGGCGACCTGCTCATCCGGCGCTGGGATTTTCCCTACGGCTGGTCGCCGACGCCGCGCCCGATGCCCGATCGCGACGATCGCAGCCCCTGGCAGGGAATGCCGACGAGCACGGGAGGCGACGACAGGGACCGCGGTCGCGGCGGGGGTGGCGGCGGTGGAGGCGCTGCCATCATCGCAATTCTGATCGCCGTCGCGATCATCCTCATTTCCTGGGGTATCTCGACGCTCATACGCTTTGCGCTCTCCCGTTCGCGCGAGTATCTGGCCGATGCCGGATCGGTCGAGCTTACGAAGAACCCCGACGCGATGATCTCGGCCCTCCGCAAGATCGAGCGCAACGCCTCCTTCGACGTGCCCTCGCGCATGGAGGCCTTCTTCATCGAGAACCCGCTGCAGAGCCGGATCACCGGTCTGCTCGCGACGCACCCCTCGGTCAACGAGCGCATCGAGGCTCTCGTGCGCTACGCCGCAGGGCGCGATCTGGTCGCCGGCCCATGAACAGTGGCGTGACAGCTTGGCGCTGTTGATGCTGTAATCCCGGCAACGAACAGCAGTGGGAGGGCGCCACATGTCCCGCATCACGTCCGTCGAGCCGATCGTGCTCAAGATCCCGTTCTCGGATGGCAGCTCCGGCGTCGGGCTCATGCCGACCAAATGGACGAGCCTCGAGATCGTGCTCGTGAAGGTCGTCACGGACGACGGTCTCGTCGGCTGGGGCGAGGCCTTCGGCTATTTCTGCGCGAACGCCGTCGCCGCAGCCGTTCGCGACATGGTGGCGCCCGTCGTCGTCGGGCAGGAGGCCGACGATCCAGCCGCGCTCAACCTCGCCCTGCAACGCCGTCTGCATCTGCACGGCCGCTATGGCATCACGATCTTTGCCATCTCGGGGCTCGACATCGCGCTCTGGGATCTGGCGGGCAAGCGCGCCGGCGTGTCCGTCGCTCGGCTTATCGGCGGCCGCAAACGTGAGAGCGTTCCCGCCTATGCGAGCTTGATGCGTTACGGCGATGCGGCGCTCGTCGAGACGTTCTCGCAGAAAGCAGCCGGCGAGGGCTACACCGATATCAAGCTGCACGAGATCACGCGCGAGACGATCGGCGCGGGCCGCAGGGGTGCCGGACCGAAGGTGCGCCTCACGACCGATATCAATTGCAACTGGAGTCTCGCCGAGACGATCGCGATCATGCCCTTCCTTCAGGAGATCGATCTTTTCTGGCTCGAGGAGCCGATCTTCCCGCCCGAGGACTGGGAAGCGTTGAAGTCGCTCGGGCGTTTCGGCATTGCCATCTCGGCCGGCGAGAATGCATGCACGGCCGTGGAGTTCTCGCGCCTCGTGGATGCCGTCACCTATCCGCAGCCGAGCGTGACGAAAGTCGGCGGCATCAGCGAGACAATCAAGATCTGCGACATCGCTGCACGCGCCGGCAAGACCGTGATGCCCCACTCGCCCTACTTCGGGCCGGGATACTGGGCGACCCTACAACTCGCTGCGGCGCGCTCGGAGATTGGTCTTTTCGAGTACCTCTATGTCAGCGCGGAAGCCGTGATCGACGAAAGCATGCCGCGCCCGCGGAACAGCCGGCTCGCCATCCCCGACTTGCCGGGGATTGGCTGCACGCCTGATCCGAAGATCATCGAGCGCTATCGCGTGGGCTGACCCGTCGCGCGGATGGGAAAGGGAATCTTCGTGAGGTTGTGCTGCAGGCGCAACTGCAGCCCGATCGTGCAGGCGGAAGTGCCACGCAGCTGAATAAAACCTACTACGGTTCAATGAAGGCGTTGGCAGTTTGGCGGCCGACATACATTCCGGCCCCGAATCAACTATTTATCGGTGCGTTAAGAACTGACCACCGGTACCTCGGAATGCACTGCCGCAGGCAAGATCTGGATCCGCGCCTCTACTGGCTCGTCGAGCATCTCGACGCGGCCCTTGCGGCTGGTGAGCAGCTCATGTCGCTGTCGCTCGAGATGACCGAGCCGACGCCTCAGATGGGCCCGCGCCGGCTGCGCACGCGTGTGGCGCGGTTCATCCGCTTCGTCACACAGGTGCGGGGCCTCGAGGCATCGCTTATTGCGCACATCCTGCAGGCGCGCCGCCGCGTGGCGGAGCTTCCGCGCGGGCGGGCGCCACTGCGGCTCCTTCTCGATCCATTCACCAGCGGAACAACCGTTCTCCTGGATGCTGTTGCCGAATACGGTGATCCTGCCGGCTTCGCCTTCAATACAGGTGCCGATCGGCTTGCCTATCTGCGCGCGCGCGGTCTCATTGCCGGGGACAGCGGCGCTCTCATGCCGGTGACCACCTTCGAGATCGGCGAGAGCTTTCTCGTGGCGGGCCGTATCGAGCTTGGGCCACTGCTGGATCTCGTCGAGGCCTTCCTGCACGCGCTGAATACCGAGTTCGGCCTCTGGAATGATGCGTCTGAGGAGATTGCGGCAGACAACGACATGGAGGCAGAGGATACGGCCTCGCTCGGCGATCAGATCGCCAGTGTGCGCGCGCTCCTCGTCGGCAACAGGCCGGCCTCGGCGTCATCGTTGGAGTCCGCGCCAAAGCCGGGCTCTCTTGCTGCCGCGCTCGCCGAGATCCGCGCGAGCCGCACGCCAGCGGAATAAAGTTTCAAAAGACGGGGGCTCGGGGGTGTTCCGTCGTGTCGGAGACACGCGCCTTCGGCACGATGCGGGTGCAGGGCCTGCGGCCCTGCTCGCGCCAAAGGCGCGATCAGGCACGCGCTGCAAATGAAAACTCCCCCTCCCGGGGCAGTGGGAGGGGGAGCACGTCACTCACGCTTACATATTACCTGACACGAGGCCTGACTTTAGACGTGGGCCTCGATCTGCTTCGTGGCGCCATTGCCGATCTGTACAGACCGCGGCTTCAGCCGCTCCGGCACGTTGCGCACGAGGTCGACATGGAGCAGGCCGTCCTGAAGGTCGGCGCCCGTCACCTCGACATGATCGGCGAGCTGGAACCGGCGCTCGAAAGCGCGGGTCGCGATGCCGCGATGGAGGAACTGACGCTCTTTGTCGTCGGCCTTCTTCTCACCCTTCACAGTGAGGGACTGCTCTTTCACCTGGATGTCGATCTCGTCCTTGGTGAAGCCGGCGACGGCCATGGTGATTCGATAGGCGTTATCGGCCTTACGCTCGATATTGTACGGGGGGTAGGTGCTCGCCTCGCCCTCGACGCCGCCATCCAGAAGCTGGAACAGGCGGTCAAAACCAACGGTCGAACGGTAGAGGGGGGCAAAATCGAAGGGTCGCATAGGGTTAGTCCTCCATAGGAAGCGACTGTCCGGCGCGCCTGCCCAACAGGGCCAGGCAC
Source organism: Hyphomicrobium sp. CS1BSMeth3 (assembly GCF_900117415.1). GTDB lineage: Bacteria > Pseudomonadota > Alphaproteobacteria > Rhizobiales > Hyphomicrobiaceae. The sequence goes on from NZ_FPEI01000006.1 coordinate 1,005,477, forward strand.
TGCTTCGTGCACCCGCGCTGCGGCGTGCACACCCAGGATTTAGGGTGCGTGCGGGGGCTTTCAAGGCCCCCGAAGTGTCTGGAAATGTACGAGAGGCCGCTAGTGTCCCGATTCCGAAGTTCGCCCTACCTCGATGCTGGGGGCCAGCGCGAACTTCGGAATCAAAAGGGACACTAGAATCATAATGTTTCTAGTGTGATTCAGATCGAGAAATTCGCTTGGTACAGTGCGGCGAGATGTGGCGAATTTCTCGATCTGAATCACACTAGCTCAGATGCCGAGCTTGGCCTTCAGGATATCGTTCACGGCCTGCGGATTGGCCTTCCCGCCGGACTGCTTCATGACCTGGCCGACGAACCAGCCGAGCATGGAGGGTTTGGCTTTGACCTGCTCGACCTTGTCGGGATTGGCGGCGATGATCGCGTCGACCGCCGCTTCAATGGCGCCCGTGTCCGTGACCTGACGCATACCGCGCTTTTCGACGATCTCGGCCGGGTCACCGCCTTCGGTCCAGAGGATCTCGAAGAGGTCCTTCGCGATCTTGCCCGAGATCGTGCCGTCCTGGACGAGGCGCACGAGCCCGCCGAGCTGAGCCGCCGCGATCGGCGAGGTCGCGATCTCCTTGCCTTCCTTGTTCAGGCGGCCGAACAGCTCGTTGATCACCCAATTGGCGGCGAGCTTGCCGTCCGTTCCCTTGGCAACAGCCTCGAAGAAATCGGCACTCTCGCGCTCGGCGACGAGCACGCTCGCATCGTACGCCGAGAGCCCGTAGACCTTCATGAAGCGCGCACGCTTCTCGTCCGGCAGCTCGGGAAGATCCTTGGCGAGTCCGTCCACCCAGCTCTGCTGGAGCTCCAGCGGCAGCAGGTCGGGATCGGGGAAGTAGCGGTAGTCGTGCGCCTCTTCCTTCGAGCGCATGGAACGCGTCTCGCCCTTCGCGGCATCGAAGAGGCGCGTCTCCTGGTCGATCTTGCCGCCATCCTCGAGAATGCCGATCTGACGGCGCGCTTCGGCTTCGACGGACTGACCAATGAAGCGGATCGAGTTGACGTTCTTGATCTCGCAGCGCGTACCGAGCGGCTCGCCCGGCCGCCGCACGGAGACGTTCACGTCCGCGCGCAGATTGCCCTTTTCCATGTCGCCGTCGCACGTGCCGAGATAGCGCAGAATCGTACGCAGCTTCGTCACGTAAGCCTGCGCCTCCTTCGACGAACGCAGATCCGGCCGCGACACGATCTCCATGAGCGCGACGCCGGAGCGGTTGAGATCGACGTAGGAATAGTCAGGGTGCTGGTCGTGGATGGACTTGCCCGCGTCCTGCTCCAGATGCAGGCGCTCGATGCCGACAGTCTTGCTCTCGCCATCGACGTCGATCTCGACTTCGCCCTCGCCGACGATCGGGCTCTTGTACTGGCTGATCTGATAGCCCTGCGGCAGGTCGGGATAGAAGTAGTTCTTGCGGTCGAACACGCTGTCGAGATTGATCTTCGCCTTGAGCCCGAGGCCCGTGCGCACAGCCTGCGCGATGCATTCCTCGTTGATCACCGGCAGCATACCGGGCATCGCCGCATCGACGAGGCTCACATGATCGTTCGGCTCGCCACCGAAAGCCGTCGAGGCGCCCGAAAACAGCTTGGCCTTGCTCGCCACCTGGGCGTGGACCTCCATGCCCACGATCACCTCCCAGTCACCCGTCGCGCCCGCGATCAGGTTGGAGGCCTTGCCCTTGGCTTTCTCTTTGACCGTGTCCTGCATAGTCGTCGTCCGTCGGCTAAATCTAGGCCCCTGCATGGCAGGTGCGGGCGGCAGATGCAAGGTCTGGCGGCGTCCCGGCTCGCGCCTGCGGCGCGTGTGGGGCCGCATGCCTCTGGCATGCCTTCGGCATGACCCCACGCCCCAATCGGGGGACACCCCCAAACCCCCGTCTTTTATGGACTTGGAGCGAGCCGAAAGCTCAACACAATCCCCTCTCCCCGCGTGCGGGGAGAGGGCTAGGGTGAGGGGCGGCGGCATACACCAACGTCCCACAAGCTCCCGCCCCTCATCCCGACCTTCTCCCCGCATGCGGGGAGAAGGGGAAGGCTAAACCGTCGTCACCTTCAGATCCGAGAATTTGACCTCAGGCGAGCGCTCCTCGATCCAGTTCAGCGTGAACGACGATTGCGCCATGAACACCGGGTCCTCGTCGAGATCACGCGCAATCTGCAACTTGTTGCGCTCGATGAACTTGTCCAGATCCGTCCGATTCTCCGCCGAGATCCAGCGGACCGTATCGCACGGTGCCGGATCGAAGCCGACCGGGAGGCCGTACTCGTTCGCGAGGCGGTCCGAGAGCACGTCGAGCTGCAGCGCGCCGATGACGCCCACAATGGGCTGCGAGCCATCCACCGGCAGGAAGAGCTGAACCACGCCTTCCTCGGCCATCTCCTGCAAGGCTTCGCGCAGCTTCTTCGCGCGGATCGCATCCTCGAGCCGGATGCGGCGCAGGATTTCCGGCGCGAAGCTCGGAATGCCGAGGAACTTCAGGTCCTCGCCTTCCGTCAGCGCATCGCCGATGCGCAGCGTGCCGCGGTTCGGAATGCCGACCACGTCGCCTGCGTAAGCCTCTTCAGCGATCGAACGATCCTGCGCAAAGAAGAACTGCGGCGAGGTGATCGCCATGGTCTTGCCCGTGCGCACGATCTTCACGCGCATGTTGCGCGAGAGCTTGCCCGAGCACACGCGCATGAACGCAATGCGATCGCGGTGGTTCGGATCCATGTTCGCCTGGATCTTGAACACCACGCCGGTCATGGTGGGCTCGGTGGCTTCGACCGTGCGCGTCGAGGCTTTCTGCGCGCGCGGCGGCGGCGCATACGCGACAAGCGCGTCGAGCAAATTGCGCACGCCGAAATTCTTGAGCGCACTGCCGAAGTAGACGGGCGTCAGCGTGCCGAGCTGGAAAGCTTCGAGATCGAATTGCCCGCAGGCGCCCTCGACCAGATCCATCTCCTCGCGCCAGCGCGCGGCCGTATCGCTGTCGACGAGCGTGTCGATGATGGGATCGGCAGGACCGGACGTCTCGATGCCATCGGGATCTTCATCGAGCCGCGTGATGCGCTTGCTGAGAAGATCGTAGGTGCCGCGGAAATCACGCCCGCGTCCGATCGGCCAGACCATCGGCGCTGTGTCGAGCGCCAGCGTCTTCTCGATCTCGTCGAGCAGCTCGAGCGGCTCCTGGCTCTCGCGGTCCATCTTGTTGATGAACGTGATGATCGGGATATCGCGCAGGCGGCAGATCTCGAACAGCTTGCGCGTGCGCGCCTCGATGCCGCGTGCGGCGTCGATCACCATGATCGCGGCATCGACCGCGGTCAGCGTGCGGTACGTATGATCCGAGAAGTCTTCGTGGCCCGGCGTATCGAGCAGGTTGAAGACCGTGTCGCGGTATTCGAACGTCATGACCGAGGTCACGACCGAGATGCCGCGCGCGCGCTCGATGGCCATCCAGTCCGAGCGCGTGCGCCGGCGGTCGCCTTTCGCGCGTACCTGACCGGCGAGCTGGATCGCGCCGCCGAACAGCAGCAGCTTTTCGGTGAGCGTGGTCTTACCGGCGTCAGGGTGCGAGATGATCGCGAACGTGCGCCGCCGCGCGACTTCGCGCGCAATCTCGTCGCCCGGGCGGGCGCGGGTCTCCTGCGGCGCCGCGACCGCGGTCGGGCTTTCGTCGTTCACTGAATTCGGCCTCCTCGTGGGAATCGTGCGTGCCTATACCACTATATGGGGGCCGGGGTCGATTTTCTGAGTGCCACGGGCTGCTGGGAAGAGGTGCTGTCGCGCTCCGATGTCGTGCGTCGCGCCAGACGCGCGCCAAGAAAGTCCCCCGCGGTGGCGATACGGATAGCGCTGCGTGTAGCACCATTCTTCTCCCTCTCCCCATGGTCTTGAATGGGGAGAGGGTCGGGGTGAGGGGCGGCGGCAAACGTCGAGGTTTGAACAAGCTCCCGCCCCTCATCCTAACCTTCTCCCCGTATAGGACGGGGAGAAGGGACCTGTCGTGCCAGCGGCTCGCTCCAAGTCCATAAATGACGGGGGTTCGGGGGTGTTCCCCCGATTGGGGTGTGGGGCGAAAGCCCCGCTCGCGCGAAACGCGCGATCAGTCCGTCCGGTCGCGCGGCACGTCGCGCATGAGGAACGCGACCGGCACCGACAGCGCCGCCGTAATGGCGAACAGATAGAATGCATTGATATAGCCGATCATGGCGGCCTGTCGCTGCAACTCGCCGGCGAGCGCGAGCAGCCCGCCCTGGCTCTCAAAATTCCAGAGCCCCACGGAGCCGGGATACGCGAGCACCCTGTTGAAGGGCGATATGTGCTCGGTGAAAGTCGAGTAGCTGGCGGCGGTCGATCGCACGAGCAGGACGATCGAGAGCGAGATGAAGAGGCTCGATCCGAAGTTGCGCACGAGATGGAAGACGGACATGCCGTCGGTGATCCGGCCCTTGTCGAGTGTGGCGAAGGCGAGCACCGACATCGGTGTGAAAGCGAGACCGAAGCCGAAGCCCTGCAGCGCGTTCGTCCAGAAGACGTCGAAGTCCGTGAGATTGATGTCGAGATTGGCCATGCCCCAGCCGGCAATGGCCTGGCAGGCGAGACCGGCTGCGAGCGTCGTGCGCGGATAGAGGCGCGTCATCGGCACGATAATGAGGAACGAGGCCCAGTTCCCGAGGCCGCGCGCGGCGAGCAGAAGGCCGATCGCGCTGTCGGGATAGCCGCGCAGGTCGTGCAGCAATCCAGGGAAGAGCGCGATGGCCGTGAAGCTCAGCGCGCCCATGACGAAGGCGACGATGAGGCCCAGCGCGAAGTTGCGGTCGAGCAGGAGCGTCGGATCGAGAAAGGGCTTCTTGGCGCTGAACGTATGGACGATGAAGATCCAGAATGCGCCGACGGCGATCAGCAGCTCGATCCAGATCTCGGTCGACTCGAACCAGTCGAGGCGGTTGCCGCGGTCCATGATGAGCTGAGCCGAGGCAATGGCGACCGACAGCGCGATGAAGCCCGTCCAGTCGAAGTGACGGTCGGTGCGGGACGTGTGCTCGGAGAGGGCGAACCAGGCGCAGACCGTGGCGAGAATGCCCGGCGGCACGATCATGAGGAACGATGCGCGCCAGCCATAAAGCTCGCTGATGAAACTGCCGATGAGCGGGCCGGACACGGGCCCGATGACCCCGCCGATGCCCCAGATCATCATCATCAGCGCGTGCTGGCTTCGGGGAAACGTCGCGAGGATGATCGCCTGCCCCATGGGCATGATTGGCGCGCCGAACAGACCCTGCCCGACACGGAACAGAACCAGCGCCTCGAGATTTGCCGCGAACGCGCAGAGCAGCGTCGAGATCGTGAAGCCGAGCGCCGATCCGAACATGACCGTGCGCCAGCCGAGCCGGTTCGCGAGCCAGCCGACGAGCGGCGTGCCGATGGCTGTCGCGATGAGATTGAAGGTGATGACCCAGGCAATCTGGTCCTGGGTCGCGGACATCGCGCCTTTGATCTGCGGCAGGACCACGTTCGCGAGCGTGATCGTCATGCCGAAGAGCAGCGTGCAAAGCTGCACCATCAACAGGATGAGCCATTGCCGCGCTGTGACGCTTCCGAGGCCGGACGATGCGGTCTGCGTGGTCATGTCTTCAATGGCTGGAGAGAAGTCCGCGCGGCGGCGGCAACGCGCGCCGTGACGGCATAAGATCAGCTAACTGCGCGACTGTCATCCGCGGCACTTCGCATCTGCGCTCTGGATCAGGGGAACAGGATCTTCGCACCAGCGTTCTATGCCTGTCAGTATATTGTCGTGGGAGATCAGGCTGGAGCCGTCGTCATGGCCATCGAGAGGCTGCACTTCGCATCGGATGGGTTAATTCCGAACAATCCTGTTCTGCCGCTTGCCTGCTATGTGCAGGCGCTCGATGTCGCTGGGCCATCGCCCGAGCAGAAAATTATCGAACATCTCGCGGCCAATGGCTGGGTGGATGCATGGATCAACGGCATTTATCCCTTCCAGCACTATCACGCGACGGCGCACGAGGTGCTCGGCATCGCCAAAGGGCGGGCGCTCGTGCAGTTCGGCGGCCCGAATGGGCCTGTGATCGAGGTCGTTGCCGGAGATGTCGTGCTCATCCCGGCCGGAGTGGGCCACTGCCGGCTCGATATGAGCGGAGGCCTGTCGGTGGTGGGGGCCTATCCGGAAGGCCAGACGGCCGACCTCAGGCGCGAGAACGCCCGTGATTTCAGTGATGCCGCTGAATGCATTGCCAGGGTCGGGCTGCCGCGGCTCGATCCGGTGACGGGGGCGCCATTTACCGTGGTGCCGCCACCGGGCTGAGCTGACGGCGCCGCGGGTTTAGAGTTTTCATCCTCCAGGCACTCGACTATGTATCTGCCCCGGCGGTGGGCCACCTCGCCCGCCCATGCTGGAGTGCGCCGATATGACTGCCAAAGCGCCCGTGCCGAAGCCGGGCATTCTCGACATTCAGGCCTATGTGCCGGGCGAGAGCACGGTCCCGGGCGGCCTGAAACCGATCAAGCTCTCCTCCAACGAGACGCCACTGGGGGCGAGTCCGAAGGCTGTGGCGGCCTACAAGGCGCTCGCCGATGAGCTGGCGCTCTATCCCGACGGTGCCGCGACGGCGCTGCGCGGTGCCATTGGCCGGACATACGGCCTCGATCCGGCGCGCATTGTCTGCGGCTGCGGGTCCGATGAACTCCTGCACCTCCTCACGCACGCCTACGCAGGCCCGGGCGACGAGGTGCTGTTCACCGTCCACGGCTTCCTCGTCTACAAGATCGCGACGCTCGCCAATGGCGCAACGCCGGTCATCGCACCCGAGAAGGACTTCCGCACGGACGTCGACGCGCTGCTTGCGCGTGTGACGCCGCGCACGAGGATCGTTTTCCTGGCCAACCCGAACAATCCGACGGGGACGTATATCCCTATCGACGAGGTGCGCCGCCTGCACGCCGGTTTGCGCCCGGACACGCTGCTTGTGCTGGATGCGGCCTACGCCGAGTACGTCCGGCGCAACGACTACGAGGCGGGCATCGAGCTCGTCGCGACGACGCAGAACGTCGTGATGACGCGTACATTCTCCAAGATCTACGGCCTCGCAGGCCTGCGGCTCGGCTGGGCCTACTGCCCGGCGGCGATCGCCGATGTGCTCAATCGCATTCGCGGTCCGTTCAATGTCACGTCCGCGGCCATCGCTGCCGGCGTCGCCGCGATCGAGGATACGGCCCATATCGAGCGGTCGGTTGCGCACAACGACAAATGGCTGCCCTGGGTGAGCGACGAGATCGGCAAGCTCGGCCTCAAGGTCACGCCGAGCGTCGGCAACTTCATTCTCATCCACTGCGATGCCGAGGGGGCACGCAGCGCACAAGCCGCCGACGAGTTCCTCAAGAGCCGCGGCATCATCATGCGCCGCGTCGGTGGCTATGCGCTGCCGCACGCGCTGCGCATGACCATCGGCACGGAAGAGGACAACCGCGCAGTTGTCGCCGCGCTCGCGGAGTTCGTGAAAGGCAGCGCGCGATGAGCCAGCTTTTCGATACGGTGGCGCTGATCGGCATCGGCCTGATCGGCTCGTCGATCAGCCACGCCACGCGGCGCGCTGGGCTCGCACGCCGCATTGTCGGTGCCGCCAAGACGGAGGCAACGCGGGCGACGGCATTGCGGCTCGGGCTCGTCGACGAGGTGTTCGCAAATCCCGCCGATGCCGTGAAAGAGGCCGATCTCGTGATCCTGTGCGTGCCCGTGCGCGCGTGCGGGCCGGTCGCCGCCGAGATCTCGAAAAGTTTGAAGCCCGGCGCGATTCTGACCGATGTCGGCTCCGTCAAAGGCTCCGTCGTCGCAGATGTGGGGCCGCATGTGCCTGCGGGCGTGCATTTCGTGCCCGGTCATCCGATTGCCGGCACCGAGCACTCCGGCCCCGAGGCGGGATTTGCAGAGCTCTTCGACGGCCGCTGGTGCGTCCTGACGCCGCCACCGGGCGCGGACAACGCCGCCGTCGATCGCCTCAGGTCATACTGGAAGGGGCTCGGCAGCAATGTCGAGATCATGGCGCCCGATCACCATGACATGGTGCTGGCGATCACGAGCCATGTGCCGCATCTCATCGCCTTCAACATCGTCAACACGGCTGCTCACCTCGAGCGGGTGACCGAGAGCGAGGTCATCAAGTTCTCGGCTGGCGGCTTCCGCGACTTCACGCGTATCGCTGCGTCCGATCCGACGATGTGGCGGGACGTGTTCCTCACGAACCGGACGGCGATGATCGAAATGCTCGGCCGCTTTACGGAGGATCTCCTCCACCTGCAGCGCGCCATGCGCTTCGGTGACGGCGAGACCCTGTTCCGCATGATCACTGAGGCGCGCCACATACGCCGCGGCATCATCGAGGCGGGGCAGGACACAGCGGCACCTGACTTCGGCCGCCATCAAGGCGGAAGCGCTGCCCCGGCTACCGGTCAAAAGAGCTGATCGGGTTCAGGTCGATAAATCTCAGGACTGCAACGGCGGCACTCCGCTCCTACTTGGAGGAGGAGTGCTTCTTACCGTGCTTGTCCCAAAGATCCTGCTTCTCGTTGCGGCCGTCCTGATGGGTGATGCTGATGCCCCACCACTTACGACGAACCTCCTGGTAGTAGACGTCCGTGTCGTAGACGAGCTTGGTCAGGCCCATGTACTCCGAGCTCAGGCGGCCCACGGACTGCAGCACCAGATAGGACGTGACGACAAGATTGCGCCGCGTCGTCTCGAGCTGAACCTGAGAGGTCAGATATTCCTGCTCGGCGTTGAGCACGTCGAGGATGGTGCGCTGGCCCACCTTCTGCTCTTCGCGGACACCCGTCAGAGCGATGCGCGAGGCATTGACGGCAGCCTCATCGGATTCGAGCTGAGCGCGCGCTGCTGTGAGCTGTGCCCATGCGGACAGTACGCCCTGCCGTGCAACCGTGCGCGCCTGCTCGATATCCTGCAGACGGCCGATGTGGAGCTGCTTTGCCTGCCGGACGCGCGCCTGGATGGTGCCGCCATCGTAAAGGGGAACGTTGACCCGGCCGACAACCGATGCGCCCTGGCGCTCATCCAGCGTAGGTGCCGGATCCCAGCGCTGGGAGTAGCCTGCATCGAGGCGCACTTCCGGCAAGAGCTCGCCGTAGATCCGATCGACAGCGAAGCGGGCCGCCTGCTCGAGGTAGAGCGCGTTGACGACAAGCGGGCTCTCGCGGGTCGCGATCCCGATGGCCTCGTCCTGGGTCTTCGGAATGCCGCTGTACGGGCCGGGCGGCGCCACGAGGCGGCTCGCCGGATGGCCGATCACGCGCTCGAAGGTGGCGCGGGAAATCTTCAGGTTCGAGCGCGCGGTGTCGAGCGCCGAAATGGCCGAGGCCCGGCGCGCCTCTGACTGAGCGACGTCCGTGCGGGTGACTTCGCCGACCGCAAAGCGATCACGGGTGGCCTGCAGTTCGCGAGAGAGAACGTTGACGTTGTTCTCACGCAGGCGAACGATCTCCTGGTCGCGGATGACGTCCATAAAGGCGGTCGCGGCGTCGAGCAGCACACCCTGCTCGGTGGTGCGGAGCGATTCGCGCCCGGCCCGGACGTTGGCCTCGGCTTCATTCACCGCGTTGACCGTACGGAAGCCGCGGAAGATCGGCTGCGTGAGATTGACGGCGTAACCCTTCGAGGTGTCGCCACCATCGCCCGTGGCCGGCGGGCGCGTGCGCTGCCACGAATGCGTGACGTCGGCGCTGCCTGTGACGACTGGCCGATAGCCGGAGTTCGCGATCGAGACGTCCTCGTCGGTCGCTCTGAGACGAGCGCGGGCGCCATCGAGGGATGGATTGTATTTGTAGGCAGCCGCGAGGGCTTGCTGCAGCGTTTCCGCGCTGGCCTCCGATGCCGCCATGAGGCTGCCCGAGGCGAACAAGCCCGCCACAAACACCGTTCTCAGCACATTGCTGGCGGTATCGCGCGATGCCGTTTGAGTATCACCGGTAAATGCCATTCGCCCTGCCACTCGAAATCATGAGCTGCCGTAGATTTCCGCATTAACGCGACTACCCACACACCACTCACGACTCGTCCGAAGCTACTCATACTCGGCCGCGCTTCGCACGGAGGCCGACTCACCCCTCTGCGAGGTCATTAGTGCTCCCCGGGTAGCTAAAGGGAAGGGAAAATTTACAGTTTGCGAGGAAGAGGCGGGAAACCGTGTCCGGGAGACTACACTGCGGCGCACCCAGGCAACGGCATTTACTATATTTTTGACAACTCGCGCTGCGGATATCGTCAGGCGCCTGATTTATTACTCCGGATCATCCTCTCCGGGCACGCAAGATTGCGCTCGATTGGCGGTGCGGTTATAAGCGGCGCATCTCATCGTTCTGAGAACCTGCGCGGCACCCTTGGAGGCCGGCAGGCAGAGGCAGACGCCCCGGTCAGCCATGGTCGGGGCTGGTTTTGTTTGGAGACAGCGAAAATGGCCCAGGCCAATGTGATCAAGGCTTCGGGGCGCGCGGCGAGCGGCAAGGGGGCCGCACGAGCCGTCAGGCGCACCGGCAACGTTCCGGCCGTCGTCTATGGTGGCGACGAAGGGAGCACGGACACTATCCAGATCGACGCCAACGATCTGTTTATTCTCATCAAACGCGGACGCTTTCTTTCGACGGTGTTCGACATCCAGGTCGACGGCCGGACGCTCAGGGCGATCCCCCGCGACGTCCAGCTCGATCCCGTGAAGGACTTCCCCCTCCACGTGGACTTCCAGCGGATCGGCTCGGACAACCGGGTGCGCGTCGGCGTGCCGGTGCGCTTCATCAATGAGGCGCTCTCGCCCGGTCTCAAGCGGGGCGGCGTCCTGAATATCGTGCGCCACGAGGTCGAGGTGTGGTGCCCGGCCGACAAGATTCCGAGCCACTTCGAGATCGACCTGACCGGTCTCGCGATCGGGCGCTCCATCCACATTTCGGCGGTCGCGCTGCCGGAAGGCGTCAAGCCGACGATCACCGATCGCGATTTCACCGTCGCGACGATCGCCGGCACGGGCGGCAAGGATGAGGAGGAGACGCCGGCTGCTGGTGCGGCTGCACCTGCTGCAGAAGCCGGCAAGGCTGCTGCTGCAGCTCCGGCCGCCGCCGCCAAGGAGGCCCCGAAGGGCAAGAAGTGATCCCGTCCCCGGGCGGCAATTCGCGCGAGTGAGCCATGAAGCTCTTCGTCGGTCTCGGGAATCCCGGGGCGAAATACGCCCGGCATCGCCACAACGTCGGCTTCATGGCCGTCGAGCGGGTCGCCGAGCGCCATGGCTTCGGGCCGTGGCGCCGGCGCTTCCAGGGCTATGCGGCCGACGGCGAGCTCGATGGCACCAAGGTCCTCCTGCTCAAGCCGGAGACCTACATGAACGAGAGCGGCCGGGCCGTCGGCGAGGCGGCACGGTTTCTCAAGCTCGGGACCAGCGACATCGTGGTCTTCCACGACGAGCTGGACCTTCTGCCGGGCAAGCTCAAGGTGAAAACCGGCGGGGGCAACGCGGGGCACAATGGGTTGCGCTCCATCACAGCGCATCTCGACAATGAATATGCGCGGGTTCGCATCGGCATTGGTCATCCCGGTGCGAAAGAACTCGTCCAGGCTTGGGTGCTGCACGATTTCAGCCGCGCCGATCAGGACTGGCTCGAGCCGATGCTCGATGCGATTGCCGACGCGGCGCCGCGGCTTGCCGCAAATGACGCGGCGCGATTTCTGACGGACGTCGCGCGGGCGCTGTCGAACGACGATGACGAGGCTGAGAAGTCGAAGCGGCGAAAGACTGCGGAGGACACCGTGCCTCGTGAACCGCGCCCGCGCGGATCTCACCCGGCAGGGGAGCGCGCTTCCAAGCGTGCCACCGCACTCGCCGAGAACCTGAAGAACTGGCTGGCCAAGCGCCGCCCAAAAGACTGACTTAAGGACCGATTCATGGGCTTCAAATGCGGCATTGTCGGCTTGCCCAATGTGGGCAAGTCCACTCTCTTCAATGCGCTCACACAGACCGCAGCCGCCGAGGCGGCGAACTATCCCTTCTGCACGATCGAGCCCAACGTGGGCGAGGTCGGCGTGCCGGATCCACGCCTCGACGAGCTTGCGAGCATCGCCAAGTCCGGTGAGACCATCCCGACGCGGTTGACCTTCGTCGATATTGCAGGGCTCGTGAAGGGCGCTTCGCGCGGCGAGGGGCTCGGCAACAAGTTCCTCGCGCACATCCGCGAGGTCGATGCCGTCGCGTACGTGCTGCGCTGCTTCGAGGATGACGACATCACCCACGTCGCCAACCACATCGATCCGCTGGCTGACGCGGAGGTCGTCGAGACCGAGCTCATGCTCGCCGACATGGAGAGCCTCGAGCGTCGGCTCTCGACGGTCGAAAAGCGCGCCAAGAGCGGCGACAAGGAAGCGGCCGCCCAGGTCGCGCTGATGCAACTCGCATTGGTGCCGCTGCGTGAGGGCAAGCCGGCGCGCACGGCCGTTGTTCCCGAGGAGGATCGGGCGGCCTTTCGCGCCTTGCAGCTCCTGACGGCCAAGCCGGTCCTCTACGTCTGCAATGTCGACGAGGCCTCGGCCGCCGCCGGAAATCGTTTCTCGGCGGTCGTTGCCGAGCGCGCCAAGGCCGAAGGCGCGGCAGTGGTCGTGATCTCCGCCAAGATCGAATCCGAGCTTGCGGGGCTCGCCGACGACGAGCGCCAGGCTTTCCTCGCCGAGATGGGTCTCGAGGAGCCGGGCCTCAATCGCCTCATCCGCGCCGGCTACAACCTTCTGGATCTCGTGACGTTCTTCACTGTCGGGCCCAAGGAGGCGCGCGCCTGGACCGTCTCGCGCGGCACACGGGCGCCGCAGGCGGCCGGCGTCATTCACACGGACTTCGAGAAGGGCTTCATTCGCGCCGAGACGATCGCGTACGCCGACTACGTCGCCAACAAGGGCGAGGCGGGCTGTCGCGACGCCGGCAAGATGCGGCTCGAAGGGAAGGAGTACGTCGTCCAGGACGGCGACGTCATGCACTTCCGCTTCGCGAATTAATCGGCGCCAAGAGCAGCTCAAAGCGCTCGACCGGCCAAAGTAAAACCCCTCCCCGCGGCCAGCGGAGAGGGGTTCTTCATTTCACGAAGTCCAGCGCTGCGCGCCGCTTACTTCTTCTGGGCTGGCGGCGCGGCCGGAGCAGGCCCCTTGCCGTCCTTGGCCGCTTCCGCCTGACGCTTGCGTGCCTCCTCGACGAGCTGCTGCTGGCGCTCGGCAATCTGCGTCATGAGAGCCTTGCGGGCCTCGGAATACTTCTCGTTGTCGATGGGCTGGCCTTCGAGCGCCTCGGTGAAGCCGGTCAGCGGCACTGGGAATGCCACGACCTGCCCCTGCGCATTGATGGCGAGCACCATGAGACCAGCGCCGGACTTGAAGCCGTCGACGAGCTGCTTGGTGGCCTCGATCTCGGCCGTGCAGCCGGCCGGATGGCAGAGCGTATAGTTGAACTTGATCGGCTCGAGCTTGCTGTCGTCGAACTTCTCGTTCTTCTGGATCTTGTCCCACAAGTCGGCATTGTAGATCGTGGCGCGCAGGCCGGGACCGATCGCCATACCGAGCGGCACCATGATCATCAGGTGCTGCTTCTCCTCGCCTTCGACCTGACGAAATGCCGCCGACACTAGGACGAGGCCCGTATTGCCATCGAGCCGCTCATGATGCGTGAGGCAGATATTGCGCTGCTCGCGGGTCGGCTTGCCCTCTTTGTCGCGAAGTACGATCGGGGCCTTCTCGCACAGCTTGACCCACGCGCTCTGCGGCTTCTCGCCGGCCTGCGCTGCGGGCTGTTCCTTCTTCGCAGCAGGCGCTGCTTTCTTCTGATCCTTCTTTGGGGCCGGCTGCTGCGCCAGCGCTGCGCCCGTCGCCAGAGCGAGCGCGCAGGCGGCCACAGTCATGGCGCGTGCACTATTTGACAGCCACCCGAAAACCCGAGTCTTCTCGATCATCGTTCTCGAACCCTCGTCTGCAGAGCGGCCACGTAGGCCGGAATCCCCTTGATCGTCGAGCCTCACCCGGGCTGACGACGACGTGCGGCGCACCTGTTGGCGTCGCCCATCTCACCCATCGCCTGTTGCCCGGCACTAAGGGCCCGAATACGGCATTCCCGTGACGTGGTCTTGAGCTTGCGTCGTCGTGCACAAGCGATGCCGGGTCTACCGTGGCGTTCCGGCAACTGCAGCGTTCAGTTTGGCCCGCCGACGAGGCCGGGCGGCGGCGCCAAGTTCAAGTCGTTCCAAGGAAAGGCGGCGCGAGACTTGATCCCGCCCCGATCGCCGTGCATGTGTCGCGGCATGGGCTGGAGGGTAGCTGGAAGGCGGATCACGCGGACGCGGGCAACGCACCTCAGTGTCTGGACTGGGGCGTGTACGCTCCTTCTTGCGCTGCTCGCACTTATCGCGCTCGACGCTGGTCGAGCCTCGGCCGAGCCCCAGCACGGCATTGCCATGCACGGTGCGCCGGCGCTGCCGGCGGACTTTTCTTATCTCCCCTATGTCAATCCGGATGCGCCCAAGGGCGGCCGGATCGTGCTCGGTCAGCACGGCTCCTTCGACAGTCTGACGCCCTTCATCGTCCGGGGCGTCGCCGCGGCGGGTTTGCGCGACTACGTGTACGAGAGCCTGCTCGGGCGCTCGCTGGACGAACCCTTCTCGCTGTACGGCCTCATTGCCAAGTCCATCGAGACGGACCGCGATCGCAGCTACATCGTCTTCAACATCGATCCGCGCGCGCGGTTCTCCGACGGCCAGCCGGTAACGCCCGAGGACGTCCTCTTTTCCTGGGAGCAGCTCAAGGACAAAGGCCTGCCTTTCATGCGGGCCCACTACCGCACGGTCTCGAAAGCGACCATCCAGCCGGGAAATGCGGTCCGCTTCGATTTCGAGGGCCACGGCAATCGTGAAGCACCGCTGCTGCTCGGTCTCATGCCCATCCTGCCGAAGCACCGCTTCGATGCAGAGACCTTCGAGCAGACATCCCTCGAAGTTCCGATCGGGAGCGGTCCGTACATCGTGGGTTCGGTGGAAGCCGGGCGGTCGATCACCTATCGCCGCAACCCCGAATGGTGGGGACGCGATCTGCCGATCAATCGCGGGCGCTTCAACTTCGACGAGGTGCGCTTCGACTACTACCGCGACGCGACAGCGCTCTTCGAGGCCTTCAAGAGCGGGCAGATCTCGCTCCGGCCGGAGGAGGATCCAGCGCGCTGGGCCGAAGGCCGCGCGCTTCCCGCCGTAGCCGAGGGCCGAGTGAAGATCACCGAGTTCGATGTCGGCGTGCCAGCCGGCATGGCCGCATTCGCTTTCAATACGCGGCGCTGGCCCTTCAATGATGCGCGCGTGCGCCAAGCGTTGATCCAGATGTTCGATTTCGAATGGATCAATAGCAATCTCTATCACGGCGGGTTCACGCGCACCCAAAGCTACTTCGAGCGCTCGGCGCTCGCCTCGACGGGCCGGCCGGCCGATGCGCGTGAGCGAGCCCTGCTCGCGCCCTTTGCCGGGCTGATCAAGCCTGATGTGCTCGAGGGGACGTGGCGTCTGCCCGTCAGCGACGGCTCGGGCCATAACCGCGAGAACCTCTCGCGCGGCATTGCACTGCTCAAAGAAGCGGGCTTCTCCCTCCAGAAGGGGCGTATGCAGGCCGCGGAGGGGCGGCCGCTGAGCTTCGAGATCCTCGCGGCGACGCGCGCGCAGGAGCGCCTCATGCTGAGCTTCACCAATACGCTGAAGCGGATCGGCATCGACGTGCGCGTCCGGCAGGTGGACAGCTCCCAGTACCAGGAGCGCCTCAGGACCTTCGATTTCGACATGATCCAGGCGCAGTGGTCGGCCTCGCTCTCGCCCGGCAACGAGCAGGTCAACCGCTGGGGAAGTGCCGCCGCCGATATCGAGCGCTCGCTCAACTATCCCGGTGTCAAAAACTCGGCCGTCGACGCCATGATCGAGGCCCTGCTCAAGGCCGAGGAGCGGGAGGATTTCGAGGCGGCCGTGCGCGCGCTCGATCGCGCCCTCATCTCTGGCGATTACGTCATCCCGCTGTTTCATGCGCGACGCCAGTGGGTCGGCTATTGGTCGTACCTCGAGCCTGCGCCGCGCCCGACGCTCTTCGGCTTCAACGTCGATACGTGGTGGCACAAGCCGCAGTAATCCCTGCTCCGACTGCCTTCCAGCAAAGCTCTGCCGACGTCCCAAGTTGTGCGCCACGTCGCGCTCCTCGCTGGGCCTTAACGCGCGCGCACAATCAGGTATCATCGCCGCAGACCTGAAAGGCGACAGAAACTCATCGCGGAGGAAGCGACATGATGAAGGCCGTGGTTGTCGGCACGTCCGGCGTCGAGGTGCGCGAAGTGCCGAAGCCCACGCCGGGACCGACGCAGGTGCTGGTGCGGGTGCAGGCTAGCGGGCTCAATCGCGCGGATTTGATCATGGCCTCGGGCCGACCGCATGGTGCGCATGGCGGCGCCGGCGCCATTCTCGGCCTCGAGTTCGCCGGCGAGGTCACGGAGGTCGGCAGCCAGGTGAGCGGCATCAAGGCGGGCGACCGCGTCATGTGCTCCGGCAATGCGGGCTACGCCGAATACGCGGTGTCGGACTACGGCCGCGTCACCAAGATCCCCGCGAACAACATGACCTTTACGCAGGCGGCGACACTGCCTGTGGCGCTGCAGACCATGCACAATGCCGTCGTGACCGCAGGGCGCCTCAAGAAGGGCGAAAGCATCCTGATCCAGGGCGCGAGCTCGGGCGTCGGGCTCATGGGCATGCAGATTGCCAAGCACATGGGGGCGAGCCTCGTGCTCGGCTCATCGACGAACGCGGGCCGCCGCGCGCGTCTCAAGGAGTTCGGCGCCGACGTCGCCATCGACACGACAGACCCGACATGGCCTGATACGGTCATCAAGGCGACCGACGGCAAGGGCGTCGACGTCATTGTCGATCAGATCTCGGCGCCCGTCGCCAACGGCAATCTCAAGGCGGCCAAGGTGCTCGGCCGCATTGTCAATGTCGGCCGGCTCGGCGGCTTCACCGGCGAGTTCGACTTCGACCTCCATGCCATGAAGCGCATCGACTATATCGGCGTGACGTTCCGGACCCGCTCCGTCGAGGAAGTGCGCGAGATCAACCGTCTCATGCGCGTCGATCTCTGGGATGCGGTCGAGTCCGGGAAGCTCGCGCTCCCGATCGACAAGACCTATCCGCTCGACAAGGCGGCCGAGGCGCTCGCCCACATGAAGGCGAACGAGCACTTCGGCAAGATCGTGCTGACGCAATAGGGCGGGCGGAGTGTCATGAAGTTCGGGAGCTACAACCTCGACATTCTCATCACTGGTTACCCCGGAAAATCCGTCTGTCATGGCAGCCTCGGCTGGAGCACGATCGCGCTTCTGCGCGGCGAGGGCCGTGTCGCGCTCGTCGATGTCGGGTCGTTCAACCAGCGTTCGCTCATCCAGAAGCAACTCGCCACGCATGGGCTTGGTCCGGCTGACGTGACGGACGTCATTCTGACCCATTCGCATCATGACCACTCGGTGAACTGGGTCATGTTTCCGAAGGCGCGCGTGCACATCGGCGCGGGCGAGCTCGAGTGGTCCTTGAAAGAGCCCTTCGGCACTGGGCCGGTGCCTGAACTGTACGTGCGCGAGCTCGCGGGCTCACCGCAGCTCGTGCGCGTCACACCCGGCAGCGAGGTCCTGCCGAGGATCGTGAGCCACCACGCCCCAGGTCATACGCCGGGACATCTCATCTTCACGATCGAGGGCGCCGAGCGCGACGTCATCTTCACCGGCGATGCGGCCAAAAACCGTGTCGAGCTGACGACCCTCGAAGCGGACATGACCTACGATCCTGCCGTCACGCGCGCCTCGATCGAGCTCATGTGGAAGCTCTGGCAGAAGAAGCCCAACACGCTTCTCGTTCCTGGGCACGACGTCCCGATGGTGCTGAGGGACGGAAAGCCGACGTACATCGGCAAGCGCGAAGCCGCCATCACGGCGTGGTTCGGCGATACGCTGGAGCAGACGACGCTGATCTCGCTCGTCACGTGATCGGTCGCGTCTTTGCTTCTCCTTCTCCCCGTTCTTACGGGGAGAAGGTCGGGATGAGGGGCGGGAGCTTGTGCGACGTTAGCGTATGCCGCCGCCCCCCCCCCTAACCCTCTCCCCGCAAGCGGGGAGAGGGGACTAAAGGCTTATTCTTTCGCCGCAGCCGTCGGCCCACCCTGCGTCGAGCGCCAGTCCTTCGCGTAGAGCGGCAGCGTGCCGTTGTTGAAGGCGCGCGCATCGTAGAAGCGCAGCTCGCGCTCGAAGCTCACCGAAACCGGCCCCGATGACAGCCACTTGTCGACGACGCCGAGATCATCGGCCACTGCCTGCTCCAGCGTCAGCTTGAATCCGTAGGGGCCCGTCTTCTCAATGATCTGCGCTGGCTTCTGGTCATCGCCGCGCGTGTAGAAGAGCACGGTTTCCGTTCGGGAGGCGCGGCCCGCGAGCGAGAGCGGCGCAAAGGGCTGGTAGGCCTGGGCGCGCGTCCTCTCCATGGTCCAGCGGCCGAAGTCCGCTGCATAGAAAAGTTTCGTCTGGCTCGTGCGCGGGTCCGTGACCGCAAGCTCCATGGAGAGGACCGTGCCCGTGCGCGCGCCTTCGTTGGCGAACGTCACCGGGATCGCGATGACCTCGAAATTCGAGTTGTTGTACGGCGCCGAGAACTGAATGACCGGCGGCACGAAAATGCGCACGTCCGGCTGTTTCAGCGAGGTCTCCCAGAGGCTGTAGGCGGAGAATGCCAGTGCAACGAGCGCAACCAGCGTCGCGACCTTCCCACCCTCGCGCTTGACCACCGTACCGACGGCAACGTCGCCCGCCTCGCTCTGGATGCGCCGTGCCATCAGTGCCATGCCTGTCCCCTGCCCCAATATCCCGTGCGCGGAACATGGGACAGCAAATTGGGCAGGCATGAGGCGCTGGGCCGGGCATCCGCCGAGCCGCTCTGCCGGCGGTCGCCGTCATGGTTTCGCGTTCGTTACTTGCGGGCGAGCCCCTGGCCGCAATGACCTTCGCTCGAAATTAACTCGACTTGCTTAAACTGGAAAACCAAGACGATCTCAGCGGGGTGCCATGCTGATCGACTATTTCACCGGCCGCGCGGTCGCCTGGACAGGAATGATCAGCAAGCCGCACATGATCGCGGTCATCGGCTTTCTCTGCGCGCTGCTCGTCATCGATCTCGCCCTGCGCGGATGGCGCCTCTCATGGTCGCGACGCGCAGTCATGGGTGTCTTCGCCACGCTGACCATCTTCCACGTCAACTTTCTGCTTGTGCCCCTCATCTGGCTGCTCTCCGAGAAGATCAAGGCACTCTATGCGCTCGCCGGGATCCCAAGCATCCCGACAGAGTTCTGGGGCCACGCACCGACGTGGTTCATGGTCATTCTCGCCCTCTTCGCATACGACTTCGCGAACTACTGGAACCATCGACTGCTGCACATGCGCCTGCTCTGGCCGGTGCACGCGATCCACCACTCCGACCCCGATGTGAACGGGCTCACGGCGTATCGCATTCACCTGTTCGAAGGCTTGGTGATGTGGGTCTCCTTCACGCTCATGCTGACGTGGCTCGGCCTGCCGAGCGACGCGATCGGGATCAGCGCCGCGTTGCTTGCCCTGCACAACATCTACGTCCACGTGAACGTCGATTGGGATCACGGACCGCTCCGGCTCCTGGTGGCCTCGCCGCGTTTCCATCGCTGGCATCACGCGGACGTGCCGGAGGCTTACGGCAAGAACCTCGCCAATTTCTGCCCGCTCTTTGACGTCATGTTCGGCACCTACTACAACCCCGGCAAATGCGAGGAGCGCGTGGGGGCGACCGGCGTTCCCGAGAACGACGTCGTGAAGCTTCTGCTCTATCCGCTCAAGGAGTGGGCGCGCATGCTGCTCGGCGGCCTATCCAGCCTTTCTCGGCGCTTTGCTGCCGAGGCACAGAGTCAGACCTCGGAAGGCCATCTCGAGGATGCGCCGGCGTCCGCCTCGCATTTCAATCCCTCGCGAAGCGCCTGAGTTCGTAGGCGTGGCATCCTTTGGCTGAGGCTCGCATGCCTCAGCCAATACGCGGCGTGAGCGCACGTCACCAGCGGGGGATGCGAATGGGGCCGTTGATTCCGATAATGAATGTACCCGGGCCGTCGGCGTCGCGCCCGACGACGACATCGCCACAGGTGGGCTGGCGGAATACAATTGGGCCTCTCAAGACATCCAAGGCACTCGCAAGACCAGCACCGCTGGCGGCACAGATCTCGTCGGCGCGGAGCGGACGAATTTCAGCGCGATTGTCACTGTCGGTCATTTCCGTTCTCCCGGATCAGAAGCAGGCCACCATGGTCTACCCATGGCACTCT
This sequence comes from Hyphomicrobium sp. CS1BSMeth3, assembly GCF_900117415.1. GTDB lineage: Bacteria > Pseudomonadota > Alphaproteobacteria > Rhizobiales > Hyphomicrobiaceae. The sequence continues at coordinate 1,025,953 of NZ_FPEI01000006.1, forward strand.
CCTATCGCGACTACGACCGTGCGCGCTGTTTCGTGCGGAACATGATGCAGCACTTTCTGCCGAGGTCGACCGGGCGAAGCGTTTTCAGGTCTGAATCTGAGGGTCGCGACGGCGGCCTCTCCATGCGCTAGATTGGCCGAGGCGCGTCGCGCGCGATCGCGTCGCGCCTCGGCGCCCACTCGGCCACGTCGACAAGAAGCAGGAAGCAACAATGGAACTGCCCACTCTTCCCTTCACCATTACGGATTGGAGCGCGGTTCCCGCGGAAGATCACGCCGGAGAAACGGGCAAAGCCATCTGGCGCACGTTCATGATGGGTAATGTGCGCGTCCGCCAAGTGGAATACACGCCCGGCTATCTCGCCGATCACTGGTGCGACCGCGGGCACATCCTCTACGTGCTCGAAGGTGAGCTCGAGACTGAGCTGCGCGACGGCCGCCGCTTCGTTCTTCGCCCCGGCATGAGCTACCAGGTGTCGAACTTCGGCGATGCGGCGCATCGCTCCTACACGAAGACCGGCGCGAAGCTGTTTATTGTGGACTAGGCGTGTGAGCGCGCTTCTGCGACTGATCTGGCCGACGGGTTTCCGGGGACGCCGTCGCGTATTCCGCGCCTACGCTTCATCGAGGACAGCGGGCTTTGCGCGAGCCTAGCGAATGCGTCCCGTGATGCACCCGGAGGCCGGCTCGAACGCCCATCGCGTATTCGGAGAGCTGGACGAGAGGCGCGCCACGCGGTGGGCATCGTGGAATTTGGCGCAGATCGAATAATCTTCTTCGCTCTTCCGCGTGTATTTGTAGGGTTCACCGGTCTCATCGTCGAGGAACGCCGGCGGCTGCAGGTTGCGCGCCCCACAATAGGATCGCAGGCTTTCCGTGGTCAGCGCGACGGGGAGAACTGTAGTCTTGTCGGATGTGCAGAGCAGCGTTCCGGCGAGCATTGCGAGTTCCTGATAACGGCGATCGTCGAATGTCCGGCGCCGCGCCTCAGAGGGGCTGCCGACGACGTAGGCTCCAGCGATCACAGCAAGCAATGTCGCACCGACGGCCGCAATCATGAAAGCTCTAGTGCTCATCTCTAAAATCCTCGAGGCCGCGCAGATAGAAGACGAAGATGCCCGCCGAGACCAACGCGACGGTTGCGGCCTTCAGGATGAAACGAAGAGTAATCTCCCCCTTCAGGAAACTGTAGATGACGTAAACGGCGACGCCGAGAAAGCTGAGCGCCGACACGAACAACGCGAGATAGGTCAGCCAATTCCTGACGAGCGACCTCTGGTGGCCGGCGTCCTGCGCGATCTTTCGATCGGTGTAGAGTGTCATTGCGACGAACGCGGGCACCGAAACAACGAGCGACGCTATTCCCCAGCGGATCTGGTCAGCCGATTGCCGCTCCACGTATGCGTAGTCGACCGGATCGGGGAGCACGAGATTGAGGATCGAGAAGATCAGCCAAATGAGCTGCCAGGCCGAAATGCCGAGGGCCGTGAATAGGAGCAGATAGACGAATGCGTCGCGCGCCGTCAGACGGAGGCGTGGTCGTGGGACTGGTGGGATGAACGGCACATCGGAATAGGCAGCGAGGGCTGAGTCGGCCTCTTTCGATGACCAGCCGCTGGCTTGCAGCACAGACTGGATCTCAGCTCGCGATTTTCCTGCAAGCAGTGCCTCGCGGACGAATTGAACCAGAGGATCTTTGGCGTCCATTTGGCCTCCGCTTGCTGTGATTGGATCTGTGGCGCGTTCCGTCAGAGCCGCGAGCCTAGCGTCCGATCCGACGTTTCATTACCTCTCAAACCGCTTGAACTTGATGCGGTGGGGCTCGACGGCGGCATCGCCGAGGCGGCGCTTCTTGTCCTCCTCGTAGTCCGCGAAGTTCCCCTCGAACCACTCGACGTGGCTGTCGCCCTCGAAGGCGAGGATGTGCGTCGCGATACGATCGAGGAAGAAGCGATCGTGCGAGATGATCACGGCGCAGCCGGCGAAGTCTTCGAGTGCGGCTTCGAGCGCCGAGAGCGTCTCGGTATCGAGGTCGTTCGTCGGCTCGTCGAGCAGCAGCAGGTTGCCGCCTTCCTTGAGCAGCTTCGCAAGGTGCACGCGATTACGCTCACCGCCCGAGAGCAGGCCGACCTTCTTCTGCTGATCCGCACCCTTGAAGTTGAACCAGCCGCAGTAGGCACGTGAGTTCACTTCACGCTTGCCGCCGAGGCTGATCTGGTCGAGGCCGCCGGAGATCTCCTCCCAGACGGTCTTCTTGTCGTCGAGGTGCGCGCGCGACTGATCGACGTAGGAGATCTTGACCGTGTCGCCGACCTTGATGCTGCCCTTGTCCGGCTTCTCCTGATCGACGAGCATTTTGAAGAGTGTGGTCTTACCAGCGCCGTTCGGGCCAATCACGCCGACGATGCCGCCCGGCGGCAGCTTGAAGGAGAGGTTGTCGATCAGCAGGCGATCGCCGAAGCCCTTGCCGAGCCCATCGGCCTCGACGACCATGTCGCCAAGGCGCGGGCCTTGCGCGATCGAGATGGTGGCGCGGCCGACATCCTCGCGCCCGGCCTCTTCGGCAAGCTTGTCATAAGCCTGGATGCGCGCCTTGGACTTGGCCTGACGCGCCTTGGGCGAGGCCTGGATCCACTCCAGCTCGCGCTTGAGCGCGCGCTGGCGGCCTTCCTCCTGCCCCTTCTCGACCTCGAGGCGCTTCGCCTTCTGCTCGAGCCAGCTCGAGTAGTTGCCCTTGTACGGCACGCCCTGACCGCGATCGAGCTCGAGCGTCCACTCCGTGATGTTGTCGAGGAAGTAGCGGTCGTGCGTGACGAGGATCACGCAGCCGGCATACTCCTTGAGAAAGCGCTCGAGCCACGCGACGCTTTCGGCATCGAGATGGTTCGTCGGCTCGTCGAGCAGCAGGATGTCCGGCTTCGACAGCAGCAGGCGCGTGAGCGCGACGCGGCGCTTCTCACCGCCCGAGAGCTTCGTGACATCGGCATCACCGGGCGGGCAGCGCAGCGCATCCAGCGCCTGCTCGACCTGGGCGTCGAGGTCCCAGAGGTTCTGCGCGTCGATCTGATCCTGGAGCGCCGTCATCTCGTCGGCGGTTTCCTCGGAGTAGTTCGCCGCGATCTCGTTGAAGCGATCAAGGATCGCCTTCTTCTCGGCGACGCCCTCCATGGCATTGCCGAGCACGTCCTTCTCGGCATCGAGCTCCGGCTCCTGGGGGAGATAGCCGACGCTGATGCCCTCGGCGGCCCAGGCCTCGCCGGTGAAATCCTCGAGCTGGCCGGCCATGATCTTGAGCAGCGTGGACTTGCCCGCGCCGTTGAGGCCGACGACGCCGATCTTGGCGCCCGGGTAGAACGAGAGGTTGATGTCCTTCAGCACCTGCTTGCCACCCGGATAGGTCTTCGAGAGGCGGTGCATGTGATAGACGAATTGCGGGTTGGCCATCGGCGGCGGATCCTCGTCGCGGAGAATTTGGGGATTGGGCGCCTTTTAGCCGATGCGGCTTCGGCCCGCAAATCGCGCCTTTGGCGCGAACGAGGCTGCCGCCTCGCGCTCCGCCCGGGGGACACCCCCGAACCCCCGTCTTTTTGAGATTTGGAGCGAGCCGCGAGCGCCTCTCATCCCCTCTCCCCGTCCTTACGGGGAGAGGGTTAGGGTGAGGGGCGGCGGCAACCGCTAACGCCGCGCAAGTTCCCGCCCCTCATCCCGACCTTCTCCCCGTGAAGAACGGGGAGAAGGGGAAGTACGCCGCACTGCAGGCGCCAGCTATACCGCAGCCAGCAAGGCTTCGAGTGTCGCAAGCGTCGAGCGGTCGACGCGGCCGTCAGGGCGCTCAGGACGGAAATGGAGCTGGAAGGAGCGCACGACGGTGGCGCCCTTGGCATCGAGCGTCTCGGAGGGCGCAATGCCGTAGCCGTATTGCGCGAGAAGTGCCGTGGTCTGCCCGATGAGGGGGGCGCAGTCCCCAGCGCCGAAGCCGAACTCGGACACATCGACGGGTGTCGGCGCAACCCAATGCCCGACGCTGGCGGCATGGAGCCTGGCCCAGTCGAACTTCTCGCCGGGGTCGATCTTGCGTCCGGGCGACACATCCGAGTGCGCGAGCACGCGCGTCGCAGGAATGCCGTTCCGCGCGACGATGTCCTGTGAGAGGGCAATGACGGCCGCCATCTGCGTCTCGCCGAATTCGGGATAGCCGAGATCGTGGCCTGGGTTCTGGATCTCGATGCCGATCGACGCCGAGTTGATGTCCGTCTCGCCGGCCCATGAGCCGACGCCTGCGTGCCACGCACGCTGACTTTCCGCCACCATCTGCGTGATGCATCCCGCTTCGTCGATCACGTAGTGGCACGACACGCGCGACACGGGTTCTGCGAGCCAGGCAATGGCGCGCGCCGCGCTCATCATCCCTGTGTAGTGCAGGACGAGCATGTCGGCGCGGGGCTTGCCACGGCGCGGCTCGAAGTTCGGCGATGGATGCAGCGCCTGGACCAGCGGCGAGCAAGCGCGGTCCATCAGAAGCCGCGCTCCTTGCGCAGTGTGTCGAAGGCGGCGTTGATCGCGGCGAGCTTGCGGTTCGCGGCGGCGACGAGCTCTGTGCCCTCGCCGAGGCCCGACAGGCGGTCCGGGTGGTACTGCACCGCGAGCTTGCGGTGACGTGACTTGACCTCGCTGTCGCTTGCCGAGGGTGAGAGCCCGAGGATCTCGTACGGGTTGCCTGCATCGCGCACGAAGAGCGCTCGGACATAGCGAAAGTCACTCGGCGAAATGTCAAAGATCTCCGCAACCGAGCGCAGATAGCTCTCCTCGCGCTCGTGCAGTACGCCGTCGGCCGCGGCCACCACGAAAAGACCTTCAAGCACCTGCAGGAGCATGGCGCGGTCCCCGGCGAGCAACTCGGCGATCTGGCGCGCATAGGCGTCGTAGCCGGCGACATCCTGCTTGGCGAGGTCGAACACCTGCCGGACGTGGCCCGTTTCTTCAGCCGGGACATGCATGAGGCGGGAAAAGGCCTCGACCTCGTCACATGTCACGACACCATCGGACTTGGCCATCTTGGCCGAGAGCGCGATGAGGCCGATCGTGAACGCGATATTATGACGAGGATCGGCGCGCCGGCCCCCGCGCGTGAGACTGCGCAGATAGGAAATAACCGAGCCGGCTTTCGCCAGCCCTGCCGCCACATTCGGAAATCGCTGCCAGATGGTCATGGGGCGCGCATGATAGTGGGAGTTCCGGGCACAAAGAAGCGGCGGTTTGCCTCTATGACGACTTGCCAAGCGGAATGTGATGACGCGTGATTTAGGTGTCGCGCTTGCAGCGCCCCATCCGGGACACCCTCAATACCCAAGGACGGGCCCCCGCCCTTTATGACTTCAAGAAAGCGCGATCGGCGCCGTCGCCTGTGCGAGCCACGTGCGGTCCGCGTCATTGAGATGGGGGCCGACCACGGCCGCGACATGCGCATGATAGGCATTGATCCAGGCAAGCTCGCCCGCGCTGAGGAGGGCTGGATCGATGAGGCGGCGATCGATCGGCACGAGCGTCAGTGTCTCGAAGCCGAGCATCTCGCGTTCACCGCCGGGAAGGGCGGCAGGCGGATAGATGAGCAGCAGGTTCTCTATGCGGATGCCGTACGCGCCGGTCTTGTAGTAGCCGGGCTCGTTCGAAAGGATCATGCCCGGCTCGAGCACGACGTGCCCGCGCTTCGAGATCGACTGCGGCCCCTCGTGCACCGAGAGATAGCTGCCGACACCATGGCCCGTGCCGTGGTCGAAGTCGAAGCCCGCTTGCCACAGCGCGTGCCGCGCCAGCACGTCGATATGAGCGCCGGTCGTGCCCGCAGGAAAGCGCAGCTCCGAGATCGCAATGTGCCCCTTGAGCACGCGCGTGAAGCGATCGCGCATCTCCGCTGTGGGCGCGCCGATCACGACGGTGCGTGTGATGTCGGTTGTGCCGTCGATATACTGGCCGCCGGAGTCCACCAGGAAGAGCTCGCCTGAGCGAAGTTGGCGGTTCGTCGCCTCTGTCACGCGATAGTGCACGATCGCGCCATTGGGCCCCGAGCCGGAGATCGTATCGAAACTGATTTCCTTCAGCGCCTGCGTTTCCGCCCGCATAGCTTCGAGCGTGCGCACGGCCGTGATCTCGTCGACGCCGCCCTTCGGCGCCTCGCGATCAATCCAGGCGAGGAAACGCGTGACCGCAATGCCGTCGCGCTCATGCGCGATGCGCATACCGCGGATCTCGGCCTCGTTCTTGCGCGCCTTGGGCAGGATGCACGGGTCCGACGCATCGCTGATACGGCCCCGCGCGCCGCCGAGCCGCTGCCATATCCACATATTGGCGGTGGTCGTATCGAGGCGCACCCGCTTCTTTTCATGACGGAGCGACGTCAGCCGATCAGCAAGCGCTTCGGGCGCGCGAACGTGCGTGACGGCGCTCAGGTGCTTCCTGACCTCCGGGCCGATCTTGGCCTTGTCGATGAACAGCTCAGGCTTGCCGGTGACCGGCACGACGGCAAAGGCCAGCGGCGTCGGATTGTGCTTCACATCCGATCCGCGGATATTGAAGAGCCAGGCGATCGAGTCCGGCAGCGTCAGGACGACGGCGTCCTCGCTCGCCCCCTTGAGCAGCCTCTGCAGTGCCTTGATCTTGTCGGCGGCGCTAACGCCCGCCCATTCGAGAGGCTGGATCGAGAGCGCCCCTTGGGGAGGCGCGGGCCGCTCGGCACCCCAGACAAGGTTCACAGGATTGCGCGCCAGCGGCTTGAGCACGAGGCCGGCCTTGGCGAGGCCTTCCTCAAAACGGGCTATGGCGGCCCGCGTGTGCAGCCAGGGGTCGAAGCCGATCCGGGCCCCTTTCGGCAGGTTCTCCGCCAGCCATTGGCGCGGCTCGGTCTCGGGGATCTGCACGATGTCGAAGATGGACGTGTCCACCTGATCGGCGGCCTGGAGGGTATAGCGCCCATCGACGAAGAGCGCGGCCTTCTTGGCGGCAATGACCGCGAGACCGGCCGATCCCGTAAAGCCCGTCAGCCATGCGAGACGCTCGGCCGAGGGAGGCACGTACTCGCCCATGTGCTCGTCGGAACGCGGGACGAGCACGGCATCGACGCCCAGCGCCGCGAGCCGCGCACGGAGCCGCGCCACCCGGTCTGCCCCCAATGCCGGGTCCGCGGACGAGGAAAAGTCCTGGAACATGATCACCTTAGTAGACGGCGACTGATCGCCGTGCAATGCGCCTCTTTATTGTGCGTCGCATCAATTGTGTTAGAAATATAACTCATTGTAAGCGCTATTTTAAATCCATGCGTATTCCGCATAGCTGAGCCTGGATGCGGAGACTACCGCATATGCGAAGGACTCATTACATTCAGCATATCGCAGTGCACAACGGGCCCACCAGAGGCCCAAGGCCCTGCAAACAAAACAAAATTCGTGCGTACGCGCAAAACTAAACAGAGATGAGAGCAATCATGGCCACGACAACCACGCCGGTCGGCTTCGCCGCCGAAGACATCTCCACCGAAACCACTGCCGCGAAGCCCGGTTTCTTCGCCCGCTTCTTCCAGAGGCTCATCGAAGCTCGGATCGCGCGCGCCGAAGCAGAGGTCAAGCCGTACCTCGCACGCCTCAGCGACGACCGCCTCAAGGACCTCGGCTTCACGGGCGGGGACATCGAGAAGCTTCGCGAGAAGCACTACGTCCAGGCCGTGTACTGGAGCTGAGCCCACGTCAGGGCGGCATCTAGCGTAACGAACTCAGCGGCCGGCACCTCATGCTGCCGGCCGCCTGTCATTTCCGGCTCGATCCGAGATCGCCGGGCATTTCCACAGAGAACGATCATGAAAACCCCAGGACACAATGCCGCGTTCGCACCGTCGGACGCGCATACGACGACTGCCCGCTCGAACCCTCTGGCTGTCCTGCGCCGCTTTTTCGGAGGCGAGCGCGTCAGCGTACTCCGCGAGCTCGATGATTTCCTGCTGCGCGATATCGGCGCTTCGGGCGAGGATATCTGGCGTGTCCATCGCCTGCGCAATGGCGAGCGTCCGACGCTTCTCGTCGGCTAGGCCCATGCGCGCGCCGTAGACGCGACCGCGACGCCCAGGCGCGTCAACGGGCAGCTTTTCCGCCACCCATCACCGCTGCATACTCCGCCCCGTCAAGAACGCATGGACCGGGAGGAAGCGGCGATGGCCGAAGATGAAGCCGACTATGTCATCGTCGGTGCTGGCTCGGCGGGGTGCGTGCTCGCCAATCGCCTAAGTGCAGATGGCTCCCGCGTCGTGCTTCTCGAGGCCGGTCCGCGCGACTGGCATCCGATGATCCACATTCCGGCCGGCGTTCTGAATCTCCTCTACAACCCGCGCGTCAACTGGATGTACAAGAGCGAGCCGGAGCCCGCGACGGGCAACCGGTCCATCCACTGGCCGCGCGGCCGCGTGCTCGGTGGCTCGAGCTCGATCAATGGCATGCTGTTCGTGCGCGGCAACACGGCCGACTACGACGGCTGGGCGCAGGCGGGCTGCCGCGGCTGGTCCTATGAGGACGTGCTCCCTTACTTCAAGAGCATCGAACGCTACGCACCGGGCGACAGCGCCCATCGTGGCAAGAGCGGTCCGCTGCTCATCGAGGACTACCGCACGATCCTGCCGCTGACGCATCTCTTCGTGAAGGCCGCGCAGGAGGCGGGCTTTCCTTTCACGCCCGACTTGAGCGGCGCGCAGATGGAAGGCGTAGGCTACTCGCAGATGTCGCGCAACGGCCGCTTTCGGGGCTCGACGGCGCAGACCTTTCTCGCCGAGGCGCGCGGCCGCCCGAGCCTCAAGATCGAGACGAACGCGCAAGCGACAGGGCTCATCCTGGACGGGCGCCGCTGTGTCGGTGTTACATTCCGGCAGGGAAACACCGACCGCACCGTGCGTGCGCGTCGCGAGGTGATCGTCTCCGGCGGTACGATCAATTCGCCGCATCTGCTGCAGGTCTCCGGGATCGGACCTGCCGCGCATCTCAAGTCGATCGGCGTCGACGTGCGCCACGATCTTCCCGGTGTCGGCGCCAATCTCTCGGACCACTATGCCGTACGCGCATCCGCGCGCGTCCGCGACACCGTTTCCATCAATAAGCTCGCACGCGGCATTCCGCTTGCGCGGGAGGTTCTGCGCTGGGTGACGACGGGACGCGGCGCGCTCACGTTCGGCGTATCGAGCGCGCAGGTTTTCTGCCGGAGCCGCGAAGGCCTCGCGAGCCCCGACATACAACTCCTTTTCTCGCCGGCGAGCTACGACGAGCAGAAGTTCGGAACGCTCGAGAAGAAGCCAGGGATGACCATTGCCGTCTCGGTCGCGCGGCCGGAAAGCCGCGGCACGATCATGGCAACCTCGCCCGATCCGCTCGCGCGCCCCGCCATCCGGCCGAACTATCTCGCCGTCGAGAACGATCTCGCCGTGTCTGTCGCGGGTCTCAAGCACGCGCGGAGGATTTTTGCCGCGCCGTCTTTCGCGCCATACGTGGAAAGCGAGACCGTGCCCGGCAAGGGCACCGTCACCGATGCCGATCTGGCCGCCTTCGCGCGCAAGGTCGGCGGCACGCTCTATCACCCCGTCGGCACCTGCCGCATGGGCGAGGATCCGCAAGCCGTGGTTGACTCGCGCCTGCGTGTGCGTGGGCTCTCGGGCTTGCGCGTGATCGATGCCTCGATCATGCCGATCGTGACGACCGGCAACACGAACGCGCCGACGATCATGATTGCCGAGAAGGGCGCCGCCATGATCCGCGAGGATGCGCGCGCGGCGTGAGACTTCGCGTCTTCGACGCGAGCGAGGCTAGCCTCGCGCTCCACCGGGGGACACCCCCGGAGCCCCCGTCTTTTATGGATTTGGAGCGAGCCGCAGGCACGACAGATCCCTTCTCCCCGTTCTTCACGGGGAGAAGGTTAGGATGAGGGGCAGGAATTTGCGCGACGTCGACGTATGCCGCTGCCCCTCACCTCGCCCCTCTCCCCATTCAAGACAATGGGAAGAGGGAGAAGCGTGGGCGCGTCATACACCGCGCTGTCGCTCTGGCCGCCGCGGGCATAGCACCACGGTAAGGTTGCGAAGCACCCCTTCCCAGCAGCCCGCGGCACTAAGCAAAAGCGCGAGTACCTCAACCCCGCCCTTCGAACGGCATGGCCGTCGCTTTGATGGTCATCGTGAACACGTTCGTGTCGAGCGGCAGGCTCGCCATGTAGCGGATCGCCGAGCCGCAATGGTCCACATCCATGACCGGCTCCGGCATGATGTCGCCGCGGGGCTGCGGCACGCCAGCCTTCATGCGCCCGCCCATGGCTGTGTCGGCATTACCGATATCGAGCTGGCCGCAAGCGATGTTGAAGGGCCGCCCGTCGAGGGCGATGCACTTAGTGAGGCCCGTGATGGCGTGCTTCGTCGAGGTATAGGCGACCGACATCGGCCGCGGCGTATGTGCCGAGATCGAGCCGTTGTTGACGATACGCCCGCCCTGGGGCGACTGCGCCTTGAACTGGCGAATGGCTTCCTGTGCGCACATGAAGCAGGCCGTGAGATTGAGATCGACCACGCTCTGCCAGTCCTCGAGCTTGATGTCCTCCATCGGTCCGGCAGGCAGGCCCTTGCCGGCATTGTTGAAGAGGAAATCGAGCCGCCCGAAGGTCTTCACGGTCTCGGCGAACACGCGCTTCACCTCGGCCTGCTTGGTCACGTCCGCAGGGATGGCGAGGATGCGCCGGCCGCCGGCCTTGGCCAGCGCCACGGTCCCTTCCAGCTCAGCCTTGCGGCGGCCAACCACGGCCACGTCCCAGCCGTCTGCTTGGAGATGAAGCGCGGCCGCACGGCCGATGCCGGTGCCGCCGCCGGTGATGATCGCGACCTTGTTCGTTGCCATGCCGGCGTTCCTCTCCTGATTGTTTTGAGGGCCCCGAGGGGCGTTCAGTGGCGCACATCCGATCATGAAAGCGCAGGCGCGATCAAGGGCGCTCGGGGCGGCTTTCGGCGCGGTTGAGGCAGGCCTGCGACGGGCTCATGAATTCGCCATGCGCATTATGCATAGCGGTTTTGCGACGCACCATGATTGTTGCGACGCACCATCTGCGGTATATGGCATACCAGAGCATACGCACCGGCAACAGGCGCGATGCCGAGATGAGCAAAGGAACAGATCATGAGCACCAAGGCCTATGATTCCGCCCTTGATTTCACGCCGAGCGAGGCAAAGAAGCCGAGCCTCTTCGCGCGCTTCAAGGAGTACATGTCGGCCCTCGATGCCGGCCTCGCTGCCTGGCGTGAGTACGAGCGTCTGCGCATGAGCGGTGTCGAGCACAGCGTGGCCGCCGCGAAGGCCTTCGAGAAGCACTACGAGTAATCCCTGGACGGGCGGCAGCGCCTAGTCCGAGCGGACGAAGTCGATAGTGATGCGCGGTGAGCGGGGCACAGTCAGCCCCGCAACCGCGAGAATTGCCTCTCCCTGGATGCAGGCCGCCAAAGTCGCCGCCGCCCCTGGTGGTAGGCGTAATTTCCCCAGCTCTGGATGCTCGTTTTTCAGAGCCCGCCATCGCGCTGGGCCGAGCGCCCGGACGTCGATCGTCCCCCCCACATCCTGAGCCGCGCTGATCCTGAAGCGGCCGTCCCAGACGCCCGTCGAGCCCGGCTCGAGCCTGAGACGCGGCAGCTCAGCCCGCCCTGCCTCCCGCCATACACGCAGCTCGCCGGCCGGCCGCCAATCGAGCCGGCAGCCGCCGAGTGTTGCCGCGCGCGCCGGCCAAATGCGCTCGGATGTCGCCCGCACGCGTGCGGCGAGCGCTTCGATCTCCGAAAGCCGCGGCGCCGGCGCATGGCCGCCAAAGGCTGAGATGAGGCGCGCCAGCAGCCGGATGGCCATCTCATCAGGTGTATTCTTCAGAACGTCCATGGCAATCGAGCCGAACTGCCCGTCGTGCCAATCTATGGCGCGGTCGCCGGCTTCGGCCGCTAGATGCTGTGCGGCCTCACGCGCCCGCGAGAGACGCGATGCGCTGCGCGCGATCGCGGCGCTCGTCACGCCGAGTTCCGCGAGGCTCGCGAGCGCCTTGCGGATACGAACGCGCTCGAAGTCGTCGCGCGCATTGCTCGGGTCCTCGCGCCATGAGAGGCCCGCTTCTCTGAGCGTCGCGACGAGCCGCGACTTCGGCAGATCTAGAAGGGGGCGATGGAGATGCAGTGCCGTGCCTGCCGGTGCCGACGACGGCAGGGTCTCATCGGCACGCATGGCGCTGAGCCCGTCGATGCCGCTCCCGCGCGCAAGCCGCATGAGAAAGGTCTCGGCCTGGTCCTCCATGTGGTGAGCCGTCAGGAGCGGGCGGACCGCCGCGCCATAGGGAAGCGCCTCCTCGCTGAGGGCTTCGTGCATAAGGTGGTAGCGGGCGGCGCGAGCTGCAGCCTGAATGCCGTGCGTTGGTTTCTCGCCCGTCCATCTGAGCAGCCAGCCGCGCAGACCTGCGGCTACGGCCTGAGCTACAACCCACGCTGCGTCCTCGGCTGAGCCGGCCCGCAGGCCGTGGTCGACCGTCAGCACGATGAGGCGCGGACGATTGACGTGCTGAGCGGGCACCAACGGCGGCACGAGTTCGAGCGCCCGCGCAGCCACGTGCATGAGCGCCATGCTGTCTGCGCCGCCGGACACGGCAAGCGCGATCGGCGCCCCGAGCAACGGCTCGAAGCGCGCACGAATTTCATCGTCGGTGATGGGTGCGTCCGGATCCATGTCTCACTCCGCACCGTGCGGTGCGCGGAATAGGCAAAGGCCCGGCGCGATTGGAACTCAGCCGCGTCGCAGCCACTTCGTCCAGCGGCTCTTCTTCTCCTCGGGCGCCGCGGTTTCGTTGCTCTCGCCGTTCAGCTCTTTGACGAAATTGCCGAAGAACTCGCCGGCGAGCTTGTTGGACGTCGCCTGTATGAGGCGACCGCCGAGCGTCGCGAGCTTCCCCCCGACTTCCGCCTTGGCGTTATAGGAGAGCTTGGTCGTGTGCTCATCGATCTCGGTGAGCTCGACGCGGGCACGACCCTTGGCAAAGCCGGCCGCACCGCCCTGTCCCTGGCCGACGATGTCGTAGGAGGAGGGCGGATCGAGGTTCTCGAGCGTCACATTGCCGTTGAAGGTCGCCGAGATGGGACCGATCTTCAGCGACACCTTCGCGGCAAGATCGGTGGGCGAACGCTGCTCGAGCTCCTTGCAGCCCGGAATGGTGCGCTTCAACACCTCGGGATCGTTGAGCGCGTGCCAGACCACCTCGCGGGGCGCATTGATCGTGTACTCGCCGGTGATGTCCATGGCTTGCGTGCCCTTCTTCTCTTCTTATGAGACATTGTCGCTATCCGCGCCGATATCGGCGAGCCGCCGCGCGCGCCATCTGGTGCCGTTGCGCTCGAAAAGCAGCGGCGTGGCATTAGCGAGGTGATGGGTCTCGAGGTCAATGCCGAGTGTCGGGCCGAGCACATACAGGATACCGCCGTGCGCGACCAGCGTCGAATGCTTGGTGTCGGCAAGGCTAAGGGCGCGCTCGATGCCCTGACGCGCGCGGCGAACGAAGAAGTCGAGTGCCTCGCCATTGGGCGGCGCATCGCGCCAGTCGTGATCGGCCGAGGACTTGCCGACGAGATCGCCGAACCAGCGCTCGCGGAGGCCTTCCTCGGGCTCGGGCGTGAGACTGTGGGGGCGCCCGAGGATCTCCGCCGTCACCCAGGCGCGCGGCATCGTGCTCGAGACAATGCGCTCGATGCGCTCGCCCTTCAGCGCCTCCGATGCAGCTTCCGCCTGGGCAAGTCCGCGCGCATTCAGAGGCTGATCGGCCTTCTGGAAAATGCGCGCGTGATTGCCGTCTGTCTCGCCATGCCGCACGAAGAGAAAGCGCGTGCACCGCGGCGTCAGCGGCTCTTCGCGCGCCATGCGGAAGAGCTCGTCGAGGCCACGATGCAGGTAGCCGGGCGTGGTGAGAGAGCCGGATGCCGCCATCGTCACCTGCCTCAGACGATTTCGAAGAGGCCGGCCGCACCCTGGCCGCCGCCGATGCACATGGTCACGACGGCATACTTCTCGCCGCGGCGCTTGCCCTCGATGAGGGCGTGTCCCGTCAGCCGTGCGCCGCTCATGCCATAGGGATGCCCGATCGACACTGCGCCGCCGTCGACATTGAGCCGCTCCCAGGGAATGCCGAGCTTGTCGCGGCAGTACACGACCTGCACGGCGAACGCCTCGTTGAGCTCCCAGATGCCGATGTCCTCGACCTTGAGGCCGTGCTTCTTGAGGAGCTTCGGCACCGCGAATACGGGGCCGATGCCCATCTCGTCGGGCTCGCAGCCGACGACCTCGAAGCCGCGGTAAATGCCGAGCGGCTTCAGGCCGCGCTTCTGGGCTTCCTTGTCGCTCATGATGACGGTCGCGGAAGCGCCGTCCGAGAGCTGGCTCGCGTTGCCGGCGGTGATGAAGTTGCCTTCGCCCATGACGGGCTTCAGCTTGGCGAGGCCTTCCATGTTCGTGTCGGGGCGGTTGCCCTCGTCACGCGTCAGCGTGACCATCTCCTTGCCGACGGCCTTGCCCTCCTTGTCGTACAGGATCTTCTCGGCCGGCAGGGGCACGATCTCGTCATTGAACTTGCCGGCCTGCTGGGCGGCAGCCGTGCGCCGCTGGCTTTCGAGCGCGTACTCGTCCTGCGTCTCACGGCTGATGCCGTAGCGCTTCGCGACGTTGTCGGCCGTCTGGATCATCGACCAGTAGAGCTCGGGCTTGTGCTCGACGATCCATTCATCGCGGGTGCGGAACTTGTTGGCATTCTCGTTCTGCACGAGGCTGATCGAGTCGAGCCCGCCGGCAACGTAGATCCCGCCATCGTCGGAGCGCACGCGCTGGGAGGCCATGGCAATGGTCTGCAGGCCGGACGAGCAGAAGCGATTGACGGTGGCGCCTGCCGTCGTGACCGGAAGGCCGGCCCGGATCGCGATCTGGCGGGCGATATTGCCGCCGGTTGCGCCCTCGGGCAGCGCCGAGCCCATGAGAACGTCGTCGATCTCCTCCGGCGCCACACCGGCACGCTTCACGGCCTCCGCGACGACGTGGCCGCCGAGGCTCGCGCCATGGAGGTTGTTGAAAGCGCCGCGGTAGGCGCGCCCGATCGGCGTGCGGGCGGTCGAAACGATGACGGCGTCGGCCATTGGCGTCTCCTCTAGGTGTGGTTTGGCCCGAGTGTAAACCATCCCTTGGGCTTTTGGCAGCTCGCGAAGCCTCGCGCCGGGCCTCGAATTGGAGGTCGGCACCCCGCTCGGGCAGCGAGCAAGCCTTGCATTGCTCATATGCCGCTTCGTTGCCTTGACGATTGTGACCCGGGTGATAATAACCGCAATTACTATTTGCCTGGGGAGGCGACGCCAGTGGCCGATAGGGACCACCTGCAATTCGGCTGGCTAACTGCGGATACGGCGCGTTTGCTCCGTACGGTGTTCGCGCGGCGTGTGCGCGACCTCGGCCTGACGCGCGCCCAGTGGCTGGCGCTCACCCGCATCAACCGGCGCCCTGGCGTGAGCCAGTCCGAGCTTGCCGATATGATGGAAATCGAGAAGGCGCCCGCCGGCCGCATCGTCGACCGGCTCGAGGAAAAGGGCTGGGTCGAGCGTCGCGCCGAGCCCAGTGACCGGCGGGTTAACAGGATCTATCTCACCGAGCTCGGAACCCGGGTTCACGCGGCGATCGCGCCGCTCGCAGATGCAACCGTGCGCGATGCATTGGCGGGCCTGACGCCGCCTGAGCAGGAGCGCCTCGTTGCCCTCATGAGCAAGGTGAAGACGCAACTTACGAAGCTCGCGGCCTCCGACCCGCGAGCGGATTTTTCAGAGATTGATGGTATCGAAGACGCCGACGACGACGGGGTCGGGGCGTCAGCACGAGCGGGATGACCATGACAACCAAGCGCTGGACGCGCCCCATTTTGCTGGTGGTGGTCCCATTTCTCCTGGTTGCCGGCGCTGGCATATGGTGGCTGTGGAGCGGCCGCTACGTCTCGACCGAGAACGCCTACGTCAAGGCCGACATCGTTCAGGTCTCGTCGGAGGTGCCGGGGCGCATCATCGAGGTGCGTGTGCGCGAGCACCAGCAGGTCAAAGCCGGCGATGTTCTGCTGACGGTCGATCCCGAGCCGTATGCCATCGCCCTCGCCAAGGCCGAGGCCGAGCTCGATCAGATGCGCTCGCGCGTCGCCGGCTTCCGGGCCGAGTACGCCGAAGCCCAGATGGAGCTCTCCGAGGCCAAGAGCAGGATCGCCTTCTTCGAGGCCCAGCACGGCCGCCAGAAGCAGCTCAGCGACCGCGGCGTCGGCTTTGCCTTCCGTGCCGAGGAGGCCGAGAGCAATCTCACGGTCGCCCATGCCCGCGTGAATGTGATCGAGCAGAAAATCGAGCGCATTCTGACCCAGCTCGGCGGCCAGGCCGACAAGCCCACCGAGGAACATGCGATGGTTCGCGAGCGCCTCGCGCTCCGCGACCGTGCCCGCCTCGAGCTCGTGCGCACGCGCATCCAGGCGCCGGTGAGCGGCCGCGTGGTCAATGCCAAGCTGCTGCCCGGCGAGCAGATCCGCGCCGCGACGCCGCTCTTCGCGATCGTCAGCGATGCCGAGCCCTGGGTCGAGGCCAACTTCAAGGAAACCGAGCTGACGCACGTCAGACCCGGCCAGAAGGCAACCGTGGTGCTGGACATCTACCCGGACGTCACATGGAAGGCCCGCGTCGTGAGCATCAGCCCGGCGACAGGTGCCGAGTTCGCGCTGCTGCCGCCGCAGAACGCCTCGGGCAACTGGGTCAAGGTCGTGCAGCGGCTTCCCGTGCGCGTGCGCATCGAGCCGAACGGGACCGATCTGCCGCTGCGTGCCGGCATGACTGCCACCGTCAGCGTCGATACCGAGCGCGAGCGCAAGCTGAGCCAGGTGCTCGGCTGGGGTACGGCCTCCGCGACCGACAAGGCCGCGCGCGAGAAGCGCGCCGAGCAGCGTTAGGCGCGGCGCTACTTCCCATCACCAAGCGAAGCCGACTACCCTTTGCTGGTGGCTAGCAAGGTCCCCCGACGACTGAGCGCCGCTGCTTCCACCAATGACGTCGATGGCCGCCACGCGATCACGCCCTCTGTGCGCGCACGCACGTCCGGTGGCGCGAGACATGTCGCAACAGCCTCGTAGCCCGGCGCACCGCAGTACGGCGCAACAAGCCGCGGCGGACTGTGATTGGCCGGGCAGAGAATGATGCTCTCATCTGCGCCGGCGCTCTCGAGATCGAGGATCAGATCAGAACGAGTGAGCAGGAACAGCGCGCCTGCATCTGGCGCCCGGCGCCGGAGATAGCTCATCAGCGCCTCTTGCGTCGGACCATCCAGACCCTGCTCCGGCACGTCGACAGTGAGATTGGCGTTGCGCTCGGCTTCCAGCACCGTGAGCAAGGCGAGCAGCGCATCCGACGGGCTGCCGCCACTATCGATGATGGCAGCGGCAGCTTGCTCGACGTGCGCATTCAATGCCGGATTGGCATCGCGTAGCGCGCTCGCCGCCGCGCCTTGATCCTCCAATCGATCGAGCCCCACGAAACGTCCATTCGGCATTTCCTCCGCGAGCTTCATGGCAAGGCGCGTCTTGCCGCTGCCGAGCGGGCCGACAATGAAATTCAAGCGCCCGGCGTCGCGCAGCACGAAGCGCTCCCCACCCCATGGCCATGGCAGATCGAATGAGACGCTGAGCTTGGACGCTGGCCGCAGAGAGCGCGCGATTTCCGCTGCTGGAGGCTGGTTGCCACGGGCGAGATCGGCTCGCAGGCGGCGAACTTTGTCGACGGCGCTGCTCAATTCACGGACACGCTCAGCGAGCGCAATCTCATGGGTTGCGAGAATGCGCTCCAGGACCTGCGCGTCGCCATTCAGGACGCGGGATACTTCGCCGAGGCTGAGGCCGAGCGCACGCAGTGCGACGATCTCCGCTGCACGCGCCATCTGCGCAGCGTCGTAGGCGCGCCATCCCGCCGCCGTGCGGGCGGGCGTGATGAGGCCGCGCTCCTCGTAGAGGCGCAGCGCTTTTGCGGAGATGCCGAGCTGCGCCGCAGCCTCGGAGGCATTCAGGAGTTTGAGGGTAGCGTTCACGACTCACCTCGCCGTTGTTGGAACGCCAGTTCTATGAGGGATGCCGCAGGGGCCGGGTCAAGCGCCGACTTGATCGCGCCTTTGGCGCGAACAGGGCTGTCGCCCTATGACCCACATCGTGCCCAAGGCGCGTGTCTTCGACACGACGGACACCCCCACACCCCGTCTTTTATGGATTTGGAGCCCACCGCTGGCGCCACCATGTCCCTTCTCCCCGTCCTTCACGGGGAGAAGGTTAGGATGAGGGGCGGCGGCATACGCTAACGCCGCGCAAGTTCCCGCCCCTCACCCTAGCCCTCTCCCCGCGCGCGGGGAGAGGGGAAAGTCTCCCCGCGTCGCGAAGCGACTGTTCCTCACCCCACTTCCATCGGCAGGCTCGGATCGTTCGCCCATTCCTGCAGGGAGTGGATGTAGACCTCGACATCCTCCTTGCCGAGGGCCGCAAGCGCGAGCGCCGTCAGCGAGGCTGCGATGCCACCGCCGCAGTAGGCGATCACGCGCTCCCCACCGAGCAGGCCCAGATCTCCAAAGCGCCGGCGCAGTTCAGGCAGCGGCAGGAGGGCATTCGTCTGGGGATCGACGATGCCGCGCGAGGCGACATTGCAGCTCCCGGGGATGCGGCCGGCGCGCCCGTAGTGCACGCCGCTCTTGCCGGCGTGCTGCTCGGGCGAAAGCGCATTGACGATGCGCACGTCGGATGCACCGATGGCGCCCGCCACGCGCCCTTTGTCCGCGAAGAAGCCTGGACGTGGACGAGCGGTGAATTTTGCGAGCGGATGCTTAACCGGCATTGTCTCGAGAGGACGGCCTTCCTTGCGCCACTTGATGAGACCACCATCAAGAACGGTGGCGTTGTCGAAGCCATAGGCCTTGAGCATCCACCACACGCGGGCAGCCCAGGCATTGTAGCCGGCGTCGTAGAGGACGATTTGGGCACCATCGCCGACGCCGAGCCGGCCGGCGGCGTCCGCAAAGGCGTCCGGGCCCAGCGCCGAGAAGCGGAACGAGCTCGCAGTGTCGGAGAGATCCCGGGCGAGGTCGATGAACGCAGCCCCGGGAATGTGGCCCCCGCCGTAGTCCGCCTCTCCGCTCGTCACCTGTTGCCCGGAGTTGTCGGGAAGGGGCGCGAGGTGCATGGTGCAGTCGAAGATTCTCAGGTTCGGATCGGCGAGCCGGTCGGCCAGAGTCGCCGTGTCGATCAGTGGTCGCGGCAATTTGGCTGATGCTGAGGCCATTCTAAAACTCCGGTCTTTTGAGGATGTTGCGCTGACCACTGTTGAAAGGCGGCCCGTCGCTCGCCATCCTAGAAGGGGATGGCTGCGCGGCAAAGCGCAGCCGGTCCTCGCGCCTGAGGTAGTGGGCAATGAGCAGC
Organism: Hyphomicrobium sp. CS1BSMeth3; assembly: GCF_900117415.1. GTDB lineage: Bacteria > Pseudomonadota > Alphaproteobacteria > Rhizobiales > Hyphomicrobiaceae. Next base: position 1,045,485 of record NZ_FPEI01000006.1, read on the forward strand.
GACAAAAAAGGAGCGCGTGACAAGGTACGCGGGCCGAACCCGGCAGCCGCCTCGTCCGGCTCGGTGCCGAGTGCGGCGTCCGATCGTCAGACGCCGGCGCCTTCGGGCGCGACGGACGTCGAGGCCTTCCTGGCCCGCGTGAAGTCGCTGAGCCCCCAGACGACGGTCGGTCGAGGTCGGCTCGTGTTCGCCATGGATGCCACCATGAGCCGCCAGGCGACCTGGGACATGGCGCTCGCGCTCCAGGCCGAGATGTTCCATGCCGTCGCCGAGGTGGGTGGGCTCGACGTACAACTCGTGTTCTTCCGCGGGGCCGGCGAATGCCGCGCCTCGAAGTGGGTCTCGGATCCCGATGCGCTCGCCCGCCTGATGACGACGGTGCAGTGCCGCGGCGGGTACACGCAGATCGGCAAGGTGCTCTCGCACGCGCGCCAGGAGACGGAGAAGCGGAAGGTCAATGCCCTCGTCTATGTCGGTGACTGCATGGAGGAGGCCGTAGACGACCTTTGCGGCCGGGCGGGGGAGCTCGCGCTGCACGGCGTGCCGGTCTTCCTGTTCCAGGAGGGGCGGGATGCTGCGGCCGAGATGGCATTCCGGGAGATCGCCCGGCTCACCAAGGGGGCTTGGTGTGCATTCGACCAGGGCTCGGCCGACCAGCTCCGCGCGCTGTTGAGGGCGGTTGCGGTCTATGCCTCCGGCGGGCGTACCGCGCTCCAGCAGCTCAGCACGACGCGTGAAGGTGCCGGCGCACGCCTGCTGCTCACCCAGATGAAACGGGACTGAGGCGCGATGCAGTACTTCCTGCTTGGCGTGCTCGTCCTTGTCCTGACCCTCGTGGCGATCCGCTTGTTCAACCAGGCCAACCCGGCGACCATGGCGCGCCACATGCGGATCGCGGGGGCCGTTGCCGCCCTCGCCGGCGCCCTCTTCTTCATGGTGCGCGGCGCGCTCGTCTATGCTTTCCCGCTCGCAGCGCTCGGATGGTGGCTGCTCGGCGGGCAGGGCATCGGGAATTGGGGGAACATCGGCTCACCGCGCCGCGCGTCGGGGCAGACCTCGCGCGTCGTGACCGAGCACCTGGAGATGGAGCTCGATCATGCGAGCGGCGCCATGCGCGGGCGAGTGCTCAAGGGGTTCTTCGCGGGTCGGAACATCGAGGACCTGAGACCTGTCGAGCTCGCGCACCTCTGGCAGGACTGCCGGTACACCGACCCGGCCTCCGCGCAGCTCGTCGAGGCGTTTCTGGACCGCATTCACCCAACCTGGCGGGAGGATATGGCCCGGGCCGAGCATGAGCGCCCGAAGGGGCCGGACGGCCGGATGACGGTCGAAGAGGCGCTCGACATCCTGGGACTTGAGCCGGGTGCGGACGAATCGGCCATCCGCCAGGCCCACCGTGAGCTGATGCTCAAGCTCCATCCCGACCGGGGAGGCTCGACCTATCTTGCGGCCAAAATCAATGAGGCAAAAGACACATTGCTTGGTGGCTCCGCCTGAGGGCAGTGGCCTAATGTGTTGATAATGTGTTGCTTTGGTGACGTGTTAACCTGCGCTACGTACTATTGCTTTCAGACCACACTCGCATAGGCAAAAGCCCGGTGCGGTGACTTGACGGTGGAAACAAACCTTGTTTTCGAGGGGGGGCCACGTCAAATTACGGCTAACGGAATCGCGACTTTTTGGGGAAGTCATGCGCACTCGTATTGGATTGCCGGCCTTGCTGGGCGCGCTAATGCTCGCTGCCCCGTCGGCGTTCGCCTTCGAGGAGACCCGCGCGGGTGGCGCAACGCCGCCGGCTGGGTCGTCTCAGGCCGCCTCGCCGACAAGCAAAGCTCTCCCGCTCGAGCTGGGCGGGACGGGCACGTCGGTTGCGCCCTCGGCCGGGACCGAGGTTCGTATCCCGGGCCTCGGCAAGCTCGGCATTCTGCCGAAGCTGGATTTCGGGCTCGAGCTGCTCTACGGCGTCAACGAGCAGACCTTCGACGATCGCCGTCTGCGGCCAGCCGACAAGAGCGACGATGGTCTTGGCGTCCGCGGTACGCTGCGCCACCGCTTCTGATGGCGCGCAGGCCTTTGGCCTTGCGGCACAGCCATGGATGGACAAGGGAGCGCTTTGGCGCTCCTTTTTCGTTCTAAAGCGTCGGACCTCGAATGCGACCCACGGTTCGGGTTGGGCTCAAAGTCGCATTCGAGGTCCAAAGACGCTTTAGATTCAATGGTTCTAAAGCAACTTTGGACTTGAAATTCGCTCCCTGCCCGGCCTCGAGGTGAGGCGAATTTCATGTCCGTTGCTTTAGGGGGCGCGCCATGACGACTGACCCACACCGCTATGAGCTACCGGAGCCCGGAGGCTGGCGCTGGCTCGCCGCGTCGGTTCATCTTTTCACGGCGCTGGGCATTGTGTGTGCTTTGCTCGCCGCCCACGCGCTCCTCGACCGCGCCTACGAGACAGCTTTCGCGTGGCTCGGCATTGCCCTCATCATCGACGGCATCGACGGGGCCTTCGCCCGTGCCCTCGATGTGAAGCGACGGCTGCCGCGCTTCTCCGGCGAGAAGCTCGACCAGGTCGTGGACTACGTCACCTACGTCTTCGTGCCGGCGCTGGCGCTGCAACTTGGCGGGCATCTGGATGGCCTCTGGGGCGGCATCCTGGCGAGCCTCATCTTGCTCTCGTCGCTCTACCACTTCTGCGACAACGGCAACAAAGCCGACGACCATTGCTTCGTCGGCTTTCCCGCCATCTGGAACATCGTCGCGTTCTACATCTTCGCGTTCGCCCTGCCGGGATGGGCGGTGAGCATTCTCGTGCTCGTCTGCGTGGCACTGACCTTCGTCCCCATGCGCTGGCTCCACCCCATGCGCGTGAAAGCCCTGCGGCCCTTGAATCTCGCCATGAGTGGGGTCTGGGCTTTTGCCGCTGTCTGGACCGTGGCGACCGGATTTCCCGCGGGACCGGGGGCCATGGCCGCGCTCGGTCTGGTGGCGGTATATGGCGTTGGCCTCTCGGTGCTCTGGCCATTGCTGGGCGGGGATGAAGCCCCCTGACGGCGGATCTGGCCGGGAGTTATCCACAACTCGGACAAGCCCCCTGCGCCCAGGCGTCGCAGCCGTAATGAGGATTTTCAGAGGTCGGCCCGAACCCTGAAATAGTTAATTCTTCAAGCTGTTAACCTATCGCTAAGAACTGTTTCACCCTGCCGCCTTAAAGCAGGCCATTCTCTTCCCATGGGAACCGTTGCCTTGAAGCGGCTACGCGGCCGTCAAATTGGGGCCTACAAGGACCTGGAAGTAACCGATCCAGTCAGCGGTAGATTACGGGGACGTTGTATGAGTTCGCAGATAGCAATTGCGGGGGTGGCATTAGTCGCTGCCATAGGTGGTGCAGCAGCCGAGGCGTCGGATGTTCGGCCCAATCTTCATGAGGTCGTCGCGGATCGGACAGTGACGCTGCACACGCCGGGTGGTCCGCTGCCGATCAGCTACTCCGGCAATGGCACAATGATCGGTCGCGCCAAGGATCTCGAGTTCTATACGGGCTCCGCGTTCGATCGGGGAACCTGGTGGGTGGTTGCCGACCGCGTATGCCATCGCTGGCGGAGCTGGCTCGGCGGCAAGGAATACTGCGTGACGCTGCGCATGGACGGCGAGAAGGTCCACTGGCGCAGTCAGGACGGCTACTCGGGGACAGCGACGCTCGGCGCCAAGCGCCGTGTGTATGAAGCCGGGATGTAAGAGGCCTCAGCCGCCGCGCTCCTTGGTCTTGGCCTCGATCCAGAGATCGTCCATCTCTTCGAGCGTGGCCGCAGCAGGTGTCTTTCCCTGCTCGGTGAGGCGCTGCTCGATATAGGCAAAGCGCCGGACGAACTTGGCATTGGCCGTCCTGAGCGCCGTCTCGGGGTCGATGCCGAGGTGTCGCGCGACGTTGGCCATCACGAAGAGCACGTCGCCGAACTCATCGACAATGCGCGGATCGACCGGCCCGTCCGGCGGGCTCGATCCCCGCGGATCGGCCGGTACGGCGATCTCTTCGAGCTCGGTGAGCTCCTCCTGCATCTTGGAGAACACCGGCGCCAGCGATGGCCAGTCGAAGCCGACGCGCGCCGCCTTCGCCTGGAGCTTCACCGCCCGCGTGAGACCGGGAAGCCCTACGGGCACGTCAGCCAGCAGTGATGTCGGCTCCGGCGCTGCCCCATTACCGTCCGCCTGCTTGGCGGCCCGCTCCTCGGCCTTGATGTTTTCCCACCAGCCCTTGGCAAGCTGGGCCGAGCGCGCCTTCTCGTCACCGAATACGTGCGGATGGCGGCGGATCATCTTCTCGGTCACCCCGCGCGCCACGTCGTCAAAATCGAACGCGCCTTCCTCCTCGGCCATGCGGGCGTGATAGACGACCTGCAGGAGCAGGTCCCCGAGCTCCTCCTTCAGATCGGCCCGATTGCCGCGCTCGATGGCATCCGCAACCTCGTAGGCCTCTTCGATCGTATAGGGGGCGATCGTCTCGAAGCTCTGCTCGAGATCCCATGGGCAGCCGGAGCCCGGAGTCCTGAGCGCGGCCATGACGGCAATGAGGTCGGCAATCGTCTTGCGCGAGCCGGGCTGGTCGGGCGGAGCCATCGTCTGTTCCTGATTGGGGCGTCACATGCGTCCGATGACGTCGGCGCGCTCCTTGGGAACGGCCGGCGCGGCGGCGGCAATGGCCGGCAGAATGTCCTCGGCCGTCTCGACGATGGTGTAGGGCACGTGCAATCCCTCGCGGATGAAAGTCTCCTTGCGCATATGCGCGAGCAGATCACAAAGCGAGTCCCAGTATCCGGCAATGTTCGCGATGACGATCGGCTTCGTGTGCCGGCCGAGCTGTGCCCAGGTGAGCTGCTCGACAAGCTCTTCGAGCGTGCCGATGCCGCCGGGCAGCGCCACGAACGCGTCCGAGCGATCGAACATCAGCCGCTTACGCTGATGCATGTCCTCGGTGACGATCAGCTCGTTGACGTCGCGCAGCATCTTCTCCTTTTCCGAGAGGAACGAGGGGATGATGCCCGTCACGTGGCCCTTGTGCTTGAGGACGGACTTGGCCACCGCGCCCATCAGGCCGAGGCTTCCGCCGCCATAGACGAGGCCCACGCCGGCTTCCGCGAGCCGCTGCCCGAGGATGCGCGCGCCTTCGGCAAAGGCCGGGTTCAGTCCCGTGCCCGAGCCGCAGAAAACACACACGCTGTTGATGCCCGAAAGGCCCTTCGGGGGTTGAACCGAGTTCTTCTTGTTGGTGGTCTTATTGGCGTTCTTGTTGGTCATTGTTCTACGAATTCCTTGGGGGTGCCGATGGCAGCCACCTGCAACTCTTAGCATCACAATATGGTGGTGATGCAGGCAAATTGCCTCAATCACATGAACGTTGGAGGGACCCACAATCCGTCCGCGGTCTAGTCTCGACGCGCAGCCGGATGGGTGGCGTATGTGGCGACAATCGCGGGAGAATGGTTGGACGGCAGCGCGATTCCATGCATGGTTGCGCGCCAGAAGCCGCCGCCAGCGAAGCGCGGCACCCGGGACGCACGATGCAGCTCAAATTCTACACTCTGGACGTCTTCACCGAAACGCGCTTTGGCGGCAATCCGCTCGCCGTTGTCATGAATGCCGATGCGCTACCCACCGGTCTCATGCAGGAAATCGCCCGCGAGCTGAACCTCTCCGAGACCGTATTCGTCCAGAAGGCTCAAAACCCCGCGGCCTCCGCCCGCATCCGCATCTTCACCCCGACGGTGGAGCTGCCCTTTGCCGGCCATCCGACCATCGGCACCGGCATTCTCCTTGCTCAGCTCCGGACGGGCAATCCTGCCGCCGACCAGGATGCGCTCGTGGTGCTCGAGGAGACGATCGGTGCGGTCCGCGTCGGTGTCCGCCTGCGCCCGGGCAAGGCGCCCTATGCCGAGTTCGACGCGCCCAAGCTGCCGGAGCAAGCGGGCGAGGCGCCGAGCAGCGAACGCCTCGCAGCGGCGCTCGGGCTCACGCCCTCCGAGATCGGCTTTGCGAACCACCGCCCGACGCAGTGGTCGGCTGGCGTGCCATTCACCTTCGTGCCCGTCGCCTCCATGGCCGCCATCGGGCGCGCCGAAATCGTCTCGACGCATTGGGCGACCGCCTTCGGCAGCTCGCGCGCCGGCAAGGTCTATCTCTACACGCGCGACACCGTGCACACGACGTCCTCGTTTCATGCGCGCATGTTCGGCCCGGCAGCCGGCGTCGCCGAGGATCCCGCGACGGGATCGGCCGCCGCCGCATTTGCGGGCGCCGTCAACGAGTTCGACCAGCTCCCGGCCGGCACGCACAAGCGCAATATCGAGCAGGGCTTCGAGATGGGCCGTCCGAGCCTCATCGCCCTTTCGTTCGAGGTTGCGGCGCGCGGCAAGCTCGAAGCCGTGCGCATCGGCGGTAGTGCCGTGCGCGTCACCGAGGGCCAGATCGAGATCTGATCGGCAAGATCAAGTCGCGCCTTCGGCGCGAGTAGGGCCACAGGCCTACAACCCGTTCGCCCCCATCTTTTATGACTCTGAGATGCCCAACGCCTTGTGCAACGCGCCGAGCGTTTCGAGTGCGTCGGCGCCCGCATAGACGAACGCATCCACGCCGGCCGCCTGCAGCGCAGCCTCGAGATCCTTCGGCCGGCCAGCAAGATATACGTGCTGGGCACCGGCCGATTTCAGTGCGCTTGCGACGGCCCCGCCAATATCGGCATAGGTCGCGTCGGCTCCGCAGATGCAGGCAATGGCGGCACCACTTGTCTTGAACGTAGCGGCAGCCCCCTCTGCGCTCAAGAGCGGCGCTGATTGGGCGACGGCAATGCCGCCTGCCGCGAGGAAATTCGCGATCCATGTCGCGCGCGCGCCGTGGCTCGCGAGATCGCCGACACAGGCAAGGAAGACTTTCGCGGGCGCGCCGGTACGCGCGGCGTGCGCCTCGGCTCTGGCGCGAAGTGCCTCGAAGGGCTCAGCAAGCCGCCGTGCGACAAGCGGCCTGGTGCGAACGATGCCGCTGTCGGCGGAAGCCGATGCCTCCGGCCACGGCGTGACTTTCACACCGTCGTCGCCCAGCTTCGGGAAGGCCGACACGCCGGTGATTTCCATGCGCCCCGTCGCGATCTGCTTCGCGCGCGCCTCTGCAACCTTGGCGATGTCGTCCTGGATGCGGCCACTGGTCAGCGCCGCCGCCATTCCACCCGCAGCCTCGATCTCCTGGAAGAGCTTCCAGGCCGTCGCGGCGAGGTCTGCCGTCAGGCTTTCGATGGCAAAGCTGCCGCCGGCCGGATCGAGCACGCGCCCGAGGCCGCTCTCCTCCTGCAGCACGAGATGCGTATTGCGCGCCATGCGCCGCGCGAAGCCGTCGGGCTGTCCGAGCGCCCACGTGAAGGGGAGGACGGCAATCGCCTGCGCCCCGCCTATGGCCGCCGTCGCGCAGGCGATCGTCGTGCGCAGCATGTTCACCCAGGGATCGTGCTTCGCCATCATGCGCAGCGACGTCTCGGCGCCGAACGTCATCTGAGCGACGGCACCACCGGCGCCGCAGGCTTCGGCAACTTGCCAGACGAGACGACGCACAGCGCGCAGCTTGGCGAGACCCATGATCTGGTCGGCATCGATGGCGAGATTGATCGCGATCTTGGGCAGCGCTTCTGCCGGCGCAATTCCTGCTGCATCGAGCGCGCGCAGGTAGGTAGTGAGCGTGGCCAGCACGATCGCCAGCTCCTGCGCCTCGCTGGCTCCGGCAGCATGATAGGGATGGCCGTCGGCGACGAGGGCCGTCAGGTGTGGCGCGCCCAGCGCGCCCTTGGCCAGAGCCGCGGCCTCGGCGAGCGCGGCATCGAGCGGCTGTCCCAGGGATCCGCTCCGCGCCAGGGTGCCGAGCGGATCGGCATTGAGGGCGGCGAGGCGAGCCTTGTCGGAAATGTTCGCGGCCCGCCACAGCTCCGCCAGGCTTGCCGCCGCTTTCGCAGTTGCCTCGCCCGCATCCAGCGCAATGGGGCACACGTCCAGCATGACGCCCTTGAGCGCGATGCCAAGCGTCCCGGCATCCGGCGCGAGGCCGCACCGTCCCGGCCCTGCGATCTGCAACTTGAGAGAGGTCGTGCCCCCTTCGAGATCTTCAAGGATCGCCGCGTTGGCCCTCGCCGCGTCCGTCTCGGCATAGATCTGGCGGATATCCCAGGGCGGCGTGATCGTGGCGGCACTGGCCCCGCGGAGGTAGGGGGCGGCCCCCGGCTGCTGCCCCGAGAGCCCCTGCGGCGCGTCCGCGCGGCCATAAACCGGCGCTATTCGGAGCCCGTCAGCGGTCCGGGCAACCAGCCGGCGCTCGAAATCCGCGCCCTTGAGGGCCTTTTCCACCAGCGCCAGCCATTGCGCCCGCTCGGGGACGGAAAACCCTTCCATCAGGGACAGTTCGGTCATTGGTCCGCAATCCTGTGTCGTACTCAGCCAATCCCTAGCGCCCCGCTTCCGAAGTTCGCCAGGGCTCGCTGCTGGTGGCGAGCGAACTTCGGAAGCAAAAGGGGCTCTAGAATCATAGGCTTACTAGCGTGATTCAGATCGAGAAATTCGCTCCGTACCCGGCAACGGGCGTTGGCGAATTTCTCGACCATCACGCTAGCGCGTTTGTTGCGCTGCGTTAATCCCTCGATTGGTCATGCCGCACCCGACCGGCAATGACATCCGGCCCTGGCTGTGGTAGGCACCCGCAACCCTTTTTTGCGCCGCACCATGCGGCCCCCACCCGGACCGCCTGTATGGATATCCGCAATATCGCGATCATTGCCCACGTCGACCACGGCAAGACCACGCTCGTGGATGCGCTGCTGAAACAGTCCGGCGCCTTCCGCGAGAACCAGAAGGTCGCCGAGATGGTGATGGACTCCAATGATCTCGAACGCGAGCGCGGCATCACCATCCTGGCCAAGAACACATCCATCGTCTGGAACGACACGCGCATCAATATCGTCGATACGCCGGGCCACGCCGACTTCGGCGGCGAGGTCGAGCGCATCCTCAACATGGTCGATGGCGCGGTGCTGCTGGTGGACGCTTCCGAAGGCCCGTTGCCGCAAACGAAGTTCGTCGTCTCCAAGGCGCTGCGCCAGGGCATCCGCCCGATCGTCGCGATCAACAAGATCGATCGCCCCGACGAGCGTCACAACGACGTGCTGAACGAGATCTTCGATCTCTTCGCGAGCCTCGATGCGACCGACGAGCAGCTCGACTTTCCGGTTCTGTACGGCTCAGGCCGCGATGGCTGGATGGCCACGGACCCTTCGGGTCCCAAGGAGGACCTCAAGCCGCTCTTCGAGCTCATTCTGAAGCATGTGCCGCCGCCCGTCGCGGAGGAGGGGCCCTTCCGTCTGCTCGCGACGACGCTCGAAGCGGACGCCTATCTCGGCCGTATCCTCACGGGGCGCATTCTCTCCGGCAGCATCAAGCCGAACCAGACCATCAAGGCGCTCTCACGCGAGGGCAATCTCATCGAGACGACGCGCGTGACGAAGGTGCTCGCCTTCCGCGGTCTCGAGCGCACGGCCGTCGAGGTCGGCGAGGCGGGCGACATCGTCGCCATTGCCGGCGTGACCGACGCAACCGTTGCCGACACGCTCTGCGATCCGTCCGTCGAGACGCCGCTGCCCGCGCAGCCGATCGATCCGCCGACGCTCACCATGACCTTCCGCATCAATGATGGTCCGTTTGCCGGCCAGGAGGGCGACAAGGTCCAGAGCCGCGTCATCCGCGATCGCCTCATGAAAGAGGCCGAGCGCAACGTCGCGATCCGCATCACGGAGAACCCGGACAAGGATTCCTACGACGTTTCGGGACGTGGAGAACTCCAGCTCGGCGTGCTCATCGAGAACATGCGCCGCGAGGGCTTCGAGTTGACGGTCTCACGCCCCCGTGTGGTCTACAACTCGGACGAGGCCACGGGCCAGCGCACGGAGCCTGTCGAGGAAGTGATCATCGACGTCGATGAGCAGCATTCCGGCGTGGTCGTGCAAAAGCTGTCCGAGCGCAAGGGCGAGCTGCGCGAGATGCGTCCTTCGGGTGGCGGGCGCACGCGCCTCGTATTCCTTGTGCCGACGCGCGGGCTCATCGGCTATCAGGGCGAGCTTCTGACCGATACGCGCGGCACGGCCGTGATGAACCGTCTGTTCCACGCGTATGCGCCCTTTAAGGGCGATGTGGCAGGTCGCCGTCAGGGCGTGCTGATCTCGAATGCCGCCGGAGAGGCAACGGCATACTCGATCTTCTACCTGCAGGAGCGCGGGGCCATGATGATCGACCCGCAGACGCGCGTGTACGAGGGCATGATCGTCGGCGAGCACAGCCGAGAGAACGATCTCATCGTCAATATCATCCAGGGCAAGAAGCTCTCCAACGTGCGCGCTGCCGGCAAGGATGATGCACTGACTCTCACGCCGCCTCTGCGCATGACGCTCGAGCGAGCCATGAGCTACATCACGGATGAGGAGCTCGTCGAGGTCACGCCAAAGTCCATTCGCCTGCGCAAGCGCTGGCTCGATCCGAACGAGCGCAAGAAGATGGAGCGCGCGCGGGAGGCCGTTTAGGCTTCGCGCCTACGGCGCGAGCGAGACGCGTGCCTCTGGCATGCCTTCGGCATGACCTCGCGCTCTGCCGGGGAGGGACACCCTCCCGGACCCACCCGTTCTTATGAGTCGATCGCTCGCGACGAGCGCAACAAATCCCTTCTCCCCGTCCTATACGGGGAGAAGGTTAGGATGAGGGGCAGGAACTTGCGCGACGTTTGCGTTTGCCGCTGCCCCTCACCCTAACCCTCTCCCCGCAAGAGCGGGGAGAGGGGATTTAAGCTACATCCCCTCGATGCAGTAGACGCGCGCGGGCGCACCATCGGCACCGGGGATCTTCAACGGTGCCGCCGAGAGAAACACCTCCGGCTCGCGAATGTCTGAGGTGTTCGCGACGTACTCGATCATGTGCACGCCGGCGCGCAGGAGCACGTCGTGTGTGACCTGCTCGGCGAGGGGGCGCCTCTCGCCCTTGAGCATGAGGCGGATCGGATAATCCTGCGGAAAGCTGTAGCCGATCGTGCGAATGCCCGTTGCAAGCAGCCACTCGGCAGCCTCGCGCGTGACATACGGACTGTCGAGCCAGAATTCCTTCGTCATGGGGGAGCGCTGGCGATCCCAGTTCGACTTGAGCAGCACCATGCCGCCGCGCTGGATGTGCTTTCCGCGCGCCGCGAGCTTCTCCGTGCCAATCGCCTCGTTCGGCTGCACATCCGTGAGGTCGACGACGGCGCAGCGCCCGACAAGATCGTCGAGCGGCGTCGCCTCGATGGTGGCACCATCGGCGAACATGTGCCGGCGCGCGTCGACGTGCGTGTAGGCATGGCAGGAGACCTTGAGCCACGTCACCTGCGCGAGATCGCCCTTGGCGAGGTCACCGGTGACGCTGATCTCCGTCGCCCAGCGCGGATGATCGCCCGCAATGGGCATGGATAGGTCGACGATGCGCATGGCGCCCTCCCTGTGAGCGGCGCGGTTATTTCGGTCGTGTCTGACCTGTCCCGCGCACTTTGTATTTGAAGGTCGTGAGCTGCTCGACGCCGACGGGGCCGCGTGCGTGCAGACGCCCGGTCGCGATGCCGATCTCCGCGCCAAAGCCGAACTCGCCGCCGTCGGCAAACTGCGTCGAGGCGTTGTGCAGCACGATGGCGCTGTCCACGCGCTGGAGAAATTGCTCGGCCGTGGCGTCGTTCTTCGTGATGATGCTGTCGGTATGCTGCGAGCCGTAGCGCGCGATGTGCGCGATGGCCTCGTCGATGCCGTCTACAACTTTCGCGGCGATGATCGCGTCGAGGAACTCGCGGCCATAATCGTCGGGCTGCGCGGCCTTCACGCGTGCATCGGCTTTCTGCGTCTCGGCATCGCCGCGCACCTCGCAGCCTGCATCGAGCAGGGCCTTCACGAGCGGCGCGAGATGGGTGCCGGCCACCTTGCGATCGACGAGGAGGCACTCCGTGGCGCCGCATACGCCCGTGCGGCGCAGCTTGCCGTTGATCACGAGCGGGACTGCGATGTCGAGATCGGCCTCACGATCGATGAAGGTATGGCAGATGCCTTCGAGGTGCGCGAAGACCGGCACGCGCGCTTCCTGCTGAACGCGGCCGACGAGGCCCTTGCCGCCGCGCGGCACGATCACGTCGATCGCGCCATTGAGGCCGGCGAGCATGTGGCCAACGGCGGCGCGGTCCGTCGTCGGCACGAGCGTGATGGCTGCCTCGGGCAAGCCGGCCTCGCGCAAACCTGCAACGAGGCATTCATGAATGGCCGTGGCCGAGCGCTGGGCATCGGAGCCCGTGCGCAGGATCGCGGCATTGCCCGATTTGAGCGTGAGCCCGCCGGCATCGGCCGTCACGTTCGGCCGGCTCTCGTAGATGATGCCGATGACGCCGATGGGCACGCGCACGCGCTCGAACTTGAGGCCGTTCGGCCGCTCCCACGCGGCGATGACGGCGCCGACCGGATCGGCGAGCGCGGCGATATCTTCGAGGCCTTTGGCGATCCCCTCGATGCGCTCGGGCGTCAGCGTCAGGCGGTCGACGAAGGACGACGCCTGACCGGCGGCCTTCACGTCAGCCACGTCAAGCGCGTTCGCCTCGAGGATCGTCGCTTCGGAACGGCGCAGTGCGGCTGCCATGGCGCGGAGAGCGGAATTCTTCTGCTCGGTCGGGGCGAGCGCCAGCTCAGTGGCGGCAGCACGGGCACGCGTGCCGAGATCGAGCATCAGGCGCTCGACGTCGGGCTGATCGATACGTTCAGGACGGTTCATGTCCGCTCCATCTGGGTCATGAGCCTGGCTTGGCGAGAACCTTGCTCAGCGCCATGTCGTCGCGATGAATGAGCTCGGCGCGTCCGGCGTGGCCGAGGATCGTGGCAATCTCGCTCGAGCGCTTGCCTATGATAGCCGCAGCTTCGTCATGAGGATAGGCAATGAGACCGCGGCCGAGGTCGCGCCCGTCGAGCGCCCGGATCGTGACCGCATCGCCGCGGTCGAAGGCGCCATCGACGCGGACGACGCCTGCGGGGAGCAGGCTCTTGCCCTGGCCCAGGGCCTTCTCGGCGCCGGCATCGACGAAAATCGTGCCGCGCGATTCGAGATTGCCCGCAATCCAGCGCTTGCGCGCCGCGACCGGATCGGACGGGGCGATGAACCACGTGCAGGGCGCGCCTTCGGCAAGCCGGCGCAAAGGATTGAGCGCCGCACCTTCCGTAATCACCATGTCCGTGCCCGAGCCCATGGCAATGCGCGCAGCTTCGAGCTTCGTCACCATGCCGCCCTTGGAGAGCTCCGTCCCGGCGTCTCCAGCCATGGAGAGGATCTCGTGCGTGATCTCGTGCACGACGTCGAGGCGGCGCGCGTTCGGATCCTTCGCGGGTGGCGCCGTGTAAAGCCCATCGATGTCGGAGAGCAGCACGAGGCAGTCGGCGCTCATCATGGAGGCGACGCGCGCGGAGAGGCGGTCATTGTCGCCATAGCGGATCTCGGTGGTGGCGACCGTGTCGTTCTCGTTGACGACGGGGATGGCACCGCAGCCGAGCAGGGTTGCCATCGTGCGCCGGGCGTTGAGATAGCGGCGTCGCTCCTCGGTATCGCCGAGCGTCAGCAGCACCTGCGCCGCCGTCAGCCCGCGCGCCTTGAACACCTCCTGGTAGGCGCTCGACAGGCTGATCTGGCCGACGGCCGCTGCCGCCTGGGACTGCTCGAGGGCGAGTGCGCCTTTCGGCAGCTTCAGCACGTGGCGGCCGAGCGCGATCGCGCCAGAGGAGACGAGAATGATCTCGCGCCCCTCGGCTGCGAGCGCCTTCACGTCATCAGCGATGGATTCGAGCCAGGCCGACCTCAGGCGCCCCGTCGAGCGCTCGACGAGCAGCGCGGAACCGATCTTGACCACGATGCGGCGGGCATCGCGCCATTCAGGCCGGACAGCGGCTGTGGATGTCTCTTTCCGGGCGGCGGGCATGGCACGGGCTTGGGCTCCAGGAGTGAGGCGCTCACATAGCAGAAGCCGCGGGTTCGCGCACCCCGGCTGCCGCAATCGTGGTGTGCGATCAATCGCGCCTGTGGCGCGAACAGGGCCTCGGCCCTGTAACCCGATCGGGGGACACCCCCGAACCCCCGTCTTTTATGGACTTGGAGCGAGCCGCGAGTGCTGCCATGTCCCTTCTCCCCGTTCTTCACGGGGAGAAGGTTAGGATGAGGGGCGGGAGCTTGTGCGACGTTGGCGTCTGCCGCCGCCCCTCACCCCGACCCTCTCCCCATTGAAGACAATGGGGAGAGGGGGAAGTGGAGCCCATTCGCGCCGAAGGCGCGAGTGGCCGCCAAGTCGTGTATCGTGGCGGTTAGCGACTTAGGAGGTGGAGCGGATGTATCTCGAGCCAACGCTGACAACCTTCACACCACCAGCCGGCGGCTGCGACTGCCACACGCACGTGTTCGGCCCCTTCGACCGCTATCCGTTGGCGCGCGAGCGCAGCTACACACCGCCGCCGGCACCCGTCGAGGATCTCATCACGCGGCTCGACCGTACGGGGCTCGGGCGCGCCGTCATCGTGCAGCCCAGCGCCTACGGCACGGACAACCGGCGCACGCTCGATGCCGTAAGGGCCTATCCCGATCGCCTGCGCGCCGTCGTCGTCATCGACGGCACGGAGGACAACGCGGCGCTCGCCGAGATGCACAATGCCGGCGCGCGCGGCGTGCGGCTCAATCTGATCAGCGCGGGCGGGCCGCGTGGGACGACGGTCGCAGAGCTATTGACGCGTGTTGCTTCGCGCATCCGCCCGCTCGGCTGGCACATCCAGATATATACCGACCTCGACGTGATCGCGGAAAATGCCGCAACGCTGCAGGAGCTCGGCGTCGACATCGTGCTCGATCACATGGGCAAGGTTGATGCAACCCAAGGCGCGGCGCATCCGCAGTTTCCGGCGCTGCGGCGGCTGATGGAGACAGGGCGCTTCTGGGTCAAGCTGTCGGGCACGTATCGCGTGTCGCCCGAGTTCTACGGCAATGCGGCTGTGACGGCGCTCGCGCGGGCGCTGATCGCGCTCAACCCGGAGCGCATGGTCTGGGGCACGGACTGGCCGCATCTCGCCAACCACAATCGCGTTGCTTCCGCAGAGCCGCCGCCGATCGACTATCATGCCATCGACTACGGCCGGCTGCTGAGCCTAGTCCCCGAGTGGACTGAGGACGAGAAGCTGACGGCGCAGATCCTGTCGAGTAATCCAGCGCGTCTCTATGACTTTCCCTCAACGTGAGATCCCTCGCGATGCCTGAAGCCCTCAAGCGGCCGGAGTGGCCGCGCCCCGCGGCGAGCGCCGTGATCTTTCGCAGCGATACGGTGCTGATCGTCGAGCGGGGGAAGGGGGCGCTGCCCGGAACCTGGAGCCTGCCGGGCGGACACATCGAGCCTGGCGAGAAGGCGCGCGACGCCGCTATCCGCGAGCTCCACGAGGAGACGGGGCTCGCTGTGGCGATCGAGGGGCTCGTCGATGTGCATGACGGCATCTTCCGGGACGGCGAGGGGACGCTGCGGGCGCACTACGTCCTGGCCGTCTTTTGGGGTTACTGCGAACAGGGAACGCCGATCGCCGCGACGGACGTGCGTGACGCGCGCTTCGTGCCGGTCGGCGAGGTGGACGGCTATCGCATGACCCCGGGGGCGCAATCCGTCATCCGGCGCGCGTACGAGCTGAGCCGGAACAGCTCGCGACCAGAAGCATAATGGCCGCGATCTCTGCCAGGCTTGCCGAGCTCGTCGATGCTCTACCGCTTAGGTCCGGCCTGCGCGTTCTGGAGATCGGCTGCGGACCGGGCGTCGCGGCGAGGGAGATCAGCCGGCGCATAGGCAACGGCTATGTGCTGGCGATCGATCGCTCGGCTACGGCAATCAAGCAAGCCATCGCGGGCTCGGGGCCTGAGATCGCGAGCAGACGGCTCGGCTTCCTTCAGTGCGCCGCCGAGGGCTTCGAGCTGGGGAAGGGCGAGCCGCGCTTCGATCTCGCGATTGCATTCCGTGTCGGCGCCTTCGATGGGCGGCATCCCGAGATCGAGGAGATGGCGATCGCGCGCGTCAAAGCCGCGCTGAAGCCGAAGGGCAGAATGTTCATCGACGGCGGCCGGCCGCTGCAGGAGATCAGGCTCTGAAGGGCCGATTTCCTGGTATCTGCCGAAGCCTCGAGTCATTCGCATAATATATATTATGGAATGTGTTGAGGTGCAGGATCGGCAGCATGAAGCCCGGAACGGCTGGAGATTTGGGCGTGGTTCGGCGACTGAGCTCTATGGCCGCTGAGCCCGATGGCGCCCCGACAATCCCCCGGCAGCCCACCGCGATCCGTTGCCAGGATCGGCCCCTGACCGTATCTCTCAAGGATGACCGCTGAGGCCGATCCTCTGACAGCCGCAAAGGAAGACAGCGCCCCCGACGCAGGCACCGCTCTCGTCGCGCGGATGCGCGCGGGCGAGCGCCGTGCCATTGCCGAGGCCGCGACCGAATGCGAGCGCGCCGGCATCCGGCCGAGCCCTGGCCTGGCTAGCCTCATGCGCGCCATGCAACCTTACCTGGGCCGCGCCCGCCTCATCGGCATTACCGGCCCCCCCGGCGCCGGCAAGTCGACGCTCGTCAATGCGCTCATTGCCCACCTCCGCGCCCTCGGCCTGACCGTCGGCGTGATCGCCGTCGATCCCTCGAGCCCGATCTCCGGCGGCGCCATCCTCGGTGACCGCGTCCGCATGACCGCCGCCCTCGACGACGATGGCGTGTTCGTGCGCTCGGTCGCGAGCCGCGGCGCGCTCGGCGGGCTCTCCCCCGCGGCTGTCCGGGTTGTGGATGCGCTCGATGCGGCAGGCTTCAACGTCATCCTCATCGAGACCGTCGGCACGGGCCAGAGCGAGATCGACATTGCCGAAGTCGCGGACGTCAGGATCGTCGTCAACGCCCCAGGCCTCGGGGATGACATCCAGGCCATGAAATCTGGGCTGCTGGAGATCGCGGATATCCTGGTCGTCAATAAGGGCGATCGCCCGGATGCCGACGCGACGCTCGCCCAGCTCAAGAGCGCGGCGGCCATCCGCTCCTCACGCGTCCCCGTCCTCAAGTGCACCGCCGCCACCGGCGACGGCATTAAGGCACTGTGGGAGGCCACGGCCCCGCTCGCCGAAGCCGCACTGCTGGTCGCACCGGAGATCCGCCGCCGCCGGCGGGCCCGCACGCTCATTGCCCGGGCCGCTGCCGAGATGCTGGCCCGGCGCGTCCGTGCCGGCGAGGTCGATCGTCTCAGGCCCCTCGCCGACGACCTGCTCGAGGGCCGCCTCAGTCTCGACGAAGCAGCGCGGCGTCTGCTCGAGGGAACGTAAGCGCCTCCCCCTGGTTATGCTCTTGAGCGGCAAAAACCTGGAGGACATCCCATGGCCAGTAGCGACTATGACCGGCCCATGGCCGAGCGCCCGGTCGATTCCACCGCCCCGCCACATCGCGACAAGAACGGCGCAACCTGGAGCGGCCCGCTCGGCATCACGCTGGCAATCATTTTCGTCGTTCTGCTGCTGATGGCACTGCTGGGTTAGGTTGGGTCAGGCGATCAGTCACCCATCCAGGCATCGGCGACGCCGCTGATCAGATTGGCGCCATAGAGCGCAGCTTCGCGAAGTCCCGTCTCGGGTGCGGCGGGCTCCAGGCTGTCCCGCCAGCCGGCCTCGACGCGTGCCTGGGCGCGCCTCAGCTCTTCTGCCGCCTCGACGCTGATGACCTCGAACTGAAGCTTCGCGCCCGGCCCGACGCGACCGAGCGCCGGGAGATCGACGCTCGCGACAGTGGCGATCTTCGGGTAGCCGCCCGTCGTCTGGCGGTCGGCAAGCAGGATGATTGGCTGGCCGTCGCCCGGCACCTGGATCGATCCCGGCGCAATGCCATCGGAGACGATGTTGAAGCCCTTCGCATGGGCAAGCGCGGATCCGGCAAGCCGTATCCCCATGCGATCGGCGGCACGCGTCACCTCGTAGGTTCCCGAGAGCAGCGTCGATATCGCTTCGGGGGTGAAATAATCGTCCTGAGGCCCGAGAACGAGGCGGATGCGCTCAGGCACGGCAAGATCGAGATCGGGGAGCCTGAGCTCGGGGCGCTCCTCGACCTCCTCCTGCACAATCGGCAGCAAATCGCCGACGGCCAGGGCGCGTCCCTCGAAACCGCCGATCTGAGCGCGCGTCAGCGTCGAGAGGCTGCCCATGACGGGCTGCAGGGCAATGCCGCCCTCGACAGCCAGGATGCAGGATATGGCATTGCGCCCGGCCATGACCCGCAGGCGCGCGCCGCGCTTGAGGCGCACGCTCTCGGCGGCGGGAATCTGACGCGTCGCCCCCTCCTCGGTCACCTCGAGCCCAGCGCCGAGACCGGCGCAAGCAACGCGCACGCTTTCTGCTGCAACCTCGAGGGTCGCTCCAAGGTACAGCATTTCGAGCACGGCCATGTCCGGTGCATTGCCGACAATCGTGTTCGCCGCCGCCATGGCGACGCGATCGAGCACGCCCGCGGTCGGCACGCCGAAGCGCTGATAGCCGAAGCGACCGGTATCCTGAACAGTTGTGCCGAGACCGGCAGCGACGACGCGCAGATGTCCGCTCATTCAAAAACCTTGAGCGTATCGATGTCGAAGGTGCCGTCAGCTCGGGCCGCCTGCATGTCCTCGAACACCTCGCGGCTGACCGACACGAATTGCACGGTGTCGCCGGGCGAGAGCAGTGCCGCCTTCTCCCGGCGTGTATCGAAGAGCGGAACAGCCGAGCGGCCGATGATGTGCCAGCCTCCGGGGCTATCGAACGGATAGATCGTCGTCTGGCCGATGGCGATGGCGACAGAACCTGCGGACACCTTGATGCGCGGGCTCGTGCGGCGTGGCAAGGCCAGTGTCTTGGGAAGATCGCCCATGTAAGCTTGGCCCGGCAGAAATCCGATCATGTAGACGAGATGCTCGATGGCGACGTGCGTGGCCACGACCTCCGCTGGATCGAGCCCCGCTGCGGCCGCAACGTCGGCAAGGTCCGGCGCAAAGTCATCGCCCTCGTAGCAGGTCGGGAAATACCAGCGCTGACCGACCAGAGCCTCTGCCTGGAGATCGTCGATGAGCGGCACGAGCAGAGCCTGGAGCTCGCGCGCCCGCACAACCAGCGGATCGTAGTGCACCATCAGCGAGCGGAATGTCGGCACGGCCTCGCTGACGCCCGCAATTCCAGCAGCCTCCACGCGACGGCACAGATTGAGCACCAGCGCCGAGAGATGACGGTCCATGCGGTCGCCGAACTCGACGACCAGTGACGTGTCACCGCTCGGCAAGAAGCGCGGGGCCACCGCAAGCTCCTTCCTTGGCATTACGAGTTCTCTCCCCCAGCCCAGGCGCCTCAGCTCTGCCGCGTGGCGTGGCAGCTTGGCGGGCCAGCCCGTCGCTGCTACCTATCGAGACACGCAGGAGCGCTCGACGCCTGATCCCCACGCCACGACTCCCCCGATCTGTGAGGAAGCGAACAATGGCCGCCAAAGTCAACCTCAATGCCGACATCGCCGAAGGCTGGGGCGCCTACGACATCGGCAACGATGCCGCGATGATGGACATCGTCAAGTCGGCGAATGTCGCGTGCGGGATGCATGCGGGCGACGCCAACACCATGCACCGGCTGGTCATGCTCGCCCGCGACAAGGGCGTGAGCATCGGCGCGCATCCGGGCTTCAACGATCTGTGGGGTTTCGGACGCCGGCAGATCCGCATGTCGCCGGCGGAGCTCGAATACCTCGTCGCCTACCAGATCGGCGCCCTGCAGGGCATCGCGGCCTACGGCGGGCTCAAGGTTACGCATCTCAAGACGCACGGCGCGCTCAGCAACATGGCCTGCGTCGAGGCCGACTATGCCATGGCCATCGGCCGCGCGATCAAGACGATTGATCCGAGCATGATCTTCGTCGTCCTGTTCGGCTCCGAGCTCGAGAAGGCCGCGCAGAAGCTCGAGTTGCCGATCGCCCGCGAGGGCTTTTGCGATCGCGCCTATGCTGACGACGGCATGCTGGCCTCGCGCTCGATCCCCGGTACGGTCTTCAAGGATGCCGCGAAGGCAACGGCGCAGGCGTTGCGCTTCGTGCAGCAGGGCGAGGTCGTCTCGGTCTCAGGTAAGGTGATCAAGGCGAAGATCGACACGCTTTGCGTCCACGGCGACGAGGCGACCGGTGTCGCGGTGGCGCGCGGCGTTCGTGACAGTCTCGAAAAGGCCGGCATCGAGATCGTTCCGTTGACCGGAATGAACCTCTCCGGCTGAACCGAAGTTGTAGCTTCAGTCGACGGTCCGAGCAGGCAGGGGATCAGATGAGAACAGCGGCGCTCTATGCGGGCCTCCTTGGTCTAGTCCTCCTCGCGTTGACGCTCAGCGTTTCGGAGGCGCGTCATCGCACGAAGACCTCGATCGGCGATGGCGGCGACGAGGTTCTCCGACGCCGCATCCGCGCGCACGGCAATTTCGTCGAGTACACGCCGCTGACGCTGTTGCTGCTCGCGCTCTCGGAGCACCTCGGCATGGGCTCGCTGTTCGTGCACGTGCTCGGGCTCGCGCTGCTGGCCTCCCGCGTCTCTCATGCCTATGGTATCAGCCAGCCGAGAGAGCCGCTTACCTTCCGCATGCTCGGCATGACCGGCACGCTCATCGTGCTGGTCATCACCGCGCTCTACTGCATCTGGGCCTTTTTCTGACGCGCAGCCCGGCGCATTCGACACCCCTCACACCGACAGGCGCGGATGAACCGCGCCCAAAAAGCAGGAAACGCCTCATGCCCTACTCGACTTTCCGCCCAGAGCTCATGGGCAGCGCGACGCTCTCTCCCACCGGCCGGTTCGAGGCGGGCTCCTGGCAGTCCTTCACGCTCGTCTATACGGCAGGCGCATTCGGCGTTGACGACACAGGCAGCCTCAAGATCGCGTTCCGCTTCGCGACCGATCTCGGCCCCGTGCAGTTCGACGATCCGAAGGCACCCGGCTACACGACGCTCGAAGCCTCGAATGGCGCGACGCTCGAGGCGCGCTGGGAGTTCAAGCGCAACATCCGCCCGTGGAGCCGCTCGCTCTACATCGGCGTCATGAAGCATTTCCTGAAGCCGGGCGACACGATCACCATCCGCTTCGGCGACACCCGCTTCGGCTCGCCCGGCGTGCGCCTGCAGACGTACTGCGAGAAGATCTTCGAGTTCCACGTCCTCGTCGACGCGATCGCGACCTACGACTATGTCGCGCTGCCCGTAAGCCCGACCATCGAGATCGGGCCAGGCCCTGGCGTCGCGTGGCAGGCGCTGCTGCCGTCCATGGTGCGGGCCGGCGCGCCCTTCCGCTTCGGCATAAAGGTGGATGATGCCTGGGGCAATCCGTCGGACCTAGTGACGCGCACGGTCCGTCTCGCGCCGAGCCGGCCGGTCTCGGGGCTTCCCGCGACTGTCGATCTCAAGCAAGGCACCTTCGGCGCAACGCTCGATGGGCTCTCCGTGCGTGAGCCCGGCGATCTCACCATCGATGTCATCGACGAGAACGGCGCCCTTCTCGCGCGCAGCAATCCGCTGCGGATCGCCGCCTCCGATGCTGCGAGCGTCCACTTCTGGGGAGATACGCACGGCCAGTCCGACGAGACGCTCGGCACGAACCCCGCGCGCGAGTATTTCGCCTTTGGCCGCGACCGCGCGTTGCTCGACGTCATGAGCCATCAGGGCAATGACTTCCAGATCACCGGCGAGTTCTGGCGTGATCTCAATATCGCCACCGCAGAGTTCGACGAACCTGGCCGCTTCGTCTGCATTCCCGGCTACGAATGGAGCGCCAACACCGCCGTCGGCGGCGATCGCAATGTGATGTATCGCCACGAAGGCGAGACCATCCACCGCTCGAGCCACGCCCAGATCACCGAAGGCGGTGACATGGTCGACGAGGCGAACGACGCGCACGAGGCGGGCGCCCTGTTCGAGAAGCTTACCGGCAAGGACTGCGTGGTCATGGCGCACGTCGGCGGACGCTATGCCGACATCACCTACGCGCACGACGGGCGCCTGGAGACGGCCGTCGAGGTGCATAGCGACTGGGGCACTTTCGAGTGGATCCTGCGCGATGCCTTCGCCAAGAACTATCGCGTCGGCGTCGTGTGCAATTCGGATGGCCACAAGGGACGGCCCGGCGCGTCCTATCCCGGTGCCTCGTTCTTCGGCGCGCAAGGCGGGCTCACGTGCTATCTCGCGCCGCGCCTCGATCGCGATGCGATTTTCGAGGCCATGCGCCGGCGCCATCACTACGGCACGACGGGCAATCGGATGCTGCTGTCGGTGGCGGCGACGACGAAGAGCGACGCGACCCTCTTCATGCGCGATCCGGCCGTCTTCGAAAACCCGGCCACGGAGCGCACGCGCCGCGTCATCATGGGGGATATCGCGCGCGTCGCCGACGAGGACATCGAGTTGCAGATCGAGGTCGTGGCCTCGGCCCCCATCGAACGCCTCGACATTTTCGACGGCACGGAGATCATCGAAACCATTCGCACGTACGGCCCTTCAGATCTCGGCCGCCGCGTCCGTCTTACCTATTCCGGCGCGGAGTACCGCGGGCGCGCGCGAACGACCGTCTGGGATGGCAGCCTTACCATCAACGGCAATGCGATTGCCGAAGCGCGCATGTTCAACAACTGGAACATGGACCGCGGCATTCGCGGGCAGAGGCCGGATGGCCTTTCGTGGAAGGCGGTCACCACCGGCAACTACGGCGGTATCGATCTCTGGCTCGAGGAGCCAAATGCCGGCGCGATCAGCTTCGAGACCAAGCACTGCAGCGGTACGCGGGACATCACCTCGCTCGGCGTCGAGGCAGAGATCTTCCCTGGTGGTGGCCTCGAGCGCGAGGTGAGCCTCGCACGCCTTCCTGAAAAGATGAGCGAGACGCGCTTGACGCTCAGCCGCCGCATTGCCGTGCCGAAGGGGCGCGACACGCGCCTCTTCGTACGCGTGACGCAGGAGGACGGCCACCGCGCCTGGTCGAGCCCGATCTATCTCTTCCGCTAAGCGCGGAAGATCTCACGAGGCGAGCGCTTGGGTGCCGTACACTTCGGCATCCATGCGGTTCAGCAGCGCGATCAGGCAATCCCAGTCGATGGGCTTGGCCAGATGATCGTTCATGCCGGCCTCGATGCAGCGCTGACGATCACCGTCCATCACGCTCGCGGTCAGGCCGATGATCGGCAGGCCCCGCCCGGCCTCCGTCTGGCGAATGTGCTGCGTCGCTTCGAGCCCGTCCATGGACGGCATGTTCACATCCATGAGCACGACGTCATAGGGCTTCTGCCCGACCAACTCGATGGCTTTGTGGCCATTCGCGGCAACGTCGATCGCGTAGCCTGCACCGCGGAGAATGGCGCGCGCCACGCGCTGATTGGGCTCGTTGTCCTCGGCGAGCAGGACCTTGAGATGGCGCTGGGGCCCCGCCGCGGCTGCCGCCGTGGTCCGCGCGACCGGCGCCGACGCCCGCCGGCGCAATCGGTTGCAGATGCGTTCGAAGGACTGCTGGCCGAATGGACGTGACAGAAGCAGATCGGGCTCGATGTCGAGGCCACCAGCATCCGCGACCGTGTCCGCGATGACGAAGAACGGCGCGGACGGGCCACCCTGCTCGGCGGCAATGAGCCTTATGATCTCGTCGCGACTGGACTTCGCCGCGTTGCAGTCGATGACGATGGCCGTGCTCTGCGTCTGACCCAGCCGCTGCAGGACATTGGGCCCGCAGGCCAGCAGATCCATGGTCGCGCCGCTCGAGGCAGCATACGCTCTCATCACGCTTGCCAGCGGGCCTTCATGGCCGATCAGCGCCATCCGCCAGCCGGAAAGCTGGCGCGCGCGGCTGCGATCGGGCGCGTCCACACCGGCGACCGACAAGGGCAGGAGCACGACGAACGTGCTGCCCGCACCGGGTGTGCTCGCGCAATCAATGTGGCCGCCCATGAGCGAGACGAACTCGCGGCAGAGCGCCAGGCCGAGCCCGGTGCCGCCGTGCGTGCGCGTCGTCGAGGCATCGACCTGCGAGAAGCGCTTGAACAGGCGCTCGCGCTTGCTCTCGGGAATGCCGATGCCCGTATCGCTGACCCTGATGCGAAGCTGGGGACGCCCATTGTCCTCGACGCGGTCCACCCACAGCGCGACGCCACCTTCTTCGGTGAACTTGATGGCGTTGCCGATGAGGTTCGTGACGATCTGGCGAATGCGCAGCGGATCGCCGCGCAATGTGCTCGCCAGCAGCGGATCGACGAAGACGGCGAGATCGATACCCTTCCCCCGCGCGGCCGGCGCCAGAAGCGTCGTCACCTCGTGGACGAGATCGGCAATTCGGAAGTCGACATCCTCGATCTCCATGTGACCGGCTTCGATCTTGGAGAGGTCGAGCACGTCGTTGATGATGCCGAGGAGGCTCTCACCCGAAACGCGAATGGTGTCGAGATAGGTGGTCTGCTCGTTATCGAGCGGCGTATTGGCGAGCACGCGCGCCATGCCGAGGATGCCGTTCATCGGCGTCCGCAGCTCGTGGCTCATCGTCGCGAGGAAGCTCGACTTGGCCATATTCGCAGCTTCGGCCTCGGCGACCGATTTGCGCAGCATCTCCTCCGCGCGCATGCGATGCGTGATCTCGTGGAAGACGATGACCTGGCCATCGCTCGGCACCACGCCGATACCCGTCTCGAAGACCTGCCCCGAGGTTGCCGCGAACTGATCGGGCAGACGACCTTCCGTGGCGATCTGCGCGAGGCCGGCATTGACCATGTCCGGCGTCACGGCCTCAGTGCCTTCGGGCTCGATGGCGAGCGCGCGAAGAGCCTGCTTGTTCCAAAGGAACGGTGCGCCGGAGCGGCTGAGGGCGACGATGCCCGCGGCCGAGTTCGAAAGCACAGCATCCAGGATGGCGCGCCGGCGCGCATTCTTGATCGCATAGCGGATCGAGCGATCGAGGAGCTCGGGTGTGATCGCGCCCTTCTCGAGGAAATCGGCGGCGCCCGCCTCCTCCGCCGCGCGATCGATATGCGGGTCGATCACGCCAGTGAGGAGGATCATCGGCGTATCAGGAAACCGACGGCCGGCCTCGCGGATGAACTCCAGGCCGGTCCGCTCGCCGATCCGGTAGTCGACCAGGGCTACGTCATAGGTGCGCTCGAGCAGCTCGAAGTTGGCGCGCTCGTAGGAGCCCGCCCAGACAACCGAGTACTTGTGGTTCGGAACGCACTGCAGGACATCCTGCGTGAGAAAGAAGTCGTCGCGGTCATCCTCGACGAGCAGGACGACCGTTTCGTTCTGTGCCAGCGATTGCGCCATTGAATTGCTGCCTCAATACAATGAACACACGATCACGCGGCTTCGCTGGCCGGAAGCTCGACGATCTCGATCCAGTAATGGTTGAGCGTGCGAACAACATCCACAAGGCCTTCGAAGCTGACGGGCTTCGTAATGAAAGAGCTGACACCGAGGTCGTAGGTCCGCAGGATGTCCTCCTCCGCCTTCGACGTCGTCAGCACGATGACGGGGATGCGCCGGAGCTCGGGATCGGCCTTGATGTGCTTGAGGACGGTGCGGCCATCCATGCGCGGCATATTGAGATCGAGCAGGATCAGGCCCGGCAGGCGGCGCGGCTGGCCGGTGAACTTGCCTTCGCTGCGCAGGTAGGCGAGCAGCTCCTCACCGTCCTCGACGTAGACGCGCGGGTTCGCCAGCCGGCTTTCCGTGAAGGCATCCTCGACGAGCATCCGATCATCGGCGTCGTCGTCAGCAATTACGATGGTCAAAGCTGCTTTACTCGACATGACTCTACTCTCCCCCAACGCCACAATGCTGCCTCCGGACCTCTATTCCCCACGCCCGGTTGGCTCCGAAACTTGACGCCTATGATGGCAGATAAGGCTGAAGCTCCCGTTTAATTGCCTGGAACATCTGTCCGCTTTGTCGCTCACAGATGCTGCCGGCAGAGAGCTGCGTGCCTTCCGCGCCGCGGCGAAGATTGCGCACATAAGGTCGAAGGAGGCTTAACCAACGAGACGAGAGGCGCGGCTCGGGCACGAATGAATGAAATAGAGTAAGTCCCCTGCCAACGAGCGCTTCGGAATGAGCCAATCGGAACGCGCGATCGGCCACAGGCATTTCAAATTTTCATCTTTGCTTTTTCATCTTTGGACGGAGCGCTAGACGGCCCGACCGGCTTGGCCTATAGCAGTGGACGCCATTCACTTGTGCCGTCGCCTTTCGGAATAAAGCCATTCACCCGCAGGAAAATGCATTGCTCGCTGGAGAAGGGGAACGCTTGTCGGAACGCACGCCTTCCCGCCCCCGAGAGCTGCCGACGGCAGCGTACGGGCCACTTCTGACGGCGCCCATTCTGCCGACGTTGGCGGCTCTCTCCCTGCCGAATCTGATCGCGCTCGGCACGCAGTCGCTCGTCGCCATCGCGGAGACGTCCTACATCGGCATTCTCGGCACCGAGCCGCTGGCGGCGATGGCGCTCGTCTTTCCGATGATCATGCTGACGCAGATGATGTCGTCGGGGGCGATGGGCGGCGGCGTTTCCTCGGCGATCAGCCGGGCGCTCGGAGCCCGCGACGTGCGACGCGCGCGTGCACTTGCCCTTCATGCCATGATCGTCGGCGCTCTCGCCGGCATGCTCTTCACGGCCGTCTTCCTGCTTTGGGGCCGCTCGATCTACACGATGCTGGGTGGCGATGCCGCCGTCCTGCCGCTGGCGCTCGAATACTCGGGCGCATTCTTTGCGGGCGCCACGATCGTCTGGTTCTTCAATATCTTTGCGTCCATCGCCCGTGGAACGGGCAACATGCGGGTGCCCTCCTCGACGATCATCGGCGTCGCCATGTTGCAGATCGTTCTCGGGGGCGTGCTGGCCCTCGGTTTCGGCCCCATTCCCCGGTTCGGTCTCGCGGGTGTCGCCATCGGCCAGATCCTGGCCTTTCTCGCCGGCACGATCGCGCTGCTCGTCTATCTGCGCTCACGCTACTCGCGCCTGCGCCTCAACTTTTCGGGGGTGAGCCTCAGCCGGGAGCTGTTCTGGGACATCCTGCGGGTCGGTGCGGTGTCCTGTCTTTCACCTCTGCAGTCCATCCTGACGGTCATCATCCTCGCCAAGTTCGTCGCCGGCTTCGGCACGGCGGGACTTGCGGGCTACGGGATCGGGGTTCGCCTCGAGTTGCTGCTCGTACCGATCGCCTTCTCGATCGGCTCTGCCTCAGTCCCCATGGTCGGCATGGCGATCGGCGCCCGTGACGTTGCGCGGGCGCGCCGCGTAGCATGGACGGCAGCCACCGCCTCGGCCATCATCATCGGCACGATCGGCTGCCTCGCCGCCAATTTCCCGCACGTTTGGGCAAACCTCTTCACCAGCGATCCGAACGTCGAGCAGGCCGCCCACCAGTACCTCGGTATCGCCGGCTATGGCTTTGCGGCGTACGGCTTCGGTCTGTGCCTCTATTTCTCGTCCCAGGGCTCGGGCCGCATTTTCGGCCCCGTGCTCGGCGGCACCGTACGCCTGCTTGTCGTGCTGATCGGCGGCATTCTGCTCCTGCGACAGGGCGGCGATTTTGGCGCCTTCGCCCTGCTCGTCACGGTCGCGATGGTCGCGTACGGCATCTCCACCGGATTGTTCGTGTGGAAGACCCGCTGGGGTCATTGATCGCCGGCCGCAAGAACGCGGCGAGATCTGCCCGGCTCGGATGGCCCAGGCCAAAAGCATTGCGACGGGAGCCGAAGAAGATTCGGCCCGCCGGCGCACATAGCTGCGGTGATTACTTTGCGCGATGATCGCGGGTCCGGCACGGACCGGACGAGCCCGATGGGTCGCCTCGCAACCTCGGCCTAGTTCCGGTAGTCCTTGAGGCGGGTCGCGCGCAGGCCCTGGAGGCCGTGCTTGTCGATCGTGCGCTGCCAGGACAGGAACTCGTCGACAGTGAGCTTGTAGCGCTCACACGCTTCCTCGAGGCTCAGCAGACCACCCCGCACGGCGGCAACAACCTCGGCCTTACGGCGGATTACCCAGCGCTTGGTGTCGCGCGGCGGCAGATCCGCGACCGTGAGCGGGCTGCCGTCAGGCCCGATGACGTAACGCGAGCGCGTTCTGAATTGCTGGTCGGTCATGATACGCGATACTCTCCATGAACTTCGGGCACACTAACCGAGCCGTCTTAATATCGATCTAAGGCGCGCGGTGAACGTGCCAATACTTTTCTGTTCCATTTTTATCACGCCTTAACAATATTTTGGCGATAGATGTTAAAGCTGGTTAACACTTCAGGCGTGTGACAGCGCGAGCACCGCACAAACACGCGCACGCATAAAACCAGCGCCCGCGCCGCATGGAGTCGCAAGGCTCGAAATTTCCAGACAAGTCAGCTAGTTAATGGGCCGGCCTAAGGGCCGATGCCTCAGGCCTGCTCCTGCTCCGCCGCCTCTTTGGCGAGGCGCTCCTTCTCGATGCGGTCGACGATCCAGATCGAGGCCTCGTACAGCAGCATGGTCGGGAGCATCATGGCCAGCATGCTGAACGGATCCGGCGGCGACAGCACGGCCGAGGCGCCGGCAATGCCGACGATGGCATAACGCCGCGCCGAGCGCATGCCGGCGGCGCCAAATACCCCTGCCCTCGCCAGCAGGGTAACGATCACGGGGAGCTGGAAGATGATGCCAAAGCCGAGGATGAGGGTCATCACCAAGGAGAGGTATTCGGACACCTTGGGGAGAAGCTCGATCGCCGCGTGACCATCGCCGCCGGCCTGGGGCGTGATCTCGAGCGAGAACTGGATCAGCAACGGCAGAACTATGAAGTAAACGACGAGCGAGCCGAGCACGAAAAGCAGCGGCGTCGCGATCAGGTAGGGCACGAACGCGCTGCGCTCATTCTTATAGAGCCCCGGCGCAACGAACTTGTAGACCTGGACGGCAACGATCGGAAACGACAGGAACGCTGCGCCGAACATCGCGAGCTTGATGTTGGTGAAGAGCTGCTCGAGGAAATGGGTCGCGATCAGCTTCGCCTTGTCGGCGCCCACCACGCGGACGAAGGGCCAGACCAGTACGTTGTAGATCGGCTTGGCGAAAAAGAAGCAGACTACGAACGTCCCGAAGAACGACAACAGCGAATAAATGAGCCGCTGGCGCAGCTCCGTCAGATGCTCGATCAGCGGCGCCCGGGAAGCGTCGATATCTTCCTGACCATCGCGATTGGTGGTCTCGGTCATGGCGCGCTCATGCCCCGCTCTTGGGTGAGGTCTCGGCGCCTGCGGACGCGGCCCCATGACCGCCACTGCCGTTCAGGCTCCCGCGATCCGAATGCGCGACGACACTCTCAGGCGGCGCGGGTGGAGGCGTCGCCGCCACAGGTGCCTGTTGCATTGGAACGCCATTGGCGTCGTGGGCATCCGGATCCGCTGCCGGCGCGACCAAGGCCTTCTCCTGCTCCTCGGCGGCCGGCTCGCGCAGCTCCTCGGGCGTATAGCCCGTCGTGTGCGGTGACGGGCGCAAGGGATCGTTCAGGTGCGTATCGATATCGGATTTGATGCCGTCGATCTCTTTGGTGACGCTGCTGAGATCACTCGAAAGCGAGTTCTGGGTCTCCTGCATGGACTGATTGAGGTCCTGCCCGAGCCCCTCGACGTCCTTCTTGATCTGATCGAGCTCACTCTCCCGCATCGCCTCATCGAACTGAGCGCGGAACTCGTCGGCCTGGCGCTTGATGATGCCCATGTACTTGCCGATGGTCCTGAGCAGGATCGGGAAGTCCTTGGGGCCGAGCACGATCAGGGCCACGATGCCCAGCAGCAGCAGCTTGCCTGACGTGAGATCGAACATGATCGCTTTCTGTAGTGCAGCCTCAGCGTCGCGTCAAAGTTGCAGCGAAAACTGCGGTGTCAGCGCTGTCAAAGCGGACCTCGCATCGCGCCGACCACAAGGACGCCGCTCGCGCCGTGGCCGACTGCCCGAGCTTCTCCGCCGCGCGCACCGACATTGCCGCGCGGTCGCGAAAAGCCTAGCCGACCTTCGTGCCGGTGGTCGATGAGCCGCTCGCCGACTGGGGCTCGGGCGCCTTGCCCTCGAGCTTCTTCGGCGCATCCGTGGACGTCGCGACGTCGTCGTCCTCGGTCATCCCCTTCTTGAAGCTTTTGATGCCCTTGGCGACGTCGCCCATGATCGACGAAATCTTCCCGCTACCGCCGAACAGCAGCAAGGCGATGACCAGGAAGATCAGCCAGTGCCATACGCTGAATGTACCCATTTCCACTGAACTCCTTGGGGAGGCAGCGCAGTAATCATACTGCTGCCGCCGGTTTTGACGAAAGTATCGCAGAAAGGCCCCCGGCCAGCAAGGCGAGGCGCCCCTAAAAGCCCCTAAATCTCATGCGAAAGGGCGCCGCAGTGGGCGCCCTTCGGTTGACAGGCCTTAACCTCGCGGACGGCAGGAGGCTGCCACCCGCCTCAAGCCTCAGGCAGCCGCGTTCTTGCCGTCGCCCGGCTCGCGCAGGACGTAGCCGCGCCCCCAGACCGTCTCGATGTAATGCTTGCCGCCGGTCGCCGTCTGCAGCTTCTTGCGGAGCTTGCAGATGAAGACGTCGATGATCTTGAGCTCCGGCTCGTCCATCCCGCCATAGAGATGGTTGAGGAACATCTCCTTCGTCAGGGTCGTGCCCTTCCTAAGGGAAAGAAGCTCCAGCATCTGATATTCTTTACCCGTCAGATGCACGCGCTGCCCGTTGACCTCGACCGTCTTGGTGTCCAGGTTGACCCTGAGCTCGCCCGTCTCGATGACCGACTGAGCATGGCCCTTGGAGCGGCGCACGATCGCCTGAATGCGCGCAATCAGCTCGTTCTTATGGAACGGCTTGGTCATGTAATCGTCGGCACCGAAGCCGAGACCACGCACCTTGTCGTCGATGCCGGCAAGACCCGACAGGATCAGAATAGGCGTCTGCACCTTGCTGACGCGGAGGGTCTTGAGAACCTCGTAACCGCTCATGTCCGGCAAGTTGATGTCGAGCAATATGATGTCATAATCATAAATTTTGCCGAGATCGACGCCTTCCTCACCGGTACTCGTCGTGTAAACATTGAAGCCTTCCGACTGCAGCATCAATTCGATGCTTTGTGCCGTGGCGCTGTCATCCTCGATGAGAAGGACTCGCATGCCAACCTCTCTTCCATGACTCTGTTAAAGAGTCCGCTGCCCCGATTGTGAAGAGTACGCTATTGCACTCAGCAAGTTCATAACTTGCACATTACTTCCGAGAGGTTAACAAAACCTAATGAGCGATTACGCGAATGCAGATTATGACACGCGCACCTTGCGTTGCTTTGCCAACGCATAGTCCTCGACGCATCGACTTTCCGCACCAGGCCTCTTAGGCCAATCATGCCAAGTAAACGCACGCACCAGTACATCGTGCGGCAGGCTATCCTGGCCGTACTCGGCAGCTCAGAGATGTCGCTTGTTCGCGAACCTCATGCCATTCATGCAGATTACCCAAGCCGTTGCCGTGACTTGTTCGTCCGCATGCAACCCCCTAAATTGGTTACTACATGATTTGCACAGGTTGCTAAAGCGCACAGTGCTCGCCTCGTGATCGAAAATGACACACGTTGGTCCGATCCGATTCAGGCGTTGCGAAACGGCAACTTAATCCGTTCGTCGGATACTGATCGTGCTTCGGCTCAGGCCAGGCGGCACTCGCAGGTGATCAGCATCACGAACATTTAAGGCGCTGAAACCAGTGCACTGTCGCTCTGTCCGTGTAAATATGATGCCGGAGCATGGGTTTTGCATGGCCTGGACTGTTCGGGCCAAATTTAGGTCGTGTAATCGCCGTGCTCGCTGTTCGAGGCGTGCCGATGCTCGTGAGTAGGGGGTAGACGGTCATGAAGTCCCGCGACGGTGCGTTGAAGCTGAAGCGCTTCGAGGCCGAGGAGAAGCGCCGCAAGGTGGCTGACATCGAGTCGATGATCCACGAGTTCGAGCAGATGGCTGCCGACCTCGACCGCCAGATCACCAGCGAGGAAGAGCGGACGGGCATTCGCAACGAGGCGCACTTCGCCTATTCGACGTTCGCTCGCGCGGCAGCTCAGCGTCGTGACAATTTGCGCCAGTCGGTAACGGGTCTTCGCGAGAAGCTCGAGCAGGCGGTCGCCGTTCGCGACGAAGCCATGGCCGAGCTCGAAGTCGCGGCCACTGCGGAGGAACGCGGCGGCGAGCGTCCGCGGCGCGTCGAGCGCGATGCCGGCGATGCGCGCATCGGCTGAAAGCCTACCGACGAGACCTCTCTGTTGAATGCTCTCGCCTGCCGCAGGTAAACCCTGATCGGCCCCGATCGGCTTGGCGTGCCGCTCAATCCAATCTGCCGAAGGCGCGCGTCGCGGCAACAAGCTCGTGCACGATCCCGGGCTCGGTCATCGCATGTCCGGCATCCGGGACGATGTGCAGCGCCGATCCGGGCCATGCACGGTGGAGCTCATAGGCGCTCCGCGCCGGCGTGACGACATCATAGCGCCCCTGGACGATCACGCCCGGAATTCCCCTCAAGTGGTGGGCATCGCGCAAGAGCTGACCATCGACCTCGAGGAAGCCGTGGTTCATGAAGTAGTGGCACTCGATGCGCGCGAAGGCGAGCGCATAGGCATCCGAGGCAAAGGCGCGCAGCCGCATGGGATCGGGGCGCAGCGCCATGGTCGAAGCCTCCCAGATGCACCACGCCCGCGCCGCTTCGATGCGTATGCGCGGATCGTCATGCGTGAGGCGACGATAATAGGCGGGGATCGGGTCGCGGCGCTCGTCCTCGGGCAGCACCGACAGGAACGCCTCGTAGGCCTCGGGGAAAAGCCAGCTACACCCCTCCTCGTAGAACCAGCGGATCTCCGCCTCGCGAAGCAGAAACACCCCTCTGAGGATCAGCTCGCGCACGCGCTCCCTATGGCGTTCGGCATAGGCAATGGCGAGCGTCGCGCCCCATGAGCCGCCCATGAGCTGCCAGCGCTCGATGTCGAGGTGCCGGCGGAGCCACTCCATATCCTCGATGAGATGCCACGTGGAGTTCGCCTCGAGGCTCGCGTGCGGCGTCGAGCGGCCGCAGCCGCGCTGATCGAAGAGAATGATCCGGTAGCGCGCCGGATCGTGGTAGCGGCGCATAGTCGGATTGCTGCCGCCGCCCGGTCCGCCATGCACGACGAGCACGGGCTTGCCGGCGCGGTTCCCGCACTCCTCGAAATAGATCTCGTGCCCGTCGCCGACCTGCAGGCGGCCGGTCCGGTACGGCTCGATCGGGGCATAGAAGCCGAATTGCTCGCGTGCCGACATTCCTGCTCCCTGACTGCGCGCCCGGGCGGCACCGTCGTCCTAGCCACCCATCTGCCGACGCCGCTCGACCAGAACCTGGCGAACCTCGCGATCATAGAGTGTATCACCGCCCGGCACGCGCAAATCCCGCACGAGCTCCAGCACATGCCTGCCCGGCGGTGGCGTCAGCAGACTGCCCACGCCCATGGCGATCAGTGCCGCGGGTGCGCCGACCACGGCGGCCATTGGGCCAGCAAGACCGAACCCGGCGAACTCACCGCTCAAAATGCTGACAAGGGCCACCGCGAACCCCGCCAGGAGCCCGAGCATGGCGCCCCAACCATTGCACCGCTTCCACCAGATGGACAGCAGCAGGACCGGAAATATCGTCGAGCCGCTGAGTGTCAGCGACCAAAGCAGGAACTCCAGGGGATCACCCGGCGTTACCAGCGCCATCCAACCGGCAAAGAAGGTCAGCGCGACAAAGGCCAGCCGCAGAACTGTCCGGCGAACGCCATCGACCACAAGCTCGCTCTGGGGGCCATTGACAACGTCCTCGGAGAGGATCGTGCCGAGCGTCGCGAGCCCCGTGGCGGCGGCTGCGAGGGCGGCTGCGAGCACGCCCATGATGATCGTATAGACGAGCGCCGTCGGCACCTCGTTGGCCACCGCCAGGACGGGCAGCGCGGCATCGCGCCGGATGGCGAAGCTGGAAAGCGCGAGCCGGGCCGTACCCGTATCGACCGACGCCCACTCGCGCGAGACGAGGCTCGCAACCCAGCTCGGGAGCTGGCCTGCCGGCAGGCCGGCAATGTCCGACATGATGGTTTCGCGCAGAAACACGCCCGCCGCCGACATGGTCAGGAACACGAGCCCGATCATGCATATAGCCCACGCCACCGACTTCCGCGTTGCGTAAACGCCGGGCGTCGCGGCAATGCGGGAGATGAGCGTCGGCTGTCCTGCCACGCCCGCCATGACGGCGAGGATCGACAGCACGAAGGCACCTTGGCCGATATTCGAGAAGGCGGTCGCAAAGCGCCGGGTGGCCGCCTCGAAGCCCCTGTCCGGAAGATCGAAGGCAAAGGCGTCGGCGAGCACCTCGGGAATGCCCTGCGTGAACTCGGCCCGCAGGAGCGTGCGCGTGATGCGGCCGTGGCTCAGTTGCGGGACCGGCAGGTGCCCCATGAGCACGGCAATGATCATGACCGGGATCAGCACCGCCAGCAGCATGACGATGGCCTGCGCGGCGCTGGTCCAGCTCAGAGAGCGCATGCCACCGCTCACCAAGACCAGCACGAGCACCAGCGACAGCGCGATCGTGAGGACCAGCGGCGAAAGCTCGGTCAGCCAGCTTCCGGCCATGAGCGCAACCTTGAGCTCGGCGACGATGAGCAGGAGCAGCGGGACGCTCGCAATGGCGGCAGCAACGACGCGCAGCATCGGGCTCGCGAACCGCAGTCCGAGGTAGGCCGGCACGGAATAGGCGCCGGACTTGCGGATATAGGGCGCGATCAGAATGGCGAACACGACGAGCCCGGTCGTCATCCCGACAGTCAGGAAGAGCGCGTCGAACCCCATGAGATAGAAGAGCCCCGGCAGCGCCGCGACCATCGTGCCGCCGAGGAGCGTCACCGCCAGCGTGAGGCCCGTGAACACGGCAGGCACACGCCGGCCGGCATAGAGCAGCTCGAAGATCGCATTCGAGCGCGTTGCGAGAGCAAGCCCGGCGAGCAGCGCCACGAGCCCACCCGAAATGAGGCCGCGCAGCAAGTGGTCCTCGAGCCCGAGCTGCTCCAGCATCAGCGCCATGAGCACAATGCCGATGAGCAGGCTCGCGAAGATGCCGAAATAGACACCGAGCAGAGGATTGACGAGGTGGCGGCTTGGCGTGAGGGACATCCGGTATCCGAAACAGCTCTCGGGGGAGGCGCGCCTGACTATGACGGCCGGCCACGAGCAGGTTCAAAATTCACTGCGCGTCAGCCGTCCTCGTGAGCGCCGTGCCAGCGGTCGATGACGTCCTGCCGGTTGGCGAACGAGGCGACGGTAATCAATGCAAGTACGCCGACCCCGTGCGCGAGGAGGAAGTAGCCCCAGGGGAAACCCAGCACTCGTGTGCTGTTGAGCTGATCGGCATAGAAGGGCAGCACGAGAACCACCAGGAGAAACGGAAGAAGGCTCGCGACCATCTGCCATTTCGTATGCCGCCAGTAGGGCCGGCGCTCCTTGCGCTCGATCATGCGCCACTCTCCTTCAGGTCACCCCCGTGCGCCGCTCCGGTCACGTCCAGCGCCACCCCGGCCCGAGAGATGTCGGCCTAATGTGGTCGGCGTGCGGCGGGCTCGGGTTGCACAGGCGGCCGCCCATCCTCGCCAACGGGCGCCCCCGCTCCCCGGCCTCTGCCTCAAATGTTAGCCAAGACCGCGGAAACGCGCTAGTTCTTCACCTCACTCCTGTTGAAGATGCCGCGGTCCGAGCAACGCGAAAACACGACTCGCTTGAATGCCCGGCAACCTCGGTGGAGGCTCGGCTGATGGCAATTCGAATCATCGTCGTGGATGATCATCCGCTGTTCCGGGGCGCTTTGACCCAGGCGCTTCAATCAGTCATTGCCGACGGGCGCATCGATCAGGCGGCATCCCTCGGAGATCTCGAGGCGCTGATCTCGGGGCGTCACGATACCGACCTCGTGCTGCTCGATCTCACCATGCCGGGCGTGCAGGGGCTGTCCGGCCTCCTCCTTCTCCGCGCCCAGCACCCCGACATTCCCGTCGTCGTCGTCTCCGCCCACGATGATCCCGAGACCATCCGCAAGTGCATGGAAGTGGGCGCCTCGGGCTATGTGCCGAAGTCGCTGTCCGTCGAGGAGATCCGGGCGGCTGTCGAAACCGTCCTCGGCGGCGGCATCTCGGTGCCATCGGACATCGACCTCTCCCGCCCGGCCGACAGCGACGCCGACGAGGTCGTGGCGCGTCTCTCGACCCTCACGCCGCAGCAGGTGCGCGTCCTGATGATGCTCGGCCAGGGGCTGCTCAACAAGCAGATCGCCTATCAGCTCGGCGTCTCCGAGGCGACGATCAAGGCGCACGTCTCGGCCATCCTCCAGAAGCTCGACGTCGACAGCCGCACGCAGGCCGTCATCGCCATCAACCGCATTGAAGGCGACTGGCGCAGTCCGAAGGCTTAGGCGCGCACGGGCAGATCTATTCGGCGGCGACACGCAACTGCATGGAGATGCGTGTGAGGATCGCGCGGAGCTGAGCGGCCTTGAGCGGCTTCCTCAGCAGGATGAGCCCCATGCCGCGGATCTCGCGCTGCACTTCGAGCGAGTGATCGGCGGTGATGATGACGGCGGGAATTTCCCGCCCCATGGCTGCCGTGATCGACTTCACGGCCTCGACGCCCGTCCCTACGTGGAGATGATAGTCGGCAAGGATCACGCTCGGCGGTCCACCCATCTCGCCGAGCCGCTCGAGCGCTTCGGTGGCGCTCGCCGCCATGACCGACCGGCATCCCCAGCCGTCGAGCAGCGCCCGCATCCCGTCGAGCACGTCGGCTTCATTGTCTATGCAGAGCACTCGCAAGTTGTGGATCTCGCCGACGACCGGCGGCAGACCGGAGGTGCGCGCGCGGACGGCAGCGCCAGAGGCCCGCGGCAAACTCACAGAGAAGAGCGACCCCTTGCCCGGTGTGGAACGGAGCTTGATCGGCGCCTCGAGAACGCGCCCGATGCGCTCGACGATCGACAGTCCGAGACCGAGCCCACGCTCGGACGCGGCGGTCTCCGCGAGCCGGTGAAACTCCTTGAAGACGAGCGCCTGCTGAGCCGGCTCGATCCCCGGCCCCGAATCCCAAACCTGGATTTCGACGCGATCGCCGCGCGGGCGCACGCCAAAAATTACCTTGCCGCGAGAGGTGTACTTTATGGCGTTGGACAGCAAGTTCTGCAGCACGCGCCGCAGGAGCCGCGGATCCGAATGAACGAGCGCGCGGGTTGGAACGACGTGCAGCTCCAGCCCCTTGGCGCGCGCCATCGGCTCGAAGGCGAGAGCGAGCTGGGACATGATCTCACCGAGGATGACCGGGCGGTTTTCCGGTTCCAGCTTACCGGCATCGAGCCGCGAGATATCGAGCAGTGCGCCAAGGATCTCCTCCACCGCATCGAGCGAGGTATCCACATTGTGGGCCAGCCGCTGGGCCTCTTCGGGCAGCGCACGCTCGATGAGGCTCGATGCATAAAGGCGTGCCGCGTTGAGCGGCTGCAGCAGATCATGGCTCGCGGCCGCAAGAAACCGGGTCTTGGCGAGATTGGCCTCCCTCAGCGCTTCATTCACGCGAACGAGTTCCGCGGTGCGCTCGGCGACGCGCCGCTCCAGCGTCTCGTTTGCGCGCGCGAGCGCCTCCGAGGAAGCAACCTGATCGGTGATGTCGAGATAGGTGGTGACGATGCCACCTTGCGGCATGGGCGCCGTGCGGATTTCGAGAATTCGGCCCATGGGAAGCAGATGATCGAGGAATGTCTCGCGCGTCACGGCAAGCCGCGTGAAGCGCTCCTTGACGTGATCCTCGGGCGCGCCGGGGCCGAAATCGCCGCGCAATGCCCGCGTCCTCAGAATGTGCTCAAGCGGCGCGCCGACCCGCACGAGGTCCTCGGGCAGATTGAGAAGCTCGCGGTATTGCCGGTTCCAGCAGATGAGGCGCATGTCGCGGTCGAACACGCCGAGGCCGTGACGGACCTGATCGAGCGCCGACTGCAGGAGATCCCGGTTGTACTGCAGGGCTTCGGAGGCATCATCGAGAAGCCGCAACGCCGACTGCCCCGAGACGTTGCCCCGTCGTAACAGCAGCGACAGCACGAGCCGCGCCGAGGCCGCGCCGATCGCGCTCGTCAGCAAGTGCTCCGTGAAGCGGAGGACGTTGATGTCGGCCTCGGCCTCCGCGACCAGCGGCGTCGCCCGCGAAGCCTCGTACTCGGCGAACGAGCGCTCGGCGCGCTCACTGCCGAGGTAGCGCACGACCGTGTGCTTGAGATCGCCGACCGTGACGGTCGTCCGCCAGAGACGGAAGGACGGGTTCGGCTCGGCGAGCGGCGGATCGCTGGCGCCGAAGAGTTGTGCCTGCATGCGCTCGATGGGCTCGGGCGCGCGCAGCAGCGAGACGAACACGTAGGTCGTGACGTTCGCGATGAGGCTCCAAAGCACGCCGTGCGTCAACTGCTCGAACTGAAGGTAGAAAAGCGCCTGCGGGCGCAGAAAGCCGAGGCCGTAGGGGCCGTCGGCGACAATGCTCATGGGCAGCCAGCCGGCGCGCGCCACCCACGGCAGCAGCAGCGTATAGGCCCAGATGCCGAAACCCACGAGAATGCCTGCGATCGCACCTCGGGCAGTGCCGCGCCGCCAGACGAGCCCCATGAAGAAGGCCGGCGCGAGCTGCGCAATGGCGGCGAACGCGATGAGGCCGATCGCAGCCAGCGCCTGCACTTGCCCCAGCGCCCGATGCACCATGTACCCGAGCAGGATCACTGCGAAGATCGAAACGCGCCGGATGAGCAGGAGGTCCCGGCTCATGTCCACGTCGGCTGCGATCGCGTCGATCCGGCGCCGCAGCAGCCACGGCACGATGAGGCCATTACAGATCATGATGGCGAGCGCGACCGACTCGACGATCACCATCGCCGTCGCTGCCGAAAGCCCGCCGATGAACGCGATCATGGCGAGCGAGTCGGTACTCGACCACATGGGAAGGGCCAGCACGAACATATCCGGCGCGACGCTGAAATGCGGGAGGAACAGCAGGCCCGCAATCGCGATCGGCACGACGAAGATGTTGATGAGCACGAGATAGGTCGGGAACAGCCACGAGGCGCGACGGATCTCCGATTCCGCGTTGTTCTCGACGACCGTCACGTGGAACTGGCGCGGCAGCAGAATGATGCACACGAAGCTCAGCAGCGTCACCGTCACCCAAGTGCTGCCGCTTGGCCCTTTGGCGAAGATGTTCGCGACCTCGCCGCTCGCGCGCACCTTCTCCATGAAGCCGGACACGCCGCCGAACATGACGAAGATCACGAACGTGCCGACAGCCAGGAAGGCAGCCAGCTTGACGAGCGACTCCGCCGCAATGGCCAGCATGAGGCCGTCCTGGTGCTCGGTGGCATCGATGTGGCGGGTTCCGAAAAGCACGGCGAAGACGGCGAGCGCGAGGGCGATGACAAGTGCCGTGTCGAGGCCGAAGACCGCGAGCTCCCTGAACGGGCTCGGGCCGAGCAAGGTCTCGATCGAGATCGAGGCCGCCTTGAGCTGCAGCGCGATGTAGGGCAGCGCACCGAGGACCGAGACCACGGTCGCAATGGCGGCAACGGCCTGGCTCTTGCCGTAGCGTGCGGCGATGAAGTCGGCGACGGAGGTGAGGTTCTGGCTCTTGGCGATCCGCACGATGCGCAGGATCAGCGGCACGCCGAACACGAACATCAGGATCGGGCCGAGATAGACCGGAATGAAGTCATAGCCGCTCGCCGCAGCGAGACCCACGCTGCCGAAGAATGTCCACGATGTGCAGTAGACGGCGAGCGACAGCGCATAGGTGATCGGCCTGCCGCTGCCGCCCTTGCGCGAGCGGATCACCCGATCGCCGAACCAAGCCACGGCAAAGAGCAGGCCGACATAGCCGAGTGCCAGGGTCAGGACCTGCCAGGCTTCGATCATGCTTGTGCCGCACCTTTGGAAAGACGCGCTGCCGACGGCGAGAGCGCATCTTGCTTCGTGCTCTGAGCGCACGCAACAGAGCCGTGGACCTTATGGCTTATCCATTCGGCGAGGATATCTCGCGCCTCGCCGGCCTGCCGCGATGCTCCGTGCGCCCCTCTTTACCTTGTCGGCGATCCACCCCTATCGTGCATCTCGCGAGTCGCATCTCCTGCCGGCAAGACTGTTTTGCCGCCGGACGCGGTTTCACGGCAGCGGACGACTTCCATATTGGCGGCCTCGGAGCATCGACCAACGCGGAGCATCCACCCCATGAAGAAAATCCTCGACGAATTCCGGGAATTCGCCCTCAAGGGCAACGTCCTCGACATGGCCATCGGCATCATCATCGGCGGCGCCTTCGGCACCATCGTTCAGTCGCTGGTCAAGGACGTGATCATGCCGCCCATCGGCATGCTGATCGGCGGCGTCGACTTCTCCGATATCAAAATCCCCCTTCGCGCCGCTGCTGCGGGCAAGGAAGCGGTGACGATGAACATCGGTGTGTTCATCAACAATGTGATCAGCTTCCTCATCGTGGCCTGGGCGGTCTTCATGCTCGTCAAGGGCATCAACATGCTCCGCGAGCGCTTCGAGAAGGAGAAGGCCGCCGCCCCGCCGCCACCTCCGCCGCCCTCCGAGCAGTATCTCAAGGAAATCCGCGACGCCCTGGTCAAGAAGTAGAGCAGTCGCTCAGGGTTGCCTAAGGGCCCGGCCGGGGTCGGGCCCTTTCAGGCTGCAAGCGCGGATGCCACGTGGGTGATGGCGTGCTCGAGCTGGATTTCGCGCGTCACCTGCCGCGGCACTTGTCCGAAGACGTCCTCGCCTTGCAGCCATCGCGCTTCGGCATCGGGCTCGCTGAGCGCCGCATCGAGTGCGGCGCCGAACTCTAGCGCATCCGTCGAAAAGCCCACCGCGCGCATGGCGCCGAGCAGCGTGATGTGGGCACTTCCTGCATGCTGCATGTGCACGCCCGAGATGGGAATGCGGGCATTGAGATTGCGTCCCTCGAATTCGTCGAGGCAAACGGCGACGTCGAGCGACGTCGCCTGACGGCAGACGAGCGGGCGGAACCGATAGACCGAGCAGGCGCCGTCGACGAGCAGCGGACAGGCGAGCTTTCCGCCGATCCTGTCCTTGGGGCTCACGCCGATAAGAGGTCTCGCGCGTTCGCGGACGGCATCAACCGACATGCCGCCGGCCTCACCGCTGCGCACGGCAGCAGCGAGCCGGAAGGCCTCCGGCGGCGTGATGGCGACGAAGGAATAGCAGCAATAGCTGCAGCCTCGCTTGCAGGCGATCTGCTGCTTGGTCGCCGGTCGCGCGGCGAGGGACCTCTCGGCAAGGCTCTGCGCGATTTCGGCGGCTTCGCCCGCCCGCCGCGCATTGCCCGCCTCCTCGAGCTTGGCCCTGACCACCTGCGCGACGGCGACGATCTCGGACGCCCTGGGTTGCAGCGGCAGACCTTGTCCGAGCAATTGGTGGCCCTTCTTGATCCGCTCCCGGATCTCGCGTCGGCGTTGCTGTCGTGAAACTTCGCTCATTCCTCCTCCGGCTCCCTCCGGTCTCGCGCGTGCTCCCGAGCCTACAAGGTTCGGGCCTTGCACGCGAGCACGGGGCTTTATTCGGTTGGTCGTGGGCTGCTGCAAAGGCGTGCTGTCGCCTCGGGTCGTCGCGCCATGCCCGCGGCGGCTAGAGCGACAGCGCTCGTGCATTGCGCCCCACTTCCCCCTCTCCCCATTGCCTTCAATGGGGAGAGGGTCGGGGTGAGGGGCGGCGGCAAACCCAAACGTCGGCGACGTGGCCGCCCCTCATCCTAACCTTCTCCCCGTATAGGACGGGGAGAAGGGACCTGTTGCGCCGGCGGCTCGCTCCAAGTCCACAAAAGACGGGGGCGGGGGTGTCCCTAGGTCGGGCTACAGGGTCATGCCAGAGGCACGCGGCCCTGATCGCGCATCCGGCGCGATCAGGAACAGCTTCCGCCGCCCAGCGCGCAGAATTTCGCGCAATGTGGGTGGCAGAGCTTCACGCGGCCCTCGTCGAACATGCCGCCATCGGCCACCGCGGCCTCGCGGAGCGTCGCGCCCATGCCGAAGGCCCGCTCATAGGGAAGCAGCGTACAGGGCACGACGGTCGGCCGGTCCTCGCCCTTCCGCTTCACGATCATGCGGCTCTTCGCGCACATGAGGTCGCCCGGTTTCTTGCCGAGGATCTGCCAACATCCGACGCTGATCTCGGGAACGTCGATGCTGCCGTCCATCTCAGGGAGCAGCACGAGAGCGTGCGGATCTTCCGTATCGATGCGCCAACCGCGCTCGGCAATGAGCGCGGCATAGCCGGCGCGCATGTCGCTCTCGGGCTCGCTCCAGCAGGTACGGCCCGCGATGGCCGTCTTGAAGCCCTCCCTGGAGAGCCAGTCGATGGCCTCGAGCGATTTGGCGAACGTGCGCGGACCACGCTCGGCTTCATGGAGCTGTCGTGTGTAGTGATCGAGGCTGACGCGGACGGTCAGGCAGTTGCCATATGCCGCGCGCAGGCCGAGGAGGCCCTTCTTGAGGCGCGGGCGAAGCATGGGCTGGAGGCCGTTCGTCAGCACGAGAACCTCGAAGCCGCGCGCCAGTGCCGCGTCCAGCATCGGGATGATATCGGGGTTCATGAACGGCTCACCGCCGGTGAAGCCGATCTCGACCGTGCCGAGATCGTCCTGCGCGATCTCGTCGAGGAAGGCGCGCACCTCATCGGCCGTCAGATAAACGAGCCGATCGTTGCTCGGGCTCGATTCGATGTAGCAGTTGCGACAGGTGATATTGCAGAGCGTGCCGGTATTGAACCAAAGCGTCTGCAATGTCTCCAATCCAACGGTAGCGCGCCGCTCGCCGCGCGCCGTCCAGTCTGGATTTTGGAACTTGGCCTGATCGGTCTTTGCCTTTTCGGCTAGTCTTTCAGGATCGACCAGCGCCACGCGCGCACCTCCCGGCATTGTTCTTCCTTCGCAGAACGCTACCATGGCGCCCCGCGCGACAAACTCACATTGACTTTATTTGCCAGCCTTAGCCGAAAATGAACGGCAGCTGCCGCGGCCCGCGTACGGTCCCCTCCGACCACGTGACCGGAATTGCCGGATCGAGGCGGAATTCGGGAATGCGCTTCAGCCACTCCTCGATGGCGACCGTCATCTCGAGGCGTGCGAGGTTCGAGCCGACACAGCGATGAATGCCGAGCCCGAAGGCCGAATGGCGGTTCTCCTGGCGGTCGATGATGACCTTGTTGGCTTCGGGGAACATGGCGGGATCGCGGTTCGCCGCCGGGAACGACAGCAGCACCATATTGCCCGCCTTGATCGGACAGCCTTCGATGACCGTATCCTGCACGACCTCGCGCGCCATGGTGACAGGCGCATAGGCACGCAAGAACTCCTCGATGGCCGTCGGCATGAGCTTGGGCTCGTCGATGAGGCGTTGGCGATCGGAGGGTGTCTTCGCGAGATGCCAGAGGCTCGAGCCGATGGCGCTCCAGGTTGTATCGATCCCGGCAATCAGGAGCAGGCGGATCATGCCGAGCACTTCCTGCGGCGGCAGTGGCTTTCCGTCCTGGCGCGCCATGATGATGCGGCTGATCAGGTCGTCGCCGGGCTTCCTCGTTCGCGCCTCAACATACCCCGCGAAGTACATGCTCATCTCGTGCACGGCCTTCATGAGGATCTCGTCGTTCGTAATGCCGAGCTCCAGGATCTCGTGGATCCATTGGATGAACTGGTCGCCGTCGCTCTCCGGCACGTCGAGCATATGGGCAATGACGCGGACCGGGATATGCCGCGTGTACATCTGCGCGGCGTCGCAGCGTCCATCGGCGATGAACTTGTCGATCAGCTCATTGCAGATGGCCCGCGCCCGCGGCTCGAGCTTCTTCATCTCGTCGGGCGTGAAGGGCGGCAGCAGGAGCTGCTTCGCCGGCTTGTGATGTGGCGGATCAGACGAGATCGGCGGCGAGGGCATGGGCGGCTCGGGCCGGACCTCGCGCACGACGACCCGGCGGGAGGAGAAGCTCTTGGTGTCGTAGGCGATGGCCTTCACCGCGGCATAGCTCGTCGGCAGGTAGGCGCCGAGGAAACGCTTGGTGTGCGCGATCGGGCACTTCTCGCGAAGGTCGTCCCAGATGGGATAGGGATTGTCGCGCCAGTTCGGGTCGAGGTGATCCCAATCCGTGGTCCAGTCGGTGACCGGCGGGCGGGTACGCGTCGTGTCCTGAGCCATAGGCGCCTCCCTATTCCTCGATGATCTCGACGGCCATCTCGGGGCAGTTGGCCCGCGCGAGATAGGCGGCCTCGAGCTGATCCTCGGGCACGATGCCGTCGCCGATTTCCTTGGAGTTGCCGTACTCGTCGAGCTCGAAGAGCGCCGGCGCCAGTGCCTTGCAGCGGTTGTGCCCCTGGCACTTCTCCGGATCGACCCGGACCCGCACGACCTTCCCTCCCGTCATGACGTTTCCTCCTTATTTTGCTTATTTAGAATGCTTATGGTCTACCTCTGCGCCGGCTCGCGCAAGCCCATCCTTGGACTGAGCACTGTTTTGGCCCGCTCCGGGGAGCGCCCCTTACGTTGACAGGCAGCAGCGGCTAAGCGTAGGACCGGCCACTTCAATTCACGATGACAGATACGGCTCAGACATGCTCGAGAAGACCTATTCGCCCGGCGAGATCGAGGCGCGCGTCCACA
The DNA here is from genome assembly GCF_900117415.1 of Hyphomicrobium sp. CS1BSMeth3. Lineage (GTDB taxonomy): Bacteria > Pseudomonadota > Alphaproteobacteria > Rhizobiales > Hyphomicrobiaceae. Next base: position 1,090,370 of record NZ_FPEI01000006.1, read on the forward strand.
CGGACTGGGAAGCGGCTAACGCCTTCAAGGCCGGCCGGCCGGACCGCGCCGGGGCCGAGACCTATTGCATTGTCATCCCGCCGCCGAATGTGACAGGCTCGCTGCACATCGGGCACGCGCTGAACAACACGCTCCAGGACATTCTCTGCCGCTACCAGCGCATGCTGGGAAAGGACGTGCTCTGGCAGCCGGGCACCGACCACGCCGGCATCGCGACGCAGCTCGTCGTCTCGCGCCAGCTCGCCGAGCGCCAGATCCACTACAAGGACCTCGGCCGCGAGACCTTCATCGAGAAGGTCTGGGAGTGGAAGGCGCAATCGGGCGGCACCATCCTCAACCAGTTGAAGCGCCTCGGCGCCTCCTGCGACTGGAGCCGCGAGCGCTTCACCATGGACGAGGGCCTGTCGAAGGCCGTCCTCAAGGTGTTCGTCGACCTCTATCGCCAGGGGCTCATCTACCGCGACAAGCGCCTCGTGAACTGGGACCCGGAGTTCCAGTCGGCCATCTCCGACCTCGAAGTCGAGCAGCGCGAGCACACGGGCACCTTCAAGTGGTCGCCGGACCTCAAGGACAAGGAAGGCAACCCAGTTGCGTTCGATGGCGCAGCGCTGGCCAAGGTTCTGGCGCGCGATCCCAACGGGCACATGTACTACATCCGCTATGCGATCGCGGGCAGCCTCAATGAGTTCGTGACGGTCGGCACGACGCGCCCCGAGACCATGCTCGGCGATACCGGCGTCGCGATCCATCCGGACAACGAGAAGCTCAAGCACCTCATCGGCAAGAAAGCCATCCTGCCGCTCGTCGGGCGCGAGATCCCGATCGTCGGCGACACCTATGCCGATCCCGAGAAGGGTACGGGCGCGGTGAAGATCACGCCGGCCCATGACTTCAATGACTGGGATGTGGGCAAGCGCACTGGTCTCGAAGTCATCAACATCATGGACGCCACGGCGAAGCTCAACGAGAACGCGCCGGAAGCCTATCGCGGCCTCGACCGCTTCGTTGCGCGCGCGAAGGTTGTCGCGGATCTCGCGGCGCTGGGCGTCCTCGAGAAGATCGAGCCGCACACGCACGCCGTCCCGCACGCCCAGCGCGGTGACGCCGTCGTCGAGCCCTGGCTGACGGACCAGTGGTACGTCGATGCAGCGACACTCGCGAAGCCCGCCATGCAGGCCGTGCGCGCCGGCAAGACGACGTTCGTCCCGGACAAGTACGCGGCCGACTACTTCCGCTGGCTCGAGAACATCCAGCCCTGGTGCGTCTCGCGCCAGCTCTGGTGGGGCCATCAGATCCCGGCGTGGTATGGCCCGGACGGCAAGCACTTCGTCGCGCACGACGAGGCCGAAGCCGCCGAGCAGGCCAAGAAGCACTACGGCGAGAGCGTCGCGCTGAAGCGCGATGAGGACGTGCTCGACACGTGGTTCTCGTCCGCACTCTGGCCCTTCTCGACGCTCGGCTGGCCAGAGGAGACGAGGGAGCTCGGCCGCTTCTATCCGACGAGCTGTCTCGTCACGGGCTTCGACATCATCTTCTTCTGGGTCGCCCGCATGATGATGATGGGCACGCACTTCATGAAGGAGGTGCCGTTCCGCGACGTCTTCATCCACGGCCTCGTCCGCGACGAGAAGGGCCGCAAGATGTCGAAGACGCTCGGCAACGTCATGGATCCGCTCGAGCTGATCGACAAGTACGGCGCCGATGCGCTCCGCTTCACGCTCGCCGCGCTGACGACACAGGGCCGCGACGTCAAGCTCACGACGGCGCGCGTCGAAGGCTATCGCAATTTCGCGACCAAGCTCTGGAATGCCGCGCGCTTCCTCGAGATGAACGAGTGCCGGCGCGTCGCGGGCTTCGATCCGAAAAAGATCAAACACCGCCTCAATCGCTGGATTGCCGGCGAGACCGAGCGTGCGGCCGGCGAGATCGAGAGCGCCCTTAAGGCCTACAAGTTCAATGAGGCGGCGGGCGCGGCCTATCAATTCGTCTGGGGCATTTTCTGCGACTGGTACGTCGAGCTGGCGAAGCCCCTGCTCACGGGCGCCGATGAGGACGCCAAGGCCGAGACGCAGGCGGCGGCAGCCTGGGTGCTCGACCAGATCCTGCCGTTGCTGCACCCGTTCATTCCGTTCATCACGGAGGAGCTGTGGGCCAAGACCGGCGAGTATGGCCCCAAGCGCGAGACGCTGCTTGCGCTCGCGCCGTGGCCGCGCCTGCTCGGGCTCTCCGATCCCGAAGCCGATGCCGAAATCGGCTGGGTCGTGTCGCTCGTCTCGGAGGTGCGCTCCGTGCGCGCTGAAATGAACGTGCCGGCCGGCGCCAAAGTGCCGCTCGTGCTCGTCAACGCGAGCGCGGATACACGCGCGCGCGCCGAGCGCCATGACGAGACGCTGAAGCGCCTCGCGCGGCTCGAGACGATCACCTTCGAGGCATCAGCGCCCAAGGGCGCGGCGCAGATCGTGGTCGGCGAGACGGTCGCGGCGCTGCCGCTCGCCGGCGTGATCGACATGGATGCAGAAGCGAAGCGGCTCTCCAAAGAGATCGACAAGACCGTGAGCGAGATCAAGAAAGTCACGGACCGCCTCACCAATCCGCAGTTCATGGCCAAGGCGCCCGAAGACGTCATCGATGAATTGCGCGAGCGTCAGTCGGACTTCGAGGCTCGTCAGGATAAACTCAAGGCCGCACTCGCGCGCGTCGAGGCTGCGGCCTGAAAACACCTCCGCACGGAGAGAGGTCATGTACGTACCTGAGCACTTCAAGCTGGGCGATGTCGCGGAGCAGCACGCACTCATGCGCGCCTATCCCTTTGCCGCGCTCATCACCATGAGCGACGCCGGCTACGAGGTCACGCACCTACCGACGAAATTGAAGTCGGAAGGCGCGCTGGGCGTGGTCGAGTGCCATGTCTCGCGCGCCAACCCGCACTGGCGCGAGATCGCCAAGAACGGGCGCGGCCTACTCATGTACACGGGCCCGCAGGCCTACATCACGCCCGGCTGGTATCCATCGAAGGCCGCGCACGGCAAAGTCGTGCCGACGTGGAACTATGCCGTCGTGCACGCGCATGGGACCGCGGAGATCGTCGATGACCGCGATTGGCTCGTGCGCCATGTGAGCGAGCTGACCGATCAGCAGGAGGCCGGCACCGCCACACCGTGGGCGACGAGCGATGCGCCTGGCAACTACATCGAGGTCATGTCGCGCGGCATTGTCGGAATGCGCTTCACCATCGAGCGGCTCGAAGGCAAGGCCAAGATGAGCCAGAACCGCGAGATCCCGGACCGCGAAGGTGTCGTCGCCGGCCTGAAGGCGCGGGGCGACGAGGGCGATGCCAAGGTCGCGGATCTCGTCGCCAGCGAAGCCGAGAAAGCGCGCAAGGACTGAGCTGCCTACTTCGCGACCGGCTTCTTCATGTAGACGGTGAAGCCCTCCTTGAAGGGCTTCTCCGCATAGATCTCGTAGCCGACCCGCAAGTAGATCTCGATGTTCTCGGCGAAGGCCTTGTTCGTATAGAGCCTGATCTCGTCATAGCCGAGCGATGCGGCGAGCACCTCACTGTGGGCCAGCAGTCGCCGGCCAAAACCTCGCCCCTGGCAGTCAGGCGCAACGGCGAGGTTGTAGATCTCCAGATGATCCGGCTGCCGGACAGTATGCACGATGGCTGCTAGTGCCCCATCGACGTACAGCAGGTCTACGCGGTCCTGGCGCAGGACTTCGGCATAGTCGCGGAGCATTGGCGTTGGCTCGCGGCCGATGACAGGCACCCATTTGGCATAGGCCGCGCGTGTCAGAGCCAGGATCGCGGGCGCATCCGCATCGACGCCTTGCCGAATGACCGCATCCCCGCTCATGGGCTCCTCCACGACTGCTCTGGCCTGAACCATGTATCCTGGGCGCGCCCCTTTGCGCCATGACAAGCGCGACCGGACCGGCTACAAGCCCGCGCCATGAGCCAGATCCCCTCCCGTCGCGTCGCCAAATCCGCAAAGAAACCGCTGCCCAAGGCGGCAGCCGGCCCGCGCCTGCGCAAGATCAAGGCCCCGCCGAAGGTCGGCTTCGTCTCGCTCGGCTGTCCCAAGGCGCTGGTCGACTCCGAGCGCATCATCACGCGCCTCCGCGCCGAGGGCTACCAGATCGCCCCCAACTACGACGGCGCGGATGTCGTCGTCGTGAACACCTGCGGCTTTCTCGACTCCGCCAAGCAGGAGAGCCTCGACGCCATCGGCGAGGCCATGGCGGAGAACGGCCGCGTCATCGTCACGGGCTGTTATGGCGTCGAGAAGGATGTGATCCGACAGGCCCATCCGGGCGTGCTCGCGATCACCGGGCCGCATCAGTACGAGGCGGTCATGGAAGCCGTGCACGACGCGGTGCCGCCGTTGCACGACCCCTACCTCGATCTCGTGCCGCCCGAGGGCCTGCGCCTCACGCCGCGCCACTACGCCTATCTGAAAATCTCCGAGGGTTGTAACAACCGCTGCACGTTCTGCATCATTCCGTCGTTGCGTGGCGATCTCGTCAGCCGGCCCGCGAACCACATCATGACCGAGGCCGAGCGCCTGGTGAAAGCGGGCGTGAAGGAGCTGCTCGTCATCAGCCAGGATACGAGCGCCTACGGCCTCGATCTCAAGTACGCAACGAGCCCCTGGAAAGGCGCGCCGCTCGCCGCGCGCTTCCTCGATCTGGCAAAAGCACTGGGCGATCTCGGCGCCTGGGTGCGCCTCCACTACGTCTATCCTTACCCGCACGTCGACAACGTCATTCCGCTCATGGCCGAGGGGAAGATCCTCCCCTATCTCGACATTCCCTTCCAGCACGCGAGCCCGAATGTCCTGAAGGCCATGCGGCGCCCGGCCGCCGGCGCCAAGACGCTCGACCGCCTCGCCGCGTGGCGCCAGACGTGCCCCGATCTCGCGATCCGCTCGACCTTCATCGTCGGCTTTCCCGGCGAGACCGAGGAAGACTTCCAGCAGCTCCTCGACTGGCTCGGCGAAGCGCGCCTCGATCGCGTCGGCTGCTTCAAGTACGAGCCTGTGGCGGGCGCAACGGCCAACGATCTCGAAGGCGCTGTTCCTGAGGAGGTCAAGGAAGAGCGCTGGCATCGCCTCATGCAGGCTCAGCAGAAGATCTCCGAGGAGATCATGACGGCGCGCGTCGGCCGGACCGTGCAGGTCCTGATCGACGAAGTGGACGAGGATGGTGCTGTCGGACGCTCCATCTGGGATGCCCCCGAGATCGACGGCTCGGTCTTCCTCAATGACGCCGAAGGCCTCGAGCCGGGGAGCCTCGTCCAGGTCAAAATCATTGCGGCGGACTCCTATGATCTGTGGGCTGAAGCGATCACGGGCTCGTGAAATCGCGATTCGCCAGCCTCGGCGACGGAAGCAACAATCACCTTTCGTTTGAATGCCATGACTGAATTGCACAGCTCCCGCATGGGGCGCTTAGGTGCCATTCAGCTTAGGGCCATCATTCTGACGCAAGACCGCTGGATGTATGGGGAGAGAAAGGTCGTATCGGCATTTTAAGGCCGGGGGCCCCGCCAACCCTCTTCGGCGGCTCTAATCAGGGGAAAATACATGAAGAAGACACTCATGGCGGCCGCGTTCGCGCTCGCTGGGGCCGGCTTTGCACTGACAAGCCAGGCCAATGCTGCCGTATTCGCGCCGGGACAGGGCGCGTCGCTGAACGGCGAGTCGATCGTAATCGACGTGCAGCGCGGAGATTGGCGCGATGGGCGCCGTGGTCCGCCGCCCCGCATGCATTCGCGCGGCTATCGGCCGGACGGCTACGGCCGCTGGCACCGCAATCACCTCGTCCAGAGGCGCTGGCATCGCCGTCCGTACTACGGCACCATCGTCGGCGGCATCGCCATCGGCGCGCTACTCGCCGGTTCGGCCTACTACGCTTACTCCAGCGCTCCGCCGGCTCCCGGCCTTTGCTGGTACTGGGCCGATCCCTATGAGCGCCAGGGCTACTGGGACTACTGCTGATCATTCATGACGAGTGACAATGAGCAGGTGCAGCCAACGCTGCGCCTGCTTTTTGTTTGCGCAACCCATGGCGAATCATTCAACCTATGGTTGATTAGCCTGGAGCAACTCGCCATGAAGAAGGCAGCAATTGCGGTCCTCCTCGGAGCGACCGGAGTGGCGTACACGACAATTCTACAGGCAGCCCCGCTGTCGCCCGCAGGCATGGAAGCCCAGCGCGGGGACGTTTCGCTCATCATTCAGGCGCGCGGCAAACACGGCGCGCTCCATCAGGGCGCCGGCCAACTGCGCACCTTCCGGCCGAGCCAGGTCGACCGCATCAGACCCGTTATCGGCCAGCCCAGAGTGCGCCCTGGGCAGCCCCTCGCCCCTCGCACTGTGGTGCGCCCTCCCAATCCCAAGCGTAAGCACCATGGCCCGTATGCTCATCGCAAGCGGCCACATCCGTTCTACGTCCACGTCAATGAACCAGCACCGCCAGACAGCGTGTCGGTCCGAGCTATTCATCGCACGCCGGATCGGGGTCTGCTGTCGCCGGACTTCTGCCGCTACTGGGGCGATCGAGGCGAGATCACCGGGGATGTCTGCTGGTAGCGGGTAGGGCCTATCCGCTCGCGAGATCGCGCCCCATGAACAGCAGCGCGGAGCCGTGCCAATCCAGCTCCCGCAGTGGCGCAAATCCGCAGCGCTCATAGAAGCGCGCGTTGCGTGCGCCGGCCCCCGTGACGATGTGGACGCCGGGCGCGCCCAGCGCGGCAGCGTGCTCGGCGAAGGTTCCGACGAGCTGCGCCCCGATGCCTCGGCTGCGCCACGCGGCATCGAGATTGATGTGGAGGTGGGCTGGAAACCGTTCCGTCAGATCGGCCAGCTCGGCAAAGAAGCCCACATCCGTAAAACGCGGAGCCACGGCCGGATCATCGACGGACCCGATCAGATATCCGGCAATGGTCCCGTCCTCGGCGCGCGCGATGAACGCATGCTGGCGGTCATGCAGCAGATAGCGCCCAAGCCACTGCTCCCTGAATGCACTGCGCTCGGCTTCGCTCGCGAAGCTCTGCCGCCGGCTTGAGGCAAAGAAAATCCGCTCGATGCCGGCGAGCGTCTCTGATGTTGCATCATCACCGAGCGGCTCGATCCGCACCATGCTCCCCTTCCCCTCGCCGCCGCCAGTTGCGGCACAGCTTTGCACGCCGAACGGCTTCTCGCCACTTGCCCCCCGTGGTGCTATGCCACCGGCAGAACTCTTGGGCAAAGCGAGCGCTCAGTGACCCGGCTCTCTGCAACAATCGTCGGCGGTGGTATTTTCGGGCTCTGGCAGGCCTACGAGCTGGCCCGGCGCGGCCATGACGTGACGCTCTACGAGGCCATGAGCGAGGCCGAGACCGGCGGCGCGAGCCGCTTTGCCGGCGCCATGCTGGCCCCTTATTGCGAGGCCGAAGGCGCCGAGCCGATCGTCCAGGAGCTGGGCGTGCGCGGGCTGGCGCTCTGGCGCAAGGCCGTCCCGCAAATCGTCATGAACGGCAGCCTCGTCGTCGCGGCCTCCCGTGACCAGGGTGAGCTTGCCCGCTTCGCGCGCATGACCGAAGGCCACCGCGCCATCGATGGCTCGACACTTGGCGAGTTGGAGCCGGAGCTTGGCGGGCGCTTTGGCCGCGCACTCTGGTACCCCGACGAGGGCCACATGGAGCCGCGCCTGGTTCTTGCCTTCCTGACGGGCGAGATCCGCCGGCTCGGGGGCACGCTGCATTTTGGCTCCGCCGTGCCGGCGCCCATCTGGCGCGCCGGCAGTGATGGCGGCGTCGTCATCGACTGCCGCGGTCTAGCGGCCCGCGAGGACCTGCCGACACTACGCGGCGTGCGCGGTGAGATGGCCGTGCTGCGCAGCCGCGAAGTGAAGCTCACGCGCCCGATACGGCTCCTGCATCCGCGCTTTGCGCTCTATGTCGTGCCCTGGAGCGACAACCGCTACATGATCGGCGCGACCGTGATCGAGCGCGAGGATGCGGGCCCCGTCACCGTGCGCTCGGCGCTCGACCTCCTCGGCACGGCCTACGCGCTCCATCCGGGCTTCGGCGAGGCCGAGATCCTGGAGCTATCGGCTGGCGTGCGGCCCGCCTTCCCGGATAATGTCCCCCGTATTGTCGCCAAGGGCCGCCGTCTCCTGGTCAATGGTGCCTTCCGCCATGGCTACCTGCTGGCCCCCGTCATGGCCGAGATTGCCGCCACCTATCTCGAGACCGGCGCCGCGCATCCAATTCTGGACGTAGATTGAAGCTCGGGCGCTGCCGGCAAGGAGAGGCCCATGAAGCTCGCAACACTCCGCAATGGCACGCGCGACGGCGAGTTGGTGATCGTGTCGCACGATCTCACGAAGGCAGTGCGCGCAGCCGACACCGTCGCCGGTCTCGGGACACTCCAGCAGCTCCTCGACGACTGGGACACGTACGTACTGCCGGCTGAGCGCGTCTCTGCCGAGCTGAACGACGCAACGACGAATGGCGGGGAGGCCCGTCTTCCGCTCTTCGATTTCGAGCCGCGTCATGCGATGGCGCCGCTACCCCGCGCGTATCAATGGGCGGACGGCTCCGCCTACATCAATCACGTGGAGCTGGCGCGCAAGGCGCGCGGCGCCGAGATGCCTGCGAGCTTCCACACCGACCCGCTCATGTATCAGGGCTGCTCGGATGTCTTCATCGGCGCCATGGAGCCGGTCCCGGTCGCGGACGAAGCCTGGGGCATCGATCTTGAAGGCGAGCTCGCTGTGATCCTGAGTGACACGCCGATGGGCGTGACGTCGGCCGAGGCGCTGGACCATGTGCGTCTCATCGCGCTCGTCAATGACATCTCGCTGCGCAATCTGATCCCGGACGAGCTCGCCAAGGGTTTCGGCTTCTTCCATGGCAAGCCCGCCTCGTCATTCGCGCCGGTTGCAATAACGCCGGACGAGCTTGGTCCGGCATGGCGCGAGGGCAAGGTGCATCTTCCGATGCTCGCCAGCATCAACGGGAAGCTGATCGGCCGTCCCAATGCCGGCATCGACATGACGTTCTCGTTCGCGGACCTGATCGCGCACGCGACCATGACGCGCCGCCTCGGCGCCGGCACGATCGTCGGCTCGGGAACGGTCTCCAACAAGCTCGATGGCGGTCCCGGCAAGCCTGTCGACGAGGGCGGGGCCGGCTACACCTGCCTCGCCGAGGTACGCGTCGTCGAGACGCTGCTGGCCGGCTCCCCCAAGACACCCTTCCTCCGGTTTGGCGACCGCATGAAGCTCGAAATGCGGGACGCCACAGGCGCAAGCATCTTCGGCGCCATCGATCAGGTCATCGTGCGGCATGAAGGAGCGGGCTGAGGGGCGTATCCATGCGCCCCTCGCCCGCTTCCCCTACCCGAGAAACGGCACTGCGACGAACAGCCAGAAGCCGTTCAGCATCAGCAGTGTGCCGAGGCCACCAGCAGCGAAACTCGCAAGCAGCAGCGTGCTTGTGCCGGCGATGATCGCGACCGACGCCAGCACGATGCCGATCTGGATGAGCGCTCCCGCGAAATCGAAGTAGGGGTCCTTGCGCAGCGCCACGTCGCGCTCGCTCTGGAGCTCCTTTGCGTGCGCCGAGAGCTCCGTCAGCCCCTCGCGCGTGTCCGGCTCGCTTCGGTAGCGCTCCGCGGTCGCCCGCCAGGCGCTGATCTTGGCTTTGATCGCCTGCGCTGCCTCGGGAGCCAGGCCGGGCTGCGCGAGCAGCGTGAGCTCGAGCTCGTCGGCGGCGAGGATATAGCTGGTCCGCCGGATGTTCTTCGCCTGGAAGAACGCCCATGTATTCGAGGCGTCGATATTGGCGCGGTTGGCATCCTTCGTCGCGTTGCCGCCTCCCACGCCGCAGACGGCGAGGAGGACCGCGAGGACGCCGATCCACACCCCGATCCACTTGTTGCGTGCATTGTCACCGGCCAGCTCATCGCGAACATCATCAATCGACATGGCACCCCCAGTTTGAAGCCGTACCCAGCCCGCCGTCCTTCTACGCTCCGGCGCACGCCGCTGCACGCGCGAAGTCTTGGCTCCGCCGCCGCCCGGCATCAACGGCAAGCTGATCGTTCGGCGTAGGCACGACGGGCGTGAGACAGGCTCGCTCCACGCTCTCCGACAGGGCTGGTCTGCCGCCCGGGCGCGCCTGCCCTATTGGCTGGATAGCGCACCACCGTTATGCTCCACGCGACCCGGTTGGACGGAACCGGATTTCAGAAATTTGCCGATTCCGAGGAGGAAACTATGGCCTACACGCTCGAAGCGCTCGCGAACGACATCCGCTCGACGCTCAAGTCCGGTCCCGTTTCAGAGGCCGGACCCAAAGTCGTCACGCTCGTCGAGAAGGCCCTCAAGGACAAAGACTTCCTCCAGTTGAACTTCAGCCGGCCGAACATGAAGGTCCGCGAGGTCATCTATGAGGATCCCGAGACCGGCTTCTGCGTCTGCGCCCACACCTACGAAGGCGCCGCCACCTCCCCCGCGCATGATCATGGTCCGAGCTGGGCCATTTACGGCCAGGCCGAGGGCGTCACCGAGATGACCGACTGGAAGATCATCAAGAAGGGCTCGGGCGAGGATCCTTCCCTGGTCGAGGCGGTGCGGACCTACAAGCTCGAGCCCGGCATGGCCAAGTTCTACGACGTTGGCGCCGTCCATTCGCCGAAGCGCGATGCCGCCACCAAGCTGATCCGCATCGAGGGCAAGAACCTCGACACGGTGAAGCGCTCGAATATCAAAGTGGCCTGACCATCGTCGCGTTGACTTCCGCAGCACCCGCCAACCAGTCCATCGACACCTGCAGTGTCGATGGACTGTGAATACTTACGTTCGCCCGAGGGTTGCCGCAGCGTGAGAATGCCGCTAGGTAACTAACTCGTGACAATCGCGCCCTGGGGAGGAAGCGATGCGAGACGAGGGAGCCACCCCCGCTCATGAGGCGGTGGCCAAGCGGAGCACATTCTACAGCCGGACGTGCGCCTCTACCTACGGGAGCGGCGCCACATGCGTGTGATCTCCTTCGGCGTCATCCTCTACCTCTTCTGGCTCGCGCTCTCCGGCTACTTCAAGCCCTTCCTGCTCATCGGCGGCCTGATCTGCACGCTCTTCGTGCTCTATGCCTCGCGCCGCATGAAGCTCATCGACACCGAGGGCTATCCCGCGCACCTCTTCCCGGCAGCCTCCACCTACTGGCCCTGGCTTCTGTGGGAGATCATCAAGTCCGGCTGGAATGTAACCAAGGTCATTCTGCGGCCACGGCTCAGCATCTCGCCTGCGATGACCCGCCTGGTCGCCAGCCAGCACTCGGCCGCTGGGATCGCGACCTACGCGAACTCCATCACGCTGACGCCCGGCACCATAACAACCGGCGCGAAAGGCAATATCCTCACCGTCCACGCGCTGGAGCGCGGCGGCGCGCTCGACCTCGAAGAGGGTGGTATGGACGCGCGCGTGACACGCTTCGAAAGGGGAGGCTGATGTTCGCCGCAGCCATGCTCGCCGTCATCGCGGCGCTGGTGCTCGTCGTCGTTCGGGTGATCAAGGGCCCGACCGTCTTCGATCGCGTTCTCGCCGGCAACTCCGTGGGGACGCTCGCCATCATCCTGGTTGCGGTTCTCGGCTTTCTCAACGGGCGGCCAGAATTCCTCGACGTCGCGCTCACCTACGGCGTTCTCAACCTGATCGGCACGCTCGCGATCCTGAAGTTCTTCCGCCACGGCGATCTCGCCTACGATGAGCAGGAGGACGAGGCTTGATCTTCCTCGATGTCGCGAGCTGGGTGCTGATCCTCATCGGGTCAGGCTTCATAATTGCGGGGGCGATCGGCGTCCTGCGCCTGCCCGACGTCTATACGCGCATGCACGCGGCAAGCGTCATCGAGACTGTCGGCGCCGGCGCCCTTTTCGCCGGCCTCATGCTGCAGGCGGGCTTGACCCAGGTGACGCTCAAGCTCCTCTTCATCCTGCTGCTCTTCTTCTTCACCGGTCCGGTGATCACGCACGCATTGGCCCAGGCAGCACTGCACGCCGGCGTAAAACCCGAGCTCGAGGAGGATCGGCGGGACCGCCTCAGCGCCAGCAAGACGGATGGCAACGCGGGCTCGGACGAAGGGAGGCTGCCATAGAAGGCTTCACCAACACCGTGCTGCTGACGCTGCTGGTGATCGTGACGATCGCCATCGTACGCATGCGCAGCCTGTTCGGCGTCATCGCGCTGTCGGGCGTCTACAGCTTCCTCATGGCGAGCGTGCTGATGGTCTACGACGCCGTCGACGTCGCCATGACCGAGGCAGCGGTCGGCGCCGGCGTCTCGACGGTGCTGCTCCTCGCCGCCCTGCATCTCACCAAGGCCCGCGAATACCCTCAGCCGCGGCCTGCCGCGATCCCGCTTCTCGTCGCTGTTGTCGTCGGCGTCGCGCTCATTTGGGCAACCTACGACCTGCCTGCCTTCGGAATTGCGGATGCGCCCATCCACAAGCACGTCGCGCCGCACTATCTGCAGAATGCGATTCAGGAGACCCTCGTCGGCAACGTCGTCTCCGCTGTCCTGGCCGACTACCGCGGCTTCGACACGTTCGGTGAAGTGATCGTGGTCTTCACGGCGGGCATCGGCGTCATGCTGCTGCTCAAGGGCCGCCGGCAAGGACGAGATGGCCGCGAAGGAGACGCGCGATGAGGCTCGACGTCGTATTGCGGGTCGGCGTCAAGCTGATCATCCCTTTCATGCTGCTCTTCGGCCTCTACGTGCAATTGCATGGGGACTACGGCCCTGGCGGCGGTTTCCAGGCCGGTGTGATCGTTGCCGGCGCGCTCATCGTCTATGCTCTCATTTTCGGGCTCGATGAGGCCCAGCGCGTTGTGCCGCGCCGGCTCGTCGAATTCCTCGTGCCGCTCGGCGTGCTCATCTATGCCGGCACCGGCGCCTTCGCTCTGCTCAACGGCCACAACTTCCTCGACTACTCGGTCCTGGCCGCCCATGCGCCAGCAGGCCGCGAGCGCGGCATCCTGCTCGTGGAGGCCGGCGTGCTCGTCACGGTCTCCTCGACCATGATCGCCCTCTTCTATGCCTTCTCGGAACGGGGACGCTGATGGGGGCCGTGCAGAACTTCTTCGATCACTATAACTACATCGCCACGATCGTGCTGATGGTTGCCGGGCTCTACATCGTCATTGCCCGCGGCAACATGATCAAGAAGCTGATCGGGCTGATGCTCTTCCAGACGTCGGTCTACCTGCTCTACATCGCGCCCGGCAAAATCATCGGCGGTACGCCGCCCGTTCTCGATCCTAACTTCACGGTCTACTCGAACCCGCTGCCGCATGTGCTCATCCTGACGGCGATCGTCGTCGGCGTTGCGACCATCGCGCTCGGCCTCGCCATCGTCTCGCGCATTCACGAGGCCTACGGCACCATCGAGGAAGACGAAATCTTCGCGCGGGAAGAGCAGGAATGAGTGCCATTACCGCGCAACTGCCCGGCCTTCAGGTGGTCGTGCCACTGCTCGGCGCGATCATCGCCGCCTTCATGAGGCGCGGCACGCTTGCCTGGGCCTGGGCCACGCTGATCACGGCCTTTACGCCGATCATTGCATTCGCCCTGCTCTTTCAGGTGTGGAGCAACGGCCCAATCTCGTACCACATGGGCGGATGGCCTCCGCCGATCGGCATCGAATACCGCGTCGATCTGCTCAATGCCTTCGTGCTCGTGCTCGTGAGCCTCGTCAGCACGATCATGATGCCCTACGCGCGGCGCAGCGTTGCTCATGAAATCGACGGTGACAAGCAGGCATGGTTCTACGCCATGTACCTGCTCTGCCTTGCGGGCCTGCTGGGCATCGCGATCACGGGCGATGCGTTCAACGCCTTCGTCTTCCTCGAGATCTCGTCCCTCTCGACGTACGTCATGATCGCCATGGGTCGCGATCGCCGCGCGCTCGTCGCCTCTTACCAGTACCTGATCCTCGGTACGATCGGCGCCACCTTCTACGTGATCGGCGTGGGCCTCCTCTATCTCGTGACGGGCAGCTTGAATTTCGCCGACATCGCCGCACGTCTCGGCGAGGCCTCGGCTGCCTTCCCACGCCCTGTTCTCGCGGGCCTCGCCTTCCTTTTCGTCGGCATCAGCCTGAAGCTGGCGCTCTTCCCGCTGCACCTCTGGCTGCCGAACGCCTATGCCTATGCGCCGTCGTTCGCCACCGCCTTCCTGGCCGCGACGGCGACCAAGGTCGCGGTCTATCTCTTCCTGCGCATCGCCTTCTCGATCTATGGCGTCGCGCTCGATCTCAAGGCGTTGCCCGTCTCGACCGTGCTCTATCCACTCTCGATCGCGGCGATGTTCATCGCGTCGATCCTTGCGGTCTACGAGCAGAATCTCAAACGGATGCTCGCCTACTCGTCGGTCGCGCAGATCGGGTACATCACGCTCGGCATTGCCTTGATGAACCAGGCCGGTCTTACCGGCGGCATCGTCCACCTCTTCAATCACGCACTGATCAAGGGCGCACTCTTCCTCGCGCTCGGCGCCGTCATGTACCGCGCAGGGACCGTAAAGCTCGACGACCTCGGCGGGATCGGCCGGACGATGCCGCTCACGTTCGCCGCATTCGTCCTTGCAGGCATGAGCCTCATGGGTGTGCCGGGCACGGCCGGCTTCATCTCGAAGTACTATCTCATTGTCGGCGCGCTTGACGCCGGCAAATGGCCCGTCGCCTTCCTGATCGTGGCGAGCTCGCTCATTGCTCTGCTGTATATCGGCCGCGCCGTCGAAGTGGCCTACTTCCGCCCCGTCTCGAAGGCCGTCGCGCACGCCAAGGACCCGCCGCTCATGATGCTGGTCCCGATGCTCGCGCTCACTTTCGCCTCCGTGTACTTCGGCATCGATACCGAGCTTTCGGCTGGCGTCGCGAGCCGGATCGCCGAGTTGCTGATCGGAGGGCTCAAGTAATGCTGGCCCTCGCCCCCGACACGCTCATCATGGCCGCGCTGACGATCCCGATCATCGGCGCGCTCCTCATTCCGCTGTTTCACAACGCACCCAATGCGCGCGAGAGCGTGACGCTCATTACGGCCGGTGCGCTCGCGCTCACAGTCTGGAGCCTGCTGCCGCACGTACTCGCCGGTGCCCGTCCTGCAGCGATCGATCTTGCCGTCGTTCCCGGCCTCAACATCGCCTTCCAAGTCGAGCCGCTGGGTATGCTCTTCGCGCTCGTCGCAGCAACGCTCTGGCTCGTGACGTCCGTCTATTCGATCGGCTATATGCGCGGGAACGACGAGCCGCGCCAGACGAGCTTCTATGTCTGCTTCGCGATTGCGCTCTGGGCGACCATGGGCATTGCTTTCGCGAAGAACCTTTTCACGCTCTTCATTTTCTACGAGATCCTGACGCTCTCGACCTATCCGCTCGTCGCGCACAAGGCGAATGCCGAGGCCATCCGCGCCGGCCGCATCTACCTGCTGATCCTGATCGGCACGTCCATGGTGCTGCTGCTCCCCGCGATCGCCTGGACGTGGGTGCTTTCGGGCACGCTCGACTTCATCCCCGGCGGCATACTCAAGGACAAGGCGACACCCTTCGCCCTGTGCGCTTTGCTCGCGCTCTTTGCCTTCGGCATTGGCAAGGCCGCGCTCATGCCGCTGCACTTCTGGCTGCCGGCTGCCATGGTGGCGCCGACGCCCGTCAGCGCGTTGCTCCACGCCGTTGCGGTCGTGAAGGCCGGTGTCTTCACCATCCTGAAGGTGATCGTCTACACGTTCGGCATCGAGACACTCGCCTATGCCGGCAGCGGCGGCTGGCTCGTCTATGCAGCCGGCTTCACGATCATCGCGGCCTCGCTCGTCGCGCTCAGGAAAGACAATCTCAAGGCGCGCCTCGCCTACTCGACGGTCTCGCAGCTCTCCTACGTAATCCTTGCGGCCGCAATCCTGGCGCCCATATCGGCAGTCGGCGCCGCCATGCACATTGCGGCGCACGCCGTCAGCAAGATCACGCTCTTCTTCGCGGCGGGCTCGATCTACACCGCCGCCCACAAGACCGAGATCAGCGAGCTGGCCGGCATCGGCCGGCGCATGCCCTGGACCATGGGCGCCTTCACGATCGGCGCCATCAGCATGATCGGCCTGCCGCCAACTGCGGGCTTCCTCGGCAAGTGGTTCATGCTCTCGGGCGCCATGCAGACGGGCCAATGGCTTCCGATCGCCATTATCGTCGCGAGCACGCTGCTCAATGCCGCCTATTTCCTGCCGATCGTCTACACGGCTTTCTTCGAGCGCGAGCCGGCCGCCCACGCCGTTGGCGCCGATGCAGCCCGTGATCATGGTGAGGCGCCGCTGCCGATCGTGATCGCACTCACTTTCACCGCGGCCGCGACGGTCGGGCTGTTCCTCTTTCCCGAGGTGCCGCTCGCCCTCGCCAAGCTGATGGCGGGAGTATGATCATGCGCGACACACGCAAGACCTCTCCGACGCTGATGAAGACCCTTGCGGGCAAGGACCTCCGTAAACTGGGCCTCCTTGTTCTCGCGGTGCTGGTGCTGCTCGATCTCGCCGTAGCGCACCATGGATACTTCGGGATCGACGGCACGTTCGGCTTCGCCGCCTGGTTTGGCGCCCTCTCCTGCTTCGCCCTGATCCTGCTCGCCCTCGCCGTCGGCTCCATCCTGCGCGCTCCGGAGGGGACCTATGACGACTAGCCTCTTCTTCTCTCCGGCAACGGCTCTTCTGGCAGGCGCCCTCGCCCTGCTCTTCACGACCGGCATCGCGCGCAAGGCCGTGCTGCTCGCATTCCCACTGCTCGCACTCGTGCTCGTGTGGCAAGTGCCCACCGGCAGCGTCACCGCGAACTATCTCGGCTACGCGCTGATCCCGATCCGGGCCGACGACCTCGCCCTCCTTTTCGGAGCCGTCTTCGCGCTCGCGGCCTTCCTCGGCACCCTTTACGCGCTCGATCGCAGCTCGACACTGGAGCTCACATCCGCCCTGGTTTACGCCGCCGGTGCCCTCGGCGTCGTCTATGCCGGCGACTGGATCACGCTTTTCGTATGGTGGGAGGTGATGGCCATCGCCTCGACGATCATCGTCGTCTGCGGTGGCGAGAAGGCCCACGGTCCGGCCTTCCGCTACGCCCTCATCCACTTCCTCGGCGGCGTCCTGCTCATGGCCGGCATTGCCGGCGAGATCGCCATGAGTGGCAGCGCAACCATCACATCGCTCAAGCCTGATAGCTGGGCACGCTGGCTGATCCTCGCGGGCCTTCTCGTCAATGTCGGCGCACCGCCGTTCTGGGCCTGGGTGTCAGATGCCTATCCGGCCTCCTCCTGGTCGGGCATGGTCTTCCTCTCGGTCTTCACGACCAAGACGGCCGTCTACGTTCTCATGCGCGCCTTTCCCGGCGTCGAGGTACTGGTCTGGGTCGGCCTCGTCATGGCGATCTACGGCATTGTCTATGCCGCCCTCGAGAACGACATCCGTCGTCTGCTCGCCTTTGCCATCGTGAGCCAGATGGGCATCAAGGTCGCAGGCGTCGGCATCGGCACCCCCCTCGCGCTCAACGGCGTCGCGGCCCATTCGGCAGCGGCGGTCATCTACACGGCACTGCTGGTCATGGTCGCAGGCAGTGTCCTTCGCCAGACCGGCAAAACACGCCTGAACGAACTCAGTGGACTGGCGGACGCGATGCCGCTCACCGCCTTCGCCTGCATGATCGGTGCGCTCGCCATTGCCGCCTTCCCGCTCACCTCGGGTTTCGTCTCGAAGTCCATGATCATCGAGGCTGCAGCCAAGGAGCATCTCGCTGGCGCCTGGATCCTGCTCATGGCCGTATCGGCGGGCGCGGTGCTGCACGCCGGCCTGCGACTGCCCTGGCTCTTGTTCTTCGGCGCACCGAAAGAGCGGCTCCACGTCAGTGATCCACCGCAGGCCATGCGGATTGCCATGGCGCTCGCGGCCGTGCTCTGCGTCGTCGTTGGCATCGTGCCGGATGGGTTGTACGTGTTGCTGCCGCATCCCGTCGCCTATGTGCCCTACACGGCGAGCCACATCCTCGTACAGATCCAGCTCCTCGCATTCGCGGCGCTCGTCGTCTATCTCATGCGCGACTGGCTGCAGCCGCAGCGGGGCATCACACTCGACCTCGACTGGCTCTATCGCCGCCTCGGCGCCTGGATCGCGCGCGGGTTCGACGACATCACGGACAGGGGTTGGACGCGGCTCGTCAGCAACCTCAATGGCAAAGCCGCGCGGCTCCATGAGTTGCTGCTCGCATATCATGGCCCGACAGGCACGTTCGGGCGCACATGGCCCACGGGCACCATGGCCTTCTGGACGACCTTCCTCCTCGGCGCGTTCCTGCTGATCGCCGCGATGGGGTAGCCTCGCAGCGCCCTGGCACTTCGCGCTTACGCGCGAACGGGGACTAGTCCCCGCACCCCTACCGGGAGGGACACCCTCCCGGACCCGCCCGCCTTTTATGGACCTTGGAGCGAGCCGCAAGCGCATCAGCATCCCCTCTCCCCGCAAGAGCGGGGAGAAGGGACCTGTCGCACACGCGGTTCGCTCCAATTCATAAAAGACGGGGGTTCGGGGGTGTCCCCCGAGCGGGTCATAGGGCGGCAGCCCTGTTCGCGCTGAAAGCGCGAGCGTCAGCTCTTGCTCTTCAGTCCCTGCTGAAGCTCCCGCGCGAAGGCGGGGAGGCCGGTCTGGCGGCTCGAGCGATGGCGCTCGGCAGAAAGAACCCCGCGAAGGATGCTCAGGCTCTCAGCGACGACATCATTGACGACGACGTAGTCGTACTCGGGCCAATGGCTGATCTCTTCGCCCGCCGCGGCGAGCCGGCGCGCAACCACGTCGGCGCCATCCTGCGCACGGGCGTGCAGACGCTGACCGAGCGCCGCAGCCGAGGGCGGCAGAACGAAGACCCGAACAAGATCCGCCGGCGCGGTTTCAGCGAGCTGCTGCGCACCCTGCCAGTCGATATCGAAAAGGACGTCGCGGCCCGCGTTCAGCGCGTCCATGACCGGCCCGCGCGGCGTGCCGTACAGATTGCCGTGAACGTGTGCCCACTCGAGAAGCTCACCCGCTTCCTTGAGCCGCTCGAAAGCCGCGGCATCGATGAAATGGTAGTCCTGCCCGTCGACCTCGCCCGGTCGCGGCTTGCGCGTCGTCACCGAGACCGAAATGACGAGCGCGGGCTCCGCCGCCAGCAATGCCTTCGCGAGCGTCGTCTTGCCGGCGCCCGAAGGCGACGACAGCACCAGCATCACGCCACGCCGCGCCATGTGAGTGCTCGCCATCCTTGCCTCTATTCGATGTTCTGGATCTGCTCGCGCATCTGCTCGATCACGGCCTTGAGCGCAAGACCTGCGCGCGTCGTCTCGATGTCATTGGCCTTCGAGCAGGTCGTATTCGCCTCACGATTGAATTCCTGCGCCAGGAAGTCGAGCCTGCGGCCCGCCGGCTTCCCGCCGGCCATGAGCTCGCGCGCGGCCGAAACGTGCGCGCGGAGCCGCTGCAGCTCCTCCTCGACATCAGCCTTGACGGCCAGCATGGCGGCTTCCTGATGCAGACGCGTCTCGTCGAGCGGCGCGCCCGTTTCCAGAAGCCGCGCCACCTGCTCCTTGAGACGCGCCCGGATAGCCTCGGGCGAGCGAGCCGGCGAAGCGGCGATCGTCTCCACGAGCGACGAGATCGACGCCAGATGCTCCTCGATGACCGGCCCCAGGCGACGTCCCTCGGCGCGACGCGATTCGACGAGCTGATCGAGCGCGCGCTCGAAGCTCGCGAGCATGGCTGCATGACGCGCCTCGATTGCGGCCTGATCCTCGGCGCCTTCGCCGACCTCGATCACGCCGCGCAGTGCCAGCAGCCCCTCGACGCTCAAGGGCGCGAAGTTCCCGCGCGCGCTCAGCCGCTCGGCAATAGCCATGAGCTGGCCGAGGGCCGCCTCGTTGATGCTGAGCTCCGTGCCGCCGCCGTCGCGGGCGACATTGAGGCTGATAGATACGTTGCCGCGCGTGAGGCGGGCCCCGATCCGCTCGCGCAGGCGCGGCTCGAGAGCTTCATGGCCCGGCGCCAGCCGAAGGCGCACATCGAGACCCTTGCCATTCACGCTGCGAATATCCCAGCGCCACGCGACCGTGCCATGCCGGCCTTCGTCGGCACCGAAGCCGGTCATCGAGGGAACTGGGCTGTCCTGCTTCGCCATGGGCGTGATCATATCTCGGCTGGGGCGCGGGCTTGCGCACGCGCCGAGGGATTTGTGAGAGATTTACTGTCCTGCCATTCGCGATCGGGCAAGCAATTTTGGCGCTGCGGGGCCCGGATCGGCCCGCCGAACCCACAGATAGCCATACCATGGCCAATAAACGGGCGAGCGCTGCGCTGGGCGCGGACCGGCCTTCGCACACCGCTCGCGTCGGGCTCTGGCATTGGCGGCATCCGGCCGCTACCTTGCCACGCGCATATCAGAGCACGTACGAATGGGCTCCGTGGCCCCTGAGCCGGCCATCAATACGGGGAGAGATTCATGGTTCAACGAGGCCCACACCGCGGCCTGATCTTCGGCATCTTCCTGGCGCCCTTCCACCGCGCTGGAGACAACCCGACGCTGGCCATTGCCCGCGACATGGATCTCATCAGCCACCTGGATGCGCTCGGCTATGACGAGGCCTGGATCGGCGAGCATCACTCGGCGGGCTGGGAGCTCATCGCGAGCCCGGAGCTCATCATCGCCGCGGCGGCCGAGCGCACGAAGAACATCCGGCTCGGAACCGGTGTGACCAGCCTCCCCTATCATCACCCCTTTCTCGTCGCCCAGCGCTTCGTCCAGCTCGACCACATGACCAAGGGCCGCGCCATGCTCGGCTGCGGACCGGGCGCACTCACGTCCGACGCCTACATGCTGGCCATCAAGGCCGAGGACCAGCGTCGGCGCATGGGCGAATCGCTCGACGCGATCATGCAGCTCCTCAAGTGCGAGGAGCCGGTCACCATGAAGACCGACTGGTTCGAGATGCGCGAGGCGCGCCTGCATCTGGCACCGTACACCGACCCACATTTCCCGATCGCCGTGGCGAGCACGCAGTCACCGGCCGGCATGCAGGTCGCCGGCAAGCATGGGCTCGGCGTGCTTTCTCTCGGCGCCGGCTTGCCGGGCGGTGTGGATGCGCTGCCCGCCCACTGGAAGATCGCCGAGGACGAGGCTGCCAAGTACGGCAAGACGATGGACCGCAAGGGCTGGCGTCTCGTCATCAACATGCACTGCGCGGAAGACGACGAGCGCGCGCTCCGTGATGTCGCCCATGGCGAGCGCCAGGAGACCGTGACCTATTTCGAGGAAACCCTCGGCCGTCCGCCCGGACGCTCGCAGGATCCGCTGCGCGAAGGCGTGAAGGCCGGCAACACGCTCGTCGGCTCGCCCGAGACCGTCACCAAGGGCATCGAGCGCATGATCGCCGCCAGCAAGGGCGGTGTCGGCGGCGTGATGTTCCGGGCGCACGAGTGGGCGAACCGCGAGGATACTTTCCGCAGCTTCGAGCTCTTCGCGCGCTGGGTCATGCCGAAGTTCCAGGGTTCGCTCGACACCGTGATCGCCTCGCGCGACTGGTGCCGCGACAATCGCGGCACGATCTTCGCGCCGAACGTCAAGGCCATCGAAAAGGCCTATCAGGATGCCGGCAAGGCCCTGCCCGAAGGCTATCGCTCGCGCCTCACCGGCGCGCGCGACGACAGCAAGAGCTGACCAACCAACTCAATTGAACCAGGCACTAGGAAACTGATGACGACACAAACGCGCCATTGGTCGCACGATGTCTTCGCCGAAATGAAGGCGCGCGACATCCAGACCGTCGCCACGATCCCCGATGGCGGCCTCACACAGCTTCTGAACATGGTCGTCGCCGACAAGGACATGCGCCTCGTCACGCTCTCGACGGAGGAAGAAGGCGTCGGCGTCGCAACCGGCCAATGGCTCGGCGGCAAGCGCGCGATGATCGCCATGCAATCTTCGGGCGTCGGCAACTGCATCAACGCGCTCGGCATCCCGGTGACCATGCGCGCGCCGTGCCTCATGCTCGTGACCATGCGCGGCCAGTGGGGTGAGTTCAATCCCTGGCAGGTCCCCATGGGCATGGCGACGCGCACGGTGCTGGAAGCCGTCGGCGTGCGCTGCTTCCCCGTCGAGCACGCTGCGGAGATCGGCGAGACGTTCGCCGCTGCGGCTGACATCGCCTTTCATGGCCGCCTCTCGGCCGCGGTGCTGGTCAGCCAGCGCGTGATCGGCGCCAAGGGCTTCGGACAGAAATAAGGGCTAGTGTGATGATCGAGAAATTCGCCAGATCTCGCGGCTGGGTATCGAGCGAATTTCTCGATCTGAATCACACGAGCAAGTCTATGATTCTAGTGTCCCTTTTGATTCCGAAGTTCGCTCGGGACGCCAGCATCAAGGGTAAGCGAACTTCGGAATCGGGACACTAGCGACATGACCTCGACCACCAAACCCGCAAGCCCGGCGCCCAACAAGATCAAGCGGCGCCCGTTTGTCGCCGAGCTCCTCAAGCACCGCGGCAATGCGCTCGTCGTGCCGGGCCTCGGCAGTCCGACCTGGGACATCTCCGCTGCGGGCGATCAGCCCGAGTATCTCTACTCGTGGGGCGGCATGGGCCTCGCCGTTGCGACGGCTCTCGGCATTGCCATGGCGCAGCCGGACCGTCGCGTGCTCGCGATCACCGGCGACGGCGAGATGATGATGGGCATTGGCTCGCTCGGCGTCGTTGCCGATCAGGCGCCGAAGAACCTCGGCATTCTCGTGCTCGACAACGAGCATTTCGGCGAGACAGGCCGCCAGCACGGTCTCACCGGCGCGCGGACGGACATGTGCAAGGTCGCTGAAGGCTTCGGCATTCAGAAGACCATGCTCGTCACCGAGGAGAGCCAGCTCGGCACGCTCGCCGATCTCATGTTCAAGCAGCCGGGGCCGACATTCGCCGTGGCCAAGATCGCGATCACGGAGGACCCCTGGGCGCTCCCGGTGAAGGACGGTGCGGCGATCGCCCATCGCTTCCGCATTGCCGTCGGCGTCGAGAAGCCCTGATCAGACACGCCAAGAGCAAGAGCCCGCAAGGGCCGCGCATGAGGAAATGAACCGAGCCGGAGATCAGCCGTGGCTGCCGTTGAGATGACCGAACCTGCCGCCCGCACCGATGCGGGCCTCGACTACGACGTCATCATCATCGGCGCCGGCATCTCCGGGCTCTATCAGCTCCTCAAGCTGCGCGAGCTCGGCCTCCACGTGAAAGTCTTCGAGACGGGCACGGGGGTCGGCGGCACCTGGTACTGGAACCGCTATCCGGGCGCGCGCTTCGATTCCGAGAGCTGGTCGTATGGCTATTCCTTCTCCAAGGAGCTGCTCCAGGAGTGGGACTGGACGGAGCACTTCTCGCCACAGCCCGAGACACTGCGCTACCTCAACTACGTCGCCGACAAGTTCGATCTGCGCCGCGATATCCAGTTCAGGAGCCGCGTCGTCGCCGCCCATTTCAAGGAGACGACGCGAAGCTGGGAGATCACGCTCGAGGACGGCAGCCGCCACAACGCCCGCTTCCTGATCACGGCCATCGGCCCACTTTCGACGCCGACCATGCCGCGCATCGAGGGCGTCGAGACTTTCAAGGGCGAGGCCTTCCACACGGCCCGCTGGCCGCATGAACCCGTCAGCTTCGAAGGCAAGCGCGTCGCGGTGATTGGTACGGGCGCGACCGGCGTTCAGACCATTCAGGAAGTGGCCAAGACCGTCGGCCATCTCACCATCTTCCAGCGCACGCCGAACTGGTGCGCCCCCTTGCACAACAGCGAGATCGACAAGGAGACGATGGAGGGGATCAAGAAGCGGTATGACGAGATCTTCGCGCGCTGCAAGGAGACACACGCCTGCTTCGTCCACACCATTGATCCCCGCCGCACGTTCGATGTGACGCCGGAAGAGCGCGAGGCCTTCTTCGAGCACCTCTATGCCTCACCCGGCTTCGGCATCTGGCAGGGCAACTTCAAGGACATCCTGACCGACCGGAAAGCCAACGCCGCCATTTCCGATTTCGTGGCGCGCAAGATCCGCGAGCGCGTGAAGGATCCGGCGGTCGCCGATAAGCTCATCCCGAAGAACCACGGCTTCGGCACGCGGCGCGTGCCCCTCGAGACCAAGTACTACGAGGTCTACAATCAGCCGAACGTGAAGCTCGTCGACATCAAGGAGACGCCGATCGAGCGGATCACGCCGAAGGGCATCAAGACGAGCGATGCCGAGTACGAATTCGACATGATCATCTATGCGACGGGGTTCGATGCCATCACCGGCAGCTTCCATCGCATCGACCTGCGCGGCACGGGCGGGCAGACACTCAAAGAGGCCTGGACGGGCGGACCCAAGACGTTCGTCGGCGTTCAGGTCGAAGGCTTCCCCAACATGTTCATGGTCGTGGGGCCGCATACGGCGCTCGGCAATATCCCGCGCAGCATCGAGTACAACGTCGAATGGGTCACGGACCTCATTCGCCACATGACCGAGCGCAAGCTTACGCGCGCCGACCCGCGCTCCGAGGCAGTCGAGGCTTGGACCGAGAACGTACGCGCAGTTGGCGAGGGCTCGCTCGTCAATGAGGTCGATTCATGGATGACGGGCGTCAACCGCAACGTCGAGGGCAAGCAGGTCCGCACGCTCGCCCGCTACAGCGGCAGTGCGCCCGCCTACCGCGCCTGGTGCGACGCCGTGGCTGCCGGCGGCTACAAAGAGATCGATCTCTCGTAGGCAATCCGAAATGCATCGGGCGCCTCTGGATCCCAGGGGCGCCCGTTTGATTTTCGGATCTGACGAAGGCGCTCAGGCCTCCGCGCCAGCCGCCTCGATCTTGGCATTGGCCTTCTGCATGGCGCGCTGGACCTTCTCGAAGGCGCGCACCTCGATCTGGCGAATGCGCTCGCGCGACACGCCGAACTCGACCGAGAGATCCTCGAGCGTTGCCGGATCTTCCCGGAGGCGGCGGGCCTCGAAGATCTGGCGCTCGCGGTCCGTCAGCGTCTTCAGCGCATTGCCGAGCATGCCGCGGCGCAGTTCCAGCTCCTCGCTCTCGGCGAGCTGCGCCTCCTGATCGGGCGTCTCGTCGACGAGCCAGTCCTGCCACTCACCCGAGTCGGCATCGGCGCGAACGGGCGCGTTCAGTGAAGCGTCGCCGCTCAGGCGGCGGTTCATCGAGACAACGTCCTCCTCGCTCACGCCGAGCTTGGTCGCGATCGCCTTGACCTGATCGGGCTTGAGCTCGCCCTCATCGAGGGCCTGGATCTGGCCTTTCACGCGGCGCAGGTTGAAGAAGAGCTTCTTCTGCGACGCCGTGGTGCCCATCTTCACGAGGCTCCACGAACGCAGGATGTACTCCTGGATCGAGGCCCTGATCCACCACATGGCATAGGTCGCGAGGCGGAACCCCTTGTCCGGGTCGAAGCGCTTCACCGCCTGCATGAGCCCGACGTTGCCTTCGGAAATCACCTCGCCCATGGGAAGACCATAACCGCGATAGCCCATGGCAATGCGGCCGACGAGGCGCAGATGCGACGTCACGAGCTTGTGGGCAGCTTCGGTATCCTCGTGCTGCTGCCAGCGCTTGGCCAGCATGTACTCCTCGTCCGGCTCCAGCATTGGGAACCGACGGATCTCCTCGAGATAGCGGGATAGGCCGGCCGAGCCTGAAGCTACGACCGGCAGTGCTTTGGTCGCCATAGCCATTCCCTCTCTTCGCGCCACGCTGGCCACTTCAGTCAGTAATGCCGAGCTGCGCGAATAGTTGCCGCGGTGGTCTCAGGTACCCTGTTGGTTCAGTCGCCCGTTCCGCGGAAAAGGTTCATCATGTTGTAATGAGAGTACGCCCGATGGACCTCCCGCTCCACTACTGAGGCGTGTTCATCACAAGGTATTGAGGGGCGCGTGAACTTGGCCCCCGCGCGTTTGAGCAGAACGCATCAGATCTCTCCAATCCGTCGCTACGGCACTAAAAATTCTCACTATTTCTTATCGAGCTGTCGACAGCTCGGCGCTCGCTTCACGCCTGATCCCGGCGGCACCATGCGGCAAAATCGACCACCCATTGCCGCTGCGCGTCGGTTTCAGGGATCCGCCGCCCTCGCGCTTCGGACACTGCATCAATGGCCGCTTCGGGCTCCGCACCGAGTTGTACGAGGACCGCCGACGCGAACAACGGCGAACGCCCGCGCCCGGCATAACAGTGCACGCCGACAGTGCGTCCAGCCTCGATCTCGCTCACCATTGCTGCGATCAGCGCCCCTGCCGTCTCGATCGATGCGGGCACGCCGAAGTCGTCCGTCGGAAGGTTATGGAACGCGAGCCCCACTTGCTCCGCGACATTGGCCTCCCAGGCGAGGCCGAGGCGGATGGCCTCCTCACCCTGAAGCATGCTGACCAGGACATCGACGCCGGCCTCCCGCAGGGCCTGCATCTGCTGCGGCAGGCCAAATGCGGGGTCGGGCCGCGTGACAACCGCAAGCCCTCCGCGATCGAAGCCACGGACCCAGTAAACCGTCGGCAGCATGGTGTCTCGTCGTCAGCTACTCTGCCGCTTTGGCCGCAGGCACATACCGCTTAGCCGGCGACCATGTCTTGAGCGTGGCGCGGGCGTACTGAACCGAGACCGGCACCTCTGCGCCGAGCTTGTAAGCGGCGTGCCACGCCCAGTGCGGGTCATCGAGGAAGCCCCGCGCGAGCGCCACCATATCCGCCTGCCCGCCGGCGACGATGGCCTCGGCCTGCTCCGCCTCGGTGATGAGACCCACCGTCATCGTCGGGATCCCCGTCGCCTTCTTGATCGCCTCGGCGAAGGGCACCTGATAGCCCGGCCCGAGCTGGATCTTCTGGTCCGGATGATTGCCGCCCGAAGACACATCAATGAAGTCGCAGCCAGCTTCCTTGAGCTTCTGGGCGAAGAAGACCGAGTCCTCGATCTTGAGACCGTCGTCCATCCAGTCCACGGCCGAGATACGGATGCCGAGCGGCTTGTGCTTCGGCCAGACCTCGCGCATGGCCGCGAAGATCTCGAGCGGCAGGCGAATGCGGTTCTCGCGGCTGCCGCCGTATTGATCCGTCCGCTTGTTCGAGAGCGGCGAGATGAACTGGTGCAGCAGATAGCCGTGCGCGCCGTGGATCTCGATCAGGTCGAAGCCCACACGGTCCGCGCGCTTCGTGGCCTCGACGAATTTCGCCTTGAGCTGCTCGATCTCGGGGAGCGTATAGGCCTCCGGCGTGTGCCAGCCCGGCGCGAAGGGGATCGCCGACGGCGCTTTGGTCTGCCAGGCGCCTTCCGTGAGCGGATCGGAGTGCGACTTGCTCTCCCACGGGCGCTTGCAGGACGCCTTGCGGCCCGCGTGGCCGAGCTGGATGCCGATCTTGGCCGTGCCGAAGCGCTTGCAGGATTGAACGACGCGCTTCATCGCCGCCTCGTTCTCGTCATTGGCGAGCGCGGTGCAGCCGGGCGTGATCCGCCCGATCAGCTCGACACCCGTCGCCTCGACGATCAGCAGACCCGCTCCCGAGTTCGAGAGAGAGCCGAGGTGCAGCATGTGCCAGTCGTTCATATTGCCGTTGTCGGCCGAGTACTGGCACATGGGCGCGACGACGGCGCGGTTCGCAAGTTCGAGGTCACGGAGCTTGATGGGCGCAAAAAGCTTGCTGCTCATGGGGCGACGTTTCCCTTCTGTCAGGATGGACTGCAGGCCCAGCGGGATGTGCGGGATTGAGGCGGAAAGCCACGGTATTCCGTTCAATAGCACGCGCAACGGGGCTGTGGCCACTGCCCCGGCAATATCGGCTCCCCGGCCGCCCTTCCCGTGGTCGCCTAGGCGCTCATGACGCCTTCCCGCAGCTCCCTGCGGACGAAGAAGAGGTTGCGCGCGTAGATCAGGACCCCGAACTGCCCGAGCACGATCACCGGATCCATGCGGTAGACGCCGTAGCAGA
The DNA here is from genome assembly GCF_900117415.1 of Hyphomicrobium sp. CS1BSMeth3. Lineage (GTDB taxonomy): Bacteria > Pseudomonadota > Alphaproteobacteria > Rhizobiales > Hyphomicrobiaceae. The sequence continues at coordinate 1,118,393 of NZ_FPEI01000006.1, forward strand.
AGACGAAGAGCCCCCCGAAGAACGAGAGGTACCAGAAGAGCTGCGGGACGGTCGAGCGGCCCCGGCGCTCGCTCGCCAGCCACTGCACGATCCAGCGGGCCGAGAACATCGCCTGTCCAGCCAGACCGATGCAGAGCCAGGTCAGATCGGCAGCGGAAAGCCCGCCCCACCATGCGACGATTTTGGCGAACACGAGCTTGTCTCCTCGGAGAAGTGGAAATCGTTGGATATGGCGTTCGCCCCCCCGCCCTGGACTTCAGCAATCCTTGGTACGACGGTGCGCGCGCGCAGCCATCTGACGCCGACGAGATCGTAGATGCCGACGATCGCGCGACGCAGGTTGGTGTATTTCGACTGACCTGCGATGCGCGGCCGGTCGTTGACGGGCAGGTAGGCGACATGGTGCCCGTACGAGAGGAACAGGGCCGGCAGATAGCGATGCATGCCGGAGAAGCTCGGCAGTGCCAGGAAGGCCTCGCGGTCGAACACCTTGATGCCGCAGCCCGTATCCGGGCATTGGTCGGCCAGCACGGCATCCCGGAGCCAGTTGGCGAAGCGCGAGGCGAGCTGCTTCGAGCGCTCCGCACGCCGCGTCGTGCGGATGCCGCCAACCAGCGAAGGTCCTGGCAGGACACGGACGGCGTGCCCAACCAGAGCGGCGATGTCGGCCGGATCGTTCTGGCCGTCGCCGTCGAGGGTCGCGATAAGGCCGTAGCGCGCCGCACGGACGCCCGTATGAATTGCAGCGCTCTGGCCGCAGCGCGTTGCGAGCCGGATATAGCGCAGGCGCGGGAAGCCGCCGATGAGCGCCTTCGCCTCTGCGGCCGTGCCGTCATCGCTCGCATCGTCGACGACGATCACCTCACCGACGAGCTCTTCAGGCACGACGGCGAAGATCTCGCGCACGAGACGCTCGGGGTTGCCCGCCTCGTTGTAAGCCGGCAGCACGATCGAAATCCGCGTCTCGCCCTGTCGGCGGTGGGCGTGCGTGGGTGTTGTAGCGGCTGCGTTCATGAGACGTCCGCGCCGAGGCGCGCCTCCCCTGCTTCCGTCGGACGCGACGGCCGAGTGTGGCGATCAAGTCCGGCCGATCGCGCGTGCCACACAGCGATGATTGCCAAGTGAAGGATGCCGACGGTCAGGGCCATGAAGACGCCGGCAAAAAGCACGTCGCTGAGAAAATGTGCGCCTTGCATCATGCGCACGAGGCCTGCCCCGATCCCGAAGACCATGGCGGTGCCGAGCAGCGTCAGCCTGAGCCCGGGCAGCAGCAGGGCCGGGGCGAAGAAGAGCGCGAACATCGAGGAGGCCTCGCCACTGATGAACGAGCAGTTCCGCTTGCACTCGGTGGCGGGCAGCAGCGGGGGCGTGAACTGCCGTGTGCCGCCGAGCTCCACCACATCGCGCGGCCGCGCCCGCCCCCAGTTGTCCTTGAAGATCGTGTTCGCGACGAGCCCCGGCCCGACCGCGAGCACGGCAATGAGGAACCAGCAGCGCGCCTGATCGAGGGCCAGCCAGCGCTTCCGCATGGACACGGCGAGCGCCACCAGCACACCCGCGACGGCGCAACCGATCACGTAAAGGGTAACGAAGAACTGGCGCGGGAGATCCACCGCCCAGCCGGCGCACCATCCGCGCGCGCGCTCGGATCCCGCGCAGAAGTTCTGCAGGGCTTCCGACAGCATGAGGTCGATGCCGGGATTGGCGAGCATGACAAATGCGAGGACCGCGCCGGTCGCGAGCGCCGCCGTCATGAACCTGCGCCTGAAGCGCACTTCCTCAGGAAGTAACGGGTCAACGAGCGACATGCATTACCTCTTGAGAAGACCGTCGAGCACGGCGAGATGGAGCGTCCGGGTCGCGAACGCGCCGGCCGGAACCGACGCCGTGTTGAGCACGACGATGCGGCTGAACTGACCAGTGATGGCGGGATCGGGCGCGGACTGGGAGACGAGCAGGACGGGCGTCAGCGTTTGCTCGGTGAAAGGGTGGACCAGCTCGAAGTGATTGCGCGGTCGCTCGCCGCGCCAGGCAAGGACCTTCAGGGGCAGGGCGCGGCCGTAGTAACCGAGCGCCGCCGCGATCTCGCGGTCGGCCGTGAGGATCGCGGTCACCGGCTTGCCGTCGAGCTGCGTCTCGTTCGCGAGCCGCCCGACCAGCGCGGCGATCTCGCGGCTTCCGAGCGTTCGCGCGAACGGATCGCCGACGAACGCGAGGGTGAAGCGACCGGCCTGCCAGGTTGCCGCGGCGAGCGCGAGCGCAACGACCACGTGCAGCACGAGCGAGGTTCTGAGACGCACCCAGGCGCCGTCACGGATCATGACGGCCGTGACGAGGATGGTCGCGGCGACGTAGGCCGGCGCGGCCCAGTTCGCATGTGCCCGCGACAAGAGGCCCTGGACGGTCACCGCGAGGATGATGGGCACGGAGAGGGCGAGGAGCAGCCTGTCGGGAGCGGCGAGCGCACCAAGGCGGCCGCGCGTCTGCCAGAGGAACGTGATCAGAGCGGCAAAGAGAATGGGCCCGAACACGCCGAATTGAGAGAGCAGGAACTCCGCTGCCTTCCCCGGATGAAGCACGAGCCCCTTCCAGTTGGCGTTCTCACCCGTGTGCACCACGGTCACGAAGCTGTTCGCACTGTTCCAGGCGACATTCGGCAGGATGAGCGCCACCGCGAGCGCGAGCGCGAGCCAGAGATGGGGCGTGCGCAGCAGGCGCCGGTGCTCGGGCGCGATGAGGAAGTAGATCGCGATGCACGGCACGAAGTAGGCCATGGCGTACTTCGCATTGAGCCCGAAGCCGATAGCCGCTCCGAGCAGGAGCGCACTCGCGTAGCTGGGGGCTGACAGGTGGTGCGCGAAAGCTAGGAGGGCGAGTGCCCAGGCCAACAGCAGCGGCACATCCGTGGAGATGATGCCCGATGAGAGAGAGACCGCGGGGAGCGTCGCGTAGACCAGCGCCGACCAGAATCCGATCTCTTCCGAGTAGAGGCGCCGGGCCGCCAGATAGATGACGACGGCCGTGGCCAGATGCATCAATGTTGCCGGCAGACGAACGCAGAACTCGCCATCGCCGCAGACCGCCGTGGAAGCCGCGATGATCCAGGCGATGAGCGGTGGTTTCGAGTAGTAGCCGGCAGCGGGCGCCTGGGCCCAGGTCCAGTACTGCGCCTCGTCGACGAAGAGGTCGGTGCCGTTAAACGCCAGCGCTGCCAAGCGAAACACGGCGACAGCCGCAAGAACGAGTGTCAGCAGCAATGCCCAGGATGTGCGGCCGGACCGGTTGCCCGCCCCGGCCGCCGCATCCGGCGTAATGGACTGTGCTTGACCTCGCTCAGGAGCGAGATCCGTCTCAGTCTGCGACGCCACCATTGGAAAGCCCCCCAACCAACGGCGAAACGCTAGCAAGGGTTTATGACAGATTGGCAACACGCGAGTGTCGGTTCGGTAACACTCCACCGGCCAGCACATATTCGAGCTATGGCCTTGAAAGGTCTTTACATGCGACCCAGCGCAACTTATGTGCACCCGCAAGTGCGGCGATCTCTGCTGGTTTCCTGCAGCTCGCCCGGTCACAGGTCGACTGGTGGAGGTCCCATGGGATGGAGACGTTTCATTCTGCCTCGGCGCTGATTGCAGCCCGTAAGCCCGAGAAGCCCATTATCGGCCTGCGTCCGCACGCCGCGGGTCGCGCAGCGCGATGGTTCCTTGCGAACTTTCCCGGCGATATCGCCTATGCCTACAAGGCCAACAGCACGCCCTTTCTGATCGGCGCGCTGTACGGCGCCGGAATCCGCCATTTCGACGTCGCCTCGCTCCCCGAGCTCGAGGATGCGAAGACGATCCCCGACGTGACGTTCCACTTCATGCATCCCGTGAAGTCGCGGCACGCGATCCGGCGCGCGTTCGCGCTCGGTTGCCGCTCCTTCTCGCTCGACAGCGAGGACGAGCTGAAGAAGATCGTCGAGGAGACCGGCGGCGCGCACGATCTCTCGCTCTGGGTACGCATCGCCGTACCGGCCATCAACGCCGTCATCCCGCTCCAGAACAAGTTCGGGATCACGGGCGCGGCGGCCGTGCGCCTGCTGACGAAGACGCGGCAGGTGGCGAGGTCGCTCGGCATTTCGTTCCACGTCGGCTCGCAGACGCTGGCACCCGAGGCCTATGCCTCGGCGCTTTCGGAGGCGCGCAAGCTCATCACCCGGGCAGGCGTGGTCATCGACGGCATCGATGTCGGTGGCGGCTTTCCCGCGCGCTATTCGGATGACAGCCAGGCGCCGCTCTCGGACTTCATCCAGGTCATCCGCGAGAGCTTCGCGACGCTGCCTGTCGCGAGCAACTGCCGCCTCATGTGCGAGCCGGGCCGGGCACTCTCAGCCGAGTCGGAGAGCCTCATCGTCCGCGTCGACGCCCGCCGCGGCGGCGATCTCTACATCAACGACGGCAGCTACGGGATGCTGTTCGACGCCGCGCACCTCGGCTTCACGTTCCCCGTGCGCCTGGTCGGCCGCGAGGTGCGCGACCCGAAGGCGCTCGCGCCCTTTCAGTTCTGGGGGCCGACCTGCGACTCGATCGACCACATGAAGGGCCCCTTCATGCTGCCCGCATCGATCCGCGAGGGCGACTACATCGAGATCGGCAATACGGGCGCCTATGCCCGCGCCATCGCCGGCAAGTTCAACGGCTATGGCTTCTACGATGAGGTCATCCTCAAGGACCCGCCGATCTACACCATGTACGGCGACGAGGCGGTTTCTCGCCCCGTCGCGCTCGCCGAAGCGGGCGCAACGGTCTAGCCGTGCAGCAGCATTTGCCGAGGGTGGCGGCTGCGCCCCCTCGGCAGGCACTATCCGCCGAGGTGTGAGGCCAAGGCCGCCGCGGTCTCGCGAAGCGCCTCGTCACTGGCCCTAGGCAGGGCGCGGAACGTGAGCTCGGGCTCCACGATATACCGCCGCGACGTGATGTCGGTCTTCTCCACGAGCGGGACGATGTGGGCGTGCGCGTGAGCGATGTCTCCGCCCGTGAACATGAAGGCCACCCGCTGCACGCCGTAGATCTGCTTTTGCGCTTTCGCGAGCCGCTGGCCCAATGCCATGATCTCCGAGCAGAGCTCCAACGGCAGCTCGTCGAAGGTCTCGTAGTGCTCGCGGGGAACGATCTGAACGTGCCCGTCACGGATCGGGCCGATATCGAGAAAGGCGACCAGGCGCTCATTGCGGAAGACTTCGTGCGCTGGGATCTCCCGCCGCGCTATCCGGCAGAAGAGACACGCGCCGTGTGAATGTTCCTCTTTCAAGGTGATACCTTTCAGGATGTCGTTTGCGAACCGTCGCTGTTGGGGCGGCGTTGAAGGCGCGAACTACGCGCCCTTGAAACTGAAAGCATTGCCGTCGCGAACGACACGTCCGGCCGTCGGCATAGGGAAGTGCGCCGGCATGACGAGCATGTCGCTGTCGGCGGTGCGATCCAGGAAGGCCCGCCGGTTCTTGGCCGAGAGCGTCATATCCGTATCCACGCGGCAGCAGAGATCGGGATAGAGGAGCTGGAGCTGGTGGTGGATGGCGTCGCCGACGAAGATGCCGCGCTTGCCGCCGTTCTCGACGTTGATGAGCACGAGCCCCGGCGAGTGGCCATGACATGGCTCGAGCCAGATGCCCTTCTCCAGCTCGAAATCGTCGTCGACGAGCACGGCCTGCTCGGCGCGCTTGATGGGCAGCACACTGTCTTCGAACGACAGCACGTGCATGTTGTTCCTGTCGCCCTTGGCGTACTCGGCATCCCAGAAGTCGTACTCGCGCTTGGCCATGATGTGCTTGGCATTGGGGAAGGTCGGGACCCAGCGGCCATCGAGAAGTTGCGTATTCCAGCCCACATGATCCCAGTGCAGATGCGTGCACATGACGTAGTCGACCTGCTCGGGCTTGACGCCGAGCGCCGCAAGGTCCGCGAGGTAGTTCGTCTGGATCATGCTGAAGTCGGCGCGCGCGGGGCGCGGCTTGTTGTTGCCGCAGCAGGTGTCGATCAGGATCGTATGCCTCGGCGTGCGCACGACGAACGTGTGAAAGCTCATGAGCAGCTTGTCGTCGGCGCTGATGAGCTTGCCGAGACGGGCCTTGCCATCGGCAAGCTGGGCGTCCGTGCAGGCGGGGAAGAACTCCCGCGCAACAAAGGCGGGGAATTCCAGCTCCACAACACGGTCAATGGCGAAGTCGCCGATCTGGGCCAGGGTCATGCGCCGTCTCCTCCCGGGATCTCGTTGCTGGCCGATCATGGCGTGATGGAAGGCCAGCACGCAAGCCGCATGGGCGACATGCGGGTCCCCTATTGCCGCCGGGCTTCTCCGTGACGCACGATGCGGCCAACAAACGGAGGAAATGGCGATGGCCGAACTGGTCCTGAAAGAAATGCGCGGGCCTGTGCAGATCGTGACGCTCAATCGGCCCGCTGTGCTCAATGCGGTGAGCCCGGAGCTGCGCGCGGCATTCACGGCTGCGATGAAGGAGGCCGAAGCCGACGCGACCGTGGGCGCCGTCGTCATCACCGGCGCTGGCAAGGCCTTCTCCGCTGGCCAGGACCTCAACGAGACGGCCAACCTCACTATCGATCAGGTCCGCGGCTGGTGCACGTCCATGCGTGTCATGTACCAGTCCGTGCGCGACCTCTCGAAACCGGCGGTGGCGGCCTGGAACGGCATTGCCGCTGGCGCCGGCATGCAGATCGGGCTCTGCTGCGATGTGCGCGTCGCACATCCTGCTGCCCGTATCGGTCAGCCCGAGACGCGCGCGGGGCTCGCCAGCATCGTCGGCACATATCTCATGGGCCTCTACGTCGGCCATGGGCCCAATCGTGAGCTGTCGCTCTCGGGCGGGCTCGTCGGCGGTGAGCGTGCTCATGCCATCGGCCTCGTCGATCATCTCGTGCCGGAGGGCGAGGTGCTGACGAAAGCGCTCGCCATTGCCGAAGACCTGCTGAAGGTCCCGCCCGTTGCCATGCAGCTCACCAAAGAGCGCTTCCGCACAACCACTCAGCCCGGCTTCGACGACGCGACCGCCGCCGGTGTCCGCTATTCGCTCGAGGCCTACGCGACCGGCGAGCCGCAGCGCATCATGAAGGGGTTTATTGCCGCGCGTGCCCAGCGCAAGAAGTGAGCGCTGTGATCAGGCCCGGTGATACGGGTGGCCCGAAAGGATGGTGATCGCGCGGTAGACCTGCTCGACCAGCACCACGCGGGCAAGCCCGTGCGGCAGCGTCATGCGGCCGAGCGAGAGCGTCAGGTGCGCCCCTTTGCCGGTAAGGCTTGCAGGATGGCCATCGGGCCCGCCGACGAGCAGTGCTGCGGACTTCACGCCCTCGTCCCGCCGCACGCCGAGATACTCGGCGAATTCGGCGCTCGACATCAGGCGCCCGCGCTCGTCGAGAACGATCCTGAGATCACAATCCGCCGTTGCATGAAGCAGGCGCGCCGCCTCATCGGCCTGTCGCGCGTTGGTCTCTCCCGCCCGGCTCTCGGGAAGCTCCTCGATGGTGACCGGTGAGATCCCGATCACCTTCCCGCTCGAAACGCGCTTCATGTAGCGGGCAATGATCGCCCGCTCACCGTCATCCTTGAGACGGCCGATGGCAGCGATGACCAGCCGCATGGCCGCCCCTCCCAGGATAACGCGCCGCGCCGGCGCCCTCAGCGACAGCCTAGTGCGCGACGGGCTCCGCGCCGCGATCCGCCGACCACATCTTTTCCAGGTTGTAGAAGGCGCGGATCTCAGGCTGGAACACGTGCACGATGATATCGCCCGTGTCGATCAGGACCCAGTCGCACTGCGGCTGGCCCTCGACGCGCACACGCTCGCAACCGGCATCCTTGAAGGCCTGCAGGATCTGCTCGGCGATCGCGTTGACGTGGCGATCGGAGCGGCCCGTCGCGATGATCATGAAATCGCCGATCGAGGTCTTGCCCTTGAGATCTATAACGGCGACGTCCTCAGCCTTGGCGTCGTCGAGCCAGTGGACTACGCGGTCCAGCAGGGCAGCAGAGTCGCGTCGTTCGGACACGAACTCAGTCGGAGGTGTGCTCGCGCGAGCACCCTCGGGCGTGGTTCTCATCGTTTGGTGAGCGTCCCTTCGTCATCCGACCCTTATGGTCATGCGACCAGGTGGTCTGAAAGTGCCGGGCTCGCTTACAGGATTAAGGCCCCGCACCGCCGGCGAATTCTGCCGGCACACAAAAGCATATGATGGCGGGCGCCAGATTTACAAGCATCATGCGCACAAAGGCGGCTCTGGCTGATATTTCAGGAGGTTATATCTCCTGTCGCAACCGCCGGACGGCTCGAGGTGGCAAGCCGGCCACACATTCAACCAGTCTGGCAGCCCGCCCGGGGCGGGAGCTCCTCGAATTGCGGCAGGTCGTCCGTGATATCGAACCAGGGGGCTTTGCTGCCGACAAAGACATGCCGCTCCGGCTTGATGCCCGGATCGTCATCGAGCGGGCCGAGCGGCAGGCCATAGGCGGATGAATCGAAATCGAACTTGCTGAGGAGCGCGGTGCCGCACACGCGGCAGAAGCCGCGATGCGTGCCGGGCGAGGACTGGTAATAGGTCACCAGTTCCTCACCCTGAATCCACCGGAAGTCCTGGGCTGCGACCCGCGCCCGCGAGCGGAAGGCCGCGCCATGCGCCTTGCGACACGTGGAGCAATGGCAGTTGAGCGCGCCGGTCAGCGCGCCCGTGATCTCGTAGTGGACACCGCCGCAGAGGCAGCTACCCCGCAATGCCATTTGGCCTCCCAGCGGGCCGGAAACGTCAGCCCTTGCCCTTCGAGGCCTCGTAGCGCGCCTTGGTCTCGGCGTTCATGGGATAGAGTCCGGGCAGCGCCGCCCCCTTCCCGACCTCGTCCATGATCCAGCCTTCCATGCGCTCCTGCTCAGGGCCTTCCTTGAGGATGGTCTCGAGCTGGGCTGCCGGAATGAGCACCGCGCCATCCGCGTCCACGACCACGACATCGCCCGGGAAGACCGCAACGCCGCCGCACGCAATCGGCTGCTGCCACGCAACGAACGTCAGACGCGCGACCGACGGCGGCGCCGCGCCACCCTGGCACCACACCGGGAGGCCCGTGCTCAGCACGCCCGAGACGTCACGCACCACGCCGTCCGTGATGAGGCCGGCCACGCCCTTCTTGACCATGCGCGCGCAGAGGATGTCACCGAAGATGCCGGCGTCGGTCTCGCCCATGGCATCGGCGACCGCGATGCAGCCCGCCGGCATGGCCTCGATGGCCGCGCGCGTCGAGATCGGCGAGGACCAGGATTCGGGCGTCGCGAGATCCTCGCGCCAGGGCACGAAGCGCAGCGTGAAGGCGCGGCCGACGATGCGCGGCTGGTCGGGGCGCAGCGGGCGCGTGCCACGCATCCAGGTGTTCCTGAGGCCCTTCTTGAGCAGGATGGTCGTGATGGTCGCGGTGGTGATCTTGGACAGGGTCGCGACCGCGCTCGCGTCGAGCGTCATGTCGACGGCTTTCTCCGTGCTCATTGGGCATCTCCTCGGGTGAACAGTCAGGGATTTTCAGGCCGGCACTTTCCCGGCTGATACGCCCTCGGCAGCCCGGCGTCCATGGGAGAGCGTGCCCAATTGGCGCGCATCTCCAATTCCGAGCCGGGCTCACAATAGCGCATTGAGCGCCCAGCCCGCGTCCGTCGGGGTGGCGAGATAAGGCATTCCATGGCGCGACTCAGGTCCCGCCCGCGCCCCGAGCATGTGCTCGTGGATGGCATCGAAGACGCCGCTATGAGCAACGAACAAGAGTCTTTCCTCCGGGTGCGCGATCATCCATCGAGCAATGACCGGCGGAATGCGTTCGAAGATCTCGGTCCACGGATCGGCATCCGCCGGCAGAACATTCCGCGAGGACTGATCCGGCCGCAAACCGTGGCGTTCCTTCACCTCACGGATCACCTGCCCGTCGAAAGCGCCGAAACTGCGCTCGATCAGGCCCCGATCGACATGGAGCGGGCGCTCCAGGCGCTCCGCGACCACGGCGGCCGTTTTGAGCGCGCGAACGAGCGGGCTCGTGACGATGCGGGTGATCTCCGCGCCGGCCAGCGCTTCCCCGGCAGCTTTGGCCTGCGCAATCCCCGCCGCATTGAGCGGCACGTCGGCGTGCCCCTGATAGCGGCCTTCGCGGTTCCAATCGGTCTCGCCATGACGCAGGAAATAGAAGGGCCGCTTGGGGATCATGCGGAGGCTCACGGGACGGAGACGGACGGCATAGGACGGGGACAGGATCCTATCGGATGCTTTGTCGCCTGTCAGGAAGCCCACCTTCTCGGCTACAGAGAGCCAAACTCCGGGTGGGAACAGACCTTGACGTTGGACGCGCTCTGGCCGCTGCTCATCATGCTCGCTTCGGCCTTTGGCGCGGCGACGCTGCTGGTCTTGCCCTCCGAGGCCATCCTGATCGCTCAGATCAAGGCCGGCCTCGCGCCTGCGTGGGCCATTCTGGTTGCTGCGACCATCGGCAATGTCGGCGGATCGGTCTTCAACTGGTGGCTCGGTATTCACGCGCGCCGCTTCGAGGGGCGACGCTGGTTCCCGTTCACGCCGCAGACGATCGAGGCTGCCAGCGCGCGCTTCCAGCACTGGGGACTGTGGTCGCTGCTCCTTGCGTGGGTCCCGGTGATCGGTGATCCGCTGACATTCATCGCCGGCGTGCTGCGCGTGCCATTCGCGCTCTTCCTGCCGCTCGTCGCCATCGGAAAGTGCGCGCGCTACGCTGTGCTGGCATTCGGTCTGTAGGGATACGGGACCAACTCCATAAAAGACGGGGGCTCCGGGGGTGTCCGTCGTGTCGAAGACACGCGCCTCCGGCACGATGCGGAGCGCGAGGCCGCGGCCTCGCTCGCGCCAAAGGCGCGATACCTCACCGCCGCACGCCTCCCCATGGCGCCACGAGCAGGCCGCCGAGCATCATGGCGCCGCCGCCGATCGCGAAGATCAGCACGTGGCTCTGCGTGAGCTCGTAGATCTGCGGCAGCACAGCGCCGGCAACGACAGCGCCGCCTGCACTCGACAGGATCATGGCGCGCATGAGCCGCGGCATGTGCTGGGCATCGGCGAGATCGCGCACGCGCGCGGCCATGAGCGCTGAGAGGCCCGGTTGCGCTCCGAAGAGGACAGACGAGAGGAAGAGTACGCCGCTCGCACCGCTCAGGAGCGGCGCACCGATGCCAAGACCGAGCGTGATGAAAGAGAGCGGCAGCGCCCAGGCCGTGCCGAGCAGCAGCCCCAGCGCGGCCATGGACCATGGGCCGAGCGCCGAGGCTATGCCGACGATGCTCCAGTGAAGGCCGCCCTCGGCCATGCCAAGCCCGAGCCCGCGCGCAAGGTAGTCCACCCAGTAGAGCGTGTGCGGCACGATGGCGATCGAGAAGAAGAAATATCCCGCGAGCAGGAAACGCAGCGGCCATGTCCATGGGGTGGCCGCGCCCAGGCGTGCGGGAGCAGGCGTGCTCGCAGCCGGCGCCCCCCGCCATCCCCAGATGGCAAGCATCATCGCCGCGAAGCCGCAAGCCGCGAGGCCAAGCCAGGCGGTTGCCAATCCCCGCTCGAGCAGGCGCGGCACCAGAATGCCCGTCATGAAGATGGCGAGGCCGACGCCGGCAAAGACGAAGCTCGCCGCCACCGGGCGCCATGCGGAAGGCGCCGTCGATGCGATCAGCGCCAGCGAGAGCACCATGATGATGCCAGCGGTCAGTCCGACCAGCCCGCGCCAGAAGCCGAGCCAAGCGAAGCCCAGCGGGACAGCCGAGGCCGTAAGCGCCAGCACGGAGAGGATTGCCACGACCGTCAGCAGGCGAAAGGCGCCCACGCGCACGCTCATCGGCACCGAGATCAGCGCACCCAGCGCGAAGCCCGCGATATTGATCGCGCCGATGCGGCCGGCTTCGAGAACATTGAGCTGGCCGGACGAGATCAGGGCCGGCACCATCGCGGTGTAGGAAAAGCGCCCGAGGCCCATGCCGACGAACATGCCGCCCCCGCCGCCGAGCGCCACCCGCCGCCATGCCGGCCAGCCATCCATGCTTGCCTGCCCCTCACGCGGCGGCGAGGCCGCCGCGGGCTCGCTCATCGCGCGAGCTCCCGATCCACCTTCTCGATGAGGTAGGCCCATTTCTGCTTCTGGGCCTCGACCAGGGCTTCCATGCGCGTGCGCAGACGGGCGAGCGCGGCGCAGTCCGGCGTCGGCGCGGCAGAGCCCTCCGCGCCCATGCGCTCGATGTCGGCGAGCAGCTCGCTCGAAGTCTTGTCGAAGGCGTCGGTGCGATCGTCCTGCACGATCGGCGCCGCTTCCTTGAGGAACTGGTCGTGCGCCCAGCCGCGCTTGTCCCTGAGTGCCCTGAGCCGGGACTGGAACAGCGGCCGGTTCTGGCTGGTGAGATCCCGGAGCGCCGCCGCCGACTGGCCGACGACCGACTCGAAGGCCTGGCGCGTGCAACCGACGTCCTGGCCCGCTGCAGGCGCCGAGAGGGACAGGATCAATGCCGCTGCGGGCGCGGACGCCGCCACCGCTGCAGCCAAACCCCCACGTATCGCGCGAGCGAGCACCAACTCCGAGCTTCCTTCCTGGTCGGCCCGCCGGGCCCCCATTATTGCTTGTTTGGCAGGATCAGTAAGATCGCACCCTCTTGCCATCCCCAGGCGACCGCCGCCAGCCGGACCGGGGGAATTTAGCCGTGTTCCCCGAATCACGGAATACCGGCTGGCCGAGGCTGCCACACACGGCCGGACAAGACGACGGCCAGACCGCATAACAGCATGAGCGCAAACCAAAGATCTCCGTAGCGAGCATAGCTGGTCGGCGGGATGGCCGCTGGCACGCGCGCGTCGATCACCCCCACCACATCGAGGTCCAGGCGGTGCAGGACGCGGCCGCGGGCGTCGATGACGGCGGAGATCCCATTATTGGCCACGCGCAGCAGGGGCAATCCCTCCTCGACCGCACGCACACGCGCCTGATGCAGGTGCTGGCGCGGGCCCGTCGTGTTGCCGAACCACCCGTCATTGGTGACATTCACGAGGAACGACGGGCGTTCCTCACCTTGCACGACGGCACGCGGGAAGATGGCCTCGTAGCAGATGAGCGGGGCAAAGCTGGCCATGCGTGGCAGCGCCATGAGCGGACGCGGGTTCGGACCGGGGGTGAAGCCTCCGCGCCGGCGCGTCAGCGGCTCGAGCCCGATGGCATCGAGCAGCGCGTTGAGCGGCAAATATTCGCCGAAGGGTACGAGGTGGATCTTGTCGTATATGGCCACCGGTTTTGCTCCGGCACCGAAGGCAATCAGGCTGTTGTAGATGCGGCGCGATCCCCCTGGCGCGCTTGCGTCGGGTGGATCGGCGCGCAGGCCACCGGAAATGAGATGCGTGCCAGCCGGCAGGGCTTTGCCCAGCTCTTCGAGGGCCGTGGGCGTGTCGAGGGGGAGGAAGGGCATAGCCGCCTCGGGCCAAATCACGAGATCGACGCCCTTGGCACCATCCTCAATTCCCGCGGCATTTCGGGACGTCAGCGCGAGGTGCAGATCGAAGATCCGCCGCTGGTGCTGGGACTGCCACTTCTCGCGCTGGGGCACGCTCGGCTGGACGAATCGGACGCGCGGTCCTTCGGTCGATACCGCTTGGACCGCCGCGAGCTGCCAGTGGCCATAGGCCATGAGTGCGAAAATCGTTCCGACCGAGATTGCCATGCCGCGCAACGGCGCTCCGTCGGCCCACGCCACGAGCGGCGCCGCGAGCACGAGCACGGCGACGAGGCTCAATCCGTAGATGCCGATCAGCCCCGCGGTCTGCATGAGGCTCTCGGGATAGGTGAGCGCATAGCCGATCACGTTCCACGGAAAGCCGGTGAAGACGTGCCCGCGCAGCCATTCGGCAGCGGCAAGCGCCAGCGCAAGAGCAAGGACGCGCACCAATCCCGGCCGCCACACGAGGGATGCCGCCGCCGCGGCACCCGCCCAGAAGAGCGCGAGCCCGGCCGGCATGACGGTGACCGCAATGGGGATCAGCGCGGCAAATTTCTCTGCCTCCACGAGGAAGGCTTCCCCGATCCAGAAGAGGCCGGCAAAGAAATAGCCGAACGCGAACCACCAGCCGATCAGCGCCGCGCGCGCCGTGGGCCTATGGCGCCACGAGACGCCCGCCGGGAGAGCCAGCGCCCCATCGATCTGCCAAACGAGCAGTGCGAACGTCACAAACAGCACGGGCCAGATGTGAAACGGCGCCACGGCCAGCACGGAGACGACACCGGCCGAGCACGCCAGCGCCGCTCGCTGCCATCCCGTGCGTCCCCGCACCCAGTTGGCCAAACGCTCTATGATCATGGGTATTAGTGCCTAGTGTCCCGATTCCGCAGTTCGCCACATCTCGATGCTAGCGCCCCGAGCGAACTTCGGAATCAAAAGGGGCACTAGAATCATAAACTTGCTTGTGTGATTCAGATCGAGAAATTCGCTCGATGCCGTGCCCCGGGAGATGGCGAATTTCTCGATCATCACACTAGTCGCGGCTTTCCTCGATGAGCCACGTGCGCAGCTCGGTCTTCAGGATCTTGCCGTAGTTGTTCTTCGGCAGTGCGGCAACAAAGCGGTAGCCGCGAGGGCGCTTGTAGCGGGCGATATTGTCGAGACAGAGCTGATCGAGGTCCCCCGGCCCTGCCTGAACGCCCGGACGCAGGACAATATAAGCGACAACCTCCTCGCCCCAGTCGGCGTGCGGCCGCGACACGACCGCGGTTTCGAGCACGGCGGGGTGCGTCAGCAGGACTTCCTCGATCTCGCGCGGATAAATGTTCGAGCCGCCCGAGATGATCATGTCCTTGGAGCGGTCCTTGATGGTGAGGAAACCTTCGGCATCCATGGTGCCGAGATCACCCGTCCAGAGCCAACCGTCGCGCAGCGCCTTGGCGTTCGCTTCGGGGTTCGCCCAATAGCCTTTCATCACCGCGTCGCTGCGCGTGACGATCTCGCCGACCTCACCCCGCGGCACCTCACGGCCCCGATCGTCCACGACCTTGATGGCGCAGCCCGTGCGCGCGATGCCCGTCGAGCCGAGCCGCTCGTCGTAGCGCGGGTGCTCGCTGTCGGCGTGCATCCATTTCGGCAGGCCCGAGATGGTCATCGGCGACTCGCCCTGACCGAAGAGCTGGTAGAACTTCGGCCCGAAGACCTCCATGGCGCGCTTGATATCGGCGACGTACATCGGCGCGCCGCCATAGCTGATCGTCTTCAGGTTGCGCGTATCGGCAGAGCCCGCGAGCGGATGCGTGACGAGACGCGTCACCATGGTCGGCGCGGCGAACATCGCGATGTTCGAGTGCAGCGGCATGGCACGCAGAATGCGCTCCGGCTCGAAAGAGCCTGGAATGATGACATTGTGCCCACCCCGCGCCGCGAAGGCGGCCGCCCAGCATCCCGAGCCGTGCGAAAGCGGCGCCGCATGGAAGCACGTATCGCGATGATCGATATGGTCGATGTCCGTGCAGTAGGCGTGCGCGCAGAACAGCAGATTGCGGTGCGTGAGCATGGCGCCCTTGGGCCGCCCGGTCGTGCCGCTCGTGTAGAAGAGCCACGCTTCATCATCGATCGTCACCGGGCTCTCGCTGATGGCTTCACCGGCAAGCAGCGCCGCATGATCCCGCGAGCCCGTCTCGATGATCAGCGGCAGTGAGACGCCCCCCGGCAGCTCGGCAAGCTGGGATAGTTTGTCGGGCGTGATGAGGCACAGCTTCGCGCCTGAGTTCTCGAGGATCCACTGGAGCTCCTTGGCATGGAGCTTCGCGTTGATCGGCACGACCGCAAGGCCCGCCCGCCAGGCGCCGAACATGAGCGGCAGGTATTCGAGGCAGTTCTCCATCCAGAGGCCTACCCGGTCGCCAGCCCTGAGGCCGTGGCGAGCGCGGAGCGCGCCCGCAATTCGCGCGACTTGGTCCTCGAACGCGGCATAGGAGAGTGTGCGCCCCTCCTCCGATATTGCGGGGCGATCGGGCTGGTATTCCGCCACGCGCTGCAATGTGTAAGACAGGTTCATGCCGCCTCCCTCGCCCGTGCCCGGGCAATCCGGGCGCCCTACATTACGGGCTTCGGGGGCGGGCGCCAGTGGGCAAGGCGCGGCAAAATCAATCGAGGCGGAGGCGCGCGGCTCTGCCCCGTGCTAGGCGGCAGCTTCAATCTTGTTCTTGAGCTGCAATTCCTCGCCCTTCAGCAACGGCCCGATCTCGTGAGCCGGCCGCGGTCGGCTGAACAGGAACCCTTGTCCCTCGGTGCAATTGACCGAGCGAACGGCCTCCAACTGCTCGTGCGTCTCGATGCCTTCCACAGTCAAATCCATGCCGAGGCCGTTGGCGAGCATGGCCACCGCCCGCACGATCTCGTACGAGCTCGGATCCGTGATGATATTCTTGATGAAGCAGGGATCGATCTTGAGGCGATCGAACTCGAACTTCTGCAGATAGCTCAAGGACGCATAGCCCGTCCCGAAGTCGTCCATCGCGATGCTTACGCCCAGCTCCCGCAGGCTTCGCAGCACGTTGAGGGTCTCCGCCGTGCTTTCGAGAACTGCGGTCTCGGTAACCTCGATCTCAAGGCGCCGCGGTGGCAGGTCGGACGCGACAAGCGCGCTGACGATCATTTCCAGCGCCCGGTGGTGACGCAACTGCACCGCCGACATGTTGACCGAAACACGCATCTCCTCCGGCCAGCCCGCCGCAATCGCGCACGCTTGCCTGAGCGTCCATTCGCCGATGGCATTTATGAGCCCGGTCCGTTCGGCGAGCGGGATGAAGTCCGCGGGCGAGATGAGGCCCTTGATAGGATGATGCCAGCGCAGAAGAGCTTCGCAGCCCGTGACCTTGCAGCGCTCGAGATCGACGAACGGCTGAAAGAACAGCTCGAGCTCGCCGTTTGCGACGGCCCGCTGCAGATCTCGCTCCATGGTGTGCTCTTCGAGGAGCCGTTCTTCCATCTCCGGCTCGAAGAACTCACAGAGCCCGCGCCCTTTCCCCTTGGCTCGGTACAAGGCGAGATCGGAATTGCGCATGATCTGATCCACGAGATGCCCGTCCCGCGGAAAGAGCGCAATGCCGATGCTGACCCCGATCGTGATCGGCTGACCATCGATCTCGTAAGGCTGACTGATGGCCTCGACAATGCGCTGGGCCATCGCGGCGGCATCTGCCGGATGAGAAAGCGCGCTCTGGACGATCGCGAACTCGTCGCCCCCCATCCGCGCGATCACGTCGCTTTCTCTTGCCGCGCCCCTGAGGCGGCTGGTCACGCCTTGGAGGAGCTTGTCGCCGGCTTCGTGACCGAGCGTATCGTTCACGTACTTGAAGCGGTCGAGATCGAGGAGATGGACTGCAACGAGCTCATTCTGCCGCGCACGCGACAAGGCCTGATCCAAAGTGTCGTTGAAAAGCACCCGATTGGGCAAGCCGGTCAGCGCGTCATGGCGCGCCATGAAAGCGATCCTCTCATGGACGCGGTATCGCTCGGTCACATCCTTATGAGTCGAAACCCACCCGCCGCTCGCCAGCGGCTCCCGTGACATTGCGAACCAGCGCCCGTCGCTGAGCTGCTCGATGGAGGACGCTCTTTCCTTGGCGAGGCCCAGAAGCTCCCGGCGGTACGCCTCGGGAGAGCCGAACGCGTAGATCCCGCGCAGGATGCGCGCCTCCACGATCTGGCCAAGCGGGGTTCCCGGCAGCACATCGTCGAGCGACAGGCCGTACATGTGCGCGTAGCGCGCATTGCACACGATGAGCCGCTGCTGCGCGTCGAACATCGCCAGGCCATGCTGCATGTTCTGCAAGGCCGCGTTGAACTGCTCATTGCGGACACGTAGCTGATCGGCGGATTTCTTCATCGCCTTTTCCGCGAGATCGCGGGCCAGGACGTAGGGCCGCACTACCCAGAAGAAGATCACGGGCGCGCAAATGAGCACGAGCAGCGCGGCATCGATGAGCGACATCGCCCACTGCGAAACCGGCAATGTGGTCGCCACTACCGCTACCGGTATTTCGATCGCCAGTACGACAGCAGCAATGCGGGCCACCAGAATGAGGTCATCCCCGCGAAGCCATCCGAGACCCTTGAGCATGAGCTAGTGACCTTGTCTGAGCTTTGAAGAAACTGCTCACGTCGCCTATTCGCAAATTGTCAGGACCGCTCGGGCGGGCTCAAGCGCGAGCACGCTCGACCGACAACACATTCCCAACTCGGCGCCGCGCCTTTTCGGGAAATTGACACCAGTTCGTGCCGCTGTGCCGGATCTCGCCACACCTCAGTGGCCCGCGAAAAAAGGGCGTGGCGCGAGGTGCCGCGCTCGAGTGTCCTGGATCATGCCGGCCGCTTTCGCCTCAGCGTCGGCGCCGTCTGGGGCCCGAGAGGGTTGACGATTTGCTTGCGCCTCGTCGCCGTTCTTGCCGGCGGCTGAAGGAATTGGACTCCGATGTCCTTGTCCTTGCGCCATGCGACCTCACAGGCCGCCTCCAAGCCGTCCATCTCGATGATGAGATCGAAGTGATGGGGGACGTGCACGACGGTATCGCAGCGCAGATGGGCTCCCGCATCGGTCAGGTCCCGCACCTGACATGGAACCGTCGATTGATGATTTCTGAAAGCGATGATCCCCGTCATGAGAACCCGACGTCGGCTGAGGCGCCTTTTGCTGTCCTGCGCCTGCCTGAGTTGCTCTTTGGACATGATATCCTGCAACTGGTGGTTGTTCATAATTGATCTTGCTACCATGAGAAACTTAACAAGAGCTACTTCTCGAAGCGCCATGCTGCGAGCGTGGCCGACATGAACTATTAGGCTAGTGTGCTATGGCCGCCCGAGATCGCGAGAGCGCCGTCGGTGAACTGGAACGGCGGGATGGCGGCACACGGGCCGGGCCAAGGCCGCGCGCAAATGCAAACAAATTGAAAGTTCGATGCGACTTGTCATTTTCGACTGCGACGGAACCCTGATCGACAGTCAGCACGCCATCTACGGGAGCATGTCCCAGGCATTCGGCGCCCTCGGGCTGCCGGCGCCTTCGCGCACCGACGTGCTCGGCATCGTGGGCCTGTCGCTGCCCGAGGCCCTCGCGGTCCTGGCCCCCAGGGAGAGCGAGGCCGTGCGCCGCGAGCTCATTGATGCCTACAGAAATGGCTTTGTGGGTGTCCGGGCCCGGCCCGATCATCAGGAAGCGCTGTACGACGGCATTTCGGCGACGGTGGCGGCGCTCGCCTCCCGCCCGGACATCGTCCTTGGCATCGCGACCGGAAAATCCAAGCGCGGCGTTGCTCGCCTGCTTGCGCAAGAAGGCTGGGAGGACCATTTCCTGACCATCCAGACCGCTGATGACCACCCCTCCAAGCCGCATCCGTCGATGCTCCTGCAGGCCATGGCCGAGACCGGCGCAGCGCCCCATGAAGCCATCATGATCGGCGACACGACGTACGACATGGAGATGGCGCTGAATGCCGGCGTGGGCGCAATTGGCGTTTCTTGGGGCTATCACGCGAGCGAGCGCCTGAGAGGCGCGGGCGCCCATGCGATCGTCGAGAAAGGCTTGCATCTCTTGGATGCCATCGAACTGCAGCTCGCGGCCCAGCAGGAGGCCGCATCATGAGCGATAATACGAGCGGCAAACCCGATCCCGTCGAGCTCGCGCGCACCGGACAGGTGCGTCAGTTGCCCAAGCGCTTCTATCGCGAGGCGACGGTCGCACCACGCGGCGGGGGCTACGCCGTGCATCTCGATGGCCGGCCGCTTCGCACACCGGGCAAACTCGTCCTCGTCCTGCCGACGTCCGCGATGGCCGAAGCCATTGCCGAGGAGTGGGCCACGCAGGGCGAGCACATCGATCCTTTGACCATGCCGCTCACCCGCCTCGCCAACAGCGTCCGCGATCAGGTCGAGGGGCGCGAGGAAGCCGTGCGCTCGGACATCGTGAAGTACGCCGGCAGCGACCTTCTCTGCTATCGCGCCGATGGCCCCGCGGGGCTGGTGGACGCCCAGGCCGCCGCCTGGGATCCCGTGCTCTCCTGGCTGCGCGAGGCGCACGGCGCCGACCTTGCTGTTTGCGCCGGGCTCATGCCGGTGGATCAGTCCGCGGCCTCGCGCGCTGCCATCGAGCGCGCTGTGGCACCGCTCGAGCCCTTCCGACTTGCTTCGGCGCATGTGATGACGACGCTGCTCGGCTCGGTCGCATTGATGCTGGCCACGCTCTCGGGGCGCCTCACGCCGGACGATGCGTGGCGTGCCGCACACGTGGATGAGTCCTGGCAGATCGCGCAGTGGGGCACGGATGCCGAAGCGGCGCGGCGCCACGAAAACCGGAAGTCGGAATTCCTTGCCGCCGTCCGCTTGAGCCGGCTACGGGACGATGCGAGCTGAGGGACCTCGGCACCACGGCGGCGCGCCTCAGAAGTCCGAGATGATGCCGCCCTTTTCCCAGTCACCGTAGCGCGCGGGATCGGGGCCGGGCTGGCCGCCCTTTTCGGCCGGTGCCTCGCGGGCCTCGGCATCGCGCTGCCGGCGGCGCTCTTCGGCTTCGGCCAATGCGCGCTGAGCTTCGGGGCTCAGAGGCCGCTTCGGCGCCTCGGGAGCCGCCTCCGGTGCGTTCGGGGTTTCTTTGGTGGTCACTTCGGCTTCCTGACTGCCTGTTCCATCTGGCATTTCGGGCAACACTTACCATATAGCATGTGCATGTTCCGCCACCCCGATTTGAGCCTGGGCCGACGGAAATCAAGGAGTGCTCGATGTCATACGCCAAGACCGCAATGCTGCTTGCCCTGCTGACCGCGATTTTCGTGGCCATTGGCGGGCTGGCCGGCGGTCAGACCGGCATGGTGATCGCGTTCGTGATCGCCCTCGGCATGAACGCCTTCAGCCTCTGGCGGTCGGACAAGATGGTGCTCCGGATGCACGAGGCCGAGGAGGTCGACGAGCGCTCGGCGCCTGAATACTACAATCTCGTGCGAGAGCTCGCCGCGCGCGCCGAGTTGCCCATGCCGAAGGTCTATGTGTTGCATAACCCGCAGCCCAATGCCTTCGCGACCGGGCGCAATCCGCAGAACGCCGCCGTTGCGGCCACCACCGGCCTCCTCGAGACGCTGAGCCACGAGGAAGTTGCCGGCGTGATGGCGCACGAGCTGGCCCACATCAAGAACCGCGACACGCTGATCATGACCATTGCCGCGACCATCGGCGGCGCCATCTCCATGCTCGCGCAGTGGCTGCAGTTCCATGCCCTCTTCGGCGGCAACCGCAACAACAGCGGCGGCGCCGGCATTCTCGCGACACTCGCCGCGATCATCCTCGCGCCCATGGCCGCCATGCTCGTGCAGATGGCCATCAGCCGCTCGCGCGAGTACCAGGCCGACCGGCTCGGCGCGCACATCTGCGGCAACCCGCTGTGGCTCTCCTCGGCGCTCTATAAAATCGCCGGCATGGCCCAGCGCATCGAGAACCCCTCGGCCGAGGCTGCGCCTGCAACCGCGCACATCTTCATCATCAACCCGCTCTCGGGTCGCGGCATCGACAATTTCTTCTCGACGCACCCGAACACCGAGAACCGCGTCGCCGAGCTCGAGGCGCTTGCCCGCGAGATGGGCGTCACGAGCTATCGCAGCGCGCCGACGCCAACGGCGTCGCCCTCGGCTGGCCCGTGGAGTGGTGGCGCGCCCTCGGGCGGCCGTGGCCCCTGGGGTTGAGGGCTGACACTTGAACCGCGACCGCACGAAGGCGCCGCCCAAGCGCCGCTACCGCAAACCGGACACGCAGACAGCCATCCGGCCGGATCAACCCCGCTCGCGCAGCCCGCATGACAAGAAGGAGCGCAAGCCGGCGGCTCCGCCACCAGCGGCGGGGCTCGAAGCGCGCGTGATGGCCGTCGATATTCTCGACAACGTGCTCGGGCGCGGCAAGACGCTCGACGAGGCGCTCGGCGCCACGCAGTCCGGCGCGCGCCAGCGTGAGCTGCCGGCACGCGATCGGGCCTTCGCGCGCCTCCTGGCCACGACAGTGCTGCGCGATCGCGGGCGCCTCTCGACGGTGCTCGGCCGTTTTCTGGAGCGACCGCTGCCGCGTGAGGCACGCCGCGCCGAGTTGATCCTGCTGAGCGGCGCAGCCCAACTCCTGCTGCTCGGCACGCCGGGTCACGCCGCCATCTATCTCGCGGTGGAACAGGCGCAGCGCGATCCGAAGGCCGAGCGCTTTCACAAGCTCACGAACGCCGTCCTGCGCAAGGTCGCAGACCAGGGCCCGAAGATCCTGCCGACGCTCGATCCGGTCACCACCGACGTGCCCGAGTGGCTGCTCGCGCGGTGGTCGCGGACGTATGGAGAGGAAGCTGCGCGGCGCATTGCCGAAGCGAGCCTGCACGAGGCCGCTCTCGATGTGACGCTCAAATCTCCATCAGAAGCCGCCATCTGGGCCGAGCGCCTTAAAGGCACCGTGCTGCCGACCGGGACGATCCGCCTCGAGGAGCACGGCCCGGTCGAGGAGCTATCCGGCTTTGCCGAAGGCGCCTGGTGGGTGCAGGACGCCGCCGCAAGTCTTCCCGCGCGCCTCCTCGGTGACGTTGCCGGCAAGCGCGTCGCCGATCTCTGCGCGGCGCCGGGCGGCAAGACGGCGCAGCTCGCGAGCCTCGGCGCGCGCGTAACGGCCGTCGATCATTCGGTTCCGCGCCTCAAGCGGCTCGATGCAAACATGCAGCGTCTCGCCCTCGCGGATCGCGTCACGACTATTCAGGCCGACATTCTGGACTGGCGCGCGCCCGAGCGCTTCGATGCCGTGCTGCTCGATGCCCCCTGCTCGGCAACGGGCACAATCCGCCGTCATCCCGATCTGCTGCACCTCAAGACTTCGGCCGACGTCGAGCGGCTCGGCAAGTTGCAGGCGCGCTTTCTCACGGCCGCTGCCGCGATGGTCGCACCGGGTGGTACGCTCGTCTACTGCACGTGCTCGCTGGAGCCCGAGGAAGGCGAGCAGCAGATCGCGCAGTTCCTTGTCGAGAACGCGGACTTCGCGCGCGCGCCCATAGCGGCGGCCGATGTTGGCGGCGTCCCCGAATGGGTCACGCCGCTCGGCGACCTGCGTACGCTGCCCTCTCATCTGCAGCTCGAAGCGCCCTATAAGTCGGGCATGGACGGCTTCTATGCGGCGCGCCTCGTGCGCAAGGCTTGAGCTTCAGGCCGCATGAAAGAGGCGCACGGCCTCGTCGCACTCGAAGAGATAGAGCAGCGTTCGGATCGCGGCACCACGTGGGCTCGTGAGCCTGGGATCGCGCTGGAGGAGCAACGTCGCATCATCGCGTGCTGCGGCGAGCAGCTCCGGGAAGCCCGGAACCTCGGCCACGCGGAATTCCGGTGCACCGCTCTGACGCGCGCCAAGCACCTCGCCGCCGCCGCGCAGCTCCAGATCCTTCTCGGCAATGAGAAAGCCGTCCTCGGTCGATCGCATCATTTCGAGGCGGGCCTGCGCGGTCTCGCCGAGCGGCCCCTTGTAGAGAAGAATGCAATAGGACTGCCGCGCGCCACGCCCGACGCGCCCGCGCAACTGATGGAGCTGCGCGAGGCCGAAACGCTCGGCGTGCTCGATGACCATGATCGAGGCATTGGGCACGTTCACGCCGACCTCGATCACCGTCGTCGCCACGAGCACCGAAAGCTGCCCGGACGAGAACGCCGCCATCGTCTCGTCTTTGGATGTGCCGGACATGGCGCCGTGCAGAAGGCCGACTTTCCCAGGCCCCAGCACTTGCGTGAGGTGCGCCGCTCGTGCCTCCGCAGCCGCCAGCTCGGAGGTCTCGGTGCTCTCGATGAGCGGGCACACCCAGTAGATCTGCGCGCCCTCGTTCACGGCGCGCTTCAGCCCGTCGACGATCTCCTCGATGCGCTCGACATTGGCGAGCCGCGTATCCACGGGTTTGCGGCCTGCGGGCTTCTCCGTAAGACGCGAGACATCGAGATCGCCGTAGTGCGTCATGAGCAGCGTGCGCGGGATCGGCGTCGCGGTCATCACGAGCACATCCGTGCCGCCATCGCGCCCCTTGGCCTGTAGCGCGAGCCGCTGATGCACGCCGAAGCGATGCTGCTCGTCGATCACCGCGAAGGCGAGATCGTGGAACACGACATCGTCCTGAAAGAGCGCGTGCGTGCCGATCAGGATTTCGATCTCGCCGGCTGCGAGGCGTTCGAGCAGCTCACGCCGCGGCTTGCCCTTCTCGCGACCCGTGAGCAAACCCACGCGCAGGCCCGAGGCCGTGGCGAGCGGCTCGATGGTTTCCAGATGCTGGCGCGCGAGCACTTCCGTCGGCGCCATGAGGGCGGCCTGCGATCCGGCCTCGACCGCGATGGCCATGGCCATGAGCGCGACCACCGTCTTGCCGGAGCCGACATCGCCCTGCAGGAGGCGCAGCATCCGGTGCGGCGCCGACATGTCCTTGGCAATATCGACAATGGCCTTCTGCTGCGAGGCCGTGAGCGCAAAGGGCAGCGCCGCCGCAATGCGCGTGCGAATAGCGCCATCGCCGATGGTCTGGCGCCCGGGTCGCGCCTTGAGGCTCTGGCGCACGAGGCCGAGTGCGATCTGGCCGGCGAGCAGTTCGTCATAGGCGAGCCGCTGCCACGGCGCGCCGCCCGGCGAGACATCGCCGGCGTCCGCGGGCCGATGCAGCCGCGCCAGAGCCTCGCTCACAGTCGGCCACTGCTTCTTGGCGAGCCATTCGTTCTCCTGCCACTCGGGGAAGGCGGGCAGACGGTCCATAGCCTGGCGTAGTGCCTTGCCGAGCACCTTGCCCGAGAGCCCGGCCGTCAATGGATAGACCGGCTCCAGCAAGGGCAGGTCGTCACGTGCCTCGGGGGCGACGATGTAGTCCGGATGCGTCATCTGCACCCGGTCGTTGTAGTGCTCGATGCGTCCCGAGATGAACCGCACCGATCCCACCGGGAGCTGCCGCTCGATGAAGCTGCGATCAGCATGGAAGAACACGAGGTCGATCTGGCCCGTATCATCCTCGCAGGCGACCTTGTAGGGCGCCTTGTTGTTGCCGCGCGGGCTCGGCCGATGCTTCAGCACGCGCACTTCGAGCGTCGCGATGGTCCCTGGAACGGCCATCGCGATGGTCGGCGCCGCCCGGCGGTCGATCACGCCCGTCGGCAGGTGCCAGAGCAAATCGACGACCCGTGGCGCCGCGATCCCCGGCGGCAGGCGGACAGCCTTCTTGAGCAGCGTCTCCAGCCGCGGCCCGACGCCGGTCAGGCCACGGGCCGAGCCAAACAGGGGTGCGAGCTGATCTGGTCGCATGCGCTCTCGTCGGCTGCCGGCTGCTCAATCTGGTCATGGCAGGTGCCCCTTGGACGGGGCCGCCTAAAGGGCTATATCACAGCCCGTGATCGTCCGGTGGCCCTGGGCCTCGGATGGTCCAAACGATCCACCGGACCTGCCGCCTTCGGGCGTGCGGGCGGGATTGGATTCCGCAGGGTCGATGATCTGCCGCATGACCGGGGGATCGACGCCGGCCGCGCCGGACGAGGAGCGCACTTCCAATGACACCAGACGAAACGCGCCGCCGCCGCGCGCTCTACCGCGCCCAGCATCGCGGCACCAAGGAAATGGACTTCCTCCTCGGTCGCTACGCGGAGGCCAAGCTCGCGGGCATGGCGGGGGGAGACCTCACGGCCTTCGAGGAGCTGCTCGCGCTCCCTGATCCCCAGCTCCAGAGCTGGCTCATGCTCGGCCAGACCTTCGAGGGCAGTGCGCTCGCAGACCTGCTCCGCGACATCCAGCACTTTCACGGCATCGGCGCGCGCGCGCAATAATCAGTATCCATGGCCCAGACTCAGACCGCCAAGCAGCCCGCACCAGCTCCCGCCATTCTGCCCGGCGAGGAGATCATCCTCGGTGCGCCCGACGGCTATGACGCCGCCGTTCTCGCGCGCCTCGCCGACGAGGCGAGCGCCGTCCATGGCGCGCCGCAGACGTTGCTGCATGTCGCTGCCGACGACCGCCGCCTCGAACAGCTCGAAACAGGCCTCGCGTTCTTTGCCCCCAAGACGCGCATCATCACCATTCCCGCCTGGGACACCGTTCCCTACGACCGTGTCGGTCCCGAGCCTGAAATCGTCGCACGCCGCATTGCCGGGCTTGCGCGGCTCGTCGCCGGCACCTCCAAAACGCCGACCATCGTCCTCACGACGGCGAACGCCATCCTGCAGCGCGTACCGCCGCGTGATTTCCTGCGCCGCGCGCTCCGCCCCATGGCGCCCGGCCAGCGCGTCGACCGCACACGCCTCATCGAGCGCCTGACGCGCGCCGGTTATGTGCGCGTCGGGACCGTCATGGAGCCGGGCGAGTTCGCCGTGCGCGGCAGCCTCGTCGATCTCTTCCCGCCAGGCCGCACAACGCCCGTGCGTCTCGATTTCTTCGGCGACACCATCGAGAGCATCAAGGCCTTCGATCCCGAGACCCAGCGCACGGGAAAGATCGTCCAGAAGCTCGTGCTCATGCCGGTGAGCGAGATCGCCTACGGCCCCGATGCCGAGAGCCGCTTCCGCCAGGGCTATGTCGCAGCTTTCGGCGCCGTGAAAGGTGACGACCCGCTCTATGAGGCGATCAGCTCGGGCCAGCGCTATCCCGGCATGGAGCACTGGCTCGCGCTCTTCCATGAGCACATGGAGACGCTGTTCGACTACGCGCCGGATGCGCTGCTCAGCTTCGATCCCATGATGGACGAGACGGTCGCCGATCGCCTCGAGCAGATCCGCGATCACTACGAGGCGCGCGTGAACGGCCTCGAGACGACGGCCTTCGGCGCTGCGCCCTACAAGCCGCTCCCGCCAGATCGCACATACTTGAGCGACGGCGAATGGCGCGGCGTGCTCAAGAAGCGCTTCCTGCTGCGCTTCTCAGCGTTCGGCGCGACTCCTGCCGAGGACGCGCGCCAGCGTGATTTCGGCGGTCGGCCGGGGCGCACGTTCGCGACCGAGCGCAACAGCGAAGGCGTGAATGTCTTCGATGCCGTGATCGCGCATGTGAAAGCGATGCAAGCGAGCGGCAAGCGCATCGTCCTCGCCGCCTGGACGATGGGTGCCGGCGAACGCCTCGCGAACCTTCTTACCGAGCGCGGTCTCGCGAAACCCACGCGCATCGCCAATCTCGCCGAAGGCCTCGTTCTGCCGCAGGCGACGCCGCTGCTCGCGACCCTCGGGCTCGAGCGCGGTTTCGAGACGCCCGACCTCGCCGTCATTGCCGAGCAGGACATTCTCGGCGACCGCCTGATCCGCCCGAAAAAGCGCTCGCGCCGCGCCGCCGATGTCATCACCGAGGCGACGAGCCTCACGGCCGGCGATCTCGTCGTGCATTCCGATCACGGCATCGGCCGCTTCATGGGCCTCAAGACCATCGAGGCACTGGGCGCGCCCTATGACTGCCTCGAGATCGACTATGCCGGCGGCGACAAGCTCTATCTGCCGGTCCAGAACATCGAGCTGCTGTCGCGCTACGGCTCGGACGAGACGAACGCGCAGCTCGACCGCCTCGGCGGCGTCGGCTGGCAGACGCGCAAGGCCAAGCTCCGTCAGCGCCTCCGCGAGATCGCTGGCGAGCTGATCAAGGTCGCAGCCCTCCGCCAGCTCAAGACGGCGCCCGTGCTCGAGGCGCCCGAAGGCGCCTATGCCGAGTTCGTGACGCGCTTTCCGCACCAGGAAACCGAGGATCAGGCCCAAAGCATCGATGCCGTGCTCGGCGACCTCACCTCGGGCCGTCCCATGGATCGGCTCGTGTGCGGCGACGTCGGTTTCGGCAAGACGGAAGTCGGCCTGCGCGCGGCGTTCATTGCCGCGATGGCCGGTTTGCAGGTCGCCGTCGTCGTGCCGACGACTCTCCTCGCGCGCCAGCACTACAAGACCTTCGTCGAGCGCTTCAAAGGCCTGCCCATCCGCATTGGCCGCGCCTCGCGCCTCGTCAGCCCGAAGGAGCTGGCGGAGGTGAAAGCCGGCCTCAAGGACGGCACCATCGACATCGTCGTCGGCACGCACGCGCTGCTCGGCAAGCAGATCCAGTTTGCCCGTCTCGGCCTGCTCATCGTCGACGAGGAGCAGCACTTCGGCGTCGGCCACAAGGAGCGCCTGAAGCAGCTCAAGGAGGACGTCCACGTTCTCACGCTCACGGCAACGCCGATCCCGCGCACGCTCCAGCTCGCGCTCTCGGGCGTGCGCGAGCTCTCACTCATCACCACGCCGCCGATCGATCGCCTCGCCGTGCGCACGTACATCTCGCCCTTCGATCCGATCATCATCCGCGAGGCACTGCGCCGCGAGCGCCACCGCGGTGGACAGTCCTTCTACGTCGTGCCGCGTATTGCCGACCTCGACGACGTCGCCGAATTCCTCACCGAGGAGGTGCCGGAGCTGCGCGTCGTGCGCGCGCACGGGCAGCTCTCGCCTTCGCAGCTCGAAGACGTGATGAGCGCGTTCTACGACGGGCAGTACGATGTGCTGCTCTCGACGGCGATCGTGGAATCCGGCCTCGACATCCCGAATGCCAACACGCTGATCGTGCACCGCGCGGACATGTTCGGCCTCGCCCAGCTCTATCAGCTCCGCGGCCGCGTCGGGCGCTCCAAGACCCGCGCCTACGCCTACCTCACGACGCCGCCCGGCAAGCGCCTCACCGAGGGCGCCGAGAAGCGGCTCAAGGTCCTCCACTCGCTCGATACGCTGGGCGCCGGCTTCTCGCTCGCCTCGCACGACCTCGACATTCGCGGCGCCGGCAACCTGCTCGGCGACGAGCAGTCCGGCCATATTCGCGAGGTCGGCTTCGAGTTGTATCAGTCCATGCTCGAGGAGGCGATCGAGGCCATCCGCGGCGGCGACCTCGGCGATATCGACGAGCAGTGGAGCCCGCAGATCACGCTCGGCACCCCCATGCTGCTGCCCGAGGGATACGTCGCCGACCTGCAGGTGCGCCTCGGCCTCTACCGTCGCCTCGCCACGCTCAAAACGCGCGAGGAGATCGACGCTTTTGCCGATGAGCTGATCGACCGCTTCGGGCCCCTCCCCGACGAGGTCGAGCATCTCCTGGATGTCATGGAGATCAAGGCGCTCTGCCGCCGCGCCGGCATTGCCGAGATCGATGCCGGACCGAAGGGGGCCTCGATCCTTTTCCGCAAGGGCCAGTTCGCCAATGCGCAAGGCCTCGTCGCCTTCATCCAGGCGTCAAGAGGACTGCTTAGGCTCATGCCGGATCAGAAGCTCGTCTTCAAGGCGGACTGGGAGGCTCCGGCCGCCCGGCTCAAAGGCGTGCGCGGGCTCGTGCAGGAGCTGGCGAAGGTCGCGGAGAGTGGCCAATAAGGCAACCCCACAGTTTCTCGCGGCCGCGGGATTGACTTGCACTGCGCGCGCGGGCTCCCTGCTCGTCCTTGGGTCCAGCAGGGAGAGCGGCCATGGCTTTCATTACTGCCGATGTGGTGCCGAGCGACGACGAGGAACAGCCCTTCAAAGTCGTCTTCATGCGCGGTGACGAGATCATCGCGGAGTGGCTTGTCGAGTCGCAGGAAGAGGGCGAGGAGCAGCTCCTCGAAGCCGTCCGCGAGCTCGGCGAGGACGACGATGATGACGACGACAAAGATGACGACGATGATGAGGAGGACGAAGACGACGAGGATGATGACGACGACAAGAAGCGCTAGAGCTTCCTCTCCTCGATCACACGTCGAATGATTTGCGGGCGCTCACGCGCCCGCTTTCGTTTCAGAAGATCCGACCGGAAGCGGCGATTACTCCGCCGCCACCGCGAGGCCGCGCTTCCGGTCCTTGATGCGCTGCTCGATCACGGGACGGAAGTTACGCAGGAGGCCCTGCACGGGCCATGCCGCCGCGTCACCCAGCGCACAGATGGTGTGGCCCTCGACCTGCTTCGAGACGTCGAACAGCAGGTCGATCTCCTCGAGCTCCGCGTCGCCGCGCTCCATGCGCTCGAGCACGCGCCACATCCAGCCCGTCCCCTCGCGGCAGGGCGTGCACTGGCCGCAGCTCTCGTGCTTGTAGAAGTAGGCAATGCGGCGGATGGCGGCGATGATGTCCGTCGACTTGTCCATGACGATGATGGCCGCCGTGCCGAGGCCGCTCTTGAGCTTCGACAGGCTGTCGAAGTCCATGGTCAGGTCGTCACACATCTCTTTCGGCAGGCAGGGCATGGACGAGCCGCCCGGGATCACGGCGAGCAGATTGTCCCAGCCCCCGCGGACGCCGCCCGCGTGTTTTTCCAGCAGCTCGCGCAGCGGAATGCCCATCTCCTCCTCGACCACGCACGGCCGCTCGACGTGGCCGGAGATCTGGAAGAGCTTGGTGCCGGTGTTGTTCGGCTTGCCGAGCGCGGAGAACCACGTCGCGCCGCGGCGCAGGATGGTCGGCACGACCGCAATGGACTCGACGTTGTTGACGGTCGTCGGGGCACCGTAGAGGCCCGAGTTCGCCGGGAACGGGGGCTTCAGGCGCGGCTGGCCCTTCTTGCCCTCGAGACTTTCGAGCAGCGCCGTCTCCTCGCCGCAGATGTAGGCACCCGCGCCGTGGTGGACGTAGCAGTCGAAATCCCAGCCGTGGATGTTGTCCTTGCCGATGAGCTTCGCCGCATAGGCCTCGTCGATCGCCGCCTGCAGGTGCTCGCGCTCGCGAATGAACTCGCCGCGCACGTAGATGTAGCAGGCGTGCGCACGCATGGCGAAGGAGGCGACGAGGCAGCCCTCGACCAGCAGGTGCGGGTCGTGGCGCATGATCTCGCGGTCCTTGCAGGAGCCGGGCTCCGACTCGTCCGCGTTCACGACAAGATAGGAAGGCCGCGGATCGTTCTTCGGCATGAACGACCACTTGAGGCCCGTCGGGAAGCCGGCGCCGCCGCGCCCGCGCAGACCCGAGGCCTTGACCTCGTTGATGATGCCGTCCTGGCCGAGGTCGATCAGGGCCTTGGTATTGTCCCAGGCGCCGCGGGACCGCGCGCCGGCGAGGCGCCAGTCATGGAAGCCATAGAGGTTCGTGAAGATGCGGTCCTTGTCAGCGAGCATCATGTCCCCTTGGGTCTTCGGGCCGTCTGTGGGCGCATGGCCCCGGAATCTGGACCCGTTCTAGCAGCCCGCACGCTGCAGGGCGAGGGCTGATCTGCCGCAGCGCTCTGCGGTTCTGGCCCGCGTTTACTCGGCGGCGGCGGGCAAATCCCGCCCTTCCACAAGCGCCAAAGCCGCCCGTACGAGATCCCCGCCCGCCGTGGCCCGCGGCCCCTGCTCGGAAAGCAGCCGGCGGAAGGCGCGTGCCCGCGGCTGACCGTGGTACAGCCCAAGAATATGCCGGAGAACATTGTAGGGCCGGCCACCCTTCGCCACATGGCGCTCGATGTACGGGATGAGCGTGCGCAGGACGTCGCCGCGGCTGATCTCGGGGCGATCACTGCCGAACAAACGGCGATCCACCTCGGCCAGAATGTAGGGCGTATGGTACGCAGCCCGCCCCAGCATCACGCCGTCGAAAGTCTGCAGATGATGCTCCGCCTCGTCGATCGAGCCGATGCCGCCATTGAGAACGATCGTCAGCTCGGGCCGCCGCGCCTTGAGCCGCGCGACGCGGCCATAGTCGAGCGGCGGGACCTCCCGATTCTCCTTGGGCGAGAGGCCCTTCAGCCAGGCCTTGCGGGCGTGCACGATGAACGTGTCACAGCCGGCCTCTGCCACGGTGTCGATGAAGCGGTCGAGATCGGCCTCGCTGTCCTGATCGTCGATCCCGATCCGGCACTTCACGGTCACGGGTACGCGCACCACCGCCCGCATGGCCGCGACGCAGGCAGCGACCAGCTCGGGCTCAGCCATCAGGCAGGCACCGAAGCTGCCGACCTGCACCCGATCGGAGGGGCAGCCGACATTCAGGTTGATCTCGTCATAGCCCCAGGCCTCGCCGATCTTCGCCGCCTCGGCGAGCCCAGCCGGATCCGAGCCCCCGAGTTGCAGGGCGATCGCGTGCTCGCTCGGATCGAAGCCGAGCAACTGCTCCCGCTTGCCGTGGATGACGGCGGGCACCGTCACCATCTCGGTATAGAGCCGCGCCTGCGCCGACAGCAGACGGTGGGCGAAGCGGCAATGCCGGTCCGTCCAGTCCATCATGGGGGCAATGCAGAAGCGGTGCGCCTGGGCCTTCATGGCGCCCATATCGGCCAAGAACGCCATTTCGGCAAGCCCGCACGCCCCTATACGCTCATGTAGTGGTATCCATCGAGGCCTGGAACCGATGCCTCGCCAGGAAGGCTGCACCTGAAATGAGAACCAATCGCACTGCCGCCGCACTCGCCGAAGCCCTCGCAGGTCCCGGTGCCCTGGTCCTCCCCGGCGCCTATGATCCCTTGAGCGCCAAGCTCGTCGAGGAAGCCGGGTTCGGCGCCGTCTATGTCGGCAGCTACGCGGCCGCTGCGGCGGGCTATGGCCTTCCCGATGTCGGCGCCCTCACGCTCGATGAGATCGTTCGCCATACTAAGGCGGTCGTCGATGCCGTCCGCGTCCCGGTTGTCGCGGATGCCGAGGACGGCTTCTTCGAGCCCGGCAATATCTGGCGCACGGTCGATGCCTTCGAGCGCGCCGGCGTGGCTGCCATCCACATCGAGGATCATGCGGGCGGAAAGCACACGACACTGCCGCAGAAGCTCATCCCGCTCGACGCGATGAAGCACAAGCTGCGCGCGGCACTCGATGCGCGACGCTCGAAGGAGCTGGCCATCGTCGCACGCACGGATGCCATCTGGGCCACCAGGAACCTCGATGAGGCGATCGTGCGTCTCAAGGCATTCGAAGATGTCGGCGTCGACTATCTCTTTCCGACCGGCGCCACGCCCGAGATGCTCCGCCACATCCGCACGCACGTGCGCACGAAGATCATTACGATCAATCTAGCGAGCGTTCCTGATCCATCAGACTGGGATGGCGCTGCCGATCTCGTCATCGATTATGGCTTCTGTCTGAGGGCAGCGACGAAGGCTCTCAAGGACAGTTTGAAGCTCGCCAAACAGCGCAAGCCCGAGGCATTCGGACCAGCCCACCTCGAAAGCGAACCCGATTTCGAGGCGCGGCTCGGTTATGCCGATTTCACCCGCCGCGCGGAGAAGTATCAGTAGCCGTCATGCCATTTCCACCCGAGCGCATCGTCTGTCTGACAGAGGAGACCGTCGAGACCCTCTATCTCATCGGCGAGGAGGCGCGCATCGTCGGCGTCTCGGGCTATGCCGTACGGCCGGCACGCGTGCGTCGGGAAAAGCCGCGCGTGTCCGCCTTCATCAGCGCGGACATCCCCAAGATCCTCGCCCTCAAGCCTGATCTGGTCCTGACCTTCTCCGACCTCCAGGCGGACATCGTCGCGAGCCTGATCCGTGAAGGTATCGCCGTCCACGCCTTCAACCAGCGCACAGTGGCTGGCATCCTCGACATGATCCGCCTCCTCGCAGCCATGGTCGGTGCTGCGGACAAGGGCGAGGATCTTGCAGCAGGGCTCGAAGCCCGCCTCGACACGATCGCGCGCGAAGCCGCCCGGCTGCCACGCCGCCCGCGGGTCTACTTCGAGGAATGGAACGAGCCGATGATCAGCGGCATCGGCTGGGTCTCCGAGTTGATCGGTATTGCCGGCGGCATCGACATCTTCGGCGACCTCTCGAAGCGCAAATCCGCCAATGACCGTATCGTCACGCCGGACGCTGTGATCGCCGCCGCCCCCGACATCATCCTCGGCTCTTGGTGCGGCAAGAAATTCCGCCCCGAGCAGGTCTGTGTGCGGCCGGGCTTCGACACCATTCCAGCCGTGCGCAGCAACGCACTGCACGAAATCAAGTCGCCCATCATCCTTCAACCGGGTCCCGCAGCCTTGACCGACGGCCTCGACGCCATCGTCAACCATGTCCATGCATGGGCGCTCGAGCCCCGCTAGACCGGGCAATCTTGTCGAATGCGGGCTAAATATCTATTTTGGGCAATCATACCTCTTCATTGTTTCCACATTTCGGATGGTGGCGGCGTCAGGAGTTTCCTATGCCAGAGCCAGACCTTTATCTTCTTGGGCGCAGCACGGCCGAAGAAACCCGTCTTCAACGACAAATTGCCGACCTCGCGCCAGCCTCGGACGCTCAGTTCGACCGGATCGGCATCAAACCGGGCGAGCGCATCGTCGACATCGGATGTGGACCAGGGGGTGCCCTGCATTTGCTCGGCAAGCGCGTCGGGCCGTCAGGCTCGGTGCTGGGCATCGAGCGAAGCCCGCACTTCGTCGAGCTTGCCCGCACATTCGTCGCAAGCCACGCCCTGAACCACGTCGAGGTGCGGGAGGGCGACGCCTATTCGACCGGGCTGCCGCGCGCCTCCTTTGACGGCGCGCATATGCGCCTCGTGCTGGTCAATGTCCCGAGCCCGGACCGCATCATGCACGAGATGGTCTCACTCGTACGGCCCGGCGGATGGATTGCCTGCTTCGAAGCGGACTACGTCGCTCATCTTTGCGACCCGCCTATCGCGGCATGGTCGCGCCTGCTCGACGCCTATACGACCTATTCGGCGGCGCGCGGCATCGACTTGTTCATTGGCCGGCGTCTGCATCGTCTTCTGCGCACGGCCGGCGTCGAGGATATTCGGACCGATGCGGTGATCCACGTCTATCCGCCGGGGCACGATCGTCGGCCCATCCTCTACGACTTCATCAGTAACGTCGCCGATCAGCTCATCGACGGTGAGTATATCGAGCGGACTGTTCTCGAGAATGACATGTCGGAATTGGCCACGCACCTCGCCAATCCAGGCGTGCTGGTGACATCGCACGTGTACTATCGGGCAATCGGGCGCGTGCCCCACTGATCGCGGCATACGTGCCCGGCGGCGAATGCTCTCATCCGCCGCCAGGTTCACTTGCTAAGCAGCAGCTCGCACGGGAGCTTTGCGGCGCGCCTGCTCGGCAATGCTCCCTGCCCGCTCGGCTTCCTCGATCTCGGCTTCGGCAATGGCCTTAGCCAGGGCAGCGTGAAGCGCCTTGGCTGCATCGAGCGTCAACTCGACGGCCGCGCGCGCACCCGGCGGCAGCTCCGTATTGATGAAGTCGAGCGTTATGACGTCTCCCGCCAGCGCGTGGCGCGCATGATCGTAGGCGACGACCGAGTGCGTCACCTCGAACCATTCGCCATCGGCTTTCGCCATGCCCTCTGCGGGCGCGATTTCGACGATCGATGTGCACATGATGCCTACCTCGCGAGATGCTTGCCGAAGAACGCGAAGACCTTCTTCCAGCCGTCGAGCGCCTGATCCACGCGATAGAGCGGCCGGTGATAATAGAAGATGCCGTGGCCGGCGCCGTCATAGCGGTGGAACTCGTAGTCCTTGCCGTGCTTCTTGAGCTCGGCCTCGTGCTGGTCCACCTGCTCGGGGCTCGGCGCGCGATCCTCGTTGCCGAAGATGCCGAGCAGCGGGCAGGAAAGATCCTTGGTGAGGTCGATCGGCGCAACCGGCGTCTTGTCGTTGAGATCCTCCTTGGGCATGACCACGCGCCCGCCCCAGAGATCGACGCAGGCATCCACATCCTTCTTCTGGCACGCGTAGAGGAAGGCGTGCCGTCCGCCCGAGCAGGAGCCGAAGACACCGACCTTGCCATTGTGGCCCGGCTGCGCCCGCATCCATTTCACAGCGGCCTCGGTGTCGCCCACGACCTGCGCGTCCGGCACGCCGCCCTCAGCGCGCACTTTCGCTGCGACATCGTCCGGGTCGCCCTGGCCATTGCGCTCGTAGAGGTTCGCGCAGATGGCGAGATAGCCGTAGTGCGCGAACTTGCGCGTCATCTCGATGTAGAGCTCGCTCCATCCCGGAAGATGATGCACGAGCACGACGCCGGGAAACGGCCCCGGTCCCGATGGGCGCGCTGTGTAGGCCGAGATCTCGTCGCCTTTGTCGCCCTTGAGCTTGATGAGCTCCACGGTCATGCCGCGGTATGGCATTCGGCTTCCTCCTTGCTTTGGCTCTCCCGCCTGATGGCTCGGGCGGATGTTAGTTTGCCGAGTGCAAGGACGCCAGCCCACCCACCTAGTGCGCGACTGCGCTGACGGTCTCACCGACCTCGGGCATATATCCACGCGCCGTGAGCAGGTGGAAGCGCGTCACGAGCAGGACGGCATAAACGATGATGCCCGCTGTCAGCCCGATCCACACGCCGATCGCGCCAAGTCCCATCTGGAAGCCGAGCCACCAGCAGCCCGTGAATCCGATCACCCAGAAGCTAAGCGTCGCAAAGAGGAGCGGCACGCGCGTGTCGTTGAGGCCCCGCAATGCGCCTGCCGCTACCGTCTGCAGGCCATCGGTAATGAAGAAGAACATGCCGACCAGCAGCAGCGTCGCCGTCAACTCGAAAGTGGCCGCGGTCTCCGGCGTTTGCGCGCCGAGAAAGAGGACCGGCAGCACATCGCGCGCCAGCGCCACAAGGCTCGTCATGATCGCCATGAAAGCCGCGCCCAGCGCCAGCGCCGCAAATCCTGCCCGCCGCGAGGCTGCCGCGTCTCGCCGGCCAACGGCATGGCCGACGCGGACCGTCGCGGCAATGGAAATGCCGAACGGCACCATGAACAGCACGGCGGCGATCTGCAGGGCGATCTGATGCGCAGCGAGCGCCGTCGTGCTGATCGTCCCCATGAGCAGCGCTGCCGCCGCGAACACGCCGAACTCGAGGAGATAAGCCCCCGAGATGGGCAGACCGACAACGAGCAGCTTGCGGAAGAGCGGACCGTCGAAACGCCAGAAGCGCCCGAGAACGTGATACTTCCTGAAAGGCCGCTGCGTCACGCAGACGACCAGCGCGACCACGCACATGGCGATGTTGACGAATGTCGTCGCGATGCCGGCGCCGAGCAGGTCCAGGCGCGGCAATCCGAACTCACCGTAGATGAGCGCCCACGCGAGGACGAAGTTCGCAGGGATGGCGACAAGCGTGATCCAGAGCGCGGGCTCGGGCCGGTTCACTGCCCCCATGAAACCGCGAATGGCCATGAAGATCCATGCGGGGATGAGACACCAGCCGAGGCCCAGGAGGTAGCGGCCCGCGAGCGCGGCACTCTCCGGCGTCTGGCCGAGAGCCTGCAGGATCTCCACGCCCCAGAATTGGAGCGCCGTGAGCGGCACGCCGGCGAGCACCGACGCCCACATGCCGACACGCAGCGCGCGCCGGACGCCTCTGGGATCACGCGCACCAAAAGCTTGCGCGGCGAGCGGCGCCACCGCGGCGACCAACCCCATGCCGAGCGTGAATGCCGCAAAGAGGACCGTGTGCGCGAGCGCCGCTGCTGCGACGACGTTCGCACCGAGCCGACCGAGCAGCATGAGATCGGTCGTCATCATGGCGATCTGGCCGAGCTGCGTCAGCGCAATAGGCGTCGCGAGCCGGACCGTATCGGTCAGCTCAGTGCGCCAAAGACTGATGCCGGGCGTGGGGGACGCGCCCGCCGGATACGTTCGATCATGTGAGGACATGGCGCCTTTTTAGGCAGCTTCGCCGGGATTGGAAGTGCGAAGTGGCCAGATCGCGAAAGCGTGAGCGCGACGTTGCGGT
This sequence comes from Hyphomicrobium sp. CS1BSMeth3, assembly GCF_900117415.1. Taxonomy (GTDB): domain Bacteria; phylum Pseudomonadota; class Alphaproteobacteria; order Rhizobiales; family Hyphomicrobiaceae. Next base: position 1,156,022 of record NZ_FPEI01000006.1, read on the forward strand.
AAAAGCTCAGTCGTCATCCCACGCGCGGCGCTTGCGCACGGTCGGGATCGTTGGAAGATTGTGCACCCAACCGAGATGATTGGAGAGCGCGGAAAAATGACCGACATCAGACGTATCATCACGCTGCGGGACGTCATCCTGAGCGAGATGGGCCGCCCACTGGCGAACCCCATCACCCGGGCCATTGGCTTGGCGGTCATTACAAATCCGTTCGCGGGCAAATTCTCGGAAGACCTCAGCGCTCTCTTCCCCGTTGGGCGCGCCATCGGCGAAAGGCTCTCCGGCGATCTGCGCGCCCTGCTCGGCGGTCCGGCCGTCGCTTACGGCAAGGCCGCGCTCGTCGGCATCAACGGAGAGAAGGAGCATGGTGGGGCGTGCATTCATCCCATGCTCGGACGTCCCATGCGCGAGGCAATAGGCGGAGGGAAGGCGGTCATCCCGTCGAATGTCAAAGTGGCCGCTGTCGGAGCGAGCCTCGACGTCCCCATCGGACACAAGGACGATGTCTGGTCATTCGATCATTTCGACACGGTGACCGTATCCGTCGACGACGCGCCGCGTGCCGACGAGATCGTCATTGCGCTGGTCTTCGCCGATGGCGGCCGGCCACTGCCCCGATGCGGCAAAGGTCCTGTCTGAGCCATCACCTGACCATTAGCTATCGTCGTGCGTGCGCACGCGGCGGCTGACGATCTCGCACAGCTCGCGCACGTGATCTGCCGTCTCGAGTGCCTCCACCAGCGCGACAAGACGATCGCGATCCTGATCGCTCAGCAGGCCGTGCACGTTGCCTGAGAATTTCCGTCGGACCTCCTCCTGCCCGACATCGCTGTCGGCACTACCGCGGCGGTAAAGGATCTCGTGCTCGAACGTGCGCCCGTCCGTCGTCGTCACTTTCATGCGGCAGGCATGGCGGAAGCGATGTCCCATGGCCTCGAGTTCCGCGTCCTCGCGAATGGTGATCCGCGGGATGAAGGCGAGTAGCGCGGGATCCTGCATACGCTGCGCCGTGTAGTCCGCAACAGTCACATCGCCGCCGGTCGCCATGGCGGCGAGACCATAGAACATGTTCATCTGTGCGGCCGTGACGCCGGCATCGCGATAGGTCCAGGCCGTGTGCACGAACGTCATGTGCCCGCAGCCGACATCGACCGCGCGAATGTCGCTCGCGATCAGCTTGTGTGTCGTCATGATGTGGCGCAGGGCATCGAGGGACGTATGGATGCTCGTCACGTTGGGATAAAGCTTGAAGCCGACGCGCTGCGTCTCCCACACGCTCCCGAGGCCCTCGGTGAGCCGCTTCACGTTCGGCTCGCGCGAGTACGAGCTGAGAAATCCGCCGTAGCCCGCTTCGACCACGTCCGAGATCCCCGTGAAGCCGCGCTTCGCGAGCTCCGCAGCATAAACGCCGCCCTCGGCCGCGCGCCCGGCGTGCAGGCGCTTGACCATGGCCCCCTCTTGGGCCGCCATGAGCCCCGCCGCCATCGAACCGCCAATGCCGAGCGCATTCTGCATCGCACGAGCATCGAGCCCAAGCAGCCGTCCCGCAGTGGCAGCCGCGACGAATGCCCCGCTCGTCCCTTGTGGGTGAAAGCCGTTGAGAAAGAGCTTCGTCGTCGCTGCATTGCCGATACGTGTCCCGACTTCGCAGCCCGCCACGATTGCCGTCAGCAGATCCCGCCCGCTGACCTCCGGGTGTCCCTCCGCGTAGCCGATCACGATCGGCGTCGTCAGCGAGTTCGGATGGACGACGGACTCCGTGTGGATGTCGTCCATCTCGAAAGCGTGCCCGGCCGTGGCATTGGCGAGTGCCGCCTGCGACCACGAGGTCTTGTGGCGCGTGGCGAACAGCGATGCTACCGGCTTCGCTTCTTGCGTGCGCACCAGATCCTGCACGTGCCGCGTCCATGGCAGCGTTGCGCCATAAAGGCAGACGCCGATGCCATCGAGCAGGCTCAGCCTCACGCGCGCGATGACCGCGGCAGGGATCTGCTCATAGGTCAGCCCGCTCGCAAAGGTTGCCAGGTCGGCCGTAGCGTTCTGCTGCAGCGGAGGTAGTGACGCGCTCATGAGGGTTTCCTTGCCCGATTGCCGGCCTTCGCCCGCCTATGTCTCGACAAGTCCAAGGAGAGATTGAATGTCATTGAAGACATAGTCCGGCCGCGGGACAGAGTCGTCGAGCGGCACGCTACGGCGATTGATCCAGGCAATGGTCAATCCCTTAGGCTTGCCACCCACCAGGTCGGTGAACTGTGACTGACCCGAGTGCAGGATATCGCTCTTTGGAATGCCCGCGTTGTCGATAAGGTACTGAAAAAGAGTGCCGTCAGGCTTGTATCCCCCGGCCCGCTCGGCCGTACATACGAGATCGAACGATCGGCTGAGAGGCGTGAGCGCGAGAAGATCATCATCGATGTTCGATACGACGGCGAGCTTGTAACGGCCAGCAAGTCGCTCCAGCGTCGGCAGAACGTCATCATACAGGAAGAAGCTGCTGAAGGCATCGAAGTAGTAGTCAATAAGGTTTGGATCTCCTCGAATGCCGTGTCTGGCGAATGCATCGGAGAGAGAGGTCCTGCAAATCTCCCGATAGGACCGATACGGCTCCCAATACTGCTCGATGTTCCGGTGTTCCCAGAACTCCCAGAATTCCTTGGTATCGACACCTCGCGCGCCCGTCGCGTCCAGAATTCTCTGGAAGGCGCCATAGGAGCTGTCGCGGACGCTGATAAGCGTCCCGAACACATCGAACGACATCATCTTGGGGACGAGGCGCCCGTCTTCCCTCTTCCGAACCATGGGTGAAAACCGTATCGTTGGAGAGATGCAGCCAACTTCGACGCTCCGCAGTTGACTGCACCTCGGCAAGGGTTGCGACGACTGTACAGCACCACCATTGATCCCAACGCCCATTCTTTGCGGGATTCATCCATGCAGAACCGTTGGACCGTACTGGCGCTGCTGTTCACGGTGCGCCTCGCCATGGCCTTCCAGTTCCAGGCCGCCGGCGCAGTTTCTCCGGCTTTCATGAATACGTACGGTGTCGCTCTTGCCGATATCGGGCTCCTGATCAGCATCTATCTCGCGCCGGGCATCCTGTTCGCGGTACCCGGCGGCGAAATCGGACGACGCTTCGGCGACAAATCCGTTGTGTTGTTCGGGCTTGCCCTGATGATCGCGGGCGGGCTCGTCATGGCCATGGCCACGAGCTGGCACGGGCAGCTTGCGGGGCGGCTCCTCGCAGGTATCGGCGGCGTGCTCATCAACGTGCTGATGTCGAAGATGGTCACCGACTGGTTTGCGGGAAAGGAGATCGCGACAGCCATGGCGATCTTCGTGAATTCATGGCCTGCCGGTATCGCCATCGCGTTGATGGTCCTGCCGGTTGTTGCGGCCGCGGGCGGCGTCGTCGCGGTCGCGGCCACGACGGCGGTGCTTGCGCTTATCGGGCTGATCCTGCTCGCCGCGCTCTATCAGGCGCCAACCGATCAAAGGATGGCAGCCGGCGCCGCGAGCACGTGGCCGGAAGGGAACGCGCTCAGGGCGGTGCTCGCGGCCGGTTGCATATGGGGGCTCTACAATGCCGCCCTCGGGATGGTTTTCGGATACGGCACGGCCCTCCTCACCGAGCGCGGTTGGAGCCTCACGACCGCGGGCTCAGCGACGAGCCTGGTTCTCTGGCTGGTTGCGCTGTCGGTTCCCCTCGGCGGCTTCATTGCCGATCGCACCGGGCGACCGAGGGAGGTCATGCTCGCGGGTTTCGCGCTCTTCGCCTTGGCCCTTTTCGCAGGCGCGCGCGCGGACGCTGTTGTCTTGGCGTTCGTCATGCTCGGTCTCGTGTCGGGTCTTCCGGCTGGCCCCATCATGAGCTTGCCCAGCCGCGTCCTGGCCGCGAGCACCCGTGCAACGGGCATGGGTCTCTATTTCTCGATGTTCTACGTGACGGTCGTGTTGGCGCCCATCCTCGCTGGGCGCCTCGCTGAGTTCGCCGGCACGGCGCGAGCGACCTTCGACCTCGGCGTTGCAATGCTGCTCGGCTGCATGGCCCTGGTCTGGTGCTTCGATCGTCTCGCCATGCGTCACAACATGGAGCAGGCAACGACCGCATGAGCGGTCCTCGCCGCAGCCTCTTTATCACTCAGGCTCATGACCGCCTCCCCATTTTGGAAACGGATCAGGAAGCTGCCGCCACGCCCCGGTATCGACATGCCCGGTCTGAGGCAGAGAGAGCAAACAATGATCGAGTGAGGCGCGGATCGCGGCCTCGTCCATGTCCCGCGTCCCGATGAACACGATCTCCTGCTTGCGATCGCCGAACGGCTCGCTCCAGCGGCGCCGGATCATGGCAACGTGATCCGGGTCCTGCGGCCAACGCGCCTTCGGCACGGCAGCCCACCAAAGTCCCGCAGCATTGTGGCGGACCAGCGCACCGGCCATGCTCACCTCGCCGCACCATTCCGGTCGCGTCGCCACCCAGAAGAAGCCCTTGGCGCGCACGACATTGGGCCACGTGCGGTTGAAGAAGGCGTGCAGCTTGGCTGGTTCAAAAGGTGCGCGCGCCCGATAGACGAAACTGCGGATGCCGTATTCTTCGGTCTCCGGCACATGGTCTTTGAAGCCGTTGAGTTCCTTGAACCAGAGCGGATGACGATGAGCATTCTCGAAATCGAAGCGGCCTGTGTCGAGAATCTCCTTCAACGGCGCTCGACCCTCCGTGGTCTCGACAATACGCGCACTCGCATTGAGCGAGCGGACAATCATACGCGCCGCCTCGATCTGCTGCGGCGTGGCGACATCCAGCTTGTTGAGAACCACGACGTCCGCGAACTCGATCTGCTCGACGAGAAGGTTCACGAGCGGACGGTGATCTCCCTCACCGAGGGACTGGCCACGATCCGCGAGGAAATCCGTCGAGGCATAGTCTTGCAGGATGTTGGCCGCATCGACGACTGTCACCATGGTGTCGAGGCGCGCGACGTCGCCGAGGCTCACGCCACTCTCGTCACGAAAATCGAAGGTCGCCGCGACCGGCAGCGGCTCGGAGATGCCCGTCGATTCGATCAGTAGGTAATCGAACTTTCCCTGCTCGGCCAGGCGACGCACTTCATCGAGCAGATCGTCCCGCAGCGTGCAGCAGATGCAGCCGTTGGACATCTCGACGAGCGCCTCGTCGGTTCGCGAGAGATTGGCGCCGCCATCGCGCACCAGATCGGCGTCGATGTTCACCTCGCTCATGTCGTTGACGATCACCGCGACCTTCCGGCCCTCGCGATTGTTCAGCACATGATTGAGCAGCGTCGTCTTGCCGGCCCCCAGAAATCCGGACAGCACCGTGACAGGTAATCGGCCGTCCGGTCGCCCCTTCTGGCGCGCCAGATGCTGCATAAGTTGCTGATCCATAGTTATTTTGTCTCCCGTGCCCATCTCATTATATAACGTTATACTATTACATAACGGCCGTCGAGTTTGGAATGCGTCGGGGTTCCGACGATGTCAGGGTTGTTCAGGGTCAGATCGCCGTGCAGTCTTGCGCCAAGCACAAACGACGGGCGGAGGACGCGCACATGCCGGAAATGGGCCTCAAGGACAAAGTCGCCATCGTGACGGGCGCGGGCTCCCGCGCGCCGGGCATCGGCAACGGCCGCGCGGCGGCCATCCTGCTCGCCCGCGAAGGCTGCAAGGTCGCGCTGCTGGACGCGACCAAGGAGCTCGGCGACGCGACCAAGGAGATGATCGATGCCGAGGGCGGCACGTCCATGGTCGTGGTCGGCAATGTCGCCGATCAGACCTCGTGCGCGGCCGCGGTGAAGTCGGTCGTCGATGCCTGGGGGCGCGTCGACGTTCTCGTCAACAACGTCGGCATCGGCGGGCCCATGGGCAATGCGGTCGACACCAATGCCGAGGCCTGGGACATGGCCATGCGCATCAACGTCACCTCGATGATGCTCATGGCCAAGTACGCCATTCCCGAGATGCGCAAGCAGGGCGGCGGCTCGATCATCAACATTTCATCGATCGATGGCCTGAAGGGCGGCAACCCGAGCCTCTTTTATTCGGCCTCGAAAGGCGCTGTCGTGAATATGACGCGCTCGATGGCGGCTCATCATGGTCCTGAAGGCATCCGCGTGAACTGCATCGCGCCGGGGTACGTCTACACGCCCATGGTCTTTTCCGGCGGCATGACGCCGGAGCTGCGCGATGCACGCCGCAAGAACACGCTGCTGCAGACCGAAGGCACGGGCTGGGATATCGGCAGTGGCGTGGTCTATCTCGCCTCCGAGCAGGCGCGCTGGGTGTCCGGCATCATCCTCTCGATCGATGCGGGCTCCATGGCCGGAACGGTCGGCAACACCACGCCCGTCAAGGCCTTCGACTGAGCCTGCATGGCTCAGGGCGCGCTTTCTGGTCTAAGCTCGCGCCAACGACACAACGAGATTTTGGAGGACGCTGATGGCCGCCACGAAAGTTGCCAAGCTCGAAACGCTTTCCTGTGACGCCGGCTGGCGTAACTACCACTTCGTCAAGATCACGACGGATACGGGCATCGTCGGCTGGAGCGAGTTCGACGAAGGCTTCGGCGCTCCGGGGCTCAGCGCCGCGATCCAGCGCATGGCGCCGCGCGTCGTCGGCCAGGATGCTCATGACCACGAGCGCATCTACCAGGAGCTCTACGCGATCACGCGCCCCGCGGCCGGCGGTGTCGTGGCCCTCGCGCTCGGCGCGATCGAGAATGCCTTGCTCGATGCCAAAGCCAAGAGCCTCGGCGTTCCCTGCTACGAGCTACTCGGCGGCAAGATCCGCGACCGCATTCGCGTGTACTGGTCGCACTGCGCCACATGGCGGATCAATCACCCGAGCTACTACAAGCCCGCGATCACCGACCTCGACGGCGTGAAGAGCATCGGCCGCGAGGTGCGTGAGAAGGGCTTCACGGCCTGCAAGACGAACATCTTCCTGTATGAGGGCCAGAAGAACCCGAAGGGCTATCGCCCCGGCTTCGGCTCACCGAACCAGCCTGATCTCAATGTCGAACGGAATGTGCTGCGCAATCTGCGCGTGCATCTGGAAGCGCTGCGCGACGGCGTCGGCCCCGATGTCGATATCCTTCTCGACCTGAACTTCAACGCCAAGACCGAGGGCTATCTCAAGATCCTGCGCGAGATCGCCGATCTCGACATGTTCTGGATCGAGATCGACAGCTATAGCCCGGAAGCGCTCGGCTATATCCGCCGCCAGAGCCCGCACCCGATCTCATCCTGCGAGACGCTGCTCGGTGTGCGCGAATTCCTGCCCTATTTCCGCGAGCAGGCCATGGACGTCGCGATCATCGACACGCCGTGGAATGGTGTGTGGCAGTCCATGAAGATCGCCAATCTCGCCGAAGCGCACGAGGTGAACGTGGCGCCGCACAACTTCTATGGCCATCTCTGCACGATGATGAATGCGCACTTCTCGGCATGCGTGCCGAACCTGCGCATCATGGAGACGGACATCGATCGCCTCGCCTGGGATCACGAGCTCTTCACGCATGTTCCCGAGTTCAAGGACGGGCACCTCATCCTGCCGGATCGCCCCGGCTGGGGCACGGAACCGAACGAGGCGGGCCTCGCAGCCCATCCACCCAAGAACAATGCCGGGTTGCTCAACTACGGCACTCAGAAGAAGTGAGGCGCCGCCTCAGGCCGCATCATGGAAGATGATGCCGAGCGTGTGACGGCGCCCGCTCAGCACTTCACTCACGCCATGGCGGAGGTTCACGCGGTACGTGCCGCGTGTACCCCGCACCGGGCGATGGTGGACAGCGAACACGACGGCGTCGCCCTGCGTGAGGGGAGCGACGGACGCGCGAGACTGCATGCGCGGGCGCTGCTCGGTGATCACGAACTCACCGCCCGCGAAATCGCGCCCCGGTGCCGAGAGCAGGATCGCCACCTGCAGCGGGAAGACGTGCGCTCCGTAGAGATCCTGGTGCAGGCAGTTGTAGTCGCCCGCGGCGTACTGCAGGAGCAATGGCGTTGGACGTGTCTGCCCGGCAGCGTGGCAGCGCTTCAGGAAAGCCGCGTGCTCCACCGGGAAGCTCTCCTCAATCCCCATATCCGCATTCCAGCGATTGGCGATCTCAGCGAGGTGCGGATAAAGCGACGCCCGCAGCTCCGCGATCAGATCGGGCAGCGGATAAGCAAAGTACTTGTACTCGCCACGCCCGAAGCCGTGCCGCGCCATGTGGATATGGCTGCGGAAGCGGCTGTCGTCGGGATACATGGCCGCGACCGTGCGGCACTGCTCTGGCGCCAGCAGGTGCGGGAGGACGGCGAAGCCCCGCGCATCGAGGCTTTCGCCGACGGCTGCCCAGTCGATCGCCGGCGCGGACGCAGGGCGCCGCTCGGCAGCAAGAACCTTGCTCACGACCGGCTCTCCCGCGCCAGCAGCTTCTGCTTGCGCTCGACGCCCCAGCGATAGCCCGAGAGCCCACCGTCATTGCGCACGACACGGTGGCAAGGAATGGCCACGGCAATGCGGTTGGCCGCACAGGCCGCCGCCACCGCGCGCACCGCCTTGGGCAGACCAATCCGCTCGGCGAGCTCGGAATAGCTGACGGTAGTGCCCGCGGGGATCTCGCGCAGCGCCTGCCACACGCGATGCTGGAAGGCCGTGCCGCGCACATCGAGCGGCAGGTCGAATGTGGCTCCCGGCGCCTCGATGAGCGCGATCGCCTTGGCGACCACATCTTCGAACTGACGATCGCCGCCGATCAGCTCGGCCTTCGGAAAGCGCTCTTCGAGATCGCGGACCAGGGCCTCGGGATCATCGCCGAGCAGGATTGCCGCGATGCCCTTGGCACTCGCCGCCACCAGGATAGCGCCGAGGGAGGTTTTGCCGACGGCAAAGCGCAGTTGCATGTCCTTGCCGCCCGTACGAAACGTCGTCGGTGTCATGCCTAGAACCTCATCGGCATTGGCATAGAAACGGCCGCTGGAGTTGAACCCGGCCTCGTGAATGGCTTCGGTCACGCTCGTTCTCCTTTTGAGATTGTCGCGCACGCGCTTCTGGCGGTGGGCGATCGCATAGGCCTTCGGCGTCAGGCCCGTCACAGTCTTGAACACGCGATGGAAGTGATAGGGGCTGAGACCCATCGAGGCAGCGAGCGCGTCAAGCGTCGGCGGCTCCTCGGCAGCCTCGATCAGGCGGCACGCCTCGGCCACCATGCGCGCGTGCTCGGCATCGAGCGACAGCGCATTGGGCTTGCAGCGCTTGCAGGGACGGAAGCCTGCCGCCTCTGCCGCCGCACACGAGGTATGGAACGCTATGTTCTCGCGCCGCGCGAGACGTGAGGGGCACGAGGGGCGGCAGTAGATGCCGGTCGTCGCCACGGAATAGACGAACGTTCCGTCCGCAGCCTTGTCCCGCGCCGCCACTGCCGCATAGTAGCGGTCTTGGTCGCGGGCGGCCGGACGGCCGGTCTTGGACGGCGTGTGCCTCGTGGCCATTTTCGTGTGCTTTCTCGTTTCCATGCCTGAGAAGATAGGCGCCGCGGCCCCTCCCTGCACTCCGATCCTTGCTTTCAAATCAAAATTGCTGGGCCTGCCCATCCCAAGCCCGGCGCCCAGTGGCCGGGACCAACGTTCTGGGGGATTGACCGCGGGCCCTTTCGGGCTGCCAATGGGCCGGGGCTCCCGGCACTGCTCTTTCCTGCGGATTGACGACCATGCTTTGCTGCATCAGGCGCTGTGCAATCGCAGTGCTTCTTCTGCTGCTTCCCCTCGCCTCTGCGAGGGCCCAGGAAGCGAGCCTTGTCTCAGTCCAGACCCCTCGCGGCGCCAAGCAGGCATTCATCCTGATCAAACCGCAGAAGCCGGTGGCCGCGGTGATCCTGTTCGCGGGTGGTCACGGCGCGCTGCGCCTGACGAGCGCCTCGTCCATGGGCTGGGGCGCGCAGAACTTCGTGGTGCGGACACGCGACAAGTTTGCGCGCCAGGGCTTCATGGTTGCCGTTGCCGATGCCCCTTCCGACTATCAGAGTGCGCGCGGCATGAACGCCATCTTCCGCATGAGCAGCGGACACACGAACGACATCGGGGCGATCGTCAGCTATCTCAAGAAGCAGGCCAACGTGCCGGTCTGGCTGGTGGGCACGAGCATGGGCACCTTCTCCGCCGCGAACGGCGGCATCGGCCTCAAGAATATCGATGGGATCGTTCTGACATCGACGATCACGCGCGCGGATCCGAATTGGAGCATCCGCCAAAGCCACCCTCACGGCGTAGCCAGCATGCGGCTTTCCGCCCTCACCGTGCCGACGCTGATCCTTTCGCATCGTAATGACGGCTGCGCCATCACCCCGGCATCGGATACGCCGAAGCTGACCAGGGCGCTCACCAAGTCCCGCAAAGTCGATGTCGTGCTGCTCGACGGCGGCAACGCGCCGAAGTCGGAGCCTTGCCAAGCCCTGGCTCAACACGGGTTCTACGGCATCGAGGATCAGGCCGTCGCGCGCATCGCCCAGTTCATCAAGAGCAACTGAGCAACCCGCGCCGCCTCACTTCCTGAGCAGCGCCGCGCCAGCACCCAGCGCACGCAGCTTGCCGGCTGCGACCGCGCGCGGCAGGGGCGCCATGCCGCAATTCGTACAGCCCTGGATGCGCTCGGCATCGGCGTGCTTCAGCGCCTGCCGGAGCGTGCCCGCGACCTCCTCCGGCGTCTCGATCTTGCTCGTTGCCACGTCGATGGCGCCGACCAGGATCGTCTTGTCGGAGAGATGCGAGATGAGCGAAATAGGCACCTTGGAGCCCGCACATTCGAGCGAGACCTGCTGAATCTTGGAGCGGTTCAGCGCTGGGAAAATCTCCTCGTACTGGCGCCACTCGCCGCCGAGGGTCTCCTTCCATTTGACATTGGCCTCGATGCCGTAGCCATAGCAGATGTGGACGGCCGTCGTGCACTTGAGGCCTTCTGCAGCGGCCTCCAGCGCCGCAATGCCCCAATCCTTGACGTCATTCATGAAGACATTGAAGGCCGGCTCGTCGAACTGGATGACGTCGGCGCCCAACGCCTCGAGCTCGCGTGCCTCTGCATTGAGCGCCTTGGCAAAGGCCATGGCCATGTCGGCGCGGCGGCCGTAGTGCGCATCCGCGATCGTGTCGCAGATGGTCATCGGGCCCGGCAGCGTGAACTTCATCTGTCGCTTGGTATTGGCGCGCACGAAGCGCACGTCCTCGCTGTGCACGGCCCTCTTGCGCGTGATTGGACCCGTCACCGTCGGCACCTCGACGACATAGCGGTTGTCGCGAATGCCCATCTGGGTCTTCTTCTGCCAGTCGATGCCGCTCACGTGCTCGAGAAAGCCGTGCACGAAGTGAATGCGGAACTGCTCGCCATCCGAGACGATGTCGATGCCGGCATCCTCCTGCAGCTTGAGCCACACGAGAACGGCGTCCTCCTGCGCGCGGCGGAGCGCCTCGCCCTCGTAGCGCCAAGCCGCCCAGAGCTTCTCCGGCTCGGCAAGCCAGGCGGGCTTCGGTAGGCTGCCTGCGATCGTCGTCGGAAACAGTGTTTGTGCCATGGCGCTTTCCTCCCGGAACCTTCTTACCGGCGCGCATTTTTTGTGAAGCCGCGCGCTCGTGGTGGAGCCGGACCCTAAAGAGGCCCGTAGTCAAGACAGCTCACAATCCGTTGATCCGCATCAGTGCATCGAAGTGCTTCTGAGCCTGGAAATCAATGAACTGCATATACTGGCGCGCCGTCTCCTTGACCTGATCCTCGGGCATGATCTGCAGAGGCCGTCCCGTGGACATTGCGAGCACCTGCTGCTTCGCCGCGCGCTCCAGATAATAGAGGTCATCGAAGGCAAAGGCGATCGATGGGCCGCCGATCGATATGCCGTGATGGGCGAGGAAGAAGATGTCGGCCGTCGGGTTGCCCTTCTGCGCCTCGGCAATGCGCTTGCCTTCGCTCTCATCGAGGGCAATGCCGCCGAACGACTGATAAGCAATGCGGCCGTAATAGCGGGCTGCCGTCTGGTGCGCCATTTCGAGGCGGCCGCCCTGCACCATGGTGAGCGATGTCGCCCAGGGCATGTGCACGTGCAGAATGCACTGGTGACGCGGATTGGCACGATGCCCTTGCACGTGGATATGGCGCGCCGTGGCCTCGACTTCGCCATCGCCCTCGATGACGTGGCCATGCCCGTCGATGAGCAGCAGGTGCTCGGGCCGCATCTCCGACCAGTGCACGCCGTACGGATTGATCAAGTAGCGTTCCTGAGGCCCCGGCACGACCACGGAGAAATGATTGCAGATGCCCTCGGAGTAACCGAACTTTTCTGCAAGGCGGAGGGCGGCGGCAAGCTCGCGGCGCAGGTGCAGTTCAGAGGTCGGGGAAATGGGCATTCGGAACCTCGATCATCGGGGAATAGCTGAACCCCGAGGATAGGAAGGATATGCCGCCCTGCCAAGCTGTGCCGGGCCTGGCCATCGTGGGCGTGGAGCGCTTGACCGCTACAGCCGTTCGAAGGCAGGTTCAGCGGGAGCGGCACCCTGAGGGAGCGCTGCACCATCGGCGCATCGGAGGGGGAGGCCAATGCCCGCCTGGTTCGAGATATTCACACTGGTCACGGCCACGACGGGTGCCGGCCTCGTCGGCGGTATTTTCTTTGCCTTCTCGAATTTCGTGATGAAAGCGCTTGGCGAGCTCGATGCCGCCCAGGGTGCCGACGCCATGCAGCGTATCAATGTGACGGTGCTGAACCCGCTGTTTTTCGCGCTCTTCTTCGGCACAGGCTTCATTGCGCTGATCGCCGGCATCACGACACCCGATCCGTGGAGCTCTCCGGGCGCCATGCTGAGCCGCATCGGCGCCGCGCTCTATTTGTTCGGCACGCTCGGGATCACCATCGTGTTCAACGTGCCCCTGAACGAGAAGCTCGCCAGAACCAAGCTGAGCGATCCCGATCTCGCTCAGACATGGACGGACTACTTTGCCGCCTGGATGTGGTGGAACCACGTGCGCACGATCGCAGCACTGCTCGCGACGATCTGCTTCGCGCTGGCAATTGCGCTCTAGCTCAGAGCTTCGCGTGGCGCAGCCGCAGGGCGTTCGTAATGACGCTCGCAGACGAAAGCGCCATGGCAGCCGCCGCAATGACCGGCGAGAGCAGCAGGCCGAACAGCGGATAGAGCACGCCCGCGGCGACCGGCACGCCAGCAGCATTGTAGATGAAGGCGAAGAAGAGGTTCTGGCGGATGTTGCTCATGGTCGCCGCTGAGAGGTGCCGTGCGCGCACAATGCCGCCGAGATCGCCCTTGAGGAGCGTGACGCCTGCGCTCTCCATGGCGACATCCGTGCCCGTGCCCATGGCGATGCCGACATCAGCCGCCGCAAGTGCGGGTGCATCGTTGATACCGTCGCCGGCCATGGCGACCACCCGGCCCTCGCGGCGCAGGCGCGTGACGACCTTGCTCTTGTCCTCGGGCAGGACCTCAGCTTCGACCTCCGGGATGCCGAGCTGGCGCGCGACCGCCTCGGCCGTGGTCCTGTTATCACCGGTCAGCATGACGACGCGGATGCCGGCCTCCTTGAGGGCCGCGATCGCGCCGGGTGTCGTGGCCTTCACCGGATCCGCGATCGCGATGAGACCGACGGCCTTGCCATCAATGGCGACGTAGATGGCCGTCGCGCCATCGCGGCGTAGGTCGTCGGCGCGGGCATCGAGGCCCGTCGTGCCGATATGAGAATCGGCCATGATCCGGCGATTGCCGATGACCAGCGCACGGCCTTCGACAGATCCGACGACGCCTTTTCCGATCGGCGTATCGAAGTTCTCTGGATTGGCGAGTGCGAGATTGCGTTCCGTCGCGGCGCGCACGATCGCATCGGCGAGCGGATGCTCGCTGCTCCGCTCCAGGCTGGCGGCGAGACGCAACATCTCGTTCTCATCGATGCCGGAGACAGTGTGAAGTGCGACGACGCTCGGCCGGCCCTCGGTCAGCGTCCCGGTCTTGTCCACGACGAGCGTGTCGACCTTCTCCATGCGCTCGAGCGCCTCGGCATTCTTGATGAGCACGCCCGACTGCGCGCCCCGCCCGACGCCGACCATGATGGACATGGGCGTCGCAAGCCCCAGCGCACACGGGCACGCAATGATGAGCACGGAGACTGCCGCGATGAGACCGAACGTCAGCCGCGGCTCCGGCCCCCAGAGCGACCATGCGACGAACGCCAGGACCGCGACCGTGATCACCGCCGGCACGAACCACGCGGAGACCTGATCAGCCAACCGCTGGATCGGCGCGCGGCTGCGCTGAGCCTCCGCCACCATCTGCACAATACGTGCGAGAACGGTATCACGCCCCACCTTGTCGGCGCGCATGACGAAGCCGCCCGACTGGTTCATCGTGCCGCCGATGACCTTGTCGCCGGTGCTCTTCGTGATCGGCATGGATTCGCCCGTCACCATGGATTCATCGAGCGCGCTTCGCCCTTCGAGGATCTCGCCGTCGACGGGCACGCGCTCGCCAGGACGCACGCGCAGGCGATCGCCGGCCGACACATGGTCGAGGCTCACATCCTCGTCCGTGCCATCCGGGCGGATGCGGCGCGCCATCTTGGGCGAGAGATCGAGCAAAGCGCGAATGGCACCACTCGTCTGCTCGCGTGCGCGCAACTCCAGCACTTGCCCGAGCAGCACCAGCACCGTGATGACAGCCGATGCCTCGAAGTAGACGGCGACGGCGCCATCATGACCGCGCATGGAGGCCGGGAACAGGCTCGGCCAGAGTGTGCCGACAATGCTGTAGAGCCATGCGACGCCCGTGCCGATGGCGATCAGCGTGAACATGTTGAGGTTGCGCGTTTTGATCGACGCCCAGCCGCGCTCGAAGAACGGCCAGCCCGCCCACAGCACGACCGGCGTCGCCAGCGCGAGCTGGATCCAGTTCGATGTCTGCTGCCCGATCCACTGATGCAGATCGATGAGGTGGCCGCCCATCTCCAGCACGAACACGGGCAGCGTCAGCGCGAGGCCGATCCAGAACCGCCGCGTCATGTCGATCAGCTCGGGATTGGGCCCCGTATCGGCTGTCGCAATCTCAGGCTCCAGCGCCATGCCGCAGATGGGGCAGCTCCCGGGTCCCTCCTGCCGGATTTCCGGGTGCATGGGGCAGGTATAGATCGTCCCCGCAGGGACGGGCGCGGGTGGCGGCGCCTCGTCTGGCGCGAGATACCTCATCGGATCGGCGATGAACTTCTCGCGGCAGCGCGGATTGCAGAAATAGTACGTGTGGCCTTCGTGCGTATGGCGGTGCTTGGCCGTATGCGGGTCCACGCTCATGCCGCAGACAGGGTCTTTGACCTTGTGGGCAGCTTCCGTTGAGCCATGACCGTGACAGCACGAGCCGCCGTGGCCTGCGTGCGCGTCATGTGATCCGTGCGATCCGTGATTGTGCTGGCTCATGATGCCTTCTGCCTCGTTTGATCGGTGACGGCGGATATACCCCTCACCGGTATCCTTCGATTGACAGATATACCCCCGTCGGGTATTCGTCAAGCATGAGCCATGATGCCAAATCGTCCCGTCTCAAGCGCCTCAACCGGATTGAAGGTCAGGTGCGGGGCCTCGCCCGCATGGTCGAGGAGGACCGCTACTGCATCGACATCGTCACGCAGATCGCGGCGGTGCGCGCCGCGCTTCGGCGCGTCGAGGAGTCCGTGCTGCGCGATCACATCGACCATTGCGTCCGCCATGCCATTGCCAGCGGCAACAAGGCCGAGCAGGAGCAGAAGGTCGCCGAGCTCATGGAAGTGCTCAGCCGATCGGATCGCTGACCCTGGCCATCCGGCCCCCACTCAGTGAGGCCCCACATGACATCGCTCATTCGAGCCTTCTCGCGCCGTTCTGCCCTCGGTCTCCTCGCCGGTCTGGCCGCTGGCCATGCGACGCCCATCCGAGCCGAGGCCGCGCCTGCGCTCGATGTGTTCAAGGACCCGAACTGCGGCTGCTGCGGGGGATGGATTGCGCACCTGATGCACCACGGCTTCATCGCACGCGCCACAGACACTTCAGACATGACGGCCATCAAAGCGCGTCTCGGCATCCCCGATGCGCTCGCCTCATGCCACACGGCGCAACTCGGCAACTATGTCATCGAGGGACATGTTCCTGCACACGCGATCAAACGACTTCTTGCAGAAAAGCCCGACGCGCTCGGCCTCGCAGTGCCCGGGATGCCCATTGGCTCTCCGGGCATGGAAGGCGGCAAGCCGGAAACCTACGACGTGATCCTGTTCGGCAAGGGCGGACAGTCGCGCTTCGGTCGCTATCTCGGTGATCGGCCCGTCTGATACGCACGCGAAGGGGAACGAACGATGCCACCCATCAGCTTTCCCTACCGCGCGAGCGTCATCAGACGCAGTCTCTGGGTGAATGCCGCCTTTGTGGCGCTTGGCCTTCTCTATTTCGTAGTCGCACGGCCGCTCAAATGGCACTTCGTCGATGTTGCCATGCTGCTCGGCCTCGTCTTCTATGCCGCGCGCGCTCTCTATGATGTCGTGCGGCTGATGCGGCCCATGCCCGCCATCGTCATGAGCGACGATGGTCTTCGCGATCCGGCGCTTGGTGATGCCCTGATCCCCTGGAACGCGATCAAGGAGATCCGCGTCGGCCGTATGCGCGGCCTCGGGCAGTTGTTCCTCATCGCCGACTCCCAGCGCCTGTCCGCCAGCCCCGGCGGCCCGACGCTTCGGTTCGCCAACTGGGTGCGTGGTGCTCGTGCCGGCCAGCAGGGCGCCGATTTCGTGCTCCCCATGTCGCCAACGATCGCGCTCGAAGCCGGAACCGACGACCTGATCGCCGCCATTCGCGCGCGCCCGCTGAGCGCTGCCCTCGAAATCTCCGACGCCGACGCTACCCCGGCAGGTACGTGACCTTCGCCAGTAAGAGCGTTGCCATGCTCATGCCACGCGGCAAGCCTAATCCTGCGGGCAGCGACAGTCCGCCCACGGGAGGACTTGATGTGGCAGGGATGCGTGGGACTACTGACGGCGCTCATGATCGCGCTCGGAGCGATCATGCCGGCGCGCGCTCAGCAGCCCGAGAGCGAATTCGCCGAACACTTCGCGCGTTGGCAGCAGGTCCAGGACAACGAGCAGCGTATCGCGCTGGGTGAGGCCTTGCTCGCCCGCGCAGCATCGCTCGAGCCATGGCCGCTGGCTGCAGGGCGCGAGCACGTGCGCGCCGAGTTGCAGTTCGGCGTCGCGAGCGCCTATGTCAACCGACCGACGGGGGTACGAGCGGACAACATCGAGAGCGCCATCTCTCACTTCGAGTCCGCGCTGCCGGCCTGGACATTCGAGCGCGATCCGCAGAACTGGGCCACGCTCAGAAACAATCTCGGCATTGCCTACTGGGCACGCATCCGCGGCGAGCGCGCAGACAACCAAGAGCGCGCCATCGCGCATTTCGAATCCGCACTTCGCGTCTTCACGCGCACCACAGCCCCCCAGGAATGGGCACGGCTGCAGAACAACCTCGCGGTCGTGTACCAGAGCCGCATCCGCGGCACGGCAGCCGACAACCTCGAAGCCGCCATCGCACACACCGAGGCCGCATTGAGCGTGTTCACGCGCGAGGCCGCGCCGATGTTCTGGGCCATGGCACAAAACAACCTCGGCTCGATCTATCGCAATCGCATCGGCGGCACGCGCACCGAGAACCACGACAGGGCCATCGGCCATCTCCTGGCCGCCCTCGGTATCTTCACGCGCGAAAGCGTGCCCAAGGAGTGGGCCTCGGCACATTACAACCTCGCGTCCATCTACCTCGTGCGTGCCGGCGGCGAGCGCGCCGATAACCAGGAGCAGGCGATCAGCCACCTCGATGCCGCACTCACGGTCTTCACGCGCAGCGGATTTCCCATGGAGTGGGGGCGCGCGCAGAGCGCGCTCGGCAATGCCTATTCGGGGCGCATTCGCGGCCTCCCTGGCATCAACCGCGAACTCGCGATCGCCGCCTACGAGGCCGCCCTTTCCGTATTCACGCGCGACGCCTTTCCGCGCGAGCATCTGCGCACGGGCCGCGCGCTCGGCCATGTCCTCCTTCAGGCCGGCAACTGGCAGGAGGCAAGCTCTGTCCACACGAGTGCGCGCGAAGCCTTCCTTCTTCTGTTCGGTCAGGGGTTCGATGAAGTGGAGGCGCGCTCCCTTATTGCGGATGCGGGCCCGCTGTTCGCTGAAGCCGCCCTTGGTGCCGTCGAGCGCGGCGCTCCCGAAGCTGCCGTTGCGCTCGCCGACGAAGGACGCGCGCATCTGCTGGCCGTATCGCTGCGGCTGCAGTCGCTGGAACTTTCCGCAGAGAACCGTACTCGCCTCGAGATGCTGCGCGCATCGATCAGGAATGCTCAGAGCACCCTCGAGGCTGCAAGCGCCACCGAGCGCGCCGCCGCGATCGAGCATCTGGCCGGGCTACGCCGCGAGCTCCTCAAGCTCGTATCGGCGAGCGGCACGAATGAGGATCGCAGCGGAATGGTGCTCGCGGAGGCGCGCCGGATCACCGCCGAAGGCGGCGCGGTCGCCATCCCCGTCGTCACGGCCCTCGGTGGTCGGCTCATTGTAATGACAGGCGGCGGTGGCGGAAGTTTCGAAGCCATCGACCTGCCCGAGCTGACACCCGAGCGTCTCTCCGTGCTGCTTGCCGGGCCCGATGGCACGACGGGCGCCGGTTGGGTCGGTGCCTACTTCGCCAACTACTTCGAGGGCGAGGAGAAGGAAAAGCGCTGGCCACAATGGCTGGCAGCGATCGATGATCTCGGGCCGGACCTCTGGCGCCTCTTCGCAGGCGAGCTCGACGCAACGCTCAAGGCGCAGGGCGTGAAGCCCGGTGCGCAACTCGTCTGGATACCTTCGGGCTGGCTCGGCGCGCTGCCCCTCGGCCTCGCTCAGGATCCAGTCAGCAAGCGACGCCTTGCCGACGACTATGAGATCACCGTCGCGCCAAGCCTTGCCGCACTGGCAGCTTCGCGCGAGCGCGCAGCGACGGCCGACACCGCGACACTCGCGGCCGTGATCAATCCGACGGGCGACCTGCCCGGCTCGGAGATGGAGGGCGCGCTCGTCGCCGCACGTTTTGCGGAAACCTCGCGCACGATCCTCTTAGGGAACACTGCCACCCTCGATGCCACACTCGACGCGCTCAAAGGGCGCACGCACTGGCACTTTGCCTCGCACGGCACGTTCTCATGGTCCGACGTTCGCCAGTCGGCCCTCATCATGCATGACTTCGCGCGGCTGAGCGTTGGCCGCCTGCTCGAGGCGGACGGGCTCGGCAAACCCCGGCTCGTCGTGCTTTCGGCCTGCGAGACGGGGCTCTCGGAGATCACGAACAATCCCGACGAATTCATCGGTCTCCCCGGCTCCTTCATGACGCTCGGTGCGGCGGGAGTTCTCGGCACCTTGTGGCCGGTCTCGGATGCGGCGACGGCACTGCTCATAGCCCGCTTCTACGAGTTGCATATCGACGAGCGGCTGCGTCCCGCGACGGCGCTGCACCGGGCACAATCCTGGCTCAGGCAAGCGACGAATGCCGAACTCACGGCGTACGTCGAGGATGCCGCCAAGGCGGAGCGGATCACCCGCCGCCAAGCCGGTGAGATTGCCCGGAGCCTGAGCCCGGAAACTCTGAAGCGCGGGCGCAATCGCTCAGCCATCGAATGGCCCGCGCGCAGCGATGGCCAAAAGGAAGCCGCTGATCCCACGGCGGTCGCCCGTCCGTTCGCACATCCCTATTTCTGGGGCGGTTTCGTCCATACCGGACACTGATTGCGACGCGCGCGCAGCCATCAACTGGCAGGCATGTCGGCAAGGTCCCTTGCCTTGAGGCGCTCCTTGGTCGAGCATTGCCGGGAAAGCCTGCCCAGCAGACGTCTCCAGAAAACGGGAGTGCCTCCGTGTCATCATCCGCCTATACGCCCCCGCCCGACGGCTCCAGCTGGGACGCCATCGCTCCCGCCGCAGGCGGCTTCAATGCCGAGAAGCTCGAAGCGGCCATCGCCTGGGCCGAGGCCTCCGAGAGCCCGTGGCCGCGCTCGCTCTACTATCCCGATGGCCGCTATGTCGGGAACGTCGAGTGGAACGAGAGCGGACCGTGGAGCGAGATTGCCGGCATCGTGCGCCCGCGCGGTGGTCCGGCCGGCATGATCCTCAAGGGCGGCCGCATTGTTGCCGAATGGGGCGATACGCGGCGCGCCGACGTCACTTTCAGCGTCGCGAAGAGCTATCTGTCGATGCTCGCCGGCATCGCCATCGGCGACGGCCTCATCGGCAGCGTCGACGACCGCGTCGGCGCGACCGTGAAGACGGGTCACTTCGACGGGCCGCACAACGGCCTCATCACATGGCGGCATCTGCTCACGCAGTCCTCCGAGTGGGACGGCGTGCTGTGGGAGAAGTCCGATCAGGTCGATCACTTCCGCCAGGTCGGCGGCGCGGAGAACAACAAGCGCAAAGGCGAGCTGCGCCAGCGCCAGACGCCCGGCACGTATTACGAGTACAACGATGTGCGCGTGAACGTGCTCGCCTTTGCGCTGCTGCAGCGCTTCGGCCGGCCGCTCCCCGACGTGCTGCGCGAGCGCATCATGGACCCGATCGGCGCGTCGAAGGATTGGGAGTGGCACGGCTACTCGACGTCGTGGACAGAGGTCGCCGGCAAGCGCGTGCAGTCCGTCTCGGGCGGCAGCCATTGGGGCGGTGGCCTTTTCATCCCGACACGCGATCACGCGCGCGTCGGCCTCCTCGTCGCCAGCAACGGGCGCTGGGGCAGCCGCCAGCTCCTTCCCGAAGGCTGGATGGCGCAGTCGCTCGAGCCTTCCGCGACGAACGACGGCTACGGCTTCCTCTGGTGGCTGAACCGCGGCGGGCGCAACTATCCAAGCGCTCCGGCCGATAGCTGGTTCGCCCTCGGCGCCGGCACGAACCTGATCTGGGTTGCGCCCTCTCAGGATCTCGTCGCTGTCGTGCGCTGGATCGACAAGGCCAAGGCCGACGGCTTCTTCAAGCGGCTCATGGCCGCCGCCGCGTAGAGGATCGCCAACGAGGAGGACCATCATGCAGAAGACCGCCGATGAGCCCGTCACGCTCGAGCGCGTTCGTGAAATCGGCGCGGCATTCGCCCGCCGCGACGTGGATGCGATCGTCGACTGCTTTGCCGAGGACGGCGAGTTCCGCAATGCCAAGGGCCCCGATGTGTGGGGCCAGTCGTACAAGGGCAAGGAGCAGATCCGCAGCTACTTCGTCCCCCTGTTCGCCAACAGCCCGGATGTCCGCTGGGAGCACACGGCCGAATACGTCGTCGGCAATCGCGCGGTCACGGAATGGCTCCGCACGGCGACGCTCCCCAATGGCCAGAAGCAGGAATGGCTCGGCTGTGATCTCTACACGTTCCGCGGCGACAAGATCGTGCGCAAGGACACCTACATCAAGGTCGTCGCCTGAGGCAGGGGCTTCAGTCCGGGATGAGGCCGCCATCCACGTTGAAGGACTGGCCGCTGACGTTTCGTGCGCGCGCCGAGGCGAGGAAAACGATCATGTCGGCGATGTCCTCGGGCTCATTGGGCCGGCGCAGCGGGACGCTGGCAACAGCGCGCGCCTCGACGACCTCGATGCTGAGGCCCTCGGTCTCGGACATGACTTTCACAATCTGCTCGTAGAGCGCCGTCCGCACGATGCCGGGGCAGACAGAGTTGACATTGATGTTGTGCGGCCCAAGCTGCTGGGCGGCCGTCTTGGTCAGGCTGATGACCGCGCCCTTGCTCGCGGCATAGATCGCGTTCGATGTGCCTGGAAAGCCCTTGCCCGCCACCGAGGCGATATTGATGATGCGGCCGCTGCGGCGCGGGATCATCTCGCGCGCGACGCGCTGCAGGCAGAAGAAGACGCCCTTGGCGTTCACGCGATGAATGCGGTCCCAATCCTCCTCCGTGAGGTCCATGATGTAGGCGCGCCGCGTGACGCCCGCATTGTTGACCAGCGTATCGATGCGCCCGAAGGCCGCCACGCTCTCGGCGATCATGCGGTCGATCTCCGCGACACTGCCGAGGTCGGCGCGGATCGCGAGCGTGCGCCGGCCCTTGGCCTTCACGGCCGCCGCCGTCTCCTCGAGCGTGCGCTCGTTGATATCGACGACCACGACATCGGCTCCCGCATCTGCGAGCGCCAGCGCCGCAGCCTTGCCAATGCCCTGACCTGCGCCCGTCACGATGACGACCTGATCGCTGAGATCCATTTCTCCCTCCCTTGATTGCAGTCCGGTGGGCCTGAGGGGCCTCTGCCGCATACTGACATCCTCGCGGCTCGCCGACCATATGCCGGCGTCATCCCGCGGGGCTCATGCCAGCCGCGCAGAGTTCCCCCTTGCCGGTGCGCCGCCCGCGCGGCAACAATCCACGCACCAGCCGCCATCCATCCGCGAGCCCATGTCCGGCTCATCTACCGAAAGCGATCCCATATGAACGCACCCGCCCGTATGCGCGCCCTCCTTGCCAAGCCCGACTTCGTGGTCATGCCCGCCGTCTGGGACGGCCTCACGGCCAAGCTCGCCTTCGGGGCGGGCTTCGAGACCGCGTTTCTTTCGGGCTCCTGCGTCGCGGCGAGCCGACTTGGCGGCCCCGATCTCGATCTCATCACGTTCGCGGAGATGTTCGACTCCTTCAACATGGTGCGCGGCGCCGCGCCCGATCTTCTCGTCCTCGCCGACGGCGATCACGGCTATGGCAATGCCATGAACGTGCAGCGCACCGTGCGCGCCTATGGCCGTGCCGGTGCAGCCGCGATCCTGATCGAGGACAAGATCACGCCCCGTGCGCTCACTTCCGCCGGCAAGCCCTGCCTGCCGCGCGAGGAGGCGCGCATGAAGGTCCGTGCCGCCGTGCAGGCAGCGAAAGAGTCCGGCATCCTGATCATGGCGCGTACCGACTGCCGGCCGACGGCGGGCATCGAGGAGGCCGTGGCGCGCATCGAGATGTTCGTCGAGGAAGGCGCGGACATTCTCTTCCTGGACTCGCCAGCCGACGAGGCCGAAATCCGCCGTGCGGTCGCGGCAGCAGCCGGACGGCCATCGTTCGCCGTGCTCTCACCGGGCGCACCGCGCGAGACGCCCAATCAAAAGCGTGCGGCCGAGCTCGGCTTCAAGATCGGTACGTATCCAACGGCAATGCTCTCGCCGGCTGCGGCCGGCATGAAGGCCGGCCTCGCCGCTCTCAAGGAGGGAAAAGCCGAGGCCGCGAGCGCCCTTCCGCCGCCCGAGCTGCGCGCGACGCTCGGCTATCAGGACTACGAGGCCCATGCCAAGCAGTTCATCGTAGGCTGAAGCACGCAGACAACGGGGCACAACAAGCGGCCCCCGTGCGCCGTACTTGAGGAAGACCAACCAAAGGAGAGTGACCGCATGTTCTCACACGTCATGCTCGGTGCCGATAACGTCGACGCATCCAAGAAGTTCTACGATGCCGTCCTCGGTGTTCTCGGGGTACCGGAGGGCAAAGCCGACCCCAAGGGGCGCATCTTCTATCGCACCAAGACGGGCGTGTTCGGCCTGAGCAAACCGATCGACGGCAAGGCGGCGAGCCACGCCAATGGCGGCACTGTCGGTTTCGCCTGCGACAGCCCGGAAAAGGTCAAGGCCTTCCACGATGCGGGCGTGGCGAATGGCGGCACGAGCATCGAGGACCCGCCCGGCTGGCGCGAAATGGGCCCGGCCAAGCTCTATCTCGCGTACCTGCGCGATCCCTACGGCAACAAGATCTGCGCGCTGCATCGCGGCTGATCGGCACCGCGCGGAACCGCGTCATGGCGCTCAGGCTTGCCTGGGCGCCTTTTCTTTTGTCGCGGGGTGGGCCTGATCGCCACGCTAGGCGGGATTGTCGAGGTTCAGCTCGTTCGTATTCTCGTCGTAGCCGAACAATTCGGCGTAGCGACCCCAGGAAATGACGGCGCGCATGGTCTCCTCGGCGCGCTCCTCGGACATGTGATCCTCGAGCTCCTCCGAGAAGCGTCTGAAGGGCGCCCTGTGGCTCGGCCGCTCGTCCAACACGCGCCGGATCAGCCCCGCCAGCGGGACGAATGCGAGCAGGTGATCGGCAAAGAGCCGCTTGCGCGCATCGAGAGAGGATTCGACATAACGCCGGCCATAGGGCGTGAGCTTCACGTCACCCTCGGCCACCTCGGCAAAGCGCAGGAGCTGAAGTGCTTCCGCAATGGGGAAGAGATCGTCGACTTCCATCTGCAGCGTCGCGGCGAGGTCGGGAAGATCTGCGCTGCCGTCGTAGGGAGGCGACGCCAGGGCTTCCATGAGTCCCGACAGACGGTTGGTGGAGATGCGAGGCAGCGCCATGCCGATCCCGCTCCCGAGAACGACGCCGCCGGTCCGCTTCTCCACGCGCTCAGTCGTGGGGCGCTGCGTCATCAATCCGTAGATGTCGTCGACGAGCTTGCGGAATACCGGATCCGTACGCGAGCGCGGATGAGGAATCTCGACCTTCACTTCGGACGCGACGCGTCCCGGATTGGACGAGAAGATGAGGATGCGATCGCACAGCAGCACCGCCTCCTCGATATTGTGGGTCACCATGAGGATGGATTCGATCGGGAGCCGACCCTCGCTCCAGAGGTCAATGAGGTCCGTTCGCAGCGTCTCGGCGGTCAGCACATCGAGTGCCGAGAAAGGCTCGTCCATGAGCATGAGCCTCGGGTGCACCACGAGCGCGCGGGCAAAACCCACGCGCTGGCGCATGCCGCCCGACAGCTCTTTCGGATAGGCGCTCTCGAAGCCGTCGAGGCCGATGAGATCGATGGCTTCGATGGCGCGACGGCGGCACTCGCTTGCCGGAATGCCCAGCGCCTCGAGGCCGAGCTCGACATTGCCGAGGACCGTGAGCCACGGAAAGAGCGCGAAGCTCTGGAAGACCATCGCGATGCCTTCGCAGGGGCCTGATATCGGCGTCCCGCGCCACTGGACGCGACCGCTCGTCGGCTGGAGCAGGCCCGCGATAATCCGCAAAAGCGTTGATTTTCCCGAGCCGGAACGGCCGAGCAGGCCGACGATCTCGCCTTGCTGAATGGTCAGCGAAACATCATCGAGGACAACGAGATCGGCGTTGTCTCCCTTGTGATAGACCTGTCGTACGCCGGCAATTTCGACGAGGGGCGCGCTCGCGACGCGCTCTCCGAGATCGGTGGTTTCCAGCATCGGCATGATGCGCTCCCTTTCTCAATCGAGACGCAGCCGGCTGGCAGCAAGCGCGTAGAGTGGCCGCCAGAGCAGACGGTTCAGCATGACGACGAAAAGCGACATGGCGGCAATGCCGAGAACGATCCGAGGGTAGTCACCCGCCGCAGTGGCCTCGGCGATGTAGGCTCCGAGACCATGGGCTTGGAGCTTCGTATTCCCCCACGTTGCAACCTCCGCGACGATGGAGGCATTCCAGGATCCACCGCTCGCAGTGATGGCGCCGGTGACGTAGTAGGGGAAGATGCCGGGCAGAATGACCTTGCGCCACCAGTCCCAGCCTCGAATTCGGAATGTCGCGGCGGCCTCCTTGAGGTCACTGGGGAAGGCACTCGCGCCCGCAATGACGTTGAAGAGGATGTACCACTGCGTTCCGAGGATGATGAGGAACGAGAGCCAGATATCGGGATTGAGATCGAACTTCACGATCGCCACGACTGCGAACGGAAAGACGATGTTTGCCGGGAACGCAGCAAGGAACTGAGCCAGCGGCTGGACGCGCTCGGCAAGTTGCGGCCGGAGCCCGATCCATACGCCGATCGGCACCCAGATCAATGTGGCCAGGGCGATCAGCACGGTCACGCGCAGCAGCGTAAGGCCACCGAGCGCGAACACCCGCACCCATTCGCTCCAGGGCAGCCCGGTCATGACGAAGCTCACGATCAGCCACACGGCATAGGCTGCGCCCGCCACTACGAGCGCGAGCCATGCCCGATCCGCCCAGGCGCTCGACAGTGCCGCTCGAGCCCCACTTGGCAATTCCGCAGGCAATTGCAGTCGCGTCCGGGGAATGCCCTGGAGAAAAGCGGTGAACGGGCTGAGACACCATCGAAAGAGTCGCGCCCGGCGAACGGCGTCGAGAAACCAGGATCGAGGCACGGTCGCCGCCGCGGTCTGCTCCACGCGAAACTTCTCCGCCCAGGCGACTATGGGCCTGAACAAAAGCTGGTCGTAGAGGAGGATCACGACCAGCATCGCGAGCACGGCCCAGCCGACGGCCGCGAGGCTTTGCTTCTCGATTGCGAGAGCCAGGTAGGAGCCGATGCCAGGCAGTGCGACCGTGGTGTTGCCGACCGAGATGGCCTCAGAAGCCACCACGAAAAACCAGCCCCCGGACATGGACATCATGGTGTTCCAGACCAGCCCCGGCATTGCGAATGGCACCTCGAGGCGCCAGAAGCGTTGCCAGGTCGAGAGGCGAAAGCTGCGGCTCGCTTCATCGAGATCGGAGGGGAGCGTCTTCAGCGACTGATAGAAGCTGAAGGTCATGTTCCAGGCCTGGCTCGTGAAAATGGCAAAGATTGCCGCCAGCTCGACGCCGAGGACCTGGCCGGGAAAGAGCGCCATGAAGGCGACGACCGTGAAGGACAGGAACCCGAGAACCGGAACGGACTGGAGAATGTCGAGGAGAGGTATGAGGACTATCTCGGCGCGGCGGCTCTTCGCGGCGAGCGCGCCATAGGCCAGCGAGAAGATGATCGAAGCGACGATCGCCGCCAGCATGCGCATGGTCGAGCGCAGCGCGTACTCGGGCAGCATCGCAGGGTCGAGAGAGACGGGCGATACGTCGAGCGACGTCAGCGGCGCGAGTGTTTCGCGTCCCCCGTGCGCCAGAAGAATGAGCACGGCAAACAGCAGGCCGAAAGTCAGAACGTCCCAGAGATTGGCGACGTAGGGGCGCCGGGCAATGGTCGCGAAGGCAGGCTGATGCAAGCGCATGGGGACGTTCCGAATAGCCGCCCGACGTTCACTCCCCCCTCCTACTCTCATCACATGTCGAACGCATGCATATATGCGCGCGTGCTGAGGAATGCAGCGTCGCACGAAAGATCGTCACGAAGAGGTGCTCGGGAGAGGGCGGTTATCAGGTCGCAACGCGGCTCGAGCCGAACCCGGATTAACTAAGAAGCACGCGCCCCGAGGGCGCCCGCCAAATTCGGTGTCACAGAGCCTGTCAATAAGCCTAAGGGCGCTTGACGGCGAACAGAGAGCCTGCTGTAGAGGTAGCAAAGCAATAAACAATATCAGGGTGTTCCAGCACCCTGCGTTCTGGGAGGCCGTTTGCCAATTTCGACGTTGCCACTGAACCAGCATCCCGAGTTTCGGGGTCGCTCATTATTTCGACGCCCAGGCCGCCGGCGGTGGCTGGCCCTATTCTCCGTCCTGAAAGGCTAGGCAATGGAGCCGTCCGTCGCCATTGAGACCCAAAGCCTCGTCAAGGACTTCAAGGGCTTCCGCGCCGTCGACAGCGTCAATCTCTCCGTCCGGCGCGGCACCATTCACGCCCTGATCGGCCCCAACGGCGCGGGCAAGACGACCTGCTTCAATCTCATCACCAAGTTCCTGCAGCCGACGTCGGGGCGCATCTACCTGAACGGCCAGGACATCACCCGGCTTGCTCCCGCGAGCGTCGCGCGGCTCGGCCTCGTTCGCTCCTTCCAGATCTCGGCGACATTCCCGCACCTCACGCTGCTCGAGAACGTGCGCATCGCATTGCAGCGCCAGCTCGGCACCTCGTTCCACTTCTGGCGCTCCGAGGCCTCACTCAACCAGCTCAACGATCGCGCCATTCAGATCCTCGACGATGTCGGGCTCGCGGGCTCCGAGACCCTGGTCGCCGCAGAGCTCCCCTATGGCCGCAAGCGCGTGCTGGAAATCGCGACGACGCTCGCCCTCGAGCCCGAGGTCATGCTGCTCGACGAGCCCATGGCCGGGATGGGGCGCGAGGACATCGGCCGCATCTCGCAACTCATTCGGAAGGCGGCCAAGTCCAGGACCGTCCTCATGGTCGAGCACAATCTCTCCGTGGTGGCGGATCTCTCCGATACCATCACCGTTCTCGCCCGTGGGCGCGTGATCGCGGAAGGACCGTACGCCGCGGTCTCGCAGAACCCTCAAGTGATCGAGGCCTACATGGGGACGACGGACGCCGAGGCCACCCCCGCGCTGCGAGGTGCCCATGGCTGAGGCCGCCCCACTTCTCGATGTTCGCGATCTTCATGCCTGGTACGGCGAAAGCCACGTGCTGCATGGCATGACGTTCTCGGTCCGCAAGGGCGAGGTGGTGACGCTGCTCGGCCGCAATGGCGTCGGCAAGACCACGACCATGCGCTCGATCATGGGCATCGTTCAGAAGCGCGCGGGATCGGTGCGCTACAATCAGACCGAGACCATAGGTCTGCCCTCGAACCAGATTGCGCGCTTCGGGATCGGCTACTGCCCCGAGGAACGCGGGATCTTCGCCAGCCTCAATGTGACCGAGAACCTGCTGCTGCCGCCCGCCGTAAAAAGCGGCGGGCTGTCGCTCGACGAGGTTCATGCGCTGTTTCCGCGACTGAAGGAGCGCGCCCGCAGCCAGGGCACGAAACTGTCCGGCGGCGAGCAGCAGATGCTGGCCATTGCGCGCATCCTGCGCACGGGCGCCGAGCTCCTCCTCCTCGATGAGCCGACCGAGGGCTTGGCGCCGGTCATCGTGCAGCAGATCGGCGCGGTCATTCGCGACCTGAAAGCGCGCGGCTTGACGGTGCTGCTGGTGGAGCAGAACCTTCACTTTGCGGCGACAGTTGCAGATCGACATTATCTGGTCGAGCACGGCCATGTGGTCGACGAGATCGAGAACAGCCAGCTAGCAAACAGTCGCCAGCGGCTCGAAGCACACCTCGGGGTGTAAACACCGAATACAAGGGAGAAGCGCATGCGTTTGAAGACACTCGCCCTCGCCGCAGCGGCTGCTGTCGCAGCTACGCCGGCCATGGCCCAGTATTCCAATGACACGATCAAGATCGGCGTCATGAACGACCAGTCCGGCCTTTATGCCGACCTCTCCGGCCAAGGCTCGGTCTGGGCAGCACGCCGTGCGGTTGCAGACTTCTGCAAGACCACGAAGTGCCACGACAAGATCGAGATCGTCTTCGCCGACCACCAGAACAAGCCGGACATCGGCTCGACGACGGTGCGCCAGTGGTTCGACGTCGACAACGTCGACGTCGTCGTCGACGTGCCGACCTCGTCGGTCGCCCTTGCGGTGAACAACATCACCAAAGAGAAGAACAAGGTCTTCCTCGTCTCCGGCGCCGCGGCCTCGGATCTGACGGGCAAGGCCTGCACGCCCAACACCGTACACTGGACGTACGACACCTGGGCGCTCGCCAACGGCACCGGCAACGCTGTCGTGAAGACCGGTGGCGACACGTGGTTCTTCCTCACGGCCGACTACGCCTTCGGCCACGCCCTCGAGCGTGACACCGCGGCCGTCGTCGAGAAGAGCGGCGGCAAGGTCGTCGGCCGCGTGCGCCACCCCTTCCCCGGGCAAGACTTCTCGTCCTTCCTGCTGCAGGCGCAGTCCTCCAAGGCCAAGATCATCGGCCTCGCCAATGCCGGCAGCGATACGACCAACTCCATCAAGCAGGCTGCCGAGTTCGGCATCGTCCAGGGCGGCCAGAAGCTTGCGGGCCTCCTCGTGTTCATCACCGATGTGCACGCGCTCAGCCTCAAGGTGGCGCAGGGCCTGATCCTCACGGAAGCCTGGTACTGGGATCAGACCGATGCCAACCGTGCCTTCTCGGCCGAGTTCGAAAAGGCCAACAAGGGCAACAAGCCGACGATGGTGCAGGCCGGCGTCTACTCCGCCGTCTATCACTATCTCAAGGCCGTCCACGAGCTGAAGTCGGATGCCGATGGCGCAGCCGTCGTCGCCAAGATGAAGTCGATGCCGACGGAGGACGCGCTCTTCGGCAAAGGCCAGATCCGCGCCGATGGCCGCAAGATCCACGACATGTACCTCTACGAGGTGAAGTCTCCTGCCGAGAGCAAGGGGCCGTGGGACTACTACAAGCTTCGCGCGACGATCCCCGCCGCCGAGGCCTTCCGGCCGCTCGACCAGGGCGACTGCCCGCTGGTGAAGAAGTAATCCGAACGGGCGAGGCGGTGCTTGCGCGCCGCCTCCCCTGCCTCGAGGCGGGAAAAGCGCATGTTTGAACTCATTGGCGTGCCGCCCCAGGCACTCTTCGGCCAGCTTCTGCTCGGCCTGATCAACGGCGCGTTCTACGCACTCCTCAGTCTCGGGCTTGCCGTCATCTTCGGCATGCTCAACGTCATCAATTTCGCGCATGGCGCCCAGTACATGATGGGCGCGTTCGGCGCGTGGATGCTGCTGCAGTACGTCGGCATTCCCTACTGGGGTGCGCTGCTGGTCGTACCGGTGATCATCGGCGCGACGGGCATCATCCTCGAGCGGCTGCTGCTCGCCCGCCTCTATCACCTCGATCATCTCTACGGGCTGCTGTTGACGTTCGGCCTCGCGCTGATCTTCGAAGGTCTCTTCCGCAAGCAGTACGGCTCGTCCGGCCTGCCCTACGCCAATCCCATTCCGGGCGGCACGAACCTCGGGTTCATGTTCCTGCCCTGGTATCGCGGCTGGGTCGTGCTCATCTCGATCGTCGTCTGCCTGGCGACATGGTTCATGATCGAGAAGACCAAGCTCGGCAGCTATCTGCGCGCCGCGACCGAGAACCCGACGCTCGTGCGCGCCTTCGGCATCAATGTCCCGCGCATGATGACGCTCACGTACGGCTTCGGCGTCGGCCTCGCGGCGCTCGCCGGCGTTCTTGCCGCGCCGATCTACTCGGTGAACCCGATCATGGGCTCGAACCTCATCATCGTCGTGTTCGCGGTCGTCGTGATCGGCGGCATGGGCTCGATCATGGGCTCGATCGTGACGGGTTTCGGCCTCGGCGTCATCGAGGGCTTGACCAAGGTCTTCTACCCTGAGGCATCGAACACGGTCATCTTCATCATCATGGCCATCGTGCTGATGCTCCGGCCTGCGGGCCTCTTCGGAACGCCACGCTGAGGTGCCTGCGATGAAAAACTACGACATGCCGATTTTTGCGGCGCTCATCGCCCTGCTGATCGTGGCCCCGCTCGCGATCTACCCCGTCTTCCTGATGAAGGTCCTGTGCTTCGGGCTCTTCGCGCTCGCCTTCAACCTGCTCATCGGCTACGTCGGCCTCTTGTCCTTCGGGCACGCGATGTTCTTCGGCTTCTCGGCCTATATCTCGGCCTACACGGTCAAGGTATGGGGCTGGCCGACGGAGATCGGCATCCTCGCCGGAACTGCCGTCGCGGCTATCCTGGGCCTGATCGCGGGCGCGATCGCCATCCGCCGCCAGGGTATTTATTTCGCCATGGTCACGCTGGCGCTCGCCCAGATGGTCTTCTTCTTCTGTCTGCAGGCGCCGTTCACCGGCGGCGAGGACGGCATTCAGGCCGTTCCGCGCAGGCCGCTGCTCGGCTTCATCGACATCACGCGCGACATCAACTTCTACTATGTCGTGCTCGCCATCTTCGCCGCGGGATTCCTGATCATCTACCGCACCATCCATTCGCCCTTCGGCCAGGTGCTCAAAGCCATTCGCGAGAACGAGCCGCGCGCCATTTCGCTCGGCTACCACGTCGACCGCTACAAGCTGCTCGCCTTCGTCCTCTCGGCGACGCTGGCCGGCCTAGCCGGCGGCACCAAGGCCATCGTCTTCCAGCTCGCATCCCTCACCGATGTGACGTGGCAGATGTCCGGCGAGGTCGTCCTGATGACGCTTGTCGGCGGCATGGGCACGGTGTTCGGCCCGATGGTCGGCGCGGCGGTGATCATCACCATGCAGAACTATCTCGCAGGCTTCGGCGAGTGGGTCCTCGTCATTCAGGGCTTCATCTTCGTCGTCACCGTCCTGCTGTTCCGCCGCGGCGTCGTCGGCGAGATCGCAGCCCTTGCGAGCCGCCTCGGGCGCGGGCGCGAGAGCTCGGCCCGCATGGCTGGAAGTCCCGCAGCAGGACATTGAGGCGGCCCTGTACCGCGGTCTCGCCCCAGACGCGTGGCGAGACCGCCTCCCCCGTTGCCGAGTGGTGCTCCCAAAGCCGCAATCCGGATTGACGGGTTGCCGGTCGAAGGTTCAGAAACATCCGTTGCAATGGTCGGCGCGGGCCTCGGAAATGGCGCCCGCCGGACGAGACGGGGTTCCCGGGGAGGAAGCATGATGCGCGCATTCGTTCAACTCATGGCACTCGCTGCGCTGGCAGCCCTCTCCCCGGCCCAAGCGCAGGCGCCGACGGGCAAAGTCACCGTGCTGACGTCCTTCTCCAAGGATGTGACCGATCCCTTCAAGAAGGCCTTCGAGGCCGCACATCCGGGAACGACCGTCGAGATCCAGAACCGGAACACGAATGCCGGCGTCAAGCTGCTCGAGGAGACGCGCTCGGTCAATCAGGTCGACATCTTCTGGGCCTCGGCGCCGGATGCGTTCGAGGTACTGAAGGGCAAGAAGCTGCTTCAGCTCTACAAGCCCAAGGCGGCAGGCATTCCCGCGAAGATCGGCGCCTACCCGATCAATGATCCGGACGGCTACTACTCGGGCTTTGCCGCCTCCGGCTACGGCATCATGTGGAACGAGCGCTATGCCAAGGCCAACAAGCTGCCCGACCCGAAAGAGTGGCAGGACCTCGCCAAGCCCGTTTATTTCGACCACGTGTCGATCGCGGCGCCCTCGCGCTCGGGGACGACGCACCTGACGATCGAGACGATCCTGCAGGGCGAAGGCTGGGACAAAGGCTGGCGCACGATCAAGGAATGGAGCGGCAATCTCCGCAATGTCACCGAGCGCTCCTTCGGCGTGCCTGATGCGGTGAACTCGGGCCAGGTCGGCTACGGCATTGTCATCGACTTCTTCGCCTTCTCGGCCCAGGGCGCGGGCTTCCCCGTGAAGTTCGTCTATCCGACGGTGACGACGATCGTGCCGGCCAACGTCGGTATTGTCGCCAATCCACCGAACAAGGCCACGGCGGAGGCCTTCGTCGAATATCTGCTCTCGCCCGCCGGACAGGAAGTGCTCCTCGACAAGGGCATCCGGCGCCTGCCCGTTCGCCCCGAGACCTACGCCAAGGCACCGGCCGACTACCCGAACCCCTTCAAGGATCCCTCGCTCGGCGGCAAGGTGACGTTCGACTCCGGCCTATCGAGCGCGCGCACGGCCGTCGTCGACACGCTCTACGATCAGCTCGTGACCTTCCAGCTCGACGGCCTCAAGGCGGCGACGAAGGCCATCCACGCCGCTGAAGCCGCGCTCGCAAAGAAGGACAACGCGGCTGGCCGCGCCGCCCTGAAGGAAGCGCGCGATCTCGTCGCCAAGATGCCGGTTACGGCTGAACAAGCAGCCTCTCCGGAAATCCGGGCGGCCTTCACGGGCGGCAAGGAGAAGTCAGCGCGGCAGGCCGAGCTCGAGCAGCAGTGGGCGGCAAGCGCCAAGGCTGCCTATGCCGCGGCCGAGGCCAAGGCGAACGAAGCTGCCAAGCTCGCCCGCTAAAGGGGGCGCGCCTTGGCCACCGCGATCGAAGCTCCGCGCGCCCCGGCACAGCGGTTTGCCGCCACGCCGGGGCAGATGCTGCTCGCGGCGCTGATCGCACTGTTCCTGGCGCTCTTCCTCGTTATCCCGGTCATCACCGTCATCTACGTTGCCTTCACCGAGAAAGGCACGGGCGCCTTCACGCTCATCAACTTCTACGACTTCGCGCGTACAGACCTGTTCATCGCCTCCTTCTGGAACTCGATGTACGTCGCGGCGATGACCGTCGTCCTCGCATCGCTGTTCGCGCTGCCACTTGCCTACCTCACGACGCGCTTCGAGTTCCGTGGCGCCGGCATCGTCCAGATGCTCGGCTTCATCCCGCTCATCATGCCGCCCTTTGCGGGCGCCGTGGCCATGCAGCTCCTGTTCGGCCGCAATGGCACGATCAACCTTCTGCTGGACGACTGGTTCGGCTTCAAGATCCCGTTCATGGAAGGCCTCAACGGCGTCGTCTTCGCGCAGGCCGTCCACTACTTCCCCTTCATCCTGATCAATCTCTCCGCGGCGCTCCGCAATATCGATCGCTCCATGGAGGAAGCGGCGCAGAACCTCGGCTCGCACGGCTTCCGCCTTTTCCGACGTGTCGTCTTTCCGCTTGCCATGCCCGGTTACATCGCCGGTGCCAGCCTCGTGTTCGTGAAGGTCTTCGACGATCTCGCGACGCCGCTGCTGCTGAACGTGAAGGACATGCTGGCCCCGCAGGCCTATCTGCGCATCACCTCGATCGGGCTTGCCGATCCCATGGGCTACGTGATCGCGGTCGTGCTGATCGTTGTGTCGGTTGCCGCCATGGGCGCCTCGGCATGGGTGATGAAGGGCCGCGACTATGCGACGGTCCAGCGGGGCGGCGGCGGTCTCTCGAAACGGCCGATGAATCGGAGCCAGGCCATTGGCGCCTATGCTGTCGTGCTGCTCATTCTGTTCCTCGTGCTCGCGCCGCATATCGGGCTCTTCCTGCTCTCGATCGCGACTGTGTGGTCGTTCAGCCCGCTGCCGGACGGCTATACCTTCGCGCACTACGCGCGCGTCTTCGCGGAATCGAGCGTCTTCATCAAGAACACGCTGCTGTATGCGACCCTCGCCGGCATCATCGATGTCGTGCTCGGCACAGCCATTGCCTATCTCGTGCTGCGCACGAAGCTGCCCGGCCGCCACTGGCTCGACTGGACGGCCTCGGCTGCTCTCGCCATTCCAGGGGTCGTGCTCGGTATCGGCTATCTCAGGACATTCTTCGACGTGAAGATGCCGGACGGGACATCGTTCGCCTCTTTCTGGATCGTCATCGTGCTGGCGCTCGCCATCCGCCGCCTCCCCTATGCACTGCGCGCCTGCTACGCGGCTCTGCAGCAGGTCTCGGCCTCATTGGAAGAAGCCGCGGAGAACCTCGGCGCAACCAAGTCGCGCACTGTGCGGCGCATTGTTCTGCCGCTAATGATGGGCGGCATACTGGCGGGCTTCGTCACGAGCTTCGCGACCGCGGCCGTCGAGCTTTCGGCCACCCTCATGCTCGTGCAGAGCACGTCCGATGCGCCTTTGGCCTACGGTCTCTATGTCTTCATGCAGTCCCCGGCCGGTCGTGGGCCGGGTGCTGCGCTCGGCATCATCGCGGTACTCCTTGTCGCGGTCTGCACGCTGATCTCGAACTGGATCATCGAGCGCAACCAGCATCTGCGCTCCACACGCACCTGAAGGGCCATGACAGCAATGTCGGACAGGCAAGGCGTCGCCGTCGAAGTCCAGAATGTGGACCTCTCCTATGGCACGAACCACATTCTGAAGGATGTGAGCCTTTCCGTACGCCCTGGCGAATTCTTCGCCTTCCTCGGGCCTTCGGGCTGCGGAAAGACCACGCTCCTGCGATTGATTGCTGGCTTCAACCAGGCCGATCGCGGCGAGGTGCGTCTCGGCGGCATGGACATCTCGCATCTGCCGCCCTGGCGCCGCGACGTCGGCATGGTCTTCCAGAGCTATGCCCTCTGGCCGCACATGACGGTCGCGCGGAACGTCGCCTTCGGGCTTGAGGAGCGGAAGATGCCCCGTGCCGAAATTGCGTCGAAGGTGAAGTCGGCACTGGCGCTCGTGGGTCTCGAGGCGCTCGCCGACCGCTATCCCTCGCAGCTCTCGGGCGGCCAGCAGCAGCGCGTCGCGCTCGCACGCACGATCGCCGTCGAGCCCAAGGTCCTGCTGCTCGATGAGCCCCTTTCCAATCTCGATGCCAAGATGCGCGTGCAGGTGCGGCGCGAATTGCGCGATCTTCAGCAGCGCCTCGGCCTGACGACGATCTTCGTGACGCACGACCAGGAGGAGGCGAACTCCATCTGCGATCGCATCGCCGTGCTGAATGACGGCGCGGTTCAGCAGGTCGGCACGCCCATGGAGCTCTATCAACGGCCCGCGAACCTGTTCGTCGCGAGCTTCCTCGGCACGGCGAACATTCTCCCGGGCCGCATTGCGGGTGATGGCGCCGGACGCATATTCGCGATCAGCGACGGCGCCGAGCTCCCGCTGCCTCCAGGCCAACTTCCCCCGAAGCAATCGAAGCTCGTGTTCCGCCCGCAGCACGCAGCGCTGAACCCAGCCGGCAGTCCGGGTCTCGCAGGGACAATCGCGCATCGCGAGTTTCTCGGCGCGGTCGTCCGCTATGGCGTCTCCATTGCCGGCACCGAGATCCTCGTCGAATCCCCGTTCGGATCGGCCGAGGACCTGCGCGACATCGGCAGCCCGGTCTCCGTGGCCGTGGACGTCGAGCGCGTGCACTTCCTGGATGCCTGAGAACAAGGCATCGAGGGGCGCGTTCGAGCGCCCGTCGCCCCTCGCCCGGCGGGAGCCCCCTGCGCGATTTCCGACAGTTCCCATGCCAGGACAGACGTGCAAGTCTTTGCGCACAACAAGGAATCGAGAGGGATCTGAATGTACCGGATTGGCGTCGACATCGGCGGCACCTTTACTGATTTCGCGCTGAGCAGCGCGTCCGGCGGCCGCATGGCGATCCACAAGCGTCTGACTACGCCACACGATCCCTCGGAGGCCGTGCTTGCCGGCGTCGCGGCGCTCGTCGCTGAGAGCCGCATTGAGATCGGCTCGGTCACCGATATCGTGCACGGCACGACGCTCGTGACGAACGCTGTCATCGAGCGCCGTGGAGCCGTGACCGGAATGCTGGTGACCGCCGGTTTCGGCGACATCATGGATATGGGGCCCGAGCGCCGGTACGACCTCTTCGACCTTCGCATCAAGTATCCACCGCCGCTCGTGCCGCGTCGCCTCAGGATCGAGGTCGACGAGCGCGTGCGCTACGACGGCAGCATTGAGCAGCCGCTCGACGAGGCGGGCGTCATTGCCGCGGCGAAAAAGTTCCGCGAGCTCGGCGTCGAAGCCGTGGCCATCTGCTTCCTCCATGCCTATGCGAACCCGGCGCCGGAGGAGCGTGCCGCTGAAATTCTGCGCGAGGCCGCACCCGAGATCACCGTCTCGACCTCGGCCGACGTCTTTCCCAACATGCGCGAGTTCGAGCGCTGGACGACGACCACGCTCAATGCCTTCACGCAGCCGATGTTCGACCGCTACGTGAAGCGGCTCGAGGACGGCCTCGCCGGCGCGGGCTTTGGCGGCCGCCTCTACATCATGGGATCGAGCGGCGGCACGCTCACGACGGACGCCGCGCGCCGCTATCCCGTGCGCGCGCTCGAGTCCGGCCCAGCGGCTGGCGCCCTGATGAGCGCCCATCATGGCCGCGCCCTCAAGCTGCCGAACCTGCTCTCCTTCGACATGGGCGGCACGACGGCCAAGGGCGCACTCGTTCGTGGCGGGCAGGCGATCAAGAAGTACGCCATGGAAGTGGCGCGCGTGCACGAGTTCCGCCAGGGCAGCGGCCTGCCGATCCGCATTCCCGTGATCGACATGATCGAGATCGGCGCTGGCGGCGGCTCCATTGCCGAAGTCGATGAGCGCGGCCTGCTGCGCGTCGGCCCGCGCAGTGCGGGCGCGATGCCGGGCCCAGCCTGCTACGGCCGTGGCGGCACGCGGCCGACGTTGACCGACGCCAATCTCGTGCTCGGCTATCTCGATGCCGACTTCTTCCTCGGCGGCAAGATGAAGCTCGACAAGGCCGCATCGGAGAAAGCCATCGCGGAAAATGTCGGAAGGCCGCTGAAGCTCGAAACGTTGCGCGCCGCCTGGGGCATTCACGACATCATCTGCGAGGATGTGGCGCGCGCCTTCCGCATTCATGCAACAGAGCGCGGCTTCGACTACCGCAACAGCAGCATGGTGGCGTTCGGCGGCTCCGGCCCGCTCCACGCGCTGTCCGTCGCGCGCAAGCTGAAGATCCCACGCGTCGTGCTGCCTGTCGGCGCGGGTGTCATGTCGGCGCTAGGTCTCCTTGTGAGCCCGCTCGCTTTCGAGGTTGCCCGCTCGCGGCGCATTCATGTCGCGGACATCGACGCAAAAGATTTTGCGACGACCTTCGCGGCGCTGGAGAACGAAGCAGCCGGCTATCTGAAACGCGCCGGCGTTGCTGAGGCGGACATCAAAATCGTGTGCCATCTCGACATGCGCTATCAGGGTCAGGGCCACGAGATCGAGGTCACGCTACCTTCGACCAACGATGTCGCCGGCGTCTTTGCCGACCTTGGTGAGTTGTACGGCCGCGCGTACGAGAAGGCCTATGGCCTGCGCCTCGACGAGCCGACCGAGATCGTCAACTGGAAGGTCGAAGCCGTAGGTCCCACGCCCTCCATCGCCGAGGGCCGTAGCGGCACCGCAGCGGGCGGCGCAGACCGTGCGCTCAAAGGTACGCGGCAAGCCTACGACCCCGTGCACGGCGGCCTTTCGGCGTGGCCCGTCTACGACCGCTATGCGCTTGCGCCCGGTGCTGTCGTGCAGGGTCCGGCCTTGATCGAGGAGCACGAGAGCACGTGCGTCATCGGCGCCGGCAGCTCCGTCACGGTCGATGCCCATTTCAATCTGATCGCAGAACTGAGCGCCTGAAGAGAGCCACAACCATGAACAATGCCCCCTTCGACGCTGTCAGCCTCGGAATCATGTGGGACCGTCTGGTCTCGCTCACGGACGAGATCGTCTCGACGCTCGTCCGCAGCTCGTTCTCCACGATTGTCTACGAGAGCTACGATCTCTCGTGCGTCGTCCTCGACGCCGATACCAACTCCATCGCGCAAGGCACATTCGGCATTCCGGCCTTCATCGGCAGCGCACCCGTCACCTTGCGCCACATGCTGAAGAAGTTTCCCGCCGAGACGCTGAAACCCGGCGACATCGTCGTCACGAACGATCCCTGGCTCGGTACCGGCCATCTGTTCGACATCACGATGATGCGCCCCGTATTCCGCAAAGGCCGCATCGTCGCCTACACGGTCAGCATCACGCATCTGCCGGACATCGGCGGCAACGGCTTCGGCTCGGCCTCGACGGAGGTCTATCAGGAAGGTTTGCGCCTGCCGATCTGCAAGCTCTATGAGGCCGGGCGCCTCAATGAGCTGATCGTCGAGATCATCCGCACGAACGTGCGCGTGCCCGAGCAGGTCATGGGCGACGTCATGGCCAACGTGAGTTGCAACGAGGTTGGCGGGCGCGAGCTCCTCGCCTTCATGGACGAGTACGGCCTCGAGGATCTGCGCGCGCTTTCGGCGGCGATCCGCGGCCAATCCGAGCGCGCCATGCGGGCGAAGATCAGCGAGTTCCGCGATGGCACGTACCGCAATCGCATCAAGGTCGAAGGCTTCGGCGAGCCTGTCGAGTTCGCCGTGCGCGTCGACGTCAAAGGCGACAGCGTCGAGATCGATTTCGACGGCACGTCCGGGTGCGTGCGGGCGGGCGTCAACGTGCCCATCTGCTATACGAACGCCATGGGCCTGCACGCGATCAAATCGCTGACGCTCCCGTCCATTCCGAACAACGAAGGCTCGGTCGCGCCAATCAAGGTGAAAGCGCCGCCCGGCTGCATTCTGAATGCGCTGCCGCCCTTCCCGACGGGCGGACGCCATGCCATGGGCCACTTCGTAACGCCGACGATCTACGGCGCGCTCGCCGAGGCCACGCCCGATCGCGTGCAGGCCGACTCCGGCATGATGAACCTCATCACCTTCCAGGGCCGACGCCGCGACGACCGCGCGTTCTCGTGCCTCTATTTCGCCGCCGGCGGCTATGGCGCACTCGAAAATCTCGACGGCTGGGCTACGCTACCCCATCCCTCGAACATGGCCGTCGTGCCCGTCGAGATCTGGGAAACGCTTACCAACATGACCATCGAGAGCAAGCGCCTGCTCACGGACTCCGGCGGTGCCGGGCGCTGGCGCGGTGGCCTCGGCCAGGAGGTGGTCCTGCGCAATGACACGGGTCACACACTAACCATGCTCGGTATGGGCAATCGCATGGAGTTCCCGGCTCGCGGCATGTTCGGTGGTGGCGCCGGGACGCTGCGCGTGCACGCCGTGGATGGCAGTCCCGTGCACGCGAAGGGGCGCATCGACGTTGCGCCAGGTCAGCGCATTACGGTGACGGAGGCGGGCGGCGGCGGCTTCGGCGATCCACGCCAGCGCAGTCGCGAGGCCGTGCGCGGTGACGTGCTGGATGGGTTCGTCAGCGCTGAAGCTGCGCGCGCGATCTACGGCGCGGAGAGTTAGGGCCAGGAAAGGCTAGGCGCGACTGATATCCTCTGCGGCCCGTGTCATCTCGGGGCCGAGGTAGGCGCGCATGCGCTCTTCAGCGATCAGCGACTTGAAGTCCGGCACTTGTGTCACCGTGCCGCCCGCGACGAACAGGAAGCGCTCGGCGATCTCGTTGAGGATCTCCAGGTGATAGCTCGCCGTCGGGTGCAGGCAGAGAAAGACGAGGCGGCCTTCCGCGCGGAGCTTGCGGAAGAAATCCAGCATGAAGCCGATGTAGCCGTCCTGCGTGTTGAACTGCGGCTCGTCGAACAGATGCACCACCGGACGGTCCACTGGTGAAGGCGCGAGGAAGGCCGAGGGCACGAGCTTGCGGAAGCGGCGCACCTGGTAGGACTGATGGTAGTGGATGGCGAGACGATCGCGTTCGGCATACTTCACGCGATGAATATCGCTGCCGGCGACGAGCACGCGGCCGCTGGTCGGTGCATTCGATCCGGTCATCATCTCGAACAGCGTGGTCTTGCCGGCGCCATTGGGGCCGACGACACCGACAATACCGGGGCCGTCAATTGAGAGGTCCGCTTCGAGCTTGAAGGTCGGTCGGCGCACGAGAACGCCCCGCGTGTAGACCTTGCGCAGGTTCTGGAGCGAGATCAGCGGCACGGAAGCAGGTGTCGCCATGTTCAGACTCCGAGCAGCCGTTGGCGGAGAGCATCGTCGTCCCGCAGCGTCGCAGCGTCGCCGGACCAGGCAACCGTGCCACGATCGAGAACGACGGCCCGATCCGCGACCGAAAGCGCGATCTCCGCATTCTGTTCCACGACAACCGATGCGATCCCCTCCTGCTTGAGACGGCGCACGGTCGCAAGGACATCCGAGACGACTTTCGGCGCGAGACCTTGGCTCGGCTCGTCGAACAGCACGAGGCCGGGCGAGCCGAGCAGTGCGCGCGCAATGGACACCATCTGCATCTCGCCGCCGGAGAGATTCTCGGCATCGCGGTGCATGAGGTACTCGAGCGGCGAGAAGATCGAGAAGGTCTCGTTGATCGTCCAGGCGCGGAAGGGCGTCTTCTTGATCGCGATCCTGAGATTCTTCGCGACCGTGAGCGTCGGGCAGAGACGCCGGTCATCGGGCACCCAGCAGATGCCGGCGCGCGCGATCATGTGCGTCGGCGCGCGCGTGATATCACCACCATTGAAGCGGATGTTGCCGCGGCGCGGTCGCGTCAGGCCAAGGATCGAGCGGATGGTCGTCGTCTTGCCGGCGCCGTTGGCGCCGAGCAGTGCCAGAACCTCGCCCTTGCTCACGCCGAGCGACACGCCGTAGAGCGCCTGCGTCTCGCCGTAGAACGTGTCGATGCCTTGGACCTCGAGGATCATCCGAAGCTCCCGAGGTTCGAGCGCTTCACCCAGGGATTTTCCTGAAGCTCACGCGGCGTGCCGCGCGCGACGACCTGGCCCCAGTGTATGACCGAGATGCGGTCGGCGAGCGAGAACAGGAAGCGCATGTCGTGCTCGACGGCGACGATCGTGAGCTTGCCCTTGAGAGCGCCGATCAGATCCGCGAGGCGGAGCGTGCCGTCCGTGCCGAGGCCGGAGGTCGGTTCGTCGAGGCAGAGCACGCGCGGGCGCTGCGCGAGGGCCACTGCAATTTCGAGCGCGCGCCGCTCGCCATAAGACAGAAGCTTCGCCGAGATCGCGGCCTTCGCACCAAGGCCGACGGAGGCCAGCACCGCGTTGGCCTCATCGGCAAGGGCGGTATCGCCGGCAACGGCGCGGTGCACGTCGAACCCGCGCGCGCGGAAGGCCGGGAGCGCCACCATGACGTTCTCTTGCGCCGTGAAATCATTGAAGAGCGTCATGATCTGGAAAGAGCGGGCCACACCCTTGCGTGCAATGGCGTGCGGGTCGAGACCGGCGATGTCCGAGCCATCGAGGCGGATGCGCCCGCGGCTCGGCTTCACGCTTCCCGTCAGCGTGTTGAAGAAGGTCGTCTTGCCGGCGCCGTTCGGCCCCATGATGCCGTGCAGCTCGCCCTCGTTAACGGACAGATTGATTTCCTCGAGGACGACACGGTCCCCGAAGCGTACGTGAATGCCATCAGCCTCGATCAGCGCCATCATCCGCTCCGAGTTTCAGAGCTGAGGACGGCCGGCGTGGCGCTGCGGCTTCTCCAGCGCTCGGCGATCAGTTTGGCCGTGCCAGCGATGCCTTCGGGCCGGAAGAGCACCAGCAGAACGAACATCGTGCCGAAGTAGAGCATCCATGCATTCGTCGCGGCGCCGATGACGTCACGGGCAATGAGGAAAACGATCACGCCGATGACCGGCCCCCAGA
Organism: Hyphomicrobium sp. CS1BSMeth3; assembly: GCF_900117415.1. Lineage (GTDB taxonomy): Bacteria > Pseudomonadota > Alphaproteobacteria > Rhizobiales > Hyphomicrobiaceae. Next base: position 1,198,650 of record NZ_FPEI01000006.1, read on the forward strand.
AGCTCACGAGGCCGCCGCCGACCAGCGTCATCATCACAATGAGGCCGGATTGCGCGAGGTTCATCACATCCGGGAATGCCGAGCGCTGCGCCATCGCGAAGAGACCACCGGCGAAACCGGAGAAGGCGGCAGAGAGCACGATGACGCTCAGCTTGTAGAGCCAGACGTTGTAGCCGAGATGCGCGGTGCGGACCTCGCTCTGGCGGATGGCCGAGAGAATGCGGCCGTAGGGCGAATTGACGAGCCGCCAGAGCAGTACGACGACAACCGCGAACACGGCCAGCACGAAATAGTAGAGGGCGTCGTTGTCGGTGATGTCGAACGAGACGACGCCGAGATTGACGGGGAGACGCGCGATGTTCAGAAGGCCGTCCTCGCCGCCGGTGACGCTGTGCCACTTCACGGAGATGGTCCAGAAGATCTGGCCGAAAGCAATCGTCATGAGCGCGAAGTAGATGCCGCGGCGGTGGGCGATGAAGAGGCCGACGAGGAGGCCTGCAAATGCCCCCGCGAGCAGCGCGCCGGCGAGGCTCACCCAGATGTTCGCGGCGATGTTGAACTGCGTGAGGCCGAACGCATAGGCGCCGACGCCGAAGAAGGCGCCGTGGCCGAACGACGGCAGGCCCGATGTGCCGAGAAGTAGATTGAACGCGAGCGCGTAGATCGACCAGATCACGATCTCGACGCCGATGTACGGATAAAGTCCGACCGCGCTGATCCACAATGGCACCGTGGCCAGCACCAGCCAGGTGCCGAGCATGGTCGGCGTGATCAGTCGCGCGTCGCTGGATGTACCGGTCATGATCCTCTCAAACCTCCAGCACGCTCTTCTTGCCGAAGAGTCCGCGTGCGCGGAACGATATGACGGCCACCAGCAGCAGGTACATCGAGAGCAGCGACCACTCCGAGGCATAGGCGCCAGATACACCGACGGCGAGGCCGACGAGCAGGCTTGCGATCACGGCACCCCAGAAGCTCCCGATGCCGCCGAGCACGATGATCAGGAAGGCCGGCACCACGGCATCGACACCCATGTGCGGCCTGATCCCCCAGATCGGCGCGACGACGATCCCTGCAAATGCGGCGAGCATGGTGCCGAGCACGAACACGCCGAGGCGCAGCTTTGAGAGATTCACGCCGAGGGCGCGCACCATCTCGCTGTCGTGGGCGCCCGCTTTGATCATGGCGCCGTAGGGCGTCTTCTCGATAAGCAGCCAGACGAGGCCGATGGCGATCGCCGCCATGCCGGCTGCGTAGAAGCGATAGGTGGACCAGATCAGGTCGGCGAAGATAAAGCCGCCACTCATGGATTGTGGGATCGGCAGCACATGATCGCGCGTGCCCCAGGTGAGGCGGAGTATCTCCTCCAAGACGAGCGCGACACCGAACGTCAGCAGCAGGCCGTAGAGCGGGTCCTTGCCGTACGTGCGGCGCATGCAGAACTCGACGGCAATGCCGACGATACCGGCGAGGCAGGGCGCAACAATCAGAGCGATCCCGTAGCGCCATCCGATCGGAACCTGCAGCCAAAGCGCCGCGAGGTCCGCCGGAAGCGGCGGCTTGGGCCCCGTCAGCGCCAATGCGAGATAAGCGCCGAGCGCGAAGAGCGAGCCGTGCGCCAGATTGATCTGCTCCATGAGCCCGACAATGAGCATGAAACCCAGCGCGATGAGTGCCAGAAGCAGCCCGAGCACGAGGCCATTGAGCAGATGAGGAAGAAGATCGAACACGCAGGGCGCCTTTTGCTTGGCGTTCTGATCAGCACCGCGGCATCGGCTTGATGCCTGTCGGATCACGACGCGCACTGCCCACGATAGGCCCCGCATCGTGCGCGCTGTTGTCATCGGCCGGCGAGGCGGGGGGAGCAGTCGCCCGCCCCGCCTTCCGAACTTTATGCGTCTACCGATGGCACTTTGTCGTAGGGGACGAGCTTGCACTTTGTCGGTGCCGCGTCGTCCAGAACATCCTTCGGCTCGGCCCAGCTCATGATCTCGAAGTGATCCGTGTTGTCGACGGGTTTCGTGTTCTTGCGGCAGAGATAGATCGTCTGCTGCACCTGATGCGTTACGGGATCGATGTAGGCATCGAAGTGCTGCATGCGATCCTTGGCCGACATTTTGTGGCCTTCGAGCGCCTTGATGATCGCGATGTTGTTCGTCGATCCGGCGCGCTCCATGGCACGGAAGAGTTCCTGTGTCGCCATGTAGCCGTTGTACGACACGTTCCCGGGTACGGGGATAGGTCCGTTCTTGTTGGCGTCCTGCCACTTCTTCACGAACTCGGGGACACCCGGGAGATCGAGCTTGTGGTACCAGGTCGTGCCGAACACGCCGAACAGGCTCTGCGGCGAGCCCCACACATCCGGCCAATCCTGCTGATTGTTGATCCACGCCGGGCCGCCCGCAGAATCAAGCTTGAGCTGCGTGATCTGCTCGCGGAGCGCCTTGTTGTCGTCACCGGCAATGGCGGTGCCGACGACCTGCGGTTTGATCTGCTGGATCTTGAGCAGGTAGGACGTGAAGTCGCGCGTGTTCTGCGGCACGAGCAGATTGTCGATGATCTTGCCGCCATTGGCCTCGACCAGGGCCTTGGTGGCCGCGGCTGTCGAATGCCCCCACACATAGTCGTTGGTGAGCAGAAGCCAGTTCTTGCCGATCGACTTCACCGCGTTCGCGACGGCGGCCTTGGAGAAGTTCGTACCATTGCCGTCCCAGACGAACTTGATGCGGCTGCAGTTCTCACCGGCCTCGCTCGGGGCGGAAGAGTTCGTGTTGAGGAAGATGGTGCCGTACTTGTTGGCGACCTGCGTGATCGCGTTCGCGACGCCCGAGTGAAGGGCGCCGATCAGGATCGGGCAATCCTCGCGCGTGATGAAGCGTTCCGCGACGCGCGTGCCTGCGGCCGGGCTCGACTCCGTGTCGGCCGTGACCCATTCGATCTTGCGGCCGAGCACGCCGCCTCTGGCGTTCCATTCGTCAATGACCATGCGGATGGCGCGATGCTCATCCTGGCCGCTGTTGCCGAACTGTCCGCCCGCATCGTTGGTGAGGCCGAGCTTGATCGGCTTCTTGCTCTGCGCATAGGCGCGATTGTGATGCCAGGGGCCGTAAAAAGCGCCGACGCCTGCAAGAGACGCCGTCATCAGGCTGCCCTTCAAAACCGAACGCCGGGACGGGCCACGCCCGGCTTTGCCGTTCTTCGTCATCGCTTCCTCCTGTCAACCACGGCTGCTCGCTCGTTTGACGGCAGCTCTTCCTTGAGGCATAGAATAATCATTCCATCTGCCTTGTGAAGTGAAATATCCGTATCTTCCGCCGGAATCTGGAGCCCACGTGAGAAAGCATCCCAAACGTTCGGGAATGCAGACGAAATCAGCGCAGCTCAGCGCCTACGACTCGTTGCGTGAAGGCATTGCGCAGCGCTATCCGCTCCTCTCCGACCGTCTGCGCGTGATCGCCGAGTTCGCGCTCGAACACCCGACGGACATGGCTCTCGGCACGGTTGCCGAAGTTGCCGCGCGGGCCAAGGTGCAGCCATCGGCGATCGTTCGCTTTGCACACGCGCTCGGCTTTGGCGGCTTCACGGAGCTGCAGCAAGTCTTTCGCTCGCGCCTCGTTGCCGGCGCCGTGCCGAGCTATCGCGAGCGCATTGACGGGCTGCGCCGCGACGGAAGCTTTCAAGACAGCAGCAACCCGCACGAGCTGCTCGCGCGCTTCGCGTCCGAGGGAACCGTATCGCTGGAGAACCTGCAGGAAAGTGTTCGAGACGCGGATCTGAAGCGTGCCATCGGCCTGATGGGACAAGCGCACGCCATCTACGTGCTTGGCCTCGGCGGCTCGTTTCCGGTCGCCGCCCATCTGACGTACGTCCTGCGCCGGCTCGGGCGGCGAGCGATCCTGCTCGACGGACTGGGTAATGTGCTTGTCGATCACGTCCTGACGGCAACCCGTCGGGATGTCGTCATCGCCGTCAGCTTCCGCCCCTACAATCCTGAGACCGTTCAGCTCGTTCCGGAGTTCCACGCGCGCGGCGTGCCGATCATCGCCGTGACCGACAGCCTGCTCAGCCCGATCGTGCACGGGGCGGATGTCGTGTTCGAGATTCCCGATATGCCCGAGGCCGTGCTGCGCACCATGGTCGCCCCCATGTGCCTCGTCCAAAGCCTCGCCGTCGGCCTGACGATCAAGGCGAACGAGCCTTTGACTTCGGGCGCGACGCGGCTGGCCTCATCCCCTCGGTGATTGAACCGCGCGATGCGCGCAGTCCTCTCCTTCCATTGCCGCCCCTTGTCACGCACGCGCGGATCGTCGAGGTTGGCGCCACAAAACAAGCCCAAAGGAACAGCGATGCCCGCCACGTACGCCAATCACCGCGCGCAGTTGAAAGCCATTTTGGTCGCCTGGGGTATGCCCGACGACAACGCCGAGATCACCGCCGACGTCCTGGCGTGGTCGGATCTGCACGGCGTCGACAGCCACGGCATTTCGATGATCCCGAGCTACGACACGCTGCGCCGGAATGGCCGCGCGCGCATGGACGCCCGGCCGCGGATCATCTCCGAGACGCCCGTGTCGGCGGTGGTGGACGGCGGTGGCGGGCTCGGTCACGTGCCCTCGCATTTCGCCATGTCGACGGCGATCGCCAAAGCCAAGACCGTCGGCATGGCCGCAAGCGTGGTGCGCAGCTCCGCGCATTTCGGCGCCGCGGGATACTTCACCCTGATGGCTGCGAACGCCGGCCTCGTCGGCATGGCCTGCACGTCGGCCTCGGGCATTCAGGTTGCGCCGACCTTCGGCAAGCAGGCGCGTCTTGGCACGGATCCCTGGTCGTTCGCCGCCCCCAGCGCCGACGGCGTACCGTTCCTGCTCGACATGGCGACGACCACGGTCGCAGCGGGGCGCATTCGCAACAAGGCGAACGAAGGCCTCCCGACGCCCGACGGCTGGGTGCTGGATCGCGAGGGCCGCCCCTCCAATGATCCGCTGGTCGCCAAGGAGAAAGGCGGGTTCATGACCTCGCTCGGCGGCTCGCCGGAGAATTCGAGCTACAAGGGCTACGGCCTTGCGGTGATGGTGAACATCCTCGCGTCCTGCCTGTCGGGCGCGACGCTCATCACCGATCCCGAGCACACGAAGAAGCCTGTCGGCCAGGACATCGGGCACTTCTTCATGGCCATCGATCCCGCCATCTTCCGGGGCGCCGGCGATTTCGAAAGCGACGTTGCGAGCTTCCTCGGCGTGCTCAGAGCCACGACGCCGGTCGATCCGGCCCAGCCCGTCATGGTGGCCGGCGATCCGCAGTGGAAAACGGCCGAGACGCGCCTGCGCGACGGCATCCCGGTTGGCGCCGGATTGCTCGCGCAGATCCGGCAGATCGCACAGGCTGCTGCGGCCCCTTGGCTGCTCGACTGACAATCGCACGATAGAAGTCGGCGCTGCCGATCGCGCCTGCGCGGCCATCATCTTCAGCCCGAAGGGCTGTGGATGATTGGCCGCTCTAAACCGATCGGTGGATGCGACACGTCGGACACACCCATAGTTTCGCGCGCTTGGGCCGAGGGCTCACGATCGCGGGACGAGGGATAGGGTATGCGAGAGCACTACAAGCTACGGACGATTGAGATTCTTGCACACGCGGCAGCAGCGGTCCGCCACAAATCGGCGGGCGCGATGATCAATTTCATCGTCTGACCTGAGGCAATCACACCCCGCGCAAAGGCTCGAGACACAGAGCTTCGCGGGATCGATGAGCCCGGCCGGCTGCATCAGCGGTAAGCCTGAAATCGTCTACCAGTGAGCTGCGGTTGATCCCGATGCACGACGAAGTTGCGCAAAAGCCACAAGCGTCGACTGGACAGCTCGGCGATCTTGCCCTAGTGATCCCGGCCGCTGTCACGAGATTGTCGTCTTCCGGAGGGGGCCGCCAATGACGGAATGCCACGGAAGTGCATCAGCATATTCATTAGCCAGCCCGGATATCGTCTCAGAGGAATTCGAAGGCGAGTTTGTCATCCTCGATCTGAGCTGCGGAAAATATTACAGCATGGATCCGGCAGCGAGCGTGCTCTGGCGCGCCATCGTGGCCGGCGTGCACCTGCAGGACCTCGCCGCGGCCGTCGACGGTGCTCCTGCCGTCACGGCTCAGTCCATTCACGAGTTTGCAGAGAAGCTTGTGAGCTACGGCTGCCTCGTGCGCTCCGGCGCACAAGCATCCGCTCCGATCGACCCCGCCACGATCGACACGCTGAGGGCGAGCACCAACCCTCCCACTGTCGAGATGTTCGACGATTTGGCCGATCTCATCCTTGCAGATCCGATCCATGACGTCGAGGAGACGGCGGGATGGCCCATTCGCAAGCCGACCGCGGCGAATTGAATGGCGATGCGGCGACGGAGATGTCGCGTGATCTTCTCGCTTTTGCCAGCGAGCTGCTGAGCTTTGCCGAGCGAGAGCACGGACGGCTTCCGCATCAGCGCACCTTCATCCTTCCCGGTGTGTCTCTGGGCACTGGCTATTCCGCGCCTCAGTTCGCCGAGCTTTGCGACCGGGCCTATCTGTCCGCGTCCGCTCCCGAGGATGCTCATTCGGTAGCGCTCGCCGTGCTGGATTACGAAGCGCTCCCGCACATGCCGCGATGGCGCGGACCTGCGCCCGGTTTTCACGACGTGACATCCGGGCTCGCGGCGCACGGCCTGCGCGCGGCATACGACGCGGGATATGCGACCTGGGATATCTACGACCCCGCGCGCGGACTGGGTGTTCGCGCAATGGAGGCGACGGCGCTGCGGCCGCCATGGGAGCCATCCTTTCCGCTGCGCCTGCTGCTGCACTGGGCAGCCCGAGATCCGCGCCGCGGCATGATCCACGCGGGCACCCTCGGGCATCGAGGCTACGGGGTATTTCTGGTCGGCGCGGGAGGTTCCGGAAAATCCGGCACCACGCTCTCCGGCATCCTGCATGGACTGACCAGCGTCGGCGACGACTACGTGGCGGTCAGCTCGCGCGACGCCATCGTCGAAGCGCTGCCGGTACTGCGGCGCATGAAGCAGGATGTGGCGGGGCTGCGCCGGCTTGGTCTCGAAGCTGGGAAAGGCCCTCTCGACGGGCCGCCCAACTGGCAAGGCAAGATCGAGTTCGACTTCGAGGCCCTGGCTGCCGGCGCGCGCGCCGAGCGCCTGACCATGACCGCGATCCTCATGCCGCACATAGCAAGGGCGCCGTCCTCATCGTTCCGACCAGCCACCGCCAAGGAGGCCATGATCGCCATGGCGCCGAGCAGTCTTTTTCAGCTTCACGGGAGCTGGCGCGAGGATTTCGGATTGATCGCGTCGGTCGCGCGCACCTTGCCGGCATTCCATCTCGATCTCAGCGAGGATCCGGGAGAGATCGCCGCTGCAATCCGGTCCTTTCTCGAGAGCAGGTCGGCGCGATGAAAATCTCCATCCACATGCCCGCCTACAATGCCGAGAGCACGATCGGCTCGGCTCTCAAATCGCTTCTCCGCCAGCGCGACGCAGGCGAGCTCGACATCATCGTCGTGGATGATGGCTCGACCGACAGCACGCGCGATGCCATCGGCGCCCTCGCCGCCACGGCACCGGAGATCAGGCTGCTCTGCGTGCCTCACGGCGGCATTTCGAAAGCCCGGAACACGGCACTGCGGGCGACGCGGCCGGACACGGATCTCATCACCTTTCTGGACGCCGACGATCTGTCGCCCGCGGGCAGATTGGCACGCGATGCCGCTCTCCTGAAAGCGGATCCGGGTCTCCAGTTCGTATACTCCAAAATTCGTTTCTTCGATCTCGAGGACGCCGAGCATCTGGCACCGAGCGCAACGTCGCATGCCGTCGATGGCTGGATCGGCCAACTCGGTCAGGCGCTGTTCCGGCGCGAAGTCCTCGAAGCGGCTGGGCCATTCGACGAGACGCTGCAGCAGTCCGAGGATCTCGATCTCTGGTTTCGCATCTTCGCCGAGCAGCCCAAATACGCGGTCACCGAAGAGATCGGCGTGTACTACCGGAAGAACCACGGCAGCATCACCGAAAATCGCCGTCAGTTCCGGCAGGAGCTGATGAGGACCTTGTTCAGACATCGCAAGCGGCAACCCAAACTCGGCGAGCTCGGTCTGCCGCAAGGCTTCATCTCGGCCGACCACATGGCGGAGCTTCGGACATGGGTAAAATGATCGCCTATAGCGCCGTCATTCCAGCCTTCAATACGCAAGCCTACATCGCCGACGCGATCCTCTCGATCCGCGCTCAAACAGTGCCGCCGCAGGAGATCATCGTCGTCGACGACGGCTCGACCGACCGAACGGTGGAGGTCGTGAGAAGTCTCGGCGCCGATATCCGGATCATTCGCCAGGAAAATCGCGGCGCCGGTCCGGCCACCACAGCCGCGATCGAAGCGGTAACGACCGGCCTGATCGCCGGCCTCGATTCCGATGATATCTGGCTGCCGCACAAGATGGAGCGGCAGTTGCAGGCATTGCAGGAAATGCCCGAGATCGCGGGCTGCTTTGCGAGAATGCGGCAGTTCCAACACGGCGCCGACATGGATGCGGATGGCCCCGTCGCCGACTCGTGGCTCCGGTCGTCCATGGTCATGCGCACCGAGGTTGCGCTCGGCGCCGGGCCGATCGTCGGGCGGATCGGAGAGCTCGTGGACTGGCTGGCGCGCATTCGCGAGCGGGGCCATCGCCTGCATCTTCTCCCCGAGGTCCTGGCATTGCGCCGCGCGCGCCCAGGGAGTCTCACCTACGACCGTGACGCCGCATGTAGCAGCGCCTATTTGCTCGCCGCCCGCAAAGCAATCCTGCGGCGGCGCGAGACGCCCGCAAGATAGAGGGCCCCAACATGCTCCTTATGCCGCGACATTTCTCGGCCTCACGACGCTTTCCCCAGCTCTCATGGGCCTGGCCGAACGGCAGCCGTCAGCTTCTTGTCATGGCGGCGGGCCACGCCGACGAGACGCGTGCCGCTGAGGCGCTCATCGAGTGGCTGTCGACGACGGACATCGATAGCTGTCACTTTCCCGAGCAGCGGCTTCTGGTGCGGATTGCCAGCCGCTTTCCCGAGACGCGCCTCAAAGTGGCCGAGCGTGCGCGCCTCAATGGCATCGTGCGGTTGCTCTGGACGAGATCGCGCCTCACTCTCGACAATGCCGCGCCGGCTCTCAAGGCCCTGCGCGAGGCCGGCGTAGAGCTGCTCGTCCTCAAGGGCATGGCGCTCACCGCGCTCAACATGCAGAACCTCAAGGGACGCATCGCGCACGATGTCGATATCCTCGTGCGCCCTTCCCACGTAGCGACTGCGCTCTCGACCATGGACCGCAGCGGCTGGCGCTCTGCGCGCGGCGAGTCGGGGCTGTTTCTCATGAAGCGCGGCGCGGCATTCCGCAGCCTCAACTTCCTGAAGGCGCCATTCGGCGACATAGACCTGCACACGCGGGCGTATCACACTGCGAAGCCCGACAGTGCACCCGAGACGGGCCTTTGGACGAGGAGCGCGCGGGCCGAGCTGCTGGGCATCGACGTGCTCGTGCCGAGCGCGACCGACCGGCTCGTGATCGCCATCGCGCACGGTGCTCTCGATGCCCATCGCCACAGCGACTGGCTCATCGACTGCGCGCAGATCGCCGGCGAGGGCGAAGTCGACTGGCCGCTGGTCGTGAGCCTTGCGACAGAGCTTGGCATCCCGGCGGAGGTGACGCTCGCCCTGACGTATGTGCGCGAGGTCCTGGGCTACCCAATTCCGGAGAGCATCCTTGCGCAGCTCTGGAGTGCCGCAAGGAGCATGCCAGCCGACTACTACAAGGCGCTCATGCTCGGCTATCCGAGGGCCCGGCACTCGATGGTCAGCAGCGTCGGGCGGCGCATCTTCAAGGCCCGGCATCAGGCGCAGGTCAAGGCCGCCAACGGCAGTGTCGGCTCCGCCGCCGATCCCCGCATCGAGATGCGCAGGATCGGTCGTCCGGCGGAGTTACCGGACAGCCCGCCGGCGCTGCGCCACCGCGTCAGCATCGCGCCTGGAGCACAACGGTGCGCGATCGTGATTGCCATGGAAGGCGCCGGCCCGGCCCGGCGCTATGTATTCGAAGTCAACACGCACGACCGCCACCTCGCACAGATCACGTACAGGGATCTGTTCGGCCGCGGAGAGCTCTTCCTCGGTGCGGAGATTGGACTGCCTGGTGACGTCGCCGTCGACCACATCTGGATCGAAGCGCGTCAGTCCGGAATTCTCGTGCCCGGACATTCGGCCGACGAGCAGGCGAAGTTCGGCCCGCGGCCCTTCCGCCTTCTCGCGAGTTGAGTCTCGGCTTCTAGTCCTGCGTCGGATCCTCGTCGCCGGACATATGGCGGACGATCGCCTGCCGCACGGCGTCCGGTTGCTCGGAGAGCGCGTTCGTGAGCGCGCGCAGGTGGCGCCGCGTATCATGAAGCTGGTCGATCAACGAGAGAATGACCGGCAGGCTCGCGTGGTCCAGTCCCATGCGGTAGTGCAGGTCGCAGGCGAGCGCCACACGGGTCTCATCGATACGATCGAAGAGATAGCCTTCGGCATCGCTGTGCGGCGCAATCACGCCTTCTTCGATCCAGGTCATGAGCACCCGGTGCTCGAGGACAGTGAACTGCGCAATGAGCTCGCTTTCACGGATCATGTCAGGTTGCTCCCTTTCTGCGCGGTTGCTGCGGATGGCTCTTCTCCCACTCGGCCATGAACTGCGCGAGCGCCTCGTCCGCGCCTTCCGGTGGCACAATGTGGATCTCGACGAGTTGATCGCCGCGTTCACCGGACTTGCCGCGTAGCGCGCCCTTGCCGCGCAGTCGCAGCTTCGTGCCCTCTTTGGCGCCTTTCGGCACTTTGACGTCGACCTGTCCGTCCACCGTCTCGATGCGCACGCTGGCGCCGTTCAGCGCCTCGCCGAGCGAGACCGGCAGCTCGCTCACGATATCCGCCCCCTCGCGCCTGAAGCCCGGATGAGGCCGAACGGAGATCTGAACATATGCGTCGCCGGACTGGCCGTCGGAGCCCGGCAACCCCTGCCCCTTGAGGCGAAGCACCTGACCGTCGTCAACACCGGCCGGGATTGCAATATCGAGCGTCTTGCCGTCCGGCATGGACACCACCTTGCGCGCGCCGTTCACAGCATCGAGAAAATCGATCTCGAGAGCATAGCGCACGTCCCGCGGCGGCATGCGGAAGCCGCCGTGCTCACCGCGCCCGCGGAAAAGGTCGGCGAAGACATCGAAGTCCAAATCGGCCTCGCCGCCGCTCTGCGCCCCGGCCGTCCCGCGGCGGCTGTAGCGCATGTTCGGATCGGCTTCGGCGTACTCGCGGTAGAAGTGCCGCTCGGGCTGGCGCTCGGCACCGGTCTCGTCGATCTCGCCGGCGTCGTAGCGCTTACGCTTGTCCGCATCTCCGATGATGTCGTAAGCGGCATTGATCTCCTTGAAGCGGCTCTCGGCCTCGGGCTTACCCGGATTGAGATCAGGATGCGTTTCCTTGGCGGCCTTGCGGTAGGCCTTGCGGATGTCGTCCTGGGTGGCGCTGGGCGCGACGCCCAGGATCTCATAGGGATTGGCCATGCTGTCTCACGTCAGGATCCAGATGTGGCGCGATCGCGCAGAGAGCACCCGAGCAGACTACGCCAGCCCATGCAGCGCCATCAACGGCAGAGCGACGCGTGCCGAGGCCGCAAACCGACATCGGCAACCAACTACTAAACGTGCTTCAGGCCAAAATGTTGCCGCCTGTCGGCAATCGCGGTTGGTGAAGCATAAAATTAGATCCAGCGGACGCAGCATAGTCGCCCGCTGGATGATTTGCGCCGCCGGCAGGCTCGCGCGTTACCAGGGCCGCCAGTCGGACTGGCCGATGCGATCATCATAGACCGCCCGCGCATTGAAACGCTTCCAGGTTGCGGTCACCTTCGCGCCGACGGGAATGCGCTCGTAGAGCTCGATCACGTGCGCGTTGTGCATCCTCACGCAACCCCGTGACACGTTCTGCCCGATGGTCGAAGGCGCGTCCGTGCCGTGAATGCGATAGAGCGTGCTGCCCAGATACAGGGCGCGCGCGCCCATGGGGTTCTTCGGATCGCCGCCGGGCACGGTTGGCGGGATGCTCGGATTTTCACGTCGCATTTCCGCGGTCGGCGTCCAAGGCGGATCGACGCGCTTCTGGGTAACGCGTTGCACGCCCTCCCAGCGACTTTCGGCCCGTGGCACGCTGATCGGATAGCTCACAGCGCGGCCGCGGCTGGTCACGTGATAGAGCCGCCGGTCGCCGAAGCTCACGATGACCTCACCTGGTTCAACCGCCGGATCGAAATGAACGACGCGCCGGTCCGAAACCGTATTTTTTCCTGTGTCCTCGCCGGACAGCCAGTCAAACAGGCCCTGGGCCTGCGCTGCTTGCGGAGGCACGAAGAGCAGTGCAGCGAGTGCGGCCACAGCGCCGGTGGCGGCACTGCGAAGCCGAGAAGTTCCATTCATGATGTGCGTATCCTGACCCGCGCCCGTGATGGCGCATAGCTTCTGAAGTGGTGGGGTGGAAGCTCGGAGAGGATCTTTAAATGTGCATGCGCCGTGTCGCGGCGTACACCGCATCATAACTGAGATGAAGGTGCGGCCCCGAGCTCCAGGAGCTCGCCCCGGCGATGCCGAGTTGCTTATCCGGCAGCGGAATGCTCGCTGACGCACCTGGCTCGCCGCATTTGCGCTTCGCGACCGGATCGAGCATCGACGCGGCTGCACGCGGCGCAAGTTTGCACCGATGCTTCTTCGGAAGCTGATGATGGCAGAGCGAACCTGAAAGGTGCTGGCTGCTCAGATGCGCGCGGGACATTTCCGGCGCCGGATCATCCACGCGTGCAGCGTCCGCGCTCGTGCCGAGCGCCATCAGCACGACAAAAATCGCCAGAAGCCCTATGGCCAGGCCTTTGAGGATGTCTGTCAGTGACCTCGACATGCCGACACGCGTGTCCTTGATCCGCAAAGATCGAAATGATCTCGCGAAGCACAACGTAGTGGTGTTCGCCTGGTTTTGGGAGCTGCGCGAGGCGGACTTCTGAAGTCCCGTGGCGTCGCTGCCACAATTTCTCGGCGCGCCCCCTTGATGCGCCAGAAGGATGCAGGCTGCGACGTCAGCGCGCACGGCGACATATCAGTCGTGCCGGCCGTGCCCGAGCCGTCCGCTCCGACTTACCTCTTGTCAGGCCGCGCCTGTTCTGGCACGTTCATTATATCCATACGGATATAGCGTGAGAAGTACCCCTTGAAGCGCGCCGCCATCCCAGCGCCGGTCCTGAACCTTGGCAGACGCGCCATGACGGCGCCGCTGTCACTCAAATCGGCGCCCCTCGTGCTGGTTGAACGGCCGCAGGACGGTCCGCTCCCGATCGCACGCCGCGCAAAAATCTGGGAGCTCTCGCGCTATCTGCACTGCTCGATCATCGGCACCTGCCTCTCGACGGCCGAGCTCCGCCACATCCTGGCCAAATCGGGCTTCCTCACGGACGGTGCCTGCGACCACGAACTGCACGGCAGAGGCGTGACGGTCGCGGGCCAGTCGGACGTTGCCGGCAAGCTTCTGCACAAGGCGCTCGACAAGCGTCACCGCCAAGCCATCAACCAGTTTGCCAAGGCCAAGAGCGCCGCAGAGCTGACCGCGCTATGGCGCGAGGCGCTGGCACGCGGCGAGGTCCCTGGTGCCTACTGGGCGGCTCTGACACACCCGGAGGCATCCGACGATCTCGTCCGGCAGATGTTCGGCGAAGTGCACATGCTTTCGCACCTCGTCGGCGCGGCCAATCGCGCGGACATCCGGCGGCTGACCGACCTCGAAGCGGAGAATGCCCAACTGCGGGAGAAGCTGCGGCGCCAGGAGGCCCATCTTCGCGAAGGTCTCTCGACGCGCGACGCGACAATCCGCGATTTGAACCAACTTCTCGCCCGTCGGATTGCAGAGCAGGTCAGCGGTACAAGCGCGTCCTCGACGTCATCCGAGCACGCGACGCTTACCGCGGTCGTGAGCGATCTCGAGCGCCGCGTCGGTGCTGAAAGCCGGCGGCGCGCCGCACTCGAAGCGCGCCTGGAGCGTCTTGCGGAGGAGGCTCGCCGTGATCGGGAAGCCCGATCGGCAGCAGAAGCGCGCGAGCAGACGCTCAGGGATGAGCTGGAGACACTCGAAGCGCGCCTGGCCTTCCCGGTCGAGGTCGCGTCCACGCCGGAGCTGACCGACCGCTTCGAGGGACTTGCCGTTCTCTATGTCGGCGGGCGCCAGCAACAGCAGAGCCATCTCAAGTCCCTGGCAACGCCCATGGGGATCGAGTTGCTGTTCCACGATGGTGGTATCGACGACCGCCACGGCCTCCTCGCCGGCATGGTCAGCCGCGCTGATGTCGTCATGTTCCCGGTCGATTGCGTGAGCCACGAAGCCGTGTCGGCCGTGAAGCGCTTGTGCCGCAACGCCGGCAAGCCGTTCGTCCCGCTCCGCACTGGCGGGCTCAGCTCGTTTCTTGCCGCGCTCGAGCGCATGGCCCCCTCGCAGGTGAGCCGCGAAAGCGCTGCATCGGCTTCGGCCTGACATCGGCTTCCGTTTCCGGCTTGCAACCCGCCGGCCGATGTATCCGCCGGGATATAGGTTGATCAACGATCCAGGAGGAGGTCGCTTAGACATGGCACGAGCTGCTCCAGACGACCGATCGGCGGACCGGCCTGTGCGGCTTGCAGAAGCGCTCGAGCTCGTTCGCCGTCAGCTCCCATTGGTTCGGGAGCAGGAGCAGGTCGGCCTTCTCGAGGCACGCGGGCGCATTCTGGCAGCCCCACTCGCAGCGCCAGTCGATCTGCCGCTTTACGACAGCTCCGCGATGGACGGATTTGCCGTTCGCTCCGAGGATCTGCTGCCGGGCGCAGTTCCCTCGCTGAAGATCGTCGGGGAGGCCGCCGCGGGCCATCCATTCGGCGACATCCTCTCGGAAGGCGAAGCCGTTCGCATTCTCACAGGCGGCCGCCTGCCGGACGGTGCCGACCGAATCATCGAGCAAGAGTTGTGTCTCACCGCCGGAGACCGCGTGTATGTGCGCGGTGAAATCTCCGCCAAAGACAACTGGCGACGGCGCGGAGAGGACGTGCGCGCCGGCACTCAACTCTTTCCCGCCGGCCACCGGCCTCGCGCCCAAGATGTGACGCTCGCGGGGGCGCTCGGCGTGCAGCACGTCACGGTATTTCGTCGGCTACGCGTCGGCCTGTTCTCGACGGGCGATGAGTTGCGCGAACCCGGACACGCGCTCCGAGGTGGACAGATCTGGGATGCCAATCGGCTGCTGCTGCCGGGCCTCCTGGAGCCGCTCGCGTGCGACGTCCGCGACTATGGGATCCTCCAGGATGCCCCTCGAGAGATCGAGAGTGCGTTGCTCGCGGCGGCGCGCGATTGCGACCTGCTCATTACAACGGGAGGCATGTCGGTCGGGACCGAAGATCACATGCGCGCCGTCATCGGCCGTCGCGGCTCGCTGGAGGTATGGCCCCTCGCCATCAAGCCCGGACGGCCCGTCGGCCTCGGAGATATCGACGACTGTCCTATTCTCGCGCTGCCCGGCAATCCGACAGCGGCCGCCATTGCCTTCATCGCGTTCGGCCACCCCATCGTGAGCATGATGGCTGGCGTTCAAAATGATCAACCGCTGTTGCTCACCCTGCCTGCCGGCTTCACATTCGAGAAGAAGCACGGTGTTCGGCAGTTCCTGCTTGCTGACCTTGCTCGCGGTGCGGAAGGGATAAGCGTGGCCATTCCGCTGGCGCAGCAAAGTCCGGCCATGCTGTCACCGCTGGCGCAAGCACGCGGGCTCATTGTGCTGCCGGAGGCGTGCACGATAGTGGCCCCCGGCGATCCCGTCATGTTCGTTCCACTCGACGCCTTCCTGCGGTGAGCCCCCCGTATGGCGCGGCCTCCGCACGTGGGTCTGTTGTAGAAAAGCTGTGGGCGTGATGTGCATCCGCCAAACGCTCGACACGACCTCTTGCGGCTCAAATGAGAATCACCAACTAGATATAGATGTCGTGGTCCTGAAGCCGCCGTGGCTTCGGGCTAAGAGTGAAGCCGGTGAGCCTTTTCGGAGGTGATTCCGGCGCTGCCCCCGCAACTGTGAGCGGCGAGCGCTTGTCCGATCCGTGTCACTGAGGTCGCAAGACCTTGGGAAGGCCAGGACAAGTGCAGCGACCCGCGAGCCAGGAGACCTACCCCGACGCCAAAACAACGTCCTCGGGCGGGGTGTCCCGGTGGTCGCTGGCAGGTCTGTCTTGCGCGATTTTTCGCGCTGTTCCCGCTCGCGCCCGCTCGGCCCATGCCCCCAATGAAATGGGGTCAAGCCGGTGTCCTATACTCTCGAAGCCAAATCAGCCGATATCGCTGAAGGCCGCAGCGCTCGGTCAACTTCAGCGGCGGCCAAATCCGCGCCGGCGTACCAGGTCATTCGTCGCAACGGCACCGTCACGCCGTTCGACGCAAGCAAAATCACGATCGCCCTGACCAAGGCTTTCCTCGCCGTCGAAGGCGGGCGCGCGGCCGCCTCGCGCCGCGTGCACGAGGTCGTCGAGGAGCTGACACAGCAGATCGCGACCGCACTTATGCGCCGGAGCGATGTCGGCCGCACATTCCACATCGAAGAGATCCAGGACCAGGTCGAGCTCGCGCTCATGCGGGGCGGGCATCACAAGGTCGCGCGCGCCTACGTGCTCTATCGCGAGGCACGGGCGAAGGAGCGCGCCGCCGAAAAGGCCGCCCCGCCTGCGCCGAGCATTCAGCTCAATGTCACCAACGCCGACGGGTCGAAGTCGCCGCTCGACGAGCGGCGTCTGATCGGCGTCATCGAGGAAGCCTGCGCCGGTCTTGCGGATGTCTCGCCTGCGCCCATCCTGGCCGAGACGCGACGCAATCTCTACGACGGCATCACGCTGGACGAGCTGGCTCTCGCGCCGATCATGGCGGCGCGCACGCTGATCGAGCAGGAGCCGAACTACGCCTATGTCAGCGCGCGCCTGCTGCTCGACAAGCTGCGCCGCGAGGCGCTTTCGTATGCACATGGGCGCTCTGAGCAGGCCACGCAGGCCGAGATGACGGCAGGCTACGCCGAGTACTTCCCGGCCTATATCGCGACGGGCATCAAGGCAGGCCTGCTCGATCCCGAGCTCGGCCGCTTCGATCTCGAGCGCATGGCCGCCGCGCTGAAGCCCGATCGTGATCTGCAGTTCCAGTTCCTCGGCCTCCAGACGCTGTACGACCGCTACTTCCTGCACGTGCACGGCACGCGCTTCGAGCTGCCGCAGGCATTCTTCATGCGCGTCGCCATGGGCCTCGCCATCCGCGAGATCGACCGCGAGGCGCGCGCCATCGCGTTCTACGACCTGATCTCCTCCTTCGACTTCATGTGCTCGACGCCGACGCTCTTCAATGCCGGCACGACGCATCCGCAGCTCTCGTCGTGCTTCCTTACGACCGTGTCGGACGATCTCGACGGCATCTTCAAGTCCATCAAGGACAATGCGCTGCTAGCCAAGTACTCGGGCGGTCTCGGCAATGACTGGAGCCGCGTCCGCGGGCTCGGTGCGCACATCAAAGGCACCAATGGCCAGAGCCAGGGCGTGGTGCCCTTCCTGAAGGTCGCGAACGACACCGCGATCGCCGTCAATCAGGGCGGCAAGCGTAAGGGCGCCGTGTGCGCGTATCTGGAGACGTGGCACGTCGACATCGAGGAGTTCCTGGATCTCAGGAAGAACACCGGCGACGACCGCCGCCGCACGCACGACATGAACACGGCTAACTGGGTGCCGGATCTGTTCATGCAGCGCGTGGCCGAGGACGGGCAGTGGACCCTCTTCTCTCCGGACGAGACGCCGGACCTGCACGATCTGTATGGCGCGGCCTTCGCCGAGCGTTACGCGCACTACGAGCAGAAGGCCGAGCGCATGGAGATGCGCGTCGCCAAGCGCGTGCGCGCGGTGGACCTGTGGCGGCGGATGCTCACCATGCTGTTCGAGACGGGGCATCCCTGGATCACGTTCAAGGACCCGTGCAACATCCGTTCGCCTCAGCAGCACTGCGGCGTCATCCATTCCTCGAACCTGTGCACGGAGATCACGCTCAACACGTCCGACAGCGAGGTCGCCGTCTGCAATCTCGGTTCGATCAACCTCGCCGCGCACGTCACCGAGAAGGGTCTCGATCAGGAGCGTCTGGCGCGCACGGTCAACACGGCCATGCGGATGCTGGACAACGTCATCGACATCAACTTCTACACGATCCCCGAGGCGCGTCGCTCGAACCTTCGGCATCGCCCGGTCGGGCTCGGCCTGATGGGGCATCAGGATGCCTTGCACGCGCTCCGCATCCCGATCGGCTCCGACGAGGCCGTGAAGTTCGCCGACGAGAGCATGGAGGCGATCAGCTACTGCGCGATCTCGGCCTCGGTCGATCTTGCGGAGGAACGTGGCCGCTATGCCTCGTTTGATGGCTCGCTCTGGAGCCGCGGCATCCTGCCGATCGACTCCATGCAGCTCCTCGCGGATGCGCGCGGCGAATATATGCGGGCGGACACCTCGACGACGCTCGACTGGGACAGCCTGCGCCAGCGCGTGATGACGTCGGGGATGCGCAATTCCAACGTGATGGCGATCGCCCCGACGGCCACGATCTCCAACATCGTCGGTGTCGCACAGTCGATCGAGCCGGCCTTCCGCAATCTCTACGTCAAGGCCAACATGTCCGGCGACTTCACGGTCGTGAACCCGTACCTCGTTCGCGACCTCAAAGCCCGCGGCCTCTGGGACGAGGTGATGATCTCCGACCTCAAGTACTTCGACGGCTCGCTCGGTCCTATCGACCGCGTGCCGGAAGATTTAAAGGCCCTATACGCAACGGCCTTCGAGATCGATGCGCATTGGCTCGTGGATGCTGCAGCGCGCCGCCAGAAATGGATCGACCAGGCGCAGTCGTTGAATCTCTATCTGGCCGCACCGAACGGCCGCAAGCTCGACGCGCTCTATCGCTTGGCCTGGGAGCGCGGACTAAAGACGACCTATTACCTGCGCACGCAGTCTGCGACGCACGTCGAGAAATCGACACTGAAGGGCACCGACGGCAAGCTCAATGCAGTGTCGGCCGGTGGCGGGATGCTCTCGGCGCCTGAGGAAACCGCGTCGCCACCCATCATGGCCTGCTCGATCGACGATCCGACCTGCGAAGCCTGCCAGTAAGCCAACAACAAGCATTCAAGAACCGGAGATGCCGACAATGCTCGACTGGTCCGAACCAGCAGCCCCCGTGACGACACCCGCAGCGCGCAAGCCGATTCCGAAAGCGCCGGCACTTCCCGCAGACAGCACGGGCCTCGGAGAGATCGAGCGCGGCGGCGCGCGCGTCTCGGTGGACGACAAGCGCATGATCAACTGCCGCGCCGATGTGAACCAGCTCCTGCCGCTCAAGTACAAGTGGGCCTGGGAGAAGTACCTCGCCGCCTGCAACAACCACTGGATGCCAACCGAGGTGTCCATGCAGGCGGACATCGCGCTTTGGAAATCACGCGACGGCCTCACGGAGGACGAGCGGCGCGCCATCAAGCGCAATCTCGGCTTCTTCGCGGCGTCGGAGTCGCTCGTCGCCAACAACATCGTGCTGGCCATCTACCGCCACCTCACGAACCCCGAGTGCCGGCAGTACCTGCTGCGCCAGGCCTTCGAGGAGGCCGTGCACACGCACACTTTCCAGTACATCGTTGAAAGCCTCGGCCTCGACGAGGGCGAGCTCTTCAACATGTACCGCGAGGTGCCCTCGATCACCGACAAGGCGGCGTGGGCCCTGAAGCACACCAAGAACCTCGACGATGCCGACTTCAAGACCGGCACGCCCGAGGCCGATCAGGACTTCATGCGCGATCTCGTCGCCTTCTACGTCGTATTCGAAGGCATGTGGTTCTACACCGGCTTCGCGCAGATCCTCTCGCTCGGCCGGCGCAACAAGATGGTCGGCATTGCCGAGCAGTACCAGTACATCCTGCGCGACGAGAGCATCCATCTGAACTTCGGCATCGACGTGATCAATCAGATCAAGGTCGAGAACCCGCATCTCTGGACGAAGGCCTTCCAGGACGAAGTGCGGGGAATGCTGCGTGAAGCGGCGGAGCTCGAGGCATCCTATGGCCGCGATACCATGCCGCGCGGTTTCCTCGGCCTCAATGCGGCGCTCTGCGAGCAATACATGCACTTCATCGCCAATCGCCGCTGCGCGCAGCTCGGCCTCGCGCCCGTGTTCAAGGAAACCGAGAACCCGTTCCCCTGGATGTCCGAGGCCATGGACCTCAAGAAGGAGAAGAATTTCTTCGAGACCCGCGTCATCGAATACCAGAACGGCGGCGCGCTCAGTTGGGAGTGACAGAGCTGACGGCAGGCGCCTAGTATGCCTGCCGTCAGTATTTGCGCCCCGTGGCGCCGCTCGTACGGGAATGCCTCAATGAGCCCTTTCATTGCCGCGGTTGTCCAAACCGCATCCGTTGCTTTCGATCCCGCCCGCACTGTCGAGAAGCTCGGCGATTATGCCGTCAAGGCCGCGGCTCAAGGTGCCAAGCTGGTCGTATTTCCGGAGGCGTTCGTCGGCGGCTATCCCAAGGGGCTCGACTTCGGCGCGCGCGTTGGTTCGCGCTCGGCGGCCGGTCGCGATGCATTCCGAGTCTACTACGACGGCGCGATCGAGGTGCCGGGACCGCACGCCGCGCGAATGGGCGAGATCGCGGCCGCCAACAGCATCTATCTCGTGACCGGCATCATCGAACGCGACCAAGGCACGCTCTACTGCACCGTGCTGCACTATGCGCCGGACGGCACGCTGATCGGCAAGCATCGCAAGCTGATGCCGACCGCGGCCGAACGCCTCGTCTGGGGTTTCGGCGATGGCTCGACGCTCCCGGTCTTCGACACGCCGCACGGCAAGCTCGGCTCGGTCATCTGCTGGGAGAACTACATGCCCATGCTGCGCATGGCCATGTACAGCAAGGGCGTCTCCCTCTACTGCGCGCCGACCGCGGACGATCGGGAGACATGGCTCTCGACCATGCGCCACATCGCACTCGAGGGACGTTGCTTCGTGTTTTCATCCTGCCAGTTCACGCGCCGCAGCGACTATCCGGCGGATTACCCCATCGATGGCAATCCGGCGCCGGATAGCATTCTCATGCGCGGGGGAAGCTGCATCATCGGCCCGCTCGGCCAGATGCTCACGGAGCGGGTCTTCGATCAGGATGCCATCCTCACGGCAGAGATCGATCCGGGCGAGGTCGCGCGCGGGAAGTACGATTTCGACGTGGCCGGACACTATGCCCGTCCCGACGTCTTCCGCCTCATGGTCAATGAGACCCCGCAGTCCGCAGTGCAGACGAATGCCCCGGCCGTCTTCGGCGTCCGCGGCGATTTTTGAGCCGTCTCAGCACGCGCTCGACACCGGTCCGCGCCTTTGATACAGAGAAAGCGCCGACGGTCCCCGCAAGGGGATAACAGGGAATTCGGTGCGCGGGCTCTGCCCGCTAGTCCGAAGCTGCCCCCGCAACTGTAAGCGGTGAAGGGTGCTCATCAACGCCACTGGGGTCACGATCCCGGGAAGGCGAGCGCCTCAAGCCCGCGAGCCAGGAGACCTACCGCCGGATTGAGCCCCATTGAAGCCGGTCGGGGTGCATCGGCGGAGGTAGAGAAATGACCGCACCGGTTAAAGCTCCGCCGCGCGCCTATTGCGCGGGATTTCCGCTTATCACGCACGCAGCGCGCTTCCTCCGAGGCTGAGCCATGACCGCGCCGCGACTGCTGTCGCGGCTCGAACGTGCGGCACTCGGCCGGACGCGCTCCCGTGCGGCGCACGAGCTTGCGGACTATCCCGATGCTCGTGACTTCTTCCGTGCGAGGCAGCGCAGTAACCAGCCGCACGATCCGGGCCGCCTGATCGAAACCGCCTTCCTCGGCGCCGTGCCGGAGGATGATGCCGAAGCCTTGCTCATCGCGTGGCTGACCGTCCTGCCCGAAGGCGTGGATGCGCCCGCGGCCGCAGCTCATCTCGCGCGCCATCTCAATCAGCTTCTCCAGCGTCCGCCGTCGCGCGCCCAGCGTCGGTTGCTCGATCTTCTTGCCTACGTCGCCGCGCACAAGCGAACGACCGGCACCCCGCTCACATCTGATCTCAAGCGAAAGGCCTAGCCATGACCAAAGCTGCGAACCTCGGCTTCCCGCGCATCGGCGCCAAGCGTGAGCTGAAACAGGCAACCGAAGCCTACTGGAAAGGCGCGATCGACGCGCCGGCGCTGCTCGCGGCCGGCGCGGCACTCCGCGCGCGACACTGGCAGCTACAGAAGGAGGCCGGGATCGACGTGATCCCGTCGAACGACTTCTCCTTCTACGATCAGATGCTCGATATGACGGCGACGGTCGGCGCCATTCCGCCGCGATTTCTGGCCGATGCGGACGCAAAACCCACCCACCCGAACGGCAGCGCGCGCGGAGCCATGGAGGCCGCTGCGAACGGCCAGGGCAATCCCGCGCTCGACCTCTACTTTGCCATGGCGCGCGGCTCGAAAGCTGCGCCGGCAATGGAGATGACCAAGTGGTTCGACACGAACTACCACTACATCGTGCCGGAGTTCTACAAGGGACAGGCCTTCAAACTATCGTCGCGGAAGGCGATCGACGAGTTCAAGGAGGCGAAAGCTCTCGGCATCCACACGCGCCCCGTTTTGATCGGGCCCGTGACGTACCTCGTGCTCAGCAAGGCCAAGAGCGAAGGCCTTGATCCGCTGTCCCTGCTGGATACGCTGCTCCCCGTCTATGCCGAGCTTCTGGCGGAGCTCAAGACGGCGGGCGCCGACTGGGTGCAGATGGACGAGCCCATTCTGGCGCTCGATCTCACGCAGCCACAGCGTCGTGCCCTGAGGCTCGCCTACAAGCATCTGGCGCCACACGCGCCGAAGATCATGGTCGCGAGCTATTTCGGGACTTACGGCGACAACCTTTCGGTCGCGGCGGATCTGCCTGTCCAGGGCCACCATGTGGATGCGGTGCGCGGATGGGCGGAAGTCGACAAGGTACTGAGCGCCCTGCCGGCGGAGCGAACGCTCTCGCTCGGCGTGGTGGATGGCCGCAATGTCTGGCGCACGAACCTGTGGGGCGCCTTCGAGATCATCGAGCGAGCCATGAAAGCGCGCGGCGGCGACAATCTTCAGATCGCGCCGTCGTGCTCGCTCATTCACGCGCCTGTCGACCTCGACAATGAGACGAAGCTCGATCCCGAGCTGAAGAGCTGGATGGCCTTCGCCAAGCAGAAGCTTCATGAGGTCGCCGCGCTCGCCGTAGCCGCCTCGAAGGGGCAGGCGGCAGTGGGAACCGCCTTCGAGGCGAGCGATAAGGCCGCGCGCGCCAGAGAGGCGTCCCCGCGCATCCACAATCCAGAAGTTGCAGCGCGTATCGAGCACGTGACCGAGCAGGACCTCACGCGACGCAGCTCATTTCAGGCGCGTCGTGCAAAGCAGCGGGCCGCCTTCGGCCTTCCGGCTTTCCCGACGACGACGATCGGATCGTTCCCGCAGACAGAGGCCGTGCGCAAGGCACGTGCTGCGCACAAGCGCGGAGAAATGAGCGATGCCGCCTATGGCGAGTTCCTGCGCGAGGAGACGGAGAAAGCCGTCCGCATTCAGGAAGAGCTGGATATCGATGTGCTCGTCCACGGCGAGTTCGAGCGCAACGACATGGTCGAATATTTCGGCGAGCAGCTCTCCGGCTTCGCGTTCACGCAGAACGGGTGGGTGCAGTCGTACGGCTCGCGCTACGTGAAGCCGCCGGTGATCTTCGGCGACGTCTCGCGCCCGAAGCCGATGACCGTCGAATGGTCCTCCTATGCGCAGTCGCTGACCAAGCGGCCCATGAAGGGCATGCTGACGGGCCCCGTCACCATTCTGCAGTGGTCCTTCGTGCGGGACGATCAGCCTCGCTCGGTCACCTGCCAGCAGATCGCTCTCGCGATCAGGGATGAAGTGCTCGATCTCGAGAAGGCCGGTATCCGCCTCATTCAGATCGACGAGCCCGCATTGCGCGAAGGACTGCCGCTGCGCGCTGCCGAGCACGAAGCATACCTGAAATGGGCGGTCGACTGCTTCCGACTGGCGGCTGCGGGCGTTGCCGACGCGACGCAGATCCACACGCACATGTGCTACTGCGAATTCAACGACATCATGCCGTCGATCGCAGCGCTCGATGCCGACGTGATCTCCATCGAGACGTCGCGCTCCGACATGGAGCTGCTCGAGAGCTTCTCCGATTTCAAGTATCCGAACGAGATCGGACCGGGCGTCTACGACATCCATTCGCCGCGATGCCCCGGTGCGCAGGACATGACCGCGCTGCTGAAGAAGGCCAAGGAGCGTCTCGCGCCAGATCAGATCTGGGTCAATCCCGACTGTGGCCTCAAGACGCGTCGCTGGGAGGAAGTGAAGCCGGCGCTCGAGAACATGGTCGCGGCAGCAAAGGCCATGCGGGGACGCGCCTGAGGCAACACTGCCCGCGCGATTGACGCGCAGCCTCAAGAGGCGGACGTACTCCGCGGCAATCCCGATCGTGCCGATCACAAGCCGCAGTACGTCCGCCGGATAGCCTAAACGCCGAGCAGGTGCTCGATGCGGATCGGCAATTCGTGGATGCGCCGTCCGGTTGCATGGAAGACGGCATTTGCTATAGCCGGCGCCATGCCGACGAGCGAGACCTCGCCGAGCCCCTTCACGCCAAGGGGATTGACGTGCGGATCGACCTCGTCGACGAACAGCACATCCAAGTCCGGAATGTCGAGGTTCACCGGGAGCAAGTACTCTGCCATGTGCGCGTTGACGGGGCGCCCATCGCGTGCGTCGAGTGACGTGTGCTCCATCAAGGCCATGCCGATGCCGCCGATCATGCCGCCCAGACACTGACTTCGCGCGAGCCTCGGATTGACGATGCGTCCTGCACCGTACGCCCCGAGCGCCCGTCTCACGCGCGCGATGCCGACATCGGGATCGACGGAAACCTCCACGAACACCGCGCCGAAAGCGTGCATGGAGTACTTGTTGTCGATCTCGGGATCTCGCGCGACGCTCACGGTCGCCTCAACCGGCACGCCGCCGGCAGCACCAACGATCTCGGCGTAGGACTGGCCGCTTGCCGCGCCTCCTTTCCGGCGCAGATGGCCATCGACCCATTCCAATGCCTCCTTGCCCATGTTGTGCGCCGGCGAGCGCGGGTTCGCGGCCGCGCGCTCGACAAGCAGATCCTGGACGGCGAGGCAGGCCGCCCGAATGGCCGAGCCGACAGCCGCCATGGTTTGCGATCCACCATGCGGCGGTGCTGGTGGAAAATCCGAGTTCCCGAGGCTGAAGCGAACGCGCCCGACAGGAATGCCGAGCGTATCCGCCGCGACCTGGGTCATGGATGTGTACGTGCCAGGCCCCATATCGCTGGCCGCGCTCTCGATTTCCGCCGTGCCATCGGCGAGAAGGCGCGCCCGCGCACTGGCCGGGAATTGCATCGCAGGATATGTCGCGGTCGCCGTGCCCATGCCGATCAACAGTCGCCCATCGCGCATGGACTGCGGCTCGGGCGTTCGCTTGGCCCAGCCGAAGCGCTCCGCGCCAATGTCATAGCACGCCATGAGCGAGCGGCTCGAGAACGGCCTGTTCGTGCTCTCGTCGATCCGAGGCTCGTTGCGCCGGCGAAGCTCGATCGGATCGATCCCGAGCTTGTAGGCGAGCTCATCGAGCGCTGTCTCGAGTGCGTACATGCCGCTCGCCTCGCCGGGCCCGCGCATGTATGTGGGCGTGCCCGTGTCGAGCGGCACCAGACGGTAGCGGGTCCTCACATTCGGGCACGAATACATGAAGTCCGTACCGGACGTGAGCGACTCGATGAACTGCTCGTAGCGGCTCGTCTCGCCTGTGCCCTCATGAATGATGCTGGTCAGTCGGCCGTCGCGCGTAGCGCCAAGCGCCATGCGTTGCAGTGTCCGTGGCCGATGCCCGGTGGTGAATGACATCTGTCGGCGCGTGAGCGCGAGCTTGACCGGCCGCCCCACTTGCCGCGCGGCCAATGCGGCGAGAGTGACGTGCGGCCACGTGCGCAGGCTCGTTCCGAATGCGCCGCCGACGAAGGGGCAGATCACCTGCACATTTTCTGGTGCCATGCCGAAGACCGCCGCGATCTCTTCCTGCTCGTTGGCGACGAACTGGCTCTTGCTCCAGAGCGTCAGGCGATCGCCATCCCATGCCGCAATAGTTGCATGGGGCTCCATTGGATGATGGTTCTGCCGCGCGATGTCCGACGTGATATCGACCGCCACGGCCGCCGACGCGAGGGCGGCCTCAGGATCTCCGCGAACGTTGTCGGCTTCCAGTCGGCCGTCCGCTTCAGGCGCGATCGGCTTTGCCTGCTTGTCGCGCGGGCCGACGATCGGATGCTGCGCATCATACGTAATGCGCAACGCCGCGGCCGCGCGCTCCGCACGCACCAGAGTGTCGGCGACGACGAGCGCCACAGGCTGGCCATAGAAGCGCACCTGATCATCCTGCAGCACGTGCAGGCGCTCGCCATAGGAAGGATCGATACCGCCCTTGTGTGGATTGTACGGAAGGCGGGGCGCATTGAGATGGCTGATGATGGCCAGAACGCCAGGCAGGTGCTCGGCCGCCGGATCGATCCCCGTGATGCGCCCGAGGCCGATCGTGCTCGAGACGATCACTGCATAGGCCTGATTGGGCTGATTGAACTCGGCTGCGTAGCGTGCCGCGCCAGTAACCTTTGCGCGCCCGTCGATACGGGTGAGCGGCTTTCCAATGGCTTGCGGGTTCATGGCACATCTCTCGCCAGTTCGAGGGCCCGGACGATGGTTGCGGGCATGAGCTCCATCTTGAACTTGTTGCCCGATCTGGCCTGCGCTCCGGCGAGAGACAGGCGCGCCGCCAGCTCGAACGAGGAGCGGTCCGCCGGCCGACCGGCCAGCGCCTGCTCGCAGGCACGCATGCGCCAGGGCTTGGTTCCAACGCCACCGCACGCGATACGCGCCTCGCGGATGACACCGTTCTCCAGATCGAGCAGAGCAGCGGCCGAGACGACCGCGAACTCATAGGATGAGCGATCGCGGACCTTGAGATATCGGGCTCTCGGCGCGTACCGACCACCCGGCACGCGGATAGCCGTGATGAGCTCGCCAGGCTGCAATGTGTGCTCGAGATGCGGCGTCGTACCGGGAAGGCGGAACAGATCCTCGACCGGAAAGGTGCGCTCTCCGTTCGGCCCCAGGACCTGCATGGTGGCATCGAGCGCAACCAGGGCCACGGCAACATCGGAGGCATGTGTCGCGAGACAATGACTGCTCGTGCCGAGCACGGCGTGATTGCCGTTGTAGCCGTCCATCGCAGAGCATCCAGAGTCTGGCGTACGTTTGTTGCAGCCGGCATCGAGCATCCGAAAATACGGACAGCGCGTGCGCTGGAGCAGATTGCCGCCCATCGTTGCGAGATTGCGCAACTGCGGTGAGGCACCCTCGAGCAGCGCTTCGGAAATGACCGGCTGCAGGCGCTTCACGTCCGGATGCGCCGCGCACGCCGACATCGTCACGAGAGCACCTATGACGAGATCGTCTCCGTCGGCCTGGAGGCGCTTCAACGGCAGCGCATTGATGTCGACCAGGCGATCGGGCTGTTCGACCTCCTCGCGCATCAGATCGACGAGCGTCGTGCCGCCCGCGATGTAGCGCGCCCCGGCCCTCGCAGCGGCAATCGCATCACCGACGCTCGACGCTTTCTGCAAGCTGAAAGGGATCATAGCTTGCCCCCTTTCGCGACGTCGGAGATGGCTTCGACAATGCCGGCATAGGCACCGCATCGGCAGATGTTGCCGCTCATCCAGGCTTTGATTTCCTGCACCGATCCCGCATGGCCTTCGGATATGCAGGCGACACCGGACATGATCTGGCCGGGCGTGCAGTAGCCGCACTGAAGGCCGTCCCGCTCGATGAATGCCTGCTGCAGGGGATGCAGATCGTCGCCCTTGGCGAGCCCTTCGATCGTCGTGATCTCGGCACCATCGTGCATCGCCGCCAATGCGAGGCAGGAATTGATCCGCTGGCCATTCAGAAGGACGGTGCACGCGCCGCACGCACCTGCATTGCAGCCCTTCTTGGTCCCCGTGAGGTCTAGCGTCTCGCGCAGGATATCGAGGATCGACTGGCGCGGATCGACAGAGAGCGTGCGCGGCTGGCCATTGACGATGAGGCGAATGGTGCTGCCCTCTGCCGCTGCAGAGGTCGTTGGTCCAGTCTGCTGGGCGTTCGACGCTGGCGCCGTGGCGAAGGCCACTGCACTTGCTGCCGTCTGCAATGCGGCGCGCCGCGTTACGCGCGCAGGAGGGTCGCTGCGCCCCTGGCTTCCAGTGTGCTCTGCGTCTGTGGACATGGCTATGATCACTCCATTTTCATGGTTTCTCTCTCTTCCACTTCCATGCAATCCCCCCTAGGCCGATCGGGTCGACCTCACCTGACACCCTCGAACTGCGATTTCGTGCAGAGCGACCAACGGGGCTCGGCCGAAGCGGCAGCTTTGCAAGGACGAGCTGGCCCTATGCGCCAGTACGTGCGGGGCTTCGGCCTCTCAGCCCTCAATCGATGATGTGGTAGCCGCCATCAATGTACAGCGTATCGCCCGTGATCAGCTTCGCCGCATCCGTAGCCAGGAAGGCGACCGCGACACCGACATCGTCGATCGAAACGAGGCTTCGCGTCGGAGCCTTGGATTCCGCCTTGCTCAGCAGGGCATCGAAATCGGAAATACCGGATGCCGCGCGCGTCTTGAGCGGACCCGGCGAAATGGCATGCACTCTGATCTTCTTCGGCCCCAGCTCGGCGGCCATATAGCGCGTTGCCGACTCCAGTGCTGCCTTCACAGGCCCCATCATGTTGTAGTGCTCGACGACCATCTGCGAGCCGTAATAGGTCATCGTGAATGCAACGCCGCCGTTCTTCATGAGCGGCTCCGCGAGCTTGGTCATGCGGATGAAAGACCAGCACGAGAGCTCCATCGCGAGAAGAAATCCCGCCTTGGAGCAATCGACGACCCGGCCTTGCAGATCATCCTTGGGTGCAAAGGCAATGGAGTGCAGGAGGATATCGAGCCGGCCCCACTTCTTCTCGATGTTCTCGAATACGGCTTCGAGCTGATTGCCCTGGCCCAAGTCCAGCGGCAGAAATATGGATGCGCCAAGCTCCTGCGCCAAGGGCTCCACGTAGGTGCGTGTCTTGTCGTTCAGATAGGTAATCGCTAGATCCGCTCCGAAGGTTTGGAAGGCCTTGGCACAGCCCCAGGCAATCGACTTGTCATTGGCGATGCCGGTGACGAGTGCCTTTTTCCCCTTCAGAAGCGTGAGAGACGAAAGGTCGATCATGCTCGCAACTCCCAAACGCTCTTCTCGACATTTTGCGTCACGACGCGCCATGTATGGCGCGCGATCATCAACTCCTCATCGGTTGGAATGACGTAACAACCGACCTTGGAGTCACGCGTAGATATGCGCAGCGCGCTCTGCTCGTTCGCATCGGGATCGAGCTCCACGCCGAGCCAATCCATCTGGCGGATGACCGCCTCGCGAATGCTCGGCGCGTGCTCGCCGATACCTGCCGTGAAGACGAAGCCGTCCAGGCCGCGCATTGCGGCAGCCAGCATCCCAGCGAAGAGAGAGATCCTGTAGGTGAAGTAGTCGAGCGCCATCTTCGCGCGAGGTTCTGTGCTGGCCAGCAGCTCACGCACGTCATTGCTCATGCCCGACAGCCCCAAGAGACCGCATTTCTTGTAGAGGAGGTCGACAAGCGCGCCGGACCCGAGATGCTTCTGATCGACGAGGTAGAGGATCACGCCCGCATCCAACTGTCCCGGCCGCGTGCCCATGGGCAGACCATCGAGCGCCGTAAAGCCCATGGTGCTTTCGACGCTGCGGCCGCCCATCATCGCGCACATGGAGGCCCCGCTGCCGAGATGTGCGACGATAACTCTCTTGCCCACGAGCTCCGGAGCGAGGCTCTCGAAGCTCTGGGCGATGTATTCGTAGGAAAGCCCGTGGAAGCCATAGCGCCGGATCCCTTCGACATAGAGATCCTCCGGTATGGCGTAGCGATCTGCGATTTCCGCGTGTCCCCGGTGGAAGGCCGTGTCGAAGCAGGCGACCTGCGGCAGATGCGGCTGCCTCTCGAGCAGCAGTCGAATTGGAGCGAGGTTGTTCGGTTGATGCAGGGGAGCCAGCGGAACGAGCCTCTCGAGCTGGCGCAGCACCGCCTCGTTCACGATGGTCGGTGCGCTGTAGTCTGGCCCGCCGTGTACGACGCGGTGACCGACGGCAATCGGCAGATCGCCGCTGCTGTACGCCCTCACAAACTTGACGACTTCGTCCAACGCATCTGAAACACCGTCGATCTCATCGGCTTCCCAAGTCTGGTCGATGAGCGTCTGATCGCCATCGGCGGCGAAAAGATGCGGCAGCGAGCCAATGCCGTCGAAGCCCCCCTTCATCAGCCGGCGGCACTCACCATCCCCGTCGACCGAGAAGAGCTGGAACTTGATGCTCGAGCTTCCAGCATTCACCACGAAGATCGCGTTGCTCATGGCTCAGCTCTGTATGGGCCGACCGGTTCTCTGGCTGTAAGCGAGAAGAGACGCCACTGCACAGGACGCGAGGCGCGTTCGAAGATTGTCGGCGCGTGACGTCAGAATGACCGGCACGCGTGCGCCGAGCACGATACCTGCAGCATCGGCATTGGAGAGGAAGGACAGATTCTTCGCGAGCATGTTGCCGGCTTCCAGATCCGGCACGACGAGGATCTGCGCCTTTCCGGCAACCGAGGACTTGATGCCCTTGATCCGCGCGGCTTCCTCGCTGATGGCATTGTCGAACGCGAGGGGACCATCCAGGTCGCCGCCCGTGATCTGCCCGCGATCCGCCATTTTGCACAGCGCCGCCGCTTCGATGGTCGAGGGGATAGCCACGCTCACAGTTTCAACGGCGGACAGTATGGCGACCTTGGGCGTGCCAAGGCCGAGCCCCACGAACAAGTCGATCGCGTTCTGCACGATGTCGCGCTTGGCCATCAGATCCGGCGCGATATTCACGGCCGCATCCGTGATGAACAGGGTCTGACTATGCGTGGGAACGTCCATGATGAAGACATGGCTCACGCGCCGCCCCGTCCGAAGACCATCCCGCTTCGTGACCTCGCCGAGGATCTCATCCGAATGGAGACTGCCCTTCATCAGCAGCTCGGCCTTGCCCTCGCGCACGAGCGCAACGGCCCTCTCCGCCGAAGCCTGGCTGTGCGACGCATCGACAATCTCGATGCCGCTGATGTCGAGATTGAGCTTCTCGGAGATGCCGCGGATCCTGCCGGCCGGGCCGACCAGGATCGGCATGATCAAGCCGGCCTGAAAAGCCTCGATGGTGCCGCTGAGAGAGCTTTCGTCGCACGGGTGCGCCACAGCCGTCCACAATGGCGGCTTGGTCTTGGCCACATCGATGAGGCGCTCGTACTTGGCGTGCTGGCGAGCATGAAGCTGCGTCGGTGACTTGAGTTGAGCTGTTGCCTTGGCCATCCTGATGTACTCACACGCTGGCCGCCATGAACGGTCCCTTCACCACTTGAGATTCATGGCGATGGTTCCTGGCACACCTCCCTCGAAGCTGATCACTTCCGCGGTCAGCTTGAACCCCAGGGGCTTGAGCTCCCTGGCGTAGAATTCGTATGCCTTCTTCGCGAAGCCTTCGAGGGAGTCGGGCCAGTCAGCATCGCTGTTGTTGATCCGCCGGCCGCGGTCATTGCAGTACTGGCATGGGAAAGTCAGAACCTCGATCTGATGCTGGCCCTGCCTCGCAGCGATGCTGATGGCATCGTTGATACGCTTGACGACATTGGGATGCAGCTCTCGCGACAAGAAGGCCTCGTGCAGCTCCTTCTTCATCTTCTCCTGCTTGAGCTTGTATTGCCGCTCCTCGTCCATCTTGGCGGATTCAGCTTCGGAGGTCATCTCCTTCAGATCGCGTGGGTTGAGGAAACCAGGCATGATACGCGTCCTCATTTGTGGTTGCTCGAAAGAGCACCGAACATCACACTAGTTCCTGTGGCCCGGCTCTTGCGGTCTCGACGTCATCGAGGATCTGCCGTGAGGCGGCTCGTCACCATTGTGTCGGGCTGGGCGCCGCCTGTCGTCGAGCCGTAGCAGCGGCTCGATCCCTGCCAATCTCTCTCGCGTGGTCGATTGCCCGACGACATTGACGATGCGACGTAGCCGACCGATCAGATCGGCGGCGAGCTCGGGGTCTTCCGCCAGCATCTCCGGTATCGTATCCAGGCACGTCCGCTCGTCGAGCTGAAGCATGAAGTACTGCTCGCGCACGAGCTTCTTGAAGTCGCTGAGCGACATGCCGCGCCCCGCTTCCTCGCGCACTTGCCGCAGAAGATTGAAGCCGCGCTCGTCCGCCACACCTTCAGGCATGCGCACGTAGAGGAGGGCCCGCGTGACCGCCTCGCGCGGGCCGCCGTCCGGAATGGCGCGCTTCAGCTCTTCGATACGCCGCGCAACGAGGGCACGGCGCGCGCCGTCCTCGCCCGCTTGCTCGCGGACCTGGCGATCGGACGCTTTGAGCCCGACAAGCGCCTGGAGCAGCGGCGCGCCATATATCGCGTAGAAGGTCGCCTCACACATGGCGTCGCGCCAGTCGCGATAGGCATCGAGGCCTTTTTCTATCTGCTCGGACATTTGCTCCTGCGCACGCCACATCGGATTGTCGGCGGGCACGACCCGGCGATAGTCCTCTGCCATATCCACGAGCGCCCCCATGGGCGGCAGGAGGGGGTTCTTGGCGGAGAACATCTCGTACTGCAGTCGCAAGGGATGGAGATTGCGTATCCAGCTTGCCACGCCGTCATTGGCGATGCTGCGAACCCAGGGCCGCATGAATGTTCGATAGAGGCCGAGATTGATGTCGGATACGCGCGCCGCCGCGGCAAAGCAGCGCTCGTCCTCCTCGCTGTTGCCCCCGAGCGCGCGGATGTCCTCCAAAGTTCGGCTTACGAAGCGGACCAGGTAGTCTCCCGCCACGAGGTCCGACGTGGGGTCGACATCGCTCTTGGGCGTCAGCACGGCTTCGTAGAGGCCAGGCGGCAGCACATCGATCAGATCGATATTGCTGGCGAACTCGTCGTGCTCCTTTTTCGCAACGGAGGCGGAGACGAAAATGCCGAGATGGCCGATGGTATCGTGCAGGGCGTAGACAATGGTTTGCCCGTCGGCACGGATCTCATCGACGCTCTTGTAGAGGTCGAGTATCCAGTCCAAGGCCTGCTGAGGTGGCGTGATGTTGTCCGCCTTGGAGCAGAAGATGACGATCGGCGATCTGATGTTGTGCAGATCGATGCGCGTTCCGTCGGAGGCCGCGATGCCACTGGATGAGAGCTTGTTGCCAACGAACAGCTCGTCGGCAATGAACTGCATCTCCTCCGCATTGAGCATGACGTGCCCGCCCCACCACTCCTCGAACTCGAGGTAGCGGGGACCCTCGGTATCGATCTTCGAATAGAGATTGTAGGTCTTCGTCCAGTATGTGTTCGACGGGTTCAGGTTCTCGAAGTTCGTCACCAGCCAGGCGCCGTCGAACTTGCCGTTGCCGAGATCGCCCATCAGCGCTGTGAGCCATGTGCCGCCGAGAAGGCCGCCCGTATAGCGCATGGGGTTCTTGCCATGAACGCCTGCCCAATAGGAGAGCGGCGAGCCCGCGATGATGATCGGGCCGAACAATTCCGGGCGCATGGCGGCCAGCATCATCACGGCCCACCCTGCCTGGCAGTTTCCGATCACTGCCGGCTTACCTTCAGCCTCGGGGTGGCGGGCGATCACATGCTCCAGGAATGTCGCTTCCGCGCGCGCAATATCCTCGATTGTCTGGCCTGCCACAGGATCGGGAAGGAAGCCGATGAAATAGCAGGGATGACCGGCCTTGATCGCGACGCCGATCTCGCTGTCGGCCTTGAACCCGCCAATACCAGGGCCGTGGCCGGCCCGCGGATCGACGATGACGAAGGGCCGCTTTCTCTGATCGAGGTAGAAGTCGCGAGGTGGCACAACGCGCGCCAGGACATAGTTCACCGGGCGTGCGAGTTGGCGCCCGTCCATGACGAGCTCGACCTCGAATTTCAAGACGTGCGGGGCGGCCTTTGCCGCATGAGTCGCGTAGCGCTCACCACGCTCCGCCATCACATTGAGAAAGAGAGCCGTGCGCTGAAAGGCGTCCGTCCAATAGTCCGTTACCGTGTCGAAGAACGGCCACGGGCGTGCGTGCTCTCGAAAATCGGCTGATGTGCGCTGGTTCATGGAGTGACACCGTTGCGCCTTCATTCGCCCAAGCAGTGCTCTAAGACATCAATCACAGTGCAGAGGGCAGGCTGTGAGGGATCCGACAGGCTCGCATTGTCTGAGTTAACGCTAACTACCGCGCTCCGCCGTTGCCATCCGGGTTTCTCCCGGTCTTCCCTTGGTGGGGTACTGACGTGAGCGGGCACGACAGCACCACGCGATCAACGCGCCGTCGGATGCGAGAGCTCTGACGATCAGCCGTCGTTATTGACGGCTGTGCTGTTGATGTCATCCCGACAGCACCAAGCGCCGAGCTGCCAGTTCCGCGAGGCCGCAGGGGCCTGGCGGACGCCCGCCGGCCTCTCCTCAATTGGCCTAGGCTAAAGTTTTTTGGACCTGTTCCCCCAGGAACAGCGGCGGCCTCTCCCCGATGACATATTGGCTCCATCGAAGGCGAGCTTCGAGACGCCAACAGGCGGCCACGTCACGGGAGACACTGCCATGACCCACAGCAGCAAGAATCCTGAGCTTCGGTCTTTGACCCACGAAGAAATTGACGCCGTCGCCGGCGCGCGCGTGAGGGCCGTCATCGTCTTCGGCGACTGCACGACCAACCCGCGCGATTTCACCGACTTCGGTGTGCCTGTGATCATCTTCAATCCCTGGATCACGCCCGGCACGCCCGAGCGCGCAGGCCAGGTCCCCCTCTAGTCCCGTTTCCACCAACTACCGCAGCACCTCACCACCACCTCAACCCACCCACCAAGGAGAACTACGATGCTTAAGGATCTCAACAAGGCCCCCCAGACTGCCGAGCTTCGCGAGCTGAGCCTCGATGAAATCGAAGCCACATCCGGCGCCGGCCTCATTTCATGGCTGAAGAGCATCTTCGGCGGCAACGATCCGAAGCCCGCCCGGGGCCCTCACAATCGTCCCGACGATCACCTCAAGTGAGAAGCCCCTGGCAGGCGGCGCGCGACCACTCCAAGGGTCCGCGCCGCCGGCCCCCTACCCTCTAAAGCAGCAGAATCGCAGTGGTACATACCCAGAACCGTTGACGCTGCGGCCTATGTTGTAGGAGCCTGGAGGCGGGGGACCGGGGCAATGCACGTATACTTGCGAGGCAGCTTTGAGCAGAAACTCCGGCTCGTATCCGGGCTGGTCCTGTTTGCCTTTGCCGCAACCCACTTCCTCAATCACGCGCTCGGACTGGTGAGCCTCGAACTCATGCACGACGCTCAGCATCTCCGCACGGCCATAACGAGATCGGCCGTTGGCACCTTGATCCTGGGCGCCGCGCTTGTCACCCACATCACGCTCGCCCTGCTGAAGACGGCGCGGCGGAAGACATGGCGTATGCCCCGTTGGGAGGCCGTGCAGATCCTGCTCGGGCTCGCCATCCCGTTCTTCCTGTTCCCGCACATCGTGAACACGCGCATTGCGCATCAGTTCTTCAGGGTCGAGGACAGCTACCTTTATGAGCTCGTACGCCTGTGGCCCGACAGTGCCGAATTTCAAGCGCTTCTGATGCTGACGGTCTGGGGGCACGGATGTCTCGGCCTGCACTACTGGCTGCGCCTGTCGGACCCCTATCGCCGGGTCGCGCCGGCACTTCTGGTCTTGGCCATCGCAATTCCCATCCTCGCCTTGGCGGGATTTGCCGTTGCCGGCCGCACGGCCGGTGACATCATGAGCGATCCCGAGGCTCTCGCGGCGCTCAAAACCCGATCGAACTGGCCCAATGCCGAGGACAGTGCCGTCCTCGCCTGGCTGCGCGTCACCGTGCGCATGATCTTCTATGCGATCGTGGCCGGAGTCATCGGGCTCGCCATATCACGTCAGCTCTCGCGCAAGATCTTGAGCAAGCCCGTTCGCGTCAGCTTCATCGATGGCCCGACCATCGAGGCCGCGCCGGGCAAGACCCTGCTCGAGCTCAGCCGTGCTGCGGGCATCCCGCATGCCTCGGTCTGCGGCGGCCGCGGGCGCTGCTCCACGTGCCGCGTGCGCATCGAGAAGGGCCAGGATCGCCTGCCACCACCGACCGGCGCGGAAGCTGTCACGCTCGCCTCCATCAGCGCGCCGAGCAACATCAGATTGGCCTGTCAGATTCGACCCTCAGCGGATCTGTCGGTCGCCATTGTCAGCCGCCCGGCAGTCCCAGGGCCGCCCCAGGAAAGCTTCTTCGACTTCAAGGAAGTTGTCGCCGCGCACGTGCGCGGCGTCACCGGTGAGCATCTCGTCGATATGTCGTCGCATGATCCAGTCGCCATTGAGAAGTGGTTGAAGGACAGCGGACAAGAGGCCGGCCCGGTGCAGGATCTTTCGGCTGCAGGATTTTCTCTCGAAGGCGCGCGCGTCGAGTACCTCGCCGATCAGCCGAAGGCAGCGATCATCTTCCGGCGAAGCGGGCGCCCCGTCACGCTCTTCCAATCCGCGCTCGATGACGCGTCGCCGCTCGCCATGCGCGGTCAGCACAATGGCTACCACGTGCGCACATTGAGCGTTGGTCGCGTCTCCTACGTGCTGGTCTCCGATCTGGCTGCAAGGGAGCTCGATCTCATGGAGGAAGCCTTGCAGCCTGAAGAACCCGAGCTGAAAGCAGACGCGCGAGCGGCGATACAATGAATTTCTCACGCACATCATACTCAGACCTGCTGACCTGCATGAGGTCCACATGAGCGAGCTATTCCGAAGAGAAGCTGTCGCGCACGCAACGCGGCGCCTGGACGGGCAGGTCGTTCTGGCGACGCCACTGTCGGTGCGCACGCTGGGCCTGCTGCTCACGGCAATCGTTTTCGCTGCAGCAACATTCGCCGCCCTCGGCACGTATTCGCGGAAGGCGACGGTTGCCGGCTATCTCATCCCTGATCAAGGCATGATCCGCGCGGCAGCTCCCGCGTCGGCCACGCTCCAGAGCCTCATTGTCAAGGAAGGCGACGTCGTCTCGGCCGGGGATCGCATTGCAGTCCTCAGCATGTCGACCGAGACGGCCGCAGGCAATGTCGGCGACGTGATCTCGCAGGGACTGACCTCGGAGACGCTCGCCGCGCGTACAAAAGCCGAGTCGCGCCTCGCTCAGCTCGAAGTGGAGCGCGAGCAGGCGAACATCCGCCTGTCCAAGAGCGAAGCCGAGCACAAGCAGATCACGATCCAGGTCGGACTTCAGGAGCAGCGTCTCGAGATTGCGCGCGGCGAATACGCGCGCGGCGTAGAGATCGCCAACAAGGGCTTTCTCGCGCGCCGCGAGGTCGATGCCCGGCGTCTCGCCGTTCTCTCGGCGGAGCAGGAGCTCGCGTCACACCATCGCCAGCTCGCCAGCATCGAAAGCGCGATCGCGGAGATCAAGGGACGCCTCGCCTCGATCCCGCTCGAGATCAATGCCGCGCGCTCGGAGGCATCGAGCGCTCAGGCGAGCCTTCAGCAGCGCCGCGCCGAAGCCGAGGCGCGACGCCTCCAGTTTGTCACCGCGCCGGTGAGCGGCCGCGTTGCCGCGCTGCCGGTGACAACGGGTCAGCCCATTGCTGCCGGCGGAACGATCGCGGTGGTCGTTCCCGTCGGCGGCAAGCTCGAAGCCGAGCTGCTGGCGCCATCCCGCGCCATCGGCTTCATTCAGCCCGGGCAGGATGTCGAGATCAGCCTCCAGGCCTTTCCCTATCAGCGCTTCGGTACCATTCGCGGCACCATACGCACGGTCTCGAGCACCGTGATCAGTCCTGCGGAGATCGGCTTTCAAGGCTTGCGTGTCGATGAGCCCGTCTTCCGCATTCGCGTGTCGCTCATGCGTGAGAGCATGATGGCTTACGGGCAGGCCATTCCTTTGCAGCCGGGAATGCTTGCCTCGGCGGAGATTGTGTTCGATCGGCGCAGTCTGCTGCGCTGGCTGTTTGATCCGATTTATGCCGTGGGGCTGAGGTCATGAGCATTCTGGACGAACTGCACTTCGGCGGTCGTCGCCTGCCGGTTATCACGGCCTCCGAAGCTGCCGAGTGTGGCCTTGCGTGCATCGCCATGATCTCCCGCTACCACGGCCACGATGTGGACCTGAACGGCCTGCGCCAACGCTATGCCCTCTCGCTCGCCGGCGCGTCGCTCAAGAGCCTGATGGAGATCACGGACAAGCTCGGCTTCTCGACGCGCGCGCTTCGCGTCGAGCTCGGCGCGCTCGACAAAGTCCGCCTTCCAGCCATCGTGCATTGGGACCTCAACCACTTCGTCGTTCTGAAGAGCGTCGGCCGCCGCAAGCTCGTCGTGCACGATCCGGCGCTCGGCGTGCGCGTGTTCAGCCCTGAGGAGTTCTCGAAGCACTTCACGGGCGTCGTGCTGGAGCTCGCACGGGCCGAGACATTCGAGCCGGTCTCGGCGCGGATGCCGATGAAGCTCTCCATGCTGTGGTCGAGAATGACGGGTTGGTGGCCCGCCCTCGCCCAGGTCCTCGTCCTGTCGGTCGCGTTGCAGATCGTCACGTTCGTCGCGCCCCTGCAGATGCAGCTTGTCGTCGATGAGGCGCTCGCCAGTGTGGACCGCGACCTTCTTACGGTGATTGCGCTCGGCTTTGGTGCGCTCGTCATCATTCAGGCGGCTATCGAAGCGCTCCGCTCGTGGGCGCTCAGGGTCTTCGGCCATCTCCTGAGCTTCCAGATCTCCGGCAATCTCGTGCGCCATCTGCTGCGTCTGCCGAGCGACTATTTCGAGAAACGACATGCCGGCGACATCATCTCGCGCCTCGGCTCGACCAAACCCATCCAGGATGCCATTACGCAGGGTGTTGTCGGCACCGTCATCGACGGCATCATGGCCTGCGTCGCCGCGGTCATCCTGTTCTTCTATTCGACGACGCTGGCAATGATCGTCATCGCCGCCGTGCTGATCAACATGGCGCTGAACCTCGCCCTATTCCCGCGCATGAAGCAGCGCATGGAGGAAGAGATTCTCGCCGAAGCGAAGGAACAGACGCACCTCATGGAGAGCGTGCGGGCTGCGACGACACTCAAGCTTCTCGGGCGGGAGGCCGTACGCGAGAGCGGATGGCGCAACCTGCACGCCGACTCCACGAATGCCAGCATTGCCGTCGGCAAGCTCACCATCTCACAGTCCCTCATTCAGAGCATCGTGACGGGCCTGCAGACGGTCATCGTCATCTATGTCGCCGGCCGCCTCATCCTCGACGGTCAGGGCTTCTCGGTCGGAATGCTGTTCTCGTTCCTCTCGTACCGGCAGACGTTCACGGACCGCGCCAATGCGCTCGTCAATCAGCTCATGCAGTTTCGCTTTCTGCGTCTGCATCTCGACCGCCTCGCCGATATCGTGACGACGCCGACGGAACTCTCTGGCGCCTCGTCCGAGCCTGCGGAGGTGAGAGGACACGTGCGCCTCAAAGACGTGTCCTTCCGCTATGGCGCAACGGATCCGCTGGTGCTCGAGGACATCAACCTCGAGATCTCGCCTGGTGACTATGTCGCCATTCACGGCGCATCCGGCGGCGGCAAGAGCACGCTTCTGAAACTCCTTCTCGGTCTCAACCAGCCCTCCGATGGGATGATCGAGCTCGACGGGCAGCGCGCGACGGCGGAGCGGTGGCGCGCCTGGCGCGAGAAGGTGGGCGTCGTCGCCCAGGACGATCGGCTTCTGTCCGGCACGCTCGCAGACAACATCGGCGGGTTCGATCCCGATCTCGACATGCAGCGGGTCGTCGCTGCTGCCGTGGCCGCGCAAGTGCACAATGATATTGTTCGCATGCCCATGCAGTATCTGACGCTCGTCGGCGATATGGGCTCGACGCTCTCCGGCGGCCAGCGCCAGCGTGTCCTGCTCGCGCGCGCGCTCTATCGCCAGCCGAAGATCCTCATTCTCGACGAGGGCACCGCCAATCTCGACGAGCAGAATGAGGAGCTGATCGCGGATCTCATCGACCAGATGCCGATCACGCGCATTGTCGTGGCGCACCGGCCTGCACTTCTGCGACGGGCGAAGCGCGTTTACGAGGTCGGCGGGCGTCGGCTCAAGGAAGTCCAGTATGGATCAGGACATAGCCCGCTCGCGGCAGCCGTCGCGGCCCCGTAGCTCCTTCACTCTCATCGGACACCGAGGCAATAAGCAGCGAGCAACAACGACTGCGCCTCGGTATTTTTGCGAAGCTCGTACTCGGCAGCCGGCCCGCAAACGACTTCGCTTGATGTAGCTCGTGGCAAGGGCGCTCATGCGCGCGCGCAATCCAAGGGCCTACAGCGCGCGCGCCCTAAACCGACCTGCCTCGTCGCGCCTACCGCCACACTCGGCACGAACGCGGTCGGGACCAAGTGGGAGATGATCGCAAGTGTTCTTGCGGAGGCCGTCTCCATAAAAAAAGGGGCGGACCAGCAATGGCCCGCCCCTCGCAACTGAGCTCGGAATGATCTCAGATCATCCGGCGCTCTGGACTAGAAGGATCGAGCCACGGGTTGTAGACAGGCCCTGGCCCGCGGATGATCCTGATGCAGCCTTCGTTGGTGAAGGGATTGAGTGCCACGCCGCCCGTCACCGTATCAAGCTCGGAGGCGGAGAGTGATCGAACACCATCCTTGGCTGTTCGGCGGCTGTTGTTCGTGAGATTGCTCATCTGTGTTCTCCCAAATGTGTTGAAGTTTCGAAGAGCGATCAGGTCCGCGGGCGTCCCTGAGCCGTATCCAAGATCTGCTGCCAGGTGATGCCGCTACCACCTCCCCTGCTCGGAGCGGTAGCCACGGCAGCAACGACACCAAGCACCGTCCCAATACCCATCGCGATCAGAAGAGGGCCGAGCGCTCCCGAGACCTCTTCCACTTCCGCTGCGCCAAGTGAGCGAATATCTGCGCCGAAGCTGTCATTGCCCGACGCGTCGGCAATCCCGTCTTCATTGCGAAGGCGGATATGCTCGCCCATGGCCGTCTGCTCGTTCGTATTGGTCATCTCAATCTCCAGAGTTGTGTTCTGTGCCCTTTGCACGATCGGAGCATCTCGCAACAACGTCCGGCGCGCTGTCGCCTAGGGCACGAGGCGAGAGAATCTTGCGGCTGCTTGTTGGAGGCGGTCGGACGGCAGCCAAAGCCCATGCCCGCACGTGCGATGGAGCTCCGCGCAGATGCTGCTTCCGCCTGGGAACGTCCACTTCAACTTCGCGGCGTGCCCTGAGGGACAGCGCACACGAAGCGCAAACGACATTGTGGACGCGTGGCCGATTGGTCGGACACGCACTGAAACTCACACCCGAAAGGAAATGACTATGAACACGAAGGACACGATTGGTACGCAGTCGCAGCCCCAGGAGCTCTCCGCGTCGGAGATCCAGCAGGTTTCCGGCGGCATTGCCTGGTTCCCGATCATCATGGCGGTCGCGCGCTTCGCCTTCTCGCAAGCCAAGCATTAGTTCATCGAGCAGGCCAGTCATGGCCTGCTCGAATACCTTTCAGACAATGAGTTCGAGATCGCCCAAGCCGGCGATGGATGGGCGAAGAGAAAGATCAACCAGAATTCAGTTGGAGAACTTGCATGCAGACGAACGATCAATCGCGACGCCAGAAGGCCGAGGCGTGTCGCACGCTCTCCGCGATGGAGGTCGCCAGCGTTAGCGGTGGGGTGGTGATGATACCGACGGCTCTTCTCTATCCGATCTACATCGCCGGCAGCCGCAGGACGCAGAAATAGCGCGCCCGCCAGTCCAGGAGGCAATCCATCAAGCGGCGGGGCGGCATCAGGCTGCGCCGCCGCTTCGTCTGTTGCCCTCAGAGAGAGGAGATTTGATTGCCCAGCCGCCACTGGCTTGGAGACATCGCAAAACGGGCCCGAAATGCCTTATTGAAGTGAGACAGATCGTTGAAGCCCCAACGGTAGGCGATCGTCGAGATGCTATCGCCCTGCTTGAATGGGTCCTTCAAATCCTTGCCGCACGCTTCCAGACGGCACTCCAGAAGCCAGCGACCGAAGCTCTTCCCACTCTGCTGAAAGCGTAGCTGAAGCGTGCGCACGGAAATGCCGAGATGCGAGGCCACGAGCGACGGGGAAAGCTCGGGATTATGCAAATGCTGCCGGCAGAAAGTGAGAATTGACTGCATCATCAGTTCCGGAGCGAGGCTGTTCGGCCTGACTTCCCGCGCACTCGCCAGAGTCAAAAGATTGCAGAGGTTCTCGACCATCAGGACGGCTTCGCTCGTGCTGAGATCGTCATCGCCTCCCGTGAGATGAAGCAAGTGCCGCCGCGCGAGATCGCTGTAAGGCCCCGAGAGCGTGAGCTTGCGGCAAGATCGGGCGTCCTTCATCCAGGGCGCGCGCTGGCTGAGCATTTCGCGCGGAACTATCGCCAGGATGCGATGGACCGAGTCGGGAAAGCCCACACGGAACGGCCGTTCGCTGTCGACAATGGCGATCTCCCCGGGTTCAAGGCAGAAGCTCTCCTCTCCCTGAGTGATATTGCTGCGACCCCGGATCTGGAGGCTGACCAGGTAGCTGGCTTCAGGCGCTGCCGCGACGTGGCAATTGTTGCGTACGATCCCGTGAGAGGTGGACTCGAATGAAGCCAACCGCAAGTTGCCGAAAGTTCTGCTGGCAATGCTCGCCGAGAAGCCGTTCGCCGGATGCTCGGTCGACACGCTGAGCACTGTCTGACACACCACCTCTCGCCAGTACGAGAAACGCTCCCGCGACTGCACAGTAGCCGTCGACCAAGTGGCCATGCCGCTCTCTCGGGCTCGTTTGCCCGCTCCCGATCATCAATTGCGCTCTTGACCAATTCGGCTTGCGCTCCTGGCCAAGACAATATTGTTGCGCCCTTGTTATGCGGGCGCCTCGCAGTGGCTGGATGCTCCGTAGGGAACGCTCCTCGCAAGAATGAGCGGCCGTATCGGGCAAATTCGAACGGGAATCAACTCCGCAATACAGGTTTGATGCCTGTTTGCATTGATCCGGTGCCTGAAGGAGAGTGCGCGTGCACGACCAAGAAGCCCTTTCCAACTTAGTCGGCAAAATCTACGACGCCTCGCTGGACCCCGCTCTTTGGGCCGAAACGCTTGAGGAAACAAAGCATTTCGTAAGGGGAATGGCCGCGGCTGTATTCTGCAAAGATCCCAAAAGCAAGACTGGCGGCATTTACTATGACGACGGTGGCATCTCGCCCCATTTCAAGAGGATTTACTTCGAGAAGTATATCAAATTGGACCCCATGTCGGCCGGACACTACTTCGCGAAGATCGAGGAGCCGATCAGCACGGCGGACCTTATCGAGTACGATGAATTCGTCGAGACGCGGTTCTATCAGGAGTGGGCCCGTCCACAGGGCGTCGTGGACTTCGTAAGTGCATCACTCGACAAATCCTCGACCACCACGTCGATGTTTGGTGTGTTCCGCCATGAGCGGGATGGCCTGGTTGACGACGCCACGCGCCAGCGCATGCGCCTCATCGTTCCTCATATCCGGCGCGCGCTACTCGTCAGCCGGACAATAGAAATGCGAACCGCCGAGGCCGCTACGCTGGCAACCGCGCTCGACGGACTGAACGCAGGCCTCTTTCTCGTCGATGATAGCGCTCGCGTCGTCCATGCCAATGCCAGCGCCCGATCGATGCTGGCTGATGGCACGGTTCTGCGTGCGCGTGGCGGCAAGCTCGTTGCGCGAGAAGCCCGCGCGCAGCAGGCTCTCAGCGAGGTGTTCGCCGCATCGGGGCAAGGTGATGCCGCTGTCGGCCTGAAGGGAATTGCCGTCCCCATGAGTGCCACGAGCGGCGATCAGTACGTCGCGCACGTGCTTCCTCTCACTGGGGGCGCAC
Organism: Hyphomicrobium sp. CS1BSMeth3; assembly: GCF_900117415.1. Classification (GTDB taxonomy): domain Bacteria; phylum Pseudomonadota; class Alphaproteobacteria; order Rhizobiales; family Hyphomicrobiaceae. Next base: position 1,242,866 of record NZ_FPEI01000006.1, read on the forward strand.
GACGTCGCGCGGGCGGCTCCCATGCGGCGGCGGCTGCCATGTTCTTGCACAGCGTGTCGGCGGAAGCACCGGCGCCGGCGGAGGCCATCGCCAAGGCCTTCAGCCTCACGCCAGGCGAGCTTCGTGTCCTTCTGACGATCGTGCAGGTGAGCGGAGTGGCGGAAGCGGCAGAAGCCCTGGGGATCGGGGAAGCGACGGTCAAGACACATCTTCACCGCCTGTTTCAGAAGACGGGCGCCGGGCGACAGGCAGAGCTCGTCAGGCTTGTCGAGCGCTTCAGCAGTCCTCTGGCCGCAGTCTAACTCTCGATAGCCCTCTCCCGTTCATATGCCGATCAGATAGTGCCTCCTGCGTCTGCGATATCGTTCAGCGTCGCGATATCGCAGACGATAGTCGAGCCGGAGCGACGAATGGCTCCGAGATCCTCGAGCAGCATCAGGGCGCGGTTGACCTTCGATCGGCTGGCACCGACGAGGAGCGCGAGCTCGCTCTGCGACATTCCGAGATCGAGGGGCACGCTGTTGGTGTTGTGTCGCGACCCGGTGGTTCGGATCGTCGAAAGCAGCAGGCGACTGAGACGCACTTCAATGCGATGGAGGGCGATCGCCTCGAATCTTTCATCCGTATCTCGCAGGCGCGAGCACAGGAACAGTATTGTCGCCCTCGCGACCTTCGGATTTGATGCCACGATCTCCAGAAATGAGCTCTGCGAAAGGGCCATCGCTTCAACGCGTGTAATCGCCGTAGCCGTCGCGGTTCGCTCACGGCCATCGAGTGCTGCTATCTCGCCAAAAATGCCTCCTGGGATGGCGTGCACGAGTGAAAGTTCGCGGCCGTCGCTTGTCAGTATGGACAAGCGAACGCGCCCTTTGATGACGAGGTATGTGCTCCGCCCGGTCTCTCCGCGCTCGAATATCGTCTGATTGGCGTCGAATTGGACTGGCCGCATGCGAGCTGCAATTGCCTCTCGATCGGCCTGATCAAGAGAGGAGAACAGGGGGGGCGCGCCAAGAAGGTCGGTAAGCAATCGCGTCATGGACTTCGTGATCTGCCGTTCGTGATTGTGAAGGCGCTGCGTCGGCTTTGCGCGAGCGCCGCGCGAGCACGTTCTGGCAGACATTTCGTGCGCGCGCGTCAGCCGATCGGTTGAAGTCGCGAGATCGAGAACGTGTTACTGGCCCGCCAACGCATGTCGCTCGTCGGCATCCGCTCGGCCAAACGCCTGAGCGGTCGACGCCGGCAAGCTGACACCAAATGTTGGAGCGCAACATGATTACCCGAGCCCCACTGATGATGAAATTCTCCGCCGTGCTCGCGCTGGGCGCGGCAATTCTCCTTCCCATTCACTCAGCGGATGCGCGCAAAGGCGGCGGAGACCGTCCGGCAGCCGCAAGCTCGAAGTTCAGCACGTCGGCTCAGCGCAGCGGCAGTCCCGCACTGGTCGCAAAGCGCAGCCCGAGCACCTCCTATCGCGTGACACGTGATCATCGAGGTGAGGCGCCAAAGCGTCAGGCGCCGAATCGGGGTGTCAGGCCGTGCCGCCAAGGCGGCCAGGTGGGCGGGTCTTGCGATCGGTATAATCGACCTCTGCCGGTGCGTGATCACCGCGGCAAATAGTTGAGCGCATCGGCGCACTTCGCCGCGATGTCAGCGATGTGCGCCTTCTTGAGCGCTTGGCCCGGAAGAGCGGCGCTCAAGCTGAGGGCGACTACGACGGGTTGTGCTCGTGCAGGGTGAGCGTGCGCGTCGCCGGGGCGCCATGCTCGTAGCCACGCGCGAGGATCTCGCCAGTCGCCGCGTTGGCCATCAGCGCGAGCCGGGTGTCGGCATTGAGAATGGGCCAGCGGACCCACTCAAAGTCCGGCTCACAGGCGGCCGATGCAGTACGGATCGCCACGAGACGGCTTTCATTCTCGAATGCCTTGTGATGGCGCACCGCAGGAAGCGTGGCCCGCCATTCATTGACGGCGAAAGCGTCCTTGAGTGTGATGTGCGCCTCCGGCAGACGCTCGATCGTCGCGGTCTGCTCGGGGCGGAGCCCCGCGAGCGTAAAGATGACCGGGGTGGTGATGGGCGTCGATTGCAGCATGGCGAGCGCCGCCTCGAAGTCGGGGGCCGTCTCGAATACACGGCGCAGAAGGTGGGCAGGCTGGAGATTCTTCGAATTCCAGATGGTGGCGCGCGTAATCAGGCGGTCAAGGGCTTCGACACCCAGGCGCCTGGGAAGGGTCGGCTGATTGATGGCAGCGGCAAATCTTCCCGGGGCTACGGCCTGGATGACGCCTGTGAAGGCGGGCCACGTGAAGGATATCCACGTACCGAGCGGGTTGGCGATCCGCGCCGCCACGACGTAGCGCCCGATGCCGCTCACTTCCCAATCCAGCGTCCGTTGCAGCAAGGCCGATTTGCCGTCCGCCGAGGCGCGCGCGGCTGTCGTGCAGCCCCATTCGTATGACGTATTCAGATAGTAGATGCCGGGGCGTCTTGCCCCCTTCGCCAGCACCTCGATCTCGGAGAGATAGGGCGAGCCATTGCGCCTCAACCAGTGACGGGAGATCGCGTCGGCGATGCGCAGCGTGCGCTGGGAGACATGGCTCGTTGCCGCGGTAAGGAGCGCGTAGGCGCGACCGCCAACCTGGCTTGCGACCTCGATTGGAAAATCCGGGCCGACGTCGCAGACGAGAATATTGGGCAAACGCTTCATGATCTCAGGATCGAGTAGCAAGTATTCGGTTGGCTGGCCACGCATTTCGACTTTGCCGGCATCGCAGCGCGCATTGGTCGACGCGCCCATGCTGGCGAGAGCCCGTGCTCATTCTATGGCCGATCCCGCAGCGATCATCCTGTGTCGTCAACGACCCGTATGGGAGGGATCGGTTTCGCCAGGATGACAGCAGGGGCGGCAGCTCTATTTGCGTTCCTGCGCGCGGCGCAGGGCGGCCGCAAGCGCGCTCTCGGCCGGAGCGGCCTGCGGCGAGGGGGCGCTGTTGCGAGCACCCGAGGCCGGCGCTGATGTGCGCGCGTTACCGCCGCTCGGGGCTGCCGTGCGGTCGATCGGGCCTGACCGCATGGTGAGCGCGATGCGCTTGCGGCCGGCATCCACCTCCTTCACGCGCACCTTCACTACATCGCCGGCTTTAACCACCTCGCGCGGGTCCTTCACGAAGCGGTCCGCCAGCTCCGAGATGTGCACGAGGCCATCCTGGTGCACGCCGATGTCCACGAACGCACCGAAGGCCGCCACGTTCGTCACGACACCCTCGAGCTGCATGCCGGGCTCGAGGTCGGCGATCTTTTCCACACCGTCCGTGAAGGTGGCGGTCTTGAACTCGGGCCGCGGGTCGCGCCCGGGCTTCTCCAGCTCGGCGATGATGTCGGAGACCGTCGGAATGCCGAAGGTTTCGTCGGCGAACTGCGCGGGCTTGAGCGACTTCAGGAACGCGCGGTCGCCGATGATGGACTTGAGGGGGCGGCTGGTGGCCGCGGAGATTTTCTCCACCACCGGATAGGCCTCCGGGTGCACTGCCGAGCCGTCGAGCGGATTCTTGCCGTTCATGATGCGCAGGAAGCCGGCCGCCTGCTCGAAGGCCTTGGGTCCGAGTCGCGGCACCTTCTTCAGCGCCGTGCGCGTCTTGAAGGCGCCGTTCTCGTCGCGGAAGGCAACGATGTTGGAGGCGAGCGTCTGGTTGAGGCCCGACACACGGGCAAGCAGCGGGGCGGAGGCCGTGTTCACGTCCACGCCCACGGAGTTCACGCAATCCTCGACCACCGCATCCAGCGACTTGGCGAGACCGCCCTGGTCGACGTCGTGCTGGTACTGGCCAACGCCGATGGCTTTGGGCTCGATCTTCACCAGCTCCGCCAGCGGGTCCTGCAGGCGCCGCGCAATGGAGACGGCGCCGCGCAGCGACACATCGACATCCGGAAACTCCTTCGCCGCCAGTTCCGAGGCGGAATAGACGGACGCGCCGGCCTCCGAAACCATGACCTTGGTAAGCGTCAGGTGCGGTGTCTTGGCGATCAGCTCGGCAGCGAGCTTGTCGGTCTCGCGGCTTGCCGTGCCATTGCCGACACTGACCAGGTCCACCTTGTGCTTCATGCAAAGCGCCGCCAGCGTCGCCAGCGCGCCTCGCCAATCGCGCTTGGGCTCGTGCGGATAGATGGTGTCGGTATCGACCAGCTTGCCAGTGGCATCCACCACCGCAACCTTCACGCCCGTACGGAAGCCCGGATCGAGCCCCATGGTGACGCGCGGGCCAGCCGGCGCGGCCAGCAGCAGGTCTTTCAGGTTCTTGGAAAAGACGGAGATGGCCTCGGCATCAGCCCGCTCCTTGAGGCGCGTCAGCAGGTCGGCGCCGATGGATGCGGCCATGCGGCCCTTCCAGGCGAGGCGCGCCGTATCGGCAAGCCACCCGTCAGCGGGGCGCCCGCGCTCGGCGATGTTGAATGCGGTCATCACCTTCAGGATGGCCGGGTGGGGCCTGTCGGCTTGGTGCGGCACATCGATGTGGAGATCGAGAACACCTTCGTTGCGGCCGCGCAGCATGGCGAGCGCGCGGTGAGAGGGAATTTCCTTTATGCTCTGGGCGAAGTCGAAGTAGTCGGCGAACTTCGCACCTTCCTCCTTCTTGCCCTCCAGGACCTTGGAGGTGAGGATGCCCTCACTCCACTCCCACTCGCGCAATGTGCCGACGAGCTTCGGCTCCTCGGCCATGCGTTCGACGAGGATGTGCCGCGCACCGTCGAGCGCCGCCTTGGCGTCGGCAATACCCTTGTCCTCTGCGATAAACTTCGCGGCTTCCGCCTGCGGGTCGAGCGTTGGGTTGGCGAGCAGCGCATCGGCCAGAGGCTCGAGGCCCGCCTCGCGCGCAATCTGCGCCCTGGTGCGGCGCTTGGGCCGGTAGGGCGCATACAGGTCCTCCAGCGCGACCTTGGTCTCGGCGGCATTGACGGCGCGCGCAAGATCCGCCGTGAGCTTGCCCTGTTCCTCGATACTCTTGAGCACAGTGGCGCGGCGGTCTTCGAGCTCGCGCAGGTAACCGAGGCGCTCCTCCAGCTTCCTGAGCTGTGTATCGTCGAGGCTGCCTGTCTTCTCCTTGCGATAGCGCGCGATGAACGGCACGGTGGCGCCTTCGCCCAGCAGCTCCACGGCCGCGGCCACCTGGGCGACGCCGACGCCAAGCTCGGTCGCGATGCGCTGATTGATGCTGTTCATGATGGCCTTCGCGTTACGAAAATTGAGGGCGGTTACATTGCCGATTCGCGTCGGCGCCGGAAGTATGGCCCGGCGCAAAGGGCGACGGTGTGGCCAGCGCGCCGGGAAGGTTTCGGACCCACGCCCTCCAGTTTCGTAGTTTTGGAACCTGGCTACACCCTCCCCGCACTAACACATAAACGCTCGAAGCGCTTTCCGCCTCCGCGCAATGCAGAACACCCCAAGAGGGCCAATTGATCCAACGGCCTTCATTGCCCGGAGGGACGGGTGCGGCCGCTCAAAATGCCATGGAGGCATGCCAGTGCACCCACTGCGGCGCCCTCACCACCGCCGGGGTCACCGGCCGGCCCATCTCCAGCGCAGGGTACGGCCCCCGACGCTCCTGCGCCAAAAGCCGCCAAGCATGGTGCTCGACGGCATCGGATGGCGCCTAGCCGAGCGGCTCAATGTTGTGGTTCATCCGAAACAGGTTCGCGGGATCGAAGCGAGCCTTCACCTGTCGCAACCGGCGATAGTTTACGCCATAGGCGGCAGCGAGAGCTTCGCTGCTCTCGTCGTGACCGAGATAGTTCACATAGCGCGCGGCGCCGAAAAACGGCTGCATACGGGAATACGTGTCGCGGGCCCAGGCGATGCAGCGTTCGTTGTCGGCCGGGCTCGTCCACTCGGACAGAACCAGCAGATTGTAGCCCTCAGCGCGATGCGGATAGGCCGTCTCGGTCGGTCCCACGCGGGTGGCTGCGCCGTGCATGTGCTCGATCAGCACCTGCCCCATGGGCGTCGGGCATTGCGCGAAGCAGGCGATCAAGGCGTCGATGGCCTCGTCGCTCAATTGTGCGAGGAAGCTCGATTTCCAATAGTTCAACGCCCCCTTCGGATATGCGGCATCGAGCATGCTGTTGAGCGCGGAGTACGCCATGGGCCCGAGAACGTCCATGACCGGCGTGCCGAAGGATTTCAGCGGGCGCATCGCCTTTTCGCCGTCAGCGAGCGGTCCACTGTGACACGTGACCATCGCCGCGAGCTTGTTGCCGTCCGGCGCATGGATCAGGCCGCCAAACAGGATGTGCTCGTCCGGGAGCGCGCGCGTGCTGTCGCGGAAGAAACGCAGGGTCTCGCGGGCGCGCTCGAAAGGATGGGCGACGAGACCGCCGGTGACGGTCGGCCCGACCGGGTGGAGCCGGAACTCGAATGATGTGACGATGCCGAAATTGCCGCCACCGCCGCGCACGGCCCAGAACAGATCGGGCTCCTCCGACGCGCTCGCGGTCACGACCTTCCCGTCCGCGGTGACCATCTCGACGGAGAGCAGGTTGTCGAGCGCGAGACCGTGCTTGCCCATCAGCCAGCCGAACCCGCCACCGAGCGTCAGGCCGGCGACGCCGGTGCTCGAAACCACGCCGCCCGTGACCGCGAGCCCGTGCAGTTGCGTCGCCCGATTGACCTCGGCCCAGGTCGTTCCGCCTTCGGCCCGAACGGTGCGCGCCCTGGCATCGACGTGAATACCCTTCATGAGCGACAGGTCGATCATCACGCCGCCGTCGACAGTCGCGCGGCCGGCGACGTTGTGGCCGCCTCCGCGCACGGCGAGCTCGAGCCCGAGCTTGCGGGTCAAAGCAATGGCGTCCACGACATCGGCCACGCCACGACAACGGGCGATCAGGGCCGGGTGCTTGTCGATCAGCCCGTTGTGCACCCTGCGCGCCTGATCGTAGCCCGCATCCTTCGGCTGCAGCAGCTCTCCCGTGAATGTCGGCGCCAGCGCAGCGGTGGCCTCGGTGATGGCTGATATCGAAGACATGACGATCTCCTCGTGCAACGGCTCGGACCATGCTTCCGCCGATTGCAAGGACAAGCAAAATCAAAGATTTCATCCCAAGGTGAGGGATATTCATCTAGTGTGGCGATCGAGAAATTCGCCGCATGTCGGGACACGGTGTCGCTCGGGACGCCAGCATCGAGGTGTGGCGAGCTTCGGCATCGGGACACTAGATTGCCGCCCATGAGCCAGCTACCACCCTTGATCGAGCTGCGAGCGTTCGAGGCTGCGGCGCGCCACCTCAGCTTCAAGCAGGCCGCGGCTGAGCTGGGCGTGACGCCGACCGCGATCAGTCACCACATCCGGTTGCTGGAGCGCTATTGCGGATGTCCGCTGTTTCGCCGCCGACCGCGCCCCCTGTCACTGACGGAACCCGGCGAGCGCCTGTTTCCCGCTATCCGCGATGGGCTCACGATCTTCGCCGGAGCCATTGCGGCGGTGAAGCAGGATGCGGGCGGCCGCCCCTTGCGCATTACGACAACCAACGCGTTCGCCCACTGCTGGCTGGTTCCGCGGCTGCCCGGCTGGGGCAAGTTGCGACCGGATGTGCCGATGGAGGTCATTGGCACGGACGCCGTGCTCGACCTCAAGCGGCGCGAGGCCGACGTCGCAATCCGATACGCTCGAACGGCGCCTGTCGACGGGGTCGCACAACTCCTGGCGACGGATTCGTTCTACGCTTATTGCCGCCCCGCCCTGAAGGCCAAGCTGCGCCGCGTCACCGACCTGCATGGTCAGGTGCTCGTGCACGCCTTCTGGTCGCCGAGCGATACCGAGGCGCCGACCTGGCAGAGGTGGCTGGCCTTGGCGGAGCAGCGATGGAAGAATGTGCCCGCGGCGAAGGAGATGCAGCATCTGAGCTTCCGGGAGGAGCTGCACGCTCTTGAGGCGGTCCTGTCCGGCCAAGGCATCGGCATTTTCAGTGATGTCCTAGTGGCGTCGAAAGTTGCAGACGGCACGCTCGTGAAGGCTTTCGACCTACGCCTGCCGGGCTACCAGTTCCACCTCGTCCACGAGGCCGACCATCCGCGACAGCAGATCATTCGCGCCTTCGCGAGCTGGCTCGGCTCAACTGTTGCTTCCGGCCGCACGGACTAGGCTCCCCTCGGATCTAATGTCCGCTCATCAGCCATCCGTGGCAACGACCACAACCAAGGCCGATGCCGCCTCCGACGTCAGGGCGGTGACCTTGTGTGGGATGGTCGAATCGAACTGGACGCAGTCGCCGGGGTTCAGAACCTCAATCCGCCGTCCAATCTGCAGCTCGATGCGCCCCGTCAAGACAAAGAAGATCTCTTCGCCATCGTGATGGCTCATGATCCGCGCACGCCCCGGCCTCTGACCCGGTCTCAGGACGAAGGCGCGCATAACTCGATCCGGCCCGCCGGCGACCATGGAAAGATAGTCCCGCGGATCACCGGCCTTGCCGTTCTTGGCCCGCACGACACTGATCGGATCCTCTTGGGATGGCTGGCCGAAGAGCTGCTCGACACCAATCCCAAGTGCTCTCGCTATCGTCATAGCGGCACCGATGGACGGGTTCGACAGGCCGCGCTCAACCTTGGACAGGTAGCTTCGGGTGAGACCCGATTGCAGCGCAAGCTGCTCCAGCGTCATGCCGGCTTGCACGCGCAATAGCCTTAGATTGTGGAGCATATCTTCATTCAACGAAGCAAATACAAGGGAACTGCCCTCATACACCGGCAGCTCCCGATCTGCCAGCGGTCCAATGGACCGCTTGCCCCTAGATATCGAGGACAAGCCGCGGGCCTGCGCATCCAGCGACACATACCATGACCTCGTGCTGGCGCTGCATCGGCGACAGCACGCTGTCATTGTGGATCGGTGGCCCCTCCAGCCAACGCGTCCGGCACGAGCCGCAGATGCCACCGGCACACGAGACAGACACGTCGGCCTCCAGCTCCTCGAGGGCGCCCACCAAGCCGATTTCCGGCCGGACGACGATCTCCTTTTTGCTTTGAGCAAGAACGAGCGTGTAGGGGGCCGCATTGTCGTCGCGCGCAAACGCAGGCGGCGTGAAGCGCTCGACGTGCTTTCGTTCGGCGGGCCAGCTCGCCGTTGCCGCATCGAACGCATCCAGCATGGACGTGGGTCCACAGCAGAAGGCACCGGCCTCGTCGCCATATTGTTTCAGGATGGCCGCAAGGCTCGGCCGTGGCTCGATTGCAGTATTGTAGAGATGCACATGCCCGTCGGCGAAGGCGTCCGCGACCATCCCCGGCAAAACCGGATGGCCCGAGCTCGCCCAATGAAGCACGTAGTTCGTCCGGCCCTTCTCCCGCAGATCGCGAATGGCCGAGACGAAGGGCGTGACGCCAATGCCGCCCGCGATGAACACATTCAGCGCCTGATCGTGGGTCTTGAGCCCGCCTCTCGGGAGGGACACGCCGAGCGCCGTGCCGACGCGGAGCTCCTCGTGCACGAAACGAGAGCCACCACGGCCGTCAGCCTCGCACTTGACCGCAATCTCGTAGCGCCGATTGTCCGTCGGCTCGTTGCACAGCGAATAGGTGCGCACCAAGCCCTTTGCCAGATGCAGGTCGATGTGCGCACCCGGCCGGAACGGCGGCAGCTCCCAGTCATCGGGATCGGCAAGAACGAGGCGCTTCACGCCCCTCGCCGGCTCATCGACGGCGGTCACCACGGTCTGAACCGTCTTGATCGGTTTTGCCATTATTCGGGCCGCACGATATCGCCGACGCGCACGACGCCACCAACCAGGATCTTACAGTTCAAGCCCGAGCGATGGATGAGCGGATCGAACACGGGCTTCTCCAGGATCTCCTCGATGTGCCGGCACGGAAACGACAGGCGCGTCGCCTCGAGCAGGGTCGCGCCAAGCCAGAAGCGGCGCCCGACGAGATGATTGAGCGGCACGCCCTCGACCGTGACGTTGCGCCGGTGCTCGTGCGGCAATAGCTTGATCTTCGCGTCGCGCTCGATGGCCTCCAGCGTCTCCATCTCGAAGAGCGTGACCTGCCGCCCTTCCTCCGGCTTGTGCGAGTAGAAGCCGGCTTCCTGGCCGATCATGTAGCGATCGCCCTCGATGCCGCGCCCTGCGACCAGCGTGAGCTCGTTGAAGGATTTCATCGGCAGGAAGGCGCGCGGCGTGGCGTGCAGGTATCGCACGACACCGCTCCACGTGGGCTTCACCTGCTGCATTGATGTTGGTTGCACGTTCATTGAGACGAAGCTCCGAGGCAGGGAACTAGAGGGACGAAGTGCCGTCCGTACGGATGACGCGAGGCTTGGCAGGTGCTTGCAGCTCAGCGCCCGTGAGGTCTTGAAGACCTGCCAGCGTCAGCCCCTCGAGCATGGCATCGACGACGAGCCCACCCGCTGTGACGTCGATGATCGCGAGGTTGGTGAAGATGCGCGAGACCACGCCCACGGCGGTCAGCGGGAACGTGCACTTCTTGACGATCCTCGGCTTACCCTCGCGCGTGATGTGATCCATCATGATCCAGATGGCCTTTGCGCCGACGGCGAGATCGACGGCACCACCGACCCCGGGTGGCGCGCCGTCGCTGTCACCTGTGCTCCAGTTGGCCAGGTCGCCTTTGGCGGAGACCTGGAAGGCGCCGAGAATGGCGATATCCAGATGGCCGCCGCGCATCATCGCAAACGACGTGCTCGAGTCGAAGTACGAGCCGCCCTCCCTCAATGTGATCGGCATTTTGCCGGCGTTGATGAGATCCCAATCCTCTTCGCCCGACGGCGGCTTGGGGCCGACATTCAGGATACCGTTCTCGCTGTGCAGGATCACACCGGTGTCCGCAGGCAGGAAGTCGGCGATCTGCGTCGGCGCACCAATGCCGAGGTTGACGAAACCTTCGGTGGGCAGGTGCAAGGCCACCATCTTCGCCAAGTCCGCGCGCGCGAGCACCTTCATTGCAGCCCCCTCTCGAATACGCGATCGACGAATATGCACGGCGTCACGATGCTCTCGGGATCGAGCTCGCCCACCTCCACGATGCGATCGACCTCGATGGCGACGGTGCTCGCCGCCGTTGCCATCACCTGGCAGTGATTGCGCGCCGTCATGTTGTAGGTGACGTTGCCGAACGCGTCCGCGCACTTGCCCTTCACGAAGGCGAAGTCCGCCTTCAGCGGAAGCTCGAGCAGGAAATCGCGGCCGCCGACATTGATCTTCTGCTTTCCGTGCTCGAAGACGGTGCCGACACCCACCGGCGAAAGAAATCCGCCGAGCCCCGCGCCGCCCGCGCGAATGCGTTCCACGAGCGTGCCTTGCGGCACGAGCTCCAGCTCCACGGTGCCGGCGCGATACTGCTCCGCGAAGACCTGCGCCGCGCGAGGATAGGAGCAGACGATCTTCCTGACGATGCGCGCCGCAAACCAGAGCGACAGATCGCTCTCGTCGGAGCCCGCATTGTTGGAGATGACCGTGAGCTCGCGCACGCCGGTGTCCAGCACGGCCTTGATCGTATCGCGCGGCAGTCCGGCACCGCCGAAACCGCCCACCATGACCGTGTGGCCGTCCTTCAATCCGGCGACCGCCTCACGCGCGTCCTTTACGACAACGTTTCGCACAATTCCGCCCCTGCTATTGATGATCGAAGCCCGATGCCACGGGGTAGTCCTTCGCGAGCCCGCGGCCGATGCGATCCAGAAGCATCTGATTGGTGCCGTCGCCGTAGGCTGCCATGCGCACCTCGGCCTGGAGCATGCTCAGGCGATGTGCGCCTGACGTTCCGACCGCCCCCATGGCACGAATGCACTGATCGACACCCCACAACGCCGTGTCCACGGCGAACGTCTTGCATTGCGCGGCAAGCGTGACGATCGGCTCGCCGCGTTCGACGCACTCGGCAGCGCGAAAGACCAGCGCATTGGCAGCTTCGAGCCTGGTCGCCACCTCGGCGAGCTCCCACCGCAGACCCTGATGCCCCAGCAGCGGCTTGCCGAAAGCGTGTCGCCGATCACAGTAGGCCACGGCCTCGGCGAACGCGGCCTCGAGTGTCGCCACGCACATGGCCGCGACGTGGACGCGCGCCGCGTTGATGCCGCCCATGGCCGTCTTGAAAGCTTCGCCCGGCGGCACGAACAGCGCCCACGTCGGCACGAAGTGATCCTCGAAGCTGATCTCGGCAAAGCGGAAAGAGCGCGCGCCAGGCACCATGATCTCGCGCCGCGTCACGCTCGACGCGCCGTCGAGGCGCACGAGGAAGCTCGCCATGTTGTCGCCGCGATCTGCGCCCTCGACGCGCGCCAGGACAATAAGGGCGTTGACCATCAGCCCATTGGTCAACCAGGCCTTGGTACCATTGAGGCGCCAGCCACCTTCGGCCGGCGTCGCCGTCGTGGTGAGCGCGGCGACGTCGCTACCGCCACCAGGCTCCGTCATCGCGATCGTTGCAAGGATGTCGCCGCTCAGCATCCCTGGCAGCAACTCCTCTTTCTGGCGCGCGCTTCCCGTCTGCGACAGCCGCGTCAGCGATCCTTGATGATGGTTCATGCAGAAGGCCGCAGCGAAGCTGTGCCGCGCCATCTCCTGCGCAACGCGGATCTTGCAGAGGAAGGAGGCCGCATGGCCGCCGTCCTCCCGTCGCGCCTGGAGACCCAGCATGCCCTCCTGCGCCCAGCGCCTGTACCAGTCCGAAGGAAAGGGCTCTCCACGCATGTACGCATCATGAGCCTCGGAGGAGAAGGCGCCGGCGCAGAAGTGCCGCGCCTTGTCGACGAACGATCGTTCCTCTGCGGTGAGCACACGGTCGTATTGCGCGTAGAACTGCATTGGACGATCCCCATTCCTTCCCGACCGTCGCCGGCCTCTTATCGAGCCAGCGGCGTCTTATTCTCCTTGGCCCACTTGTTCCAGAAGTCTACTTCCTCGCCGACTTCTTTGGCGAACTTGTCGGCAGTGGATCCGCGAATGGGTGATGCGCCGATCTTTTCGAGCTGCGCGACGAACTCCTTGTTCTGCATCATGGCATCGAGCGCATCGCCGACCTTCTTGACGACGGCGGGCGGCAAGGCTGCCGGCCCGACGATCCCGAACCACGGCGAGGGATCCCTGAGCTTTCCGCCGCTTTCCTCGACCGTCGGCAGATCCGGGAGACCAGGCGAACGCTCCGAGCCCGCGATGGCGAGCGCCTTCAGCTTGCCACTCTTCACGTGCTGGGCCACCGTCGCCTCGGTGAAGAAGCCGACCTGAACTGTCCCGGCAATCGTATCGATGATCGGCTGCGCACCACCGGGATAGTTGATGAACGTCATCTTGGTATCGTTCAGCATGTCGAAGAACATACCGCCGATATGGGACGACGTTCCGAAGGTCCCACCCGTGTTCACCTCACTAGGGCGGGCCTTGAGATAGGCAATGAGGCCCTTCACATCGGATACAGGCACGCCGGGATGCGCCACAATCAAGCTGCGCTGCCTCGCGACCTTGCGAATGAAGGTGAAGTCTTTGACCTGGTCGTATGCAAGGTTGCCGTTCATGGCGAGAGCGCGTGTCTGCGCCGATTCCACGCTCACGAGCAGCGTGTAGCCATCGGGCTTGGCTTTGACGACACTGGCTGCCGCGATAACGCCGCCGGCTCCGCCCTGGTTCTCGATAATGACGGGCTTTCCAAGCTCGGCCGACAAGCTCTGGCCGATGACGCGCGCGATAATGTCGGTGGGGCCACCCGGCGGGAAACCGACCACCAGTTTGACCGGCTTTGATGGATAGTCGTCAGCCGCCAGCACCGCAGTAGTCGATGCAGCGAGCGCGACTGCCATCAGCAGCATCTTCGACATCTTCATAAATCGCCTCCGGTGGAAAGCCTTCGCCAGATGCGCAATCTAGCTCCGCGAGGACACAAAGTGTCAATAACGAAACTCATGTCATCCCCTGCGCAAGACTTGAGCCGATTGCTCGGCGAACCGGCACGCGGCCTGGATTTGGTGCAATGGCACGCCAAACAGGCACGATCTGCTCGATGTTTTATCGATTAAACAGAGTTATCCTGCGCTTCTCCGCGTTGAATTGCGGCACTGCAATATGCAGATTGCGCTCGACATGATGCGGTGACGTTCGCATAGCTTGACAGGGTCAAAGGAATAGACGATCGGTCTAATAAGGCACGATCGCTTCCAATCTCCCCACCGGATACCCGCCGCGATGGCAAGAAAAGCCGTTCCTCCGAAGCCCAATGCGCGCGAGATCGGATATGCCTCGACGCGCGATGTGCTCATTCGCTGCGGGATGGAGCTTCTGACCGAGCAGGGATTTGCGGCGACGGGACTCGACGCCGTTCTGAAGCGCGCGACGGTGCCCAAGGGCTCGTTCTATCACTACTTCCAGAGCAAGACGGATTTCGGCGAAGAGGTGATGAAGGCCTACGACGCCTACTTCGTGCGCAAGCTCGATCGCGCGCTCCTCAATGAAAGTCGCGCGCCGCTCGATCGCATTGCCGATTTCGTCGCTGACGCCAAGTCAGGTATGGCGCGTCACCGCTACACGCGCGGCTGCCTCGTCGGCAATCTCTCGCAGGAACTGGAAGCATTACCCGCCGACTACCGCAAAAGCCTGGATGCCATCATCTCCGGCTGGGAAGCGCGGATCGCGACGTGCCTCCGATTGGCACGCAAGCAGGGCGCCATCGCACGCACAGCCGACTGCAATGCTCTGGCTCAGTTCTTCTGGATCGGTTGGGAGGGGGCGGTCATGCGCGCCCGCCTGGTGAGAGGGCCGGGGCCCCTCGAAACCTTCTTGAACGGCTTCATTCGCGGCTTGCCGCGCTAACCCGCGATCCAGTCGCGCTGAGGGGTGTCTCGTGATCGAAGCAATTCTCGTAGAGAAGGACGAACGTGGCTACCGCGCCCAAGCGACCACAGTTCGCGAAGACCAGCTTCCTGAAGGCGAGGTCACCGTCCGCGTCGAATACAGTACGCTCAACTACAAGGATGGCCTCGCCATCACGGGCAAGGGCCCGGTCGTGCGCTCGTTTCCTATGGTGCCTGGCATCGATTTCGCAGGCGTGGTGGAAACGAGCACGGATCCTGAATTCTCAGCCGGCGACCGCGTCATCCTGAATGGTTGGGGTGTCGGCGAGCAGCACTGGGGCGGACTCGCGCAGAAGGCCAGGGTAAAGGGCTCCTGGCTCATCCATCAACCATCGTCGATCTCGTCGCGTGAGGCCATGGCCATCGGTACGGCCGGCTATACCGCCATGCTGTGCGTCATCGCGCTGGAGCGCTTCGGACTGACGCCAAAGCATGGGCCTGTGCTGGTCACCGGGGCGAACGGCGGCGTCGGCAGCTTCGCCATTGCGATCCTTTCGGGCCTTGGCTACCGCGTTGTCGCGGCGACGGGACGCGTTTCGGAAGCGGCCTATCTCGAGGGACTCGGCGCTACCGAGATCATCGATCGCGAGCAGCTCTCCAAGCCGGGCAAGCCTCTGCAGAAAGAGCAATGGGCCGCCGCCATCGACTCCGTCGGCAGCCACACCCTGGCCAACGTGTGCGCCGGGCTTCGTGCGGATGGCGCTGTCGCAGCCTGCGGCATGGCGCAGGGGCTCGATCTGCCCTCATCCGTTGCACCATTCATCCTGCGCGGCGTGAGCCTGCTCGGCATCAATAGCGTCACACGCCCGCGGGAGGAGCGTGCCGAAGCTTGGCGCCGGCTTGCCGCCTCACCCGGCGCCATGGGCCTCGCCCGGGCCACACGCGAGATCGCCCTCCGCGATGTGCTTGCAGCGACCGAAGAGCTCATGGCCGGCAAGCTGCGCGGACGCGTCGTAGTCAACGTGTGGAAATGACGAGCAGCGTGGCCAGCCGCGTGAAAGGGGATGCTCCATGATCGCCATTCGTAGTCCTTCCGATTTCTGGGCAGGCCTCCTGTTCATCTTCTTCGGCTCGCTGTTCCTGTATCACGCCCGCGGGATGGATTTCGGATCGGCGCTCCGCATGGGGCCGAGCTTCTTCCCGATCATCCTCTCCGGCCTCCTGGTCCTCATCGGCATCATCACGATCGTTCGCTCGGTCATTGTCGGCGGTGAGCCGATTACGAAACTCGCGCTCAAAGGCATGTTGGCGATCACCGCAGCCGGCTTGCTCTTCGCCGCATTGGTTCGCGGTGCCGGCATCATCTTCGCGGTGCCAGCGCTGACCCTGATCTCCGCTGCCGCGAGCGAACGCTTCCACTGGCGGACCGCACTGATCATGGCGGCCATTCTCACGATCTTCTGCGGTGTCGTCTTCGTCTACGGGCTCGGCGTGCCAATGCCCGTCATCGGGACCTGGTTCGTCGAGTAAGCACCATGGACGTCATCACCGACTTGATGCTGGGTTTCGGGACGGCCATCACGCCCCTCAACCTGATGTACTGCCTGGCCGGGGTTTTCCTCGGCACGTTGATCGGCGTGCTCCCGGGCCTCGGGCCCGTTGCGACGATCGCCATGCTACTTCCGGCAACTTTCGGGCTGCCTCCCGTATCGGCCCTGATCATGCTCGCGGGCATCTATTACGGCGCACAGTACGGCGGCTCGACGACGGCGATCCTGATCAATCTGCCGGGAGAGTCGTCCTCCCTCGTAACAGCGCTCGACGGCTACGCCATGGCCCGCAAGGGCCGGGCCGGCGTCGCGCTCGCAACGGCCGCGATCGGATCTTTCTTCGCCGGCACCGTCGCCACGCTCCTCATTGCGCTCGCAGCACCACCACTTGCCGAGATCGCCCTCAAGTTCGGTCCGCCGGAATACTTCTCCCTGATGGTGCTCGGCCTCCTGGCCTCGGTCGTGCTTGCGCACGGTCCGCTGCTCAAAGCGATCGGCATGATCGTTCTCGGCCTTCTTCTCGGCCTCGTCGGCACTGATCCGAACGCGGCCGTGCAACGCTTCACGCTCGGCGTCCCGGAACTTTCGGACGGCCTCAACTTCGTCGCCGTGGCCATGGGGATGTTCGGGCTCGGCGAGATCATCAAGAACCTCGAGAACGAGAGCGATCGGTCCGCCCTGGTGGGCAAGCTCGCAAACATGATGCCCACGCGAGAGGACTGGAAGCGCATCGTGGGTCCTATCGTGCGCGGCACTGTCGTTGGATCCGTGCTCGGCATCCTGCCGGGCGGCGGCGCCATCCTGTCGTCGTTTGCCGCCTATTCGCTCGAGAAGAAGATCTCCCCTCGCTCCGATGAGTTCGGAAAAGGGGCCATCGAAGGCGTCGCCGCGCCCGAGTCGGCCAACAATGCCGGCGCGCAGACGTCCTTCATTCCCATGCTCACGCTCGGCATTCCTTCGAACCCGGTGATGGCGCTCATGATCGGCGCCCTCATCATTCACGGCGTCCAGCCGGGGCCGTCGGTGATGACGGAGCAGCCCGCTCTCTTCTGGGGGCTCATCGTGTCGATGTGGATCGGAAATCTGTTCCTGATCATCCTGAACCTGCCGCTGGTCGGGGTATGGGCGCGGATGCTGATGATCCCCTACCACATACTCTTTCCCGGCATCATGGTGTTCTGCGCCGTCGGCGTGTTCAGCCTGAACAACACGCCATTCGATCTCTATGTAATGGTGGTGTTCGGATTGCTCGGTTACATCCTCATCAAGCTCAATTGCGAGCTGGCGCCGATGCTGCTCGGCTTCATCCTGGGGCCGATGATGGAGGAATACCTGCGCCGCTCGCTCACGCTCTCCCGCGGCGACCCCATGATTTTCCTGCATCGCCCCATCAGTGCTGCGTTGCTCGTGCTCGCCGCCGTCGCCTTGTGCCTCGTGCTCTTTCCATGGTTCCGCAGAACTCGAGCCGCGGCATTTGCGGAAGATTGAACCTCCGCACGCGATCGATGGTTCTCAGCAACCGGTCAGATGCTGATCAGGTCGCGTAGCTGTCGACCTCGATGACCGCTTGTGCAAATGCGTTTGGTGCTTCCTGGGGCAAGTTGTGCCCGATGCCGCCCGTGATGGTTCGGTGCGTGTATCTGCCGGAGAACTTCTTGGCATAGGTGCTCGGGTCAGGATGCGGCGCACCGTTGGCATCGCCTTCGAGGGTAATGGTGGGCACCCTGATCACCGGAAATTCGGCGAGCCGCTTCTCGAGATCGTCATATTTTGGCTCGCCTTCGGCGAGGCCCAGCCGCCAGCGGTAGTTGTGCACGACGATCGCCACGTGGTCCGGATTGTCGAACGCCGCGGCGCTGCGATTGAACGTGGCGTCACTAAAGGCCCACTTCGGTGATGCGATCTGCCAGATGAGTTTTGCGAAGTCGTGCGTGTATTTCTCGTAGCCCGCGCGGCCGCGCTCGGTGGCGAAATAAAACTGGTACCACCATTCGAGCTCGCTCTTCGGCGGCAAAGGCATCTTGCCGGCGTCCTGGCTGCCGATCAGATAACCGCTCACGGACACCATGCCCTTGCAGCGCTCCGGCCAGAGCGCAGCCATGATGTTGGCGGTCCGCGCGCCCCAATCATAGCCGGCGACGATCGCCTTCTCGATTTTGAGGGCGTCCATCAAGGCGATGATATCGACGGCGATGACCGACGGCTGGCCGTTGCGGAATGTCGCGCTCGAAAGAAAGCGCGTCGTGCCGTAGCCCCGCAGATAGGGGACGATCACCCGGTAGCCCGCCGACGCGAGCAGCGGCGCGACATCGACGAAGCTGTGAATGTCATAGGGCCAGCCGTGCAGAAGGATGACCGCAGGGCCGTCGGCGGGGCCCGCTTCGGCGTAGCCCGTATTCAGGACACCGGCATCGATCTGCCTCAGCGAGGCGAACGATGTGTTCGATCCTGGCTTGATTTTGGGGAGATCTGCACGCTTCGTCCTGGTTTGCGCCTCCGCAGAGCCGATCGGAGCAAGCTTGGCGGTAGCAATGGCGAGGGCGCCCACAGCCGATGTACCGAGAAAGCGGCGGCGGGTCGGTGGTGGCGTTTTCGCAGGCATGGCGATGCTCCATGGCCGGAGTGCCGGTCTCCTTGCTTCAAAGAAATCGGCCCTGGCGAGGCGATCAGCCGACCAGCTTCCAGGACGCAGCGTGGCCTCCATAGGTCGACCTGGAGTGAGCGTGCCCTGCGAAGCAGACCAGCTCTCGACCGCGCCGAGGATCGGTACAAACCCCGGATCGATGTCACCCCGGCATCCGGATACGTTTATCGACCTGACTCAGGTCACTGCTCTGACGACCTCTGCGCACCGCCGGCAAGGCCGTTGCGACGAAGCGCCAGGAGGCCGGCGATGGCGACCGCGGTGAAGGTTGCGCCGGCCAGGAACGTACCTTGCGGACCGATGACGTCCCAAAGGGCACCGGCGATGACGCTGGCTGCCAGCAGCGCGAGGCCGGTCATGAGATTGAACATGCCGTAGGCCGTACCACGCAGCTCCGCTGGCGCAGTATCGGCGACGAGCGTCGCGAGCAGGCCCTGCGTCAGCCCCATGTGCAGTCCCCACAGGACGACGCCCAAGGCGACACCGACGATGCCGCCGGACAAGGCGAGAACGATGTCGGCAACGATCAGAAGTGTAAGTCCTGCGATCAGAATGGAATGACGGTCGACCCGATCGGAGAGGACACCGGCTGGATACGCGGCAAGAGCGTAGACGATATTCATCAGCACCATCACGGCGGGAACCAGCGCGATCGGCAGTCCGACCGACTGTGCCCGCAGGATGAGAAAAGCCTCGCTGAAACGGGCCAGCGTGAAAACCGTCGCGATGCCGACGACCCACCAGTAGTCCGCGCCGAGCCGGACCAGCTCTACGCGGCTCAACGGCGACATGACCTTGCGCAGCTCAGTCGGCCGCTCGGGCTCTTTGACCGCGAAGGCGATCAGGCCGAAGGCGAGGAAGGCGGGAATGACGGCGATCCAAAACACAGCCTGGAAATTGTTGGCCGTCCAGAGCATCAGCAGGATCGCGAGCAGCGGGCCGACGAAGGCGCCAATCGTATCGAGAGATTGTCTGAGCCCGAAGCTTGCGCCGCGCACCTCGGGCGAAGCCAGGTCGGCAACGAGCGCGTCGCGAGGCGCGCCGCGCACGCCTTTGCCGACCCTGTCGATGAAGCGGGCGGCGATCAGCCAGGAGAGGCTCGGCGCAAGCGGGAAGATCGGCTTGGTGAAGGCCGCCATGCCGTAGCCAAGAACGGCAAGCCCTTTGCGTTTGCCCAGCCAGTCGGACAATGCACCGGAGAAGATCTTGGTGATGGCCGCGGTCGCCTCGGCAATGCCTTCGATGATGCCGACCGCCAAGGTCGAGGTGCCGAGGACGGTCACCATGTAGATGGGCAGCAGCGCGTGGATCATCTCCGATGAGATGTCCATGAGCATCGAGACGAAGCCGAGAACCCAGACCCCCGCCGGGATTTGCTTCAAGTTGCCCTTGATCGATTGTGATACCGCCATGGCGAGCCCAGCATTGAACTTCATTGCCACATCAGTGTTGCGCACCTGCAGGGAGGCTGTTGAGGGCCAGCCGCGTCGATACCACCGACCGATGGCACTTCCGCTCATCAACCCGTAGCGAAGAGCGACTTGTCGAGACAATTGTGGCGAACAGCGGTGATTGTCCGCTGTTCGCCACATAAATAGTACTTGGTGCGAAGCATATGTCGGAAATTCGAAGGCACGAGCAGCGATGGACATCCCCCAAGATCTCGACGAATTGACTGCTCTTTTCGAGAAGCTCGGCGCGAGAGAACCCGCATTGTGGGCAAGATCGCAGCTCGAGGAAGGAATTCCTCAGCTTCAGAGGTTCCTGTTTCTGAGGCAAGCGTGGCGCGACGTCGTTTGCGAGAACGATACGAGCTGGATGCAGGCCCATATTCAAAGGGCACAGAAAAATCCTGATGCGCCTTACGCCGGTGTGGGGCACGCGCTGCGGAGGTGCCTCGACAGTGGGGCGTCCGCTCAAGACCTCAATGACATAGTGCGCGGGATGCAAGCAGAGTTGCTTTTTGGCTTCTGCTATTTGTTGGGCGACCCGATGTTCACCGAGGATGAACTCGCAGAGCTGGGGTGGGGACTGTTTGAAGTGGACGGCGATGGCAAACCAGTTCGGCCCATCGGCGGTCTACACGAATCAGTGCTTGATACCGATCCGACGGGCCGGGAAATGCGGCCGCGCAAAGAACCTAGCTGAGAGCGGAAGATGAGCGACTTCGCGAACTAGCGCAAAATGACTCTGAGCAAGGCGTTCGCCCCAAACAGCCAAGCGCGGCCGATCCATTATCTCAGCTTCGGCGATCGCGAGACGCGCGCGCACCCGGCCCTCGAGATCCTCCGGCGCGAGCGCGCGCCCGAGAGCGGCGAGCTTCCCGCTCATATGGCGAATGTCATCGGCCAATGCGGCGCAGGCAGGGCAGGTCTCGAGGTGTGCCGCCATCTCGCGGCGAGCCTCGGGCGCCAATTCCTGATCGATATAAGCGCCGATAAGTTCGGCGGCGCTGTCACATCGCATTGCTCTCATCTTCCGTCTCGATGCGTGTCAAAATTTTCCGCAGCTCGGCGCGTGCCCGGGCGAGCCGCGACATCACCGTACCGATCGGCACACTCGTCAGGTCGGCAATCTCGCGGTAGGACATGGCTTCGAGCTCACGCAGCACGATGGCCTCTCGGAAGATCGGTGCCAGCTCGCTCAGCGCCCGCCTAAGAGTCGCCTGCTCGCCCGAGCCGATGACGACCTCCTCCGCCGATGCACTGTCGTCCGGCACTTGCCAAACCGCCGCTTCGCCCGACTGCCTGTCGAAAAGCGCCGCGTCGAACGAGATCACATTCCTGGCACGCTTGCGGTCGCTGAGCCTCCGGAACGCGACGTTGCGAACGATCTTCATCAGCCAAGGGCGTATGTCGTCGCCTCGGAAGTCATGGAAGCTGCGATAGGCTCTCAGATAGGCATCCTGCATCGCATCCTCGGCGTCAGCGCGATGGCGCAGGAGCCAGAACGCCAAATTGTATGCCGCGTCCATGTGGGGCAGCGCCAACTGCTCGAAGCGAGCGCGTTCTGTCATCGAGTTGTCACTTGCCGGACGTGCAGCGTTCATGGGTCAGATCCACGAGCCTCGCGCTTTATTCCCGCAAATTCGTGATCACTGTTTGCGCTGCGCGCGTGGTCGCCGGGGAATAAACGCGGCTGCCACGGAGTCTCCCCAGTGCGGCGCGATCGAGAGGATGCGCGCCGACAATTCACGGGAGGTAAGCCATGCCCCTGCTGTCACGCCGCGACGTCATCGCGTCAGCGGCTCTCGCCGCTGCGCTCGGTGTCGGCGCGCCCGTCACGTTGATCACGCCCGCACAGGCACAGAAAACGCCACCTCCGGCCACGCCATTCCGCAGGTTTGCGGTCGGCACCTTCGAGTGCACGGCTGTCTACGACGGTATCTGGGAAAAGCCGCACGATCCGGCCTTCATCAAGAATGCCAGCGTGGACGACGTGAAGCGCGCCCTCCGAGCCGCAGGCCAGACGGACGAGTTCGTGCCGATCCCCTTCATACCGCTCGTCGTGAGCACCGGACGCGACCTCGTTCTCTTCGATGCCGGCACGGGCGGACAGGTGCAGCCGACTGCCGGCACGCTTCTCGACAACATGAAGGAAGCGGGGCTCGATCCGGG
The DNA here is from genome assembly GCF_900117415.1 of Hyphomicrobium sp. CS1BSMeth3. Classification (GTDB taxonomy): domain Bacteria; phylum Pseudomonadota; class Alphaproteobacteria; order Rhizobiales; family Hyphomicrobiaceae. The sequence continues at coordinate 1,265,463 of NZ_FPEI01000006.1, forward strand.
CAAGATCACGACGATCATGATCTCTCACTTCCACCCCGATCACATCTTCGGCTTGATGGAGAAAGGCTCGAACGCCGCACTATTTCCCAATGCCGAGATCGTCGTCTCGACGGCGGAGTACAAATTCTGGACCGACCCCGCAGTCATCGAGAAGCTGCCCGAGGCCCGCCGCCCGCTGGCGAAGCGCATCCAGTCCACCTTCCCGGCGTGGAAGAACGTCCGGCAGGTCGACGGCGAAATGGAGGTCGCGCCCGGCATACGTTCGATCGCGACGCCGGGGCACACCCCCGGCCACATCGCTTTCCACATCGCGTCGGGCGGGGAGCAGATGATCTACTCGGGCGACACGTTTTACCAACCCGCTCTGTCGCTCAGGACGCCCCACTGGCATGGCTCGTTCGATCAGGACGGGCCGCTCGCCGAGAAATCTCGCCGCGCACTGGCAGACCGCATCGTTGCCGACAAGGTCCCGGTCGCTGGCTATCATTTCCCGTGGCCGGGAGCCGGCGTCCTGGAGAAGGACGGCTCTGGATATGCGTTGACGCCCGCCAAGGCGTGAAGCGTGCGGTGTTGCAATCCACGGCCAAGAGGAGATCGACATGTACGTCATGAAATGCGTGCTCGCGGTCTGCGCCGCCATGTTGTTTGCGGCCCAGATCGCGCTGGCGGTGGACACGCCCGTAACGACGGACGCCCCCGACCTGACGGCGGTCCGCGCCAAGATCAAGGCCAAGGACTTCAAGAGCGCGCTTGCCGACCTGTCTGGCATGGTCGACCGCGGGGTGCAGCACGCCGATGTGTACAATCTGCTGGGCTTCAGCCTGCGCAAGACCGGTGACTACGCCAAGGCGCTGACCTTCTACAAGAAGGCGCTCGACTTCGACGCCAACCACAAGGGCGCACACGAGTACCTGGGAGAGCTGTACGTCGAGACCGGCCGGCTCCCCCAAGCCAGAGAGCATCTGGCTATCCTCGAAAAGCTCTGCCCCAAGGGCTGCGAGGAGCTCGAAGACCTCGCGAAAGCCATCGCCGATGCCACGCCCAAGACCAACTGAGCGGTTTTCCTCATGAGTGCCGCTTTCTCATCATCTGTCCCGGCTGCAGGCCTTGCCATCGGCCGCCTGTTGCTGGCTGCCTTGTTCCTCCTGGAGGGTTGGAGCAAGCTGAGGGGCTACGACGCGGCGGTCGCCTACATGAATCGTTTCGGCGTCTCCGGCGCCCTGCTGCCGGCAGTCATCGCGCTGGAGCTCGGTGGCGGCCTGATGATCGCCGTGGGCTGGCAGACTCGGCTTGCGGCTGCGGCACTGGCGGCGTTCTGCATTCTGACGGCCGTTATCTTCCACGGCAATGTCGCCGATAGAAGCCAGATCCTTCACTTCGAAAAGGATCTGGCCATTGCCGGCGGTTTTTTGGTGCTGGCGGTTGCGGGCGCCGGGCGTTGGTCGGTTGACCACGCGGCCGGACGTTAGCGCGGTTCTGCTCACAGAATGATGTCGCTGGCCTGCCCACTATTGTCCGCCTGAACGCCGGCCGGATTAGCCGCTGGACATTTCGCTGAGCCGCTTGTGGAGCGCCACGCGATCGAGCGCATCGAAAGACAGTTGCATGAAAATGCGCATCTGACGTTCGATTGCCGACAGAGTTTTGCCGTATTCCAATCGTCGCTCCCACACCTCGCCTTTCGCTTTGGTGGGGTCGGGATAGCGCCAATGAGAGGAAACTGGCGCGCCGGGCCAGGCGGGGAACTCCTTGCTCGACGCTGTGTCGCTGAGCGTAAACACGAAGTCCAGGATCGGTGCATCGGCTCCAGTGAACTCTTGCCAGTGCTTGGGATGCAATCCTTCCGTCGCATAGCCGGCGTGATCCAGCACTTCAATCGCAACAGGATCAATCACATCACTCGGCTCTACGGCCGCGCTGAAGGCGCGAAATTTTCCATTGCCTCGCTTATTGACCACGGCTTCGGCCATGACGCTGCGGGCCGAGTTGCGGCGCGATATGAAGAGCAAATTGTAGGCCCGGTCCATGATATGCCCCATCGCTGCTGCAAACGCGAAACACGATGTGCGTTGTCATAGTTCCGGGTTCGGGGGCGAGCTGAACCCATTGGGACCTGTCGCTGCCGCCACGCGAGCTGCTCCCAGCGGACAGCGCTTCCTCCCACACGCGCCTTGCTTCCTGTGGCTCTGACCCAGCATCAGGTGACCGGAACCGACTGAACGCGGGCGATTGAAGCCTGTTTCGGGCCATATGCCGACCGGGCAGTGGACTTTGAGCGATGCCACTGCGGGCTATGGCAGGGAGCCATCTTGTCTGGCCGGTCCGCCCCGCGCGCCACGCGGGATCCTGAACATTCTGCTCGCGACCAGACGCGCTTCGTGACACTATTGTGAAGGTTCAGTGTCAGTCCATTGAGGCGTGAAATAGCGCATGAGATTGCTCTGGCAGACGCGGTCAAACCCGCTCGCTTGGTGGTGGGCCTTCTTGACGCTCGCCAGCAGCGCGAACATTACGCTCTGGTTCCTGCTGTATTGGGAGTTCCACGGCCAGACCATTAAAAGCGCGAGCAGCGCATCCGGCATGCCGCTCATGGTCTTTCTGTCTGCTGCTTATGTTTTTGGCTGCGCCTTCCGGTCGGTTCTCCCGCGCGCGGATGTGCAGCGAATTTGCTTGTTCGATACCTGGCTGTCGAGTGTCTTCATCGGTCGAACTGTCGCGACTGTAGCGGAGGTCTGCTTCGCGACGCAGTGGGCCATCGTCCTGAGCGAGCTTGCCGGCAAAGCGGGCTTGGACACGATAGGAGGCCTCTCCTACGGGATCGTACCTCTGATCCTCGTTGCACAGTGCTGCTCATGGTACGGTGTTTTGACGACCAACTATCTGGCCAATGCCATCGAAAATTCAATCTGGGCAGTTGTTTTTCTCTCGATTGCGATCGGCCTGTGCCAATTGCTTCCGGAGTTCAACGGTGAGGTCCGCATAGGTCTTGCCGTCGCAATTTCCGGCATCGCGGGTTATCTCTATTTTCTCGTCACTATCGACGTACCGATGTACCTCAATCGCTGGCGCCTAGGGCTCTCTGTTGGCCACAACACTCTGAGCCCACTCGAGGGTCTCCGTGACGCGCGGACACGCTGGATAGTGACGCATGATTTCGCGCAATGGCGGGACGAGATTGCCTGGATGTCGCTGTACTTCACAGCGGCAGTGTGGGCCAGTCTCGCGCTTTGTTTCGCTTACGCGCTCATCGCGGTCCATTGATATTGTGCCCTAGAGGTCGCGCTCGCCTGGGCCACGAAGCTGCGATCGGACGCTCGGCTGGAAGCTTACGCGCGTGTTGTCAAAGTCGAGAGCTGATCGGTGTCATAGCGGTTGCGCAGATCGGCGAGCGCTTTTGGATCCGGCGCACCCTGCGCCGCGAGCTTCGCGAGCTCTTCGAAATAATGCTCGTGGCCGGGCGGAGAAACGGTCATCAGCACGCGTGCCGGCTTCTCACTGACATTCGTGATGTTGTGGGGCACCCCCGGCGGGATGAACAGATAGGTTCCCGGCGTTGCGCGGATCGTCTTGTCGTCCACATGCCACTCGCACTCGCCTTCGAGCAGGTAGAAGGTCTCCTCCTGCACCCGGTGAACATGCCGCCCGGTGGCGAACCCCGCGGGGATCGTCCAGTCGAACATGCTCGTGTGCTTGGTATTTTCGCCGGTGACGAGGAAGTTCATAGGATGACCACGCAGCATGACCCCCTTTGTCTCCCCGGGCATGCGAATGACGGCATGAGCGCTCATATGATCCTCCTTCGACGGGGGGCTTACTGCCGCAAGCATTTGTGCAACATCGGCGGCCCCCGCGGGGAAGTCGTGAACCCATTCCCAAAAATTTGCTAAAAGACACGCATGACAGTCAGGGTTGGCCTCTACCAGTTCGGCCCGTTCCGCCTCGACCCGGAGGCGGGCATTCTCTTTCACGGGGGCGAGCCGACCATGCTTGGCCAGCGCGCCGTCGCGCTGTTGCGCCGGCTGCTCGAAAACGCGGGCGCACCGGTGTCCAAGGACGCGCTGGTCGAGGCCGGCTGGGGCGGATTGGCGGTCGCCGATAACAATCTGACGGTTCAGATCGCAGCCCTGCGCCGGGTGCTGGCCGACACCGGGGATGCCGCGAGCTGGATCGAAACACTGCCGCGCCGCGGCTATCGCTATGTCGGGCCGGCTGTTGCCACCCGCGTCCCGGATGCTTCGGCTGCCGCCGCCCTCGCGTCGGCACCGACCTTGCCTGAGAAGCCCTCCATCGCGGTCCTGCCCTTCTCGAACTTGAGCGACGATCCGCAGCAGGCGTACTTCGCCGAAGGGATGGTCGACGACATCATCACGGGTCTTGCTCGCATTAAATGGTTGTTCGTCATCGCGCGGAACTCGACCCTCATCTACAAAGACCGCGCCGTGGACGTGAAGCGGGTCGGCCGCGAGCTCGGCGTGCGCTATGTGCTCGAAGGCAGCGTGCGCAAGGCCGGCCGTAGCGTGCGCGTGACGGGGCAGATGATCGATGCATCGACCGGTGCGCACGTCTGGGCCGAGCGCTACGACCGCAGCTCCGAGGACATTTTCGCACTTCAGGACGAGATCGCACTGTCAGCGGTGGGCGCGATTGCGCCGAGCGTGCGGAAAGCCGAAATCGAACGCGTCAGGCGGAAGCGACCGGACAGTCTCGACGCTTACGATCTCGTGCTGCGGGCCCAACCTGACGTCGATTCAGGTATGCCCGAGCAAGTAACGAGAGCGCTGGCACTTCTCGAGCGGGCGATCGCACTCGAGCCTACTTATGCGCTTGCGCATGGCAATGCCGCGATGTGTCACCATTGCTTGTTTCTTCGTGCCGGCCTGCAGGAGGTCAACCGTGCCGCTTCGATCCGCCACGCCCGATCAGCCATTGTCTATGGGCAAGACGATGCGCTGGCTCTGACATGGGCCGCCTTTTCCATCGGCATGGACGAGCACGATCGCGCCGCAGCATTCACGGCATTGGAAGCTGCGCTCGCCATCAGCCCCTCTTCGGCGCTGACCTACATTCTCGGCAGCGTCATTCTCGGATGGGGCGGCGAAGCCGAACGCGCAATAGAATGGAGTGAGTGGGGTATGCGGCTAAGCCCCTTCGATTCGTGGGTTTGGGCCGCGTTTGACGCGCAAGCAATGAGCCATTTGCTGCGCGGCCGCTATGAGGAAGCTTGTCGAGCAGCCTACAAGGCCGTTCAAGCCAATCCGGCACACAGCATCACTTACGTGCAATTGGCCGCTGCGCTGGCCAAACTTGGCCGGCTGGACGAAGCGAGGGCGGCGGCCGCGCGTGTGCTCGAGCTCCAGCCAGCCTTTCGCTACAGCCGCCAGTTTGCCGGCGTAGACTGTGCGCCAGCCCTTGCGGAAGCGCTCGGTGGTGCGCTGCAGGCCGCCGGGCTGCCGGAATAGCGCGGCATCGAACAGCTTATGTCCTTCCGATCGCCTTTCGATTGGCGGCGTGGGGAACGCCGACCGCGCTCGGTTTGTGGAGTGCCCGCGATGAACTTGCGCGAATGCCCTCGGCCGACCGCGCCTAATCCTCACCAAGCCCTGCTTTTTGGAAGCCCTCCAGGAAGTGCTCCATGAGCTGCGGCGTCTGGTAGGGAACGTTCGCCCTGATCCAGGAGAGCGATAGTTGCGGCTGCTCCCGCCGGATGATCGTCAGAAGGGACCGTGCCTCGTCGACGCGCCCCGCCTGTGCCAAGCTCGCACACAACAAACGTCGCGAACCCTGAAAGCCCGGGCGCAGCCGCTGAGCCTCGAGCGAGCACTCGATGGTTTCCGCATACCGCCCGGCCGCATAGTGAGCGACCGCGATAGCGCCGAGGAACAGCGCCATCTCCGGATCGAGCGGACTGAGCCGGATGGCCTCTTCTCCGTGCTCTATGGCCTCGCGATCGCGACCTGCAAAAGCAAAGCCGCGACTGAGATGGGAATGGGCGGCCGCCGAATTCGGATTGAGGCTGACCGCTCGACGAAATGTCGCGATCGCCTCGTCCGTGCGCCGCTCCATCATGGCCCAGTAGGCGAGCGCGATGTGGCCCCAGGGATGGCGATCATCGAGCGCGATCGCGCGAATGGCCTGCTCCCGGCCGGGCATCAGCCCTCGCTCACGGTCGATCCAGCCCATATGCGTTGCAAATACCTGGCAGAATGCCAACAGACCGCGCGCCGGCGCGTACTCCGGATAGGCTTCCACGGCGCGCTTCAGAGGTTCGACGGCCGCCGCGCAGTCTTCGCGTGTTAAACGCCAGAAGCATGTTTGCGCGCGGGCAACCAGTTCCCAAGCACCTAAGTCGTCGGCAGAACGCGAAAGCGTGCGAATGCCTTCGGCCGCGAGCAAGTGGGGTTCGATTGCCGCAGCGACACTGCGGGTGATCTCGTCCTGCACGACGAACATGTCGCCGATCTGCCGGTCGTATCGCTCGGCCCAATGATGGGCCCCGGTGATCGCATCGACGAGCTGCGCGCTGATACGCAGCCGATCGCCGTCGCGGCGCACGCTGCCTTCGAGGACATAACGGACGCCAAGCTCACGCGAGACCTGGCTCACATCGACAGCGCGGTCCCTGTAGATGAAGGTCGAGTTGCGAGCGATGACGAACAACCATCGGATGCGGGCAAGACCGGTGATCAAGTCCTCGGAGAGCCCATCCACGAAATAGTCCTGACCGGCATCACCGCTCATATTGATGAAAGGTAGTACGGCAATTGAGGGACGGTCAGGGAGTGGCAGAAAGGCAGATGCCCGTGGAGGCAGATGCGCACTGACGATGCCCGCGCCTTCGTCTTCGCGGACATCACCGACAAAGCGGAGGCCCTTGCGGGGCAATGTCCGGATCAATCGCTGTTTATGGCCGGTATCGCCGATCGCACTGCGGGCAGCATTGATCCGGTTGAAAACTGCGGACTCCGAAACGACGCGTCCCTGCCAGACCGCGGCCAGGAGCTCATCCTTACTGACGACGCGATCCCGGTGTTGGACCAGGTGAACAAGGAAATCGAATACCTGAGGCTCGACTGCGACCAGCGCAGCCCCTCGGCGCAGTTCGCGGCAAGCTGTGTCGAGCACACAATCTTCGAATAAGTAGCGCACGAGCCCAATCCCTGGTCGCTCGAGACTGGCCGCAAGCCTAGCACACCACTCCCAGAGGCAAAATGGAAGGACGCCTAAGGAAAAATGGAGGATACCCTGAGGGCGGGTTCGCGGACTTTCTGGCACGGTGGCAGCAGTGCGATCGCGAGGAGGACCGCCATGAACCTGCACAAGCCCACCATCCTGTGCGTCGCGGCGCTGTTGCTGGGTGTATTGGGAGCAGCTCCAATATCGTCGATCGCAACCGCACAGCAAAAACTTGAAATCAAAAGCGTCGCCGAGAAGAAACTCAAGCAACTGCCGCTCGGCCCGCTCTTCTGGCGGGTTGAGAGCTTTCCGACTCTCGGACAGGCGCAGGCCGCAGCGGGCGACACGTCACTGGCTGCCGAGGTCTCGGGCGAGGTCTGGCTCTTCACGCTCGGCCCGAAGGGAGGCGCGACACCCGGCGGCAGCAAGGTGGCGGAGATCGGGCCGGTTCCCCTCATCACTGCCAATGAATATCTTCTACGCATCAATCACGCGTTCGGGCCCCCCGGCACCAAGACACCCGTACACACTCATCCAGGGTCCGAAGCCTTCTACGTTCTTGCTGGCCGCCTCGGTCAGCGAACGCCGCACGGCGTCAGCTACGCCGAGAGCGGCCAGTCCATGAACGGACATGGTGCCGACATGCCGATGGAAGTCTTCAGTGCCGGCACATCCGATCTGGACCAGCTCGTCATGTTCGTGGTGGACGCCGCACGGCCCTTCTCGTCACCCGCCAAGTTGGACTGAGGTAGGTCTGCGCGCTGAACGGATTTAAAGTCGTTGAGCGCCCATCGCTGCGGTGTCGCAAGGGTCGCTTCCGGCCCGCGCCGAGCCGTCGGATGTCGTTTGCGTCACCGGCCTTACAAGCCGCTACTGGCAACCGGTGCGCGCAGCGGGCCGCACGATTGTCGCGGCTTGAAGTCGAACTGGACGAGCGCTCGCTGCGGCGGCATGGAGCGGTCGCCCTTGATCCGCTTCAACAGCAACTCCACCGTGCGCTCCACGATGTCGTCGGTGCTGACTCTGAGCGCCGCGATCGGTGGCACATGCGTCCTCGCAAAGTCCGGATCGCCGATGCTGATGATCGAGACATCATCCGGTATGCGGCACCCCACCATGCTGAGCAGAGGTCGCTCGGTCAGAATGAGATCAACGGTCGAAGCTCGCGGCAAGACAGGAAATCTTTCGTCAGCGATGCGATCCGCATTTGCCGCCTTCAATGGCACCAGGCTGGGGAGTTGCGGCTGCAGAAATCCGGATGCTATGCCTGATGTTCTTCGCGTATGCCCAGTCTAATGAACATGGCTGCGCCTACGCTGATTTTTGCGCGTGAGTGTCCAACCAAATGCGTCTCACCACAGCCGATCAGCGAACACTCCGCGAATGCAGACTGTTCGCTGCTCTCGATGAGAATGATTTTAATCTACTGGCGCAGCACCATCGTGTCATGGAGCTCGCCTTAGGCCAATCGCTCTTCCAACAAGGCATGCCGGCAGAGGCTTTTTTTGTCGTGCTCGAGGGTTGGGCCACCCTTTTCCGCGATCAGCCCAACGGAAATCGCATCGTGATCCATCTATTCGGCCCCGGCGAGTCGTTCGCGGAAGCGCTGATCTCAACCGACAACCTGTTCTATCCGGTAAGTGCCGAGGCCGCATCGCGATTGCGCGTCGCCCGTTTCGACCTCAAGATCTATCGAGACCTCGTTTCACAAAGTCCGCGTCTCGCTCTCGCGGTCATTTCGGCTGTCTTCAAACAGCTCCGCGGCCTTGTGGATCAAATCGAGCACCACAGTGGATGGCCGCCGCGCCGCCGCATCGCAGGGTTTCTTCTCAGAATGTGCCGAGCGGGCGAAGGTGAGAACCGCTTCGATCTGCCACTTGAGCAACAGCTCATCGCCGCACGTTTGTCCATGACACCCTGGACCTTCTCCCGCGAGCTCGGCCGCCTGAGCGAACTCGGCGTCGACGCGAAGCGCGGGCAGATCGTGATCCACGATACAGCGCGCCTCGCGAGGTTCGTGTCCGGCGAGGGTGAGTGAACATGCCGCAGCCGAAACTGTGCCAGCAAGGGCACGCGGTGCAACGGCAGTGAGGGCCGAGTTGCGCTCGCGCAAGTCGTTTCCCGAAACTATACTGTAGAAATCAACAATATTCGGTGAGGGGAGAACACGGGGCGCGATGCGCGTCCCGCAGGGGAGCTTTGCTATGGCTGGAGAAGGCAACGAAAGCGTACCACGCAAGTCGACCACTACAGCCTGGCGACGGGCGGCGTTGGCCACTGGCTTGAGTTTCTCAATGGCGGTCGGTCACACGCTTTCGGCATCGGCGCAGTCGGCCGCGCCCGGCGCGCCGGTTACCCTACCGCCGATCGTTGTTGAGACTCCCAAGGAGGTGGCGCGCCCAGCAAGGACCAAGGCCCGAACAAAGACGGCAGAGCGCATCACCACTCCGCAGTCGCCTACGCCAGTCGTCACACCGGCTCGCCCCGAGAGCGCAGAGGATATCGCGCGCGCCCGCGTGGATGCGCTGTCGGGCGGCACGGCAGTCATCGGCGCGCCGGAGCTGGTCGGAAGGGCGAACGTGACGATCGCCGACACATTGGCCATGGTGCCCGGCGTGATCGTGCAGAGCTTCTTCGGCGGCAACGATCAGCCGCGCATCCAGATCCGCGGTTCGGGACTGCAACAGAACCCTGTCGAGCGCGGCATCCTCATTCTCCAGGATGGTCTGCCGATCAACCGCGCGGACGGCTCGTACGTCGTCGGCCTTGCTGATCCGCGCCAGGCCGAGTTCATCGAGATCTATCGCGGATACACAGCCAACCGCCTGGGCGCGACCGTGCTCGGCGGCGCGATCAATTTCGTCTCGCCGACCGGTGCGAGCGCGCCGGGTGTCGCCTTCGGCATCGAAGGCGGCAGCTTCGGCCAGATCACGGCAACCGGTCAGGCCGGTGCGCGGCAGGGTGATCTGGACGGCCTTGTTCAATTCAGCACATCGCATCGCGATGGCTTCCGCGACTACAACGAATCCGAGCGCACCAACATCGGCCTCAACGCGGGTGCCCGCATCAGCGACAACATCACCACGCGACTCTTCTTAGGCTATACCAAGCTCGGCTTCGATGTTGCGGGCCCGCTGACCAAGGAGGCCATGGAGCAGGATCCGCGGCAGGTGCATCGCGGTCCGGTGATCGTCGGTGGCGTCGCCATCAATCCCGGCCCGAACGTCGTGCGCGATCGGCCGCGCCGCGAGACCGAACAGTTCCGCATTGGCTCGCGCACGACGGCCACCTTCGGGGATCATCTGTTCGATGTCCTGATCGGCTACACCTACAACGACGATATGTTCCGCTTCCCGATCTCCGGTGGCATCCGTTCTACCGTCGGCGGCGATCTGACGGGCGTCGCGCGCTACGCCTACATGCCGGACAAGACGCGCGCGTTGCCACTGTTCGAGCTCACAGCGCAATACGCCTGGGGCACGGCTGATCGCACCTATCATCAGAACCTCTCCGGCACACAAGGCCCGCTGTTCGGCGAGAACGACCTCGAGTCCAGCACCTTGGCGCTCTACGCAGGGCTCAACGTACCGGTCGGCACGCGCGTCACCATCTCTCCGGCCATCTCATACGCCCATGCGCGGCGCATCAACGATGACGTCTATCAGGGCGCGACGCGACCGACGGCCGCCTACAATCCGGCGAACCCCACGGTGGCCCTGCCGGCTGGCGCTGTCGCCGCCACCGATACCAGCTATACGCGCAGATATTCGGGCTGGAGCCCCAGTCTCGGCCTGCTCTATGAGCTGAGCGCACACAACAATCTCTTTGTCGCGGCCAGCCGCAGCTTCGAGCCGCCAACGCATGACGATCTGCTGGCCACCATTAACGGCACGCCCAACAGCTCACCGGGCCGGCCGCAGCCGCCGAACCCGGCGTTCCCGGCCCAAGCCTTCGCCACTCCCGATCTCGACGCGCAGACGGCGACGACGGTCGAAGGCGGCTGGCGAGGCCGGAATAGCCGCTTCGCGTGGAATGCCGTCGCCTACTATTCGTGGATCGACAACGAGCTGCTGAACTTGCGCGATGAGTCTGGTGTCTCGCTCGGTTCCGTCAATGCAAAGAAGACGACGCATTTCGGCATCGAGCTCGGCGTGACGGCGAAAATCACTGATCGGCTTAGCGGACGCCTCGCCTATACGTTCCAGGAATTCCGCTTCGACGATGATCCCGTGCACGGCGACAATCGTCTCGCCGGAGCCCCTCGCCACACGATCGTTGCAGCACTGGGATACGCATTCACGCCAGCGCTCTATGCGGAGGTCGAGGTGAACTGGCGCCCGGATAAAACTCCCGTCGACAACGCCAACACCTTGTATGCCGACCCGTTTGCGATCCTCAACACGCGCGCATCCTACGCCGTATCCGAGACGCTCTCGATCTACGGCGAAGTGCGCAACATCTTCGACAAGACCTACGCATCGTCGACCCTGATCGTCGACCAGGCACGGCCGGACCAAGCGGCTTTTCTGCCGGGTGATGGCCGCGCTTTTATCATCGGAGCCAGAACGCGCTTCTGATCCGGCGCCATGCAGAAGAGTACGCGGATGAAGACGAGGAAGAAGAGGCCCAACCGGCGGCAGGTTTGCAGCTTGCTGGCAAGTGGGGTCGCAATGCCCTTCGTCGGGCTCGGCACTGCTTTCAGCGCCGGAGCGAAGGACGGAGAAGCGATACTGCCCGCGTTGACGCTCTGGGGGCCGCCGGCGGGTCCGTCGATCACGCTCGCGCACGCCATTTCGGCAGGCTACCTTCAGGGTATTGCAGAGAAGCTGGCCTTCAAGGCTTGGCGCAACCCCGACGAGATGCGCGCCGGCCTGACCTCGGGCACGATGCAGGTTGTCATCGTGCCAACGCAGGTTGCAGCCAACCTCTTCAATCGCGGGCTCGGCGTGCGGCTGGTCAACGTGATGACCGACGGACTTCTCTACGTCATCGCGCGCGACGCGAGCCTGACGACCATAGCGGCGCTGCGCGGCAAGAAGGTCGCCGTCCCCTTCCGCAACGACACTCCCGAGTTCATCTTCCGCCGCCTGCTGATGGCGAACACGATGAAAGCCGGCGCGGATCTTACCGTCGAAACAACCGGCACGCCGATTGAGGCGATGCAGCTTCTTCTCGCGGGCCGCATCGACGCCGCCGTCGTGCCCGAGCCCGCAGCAAGCGCCGCTATTGCCCGCGGTACGCTGACGCTGAATTTCGTGACGCGGGTCATGGACGTGCAAAAACTCTGGCGGGAGATCACCAAGTCAGATCACTCCCTGCCTCAGGCGGGGCTGGCCGTGACATCGGCCTTCGCCGACAAGCATCCGGACATCGTTCGGCGCCTGCAGGCCGGGCTCGTCAAGGCCACCGCATCGGTCCTCGAGTCGCCCACCTCCGCAGCCTACGGCGGTTCCTCGGCCCTGGATCTGCCATGGCCGATCCTCCGTCTCTCCATCCCGTGGTCCAATCTCGTCTGCCACGCGGCGCGCGATGCGCGTCCTTCGCTCGAGGCGATGTACGCCGTCATCGCCGAAGCGGACGCGTCCTTGCTCGGTGGCAAGCTGCCGGCTGCGGAGTTCTACATGTGACACGTGCTGCTGCTATCGTATCGAAGCGCCTCGGCCGCACCGGACGCTTCCTGTGGTCGTCGTGGAGTGGCCTCGCCGCGATATTTCTATTCTGCGTCATCTGGCAGATCGGCCACGAGGCCTATGGCGCTTTCATTCTTCCCTCGCCTATCGCCGCCATCGCGGCGGTCCTCCAGCTCGCGACACAAGAAGCGAACTGGCAGACGGCGCTGGTGACGTCCCGACGCGCGCTCGAAGGCTTTGCACTTGCCGCACTGGTCGGCATCTCGGCAGGAATCATCGCCGGATACTCGGCCGCGTCGATCCGCCTGGCCCGGCCATTGGTGACGCTCATTCTCGGTGTCCCACCGATTGCCTGGATCGTGCTCGCGATGATCTGGTTCGGCTCGACGGACGGTATGGTCGTGACCACGGTGGCAATCGCCGCCACGCCGGCCGCTTTCATCGGCGCTGCCGAGGGCATCATGACCCGTGACCGCGGCCTCGACGACATGGCGCGCGCGTTCGGGGCCGGACCATGGCGGCGCTTCTCGACGCTCGCCGTCCGGCATGTCGCCGCATACGTGTTTCCGGCCCTCGTGCTGACACTCGGGACAGCCTTCAAGGTCGCGGTCATGGCCGAGGTCCTGTCCAATTCCGGCGGCATCGGCGGCGGACTGGCCCGCGCTCGTTCCAATCTCGACGTATCCGAGGCCATGGCCTGGGTCCTGATCTCGGTCGTGGCACTGATCGCCGCCGAGTACGGGTTCGTGCGTCCGCTTCACAGCGAGCTCGAACGTTGGCGCGAGGCGGCGCGCCCCTGGGGTGTCCGCCGATGAGTGCTCTCCAGCTCTCCGGCATCGGGCACGCGTACCTCGGGCGCACCGTTCTTGATCACATTGATCTCACCGTCGGGGCAGGAGAGATCGTCGCCCTCGTCGGACCGTCAGGTTGCGGCAAGAGCACGCTCGTCCACGTGGCCGCAGGGATCGTTCAGCCGCTGCGCGGCCGCGTTAGCGCAACATATGTGCGGCATGGCATGGTTTTTCAGGAGCCGCGTCTCATGCCGTGGGCGACGGCCCGCGACAACATCGCCTATCCGCTGCGACTCGCCGGCGTCTCGAGGAAGGAGCGGCGAGCGCGCGCCGAAGATGCGGCCGCGCGTTCGTCTCTCGATGTCGAAGACCTCGACAAGTTCCCGATCGAGCTGTCCGGCGGCATGCGCCAGCGGGTGGCCATTGCGCGCGCGCTCGCAAACCGGCCGGACTTCGTCTATTTCGACGAGCCATTTACCGCGCTCGATGTCGCCCTCAAGCGCCGTATGCAGGACCTGGTCATCAGCGCGGCCCGGGATGAACGCTTCGGCGCTCTATTTGTGACGCACGATCTGTTCGAAGCCGTACGCATTGCCCATCGGATCGCCGTCATGGAACGGCGCGGCCAGGGTATTGCCGGCGAACGCGTGATCGATGGTGTGCCGGGCGCGCGGGAAGATCGGCAGATCTTCGAGATCGTGATGCGCTATCTCGGCGAGGACAGCCTCTTCCACCACGTCAATGATATCGACGAGCGGCGGTTGCCATGAGCACGCCACCTGCCATCCCGACCACGCAGGACGCCCCGCTGCTCACGGTCCTTACGGACGAGGGCCTGCGTCTTTTCTTTCCGCTGGCCGCGTTGTATGCGGCGCTGTGGCCATTCCTCTGGGTGTTCGCCCACAGCTTCGATCTGCCGCTTGCGCGCGATGTCCCGCCTACGCTGTGGCACCCGCATGAAATGTTGGTCGGTGCCTATGGCGCAGCGCTGATCGGCTTCATCACGACCGCAGTGCCCGAGTGGACGGATACCCGACGCCCACAAAAAAGCATCCTTCTCCCACTGGCCTGCCTATGGGGATTGGGGCGCTGCGTCGGAATTCTGGGCTTCGACGCAGTCGGCGCCTTGGGCGCGGCTGGCGACATCGGTTGGATCGCAGGTCTTCTTCTCTATGTCGCCCGCGTGAGTTGGCAACGGAGGTCCTGGGATCTGCTTGGGATGCTGCTTTGGCTTTCGGTCCTGCTCGCCGCTGAGGCGACCACGCGCGTCGGGTTCCTAACCGGCAACCTCGATCGTGCCACACACGGCATCGCTGCGACGAGCTTCGCCTTTCTGGGCTTCCTCAGTTTCGCACTCGCCCGCATCACGGTGCCGGTCACCAACCGCATCCTCGATCCGACCGAAGCGACGAGCCCATATCGCCCGCATCCGGGTCGTCAGAATCTAGCAGCCGGACTCATACTGCTGGCGCTCGCCGGTGACATCGCGGGCTTGTCGGTGGAAGCGCGCGGCTACCTCGTGCTCGCGGCCGGCGCCGCATTCATGGATCGGGCAGGAGAGGCATTCATCGGCCGGCAGTTCTTCAGGGCGGAGATCCTGTGCCTGTTCTTTGCTGCAGCTCTGGCAGGCGCGGGGCTGTTGATGGTCGGGGCCGCTCGTCTCGGGGCTCCGCTCACGGAAACATCCGGTTGGCACATCGCCCTGATGGGTGGCCTCGGCATGAGCATCCTCGCCGTGCTGTCGATTGCAGGGCTATTTCATACCGGTCGCGACTTTCCCTTCCTGTGGCCGGCGAAGGCAGCTTTTGTTCTCCTGATGGCCGCGACTGTGCTGCGCGTTTTGCCGGACTTTGGGCTGAATCTTCCTGGCGGCCTGCATACGCTCAGCACGCTGGCTTGGTCAGCGGCGTTTCTGGTCTGGCTTTACGGGTACTGGCCGATACTCTCCGACGCGCGTTCCATCGGTGGTCACGCCTGCTGAGGCCCTGATTTTCGGAGCCGGTGTCATCGGACTGATTGTCGCTCTTCAGCTCTGCGTTGCGGTGATCATGGATGAGCGTCATAGGCTGCGCCTCAACCGACTTGGAAGCATGGCCGGCGAGCCTCGCATTCGAAAAGACCACTCTTGAACCTAGCGTTGCTCTGATGGAGACAGCAGCTTAACGATTGCCTCAAAGCCATCCCGACAACCGGAAGCTGGCGACCGCAGCTCGAATGAGCCGCCACTACGACGCAAGATCTGTTGCACGATCGACAGGCCGAGACCAAATCCAGGCGCCATCGAGCCGCTCCCTCGCTGAAACCGGTAACGGATATTGATCAGCTCATCTGCTGGAACTACGGGGCCGTCGTTGGCGATGTGGATCGTTGGGCCTTCTGCAATCCAAACACGTATTGTGGAACTCTCGTTGCTATAAGCAATCGCATTGTCGATCAGATTTTGCAGCACGATGGCAAGACCGTCCTGCTCGATGGCGACCGGCATGGTCATATGACCACCGTCGTCGAACTCGATGCGCTTTTTGGAGGGGAGGTAATAGTAGCCATCGATGACGAGCTCTGCCACGGATATGAGATCAGAGGGAGCTGCACCAACCGCCGGCCCTGCGTCCGCTCTACTCTTCTGCAGGAGCCGTTCGATGCGCCCGCTGAGATCCTGCATGGCCGAAAGCACCAGTTCCGCCCGGGCATGATGAGGGCTCGATGCGAGCGCACCAACGACCAGCTCGGCCTGGGCGCGGGCAGCCGCTACGGGATTGCGCAGCTCGTGCGCCCAGTTTGCCGAGAATGCGCGCTCCGCTTCAAGGGCGCGTTTCAATCGGCGCAGCAAGCGATTCGTGTCCAGCACAATGGGCTTCAGCTCTTCTGGCGCCTCCTGAACATTGAGAGGCGACAGGTCCTGACCACTGCGGCGGCCAATATTCTCGGCCAGAAACCGAATGGGTTGCGAGACACGCCGTACGGTTCGCCAAACGACAATAGCGCCAACAAGAATGAGTGCCAGAAGCGGCAGCAGAAAGCTCGCAAGGAGAGTGAGCAATGCTTCCCGACGCTCGTGAGGCTCCTCCGCGACCTGTATCGACTGGCCGTCGCCGAGCACATAGGTGTAGTACCGATTTGGTCCTACATTGGCGAAGCCATTCATGAGCGGCGCGGGATAGGCGGTGGCTGGAGCATTCTTCGACCGCTCCCGCACCACGCCATCGGCTCCCCTAATCTGGTAAGAGATATACTCCGACCGTTCGCCGGATAGCGCCAGGCTCTCAAGCGTCAAAGATGTTCGCGCATCGATTGGAGAGTGGCCCAATGGAACGAGCGTAGCCAGAATCTTAGCGGTCCCCTCAAGCGCATTGTCGTAGACCTCGTTTGTCTCTTCGGTTACGACGAGCGTCGCGATCAATGTGGCACATATCCAAAGCGCCGACACAAGCATCAGCAAACTACGCAGCAGCTCGCGGGTGATGCTCCAAGGCTGCATCAGCGATCTCGCAATCGGTATCCGAGGCCACGCACGGTTGTAATCGTGCCGCGACCCAACTTCCGGCGAAGTCGACTTACATAGACCTCTACAGTGTTGCTTTCGATTTCAGCACCATCTCGATAGAGAGCGTCCTCCAGTTGAGCCTTGCTAACAATAGATCCAGGCCTATCCGCAAGTCGTATCAGAAGCGCCCATTCCCTAGCCGTCATAGTCACGGTGACGCCGTCAAGCCAGAGCTGATGCCCGATTTTGTCGATCGTGACGTTGGCAATCTTCACCGTTGGACTGGGATCACCGACGTGGCGCCTGTGAACAGCCTCGACGCGCGCTGCCAATTCGTCCAAGTGAAACGGCTTCACTATGTAGTCGTCCGCGCCGGCATTGAGGCCGGCAAGTCGGTCACTGAGCTGATCTGCCGCTGTGATGATAAGAACAGGGCGACGGTCGCCACTGCGCCGGAGCGCCGTCAAGATCGACATGCCGCTGCCGCCAGGCAAGTTGAGGTCCAACAAAACAAGCTCATGAGCGGTTGAACGCACAGCGTCTACGGCACTTGCAAAATCGCCGATCAAATCGACCGCATGAGCATCTTGGGACAGGCGCGTGCGGATGGCTTCGCCGAGCGCCATCTCATCTTCAATCAGCAATATTCGCATCGTTCCGGTTCACCCAGAGCGGCTGGGATGAGGACAGTCTTTCAGCTGCGTTTCAGGTTCCGCAGGTAGCCGTATCTATTCGAACGCTGTCGACGAGATCCAGTCGCAGAGCCTGATCCTAGAAGAAAACGCTACCAAAAGCATGCGCCCTATCAGGCCCGAAAACGCTGGCGCTACTCGACGCCGCGACGCCCAAACTGCTTCCGCACATCACCATGATGAGCGTGTTTCCGGCCGCACATAGCTGACAACTTCCCAGCTCCCAACTCAAAAGCGACGAAAGAGTCCCGAGGGGATCGGCCTTTCAGGCACCTTTCAGCATCGCCTGTTAGTGGCCGCTCGTGCGCGTTTGCAAGCTGGTGCTGGCGGCATCGGCGCGCCTTACCGAAGGGGCGTCCATTGACCAAGATATCGATGGGGAAGACGGCTGGCGCATGGCGGCAGCCTGTATCGGGAGCGACCGCGTTTGAGCGCGCACAAAAGGTATTCGGATCTGAGCTGGCGGCAGCTCAATATCCAGCCGGATATCGCCGAGACCTAAAGGGGTGCTTCGAGCGCCGCGCAGTGCTGCGGATATTGTCCGCGTTCCCGAGCGGGGGACACATTCTTGATTGTCCCTCGGGAACAGGCAGAGTGATGCAATTTCTGTTAGGGGCCGGCTTTCGAGTGACAGCCGCCGATTGCTCCGTCCACATGGTGGACCGCTGCCGCGAGAACATGATCTCCGACTTTCCTCACTTGACCGATCGAATGGACTTCAGGGTCGAGGATATCGCGTCGACGACATTTCCCGATCACTGCTTCGATGGGATCATTTGCAATCGACTTTTTCATCACTACGACGATGCCAGCATCCGGATTAGGGTACTGCGCGAACTAGGTCGTCTCACTCGAGGCCTGATCGTCGTTTCCTTTTCAAACTCGTTCTCTGCCTCGATGTTGCGGACAAAACTGCGGGGCGCACTCAGCGGGCGTCATCGCGCGCGCGTTAACTCAATATCGCAGGCGCAGATGTCGAGAGAGTTCGAAGAAGCCGGGATGGATGTCGTTCTCGTTCAACCGGTTTTGTGGGGCCTATCGCGCATGTGGTACATGGCGGGACGACCACGAAGCTGAGCCCTGGCGTCTTGAATGCGACGACGCTCACGCCGGCAAGGCCCACATTGAGCCTCGCTCAAGCAGAAACAGGCCATACGCCAAGGTTCCTGTTCGTCGAGAGCCCCGCCGCCGGCGCGGGGAGGAGCAGGCTCATCGATAAAGTGCGACTGAGCTGGAGGCGATTGGCTGGCTGGCTGGCGACTGCTGGCTGGCTGGCTGCTCAACAGCCAAGGCCGACAGCATGTAGCAGTATAGCCAATTCTTCATGAGGGCATGAGCGTCCTCGACTTCCACGTGAGCCCTAGAACGCACGCGTGGAAGCTGGCGCGATAGCCTTACGCAACTCGTTCAGCTTCTCCAATGTCGCTAACGCATTGGCCTGATCTGCAGCCGCAATTCCTACGATCAGAGCTTCCAAGCAGGCTACGGTGGCGCCATGCAAGGCCACATGCTCGGTTGCGCCTCGCGGTGCAGGAACAGTTACATCGGCGTAACGAGCCAATCGTTGGTCCAACGAGTCGCTAATAAGAACAATCGGCAGCTTCAATCTGCGGGCTTCCTCGATTGTAACAGCAGCCTCCTTGTACGCTCGCCCGTACGCCATGATGAGCAGTGCTTTGCACTCCGCGAGATGCAACAGTTGATCGGCCAGTGCACCGCCCGTTGAGCGTAGGATGTGGCACAGCCTACCATTCCGGGCCAGCAGCGCAGCCGCGTACTCCGCAAGGAATGCTGTCGGCCCAACGCCGAATACAGCAATCCTTGGAGAGCCTTCCAGCAATCTCACTGCGCTCGAAATCCTGGCTCTCACGCCTTCAGCGGCCAGTTGGCTGATCCCGCTCTGCTGCGCACTAAGGACGAAGTCGATCGTCTGCTCGACGTCACCTTCGACCAACGACAGGGTGCGTTGCATATTGTCGGCCGGGCTCGCGCCCTTTCCAAAGGACGCCGCCAACTCACGCTTGAGCTCGGGCAAGCCGGAATAACCTAGTGCTTTCACGGCACGTATAACCGTTGCATCTGAGATACCGAGAGCGAGAGCAAGCTCAGTCGCCGGCTTTGTCATCGCGTCGAGACGGTTACCATCGATGTGGACTGCGACACGCCTAAGCGCCGGGCTCAGCGAAGCGAGCCGGTTCTTCAGTCGCGCGGTCAATCGATCTTCTGTTGCGGCGATTCTTGCCATCTATACGCCCAGCATCGCAGTGTTTCCAAAAGCACTCGGCATTGTAGTAATCACTACACCGGGAGTATACAATTCCCAATATCGTTGGCGTGCGCCGCTTCTGCCGACCGGATGCTTATCGGAGCGATGGAGACTATCGCTTGTGCGGCGCGGTCGCTTTGGGCCATGTGTCCAGATTGCAACTCCGGCTGCCCGAGCGCTACGCGCTCTCGTCTTTTTGTTTACTGCTACAGTCATGAAACAGACCGTGCCTGCGGGTAGCAAGCCAGCAAGCCAGCCGACCGAACGCCAGCCAGCAAGCCAGCCAACCCTGTCCTAAATCCGCCGACACCGACGTGCCGGCGCAAGCACTGTTCCGACAGGAGACATCATGGCTGGGCTGGAAGTCGGCTCCCCTAGCGCAAGGGGACGTAGAAGTGTGACTGGCGTTTCACTAAGGATTACCTTGATTGCAGGCTGCAGCGTGCTTGGCCTGCAGAGCGCAAGAATGGCTCAAGCGCAGCAGCCGCCAACGACGCTCCCTTCGCTGAGCGTTGAGGCACCCGCGGCTAAGAAAAAGCAGCCATCGGCCAAAGCAAAGCAACGTCCTCCGGTCCAGGCCAAGCAGACAGCGCCGGCCCCGGAACCAACGCCGCCACCAGCAGTACAAGCGACCAATCCGGGCGGAGTTACCGGCTATCAAGCCACTCGGACCTCTACGGCGACGAAGACCAACACGCCGCTTATAGACGTGCCCCAGGCGATCTCCGTCGTCACGAAGCAGCAAATCGAGGATCAAAGTGCGCAATCGCTAGCCGACGTTGTGCGCTACATTCCAGGCATCACCATCGCCCAGGGTGAAGGCCATCGTGACGCGCCCATCATTCGCGGACAGTCATCCACGGCTGATTTCTTCCTGAATGGCATCCGCGACGACGTGCAGTACTATCGCGATTTCTACAACATCGATCGCGTCGAGGTGCTGCGTGGTCCCAACGCCATGATCTTCGGTCGCGGCGGTGGCGGCGGCGTCATCAATCGCGTGTCCAAGGAAGCCGGGTGGACGCCCTTGACGGAAGTCTCGGCTACGCTCGGAACTTTCGGCGAGCGCCGCGCTACCGTCGACGTCAATCAGCCGATCAACGACAGGTGGTCCGTGCGGATCAACGGCTTGATCGAAGACTCAGAATCCTATCGCGATTACTTCGAGAGAAAGCGGTATGGGTTCAATCCCACAATCACATTCGCGCCCGACGCACAGACGAGGTACGTCGTTTCCTATGAGTTCTTCAAGGACGACGGCACGACCGATCGCGGCATACCGTCCTATCGGATACCGCCTGCGCTTGGGAAGCCCGTACCCACATCACGCTCGCAGTTCTTCGGAAACCCAGATGAGAGCTACTATGGGGTGGAGGCGCACATTTTGCGTAGCCACCTGCAGCATTGGACGGACGCGGGCGTAAAGATCAGCAACCAGACCCTCTTCGCCAGCTACGACAAGTTCTACCAGAACGTCTATCCGACTGGCGTCAACCCGGCGCTCACGGACGTCACGCTGGGCGCCTACAACAACCAGACGGATCGCACGAGCATCTTCAATCAGACTGACATCAGCTACGCGTTCGATTTCGGCTGGATGAAGCACACGGTTCTGGTCGGTGCCGAGTTGAGCCGGCAAAGGACCGATAACTACCGCGAGACCGGCACCTTCCTAGGCTCAAATACCGTGCCTTACTGGAATCCGGTCTCCCGGACGCCGGTAGTCTTCGCTCCAACAAATAACGATGCCAACAGCAAGTCGACCGTCGACGTCGCCGCGATCTACCTGCAGGATCAGATCGACCTCGGCAAGCACTTCCAGATCATCGGCGGTGTTCGGTATGACCACGTGAGCGTCGATTCCTTCGACAAGCGCCCGACAGCCACCATACGCGAACGCGAACGTGACGACGACTTGGTTTCGCCGCGTATCGGCGTCGTGTTCAAGCCGTTCAGCGCCCTGTCCCTCTACGCGAGCTACAGCGTGTCGTATCTGCCGTACTCCGGAGATCAATTCGCGATACTGGACGGCACGACAGTCACCTTGGACCCCGAGAAGTTCACCAACTACGAAATCGGTGCCAAGTGGGACATCCAGCCCGGCCTGTCGCTGACAGCGGCAGCGTACAAGCTGAACCGCACCAACACGCGCATGAACGACCCGAACAATCCGGGACAGATCATACAGGCTGGCGAAACGGAGACGGAAGGCTTCGAGCTCACGTTGACCGGACAGGTTACCGACAAGTGGCAAGTCGTCGGCGGCTATGGCTACCAGGATGCTGTAGTCGTCAGGTCCGACACGACCCCAGCCGGCAATCGGCTCGCACTCGTTCCAAAGAACACATTCGCACTCTGGAACAAGTACCAGTTCACACCCTCATTTGCCGCCGGTGTCGGCATCATCCATCAAACCGACATGTATGCGGGCGTGGACAACGTGGTGGTCCTTCCCGACTTCACCCGCGTCGATGCAGCCTTGTACTTCAAGTTCACCGATAAACTGCGCGGGCAGGTCTATGTCGAAAATCTCTTCGACGAAAAATACTTCCCGACGGCCCACAGCAACACCAATATCATGCCGGGCTCGCCACGGGCTGCGCGCTTCACTTTGACGTCTAGCTTCTAGGTGGGTGCCTATTATTGCTGCGAGACGGCCGGGTTCCCTGCAGGCAATACCTGCAGGGAACCGTTTTGTCGGCTGTCCAATGCGGCTTAGCTTATCTCAGCAGCTGACGACGGCGTTGAAGGCCTATCTGCCACGCGACTTCCCCTCGCGCGGGTCACTTGGGCTCCTGCTGCTCTTGCTCCGTTGGCCAGACCAATCTCGACAAGACGCCTCTGCTGCTCTTTCCGCTCTGGCTCGCGCAGCTATCCCCGCCATTCTGAGTGCAGTGGGGGCAAAAAGACCGCCAAAAGCCCCACAATCGGAATGAACGAGCAAAGCTGATAGACGCGATCGATGCCTATGCTGTCGGCGAGCTGGCCGAGCATTGCAGCGGCTACACCGCCAAGGCCGAACGTAAGGCCATAGAACAGTCCGCCGATCATACCGACGCGATGAGGCAGTAGCTCCATGGCGAAAATCAGTATGGATGCGAATGCGCTCGCCATGATGAGATTGATTATGACCGTGAGGACACCCGTCCAGAAGAGATTGGCGTAAGGCAGCATAAGCGTGAACGGCAATGCACCGAGGATCGAGAACCAGATGATGCGCTGGCGGCCGATCCTGTCACCTATGATGCCTCCGACGAGCACGCCAGCCGCCGACGACGCCAGGAACAAGAACAACATCATCTGCGAGGACTGCAGGGAAACGTTGAACTGGCCCATGAGATAGAATGTGTAGAACGACGTAAAGCTAGCGGTGTAGGCGTTCTTCGAAAACAAGAGGACGATCAATATGGTCAGCGCCAATGCCACTACAGCAGGTGAGTGGGGAGACGGTTGTACGGTGTTGGACCGAGCTTTGCTCTGCTCGGCACGGCGCCGGACTGCTGTGTGCCGGCCCGCCGACCACACCATCAGAATGATTGCGATCAGCGCGGCAACTGCGAACCACGAGAGGCTTGATTGTCCGCGCGGCACGATGATGAAGGCCGCCAGGAGCGGACCGACGGCGCTACCGGACTGACCACCGACCTGGAAGATGCCTTGCGCGAGACCTTGGCGCCCGCCCGAGGCATTGCGCGCCATGCGTGTCGCCTCCGGATGGAAGATAGAGGAACCAAGCCCGACACTCGCCGCAGCAAGAAGCAGCAAGGGGTAGCTGCTCGCGAAGGCGAGGCCGATCAGACCGCAAAGCGTGAACAACATCCCAACGACGGTTGAATAAGGCATGGGACGGCGATCGGTGACGTAGCCGACTGCCGGCTGGAGCAGTGACGCCGTAACCTGAAACGTCAGGGTGATGAGGCCGATCTGCCCATAGTCGAGCGCATAGGCCTGCTTGATGATTGGATAAACCGCCGGAATGAGCGATTGCATCATATCGTTTAGAAAGTGCGTGGCGCTGAGGATCAGCAGCAGCGGGATGTGAGCCCCTTGAGCTGAGGACACGGAACGCTCGAAGTTCATGGGTCTCTCTCAGGCCAACTTGTTTTGATTATCGGTGCCGTCCGGCCGGTCGTTGGAGCGATTGACCAAAAGTTTGCGGGCAGGATGGTGGCCTCGGCAGTTGCTCTGGTCGGAGGCCGAATGATCCAGCGCCGCCCTGTCTCGCATTGAGGCCAATCTCACGCAAGCGCTCGCGAATGATTGCGGGTCCCGCCTCCTGCAATGCAGATATCATAGACTTGCAGTTCCTAGGGAACGTGCCCGGGCGCGAGGGCAAGGGACTGCTCAACCGCGTTTGTCGCTTTGGCTTTCCCCGCGGCGCGCGCGTTTGCAGTGGCTGCGATCCCATGCTCGGCGGATGCATTCGCGACCGACGGCTTCACGCTATCTGAAAACCTGAGACAGCGTGCGGCACGTATGGAGCTTCGAGCGCTTTCATGTCCTCTGCTGTCAGGCCGAGCGATGCGGCTGCGACGGCGTCGGCGAGATGTTGCGCCTTAGACGCGCCGATGATCGGTGCTGTCACGCCCTTCTTCTGCACAAGCCAGGCAAGAGCAACCTGCGCGCGGGAAACGCCGCGTGCCTTTGCGATAGCCCCAACAGCATCCACAATCTTCTCATCTTGAATGAGCGCGTTCGAATAGAAGCGCTTTCCGGATTCATCAGTTTCCAAGCGCTGACTGCTCTCACCCCATGCACGCGACAACCGTCCGCGAGCGAGGGGGCTCCACGGTGTCACGGCAATGCCTTGATCGGCACAAAGCGGCATCATCTCCCGCTCCTCTTCGCGGTAGAGAAGATTCAGATGGTTCTGCATGGAGACGAAGCGCGTCCATCCATTCAACTGCGAGGTATAAAGCGCCTTCGAGAATTGCCACGCGTGCATGGATGAGGCGCCGATGTAGCGCGCTTTGCCAGCCTTCACGACCTCATGTAGGGCCTCGAGCGTTTCCTCAATCGGAGTTGCGTAGTCCCATCGATGAATGACGTAGAGATCGACGTAATCCGTGCCGAGCCGGCGCAGGCTGTTGTCGATCTCCGAAAATATGGCCTTGCGCGACAGCCCCATACCATTGGGGCCTGGGCGCATACGATTGAACACCTTGGTTGCCAGGATGACCTCGTCGCGCCGCGCAAAGTCTCGGATGGCGCGCCCTACGATCTCCTCCGACGTGCCATCGGAATAGACGTTGGCCGTATCCAGGAAATTGATGCCAAGCTCAAGCGCCTGCTGGATCAGAGGGCGACTGGCTTCCTCATCGATGGTCCACGCGTGCGTTCCACGCGCGGCATCCCCAAAGGTCATGCAGCCGAGGCAGATACGGGACACCTTCATGCCCGTCGTGCCCAATCTTACGTACTCCATGGTCATCTCCCCCTGGGAAGTCTCGAGCAGAGCGCCCGGACTTACCTCTTGTCAGTCGGTATTTGATCTGTCACCCTCGTTATATCCATATGGATATATCGTGGGAAGTACCCTTGGAGCATCGTTTTGCCAGTCCCGCGCCGGCCCTAACTTTGGCCATCGGGGCATGACCGCGCCGCTCCATAGCAGCGGCATCAGCTCATTTCTTGCCGCGCTCGAGCTTGTAAGGCTCTCGCAGGTGCACAGCGAAGACGCTGCATCTGCATCGGCCTGATAGTGCCTTCCGGCTTCGGGTCCCTAGAGGCCCGCAATCTGCCGATCGATATATCCGTGAGGATACAGATCGGCCAACCACCACGGAGGAAGCGATGGATGCGATTGCACTCGATGCTAGGCTTATGTGACGCGCCAACCAGTCGGCGTTGTCGCCGCGATCGTTCCCTGGAACTTCCCGCTCATGAATGCGGTATGGAAGATCGCACCAGCGCTCGCATGTGGCTGCACGGTCGTCCTCAAGCCTGCAGAACTCACACCACTCTCTGCCTTGCGGCTCGGTGAACTTGCACTCGCTGCAGGCTTGCCGCCCGGCGTCCTCAACATCGTGCCGGGGCTCGGCAATGTGGCCGGACAGAGCCTTATCGAGCATCCAGGCGTCGACAAGATCTCGTTCACGGGCTCGCCGCAAGTCGGCAAGCACATCATGGCGACGGCTGCTCAGCAGTGCAAACGGGTAACGCTGGAACTCGGTGGCAAATCGGCGAACATCATCTTCGCGGACGCCGATCTCGATGCCGCGGCTCACGCATCCGGCTCGGGCATCTTCTTCAATGCCGGGCAAGTCTGCTCCGCTGGGTCCCGCATTCTGGTTCAAGAAAGTGCGCACGGTGCACTAGTCGAACGGCTCGTGGACCGCGCGCGGAGACTGAAGCTAGGAAACCCTTTCGATCCCGATACTACCATGGGCCCGCTGATCTCCGCCGTCCAGCAGGAGCGTGTGATCCGACACGTCACACGCGGCCTCGAGGAGGGCGTACGGGTTGCGTGCGGCGGCGAGGTGCATGGCGAGCAAGGCTACTTCGTTCAGCCGACGGTCCTTGCGAGCGCCACAAATGACATGAGCGTGGCGCAGGAGGAAATATTCGGTCCCGTAGCAACGGTCATTCCATTCAAGGACGATGCTGAAGCAATTCGCATCGCGAACACCAGCCGATACTCGTTGGCTGCTGGCCTCTGGACGCGCGACGTGACGCGCGCCCACCGTACCGCCCAGGCCCTTCGCGCTGGCACCGTATGGATCAACACGTTTGGTCCGACCGATACACGCCTGCCGTGGGGGGGCTTTGGAGGCGACTCCGGTGTCGGTCGCGATCTCGGTCGGACGGCGCTCGATAACTACACTGAGCAGAAGGCGGTGTGGCTTCACCTCGGAAAGGTCGCCTGATGCCATCAGGGAGACTGCGCCATTGATCGGTTCTGTCGATTGGATCGATCCACACAATGCGTTGGATCATACTGGGTGAAAGCACCATCCATTTCCGGCCAACAGGAGCTCGGAAATGGACACGCAGGCAGAAGGCCCCACCTCAACGGATATCGCGACCCGCGCGATTTCGTCCGAAGCAAGTACTCGTGGATTTTGCAGCAGCATTGCACCGGGGCTGCTGCTAACCACATCAATTGCCGCGGCAGCCTCGATACTCAGCGGGTTACCCGGCCTTTCTGTATTAAGCTCAATGCTCTTCGCCGTTATCATTGGCATGGGCATCAATGCGAGATGCGGGCTTGCAACCAAAAGCCGGCCCGGGATCGACTTTGTGCTTCGCCGGCTCCTGCGCACGGCCATCATCCTACTTGGGCTGCGGCTAACCGTGGACCAAGTCATATCGGCCGGACCGACTGCGCTCAGCATTATCATGCTGACGTCTATCGCCAGCTTCATATTCACGGTCTGGCTAGGGCGCGTTCTGCGTGTCGATCGAGGCCTGAGCGAACTCATTGCAGCTGGCACCGCAATCTGCGGGGCATCGGCGATCATCGCCACCAACACGCTAACGCGAGCCCGCGGCGAGGACGTCGCCTACGCTTTGGCGAGCGTTACGCTGTTTGGCTCGATCGCCATGTTCGTCTACCCGCCTATTGCTTGGGCAATCGGCATGGAGTCCCCCGCTTATGGGCTCTGGGCAGGCGCATCCATCCACGAAGTCGCGCAAGTTGTCGCCGCCGCATTCCAAGGTGGCCCCGAGGCCGGCGAGTTTGGCACAGTAGCTAAGCTGGCGCGTGTATTGCTTCTCGCTCCGCTGCTCGTCACAATCGGAATAGCCGCGTCGCGCAAAGGCGGGAACGAGGACCGCCTCGGTCGATCCGCTCCGCCGATGCCCTGGTTCGTCTTCGCTTTCCTTGCGCTGGTATTCGCCAACAGCATCTTCGACATCCCTCAATGGCTCAGTGCCGGCGCCTCGAGGATCTCGGACTTCATGCTCACCATGGCCCTCGCCGCGATGGGACTGCAGACAAATATCGGACGGCTACGCGACAGAGGTGTTCGCCCTCTCGTCCTCGGACTATCTGCATCCATTTTCATCGCGATCTTCAGCCTGACACTCATCTTGAGCCTTGGTGTAACACTCTATCCATGACACTCGAGCAACTTCGCATCTTCGTCGCGGTCGCCGAATTCGAGCATGTGACACGCGCCTCCCGCCACCTCAATCTCACGCAGTCGGCAACGAGTTCCGCCGTGGCGGCGCTGGAGACAAGATACGCGATGAAGCTGTTCGACCGAGTTGGCCGTAGGATCGCCTTGACCGAGGCGGGACGGTTGTTTCTCGTCGAAGCCAAAGCTGTCCTGGCGCGAGCAGTCGTGGCCGAAACAGTACTGGCGGATCTCGCTGGTTTGGCCCGAGGGTCCCTGAGGATCTCATCCAGCCAGACTGTCGGCAATTATTGGCTGCCGGCCCTTATCGACCGATTTCAAGCGACGTACCCGGGTATTGCGCTCAGATTGTCACTCGGCAATACGGAGACCGTCGCGACCGCGGTACATGATGGCGCGGCCGAGCTCGGCTTCATTGAAGGTGGGATCGAAGATCCAGCTTTCGTCATTCAGACTGTTGCTGTCGACCGCCTGAAGCTCGTTGCATCGAGTTGCCATCCCTGGGCGCAGAAGGCGCCTACCTCCACGATCGACTTCTCGATGGCTCAGTGGGTTTGTCGTGAACGCGGCTCTGGCACTCGCACAGCACACGAAGCCGGGCTGCAGGCTCTCGGTCTCGGAAGCGAGAACCTCAGCGGCGCACTTGAGCTTCCTTCGAACGAAGCAATCTGCTCGGCCGTAGAAGCCGGTGCAGGCGTCACGATCCTGTCCTCGCTCGTCGTCCGCCGCGCCCTAGAGGCCGGCTCCCTGATTGCCATCGATGTCGATTTGCCTACGCGGCGATTTTCGCTTCTTCGCCACAGGGAGCGCTATCTGACGCAGGCCTCCGCTGCTTTTCAAAAGCTTGCCACTGCAGAGTCTGATTGCGATATATCCGCATGACTCTATCGCACACTCTCCCGTGTGCGCTCAAGCTCATTTGTCGCGGAAATGGGAGCAGTGGCTCGATGCGCATTGCGATTGTAGGGGGCGGCTATGCCGGTGCAGCCGTCGCCGTATCACTGCTGAAAGCACTGCCTCTTGGCGCCGCCATCACGATCTATGAACCAGACGAGGATCTAGGGCGTGGGATTGCCTACGCTCGCGGTCCCGACCACCATCTGCTCAACGTTGCCGCACACACGATCGCGCTGACGCCTGGTGACGAGGGGTATTTCACCGATTGGGCGCTCGAGCGCTATTCGGATGCGGCTTCATATCGCGAAGAGGATGGCGCCTACTTCTTTCCTCGCGCGTGGTTCGGGACGTACGTGGGTGAAGTGCTCTCAACCGAAATGCGCAACAATCCAGCCACGCTGGTCGAGCACCGGCGTGAAATCGCCCAAGCAATCTCGCTCGCCGGCGACGCGCTGACCATCACGTCCGAGAGCGGGCGAAGCAGCTACGACAAGCTCATCCTCGCCATCGGGAACAGTCCCACGCCGCCGCTGCGCGTTCTTGAGCCCATCGGCAGCGGCGATCCGCATGTTGCGCAATCCGCCTGGGGCTTCGATCCTCACGTCGTCAGCAGGGATGCCAGTGTCGTCATCGTTGGCGGCGCGCTGACTATGGCCGATGTCGTGGCTTCCCTCGAGGCCATGGGGCATCGCGGACCGATCACGTGCATTTCACGCAACGGGCGTCGCCCTCACGTGACCGTCGGCTATCGGCCCGAGTTCGTTCCCGCTGATGGCCTCCGAGCGCCAATGACCGCACGTGAGCTGGTTGCCACCGCACGTCGCTGGTCAGAGGAATCGCAGGAACAATGCGCCGACTGGCGGCCTTGCGTCGATTTCATCCGAGTCAACATGCGCCACCTGTGGCGCGCCTTGCCGAAGCGCGAGCGCTCGCGGCTGCATCGGCACGTCCGATCATTCTGGGAGATCCACCGTTATCGGATGCCACCGGCCGCCCACCGGCGGATTGAGGCCCTCGCCGCTTCAGGTCGCTTCAACCACATGCGCGCGAGGGTCCTTGGCGTGGTTCCCGGAGGCGTGAGGATCGAGGCTGCCAGTGGTGTGCAAGTCGTTTCCGCCGATGTCGTCGTCAATGCGTCGGGCTTCGATACCTCATATCGCACGGCGCCTGCATCGATCGGTGATCTGCTCTCGGCAACCGGCATCAGCCCCACGATCGCAGCTTGGGAGGGTTTGGCGGTCGACGACGACGGACGCGTCATTGGGGCAAACAAGGCCGTCTTCAGAAAGATCTATGCGCTCGGATTCTTTGCCCGGGCCAATCACGGCGATCTCGCAACGGTGAACACGATCGGCGGCATTGCGGCAGGCATAGCAGCCGATATCTTGTCCTGACGAAGCGGGGCGAGGCCGAAACGGCCTCGGACCAGCAAATGTCAGAGCGCGATCACAATTCCATGTGCCGACCACCGTCCGCCGTCGCACATCGATCCGTTAGATCGCCCTTCCCATCAGAATGGCCGCCGAGAAGTCCACGCTGTGAGGTCGCTGAATGTATTGGCGTAGACTGATGGATTGGATTCGTAACATGCGACCTCAACGAAGCGCCGCGGCTGCTTCACGCTCAGACGGCATCGGTGTCGCGCGCCCCGGCAGACCAATTGTGGGCCAAAGCCGAGATATCAGAAGGCGCCGAGCAAATTAAGTGATTGATTTTATTGGCGCGCGGGGAAGGATTCGAACCCACGACCCCCAGATTCGTAGTCTGGTGCTCTATCCAACTGAGCTACCCGCGCGGGGCGCCCGGGGCTGTTGCCTGGGCGCTGAAGTGCCGACGCGGACGGTCAGTCCGTCGTCAAGGCT
Source organism: Hyphomicrobium sp. CS1BSMeth3 (assembly GCF_900117415.1). Taxonomy (GTDB): domain Bacteria; phylum Pseudomonadota; class Alphaproteobacteria; order Rhizobiales; family Hyphomicrobiaceae. The sequence continues at coordinate 1,296,336 of NZ_FPEI01000006.1, forward strand.
CGCCCTTTTAGACGGTCATGCCGGGAAGTGCAAGCCATGTATCGAGGGCACGTCATCTATTGTCGGAACCTGAGAAATTGAAGGGATTCAACGGCCACGGCGCGCCGCAGGGCAGCGCGGCGACCGGGCGCCGCCGCACGCCACGCTGCGACCAGTCGACTCAGGCCAGGAACTGACCGCCGTCGGCGGTGATCGTCTGTCCGGTCACCCAGCTCGCCATGTCGCTGACGAGGAAAAGCGCAACGCTCGCGATCTCCTCGGGCGCCCCGAAGCGGCCCCAGGGAATGGACTTGAGCGTGGCCTGGTAGAGCGGCGGATTATCGGTCTTGCGCTTGTCCCAAACGCCGCCCGGAAACTCGATGGAGCCCGGCGCGATCGCATTCACGCGGATGCGCTTCCCAGAGAGCATGACCGCCTGTGACTGCGTGTAGTTGATGACGGCCGCCTTGACCGCCGCATAGGGCGCGGAGCGTGCGCTCGCGCGGTAGCCGGAGATCGAGGAGATGTTGACGATGGCACCGCCGCCGGCCTTCTCGATGTGCGGGATCGCCGCGTGCGAGGCGCGCACGGTCGCGAGCACGTCGATGTTGAGGCTCGCCGCCCATCCGGCCTCGTCGTCGGTGGCACCGAAGCCGGACGCATTGTTCACCAGGATGTCGATGCCGCCAAGGGTCGTCGCTGCGTTCTCGACATAGCTTGCGATCGCGGCGGCATTGCCGAGATCGCAGGCGCCCCAATGCACCTGGACACCGTGCTTGCCGATATCGGCGGCTGCGGCCTTCAGCCCGTCCGCACCGCGTGCGCAGATCGACACATTCGCGCCGGCTGCAGCGAAAGCCAGCGCAATCGAGCGGCCGATACCGCGGCTGCCACCGGCGACGACCGCCCGCTTGCCCTTGAGTGAAATATTCATCCTGCGTCTCTCCCTGCTCTCATGTGGCGTTCGTGGGTTCAGGCCTGGATGGCCGCGCGGCAGCGATGGCTTCCTCGAGCACGGCCCGATCCCCGATATGATTCATCAGCAGCAACACCAGGCGAACATTCAACCGAGCGCTCTCGTCGTCGGTAAGCCCCTCGTGCGCTGCCATGAGGCGAGCATAGAGGTCATCGCCGTCCGTGCCGAGGTTCCATGTGGTCGTAAGTGTGGGGTCTGTCATGCGTTGGAGCTCCCTTGGGCGCGTGCGAGAGCGCGGGAAATCTCGGCAACTGTCGGCTCACGGAAGCGCGCGGCGACGTGCTGGTCGGGCCGGATGAGGTAGACGACGCTCGGCGCACCATCATAGCGGGCCGCGAGCAGGCCCTGTGGATCCTGCAGGTCGCCCGAACCCCCGACGGTCAGGCCGCGCACGCCGGGCGGTGTCGATGCCAACGCGCCGAAGCCCAGCGCGATGAAGCTCCCGCCGAGATGATCGAGCAGCCAGCCGTCCTCGCCATTGGCGCCACGAACAGGAGCATCGAGGCAGGGCGCACCGGGAACCATCGTGCCGCCGAGGTCCGATGTTTCGGCCGTCCCAAGTGAAAAGCCTGCAAGCGAGCACGGCCGTGACAGACGCCCCGAGTTCACGAGCTGGCGCGCGAATGGATGTGTGCTTGCGAGGGCCAGTACCTCATCGCGGAACAGATGTTCCATGCGCGACTTCGGCGTCATGAAGCTCGTCGCGCGCGCCGAGTTGAGGATGTTCTCATCGGCGCCGTGCACACGCTCCGTGTTGTATGTCTCGAGCAGTGCGGGTGGGCCCTCGCCTTTCAAGACCGTCGCGAGCTTCCAGCAGAGATTATCGACGTCCTGAATGCCGCCATTGCCGCCGCGCGCGCCAAAGGGGGACACGATGTGCGCGCTGTCGCCGGCAAAGATCACGCGATCATGCACGAAACGCGCGAGCCGCCGACACTGGAAGCTGTAGACGGAGATCCAATCGACCTCGAAAGGCCGCTCGCCCACCATGGCTCTGATGCGCGGAATGACGCGCTCGGGGCGACGCTCCTCCTCCGGGTCGGCGCCGGAGCCAAGTTGCAGGTCGATCCGGTAGATATTGTCCGGCTGCTTGTGCAGAAGCGCCGACTGGCCGTCGTGGAACGGCGGCTCGAACCAGAACCAGCGCTCGGAGGGAAACTCCACCGCCATCTCGACGTCGGTGATCAGGAAGCGCTCCTCGAATGCGCGGCCGATGAAGTCGAGACCTAGACTGCGGCGCACGGTGCTGCGCACACCATCGCAGGCGATGACATAGTCGGCGGCAAGGCGATACTTGCCTTCCGGCGTCTCGACATCGACCCACGCACAGTCAGGATCCTGCCCGGCGTCTGTCACGCGGCTCATGAAGCGCAGCTCGATCAGGTCGGGGAAATCACGCGCGCGATCGATGAGATACTCTTCGACATAGTACTGCTGGAGATTGATGAAGGCCGGGCGCTTGTGGCCGGGCTCAGGGAGGAGATCGAAGGCATAAACCTCGCGATCGCGGTGAAAGAGCCGACCGACTTTCCACGTCACGCCCTTCGCGACCATGCGATCGCCGACGCCGAGGCGGTCGAAGATCTCGAGCGTGCGCTTCGACCAGCAGATGGCACGCGAGCCCGTCGAGACGACATTGCTCTCGTCGATCACGACCGAGGCAATGCCGGCTAGTGCGAGGTCGATCGCGGCAGCGAGGCCTACAGGGCCGGCGCCGACAATCGCAACCGGCCAGCGACGCCCGGCGCGGCCGTCCAGCTCGGGTGGCCGGACGAAGGGAAAAACCGGTGAGCGATAGCGCGGCATGTCGACGATCCCCGATCGCTTCGCGAGCGGGGACTAGTCCCCGCGCCCCTAGCGGGAGGGACACCCTCCCGCACCCACCCGGCTTTATGACTTAGTCCATAAAAGACGGGGGTTCGGGGATGTCCCCCGATCGGGGTGTGGGGCCAAGGCCCCACTCGCGCCAAAGGCGCGACTATCCCTGCAGCGCCTTCCACATTGCCTGATCGCGCTCCGCCGTCCAGATGCGCGGCGTGTCGATGCCAAGGGCCTCGTCGTAAGCGCGCGCGACGTTGAAGGGCAGGCAGTGCTCGTAGATGGCGTAGCTCGCGAACTTCGGATCACATTCGGCGCGGCAGGCGTCCCAAGCTTCCTTGAGCGAGCCGCCGCGACGCGCGACCTGGGCCACGGGACGATAAGTCGAGCGCACGAAATCGGCGGTGAGATCGAGCGCCTCGTTGACCTGCTTCGTGCCAACGAGCGCGCCACCACGGCCAGGCGCAATGGAGTCCGGCGCATATGCGCGAATGGCTTCGAGCGTTCCGGGCCAATCATTGAAATGCGCATCGCCGCAGTAGCAGGCGGAGTGATACTCGACGATGTCGCCGGTCATCATGACGTTCGCATCCGGCACGAAGGCGACGATATCGCCGGCCGTATGCGCGCGGCCGACGAACATGAGCTCGACGGGGCGCTTCCCGAGATCGACGGTCATGCGCTGCTTGAAGGTCATGGTGGGCCACGTGAGGCCGGGAATGGACTCGTGGCCCTGGAAGAGGCGCGGGAAGCGGCCGAACTCGGAGTCCCAGTCCTCCTGCCCGCGCTCGTGGATCATGGCGTGGCATTTTTCCGAGGCGATGATCTCGCTCGCCTTGAAGGCCGAAGCACCGAGCACGCGCACGGCGTGATAGTGCGAGAGCACGACATACTTGATCGGCTTATCCGTGACCTTGCGGATGTGCTCGATGACTTTGCCGGCGAGGCGCGGGGTTGCCTGCGCGTCGACGATCATGACGGCGTTGTCGCCGATGATGACGCCGGTGTTCGGGTCGCCCTCCGCGGTGAAGGCATAGAGATTGCGCCCGATCTCGGTGAAGGAGATCTTCTTCTCGGTCATGTCGCCGACCGACGCGAATGCCTTGCCGCTCATGCGTCCTCCCAATGCTGTTCTCGTTGAAACTCAGGGTTTGCCGTTGAAGCGCTTCTCGAGGCCGTCCCAGCAGGCGGCATAGTCGGGCTGGAGCGTTTCCAGCTCCGCGGCAAAGCGCGTCAGGTGCTGGGGAAAGCGCGTCTCGAACATGAAGGCCATGGTGCCGGTGAGCTTCACGGGTTTCAGCTCCACCGTGCTCGCGTGGCGGAAGGCATCAGCATCAGGGCCGTGCGGGAGCATGCAGTTGTGCAGGCTCATGCCGCCCGGCACGAAGCCCTGCGGCTTGGCGTCGTACACGCCGTAGATGAGGCCCATGAACTCGGACATGATGTTCATGTGGTACCACGGCGGGCGGAAGGAGTGCTCGGCGACGAGCCATCGTTCGGGGAAGATGACGAAGTCGACGTTGGCCGTGCCAGCCGTCTCCGAGGGCGCCGTGAGCACGGTGAAGATCGACGGATCGGGATGATCGAAGAGGATCGCACCGACCGGTGAGTACGTTCTGAGGTCGTACTTGTAGGGCGCGTAGTTGCCGTGCCACGCCACGACATCGAGCGGCGAATGGCCGATCTCGGTGACGTAGAACTTGCCGGCCCACTTGACCGTCAGTTTGCAGGGCTTCTCCTTGTCCTCGAAGGCCGCGACGGGCGTCTTGAAGTCGCGCGCATTAGCGAGGCAGTTGGCGCCAATGGGGCCGCGGTCGGGAAGCGTGAATTTCGCGCCGTAGTTCTCGCAGACATAGCCACGGACCGGGCCGTCGATCGGCTGCGCCTTGAACTTCACACCGCGCGGGATGACGCAGACGTCACCCGGCCCGACCTCGATGATGCCGAACTCCGTGAAGAAGCGCGCGCGGCCCTCCTGCGGCAGGATCAGCAGCTCGCCATCGGCATTGAAGAAGTACTCGTCCTCCATGGGTCGCGACATGAGCATGACGTGCGCTGCCATGCCGGCCTGCGTGTTCACATCGCCCGCCGTGGTCATGGTGCGCAGGCCCTCGATGAACGAGAGGGGATCGTTGGGGATGGGCACCGGTCCCCAGCGCAACTGTCCGACCGGCCGCTCGTGCTCGTCGAGGGCCGGCGCCGTCTTCCAGTACGGGACGGAGGCTTTCTTGAAATGGCTCGCGTGGCGCACCGAAGGGCGGATGCGGTAGAGCCACGAGCGCTCGTTCGTTCCGCGCGGCGCCGTAAAGGGCGAGCCGGAGAGTTGCTCGGCATAGAGCCCGTAGGCACAGCGCTGGGGCGAGTTCTGGCCCTGCGGAAGGGCGCCCGGAAGACTTTCGGTCTCGAAGTCGTTGCCGAAACCCGGCATGTAGGCGAGGGTCATGGCGGTGGCCTCCCATATTCTTCTGGTATGGCGCATCCAGCTCACATGGCCTGCTGATGGCCTACCCGTGTCGCTTTGGTGCAACTTTGCCAAGACCAGCGGCCCGGAGGCAACCGCAATCCGCTCGCGCGTCATGCGGGGCCACAGAGTGTGCGGCCCTCTGAGTATTGTTGCGCCTCGCGCACATGTCGCCCAGCTATCACGCGGCACAATGCCTCTAAGAGCATTTCGGCCTTCAGGCCGCCAATCTCCCTCCTTAAGGTCGATCGAGCATGACGAGTAGGCGGGGAGATCATGCGCGTTCACAAAACAACATTTGGGACAACATTTGGGCTCCTGGCAGCGGCCCTTCTTGCGGGCACGGCGCCGGCCGCCGTCGCGTGGCCGTTGAAGGGTAATCCATCCGAGCTCGAGGCGAACGAGAGCGCGCTCCAGGAGGAATATCTTCTCCACATCGATCCTGCGTGGCTCACCTTCGACCTCAACAAGGAAGCCGCTTGGGCCAACAAGCCGGCGGCAATGGCAGGTGCCTCGCCGGGTGCAGCGAGCGCGTTCACGCCGCAGGAGACACAGAGCGCGATCGCCCGCGCGATCAAGTCCGGCTATTCGGTCGGCATCGAGGCCGACCAGCTCCCGGCCGAGATGAACCGCGGATATGCCGTGTCGGACCGCTTCAAGGCGAGCGTCCGGGCGGGCTTCGATGCTCCCATGGGCGATGAAATGCGCATGACGGCGGCCGGTGCCGAAGCCAGATATGCCCTGGGCCGCCTCGGCCCCGCCATTTCCTGGGGCTGGAACACCGGCGTCGATATGAGCGTCCAATCCGGCCGCGGCACGCACGCGATCGAATCCGGGCCACAGTTCAAGTTCGGCGACGATCGGCTCGCGCTGACGCTCAGCCCGAAGGTGGCACACAATTTCGGGACTCATAACGAAGGCGATGTCGCCTTCGCCTATGCGGCCGGCCTCAAGAGCGAGATCGCCAAGGGTGTTTCGCTGGGCATCGAGGCCTTCGGATCGACATCCGATATTGCCTCGGTCCCCGGCACGGCCCTGCAGACGCACCGTGGAGCCCCCGGCCTCTATGTGGGCCTCGGCCTCCTGCCGACCCAGATGCCGGATCTGAATGGCTCCAAGCTCTCGCTCGAGATCGGCGCCCTGACGGGCATGAGCGAGACCAATTCGGACTGGGCGGGCAAGTTCAAGGCCGCGGTGACCTGGTAGCGCTGAAAGCTCCAGGAGCCGGGGCGCGCGCCTTCAATCTACAGCTCCCAAAATGAAAGCGGGACCCAGAGGGTCCCGCTCGCAATCTTGCTGCCGGGAAGCAGTCAGATCAGAAGGTCATCTTGGCGGTGCCGACGAAGCGCGAGCCGCTGTGGAACAGGCTCTGCGACTGGAAAATGTCCAGATCCGAGTCCCAGTACCGCAGGTCGAGTGAGACCCGGTCCGTGAAGGCGAGCGTCACACCCGCGTTCCAGTAGATGTAGCTGCTCGTATCGAAAGCCACCTTGTAGGCGGAGTCGCCACCGTGCTGGTAGCCGATGAGTGCGCTGAAGGTCGGCGTGATCGAGCCGAGCTTCGGCAGCTCCTGGGCAAGCGCGCCTTCCACGGTCCAGACGCTGCCGGTCTCGCCAGTGTAGTCAGGCGACCAGAAGCCGGTGACGCCCACGGTGCCGCCCTTCCACGGCGCGACCGAGGCACCCGCCTTCACTTCGAAGAAGTTGAACTCTCCGGCCGAATCCCGCGCCCGGGGATAGGTGTAGTAGATCACGCCGAAGTCGAAGCTGACCGGCCCGAGGACAGGCTTGATGCCGGCGGAGAACGTCAGCTCTGCCCAAGCTGCATTCCGACCACCGCTGACCTCACCGAAGTCGACATTCGACATGAACACGCTGCCGTAGAGGATGCCATAGGTGAGATCCAACGTGCCCTGAACGGCCGGATCCTTCGCCGTCTGGGACTGGCCGCGGAAGACGTAGTCGTTGGTGACGGCAAAGCTTGCCGCCCATGCCAGCGTCCGGTCGCTGGGCGCCGGCTCATCCTTGAGGCCGCCAGCGGCAGCCGGTCCTGCGAGAAACGCGAGAGCCATCGCCCCCGCGATGCACTTCGCCACCGTCCCGATCCTCGTGGTCATTGTTATTCGTCCCCTCGTCGCTCGTCGAATGCCCTGAGAATTCCCTGTGACAGGAATGTTGCGGATGGGAGGTGTTCCGCGCAAGCCGCGCTTTGGGTTTTGAGTGATGTTGCAAAGCGTGCGTGGCGCTTCCGTAACACTTTGGTGTTTATGGGCATTTTGCCAGTCTGGAATGCCTGCAAATTAGTCACATTTGGCCTCCAACCTGCCTCTTTTGGCGCCAATTAGGCAGCCAACGTCCTTTTCTCGAAGACCTTGTCGGATTGTCCGACACGCGCGATCATCCGCCCATCGCTTCTCAGCGGCTCCGGTGCGCACGACTCAGCCGGGCCGCAGCCAGGGGCAGATTGCCGGCGTCGCGGGCTGACGGAGCAGACGGTGGGAGGATCTAACGGAGCGGGCGCCCGGACGGCATTGGTCACGGGAGCCGGCCGCAGAATTGGCAGGGCCATCGCGCTCGACCTCGCCCGCAATGGCTGGCGTGTCGGCGTGCACTACGCCGCCTCGCGTGACGACGCCGAAGGGGTGGTTGCCGAGATCCGGGCTGCAGGGGGCCATGCGACTGCCCTTCGCGCTGATCTGGCGAATGCCGAGCAGGCCGCATCGCTCCTGCCGCAATGCACCGAAGCGATCGGAACGCCCGAGCTTCTGGTGAACAGTGCCGCGCTCTTTCTGGATGACCGCCTCGAGACCCTCGATGCAGCACAGTGGGACCGCCAGCACGCGGTCAATCTTCGGGCCCCGGTCCTGCTCGCCAAGGCATTTGCAGCGCATCTACCCGCTGATCGCCCCGGGCTGATCGTCAACATCGTCGACCAGCGCGTATGGCGCCTGACCCCCGAGTTCTTCTCCTACACCATCGCGAAGGCCGGCCTCTATGCAGCGACCCAGACGCTGGCCCAGGCGCTCGCACCGCGCATCCGGGTGAACGCCATCGGGCCAGGGCCGGTCCTGGCAAGCATCCACCAGTCAGCGGCTGCCTTCGCAGAGGAGGTCGCCAGCACCCCCCTCCAGCGCGCCACGCCCCCCGAGGAGATCGCCGCCGCAGTCCGCTTCATCCTTGACGCGCCGTCGATGACCGGCCAGATGATCGCCCTCGATGCGGGGCAGCACCTCGCCTGGCCGGCACCGCCGGCGCCGGACGGAACGGATTGACCGTCTGCACGCTTGTACGGCGACCAGATCTCGACCGAGCAAATAACCCCGCGAGCACCAGCACCCCCGAGATCGCACCATGACCGAGCCGCTCGCCCCTTCGAGCACTTGTGCTGACCGCACGCCGGCAAGTGGCCACCGGCCGCTCAGACGCGTGTTCGTGCGCGACCTCGAGCTGATGGCCTCCGTCGGCGTCTATGAGCTCGAGAAGCGCTACGAGCAGCGCCTCATCATCTCCGCTGATCTCATGGTCCTCGATGACTACGACGGACAATCCGACAACCTCGGCGCCGTGCTCGACTACAGCTCCGTCGTCTCGGGCATTCGCTCGATCGTCGAAAGCGGACACACGAACCTGCTCGAGACGCTGGCCGAGCGCATCGCCACGCGCTGCCTCGCCGACCCGCGCGTCGTGCGCGTGGTCGTGCGGCTCGAGAAGCCCGACATCGTCCCCGGCTGCCGCACGGTCGGCATCGAGATCGTGCGGGATAGGGCTTAACCAAGCGCCGCCGGCTGCTGGAAAGAAGTCCCCTCAATCTATGTCGTGCCTGCCGGCGGCCGCCATTCGGCTAGCTCAGCATTCATCGCGACCTAGAGGATGAACTTCGAGAGGTCCGCGTTGCGTGCGAGATCACCGACGCGTGAGCGCACATAGGCGCCATCCACCACGACCGTGTTGCCGCCGCGATCGGACGCATCGAACGAGATGTCGTCCAGCACGCGCTCGACAACCGTATGCAGGCGCCGCGCACCGATATTCTCCACGGTCGAGTTCACGGCGACCGCGATGTCGGCAATGGCATCGATGGCATCGTCGGTAAAGCTGAGCGTCAGGCCTTCGGTTCCCATGAGCGCGATGGTTTGCTTGACGAGGCTCGCCTGCGGCTCGGTGAGAATGCGGCGGAAGTCCTCGCGCGTGAGCGGCTTCAGCTCGACGCGGATCGGCAGGCGACCCTGCAGCTCCGGGAGCAGGTCCGAGGGTTTGGCCAGATGGAAGGCACCCGAGGCGATGAACAGAATGTGGTCGGTTTTGATTGGGCCGTACTTGGTCGCGACCGTCGTTCCCTCGATGAGCGGCAGGAGATCGCGCTGCACGCCCTCACGGCTCACATCCGCCCCACCACGGCCCGCCCCATCGCTGCGCGAGCAGATCTTGTCGATCTCGTCGAGGAACACGATGCCGTTGTTCTCGACGAGCTTCACCGCTTCCACGGCGATCTGGTCGCTGTCGAGCAGCTTGTCGCTCTCCTGGCCGATGAGCTGCTCATAGCTCTGGCCGACCGTCAGGCGCCGCGTCTTCATGCGCTGGCCAAAGGCCTTGCCGAGCATCTCGCTGATATTCACCATGCCGACCTGACCGCCCGGAATGTCGAAGGTCGGGAAGCCCGGACCGCTGTCGGCAACCTGGATCTCGATCTCCTTGTCGTTGAGCTCATTCCCCCGGAGCCGCTTGCGGAACACCTCGCGCGTCGAGGGCTGCGCGCCGGGGCCGACGAGGGCATCGAGCACGCGCTCCTCGGCATTCTTCTCGGCGAGCGCCTTGACCTCGCGGCGCTTCGTATCGCGGACGAGGCCGATGCCGACCTCGACGAGATCGCGCACGATGCTGTCGACGTCCCGGCCGACATAGCCGACCTCGGTGAACTTCGTCGCCTCGACCTTGAGGAAGGGCGCGCCCGCAAGCCGCGCCAGCCGGCGCGAGATCTCCGTCTTGCCGCACCCCGTCGGGCCGATCATGAGGATGTTCTTCGGCTGGACTTCCTCGCGCAGCTCGCCTTCGAGCTGCTGGCGCCGCCAGCGATTCCTGAGTGCGATCGCGACGGCCCGCTTGGCGTCCTGCTGGCCGACGATATAGCGATCGAGCTCGGAGACGATCTCGCGGGGGGAGAAATTCGACATTCAGCGTGGTCCTTGTACCGCGGCAGCCCGAACGGCGCCGCCCGAGCTGTTATCTGGCGTTCTCCAGCCGTTCGGGCAAGCCCCTCGCGGCAAGCCTTCGCTCAAGAGCTGAACCGCGGACTGACGATTCCCGTTGCGTCGGGCACCACAAGGGTGGACTCTGCCCCGAGCGCGGCGGTAGGCCCAGGTTTGCCCCAAGGATCCCCTCCAAGAGGACCATGCCGCCAGCGAAGAACCCAGGGAGGACGATGTGAGCGACACGACGGACAAGCCGGCGGCGCCCGCGAGGATCGACTTCGAGACCGCGCCCGAGCGCTACAAGCACTGGCGCATTGCCGTCGACGGCCCCGTCGCCGAGCTGATCCTCGACGTCGACGAGAACGCGACGCTCCGGCCCGGCTACCAGCTCAAGCTGAACTCCTATGATCTCGGCGTCGATATCGAGCTGGCCGACGCCGTCCAGCGCCTGCGCTTCGAGCATCCGGGCGTCAAGGTCGTGGTGCTGCGCTCGGGCAAGGACCGCGTGTTCTGCGCCGGCGCCAATATTCGAATGCTCGCGGGATCGAGCCACGCCCACAAGGTGAACTTCTGCAAGTTCACGAACGAGACGCGCTTCGCCATGGAGGATGCAAGCGCGGGATCGGGCCAGCGCTATCTCTGCGCCATTCAGGGAACGGCCGCCGGTGGCGGTTACGAGCTGGCGCTCGCCTGCGACGAGATCATTCTCGCCGACGATGGGAATTCGAGCGTGTCGCTGCCGGAATTGCCGCTGCTCGCGGTGCTCCCGGGCACGGGTGGGCTTACGCGCGTCACCGACAAGCGCAAAGTGCGCCGCGATCGCGCGGATGTTCTGTGCACATTGGAGGAAGGCCTCAAGGGCAAGCGTGCGGCCGACTGGCGCGTTGTCGATCAGGTCGTGCCGCGCTCGCGTATGGACGCGGCCGTGCGGGAGGCTGCCGCACGGCTGGCGGCGCAGTCGGATCGGCCGAGCGACGTCGAGGGCATCAAGCTGACGCCGCTCAAACGAGCGAGTGACGGCGGCACCGTCACGTATTCAAGCCTGCGCGTCGAGATCGATCGGCCGGCGCGACGCGCGACGCTTGTCATTCTTGGGCCGGAGGCCGCACCGCCGGCGGATGCTGCGGCCATGCAGTGCGAAGGTGCAGCCTTCTGGCCGTTGCGCCTCTCGCGCGAGCTGGATGATGCGCTCTTGGATCTGCGCACGAACGAGCGCGACCTCGGCACGCTCGTCTTCAAGTCGGCGGGCGATCCGGCACGCGTGCTCGCCTATGACGCATTTCTCGAAGCGAACAGCGCGCATTGGCTCGCACGCGAGATCCTGCACCAGTGGAAGCGCGTGCTGAAGCGGATCGACCTCACCTCGCGCTCGCTCGTCGCGCTTGTCGAGCCCGGCTCCTGCTTTGCCGGCACGCTGGCGGAGATCGTGCTCGCCTGTGACCGCTCCTTCATGCTGATCGGCACGGAAAAGGGCGACAACCGTGCGGCGACGACGATGGCGCTCTCGCCGCTCAACTTCGGCGCCTATCCCATGAGCAATGGGCTTACACGCCTCGCGACGCGCTTTCTCGGCGAGCCCGAAAGCGTCGAGGCCGCACGCGCCGCTATCGGCAGCACGCTCGATGCCGAAGCCTGCGAGGAAGCCGGCCTCGTCACGATCGCCTACGACACGATCGACTATGCCGACGAGGTGCGCATCTTTCTCGAGGAGCGCGCGAGCTTTTCCGCTGACGGCCTCACCGGCCTCGAAGCGAACCTGCGCTTTGCCGGCCCCGAAACCATGGAGACGAAGGTCTTCGGCCGTCTCACGGCATGGCAGAACTGGATATTCCAGCGCCCGAACGCGATCGGACCGGATGGCGCACTGAAGCGCTACGGCAGCGGCGTGAAGGCCGACTTCGATCCCGAGCGGGTTTAGCAATTCTCCTTCTCCCCGTCCTTACGGGGAGAAGGTCGGGATGAGGGGCGGGAGCTTGCGTGACGTTCGACTATGCCGCCGCCCCTCACCCTAGCCCTCTCCCCGCAAGAGCGGGGAGAGGGGAAGAGAACAGGAGGAACGGATGACAACAAACGCCCAAGGCGCCGTCGATTACTCGACGAAGATCCCGAACAACGTCGGCCTCAATGACGACCAGCGCGTGCTGAAGGCGCTGGAGCAATGGCATCCCGGCTATATCGACTGGTGGATGACCATGGGGCCCGAGGGTTTCCAGACTTCCGACGTCTATCTGCGCACAGCGATCTCGATCGGTCCCAAGGGCTGGGCCAAGTTCGACTACGTGAAAATGCCAGAGTACCGCTGGGGCATCCTGCTCGCGCCGCAGGACGAGAGCCGCATGGTGAACTTCGGCGCCCACAAAGGCGAGAAGGCCTGGCAGGAAGTGCCGGGCGAGTACCGCGCCATGCTCCGCCGCCTCGTCGTCATCCAGGGCGATACGGAGCCCGCGAGCGTCGAGCAGCAACGCCACCTCGGCAAGACCGCACCGTCGCTCTACGACATGCGCAATCTCTTCCAGGTGAATGTCGAGGAGGGCCGGCACCTCTGGGCCATGGTCTATCTCCTGCACAAGTACTTCGGCCGTGACGGGCGCGAGGAAGCGGACGGCTTGCTGCAACGCCGCTCGGGTGATCTGGACAAGCCGCGCATGCTCGGCGCCTTCAACGAGTCGACACCGGACTGGCTCTCGTTCTTCATGTTCACGTTCTTCACGGACCGCGACGGCAAGATGCAGCTCGAGAGCCTCGCACAATCGGGCTTCGATCCGCTCTCGCGCACCTGCCGCTTCATGTTGACGGAAGAAGCGCACCACATGTTCGTCGGCGAGACGGGCGTCGGGCGCACCATCGAGCGCACGTGCGAGGCCATGAAAGCGGCCGGCATCGAGGACCCTTACGACATCAATCGCGTGCGGGCGCTCGGCGTCGTCGACCTGCCGACCCTGCAGAAGAAGGCGAACCTGCACTTCTCGCTCTCGCTCGACCTCTTCGGCTCCGAGGTCTCGACCAATGCCGCGAATTTCTACAACTCGGGCCTCAAAGGGCGCTTCAACGAAACGCGCCTCGATGACGATCACCTGCTGACGAGCGCGACCTATCCGGTGCTCAAGTTCGTCGATGGCGCCATCAGGATGGTGGACGAGCCGGCGCTGACGGCGATCAACATGCGGCTTCGTGACGACTACGTGAAAGACTGCCAGGGCGGCGTCTCGCGCTGGAACCGCATCATCGAGAAGGCCGGCATCAAGTTCCAGCTCACGCTGCCGTCGGTCGCGTTCAACCGCGCGATCGGCGAGTTCCGCAATATCCATGCCTCGCCCGAAGGCCAGCTCCTCTCGGACGGCGAATGGGCCGCGCGCAAGGACGAATGGCTCCCCTCGAAGGATGATGGTGCCTTCATCGAGAGCCTCATGAAGCCTTGCTGGGATCGCGGAAAGTACGCGGGCTGGATATCGCCGCCCAAGGTCGGCATCGACAGCAAGCCCGGCGACTTCGAGTACGTGAAGATTGCGGTTTCGTAACTCGTGATCGTCTCGTCGGAGTGGTATGTGCTGCCCGTCGTATCGTGGCCGCCTTAACTAAGAGCGGTCACAATCGCGCCATTTCGCTGGCGCTTGGCTTGGCGAGAGGACAGCAACCGACTAAGGCTGAGCCGCCCCGAACCGCCGGGCGTACCGATTGCCCCGCGGTAGCGTTCGGGTTTCCGCCCCAACTGAGGATCGCACTGTGAACAAAGTGATGAAGGCCGTCATCGCCGCTGCGCTGCTCGCCGCACCGCTGCCCACCGCGATCCACATCGCGCAAACTGCCAAGGCCCAAGACAAAGCCCAAGAGAAGCTCGTCGCCAAGGTCAATGGCAAGGCCATCACCGAGTCCGACATGCAGCTCGCCGAGGCCGAGATCGGCAGCGAGCTCGGCAGCATCCCCCCCGAGGCGCGCCGGCGCGTGGTCCTCGAGTATGTCATCGAGAACCAGCTCTTTGCCGATGCCGCCGAAGCAGCCAAGCTCGGCAGTGGCGCAGCCTTCGACGAGCGCATGAACTACTGGCGGCGTCGGGCGCTGCGCGAATACTACTTCGAGGCCGAGCTGAACAAGTCCGTCAGCGACGCCGACGCGAAGAAGTTCTACGACCAGCAGGTCAGCGGCGCGAAGGCGCAGGAAGAAGTCCGTGCGCGCCACATCCTCGTCGAGACCGAAGCACAGGCGAAGGAGCTTCTGGAGCGGATCAACAAGGGCGAGGACTTCGTCGCGCTCGCCAAGGCGAACTCCAAGGATCCCGGCAGCAAGGGTGAAGGTGGCGACCTCGGATACTTCGGCAAAGGACAGATGGTGCCCGTGTTCGAGGAGACGGCTTTCAACCTGAAGCCCGGCCAGGTATCGGCACCCGTGCAGAGCCAGTTCGGCTGGCACCTCGTGAAGCTCGAGGATCGCCGCCAGCGCGGCGCGCCGCCGTTCGATGCCATCAAGGAGCGCATCATCGCCTCGATGATCCACCGCAAGGCGCAGGAAGTCGCGGCCGATCTGAGAGCCAAGGCGCAGCTCGAGTACGTCGATCCGGCGATCAAGGCGCAGATTGACCAGGAGCGCGCCATCAAGCCGGTGCCCGCACCCGCGCCCAAGCAGTAAGAGACGCGCGGCTAGTCCGCCTTGGTCGGGCCGAAGCGCTGCTCGAAGGCCGCGCGCAAGGCCCGATCGACCTCCACCATCGTCGCGCTGATGCCGAGATCGGCGAGCGAGGTCACGCCGTGCGCGCTGACGCCGCACGGCACGATGCCCGAGAAGTGCTCGAGGTCGGGCGCGACATTCAGGCTGATGCCGTGGAAGCTGACCCAGCGCCTGAGGCGAATGCCGATTGCCGCGATCTTATCCTCGACCGCTGGCCCGCGATCGGGCCGGCGCACCCAGACGCCGACGCGATCAGCGCGCGTCTCCCCGGTGACGCCGAAGGTCGCGAGCGTATCGATCAGCCAAGCCTCGAGGTCGTGCACGAAGGCGCGCACGTCGCTGCCACGCCGGCGCACGTCCAGCATGACATAGGCCACGCGCTGGCCGGGGCCATGATAGGTGTACTGCCCGCCGCGCCCCGCCGCGTAGACGGGAAAGCGGTCCGGCGCGACGAGGTCCGCTGGCTTGGCGCTGGTGCCGGCCGTGTAGAGCGGCGGATGCTCCAGCAGCCAGACGAGCTCGCCGGCTTCACCCTCGGCAATGGCCTTGGCACGCGCCTCCATGAAGGCGATGGCATCGGGATAGGCCACCGGCTCGGGGCTCACGCGCCAGCCGACAGTGGGCTGAAGGCCGGAGAGATTGCGCGGATGTTGCGTCATGGGGCGCGATTTACACCAAATGATGCGATTTCGCGAGTTGGGAGCACTATGCGCGCTACCACCTCAAGGTAGTGCGTCAACTTAGGTGATGACACCACCCTGGACCTCGCGGCCGCGCTGTGCGATTTCGGCAGCGCAGCACCCATCCTAGCCTAGGCCCGAAGCCCATGTCCCAATCCGCGACCGAAACCCTCATCCGCCGCTACTACGACGCGTTCAACAGCGGCGACACCGCGTCGATGCTCGCCTGTCTCGCCGAGGACGTGGTGCACGACGTGAACCAGGGCGGACGCCGCACGGGCAAGGCCGCCTTCACCGACTTCTGCCGCCACATGAACGAGACCTACGAGGAGCGGCTCACGGACATCGCGGTCATGACGAGCGCCGACGGCAAGCGCGCCGCCGCCGAGTTCAACGTCCACGGCACGTACCTCAAGACCGACGAGGGCCTGCCGCCCGCGACGGGGCAGAAGTACCAGCTCCCGGCCGGCACGTTCTTCACGGTCGCCAACGGGCGCATCACGCGGGTCACGACGTACTACAATCTGACGGACTGGCTGCTGCAGGTGGCCGGCGAGGCCCTGGCGAAGGAGCTGGCGAGCAGGAGCTGAGGAGAGTGCCATGGCGCTGCGCGTCGAGAGCTTGACCGGCGACGCCGTACGTGCCGCCATTCCCGAGCTGGCGCGCCTGCGTGTCGCCGTCTTTCGCGACTGGCCCTATCTCTATGACGGGACCGTCAACTACGAGACGGCCTACCTCCGTCGCTTTGCGGCGTCCAAGGACGCCGTGGTTATTGCCGCCTATGATGGTGACGCGGTTGTCGGTGTCGCGACCGGCGCACCGCTCAGCGATCATGCCGAGGCCTTCGCCAAAGCCTTCACCGAGCGCGGCTACGACATCGACAGGATTTTCTACTGCGGGGAGTCGGTCCTGCTCCCGGACTATCGCGGGCACGGACTCGGACACGCTTTCTTCGATGGCCGCGAGGCGCACGCACGCGCGCTCGGCCGTTTCGACAAGATCACCTTCTGCGGCGTCGTCAGACCAGATGATCATCCGCGGAAACCCGCGGCCTACCGCCCTCTCGACGCATTCTGGATGAAGCGCGGCTACGCCAAAGTCGAAGGCCTGACCACAAAGTTCGCCTGGAAGGACATCGACCAGCCGGGCGAAACGGAGAAGCTCATGCAATTCTGGATGAAGGCGCTCTGACATGGCGGCGTGTGAGCGAACCGTCCGCATGGCTTCGGCTGCCTATCCACTCGATGCGCTGCCGACACTCGGCGCGATCGAGGACAAGATCGCGCGTTGGGTGGGAGAAGCTGCGGGCGACGGCGCCGAGCTGCTCGTCTTTCCCGAGTACGGCGCCATGGAGCTTGCGGCTCCCGCCGGTGAAGCCGTCGTCGCGAGCCTCGATGCCTCGCTCCAGGCCGTGTCGGACGCACTTCCGCGCATCGACGCCGTGCACGCCGATCTCGCCGAGCGCTACAAGGTCCACATTCTGGCGGCGAGCGGCCCGCGCCTCGGGAGCGATGGCCGCTATCGTAATACAGCGCGCTTCTTCGCCCCCTCGGGCAAGTCCGGCCAGCAGGACAAGCGCGTGATGACGCCCTTCGAGCACGACTGGGGCATCGTGCCGGGCGATAGGACTTCAGTCTTCGACACGACGCTCGGTCGGATCGGCGTCGCCGTCTGCTACGACAGCGAGTTCCCTCTGCTCGTGCGCGCGATGATCGAGGCGGGCGTGCGCATTCTGCTCGTCCCCTCCTGCACGGAGCTCGTCTCGGGCTATCACCGCATCCGTACATCGGCCATGGCACGGGCGCTGGAAGGGACGTGCGCGGCGGTCGTCTCTCCGACGGTCGGGGACTCCACCTGGTCGCCTGCTGTCGACTACAACAGCGGTGCGGCCGGCATCTATGTCCCCGCCGAAGCGGGCCTCTCGGACACAGGCGTGCTTGCCGAAGGCATCCTCAATGCCCCGGGCTGGGTCCATGCCGCGGTCGACCTTGCGGCGCTCGCTCGACTTGCAGATACGGGTGAAATGCGCAACCGCGCCGACTGGCGCCTCCAGCCGGGGGGCGCGCTGGCCCTGCCGGCCGTGGAGATCATCTCCCTGGTCTGAGGCGCCCCGCGCTTCCATCACGAGCGGACTTTCTCTAGAACGGGCGGGCCGCTAACTCCTGCGAGGCTTCCATGGCTAAAGGCACCCGTCTTGAAAACCGCATTGCGCTCGTCACCGGCGCCTCACGCGGAATCGGGCGCGCGGTCGCGATCGGCCTCGCGCGGGAGGGGGCGCACGTCATCCTGCTCGCACGCACGGTCGGCGGGCTGGAAGAGGTGGACGACGAGATCCGCGCCTTCGGCGGCACGGCGACGCTCGTCAATCTGGACCTGAAGCAGAGTGACAAGGTCGACGCCCTCGGGCCGACGATCTACCAGCGCTGGGGTAAGCTCGACATTCTCGTCGCCAATGCCGGCGTGCTCGGGCCGCTTTCGCCGCTCGCCCACATCACGGGCGATGCCTGGAACGAGGTCATCGAGATCAACCTCACGGCTAACTGGCGGCTCATCCGCTCGCTCGATCCGGTCCTCAGGCGATCCGAGGGGGCACGCGCCGTATTCGTCTCCTCGGGTGCGGCCGCGGCCAAGAATGCCTACTGGGGCCCCTATTCCGTCTCCAAGGCGGGCCTCGAGGCGCTTGTGAAGACCTATGCGCATGAGGTTGCCAGCACGCCCATCAAGGTGAACCTGCTGAACCCAGGCCCGGTGCGTACAACTATGCGCCAGCGCGCCTTCCCTGGCGAGAACCCCGCGACGCTCCCCGAGCCCGAGGCTCTCGTGCCGCTCTTCCTCGATCTGGTCGATGCCGGCCAGACCGAAAGCGGCCGCGTGTATGACTTCAAGACCGGCACGAGCCGATAGCCGTTTCCGATCAGTTGCATAGGGCCCATGCGCCGGCCGGGACCTTGCGGCCGACAGAGGCGCGAACTAGGTTGGCCGCAAAGCTCGGGCGCCTGCTTCGCCCGGAAATCAATCGAGGAGCCCGAAGCCACCGTGACCTTCGCTGAAGGCGTCGCCGCCGCTGTCGGCCGCACCCCCCTCATCAAGCTGCGCCGCGTCTCCGAGGAGACCGGCTGCACTATCCTCGGCAAGGCCGAGTTCATGAACCCGGGCCAGTCGGTCAAAGACCGCGCGGCCCTCTTCATCATCCAGGATGCCGTGGCCAAAGGCCGGCTGCGGCCCGGCGGCACGATCGTGGAAGGCACGGCGGGCAATACGGGCATCGGCATCACCGTGATCGGCAATGCGCTCGGCTACCGCTCGGTGATCGTCATTCCCGAGACTCAGGCCCAGGAGAAGAAGGACGCGCTGCGCCTTCTCGGCGCCGAGCTCGTCGAGGTGCCGGCCGTCCCCTACAAGAACCCGAACAACTACGTGAAGTACTCGGCCCGTCTTGCCGAAGCCCTCAACAAGTCGGAAGCGAACGGCGCCATCTGGGCCAATCAGTTCGACAACGTCGCCAACCGCGAGGGACACATCGAGACGACGGCGCCCGAGATCTGGAACGACACGGACGGCAAGGTTGATGCGTTCGTCTCCGCCGTGGGATCGGGTGGCACGCTCGCGGGCGTCGCCATGGGCCTCAGGGCCAAGAACCCGAAAATCCAGATCGCCCTCGCCGACGTACCGGGCGCGGCGCTGCACAGCTACTACACGACGGGCGTCCTCAAGGCCGAGGGTTCGTCCATCACCGAGGGCATCGGCCAGGGGCGCATTACGGCGAACCTCGAAGGCCTCACGGTCGATCACTCCTTTCTCATTCCCGATGCCGAGAGCGTGGCGATCGTCTTCCAGCTTCTGGAGGAAGAGGGCCTGTGCGTCGGCTCGTCCTCGGGCGTGAACATCGCAGGCGCCGTGCGCCTCGCGCGCGAGATGGGGCCGGGCCACACCATCGTGACGCTGCTCTGCGATTACGGCACGCGCTATCAGTCCAAGCTCTTCAATCCCGAGTTCCTGCGCTCGAAGAACCTTCCCGTGCCGAACTGGCTCGCGAACCCGCGCGCGCCGGTGCCGACCGTGTTCGAGCCCGTCGAGGGAAGCTAGTGTGATGATCGAGAAATTCGCCACGTCTCGCGGTTCAGCATCGAGCGAATTTCTCGATCTGAATCACACTAGCAAACCTACGATTCTAGTGTCCCTCTTGATTCCGAAGTTCGCTCGGGACGCCAGCATCGAGGTCAAGCGAACTTCGGAATCGGGACACTAGGCGCATGACTGAAACAATTTTCCGTTCGGATGCCTACACGCGCGCGTGCGATGCCAAAGTCCTCGCCATCAACGAGCGTGGCGGCATCGTGCTCGATCGCACCATCTGCTACGCGAGCGCCGGCGGACAGCCGGGCGATACGGGCACATTGAGCTGGGATGGCGGCACCTGCCCGATCGCCACCACTGTCTATGACGCCGACAAGACGACGATCGTGCACGTGCCGGCAGCGGGCGCCACGGCGCCACCCGTCGGCGCACCCGTGAGCCTCGCGCTCGATTGGGATACGCGACACCGCCATATGCGCGTGCACACGGCGCTGCATCTTCTCTGCGCGCTCGTGAAGTGGCCCGTGACCGGTGGTCAGATCGGCGCCGAGGAAGGCCGCCTGGATTTCGATATTGCCGATATGACCGGCATCGACAAGGAGACGCTGACGGCGGCGCTCAATGCGCTCGTCGAGGCGGATCACCCCGTGACGACGCGCTGGATCACGGATGCCGAGCTGGAGGCCGCACCCCACCTCGTTCGCACCATGAGCGTGAAGCCGCCCATGGGCTCGGGCAAAGTGCGCCTCGTCGCCATCGGCGAGGACGGCTCAGTCGACCTCCAGCCCTGCGGCGGCACGCACGTCGCACGTACGAGCGAGATCGGTCGTCTCGCCGTGGTCAAAATCGAGAGCAAGGGCAAGCAGAACCGGCGCATTCGCGTCGCGCTCGTCTAGATTTGCCCGCCAGCATCCCAGAGGAAATGCCCATGCCCACGAGCCCCTCCAAATGGATCGTCGAGACCGAGTGGCTCGCCGATCGCCTCGGCTCGCCCGATCTCGTCATCCTCGACGGCACCATGCACCTGCCGACCTCGGGCCGGAATGCACGCGCGGAGTATGAGGCGGAGCACATTCCCGAGGCGCTCTTCTTCGACATCGATGTCGTTGCGGACAAATCGAACCCGCTGCCGCACATGCTGCCCTCGACCGTACAGTTCGCCTCGCAAGTGAAGAAAATGGGCATCGGCGATGGCGCGCAGATCGTCGTGTACGACACAGAGGGGCTCTACTCGGCGGCGCGCGTGTGGTGGATGTTCTGCATCATGGGGCACGACGACGTCGCAGTGCTCAATGGCGGCCTCAAGAAGTGGAAGGCCGAGGGACGCACCCTCACCGATGAGCCGCCGCGGCCACGCCAGCCGCGCCACTTCACGCCGCGCTTCAATTCCGCGCTCGTACGCGAGGCCGCCGAGGTGAAGGCCCTCATCGGTCATGCGACGACGCAGATTGTGGATGCGCGTGCAGCCCCCCGCTTCAAGGGCAGTGTGCCGGAGCCGCGCGCGGGCTTGCGCTCGGGTCATATTCCAAGCTCGCGCAACGTGCCCTTCACGAATCTGCTCAACGCCGATGGCACGCTCAAGGACGAGGCCGGCTTGCGCGCGGTGTTCGCGGAAGCCGGTGTGGACATCAACCGCCCGGTCGTCGCGAGCTGCGGCTCGGGTGTAACCGCGGGCGTCATCGCCTTTGCACTGGCGCAGCTCGGCCGACCCGACACGGCCGTCTATGACGGCTCGTGGACGGAATGGGGCGCGCGCGCAGACTTGCCCATCGAGACAGGTTGAGCGGGAGGCCACGCGATGGTGGAGAAGCCTCTCGTCCCGTTGTCCGCAATCTCCTGGGTCGGCAGCGGCCTCAAGCGGCCCGAATGCGTGCTGACGACCGCCAAGGGCGAGATCTTCGTCGGCGATCATGAAGCCGGCATCGCGGAGATCGGCAAAGCAAAGCGCACGCTCGTCGGCGCACCGCCGGGCTTCGTGCCGAACGGCGTCGCCATGCGCCCCGACCGCCAGTTCCTGATCGCCAACCTCGGTCCCGGCGGCGGCCTATGGCGGCTCGATCATGACTGGCGGCTGTGGCCGGAGCTCTTCGAGGTCGAGGGCGAGGCACTCCGCGTGTGCAACTTCGTCGGGCTTGACGCCGATCACAACGAGTGGATCTCGGTCTCGACGCGCCAGTACCCACGCGAGCGCGCCATGAAACCCGACTTCGGCGATGGCTTCATCGTGCGGCGTGACAAGCACGGCGCGCGCATCGTCGCCGGCGACCTCGCCTACACGAACGAGTGCCACGTCGATCCGAGCGGGCAGTGGCTCTGGGTGAACGAGACCTTCGGCAGCCGCATCACGCGCTTCCCCATCACCAGGCACGGCCTCGGCCGGCGCGAGGTCATGCACGAGTTCGGTCCCGGCGAGCTGCCGGATGGTTTCGCCTTCGACGCCGAAGGTGCGGCCTGGGTGGCGTGCGTCGTCTCGAACCGCGTCATTCGCATCGAGACGAACGGCCGGCGCACGCTCATCCTCGACGACTCCGACCAGGACGTGGTCGATCGCGCGGAGGCGCAGTATCAGCGCGGTCTCGGCGGCCGCGAAGGCCTTGAGGGTGGCGCCACACGCTCGCTCAAAAACATCGCCAGTGTCGCGTTCGGCGGCCCGGATTTGAAGACGGTCTATCTCGGCTGCCTCAATGGGACAGGCGTCGTCTCCTTCCCATCGCCGATTGCGGGCGCCGAACCCGTGCAGTGGCACTGGTAGCCGAACGTTCCCGGTCGGCAGCCATGCGCGACGCACGCTGGCGGCGGCAGCGCCGGTGCGCTACGTCGAGCCACCAGAGGGCTGGGGCCCATTGATCAGGAGCGCGATACCGCATGACAACAGCGGCAGCCGAAATCCGCTATCTGCATGAGAGCCACCCTCAGGGCACCGAGACATACCAGATCGCCCCCGGCATTCTCTGGGCCCGTCTGCCGCTCCCCTTCCGGCTCAATCACGTCAATGTGTGGCTGCTGCGCGATGCCGACGGCTGGACGATCATCGACACCGGCGCTGATACGGCTGACGCCCGCGCCGTGTGGGAAGCGCTGTTCACCGGACCGCTCGCCGATGCGCGTGTCAATCGCCTCGTTGCAACCCACGGTCACACGGACCACGTGGGTCTTTCCGGCTGGCTGACCGAGCGCGCGGGCGATGTGCCCTTCGTCTCGACGCTCGGCGAATGGATGTCGGCACAGGTCCGCATCTGGGATGCGCAGTCGAAATCGGCAACCGATGGCGCCCAGCGCTTTCTGACGGCCCATGGCTGCGACGACGACACGCTCGCCTCCTACCGCGCCGATCGCGAGCGGACGCACGCGCTGCTCGGCCCATTGCCGATCACGCTTACGCGCCTGCGCGATGGCGATACCATCCGCTTTGGCGAGCGCGACTGGGAGGTGATCGTCGCCGGCGGACACGCCATCGAGCACGCTTCCTTCTGGTGTGCCGAGGATCGCATTCTCATCGCAGGCGATCAGATCCTCTCGCGCATCTCGCCCATGATCGGCGTGTTCCCGGCCATGCCGGAAGCCGATCCGCTCGCCGACTATCTCGCCTCGCTTCCGCGCTTCAAGGCCCTTCCGGCGGATGCGCTAGTGCTCCCCTCGCACGGCCTCCCGTTCTACGGCCTGCACGCGCGCGCCGATCAACTCGCGCGCCATCACGAGTTGCGCCTCGACGACCTCGGCCGCCTCATGGACCGGCCGCGTGTTGCCATGGAGCTGGCTCGTGGGCTCTTCGCCCGGGCTGTGGCTGAAGGCCAGGGTCGCCTCGCGCTCGCGGAGACACTGGCCCACGCCAATTATCTCGTCGGCCGGGGCCGCGCCGTCCGCACCAAGGCACCGGACGGTCGCATTCTCTATGGCCGCGCCGAAGAGCCCGACAGCGAGCTCATGGCCGCGCATTGAGGCTTGCGCTCTCTGCCTCGACCGCGCGAACCTGGAGCAAAGAAAACACCTGCCTGGGGGAATGCGCCATGCGCGTCACGGATCTGCGCACGATCATCGTCGAGCTGCCACTCGCGCGGCCGACGCTCAACTCGAGCGGCGTCGGCCATGACCGCATTCGCTGCGTGCTCGTGTTCCTCGACACGGACGTCGGCGTCACGGGCGAGAGCTTTCTCTTCACGAACGGCGGACGACGCATCGAAGTGCTCGAGACCATGGTGCAGAGCCTCAAGCCCGCGGTGGTCGGCTCGGATGTGCGTCATGCCGAGCGCATTTGGGACAAGCTCTGGCGCGAGCTCTACTTCCTCGGCCACAAGGGCGTGACCATCTTCGGCCTCGCGGCGATCGACACCGCGCTCTGGGATGCCAAAGGCAAGGCGCTCAATGCATCCTTCACCAGCATGCTCGGCAGCGCCCACGACCGCATTCCCGTCTATTCGAGCGCAGGCCTCTGGCTCTCGGCGACGCCGGATGAGCTCGCCAAGGAGGCTGCCGGCTATGTCGCGCAGGGTTTTGCGGGCGTGAAGATGCGCGTCGGCAAGAAGCACATCGAGGAGGATGTCGAGCGCGTCGCCGCCGTGCGCAAGGCCATCGGCCCGAAGGTATCGCTCATGTGCGATGCGAGCCGCGGCTTCACGGCCGATCACGCGATCCGCCTCGGCCGCAAGCTCGAAGCCTTCGACCTCACGTGGTACGAGGAGCCGGTGCCGCCCTATGACCACCGTGGATCGGGTCGTGTCGCAGCCGCGATCGACACGCCGATCGCGAGCGGTGAGACGGAGGCGACGCGCTACGGTTTCCGCGAGATGCTGGCGCATGGCTCGGCCGATATCTGGATGGCGGATCTCGGTCGCGTCGGCGGCGTGAGCGAATTCATCAAGGTCGCGCACCTCGCCGCCGCGCACGATATTGCGATCTCCAATCACCTCTTCACGGAGCCGAGCCTCTCGATCCTCGGCGCCTTCGCCAACGCGACGTGGCTGGAATACATGCCGTGGACGGCCATGCTCTATCGCGAGCGCATGGTCATCGAGGACGGCCATGCCGTGGTTCCCGACCGTCCCGGCCTCGGCTTCACGTTCGATCCTGATGCGATCGAACGCTATCGCGTGCGCTGAAAGTCCATAAAGGCGGGTGGGTTCGGGAGGGTGTCCCCCGGGCGGAGCGCGAGGCTGGCCTCGCTCGCGCTGAAAGCGCGAACAGGGCTGCCGCCTCGCGCTCCGCCCGGGGGACACCCCCGAACCCCCGTCTTTTATTGATTTCGCACGACAGGCCGCGCGGTCTGCTCGAGGTACACGACGATGGCCTCGGAAATTGCCGCGCCTGTGACGCGCTCGGCGAGCGAGATCGCGGGCGATGCCGTCACACCGACGACGATCGGCCCCTGGGGCCCGGCGATCGCGTCAACACCTGCAAGTTCCAGCCCGAGCACACGCGCCGCACGCTCGGCAACGGCGCGCGTCGCCTCGATTGCCGCCGCGTCGTCCGTGCGCCATTCGGCTTCGGCGTGGATGTCATCGCGTTCACGTGACGTGCGCGACATCGCCGCCACGGCACGGTTGCCGACGATCGTGTGGCGAACGAGCGGGCCCAGCGCATGACTGCTGAAGCCATCGGCGAAGAGATGCCGGTCGGCAGCGTCTGGATTTGTCGCAGCACTGCTGACGGCAGCGGCCGGAACAGGAATGCCCGCGCGCGCGAGAAGCTGGCGCGTCGCGAGCGGATCGGACACGCGCAGCAGCGGATCGGGTCCATTGATGACGACCGCGCCGAGCGTCTCGAACTGGCGCGCCACGGCTGCCGAGAAAGTCGGCGTGCCGCGACCAGGCCGCACAATCAGCGCGTCGCAATGCGGCGCGGTCTCGCCATCGAGCAGGATCGCCGGTTCGTTCGTGTCGATGAAGAGCGAGACGCGGTCGCGGTCGACCATGACGAGCTTGTGGCCACGTCGCTCAGCAACACGCTGGATGCGCCGGTTGGTGGCATTGTCGGGGCGGCGCGTGAGAAGGCCGATGGTGAGCGGGCGGCGATCCTCGGCCGTGCGCGTCGGAATGTCGTATCGACGATAGCTGAGGCGCGGCTGGCGAAAGGACGTCGCAGGATCGACGAGCATGTCGTCCTGGATGGCCTGGCGGCCGATCAGCATGCGGTAGCTCATGGTCTCGCGGTTGGCGAGCGTGAGCTCGACCGGCCACGTGCGCTCGCCGAGCTTGAGAGCCGTGCGGATGACGTAGCGCATCTCGCTCTCGCCATTCGAGCTCGTCACCTCGCGATGATCGATCACCTCGGCCGTGCAAATGACCTTCACGTCATTGCGGCCAGGAATGGGATGAACGCCGAAGCGCACCATGCGACGGGATGCGGATCCGAAGGGCTCGACGAAGAAGGCGTGCAGCGCCGAGGTTTTGGCGCCGGTGTCGACCTTCGCCTTGATCGCGGGCAGATCCAGATCGGGCAGGCCGACCCATTCCTCCCAGCCGAGCACGAAGGCCTCAGACACGTCCCTTTCCTCGCATTGGCAGTTGCCGGATCGATCCTGCGAGCAGGTAGCCCAGTCGGGGCCCGAGCGCAATGCCGTCCCGGATGCTGAGCATACGACCGGAATGACAATTGACCAGCACGGCGCGGTTGCCTATCTGAGCGGCATGGCCAAGCTACCGATCATTATCCTCCCCGACCCCATTCTCCGCCAGCCGTCTGCGCCAATTGAACGCGTCGACGACGAGCTGAATAGGTTGGTCGACGACATGCTGGAAACCATGTACGCGGCGCCGGGCGTGGGGCTCGCCGCCGTGCAGGTGGGCGTGCCGCGCCGCCTGCTGGTCCTCGACGTCAGCGACAAGGACGACGAGAAGCAGCCGATCGCCATGATCAATCCCGAGATCCTGTCACTCGGCGGCGAGATGCGCGTGCACGAGGAAGGCTGCCTCTCCATTCCCGATGTGCGGATCGAGATCGAGCGGCCATCATCGCTGACCGTGCGCTACACGGACCGGACGGGCGCGCGCCAGGAGCTGACGGCAGACGGCCTGCTCGCGACCGCCATCCAGCACGAGATGGATCATCTCGACGGCAAGCTGATCATCGACTTTCTGACCCGCCTGAAGCGTGACATGATCGTCCGCCGCTTCCGCAAGCAGGCGAAGGACGGCCCTGCGGTCTGAGTGACGGCCGTTGGCTCAGTCGGGCGCTCTTGGAGCTCAATGGACATGCTGCGCATTGTGTTCATGGGCACGCCGGACTTCTCCGTGCCGACGCTGGCGGCGATCGCCGAAGCTGGCCATAAGGTCGTTGCCGTCTACTCCCAGCCGCCGCGACCTGCCGGGCGCGGGATGCACGAGCAGAAATCACCCGTCCACAAATTTGCGGACAATGCGGGGATAGCGGTTCTGACACCGCGCACGCTCCGCGATCCGGCGGCGCAGGAAACTTTCAGGGCGCACCGGGCCGATGCCGCTGTCGTGGTTGCCTACGGCCTCATTCTGCCGCGCACGATCCTCGACGCGCCGCGCTTCGGCTGCTTCAATCTTCATGCCTCGGCGCTCCCGCGCTGGCGCGGCGCAGCGCCCATCCAGCGCGCGGTCATGGCCGGCGACACCGAGACGGCAGCCAGCATCATGCGTATGGATGAGGGCCTCGATACAGGTCCCGTCTGCGCGACCGCGCCGATCGCCATTGGTCCGGAGATGACGGCTGGCGAACTCCACGATCTGATGGCCGCGCGCGGAGCTGCGCTCATGGTCGAGGCGCTGGCGGCTCTCGAGAAGAACACGCTCGCGTGCACGCCGCAGCCGTCGGACGGCGTGACCTATGCCGCCAAGATCGAAAAGGCCGAGGCCCGCATCGACTGGGCTCGATCTGCCGCCGAAGTGCACAACCAGATCCGCGGGCTCTCGCCGTGGCCCGGCGCCTTCTTCGAAGTACGGCACGAGGGCCGCGTCGAACGCCTGAAGGTGCTTCGCGCGACACAGGTCCAAGGCTCCGGTGCTGCGGGCACTCTCCTCGATGACACCGGCACGATCGCCTGTGCGACCGGCGCCGTCCGCCTCATCGAAGTGCAGCGCGCCGGCAAAAAGCCCATGAGCCTCGCCGAACTGCTGCGCGGCTTCAGCCTTCCTGCCGGCACGTGCGTGCTCGCTACACAGGCCGACGAACGTTAAGCATCGTTACCAAATTCTTAAGAAGATCTTCACGGCTCGGGTAGTATAGCCCCCGAATGCGTTCCTGCCGGAGTTGTACCATCATGCGTCGCGCGCTGCTGTCCACCTCGTTTCTCAGCCTCGCCCTGCTGCTCGGCGGCGCCACAGCCGCAGCAGCAGCCTCCCTCACGCGCATCGAGACGCGCCCGTTCTATGGTGCATCGGTCACGATCGAGGAAGGCGTTCGCGTGTACCGCGCCTTACCGGCGGAGCGCCACGTCATCATCAATCCGGATGGCAAGACGCCGCTGAACCTCACCATCGAAGAGCGCAACATCACCGTCAACCAGCACCAGTATCTGTATCAGTACTCGGAGAACGGGGGCGGCAACGGCGGCGACTACTACGATGGTGGCTACTACGACGGCTACTACGGCTATGGCCTCGGCGGCTACATCGTCGACGGCCGGCGCGGACGCGGCCAGTTTCACCGCGGCCGCGGACATGGTGGCCACATGATCCACGTCCCGGGCGCCGGGCGCGGCGGCTTTGGACCCTTCGGCAGTCGCGCCGGTGGTGGCGGCGGTGGTCGCGGACGCTAAGCGGCGGCGCCGGCCTCAACGCTTCTACTTGAACATGCCCTCGCGCAGATTGATGCCGTACTCGATGTACGCCTTCATCGCGCAGAGCATTTGCGTCCAGCCCTGGCAGTTGCCGTAAGAGGCCTTGAGACCGCCGGGCGTCTGGCGCCAGCCTTCCTCTGCAATCGAGACGAGCGTGCGGCCGTCCTCGAGCGCCTCGAAGGTCATGGTCACCATCGTCTTGTATCCGGCCGAGGCTGTCACCGCGGCGTCACCGTCCGAAGGCGCACCGTCGTTCGCTTCCCAGCGCAGCACGATCCGCTGATCCTTCACGACCTCGACCACCTCGACCGGGAATGCACCCGGAAAGTCGTGGAAATCCCACATCACCGTGGCGCCGGTCTCGAGCCGGCCTTTGGCGCCGCCCGTCGTGAAATAGCGGGAGAGCTCGGCCGGATTGGCGACCGCCTCGAAGACTTCCGACACCGGCCTCGCGATATGCGCAGCAACCTTGAACTTCAGCTCCATGGGGCATCCTCCTTGTACGCCCACCCATCATGTTATATTTATATAACATGTCAACCGACGATTCGGCCGATCGCATTTTCAAGGCGCTAGCCGCTCAGACGCGGCGCTCCATACTGGATGCATTGAAGGACGATCCGCAGACGACAGGCGCGCTCTGCGCGCGATTCCCGGCCCTCGACCGTTGCACGGTCATGCAACACCTCAAGGTGCTCGAGGACGCCGACCTCGTGATCGTGCGGCGCCAGGGCCGCGTCCGCTGGAACGTCCTCAACCCCTTGCCAATCAAGCATATTCACGACCGCTGGATCGGCCCCTACGCGTCCCGCAGCGTCGAAATGCTGGATCGCCTCAAGTCGGATCTCGAGGGCTGAGCGGCGGACCTCCTCACCGCCTTGCCATCATTGTGGTGATAAGGGTATCCGAGCGACTGGGGGGATCATGGCATCCGGAACGAGGTCGATGATCAAGCTGACGCCGGGCGAGCGCCTTCATCTGGCGCGGCTCGCCTTGGCGCGCACGCGTCGCCGCGCCCTGAGCCGCGCCATGCGCACGCGGGCCCTGCGCTGGCTCGCGGGGCCCGGCATCGCCGACGAGTTGCTGATCGTCCCGCCGGATCTGCGCACGCCCGATCCCAGCCTCTTCGAGGAGCTGGCAGCCGGCCAGCTCGGGCTCGGGGGCGCCATCGTCGATCTCAATGGGCACTCACCCTTTGCCCTGCTGCCGCCGTCTCCAGCCTGGGCACGCGAGCTCAATGGCTTTGGCTGGCTGCGCGACCTGCGCGCGGCAAACAGCGATGCGGCCTATGCCATGGCGCGCCGGCTCGTCGCGGAATGGGTCCAGCGCAATGCCCTGACGTTCCCGCGGACAGATCCTCACGCGGTCATCGCACGCCGGATCATCTCGTGGATCAGTCACGCGAGCCTCATTCTGGAGGGCGTTTCACCCCGCGCCTATGAAGCGACGACGGACAGCCTCGGCCAGCAGATCCAGTTTCTTGCAACCTCCTGGCGTGACGCGCCGGCGGGCCACGAGCGCCTGCTCACGCTGACCGCGCTCGTGCTCGCGGACCTCTGTGTGGCCGGCCATGACCGCCAACTTCGGCGCATGCAGCGCCTCTTCGGCGATGAGCTCAATCGCCAGATCCTCCCGGACGGTGGGCACATCAGCCGCAATCCCGGCATTCCGGTGGAGATCCTGCTCGATCTCATGCCGCTCCGCCAATGCTACGTCGCGCGCGGGCGCGCTGCGCCACGTGCCCTGGTGGACGCCATCGACCGCATGATCGCCTTCCTGAAGGCCATGCGGCTCGGCAACGGCACGCTCGCCCGCTTCAACGGCATGGGGCGAACCGAAGCCGATGCCCTTGCGACAGTGATCGCCTATGATCCAGCGCCGGATGCGCCGCTGCCGGCAATGCTGCAATCGCGCTATGTCCGCCTCGAACATGGCGGAACGGTCCTGATCATGGATGTCGGCGCGCCGCCGCCGCTGGAGCTTGCGGGACACGCGCACGCCGGCTGCCTTTCATTCGAGCTGAGCGTCGGCACATGCCTGCTGTTTGCGAACTGCGGCTCGCCGGGCCAGGCACATGAAGCCATGCGCGCAGCCTCGCGCGCGACGGCGAGCCACAACACGCTTTGCTTGGCCGATCGCTCCTCATCCCGGCTCGTGCGGGCGCGGCTCCTGGAGAAGTGGGCGGGCGCGCCGCCCATCCGCCAGCAGGGCGAGGTCCGCTATGGCGTGAGCACGAGCCCCGAGGGATCGGGCGTGCGGGCGAGCCATGACGGCTACGTCAAAGATTTCGGCCCGCGCTACACACGTCGACTGTTCATTTCCGCCAATGGCGCGCGCATCGAAGGCGAGGATCGGCTCGGGGCGCCGAGCGGTACGCTCCGGCTCAACCGCGACCTGCCATTTGCGATCCACTTTCACCTGCATCCAGACACGCTCTGCCGGCTCGGTGAAACCGCGGGGACGGCGCACATCGAAACATTGGACGGCCGTCAATGGCGCTTCAGCGCCGAAGGTGCAGCCCTCGTGCTCGAGCAGAGCTTCGACTACGCGCACTACTCGGGGCCCCGGCTCAGCCAGCAAATCGTGCTGCGCGGCGCGACGCCCGGCGAGAGCATCGTGCGCTGGCGCCTGGAACGTGCGGATGTGGATCGCGAAACCTGACGCGATAAAATCTCAAAAAGACGGGGGATCCGGGGGTGTCCCCCGGACGGAGCGCGAGGCCGTGGCCTCGCTCGCGCCAAAGGCGCGATCGCACGCCCTCACATGCATTGCAGGACCGCTCAAATAGGCCCCTCCGGCACTAGCCATCACTGCCCTTGCGTGAAATATTAGTGCTGTAGATTCATGGGCGAGAGCGGCCGAAGCCGCCGAGTGGGAGAGACGCGCATTGTCAGCCGACTGGAAGGGCGCCATCGACTGCGACGTGCATCCGCACGTCCCGAATATCGATGCGCTCAAGAAGCACATGAACGAGTACTGGCGCGAGACCGTCGAGGTGCGCGGCATTACGGCGTTCGAGTCGGTTGCTTATCCGCCGAATGCGCCCATCACGCTGCGGCCTGACTGGCGCGCCGACAAGGCCAAGGGCCGTGCGCGCGCCGATACGGATGCCGGACGCACCGCTGCTGCGCTCATGGACCGGCACGGCTTTGCCCATTCGATCCTGAACTGCCTCTACGCGGTCCAGCTCATCCGCGACGAGCACATGGCCGCGGCCTTCTGCAGCGCCGTCAACGACTGGATGCGCGCCGAATGGCTCGACCGCGATCCGCGCTATCGGGCTTCAATCGTGCTGCCGCTGCAGAACCCGGAACTGGCCGTCGAGGAAATCGAGCGTTGCGCTGCCGACAAGCGCTTCGTGCAGGTGCTCGCGCTCGCCATGGGCGAACAGCCGCTCGGCAAGAGCCACTTCTGGCCGGTTTGGAAGGCCGCCGAGAAGCACGGCCTCGCGATCGGCATCCACGCAGGCTCGAGCTACCATCACGCGACGACCGGCTCCGGCTGGCCGAGCTATTACCTCGAAGACTATGCCGCGCAGTCGCTCGCCTTTCACACGCAGCTCGGCTCGTTCATCGCCGAGGGCGTGTTCGTCAAGTTCCCGAAGCTGAAGCTCGTGCTGATCGAGTCCGGCGTGACGTGGATCGGCCCCTACCTCTGGCGGCTTTCGAAATTCTGGCGCGGCGTTCGCCTTGAAGTGCCATGGATCGATCGCTCGCCCATCGAGTTCGTGCGCGATCATGTGCGCCTGACCATCCAGCCGTTCGACGCCCCGGCTTCGGGCGAAACCGTCGGGCGGCTCATGGACCAGCTTCAATCCGATGAGATGCTGCTCTTTGCGAGCGACTTCCCGCACTGGCAGTTCGACAACGACGACATGATGCCCGTCGGCATCGATGCGACGCTGCGCAAGAAGATCCTGATCGACAATCCTCTCGCAACCTACGCGCGACTAGTGTGATGATCGAGAAATTCGTCACATGTCGCGGCACGGTACAGAACGAATTTCTCGATCTGAATCACACTAGCAAAGCTATGACTCTAGTGTGGTTCAAATTCCGAAGTCCGCCTCCGACGCCCGCCGCGATGTGGTGGCGGACTTCGGAATTAGCACACTAGGAGGCTCTCATGCCGCTTGACGACCCGATGGGCCCCGCAATCACGACCGCCAACGGCAAGGGCAGCGCGGCGCCGAACCGCCTCGCCGTGATCGACGGCGATATTCACCCAGCCGTTCGCTCGATGGCCGATTTCAAGCCGTACCTGAGCAAGCGCTGGTGGGACCACTACGAAACGTACGGGATGCGCCGCAAGCACGGCAGCTCCAACGGCGAGCCCTATCCGAAGTCGGCGCCGCTCGCCTGCCGGCGCGACGCCTGGCCCGAGGAAGGTGGACGCCCCGGCTCGTCCCTCAGGCTCATGCAGGAGCAGCACCTCGATGCTTATGGCGTCGAGCACGGCATTCTCGGGCCGCTCGGCAATACGGGCCAGGGCGAGATGAACCTCGAGCTTTCGGCGGCCATGTGCTCGGCGACGAACGACTGGCAGCGCGATACGTTCACGCGGCCGGAGAAGCGGCTCAAGGGCGGCCTCGTCGTGCCCTACGAGGACGGCGTCGCCTCGGCGAAGGAAATCGAGCGCTGCGGCGCCGACACGGATTTCGGGCAGGTCTTCCTGCTGACGCGCTCCTCGGAGCCTCTCGGCAGCCGGCGCTACTGGCCGATCTACGAAGCGGCCGAGCGCTACAACCTGCCGATCGGCTTCCACGTGTTCGGCACGAGCGGGCATCCGGTCTCGGGTGCCGGCTGGCCCTCGTATTACATCGAGGAAGGCGCGGGGCATTCCACCTCGTGCCAGACGGTCGTGACGAGCCTCGTCATCGAGGGCGTGTTCGAGCGCTTCCCGAAGCTCAAGGTCGTGATGATCGAGGGCGGCTTCGCATGGGCGCCAGCGCTCGCCTTCCGTCTCGACAAGGTCTTCGAGCGGCTGCGGAGTGAAGTGCCCCACCTCAAGCGCCGCCCCTCGGAGTACATCCGCGATCACGTGTACTTCACGACGCAGCCCATGGAAGAGCCGGACGATCGCCGCCACGTGCTCGACATCATGGATTGGATCGGCTGGGACAAGCTGCTGTTCGCCTCGGACTACCCGCATTGGGATTTCGACGATCCCTTCCGCGCGTTCCCGGCCGGCGTCACCACCGAGCAGCACCGCCGCATCGTCGCCGAGAACGGGAAGTCGGTTTTCCGGCTGAACTGATGCCGCGCAAAGTGCAGGCCCGAACGCTGGAGCATTCGAGACCGTGACCCGTCATGTCGTGGCCCGCGCTGCGGACCTGCCGCCCGGCACGCGCAAGAAAGTCAGCGTCGAGAACCGCGACATCGTGGTGCTCAACATCAAGGGCGAGCTGTTCGCGCTGTCCGACAAGTGTCCGCACAAGGGCGCGAGCCTGTGCGGCGGTCTCCTCACCGGGCTCGTGCGCTCGGATGGCCCTGGCGACTATCAGTATGAGCGCAAGGGCGAGATCCTGCGCTGTCCCTGGCATCAGTGGGAGTTCGACGTGCGCACGGGGCGCTCCTACTGCGATCCCCGGCGCATGCGGCTCATGCAGTTCCCGGTCGCGGTCGAGGCCGGCGCAAGCGTCGTCGAGGGACCGTACAAGGCCGAGACGTTCAACGTCAGTGTCGAGGATGACTACATCGTGCTCGATGTGCCCTGAGCGGCACCGGCAAGAACACGCTCGGCGAGGAACTGTTTCAGGCGCGCCTTCTCGGGCGCGCATCTCGCGAGAATTTCGTCCATCTTCGGGAAATCCATGGTGCGGTAGAGCCCGACATCAGGGCGCAGCATCAGGTCCGGCGCGCGCCGCGCTTCCTTCTCGCGCACGATGGCATTGAAGAGCGCGAAAAAGGCGCCATCCCACAGCTCCTCTTTCCCGTGAGAAGCAACCGGCCTGCGAAGGTCGGGCCGGCCGCCGACATCGACGGCGATGGTGATATCGGCCTTGTCCTGGACGACGTCGAACGGCGTGGGATTGGCGAAGCCGCCGTCGAACAGCACGCGACCGTCGATCTCCACCGGCCGCATGAGCGAAGGCAATGACGAGCTGGCCGTGATGGCTGGGATGACCGGCCCCTTGCTGAGCACGACCGACTCCATGGTGGCGTAGTCGACAGCCATGAGATGCAGCGGGATGGTGAGGCGCGCGAAGTCAGTATTAACGGCCTTGGGGAGGAGGATCTCCAAGAGCGTCGGCCCGTCCACAATAGTCGGATAGCGCGGGCTCCAGAGCTTGAACAGCTTGGATGGATGGCCGAGGATACGCTTCACGACGGCGCTGCGGCCGACGACGAGCGGCGCAAGGTGCGCGCGTATGTCCTTCGCCGAAAGCCCCGCTGCGTAGCAGGCGCCCATCACGGCGCCGATCGAGCAGCCTGCAATGACCTTCGGGCGGATGCCGAGCTCGTCGAAGGCTTCGAGCATCGCGATGTGCGCGGTGCCGCGTGCGGCCCCGCCGCCAAGAGCGAGCGCCACAGTCGGACGCGTAGACGGGCTGGAGAGGGGCTGCGCGTCCATGCTCATTCCTTGCGTTTACGCGATTTGAGGCCAAGCGAAAGACGGCGACGCTTGGGCGGCGGCGTCTCCATTGCTTGCGGTGACTGATCGGTGATGGCGGGCACCGGCTCGGCAGCGGGAACCGTGTGGCTGACCATGAGCAGGTCGAGCTTGCGCTTGAGAAGGTCCTTTGCCGGCGCCGCGGCGGCGAGGATCTCGCGAAAGCGGTGGAACTCGAGCACGTGAAAAGCATCGACATCGACGTCGATGTAGATATCGGGCTGCTGGCGCTTGAGCTTCTCGCGCACGAGCGAGCGTTGCAGGATCTGCGAGCACGCGACAATGGCCTCGACCGCGCCCGGGCCCATCTCGCGCGGATCCGATCGCGGCGCGCCCGAAACGTCCACCGCAACACTGATATCCGCAGCCGCCGAGGCGAGATCGAAAGGCAGCGGATCGACGAGCCCGCCATCCATGAGCGCGCGGTTATTGACGATCACCGGCTGGAAAATGACGGGCAGCGCAATGCTCGCGGCGATCGCCTGGCGCAGGTCGCCTTCGGTGAAGACGATGCTGTCCTGCGCGTAGAAATCCGTCGCGACAACGGCGAGCGGGATGCGCAGATCCTCGAAGCGGCGCGGCACGCGCGAGGGCAGGATGTGCTCGAGCAGCGTTTCGGGCTTCAGCAGCGAGGAGCGCAGCGAGAAGAGGCGAAAGAGCTTCTGCACCGGATCGGAGCGCGCCGCGATCAGATTGCGCGCAAGGTCGAGGCGCTGGGCGAGGATCTCCTCGGTGTGGGCGCGGATGAGCGCCGCCGAGAGCCCGGCGGCATAGGCAGCCCCATAGATGGCGCCGATCGACGTGCCGGTGATGAAGGTCGGCCGGATGCCGAGCTCGTCGAAGGCTTCGAGAATGAGCACATGCGCGAGCCCGCGCGCACCGCCACCCCCGAGCGCGAGCCCAATGCTCGGCTCCCGCGACACCGCCACCGGCCGCCGCGCTTCAGAAGGTTTGCTCGTGACGATACTCTTACGCATGTCGCGCGCGTGCGCCCCCGTCAGGTGGCAAGCAGAAACGGTATCAGATGCGAGAGCGTGGCTGCCGGCTGCTCCTCGGGCAGGAAATGGCCTGACACGACGCCGGCGCCTTGGATATGCGGGCACCACGGCTCCCAAGCCTTGAGCGGCGTGTTGATCGCGCCCTGCCCGCGCTCGACACCCCAGAGTGCCAGCATGGGACATGCGATCTGGCGGCCCGCGGCCTTGTCCGCAGTATCGAACGCGACATCGCTCGTCGCGCCCGCGCGATAATCCTCGCAGCTCGCATGAATGACCTCGGGCTTCATGAAGGCCGCGCGATAATGTGCAAGCGCTGCCGGGTCGAACGCGGAGAGGTCGCCGCTCGCCGTCCACTGCGTCAGCAGATACTCGAGGAAGTACACGGGATCGCGCCCGATGAGCGTCTCCGGAAATGGTGCCGGCCGCGCGAGGAAGCTCCAATGGAAGCGCCCGATCACGGTCTCCCTGCGTGTATCTGCCCAGGCATCGAGCGTCGTGACGATGTCGAGGACGGCAAGGCGCGAAACGCTGTCGGGATGGTCGAGGGCGAGGCGATATCCAACCCGCGCCCCGCGATCGTGACTGACGACGGCAAAGCGATCGTGACCGAGCACGCGCATGAGCGCCACGAAGTCAGCGGCCATGGCGCGCTTCGAGTAGGCCAGATGCTGCGCGTCGACCTCCTCCGAGTCGCCCGGGCCCCGGCTCGCGCCATATCCGCGCAGATCCGGGATGACGAGCGTGAAGTGGCGCGCAAGCTCCGGCGCGACCTTGTGCCAGCAGACATGTGTCTGCGGATAGCCGTGCAGCAACAGGAGCGGCGGCCCGTTGCCCCCAACGCGGGCGAAGATCTCGGCACCAGGCACGTCGATGACGTGCGTCTCGAAACCCGGAAAGAGGTCCGGCAGGTCGGCCATGCTCACGCCTCCTTTGCACGCAGGAACGGCAGAGCCCGCTCGATCAGCGCCGCCGGATTTTCCTCGGGAATGAAATGTCCGCTCTCGATCGGACCGCCGGAAAGATGCGCGCACCACGGCGCCCATACGGCGAGCGGATCCGCAATCTCCGCGAGCGATCCTTCCGTCGCCCAGAGCACCTGAACAGGGCACGAGATGCGCGTGCCGGCATCCCGGTCGTTCTGGTCCAAAACCAGATCGACGCGATGTTCCGAGCGATAGTCCTCGCAGGTGGCGTGAACGCGATCCGCGTGCGCCAGCATATCGATGTAGTCAGCCATGGCCACAGGATGGATCACATCCGATGATTTCGCCAGTGTCGCGCGGCGAAAGCGGCTTTCGACCCAATCCTGCGGGTTCTGCATGATCAGGCTCTCGGGGAGCGGGGCCGGCTGTGACAGGAACACGCCGTGCAGCATCCCGAACTTGAAGCCCTCCTCCCGGAGCCGCGCAATATCGCTCGTTGCGATGATGTCGAGGAGAACGAGGCGTTCGACGCGCTTTGGCGCATCGAGCGCGAGGCGGAAGCCGACGCGCGCGCCGCGGTCGTGTCCCATGACGCTGAAATGCTCGTAGCCGAGGGCCGTCATAAGCGCGGCAATATCGAGGGCCATCGTGCGCTTGGAGTAGGCCCGGTGATTGCCGTCGGACGACGGGCAACCGCTACGGCCATACCCGCGCAGATCAGGCGCGATGACGGTGAAGTGCTGGGCCAGAGCGGGCGCCACGCGATGCCAGCAGGCGTGCGTCTCAGGATAGCCGTGCAGAAGAAGGAGCGGTGGACCGCGGCCGCCGATCCGCGCGAAGATTTCAACGCCGCGCGCAATCATGCGCTCGTCGGTGAAGCCCGGAAAGAGCTCGTCCAGAACGGTCATCCGCCCGCTTTCTCCTGCCGCTCCCGTGCAATGGCCCTCCAGCCAATGTCGCGTCGGCAAAAACCGCCGGGCCAGTCGATCTTGTCCACCGCCGCATACGCGCGCGCCTGCGCGTCGCTGACAGTGCGCCCGAGCGCCGT
Organism: Hyphomicrobium sp. CS1BSMeth3; assembly: GCF_900117415.1. GTDB lineage: Bacteria > Pseudomonadota > Alphaproteobacteria > Rhizobiales > Hyphomicrobiaceae. The sequence continues at coordinate 1,334,498 of NZ_FPEI01000006.1, forward strand.
CACATTGAGAACGCGGCCGCCAGTCGCTTGGATCCGCCCGTCGCGCCGCTCGGTGCCCGCATGGAAGATCTGCACGCCGTCGACAGCCGCCGCGGCATCGAGACCACGGATCTCCGTGCCCTTGGTGTACTCGCCGGGATAACCCTTCGAGGCCATGACGACCGTGAGCGCCACGTCGTCCGACCAGCGAAGATCGAAGTTGTCGAGCACGCCGTCCGCTGTCGCGAGCAGCGCGGCGAGCAGATCGGACTTCAGGCGCATCATGAGCACCTGCGTCTCGGGATCGCCAAAGCGCACGTTGTATTCAATGAGCTTCGGACCGTCCGCCGTCAGCATGAGGCCCGCAAACAGCACGCCGCGGAAAGGCGTGCCGCGCGCCACCATGCCGCGCACGGTCGGCAGGATGATCTCGTCCATGGTGCGCCGGACGAGAGCGGGCGTCATGACCGGCGCCGGTGAATAAGCCCCCATGCCGCCCGTGTTCGGGCCGGTATCGCCGTCGCCGACGCGCTTGTGATCCTGGGCCGTCGCCAGCGCGAGCGCGTTCTTGCCGTCGACGAGCGCGAAGAAACTCGCTTCCTCGCCATCGAGGAATTCCTCGACGACGACCTCATGACCTGCAGCGCCGAACGCACCGGCAAAGCAGGTGTCGATGGCGGCATCGGCCTCGGCGCGCGTCATCGCGATCGTCACGCCTTTACCGGCCGCGAGGCCATCGGCCTTGATCACGATGGGCAGGGATTGCGATGCCGCATACGCCTTGGCAGACGCCGCATCCGTGAAGCGGCGATAGGCCCCCGTCGGAATATTGAACTCGGCACAGAGATCCTTGGTGAAGCCCTTGGAGCCCTCGAGCTGAGCTGCCGCACGCGAGGGGCCGAAGACCTTGATGCCTGCCGCACCGAGATCGTCAGCAAGGCCCGCGACAAGCGGGGCTTCGGGGCCGACGACGACGAAATCGACAGCCTTCTCGCGCGCAAAACGGATGACGGCAGCATGATCGTCCGTCTTGAGAGGGACGCATTCGGCGACCTCGGCGATGCCGGCATTTCCGGGCGCGCAGTAGAGGCGGCTCAGCAGCGGGCTCGCCGCCAGCGCCCAGGCGAGCGCATGCTCGCGCCCGCCGGAACCGATCAGTAGGACGTTCATCCGCCTGCCCCTTATTATGCAGCGCCCATGACGCGCCGGGCCGCCCCCGAATTATAGCGCCGTGGCCTATCCCGCCGGGTCGCTGCGTCGCAAGAATATCGCACCGCGCAGCCCTTGCTGCGGCCAAGTTCATGTAGCATGAACAGCGTTGTAACAAACGGGTGCGATTCGTGGCAGAGCCAGTCCGCGCCGGCCGCGCCGGCGCCAGCAACAACCCGGAACTGACCGTTACCGAGCTCTCCAATGCCATCAAGCGGGCACTGGAGGACAACTTCGGCTTTGTCCGGCTCCGGGGTGAGATTTCAGGCTATCGGGGACCGCACGCCTCGGGCCACTGCTACTTCGCGCTCAAGGACGACAAGTCCAAGATCGAGGCTGTCATCTGGCGCGGTGTCTTCCAGAAGCTCCGCTTCAAGCCCGAGGAAGGCCTCGAGGTCATCGCAACGGGCAAGGTGACGAGCTATCCCGGCTCGTCGAAATATCAGATCGTCATCGAGGCGCTGGAGCCCGCGGGCGTCGGCGCGCTCATGGCGCTACTCGAAGAGCGCCGGCGCAAGCTCGCCGCCGAGGGGCTCTTCGCGGAGGAGCGCAAGCGGCCGCTGCCGTTCCTGCCGCGCGTCGTCGGCATCGTCACCTCGCCGACCGGCGCCGTCATCCGCGACATGCTTCACGGCTTCGAGGAGCGCTATCCGGCGCACGTCATCGTGTGGCCCGTGCGCGTGCAGGGCGAGACGAGCGCCAAGGAAGTGGCGGCGGCCATCCGCGGCTTCAATGGTCTGCCGGTCGATGGCCCCGTGCCGCGCCCTGACGTGCTGATCGTCGCGCGCGGCGGCGGCAGCCTCGAGGATCTCTGGGGCTTCAACGAGGAAATCGTCGTTCGCGCCGCGGCCGAGAGCGCTATTCCGCTCATCTCGGCGGTCGGCCACGAGACGGACTGGACACTCATCGATCTCGCCGCAGATGCGCGCGCGCCGACGCCGACGAAGGCCGCCGAATGGGCCGTGCCAAAACACGGCGAGCTCGTCGAGCGCATCGGCGATCTCGCGCTGCGGCTCAGAAAATGCATCAATCGCACCATCGAAGCTGCGCGCACGCATTTGAAGGCCGCCGCACGCGGCATTCCTCGTCTCGAAGACCTGCTCGCACTGCCGCGCCAGCGCTTCGATGCCGTGGAGCGTCGCCTTGCGCGCGCGCTCGATGCCAATACGCAGGCGCACGGCAAGCGCCTTGCGCGCGTCGAAGCCCGCTTCCAGCCGCGTCTCGTCACGCAACTCCTCGAGCGCGATCGCCAGCGTCTGGAACGCGCCCAGCGCGCCGGCCTCACGGCACTGGCACGACGTACATCGACGCAGCGCACGCGCTTCGAGCGCTTTGCTGCGCGTCTGACGCCGCACCCGCTCCGCCATCGCGTCGTGCGTCTCGACGAGCGCCTCGTAGATCTGTCGGGGCGCCTGCGGCAAGGATTTGCGAGCCGACTGGTACTCGAGCGGCGCGCGCTGGATGCGCAAGCGCAGATGCTCGCCTCGCTGAGCTATCAGAGCGTGCTCAAGCGCGGCTTTGCGGTCGTGCGTGACGCAGAGGGACGTGCCGTGCGCAGCGTTTCCACTCTCGCGATCGATGCACGCGTGGGCCTTGAGCTTGCCGATGGACGCGCGAGCGCCAGCATCACAGCGGTGGATGCCGCTGAGAGCAAGCCCGCAGAGACGCCGAAGCCGCGCGCACCGAAACGCAGCGGCCCGGATGGGCAAGGCTCGCTCTTCTGAAAGTCATAAAAGACGGGGGTTCGGGGGTGTCCCCCGAGCCGGGTTACAGGGCGGCAGCCCTGTTCGCGCCTTCGGCGCGACGGGGGCTAGCCCCCACACCCCTACTGGGAGGGACACCCTCCCAGACCCGCCCGTCCTTATTTTGTTTTTGTCGCGGGCCGGTTCACGAGCCAAAGGCCCAGCACGACGACGACCAGACCGACGCCGAGATAGATCGTCAGCGGCTCTCCGAGCAGAAGCACACCGGCGGCGACGCCGAATGCCGGCGTGATCATCAGGAAAGCCATGACACGCGAGGCGGGGTAGCGCGTCATGAGCCAGAGACTTGTTGTGAACGTGATGAAGGCGACGAAGACGACGGTATAGCCGAATGCGCCCAGCACAAGCGGCGAGGGATCGGTGATCCCGCGTTCACCGAGTGCGAGTGAAATGATTGGAAGCAGAAGGCCCGATATCAGGAGCTGCATGAAGATCACGCGCTCGGGCCGCTCGGCTGCCAGACGCGTCGCACGGATGCTGAGCGTCAGCAGGCCCCACGAGATACCTCCCGCGAGGCAGAGCAGATCACCCGTGAGCGAGCTGATGCCTGTTGTCTCGCGCCCAGCGAGCACGACCATGATACCGGCAAGCGCAGCGAGCAGGCCTGCCGCCTTCGACCATGTCAGACGATCGCCCGGAATGAGGAAGTGCGCACCCGCCGCGACGACGAACGGCGACGTATAGAGAAAGATCACCGCCCGCGAGGCTGTCGTGCGATCGAGGCCGGGATAAAGGAAGGCGAATTCGGCCGTGAAGAAGAGGGCCGAGATGATCATCGGCAGGATCGCGACCCGGCTCACGCGGAGCGATATGCCGCGCACCGCACAGAGAAGTCCGACGAGCGCCGCAGCGAGCAGCGAGCGGAGCCCTCCCTGCAGGATCGGCGAGATGCCGGCGTTCGCGACCTTCATCGCCACCTGGCCGATGCCGAGGAAGATGCACAGCAAGGTCAGGATGGAAACAGCGAAGACGTCGAGGCGATCATGCGCGACCTTGATCGCCGCGCGCCGCGCCAGCTCAGCGTCTGCGTTTCCGTCCTGCATGGGCTTTTGCACTGTGTTGTGCCGGCGCTCTTCTGATCGGAGGGCGCACAAGACCACGAGCGGCGCCGGCAATCCAGCACCAATACGCGCGGAGCTATGCAGGGTTCCGAGATTACGCGAGCGCGAGGTGGCGCTGCGTCGCCGCTTCACGGGCGGCAATCTCGCGGCGAATGTCCTCGGCTTCGCGTTGTGCAGCCGCCATCCCGCGCGAGATGAGCGCATCGGCAGCGTGGAAGTCGAAGAGGCCGATACCGGCGAGGCGCGGATTGATGATTGCATCCGGCGGGTCACCAGCGAGACGCGAGCGCGCGATGCGGTCCTGGACGATGTTGAAGGCGTCGACCATGACGCTCGAAATGCCGGGGCCGCTGTCGCCGCCGCCGAAGAGCTGGCGCTTGATCAGGTTGCGGGCGCCGAAGCCGTTGGCGAGCGTACGTGCGGGCGCCGGTTCCGGCTCCGGTTCGGGCAGCCGCTCGATCAGGCCACCGTCGAGCTCTGGGAACTGATTGCCGCGTCCGCAGGCATCCGAATTGAGATTGACCGCGATGACATAGCGGGCGCCGAGGGCACGGCAGACCGAGGCCGGCACGGGGTTGCAGAGCGCACCATCCATCAGCCAGCGGTTGTTGACGCGAACGGGCTTGAAGATGCCGGGGAGCGCATAGGAGGCGCGCATCGCCTCGACGAGCGGCCCACGCGTGATCCAGGTCTCCTGCCCGGTCCCGAACTCGGTGGCGACCGCGGCGAAACGCGACTGCATTTCCTCGATCTGAAGACCCTTGAGGTGGCCTTCGAGGCGCTCCACGACCCGCTGGCCGGTGATGAGACCGGAGCCGGAGAGGTTGAAGTCCAGGTATCCGAAGATTTTGCGCTTGGTCAGATCGCGGGCAAAGCCCTCGAGCTCGTCCAGCCGGCCAGCGGCAAAACAACCACCGACCACCGCGCCGATCGACGTGCCTGCGATAATGTCCGGGACGACCCCGACCTGAGCGAGCGCCCTGAGCACACCGATGTGCGCCCAACCGCGTGCTGCGCCACCCCCAAGTGCAATGCCGACCTTACCGCGTGCCATATTCGGACTCCCCGAGCGGCCGCCGGCAGCGGACACTCCGAGCCTCTGCTCGTGCTTCTGGTCTGCAAACCTCGTGCCGGAGGAGCTGTACTCCCCTCGGCATGGGCCGTTTCCCTATCCAGAGGCCGAGTATAGGCGAGCCGTATTAAGGTTTACCTACGGCGGCGCGGGATGCGTCGTCAGGCGGCCGGGGACCTGCCGGAGGCCGCCAGCACTTGCTTCAACAACGCAGCGAATTGAATCGTTCCGTCGCCTGCATATGCTATCCGGCAATTGTCGTAAGCCAATCAGTAACATCACTCTATCCGCGGTCGGCTGGCCCTGACTGCCGTGGCACACGCGCCACGCGCGGCTCCCAGATTTCCCGGTGGCCGTACTCAGATCATCAGTCGCGTGTTACGCTTTCTCCATTCAGGAGAAAGTGGATGAACAGGCACCGGTCGTTGTTCTGGTTATTCGTCTCGAGCGTGTTCGGTTTGATCCTGGGTGGCTGCGCCAATAATGACGCCGCGGGCATCGAGACCGCTGCCGTACCTCCCTCGACGGCCGTGCCTGCAAACTATCGAGCGATCATAGCGCGCAACGTCCGCGCAAAGGCAGCTCCCAGCAGCATTGTCCATGCCGAGATCTCCCCGCCGGGACTTTGGGTCGGGCCGATGGGTCTGGGTACGCCGAGGCCTATCGCCTGTGTGAAATGGCGGTCGAGCGGAACGTTCGGCCAGGAGGAGCACAACATCGGCTATACGTTCGCGGATGGGCACATCGATGAAGTCATCGGGTTCAATCCGTTGACTTCGGGCGGCCTGGTGGCAGCCGCGGCGAAGCACGCCTACACGTGCGGCAAGCTTTCCTACGGACCCTTTCCCGAAGTCATGCGTGCGCGATAGGAAAGCAGCGCGCGACGCCGCGATTGCACTTGTCGATTGGCGGGAATGCAAAGCAAGGACGAGATCGTATCGTTCCTCGGCCAGCAGGCCAGTATCATGCGCCTGCTGACGGCGGTCGCCGCACTCAACATCAAAGATTGCTGGATCGGAGCGGGAACGATCCGCAACGCCATCTGGGATCAGTTGCACGGCTTCCCCGCGAGGCCCATCCCGGGCAGCGATGTCGATGTCGTCTTCCACGATCCGAGTGACGTGAGCCCTGCGCGGGACCTCGAGTTGCAGAGGCGGCTGTTTGCGGACATGCCAGACGCCGCCTGGGAGGTGCACAATCAAGCCCGCATGTGGAGTACGAACGGTGACCCTCCCTACGGGAATACGGCTGATGCCCTCCGATGCTGGCCCGAGACCGCCACGGCCATCGCGGCGCGCCTTGAGGATGGGTGCGTGGAGATCCTCGCCCCGCACGGTCTGCAGGATCTGCTCGGGCTGATCGTTCGCCCTACGCCGGCGTTCGCCGCCAGACGCGAAGAATATTGCGCGCGCCAGGCTGCCAAGAAGTGGTGTGAGCGCTGGCCCAAGCTGCGGTTCATCACCCCATGCTAGCGTGATTCAGATCGAGAAATTCGCTCGGTACCGCGCCCCGAGATCTGGCGAATTTCTCGATCATCACACTAGAGGCACACAGCTCTGCCCCCTCCCCTTTGTCCGTCGCCGATCCTGAAGAGTCGATCTTTCGGGCATTCGGTGTACATTCCCGGCAACATGTGGCCAGCAGCAAGCAGGCGCGGACGACACACGACGACCGGGAGGCAAAATGCCAGTTGGGAAGGATGAAGGCAGCTACGACTACGTCATCGTGGGAGCCGGCTCGGCGGGCTGCGTACTCGCCAACAGGCTGAGCGAGCAGGCGGGCGTGACGGTCGCGCTGCTGGAGGCCGGCGGCAAAGACACCAACCCCTGGATCCACATTCCCGGCGGCTATTTCCGCACGATGTACAATCCCGACATCACCTGGCAGTACGCGGCAGGCCCCGAGCCTCATCTCGGCGGCCGCTACGTCCCCTGGCCGCGCGGACGCGTCCTCGGCGGCTCGAGCGCGATCAACGGGCTGCTCTACGTACGCGGTCAGGCGCGCGACTACGACGTATGGCGCCAGCTCGGCAATGTCGGCTGGTCCTTCGCGGACGTGCTGCCGTACTTCAAGAAGGCGGAGGGCCAGGAGCGCGGCGAAAGCGAGCTGCACGGCGCCAGCGGCCCCCTCTCGGTCACGGACGTGCACGTCGACAATCCGCTGTGCTCCGCGTTCGTCGCGGCCTGTATCGAGGCGGGCATCCCCCCGACGGACGACTTCAACGGCGCCTCGCAGGAGGGTGCCGGCTACTACCAGGCCACCATCCGCAATGGCAGGCGCGGTTCGACGGCGGTCACCTATCTCAAGGACGCTGCGGGGCGCCCCAACCTGCGCGTCATCACGCACGCCGAGGTCGAGGCCATCGCGCTCGACGACAAGCGCGCCTCGGGCGTGCGCTACTCGGTCGGTGGCGAGAAGCGGTTCATCAAGGCGCGACGCGAAGTGCTGCTGGCAGCAGGCGCCATCGGCAGCCCGCAGATCCTCGAACTCTCGGGGATCGGTCAGGGCGAGGTGCTGAAGAAGGCGGGCGTCGAGGTTCGCCATGAGCTCAAGGGCGTCGGCGAGAACCTGCAGGATCACTATCAGGTGCGGACCGTCTACGAGGTCACGCTGCCTTACAGTCTCAATGCCGTGTGGCACAGCCCCATGCTGCAGTTCAAGACGGGCCTGCAGTACGCCTTCAATCGGCAGGGTATCCTCGCGACGGGCGCGGCCGTGGCGGGCGTCTTTGCGAAATCATCGCCCGAGCTCGACGAGCCCGACATCCAGTTTCACTTCATACCGTTCTCAGCCGACGCACCGGGCAAGGGCTTGCACAAGTATCCCGGCGTGTCCTCGACGATCTGCGTGCTGAGGCCCGACAGCCGCGGGCACCAGCACATCGTCTCGTCCGATCCGAAGGAGAAGCCCTCGATCATCGCGAACTATCTTGCTGCTGAAAGCGACCGCCGCGTCACGCTCGCCGGTCTGAAGCTCGCCCGGCGCATTGCCGAGCAGCCCTCGTTCAAGCCCCTCATCAAGACCGAGACCATCCCCGGATTGCAGTGCCAGAGCGATGAAGAGTTCATGCAGTTCGCCATGGAGCGCGGCACCACGGTCTTTCACCCGTGCGGCACGTGCAAGATGGGGAGCGACCCGATGGCTGTCGTGGATACGCGGCTGCGCGTGCACGGCATTGGCGGGCTCAGGGTGATCGATGCCTCGATCATGCCGAACCTGATCTCGGGCAATACGAACGCGCCGACGATCATGATCGCGGAGAAAGCGGCCGACATGATCAAGGTCGACGCGCGCGCCTGACAAGTGGGCGCGGTGCTGCAGCCGCTCGGCAAAAGCCGCGGGATCAGTTCTTCGCCGGAGGCGGCGGCGCGGGCGGCGGGGCTGCCGCCTTCTCGTCACCGGGGAGGACGTAGTCGACGCCTTCCCAGGGGCTCTCGAAGTCGAAGTTGCGAAATTCCTGCGTGAGCCGTACGCGGTCGTAGACGACGCGCTTCAGCTCGTCGTCGTAGCGCACCTCGACATAGCCCGTGAGGGGGAAGTCCTTCCTCAGGGGATAGCCTTCGAAGCCGTAGTCGGTCAGAAGCCGGCGGAGGTCCGGGTGCCCCGAGAAGGGCATCCCGTACATGTCATAGGCCTCGCGCTCATACCAGTTGGCGGCAGGAAAGACGTTGACGACGCTCGGGACGGGCGTTGTCTCGTCGGTCTCGAGCGTGACGCGGATCCGCTGGTTCTGGCGCACCGAAAGCAGGTGGTACACGACATCGAAACGCCGCTCGCGCGCGGGATAATCGACGCCGCAGATGTCAATGAGCACCTCGAACTGGCAACGCCCATTGTCGCGGAGGTACGTCAGCACAGGCACGATCTGCTCGCGCGGCACGACCAGCGTGAGCTCGCTGTAGGCGATGCGCACGTCGCGCAGCCTGTCGCCGAGCCCGGCAGCAATATGCTCCTTGAGATCCTCAAGGCTCTCGATGGTCGTCTGCATGGTGCTCCGCCCGCGCCTAGCGCTCGATGGTGCCGGTTCGCCGGATCTTCTTCTGCAAAAGCAGAATACCGTACACGAGTGCTTCCGCCGTCGGCGGGCAACCTGGCACGTAGATATCGACCGGCACGATGCGGTCGCAGCCGCGCACAACAGCGTAACTGTAGTGGTAGTAACCGCCACCGTTGGCGCACGAGCCCATGGAGATCACGTAGCGCGGCTCGGGCATCTGGTCATAGACCTTGCGCAGCGCCGGCGCCATCTTGTTGGTGAGCGTGCCGGCGACGATCATAACGTCCGACTGGCGGGGCGAAGCGCGCGGCGCGAAGCCGAACCGCTCGACATCGTAGCGCGGCATGGACGCCTGCATCATCTCGACCGCGCAGCAGGCGAGGCCGAACGTCATCCACATGAGCGAGCCGGTGCGCGCCCAGTTGATGAGATCGTCGGTCGTAGTGACGAGGAAGCCCTTGTCGGCGAGCTCGTTCGAAAGCTCGGTGAAACCGCGGTCGCCGGGCTTCACGATGCCACCGGCGCCCTCGCGCGGCTTGTCGAAGACAGGAACTGGCGGCACGATCAATCCCATTCGAGCGCTCCTTTGCGCCACTCGTAGATGAAGCCGATGGTGAGCACGCCGAGGAAGATCATCATCGACCAGAAGCCGAAGGCGCCCACTTCCTTGAAGGCGACGGCCCAGGGAAAGAGGAAGGCCACCTCGAGATCGAAGATGATGAACAGGATGGCGACAAGGTAGAAGCGCACGTCGAATTTCATGCGCGCGTCGTCGAAGGCATTGAAGCCGCACTCGTAGGCCGAGACCTTCTCGGGATCTGGATTGCGGACGGCGACCAGGAACGGCGCGATCATCAGCGCCAATCCGATCACGAGCGCGACACCGATGAAGATGGCGATCGGCAGATAGGTCATCAGCAATTCAGGCATCGGTTCGTCCCGGGTGGCTGACGTCAGGCGCTTGGAGCGAGGTTGAATTCGGAATCATACCCGCTAGACCAGCATCATTTTGGGGTGTTAGCGCAGCCCGCAGGCCGGCGCAAGGGGCGAGCCTAGCCCCCGAACGCGTTTGGGTGCGGCATTCCAGGTATCCCTGGATTTAGCAGCGCAATTACAGGTCTTCAGGCGTGAGAAAGGGCCGCTTTGCGGGCGGCCCTTCCTATTCTGTGCGTCTCGATCTTGTTCAGATCAGAAGCGGATGCGGGTACCAGCCGTAAACATGTGGAGGTCTTCCGCACCGCCGACGCCAGCGCGATTGAACGCCGCTGCATCGAGCGAGTAGGTCTTGTAGGCCAGCCAGAACTCCATCGCGGCTGCATCGACGTTCTGGACGATGCCAACACCCCAATGGGTGACCTTGTCGCCAGACAGACCAACCGCTGTGCTATTGCCGGCACCCAGAGGGCCGACGACAGTGGTGACGCCGGTATCCTGGCTCGTGCCCTTCCACTCGCTGTACTCGCCGTACGCCACCGTGTCGCCGATCCCGAAGAAGTTCCGCGCAACACCGCCCGAGAGATAGAAGAAGCTCGCGCTGAAATCGCGCGCACCGGCAAAGCCGCCACTGATGCTAGCCTGGGTGTTCTCATAGTCGCGCTCACCGAACGCACCCGTGAAGAACAGGCCCGTCGGCATGTGGCGGACGGAGAGGGCACCAACGAGCTGACGGAGCTCCTTGTCGCAGTTTGCCGTGCACACGATCGTCCCAGCACCCACGCCAGTCGTCGGCATCGAGTTTTCGCCAGTCGGGTTATTGTACTCCGAGCGCACGCTGTAGCCGAGGCCAGCGGCGATGCGGATGCCGTTGAACTCACCCGCGTAGCGCAGCGCCACATCCCAGTAGTTGTCCTCACCGAACGAGGCGCCGAGCGTGAAGCCGGCGATCGTCGGCGTACGATACGAGATGTGATCGAGGCGCTCGTTCAGCCAGTCACCCGAGCCGCCCTGGAAGTACGTGCCCCAGGTCGCGCTGGAGTAGAGGCCGTTGCCCTGAGCGATACGCATGCTCGAGTTGTGCAGGCGCACGTCGTTCGACGCTGCCATGCCCTTGCCGGACAGGTCGATCAGGATGATGTTGTTGGCTTCCGAGCCACCGAAGCCCATTTGCACGCGGCCGAGGCGTGCGTGCTCGACGTAGGCCCAGTGCTGACGCAGGTTGGCGCTCGTCGCGCCACCGTCGTCACCGAAGCCGCTGCCAACCGTATTCGACGGCCCGGTGCCGTTCATCTGGTTCTGGCTGGCCGAGCTGCTGCCGAAGGCCTCGAACTCGTACATGAAGCCGGCGGTGATCTCGGGCGAGATCTTGGCCGAGCCCGTGATGCGCCAGCGCGAGTTCGACGAGGTCGGACCCGAGATGTAGACGTCCTTGCTGACGCCGTCGTCCCAGAACAGCAGCTGCTGCGAGATCTGGCCCGAGATGGTCACCGAGACCTTGCGCGTGCCTTTGCGTACCGTCGTCGCCTCGAGTTCGGCGACCCGCTCTTCGAGGTCGGCGCAGCAATCACCACCGAGATCGGCAGCCGACGCTGAGCTAACGCCATACAGACCAGCGGCAGCGACGATCGCCAGCGCGCTAGCTGATTTCAACAGTCCCCCATACATATGACACCACTCCCATTTCGCTAACGCTACTCTACGTCACTATGACGCGAGAAACCGCCCCTGGCCGATCAAGCCCTTCGACTGCCACTGATACGGCCATCGACCCCTTGCCGGTCACCAAGGATTAACGCAGGGCCTAACGGGCGGTAAACAGTTAATGCCCAGACATCGGCCGTTTCAAAGGGCTCAGTGGCGAATCAGGCACATACACGCATAGCGTGCAATGTGCGATCGGCTTCAATTAAGTAAATATTCCTTTTATTCCAGAATATTATGCATTTGAGCTTAGAATGAATGATCGATCGCGAGAAGTAGCAATTTCCCTTCGCACACCAGCATTTCTTGGCCTGCGCTGCACAATCCGAGCAAGTTTCCCCACCGGTCCTTGCCCGACGGCTCTCGAGAGCGTCTCCGACGGCCGAGAGGACAGCCCGCCCCGAGGTCCGCTCGCTGCGGCGGATCTGGGTAAAACCACCATAAACAGGGCATTTCTTCGACATTACGGCGGACTTGTCGGGGCGTTCACGGGACGACGCCGATCGCCTGTCCGATACCGCGCCCGCGCGCTGTTCGCTGCTATCTCCACGGTGCCGGAAAACCCCCTGATGCAAGCGCGCCACGATGACGTTGCGAGAGCGACACGACGATCCGTACAATTACAGGTTGCTTACTGATTTATTACAATCTAAGATTGCATAATCATCACTTCTCACCCGCCCCGCCGTCGCGTCATGCCTGCCCCGCGGAGGCGCCAGACCCGTCGTCGCCAATCTTGACGAGCCCGCCTCCGCTCGTGCACCTGCACGGGGGCCCGGCAGGCGGAGGGACAAAGCTTGGAGACGTTCGACTACATCATCGTCGGCGCCGGTTCGGCCGGCTCGGTGCTCGCCAACCGGCTGAGCGAGGACCAGGGATGCCGCGTCGCCGTGCTCGAGGCCGGCCCCACGGACTGGCATCCCTACATCCATATCCCCGCAGGTTTCATCAAGACCTTCTACGATAAGCGGGTGAATTGGCTCTATGACATGGAGCCGAGCGCGTGGACGGGCGGCCGCCGGATCCTCGCCCCGCGCGGCAAGACGCTCGGCGGCTCGAGCTCGATCAACGGGCACGTCTACAACCGCGGCCAGCGCGGTGACTTCGACACCTGGGCGCAGTACGGCAATCGCGGCTGGGGCTATGCCGATGTACTCCCCTACTTCAAGCGCCTCGAGCGCCGTATCGGCGACGGCGACGACACGTACCGCGGCCGTGATGGCGCGCTGACCGTCACGGACATCGACTACCATCACCCGCTCTGCGAGGCCTTCATTCAGGGCTGTGTGGAGGCCGGAATCCCGCGCAATCCCGACTACAACGGTCGCATCCAGGAAGGCGTCTCCTACGCCCAGCGCACGATCTACAAAGGTCGGCGCATGAGCGCGGCCCGCGCATTCCTGCACCCAGCCATGAAGCGGCCGAACCTCGATGTGCGCACGGGCGTTCATGTGACGAGCATCGACTTCGACGGCCGGCGCGCAACCGGCATCACCTATCGCAAGGGCGGCCGCAACGGCGCTCGCCACACGCTGAAAGCCAGCCGCGAAGTCATCCTGTGCGGCGGCTCGTACAATTCGCCGCAGCTCCTGCAGATTTCCGGCATTGGACCGCCGGAGGTGCTCGGCAGCCTGGGCATCCAAGTGCGCCACGCGCTCGCTGGCGTCGGCGAGAATCTCAAGGATCACTACGCGCCGCGCTTTGCCGCCCGCGTGAAGAACATCGAGACGATCAACGAGCGTACGCGCGGCCTCAAGCTCGCGACCGAGGTCGCCAAATGGGCCTTCCAGCGCAAGGGCATTCTCGCGCTGAGCCCGACGCTCGTTTATGCCTTCTGGCACTCCGGGGAGACGGCCGAGAGCTCCGACGTCCAGCTCACGTTCACGCCGGCGAGCTACATGGAAGGCGTACAGGGCCAGCTCGAGCGCGAGCCGGGTATGACGGTGGCCTCCTGGCAGCAGCGCCCGGAAAGCCGCGGCACGGTTCGCGCGCGCTCCGCCGATCCCTTCGACGCCCCGATCATCAATCCGAACTACCTCGCCGAGGAGATCGACCGTCGCGTTCTGCTCGGCGCCATGAAGCTCGCGCGGCGCCTGCTGCAGAGCCGGCCGCTCGCACCCTACTTCGAGCGCGAGGATTTCCCGGGCCCGAGCGTCCAGAGCGACGACGAACTGCTCGGCGCCGCCAAGGAGCGCGGCACGACGACCTTCCATCCGGCCGGCACGTGCCGCATGGGACCGGCGAATGACCCGCTCGCCGTCGTCGACGACCAGCTCCGCGTCCGCGGCCTCGAAGGCCTGCGCGTCGTCGATGCCTCGATCATGCCGACCATGCTGTCCGCCAACCTCAATGCCGCGACCATGATGCTTGCCGACAAGGCATCCGATCTCATTCGTGGCAAGACAGCGCCGGAAGCGATCGTGGTGGCTTAGGTCGTGGGCTTGGTGGCGCCTTCCGTACCGGGCGCGCGGCGCATGATCTCGCCGAGAAAATCGCGGACCCGCACGGGCGGTGCCTCGATGAACGGCAGTGGACGCGTCACCTCGACGGCAGCCGCGCCGATGCGTGCGGTGAGCGCGCCATTGAACACGCCCTCGCCGAGCCGTCGCGAAACGCGTCTCAGCAGATCCTGCCCGAGGAACTGACCGATCAGATCGTCGGTAAGCGCGATGCTACCGGTCGCAACGATGTGCGTCAGCACCATGCGCGCGAGACGTGCCGTGCCAGCAAATCCAGGACGGCCGCCATAGAGGCCCGCAAGATTACGCAACAGGCGCAGGTTTTCGATCAGTACATAACCGACAGACACAAATGCTGCCGGACTGATTGCCGTGACGACCGTCACGCGCTTAGCCGCCTTGGCAACGAGCCGGCGCGCCTCGCCGTCGAGAACGAGCATGAGGTCTCGATCGGCAAGGCGCATGAGATCGCCTGGATCGCGCACATCGCGCGCGTGCTCATCCAGACGCGCGAGGTGCCAGCGCAGCTCGGCGCGGCCCGCGAGCAGGCGCTTGATCGCCTGAATGGTCTCGCGCTCCTCGGCCACATTGCGCTCGCGCAGTGCCTTCTCCGCGGCGGCCTTGATCTTGCCGAGGCGACGCAGGCGCACGAAGCCGATGAGCTCGCGCAAGATCAGCATGAGAAGGGTGACGAGAATGACGATCGCGAGACCGAACGAGATCCAGCCGATCCAATCCTCGCGCGCGACGGCGACGGAGACGAAGCGCGAGAACCAGACGCCGAAGGCAATACTGGCGAGCGCACCCATGGCCGAGAGGAGCCATGTGCCCCAGCGCACGCCGCGGCCGATGTCACCGAACGTCGGCATCTGCAGGCCGGCCGGCAATGTGGGCTGGGCCGGCGCGCCCTCGCCTGCGGTCTCTGCCTGTGGCGCTGCCGGCTCGATGATCTCGGCCTCGGAAGGCGAGAAAGCGCGCGGGCGGCGAGGATCGGACGTCGCGTTCATGCGAGATGATCTCCGATCAGAAACTCGAGCGCACGATCGAGGCGGACGTGCGGCCATGGCGCGGCGAGACCGGAAGGCGTCTCGGTGATGATCCGCGGCGGCGCGAAGCGCACGACATGCACATCGTGCTTGAAGGTGCCGCCGGCAACCTCGCCAGTCACGACGTCGGGTGATGGCAGATCGCCGGGAAAGACCGCCGCTGAGCGCCGCCCGTCGAACGTCTCCCCGCCGATCTTCTCGCCGGCAAGCGGCGTGCCGATGATGCAGGGAAGGCGCTGGCCATCGCGCATGACCTCGCCTTCCTTGGTCGCGCGAAGGGCGGCAATCGCGAAAGCCTTGATATCGGCGCCGGCACTCGCGGCTCGGGCTTCAGCGCGCGCGGTCAGCGCTCCGAGGATGGCTTCGAGGCGATCGTGATTGGCGCTGTGCAGATGGTCGGCCTTGGTCGCCGCAAAAGCAATGCGGTCAATGCGCGGCGAGAAGAGCTGGCCGAGCCAGCTCGCGCGACCTGGGCGGAAGGCTCCCAGCACAGCGGTGAGCGTCGCTTCGAGATCAGCAATGCCTTCAGGGCCGCTGTTGAGTGCGGAAAGCACATCGACGAGCACGATCTGGCGATCGAGGCGACTGAAATGATCGCGGAAGAAGGGTCGCACGACATGCGTCTTGTAGGACTCGAAGCGACGCTCGAGCATCTGCGCAAGACCGCTGCGCTTCTCGCCATCGAGCGGGAGCGGGAAGAAGGTCAGCAGCGGCGAGCCTTCGAGATCGCCGGGGAGCAGAAAGCGGCCCGGCCCTGTAATGGAGAGCGTCGGATCGGCGGCGCGTGCGGCGAGCAGATAGTCCGTGAAGAGGCGTGCGCCGCGGATCGCAACCTGCTCGTCCTGCGGCGCGCCGCGGTCCAGCGCGCGCACGAAAGATAGAAATGCCGCGGCTGGCGCTGAACGCCGCGGCGCAGAGGCCAGCGCCAGCGCTTCTGCAGACCAAGCCGCATAGCTTTGCGCCATGAGAGGCAGGTCGATCAGCCACTCGCCAGGATAGTCGACGATGTCGAGGTGCAGGCGGTTCGGCAGGAGCGCGCGGCGCATGGCACTCGCCGACGCATACTCCATGGTCACGCGAAGCTGGCTGATGCGGCGCGTGCTCTCCGGCCACTGCGGCGGATCGCGCGAGAGCGCGGCCAGATGCTCCTCGTAGGCAAAGCGCGGCACGCTGTCGTCAGGCTGCGGCTCGAGATAGGCGCGCACGAGCCGCTGCTCGCTCGCGACCGAGAAGAACGGGAGCCGCCCGCCGAGCGTCAGATTGCGCACGAGCGCGGCGATGAAAACCGTCTTGCCCGAGCGCGCGAGCCCCGTCACGCCGAGCCGCACGGTCGGCGTCACGAGATCGGCGAGATAGCCCGAGGCCTCACGGAGCGCCGCGCCGGTCGCCTGAGTGACGGAAGAAAGGGGCAAGAGGCGTCCTTGTTCTGCTGCCACGCGGACCGCATAGCCCGCGTGCGCAGAGAATAGATCGGCCCGCGCCCTGAAAGGTCAAGGGCGACCGATCGCGCCGACCGGAGTTGCAGAGGCGTCCGTCAACCGGCCTTGTCGGCCTTGGAGCCCTTCGCGCGCAGCCGCGCGGCGACCTCCGCCGGCAGACCGCGCTCGACCAGTTCGTCGAGCACCTCCCGCTGATGCTCGCCAATGCGCGGACCAGCGTGCTTGATGCGTCCGGGTGTGCGCAGCATCCGCGGGAACACGTTCTGCATCTTGAGCGGACCGAGATCGGCATCCTGAACGGTCGTGATGCTCTCGCGCGCGAGGTACTGGGGATCCTCGAAGATCTGGGCAATGTCGTAGACGGGCCCGATCGCGGCCTCCGCCTTCTCGAAGGCATCGAGCACCTCCGTGAGCGTGTGCCTGGCAATCCAGCCGCCGACAATGGCGTCCACCTCATCGACGTGCCGAATACGATCGGCATTCGTGCGGAAGCGCGGATCGTCAGCCGTTCCGGGACCGCCAGTCAGCTCGAGCACACGCCGCGTGATGCTCGGCGAAGCAGCCGAAAGCGAGACCCAGCGCCCGTCTTTGGTCATGTAGGCATTGCGCGGCACATTGTTGGCCGAGCGGTTCCCCAAGCGCTGCTGGATGAGGCCGAGTTGGTCGTACGTGGAGGCCTGGCCACCGAGCAGCGAAAAGAGCGGCTCGTAGAGCGAGAGGTCGATGACCTGGCCCTTGCCGCTGCCCTGCACGTCGCGCTCGTAGATCGCGAACATGATCGAGAAGGCACCGTGGTAGGCTGCGACGCCATCGGCAAGGCCAAAGGGCGGCAAAGTCGGAGGCCCATTCGCCTCGCCCGTGATGTGGGCAAAACCCGAGAAAGCTTCCGCGATGGTGCCGAAGCCCGCGCGATGCTTGTAGGGACCCGTCTGGCCGAAGCCCGTAACGCGCAGCATGACGAGGCGCGGATTGAGCTCCGAGAGCACATCCCAGCCGAGGCCCCAGCGCTCGAGCGTGCCCGTGCGGAAGTTCTCGATGAGAACGTCCGCGTCCTTGATCATGGCGAGGAAGGCCGCCTTGCCGTCGTCCTCATGCAGGTCGAGCACGATAGCGCGCTTGTTGCGCCCGGTGACCTTGAACCAGAGGCCGTGGCCGTCCTTCAACTTGCTCATTTTGCGGAGTGGATCGCCGTCCGGGTGCTCGATCTTGATGACGTCGGCGCCGAAATCGGCGAGCACCATGGCCGTCAGCGGTCCCGCGAACACGGTCGCGCAGTCGATCACCTTGAGGCCGGCGAGGGGGCCCTCGCGCTCCGTGTCATGCTTCATCTTTTCGTGCCTTTCCGAGCTGCGAGCGCCTTCACCTTGCGCTCGCGCATGAACGTGTAGAGACCTGCCGCCACGACGACGACCGTGCCGATGAGTGCGGGGGCATCGGGCCATTCTCCCCACAAGAGGATGCCGGCGAGGACTGCCCAGATTATCACCGAGTAGCGGAACGGCGCGACCACGGCTACCTCGCCGTAGCGCATCGCGTGCACCATGAAGTAGTAGCCGCAGAGCAGGAAGACCGCCGAGCCGAACAGCAGCAGAAGGCTTTTTGGAGCCGGGACGATCCATGTCTCGACGAGCGCGAAGCCGGCCGCTGACATCGTCACGGTGATCGAGGAGATGGTCACCAGGAGGATGGCCGGAACCTGAAGGCCGATGCGGCGCGTCGACAGATCGCGCAGGACGGAGAAGGCGACGCCGCCCAGCGCGAACAGCGACCAGGCATTGAACGCGTCGCTGCCGGGCCGGATGACGATCATGACGCCGATGAAACCCACGAATGCCGCGAGCCAGCGCCGCCAGCCCACCGGCTCGGCCAGGAACAGCGCAGCGCCGGCCGTGATCGCGAGGGGCGTCAACTGCAGGATCGCGGTCGCCGTCGCGATCGGCATGTGAAAGAGCGCGAACAGGAAGAAGAACGTCGCGCCGATCTCGCCGATGTTGCGCAGCGTCAGAATGCGCCCCTGGCCGCGCAGCGGCGCGAAGTTGAAGGCGCCGAAGGCCAGACAAACCGAAAGCGAAACCAGGATCGCCATCACGCCGCGCATGAAGATGGCCTGTCCGCCCGGAAGACCGGCGGCCGCAAGCTTGATCAGCGCATCGTTGAACGTGAAGCTCGCCTGGCCGATGAGCATGGCGGCGATGGCGCGCAGGTTCGACGCCGCGTGGTGGTCGCCGGGGGCACTCATGACGACTTCCGTGCCTCGCCGAGCCGCGCCCGCATGAGCCGGCGCTCATGAGCGAGCATGGCCAGGCCCGCTGCGACCACGACGAGGATGCCGAAGACGGCGAGCAGGTTCGGCGTCTCGCCCCAGAGCAAAATACCGATGAGCAACGCCCAGAGCATGGTGCCATAGCGGAAGGGCGCCACGGCCGAAATTTCACCGAGGCGCATGGCCTGGACCATGCAATAGAAGCCGCCGGCGACGAACACGCCGCTTGCGACGACGAGCAGCGCCGCGTGCCCCGACGGCCATGGCCAAGGCGCCAAGGGCAAGAGCGCGAAACCACCGACCGCGACACCGGCCGCCGAAGCCGTTCCGACGAGCAGCGTCGGGACGCTGCGATCGATGCGTGTCGTCGCGAGATCGCGCAGCGACATGCAGAGCATGGCGGCGACCGCGAGCAGCGACCACCACGTGAACCCGCTCGTCCCCGGCTGCAGCACGAGCAGCACGCCGACGAGACCGACAGCACCGGCAAGCCAACGCTGCCAGCCGACGCGCTCGGCAAATAGCCAGGCCGCCACAACCGTCGTGACAAGCGGAATGAACTGGAGGATCGCGGCCGCATTGGCAAAGGGCATGCGCAAGATGGCCGCGATGAAAAGCAGCGCCGCGCCGACCTCGCCGAGCACGCGCAAGCCCATAGCGGGCGTCAGAATGGCAGGATGCCAGCGAAGGGCCGACTGCGTCCACGCGGCAAAGCCGAGCAAGGCACAACCGACGATACTGCGCCCGGCAACGACCTGCCCGAGCGGCAACTCGGCGGACGCGATCCTCAGGCAAGCATCCGAGCAGATGAGGAAGAAGCCGGCGCCGATGACGGCCGCAATCGCCAGCAGATTGTTGCGCGGCGCAGCGTGCGCGAGAGCAGGCGCACGGATGCTCCCCTCGGACGGACCGCTCCCCACGTCGCAACCTCCCTCACCAGCCTTGCGGCCGGCCTTTCATGTTTCCGGATCGCACTCGTCCGGATTGCCACGTCACTTCTGCCGTCAGGATTGCCGCGCTGCCAGCCGGCGTAGCTTCTGCTCCCGATAGAAGGTGTAGAGGCCGGCAAGGACGACGATCGCGATCCCGAGAAAGGTCAGTGCATCGGGGAGATGCCCGAAGACGACCACGCTCGAGACGATCGAGAACAGAATGATCGTATAGCGGAAAGGCACGACCGCCGACACCTCGCCCGTGCGCATGGCTATGATGACGCCGAGCTGGCCGAGCAGGCTGAACATCGCCGCGCCGGAAAGCTTGAGCATGAGTGCCTGATCGGGCCACTGCCAGTTCGAGAATGGCGCGACCGCGAGAGCAGCGACGGTTACGGCGCCCGCCGACAGCGTCATGATCAGGATGGCCGGAACGCGGCGGTTGATGCCTCGGGTCGAGAGATCGCGCAACGTCGTGCAGCAGACCGAGGCGATCCCCACCAATGCCCACCAACTGAACGTGGACCCGCCTGGCCGGACGATGATCAGGATGCCAAGGAGGCCGACGGCCGTCGCGGTCCAGCGTCGCCAGCCGACGCGCTCAGCGAGAAAGATGGCGGAGGCTGCCGTCAGCATCATGGGGCTCAGTTGCCCGATGGCCGTGAGGTCGGCGTAAGGCAAGCGGGCGAGCGCGCTTTGGAAGAGCCATCCGCTGCTGACGTCGCCGACAATGCGCCCGCCCATGGCACGCTCGAAGACGTGGCGGAGTTCTCGAAGCGCGCCGGTGAAGAACGCCACGCTCAGCGAGACGACGAAGATGACGGCCCCGCGGATGAAAAGAAGCTCACTGGTCGGCACGCTCGTCGACGCGAGCTTCATGAGCGTGTCGCCGCAGGCAAAAGAGCCCATGGCGAGCGACATCGCCACGATGGCCCTGAGGTTGGCTGCTGCAACCGTCGCCCCGCCGTCGTCCACAGCCGGACGCAGACTGCGCCCCTCGGGCTCGTTCACCCCCTCGGCCTCCCCAGCCGCATTCCTTGGCGCCGCCAGTCCCAGCTACCACCCAGTCTCAGAAAAACGGGGGTTCGGGGGTGTCCCCCGAGCGGGGTGAAGGGGCGGCAGCCCCTCTCGTGCCGGAGGCACGAACTGCTTGTCTTAGCCCCCAGTCACGCTCATGTGCCGCTGGACGGCCGGGCGCTTGCTGCGCCGATCGATCACGAAGTCGTGACCTTTAGGCTTGCGTGAGATGGCCTCGTCGATCGCGGTTTGCAGGAGCGCATCGTCGGATGAGGCCCGGAGCGGTGTCCTCAGGTCGGCCGCATCCTCCTGGCCGAGGCACATGTAGAGCGTACCCGTGCAGGTAAGGCGCACACGATTGCAGCTCTCGCAGAAGTTGTGGGTCATCGGCGTGATGAAGCCTAGCCGGCCACCCGTCTCCTGCACCTCAACATAGCGGGCCGGCCCGCCGGTCCGATAGGGAATGTCGCGCAGGGTGAAGGTATCCATCAGCCGGGCGCGAACGATCGAAAGCGGCAGGTACTGATCCGTGCGATCGCCGTCGATGTCACCGAGCGGCATGGTCTCGATCAAGGTCAGGTCGGCGCCGCGGCCATGGGCGAAGCGCACGAGATTTGCGATTTCGTGCTCGTTGACGTCCTTGAGCGCCACGGCATTGATCTTGACCTGGAGCCCCGCCTTCTCCGCCGCCTCGATGCCCTGCATGACATTGGCGAAATCGCCCCAGCGGGTGATCCGGCGGAATGTTTCGGGATCGAGCGTATCGAGCGAAACGTTAATGCGACGGACGCCGCAATCGGCCAGCGCCTGAGCATATTTCGGAAGCTGACTGCCGTTGGTGGTCAGTGTCAGCTCCTCGAGGGCCCCGCTCTTGAGATGGCGCGAGAGAGCTTCGAACAGCCAGAGGATATTCTTGCGTACAAGCGGCTCACCGCCCGTGATGCGGAGCTTGCGCACGCCACGGTCCACGAAGGCCGAGCACAGGCGATCGAGCTCCTCGAGCGTCAGAAGATCCCGCTTGGGCAGGAACGTCATGTGCTCGGACATACAGTACACGCATCTGAAGTCGCAGCGGTCTGTCACGGACACGCGAAGGTAGCTGACGTGGCGCCCGAAGGGGTCGATCAGTTCGCCCGCCGGCATGTGCAGCGCTTGGTCGGTAGCCATTGCAGTTCCTGAGCCCGCACTGGCGGGCCTTGTGTTGCAGACGCCGCCATACAGCCGGCGCCCGATCTGCCCGAATACTTAGCACATATAGTGTACGTGCACGAGCCGCCGAACCTTGCGTAGACGGAGCGTCGCGGATTAACCGATGCTTATGCTCTCGCCCCTATTCTCTACTCATTCATTCATGAGTGAGAGGGCGTGTCCGCGATGCTGAACGCGGTTATCGGAGCAGGTCAGGGCAGTTCCCTCATGGGATCCTACGCCATCAGCCTCAGCGAGGCTGTGCTGCGTCAGCGCACCCGGGAGGCAGAGCGGGCGGCCAAACTCGAAGCCCAGCTCGCGAACAAGATCAAGTCCGAGTTCATTGCGAACATGAGCCACGAGTTGCGCACCCCGCTCAACTCCGTGCTCGGCTTCTCGAAGCTGCTCACCGAGCACGAGCATCGCAAGCTCACCGATGAAGACATCGTCGAGTACGCGCGTCTCGTCCAGGACGCGGCAACGCACCTCCTCACGGTCATCAACAACATCCTCGACATTTCGAAGCTGCACAGCGGCAGCTTCATGCTCGATCCTGCCGAGGTCCAGGTTGCCGATGCGCTCGACGACTGTCTCATGAGCTTCGGGAAATCGATCAGCGACCACGGGCTGAACCTCGTCTGCAACATCGCCTCGAACCTGCCGATCATCCAGGGTGACGAGCAGAAGCTCCGCCAGACGTTCTCCAATCTCGTCGGCAACGCGATCAAGTTCACGCCGCCCGGCGGCAGCATCAACGTCGAAGCGGCAAACGCGCCCAACGGCGACATCGTGGTCACGATCCGCGACACGGGCGTCGGCATGAGCGAGGAAGAAATCCGCATCGCGCTTGCCCCATTCGGCCAGGCCGATGCCAGCCGTACGCGCTGGCGGGAAGGCTCCGGCCTCGGCCTGCCGATCGCAAAGGCCCTCGTAGACCTTCATGGCGGCACGATCGAAATCCGAAGCACCAAGGGCCAAGGAACAGAGGTGACCGTCAAGCTGCCGACTGTCCCACTCGAGCTTTCCACCTACTGACGCCGACACGACCACACCGCGACCGAACCGACACCACTGCACGAGCCGAGGCAAATCCGATGGCGCTGATGTCCCCCACCACCGAACAGACCGCACCTGCCGCGGACGTCTCCATCGGCCGCATCGTCTCGGTTACCGGTGCAAAGGCGATCGTCCTCCTGGACAACGACGGACGCGGACCGCGCGAGACGGCGAGCCGCCCCGACATGGGCACGCTGCTCGCGATCGAAACGAGCGAAACGATCGTGCTCGCGATCATCTCCGCCCTCAGCGTGCCGGTACCGGCACAGCGCGAGAGCGACAGCGAGATCTGGATTGCCGAGCTCGGCCTCGTCGGCGAGCTCCGGCTCGGCAGCGGCGGCTCTCCCGGATATTTCAATCGCGGCGTCACGATCTATCCCGGTCTCGGCGACCGCGTGCGCGTCGCCTCGAAGATGGAACTCAATCAGGCCTTCTGCGGCGATATCGAGCGCTCCGTCCGTGTCGGCTGCCTGCGCCAGGACAACACCATTCCGGCAATGGTCCGGGTCGACGACCTGCTCGGCAAGCACTTCGCCGTGCTCGGCACCACGGGCACCGGCAAGTCCTGCACGACCGCGCTGCTGCTGCGCTCCATTCTCGAAAAGAATCCGCAGGCGCACATCGTGCTGCTCGATCCGCACAACGAGTACGCGACGGCATTCCCCGAGTGGGGCGAGGTCATCTCGCCGCGCAATATGCAGCTCCCGTTCTGGCTCCTCACGTTCGACGAGCTCATCGAGGTGCTGATCGGCGACCCCGCCGAAAGGAAGCAGGAGATCGAAATTCTCCAGGAGCTGATCCCGGTCGCCAAGGGTCGCTATAGCGCCGGACGCAGCAAAGAGAGCCAGGGCGTGCGCACGCGCGACTCGGGCCGCTTCACCGTCGACACGCCCGTTCCCTATCGCCTCTCGGACCTCACCTCGCTCATCGACGAGCGCATGGGCAAGCTCGAGAACAAGCGCGATATTGCGCCCTACCGCAATCTCAAGACCCGCATCGAGACGCTGTCGCTCGATCCGCGCTACGCCTTCATGTTCGGCTCGCTCACCGTCTATGACGGCATGGCGCAGATCCTCGGTCGCATCTTCCGCGTCCCGGTCGAGGGCAAGCCGATCACCATCCTCGAGCTGACGGGCCTGCCGACGGAGATCGTCAACGTCGTCGTGTCGGTGCTCTGCCGCATGACCTTCGACTTCGCGCTCTGGGGCGAGGGCAAGGTGCCGGTCACCATCGTGTGCGAGGAGGCGCACCGCTACGTGCCCGCCAACCCCGCGCTCGGCTTCGAGCCCTGCAAGCGCGCGATCGCCAAGATCGCCAAGGAAGGCCGCAAGTACGGCGCATCGCTCGCCATCGTGACCCAGCGCCCGGCCGAGATCGATCCGACGATCCTCTCCCAGTGCAATACCGTCTTCGCGCTGCGCATGTCGAACGATCGCGACCAGGAGATCGTCAAGTCGGCCATCTCCGACACGGGCTCGGGCCTCCTCGAGTTCCTCTCCGCGCTCGGCCAGCGCGAGGCCATCGCTTTCGGCGACGGCGTGACGCTGCCGGTCCGCATCCGCTTCGACGACCTGCCGAAGCACGCCATGCCGAGAAGCTCCTCGGCCATGTTCACGACCATGTGGCAGCAGCCGAGCAC
The DNA here is from genome assembly GCF_900117415.1 of Hyphomicrobium sp. CS1BSMeth3. Taxonomy (GTDB): domain Bacteria; phylum Pseudomonadota; class Alphaproteobacteria; order Rhizobiales; family Hyphomicrobiaceae. The sequence continues at coordinate 1,359,255 of NZ_FPEI01000006.1, forward strand.
CGATACGGGCTTCCTGGAGCAGATCGTCGAGAAGTGGCGCCTCTCGGTCAGCGGATCGGCGGCGACCGAGACCAGCCAGACGGCCCTCTTCGCCGATGCCATGGGTCTGACGAATTCCGCCGAGCCCGCGCAAGCGCCACGCCCGGCAGCGCCTGCGACCCCAGCAGACCCCGCAGCGCGACGCTATCCGACGCCGGCGGGAGCAGAGGGCGCGAGCCAGCGGCCGCGCGTTCCCGAGCCGGCGGGCTACAGCCAGGCGGCTCCGGCCGGCGCATCGCCGCAGCAGCCTGCGCAGGCGTCGAACGCGCTCAGGAACCTTCGCGATCGGCTGAACCGCAGCGGGCGGTGAGCTTTCCGGCACGCGCCGCACTGAGATCGTGACAAGCTGAACGCCCACGGATTATGAACAAGTAGTGCTGCGTGTGATTCTGCCGTCGCGCAATCCACCAGGGTGGCCACTGCAACGTGGCCTGCCCGAATTGTGCGTCGTGTAGCGGCGTGCGTGTCTTTGCCCTCTGCTCCGGACGGTCCAACCGACCGGCATTCCGGGGCGAGCTGCAGTGCACGCCGGACAACGCTGCAGGACGTGCGAGCGGCTCCGCTGCTCGGGTCCGTGGCTCGGGCTCGCGAGAGGAACTTCTCGAGAGCTTATGAGCCGTAGTGAACAGACTGTTCTGCGTTCCAGGATGCGTCGGTCATCGAGCCGGTCGAGCGATTGAGCACCGTTCCTCCGTTCTCATGTCTGTATCCACACACCCGACGGAAAGGCTGGAGCAGCCGCTTGCTCCAGCCTTTCTGCTTTTTGCAATCCGCTCGCCGCCCCCCGAAGCTCGAATCGCGCTTCCGCGGCCACACCTTCCTGCTGATCGTCCGAGCCTACTCGCGCCCTCGTCGCTGGGCTGCTAGACAGTCCACCTGAGCGACCGGCCGCCCGAGGCGCCGCGCGGCGGCGGCCGAGGCGGGAGGCCGAAATCAGGGGAATAGCGGCATGCTCGGATACATCATCCTCATCATTCTTCAGATGGGCGGCGCCTGGGTCATTGCGCCTCACATCAAACGCTACCTTCCCGCCATCCCGCAGTTCGGCGGCTACAACGTCGAGATCTTCGTCTGGGCGGTACTTTTCGCCATCATCGTCTTCGTGATCGGCTTCGTCGGATCGATCGTCCTCAAGGGTGTCCGCACGCCCGGCCCCGGGACGCTGACGGTATCGCTCATCGTGGCGCTCATATTCGCTGCGCTGACGTTCGTTCCGCCGATCACCCAGGCCGTGGCTCAGATCGTTCCGCGCCTCGAGATCCTCCTCTGGCCCTTGATCGGTGCCGCGATCGGCTATTTCATCAAGCGCTGAGCGGCGCTCAGAACGCGTACGGATCGACCCCTTTCTGGTAAATTGCGGAATGCGGGCCCGCCCCGCGTGCCGGGCGGTGCCTTTTCGCTTGCAACAGGGGCGCTTTAGCCGCTAGGCGTTCGGGCCATCGAATTCCATCATTCGAACCGAACCCGGAAAGCCCAGTCTCGACGAGGGGAACACCCATGCGCGTCTATTACGATCGTGATGCCGACATCAACCTGATCAAGAGCAAGAAGGTCGCCATCATCGGCTACGGCAGCCAGGGCCATGCCCACACGCTCAACCTCCGCGACTCCGGCGTCAAGAACGTGGCCGTAGGCCTTCGCAAGGGCTCGGCGAGCGCGAAGAAGGCCGAGGCCGAGAAGCTCAAGGTGATGGAAGTCGCCGAGGCCGCCAAGTGGGCCGACATCATCATGATGCTGACGCCCGACGAGCTCCAGGCCGACATCTACCGCGAGCACCTGCACAAGAACATGAAGGACGGCGCCGCGATCATGTTCGCGCACGGCCTCAACGTGCACTTCAACCTCATCGAGGCGCGCGATGACCTCGACGTCGGCATGGTGGCGCCGAAAGGCCCCGGCCACACCGTGCGCTCGGAGTACCTGCGCGGCGGCGGCGTGCCCTGCCTCATTGCCATCGACAAGGACCGCAGCGGTAACGCACACGACCTCTTCCTCTCGTACGCTTCGGCGATCGGCGGCGGCAAGGCCGGCATCATCGAGACGACCTTCAAGGAGGAATGCGAGACCGATCTCTTCGGCGAGCAGGCCGTGCTCTGCGGCGGCCTCGTCGAGCTGATCCGCGCCGGTTTCGAGACGCTGGTCGAGGCGGGTTACGCGCCGGAGATGGCCTACTTCGAGTGCCTCCACGAAGTGAAGCTGATCGTCGACCTCATCTACGAGGGCGGCATCGCGAACATGAACTATTCGATCTCCAACACTGCGGAGTGGGGCGAGTACATGAGCGGTCCGCGCGTGATCACGGCCGAAACGAAGGCCGAGATGAAGCGCATTCTCGCCGACATCCAGAAGGGCAAGTTCACGTCCGAATGGATGCAGGAATGCAAGGCCGGGCAGGCTCGCTTCAAAGGCACCCGTCGCTTGAACGACGCTCATCAGATCGAGGAAGTGGGCGCCAAGCTGCGTGCCATGATGCCCTGGATCAAGGCCGGCGCGCTCGTCGACAAGAGCAAGAACTAAAAGCTTGCCATCCCCTCTCCCCGCTTGCGGGGAGAGGGCTAGGGTGAGGGGCGGCGGCATACGCCGACGTTGCGCAAGCTCCCGCCCCTCATCCCGACCTTCTCCCCGTAAGCACGGGGAGAAGGGGAAGTGGGTGCCCCACGCTGACGCTGTCCGTATGGCGGACGCGGGCATGGCACTACCGCAGAAGGCGATAGCACCTCTTCCCAGCAGCCCGCGGCAACAAAAGAATCAGGCCGCCACGTGCCCGGGCACGTCCGACACGAAACCCTTGAAGTTCTCGAGACCGCGCGGGACGGGGCCGCCATAGGCCCAGTCGAGGAGCTCGACCGTGTGCACGATCGGCAGGTGCGTGCCGAGGCCGATCTGAGTGATGCAGCCGAGATTGCCTGCCGCAACAATATCCGGTCGCACGCTCTCGATATTGGCGACCTTGCGCGTGCGCAGCTCGCCGGCAAGCTCGGGCTGGAGAATGTTGTAGACGCCCGCCGAGCCGCAGCAGATGTGCCCCTCCGGCGGCTCGAGCACCGTGAAGCCCGCCTTCTTCAGCAGCGTCTTCGGCTCGCTCGTGATGCGCTGGCCGTGCTGCATGGAGCAGGCGGAATGATAGGCGACGCGCAGGCTCGACCAGCGATGCGGCGCGCCGAGATCGAAGCGGGTCAGGAACTCGGTGATGTCGAGGGCGAGCGCGGCAAGCTTGGCCGCTTTCTCGGCATACTCCGGCTCGTGGCGCAGGAGGTGGCCGTAGTCCTTGACGGTGGTCCCACAGCCCGAGGCATTGATGATGATCGCGTCGATGGGCTCGCGCTCCGTCACCTTCCACCAGGCATCGACGTTTTTCTTGGCCTGCGCGACGGCCTCGCTCTCGCGGCCCATATGATGGACGAGCGCGCCGCAGCAGCCGGCGCCCGCCGGCACGATGACATCGACGCCATTGCGCGCGAGCAGACGGATGGTCGCGTCGTTGATCTCGGGCCGGAGAACCTGCTGCGCGCATCCGGCCAGCAGCAGCACGCGCTTCATGCGCTTGTCGCTCGTCACGGCGGTGCCAGGGCCCCTGAAACGCCCCTCCGGTACGCGCTCGCGCGGCGCCAGCGCCAGCATGGCAGCAAGCTCCGGGAAGCCCGCACGCTTCATCAATCCAGCAAAGGGGCGGCCGAGCGGCGCCAGTGCGAGCACCTTGCGGAAGCGCTCGGGATAGGGGATCAGGCGCGCGAGCAGCCCGCGCACGAAGCGTTCTTTTGCCGTGCGCTTGCCGGTTTCCTCGATATGTGAGCGCGCCAGGTCGACGAGGTGCATGTAGTCGACGCCGCCGGGGCAGGTCGTCATGCAGGAGAGACAGGACAGGCAGCGGTCGACGTGGAACTGCACCTCGGGGCTCGCGTCGCGGTCGCGCTCGAACATGTCCTTCATGAGGTAGATGCGCCCGCGCGGGGAATCGCGCTCATCCCCGAGCAGGACATAGGTCGAGCAGGTCGCTGTGCAGAGACCGCAGTGCACGCAGCGCTTGAGGATGCTGTCCGCTTCCGCAAGGCGCGGGTCCTGGAGCTGCTCCGGTGTGAAATTGGTTTGCATCGGGATCTGCGTCTACAGGTTGGCGAGCAGGCGCCCGCGATTGAGAATGTCGGCTGGATCGAAGACCGCCTTGATGCCGCGCGTGATCGCATCGAGATCGGGCTCGAGCGGCTGAAAGACGTCGATGCCGGCTCGCACCGCCGGCGCCGCACGAACAAGCGTGGCATGACCGCCGTGGCTCGCGATCACACGGCGGACATCGCCGGCGCCGGCATCGGCCGTATCGAGCACCTCGGCCCAAATGAGCCCGCCCGACCAGTCATAGAAGGCGCGACATTCCATGTAGCGCGCAATGGCGGCGACGACAGTGGGACCCGAACGCGGCGCCGTCGAAATACGCCAGAGCGGCGCGGCATTGCCCTGCAAGACCGAGAGCTGGCGAAGCTCCTTCCAGAAGGCCAGCGAGCTGGCATCATCGAGCTCGTGGATCTCGCCGAATGCGCGGAGCGCTTCCTTGAGACGGTCGAGGCGGTAGCGCAGCGAGCTCTCGAAAGTCTCGATGCGCACAGCGGTGACGGCCTTCTGCGTGGCAGCGAGCCCCGCGTGCTTCAGCCGTGCGGCGAGCGGCGCCTGCAGATGGATCGCACCCGAAACCTCGAAGGGCGTGCCGAGTGCGGCACAAAGCGCCTCGATGGCCGAGGTATCATCGAGGCCGAGGAAGATGAGCGTGCCCGTGCGCTCGGGCCGCGGCAGCACTTTGAAGATAACGCTCGTCATAACTGCGAGCGTGCCCCAGCTCCCGCACACGGCGCGGCAGAGGTCATAGCCCGTGACGTTCTTCATGACGCGTCCGCCACCGCGGAAAGCCTGCCCCGCGCCGGTGATCGCTTCGATGCCGAGCAGGTGATCGCGTGCGCCACCCGACATGACGCGACGGCTGCCCGAGAGGTTCGTCGCAAAGACCGCGCCGATCGTGCCGCTGCCCGCCGCGCCGCCGAGCACGGGCCCGAGATCGATCGGCTCGAATGCGAGCATCTGGCCCTTGACGGCGAGGCGCTCCTCGATATCGGCGAGCGGCGTGCCGGCGCGGGCCCCCATGACGAGCTCGGTCGGCTCATAGAGCGTGACACCGCGCAGCGAGGCCGTCGTGATGGCGAGGCCCGCATTGACCGGACGCCCGATATTGCGCTTCGTGCCGGCACCGAGCACTTCGACGGGCATCTCGGCGCGCACCGCATCTATGATCAGACGCTGAAGCTCGCGCTCACTCCCAGGGCGGGCGCTCTTCACGGCTAGTGTCCCGCTTCCGAAGTTCGCCGGTATCCGATGCTAGTGTCCCAAGCGAACTTCGGAAGCAGAAGGGACACTAGAATCACAATCTCGCTAGTGTGATTCAGATCGAGAAATTCGCTCGATACCGTGCCGCGACATGTGGCGAATTTCTCGATCATCACACTAGTGCTCCCAGGCCTGATGCTCGATCTCGCGCCCTTCGAGCGGAAAGACCTTGTGCGGGTTGAGCAGCCACTGCGGGTCGAACACGGTCTTGATGCGCATCTGCAGAGCAAGCTCACCGGACGTGAACTGGCTCGGCATGAGGTCGCGCTTCTCGACGCCGACGCCATGCTCGCCGGTGAGACAGCCGCCGACCTCAACGCACAGCTTCAGGATGTCGGCACCAGCCTGCTCCGCGCGGCGAAGCTGATCGGCGTCATTGGCATTGAACAGGATCAGCGGATGCAGGTTGCCGTCGCCGGCATGGAAGATGTTCGCGACCTTGAGGCCATGTCCCGTGCAGATCTCGCCAATACGGACCAGCACCTCCGGCAGTCGTCCGAGCGGGATCGTGCCGTCCATGCAGAAATAATCGGAGATGCGGCCGAGCGCGCCGAAGGCCGACTTGCGCCCGCGCCAGATGGCGGCGCTTTCCTCCGCGCTTTGGCTGACGCGCACGCCCCTTGGCTTGAAGGGCTTGGCGATGTCGACGATGCGCGCGAGCAGCGTCGAGATCTCCTCCTCCGAGCCCTCGACCTCGACGATGAGCAGGGCCTCGACGTCAAGGGGATAGCCCGCCTTGGCAAAGGCCTCGCAGACGTGGATCGCCGGCTTGTCCATGAACTCGATGGCGACGGGAATGATGCCCGACGCAATGATCGCCGAGACGCAGCGCCCGGCGATCTCGCTCGAGTCGAAGCCGAGCAGCATGGGACGCGCCGCTTCGGCCGCGCGCAGGATGCGGACCGTCGCCTCGGTCACGATGCCGAATTGCCCCTCCGAGCCTATGATCAATCCGAGCAGGTCATAGCCGGAGGCGTCCAGATGCGCGCCGCCGATCTCGACGACGCGGCCGTCGACGAGCACCATCTTGATGCCGAGCACGTTGTTGGTCGTGACGCCGTATTTGAGGCAGTGGGCGCCGCCCGAGTTCATGGCGATGTTGCCGGCGAGCGTGCAGGCGAGCTGGCTCGAGGGATCGGGCGCATAGAAGAAGCCGTGCGGTTGCACAGCCCCGGAAATGCCGAGGTTGGTGATGCCGGTCTCGACGCGCGCCGTGCGGTTCTCGAGATCGACATCGAGGACGCGGTTCATGCGCGAGACGCCGATCACGATTGCATCCTCCGCCGGCAGAGCACCGCCGCAGAGCGACGTGCCGGCTCCTCGCGGGATGACCGTGATGCCGTTCTCATGGGCGTACTTGAGCACGCGCGAGACCTCCTCGGTCGAGCGCGGCAGCACGACGGCGAGGGGCATGCAACGATATGCCGACAGACCATCGGTCTCGAAAGCGCGCCGGCCGTCCTCGTCAGCGATGACGCCGCCGGGTGCGACGAGGCGCGCCAAATCCTTGGCGATCGCATCGCGGCGGGAGACGACCGCACGGTCGGGCGGGGGCAATACATTCACCAGCATCGGAACCTTTGCCTTTCGGCCGGAGGCAGGCGGCGCACCAGGAGCGAACTCCAATCGAAGCGGGACGCACGCCGAGGTAGCAGGATTCGAGCGGCCCCATCATAGCACTGGCAGCGGCTATCCCCGCAACGCGCCCGCGCAGGCAGCAGGTCCGCTCTGCAAACTACCGGCGGCAGTATGCCAGCAAAAGCTGCCAGCATCGGCGCCAGGCACGTAAACGTAAGACCGGGAACGTCTGTCTGCGCTGATTTTCAATGCTGGGGAACAATACTCATCCTGGCGGGTTACCTTCGACGACACACTTTGGTCATTGCCGGCCTCAATGAACTCTCTTCTGTGTGGAGAGCATTTTTCTGGCTCGGACGCGCGTTTGAGGGAACAACGCTGTGACAGCCATCACCGACCTCGAAATTTTTGCTCGGGTTGCGCGTACCGGCAACATGTCGGCGGCCGGGCGGGAGATGGGCCTGTCGCCGGCCGTCGTTTCGAAGCGCGTGAGCCTGCTCGAGGAGCGGCTCGGAACCCGCCTCTTCCAGCGCACGACCCGCCAGCTCACCTTGACCGAGACCGGCGAGGGCTACTTCAAGCGCGTCGTCGACATCCTGAGCCTCATCGCGGAGGCCGAGGATTTCGTCAGCCGGCGCAACACCAAGCCGCGCGGCGTGCTCAAGGTCACGGCGCCCACCGCCTTCAGCCGGCTTCACATCGCGCCGTACCTGCCGCAGTTCCTCGCCAAGTACCCCGAGATCGAGCTCGACTTCCATCTGACCGACAGCTTCGTCGACATCATTCGCGAAGGCTTCGATCTTGCCGTGCGGATCGGCGAGCTCCGCGACAGCTCTCTCGTCCAGCGCAAGCTCGCGAGCGATCATCGCGTCATCTGCGCCGCGCCGAAGTACATCGAGACCTACGGCGCACCGTCGAGCCTCGCCGATCTCGATTTTCACAACTGCCTCTCGGCCGGCGCTCAGGACCACTGGCGCCTGCAGGGACCGGACGGCGAGCATCATCTCAAGGTCAAAGGAAACATCCGCTCGAACTCGCTCGAGTTCGTGCGCGAGGCCTTGCTCGCGGGCCTTGGCATCGGGCTGCGCTCCACGTGGGATATCGGGCCGGAGCTCGAAAGCGGTGCCCTCAAGGTGCTGCTGCCGCAGTACTGCGGCTCGGACAGCGTGGCGATCCACGCGGTATACCCGTGCCGCGACTTCATGCCCGAGAAGGTGAATGTCTTCATCGAATTCCTGAGCGAGACGTATGGCCCCGAGCCCTACTGGAATCAGCGGCTGGATCTCCAGAAGTTGTTGAAGTCCGGCCGGACGATTGATGCCGCGGCGAAGAAGGACTCCGCATCTGAGTCGCCCCGCCCAAAGCGCAAGTCCACCCCCGCAGTTGCACCCACCTGACGGCCACGCCTGACGCCTTCAATTCATCAGTGCAACATTTGGTCGCGCGAACGGCACGGGCGATCCTCTTCTTTGGCGTATAAGATGCGGTCAGTCGCACGCATCAAGGCCGCGATGACGGCCGCCATGGGAGTGAAAGATGAATCGGGCCGTACTGTTCTCCGCCATCGCCGCGACCGTTTTTCTCGGCACGACTTTGGTCTCGGCTCAGGATGTTGAGAACGGTGCCGACATCTTCAAGCGCTGCCGCGCCTGCCATGACGTCGGCGACAATGCGAAGAACAAAGTCGGGCCGATCCTCAATGGGATCGTCGGGCGCAAGGCGGGCACCATCGAGGGCTTCAAGTACTCCGATGCCAACCTCAAGGCCGGCGCGGACGGCTGGGTGTGGACCGAGGAGAAGATGATGGAGTACCTCCTCAATCCGCGCGCCGCGATGCCCGGCAACAAGATGGCTTTCGCAGGCCTCAAGGACGAGCAGGATCGCAAGGATCTGATCGCCTACCTCAAGCAGTTCTCGAAGTAGCCGCGCGCCTTCAGCGCCGCCGCGCGCTGGAGCAAAGCCAGCGCATTGCGCCATGTCGGCACCTCGACGAGATGATCGTCGACATGCGCGCGATCGAGGCCCTGGCGGCGCGCTTCATCGAATGCCGCGACAATGCGCTCAGCCAACGCAATCTCCGCATCGCTCGGCGTGAAGGCGGCATTGACGAGCGCCGCGTGCGCTGGAGCCACAAGCGACTTCGCGGTCATGCCGAGCGCCTTGGCACCCGCACAGCTCGCGCGGAGCCCGTCCTCATCGGCGTAGGTGTAGGGATAATCGATCGAGAGCACGCCCGCGGCAACGCACGCTGCATGGAAGTAGGCGCGCGCGAACGCGATCTCGCCGCCTTCCTTGGTGCGCGGTGCGCCAAGATCGGCCGTCAGATCCTCGCTTGCCAGAAGGCAGGCCACCACGCGCTCGTCGGCCCGGGCAATGGCACGCGTCTCGAAGAGGGCTCCTGCGCTTTCGATATTGGGGACCAAACGCGTGCTGCCTTCAGCGAGGCCATAGTGCCGCTCGTGCGCCGTCACAGCAGCGGCGAGGTCCACGATATCAGCGGGTCCGCGCACCTTGGGCAGCATGATGATCTCGGGCGCGCCCGCCATCACCGCGGCCAGGTCCGCGGCCCCATCACCGGCAAGCGGATTGACGCGCACGGCTGACACCGAACCTGCTGCACGCCACGCCGCGAGCAGGCCCGGCGCAGCGGCACGCGCTGCGGGCCGCGCTTCCGGCGGGGTGAAATCCTCGAGCTCCAGGATGACGACATCGGCGACGCTCTCTCGCGCGGTGCCTTCGTGCGCATTTGGTCCGCCAACGAAGAGCCAGGACCGGAGCAGCGGGATCGTGCTCTCGATCATGGCGCTCCACCTATACGAGGACCGGCGTCGCGACCTGAGTGCCGACGTGGAACACGCGGCGATAGCGCTCGATCTCCTCGGGCGGCCCGACGGCCTTGGTGGGATTGTCGGAGATTTTCACGGCGGGGCGGCCATTGGCGGAAATGACCTTGCAGACGATGGAGAAAGGATCGAGGCCGCCATTGGGACCGAGGCCACGGAAATCATTCGTAAGCAGCGTGCCCCAGCCGTAGCTGATCCGGATCCGGCCGTGGAAGTGCCGATGGATCTTGTGCATGAGATCGACATCGAGACCGTCGGAGAAGATCGCGAGCTTCTTCGTCGGGTCCTGGCCGTGCTTCTTCCACCAGGCGATGGCGAGCTCGCCGCCTTCGATCGGATCACCGGAATCGACGCGCACACCTGTCCATTTCGCCACCCAGGCCGGCGCCCGCTCGAAGAAGTGTTCCGTTCCATAGGTGTCGGGCAGGACTACGCGCAGATTGCCGTCATAGGCATCCTGCCAGTCCGCGAGCACGGCATAGGGGGCTTCCGCGAGCGCGCGATCGTTCGGGGCAAGGGCGGCATAGACCATCGGCAGCTCGTGCGCGTTGGTGCCGATGGCCTCCACTTCGCGGCGCATGGCGATGAGGCAGTTCGACGTACCGAGAAAGGCCTTGCCCAAGCCTTCCATGATCGCCTGTACGCACCAGTCCTGCCAGAGAAAGCCGTGCCGCCGGCGCGTGCCGAAATCGGCAATGCTGAGATTGGGGAGCGTACTCAAGCGCTGCACGTTCTCCCAAAGGCGCGTCATGGCACGGGCATAGAGCACCTGGAGCTCGAATTTGCCGAGCCCCCTCGTCACCGCGCGGCTATGAAGCTCCATGATGACGGCGAGCGCCGGGATCTCCCACATGGTGGTCTCGATCCACGGACCCTCGAACGTCAGCTCGTACTGATCGCCGCGCCTTTCGAGGTGGTAGGCGGGAAAGCGGAAGTCCTCGAGCCACTCGATGAAATCGGGCGAGAACATCTGCCGCGTGCCGTAGAACATGTTGCCGCGCAGCCAGGTCGATTCTCCGCGGCTCAGCGAGAGCGAGCGGATGTGGTCGAGGTGCTCGCGCAGCTCCCCCTCGTCGATGAGCTTGGCAAGCGGCACGGACGCGGTGCGGTTGATGATCCCGAAGGTCACGCGCGTGTCGCGGTGACGCCGGAAGATCATTTGCGCCATCAGGAGCTTGTAGAAATCGGTGTCGAGCACCGAGCGGACGATCGGATCGATCTTCCAGGCGTGGTTGTAGACCCGGGTCGCGATGTCGGTCATGGACCCCAGCGTCCTTCAAGTTCGGGCCCGAAGCCCGCATTCCGTGTTCAGCCCTACAACCGTCGCAAATCGATGCCGCTGGCGCAACCCGCCGACCCTTGCACCAGCGGCGGCTCAGACCGCGCCTGGAGCATGATCGGGTTGCAGAAGCCCTCCCAAAATGCATTCGGGGCAGGACCGGCGATGGTCCTACCCCGAAGCTGGCACTCGAGAGCCCGTCCGCGCTGCGCCCCGAGTGCGAAATTCGCCAAACCCCGCGCGCCCGAGCGAATTTCGCACTCAATTGGGCGCTGCAAGTCTAGGTTTTCTAGCGTGATTCAGATCAAGAAATTCGCTCGTCTCGTGCAGCAGGCTTTGGCGAATTTCTCGAGCATCGCGCTAGTTAGCGCTCGAGGTGCTGAATAGGATCCACCGCCTTCACGCCCTGCCGGACCTCGAAGTGGAGCTGAGGCGTGTCGACGCTGCCGGTGGCACCGGCCTTGGCAATGACCTGCCCGCGCCGCACGGTCTCGCCGGCCTTCACCGCGAGCGTGTCGTTGTGAGCATAGGCCGTGACCCAGCCACCCTCATGACGGATGAGCAGCAGGTTGCCATAGCCCTGCACGCCATCGCCGGCATAGGTGACGATACCGGCCTCGGCGGCGTAGACGTCCGCCCCGCGCGGCAGCGCGATGTTGATGCCTTCGTTATGGCCGCCAGCCTGCGGGCCGAAGCCCGAGATGATCTTGCCGCGCGCCGGCCAGCGGAGCTTGCTCGCCGGTGCCGCTGCCGACGGCTTGGGCGCGGCAACGGCAGCGTCCCGCACGGGCGGCTCGGCCGCTGCAATCGGCGCCTGCGTCGGCGGCGCATCCACGGTAGCGCCCGCCGGCGGGTTGTTCGCATCGGGCCCCAGCGCGGCGACGGGCGTGCGTGCATTGATGATCGTCGGCTCGACGGACGGTGCGCCGGCCGTCTCGGACTTGGCGGGCGGTGCCGTGACCGGAGCAGACGGCGCAGCGGCGACGCCCGCGCCCGGCACCTTCAGTACTGTGCCTGGCTTCACGCGGCGCGGATCGCTGATCTTGTTGACGCGCTCGAGCTCGTTGAGACGGACATTGTGCTTGCGCGCGATCGCAAAGAGGCTGTCGCCGCGCTCGACGGTATAAGTACCCGTCCAGCCGGATTCGTCGGCCGGCGCAGGGGGACGAGGCGCCGGCGTAGACGTTGCCGTTGGAGCGGGTGCCGGCGTGGCAGCCGGTGTTGCAGGATCGGTCTCGACGAGCGGCGGCACGATCGGCCCCGCCTCGTGGTGCGGAAGCCTCGGCTCAGGCCGCTCGCGCGCAGGGGGCGTTGCCGCCGGTGCGGGAGCCGGCTCGGCCATCGGCGCGGTCGGCAGCGACGCAACCTGACGCGTACGCGGGCCGCTCGACGGCACGACGAGCTGCTGGCCGACGCGAAGCTGCGGTCCCTTGAGATTGTTGGCGCGCATCAGCTCGTTGACTGAGACGTTGTGCTTCTTGGAAAGCGCAAAGAGCGTATCGCCCGCGCGCACCTCAATCGTCTCGCCATCAGCGGCCGCCGCGGAGGACGCAGGCGTGGGCTCAAAGGCCGCGCGCGGCGGAGCCGGCGGCATGGGCAGGGCAGGCTCGGTGCTTCTGTAAGAAGCGGGTGCGGATGTCTGACGCGGCGCCGTCATGTCGGTGCGCGAGCCGCGATCGTACGGCTCCGGCAGGCCGGCCACGCGCACGCCGCGCTCGCCTTCCTGCGAAATGGGCACGCCGCGATTGCTCTCGCGCCATTCCTGGCGCGGCGCCTGGCGCTCATAGGGCGGCGTATAGGGACGCTCGTAGCCGCCATCGCTCGGCGGGCTGTACGGCTGACTGTAAGGCTGGCTGTAGGACGGGTTGGCGGGTGGGCTGTAAGATTCGCCGCCCTGCGAGCGTCCGTCGCCGAGCAACTGCGGGCCGCGGTTCTGGTAGACCGGCTCACGCGGGATGGGGACGGAATTCGTCGCGGACGGACCCCCGTTGTAGCTCAACGTGGGCATCTCGAAACCGGCGCTGCATCCGCCGGCGGCCATCGCCAATACGAGAACGGCCGCGCCCCGGGATGCGGCGGCGGGCCTCGGCAAACGCTCACACAAACGTACAAAACGCAACATGCGGTACACCCCTCTACGCGCTCTCAGTTAACCCTAAAGTGGTTAACTGGCCGTTAAGGAGCGCACGCCCTTGCCTGCCTCTTCTCTTTCTCGACTGACGAAGGAGATGGAGGGTTGGACACGGGTCGCACTCCTGGTGCTGCAGGGTGAACGACATCGTCCTCGGCCGAGGGCCAAGGCGTGATGCCTTCGAGAAGGCTCTCCGTGATGAAACGAGATACAGGACGCGGAGAACGAGCCCTCTCCGTGTAGCGCGCGATTGTGCGAGGCGGTGGGCCGGACGGCGGCTCTTCCGCGGCTTTTGGCTGAATGTAGGACAACGGCATATTGCTTGTATCAGCGCCGTTTCATGCACAAGCGCTGCATGGCTGCCGCGGGCATAGCACTAGTCGAGAGCCCGGCGGCGCCTCTTCCCAGCAGCCCGCGGCAACAAAATCATCTCCGCTCGAAGTCGATGCGCTCGTCGACCTGCAGTCCGAGCAAACGACGACGCAACGCATCGAGCGCGAGCTCGATCGCGCCAATGCGCACCCACTCACGCCCGCCGAGCATCCGCGCCGGACGCGCGAGCGCGCCGTTCGGATCGGCAAGCCCGATGCAGATGTTGCCGCCGAGCTCGAGACGGTCCTCGCCTTCGTCGAGCTCCATGAGCACCGCGAGCGCATGCGAGGCGCCGCTCACTTGACGCAATCCTTGCGCGACCGCGACGGCTGCATCTTCCGTGATGCCTGCTGCGGCCAATCCGGTATCGAGACCGACCGAGCTCATGACCTGCGCGACGTCGCGTCCGACAATGCCGCGGCGGAAAACGGCCCGCGCCGCAAGCTGCGGTGCAATGCGGGCCGCAACACCGCCGCCGGTCACCATCTCGGCTATGGCGAGCGTGTGCCCGCCTGCCGCGAGGCGATCGATGATCACGCCTTCGAGGCGCTGGTCGTCCTCGGCAATGACGAAGTTGCCGAGCCGGCGGCGCACCTCGGCCTCGACGGGATCGAGGAGACGTGCGAGCGCGGCCTCATCATCGGCACGGATCGCGAGCTTCGTTTCGAGTTGCGGATAGTGCGATTGAAAGCCGAGCTTGACGCTGCCGCCATCTTCGAGACCGGGAATGCCGGCCAGCATTTCATCGGCGCGCGACTCGCCAATGCCGAAGGAGTGAAAGCGCTTGAGACGCGTCACGCCCTTGAGGCCGCTCATGGCAAGGAGGCGCGGAATGAGTTGCTCGTCGAGCATCCGCCGCATCTCGCGCGGCACGCCCGGCGTGAAGAAGAAGCGCGCCTTGCCGATGGTCGCCGCAAAGCCGCACGCCGTGCCGATCGGATTGTCGATCAGCTCGGCGCCCGCCGGCAGGAGTGCCTGCTTCTTATTGTTCGGCGGCATGATGCGATTGCGCCGGGCATAGAAGCTCTCAATGCGCGCGAGCCATTCCTCGCTCATCACCAGCTCGACGCCCGCCGCCTTGGCCGCGATCTCCTGCGAGAGATCGTCGACAGTCGGCCCGAGACCGCCATTGACGATCACCGCATCGGCGCGCGAGGCGGCGAGGCGGAAGGCCTCCATGAGCGTCTCGCGGTCGTCGCCGACCGTTGTGCCCCAGCGCACGGAGAGCCCGAGCTCGGTGAGCCGTGCCGAGATGTGGCCGAAGTTGGTGTTGATGGTCTTGCCGGTGAGGATCTCGTCGCCCGTGCAGAGGATTTCGATGATCATCCGCGTTTGCCCCCCAACTCTACGATGTCGATCTGGCTCAGCCGGCGATGACGCGCACGGGCTTGCCGGCGAGCCAGGCCTCGATCACTTCGACCATGCCGGGATAGAAGAGCTGGTAGGTCTCTTCCGTCACATAGCCGATGTGCGGGGTGAGGACCGCGCGCGGCTCCTTCCGGAGCGCGTCGGCCGCCGGCACCGGCTCGACCTCGTAGACATCGAGTGCCGCGCCGGCAATGCGGCCCGCCGAGAGTGCCGCGGCCAGTGCCGCATTATCGACGAGCGGCGCCCGCGACGTATTCACGAAGAAGGCCGTCGGCTTCATGAGCGCGATGTCGGCGGCCGTGACAATGCCGCGGCTCCGCGCCGAGAGCACCATGTGCACGGAGATGACGTCCGCCTCGCGGAAGAGCTGATCCTTCGGAACGCGCGTCGCGCCATGCTCCTTGGCGCGCTCGTCGGTGAGGTTCGGGCTCCAGGCAATGATCTTCATGCCAAAGGCCTGGGCCATGCGCGCGACGTGCCCACCGAGCCGGCCGAGACCGACCACGCCGAGCGTGCGGCCCCGCAGATCGCGCCCGACGGTCGTCTGCCAGCGCCCCTCGCGCATGTTGGCGAACTCGATGTGGAAGTTGCGTGCGAGCGCCACGATGAGACCCATGGTCAGCTCGGCCGTGGCGTGGCCGCCGCTGTCCGTACCGCAGACCTTGATGCCGCGCTGGGCCGCGGCCTCCATATCGATCGCGGCATTGCGCATCCCGGCCGTCACGATCAGCTTAAGATTGGGAAGTCCCTCGATGAGCGAGCGCGGGAAGGGCGTACGTTCGCGCATGCAGCATACGACGTCGAAGCCCTGCAGCTCGCGCCGCGCGGCCTCCTCGCTCGCGAAGGCATAGTCGAAGACCTTGACCTGATGCGCCGCCTCGAGGCGGGACCAGTCTGCTAATGAATGGGCCACATTCTGGTAGTCGTCCAGGATCGCGATTGCGACCATGCGGTTTTCTCCCGGAATTTCTATCTCTGATGGACAGTGCGGAGGGGTGTGGCGGCAACGCCAGCCGACACCGCCGGTCGCCCATCATTCCCCGGCGCACGTACCGAGCGCAAGCGCCGCGATGTGATAGAAGACGCAGACCAGCCACGCCGCCTCCGAGCCCATGCCGACCTGCCACGTCTATATCGCCGCCAGCCTGGACGGCTTCATCGCCCGCCCGGACGGGGACATCGAATGGCTGCACCAGTGGCCCGATGCCGGGCACGACTACGGCTACAGCGCCTTCATGCGCTCCGTCGATGGCATGATCATCGGCCGCGGCACCTTCGAGAAGGTTCTGGCCTTCGGCCGGTGGCCCTACGACAAGCCCGTAGTGGTCCTGAGCCGGACGCTCGATCCAGATGCCATCCCGCCCGACCGCGCCGACCGTGTGCGGATCGTCAATCTCGCGCCGGAGGATTTGCTGGAGAGGCTCGCGGCAGACGGCTGGAACCGTGCCTATGTCGACGGCGGGCGCCTCATACAGTCCTTTCTGCGTGCCGGCCTCATCGCGGACATAACGATCACGCACATCCCGATCCTGCTCGGGGCGGGGCGCCCGCTCTTCGGCGCCCTTCCGCAGGATGTGGGCCTCACGCACATCGAGACGACGTCCTATCCCTCGGGCTTCGTGCAATCGCACTATGTTGTCGGGCGCATGGGCTGAACGGGCAGCCGCGAGCCATGCATGATATGCTGTAACCACCCGCATTGAGGAGCCCCGATTGACCCTCGCCCTGATCGTCCTCGCCCTTGCTTTCGGCCTCGCTTTCCTGCCGCAACTGTGGATCAGGGGCGTCATCGCACGCCATTCCGACGAGCGGGCCGACATCGCGGGCACCGGCGGCGAGTTCGCACGTCACGTACTCGATGGCATGGGCCTGCACCATGTCGTCGTCGAGGAAACTCAGAGCGGCGACCATTATGACCCCGATGCCAAGGCCGTGCGCCTCCTGCCCCAGCATTTCGGGAAGCGCTCGCTCGCGGCGATCGTGATCGCGGCCCACGAGGTTGGCCACGCCATGCAGGATGCCACGGCCTACGGGCCGCTCATCGCGCGCACGCGCATGGCGCGGCAGGCGCAGAAGGTCGAGAAGGTCGGCTCGGTCATCATGCTCGCCGCGCCTGTCATGATGATCCTCTCGAAGTCACCGCACATCATGTTCATGCAGTTGGCCATCGGCGTGCTCATCCTGGGCTCGACGATCTTCATGCACGCCGTGACGCTGCCCGTCGAGTTCGACGCGAGCTTCCGCCGCGCGCTCCCTCTGCTCAAGACCGGCAACTACATTTCGAACAGGGATATGCGCTCGGCCCGCCAGCTCTTGCGCGCGGCCGCCTTCACGTACGTCGCCGCGGCCGCCGTCAGCCTGCTCGACGTCATGCGCTGGTTCAGGGTGCTGCGGTTTTAGGCGCTGGCCTTTGCCCGCCGCTTGCGCGGTGCGGGCGCCGGCTTGGCCGGCACGGGGTCATCCACGAAGTCGTCGATGATGTAGTGCGGGATCCAGCCCGGCTTGATGCCGACCTCGCTGCGGGCGAGCTTCTTCACCGAGATGCCGGCCTGGTGCACGGTATCCGGCGAACCGGAGACGAGCGGGTGCCACCAGAGCAGATCTTTTCCCTCCTCGACCCGGCGGTAGGCACAGGTCGGCGGCAGCCAGCCGAGTGTGCGCACCTTGTCGGGCGTGATCGAGATGCAATCGGGCATCTTCTCGTGCCGGGCGGCGTAGTCGCGGCACCGGCAGGTCTTGAGGTCGAGCAAGCCGCAGGCGAGGCGCGTGAGGTAGATCTCGCTCGTATCCTCGTCCTCGAGCTTGACGAGGCAGCAGCGCCCGCAGCCGTCGCACAGCCGCTCCCACTCGCTCTGCGACATCTCGTCGAGAGTCTTGGTGCGCCAGAAGGGCTGGGGCTGTCGGGAAGGCACGCGGAGCTCCTGAATCGGTTACTGTACGACTATCATATTTGCCGGGCTTGATCGATTCAGCATATCAACGCCAGAATCGGGCCGAATGTTCAAGGTTTGAGCGGCGCCCGGCCGGTATCCGGGCACGCGGGTCATCTTGGGGGTTGCGTTGAGCGACTGGCTCAGCAGGCAGTGGAAGGGGCGGCGGGGCCGCATCGACTGGCTGCGTCTCGACAGTTGGATCGACTCGAGCCTCTCGAATACCTGGGAATCCTTCCAGGATCGCTGGAACGCCGCGTCGAGCTTCTTCGCGCGTTTCCGCCTCTATGGATGGCGCAAGGTCGCCAATGAGCTGATGTCGGAGGGACTGACGCTCGCCTGCGGCGGCTTCGTCCTCATGTACGCGCTCGCCATTCCCGCCTTCGAGGAAATGGACGAGGGCAAGATCTTCTCGACGGGCCGCTACAGTGTGAAGTTCCTCGATCGCGAGGGGCGCGAGATCGGCCAGCGCGGCATCCTGCATAACGACGCCGTGCCGCTCGAGGAAATCCCCGACTACATGATCAAGGCGACCCTCGCCACCGAGGACCGGCGCTTCTTCGAGCATTTCGGCATCGACTTCCTCGGCACGGCGCGCGCCTTTATGGAGAACGTCAGGGCGGGCGAAACCGTGCAGGGTGGCTCGACGCTCACCCAGCAGCTCGCCAAGAACCTCTTTCTCTCCTTCGAGCGCTCTTTCGACCGCAAGCTCAAGGAGCTCTTTCTCGCCTTCTGGCTCGAAGCGCGCTTCTCCAAGCGGGACATCCTGAAGCTCTACTTCGACCGCGCCTACATGGGCGGCGGCGCGTTCGGCGTGGAAGCTGCATCCCATTTCTACTTCGGCAAGTCCGTCCGCGAGGTCACGCTCGCCGAGGCTGCCATGCTGGCCGGCCTCTTCAAGGCGCCGACGAAGTTCGCCCCCCATATCGATCTTCCGGCGTCGCGCGCCCGCGCCAACGTCGTGCTGACGAACCTCGTCGATGCCGGGTTCATGACAGCCGGGCAGGTGCACGGCGCGCGCCTCAATCCCGCCCGCCCGATCGAGACGCGCGCGACCTACAGCCCCGACTGGTATCTGGACTGGGCTTTCGAGGAGATCCAGCGCGTCGCCGAAGGACGCGGCCATTTCGTGCTGACCGCGCGCACGACCATCGACGTCGGCCTCCAGCAGGCCGCCGACCAGGCCCTCGTCTCGACCATCCAGCAGCACGGCCGGGGGCGCAACGCCACCTCCGGCGCCCTCGTCGCCATGGACCCGGACGGCGCCGTGCGCGCGCTCGTCGGCGGCATTGACTACGGCGAGAGCCAGTTCAACCGTGCGAGCGCCGCCCGCCGCCAGCCCGGCTCGTCCTTCAAGCTCTACGTCTACGCAAATGCCATCGAGCACGGCAATCTCACAGCAACCTCGATCGTGCGCGATGCCTCCCCGGGCTGCGGCAACTGGGCGCCCAAGAACTACGACGGCGGCTCAGGCAGCGGCGCCCGCATCACCATGACGAGCGCCTTTGCCCGCTCGCTCAACACGACCGCGGTCGATCTCTCCTTCCGCTACGAGCGCGACAACGTCATCGAGATGACGCGCCGTCTTGGCGTGCAGGGCATCAAGAAGACCTGCTCCATGGCGCTCGGCGACCAGGGCATCACGCCGCTCGAGCACACCGCCGCCTATGCCCACTTCGCCAATAAGGGCAAGGCGGTGAAGCCCTATGCCATCCTCGAGATCATGAACTCGCGCGGCGATGTCATCTATTCGCGCGAGAAGGACGAGCCGCCGCCCCAGCAGGTGCTCGACATGCGCGTCGTCGAGAACATGAACCGCATGATGCACGCGGTCGTCACCGAGGGCACGGGCCGACGCGCCTTGCTCGACAACGCGCACGCCGTCGGCAAGACCGGAACGAGCTCCAGCTATCGCGATGCCTGGTTCATCGGCTTCACGGGGCAGTACGTGACGGGCGTGTGGATCGGCAATGACGACTTCCGGCCGATGCGCGACGTGACCGGCGGCAATCTGCCGGCCACGGCGTGGCACAGCTTCATGGCCATCGCGACCAGCAATCCCGACATCCCGACGATCGCCGGGCTCGAGCCCCATCCTGCCCAGATCCAGGAGCGGAACCGTCTCGCCGCACTCCGGCAGCTCGAACCGCAGACCGGCGCAGCCGCCGCACCGGCGGAGACCACGACCGCACGCAGCTCCATGTCGGATCGCACGCGCCGGACCCTCCGCCAGCTCGGCGAGGACATGCGCCTCGCCGCCGACCGACCGGACGGCATCGGCGCCACGCAGCCTGCCGGCTCCACACCGGCGGGAAGTCCAAAATCTCCGGCTACACCCGGCCGACGCGCCGAGCCCGCCGCGCCTGCTGAGCGCATGTTCGAGCCGGCCAGCGCCGTGCGCCCATCACCTGCCCGCGAGCGCTGAGGCATCGCTCATGCTCAATATGCTGCTCTTCCTTCTGATCGCGGTCGGCGGCGGGCTCAGCGCCACCTGGATCATGATCGAGCGCGGATCGGCCCTGACGACGGAGATCAACGGTCCCTGGACGCACTGGACGGCAGCAGGCCGTCTCGATGCCGATCCCTACACGCGCGCGCACTTCGCACGCCACGCCCTGCTGCCGGTCTCGACAGCGCTTATCGGCAGCTATCAGGCGACGCTGGACAGCGAGGGTAGGCCGCTGCACTCGTCCTGCGAGTACGTGCTCGAAGGGCCGGAGCCGTCACGCGGCTGGTGGAGCCTTGCGGTGTTCGATGCCGGCGGCAAGCTCATTCGCAATGATGCGGGACGCCACTCGTTCAGCTCCGATACGGCCATGCGCGCACCATCAGGCCGCGTCGCCATTCACCTGGCCCGCTCGGCGCGGCCGGGCAACTGGCTGCCGACGGGTGGCGCCGGCCGCCTGGTCCTCGTCCTGCAGGTCGAGGATCCGCACGATGCGGCCATGGGCGGCGCCGCCAACTCAGGCGACGAGCCGAATGTGCAGCTCCCAAGCGTGCGGAGGATCGCATGCTGAAGCCCAGCCAGCCCCGCCCCGCCAAGCGCTGGCTCCCGCGGCTGAGCCTTCACGTGCTCCTCGTGGCGCTCGTCACGGGCGGCATCGTGCATATCACGTCCACGCTCGCGATCCCCTATATGGGCGCCTCCACGGCCTTTGATCGCGTGAGCGCAGGTCTGACGCTCAACGCCATGCGCGTCCTGCCGCCAGCCGCCCCGGGCAGCGAGCTGCTGCCCTTCAGCGATCCCGTGCATCAGCTCGCGATCTGCCCCTTCGACCTCAATGACGGGCTGCTGACCGTGACGGCGACGCTCCCCGATCCTGGCTGGAGCCTCGCGATCTATACGCAGCATGGGGACAACTTCTATGCCGTGGCCGCCGCGGGCCTCCGCCAGCCCGATGTGACGCTCGTGCTCGAGCCGTCGCGGGCGACGTTGCTCAATCTCTTCGGCATCGGCACGGCGCCGAACTTCGATCCTTCGCGCATTCAGGCGCCGGAGCATCGCGGCCTCGTCGTCGTGCGCGCCCCGCGGCACGGCCAGGCTTTCGAGGAGCGCACGGCCGCCATGCTGGCGCGCGCGCGCTGCACGAGCGGCCCGGCATCCGGCTGAAGTTACAATCCTTGGATGAACTCGACGACGGCCGGAAGCAGCCCCGGCGCAAGCGGCAAATCGGTCCTGATGTACGTAGCGAGGTTCGCGCGGCGCTCCAGCGGCGCTTCCTTCAGCACGTGGTTCATGCCGTCGATCAGGACGAGCTTCGTCCCCGGACGCGCCGCGGCCAGGCGTTGCGCATCCTCCGGCAGAATTTGCACATCCGTCGTCCCCTGCACGATCAGCGCAGGCGCCTGCGTCTTGGCGAGCTCGGCTGCAGGATCGAGCGGCAGCCAGGACATGAGGTAGTTCTGCACGCTCGGCCGGTAGAGTGCGAGCAGCTCCGTCGGCACGTCCGCCACTGGCTGGCCCTTGCGCAGGCTTTCGGAGATGCGCTTGGAGGCCGCCTGGAGCTGATCCGGGACGCCGCCGGCCGCGAGCTGGCGCGCAATGATGCGGTCGGCGCTCTCGCCTGCGCCTGCAACGAGGACCAAGCCGGCGACCTCGGTCCGGCGCGCCGCGAGCGTCGCGATCAGCGCGCCTTCGCTGTGTCCGAGGAGGAGCACGCGCGACTGGGGCAGCTCCCCGCGCAGAAAATCGAGCCATGCGACCGCATCCGTCACATAGGTCTCGATGCGCAGATCGTCCTCGCTGAGGCCAGCACCGGCACTTGCGGCAATGCCGCGCTTGTCGACGCGCAGTGATGCGATGCCTTCGGCCGCAAGCCCGTGCGCGAGCAGCTTCAGGCTGTCGTTCGCCCCGGCGGGATTATTGCCGTTGCGATCGGTCGGACCGGAGCCCGAAAGAATGAGCACGGCGCGAACGGGGTTCGGGCCTTCGGGCAGCACGAGCGTCCCGTAGAGACCGGATCGGTTGACGTCGCGCTCCATCCAGGCACCGGCACTCGCCATCGGCAACACGCTCATGGCCATACCCAGCATCCAGGTCGCGAATATCTTCATCGCGCTTCAAAGCCCCGGCAGCCGCGGAACTCCCTCGGAGCGCACGCCGATCGCCTTGAAAAGCGTGCCCATGCCTGTCGGCGCCGTGAGACGCGCGGTCGCCGCTTCGAGCCCCGCCGCATTCGTCGGATTGGCCGCCATCAGCCGCGAGGTCCGCTCCACAATGCCGAGGCTCCCGAGAAATGTCGCCTGCGGCACGGGCCCATCGACGGCGAGCCCCTGCGCGCGCGCATCCGCCGCAAAAGCCGTGAAGTCGACATGGGCCGTGAGATCGGCCACACCCGGCGAGGCGAGCGGATCCTCGTAGTGTTGCGCGCGCACAGCCTGAAGCGTGTCGCCGACTGCGGGCCCTTCGTAGCCATAGTCAATGAAGAGGGCGGCGAGCGGTCCGGCCGCAGCGAGCTGCGCGAGCTTGCCCGCGATCTCGGCCGTGCTCCGTCGCTCGACAATATCGCCGAGCCGCGCAGAGCCCGCATCCGACGGTGCCGCAATTCCGTGCGCTGCGACGCCGAAGACAAGCCGACCGGCATCGTTGACGCCGACACCGCGCTCCACCCAGCCGCTCTCGGTGCGCTGGAGCTGCGTGATTGGGAGAACGTCCAGAACCTCGTTGGCGATGACGATCGTGGCGCCGCCCGGCACGGCCTCCAATGCCGCGAGTTCCCCAACCCAGCGCACGGGCACACTCTGCTCGGCGAGGGTCTTGCGCTGCACGGCCTCGAGCTCGGCATTCGGCTCGACGAGCACGATCTCGGCCGCAGCCAGAAAGGCTGGCACCTTTTGCGCCGCGCGCAGGGCATCTGCCATCAGCGTGCCGCGCCCCGGACCCAGCTCCACGAGGCGCACGCGCGCGGGCGAGCCCATCTGCTGCCAGACGACGGCCGCCCAGAGCCCGATCAGCTCGCCGAAGACCTGCGAGATCTCGGGCGCCGTGACGAAATCCTCTTTGGCACCGATGGCGCGGCGCGTGCGGTAGTAGCCGTGCTCCGGATCATTGAGGCAGGCGTCCATGTACGCGCGGACCGAGATCGGCCCGTCGCGGGAGATGCGGGCGGCAAGTGCGCGTGCAAGAGGTGTCGGCTCGGTTGTGTTCATGCCGTCTTCGGGCGCCAGAGCACGATGAAGGCGACCACGCCGAAAAGGGCCATCGGGATCGAGTAGATCATGCCCGTGGTGAGCCAGCCCTCCGAGACGATGGTGCGATACTCATCGTACTTGAAGAATTCGCAGATGATGCGGAATCCGCCATAGCCGGCGAGAAACGCCGCGCCGATCACGCCCGGCGATGCGAGCGCCCGGTACCGGTAGATAAGATAGCGCAGGATGAGGAAGAGCAGGAGCCCCTCGAGTGCTGCCTCATAGAGCTGGACGGGATGGCGTGGGACGTCTCCCCAGCCCGGAAAGATGATGCCCCAGGGCACATTCGTCTGGGTTCCAACGATCTCGGCGTTGATGAAGTTGGCGATGCGGCCAAAGAAGAGACCGATCGGCACTGCGGCAGAGACGGCATCCATGACGCTCAGCGCCGGGATGCGGTGCCGGCGCGCGAACAGCCACATGGCGAGGATCGTGCCGAGCATGCCGCCGTGGAAGGCCATGCCTCCCTGCCAGACATAGAGGATCTGCAGCGGATTGGAGAGATAGTAGCCGGGCTCGTAGAGCAGGACATGCCCGAGCCGCCCGCCGACGATGACGCCGACCGCGACCCACAGGAAGAGATCATCGACCAGCGTCGGCGCGAAGGGCTCCTTCTCGTCGCGCCACAGGCGTGGCGTCGAGACCAGTTGCTTCAGATAGAGCCAGCCGAGAAGCAGGCCTGCGACATAGGCGAGGCCGTACCATCGGATGGAGATGGGGCCAAGCTGCAGCGCGACGGGATCGATCGCCGGAAAAGGGATGGCGAGAAGGCTGGCAAAGGGGCTCATGAGCGGCCGGACGGCTCCTGAAGAGGCTTTTCGGACCTTTCAGCGAGCCGGATGGCGCTGTCAAGGCAAGGACAGGCGTGGTCGTGCTTCAAACGGACCTCGGCCGCCGCTCTGCTTCTGCCGAAGCCCTGAACGAGCTAGCGATCCGGCTCGGTCGCTCGGAAAGCTGGCTCCACAGCCAGCCGTCGCGTCAATGCACGCAAGCTTGGCATCTGCAGATCCGTGTCTATCCCAAGCCCCACACGCGCCAATCGCTCTGCGACGAAAGCACACACGTCAGCTTGGGTAAGTCTCCCGAGGATAAGGTAGTTCTTCTGTGACCGGGCAATGACGTCGAGAGCCGCAAGCGCCGTCGTTGCCTGCGCCAGACAATCATCTCTCCAGGGCTGATGTATCTTCTCCGGTGGGCGATGATTGCGCTCGTAAGCGGCCTGCAGAAACTTGTCGCAAGCTCCCATTGCCATGGCGACAATTCTAAGCACGGCGCGGCGGTCGGCGCCGGAGGCTGGCGTCAGCGCTCGTTCGCGACCATAGACCTCGTCCAGGTGATCGATAATCGCGCCGCTGTCTATGAGGGCTTCACCGTTCTCGAGGACCATCGCTGGAATGCGGCCAAGCGGGTTAAACGCTCGCACATCGGCCCTATGATCGAAGCCGGTGAATGCGCGTTGCTCGTACGGGATGCCGTAAACCTCCAGAACAATCGCAACGCGGCGTGTGTACGGCGAGCGGTTCACCCCAATTAAAAGCATGGGATCTCCATCGGTCGTGCGAAGGGTACCGTCATTGTAGACGCTACCCCTCACCTCGTCGCACATCGGTACGGTGCTGCCAGGTCCGCGGAGCCAGCAGCGTAGCGTCAACCCCCGGCGTTCTTCTTCACTTCCGCTATGAGCCGCTCTTCCTGGGCGCGCAGCTCCGGCGTCATAGCCTCGCCGAAGTCCTCCATCTCGAATACGGGTCGGATCTCGACCTCGGATTCCTCATAGTGGGGGTTCGGGCACTTCTTGAGCCACGCCACGGCCTCGTCCATGTCCTTGACCTTCCAGATCCAGTAGCCCGCGATCTGCTCCTTGATCTCGGCGAACGGGCCATCGATGACCATGCGGTCCTTGCCGGAAAAGCGCACACGCTTGCCTTTGCTCGTCGGGTGCAGGCCATCGCCCGCGAGCATGATGCCCGCCTTGACCAGCTCTTCGTTGTAGTTGCCCATTTCCGTGAGCAGCTCCTCGGTCGGCATCTCGCCGGCTTCCGATGCCTTGCTCGCCTTGACGATGACCATGACCTTCATCGGGTGTCTCCTGTTCGCTGTCGACCTCACGGGCCTGTACCCTGAAGACGATGGCCAAGTCGCCGTTCCGACAAAACCGCCGAAAATTCTCCTCGGGCGTCCGATCGCCGCACCACGGGTCCGCTGGCGCGGGCCCCCGGGAATGGCCGTCGCAGCCGCAACGTGATAGCAGAACCTCAAGTGGCCGCCCATGAGGCGCGGAGGAATTGCCATGACCCAGACGAACAACCGCCTGCTCGACGAGTTGGCCAAGCTCATGACCGACGCGGCCGGCGCCGCCCAGGGCGTCCAGCGCGAGGCCGCAAACCTCTTCAAGGCGCAGGGCGAGCGGATCGTGCGCGAGATGGATCTCGTCTCGCGCGAGGAGTTCGAGGCCGTGAAGGCCATGGCGCAGAAAGCGCGCGAGGAGAACGACGCGCTCGCAGCACGCCTCGCCGCGCTGGAGGCGCGCCTGCCGTCCGAATAAGCGCTGAGCGCGCCGACCGCCCGCGTCTCGATCGCACTGCGGAATCGCGTGCACGCGAACGGCCAGTCCTCGGCCGCCACATTCCCCGGGTTTCTCGCGGCGCCCACAGTTTCTCCACGAACTCCGTGCGCAAACTGCCCTCCGCCCTTCATTTTGCCACCCTCGTTTACTTTGATCGTGGAGAAGGCGGAGGGCGTCTTGCGGGCACGGGGCGGCTTCGATTAGCTCCGTCCTGCACACGGTTCGCCGTGCGCTTCGTCGCGCTCAGGGGGATGGCGACGCCAAACGAGGAAACTGCATGGCCATGGCAGAGACGGGCTTCACGAGTGCCAGAAACCCGGTTGATCTGATCGAACAGGTCGCCGGCGCACACGATTGGGCCTGCGATCGGACGCACGAGGACGAACTCACGCTCGTCGTCGCCGGAAACTGGACCGACTATCAGCTCTCGCTCAATTGGCGCGAGGATCTGGAATCGTTGCATATCGCCTGCGCCTTCGACTTCAAGGTGCCCGACAATCGGCTGTCGGAGGTCTACCGCCTCGTCGCCCAGATCAACGAGCAGCTCTGGCTCGGCCATTTCGACATCTGGACCCGCGAAGGGCTGATCATGTTCCGCCAGGGGCTCATGCTCAACGGCGCCGTCGCCACGCAGAGCCAGTGCGAGGCGTTGCTGCGCGCCGCGCTCGAAGCCTGCGAGCGCTACTATCAGGCCTTCCAGTTCGTCGTCTGGGCGGGCAAGGACAGCCGCGAGGCCCTCGCCTCGACCATGTTCGAGACCGAAGGACAGGCCTGAGGCGCCATGCGCCTCAGGTGAGGCCGGACGCGAGGCATCCGTGACCTACGTTCTGGCCATCCTCTCCGCACTTGCCGGCTTGGTGCTCGGGTGGCTCGCCGCTGCATTCGGCACACTCGTGCTCGGCGGTGCTTTCGGGCTCAGCGACTTCGAGGGCGAGCGCGCCATGGTCGCCTTCTTCGCGATCGGGCCCGTGGGCGGCGCGATCGGCCTCGTGCTTGGTCTCTGGATGTGGCGCAAGCTCAGGGCCGGGCGCTGAGCCTCACGGCTCGATGCTGCAGACTGCGGCAAGTTCGCCGTCCCACCGGCCGGCATTGAAGCGCCCACACCACTTCTTAAGAGAAATATCACGGCCCTACAGGGTTTTGTCCGGTTGTTCTCGTGATGATGCTTGATTGCTGCCACCGCGAGGCTGCACTCTGGCGCCATGAGTGTCTGATCGAACATGCCCTGCCGTCTCTGGAACCGTGATGCCGCGCCGTCTCACCTCGTCCGTGCTTGCCTCTTTGCTGATGACCAGTCTCGCCATTGCGGCCGATGACTTGCCGAAACAGGCCACACCATCTCCAGGGACGTGCTTCAGCTACACGGTGAGCGACGAGACCGGCGTCGAGAAGGATCCAGCCTCGGCGTTCGTGAACAGGGTCGACGTGCAACCCCTTCAGTTCAAGGTCGAGAACAAGCCGCTCCCCGAGACCCGGCTGCGCATCGGTATACTTCTCAAGAACCAGCATGGAGAGGTTCCGAGTGACATCTCGGCGCCCTGCGTCGGCGAAGGCCTCGCCTTCAATTGCACGATGAAGTGCGCCGACAAGGTCGTCGGCAAATTTCGCGCCGAAGCACTCCCGACCAAGCCGTCCGATCCGAAGGCCAACTATCTGCGGCTGATCATCGAAGCTCCGACCGTCCTCAACCAATGCTCCGAGGGCAAAAAGCCCATCAGTGTACCCGCGGGCCTGACCGGTCTTCAGATCATCCTCAAGGGTGTGGAGCCCAAGTCCTGCTTCCAGTAGCAGCCGACTTCAGCCCGGCGTGAGGAATTCCGCGCGCCGGTAGCCCTGCAGAAAGAGCAGCGCCGTGAGATCGCCATGCGTGATCCCCGCATCGGCCTCGGCCGCCACGACCGGCTTTGCCCGATAGGCGACGCCGAGGCCTGCGGCGGTAATCATCGCCAGGTCGTTCGCGCCATCGCCCACGGCGAGCGTTGCCTCCGCATCCAGACCCCGCGCGTCGCGGTAGTGGAGAAGTGCCTCGAGCTTCGCCTCGCGCCCGAGAATGGGGCCGACGACGCCCCCCGTAAGCCGGTCATCCGCGATCTCGAGCTCGTTCGCGCGATTGACATCGAATCCGACAGCGGCCGCCACGCGCGAGGTGAAGAAGCTGAACCCGCCCGATACGAGCGCGGTGAAAGCGCCATTTGCCCGCATGGTCGCGACGAGCGTGCGCGCGCCCGGCATGAGCACGATGCGCTCGTCGAAGACGCGCTGCAGAGCACCGACCTCAAGCCCGGCCAGGAGGCCTAAGCGCTCGCGCAGCGCCGCCTCGAAGGGTAGCTCGCCACGCATGGCACGCTCGGTGATGGCCGCGATCCGCGGCTTGAGCCCGAGCATGTCGGCCATTTCGTCGATGCACTCCTGCTGGATGATCGTCGAATCCATATCGGCAATCAGCAGCGACTTCCGCCGCCCCGCGACCGGCAGCGCGCAGACGTCGAGCGGCAGGCCCTCGAGCCGCACGGCCACCCGGTCGCGGATACTGCGCGCCTCCTCGAGATCCCCGGCCTCGAATGTCAGCTCGCAGGCCTCGCCCGGCGAGAGCCAGAGCGGAGCTGCGCCACCGACCTCGCGCGCGGCCTGGTCGGCCGCCTCGCCGACTGGGGCGGTACCGCCGGCCGGACCAATGAGCACGAGCACGAAAGCTGACATGTCAGTGTGTTCTCGGTGGATCGGGGCCAATTGCGTTGCTGCGTCGCAGCGTAGAGCTGGGCGGCGTCCCTTATTGCAGGGGACGTATGCCGCCGCAAGCGGTGCACGCCTTTCAAATATTCAAGCCCCCTGATATCGTCCTACGGAACTGATTGTTCCGCCGATCGTGAGCCTTTTCAGCCAGGAGGACCGCATGGCCCCGCTCGACATGAAGCCCAATGAGCTCGAGCCTTATTGGATGCCCTTTACGCCCAACCGGGCCTTCAAGAAGAAGCCGCGCCTCTTTGCCGGCGCCAAGGACATGCACTTCATCACGCCCGATGGCCGCAAGATCATCGACGCCTCCTCCGGCCTCTTCTGCGTCAACGCCGGCCACACGCGCGCGCCGATCGTCAAGGCGATCCAGGATGCCGCCGCGAACATGGACTATGCGCCGCCCTTCCAGTACGGCCACCCGCAGCAGTTCCAGCTCTCCTCCCAGCTCACGCTCATGGCGCCGGGTGATCTCGACTACGTGCTCTATGCCAACTCGGGCAGCGAAGCCGTCGACACCGCGCTCAAGGTAGCGCTTGCCTATCACCGCTCGCGCGGCGAAGGCAGCCGCATCCGTTTCATCGGCCGCGAGCGCGGCTATCACGGCGTCGGCTTTGGCGGCATCTCGGTCGGCGGCATGGTCGCCAACCGCAAGATGTTCGGCAACATGCTCGCCGGCGTCGACCACCTGCCCACGACGTACAACCGCGCCAAGCAGGCCTTCACCAAGGGCGAGCCCGAGTGGGGCACGGAGACGCTCGACGAGCTGAACCGCCTCATCGGCCTGCACGATGCCTCGACCATCGCCGCAGTCATCGTCGAGCCGGTCGCCGGCTCGACGGGCACGCTGCCGCCGCCCAAGGGCTATCTCGAGAAGCTTCGCCAGATCACCGAGCAGCACGGCATCCTGCTCATCTTCGACGAGGTCATCACCGGCTTCGGCCGTCTCGGCACCCCCTTCGCGGCCGATCGCTATGGCGTCGTCCCCGACATGATCACGTTCGCGAAGGGCGTGACCAACGGCGCCGTGCCGATGTCCGGCGTGTTCGTGCGCAAGGGCGTGTACGAGACGCACATGACGGGCGCCGAGCATCTGCCGGAGCTCTTCCACGGCTATACGTACTCGGGCCATCCGCTTGCGGTCGCCGCCGGCCTTGCGACGCTCAAGCTCTACAAGGATGAAGGTCTCTTCGAGCGCGCCAAGGCCCTCGAGCCGGTCTTCGCCGATGCCATGATGAGCCTCAAGGGTCTGCCGCACGTCGCGGACATCCGCACCATCGGCCTGCTCGCCGGCATCGACCTCGATCCGATCCCGGGCAAGGTCGGCGTGCGCGGCTACGACGCCATCGAGCGCATGTACGCCGATCACGACCTCTACTGCCGTGTGACCGCCGACACGCTGATCCCCTCGCCGCCGTTCATCGTCAGCGAGAGCCAGATCGGCGAGATCCGCGACAAGATCGCGGCCGTGCTGAAGGCAGTTGCGTAACAGCAGCGCCGGTTTGTCAGATGACAGCGGGCCCGGAGCAATCCGGGCCCGTTTTCTTTTGTGCTGCGTCGATGATCACATGCGTCGTGGCTTCGCCACGAGTGGGGCCGCGGGCCCCACGCCCCGCGCGGGGGACACCCCCGCGCCCCCGTCTTTTATGGACTTGGAGCGAGCCGCGAGCGCGCCAGGTCCCTTCTCCCCGTTCTTCACGGGGAGAAGGCTAGGATGAGGGGCGGAAACTTGCGCTGACGTTTGCGTATGCCGCCGCCCCTCACCCCGACCCTCTCCCCATTGAAGTCAATGGGGAGAGGGGGAAGTGGGGCGCATCATACGCCGCGCTGTCGCTCTGGCCGCCGCGGGCATAGCACCACGACCGAAGGCGAAGCACCCCTTCCCAGCAGCCCGCGGCCAGTAAATAAAAAGGAGGGGGTCCGGGGTCTCTCCGGTGGAGCGCGAGGCTAGCCTCGCTCGCGCCGCAGGCGCGAAGCACTCGCTATCGTGGGAGCTCAACACCGACGCCGAGCGACAGTGCCGTCTCGTACACCAGATTGGCGACGACCATGTCCTCCATGGCATTACCCATGGACTTGTAGAGCGTCACCTCCGTATCGCTCGTGCGCCCGGGCTTCGCGCCAGCGAGCACTTCGCCAAGCTCCACGGCCGACGATGGATCCCGTCCCGCCAGTTCCGCGCACCCGACCGGCGCCGGACTGAAGGCATTACGCGTCTCGACGCAGATGCGCGCGCGTTCGATCAGTGCCGTCGGCACCTCGCTCCCGGGCGGCGCGAAGCCGACGGACGTGACATGCGTGCCCGGCTTGATCCACGCGTCCTCGATGACCGGCGTCGTCGATGAGGTCGTGAGGCACACGATGTCGGACTCGCGCACGGAGGCTTCGAGATCATTCGTCGCCTTCGCCAGCGGGCTGAGCCCTGCAATGGCATTGGCAACGTCGTGCCGCCGCGCAAACACGCGAATGTCCTCGATGTTCAGCAAGGTGACGAGCAGACGGACGTGCTCCCGCGCCTGCACGCCCCCGCCGATCACCGTCGCGATCTTCGCATCCTTGCGCGCGAGTGGATCGATGGAAAGGACCGCTCCGCCCGCCGTGCGGATACCTGTGATGGCGGCGGCGTCCATGACGGCGAGCGGTGCACCGGTCTCGCGGTCGAAGAGGCTGATGAGCCCCATATGGCTCGGCAGGTGGTGCGCGTGATTGCCCTCGAAGACATTCACCGTCTTGAGTGCGATGTGGCGGGCCGGCATCCAGGCCAGCATCGCAAGCGCGAAGCCCTTGCCCGGTACATCGATCTTCGGCCGCGGCGGGGCCTGAACCGTCCCCGCGCTCAATGCCTTGAAACCCTCGGCCAGCGTGGCAAGGACGGCGCCCGGCTCGATGAGCGACGTCACATCGGCCGTCGAGAGATAGCGTATGGATGTCAAAGCCCGGGCCCTCGCCTGCGCGCGATCAAAAAGTAAACCGGCGGACGTGCCTCGCACGCCGCCGGCTCACAAGAGAACGCGGAATGGCCGAGCCTGCAAGCGGCCCGATCAGTGCGGGAAAGCGGGATTGCCGAAGGCGGCCTCGATCGAGGCGATCTGCTGGCCGACCGGATTATCCTGGGTATCGATCTTTCCGGCGCGCGCTGCCTCGAGCGCGCGGTCGATGCGCACGACGCGATCCTGCAGCGCGAAGCTTTCCTCGATGAGGGCGCGGATCGCGCGCGGCAGTCCGCCGTAGTCCTTCACGTGCTGCGGGCGCGCAACGCCGAGCCGGATGCGGCGGCGCTTCACGTGCGCTTCCTCCGCCGTGATCTCGCCGAGCTTGAGCGCGCGGCGCATCAGCAGCCATGAAGCAAGCTCGAGAAGCCGCGTCGTCAGACGCATGCTCTCGGTTGCATAAACGACGTTGAGGGAAGCGGAAAGTGCCTTGGCTTCCTGTCGCCCGGCGCCATCAAGGTAGGCCGCGGTGCGCTCGACGAGCGCCATGCCATCCTTGAAAATCCGATCGAATTGCTCAGACGCGGTGAAATGCTCGGCAAACGAAACCGTTTCACCATTGCTGGCATTCGAAGCGACGCTACGCACCATGGGACCCACCGACACGACAGAACTCGACACGGCTTTCAACCTATCAGCAACCTTGTTCGCTGTGAACATCGCAGCTGCTGGTTAACAAAGCTCTCCTGAGATTGTCGCTAATATGTGGCCCTCGCGCGGCACCTCGCGGCGCTTGTGGATAACGCCAATGGACAACGTCGACGCTTAACGATTGAGGCTGAACTGCGCGGTCCCGCCACCGCCCGACAGCGAAGCGGTCAGCTTGTTGTGGCTGTGCACTCGGATGCGGATCGATCCCTGAATGCCGTACTCGGAGTTGTAGAACTCGCCGGCGTAGGTGCTGCCCGTCAGATGCGAGAGCGCCGCATTCTGGATGACGCGCGCCGAGGCCGTCGCGCACACGGCGTGCATGGCAACACCACCACCGCCAGAGTTGCGGAACGTCACGCGGCAGCGCGCGCGCTCCCTCTCGCCGGACGGGAAGGTGATCATGCCGCCGCCAGCCCACGAACCGGCAAGCGACTGGGCCTGGGCATAGATCGCCCCGGCCGTGAAAACTCCCAGCGCACCGGAAAAAACAAGGGCCGCGCCGAGACCGACAGCGAATGTGCGCTTCGTGCGAACGAGTGTCATGAGCGTGCTCCTCTCCCCATGATCGAAAGTTAGGATCGCCCCCTCCACGCGACAACGGCACGCCGCATTGCACGCAGAGGGAAAAGCTCTGGATAGCGCGTCATCAACGTCGATGACTGTGGACATCCGTCTAAGAAAGTCCGCGCAAATGGCGCTTTCACGCAGTGGACAGGGCGAGAGTTCGGCGACAAGGTGCGAATCGATAAACCTTCGTTGAAAAAGTAGTGATCGGTACACCGCATGTCCGCAGCACCGCCAACCGCATCGCCATCGGCCGTTCCGCCGGGCTTCAAGCTCATGCTCCCGAACGACGGCTTCATGAGCAACAACGGGCCCTACTATCTGCGCCGCATCACGGAAGGCGGATACGCGTACGGCTTCCAGAGTGACGAACGGCACAGGAATCCGAACAACGTCCTGCACGGCGGCGCCGTCATCGGATTTCTCGACACCATCATGGGGCACTTCGCGGCGAGCTCGGCGAAGCGTCCGACCGCGACGATCGGCTTCGAT
Organism: Hyphomicrobium sp. CS1BSMeth3; assembly: GCF_900117415.1. GTDB lineage: Bacteria > Pseudomonadota > Alphaproteobacteria > Rhizobiales > Hyphomicrobiaceae. The sequence goes on from NZ_FPEI01000006.1 coordinate 1,392,852, forward strand.
TGCCGCTTTCTGGCGAGCGCCCCGCCCGGCGCGTGGATCGAAGGCCGCGTGATCATGCGCCGGCTGGCGCGGACGCTCGCCTTCGTCGACGGCGAGGCTCTCGCCGACGGCAAGCTGCTCGTCGCGGCCTCGGGCATCTTCAAGGTGTTCGAGGGCTGATCAGCCGGCGCGCTCAGGGCCCGAGCTGCCGTTCGACGGCCCGCATCGGCAAGATGAGGCGCTGAGCATCGGGCAGGCGCCCATCCGCACGAAGCACCGATCGGCGGTCGCGCGCTGCGCGCCTAGCTGCGCGTCAAGCGGAAGATGGTGCCGCGCCAGCGCTCACCGTCCCCCTCGATTATTTCGACCGGACCCGAATGAACTGCGGGGATCGCACGGCGCCAGAATGCCAGTGCCGGCCAGTTATCGGCCAGCACCGCAATCTCCCACCTGCCGGGGCGCTCCGCGATCACCTGGCGCGCGATCTCTGTGCCGATACCGCGCCGGCGGTACTTCCGCGCGACGAAGAACTCGGCAATTGCGAAGTCGACCGGCCGGCCGAGCGCCGACCAGTCATTGACAAGGACGAAGCCCGCGAGGCGGCCTGCGATGTGAACGAGCAAGGGCTCGCGGTTCGGTTCAGACCAGTAAGCGTCCAGGTGCGGATAGGCGAAGATCCCGTCATGGCCCAGTTCGCCATGCGGGCTCTCGAACGGCGCGAACTCGGAGAAGTCGTGCAGGTAGAGCTGCATGAGCCGGGAGAGGGTGTGTACCTCGTCAGCCCGCGCCCGCGCGATCTGCACGACATCCGCCATCGGCTTTAAGTCTTGACCTTGAAGAGCTCCTTCTGGTCGCTCTTCTTCACGTCGATGAGATGCCAGGGCAGGCCCTGCTTGCCGATCTCGTCCATGAAGGGCTTGGACGGAAGCTGCTCGACGTTGAACACGCCCTTCCCCTTCCAGTGGCCCTGGAACATCATCATGGCACCGACCACGGGCGGCACGCCGGTCGTGTAGGACACCGCCTGCGCGCCGGTCTCCTTGTAGGACTTGGCGTGATCGCACACGTTGTAGATCATCGCGCGCTTCTCCTTGCCGTTCTTCTTGCCGACAAAGATCACGCCGATGGACGTCTTGCCCGTGTAGTTCTCGCCGAGCGATGACGGCGGCGGCAGCAGCTCCTTCAGGAACTCCATGGGGATGACGGGATTGCCCTTGTACATGACGGGGTCGATGCGCGTCATGCCGACGTTCTGGAGCACCTCGAGGTGCTTGATGTAGTTGTCCGAGAACGTCATCCAGAAGCGGATCTGCTCGAGCCCCTTGATATGCTTCACGAGGCTCTCCTCCTCCTCGTGATAGATGAGGTAGCTCTTGCGCTCGCCGACTTCCGGGTAGTCGATCATGGCCGAGATCGAGAGCGGATCGATGTCGATCCACTTGCCATTTTTCCAATACTTGCCGCGCTGGGTCACCTCGCGGAGATTGATCTCGGGATTGAAGTTCGTCGCGAACGCCTTGCCGTGGCTGCCGTCATTGCAGTCCACGATATCGATCTGGTTGATCTCGTCGAACAGGAACTCCTGCGCATAGGCGCAGTAGATGTTCGACTGGCCGGGATCGAAGCCGCAGCCGAGCACGGCCATGATGCCGGCGGCCTTATACTTGGAATGGTACGGCCACTGCCACTTGTAGGTGAACTTCGCTTCGTCGCGCGGCTCGTAGTTGGCCGTGTCCATGTAGTGCACGCCCGCTTCGAGGCACGCATCCATGATCGGCAGATCCTGGTACGGCAGGGCCATGTTGATGACGAGGTGCGGCTTGATCTTCTTCAGGAGCTTCACGGTCGCCTTGACGTCATCGGCATCGAGCTTGTGGATCTCGATCGGCGTCTTGCAGCGCTTTGCGACGGCCTCGCAGCTCTCGATGCGGCGCGAGGCCAGGTGGATCGTCTTGAACACGTCGCGGTTCATCGCGCACTTCTGCGCGGTGACGGAACCGGCAGCACCGGCGCCAATGATCAGAACGGTATCCACGGGGCGTCTCCTCGAATGCAGGGGGATGTCGCGCGAAGCCGGGAGGGTTGGGCTTTCGGCTCTACCTCCCATGGGCGGCGTCGATATTGCAGTTGTCTGTGTTATTCAATGGGGAATTGGGCACCGGGCCTTCCACCCATCGATCCTTCTTTGGCGAGCACCCAACCTGAAAGCCCGTAGGATGAGGACAGCACGAAGCCTTTTAGACCTCGGCCGGTCAGCTCCTCCGCCGCACATGAGAGATCAGCAGCCCAAGGGCCCGGAGCTCCCGCAATACGGTAAGACTCCATGATCTGCGGGGCATACGTCGACACAAGCTGTTCGACGGAAATCACCTCCAAAGCAAAGATGATGTTCCCAAAGGCATCATTCTCAAGGTGATATCCCTCAACGCCCGTGAATACGATTTCGCGGAGCTGGCCTTCGGCCATGGCCGTGCTTCGGCTGCGGAGCCGAATCTGGCGGGCTTCGCAGTTCACCTCATAGGAGACAAGAACATCGTCATGAAGCGAAGGCAGATTGTCTGCTGACATGATCCGGTCTCTGCACTCTCTTCACCCCCGACTGCCGAATATCGCGCTGCCGACGCGCACGTAGGTCGCGCCGAGTTCCACCGCGGCCTCGAAGTCGCCACTCATGCCCATGCTGAGCTCGGGGAGCCCATGCTCGCGGGCGAGCTTCGACAGGAAAGCGAAGTGCACCGCCGGCTCCTCGTCCACGGGCGGAATGCACATCAGGCCCTCGATCTCCATTTTCAGCTCATCCTGCACGAGCTTAAGGAAGTCGGGCAGATCCGCCGGGGCAACGCCCGCTTTCTGCTCCTCCTCGCCCGTATTGACCTGCACGAGCAGGCGCAGCGTCTTCCCGCGCGCGGCCATCTCGGCTTTCAGCGCGTGGGCGAGCTTCGGCCGGTCGAGCGTGTGGAGCACATCGAACAGCGCGACGGCGTCCCGCACCTTGTTGGTCTGCAGGGGACCGATCAGGTGTAGCTCCAGGTCCGGGTGCGCATTCTTGAGCGCCGGCCACTTGGCCTGGGCCTCCTGAACGCGATTTTCCCCAAAGAGTCGCTGCCCGGCCGCGATGACCGGCTTGATATCCACCTCGCCGAACGTCTTTGACACCACGATCAGCCGAACCGATGCGGGGTCCCGTCCGACCTCCCGCGCCGCCTTCTCGATCCGACCGCGGACGGCCTCGAGCCGCAATTCTGCCGTGTCCGTCATCGTCTCCGCCTTGACCCGCCCCATCCTTTGGGCTCATTACGCCCCGAGCTTATTCGCCCACAGTACGGCAAACACTTACCGAGGTCGCTCCATGGCCGCCGAACGCTATAACGCGCCCGAACGCGAGCAGCACTGGCAATCTGTCTGGGAATCGCGCGGGGCCTTCCGTACGACGACTGACCCGGCCAAGCCCAAGTGCTACGTGCTCGAGATGTTTCCGTACCCCTCCGGGCGCATCCATATGGGGCACGTCAGAAACTATACCATGGGCGATGTGCTCGCCCGCTACAAGCGTGCCCGCGGCTTCAATGTCCTGCACCCCATGGGCTGGGACGCCTTCGGCATGCCGGCCGAGAACGCCGCCATGGAGCGGCAGACCCACCCCGCCAAGTGGACCTACGCCAACATCGCCGCCATGAAGGCCCAGCTCAAATCCATGGGCCTCGCCATCGACTGGACGCGCGAATTCGCGACCTGCGATCCGAGCTACTACCGCCACCAGCAGCGCCTGTTCCTCGACATGTACGCGAAGGGCCTCGCCTACCGGCGTTCGAGCAAGGTGAACTGGGACCCCGTGGACCAGACCGTGCTCGCCAACGAGCAGGTCATCGACGGCCGTGGCTGGCGTTCAGGTGCGCTCGTCGAGCAGCGCGAGCGCCTGCAGTGGGCCTTCAAGATCACCGAGTTCGCCGATGACCTCATCGAGGCGCTCGGCACGCTCGACAAGTGGCCCGAGAAGGTCCGGGTCATGCAGGAGAACTGGATCGGACGATCCGAGGGCCTGCTGATCCGCTGGGCGCTGGATGGCGCCGCACCGAACGGCGCGACCGAGCTGGAAGTTTTCACGACGCGCCCGGACACTCTCTATGGCGCTTCCTTCCTGGCCATCGCGCCGGATCACCCGCTGGCGCTGGCCGCGGCGGAGGCCAATCCCGCGGTCGCGGCCTTCAGCGAGGAGTGCCGCCGCATGGGCACTTCGCTCGCCACCATCGAGAGCGCGGAGAAGAAGGGCATCGATACAGGCATCGTCGCCACGCACCCGCTCGACCCCAATTGGAAACTGCCGGTCTACGTCGCGAACTTCATTCTGATGGACTACGGCACGGGCGCCATCTTCGGCTGTCCGGCACACGACCAGCGCGACATCGAGTTCGCCCGCGCCTACGGCCTGCCGGTCGTCCCCGTCGTCGCGCCGACGGACGCCAAGGCGCGCGCCCGCGCGATCGCCGAGATCGAGGCCGGCACGGCCTACGTCGATGACGGCGTGATGATCAACTCGCAGTTCATGGACGGTCTCGACGTCAAGGCGGCCTTCAACGCCATTGCCGACCGCCTCGAGAAGGCGACGCTCGCCGGCAAGCCGGTCGCCAAGCGCAAGATCAACTATCGCCTGCGCGACTGGGGCATCTCGCGCCAGCGCTACTGGGGCTGCCCCATCCCGATCATTCACTGCGGCGACTGCGGCGAGGTGCCCGTCCCCGTCGACCAGCTCCCGGTGAAGCTCCCCGAGGATGCCTCTTTCTCCGAGCCCGGGAACCCGCTCGACCGCCACCCGACCTGGCGCCATGTCGACTGCCCGAAATGCGGGAAGCCGGCGACACGCGAGACGGACACCATGGACACGTTCGTCGACAGCTCCTGGTATTTCGTGCGCTTCACGGATCCCAATGCGGACACGCCCGTCGATCAGGCGGCGGCCGACTATTGGCTGCCGGTCGACCAGTACATCGGCGGCATCGAGCATGCGATCCTGCACCTCCTCTATTCGCGCTTCTTCACGCGCGCCATGGGCGTTGCCGGACACCTGAACCCGAAGCTGAAGGAGCCGTTCGCGGCGCTCTTCACGCAGGGCATGGTTGTGCACGAGACCTACAAGTCGGCCGACGGTGCCTGGCTGCTGCCGACCGAAGTACGCTTCGAAGGCGAGGGCGACACGCGGCGCGCGACGGAGATTTCGACGGGCAAGCCGGCGCAGATCGGCTCGATCGAGAAGATGTCGAAGTCGAAGAAGAACCTCGTCGACCCGGACGACATCATCCAGCACTACGGCGCCGACTGCGCCCGCTGGTTCATGCTTTCCGACAGCCCGCCCGAGCGCGATGTCATCTGGACCGAAGCCGGCGTGGCCGGTGCCGGCCGCTTCATCCAGCGCCTCTGGCGCCTGCTCGGCGAGATCGAGACCAAGGCTGCACCCAAGGGCACCGCGCGCCCGGCTGAGCTCGGCCCCGAGGCCATGGCGCTCAGGCGCGCGACTCAGAAGACGCTCGACACCGTCGGCCGCAACATCGAAGGCCTGCGCTTCAATGTGGCCGTCGCGCAACTCTACGAGCTGTCGAACGAGGTCTCGGCGGCGCTCGGCAAGGCCGATGCGGGCCTGGACTGGGCACTTCGCGAGGCCGTCGAGCATCTTGTTCAGATGATCGGCCCGATGATGCCGCATTTGGCTGAAGAATGCTGGGCGCGGCTCGGTTACAACACTCTTTTGGCGGATCAGCCGTGGCCGCAGGTCGAAGGGGCCTTGCTCGTTGACGATCACGTAACCATTGCCGTACAGGTGAACGGCAAACGTCGGGACGAGCTGACGGTGGCCCGATCGGCCGCGAAGGAAGAGATCGAGGCGGCAGCGCTCAAGCTGGAGTCTGTCGTGCGGGCTATCGAGGGACGGCCCGTGAGGAAGGTGATTGTGGTCCCACAGAGGATCGTGAATGTCGTCGCCTAGGGGGAAGAAGCCGGAAAACGTTCCGACGAGACGCGCGCTGTTGCGCGGTCTTGCGCTGACGTTTGCCGCGGCTCCCATTCTCGCAGCCTGTGGCCCCGGCGAGTTCCAGCCACTCTACGGCCCGACCGCCAGTGGCGAGCGTCTTCAGGACGTGCTCGCCAAGGTGGACATCGCGCCCATCCCGAGCCGCGTCGGCCAGCGCATCCGCAATGAGCTGATCTTCCACAATACCGGGGGCGGCGAGGCACCAAAGCCGGACTATCGCCTGGAGATCGTGCTCCGCGAGGGCATCAACTCGACGCTTGTCACCTCGACCGGCGAAGCTCACAGCCAGATCTACAATGTCGATGCTGCTTACCAGCTCATCAACATCCGGAAGAAAGAGGTCGTGCTGAAAGGCAGCTCGCACGCCCGCGCGGCTTTCGAGCGCTATCAGTCGATCTACTCCAACGTCCGCGCCCGTGACGACGCCGAAGTTCGCGTCGCCCGTACGATCGCAGACGAGCTGAAGGTGCGCCTGAGCGCCTTCCTGTCGCGTACGCCCGCCTGAGCGCGGGGTACAGTGAATTAGTCGGTCCGGTCCGTATTGCGTCCGATCGCCAGTCTGCGGCCTCGAGATGGCATCTGACGATTCCGCACGCGTTCATGGCGCAGCGCCCTGCTGGCGTTTCGAGCGCACGAGCACCGTTAAGCGCCCTTCGATAAGCGTGGTGATGCCGGTTTATAACCGCGCGGACACCGTCAAGGCGGCTGTAGAAAGTGTGCTGGCTCTCGATGAGACCGAATTCGAGCTTATCGTCGTCGATGATGGCTCACAGGACGAGACGCGCGAGATCCTCGGCGCCATCGATTGCCCCGTCCTGACACTGGTATTTCTCGACACCAACGCGGGCGCCAACGCGGCGCGCAACATTGGTGCGTCGCTCGCGCGAGCGCCCGTGCTCGCATTTCTCGATGCCGATGACACTTACTTGCCCGGCCGCCTCGCCCTGCCGCTCAAAGCGCTCGGCAAGAACCCGGACGTCGGCGTCGTATTGTCCTCGTTCACGGTGGCGAAGCGGGAGAAGTCGAACATCGTCCGGCTGCCTGACCGAGCCTATGGCAGCGAGGAGCTCGTCCGCCTCCTCGCCCGGCACGTCCTGCCCCCATCCACACCGGGAATTACGATGCGCAGGGAGCTGTTCCGCGCGGCCGGCGGGTTCGATCCGGAGGTAAGACGGATTCAGGATCGCGAGATGTTACTGCGTGCTGCCAGGCGCACGAGAGGTGTCTCCATCTCAGAACCTCTCTGGCACAAGAACTGGCAAGCCGATGGCATCTCGTCCAATCTGGCGACTTATTTTGCTGCGCTCATGGACTTGTTCGACCGCCATCCGCTCTACCACGGCGCCGAACGAGGCACGCGCGATTATCTCATCGCGCGCCACTTGGTCACCCTCCTATTATCGCTGCAGTTCGCCCAGGCTTGGCGCGACTACAAGTGCGCACGCGAGCGATTTGCATCCACGCCGGCAACCTTGCCGAGCTTGGTGCTATCGTACTTCGCAACACGCCGCGCGCGGCGGCGCTCGAAGCTGGAGCTGTTCGACAAATAGTCCTACAAGAACGGCTGTCTCTTCCGGCACGAACCGAGAGAGCGACGAAACCCTCGGTAGCGGTTCTGCGAGCCGCCTTCCGGCTCCTGCTTGTGGCGAGTAATCATGGTCGCGATCAAAGCCCAGCAAGCCAACGCCGTCCTGACGCGGCCGGACACGAGCCTGACCGCGTTCCTCATTTACGGAAGTGACACTGGCCTCGTCAGCGAGCGCGCTGTGAGGCTCGCCCAGTCGCTCGCCGCGCGCGACACGCCGCCCGGCGAGATCGTCCGCATCGATGATCCCGAGCTCGAGGACGACAGCGAGCGTCTCTCCGTCGAGCTGCTTACGCTACCGATGTTCGGTGGGCGCAAAATCGTGCGCACGACCATGGGCCGGCGCGTCAATGGCGCTCTCCTGCGCGGCATCCTGGAGGGGCCAACCCTCGCCGGCGTGCTCATCGTCGAGGGGGGCAACCTGCGTGCCGATGATACCGCGCGCCAGGTCTTCGAGAAATCTCCGCACGCCGCCGCCATTCCCTGCTTTGCCGATGATGCCCAGTCGCTCGATCTGATGATCAACGAGGTGCTCGGCACGCACCGCCTCTCGATCACGCCCGATGCGCGCGAGATGCTGCTCGCCCGCCTCGGCGCCGATCGCGGTCTCTCGCGCGGCGAAGTCGAGAAGCTCGCCCTCTATGCTGCAGGCCGCGGCACCATCGAGGCCGAGGCCGTCGAGGCTATTGTCGGCGACGCCTCGGAACTGGCCATGGAGCGCGTGATCGATGCCGCAGCCGCCGGAGACGGCACGCGCGCGATCGAGGGCTGCCAGCGCCTTCTTGCCTCGGGCGAAGGAGCACAATCGATCATCGCCGCCGTCCAGTGGCACTTCGCGCGCCTCCATCGCATTCGCGGCGCGATCGAGGGTGGCCGCAGCATGGATGAGGCCATGCGCCAGATCCGCCCGCCCTTGCACTTCAAGCGCCGCGCCGCCGTCGAAGCCCAGTGCCGCCGGTGGACGGCGCCGAAACTCGCGGCCGCTCTTGCCCGCATCCGCGCCAGCGCGCTCGCCGCGCGCACGGCATCGAGCCTGGAGGATGCGCACGCTGAACGCCTGCTCATGGAGCTTGCGCGGCTCGCCGCTGCCCGCGACACATCAGCCCTGCGCGCCTGATCGCGCCCCTCTAGCGGCCTCTTTCCGGGGGGCAAGGCCGCGTGCCGGCTTGCTCGCGCAACCCTGCGCACTATAGTGCGGCCGCACAGAAAACGCGGGGGACCTCGTCATGGCCAGGATCGAGCACGACGTCGTTGGCATCGGCAATGCCATCGTCGACATCATTGGCCGCTGCAAGAACGACTTCCTCATCAAACACAATCTGGCCAAGGGCCACATGACGCTGGTCGATGCCGACCGGGTCTCGCATCTGTATAGGGAAATGGGCCCGGCCGTGGAAATCTCGGGCGGCTCGGCGGCCAATACCATGGTCGGCATCGCCTCGCTCGGCGGCCGCTCGGCGTTCATCGGCAAGGTCTCGGAGGATGAGTTCGGCACCATCTTCCGCCACGACATCCGCGCCGCCGGCGTCGCCTTCGATACGCCCCCCTCGACCGGCGGTGTACCGACCGCGCGCTCGCTGATCCTCGTGACACCTGACGGTCAGCGGACCATGAACACCTTCCTCGGCGTGAGCCCGGAGCTCAGTCCCCGCGACGTCGATGCCGCGCTCATCGAGGCCTCCCGCATCGTCTATCTCGAAGGCTACCTCTTCGACCGGCCGGACGCGCAGGCCGCCTTCCGCCACGCCGCCGACATGGCCGAGCGCGCGGGCCGCGAGGTCGCGCTGACGCTCTCGGACGGCTTCTGCGTCGAGCGCCACCGCCTCGAATTCCTCGAGCTGATCCGCCACCGCGTCGACATCCTGTTCGCGAACGAGTCGGAGATCACGGCGCTCTACGGCGCCGCGACCTTCGAGGAGGCCGCACGCCAAGCCAAGGCCGATGCCAAGGTCGCCGTGCTCACGCGCAGTGCCAAGGGCTCGGTCATCTTCAAGGGCGACAAGGCCGTGAGCGTTCCGGCGGCCCCCATCCGCCAGGTCCTCGATACGACGGGCGCCGGCGACCTCTACGCCGCCGGTTTCCTCTACGGCTACACCAACGGCAAGTCCCTCGACGTTTGCGGGCATCTCGGCAGCCTCGCCGCGGGCGAGATCATCAGCCACATCGGCGCCCGGCCCGAGACCTCGCTTGCCGCACTCGCCGCCGCGCGTGGTCTTTAGAAACCCTGAGCCCGATATCGAAGTTAAAAAGAGGCGGCGTCCCGCACCGCCCATGATATATCTTTGTGCGTTGCATCAAAGTGCCGCCACATAGGCGTCGTCGACTGTCCGGCGTCTATGTCGTCAGTCTCGATTGCGGAGTACGCACATGGCCGGCAAGACCCCCGGAAGCCGACGAAGAGCCCAGCGCGCGGACAAGCCTTTGGACAAGGAGGCTCGGGCGCTCGAGCGCGCCGCAGCCCTCTTGAGCAAGGATCCGACGCTCTCGAAGAGCGCCGCCCTTCGTGGCGCCGGCATCACCGAAGCGCGCGAGGTACGCCGCCTCGTCGCCAGGCTCGCGGCACCAGCAAGCAAGGCCAAGGCGCCCGCGCCATCGCGCGTTGCTGCCGCTCAGGGCCGTCCCCAGGTAGCGATGCCGCTGCGCGCGAGCGTGCAGAAGAAGATCGGGCCGGCAACGCAATCGGCTAACCACGAGAAGCGCTCGGACAAGGCTGCCTACCATCCGAAGACCGAAGTGCCGCCCTTGCAGGAAGCTCCCCAAGCCGGCGTCACGCCGGTTCCAAATCTGCTCGCCATAGCGCGGCCATGGATGATGCTCGGGATTCAGATGACGATCACGGGCTTCACCCTCCAGGCCCGCATGGCCCGAGCGGCAATGCAGCTCACCCCCGCAGCCGCGGCCATGCGGCAGGGCGCGAAAGCGACCAATGCATGGCTCGCCGCGGTGTACGGATATCAGCCGAAAGCGGGCAAGAGCTGAAGCGGCTCAGCAGCTCATAGGCGGCGCAGGAGCACGCTCGCGACGGCGTGGTCGTTGCCCTTGCGCAGGATGCAGCGCGCGCGCTGGCGCGTCGGCAGAATGTTTTCGTCGAGATTGATCCGGTTGATGCCGTTCCAAATCTCAAGCGCCTTTGCGTGCGCCTGCTCGTCTGTCAGATGCGCATAGCGATGGAAGTAGGCGGCCGGATCGCGGAAGGCTGTCGTCCTCAGGCGCATGAAGCGCTTCACGTACCAGGCCTCGATCACGCCCGGATCCGCATCGATATAGATCGAGAAATCGAAGAAATCCGAGACGAACGGGATTGCCGCGCCGTCCTTCGGCAGACGCGCCGGCTGCAGCACATTGAGGCCCTCGACAATCAGAATGTCGGGGCGATCGACGATGATCTGCTGGCCCGGAATGATGTCGTAGTGGAAGTGCGAGTAGACCGGCGCCGCAACCTTCTCGCGGCCCGATTTCACGTCGCCGAGGAAATTGAGGAGGCGCGTCAGATCGAAGCTTTCGGGAAAGCCCTTGCGGTGCATGATCCCGCGCGCTTCGAGCTCGTGGTTCGGCCAGAGAAAACCATCGGTCGTCACGAGATCCACGCGCGGATGATCCGGCCAGCGCGCAAGCAGCGCCCTGAGCACGCGGGCCGTTGTGCTCTTGCCGACAGCAACCGAGCCCGCGACACCGATGATGAAGGGCACGCGCCGCCCTTGCCGGCCGAGAAACTTCGACGTGACGGCGTAGAGCTCCTGAGAGGCCGCAACATAGAGATTGAGCAGACGCGAGAGCGGCAGATAGATCTGCTCCACCTCCTCCATGGACAGCTCTTCAATGAGGCCGGAGAGCGTCGCGAGATCGCGCGGCACCAGCGTCATGGGCGTGTCGGCGCGCAGGCGCGCCCAATCCTCGCGACTGAAGGTGCGATAGGGTGAGTACAGCACGCCGGAACGCGCCGCGTAGTCTTCCTGCTGCAGGACGTCGCGCATGGCCCTAGTGTCCCGATGCCGAAGTTCTCTTGACCTCGATGCCAGTGTCCCGAGCGACTTTCGGGATCGAAAGGGACACTAGAAACATAGACTTGCTCGTGTGATTCAGATCGAGAAATTCGCTCGGTACGGTGCCGCGGGAGGCGGCGAATTTCTCGATCATCACACTAGCTCCCCTTGCGGCCCCGGCTCACCTTCTCGTCGAGGCCGGAAAGCCCCATGCGCTTCTCGAGCGTCGCGAGCACGTCCTCGATGGCGACCCCGCGCACTTCGAGCAGCACGAGCAGATGATAAACCAGATCGGCGGCCTCGCCTTTCAAAGCCTCGTCGCTCTCCTGGAGGCTCGCTATGACGACCTCGACGGCCTCCTCCCCGAGCTTCTTTGCGCACCGCGGCGCGCCGCCGTCCAGAAGCTGGCGGGTATAGGAGGTATCGGAAGCCGCCGAGCGGCGCGCCCGTATGGTCGCCGCGAGGCGCTCGAGAACACCCGCCGAGCCGTCCAAGCCGCCGCTATCTTGTTCAATTGCCATGGAGTTTATCCGCCATGCCCGAATGGGCCCTTCGCGCATCCATACTGCCTTGCGGCGCCAAAGTCATGGGCGCTCGCATGATGGCGTGAACGCCCTTCGGAAGGCTTGTGCTCACCCCCTATTTTCGGCCAAAATATCTGTTGTCATATCAATATATTAAACTGTCACAAAACGATTACGGCCGTCAGCTAGGAGTCTGGCCAGGGTCAAGGGACCCAGCGAGGCGCAATGCGGGAAAATGCGCGCCTGTCCTCAGATGCTCTGGGAGATTGCAATGAGCACCAAGATTATCACGACCGCGGCAGCGCTTGCTGCTGTGGGCTTCGTCGGTTTTGCCGATGTGGCATCGGCACGTGACCAGATCCGGGTTGTCGGATCGTCGACGGTCTATCCCTTCACCACGGCGGTCGCCGAGCAGATCGGCAAGACGGGCGGCCTCAAGACCCCGGTCGTCGAGTCGACCGGCACGGGCGGCGGCTTCAAGCTCTTCTGCGGCGGCGTCGGCGTCGGCCATCCCGACATCTCGAATGCCTCGCGCCCGATCCGCAAGAGCGAGTTCGAGGACTGCCAGAAGAACGGCGTCAAGGACATCGTCGAGATCAAGGTCGGCATCGACGGCATCACGATCGCTCAGTCCAAGGCCGGCCCGGCCCTGAAGCTCACGCTCTCGCAGGCTTTCCTCGCGGTCGCCGAGCAGGTCCCGGACAAGGACGGCAAGCTCGTCGCCAACCCCTACAAGAACTGGTCGGACATCGATCCTTCGCTGCCGAACGTGAAGATCGAGATCCTCGGCCCCCCGCCGACGTCCGGTACGCGCGACGCCTTCCATGAGCTGTTCATGGAGCCCGGCGCCGAGAAGATCCCCGCGCTCGCCGCTCTCCGGAAGTCGGACCGCAAGGCTTTCGACACGGTGTGGAAGTCGATCCGTAAGGACGGCGCCTACGTCGAGGCTGGCGAGAACGACAACGTCATCGTCCAGAAGCTCGAGGCCAACCGCAATGCCTTCGGCATCTTCGGTTATTCCTTCCTCGAGGAGAACACCGCGAAGCTGCGCGGCGTGCCGATCAACGGCATCGAGCCGGAGTATGATCCCATCGCTGCCGGCAAGTACGCTGGTTCGCGCCCGCTCTTCATCTACGTGAAGAAGCAGCACGTCGGCGTGATCCCCGGCCTCGACAAGTTCGTCGCCGAGTACGTCTCCCCGAAGGCCATGTCGAAGGACGGCTACCTTGCTCTCAAGGGCCTGATCTCGCTGCCCCCCGAGGAGGCCAAGAAGATCGCGGCTGACGCTACGGCGATGAAGACGCTGACCGCTGCCGACGTGAAGTAAGCAACGGGCGCTTGCGCTCAAGGTAGCCCGGGCTTTTCAGGCCCGGGCTACCCCGCGCCCCACGAATTGCAGTGCGCGGCGCGATCGCCGCAGCGATACAAGAAGCGAAACTCATTAGGACCTCGACGATGACGGCCGTATATTTCATCACGCTCGCCTGTCTGGTCATCGCCGGCTACTTCATCGCAGCCCAGCGCGCGAAATCGCTACGCGCCGCACCCGGCGCCGCCTTCCACTCCCTTCCGACCTACCACGGCATGCTGGCCGCCGTTTCACTGTTCGTGCCGATGGTTCTCGTGTTCGCGATCGGCACGCCGATCGTCAAACACCTCGCGACATCGAGCGTCTTCAGTTTCTTTCCGCCCGAGGTCGCGAACGATCCGCTGCAGCGCGGCGTGGTCCTGCGCGATGTCGGCAACATCCTCGACGGTCGCCACCAGGGTGAGCCTTCTGCCACCCTGCGCAGTGCCGCCACGAGCTTCGCTCATGTGCTCTCGACAGGCCGCCTGATTGTACTCGGTGCCGGCGTCGCCCTCGGCATTGCATCGCTGCTCCTCGTTCTGAGCCGCATCAGTGCCACCTTCCGCGCCCGCAATTTGTTCGAGCGCTTTGTCATCGCGGCGCTCGTGCTCTGCGCGCTCGTCGCCATTCTGACCACGATCGGCATCGTCTTCTCGGTGGTCTGGGAGACATATCGCTTCTTCTTCGATCCGACGCTCAAGGGCCGGCCGACCGTCACCGACTTCCTGTTCGGCACGGAGTGGAACCCGCAGGCTGCGCTTCGCGCCGACCAGGGCGACATCAAGACGGCCTACGGCTTCATTCCCCTGCTGACCGGCACGCTCCTCATCACCTTCATCGCCATCCTGGTGGCGGGGCCGCTCGGTCTCTTCTCGGCCATCTATCTCTCCGAGTACGCGACGCCGCGGTTCCGCGCCTGGGCCAAGCCCATTCTCGAGATCCTCGCGGGCATTCCGACGGTCGTGCTCGGCTTCTTCGCCGCCCTCACCGTCGCCCCGCTGATCCGCGGCTGGGGCGAGAGCTTCGGCCTCGACATCGCCTCGGAGTCGGCGCTCGCAGCCGGCCTCGTCATGGGCATGATGATCATCCCGTTCATCTCCTCGCTCTCCGATGACGTGATCAATGCGGTGCCGCAGTCGCTCCGCGACGGCGCTTACGCCCTCGGCGCCACCAAGTCCGAGACCATCAAGAAGGTCGTTCTGCCGGCAGCCCTTCCCGGTATCGTCTCGGCCTTCATGCTCGCGATCAGCCGTGCCATCGGCGAGACCATGATCGTCGTCATGGCGGCCGGCCTCGCAGCGAACCTGACACTCAATCCCCTCGACGCGGTCACGACCATCACCGTTCAGATCAAGACCATTCTCGTCGGCGACCAAGAGTTCGACAGCGCCAAGACGCTCGCCGCCTTCGCGCTGGGCTTCGTGCTCTTCTTCGTCACCCTCGTGCTGAACATCATCGCGCAGCAGATCGTACGCAGATACCGAGAGCAGTATGACTGATATCTCCGCACAACCCACCGCCGGTCCGCTTCGCCGCCGCGTCGATACGACGTCACCCGAGGCCCAGGCCGCCGTTCGCCGCCGCTATCGCTCCGAAGCTCGCTTCAGGACCTATGGGCTGCTGGCGATCCTGACCGCGGCCGTGTTCCTCGTCGTGCTGCTCATCGACATCGGGGCGAGGGCACTGCCCGCGTTCACCACGACCTCGTTGCAGCTCAATGTCGCGGTGCCGAGCGACCTCGTCCCGGCGGACCAGAAGAACAATCCGGCCGCGATCCGTGGGGCGGACTTCCTTCCCGTCATGCGCGAAGCACTGAAGACGGCCATCCCCGGCGTGCAAGGCCGCGGCCCCGAGCGTACGCTCCTGCGCCTGCTGAGCCCCGGCGCGCCGGATGATCTTCGCGAGCGCCTGGCGGCCAATCCTTCGCTCATCGGCACGACGCTCAAGGTGCCGCTGCTGCTTTCTGCGACAGCCGACCTCTACTTCAAAGGCGCCGGCACGCCGATCAACACGCGCTCGAGCCGCGGCGCGGCAACGCCGAGCGGCACGACGGGCACGATCACCGTCAGCGCACCGGGGAACGACTTCTCCGAAAACCTCGTCACGGTCAAACTCGCCGTTGCCGAGCGCGCCCAAGCACTCGCCGCCGAGGCCGAGCGCACTGCGCGCAGCTCTGCTCCCAATGCCGCCGAGCGCGCCAACGAATTGCGCGCCGAGGCCGCAGCCATGGCCGCGCGCGCCAAGGATACGGCAGCAGCGGAGACGCTCGACAGCCGCCTCCCCTCGCTGCTCGTCGAGATCAACGGCGGCCTCGTGAAAGTCAGCCAGCTCGCGGCCGACCGCATCGAGGGTGACGTCCTTCTGCCGCTCGCCTCGACGAACGAGGCAAAGGCCAGCGATTGGCGCATCGTCACCTACGTGACGCCGGAGAGCTCGCGCAAGATCGGCGACCAGGAAGTTGCCTTTCTCGAGCGCTTCAAGGCCAATGGGCAGGTCGAAAAGGGCTTCAACTGGCGCTTCTTCACGTCGGGTGACAGCCGCGAGCCGGAGCTCGCCGGCATCCGCGGCGCGATCGTAGGCACGGCGCTCACGCTCCTGGTGACCCTGGTCCTGTGCGTGCCCGTCGGCGTCGCGGCCGCGATCTACCTCGAGGAGTTCGCGCCGAAGAACCGCTTCACCGATATCATCGAGGTCAACATCAACAACCTCGCGGCGGTTCCCTCGATCGTGTTCGGCCTTCTGGGCCTCGCCATGTTCCTGAACTTCTTCGGGCTGCCGCGATCGGCACCGCTCGTCGGAGGTCTCGTGCTGGCGCTGCTCGTGCTACCGACGATCATCATTGCTTCGCGCGCGGCCTTGAAGGCCGTGCCTCCCTCGATCAAGGAGGCCGCGCTCGGCGTCGGCGCATCGCACCAGCAGGCCATCTTCCATCACGTGCTCCCGCTCGCCATGCCGGGCATCATGACCGGTACCATCATCGGCATGGCCCATGCTCTCGGCGAGACGGCACCGCTCCTCATGATCGGCATGGTTGCCTTCATCGTCGACGTGCCGACCAGCGTCACTGACGCGGCAACGGTGTTGCCGGTGCAGATCTTCCTCTGGTCTGATCTGCCCGAACTTGCCTTCAAGGCGAAGACAGCAGGGGCTATTGTCGTGCTTCTCGTCTTCCTGTTCGTCATGAACGGCACGGCCATCTGGCTGCGCAAGCGCTTCGAGCGCCGCTGGTAGCCCAAATTGCTTTCGGAGAGTACATGAAGATGGATATGACCACCCAAGGCATCCAGGCTGCACAACCGTACGTGGCCGCAAAGTCCTCCACGGCGTCGAAAGTCGTCGCGCGCGGCGTGAACGTCCACTATGGCGAGAAGCACGCGCTCAAGGACGTCTCAGTCGATGTCCCCGATCAGGCGGTCATGGCCTTCATCGGCCCGTCGGGTTGCGGCAAGTCGACGTTCCTGCGCTGCATCAACCGCATGAACGACACGATCCCCATCTGCCGCGTGACCGGCAAGATCGAGATCGACAGCAAGGACATCTACGATCCCTCGCTCGACGTCGTGCAATTGCGCGCGCGCGTGGGCATGGTCTTCCAGAAGCCGAACCCCTTCCCGAAGTCCATCTACGAGAACGTCGCTTACGGCCCGCGCATTCACGGCCTCGCCAAGAGCAAGACCGACCTCGACGAGATCGTCCAGACGAGCCTCGAGAAGGCCGGCCTTTTCAAGGAGGTCAAGGACCGTCTCAACGACTCTGGCACGGGCCTCTCGGGCGGTCAGCAGCAGCGCCTGTGCATCGCCCGCGCCATTGCCGTGAGCCCGGACGTCATCCTGATGGACGAGCCGTGCTCCGCCCTCGACCCGATTGCGACCGCCAAAATCGAGGAGCTCATCGACGAGCTGCGCTCGAACTTCTGCATCATCATCGTGACGCACTCGATGCAGCAGGCGGCGCGCGTCTCCCAGCGCACGGCCTTCTTCCATCTCGGCATTCTCGTCGAGGAAGGCGAGACGGAGACGATCTTCACGAACCCGCGTGACGAGCGCACGCGCGACTACATCACTGGCCGCTTCGGCTGATCCAAAAAGAAAGGCGGGAGCCGCAATTCGCGCCTCCCGCCGGAATTCCTGCGCATTTCCGTTGCGACTACAGCCGGTAGCGGATCTGGTCCGACCAGAAGCGCTCGAGCCGGATGAGGGCACGATTGAGGCCCTGGACGTCGCCCTGGTTGACCTCCCCGACCACCTCGAGCGAGCCGAGCTGGCGGTGATACAGCTTATCGACGACATCGCAGGCCGCCATGCCCTTGGGCGTCAGGCTGACCTTCACCGAGCGGCGGTCCACCTCGGAGCGCTTGTAGTGAAGATAGCCCATGTCGACGAGCTTCTTCAGGTTGTATGAGACGTTCGAGCCGAGGTAATAGCCGCGCGTCTTGAGCTCGCCGGCTGTGAGCTCACTCTCGCCGATATTGTAGAGAAGCAGCGCCTGTACGCTGTTGAGCTCGGCACCACCCTCGCGGTCGAACTCGTCCTTGATGACGTCGAGCAACAGGCGGTGGAGCCGCTCGATCAGGCGCAGGGCCTGCAGATACTCGCCGCGGAAATCCTCGCCCGTGGCCGCATCCCGCGGGCGGACTTTCTCCAGTACTGCACTCATAACGCTTGCCTCCAGATCAGTGGGTGCGTCCCAACCGATAGGCTTCGAATTAAGTCGGAGGCTACATGAGGAAATTAAATCTTACGCTAATACACATACTAAATAAACGATTGATTATTGGCCCATTTTTGCACTCGGAAAATGCCGGATCCTGTACCTAGGCGAGCATTTCCTGCATTTTCTGCCGCGCCGGCAACCGGACGTGGTGGGCCTCGGTCGGCGAAAAGATCGCATCGAGCATAGCGGCGCTGACTTCCTCGATCCGCGCGGGCCGCCAGTTGGGTCGCTCGCCCCGTGCAATGAGGCGGGCGCGCACGCCGGCGTGGATGTCCGGGAGCTCCATCATGCGGCAGGCTACGGCGTGCTCGAGTTCCAGCACTTCGGAGAGTTGCATCGCGGACGCTTCACGGACCAGACGGTGCGTGACGGCGAGCGCCGTCGGCGAGCGCTCGAGAAGGCGCGCACGCGTCGCCTCGGCCCAGGCGGCGTAAGCCCCCCGCTCGCGCTCCAGGCGCGTGATGATTTCGGCAACGGTGCCCGCGCCGAACGTGCGCGTGATGACCTCGCCGAGGGCCAGGATGGGAGCAGGCCCCGGATCCCGGTGGCGCGTATCGAGGAGCGGATCGACGGGCTCGGCATCGACGAGCGCGGCCATGATCGTGTCGTGCTCGGAGGCCGGGATGCAGTGCGTCGCAATCCCGAGGTGATAGGCATCGGCGGCGCCGATGCTCTCCCCCGTCAGCGCCATGTACATGCCGATGTCTTTCGGCATGCGCGAGAATGTGTGGGCAAGGCCGTAGTTGGGAATGAAACCGATGCCGGTCTCGGGCGTGGCGCATTTGTAGTGCTCGCCGGCGACACGATGCGTCCCGAAGCGGCTGATGCCATTGCCGCCCCCCATGACTGGCCCGTTGATCAAGGACACCGTCGGCTTGGTGAAACATTCGGCCAGCCAGACCAGCGAGATCTCGTCGCCGAGTGCCTTCTCCACCGCCTCGATGTCCTGGTCGGCGAGTGTGGCCATCTCGATCACATCGCCGCCCGAACAGAAGATGCCCTCAACGGCCGAGCGGATCACCACGGCATAGACCAGCGGATCGCGCGCATACTTCGGCAGGTTCTCTGCAAGGCGGGCCCGCGCGGCGATGGTCAGCGCATTCCGCTTTTCGGGCCGCGCCAGCGTGATGAGTGCCAGCGCCCCGCGCCGCTCGCACAGGAGCCCATCCGCAACCTCTTCTGCCGCGGTCCCACCGCTCATTCAGGCGTTCCTCGTAGTGATGCTTTGGAACATCACCTTAGCGAACGACCGCGCCCTCCGCCATTGGATGGCCGGATAGGAGGGTCACGATGTAAGCGCAGATGTCCGATGATTCTCGTGCGGCAAAGGCAACCGCACAGGACTGTCGATCGTTGAACGGGACCGATGGCACTCAAAAGCTGCGACCGGATGGGCATTCGTACGATCGGCGGTCCCATGGCCCTGGCGCTTGCGCTACTGCTCGCCACAGGCGCAGCGGCAACCGTGCCCCTGCCCGAGCGCAATCCCGTGCGCGAGGCTGAACTGCCGCTCCCCGAGCGCAATCCGATGCGTGAAGCCGAAATGCCGCTGCCGGAGCGCAATCCAGTGCGGGAGGCCGAGTTGCCTCTACCCGAGCGCAATCCCCTGCGCGTCGCGCCGGAGGCCAGCGCAGAGGCAAGGCGAGACAAGCGCGGGACGTGGCCGAAGCTGCTCCCCGGCGCGCCCGAGATCCTCAAGACATGGAGCGAGGAAGAGATCAGCGCCGAGCGCGCGCGCTGCACCGAACTTCTCAAGGATGTGGATGCGGAAACTGAACCCGCTGATCCCGTCCGCGATGGCGGTTGCGGCTCGCCGGGCCCCGTCAAGCTGATCAGCATCGGCAAAGCCATGAAGGTCAGCGTTTCGCCGCCTGCGACCATGACCTGTGACCTGGCGGCCGCCTTGGCGCAGTGGATGGAGAAGGACGTGCAGCCGGCAGCGCGGCGCCTGCTCGGCAAGCCCGTCACTAAGATCAGCAACATCAGCGACTATTCGTGCCGCAATGCTCCGGGCCGCACGACCACCCGGCTCAGCGAGCACGCGCTCGCCAATGCCCTCGATATCCGGGACTTCATCACCGAGAGCGGCGAGGTCGTCGATCTCAAGCGCGACTGGGGTCCGACCACGCGCGACATCGCTGCCCAGATCGCCGCCGAGAAGGCAGCCGAAGCCGCGCGCAAGGCCGCCGCCGCAGCGGCGGAGGCTGCGGCCAAAGCTGCCAGGGAGGCCGCTGCCAAAGCGGCCGCCGAGAAAGCAGCAAAAGGCAAGGGTGAGACAAAGGCCGAGGCAAAGCCCGAAGTAAAGGCCGACCCTAAGGCGGCCGCCAAGGCAGAGCCCAAAACCGAGGAGAAGGAAGAAGCGGCACCCGAGGATACCGCACAGCTATCGCCGCGCGAGCGTCGTCGTCTCAAGCGTGCCGAGCGGCAGAAGGCTCGCCAAGAGGCCCGCGAAGCGGCAAGAGAGGCCGCCCGCATCGCCCGTGAAAAACCGCCGGCACTGATCCCGACGTCGTCATCTCTCGCGGCGGCCGCGGAGAAGCCCGGCCCGCGCGGACAGTTCTTGCGTGAGATCCACGAGGCGGCGTGTGGCACGTTCGGAACCGTGCTCGGTCCCGAGGCCAACGAGGCCCACCGCGATCACTTCCATCTCGACATGGCCAAGCGCCGCTACAAAAGCTTCTGCGAGTAGCTATCCCGCGGCGCGGCCAAGCGCCTCCATGTCGGCGAGC
Source organism: Hyphomicrobium sp. CS1BSMeth3 (assembly GCF_900117415.1). Classification (GTDB taxonomy): domain Bacteria; phylum Pseudomonadota; class Alphaproteobacteria; order Rhizobiales; family Hyphomicrobiaceae. The sequence continues at coordinate 1,413,735 of NZ_FPEI01000006.1, forward strand.
CACTGAGCGCGCTTCTCGCCGGAAACACCTTCGATGGAGCCGTGAATGGTGCTGCGGATCGGGCCCACGCCGAGAAAGCCGAGGATATTGCGCTTCAGCATCTTCAATGCGTGCGCGCCGAAGTACCAGCGGTAGATGAAGCCCGGCATCCCCATGGTCATGACGATCCGCGCCGACTTGCCTTTCCACGGCGTCGCGAATTTTCCCGTCTTCGCCGGCTCGAAAATATCCGGCTGGATGACGCGCTCGAGAAATCCCTTGAAGATCGCCGGCAGCGTACCGAGCCAAAGCGGAAAAATGATCACCATGTGATCCGCCGCCTGGATGGCGGTACGTGCCGCAGCAAGATCGGGCTCGAGGGCCTGCAACGAGCGGTAGCCGCCGCGCAGAATGGGATCGAATGTCATACTCGCCGTGTTGAAAAGCGATACTTGGTGTCCCGCGCTCTCGGCTCCCCGCATGTAGGCCTCGGCCAGGGCGCCGCAGTAGGTGCCGGGCAGCGCATGGCCGACGATGATGACGATCCGCGCCATGGCGGCAGCTCCTTTCGGCTGGTGCCAAACCTCTGTGCCTGCGCGGAACGCCGTTCGCCTTGATAATGCGCAAGGATCGCCCGCTGGGGTGCCCACAGCGCGCTGTCCTTCGCCGTATTCCTGTTCTAGATGCACCTTGGCCGAATCTCCGGCTACCGACGAGGACCGCCACTTGGGACGACCACCACGACCGCAAACAGCCGCAAGGGCAAAGGACGGCGACAGCGAAGCCGAAACCCGTATCGCACCCGATCCGCTGGCGGTCGTGCTCCCGGCGCTCTCGGCACTCGCCGCGATCGCCTCGATTGCAGCCGTGAACTGGGTCGGTCAGGAGCGCATACCGGACGGCACGCGCGGCCGGCGCAAGGTCGGCCTCGTGCTCCGCGATCTCGAGTCGTGCTGCCTTGGCCTGCAGGAAATCTTCAAGCGCCTGAACCGCAATCCGAGGCTCTTTGCCGGCGAGGGCGCGGCGTCGGCTTCACCGCTGAAATTCGGCGTGCACGGGCCGCGCATCGACGCAGGCCTCGCGCGCATCTATCACCAGCTCATGAACGACGTCGCATCCATGCTGGTGCTCGCCTCGCAGAATGCCTTCGACATCATGGCCGCGGTCGAGGATGGCGAGATCGTCGCGCCGGAGCCGATCTACTTCGGCTTCGGCGAGCAGCAGGACCGGCTCAACAAGCTCATCCAGGAGCGCGCGAGCCTCAAGACATTGGTCGAAACGGGTCTCGAGATCGCCAATGCCCTGCAGGCGCTCGTCACCGACTTCAAGAAGTACAAGGTCGAGGGGACCTAGGATACGCGCTCAAGGCCGGCGGTTGCGCTTCAGGTCCTCGGGATCATCCCACATGAGGAAATCAGGGCCGAGCGAGGCGATGTCGGGCGCACCCATCTGGCCCATGGTGAGATCGAGCTCGTTGCGGACGATCTCGAGCGCCCGCGAGGCCAGTCGCTCGCCGCCCGCTGCAACCGCGTAGAGCGTCATGCGGCCGACGAATACGAACTTGGCCCCGAGGCAGAGCGCCGTCGCGACATCCGAGCCACCGCGCACGCCACTGTCGAGCATGAGGGTCATCTTGTCGCCGACCGCATCGCGGATCGCCGGGAAGACTTCGACGGGCGAAGGTGCCGTATTGAGCTGACGCGCGCCGTGGTTCGAGACCATGATGCCGTCCACGCCCGCTTCCTTCGCCCGCTCCGCATCGCGCGGATGCATGATGCCCTTGAGCACGAAGTTGTGCGGCCACAGATCCCGGAAGCGCTTGACGTCATCCCAGGTCATGGGCGGCGTCGTTTGCGAGGCGACGAACGCGGCGACCTTATCGGCATCGTTCTGCGCGCCAGGCCCCGCATAAGGCGCCCAATTCGGGAACATGGGCGGGCCACCGCTGCGGTAATAGTCAAGCATCCAGCCCGGATGCATGAGCGCTTCGATCTTGGTCTTGAGCGGCATCTTGAGCGGCCGCGACATGCCGTTGCGCTTGTTGCGCAGGCGGTTCGAGTGCACAGGGACGTCGACGGTGAAGACGAGCGTCTTGAGCCCGGCATCCTTCGAGCGCCGGATCATGTCGTCGGAGATCGTCTTGTCCTTGGCGGCATAGAGCTGATACCAGCCGTGGTCGGGCGCTTCCCGTCCGAGATCCTCGATGGAGGCCGTACCCGTTCCCGACATGATGAAGGGCACGTTGGCGTCGCGGGCCGCGCGCGCGAGCATCAGATCGGCGCCGGGGCGGAAGAGCGCCGCAAGACCGGTCGGCGCAATGCCTACGGGGCTCGAGTACCGCCTGCCGAAGAGTTCGGTGCTCAGATCGCGCTTGGATACGTCGACGAGATAGCGCGGCACGAGGCTGTAGCGCGAGAAGCCCTGGAAATTGCGGTCGAGGCCCTCTTCGTCATCCGCGCCGCCCTCGATGAAATCATAGGCGATCTTCGGCAGACGACGCTTGGCCAGGCGGCGCAGTTCGTCATAGTTGTGCACCGAGCCGGGACGTGCGGCATTCATGGGCGGGCCCTTCCCTCGTGGATAGCGTTTGCGCTTGGATTGCAGTTCGAGCGTTTCCCGGCCGAAGAAACTGAAGCCACGCGGCTGCTGGATCAAGCGGAATTAGACCGCGCATGCCAGCCCTGCCGCGAGTCGCCAAAAGACATGCCCGCGCCGCGGGGAATGCCGGGGAAGACGCCATGGCCCTCGAGCCGATCAGCCACCCCGTCGCGGGCCCAGCAGCCTTCGTGCGCGATCTTTCGGCCGAGAACGCCGTCAACGCCCTCGTCGCCTTTGCCTTCGCGATCACGGGACCTGTCGCCATCGTGTTCGCGGTCGCCGCTCGCGGAGGCCTGAGCGAGGCCCAGATCGCGTCCTGGATTTTCGGGGCGTTCTTCATCAACGGCCTGCTCTCGATCGCCTTCTCGGCCGCCTACCGCCAGCCACTCGCCTTTTTCTGGACCATTCCGGGCACCGTCCTCGTCGGCCCCGCCCTCGCGCACGCGAGCTTCAACGAGGTGGTCGGGGCCTTTCTGGTCACGGGGCTGCTCATGCTGATGCTCGGCCTCACAGGCGTCGTGCGCCGCGTGATGGACGCGGTGCCCCTGCCGATCGTCATGGGCATGGTGGCGGGCGTGTTCCTGCCTTTCGGGCTCGACTGGGTGAAGGCCTTCGAGAGCGACCTCGCCATCGCGCTGCCGATGACCGCGACTTTCCTGGTGATTTCCGCGCTGCCGGGCCTGGCGAGGAGGCTACCACCGCTCATCGTCGCCATGGTGGTCGGCCTCGTGGCCATTGCGCTCACGCGGACGGGGGCGCTGCCGTCCATAAGCTCGGAGGCCGTCCTCGCCGCGCCGACACTGGTCGTGCCGCAGTTCAATCCGGCAACGCTGATCGAGCTCGTCGTGCCGCTCGCGATCACGGTGCTCGTTGTGCAGAACGGTCAGGGCATTGCGGTCCTGCGTACTGTTGGGCACGCCCCGCCGGTCAATGCCATCGCCACGGCCTGCGGCCTCTGGTCGATCCTTGCCGGCCTCGTCGGCGCGGTCTCGACCTGCCTCACGGGGCCGTCCAACGCCATTCTCGCGACCGGGCGGGACAAGCGCACGCACTACACCGCCGGCATCCTGCTCGGGCTTCTCGCACTCGTGTTCGGCCTGTTCTCGCCGTTCTTCACGACGCTCCTGCTGGCAACACCCAAGGCCTTCATTGCCACGCTCGCCGGGCTTGCCATGCTGCGCGTGCTGCAGAGTGCCTTCGCCACCGCCTTCCAGGGTCCATTCGGTATCGGCGCTCTGGTCGCCTTCCTGGTGACTGTCAGCGGCATGGCCATTGCCGGCATTGGCGCACCGTTCTGGGGGCTCGTGTTCGGCACGCTCGTCTCGCGCGTCCTCGAGCACGGCGACTTCGCAGCGCGTGCGGCCGAGAAGAATTGAACATCGGGCGCAGTACTCACATCCCGCACAATCCGTAACAAGAGTTATGACTCACGCCCCACAAATCGGAGGTAATCCGTGTGCTATCCGCTGAGCGGGTGCAGCATCAGCGGGGAACCCCCATGAACAAGGCCATCGCAGAATTCATCGGCACTTTCACTCTCGTCTTCCTCGGTTGCGGCGCAGCCGTCGTCGCCGGGAACCTCGTCGGCGTTCTTGGCATCGCCATAGCCTTCGGCCTCGCGCTCATCGGCATGGCGTACGGCATCGGCCCCGTCTCGGGCTGCCACATCAATCCGGCCGTCAGCCTCGGCGTGCTGCTCGCCGGTCGCATGAGCGCCGGTGATTTCGTGAAATACGTGATCGCGCAGTGCCTCGGCGCCATTGCCGCCGCTGCCGTGCTCTACATGGTCGTCTCCGGCAAGCTTGCCGGCTACGACCTCGCCAAGCAGGGTCTCGGCCAGAACGGCTGGGGTGCTGGCTATCAGGGCGAATACGGCCTCGGCGCGGCCTTCCTCTTCGAGGTCGTCGCGACCTTCCTGTTCGTGACCGTCATTCTCGGGTCGACGGGTGCGGGTGCGCCGACAGCCAATGCCGGCCTCGCGATCGGCCTTACGCTCGTCGTCATCCACATTGTCGGCATCCACATCACGGGCACGTCCGTCAATCCGGCGCGCAGCCTCGGCCCGGCCCTGCTCGTGGGCGGCAATGCCCTCTCACAGCTTTGGCTCTTCATCGTCGCGCCGCTGATCGGCGCCGCGGCGGCCGGTATCCTGTCTGCGACCGGCGCGCTCGACGCCAAATCGACGTGATCCTTCTCGACGTGATCCTTCGCTAAAGCGTCGGGCCTCAAATGCGACCCACCGTTTGGATCGGGTTCGAAGTCGCATTTGAGGTCCAAAGACGCTTTAGACTCAATGCGTTCTAAAGCAACTTTGGACTTGAAATTCGCTCCCTACCCGGCATCGAGGTGAGGCGAATTTCAAGTCCGTTGCTTTAACGCAAACGAGGCGGGCTTGCGGGCCCGCCTCGTCGGCTCAGATCATCGAAACTCTACTGACTGGCTCCCAGCGCAGACAGTGCTCACACACCGGCCGGCTTATCGGCTTCTGGTGCCTCGGGACGCGGCGGATTGTTGCGCCGCTCGTTCATGAACTCGTCGAACTCGGCCTTGTCCTTGGCCATGCGCAGGCGGCCGAGAAAGCCCTCGAAGTCCCGGGCCTCCTCCTCGAGACGGCGCAGCGTATCGGCGCGGTACTCGTCGAAGGCCCGGTTGCCGGTCGAATACTGCGGACCCATCGGCCCGGCCCACTTGCCGAATTTCTCGCGGAACTGCTGCCCGCGCCACTCACCTCGCCGCCATCCGCATCCCATCCGACCGCTCCATATGATGTAGGCCAGGATGGCGAGGCCGATCGGCCAGAACACGATGAAGCCGAGTACCATCAAGGCAATCCAGGCCGGCTTGCCAAAGTCATCGATCCTCATGGCCATCTGATGCATCGCGCCCTCCTGGCGTTAGTTGGCAACTTTATGAGGGTCTCCTGAGAGCCATCCCTCGATGTGAATGTAACGAACATTTACATCACTTCAAGGGGCGGCGGCAACTATTTCTTGGTGTCGCCTGCGGAGGCGACCGGGCGGGCTGGCACGGCGCCCCCTCGCCATGCCCTCTCCAGCGGAGAAGGCACGGAGGACCACCCCGCCCTCGGATATGGGAAGGCTGGCGAGGCGAAAGAAGGCCACTGGAGCCTCTCGGCGACGAGATCGGGGGGATGCTGCTCAGCCCTTCGACGCCCCGAGCCCGCGCAGATAGATCAGCACGGCGGCCTCGAGCAGATCCTCGGGGCTCATGGGGATTGGTCGGCGCGCCTGATCCGCGCGACCGAAGAGGCTCGCGATGCCATGCGCCTGCGACCAGATGTGAAGCGTCATCATCAGCACCGGCGGCCGCCCCTCCGCCGGCAATGTCGCCACGACCGCCTCGACGGCCTTGCGAACCGCGCTGAAGGCGGCTTCGGCCGCGACCCTGAGCGCCGGATCGGCACCGATGTTGACGCCGGACTCGAACATGGCCGCGTAGTAGGCGGGTTCCTCACGCGCAAAGCTGAGATATGCCTTGCCGACACGATGCAGCGCCTGCGTCGGCTCGGGACGCGCATCGTTCCACGCCTTGGTCAAGGCCTCCTCGAGCTCGCGAAATCCGCGCTGGGCGACCTCGGCCAGCAGCGCCTCGCGATCGCGGAAATGGCGGTACGGCGCCGCGGGGCTGACACCCGCTGCACGCGCCGCATCGGCGAACGTAAGACCCCCGGCCCCCTTCTCGGCAATGAGCGCGAGCGCGGCTTCGATGAGCGCTTCCTTGAGGTTGCCGTGGTGGTAGCCGCGTCGCAAGGCCGGATCCTGGGTCCCGAGTCGATTGGTGCGCAGGATACTGCAACTGCGCCGCCCCGGCATCGCCATCGATTCCCGCCCCGGCAGGCCGGCATCCGGATTTGAAGCCAGGAAACGGATCGCCCGCACGCGCCGGCCCTGATTTTTCTGCGCCTCCGACGTTCGAGGAGGCCCCCAATGCCCGCCACACCGTCCGACAGCCTGCCGCCCGCCTTTGCGCGGCTCGGCTGGTCCAATCTCTCAGCCCAGCTTTCCGAGCAGATCGCGCTCGCTGCCGCACCTCTTGTCGCGGTGTTGTTGCTCGGCGCCGGCGCAGCCGAGACCGGCCTCCTCCAAACTGTGCAGACCTTGCCCTTTCTCCTGCTGGCGCTCCCTGCAGGCGTGCTGGCCGATCGCATGGCGCGGCGCCGGCTCATGGCCGGCTCGGAGGCCTTGCGCGCAGTCTCGCTGCTGGCGGTGCTCGCCCTGCTCGCCGGCGGAATGCTCGACCTGCCGATGCTGGCTGCGCTCGGCTTCATCGGGGCCATCGGCACAGTCTGCTACAGCGTCGCGGCGCCGGCGCTCCTGCCGTCCATGGTGCCACGTCACCAGCTCGGCGAGGCGAACCGCTGGCTGGAACTCGCCCGCAGCACGGCCTATGCGGGCGGTCCCGCACTCGGTGGTGCCATTGTCGGCTGGGCCGGTGCGCCGACGGCCTACGTGATCGCGACCGTACTCTCGCTCCTCGCGGCCATGCTGCTCGCCAGCCTGCGCGAGGAGCTGCCGGCCTCCCGTCCGCCGCGCCGGCATCTGCTCCGGGAAGTGAGCGAAGGCGCGTACTTCGTCCTCGCGCATCCGCTCCTGCGGCCCATCCTCGTCACGGCCATCTTCTTCAATGCGGCGTGGTTCGTGCTGCAGGCCATCTATGTGGCCTATGCGATCCAGAACCTCGGTCTCACTGCCGCAGGCGTCGGCGTGACGCTCGGCATTTACGGTGCCGGCATGATCATCGGCGCGCTGCTCGCACCGCGCCTCATGCGCCGCTTGTCGCTCGGCACCATGATCGTGCTCGGCCCGCTCGCAGGCCTGCTCGCCGCGCTCATCATGCTCGCGACGCTCTGGCTGCCCTCGGGGATCGTCGCGGGCGCGAGCTTCTTCCTGTTCGGCGCCGGCCCCATTCTCTGGACCATCACGACCACGACGCTCCGCCAAGCCGTGACGCCGATCTCCATGCTCGGGCGCGTCTCCGCACTGGTCCTGACCGCCACCTTCGGCGCGCGCCCGATCGGCGCGGCATTGGGAGCGCTCGTCGCCGCGAGATCAGGCGTGGCAGCGTGCCTGGTTCTCGCGGCGCTCGGCTTTCTCGCGCAGTTCCTCGTGATCATGAGCTCGCAGGTGCCGCGCCTCGACACGCTGCCGGAAGCGGCATGACCTACGCGAAGGCCGACCAGTCCACGGGCCCCGTCACATAGCCATAGCGGAGGTTGGAGCGCGCGGGCCCGCTCTTCTCGTACTCTTCCTTCATGAGCGCAAAGCGGTCGCGGTTCGGCCCGATGTCGCCGCGCTGGCTCGGAATGTCGAAGTCGTAGAGCTTCGCGTTCGTGCCGGCGAAGATCATGTTCTTGATCGGGCCGTCCGCCGCGCCGAGCGGCTTGAAGCCGTACTTTTTCTGCATGTCCTCGCTGATCTCGAGCCGGCGCAGCGCCTCGATCTGCCACTGCGGCGAGCCCGTCCACACGGCATCCGTACCCCACACGACGCGCTCATAGCCCATGCCGCGTCCCATGATGCCCATCATGGCCGCCGCCAGTCGCGGCTCCGCGACGACGCTCTGCGCAAAGAGCTGGCCGACATCGGCGTAGACGTTCGTGACGCCGTACTTCTCCGGGATCTCGGCGAGATCGCTCACCCAGGACACGCGTCCCGTCTGCTCGAACTCGTTCCAGCCATCCCCCGCGCGTCCGCCGGCTGCCCAGCGATAACCCGCGTGGTAGATGACGAAATTAAGCTGCGGCCAGTCCTTGGCCGCCTTCCCGACATCGCCGACCTTGGCGTACTCGAGCAGATGCGGAAAGCGCTTCGCGGTGGACTCGGGGAAGAGCCCCTTGTGCACGCAAATGTTCTTGATGCCGTGCTTCACGGCGAGCTCGTAGGCCTTGTACGTGACCTTCTCGTCGTCCATGCGCCAGGGATGGCGCGCGAGATCCTTGTTCGTGTTGTCGCCGACGGTGTAGCCTTTGATGGACTCGGGTTTGCGCGCCAGCGAGCCTTCGAGATGCTCGAGCCAACCGTCCTGCCCCGGCGTGAAGATCGCGTGCGCGAACATGCGGCGGCTGCCGGCGTCCTTGTTGATCTTGTCGCGCGCCTCGATCATCTGCTCGTTCGTCAGGAACCAATCCTGTGGCTCCTCCGAGGGCGATGACGAGATGAGCGCCACCTTGGTGTCGCTGTCGAGATAGATCTCCTTGAAGAAGTTGTTGAACTTCAGGTCTTCGAGTGTCTGCGGCTTGTCGACGAGCTGCGGATTCCAGCCGGCCTTGCCCACGGCCTCGCGCGCCCGCACGAAATTGGTGAGCCGCGTGTCATCGCGCAGGAAATGCGTGTGCATGTCCATGATGAATTGGTCTTTGAGGCCCTTCGCGCGCTCGTCGGCCATGGCCGGCGTCGAAGCCTCGGCACGGCTCGCATCGAAGACGGCGGAGAAGGTTTCATTCAGCGCGACGAACGCCGCTGCCATGCCTGCGGCGGACTGGAAGAACTGGCGACGGCTCTGCCCCTGCCTGGCGCCGAACTCGTCGGCCATGGCGAGGAGGCGCGCCTCGACCTCCTTCTGCTTCTCGCTCTGAGGCGGCGGCGTGAACTCGTCGCTGGAGACGATCTGGGTCGGGATCGGGGTCGAATGCGGCAGCAGCTCGGAAGGGTTCAGCGCCGCGATCTCGTCCTCGGTCAGGAAGCCACTCATGCGTCAATTCTCCCTTGTCCAGCTCAGCCCATCGCAGCTCATGCTAGTGGCGTGACGCCAGCATGTCAGCAATGGGGAGGGAGAAAGGGGTGGCGCTCACGCGGGCTTGATGTTGCAAGCCCGCGCGATTTTGCGCCTAACGCTGGGGCCGCGATCAGCTCGTGAAGAAGCTCTGCGTGCCGTGCGCTTCGATGGCTTCTGCGAGGCGACCGAGTGCGTGCACATAAGCACCCGTGCGCATGGGAATGCCCCTCTGCCGGGAGAGCTCCCAGATCGTGCGCCCCTCACGCTCCATGATCGACTGAAGGCGCCCGTGAATTTCCTGTTCGGTCCAGTAGTAGCCCTGGCGGTTCTGGACCCACTCGAAGTACGAGACTGTCACGCCGCCGGCATTGGCAAGAATATCCGGCAGCACGACGACATCGGCCTTGGCGAGGATCTCGTCGGCCTCGGGCGTCACCGGCCCGTTCGCCAGCTCCAGAATGAGCTTGGCGCGAACGCTCTTTGCATTCTCGGCGTGGATCATGTTCTCGAGCGCCGCCGGCACCAGCAGCTCGCACTGCACACCGACGATCTTATCAGGATCGAGCGCCTCATGACCGTGCTGGCCGACCGTTGCCATCACTGACTTGCCCCGCGCCTTGGCCGCGAGCAGGGCCTCGACGTTCAGTCCATTGCCCGCATAGACCGCGCCCTGCGAGTCCGAGACCGCGACAATGCGATGACCGTCGCCCGCCAGCAGTTGCGCCACGTACTGTCCCGCATTGCCAAAGCCCTGCACGGCGACGCGCATGACCTTGCCGAGCTTCAGATCATCGGCGAGATGGCGCACGAGATAGTAGCCCCCGCGCGCCGTTGCATCTCCGCGCCCGAGCGAACCGCCAAGAGCAATGGGCTTGCCGGTGATCACCGCAGGCACAGCCTGCCCGACGATCTGGGCGTACTCGTCGGCCATCCAGCCCATGATCATGGAGTTCGTGTAGACGTCCGGCGCCGGAATATCCCGGTCAGGTCCGACCGTGCGGGCAAAGGCCTGCATGTAGGCGCGCGACAGACGCTCCAGCTCGGCCTTGGAGAGCTGGCGCGGATCGACGCGCACTGCCCCTTTGCCGCCGCCGTACGGCAGGTTCATCACGGCGCACTTGAAGGTCATCCAGAAAGCGAGCGTCTCGACTTCTTCGACGTGCGCATCGGGGTGATAGCGGATGCCGCCTTTGGTGGGCCCGCGCGTGTCGTCATAGCGGCAGCGCCAGGCCAGGAAGGACTTCCGCGAGCCGTCGTCCATGCGGATCATGAGGCGGACCTTGGTGGTCTCGCGCGCGTATTTCAGCTTCTCGACGACATCCGGGTCGACATTGAGGTGTCGGGCGGCCTCATCGAGGCGCACGAGGGCATCGTCGAGCAAGCTTCCGTCGGACATCGGGGCTCCTTCGGGGGATGTGAGGTGGCGAGGCTGGTGGGCTGATGCCCGAGTTTTAGGCGCTTACTGCATAATTGAAGGGCAATCGAGCCCTAATAGGCGCGACTCATGGCCTCGGCAGTGCCGGGAAAGGTGGCAGATATGCCGGAATGGGCGAGCCGGGACGAAGCGCGGGCTGAGAATTACGACTTTGGTCTAATGCGGATTTGAGCACTTCGTCCCACTGCCGCACTGTCAGACGTCTGTACAAGCGCGCTGACGTTAACTTAGATTAACCACATTGCTGGTGGGCGTTGGGGGCGTTTTATGGAGTTCTTTGATCTTTATGGTCAGTACATCGGACCATTGTTGCTTTCGCTGTCAAAAATCCAAATCAACGTCACCGCGATCCAGCTGATTCAGATTGGTCTGGCATCTATCGGCGCGTGCGTATCCATCTTCGGCGCCTACAAGGCATGGCGATATGCAGAGAAGAGGCTCGGGAGGCGCCTCGATGAATTCCTCGACCACGAGGAAGAGAAGCTCCTCCAGGCGCGTGAGGCTATCCGCGCCATCCGGGACAAGCGCAACACCCCAGTATCAGGCAGGCCCAAAATATTTACAAACGGCGAGCTTGTGACTGTTCTCAAGCTCATTGGCGGGCAGCGCTACGGAGCTGCCAAGGATGCATTACACGAAACACTAGCTCGTACGCATGAGCGGGCAGAATTGGCGCGACGGAAGGAGGACCTGCATTCACACCAGCGAGCGATGGCGCATCTTCTTTTGGGCGCGATTGCCGACGCCGAGAATGATCATCAGACTGCGCTCATCCATTTTCAGTCGGCACTGGACATTGACGAGGATGATGTCGAGGCGCTCGAGTATGTTGGACTTCAATTTCTAAAGCTCGGAAATGCTCGGCAGGCTCTCGTAGTGTTTTCACAACTAGAAGCCAAAGCACGAGCGCGTGGCACCCACTTGTTAGTTGCGCAGGCTCTCCGCAATTGCGGCTTGGCTTACGAAGCGTTGCCCAACCCGCAGTATCAGAATGCCAACAATTGCTACAAGGCCGCGATCGATGAATTCCCAAAGAGCGGGGCGGCGCTGGAACTCGCCCATCTCCACGAACTTCGCGGGTTCGTGAACGTCAAGCGTTCGAGACCTAGGCGGGCATACGATAGCTTGACCCACGCCCTAACCACGTACTCGGCCCTTGAACACCAGGGTGGTGAGCACTCAGTGAAGGCACGTGAAGGCGTGGCTCGTGTATTGCCTGCGGTGCAGGAACTTCAGTTGCTATTGAACGGAACTAACGACGGGGACGTCGACAACGATGATTTTACTGTCGACGCGAGTGCAGATCGGGCCGCAACCTCCCCTTTAACCGAACAACAGCACATTCCCAATCAGCCATCCAATGGCATAAGTCCCAACTGACGCGATCTGAGCAAATGCGAGACTTTCGCCGACCGAAACGGCCGCGGTCGTGCCGCCGACGGCATGCGCACGCCGCAGCGAAGGCGCGCGTTCGGAAAGCGCAATCAATGCTAGAAGAAGGCCGCAGGCAACAGCCAACCAAATAGTGCCGCCAAACACGCCAGCTACCGTGCTCAGTCCAATGACGGGAAGCGCCACCATGCCGGCTCCTCGCTTTATTCGCTCAATCGCTCGGCCGGACCTTGAGTGATTCCTCATTCAACGCGAAGTGGCGCTTGGGCATTTCCCGCAGGCAATGTACCCACCCCCACCCCCACCCCTTGCACTTGGCGCCCCTCGGGCTTAATGCCTCGGACAGCACGAAAAACCGCCCGAATAGCGCAGGACCGGACCGCCCCATGACCAAGACCCGCACCGAGACCGACACCTTCGGCCCGATCGAGGTGGACGCCACCCGCTACTGGGGCGCGCAGGCCCAGCGCTCGCTCGGCAATTTCAAGATCGGCTGGGAAAAGCAGCCCCTCCCCGTCGTCCGCGCCCTCGGCATCGTCAAGCGCGCCGCCGCCGAGACGAACATGGCCCTCGGCCGCCTCGACAAGAAGATCGGCGAGACCATCGTCGCCGCCGCGCAGGAGGTCATCGACGGCAAGCTCAATGAGCACTTCCCGCTCGTCGTCTGGCAGACGGGCTCGGGCACGCAGTCGAACATGAATGCGAACGAGGTCATCTCGAACCGCGCCATCGAGATGCTCGGCGGCGAGATGGGCTCGAAGAAGCCCGTGCATCCGAACGACCACGTCAACATGAGCCAGTCGTCGAACGACACCTACCCGACGGCCATGCACGTCGCTTGCGCCGAGCAGATCCACCACGACCTGCTGCCCGCGCTGCGCCACCTGCTGAAGGCACTCGACGACAAGGCCGCCGCCTGGACAAAGATCATCAAGATCGGCCGCACGCATACGCAGGACGCGACGCCGCTCACGCTCGGGCAGGAGTTCGGCGGCTACGCGACGCAGGTGCGCAATGGCATTGCGCGCATCGAGCAGACACTGCCGAGCCTCATGGAGCTCGCGCAGGGCGGCACCGCCGTCGGCACGGGCCTCAATGCACCCGTCGGCTTCGCCGAGAAGGTCGCCGAGCGCATTGCCGTCATCACCGGCCTCCCCTTCACGACCGCGCCCAACAAGTTCGAAGCGCTCGCCGCGCACGACGCCATGGTCATGAGCCACGGCGCGATCAACACGGTCGCGGCCTCGCTCTTCAAGATCGCGAACGACATCCGCTTCCTCGGCTCGGGTCCGCGCTCGGGCCTCGGCGAGCTGAGCCTCCCCGAGAACGAGCCGGGCTCGTCCATCATGCCGGGCAAGGTGAACCCGACGCAGTGCGAGGCCCTCACCATGGTCTGCACGCAGGTGTTCGGCAATCAGGCGACGATCACGTTCGCGGGCGCGTCGGGCCACTTCGAGCTCAACGTGTTCAACCCGGTCATGGCGTACAACTTCCTGCAGTCCGTGCGCCTGCTCGCGGATGCGGCCGTGTCCTTTACCGACAACTGCGTCGTCGGCATCGAGGCACGCGAGGACAACATCAAGGCCGGTCTCGACCGCAGCTTGATGCTGGTGACCGCGCTCGCGCCCAAGTACGGCTATGACAAGGCGGCCAAGATCGCCAAGACCGCGCACAAGAATGGCACCACGCTGCGCGAGGAAGCGCTGAAGGAAGGCATTTCCGAAGCCGACTTCGACGCCATCGTGCGCCCCGAGAACATGATCTCCCCGGGTTGAAGATCGCTTCGCGCCTGCGGCGCGAACAGTGCGACGGGAATCCCCTCTCCCCGTCCTTACGGGGAGAGGGTTAGGGTGAGGGGCAGCGTCATGCGAGGCGCCCGACCATGGCGCACTAACCGCGCTCGCGTTCTACGCGCCGACGACACCTCCGCTGAAGCTCGTCTATGGAACGAACTGAGAGATCGCCGGCTCGGTGGTCTCAAGTTTGTAAGGCAAGCCCCGATCGCAGATCACTACGTCGATTTCCTATGTCGTGAGCAGAAGGTCATAGTCGAGGTCGATGGTGGCACGCACAGCACGGATGCCGAGATCGCCAACGACGCGGCACGAGCCGACCAGCTCCGGCAGCTCGGATATCGGTTGTTCCGAGTCTCCAATGCCGACGTGTACGACGATCTCGACAGCGCGCTCGACGCGCTGCTTGCCTACGTGAAGGAGAAGGGGTGATCGGTGCTGCTGTCGCGCAAGCGGCTGCCCCTCACCCTAACCCTCTCCCCGCAAAAGCGGGGAGAGGGGATTCTGGTGCTCGCGCCGCAGCCGCAATCAGCCGGACAAGACTACCTCGCGCTCGAGGAAGGCTGCGACGTCCTCGGGCTCGACTTCGCGCGTGACGAAGGCATCGCCGATCGCGCGCATGAGGATAAAAGTGAGCCTGCCGGACTGCACTTTCTTGTCCTGCTGCATGAGCGCGAAGAGCGCCTTCGGATCGGGGCGATCGGGTCCCGGAATGTGCGCGACGCGTGTCGGCAGACCGACAGCGCGCAGATGCTTCTCCACACGCGCCGCCGTCCCGGCGGGGCACAAGCCGCGTTCTTCAGAGAAGCGCGCCGCCTGCGCCATGCCAATGGCGACCGCCTCGCCATGCAGAAGGCGGCTCGAATAGCCGGCCCAGGCTTCGAGTGCGTGGCCGAAGGTGTGGCCGAGGTTCAAGAGCATGCGATCGCCAGTCTCGGTCTCGTCGCGCTCGACGATGCGCGCCTTGGCGGCGATGGAAACCTCGATGGCTTCCGTGAGCGTCGCGGGATCATTGCCGAAGAGACGCTGCCAGTTCTGCTCGAGCCAGCCGAAGAAGCGGGCATCCCCCAGCAGGCCGTACTTCGCGACCTCGGCGTAGCCGGCGCGCATCTCGCGAACGGGCAGTGTCGAAAGCGCCTTGGTGTCGGCGAGGACGAGGCTCGGCTGGTGGAAGGCGCCGATGAGGTTCTTGCCCTGCGGCGTGTTGATACCGGTCTTGCCGCCGACGCTGCTGTCGACCTGCGCGAGGAGGCTCGTCGGGATCTGCACGAAGCGCACGCCGCGCCGCAGGATTGCTGCCGCGAAGCCGGCGAGGTCGCCGATGACGCCGCCACCCAGCGCCACAATAAGATCACCGCGTTCGAGCTTCAGGGCGAGCAGGCTCTCGCTGAGGCGTGCGAGCTCGGCGAAGCATTTGGTCCCTTCGCCCGGCGGCATGATGATCGTGCCGAGGTGGCGGTCGAACGTGCGAAGCGACGACTCGAGCGTCGCGAGATGGTGCTTCGCGACATTCTCGTCCGTGACGATGGCCGCGCGGGCCTTGCCGAAGCGGGACACCACCATATCGCCCGCCCGCGCGACGAGATCGGGGCCGACGAGCACGTCATAGGCGCGATCGCCGAGATCGACGTGGACCGTGCGGTCGGGAAGGGCCGCTGCCGGCATCTCAGGACTCGCCATGGACGACCCCAGGCAGGGCTTCGGCATCGGTATCAGCGTAGCCGCCGTACGCGATCAGCGCGGTGACGATCTCGTTGACGATCACGTCGTGCATGGTGTCGCGGCTGTCGATCGTGATGTCGGCCTCCGCGTAAACAGGGTAGCGCTGGTCCATCAGGTTCTTCATCACGGCGGTTGGATCATCGGCCCTGAGCAGAGGGCGGTTGTCGCGTTTGGCGACGCGGCGCATGAGGACATCGAGGTCGGCGCGCAGCCATACGCTGATTCCGGCGGCTTTGATGGCGGCGCGGGTCTCCTCGTTCATGAAGGCGCCACCGCCCGTTGCCAGCACCTGCGGCCCGTTGTCGAGCAGCCGCTTGATGACCCGGCGTTCGCCGTCGCGGAAATAGGCCTCGCCGTGATCGGCGAAGATCTCGGGGATGGTCTTGAGGGCGGCGCGCTCGATCTCGTCGTCGGCATCGACAAAAGGCAGGCCCAATGCCGCAGCAAGGCGGCGGCCGATCGAGGACTTGCCGCAGCCCATGAGGCCGATCATGACGATCGAGCGGGTGCCGATCATCTCCCGCACCTGCTGCGCGCGCGCGAGCATCTCGCCCCGATTCCGTTTCTTCCACCCGAATCGCATCATCGCCGGGCTCCGCATGTTTCCCTGGCGGCTGCCGCGGCCGCGTTGACCCGGGCCTGTGGCCGGGCACTCGGTTTGGTCCATCTCATGGTCTGCAATCCATTGAATTGCAACACGCAGGCGCCGTAAACCAAGCGAATAAGTCCGGGTACAGCGATCCGGGTGCCTTGGCAGGGGTGAGCGCGGCGCCATAATAGCGCCAACTCGCCGACCTATCGGCACAATGTACAGGACTTCCAATGCCCAGTCTTTTCAGGTTCCTGATGGTGGTTGCCGTCCTGTCGGCCGTGACGGCGGGGGGCCTCTACGTCCTGTCCGAGTTCTTCGAGCCGAATGCCCGGGAAGTTTCGCAGCCCGTGCCCGGCGTCAAGGTGCGGCGTCAGTAGGTGCACCCATCACAATGGCCAGATCGCCCTCGAGATCATCCGTCCGGGCGCCGGTCTTTTCAGCCCTCGTCATCCTTGCGCTCAGTGCCCTGATTTCCAGCGCCGGAACGGCGGCGGCCCAGGATACCTGGATGCTCTTCCAGAAGGATGAGCGCGCGCGTCGGGCTCCCCCGCCCTCCTCGGACGGCGGAGGCCTGAGGCAGGGCGACCGGCCGCTCGAACCCAAGGGCGGCGGGCGTGATGGCTTTTCGAGGCCGCCTGCAGGTCCGGAACGCGCGTACGAGGCGCCTGCGGATGGGCCGCGTGGTGCTGCCCCGGTCGCCGTCGAGCGTCAGGAGCTCGCGCCCATCGCGGAGCCGCCATCTGCGCCGCCGGCCGCAGCACCGCCGCCGCCCGCGCCGCGGTGGGAGACGCGCACGGCACCATCCGAACGCCAGCCTCTCCCACCGCCCGCTCGCGAGAGCGGGTTTATGCCACCACCGCGCGCGCCGATACAATCCGTCGAGCCGCAGAGAACCCCGGCCTTGCGGCCTCTGCCGCCGCGCGCCGCTTCGCGCCCCTCTCTGGATGGCCTCGCCTCGCTGGCACCGAAGGCGCTGGAAGACATCATCGAGGGCGTGGCGCTGCCATCGAAATCGGCAACCATCGCCGCCATCTGGCCGGAGCCCTGGCGCGCGGCGAGCGGCACTGTATCCCCGGCCTTCGAAGCCATCCGGATCGAGACCCTGCGCCGCGCGGGCGCCATCGATGCGCTCAAGAGCGTGCTCGAACGCGTGCCACCGCCGACGGAGCCCGTGCTCGCGATCGTGGTCCTGCGTGCCCACCTGCTGATTGGCAATCGGGAAGCCGGCTGTGCCCTGGCCGGAGAGGCCATCCGCAATCGCGCGAGCGTGCCAGCGAGCTTCCGGCGGGATGCCGTTCTCGCTGCGGGTTACTGCGCCCTTGCCGGAGGGAACACGGATGCCGGCAAGCTCACGGTCGACCTGATCCGCGGGGAGGGGCTCGATGCGCCGTTTGCGCTCGCCGTGCTCGAGGGCGCCGGCGCTGGCGGCAAGGCGCCGCCAGCGCTCCCTTCATCCATCGGCGTGCTCGATTACCGACTTGGCGAGGCCGCGGGCATCGTTTGGCCGAACGCGCTCGTCGATCGTGCGGAGCCGGCCGTGCTCGCGATTATCGCGACGGCACAGGCAATAGATCCTGGCCTCAGGATCGTCGCTGCCGAACGCGCCGCGCGGTTGCATCTCCTGTCACCCGATACACTCGCCGATCAGTATCGCGGCCTGCCGGTATCGCCCGAGGATCTCGCGAATCCGCTCGCCTCGAAGCACACAGGCGCCCTGCGCCGCGCCGCACTCTTTCAGGCGACCGAAGCAGAGCCCGCGCTGGACAAGAAAGCGCGCCTGATCGGCGCCCTTCTCGATGATGCAGGCAAGGCGGGACTCAGACCAGCGATCGCGCGGATGCTCGGGCCGACTCTCGAACGTATGCGTCCGGGGCCGGAACTCGCATGGTTTGCCGACAGTGCCGCAGGCATTCTCGTGTACGCCGGCCGGGGCCATGGCGTCGACGGCTGGGCCGATCTGGCCCGCGACCTCGATCACTGGCGCGTGCTCGGTGCCCTGGCCAGCGACAGCGCGGTTCCAGGCAGCAGCGGCCTTGCCAGCATCGAGCGGCTCGCGCGCGCCGGCCGCTTCGACGCGCCAAAGCTCCACCGCCTCGTCACCGTTCTCGATGCGCTCGACGTGCAGATGCCGATCCCGCTCTGGGAAGCGGCGAGCCGCACCCCGCAACCGACCGACGGACATCTGCCGGCGACCGGCGTGCTCGCCGAGCTCAAGAGTGCGAGCGACAAAGGAGACGGCGCGCGGGCCATCCTGCGCACGGGTCAAGCCATGGGGCCGGCAACCGCCGACGAGGCCAACCTGCTGACCCTCGGCGACGTCATCCGCGCGCTGAAGAACGTCGGGCTCACGCGCGAAGCGCGTGCCCTCGCCATCGAGGCGCTGATCGAGACCTGGCCGACGACAGCCGGCCGATAGGAAGGCTATTCAGCCGCGAGCAGGCTGCGGTCGGCCACCGCGCCGCCCGTCAGCGGGGCCATTGTGGCAATGCGGCCGAGGGCCTCGACAAAGCCCGCCCGGCCCCCTTCGGGAAGCGCTTCGAGCAGCATCCGATCGACCTCGGCGGCCCGGCTGCGGAAGCTTTCGAGGAGCACCCGACCCTCGTCCGTCAGACGAAGGACGTTCGAGCGAGCATCATGGCGCGCCCGGCGGCGGGCAAGCAGCCCCTTGCGCATGAGGCGACGCACGAGGTCAGCGGTCGTGGAGCGATCGATGCCCGTTGCCTCGACCAGCCCGACCTGATTCGTGCCCTCGCGCTCGCCCACGATGACGAGCACGGCCAACTGGCGCGGCGTGAGGCCAGTATCCGAGAATGCCGCCGCGAAGGCTTCGTCCGCCGCCTGTTGCGCTCGGTGCAGCAGGTGCAGTACGCAGCCATTCAAATCGAATCCGTTCGCCTTTGCCTGGTCCACGGCGCGCATTCCCCCATCAATTGCCAATCGCGACATTTTTACGATCCATAGGGCCTTGATAGCCCCTAATGCTCAATAAGCCGGATGCCGAGATAGCAAGTATCGAGATCATCCGGCGGGGGAGTTTGCCTGTTGATCAACGAACGACAATCCCCTAAAAATCCACTATGGCTGTTAAAAAACGCACAGCCTACCCAGACTGGGAGGATGTGCATTTCTTCCTAGAATTGGTGCGGGTGGGGAGCCTTTCCGCCGCCGCGAGAGCGCTTGGCGTCACGCATGCCACCGTCGGCCGGCGCATCACCTCCCTGGAGCAGGTGCTCCGCGTTCAGCTTTTCGACCGTCATGATGGCCGCTTCACTCTGACGCCCGCCGGCGAGCGTGCAGCCGCGGCTGCAGCGGCCATGTCCGACGGCGCCCAGTCAATCCGGCGGCTGGCGGCTGGTCCCGCGGACGCGGTCGTCGGAAAGGTTCGCATCACGGCGACGGAGGTCTTCGGCTCCTACTTCCTCATGTCGCGCATGCGCGAGCTCATGCAGCAGAACCCCGGCCTCGAGGTCGAGCTGGTGATCAGTAGCCGGAATTTGAGCCTCACCCGCCGCGACGTCGACCTCGCGATCCGGCACTCGCGCCCCGAGAGCGGCAACCTCATTGCGCGGAAGATCGCCGACTACGCGAGCTACTTCTATGCCGACCGGCGATACATTCAATCACGCGGGGATGGCCCCTTGGATTTCATCGGCTTTGCCGATGATGTCGCGCATCTGGAAGCGGCCAAGCACTCCGTGCGCATGGCCGGCAACACGCACCGGGTTGCGCTCAAAGTGAACACGCTGTTCGCGCGCCTCGCCGCCGCGCGCGCCGGTCTCGGCGTCGGGCTCATTCCCAAATTCGTCGCTCACCAGTATCCCGATCTCGTGGTCGTGGACGTCGGTGGCGAAACCCTGATCCGCGAGCTCTGGCTCGTCGCGCACCCTGACGTGCGCGGCGTGGAGCGCCTTCGCGTGGCCTTCGACTACATCGCCAATGCCGTGGTCGGCGCGCGCGAGATTCTCATGTAGGACGCCAGCCAGCCGCCCCATGCCGGCGCGAGCGGCATGGGGGTCCGGCGATTGACCTGCGCCCGATTACTTCGGCTCGAGCCAGACGTCCGAGAGATCCTGGCCGAGATAGTGGCTCGGCATGGCGTACCATCCCTTGAGGCGCGTCGGCTGCACGGTGATCCTCTGGAACCAGAGGAAGGGCACCGCGTAGGACATCGTCAGCACGTGACGATCGAGCTCGTTCACGATCCGCTTGCGCTCGACGGGATCGATGGCGCGCTGCTGGGCCTTGTAGAGATTGTCGACCTTGTCGTCCTGATGATCCGAGTAGCCGACCGGCGAGACGCGCTTCGAAAGCATCTTCGTAAACTGCAACGTCGGGTCGTCGGTGTAGTCCGAGATGAACTCGATCGCGACATCGAAGTTGCCGCCCGTCAGCGCCGCCTGATAAGGCGCCGTCTCGTACTGCTCGTGCTGCGCGGTCACGCCAATGCGGCGCCACTGATCGAGCAGGTAGACGCCCGCCGTGGTGTAGGGATCTGTCGCCGAGCGGTTCAGAAGCTTGAACGAGAGCTTGTCGACGCCAGCTTCCTTGAGCAGCTTCGTTGCCTCGGCGCGCGCGGCAGCCGCATCCTTGCCGAAACCCGGAATCTTGACGAGCTCGTCCTCCGGCAGTGCCATCTCGTAGCCCGGACGCGCGACACCGCCGACATAGCGGATCGCCGAGATCTTGCCGAGCGCCGCGCCGCCGCCCCAGCGATCAACCGCAAGCGAGAGCGCCTGGCGAACCTTCAGGTTGTCGAAGGGCGGACGCTTGGTGTTGAAGATGATGATCAGCGCCGATGTGAGCGGCTGCTCCTTCACCCAAACCTTGTCGCCGAGCTTGGCAACGAGCTGATCGCGCTCACCCGGCGAGCGGAAGCGGAACTCGGCATCGAACTGGCCGCCGAGGAGGCCCGTGAGCACCGTCGGCGACTTCACGAAGAAGGCCTTGTAGCCGTCGAGATAGGGGAGCCCCGGCTTGAAGTACTGATCGAAGCGCTTGCCCGCCCATGAGGCGCCGCGCACATGCTCCACGAACGTGAAGGCGCCCGAACCCATGATCTCGCGCTCGGGATAGCGCGGGTTCTCCTTGAGCTTGGCGGCGCTGTAAATGCAGTTGAAGGGAGAGGCGAGCAACTGCAGCACACCCGCGACCGGCGTCTTCATCTTGAAGATCACCGTCTGCTCGTCCGGCGTCTCGATGTCGCCGAAGTCGGAATAGTAGGAGCGGCGCGCCGAGACGATCCCCTCGGGCGGGCGGATGATGCGCTCGTAGCTGGCCTTCACGTCGGCGGACGTGAGCGGTGAGCCATCGTGGAACTTGATGCCTTTGTGCAGCTTGAAGGTGTAGCTCATGCCGTCCGGCGCGGCCGCCCAGGTCTCAGCCAGATCGCCCGTCACATCCGGATAAGTCTTGCCGTGGAACTTGAGAAGCGTCGAATAGTGCGGCGCGATCGGGTGCGTGTGCCCGAAGGTCGTGTTGGAGTGGCAGTCGTAGTTCGGCGGCTCGGCAACGACCGCGAAATTGAGAGTGCCGCCGCGGACCGGCGTTTCGGCCACAGCAATTCCCGACCACCCAAAGCCGGCAGCAGCGGCCAGCAACCAACGTGCAGTCTTCCTCATCGGACGCTCTCTCCCAGAATTTCTGTGCTGTTGGCGGCATAATGGCAGCCGCGCGCAAAAGAGCCAGCCATTCAGTGCGCTGCCTGCCGCGCGCTGGGAGTAGAGCTTGCGCGATCAGGTGTCGTGATCGGGGTGCTGCCGGCTCGCGAAACGCGGAAGGAGGTCGGCTGGAATGTCGTCCTCGGTGCGCACGCCCGGGAGGTCGAGAAGCTCGTGCACCCAGGGTATCCGGCCTTCCAAGCCGTACTGGCTACTGGGCACAACGCGCGAGGGATCGTCGAGCGAGCCGAGCGAGACGGAAATGCGGTCGTTCCCCAGCACGCGATACGTGAGCGGCGTACCGCAGTCGCGGCAGAAGCCGCGCTCCGCCGCCTGCGATGATCGAAATATGCTGAGGGTTCCCCGCGTCCACTCCAGATCCTCGGGCGGCACGCCCGCCAGCGGCGCGAAGTAGTTGCCGAAGGCTTTCTGGCACATGCGGCAGTGGCAAATCGAAGCTCCCGTCGGCTCCGAGTAGAGCGCGTATCGGACGGCACCGCACTGACAGCCGCCCGTATGGATAGGTGTCCGATCAGGCATGGGGACCTCGCATTTCTGCTGCAACGCTTTTGCGATCATAACGCATGAGCTCAGCAAAAAGAGCCCGGCCGCAAGATGGAGCTCCGCAGCCACCCGCTCCGTGAATGCTCAGACTTTGCCCGCGAACTTGTCCGTCGTCCTGATCAGGCGATCGAGAATGCCCGGCTCTGAATAGGCATGGCCGGCGCCTTCGATGATGTGAAACTCGACATCAGGCCACGCCTTCGCCAGATCCCAGGCCGTCCGCAGTGGACAAGGCATGTCGTAGCGGCCGTGCACGATCAGGCCAGGGATACCTCTGAGCTTGTGAGCATCGCGCAGGAGCTGGCCTTCCTCGAGCCAACCAGCGTGCGTGAAATAGTGGTTCTCGATGCGTGCGAAGGCGAGGGCAAAATCATCATTGCCGTGCTGGCTCGTGAGCGCGGGGTCCGGCAGAAGCGTGATGGTCTCGCCTTCCCAGAGACTCCAGGCTTTCGCGGCCTCGATCTGCGCAGCGCGGTCAGGTCCGGTGAGGCGCTTGCGATAGGCAGCCATCAGGTCGCCGCGCTCCGCCTCCGGAATGGGCGCGAGAAAGCGCTCCCATTTATCGGGAAACATCTCGGACACGCCGAACTGATAGTACCAGTCGAGTTCACTCTTCTGCAGCGTGTAGATGCCGCGCACGATGAGCTCGCTCACGCGCTCGGGATGCGTCTCGGCATAGGCGAGCGCCAGTGTCGAGCCCCACGAGCCACCGAACACTTGCCACTTCTCGACACCAACGAGACGGCGCAGACGCTCGATGTCTTCGACGAGATGCCAAGTCGTGTTCGCTTCAAGCTCTGCGTGCGGCGTCGATCGCCCGCAGCCGCGCTGATCGAAAAGCGTGACGTCGTAGAGCTTGGGATCGAAGAGCCGGCGCTGGTTCGGCGAGATGCCGCCGCCGGGACCTCCGTGCAGGAAGACAGCCGGCTTGGCGCCGCGCGTGCCGACGCGCTCCCAATGAATGACGTGGCCGTCGCCGACGTCGAGTTGGCCCGTCTCGAAGGGCTCGATCTCGAGGTAGTACGTGCGCAGCGCGCTCATCGAGGGCTCCTCCAAAATGCGACCGGCACCCGACAGGTATGCCGGGTGCCGGTAGGCTAGCTCAGATGATGTCGGCGCGAGCCTCAGGCCGGCTCGGTATTGCGGCAGCTTACACTGCCATGGCCTTCTTGAGGTTCTCGTCGATCTTGTCGAGGAAGCCCTGCGTCGACAGCCACTTCTGGTCGGCGCCGACGAGAAGAGCGAGGTCCTTCGTCATGAAGCCCGACTCGACCGTGTCGATGCAGACCTTCTCGAGCGTGGTCGAGAACTTGGCCAGCTCCGGGTTGTTGTCGAGCTTGGCGCGATGGGCGAGGCCACGCGTCCAGGCGAAGATGGAGGCCATGGAGTTCGTCGAGGTCTCGCGGCCCTTCTGGTGCTCGCGGTAGTGACGCGTCACCGTGCCGTGCGCCGCCTCGGCCTCGCAGGTCTTGCCATCGGGCGTCATGAGCACCGACGTCATGAGGCCGAGCGAGCCGAAGCCCTGCGCCGCCGTATCGGACTGCACGTCGCCGTCGTAGTTCTTGCAGGCCCAGACATAGCCGCCCGACCACTTGAGCGCGGCCGCCACCATGTCGTCGATGAGGCGATGCTCGTAGGTGAGCTTGCGCTTGTCGAACTCCGCCTTGAACTCCTTGTCGAACACCTCCTGGAAGATGTCCTTGAAGCGGCCGTCGTAGACCTTGAGGATCGTGTTCTTGGTCGAGAGATAGACGGGGTAGTTGCGCGCGAGGCCATAGTTGAACGAGGCACGCGCGAAGTCGCGAATGGACTCGTCGTAGTTGAACATGGCCATCGTCACGCCGGGGCCCGGCGTCTTGATCACCTCGCGCTCGATGACCTGACCGTCATCGCCGGTGAACTTGAGCGTGATGGTGCCCTTGCCCGGGAAGCGGAAGTCCGTCGCGCGGTACTGATCGCCGAACGCGTGGCGGCCGATCACGAAGGGCTGCGTCCAGCCCGGCACGAGGCGCGGCACGTTCTTGCAGATGATGGGCTCGCGGAAGATGGTGCCACCGAGGATGTTGCGGATGGTCCCGTTCGGGCTCTTCCACATGTCCTTCAGCTTGAACTCCTCGACGCGCGCCTCGTCCGGCGTGATCGTCGCGCACTTCACCGCGACGCCATGCTTCTTGGTCGCGTTCGCAGCGTCAATGGTAATCTGGTCGTTGGTCTTGTCGCGGGCTTCGATGCCGAGGTCGTAGTACTCGAGATTGAGGTCCAGGTAGGGGTGGATCAGCTTGTCTTTGATCAGCTGCCAGATGATGCGGGTCATCTCGTCGCCGTCCATCTCGACGACCGTGCCCGTGACCTTGATCTTCGCCATGACGCGTATCTTCTCCTCTCGGCGCTCACCGGTAAATTCGCGGCGCACCATAGTGCGATGGCGCCCACTAAAGCAACGGACTTGAAATTCACCTCAGTTCGCGACTGGGCGAGGCGTGAATTTCAAGTCCAAAGTTGCTTTAGAAAGGTGATTATTTCAAAGCGTCTCTGGACCTTGAATGCGATTCCGAAACCGGGCTCACGCACGGGTCGCATTCAAGGTCCGACGCTTTGATGGAAGCGCCATGCAACAGAAGTCTGAGCTGTGCGTGAGAGCTAGCTCTTCCCGGCGTCCTTGAGCGTGGCGCGGGCCTTCTCGACGAGCTCGTCCTGGGTCTTGAGCGTCTCCAGCGAGGGCATGGAAACGACGTTATAGCCGCAGTCGACGTAGTGGACCTCGCCCGTGACGCCGCCCGAGAGGTCCGAGAGCAGATAGAGGGCCGATCCGCCGACCTCGGAGAGCGTGGGCGTGCGCTTCAAGGGGGCGCTTTCGCCCTGGAAGTTGAAGATTACGCGGGCATCCGAGATGGCCGCACCCGCGAGCGTGCGCATGGGCCCCGCCGAAAGCGCGTTCACGCGAATACCCTGCGGGCCGAAGTCCGCTGCGAGATAGCGCACCGAGGCTTCCAGTGCCGCCTTGGCGACGCCCATGACATTGTAGGAGGGCACGACGCGCTGCGAGCCGCCATAGGTCAGCGTCAGCAGCGAGCCGCCATCCTTCATCAGCGGCGCCGCCCGCTTGGCGATCTCGGTGAAGGAGAAGCAGGAAATCACCATGGTATTGGTGAAGTTGTCCCGCGTCGTATCCGAGTAACGGCCCATAAGCTCGCGGCGATCGGAGAAGGCAAGCGCGTGCACGATGAAGTCGAGCCCGCCCCATTTCTTCTCAATCTCACTGAACACGTTGTCGACGCTGGCGAGATCGCCGACGTCGCAGGGCACGATGACCTCAGAGCGGACCGACTCCGCAAGCGGAACGGCGCGCCGGCCGAAGGCATCACCCTGGTAGGTGAAGGCGAGCTTGGCGCCGTGCTTGGCGAGCGCGGTGGCGATGCCCCAGGCGATCGAGCGGTCGTTGGCGACGCCCATCACGAGGCCGCGCTTGCCCGCCATCAGCGCACCCGGCGCAAGAATGTCTTTCTCACTCATATGAGCCCCTACGATGCCGAGGCCAGCACGGCGAGCTGCCGACAACCAGCAGCGCTGCGTGACCGTCGCCTTGTCTCGGCGAAAATGCTCCATTGGATCCTGGCACCCTCTGAGGCGCCATGAGCGCCTGACCGGGCCGCCAGCAAGGTGGAGACGGCGCCGACAGGCGCCCTGCCCTTAACCTGAATGGCGGCGGAACACCAGGGTGGCATTCGTTCCGCCGAAACCAAAGCTGTTCGAGAGCACACAGTTAAGGAGCTTTTCCTGCCGCTCCTGCACAATGGGCACGTCGGCGAAGGCCGGGTCCAGCTCATCGATGTTCGCGCTGGCGGCAATGAAACCATTGTTCAGCATGAGGAGCGAGAAGATCGCCTCCTGCACGCCGATGGCGCCAAGCGAGTGTCCTGTCAAGGATTTGGTCGAGGAAATCGCGGGCACGTCGGCCCCGAAGACCTCCCGAATGGCGGAGATTTCCCGTTCGTCGCCGACCGGGGTGCCCGTCCCGTGGGGATTGATGTAGTCGATCCTGGCGCCGACGCCCCGGCCATTGAAGCCTTCCAGCGCCTTGCGCATGCAACGGACCGCCCCCTCGCCCGAGGGCGCCACCATGTCGAAGCCGTCCGACGTGGCACCGTAGCCGACGAGCTCGCCGTAGATCTTGGCGCCGCGAGCAAGCGCGCGCTCGCGTTCCTCGAGGACCAGCATTCCCGCGCCGCCGGCAATGACGAAGCCGTCCCGGTTCACGTCGTAGGCGCGGGAGGCCTTGGCCGGGGTCTCATTGAACTTGGTCGACATGGCGCCCATGGCGTCGAAGAGGACGGAAAGTGTCCAGTCCAGCTCCTCACAGCCGCCCGCGAACATGACGTCCTGCTTGCCCCACTGGATCATCTCGGCGGCATTGCCGATGCAGTGCGCCGATGTCGCGCAGGCCGAGGAGATCGAGTAGTTCACACCCTTGATCTGGAAGCTCGTCGCGAGGACGGCGGACGGCCCCGAGCACATGGCCTTCGGCACCTCGAAGGGGCCGATTTTCTTCGGTCCCTTCTCGCGCGCCACATCGGCCGACTTCACGATCGCATAGGTCGAGGGCCCACCGGAGCCGACGATGATCCCCGTGCGCTCGTTGATGACATCCTTTTCCTCGAGCCCGGCATCGCGGATCGCCTGCTCCATGGCGATGTAGTTCCAGGCGACGCCTGCTTCCATGAAGCGCTTGGGCTTGCGCGGGACGGCCGACTCCCAGTCGATCCTCGGCTCGCCGTGGACCTGGCAGCGGAATCCCAGCTCGGCATACTTCTCGGCGCGCGTGATGCCCGACTTGCCCTCACGGAGCGAGGCGAGAACCTCCTGCGTGTTGTTGCCGATGGATGAGACGATCCCCATCCCGGTAACGACGACCCGCCTCATCCTCCGCCTTCCTTCCGCTGGCATGGCGACCGCTGCACGGCGCGGCCACCGCAACCGACACTCACCCCGATAATCCGGCCGCCCCCAGGGGGCCCGGGGGGGGCCGGGACGGCAACCCCGCCTCAGGCGATGGCGCCGCCCGCTTCCTGCCCACTCTCGAACAAACCCACCTTTAGCTCATTCGCTGTGTAGATAATTTGGCCGTCCGCCACCAGCGTGCCGTCACCGATGCCGAGTTTCAGCTTGCGCAGGATCACGCGCTTGATGTCGACAGTGTACTCCAGCATCCGCACCGACGGCAGGACCATGCCGGTGAATTTGACCTCGCCGACACCGAGCGCGCGGCCACGACCCGGCGCGCCGAGCCAGCCGAGGAAGAAGCCCGTGAGCTGCCAGAGCGCATCGAGACCGAGGCAGCCCGGCATGACGGGATCGTCCTTGAAATGGCAGGAGAAGAACCAGTCGCAATTGGGATTGCCCGCGACGGCAAGCGTGGCCTTGATCTGGCCCTTGCCGTGCGCGCCGCCGCTCTCCGAGACATGCGTGATGCGATCGAACATCAGCATGGGCGGCAACGGGAGCTGGGCGTTGCCGGCGCCGAAAAGCTCGGCCCGTCCGCACGCCAGCAGGTCGTCATAGTCGAAGCTCGTCCGCCGCTCAGCCATCGCGATGTTGCCCTTGCCCCCTCGTTCCCCTGCCCCCGTCGCCGAGCTGCTGACCATGCCGGTCGGCCCGGTGCTGCAAATGTTGCAGCGTTTACCTAACACATTCAATCCGCGGTTCAAACGCTGCAACATTCTGGGCGCTCAGCAAGCGCCGCATCGTCGCAGCCGTGGCCCCGAGGCGCGACACCCTATATAAGGGGCTCAAATCAGACGTGAATGGTTCCAAATCAATGGTCCTGGTCCTCGATTCGACGCCCGCGCCGGAAAATGCGGCCCAAACGGCCGCCCCGGCAGCGCCCCGGCCGACCCTGGCCGGGCTCGACCGCGCTGGCTTGAGCGCCGCGCTGGCGGCCATCGGCGTGCCCGAGCGCCAGCGGCGGATGCGCGTCGGCCAGCTCTGGACCTGGCTCTATGCACACGGCGTCACCTCGTTCGACGCCATGACCGACATCTCCAAGGATCTGCGCGGCCAGCTCGCTGCCGCCTACTCGCTCGACCGGCCGGAGATCGTCACCGAGCAGATCTCGACGGACGGAACGCGGAAATGGCTCCTGCGCCTGCCGCGGCGCGGGCATGAGGCACGCGCCCCGGAGATCGAGACCGTCTACATCCCCGAAAGCGACCGCGGCACGCTCTGCATTTCCTCGCAGGTCGGCTGCACGCTCAACTGCTCGTTCTGCCACACCGGCACCCAGCGCCTCGTGCGCAACCTCGAGGTTTCCGAGATCGTCGGCCAGATCCTGCTCGCGCGCGACCGCATCGGCGATTGGCCTGCCGGTGCGCCCGACGGCGTCGAGATCAAGGACACGCATCTTCTCCCTTCGAGCGAGCGCAAGATCACGAACATCGTGCTCATGGGCATGGGCGAGCCGCTCTACAATTTCGAGAACGTGCGCGATGCCATGCTCGTCGCCTCCGACAGCGGCGGGCTTGCCTTCTCCAAGCGGCGCATCACCCTCTCGACCTCCGGCGTCGTGCCGAACATCGCGCGCTGGGGCGAGGAGGCCGACACCATGCTCGCGATCTCGCTCCACGCGACGCGGGACGATCTGCGCGACGTGCTCGTGCCGATCAACAAGAAGTACCCCATTGCCGAGCTGCTCGACGCCTGCCGCGCCTATCCCGGCCTGTCGAACGCGCGCCGCATCACGTTCGAATACGTCATGCTCAAGGGCATCAACGACAGCCTTGCCGAGGCGCGTGCGCTCGTCCGCCTGCTCGCCGGCATTCCGGCGAAGATCAATCTCATTCCCTTCAATCCCTGGCCCGGCTCACCCTACGAATGCTCGGACTGGGAGCAGATCGAGCGCTTCGCCGAGGTCGTGAACCGCGCCGGCTACGCGAGCCCCGTGCGCACGCCGCGCGGCCGCGACATCCTCGCCGCCTGTGGCCAGCTCAAATCCGAGAGCGTCAAATTGCGGGCGAGCCAGCGGACGGCTGCAGCAGAAGGGCTCTGAACGTGGTCTGGCGCGCGATCGGTCGGATCATCCTGGTGCCGCTCGGCTTCGTTCTTGCGTCGCTCGCGGCGATGTTCATTCTCGTCACGCTCGGCATGGAGCGCGTCACGCACGCCATACACGGGCGCGACTCCGATCCCGACACGTGGTTCGCCATGTTCGATCTCGCGCAGCAGACGATCCTGCTGTTCTCGACCTTCACGGTCGTGCCGGCGATCCTGCTCGTCATCATCGGCGAGGTCGCGCGCATCCGCTCATCGCTCTATTACATCCTCGGCGGGGGTGCGGTGCTCGCGGCGTGGCCTTTCCTGAGCCGGCTCGGCAATATCGCGCAGGATCCATCGCAGCTCGGCATCATCTGGCAGGTGTTCGCGACCGCCGGATTTGCGGGTGGTTTCATCTACTGGCTGATTGCGGGACGGCGAGCGTAGTTTTTTCCGCGGACGCCAACGCCTTCGGCTATTGGCGCCGCGGCTGCAATTTACCCGGTTGGCGATTTTGCCTCGCGGCCTTCGGCCGCCACCTTACTTCCCCTTCTCCCGTGCTTACGGGGGAGAAGGTCGGGATGAGGGGCGGCACACACGCAGACGTTGGCGTTTGCCGCCGCCCCTCACCCTGGCCCTCTCGTCGCGCCAGAGGCGCGCTTCCAGCGCGACAAGAGCGGGGAGAGGGGATAAAAGCGGAAGCCCAGATGTCTCTCGTGCGTTCAAATCCGCCCGACGTGCCGCCACCCCCCGACGGCCCGGGTCCGCTGGTCGATAACCGGCAATCCGACAAAGCCGCCGAGATCTGCCGCGGCGTGATGCGCGTGCTGGCGCAGCATGGCCTCACGGGCTTGATCGAGGTCACGCTCGCTAATGGCCGGCGCGCCGACGTGATGGCGCTCTCCGACAAAGGCTCACTCTGGATCATCGAGATCAAGTCGAGCGTTGCGGATTTCCAGGTCGACCAGAAATGGCCGGAGTACCGCGACTACTGCGATGCGCTGTTCTTCGCGGTCGCGACCGACTTCCCACAGGAGATCCTGCCGGAGGATACCGGCCTCATCGTCGCCGATCGCTTCGGTGGTGAGATCCTGCGGCAGGCGCCCGAGCATCGCCTCGCGCCTGCGCGCCGCAAGGCCCTCACGCTCCACTATGCGCGGCTTGCAGCGGCACGGCTCAGCTCCGCGTTCGATCCGCACGCGCGCTTCGAGCCGCTGCCGCGGGAGTAGCGCCTACTTCGGCGCCCGCTTGGCGAGAATGCGCTGGAGTGTCCTGCGGTGCATGTTGAGCCGCCGCGCGGTCTCGGAAACATTGCGGTTGCACAGCTCATAGACGCGCTGGATGTGCTCCCAGCGCACGCGATCCGCCGACATCGGGTTCTCCGGCGGCGGCGCCCGCTCGCCCGAGGGAGCCAGAAGCGCGTCCGTGACGTCATCGGCGTCGGCGGGCTTGGCGAGATAGTCGACGGCGCCGAGCTTCACGGCGGAGACGGCCGTCGCGAAGTTCCCATAGCCCGTCAGCACGATCGTGCGCGCGTCCGGACGGATGCGCGCCAGCTCGGCGATCACGTCGAGGCCGTTGCCGTCGTCGAGGCGCATGTCGACGACGCAGAACGCCGGTGGCTTCTGGCGGATGAGATCCACCCCTTCAGCCACCGAATGGCCCATGCGGACATCGAACCCGCGCTGCTCCATGGCCCGGCCGAGCCGCTGCAGGAACGCCCTGTCGTCGTCGACGATGACGAGCGTTCGGTCGGCCGGCAGCTCATCTTGTTTGAACGAGAGGTCTTCGGACACGGCTCTGTTCTCCATATGCTCCAGCATACCGAAGGTTGGAGGGCCCGCCAAGTCTGCCGTCCAATCCGGGCAATGACCCCTTAAGGCCGCAAGATCAAAGAGATGCAGCGACCAGAGGGGCGGTGCCCGGAACCGCCTGCGCCGGCAGGTCGAATGCACTTCTTGGCCAAGTGATCTTAACGATGGCACCCGTGGCCGGTTCCGGTCTGTTGGCGAGCGTCACCACGGCGCCCGAGCGCTCGAGGAGCGTTTTGGCAATGAAGAAGCCGAGCCCGAGGCCCGCGCCGACGCGACCGGTATCACTGCCGTTAGACCTGAACCCGGCGGGCCGCGTGGTGATATAGGGGTCGCCGAGCGTATCCATGATCTCGGGCGAGAAGCCCGGCCCGTCATCGGCAATAGCGATCGACACCTCCGTGTCGTCCCAGGCCGCCGAGACCTCCACCCGCTTGCGGGCGAAGTCCACGGCATTCTCGATGATATTGCCGAGGCCGAAGATGACACCTGGCCGCCGTTCGCCAATGGGCTCACGGCCCGCTGCGAATTCCGGACCCGTCCGCCCGGCCGATGGCTGCGCCAAGATCTCGATCTGGACGGTCCGCGACTTGTAGGGCTGGGCCGCCTCCTGGATGAGCTGGGTGAGCGGCAAGCTCACGTGATGAGGATCCTGCTCGCCGGGGCTGCGCGTCAGCTTGCGCAGGATCTCGCGGCACCGTTCGGCCTGGGACCTCAACAGCGCGAGATCCTCGGCAATGTGCGGCGCCATGCCGGATGTACCTGCAGCTTCGCGCTCGAGCTCCTTGGTGACGAGGGCAATGGTTGCGAGCGGCGTGCCGAGCTCGTGTGCGGCAGCGGCCGCAAGCCCATCGAGCGCGTGCAGGCGCTGCTCGCGCGCGAGCACCAGCTCCGAAGCCGCGAGCGCCGCCGTCATCAAGCGTGCCTCACGCGAGAGCCGCGCCGTATAGAGCGCGAGAAAGAGCATACCCGCGACGATCGCCGTCCACACGCCCGCCTTGTAGATCCAGGGAAGCGCGAAAACGGCTGGTGGATACCAGGGCAGCGGTAAATGGTAAGCAATCAGCGTCGTTGCGGCGGCAATGGCGAGGATCCCGAGCCCGATCGTATTGCGGACCGGAAGCGTCGCCGCCGAGACCGTCACGGGCGCGATGAAGAGCAGCGAGAAGGGATTCTCCAGCCCGCCCGTAAGATAGAGAAGCGCAGCGAGAGTGACGATGTCACACGCGAGCACCGCGCTCGCAAAGGCCGGGCTCAAGCGATGACGCGCCGGAAAGAGAACGCGCAGGCCGACATTGACCCATGCCGAGAGCGCGATCAGCAGCAGACACCAGCCGAGCGGGAGATCGAAGCCGAGACCGAAGTGGACGGCGAGCACGGTCCCGAGCTGCCCGAGCACGCCGAACCAGCGCAGGCGCACGATGGTCTGCATCCGCAGGCGGCTTTCGTGAGGGCCGAGAGAATTGAGCTCGATGGGTGGCATGGGTGGCGCCTGCCGCAGATCACTACGCACGTCGTCACAGGGGCTCATCGCCGCAGGGGACAAACCTTGTGGCGAACCGTCCTGTAGACCAGATTGAGTAAAAGAGGAAACAGTCAAGCGGCTCGCGCGTACGATAACTGTTCCGGCGCTGTTCGGGCGCCATTCGGGGGTGCCGCGTGTCCTGCTCGGAGCTTCAATGAATTTCCGCCTTGCCGCCATCGCACTCACCGCCACTCTCCTGGGCGGGCTCGTCGCGCTTGTAGTGCTTCCCGGCCCGCGCGAGCAGGTCACCCGCGCCCTCCCCTCGACCGGCAAAGCGCTGGTCGGCGGTCCCTTCTCGCTCGTCGATCAAACCGGCAAGGCCGTCACGGACAAGGACTTCCGTGGCCGCTTCATGCTTGTCTACTTCGGCTTCACCAACTGCCCGGACATATGTCCCTCGGGACTTCAGGTCATGTCGGCAGCACTCGACAAGCTCGGCCCCAAGGCCGATCAGGTGACCCCGATCCTGATCACTGTCGATCCCGAGCGTGACACGCCTCAGCAGCTCGCCTCGTATGTGCCGAGCTTCCATCCCCGTCTCGTCGGGCTGACCGGATCGCCCGAGCAGATCGCGGCAGCGCTGAAGGCCTACCGCGTCTATGCCAAGAAGGTCGAGGATCCGAAGTCCTCGGCCGGGTTCACCTACGACCACACCTCGATCATCTACCTCATGGACCGCGAGGGGAACTACGTCGCGCACTTCACGCACGCAACGAGCGTCGACCGCATCGCCGAGCGCCTTGCGCAGGTGCTGTAAGGCGCCTTGTGCGCCAGCGAGCATCAGAACCGGCCCGGCCCCGGCGGCAGACCGAGCGCCAACTGTCCGGCGACGATGTAGCTCGAGGGGTTCATCGCGACATGCTTGACGGCCGCGTGCACGTCGCGCACGGCGCGCTCGAGCGGATTGCTCTCGTAGATCGCGCTTGCACCGGCCTCCGCAGCCAGCCTCTCGACAATGCGCACGGCCGCTTCGCCAGCGTGCGCACACGTCGCACGGAAAAGGCCACGGGCCCGCAGCAGGCGCTCTCCGCCGACATCTGTCGCGGCCATCAGCTCGGTCATCGCTTCGACGAGCAGGCCGCGCGCCGCGCGATGCTCGATATCGATCCGGCCGATCATCGATTGGACGATCTCACGATCGCGAATAGCCGCGCCCGTTCCGAGACGGGTCTTCCGGCTCGCTGATTGCGCGAACGCATCGAGGGCGCCGCGCGCGATGCCGAGCGGCACGACAGAGACCGTCCAGGCGAACATGGAAAGCGGCGGCAGGCGGTAGAGAATGCCAGGATCGCTTGGGGCAGGCTCGAGAAACGGGTGCGCCTGATCGGCCGGAATGAA
Organism: Hyphomicrobium sp. CS1BSMeth3; assembly: GCF_900117415.1. GTDB lineage: Bacteria > Pseudomonadota > Alphaproteobacteria > Rhizobiales > Hyphomicrobiaceae. Next base: position 1,447,902 of record NZ_FPEI01000006.1, read on the forward strand.
GCCATCCCTGACCTCGAAATCGCAACTGCCCGTGCCGCGCAGGCCCGACACATGCCACGTATCGCGCACGGTCACCTGCTCGCGCGTGAAGTAGCAGCACATCGGCGGTTGACTGTTCCCCGCTGCATCCTTGATCGATGCGAGCCCCATGAAGTGCGAGGCATAGTGCGCGCCACTGCCGAACGGCCAGGTGCCGGACACGCGATAGCCGCCTTCGACCGGCACGGCGGTGCCGATGGCCCCCGTGGCGCTGACGCAGTACATGCTCGGGCTCGCAAACCATGCGCGGGCGACCGACGCCGGCAGATAGCCGCCAATGCGGCACATGCCGCCACCATTGCCGACAATCCAGCCGACGGAGCCATCGAGCGCGGAAGCCGCCTCGACCACCTCCATGAACTCGAATGGCGACAGCTCAGCCCCACCAAGGTTCTTGGGGAGCCACAGGCGAAAGAAGCCGGCGCGCGCGAGCGCAGCGAACAGGCCCTCGGGGAGGCGTCGGTCGCGGTCGAAGCTCGCGCGCTGTTCGGCGATGAGTGGCGCCAGCTCGCGAAGAGCGTCGAGATAGGGAGCGATGCGGTGGCTGTCTCGCAAGTCAGGTCCCTCTCCTCGCAGTGGCCGCACGGCCCGCCGACCGTGGGCGATCGCAAGCTTTTGACGCAAGCTCAAAGATTTTAGCTGCAGATGAATTCCACTCATCTAGGCAAGAGTGATGAACGAGAATCTGCCACGCGTCGTGGCACGCCATCGAGGCGGTCATCGCCCGCCAAGACGTGGCCATCTGCAGCGATGTTCTGATCGCATCGGAGGAGATCGAGAGCGGCGTCGTGGTGCCGATTTCGCGATCATATTGTCCGGCTACGGCATTCACATCCTGCACCGGGCTGGCCACCCCAAAATCAGCGCCATCAGGCTGTTCGCGTCCTGGGCTCGCTCGGTGGCGTAAGATCCCTCGAAGCCCGAACCACATTCGGAACGAAGCCCCCTAAGCCCTTCTCCCCTTTAATTATCTTACGAATCGCGTCAGATTGAATTGTGGGATACCGTGTCAACTGAGTGATCGTTCCGCCGCGACAAGGCGCGCCCAGGGCAGGCAGTGCAGGTGTAACCACCGGAACTGCCGACCGCACTGGCAAGAAGCAAGATGCGCAGCACGTCGGAGCCAACGATCACTCGAGGAAGCACACTGGGGGAGTCCAATGCTCTACCACTGGTACGAGCTCGGCCATGCGGCCGTGCGTCCTGTCCGTGCGGCCGCCGGTTCCTGCCGGCTCCTGCTCTCCAACCCCTTCAATCCGCTGACACACACGAGCGTCGCGCGACACACCGCAGCGGCGCTCGAAGTTTTCGAGCGGACCACGCGACGCTACGACAAGCCGAGCTATCGCATCGACCGAACGACCGTCGACGGCATCGACGTCGGCGTGCGTGAAGAGGTCGTCTGGCAGCATCCCTTCTGCCGCCTCGTCCATTTCAAGCGCAACATTCCGGCAGCACGCGCCGCCCGCGATCCGCGCCTGCTGCTCGTCGCGCCGATGTCGGGCCACTTCGCCACGCTCTTGCGCGGTACGGTCGAAGCGTTCCTGCCGGATCACGAGGTCTACATCACCGACTGGCAGGATGCGCGCGACGTGCCGCAATCGGCCGGCGACTTCCATCTCGCCGACTACATCGACGCGATGGTCGACATGTTCCGCCACTTCGGCGGTGACGTGCACGTGTTCGCCGTATGCCAGCCGGCCGTGCCGGTGCTCGCGGCGATTTCGCTCATGGAAGCCGAAGGCGATCCGGCCGTGCCGCTCAGCATGTCGCTTGCCGGCGGCCCGATCGACACACGGCGCAGCCCGACGATCGTCAACCAGCTTGCCGAGCAGCGCGGCACCGACTGGTTCCGCCGCAATGTCATCACCCAGGTGCCGTGGCCAAATCCGGGATTCGGGCGCTCGGTCTATCCGGGCTTCCTGCAGCTCAGCGGGTTCATGACCATGAACCTCGACCGGCACATGAACGCGCACAAGGATCTCTTCTTCCATCTCGTGCGCGGTGACGGCGACAGCGCGGAGAAGCATCGCGAGTTCTATGATGAATATCTCGCGGTCATGGACCTCACGGCGGAGTTCTATCTCGACACCGTCGATACCGTGTTCGTGCGCCATCTTCTGCCGCGCGGGTTGATGCGCCACCGCGGCCGCCTCGTCGATCCAAGCGCGATCCGCCGCGTCGGCCTCCTCACCATCGAAGGCGAGAAGGACGACATCACCGGCCTCGGCCAGTGCCGCGCGGCGCACGACCTCTGCTCGTCCATTCCCGCCGCCGACAAGATGCACTTCACGTGCCCGCACGTTGGCCACTACGGCATTTTCAATGGCTCGCGCTTCCGTCGCGAAATCGCGCCGCGAATCGCCGCGTTCGCGCGCGCCCGCGATCCGCGCACCAAGGCCGGCATCGCCGCGCCTGCGATTCAGCGCCGCACAGGCGAAGAAAAAGTGGATCAGCAGCCACCCGAAATTTCTTCCTGCGCCTTCACATTTGGATCGCACAACGGCGCAAGTGAACTGCCGCCGAGCCGGCGGCGTGATGTCGCGGTGGTCGCGCATCGCGCTTCACACTCGCTGGCAGCCGACGCGATGTATCTTCCTCAGCTCGCACAGCTTACGATTTGGCAACTCGCCGGCAGCCTCATGCTCGATGGGCTCAGAGCCTGGCATCCGATGGCGGCTTCGCCTCCGCGACTCAGTCCCGATCACCGATGATGTGGCGCTGAAGCGTCGCGTGGCCTGCACGCCACATGCATCTGTCCACGTGCAGCGTGCGGCCGCCGGACGGGTTTGTGTGATCCTTAGAGCCTGCTAGGAATCGTGTGCTCGGCGGCGCATCGGGGCGCGCCGCAGGACTGCCTTAAACGAGTGCGAAGCGCGTCAGTCGAGTGGTGTACCTGACACCGGTCGAAGGGGGAATCTTGCGGATGCGCATTCGGCGCATTCCTTCACGGACAACGGGAGACGAGCGAGGACGCGCATGAAGCGGCGGACCGCGAAAACAACAGGCTCAGTCCAACTGCTGAAGGTCGATGGGATCTCGGCACCAGTGGAGGTGCGTCGACATCCGACGGCACGGCGCTTGACGCTGCGCGTGAGTCGCACTCAGCACGCCGTCATCCTCACCATGCCGCGCAGCTCCGATCTGCGCGAAGCCGACCGCTTCCTGCTGCGCAATCGCGACTGGGTCCGCGAACGCCTCGAGTGCGTGCCGGAGCCGGTGCCGCTCATCGACGGGGCTGTCTTTCCGCTGCGCGGCGTGCCGCACGAGATCGCCTTCGAGCCGGCCATCCGCGGTGCGGGCGTCATTGATATTGCGCCACGGGCCGGACGGCGCGTGCCGGTCGTGAGCGTGCGCGGGAGCTCGGAGCACGGGCCGCGCCGCCTGCGCGACTGGCTCTATGCCGAGGCCGCGCGCGATCTCCACGTCGCTGTTTCGCGCTACGCGAAGGCGCTCGGCGTGAAGCCCCTGCGCATTACCCTTCGCGATCAGAAGACCCGCTGGGGCTCCTGCTCCAGCGCCGGGCAGCTCTCCTTCTCCTGGCGCCTGCTGCTCGCGCCGCCCGTCGTGCTCGACTACGTCGCCGCCCACGAAGTGGCTCACCTCGTGCACATGAACCACGGGCCGCGCTTCTGGCGCCTCGTCGACCGCATCATGCCGCGCTCCGGCGAGGCCAAGGCCTGGCTGCGCATTCACGGCATGGATCTCTACCGCTACGACCTCGACGCCTGAGACGTCGGACGCTCGCCGTACCACCCCTGATTGCGCTGTTCCGTCACGGGCGAAAAGGCGCTAAGCCAATGCCTGTAAGCGCGCATTGAGCGCGCAGCATTCGGGGAAGCGCCGCATGAGCCAAGTCATCACCTGCATCGAGGACCTGCGCGTGCTCGCCAAGCAGCGCGTGCCGCGGATGTTTTACGACTATGCCGACTCGGGCGGCTGGACCGAGAGCACGTACCGCGCCAACGAGGAAGACTTCCAGCGCATCAAGCTGCGCCAGCGCGTCGCCGTCGACATGACCAACCGGACGCTCGAGACCACCATGGTCGGCATTCCGGTCGCGATGCCTCTCGCACTCGCCCCCGTCGGCATGACGGGCATGCAGCACGCCGATGGCGAGATCCTCGCAGCGCGTGCGGCCAACAAGGCGGGCGTGCCCTTCACGCTCTCGACGATGAGCATCTGCTCCATCGAGGACGTGGCCGAGAACACCGACAAGCCTTTCTGGTTCCAGCTCTACGTGATGCGCGACAAGGACTTCGTGAGCCGGCTCCTCAAGCGCGCCAAGGCCGCCGGCGTCTCCGCGCTCGTGCTGACGCTCGACCTGCAGATCCTCGCCCAGCGCCACAAGGACCTGAAGAATGGGCTTACGGCGCCGCCGCGCCTCACGCTCCCGAACCTCATCGACATCGGCATGAAGCCGCGCTGGTGGACGGGGATGCTCGGCACCAAGCGGCGCACGTTCCGCAACATCGTCGGCCATGCGAAGGGCGTGAGCGACATGAGCGCGCTCGGCGCCTGGACGGCCGAGCAGTTCGACCCGCGCCTCTCCTGGGATGAAGTGAAGCGCATCCGCGGCGAGTGGGGCGGCAAGCTCATTCTCAAGGGCATTCTCGACCTCGAGGATGCCGAGATGGCGGCGCAGACGGGCGCCGATGCGCTGATCGTCTCGAACCACGGCGGGCGCCAGCTCGACGGTGCGATCTCCTCGATCGCAGCGCTGCCGGCAATCGCTCAAGCGGTCGGCAACCGCATCGAAGTGCACATGGACGGCGGCATTCGCTCTGGCCAGGACGTGATCAAGGCGATCGCGCTTGGTGCCAAGGGCGTCTACATCGGCCGCGCTTTCACCTACGGCCTCGGCGCCATGGGCGAAGAGGGCGTGGCCAAGGCGCTGGAGATCATCCGCAAGGAGCTCGATCTCACCATGGCGCTCTGCGGCCACCGCGACATCAAGAACATCTCAGCCGACATTCTGGTCGGTGGCGCACCGGCCCCCACGAGCGCCCCGGCCAGCCACCTGCGCGCTATCGGCTGACAATCAGAGCTATGGGCGCGCGGGGGGGCTGGGAGCATCCCCGGACGAGGCGTGGGCCGCGGACGCGGCAGAGGACCGCGCCAATGGGCCTTGCTTTCGGCCCGCACGCCAAGAAACGGGCGCCCAGACGCACCAAAGGCGCGACGATCCCGCCGCGCCCTCATGCGCACAGCCCGGAGGATGCCCTCCAGGCCTATTCCTTCACTCAGGACTGCTCAGGTCCGGGGCGGTCCGCCCGCGCCTGCACCGGCGCCAGGGCCGCGACCGCCGCCACGACCGGGCGTCTTGCTCGCGGCCGGCTTGCTCGGCAGGAGACCCTCGCGCTGCAGCTTCTTGCGCGCGAGCTTGCGGGCCCGACGAACGGCTTCGGCCTTCTCGCGCACGCGGCGCTCGGAGGGCTTCTCGTAATAATTGCGGAGCTTCATCTCGCGAAAAATGCCCTCGCGCTGCATCTTCTTCTTGAGCGCCTTGAGGGCCTGGTCGACGTTGTTGTCGCGAACGAGAACTTGCAAGCGTACCACTCCTCGTGGGGTTGATTTTGCCGCATTGAATGCCGAATACGCGAATGCCCCCGGTGCCCGTGGCAGCGGCGGCGATCAGCGTTATGGCGCGCCTTCTACCAGAACCGCAGCGGGAAGTCCATCGGGGGCGGGCAGGGGCGGCGGACGTCCCGGCCTCCCCCCACCAAGCGAGCCAAACCCGAATCGGCCGCCCAGGGGTGGCGCGGCGGGCCTCGCCCCTGGCCGTGCACCGCAACAGCCGGAGCCGGCCCCGCGGTCCTGCCGGCCAGCTTTCCGGCCCGGGCTAACTCTATGGCGCTATTCGCTTGACTGTGAAACCGGCTGGCCTATTACGTGGCGCACTTTTCCTACGACCGAAGTTGTAGCTGGGGGTCGGTCGTTCGGGTTTGCATGATGGGTGGCAACGCATGACAAAATCCGGAAAGCTCGAGAACGGCAACGGCTCGCGAAAAGGAGGTCGTACCTCCGGCAAGCCCGATGCCCGCCACAGCGAGATCACGCTCAGTCCCGGCTACAAGCCCAGCGACGACGAGCCGTTCATGAACGAGCGGCAGCGCATCTACTTCAGAAACAAGCTCCTCGCCTGGAAAGAGGACATTCTCCGCCAGACCCGCGAGACGCTCATGGGCCTGCACAACGACACCTCCCAGCACGCCGACCTCGCCGACCGCGCCACATCGGAGACCGACAAGGCCCTCGAGCTCCGGGCCCGCGACCGCCAGCGCAAGCTGATCGGAAAGATCGATGCCGCGATTGCCCGCATCGACGACGGGAGCTACGGCTACTGCGAGGAGACGGGGGAGCCGATCAGCCTGAAACGGCTCGATGCGCGGCCGATCGCCACGCTGTCGATTGAGGCTCAGGAACGCCATGAGCGCCGCGAGCGGGTGTTCCGCGAGGATTGAGGCCGGGAGGGGGCGCTCATAACGCCTTATCTCTCAAGCCGCTTTGTATTTGAAATCCCGTCGTCTTGACCCGTCCTCAAAAGACTGTAAGAACGGCGCGTTTTTTCGCACACACCAATCCCTAGGGGGTTACCTTGGCGCGCCAGTCGTACCTGTTCACGAGTGAGTCGGTTTCCGAAGGCCACCCTGACAAGGTGTGCGACCGCATCTCGGACGAGATCGTCGACCTCTTCTACCGCGAGGGGCCGAAGGCGGGCATCGACCCCTGGGTGATCCGCGCCGCCTGCGAGACCCTCGCAACCACCAACCAGGTCGTGATCGCCGGCGAGACGCGCGGCCCCGACACCGTCACCCACGACTGGATCAGCCACGTGGCGCGCATGGCCATCCGCGACATCGGCTATGAGCAGGACGGCTTCCACTGGCAGAACGCCGACATCAAGGTCCTCCTCCATCCCCAGTCCGCCGACATCGCGCAGGGCGTCGACTCGGGCGGCAACAAGGAGGAAGGCGCGGGCGACCAGGGCATCATGTTCGGCTACGCGACGCGTGACACACCGGAGCTCATGCCGGCCCCGATCTACTACGCCCACAAGATCCTCGAGGACCTCGCCACGGCGCGCAAGAGCGGCAAGGGTGAAGCCGCGAAGCTCGGCCCCGACAGCAAGAGCCAGGTCACGGTCCGCTACGAAGGCGGCAAGCCCGTTGGCGTGACGCAGATCGTCGTCTCCCACCAGCACATCGACGAGAAGCTCACCTCGAAGGACGTGCGCGCGATCATCGAGCCGTATGTGCGGAAGGCCCTTCCCGATGGCTGGATCGGCAAGGATACGATCTGGCACATCAATCCGACCGGTAAGTTCTTCATCGGCGGCCCCGATGGCGACACGGGCCTCACCGGCCGCAAGATCATCGTCGACACCTACGGCGGCGCGGCGCCGCACGGTGGCGGCGCCTTCTCGGGCAAGGATCCGACCAAGGTCGACCGCTCTGCGGCTTACGCGGCGCGCTATCTGGCGAAGAACGTCGTTGCCGCCGGTCTGGCCGATCGCTGCTGCATTCAGCTCTCGTATGCGATCGGCGTCGCGCAGCCGCTTTCGATCTATGTCGATACCTACGGCACGGGCAAGGTGGACGAGGCGAAGCTCGAGCGCGCGCTCGCCGAGGTCATGGACCTCTCGCCGCGCGGCATCCGCAAGCACCTCGATCTCAATAAGCCCATCTACGCGCGCACCTCGGCCTATGGCCACTTCGGCCGCAAGCCGGACGGCGAGGGTGGTTTCTCCTGGGAGAACACCGATCTCGCCGAGGCGCTGAAGAAGGCTGCGGGCTGAGCTCGTTCTCAAAGCCACGAACGCACGAAGGCCCGGGAGGCAGAACCTCCCGGGCCTTCTTCATTTCTGCGCCGATGTCAGGCGGCCTTCTTGTGCGCGCGCATGAGCTCGACGAAGCGATCGAAGAGATAGTGGCTGTCCTCGGGACCGGGCGAGGCTTCCGGGTGGTGCTGCACGGAGAAGACCGGCTTGTCCTTGAGGCGAATGCCGCAGTTCGTGCCATCGAAGAGCGAGACGTGCGTCTCCTCGACACCCGCAGGCAGCGTCTCGCGATCGACGGCAAAGCCGTGGTTCATGGAGACGATCTCGACCTTGTTGGTCGTGTAGTCCTTCACGGGATGGTTCGCGCCGTGATGACCCTGATGCATCTTGTGCGTCTTGGCGCCGACGGCGAGGCCGAGCATCTGATGGCCGAGGCAGATGCCGAAGGTCGGCAGGCCCGAGGCCACGAGCTTCTTGATCTCGGGAACAGCGTACTTTCCCGTCGCCGCCGGATCGCCCGGCCCATTGGAGAGGAACACGCCGTCGGGCTTCCGCGCGAGAATGTCCTCGGCCGAGGTCTGCGCTGGCACGACCGTCACGCGGCAGCCGGCGTTCGCAAGGCAGCGCAGGATGTTGCGCTTGAGGCCATAGTCGATGGCGACGACGTGGAACTCCGGGTTCTCCTGGCGCGGATAGCCCTTGCCCCAGACCCAGCGCATCTCATCCCAGCCGTAGCTCTGGCCGCTCGTCACTTCGGGCACGAGATCCATGCCATCGAGGCCGGGCCATGCGGCCGCCTCGGCCTTGAGCGCCTCGATGTCGAACTTGCCCTCCGGGTTGTGGGCAATCACGGCATTCGGCATACCCTGCTCACGGATGCGGGCCGTCAGCGCGCGCGTGTCCACCTCGGCGATCGCGATGATGCCGCGCGCCTTCAGCCACTGGTCGAGCGTTTCCGCCGAACGGTAGTTCGAGGGCGCCGAGATGCCGGCGCGCAGCACGGCGCCGCGCGCGCCGGTCCGCGCTGCGAGGTTGGAGGTCTCCGTGTCCTCGGCGTTGGCGCCGACATTGCCGATGTGGGGGAAGGTGAAGGTGATGATCTGGCCGGCATAGGAGGGGTCCGTCAGGATCTCCTGGTAGCCCGTAATGGCCGTGTTGAAGCAGACCTCGCCGACCGCGCTGCCGACCGCGCCGAGCCCTCGGCCCGAGATGACCGTGCCATCGGCAAGCACGAGGCGGGCCGTCGCCGGCGGGCGGGCCCAGGCGTCAGTGGTCGCAGCCTTGCTGGCAGTGCTCATTGGCGTCACCTGCAGTTGTATGCGCGCGGGCGCGCAGCTCCCGCTATTTAGTGCGCGTAGAGGCGGCCTGCCAGCGCAAGCCGCCCCTGCGTCTCTCTGAACGGTCGGCTCCAGCTCGCTGAACGCGAGCCTTCGGCCCTCTAGTAGACGCGAGCCTTCGGCTCGACGTACTTCATCTCGTTGGTCAGCGTGTAGGTGTGCACCGGACGGTAGTCGATGAGCACCTCGCACTTCGCGTCGTTGGCCCAGGTGAGCGTGTGCTTCATCCAGTCCTTGTCGTCGCGATCGGGATAGTCCTCGCGGGCATGAGCACCGCGGCTTTCCTTGCGGTTCTCGGCGCTGATCATCGTGACCGCCGCCTGCGCGATCAGGTTGTCGTATTCCAGCGTCTCGATGAGATCCGAGTTCCAGACCAGCGAGCGGTCGCTGACGGCGATGTCACCCGTCTGCTTCCAGATCTCGACGATCTTCTCCGCGCCTTCCTTGAGCACGGGGCCATCGCGGAACACGGCGCAGTTCGACTGCATGAGGCGCTGCATCTTGTTGCGCAGCTCCGACGTGCGCTGGCCGCCCTTGGCATAGCGGAAGCGATCGAGGCGCGAGAGCGCAAGCTCGCCCGCATCCTTCGGCAGATCCTGCTGGGCGCTGCCGACTTCGGTCGTCTCGGCCGCCTTGAGGCCGGCCGCGCGGCCGAACACCACGAGGTCGATCAGCGAGTTCGAGCCGAGGCGGTTGGCGCCGTGCACCGAGACGCACGCCGCCTCGCCGATGGCCATGAGGCCCGGGACGATCTGGTCGGGGTTGCCGCCCTTCAGCGTGACGACCTCGCCGTGGTAGTTCGTCGGGATGCCGCCCATGTTGTAGTGGACGGTCGGGATGACCGGGATCGGCTCGCGATGCAGGTCGACGCCGGCGAAGACCTTGGCGCTCTCCGTGATGCCCGGCAGGCGCTCGGCCAGGATCTTCGGATCGAGATGGTCGAGGTGCAGGAAGATGTGGTCCTTGTGCGGGCCGACACCACGCCCCTCGCGGATCTCGACGGTCATCGAGCGCGAGACGACGTCACGCGACGCAAGATCCTTCACGTGCGGCGCATAGCGCTCCATGAAGCGCTCGCCATTCGCGTTGGTGAGATAGCCGCCCTCGCCGCGCGAGCCCTCGGTGATGAGGACGCCGGCGCCGTAGATGCCGGTCGGATGGAACTGCACGAACTCCATGTCCTGCAGCGGCAGGCCGGCGCGCAGCACCATGGCATTGCCATCGCCCGTGCAGGTGTGTGCCGAGGTGCAGGAGAAGTACGCGCGGCCGTAGCCGCCCGTCGCCAGGATGGTCTTCTTGGCGCGGAAGCGGTGCACCGTGCCATCCTCGAGGCACAGCGCGACCACGCCGCGGCAGGCGCCGTCCGCATCCATGATCAGGTCGATGGCGAAGTACTCGATGAAGAACTCCGCCGAGTAGCGCAGCGACTGGCCATAAAGCGTGTGCAGCATGGCGTGGCCGGTACGGTCGGCGGCGGCGCACGTGCGCTGTGCGGGCGGGCCTTCGCCGAACTCGGTGGTCATGCCGCCGAAGGGACGCTGGTAGATGCGGCCGTCCTCGGTACGGCTGAAGGGCACGCCGTAGTGCTCCATCTCGTACACGGCCTGCGGGGCATTGCGGCAGAGGTACTCGATGGCGTCCTGGTCGCCGAGCCAGTCGGCGCCCTTGACGGTGTCGTACATGTGCCAGCGCCAGTCGTCCTTGCCCATATTGCCGAGCGCGGCGGCGACGCCACCCTGCGCCGCAACCGTGTGCGAGCGGGTCGGGAAGACCTTCGTGATGCACGCCGTCTTGAGGCCCGCCTGCGCGCAGCCGAGCGTGGCACGCAGCCCCGCGCCGCCGGCGCCGACGACGATGACGTCATAGGTGTGATCGGTGGTCGGATAGGCCTTGCCGTTGAGCGCAGGCTTGGCGACACCGTTGGCTTGAGCATTCATGACCGTTAGCTCCCGAATGCGAGCTGCAGCACCGCCACGAGACATGTCGCGCCGACGGCAATGGCGAAGAAGGTGTTGAGCATGAGGAGCACGACCTTGAGCCCCTCGCTGTGGATGTAGTCCTCGATGATGGTCTGCATGCCGAGGCGCATGTGGATCACGCCCGACAGGATCAGCATCGTGAGAGCCACCGTGACGAATGGCCCCGAGAGCGTCTCGCGCACCTCGGCGTAGTCGGCGCCGACGAGACGAAGTACCAGGATCACCGCGAAGATGACGAGGAAGAGATTGGCGACCGCGGTCACGCGCTGGCGCCAGAAATGTTCCGTGCCGTCCTTTGCCGAGCCGAGGCCGCGCACGCGCGCGAGCGGCGTGCGGATCTGCGCTTCATTGGGCGAGGGGGTCGGGCGTAGCGTCGTTGTCATGGCAGCGCCCTCTCAGAGCAGGATGGCAATGGCCCAGACGAGGATCGTCAGGGAGATCGAACCGACGAGCGAACCCCAGCAGAGCTTGTCGACGGTCGCGAGATCGAAGCCGCGCCCGGTGTCCCAGATCATGTGGCGCACGCCGCCGAGCATGTGGTGGAGGAGCACCCAGGTGTAGCCGAAGAGGATGAGGAGGCCGATCGGCGTGCTGAACAGCCAGCTCGCGTACGCGAAGGCCTCAGGACCGCTGGCCGCCGAGACGAGGTAGAAGGCGAGCAACAGCGTTCCGAAATAGAGTGCCCCGCCCGTGATGCGATGAACGATCGACATCATCATGTTGACGAGCGGGCTATAGATCTGCAGGTGCGGCGAGACCGGGCGCGACCCGGCGGATGGCTTGGCGCTGGCCATGCTTTCGGCTCTCGTTAGAAGGGCGTCGGCTCGCAGCGCCGACAGACGCCGGCAAACCGAGAAACTGTCCCTATGCCTCTCATTTCCTGGGCGTCCGCCGTCCGTTGCCGGTCGGCCGCGCTTCGGCGTGGCGGCAAGGCCCCTTACCGCCCTTGGCCGCCAAAGCGGCTTTTAACGCGGTGCAGCAACCGGGGCAATTGCTGTGTTGGTTCTAAAGTGGATTTGTTCTCTGCCGAATCGGGCGGCGCATCAATAGGCGATGGCAGCCCGCATGGCAGCCATCGCCCATCGGCAGCTTCCGCCCGAGCGTCTCAGCTCAGTGGATTTCTTCCTGCTTGCGCAGGGCGGCCTTCAAAATCTCGATGTTGAAGCCCGGCGCGCGGGCCTGATCGAGGATGACAGCCTCTTTGCGCGAGAGAAGATCGCAGGCCGCCTGGATCTTGTCGGCGACGGCGTGCGGGATGATCACGGCGCCGTGGCGGTCGGCGTGGATAAGGTCATTGTGCTTCACCACCATGCCATGGACGCGCACTTCCTTGCCGTAGTCGTGGAGATGCGTCCAGGCGTGGCTCGGCGCCAGCGAGCCGGCCAGCGCGAAGAAGCCCGGCGCCCACTGCGGGATATCGCGGATGCAGCCGTCGGTGATCACGCCGAGCGAGCCGAGGCCCTTGTGCACCGTGCTCTGCACCTCACCCCAGAAAGCGCCATACCCGACCTCGGCCCCGTCGAGGTCCTGCAGCACGGTGATCGTCGGGCCGGGCCCCGAAGCGATGTACTCGTAGTAGCCGATGCGCTGATTGCGCGCGGCTTCGCCGGTCAGCTCGTTCTGGTGCGTGGCGCGGACGCAGCCCGTGCGCGCATAGCCGACGACCGCGACGACATCCGGGAACGGGCACACGAACGGCTTGACCGTGTAGCCGTGCAAACGGCGCTCGGGCGCCACGATCTCGAGGGCATTGCAGATCGTCGGCGTATCGACGGTGCGGAGGAAAGCGAGCGTCTTCTCGGAGATGGTGGTCATGGGGTTTCCTCGGATCTGGTTGGTCGGGTCTAGGGGCCGCGCCGTCGGCATAGCACCACGAAAGGGATGCGACAGCACCTCTTCCCAGCAGCCGGCGGCAAAGCAAAATTACTGCGCCGCGAGCTGGATGCGGCGCTCGTCGACGCCGACCTTGCGTGCGGCTTCCACGATCGCGCCCCAGGTATCCTCGGGCAATGGCACGCCGTTGGCGAGACGCTCGGCCTTGGTCCGCTCCTCGGGCTCGCCGGGAATGAGCACTTCCCCGCCCGGCGCCGCGGGCTTCGCGCCCTTCACGAAATCGATGTAGCGCTGCACGTCCTTGGGGAAGAAGCCCGATGTGTCGAGCTTCGCCGGATCGACGTAGAAGGAGAGCATGCCGTTCGAGAACTTGCGGCCAGGTTCGGTAGCGCCCGTGCCGGTGAGGGAGCCGCCGAGCAGCTCGCACATGAGCGCAAGGCCCGAGCCCTTGTGATCGCCGAACGCGCGGATCGCGCCCGTTCCCTGGCTGTGGTTGCGCAGGCCCGTCGGCGTGTAGTTGCCATAGAGCACGTGCGGGTCGTTGCTGACCTTGCCATCCGGGCCAATGAGCGCGTCCTCGGGGAGCGCCTTGCCGCCGAACGATGCATTGAGCACCTTGCCCTCGGCCACGACCGACGTCGCAAAATCGAGGATCACGGGCGTCTGGCCCGGGCGCGGCACGCCCACGCAGTAGGGCGCCGTCGAGAAGCGGCGTTCCGTAGCGCCAAACGGCGCGACGAGGATGCTGCCGGCGGCATTGACGAAATGCACGGAGACGAGCCCCTCCGCCGCCGCCATCTCGGCCCAGTCGCCGACGCGGCCGATATGGCCCACATCGCGCAACGCCACGCAGGAAAGGCCCATTTCCTTGCACTTTTTGATGCCGATCGCGACGGCCTGCGGCGTGATCGTCTGGCCGAAACCGTACTGGCCATCCAGCACCGCAATCACCGGCGTCTCGGAGACAACTTTCACTTCGCGATCGGCGATGAAGGCACCATCGGCCTTCCACTGCAGATAGCGCGGCACGCGCTGCACCCCGTGACTGTCGTGCCCAGTGAGGTTGGCGATCACGAGATACTTGCCGATGCGCTTGCCCTCGGCCTCGGAGCAGCCCGCCTTGACGAAGATATCGCGCACGAGATCCTCGAGCGCCTGGGCCTTGATACGGATCATATGTCCTCCCGGAAGTGTCGGCTTGGATGGGAAATTTCCCACTCCATCGCACGGCGCGCAGGGGAGGTCCACTGCGCGAGCACCGCGGCCGGCAGGGAGGGGGTGTGCGCCAGGAGCTTCCCTGGCCGCAAGGTCAGGATTTGCTCCGAAGCTTCGCGATCGCCGTCTCGCAGGACCGGCGCAGCGGTGGCAGATGCTCCGTGATGGTCTGCCAGATGGTTTGTTTCACGATGTTCGGGTAGTCGTGACGCAGCCAATTGCCGATACCGCGAATGTCACTCCACGGCTGGTCAGGGGCGAGTTCCTCTGCCAGCAGGCCGAGCTTAACGGCGGCCTCGCTGATGCGAGACAGGCAGCGCTCACTCGCGTCATAGACCAGACGATTGGCGAAGAAGTCCTCTTCGCTCATACCCTGCGTGTAACTGGCGATGGCGTCGATGTTGTCGACAATGTCGCCAAAGCGCTTCTGAGGGTCGCTAGAAGGCAAACTGCCGGTCCTTGTCGATCGCGGTCTTGAGAGGACCCGGCTCGCTGGGCTCGGGGATCACGTCCACGTTCACCTTGAGCAGCTCGGTAAGGCGGAGCTTGATGCGGTCGAGCGCACCGAAGGCATAGAAACCGCGGAAGCGCTCGTCGAGGCGCACCGCCACGTCGACGTCCGAATTGGGGCCAGCCTCGCCGCGGGCGGTCGAGCCGAACAGCGCCACGCTCACGGCGCCGAGCTCCTTCAGCTCGGCCTCGTGGCTGCGGATGACAGCAATGGCGGTTTCGCGCTGCATGGCCGCACAATATCACAAGGAAGCAAACGGATGTAGAAGCTCCGCCAGCACGCGAGGGTCAGAGAAAGGCCGCCCCCCGCGTCGCCGAGGTCTCCCGGTCAGCCCCTTGGCCAGCCCTTTCCCGGGCTCCCACGCACTCGCGCCCCCAACGCGCATCATTGCGCCGGCTCTCGGGGCCTCGAACACCCATTTTTCCAAGGGAGCGTTGGAGGCGACGGCCGGAATCGAACCGGCGTTTACGGATTTGCAGTCCGCTGCGTCACCACTCCGCCACGTCGCCGCCGATCGGCAGCCCGAAGCCGGGAGGCCGATGGAAGTGCACCCGGTGATGCCCCCGTTGCTTCTTGCAGCGAGGCGCGGCGCACGGCCGTCGCATAGCACAGCCCCATCGCAATGCAAATGGGTGCGCGATCGGGCTCGTGCCCGATCACGAAGTTCGTCCCCATCTGCCGCGAAGGGGTGGCGGACTTCGGAAACACCACACTAGGCGAGAACGCCGGGCTTCCGTCTCGCGACGACGTGATCTGACCCCCGCCTCAATCGTGCGCTATAGTGCACGAATGCTGCAGTCCCGGTCCGATATCGTGGTCCGCAAGCCGAACACGCGCGACGCGGAAGCGCTGGCGGAGCTTTTTGGCGCGTCCTGGCGGCTCGCCTACACCGGCATCATCCCGCACGCCCACCTCGAAGGCATCATCCGTCGGCGCACCGTCGAGTGGTGGCGTGGCGTGACGAGCCGCGGCGAAGGTATGCTCGTGCTCGAAGTGAGCGGCACCGTCGCTGGCTATACGACGTTCGGCCGCGCCCGCTCGAAAGGCCGTTTCCAGGGCGAAATCTACGAGCTCTATGTCACGCCGACCCACCAGGGTCTCGGCTTTGGCGAGCACCTCTTCGAGGCGGCGCGCCACGCGCTCGATGTGCGGCGTTTATCGGGTCTCATCGTCTGGGCGCTCGCCGAGAACGACCAGGCCTGCCACTTCTACTGGCGGCGCGGCGGCCGGCCCATTGCCCGCCTTTTCGATGCCCTCGGCGAGAGCAAGGTCGAGCGGATCGCATTTGCGTGGCGCTGAACGCTCCACATCGGGATTTTTGAAACAGTTAAGGGGCCGGACGTGGGTCCGACCCCCTGAATTCTTCCCCGTCTGGGTCGAAATCAACCCTTCGAGAGGCACTTCTTCTGCTTGGTGCTCCAGTACTTGGTGGCGCCACAGCGGCCCGGACCAACCTTCGCGACCTTCTTCTTGGACGACTTGGCAGCCTTCTTCTTCGCGACCTTCTTCTTGGCGGCCTTCTTCTTCACGACCTTCTTGGGCGCGGCCTTCTTATTGGTGGCCTTCTTCGTCTTGCCCTGCGTCAGTTCGATCACGCTGTCCGTCGTGATCTTCGAGGCAGGGGCGACCGCGGGCGCGGCCTGCGCCGAGGTGAACAAGAACGCGCCGAGCGCCCCGGCGAGGGCCAGCTTCGCGAGCTTCATGGTAAGTCCTCCACAGTTCAGCTTCATGCATGCAAGCTGGCACCGGTGCGGTGTAGGTGTAAACCTGCAGCAGCGCCGGTGCCTAATGCACTCTTACATTTTATTCTGGTCGCAGGAAGCAATACTGACTATATGCACAATATAAACCACGTTCGTGACGCGATAGTCACACATCTTCAGTGCTCGTCTACTTGAATGGTTGTTAATCTGTCACATGAACGCTTGTTAATCTTGGGCCGCGACGACAGATAGACAGGTGTGCTATAGGGACTGTTGCTGCACTGCCGCAAATACCGGATAGCCCATGTCGCACAACACTTTCGGCCATCTCTTCCGCGTCACGACCTGGGGCGAGAGCCATGGCCCGGCGCTCGGCTGCGTGATCGACGGCTGCCCGCCGAACGTCCCTCTCAAGGCCGAGGACATTCAGGCCTATCTCGACCGCAGAAGGCCGGGGCAGTCGCGCTACACGACCCAGCGCCGCGAGCCCGACGCGGTGCGGATCCTCTCCGGGGTGTTCGATGATGATGCCGGCCGGCAGGTCACGACCGGCACGCCGATCTCGCTCATGATCGAGAATACCGACCAGCGTTCCAAGGACTACGGCGAGATCGCCGAGAAATTCCGTCCCGGCCACGCCGACTACACCTACCTCGCAAAGTACGGCATCCGCGACTACCGCGGCGGCGGCCGCTCATCTGCCCGCGAGACGGCGGCGCGGGTTGCAGCAGGTGCCGTCGCCCGCGCGGTGATCGACGGCGTGACGATCCGCGGCGCTCTCGTCCAGATCGGCAGCCGTGCCATCGACCGCGCGCGCTGGGACTGGGCCGAGATCGACAACAACCCGTTCTTCTGCCCGGATGCCGTGACCGCCGCGCAGTGGGCCGAGGATCTCGATGCCGTGCGCAAGGCCGGCTCCTCGCTCGGCGCCATCATCGAAGTCATTGCCGAGGGCGTGCCGGCCGGCTGGGGCGCGCCGATCTATGGCAAGCTCGACCAGGATCTGGCCTCGGCGCTCATGAGCATCAATGCGGTGAAGGGCGTCGAGATCGGCGATGGTTTTGCAGCGGCAACGCTGACCGGCGAGGCGAACGCCGACGAGATGCAGGCCGGGAACGACGGAAAACCCGTGTTCCTGTCGAACCATGCGGGCGGCATCCTGGGCGGGATCTCGACCGGCCAGCCGGTCGTTGCACGCTTTGCGGTCAAGCCGACCTCGTCGATCCTCCAGCCGCGCCGGACGATCGACAAGCATGGCAACAATACCGAGATCATCACCAAGGGCCGCCACGACCCCTGTGTCGGCATCCGCGCGGTGCCGGTCGGCGAGGCCATGATGGCGCTGGTGCTGGCCGACCACTTCCTGCGCCACCGCGGGCAGAACGGCTAGCAGGTTAAGCTCTGCCCGGAACCTCTCCGAGCGAGCGCAGGAAGAGGCCGAAGGTGAGCAGCCCCTCCGGCCACGGGCCGTGACCGGATGCCGTATTGATGTGCCCGGCATTGGCGATGATCGACACGTCCGCGCCCCAGGCTGCACCGAATTCCTGCGCGCGCTCGATCGTGCAGTGCGGATCATCCGAGCTGCCGATCAGGCGTGCCGGAAAAGGGAGCGGCACCATGGGCACGGGCGCAAATCCGCCCCCCTTGGCCGGCCACGTGTCCGTGCCTTCGAGATCGGCCGGCGCGACGAGGAACGCCCCCATGAGGCGGCTCGGCACCAGCCGCGGTGCTGCGTGCACAACCGCGGAAACGCCGCAGCTATGCGCCACCAGCACCACCGGACGCGTCGCCCTGGCGACTTCGTCGACGATCCGCTCGGCCCAGTCGGCGAGGCGCGGTGTCTCCCAGTCCGCCTGCTCGATGCGCCGCGCGGTCTTGAAATGGCGCTGCCAGCGCGATTGCCAGTGATCCGGGCCGGAATTCGTCCAGCCCGGCACGATCAGCATGTCGATGTCTGAGGTTCGCATGATGAAACTATAGAGTACTTGTCAAGACTGCTGCCATACCGCTGGCCACAGCTTCCCATATGCACGGGCCGAGAATTGGCTGACCTCGACAATCGCGCCTTCTATACTCCGCCGCCATGAGCACAGCGACCATGACAGCAAATGAAACCGCGCCGAACGGGCGCATCACCGTGCCCGAGGGCGAGCCCGTGCCCGTCGGCAAGGGCAGCCACGTCTATCTCGTGGACGGCTCGGGCTACATCTTCCGCGCCTTTCACGCCCTGCCGCCGCTGACGCGCCCCTCCGACGGCCTTCCCGTGGGTGCCGTTCACGGCTTCTGCGCGATGCTGTGGAAGCTCATCCAGGATGCCAAGGCGGGCCGCGGGCCGACGCACATCGCGGTCATCTTCGATGCCTCGCGTACGAACTACAGGAATGACATCTACCCGGACTACAAGGCCAACCGCCCGCCTGCGCCCGAGGAGCTCGTCCCGCAGTTCCCGCTCATCCGCGCGGCCGTGAAGGCGTTCAACATCGCCTCCATCGAGCAGGAAGGCTTCGAGGCCGACGACCTCATCGCGACCTACGCGCGCAAGGCCGTCGAAGCCGGCGGCGATGTCACGATCGTCTCGTCCGACAAGGACCTCATGCAGCTCATCAAGCCGGGCATCCTCATGCTCGACACGATGAAGGGCAAAACGATCGGGCACGATGAAGTCATCGAGAAGTTCGGTCTGGAGCCTGCGTGCGTCGTCGACATCCAGGCACTCGCGGGCGACTCGACCGACAACGTGCCAGGCGTTCCCGGCATCGGCATCAAGACGGCGGCGGAGCTGATCCGCGAGTACGGCGATCTCGACTCGCTGCTCGCCCGCGCCGGCGAGATCAAGCAGCCCAAGCGCCGCGAGAAGCTCATCGAGTTCGCCGAGCAGGCGCGCATGAGCCGCGAGCTCGTGCGCCTCAAGGACGACGTGCCCATCGAGGTGTCGGTGGAGCAACTCGGTCTGCAGGAGCAGCTCTCCGATCCCCTGCTGACCTTCATGCGCACCATGGAGTTCAACACGCTGACGAAGCGTGTCGCGGAAGCGCTCGGCGTCGAAGCCCCACCCCCGCTCGAGCGTTCGGTCGGATCGAGCGTGAGGCCATCCACGGCCTCGAGCAAGGAGGCGGATGACGCGAGCGCCGCAAAGGCAGGCGCGGAAACGCCTGCCGCTGCCGTGGAGTTTGGCCGCGCGGCCGCACGCGAGCCGAAGATCGATCGCTCTTCCTACGACACCGTGCGCGATCTCGCGCGGCTCGAAGCCTGGGTTGCAGAGGCGCGCGAAGCCGGCCACGTCGCCTTCGACACCGAGACCACCGGTCTCGATGCCATGACGGCCGATCTCGTCGGCTTCTCGCTGGCGACCGAGCCCGGCAAGGCCTGCTACGTGCCGCTCGGTCATACGACCGGCAACGCCGATCTCTTCGGTGATGGTGGCCTCGTGGAAGGGCAGATGGACAAGCGCGCGGCGCTCGAAGTCCTGAAGCCGCTGCTCGAAGACCCGGGCATTCTCAAGATCGGGCAGAACCTCAAGTACGACTGCCTCGTCATGCGCCGGCACGGCATCCGCATCACGTCCATCGACGACACGATGCTGATCTCGTACGCACTCGATGCCGGCAAGGGCCTGCAGGGCATGGATGCGCTCTCCGAGCGCCATCTGGGGCACACGCCGCTCGCCTTCACGCAGGTCATCGAGCACGCACCACCCGCCAAGAAGAAGTCCGACCGCACGTTCGCCGGCGTGCCCATCGACAAGGCGACGGAATACGCTGCCGAGGACGCGGATGTAACGCTGCGGCTTTGGCTTGCGCTCAAGCCGCGCCTCGCCGCCGAGCGCATGGCTACCGTCTACGAAACGCTGGAGCGGCCGCTGCTGCCTGTGCTCGCCGACATGGAAGCGGCCGGCGTGAAGGTCGACCGCAATATCCTCTCGCGCCTCTCGTCGAGTTTTGCCCAGGGCATTGCGCGTCTCGAGGAGGAAGTGCAGGCGCTTGCCGGCCGGCCCTTCAATCTCGGCAGTCCGAAGCAGCTCGGCGAGCTGCTCTTCGACCAGCTCAAGCTTCCCGGCGGCAAGCGCACGAAGTCCGGCCAGTGGGAGACGCGTGCCGGCCTGCTCGATGATCTCGCGGCCAACGAGGAGCTGCCGCCCGACGCGCGCAAGCTCATCAATACCATGCTCGAATGGCGCCAGCTCTCGAAGCTCAAGAGCACGTACACCGACGCCCTTCCCCTGCACATCGATCCGGCGACGGGCCGCATTCACACGAGCTACGCGCTCGCCGCGACGACAACGGGCCGCCTCGCCTCGACAGATCCGAACCTGCAGAACATTCCGGCGCGGACGCGTGAGGGACGCGAGATCCGCACGGCCTTCATTGCCGAGCAGGGCGCCAAGCTCATCTCGGCCGACTACAGCCAGATCGAGCTGCGCGTGCTCGCGCACATCGCCGACATTCCGCAGCTCAAGAAGGCTTTTGCTGACGGCCTCGACATTCACGCCATGACGGCATCGGAGATGTTCGGCGTGCCGGTGAAGGACATGCCGGCCGAGACGCGGCGACGCGCGAAGGCAATCAACTTCGGCATCATCTACGGCATTTCGGCTTTCGGTCTCGCCAACCAGCTCGGCATTTCGCGGCAGGAAGCCGGTGACTACATCACCACCTACTTCCAGCGCTTTCCCGGCATCCGCGACTACATGGAGCGCACGAAACAGTTCGCGCGCGATCGCGGCTATGTCGAGACGGTGTTCGGCCGGCGCATCCACTATCCCGAGATCAATACGAGGAACCCGTCCATGCGCGGCTTCCTCGAGCGCGCGGCGATCAACGCGCCCATTCAGGGCTCGGCCGCCGACATCATCCGCCGCGCCATGATCCGCATGCCGGCGGCGCTGGAGGCGGCCAGCCTCGACCATACGACCATGCTGCTGCAGGTGCACGACGAGCTGATCTTCGAAGCGCGCGAGGGCGAGGTCGAGAAGGCATTGCCGGTCGTGCGGCAGGTCATGGAGGGCGCGGCCGAGCCGGCGGTCAAATTCTCGGTCCCCATCCACGTCGATGCCAAGGCGGCCGCCAACTGGGAAGCGGCGCATTGAGCGAGGCCTTCGATCCCGCGATCTTCGACTTCTACGCCGAGCTGCCGCAGCAGGGTCCGGGGCGGAACAGTGAGACGCTGCGCGTTCTCAGTTGTATTTCGGATCGCCTACCTCCGCGGCCGACCATTGCCGACCTCGGCTGCGGCACAGGCCGCGCGACGCTCGCTCTGGCCTCCGCGCTGCCCGATGCCGCCATCACCGCGGTCGATTTCTCGGAGGTCTTCTGCCGGCGCTTGCGCAATGAGGTCGCGCGACGCGGCCTTGCAGACCGCGTCCAGGTTGTCGAAGCCGACATGGCGGCACCGCCGACCGCACGCGGCAGCCTGGATCTCCTCTGGAGCGAGGGCGCTGCCTACAACATCGGTTTTGAGAATGCCCTGAGCCTCTGGCGCCCTCTGCTGAGATCGGAGGGCTTGGCCGTCATCTCGGAGTGCACGTGGCTGAGCGAGAAACGGCCGGCCGAGGTGGCTACATTCTGGGCCACCGCCTACCCCGCCATGGGTACGCGCGATGAGAATGTCAGCCGCGCGACATCCGCCGGCTATGAGATCATCGATACTCACACGCTGCCGGCCGCGGCCTGGGACGACTACTACGACCCGATCACGGAGGCCATCGAGGCCGGCAGGGTTGCGCAACTCGGCCCGGCATTCATCGCAGAGCTCGAGCAGGAGCGCGCTATTTTCGCGGCGAGCGAGGGCAGCTATGGCTACGTCTTCTACATCCTGAAACCACGCCGGGCCGGCTGATATGGCGCTCGGCACCCCAACGCTCTAAAAGGCCCCAAAGGATCCTGCCCCGGCCGATCGCCCCTCCGAGCGCCTGCGGCCGCAACAAGACGGAAACGACCCGATGCTCGAACGCCTGAAGTGCGACATTCTCGTCCTGGGTTCCGGCGGCGCCGGCCTCTTTGCCGCGCTCCACGCCTTCCAGGCGAACCCCGATCTCGACATCGTCGTCGCCACCAAGGGCCTCGTCGGCAAGTCCGGCTGCACGCGCATGGTGCAGGGCGGCTACAACGTCTCGCTCATCCCGGGCGACAGCGTCGAGCGCCACTTCATGGACACCATCGAGGGCGGCAAGTGGCTCCCCAATCAGGAGCTGGCGTGGCGCCTCGTCGAGACAGCCGTCGAGCGCGTGCGCGAGCTCGAGAACGAGGTCGGCTGCTTCTTCGACCGCAACCCGGACGGCTCGCTCCACGGCAAGGCCTTCGCCGGCCAGACGTTCGACCGCACGGTCCACAAGGGCGACCTCACCGGCATCGAGATCATCAACCGGCTCATGGAGCAGGTCTGGAAGCGGCCCATCCGGCGGCTCGAAGAGCATCGCGCCATCGCGCTCATCCCCACGAAGGACCGCTCGGCTCTCTCGGGCGTGCTCATGATCGACGTGCGCACGGGCAACTTCCGCTTCGTCGAGGCCAAGGCCGTGCTGCTCGGCACGGGCGGCGGGCCGACCATGTACCTCTATCACACGCCCTCCGGCGACAAGAGCATGGACGGCATTGCCATGGGCCTGCGCCTCGGCCTGTCCTTGCGCGACATGGAGATGGTGCAGTTCCACCCGACGGGCGTGCTCGCGGGCAAGGAAACCCGCATGACCGGCACGATCATCGAGGAAGGTCTGCGCGGCGCCGGTGGCTATCTGCTCGACGGCAACGAGCAGCGCTTCATGTTCAACTACGACCCGCGCGGCGAGCGCGCGACGCGCGATCTCGTCTCGCAGTCCATGTACCGCGAGATGCAGGCCGGCCGCACGACGCCGAACGGCGGGTTGTACATCTCCATGGGCCATCTCGGGCGCGAGAAGGTCGCGAAGCAGTTCAAGGGCATGGTCGAGCGCTGCGCGGATTGTGGTTTCGACCTCGCCGGCGGCCTCGTCGAGGTCGTGCCAACCGCGCACTACCTCATGGGCGGCATTCTCTGCGACGTCGAGACCAAGACTGAGCTTCCCGGCCTCTTCGTCGCGGGCGAGGATGCGGGCGGCATTCACGGCGCGAACCGCCTCGGCGGCAACGGCGTCGCGAACTCCACCGTCTTCGGCGGCATTGCCGGCGACGTCATGCCGGGCTGGATCGCCAAGAACCCCGGCCATCGTCCGCCGGACGAGGCCCTCATCGAAGCCGAGATGGCGCGCGCGCTGCACCCCTTCTCGAAGCCGCGCGGCGACCTCAACAGCATCCGCGAGGACCTGCTCAATCTCATGTGGGACGACGTCGGCATCATCCGCGATGCCGCGGGCCTGAAGCGCGGCCTTGCACATCTCGAGACCATGGAAGTCGAGCTGCTTGCCTCGGGCATTGCCGATCGCAATCGCGACTTCAATCTCACCTGGCACGACTGGCTGAACCTGCAGAGCCAGATCGAGGTCTCTAAGGTCATCGCGCTCGCTTCCCTCCAGCGCGAGAACAGCCGCGGCGCCCACTATCGCGACGACTTCAAGGACGCCGGCGACCTCGCGACCTCCGCCTATACGGTCGTGCGCCAGCAGGGCGGCAAGTTGAACGTCACGAACGAGCCCGTGAAGTTCACGCACGTGCGCCCCGGCGAGACGCTCCTCAAGGAGACGCAGGCGGCGGAATAACCGAGCCCTCCACATCCTGGCGCGGGCGGTCTACACTCGCCCGCATTGCCAACAAGAGCCGTGGAGGACGCCATGACCGAGAGCAAGCCGCTCAGCGGCAAAGCCTGGGATTTCGTTCACAACATCGCCAGCGAGGCGAAGTGGACGCCGGGCCTGCGCGAGATCTTCGAGTACCGCGATCTCGGCATCAAGGACGGCACGAAGGGCGATTTCGTCGCGCACCTCATCCGCCACAACGGCAAGAAGATGGCGGACCAGGTTCAGCAGTGGCACGTCCACGACTGCCACTTCCAACTCGTCTATGTCATGAACGGCTGGGCGACCTTCGAGTACGAAGGCCAGGGCCAGCACACTATCCGCAAGGGCGACTGCATCCTCCAGACGCCGGGCATCAAGCACCGCGAGATCGCCTGCTCAGAGGACTTCGAGGTGCTCGAGATCGTCTCGCCGTCCGATTTCGCGACGCGCATCGTCGATGGACCCAAGGCCGCGGCGGCGGAGTAGCGCACGCGCCATCCCCGCCGGACGACCTACTCCTTAAAAATCACGGTCTGGCCGTCCGGCTTGTCGGCCTCGATGCGCACCACATCGCGATAGGCGGTGCACTTTCCTTGTGCGGCCCCTTGCCCCGTGCCTGCCGCGGCAGGCGTGAAGGCAGCCGCCGTGCAGAGCGATGTATTCATGCACATGAGCAGGCAGCCGAGCGGGGCATCTGCGGGCGCTGTCTTGACCTCCTCGCCGACGACACGCGCGTACGTGCGCGCCTGATAGCCAAACCGCAGCGGGGCAATGACAGACTTCACGGCGGCCGGAGCTGGCGTCGGCGGATTGACGGCGCGCTTGGGCTGCGCCTCGGGTGCGCCGGCCGCTTGCTGGGACACCGGAAGCGAGAGCGCGAGATTGCTGTGAATGCCCGAGCGCCACTGCGTATCGATCGTACGCTTGTTGACCGCGCTGAAGATCTGACACGTGCTCGTGAGCGGCGGTACGCCACCGAACTGATAGCCGACGCAGCCGGTCGTCTCGTCACAGGACTTGCGGCACGTCTCGACATCGGCCCTCGGCGCCGTCGAGATCACATCGCCGTCGAGACGCGTATGCACGCGGAAGGCGTAGTTCGCCGGCGTGGGTGGCGTCGTCACAGCCGGCTTTGCTACGGCCGGCGCCGGGGGGGACGTGCGCGACGCCGCCAAGGGGACGGTAGCGGCGAGATCCTCGCGCAGACCCGACCGCCAGTTGGTATCCAGAGCCCGTGCCGTAACCTGGTCGAAGAGCTGGCACGCCGCGGACTGGGGCTGTGCATTGCCGAGCTGGTATCCGATGCAGCGTGCCCGCTCCGCGCAGGCATTACGACAGGCATCGGGCTCGGGCTGCCGCACGCTCTCCATCACGTTGCCCTCGAGGCGGCTGCCGACCCGATAGTCGAACTTGATGCGCGAGGGCCGCGTCGCCGGATCTGCCGCCGCAGCCCTCGGCGCCGGCGCGGAACCTTGGGCGGGTGGTGTCGGCTGCGGCACCGCGAAGGCCGGCGCACTGGTCCGCGGGGCGGGCTGCGCCTGTGGCGACGGTAGCTCTGCCCGCGCCCGTTGCGGGCCGACACCGTCATTCCAGCCGAGCGAGACGATCTGCACGCGCTGATCGCGCGGCGGATGGGTATCCGTTCCGGCCCCCGCGCCGATGGCCCCTACGGCCGCAATGGCCTCATCGTGGCTTGCGCCCATGCGGCCGAGGATGAACCCGGCATAGCGGTCCGCCTCGAGCTCGACGCGGTGGTTCTGCCCTGCGAAATCCAGATGGCCAGCGATGTGGTGGCCGACCTCGTGCGCGATGACGAAGACGAGCGCCCAGTACTGGCGCGTCTTGGCGCCAAGCTCGCGCATGAAGGTCGAGTTGTAGAAGATATAGCGCTGGCCATCCTCGCCGATCTGGGCCTCGGCATTGGCCGTCTCGGCGCTCGCGCGCACCTGGATCCGGTCGGCGACGCCCGGGATGCCCGTCGCGGCGAGGATCTCGCGGAAGGTGGAGGCCGCCTCGCGGTCGGACTCGAAGCTGCGCTTGATGCGCGGCGCGGTCGGCCCGTGCAGGCCCCTCAGCTTCTTGCCGCTCGTCTCATGGTCGATGATGAACTGCGCATTTGCCGGGCCGGTGACGACGCTCAACGTCAAACCGACTGCCAGTGCGCTCCAGAAGCGCGATCGCATGGCACCCCCAACTGTACAGACCCCGACTTGGTTGCCGAATTTATCCAATCCGAGCCCGTCTGACTACCCGCGTACGCGTGCCAAAGGGACGCTCACTGCGCTATTGTCGAGCCACAACTCGCCCCTTAGGGTGCGACGGACCAACAAGAAATTCCAGGAAACGCCGACCGCGCGCCGTAAGCCGCGCTTTATGACGGCCGCGCCGCCCGACGGACCGCCGCCTACTTCAGCCAGACCATCACCAGAGAGGAAGACATGGCATACGACGCAACCCGCAAAGACATGATCATCGGCGTCGTCGGCACGGGCACCATGGGCCGCGGCATCGTGCAGGTCTCGGCCCAGGGCGGGATGCAGGTCATCGCCTATGACGAGAAGCCGGGCGCCGCCGAGGCCGCCAAGGAGTTCATCGCCAAGCTGCTGGCCTCCCAGGTCGAGAAGGGCCGCCTTCCGGCCGAGCACATGCAGGCCGCGCTCGACCGCATCACGGTCTCGAGCGACCTCAAGGACATGGCCAAGGCGCACTGCGTCGTCGAAGCCATCTTCGAGCGCCTCGACATCAAGCAGGAGATGTTCGCCCGCCTCGACGAGATCTGCGGCCCCGAGACCATCATCGCGACGAACACCTCGTCGCTGCCCGTGACCGCGATCGCGGCCAAGTCCAAGCACGCCGGCCGCATCGGCGGGATGCACTTCTTCAATCCCGTGCCGCTCATGAAGCTCGTCGAGATCATCCCCGGTCTCAAGACCGAGCAGTGGGTGACCGATGCGCTCATGACGATCGGCCGGCGCATGACGCGCGAGCCGGTGCTCTGCGTCGACAGCCCAGGCTTCCTCGTCAATCACATCGGCCGCGGCATGGGGCCGGAGTGCCAGCGCATTCTCATCGAGGATGTTGCGACCTTCTACGAGATCGATCGCATCATGACCGGCGCGCCGGGCTTCCGCATGGGCCCCTTCACGCTCGCCGATCTCGTCGGCATCGACATCGGCTCGGCGGCCATGGAGTCCATGTACCAGCAGTTCTACCAGGAGCCGGCGTACGCCCCCTCGCCGCTGACGACGCTGCGCGCCGTCGGCGGTCTGCTCGGCCAGAAGACCGGCCAGGGCTGGTACAAGTACGAGGGCGGCAAGAAGATCGAGCCGGATGCGCGTCCGACGCCCACCGTGCGGCCGAAGTCTGTTTGGCTGCGCACGAGCGAGCACAATCAGGATCTGCAGGCGCCCTTCATCGAGTACCTGAAGAGCACGGGCGTCGAGATCGAGGTCGGCCCTGCACCGAGCAAGGATGCGCTGATCATCATCACGCCGGTCGGCTATGATGTGACCACCGCGGTCGCCGAGCTGAAGTTGGACGCGGCGCGGACCGTTGCAGTGGATCTCCTGTTCGGCCTCAAGGGCCCGCGCACGGTCATGGTCTCGCCGGCGACCGATCCCAAGTTCCGCGACCAGGCGCAGGGCCTCATGGGCCACGATGGACAGGCGGCGATCGTGATCAACGACAGCCCCGGCTTCGTCGCCCAGCGCGCGGTCGCCGCGCTCGTCAATGTCGGCTGCAACATCGCCCAGCGCGCGATCGGCGTGCCGGCCGACATCGACAAGGGTGCCAAGCTCGGCCTCGGCTATCCCTTCGGACCCATCGAGTGGGGCGACCGCATCGGGCCGAAGCGCGTGCTCTTCATCCTGGAGCGTCTGTTCGAGTTTTACCGCGACCCGCGCTACAAGCCCTCGCCCTGGCTCAAGCGCCGCGTCATGCTCGGCCTGCCGCTCTCGGCACCAGAAGGCCTCGTGCGCGGCTGAGGCACGTCGCACTTACGACAATGATCGGGATCGCGGCTCCGGCCGCGGTCCTTTCAGCAAATAAGCCCCGCCCCTACGCAGGAATCCCCGCAGATGTCGTTCGAGCGACTTTTCAATCCCAATGCCATTGCCATCATCGGCGCCTCGAGCGACCTCTCGCGCATCAGCGGCCAGCCCATTGTCGCGCTCAAGGGCGCGGGCTTTGCGCGACCAATCCATCTGGTCAACCCGAAGTACAACGAGTTGCATGGCCTGAAGTGCTATCCGAGTGCCGCTGCCATCGGCTCGCCTGTCGACCTCGCGCTGATCGCGGTGCCGGCCAAGGGCGTCGCGGACGCGATCCGCGACTGCGGCAAGGCCGGCATTCCTTTCGCCATCGTGCTGACGGCAGGCTTTCGCGAAGGAGGTCCCGAGGGCCGCAAGCTCGAGGATGATCTTCTCAGCGCCGCGCGCGAGAGCGGCGTGCGCGTGATCGGGCCGAACTGCCAGGGCGCGCTGTCGGTCCCCTCGCGCATGTGGTGCGTGTTCGGCAGCGTGAGCCAGGAAACGCAGCTCCGCGAGGGCCCCGTCTCGTGCGCCTTCCAGTCGGGCGGCTTCGGCTATGCCGTCGTGAACATGGCCGAGGCGCAGGGCCTCGGCTTCCGCCATGTGGTCTCGACGGGCAATGAGACCGACATCACCATGCCGGAACTGCTCGGCGAATTCCTCGACGATCCCGGCACGAAGCTCGCCTTTGCCTACATGGAAGGCACGCCGAATGCGAGGAGCCTGCTCGATCTCGGACGGAAGTCGCTGGAAACCGGAAAGCCCGTCTTCATCTGGAAGGGCGCGCAGACCGAGAGCGGCACCAAGGCCGCCGCCTCGCACACCGCGAACATGACCGGCAACTACGATCTCTATCGCGCGGCGTTCCGCCAGTCGGGCCTCATCGAGGTGCAGGACGTCGAGGAGATCGTCGACGTCGCCAAGCTCGCGCTTCAGGGACGTTTGCCCAAGGGCCGCAACATCGGCGTGCTCTCGATCTCCGGCGGCTCCGGCATCGTCTTCGCCGATCGCGCGGTGAAGGACGGCCTCGCCTTGCCGAGCTTCTCGCAGCGCTCCGTCGATGCGCTGAAGGCGATCATTCCGAGCTTCGGCGCCGCCGATAATCCCGCGGACACGACAGCGGGCGTATTCAATGATCCGGGCCTCTTCACCAAGGCCCTCGACATCATTCTCGAAGACCCGGCCATCGACCAGCTCTCGATCCTCCTCGCCTCGGCCGGTGGCAAGGCCATCGCACTCGCGGCTGAGGCCATCGTCGCGGCATCTGCCAAGACCGACAAGCCCGTGCACGTCGCCTGGTCGGGACGCCGCGACAAGTCCGAGGACGCCTGGCAGATGTTCCACAAGGCCGGCATCCCGCACATGGCCTCGCCGATCCGCCTCGCGCATGCGGCGGCCGTGCTCGCGCGCTATGCGGAGGACCGCCGGCGTCTCCTGCCGCGCGTCACACCCACAGCCGAGGCCCCGGCTGGGCTCGAGCTTCCGAGCAGCGCCGTGACGCTCTCCGAGATCGAGAGCAAGTCCATTCTCCAACGCTTCGGCGTGCCCGTGACGCGCGAGGTCGTGGTGCCGCCGAACGGCGATTTTGCACGCCTCACGGCCAATCTCACTGGCCCCTTCGCCGTAAAAATCGTCTCGCGCGACATTGCGCACAAGACCGAGGCCGGCGGCGTCAGGCTGAAGGTCGCTGCCGACGATCTGCCGCGCGTTGCGAGCGAGATCATCGCAAGTGCCCAGAGCTACAAGCCCGACGCACTCATCGATGGCGTGCTGGTGAGCGAGATGGCATCGGGTGTCGAAGCGCTCATCGGCGTCGTGAACGACGAGGGCTTCGGACCGACCGTTGCCCTCGGCCTCGGCGGCGTGCTCACGGAGGTGCTGAAGGACGTCACCTTCCGCATTGCGCCCTTCGACATCGAGACGGCGCACGACATGATCGCGGAACTGCGCGGCGCCAAGCTCTTCGACGGCTATCGCGGCAGTCCTCCCGCCGACAAGGACGCGCTCGCAGCCATGCTCGTCGAGGTCTCGCGCATGGCGGCAGCACTCGGTGATCGTCTCAAGGAAATGGACATCAATCCGGTGTTCGTCCGTGCGAAGGGTGAAGGCTGCGTCGCCGCCGACGCACTGATCATCCTCAAGTAAGAAGAAGGAGAAACGCCATGGATCTGGGCATTTCAAGCAAGTCGGCACTCGTCACGGGCGCCAGCATGGGCATCGGCCGCGGCATCGCCAAAGCACTTGCCGCCGAGGGCGTGCGCCTCGCGCTCGTCGCGCGGCGCATGAACCTCCTCGAGGAAGTGGCGGGCGAGATCACGGCCGCCGGCGGTACGGCACCCGTCCTCATTCAGCAGGACTTCATGGCCGAGGATGCTGTCGAGCAAATCGCGAGTAAAGCGCTCGCCGGGCTCGGCTCCGTCGACATCCTGATCAACAATGCGGGTGGCAGCCGCCACTTCGGCAAGGACGCTGCCGAAGAGCAGTGGACCGAAGCGATCACGCTGAACTTCACGCGACAGCGCCAGCTCGCGCACCGCCTGCTCGATCAGATGATCGCCAACAAGTGGGGCCGCATCGTCAACATCACCGGCAAGTCAGAGCCCGATGGCGTGAACGGCGCGTTCGCCGCCAAGGCTGCCATGCACGCCTGGGCGAAGGGCCTCTCGCGCGAGGTCGGCAAGGCCGGCATCACGGTGAACTGCATCCCGCCCGGGCGCATCATGAGCGAGCAGATCCGCCGCAACTACACGCCCGAGTACCGCCAGTGGCAGTCCGACAACGAGATCCCTGTCGGCCGCTATGGCGAGCCCGAGGACATCGCGAACCTCGTCACGTTCCTCGTCTCGCCGCGCGCGGCCTACATCACCGGCGCTGTCATCCCGGTCGACGGCGGCCTCAGGCGCTATCAGTTTTAGCTGTCGCTCAAAAAGTGCCCGCCATATCCCCCTCCCCCTTGTGGGGAGGGATTAGGGGTGGGGGGAACCCCTACCGCCGGCGTTCTGCAATCCCCCCCTCCTAACCTCCCCCACAAGGGGGGAGGGACCGAGTTTGTATTTGGGGCAAACGGTCAGCCAACCGAGCCCTCAAAACGGATCCTTCGGATCGAACTTCGGCCGCCGCTTCTCCATGAGCGCGGTCATGCCTTCCTTCGCCTCGGGGCCGGAGAAGCCCATGAACTCCATGGCGAGCGAAGCATCGAACGTGGGCCCCGCCATGCGCAGCCAGTTGTTGAGCGCGTGCTTCGTCCAGCGCACGGCGCCGGGCGGCATCGCGACGAGACGCTCGGCAACATTGAGCGCCGTCTCGACGACCTTGTCGTCATCGGCGACGAGCGAGACGAGGCCAATGCGCTCGGCTTCCTCGCCCGTCAGCGGATCGTTCAGCAGGAGGTAGTACTTCGCCTTGGCCATGCCGACGAGCAGCGGCCAGATGATCGCGGCATGATCGCCCGCGGCAACGCCGAGCCGCGCGTGGCCATCGATGATGCGCGCCTTGCGCCCTGCGACCGTGACATCCGACAGCATGGCGGCCGCGAGCCCCGCGCCGACGCACGGTCCTTCGATCGCAGCAACCACCGGCTTCATGCAATTGATGACGTTGTAGACGAGATCGCTCGCTTCGCGCCAAACGCGCGTGCGCACGTCCCAGCTCTCGTGCATGTCCTTGATCATGGAGAGATCGCCGCCGGCCGAGAACACGCCGCCTTCGCCGCGCAGCACCGCGACGGACGTTTCGGGATCGCGATCGATGTCGCGCCAGACCTCCGCGATCTCGCGGTGCCCCGTAGCATCGAGCGCGTTCAGCTTGCCGGGGTTGGACATGATGACCTCCAGCACGCGCGGGCGCGGGCGGGCGAACTTCAGGGCCTTGTAGTGGGCATAGCGCTCTGTCATGTGGCGTTTCCTCGGGTGCAGGGCTCTGCCCAAGGTGTAGGCCCCGGGTGCCAAACGCGCAACCTGACGGGCGAGCCACGAAATACGGTTGGCCGGACCACTGGAAAGTCCCACAATGCCCCCAAAGGGCGGGCCGACCATCGATGGCGGGCCCCAAGGAATGGACATCCCACATGAAGCCTGAAAAGCCGCAGCCGATCCTGCTCAAGAATTACACACCGCCGCCCTATCTCATCGACACGGTGGACCTCGATGTCGTGCTGCACCCGACGAGTACGCGCGTGCGTGCCACGCTGAGCCTCAGGCCCAATCCGGCCGCGCGCAAGGCCGGCGGTCCGCTCGTCCTCGACGGTGAGTTGCTGGAGCTTGGCGCAATCGCCCTCGATGGCAAGGCACTCGATCCGGCCGCCTACAAGGTGAGCCCGCACGCGCTCACCATTCCGCACGTTCCTGACAAGCCCTTCAAGCTCGACATCGAGACGTTCTGCGATCCAGAGGCGAACACGGCGCTGAGCGGCCTCTATCGCTCACGGCAGATTTACTGCACGCAGTGCGAGGCCGAGGGCTTCCGCCGCATCACGTACTACCTCGATCGGCCGGACGTGCTCGCGACCTACACGACGCGCATAGAAGCCGATCGCGAGACCGCGCCGGTGCTGCTCTCGAACGGCAATCTCATCAAGGAGGGTCGCCTCGCCAGCGGACGCCACTTCGCCATCTGGCACGACCCGCATCCTAAGCCCGCCTATCTCTTCGCGCTCGTCGGCGGCAAGCTCGCTGCGCACAAGGACACCTTCAAGACCATGTCCGGGCGCAAGGTCGATCTCGCGATCTACGTCGAGCCCGGCAAGGAAGATCGTTGCGCCTGGGCCATGGATGCGCTCAAGCGCTCCATGACGTGGGACGAGGAGCGCTTCGGCCGCGAGTACGATCTCGATGTCTTCAACATCGTCGCGGTGTCGGACTTCAACATGGGCGCGATGGAGAACAAGGGCCTCAACATCTTCAATGACCGGCTCGTGCTCGCGAAACCCGAGACGACGACGGACGGCGCCTATGCCGACATCGAACGCGTCATCGCGCACGAGTACTTCCACAACTGGACGGGCAACCGCATTACCTGCCGCGACTGGTTCCAGCTCTGCTTGAAAGAGGGCCTGACCGTCTACCGCGACCAGGAATTCTCCGCCGACACGCGCTCGCGCACCGTGCAGCGCATTCACGACGTGCGCCAGCTCAAGGCACGCCAGTTCCCCGAGGATGCAGGCCCGCTCGCGCATCCCGTGCGCCCGGCGAGCTATATCGAGATCAACAACTTCTACACGGCGACCGTGTACGAGAAGGGTGCCGAGCTCGTACGCATGATCGCGACCATGCTGGGGCGCGAGACCTTCCGGCGCGGCATGGACCTATACTTCGAGCGCCACGACGGCGAAGCGGCGACCGTCGAGCAGTTCCTGCAGTGCTTCGCCGACGTGAGCGGGCGCAATCTCGATCAGTTCATGAACTGGTACAACCAGCCGGGCACGCCGGAGCTCGTCGCGAGCCTCAAGTACGACGCGCGCGCGAAGACGGCGACGCTCGAGGTCGAGCAGGTGCACGGGCCCTCGCCCGGTGCGCCAAAGAAGAAGCCGGTGCCGTTGCCGCTGAAGATCGGCCTCATTGGCGCGAATGGGCAGGAGTTGCCGCTCAAGCTCGCGAATGGGCGCGATGCCCCCGACGGCGTGCTCGAAATGAGCAAGCGCGTCGAGCGCTGGACGTTCCGTGATGTGCCCTCGAAGCCGACCGCATCGCTGCTTCGCGAGTTCTCCGCGCCGGTCAATCTCACGGTCAGCCATAACGAGCGCCAGCTCGAGTTCCTGATGACGCACGACAGCGATGGCTTCAATCGCTGGCAGGCGACGCAGGACTACGCCATGCGGCTCCTCATCGGCGCTGTCAAAACGCTCCGCAAGGGAGAGCGCCCGACGCGCCCGAGCGCCTACTGCGGCGCGCTTGCGGCCGTCCTCGCCGACAAGAGCCTCGAGCCCGCCTACGTCGCGCAGGTGCTTGCCGTGCCGAGCGAGAGCGACATTGCCCGCGTGCTTGCGCGTGATGTCGACCCGGCCCTCATCCATCGCGCGCGCCGCTGGCTGCGCAAGGCCATCGGCGCCGAGCTTGGCGAGCACCTTGCCGCGATCTACGAGGCGAGCGACGACGCGCGGCGCTACTCGCCTGATGCCAAGAGTGCGGGCCAGCGCGCCTTGCGGCTCGGCGCGCTCGGACTTCTTGCCGCGCGTGGCCAGTCGGCCGACATCGCGCGCGTCACGCGCCACTTCAAGGACGCGCGCAACGCGACCGACGAGATCGGCGCGCTCGCGATCCTCTCGGCCTTGAACGTGCCGGAACGTGCGGAAGCCTTCGACCGCTTCTATCAGCGCTGGAAGGGTGACCATCTCGTCATCGCGAGCTGGTTCGGCCTGCAGGCGACGTCACCACTCTCCTCGACGCTGCGCACGGTGAAGCAGCTCATGACGCACGCCCAGTTCTCCATGCGCACGCCGAATAATGTCTACGCGCTGATCGGCTCGTTCGCCGGCGGCAATCCACTGCAGTTCAATCGCCCGGACGGCAAAGGATATGCTTTCGTTGCTGAACGCGTTGTTGAACTTGACAAGATCAACCCGCAGGTTGCTGCGCGCATTCTTGGAGCATTCCGTAGCTGGCGTGCTCTCGAAAGCGCAAGAAAACGCTTGGCCTTGCGTGCCCTGGAGAAGATTGCATCTACGCCCGAGCTCTCAAATGATGCGCGCGAGATCGTCACCAAAATGCTCGACTAATACTATGCGGAGATCTTAGATACCTGCGATCTGCAAGTATTACCAAAACATTAAACTCGACAGCTCGCGAATCTTGCAGCGATAATGTCCATGTGATTCGGGCGCTTGGGGGCCCCGGCTCATGGGCAATGCAAGACGACGGGGGCTAAGATGGTGCGGGCGATTTCAATGGTCCGGCAGGAAGTATTCGCCGGTGCCAGGGAACAGATCAGGGACCTCACCGTCCTCCTCCACCGCATCGATCTCCGCCGCATTCTCCTCGACCGCAATCTTCATGCGGTGCTCGCCCTTGCCCACCTCGCTCTCGCCGTGGCCTTCACCATGGCTATGGGTGAGACGATCGGCCCCTTTGCCGGTGCCGGCCTCTGCCTCAGTGCCGCTGCCGTCGCCCTCATGCTCATGCTGCGCGCCGCCGAGAGCCCCGCCCCGCTCACGCGCCCCGCACGCCCCGAGCCCCGTACGGCCCAGACCCAGGCCAGCAGCGTGCGCGCGGCCGACACCCTCACGATCGATGGCGCCCGCCGCGAGGTCTCGGGCCTCCTCGCGCTCATGAGCCACGAGTTGCGTACGCCCCTCAATGCCATCCTCGGCAATGCCGAAGCCATCCGCCACGAGATCCTCGGCCCGGTTGGCGCGCCCCGCTACCGCGACAGCGCCATCCACATTCTCGAAGGCGGCCAGAACCTGCTCCGCGCTACGGAGGACATGCTGACGCTCACGGGCGCCGTCGCCGCCGCGGCCTTCGCGCCCCATCAGCCCGTCGACCTCGAAAGCTCCGTGCGGGACGTCCTCCGCCAAGCCGCGCCCGAGGCCAAGACCAAGGGCGTGTCGCTGAGCTGGCAGTCGGGCACGGATCGCGCCGTGCTCTCCGAGGAGACCGCCCTCCGCCACGCCATTGCCCGCATTATCGATGGCGCGCTTGTCACGGCCGATCCGGGCGCCGGCATCCACGTCGAGCTGACGCCCTGCGCCGGCGCGATCGAGCTGATGGTCACGCTGACCCATGGCGATGCCGAGGTCGGCGCTTCGGCCGCCGGCCGCGTCGACTGCGGTGCCGACCGCGGCCCGGCCGCCCTCCAGATTGCCGTTGCCCGCACGCTGGTCACCCTTCTCGGCACGCACCTGCACACCGCCCACGGCATTGATGGCCGCTGGCGCGCCATTCTCGAGCTGCCGGCCGCGCCCGCCCACTGAACAAAGCAACCCCGCCAGCCCACGGGCGGGGTTGGCACGGCTTTCCTTGCGCGCTAACTTCGCGATTGTCCGGACGTGCGCACCCGCCGTCCGGTCCGGGCGTTTCCGCTCATTTGCCGTTCATCACGCAGACCGGTACGCGCCCCCAGCGCACCGTCCCAGAAGCTGCGTCCCAGGAGTTCGACGAGGAGATCGACCGACCCATGCCTCAGATCACGCTCACCGTGAACGGGACGCCACAGAAGCTCGACGTGCCGGCCAATGCCCTGCTCGTCGACGTGCTGAGGGATACCCTCGCCCTCACCGGCACGCACATCGGCTGCGATACCAGCCAGTGCGGCGCCTGCACCGTCCACATCGACGGCCGTTCGGCGAAGAGTTGCACCGTCCTTGCCGTGCAGGCGGACGGCGCGCAGATCACCACGATCGAGGGGCTCCAGAGCGGCGCGACGCTCCATCCCATGCAGGAGGCTTTCCGCAATCATCATGGCCTCCAGTGCGGCTTCTGCACGCCCGGCATGATCATGGCCGCGGTGGCGCTCGTCGCCGACAAGCCGGATATCGACGAGGCGGGCGTCCGCCACGGTCTCGAAGGCAATCTCTGTCGCTGCACGGGCTATCAGAACATCGTCGCCGCCGTCCTCGATGGCGCGCGCGCCATGCAGACGTCCAAGGCAGGAGGCTGATCCATGGGCATCCAGGCTTTCGACTACGTTCGCCCCACGGACCTCGCCGAAGCGCGCAAGGCCTACGAAGCGACCGGTGACGCGCGCTATATCGCCGGTGGCCAGACCCTGCTGCCGGTCATGAAGCAGCGCCTTGCGCAGCCTGCGGCCGTCATCGATCTCGGCGGCATTGCCGGGCTCTCCGGCATCCGCGTCGAAGGCAACGCGCTCATCGTCGGCGCCATGACGCGCCACGCTGATGTGGCCGCTTCGGCAGATGTGCGCCGCCTGATCCCGGCGCTCGCCCACCTCGCCGGCCTCATCGGCGATCCGCAGGTGCGCAATCGCGGCACCATGGGTGGCTCGCTCGCCAACAACGACCCTTCGGCCGACTATCCCGCCGCTGTCCTCGGCCTCGGTGCGACGGTGCTGACGGACAGCCGCAGCATTACTGCTGATGACTTCTTCGATGGGCTCTTCGCGACCACGCTCGAGGAAGGCGAGATCATTCGCGCCATCTCCTTCCCGGTGCCGGAGCGGGCAGCTTACGAGAAGTTCCCCCATCCGGCCTCACGCTTCGCGCTCGTCGGCGTGATGGTGAGCAAGGGCGCCGGCGTGCGCGTGGCGGCGACGGGCGCCGGTCAGGCTGGCGTCTTCCGCGTCTCCGAAATGGAAGCGGCGCTCGCGAAGGACTTCAGCGCCAAGGCCATCGAGGGTCTCAGCGTCTCGCCCGACGATATGATCGCCGACATGCACGCCCCCGGCGCCTATCGCGCCCAGCTCGTGGGTGTGCTCGCGCGTCGCGCGGTTGCGGCATTGCAGTAGAGGCGACCGCCCAAAGCTGTCGGAGTTTGTGTCCGCGCCGCACGCATGAGGCGGCGCGGCCCCACCACCTACTTCTTGTAGCGCCAGTATGCGCCGTGCTCGCTCTGCACGAGCTCAAACTCGGGCCCGCGCGTGCTCGGCGGGCGCATACCGCTGCTGATGAGGC
Organism: Hyphomicrobium sp. CS1BSMeth3; assembly: GCF_900117415.1. Taxonomy (GTDB): domain Bacteria; phylum Pseudomonadota; class Alphaproteobacteria; order Rhizobiales; family Hyphomicrobiaceae. The sequence goes on from NZ_FPEI01000006.1 coordinate 1,485,576, forward strand.
GGCGGATATCGCCGAGCAGCGCCTCGCGATCGGCGAACGTCGAGTGGTTCACGCCGAAGAAGCTCGTATCGAGGCTGGATATGTCGATCGTGTCGGCGGCGCCCGGCACGACGACGGGACCTCCGTTCGGCACATAGCCCGCGGGGCTCTCACCAAGCCGCGTCCAGCGCGATGCGGCAAGCGCACGGTCGTTGGATGAGGCATAGAGCGTCATGCCGCGCCTGAGGCCGGTGATCTGGGAGGCAATCAGCTCGAAGCTCTCACGCGTGACGTCGGGCGCAGCGAGGATGATCTCGCCAAAGCGAGGCCGACCGCTCGTCGCGACCTGCGGCTCGCTGCGCTGGATGTCGCGCAAGACTTCGAGAAGAGGATCGGCGCCCATGCTGTGCGCGATGAGGTGCACCTCCGTCGCGCCGCTCTCCTTGGCGATGATGTCGACGAACGCGCGGAGCTGGTCGCGTGCATCGCGCGCCCGGCCGCGGTCGAGCACGTAGCCCGTGAGGCCCGCGACGGACGGCCAGCTATAGACGAACGGCACGCCGTCGAACTCGAGATCGTGTGCGATCTGCGCGGCCCGGAAGAGCGCATCGTCGAACGTGACGAAGTAGCCGTGCACGAACACGAAGGCCTGACCTGGGAAGCGGCGCGCGCCGGCAAGCTTCTGGCGCGCCTCGCGCACGAAGTCGCGCTGCGTCATCACATCGACGGCGAACACGGTGAAGTCGCGCGAAAGATCCTCGTCACGCAGCGAGAAGCGGGCAACGATCAGATCCCACTCGGGGCGCGGGATGGAGCCCTTCTCGCGCCCTTCCTTCGGCACGGTGACGACGGCCTTGCCGAGCGCCAGCTCGTTGGAACGGCCGGTCCCGAACGCCGCAACCGCGCGTCCGAACTTGGTGCGATCCGCCTCGCGCTTGCGGTCCGTGCCGAAATAGACGTCGACCTCGGTGTACGGCTTGTTGGGATCCGTCGCAGCAGGCGCCAGCGAACGCGTGGCAGCCTTGGGCGCAGTCCCCGGCGACATCGCCACGGGCGGCGGCGCGGGGGCAGCTTCGGGTGCGCGCGCAGCCGGTGCGGGCGGCTGCATGCTCCGCGAGCGCGGCACGGCATCAGATGGCGGCGCCGAACGCGATGCGTCCATCGATTCGCGCGCCGGCGGAGCGGTCTGCATACGCGGCTGCGGGGCCGGTGGCGGCGGTGGCTGAACCTCCATGCGCCGCGCCATGGGCGGCGGCGCGGAGCCGCCCGAAGGCTGCTCGCGCTCCATCCGGAACCCGCGATTCTGAGCCGTGGGCGGCGGCGCACTGAGTGTCGGACGGGCGGGCTGAAGGCCCCAGACTTCGATTGTCGCGGGCCTCGCCGTGCGATCGAGGCGCGAGAAACGCAGCGTGATGAGGCGGATCTGGCGCGCGTCATTCGTCGCCGCGAACACACGGCTCTGCGCGCCGGGCCCGATACGGACGGGCGGCGACACATTCTCGGCGTGCACGCGGCCGGTCGTGTAGACGATGGAGATGTGCTCGATTGCGATGTTTGCATCGAGCACGGCGAACCGAATGCCCTTGCAGCCGGCCGTCCAGCCGGAGGCATCGACGATCACCTGCTGCGTGCCGATGCCCGCCGTCACGGTGTTGATACGTGCCCAGCGATCCTGGGCGCTGGCGGGTCCGGAGATCCCCACGATCGCCAGAAGGAATGCAATAAGCCACTTGGTCATGACCGATGCCCCGCCCGCGCCGACGCGCCAACCGCCACAGCCGGCGCCCGCGCGGAAAGTCACTGATTTCAAACCCGCCCCGTATGTCATGCGATTGCGTCAACTTGCAGACAGCGCGATGAACTGCGGTCTATCCACAGGCGCGAGAAATGCCCGCGCCCCCGCTCTTTTAGGCCATCCCGAGCTTCTTCGCCATGTCGAGATCCCAGAACGCGGCTTCGATCTTGTGACCATCGGGATCGCGCAGAAAACAGCCGTAGTACGGCGCGCCGTACTCGACCCGCGGACCGGGCTTGCCGTCGTCCGTGGCGCCGGCCGCGACGCCAGCGGCATGGAAGGCATCCACTTCTGATTTGGAGCTCGCGAAGAAGCCGAAATGCGTGCCGTTGCCGACGCTTGCAGGCTTGCCATCGATCGGGATCTGCACCCAGAACTCGGGATACGCGCGACCGTAGGCGACAGCACCCGGGTGCTCCATGATGCGGCGACAGCCGAGGGTTGCAAGCACGGCGTCGTAGAAACGCGTCGCGCGTTCGAAGTCGCCTGTGCCGATCGAGATGTGTGAAAGGACCGAAGGATTGGGGGCGGCGTCGGCATCCGACATGGCTCAGTGCTCCTGCTCAGGGCTGCAGCGTGCAGCCGACTGGAAAGGGTGGCGTTCTCGCGACGCGCGGGCCGCTCTCTGCAGCCTCACTCTAAAGCCCACTAGATGGACTTCTTGAGGCGTGGCCCCACCTCCACGAAGCCTTCACGCTGGTAGAAGGCCAAAGTGCGCTCCCACGCGGGCTGTTTCGGCGCCCCCACTTCGAGCCGCCCCCAGCCACGGTCGCGCCCGAGAGCGATCGCGGCCTGCATGAGTTCTGGAGCGACCCGCTTGGAGCGGTAGTCCGGCACGACGTAGAGCTCGGTTATCGTGCCAATGCGCCCACCCGCGTAGATCGTGGCGCTCTCGTTCAACATCATGAGACCGACCGGCGTGTCCTCACTGCTCGCCAGAAGGCCAAAGGCCGTGTCCATCGCAAGGACATCACGCGCGGCCTGCTCGAGGGCGACACGCTCGGTGCGAGCCTCGGGCGACAACTCCGCGAGCAGGGCATGGACCATGCGGGCAGCCAGCTCGGCATCGGCCTCCGTCAGTCGGCGCAAGACAATTGCCATGCGTCCTCCATGGTCAGCCGCAGACCGGCCGCCGCTCGCACCTCACAGTGCGAGCGCGATCCCGCGCCGCGCGGCGGCGGCCGTCAGCGTGTTGCGCAGCAGACACGCGATGGTCATCGGCCCGACGCCGCCGGGCACCGGCGTGATGGCGCCGGCAACGTGGCGGGCATCCTCGAAGTGGACATCGCCCACCAGCCGGTGCTTGCCGCCCTCGCCCGGCACGCGGTTGATACCGACGTCGATCACGATGGCGCCGGGCTTGATCCAGTCGGCGCGGACGAACTCGGGCTGGCCGATTGCCGCAATGAGCAGATCGGCACGCGCGGCGATCTCGGGGAGCGCGCGGCTCTTGGAATGGGCGACGGTGACCGTGCAGTTCTCGCCGAGCAGGAGGCGCGCGACGGGCTTGCCGACGATGTTGGAGCGGCCGATGACTACGGCGTCCAATCCTGTCAAATCCGGCTGCACGGATTTTGCCAGGATGATGCATCCGAGCGGCGTGCACGGCACGAGCGCGGGCTGGCCCGTTGCCAGCCGCCCGGCATTGATCGGATGGAAGCCGTCCACGTCCTTGGCGGGGTCGATCGCCTCAATGACACGACCCGAGTCGATGTGCGGCGGCAGCGGAAGCTGCACGAGAATGCCGTCCACGTCCTCGCGCCGATTGAGCTCATGGACGAGCGCCAGCAATTCACGCTCGCTCGTGGTGGCCGGAAGCTTCATCTCGATCGAGGTCATGCCGGCCGCGCGCGTCTGGCGGTCCTTGTTGCGGACATAGACCTCGCTCGCTGGATTGTCGCCGACCAGAACAACGGCGAGACCCGGCGTCACACCATGATCCCGGGACATGCGCGCGACCGCGGCTGCGACATCCTCCCGGAGCCCCTCCGCAATCAGCTTACCGTCAATGATCCTCGCGGTGGACATCGCGCCCCCTCTCGTTTCTTCACGCGTGCTCGCCGATCCGGCGCTCGAGATTTGCCGAGAGCGCATCCGCATCGCCGGCAATGGCGAGGCCCTTCACCCGCGCGGTGCTTCCGCTCACCAGCACGACCGAGCTTTTCGGCACGCCGAGCCAGCGGGCGACGGTCTCCGCGACAGCGGCATTGGCCGCGCCCTTGTCCGGCACCGCGCGCACGCGGACCTTAAGTGCCGGACCTTGCGGGGTTGCTTCAAGTCCCTCGACGACATCCTTGGAGGATTTTGGCGTCACCCGCACCCTGAGGACCACACCCTCCGAGGAGCGCGTCCAGGGAAGGGTGGCGCCCGGCTTCATCGTACGAGATCGATCAGCGTTGGGATGATCACGCTCTGCACGAAGTAGCATCCGAGCAGCAGGATGACCGGCGAGATGTCGATGCCGCCAAGATCCGGCAGCACGCGTCGGATGGGGCGCAGCAGCGGCTCGGTGACGGCATTGAGCCCGTTCCACAGCGAGCGGACGAAGGGATTGTAGGCGTTGACGACGTTGAAGGCCATCAGCCAGCTCAGCACGACGCTGGCGATGATCACCCAGGTGTACAGAGAGACGAGATAGCTTGTGAATTCGAGCAGTCGGATGAGCAGCACGGGCGCCGTCCCCTTTTGAGTCTCGCCAACACATCTAGTGTGACACTAGTCGGGCGCCGCCGGCGGTTTCACCGTGGCTGCCCGCGTTATCCCCGATAATGCGAATACTGACCCTTCGCCCGGTACGACTCGAGGTAGCTCGGCACGATGGTATCGATCGCATGAGGGCCCTGAACGCCGAGGCCCTGCAGCGTGCGACCCTCTTTGGCGGCAGCCTCGCTGACGACATTGTCGCTTTGAAGCATCCGCACCTGGTCGACGGTGAGCGGCCTGATGGCATTCGGCAGCGGTGCGGTCAGGGCTGCGAGCAGCTTGGCGAGCCAGAAGGGCAGCGGAAAGTACGGGCGGGCGCGGCCGGCGTGCTCCTGCACGCGGTCGAGGAGCGCGCGGAAGGTCAGCACCTCGGGACCGCCGAGCTCGTAGATCGTGCCGGGCTTGCCGGCGCCTTCACAGATATTGGCGATCGCCGTCGCAACATCACCGACATAGACGGGCTGGAAGCGCGTGCGCCCGCCGACGAGCGGCAGCACGGGCGCAGCCCGCGCCATGGCCGCAAAACGATTGAAGAGGCTGTCCTCGGGTCCGAAGATCACCGAAGGACGCAGGATGATGGCCTCGGGAAAGGCTTCGAGCACGGCGGCCTCGCCCTGCGCCTTGGTCCGCCCGTACTGCCCCGCCGAATTGGTGCTCGCACCGATCGCGGACACGTGCACGAGGCGGCGGGCGCCGGCTTCGCGCGCCGCCCGGGCCACCGTGCGCGCCCCGGCTACGTGAATGGAATCGAACGTCTGCGCGCCGGACTTGGCGAGGACGCCGACCAGGTTGACCACGCCATCGACCCCTTCGAGCGCGCGCGCGATCGAATCGGGATAGCGGACATTGCCCTGGACGGCGTGAATCTGGCCGACGCTGCCCATGGGTTGCAGGTGACCGGCGAGATCCGGCCGGCGCACCACGGCCCGAACGCGAAAACCGCGCCGCGCCAGTGCCCTGACCGTATGCCGGCCGACGAAGCCGGAGCCGCCCACCACCGCAATGAGCCGCCCTTCTTCCCGAGTCACCATGCCCGTATCCCCATTGATTGTCCGCGCGAGCAATACATGGCCGGGCCTTCCGCCTCAAGGGCGCGCCTGGCACACCTCCTCGGCAGGCTCGTCGCAGGGTCAAAAAAGGCTTTCATCGGGCATGGTTAACGGGGCGCAAACGACGCTCCTGCCACTCAGCCAACGCCTGTGCCGAAATTGGGCGGAGTGTGCAGCCCGGAAGCGATCGTAGAGATTTCGGAAAGGAAGCCGGTCCGAAGTCATTAGTTCAAATCCGGATCGAATTTACACCTTCTCAGCCAGAGCCCTGACATCGTGGGCTTATGCCCGCACCGAACTAAGCGTGGCAGTTTTCAAGGCTCAGTGTCGGGATAGGAGTTGAGTTCCCCATGGCCAGATTTGATGTTGCGTTCCAGGAAATGCCGGCCCTCGCCGTCCAGGGCGGCGCTGCCGATGCGCTCTTCGAGCTCGGCCTCGCCTACTGCAGCGGCCGGGATGTCGACGTCGACCTCATCGAGGCGCACAAGTGGTTCAACCTTGCAGCGCTGCGCGGGAACAGCGAGGCCAAGCGCTATCGCAGCGAGCTCGCGAGCGAAATGAGCCGCGCCGAGATCGGCCAGGCCCAGCGCCGCGCCCGCGAGTGGCTCGCCGTCCACTAAGGCGTGCCGTTCCGTCCATGGATACGGTACGCCGGCCGCGTGCTGAGCTGCTCATAGTAGCGCGCCACCGCCGGCAGCTCGGGCTTCTCGAAGTCGAGCGAAAGCCAGCGGTTCACGATCATCCCGACCGGGATGTCGGCCAGCGTGAAGTCCGCCCCGCACACATAGGGGCCGCCTGACTTGCCCAAATCGGCATCGAGCCGCTGGAGCTGACGGTTCCAGTGCCAGATGCCCCAGTTGATCAGCTCGCTCTTGCCGACGAACTCCGGCGTCTTGGCGTGCAGCCCCAGGAATACGGGCCTTAGTCCCGCGAAGCCATCGCTCACACCCCAATCCATCCAGGCTTCCACCGTCGCCCGCGCGCGCAGATCCTCGGGCAGAAGATCCTGCCGGCCGTGCTTGCGGGCCAGATAGCGCAGGATCGAATTGCTCTCCCTCAGAATGAAGCCGTCGTCCTCGATCACCGGGACGAGACCGAAGTGGCTGACCCGCTGAAACTCGGGATCGCTGGTCGGGCGATAGCCGCGCCCCCAGTCCTCGCGCTCGTACGTCAGCGCCATCTCCTCGCACAGCCAAAGCACCTTGCGGACGTTGATGCCGTCGGCACGACCGTAGATCTTGAGCATTGGAGCCCCCTGGACAGATTGGGCCGAGCTTAGCCGCGCGCCATGCATCCGCCAATCGTGCGCCTGCAAAGCAGAGGCTTTGTGCGGGCGCTGAGCAACTGCTATCGAGAAACGAAGGAGCCTTCCAATGAAGCTCCGCGAACGCGATCGGTGGAAATGCCCAATGACCTATGACTACATCATCGTCGGCGGCGGCTCGGCGGGGTCGGTGCTCGCCAACCGTCTCTCGGCGAAAAGCTCGAACAAGATCCTCCTCCTCGAAGCCGGACCGGATACGCCGCACGGCGCCGTCCCGAAAGAGATCCTCGACAGCTACCCGGGCACGGCCTACTTCGATCCGCGCTTTCATTGGACGAAGCTGCGCGTGCGCACCGAGGTCGTCTCGCACAACAATCCGACCGAGGCTCCGCCGCCTTTCCGCAAGTACGAGCAGGCACGCGTGCTCGGCGGCGGCTCATCCATCAACGGCCAGCTCGCCAATCGTGGCGCTCCGACGGACTACGCCGAGTGGGAAGCACGCGGCGCACGCGGTTGGAATTGGGATGGCGTGCTCCCCTATTTCCGCAAGGTCGAGCGCGATCTGGATTTCGACGGCCCGTATCATGGCAAGGACGGCCACATCCCCGTCCGCCGCATCTTCCCGGAGCATTGGACCGGGTTCGCCAAGGCAGCAGCCAAGGCCTTCGAGGCTCAGGGTTGGAACTACGTCGAGGACCAGAACGGCGAGTTCGTCGACGGCTATCTCCCGCTCACGCATTCGAATGCCAACGAGCAGCGCGTCTCCGCCGCGATCGGCTATCTCGCCCCCGAGACGCGCCTCAGGAAAAACCTGACGATCTCCACGGGCACCGAGGTGAGCAGCCTCATCTTCGAAGGCAACCGCTGCGTCGGCGTGCGCGCCAATGTCAAAGGCCGCGCGCAGGAGTTCCGCGCCAACGAGATCGTCCTGTGCAGCGGCGCGATCCATTCGCCAGCGCACCTCATGCGCGCCGGCATCGGACCGGTCGGGCATCTCAAGGATCTCGGCATCGACGTGCGGGCCGCCCTCCCCGGTGTCGGCCAACGCCTTACCGATCATCCCGCCATCTCGGTCTCCGCCTACTTGCGCGCGCAAGGCCGCCAAAACCAGCACACGCGGCGTCATATGACGCTCGGCCTGCGCTACTCGTCGGGGATCGGCGACCTGCCGCCGGGCGACATGTTCGTCAGCGTCGTCTCCAAATCCGCCTGGCACGATGTCGGCAAGCGCATTGCCTCCATGCTCATCTGGGTGAACCGCACCTGCTCGGAGCGCGGCGAAGTCAAGCTCGTGTCGCGCGATGCCCGCGACGAGCCGCTCGTCGAGTTCAATCTGCTCTCCGATCGGCGCGATCTCGAGCGACTGATGGATGGTTTCAAGCGCATGGGCCAGGCCTATGCGCACCCGGAAGTGCAGAAGATCACGACGAACCCGTTTCCGGCAGCCTACTCCGACCGCGTACGCGCACTCGGCGTCGTATGCACGAAGAACAAGATCATCACCGGCGTCGCCGCGCGCCTGCTCGATGGACCGCAGTTCCTGCGCAATTATCTGTTCGACAACGTCATTGTCGAAGGATTCAAATTCAATCAGGTCATGCAGGACGACGAGGCGCTCGAAGCCTTCGTGCGCAAGGCGACGATCGGCGTGTGGCACGCCTCATGTACTTGCCGCATGGGCGCCGACAACGATCCCATGGCTGTCACGGACAACCAGGGCCGCGTGCGCGGGGTCGGCGGTCTGCGCGTCGTCGATGCCTCGATCTTCCCCATGGTGCCGAGCGCGAACACGAACTTCCCCGTGCTCATGTCGGCGGAGAAGATCGCGGACGCGATGCTGGCGGCGTAGACAACGGGCGGGCCCGGGAGGGTGTCCCTCCTATGGGCGCGAAACTTGGCCATGTACTCGTAGTCGTCGGTATGAGCGAACAAACATGACCCAGCGTGTTCTCGTGACCGGATCTGCCGGACGCATCGGAAGAGCTGCCGTCGCGGCCATTGCCGCGCGCGGGCACACCGTCGTCGGCCTCGACATCCGGCCGTCGGTCGGCCTGCCGCCAGCGCAGGTTTTTGAGGCGTCGTTGCTTGAGCAGGACAAACTTTCGGCCGCAATTGCAGGCGCCGACTGCCTCGTGCATCTCGGCGCGACGCCAGACGATGCCGTCTACCCACGCCCAGGCCCACCCGCGGACGTCGACAACTTCGAAGACGAGCTCGTCCCGAATAACATCGTCGGCGCCTATCGGGTGATGGAGGCCGCGCGCAAGACTGGTGTGAAGAAGATCGTTCTCGCCAGTAGCGGGCAGGTGATCGTCGGGCACCGCAAGGCCGGTAACATTCCGGTTCGCGCCGAGGCGTCATACGCGCCCCGCTATCTCTACGCCTGCACCAAGGTGTTCCTCGAGCAACTCGGCCAAGTCTATGCCGCCCATCACGGCATGAAAGTGATCGCGGTGCGTCTCGGTTGGTGTCCGCGCAATCAAGATCAGATCGCGGAGCTGACCGCCAACCCCGACGATCAAGACGTGTATCTGAGCCCCGCCGACGCCGGCCGCTTTTTCGCTTGTGCTGTCGACGCGGCACTCGATCGCCTGCCGCAGTTCGCGCCGGTCTATGTCACGAGCCGGCCGCTCGCCTGCGAGCGCTACGATCTCGGGCCCGCGCGCGACCTCGTCGGTTATGAGCCCCAGGACTGCTGGCCGACTGACGCCAGCGCGTTTTGAGCCTGAATTGGCGGCGCGATGCTGGCGGCGTAGCTTCGTGGCTGCGCCACGAGTGGGGCCGCATGCCTCCGGCATGACCCCACACCCCAATCGGGGGACACCCCGAACCCCCGTCTTTTATGGATTTGGAGCCCGCCGCTGACGCCCATGTCCCTTCTCCCCGTTCTTTACGGGGAGAAGGTTAGGATGAGGGGCGGCGGCATACGCAAAGGTCGGCATGTGTGCCGCCCCTCATCCCGACCCTCTCCCCATTGAAAACAATGGGGAGAGGGGGGGGAAGTGGGGCGCGTTATACACTGCGCTGTCGCTCTGACCGCCGCGGGCATAGCACCACGACCGGAAGCGATAGCACCTCTTCCCAGCAGCCCGCGGCACTAAAGCAACGCGCAACCCATGGCGTCAGCGACGCCGTTGAAGCTGTCCGTCGAGATGTCCCAGTTGGTGTTGTCGGCGACATCCGCCTTCTTCTTCGGACCGTACTCGTTCGGGCGCGCAACGAAGGCCGTTCGGAAGCCGGTCTTTGCCGCAGCGGCGAGATCGCTGTTGTGGGCGGCGACGAGCATGACCTCGTGCGGCTCGAGATTGAGCGCCGCGGCCGTACCGAGATACGCCTGCGCCGTCGGCTTGTAGGCGCGCGCGACCTCGGCGCCGACGATGGTGTCCCATGGAAGGCCCGAGTGCTTCGCCATGCGCACGGCGAGGCCGATGTTGGCGTTCGAGCACGTCCCGATGATGTAGCGACGCTTGAGGCGCGTCAGGCCTTCGACAACATCGGGCCAGGGCGCGAGACGATGCCAGATGGTGACGAGATGCTGGATGTCCTGCTCGGGCAGGCCCTTGATCTCGTACTTCTCGAGCAGCGTCTCCAAGCTCTCGCGATGGAGAACGTCCAGGATCGTGTACGGGCGGCGTCCCGAGCGGACTTCCTCCATGCCCGGCTGATAGAGACCGCGCCAGTCATCGGCGAACTGATCCCAGTCGCGCTTGATCCCGCGCGCATTGCCGAACGACGTCAGCTCGCGAATGGAGCTCCCCCGCCAGTCGACGACCGTGCCGAACACGTCGAACACGAGGGCCTTCACCTGATCCTTCGCTGCCATGCGGTGCACTCCTTCGTTCCCGTGAATTTTCTTGTCGTCTTATGCGGCGGGCAGCTCGCGCGCCGCCGTTGCCTGCCAATCCTCCGCGATCATGGCCGCGGCCTTCTCTGCGATCATCAGCGTCGGCGAGTTCGTGTTGCCCGACGTGATCGTCGGCATGACCGAAGCATCGGCAATGCGCAGACCTTCGAGGCCATGCGCCTTGAGACGGGGTGACACAACGGCAAGATCATCGGTGCCCATCCGGCACGTCGAAACAGGATGGAAGATGGTCGTCGAGATCTCGCCGGCGGCGCGCGCGAGATCCTCGTCGCTCTTGATGTCGAGGCCGGGGCGGAATTCCTCGGGCCTGTACTTGGCGAGCGCCGGCATGGAGACAATGCGGCGCGTAACACGCACGCTGTCGGCCGCGACACGCCGATCGTCCTCGGTCGAGAGGTAGTTCGGGCGGATCTCCGGATGCGCGTTCGGATCGGACGAGACGATACGCACATGCCCGCGGCTCGTCGGGCGGACATTGCACACGCTCGCCGTGAAGGCCGGGAAAGGATCGAGCGGCTCACCGAACTTCGGCAGCGTCAGCGGTTGCACGTGGTACTGGATGTTCGGCGTGTCGCGCGAGGGATCGGAGCGTGTGAAGGCGCCGAGCTGCGAGGGCGCCATGGTCATCGGCCCGCGCCTGAAGAGCGCGTACTCGAGCGCGAAGCTCGCGCGCTGCACGAGGCTCTGGTAGCGCTCGTTCATGGTCTTCACGCCATGCACCTTGTAGGCACAGCGGATCTGCAGATGGTCCTGCAGGTTCTCGCCGACGCCCTTGATCTCGTGGCGCACGCCAATGCCGTGCTGCTGCAGCAGCGCGCCGGGACCGATGCCCGAGAGCTGGAGGATCTGCGGCGTGCCGATCGCGCCTGCGGCCATGATCACCTCGCGGCGCGCGGTCGCCTGGCGCATGGCGCCGTGCTGATTGAAGGCGACGCCCGTGACGCGATGGCCCGACATCTCCAGGCGGTGCACGGTCGCATGTGTCGCGATCGTCAGGTTCGGCCGGCTCTTGGCGGGACGCAGGAAACCCTTCGCCGTATTCCAGCGGATGCCGGAGCGCTGGTTGACGTGGAAGTAGCCACAGCCATCGTTGTCGCCGCGATTGAAGTCATCGGTCTTCGGAATGCCCGCCTCGGCCGCCGCTTCGCGGAACGCGTCGAGGATCTCCCAGGAAATGCGCGGGCTCTCGATGCGCCACTCGCCGCCGCGTTCGTGCAGCCCCTCGAAGGCATCGGGCTCGAGCGCCCACTGGTCCTCATGCCGGCGGAAGTACGGGAGCACGTCATCCCAGCCCCAGCCGGGATTGCCCATCTGGCGCCAGCCGTCGTAGTCGCGGGCCTGGCCGCGCATGTAGATCATGCCGTTGATGGAGGAGCAGCCGCCGAGGACCTTGCCGCGCGGATAATTGAGCGACCGTCCATTGAGACCCGGCTCTGCGGCTGTTGCATAGCCCCAGTCGGCGCGGGGGTTGCCCATCAGGTAGAGATAACCGACCGGAATGTGGATCCAGTGATAGTTGTCGCTTCCGCCTGCCTCGAGCAGGAGCACGCGCTGGCTCGGATCTGCTGAGAGCCGGTTGGCGAGCAGACAGCCTGCCGTTCCCGCACCGACAATGATGTAGTCGTAGGTGCCTTCCGCGCCCATGCGTCGCCTCCCCGCCCGAGATTTGCCAGAGCGCGCTACGCCCGCTCTAAGCCTGCTTTTTTAAGCAGATCATGTTCATAGCGCGCGCGCAGGGGCAGGCAATGCGGAAAATGAACCATCGCGCCAAGCGGCGAGCACGGCGCGCGTTAACCATCTGCCGGCGAGCGCCCCTGCCCGCGCGCGACCATGCTGGCGGGAACCGAATCCCCAGCACAGCGGTTCAATTGGCAGGACGAGTTGAAGATACGAATCAAGTGCGGACGCCCGGCAATTGCAGGACAATCCGAGCGCACCCTATGGTTGATCGACTCGCTGCCTCAAAATTCATCTCTTGTAAACAATTTTTCGTGCTGCCTCTTGCAGTTTTTCCCCAGATGAGTGCATATGGACACAGTGAATTCGTGGCGCCGTCCCACCTATCCCCCCCATAGAGGCGTCACGTGATAGCCCGCGGTCTCCCCCCGACCGCGGGCTTTTTTCTTTTCAACGCACGCATTTCCGAAGCTTCGACCCCACGCGGCTTGACATCGGTGCGCGCGGCCCCAAGTCCCATGCAGATGGAAAGGCCGCAAGATGCGTACACTCATCGTAAGTGCTGCGATCACCGCGATCGCAATGATGAATTTTTCTGCGCCCGCCGAAGCGCAGCTCTTCAACGGCTATCGGCGTCTCGATCCCATGGGCGTCGACAGGCCTCCCGGACCGGAGCCGAACGCGCGCAAAGGTTCGCGCCAAGTCTACAAGCCGCTCAGAGGCAACTACCCATCATGCACGGGCTTCCTCTGGATCGGCGCACGCTGTCGTCTCCCGACGGGACAAGTCTGCATGGTGTACGAGCACGGACTCGACGCGTGCGTCTGATGCGTGCCGACAATCCGGATCCAAAAAGAAATCGGGCACGCACGGATGAAACCGTGCGTGCCCAATTCGTACGTGTGCGCTCTCGCATTGCGAACTAGCTGTTCGACGCCGTCTTCATGACGAACGGATTGCCGCCGCCGCCAACCGCGTTGTTGATCCAAACGCTCTTCGTTTGCAGATAGCCCTCGATGGCCTCGGCGCCGTTCTCGCGCCCGAGACCGGAAGCCTTGTAGCCGCCGAACGGCATCGTGAATGACACCGCGCGATAGGTATTAACCCACACGGTCCCGGCCTTGATCTTCTGCGCCATCATGGTCGCGCGGCGCACGGACTGCGTCCACACGCCGGAGCCGAGCCCGTAAGCGATATCGTTCGCGATCTGGATGGCCTCCGCCTCGTCCTTGAACTTGATCACGGAGAGGACGGGCCCGAAGACCTCCTCCTGCGCGATGCGCATCTTGTTGTTCACGCCGGTGAAGATCGTCGGCTTGACGAAATACTTGCCGCCGCCTTCGGCTGCCGTCGCCGGCCCGCCGCCGAGCACGCACTTGGCGCCCTCGCCCTTGGCGATATCGATGTAGCCGAGGATCTTCTGGTACTGCGGCGGCGTCGTCACCGGGCCAACCTGGGTCTCGAAGAGCTGCGGGTTGCCGAGCTTCGCCGACGCGGCGACCTCGACGAGCTTCTCGACGAACTTGTCGTGGATCGACTCCTGAACGAGGAGGCGCGATCCGGCGATGCACGTCTGGCCGGTCGCGGCGAAGATGCCGGAGATCGCGCCGTTGACGGCCTCATCGAGAATGCAGTCGTCGAACATGATGTTCGGCGACTTGCCGCCGAGCTCGAGCGACACTTTCTTGAACGTGCGCGCGGCCAGCTCGTTGACGCGTGCCCCGGTCGCGGTGCCGCCTGTGAAGGCAACCTTGGCAATCTTGGGATGCGTGACGAGCGGCTCGCCCACGACGGCGCCAAAGCCCGTCACGACGTTGATGACGCCCGGCGGCACGCCCGCTTCCTCGACGACGAGCTTCATGAACTCGAGGAGCGATGCGGATGTGAACTCGCTCGGCTTGATCACCACCGTGCAGCCCGCTGCGAGCGCCGGCGCGAGCTTCCAGCCGACCAGCATGAGCGGCGAGTTCCACGGCGTGATGAACACACACGGGCCGACCGGCTCTTTCAGCGTGTAGCAGAAGTGATCGGGCTTATCGACGGGGATGGTCTGGCCGGTGATCTTGTCGGCGAGACCGCCATAATAATAGTACCACTCGGGCAGGTACTGCGTCTGCGCGTACATCTCCGAGATGAGCTTGCCGTTGTCGCGCACCTCGATCTCGGCGAGATGCTTGGCGTGCTTGGCAATCAGATCGCCCATCTTGCGGAGCAGCCGGCCGCGCGCCGTCGCCGTCATGGCCGGCCAGGGACCGCTCTCGAAGGCTCGCGCCGCGGCGTTACAGGCAAGCTCGGCATCGCGCGCATCGCACTCAGGAACAAGCGCCCAGGGCTCACCCGTGTAGGGATCGCTCGTCTCGAACACTTTGCCCGAAGCGGCATCCGTCCACTTGCCGTCGATGTAGGTCTGGTAGCGCTTCAGCGTCGTCGGTCTATCCTGCATGTTTCTCTCCCGAAATCGGCGCGCGACATCGATCTCGCCGCACGCGCGGTTGGAATTCGGAAGCCAAGCTAGACCCGACGGACACAGCCAGCAAGCTGCGACGCCGCATGGCGGCCCTCGGCAGATCAGGGCGCGACGAGGGGAGCGACGCCCTACGAGGCCTCGGCCATCAGCGCATGAAGATCCAGGCGGCGTGTGAACATCTCGAGCGCGCCGGTCTCGGTGCGGGGCCATTCCGTCGCCGGCTTGTCCCGATAGAGCTCAACGCCGTTGCCGTCGGGATCGCGCAAATATAGCGCCTCGCTGACCCCATGATCGCTGGCGCCATCGATATTGATGCCGGCCGACACGATGCGGCGCAGCGCGTCGGCGAGAGACTTGCGATCGGGATAGAGCACGGCGACGTGAAAGAGGCCTGTCGTCCCGGGCGCCGGCGGCGAGCCGCCCTTGCTCTCCCACGTGTTGAGCGCGATGTGATGATGATAGCCGCCGGCGGAGAGGAACACCGCGCCGTCGCGCCGCTGGGTCACTTCGAAACCGAGCACGTCGCGCCAGAAGCGCAGCGCGCGATCCAGGTCGGCCACCTTGAGATGTACATGCCCGATCCGCGTGGCGGGATGGATGGGCTTCGCGGGTGAACTCATGGAGAAGCCTCGTGCGAGCGGCCGCGGAACCGGACGCGGCGCGCCTCGGCTGCGGCATGATGACTCCCGAGCCTACCTCAGCACATCCTCGGTTTAACGCCTCCGCCCCTGCGGGAACGCGACGTCCCGAAAGCGGGGGTGCGCTGGGCGCCCGAATAGTGTTACATTATTCCTCAAACTCCCCGTTGGCCAGCAGCGAGAACGTAATGCGACGTGCCCAGGCCGCACCGGCCTTTCCGACCCCAGGTCACGACCATGCCCCCTGCCTCAAAGAGACCCTGCAACGCGCAGCCGACGCTTTTGAGGCGCGCGGACTGAAGCTCACGCCGCTGAGGCAGCGCGTGCTCGAGGAAGTTGCCGGCTCGCATCACGCCATTGGCGCCTACGAGATCCTCGAACGGCTCTCGCAAAAAGAGCGCGCGCGCATGGCGCCCATTTCCGTCTACCGCGCGCTCGACGCCCTCCTCGAGATGGGCGTCGTCCATCGCCTCGAGAGCCGGAATGCCTACTTCGCCTGTCATGCACCGCACGGCAAGCACGGCACGCGCCAGATCATCCTCGCGTGCGAGCGCTGCGCCACGGTCGCCGAAGTCGCCACGCCGGCTGCCTTCGATGAGATCGACGCGGCGGCCCGCGGCGCCGGCTTCGGGCCGACGCGCGTCATGGTCGAGGTGACGGGTTTGTGCGCGAGCTGTGCGGCGGCGCCTGCATGAACGCACACACGCACGCGCACGGCGCCCATGACCATCACGACCATGGGCATGGGCATCACCATCACGATCATGGCGCCCACCACGATCACCATCATCACCCACACGCCGGGACGCTTCCCGGCCGCGCGGACGTCCTGCTCACCGCGCGCGACATCCACTTCGCGCGTGCGGGCCGCACGATCCTCGAAGGCATCGACCTCGATCTCGCGCCAGGCGAGATCGTCACGCTGATCGGTCCGAACGGCGCCGGCAAGACGACGCTCGTGCGCATCCTGCTCGGCCTTGAGCGGCCCGACCGCGGCACCATCACGCGGCGCCCGGGCCTCTCGGTCGGCTATGCGCCCCAGCGCTTCGACCGCGATCCTGCAATCCCCATGACGGTCGCCCGCTTTCTCGCACTCGGCAGCCGGCACACGCCCGCCGAGGCGGAGACCGCGCTTCAGGAAGTGGGCGCAGCACGCGTCATCGGCCAGCAGCTCTCGCAGCTCTCCGGGGGCGAGCTGCAGCGCGTGGTGCTCGCGCGCGCGCTGCTCCGGCGGCCCAACCTCCTCGTGCTCGACGAGCCCGTACGCGGCGTCGACTACACGGGCGAGGCGGAGTTGTACGACCTCATCGGCCGCATCCGCGACGCGCGCGGTGTCGGCATTCTGCTCGTGAGCCATGATCTTCATGTCGTCATGGCGCAAAGCGACCGCGTGATCTGCGTCAATCGTCACATCTGCTGCTCGGGCCAGCCCGAGGCCGTGGCCCAGCATCCCGAATACGTGCGCCTTTTCGGTGCCGAAGCCGCGCGCTCCTTCGCCGTCTACCAGCACCAGCACGATCACAGCCACGACCTCACGGGCGCGGCGCTGCCGGCGAAAGAGGACGGCGGCGAGCGCTAGTTCGCGCCTGCGGCGCGACGGGGCCTTCGCCCCGCACCCCAACCGGGGAGACCCCGGACCCCCTTCTTTTTGTGACTTGGAGTTCGCCGCAAGCGCACCCCAATCCCCTCTCCCCGCACTTGCGGGGAGAGGGTTAGGGTGAGGGGCAGCGGCAAACGCAAACGGCAGCCAAGCGGCCGCCCCTCATCCTAACCTTCTCCCCGTGAAGAACGGGGAGAAGGGACCTGTCGCGCTCGCGGCTTGCTCCAAGTCCATAGAGGGCGGGGGCTCCGGGGGGTGTCCCCCGGTCGGGTTACAGGGTCATGCCGGAGGCGCGCCAGAGGCCGCGGCCTCGCTCGCGCCAAAGGCGCGACCAGCTCAATCAATCCGCATCCTTCTGCGACTTCCCTGCGATGAGGCGTCGGCAGAGCCACGCGCCGAAAAGAGCGAAGACGCTGGCGCCGGCGAGATTAGCGCCGATCACGCCAGTCGGGCCATAGAGCATGCCCGCGACCGTGACGACGGGCACGGTGCCGAGCGTCGCGCGGCCCCAGTTGAGCACGGTCGGCCAGTGCGGATGGCCGAGGGCGTTGAGCGCGGCGTTGGCAACGAAGAGAATGCCGAGGAAGGCGAACATCGGCGAAAGATAAATGCAGTACGTGCGCAGGATGTCCGCCGTCTCGCCGCTCGCATGGAAGACGGCGATCAGCGGCTCGACCGCCAGCGCGAGCGCGAGCCACGCAACGGCGGTGAACCCCACCGCCGCGAGGATCGAGACGTCGAAAGCCTCGCGCACGCGCGCCCACTGCCGCGCGCCGAGGTTCTGGCCGAGCACGGGCCCGACCGCTCCCGACAACGCGAAGATCGAGCCGAAGGCCACTGGCGCAATGCGGCCGATCAAGGCCCAGGCGGCGACGGCCGCAGTGCCGTGCCGCGCGATGGCGTAGGTCACGTAGGCGTTGGCGATCGGCGTCGCGAGGTTGGTGAGGATGGCCGGCACGGCAAAGCGCATGATGGTGCGCGCGTCGTCGATCACCTCTCTGAGATGCGGGCGGCCGAGAAGATCATGCTCGCGAATGAGCCAGTAGACGCCGAAGCCCGCGACGGCAATGCGCGAGAGGTTCGTCGCCCAGGCCGCGCCCTGGATGCCGAGGCCGAGCACGAAGATGAAAAGCGGATCGAGCACCACGTTCACGAACGCGCCGACCAGCGTGACGTTCATCGAGCGGCGCGCGTCGCCCTGCGAGCGCAGCACGGCCGAGGCGCACATGCCGAGCGACATGAGCGTCATGAACGGGATCAGAATGCGCAGGTAGCTCGTCGCAAGCGTGAGCGTGCGGCCTTCCGCGCCGATCAGCCGGATCAGCTCGGGCACATAGATCCACACGATGATACCCGCGAAGGCAGCGAAGATCACCGCGAACACATGCGAGCTCGCGCTGAGGCGCTTGGCACGCGCGAGATCGCCGGCACCGATGGCCGGCGCGATGAGTGCGCTCGCCGCGATCGCCGTGCCGATGCCGACCGACAGCAGCAGGAACAGGATCGTCGAGGCATAGCCGACCGCCGCGATGATCTCGACATCGCCGAGCATGCTGAGGAACAGCACGTTGGCGAGCTCGCCGACGAAAATCGCCATCAGCCCGAACGCGGCAGCGCCGGTCATGCGCAGAACGTGTGCGGGTATGGAGCCCGTTACGAAACGGGCCCTGCTTGCGTTCGCCATTTCGGCTCCCCCCTAGAGAGTGCGGCGCGCGCGGATCGCGGCGGCAAGGGTGCCTTCGTCGAGATAGTCGAGCTCGCCCCCCACTGGAACACCGTGCTGGAGACCGGATACCTTCACGTCGGCACCGGCGAGCTGCTCCCGCACGTAGTGCGCCGTCGACTGCCCTTCAACCGTGGCATTGAGCGCCAGCAGGACCTCGCGAACCTCGCTCGTGTGGGCTCGTTCGACGAGGCGCGCGATATTGAGCTGGTCGGGACCGATGCCGTCGAGCGGCGACAAGTGGCCGCCGAGCACGTGATAGAGACCATTGACGACGCCCGCGCGCTCGAGCGCCCAAAGGTCACCGATCTCCTCGACGACGACGATGAGCGAGCGATCGCGCCGCGGGTCACTACAGATGGTGCATGGCGAGACTGTGTCGAGATTGGCGCAAACCTCGCACGCGACGAGATTGCGCGCCGCCTCCTGCATGGCGGCCGCGAGCGGCTCGAGCAGCTCGTGGCGCCGCTTCAGGAGCGCGAGCGCCGCCTTGCGCGCCGAGCGTGAGCCGAGCCCCGGCAGGCGCGCCAGGAGCTGAATCAGGCGCTCGATCTCGGGCCCTGCGATCCTGCCTTTCATGACACGAATGCTTTCCTTGCGTGCAGGGCGCTCAGCGCCGCCCGCGTCCGCGCGCCTCGCCGGCAGCCTCGCGCGCAGGGGCAAGACCATGCAGGGCCTTGGCGAGATCCGCAGCGAAGCGATCGACCGTATCGGGCGAGGTATCCCACGCGCACATGAGGCGGCAGCCGCCCGCGCCGATGAACGTATAGAAGCGCCAGCCCTTCTCGCGCAGCTTGGCTTGCGCCGGCGGCGGGATCTCCGCGAAGACCGCGTTCGACTCGACCGGGAACATCAGGTTGACGCCCTCGAGGCCGCCGATGTGGTCGGCGAGGCGCTTCGCCATGGCATTGGCGTGGCGCCCATTGCGCAGCCAGACATCATTCTCGAGAAGCCCGAGCCAGGGTGCCGAAACAAAGCGCATCTTGGACGCGAGCTGGCCCGCCTGCTTGACGCGCCAGGCGAAGTCCTCGGCCAGCTCCTTCTTGAAGAAGATGACGGCCTCGCCGACGGGGAGACCGTTCTTGGTGCCGCCGAAACAGAGCACGTCGATGCCGGCCCGCCACGTGATCTCGGAAGGATGGCAGCCAAGCGTCGCCACGGCATTGGCAAAGCGCGCGCCGTCCATGTGGATGTTGAGGCCGCGCCGCTTGGCGATGGCCGCAATCGCGCGCAGCTCCTCGACGGTGTAGACCGTGCCGACCTCGGTCGATTGCGTGAGCGAGACCGCCTTCGGCTTCGGAAAGTGCATGTCCGAGCGCTTCGTGGCCGTGTACTCGATG
The DNA here is from genome assembly GCF_900117415.1 of Hyphomicrobium sp. CS1BSMeth3. Classification (GTDB taxonomy): domain Bacteria; phylum Pseudomonadota; class Alphaproteobacteria; order Rhizobiales; family Hyphomicrobiaceae. Next base: position 1,505,676 of record NZ_FPEI01000006.1, read on the forward strand.
ATGTCAGGCGTAAGCTTGCCGAGCGGCCCTTCGACCGCAAGCAGCTTGGAGCCCGCCGAGAAGAATTCCGGCGCCCCGCACTCGTCGGTCTCGATGTGGCTCAGCTCATGGCAGATCACGGCATGAAAGGGCTGGCACATGGCCGAAAGCGCCACCGAGTTCGCCGCCGTACCGTTGAAGACGAAATAGACCTCGCAGTCGGTCTGGAAGAGAGCTCTGAGCCCGTCGCAGACGGCCGCCGTCCAGCGATCCTCGCCATAGGAAAGCTCGTGGCCGGTCGCGTTGGCCCGCTTGAGCGCCGCCATGGCCTCGGGACAGATGCCGGCATTGTTGTCGGAGGCGAAGTGCTGCGTCATGATCGCTATCCTCACGGGCGCACCGGGCGGGCCGCACAGCCACCTGCGCTCAGGGTCGCGACCATAGCGGCCCCCGCTGCCGCGGTCATCTCAATCGTGCAGAACCACCAGGCCCAATGGGTCAGCCCGGCCCCGGCTCAGAGGCTGCCGTCAATTCGAGGGGGGCTTGTCCGCTGGCTTGGGCCTGTCCTTGTGGAAAAGCCCCGTCGCGATCGCTCGAGCCAGGTACTCGGCGCTGCACTCATAGGCCGCTTCGGTCAGCCGCGAGCGCCCCGCCGGCGTCCCCTGCTCGCCGCGCAGGCGCGAGATGGTCTCCATGGCCTCGTAGCGGCCGACCCGCAGCACGCCGAGCTCGGTCGCGACCTTCTTGATGGACTTGCGGATCGCCTGATAGTGCGGGTCCTTGGTCAGGGCCTTGATGTAGTGGAGGCCGATCAGCGCCACATCCACGTCGTGCGCTTTCAGCCAGACCAGCGTCTTGCCGAGACTGCGCTCGAAATCCTCGGTCGGCAGGCGCGCGAGAGCATCGGCCGTCCCGACCTGCCACAGCACGAGATCAGGCTTGACGAGCGCCACTTCCATCTTGATGCGCGCGCCCGCGTCCCTGACGAGTTCACCCGACACACCACGATGAACGATTTCGACCTCGAGCCCCTTGAAGGTCTGCTCGAGAAGCTGCTCGACGAGATCGTAGTAGCCGCCGGCGCTCGCATCCCGACGGACGATCGGCGCTGCACCTATTGCCAGGATCACGATCTTCTGGCGCTCGCGCCATGCCTTGAGCACATTCGGCAAGGGCGATTGCGTGACGACCTCGATCGTGCCGACCTGGCACTCGCGCGTCACCGGCGGCAGGCTCTCTTCCTGTTTCTGCTCGGTCTGGGCCGGCTGCGCGGGGGCGGTTGCGGTAGGCGCACCCTGCTGTCCGGAGGCATGGGCCGGAAGGCCTGCCACAAGTGCGGACATGAGCAGCAGCCACTTCAGGCTGCCGTTCCGGCCCGCGCGCGCCACTCCGCTAGCCATGCCACAATTCCCATGAAAGACACGCCGGCTGCGACCAGGAGCGTGTCAAGCCATACGCCATCCGGCAATGCATACCGCAGAATCTGGCAAACCAGACTGAGGATCGATGCCGCACAAAACACCTCGAGCGAGTTTCGGCCCAACATCGCAAGAAAACCGACAACAGTAGGCACGACCTTCGCAATATATGGATAGACGATCGACATCACCGAGACTAGTGCCAGGAACTGGATAAGCCTGATCGGGGTTGCAAAGGTCTTGCCGTTAATGAACAGCAACTTCGGCTGCGGAACGGCCGTCGGATCTATCCAAGTGCCGCCCGTCAGAACAAAGATTGTCCCAATTATGACGATTGGCAGCGCCACCCAGCGGATAGCCACGATATGGCGGCGCGCCCACCCTCCGATCCCCGAATCACGCCCCAGCACCAGCCCCAGGACGAAGACGAGCTGCCAGCAGAGAGGATTGAAGAACCATTGGCCCTCGATCGGCCACGACGGGATGGTCAGCGGGACGACGAGGGCCGTCAGGTAGAGCAGCAACGACCCTGGCAGCAGAAAGTTCGGCGCCAGCCGGTCGATAGCGGCCAGGAGCGGCGCGATCAGCATCAGCATGACGTAGAGCGGCAGGATGTCGAAGTAGCCGAGCTGGTGCGTGAGCAGCACGATGCCGATATGCGTCTCGACCGGGCGATAGAAGACCGCGGCCGCATTGTGCCACTCGAGCAGCAGGGGGTTGTCCAGGAGCCGCGACGACATCGCGAGGATGGCAATGGCCAGCATCACGATCATCATGTGGGCGGCATAGAGGGTCACCGCCCGCCCGCCGAGGCGGAAGAAGACCTGGTTCATGGGCGCCGGCCGCGCCGCATCGCCGATGATGTAGCGGAGCGACCAGCCAGCAAGAAACACGAACAGCTCTGCCGAGTCCGAGATCGACACCGCGCGGTGCGTGAACTGGTCGAAGAAGATGCCGGGGACATGATTGATGAAGATCGTGACGAGGGCAAAGCCGCGCCAGAAGTCGACGGCATTCGGGGCTCGTGGCATCGGTTGGATCCGACGTTGATCATTCAAATGACGACGGAGAACGCGGCGAAGGCCTCCGCCGACCTTAGCAGCCGAACCAGCCCAAGGTCACGCAGCGGCTGCCGGCGTGCGCCGCGGCCAGTGGCGGCGATAGAGGGCCACGGTTGCCGGCAGGATGATGAGCTGGCCGATCAATGAGGCAAAAAGGCAGATGCCTGCCAATCTTCCGAACAGCCGGAGAGATGGGAGGTGCGAGAGGATTGTAACACCGAGCCCGAGGGCCAGCACGATGGTCGTCAGCACGATCACGGGGCCGATATGGTGCATGGTGCGCACGAGCGCATCGTTGACGTCACGCGTGCCGGGCCGGCTCTCCTCGAGCTGGAAGCGGTTGAGGAAATGGATGGTGCTGTCGATAGCGAGCGCAAACGCCACCGTGATCGCGACGATCGATGCGAACTGCAGCCCCTCGCCGCCGATCCAGAGCACGGTCCCCGTAGCAAAGATGGGAAAGAGCGAAGGCAGGATGCTCGTCACTCCCGACAGGACCGAGCGCAGCGCGATCCCGAGGAAGATGAAGATCACGAACATGTCACCGATCAGGCCCCAGTTCAGCTCGCCGATCAGGCGCGCCGAGTTGCGCGCCGCGATCGCCGGGAGACCGGTCACGGAGATCTCGTAGCCGGCATGGGTCGTACGCACGGGCTCGAGCGCGCGGTCGATCTTCTCGACGATCGGCAGGATCTCGCTCGCGTCGATGTCCGGGAGGCGCCCAGTCACCAGTACGGCGTTCTGCTCGTTGGTGATGAATCGCTGAACCAGATGCTCAGGCAGGATGCTGATATACTTCTTCACTGTCTCGATGCTGGCGTCGCCGGCCTCGGCGAGCCAGCGCCTCAAACTCTCCACGGACCAGACATTGCCGAGCCCGGCCTCTTTCTCGAGGACGGTATGAGCGGCAGCAATCGCGGCGAGCGTCTTGTCCTCGAAGAGGGACTGGCCGCCATTCCAGCGGATCATGACGTGCACGGGATTGGCGCCCGTGAGCTTCTGGTCGAGCCGCTCGGTGGCAGCCAGCGCGTGCTCCTTGTCCGGCACCTGATCGGCGAGCCGGTACTGCGGCACGAGCTGGACATAGGCTGCGCCCGTCAGCAGGACAGCGAAAAGTCCGGCAAGGCTGAAAGCCAGCGGGGCCGCGATCACGCGCCGGACGATCCACTCCGTAATGGCGCCGAGCACACCGAAGCCGCCGTCCTGATTGGGCGCGACATCCTTGACAGGTGTCTTCTCGCGCGGAATGAGGAGGGCCGCGAGCGTCGGCACCACGACCGCGACCGCGATGTAGGAGATCGCGACCGCCATGATCGCGACCATGCCGAACGTGCGGATCAACGCCGACTCGGCAAACGAGAACGAGAGCAGCGCGAGCACCGCATTCATGGCCGTGAGCAGGCACGCGGGCGCCACATCGAGCACGGCCTCGCGCGCGGCCGTCAGCCGGTCGACACCCGCCATGATATCGCGGCGGATGGCGAACACGAGATGCATGCTGTCCGAGAACCCCGAGACGAGGATCAGCGGCGTAATGACGTTGATGAAGAGGTTCAGGCGGTAATCGAGGCCGCCGACGACGCCGAGCGTCCACAGGATCGCGACCATCGGGCCGATCACGGCGAGCAGTGTCAGCGATATGCGCCGGAAGAACAGGTAGGCGATGATCGTGCCGAGAACAAAGCCGAGGCCGTTATAGACGAGGCGGTCACGCTCGACGGCATTGCGGATCTCAAGCTGCATGACCGGGGCGCCAGTGAGCTGCACTCGGAGACCCGTGCCTTGAAGCCCGCGCTCGGCTTCCTTGAGAATGCCGCCGATGACTTCCTTGGCGCCGCGTTCCTCGACAAGCTTGCGATCGAGCGCAATGACGGCGAGCGCGAGCGTGCCGTCGGCCGAAAGGAATTTGCCGGCGACGATCTCGTTGCTCTTGAGCCGCGCAACCATGGCGTCGAAGTCAGCGCCCTCCGGCAGCTCGTCGGACACGACCGGCGCGGCATAGCCATTCGCATCCAGCTTCTCACGCGCCGAGAGCATGGAAACGAGCCCGTTCACGCCGTCCGTCAACTGGAGATCCACGATCGTGTCGTGGACGGCTTTGAGCTTTTCGCGCTCGAGGAGGCCCGGCCCTTCGATCACCACGAGCACGTCGTACTCGCTCGATGGGAAGCGGCGGTCGATCTCCTCGTACTGGCGGAACTCGGGCGTGTTGGTGCGGAAGAGCTCGGAGAGGCTGTCGTCCACCTTGAGGCGCATCACGCCGAAGATCGCGAGCACGGTCAGCACGACGATCAGGCCGAACGTGACCCATGGCGCCCTGAGCGCGACGAGGCCGAGCCGTTCCAGCCCGAACGTGAAGGCGAACGTTCGCCTCGGCTCGCCGCTGCCTGTCATTGAGGTTCCTCCCCCACGTGTGCCGATGCCTGTCACATCGGCCACGCCGACGCCGCGCGCGCCAGCGCGGGAGACCGAGGACGAGCCCCGGTGTGCTCCCGAATCCCTTTTGCGGGCCGGATGCTGCAACGGCGCCGGGCCAACTTCAAGGCGAATGGGCCACACTCGCTCGCCCATGCGACGCGCCAGTCAGTCTCCGCGATAATTCATTGACATGAACGGGCTGGGCGCGATCGAATCCAAGCCGGGCGGGCGCGCCAGAGCACCGTGATATGGCAGCGGGGCACCGGGGGAAGGGGCAGCATGATCACGTTCAAGGACCTCTGGCTGCAGCATCCGGCCAATCACAGCATGCCGCACCCGTGCATCGCGCCGCACGACCTCACCAACATCGAGAGCAAGCACATTGCGCGGGGCCTGCCGGTCTTCGGCAATCAGTGCGCGATCCGCATGGGCGTGTGCCTGAAGCATGCCGGCGTGACGCAGGGTCAGCTCGGGCGCGTCTCGACCTGCTATGTCCACCCCGCCGAGGACATGCATTTCATCCGCGCCTCGGAGCTTGCCGGTGCGCTCGCGAGCACAAAACTGCCGGGCGTCGCCCCCGTCCAGCGCATTACGGGCACGGATGCCGCGCAGTTCTACCCCAAGCTCTTCGGTCGCACGGGCATCATCTATATCCAGGACTATTGGATGCGGACCGGCGACCGGCCCGGCAATCCGACGGGCGACCACATCGACGTATGGAACGGGTTCCGCCCCTCCACGAAGTGGCTCATGGAGTGGTTTTCCTGGCTCGGCTATTACTCGAACTATGCACAGGCCAAGGAAGTTTGGTTCTGGGAAGTGAAGTAGAGACACCATTATCCCCTCTCCCCGCGCTTGCGGGGAGAGGGGGAAGAAGCGCCGCGACGGACGCGACCACGATCTCCGCGGCAGATGTGAGCAAGAAAGAAAACAACCTCATGCGCTACGTGATCTCGATGGTGGTGGCGATCGCGTTCGCGCTCATCGCGACGATCTTTATCAGCGGCCCGCTGGCGACGTGGTTGGTCTCGGACATGACCTTCGAGAGCCCCGACGACGTCGCCAATATGCACGCCCTGATCTTCATGACAGGGAACTTCGTGGCCCTCATTCTCGGCTGGATTGCCGGCTGGATGCTGGCCTCCCGCTACCGGGACTGACCCCGGCGCGGCCTCCGGACCGCCGCACCTTGACAAGCCGGGGCGTGCGTGCGCTGTTCCGGCCCGATTTGGAACCCATTTGCCGCGCCGCACAAACGCTGGCGCGTGCACTCGAAGGACCACGCCCCCGGGCGTGAGGGAGCCCCGCCATGGCAGACGCCAGCACGCACCGCTACCGCTCGCACACCTGCGGCGCGCTGAGAGAGAGCGACATCGGCGCGACCGCGCGCCTTTCGGGCTGGGTGCACCGGGTGCGCGATCACGGCGGCCTGCTCTTCGTCGATCTGCGCGACCACTATGGCCTCACCCAGATCGTCGTCGACCCCGACACGGCCGCCTTCAAGACGGCCGAGCGCCTGCGCTCGGAATGGGTCGTGCGCATCGACGGCCGCGTGCGGGCGCGCCCCGAGGGCACGCTGAACCCCGAGCTCGCGACGGGTGGCGTCGAAGTCTATGCGACCGAGATCGAGGTGCTCTCCGAGGCAAAGGAGCTGCCCGTCCCCGTATTCGGCGAGCCGGACTATCCCGAGGACCTGCGCCTCACGTACCGCTTCCTGGACCTGCGCCGCGAGACGCTGCACGGCATCATCATGAAGCGGCTCGCGATCACGGGCTCGATCCGTCGGCGCATGCATGAAGCGAGCTTCAACGAGTTCCCGACGCCGATCCTGACAGCATCGAGCCCCGAGGGCGCGCGCGACTTCCTCGTGCCCTCGCGCGTGCATGCCGGCAAGTTCTACGCGCTGCCGCAGGCGCCGCAGCAGTACAAGCAGCTCCTGATGATTTCAGGGTTCGACCGCTACTTCCAGATCGCGCCCTGCTTCCGCGACGAGGACCCGCGCGCCGACCGGCTGCCCGGCGAATTCTACCAGCTCGATGTGGAGATGAGCTTCGTCGAGCAGAACGACGTGCTCGGCACCATGGAGCCGATCATTCGCGGCGTGTTCGAGGAGTTCGCCGAAGGCAAGGCCGTGACGCCGTCCTTCCCGCGTATTCCCTATGACACCGCGATCGCGAAGTACGGCTCGGACAAGCCGGACCTGCGCAACCCCATCGAGATGCAGGACGTGACCGAATATTTCCGCGATTCGGACTTCAAGATTTTCGCGCAGATGATCGAAAGGGATCCGAAGGTGCGCGTCTGGGCTATCCCTGCGAAAAAGGGCGGCTCTCGCGCCTTCTGCGATCGCATGAATACCTGGGCGCAGAGGGAAGGCCAGCCCGGCCTGGGTTACATAATTTGCGAGGAAAGTAGAGGCCCTCGTCCGGATGAAACGCTTGATATTGAGTTTATTAAGCGACTAAAGGCGATTGGAGAGACCAAAATCTCTTCCGCGATGGAATTCGATTTCCGTAGAATCGGAAAAGGGCCAATCGCGAAGAACCTCGGCGAGCTGCGCACAGAGTACCTACTGCACGATCTTGATCTTAAGCATGGCGATGCAGCGTTCTTCGTCGCCGGCGATCCTGCGCGATTCTACAAGTTCGCTGGCCTCGCGCGCGACCAGATCGGCCGCGAGCTGAAGCTCATCGACGAGAACAAGTTCGCCTTCTGCTGGATCGTCGACTTTCCCTTCTACGAGTGGAACGAGGACGAGAAGCAGATCGACTTCTCGCACAACCCCTTCTCCATGCCGCAGGGCGGCTCGGCGGCGCTGGAAGCGGCCAAGACGACCGAGGACTACCTCGCGATCAAGGCCTACCAGTACGATCTCGTCTGCAACGGCTACGAGCTCGCCTCGGGCGGCATCCGCAATCACCGTCCCGATACGATGGTGAAAGCCTTCGGCGTTGCCGGTCTCGGACCCGAGGTGGTGGAAGCCCGCTTTGGCGCGCTCTATCGCGCCTTCCAGTACGGCGCACCGCCGCACGGCGGCATGGCCGCCGGCATCGAACGCATTGTCATGCTGCTCACGGGCTGCTCGACCGTTCGCGACGTCGCTCTCTTCCCGATGAACCAGCAGGCGAGCGACCTGCTGATGGGCGCGCCGTCCGAAGCCTCGAACAAGCAGCTCAACGAGTTGCACATTCGCCTGAACCTGCCTCAGAAGAAGAGCTGAGGCAGGCTCTCAGACCTCAATGCGCGCTTACCGCTCGCCTTCGCGCTCGTTGAGCGTCTCCCAGTAGTCGATCACGTCTTCGCGGAAGGCGTCCTTGCAGCTCTGCTTGCACGGCATCCACGTGCCGTTCGGCAGGCGGTACTCGTAGTCGAACTGCCCGCGACGGACTGGCGCCGTCTGACAGCCGTGACCATAGCGGCTGCACGCCGTCACAGATCCCGCGCCATCCCGCGCCTTGCGCACCTGCGCCTCAGCCGCGCCCATGACGCCCACAAGCACTGAGCCAGCAAGCGCCGCACCCAGGACGGTTCTCAGAAACATTCAGCGGTCCCCCACGACTTCCCCTAAGAAAATTCCCGCATCAGCGACGTCCGCTGCCCGCGCGCTCGTTGAGCGTCTCCCAGTAGTCGATCACGTCCTCGCGGATGGCATCCTTGCAGCTCTGCTTGCAAGGCATCCACGTCCCATTCGGAAGACGATACTCGGCGTCGAAACGCCCCTGCCGAAGCGGCACCGTCATGCAGCCATGGCCATAGCGGCTGCACGCCGTGACTTGACCGCCGGAGCGGTCCCGTTTGCGTTGAGCATCGGCCGGCGCCGCGAGAACCACCGCTGACAGCCCCACCAGGGCCGCGAGCAAGACTTTCGGCGACATGGCGCCCTCCTGATTGTACCGTCCGAACGTCGCAGCCATGCAACGTCGGGCTCTTTGGGCCCGAGGCTACACTATGCACCTTTCACTTGTCACAACGCGCAAAACAGCGCGTTCCGTCGCCGGAAAGTCCCGAATGGCTATCACAACGTCTTGAACCGTTTCGTGGCGCTGGAATGATGCCGCGATGCTTAAACTTGAATGAATTCGTGACCGGCCTCAGCCAAGCGGAGAACGAGCATGGCCCGGAAACTCGACCCTGCCGAACGCGAAACCGTCCGCGCCGAGCTGCCGCTCTGGCACATGGTCGACGGACGCGATGCTCTCACGCGCACGATCAAGTTCAAGGATTTCAACGCCGCCTTCGGCTTCATGACCCAGGTCGCGCTGGCGGCGGAGAAGCTCGATCATCATCCCGAGTGGTCGAACGTCTGGAACCGCGTCGAGATCACGCTTTCGACGCATGATGCCGGCGGCCTCACCGAGCGCGATATCAAGCTCGCCAGGATCATCGACAAACTGGCCGAGAAGAGCTGATGCCCCCACTTCCCCCTCTCCCCATTCCTTCAATGGGGAGAGGGGCGGGAGCTTGTGCGACGTTCGCGTATGCCGCCGCCCCTCATCCTGACCTTCTCCCCGTAAAGACGGGAGAAGGGACAGCCTCAACCCTTTTTCTTGCCCGCAGCCGCCGCGGGTCCGGCAAACATGTCGGCGGTGATGCCCGAATACCAACCGATGGACTCCTGGTAGTTCTGCGCCCGCGTCGCAGCGTCCTCACCGGGCTTCGACACGAACGAGCCCGACGGCTCGAGCTTTCCGCCCTTGGCCGTGTAGTTCGCGCCGACCTTGACGTTGTCATCGGGCGCAAGCAGCGACCAGCACGTATTGCGGAAGCGCGCCGGGAAACGCTCGCCCTTGGCAAGCTCCGCAAGGATGTCGTTGGCGGCAACCTTGGCCTGGCTGTTCGCCGAGAAGGCCGACTTCGGCATCTCGGCCGCGATCGTCGCATCCCCGAGCACGTAGACGTCCTTCACGAGCGCGGAAGAGAAATTCTCCGGGTTGACCGGGCACCAGTCGCCCTTGGCGAGCCCGGTCCTCAGCGCAATCTGGCCCGCGCTCTGCTGGGGGATGACGTTGGCGACATCGAACTTGACCTTCTTGCCGGCCTTGGTCGTGATCTCGCGCGATTTGGCATCGAAGGCCGTGACGCTGAATTCATCGATATCGTTCGAGAGATTCAGCTCGAGATTGTCCTTGTAGTACTTGTTGAACGCCTCGACGAACACCGGCTGCTTCGAGAACGCCTTCTTCGGATCGATGATGACGAGGCGCGACTTCGGTTTCCGCGTCTTCAGGAAGTGCGCGATCATGGCCGCGCGCTCGTAGGGTCCGGGCGGGCAGCGATAGGGATTGTTCGGCATGACCATGGCGACCGTGCCGCCATTCGGCATCTGCTCGAGCAGGCGCTTCAGGTGCTGCTTGCCGGGGCCGTCGGTCGTGTAGGCGTGCGGCGCGCGACCGCTCGCGGCGGCGGCCGAGTAGCCGGGAATGGAGTCGTACTTCACCTCGATGCCCGGCGAGACGACGAGCTTGTCATAGGCAAACGTCTGTCCGCCGCTGGTGCGCACGGTCTTCTTGGCCGTATCCACTGCCGTCGCGCGCTGATGGACGACATTGATGCCGAGGCGGCGCAGGCCATCGTAGTTGTGGTTGAGCGAGCCGTAGGTGCGGAAGCCGCCGAGATAGAGGTTCGAGAAGAAGGAGGACGAATAGATCCTGTTCGGCTCGATCAGCGTCACCTGGAGCGCCGGCGCACCGAGCTTCAATGCGCGCGCAGCGCTCGCGCCACCAGCGCCGCCGCCAATGATGACAACGCGGCCGGCCCGGACTCCCTGGGCGATGGCGAACGTCCCGAAATTCGCCGCAGCAACCGCGCCGGCGCCGGCGCCAATAATCAGATTCCGCCGTGAAATATCAGTCATTTACACCTCCCGTGAGATCGATTGCTCGAATCCAGCGCACGTTCTTTGCAGCCTTTCCGGCGCTCTTTCTTATATTTTCTTTTGATAAGCTTTCAGTGGTCCGCGCAAGTACTGATTGAACGCGGACCGTCGTCATCTTCTTTCGACCTGCTTCTCCGCGAAGTTGGGCGCCGCGGCTCCGCTGCGCTGCAGCGCGACGCGCACGTCCTCCATCAATGCGGCGAGCTGCATCCAGAAGAGATCCGCGCCCCCGTAGCCGACGATGCGTCCGACCTCGCGGCCGCGCACGAGCATCACGAATGTCGGCGAGTAAACAACGCGCTGGATGAAGGCGATATCGGGCGCGTGCCGGAAGCGGCGCACGAGCGGCGCGATCTTGCCGTCCTCGCTCGCCTCATAGCCGGGGGCGACCTCGCGCTCCCAGCGCGCGCAATAGGGACAGCCGGGATCGCTGATCATAACCAGCGCGGCGGGTGCAGTTGCGAGATCGATTTCGGGAGCGGCGCCGGCGTTCTGAGCGCGCGCAATGCTGGCGCCGAGAAAGAGCACGAGGAGAGCTGCAAGCAATGAAAGGGGCCGGCGCGCGAACTGCTGCATGATCGTCAAAACCACGCCTTCTCAGCGCCCCTGCGGTTGCATACAAACATTCTAATATGCTACTGGAAATCTGCAAGTACCGACGCCGTCGGAGCAACCGACGCGCCGCGGTGCACCGCCAAAATCGAGGAGGGCTCGGCCCCAAATGCCGGGTGTGCGAAAGGCATGACGCAGAGGTTGGAGATCGAAGTTGTTGGCCGTCGGACATTCCTGATCGGCGCGGGCGCCAGCTTGGCAATGGCCGCATTCCTCGCGGATCTGCCGGCGCTTGCCCAGGAGCCTGTTCGCAGTATCGACGAGGCCCTGAAGAAGGTGCTCGGCGATACCAAGCCGACCGAGAGCGGCATCACGCTCGAGATCCCCGAGATCGCCGAGAACGGCAACACGGTGCCCTTCACGCTCGCGGTCGACAGCCCGATGACGGACGCCAGCCACGTCAAGGCGGTGCACGTCTTCGCCTCCGGCAATCCGCAGGTGGGCGTCGCGAGCTACAATTTCACGCCCGCGTCGGGCAAGGCCTCGGTCTCGAGCCGTATGCGCCTCGCGCGGACGCAGGACGTCGTTGTGGTGGCGGAGCTGAGCGACGGCAAGTTCCTGCTCGGCAAGCGCAATGTCAAAGTCACGATCGGCGGCTGCGGCGGCTGAGGCAGGGATAGGGAGCGAGAACGATGTCAGCAGCAAAACCCCGCATCCGTATTCCGGAAAAGGCCAAGGTCGGCGAGGTCATCGAGATCAAGACGCTCGTCCAGCACGTCATGGAGACCGGGAACCGCAAGACCGCCGACGGCAAGGTCGTCCCGCGCAACATCATCAACACGTTCACGGCGAAGTTCAACGGCGTCGAGTTCTTCAAAGCCGACGTGTCGCCGGGCATCTCGGCGAACCCCTACCTCGCCTTCTTCATGAAGGTGCCGGGGCCGGGTGAGTTCGAATTCACCTGGATCGACGACGCCGGCGTAAAGATCGACCAGAAGATGCCGCTGGCAATCGGCTGATCGCCACGACCGATCTCCAAGAAGCGAAAAGCCCTCTCCCAGATCGGGAGAGGGCTTTTGCTTTTAGAACCAGAAGTCGAAGGTGAAGTAGTTGGGGCCCCCGTCAGGCGGGTTGCGTCCCTGCGTCTCCCAGAAATCCACGGTCGCGAGGCGCAGCGACTCCGAGCAGCTCCGCTTGCATTCGATCCACGTCCCACCCGGCATCCGTACTTCCCAGCCATTGGGACCGCGGCGCACGGGGCCTGAAATCGTGCCATGCCCCCAGCGGCTTTCGGCTACGACATAGGCAGGGGCTTTCCTGGGGCGCTCGCCATCGCGCACCCGCTGCTGTGCCGCCGCATCGCCGAGAACGGCCGCGTCCATGCTCAGCGCCAACCCACTCGCGACAGCCAGTGCGGCGAGCGACGTCCAAATCCTTCTCATGATCCTTCTCCCTGCTCACGCCCCGCGACGTGGCGCCTTCTGCGCCAGAGCGGCCGCTCGGGCCGCTCACCGCCGCCCCACCGGGCGGATACCCCCACCCCAAAGCCAACCTAACTGCGCGACAGGCTGATGTTCACAGCCCTGAGGCCGATGCCGTTCGTCTCGATCGACACCGAATGGCGCGCGCCCGTAATTGCCACGTTCATGGAGCCGGAGAACGTCCCGCCCGTGATCGCTAGATTGATCCGACCCGAGCTGACCTTGCCGGTCACCGTTCCGGTTGCATTGAACGTGCGCTCTTCCCAGCTCCCTTCAACCTGGCTTCCGCTCTGATTGAGATTGGCGCGCAGCTCGATCTTGTTGCTGGCCGAGGCGCAACGCAGCGCAATGCCGAGCGCCGCCGTCTCCTTCTGCGTGTAGAAGGCACGGCACTTCAACGCTTCCGTCTTGCCATTGTCGAGCCTGATCTGCCCCGAGCCACCCCATGTGCCGACGAGCGTCTGGAAGGGTGTCTCAGCCCGTGCCCCGGAGAAACCGGCCGTCATCATCAGCACGGCGAGGACGAAGCCACGCCCCCCGGCACGTGCCCACGACGCGTTCATTGCTTTGCTCCCTGGTTGAACTCACATCCCTGCCCCCGCACGCGCAACGATGCGCGGCACCCGATTGCAGGTGTCGGCCTACATGGTGATGCGGCCACATTATCGCAAGAAGTTATCATGTTACGTGCCATTCGTCAGCGGAATGACGTGTCGCCGGCGCACCCCGTTTCCGGCGCGGCACATCGGCAACACTCAGCGCCAGGAACACTCGCATCGACTTGCGCCTAAAAATCAGGCATATCGCGCAGGCTCAATTCGCGTAGCGCCACGCGCTCCCCAGGCCGAGACCGCTGATCCCATGAACAATACCTATGGTACGGCCGCCGACGTCGACTCGGCCTATGCTTGGCTTCGGCTTCTCGCCGCAGCCCTCATCGGCACGATCGGCAACGTCGGCATGTGGTCGGTGGTCGTTGTTCTTCCTGCCGTGCAGGCCGAATTCGGCGTCGACCGCGGAGCGGCCTCGCTTCCCTACACGCTCACGCTGCTCGGCTTCGGCTTTGGCGGCGTCATCGCCGGCCGCTTTGCCGATCGCCACGGCGTCATGTTTCCCGTGCTCTTCGGCGCCATCGCCCTCGGCCTCGGCTATATCGCCACCGGCTACACGCAAAACCTCTGGCAGTTTGCCATCGCGCATGGCGTCCTGATCGGCCTTTGCGGCACCGCCACGATGTTTGCGCCCCTCCTCGCCGACATCACCCACTGGTTCAACAAGCGGCGCGGCATTGCCCTCGCCATCTGCGCCAGTGGCAACTACCTCTCGGGCACGGTCTGGCCGCCGATCCTGCAGGCCTCGATCGACACCTATGGCTGGCGCTTCACGCATATTGCCCTCGGCCTCTTCTGCACGGTGACGCTGCTGCTGCTGGCGCCGCTCCTCCAGCGCCGGCCGCCACACGAGGCACCGGTCGCCACCGGAAGCCTCGCGCACGAGCCCTCGCCGGCGCTTCTGCGCTTGCGGCCCGCCACGCTTCAGACGCTGCTCATTGTCGCCGGCCTCGCCTGCTGCGTCGCCATGTCGATGCCGCAGGTCCACATCGTTGCCTATTGCGCCGACCTCGGTTTCGGTGCCCAGCGCGGTGCCGAAATGCTCTCGCTCATGCTCGGGTTCGGCATCGTGAGCCGGCTCATCTCGGGCTTCATCTCCGACAAGATCGGCGGCTTGTACACGTTGCTGCTCGGCTCGACGCTGCAGGGGATCGCGCTCTTCCTCTACCTCCCTTTCGACGGGCTCGCGTCGCTCTATGTGGTGTCGGCGCTGTTCGGGCTCTTCCAGGGCGGCATCGTGCCGAGCTATGCGCTCATCGTGCGCGAGTACTTCTCGCCCAAGGAAGCGGGCGCGCGTGTCGGCGTCGTGCTCATGGCGACGCTCTTCGGCATGGCCCTCGGCGGCTGGCTCTCGGGCGTGATCTACGACCTCACGGGCTCCTACCAGGCCGCCTTCCTGAACGGCATTGCCTGGAACCTGCTGAACGTGTCGATCGTGCTCTTCCTGCTCTGGCGGCGGCGCACAGGGCGCCGCCAGCCGGTGGCCCGCGAGGCCGTACCAAGAGACGGACGTCTGGCACGTGCCTGAGACTCGGGACCGCCCTACCAGGCGATCTCGAGGATCTCCATGACGTCGCCAGGGCCGTTGATCTTCTTCGGGTTGCGCCGCACCGGGGCATAGGTCATGGCCCGCTCGGCGATCGTCGGCAGATCCTCGCGCTTGATACCGACGGCACGCAGGTTTCCCGGCTGGCCAATGCGCTGGACGAGCTCGGCGATCAGATCCCCGGCGGGCCGATCCGGCGCCCCCATCGCGGCGCTCAGAGCCTTCTGCCGCTCGCCATTGAAGGACGCATTCCAGCGCAGGACGGCCGGCAGCATGACGCAGCTCGTGTGGCCATGCGGCACGCCATAGCCGGAGCCGAGCACATAGCCAATGCCGTGGCTGGCACCGCTCCCCGCGCCCGCGATCGATGCCGAAATCGCCTGCCACATGCCGAACTGGCCATCGAGCCGCGCCGCGAGATCGTCCGGGCGCTCCACCATGGCTGGCAGCGAGCGATGCAGCAGCCGCAGACCCTGCAGCGAAAGCGGCTCCGTCGCCGGGTTGGCGGTCGGCGAACAGTAGGATTCGACCGAGTGATCGACCGAGCGGATGCCGGTCGAAACAAGCAGCCACTCGGGTGTCGCCATTGTCATGACCGGATCGAGGATCACCGTCATCGGCACGAACAGGCGGTGGCTGAAGGACTGCTTGAAGTGCGTCTCGCTGTTCGTGACGCCGGCATTGGGCGTGAACTCGGCCGCGGAGAGGGTCGTCGGGATCGCGACCATGCGGATCGCATCAGGCGGCGGCACCATAGGTGTCGGAATGCGACCATCGTCGCGGCCGGAGCGATAGGGCTCCATGGCCGCGGGGCTGTCGAGATTGTGCCAGAGGCACATGAGCATGGCCTTGGTCGCATCCACGACCGAGCCGCCACCGACGGCCACAATGAGATCGGCCTTGGCTGCGCGTGCCGCTCCTGCACCTGCGATCACATCTTCGCGCGGGCTATGTGAGGCAATGGCACTGAACGTGCCGACATGCAGGCTGCCGAGCGCCTTCTCGATAGCCTGCAGGGGGCCGTCCGAAAGCTTTGCGAGCGACCGCGTCGAGGTGACGAACACGCGGCGCGCGCCGCGCTGCTTGATTTCCGCGAGCAGTGCCTCGCCTGCCGGCTCGCCGAAAACGATGCGCTCCTGGGCCTGCATGGTGAAGACGCCGCGTGGCAGCGCGCTCGATGGGCTGGTCATTGTTTTTCTCCTTGGACGTTTCGGGCGCACTGTGCAGCAAGGCAGACGGCGCTGTAAACGCACCTTGATCACCCAGAGGCGGGTTCGGGGTGCCCTGAGCAGCTCCGCACCAGGAGCTACCATTTTAGAAGCGCTCCACACGTCGTCGGACGATTAGCGCTTCCTCGGCCTGGCGCTGACGAGCCATGCGGCAACGATACATCTGCACACAAGCGTGCCCGCTTGAGCTAGTATGCGCCCGCACCCGACGTCGCCTGTCGCGCGGCCCTCGTGGCGAGCTCTCAGCTCCGTCGGACCTGCAGCGAACCAGAAGACCAAGCCAGGAGACCAAGAACGTGCTGGCCAAAGACCTCTTCAATGTCGACGCGATGCTCGAGCGCCTTTTGCCCTGGGTGCGCGAGGAAAGCCCGACCTATCACATCGCCGGTGTGAACCGGATGATGGACCTCGTCAGCGCCGATCTCGCCAAGCTCGGCGGAACCATCGAGCGCGTACCGGGCACAGGCGGCCTTGCCGACATCGTGCTTGCGCGCTTTGCCGGTCGCGAGGGCACGAACAGCCCGGGCATCCTCATCCTCTCTCATCTCGACACCATCCATCCCGTCGGCACACTCGCCGGGCGCCTGCCGCTCCGGCGCGACAGCGACCGCTACTTCGGCCCCGGCATCTACGACATGAAGGGCGGTGTCGCGATCGCCATCGAGGCACTCAAGATCGTGCGCGAGAACGGCGGCGCGCAGCTTCCCGTCACCTACATGCTGATCCCCGACGAGGAGATCGGCAGCCCCTCCTCGCGCGAGCGCATCGAGCAGGAAGCACGCGCGCACCGCTACGTGCTCGTCACGGAACCCTGCAAGAATGGCGTCATCGTCACCGGGCGCTTTGCCTTCCAGCGCTTCTGGATCGATGTCGAGGGGCGGCCCGCCCATGCCGGCGCGACGAACCGCCAGGGCCGCAGCGCGATCCGCGCCATGGCCGGCCTCATCGAGCGCATCGAGAACATGACCGACTTCGAGCGCGGCATGACCTTCTCGGTCGGCACGATCGAGGGCGGCACGTTCGTCAATGTCATGCCCATCCGCTGCCGCGCGCAGGTGCTGACGGTCGCACCGACGCAGGCGATCTTCGATGAGGTTGCCGCCCGCATGGCGGCACTCGAGTCCGAGAACGACGGCATCACGGTGAAGGTCGAGCGCGGTCCTGTGCGCCCGCTCTGGCAGCCGCACCGCCAGACAATGGCGCTCTACGAGAAGGCACACGAGATCGCCGCCAACATCGGCTTCAGGCTCGATCATGGCTCGTTCGGTGGCGGCAGCGACGGCAATTTCACCGGTGCCCTCGGCGTCGCAACGCTGGATGGCCTCGGTGTTGATGGGGCGAGCGCGCACACTTTCGAGGAGCACATGCTCGTGTCGTCGATGGTGCCGCGCTGCCGGCTCTTCGCCGAGCTGTTGCGCACGCTGGACTAGAAGACGCCCCGCAAGCGAGGTCTGACCCATGAAGCAGGTGCGCATCCCGGCCGTGTTCATGCGCGGCGGCACATCCAAGGCCGTCATGTTCCATACGCGCGATCTGCCCGCGGACCGCGAAGCCTGGGCGCCCATCTTCCGCTCCGCGATCGGCGCCAATGATCCGAGCGCGCGCCAGCTCGATGGCATGGGCGGCGGCGTCTCCTCACTCTCCAAAATCTGCATCATCGGACCGCCGAGCCGTCCCGATGCCGACGTCGACTACACCTTCGCGCAAATCGGCGTGATCGACGATACCGTCGACTATGGCGGCAACTGCGGAAACATGTCCTCGGCCATCGGCCCATTCGCGATCGACGAGGGCCTCGTGCCGGTCCCTGCCGACGGTCAGGCCGTCGTGCGCATTCACAATACGAACACGTCGAAGATCATCGTCTCGCGCTTCCCCGTCGAGGGCGGGCAGGCCGCGGTCGATGGCACCATGGCGCTCGACGGCGTTGCCGGCACGGGCGCGCCTATTCGCCTCGAGTTCATGGCGCCCGGTGGCGCACGCACGGGCAAGCTGCTCCCGACGGGACGTCCCGTGGATGAGCTGAACGTTCCGGGTCTCGGGCCTATTGCAGCGAGCCTCGTCGATGCGGCCAATCCCTGTGTGTTCGTTGCCGCCGAGTCGCTCGGCTGCTCTGGGATGGAGATGCCCGAGGCCATCGATCGCAACAAGGAGCTGCTGGCCAAGCTCGAGGGTATACGCCGCGCAGCGTCCGTCGCCATGGGCATCGCGCGTGACCTCGACGAAGCCGCGCGCATCAAGAGCGTACCCAAGGTGGCCATGGTCACGCCCCCGCGCGAGGCGACCACGCTCGCGGGCGTGAAGCTCGGGCCTGCTGACATGGACATCACCGTGCGCATGATCTCGGTCGGCCAGCCGCACCGCGCCGTGGCCCTGACCTGCGCGCTCTGTCTTTCGGTCGCGGCGCGGCTCAAAGGCACGATCCCGGCGATCTGCGCCAAGGGCCTTGCGGCGGACGCCTCGGCGATCCGGATCGGACAGCCCTCGGGCATCACGCACGTCGATGCGAAGGTCACGCCGGCGGGCGCGGACGGCACGCCGGCTCATGCAGACTATGCCGCGGTCTACCGCACGGCACGGCGGCTCTTCGAGGGGCGCGTGCTCGTGCGCGGCGCTGCCGTGGTGTGAGGAAGGCCGGGCCTACTTGGCCCACTCGTCCTTCACCTCGTCGCACTTCGGGCCGATGAAGTCGTTGATGTCCTCGACCACTGTCGACTGCAGGACATTGAAGGTGTTGTCGGTCGCCGTCGCGGTCCACATGGCGCCCTTGACCAGCGTCGGCGCCTCGATAGCACCCCAGTTCAGCGCCGCCTTCGTCGCCTTGCCGTTCGCGAAGGTCACCTTCGGCGCAAAGGCGAAGCTGATCTTTGCCGGCCCGTCCTTCTCGCGCTCGATCTCGCAGTTCACCTGATGCTTGTCGAGCTCTGTGACATAGCTCGCCTCGGTCATGGCCTTGATGAGGTCGCCGCGCTTCAGCTTGATGTCGGCAACGCACTTCACCCGACCCCATGGCCAGGAAACCTTGGCCCGCTCGATCATCTTCTGGAGCTGCTCCTTGCGCCACGTCTTGAGGACGCTGCAGGAGATGTCGCCGCCCTCGGCCTTCTTCATGTGGAAGGCGGCGCAGATGGCAACCTTGCAGGCCTTGCGGCCCTCGCGCTCGGCGATCTCTTCGGGCGTCAGTTCCTCGAGCGCCGGCTTCCCTGCCTGCTGGGCGATCGCCGGTGCACCCATGGCCCCCACGCCGCCGACGCCGATCACCAGCGCCAGCCACACCGATCCGAGCTGAGACTTCCGCATTTTGTTATATCTCCGATATGCAGCACCCGCCTCCCCCGAGGCAGCCGGGGCGCATTTCTGGCCCCCGGCCAAGACTTTCTCATGGCAATGGATGACTGCTTGCGCGGCCGAATGGCCACACTCCGCGTTGCTTGAAGTCTGCGGCTATGATCCCATATGAGTGGAGCACGCCCAGGCGCCCGGGTGAACGGGGCCGAAGCGGAAGCCGGGCGCCTGACGGGCCGGCAACCGAGATGGGCGAGCGAGGTCGCTTCAAGAGAGGGGCTGCAATGCCACGGATGTCGCTGCTATCGAGCCCGCTGCTGCTCGGCTTCGACGAGATCGAGCGCCTGGTCGACCGGGTCGCGAAAGGCGGGGCCGACGGCTATCCCCCCTATAATATCGAACGAATTCCGAAGGATGAGGCCTCAGCCGAGACGCTGAGGATCACACTCGCGGTCGCCGGCTTCACCCGCGACCAGCTCGAGATCACGCTTGAGGACAACCAACTCACCATCCGCGGCAAGCAGGACGACGACAAGACGCGCGCGTACCTGCACCGTGGCATCGCGGCCCGCCAGTTCCAGCGCACGTTCGTGCTCGCGGAAGGCATCGAGGTCCGCAATGCCGACCTCAATAACGGGCTCCTGGCGATAGATCTTGTTCGCCACACGCCCGAGCGGCTAATTCGCCGCATCGAGATTGGACGGAAAACGTCCGGGTGAGTCGTTTCAGTTACAGATCATCCAGCCGAATCGTCGGAACATTCGGCTGCATGAGCGGACTGGCCCTGTCGGGACCTCCCGCAGGCGTCGGTCATGGAGGCCAGCCTGCGCCTCCGATACGTTAGGAGTACCGACATGGAACGTAGCAGCAAAAGCGGTCCCCGGCGCCGGTCGTCGAAGAAGATGACCGCACCGATCATGAGCGAAATCGATCTCGCCCGCCTTGGCGATGGCGTCGTGGCCTACATCCGCACGATGACCTCGGAAGAGGCCAAGGAGCGCTTCCCCTCGATCGACAATCTACCGCGCGGCCTGACGCTCTATGCCCTGCACGCGGCGGACGGTACGCCAATCGCGCTCACCGACACCCGGCAGGCCGCCATGAGCCACGCGCTCGGCGATGATTTGGAGATCGCGACGGTGCACTGAGCGCCGCCTGCGACCAGCTCGACTGAATTTCGGAACGGCGGAGCGGCAACGCTCCGCCGTTCTGCATATCCGCCTCCCGGACGCGCAGCGATTTCGAGACTTGTCGTCTCGCCCATCGGGCCGCATTGTCCGCCAGGATATAAACTCCGGGACGGAAATGCCGCATGAAGCTCGATGACCACCAGAAGGCCATGCTGGCCGGCGCCGAAGGGCGCGCACGCCAGTACGCCATGGAGCAGATCCTCAAGGTCGGCCGCTTTTTCGATGCCGAGGACTGTGTTCCTATTTCGCAGGTCCACCTGATGGCGGACCCCGAGGCGCTCGGCCCCTCGGGCGTCGATTTCCTCGAAAGCCTCGCCAAGCTGCCGCTCGCCGAGCGCCGCGTGCGCGTGCCGGCGATCACGGACCCGCGCGGCGTCGACTTCAATGCCTACAAGCGCCTCGGCCAGACGGAGACCATGGCCGATCTCGAGCGCCGCGCGACGGCCGCCTTCGAGGCGCTCGGCTTCATGATGACCAACACCTGCATCAACTATCAGTCGGTCATCCCGCCCGTGCTCGGCGAGCACATTGCCTTCGGCGACACCGGCTCGTCGATCTATGCCAACAGCGTGCTCGGCGCGCGCACGAACTTCGAGGGCGGCCCCTCCGCACTCGCCGCCGCGCTCACGGGCTACACGCCGCGCTACGGCTATCATCTCGACCGCCACCGCCGCGGCCACACGCATTTCGAGGTAACCACACGTCCCAAGGATCTTGCGGAGTGGGGCGCGCTCGGCGGCCTCGTCGGCCGCGCCATGCGCTCGTACTGGGAAGTGCCCGTGCTGAGCGGCATCAGCGGTCCCGTGACCTCCGACGAGATCAAGCAGTTCGGCGCCGCGCTCGCGAGCTTCGGCTCGACGCCGCTTTTTCATATGATCGGCATCACGCCCGAGGCACCGGATCTCAAGGCTGTGTTCGACGGCCCGGTCCCCAAAGCGACACCGCTCGGGCGCGCCGAGATCGATCGCCTCATGGCCTCCTACCGGCCGAAGGATGACAAGCTCGATGTGGTCGTGTTTGCCGCGCCCCAGCTCTCGCTCTTCGAAATGCGCACGCTTGCCGATCATCTCGACGGCCGCACGATCAACAAGGACGTGACGCTGATCGCGACCACCTCGCCGGACATCAAGGCCGCCGCCGACCGCATGGGGATCACCGCCTCCATCGAAGGCGCCGGTGGCATGGTCCTCTCGGGCGTCTGCTTCTATCAGATGTATGCGCGTGACATCGGCGAGGCCAATGGCTGGAAGCGGCTCATGTCGAACTCGGCAAAGCTCGTGAACATCCTCGGCGGCTATGGCTACGAGCCCATTCTCGACAGCATGTCCGCCTGTGTCGAAAGCGCCGTCGCCGGCCGCATTGTCGGAGCCTCCTCATGAGCACCACGACCCGCATCTACAAAGGTCACCCCGGCCCCGGCGTGAAGGTCTCGGGCGAAGCGCTCGTTGCGTCGGACAACTTCTCCGCCCGCTACGATCTCGATCTCGTCAAAGGCATTGTCTCGCGCCCCGCGCACAAGCTCGCGGGCCAGAGCTATGTCGGCAAGATCCTGATCCTCAACATCGCCAAGGGCGGCGTCGCCTCGGCCTGGATGCTGCGCGACATGGTCCAGAGCGGGCGTACGCCCAGGGCCCTGATCCTCAACTTCGCCAATCCCATCATGGCGCAGGGCGCAGCCTTCGCCGATCTCCCGCTCATCGACCGCTTCGACGTGGACATCACGCACGCCATCAAGAGCGGCGAGATGGTCATCGTCGATCCGCAAGCGGGGACGTTGACGGTCGGATAGCCTGCCGAGGCATCGGGTCGAGGCTCTGCTCGCGCCCCTGCTCACTTGGCGGGGGACGCGATCGGCTGCCCTTTTTCGACAACGTATGTGGCGAGCACCTTGGCACCTTCCGGGCCGGTCTTTGCATCGTGAACGGTGCGCGGGGGCACCTTGTAAGACTCACCGGCCTTGAGCATCCGCGGCGCCTCGCCGTCGATCAGCAGCTCGAAACCACCCTCGATCAGGTAGCCCGACTCCGGTCCGGGATGCGTATGACGCCCTATCGAGACGTTCGGCGCGATCTCGGCGATGCCGATCACGGTCTCATAGGCGGTGCCAGGTACGTCGAAGCGCTGCAGAGGAATGCGCTTGATGCCCTGCGTTTGGTTGGCGGCGGCCGGCAGACTTTGCTGCGCCGCAACCGGGTTCGTCCAGGCCAGCACTGAAAGTGCCGCGCAAATCGCGAACGTCGATCTAAGCATGATGCCCTCTCCTGCGACGGATGACGGCCAATTGTTCGCAGCTCCGTCCCGCTCCGTCTTGGACTCGGACGAAATCCCGCTATGCTTTGGGCGAACTGATCATTCGTGCGCGCGCCCCGCGATGGACAGCGCATCATCTCTGACGACGCAGTTTTCACGTCTCCGTACGATGGTTCGGGAGGGACGATGATGGACGGGGATGAACGCGACTACGCGTCTTTCCACTTCTCGACGCGTGAGCTTCCACATTCGAAGCGGCTGCCTGCGTTGCGCGATCTCTTCGATCAGTCGATCCGTCTCGACCTCGAGGCCGAGCCGGGCCATGCAGTTGAAATGGAAATGCACGTGGCGCCAGGTCTGCGCCGAGCCAAGATGCTGTCCTCTCTAACAGCGCGCGTGACGCGCCCGGCGCAAAGACTTGCCGATGGCGAGGACACGGTCTGCCTGATGATGAAGACCGGCGGGCATATGGCCCTCACGCAGGGCCGGCGAGAAGGTGTGCCTGAGATTGGTGATGGCGTGCTCCTTGTATATCGCGAGCCGGCGCTGCTGCAGTTCGTGGACACAACCTACGTCTCCATTCGCGTGCCGTTCAGCGCGATCGCACCGCTCGCGAACGTCGAATCGGCTGCCGCGCAATGCATTCGCGGAAATACGGAGGCGCTATCACTCTTGCGGTCCTACGTCGCGAACCTGCCCGAACGCATTGCCGATCCGCAGCTCGGCCGGCTCTCGGCAGCACACATCTACGACCTGATCGCCCTGGCCATCGGCACAACGGCTGAGGGTGGAGAGATCGCCAGCCGGCGGGGCGTTCGTGCCGCGCGGCTCGAAGCCATCAAGGCCGATCTGATCGGAAACGCCACGCTCAATCTCGATCAGCTTGCTGCGCGTCAGGGCATTTCGCCACGCTATGTCCAGATGCTGTTCGAGGAGGCCGGGACCACCTTTTCGGATTTTGTGCTTGAACGACGGCTCGAGGCGGCCCGCCGGATGCTGACAAGTCCGCGCTATTCGACTTGGTCGATCACCACCATCGCGCTCGAGGCGGGGTTTGGCGATCTTTCGCACTTCAACCGGCGCTTCAAGCAGCGTTACCGGATGACCCCAAGCGACATGCGAAGAGAGAGCGAAGCAGGACAGTCCTGAGCCCGGCTTCACCGGCCGACAGCAACTTGCAAGCCTCATTAAAAATGCAACAGGACGCCGGTCATTCAGGGCAAATCTTCGAAATCGCCGCTGAAACGCCACCGCCCCGGTGGTAAAAGTGATTCATTCAGAACCTCGAGAGCGCGGACGCCGCATGTCGCATCGGATTGTATTGCGCCTGCTCGCCTGCCTCGCCCTCGTGGGCGTGGGGCCCGGCGCGGTTCACGCCGAAGGGCTCGTCCGCGAGATCAGGGGCGGCGTCCTCGCACATGACGTCTCCAATCTGTGGAGCGGGTTCCGCACCGAGAACGACGCTGTCGCAATCAACATCGAGGCGCTCCTATCGCCCTCGTTCCGGCTGTTGGGTGGCACGATCAGGCCGGCCATCGGCGCCTCCATCGCCACCGAAGGCGGCACCAGCAACGCCTATCTCGATGCGCGATGGGAATTCGAGACGCCGACCGGAATATTCTTCTCGCTCGGCCTCGGAGGCACCGTTCACAACGGCGAGACGAAGCTGCTCGCCCCCAATCAGACTGATAAGGCGTTGGGCTCGCGCGTGCTGTTCCACATACCGGTGGAAATCGGCTACCGCTTCGACAGTCACAACAGCCTGTCGATCTATTTCGAGCATATGTCGAACGCGGGCACGCGGGACGAGAATGAAGGCCTCGACCGCCTGGGCGCCCGCTACGGCTACCGGTTCTGATCCGGCGATCGGTTTCAGCGTTCCTTTCGCCAGAACCCAAGCAGGAAGACGTCGCGTTCACGTCGGTTGGAGCCGGCCTGCTTCTGCACATCCTCCAGGTCGGCGCCGTAGCGCCTCATGAGCCGCACGCAAATGGCCCTGGCGATTGCGCCGAACGCGATGACGGACCCGAAGTAGATCACCGCGACCGTGAGAGCCCATAGAGGGTCGCCAGGCGGGGTTTTGGGCAACATGGAGTGCCTCCTGTCGCAACCGGACCATACCACGGGCTTTCCCTTGATGCTCTACATACTCAAGCCGCGCAGCGGACAGTCTCACACGTCGACTTTGGCCCGTGCGGATCAGCCGCTCGTATATCGGCTTGGGGGGACGCCGACGATGCGTCGGAACATGCTGGTGAAGGCGGCGGGGCTGCGATAGCCGAGATCCATCGCAACCGTCGTGACCGATGCTCCTAGAGCGAGCTGATCGATCGCCCGGAGCACGGTCGCCCTTCTTTGCCAGTCCAACAGGCTCAAGCCCGTCTCGGACCTGAACAGCCGCGTGAAGCTTCGCCGGCTCAGGGCGAGCTCGGAGGCCCACGCATCGAGCGACGCGCCGCCGGACGGCTCCTCCAGGAAGCGCGCGCATCTGGCGCCGAGTAATGGGTGTTTCGGAAAGGGTACCGTCAACGCTTGACGCTTGGCGATACGCAGCTCGTGCAGGATCAACGTAGCGACGGCTTCGCCGCGGCTCCCCGTGTCATAGTTGACCGGCAGATCGATGGCGGCGACGAGAAGTTGGCGTAGCAGCTCGGACACGTCGAGGATGCAGCACGAGGACGGCAGACCGCAATCAATCTGCGGATCCAGATAGGCGCTCCGTGTGTGCACCTCTCCGATCATGCGGAATCCATGGCTGACGCCCGCCGGAATCCATAGGGCTTGCTGCGGCGGAACCACCCATGCGCCGTGGTCGGTGATGACGGCCATCGTTCCGGTCACGGCATGCAGCAACTGCGATCGACGGTGCGTATGCTGCGGGTGCTCGTGACCAGACGCAAATGTATTGCCGACAGCCAGCAGCGGCCGAGCAACGCTTTCGTAGTCCTCAGCTCTGGCATGCCTAACCATGGCCCGCTCGCGATTGAGTTCGACCCGCCGGCGACAGACGGCTTCCCGCCCTCACGATAACAGTATCCGCACGTGCCGATCCACAGGTCGAGAGGGGCGGGATGACGGATCATCTGCAGCGGACACGAGAGGAGTTTGCAAGACAGGCAGATAGCTTTGCCTCATCTGCCGCCATCTCCGATGCGGCACAGGTCGCACGCTTGGTCGCGGCAGTGGGTGACCTCGCGGGCGGGCGCGTCCTCGACGTCGCGTGCGGCCCCGGCATCGTGGCACGAGCGCTCGCCGAAAAGGCGCGCGAGGTCGTCGCGTTCGATTTGACGCCGCAGATGATCGAGAAGGCGCGTGAGCGTTGCGCCAAGGCGGGGTTGTCGAATGTCGTCTTCGTGGAAGGCTCAGCCGCGCAATTGCCATTCACAGACGGCGCATTCGATGCCGTTGTGACCCGGCTCTCGTTTCACCATTTCATCGCCCCCGAGCGCGTGCTTGCCGAAATGATCCGGGTTCTACGCCCAGGAGGGGTATTGACCGTTGCCGATGTCGTCAGCTCCGAAAATCGCCCCAAGGCAGAGCTGCAAAATGCAATCGAGACCTTGCGCGATCCATCGCACGTTCGGATGTTGCCGGCCTCGGAATTGCTCGCGCTCTTTTCCCGCGATGACCTGGCGATCGAACTGCAGCAGACGTGGGACAAGGCGAGAGAGTTCGAGGAGTGGCTCGGCATTGTTGCTGCCCCCGAACGTGCGGCGCCTTTGCGGGTCATGGTGCGGGCGCTGGCTTTGGCTGGGCAGGACGCCGGGATCGGGTTGCGCATCGAGGATGGCGCGATCCGCCTGTTCCACCGCTGGCAACTTGTTTCTTGCAGAAAGCGCTGACCTTGCCAGTCGTCCGATCTTGCTCCTGTGCGGAAATTAGAAGGGTCCCACATCCCGCAGTCGGGACCGGAGTGACCTCTTATCCGCCTATTGCTACACTCCCCCCAACCACAACAAGCATAGCGCCGGGAGGCGCCCCATGACGCGCGCGCGCATTCATTTCCTCTTCCTGAATATCGGCCACTTCCTCGACCACCTGTTCACGCTGATTTTCGCGACGGTGGCAGCGCTCGCGCTGACACGGGAATGGGGCATGAGCTATGCCGAGCTCGTCCCCTACGCGACGCCCGGGTTCGTCGCCTTCGGTCTGTTCTCACTTCCCGCGGGCTGGCTCTCGGATCGCTGGAGCCGCTACGGCATGATGTCCGTCTTTTTCGTCGGCATCGGCCTCGCCTCGATCTTCACGGCCTTTGCGCACACGCCCTTCCAGATCATGCTGCTCCTCTTCTTCGTCGGCGTGCTGGCGGCGATCTACCATCCCGTCGGCCTCGCCATGGTCGTCGAAAGCGCCAAGGCCTCGGGCACCGGCCAGGCCATTGCCATCAACGGCGTGTGGGGCAACCTCGGCGTCGGCAGCGCGGCCCTCATCACCGGCTTCCTCATCGACAATGGTGGCTGGCGGGCAGCCTTCATCCTGCCGGGCGTGCTTTCCATGGCGATCGGCGTCGCCTACTTCCTCTTCTCGCGTCCCGACATGGCAGCCGAACAAGCCGAGAAGGCCGCCAAGCGTGCTGCTGCGAGCGCCAACGGCGCCAAGCCGGCCGCGAGCAGCGCAGGTGCGACTGACCTGCACCTTCGGCAGATCCTGCTGCGCCTCACCATCGTGATCTTCGTCGTGAGCGCGATCTCCAGCATCGTCTTCCAGTCGACCACCTTCGCGCTGCCCAAAGTGATGGACGAGCGCATGGGCGGCATCGCCGGTTCCGCGACCGTGGTGGGGTGGCTCGCCTTCGTCGTCTTCGCCGTGGCCTCCATGGCGCAGCTCGTCGTGGGACGCCTGCTCGACACACTTGGGCCGCGCACGGTCTTCATGGGCGTCGCCGCGATGCAGATTGTCTTCTTCAGTGTCATGCCGGGCCTCACGGACTGGACGGCCCTCGCGGTGGCGCTCGGCTTCATGCTCGGCGCCTTCGGACAGATCCCGATCAACGACTACATGATCGGCCGCATGGCGCGCTCGGAGATGCGCGGGTCGATCTATGGCGCGCGCTATGTCGTCTCGTTCGTGGCGCTTGCGGCGGCACTGCCGCTCATCGCCTGGGTGCACGGCACCTGGGGCTTCGACATGCTCTTTCGCATTCTCGCGATCGCGGCCGCCGTCATCTTCCTCTTCGTCTCGATGATCCCGCGGAAGCTCCCCGTCCCGGACGAGGTGCCGGTGAAAGCTTGATTTTTTGTCGGCCGCGGGCTGCTGGGAAGAGGTGCTGCCGCCTTCTTTCGTAGTGCTATGCCCGCGGCGGCCATAGCGACAGCGGTCATCTGGGGCGGCGGGCTGCTGGGAAGGGGTGCTGTGGTTTCCTGGTACGGCCTACCGGCCGGCGCGCAGTCGCGCGCTCATGACTGTTGTGCGCCGGTGCTCATTAATTGCGTCCCCTCGCCAGCGAGCGGACAGCGCTCGCGTGTGACGCCGTTCTTCCCCCTCTCCCCATTGTCTTCAATGGGGAGAGGGTCGGGGTGAGGGGCGGCGGCATACGCCGACGTTAGTAAGTGCCGCCGCCCCTCATCCTAACCTTCTCCCCGTCAGAACGGGGAGAAGGGACATGGCGGCGCCAGCGGCGAACTCCAAATTCATAAAAGACGGGGGTTCGGGGGTGTCCCCCGATTGGGGGGTGGGGCCAAGGCCCCACTCGCGCTGAAAGCGCGAACCGCCACGCACGCGACGTCGCGACCTACAGCGCCTTGAGGAACGCCGCGATGGCATCGGCGGCGGCTTCGAGATTGCCGCGCCGGGTTGTACCTGAGCCGCCGCGCGGGCCGAGGTCGTGATCGCCGTCGTGCGCCCAGTGAATGCGGATGGCGGGCGGGAGCGTGAGCGCCTCGACCTCCGCGCGCGTCCCGAAGGGATCGCGTTCGCCCTGGATGATCAGCGTCGGGCACGTGAGTGTTTCGAGGTGCGCAACACGCAGGCGCTCCGGCGTATTCGGCGGGTGAAAGGGATAGCCGAGGCAGACAAGGCCAGCGACCTCGCCCGTTTTGTGCAAATTTTCCGCAACGTGGCTCGCGACGCGACCGCCCATCGACTTGCCGCCGATCGCGAGCTTGCCCGAAGCACCCGCGGCCGCTGCTCGCGCAGCCACTGTCATCTCGCCGTCGAGCGTCTCTGCTTTAGGAGGAGGTCTGCGTTTTCCACCCTTGCGCCGCGCGGCCATGTAGGCGAACTCGAAGCGCGCGACGCGGATCCCTCGCATGGCCAGCATATCACTGATGAGCGTCATGAACGGGCTGTCCATGGGCGCGCCCGCGCCGTGGGCGAGCAGCAGCGTCGCGTCAGCGTCGTCCGGGCCTGTCCAGAGAAGCTCTGTCATCGGCACCCGTCATCCAAAAATTGCCGCAGTGATGGCGCTTCTGCCACGTGCACACAGCGCCGGTCACCAATTCGCCGGCGCCTCATTGACCCACGCGCGCCTGAGCGTCAAGATCGCGTGTGGCATGAAGCTGGGCTGCGGGATGGGCGCGATCGGCCGAACTGGAATTGCAGGCTGGATTTTGATTATCCTGGCCGGCGTGATGCTGTGCCTCGCTCCTGCTCGTGCCTCGCCCGAGGAGAAGCGCCGCCTCGTTCTCGGGACGGCCACGACCTATGGCACGTTCGACCCCCACGTGGTCGACGATCCCGGACAGAATATAATTCGCCTCAATTTCTACGACAGCCTGCTGCGCTGGGTCGGCTCCCCGCCGCACCTCCAGCTCTGGCTCGCTGCCCGCCACGAGATGTCGCCGGACGGGCAGATCCACACCTTCCATCTGCGCGACGACGCGAAATTCCATGATGGCAGTCCGGTCCGCGCGGCCGATGTCGCCTACTCCATGGAGCGACTGCTGGCGCTGAAGCAGGGTCCCTACGCGCTCTTCGCCGGCGTGATCGCGCCGGGTGGCACGCGGGCCGTCGGCGAGAGCACGGTGGTGTTCAATCTCACGCAGCCCATGCAGGGTTTCGCGACACTGCTTCCCGAGCTTGCGATCGTCAATCGCGCGCTCGTCGCCGCAAACGAGAAGAACAACGACTGGGGCCAGGAATGGCTGCAGCGCAACAGCGCCGGCTCGGGCTCGTACATTCCCTTCCGGCGTGACCGCGAAGGGGCCTTCATCGCCTCGCGCAATCTCGAGCACTTCATCCCCGACTGGGGCCCCAACGCCATCGACGAGTTCGAGGTCTATCCGGTTGCCGATGCGGCCGAGCGAATCGCCGCCCTGCTGAGGGGCGACCTCGGCGGCATTCTCGGACACCTGGCCATCGACCAGCTCACGAACCTGCGCAATACGCCGGGCTTCCAGGTCGTCGAGCAGCCGACGCTGCGCCTCGTACGCGGCGTCATTCACAACCGCCGTCCGCCGGGCAACAACATCGACTTCCGCCGCGTCCTGTCGCACGCCTTCGACTACGACGGACTGGTTCAGGGCCTCCTCGCCGGGACCATGGCCCGGAACGGCTCGCCGCTCCCCGATCTCATCTGGGGCGGGCCCAGCACGACGCGCGGCTATCGCTTCGATCTGGTGCGCGCGCGCGAGTACCTCGAGCGTGTGCCAGGTCCGCTCCCGGAGATCACCATCGGCGCCGTGGCCGGGCAGGTTCACGCCGAGATGGCGGCCGCCACCCTGAAGCAGGGCCTCGATCAGCTCGGGGTGAAGTCCCGCGTCGTCGCCGAGCCTGCAGAAGCCATCTTCGCGCGCTCGCACGACGAAAAGCAGATGTACGACGTGCTGTTCATGGCCGAGACGCGCCTGCCGCCCGATCCCGATCCGTGGATCGGCGCCCGTTTCGGCTGCAAGGCGATCGGGCGCACGAACTACAGCGGCTACTGCAATGAGGCGGTCGACGCCCTCGTCGCCGAGGCGCGCCGCACC
Organism: Hyphomicrobium sp. CS1BSMeth3; assembly: GCF_900117415.1. GTDB lineage: Bacteria > Pseudomonadota > Alphaproteobacteria > Rhizobiales > Hyphomicrobiaceae. The sequence goes on from NZ_FPEI01000006.1 coordinate 1,536,478, forward strand.
ACGGATCAAGGTGCCCGCTGGCGCAACTACAAGGCCGCTGCGACCCTGATCGAAGCCGACGCCGCTGAGCTCTGGATCGGCACGGCCGTGCGGTCCGGCGTCTTCAAAAGCGGCCTCTCCGGCCTGCTGTTCAGCCCTCTCAACGAAGGCCTGGACCTGCGCTGGACGTCCATGGACCGCCGCGTCGCGCAGTAGTAGGCCTCCCGGCCGGCCCTCGCTCCCGCCCCTGCCTTCAGGCTGCCGCATCAAGCCTTAAAGTTGTAACGCCAGCCGCTTCACGCGCTAGTGCCCCGATTCCGAAGTCCGCTCGACCTCGATGCTGGCATCCCGAGCGCACTCCGGAAGCAAAAGGGGCGCTAGAAACATAGACTTGCCCGTGTGATCCAGATCAAGAAATGCGCTTCGCACTGTGCCGCGAGATCTCGCGAATTTCTCGATCGCCACATTAGCCTTCGGCTAGGCTCGCCGATTTTTGACCACGCCGACTGGAATCCGGTTCGGAAGCTCCCCTGCCACACTTGAAGGGCTTGCCAACCTAGGCCATATGCGTTTAACGCATAGCTGAAAGACAACACGAAACTTGGAAGCGCCAGAAAGTGAGCCCATGACCAGCCCGCGCCACGCCAAAGTGATCATTCTCGGCTCAGGCCCGGCCGGCTACACGGCCGCAATCTATGCCGCACGAGCAATGCTCAAACCGCTGATCATCCAGGGCAATCAGCCCGGCGGGCAGCTCACCATCACGACCGATGTCGAGAATTATCCCGGGTTCGCCAAGGTCATCCAGGGCCCCTGGCTCATGGAGGAGATGCGGGCCCAGGCCGAGCACGTCGGCACCGAGGTGGTCATGGACCATGTGGTCAAGGTCACACTCTCGAAGCGCCCCTTCCTGCTCGAATGCGATTCGGGCGACAGCTACACCTGCGACGCGCTCATCATCTGCACAGGCGCCCAGGCGCGCTGGCTCGGGATGCCGAGCGAGGAGGCCTTCCAGGGCCATGGTGTCTCGGCCTGCGCCACCTGCGATGGCTTCTTCTATCGCGACAAGGAGGTGATCGTCGTCGGCGGTGGCAATACCGCGGTCGAGGAAGCGATCTTCCTCACGAACTTCGCGAAGAAGGTCACTGTCGTGCATCGCCGCGACAGCTTCCGCGCCGAGCGCATCCTCCAGGATCGCCTGTTCAAGAACCCCAAGATCGAAGTCCTCTGGGACACCGCGCTCGATGAGATCACCGGCGACACCGATCCGGTGAAGAGCGTCACCGGCGTGCGCCTGCGCAATGTGCGGACGGGCGCCCTCGTGAGCCGGCCCGTCGACGGCGTGTTCATCGCCATCGGCCACGCGCCGGCCACCGAACTCTTTGTCGGACAGCTACCCATGACCAAGGGCGGCTATCTAATCACGAAGCCAGATTCGACCGCCACCGACATCCCCGGCGTCTTTGCCGCCGGTGACGTCAAGGACGAGGTCTATCGCCAGGCGGTCACGGCCGCCGGCATGGGCTGCATGGCGGCACTCGAAGCCGAGCGGTTCCTCGCCCATGCGGGCGAGCACCTCGAAGCTGCTCAATAAACAATAGACGGAGGAAACGGTCGCGTGCCGGGGCATATGGACTGGGACAAGTTGCGCATTTTCCATTCGGCGGCCGAAGCTGGGAGCTTTACCCATGCCGGCGAGAGCCTGCGGATGAGCCAGTCGGCGGTCAGCCGGCAGGTCTCCGCGCTCGAGAAAGAGCTTGGCGTCTCGCTCTTTCATCGCCACGCGCGCGGCCTCGTGCTCACCGAGCAGGGCGAGATGCTCTTCCGCACCGCCAGCGAGGTGATGAACAAGCTGCAGACCGCCGAGTCGCTTCTCTCCGACTCGACGACGAAGCCGGCGGGTGACCTCCGCGTCACCGCGACGGTCGGCCTCGGCTCGGTCTGGATCACCCAGCGCCTGCGCGAGTTCCTCGAGCTCTATCCCGACATCCGCGTCGAGCTCATCCTCAACGACGAGCCGGTCGATCTCTCCATGCGCGTCGCGGACGTCGCCATCTGGGCGCGCGAGCCGGCGCAGGGCGACCTCATCCGCCGGCCGCTCTTCACGATGCAGACGCACTGCTACGCATCGAGCCAGTACATCCGCAAGTTCGGGACGCCGCAGAGCATTGCCGATCTCGACCGCCACCGGATCGTGTCGTTCGTCGGCAATCCGGCGCCGCATCTCTCACACATCAACATGCTCGAATCGCTCGGGCGCGAGGGCCGGGCCCCGCGAATCCCGGTGATGCGCGCGAGTGCCATACTGGCCCTGAAGTACGCAATCCGCTCTGGCATCGGCATTGGGATGATCCCGGATTACCTCACCCAGGAAGAAACGGACCTCGTGCCCGTCCTGCCGGACCTCGAGCTTCCGAAGCTGCCTGTGTACTTCGTCTACCCGGAAGAGCTGAAGACGGCGAAAAAGGTTCAGGTTTTCAGGGACTTCATGGTCGCGAAGGGTCGGCAGTGGAAGTACTGACCGGGAGGTCGTTCCGCACGCGGCGCTAGACATGCGCTTTCTGCATGGGCACCTGCTCCCGCACCGGATTGAACTGAAGTCCGATACCTCACATATACCTCTTTAGCTGTGACGGACAGCTACTGAAGGCAGTTCCCTCCCTTTGACGCCTTCAACCGTGTTGCTTAGGCGATACGGATCAAACTTCAGCCGGGCCTCGTGCCCGGCTTTTCTTTTATCAACGCTTCTTCAGTGACTTGACGCCCCGGCCCCGGTTTGAGCCGATCACGTATCGTCAGGTTAAGCACACCACGACCATTGCGCGTATGCATCGCCCCGACAGCGCGCTCAGGTTGCCAGCACTTCCTCGTGCGTGACCTCGAGATTGAGTGCCGCGGCCAGCAGGGCCTGCGTGTAGGACTCGCGGGGGCGCTCGAAGATCTCGGCGGTCCGCCCCTCCTCCACCACGACCCCATTTCGCAGCACGATCACGTAGTTGCTCAGCGCTCTGACGACACGCAGGTCGTGGCTGATGAAGAGGTACGAGAGGTCGCGTTTGCGCTGCAGGTCGCGCAGGAGGTCGACGATCTGGGCCTGCACGCTCATGTCGAGCGCGCTGGTCGGTTCGTCGAGCATCACGAAGCGCGGCTCCAGCACCATGGCGCGCGCGATGGCGATGCGCTGGCGCTGGCCGCCCGAGAACTCGTGCGGATATCGATCCTGCGCAGAAGGGTCGATACCGACCTCGGCCAGGGCCTGACTGACGCGCGCGCGGCGCTGATCGAAGGTCAATCCGGCGGCCTGGATGTGCAGCCCCTCCTCGACGATCTGGCTCACCGAGAGGCGCGGCGAGAGCGAGCCATAGGGGTCCTGGAAAACGATCTGCATCTCATGGCGCAGCGGGCGCATCTGCTTTGCGCCGAGCCCGTCGATCCGCTTGCCCATGTACACGACCGGGCCCTGCGAGCTGATCAGACGGAGGATCGCGAGCCCAAGCGACGTCTTGCCCGAGCCGGACTCGCCGACCACGCCGATCGTCTCGCCTGCCCGGAGCTTCAGCGAGACCCCGTCGACGGCGCGCACGTGGTCGACCGTGCGTCTCATCAGCCCGCGCTTGACCGGGAACCAGACCTTGAGATTGTCCGTCTCGACGACCACCGGTCCATGCGGATTGCCGGGCGGCGGCTCTCCCTTGGGCTCGGCGGCAAGCAGGTGGCGCGTGTAAGCGTGCTGCGGCGCCTCGAAGATCTGGCGGACGGTGCCGCGCTCGACGATCGCCCCCGCATTCATCACATACACGCGGTCCGCCATCTTCCGCACGATGCCGAGATCGTGCGTGATGAGCAGCATGGCCATGCCGAGCTCGCGCTGCAGCCGCTTGAGCAGCGCGAGGATCTGGGCCTGGATGGTGACATCGAGCGCCGTCGTCGGCTCGTCCGCGATCAGGAGATCCGGCTCGTTGGCAAGTGCCATGGCAATCATGACACGCTGGCGCTGGCCGCCCGAGAGCTGATGCGGGTAGGCGCCGAGACGCTTCTCCGCATCGCGGATGCCGACCTTGCGCAGGAGGTCGAGCGTGCGTGTCCTGGCCTCGGCTTCGCTCAGTCCCATGTGCAGGCGCAGAATCTCGCCAACCTGCTGCTCGATGGTGTGCAGCGGATTGAGCGAGGTCATCGGCTCCTGGAAAATGATCGAGATGCGGCCGCCGCGGATATGGCGCATGACCGGACCCGGAACCTTCAGCAGATCCTTGCCTTCGAAAAAGATCTCGCCTGTCGGGTGGTGCGCCGCCGGATAGGGCAGCAGGCGCATGATGGAAAGCGCGGAGACGCTCTTGCCCGATCCGGACTCGCCGACGAGCGCCACCGTCTCGCCCTTGCAGATCGTGAAGTCGATGCCGCGCACGGCAGCATGGCGCTTCTCGCCCGAGCGGAACTCGACCGAGAGATTGCGCACGGTGACGAGCGTCTGGGAGTGGACTTTGGCCTGCGCGCTCATTTGAAGGTCTTCCTCGGATCGAGCGCGTCGCGGACGGCCTCGCCGACGAAGATCAGCAGCGAAAGCGTGATCGCGATCGAGAAGAACCCGGCGAGCCCGAGCCACGGCGCCTGCAGATTGGCCTTGCCCTGAGAAAGGAGCTCCCCGAGCGAGGGCGAGCCCGGCGGCAGCCCGAGGCCGAGGAAGTCGAGCGCGGTGAGGGCCGTGATGGAGCCCGAAAGCTTGAAGGGCAGGAAGGTCAGCGTCGCCACCATCGCGTTCGGCAGCAGGTGCTTGAACATGATCTTGGCGTTCGAGAGACCGAGCGCGCGGGCCGCTGTGATGTACTCGAAATTGCGCCCGCGCAGGAACTCGGCGCGCACCACGCCGACGAGATAGACCCAGTGGAACAGCAGCAGGATGAAGAGCAGCGTCCAGAAGCCCGGCACGAGCACCGCAGAGATGATGATCAGCACATAGAGCGACGGGATCGACGACCACACCTCGAGAACGCGCTGGAAGACGAGATCCGTGCGCCCGCCGAAGTATCCCTGCACAGCACCCGCCGTCACGCCGATCGCCGCCGAGAGGATCGTGAGGATCAAGCCGAAGAGCACGGATATTCGGAAGCCGTAGATGACGCGCGCGACGACATCGCGCCCCTGGTCGTCCGTGCCGAGCCAGTTGCGGTTGCCGATGGCCTGGAAACGCGCCATCTGCGCGGCATCGGCCTCGCAGAACTCCGCGCTCGATGCCCATGGCGGCGGCGCCGGATAGCCGAGACACCGGCCCTCGGGGCCTTTGACGCGCGGGAAGTCCTTGTTGATCGAGTTGTAGGAGTAGCGGATCGGCGGCCAGAGGATCCAGCCGTTGCTCTGGATCTCATCGAGAATGACCGGATCCTTGTAATCGGTCACGGCCAGGAAGCCGCCGAACTTCTCCTCTGGATAGTCGATGAGAAATGGGAGGAGGATCTCGCCCTTGTAGCGCACGAGGATCGGACGATCGTTTGCGATGACCTCCGCAAACAGGCTGACGATGAAGAGGCTGAGAAAAACCCAGAGACTCCAGTAGCCGCGCCGATTGGCCTTGAAATTGCGCCAGCGCCGCTCGTTTATCGGGGAGAGACGGAGCCAGGGCGCGCGCGGCTCGGCATCGGCCCGCTCCACGACGGCCGGGCGTTCGATCGTATCATCGCGCCGTGCGTCCAAGGTCTCAGACCTCCCGCGATTCGAAGTCGATGCGCGGATCGACGAGCGTATAGACGAAATCCGATATGAGGTTCACGACCAGCCCCAGCAGCGAGAAGATGAAGAGCGTGGCGAACACCACCGGGTAGTCGCGATTGATGATCGACTCGAAGCTAAGGAGCCCGAGACCGTCGAGCGAGAAGATCGTCTCGATCAGCAGCGCGCCGCTGAAGAACGCGCCGATGAACGCCCCCGGGAAGCCGGCAATGATCAGCAGCATGGCGTTGCGGAAGACGTGACCGTAGAGCACCTGGCCCTCGGCAAGGCCCTTGGCGCGCGCCGTCATGACGTACTGCTTGCGGATCTCGTCGAGGAACGAGTTCTTGGTCAGGAACGCCATCGTCGTGAAAGCGCCGAGCGCCAGCGCAATCAGCGGCAGCGTCAGGTGCCAGAAATAGTCGACGATCTTGCCCCAGAGCGAGAAATGCACCCAGTTGTCGGACGTGAGGCCGCGCGAGGGAAACCACTGCACGAACGAGCCACCGGCAAAGAGGATCAGCAGCAGCACGGCAATCAGGAAGCCGGGGATGGCATAGCCGACGACGAGGAGGCCGGATGTCCAGGTGTCGAAGGGCTCCCCATCATGCACGGCCTTGCGAATGCCGAGCGGAATGGAAATGAGGTAGGTGAGCAGCATCATCCAGACGCCGAGCGAAACCGAGACGGGGAGCTTCTCCTTGATGAGCTGCAGCACGCTGATATCGCGGAAGTAGCTCTTGCCGAAATCGAACGTCAGATAGTTCTTCATCATCAGGAAGAAGCGCTCGTGCGCCGGCTTGTCGAAGCCGAACTGCTTCTCGAGCTGCTTGATGAACTCGGGATCGAGCCCCTGCGCGCCGCGATAGCGCGAGGAGCTTGCATCGGCGCCGCCGGCCTGCTGCGAGGCTCCTCCGGCCCCCATGCCGTCGCCGCCACCGCCGCCAATGCGAGAAGTTGCGGCGCTATCCGTGCCCGTGAGCTGCGCAATCACACGCTCCACGGGGCCGCCTGGAGCGAACTGGATGATCGTGAAGCTGATCAGCATGATCCCGAACAAGGTCGGGATCATCAGCAGAATGCGCTTCAGAAGATAGGCGCCCATGGGATCCGTACGCTTCCGCGAGTTCTAGCTGTCAGTTCGACTTCAGCTTCGCAGCTTTCTCGGCGTCATACCACCAGGTATCCGGCGCGCCGCGGCCAAACTTGGGCTTCTTCTCCGGGTAGGAGAACTTGTCCCAGTAGGCAATGTTGTGCGCAGCCTTGTACCACTGCGGCACCCAGTAGTGCCCGGCGCGCAGCACGCGGTCGATAGCGCGCGTCGCCGTGACCAGCTCCTCCCGGCTCTTCGCCGCGACGACCTTGTCGATCAAGGCATCGATCACCGGGTCCTTGATGCCGGCGAGATTCACGCTGCCCTCGACGTTCGCATTCTCGCTGCCCCAGTAGTTGCGCATCTCGATGCCCGGTGTCAGGCGCATGACGAAGCGCGAAGTGACGACATCGAAGTCGAAGGCCTTCACGCGACGCTGGTACTGCGCACTGTCGACGCGTCGGATGGTGGCGCCGACACCGATCGCCTGGAGGTTCTTGATGTAAGGCGCGATCACGCGCTCGAACGTATCCTCGAAGATCAGAAACTCGATCTGCAGCGGCTCACCATTCGGGCAGACGCGGATGCGATCCTTCATCTTGCAGCCCGCTTCGTCGAGGAGCCGCGCCGCCTCGCGCAACAGCCGGCGGTCCGATCCCGAGCCGTCCGAGACCGGCGAGTTGTAAGGCTCCTCGAACACGGCAGTGGGCAGCTTGTCCTTGAAGGGCTCGAGTAGCGCCAGCTCTGCAGGCGAAGGCTTGCCCACGGCCTTCATGTCCGAATTCTCGAAGTAGCTGTTCGTCCGCAGATACAGCCCATAAAACATGTTCTTGTTGGTGAATTCGAAGTCGAAGGCATAGTCGAGCGCCCTGCGCACGCGCGGGTCAGCGAACTTCGCGCGCCGCGTATTGAAGAAGAAGCCCTGTGCGCCGGAAGGGTTCTCGTCCGGAAGCGTCAGCTTCTTCATGCGGCCGTCCCGCATGGCCGGGACCTCGTAGCCCGTCGACCAGTCACGTGCGGTGAACTCCTCTCGGAAATCGTAGGTTCCGGCTTTGAAGCCTTCGAGCGCGGCCGTGCGATCGCGATAGTATTCGAAGCGAAGCTCGTCGAAGTTGTTCGCGCCGCGATTGACCGGAAGGTCCTTGCCCCAATAGTCGTCGCGACGCTTGTAGGTGATCTGGGCGCCGGGCCGGAAGTCGCTGATGAGATAGGGACCGGATCCGACGGGCGGCTCGAGCGTCGTCTGGTCGAACTCCTGCTTCGAGTAGTAGGCCTTCGAGAGCACGGGGAGGCCGGCGACCGTCGTCGGCAGATCGCGTTTGAGATCGCCCGTGAAGGTGAAGCGCACCGTATGCGAATCCAGCGCCTCGGCCTTGGTCACGTCGCGCATCATGATGCGGTAGCTCGGATGGCCCTTCGATTTCAGAATGTCGAAGGAGAAGACGACGTCTTCCGCCGTGACGGGCGAGCCATCGGAGAACTTTGCTTCGGGCCTCAGGCGGAACGTCACGGAATTGCCGTCCTTGGCAACTGCCACCTCCTTCGCGATAAGGCCGTACATGGCGTCCGGCTCGTCGCCTGAACGCTCCATCAGCGTATCGAAGAGCGCGCTCAGACCCGTTGCAGGGTCGCCCTTCAGGATGAAGGGATTGAAGCTGTCGAAGGAATTGAGGGGGCCGCCATAAGTCGAGAAGCGGCCACTCTTCGGTGCATCCGGATTGACGTAGTCGAAGTGTTTGAAGTCGGCTGGATACTTGAGGTCACCGAACGTGGAGAGCCCATGGCGGAACTCCTCGGCCGCGAGCCGCGACGGGCCGCCGAGCACGGCGAGCGCGGCAATGGCGGCGGCGAAGCACCTGAGATAGAGCCAACGCGTCATCAAATTCATCCTCTCATGATCCGGTCTTCGGCCGAAATATCATTGCGTCCGCTATCGTCGCCGTGCATCCGAGAGCCGGGCGGCGGCAGCCTGATCATGCCACCACACCTGCAGGAAGCGCGAGGTGGCCTGAACGTGGGTCGGCATCTTCGCCGGGCCGCCGAACATGTCCCACATGGCCACGCGTTCCTTTGGAACATACCACTGCGGAACGAGGTAATGGTTCCAAAGCAGAACCCGATCAAGTGCGCGTGATGCGGCCACGAGCTCCGCGCGATCCGTGGCAAAAATCAACTTCTCGATAAGCTGATCGACCGCGGTATTCTTGATCCCGATCAAGTTGCGACTGCCTTCGCTGTCGGCTGCCGCGGAACCCCAGTAGTCGCGCTGCTCGTTGCCCGGCGTCACCGACTGGCGGAAGCTCGCGACCACCATGTCGAAGTCGAACGTGTTGAGGCGCCGGCGATACTGGGCGCTGTCGACGATGCGGATCGACGTCTTGATGCCGAGCCGGCCGAGCGCCACCCCATAGGGCTGAATGATGCGCTCGAACTCGGGCGATACGATCAGGAACTCGACTGTGAAGGCCTCGCCCGCGGCATTGCGCAACTCGCCGTTCTGCTGCTTCCAGCCGGCGGCCGCGAGCAGCTTCGCCGCCTCCGCCATGTGGCGGCGCGCATCCTCGGGCCCGCGATTGAAGGGGTTCGCATAAGGTGTGGTGAACACCTCCTTCGGCACCTGCTCACGTACGCTTTCGAGCAATTCGAGCTCGCGCCCCGTCGGCAGGCCCTTGGCTTTCAGCTCGGAATTCTCGAAGTAGCTGCCGACCCGCGTGTACTGGTCGAAGAGGATGTTCTTGCTCGCCCACTCGAAGTCGAAAGCGAGATTGAAGGCGCGGCGCACGCGCGGATCCTTGAACTGCGGCCGGCGGATATTGAAGGCGAAGCCCTGCATGGGCGTGACGAGATCGTTCTGCCACTCCTCGCGCTTGACGAGGCCGCGGCGCAGCGCGTCGAAATCGTAGGCCGTGGCCCAGGATTTCGCGCTCGACTCGGACCAGAAATCGAGCTGCCCGGCCTTGAAGGCCTCAAAGGCGGGAACGGCATCGCGGAAATATTCGAAGCGCACCTCGTCGAAATTCCATTGGCCACGCGACACGGGCAGATCCCGTGCCCACCAGTCGGCGACGCGCTCATACGTGATGGATCGGCCGATGTCGGCCTGCTTGATGCGGTAAGGACCCGAGCCAAGCGGGATCTCCGTCGTGCCGCGGGCGATATCGCGCGGCTCCCCGTTCGCGTCCTTTCCTTCCCAGTAGTGCCGCGCGAGGACGGGCAGGCTGCCGACGATCACCGGCAGCTCGCGATTGCCTGTCACGGCGAACTCGAATGTCACCATCCGCTCGCCGGAAACCACGGCGCGCGTCACATCCTTGAAGTAGATCTGATAGCGCGGGCTCGATTTCTTGAGCGCCTCGAGGGAAAAGACGACGTCGTCGGGCGTGATCGGGCGGCCATCATGGAAGCGCGCCTCGGGTCTGATGCCGAAAGTCGCCGAGCTGAAGTCGGGCGCATGGGCGACCCATTCCGCAATGAGGCCGTACTCGGTCGCCGGCTCGTCGAGGCTCTCTGCCATCAGCGAGTCGTGGATCACATTGGACCAAACGGCCGCGAGGCCCTTCTGGGCGTACGGATTGAGCGAATCATACGTGCCGGTCGCGCGCATCCGCACGCGCCCGCCCTTCGGCGCATTGGGATCGACCCAGTCGAAATGCTTGAAGTCCGGCCCGTAGCGCACCGAGCCGAGGAGCGAGATGGCGTGCTCGCGAGGTGCGTTCGGATCGCAGAGCCCGGCTGATGGCAGCGCGACAATGCTCGCGGCTACAGCGAGCGCAGCGACGACAGCGCCGCCGACGCGGTCCCTCCGGGCCTCGTTCACCAGTATCCGCCCCATGCATCAGGCCTCATTGTACGCGCCGCGAGCGGACGGACACGCCGAGCCCGCCCAGCTTACACCGGACGGGCTATAGATGAGAAACCCGGGGCCTTCTGCCAAGTTAATATTCGTCCATCCACAACCGCAGCGCGCATCGGACGCCGGTATTGACGGCGTGCGCGCAAGATGATGGAGCGAGACCCGAGCAGCCTACTTCGGCAGCGCAGCCGGTGAATCCGACAGCGTGCGCAGATAGGCGAGCAGGTCGGCGAGCTCGGCGTTATCGCTTACGCCAGGGAACGCCATGCGGTTGTTGGGAATAGCCTGCCGCGGGTTGTGCAGGTAGGCCGCGAGATGGGCCCAATCCCACTTGCCGCCCTTGTCCTTGAGGGCCGGCGAGTAGTTGAAGCCCTCGTGCTTGCCAACGTCACGATCGACGACGCCGTAGAGGTTCGGACCCGTGCGGTTCGGCCCGCCCTTCTCGACCGTATGGCAGGAGACGCACTTCTTGAACGCATCCTTGCCGCCGTCGACGCTCGCCTTCGCCAGGAGAGGCTCGACTTCCTTCGCAAAGTCGAACACGGCCACGGCTGGCGCCGATGCGCCCGCCGGCCCGCCCTTCGGCATGGGCAGCGTGTAGCCCGCCTTCTCGACATGGCGCGGCTTGTCGACGATCTCGAGTAAGGTCCTGCCCCCAAAGATGAGCAGCAGCGCCGCCAGCGCGGCACCGGCAATTTTATTCAGCTCGAAAGCATTCATCTGAGTTGCGCTGCCCCATCATTCCCGGCCCGGCGGCCGGGGTCCGGCTCCCCCTAGTGCCCCGTTTTCGAAGTTCGCCGGACCTAGCCGCGAGCGCTGAGAGCGAACTTCGGAAGCAAAGGGGCACTAAGACCACAATCTTGCTAGTCTGATTCAGATCGATAAATTCGCACGATACCGCCCCGCGAGCGCAGGCGAATTTCTCGATCGTCACACTAGAACGGGCGCCAATATAGGCGTTCCCCCGATGCTTGCAACCTGAACGGCATCTGTTCTACGAGGAGAAGGCGAGACCAATTGTCACCCGCTTTCGGGCGACCACAACAGAGGCCAAGGCGCATGGGCGGCGCGCTGATCGTCATTCCATCCCGCATGGCCTCGACCAGGCTCCTCGGCAAGCCCCTCGCCGATATCCATGGCGTGCCCATGATCGTGCACGTATGGCGGCGCGCTATGGAGGCCGATCTTGGCCGCGTCGTCGTCGCTACGGACAGCGACGAGATCGCCGCCGCAATCCGTGCGGCCGGCGGCGAGGCACAGATGACGCGGCCCGACCACCAGAATGGAACGGACCGCATTTTCGAGGCCATCCAGAGCCTCGATCCCGCGCGCGAATTCCGCTCTATCGTCAATGTGCAGGGCGACCTGCCAACCATCGAGCCGCGCCTCATCCGCACCTGCCTCGATGTGCTCACGGCCGAGCCGGCGGCCGACATCGCTACCATCGCCTGCGAGATTGTGGTCGCGGAGGAGCGCACGAACCCCAACGTGGTCAAAGCCGTCGGCACCCCGATCGGGCCCAACCGCCTGCGGGCACTCTATTTTACGCGCGCGACGGCGCCGAGCGGAGAGGGGGCCCTCTACCACCACATCGGCATGTACGCCTATACCCGGGACGCACTGGAGCGGTTCGTCGCGCTCCCCCCGGCCCCGCTCGAACAACGTGAGCGTCTAGAACAGCTTAGGGCGCTCGAGGCGGGCATGCGCATTGACGTGGGCCTCGTTGACACCGTCCCCCTCGGTGTCGATACTCCGGCCGACCTCGAGCGGGCTCGCCGCCTGCTCGTTCCGGCCTGAACACCTCTTTTCTGGCTCATTCCCAGTCTGGCTCACATCATGTCGCCCAAGAAGTCCTCCACCCCGGCGGGCACGACGGCCCGGCGGTCGGCCCCATCTGATGCCGCCCCGCTCCAACGGATCTCCTATCAGGGCGAGCCCGGCGCCAACTCGCATCTAGCCTGCAACGAAGTATTCCCGGGTCAGGAGCCGCTGCCCTGCCCGACGTTCGAGGACGCGATCGGCGCCGTGAAGTCGGGTGAAGCCCGCTACGCCATGATCCCGATCGAGAACTCGCTCGCGGGGCGCGTCGCGGACATCCACCACCTGCTGCCGCAGTCGGGGCTCTATATTGTCGGCGAGCACTTCCTGCCGATCCGCTTCCAGCTCATGGGCCTCAAGGGCACAAAGCTCAGCGACATCACGGACGTCTACAGCCACGTGCACGCCCTCGGGCAGTGCCGCCGGATCATTCGCGAGCATGGCCTCAAGGCGCATATTGCCGGCGATACGGCCGGTGCCGCCCGTCAGGTCGCGGAATGGGGCGAGCGGTCACGCGCCGCACTCGCCCCCCGCATTGCCGCCGAAATCTACGGTCTTGATATCCTTGCCGAGGACGTCGAGGACGAGAAGCACAACACGACGCGCTTCGTGATCCTCTCGAACGAGCCGGAGGACGCGGAGCCCGGCAATGGCCTGGTGATGACGACTTTCATCTTCAATGTCCGCAACGTGCCGGCGGCGCTCTACAAGGCCATGGGGGGGTTTGCCACGAACGGCGTGAACATGACCAAGCTCGAGTCCTACCAGGTGAACGGCGAGTTCGTGGCGACCATGTTCTACGCCGACATCGAGGGGCACCCGACCGATCGCCCCGTGCGTCTCGCACTCGAGGAGCTTTCGTTCTTCTCGACGGAGCTACGTATTCTCGGCACGTATCCGGCGAGCCCGTACCGCATCGAGATCGCGCGCAAAGCGGCAGCACGCGCCGCCGTCAATCCGGGCTGAGCGGCATGGAGGGGGCGGGGCATATGCTGCCCGATGATGCCTTTCGCGCAAAGCGCGACCGCACGATCGCCGCGCTCCAGCAGTGGCAGCGCGCGCTCGCGGATTGCGCGCGCATCGAGGAAGAGGCGGCGGCGACCTTCTGGCGGCTTGCGGTGTCGCCCTTTGCTGCCGGTGCGTGTCCGTTCGAGGTCATTTTGCACCAGCGCCAGATCTGCGATCTCGCCATCGGCCCGGAGAGCTATGAAGGCCGCTCGAGCGATGAGCTCGACCGCCTGCCGGCCATGGCGGAGGCAATCGCGGCCGGGCGCGTGCTGACGCGCACCAAGTCGAGCGCGGTATCCGGCCTCGTGCTCTCCATCGAGACCGAGGTGCGTCTCGCAGATGGACCGTCGTGGAAGGCGGACCGCTGGCTCGTCTCCGGTATCAAGCCCGGCGCGATGCTCCGCAACGACCGCTGGTACCTACCGTATCGGCGGTAGCGGAGGGTCGGTGCGCTCGATAATCCCCCTCTCCCCATTGTCTTCAATGGGGAGAGGGTTGGGGTGAGGGGCGGGGACTTGCGCGACGTTAGCGTTTGCCGCTACCCCTCACCCTAACCCTCTCCCCGCAAGGGCGGGGAGAGGGGAATTGGGTCGACGCACACCGATGATCTCGCTGCCTGTCGCACGAATGCGCGCGACGGCCTCGGCGAGCGGCTCGACGACGACACGCATGTGATGGGCATTCGCGTGCAGCATGTGCGCAGCGTCGATCATGATGCCCACGTGGCCGCGCCAGAAGACGAGATCGCCGCGCCGCAGCGCATCGGTGTCGACCACGATTGCACTTCCTATCTCAGCCAGCAGCATGTCGCTATCGCGCGGCGCCGCAACGCCCGTCGCCTGCATGGCAACCTGCACGAGCCCCGAGCAATCGATCCCAGCGCGCGTACGCCCGCCCCAGAGATAAGGCGCACCGAGGAACTGCTCGGCGACGGCGACGAAATCCGCAGCGCGCGTGTCGATCGGCACGAGATGCTGCACGGGCACGAACGCCCCGATGGCGAGGGCGGCAAAACCGTTCTCCTCGCGCTCCACTTTGAGGCACGCCCCCATGGGGAGATCGACGAGCGGCGGTGATTTCAGCTCCGGCCGCGCGAGCGCCGGCGCCGCGAGAGCCGCTATGCGATGTGTCGGCACGTTGAGCTCACGCCCGATCGCGGCCGCCGGCGCATAGCCGACATAGCCGTCGCCTTCGCCTTGCAGCCAGGCCCAGCCCTCACGCTCCTCGAAGACGCGCACGCGCTCGCCGAAGATGAGCTGCGTCGTCAGCGCCTCGCTGGCATCCGGCGCGCCGAAAACCGGCGCGATCGCGACACGCACCTGCCCGGGCCAGCCGTCGACGAAGTTGCTCGATGTGACGCGGCCAGCAAGGCGCGCGTCGGCCAGATCCTCGCGAAAGGCATTGCGGCGCGGATCGAGCAGGCCCTGGCCCATGCGCGTGCTCTCAACTCCCGACCATGCGGCGAACAACCTCGAAGACGGCGCGCGCCGCCTGCGGCTCGCCGCCCTTGGGGCCGAGCACGCGCTGCGCGGGGCGCCAGCCGTAGATGTCGAAATGCGCGAACGTGCCCGCCTTCTTCACGAAGCGCTTGAGGAAGATCGCCGCGACGACCGCGCCCGCAAATCCACCCTCGGCGACGTTGTTCATATCGGCGACATTGCTGTCGAGCCAGGTCTCGTAGGGCGTCGTGAGCGGCAGGCGCCAGACCGGATCGGCGACCGCAGATCCCGCAGCAGCGATCACGCTCGCATGACCTTCGTCATCGCAGAAGTAGGGCGGCAGATCAGGGCCGAGGGCGACACGCGCCGCGCCCGTCAACGTCGCGAACGTGAAGAGATGATCGGGCGCCTCCTCGTCGGCGAGCGCCAGCGCATCAGCGAGCACGAGACGGCCCTCGGCATCAGTATTGCCGATCTCGACGGTCGTCCCCGCGCGCGAGCGAATGACGTCGCTCGGCCGGAAGGCGCTTCCCGATATGGCGTTCTCGGCCGCCGGGATCAGCACGCGCAGGCGCACATCGAGACCCGCGCTCATGATCATGTGCGCCAGCGCGAGCGCCGCCGCGGCGCCGCCCATGTCCTTCTTCATGAGCAGCATGCCGCTCGCCGGCTTGATGTCGAGACCGCCAGTGTCGAAGCAGATGCCCTTGCCGACGAGCGTGATCTTCAGCGCGTCGGCGCGGCCCCAGGTGAGGTCGATGAGGCGCGGCGCGCGCCCACTGCCGCGGCCGACCGCATGAATGAGCGGAAAATTCTTCTCGAGAAGATCATCGCCGATCACGGCCTCGACCATACCATCGTGCCGCACAGCAAGCGCGCGCACGGCAAGCTCGAGCTCGGCCGGCCCCATGTCGTTCGGTGGCGTATTGATGAGGTCGCGGCCGAGCCACACGCCCTCGACGGCTGCCATGGCGTGCTTGGCATCTGCCGTCTCCGGCATGACCAGCACCGGCCCCTTGCGCGTGCCGTTCGCCTTGTATCGGCGGAAGGCATAGGCGCCGAGGCCCCAGGCTATGGCCGCCATGGTGGGGTCGCAGGCGGCCGGATCGCCGAGGCGGTAGGTGCCGGATGCCAGCACGGGCGGCAGAGCGCCGAGGTTCGTTGCGGCGGCAACAGCGCGACTGGCGCCGTCCGGTGTCCCGATGCCGAGCACGACGCCCTCGATCGTCCCGCCCGCGCCGGGAAGGAGCACGTGCTTGCGCGCGGCACCATCGAAGCCATTGGCCTCGAGCCAGGCCATATGCTCGGGCGACAGATGTGCGAGCGCCGTCTTCCAGTTGTCCTGAGGCGCCAGCCAGATGGGCACGGCGCCTGCGCCCGCGTCCGTCGCGATCAGCACCTCGTCTGGCCGCCGATCTGAAATCATCATGTGGTCCCCGACTTCCCTCAATCGAACGATACGCGCTTCTGGCGCCCGCGCTTCACCTCGCCCCGCGCCTCCTTCGACTTGAGGCGGCGCTCGCGTGAGGCCTTGGTAGGTTTGGTCTTGATGCGCGGCTTGGGCGGCGTCGCGGCCTCGCGGATGAGCTCAGCCAGGCGCTCACGTGCTTCCGAGCGGTTCATTTCCTGCGTACGGAAGCGGTCGGCGCGGATGACGATGACGCCATCCTTGGTGAGGCGACGCCCCGCGAGCCGCTCCAGACGGCGGCGCACGGGCGGGGCGAGGCTCGGACTGCCGCGCACGTCGAACCTCAGCTCGACGGCGGTCGCGACCTTGTTGACGTTCTGTCCGCCGGGGCCCGAGGCACGGATGAAGCTTTCGCTCAGCTCGGCCTCGGGAATGAGAATACGGGCGTCGACGCGCAAGCCCTCGTGAAGCCCATCGCTCATCGCGCCCTGCCCATAAGCGTGCCGCGGGCTCTGATCAGCCCTCGCCCTTCACGACCGAGATGTCGGGCGCATCCTCGTTCTTCATGCCCTGGATGTGGTAGCCGGAGTCCACATGATGGATCTCTCCGGTGACGGCGCGGCCGAGGTCCGAAAGCAGGTAGAGAGCTGATCCGCCCACTTCCTCGATGGTCACATTGCGCCGCAGTGCCGAGTTGTACTCGTTCCAGCGCAGGATATAGCGGAAGTCGGCGATGCCGGAGGCGGCCAGGGTCTTGATCGGACCGGCGGAGATCGCATTGACGCGAATGCCCTGCTTGCCGAGATCGGCCGCAAGATAGCGCACGCTCGCCTCGAGGGCCGCCTTGGCGACACCCATGACATTATAATGTGGCATGACCTTCTCGGCGCCGTAATATGTCAGGGTGAGCAGCGAGCCACCGTCCGTCATGAGCTTCTCGGCCCGCTGCGCGAGCGCCGTGAAGGAGTAGCAGGAGATGAGCATGGACTGGACGAAGTTGCGCTCGCTCGTGTCGACGTAGCGCCCGTCGAGCTCGTTCTTGTCCGAGAAGGCGATGGCATGGACGAGGAAATCGAGCCGGCCCCACTGCGCTTTGAGCGCCTCGAAGACCGAATCCACGGAGGCGTAGTCGGTCACATCGCAGGGCAGCACGATCTTGGAGCCGAGCTCGGCGGCCAGCGGCTCGACGCGCTTCTTGAGCGCATCTCCTTGATAGGTAAACGCGAGTTCCGCCCCCTCGGCCGCGCAGGCCTTCGAGATCCCCCAGGCGATCGAGCGGCTGTTGGCCAGCCCCATGATGAGGCCCCTCTTGCCGGCCATCAGTCCTGTGGCCGAACGTACCGCCTCGCCACCTGCAGTTGCCATTTCTCCGTCGCCCCCGAAAATGCCGCTTCTACATGGGCCTAGCTAGCAGCCCGATTTACCTGGGCCAAGTTTCGAGTGATCCTACACAAAAGCACGCCCGGGTCCAGTGACCCGCGGTGCGGGTTGCTTATGCGCCTGCTCGAGTGGATCAATTCGCGGTGAGGGCAGTACGTTCCCTCGATGAAGGAGTATGGGTGTGCCTCTATCGGCACCAAACCTCCCTCGTCATGCTACAGACCATCAGGAGACTGCCTGTGAAGCTCTACTACGCCCCCGGTGTATGCTCGCTATCGCCTCACATCGTGCTCGAGGAGGCCGGGCTCCCGCACGAGCTGGTCAAGACCGACATCCGCGCCAAAACCACCGCCAGCGGTAGCGACTACCGTGACGTCAATCCGCTCGGCTACGTGCCGGCGCTGGCCCTCGACGATGGCACGCTCCTCACCGAAGGGCCGGCGATCGTGCAGTACATTGCCGACAAGGTGCCGGAGAAGAAGCTCGCCCCGCCAAATGGAACGCTCGAGCGCTACAAGTTGCAGTCCTGGCTGAACTTCGTCTCCAGCGAGCTGCACAAGGGCTTCTCGCCGCTTTTCAATCCGCAGATGCCGGACGGCGCCAAGGACCTCGCCAAGGAGCGCCTTGCCGCCCGCTTCGCCCATCTCGACAAGCACTTCGCCAAAAACGCCTACCTCATGGGCGACAGCTTCACCTGCCCGGATGCCTACTGCTTCACGGTCTTGCGCTGGACGGTGCCCACGAAGATCGACCTCGCGCCCTATCCGAACCTCCAAGCCTACATGAAGAGGGTCGAGGCGCGCCCCGCCGTCCAGGCCGCCATGAAGGCAGAAGGACTGAGCTGAGCCGCAAGCCCGAGCCAGAAAACCGGGCCGGGCTGCCGCGAGCTTGTCCACATCTAAATCTTCGAGCGAGGCGGCCCGGACGCGATCTGGAGCCGCCTCTCTTGTCCCAAATCGCACTTCTTTGCTCGTCGCCGCCCGCGGGCAGCGTGCCAATCTGGCACGTTTGCCCCGACGCGTCGGCCGGCGCCCTTCACTCGCAGTACCAGGCCGGAAGCGGCGGACGATGCGCACATTAACCACGCGTCTTCCGGACGCCCATTCTGTCGAGCACTTCCACGCGTTGAGGTTAAAGCCCGCGGCGGCTTGACACAGACAGCGCCGCTCGAAGGCACGCGGCACACGCGTTGCGATCCACGCTGCAGTCCCTTCACGCAGCCGGATCGAGCCCGTGTCAGACCTCCTCATCATCCTGCTCTTCGTGGTCAGCCTCCTGATCACCATCTCCTCGCTGGACGATGCGTTCATCGATGCCATGGCTCTCGGCATTGCGCGCTTTCGCCTGCCGCGCCCCCCTGCCGACGAAACTGTGATCCCGCGGACGGCCGTCTTCATTGCCAACTGGCATGAGGAGGACGTGCTCGGCCGGATGGTCGAAGGCAATCTCGCCCGCATCCATCTGCCTCAGGTCTCCCTCTATCTCGGCGTCTATCCGAACGACACGGGCACGCTCCGCGTCGCCGAGGAGATGGCGGCGAAGTATCCCGATCGCGTGCGCGTGATCGTGAACCGCCTGCCTGGCCCGACGTCCAAGGGCCAGATGCTGAACGAGATGTTTGCGCAGGTCTTCGGCGGCGAGGAGGAAGGCCCGGCGCTCGTCATTCTTCACGACAGCGAGGACATCATCGATCCGCGCACCTTCGAGGTCTATGCGGCCTACGCCGGCGATCATGACTTCATCCAGGTGCCGGTCTTCTCGCTCAATCGCGGCCAAGGCGCGATCGTCGCCTCGACCTACATGGACGAGTTCGCCGAGCGCCACACGCGCGAGATGATCGTCCGCGATGCCGTCGGCGCCGCCATTCCCTCGGCCGGCGTCGGCACGGGCCTCACACGCCGGCTCATCAAGCACTTCCTTGCGACGCGCGGCCAGGTGCTCATGTCCGGCACCGTCACCGAGGACTACATCCTCGGCATTGAGGCCAAGCGCGCCGGCTTCAAGTCAGCCTTTGCCGCGGTCTCCGCCAATGCCGACGAAGGTCTCGACTTCGTCGCGACGCGCGAGTTCTTCCCGCGGACGCTTGCGACCTCCATCAAGCAGAAGACACGCTGGGTCTACGGCATCAACTTCGAGGCCCTGCACAAGCTCGGCTGGCACGGCGATCTCTGGGATCACTACTTCTTCATCCGTGACCGCAAGGGCATGGTGACGAATTTCCTGCCGCCGATCTCGCTCATGATCTTCACGCTTCTGGCCTTTGGCGCGATCGACCTCGGCGAACTCTCCGACACCAGCATGACGATCCTCGCGACGTCCATGTGGGCTAACCTCGCCGCCCTCGTGATGCGCTACGTCGTGCGCGTCGCGGCGATCCACCAAGTGTACGGCACCTGCGACTGGGTCGGCGTCGCAGTGCGCTGGCCCGCCGGGCTCTACATCAACATGGTCGCCGTCTTCCGCGCCTGGAAGACCTACCTCGGCGAGTCGGAGCTCGCCACCCGCCCCATCGTCTGGTCGAAGACCACGCACGAGCTGCCTGACGATTTCACCACAGCCACCCGCTGAACCATCCCCGGAAAAGTGCCATGCGTATTCTCGTCGCCTTCGGAACCCGCCCCGAGATCATCAAGCTCGGCCCCGTCTGCAAAGCCCTCGAGCGGGCTGGTGCGGAGCTCGAGGTCTTCTGGTCCGGTCAGCACATCGAGCTCGCAGCCGGCTTGCTCGACCTCTTCAAGATCACCGTCACGCACAACGGCTCGGACATCATGGCGGAGCCCGGTCTCGCCGGGAAGTTCGGGCTGATGACCCATCAGATCGAGCGGCTGCTGCGCGCGAAGCACTACGACTGGATCGTTGTGCAGGGCGATACGGCCACCGCGGCAGCCGCCGCGTCCGCGGGCTTCATGAACCGCGTGCCCGTCGCGCACGTCGAGGCGGGCCTGCGCACGGGCGACATCAACTCGCCGTGGCCCGAGGAGTTCAACCGCCGCGTGATCGGCCTCGCCGCCGCGCTCCATTTTCCCCCAACGCCGCAGGCGCGCGACAACCTGCTCCGCGAAGGCGTCGCTGCGGGCGACATCGACATGGTCGGCAACACCGTCGTCGACGCGCTTCTTTACGCGCGCGCGACCATGCAGGCTGGCTATCAGCCGATCGATCCCGATGTGGCAGCACTTCCGACCGACAAGAAGCTGGTGCTGGCCACACTTCATCGCCGCGAGAACATCGGCGCGCCGCTCCGTCATGTGCTGCGCGCTCTGCGCACACTCGCCAATGATGGCGACAAGCTGATCGTTCTTCCCGTGCACATGAACCCCGCCGTACGCGCGGAAGTCATGAAGATGCTCGGCGATGTGGCAAACGTCCGGCTCGTGAGCCCGCTGCAGTATCCCGATTTCGTCCATCTGCTGAGCCGCGCCTGGACGGTCGTGACGGACTCGGGCGGCGTGCAGGAAGAAGCGCCGACCTTTGGTTTGCAGATTCTTATCACGCGCGAGAGCACCGAGCGGCCCGAGGTCGTCGAAGCCGGATTCGGCACGCTCGTCGGCTCGAGCTACCGCACCATTGTCTCTGGTGTTCGCCGGCTGACGGCAGGCGAGCGCCCGCAATTGCTGAGCGCAGCCAACCCATTCGGAAATGGCGATGCTTCCGAGCGCATCGCGGCACGACTGATGCACACGAACAATCATCATCATGGTCTTGCGGCTTGAGCCTGCCAGGACGGGAGAAAAAATCATGAGCACGGAACTCAAAGCCAGCCGCCTCGTTTGGACCAAGCTGCGCCGGATCCTCATCACGACAGCCATCGTCGGAGGCGTCGGAGGCTCGGCGATCTACGCACTGTCGGGGAGCAGCGTGCTCCTCAATGCGGACGGCCTCGCAACCCGGCGCAATGTCGCCGTGGCCTCGCCCTGGGAGAACGCGCGGGTCAGAGCGGTCTACGTCAACCCGGGTGACTGGGTCGATGCGGGCCAGAAGATCGCCGTCGTGGAGTCGGCGGCCATGTCCCGCTCCCTCGCCGATCTCGCCGCGGAGCAGGCACGCATCAGCAGCCGTCTCGCACAACTTGAAGCGCGCAAGGGGGTCGTGAAGGCGCTGCTGCCCATGGCTGAAGCGAACGCGACGCAGACCGAGGCCTTCCTTGAAGTGCTCCAGAAGGCGAGCGCCAATGGAAACGTCACGAGCAAGCCTCTGCAGGAGATGATGACGGCGCGCGTCCAGGCTGCCGATCGCCTGCTCTCGCTCAAGGCCGAGCAAGGCTCGCTCGAGCATGAGATCAAATCCAATCAGGATGCACTGGGCCAGGTCTCGGGTGCCTTCCAGGATCTCGAGCGCAACTATGGCGGCGGGATTCTCACCGCGCCGGCGAGCGGCTACGTCGGCAGCAGGGTTGCCGCGGTCGGCGAGGTGCTCGGCGGCGGCAAGGATGGCGTCGCCAGCATCTATACGGGCGCGAGCTACGTGCTGGCCTACATCCCTGAGGGCTATCTCTTCGATCTGGAGGAAGGACAGAGGGTCAACGTCAAAGGGCGCGGACAGGTCGTTGCCGGGCGCATCGAGAAGGTGCTCCCCGTGACCGAGGCCCTCCCGCCGGAATTCCAGATGCCGAACAAGGTACGTGGTCGCGGCCAGGCCGTCCGTGTCGCGCTGCCGGCTAGCAACCACTTCGCAGTCGACGAGAAAGTGCACCTGACGAGCTGCTATCTGAACAAGTGCGAGATGGGTCCCTCGCAGATCGTGCGCAAGGCCGTCCCCGACCTGCAGAAACTCGGCGCCAGGCTCGGCGGCTGGATCAAGGGACTGAAGGCCCTCGTGGTCAATCAGTCCGAAGCACCAAGCGCGAACGTATAAAAGGCGGGCGGGCACCGCCGAGCCGGGGGGTGTGCGGGCGGCTTCATTAGAAGCTGCCCGCACACGCATTTTGGGGGCCTCGATCACTGGTCGTTTTGAGCCCAAAGCCGGCACCGGCATTGCTGGTGTGGCCCCCACTCCTCATATGCATCGCAGAAACACTTCGTTTGAAATCGTCTGGTGCTCGATAGATTGGACATGTCGCTGTCCGTGGGATGCGACCGCGGTGATTTGGGCAAGAGACTTGCGCCGCGTCATCAAACGCTAAGGTTTCGCGGCTTTGTCCGCGAACTCCTTTGAAGGAGCTCTGGAATGAAGCAACCCTTTTGTGTGCCCGGCGCACCGGCAGTTGCGGCTCGTAGAAGCGGCTGTTGTCGCTGACGCCGCAGCGAGGATCGCCCCGCGCGGCCTCCTGCTCGAAGTAGCAACCTGTGTTCTGACCAGCAGGCAAATCCACGAGGCGGCACCGCGTCGCCCGGCTTGATCGCGCACGCCTGCTCACGACCGACGCCGCCACCTTTTCGTATCTGAAACTTTGGAGCTCGAAGATGACAACTGTACGCTTGACGCGCCGCGCGCTCGCCTCTGCGGGCGTGGCTGCCGGTATCGCCCTTGCGGCCACCGCCGGCGTAGCCTGGGCGCAGTCCGTGACATTGCTCAATGTGTCGTATGATCCGACGCGCGAGCTCTATCAGGACTTCAATGCCGCCTTCATCAAGCATTGGAAGGCGAAGACCGGCAAGGACGTCGCGATCAAGCAATCGCATGGCGGATCGGGCAAGCAGGGCCGCTCGGTGATCGACGGCCTCCCGGCCGACGTCGTGACCCTGGCGCTCGCCTACGACATCGACGCCATCCACGAAAGGGCAAAGCTCATTCCCGCCGATTGGCAGAAGCGCCTGCCGAACAACTCCTCACCGTATACCTCGACCATCGTGTTCCTTGTGCGCAAGGGCAACCCCAAGGGCATCAAGGACTGGGGCGACCTCGTGAAGGACGGCGTGCAGGTGGTGACGCCCAATCCCAAAACATCGGGCGGTGCGCGCTGGAACTATCTCGCGGCCTGGGCCTACGCGCTGAGGCAGCCCGGCGGCACGGAGGCGTCGGCCAAGGAGTTCGTGACCAAGCTCTTCAAGAACGTGCCCGTCCTCGATCCGGCGGCACGCGGCGCACTCACGACCTTTACCGAGCGCGGGATCGGAGACGTGTTCCTCTCCTGGGAGAACGAGGCCCATCTCGCCACCAAGGAGCTCGGGCCCGACAAGTACGACATCATCGTTCCGGTAAGCTCCATCCTGGCAGAGCCGCCGGTGACCATCGTCGACACGAACGTCGACAAGCAAGGGACCCGCGAAGTCGCCCAGGCCTATCTCGAGTATCTCTACTCGCCCGAAGGGCAGGACATCGCCGGAAAGCACTACTACCGTCCGCGTGATCCCAAGGCGGCCGAGAAGTACAAGGCTCAGCTCTCGCCGGTCCAGCTCTTCACCATCGATGAGGTATTCGGCGGCTGGCAGAAGGCGCAGAAGACGCACTTCAGCGATGGTGGGACCTTCGACCAGATCTACACCAAGCGCTGAGCAAAGGTCCGGCAAGGAGCACGCCTATGGCGACGCCGTTGATCATTCCCGGTCTTCACGGAAGCTGCGCGCAGCACTGGCAGACTTGGCTCGAGCATCGCCTGCCGACGGCCCGCCGCGTGCTTCAAGCCAACTGGGACAAGGCGGACCTCGGCCTGTGGACCGAGGTCCTCGAGAGGACGATCCTGCTGCAGTCCGGTCGCGTACTCCTGATCGCACACAGCTTTGGATGCCTCGTATCGGCGGCGGCTGCGGGCCGGCTGGCGCCGCGGATCGCCGGAGCGCTCCTCGTCGCACCGTGCGATACGCAGAACTTCGGCCTCGATGAACGCCGGATCGATGCCGCGCTGCCGTTTCCAAGCACGCTCGTCGCCAGCCGGAATGATCCCTGGATGAGCTTCTCGCGCGCCGAGATGTGGGCCGAACGATGGGGCAGCCGGATGGTGGACGCCGGTCATAGAGGCCACATCAATGTGGCATCAGGCCATGGTCCATGGCCCGAAGCTTTGCCTCTGATCGCGGAGCTTTCGGGCAATCCGGACGTTCTCGTGCTGAAGCGCCCTGATCGGCCGCCCTTGGATTGCGCCGTGTAATTCCCCGGCCGACCGCGCACCTGAACCCCCGTCGATAGCAGACGGGGGCATATGGATCGCACTTCTTCTTCGTTGTCGGAGAAGGCGCTCCCTTTCCATGCTTCCGCCCATAAGAACCGCACACCATCTGCGAGCCGTACCATGAGCATCAAAAACACACTTTCCTGGCTGGGATTCCTCCTCTCCTTCACCTTCCTGCTGGCGGTTGCTGCCCTCGCGCAGACAGCCATTCTGAACGTCTCCTACGACGTTGCGCGCGAGCTCTATAAGGACGTCAATCCCGCATTCGTGGCCTACGCGAAGGACAAGCTCGGCGAGAACGTCGTCGTCAATCAATCCCATGGCGGGTCGAGCCGTCAGGCGCTGTCCGTGATCGGCGGCCTCGAAGCCGACGTCATCACCATGAACCAGTCGCCCGACATCGACATCCTCGTCGAGCGCGGCGGCCTCGTCGACAAGGACTGGCGCAAGAAGTATCCGCATGACGCGACGCCCTACACGACGACGACCGTCTTCCTCGTACGCAAAGGCAATCCCAAGCAGATCAAGGACTGGAGCGATCTCGTCCGCCCTGGCCTGCAAGTGATCGTGCCGAACCCCAAGACCTCCGGCAATGGCCGCTATACCTACCTCGCCGCCTGGGGCTATGCCCTCATCAACGAGGGAAATGAGGACGCGGCGCGCACATTCGTCACCAGGCTCTTTGCCAATGTGCCCGTGCTGGATGGCGGCGGACGCGGCGCCACCACGACCTTCACGCAGCGCGACGTGGGCGATGCCCTGATCACCTTCGAGAACGAGGCGATCTCCATCCAGAAGGAGCTCGGCGCCGACAAGTTCGATGTCGTCTATCCCTCGCTCAGCATCGATGGCTCGGCACCCGTCGCCGTCGTCGACAAGAACGTCGATAAGAAGGGCACGCGCAAGATCGCCGAAGCCTATCTTCAGTTCCTGTTCTCGACGGACGGCCAGCGCATCATCGCCAGGCACAACTTCCGCCCGCGCGATCCGAGTGTCCTCGCCGAATACGCGGAACGCTTCCCGGCCATCAAGACTTTCTCCGTCGACGAGAAGCTCGGCGGCTGGGCCGAGGCGAACAAGAAGCACTTCGCCGACGGCGCCATCTACGACCAGATCGTGGTGAAGAAGTAATGGCTGCGGCGATCACACGGCGCGTGCTGCCGGGCTTCGGCCTGTCGCTCGGCTTCACGCTCGCGTATCTCTCGCTGATCGTGCTCGTTCCGCTGGCGGCGGTGTTCGTCAAGACGGCGACGCTGTCGTTCAGCGAGTTCTGGGCGATCGTATCGACGCCGCGGGTGGTCGCAACCTACAGGCTGAGCTTCGGTGCCTCGCTTCTGGCGGCAGCCATCAATGTCGTGTTCGGCGTGCTGCTCGCCTGGTCGCTCGTGCGCTACTCGTTTCCGGGGAAGAAGCTGATCGACGCGCTCGTCGATCTCCCCTTTGCCCTTCCGACGGCCGTCGCCGGCATCTCGCTCACCGCGCTCTATGCCAAGAACGGCTGGCTCGGCCAGTATCTCGAACCACTGGGGATCAAGGTTGCCTTTACGCCGCTCGGCGTTCTCGTGGCGCTCGTCTTCATCGGACTTCCCTTCGTCGTGCGCACCGTGCAGCCCGTGCTCGAGGATCTCGACGTCGAGTTCGAGGAAGCAGCGGCCTCGCTCGGCGCAACGCGCTGGCAGACCGTCTACCGTGTGGTGATCCCGACCCTGCTGCCGGCCATCCTGACAGGCTTCGCCCTCGCCTTCGCCCGCGCTGTCGGCGAATACGGCTCCGTCATCTTCATTGCCGGCAACTTGCCGATGGTCTCCGAGATCACGCCGCTCATCATCATCACCAAGCTCGAGCAGTACGACTATGTCGGCGCCACGGCCGTCGCCGCGGTGATGCTCGTCGCCTCGTTCATCCTCTTGCTGCTGATCAACGCCCTGCAGGCGTGGACGCGGCGCAGCGCCCGGAGGATCACCTGATGGCCGGCGTCGCACTCGCCGTTCCAGGACCGCAGCGTGCCCGCGCGCGCTACGAAACCAATCCGGCAATCCGCGAGTCGGGTGCCGTGCGGATACTGATCCTCACGATCTCGCTCCTCTTCTTCGCGACCTTCCTGCTGCTGCCGCTCATTGCCGTGTTCGTCGAAGCCCTGCGGCGCGGCTGGGCCGTCTACGTCGCAGCTCTCGTCGAGCCCGACGCGCTCTCCGCCATCCGGCTCACGCTGCTCACGGCGGCAGTTGCCGTCCCGCTCAATTTGATCTTCGGCCTCGCCGCTGCCTGGGCGATCGCGAAGTTCGAATTTCGCGGCAAGCAGTTCCTTACCACGCTCATCGACCTGCCGTTCTCGGTCTCGCCGGTCATTGCGGGTCTCATCTACGTGCTCGTCTTCGGCGCACAGGGTTGGTTCGGCCCCTGGCTTTCCGAGCACGGCATCAAGATCATCTTCGCTGTTCCAGGCATCATTCTCGCGACCATCTTCGTCACATTCCCCTTCGTCGCGCGCGAGCTGATCCCGCTCATGCAGGCCCAGGGAACGGAGGAGGAAGAGGCGGCGCTTACGCTCGGTGCGAGCGGCTGGCAGATGTTCTGGCGCGTCACGCTGCCGAACATCAAGTGGGCGCTGCTTTACGGCGTCATTCTCTGCAATGCACGCGCCATGGGTGAGTTCGGCGCGGTGTCCGTTGTCTCCGGCCACATTCGCGGCCTGACGAACACGATGCCTCTGCATGTGGAGATTCTTTACAACGAATATCAGTTTGCCGCCGCCTTCGCAGTTGCGTCGCTGCTTGCGCTGCTCGCCCTGGTAACGCTTGCGCTCAAAACCTACATCGAATGGCAGGTGACCCGTCAGACCTCCAGAAGAGAGGGAGAGCACCCTTGAGCATCGCTGTCCGTAACATTCGCAAGAAGTTCGGGACCTTCACGGCCCTGGACGACGTTTCCCTGGATTTTCCGACCGGCGAGCTGATCGCGCTTCTCGGTCCTTCGGGCTGTGGCAAGACCACGTTGCTGCGCATCATCGCGGGCCTCGAGTGGCCTGATGCGGGCCGGGTTCTTCTCGACGGCCAGGACGCTTCTCACCGGCATGTCCGCGAGCGGCAGGTTGGCTTCGTCTTCCAGCACTATGCGCTGTTCAGGCACCTCACCGTCTTCGAGAACGTCGCGTTCGGCCTCCGCGTCAAGCGCCGCGCCGAGCGCCCCTCGGAAGCGGCCATCCGCAAGCGCGTGCACGAGCTCCTGGACCTCGTCCAGCTCGGCTGGCTCGCCGACCGCTATCCCGCTCAGCTCTCCGGCGGCCAGCGCCAGCGCATTGCCCTGGCGCGCGCGCTCGCCGTCGAGCCGAAGGTGCTCCTCCTCGACGAGCCGTTCGGCGCGCTTGATGCCAAAGTCCGCAAGGAGCTGCGGCGCTGGCTGCGCCGACTTCATGAGGAACTGCACATCACGTCGATCTTCGTTACGCACGACCAGGATGAGGCGCTCGAAGTTGCCGATCGCATCGTGCTGATGAACAAGGGACGCGTCGAGCAGGAAGGGGCGACCAACGAGGTTTATGAGCGGCCGGCGACGGCCTTCGCCTACAGTTTCCTCGGTGCGGTCAACCAGCTTCCGGGCTCCGTGCAAGGACAGGGCATCAAGGTCGGCGACGACCTCATCCCGGCGAATACGAACAGCCTCGCCCTCGGCGATGCGGCGATCGCCTTCGCGCGCCCCTACGAGCTGAAGATATCGACGGACAGCACGAGCACGACCGGGCTTGCCGCGCGCGTGAACCGGGTCCTGCTGAACGGCGCAATCGCGCGCATCGAGCTAGTCGGCGAGACGGTACTGAACGGCTCCGGCCGCCCGCCGGAGCTGGAGGTCGAGCTCACGCGGGAGGAGCTGGCCCAGCTCGAGCTTTCCGTCGGCCAGCGCGTCCGGCTCGTGTCACAGAGCCTCAGAGCCTTCCCCTACGCCGCGGGGCAGTGAAGCTGGCACGCCGGCACGATTAAAATTTTAAGCTTCCTTCGCCCCTCTCAGCCCGGCCTGGGACGCTTCTTCCATATGCATTGGGCCTGATCGGGCCCAGTCGGAGCTGCCCGCCCGGGGAGCCCGCGCGGCCTTGCGCGCTCACGCCGCGGGCCAGCATGGCTGTTTCAAGAGCAAGAGGGTGCTGCGTTTATTGATCGTCCCGCGTAAATTGGACAGCAGCGCCCTGGTGTGCTCGAGGAAGCCACGATGGAGCAAATACTTCTCGACCCGAGAAAGCAGCCCGCAACGGAGCCGCCTCCTGCTCCTGTGAAGCGCGCTGCCTGGCCCCGCTATTTGATCGGCCTACTCGTCGTGCTGCTCGCCATTGGCGCCTGGCGCTACTGGACGCTTTCTCCCCAGCAGCAGAGCCGGCCATCCAGCGCGGCAGGTCCTGCAATCACCGTTCGAACGGGCCTCGTGACCCGGGGCGACATGCCGGTCTACCTCAATGCCCTCGGCACCGTGACCTCACTCGCCACGACGACCGTCAAGACCCAGATCAGCGGCAAGATCACCGAGATTGCCTTCAAGGAAGGCCAGATGGTCAAGGCGGGCGATTTCCTGATCCAGATCGATCCCAGTCCCTATCAGACCGCCCTCAATCAGGCCCAAGGCCAGCTCGCCCGCGATCAGGCCCAGCTCGAAGCGTCGCGGGTCGATCTCACGCGCTATGAAGGGCTCATGAAGCAGGACTCGATCGCACGCCAGCAGGTCGACACGCAGCGCGCGCTCGTCAAACAGAACGAAGGGACGGTGCGCGCCGACGAAGCCGCCGTGGCAATGGCGAAGATCAATCTCGACTACGCCCGCATTGTCTCGCCGATCACCGGTCGCGTCGGCTTGCGGCTTGTCGATATCGGGAACTACGTCCAGCCGAGCGACCAGGGGGGCTTGGTCGTCGTGACACAGACGGAACCGATTTCGGTCATCTTCTCCCTTCCGCAGGACACGATCCCCCAGTTCCTGCCCAAGCTTCGCAGCGGCGAGAAGCTGACCGTCGAAGTCTACAGCCGTGATGGCAGCAAAAAGCTCGCGACCGGCGCACTCGATACCGTGGACAATCAGATCGACACCACGACGGGCACGGTGAAGCTTCGCGCCATGTTCGCAAACGAGGACGAGCAGCTCTTTCCCAATCAGTTCGTCAACGTGAAGCTTATCGTCGACACGCTGCGCGACACGACCATCGTGCCTTCGGCTGCCGTGCTGCTCGGCGCGCCCGGCACGTATGCCTATGTGGTGAAGAGCGACAACACCGTGACCGTGCGGCCCATCAAGGTGGGCCCCGGCAATGATTCCCATACCGCCATCTTGTCCGGTTTGGAGCCCGGCGAGCAGGTCGTGATCGACGGTACCGACCGGCTCCGAGAGGGCACGGCGGTCAGGATCGCCGGCGAGGCGAGCGGCGCGAAAGCGAGCGAGAGCGGCGGCAATCAGCCACCGCGTAGCAAGCAGGCAAAGTAGACGCGAGGGCGGGAGGCAAATGCGCACCCAATGAACCCCTCTCGAATTTTCATCTTTCGACCGGTTGCCACCACGCTGCTCATGCTCGCGGTGCTGCTGTCGGGCATGATCGCCTACACGCAGCTCCCGGTATCGGCGCTCCCCCAGGTCGACTATCCCACAATCCAGGTCCAGACCTTCTATCCTGGCGCGAGCCCCGAGGTGATGTCGACGTCCATCACGGCGCCGCTCGAGCGCCAGTTCGGGCAGATGCCGGGCTTGAATCAGATGACGTCATCGAGCTCGGGTGGCGCGTCCGTCATCACCCTGCAGTTCGCTCTCAGCCTCTCACTCGACGTGGCCGAGCAGCAGGTCCAGGCCGCCATCAACGCGGCTTCCAACCTCCTGCCTGCGGATCTGCCGGCGCCGCCCGTCTATGCCAAGGTCAATCCGGCCGATGCAGCCGTGCTGACGCTCGCGCTGACCTCCAAGACGCGGCCGCTGACCAAGATCCAGGATCTCGCCCAGACGACGCTCGCCCAGAAAATCTCCCAGATCGCGGGCGTGGGCCTCGTCACGCTCACGGGAGGCCATCGGCCTTCGGTGCGTGTCCAAGCCGATCTCAGGGCGCTTTCTGCCTACGGCCTGCTGATCGACGACCTCCGCACGGTTCTCGGCAACGTCAACGTCAATGCGCCGAAAGGCAGCTTCGACGGGCCGTCCCGCGCCTTCACGATCAACGCCAACGATCAGATCGACAAGATCGAAACGCTCGCCAATACGATCATCGCGTACCGCAACGGTGCTCCCGTCCGCCTGTCCGATGTCGCAACAGTCGTCGAAGGCCCCGAGAACACTTTTCTCGCCGCCTGGGCCAATGACGTCCCGGCCATCATCATCAACATTCAGCGCCAGCCGGGTGCGAACGTCATCGAGGTCGTCGACCGGATCAAGCAACTGCTGCCGACCCTCGAAGCGGCGCTCCCCGCCGACGTCCAGCTCTCCGTGATCAGCGACCGCACGACGACCATCCGCGCCTCGGTCGCCGATGCGAAATTCGAGTTCGCCCTCGCCGTCGCGCTCGTCGTGATGGTCATATTCCTGTTCCTGCGCAGCGTGCCGGCCACCATCATTCCCAGTCTTTCCGTGCCCCTGTCGATCGTCGGCACGTTCGGCGTCATGTACCTGCTCGGCTTCAGCCTCGACAATCTGTCGATCATGGCGCTGACCATCGCGACCGGCTTCGTCGTCGATGACGCCATTGTCGTGATCGAGAACATCTCACGCTATATCGAGGACGGCGACAGCCCGCTCGAAGCCTCCCTCAAGGGATCCCAACAGATCGGCTTCACGATCATCTCGCTCACCGTTTCGCTGATCGCTGTTCTCATACCGCTGCTGTTCATGGGCGACGTCGTCGGCCGCCTCTTCCACGAGTTCGCGATCACCCTTGCGGTCTCCATTGTCGTATCAGCCATCGTCGCGCTGACGCTCGTCCCCATGATGTGCGCTCGGATCCTCAAGCCAATAGATCGCGAGCACGAACGCGCCTCGCGCGTAACGCAAGCCTTCGATGCCGTTATTCGCGGCTATGGCCGCTCGCTGAATTGGGTGCTCGACCGCCAGGGCCCGACCCTCATCGTCGCCGTCCTGACACTGGCGCTCACCGTCTATCTCTACGTCATCGTGCCCAAGGGCTTCTTCCCCGTGCAGGATACCGGCCTCGTTCAAGGCATTTCCCGCGCCGAGCAGAACATCTCCTATCAGGCAATGGCGGAAAAGCAGCAGGCCTTGGCCGCGATCATCCTCAAGCATCCGGACGTAACGGGCCTCTCGTCCTACATCGGCATCGACGGCTCTAATGCCACGCTCAATCAGGGGCGCTTCCTGATCAGCTTGAGGCCGGTCGACGAGCGGGCGAAATCGGGCGCGCAGATCCTCGAGGATATTCGCACTGCCGCGAGCGCAGTGCCCGGAGTCGAGCTGTTCCTGCAGCCCGTCCAGGATC
This sequence comes from Hyphomicrobium sp. CS1BSMeth3, assembly GCF_900117415.1. Taxonomy (GTDB): domain Bacteria; phylum Pseudomonadota; class Alphaproteobacteria; order Rhizobiales; family Hyphomicrobiaceae. Next base: position 1,568,654 of record NZ_FPEI01000006.1, read on the forward strand.
TGACCATCGATGCAACAACGAGCCCGACGCCCTACCGCTTCGTCCTTCAGAATACGGACTCGAAGCTGCTCGACACGTGGGTTCCGCGCGTGGTCGCACGACTTGCCGATCTACCCGAGATCCGCAACGTATCAAGCGATCTCCTGAGTGACGGCGCCTCGGTCGACATCAACATCGACCGGGATTCCGCGGCGCGCTTCGGCATCACCGCCGCCACGATCGACAATGCGCTCTACGATGCATTCGGCCAGCGCATCGTATCGACCATATTCACGCAATCGAACCAGTACCGCGTCATCCTCGAGACGACGCCGACCCTCCAGAAGAGCCTCGACGCGCTCAACTCGCTCTATCTCCCCTCAGCGACGAGCAGCACGGGGCAAGTACCGCTCTCGGCAATCGCCACCGTCAGCACGCGACGGGCCTCACTGCTGATCAACCATCTGGCCCAGTTTCCAGCCGCGACGATCTCGTTCGACCTTGCGCCGAGGGTCTCGCTCGGCGCGGCAGTGAGTGCCATCCGAGCGGCAGAGCGTGACCTTGCGCTTCCGCGAAGCTTCATCACGCGCTTCCAGGGTACGGCGCTTGCCTTCGAAGGGGCGCTCGGCAACGAGTTGCTTCTCATCCTGGCGGCGATCGTCACGATGTATATCGTGCTCGGCGTGCTCTACGAGAGCTTCGTCCACCCGATCACGATCCTTTCGACCTTGCCATCGGCGGGCGTCGGCGCGCTGATCGCGCTCATCATCTCAGGGACCGAGTTCGACATCATCGCGCTCATCGGCATCATTCTGCTGATCGGCATCGTCAAGAAGAACGCGATCATGATGATCGACTTCGCGCTCAAGGCCGAGCGCGACGACGGTCTCGGTCCGCGCGCCGCGATCCATACGGCGTGCCTCCTGCGCTTCCGTCCGATCCTCATGACCACGATGGCGGCGATGTTTGCAGCCCTGCCGCTGATGCTTGCGGGCGGGTCCGGCGCGGAGCTCCGCCAGCCTCTCGGCATAGCCATCTTCGGCGGCCTCGTCGTCAGCCAGGTCCTGACGCTCTACACGACGCCGGTCATCTATCTCGCCTTCGACCGCCTGGCGCGGAAGATCGACTGGAAGACCGAGCCGGACGAGCGGCCGGCACCCGCGGGAGATCGAGGAGGCTCATGAACCTCTCGACGCCCTTCGTGAGACGGCCCGTGGCCACGACGCTGATCTCGATCGGCATCGCGATCGCGGGCATTCTCGCCTTTCCGAGACTGCCGGTCGCGCCCCTGCCGCAGGTCGATTTTCCGACGATCCTCGTCCAGGCGCAGATGCCCGGCGCAAGCCCCGAGACGATGGCGAGCAGCGTCGCGGGGCCTCTCGAGAACCGCCTCGGCAAGATTGCGGCCGTCTCCGAGATGACCTCGCAGAGCACGCTCGGCAATTCCCGCATCACGCTGCAGTTCAACATCGACCGCGATATCGACGGCGCGGCGCGGGACGTCCAGGCCGCGATCAATGCCGCGCGCGCTGATCTGCCGGCCAGCCTCCGATCGAACCCGACATACCGGAAGGTCAATCCGGCCGACTTTCCGATCATGGTCCTTTCGCTGACCTCCTCGACGCTCACCCAGGGCCAGCTCTACGACTCGGCGGCAAATATCGTTCAGCAGCGTCTTTCCCAGATCCAGGGCATCGGCAATGTGGATCTCGGCGGAAGCGCGCTCCCTGCCGTGCGCATCGAGCTGCAGCCATCCTCGCTCTACAAGTACGGCATCGGCTTCGAGGACGTGCGCGCAGCCGTTGCCGCCGCCAATGCCCGCAGTCCGAAAGGCGTGATCGAGGAGGGAAGCCGGCGCTATCAGATCGAAGCCAACGATCGAGCGAGTACGTCTCACGACTACCGGAACCTGATCATCGCCTATCGCAACAATGCGGCTGTGCGCCTCTCCGACGTCGCGCGCGTGACGGACTCGGTCGAGGACATCCGCAACCTCGGGATCGCTGACGGAAGGCCCGCCGTCATCGTGCTTCTCTACCGACAGCCCAACGCGAACATCATCGAGACCGTCGCCCGTGTGCGCGAAGAGTTGCCGAGTATCCAGGCCTCCTTGCCCGGAGACGTCGATCTCACCCCGATGATCGACCGCACCGCCACCATAAAGGCATCGCTGGCCGAAACCGAGAAGGCGCTCCTCCTCTCGATCCTCCTCGTCGTGCTCGTCGTGCTCGTGTTTCTACGCGAGCCGCGCGCCGCCATGATCCCGGCCACGGTCGTTCCCATCTCGCTGCTCGGCGCCGTCGGCGCGATGTATATCTTCGGCTACAGCCTCGACAATCTCTCGTTCATGGCGCTCATCATCGCCACCGGCTTCGTCGTGGACGATGCCATTGTCGTCGTCGAGAATGTCTCGCGGCACATCGAGAAGGGCGTGCCCCGCCTCGAAGCCGCAATCAAAGGCGCGGGCGAGGTCGGCTTTACGGTCGTCTCGATCAGCTTGTCGCTGATTGCCGTTTTTGTGCCCATACTTTTCATGGGCGGCATTGTCGGACGCATTTTCCGCGAGTTCGCCGTCGTCCTCGCGATCACCATCATGATCTCGCTCGTCATATCTCTCACGACGACGCCCATGATGTGCTCGCGCCTTCTCACCAGCCGCACGGACCGCAAGCCTGGTCGTCTGGCGGCGCTCTCGGATGCGGTATTCGAGAGGATACGCGCCGGCTATGCCCGCACGCTCGACGTCGCGCTGCGCCATCCCGCCCTCGTCATGCTGTCGCTCGCAGCGGTCATCGGGCTCAACGCCTATTTGTACGTTACCATCCCGAAGGGGCTCTTTCCGCTGACCGATACCGGGCGCATCAATGGGACCATCCAGGGCGATCAGTCCATCTCCTTCCAGCTCATGTCCCAGAAGCTCCGCCAGTTTGCCGATATCGTGCAGGCGGATCCCGCAGTCGCCCATGTCGCCGGCTTCACGGGCGGCCGCCAGACCAATGGCGGCTTCATGTTCATCGCCCTGAAGCCGCTCAACGAGCGCCGGGCCTCCGTCGACCAGGTCATTCAGCGCCTGCGCGCGAAGACATCGCAGATTGCGGGCGCCCGCCTCTACCTGCAGGCCGTGCAGGACCTCACGGTCGGCGGTCGCCAGTCAGGCGCGCTGTATCAGTTCACGCTTCAGAGCTGGGATGCACAGGAGTTGCAGACGTGGGCGGCGCGTCTCGTCGATGAGCTGCAGCGCACCAACGAGCTTGCCGATATCAACTCCGATCAGCAGATCGCCGGCCTCTCGCTCAACGTGGCCATCGATCGTCAGACGATTGCACGGTTCGGCATCACGCCGAGCGCGATCGACAATACGCTCTACGATGCGTTCGGCCAGCGCCAAGTCTCCACCATCTACAATCCGCTCAACCAGTATCATGTCGTGATGGAGGTTGCGCCCGAGTACGGCCAGGGGCCGAGCGCTCTCGACAACGTCTATGTCAGCACCCAGCCGTCGGGCGCGTCAGGAACCCAGCAGACCAATGCGCCATTCGGATCGGTCACGGCTCCATTGCCGCCCGGCCAGAGCACCGCGGCAGCGGCTGCAGCCAACGTGGCGCGCAATCAGGCGAGCAATGCCATTGCCAACACCGGACACGGATCCGTGTCGAGCGGCGCTGCAGTGAGCACGAGCCCGGAGGCCATGGTCCCGCTCACGGCGATCACCCGCTACGAGCCGGGCAAGACCGCCCTCTCGATCAATCACCACGGCGTGCTGCCGTCGACGACCATCTCATTCAACCTGAAGCCGGGACAGGCCTTGAGCGATGCCACGGTGATCATGGACCGCGCCATACAGCGCATCGGGATGCCGGCGACGGTTCAGGGTACATTCGCCGGCACGGCTGCGACGTTCGTCCAATCGCTGAAGACGCAGCCGGTGCTCATTCTCTTTGCCCTCATTGCCGTCTACATCGTGCTCGGCATTCTGTACGAAAGCACGATCCATCCTCTCACCATTCTCTCGACATTGCCGTCGGCCGGCGTCGGTGCGGTGACGGCGCTGATGCTCACGGGCACGCAGTTCACGGTCATCGCCCTGATCGGCGTCATGCTCCTGATCGGCATCGTGAAGAAGAACGCCATCCTGATGGTGGATTTCGCCATACAGGCCGAGCGGCAAGGCATGGAGACGCGCGAAGCCATACGACAGGCCTGCCTGCTGCGCCTCCGCCCCATCCTGATGACGACGTTCGCCGCGGCACTTGGCGCGCTGCCGCTCGCGCTGAGCTTCGGCGAGGGCGCGGAGCTGCGCCAGCCACTCGGCATCTCGATCGTCGGCGGCCTCCTCGCCAGCCAACTGCTCACGCTCTACACGACGCCGGTCGTCTACATCTATCTCGACCGCTTCCAGCTCTGGCTCGCGCGCAAGCGGGAGGCGCCGCAGATCAGAGGCACGCCGGCATTTCCGGACTGATATTGCCGCGGATCGCATCGCGAACACTGACGCAGGAGCGCCAGTGACGAAGCCCGTCGTGGGTGGGTAGCAGCTCGACGCTCCATCCGCCGCCGAGTGCCTGGATGAGGCTGACGGTGGCAAGGAAGCGGCTCTGGCGCACGGCGAGCGCCGCCTGCTCGTTGGTGAGCTGCGTGGCTTGGGCCGTCACGACCGTGGTGAACGACACCGTCCCCGCGCGATACTCGTTGAGTGCGATCGTGACGGCTTGCCGCGAGAGCTCTGCGGCATCGTCCTGGACCGTCTGCTGGCGCGCCAGAATTCGCTGGGAGGAGTAACCGTCCTCCACCTGCTGCAGAGCCGTGAGCACGGTCTGACGGTACGTCGCGATCGCCTGGTAGTATGTGGCTTCGGCCGCGGTGAGCTGGGCGCGGCGCAGACCACCATCAAAAACCGTCTCGGTGATGGTTGCTCCCACCTGCCAGACCTCGTTGGCAACAGAGATCGGGAATGCGCGCGAGCCTACCCATCCAAACAATCCGTTGAGCGTGACGTCGGGAAAATACGCGGCGACGGCGACGCCAATCAGCGCGCTCTGCCCCTGAATGCGCCGTTCGGCGGCGGCAATATCCGGTCTGCGCTCGAGCAGGTGAGCGGGAATGTCCGCCGGCACGGACGGAACGGTGCTCGCAAGCTCGCGCTCCGGAATGTCGAGCGCGGACGGCGGCACGCCCATGAGAACGGCGATGGCATGAGCGAACTGAGCGCGCTGCACCCCGACGGCGATGGCCTGCGCCTCGGTCGTCCTCACCTGCGTCTGGGCCGTGAGGACATCCGACCGGCCGACGGTCCCCAGCTTGTATTGATTCTCCGTGATGGTTTGGGTTCGCTTGAAGTTCGTGACCGATCGATCCAGGAGGCGCTTCAGTGAGTCGGCCGCACGCAGATTGAAATAAGCCGTCGCGAGCTGCGCCTGCATCATCAGCTTAATGTTTGCGACGTCGCCGGCGCTCCCCTGTGCGTTCGAGGCATTGCTCTCGATCATGCGCCGGACCTTGCCCCACACGTCGATATCCCAGGTGCCGGTCGTCTCGAGCGTCACGATCGTGCGCGTGACGCCGACACCGGTCGCCGTCGCCTTCGGCCCCTGATGCGAGCGCAGGGGGTTATAGGTGAGCCCTATGACGGGAAAGAGCGCCGCGCGGGCCTCCTTGACGAGCGCGACCGACTGGCGGAACGCCGCCTCCGCTACCGCGACGCTCTGGTTGCTGATCTCGACCTGACGAATGAGACGGTCCAACATGGGATCGCGGTAGATCCGCCACCAATCTCCGCGATCGTAGAGGTCGCGCGGCTTGGCCGGCTTCCAACCGGAAATCTCTTTGTACTTGGGAGGGACCGGCGCGGGTGGCGGAAAGTAGTCGGGACCAACGGCGCAGCCAGGCATTCCGAGCAAGGCCAGAAGTCCGAAGCCCGCGATACCGAAGCGGCAGCAGCGCACAATCCCCGGCTGGCTCGGAAGCGGTCGTTCTCCCGAGCACGCTCCCGAAAGACCTGCGCCGCGCAATTCGATGGTCGCCCCCGGATGGCCGTGGCTTGACGGACGATCAGTCTCACGATCACCGACAGATTCGGCCGATTGGATCAAGGCTTGGCGCCGGCGCTCGATCCGCGGGCTGCAACATCTCCTCCGCCTCGTATCCCGGCGGACACGACATCGGGGTTCTTGACCACTCTCGGAAGCAATGAAGCATCACGGCCGTTCACTCCTGCGAGAGCGTAAAACCGGCGGACGGCGGAATATCAGGGTTTTCGCTAGGCTCTCCTGGGGATAGTTGGTAGGTGCTGCCGGGAGCAACCGGCGAAATTGAACCGCAACCAAATGCGTTGCCGGCTCCGAGGTGCGAACCAGCACCGCGCTTCGTCAGATGCAGCCAACCCTCTGGCCGATCAGCATATCCGCCTCCTCTCGCCGGCATGATGGCCTGAAAGATCCTACGACTTTCGCCGTCCGGAAGAGCGCATGGATCATGTCCGCAGGAGGCCGCCCATTGTTGCCCGAACACGCTCGAGCCTTCGCCACTCGCGCGCAAGTTTGCGGGCGATTGTCATAAATTCTTGAACACTCCCTCGTTTGATTCCCGGCAAGTGCTCGTGGCATTTGGGATGTACCGTCGCCTTGCAGAGCGACAAGCCAAAGCTGACGGAGTTCCACTCGCAGCGCGTGCAGCTCAACAGCGGAAGAGGTCGCTCTGACATGACGGTATCGACGGTACTCCAGCATTCAAAGGTGGCCCTGGCCGTCATCGCTGTGGAAGCGGCTGCATCGGGGCGCACGCGGCGTTCCAACAGTGCCATGCCGCTCGAGGTGGCTCGTGAGCGCCTGCTGGAGGTTCTCAGGAGAGTTGAGGCAGGGCGCTATAAGCCAACGATGCACGATGCGCTGGCGGCATTGGATCTCGCTCAGCGAAAAGGCTCGGCTCTGGGCTTCACCTCGATCGAGCATCGCCTGCTCATGAATGTCGCCGCCGCGACGCTGAGGACGTGCAGCGCGCAGTACTAGGCCAGGCTGCTGAGCACAGGCAATTTCGCGGCGGCTCAACTGCATTCTCCCCAAGGCAAGTCATGATCCGCGCGCAGCATCTGCGCGTCGTGCGCGCCGGCGCCTCGAGCCCAGGGCCGTGGTTGACACTCGCGGCAGGGCCATCGATATTTGTGTACTTGCCTGGTCCAGTATCGACAGCGAGGAGCAGCGGTGGGCCTCGGCTGCCGCACGGATGCATCGCGGCGCGCTCATGATCGGCGTCCGTGCAGCTCGAAAGAATGGAGAGCCTCTTGAAGTCGATGAGCGTTGCCGCGAGGGCTATGATCGCCGCGGTCTGCCTGTGGATGTCGCCCGGAGCATCGACGATGGCAAGTGCCGCGACGGCGCGCGAGGTGATCAACACCTACGCCGACATCGCCCAGGCTGCCTACGAAGACTCTCTGGCATCGGCGCGGAAGCTCAAGGAGAGCATCGGCACGCTCGTCGCCAAACCCAGCACGGAGACGCTGGCGGCGGCCCGCGAAGCCTGGAAAGCAGCGCGCGTGCCCTATATGCAGACGGAGGCCTATCGTTTCGGCAACAAGATCGTCGACGAATGGGAAAGCAAGGTGAATGCGTGGCCGCTCGATGAGGGCCTGATCGACTATGTCGACAAGAGCTACGGCACGGCCTCAGACACCAATCCGCTGTATGCCGCCAATGTGATCGCCAATACCAAGTTGAAGATCGGCGGCCGGATGGTCGACACGAGCCGCATTACGAAGAAGCTGCTTTCCGAGACGCTTCATGAAGCCGAGAAGATCGAGGCCAATGTCGCCACCGGCTATCATGCCATCGAGTTTCTCCTCTGGGGGCAGGACCTCAACGGAACGGGCCCGGGCGCCGGCAATCGGCCTTACACCGACTACGCCAAGGGCAAGGCCTGCACGGGCGGCAACTGCGATCGTCGCGCGCGCTACCTGACCGTCGTCACGGACCTGCTCGTCGACGACCTCGCGTTCATGGCAGCCCAGTGGAAGCCAAAAGGAGCCGCGCGCGTTGCTCTCGAGAAGCCCGACAATGAGGCGTTGACGGCGATCTTCACGGGGCTCGCGAGCCTTTCCTATGGCGAGATGGCGGGCGAGCGCATGAAGCTCGGCCTTCTCCTCAACGATCCCGAGGAGGAGCATGACTGCTTCTCCGACAACACGCACAACTCGCACTACTACGATGTCGTCGGCATCGAGAACGTCTATCTCGGGCGCTACAAGCGCATCGACGGCAGCATGGTCTCCGGGCCGAGCGTGTCCGATCTCGTCAAGGCCAAGTCACCCGAGGTCGACGAGCGCGTGCGCAAGGCGCTCGGCGAGACGATCGCCCGCATGGGCGCACTCAAGCAGCGCGCCGAGACCGTCGAGGCCTACGACCAGATGATCGGCGAGGGAAATGCCGAGGGAAATGCCGTTGTCGAGGCCGCGCTCGGCGCGCTCATCGCCCAGACGAAGGAGTTCGAGCGCGCCATTGCAGCACTCGAGCTGACGTCAGTGAAGATTGAGGGCTCGGACAGTCTCGACGACCCGACCAAGGCGCTCTCGAAGAAGAAATAGTCGGATCATGCCTGCAGAGGACCGGCGCATTTCGAAATCGCCATGGGCGTGCGGCATCGTCGCGGGCCTCGTAGTTTTCGTTGCCGGCGCGGCATTCGGAGAGGGCCGCAAACCGCTTGCTCCCGCGTCCCTCGGCGGCAGCGGCACTGCCATTCTCGAGCCCGGTGAGGAAAATCCGGGCGGCGTGGCGACGACGACGGTCGGCATTACGACCGCCGATGCCTTCTCCCAGCTCTCGGCGAACATGCCCTTCGCGCGCGAGCTCGATTTCAAAATCGGCAACGGCATTTTCCGTCGGAACTGGGTGTCGGCGCCATCGTCGACGAAATCATCCGACGGACTTGGCCCGCTTTACAACGCGCGCGCTTGCCAGGCCTGCCACCTGAAGGACGGGCGCGGGCATCCGCCGCGCGGAACCGAGTTGGAAGATCGATCGATCTCCATACTTCTGCGGCTGTCCGTTCCGCCGGAGACGGAAGCGGATCGCGCCCTCATCGCCTCCGGGCGTGCGAGCGCCATCGGCGAGCCGACGTATGGCGGCCAGCTCCAGGAACTCGGAATTCAAGGCCATGCCGGCGAGGGTCGGATGGTCGTGACCTACGAGGAGATGCCTGTCAGGCTCGCCGATGGCGAGACCGTCAATCTGCGCAAGCCCACCTATCACATCGCCGATCTCGGCTACGGGCCGATGCATCCGCGCACGATGATCTCGCCGCGCCTGACGCCGCAGATGATCGGTCTCGGTCTGCTCGAAGCCATTCCCGAGGCCGATATCCTCGCCCGGGAAGATCCGGATGATAAGGATGGCGACGGCATCTCCGGTCGCGCCAATCGTGTTTGGTCGGTGGAGAATGGCGCGCTGATGCTTGGCCGGTTCGGCTGGAAAGCGGGCCAACCGACCGTGAAGCAGCAGGCCGCCGAGGCGTTCGCGGCCGACATCGGCATCGGCAGCCCGCTCGTGCCTCACGGCTATGGCGACTGCACGCCGGCGCAGAAGCTGTGCCGCGAGGCGCCGCACGGTGGTCGCGGAGCAAAGGGCAGCGGCGAAGAAATCAATGCCAAGCTGCTCGACCTCGTCGCCTTCTATGCCCGCAATCTGGCCGTGCCGGCGCGACGCACACCCGACGCGCCCGACGTGCTTCGCGGCAAGCAGATCTTCCACGACATCGGCTGTGCAAGCTGCCACGTCCCGTCCCACAAGACCGGCGAGCAGTCTCCCGACGAGCATCTGCGCGGACAGACGATCTGGCCTTACACCGATCTCCTTCTGCACGATATGGGCGATGGCCTCGCGGATGGACGGCCCGAGGGCCGGGCGGACGGACGCGAATGGCGCACGGCACCGCTCTGGGGCATCGGCTTGACCGAGATCGTCAATGGCCACACGTTCTTTCTACATGACGGTCGTGCGCGCAATCTGACGGAGGCTATACTCTGGCACGACGGCGAGGCCCGCAAGGCGCGCGATGCGTTCGCCAGTCTGACTGCCGAGGATCGGCGCCGGCTGATTGCCTTCGTCAACTCGCTTTAGGACAGATCCCATGCGCGTGATGGCGATGCTTGCGCTTGTTGGTGTCTCGATCGCGTCCGCGCTGCTCCCCACCACGGCGCGCGCTCAGAGCGCAGCACCGCCAGCGTTCGATCATGCCGGCCTCGCCCGACAGGCACTCGAACGCCATATCCTGCCGGGATACCAACATCTCGCCGCGGCGACGCGGAGCTTCGACGAAGCGGTGATGGCGTACTGTCGCGACACGACAGCCGCCTCCCGCAAGGGCGTCGATGCAGCCTTCGATGCCATGGTGAGCGCATGGGGCCGCGTGGAGCACATCGCATTCGGCCCGATGGCCCAGCATGAGCGTCTCGAGAAGTTCATGTTCTGGCCGGACCGGCGCGGCATTGGTGCGCGGCAGGTTGCCAATGCCCTGAGCAAGCGCGATCCCGATGTGCTGGATGTCGCGCGGCTCGCGACGAAGAGCGTCGCCATGCAGGGCCTGCCGGCGCTCGACACGTTGCTCTTCGCAAAGGATGAGGGCTCCGATCCCGAGGCGCGACGTCATCGTTGCGGCTTCGCCGCGGCCGTTGCCGCCAATCTCGCTCGAATTGCTCAGTCCGTGTCCGAGGAGTGGGCTGATCCCAATGGCTTCTCGAAGATCTGGCTCTTGCCAGGGCCGGACAATCGACAGTATCTGAAGCCCAGTGAAACGACCCTCGCGCTCGCCAAGTCATTCGATCAGGGTCTCGAAAAAGTGCGAGACCAGCGGCTCGCCGGCCCGCTCGCCCTCAACGCGCAGCGTCGAAGGCTGCCCGCACCGCTCTCGAACAGCGGGCGCAGCCTTCTTCTCGTCGTCGCCAACATCGAGGGTCTGCGTGAGCTCTATGCCGAAGGCGGTATCGAGCAGGCCATCATCGCAGCCAATGGCGACGAGCCCAATGCCGGCGGCGCCGCACTGGCCCGGCTCGTCGCCAATGAGCTGGCGACGGCGCACGAAAGCCTGACGCCTCTTGTCGGTGCCCGATCGCCCTTCGACGACAATCGCACTGCACAGCGCATCATCGCGATCGGATTTCCGCTCAAGAACGCGCGCATGACCGCGGCTTCGCTGCTGGCGACAGCGGCCGGCCTGCCCATAGGGTTCAACGCATCAGATGGCGATTGACCGGCGAGAGTTCCTCTTTGCATCGAGCGCCTTCGCCACCTTGGCGATGAGCCCCATCATTGCGCGTGCGGATCCCGCTTCGCTCTATGCCGCCGCGCGCCGCGGTTCGGATGGAGGATATTCCGCGGCCATCTTCTCGCCTGAGGGGAACGACGTGAACTCCGTCGCTCTTCCTGCTCGCGGGCACGACATCGCCGTCTGCCCGGTCACGCGCCGTTGCGTCGTGTTCGCGCGCCGCCCAGGGCACTTCGCCATCGCATTCCGCGCGGACAAGAGCGAGATGCCTCTCACCTTCGAGGCGCCCACGGACCGGCATTTCTACGGGCATGGCGTGTTCTCGCACGACGGCCGGCTGCTCTACACGACCGAGAATGATTTCGAGGCCGGACGCGGCGTCATCGGCATCTACGATGCCACAGACGGCTTCAAGCGGATCGGGGAGTTCGCCTCCCACGGCCTTGGGCCTCATGATATGGCCTTGCTCGGACAAGGGCGCGTTCTCGTCGTCGCCAATGGCGGGCTGAAGGAGCATCCTGATTTCGGTGGCGGGCGACGTGTGCTCAATCTCGAAGCCATCGAGACGTCGCTCGCTTACATCGACGTGACGACCGGCGATCTCCTCGAGCAGCACGCGATCCTGGCCGGCGGCGCGCTCTCGCTTCGCCATCTGGAGGTTGCTCGCGATGATACTGTCGTGCTCGGCGGGCAGATCGTGGATGGCGCGCCGGGAGCGGAAGGTCGCACGCAATCGCTGATCTACCGCCATCGCCGGCAGAAGCCGCTCACGGCCACAGTGCTCCCGGATGAAGCGGCGGCAGCGCTTTCGGGGTATGTCAGCTCGGTGAGCGTCGATCGCGATGGCCTGATCGCGGCCGCGACGTCGTCCAAGGCAGGCGGCGTGGTCATATTCGAAATTGCGACGGGGCGGATCCTCGCGATCAAGAGCCTCGAGGACGTCTCGGGTGTCGCGCGCGGCAAGAGCGGCGGCGACTTCCTCGTCACGAGCGGCATGGGCGCGATCGCGGACCTCACGCCCGTTTCAGGCCCAGCCGAGCTTACGGCCACATCCAACTGGAACTGGGACAATCACGCCGTGCGCATCGGTCGTTGAATCACGCGCGGACTATCCTGACACCTTGCCCGGCAGCGGCTCCATGAGCTCGATGCGGTTCCCGAACGGATCATCGACATAGACGCGCGTGTAGCCTTCCAGAGGCTCCTCGCTTCTCACGGCAAATCCAGCTCTTGCGAGGCGGTCCGACAGATCCTGCAGATCTTCCACAAGGAACGCCGGATGTGCCTTCTTGGCCGGGCGGAATTCGCCCTCCACGCCGAGATGCACCTTGAGAGGCCCCCGTTCGAACCAGCACCCACCGCGCTTCGCCAGGTTTGCGGGCTTGGTCGCTTCGGGTATCCCGAGCACACCCTCGTAAAAAGCACGTGCCTCGTCTTCGCGCCCAGCAGGCATCGCCAATTGAACGTGGTCGAGAGATACGACTGGCATGGAGATCACTCCTTTGCCGGGCCCATCAGGTGAGATGCTCCAACTCTTAGCAGAAGTTCTGCAATGCTTCATGCGCCGGCATCATGCCTCAAGGGCGGATGCTCAGCGCGCTCTTCAGCAGGATCGGCGCACTGCCCTTGACGCGGATATCGAGCTCGACTGACCACGAGCCCGCAATCGGGAGCTCCATACGTTCAATGCGCCACGTCCCATCGCCGCGCTTCAGAGCCGCTTGCTGAATTGCCGCGATGCTGGTCTCGGGCGGGCTGAGCGTGAGCGTGATCGCCTCGGCATCGAGCGGGCCGTATTCACCCGTCATGATCGTGATGATGGCCGAGGTCCGCCCTTTGCGTCCGGGAGAGAGCGTGAGCTCGGTCATGGCCGGCAGCGTGTGAATGTGCACCGATACGGGCTGCGCGGCCGCAATGGAAAGTGCGCGTGGCGGCGGCGTGAAGCGCCATCCGGCGACCACGGCCAGGATCAGCGCGACGCACGCGACCTCGAGGACAACGAAGCGCACCATCTTCAGCCGTGGATGCAGCAGCCCCTGCTCCACCGCAGGTGTCAGCCGCCAGCGGTTCACCGCCGCGAGGCCAAAGAGCGCGGCGACCAGCACAAGCTTTATCGACAGCAGCCATCCGTAGTTCGTTTCGATGAGGGCCTCGGGTGTATCGACCTGGACGACCGTAAGAGCAATGCCGCCTATGACGAGGACGAGCAGGACCCACGGAATACTGCGGGAAAAGCGACCGAGCATTGATTGAGCTTCGGCCGTGCCGCTGCCGAGCGCCGCGGCCAGCGGGACGAGTGCGCCGACCCAGTACGCAACACCGGTCGTGTGCGCGAACACCATCGATCTCATCAGCCACTGCGGCTCGGCGGCGGCGGCGTGACCACTCAGCGAGAGCGACAAGCCCGCGCCCATGAGCGCGATGATCGAAAGCAATCGGGCCATGACTGTCGGCACCACGAGCGCGATCAGAGAGAGTGCCATCGAGAGCGCCGCGACAAGCGCCGTATGCACGAGGGTCGTGCTGGCCCCTGCTTTCCAAAATGCGCCCTCGACAATGCGATGAACGGGAGCGCCCAGCGCGTCGAGACCCTGCAGGCCGATCGACAACAGCCCGCCCGCGATGCCCAGAGCAAGTGCGGCGACGACCACGGGGCGCCCGTCTCTCCGCGCGCTACCGAGCCATACCCATGCAAAGACCCCGCCTATGCCGATGAACAGGCCCAGGTAGAGCGCGATCTTGGCGGCGAGAATGGCCGCTCTCAGAGTCCAATCCGCCGCTGTCTCTATGCTGGGTGGCGTTGCACTCGGTGCTCCGATCGAGAACACGATCGTGCCCGCCATGGGATGCCCATCAGCGGAAACCACGCGCCAGGAAAGAATGTGCGTCCCTGCGGACAGATCGCCGGGCGCCGCAATGTCGAGTGCGCGCTCGCGAACGATCACCTGGTCGAGCGCACTGCGCGTGCCATCGGGCCGTATGAGCGCGACGACGAGCGGCGAAACATTCTCGTTGAAAGACAGCGACAGCTTGGCGGGTGGGCCTGATAGGACAGCCCCCTCTTCCGGTATGGAGGCAATCAGCGCAGCGTGCGCGCGCGCCGGATCGGATGCGCCGACGCACATGGCGAGCACAAGCAGCAGAGTGAGCCATAACTCACGAGCAGCTTGCATTCGCTGCACTCCGGCCCGGTCGGCTCACAATCTCGGTGCGCTGCGCCGCGACCACGCGCGCTCGATGGCACATGTCAGTGCTTGCTGCCGTGAGCCGGACCAGCGCTACTGGTTGCCTCCACCACGAACTCCACCTTCACCTTGCCGCCCCTCTCGAAGGCGAGGACGCCCGAGAACGTGTCGCCGACCTTGAGAGGCCGCTTCAGGTCCATGAACATGAGATGATAGGCGCTCGGCTTGAGGGCGACCGTCGCCCCTGCCGGGATCGGCAATCCCTTCGCCAGTGCACGCATCCTCATGACGCCTTGGGCGTCGACTGCTACCTCGTGGATCTCCGTCTTGCCGGCGACATCCGTGGAGGCTGCCACGAGCCGGTCCGCGACCTTGCCGGTATTCCGGATGGAGACATATCCGGCGCCGACCTTTGCACCTGCCGGTGTCGGTCGCGCCCAGGGATGATCGAGGTGCAGACTTCCCGCCTTGAAGTCATGGGCCTGCGCGGGAAGCATGGCGAGCAAGATCAGCGCTGCAGCCGCGGCGCAAAGGGCACTCGACGCGCGCAGTTTGCCGATCTGGCGGAGGACGACAGAGAAAACGGTAAGCAGCACAATCCGGGATGACATGACCTAGCTCCACAGGCTTGTCCCCCTCGAAGCATGGCTTCGCGGACGGCCTCTTAGCAAGCATAGAGCTAAGTCCTTGATTTTATTGGTGGGCGATGAAGGACTCGAACCTTCGACCCGCTGATTAAGAGTCAGCTGCTCTACCAACTGAGCTAATCGCCCCCAAACCTTGGCACACAGGGACCAGTCCGGCCCCTGCATCACCCGCCGAACGAACAAAACGCGGGACTGCCGTTGAAACAGCCTCGCTTCCGCCGCGATTCCGGCTATGGCTCTAATGCCAAAGAGTGCCGCGTTTTATACGCCGCGCGCCCCCTTGTCCAGCCCGCATCGCGGGGAGCCGAACGCCCGCGGCGCATTGTCGTCCAACGACACGTTTCTTGGCTGGCGATGGGGAGTTGCAGGAGGGAATTGGCCAGGAATGCGCACTCGGATCGTTGCAGCCTGCGCGCTCGCCCTGTTCGTCCTCGCCGGCTGCGCTGCCGCAATGCCGGGGTACGTCCCCGACAAGGGCCGCAACCGCATTGCCGAAGCCGCTGCCAAATCCAAGGGCGAGGCGGGCGTCACGACGGCGACCGACGGCAGCTACGTCCCCTCCGCAGCCGAGCGAGGCTACAACTGCCGCCGCCTGACGGGCATCATGCAGCTCAAGATCCAGCAGGTACGTGACAGCGAGGCCAATCCGTCGGGCGGTCTCATCTCATCGATGATGAGCAAATCCACGCCGCGACATACGGCAACAGGCGCGCCGAGCGCAGCCTACTCGCCGGAGCGCGCCCAGCTCGCCGCGCTCAACAATCTGATGGCCGAGAAGAACTGCGGCCGCTTCGACCTCGACGCGGCACTCAAGCCCGGAAATACGGACACGCCAGAGCCGGTCGGGGCGCCCAAAGGGAAGCCGAAACTGCGCTGAGCGCGACGGCACGCCTGAGCGTCAGAGCCCCTGCGACCCGCGCGCCATGGCCGCAATGCCCGTACGCGAGACCTCGACGAGACCCAGCTCGCGCATGATCGCAATGAACTGCTCGATCTTCGAGGACTTGCCCGTGATCTCGAAGACGAAGTGCTCCGTCGAGGTGTCGACGACGCTCGCGCGGAAGATTTCGGCGAGCCGCAGCGCTTCGATGCGCTTCTCGCCCTTGCCGGCCACCTTGACGAGCGCCAGCTCGCGCTCGATGGGCTGACCACTGGTCGTCAGGTCCGTCACGCTGTGCACGGGCACGAGGCGATCGAGCTGGTTCCTGATCTGCTGCAGCACCATCGGTGTCCCGGTCGTGACGACCGTGAAGCGCGAGAGGCGCCGCTCCTCATCGGTTTCGGAGACGGTGAGGCTTTCGATGTTGTAGCCGCGCCCGGAAAAGAGCGAGGCAATGCGCGCGAGCACGCCCGGTTCGTTGTCGACGAGAATCGAGAAGGTGTGCCGCTCTGTGGCGTCCTTGCGCTCCTCTAGGAAGTAGGCGGAGCCTGTGCCTTTTTCTGACATGGCGGAAGTCCTCAGTGCCCTCAGGCCTTAATGCGTGGGTGATCGGTGTGTCGTGCGCCCTCGTGGAAGGTCTCGACGGCTGTCCAGCCTTCCTCGTAGTGGTCGATGGTCCAGGGCTCCTGCAGGGCCGCGGTCCGCCACTTCACGAATGCGGGGTGCGCGAGGACGGCGTTCATGTAGCGCCGCGTCTCCGACGAGACGGGAACCTGGTAGGTATCGAGGCGCGTGACGACGGGCGCGTACATCGCATCGGCGGCGCAGAAATCGCCGAACAGGAAATCGCCACCTGCGGCGAACCGGCGCCGGCAGTCGGACCACATGCCTTCGAGTCGACGCACGTTGTCGGACACGTCCGAGGAAAGTTCTCTCGGTGCAAAACGCTTGCTGAGATTCATCGGGCACATCTGGCGAAGGGCCTGGAAGCCGGCGTGCATCTCGCTCGCGATGGCGCGCGCATGGGCGCGTGCGGCGGGCACTCGCGGCCAGACGCCCTTGTCCGGGAAACGCTCGTGCAGGAACTCCATGATCGCGAGACTCTCCCAGACCACATGATGGGAGCCACCGCAGGAGCCGGAGACGGCACTTCCGTCCGACGGCATATCCGCGGGCGGTACGATCAGAGCCGGCATCTTTCCTGTCGGCGAGACGTCGAGCATCCGTCCCTTGGAGTCCGGGAAGTACATCGGGATCACCGTTTCCTCGAACGAGATATCGAGGGCGGTCATCAGGATCCACGGCCGCAGCGACCAGGACGAGTAGAGCTTGTTGGCAAGATAGAGGTGCACAGTTTCGTTCCTAGTTTGCCGGGGCGCGCGCCGGTTCCCGCTCAACCGATCGTCTCTGCCAGGGTGGCATGCGAACGCCGTCCGCAATAGGCCGCAACTCGGGCCAATCGACCGAGGTGTCGCTGTCGATGACCAGGTCCGCCAGTCGATCACACGCCGACAGCGTCTCGACACTCAGAGATTTGCCCGCCTCATCCGCATCGCGCCACGTATCCCAGGCCGAAACCTGGCAATTGGCGAGTGCCAGAAGATCGCGATGCAGATTGACGTGGAGAAACCAGAGGCCGCCGGCATCTCCGTGGCCGAACTCCTCGGCATCGGCGACCTGCGAACGCGCGAGCCTCCAGGCCGCTGGAGCCGTCAGAAATGCACCATTCGGCAGCTTCGCGCAGTCGAACCCGATCCCGAGAGAGGCACGCTGCAGCCGGTCGATTTGCGCGTCGGCCATCGCCCATCTGCCCTCGTCGCCCTGCCAATACTCGCAGATCCAGTGATCGGCGTAGCGCCGCCCGGCGAAGTAGGTCGCGAAACCGCATCGGACGCGGGCTGGAATCCCACGGTGCCGCAGCGTGCTGCAGAGCAGCAGCGCAAAATCGCGGCAGGTGCCGAACGGGCGCCGCAACGGCGGGCGCTCCGTCACCAGCGGGCCATCGAAGAGCCGCGCAACCTCCGCCAGCCGCTCCGCGACGGGCTTGGTATCGCGCGGCAACGGCGTCTCCGGCGGAATGCCGTACTTCGCTGCCCACGACGTATGCACAATGAGGCCGGACAGCACATCGCACAGCGCCGGAAGCGCCGCAGGCAGCTCGTCGTAGAGACGAGCAAAGCCCGCGGGATCCGTCAGCGAGTCGTGCCTCGCATAGAATTGAAGTGCATCCGAAGTCATCATGACGTCCGCCGACGGCGTGTGCGCAAACTGGTCGCGAATTGCGGGCCTTCTCCGACCCGCCTACACCAGCACCTTGCCTTCCTTGCCGATGGCCTTGTCGATCTCCTCTGCCGAGACATCCTCACCGAGCAGCATCTGGTTGTGCGCCTTGCCCGAGGGGATCATCGGGAAGCAGTTGGCGAGCGCCGCGACACGGCAGTCGAAGATCACCGGCTTGTCCTTCACGGCCAGCATGGCCTTGATCGCGTCATCGAGGTCCGCGGGATGATCGCAGCGCATGCCGACGCCGCCGTAGGCCTCCGCGAGCTTGACGAAATCGGGGAGCGCCTCGGTGTAGCTCTCCGAGTAGCGGTTGCCGTGCAGGAGCTGCTGCCACTGGCGCACCATGCCCATGTACTGGTTGTTGAGGATGAAGATCTTGACGGGCAGGCGGTACTGCACGGCCGTCGACATCTCCTGGATGTTCATGAGGATCGAGGCATCGCCCGCGACATCGATGACGAGCGACTTCGGATGCGCGATCTGCGCGCCGATCGCAGCCGGCAGGCCATAGCCCATGGTGCCGAGGCCGCCGCTGGTCAGCCACCGGTTCGGCTCGTCGAACTTCAGGAACTGCGCCGCCCACATCTGATGCTGGCCGACCTCGGTCGAGATGTAGGTATCACGGTCCTTGATGTGCGCCTGCAGCCGCTCGAGCGCGTACTGCGGCATGATCACGTCGCTCGATGCCTTGTACTTGAGGCAGTTGACGGCGCGCCACTGGTCGATCTGCTTCCACCAGCCCTTGAGCGCGCTCTTCTCCGGCGACGAGGCGAGGCCGCGCCACGCGCGGATCATGTCCTCGAGCACGTACGCGCAATCGCCGACGATCGGCACATCGACCTTGATGTTCTTGTTGATCGAGGAAGGATCGATGTCGATGTGAACCTTGCGGCTGCCGGGCGAGAAGGCGTCCGTGCGTCCCGTGATGCGGTCGTCGAAGCGGGCGCCGATGTTGATCAGCAGGTCGCAGTCGTGCATGGCCATGTTGGCCTCGTACGTGCCGTGCATCCCGAGCATGCCGAGCCACTGCTTGTCGGAGGCCGGATAGGCGCCGAGGCCCATCAGCGTCGACGTGATGGGGAAGCCCGTCTGGCGGACGAGCTCGCGCAGGAGCTGGCTCGCCTTGGGACCCGAGTTGATGACGCCGCCGCCCGTGTAGAAGATGGGCTTCCTGGCGCTCGCCATCAGCTCCACCGCGCGCTGGATCAACGGCTGGTCGCCCTTGAGCTTGGGGCGGTAGCTCTTGTGTGCGATCGCCGTGTTCGACGGCGTGACGTAGGTGCCCGTCGCGAACTGCACGTCCTTGGGGATGTCGACGACGACCGGACCGGGGCGGCCGCTCTTGGCGATGTAGAAGGCCTCGTGCAGGACGCGCGCGAGGTCATTGACGTCCTTGACCAGCCAGTTGTGCTTGGTGCAGGGGCGCGTGATGCCGATCGTGTCGCACTCCTGGAAGGCGTCGTTGCCGATGAGATGCGTCGGCACCTGCCCCGTGAGGCAGACGACGGGGATCGAATCCATGAGCGCATCGGTCAGACCGGTGACGGCATTGGTCGCACCCGGCCCCGAGGTCACGAGCACGACACCGACCTTGCCGGTCGAGCGGGCATAGCCTTCCGCCGCGTGCACAGCCCCGCCCTCCTGGCGGACCAGCACGTGCTTGACCTTCTCCTGCTGGAAAATCTCGTCGTAGATCGGCAGCACGGCGCCACCGGGATAGCCGAAAACGAACTCGACGCCCTGGTCAGCCAGAACCTTGATCACCATCTCGGCGCCGGTCATCGTGCGTGCCATGGGATACCCCTTTTTCAACAGGAAGGCGCACTGCATCGGGACCGCGCCAGCCAACCGGCCGGCGCGCGCAAGCAGGCACACTTCGGATATGGGCGGTGTTTGATCTCAACCCACGACCGGGTCAAGCAATTTCCACTTATGTGGCGCAGATGGAGCTAAAATAGTCCGATTATTGCAGCGATGTAGATTTCCACGCAATCATATTACGTCGAAGCCAGATCTCCTGCCGTTTCACGTACTGGCGCGTCTCGAGCTTGCCGGCCTCGACTGCGGCATCCAATGTCATTTTCCCACGGAGGTAGGCGAGCAGCGGGCGCAGACCATGGGCCCGGGCGGCCGGAAGCTCCGGGTCGAGGTCGAGCGCCGCGATCGCCCGTGCCTCCTCCAGCGCCCCCGCGGCCATCATGGCGTCGAACCGGGTGTCCACCCGGCGCCGGACCTCCTCCCGGGAACGGCTGACGACATAGCACTCGGCTTCATGCTCGCGGATGAGGGGCGTCCCCGGGCGCCGCTGCCATTCGGCAAGCGACACGCTCGTGCTGTCGATAACCTCGAGCGCGCGCACAATGCGTTGCGTATCCCCCGGATCGAGCCGCACCGCCATCTCGGGATCGCGCACGGCGAGCACCTTGTGCAGCTCGGGAGCTGTGCGAACACCCGCCTCGCGCCGCCAATGGGCGCGGATCTCGGGCGCGACCGACGGGATCGGCGCAAGGCCTTCCAACAGCGCCTTGAAGTAGAGCCCAGTACCTCCGACGATGATCGGCCGGTAGCCGGCCCCCGCGCACCACGCCAGGGCCCCTGCCACGTCATCGAGCCAGCGCCCCACCGAGTAGGCATCGCGCACGCTGACGTGCCCGAAAAGGCGGTGCGGCGCGCGCGCTTCCTCCTCCGGCGTCGGTCGCGCGGTCAGAATGCGCAGCTCACGATAGACCTGCATGGAATCGGCATTGAGGACAGCGCCGCCGTATCGCTCAGCCATTTCGAGCGCCAGCGCTGACTTCCCCGAGGCTGTCGGCCCCGCGATCAGGATCGGTACGGGCATCGCGACTATTCCTCGGGCCGCGCCTTCTCGATGATGCGCATCCGATCCAGCGCCCCTTGAAGAATGAGCGTCGCGGCCATCTTGTCGATGACCTCGGCGCGGCGCTTGCGCGAGGCATCGGCCTCGATCAACAGGCGCTCGGCTTCGGCGGTCGTCAGGCGCTCATCCCACATGAGAATGGGCACACCGGCCAGCGGGCCGATCAGGCGAGCGAACGAGCGCGAGGCCTGCGCGCGAGGCCCCACCGATCCGTCGAGGCCGATCGGCAGACCAATCACGAGACCAGCAACCTTGTGCTCCCGCACGAGCGCGACGAGGCGCTCGGCATCGGCTTTGAACTTGGTGCGCCGGATGGTCTCGAGACCACTCGCGATCGTGCGGGAGAGATCCGAAAGCGCGAGCCCCAGTGTCTTCGTGCCGACGTCGATGCCGATCAGCCGCGCCGCGCGCGGCAGCGTTGCGGCAAAGGCTTCCACATCGAGAATCTCCGCACGCAGCATATCGGCTTTCACGCAAGCGTCAGCGGCGGGGGGTTTATCGCTTGTCATTCGGGCCTTATACCTGCACTTCAACCGGTGCGACAGGCCCTTGGCCATAGCCTCCAGGCCAGTGTCCCGATCGCGAAGTGCTGGCGGACTTCGCAATCACCACACGAGCCGGAACCCGACAAAGCGGCCCCCGATGGACCGCCCTCAAAGGAGTGAATGCCCCAATGAAGATCACCTGGTTCGGACATTCCTGCTTCCGCATCGAAACCGGCGGCAGTGTGCTGTTGATCGACCCGTTCCTGAAGGGCAATCCCACGTTCGAGAAATCCGGCATAGCCTGGGAAAAGGCCGTCGACGGCGTGACCCATGTGGCGATCACGCACGGCCATGACGACCACATCGGCGACGCCGCCGAGATCAGCAAGCGCAATGGCGCGCCGCTCTTCGCCAACTACGAGCTGGCGTTGCATATCGGCTCGAAGGGTGCGGAGAAACTCCAGCCGATGAATACGGGCGGCACCGTCGCCGTCGATGATTTCGAGCTGACGCTCGTCGATGCGCTGCATTCCTCCTCGAGCGGCGGCGTCTATCTCGGCAACCCCAATGGCATTGTCGTCACCGCCAAGGAAGGCAAGACCCTCTACCACATGGGTGATACCGAGATGTTCGGCGGCATGAGCCTGATCGCCGAGTTCCACAAGCCCGACATCGGCATCGTGCCGATCGGCGACCGGTTCACCATGGGTGGCAAGCGCGCCGCCTTCGCCTGCAAGAAATTCTTCTCGTTCAAGACGGTCCTGCCCTGCCACTACGGCACGTTCCCCGGGATGCTCGATCCCGATGCCTCGAAGTTCGTCGAGGCCATGAGCGGACACAACGTCAAGGCCCCGAAGGTCGGCGAGACCGTGACGGCCTGACGAAAGCCATCTATGTGAATCACCAACAAGCGGCGCGGGACGGCCAGGGGGCCGGTCGCGCCGCGAACTTTCGGAGCTGGTGACGATGCAGGACAAGGGTGTCGAGAACAGCGGTTCCGCGATCGCCGATGGGCCGTCGTCGTCACCCGCGCCGAGCTCCGCGGTGCCGGCAGCACTCGCCGGTCCGCCGACACTTTGGCTCTTCACGCTGACGACGTTCGTCTCAGCGCTGCTCCTGTTCTCGATCCAGCCCATGTTTGCGAAGATGGTGCTGCCGGTGCTCGGCGGCTCGCCGTCAGTGTGGGCCGTGGCGCTCTGCTTCTTCCAAGGCGCGCTGCTCGCCGGCTACTGCTACGCCCATCTCGTCATCCGCCTCATTGGCGCGCGCGCGAGCGGCTTCGTCCATCTGGCGGTGTGCCTGCTTGCCTTCGTCGTGCTCCCGATCGGCCTGCCGGCAGGATGGTCGGAGCCACCGACTGGCGAGCCTTACTTCTGGCAGCTCGGCCTCTTCACGGTGGCGGTCGGCTTGCCGTTCTTCGCCGTTGCCGCGAACGCACCGCTGCTGCAGGCCTGGTTCGCCGCTACGGGGCACCCGCACGGCCGCGATCCCTACTTTCTCTATGCCGCGAGCAATCTCGGCAGCCTCATTGCACTGCTGAGCTATCCCGTGCTACTCGAGCCGGCCTTCGGCCTCAAGGCGCTCAGCGGCATTTGGACGATCGGCTTCCTAGTGCTCGTCGCGCTGCTCGCCGTCTCTTATGCGGCCGTTCGACTGGGTAGCGCGCCGCAGGCCGCGACTGCCGCTGAGCCTTCCGCTGCCGATGCCGGGCCGCCGCCCACCTGGTCCGCGCGCCTCTCCTGGGTGGGGCTCGCTCTCGTGCCCTCGGCGCTGCTCACCGCATTCACCACCCATGTCTCGACGGACGTCGCCTCCGCACCGCTGATCTGGGTGCTGCCGCTCTCGCTCTATCTGCTGACGTTCGTCCTCGTGTTCCGCGAGCGCTCGCTCATTCCCATGCCGATCCTGCTCGCGGCACATCTGGCCTCCGTGATTTTCGCGCTGCTCGTGCTTTCGCAGACGGTCAGAGAAGGCTGGTTCCTGACCGCCGGCGCCGGCGTCGCAGTGTTTTTCACCTCGGCTATGGTCGCGCACCGCACGCTCTACGAAGCGCGCCCGAGCGCTGCCTATCTCACTGAGTTCTATCTGTGGATGTCGCTCGGCGGCGTGCTCGGCGGTCTCTTTGCAGCGCTGATTGCGCCGAAGATCTTCTCGGAGATCTTCGAGTATCCGCTGCTGCTCGCCCTCTCCATGGCCTGCCGCCCGCGTGCGCTCTCCCTCTCGCTCAAGGACCGCGACGAGCTACTGGTCATGTGGCTGCTGATCGCCACCGGCATCCTGGCCCTGATCTGGATCCCTTGGATGGGCACGACGTTCGGCATCGACTATGGCACGTACGGCATGACTGCCGTCCTGGTCGCTCTGTTCGCCATCGGCGTGCTGTTGTTCTGGAAATGGCCGCCGCGCCAGCTCGTCATGGCGCTCATGATGTTCGCGGCGATCGCCATGTATCCGTCGGGCGTCAAGCGTGGTGAGGCCGAGCGCAGCTACTTCGGCGTCTATCGGGTCGGCTCGGCGGGCGACTTCAACATCCTCATGCACGGCACAACGCTGCACGGTGCCCAGCGCGTGCGCGATGACAAGGGCGACGAGATCAACGAGCGCCCCGTCCCCGGGACGTACTACTACCCCAAGAGCCCGATGGCGCAGTCCGTGCGCATCATCAGCGAGGCGCTCGCGAAAACAGCACCTGCCGGCTCGGAAGCGCGCGGGCGCTATGGCGTGATCGGCCTGGGCGCGGGCTCGCTCTCCTGTCTCTCCAAACCGGGCGAGCAGTGGCGCTTCTTCGAGATCGATCCGCTGATGGTCTCGATCGCCACGAACCCGGAGAACTTCTCGTTCCTGTCGCGCTGCCAGCCCAATCCTGATGTGCAGCTCGGCGATGCCCGCCTGACCATGGCCAAGGAGCCCGACGGCAGCTTCGACCTCATTATCGTCGATGCCTTCTCGTCCGATGCCGTGCCGGTCCATCTGATGACCGCGGAGGCGCTGAGCCTATTCCTCTCCAAGATCAAGCCGACCGGCGCGTTCGTGCTGCATGTCTCGAACCGCTATCTCGATCTCGACGGTGTCGCCGCCGCGACCCTGCCGCTCGTGAAAGGCGCCAAGGGCGTGATCATCTCCGATGATGCGGCGGACGGCAGCTATGCCCAGACGAGCTCGACAGTCGTGGTCGTGGCCAAGAGCGACGAGGTTCTTGCGCCCTTCCGCGAGCTGGAGACGGTCATCGAGCTGGATCCGCGCGGTCTCAAGCCCTGGACGGACGACTTCTCCGACATCATCGGGCCGTTCCGCTCGAAGCTGAGCCTCAAGTACTGAGCGTCCTCTCCCCGCGGGGGGGCACCCTCACGGATAGAGGCGCTGCTTCTCCCAGGGCTTGCCGGGATCGGCACGGCGGAACACCAGCCGGTCGTGCAGCCGGAAGGGTCGGTCGTGCCAGAACTCGATCTCGAGCGGCACGATGCGGAAGCCCGACCAGTGCGGCGGGCGCGGAATCTCGCCGATCGGATAGCGCGCGGTCGTGGCCGCTACCGCCTTCTCGAGGGCGAAGCGGCTCTCGAGCGGCCGCGACTGGGCACTCGCCCAGGCCCCGAGCCGGCTGCCCCGTGCCCGCGTCGCGTAATAGGCGTCCGCCTCAGCGCCGCTCACGGCCGAGACGAGGCCGCGCACCCGCACCTGCCGCCTGAGGCTCTTCCAGTGGAAGCAAAGGGCCGCCTTGGACGTCGCCGCGAGCTCACGCCCCTTGGCGCTCTCCAGGTTCGTGTAGAAAACAAATCCGCGATGTGTTGCATCAGCGCCATCAACGCCCTTGAGCAGGACCATGCGGACATTGGGGAGGCCCTCGGGGTCGACGGTCGCGAGCGCCATGGCATTCGGATCGTTCGGCTCGCGCCCTTCGGCCTCGCCAAGCCATTGCGCGAACAGCGCAAATGGCTCGTCCGCGGCGGTGAAATCGCCGGCGGCCGCCGGGCTCTCCTTGTTGGTTTCGGACATCGCGCTCAGCCTATCCTGCCCACGACAGCGGGGCGAAATTTCCACAGTGAATGCGGCACGGACATCAACGCCGCCTTAACCAAGACACGTCAAGCTGCCACAGTCTTTCCGTTTGCACGGATCGCTTGCGTAACCTCTAGTCGAGTTCCGTACCATGCGTCCATTCCCAGGCCCGTTGGCCTTCGCGCTGGGGCTATTGTCGAGCGCCCTGCTCGGCAGCTTTCTATTCCTGGCCGCTCCCCTCGTTCACGCGACGGACAAAGCGCCGCCCAAGACGCCCGACGCGGCGACCTGCACCTGCCCCGAGACCGAGAACGCGAAGCCCTGGCCGCGGCCCAAGTTTGCCGACGCCATGCCGGCCGATGCCTTCCCGAGGCTCGATACGGGCGACGAGGTAGCTACCCTCGAAGCCCTGCACCTTGCTCTGAGCGAGCTTGGCGACGGATCCTCCTACGTCTGGCACCGGCGCAATGGCCGCCTCTCCGGCATCATCAGCCCGACGGTCTCCTTCAAGGATGCCGAGGGGCGCGTCTGCCGCCACATCACCATGAGCCTCAGTGCCGGCAAGCACTCGGCCCGCACGGAAGGCATTGCCTGCCGCATGGCCGACAGGTCCTGGCGTCTCGAAGGCTGAGCGCGCTCGGCACATCTGTCTGATCTGCATCTCGTCCCGCTGGCGCCTCAGGCCAGCGCTGCTATTCTCGTCTTCCGTCGGCCCGCTGAGTAGCCAATCACTGACCGGACTGATGCAGCACGCGCATGGCCGCCCGCGCCATAGCGAGAGGCAGGGCTGCGCCTCCTTGAAGCGGGCAGGGGCGGAAAAGAGCAAAGCGAGGCTGGCGTGTCGATCGGGCTGTGGGCGGTTTTCACCGTGGTGGCGGCATTTGGCCAAACGCTGCGCAATGCCATGCAGAAGGAGCTGACGGCGACGCTCGGCACGGTCGGGGCGACGCACGTGCGGTTCCTGTTCGGGCTGCCGTTCGCGCTCGTCTTTCTCGCGTGCGTGCTCGCTGCGACGGGCTATTCCTTCCCGGCGCTCAACAGCCGCATGATGGCCTGGACGATCCTCGGCGCCGGCGCCCAGATCGCGGCGACCGCTATGCTGCTCGCAGCCCTCAAGCAGAAGTCCTTCGTGGTGACGACGGCGCTCATCAAGATCGAGCCCGTGCACGTCGCCCTGTTCGGCCTCATCTTCCTCGGCGATGCCCTGAGCGTGCCGCTCATCGTCGCGATCCTCATTGCGTGCGCCGGCGTGCTGATCATGTCCTGGCCGAAGGATCAGGCTTCGGCCGTTGCCGACGGCGGATGGCAGCCGGCGCTGCTCGGGCTCGCGGCCGGCGCCGTCTTCGGCATCTCGGCCATCGGCTATCGCGGCGGCATCCTCGCCCTCGAGCATCCGAACTTCGTCGTGGCCGCGACAACGACACTCGCAATCGGCCTCATCATGCAGACGGCGGTGCTCACGGCCTATCTCTTCATCTTCGAGCGCGATCGCCTGATGGCCATCTTCCGCGCCTGGCGGCCGTCGGTCTTCGCCGGCTTCATGGGCGCCTTCGCCTCGCAGATGTGGTTCCTGGCCTTTGCCCTCGAGAGTGCTGCGAAAGTTCGCACGCTGGCGCTCGTCGAGATCTTCTTCGCCCAGCTCGTCGCGCGCAGCATGTTCAAACAGGGCCTCGCCTCGCGCGAAGGGCTCGGCATTGCCCTCGTGGTCATCGGCGTCATCATTCTGCTCAACGTCTGACCGGCGGGCGACCGCACTCTGGGAGTGCGCTGCCACATTTCCTCCCCGTACTGCCCCAACTCGTGCCGCAAACCTTGGACAATTTGGCTCTCGTGGTCAGCGTGAACCGGGGGGTAACGCTCCATTAATACTAAGCGCCTAATAAGCTTAACGGGAAACCGTAGGCGCAGTGTCGGGGGTTTGCGTCGCGTAGCCGAGTTGGGTGTAAGATGTTGTCGTTTCGTGCGTCTGTTGGCGTTCTCGCCACACTTTTGCTCCTGCCAGGCACGGGTGTTGCCGCAGAGAGCCTTCCTCCTATCAAGACGTCGTCATCGAACGTCGTGCCGGAGTGCGTCACGCCCGGCCGCCTGATGGCGTTCATCAAGGACCGCAATCCGCAGCTCAGTCCCGAGCTCCAGAAAATCGCGGTCGAGTACATGCGCCACGGCGAGGCCCTCGGCGTGCGCTGGGACTACGCCTTTTTCCAGATGGTCATCGAGACCGGCTATCTCACCTTCGAGCGTGAGAAGGGCCGGCGCGGCGACGTCAGGGCGAAACAGAACAATTTTGCCGGTCTCGGCGCGACGGGACGCGGCGTATCCGGCGAGGCCTTCCCGGATGTCTCGACGGGCGTCCTTGCCCACCTCCAGCACGTGCTGATGTACACCGGAGAGGCCATCGATGCGCCGGTCGCCGAGCGCACGCAGAAGGTCATCGAGTGGAAAGTGCTCGACACCTGGCGCGACGGCATCAAAGGCCCCATGACTTATGCTCATCTCGCGGAGAAGTGGGCGAACAACAAGGCCTACGGGTCGATGATCGCCAAGCACGCCGAGATCTTCGCCGAGCACTTCTGCAATACGCCGGATCCGGCACCCGAGCTTCTCGCCGAAGCCCGTCCGCAGCAGGATAAAGCACCGGCACGCACGGCAGCAGCCCAGACCGAAGAGCCCGCGCCGGCCGCGCAGCGTTCATCGACGCGCCCCGCCGTCTCGGGCCGCGAGCTTGCCCAGCGCGCCATGGAAGAGGCGCACGCCCGCGGCGAGACGCGCCGCAGCAGCCTCGGCGGCGCCGGTCTCGGCGCGCTCGCCACTGAAGGCGAGGCTCCTGCAGCGGCAGCGCCGGCCATCGAGACGGCCTCGCTCGGCGCCGGAGCCCGCGTCAATCCGCAACCGCCGCCGGCCAGCGCCCAGCAGAGCGAGCCGACATCGCCGCTCTCCCCG
This sequence comes from Hyphomicrobium sp. CS1BSMeth3, assembly GCF_900117415.1. GTDB lineage: Bacteria > Pseudomonadota > Alphaproteobacteria > Rhizobiales > Hyphomicrobiaceae. The sequence continues at coordinate 1,597,174 of NZ_FPEI01000006.1, forward strand.
CTCATCCAGGCGGCATCCACGGTCGGGAGCATGCTCCGGAGCATGACACAGCCGCCGCCGGCACCGCCTGCGCCGCCCGCCGTCGCGCCGGTTGCTCCTGTCGCTCCGGTTGCCAAGACGACGTGCCGCGTGTGGACCGCAAGCTACGGCGGCGCCAAGGCCATCCTGATCAAGGCGCCGACGCCTGAAGGCGTGAGCTACACGGTGCTCGACGTGAACGAGGGTGCCGAGAAGCGCGAGGCCGCCGCCTACATCGCCGCCTATGCCAAGGGCGGTCATATCGAGAGCACTTTCACGAGCCAGATTCAGGCTCTGGAGAAAGCCTTCGAGCTCTGCCCGGAAGGCTGAGGCCAGGGCTGGGGGCCGAGGCGGACGAGAGATAAACGAGGGAGCGGTTGGAGGGGGAGCGGACGTCAGAAGCCGCGCAACCGTCCCGGACCGCACTTCGAAAGACGGGGGATAGTTTCAGAATGCGTGCGCACACACGCGCCTCGGTAGGGCAGCGAGCCCGGCTCGCTTTCCTGATCGGCTTCGCGGCCGCGCTTGCCACTACGGCGAGCCCGAAGGCCGAGGCCCAGACCCTGCCGGAAATCCGCACGCATGAGCGCAACCGCGTGCCGGCGTGCGTGACGCCCGAGCGGCTGATGCAATACCTCGAGCGGCGCAACCAGAGGCTGGCACCCCAGTTCAGGACGATCGCCCGCTACTACAAAGCCCACGGCGACCGCTACCGCGTGCGTTGGGACTATGCCTTCTATCAAATGCTGATCGAGACGAACTTCCTCACGTACCGCGCGCCAGGCGGCAAGTGGGGCGACGTCAAGCCGAGCCAGAACAATTTCGCCGGCATCGGCGCCACCGGCGGCGGCGTGCCCGGCGATCGCTATCCCGATGTGTCGACGGGCGTGCTCGCCCAGGTCCAGCATCTCGTCGCCTACTCGGGCGAGATCGTCGAGAACCCCGTCGCGCGGCGCACGCGCGACGTCCAGCAGAAGGTCGTCGAGCTTTCGCGTGCACTCGGCCGGCCGGTGACATGGCGCGATCTCGCGGGCCGCTGGGCCGTCGATCGCAAGTACGCCGGCACCATTGCCTCGGTTGCCGCGCGCTTCCATGAGCAGTTCTGCGACGGCGCCTCCGACATGCAGATCGCGGCGAACGACCGCGGCCCGACGGCGCGCCAGTCCCCGGCGAGCCGCGCGGCGGCGGCGCCTGCCCAGACATCTCAGAGGGCGCGCGCCCTGCCGAGCGGGCGCGGTATGCCCGCCGATGAAATTCTCGTCGTGAATGATGATGACGAGCCGACACGCGCCTCGAATGTCCGCACCGCGGCCGCGGCGCCTGCGCAGCAAGCCAGACTGCAAGTTGCCCCACCAGCGGCGCAGCCTCGTCCTCTGGTACAGGCACCGTCGCAGGCCGAGCGTCCGCGCGCCTGCAAAGTGTGGACCGCGAGCTATGGCGGCAGTCGCAATGTGCTCATCCAGACCATCGTCGGCGAGGAGCTGCATCTGACGGCGCTCCAGGTCCTCGACGGGCAGGAGGAGGAGCTTGCCCAGAGCTTCATCGAGACGCACGCCCTCGGCGGAACGCGCATCGGCGATGCTTTCCCGAACCGCGAGGCCGCGCTCATCCGCGCATTCGACCTCTGCCCGCAGGCCGCGCGCCTGCAGCGGTAGGGCTAAGCACTCTCACAAAAGAGCGCGCCGCGAGACTTGCACCTAATTTTGCTGGAGGGCGTGCCTCAGTTCGTCAGGACGAGGCAGTCGTAGCCCTTGGGCCGAAGCTGGTCGCAGAGCGCCTTCGGCTCCTTCGTGTCCGCATACGGCCCCAGGCGCACGCGGTAGAACGTGCCCATGCCGCCGAAGGCGGTCTCATCGACCTCGAGCCGCCGGTTGCCGACGGCACCCGGATGATCCTTGCGCACGCGGGCGGCCACCGCATCAGCCTCCTTGCGGCTGCGGACAGTCGCAATCAGGAGAAGGAAGTCGCCGCTTGTCACGGCGCTCGTCGTGATCGGTGAGGTATCCTTGCCGGCTTTCGTCACTGCCGGCTTTTCCGTTGTCTCCCACCGCTGAGGACGGGGGCGCCATTGGGAATTGCCACCGCCGTCACCGGACGGCGCAGACGACGCTGAGGGCATCCCGGTGAAAAGCCCGGAGAAGAATGAGCCGATGCCGCCGCCCGAGGACGTCTGCTTGGCGGGCGCGCTGCCCGATTGCTGCGGAGCGGATGGTGCCGCGCTTACCTGCTGGCGCGGCGGTTCTGCCGGACGCGGACGCTCCTTGGCGTCGACAGTGGTCGTGCTCTGCCAGCTCGAGGTCGCAGGACCCGACGCGGGTGCCGCCTCGGGCGCGCGCGCGACTGGCGTCGGCGCGGGTGCGGGCTCGGCGGCAGGCGCGACCGGCTTGAAGCTTCGCGTGAAGCCTGCCTCCGACAGATTGTCCCCCATGGTGCGTGGGGCTGATGCGGAGCGTGTCCGCACTGCCGTCTCAGGTGGCGCAGAGCTCGCTACAGGCGCGCTCGCCGGCCGCTGCTCAGCCGGGCTGCCATCGTTCGCTGCCGGAGCGGCGACGCCGACCTGACGCGAGACTTCACTGCGCGCATTGAGCGCCGCCGCGCGGTCCTTCTCGTTCAGTCCGTCCTTCAGCCAGACGGCGTTCGTGAGATCCGCGATGGCCTGAGCCGGACGGCCCTTCTTGCGATGGGCAAGGCCGCGCAGATAGAGCGCGCGCGCCATGTGCGTGTTCGAGAGACCACCGCCTGCGAGAACGCCATCGAGCGCCGTCATTGCGGCATCGGCATTGCCGGAATCAAGCGCCTTCGCTGCACCATCGAGCACGCGATCGGTGTCGTTGCTGACCGGCGCGCCCTTGGCTGCGGCCGCCTTCGGCGCCGCGCGCTGCGCTTCGGCACCATCGATCCCCCCGACGGTGCACGGCAATGCTACTGCCAGCGACAGCGCGATCCTTTGCAGGCTCGGGCGCAGGCTCATCACTTCTCCCCCGGGACCTCCTCTAGGTCCGATGATCGCGTAGGTCCGATTCACGCACCTTTTGATCTGTTAAATCAAAATCCCCCCGGCCCGGCAAATGTATGACGCGGCTTTTCCCCGTAGTCCGAGACTATTCCACTGTCACAGACTTGGCGAGATTGCGCGGCTGGTCCACGTCCGTGCCCATGAACGTCGCCGTGTGATAGGCGATGAGTTGCATAGGGAGCGCATAGACCAGCGGCGTAACGAAAGGATGGACGCTGGGCACGCTCAGGTGCGTTGCAACACGGCAGCCGACCTTCTCCGAGCTCGCGTCCGACACCAGCACGATCTGGCCGCCGCGCGCCGCCACCTCCTGCATATTCGAGACGGTCTTCTCGAACAGATCATCGTCCGGCGCCACGACGACGACCGGCACATTCTCGTCGATGAGCGCGATCGGCCCGTGCTTCATCTCGCCGGCGGCATAGCCCTCGGCGTGGATGTAGGAGATCTCCTTGAGCTTGAGCGCGCCTTCCATGGCAATTGGGAAGGCCGTGCCGCGGCCGAGGTAGAGGACGTCACGCGCCTTCGAAAGCCAGTGCGCGAGGTCCTCGTACGGCTGCTCCTCGCGCAGCAGGCCGACCATGTGGCGTGGCACCTCGGTCAATGCCTGGATGAGCTCACGCTCCTTCTCCGGCGTGATCGTTCCCTTGGCGCGGCCGATCGCGAGCGCGAAGCAGGCGAGTGTGGCGAGCTGGCAGGTAAAGGCCTTGGTCGAGGCAACGCCAATCTCGGGGCCGGCGAGCGTCGGCAGCACGGCATGGCTCTCGCGCGCAATGGTCGACGTGCGGACGTTGACCACGGAGAGAATGCGCTGGCCCTGCGCCTTGCAGTAGCGCAGCGTCGCGAGCGTATCCGCCGTCTCGCCCGACTGCGAAATGAAGAGCGCGACGCCGCCTGCGGGCATCGGCGCCTCGCGGTAGCGCATCTCCGAGGCCACATCGATCTCGACGGGCACGCGGGCGTAACGCTCGAGCCAGTACTTCGCGACGAGGCCGGCGAGATAGGCCGTGCCGCAGGCCGAGATCGTCACGCGCGGGACCTGGGCGAGATCGATGCCGAGATCGGGGAATGCGACTTTGCCGGCGACGAGATCGATGTAGTTCGTCAGCGTGTGGGAGATCACTTCGGGCTGCTCATGGATCTCCTTGAGCATGAAGTGCTTGTGGTTGCCCTTGTCGACGAGGAAGCCCGAGGCCGACGAGGTGATGGACTTGCGCTCGACCTTGCGGCCATTGCGATCGCGGAACTCGGCGCCGCCGCGGTGAAGAATGACCCAGTCGCCTTCTTCGAGATACGTGATCCGATCGGTGAAAGGCGCGAGCGCGATGGCGTCCGAGCCGAGGTACATCTCGCCTTCGCCATGGCCGACCGCGAGCGGGCTGCCTTCACGCGCCCCGATCATGAGGTCGTCGTAGCCCGCAAAGATGATGGCGAGCGCAAAGGCACCCTTGAGCTGCCCCAGCGCCTTGCCCGTTGCCGTGACCGGATCGGCGCCGCGGCGCATCTCCGCCGTGATGAGGTGTGCGACGACCTCGGTGTCCGTCTCGGAGCTGAAGGTCACGCCCTCGCGGGCGAGCGTCTCCTTGATCTCGCGGAAGTTCTCGATGATGCCGTTGTGCACGACCGAGACCTTGTCGGTCATGTGCGGATGGGCGTTCTGCTCGTTCGGCGCGCCGTGCGTTGCCCAGCGCGTGTGGCCGATGCCGGCGCGGCCCTTCAGCGGCTGGCGCGACAGGCGCTCGGCGAGGTTGCGCAGCTTGCCCTCGGCCCGCCGGCGATCCAGGTGGCCGTTCTCGACGGTCGCGACGCCAGCGGAGTCATACCCGCGATATTCGAGCCGGCGCAGCGCGTCGACCAGCTCATTTGCAACGGGCTTCTCGCCCAGAATTCCAACGATGCCGCACATACGGTCATATCCCCGCGAATCGGCCGATCCAGTGTTGTAGCTGAGCTACAGGCAAGTCGGCCATCCGTACAATTCACGTTCGGTTACCATGCTTTTCTCGCAAAACCCGGGCCAATTCACGGGCCGCAAGCGAAGCCGGTTGACGCAGGGTTAATGCGTCAACGTTGCCCGCGCGCCGGAAAGGCTGCAGCAATGTCGGGTACTTAGCTTCAGGGGGGTTGATTTAGGGGCGCGCCGGGCCATGGCCGGGGCGGGATCGTGCAGCGAGGTACGACGGCCGGCCCCGCTGCACGATAAGTCCTACTCGCGCACGTCCGTGCGGAAGGTCTTCGAGACGATGCGCCAGCCGCCGTTGAGCTTCAGCAGCGAGAGATAGTCGGTGAAGTAGCGCGGGTGGATGGAGCACTCGAGCTTCACGAAGGCCGTCTCGGGGCCGGACATGTCGATCGAGACAATGCGGTCCGTGCGCTTCAAGCCCTTCGACTGCGCCGAAGGCCGGCTCTTGACCATCTCGAGCCACTTCTCGCGCGGCAGGTCGGAAACACCGCCCTCGTGCATGGAGTAGAGGTGGCTGCCCTCATGGAAGGCCTTGCCGAGCTTTGCCGTGTCGCCCTCATGGAGGCCGTCGAGATAGGTCCAGATTACCTTCTCGATGGCTTCGATCTCTGTCGCCATGGTCCGTTCTCCTAATGCTTGGCCAAATCAGGTCGTTGCCGGCGGCGCGGCGCACACCTGCTCGTAACGGTAGCGCTCCTTGAGCGTACCGAAGTGCTCGAACACGTCGAGCGCCACCTCGAAAGCCGGCCGCGTGATCTCCACGTGCGGCGTCCAGCAACCGAGCTTCTGATAGGAGGCGATGCAGCGCGCGAGCACGTCCTCGTCGATCTTCGGGAAGAAGGGCTTCTCCGCGCGTGCGATCTCGGCGGCCGGCGTCGCCAGCATGTACTTCCGCGTTTTGGCATAGGCACGCGTGAATGCCTTGGCCGTGTCCGTCGCGAGCCACGCGCGCGTCGCGGCAAGACTCGAGAAGGCGACCGGGCCGATCTTGGGCCCAACCTCGGCGACGATGTGGCCGACGCCGTCCGCTTCGAGCTGCTGCGGGAACGGCCCCTGCTGCTGAATGTAACGGCCCTGGCCAGCACGGAAGGCCTTGTCCATGTCGCCCGCGCCGCCCGGCGTGATCGCCTTCACCTTGGCGAAGTCGATGCCGGCCTTGTGGCAGGCATACTTGAACATAGCGAGCGGCTGGCCGCTCCCGAACAGCACGACCTCAGCGCCTTCGAGCTTCTTCCAGTTGAAGCTCGGATCGGGCTCGCGCGCGGTGATGAAGAAACCGTCCATCTCGTTGATCTGCGCGAAATGGACGGCGACGGGCGTCTCGCCCTTGGCGAGCGATGTGAAGGCCTGGCTCGGCGCGGTCTGGATGACCTGAGCCTTGCCTTCCTCGAGCGACTTGATCGCCGACACGCCCGGTGGCGCAACGGACCACGAGGCATCGAGGCCTTCCTCCTTGAGGAAGCCGCCCGACATCGTCGAGATCAGCGGCGAATAGAATGCCGAGAACAGCGTGAACTCGATATGGATTTTTTCCACCTTGCTCGTTTCTCCCAGTTTCGTGTTGTCGTTGTGCGCGCCTACTTGCGCGCACGCTGGCCGAAGAGAATTTTCTGCGCTTCCTTGTCCTGGCCGAGGCTGTAGGTCGGCGACCTCAGATCCGCGCCCGCCGCGACACCCCGCGCCACCGCCGGCCGTGCATTCATGCGATCGAGCCACTTCGCGATGTTCGGAAACTCCGCGATGTCCTGGCCCTGGGTCTCGTAGCGGCGCACCCAGGGAAAGCTCATCATGTCGGCGATCGTGTACTCACCGCAGATGTAGTCGCGACCCTCGAGCTGCTTGTTGAGCACACCATAGAGGCGGTTCACCTCGTCGGTATAGCGATTGATGCCGTAGGGCACCTTCTCGGGCGCGTAATTGCGGAAATGATTGGCCTGCCCAGCCATGGGCCCGAGACCGGCCATCTGCCAGAAGACCCACTCGTCGACGGCAACGCGCTTGCGCTCGTCCGCGGGATAGAACTTTCCGGTCTTGCGGCCGAGATACTGCAGAATTGCGCCGGACTCGAAGACCGAGATGGGCTTTCCGCCGGGTCCATCGGGATCGACGATCGCGGGCATCCGGTTGTTCGGCGCGATCTTCAGGAAATCAGGCTTGAACTGCTCGCCCTTGCCGATGTTGACCGGGATGAGCTTGTAGGCGAGCCCGCACTCCTCCAGCATGATCGTGATCTTGATGCCGTTGGGTGTGGGCCAGAAATAGACGTCGATCGGCGCAGTGCTCATGATCGCGTTTCCCCTTTGATGCTCGAGCCTGGCTCGCGCGAAAAATCGGCAGCCGGCGTCGCCAGCCCTGAACATAGCAAGGGGGAGGTCCCAATGGTCAAGCTACGCGGGCCAATGCGCGATCAGCCCTGCGTGATCCGCACTCTGCCGAAGCGCGTCTTCAGGCCTTTGCGGCTTCCATGGCCTGGCGCAGAACGCGAGCGTAATTGCCGATTGCAATCTTGCGCACGCGCTCGGCCGAGAGCTTGCGCTCGAGATGGCGCACGACGCGGCGCAGATCGCCGTAGCTCGACACGGGCGCATTTCCGAGCGAGTTCATGTCCGTCCCGAAGGCGACGTGATCATCGCCGAGCCAGCCGGCCATCTCGATGATGCGGTCGCCATAGGATTCGACCGTCGCGCCGACGTCCGAGCGCAGCGCCCAGAGCCCGACCACGCCGCCCTTGGCCGCGATCTGCTTGGCCTGGTCCATATCGAGCTGGCGCATCTGCCACATGGAGCGCGCCTTGCCGGCGCTCGCGCCTCTGGCCACGGAGCTGTGCGACCACACGAGCGGCACCTTGGCAACGGCGAGCGCATGATCGACGGCCGCACGCGTGCAGTGGGCGAGATCGACGAGAATGCCGAGCCGATTGCACTCCTCGACGACCTTGCGGCCGAAATCCGTAAGCCCGCCGTGCTTCGGCGCTTCGGTCTGGAAGTCGCCAATCGTGTTGCGCACGAAATGCACGAGCTGAATGTGCCGGACACCGGCGTCGTAGGCGGCCTTGAGCCCGTCGATACCGTCATCGAGGAAGCTCGCGCCCTCGATGGAGAGAACGACGTGCGGCTCGCCCTTGAGCGCCAGATCCAGATCGGCCGGCGTCCTCGCGATCTTGATCTTCTGTTGCTCGGCGTGCTTGCGGGCGCGCGCAAGCTCTTCCGTGAACCACTTCGTAGCGGCTCCCGACTTTGGCGCACCGTGCTGGCGCAGGCCCTGTGCCGTCGGCCGGATCCAGGGCTGGTCACCAACGATCGACCACGACACGAGCGAGGCATTGCCCTCGCCCATGAGCTTGCCGAGCGGACGCACGGACGCCGGCTGGCGGCTGATCGAGAAGAAGAGGTGGGCGTGCATGTCGCCGATCGGGATCGCGCTGCTGTCGCCGGCGCGCAGGCCCACGACGGGTGCTGCTACCGCCGCAGCGGCGCCAAACATGAGCGTGCGACGGTCCACCTGAAAGCGAGCCGGCATGTGCAGATATCCAGTCAAGGTATGAGGCATCGCGGGCGATCACGACAGCGATCGCCTGCGCAGAACCATCACTCGAACATCACCGTTGCCACGTAGTCCATGGTCCGATTGCGGTTGGTCCGCGGCAGCATGGTGTTGATGAGGTAGGAGGTCGGCGAGTAGTTGTCCGGCACCGCCGACCTGAAGGCCGCGCTGGCGACCAATGTTTGTGCGCGCCGCCATCCGCCCGCCGCCGCGTTCCTGTAGTAGTCCTTCAGCGGCATGAAGCGCGGCGCCATGGTCTTGGCGATCGTCTGATGACCGGACGACATCCGTGCCGTGGCCTTCGGATCCTCGACAAAGATCGAGTCCACGAGCGCATCGCGCTTCTCGGCCGGCAGCTTCAGCGCGTCGATGACCATCAGCGGCCCCTCGCCGAGGCCGATCTTGGCCCTGCTCGTGCGGGTCGACATGTAGGTGCCCGTCGCAGGCAGCGGCTCCATGATCGGCGAGACGCAGGACGGGATACGGCTCGTCTTGAAGCTGTCGCCCGTCTTGGCGGGATCGCAGTTCCTGAGCGCGAGCACCGACCACACGAACTCCGAGCAGAACATGCTCGTCTGCCCGGACGGGTTCTGCCCGAGACCGAGGCGCGCCAGGTGTTGCACGAAGTCGAGCGGGCGGCCCGAACGATACTTCGGCGCGTTGTAATCGTCGTTGAAGCTGATCTGCGTCGGATAGATCTTCCGCGCCTGCTGGTTGATGCGCGTCGCCCAGGCCAGGATCGCGGCACGTTGCGCATCCGTCAGACCGCGCGGGCGGATGATGTGGATGTACTTGAGCGTGCGATAGTGCTCGCTGTCGAAGTTGCCGCCGTAGTTCCCGCCGAGATACTCGGCATTCAGTGGAATATCGAGCTGGCGCGCGACACCGTTCTGCACGTAGGCAATGCCGGTGTGGCTGACGCCCATCTGGATGTTCGGGTAGGCGCCACCGCCACCCCACTCGGGCCGGAAGGTGAGAATGATGTCGCCCGTCTGGATGAGACCGCTCTTGGCCATGCGCTGGCCGAAACCTGCCCGCTTTGCCACGATCAGGCGCAGGCCGACGTCACCCTGCGCGCCCTTGGCATCGGGATGCTTGAACTCGACCAGGCGATCGGTCGTGTTGATGCTCTTCGGGAGCGTGAGGCGCGCGCTCGCGGGGACGGCAAGATAGACCGGCATATCGAGCCGGCGCGCCATGTCCTGATTGGTCTTCTCGTTGTACGTGAATTCCGCGGCCCAGAGCGGCGCGGCCGTGATTGCGAGACCGGCCGCGGCCGTGACGGCAGCGGCGCGCAAGAGGAGCGCGGCGAATGGCTTCCCGGACATATTATCCCTCCCTGCGTTAACCCTGCTCCCTCTAGCATCTTTGAGGCAGCGGCCAAACGACGAGGCGCGCGCTTTCCACGTCGCCGCGAACGTGTGGCGCGAAGGGCACGGAATCCGGGTGCGGAGTGCTACTTGAGCGTGTCGCTCAGCAGCGCGAGGCCGTTGAGCGCGCGGGGAAATCCGCTGTAGGGGCCGGTCTGGATGATGGCCTCGACGACCTCTTCCTTCTTGAGGCCGATATTGAGGGCCGAGGCGCCGAACTTCTTGAGCTGACCTTCGAGGCCCAGTGCCGTGAAGGCCGCGATCGCAACGAGCATCCGCTGGCGATGATCGAGGCCCGGCCGGCCCCAGAGCTCGCCATAACCATAGCGGATTGCAGACGGGTAGAGCGCGCCGGTCACCTTGTTGTCCGGCGCGGCATAGCCCTGGCCGGCGCGATCGCCGTGCAGCTTGGCCATGACCTCGCTGCCGCTCTGATCGAGTGCCTCGTTGCTGTCATTGCGCGGCGGCTCCGGCGGGACACGCACGCCACGCGCTGCGAACACCTCGTGTGCGGCGCGGGCCGCGCTCTCCGTCGTGATGAAGCCGCCGTAGAGGCCCGCCTGCATGAAGACTTCGAGGATGGTGCGCGCGGCGAGGCCGAGATCCAGTGCCGACGCCACGTGCTGGCGGAGCTGTGCCGTATGCGGGCCGAGCCCGAGTACGGCGAGCGTGCAGATCATGCGATCGGCGCGGGCGAGGTTCGGCCGGTCCCAGATTCCGCCGAATGCGACCTCGCTGATGAAATCATCGAAGTTCGGCAGCACCTCATGAGCGTCCGTCCGCTGAAGGCCAAGCTCCTTGCGCACTTCGGCGCCGCGGCGGCGCAGCTCACGTCGTCCATCAGGCATCGAACGGACCTCCCTATCGGTCGCAACGGCAGATCTCAGAAATTGACGTTCTGGATTACCCAGCCGCCGCCGGCCGCGATCAGCCCCGCGATGACGATGTACGGCAGCATGGTGATGAGCACGCCCAACAGCGCAACGAAGGCAAGCAGAACTTTCTCTGCGGCGCTCCAGAGAGATATCACCGCCTTGTAGAGCACGTACACGATGGCGACAATGACGAGGGCGAGGACGACAATCTTCCAAGCCGGCAGGCTTTGCCAGTTCGACTGGAGGATCTGAACGATCTGGCCAAACGACCATGTCCAGACGAGCTGAATGAAGCGGAAGATCGCCGCAATACCCTGCTGCAGAAACTGCACGAGCTGATTGATCGCCTGGTTCATGGCTGGTTCCCCCGATCGGCGCCCGTTGCTTTATACGCTCCTGTCGGCAGGAGGGTTGCTGCCGATCTGCCACATCCTGTCGATGCGTGGCGGCAAAGTCACGCCGCCTCAGCGCCTGAGCGCGAGGATCCAGTCCCGGACGACATCGACGGCTCCATATTTGTCGAGGTCGATATGGCGGCCCTCGGGAAAGACGACGATCTTCTTCGGCTCGCGTGCGAGCGCGTACATCCGCTGTCCCATCTCGAGCGGGATCACCTGATCGCGCGTCCCGTGCAGGATGAGCAGCGGCGCGTTGATCGAAGCAATGTGTTTGTCGCTCTCGTAGCGATCCACCATCAGCCAGTTCAATGGCAGGATCGGATAGGCCTTGGCACCAACCTCGACGATCGACGTATAGGGCGCATCGAGAATGACGCCGGCCACGGGAACGGCTGCGGCTGTCTGCACGGCGACGCCCGAGCCGAGCGACTCGCCATAGAGGAAAATGTCCGCCGGCTTGAGGCCCTGCTTGATGAGATAGTCATAAGCGAGGCGCGCATCCGCGATGTTGTGCGTTTCGGTGGGACTGCCCGTGCTGCCGCTGTAGCCGCGATAGGACATCACGAAGATGCCGAAACCGGCATTCTGATAGCGCCCAAAGCGCATGGCGCGGTTCGCGAGCCCACCACCATTGCCGTGGAAATAGAGGATCGTCGGGCGGCCGGCGGGTGCCGGCGCGTACCAGGCAATAACGCGCTCGCCATCGGGCGTCGGGAGCTCGACCTCGCGGAAACCTTCGAGGCCCGTATCCGCGGGCGCAACACGCGACGCATTGGGAAAGTATGTGAATTTGCGCTGCGCCACATAGGCGATGCCGACGATCGCCAGATAGGCGCCCATCACGTAGAGGAGGATCTTGATCACGCTCGACATGCGTCCATCCCGATCAGCGGCCGCGGAAGTGCGCGCGCCGCCGCTCGAGAAATGCGGCGATGCCTTCCTTGCTGTCCTCGCTCGTCGTCGTCAGCACGAATTGGTCGAGATCCATATGGCTTGCAAGATCATCGAGCGCGCCGGAGAGGCGGTTGACCGTCATCTTCGTCATCTTCACGGGAAGTGGTGGCTCGGCAGCCAGACGTCCAGCGAGCGCCATTGCCGCAGTGAGCGCACTCCCATCCTCGGCCAGATGCTCGACGAGGCCCCACTCATAGGCCTGCTCGGCATAAATGCGCTCGGAGGCGAGCATGACCGCCTGCTTGGTGCGCGCCGGTCCCATGAGTTGCAGCATCCGTGGGATCGAGCCCCAGCTCATGTTCAGGCCGAGGTCGACCTCGGGAATGCGGAAGTGCGCGCCGCGCGCTGAAACGCGAAAATCGAGCGAAACGGCGAGCGCCACACCGCCACCAATGCAGAAACCTTCGATGGCGGCGATGGTCACCTGCTCCATCTCGTACCACGCGCGACACATGCGCGGGCCAATGGAGATCGAGCGCCGCAGCGCGCCGAGCCCGTCTTCCGCAACAGCCTTGCGCTCGTTGTCCTTGAGATCGAAGCCCGCCGAGAAGGCCCGCGTATTCCCCGCGAGCACGACGACCGACGTCTCGATGTCATCCTCGAAGGAACGGGCCGCATCGCGAAGCTGCCGCATGGCCTCCGGCGAGAGCGCATTGATGCTGTCGCCGCGGTCGAAGCGCACGAGCGCCACGCGGCCATCCGGCCCGAGACCGCGCTCGATTGTCACGAAGCTGTCAAGATCCGCCATGACGTATTCCCTCTTCGCATCGAGCGAGTACGGGACACGAGACGGCGGCCTCAATCAAGCTGAATTCGGCGCGCGAGGCTTTATCGGATGTCGCCTCAGGCCTCCGGCTTGCGATAGTTGAATACCGTCTCCGGCCATGCGCGGGCGGGGGGGCGGTTCTCGATCAAACCGGCGCCCCGCAGCCAGCGTTTCATGATGTCCTCCGTCGGATAGACCGGGAAGCCAGTGCTCGGATTGGATATGGTTCCGGTCAGGCGCCGTCCGACGCCCATATAGCTCAGGGTGTCGACAATCGTTCGCGTGTAGCCGACGGCAGATCTCAACGATCCTTTGAGCATCGGCTTGGCACAATCGTACGTGAATGCGCCGAGGGTCCCACCGACGATCTGGAGCTCGCCGCCCGGCCTCAGAATGCGTGCCATTTCCCGGATTGCAGCCCGCACATCCGTATATTGGAGCACCGAGACGCACAGAACGAGATCGCACGAATTGGACTCGAGCGGGATTTCCTCGGCCCGTCCCCAGCGCAGGTTCAAGGGCTCGACGCCCTCCCGCTCTGCCAGGATCGCGCTCATCTGATGATAGACGCGGCATGGTTCGACGCCGATGACCGAGCCCGCGGTGCGGCGGATGTCGTAGAGATTGGAACCATAGCCGCAGCCGATCTCCGTCACCGACTTGCCGCTGTAGTAGGCTTGCGAGTGATATGCGATCTGCCCCTCGAGCGGCAGTTTGCGGTTTCTCTGCTGCCAGAATTGATACTCGCGGAGCGAGTCCGCCAGCAGCCGGCCTTCCGGCTTGAAAGTGTGCGTCTCGGGCTTGAGCCATCCGAGACCCACGGCGGCGTCCCTGGCCTCTGAAAGCTCCGGGCCGACCGGGCGTCCGAGCGCCATTCTGAAAGCAAGATCGATGAGCTGTTCGGAGCCCGGCGCCAGCAGCGCCCGACGGGTTGCTGTATATGTCGCGTCGGATAATTGCATTGGATCCCCGTGCCAATATGCATTGAATATCACAGGGACGGTCTTACCTCGCCAATGCGACCACTCAAAAAGAAAGCAAACCGACTGGTTAGCGCGAACGCAGCAAGCGTCGAGCGCCTCTCGGCCTTCAGCGCACGACCTTGAGAATGCCGCGTGCCTCGAGATCGGCAATCTCGGCCTCATCATAGCCGGCCGCGCTCAGCACTTCCGGCCCATCGGCTCCGAGAAAACCCGCATGGCGGCGGAATTCCGTCGGCGTCTCGGAAAAGCCGAGCGGGCTGGCGATCGTGCGCACGGTGCCCTCTGTCGGGTGCTCGCGCATCGTGAAGAAGCCCGTTGCATTGAGATGGGGATCCTCGAGCACGCCGTCGAGATCATTGACCGGCATGGCCGGAATGTCATGGGCATCACAGAAGGCGAGCCATTCGGCGGTCGTGCGGCTCGGCGCAAGATCGTTCACGATCTGCTGGACGACGGGCTGGTGGTTCGCGCGCGCCGCGACCGTCGCAAGGCGGGGATCACTGCGCAGATCCTCGCGGCCGAGGTTCGTGCAGAAGGCATTCCAGTGCTTGTCGGTGACGATGAGCATGCACACGTAACCGTCCTTGGAGCGCGAGGGACGGCGCTGCGGGCTCAGGAGGCGCGCATAGCCGATCTGGCCGCGCGGCGGATCGTACGTCGCATCGTAAAGGTGCTCGGTGAGCCAGAAGGACGTGATGGTCTCCAGCATGGGCACTTCGACGAGCTGCCCCTGCCCCGTGCGCGTGCGATGCACGAGTGCCCCGAGGATGGCCATGGCCAGATGCAGGCCCGTGGTCTTGTCGACAATGAGGCTCGGCATGAAGCGCGGCTCGCCGCCGGACGCACGCGCCGTCAGCATGGCCGCGCCGCTCGCGCCCTGCACGAGATCGTCATAGGCGGGTTTGGCGCCATAGGGCCCCGAGCGCTTGTAGCCGAGGCAGTAGGCATAAACGATCGAGGGATTGGCGGCGCGGATGTCCTCATAGCCGAGGCCGAGCCGCTCGATGGCCTGTGGGCGGTTGTTGTGCACGAAGACATCGGCGTTCGCCGCGAGACGCCTCACGATCTCGACGGCCTCGGGGCGCTTGAGGTCCAGGCAGACGGACTTCTTGTTGCGGTTGGCGGCGAGGAAGATCGGCCCCATGCCCTTGGTCGGCGGCGTGCCCGGATTGCGCATGATGTCGCCTTCGGGCGGCTCGATCTTGATGACATCGGCACCCATGTCGGCGAGGTGCAGCGTCGCGAAGGGGCCGGAGACGACAGCGGTCAGGTCGACGATACGAATGCCATCGAGCGGGCCGGGCATGGAGCGTTTGTCCTCGTGCGTGGGGGATGCGTAGGTCGTCCGGCGCGGCTCAGCGGTTGCCGCGCCGCGCAGCTTCGGCAAAGCGCACGGCCTCGTCGGCGGCGCGGAAGAGCGCACGGGCTTTGTAGACGCATTCCATCTGCTCGGCCTCGGGATTGCTGTCGGCGACGACGCCGGCACCGGCCTGAACATACATGCGCCCGTCCTTGACGATCGCCGTACGCAGCACAATGCATGTGTCCATGTTGCCGTCGGCGGCGAAGTAGCCGACGCAGCCCGCGTACGGGCCGCGCTTCTCCTTCTCCAGCTCGTCGATGATCTCCATGGCGCGCACCTTGGGTGCGCCCGAAAGTGTGCCCGCGGGAAAGCCCGCCATCAGCGCGTCGATGGCATCGTGCCGGGGATCGAGCTCGCCGTGCACGGTCGATGAAAGATGCATGACCTGGCTGTAGCGCTCGACGTCGAAGCTCGACGCGACCGAGACCGAGCCGATCTTCGCGACGCGGCCGACATCATTGCGGCCGAGATCGAGCAGCATGAGGTGCTCGGCGCGCTCCTTGGGATCATTGACGAGCTCGCGCTCCAGCGCCGCATCTGCTTCCGGCGTCGCGCCGCGCGGGCGTGTGCCGGCGAGCGGACGGATGGTGACACGGCCATCGCGCACACGCACGAGGATCTCGGGCGATGAGCCGACGAGCGCGAAATCGCCGAGATCCAGATGAAAGAGGAACGGCGAGGGGTTCGTGCGCCTGAGCGCCCGGTAGAGAGCGAAGGGCGGTAGCGTGAACGGCGCCGAGAAACGCTGCGAGACGACGATCTGGAAGGCGTCGCCAGCGGCGATGTACTCCTTGCAGCGATCGACCATGGCCCTGTACTCGGCCGGCGTCGTGTTCGAAACGGGCTCGGGTGCCTCGAGGGGATCAAAGCCGGCAAGCGCGTGGTGCGGGAGCGGCGCGTCGAGACCAGCGATCACATTGCTGAGGCGTTTGCGCGCGGCCTCGTAGGCCTTGGCCGGATCGATGCCCTTCTCCGGGCGGACGGGCGTGACCAGCGTCATCTCGTCCTTCACGGCATCGAAGATGACCATCACCGTCGGGCGGACCAGAATGGCATCAGGCACACCGAGCCGGTCGGGCGGGACGTTCGGCAGGTGCTCGACGAGCCGCACGTTGTCGTAGCCGACATAGCCGAAAACACCCGCAGCCATGGGCGGAAGCTCCGGCGGCGTATCGATGCGCGAACTCTCGAGCAGCGCGCGAAGCGAGGCGAGCGTCGGCCCCTTCTCCGTTTCGAATGTGGCGGGCGTCTCGCGCGGCGAGCGGTTGATCTCGGCGCGGTCGCCAAAGGCGCGCCAGACGATGTCCGGCTCGAGCCCGATGATCGAGTAGCGCCCGCGCACCTCGCCGCCCTCGACGGACTCGAGCAGGAAGCTCAGCGGCCGGCCATCGGAAAGCTTGAGCATGGCCGAGACCGGCGTCTCGAGATCCGCGACGAGGCGTGCCCAAACGACCTGCGCGCGGCCCTGCCGGTAGGTGGCCGAAAAGGGGTCGAAGGTCGGCGCGACCTCGACGAGAGAGGCAGGGGCGGGCGGCATCTAGGTCTTTCCCCGGTGGTGATGACAGTCGGGGGCAACCTAGTAGGAGAACGATCCCGAGGGAAGCACTAGCACGACCGTCACGGCCGAACGCCGCACTGCAGGCGCTGCATGGGCGTCGACGGCCGGTAAAGCCTTGTTTCGGCGGTCAGAGGTAGGTCGGCGGCGCGAAATGATACCAGCCGAAGATGAGGGCCAGGAGCGCGATCGGCAGCGTGGCACTGCTGATGGCGATCAGGCGCCGGCCAAGCTTGAGGGCGAGCCACGCCCCGGCAATGCCCGCCGTCGGCATGAGCCAGAGCATCACGAACGGATACTCGAAGAGATCCTCGAACGTCGTCCCGCGGCGGACCGGCATCCATGTCGCCCACGCGATCGGCTCGACGATGTAGAGCGAGACCGCAGTCCACGCAAACAGCACGGTCATGGCGATGACCGCGTTCGTCAGCATCAGGCAGGTCATGGCGGCCGATGCCGGGATGGGTGCGCGGGCTTCGTCGCCGTAGTATGAAATCGTCACGTGCGGCCTCGATGTCGTCGAAAACCAGAACGGGCACGTTGCCACCTGGGCAGATCGCCATTCTATCCCTGCACGGTAAATGGAAGGTTACGCCGGCCGAAGGCCCGTTCATCCTTCTGACCGACCTGTCGAGTGGAGGCACCGGAAGAAAAATGCGGATCGCGACCTGGAACATCAACGGCGTCAAGGCGCGCATGGAGGGCCTGCTGACATGGCTCCGCGAGACCGAGCCCGATGTCGTGGTCCTGCAGGAAATCAAGAGCGTGACGGAGGCCTTTCCGGCCGACCGCATTGCCGATGCCGGCTATCAGTGCGTGGTCCACGGCCAGAAGGGCTTCAACGGCGTGGCCTTGCTCTCGCGCCTGCCCATCGAGGACGTCGTCACGGGCCTGCCGGGCGAGCCCGATACGGGACAGGCGCGCTATATCGAAGCCCTCGTGACGGGCGACGCCGGCATCTGCCGTGTTGGCGGCCTTTATCTGCCGAACGGCAATCCGATCGGGACCGAGAAATTCTCCTACAAGCTCGCCTGGATGGCCGCTTTCGAGAGCTATGTGCGCGGGCGCCTTACCCTCGAGGAGCCACTGGTGCTCGCCGGCGACTACAATGTCATTCCGATGCCGGCCGATGCGCGCCGCCCCGAAGCCTGGCGCAACGACGCGCTTTTCCAGCCCGAATCGCGCTCGGCATTCCGCCGCCTCATCGGCCTCGGCCTCATGGATGGCATCCGGGCCTGCCATCCCGGACCCGGCGCCTACACCTTCTGGGACTATCAGGCGGGTGCCTGGCAGAAGGACGACGGCATTCGCATCGACCATCTTCTGCTGTCGCCGCAAGCCGCCGATCGCCTGCGCGCGGCCGGCATCGATCGTTTCACACGCGGCTGGGAAAAGCCTTCCGACCACGTTCCGGCCTGGGTGGAGCTCGCGGCCTGACCTGCCTTTGGCTCGCGCGGCCCTCAGCGGCCGCGTGCGCCCACGTCGCGGACGCCATTGGGGTCTGCGCGCGGCTGAGCGGGGCTCGCGGTCAGCGCACCTTCGGCCGGCATCTGGAGATTGCCCGGACCTCTGAGCTCCTCGAGCAGCGGCACGGGCTTGCCATCGGCGCAGGTGCGCGTCGGAACGAAGCCGATCTCCGCCTGATCCTGGTCCAACTTGCGCGACGCACGGCCTCCAAAGCCGAAGAACTGCCCCCAGCGCTGGACGAGCGGACGCGCCTCGTTGCGGCGAGGCTCATTCATGCCGCAGTAGATGTTCTGATAGATCTCGTCGATCCAAAGGTAGTCGGTCGGTGCCGCACCTTTGGCGGCGAGCTCGGCCAGTGCCAGCGCCCGCGTCTCGTCCTTGGTGACGATCGTCCCGCGCCAATACTGGTCTGCGAGGAAAGCCTGCGCGCCGGCGTGCCCCCCCTGGACCAGGGTGGAAAGGAAGTGCAAGGCGAGCGCCGGATCCTTGCGGCCGCCTTCGCCGCTGATCAACATCTTCGCCAGGACGAACTGCGCGTCGCGATTGCCGAAGAACTTGGCCGCGTGCTCGATATAGCGCAGCGCCATGGCCGGATTGGCCGGCATCTTCAGCTCCGGCACGCCGCGGTTCAGGTACTCGCCGAACGACAGCAGCGCCTTGGAGACATAAGGCGCGCGGGGGTCGTCGTCGGGATCGATATTGGCGTTATTGACGACGATCTGGCGCAGAAGGCGGAAGGCCTCGCCATGATCCGTATGCGCGCCGGCGTTGTCGGAGAGGATGGCGGCAAGCAGATATTGCGCGAGGAACTCGCCGCTGTTGGCCGCGAAGCGCAGCGCCGGAATGGCAAACTCGACGTAGCCGCCGCGATAGGCATTGATGCCCTGCTCGAGTGCGGCATCGGGCGAGACGAACGTCACGCCGGCATCCTTGGCCGCCGTCGGCCCGGCACCCGGGGGGGCCAGGAGGACTGCAAGCGCAAGCGCAGCCGCGCTCGCCCACGCTTTAGCCCGACGAGAGGTCAGCTCTGCCGACAACTTCAACCTTTCCGCCAGCGGGCCTCGACGCAAATGGGCCGTCCCCAACTGGTCCGCATACTTACGCAGCACCCTGCACTGAAGCGTATGCGCGGACGGGCCTTACGACGCGCCGCGTGCGGATACTGCCGGCCAGCTTGGCCCTGACGCCACGCGTTCCTGTTCGGGTTTCAGGGCAATATGATTCCGAGTGGCCGATGGTGACCCTGCAGGGCATTTGTGGCTCTATGGTGGCGTAGGATGGCCATATCGTTGCGCGGACGCCACACTTGGTTAACGATCCGGTAACGATTTGATTCGGGGACATTTTTACAGGTGGGCACCGCATGAGGACACTGGCCATTTATGTCGGCGCGGCGGCGGCCGAGATCGCGGGCTGTTTTGCGCTCTGGGCGGTCGTCCGAAACGGGGCCTCGGCGCTGTGGCTCGCGCCGGGCGTCCTCTCGCTCGTGCTGTTCGGCTGGCTGCTGACCAAGGTCGATGTCGACTTCGCCGGACGCGCCTATGCCGTGTACGGCGGCATCTATATTGCCGCCTCGCTCGTGTGGCTGTGGAGCGTCGAAGGGCGGACGCCGGATCGGTGGGATCTCATCGGCGCAGGCGTGGCGATCGCGGGCGCGCTGATTATTCTATACATGCCCCGCTCTGCCTGAAGCTTCAGTCGTTACTCAGCGCAAAAGCTCCGCTGCCTGAAATATAGGCCGATATGTCATAAGAACTAGCGCCGGCATGAAGTTGCCACCTGCCTATTCTTCCGTCATACTTTCATCACGAACAGACCCCGGGCGGCATTCCGTTCACAGGCTGATCCGGTGCAAACAATGGCGTAGGGAGTGGCCATGGCTGATACCAGCCGGCAACAGCTTCGTCGTGCTCATGGCGCAGCCGGTGCGATCGTTTTGAGCGGCGTACACAAGTGGTATGGTGAGTTTCATGTCCTGCGGGACATCAATCTCACCGTGAAGGATGGCGAGAAGATCGTCATCTGCGGCCCATCGGGCTCCGGCAAATCAACGCTCATCCGCTGCATCAATCGCCTTGAAGAGCACCAGCAAGGCCAGATTGTTGTCGACGGCATCGAGCTCACGAGCGACTTGAGGAACATCGACAAGATCCGTGCCGAGGTCGGCATGGTCTTCCAGTCCTTCAACCTCTTCCCGCATCTCACCGTCCTCGACAATCTCTGCCTCGCGCCCGTCTGGGTGAAGAAAAAATCACGTGCCGAGGCCGAGAAGACGGCGCGCATGTATCTCGAGCGCGTCAAGATCCCGGAGCAGGCCCTCAAGTATCCCGGCCAGCTCTCGGGTGGTCAGCAGCAGCGCGTCGCGATTGCCCGCGCGCTCTGCATGAACCCCAACATCATGCTCTTCGACGAGCCGACCTCGGCCCTCGATCCCGAGATGATCAAGGAAGTGCTCGACGTCATGATCGAGCTCGCGAACTCGGGCATGACCATGATGTGCGTCACGCACGAGATGGCGTTCGCCCGCTCGGTCGCGGATCGCGTGATCTTCATGGATCGCGGCGAGATCGTGGAGATGGCGCCGCCCGGGGAGTTCTTCAGCAATCCGAAGTCGGACCGCACGAAGCACTTCCTCAGCCAGATCCTCAACCACTGATACGGCTCTCCCGGATCGTGTCCGTGCCGACGGCCACCCGGTCCTTTCCGGATTTCGGCAACCCACAGCAGCTACGACGAGGAAAAGGAAAAACAGATGAAGCCAGCGACCAAGCTACTCGCCGCCGCCGCCGCCGTGCTCGTCGGCACTGCGGGCGCCGCCAGCGCCCAGACACTCGACAAGGTCAAGAAGCAGGGGAACCTCTCGTGCGGCGTGAACGTCGGCCTCGCCGGCTTCTCGGCACCCGACGACAAGGGCAACTGGACGGGCCTCGACGCCGACTACTGTCGGGCTGTTGCCGCAGCCGTGCTCGGCGATGCAACGAAGGTGCGCTTCGTGCCGACCACCGCCAAGGAGCGTTTCACGGCGCTGCAGTCGGGCGAGATCGATGTGCTCATCCGCAACACCACCTGGACCCTGGGTCGCGACAGCTCGCTGGGCCTGAGCTTCGTCGGCACCAACTACTATGACGGCCAGGGCATGATGGTGAAGAAGTCGCTCGGCGTGAAAAGCGCGACGGAGCTGAGCGGCGCCACGGTGTGCGTGCAGACCGGCACCACGACCGAGCTCAACCTCGCCGACTACTTCCGTGTGAACAAGCTCGACTACAAACCCGTCGTCTTCGAGAAGGCGGACGAGACGCTCACCGCCTATCAGGCCGGCCGCTGCGACGTCTACACGACGGACGCCTCGGGTCTCTATGCCCAGCGCCTCCAGTTGCAGAACCCCGACGAGCACATCGTGCTCCCAGAGATCATCTCGAAGGAGCCGCTCGGCCCGTCCGTTCGCCAGGGCGACAGCCAGTGGTTCACGATCGTGCGGTGGGTGCACTTCGCGCTGCTCAACGCCGAAGAGGCGGGCATCACCAAGGCCAACGTCGATCAGATGCTGAACTCGACGAACCCCGATATCCGCCGCATCCTCGGCAAGGAGGGTGAGTTCGGCAAGGGCATCGGCCTCGGCAGCGACTGGGCCTACCAGATCATCAAGCAGGTCGGAAACTACGGCGAGATCTTCGACAAGAACGTCGGCGCCGGCTCGCGCATCAACATCGCGCGCGGCCAGAACAACCTCTGGTCCAAGGGTGGTCTGCAGTACGCCCCGCCGATCCGCTGACGCGCGGAATTGAATGAGCTGGTGCGTGCGGCGAACTCCAAAGGTCCGCACGCACCAAGTCTTTCCGATCGGCGAGGAGCTCAGCGGTCATGACGGCAACCACGAACAGGCCGGCGCCTGGACCGATCACGCCACCGGCCAAGCCGAACCTGCTCTACCGGCCGGAGTTCCGCCAAGCCGTCTATCAGGTCCTCCTCGTCGTCTGCCTGCTCTTCGCCTTCTGGACGATCGCCAACAACGTCGCCGACAACCTCGCCCGCCAGAACATCGCCTCGGGCTTCGGCTTCTGGAACCGGACGTCCGGCTTCGACATCTCGCAGTCGCTGATCCCCTACTCCAACCAATCGACCTATGGGCAGGCCTTCTGGGCCGGGCTGCTCAATACCCTGCTGGTCGCCGTAATCGGCATCGTGTTCGCGACCGTGCTCGGCTTCCTCGTCGGCATCGGTCGTCTCTCGTCGAACTGGCTGATCGCGCGGATCTGCGGCGCCTACGTCGAGCTTCTGCGCAATGTGCCGCTGCTGCTGCAGCTCTTCTTCTGGTACTTCGCGGTCCTGAAGAACCTTCCCGGCCCGCGCCAGAGCATCGCACTCCCCTTCGGCGCCTCGCTCAATGTCCGCGGCCTCTATCTTCCCGCACCAGTCCCCGAGCCCGGCTTCGGTGCTGTGCTGACGGCTCTCGGCATCGGCATCGTGCTCTCGATCGCCGTCGCAATTTGGGCACGGCGACGGCAACGCGCGACGGGTGAACGCTTCCCCGTGCTCTGGACCACGCTCGCGCTCGTCCTGCTCCTGCCAGGCGCCGTCTATATCGCGCTCGGCCAGCCCCTGAGCTTCCAGTATCCGGTCCTGCGCGGCTTCAACTTCCAAGGCGGCATCGCGGTGCTGCCCGAGCTGATGGCGCTCCTGGTCGGCCTCTCCACGTACACGGCAAGCTTCATCGCCGAGATCGTGCGCGCGGGCATCGCGGGCGTGCCGCGCGGCCAACGCGAGGCGGCCAACGCGCTCGGCCTCTCGAGCGGCCTCACCATGCGCCTCGTCATTCTCCCGCAGGCGCTGCGCATCATCATCCCGCCGCTGACCAGCCAGTACCTGAACCTGACGAAGAACTCCTCGCTCGCGGTGGCGATCGGCTACCCGGACTTTGTCAGTGTCTTCACCGGCACGGTGCTCAACCAGACCGGCCAGGCCGTCGAGGTGATCCTGCTCACCATGCTCGTCTTCCTGACGATCAGCCTGATCACGTCGGCCTTCATGAACTGGTTCAACAAGCACATCGCGCTCGTCGAGAGATAGGGGAGACGCACCATGACGAGCACAACCGCAGAAATGCGCCCGCCCCGCAGTGAAGTCGGCGTCATCGGCTGGCTGCGCAAGAACCTTTTCTCGAGCCCGACGAACGCGCTCCTCACCGTCATCGGCATCTGGCTCATCTGGACGGTGGTGAGCAATGTCGTCGACTGGGCCTTGCTGCACGCCACCTGGGAAGGCGAGGACGGCAAGGCCTGCTCGCGCGAGGGCGCGGGCGCCTGCTGGCCCTTCATCCAGGCCAAGTTCAGCCAGTTCATGTATGGCCGCTACCCGGAACCACAGCGCTGGCGCGTCGACCTGACGTACGTGCTCGCCGTCATCGGCCTCGTGCCGCTGATGATCCCGCGCTTTCCGGGCAAGCTCGTCAACACGCTCTACATGATCGTGATCTTCCCCATAGCGGCTTTCCTGCTGCTGTCCGGCGGCTACTTCGGTCTTCCCTACATTCCGACCGAGCTCTGGGGCGGGCTTCTGGTGACGCTCGTCGTCGCGAGCGTCGGCATTGCGGGCGCCTTCCCGCTCGGCATCATGCTGGCGCTCGGCCGGCGATCGCGCATGCCGATCGTGCGATGGGTCTCCGTCGGCTTCATCGAGCTCGTCCGCGGCGTGCCGCTCATCACCGTCCTCTTCATGGCCTCGGTGATGCTGCCGCTGTTCCTTCCCGAGGGCATGACCATCGACAAGCTGCTGCGCGCGCTGATCATGGTGGCGCTGTTTGCGGCGGCCTATCTCGCCGAGGTCATTCGCGGCGGCCTGCAGGCCATCCCGCGCGGACAGTTCGAGGCGGCCGATGCGCTCGGCCTCACCTACGCGCAGAAAATGGGCCTCATCGTGCTGCCGCAAGCGCTGAAGCTCGTCATTCCGGGCATCGTCAATACCTTCATCGGCCTCTTCAAGGACACGAGCCTCGTCCTCATCATCGGCATCTTCGATCTGCTCGGCATCGTGCAGCTCAATCAAACCGATTCGAAGTGGTTCTCCCACGCGACGGCCATGACGGGGTACGTCTTCGCCGGCCTTATTTTCTGGATCTTCTGCTTCGGCATGTCCCGCTACTCGCTCTTCATCGAGCGGCGGCTCGCCGCGAGCGACCGGCGGTAGGGCTTCGGCAAAGAGGGCCGGCATGAATTTCGATCCCGAACGGGTTGCCCTGGCCCTGGCAAAATCATGGTCTCTCCATAGCGCGCGCCAGTGGACGAAGGAGAACCCAGCCGCCGGTCAGTGCAATGTCACCGCCCTGCTCATGCAGGAGCTCTTCGGCGGTGAGCTGCTGAAAACGCGGCTGCCGGAGGGCGACCACTTCTACAATCGGATCGACGGACGCCGTTACGACTTCACAGCGAGCCAGTTTGGCCAGCCGATCGCCTACGCCGACGTACCGGCCTCTCGCACCGAGGCCGAGCAGGGCGCATCAGCCGCCGAGCTTGAAGCGCTGAGGGCGGCCTTCCACCGGCACAGCTCATCCTGAGAATGAGCGCGTCGGGGCACCCCGGCCGTCCACCGGCTTGCGACTGGACCCACAGGCGGACTCGGCGTAGCTTCGCGCGCCGCCTGATGCGGCATCCGCCCCTCACGCCCGCCGCACGGCCGCGCATCTCGCGTGCCCCCCTGCCTCGCCGAGCCCCCGCATGATCTGGCTGCTCATACTCGTGTTCGGGCTGATCGGCGGCGTCATCGGCGGCGTGGTCGGCTTCGGCGCCTCGATCCTCATGATGCCGGTGCTCGTCTTCGGCTTCGGCCCCAAGGAAGCCGTGCCGATCATGGCCATCGCCAGCGTGCTCGCGAACTGGATGCGCGTCGCGATCTGGTGGCGCGAGGTGGACTGGCGCGCCAACGCGGCCTACTGCGCGACCGCCATCCCTGCAGCAGCGCTCGGCGCACGCACGCTCATCGCCCTTGATGCCCGCATGGTCGAGGTCGCGCTCGGCATCTTCCTCATCGCCGTCGTTCCAGTGCGGCGCTGGCTCATGGCACGCGGCTTCTCGGTCAATATGTGGGGCCTCGCGCTCGTCGGTGCGTGCATCGGTTTTCTCACGGGCCTCGTCGCCTCCACGGGCCCGCTCAATACGCCCTTCTTCCTCGCCTATGGCCTGACGAAGGGCGCCTACATTTCCACCGAGGCCGTCGGCTCGGGTGCCGTGAGCTTCGTCAAATCGCTCGTCTTCCGCACGTATGGCGTGCTGCCATGGGAGACGATCGCGCGCGGACTTCTGGTCGGGGCGTCGCTCATGGTCGGCTCGTGGTTCGCGAAGGCCATCGTCATGCGCATGGACGCACGCCACTACGCCGGCATTCTCGAAGCCATGATGGTGCTCGCCGGACTGACCATGATCTACGCGGCTTTATCTTAGTGCCGCGGGCTGCCGGAATTATTCATCCCTTCTCCCCGTGTAGAACGGGGAGAAGGGACATGGCGGCGCTCGCCGCGACCTCCAAGTCATAAAAAGAAGGGGGGTCCGGGGTCTCCCCGGTTGGGGCCAGGGGCGAAAGCCCCGTCGCGCCGCAGGCGCGATCTCAACCCAACCGCGCCTCGCGCTCGGCCTCGCTCGACGCAAGATCCGCGAGCACGGTCTCGCCCGCGACGGCGCGCTGTCCGACCGCGACCAGTGCCGTCTTGCCCTCGGGCAGATAGACATCGGCGCGGCTGCCGAAGCGGATCAACCCGAAGCGCTCGCCGACAGCAACCGTGTCACCCTCGTCCTTGAAGGTGACGATACGGCGCGCGATGAGGCCGGCGATCTGGACGACTCCGATCTCCTCACCCGAACCCGTCGTGATCACGAGTGCGCGGCGCTCGTTGTCGGCGCTCGCCTTGTCAAGGGCGGCGTTGACGAAGGCGCCCGGCACATAGACCGAGCGGCTGATGCGCCCTGCGACCGGCGCGCGATTGATGTGCACGTCGAAAACATTGAGGAAGATCGAGATGCGCTGACGCTCGCTGATGCCGAAGCCGAGCTCGGGCGGCGGCACGACGCGCTCGATCGCCGAAATGCGGCCATCGGCCGGTGCGATTACGAGGCCCTCGCGCAGCGGCGTGACGCGATCGGGATCACGGAAGAAGTAGGCGATCCACGCCGAGATGACGACGAGCAGCCAGCCGAGCGGCGGCCACACCATGAGAAACAGCAACGCGAGAGCGACACCGATGGCCAGGAACTTCCAGCCGTCCCGATGGACGGGCACGAACATGGACATGATGGTCGAGGGGAGACTGTGACCGGCCACGGAGCACCTTGAGCAGATAGAATGACGCACGTCCCCGAGGGACCGGGCGATGACGCGATTGGGCGTGTTCGAGGCAGAGTGGTAACCGCGACCGTCCCTGACCGCAACCCGCGATCGTTCAGCGTTCGGACAACGATCCGGCCGATTTCATAAATATGTTATAAGCCGAGCCTCGATGCGGCGTCGCCCGAGCGATGAGAATCGCTTAGGCACGGGCGCAAAGCAGGGTCGGGGACGCAGCGGGAAGCACGAGGAAAAGGCTTGGCGACCATTCCATCCCGTCACGGCGCGCACACTGGCCGCCGCGCCACGGCGTGGGTGCTGGCGCTGGCCGCCGTCGCTTTGTCGGGCACCGTGCTCCTGGCACAGGCGCCGCAGCCACTCGGCGTCAGCCAGACCGGATTGCCGCTGCCGCGCTTCGTGAGCCTCAAGGCCGACCGCGTGCAGGTGCGCCAGGGCCCGGGGACGGATCACAAGATTCTGTGGGTGTTCAACCGCGTCGGCCTGCCCGTCGAGGTGATCCAGGAGCACGAGAACTGGCGCCAGATCCGCGACCAGGACGGCGCTGTCGGCTGGGTGGCCAACAACCTGCTCTCGGCCCGGCGGACAGGCGTGGTGCTCGCGTGGGCCACAGGCGAGGCACGAACGGGCACGGCCAAGCCCGTACCGCTCTTTCGAGATGACTCGACGTCCGCCGGCACAGTCGCGCTGCTCGAGCCGGGCGTCATATGCGGCATCCGCCGATGCGATGGGCGCTGGTGCCAGATCTCGGTTGGTGACTTCCGCGGCTACGTCGAGCAGAGCAAGCTCTGGGGCGTCTACCAGGGCGAGACCGTCCAGTAGCGCCACGGCGGCGACTCCGTTCCGTCGCGGCGGATCAGGCTCTAAGCTGAGCCCAACAAGAAGCCATTACCAATCCACTGGGAGGACGACATGACCGGGCGCTTGAACGGCAAGACTGCCTTTTGCACTGCCTCGGGCGCCGGCATCGGCTGCGCCACGGCGCTCGCCTTTGCGCGCGAGGGCGCCCGCGTGATCGCGACCGACATCGATCCAGCCGCACTCGACGCGCTGAAGCGCGACGGCGTTGCCGCGACATACCGGCTCGATGTGCGCGACACGGCCGCGGTCAACGCGCTCGCCAAGGAGATCGGCGCCATCGACATCCTGTTCAATGCCGCGGGCTTTGTCGCGCACGGCACTGTGCTCGAGTGCTCCGAAGGCGACTGGGATTTCTCCTTCGACCTCAACGTCAAGTCCATGCACCGCACGATCTCGGCCTTCCTGCCCGGGATGCTCGGAAAGGGCGGCGGATCGATCGTGAATATCGCCTCGGCAGCCGGCGCGCCGCGCGGCGTCATCAACCGCTACGTCTATGGCGCCACCAAAGCGGCCGTGATCGGGCTCACCAAGTCCGTCGCGGCGGACTTCATCCGCAAGGGCGTCCGCTGCAATGCCATCTGCCCGGGCACTGTGCAGTCGCCATCGCTCGATGCGCGCATCGCGGCACAGTCGCAGGCGCTCGGCAAGCCGACTGCCGAGGTGCGCCAGATGTTCATCGACCGCCAGCCCATGGGCCGGCTCGGCACGGCCGAGGAAGTGGCCGCGATCGCCGTCTATCTCGCCGGCGACGAAGCCGCGTTCACCACGGGCCAGGCTTTTCTGGTCGACGGTGGCTTCACGCTTTGATCATCCTGCCCCTGTTGCCGAGCTGCATCGGTGCTCTCCGCCAGCTACGGGTATAGTGCGCGAATCGGGTGCTGGGAGGCACTGCGCAGCGGCCCGATCACTCTGACAGGGGAAAGACGGATATGAGCACTGTTCGTTGTGGGATCGCCGCGGCGGCGATGGCAGCCGCGTTGTCGCTCGGCATGGCTTCTGTGGCTTCGGCCCAGTGCCTGAACAAGGGTGGGCAGGGCACGAACACCACCGAGGATGGCGCGAAGTTCCAGGCATGGGAAGCCGTGCTGCAGGCAACCGATTGGGGTAGCTGGGCCCAGTTCATGGCCGCTGGCCAGAAGGTCGGCACGGCACCGGGCTACAAGGTGAGCAAGGTTCGCTTCAAGTGCACGAAGGGCGGGCTTGGCTCGGAGTGCAAGGCTTTCGCGACGCTCTGCAAATAGCTTAGGCTGGCGGCGGGCCGACAGCCTGTCGCGCGGCGTTTTTTCCTGCGGCGGCTCTCGGGCCGCCGCATTTCTTTTTTGTGACCGACAAGGGGCCGCGATGACGAAGACAGTGCTGGGCTTTATCGGCGGCAGCGGCCACTACGATCTGCCCGATCTCAAAAACCCGCATTGGGAGATCGTCGCGAGCCCGTGGGGCGTCGCATCCGACGCGATCCTCTTCGCCGAGGTCGACGGCCTGCCTGTGCGGTTCCTCCCGCGCCATGGGCGCGGCCATCGCGTCCCGCCGACCGAGATCAACTACCGCGCCAATATCGATTGCCTCAAGCGCGCCGGTGTCACCGACCTGATTTCGATTTCCGCGTGCGGCTCGCTCAAGCAGGAATATGCGCCAGGCCACTTCGTGCTCGTCGATCAGTTCATCGACCGCACGTTCGCGCGCGAGAAATCTTTCTTCGGAACGGGCTGCGTCGCCCACGTGTCGGTCGCCGATCCGGTGAGCCCGCTACTCGCCGACGAGATCGAGAAGGCGGCGCGCGCGGAAGACATCGCGATCACGCGCGGCGGCACCTATCTCGCCATGGAAGGGCCGCAGTTCTCGACGCGCGCTGAATCGAACCTCTATCGCTCCTGGGGCTGTGACGTCATCGGCATGACGAACATGCCCGAGGCCAAACTCGCACGCGAGGCCGAGATCTGCTACGCGACGCTCGCCATGGTCACCGACTACGACTGCTGGCACGATGATTATCGCGAGGTCGATGTGGCGGAAATCCTGAAGGTGCTCATGGAGAACGTGAGCAAGGCCCAGCGCATCATCGCACGTCTCTGCCACACGTTTCCGCGCGAGCACCCAGCCTGCCCGATCGGCTCGGATCGCGCCCTCGAGACAGCCATCGTCACGCCTCCCGCCGCGCGCGATCCGGCGCTCGTGGCGAAGCTCGATGCGGTTGCAGGTCGTTTGCTGCACCGAGCCGAGTGAAGCGCCTTGCCTCAACGACTGAGCCATTGAGGCAAGGCAGATCGATCGTCGGCTTAGCCGCCCTTCGGCACTTGAGCCAAGCACGCCGTCATGAACTCGCTTTCGCTGATGGGCCCCGTGAGCGCGAGCTGCGTCGGGATCACATCCTTCGCATTCTCGATTTCAGCCGCACTGAGCGTGCCGTCACTATTGGCATCGGCGGCTCTGAAGTTCTTCAAGCAGTCGGCGCGATTGGTCTCCTGACCGGCAGGTTTCGATTCATTTCCCGGTGCGACCGTTTGCGCCAGTGCCGGGCTCATGAAAAGACCAAGCACGACCGCAGCTAAAGCGTCGGACCTCAAATGCGACCCACGGTTCGGGGCGGGCTCAGAGTCGCATTTGAGGTCCAAAGACGCTTTAGACTCAATGCTTCTAAAGCAACTTTGGACTTGAAATTCGCTCCCTGCCCCGCCTCGAGGTGAGGCGAATTTCAAGTCCGTTGCTTTAGTGTAAGCTTCTGCATTGCGATCTCCTCGTGATTACCACTGTATGTTGGCTAACCACTCGGAGCGGTGGATGTTCCCCGCAGATCAATTTCGAGATGTTGAAAGTGATTTGTGCACTTGCAGTGCGCGCCACGCCGTTCGGCAGGCTTGCGCCGCCTCAACCGAGTTTCTCGGTTGAGGCAAGCGTGGCAGTGCCGGTCGTGTGATTAAGACAGGGTTCAACCGCCCCTAGGAACTACGGCCATGCAGGCGTCCAGGAACTCCTGGAAACCAATAGGACCTGATAGTCCAAGATCTGTCGGGATGACTGCCCTTGCCGAGGCGAGCTCGTCGCCACTCAGCACGCCGTCACCGTTGCGATCTGCCAATCTGAAATTCGCTATGCACTCCGCTTGGTTGTCCTCCTCACCCGTCGGCTTTGTCTCATTTCCCGGCGTGCCGATCTGGGCAAACGCCGGGCTCATGCAAAGAGTGAGTAACACCGTCGCAACCATAAGCTTCCGCATCTGAGCCTCCACTTGGTTTGGTGCACTGCCAGAACGCAAACCACGTGGGCGACTCAAACGTTGCAGGGCTCACACTAAGGTGATCCTGCGTTAGAACCTCGCGATCGGGATATGGGCTCGGCGCTCAACCTGGAAATTGGATGAGGATGCGCATCTTGAGCAGCCAGGGGAAATAGCGCTGCAGCACCTCGCCGATCGACCAAAGGACGATCATCAGCACGACAAGCGCGGGGAGCGCCGCGAACACCGCCTTCATGAAGAACGCGATGAGGCTCTTGAGCGGCACGTCGATGCGCGTCACGGTGACGCCGTCGCGGGGCGACGACCGCGCCGAATGATCGCGCGTGGCCGCTGCAGGGTCGCTGGCTGCGGCCATTGCCGCCTTGAGCGACGAGGGAAAGCGCTGCCCGTTCGCTTCGCGCTCTCGCGCATCGCGCTCATCCCGAGCGCGTCTGAGCGTGCGCGGCAGGTCGTCGTCCAGCGTCGAAAAATGAGGCTCGGGCATGCCCATCGGACTCCGTAGGGCGAACTGGAAAGTGCTCCTCGCGCGCGGCGATGTACGCGACGCATTGCGCGGAGGCAGGAGATGATTAACGGGCCAATGGGGCTAGATTTGGGTCCGGCTGCGCAAAAGTCCGGCACGAGCATTGCGGTAGGTTTGGTAGCGGGAGGCGGACTCGAACCGCCGACCTAAGGATTATGAGACCTTCGCTCTAACCACCTGAGCTATCCCGCCATAACCGGCGCCCTCGTATAAGGACGCCCCCTCAGTACTGTCAATAGAAGCTGACCAACTTCGCTGATCGAAATCGCGTCTACAGCGCGAACGAGGCCGCAGGCCCTGTACCCACTCGGGGCCGCTGCCAAACTCCGTCTTTTCTCGCCCTGGAAAGCTTACTCGGCCGCGGCCTGCACGACTTCGCGCATCTTCTCGAAGCGCAGCATCGTGAAGAGGCCCCAGGGGCGCAGCGCGCGGCGCCCGACGAGCTTCAGGTTGTCGCAGACCATGACGCGGTCGACGTCGAAGACCGGACGCCAGCCGAGCTTGTCGGCGAACGGCGCCATGCGGCGCTCGACCCAGCCGCGCACGCCCTCTTCCTGGCTGAAGTGGTTGATCAGGATCACCTCGCCGCCGACCTTGCAGACGCGCGCAAGCTCGCGCATGACCTTCTCCGGGTCCGGCACGACGGTCATGACGTACATGGCGACGACCGTATCGAACGCACCCGTCTGGAACGTGAGCTCGCTCGCATCCATCTCATAGAGGCCGGTGACGTTGCCGAGGCCCTCTTCGGCGACCTTCTCGCGTGCCTTGTCGAGCATCTCGGGCGAAAGGTCGATGCCGACGAGCTCCAGATGGCGCCCATAGTCGGGGAGCGACAGGCCGGTGCCTACGCCGACCTCGAGCACCTTGCCGTGGCGCTGATTGATGATCTCGACGGCGTGGCGGCGGCCTTCTGTCGTAAAACGGCCGAACGTATTGTCATACACGGGGGCCCAGCGCCGATAAGCGGTCTTGATGGAAGCCTCGTCCATCTGGGCTGCGGCCGTGCGCCCCGCGGTACTATTCTGCATCACCGACGTTCCTTGCCGATTTTCCGAACGCAACATCGACGTCAATCCTCGTCAATGCACCTAAAAGCGAACCGAGAGTCCGCCGCCCTTCAATTACCGGGCCCGGCCGCAATGGCCGTGCGTGTACCCGCGCTGGTCTCCGCTGTCCGCAGTGCGGCACCGAAGTCCGCCTTATCGATGTCGGCTGATGTCGAAGCAATCCAGCCGCCACCGAGCACGCGCGCCGCTGTTTCGGAAGAATAGAAGACGCACGCTTGCCCCGGAGCCACCCCGAATTCTCCGTCGTCCAGAACAACCGTTGCCGCACGTCCCTCGAGCGAGAGATGCGCAGACATCGGATCTTGAGATGAACGCACGCGTACGCTGACACGTTCCCGCATGGCGCCCCCGCCATCGACCGGCTGATCGCCGAGCCAGTTGACGTCTTTAAGCATAATCGTGCGCACACGCAAGCAGTCTCGCGGACCGACGACGACCTCTGCGCGGCTCGCATCGAGCCGAACGACGTACAGGGGCTCGCGGCCCGTCACCCCGAGCCCGCGGCGCTGGCCGACGGTGAACCCCATGATACCGTCGTGACGGCCGAGCACGCGCCCGTCTACATGAACGACGTTTCCAGGCGTTGCCGCCTCAGGCCTCAGCCTTTCGATGACATCGCTGTAGCGGCCATGCGGCACGAAGCAAATGTCCTGGCTGTCGGCCTTTTCGGCGACCGGCAAAGCGAACGCGCGGGCGAGTTCGCGCACCTCCGACTTCAGCAGGGCGCCAAGAGGGAAGCGCAGGAAGGCCAGCTCGTCGCGCGTCGTGGCAAAGAGGAAGTAGCTCTGGTCGCGGCTGAGATCGGCCGGCCGATAGAGCGTGGGCTGGCCGTCGACGAACCGCCAGTCGACGTAGTGCCCCGTGATCAGAGCTGCAGCGCCGATCTCGCGCGCCGTATCGAGAAGGCCGGAGAACTTGATGTTCTGGTTGCACGACACGCACGGGATCGGCGTCTCGCCGGCGAGGTAACTCTCGGCAAACGGCGCGATGACCGCATCGCGGAAGCGGCGCTCGTAATCGAGCACGTAGTGCGCAATGCCGAGGTGCTCGGCGACGCGGCGGGCGTCGTGAATGTCCTGACCGGCGCAGCAGGCGCCCTTGCGCCCGGTGGCCGCACCATGATCGTAGAGCTGCAGCGTAATGCCGACGACGTCGTAGCCGGCTGCCTTGGCGAGCGCTGCGGCGAGCGAGCTGTCCACGCCCCCCGACATCGCCACGACGACGCGTGCGCCATCGGCGACGCCGTGAAGGCGCCCGAGGCGAGCCGGATCGAGGTTGGCGACAGACATCGGTGAACCGTTCGGATGCCGCAGGACAATTCCGCGGCGGACGCAGCAGGCCTTATACAGCAGGGGCCGCGCGAGAGTGTTGATTTCCGCGCCGCAACATACGTCGTCCGGCCCAGAACAGCAAGGTCGCGCGCCGATTGGCGAAAATGTGGCGGTTGCCAATAAGTTAAGGGCCGGGGATCAATCTTTTCCCACCAGATGCCGCCCGGCGATGTAGCCGAAGGTCAGGGCAGGGCCGATGGTGATGCCCGCGCCTGGGTACGTGCCGCCCATGACGCTCGCCATGTCATTGCCGGCGGCATAGAGCCCAGCGATCGGCTGGCCATCCTTGTCGAGCACCCGCGCAGAGGCATCGGTCCTGAGCCCTGCGAACGTGCCGATGTCGCCGGGGATGAGGCGGACGGCGTAGTAGGGCGGCCGGTCGAGCGGGGCCACGCAGGGGTTCGGAGCGTGGCCAGGCGCGCCATTGAAGCGCTGATAGGCATCCGTGCCGCGGCCGAACTCGCTGTCCTCGCCGCGTCGCGCGCCATCGTTGTACGAGCGGATGGTTGCAGCCAGGCCGGCCGGGTCGATGCCGAGCCGCGCGGCCAGCTCTTCCGGCGTCGCGCCGCTGATGATGTAGCCGCTATCCAGATAGGGCGTGAGGCGCGCAGGGCGAGGCGGCGCCGCACCGAGGCCCCAGCGCCGAATGGCCGTATGGTCGCAGATGTTCCAGCATTCGGTTTGCCGATCGCCGCGGCAGGCCTCGATCATGGCCGGCACGAACACGTGGTACGACTTGGCTTCGTTGACGAAGCGCTTCCCGCGCCGGTCGACAGCGATGTAGCCGGGCTTGCCACGGTCAATGAAATGCGGATAGGGCAGCTTCGTGCCGTCAGGCTGCGGCAGATACGAGACCGGCGTCCACGCGGCCGCGTGGTGCACATCCTCGTGGAAGGCCGCGCCAGCACCCGTCGCGATCCTGATACCATCGCCGCTGTTCGTCGCCGGCGGCAGTGACTGATGCGCGCGGCCGTCCGCGACATGCGCATAGAGCCGCGCCTTGAGTGCCGTATCACCGGCAAATCCACCGCACGCCAGCACCACGCCACGCCGCGCGCGGATCTCCACGTCGCGCCCATCCCTGCGGACGATCGCGCCGGCAATGCGCCCGCCTTCGTGCACCAGTGAGACCAGCGGTGCCTCGAGCCAGAGCGGAATGCCCTTCCCTTGCGCCGCCAATGCGAGCGCCGCGATGAGGCCGTTGCCATTCGTGAGCCGCGTGCCGCGCTTCCAGCCGAGGCGATCGCGGCCATAGCGCGCGAACATCCGCAGGGCATGCCACGCCGATTTTGGCACGCGCAGCATGTTGTAGAGGTGCGGCAGATCCGTGCGCCCGACCATCATGCCGCCGAGCAGCATCATGGACTCAAGCGGCGGGCGAAGCTGATCGAAGCGCTTGCCGAGCTGGCGCCCGTCGAACACATCGGGCGCGAGCGAACGCCCGCCATTCGAGCCGCCGGGCAGCTCCGGCTCGTAGTCCGCCCAGGTCGGCACGAGGCCATAGCGCACGGGCGTATTCGCCTCGAGAAAGGCCAGCATCTCCGGTCCGGTCGCGAGGAAAGCCTCGGCGCGCGCACGATCGAGGCGGTTGCCGGCAATGCTCTCGAGATAGCGCAGCGCCTTTGCCGGGCCGTCCTCGATCCCGGCAGCCTTGGCCTGCGCGCTGCCAGGTATCCAGATCACGCCGGCCGAGTAGCAGGTCGTGCCGCCGAAGAGCGGCTCTTTCTCGACCATGAGCACGTCGAGCCCATGATGGCGGGCCGTGATCGCGGCCGAGAACGCCCCCGCGCCCGAGCCCGCGACGAGCACGTCGCACGCGACCTGATCCTTCACGAATTCCTCCCTCGGCTCTTTGCTTTTAAGCTTTTGTTAACCGAACCAGCCGAGCGCTGGATAGCACAAGTCGCGGACCGGCTGGAGCGCGCCCCTATGCAGGAGAGCGACAAGCTCACGATCGCAGACGACCTCGACGCGGCGCTTACCCGCTGGCGCGAGCACCTCGTCGCGCGCGCCGCCAGCGCGAATACCATCGAGGCCTACGAGCGCGACTGGCGTCAGCTCTGCCGCTGGCTCGCCCATCGCCTTGGCCGCGCGCCGACGCTCGACGACATCCGTGATCTCGAACCGCTGACCTTCCGCGCCTTCCTCGCGCAACGTCGGCGCCTCGGCGTCGAGAACCGCTCGCTCGCGCGCACGATGTCTTCCTTCCGCCAGTTCTTCCGCTGGCTCGAGGCAAGCCAGGACCTGAAAAACCACGCCATTCTCAAGGTCGGAACACCGCGCGTCGCGCGCGGCCTGCCGCGTCCGCTCACGGTTTCCAAGGCCGCGGATGTTGTCGCCGCGGACATGGCCGCCGATCTCGACTGGATCCATGCCCGCGATCTCGCCGTGCTGCTGCTGCTTTACGGTGCGGGTCTGCGCATTTCCGAGGCCTTGGGTCTGACGCTCGCCGATGCGCCGACGCCCGGCCGCGACGCTCTCCGCATTACGGGCAAGGGCGGCAAGGAGCGTCTCGTCCCGATCCTGCCGGCCATTCAGCAGGCGGTCGCGCGCTATCTGGAGCTCTGTCCCTTCGACCTCGAGAGAGACGAGCCGATGTTCCGCGGCGCCAAGGGCAAGCCGCTTTCGCCGCGCATCATCCAGCTTCAGATGGAGCGCCTGCGCGGTGCGCTCGGCCTACCCGAGACGGCAACACCGCATGCGCTGCGCCACTCCTTCGCGACGCATCTGCTCTCGGCGGGCGCCGATCTGCGGCAGATCCAAGAGCTGCTCGGCCACGCCTCGCTTTCGACGACACAGGTCTACACCGAGGTCGACCGCGAGCGTCTGCTGAAGGTCTACGACCTCGCGCATCCCCGGGCGCGCTCCGCCTGAAGTCTCAGACGACGGCGCGCGCGGCCTTCAGCTTCGCGATCTCGCCTTCGTCGAAACCGAACTCGGCAAGCACCTTCGCTGTGTGCTCACCCGTCATCGGCGCGCGCGTGCGCACGCCACCGGGCGTCTCGGAGAGCTTCACGGCCGTGCCCGCCACCTTGAACGTGCGATCGCTCACGCCCGGAAGCTCCACCTCGGCAAGCATGTTGCGCGCGCCGATGTGCGGATCGTCGAAAATCTCGTCGAAACTGCGCACGGGACCGAACGGGATCTTGCCGCCGAGCACTGCGGTGATCTCCGCCTTGGTGCGCGCCGAGGTCCAGTCCGTCACGAGGCCTTCGACTTCCGCGCGCCGGTCGAGACGGTCGCGCGTCAGACGATAGCGCGCATCCTCGGCCAACTCCGGCCGGCCGATCGTCTTCACGAGCAGGCGCCAGAACTCGTCGTGCGGGCAGCCGATCGCCACCCAGCCGTCCTTCGCCGGAAACAGGCCGTACGGGCAGAGCAGCGGATGGCTGTTCCCTTCCGGCCCCGGAGACTTGCCCTCGTAGGAATACTGGAAGACCGGCCGCTCGCAGGCCGCGAGCACGCCATCGACCATGGCCACATCGACGAACTGGCCACGCCCTGTCGCTCGCGCACGATGCAGTGCCGCCAGGATGCCGAAGGCACACTGCATGGCCGGGATGAGATCGCCGACGCCAGGGCCTATTTTCGTCGGCGGCCCACCCGGCGTCGGCGAGGTGATCGCGATGATGCCGCCCATGGCCTGCGCGACGATGTCGTAGGCCGGCCATTCGGCGTAGGGACTGCGCCCCGAGCGCGGATCGCCGAAGCCGCGGATGGTGCCATAGACGAGGCGCGGGTTGATCTCCGCGAGCGTCTCATAGCCGAGCCCGAGCCGCTCCATGACACCCGCGCGGAAGTTCTCGACCAGGATGTCGGCCTTCGCGACGAGGCGCTTCAGGATCCCACGTCCGGCCTCGGACTTGAGATCGATGACGATCGACTCCTTGTTCCGGTTCGTCGAGCCGAAGTAGCCGCCATAGCCGCCTTCCGGCACGCCCACCTGACCCGGCATGAAGGGGCCGAAGAGCCGCGTCGCATCCCCGCCCGGCGGCTCGATCTTGATGACGCGGGCTCCCTGGTCGGCGAGCATCATCGTGACGAACGGCCCCGCCAGCATCTGCGTCAGGTCGAGCACGACGACGTCGCCGAGCGCGCCTGTAGCCTCCTGCCTGCTGCCGTCATCTGCCGCCGCCGCGCCAGCCATGCGATGCTCCTTGGAAGTTGGTGAAGATGTCCGAACGGGCGCCGCCCATTCTCAGAGGGACACTAGGGGGCACGCAGCCTTTTGCGCAATGTTCAGGGCGCCCGCAACGGTGCAGCGCGCCGCCCGCGCAGCGCATGGCAGGATCTGCCTAATTACACGACAAACTGTCGCACGATTGACTTGTAAATTGACACGACCTAGTCTTATTTCGCATCTGCGAGAGGCCGAAATCACCCGGCTTTTGTGCGGACATTCGCAGGCCTCCCGGCCGATTGGCGAAACCGCATTGAACCACTGCGCAATCGGATCGGCACGCCCCGGCAGGTGTGCCTCCGTTATGCCGTTTCGGAGCCGATTTTCCTGAGGTCTGGGGAGCGCTGTATCAATGAAAGTGCTGGTGCCCGTTAAGCGGGTCGTCGACTATAACGTGAAGATCAGGGTCAAGGCCGACGGATCGGGCGTCGAGCTCGCCAACGTCAAGATGTCGATGAACCCGTTCGACGAGATCGCGGTCGAAGAAGCGATCCGCCTCAAGGAAAAGGGTGCCGTCACCGAAATCGTCGCTGTCTCCGTCGGGCCGGCCAAGGCCCAGGAGACCATCCGCACCGCCCTCGCCATGGGCGCGGACCGCGGCATCCTGGTCGAGACCGGCGAGGAGCCCGTCGAGCCGCTCGCTGTCGCCAAGCTGCTGAAGGCCATTGTCGCAGCCGAGCAGCCCGGCCTCGTCATTCTCGGCAAGCAGGCCATCGACGACGACTGCAACCAGACGGGCCAGATGCTCGCCGCCCTCCTCGGCTGGCCGCAGGGCACGTTCGCCTCGAAACTCGCGATCGACGGCAGCACGCTGCACGTCACACGTGAGGTCGATGGCGGTCTCGAGAGCATCAAGCTCAACATGCCGGCCATCGTGACGACGGACCTGCGCCTCAACGAGCCGCGCTATGCCTCGCTGCCGAACATCATGAAGGCGAAGAAGAAGCCGCTCGACACGAAGAAGCCTGCCGATCTCGGGGTCGATGTCGCCCCGCGCCTCAAGGTGCTGAAGACGACCGAGCCGCCGGGCCGCAAGGCCGGTGTGAAGGTCGGGAGCGCGGCCGAGCTGGTCGCCAAGCTCAAGGATGAGGCGGGGGTACTCTGATGGCTGTTCTTCTTGTTGCCGATCATAAC
The DNA here is from genome assembly GCF_900117415.1 of Hyphomicrobium sp. CS1BSMeth3. Lineage (GTDB taxonomy): Bacteria > Pseudomonadota > Alphaproteobacteria > Rhizobiales > Hyphomicrobiaceae. Next base: position 1,636,107 of record NZ_FPEI01000006.1, read on the forward strand.
AACACCGCGCTCGGAAGCTCGACCGCCAAGGCCATGAGCGCCGCCAAGGCACTCGGCGGCGATGTGCACGTGCTCGTCGCGGGCAGCAACTGCGGTGCAGTTGCCGAAGCCGCGGCGAAGCTCGATGGCGCAGCGAAGGTGCTCGTCGCGGATGCGCCGCAGTTCGCGAACCAGCTCGCCGAGGAAATGTCGGCGCTGATCGTGCCGCTGATGGCCAACTACGACGCCGTGCTCGCGCCGGCGACGGCTTCGGGCAAGAACGTGCTGCCGCGCGTTGCAGCTCTCCTCGACGTCATGCAGCTCTCGGATGTCACCAAGGTCGTATCGGCCGACACGTTCGAGCGTCCGATCTACGCCGGCAACGCCATCCAGACCGTGCAGTCCAGCGAGGCGAAGAAGGTCATCACCGTCCGCACGGCATCCTTCCAGGCTGTCGGCGAAGGCGGCTCGGCATCGATCGAGAAGATCGCGGCGCCGGGGGCCGTCGGCATCTCGACCTTCGACAAAGCCGAGCTTTCCAAGTCCGACCGCCCCGAGCTCACCTCGGCGCGCATCGTCATCTCCGGCGGGCGCGGCATGCAGTCCGGCGAGAACTTCAAGAAGTACATCGAGCCCGTCGCCGACAAGCTCGGCGCGGCCATGGGCGCTTCGCGCGCCGCGGTCGATGCTGGCTTCGTGCCGAACGACTTCCAGGTCGGCCAGACTGGCAAGGTCGTTGCACCGGAGCTCTACGTCGCGGTCGGCATCTCGGGTGCCATTCAGCATCTCGCCGGCATGAAGGACAGCAAGATCATCGTGGCGATCAACAAGGACGCGGAAGCGCCGATCTTCCAGGTGGCCGACTACGGTCTCGTGGCGGACCTCTTTACGGCGCTCCCCGAGCTCGAAGCCGAGCTCACGAAAATCGGCCGCTGATCTGACACGCGAAGGAACGGGCGACATGGACACTGCCGTGAAAACGAAAAAGGCTACCGCCACGCCGCCCGTCACCTTCGTCAAGAAGGTCGGCATCATCGGTGCCGGCCAGATGGGCAACGGGATCGCACACGTCGTCGCCCTCGCGGGCTACAACGTCGTCGTCAACGACTTGAAGAAGGAAGCCTTCGAGAAGGCGCTCGGCACCATCGAGCGCAATCTCGCGCGGCAAGTGAGCCGCGGCCTCGTCACCGAGGGAGACATGAAGGCGACGCTCAAGCGCATCAGCTTTGCGCCGAGCTTCAAGGATCTCGGCGACGCCGATCTCGTCGTCGAGGCCGCAACCGAGGACGAGAGCGTCAAGCGCAAGATCTTCGCCGAGCTCTGTCCGCATCTCAAGAAGGAGGCCATGCTCGCGAGCAATACCTCCTCGATCTCGATCACGCGCCTCGGCGCCTCCACGGACCGTCCCGAGCGATTTATCGGGATGCACTTCATGAACCCGGTGCCGGTCATGCAGCTCGTCGAGCTGATCCGCGGCATCGCCACCGAAGACGAGACATTTTCGCGCGCGCGCCAGTTCGCGGAGAGCCTCGGCAAGACGATCGCGGTCTCGGAAGATTTCCCGGCCTTCATCGTCAACCGCATTCTGCTGCCGATGATCAACGAGGCCATCTACACGCTCTACGAGGGCGTCGGCGGCGTCGAAGCCATAGACAAGGCCATGCGACTCGGCGCCAACCATCCCATGGGGCCGCTCGAGCTCGCCGACTTCATCGGCCTCGACACCTGCCTCTCGGTCATGCAGGTGCTCTACGAGGGCCTCGCCGACACGAAGTACCGCCCCTGCCCGCTGCTCGTGAAGTACGTCGAAGCAGGCTGGCTCGGCCGCAAGACCCAGCGCGGCTTCTACGACTACCGCGGCGAGCATCCCGTCCCCACTCGCTGATCGCTGCAGCTCCGAAGATATCTCTGCGAACACGAGGCCGCCGATGGCTGAGCTGATCGTCCGCGCCGTTCGTCCGGAGGATTATGAGCAGTGGCTTCCGCTGTGGGACGGCTACAACGCCTTCTACGAGCGGGTGGGACCGACGGCGCTGGCGCCCGAGATCACACGTGCCACCTGGCGGCGCTTCTTCGACGCCTATGAGCCCCTGTATGCGCTGGTGGCTGAGTTGGACGGGCGCCTGCTGGGCCTCACGCACTATCTGTTCCATCGGACGACGACGGCCATCGCCCCGCTCTGTTACCTCAACGACCTCTTCACGGCCGAGGCTGCGCGCGGCAAGGGCGTCGGTCGCGCACTGATCGAGGCCGTGTACGAGGAAGCGCGACGGGCGGGCTGCCCGCGCGTCTACTGGCTGACGCACGAGACGAACGCGACCGCGCGCACGCTCTACGACAAGCTCGCGCTCAATCGCGGTTTCATCGTCTACGGGAAGGTTGTCTGAGCGGCGAACGGGACCGCTATGGCGCGGCCGGCTTCCTCACGCGCATATGCAGGAAGATGGGGGCAACGCGCGTATCGGCGACCTCCGGCTCGGCTTGAGCCGTCTCGATGTCCGCGCGCGGCTCGGCGAATTTCTCGATAATCAATCCGGCCGCCACGACGAAGTCGACCCACGCACTCAGCGTCCTGTGAAAGCGCGGCACGCGGAAGGGAGCTACTCTTTCGCGCTCATCGGCGGGCACGCTCCCGAACCACCAGCTCTCCACTTCACCATCCGTACCATCGAAATAGCGGGCGACCTCGACGGCGCGCGGCTGCCCGTCGGCATCGCGCAGGTTGCGGCGGTGCGGCGGCACAAAGCAGGGATGGAGAATGGAGAACTGGAAGAAACCGCCCGGCCGCAGGACGCGCGCCACCTCGCGAAAGGCGAGGTGCTGGTCGGGCATATCCATGAGCGCCATGAACGACGTCGCGAAGTCGAACGAGGCATCGGCAAAGGGCAGCGCCATGCCATCGCCGACCTGAAAATCGATGCCCAGGGGCTCCGCGGCCTCTCGCGCCTGCGCGTGCTGGATGAAGGTCGGTGCGATGTCGACTGCACACATGCGGGCGCCACGCTCCGCGAGCTTGCGGGTATTGGACCCTTCACCGCATCCGACATCCAAGCCGGCTAGGCCCTCGATCGGCGGCAGGATGGAGAGGAATGCCGGCGTGTTCAGCGCGTCGCGATAGACGTCGTATCCCGCGCGGCTGTGTCTCGTCCACGTATCGGCATTGGCCTCCCAATGCGCGGCGACTTCAGCTCGGTCCATCGCAGTTTCTCCGGCTCAGATGCGGGCATCTCGGTGGCGGCCGGCTCCGCGCTCTCCCTCGCGGGCGGCCGCACGTCTCAGGTCAGTTCCTTCAGCCCCATCGGCGTTTCGATCTGCGCGCGATAACGAAGCTTCGGCCCGCGCGTGATCTCAGGCGCGCGATCGATATCGAGTTCTCGGTAAAGCGCTGCGATGGCGTCTGGGTCCGGGTGCGCGAGCGAAAAGGATCGCAGCCGCGCGCCGAGGTCCGCGATTGTCGCCATCGAGCGGGGCTTTCCGCGCCTGTCGATGATGGAGGGCGCCGACCCATCGAGTGGCAGAGAGCCATCTTCAGGGATGGCGAAATCGAACGTCGAATTGATCGCCGGAAGTGGGACCTTCTCACCGAATATGCCGCCGCGGCCTGCAATGACAGCGTCGATGGCGTCCGTCCGCGCGACCCAGACGCGCAGGCGCCGCCCCTCCTCCCAATCGGCCCTGACCTTCCTCTGGTCATCCAGGCCGAACCAGCGCCGCCGGCTCGGCCCATCGGCCTCGGGGTCGAGCGCCACGATCTCCAGATAGACCATATCGCCGAGCTGGATGAGGTGGTTGTACGTGCCCATGTAGCTGTGGCGCTGCCCGAAGGGAACGTCGAGATCGAGGCAGGCCCGGACGTGCGCCACGCCCTCCGCCAAGGTCGGCGCGATGACGGTGAGATGATCCAGTTTCAGCATGGGCCTTTGATGCCGTGGAATGAGCGTCGATGCACTTTTAAAGTGCCGTGACACCTTTAAGTTGACAGTACGAGCGACGTCCAACATAAGACAGGCTTCGCGCGGGGCCGTCCGGCCGCCGTGCTCATGCGCTGTTTGAGGCCTGCCCACTGGTCCCCGCCGGGATCGAAGCTGGGCATCCAAAGTGATCCGGGCACGGCCGGATCCGCCGAAAGACGCGGATAACACAAGGAAGACAAAGATGTACGCAGTCATCAAGACCGGCGGCAAGCAGTACCGTGTGGCGGCCGACGACGTCCTCACCGTCGAGAAGCTCGCCGGTGAGCCGGGTGCCAAGATCGAATTCGGCGAAGTCCTCATGGTCGGCGGCAACGACGCCGGCGTGAAGATTGGCGCGCCTCTCGTCTCGGGTGCCCTCGTCAAGGCCGAGGTCGTCGAGCAGGGCCGCGGCCCGAAGGTCATCGCCTTCAAGAAGCGCCGCCGCAAGAACTCGCGCCGCAAGCGCGGCCATCGTCAGGAGCTGACGACCGTCAAGATCACCGAGATCATCGGCGCCTGAGCGCGCAGCCTCCGCCCTTCGGCGGAGCGCGGGACGCGATCGGCGCAATACAGCGAGGAGACTTAAGTCATGGCACAGAAAAAAGCAGGCGGCTCGTCCCGCAACGGCCGCGATACCGCCGGCCGGCGGCTCGGCGTGAAGAAGTTCGGCGGAGAGAAGGTCATCTCCGGCAACATCATCTGCCGCCAGCGTGGCACGAAGTGGCACCCCGGCACCGGCGTCGGCATGGGGACGGACCACACGATCTTCGCCGTCGTCGACGGCACCGTCGAGTTCGCTACCAAACGCAACAAGCGGATTTACATCTCGGTCCGGCCTGAGAAGGTCGAGGCCGCGGAGTAGACCCGCGCCCGGGATCACGCTCCCCAAGCGGTTCGGCCATGGCGCAGACGCCCGTGCTCAACACCGCGCGATTGACGCTCCGGCCCTTCCGGCTCGGTGATGCGAGCCGCTTCGTCGCTCTTGCGGGCAACCTTGCCGTTGCCCGCATGACGAGCGACATCCCGCACCCTCTGCACATCTGGCAGTGTCGGCGCTGGCTGCGGCAGGCGCGCGGCGAGGTGCGCTTTGCCATCGAGCACGAGGGGCAGCTCATCGGTGGCGTCGGTTACTTTTGTCAACGCACGCGCGTCGGTGAGCTCGGCTTCTGGCTCGGCCAGGACTACTGGGGACAGGGCTTCGCGACCGAGGCCTCACGCGCGGTCGTGACCTATGCCTTCACCGCCGGCAATCTCGAAGCGCTCACCTCGGCGAACTTCATCGACAATCCGGCCTCGGCGCGCATTCTCACGAAGCTCGGCTTCACGGCGAACGGCCGAATGCGCACCCAGAGCGTCGCGCGCGGGCACGAGATCGATTGCACCACGTGGCGGCTCGAGCGCGAGGCCGCGCAGGTGATCTACCGCCTGCCGCCGCAGACGGCCGTCGCTGCCGGCGCATGGATGCGGCTCTTCGCGCGGATATCTGGGCGTTAGATTTTAGTGCCGCGGGCTGCTGGGAAGAGGTGCTGCCGCCTCCAGTCGTAGTGCTATGCCCGCGGCGGCCATGCAGAGAGCGCTCGCGTGCGGCACCGCTTCCCCTTCTCCCCGTGCTTACGGGGAGAAGGTCGGGATGAGGGGCGGGAACTTGCGCGACGTCAGCGTATGCCGCCGCCCCTCACCCTAGCCCTCTCCCCGCTAGAGCGGTGAGAGGGGATGATAGTGCGCCCTCGACTCGCTCCAAGTCGGTAAAAGACGGGGGTTCGGGGGTGTCCCCCGAGCGGGTTACAGGGCATGCGGCCCTGTTCGCGCTGAAAGCGCGATCCCGCACCATCAAACGCCCCCCGCTTGATTTCATCGGCCTGCCGTGGCCATGGTGTCCGGCAACCGCGGAATCTCCCGAAGATGGCGACTACAAAATCAGGGCTCTTCTCTCTGCTCGGCGGCACCCTCGCTCCACAGCGCGAGACGTTGCGTCGCCAGCGAGCGCGCAACAAGCCACAGGGCCGGCGCGCCGATCTCAAGCCGCGCCTCGTGCTGGCGAGCGCTAGTCCGCGCCGCCTCATGCTGCTCTCGCAAGTCGGCATCGAACCCGACGCGCTGCGCCCGGCCTCGATCGACGAAACGCCGCGCAAGGGCGAGATGCCGCGCACGCTCGTGACGCGCCTTTCCCGCGCCAAGGCCGAAGCGGCGCGCGATCTCGTTGCCAATGATGTCGACCTCGCCGACGCCCACATTCTCGCAGCCGACACAGTCGTCGCCGTGGGCCGCCGCATTCTGGTCAAGCCCAAGGATATCGAAGAGGCGCTCGGCTGCCTGAAGCTCCTTTCCGGGCGCGCGCACCGCGTGCTGACCGGCCTCTGCCTGATCACACCCGATGACCGCGTGAAGCTCAAGGTTGTCGATACGCGCGTGCGGTTCCGCCGCCTCTCGACAGAGGACATCCAGAGCTACATCGCCTCGCGCGAATGGCGCGGCAAGGCCGGCGGCTATGCCATCCAGGGCCTTGCCGGTTGCTTCGTGCAGAAGATCGTCGGCTCCTACACCAACGTCGTCGGCCTGCCGCTCACGGAAGTGACGACGCTTCTGACGGGCGAAGGCTTCCCGCTCCACTTCAACTGGCTCAAAGCCGGCGAGCGCGAGACCGAATGAACGAGCGCACACCCAAAGGCGGGCGCTGTCCGATCTGCGGTGCCCCGATCGATCCGGCACTTCGGCCCTTCTGCTCGAAGCGGTGCGCCGACATCGACCTCGCGCGCTGGATGTCGGAGACGTATGTCGTGCCGGGCGGCGGTGCCGATGCCGACGAGGATGGCGACGAGGCAGAAGCGACGCGCGGCGAGCGCGAGGGCGGCGCGCCGCCCGATAAACTGCACTAGCTTTAGACCGCCGGCTTCTGGAAAGAGATGCTCCGCCGCCAGCATGGTGCTATGCCAGCGGGGCGCAATTGCACGAGACCACCATGCTCAAGACCCGCATCATCCCCTGTCTCGACGTCAAGGACGGCCGCGTCGTCAAAGGCGTGAACTTCGTCGACCTGATCGACGCCGGCGATCCCGTCGAGGCGGCCGCGGCCTATGACGCCGCCGGCGCGGATGAGCTCTGCTTTCTCGACATCACCGCGAGCTCGGACAATCGCGAGACCATCTTCGACATTGTCGAGCGCACGGCGGAGCGCTGCTTCATGCCGCTCACGGTCGGCGGGGGCGTGCGCACGGTGGACGACATTCGCCGCCTGCTCACGGCGGGCGCCGACAAGGTCTCGATCAACACCGCAGCCGTGAACCGGCGCGAATTCGTTGCCGAGGGCGCGGATAAATTCGGCGCGCAGTGCATTGTGGTCGCGATCGACGCGAAGAAGGTCTCGGGCGCGGGCGAGGCGGATCGCTGGGAGATTTTCACGCACGGCGGGCGCAAGCCGACCGGTATTGATGCCGTCGCGTATGCGCGCGAGGTCGTGGCGCTCGGTGCCGGCGAGATCCTGCTCACGTCCATGGACCGCGACGGCACGAAGGCAGGCTTCGACATCGCGCTCACGCGCGCGATCTCGGATGCCGTGACCGTGCCGGTCATCGCATCCGGCGGCGTCGGCACGCTCGATCATCTCGTGGACGGCGTGAAGCAGGGGCACGCGAGCGCGGTGCTCGCGGCGTCGATCTTCCATTTCGGCACGTACACGATCGGCCAGGCCAAGCAGCACATGGCCGCGGCCGGCATCAGCGTGCGGCTCGACGGCTAAAGCGTCGAACCTTAAATGCGACCCACGCCTGGGCTGATCTCAAAGTCGCATTTAAGGTTCAAAGACGCTTTAGAGTCATAGTTTTCTAAAGCAACTTTGGACTTGAAATTCACTCCCCGCCTAGCGCCGAGTTGAGGTGAATTTCAAGTCCGTTGCTTTAGCGCGGGCGACATTCCCCGCAATGCCGCGGATGATCTGAAAGCGCCGGTCCTGGGCGACAACCACCGCCTCCTTGAAGGCCGCTTCAAACCACGGCAGGGCGCGAATGCGGCTCTGAATGACGATCTGCAAAATGCCATCCGTCTTCAGCCGAGCCGGCGCGTCCGCGATCAGGCGCTGCAAAAAGGCAAGGCTCTCCTCGACGCCATCATGGATCGGCGGATTCGAGAGAATCGCGTCGTAGCGCGCACGCGGCGCGGCGGCGAGGCCATCACCGCAGATGATCGTAGTGCCGGCGACATTCTCCCGCGCCGCCGCGATCGCAACCGCATCACTGTCGACGAGATCGACCGCCGCGTCGACAAAGCGCTCGTGCACGGCGGCGCCGATATTGCCGTTGCCACAAGCCATATCGAGCACGGCGGCGCCACTGGCGAGCGCGGGCAGATGCTCGAGCAGCATTGCCGTCCCGGCATCGAGCTCTCCCGCCGCGAATACACCCGGATAGCTGATCCAGGGCCGCGCGCGGCCGTTCAGCGTGATCTCGTGAACCTCGCGCCACGCATCGAGTGACGCGCGCAACCCGGGAATGTCCGCGCGCCGTCTCCCGGCTAGCACGCGCGAATGCCGCCGCGTATCGACCGTCACGATGCTTTCGGCAACATCCTCCAGCGCCTTCGCCGCAGACTTCACGCCCTCTGCATTCGCGCCGAACAGCACTATCGCACCGCCGGGCGCTACCACGCTCGCCGCTGCGTGCAGCGCCATGGCGAGCGCGCGCCGATCCTTGCCGAGGCGCACGAACGCGGCTGTGCAATCCGCCACCTGCGGCCACGCCGACGCCGTATCACCGCGCGAAGCAGACCGCCGCCACACCTGCGGCTCGGCCCCGCGCGCGTGCAGCGCGGCAGCAAGCTGGCCCGAACTTTCGTCCACGACGAGCGGGCGGGCACCGGCATCCAGCGCATCGAGCGCCTGCATCACCACCGACGTCGGCGCGTCGGCCGGACCACGAACGAGCGGGCGCGGAGACTGAGCCATCATCAGACCGGGGCCGGCGGTGTCACGGGCAGAATGCGGTCCGGCGCCGTGCAGAGGTCACTCACGATGCACGCCTCGCAGCGCGGGCGCTGTGCCTTGCACACGTAGCGTCCATGCAGGATCAGCCAGTGATGCGCGTGCTGGAGGTATTCCTTCGGAATGCGCTGCATGAGCCCCTCCTCGACGGCGAGTGGCGTCTTGCCCGGTGCAATGCCGAGCCGGTTCGAGACGCGGAAGACGTGTGTGTCCACCGCCATGGTCGGCTCACCGAAAGCGATGTTCAGCACGACGTTCGCGGTCTTGCGGCCGACACCCGGCAGGGCCTCGAGCGCTTCGCGATCGTGCGGCACCTTGCCGCCATGCCCGGCAATGAGCCGCTCGCTCAGCGCGATCACGTTCTTCGCCTTGTTGCGGTAGAGGCCGATGGTCTTGATATACTCGCGCACGCGCTCCTCGCCGAGCGCCACCATCTTCCCGGGCGTATCCGCGATCTTGAAGAGCGGCCGCGTCGCCTTGTTCACGCCCGCATCCGTCGCCTGGGCCGAGAGCACCACCGCCACCAGCAGCGTATAGGCGTTCGTGTGCTCCAGCTCGCCCTCGGGATGGGGATTGGCGGCCGCAAAGCGACGAAAGATCTCGGCGACCGTCGCAGCGTCGACGCGCCCGTTGCGCCGACGCGGCAAGGAACGCGTGCCCTCGCCCGCGGGTTTTGCGGACGAGGCCTGCTTGGTATGGCTGGACTTCGCCGCCGACGACTTTGCAGAGCGGGCCATTGAGGATTAGGCTCCCGTGTTCCGGGGATTTCGGTAGTGGACCGAGCGGTGATGGACGAGAATCCTGCCCAAGCGCAAGAGGGTCGCGGTTTCCGCGCGGTGCTGATGCCGCACCGCTCGCTCTCGCCGCGCGGCTTCTTGTTCCTGATGACCTTCATCGGCGGCGTGAGCTTCGTCGCCGGCATGAGCTTCCTCGCCATGGGGGCCTGGCCGGTCATGGGCTTCTTCGGCCTCGACGCCCTGCTGGTCTATGGCGCCTTCAAGATCAACTATCGCGCCGCCCGTCGCATCGAGGTGGTCGAGATCACCCGCGAGGACCTGAAGCTGATCCGCGTCCAGCCGAACGGCCAGCGCGAGGAAATCGCGCTCAATCCGTACTGGGCGCGCCCACACCTCGCCGAGCGCCCGGACGGCGCCAACCGCCTCTATCTGCGCTCGCACGGGCGCGCCTACGCCGTCGGCAGCTTCCTCACGGACGATGAGCGGCGCGACCTCGCCGATGCCCTTGGCCGGGCCCTCGCGGACGTGCGCGGGCGCTGAGATCATGGACCCGGACGCATGATCGACCATCTTTCCATTGCCGTCCGCGATCTCGAGAAAAGCGCAGCCTTCTACGCCGCCGCGCTCGCGCCGCTGGAGCTCGCCCGCCTCGTCGAGCGGCCGACCCAGGTGGGCTTCGGCAAACGCTATCCCGAGCTCTGGCTGAACGCACGGCCCGCCATGGCGCCCATCGCGGCCGATATCGGCGCCCACATCGCGCTCCGGGCGCCGAGCCCGGAGGCCGTCTCGGCCTTCCACGCGGCCGCGCTCTCGGCCGGCGGCATCTGCGACGGCCCTCCCGGCGATCGCAAGGCCGCCATGACCACCTACTTCGGCGCTTTTGTCCGCGATCCGGACGGCAACCGCATCGAGGCAGTACACTTTCCTCGCCCGGCGGCTTAATCCGTCACACGAATCCGCTCAATTCACACGCCGGATGCGCCCTGCCTTTTCGCCCGCGTTGCATTGCCAAAAAGCCCGTGCAATCACGGTGTGGGCCGTAAGCGGGGGGCGAATCAGCCAGGGAAACCGCGCGGCAGGGGTTGGGAGATAGCGGCATGACGAGCGCTGAAGCCAAGCTTGAGGAAGGGCTGATCTTCATCGGCCAGAGCGATGCCGAGGAAGGTGGCGGGGCCGAGTGCCTGGAGCTGAAGCTCGCCAACCGCCACGGCCTCATCACGGGCGCGACCGGCACCGGCAAGACCGTGACGCTGCAGGTGCTCGCAGAAGGCTTCTCCGCCGCAGGCGTCCCCGTGTTCGCCGCCGACATCAAGGGCGACCTCTCCGGCGTCTCCATGCAGGGCGAGCCCAAGCCCTTCCTGACCAAGCGCGCGGAAGAGATCGGCCTCGAGGACTACACGAACACCGCCTTTCCCGTCGTCTTCTGGGACATCTTCGCCCAGCAGGGCCACCCGGTGCGCGCGACCGTGCAGGACATGGGACCGCTGCTGCTCTCGCGCCTCCTCGAGCTCAACGAGGTGCAGGAGGGCGTGCTCAACATCATGTTCCGCGTCGCCGCCGACGAGAAGCTGCCGCTGCTCGACCTGAAGGACCTGCGCGCCATGGTCGCCGAGGTCGCGGGCCGCGCCAAGGAGATGACGACGAAGTACGGCAATGTCGCGCCGACGTCGGCGGGTGCCATTCAGCGCCGCCTGCTCGTGCTGGAGGAGCAGGGCGCCAACCACTTCTTCGGCGAGCCCGCTCTCGATATCAAGGACTTCATCCGCACGACCAATGACGGCCGCGGCGTCATCAATCTGCTCGCCGCCGAAAAGCTCATGAACACGCCGCGTCTCTACGCGACGTTCCTGCTCTGGATGCTGGCGCGCCTCTTCGACACGCTCCCCGAGGTCGGCGACCCGGACAAGCCCAAGCTCGTCTTCTTCTTCGACGAGGCGCACCTGCTCTTCAACGACGCGCCCAAGGCCCTGCTGGAGCAGATCGAGCGCGTGACGCGCCTCATCCGCTCGAAGGGCGTCGGCGTCTACTACGTTACGCAGAACCCGCGCGACGTGCCGAACGCCGTCTCCGCCCAGCTCGGCAACCGCGTGCAGCACGCGCTGCGCGCCTTCACGCCCGTCGAGCAGAAGGGCATCCGCGCCGCCGCCGAGACGTTCAGGCCCAATCCCGCGCTCGACGTCGAGCGCGTCATTCAGGAGCTGAAGGTCGGCGAGGCGCTGGTCTCGGTGCTGCACAACAAGGGCGAGCCCTCCATGGTGCAGCGGACCATGGTCCGCCCGCCCTCGGGCCGCATCGGACCGGTCACGCCGCAGGAGCGCCAGAAGCTTATCGACGCGAGCCCCATTCAGGGGAAGTACGAGGACCTGATCGACCGCGAGAGCGCCCACGAGCTACTGCAGAAGAAGGCCGAGGCCGAGGCCGCCGAGGAGGAGAAGGCCCAGGAGGCCGAGGCCGGTGGCTGGGGCGGCGGCATCACGAAGACGATTTTCGGGCGCGGCCCGCGCGGCGGCATGTCCGTCGGCGAGCAGATCACGCGCGACGTCGGCCGCTCGATCATGCGCTCACTCGTCACCCAGGTGAAGAACGCGATCATCAAGTCGATCTTCGGCGGTGGGGGGAGGAGGAGGTAGGGGGTGGCCTACGGGGATACGATCACGCGCGCGGCGCGTCAGAAAAACATCGCCCTTTCATCCCCGAAGCGCTCTCCTAAGGGCCCGCCCCAGATATGGCTCAATCCGGGGATCAGCACGCGCAGCAAGCGCCGTCTTAAACTGATCTAATGTTCCACGGTAGCCATGACGAGCTTGAGCACGCGTGTAGGCCAGATGGATGAGATAGTCCTTCCCCGAGATCATCTGATGGGAAGTGATACTATTCCGAGTTGCATTTGTCTTTACCATCACAAGCGCTGCTAAAAATGCTTCACGTCCACTGTGGGCCACGATAGCTTGAATAAGGCTCACCATTCGAACCAGTACGCGCTCGCCCACAACCTCCAGACCACGCCTGTTGTCACATAGTCGATGCACCGAATACGCCACGGTTTGCAGGCCTGTCGCCAGGGCGTGCGATACTGCATAAATTATAAAAAGGCTTGATAACGAGCGACAAGACGCATCAATCCACTGCGGAAAACTCCAATCGTTCCGAATATCCTCCTCTCTTCTGTTGGAGTCAGCCTCAGCGCAGAGCGCCACAATCGCATCTTCGCTCAGCAGCAGATTCTCAACGCAATAACAGCGCAACCTGTATAGATTCCTTAACTGCGGCCGCCTGCGGCCAACCACAAATTCAAAATCTCCATCAATAATATATAGCCGCCTCCTGCCATCGGCAGCTTGATCCGTCCTACATAGATCTATGACATCCCGCCTGCTCCCCACCTGATTCACACTGCGAAGTCTCACATCGCCGCCGAGTATCCGTCGGAGAAGAAATAAATGCATATTATGGCATGTACTATCCTCAACGTATATTTCGATATCATTGCTATGACGCTTAAGGAAGGCCACGGCACGGAAAGCATTCCTCGAATATCTAATCATGCCGGTCACCTTAGCTCCACTTTGCCTGCCTCCTTCATGTCTCGGCACGCAAACAGCCTATTAAGGATGATCGACGGGGAATGGGTAGCCATAATAAACTGGACCGAGGGATTAGCCTCCAACACACTCTCCACAAACAATTCCTGCCACTCAATATGCAGCGACAGCTCTGGTTCATCGATGATGAAGACGTTAGCCTGCTGCGCGAGCGGATTAAAATAAAGGTGAGTCAGCAGCACAAATATTTGAGCCTCGCCTGAGGAGAGAGACGAAATTGAGCGCGCGCCTGGGACATCCTCAACTCGGAAGTTAAGATTACCTGCGCCATCAAAGAACAGCTCCTTATTGCTGTCCTTAAGAAATCTATTAACTGAGGCGATATACTTATTCATAACGCTGGAAGCGTCGGCGCCTTCTGCGTTATGGCGCTCCACAATATCGATCATCTCGGATATCTTTTGGAGCTGAGGCAGGTTTGAAGACCATTGGACCAGGGCGCCGAAGGCAGGATCGCTAGGCCTCGTAGGGTCCATTATATCCGAAAGTTCCTTGCCTTTCGGGATTTGCTTGGCCCATCCTTCCATAAGCGTTAGGAAAGGAGTTAGGCGACTTTCGATGTCACTCTCCTTCACCTCTAATAGTTCTGGTATTTTTGCCGCGGCCTTCCTGAGTTCGACTATCGTTTGTAAGTCCGACCGCCTTGGCACCTCAATCGGCCCATAATCGCGCTGCGCAACGGAAATTAGGTTCAGAACAAGAAGACGTCGGTATCTATCGCTAATCTGCTTGAGCTGATTTTGCAGGCGCTGATACCTGCTCTCCACGAGAGCCACTGCTGCCGCAATACTGGCACCTAGCGAGACACTAAAGATATTTCTCTCCCGCCTCCTGCGAATCGCATACCTGATCGACGCTTCGTCAGGAGTGGAGGCACGCCGGTCCAAGTCCAAAAACATGGGAGTCGGAAGAGTTGATATTAAAGCCAGAACAGGGTGGTTCGACGTAGAGACGAGTAACGCTCTATAATAATCCAGCTCTTTTTCCTGCCCCCTATAATAATCCTCCGGGTCTGGCTCAAAACGCACAAAGCTATATTTTTCCTTTATGCCAACCGCCGAGATTATGATTGCGCGCTCGTTTTTTTTCCGCTCTTATCGTAATATTCCGGCCCTCGTGCTCTATATGCAATGACATCTCTCGGAATTGAATGTTGGCGAGCATCTGAAGAGAAGGGCTAATGAGCGCCACAATCGAATGAACGGCCGACGATTTACCACTTCCGTTGTTACCAGTCAGGAAAGTGAGATCCGGCGCGAACTCAATCCCAATTGTAAGGTAGCCGTGTATGCCACTCGCCCTAAATCGGTGAATTTTCATGACGGCTCCATATAGGGATCGGACGCACGATTTGTCCGCGACTAAAACTATCCGCTGGTTAGGTGAATAGCCAGCGTGTGCCGCAATCGCAGCACACCACCCTTGTGGATGGCACATGCGGTGCGAGTGGTGGGCGCAAACTCTAGCCCCCTCCCCCTCCCTTGCCTTCCTGCCCCCGCTCCCCTATAACCCCGCTCGTTCGAGCCGCCCGGCGGGGCATGCCGTGGCGGCTTTCGATGCTTTGCATCACCGCCTGCATTTCGCGGGCTCGCACGGAGAAATCCGTGTAAAATCAAGAATATGGAGAGCCAAATGCCCAAGATGAAGACCAAGAGCGGCGCCAAAAAGCGCTTCAAGATCACGGGTACGGGCAAGGTTGTTGCCGCGGCCCAGGGCAAGCGTCACGGCATGATCAAGCGGACGGCCAAGTTCATCCGCTCTGCGCGCGGCACCATGACCCTCAACGACAGCGACGCCGGCATCGTCAAGAAGTACATGCCTTATCATCGCTGACGCGATGGGGCCCAATCATAGCTGAGCGGCGTCGCCGATCAGCCCCGCTGTCATCTGAAGATTTTGAAGCTCTAGGAGAATTCCCATGGCCCGCGTCAAGCGTGGCGTGACCGCTCACGCAAAGCACAAGAAAGTCCTGGACGCCGCCAAAGGCTATTACGGCCGGCGCAAGAATACGATCCGCATGGCCAAGCAGGCCGTCGAGAAGGCCCTGCAGTACGGCTATCGCGATAGGAAGCGCAAGAAGCGCACGTTCCGCGCGCTCTGGATCCAGCGCATCAATGCCGCCGCCCGCGAGCACGGCATGACCTACGGCAACTTCATCCATGGCCTGTCGGTCGCCGGCATCCTGGTGGACCGCAAGGTGCTGGCCGATGTCGCGGTGAAGGACCCGGCGGGCTTCAGGGCGCTCGTCGAGCAGGCCAGCGCGGCTGTCGCGAAGGCGGCCTAAGTCGTCCTCCGACCCGACGAGGCCGACCATGACCGCCACCAGTGCGCCCGCTGACCTCAATGCCCTCGAAGCCGAGCTGATCGGCGAGATCGATCGCGCCGAAAATCTCGGCGCCATCGAGCAGGTGCGCATCGGCGCGCTCGGCAAAAAGGGGCGCGTCTCCGAGCTCATGAGCCAGCTCGGCAAGCTCGCGCCCGAGGACCGGAAGGCCTTCGGCGCGGCGGTCAACCAGCTCAAGACCACCGTCACTAATGCCCTCGAGAGCCGCAAGTCGGTCCTCGAGGAGGCAGCCCTTTCCGCGCGCCTCGCCAATGAGCGCGCGGACGTCACGCTGCCGGTGCGTCTCGGCCCCCAGGCCGAGGGCCGCATTCACCCGGTGAGCCAGGTCTGGGACGAGGTCACGGAAATCTTCGCCGACATGGGCTTTGCCGTCGCCGAAGGCCCAGATATCGAGACGGACGACCTCAACTTCACCAAGCTCAACATCCCGCCCGAGCATCCCGCGCGCCAGGAGCACGACACGTTCTACCTGAGCCCGCGCGCCGACGGCTCGCGCATGGTTCTGCGCACGCATACGAGCCCCGTGCAGATCCGCACGATGCTGAGCCAGAGGCCGCCGATCCGCATCATCGCGCCGGGCCGCGTCTATCGCTCCGACAGCGACCAGACGCACACGCCGATGTTCCACCAGATCGAGGGTCTCGTCATCGACGAGGAGACGCACCTCGGGCATCTCAAGTGGTGCCTCGAGGAGTTCTGCAAGGCCTTCTTCGAGGTGGACGAAGTGAAGATGCGCTTCCGCGCCTCGCACTTCCCCTTCACCGAGCCGTCCATGGAAGTGGACGTCGATGCGGCCGCGATCGGCAAGCCCGGCCGCTGGCTCGAGATCCTCGGCTCGGGCATGGTGCATCCGAACGTGATCCGCGCCTGCGGCCTCGATCCGGAGAAGTATCAGGGCTTTGCCTTCGGCATGGGCCTCGACCGCATCACCATGCTGAAGTACGGCATCCCGGACCTGCGCGACATGTTCTCGGCGGATATGCGCTGGCTCCGCCACTTCGGCTTCCTGCCCTTCGACGTGCCGACGCTCGCAGGCGGCGTTTCGAGCTGAGCGGGATCGCGCCTCCGGCGCGAGCGGGGCCATGCCTCTGGCATGCCTCCGGCATGACCCCCGCGCCCCATCGGGAGGGACACCCTCCCAAACCCACCCGTCTTTTATGGACTTGGAGCGAGCATCTCGCACCACGATGTCCCTTCTCCCCGTCCTATACGGGGAGAAGGCTAGGATGAGGGGCGGCGGCATACGCGGAGGTCAGCGCAAGCTCCCGCCCCTCACCCCGCGAAGAGCGGGGAGAGGGGGAAGCGGGTGCCACACGCGAGCGCTGTCCGCATGGCCGCCACGGGCATAGCACCACGGAAGGAGGCGATAGCACCTCTTCCCAGCAGCCCGTGGCACTAAACAAAGACGGGGGTTCGGGGGTGTCCCCCGATCGGGGTGCGGGGTCATGCCAGAGGCATGCGGCCCCGCTCGCGCCAACGGCGCGATTTGCCGTCCCGGCGACCGAACCATCACCCTGACCACCGCCTGCGCACCCCTTGCCGGCAGCCCGCGGCAAAACAAACGTTGCCCCCAAGTTGACGCAAGTGCGTGCCCAGATGGCGCGGAACCGCCATCCGGACGGGGATCAACGTGCTTGTGATGCATCAGCAGCAGGCGCGGGCGTTGACAGGTCCCGGATCCGCCTGGATGGATAATTCCGACATCAGGCGACGGCCCGCGCCTCCGCGCGGCCGGCGAATTTTGTCCGTGCGATCAATTGCGAGGCGAGAATGACCATGCCGGCCACGTCGATGACTGAGGCAAAGCGCCCCTCCTTGCGGCGGATGGCCCTGCGCCGGCTGTCCATCGGGCTCCTCGGCGCGCTGGTCATGACGGCCGCGACACCCACCCTGGAGGCGACCGCGCGGAGCGGCCCGCAGTCGGTGGCCCCACTCGCCGAGCGCCTGATCGATGCGGTGGTGAACATCTCCACGAGCCAGAGCGTGAAGGGCAAGCAGAGCGGTGTGCCGCTTCCCTCGGTGCCCAAGGGCTCGCCCTTCGAGCAGTTCTTCGAGGATTTTTTCGACCGGCGCGGCAAGCCGGACGATCAGCGCAAGGTGTCCTCGCTCGGCTCGGGCTTCATCATCGACGGCAAAGAAGGCCTGATCGTCACGAACAACCACGTGATCGAAGGCGCCGACGAGATCGTCATCAATTTCCACGACGGCTCGAAGCTCAAGGTCGATCGCGTCATCGGCAAGGACACCAAGACGGACCTCGCGCTGCTCAAGGTGACGCCGAAGAAGCCACTGCCCGAAGTTGCTTTCGGCAGCTCGAATGACCTCAAGGTCGGCGACTGGGTGATGGCGATCGGCAATCCCTTCGGCCTCGGCGGCTCGGTCACCGTCGGCATCGTCTCGGCCAAGCAGCGCGACATCAGCTCCGGCCCCTACGACGAGTACCTGCAGACGGACGCCTCCATCAACAAGGGCAACTCGGGCGGTCCGCTCTTCAACATGGACGGCCAGGTGGTCGGCGTGAACACCGCAATCATCTCGCCGACGGGCGGCTCGGTCGGCATCAGCTTTGCGGTACCCTCGGATGCGGCAATATCGGTCGTCGATCAGCTCCGCCAGTTCGGCGAGACACGGCGCGGCTGGCTCGGCGTGCGCATCAAGAGCATCACGGAGGATGTCGCCGAGACACTCGGTCTCAAGGAGAATGCCGGCGCGCTCATCTCGTCCGTCACAGCCGACAGTCCGGCGCAGAAGGCCGGCATTGAGGCGGGTGATGTCGTCGTGCGCTTCGACGGCCGCGAGGTCACGACGACGCGTGGCCTGCCGCGCCTCGTCTCGCAGACGCCGATCGGCAAGACGGTGGATGTCGAGGTCCTGCGCAAGGGCGCGCGGCGCACGCTCAAGGTGACGGTTGCGCGGCTCATGGAGGAGGAGGCCGCGGCTCAGAAGCCGGGTGGCGAGAACACGCCGCAGAGCGGGCGGCTGATCGGCCTCGGCTTGGCCCCGCTCGATGAGGATCTGCGCAAGCAGTTCGGCCTCGATGCCAAGACCAAGGGCGTCATTGTGACCGAGGTCGATCCGCAGAGCCCGGCGGCCAAGCGCGGCATCAAGGTCGGCGACGTGATCGTCGAGGCGGGCCAGGACGCCGTGGCATCGGTGGCTGATGTCGCAGCGGGCATCGAGAAGATCCGCAAGGCCGGCCGCAAGGCGGTGCTGCTCAGGGTCGAGGACGCCAAAGGCGAGCTGCGTTTCGTCGCCGTGCCCATCGAGTAGTTGGCGCACGCGATCACTTTCCCCCTTTCCCATTGCCTTCAAGGGCGAGTGGGGAACTTTTCAAATGTCACAAATCCCGCGCCAAGATGCAGGCATGATGATGGGTGGCCTGATGGCGAGGGACGACACCATGCACGACGACAGCCAATACGAGAGCAAGTCGCAAGCCTGCGAAGCGGCGGACGACATCCCCAAAAATCCCGATACCGGGCACAGCATCGGCGCCGTCATCGCCCGCCGCTATAGCCGCCGCGACATGCTCAAGGGCAGCCTCGGCGTAACGGCCGCGACCGCACTGTTCGGCGCAGATGCGCTCATTGCCGGCCGCGCGCGTGCAGAAGCGCTCACATCCGCCGCCTTCAAGGAGATCGCCGGCGGCGTCGATGAGCGCCATCATGTCGCCGAGGGCTACACGGCCGACGCGTTGCTCCGCTGGGGCGATCCGCTCTTTCCAGATATGGCGCCCTTCGATCCGCGCAAGCTCACAGCCGAAGAGCAGGCGCGCCGCTTCGGCTACAACAACGACTACGTCGCCTTCTTCCCGATCGGCAATGCGGGGGACCGCGGCCTCCTCTGCGTCAATCACGAGTACGTCGATCCCGAGGCCATGTTCCCGGGCATCAAGCGCGTCTCGCGTACGAACTTCTCGGAAATCACCGAAGCCCACGTCGCCGTCGAGATGGCCGCCCATGGCGTCACGGTCGCCGAGATCGTGCGCGAGGGCGAACGCTGGCGGCCCGTGCTGGAGAGCAAATCAAACCGGCGCATTACATCTTCCACGCCCATGACGTTCGACGGGCCCGCCGCCGGTCATGCGCGTCTCAAGACGAGTGCCGACCCGAGCGGCCTTCGCGTTCTCGGCACGCTCAACAACTGCGCCGGCGGACACACGCCCTGGGGCACGTACCTCACGGCCGAGGAGAATTTTCACGGCTACTTCTGGACGGACGCGCCCAAGGACAAGCCGACGGACGCCGGCTCGGAGGCGAAGAGCTACGCGCGCAACCGCATTCCGAGCAACTGGTATAGCTGGGGCCGCTACAATCCGCGCTTCAACATCGACAAGGAGCAGAACGAGCCGAACCGCTTCGGCTGGATCGTCGAGATCGACCCGAGCGATCCCACGTCCACGCCCGTCAAGCACACCGCGCTCGGCCGCTTCAGCCACGAAGGCGCCGAATGCCTCATCAACAAGGACGGTCGCGTGGTCCTCTACTCCGGCGATGATGCGCGCTTCGAGTACGTCTATCGCTTCGTCAGCCGCGATCGCTATCGCGAGGGCGATCGCGCACACAACATGCGCCTCTTCTCGGAGGGCACGCTCTCCGTCGCGCGCTACAACGACGATGGCACGACCGACTGGCTGCCGCTCGTCTTCGGCGAAGGCCCGCTGACGCCGGAGAACGGCTTTCATTCCCAGGCCGACGTCGTGATCGACGCGCGCATTGCGTCGGATCTCCTCAAGGCCACGCCCATGGACCGGCCCGAGGACGTCGAGCCCAACCGGCGCACCGGCAAAGTCTATGTCATGCTGACGAACAACGATCGGCGCAAAGCGGACCAGAAGAATGCCGCCAATCCGCGCGCCGAAAACGACTTCGGCCATATCATCGAGATGACCCCGCCCGATAACGACCATGCCGCTGCGCGCTTCGCTTGGGATCTGCTCCTCGCGTGCGGCGATCCGACCGTGGCGGAGGTCGGCGCACGCTGGAATCCGGCGACGACGGCCGACGGCTGGTTCTCTTCCCCGGACAACTGCGCTTTCGATGCCGACGGGCGCCTCTGGGTGAGCACCGACCAGGGCTCGAGCTGGCCCAAAACCGGCAAGGCCGATGGCCTCTATGCCATCGACACCGAAGGCGCGGAACGCGGCCGCTCGCGGCTCTTCTTCCGTGGCCCGATCGGCGCGGAAATCTGCGGGCCGACCTTCACGCCCGACGGCGAGACACTCTTCCTCGCCGTGCAGCACCCGGGCACCGACGGCGCGCGTGCCTGGAAGCCCTTCGGGCGCCCCTCGACCTTCGACGATCCCTCGACGCGCTGGCCGGACTTCGATCCGAACATGCCGCCGCGTCCCACTGTGCTTGCCATTCGCCGCAAAGGCGGCGGCCGCATCGCAAGCTGAGGGCGACGGTCGCTCCGCGACGGGGCTTTCGCCCCGCCCCCCAATCCGGGGGAGGGACACCCTCCCGACCCCCCCCGCCTGTACGGACTCAGCGTGCGCCGCGAGTGCACCAGGTCCCTTCTCCCCGTCCTTACGGGGCGAAGGTTAGGATGAGGGGCGGCGCCACTTCCCAGCAGCCCGCGGCAAACAAAAATTCAACCCGCCGGCTTCCTCGCATTCCGCAACAGCAGCGCCAGCGGGAATGACGCCGCGGCAGCAGCAGTGAAAAGCCCGAATGCATTGAGGTGCGCGATCATGGCGGCTTGCCGCGAGATCTCGCCCGAGAGACGCGCTAGCGAGCTCGGGCTCGACATGTCGAACGGCCCTGCAGCCCACGGCAGTGCCAGCGTGCGGTTGTATGGCGAGATCAGCTCGGAGAGCACGGCGTAATTCGTGCCCGTGGAGCGTACGACCTCGGCAACGCAAATGGATATGAACAGGCTCGCGCCGATATTGCGCAGGAGATGGAACATCGCCGTCGCCTCGGGCATGCGCTCGCGCGGGATATTGGCGAACGTCACGAGCGACAAGGCAACGACGATGATGCCGGCCGAAAGACCTTGAGTGATACCGTTCATCGCCAGCTCGAACGGCGTCACATTGAGATCGATGCGCATGAGCCAGAGCCCGGCAATGAACTGAAGGACGAAGCCGGCGCCGACGCTGACGCGCGGGTCGAGCCGCGACAGAAAGATCACCGCAAAGAAGCCGAGAAGCCCGCCGATCCCGCGCGCGCCGACGACCTGCCCGACGAGCACATCCGGATAGCCCATGTAGATGCGCATGAGCGGCGGCAGCAGCACCATGGGCACGAAGTTCAACATGCCGAAGATGGCGATGAGCGCGAGCCCGAGGCTGTAGTTGCGGTCGAGCAGGAGGCGCAGATCGAGGAAGGGCCGCCGCGACGTGAGGCTGTGCGCGAGAAAGAGATAGAACGCGACAACTGAGATGAAGAGCGTGACGCGGATCTCCATCGACTCGAGCCAGTCGAGCCGCTGGCCGCGCGAGAGCGCGAGTTGCAGGCCGCCGAGCGCCACGGAGAGCAGGATGAAGCCGATCCAGCTCAGATACACCGGCCCCCGCCCGCGATCCGCAGGCAATGTCGCCGAGAGCCCGAGCGTCGCCGCAACGCCGACCGGAATAAGCAGGAAGAAGGCCCAGCGCCAGTTGAGGATCTCAGCGAGATAGCCGCCGATGGTCGGCCCGATGATCGGTCCGAGGACGACGCCCATGCCGTACACGCCGAGCACCATGCGATGCTGCCGCGGAGGGAAGGTGTCGAGCAGGATGGTCTGTGCGAGCGGCACGCACGGCGCGCCGGCCGCTCCCTGCGCGATGCGCCAGAGGATCATCTCCTCCAGAGACGTCGCAAAACCGCAGAGTGCCGTCGAGACCGTGAAGATCCCCGTCGACCAAATCATCACGGTGCTGCGGCCGAAGCGTGCCGTGAGCCAGCCCGTCATGGGCATGGCAATGGCGGTCGCCAGGATGTTGAATGTCATGGTCCAGGAGACTTCGTCCGGCGTTGCGGAGAAGCTCCCCTGCATCTGCGGCAGCACCGTCGAGGCGACGAGGATCGAGCTGAAGTAGAGCGCCACCGACAGCATTGCCGAGATGAGAATGAGGATGCGCCGGGACGCCCCCATCTCCGGCTCGGCCGCGGGCCTGTCGGTTGTATCGGTCATGCTGATCGCCGTGAGCCGCCGGTCCGCGCTCGGATCTATCCGTAGGCCGCCCGGCACTCGGGCACAACGGCCCCCAGAGCGGGCCGCCCTGCACCGGGCGCGCTCCATCCCCTCACGGCGGGAGCTTGTCCGGACAGCGAAGCGGGAGGATAGTGGGCACCTTCCACCACCCGGAGCCGTTCGGCTCCCAATCAATCCAACACCGAGGAGCGCCCTGCCATGTCGACCACCCCGCCGCGGATCGTGCTCGTTCCCCCCTCTGCCAAAACCGGGGAGCTCGCCCAGTCGCTTGCGCCCTCAGGCTTCGAGCTGGTCCTGGCGCCGGATTCGGGCCCCGAGCTGATGCGCGCGGTGGAGAGCGCCCAGTTCATGGTCTGCTACCCGAATGTGAAGATGGAGGCGCCCTTCTATCGCACCGCCACCAACCTCAAGCTCGTGCAGCTCCTGAGTGCCGGCTATGACGCGGTGGACATCGAGGCGGCCCGGGCAGCCGGCGTGCCGGTCTGCAATAACGGCGGCGCCAACGCGATCTCGGTCGCCGAGCACGCGATCATGCTCATGCTCACGGTCTCGCGGCGCGTAATCTGGCAGCACGCGAGCGTGCGCGGCGGACGCTGGCGCGGCAATGGTCCGGCACCGGCCATGTACGAGCTCTATGACAAGACGCTTGGCATTGTCGGCCTCGGCACGATCGGCAAGAAGGTGGCCCGTCTCGCGCGCGCCTTCGGCATGAAGGTCGTCTATTTCGACATCCGCCGCCTCACCGAGGACGAGGAGGACGCGATCGGCGTCAAATTCCGCCTGCTCAAGGAGCTGCTGCGGACCAGCGACTTCGTCTCGCTCAACGTACCGCTCAACGCCTCGACGCGTCACCTCATCGGCGCCGAGGAGCTGGCGCTCATGAAACCGACGGCGATCCTCGTGAACACGAGCCGCGGCCCGGTCATCGACGAGCCGGCGCTAACGAAGGTGCTGAGCGCGGGCAAGATCTTCGGCGCCGGCCTCGACGTGTTCGACCAGGAGCCGCCGCCAGCGAACAATCCGCTCCTTCAGCTCGACAACGTGGTGCTGACTGCCCACTTCGCCGGGCCGACCTCCGACAACCACATTGCCCGCTTCCGCAATGCCTTCGACAACATCCAGCGCGTAGCGCGCGGCGAGCCGCCGCTCTGGGTGGTGCAGGAGCTTCGCTAGAAAGCGTCAGCGCGGGCCATCATCCCCGCGCCCGACCGTCAGCATGATCGCGGTGCCGGCCGAAAGGCCGGCGAACGTGGTCATCATGCCGCCGAAGAGCAGCAGGGTCGGAATCCAGGGCTCGCTGCTCGAAGCTACCAGATGGCCGAGAGGCGAGCCCTCCATTGCGAGGGCGGCGGCCGCCACGAGCGCACCGATGCCCGCCCCCATCAGCCAGCCGATGAGGATGAGCCGCACGACCCTCGGGAACCTTTGGCGTACCTGTCCCGCCATGGCGAACTCCTGTGCGGTGCTCCCAGTTGAGCGACCTCGGCCAACTTGGCCTGGCTGAGGCCCCAAAAATCAAGGCTCGGCGCCGGGATTCAAAGTTAACTCCGGCCGCGCTGTCTCGATCCATGCCCGACTTCCTGGGTGCGGCATTTTTGTTGCGGCGCCCAAATTTTGGCATTCCCAAGGTGGACTAGGTCAGCTATCCTGTCCTTTGTGTGGATCGTCCGCTCAAACCGCCCGGCGCGCGCCTGAACCCAAGGCGCCATTTTCGGGGGGCGTGGTTCACTCTCGTGGGGCAGGCAGCAAGTCGTCGACCAGGACCCTTCGCCCGCCGTGTAGCATATCCGAACCGGAGATATGCCACGGTCGGCGTGAAGCGATGACCCGACCGCCTGATTCACCCACTTCAACGCGGGATGGCCGTCTGCGGCCACACGGCGCCGCTTGGCGTGCCTGCGATCTGGAAATGGGGCGCGCAAAACCCGCACAAGATGGGGCGGCGCGCTCTCAGGCACATGATATTCGGACGACTTGGGGTATCACCGACCATGGCACACGCGACTCTCGAAAACGGCGCCGCGCAATCCGGAATTGACTCGAGTGTCATGGATTGGGCAAAGCCGCGCGCCCAGGGTCTTTTCGATCCGAAACGAGAGTCCGATGCTTGCGGCGTCGGCTTCATCGTCGATCTCAAGAACCGCGCCAGCCATTCGATCGTCGAGGACGCCCTCGCCATTCTCGAGAACCTCGAGCACCGCGGTGCCGAAGGCGCCGAAGCGGGCGCCGGCGATGGTGCCGGCATTCTCATCCAGATCCCGCACGCCTTCCTGAAGGAGGAGTGCGCAAAGCTCGGCATCAAGCTGCCGGAGCCCGGCCTCTATGGCGTCGGCCACATGTTCATGCCGCAGGACGAGCGTATGCGCACGCACTGCGAGAAGATCTGGGCGCGCCTCATCCGCGAGGAAGGCCTCGAGTTCCTCGGCTGGCGCACCGTGCCCGTCGACAACTCGCGCCTGCCGGCCCTCGTTCGCGCGGCCGAGCCGGTGCACCGCCAGCTCTTCGTCGGCCGCCCCAAGGGTATGACCGACCCGGACGAGTTCGAGCGCAAGCTCTACCTCATACGCAAGGTCGTCTCGAACGCGCTCTTCAAGTCCTTCAAGGAGCGCGACGTCGGCCACTACACGGTGAGCCTGTCGAGCCGCACGCTCGTCTACAAGGGCATGTTCCTGTCGTGGCAGGTCAAGACCTACTACAAGGACCTCTCGGACCCGCGCGTCATCTCGGCGCTCGCCCTCGTGCACCAGCGCTTCTCGACGAACACCTTTCCCTCGTGGAAACTCGCGCATCCCTATCGCATGGTCGCCCACAACGGCGAGATCAACACGCTGCGCGGCAACGTGAACTGGATGGCGGCCCGCCAGGCTTCCGTCTCCTCGCCGCTCTTCGGTGACGACATCACCAAGCTCTGGCCCATTTCCTACGAGGGCCAGTCCGACACGGCGTGCTTCGACAATGCCCTCGAGTTCCTCGTCATGGGCGGCTACAGCCTTGCCCATGCTGCGATGATGCTCATCCCGGAAGCCTGGGCCGGCCATGAGAGCATGGATGCCGAGCGCAAGGCTTTCTACGAGTACCACGCCTGTATGATCGAGCCGTGGGATGGCCCGGCCGCCATGACCTTCACGGACGGCCGCCAGATCGGCGCGACGCTCGATCGCAACGGCCTGCGGCCTGCGCGCTATCTCGTCACCAAGGACGATCGCGTGATCATGTCCTCGGAGTCGGGCGTGCTTCCCATTGCCGAGGAAAACATCGCGAAGAAGTGGCGCCTTCAGCCCGGCAAGATGCTGCTGATCGACCTCGCCGAAGGCCGCATCATCTCGGATGACGAGCTGAAGCGCGAGCTAGCCGCGAAGAATCCCTACGAGCAGTGGCTCAAGCGCACGCAGATCCAGGTCTCGGACCTGCCGCTGCCGAAGAAGTCGCCGCGCAAGAAGAGCAACGTCAGCCTGCTCGATCTGCAGCAGGCCTTCGGTTACACGCAGGAGAGCTTGAAGTTCCTCATGGCCCCGATGGTCCAGACGGGCCAGGAGGCCGTCGGCTCCATGGGCACGGACACGCCGATCTCGGCGCTGTCGTCGAAGCCCAAGCTGCTGCACACCTACTTCAAGCAGAACTTCGCGCAGGTGACGAACCCGCCGATCGACCCGATCCGCGAAGAAGTCGTCATGAGCCTCGTCTCGTTCATCGGGCCGCGGCCGAACCTGCTCGACCTCGAGGGCACCTCGCGCCACAAGCGTCTCGAGGTCTATCAGCCCATCCTCACCAATGAGGATCTGGAGCGCATTCGCGCCATCGGCGAGGTCGCAGACAACCAGTTCTCGTCGATCACCATCGACATCACCTACGCCGCGGAAGCCGGTGCTGCCGGCATGGCGACGGCGCTCGATGTGGTGTGCGCGGAGGCGGAGGAGGCCGTCCGTTCCAGCGACTACAACATCATCATCCTCTCGGACCGCGCGACCGGCCCGGATCGCATTCCGGTCCCGTCGCTGCTCGCGACCTCGGCCGTGCACCACCATCTCATCCGGCAGGGCCTGCGCACATCGGTCGGCCTCGTCGTCGAGACGGGCGAGGCGTACGAGGTGCACCAGTTCGCGACGCTTGCGGGCTATGGCGCCGAGGCGATCAATCCCTATCTCGCCTTCGAGACCGTCGAGCAGCTCGCGCCCGAGCTCGATGCCGGCCTCGACAGCAAGGAAGCGCACAAGCGCTACATCAAGGCCATCGACAAGGCGCTGCTGAAGGTCATGTCCAAGATGGGCATCTCGACCTATCAGTCCTACTGCGGCGCGCAGATCTTCGACGCGGTCGGCCTCAAGTCGAGCTTCGTCAAGAAGTACTTCACCGGCACGCACACACAGGTCGAGGGCGTCGGGCTCTTCCAGATCGCACGCGAGACGGCCGAGCGTCACCGCCAGGCCTTCG
Organism: Hyphomicrobium sp. CS1BSMeth3; assembly: GCF_900117415.1. Taxonomy (GTDB): domain Bacteria; phylum Pseudomonadota; class Alphaproteobacteria; order Rhizobiales; family Hyphomicrobiaceae. Next base: position 1,663,268 of record NZ_FPEI01000006.1, read on the forward strand.
GCGATGTGCCTTATCTCGAGAACATGCTCGATGTCGGTGGCGAGTACGCCTACCGCACGCGCGGCGAGTCGCACTCGTGGCGGCCGAGCGTCGTCGCGGACCTGCAGCACGCCGTGCGCTCGACGCCGAACGAGGACGCCATGGCGGGCAAGATCCCGCAGAAGTGGCGCGACTACGCAGCTCAGATCAACGACCAGTCCGAGCAGCTCATGACCATGCGTGGCCTCTTCCGCATCAAGAGCGCGGAGGAGATGAAGCGCAAGCCCGTGCCGATCGAGGAAGTCGAGCCTGCGGCGCAGATCGTGAAGCGCTTCGCGACCGGCGCCATGAGCTTCGGCTCGATCAGCCGCGAGGCGCACACCACGCTCGCGATCGCGATGAACCGCATTGGCGGCAAGTCGAACACGGGCGAGGGCGGCGAGGAATCCGACCGCTACGTGCCGCTGCCGAACGGCGACAGCATGCGCTCGGCCATCAAGCAGGTGGCGTCTGGCCGCTTCGGCGTGACGACGGAATACCTCGTGAACTCCGATCTCATGCAGATCAAGATGGCGCAGGGCGCCAAGCCCGGCGAGGGCGGCCAGCTCCCCGGCCACAAGGTCGATCAGGTCATCGCCAAGGTGCGCCACTCGACGCCGGGCGTCGGCCTCATCTCACCGCCGCCGCACCACGACATCTACTCGATCGAGGATCTGGCGCAGCTCATCTATGACCTGAAGAACGTCAACCCGCGGGCGGATGTTTCGGTCAAGCTCGTCTCCGAGGTTGGCGTGGGCACGGTCGCGGCGGGCGTCGCCAAGGCGCGCGCCGATCACGTGACCATCTCGGGCTTCGAGGGTGGCACGGGCGCCTCGCCGCTCACGTCGATCAAGCACGCCGGCAGCCCCTGGGAGATCGGTCTTGCCGAGACGCACCAGACGCTCGTCATGAACCGTCTGCGCGGGCGCATTGCCGTGCAGGTTGACGGCGGCATCCGCACGGGCCGCGACGTCGTGATCGGCGCGCTGCTCGGCGCCGACGAGTTCGGCTTTGCCACCGCACCGCTCATCGCGGCCGGCTGCATCATGATGAGGAAGTGCCACCTCAACACCTGCCCGGTCGGCGTCGCGACGCAGGACCCGGAGCTCAGGAAGCGCTTCAAGGGCCAGCCCGAGCACGTCGTGAACTTCTTCTTCTTCATTGCGGAAGAAGTGCGCGAGATCATGGCCACGCTCGGCTTCCGCTCGTTCAGCGAGATGGTCGGCCAGTCCGACTGCCTCGACAAGGAGAAGGCCATCGGCCACTGGAAGGCGCGCGGTCTCGATTTCGAGAAGCTCTTCCACAAGCCGGTCGTGCCGGCCAGCGTCGCGATCCACAATTGCGAGCGCCAGAACCACGGTCTCGAGAAAGTGCTCGACCGCAAGTTCATCGAGGCGGCAAAGCCGACCATCGAGACGAAGAAGCCCATCAAGGCCGAGTTCGCGATCTCGAACCGCGACCGCGCAGCCGGCGCCATGCTTTCGGGCGAAGTCGCTCGCGCTCATGGTCATGCCGGTCTCGCCGAGGACTCGATCTGGATCTCGCTCAAGGGCATTGCCGGCCAGAGCTTCGGCGCCTGGGTCGCGCGCGGCGTCACGCTCGATCTCACGGGCGAGGCCAACGACTACGTCGGCAAGGGCCTCTCGGGCGGCAAGCTGATCGTCCGCCCCGATCCCAAGTCCGGCATCGTGCCCGAGGAGAGCATGATCGTCGGCAACACGGTGCTCTATGGCGCGATCACCGGCGAGTGCTACTTCCGCGGCATCGCGGGCGAGCGCTTCGCGGTCCGCAACTCCGGCGCTTATGCCGTTGTCGAGGGCACGGGCGATCACTGCTGCGAGTACATGACCGGCGGCGTTGTCGTCGTCCTCGGGTCGACGGGCCGCAATTTCGCAGCCGGCATGTCGGGCGGCGTCGCGTATGTCCTCGATGAGGCGGGCGACTTCGAGACGCGCTGCAATCTCTCCATGGTCGACCTCGAGCCGGTCGCCGCGGAGGAGGAAGTCATGAGCCGCCTCGCCAATCAGAGCGGCGATCTCGCGAGCCACGGCCTCGTCGATGTCATGCAGAACATGACGGCGCAGGATGCCGAGCGCCTGCACGCGCTCATCACGCGCCACGCGCACTACACGAACTCGGCCAAGGCCAAGGAGATCCTCGCCGACTGGCCGACGTGGAGCGCCAAGTTCCGCAAGGTGATGCCGATCGAGTACCGCCGCGCGCTGAGCGAGATGACCAAGCTCCAGGAGGCCGACACGACCGGTCTCGGCGTCATCGAGATCGGCGTGCCCAAAGGCGCCGCCAAGCCCAAGGCCAAAGCCAACGGGAATGGCAAAGCCAAGGCCAAGCCGGCGGAGTAGACGTCATGCAGATCTACGGTGACGTCATCTCAGGCAACTGCCTGAAGGTGAAGTGGACGGCCGACGCTGTCGGACGGCCCTACACCTGGGTGCCGATCGACATCATGAAGGGCGAGTCCCGCAACGCCGCCTATCTCGCGAAGTTTCCGCAGGGGCAGGTGCCGGCGGTGGAGTTCGACGACGGGCGCACGCTCGCGCAGTCGAACGCGATCATCCGCTACCTGGCACGCGGCTCGCACCTCCTGCCCGACGACGGCTTCGCGCAGGCCAAGATCGATGAATGGCTCTTCTGGGAACAGTACAGCCACGAGCCCTATGTCGCGGTCTGCCGCTTTCACATGAAGTACCTCGGCCGCTCGAAGGCCGAGCGCGATGCGTGGCGCGTCGAGCGCGGCGAGAAGGCCCTCGATCTCATCGAGCAGCAGCTCTCAGGGTCCGACTTCCTCGCCGGTGCTGGCCTCACGATCGCCGATGTCGCCGTCGTCGCCTACACGCGCATGGCCGATGAAGGCGGCTTCGATCTGGCCGAGCGTCCAGGTATCCGAAAATGGATCGCGCGCTGTGAAAGCAGCTTGCGCATCCACTAGAACAATCTCCGATACACGCCGATCCGAGAGGCGACTGAAATGGGTAAGATTACGGGCTTCATGGAGTTTGACCGCGCCGACCGCGGCTATCGTCCGGTCGAGGAGCGGCTGAAGCACTATCGCGAGTTCGTCGAGCCGCTTCCTGAGAAGGACGTGAAGACGCAGGCCGCGCGCTGCATGGACTGCGGCATTCCTTATTGCCACAATGGCTGCCCGGTCAATAATCAGATCCCCGACTGGAATGACCTCGTCTATCAGGGCCAGTGGTCTACGGCGTCGCTCAATCTCCACTCGACGAACAACTTCCCCGAGGTCACGGGCCGCGTCTGCCCGGCGCCGTGCGAAGCCTCGTGCACGCTCAACATCGAGGACGTGCCGGTCACCATCAAGACCATCGAGTACTCGATCGCCGAGCGCGCGTTCGCCGACAACGGCAACAAGTGGGTGCCACAGCCCCCCGACAAGAAAACGGGAAAGCGTGTGGCCGTGATCGGCTCCGGCCCGGCAGGCCTCGCTGCGGCCCAGCAGCTCGCGCGCGCCGGCCACGAGGTCCACGTCTATGAGAAGAACGCCTTTCCCGGCGGCCTGCTGCGCTATGGCATTCCCGACTTCAAGCTCGAGAAGGTCGTCGTCGAGCGCCGCGTGAAGCAGATGGAAGCCGAGGGCGTGACCTTCCATTGCAATACCCACGTCGGCAAGGACGTGACCGTTGCGTCCCTCAAGAAGTCGCATGATGCCGTGCTGCTCACGGGCGGCTCGGAGAAGCCCTTCGACTTCTTCGCCAAGGCGTCGGGCCGCGAGCTCGACGGCATTCACTTCGCCATGGATTTCCTGCCCCAACAGAACCGCCGCGTGTCCGGCGAGACGATCGCCAAGGGCACGAAGGAAATCAGTGCCAAGGACAAGCACGTCATCGTCATCGGCGGCGGCGACACCGGCTCCGACTGTATCGGCACGTCCTTCCGCCAGGGTGCGAAGTCCGTGACCCAGCTCGAGATCATGCCGCAGCCGCCGAAGATGGAGAACAAGGCGCTCTCCTGGCCGCACTGGCCGCTCAAGCTGCGCATCTCCTCGAGCCAGGCCGAAGGCGCCGCGGTCGAATACTCGATCTCGACCACCGGCTTCTCGGGCGAGGGCGGCAAGATCAAGAAGCTCCACTACACGCGCGTCGACAGCAAGCTGCAGCCGGTCCCCGGCTCGGAGGGCGCGCTCGACGCCGATCTCGTGCTGCTCGCCATGGGCTTCTCCGGTCCGACGGAAGATGACGTCGTCAAGGAGATGGACCTCCCCGTGGTCGCGCGCGGCCGCTTCAAGGGTCTCGAGGCCAACGAGCGTGACTATCGCATCCGCGGACGTGACAAGCTCTTCGTCGCCGGCGACATGCGCCGCGGCCAGAGCCTCGTCGTGTGGGCGATCCGCGAGGGCCGGCAGGCCGCCGCCTCGATCGATCGCGTCCTCATGGGCCGCACGGACCTGCCGCGCTGAGTGAGAGTCCTATGCCGGCAACCCGGGAAATCCTTTTCGCGCGTCTGGCCGAGCTCGGCATCCAGACCGTGACCGTCGAGCACGAGGCGGTCTTCACGGTCGCCGAGAGCTCGCATCTCGAGCGCAATCTCGAGGGCGGACATACCAAGAACCTCTTCCTGAAGGACGCCAAGGGCCAGTTGTTTCTCGTCGTCGCCGAGAGCCACACGCCCGTCGACCTGAAGTCCCTGCACAAGAGGATCGGCGCCGCGCGGCTGAGCTTCGGCAAACCCGAGCTGCTCATGGAAGTGCTCGGCGTGCCGGCCGGGTCGGTCACGGCTTTGGCCCTCATTAACGATGATCAGAAGCGCGTGAGCGTGGTGGTGGACGAACGCCTCATGGGCTATGAAAGGATCAACTGCCACCCGCTGGTCAACACGGCGACGACGAGCATCGCGCGCGACGATCTTCTGCGTTTCATGCGTGCCACTGGACACGAACCTCTCGTCGTCGCGATCGATGCACCCAGCGAGGCCGGCTGACAATTTGCGAAAGCTCGCTTCTCGGGAGTTGAAGGTATGGAATTCGGCCAGAAGGCCCCTGGGGCGGCCGGCCCCGGCGGAGACGTGATCAAAGACACGACGACCGCGGGCTTCATGAAGGACGTCATCGAGGCGTCACGGGCGCAGCCCGTCATCGTGGATTTCTGGGCCCCGTGGTGCGGCCCCTGCAAGCAGCTCACCCCCATCCTCGAGAAGGTTGTACGGGCCGCTGGCGGCAAGGTGCACCTCGTCAAGATCAATATCGACGAGCATCCCGCCATTGCCCAGCAGCTCCGCGTGCAGTCCATCCCGACGGTCTATGCCTTCCTCGATGGCCGCCCCGTCGATGGCTTTGCCGGCGCGCAGCCCGAGAGCCAGATCAAGGCTTTCGTCGACCGCCTCGTCGGCGATGCCGGCGCCGCCGACCTCGAGCACGCCATTGCCGAAGGCGAGAAGGCCTTCGAGGAGGGTGACCTCCAGACGGCAGCCGAGATCTTTGCCGCCGTGCTCCAGGAGGAGCCCGACAACATCAAGGCGCTCGCCGGCCTCGCGCGCTGCTATCTCAAAACCGGCGACCTCGAGCGCGCCGAGCAGACGCTCGAGCTCGCGCCGCCCGACAAGCGCGACGCCGCGCCGCTCGCGAGCGTGCGCGCGGCCCTCGGTCTTGCCAAGCGCGGCCAGGAGAGCGGCAACCTCGGTGAGCTGAAAACCAAGGTCGAGGCCAACCCGGCCGATCATCAGGCGCGCATCGATCTCGCGACCGCGCTCGCCGCCAACGGCGAGAAGGAGGAGGCGGTGAGCCATCTGCTCGAAAGCTTCCGCCGCGATCGCAAATGGAATGACGAAGCCGCGAGGAAGCAGCTCGTCGAGCTGTTCGAGGCCTGGGGCCCCAAGGACCCAGCGACGCTCGACGGCCGGCGCCGCCTGTCGTCGCTGCTGTTCTCGTGACGTGAAGGCCGCTCCGCAGGTGCGGCAGGCCACTGGAGTACGTTACGCGTGAAGTTTCTGGAGCAATACCGTTCGCCATCGGACCTGCCGTCGCGCATCCCGGTATTTCCGCTGCTCGGCGCCATCACGCTCCCGCGTACGACATTGCCGCTCAACGTCTTCGAGCCCCGTTACCTCGCCATGGTGGATGACGTGCTCCGCGGCGAGCGGATCATCGGCATCATTCAGCCGACGGGCGATGGCGGCACGACCGGCTCGCCGACGTCGCGCAGCGCGCCATTGCAGGCCGTCGGCTGCGCGGCGCGGCTCTCGGCCTTCCAGGAGCAATCCGACGGCCGCCTCCTGATCACGCTTACCGGGATCTGCCGGTTCGATGTCGTCGGCGATGTCACAACGCGCGAGCTCTACCGCACGCTCGACGTCGCCTATGAGCGCTTTGCCGATGATCTCGTCGCCTCGCTCGGCGCCGAGGAAGTCCCGCGCTCCGAACTTCTCTCCGTGCTGCAGCGTTATCTCGACGCGCGCCACCTCAAGCCCGACTGGGAAGCCATCGAGCAGTCCGAGAACGAAGATCTCGTGAACGGCCTTGCCATCGCCGGCCCCTTTGCGCCGCCGGAGAAGCAGGCCCTGCTGGAAGCCGCAACGCTCGCCGATCGCGCCGCGGCCCTCATCGCCCTCGCGGAGATGGATCTTGCCGGGTCCGCGGCCAAGCCCGGCTCGCGCCTTCAGTAGTCGATCGAGTAGGAATGCCGGCATGAACGAACGCCGCAAAGAGCCAGCCGCCGCATCGGAGCGCACGGCACCGCGTTTCCTCGAGCTGCTGGTCTGTCCCGTGACCAAGACCTCGCTCGAGTACGACGAGAAGAACCAGGAGCTGATCAGTCGCGCGGCCCGCCTCGCCTACCCGATCAAGAGCGGCGTGCCGTACCTACTGCCTTCCGAAGCCCGAACGCTCGATTGAGCGCAACCCGATACGAATGGAGGATCCCGCCATGGCAGTCACAAGCAAGCCCAGCACGAGCACCAGCCTCCGCCATGAGACCATGCTGATCGACGGCGCCTGGACCGACGGCAACGCCCGCGAAGCCATCACCGTCCTCAATCCGGGCAACCGCAAGCCGATCGCGAGCGTTCCGCGCGGCACCGCCGAGGACATCGACACCGCCGTCAAGGCCGCGACGGCAGCATTCCCGGCGTGGATGCGCGTGCCGCCTCGTGATCGCGGCCGCATTCTCACGCGCATTGCCGATGTGATCGAAGCCCGCGTCGAGGAGCTCGCGAAGATCATCGCCGAGGAGACCGGCAACGCCATCAAGACGCAGGCGCGCCCGGAGGCGAAGGGGACCGCCGAGATCTTCCGCTACTTCGGCGGTCTCGCGAGCGAGCTGAAGGGTGAAACGATCCCCTTCGGCGAGCACGTGCTGAGCTACACGCGCCGCGAGCCGATCGGCGTCGTCGGCGCCATCATCCCGTGGAACGCGCCCGTGCTCCTCGGCTCGCTCAAGATCGCGCCCGCGCTCTGCGCCGGCAACACGCTGGTCCTCAAGGCGGCTGAGGACGCGCCGCTCGGCATTCTCTGGGTTGCGCGCATCTGCCAGGAGTTCCTGCCCAAGGGCGTGCTGAACGTCATCACCGGCTACGGCCCCGAGGCGGGCGCCGCGCTCTCGGCACATCCGGGCGTGCGCAAGCTGTCGTTCACCGGCTCGACGGAAGTGGGCAAGCTCGTCATGAAGGCGGCATCGGAGCGCATTGTGCCGGTGTCGCTCGAGCTCGGCGGCAAGAGCCCGTCGATCGTCTATCCCGATGCGAACGAGGACTGGGTCGTCGACGGCATCATCGCGGCCATGCGCTTCACGCGCCAGAGCCAGTCGTGCACGGCCGGCTCGCGCCTCTTCCTGCACGCCGACATCTTCGACGATTTCCTGAACAAGCTCGCCGCGAAAGCCTCGAAGCTCAAGATCGGCAATCCGCTCGACGAAGAGACGGACATGGGCGCGATCATCAACGAGAAGCAGTTCCGCAAGGTCTGCGGCTATGTCGAGGATGGCCTGAAGCAGCCCGGTGCGACGCTGCGCTTCGGCGGCCTGCCGCCCAAGGACGGCCCGCTTTCAGAGGGCTTCTTCGCCATTCCGACGCTCTTCGCGCATGATGCCAACGATTGGCGCCTTGCGAAGGAAGAGATCTTCGGCCCCGTGCTCGTCGCGATCAAATGGACGGACGAGCAGGAAGCCATCCGCATGGCCAACCAGACGCACTACGGCCTCGCCGGCTACGTCTGGACGAAGGACATCGGCCGCGCGCTGCGCACGGCCCACGCGATCGAAGCGGGCTGGGTGCAGATCAATCAGGGTCTCGGCCAGTCGCCGGGTCACTCCTACGGCGGCGTCAAGCAGAGCGGCATCGGCCGCGAGTTCTCGCTCGAAGGCATGCTCGACAGCTTCACGATCAAGAAGAACGTCACGATCAACCTCGCGACGCCTTGATTTTGTTTGCCGCGGGCTGCTGGGAAGAGGTGCTTCGCAACCTTTCCGCAGTGCTATGCCCGCGGCGGTGGTTGGTTTTAGTGCCGCGAGCTGCTGGGAAGGGGTGCTTCGCCTCCTCCCGTCGTGCCATGCCCGCGGCGGCCGTGCGGACAGCGCTTGCGTGTGGTGCCCACTTCCCCTTCTCCCCGTCCTTACGGGGAGAAGGTCGGGATGAGGGGCGGCACACCTGCCAACGTTGGCGTATGCCGCTGCCCCTCACCCTAACCCTCTCCCCGCAAGCGGGGAGAGGGAACTACGGAGCGCTCGCGGCAAACTCCAAGTCCAAAAAAGGCGGGGGTGCGGGGGTGTCCCCCGCGCGGGTCGTAGGGCCTGCGGCCCTACTCGCGCCGAAGGCGCGACCGGGGGGCCGCATCAAACATGCTGCCCACCATTGATGTGCAGCTCGGCACCGTTCACGTAGCTCGATTGGTCCGTGCAGAGGAAATAGATCGCCTTTGCGACTTCCTCCGGCTCGCCGAGACGGCGCATCGGTATCTGCTCGTTCACGATGCGCTCGGTGCCCGGCGAGAGGATCGACGTATCGATCTCGCCCGGTGAGATCGCATTCACGCGCACGCCGCGCGGACCAAAGTCCGTCGCCATCTCGCGTGTCAAACCTGCAAGCGCCGACTTCGATGTCGCATAGGCCGCGCCCGCAAATGGATGCACGCGACTTCCTGCAATCGACGTCACGTTGACGACCGCGCCCTTTGCGCGCTCCAACTCGGCGAGCAATCCGCGCGCGAGCAGCACCGGCGCGAAGAAGTTCACCTGAAACACATGCTGCCAATCATCGAGCGGTGTATCGAGCGTGCCGAGGCGCGCACCACCCGCACCCTTCGGACTGATGCCGGCATTGTTCACGAGTGCATTGAGATACCCGCGCTGGTCCGCGAGGCGGCTGCGCATCTCGGCGATCGCGCGCGCGGTATCCGCAGGATCGGCGAGGTCGACCTGGATGTGATCCTCGGGTCCCATTTCCCAGGGGCAGTTCTCCGGAAAGGGATGACGCGAGCAGGTGATCACCCGCCAGCCCGCGGACGCAAAGCGCTTGACCGTGGCGTGGCCGATGCCACGCGAGGCCCCCGTCAGGATCAGTGTCTTTCGGTCGGCAGGGCTGCTGATGGGCATCGGGCTCCTCTCGCGACAGGGCGCGCGGCTGGTGGCCCCAGTTCGGCCATGTTCTACCTATCGCACGAACGGATGCTGCGGCGCAAAAGGCGAACAAAATCCGGCTACTTGGGCTGTTGATGGCAGGCGCAATCAAGGGCTGACAAGACGTCGCAGATGGGCTAGTGTCACATCCGCGTACGAAAAAGGGCCGTGAGACCACGTCTGGGGTCTTCGCATTGCCCAAGTCTAGGGAGCAGGCGGCGCACCTACGATCCCGGGACAGAGGATCGAGGACGCCAAGTGTGCGGTCCCCGTGGCCGCGAGTGGGAATGGCTAGCAATAGAGCGGTTCTTCAATCCGCTTGGTTCTCGGACTTCAGGAAAGCAGGGCCCTTCGCCTTGCTTTTTTTGTGTCCGAGATTCCGACTTCAGCGCACGCCCGGCGGGGCCACTGGATCGGGGAAATAGGCGCCGACGTCGATAAGGCCGCCCGCAAGAACCGCATAGACCAGAGCGAATACCGCCCCGGCCACCACCGTCGTGATGGCGAACGTGCGCAGCAAACGCGGCGCTACAGGCGCGCTCTCTGGCGTTCCGGGGACGATCTCGCCCACCTCGCCCTGCGTGCGCACGCCAAACGGCAGCACGGCAAACAGCACCGTCCACCAGATGATGAAGTAGAGCGCCAGCCCCAGCGTCAGGCTCATCGCCGTTCCTGCTTGCTTCCCGGATGGGTCTCAGTACGACGCCCGACGCCCCCCTCCAAGACATAATTAACGCACCCCCATGCGGCCGATCGGCCGAGCGGGCGCCACTGGCCCCGTTCCTGCATTTCACACTTCGCTAACTTCGTTGATCGTCCCCGGGGCCACTGCCGTGATCCGCCCGCTTGCCTCTCTACTGCTGAGTGCCGCCATTCTCGTGCCCGTGGGCGCCCCGCGCCCCGCTGGTGCGGCGACCGAGGTCACGCCCGACCCCGCGCCGGCCGTCGAGCTCATCGTGCTCGAGGCCCGCGGCTGTCCCATGTGCCAGCTCTTTCGGGACGAAATTGCCCCGCTCTATCGCGCCAGCGCCCGGGCGCGCCAGGCGCCGTTGCGCTTCGTCGATATAGCCCACACGGATATCGACACCCTCGGCCTCGCGGCACCCGTCGAGATCATCCCGACCGTGATCGTGATGCGCGACGGCGTGGAGATCGACCGCCTCGTCGGCTACACGGGCCCTGAGATCTTCATGCGGGCAGTCAGGCTCATGCTCGGCGAGAGCCCGTAGCTCCTCTTCTTCCTTTTCCCAAAAAGGAACAGGGCACCCCGAGAGGTGCCCTGTGTCTTGTTCCGAGGCGATCGCGACCGCCCCTGTCGGGGCTGGTCCTCAGCGCGAGAGGATCGGCGCCGCGATCGAGGTGGCGATATGCCGGAAGGCGTTGCGCAGCTCGTCGCCCGTGGTCGTGTTGTAGAACATGTGCGGCTCACTGGCGCAGCCACGGAGCGTGTCCACAGCCGCACCCGCACTGCCGAGACCAAAGCCCACCGTATAGACCGTGATGCCAGCGGCCTTCATGGCCGTGCACAGCGAGCGGGCCTGCGTCGTCGAGGTGCCGTTCGGCGACTTGCAGTTGGCGCCGCTGTTGCCCGTGTCACTGTCCGGGATGGTCGCACCGGCCGTCGTGGGCGTGGTGCTGTTGCAGTACTGATAGTTGTACTCACCGTCCGTCATCAGCACCGCGACCTTCTTGAGCAGCGGCTGGCCCTTCTCGCCGACCTGCTGGGTCATCGAATAGGGCTGCGGCTTGCTGGCGGCGGGCAGAACGCTGGCCCAGTTCGGCGACAGCAGGTACCAGGCCCAGGCCGTGCCGAGATGACCGGCTGTATTGCCGCTGGCCGCGAAGCTATTGATCACGGTCTTCAGCGAGTCCTTGTTGCTCGTCATCGGGACGATTGGCGCGGAAGGCACGCAAGCCGTATTGCTTCCAGTCTGATAGGCGCGAGGTATCGCATTGGTGCCCGTCGGCGCCACGTCGGTGAACGCGTTGGTCCCCGTGCGCTCGGACAAGCAGTACGTGCTGGTGCGATAGCGGGTCGACGTGCTGCCGCTCTTGAGCTTGAACGTCAGGCTGGACGTGGGATTGTAGGCAACCGACGAGCCGAGCGAACCCGCGTTGATCGCCGAGGAGAACGGCGCCAGGGCGACACGCGACGTGTACTCGCTCTGGTCGGACCAGATGACGATATCGATCAGATCCTTCGCGGCGGCCTTGAGATCCTCGATCTTCGAGCCAGCCATGGAGCCCGTGACGTCGAGCATCAGCGAGACTTCGAGGTTCGTGCCGGCATTGCCGCCACCGGCGATGAGAGCCTGGCCGCGCGTCTCGATCGTGATCGTGGGATGGTTGACGAAGCTCAGGAACGGCGTCTTGACCACGGTCTCACCGACCATGGTGAAAGTCGCAGCCACCATGTCCGGCGTGAACGAAATCACGCGCGAGGGATTGTAGGGCTTGTTCGAGTCGAACTGGGTGTACGCCTTCTGCTCGGCAAGCTGCAAATCGTTGTTGAGCTGCCAGACGCGGGCCGCCGCCAGCACGGAGCTGTCGACCGCCGCCTGCAACCGGGCGCGCGCCAACATCGCGCGGCCGTAGTCCACGGCGCTGCCGACGATCGTGAAGATGATGAAAACCGTCAGGCCGAACATGATGGCCACGGAGCCGCGGTGATCTCTTCCGAGCCCGCGCGTCCGCGCCGATGCCCGCCGCAGCCAAGCAGCCCGCCAATTTACAAACGCGAACATGACGCAAACCTCATACAGGACCCCGCCCGTACGATGACAAATAGATCTGCGCCGTTGATTTTCTCTTAATTAGATCCCTGACAATTCCATGCAATTTTCTCTTTTATTCAAGTTGCATCATTTAAGTAAATAAATTGCAGCCCTGCAATTAGCAATTTGTTTGCCATGAACGCCATGCGCCATCGGAATCAGAAAGGGGCACCCCATGGGTGCCCCTTTCAATGTAACGCCGGTGTGCCTGAGGTCACTGCGAGACGTAGAGCGAGGCAATGGACGTGGCAATGTGCCGGAAGGCGCTCCTCAGCTCGGTGCCTGTCTGGGTATTGTAGAAGAGCTTGCCAGGCTTGCTGAAGTGACCGTCATCGGACGCGCACGCCCTGAGCAGATCGACCTGCGCACCGCTCGCACCGAGTCCGAAGCCCACGGTGTAGACGATGATGCCGGCCTTCTTCATTGCCGTGCACAGCGACTGCGCCTGGGCGCTCGAGCTGCCGAGTGCCGACGTGCAGTTACCTTTCTCGCTGTTGCCGGGTCCCGCATTGCGATCGGGGATGGAGGCGCCGGTCACCTTCGAGCCGCCGTCGCAGAACTGCATGTTGTATTCACCGTCCGTCATCAGCACGGCGAACTTCCTGACGCTGCCCGTATGCGACGATGCGGGGCAACTCTCCCAGCTCGTGCAGCTCGAGGGCAGCGAGGGATAGGCCGCCGGACGGCCGTCGGCATGTACGTTCGAGGCAATGCCCGACCACCACCTCGGCGAGAGCATGTACCACGCCCATGCGGTGCCGAGATTGCCGCCCGTGTAGCCGTCGGCCTTCAGGCTGTCGATCAGCGCATTCAGGGCCTGCTTGTTGTTCGAAAGCGGCATGACCTCGGCTGTCGGCTGGCAATTGCTCACGCTGGCGCTCGAGTAGTAGACGACGGGGAGACGCGCGTTGCCGGTCGGCGTCGCATCCGTATAGGAATCGCTACCCTGGCGCTCGGATACGCAATAGGCATAGGGATCGACCTTGTCCTTCGTATCCTTCGGCCGGTACCAGTCGCGGCTTTTGCCGTCACGGAAAGCGAACGAAACCTTGTCGGCAGGGCTATAAGCAATGGCCTTGCCGAGCTGCTTGCCCGCGTTCACCGCATGCGAGAAGGGGACGACGGCAACGCGCGAGGTGTGCTCTCTCTGATCATCCCACACGAGAATCTTGATGAGGTCCTTGGCCGCCTCTCTCAGATCCGCGATCTTGCTGCCGGCCATCGAGCCTGTGATGTCGAGCATCATCGCGACTTCGATGCTGTAGCCGTCATTGCCGCCACCGCCACCGCCGCGACACCCGACGCAGAACTTCGCCTGCGCACGCGTTGCAATCCGCAGCGGCTGGCCGTCGAGCATGAGGCTCAGGAACGGCGCCTTGACTTCGGCCGTCGCCTCGACAGTCAGCGTGTTGTTCTGCATGTCGGGCTCGAGCTTGGTGAGCTTCGCATCGACGCCCTCGGGCTTCATGGCGTCGAAGTGCGCAATCGCCTTTTTCTGGGCGAGCGTCATGTCCTGTTCGAGCTGCCAGACGCGTGCGGCAGCGAGCACTGTGCTGTCGATGGTCGCCTGCAAGCGGTCACGCGCCAGGAGGGCCCGCCCATAGTCGACAGCGCTACCCACGACGGAAACGACGACAAATACGGAGAGGCCGAACATGATCGCGACCGAACCGCGTCGATCGCGCGCCAACCGCGCAATCACGTCGGTCGAGAAAATCCGCCGCGGCGATCTGCTGGTCGGCAGGCCAAAATCAGATTTCCGGAACCCGAGCACACGCAATCTCCTGACAAACTGAACGCATATGTCGGAGCTATAGGCAGGAGGTGTGGATGGGCCATTAACACATTAATGCCAGAGCCGCTCATTTAGAGAATAAATATTCTTTCAGTAAAATAATACCAAAAATCCGATCATTTCTCCTAACCTGATATTCACCATCCAAGACGCCCCGCCGGCCGAAGTGCCGAACGCCGCCCCTGCGCGTTCCTAGTTGGCCTTGCCGGCCGACCGCTTTACCTTCTCTGGGCGAACGATTGCCCGCGCGAGGAGGCCCATGACCCACTCCGACCTGCATGACCTGCGTCTCACGACCGCCAGCGCCGCAGCGGCTGAGGCTTTCAATACGACCGTGCTCGGCTACCTCCGCTACCGCACGGACGTCAGTGCAAACCTCAAGGCAACGCTCGACGCCGACCCGGACTTTGCCCTCGCCCACGTCATGAAGGGCTACCTCATGATGCTCTCCTTCAAGGAGGCGAATGTCCCGATGGCCGTGGCGGCGCTCAAGACTGCCGACGGGCTCATTGGCGGGACCACGCCCCGTGAGCAGGCGCATGCGGCCGGGCTTCGTGCCTGGACGGAGGGTGACCTCGACCGCACGCTCGCCATCTGGGAACAGATCCTCGACGAGTACCCCCACGACATCCTTGCCTTGCGCCTGCACCACTTCAATGCCTTCTGGCTCGGCCGCCCCGGCGCCATGGCGCGCGAGGTCGAGAAGGCCCTGCCGCGCTACAGCCGTGATCTTGCGGGCTGGGGCACGCTGCTCGCCTGCCGCTGTTTCGCGCACGAGGAGCTGGGCAATTACACGCTCGCCGAGGCGGCGGGCCGCGACGCCATCGATGTCGACAAGGGCGACCTCTGGGCCGCCCACGCCGTGGCGCATATCCTCGAGATGCAGGGCCGTTGTGCGGAGGGCATCGACTGGCTTGCCGGCCTCGAGCCCCACTGGGAGGGCGCCAACAACCTGAAGCATCACCTGTGGTGGCACCGCGGGCTCTATCATTTCGAGCGCGGCGAGTTCGACGCCGTGCTTAGCCTGTACGATCGCCACTTCCGCAATCTCGCGTCCCCCATCACGGAAGCGCAGCCCGATCTCTACATCGACGTCCAGAATGCGGCCTCCATGCTCTTCCGCCTCGAGCGCCTGGGCGTCGACGTCGGCAGCCGGTGGAATGAGATTGCCGACAAGGCCGAGACGCGCATCGGCGACTGTCTCTCGCCCTTCACATTGCCGCACTGGATGATGGCACTCGCGGCAACACGCCGTTTCGAGGCGGGTGGGCGAATGCTCGAAGCCATGCGCAAGTATGCGACGACTGCCGGCACGCTCAATGCGCGCCTCGTTGCGGACTATGCCCTTCCGATCAGCGAAGCCGTCCTGCTGAGAGCCAAAGGCGAGCCCGCGGCCGCAGTCCGCATCATGCGCCCGTCTATCGGCGGCATGTACCGTCTCGGCGGCAGCCACGCGCAGCAGGATGTGCTGGAGCAGCTCTTCCTCGACTGTGCCGTCGCCGCCGGATCGAACGACGACGTCGCACTCATCCTCGCGCGTGTGGCCGGTCGTCATCCCGTGCCGCCGGAACGGCGCATGGGCTACAAGCACGCCGCGCACACGCTCTCGTGAGCGCCTGCGCCGGCTAACATGCCCCGTGATCGCGTGTAAAATGAGCTGATGGAAGGCTGCTCGAGGAGACTAACGATGCTCAAGCGTCTCGCGCTCGCCGCAGGTCTGCTGGCTCTGTGGCCCGCGCTGCTCCATGCCCATCACGGCTGGGGCAGCTACGATGCCAAGAACCCCATCACCGTCACCGGCAAGATCCTCACGTCCGTCTACGAGAACCCGCACGCGACGATCACCGTGCAGGGCGCCGACAAGGTCTGGACCGTGACGCTCGCGCCCACCTCGCGTATGCGCAATCGCGGCGCGCTCCCGGAGCTCGTGGCCGTCGGCACCGAAATCTCGGCCTACGGCTATCCCTCGACGGTCGACCCTGGCGAGATGCGCGCCGAGCGGATCACCGCCGGCGGCAAGACCATCGAGATGCGCTGATGAATGCCGCGGCGCCGGGTTTTCTCGTTGCGCTCGAGAGTTCGGAGCTCGGCGCGCTCATCCGCCAATCCGCATGGATCTATCCCACCGCCAACATCACCCACGTCGTCGCGATCGTGCTCTTCGCCGGCGCGATCGCGGTGATGGATGTGCGGCTCATGGGCGGCATGGCGGGCTCCGATCCGGCGCGTGTCGTACGCGGCGCGCGCCGCGCCGCCGTCCTCGCGCTCATCATCGTGCTCTTGTCGGGCGCGGTCCTCTTCACGGCAGAGGCGAGCCATGTCGCGCTCAACGGCATCTTCCAACTGAAGATGGCCCTCATCGCGTTCGGGATCGTGCACGCATTCTTCGTCGGCAACCGTGCGGTCAGGGCCCTCGATGCGCTCGGCCCACAAGCGCCGATGCCGGCATTTGCCCGCTTCGCCGGCGCCCTCTCCATGCTGACATGGCTCGGCGTCGTCGGCCTCGGCCGCTACATTGCGTACAATTGAGTGGTGATGGTGGCGCGGCTCAGAGCAGCTCTTTGACGAGCGTGCTCGCCTTGGCAAAGTCCATCTGGCCGCGATAGCGCTCGCGCAGCACGGCCATCACGCGGCCCATGTCCTTGACGCTCGCCGCGCCAGTCTCCGCGATCACGTTCTTGATGGCGCTCTTCGTCTCATCGTCATCGAGTTGGCGCGGGAGAAACTCGGAGATGACCGTGATCTCCTCCGCCTCTTTCTGCGCGAGCTCGAGGCGACCGGCTTCCTCGTAGATGCGGATGCTCTCGCGGCGCTGCTTGATCATGGTGGCAAGAAGCTGCGCGATCTCGGCGTCGCTGATGCGGCACGTCTGAGCGCCCGCATCGCCGCTCTTGCTGAGGATCGCGAGGTCGCGGTCCTTGATCGCGGCCAGGATCAAACGGATCGTGCCGAGGCGGGCTTTGTCCTGCGCCCGCATGGCAGCTTTCATGGCGGCGTTCAGCTCATCGCGCATCAGTGTGCTCCCGGGCTTTGGCCAACACGCAGCGCAGGCACGCGCGGGACGACCCAGCTTGGTGCGCGCCGCCACGAGTGGCGGCACGATTATCGACCTTTTAGCTCGTCGCGGCCAGATACTCTTACGTGACCACATGACACTGCTCGTTGAAGCCTCTTGCTAACGCTCCGCACGCGGCGCGGCGCGGCCACGACCCTGGCCACCATCGCGCTGGCGATCTCTGTTGCGCTTGTGCGGGGGGCGTGCCGGGGAGCGATCTCGGCGCGTCTCCTCGTCATGAACGCCGCTGCCACGTGTCCAGTTGCGCCAGGGCTGCGGCGCATCCTTGCCAGGCGCGGGGTTCCGCTGCGCATCGCCCGCATGGCGGGTGTCGGCATTCCTCTGCGGACGGCCATTGCCGTTCGACCGTTCACCGTGACGCCCGCCGTCACGCGCTGCACCGCCGGCATGGCGGCCCTCCCCGCTCCGCGATGCATGACCATTTCCGTGCGGCCGGTCACCATGGCGTGGGTGGCTGCGCGGCGCGTCGCCGGTGCGTCGGGCATCTCTGTCACGCGGCGCATGGCCATGACCGTTCGGACGCTCGCCGTGACGTGCGCCATTGCGCGGCTCATCTCCCGCACGACGCGCATCCCTGTCGCGCGGCGCATGTCCGTGGCCGTTCGGACGCTCACCGTGGCGCGCGCCGTCATGCGGTGCGTCACCGCCGCGGCGGGCATCTCCGTGGCGCGATGCATGTCCGTGCTGCCGGTCGGCGTGGCGCGCACCATCGCGCGGTGCGTCGCCGTCTCTGTTCGGCCGGTCACCATGGCGCGGGCCATTGCGCCCGCCGTGAGGGGCGCCGCTGCGCCTGGGCGCACCCGTACGCTCCTCTCGATGCGGCCGGGCCTCATGCCGGGAGCGTTCCCTACGCGGTGCTCCGTCACGCGGCGCCCTGTCGCGAGGCGGGCGTGATGCGCCGTTGTGGCGTGCCCCCTCCTCCTCCGCAGGCTCGCCTGGCGCTTCGCTTATTGCTGGCCCCTCGATGAAGCCGGCCGCGCTGACGACGCTCAGCCGTGTGCCCGTGAGCCGCTCGATATCGCGGAGGTACTCGCGCTCGTCCGGCGCACAGAGCGCAATGGCCACGCCCTCGGCGCCGGCGCGCGCCGTGCGGCCAATGCGGTGCACGTAGCTCTCGGGAATATTCGGCAGCTCGTAGTTGATGACGTGCGTGATCTCGTCGATGTCGATACCGCGCGCCGCAATGTCGGTCGCCACCAGGACGCGGGTAAAGCCCTTGCGGAAACTGTCGAGCGCCGACTGGCGCTGGCCCTGGCTCTTGTTGCCATGGATGGCGTGCACGCCAATGCCGATGTGCTCGATGGCCTTGGAAACGCGGTCAGCACCACGCTTCGTGCGCGTGAACACGATCACGCGCCGCATGGCGGGATCCTGCAGCAAGCGGGCAAGAGCCTCGCGCTTCGCGCCCGCCGAAATGAAAATGACCTTCTGGTCGATGCGGTCGACAGTCTTGCCGGCGCGCGCGATCTCGACGCGGACCGGATCCTTGAGCATGTCGGCGGCGAGCTGCGCGATGTCCTGCGGCATGGTCGCCGAGAAGAGGAGCGTGTGGCGCTCCGCCGGCACGAGCTTGAGAATGCGCCGCACGTCGCGCACGAAGCCCATATCGAGCATCCGGTCCGCTTCATCGAGGATGAAGGTACGGATCTTGTCCAGGCGCAGGTGGCGCTGGTCGATGAGATCGAGCAGACGGCCCGGCGTCGCGACGAGAATGTCGACGCCGCGCGCGATCGCCGTCACCTGAGGCCGCTGGCCGACGCCGCCGAAGATCACCGTGTGCGAGATCCGCACATGGCGGCCGTAGGCATGGATGCTCTCGCCGATCTGAATGGCGAGCTCGCGCGTCGGCGCAAGAATCAGCGCGCGCGGTGCGCCCGGCTGCGGGCGCCCGCCTTCGGCAGTAAGGCGATGCAGCAGCGGCAGCACGAATGCCGCCGTCTTGCCGGTGCCCGTCTCGGCGAGACCGAGCAGATCGCGGCCTTCGAGCAGGGCGGGAATGGACTTCGCCTGGATGGGCGTCGGGTGGGTGTACTCTGCGTCGCTCAATGCACGCAGCAAGGGCTCGGCGAGGCCGAGCTCGGCAAAATTCGGAGTGGTCACGAAGTCTATGGCTTTCTGCGCCGGCCGCCGGGGCACGAAGCCAATCCGGCCGGTTTCCTAGGGCGCTGTTGGCCCTGGGCTGCGCACCGCAGCTAAGGCCGGATTATGCGATGAACATCCCGGAGAGAACACTGTACGCTTCGCCGGCAATCTCTTACGGGAGCCACGTGCGAAGCAGCAGAGCGCTTGGCGCGCTCGCGGGACGACACGCGTCATATGGGTGATTTGCCCGCCGGGGTCAATCGATTTCGCAAGTGCAGCAATTATGCCGCAGAATTGAAAAATCCGCTGAATTTACCAGGCGAGGGCCTCGAGCGCGGCGATCGGCGGAGCGGCGTGTCCGGCAAAGAGCCGGGCCAGAATGGCCTCGTCGAGTGCGTCCGCGCCGGCAACGTGCAGTGCGCTCGCGATAAACACGGACCTGAGGCCGGCTGCGGCGGCCCCCGCAATGTCGGTCTTGATGCCATCGCCGATCGCCAGGATACGGGCCGTCTCGAGCGGACCTCCGCGCACTTCGCCGATCAGCTCACGGGCGCGCGCATAGATCGGCGGATGCGGCTTGCCGGCATAGGCGACCTCGCCGCCGAGTGCCTCGTAGGCGGCCGCGAGCGCGCCCGCGCAGTGCACGAGACGATTGCCGCGCTCGACCACCAGATCAGGGTTCACACAGATCATCGGCTGATGGCGCGCCCGCATGGCGGCCAGCAGATCGCGGTAGTCGTCGGGGGTCTCGTGGTCGTCCTCGATAAGGCCGGTGCACACGACGACCGCGGCATCCTTCAGCGGCGCAAAATCCACATCGAGGCCGGCGAACGTGCCGAGATAGCGATCCGGCCCGAGGTGATGCACAGGCTTGCCGGTCCAGGCCGAAATGAGCGCGCGCGTGACGTCGCCGGATGTCACGATGGCATCATAGGCCGAACGCGGCACGCCGAGCTCGTCGAGATGCGCCGTCACTTCCTCGCCCGTCGATGGCGCATTGCTGACGAGCACAATTGTGCCGCCGCCCGCACGGAACTTCACGCAAGCCTCTCCCGCAGCCGGATAGGCGTGCGCGCCATCGTGGAAGACGCCCCACACATCGCTGATCCAGGCATCGGACGCGCCGGCGAGCGGCGCGATCGAGCGCAGCAAGGGTATGTGCGGGCCAGCCTTGTTCTGCATCCCGCCTCCGCGATGGATGATGTGTGGATCGAGAGTTTTCGCCGGGACAGCACGAGCTCGAACGCGCCGCGGGCCGCCACAGCCTTAGCCGGGCGGCCCGCGCGGTTCAAGTTGCAGCACGCACGCGATCTAGCGTGATGATCGAGAAATTCGTCAGATCTCGCGGCGCGGTATGGAGCGAATTTCTCGATCTGAATCACACTAGCAAGTTTATGATTCTAGTGTCCCTTTTGATTCCGAAGTTCGCTCGGGACGCCAGCATCGAGGCTAAGCGAACTTCGGAATCGGGACACTAGGCGGCGCTGGACTGGCGTGCCGATCGGTCCTGGCGGATGGCGCGCGGTCCGCCGAAAAGCCGGCCCTGCCCGAGCAGCGCACCGAAGCCCAGTACCTTGACCAGCTCGCGTTCCTCGCCAATGCGGCTGACGATGAGCGTGAAACCGAGGCCCGAGAGATGCCGGCAGAGATCGGCCGCCGGCACGAAGCCGTGCGGTGCTGGCAGGCCCTGCAGGAAGACCTGGGCATCGAGGCGCACGAACTCGAAACCGCGATCCGCCAGCTCCTCGAAGTCCATATCGAGGTCGACGACGTCGACCAGTGCGTAGCGCAATCCGGCGTCGGCAAGCGCCGTCAGCGCCGCCCAGTGAGCTGGACCGAACGCGCGCACTTCCGATTGCGCAATCGACATCACCAGCCGTGCGCCGAGCGTCATGTCGGGCGCCAGGGCACCACTCAACGCCGCATGGAAACCGCCATCGCGCAGCGACTCGCCGGACGCAACCGAGAACAGGTCGGCATAGGCGCCGCGCGCCGCAAACTCTCCGGCGAGCCGTACGGTCTCGCTGAACGTCAGAGCCTCGATGCGCGGCACGAGCCCAGTACCGGCCAGGACACCGACCAGAGCCTGCGGGTCGAAGATCTCGCCGTCTTCGCTGCGCAGGCGCACCGACACCTCGAAATGACGCGCCTTGCGGTCGTCGAGACCCAGGATCGGCTCGAGGCAGAGATCGATGCGAGATGCATCGATGGCGTCCTCGAGTTCTTCGTACAGGCCCGGTGGTACGGCAAGTGGCGCGCTCGGTGCCACACTCCTTGCAGCCGGAGCCGCCAGGCTCTCCCGCATGTCGCCGGCCATGTCACGGAGCGCGCCGACCTGATCCTCGACGAATTCGAGAGCCGGTGCGGCCGGAGCAGGAGGCGACGCCAGCGGCATGGACGCAGCCGGCGCAACGGGCGCACGCGGCGCCTCCAGTTTGGCTGGCGGCCCGTTGATCTGATCGGCGAGCCCCTTGATGAGGGACTGCATGATCGCGATGTCCTGCGCGCGCGGATCCTCCGCTTGGGACACCTCGCGCTGCGCCTCCACGGCGGGCAAAAATCCCGCCGGCTTCTCCGATGCGAGCGCGGCCAATCCCTGAGCACGCGGACGCGCCGGAAGCGGCGGCGGCGCGCGCATTCCCGCGGGGCTCGGCGCCGGCTTCTTTGCCTGGGGCGGGGCGGCAGCAGGCGCTTGACGTGAGGCGGCTGGCCCTGTTGTCGGCTTCGGAGCGACAGGCGGCGGCGCCGTCACGGGCTTGGCTTTCGCGAGGTCGCCCGCCCGCGGCACGGGCTTGGCATCGTCGCGCGCACCTTTGGCTGCGTTCGCGCCCAGTGCGGGCTCGCTCTTCGGCGGCTCGACCTTGGGCGCCTCCGGCAGCCGTGAGCGTGGAGCTTCGGGCAGAGGCCCGCGCTCCATGATGCGCGGCGGCGGGCGGTCCATCGGCGGCCCCGCCATGCGCGGCAGCTCACGCTGTGCCTCCACGGGACGCCGCGCACCGACGAGACGGCGCAGGGCCTCGTTCTCGTCCGCAAGGTGCGCCAGCTCACCGCTGAGGTCCGCCGCTTCCTGACCGCGACGCACGAGCGCGTGCACGACCAGCAAGCACCAGTAAGTGGTGAGCGCGATGATGATCGCGGGCAGCAGCCCAAAGCCGAAGCTCGTGCGCAGCGCCATGCCCAGCGCCGCAATCACGATCATCATCGAAATGTGAACAGTAACCTCGCGCAACCAGCCACTCGAGCCGGTCTCTGCCGGTTCTTCGAGAGCGTCGGCGTCGTAAGCTGCGGTATGTGTCATCCCCGCACGCCGCCTCCAGTGATTCGACCTGCTGAGAGTGTTCTCGTAGAGCCTCTGATTCGCAATCCGCGAGGGCCGTGCTGTCACCAGAAAAAGGCCTAAAAATCGGCAGTTCAGCGCTTTGTCGTCGCGCGGTGGTGCGCGATCTCATCACGTAGCAGCTCGAGTTCGAGCCACGCGTGCTCCGCCTCGGCGAGCTCGGCCTCGGCGCGCGCGAGGCGGGTCGTCGATTCGTTGAAGGCTGCGGGGTCACGCGCAAAGAGATTCGGATCCGCCAGACGGCGTCCGAGCGCGGCAATCTCGCTCTCGAGCGCCGCGATCTGCTTGGGCAGGGCTTCCAGCGCTTGTGTCTGCTTGTAGCTGAGCTTGCGCTGCGGGGCAGGCGAAGCGGCCGTCTCCTGTGATGGCTGCTCGGTTGTATCCGCCGTGCGCGGTGCAGCGCGCTGTTTCGCCTGCGGCTCCTGGCTGCCGCCGCGCTGCACGAGCATGTCGGAATAGCCGCCCGCATACTCGATCCAACGCCCATCCCCCTCGGCGGCCAGCACGCTCGTCGCCACGCGATCGAGAAAATCGCGATCATGGCTGACGAGGAGCACCGTGCCGGCGTAGTCGGCGAGCAGCTCCTGCAGGAGGTCGAGCGTTTCGAGATCGAGATCGTTGGTCGGCTCGTCGAGCACCAGCATGTTGGACGGCCGCGCGAGCGCGCGCGCAAGCATGAGCCGTCCGCGCTCGCCGCCCGAGAGGACGCTCAGCGGCGTGCGCGCCTGCTCCGGCGCGAAGAGGAAGTCCTTCATGTAACCAATGACATGACGCGCGGCGCCATTGACGATCACCTGATCGCCGCGCCCCCCGGTCAGCGCATCGGCGAGTGTCCAGTCCGGCTTCAATTGCTCGCGGCGCTGATCGAGCGTGACCATTTCGAGGTTCGTGCCGAGCTTGATCGTGCCGCTGTCGGGCGCGAGGGCGCCGGTCAGCATCGCAAGAAGCGTCGTCTTGCCGGCGCCGTTCGGTCCGATGATTCCGAGCCGGTCGCCGCGCGCGATGCGCAGCGAGAGATCGCGCACGATCGGGCGGTCGTCGAAACTCTTGGAGATGTTCTCGGCCTCGATCACCAGCTTGCCCGAGGTGCCACCCTCGCTCACGGCAAAGCGCACATTGCCCACAGGGCCACGTGCATCTTTGCGCTCGGCGCGCAGCTTGCGCAGCTCGGCAACGCGGCGCACGTTGCGCTTCCTCCGCGCGGTCACGCCGCCGTGCATCCAGCTCTCCTCGCGTGCGATCTTGCGATCGAGCTTGTGGCGATCGAGCTCCTCCTGCTCGATGACCTCGTCGCGCCACCCCTCGAAGGCGGCAAAGCCCTTGTCGAGGCGCCGGGCGATGCCGCGGTCGATCCAGACGGTCGTGCGCGTCAGGGTCTCGAGAAAGCGCCGGTCATGGCTGATGAGAACGATGGCTGCTCGCTGGCTCCCGAGCTCCTTTTCGAGCCATTCGATGGCCGGAAGATCGAGATGGTTGGTGGGCTCATCGAGCAGCAGCACATCCGGGCTCGCAGCGAGCGCGCGGGCGATGGCAGCACGCCGCGCCTCGCCGCCCGAGATTTGCGCCGGGTCCTCGCTGCCGCTGAGGCCGAGTATTTCAAGCGCCGATTGCGCGAGATAGGCGCCCTCCCCCTCGGCGAGGCCCGCTTCGACATAGGCCGCGACACTCTCGAAGCCGGAGAGGTCCGCCTCCTGGGGCAGGTAGGCGACGCGCGCGCCGGGATGCACGAAGCGCTCGCCCTGATCCGGCACAACCAGCCCTGCTGCAATTTTGAGCAGCGTCGACTTGCCGGAGCCATTGCGGCCGACGAGGCCGATGCGGTCGCCAGCGCGCACGGAGAGGTCGGCGCCGGAGAGCAGCGCGGTCGTACCGAAGGTCAGGTGGATGCCGGAAAGGCGGATGAGCTCGATGGCCATGCCGCGTATCTATCCCGGCATGCCCCGTCGCAACAACCCGTCTCAGCGTCGCCGTGCGGCTTCGCTGGCCGTGATCTCGGGAAGGCCGATGCGGGCGATCATGGACGCAGGGCTGACCGCCGGCTCCAGGCGGTCGAGGGCGATGACGACATCGCGTCGCGCATCGGGATGCACCAGAACCAGCTCGTGATGGAGACCGGAGACGGTCGTACGAATGCGATGGGCAACACCCTCGTACCGGTCGAGCGGCTCGCGGAACGTGCGCGAGGAGAAAAGGCCCTTTTCCGCAACACGCACGATATTGCCGTCGATCTCGACAAAGCCCTCGCGGCCAAGGTCGGCCAGCAGGCGCCTCACCGGGACGAGAAGCAGCGCCGAGAGCAAAAGGAGGCCCGCAACGATCTGAAGCGTCGCCATGGGCTTGGCGAGTGCCAGACTCACAGTCTCCGGCTCACTGATCGCCTGGGTGGTGACGAGAAACATGCCGCCGAAGAGCGCCAGGATCGTTGCGCCGGCAGCCGTCAGCCCGAGCATGGTGCTCCAGCGCGCGTTGGAGCGCTCGATGCGCACCAGGCAATCGTCATCATTGGACGCCTTCGCAAGGAAATCTTCAGCGTGCGCTAGCATGGCAGTCGTCCCGGCACTTTGTTCAGTCAGCAGAGCATTAAATTCGGCCACTTAACGCCCGGCTAAACAATTCGTTCCGTTCGCAACTATCCCGGGCGCAGGCGCGAACTCCGGCCCGGCCGAGAAAACCAGAACGACAGGTTAGGGCGATAAGCTGGATTTACCCTTGTGGGGGCCCGTCATTTAACCTTGTGGAGGCCCGTCCTCGTCGGAGGGCTCCGGCAAGCTGACCACGATCCTGCCTGCGGCCACGTCGACCTTGGGCACGAAGCGATCATTGAAGGGTATGTGCTCGGTACGTCGCGAGGCCGCAAGAGCGACCTCGATCAAATCACCGGCACCGAAGTTGTGAACGGCCACGACGCGGCCGATCTCGGCACCATCGGGGGCGACGGCAGCGAGCCCGATCAGGTCGGCGTGATAGAACTCGTCTTCACCGGCCGCCGGGAGCTGCGCGCGATCGATGTAGAGGTCGATCCCAGCCAGAGCCTCGGCAGCATTGCGATCGCTGATGCCGGCAATTCGCGCAACGACCCCCTTGGCCGTCACGCGCAGCACGCGAAGCTCGAGCGTGCGATTGGCCGCCGGCGCGGCGAGCGGCCCATAGGCACCGATCGCCGCCGGATCGTCGGCATAGGAGCGCACGAGCACCTCGCCGCGCACGCCATGTGCGGCAACGATCCGGCCAAGCAGAATGCGCCCGTCCCGATCCTCGTCGCCTGGCCTGCCCGGCATCGTGCGTGCGCCTTATGCTTACGCGGCCGCGTCGCCGCTGCTCTCGGCGGCCTTCGCCGCCGCTTCAGCAGCAGCCGCCTCGCGCTCGAGACGCTTCTTGCCGGGCTTGGCCTTCTCGGGGTTGTTGCGCGGCGTGCGCTTCATGAGGCCGGCCGCATCGAGGAAGCGGGCCACGCGATCGGTCGGCTGGGCGCCGACGGAGAGCCAATGCTTCGCGCGGTCGAGGTCGAGCTTCACGCGGTCGGCGTGGTCCTTCGGCAGCATGGGATTGTGCGTGCCGATCTGCTCGATGTAGCGGCCGTCGCGCGGCGCGCTGCTCTCTGCAACGACGATATAGTAGTACGGGCGCTTCTTGGCGCCACCGCGCGAGAGGCGGATCTTCACGGACATGACTTTTCTCCTAGGTCCATTCTGGTCATTCAGTCTTCTGACAACGTCAACTTCAGGTCACATTCGCCGGGTGCCGCCAGACGTCGACGACAGCACCCCGCATCTCGATTGATCCATCCTGCTTCGCACCGAGGCGCTCCGCGACCCCGCGGGACGGCGCATTTTCCGGCGCGATGTAGCTCACGATCGTCGGCCAGCCGAGCTCGCCATAGGCGTAGGCTCGTGCCCGCGCAGCAGCTTCGGTTGCATAGCCGCGCCCGCGGAAGGCCGGCAGCAGTCCCCACATGAGCTCGCGATGCTGCCAGCCCTCCGGCTCCCAGAGGCCGCTGTAGCCCGCGAGCACGCCGCTCGCCTTTTCCTCGATCACCCAATTGCCGAAGCCGCGCAGCGCCCAGTGCCCGATGAACATCGCGATGCGCCGCCACGTATCCTCGCGCGTGAGCGGGCCGCCGATGAAGCGCGTCTCGGCGCCGTCCGCCATGAACGTGGCGAACGTGTCGAGGTCGTCGCCGCGCCATGAGCGGAGCCGCAGGCGCTCGGTTTCGAGGACGGGCGCCATGGGCTACTTCTTCTTTCCCGGAAGGCCCGGCAGGCCCGTGAAGCGCGGTCCGCCGCCGCCCAATCCCGGCAATCCGGGAAGACGCGGCACGGGCTTCGTGCCAAGCCCCGGCAATGCCGGCGCCGGACCGCCTGCGCCGAGCTGCTCGCGCACTTCCTTCGGCAACTGCTCGAGTGCCTTGGGATCGAGGCGCGCAAGCTCGGCCTGCATTTTCTCGACCTCGGCCGCATTGGGCACGGCGCCGCCGCCGAGCCCGAAGGCACCGGCCATGCGCTGCATCATGCCCTTGTTCTTGCCCATCATCTTCATCATGTCCGCCATCTGGCGGTGCATCTTGAGGAGACGATTGATCTCGTCGGGCCGCGTACCGGAGCCGGCCGCGATACGGCGCTTGCGCTTGCCGTCGAGGATCTTCGGATGGCGGCGCTCGTAGGGCGTCATGGAGGAGATGATCGCGCCCTGGCGCTTGATCATCTTGTCGTCGAAGCTCGAGGCGGCCATCTGCTGCTTGATCTTGCCCATGCCGGGCATCATGCCCATGAGCCCGCCCATGCCGCCGAGCTTCTGCATCTGCTTCAACTGTTCGGCGAGGTCCTCGAGATCGAACTCACCTTTGCGCATCTTCTGCGCAATGGCCTGAGCCTTCTCGGCGTCGATCGTCTGCGCGGCCTTCTCGACGAGGCTGATGACATCGCCCATACCGAGAATGCGGCCGGCAATGCGCTGCGGATGGAAATCCTCGAGCGCATCCCAGCGCTCGCCGACACCGATCAGCTTGATGGGCTTCCCGGTCACCGCGCGCATGGAGAGCGCCGCGCCACCGCGGCCGTCGCCATCGACACGCGTCAGCACGATGCCGGTGATGCCGACGCGCTCGTTGAAGCTCTTCGCGAGGTTCACCGCATCCTGGCCGGTCAGGCTGTCGGCGACGAGCAGCGTCTCGTGCGGCTGCGCGATGTCGCGCACGTCCGCCGATTCCTGCATCAGCTCCTCGTCGATGTGGATACGGCCCGCCGTATCGAGCAGCACAACGTCATAGCCGCCGAGCTTTGCCGCTTCGATGGCGCGCGCGGCAATCTGCTTCGGCGTCTGGCCAGCGATGATCGGCAGCGTCGCCACACCCGTCTGCTCGCCGAGCACACGGAGCTGCTCCTGTGCTGCGGGCCTCCGCGTATCGAGCGAGGCCATCAGGACCTTCTTCTTGTCGCGGTCCGTGAGGCGCTTGGCGATCTTGGCGCAGGTCGTCGTCTTGCCCGAGCCCTGCAGGCCGACGAGCATGATCGGCACCGGCGGTGTGGCGGCGAGATCGATCGGCTGGGAGTCGGAGCCCAGCATCTCGACGAGCTCGTCGTGGACGATCTTGACGACCATCTGGCCGGGCGTGACCGATTTGATCACGTTGGCGCCGACAGCCTTGGCCTTCACCTTGTCCGTGAAGGAGCGCACCACATCGAGGGCAACGTCGGCCTCGAGGAGCGCCCGGCGCACCTCGCGCATGGCTTCGCTGACGTCACTCTCGGTCAGCGCACCGCGCCGGGTGAGCCTGTCGAGGACGCCGGAAAGCCGGTCGGACAGCGATTGGAACATGGCCTCTCAGTTCTCTCTCGGGAAAGGCGCCGCCGCTGCAGCCTTCCTCAGATGCTGTGCGCGCACGCGCTCCGTGCTCATGCGCCGGGCACCATCATGGACTTGAAGTCGACCATCACGTGCGCCTGGTAGGCCGGACGCTGCGTGAGCTTCTTGTACCAGACCTCGACATTGGCGAGCGGCGGTCGCTCGATGGGCAGGTTGAAGTACCGGTACATCTGCGTCCCGACCGCGATGTCGGCGATCGTGAGCTGGTCTCCCATAATATAGGGACGCTGCGTGAGCTGGCGATTGAGGATCGCAAGTTTCTCGCCGATGCGCCGCGCCGAGGCCTCGACCAGCTCGTCGTCGCGCTCGGAAGCCGGCGTACGCACGAGCTGGATGAAGCACGTAGAGATGATGTCGGGATAGAGCGTCGACAGCGCCCAGTCCATCCAGGCATCGGCCTTGGCGAAGGTCTGCTCGTCGGCGGGCGAGAGCGTGCCGCGGCCATAGCGCTGCGCCAGATGGCGCACGATCGCGTTCGACTCCCAGAGCACGAAACCGTGGTCGTCGATGGTCGGCACGCGGCGGTTGGGGTTGAGCTGGACGTACTCGGGCGTGTCGAGCTTGCCGAACTCGCCGCCGTAGTCGAAGCGCTGGTGTGCGAGGCCGAGCTCGCCCACGGCCCACATGACCTTCTGGACATTCACCGACGACTTGCGTCCCCAGACTTTCAGCATCGCCACACTACCCTTGCCGCTGTGCCAATCCGCACCCCGCCGACCGCACCCGCGTAGTCCAAACGCAAACGCGCCCGTGAGCGAACCCTCGCTGACGGACGTTGACCGCATCTGCCTCCGCCACCAGTCCCTGGACGGGGCCGCGGCACGTGCAAACCGGTGGCTCTGGTATCCAGGGCCTGCTTGCGATGGCGCCTTCATGAGGGAAAGGGGGGCAAGTGTCAACCTCGAGGGCGGCCATAGAATAGGCTTGCCACCCCCGCAAACCCTGTTTGGGCCGTACCCAAACCATCGATCTTCCCTGGCGTCCCCGGCACGATGCCCCCTCCCCGAGGGGACGACCGGCCTTACTGCTTGAACCTCCAGTATCCGCCGCCAGGATCCTTGATCTGCTCGATCCCGAAGCGGTTCAATACGGGGACACCACGGATCAGATAGTAAATGTCTGATATGATCGACCGGTTCTCCGCGTAGTAGCGGTGCCCCCAGAAGGACGTATCCACCGGGCCGGCATCGATCGTGGAGATGCCCTCGGCCACGAACGGCGACGGTGAGGTCGTACCCAGCCGCGGGAAGGCACGGCCCGGCCCGCGGCCGATTTTCGACAGATCGAGGGCCTTGTCGCGATCCGACGCGTACAAAGTAACGTTCATTCCGGCGGCCTTGATGGCCGGGAAAATGCGGTCCTTGAAGATGTCGCGATCGATATCGGGCGCCGCCAGGATGAGCTGGCGATAGCGAGCCGAGATCTCGCGCGGCGCATTGGTGGTGAGACCGGCAACAGCGGCCGCAAGTCCTCGCGTTCCCATGCTGTGACCGATGAGGAAGATCTCTTCGGCTCCGGACCTCTCCGCTATGTCACGCAGAAACTGACGCAGGTTGTCGGTGCTCCACTCGATACTGTCCGCATCCAGTCCGTAGGCGCTCTCGCTCCCAACCGACGGCCAGCTATAGATGATGGCCAGGCCAGGGAAATTGAGGTCATACTTCATCTGTGCGGCGCGCCGCGTTGCCTCGTGGAAGTCGTTGGCATAGCCGTGCACAAACACGAAGGCCTGTCGCTCGCTCAGCCGACCGCTCTCTGCTCGAAGCTGGCCGAAGAAGTCATCGCTCCCCATGCTGGTAATGCTGGCGACGACGATGTGCTTGGCGGGGTTCGGCGAGAACTCGAATTTCAACACGCTGGGCGTTTCCAGGCGCCCGACCGCATGAGCTCGTGGAACGGTGACGTCGCTGTAGCCATAGCTCACGGCCGCGCGCTCGTGACCGTAGTAGGTCCGGGGATCCGAGGACGCCGTGCGGTTGCGATCAGTGCCGAAATAGACGCGGACAGTGGCTGCGACATCCGAAGTAGGCACAGCAGCGTCGTATCGCCGTGCCCTCCCCCCTCCCCAGATCTGGCTGGGGCCGCGAGTCATGCGATCGTATTCTTCACGCAAACTGGGAGGCCAAGCCACGGGCACATCGATGGCCTGCGGCTCCTTGGCGGCTTTCTTGGCCAGCTTCTTTTTGGCCGCTTTTCGCGACCCCTGACTTGCTCCTGGAGCCGACGACTTCGCTTGCGCTTTGCGGCGGTCCGTCTTGCGTGCGTAGCTTTGCCGGCGGTCGCTCGGCAATGTCGCCGAGCGAGATCTGGTGGCTGGCGGCTGCCGTGTAGCCGCGGGCGCATCCTTCACCGATGTCTCGATCGGCGCGTTCCACCGCTCCCAGGAGCAGCCTGTCAGCGTCACGGCAAAAAGCATCGCCGCCAAGACCGGCAATATGGAGGATAGGCTTGTCAAAGAAGCGCAACTACGCCGGTCCGACCGCCGGCACGCGAACGTACGCCGAAACGCACACACAGACATTGTCCCCGCCCCAGGAGAATGATCAGAAGTATGCAGCGATATTGGCGTGGCCACTGCGGACCGCCAAGTATGCTTGGGCCGCCGGATCGAAATCGACGATCCAGGGGTGCAATTGCACCACAGCTAGAGCCCCAACGCGCCCTGTCCGCATGGCCGCCGCGGGCATAGCACCACGGCGGAGGGCGATAGCACGTCTTCCCAGCAGCCCGCGGCACAAAAAATTAAGCCCAAACTTGCCGGAATTTGCCGGGCCGCTGCCGCCCGCCGACCCTGCTTTCCGCCCCGGTGTGGATCGATGCTCCGGGTGCCATTAATTGGTCAACGACCGGCGCTGAACTCGGTTCTGCCAGCCCAAGCAGAACCTGTCGGCCGGCCCCATTCCTCGCGCCCCGGGATTCGCCTCGATGTTCTTCACCCGCCCGATCGCCTTCGTGCTCGGCCTCCTGCTCTTCTTGAGCCTGCCGGCCCTCGCCCAGCAGCCGCAACCGCTCTTCTCGCACCCCGTCGTCAGCAAGGACGCGGAACGCTACGAGAGCTACCTCAAGGGGGCCTTCAAACCGGGCAAGCAGACAGCGCGCCAGCTTCGTGAGGCGGGCCTGAAGGTCCTTGCCGACGGGGGCGACGCCCGCGTCGCCGCGCGCCACCTCGCGACAGCAGTCGTGACCGACGCGAAGGATACGGCGGCCTGGACAGGCCTTGCCAAGGCGCTCCTCGCCATGACGCCGGACCCGGCGCGCCCTGCCGAGCGCTACTCCATTCCCGTGAACGCCTCAGGCGCCGCCTATCGCGCACTGGAGAGCGCGACAAGCGACCAGCAGCGCGCGGAAGCCCTCGCAGCTCTCGGCGAGGCCCTGAAGGCGCGCTCCATGTGGCGCCCGGCCATTGAAGCGCTCGCCGCGAGCGTGCGCCTCGTCGATACCGACGAGGTCAAAGACATGCTCGAAGCGCTGCGCGCCGAGCACGGCTTCCGCGTCGTCGACTACAAAACCGAGTCCGACGCCGTCGAGCCACGCCTCTGCATCAATTTCTCCGAGCGCCTGCCGAGCGCGGTCGGCGACCTCCAGAAATTCGTCGCCATTGACGGACGCGAGCCGCAGAACGTGACGGTCGAGGGCCAGCAGCTCTGCATTGACGGCCTCGAGCACGGCAAGCGCTACGAGGTGCAGCTCCGTGCGGGCCTTCCCTCGACAGTGGGCGAGAACCTCTCCAAAGCCTCCGAGATCGCCGTCTACGTGCGCGACCGCGCGCCGTCCGTGCGCTTCACGGGCCGCGCCTACGTGCTGCCGAACCGCGGCCAGCAGGGCATTCCGCTCGTCTCGGTCAATGCCAGCAAGGCCGCGATCGAGATCCTGCGCATCGGCGACCGCGCGCTTGCCGGCGCCACCACGCTCGACGGATTCCTCAAGCAGGTGCAGACCTACGAGCTCGAAACCATTCGCGACAGGAGCGGCCAGCGCGTGTGGCAGGGTGAGCTCGACATCGCGAGCCGCCTCAATGAGGACGTGACAACGGCCATCCCCGTCAGCGAAGCCATCCCCGATCTCGCGCCCGGCGTCTATCTGATCATTGCCTCCGCCGTCGATGCCAAGCGCGGCGAGTACCAGGTGCCCGCGACGCAGTGGTTCATCGTTTCCGATCTCGGCCTGACGGCCCTTTCCGGTGACGACGGCCTGCAC
The DNA here is from genome assembly GCF_900117415.1 of Hyphomicrobium sp. CS1BSMeth3. Lineage (GTDB taxonomy): Bacteria > Pseudomonadota > Alphaproteobacteria > Rhizobiales > Hyphomicrobiaceae. The sequence goes on from NZ_FPEI01000006.1 coordinate 1,695,987, forward strand.
GCTTTCGTGCGCGCGCTCGGCGCAGCCTCACCCGTCGGCGACATCGCGGTACGCCTCGTCGCGCGCAACAACGAGGTGCTGGCGACCGGTCGCACGGACGCGCGCGGCTACGTGCGCTTCGATGCCGGCCTCATGCGCGGCACGGGTGGCCTTGCTCCCGCGCTCCTCGTCGCCGAAGGCAACAAGGACTACGCCTTCCTCGATCTCGCGACAGCCGCGTTCGACCTCACCGACCGCGGCGTGAAGGGCCGCGAGCAGCCCGGTCCTCTCGACGGCTATGTCTATGCGGACCGCGGCGTGTATCGCCCCGGCGAGCCCGTGTACCTCGTCGCCCTGCTGCGCGATCGCACGGGTGCTGCCTCCGATACGCCGGCGACCCTGATCCTCTCGCGGCCCGATGGCGTCGAGCATCGCCGCATTGTCCTCAATGACGCACAGCTTGGCGGGCGCGCTGCGACGCTCGCGCTTCCCCCGACCGCGATGACGGGAACGTGGCGTGCCCGCCTCCATACAGACGTGAAGGGCAAGGCCCTCGCGCAGACTTCCTTCCTAGTCGAGGATTTCGTGCCGGAGCGCCTGTCGCTCACGCTCGAGCCGCAGAGCAAGGCCATTGCCATCGAGGAGACGGCGTCGATCGCAATCAACGGCCGCTATCTCTATGGCCCGCCGGCCGCCGGCCTCGCCATGGAAGGCGACATCAACGTGCGCCTTGCAACGGGCGACCTCCCCGGGCTTCCGGGCTACAAGTTCGGCCTTGCCGGCGAGCAGGTCATGCCCGTGCGCCAGCCGCTCGAAAGCCTGCCGCAGACTGGCGCCGACGGCCGCGGCCTGATCGGCGTGCGCCTGCCCGCTATCCCCAAGACGGCAAAGCCACTCGAAGCCGAGATCATGGTTCGCCTGCGCGAGCCGAGCGGCCGCACCATCGAGCGCAGCGTCCGCCTGCCGGTCGACACGCGCGCGGCCCGAGTCGGCATCAAGCCGCTCTTCTCGGGCGGCCAGGTCGGCGAAGGCGAGACGGCCCGCTTCGAGAGCGTGCTCGTCGATGCCGAGGGCAAGCCGAAGGCGGGCGCCGCGCTGAAGTGGGAGATCGTGCAGCTCAATCAGCGCTGGCAGTGGTACAGCCGCGATGGCCAGTGGAACTACGAAGCCATCACGACGACGAAGCGCATCGCAAATGGCACCGCGACCAGCGACGCCACCACGCCCGCGCGCATCGAGGCGCCTTCACTCGACTGGGGCCGCTATCGCATCGAGGTGACGAGCGCGGATCCGAAAGCGCCGGGCGTCGCGAGCATCCTCTTCAATGTCGGCTGGCACGCGAGCGAGGACGCCGAGAGCCCCGAGGTGCTCGACGTCGTGCTCGACAAGCCTACGTACAAAGCAGGCGACACCGCACGTGTCCGCATCAACGCGCGCGCGGCCGGCAAGGTGCGCCTCGCCGTGCTCTCGAGCGGTCTCCTCACCATGCAGGATGCCGACGTCCCGGCCGGCGGCGGCGAGATCGCCCTGCCCGTCGACGCCAAATGGATGCCAGGCGCCTACGTCACGGCCATGTTCTATCGCGCCATGGATGAAGGTGCGAAGCGTATGCCGAGCCGCGCCATCGGCGTGCGCTGGCTCGCACTCGACACGGCGAGCGAGACGCTGAAGCTGACGCTCAACGCGCCGGCCAAGATCAAGCCCGCGAGCACGCTCACGGTGCCGGTCAAGATCGAAGGCCTGAAGGCCGGCGAGGCTGCGCGCCTCACGGTTGCGGCCGTCGATATCGGCATTCTGAACCTCACGCGCTTCGAGGCGCCCGCGCCCGAGCGTCACTTCCATGCCCAGCGTCGTCTCGGCGTCGAGATCCGCGACTTCTATGGCCGCCTGATCGACGGCATGCGCGCGACGCGCGGCTCGCTGCGCTCGGGTGGTGACGGCGAAGGTGGTGGCGGCATGTCCATGCGCGGCAGCCCGCCCGTCGAGAAGCCGCTCGCGCTCTTCTCGGGTATCGTCGAGGTGAAGGCCGATGGCACGGCGGAGGCGAAATTCGATCTGCCGGACTTCAATGGCACGGTTCGCCTCATGGCCGTCGCCTGGAGCGCCGGCAAGGTTGGCTCGACGGGTTCGGATGTCCTCGTGCGTGATGCGCTTGCGCTCACAGTCACGGCGCCGCGCTTCCTCAGTCTCGGTGACGAAGCCAGCATCGCCATCGACGTGCACAACATCGAGGGGCCCGACACCGGCTACCAGCTCACGGCCGAGCAGGAGAATCCGCAGGGTCTTGCGACCTCGCTCGCCCAGCGCAATCCGCGCCTCGCGCCGAACCAGCGCAGTGCGGAGCGCATCGCCATCAAGCCGGCGAGCCTCGGTCGTCACGTCTATAACGTGCGCGTCAGCGGACCTGACGGCATCGAGGTGCGCCGTCGTGTGGCGCTGGAAGTCATGCCGCCGGCCAACGACATCCGCCGCACGGTCGTCGCAAACCTTGCAGCCAAGGGCGGGCGCCTGAGCCTCTCGTCGGATCTGCTCGCGGATCTCATCCCGTCGAGCGCACGCCTTGCGCTCAATGTCGGCCCCTCTGCCGGCATGGACGTGCCGGGCCTCCTCGCCTCGCTCGACCGCTATCCTTACGGATGCGCCGAACAGACGACGAGCCGCGCGCTGCCGCTGCTCTATGTCAACGATGTCGCGAAGCGCATCGGCCTCGCCGAGGAAAGGCAGCTCAAGGAGCGCGTGGAGAAAGCCGTCGCGCGCGTTCTCGAAATGCAGGATGCGTCCGGCGCCTTCGGCATCTGGGGACCGGGCGAGCCCGATCTCTGGCTCACGGGCTACGTCACGGACTTCCTGACGCGCGCAAAGGAGCTTGGCTATACCGTGCCCGAGCGGCAGCTCACGCAGGCGCTCGACCGGCTCGCCAACTTCATCTCGTATGCCCAGGACTTCGAGAAGGGCGGAGAGGCGCGCGCCTATGCGCTCTACGTCCTCGCCCGTAATGGCCGCGCGCCCGTCGGGGAGCTGCGCTACTACGCCGACACGCGCCTCGAGCGTTTCTCGTCGGCGCTCGCGCAGGCCCAGATCGGTGCAGCACTCGCCATGACCGGCGACAAGCCCCGCGCCGAACGTGCCTTCCGTGCCGCCCTCGCCCGCATGGGCGATGACGCTGCCGACAACGGCCGCGCCGACTATGGCTCGCGCCTGCGCGATGGTGCGGCCGTGCTGACGCTCGTCTCGGAGACGCGTACGCTCGTCAGCGAGGCACCGCAGCTCGCCCGCGTCATCGAGCGGGCGCAGGCCACGCGCACGTATACATCGACGCAGGAGCAGGCCTGGATGCTGCTCGCGGCTCGCGCACTCAGCGATGCCGCAGCCGGGACGCGCCTCACCGTCAATGGCACGGTCCACAGCGGCGAGCTGACGCGCTCGCTCGCAGCATCGGATCTCGGCCAGGGTGGTCTCGCCGTCGTCAACAGCGGCGAGGCGCCGGTCTCCGCCGTCGTCTCGGTCACGGGATCGGCGCTCACGGCCGAGCCCGCTGTCTCGAAGGGCTTCACGATCTCGCGCAGCTATCACACGCTCGATGGCACACCCATCGCGGCAAATGATGCGCAGATGGCCGTCAAGCAGAACGATCGCGTCGTGGTGGTCCTGAAGATGGAAGGCCAGCACACGGGCGGCCGCGTGCTGCTCGTCGATCGTCTGCCGGCGGGCTTCGAGATCGAGAACCCGCGTCTCGTCGACAGCGGCGATACGAAGAGCCTCGCGTGGGTCGGTGCATCCGGCAAGCCCGCGCACACCGAGTTCCGCGATGACCGCTTCGTCGCTGCCTTCAACTACTTCGAGGGCGAGGACCGCAGCACCGGAACCAAGCCCGCCGCGACGGTGGCGTACATCGTGCGCGCCGTCACGCCGGGCCGCTACGTGCACCCCGCCGCTTCAGTCGAGGACATGTACCGGCCCGACCTCCACGCACGCACTGGCGCGGGCACGCTCGAGGTGGCGCCAGCCCAATAAAGGGAACAGATCATCCGCTCGCGCGTTTAAGGCAGCGATGAGGATAATCGCGGCAAGGTTAACCTTGCCGGGGTGGGTTACAGTGTGTGTTCCTGCGCCGCACATATGCGCGGCATTGTCCTCACCGCCAACGTGCGAAGGAGACACCCAATGTCGTTAAGACGTGTGGGCGCAGGCGCAGCTTTTCTTGTTGCCGGCGCATTTTTCACAAGCGCTCAAGCCGCCCCAGTCACGGGCGGTGTTGGGACGAAGGCCCTGATCGACCCTCATGCCATGGTCGAGAAAACCCAGGTCATCGTCTTCGGCGGGCGGCGCTGGTGCTACTACTGGGATGCCTGGAATGGCCCCGGCTGGTATTGGTGCGGCTACGGCTGGCGACGCGGTTTCGGTTGGGGCGGTGGCCCGGGCTGGCACGGATGGCGCCATCAGAGCCGCGCCTGGCAACGTCGCAATCCTGGATGGGACCGTGGCGGCGACCGACGCCGTGTCAACCGCGGCCCCTCGGAGCGTCGCAGCTTTGATGGTGGCCGCCGTGGTGGCGGACGTGAGGGTATGAGCGGTCGCGGCGGTGGCCGTGACGGCATGAGCCGAGGCGGTGGTCGCGGTGGTGATGGCGGTCGCGGTGCCTCGAGCGGTCGCGGTGGCGGCGGTGCCATGAGCGGAGGCGGCGGTCGCGGCGGTGGTGGCGGCGGCGGTGGACGCGGCGGCGGAGGCGGCGGTGGTGATGGTGGCGGCCGCGGCCGCTGATCAGCCAGCGCAGGCTCTTAGCCTATGAGCAAGACGACCGCTTCGGTTCATCCGGAGCGGTCGTTGATCATTCTGCGATCGTGAAAGCGAGAAGCGGCCGAACGCCTATTCCGCCGCGACGGCACGCTCATCGCCTCGCGTGAGAACGAAGCCCTCGTAGCCCTTGGCGGCGACGTCGTCGCACTCCTGGCGATAGACGCCGACACCGCCGATATACGGCATGAACATGCGCGGCTTGCCCGGCACGTTGGCCCCCATGTACCAGGAGGCAGCCTTCACATAGAGCGTGCGGTGCCCCGCCTCGTTCACGTGCTGGCCCCAGCTTACCTCCGCATCGGCCCTCGGCTCGATCGTCTCGATGCCGTTGGCGCGCATGTGCGCCAGCGCATCGACAAGCCAGTCCACGTGCTGCTCGATGGAAACGATCATGTTGCTCAGCACCGACGGACTGCCCGGCCCGGTGATCATGAAGAGGTTCGGCAATTCCGCGCACATGAGCCCGAGGTAGGTCTGCGGACCGGCCGCCCACTTCTCGCGGAGCTCCACGCCATCGCGCCCGCGAATGTCGATGCTCATCAGCGTGCCGGTCATCGCGTCGAAGCCGGTCGCATAGACGATCGCGTCGAACGCCTGCTCGCCCGCGGTCGTGCGCACGCCTTTGGGCGTGATCGCTTCGATCGGCGTCTTGCGCAGATCGACCAGCTTCACGTTCGGCCGGTTGTAGGTTTCGAAGTAGTCCGTATCGATGCAGATACGCTTGGTTCCGATCGGGTAGTCGTGCGGGCAGAGCGCCTCTGCCGTCTCGGGGTCCTTCACCGTCTCGCGGATCTTCGAGCGTACGAACTCCGCGGCGGTATCGTTGGAGGCCTCGTTGGTGATGAGATCGTTGAAGGCCGCCATGAAGGCTGTACCGCCCACGGCCCAGCGCTCTTCGTAGATGCGCTGGCGCTCGTCCGGCGAGACATCCATGGCGGAGACATTGTTGAGACCCCAGGTCTCGTTCTCGACGCCATAGAGAATGCCCGTGCGCATGGTGCGTGCCTTGGCGCGACGCCTCTCATAGTCCGACTTCCACGGTCCCTCGTAATCCGGCGTCATGGGGCCATTGCGCGAGGGGATCGAGTAGTTCGGTGTGCGCTGAAAGACGGTGAGATGCGCTGCCTGCTCCGCGATGACCGGGATGGCCTGGATGGCCGACGAGCCGGTGCCGATCACGGCGACTTTCAGCCCGCTAAAATCCACCCCTTCGTGCGGCCAGTAGCCGGTGTGGTAGGTCGCGCCCTGATAGGAATCCCGTCCTGTGATCTCGGGGAGCTTCGCGGTCGAAAGGCAGCCCGTCGCCATCACGCAGAACTGCGCGGAGAACTGTTCGCCTCGGTCCGTGCTGATCGTCCAGCGCCGCGTCTGCTCGTCGAAGTGCGCCGCTGTCACCCGCGTCTCGAGCTGGATGTCGCGCCTGAGATCAAAGCGGTCGGCGACGTGGTTGGCATAGGCGAGAATCTCGGGCTGGCCGGCGAAACGCTCGCTCCACGACCACGTCTGCTGCAGCTCCTTCGAGAAGGAGAACGAGTACTGCATGCTCTCGACGTCGCAGCGCGCGCCCGGATAGCGGTTCCAGTACCAGGTTCCGCCGACGTCGCTCGCCACATCGAGAACGCGCGCGGAGAGGCCGAGCGCCCGCAGGCGGTGCAGCATGTACATGCCGCCAAAACCGGCACCGACGATGATGACGTCGTAGCTCGCCGCGAGGCCAGCGGCCCTGTCAGGTTGTGCTGGCCTGCCCTGCTGTGTTCCCGTGCCCGACACGTTCGGCTCCTTCCCTACTGTCGCCCCACTTATTGACGCGCATTGCTGCGCATACGGAGTCTCCGTCTCAGGTGACCGTGCGGGCACGGTAAAGTCAATATGCTGCTATGGCGGAGAGCCATGCGGGCGGCCGCCGGCCGGATAAGGACCGGATGAGAAGGAGCTGAGGAGCTTCGGCAACGCCTTGTTCGCGAAGCGACATAAGTCGCAATTACCCCTCCGACCTCGTCTTGATCGTGTCAGCCTCAGGGTGGTTAGATGCCCCCCGGATGCGATTCTCCGGAGGTTCATCCATGCATTTCCTCGTCCTACTGCTCGCCCTCGTCTTCGCGATCGGTCCCGCCGCTGCCCAGTCCTCATGCACCAACATCGTGGACGGCTCCGATCCGTCCCGGATTTTCCATCTCGCGCGCGGCTACGGCTCGGCGGAGATCGGCACCGACAATCGGGGCGATCCCAAGATCGACGGCCGCATGCATGGCGTGCGCTACCAGATCTACTTCTACGGCTGCACGAGCGGGGAAAAGTGCAACTCCGTCCAGTTCCGCGCCGGCTTCACGCAGAACCAGAAGCAGACGATCGAGCGCATGAACGAGTGGAATACCACCAAGCGCTTCGGCAAGGCGGCCATCGACAAGGATGGCGACGCGACGATCGAATTGAACATCAACCTGCGGGGTGGCGTCTGCAATGCCAACTTCGACGAGACCATCAGCTGGTGGTCGACCGTGCTCCGCGAGTTCCTCGACTTCATCAAGTTCAAGGTCTAGCGCGCCCTGACCTAGGCGCGCAGCTACCTGAAAAAGAACGAGTGCCCGGGGAGAGCCCCGGGCACGAATTCATTTTAAGCCGCGATCCGTGCAAGACCGTTGTTGAGGATCACGACATCACGCTCGACACAGCGCGAGCGGAAGGAAATTTCCGCGCCGTTGCGCCAGATCTCCGTGCGGATGGTCTCGCCGGGATAGATGGGCGAGGAAAAACGCACCTGCATGTGCTTGATGCGACTCGCATCACCACCACAGGCGAGCTTGGCGAGCGCGCGCCCCGCAACACCGAATGAGCACAGACCGTGCAGGATCGGCGCGCGGAAGCCGGCGACTGCCGCGACCTTCGGGTCGGCATGGAGCGGGTTCATGTCGCCCGACAGCCGGTAGATGAGCGCCTGGCGCGGCAGCGTCGGAATGTCGAGCGTGGCATCGGGTGCCTTCTCGGGCAGCGTGTGCACGGCCGGCGTCGGCCCCGAGGGGCCGCCAAAGCCGCCGTCGCCGCGCAGGAAGCTCGTCGAGACGAGCGTTGCAATGTGCGTGCCGCTCTCCTTTGCGATGATGTCGCGCTCGGAGATCAGCAGCGCGCCGCGATCCTTGCCCTTGTCGATGAGGCCGGTGATGCGCGTGCGGCCGATGAACGTGCCCGAGGTCGGCACAGGCGCATGAATGGTGATCGCCTGCTCACCGTGGACGACCTTGCGCCAGTCGACGCCCGTGCCGCTGTCCTTGAGCCAGAAGCCCTGGTAGCCGAGCACCGTGACCATGGTCGGCAGGGCCACCAGATCGTCCTCGTACACGTAGCGCAGCTCGCTCTCGTCGAGCGGATCGCTCCCGGCGCCGACACCCAGCGCGTACAGCATCGTGTCGCGCTTGGTGAACGTCTGGATGACGTCCTCGAACTTCCAGTTGCGCAGCTTCTCCGCGTCCATGGCCATTGACGGCTTCCTCCAGAAATTGGGCGCCTGCTCCGCGGCCAGACTGCCATGTCGGCGCGCGGCGGGTCAAACCAGGTTCGCAATCCCGGGGTTTGATGCCTATCAATGCGACTCGACTTCAAAACCTTCACTGGTCAAAAAGGTCGGGCACGCGCCGCCGAGACGAAAAGGAGCCACCCCATCGGACCGGACAGCCGAGGAGGAAGCCCGCCGAGCGAAGCAGAGATCACGGGCTTCCTGGCCAATGCTGCTTCTTATCCGATCCGGCCCGAGCGCGTGGACGTGATCGAGACCCATGCCGCGCGCATTTTTCTCGCGGGCGAGGATGCCTTCAAGGTCAAGAAGCACGTGCACCTCCCCTATCTCGACTTCACGACGCTGGCGCAGCGGCAAGCGGCCCTCGCGCGCGAGCTGGAGATCAATCGAACGGCAGCACCCGACATCTATCTCGGCCTCGAGCGCATTACGCGCACACACGATGGCAATCTGGTCTTCGGCGGCGATGGCGAGACGGTCGAGATCGTCCTGCACATGCGCCGCTTCGCGCAAAGCGATCTTCTGAGCCACGTCGCGGATCAGGGCCGCATTGATCAGGCCATGGCAAAGGCCATGGCCGACGTTGTCTTCGCCGCGCACGAAGCGGCGACCGTTGCAACGAGCGGCGACGGCATCGCGCGCTATGATCAGATCATCTCGGACGTCGCCGAGGCGTGCGCGCGCTGCGGTGATCCAGTGATCGGCGCGCAACGCGCGGAGTTCGAAGCCCTCGCGCGCGCCCATCTCGATCGTGTGCGCAATCTGCTCGCCGAACGTGCGCGCGCAGGCTTCCGGCGGCGCTGCCACGGTGATCTGCATCTCGGCAATTTGGTCCTGTGGAAGGGGCGGCCCACGCCGTTCGACGCCCTCGAGTTCGACGAGGCCCTGGCGACGATCGACATTCTCTACGATCTCGCCTTCCTGCTCATGGATCTCGAGCATCGCGGCCTGCGCGCACGCGCCAACAATGTGCTCAATCGCTATCTCTGGCGCGCCGACGAGAAAAATCTCGAAGGCCTCGCGGCGCTGCCGCTGTTCCTTGCCGTACGCGCGGGCGTCCGCACCATGGTCGATCTGCATCGGATTGTAGGGGCTGACCGCGCGTTGCCCGACGTGCTCGATGACGCGCGCCGCTATCTGGTGCAGGCCGTCCAGTATCTCGCGCCGGCGCAGCCATGCCTCGTCGCGGTCGGCGGGCTTTCGGGCAGTGGAAAGTCGACGCTCGCCGCTGCCATCGCGCCCCACATCGGCCTCGGGCCAGGAGCCGTCCACTTGCGCAGCGACCTCGAGCGCAAACGGCTTCATGGGATCGGCGAAACCGATCGCCTCCCGGACGACGCCTACACACAGACTGTCACCGAGCAGGTCTATGCCTCTTTGAACGAGAAGGCGGCGCGGGTCCTCGCGACAGGCTATTCGGTGGTGGTCGATGCCGTTCATGCGTCGCCGCAAGAGCGAGCGGCGATCGCGCGCGTCGCCGAGGCCGCGCGCGTGCCGTTCGTCGGCCTCTGGCTCGATGCACCCGGCCAAATACTCAAGAGCCGCGTCACCGCGCGCACGGGCGATGCGTCGGATGCTACGGCCGATGTCGTCGCGCGCCAGCTCCACTATGAGCTCGGCGATATCACCTGGCATCGGCTCGATGCCGGCGGCGTGTTCGAGGCGTTGTGCCGGAAAGCGGCCGCCCTCATTCCCTTGCTCAGCGCCCCTCAGGCACAGGAGCCTTCGACAACATGACGATGCGCAATCTGGATGCGTTGATGGAGCCGCGCTCCGTCGCGCTGATCGGGTCGAGCCCGCGCCCGGGCTCGATCGGCAACACCGTCACACGCAATCTTCTGAGTGGCGGCTTCAAAGGCGATATCTATCTCGTCAATCCGAAGCACGCGGCAATCGAGGGCCACGCCTGCCATGCGAGCATCGGCGGCCTGCCCTCAGCGCCCGATGTCGCCGTCATCGCGACCCCGCCCGCGACCATACCCGGCATCGTCGCCGAGCTCGCTGCGCGCGGCACCCGCGCCGCGATCGTCATCACCGCCGGCCTCAGCGAGGCACAGAAGATCGCGACACTCGAGGCCGGGCGCGAGAAGCTCTTCCGCGTGCTGGGGCCGAACAACATCGGGCTCATGCTGCCGCATCTCGGCTTCAATGCGAGCTTCTCGCACATCGCGCCGGCGGCGGGCGAGCTTGCACTGCTCTCGCAATCGGGCGCGTTGGTAACCGCCATCGTCGACTGGGCGGCCGAGCGCAAAATCGGCTTCTCGCACGTCGTCTCGCTCGGCGACATGAGCGATGTCGATTTCGGCGACATGCTCGACTATCTCGCGGGCGACACGCGCAGCAAAGCCATCCTCCTCTACATGGAGGCGGTCACCAACGCGCAGAAGTTCATGTCGGCTGCCCGGCGCGCCGCGCGCGTCAAACCGGTGGTCGTGGTCAAATCCGGGCGTCATGCAGCGGCCGCCGCCGCGGCAGCCTCGCACACAGGCCGGCTTGCCGGCGCTGACAATGCCTACGAGGCCGCCTTCCGCCGCGCGGGCCTGCTGCGCGTGACCGACCTCGACGAGCTTTTCGAGGCCGCGGAGGCGCTAACGCGCGTTCCGCGTCTCGCGAGCGAGCAGCTCATGATCCTCACGAACGGCGGCGGTGCCGGCGTGCTCGCCGCGGATCGTCTCGCCGACTTCGACGGCGACTTGGCCAAGCTGTCGGATGCTACGCGCGCAAAGCTCTCCGCCGTGCTGCCGGCGAACTGGTCCAAGGCCAATCCCGTCGATGTGATCGGCGATGCCAGCCCCGAGCGCTATGACGCCGCCTTCCAGATCCTGCTCGAGGATCCCGATCCCTCGGCACTCCTCGTCATCAATTGCCCGACGGCGCTCGCCTCCAGTACCGACATTGCAGAGCGCATCGTCGATACGCTCGCAAAGCGCCGCGCAGCCGGCAAGATCAACAAGCCCGTACTCACGAACTGGCTCGGCAATCCCGCCGCCGAGGAGGCCCGCCGCCTCTTCTCGGCTGCGCGCATCGCCACCTACGAGACACCCTCTGCTGCCGCGCGCGGCTTCATGCAGCTCGTGCGCTACACGCGGGCCCAGAACGAGCTCATGCGGGCGCCGCCGGCCATGGATCCCGAGGTGAGGATCGATCGAGCCAAGGCCCGCGAGATCATCGAGCGCGCACTTCGCGAAGGCACCAGGATGCTCAGCGAGGCCGACGGCAAGGCGCTCATGGCCGCCTATGGAATACCCGTCGTGCCGACATCGGTCGCTGAGAATCCGGAGGAGGTCCGCAGGGTTGCCGAGCAGATTGTCGCCACCGGCAGCACGGTCGTCGTCAAGATCCTCTCGCCCGATGTCATTCACAAATCGGATGTCGGCGGCGTGCGCCTCAACATTGCAGCACCGCAAGATGCCGCGCGCGAGGCCGAGCGCATGCTGGAGCGCGTCCGCGCCGCCGTGCCGAACGCGCGATCCCTGCGCTTCACGGTCTCGCCGATGATCCGCCGCCCGGGTGCGCACGAGCTCATTCTCGGCATGAGCGTGGATCAGACTTTCGGCCCGCTCATCATGTTCGGTGCGGGTGGCGTTTCAGTCGAAGCCGTCGCGGACACTGCACTTGCGCTGCCGCCACTCGATCTCGGCCTTGCTGATCATCTCATGCGCCAGACGCACATCGACCGGCTGCTGCACGGCTATCGCGACCGCCCACCCGCCGATCGCGCCGGCATCGCGGCGGCACTTGTCCGCCTTTCCGAGCTGATTGCCGAGAACCCCGAGATCCGTGAGCTGGACATCAACCCGCTGCTCGCCGACGCCGATGGCGTGATCGCACTCGACGCGCGCGTGGCACTCAAGTCCGAGACGGACGAGCCGCGCGTCCCCATGGCCATTGCGCCCTATCCCGCCGATTGGGAGAAGGCGATCACGCTCGGCGACCTCGACGGCATCCTGCTGCGCCCGATCAAGCCCGAGGACGAGGCGCTCTACGAAGAGTTCATGGCTCACGTGACGGACTATGATCGCCGCCTGCGTTTTATGGCGCCGATGAAATCGCTCTCCTTCGGGTTCCTCGCCCGCCTCACGCAGATCGACTACGCCCGCGAGATGGCGTTCGTCGCGCTCGACCGTCAGAGCGGGGCGCTGCTCGGTGTCGCGCGCTACACGGCCGATCCCGATCTCGCGCGGGCAGAGTACGCCGTGCTCGTGCGCTCGGACCTCAAGGGCCGCGGTCTCGGCTGGGCGCTCATGAGCCATCTCATCGCACACGCCCGCGCGCGCGGCATCGGTGTGCTGCATGGCGATGTGCTCACCGAGAACACGACCATGCTCAACATGTGCGCGGATCTCGGCTTCGAGATCAAAGCCGTGCCGGATGATCCGACCATGCGTGAGGTCGTGCTCCCGCTCGGCGCGGAGCCGCCATCGACGTAGCGCGTTCGCGCCTGCGGATGCGAACGGGGCTGCTCTCTCTTTGATGCGGGCTGCTGACAAGGCCAACCGCGAACGCACCTGCATCCCCTCTCCCCGCTTGCGGGGAGAGGGTTAGGGTGAGGGGCGGCGACATACGCTAACGTCGCGCAAGTTCCCGCCCCTCACCCCAGCCCTCTCCCCATTGAAGACAATGGGGAGAGGGGGAAGTAGGGCGCAACACGCGAGCGCTGTCCGCTCGCGGGCGAGGGGACGCGATTGGCACCGGCGCACAGTAGTCATGAGCGCGCGACTGCGCGCCGGCCGGTAGGTCGTACCAGGAAGCCACAGCACCTCTTCCCGGCAGCCCGCGGCAAATCAAATAACCCGCTTGCGGATGAGGTAGCGCTGCATGCCGTCCATGACGAGCACGCCGTCCTGATTGTGGATGGTCGAGGCGAGGCCGAGAACGCCGGTCGTACGCTGAGGCTTCAGCTCCGCGACGGTGAGCAGCGGATAGAGCGTGTCGCCCGCATAGACCGGGGCAAGAAAGCGCGAGGACTGCTCGATGAAGGCGCGCAGGCTCTCCTGCACGAGGAACGGAAACACGCCGGCTCCCGCAGCGGACTGAATGAGCACCTGCATCCCGTGCGCGAGCAGGTCACGATGGCCGTGCGCCTTGCAGTACGGCCGGTCGTAGTGAATGGGATGATTGTCGCCGGAGGCGGCCTGGAAGGCGGCGAACTGCCCATCCGTCACGGTGCGCGAGGGAATGTAGAAGGTCTCGCCGATCGCGAAATCCTCGAAATAGCGCTGCGGGCCGAAGTTCTTCGATGCGAGATGGTGATGCTCTTCCGGCGTCATGTTTCAGTGTTCCTCGCCGCCCTGGCGCGCCAGATGGGACGCGAGCAGCCTGTCGATGGCCTTGCTTCCCATGCCGACCTCGGTAAGGAGCGCCCGCGTGTGCTGGCCGACCGTCGGGACCGATGCATCGTAGCGGCGCTGCCCTGGGAGATGCGGCAGCGGCACCTTCCCGCCATCCGCGAGCACATAGTAGGGCGCAGCCTCCACGGCCTGCACATGCGGATCAGTAAGCCAGTCGCTATAGGTATTGATGCCGCTCGCGAGCGCGCCCTCCTTCTCGAAGAGGCCCACCCATTCCGCCGTCGTACGGGCCGTCAGGGCTTCATCCAGGATCGCGCGCAAGGCCGCCACGTTCTCCTTGCGGCCCGCGACCGTCGTAAAGCGTGCGTCGGTGATGACATCCGCGCGAGAAATCGCGCGGCATATTCCCTCGAACTGCGCCTGATTGACGAGCGTGATGGCGATCCACCCGTCCTTCGTGCGGTAGTTCCCCGCCGGAGGATTGAGGAGGCCCGGCGGCCGGCCCACAAAGCCGTACTCGAGAATGTTCGGCGCCTGCACATGAGCCGCCGCCTGCATGAGCGAGATATCGATGTGCCTCGCGCCGCTGCCCTTGGCCTTTCCCCAAAGCGCCATGCTCGCCGCCTGGAAGGCATAGAGGCCGGTGAACGCATCGATGAACGGGACGTCGACTTTGACGGGCGCCCCTTCGCGCGAACGCGCCGCACTCATGAACCCCGAGACGGCCTGCCCGATCGTGTCGACCATGGGGCGCTCGCGGTTGGGGCCGCGCTGGCCCCAGCCGGAAACCGAGACGTAGATGATGTCGGGATTGCGCGCCTTGAGCGCCTCGAAGCCGAGGCCGAGGCGCTCGAAAACGCCCGGCCGCGCGCTCTCGATGGCGACCTCGGCGCATTCGGCGAGCTTCAGCGCGACATCCCGGCCCTCGGGCTTGCGAAGATCGATCGCGAGGCTTTCCTTGCCGCGGTTGTAGGCGATAGCCTGCGAGGACATGCCGTCGATGCGCGTGCCGAGATGGCGCATCCAATCCCCTTCCGGCGGCTCGATCTTGATCACGCGCGCACCGTGCTCGGCGAAATAGCCGCCGCACGAAGGGCCGGCAATGCCCTGGCTCATGTCGAGCACGGTGATGGCAGAGAGCGGGCCGGTTCGGGTCATGAGCTTACTCGCGCGACTGGAGGTGCGCGCGTACTCTAGGGCCGTGGCCCCGCTTTGCAAGGCTCGCCTCCGTACCTGCGCCGCCGTCGGAGGGGCCGGGAGTGACTTGCGCGCCGTTCAGGCTATAAAGCCCGTCACCGGCATTGCCGCGCTTCCGCGACCCCTTTCTCGCCGATCGTTTCAAGGTTGCCCATGCGCCGCATTCATGCCGATCTCCTGCTCATTCTGGCCGCGGTCATCTGGGGCGTCGCCTTCGTCTTCCAGAAGACGGCCATGGCGCACGTCGGGCCGCTGCTGTTCGTCGCCGCGCGCTCGACGGTTGCCATGCTGGCGCTGACGCCGCTCGCAATCCGCGAGGGCCGCGAGGCACCGGACCAGTTCCCGCGCGGTCTCCTGAGCATTGCGGCGCTCGCGGGGCTCGCCTTCTTCCTCGGCGCGGCCCTTCAGCAGGTCGGGATCGTCACCGCGACGGCGACAAATGCCGGCTTCCTGACGGCGCTCTACGTCGTCATCACGCCTTTCCTCGTCTGGATCGTGATGCGTCGCGCGCCCGCCTGGATCGTGTGGCCGGCCGTAGTCATGTCATTCGTCGGCGTATGGCTGCTCGGGGGCGGCACGATCGGCAGCTTTGCCCATGGCGATCTGCTCGTGGCCATCTCGGCCTTCTTCTGGGCGGCGCACGTGGTGATTGTCGCGCAGGCGACACGCCACGCCCGGCCGGTGACGTTCAGCGCCATCCAGTTCGCGGTCGTCGCCGTGCTCGGACTGACCGGCGCGCTTCTCTCCGAACCGATCTCGCTGACCGCGCTCGCTGCCGCCTGGCGCGAGATCGCCTACGTCGGCCTCCTCTCGAGCGCGCTGACCTTTACGCTGCTCGCCATTGCCATGAAGTACACCCCGCCGACCGAGGCAGCGATCATCGTTTCGAGCGAAACGCTGTTTGCAGCACTTGCCGCCTATATGCTCCTCGGCGAGCGCCTGTCCCTTGCCGGATGGTGCGGCGCGGGGCTTATTCTCATGGCGGTTCTGCTTGTTCAAACCGGCCCTACGATCGAACAGCTTTTGCAGCGTCTACGGGCTAAATAAACCATTGATAGTCATTACATTTAGATGCGCGGATTTGGCCCTGAAGCAGGCGCTTTCGCGCCATTGCCGCAGGGCGCCGGCGTGCTATACCTCAGCGCAAATTCGGCGTTGCGTGCATCCGATTCGGTGGATCGGAGCGTGTTTTATGCGCCCATTCTCGGCCTACAGCAGGTGAGCGAACGTGGCTGACCAGGACAAGACTAGTGACGGCGGCGGCCAGGACTCGAGCGACATCCGCCCGGTCATGATTTCCGACGAGATGCGGCGCAGCTATCTCGACTACGCCATGAGCGTGATCGTGTCGCGCGCCCTTCCCGACGTGCGCGACGGCCTCAAGCCCGTGCATCGCCGCATTCTCTACGGCATGAGCGAGCTCGGGCTCGACTGGAACAAGAAGTACGTAAAGTCGGCCAAGGTGGTCGGCGAGGTGATGGGTAACTATCACCCGCACGGTGACAGCGCGATCTACGACGCCCTCGTGCGCCTGACGCAGGAATTCTCGATGAGCGTGCCGCTCGTCGACGGGCAGGGCAACTTCGGCTCGGTGGACGGCGATCCACCCGCGGCCATGCGCTACACCGAGTGCCGTCTGCAGAAGGTCACGCAGCATATTCTCGACGATCTCGACAAGGATACCGTCGAGTATCAGGAAAACTACGACGGCAGCCGCGAAGAGCCGTCGGTCATGCCGGCGAAGTTCCCGAACCTGCTCGTCAACGGCGCCGGCGGCATCGCGGTCGGCATGGCGACGAACATTCCGCCACATAATCTCGGCGAGGTCATCGACGCGGCCATCGCGCATCTCGACAATCCCGACATCTCCATCGACGAGCTCGTGCAGATCGTGCCGGGGCCGGACTTCCCGACGGGTGGCCTCATTCTCGGCCAGGCTGGCGCCATGGCCGCCTACCACCGCGGACGCGGCTCGATCATCATGCGCGCACGCGTCGAGGTCGAGGAGCTGCGCCGCGACCGCGAAGCGTTGATCGTCACGGCAATCCCCTACCAGGTCAACAAGCGTGTCCTCATCGAGAAGATCGCCGAGCTCGTGCGCGACAAGCGCATCGAGGGCATCTCGAACATCTGGGACGAGTCGAGCCGCGAGGGCATGCGCATCGTCATCGAGCTGAAGCGCGATGCGGTGGCCGATGTCGTGCTCAACCAGCTCTGGCGCTACTCCGACCTGCAGACGACCTTCGGCGCGAACATGATCGCGCTCAACGGTGGCCGCCCCGAGCAGCTCAATCTCAAGGACATGATCCAGGCCTTCAACGCCTTCCGCGAGGAAGTCGTGAGCCGCCGGACCAAGTTCCTGCTCGCCAAGGCGCGCAATCGCGCCCACATCCTCGTCGGTTTGGCGATCGCTGTCGCCAACATCGACGATGTCGTGAACCTGATCCGCCGCGCGCCGAGCCCGGCCGTCGCCAAAGAGCAGCTCATGGAGCGCGACTGGCCCGCGAAGGACATCGCGCCGCTCGTCGAGCTGATCGCCGATCCGCGCCATCGCGTGTCGGACGTAGGTACAGTCAAGCTCTCCGACGAGCAGGCAACGGCCATCCTCGAGCTGCGCCTTGCCCGCCTGACGGCGCTCGGGCGCGACGAGATCGGCAACGACCTCGCGAAGCTCGCCGAGGAGATCAAGGACTATCTCTCGATCCTCGCGTCGCGTGCGCGCATCATCGACATCATCAAGGGCGAGCTCACTGCAATTCGCGACGAGTTCGCCGTGCCGCGCCGCACCGAGATCGTCCCCATGGAGGGCGACCTCGAGGACGAGGATCTCATCCAGCGCGAGGACTGCGTCGTCACCGTCTCGCTCAAGGGCTACGTCAAGCGCGTGCCGCTCGCGACCTACCGCGCGCAGCGCCGCGGCGGCAAGGGCCGCTCCGGCATGACGACCCGCGACGAGGATATCGTCACGCAGCTCTTCATTGCCTCGACGCACACGCCGCTGCTGTTCTTCTCCTCACGCGGCATGTGCTACCGCATGAAAGTCTGGCGGCTTCCTGCCGCAACACCGCAGGGCACGGGCAAGGCACTCATCAACCTTCTGCCGCTCGAGCAGGGCGAGGTCATCACGACCATCCTGCCGCTCCCCGAGGATGCGAGCACCTGGGCCGATCGCGAGCTGATGTTCGCGACGCGCTCCGGCAATGTCCGTCGCAACAGCCTCGCGGATTTCGAGAACATCAATCGCAACGGCAAGATCGCCATGAAGCTCGACGAAGGCGACCAGATCGTCGACGTCGCGCTCTGCGCCCCGAGCGACGACGTGTTGCTCACGACGGCCGTCGGCCAGTGCATTCGCTTCCCCGCCGATGACGTGCGCCTCTTCAAGGGCCGCGACTCGACGGGCGTGCGCGGCATCCGGCTCGATGATGAGGACCGGGTCATCTCCATGGCCATCCTCGCTCACGTGGAGGCAACGCCGGCCGAGCGCGCGGCCTACCTCAAGCAGGCGAGCGCCGTGCGCCGTGCCACGGGCGAAGGCGCGGAGAATGGCGCCGAGGAAGCTGCGCCGGACGCCGAGGTCGAGGAAGCCACCAGCGAGGAGCTGACGCCCGAGCGCTATGCTGAGCTCGGCGCGCGCGAGCAGTTCGTGCTCACCGTTTCCAATCGCGGCTTCGGCAAGCGCACGTCGTCCTACGAGTACCGGGTCAGCGGCCGCGGCGGCAAAGGCATTCTCGCCATGGTCGTCAACGACCGCAACGGACCGCTCGTCGCGTCCTTCCCGGTCGAGCACAGTGACCAGATCATGCTCGTCACCGACGGCGGCCAGCTCATTCGCTGCCCGGTCGATGATGTGCGCGTTGCCGGCCGCAACACGCAGGGCGTGCGCATTTTCCGCACGGACGAGGACGAGACCGTCGCCTCCGTCGAGCGCATCCCGGATGACGGCACGAATGGCGAGAACGGAGAGAACGGCGACGGCGGCGAGGACGGCGCGCCGGCCGCATAAACGGACAGCCGCAGCGACAGGAGCGCGCCCTCATGCGTACGAACCAGATGAAGGCGCGGCTCCAGGCGGGCAAGCCCGCGCTCGGCTGCTCGATCATGATCCCCTCGCCGCAGATGGTCGAGATGGCGGCGCACGCCGGTTTCGACTGGGTGCTCATCGACATGGAGCACGGCACGATCGGCCTCGAGACTGCCGAGCTCATGATCATGGCCGCGGAAGCGCGCGGCATCACGCCCATCGTGCGCCCGCGCAATAATTCGAGCGCGGAAATCACCTCCGTCATGGACCGCGGCGCCGCCGGCGTGCAGGTGCCCCACATTAATACGGCCGACGATGCGCGGCGCGCGCTGGCCGCCGTGAAGTTCGGTCCCGGTGACAACCGCGGCCTCGCCGCCGGCACGCGCCCCGACAGCTACGGCCTCGCCAAGGCCATGCCGGACTTCGTGCGTGAGGCGAACTCGCAGAGCCTCACGTGCATCCAGCTCGAGCACGCCAAAGCCATCGAGAATGTCGACGCGCTGCTCGCCGTCGACGACATCGACGTCTACTTCATCGGCCCGTCCGACCTCTCGCAGTCCATGGGACACCCCGGAAATCCCAAGGCGCCGCCCGTCAAGGAGGCCATCGAGAAGACGCTCGCGCGCATCGTCGCCGCCGGAAAGACGCCCGGGATGCCCGCGACGACGGACAATCTCGAGCAGGTCATCGCCAGCGGCTGCCGCTATATCTACACGCACCTGCCCAAGCTCTTTGGCGCGGGCGCGGGGGCGTTTCTTGCCAAGGGGCGCGGGTAGCTGGTCGCGCTTTCATCGCGACACTTGCTGAGCGCCGACGCATTTGCTTCCCTCGTCCCAATGATGGACGCAGGGAGAAACGACGATGCCGACAATCGGACTGGTGGGTGTTGGGCTGATCGGCCGCGCATGGGCGAACGTCTTCGCGCGCGCGGGCTGGGACGTGGTCATGTGGGATGCGAACCCGGAGGCGACGGCAGCAGCGCCGCGTCTCGTCGCGGAGTCGCTCCATGATCTCGCGCAGCACGGCTTCGTCGCGGATCCCGACAAGGCAGCCGCGCGCCTTCGCACGGTGGCGACGCTCGAAGATGCCGTGAAGGGCGTCGATCTGGTGCAGGAGTCCGGGCCTGAGCGGCTCGAGGACAAGCAGGCCATCTGGGTGCGGCTCGATGCGGCGGCGGCACCGGAGACCGTGCTTGCGTCCTCCACATCCGCAATTGTCGCTTCGCTTTTCACAGAGAACCTCGCGGGGCGAGGCCGCTGCCTCGTCGCGCATCCGGTGAACCCGCCGCATCTCGTGCCGATCGTGGAGCTCTGTGGCGCGCCGTGGACGACGAAGGAGACCGTCGCAAAGGCGCGCGGCTTCTATCAGAGCGTCGGACAGGTGCCGATCGAGGTGAAGAAGGAGATCGACGGCTTCATTCTGAACCGCCTGCAGATCGCGCTGCTGACGGAGGCCTTCCGCCTCGTCGACGAGGGCTATGTCACGCCGCAGGATCTCGACCACACGATCGCGGACGGGCTCGGCCTGCGCTGGTCCTTCATGGGACCGTTCGAGACGATCGAGCTCAATGCGCCCAAGGGCACGGCCGACTACTGCGAGCGCTACGGCGACTGGTTCCGCCGCTACATGAAGGACCTGCCGAAACCGTCTGTCTGGGAAGAAGCGAGCTGGCGCCGTGTCGCGGAGGCTTGGGGGCCGGCGCTGTCATCCGAGAAGATCGCCGAGAAGTCACTCTGGCGGAACGAGCGGCTGGCGGCTCTCGCCGCCCACAAGAAGGCCCAAAAGTCCTACTAAGGGACGGCAGATTGACAGTCCACGGGGGGTCGTGATGCCGATCATAGGTCTGCTGCATCTCTTGATTGCCATCGGGTTCGTGGTTCACGCGAACAAGACGGGGCGCCCACACTACTGGATGTTCATTCTCCTGTTCGTGCCCTTTGCCGGATCGATCGCCTACATTCTCTTCGAGCTGCTTCCGGAACTCGCTGATAGTCGCCGCTCTCGAAAGGTGGTTGCGGATCTGCGCACTGTTGTGGATCCGCATCGCGACTATCGCCAGCTCGGCGAGCGCGCGATGCTTTCCGGGACTGTCGAGACCAAGTGCAAATTTGCCGAGGAGTGCGAGCGCAAGGGCATGTGGGAGGAGGCCGTCGACCTCTATCGGGAGGTCGCGCAAGGCATCTATGCCGAAGATGCCGAAATACTTCGGCGTCTGGCGCGCGCGGAGCTCGGGGCTGGCGATGCGAAGGCGGCGATGGCGACCCTGGACCGGCTGCGTGCCGCACACCCCGACTATCAAAACCAGGACGCACATCTCACGTACGCTCGCGCGCTCGAGAAGGACGGACGCCTGCAGGATGCTGCCACTGAGTACGAGGCGCTCTCGGGCTATTTCGTCGGCATGGAAGCGCGCACGCGGTATGCGTTGCTCTTGCAGAAGCTGGGCGAGCCCATCGAGGCGCGGAAGCTGCTGAGCGAAGTCGTCCGCGCCAGCAAAGCGCCGGGCGTCGTTCTCTCGCCGGACGACCGCGAGTGGGTCAAGGTCGCACAAAGAAACGCCTGAGGCGCCGCTACGCCTCAGAGAGCGGCGCCCGGGCCGCAGAAGGTCACCGACAAGTCGAGGTGGAGGAACGAGTGGCTTGTAGCGACCGCTGCTCGCACGAGGCCTTCGCGCCATTTTGGCCCCTGCCCCGCCGCAGGCCTGCAAGCCTCGCTCGCCCGGCTTGACAGGTGACTAAATGGTCACCTATAGTCCAATCGTGACAGACGACGACCTCGTATTCAAAGCGCTTGCTGATCCGACGCGTCGTATCCTCCTGGACCTGCTCTTTCAGCGCGATGGCCGCACGCTGAAAGATCTCGAATCCGGGCTGGAAATGACCCGCTTCGGCGTCATGAAGCATTTGAAAATTCTGGAGGATGCCGGTCTCGTCGTCACACGCCGGTCAGGCCGCGAGAAACTCCATTTTCTCAATCCGGTCCCAATTCGGATGATCCATGACCGGTGGATCGACAAATATCGCGAACGGGAAGTCTCGGCGCTCATCGCGCTGAAGGCCGAACTGGAGGAAAAGGATCGATCATGACGGACAAAACCAAGGTGGTGCAGGTCTACAAGATCGTCATCAAAGCGAGCGCTCAGGCCATCTGGGACGCGATCACCAAGCCCGAATGGACCGACCGATACGCGTACGGCGGTCGCGCTTCGTATGAGCTCAAGAAAGGTGGCAAGTATCATCATGCCGCCAGCGCGGAAATGAAGTCCTTCGGCCTTCCTGACCACATCATCGTCGGCGAGGTCATCGAGAGCGATCCGCCGCGCAAGCTCGTGCAGACGTGGCACCCGCAGTTTTCGGCCGAAATGATCGCTGAGCCGCCCTCACGCCTCACCTACGAGATTTTCGAGAGCCCGAGCGGTGTCTGCACCGTCGTGATGACGCATGACGTGACGGATGCACCGCTGGTCGCCGGCATGGTCCCTGGGAACAACAATCCGGTGGAGAGTGGTGGTGGCGGCTGGCCGTGGGTGCTCAGCGATCTCAAGACGCTGCTCGAAACCGGCAAGCGCATGTGAGAACAGCGCATCGGCAGCAGCCGCTTAGACAGTGGCTGCCGCTCCTGGCTCGGGCACTTTCCGATGCTGCTCCGCCAGCAGCCACCTGCAAACGTAGAGCGCCATGACGGCGCCGACCATCTGAGCGGCAACAAAAGGCGGCACGTCCGCCGGGCGTATACCGGCAAACGTGTCGGAAAGAGCGCGGGCGATCGTCACCGCAGGATTGGCGAACGAGGTCGATGCCGTGAACCAGTAAGCCGCGGTGATGTAAAGACCGACGGAAGTTGCGACAGAGACGCGGCTCGCGCGCAGTGTCAGCAGAATGGTTGCCACCAATCCGAAAGCCGCCAACCATTCGGCGAACCACTGTGCCGGCCCGGTGCGCACGTTCGTGGCGATCTGCAGCAGGCTCTGCTCGAACATGACATGGGCAGAAAGAACGCCGACAAGGCCACCCGCGATCTGCGCGATGACATAGCGGACCGCTTCGGACGCCCGGATCTCCCTTCTGAGCGCGAAGACCGCAGTAACGGCAGGATTGAAGTGAGCACCCGAGATCGGCCCGAGCATGGTGATGAGCACCACGAGGATGGCGCCCGTCGCGATCGTGTTGGCGAGCAGTGCAAGCGCCACGTTTCCTGCAGCGAGTCGAGCCCCCATGATGCCGGAGCCGATAACGGTCGCGAGCAGGAAAGCCGTCCCGAAAAACTCAGCGCCGAGACGCTGCGCTAGAGAGGGAGAAGACATCAGAGCTAAACCTCTTCGCGTGCAGACGCGCCTTTCGTGCGCCCGATGTCGTCCAGACGCTGCTGCAACGAGAGGCGGTCGAGTGACGTGATCGGCAGGCTCGCGAAGATGCTGCAGCGCTGATGCAGCATACGATGCGTATCGCTGAAGGCGAGGCGCCTCTCGGCTTCCGTCCCTTCGACACGCGACGGATCGGCAAGGCCCCAGTGCGCCGACATCGGCTGACCGGGCCACACTGGGCAGACCTCGTCGGCCGCATCGTCGCAAACCGTGATCACGAAATCGAGTTTCGGCGCGCCTGACTGAGCGAATTCCTCCCAGGACTTCGACCGCAGGCCGCTCGGGTCGTAGTTGAGCTGGCGCGCGAGGTCGAGAGCATAGGGATGCACACGGCCGCTAGGATGGCTGCCGGCGCTGTAGGCCCTGAACTTGCCGGAGCCGACGCGGTTCATCACGCATTCCGCAATGATCGACCGAGCGGAATTGTGCGTGCACAGGAAGAGCACATTGAAAGGCCGATCAATCATCTCAGTGCTCCCTTCTTGACGCTGCAAACCGTCGATGCGGCAACGAACGCCTCGCCGCAGAACTCAGGCCGACCCTGGCAGCAATCCTCGGTCAGATACGTCAGCAACCTGCGCATGCCCTCGACATCGACGGCATAGCGGATGAAGCGGCCGTGGCGGCTCGCACGCAGGAGGCCGGCGCGGTCGAGCTCCTTCAGGTGAAAGGACAGGTTCGTGGCACTGATGCCGACCTTCTCGGCGATGTCGCCCGCCGTTAAGCCGGACGGACCCTGCTTCACGAGCAGCCGAAAGACACGTAGCCGGTGCTCGTGCGCAAGCGCCGCCAGCGCTGCAACTATGCCTGCGTCGTCCATACAAACATTATTTCAATATTCCTTGAAATATTCAAGTGAGAGTTACACGACGAGCTTGAAGGCCTCGCCATCGCGCACGACATGGCCCGCAGTCGGGCCCGCAAAGTGCGTGCCGATCATGAGCACGGGCTCGCCGGCAAGCTCAGCGAGAATGCGCCGGCGCGTCGCTTCGCCGGCCTTCTTGTCATAGTCGGCGGACGAGGCCCACTCCGGGTGCGCAAACTGACAGGGATGGTGCGCGAAATCGCCGGTGATCATGGCGCGCTTGCCCTTGGAGCTGATCAGCACGCTCGCGTGCCCCGGCGAGTGGCCCGTGCTCGGCATGAGGCGGATCTCGGGGCAGATCTGGTGGTCGAGCTCGACGAGATCGGCGAGGCCCAGATCGAAAATGGGCTTCACGCTGTCGGCAATGACGGGATGCTGGTCGGGCCGCGCTGTCTGCGTGGTCCAGTGCTCGTACTCGATGCGGCCGAAGAGATAGCGCGCCTTCGGGAAGGTCGGCACCCATTTGCCGTCCACGAGCCGCGTGTTCCAGCCCACATGATCCACATGCAGGTGCGTGCAGAGCACCGTGTCGATCGTCTCTGGCGCAAAGCCTGCGGCCGTGAGGTCCTCGAGGAAAGGGCCGCTGCGGTCATTCCACGTCGGAATGCGGCGGTCCTTCTTGTCATTGCCAAGGCAGGTATCGACGATGATGCGCCGGCCCGGTGCCTCAACCAACAGCGCGTGGATGCTCATCTTGAGGCGGCCGTTCTCGTCGGCGAAGTGCGGAATGAGCCACGAGATGGGACGGATAGCTTCGGGCGTCGCGTCCGGCAGGATGAAACGGCTGCCGCCTGTCGTCTCGATCTCGACGATCTTCGTGACGGTCACGTCGCCGATCTGCCATTTCATGCGCGCTTCCCCTGGAGTGTTTGCCGGAGCTTAGCCCGGCGCCACCGCAGATGCACCTAGAGGCGCACCGAGAGAAAGTCCGCGACCTCGGGCCAGGTATCGAACACCTGCTCGGCACCCGCATCGCGCAACCGCTCGGCATGTCCTGCCCGAATATGCGCCCCCGCACACAAGCCCACCACGCACATACCCGCAGCCACGCCGGCCCGGACGCCATTCGGACTGTCCTCGACAACGAGGCAATGCTCCGGCGCCACGCCGATCCTGTCGGCCGCATAGAGGAAAATATCCGGATGGGGCTTGCCGCGCTCGACGAGATCGGCGCCGAAGACGGCGCCAGGAAAATGGGGCTCGAATGCCAGAACATCCAAGCAGAGCTGAAGCCGCTCGGCCGAGCTCGATGACGCAATGCAGCGCGGGAGCGCCGCGAACTTCGTGATGAAGTCCAGCGCGCCAGGCACGGGCTGCAGCGCATCGCGAAAGCGCGCGAGCGTCGCAAGCTTCAGCGCATCGAGAAAGTCCTGCGGCAAGCGCTGCCTGGTGCCTGCCTCGACCGCGGCCACCACTTCGCCCCAGCGTTTGCCCATGTAGCGCGCAATCGAGTCATCGAGCGTCGTCGGCAGCCCGAGCGATGATACGGCCTCCGCGAGCACGACGTTTGCCAGCACCTCGCTGTCGGCGATCACGCCGTCGAAGTCATAGATGACACCCTTAATCACCCTGGCCATAGCGCGTTCCCCCCGACCAACGTATCGCGAATGCGCCCGCTCCCGGCTTCGCGGCCGCGCATCCTATCCGCGTGACGCTCTCTTGACACCGCCTCGTCAGCCATGCCTTAAGGCCCCGGTGCGCAGAGCGCGCCCAGAAGCTCGCCAAACGGCGCCGGCGCGTTTTCACTTTATGTTCCGGTCTTGCCGGCCTCGGCCGCAGACCGGCGCCAACCCCAACCAGCGGACCCGAGCATGTCGAGAGCCTTTGTCTTTCCCGGCCAGGGCAGTCAGACCGTAGGTATGGCCAAGGAGCTTGCCGCCAACTTCCCGGCAGCGCGCGCGCTGCTCGACGAGGTGGACGAGGCGCTCGGCCAGAAGCTCTCTGCGCTCATGTTCGAGGGCCCGATCGAGACCCTGACGCTCACCGAGAACGCCCAGCCGGCACTCATGGCCGCATCCATGGCCGTCATGCGCGTGCTCGAGCGCGAGAAGGGTTTCGTGCTCATGGACCGCGTGAAATACGTCGCGGGCCATTCGCTCGGCGAGTATTCGGCGCTGGCGGCCGCGGGCGCGCTGTCGGTGGCCGATGCAGCGCGGCTCCTCAAGCTGCGCGGCCAGTCCATGCAGAAGGCCGTCCCGGTCGGCGTGGGTGCCATGTCGGCGCTGCTCGGTGTCGGCCTCGATGTCGCGCGCAAAATTGCGGCGGATGCCGCCCAGGGCGATGTCTGCGACGTCGCCAACGATAACGAGCCGACGCAGGTCGTGCTCTCGGGCCACAAGACAGCCATCGATCGCGTTCCCGAGGTCGGCAAGGCGCACGGCCTGCGCCGCGCGATCCCGCTTCCGGTTTCCGCGCCCTTCCATTGCAGCCTGCTGAAGCCCGCCGCCGATGCCATGGCCGAGGCCCTCGCCAAGGTCGATGTGAAGGCCCCGGTCGTTCCCGTCGTCGCCAACGTGCTCGCGGCGCCGATCAGTGATCCGGCCGAGATCCGCCAGCGCCTCGTCGAGCAGGTCACGGGCACCGTGCGCTGGCGCGAATGCGTGCTCGCCATGGCCGCTGCCGGCGTCACGGAGCTTTATGAAATCGGCACGGGCAAGGTCCTGAGCGGCCTCGCCGGCCGCATCGACAAATCTCTGAAGGCAACGCCGGTCGGCACGCCAGCCGATATCGAGGCGGTCGCCGCGCAACTGCTGAGTTGAGGGATACGATCATGTTCAATCTGACGGGCAAGACAGCGCTGGTGACCGGCGCGACGGGCGGCATCGGCGGCGCCATTGCCGAGGCGCTGCACGCCCAGGGCGCGACCGTGGTCCTTTCCGGCCGCCAGGCCGACAAGCTCGAGGCGCTGAAGGCCAAGCTCGGCGAGCGCGCGCTGGTTCAGCCCTGCGACCTCGCCAACAAGGAGCAGGTCGGGAAGCTGATCGATGACGCCATCAAGCTCGTCGGCGGCCGCCTGGACATTCTGGTCAACAACGCCGGCCTCACGCGCGACAATCTCTTCATGGTGATGAAGGACGAGCAGTGGGACGAGGTGATCGCAGTCAACCTCACCTCGACCTTCATGCTCATGCGGGCCGCGGCCCGGCATATGATGCGCTCACGGACGGGCTATGGCCGGATCATCAACATTTCATCCGTGTCCGGCATCATCGGCAATCCCGGCCAGGGCAACTATGCCGCCTCCAAGGCCGGCATGATCGGCATGACCAAATCGCTCGCGCGCGAGGTCGCCTCGCGTGGGGTTACGGCCAACTGCATTGCTCCGGGCTTCATCGAGACCGCCATGACTGCAGCACTGAACGAGAAGCAGATTGGCACCATCAAAGAGGCCATCCCGGCACAGAGCTTTGGCAAGCCCGAGGATATCGCGGCTGCGGCCGTTTACCTTGCCAGCGAAGAGGCTCGTTACATGACCGGACAAACCCTCCATATCAACGGCGGCATGGTCATGATCTGAACGTCCGTCCAGGCGTGCACAATGCCGCGTCGGGGGCTCGTCAGGGCAGCTAGCCAAGGGATTTGTTGTGTGTTAACGAGCCGAAAATTCGAGCCATTGGCGCTGGAGTTTGCATCGATTTCAAGCAACCTGTAGTGGGGAATCCCACGTCAGGGACGAATCGGTCGTAGCAAGTAACCGCCGCTGCCCCGTGGCAGCAGCATGAACAGGGTCGTCGGGGCCGCGTCGCGGTTCCCTGAGGTGACAGAGCGCGAGGGAAGTAGATATGAGCGACGTCGCAGAGCGCGTTAAGAAGATTGTCGTCGAGAACCTTGGCGTCGAAGGCGACAAGGTCGTCGAGACGGCGAGCTTCATCGACGATCTCGGTGCCGACAGCCTCGACATCGTCGAGCTGGTCATGGCGTTCGAGGAGGAGTTCGGCTGCGAGATTCCGGACGATGCCGCCGAGCAGATCCAGACCGTCGGCGACGCCGTGAAGTTTCTCGAGAAGAGCGCCGCCAGCACCGCCTGAGCGGGCTGCCGGCCTCGAGATGACTGATCGAGCTGCGTGCGCCGTCGGGGGGAACCGAGCCGGTGCCGCAGCTTTATCGGATCTCAAGAGTAACGTTGCGTATTTTGGGGGATGCCGCGGCACGCGCCGCCGGCATGCAACGGCAGGGGTGGTAACGCGAGGCGACCTTCCTGCCGGATAACCTGGACAGGTGTGGGATGAAGCGAGTCGTCGTCACGGGGCTCGGCCTCGTTACTCCTCTCGGATGCGGCGTCGAACATACGTGGTCGCGCCTGCTCGAAGGACGCAGCGGCGCGCGTCGCATCGCCGAGTTCGAGGTCGCGGATCTCGCAGCTCAGATCGCGGCCTTCGTTCCGCGCGGCGACGGCTCTGCCGGCACCTTCAATCCCGATCAGTGGATGGAGCCCAAGGAGCAGCGCAAGGTCGACGACTTCATCATCTATGCGATGGCGGCGGCCGATCAGGCGATTGCCGACTCCGGTTATGCAGCAAAGACAAAAGATCAGCAGGAGCGCACCGGCGTTCTGATCGGCTCCGGCATCGGCGGCCTCAATGGCATTGCCGAGACCTCGCTGTTGCTCAAGGAAAAGGGCCCGCGGCGCGTGAGCCCGTTCTTCATTCCGGGCCGCCTGATCAATCTCGCCTCGGGCTATGTCTCCATCAAACATGGCCTCAAGGGCCCGAACCACGCGGTCGTCACCGCCTGCTCGACGGGCGCGCACGCGATCGGCGATGCCGCACGGCTGATCGCGCTCGGCGATGCCGACGTGATGGTGGCGGGTGGTGCCGAGAGCCCGATCTGCCGCATTGCCATTGCCGGCTTCGCCGCCTGCCGCGCGCTCTCGACGAGCTTCAATGACGAGCCGACTAAGGCCTCGCGTCCTTACGACAAGGACCGCGACGGCTTCGTCATGGGTGAGGGCGCCGGCATCGTCGTGCTGGAGAGCCTCGAGCACGCCAAGGCACGCGGCGCACGCATCTACGCCGAGATCATCGGCTATGGCCTCTCGGGCGATGCCTACCACATCACGGCACCGGCCGAGGACGGCGATGGCGCCTATCGCTGCATGCGCGCCGCCCTCAACCGCGCCGGCATCACGGCCGACCAGATCGACTACGTGAACGCGCACGGCACCTCGACGCCCATGGGCGACGAGATCGAGCTCGGCGCCGTCGAGCGCCTCTTCGGCAACAGCGCCGGCAGCCTCGCCATGTCCTCCACGAAATCCGCAATCGGCCACCTGCTCGGCGCCGCCGGCTCGGTCGAGGCGATCTTCTCCGTCCTCGCCATGCGCGACAATATTGCCCCACCGACGCTCAACCTCGACAATCCCTCGGTTTCGACCCCGATCGACCTCGTTCCGCACACGCCGAAGAAGAAGCCGATCAATACCGTGCTTTCGAACTCGTTCGGCTTTGGCGGGACGAACGCCTCGCTCGTCATGAGGCGGCTCGACTCGTAGGTTTCCTTTTCCTTCGTCGGCGGCCCCGCGCAACCGACGAGCCGTATGCGATGCTGCACCTGTTGCATTCGTGTCCGCTCCGACCACTGTCGGCTCGATCATGCTCTCGCCTTCAGAATTGTGGCCTGCTTTGGCCATAATTCAGGATAGCTTTGAGGGACTGAGTACCTCGCCCTGAATGCCTGTCCCCAGCAATGGCAGCGGCCTGACGGCGCCGGTTCGCGCAGGAGAGAAGCAACCAGAGCATGAGGCAGGCCCTGCCAACTCTCGATACGACCCGCAAGCGCCTGAATGCCCTGCCGCGCAGCCCTGCGGAGGCGCTCGAGCCCGGCCGCGCGCCGCGGCCGCCCCGGCGCATTCGCGAGCGGCGCGAGGCGCGCCGCATGAACGGCTTCCTGCGCTTCATCAGCGGCATCATCACGTTCTGCTTCCTCGGCATGACGGTCGTCGCGGTCATCGCGCTCCTGCTGCGCACCAACTTCGATGCGCCCGGCCCGCTCACGCACTCGGCCGTCACCGTGATCCCGCGCGGCGAGGGTGTGCAGGAGATCGCCGCGCGCCTCGAGCGCGAGGGCATCGTGTCCGACCGCCGTCTCTTCGTCGCCCAGTATCTCTCGCAATCGCTCCACATCCGCCTCACCGGCGGCAAGGAGATCTCGCTCCAGGCTGGCGAGTTCGAGTTCCGCAAGCAAGCGAGCATGAAGGACGTGCTGGAGACGTTGGCGCAGGGCAAAGCCGTACTCTACCGGCTCTCGGTCCCCGAGGGCCTGACCAGCCAGCAGATCGTTGCCCGCCTCATGGCAGAAGAAAATCTCTCCGGCGAGATCACCGAGGTGCCGCCCGAAGGCTCGCTGCTTCCCGACACCTACCGCTTCTCGCGCGGCATGGCGCGCAGCGACATCCTCGAGCGCATGAAGGCCGACCAGAAGCGCTTTCTTGCCACCATCTGGGACAAGCGGCAGTCGGATCTGCCGTTCAAGACCATCGAG
Source organism: Hyphomicrobium sp. CS1BSMeth3 (assembly GCF_900117415.1). Taxonomy (GTDB): domain Bacteria; phylum Pseudomonadota; class Alphaproteobacteria; order Rhizobiales; family Hyphomicrobiaceae. The sequence goes on from NZ_FPEI01000006.1 coordinate 1,726,494, forward strand.
CAGGCCATCGTGCTCGCCTCGATCGTGGAGAAGGAAACCGGTCGGGCGGACGAACGCGAGCGCATTGCCGGCGTATTCGTGAACCGCCTCAAACGCGGCATGCGCCTGCAGTCCGATCCGACGATCATCTACGGCATTGCCGGTGGCCAGGGGACGCTCGGCCGCCCGATCACGCGCTCCGACATCGACACGCCGACACCGTACAACACCTATGCGATCACCGGCCTGCCACCGGGCCCCATTGCAAATCCCGGTCGCGCAGCTCTCGAGGCGACGCTCAATCCGGCCAAGACCAAGGACCTCTACTTCGTCGCCGACGGCACTGGTGGCCACAACTTCTCGGAGACCCTGCGCGACCACAACGCTGCCGTGCAGGTGTGGCGCCAGGTCGAGCGGGACATACGAGCACGGCAAGCAGCGGCGGCCAACCCGGCACCCGCGGCCCAAGCGGACAGCGATCCGAGCCCGACCTCGGCCCCTGCGGCGGCATCGGGCAACGCCGGGCGCGCGCCGTCCGACGTGCCGCTCCCGCAACGCAAGCCGAAACGCTGACGGCACATCGACGATCACAATTCCGACAGGGAACACTGTGTTTCTCAAGCGGGCGGGGACGTCACGGTTCTGATACGCTATTGTCACATCTGCCCTTGCGCGAGACGCGCAGGCGGTGCCGAAATGTGATGCGGATCGGCACCGCAAGCGAGACGGAGGACGGGCCAGGGCTGGTTCGGCGCGCGGCATCACTGCCGCGCGAGAGGGAGGCGAGAATGCGAGTTTGTTCCCACCCCACGCGGCGAGAGATCATGGCTGGGAGCCTGGCCGCTGCGCTCGCCACGTCTGTGGCCGGCGTGCCTTCGATCGCGCACGCGGCCGGCGGGGACGGCGTTCACAAGCTCGCGCTCGGCGATCTCCAGATCACCATCCTGTCCGACGGCGTTCTCAATGTCCCAACGCGGCTCCTCAATCGTGACATGAACTCGGCGACGATCGAGGCCGCGCTCGGTGAAGCGGGATCCGCGTCGGGGCAAGTGCAGTATGGCGTCAATATCGTGCTCGTCCGTTCGGGTTCCGAGCTCGTTCTCATCGACGCCGGTGCGGGCGGCACCTGGGAGCCGACGGCGGGCAAGCTCGCCGATCGTCTCGCGACTGCCGGCATCGACCCGGGCACCATCACCAAGGTCGTGATCACGCACGGCCATCCCGATCATCTCTGGGGCCTTGTCGACGAATTCGACGACAGTCCCCGATTTGCCAACGCTCAGCACATCATGCCGGCACCCGAGCTCGACTACTGGCGCAAAGTGAGCGTCGAGACCTTGCCCGAGCGGACGCAGGGCGTCGCCGCCGGGGCCAAGCGCGTCATCGCCACTGTCGGCGAGCGGCTCGCCGCTGCCGCGCCCGATGCCGAAATTCTGCCCGGCATCGCCTTTCTAGCGACGCCCGGCCATACGCCTGGACATTGCTCCGTTCGTATTTCGGGCGGCGCGCACGGCCTTATTGTCACTGCTGATACGCTTTTTCACCCGCACGTTTCTTTTGCTTATCCTGAATGGCAGCCGGCCGCCGACATGGATGGCGCGCAGGCTGTCGCCAGCCGGCGCCGCCTTCTCGACATGGCGGCCGCGGATGGGCTCCAGCTCGCCTCCTATCACCTCCCCTTTCCTGGTCTCGGGCGCGTGGAGCGGCGCGGTGCCGCGTACCGCTGGTTGAGTGCGCGCGCCTAGCGCGGCCCGCACTCCGCCAGCCCATTTCCGACACTCTGCATTCCCGCCGGCTGAATTGAGCAAAGTAATTGACCCCCATGACGTATGGACTTGATGCCCACGCAACGACCCTCGGCAAACTGCTCGGACCGCCGCACCTCTTCGACGTTCCAGCTTTCCAGCGTGCCTATTCCTGGACCACGGAAGAGGCCGGCCAGCTCATCGAGGATCTCCTTCTCGCCCTTGGCGAAGGCGACGCGCAGGCCTCGACCAGCGGCTACTTCCTCGGCCCCATTCTGCTGCTCGATGGCAGTTCGCCCAATGCGCAGGCTGGTGGCGCGCGCAGCTTCCAGATCATCGACGGCCAGCAGCGCCTCGCCACACTGACGGTGCTCGCCTGCGTGCTGCGCGACCTCGTGCGGCGCGACGGACATGCCCTGCCCGAGCTCGACCGCATGATCGGCGGCGGCAGCGAAGCGGGCGCCCCAACGCGATGCCGCCTCCAGATGCGCGGGTCGGCCCAGCACACGATGGCGACCTGCATCCAAGCCCCCGGGACTACCCTGGTCGAAGCCGCGCGCGAAAATCTCAGCGAGAGCGAGGCGCTCCTGCTCGCCGTGCGTGATCAATTCGTCGAGGCACTCGCCGATCGCGACACGGCAACACTCATGCGGCTCGCCGCTTTCCTTCACGACGCGTGCAGCGTCGTCGTCATCACCTCACGCGACGTCGACCGCGCCCATCGCACGTTCGCGGCGCTCAACAATCGCGGACGGCCTCTCGAGCGTTGCGACATCATCAACGCCGAGCTCATGGACAGCGTGACCGGCGACGAGCTCGCGCGCCTGCAACGCGATTGGGAAACCCTCGGCACGCGTCTCGGCGCGAGCCTCGAAATGCTCTTCAGCCACGTCAGGGCCGCCGTCGGCGACGTCCGCGCGCCCGTCATCGCCGAAATCCGCCGGCTTGCGACAGCCGCGGGGGGCGGCGCAAAGTTCATCGATACGGTCCTCATGCCGTTCGGCCATGCACTCGCCGACATCCAGGCGGCAGACCATCGCGGCAGCCCGGAGAGCGCCGAGATCAACCGCCGTCTGCGGCATCTTTCCTGGCTCCCGAGCACGGAATGGCTTCCGCCCCTGCTGCTGTGGTGGACCCGCCACCACGACGATGCTCACGCGCTCGCCGCCTTCCTCGCCCGGATCGACCGGCTGGGCTTCGGCATGCGCGTCCTGGGCCTCGGGGCCGACAAGCGCCAGTCGCGCATGCAGCAGCTCAGGACCACGATCGAGAGAGGCCACGCCCTGACGCTCGTCGGCGGCCCGCTCGATTTTTCCAGCGAGGAAATGCGGAACATCCGCCACAACCTGCGCGATCTGCATCGGCGCAGCCAGCTCACCTGCAAGCTCGTGCTCATGCGGCTCGAGAGCGAGCTTGCGGGCGATCCCGGCGCGCTGGATAGCGAGGGCCTCACGGTCGAGCACATTCTGCCGCAGAAGCCCGCGCGCACCAGCATGTGGCGCAACTGGTTCGCCGATCCCGAGGAGCGCGAGGCCTGCACGGGCTCGCTCGGCAACCTCGTCCTCGTCCCGCGCGCCCTCAACGAGCGGGCGCGCAACCAGGATTTCGAGCGCAAGCACGCGATCTTCTTCGCCGAGAACGCTCCGCCCCTCCCTCGCCTCACCGCGGAACTGCGCGACGTCAAAACGTGGAACGCGACGCAGATCCGCGCGCGCGAGGAACGCCTGCTGGCAATTCTCGATGCGATGTGGCACCTGAACGGTGCCGCTGGCGAGTCGGGAATGACAGCGGAAAGGGTGGGACTGCGCCGCCGCAAGAAAGCCCAGGCCGCCGAATAGCTGTCACGTGGCGCGGGAAGCAGGCTCAAGCCACGCGGTGCCCGCAAACGGGAGTGCTGTCGCCGCGATGGGGGTCACCCTGCAAACTGCCATGGTTCTCGCTGCCGGGCTCGGCACGCGCATGCGGCCGCTCAGCGAGAACGTGCCGAAACCGCTCGTGCCGGTCGCCGGCAAGCCCTTGATCGACCACGTTCTCGATCGACTTGCAGCAGCAGGCATCCGCCGCGCCGTCGTCAACGTGCATCACCTTGCCGATCAGCTCGTCGCGCATCTCGAAGCGCGGGCCTCTCCAGCGACGACGATCTCCGACGAGCGCGATCGCCTGCTCGATTCGGGCGGTGGCGTGCTGAAGGCGTTGCCGCTCCTCGGCCCCGGGTCCTTCCTGATCCACAATTGCGATGCGATCTGGACGGAGGGCGCGACCTCGAATCTGGCTAAACTGGCGGCCGCTTGGGACGAGGACGCCATGGACTGCCTGATGCTGCTCGCACCTGCCGAGACGAGCCTTGGCTATCACGGACGCGGCGACTTCGCGCTCGACGCGGCAGGACGCCTGCGCCGCCCCGAGCCACAGGAGCGCGTGCCCTTCGTCTTTGCCGGCGTTTCAGTTGCTCATCCACGCCTTTTCGATGGCGCGCCGGACGGACCCTTCTCGCTCAACCGGCCATGGGACGGGGCGATCGCGCGCGGACGCGCATTCGGCGTCGTCCTCGAGGGCCGCTGGATGCATGTCGGCGATCCTGCCGCGGTCACGGCCGCCGAAGGCTGGATCAACAGCCAGCATGAGCGCTGACACGAGGGAAGCGGGCACCGGTGCGGCCGCCCGCGTGTGGAGCATCAGCACGGGCCGGTCTTTTCTCGAGACGCTCGCGCGCGCCATCCTTTCCGGCGATCTCCCGCAGCCGGGCGGCGTGCCTCCCGACCGGCTCGCGCTTGCCGGCATGACCATCCTGCTGCCGACGCATCGCGCCGTGCGCGCCCTCCAGGAGGCCTTCCTGCGCGCTGCGAACGGCCGCGCTCTCCTGCTACCGCGCCTCGTGCCCATTGCCGAGACCGACGAGGACCAGGGCCTCATCACGAGCATGGCGGGCGCACAGAGCCCGCTCGCTGGCGAGTTCGTCCTTGGACCGGCCGTGGCCCCGCTCGAGCGCCAGCTCGCGCTCACGCACCTCGTGCTCGCCTGGTCCCAGCAGTTGCGTGATGCAGGCCAGAGCCCCGAAGGCATCTTGGCGCCGCTGGCCGCAGCCGGCGCGACCACACCTGCTCAGGCCGCGCATCTTGCCGCAGACCTCGCGCAGCTCATGGACATGATCGAGACAGAGGAGAAGTCACTCCACGGCCTCGCCACGCTGGTGCCCGAGGAGTACTCCGCGCACTGGCAGCAGACCATCACGTTTCTCGAGATCGTGACGAAGTTCTGGCCCGCGCATCTCGCCGAGCGCGGCCTGCTTTCTGGCGCGGCCCGGCGCAATCAGCTCATTCGCGCCGAAGCCGAACGACTGCGCCGCGCGCCGCCCGCCGAGCCTGTGATCGTCGCGGGTGTCACGGGCTCGGTGCCGGCAACGGTCGCGCTCATCCGCGCCGTCGCGCAGTTGCCGGCGGGCGCGATCGTGATCCCGGGCCTCGACCGCACGCTCGACGAGACGAGTTGGCGGGCGCTCGACCATCATCCTGAGCACCCGCAGCACGATCTCTACCGCCTGCTCGGCGCGTTGGAAGTTCCGCGCGAAGCCGTCCGCGAGGTCGCCGGCAAACCGGCGCCGGCGCGTGCCGCTGTCCGCACGGCCTTTCTCAGCGAGGTCATGCGCCCCGCGGGCGCGACCGAACTTTGGAAGGACTACGTCGCGCGCGCCGATCGGACCGAGCTCGGCGCCGCCCTCGACGGCATCAGCCGCATTGATGCGCCGAACTCGGCCGATGAAGCCGAAGTCATCGCGCTCATGATGCGCGAAGCGCTCGAGACGCCGGGGCGCACGGCCGCACTCGTCTCGCCGGATCGCCTGCTCGCGCGCCGCGTCGCGATCCGTCTCCAGAGCTGGGGCATCACGGTCGATGACTCGGCCGGCCGCCCGCTCGCGAAGACACCCCATGGCGCCTTTCTCGATCTCATTGCCCAGGCTGTCGCGACGCGCTTTGCGCCGGCGACCGTGATGGCTCTACTCAAGCATCCGCTGACACGCCTCGGGCTGCCCGTGCGCGACGTGCGCCGCGCCGCGCGCTTCGTGGAGCTCGCAGCGCTGCGCACCATCTACTTCGGCGACGGGCTCGACGGTATCGAGGCGAGCCTCGAGCGCGCCCAGCGCGAGACGGGCGACGGCAGCCGGCGCGAGCGCGCCGTCCGCCGCCTTTGGGATGCGGACTGGGTTGCTGCGCGTGAGCTGCTGCAGCGCTTCAGGACGGCCATGGCACCGCTGATGACGCTCGCCGCGGAGAGCGCCGCACGAGAGCTCCACGTGCTCGCTGCAGCCCACCGCGCGACGGCCGATGCACTCGCCGCCCCCGGTGATGAAACATCTCCCTCGCGTCTCTGGCAGGACGAGGACGGCGAGGAAGCGGACCGCCTCCTTGCGGCACTCGACGATCAAAATCTATGGGCGCCGAGCATCCCGCCTGCCGACTATGCCGAGTTCTATCGCGCACTCGCGGGCAATGTGACCGTGCGTCCGCGCGTCGCCGTACACCCGCGACTGTCGATCTGGGGCCCTTATGAAGCGCGCTTGCAGCAGCCTGATCTCGTCATTCTCGGCGCGCTCAACGAAGGCACGTGGCCGGCTGCGGCCGATCCTGGCGCCTGGCTCAACAGGCCCATGCGCGCAAGCCTCGGCCTGCCATCGCCGGAGGTAGCGATCGGGCGCGCAGCGCTCGACGTCACCGGCCTCATCGGCGCACGCGAGGTCGTGCTCACGCGCGCCAATCGCGTGGACGGGGCGCCGACGGTCCCCTCACGCTGGCTCATGCGCATTGAGGCCTTGCTCGGCGGCATGGGCCTTGGCGATGTACTGAAGCCCAAGCGGCCCTGGCTCGGCTGGGCGCGCGCGCGCGATGCCCGCATTGGCAAGGCCGAGCCGGTCCGGGCGCCCGAACCGCGCCCCGCACTCGCACTGCGGCCGCGCACGCTCAGTGCCTCGGCCATCGAACTCTGGATCAAGAATCCTTACGGCCTCTATGCCCGCCACATTCTGGCGCTCGAAGCCCTGAGCCCGCTTGGCGTCGCACCGGGCCCACGCGAGAAAGGCATCATCATTCACGAGGCGCTCTCGCGCTTCACGAAGCGCTTCTCTGCGAAGCTGCCGGACGACATTGCCGGCGAGCTGATGCGCGAGGCGGAAGCCGTGTTCAAGGAGTATGCCGCACATCCGCGCGTCGCGGCTTTCTGGCTGCCGCGCATCGCGCGCTTTGCCGAATGGTTTGCCGCAACGGAGCCCGCACGCCGCGATGGCGTCACGGGCATCGCGACGGAAGTTGCCGGCAGCCGCGTGCTCGAAGCACCGGGCGGGCCCTTCACGCTCACCGCGCGCGCCGACCGCATCGATCGCTCGTCCAGCGGTCTCATCATCACGGACTACAAGACCGGCACGCCGCCGAAGGACAAGGACGTCACGGACGGCACGGCGCCGCAGCTTCCTCTCGAAGCGGCCATCGCGCGCGCAAAAGGTTTCGCGGGCCTCGATACGGATACGATCGTCGCATTGCGCTACATCCGCGCGACGGGCGGCACGCCCGCCGGCAAAGAGCAGACCGTCAAGAGCGACGACGTTCACGCGCTCGCGGATTTCTGCATCGATCAGCTCGGCCAGCTCGTCCGCGCCTACGACAATCCGCAGCAGCCCTATAGAGCCGTGCGCCGCGCGCGCTTCGACTACCGCTACGACGACTTCGCGCATCTCGCGCGTGTCGCGGAGTGGAGCGGCGGCGACAACGGCGACGAGGGGGAGGCCGAGGAATGAGCCGCCCCGATCTCAAGTCGCTCCTCGCCGAGACCACGGCCGCACAGAACCGCGCAGCCAATCCGAGGGCCTCGGCCTGGGTGAGCGCCAATGCCGGCACGGGCAAGACGCACGTGCTCACCTCGCGCGTGCTGCGCCTGCTGCTGGATGGCACGAAGCCTCAGCACATACTCTGCCTCACGTTCACGAAGGCTGCCGCGACGGAGATGTCGACGCGCGTCTTCAAGCGCCTTGCCGAATGGGCGAGCGCGCCCGACGAGAAGTTGCAGAGAGCGCTCGATGAGCTGCTCGGCCGCTCACCCAACGCCGACGAGATCGAGCAGGCGCGCCAGCTTTTCGCGCTCGCCATCGAAACGCCCGGCGGTCTCAAAGTGCAGACCATCCATGCCTTCTGCGAGCGATTGCTCCAGCGCTTTCCGCTCGAAGCGAGCGTGCCGCCGGGCTTCACGGTCCTCGATGACGCGCACGCACGCACGCTCCTGCGCGAGGCAACCGACGCGACGCTCAGGAGAGCCTCGGAGGCACGTGGCGATCGTCAGCTCAATGCCGCGCTGCAGACGATCGTGGCGCACGCTGCCGACGATCGCTTCGATCAGATGCTCGGCGCGATGATCGCCAAGCGCGAGTGGCTCGATGCCGCGCGGCCGGATCTGTCCTCCGGCATAGCATCGTTCGCGGATGCCGAAGCGCGCTATCGAAGCGTCCTCGGTATTCGCAACGGCATCTCGCTCGAGCATGTGCTCGCCGCGATTGCGGCCCTCCTGCCGGATGACATTTGCGGTCGCACGATCACCGCGTTGAGCGGCGGCAGTGCCAATGACGTAAAGGCCGCAGACCGCCTCAAGGGTGCAGCCAATGGCGCGGATGACGCCGCGGCCGCAGCAGCCCTCGGCGCGTTCTTCCTCACGAGCGAGGGCGAGCCGCGCAAGTCGCTCATGACCAAGAAGACGGCCGCGCAGCACCCCGATCTCGACGCAGCACTCATCAAGGCACAGAACCGCTTCATCGCGCTCGACGAAGAACGCCGCGCACTGGAGACGCTCGAAATCTCGCTCGCGCTTCTCCGTCTCGCCGATGACGTTCGCACGGGCTATGCCACAGAGAAGGCGCGACGCGCCGCGCTCGACTACGACGATCTCATCACGAAAGCCGCCGCCCTCCTGAGCGGGGACACCGGCGGCGTTCCGCAGTGGGTGCACTTCAAGCTCGATGGCGGCCTCAGCCACATTCTCGTCGACGAGGCGCAGGACACGAGCCCCATGCAGTGGCGCGTCGTTGCCGGTCTCGCCGCGGATTTCTTCAGCGATTCCGCCGGCCACGGTGATGGCGTGCGCACGGTCTTCGCCGTCGGCGACGAGAAGCAGTCGATCTACGGCTTCCAGGGCGCGGCGCCGCACATGCTGGCCGAGGTCGGCAAACGCTTTGCCGAGGACGCGCGCGCGGTCGAACATCCCTGGCACAATGTGCCGCTAACACTTTCCTTCCGCTCGGCGCCGCCCGTGCTCGCCGCCGTGGATGCCGTCTTCGCTGATCCTGCGCACACCCCGGGCCTCATTTTCTCGGGCGACGCGATACGCCATCAGCCGCACCGCGAAGGCCACGCCGGCCTCGTCGAGATCTGGGAGCCGGAAGCGCCGACCGAGGCCGTCGATACAGACGCCTTTATGCCGCTCGATGAGCGCCCGGCCGCCTCGCCGGCGACGCGGCTCGCAGGACGCATTGCCGATCAGATCAGGCATTGGCTCGATACGGGCGAGCGCCTCGAGAGCCAGGATCGGCCGATCGAAGCGGGCGACATCCTCATTCTCGTGCGCCGTCGCGGGCTCCTCGCACCGGCGTTGATCGCAGCACTCAAGCAGCACGGCATTCCCGTCTCGGGCGCCGACCGTATGGCGCTGGAGCAGCAGATTGCCATCCAGGATCTCATGGCCGTCGCCGCCGTCGTCCTGCTGCCGGAGGACGATCTGGCCCTCGCGTCCGTACTGAAGAGCCCGCTGATCGGCCTCGGCGATGATGATCTCTTGCGCTTTGCCCCCCAGCGTAAAGGCTCGCTCTGGAGTGCGCTGCTCGCGGCAGCGGATGCGGGCGACGCGCGCCTCGCGGCAGCCGCCGAGATCATCAAGCAGTGGCGGCGCAGCGCCGACTTCCGCCCGCCCTTCGAGTTCTACGCCGAGCTGCTCGACGGCAGCGAAGGGGGACGCGCCAAGCTGATCGCGCGCCTCGGCCCTGAAGCCGCCGATGCGATCGACGAGTTCATGAACCTCGCGCTGCGTTATGACGAGGCCGAACCTCCCTCTTTGCAAGGATTTCTCGATCTGCTCGGGCAAAGCCGGCGCGAGATCAAGCGCGACCTGGAGCATGGCGGCAATCAGGTGCGCGTCATGACCGTGCACGGCGCCAAGGGGCTCGAAGCACCGGTCGTGTTCCTGCCGGACACATGCAGCACGGACACGGGCGCGGCTCGCGGCGGCATTGTCGAGCTCACGGATGCCATCAGCCGCGCAGGCGGCGCCAAGCCGGTCGTGTGGCCGGCCACAAAAGGATCCTTGCGCGTTGCAGCCATTGCCGACGCGCGAAACCAGGCCAGGTCGGCGGACGCCGAGGAGCGCAACCGCCTGCTCTATGTCGCGCTGACGCGCGCGCGCGATCGCCTCTATGTCTGCGGCTACGACGGCAAGAAGGCGAGGCCGGCGGACTGCTGGTACGAGCTCATCCGTGCCGGCCTCGCAGATCGCCTCGTCGAGTTGCGCGACGAAGAAGGGCGCACGATCTTGCGCATTGCCGCGCCGCAGCAGGTGCCACCCACGGCCCGCAAGAGCGAGCCGGGCCTCGATGCAGCCCCCGAGCCGCTCCCTGATTGGGCGCATCGCCGGGCACCGCGCGAGCCGGCACTTGCGATCCCCATTGCACCGTCACGGCTCGCGCCGCTCGACATCGACACGGACGGCGAGCCCGTCGAGCCGCCAGCCGCGCCGGCAGCTCGCTCCGCGCGCTCCGCCGGATCCGGTGCCATTGGTGGTGAGAACCGCTTCCTGCGCGGCACGCTCACGCACGCGCTCCTACAGTATCTGCCGACCTGCCCACCGCACGGCTGGTCGTGCGCCGCGCAATCCTTCCTGGAAATCCGGGGCCACGCACTTCCTGCACGCGTACGCGCGAGCATCATCAAGGAGACGCTTGCCGTTCTGCAGGCGCCGAATTTTGCCGCCGTATTCGGCCCGCGCTCGCGCGCCGAGGTGGCCATCGTCGCCGAGATCCCGCCGCCGGACGGCAAAGGCACGCCGCTCCGCATTGCCGGCCAGATTGACCGCCTCGTGGAGACGGACGGCGAGATTCTCATCGTGGACTACAAGACCAACCGGCCGCCTCCGCGAGATCTCGGCGAGGTGCCGACCGCCTACATTCATCAGCTCGCTGCCTATCGCATGGCTGTCCAGCGCATCTTCGGCGCCACAAAAATCCGCGCTGCTCTCCTATGGACAGACGGGCCGCAACTGATGGAGATTTCGGAGGGCATTCTTGAACGGGCACAAAGCGGCCTCTTCACGCCGAATTGAGGCCAACTTGACGCAGGACGATGCGATGCCTACCTAACGGCCAACGCGGCGATTCCGCCGCATCCCTCCCGTGCAGGCCTGCACGCGCTCATCCCTGAGGAGATCGCTGAAATGACTGCGTTCGTTACCGACGCAAACTTTGAAGACGAGGTCATCAAGTCAGCTGAGCCGGTCGTCGTCGATTTCTTCGCTGAGTGGTGCGGCCCGTGCAAGGCGATGGCGCCGGCACTCGATCAGGTTGCGCAGGAAATGGCGGGGAAAGTGAAAGTGGTGAAGGTCGATGTCGACCGCAACCCGCAGATCACCCAGCGCTACCGCATCCAGGCGATGCCGACGCTGCTCGTGTTCAAGGACGGCAAGGTCGCGGCTCAGCAGGTTGGCGCCCTCGTGCAGAAGCGCAAGCTCGAAGATTGGATCAACGCCTCGATCTGATCCGCCGAGCGACCATTCGAAATTAAAAAAAGCCCCGCGCCAGGCCGGCGCGGGGTTTTGCATTTCAGGAAGCTCGCGGGGCGGTAGCGCGCTCGGCCACTACTCGCGGAAGCGGCCGTCGATGTACATGCGCCAGAGCTTCTCACCGATCATGCAGTCGCTCCGCTCCTCGGGCACCGACATCTGCGTGGGGATGAGGCGAGGCTCCGCGGCATCCTCCGGCGAGAGATCGGCGATCTCCAGAATGAGCTTGCGGCGAATGGCGGGCGCGAACTCCGAGCGCGCGCGCACGGGAATGACGAAGCTACCGAACCCGCCGATCACACAGTCCGTGTAATACTTGTCGAGATTGTTGATATCGAAGAAGCCGGAGCGCTGGTTCGGCTTGAGGATGATCGGCAGGCCGTTGATGACGACCCCCTCCTTGACGGCCTTGTCGCGGGCTACCTCGACCGGTCCACCGGAGTTATTGGGCCCATCCCCGGACACATCGATGACCTTGCGTTTACCGACGAACCCCTGGGTGCCGAACTGGCGCGCCGAGAAGTCGATGGCCCCCGAAAGCGAGGTCATGCGCTCGCGCGAAATGGGCATTTTTTCGAGCCTGCTGGCGAACGTCTCGAGGGCTTCGGGACTGTCGATCAGCGTCCATGGCATGACGATCTGCTGGATGAGCTGTCCCGCCCACTCGACGTACATGAGGGCAATGCGCCCCTCGCCGCCGCTGCTGATCGCCTTCCATACTTCGGGGTCGCGCAGCGCGCTGATATAGCCCTCGCGCTGGAGCTGCTGCTCATCGAGGTCCATGGACCAGGAAACGTCCACCGCGAGCACGAGCTCGAGGTCCACAGCCTGCTGGGCTCGCGATGGCGCAGCCGTCCCAAAGGTCACCACCGCAGCGAGCAAGGCGACCATGCATGTCCGATATGCCCACATCGGACTATCGCATCATGAGGTCTGTTCACTGGCAAATCACGAATCGTTTTACGCACATGCACCAGATCACGCGGATGGCGTAGCGGTGCCTCGCGATCGCGCGCGACGCCCTCAGCTATCCAGCTCGAGTTCCTCGTCGCGGACGTGAAGGAGCTTGCGGGGATCGGGCTCGGTGCGGATCGGTACGCAGAGTTGGGTCAGCCATTCGTCCCGCGGCGTCTTGGCCGGATCATTGAGATAGATCTCCATGAGCGGTCGGGACGTGTCGATGCGCAGGTTCTCGGCCTCGGCCCACTGCGAGCACATGTAGCGAAAGCCATCGCTGATCTGATCGTAGCAGCCCTGGAGACAGCCCTGGGCATAGGCTCCCCCTGGCGTCACCTTGCGCACGATCCCGCATTCGGGGGCAGCGCTCAGGCCCGGCACGAGCTCGACGCAGGCGTCGTATCGGAGCGCCATCGGATCGGTCGAGCGCGCGTGGTCATGGATAACGCCGAAAGCGCGCGGCCCGAACTTGCGCAGATCTCGCGCATCGAGCCAGCCGAGTATCGCCCCCCAGGCCTCCTTCACCGACCGCTCGTACGGGCCAATAGCCCGATAGTGCAGCACCGGCGTGGGCCGCAAATACACAAATCGAATACGCACAATAGCCTCCACGGTGCGCGCGATCGGCGACGGACCCCAGCCCCACGCGCACGAATAGTTTTAGTACGAATTGATTTAATGCCGTTTAAATCAGTACGGAGACTTCATTTCAATTTGAAGCCCCGGGCATTAACGAACTGGCCGAAGTCCGCCCGCTCGGGCTCGGCGTACTGGCGGGCCTTATCCTCGGACCAACCATAAGATTCGCTCGTCCCGAAGCGGGCGACGTTGCGCTGCTGGCGGTAAGGAAAGACGCCGTTGCGGCGGCGGTCGTACGCCGAGATAATTTCGCGGGTGCTCTCGTTGTAGCGGTCACGATGAAGCGTGGCCGCCAAAGGCAGCCGCAAGCTGATGTACGACGGCCCCTGCGGCCAGCCGAAACCGAGCCCGGCAACCGGAAATACATGGTCGGGCAGGCCAAGCAGGTCGCTCACCTCCTGGGCATGGTTGCGGATCACACTCACTGGGCAGCAGCCGAGCCCTGCCACCTCGGCCGCCAGCACGAACGACGAGAGGACGATGCCTCCATCCACGGAGGCATTGAAAAAGGCATCCAGATGGTCGTTGGCAAACGGGATGCCTGTCCAGTTGTGGACCTGCCGCTGGCGGCGATTGTTGCCGAGGACGACGAGGAAGTGCGGCGCCTTCGGGATCCAGTCCTGATCGGCCAGCAGGGTATTGATGCGGTTCCTGATGGCAACGTCCTCTATGATCAGGATATCGCGCTGCTGGAGATCGCTTTTCGAGGGCGCGGCAAGCGCCAGCGCCGCAAGCGTGTCGATGAGCTCGCGCGGCACCGGCTCATCGCGAAAGCGCCGGCACACGCCGCGCGAGGCAAGGCCGCGCAGGAACTCCGAGGCCTCGAGCCGTGGATCCACCGAATGGGGGAAGTCGCCGTAACGGTGGTCGAGCGCTTCCTTGATGCTTCTCATGTGGTCATTTCCCCCGAGATCCGAGCAGTCGTTCCTGAATGGCCAGCAGGTCGCGCCACGCGAGCCGCTTGCCGATCGGCGTGCGCAGCAGGTAGGCCGGATGCAGCGTCGGCATGGCCGGCACCTTGCGTCCCGCAACCTCCAGCTCCCGCCAGCGTCCCCGTGCGCGCATGATGCCGCCTTCGATACCGAGCAGCGCCGTCGCCGCCGGCCCGCCGAGCGTCATGATGACGTCCGGAGCGACAAGCTCGATCTGACGCTCGAGAAAGGGGCGGCAAACCTGCACTTCCTGCGGTGTCGGCGTGCGATTGCCGGGCGGGCGCCAGTACACGACGTTGGTGATGTGCACGTCGTCCTCGCCGAGGCCGATCGCGGCAAGCATCTTGTCGAGGAGCTGGCCGGCACGGCCGACGAAGGGCTTCCCCGCCAGATCCTCTTCGCGCCCCGGGGCCTCGCCGACGATCATCAGGCGCGCATCCGGGCGCCCGCGATAGAAGCAGAGCGACTTCGCCGTGGCCTTGAGCGCACAGCCGTCGAAGCGCTCCAGCACGGCGCGCAACGCGTCGAGCGTCGCCGCCCCGCGCGCCGCCTGACGGGCCGAGAGGGCCGCAGCATCGGGCGGCGCGGTTGGAAAGCGGCGCGGCGCGGCGTCTCCGGCAGGAGACGCATCGAAGCGGCCCGGCGCCGGCGCTGACCTTTGGACGGCAGGGGCAGGGCGCGGCGAGGCAGCCGGCGGCTCGGCCTTCTGAGGCTCCACTTTCTGCAGTGCAAAAGCCTGGCCCGGCACTGCTCCCTCACGGGCGAGCCAGTCGGTGCCGCTCTCGTCGAGCGCACCGTCCACCCCCATCTCGCGCCACCACGCGAGCAGGGTCGCCATGCCAGGCCAGTCCTCCGCATCGATCATGGCCGGCACCATAGCGCCTAGGCCCCGCCTTGGCATCCCGCGCAGTGCGCATCCCCCTGCAAGGCGTGCTTGGTGCTTGACCATGATTGCGCCCCCGACCTATCGAACAGCGGACGAACACTGGAACGGATCGAAGGAAGAGCTGACGATGACCGACGAGCAGAGCGAGCTGCCGCCGCGCGAAGGCATGGAGTTCGACGTGGTGGTGGTGGGCGCAGGCCCGGCAGGTCTCGCAACGGCCATCCGCCTCCGCCAGCTCGCCGCCGAGCACGGGCAGGAGGTCTCCGTCGTCGTGCTCGAGAAGGGCTCGGAGGTAGGCGCGCACATCCTCTCGGGCGCGGTGATCGATCCCGTGGGCCTCAGCACCCTGATCCCGGACTGGAAGGAGAAGGGCGCGCCGCTCCACACGCAGGTCACGGAAGACCGCTTCATCTATCTCGGCCCGGCCGGCGAGATACGGCTGCCGAACTTGGGCATGCCGCCGCTGATGAACAACCACGGCAATTACATCGGCAGCCTCGGTAATCTCTGCCGCTGGCTCGGCGAGCAGGCCGCGGAGCTCGGCGTCGAGGTCTATCCGGGCTTTGCCGCCTCCGAAGTGCTCTACGACGAGGAGAACCGCGTCGTCGGTGTCGCCACCGGCGACATGGGCATCGGCCGCGACGGCAAGCCGACCGACAACTTCACGCGCGGCATGGAGCTGCGCGGCAAGTACACCGTCATCGCCGAGGGCGCGCGCGGCTCCCTCGCCAAGCAGCTCATTGCCCGCTTTGCCCTCGACGGCGACAGCGAGCCGCAGAAGTACGGCATCGGCCTCAAGGAGCTGTGGGAGGTTGCCCCCGAGAAGCACCAGCCGGGCCTCGTCCAGCACACCCTCGGCTGGCCGCTCGACGACGCGACCGGCGGCGGCTCGTTCCTCTATCACTACGGCGAGAACCTGGTGGCCGTCGGCTTCGTCGTCCACCTCAACTACCAGAACCCCTATCTCGCGCCCTTCGAGGAGTTCCAGCGCTTCAAGACGCACCCCGCGATCCGAGACGTGTTCGCAGGCGGCAAGCGCATTGCCTATGGCGCGCGCGCGATCACCGAAGGCGGCTGGCAGTCCATTCCGAAGCTGACGTTCCCCGGCGGCGTGCTCGTCGGCTGCTCGGCGGGCTTCGTGAACGTGCCCCGCATCAAGGGCTCGCACAACGCGATCCTCTCCGGCATCCACGCGGCCGAGGCCGCTTTCGAGGCGATCGTCGCGGGTCGCGCGCACGATCAGCTCACCACCTACGAGCGGGCCGTGCGCACTGGCCCCATTGCCAGGGACCTGAAGCCCGTCCGCAATGCGAAGCCGCTGCTTTCGCGCTTCGGCACGCGCATCGGCACGTTCCTCTCCGGCGCCGACATGTGGTTCAACACGATCATTCCCGGCATCGGTCTCGGCTACACGCTGAAGCACCGCAAACCCGACTACGCGACGCTGAAGCGCGCCTCGCAGGCGCAAAAGATCGAATACCCGCGCCCCGACGGCGTGCTGACCTTCGATCGGCTCACGAGCGTGTCGTTCTCCGCGACCAATCACGAGGAAAACCAGCCGATCCATTTGACGCTCAAGGATCCCTCGATCCCGATCGCGCACAATCTTCCCGAATACGCCGAGCCCGCGCAGCGCTACTGCCCGGCCGGCGTGTACGAGGTCGTCGAGGAAGCGGACGGCAAGAAGCGCTTCCAGATCAATGCGCAGAACTGCGTGCACTGCAAGACGTGCGACATCAAGGATCCGGCCCAGAACATCAACTGGGTGGTGCCCGAGGGCGGCGGCGGTCCGAACTATCCTGGGATGTAGTTTTTTCTGTTTGCCGCGGGCTGCCGGGAAGGGGTGCTGTCGCATTCTTCCGTCGTGCTATGCCCGCGGCGGAGGGCGCTCGCGTGTGACGCCCACTTCTCCTTCTCCCCGTGCTTACGCGGAGAAGGTTGGGATGAGGGGCGGGAACTTGCGCAACGTCAGCGTATGTCGCCGCCCCTCACCCTAGCCCTCTCCCCGCAAGAGCGGGGAGAGGGGATGCGGGGGCGCGCTTGCAGCCCGCTCCAAGTTCATAAAAGACGGGGGTTCCGGGGGGTGTCCCCCGGTCGGGGTGTGGGGCTGAAGCCCCACTCGCGCCGCAGGCGCGACCTCAACCGCTCGCCGACCCGAGGCAGGCCTTCGGGCAGCGCGGCGCGCGGCCGAGCAGGTGGCCGAGCGCGCGACCGTTTGCCGACGAGCAGATGTGGCGCAGGAAGGCCTGATCGTCGACCGCATAGCGCGGCACCTTGCAGGACTTCTCGATGGTGCGCTCGGCATCCGACCAGAGTGTCGTGACGAGATGCTTGACGTCCGGCCGGTGCAGGCCGGCCCAGGTGCGCGGATCTTCCTTCTCGGCGAGCGCGACGTACGCCATGAGGAAGCTCATCATGGCCGACATGCCGTCGCGGTGACCGAGATAGCTGTCGCGCGGCGCCATGGTCTGGGTCTGGATGGCCGTATTCAAGTCATGGATGTACGAGTTGAACTCGTCGACGAGATACGTGAAGTCATCCGCCGATGACGCGCCGCCCGGCAGCAGATAGGTCCGCACGAAATCGTCGGACTGCTTGAACTGCCCCGCGATGCGGCCCGGCTTGGCGAACTTCTCCAGGGCCGGAATGCGAGCGATCTGGCCGCCGTCGATGAGCGGAAATGCATCGAGCTGCTCGGTGAGCATGTGCACGGCCTCGTGCACGGCGGTGGTCAGCCCACGCTGGCGCTCGTCACAGAGGATCCAAGTGGTGAACATCCGCTTGTCGTCGAGCCGCTCGTAAATGCGATAGCCGGACGCCGAATAGCGCTTGAGCTGCTCGAGGGCTTCCTCGCGGCAGTGCGCATTACGTGCCTGGCCGCCGGCAATGCCGCCCTCTCCGTTCTCAGCGCGCCAAGTGCCGCTGTCAGTGCTCGTCACGACCATCGGGATCACGACATTGCGCGGACCGGGGCGCGTCGGCGCTGCGTCCGCAGGTGTCGAGCTGACGGGAACGAGGTTGGCGTCTTCCGGCGCGGGCGCGCCCTGTTCGATGGTCACCGAGGCGACCTGCTGGCGAACCTCGGGCTCTGCCGGATGCGGCGCGACGCTCGCGAGGATCGACGGCGGCGGCGTTGCGAGGCTCGGCGGCTCGACGAGCTGGGCGACGCGGCGCTTGATTTCTGCAGGCGTATAAGGGCCGAGCGCCGGATGCGCGCGAATGCGCCGCGCGGACTCGGCAAAACGGTCCGTACGTGTCGGCGTCGCAGCGGCAACGGCGGTCGCGCTTTCGCGCGCCCCGAGCTTGGAGGGGCGATCCTGGACGCCCTCCAGGGCCGTATCCTTGCAGCCGGCCGCGAGCGCTGCGGCGAGCAGCGTTGCGCACACCGACACCGGCACGATCATACGCCTGAACATTGATGATCCCCCGTGTGCGATACGGAAGTGTTGTATGTCTGTTGGTCCACCGCATGGCCGAAAGGCGGCGATCCGGCGGCAGCTTCCCTATTCCGGCAGCAGTCACGAGACGCCGCCGGCCCCTCAGCAACGTCCCTCAACGGCGGACACCGGACCGCTCGATCAGGATACGGTCCGTGCGCGCGGCAAAGCCGAGATGGCGACGTGCCAGCTCGTCGACGTAGTCGAGATCGATGCCTGGTCCCTCGAGCAGCGCGAGCTCGCGCTCCAAAGCGGAGCGCACGGTCTCGAGCGCTCCGATCTCCCGCTCCAGCATCGTGGAGCGCTCGATCAGACGCGATTTTGTCTCGAGACCGTGCCTGCCTTTGATCGTGTGATAGCCGAAGTAGAGCGTCAGCCCACCGCAGAGAAGCAACACCGACACCTGCCGCTTGCTGACCATCAAGGCCACCATACTTATCGATACCAACGTGGCCCGGATCGACGCGAAACCGGATCGCGGCCACGGAGGATCACTCTAGGGGGACAGCGTTAAGTTGAGGTAAAGCGCTGGCCCAATCCGCGGCGATCGAGAAGACGGGGCAATCAGAAGCGGAGGAGCGCGTTGAGCGTGGCGTAGAAGTCCGTCGCCTCGCGGTTATCCAGGATGCCCCCCGAGAGCGAGACCTCGCCCGAGGCCCATTCGTACCGCGCGAAACCGCCGTAGCGGACGAGATCGTCCCGCCCCGGCTCGAATTCGCGCGCGGCCGACCAGTATCCGACCTCCGGTCCGGCCGAGATTTCGGGCGTGAGGCGGTAGCCGAGGCGCCCACGCGCCGTGATCGCATCGAGGCGGCTGGTCCAGCCCGCGTCGAGCTGGCCGAAAAAACTCGGCGTGAAATTGTACCAGCTCTCGACGAGCACCCGTGCGGCCGTGAATGAGCCGGGCGAGCCCTCGTCGTAGCCATCGATCAGGCGCCGCTCGTTGGCGTATGCGGCGCCGGCAAAGACTTTCAGCGTCAACGGGCCGAGGCCGGCCTGATAGCCGAGCAGGAGGTCGGCGAAGGAGCCCGTGCGCTTGCGTTGCACGCTTTGCTCGCCGAGCCCCGGGATCCAGATCGTCTGGCGACGCGCGTATTCCCAGTACCCGGCTCCCGCGCGCAAACGCCAGCCGTCCTCGCGAATGCTCTTCGGGACATCGGACAGCCAGGCCGCCAGGGCAACCGTGGTGTTCGTGTAGGCCGACCAGACATGGCCGCCGATCTCGCCGCCGCCGGCGACCTCGACGGTCGGAGGATCTTCGGCGCGCGCCGGCATCACGGCGAAGGCCGCGGCCGCCAGACAGCAGCCAGCCCACAGCAACGCACGCGGCATCAACGCTGCCGCACCCTCTCGGAGCCCACGCAGCACCACACACGCCCCCGCCGCCATTGCGGCACGCGTTCCGCGCGACCACGCCACATCAATTTTGCAGAACGCCGTTTACCAAATTGAAATAGGAATACAGTCCGCGTCAATCGAAAAATGGTGGACACGGACAAATTGGCTCGTAGCTGCCCGTAGCAATTGCGTAATTCGGCCACTGACCACTCGGCCGCAAGCGCGCGCACGCGCGCCCGAATTCATGCTATGGCGCGCCGATGATCGACGATGAAGCTGCACCCCATGACCTCGAACTGCGCTCGTTCGGCCGCCGGCGCGGACGCAAGCTGAGCGCACGGCAGGAACGCCTGCTGGCCGAGCTCGCGCCGCGCGTGCGGCCGGATCTCGCGCATCCGGCCCCCGCCGATGTGGCGACGCTATTCGGCGCCCCCGTGCAGCAGGTCTGGCTGGAGATCGGCTTTGGCGGGGCCGAGCATCTGGCCTGGCAGGCGCGCCATCACCCGCACGTCGGCATCATCGGCTGCGAGCCCTTCGAGGAAGGCGTGGTCAAGGCCCTCACGCTGATCGAGGACGAGAAGCTCGCGAATATCCTCGTCCATGCTGATGACGTACGGCCGCTCCTGCGTTGGTTGCCGGCTGGATCGCTCGATCGCGCGTTCGTGCTCTTTCCCGATCCCTGGCCGAAGGCGCGTCACCGCAAGCGCCGCCTCGTCGGGACGCCGCTGCTGGATCAGCTCGCGCGCGCCATGAAGCCCGGCGGGGAGCTACGCCTCGGGACGGACATCGGCGACTACGCGCGCACGATGCTGGCAGCTCTCATGCGCCATCCGCAGTTCCGTTGGACGGCCACGCGCGCCGCCGATTGGCGCTATCGCCCGGAGGACTGGCCGCAGACGCGCTATGAAGCCAAGGCACTCCGCGAAGGCCGTCGCT
Source organism: Hyphomicrobium sp. CS1BSMeth3 (assembly GCF_900117415.1). Taxonomy (GTDB): domain Bacteria; phylum Pseudomonadota; class Alphaproteobacteria; order Rhizobiales; family Hyphomicrobiaceae. The sequence goes on from NZ_FPEI01000006.1 coordinate 1,747,141, forward strand.
GCACGTATTTGCGCTTCGTGCGCGTTTGAGACGCGTGGGACGTCGCGCTTTCAGCGCGAACAGGGCTGCCGCACTGAAGCCCGCATCGTGCCGAAGGCGCATGTCTCCGACACGACGGACACCCCCGCCCCCGTCCTTTATTGATTTGGAGCTAGCCGCGAGCGCGCCATCATCCCCTCTCCCCGCTCTTGCGGGGAGAGGGTTAGGGTGAGGGGCGGCGGCAAACGCCAACGTCAACGAGCGGGCCGCCCCTCACCCCGACCCTCTCCCCATTGAAGACAATGGGGAGAGGGGGAAGAGCGGTGCCACACGCGAGCGCTGCCCGCATGGCCCCCGCGGGCATGGCACCACGACAGAAGGCGTGAGCACCCCTGCCCGGCAGCCCGCGGCAAACAAAAAGACAGCGCCGCTACTTCTCCGCCTTCTCGTAGTTGTCGGCGATCATGCGGTCGAGGAGACGCACGCCCCAGCCCGAAGCCCAACCCTGGTTGAGCTCGTCCTTCACGGAATCCATCGCCGTGCCGGCGATATCGAGATGCGCCCAGGGCGTGTCCTTGACGAAGCGCTGGATGAACTGCGCGGCGGTGATCGCGCCGCCGAGCCGCCCGCCGATGTTCTTCATGTCGGCGTTCTTGCTGTCGAGGAGCTTGTCGTAGGCCTTGCCGAGCGGCATCCGCCAGACCTTCTCGCCGGTCGCAAGACCTGCCTCGGCAATTTCGGCGGCGAGCTTGTCGTCATTCGAGAAGAGGCCGGCGTGCTCCTTGCCGAGCGCGACCATAATGGCGCCGGTGAGCGTCGCGAGATCGACCATGAGACGCGGCTTGAAGCGCTCCTGCGCGTACCACACGACATCCGCGAGCACGAGGCGGCCTTCGGCGTCGGTGTTCAACACCTCGATGGTCTGGCCCGACATGGACTTCACGATATCGCCCGGCCGCTGGGCCGCGCCCGACACCATGTTCTCGACGAGACCGATAATGCCGATGGCATTCACGGCAGCCTTGCGCGCGGCAAGCGCCCGCATGAGCCCGACGACGCAGGCCGCGCCGCCCATATCGCCCTTCATGTCCTCCATGCCCGCCGCCGGCTTCATGGAAAGACCGCCACTGTCGAAGACCACGCCCTTGCCGATGATGCACACCGGCTTCGTGCGCTTGGACTTGGCGCCGGCCCATTGCATGACGACGACGCGCGCTGGCCGCGTGCTGCCCTGGGCGACGCCGAGCAGCGCGCCCATGCCGAGCTTCTCGAGCGCATCCGGATCCAGCACCTCGACCTCGACGCCGAGCGATGACAGCTCCTGCGCGCGATCAGCGAACTCGACGGGGCCGAGCGCATTGGCCGGCTCGTTGACGAGATCGCGCGCGGCAAACACGCCGTCTGCCACGGCGAGCTTGTCGGCGAAGGCCTTCTCAGCGCCGCGCGGATCCTTGCAGTGGATGTAGAGGAGGCTCGGCTTGTCCTCGGGCTCAGGCTCGCCATTGTTGTTCTCGCGCGCCGGCCGTGTGCGGTACTTGCGGAAGTTGTAGCTCCTGAGCAGCGCGCCATAGGCAAGCAGCGCCGCGAGCTCGTCGGCTGAAGGCGCGCCTTTGTCCGGCGCTTCCGCGATGAGGCTCGCCGTCGGCGTCTTGCGCGCGTGGATCGCGGCATAGGCCGTGGCACCGGCGCGCATCCAGTCGAGCTCGCCAGCCCCCTCGGTTTGGGCCGTGCCCACGAGATGCAAGCGGCTCATCTCCAGCCGCTCGGGCGAGAGGATCTCGATGCTGCTCTTTGCTTTGCCCTTGAAATCCGCAGCCTTGGCCGCGCGCACCACCGCCCCCTGTGATTTCTGATCCAGGGCCTTCAGCGCCGGCGGCAAATGCAGATCCTGCCCGACGAGGGCGGCGACGACAGCGCTCGCCGGCGCATCGAGGGCGACAAAGCGGATCTCGGGACGTTGGGACATCGAGGGAACTCTCCTGATCGCGAGCGGCCGGGCCGGGCAAATGACTGCTATAGGAGGCTCGCGCCGTTCTCCGCAAGTTTAACGGGCCGGAGGCGCCCCCCGCATGCATGGCGCGCGGGCCCGCACTGGAGAGCCGCAGGGCGCATTTGGGCAACCCTTGGCCGCCAATCCACGTCCCATGCCGGGGCTGGCGTTGGCAGGGGGCCAGAATCGCCCTCATGGTGCCTGTAGCGCCAACTTCACGACGCCGCCGGACCCCGCTCATGCCCATATTCGCCCTCCAGTCGCCGCCAGCACCCTCATGGGATGCTGACGAGGCCTTCGGACGGGCCCAGGCCATCCTCGAGACGACCTTCGGCTATCGCGCCTTTCGCTCGCACCAGGAGAGCGCGATTCGCGCCCTGCTCGAGGGCCGCGATGCCTTCGTGCTCATGCCGACCGGCGGCGGAAAGTCGCTCTGCTACCAGATCCCGGCGCTCGTGCGGCCAGGCCTCGGCGTCGTCGTCTCGCCGCTCATCGCGCTCATGCAGGACCAGGTCGACGCGCTGAAGTCGCTCGGCGTGAACGCGGCCTTCCTCAATTCCTCGCTTTCCTGGCCCGAGCAGATCGAGATCGAGAAGGCTGCGCGCGCCGGCGTGCTCGACCTCCTTTACGTCGCCCCCGAGCGCCTCGTGCAGCCGCGCCTGCTGGAACTGCTCTCGTCGACCGAGATCGCGCTCTTCGCCATCGACGAAGCGCATTGCGTCTCGCAGTGGGGCCACGACTTCCGCCCCGAGTATCGCCAGCTCCGCATTCTGGCCGAGCGTTTTCCCGGCGTGCCGCGCATCGCGCTCACCGCGACGGCCGACGAGAAGACGCGCGCCGAGATCGTGCGCGAGCTCGCCCTGGAAAAATCCGAGAAGCTCGTCGCGAGCTTCGATCGCCCGAACATCCGCTACCGCATTGCCGAGACGGGCAGCATGGGGGCGCGCGAGCGGCTCTGGCGCTTCATTGCCGAGGAGCACGCGGGCGATGCCGGCATCGTCTACTGCCTGAGCCGCAAGCAGGTCGAGGAAACGGCGGACTGGCTGACCTCCAAGGGCCGCACCGCGCTCGCCTATCACGCAGGGCTGGCACCGGAAGTGCGCCGCGCCGTGCAGCAGCGCTTTCTCGCCGAGGATGGCCTGGTCGTCGTCGCGACGATCGCCTTCGGCATGGGCATCGACAAACCGGACGTGCGCTTCGTCGCGCATCTGAGCCTGCCGAAGTCCATCGAGGCCTACTATCAGGAGACGGGACGCGCCGGGCGCGACGGTGAGCCGGCCGATGCCTGGATGGCCTACGGCCTCGGCGATATCATCACCCAGCGCCAATGGATCGCGCAGTCCGAGGCCGGCGAGCAGCACAAGGCCGTGCAGCGCATCAAGCTCGATGCGCTGATCGCGCTCGCCGAAGCCGCGAGCTGCCGCCGTCAGCTTCTGCTCGCCTACTTCAGCGAGCAGCGTGCCGAGCCCTGCGGAAACTGTGACAACTGCCTCGAGCCGCCGGACTGCATGGACGGCACCGTGCTCGCGCAGAAGGCGCTCTCGGCGGTCTACCGCACGGACCAGCGCTTCGGCGTCGGCTATCTCGTCGATGTGCTGACGGGCAAAGTGGACGAGCGCATCGTGCGCAATCACCACGACAAGCTTTCCGTCTTCGGCATCGGCCGCGATGTGGAGGCCACCCAGTGGCGGAGCGTCATTCGCCAGCTCGTGGCGGCCGGCCATCTCGTCGCCGACGACGAGGGCCACGGCACGCTGGCCCTCGGCGAGAGCGCACGCACCGTGCTCCGTGGCGAAGCGCCTTTCATGGTGCGCAAGCAATCCGCCAGCTCGCGGTCGCGCGGCGAGGGACGCAAGCGGGCTTCGCGCCGCAATGCCGTCGTGCCCGGCCTCCAGGAGCACGAGGTGGAGCTTTACCGGTCACTACGAGAGGTGCGGGGGCAGCTTGCCCGCGAGGCGAACGTACCGCCGTACATCGTCTGCCACGACCGCTCGCTGCTCGACATGGTGCGCCTCAAGCCCCGCACGCGCGACGAGCTCAAGCTCGTGCACGGCATGGGCGACGCCCGCGTCACGCGCTATGGGGCGGCATTTCTGGCCGCGGTCGGCGGCACCGGCGAGGGCCGCTAACTGTGTCCTAGACGGCACACGATCTCCTATTGGCACCAGCCCGCAGCGATGCTAGCCGACACCTGGGTCGTCAGACGTCGAGCGACGGCCGTCATTCATGGTGTCCAATGGTGCTCTTTCCGACCGACCTCGCCTCGTTCCTCGAGCTGATCCGCCAGAACGGCGATGCCATCTACACGCTGATGTTTGCCTACGCGACCTCGCACAGTCTGCTGCTGGCGATGTTCGCGGGATATGTCGCGCATTCGGGCGCGCTCAATCTCGTGACGCTGATCGTCGTCTGCTGGATCGGCAGCTTCGCCGGAGACGTGGTCCGCTTCTGGGTGGGACGGCGATACGGAACACGCTGGCTCGGCTCCTTTCCGAAGCTGGAGCGCGCCATCCAGACCGCCGCGCAACTGGCGGCCCGGCATCATATGTGGATGATCCTCGTCCACCGCTACCCGAACGGCATTCGTGGTGTCGCCGGCTTCGCCTATGGCGTGTCGCCGCTTCCCTGGCCGAGCTTCCTCGTCATGAATTTCATCGCGGCCGGCATCTGGTCCGTCGCGGTCGTCTCCGCGGGCTATGCCTTCGGTCAGGTCTCGGAGAAATTCATGAGCCAAGCGTCGTCCGGCCTCGGCGCGGTCATGCTGGTCGCTTTCCTCGGGCTTTCCTGGGTTCTAAGCCGGCGCCTCGAACGCGCTCTCGAGCGCACCTGAGAAGACAGCAAGGCTGCACCTTGCCTGGGAAAGCACGAAAGCCGCCCGAGAGGCGGCTTTCGCTGTCTGGGAAGCAGCTTCGCTGTGCCCTATCGAAGCATCTTGTAGGGGAGCCAGGTGATGAGCTCCGGGAAGATCATCATCAGGACCAGCGCCAGGAATTGCAGGGCGATAAAGGGTATGACCGCCTTGTAGATGTCGAGCATCGACACCCCCTTCGGCGCCACACTGCGCATGTAGAAGAGGTTGAAGCCGAAGGGCGGCGTGAGGAAGGCCATCTCCATGTTCACGACGAACAGGACGCCGAACCACACGGGATCGAAGCCCAACTGCACGATGATCGGGAAGAAGAGCGGCACTGTCAGCAGCATGATGCCGATCGGATCCAGGAAGCAGCCCATGATGATCCAGATGATCTGCATTCCAAGGATGGTGCCCCACTTCCCGCCGGGGACATAGGAGAGTGCATCCCTGACGAGCTGGTCCGCGCCGACGGCGGCATAGAGTGCCGTGAACATGGACGCCGCGAACACGATCCACATGACCATGGAGGTCAGGCGCAAGGTGATGAGCGAGGATTCCTTGAGCGCCGTCCACGTCAGCTTGCCATAGGCAAGCGCACACAGGATCGACCCCGCGGCACCAATGCCGGCCGCTTCGCTCGGTGTCGCGACACCGCCGACGATGGAGCCGAGCACCAGCGCCACCAGCATGATGGGCAGGATCACCGCCTTGAGCGCGGCAATCTTCTCCGGCCAGGTCGCACGCTCCGCGACAGGCAGAGCAGGCCCCATCTCCGGCCAGATTGCGCAGGCAACGAGGATGTAGACGATGAAGAGCACGACGATCACGAGACCGGCCGTGATGCCGCCGAGGAAGAGCATGCCGACCGAGACGTTGGCATAGAGCCCAAGGACGATCATCAGAACGCTTGGCGGGATCAGCACGCCAAGCGCACCGCCGCCGGCGATACATCCGATACTGAGCCCCTTGCTGTACCTCGCGGCAAGCATGGACGGCAACGCGACGAGCCCCATGGTCACGGTCGCCGCACCACTCACACCGACGAGCGCGGCGAAGATCGTGCAGACGAGGATGGTGCCGACGGCGAGGCCACCGTTGATGCCGCCGAACCACTTCTTCATCATGTCGTAGAGATCGGTTGCGAGACCGGATCTCTCCAGCATGCTGCCCATGAAGATGAACATCGGGATCGCAAGCAGCACGAAGCTCGTTGCCGTGCTGAAGGTCTTGATGCCGAGCGCGTAGAGCGCCTCGGGTCCCCAGAGGAAGTAGGTCCCGATGATGGCCGCGCTGCCCAGCGAGAAGACAAGCGGTAGGCCGGCCGCCATGAGCAGCAGAAACGATCCGAAGAGGAGGATCGTGATGACTTCAATGCTCATTGACGGACCTCCTGCGCATCGAGGACCACATCCTCCGGCAATAGTGGCGAGTTGGTGAGAGCGAGGTGCAGATCGCGTGCGATGCGCGCGATGGCTTGAAGAAGGAGCAGTCCTGCACCGATCGGCAGCGACACCATCACGGGAAAGAGCGGCGGGCTCCAATCCGACGAAGCACGCTGCCCCGTCTCGAGCGCCTCCTTGGCCATGATGAATGTCTGCTCGAAAAGAACCCAGCAGAACAGGAGCATGAAGAACGCGGTGCCGACATCGATGATGGCCCTACCGCGCATGGAGAACCGCGAGTAAATGATGTCCATGGAGACGTGGTCGCGATGGAGCAGCGTGTAGCCACCTCCCAGCATGACGTAGGCCGCGAAGATGAAACTGATCATCTCGTTGCCCCATGTCGTGGGCGCCTTCATCACGTAGCGCAGGAAGACCTCGTAGCAGACCAGAGCGATCAGCCCGAGCAGGGAGATGGCAGCGACGTAGCCGACCAAGCCGTTCAGCCTGTCGATCAAGCGCACGACTGCGCGTACCAAGTTCATGGGGAACCTCAAATGGCTCGCAGCACCAAACGGCCCCGGAACCGCACGAAGGCGGGCCCGGAGCCGTTGCTGATCAGAACAGGTAGCTAGATATTCGAGGGACGCTTGCGGAACATGTCGCGCGTTTCGAAGATGATTTTCAGCACCTTCTGCGTCGGCTCGTCCTTGGTCTGCATCTTCTCGAGGGCCTCGTAGGCGGCCTTCTCGTAGTACTGGACGTCCGCCGGCGGCAGCGAGTTGAACTTCACACCGGCGTCCTTCATGATCTGGACGCACTTGGCGCTCTCGGCCGTGGAGGTCGTCGCACGCTCGACGGCGTAGATGCGCGTGACGATGTTCATGACCTCCTGGAGGTCCTTCGGCAGGCGGTTGTACGCCCGCTGGTTCATGAACATGTCTTCCATGTCGAACGCGATCGTGGACGGGCCGAGATAGAACTTCGCCGGCTCGTGGATCTTGTACTGGAAGAAGCCTGCCGGCGAACCCCAGTTCGACGCGTCGATGACGCCGGTCGAGAGCGCGGTGTACTGCTCCTCGCCCGGAATCGTCACGATGCTCGCACCCTTGGTCTTGAAGACCTCGGCGCCGAGACCGAAGCTGCGGATCTTGATGCCCTTGAAGTCATCGAGCGTCTTGAGCTCCTGGCGGGACATCGTCGCGCCCCACTCGTCCGAGTACACGGGGCCGAGGAAGTGCGTGCCGTGCTTCGCGAAGGCCTCGCGGACGACGTCCAGAAGACCCGTCTCGTTCCAGAGATAGTCGTAATGGTCGAGCGTCTTGAAGGCGCCGGGAATGCCCCACGTCCAGAGCGTGAAGGGGATCTTGCCGCGCCAGTAAGGCTGCGCGCCGTAGCCGATCTCGACCACGCCCTTGCCGACGGCATCGAGCATTTCGAAGGTGGGCACGAGGGCGCCGGGCGGGAATGCCTGAATCTGAATTCGGCCGTTCGACAATTCGCTGACGCGCTTGATGTAGCGCGGAATGAGCGTCTCCCACTCGACCGTGCCCGGGCCGAGGAAGGACTGCATGCGGAAGCGGAATTCGGCCTTCTGCGCGTGAGCTTTGGTCGGTAGGCTGGCGATGGCTGCCAGTGAGGCACCTGCCAGGCCCGCCCTCACCACATCACGGCGGCGTATCTTGGCTCCGCCGACAGATCCTACGACGCGATCGTCAATGTCTTTTGACACGGTTCTCTCCCTGGGGGTCCAATTGGCTCTCGAGCTCGTTCAATGGCCCGCCGGCAGTGCGCCACTGCCGCCCCTCCCTTTGCTAATAACTCGTAGAATGATTTTCCGTCGGCATCAATGCTGTAAGCGCACGAAGACTGCCGTCCATCCCAGCGCGCATGCCTGGCCGCGCGGACGGCACAGGAATAGCTCTGCACGTAGAGCGGGAGCCATAAAATTGGCCCGGCAGCAAGGACCTGGCACGTCGCTCAGCGGCCTTTGTCCTTGGCGAGCGTGCGCGCGGAGTAGCGCGCATTGCCGAGCCCGGTGCCGATGGTCAGGATGCCCCAATGCTTGCGCTTCTGCGCCCGCGGCAGGTGGCTCAGCCCCTGCACCACGGCGTCGTTGTGCATCACGATCATGGTCTCGTGATCGCCGATCTTCGGAATGCTCTCCGTGACCGCCGTCGGGAAGTTGAAGCGGCTGCTTTCCCAATTGCCGGGCAGGTTCTGCGCGCCGCGCGCAATGCTGCCGTCAGGCTCGATCACGCCGGGGCATCCGATGCCCACGACGGGCGCGAGCGAAAGCTTCTCCTTCCGCGCGCTCTTGATGAGCGATTGCAGCAGGTCCGTCAGGTGCTCGATGGTCTCCGTTCGCGAGACCTTCTCGTCGGCATGGCGCCACAGGTGGGATTCAGCAACGCGCGCCGCGGAGAGATCCTTGGCCTTTCCGAGGCGCAGCTCGACAATGCCGGCGCGGATGTTTGTCCCGCCGATGTCGACAGCGAGGATGCCGTCATGACCTTCGAGCATCCACGCAGGCAGCAGGTGCGCCGCGCCGATCAATCCGGCTTCATCCGGATCATGCTCGATGAGCTCGAGGTCCACATCCAGATCGTCGGCCTTGAGAAGCGTACCGGCGCGTCCGATTGCCAGCTCCCCGATCCGGCTCGCGCGGAACCCGCCGCCGAAGACGATACACTCCGTCCCGGCCCAGGCCTTGTTCTTGAGAAATCGGCGGAGCACTTTGGCGAGTGCCTGCGCGTAGTCCTCGATGGCGCTCAGGATGATGCCGGCAGCTTCGACCGATCCGCTCGCGAGCAACTGATCGAGCTGCTTCTTGCTGATGTCGGCCGTCTTGGTATCGCCGAGCGGGTCCTCGCCCGAGACTGATTTATGGTGCTTGCGCCAATCGTCGAGCGCCTCGCGAAAGGCATCCCGTCGCGCCTTGTCGCCGATGAAGCCATCGGCATCCTCGAGCTCCAGGTTGTAGCTGTCGACCGTGACGCTCGGGAGCGTGGCGGCGCCGTGGGTCGGAAGCGTCAGGCGTTCGGCGTTCTCGGCCATTCGAAGATCTCGGCTGCTCTGGGGGATCGGGGGTGCGCGGAACGAGCCGCACTCTGCTGGTGGTGAACGGCCGGGCGCACGGTCAGGTTCCCCGCCTCACCGCCGGAAAGCCCGACGTCTGAGAATGCGACGCGAGCCGCGCTGGACCCATTGGCGCGCCCGGGCGGACGGTAACCATCCCTCAGTCTCGAACGCCCACTTGCCCCCGCCACCCTGGCGCGCGATAACCTGCGCGCCTTCATTAGGAAACTGAACAATGATCGAGCTCAAACCGCGCGTCTTCTCCGGCATGCAGCCCACAGGCAGCCTGCACCTCGGCAATTATCTGGGTGCGCTCATCAACTGGGTGGCCATGCAGAAGACGCACGAGTGCATCTACTGCGTCGTGGACCTGCACGCGATCACCGCCGAATGGCTCGAGCCCGAGGAGCTGCGCCAGTCGATCCGCCGCGCCGCCGCGGCCTACATCGCCTGCGGCATCGACCCCAAGTCCAGCATCCTCTTCAACCAGAGCCAGGTGACCGAGCACGCCGAGCTCGCATGGATCTTCAATTGCGTCGCCCGCCTCGGCTGGCTCAATCGCATGACGCAGTTCAAGGAGAAGGCCGGCAAGGACCGTGAGAACGCCTCGGTCGGCCTCTACGCCTATCCGAACCTCATGGCGGCGGACATTCTCGTCTACCGCGGCACGCACGTGCCCGTCGGCGAGGACCAGAAGCAGCACCTCGAGCTCGCCCGCGACATCGCCCAGAAGTTCAACAACGACTGGCGTGAAGCGATCGTCGCCAAAGGCTACGCGGACGGCATGTTCTTTCCGCAGCCCGAGCCGATCATCCTCGGGCCTGCGACACGCGTCATGAGCCTTCGCGACGGCACGAAGAAGATGTCGAAGTCGGACCCTTCCGATCTCTCCCGCATCAACCTGACGGACGATGCCGAGGCCATCGCGCGGAAGATCCAGAGGGCGAAGACGGACCCAGATGCGCTGCCCTCCGAGCCCAAAGGCCTCGAAGGCCGTCCCGAGGCCGACAATCTGACGGGCATCTATGCCGCGCTCGCCGGCACGACGCAGGAAGCTGTCCTGAAGGAGTTCGGGGGCGGACAGTTCTCGACCTTCAAAAAGGCGCTCGCCGATGTGGCCGTGGCTAAGCTCGCGCCGATCACGTCCGAGATGACCCGCCTCTCCGCCGATCCGGCCGAGATCGACCGCATTCTGGCCGATGGCGCCCGTCGCGCCCGGGCAATTGCCCATCCGATCCTGAATGAGGTCAAAGACATCGTCGGCTTTGTCCGTTCGTGATAGGATCGGTCGAAGTAAGTTGATGCCGGGCGCGCAAACTTCGCGCGCCCGCAAACACGACAGGTCACGCCATGGCCAAGCAGAGACGGGTCTTCGAGCAAGGGCACCACAGGAAATTCCTGGTGGTCGTCGACGAGTCGTCGGAGGTCGAGTCGGCGCTCTTCTACGCGGCGCTGCGCATCTCGCATACGAGCGGGCGCCTCCTGCTCCTCTATGTCATCGAGCCGCAGGAATATCAGCACTGGGCCGGCATCCGTCAGGTGCAGCTCGAGGAAGAAACCAACAAGGCCAAGGCGCTTTTCCGCCTTATGCGGCGCAAGCTCAACAACGCCGGTTTCGAGGCGCTGGAGCATGAGGAGGTCATCCTCGAGGGCAACAAATCCGAGCAGATCGTGAAGCTCATCGAGGACGATGAAGACGTCGCGATCCTCGTCCTCGGCGCCTCCACGGATCCCAAGGGACCGGGGCCGCTCGTCTCGTCCATCGGCTCGGGGCAGATGGCGGGCAATTTCAACGTGCCGATCACCATCGTGCCCGGCAATCTCGGCCTCGAAGACCTGAAAGCCTTCGCCTGAGCCGGTCCGCACGCGGCCGGGCGCTTTTGCCGCCCTTCCGGCGTTGATTGGCAGACCTGCTGCGCCTAAATGGTTAGGCAGCAAGTCGGGTTTGACGCCGCCCGCCCCCTAGACTAGAAAGATTCCAAGTTTTTGGGCCGCCCGGCGGCCCCGCCGCGGCGCCATCTCAGGCGGCCGCGCAACGCAAGAGGACAACATGTTCATCCAGACAGAGCCGACCCCCAATCCGGCCACCCTCAAGTTCATCCCCGGCAAGTCGGTGCTGCCCGACGGCACAGCGGATTACCGCGACATGGACGAGGCATCGGCCTCCCCGCTCGCCCAGCGCCTGTTCGCCATCGACGGCGTGCGCGGCGTGTTCCTCGGCTCGGACTTCATCTCCGTGACTAAGGGCGACGGCGAGTGGCAGCACCTCAAGCCCGCAATCCTCGGCGCGATCATGGAGCACTACATGTCCGGCGCGCCGGTCATGGAGGGTGGCGAGGACGGCGAGGCTCTTCCCGGCGGCGACTACGACCCCGCCGACGAGGAGACGGTCAAAGCCATCAAGGAGCTGCTGGATACGCGCGTGCGCCCGGCTGTGGCCAATGACGGCGGCGATATCACGTTCCATGGCTTCCGCGAGGGCATCGTCTACCTGCACATGCGCGGCGCCTGCGCGGGCTGCCCGAGCTCGACGGCGACGCTGCGCGGCGGCATCGAGCGCCTGCTGCAGCATTTCCTGCCTGAAGTTCAGGAAGTCCGGCCGGTCTGACCGACGGATCCCAGAAATGAAGAAGCCCCGCCGTTGCGGGGCTTTTTTGTTTATAAGCCTCGCAGAAATTAGCGGTGCACTTTTCGCGCGCGACACCGCATGATGCGCCGGATCGGCGCGTCGTGCCTTCATAGGCTGCCGCCACTCTCATGTGCCTAGGAAACTGCAGGAGACCCTTATGGCCTCGACCATTGATGCTGCGGCGCTCGACCAGCTCTTCCGCTCCGCACGCACGCATAACAAATTCCTCGACAAGGAAGTGCCGGACAGCCTGCTCAAGCAGGTGGTGGAACTCGCCCAGCTCGGCCCCACCAGCGCCAACAGCCAGCCCGCACGCTACGTCTTCGTGAAATCCGCGGAGGCCAAGGCGCTTCTCAAGCCGCACCTCTCGGAAGGCAACCGCGACAAGACCATTGCCGCGCCCGTGACAGCGATCGTGGCGCACGATCTCGAGTTCTACGAGAACCTGCCGCGCACCTTCCCACACAACCAAGCGGCGAAGAGCTGGTTCACCGGCAATGCCGCCTTCACCGAAGCCACCGCCTTCCGAAATGGCTCGCTGCAGGGTGCCTATTTCATTCTCGCGGCACGCGCCCTCGGCCTCGATACCGGCCCCATGTCCGGCTACAATCAGGCCGGCGTCGACGCGGCGTTCTTCCCCGACGGGAAGCTCAAATCCAACTTCCTGATCAATATCGGCTACGGCGATCCCTCGGCGCTGCTGGGCCGGCTCCCGCGCCTGGCGTTCGACGAGGTGGCCAAGATCATCTAGGGTGGCCATATGGCCATTCTAGCATTCGACACCTGCCTCGGTGCCGTGTCCGTTGCGCTCCGCTATCGCGCGGCAAACGGGGATTGGCTCATCCGTGAAGCCTATGAGGCGCGCCAGACCGGTCACGCCGAGCGGCTCATGCCGATGATTGCGGAGGTCATGGCGTCCGCCGGCCGGGATTTCACGCAGGTCGAGCGCTTCGCGGTGACCGTCGGCCCCGGCACCTTTACCGGCGTGCGGGTTGGCGTGGCGGCAGCGCGGGCCTTTGCGCTGTCGGCTGGTCGACCGGTCGTCGGCATCCCGAGCCTCGAAGTCATCGCCGCCCGCGCGCGCCACGTGCTCGGCCCTTCTGCGGCAACGCGCGCGCTGCTGGTCGCCACGGACGCCCGGCGGGGCGCGCTCTATTGCGCGCTCCATGGGGCCCCGAACAGCCCAGGCGCCCCCGCCCTCCTCACGGCCGAAGCGGCTGCCGCACTTGCATTGGAGCACGACGCCCTCGTCATCGGCTCTGGCGGCCCCCTCGCCGCTGAAGCCGCTGCGGCGGCCGGGCGAACCATCACGACCGAGCTGCCAGCCATCGAGCCACACGCGCGCTTTCTCGCCATGCTCGCCGCCGACCGCCTACCTTCCGCCACGGTAAGCCCGCTTTATCTGCGCGCACCCGACGTGAAGCCACAGCCTGAGCCCGTTGCGAGACGTCCATGAGTAGCCCGACGAGCCCTCCGATCAGCCTGCTCTGGGCTTCGCCCGAGGATTCGAAGGCCATCGCGGCGCTTCATGCCAAGCTCTTCCCGACAGCCTGGGACAGCGATGCAATTCAGGCTCTGATCGAGCATCCGGCATCGCTCGCGTTGATCGCTGCGCGGCCCGGACGCGAGATCGTCGGCTTCATCATTGCCCAGATTGCTGCCGACGAGGCCGAGATCCTCACCGTCGGCGTCGCTCCCGAGAGCCAGCGTCATGGCGTCGGGCGCCAGCTCGTCGACGGTGTCGCCCGCGCCGCCGCGCGCTCGGATGCGCGCCGGCTGTTCCTCGATGTGGCTGCCGGCAATGCCCCCGCACGCGCGCTCTATACGGCCTGCGGTTTTGCGGAGATCGGGCAACGCAAAGCCTACTACACGCTCCCCGGAGGGGCCCGCGACGACGCCCTCCAGCTCGCCCGCGATCTCAAGCCGGCATGAGATTTTCGCTCATTTGGGCCGCTCGCAGCCTGGATGACAACGGCGAACCGGCAGCCTATCGTGCCGGCCATCCCATCTGACAGACAACATCCTGGAGGAAAGCCCATGATCAATGAGCTGCGCATTTACACGCTCAAGGCCGGTTCGGCGCCGGAGGTCGCGAAAAATTCCGGCACCGTCGCGCGTGCCATCCGCGGCGATAACTACGGCAAGCTCGAAGGCTACTGGATCACCGAGATCGGCGCGCTGAACCAGGTCGTGCACCTGTGGACCTACGAGAGCCTCAATGATCGCGCGCGCCTCCGCGCCGAGCTGCAGAAGAACAAGCGCTGGACCGAGGAATACATCCCGCTCATCCGCCCGCATCTGGTGCGTCAGGACATCCGCCTGCTCAATCCGATCATTCCGCTCAGGGCCCCCGCGACGACCGGCAACGTCTACGAGCTGCGCTACTACCGCACGCGTCCGGGCGGTGCGAAGCCCTGGCTCGACGCTTTCACGGGCGCCCTCGACGTGCGCGAGAAGTATTCGAAGATCTCGGGCCTCTGGACCACCGAGGCCGGCCAGCCGAACGAGGTCATGCACCTCTGGGCCTATCCCGACCTCAACGCGCGCGCGAAGGCCCGCGGTGATGCCGTGAAGGATCCGGGCTGGCAGGCCTTCCTCAAGACCGGCGGCCCGCTCCTCGATGAGATGAACAACCTCATCATGCTCCCGAGCGCGCACTCGCCGGTGCAGTAAGGCATACCGCGCCGCAGGTGAGACGATCGCGCCTGCGGCGGTGGTTTGTTTTAGTGCCGCGGGCTGCCGGGAAGAGGTGCTGCCGCCTCCCACCATAGTGCCATGCCCGCGGCGGCAATGCCGACAGCGCGAATTCGTGGCTCCGGAGGACACCCCCGGAGCCACCGTCTTTTGTAGATTTGCGGTTCGCGGCAAGCGAGCGATCATCCCCTCTCCCCGCCCTTGCGGGGAGAGGGTTAGGGTGAGGGGCGGCGGCATACGCCAACGTCAGCGCTTGTGGCCGCCCCTCATCCCGACCTTCTCCCCGTAAGGACGGGGAGAAGGGGAAAATAGGCTTACGTCACCAACCGCCCTCGCAGCACGCGGTGAAGCACCTTGCCGGTCGCGGTGCGCGGCATGTCCTCCTCGCGGATGAAACTCATCGAACGCGGCCGCTTGTACGGCGCCACGCGATCGCGGCACCACTCGATCAGCTCGTCCGCCGTCGCTTCGAGACCATCATGCAGGATGACGAACGCGTGCACGCGCTCGCCCCACTTCTCATCGGGCGCGCCGACGATCGCCACGTCCTTGATCTTCGGGTGCGCGCCGAGCGCCGTCTCGATCTCCGAGGGATAGATGTTCTCGCCGCCCGAGATGATCATGTTGCTCTTGCGATCGACAAGGTGGATGAAACCGTCCGCATCGCGCCGCGCCAGATCACCGACTGAGCAATACTCGCCGCGGAAGGCCTCCGCCGTCTTCTCGGGGAGCTGCCAGTAGCCGTCGAATGACCAGGGCGTGCGCGAGAACAGCTCTCCCGCCTCCCCATCCGCGACCTCGCTGCCGTCCGGCGCGAGGAGGCGCACCGGCCCCGAACCGACGACCTCGCGCCCGACCGAGCCGAGCTTGCTCAACTGCTCGTCGGGGCGCAGGATCGTCACCCAACCCGCTTCCGTCGAGCCGTACATCTCATAGAGGCCGGAATTGCCGAACAGCTCCAGGATGCCGAGCTTGGTGTCGTGCCGCGCCGGCGCCGACGAGATCAGCAGGCGCTCGACGCGTTCGACATCGTATCGCGCGCGGACGGCGGACGAGAGCGCGAGCATCATGATGTAGTGCGTGGGCACCAGCGACGAGAACGTCGCTCCTGATTGCGCGAGCGTCGCCAGCAGATGCTCGGGGTCGATGCTCTTGCGGTTGTAGATCGCCGTGGTCGCGCCGCAGTAGGCGAAGGCGCCATAGAAGAACACGGAATTCGCGTGGCACATGGGCATGACGAGCAGTGCCGTGTCGCGCGCGGAAAGCCTGAACTCGACCTCCGTGATCATCGAATGAAGCGCGCTCGCGCCGTGATTTCGGATCGCACCTTTGGGCCGGCCTGTGGTGCCGGACGTGTACATGAGCGTCCAGGGATCGCCCGGCTCGACCAGAACCGCGGGCTCGCGATCGAGCGCGGCGGCGAGCACATCCTCGTACGTGCGAAAACCGGCAGGGACCTTGCCCCTGCCGAACACGATGCAGCGCCCCGGCGCGATGGGCAGATCGGCAAGGATCTCCTCGACGACGCCCGTAAGCTGATCCTCGACGATGAGCGCCAGCGCACCACTGTTCTCGATGATGAAGTGGATCTCTGGTCCAGTGAGGCGGAAATTGATGGGCACGGCGACAAGGCCGGCCTTGGCGGTCGCGGCGTAGATCTCCGCCCATTCCAGCGCATTGTAAGCGAGCACCGCGACCCGATCGCCCTTCGCAAGACCGAGACCGATCAATCCATTGGCAAGGCGGCAGGCCCGCCCATTCCACTGACGGAACGTGAGCTGGCGCTCGAGATCGCGGGCACCGATGCGCTCGGGGGCGAGCCGCGCCTGAGCCGCGAGCATCTCACCGAGATTGAGCAAGCGGGTCATTCAGACCTCCGTAGCTGAGTTCCCCGCGCTCACCCTCAGGCGCTGTTGGCCGGTGCCTCGACACGCCAGAGGTCGGCATGAAAACGTAACGCAAGAATGAGCACCATGCCCAATCCGAATAGGGCATAAGCCGAGATCGTCGCCGCAAATCCGACCCGTTCGATCAGCCATCCCGCGCAAAGTATGCCCATGGGCAAACTGTAGATCGCGAGAATGCGCACGCCCATGACGCGCCCCGCGACAGCCGGCGTCGCCGCGCGCAGGATCAGCACCACCATGGCAATCATGCAGTAGCTCTGAGCAAGGCCGGCCAGCACCAGAAGCATCGCACCGCCGTATAGCGTGCTCATTTGAGCAAAAACGACCAGCATGGCGTACCAGACAGCAGCCGAGCCGAGCATCAGCCGTGCGACGGGCATTCTTCGGCTGGCGGCCGAGAACGTGAGCGAGCCGATGAGCGCACCACCCGCAAAGCTCGCGACCAGGGTGGCGAGACCGCGCTCGTCTGCGAGGTAGATCTCCCGTGCGGCGTAAGGCAGAAGCCCGTTCGTGAGCGGAAATGCCGACAGGTTAGCCAGCAGCGCGAGCCACATCGCGGCCCTCAGTGCGGGGCGCGACCAGACATACGCAATCCCCTCCTTGAGCTCGTGCCAGAAGGAGGTCCGCGACTGTTGCATCACACGCAGTGCTTCGGGATCGGGTTCCGCCGTCCGCGGCCCGCGCGCCGCGGCGAACGTCAACGACACGCCGATTGCGTAGAGCACGATGATGACGACATACGTCGGCGCAATGCCGAGCATGGCAAACATGCTCGCGCCCGCAAGTGCACCCGAGATGCGCGCTGTGTCGATCGTCATGCGCTCGAGGGCCATGGCGCCGCTCAGGTGCTCCCGCGGCAGGGTGCCGGCCATGAACGCGCTTCGGATGGCGAGATCCGACGGCCGCACGAGACCATTCAGAAAGGCGACGAGGAGCACGACGCCGGGGCTCAGCACGCCCGTCAGCGTGAATGTCAGAAGGGTCGCCGCGAGCACCATGTACCACGAGCGCATGAGCGCCAGCGTATTGCCATGGCCGATCCGGTCAGCGACGACACCGAGAAACGGCGCCAACAGCGTCCCGAAGTAGAGCGAGGACGCAAACATGGTGAGCTGAACGACGGAACCGGTTTCTACGAGGACGTACCAGCCGAGGATGAGCGTTTCCATTTCCAGCGCCCAGACGGTCAGAAGCGCCGCGGGCCACTGGAAGCGGAACGTTCTCACACTGAATGGGGCCAACCATGAGGAATGCATCGCGAATGCCCGATCTCGGAGTGTCGCTGGGGCGGCATGAGCTGGGAGACCGGCAAGGCCGAAGAATCGGGGCTCACAATATCTCAGGCTAGCAGCGCCGGCGCGCGCTCAAAACCCGGTATCCGTGCACTGCGGGATGAGGCCGGCCCGGCCGCGCAGCGCGCCCTCGAGTTGACAATGACGCGGCAATGCACGAGATAGAGGCCATGGGGTTCTCCGCGACGACCTCGTGAGGCGCAAGCCCAATGTTCGCGTCCCAATCCCTCAACATGAGGAAGGACGCGCTATGCCATCTCCCACCGAAATTTCTGCTGCCCAACTCTCGCGCCTCATCGGCCTGCCGACGGCGCCTGTGATCATCGACGTGCGCACGGACGAGGACTATGCCGCAGCACCGCGGCTGATCCCCGGATCCGTACGCCGGGACCCGTTCGATGTGACCAACTGGTCCAAGGAACTGACCGGCCGGAATGTCGTTGTCGTTTGCCAGAAGGGCCTGAAGCTCAGCCAGGGTGCCGCTGCCTGGCTCCGCCACGAGGGCATTCCGGCAGAGACGCTCGAAGGCGGCTTCGTCGCGTGGCTCGAGGGTGCTTATCAGACGCTCGACGTCGCGAAGCTGCCGCACCGCGACGCGCAAGGCTACACGGTCTGGGTCACCCGCGCCCGTCCGAAGATCGATCGCATTGCCTGCCCCTGGCTCATCCGCCGCTTCGTCGACCCCAGTGCCGTGTTCCTGTTCGTCTCGCCCTCCGAAGTGAAGGCCGTTGCCGAACGCTTCGCAGCGACACCCTTCGACATCGAGGATGTGTTCTGGAGCCACCGCGGCGAGCTGTGCACATTCGACACGATGCTCGCCGAGTTCGGTCTCGCCGATCCAGCCCTCCAGAAGCTCGCGATGATCGTGCGCGGCGCGGATACGGCGCGGATGGATCTTGCACCCGAGGCCGCGGGGCTTCTCGCCGTCTCGCTGGGGTTCTCGCGCATGTACAGGGACGATCTCGCCCAGCTCGATGCAGCGATGGCGATCTACGACGGCTTCTATCGCTGGTGTCGTGATGCCGGCGATGAGACACACAACTGGCCGTCTCCGAAGGTCAAGGCATAGGGTGCCCGCAAGCATGACATCCCAAACCAAGGCCGCTCCCCTCGAGGGAGCGGCAACACCGGCGCCCACGTTCGCGGAGGCGTTCGGCGTCTGGACGCAGATCGGCCTGCTCTCGTTCGGCGGTCCCGCCGGACAGATCGCGCTCCTGCACCGGATGCTCGTCGACGAGCGCAAGTGGATCGACGAGCGCTCATTCCTCCAGGCGTTGAACTTCTGCATGCTGCTCCCGGGCCCCGAGGCCATGCAGCTTGCGACCTACGTCGGCTGGCGCCTCCACGGCACGATCGGCGGCCTCGCCGCGGGCCTGATGTTCGTCATTCCGGGGGCACTGGTGATCCTGGTGATCGCCGCCCTTTACGCACTGTTCGGCGCGCTGCCGCTGGCTGCGGCCCTCATGGTCGGCATCAAGGCCGCTGTGCTGGCGATCGTGGTCGAGGCGCTCGTGCGCATTGCCAGACGCGGCCTGACTGCCACCAGCCATCGCTGGCTCGCGGCTCTCGGCTTCATCGCGATCTTCTTCCTCGGCGTACCTTTCCCCCTGATCGTCCTCGCGGCGGCGCTCTACGGCTTTGCGACCGGCGCGGGTCTTCCCGACCACACGGCCGCGACGGCGGTGCCTCACATCAGCCTTGCCGAGACATTGCGGACAACAGCCATCTGGCTCGTGATCTGGATCGCACCGCTGGCCGCCCTCGCGATGATCTTCGGGAGCACGCACGTTATCTCGCAGCTCGGTGTGCTCTTCTCCAAGCTCGCCGTCGTCACATTCGGCGGCGCTTATGCCGTCCTCGCCTACCTCGCGCAGGATGTCGTGCAGCACTACGGCTGGCTCGTGCCGGGCGAGATGGTCGATGCGCTCGGGTTCGCCGAGACGACACCCGGCCCGCTGATCCTGGTCACCGAGTTCGTCGGCTTTCTCGCCGCCTATCGCCATGGCGGCGGTCCTCCCCTGCTCATGGGCACGCTCGGCGCGCTCGTGACGCTGTGGGCGACCTTCGCCCCATGCTTTCTGTGGATCTTCGTCGGTGCGCCCTATCTCGAGCGCATCAATGCCGAGCCGCGCCTCAGGGCCGCCCTTGCCGCCGTCACGGCCGCCGTCGTCGGCGTCATTCTCAACCTGACCGTCTGGTTCGCCCTCAATGTCCTCTTTCACGAGAACACCACCCTCTGGTACGGCCCGCTGAGGCTCTACCTGCCGAGCCCCTCATCCCTCGATCCGGTCGCCCTGGCCCTGTCGGCGCTGGCGTTCGTGCTCCTGTTCCGGTTGCATCGGGGCATCATCACCACGCTCGGCATCTGCGGCGCGCTCGGCATCGGCTGGCACCTGCTGGTGGGATGATCAGGTCCCGGCGTCCGGCTGGCAGGGCTGCTGGCTCGGGATCCAGGACGTATTATTCTCGAAGATGTCACACCGCGTGAGCACGGTGCCGACATGCGTCCTCATGCAGACGATCTCGCCGAGCTGATAGGCCTTGCCATTGAAGCGACAGCGGCAGGGGATTTTCCTGCCCCATCCGTCGATCACACCGCGGTGCGGCGAGGTCGGCCAACTGGCCGGCGGCAGGCCCTGCGGCTCGTCTGCTGCGGCCGGAGCCCACAGGACCGCGGCGAACACGGCAAGACCGGCGCCGGCTGCTAAAAACCCGCCCACGCGAGATATATGTCTCGTGCCGTTCAAAACCATACGCATGGCATTGGCACTCCGCCATGGTTCTGTGGCAAACATGCGAGCTGCCGGATCGCAATAAGGGAAGCGGCGAATGCCCGATAACAATCTGCGTCGCAATGCGCTTGATTACCATGAGGCGGACCCGCCGGGAAAGGTCGCGATCCACGCGACCAAGCCGGTCGCCAACCAGAATGACCTCGGGCTCGCCTACTCGCCGGGCGTCGCCTTCGCCTGCCAGGCCATTGCTGAGGATCCGGCCGCCGTCTCCCGCTATACCGCGCGCGGCAACCTCGTCGGCGTGATCACGAACGGCACGGCCGTGCTCGGCCTCGGCAATATCGGGCCGCTCGCCTCCAAGCCGGTCATGGAAGGCAAGGCCGTCCTCTTCAAGAAGTTCGCCGGCATCGACGTCTACGACATCGAGGTTGCCGAGACCGAGGTCGCCCCCTTCGTCGAGGCCGTGGCCCGTCTGGAGCCGACCTTCGGCGGCATCAATCTCGAGGACATCAAGGCGCCGGAGTGCTTCGAGATCGAGCGCCAGCTCCAGGCGCGCATGAAGATCCCCGTCTTCCACGATGACCAGCATGGCACGGCGATCGTGGTCGCGGCCGGCATCCTCAACGGCCTCAAGCTCGTCGGCAAACCGCTCGGCGAGGTGAAGATCGTGTGCTCGGGCGCGGGCGCGGCGGCGCTCGCCTGCCTCGGCCTCCTCTGCGTGCTCGGAGCGAAGCGCGAGAACATCTGGGTCGCCGACATCGAGGGCGTGGTCTACACGGGCCGCCAGAAGCTCATGGACCCCTACAAGGCCGTCTACGCACAACAAACCGAGAAGCGCAAACTCGCCGAGATCATGGTCGGCGCCGATGTCTTCCTCGGGCTCTCGGCCGCCGGCATCGTGAGCCGTGAGATGGTCGCCTCCATGGCGCCGAAGCCCCTCGTCTTCGCACTGGCCAATCCCAATCCCGAGATCATGCCCGAGGACGTGAAGGCCGTGCGCGACGATGCCATCATCGCCTCCGGCCGCACGGACTATCCGAACCAGATCAACAACGTTCTCTGTTTCCCATTCATCTTTCGCGGCGCCCTCGATGTCGGCGCGACGACGATCAATGCGGAAATGAAGGCCGCGGCCGTGACCGCACTGGCCTGCATCGCCGAGAGCGAGGCCTCGGACATCGTGCTCGCAGCCTACGGCGCGGAGACGTTCCTCTTCGGCCCGGACTACATCCTGCCCAAGCCCTTCGATCCGCGCCTCATTACCGAGATCGCGCCCGCCGTGGCGAAAGCGGCGATGGATTCGGGCGTGGCGACGCGACCGATCGCCGACTTCCATGCCTATCGCGAGAAGCTCAGCGGCTTCGTCTTCCGATCGGGCTTCCTGATGAAGCCGATCATGGACGCCGCCAAGGTCGCTTCGCACGAGACGCGCAAGCGCCTCGCCTTTGCCGAAGGCGACCACCCCTACGTGCTGCAAGCCGCACAGCAGCTCGTCGCCGAGGGCATCGCGCATCCCATTCTGATCGGGCGCCGCGACGATATCCGCCGGATGATGACCCACCTCGGGTTGCGGCTCAAAGTCGGCGTCGACGTGGATATCATCGATCCCGAGACAGACCCGCGCATGGCCGTGCTCACCGACGAGTATCACCGCCTCGTCGAGCGCAACGGCGTCTCGCCCTCGCACGCCCAGCGCGTCGTGCGCAACGGCTCGACGGTGTTGGCGGGCCTGCTGCTGCGGCGCGGCGATGCCGACGCTTTGATCTGCGGCGCGGTCGGCCGCTATCTCACGCAGCTCCGCCACGTCTCGGAGGTCGTGGGTTTGCGTCCCGGCGCGCGCGGCTTTGCGACGCTCTCGGCGATGATCCTGCCCTCAGGTCCGCTGTTCATCGCCGACACGTACGTGTCCTATGATCCTTCGGCCGAGCAGCTCGCCGAGATCACGCAACTCGCCGCTGCCGAAGTCCGCCGCTTTGGCATCGAGCCCAAGGTGGCGCTGCTCTCGCACTCGAACTTCGGCACGGAGAACACGGCCTCGGCGCGCAAGATGCGGCAGGTGCTGAACCTCGTGCGCGAATGGGAGCCGGATCTCGAGGTCGAAGGCGAAATGCACGCCGATGCCGCGCTCTCGGCCTTCATTCGCGAGGAGATCTTCCCGAACTCGGCGCTCAAGGGCGCGGCGAACCTGCTCATCATGCCGAGCCTCGATGCGGCGAACATCGCCTTCAACCTGCTCAAGGTCGTCTCGGGCAGCGTGGCGGTCGGCCCGATCCTGCTCGGCGCCGCACGTCCCGCACACATCGTCACGCCCTCGATCACCGTTCGGGGCCTGCTCAATGTCTCGGCCATTGCTGTCGTCGACGCGGCGCGCCGCGGGGCTGGCTGAAGCTCAAGGAGAGAAAAACAATGCTGCTCGAGGACAGGATCGCGATCGTAACGGGCGCCGGGCAGGGCATCGGCCAGGCTTGCGCCGTGAGGCTCGCCCGCGAGGGCGCCAAGGTCATCGTCGCGGACGTGAACGACGACGCCGGCAATCGCGTTGTCGCCGAGATCCGCAAGAGCGGTGGCACCGCGGATTTCGTCGACTGCGACGTCTCGGAAAAGCTCGACGTGCACAACTTGATCGCCAAGGCACTCGAGGTGCACGGCCGCATCGATGTGCTCGTCAACAACGCCGGCATCGTCGATGACGCGCCTTTTCTCGATCTGCCGGAGGAGGAGTTCGACCGCATTCTCGGCGTGAACCTCAAAGGGGCGTTCCTCGCCGGTCAGGCCGCTGCGCGGCAAATGGTCAAGCAGGGCGCGCGCGAAGGCAGCGGTGCCGGCGCGATCGTCAACATGAGCTCGGTCAACGCCGTGTTCGCGCTGCCGGATCACGTGGCCTACTCGGTGTCGAAAGGCGGTCTCGCGCAGCTCACGAAAGCCATGGCGATCGCGCTCGCGCCGCACGGTGTGCGCGTGAACGCGGTCGGTCCCGGCACGATCGAGACGCCGCTGCTTGCCGGTGTCGTGAAGGACGCGGCCTTCCGCAAGAAAGTGCTCTCGCGCACGCCTCTCGGCCGCGTCGGCCAGCCGGCCGAAGTCGCCGCGATCGTGGCCTGGCTCGCAAGCGATGAAGCGAGCTACGTCACCGGCACGACCGTCTACGCCGATGGCGGACGTCTGCCGCTCAACTACGTCATGCCGGAGAAGTAGTAGGTTCGCTTTCATCATCGATGCGAGCCCGTCACAGCGCTGCAGCGGCAGTGCCTACTGGGCTCGATCGATATTCAGGATTCGATTTTGCTCTGTTGTGATGCGTGATCCGTTCCGCGGTGCAGCAGCAAAAGGCCGAGAAGCGCGCAGAAGGCGAAGATCGAGATCGCAAAGGCCAGCCAAAGCGCGGCGTGGGGACCGGCAGAGGTCATGATGGCGGCGAATATCGGCGGTGCGGCCGCAAAGGAGAGGTTGAGCGGCACCGCGAGCCGCGCCGATGCGCGGGCATAGGCGCCAGCGGGGAAAATCTGCAGCGGCAGCGTGGCGCGGGTGACGGCGATGATGCCGCCGGCAACGCCGTAGAGCGTGGCGAAAATCATGGCGCTAGCGAAACTGCTGCTCAGCAGAAGAACGATGAAGCTCAGCGGAAACAGAGCCGAGGCAGCAAGACCGGTGACGAAGCTGGACCAGCGACGGCCGCCGAGGAAGTCGGCCATGCGCCCCGCCCATTGAGCAATGCCGATGAAGGCCGCTGCCGCCAGCGCGCTGGCGTGATCGAGACCGCCCGCCTCGAACAGGACGATGATGGTAAGAGCAAAGCCCCAGGTGACAAAGCCATTGGCGGCAAAGCTCATGGCGAGCAGCGTGAAGCGTGACCGGTCAATGGGGACTGCCTCGGCCGTCGTCTTCGCTGCGAATTTTTCCCTGGGCCGGCGGGCAAGCGTGGCCCAATGCAGTGGCGTGCAGACAAGCAGTATGAGAGCGGCATAGAGCAGCGTCGTCGTGCGCCATCCCCATTGAGCCTGCAGAAGCCCTGTCAGCGGCCACATGATGGTCGATGTCAGCCCACCGGCCAGGATCAGCACGCCGAGCGCCTCGCGCGCCTTCTCGCCGGCGATCTCGGTCACCGCAATCTGCGCCGGCGTCGTCAACATGCTGGCACCGGCAAGGCCGAGAATGACCCACGCCAGCGCATAGGTCACCGGACCATCGGCCAGGCCTATGACCAGGAGACCGGCCGCGCCGAGCGGGGATCCCAACACCATGACCGGGCGCGCGCCGTGGCGCTCGAAGACGGCGCTCAGCGGCCAGGACACCATGGCCATGACGACGAGCATGACTGTCGGTCCCGCCATGATCATGGGAAGGCTCATGCCCAGCTCGTCGGCCATGGCAGGTCCTGTGACCGCGGGCAGCCAGAACGTGGCGCCCCAGCCAATGAGCTGGGTCAGCGACAGGGCAGCAACAGCACGGACTGTGGGCGAACGGTGCGGCATCAGGGGATCGGCGGTGGGAGTGGTGACCGCCCGCATGATGATGCTTGGTGATTGAAAGGTCTACGTCTCCGCCGCGAATACGAGCACGCGTTGCGGATCGACCTCGATGCCGATGTCGCGACCGCGTGCGGGCACATCGCTCTCGTGCACGAGTGCCTTGAGCGGTGCGTCGAAGCCCTGCACGGCCATCTCGACGAGCGCGGCATCGCCGAGAAAGCGCACGTGAAGCGCGCGGGCAGGATGGCCTTGTCCTTCGGGCAGCAGGCGTATGGCGCGCTGGCGAATGCAGAGCACGGCCTTCGCGCCGTCAGGCATGGATGGGGCTGGGAAGGTGCCGAGCGGCGTCACGAGCGCGCCACCCGCGACGGACCAGGGGATCTCGTTGATCTCGGAAAAGAGGCGGGCGACGAACAGATCGACCGGCTGGCGATAGAGATCTTCCGCGCGCCCGATCTGGATGATGCGACCGGCGCGCATGACGGCGATACGATCGCCGAGGCGCATGGCCTCCTCGGGATGATGTGTGACGATCATGCAGGTCGCACGTGTCTCGCGCAGAAGCTCGAGCGTGCCTTCCTGCAGGCGCTCGCGGAGCTGGATGTCGAGACCGGAGAAGGGCTCGTCCATGAGCATGACGGCGGGGCGCGGAACGAGCGCGCGCGCCAGCGCCACGCGCTGCTGCTCACCGCCCGAGAGAATGTGCGGATGCTGGTCCGCGTAGCGTTCGAGACCGACGCGCGCGAGAAGCGCCATGGCTTCGCGTCGCGCCTCGGCTGCCGGAAGCTGCTTCAAGCCGAAGGCGACGTTCTGCGCGATAGTCAGATGTGGAAAGAGCGCGAAGTCCTGGAACATGAGGCCGACATTGCGCTCTTCCGGCGGCACGAAGCGATTGGGGCCGGCCACTTCCTGGTCATTGACCAGAACACGGCCTCCCGTTGGACGCTCGATGCCGGCGGCAATGCGAAGCAGTGTCGTCTTTCCGCAGCCCGAAGGCCCGAGCAGGCAGACGACCTCGCCGGGTGCGATGTCGAGGCTCACGCCCGCGAGCGCGACCGTATCGTCGAAGGTGCGCTCCACGGCCTCGAAGGTCAGGCGCGCGGCAAAGGTCGTCGCAGCGCGCATGGAGCCCTGCCTCGCGCCGGCGCTCGCAAGCTTGCTGCCGGCATCGGGGCGCGACCCAACTCGTCCAAGGAGTGTCTTTAAGACCAACCGTCACCTCGATCGGCCGAACTCTGGAGACGTTCTAAGGGAGCGTCATCAGGTGCGGTCCGCCTCGCCCATATCGTCTTCCTCTTCGTCGGGCAAGTCGGGGGGCGAGTCGAGGTCAAGCTCCTCCTGTGCCGCGTCGGCCTCATCCTCGAGCGGGAGCTCATCCGGCATGAGGGCGGCGACATCCGTCGGCTCGGGCACTTTGAAGTCCGGCGGCAGGTTCGCATCGAGCAGGCCCGCGCCCTTCAGCTCCTGCAGACCCGGCAGATCTTTCACCGTGTCGAGATTGAAGTGGCTGAGGAACGTCTCCGTCGTGCCGTAGGTGATCGGCTTGCCGGGAGCACGGCGACGCCCGCGGGGACGCACCCAACCGGTTTCCAGCAGCACATCGAGCGTACCCTTGGAGGTCTGCACACCGCGGATCTCCTCGATCTCGGCGCGCGTGACAGGCTGGTGGTAGGCGATGATGGCGAGCGTCTCCAGCGCAGCCTTGGAGAGCTTGCGCTCCTCCTTGGCGTGGCGCTCGAGCAGAAACGAGAGATCGTCCGCCGTGCGGAAGGCCCACTTTCCGGCGACGCGCACGAGATTGATGCCGCGCGAGGCATAGAAACCCTGCAGCTCCGTGAGCAGGGCATTCACGTCGTCGCCCTCGGCGAGGTGACTCGCGAGATGCTGGACGTCAAGCGGCTCGGACGCCGCAAAGAGCAGCGCTTCCAGTACGCGCAGCTTCTCGCGACGATCGGCAGAGGGCAGCGCCGCGATATTCGCCGGCAGCGGACGCAGCGGCGGCCCCGTGCGCTCCGATGCGGGCGGACGCACGTCGGAGAGATCGGAACCCGGCTCTCTTTTCTCGTTACTCGTCATCTCACTGTCCGGCGCGATACTCAGCTTGGGTGGAACCATGTCTCGCCCCCGTGTCTCGCCTCCTCGGGATCATGTCCTGCAGCGCACTCAATTCGCGCCCTGCGATCCTCCGACATCCAGGCGCTGCCACTCCGCGCCTGCTTCCTTGCGTCTCAGATATATCGGCGCGAACGGCCCCGCCTGCCGGATCTCGATGTGCCCCTCGCGCGCCATTTCGAGCGTCGCGCCGAAGGAGCTGGCGAGCGCCGTGCGGCCAAGCTCCGGTGATGGGAGATATTGCTCGAGGAAGAAATCGAGCTGCACCCATGAGCCGGCGGAACGGCCTACGAGCGTTTCGAGACGCTGACGCGCATCCTTGATCGACCACACGGTGCGCTTCTTCACCACGTGGGCGCGGTGCACGACCGTGCGCGTGCGTTGCTCGGCGTAGGCCTTCAGCAGGTCGTAAATCTCGGCGGAGTGCTCGCGCGTGCGGATGGTCTTCACGCCCTCGGGCATACCGCGGGGGAAGATGTCACGATCGAGCCGCTTGCGGGTCAGGAGCTGCGCCGCCGCGTTGCGCATGGCTTCGAGCCGCATGAGGCGGAAGGCAAGGCGCGCCGCCAGCTCTTCGCCCGAGGGACCGCCCTCGGCCTTCTCGTCGCGCGGCAGCAGCAGGCGCGACTTCAGGAAGGCAAGCCAGGCCGCCATGACCAGATAGTCGGCGGCGAGCTCCAAGCGGAGCTTTTGTGCTTCGCGGATATAGGCGAGGTACTGGGTGACGAGGGTATCGATCGAGATGCGCGCGAGATCGACTTTCTGCGTCCGCGCCAGGGCGAGCAGCAGGTCGAGCGGTCCCTCGAAGCCTTCGAGATCGACGACGAATGCGTCCTCGGGCGGCGGCGCATCGCCGCGCTCGGGATCGCCCCATTCCTCGGGGCCTGCGTTCGCTTCGCCCGTCCCGCCGTCCATCATGGCCGCCGTTTGACACCCTTGCGGGCGGGCCGGATCATCCAGCCCTTATCCACAGGAACCATAAACTGATTCATGCGCTCACGGACAGCGCGCGCGCAATTGCCGCCTCGGCAAGCTGTGGCTCGAAGGCTTCACACTGTTGCAGAACTGCCAGAGCTGCTGCCAGGCGAAAACCAGAAGCACCTGAAATCTCTGGACTTGCAGCGGCGACGGCCTCCATCTCGGCCATGATCCCATTGCAATGAAGCACCAGGTCGGAGCCGGCCGCCAGAACCGCCTCGGCCCGCGTGCCCAAGGGTCCGCCGAGCGCCTTCATGCTCACATCGTCGCTCATGAGCAGGCCGCCGAAGCCGATCGAGCCGCGCATGATTTCGGCCGTCACCACCAGCGAGGTGCTCGCGGGCCGCTCGCGATCGATGTCCGTGAACAGTACGTGCGCGGTCATGGCTGCAGGGAGATGAGCGAGCGCGCGGAAGGGCGCAAAGTCCGTCGCTTCGAGCGTCGCCCGCGGCGTATCCACGACCGGGAGATCATAATGACTGTCCGCGCCCGCCCGGCCGTGCCCGGGAATGTGCTTCATCACGGGCAGCACGCCGCCTGCCATGAGGCCGGCCGCAACCTCCGCGCCGAGCGCTGCCACTTGATCTACCGTCGCGCCATAGGCCCGATTGCCGATGACGTCGTGGGCCCCCGACACCGGCACGTCGAGGACCGGAGCGCAGTTCGTGTTGATGCCGAGCCCACGCAGATCCTCGGCATTCTGGCGGCTCACGAGAAAGGCAAGGCGGCAGGCTTCCACTGGGTCATGGGCGTAGAGCGTGCCGAATGCCGCGGCCGGCGGCAGCGCGCGGCCAAGCGGCGGCCGCAGACGCTGCACGCGCCCGCCCTCCTGGTCGATCAGCACCAGCGCGTTGGCATTGCCGATCGCGTCGAGACTGTCGCCGATGAGCTTCCGTATCTGCTCACGGGATACACAGTTCCGCGCGAACAGGATGATGCCCGCTGGACGAGACGCCGCGAGAAACGAACGCTCCGCCTCGAGCAGCGTCGGACCGGCAAGCCCTGTGATGAATGCGCTCGGCATGATGGCTCCTGGGTTCGTGGTCGCGCCGCTGGCGCGAGTGGGGCCGCGGGCCCCACACCCCGCGCGGGGGACACCCCCGCACCCCCGTCCTTTATGACTTGTATGAGCGCGCGGGAAGTGCGGAGCAACTCAGCGCTGTCGCACACTCAAGCTGCCCGCATGGCGGCCGCCGGCGTGGCACTACGAAGGGAGGCGACAGTCCCCATCCGAGCAGCCGGCGGCACTTATCAATAAGGCATGATCCAGCAGCCGCTATAGCCCTGCGACTTGAGCTGGCCGCAGACACTGTTCGCCATCTCGCGCGAGCCCGGCGGCCCCACGACGACGCGATACCACATGCCCTTCTCGCCGAGGTTCGCCTGACGGACATCAGCCGCGCGCCCCTGGAGAACACTGGGGTGCTTCTGCTGGATGTCGGCGAGCGACTTCAACGCATCCATGTGCGATTGGCGCGAGGCGAGCACGGCCACATAGCCCGATGTCGGCGCAGCGGTCGCAGCCGGAGCCGGAGCCGGTGCGGGCGTCCGCGCAGCCTGGCGCGTGGGCACCGAACGCCTTGACTCGGGTTCCGCGCGCGGCGCCGGCATGGCAGCGGCCGGCGGCTCCATGGCGGACGCCTGCGGCGCTGAAGCGACGCGCCGCGGTGGTAAGGCGGGGGCGGGCTCCTCGACCGGCATGGCGCGTGCCGGAGGCGGCGGGGGTGGCGGCGCGGCCTCACGCTGTGGCGGCGGCACACGCGGCGACAGACCATCGACCAGCAGGCCCGGCACGCCACTCGAAGGCGGAGCCGACGGCCCCGTGCCCGATGCGATCGTGCCGTCGCGATTGATCACCATCGTCGGCACGCGGCGGGGAGCATCCCCGGACTCGCGCTCGGGTGCCGGCGGCAGAATCGAGACCGGCACGGGTCGGGCCGGGCCGCGGTCCTCGGTGAGCCGGTTCAGGATCTTCTTGTCCGTGTGGGCCACCTGCTTGCCGCCGGGGTCGGTCGGCTGGGCCTTGGCAGGGGCGCTGTCGGCGCGCAGGATCGGGAGCTTGCCGCCGCCATCGCGGCCGCCGCTCGTCATCGCCTTGTAGCCATAAGCCAGACCGCCGCCGAGCGCGATTGCGCCCATCAGCGCGCCGACCACGACAATCGCACGCGGTCCGCGCCGGGCCGGAGGCTCGGGCTCTTCTGGATACTCTTCCTCGTAGTAGCCGGCGTCCGTGCCATGGCCGGGTGCCATCTGATGCGACGCGGCATAGGGATCGGCCGCATTGGGACGATAAGGATCGTCGTAGGCGTAGCCGTCATCCTGCCCGTAGCCGCCCTGCGGCGCATAGCCGTGCTGGGGCTGCTGGGTGTAGTAGCGCGGATCGTGCTCGGGCGCGGTATCGTACCCGCCCTGCTGCGCGGGATAGCCGCCAGGAAGCGGGCGCCCATAGGCGTCGTGCCCGTGCGCCTGATGCCCCCCTTGATGTCCATGCCCTTGATGTCCGTGTCCCTGACCGTACAATTGGTCCGGCTCACCGAACTGCTGGCGGCCATAGCCGCCGTGGGCCTGAGCCTGCGGACGTCCGGCAGGAGGCGCGAACGGCTCGAAGCGCGAGCCGAGGGTCGGCGGCTCCGACCTCAGCGCGCTGAAGATGTCCCGTGGCGCGCCACCCTGCTGGGGCGCGTGGCCATCCTGCTCGCTTGGATCGTATTGCGAAGGATAGGCGTTGCCGTATCCATGGGCAGGCTCGGACTGATCGTGCGTGGCGTGCGGCGACCGCAGGTGCGGGCCCGCACCTTTCGGTAGCATATTATTCTGCCGTGCCATCGAGATACCCCCTTAGGTTTCCCGCTGTGCCGGAACCGCCCGCGCGCCGTTCAACCCGCTCAAGTCTCTGCCGCGTAGTCCGCGTTTCGTCTCGCGATTCGCACGCTAGCGCATTTCGATCGGAGCGTGCACCCCGAGGATCGCAAGCCCTGTCGCGATTACCTGTGCACAAGCCCCCACAAGAGCGAGGCGCACAGCGGTAAGGTTTCGGTCATTCGCCTGGATAAAGCGCAAATGTGGCGAATCATTGCCTCGCGTCCATTGCGCGTGAAATGCGGACGCCAAATCAGAGAGATAGAAGGCTATGCGGTGCGGCTCGTGGGCCCGCGCCGCACCCTCGGCAATACGCGGGAAAAGGGCGAGACGGCGCAGCAGATCGAGCTCGCCCTCGTCCGTCAAAAGCGATGTATCCGCTCCTGTCACATCCCTGTCGCGAGGCCCGAGCCCCGTGAATGCCTCCGCGGCATTGCGGAAGATCGAGTAGGCGCGCGCGTGCGCGTACTGGACGTAGAAGACGGGATTGTCCTTGGACTTCTCGACGACCTTGGCGAGGTCGAAATCCAGGGCCGCATCGTTCTTGCGGTAGAGCATCATGAAACGGATCGGGTCGCTGCCGACCTCGTCCACGACCTCACGCAGCGTCACGAACGTGCCGGCGCGCTTCGACATCTTGACCGGCTCGCCGCCGCGCAGCAACCGCACGAGCTGGCAGACCTTGATGTCGAGATCGGCCTTGCCGCCAGAGAGTGCCGCGACCGTCGCCTGCATCCGCTTGATGTAACCGGTATGGTCGGCGCCGAAGACGTTGATGAGATGCCGGTAGCCGCGCGACAGCTTGTTGTGGTGGTAGGCCATGTCGCCGGCGAAATAGGTGTAGCTGCCATCGGACTTCATGAGCGCGCGATCGACGTCGTCGCCGAAGTCCGTGGAGCGGAACAGCGTCTGCTCGCGATCCTCCCAGTCGTCGGCGTCATGGCCCTTCGGCCGCTCGAGCCGGCCCTCGAACACGAGCCCTTTGCCGCGCAGCTCCGCAATCGTCTCGGCGATCTCGTCCTTAGCGCCTTCGGTCAACGAGCGCTCGGAGAAGAAGACCTCATGGCGGATGTCGAGTGCCGCCAGATCCTCCTTGATCATGGCGAGCATCATCTCGATGGCCTTGGCGCGCACGATCGGCAGCCAGGCGCTCTCGTCATTCGCCTTTTTGAGCAGCGCGTCGCCATGCTCCTGCGCGAGCGCGACGCCGACGGGCTTCAGGTAGTCGCCCGGATAGAGGCCGGCCGGAATCTCGCCGATGTCCTGGCCGAGGGCCTCGCGGTAACGCAGGAATGCCGAGCGCGCGAGCACATCCACCTGAGCGCCGGCATCATTGACGTAGTACTCGCGCATCACGTTATAGCCGGCGAAGGCCAGCAGGTTCGCGAGCGAGTCGCCGAACACCGCGCCGCGACCATGGCCGACGTGCATGGGACCGGTCGGATTGGCCGAGACGTACTCGATGAGCAGCTTCTCGCCCTTGCCGAGATTTGAAGCGCCATAGCCCGCGCCGGCACTCCGCACGTCTGCGATCACGCCCTGCCAGCGCTTGACGTCGAGCGTGATGTTGACGAACCCCGGCCCCGCGACCTCGACCTTGACGTAGCCCGGGAGCGCAGCGAGCTCGGCGACCAGCGCGTCGGCGATGTCGCGCGGCTTCATGCGCGCAGGCTTGGCGAGCACCATCGCGGCGTTCGTCGCGAGATCGCCGTGGCGCGGGTCCTTCGTCGGCTCGACTTCCGCCGCGTCGAGCGCGAGTTCGGCCGGCAGGCGCCCGGCCTGCTGCAGCCTCTTCAATGCGGCGGCGATCTCAGCCTCGACCTCGGCGAGCACGGTCATGATGGTTCCTCGGATGGGGGACGCCTCGGCTTTCGCCAGCGTCATAACATGGCGGCAGCTAATGCAAATCAATGGTGTCGTCAAACAGGCGGGCGTACTCGGCAAGGGCAAATCGGTCGGTCATACCGGCAATGAAATCGGCAATGCGCCGTGCCCGGCCGGCAGGATCGAGGCCGAGAACGGCCTCACCGCGGCCCCCCGGCAGGTCCGCTGGACTGTGCAGATAGCGGTCGAAAAGTGCCGCTACCACCTCCTCGGCCTTGTGCATGACACGCATGACCCGGGGCGCACGGTAGACCCGGTAGAATAGGAACTTGCGCAGCCCGTCGAGCTCGACCCGGCTGGCCTCCGGGAAGGCGACCACGGCCATCCCGGCATTTCGGATGTCATCGGCATTCTGCGGGGCGAGTGCCGCGACGCGCACGCGCGTCTCCTTCACGACGTCGTCGACCATGGCCGTGATCATGCGCCGATTGACCTCGTAGAAGAGGCGGCGGTCGCGATCGATCGGGCCGCGGGCTATGGCCGTGCCCTCGAGCACGGCGCGCGCGGCGGTGACGAACGCGCCGGCCATGGGGGCGCCTTCGAGGTCGGCGATGCTGATGAGCCCGGCGCGGAGCGCGTCGTCGATGTCGTGGTTCGTGTAGGCGATATCGTCCGCGATCGCCGCAACCTGCGCCTCGGCCGCCGCGAAGCGATCGAGCTCCAGCGCCTGCGTCAAGCCCAGCGCAGCGATGAGATCCAGCAGCTCGCGATTGCGCTCAGCGGCATTCGGCGCGGCGTGCGGCCCCGTGAGCGGCCCATTGTGCTTGGCGAGACCTTCGAGCGTCTCGAATGTCAGATTGAGGCCGTCGAAGCGGGCGTAGCGGCGCTCGAGGCTCGTGACCATGCGCAGGCTGTGGGCATTGTGGTCGAAGCCGCCCCAGGCCCGCATGGCAAGATCCAGCGCCCGCTCCCCGGCATGGCCGAATGGCGGATGCCCGACGTCGTGGGCGAGCGAGAGGGCCTCGGCAAGATCCTCGTCCAACTCGAGTTGCCGAGCCATCGAGCGCGCGATCTGAGCGACCTCGAGCGAATGCGTCAGCCGCGTGCGGAAGTGATCCCCCTCGTGGTGGAGGAAGACCTGCGTCTTGTAGGTGAGCCGGCGGAAGGCCGTCGCGTGGACAATACGGTCGCGGTCGCGCTGGAAGGGCGTGCGCATGGGGCACGGCGGCTCCGGCACGGCCCGCCCGCGGCTCGCGTCCGCTTCGAGCGCCCAGGCGACAACCCGCCGGGCCCCAGGCCGCCGCGGCACCGGGGCCTCGTTCGGCACGTCCTGGCTGCTCCGGTCACCGATCGCCACGTTTTCCCCAGCCACCCGCATGGCTGCCCCTCGTTCACCCTATGATAGACCGAGCGCCGCCGTTTGACATCGCCGCGGCAAATCCTATTTATTTCTCAAGTATCCGCGTCACATCCACCCGGTTTCCAAACCCTGGAGAGCGGGCGCAAAGCACGCGAGGAGCCCCGTTCATGACGATGGTTGAGGATCGCCCCCGGGTCGCGCTGACCGAGCGGGCCGCACGGCGGATTGCCGAGATCGTAGCCGGTGAGCCCGGCGCCGAAGCGCTCCGTGTGAGCGTCGAGGGCGGCGGCTGCTCGGGCTTCCAATACAAGTTCGATCTCGTTTCCGGGCGCGAGCCGGACGATCTCGTCATCGAGCGCGAGGGCGCGGTCGTGCTGATCGACGAAATGTCCGTCGGCTACATGGAAGGCTCCGAGATCGACTTCGTCGATGAGCTGATCGGCGCCTCCTTCAAGATCCAGAACCCCAATGCTACCGCCGCCTGCGGCTGCGGCACGAGCTTCTCGATCTGAAACCAACCCTGCACGAACCCTACTGCTGCTGCGTGTCGATGCCCAGCGCGCGCCGGTAGATCGTCTGGTTGACGCTGTAGCCGAGGCGGTTCTGCAGCGCGCTCACGTAGGCGCTGATCGCGTCGCCCTGGTATTGGCGTGCGAGCTCCTGGCGCAGTTTCGCGAGCTGCTCCGGCGTGGCCGCCGGCGGATCGACGATGGCACGGACGACGATGATCGTGCGTGATTTGCCGTCCGCCGTTTCGACAGCCGCCGCACTTCCCCGCGCCAGAGAAAATGCGCGCTGAATGGCGGCCCGCGTCAGGCCATCCGCCTGCTGCGTCCGCGTCACGGGCTGAGCGAGCTTGACTTCGAGGCCAAGCTCTTTGGCGATGTCCTCGAGGGCCTCACCCTTGTCGACGCGCTCGACGATCTTCTGGCCGGCCGCATTGAGCGCCGTGCGGCGCTCGGCCTCGATCCAAGCCGTCTTGACCGCTTCGTGCACCTCCTCGAAGGGCCTCTGGCGCTCGGCCGTGACGCCCGCGACATCAACCCAGGCATAGCCGCCGTCGGTGAGCTCGATGGCCTCGCGATCGAGACCGCTGCCGCCCTCGAAAGCCGAGGCGATGATGCGTGCCGCATCGGGATTGTCGAGCGCAGGCTTGCCGTCAGGCGCCATGCCCTGCTTGTCGGTCGCTTCGATCTCGACGAACGGCACCTTCAGGCGCTCGGCGATCTCCTTGAGGCCGCCGCCGCCCGCGCGCGCATCGTCAACGCGATCGTGCAGCTCCTGCACCTCGCGGCTCACGCGCTCGCCCGCGAGGCGGTCGCGAAGCTGGTCCTTGACCTCGTCGAAGCTGCTCTGCTTGCCGGGCGTGATGTCCGCGACGCGCAGGATGACCGTCGAGAAAGTGCCCGTAACGGGCTCCGAAAGCTGACCCTTCTCGAGCTTGAAGGCCGCATTTGCAATGGCCGCGTCGATCATCTCGGACTTGGCCAGCGTGCCGATCTCGACATCGGCGTCCTTGATGCCGAGCCCCTTGAGACCTTCTTCGAAGGACGGTGCGGCCTTGAGTGCGGCCAGAGCTTTCTCGGCAGCCGCGCGATCCGGGAACGAGAGCTGCTGGATGCGGCGACGCTCGGGCGTTGAGAACGTATCCTTCTCGCGCTCGTAGAGCGCCTTCATCTCCTCGTCGCTGACGGCAATGTGCTTGCGCGCCTCGGTAGCGGTCAGAAGGATGATGGGCACTTTGCGGTACTCGGGCGCAACGAAGCGGCGCTTGTTCTGCTCGTAGTAGGCCTTCAGCGTCGCCTCATCGGGCGCCGCGACCTTGCCCGAGACTTCGGGATCAAGCGTCATGTGGGCGATCGTGCGCGTCTCACCCTGATAGCGGTGGAGAACCTGGAGCAGATAGTCGGGCGGCACATTGCCGCCGGTGAGCGTCTCGGTGAGCTGCTCGCGCACTTCCTCCGCACGCCGCTCGGCGAAGTAACGCTGCTCGCTGAGACCGTTCTGGCGCAGGATCTCGGTGAAGAAATTGCGATCGAACTGACCGCCGACACCCTGGAATGTCGGATCGTTGCGGATGGCCTCCGCAATGGCGGCATCGGACAGATAGAGGCCGAGCTCCTTGGCGTGCGTATCGATGGCCGCGGTGCCGATCAGGCGCGAGAGCACACGCTGGTCGATGCCGAACTGGCGCGCCTGCTCGACGGTGAGCCGCCGGCCGAACTGGCGGGAGAGCCCGCTGATCTCGAGCTGCAGCGCCTGCTGGAACTGGTCCTGCGAGATCTCGGTTGTGCCGATGCGGGCGAGCGAGGTCTGACCGCGGCCCTGGAAGACGTCGGCAATGCCCCACACGGCGAAGGCGATCACGAGAAGGCCGATGAGGGCCTGGACGAATATGCCTTTGACGCCGCGTCTCAGTGACTGAAGCATTTCCTGGTCGATCCTCGTTGAAGGGCGGCGCGGCTGCGCGTTCGGTCGGGCTGACGTCCATATAGGCGGTGTGCGCGAAGGCGTCCATATTGCCGCGCCGGGCGCTGTTGGCACGTTGCCGCGCCCGGACCACGGCTTTTCCTTCTGTAGCAAGCTGTTGAGCAAGATCCGAGACCGGCCGACCGGCTGGGGTTGAAAGTCCGGGCACTGCAAGATAGGCATGGCGCCACGTCCCGCGCGCGGCGACCGCCCGGGCTCAGCATGAGGGCATCATGACGGACAGCGCGATCAGGCCCCTCGTGGCCGGCAACTGGAAAATGAACGGCCTTACCGCATCGCTGGCCGAGGCGGAGGCAATGGCGAGGGGCCTCTCCTCCCAGGCGGCGGACGTGCTGATCTGCCCGCCGGCGACGCTCGTCGCGACGCTCGCTGCACGGCTCGGGGGATCGCGGATCGCGGTCGGCGGCCAGGATTGCCATCCCAAGGCGAGCGGCGCCCATACCGGCGACATCTCCGCGGAAATGCTCAAGGATGCCGGCGCTTCCGCCATCATCGTCGGCCACTCCGAGCGGCGCACCGACCATCTCGAGAGCGACGCCCTCGTGAGGAGCAAGGCCGAGGCCGCGCACCGCGCCGGCCTCTCGGCGATCGTCTGCGTGGGTGAGACCGCGGCCGAGCGCCAGGCCGGACAGACGCTGGAAGTGGTCTCGCGCCAGCTCGCGGGCTCGCTGCCCGAGACGTGCCGCGCCACTGACACGATCGTCGCCTACGAGCCCGTATGGGCCATCGGCACGGGCCTGACGCCGACGACTGGAGATGTGGCCGAGGTACACGCCTTGATCAGAAAAGCGCTGGCAGCGCGCTTCGGCAACGAAGGGCAGGCCATGCGCATTCTGTATGGTGGCTCGGTGAAACCGTCGAACGCGAATGAGCTGATGGCGGTCGCCAACGTGAACGGGGCCCTCGTCGGTGGGGCCAGCCTCAAGGCCGCGGACTTCCTGGGGATCATCGCAGCCTATGCATAGGGTTGCAGCTACGGGATACGGATATATGCAGCGCTTGCGATTGAGTGGTCTGGCCGCCGCGCTCACGCTTGTGGGCGCTGGCATCGTGCCCGCCACGAGCGCCCAGCTCGATGCACCCGCCTGCGAGCAACTCCAGGTCCGGCTCGACACGTTGCGTAATGAGGGTGCTGCGGCCGACATGGCACGGGGACCCGAGTGGGCGCGCGCCAACCTTCCGCCCGACCGCCTGCAGCGCATCAGCGCGCTGCTCGAAGTCGAGGAGCAGCTCAACTTCCGCTGCGGCTTTGCCAAGGCGCGGATCAACCTGCCGACGACGATCGAAGGCGGCGAGGAGGAGATTCCCGGCCCCGGCGAGACGCCCGCGGAGGGAAAGACGGTCGTACTGCCCCAGAAAGCCCCGCCCGCGCCCAAGCGCCCGGCAGCGGCCGCCGCGGCCGCGACAGGGCTGCCCAAGGCGCCCGCGCCCAAGGCCCCTGCCGCCAAAGCCCCCGTGAAGAAGCAGACGGCGGTCCAGCCGGAGGGGAGCAAGGCACCGGCAAAAAAAGCCGCTCCGGCCGCGAAGGCGAACGAAAAGGCCGCCAAGCCCGCAACTGCCGGGACTGAGCCCGCCAAAGCCCCGGCCAAGAAAAAGCAGCAACCCAAGGCCGATGACGCCTATCGCCCGCCCCCGCGGCGGCCCCAGGCGACCGAGGACGGCAGTGCGGCGTTCGCCCCCCAGCAATAGCCTCCAATCGGCCGCAGGAGAGGTGGTGGCAGTCTGCCCCGACATGGTGTAGACCACCCCCCGAGATTAGGCCCCCGAGATTTGGCCGCCGACATTGGCCCCCATCATCGGCGCGGATAACCGGCATCGGGATGGCCGGCGCCGCGGCCCCACGACAACGAGGCATTAGATGGCAACCGTTCTGCTGGTCATACATTTGATGATCGCTGCGGCACTCTGCGCGGTCGTCCTCCTGCAGCGCTCGGAAGGCGGCGCGCTCGGGATCGGCAGCAGCGGCGGTGCCGGCGGCTTCATGACCGGTCGCGGTACGGCGAACATGTTGACGCGCGTGACGGCAGGCCTCGCTGCGGCATTCTTCGTCACCTCGATCACCCTGACGTTGCTCGCCCAGCAGAGCCGTCGCGCGACCTCGCCACTCGATCGGCCGGCAGCGACGGCGCCAGCCGTGCCCGGCAAGGCAGCCCCTGGTGCGCCGGCGACCGGCGCCCCCGCGGCGCCGTCGGGCGGCGGTCTGCTCGACAGCCTCCAGCAGGGGCGCCAGCAGCTCCCGCAGGTTCCGGCGAACCGCTAATCGAGATTGTCGAGGATGCTGGCGGCCACCTGCGGTCGCAGCCGTTCGAAGTGTGAGCTGTGGATGGATTGGGCCGGTGTCATGAACGCCGGCCCGAATCGTGTGGAAAGAGAGTAAGGTGGAGGCCCATGGCGCGGTACATCTTCATTACCGGCGGCGTGGTCTCCTCGCTCGGCAAAGGGCTGGCTTCAGCGGCCCTTGGAGCACTTCTACAGGCCCGTGGCTATCGAGTCCGGCTCAGAAAGCTGGACCCCTACCTCAATGTCGATCCGGGCACGATGAGCCCGTATCAGCATGGAGAGGTATTCGTTACTGACGACGGCGCCGAGACCGATCTCGATCTCGGCCACTACGAGCGCTTCACCGGCGTGCCGGCGCGCAAGACCGACAACATCACCACCGGTCGCATCTATCAGGACATCCTGAGCCGCGAGCGGCGCGGCGACTACCTCGGCGGCACCGTCCAGGTCATTCCGCACGTCACGGACGCCATCAAGAGCTTCGTCGTCTCGGGGAATGACGACGTCGACTTCGTGCTGGTCGAGATCGGCGGCACGGTCGGCGACATCGAGGGCCTCCCGTTTTTTGAGGCCATCCGCCAGCTCGGCAACGAGCTGCCGCGCGGGCACTCGGTCTACATTCACCTGACGCTGATGCCGTACATTCCCTCAGCGGGTGAGCTCAAGACCAAGCCGACCCAGCACTCCGTGAAGGAGCTGCGCTCGATCGGCATCCAGCCGGATATCCTGCTCTGCCGCAGCGACCGCGAGGTGCCGCCTTCCGAGCGGCGCAAGATCGCGCTCTTCTGCAATGTGCGCGAGAGCGCCGTGATCCAGGCGCTCGACGTCGCCTCCATCTACGACGTGCCGCTCGCCTATCACCGCGAAGGGCTCGATCGCGAGGTGCTAGCCGCCTTCGGCATCGAGGGCGCACCGACACCCCGGCTCGAGCGGTGGGAGAATATCTCGCGCACGATCGCCAATCCCGAAGGCAGCGTGACGATCGCCATCGTCGGCAAGTACACGGGCCTCAAGGACGCCTACAAGTCGCTGATCGAGGCGCTCGTCCACGGCGGCATCGCCAACAAGGTCGCCGTCCGTCTCGAGTGGATCGAAAGCGAGGTCTTCGAGCGCGAGGACCCTGCGCCCTATCTCGAAGGCGTGCACGGCATTCTTGTGCCGGGCGGCTTCGGCGAGCGCGGCTCGGAAGGCAAGATCCTCGCCGCCAAATTCGCGCGCGAGCGGCACGTTCCCTATTTCGGCATCTGCTTCGGTATGCAGATGGCCTGTATCGAGGCGGCGCGCAATCTCGTCGGCGTGACGAGCGCGAGCTCCACCGAGTTCGGTGCAACCAACGAGCCCGTCGTCGGCCTGATGACGGAATGGATGCGCGGCAACGAGCTCGAGAAGCGCAAGAACGACGGCGATCTCGGCGGCACCATGCGCCTCGGCGCCTACGAGGCACGCCTTGCCGAGGGAAGCCGCATCGCACGCATCTACGGCTCGACGGACATCCACGAGCGCCACCGTCACCGCTACGAGGTCAACACGCGCTACCGTGAGCGCCTGGAAGCCGCGGGTCTGCGCTTTGCCGGCATGTCGCCGGACGGCCTGCTGCCGGAGACGGTCGAGATCCCGGACCATCCCTGGTTCGTCGGCGTGCAGTATCATCCCGAGCTCAAATCCCGCCCCTTCGAGCCCCATCCGCTTTTCGCGAGCTTCATCGGCGCCGCGATCGACCAGAGCCGGCTTGTCTAGTTTGCCGCTGCCCTCGCCCCGATCCTCTCTCCATTGAGGGAATGGGGAGAGGGGGAAATGCGTTGCCTCGGCAGAGCAGATGCTTTCCGCCAGCCCTGTCCTCGATGCGTCACCAGGCCCCGTCGATCGCTCTCGCCATTGGACCTGATGGACCATGCTTGCCGACCTGACGCTCGTCCAGCTCGCCGTCATCGCCCTGACCGCCTTCGGTGCGCAGATACTCGGCGGCTTGGCGGGCTATGGCACAGGCCTCCTCATGCCGCTCGTGCTCGTCCCGATCCTCGGCGCGCCGGCCGTCGTGCCGGTCATCGGCCTGAGCGCGATCATCACCAATGCGACGCGCGTCGCGGCCTTCCGGGAGGCGCTCGATTTGCGGAAAGTAGTGATCGTCTCGATCGCTGCGCTCCCTTTCACCGCCCTGAGCGCCTGGGGCTACACTCTGCTCACGGGCAAGGGCGCGACCATCCTCATCGGCATCATGCTGATCGTGCTGGTGCCCGCGCGGCGTTTCTTCGAGCATCTCAAACTCACGCTGTCCGAGCGCGGTCTCGCGTACTCATCCGTCGGCTACGGGCTGATCATGGGCGGCACGTCGGGCAGCGGCGTCATGCTGCTTTCGATGCTGATGGCGACGGGCCTCACCGGCACCCAGGTCATTGCGACCGACGCCGCCATCTCCTTCCTGCTCGGGTTCATAAAGACGGGTGTCTTCGCCGGCTTCGGCGCGCTCGATCTGAAGCTCGTGCTGGTCGCGCTGCTGATCGGCATCATGGCGACGCCTGGCACGTTGACCGCGAAATGGATGGCGCGTCACTTCTCGGTCCGCGTGCACACGCTCATTCTCGAAGCCGGCATCATCGTCGGCGGGAGCGTGCTGATCTGGCGGGCCTTAGCGAGCTGACTCGAATTGGCACTTTCGGCGCGAACGAGGGGCGGGCACGTCAGAGACATGCCGCCGGCATGATGGCCC
Source organism: Hyphomicrobium sp. CS1BSMeth3 (assembly GCF_900117415.1). Taxonomy (GTDB): domain Bacteria; phylum Pseudomonadota; class Alphaproteobacteria; order Rhizobiales; family Hyphomicrobiaceae. The sequence continues at coordinate 1,788,760 of NZ_FPEI01000006.1, forward strand.
CGCCCGCGCCGGAAGCGCGTATCACACCGGCAGCACGTGCGATCCGTAGGTGACGCGAAGCTCGCGCTTCGAGACCTTACCCGTCGCCGTCATCGGCAGCGCATCCGCGAAGATCACATCGTCCGGCACCTGCCATGTCGCAAGCTTGCTCGCGACATGCGCGAGGATCTGCTCTTTGGTGACCTCCGCGCCGGGCGCCTTCACGACGACCAGCAGCGGCCGCTCCGTCCACTTCGGATGCGGGATGCCGATCACAGCCGCATTGGCGACGCCGGGACAGCTCATGACCGTGTTCTCGACGTCGATGGAGCTGATCCACTCGCCGCCGGACTTCACCATGTCCTTCGTGCGATCGACGATCGAGAGAAAGCCGTTGGGGCTGATCCGCGCGACATCGCCCGTGCCGAACCAGCCATCCTTGTCGAGCGCTGCAGCCGTCGCGGCTTCATTGTTGAAGTAGCCGTTCACGATCGCATTGCCGCGCACGAAAAGCTCGCCGCTCGCCTTGCCGTCATGGGCCAAGCGCTTGCCGTCCTCGTCGACGATCTTGAGGTCGACGCCGAACATGCGCTGGCCCTGGATGGATTTCACGCGCACGCGCTCGTCGATCGAGAGCGAGGGATCATTCGCGCGCTGCGGCGTGAACGTGCCGATCGGGCTCATCTCCGTCATGCCCCAGCCGTGCAGCACGCGGATGTCGAAGTCGCGCTCGAAGATCTCGATCATGGCCGGCGGCGGCGCCGAGCCGCCCACGATCACCTGGGTCAGATTGCGCGGCTTGCGCCCGCGCTGCTTCATCTCCGAGATGAGGCCGAGCCAGACGGTCGGCACGCCCCAGGAGGAGAAGACGCCCTCGCCCTCCATGAGATCGAAAAGGCTCGCGCCGTCGAGCCGCGGCCCGGGGAAAACGATGGGTGTGCCCGAGATCGCCGCAGCATAGGGAAGACCCCAGGCATTGGCGTGGAAGAGCGGCACCACCGGCAGCACGGGATTGCGCACGCCGAAGGGCGAGCTGACGCAGGCGAGCGTGAAGAGCGTGTGCAGGACCGTCGAGCGGTGCGAATAGAGCGAGCCCTTGGGATCGCCCGTCGTGCCCGAGGTGTAGCAGAGCGCACAAGCCGCGTGCTCGTCCATCTCCGGCCATTCGATCTCGGGCTCGCCGCTGTCGAGCAGCTCCTCGTAGCATTGCAGGTTCGCGACCGGCGGCTCGGCCGGCATGTGCGCCCGATCGGTCATGGCAAAATAGGTGCCGACAGGCCGGAACGCCGGCGCCAGCTTGGCGATGAGCGGCGCGAAGGTAAGATCGAAGAAAAGGATCTTGTCCTGCGCATGATTGACGATGTAGCTCATCTGATCGGGCGCGAGGCGCGGGTTGATCGTGTGACAGACCGCGCCGATGCCGGAGATCGCGTAGTAGAGCTCGAAATGCCGGTACGTGTTCCACGCGAGCGTTGCGACCCGATCGCCGGGCTTCACGCCGAGCTTCAGGAGCGCGTTGGCGAGCTTCGCAATGCGCGGGCGGGCCTGGGCAAAGGTATAGCGATGGAGGCCGCCTTCGACGGTCGATGTGACGATCGTTGCCGGCCCGTGCACCTCGGCGGCATAATCGATCAACCTCGAGACCAGCAACGGCTGATCCATCATCTGCCCTTTGAGCATGGCGCGCTTCTCCCGGATTTGTTATGCGCCAACGTTAGACGCCGCCGCGCGCAAATCCAAGCACTCCGAAGGTCGCTTGCGCGCGCAGTCCGGCCCGAGCCGGCATTCAGCAGGAGGACACCCCCATGGCCACCGCAACCCTGACCAAATCGGGCGATATCGCCGTCATTCGCCTCGCGCATCCCCCGGTCAATGCACTCGCCCAAGGCGTGCGCCAGGGCATCCAGGACGGCATTGCCGCCGCCAATGCCGATCCGGCCATCAAGGCCATCGTGGTTACCGGTGACGGCCGCGCCTTCTCGGCCGGCGCCGACATCACCGAGTTCCGCTCGGGGCCGAAGCCGCCGGGCCTCGGCGAGGTCATCGACACCATGGAGGCCTCGGCAAAGCCGGTGGTTGCAGCGCTCAACGGCCTCGCGCTCGGCGGCGGCCTGGAGGTCGCGCTCGGCTGTCACTATCGCGTCGCGAACAAGGCCGCGAACCAGCTCGGCCTTCCCGAGGTCAAGATCGGCATCCTGCCGGGCGCCGGCGGCACGCAGCGTCTCCCCCGCATCATCGGCATCGAAGCGGCGCTCGACATGATCGTCTCGGGCAATCCGGTCAATGCCGAGAAGGCGGCCAAGGTCGGCCTCGTGGATCGGCTCGTCGAGGGCGATGTGGTCGAGGGCGCGATCGCCTTCGCGCGCGAGCTTGTCGCGGCAGGCAAGGGCCCGCGCCCGGGTAGCGCCACGCGCATCGATCCCGCGAGCGTGCCGGCCGATCTCTTTGCCAAGAAGCGCGCCTCCATCGCGCGTCATCCCTCGGGACCGATGGCTGCGAAGAACTGCATTGCCGCTGTCGAGGCGGCCGTCGGCTCGGACTACAAGGCGGGTGTCGCGCGCGAGCGTGCGCTCTTCCTGGAGCTTGCCGGCAAGCCCTATGCGCGGGCGCTTCAGTACGCCTTCTTCGCCGAGCGCCAGGCGGCGAACGTCCCCGACATCGGCAAGGACGTGACGCCGCGCGATGTGAAGACCGTCGGCATTCTCGGCGCGGGCACCATGGGCACGGGCATCGGCCTCGCCTTCCTCAATGCGGGACTGCCAGTGACGATCGTCGAGGCCAACCAGCAGGCGCTCGACCAGGGCGCCAAGCGCGTGCGCGAGACCATCGAAAGCAATGTCCAGCGCAGCCGCATTTCGGCCGAGGAAGGCCAGAAGCGCCTCGCGAACCTCACGACCTCGCTCGATCTCAAGGCGCTCGTGAATGCGGATCTCATCATCGAGGCCGTGTTCGAGAACATGGCGCTGAAGAAGGAGATCTTCGCGAAGCTCGATGCGGTTGCGAAGCCCGGCGCCGTACTGGCGAGCAATACCTCGACGCTCGATGTGGACGAGATCGCCTCCGCGACCAAGCGGCCGCAGGATGTGGTGGGCATGCACTTCTTCTCGCCGGCCAACATCATGCGGCTTCTCGAAGTCGTGCGCGGCAAGGAGACGGCGAAGGATACGCTCGCGACCGCGATGGCCATCGCACGGCGCATCGGCAAGGTCGGTGTCGTCTCGGGCGTGTGCTTCGGCTTCATCGGCAATCGCATGGTCGAGGCCTACCTCGAAGAGGCGCAGGCCATGCTGCTCGAAGGCGCGACGCCGGCCGATATCGACGGCGCACTCGAAGCCTGGGGTCTCGCCATGGGCCCGCTCGCGATGATGGACATGGCGGGCCTCGACGTCGGCTACCGCATTCGCCAGGAGCACAAGCTGACGCCGGAGCGCGCGAAGCTCTATCGCGTCACGGATGCGATCGTGGAAATGGGCCGGCACGGCCAGAAGACGGGTGCCGGCTATTACACCTACGGCGCCGACCGCAAGCGCCAGAGCGATCCCAAGATCGAGGAGATGTTCGCGAAGGAAGCGGCCGCGCAGGGCCTCTCGAACCGCAAACCCGGCGCCGACGAGATCGTCGAGCGCTGCCTGCTCAGGCTCGCCAATGAAGGCGCGAAGATCCTCGAAGAGGGCATCGCGCTCAGGGCATCGGACATCGATACGATCTACCTCAATGGCTATGGCTTCCCCGGCTGGCGCGGCGGCCCCATGTGGCAGATCGAGGAAATGGGCCTCGCGAAGGTCGCCGAGAAGATCAAGGCCTACGAGGCGCGCCACGGCAAACGTTGGGCGATCGCACCGCTCATCGAGAAGCTCGTGGCTTCCGGCGGCAAGCTCGCTGATGCGGGCGTGAAGGGCTGAGCCAGTTCACAGGAAGGGAGAGCCACGCGGCTCTCCCGCATCCGCTCACTTCTTTTTCGCGTGCAGGCCTTTGGGCAAGGAGCCGTAGTAGCTGGCAAGCGCCTTCATCTGGTCATCCTCGAGCGACTGCGCCACGGAGACCATCGCGGGATTGTTGCGCTCGCCATTGCGATAGAAGACGAGCGTGTGGACGAACTCCTCGGGATCCCATCCCGTGATCGAGGGAATGCCGTTGTCCGCACCGTCGATGCGATGGCAGGCGCTGCATTCGCCGGACAGATGGCGGCCGTAAGCGACCTTCTTCGCGTCGCTCGCGACTGCCGAGCCCGTAAGCATCAGTCCAAGTGCGCCAGCCGCGAGGCGGAGACCACCCGGCTTCAGAACCGTGCCTCTCATTTCTTCTCCGGCAGCATGCCTTTTGCGCAGTAATGGCGGTAGAGCGTGGCGACGATCTCCTTCGCCACGGTGTCCGTCAGAGAATAGTAGGCGAAATGGCCGCGCCGCTCGGCCTTCACGAGGCCATCGAGACGGAGCCGCGTCAGATGCTGCGAGGTGAGGCTCTGGCGGGCGCCGATGGCGTCGCAGATCTCCGTTACCGTCTTCTCGCGCTCGACGAGCAGGCAGAGGATCATCAGGCGATAGGGACTGCCGATCGAGCGCAGCACGCCGGCGGCCTCCTCGGCGGCCCAGCGCATGGAGTTCAGCACCTCGCTGGCCGGCAGCTCGTCGCCGTCCCGGGCCTCCTTGGCGAGTGCGTCCATGGACATGATGCCTAATGCCCTTTCGCGATGGCCGGGTCGCGCCGGTCCTCTATGACTAATATTCGCAAGTGGCAATATTTGCAATCCGGGGGCGGATGTACGGCCCCCAATCACCCGGCTTTATCGTTTATTTCTCGGCCGGTGGCTCCTTGAGCAGACCCGCGAGGCGGCGCTGCTCATCGGCCGTCAGAGGCGCCGGCGGGGCCCTAACCTTGCGCGCTGCGGCAAGCCGCCAGCCGATGCCGCCGGCCGCGGCAGCGAGCAGCAGGAGGGGCGTCAGCCAGAGCAGCAGCGTGTTCCCGCTGAGTGGGGGCCTCAGCAGTACGAACTCGCCATAGCGCGCGACGAGGAAGCGCGTGACCTCCTGGTCGCTGTCCCCCGCGACGAGGCGCTCGCGCACGAGGAGCCGCAGATCCTTGGCGAGCGGTGCATCGGAATCATCGATCGATTGGTTCTGACAGACGAGGCAGCGCAACTGCGCCGAGAGCGCGCGCGCACGCGCCTCGAGGGCGGGGTCCTTCAGCACCTCGTTCGGCTGCACGGCGTGTGCGGCCCCAGGTAGGAGGAGCAATGACAGCAACAGAAGTGTGCGCACGCTGAAGCGCATCGGCATCACTCCGCCGGAGCCGGAGTTGGTGCCGGCCTGCGCGGCCGCCGCCGGCTCGGTGCGCCGACGCGCAGCCGCCGGTCGCTCAGCGAGAAAGCACCGCCGATGAACATGATGACGGCACCGATCCAGATGAGGCGCACAAGCGGATTGAAGTAGAGCCGCACGGCCCAGGCCCCATCGCCCGCGTCATCGCCGAGCACGGCATAGAGATCACCCGCGAGCGCGACATAGATGCCGGCCTCGCTCGTCGCCTGCGGCGGCGCGTTGTACTGCCGCTTGGAGGGCGCGAGCTCGGTGACGAGGCTGCCGCCCCGCGAGACGGTCATGAGGCCGATGATCTCGCGGTAGTTCGGCCCGTCGTTCGGCGCCACGCCCTTGAAGGTGAGCTCGTAGCCGGCAATTTGCGCCGTCTGGCCGGGGCGCATGGTGAGGATCTTCTCGCTCTGCCAGGCGCTCGTCGCGGCAATGCCGATCACCATGATGCCGACACCGGCATGCGCAATTGCCGTGCCGTACACCGAGCGCGGCAGATTGCCGAGACGGCGCAGCACCTCGGCACCTTGGGCATTGCCGGCGCGGGCGCGGAACAGAAGCTCGCTGATAGCGCCCGCGACCACCCACACGCCGAGTGCGATGGCAAAGGGCGCGAGCCACGGGCCCCGCTCGACGAATGCGAACACGACGACAGCGGCGCCGATGGCCAGAAGCCCCGCAATCATGAGGCGCTGCAGGGCCGCGTAGACATCACCGCGCTTCCAGGCGAGCAGCGGGCCAAAGGGCAGCGCGAGCAGTAGCGGCACCATGAGCGGCACGAAGGTCGCGTTGAAGTAGGGCGGGCCGACGGAGATCTTGGCGCCGTTGATGGCTTCGAGCGCGAGCGGATAGAGCGTACCGACGAGCACGGTGCCGGTCGCCGTCGTGAGCAGCACGTTGTTGAGGACGAGCCCACCCTCGCGGCTGATCGGCGCGAAGAGACCGCCCTGGCGCAGGCTCGGCGCGCGCCAAGCATAGAGCGTGAGTGCGCCGCCGATGAAGACGCTCATGATGCCGAGGATGAACACGCCGCGCTGCGGGTCCACGGCAAAGGCGTGCACCGACGAGAGCACGCCCGAGCGCACGAGGAACGCGCCCATGAGCGAGAGCGAGAAGGTCAGGATCGCGAGCAGGATCGTCCAGACCTTGAGCGCCTCGCGCTTTTCCATGACGACGGCGGAATGCAGGAGCGCCGTGCCGGCGAGCCAGGGCATGAAGGAGGCATTCTCGACCGGGTCCCAGAACCACCAGCCACCCCAGCCGAGCTCGTAGTAGGCCCACCATGAGCCCATGGCGATGCCGACCGTCAGACACATCCAGGCGGCAAGCGTCCACGGTCTGACCCAGCGCGCCCACGCGGCATCCGTGCGCCCTTCGATCAGCCCCGCGATCGCGAACGAGTAGGCCATGGAGAAGCCGACATAGCCCGCATAGAGGAAGGGTGGATGGAAGGCGAGTGCCGGGTCCTGCAGAATGGGATTGAGGCCGCGCCCATCGAGCGGCACGGGATCGAGGCGCGTGAACGGGTTCGACGTGAGCAGGATGAAGAGCAGGAAGGCGAGCGCGATCGAGGCTTGCACGCTCAGCACGTTGGCGCGCAGCGTCGTCGGCAGGTTCGATCCGAAGGCTGCGACCGCAGCGCCGAAGAGCGCCAGGATCAGCACCCAGAGCAGCATCGAGCCCTCGTGGTTCCCCCATACGCCCGAGATGCGGTAGATGAGCGGCTTCGTCGAATGCGAATTGGCCCAGACGTTCGAGACCGAGAAGTCGCTGACGATATAGGCGTGCGTGAGCGCGCCGAAGGCGACGATGAGGAGGCCGAGCTGAAGGAGTGCGGCCGGCTCGCCAACGCGCATGAGGCGGGCTTCTCCGATCTGCGCGCCCCACGCCGGCAGGATCACCTGCACGAGGCAGATGAGAAAGGCGAGGACCAGCGCGAAGTGACCAAGCTCGACGATCATGGGCGGGCGATACCTCGCATCACTTCTTCTCGCTCGCGGTCTGCGGCGTCGTGGCTGCAGGGGGCGGCACACCATGCTGCCAGAGGCCTTTTTCCTTGAGCGCCTTGGCGACCTCGGGCGGCATGTAGTTCTCATCGTGCTTGGCGAGCACGGTATCGGCACGGAAGACGCGGCCGGCTTCGAGCTTGCCTTCGGTCACCACGCCCTGCCCCTCGCGGAAGAGATCAGGCAGGACGCCGCGATAGCGCACGGTGACCTGCTCGGCCGTGTCCGTGATGGCGAACTCGACGTCCGCGCCTTGCCCACGCTTCACGCTGCCCGTGGCGACGAGGCCACCGAGGCGGATGCGCTGGCCTTCGGGAATGCCCTTGGCCGTGAGATCGCTCGGCGTGTGGAAGAAGACGATGGAATCGCGCAGCGCCATCAGCACGAGCCCGACCGCGACGGCGAGCACGCAAAGCGCGCCACCAATCAGAATGCCTCTGCGGCGGCGGCGGGTCACGTCGTCGTCTCCTTCCTCGCGATCGCACTCATGATGCAAGCCCCAGTGATTGGGCCAGCGCACCGAGCGCTTCCAGCGACTGCGCCTCTCCGGTCATGGCGGCACGTGCCCGCGCGAGCGCGGCAAGCGCATCCTCGCGACGCCCGAGCACCGTATAGGCGCGGATCAAGCGCTGCCAGCCCTCGAGGTCGCGCCCGTTATCGCGCAGGCGCTTGTCGAGACCTGCGACCATGTCCTCGATCATCTGCTTGCGCGCGTCGTCAGGAAGAGACTGGATCGCGCGCACGTCCTCGTTGGCCAATGCCGGCGCCAGGCCGGTGGACTTCGCTTCGGGCGCTGCATCCTTCTTCGCGGTGGGCGCCGGCTCGGTCGCTAGCCCGAGCTTCGTGCGCATGGTCTGCCAGCGCGCTTCGACCATGGGACGCCAGGGCGCCGCAGCCTCGCCTTCGGTGAGGAGCTGCGCGTAGACTTTCACAGCATCCTCGAAGCGGCCATCCTGCTCGGCAGCGACCGCGAGCCAGAAGCGCGGCTCCATCCGGTCGGGTGCAAGCTCCCGCAAGCGCTCGTAGGACTTGCGCGCGATTTCCGTGACGATGCCGTCGTTGGCGAGCACGTGCGCCTCAGCGAGACCGGCGAGCCGGTCCGTACTCTCACCCACGAGACGGAGTGCACGCTGGAAGGCATCAGCCGCTTCGGGATAGCGCCCGAGCCGCAGGTAGACCGGCGCGATGACATCCCAACCGCGACCGTCCTCGGGATGCGAACGCAGGCGCTCCTCCACCTTGGCAACGAGCTGGGCGACGCTCGGCGCCGCGCCGGGGGCCGGCCCTCGCGCCGCGAACGGCTGGCCCGGCTGATTGGGCGCTCCGACGGCGAGATAAACAGCGATCGCCAGCACGGGGAGAGCCGCGGCCACGACCGTGGCGACCGTTCGAAGCTCCCGCGACGCGGCTGTCCCAGGCGCATCTTTTGTGGCATCGGCCGTCGCCAGCAGCCTTCGCGCAATCTCGACGCGGGCCGCCTCGGCCTCGGTCTCGGCGATCAGGCCGCGCGCGCGATCAGCCTCGATCTCCGCGAGCTGGTCGCGATAAACGGCCGTGCCCGTCGGCTGAAGGGAGGTGTCCGTGGGCGTGCCGACGAGCAGCGGCCGCAGCAGCGCCGCCACGACGCCGGCTGTCAGAACCGCAAACCCAAGCCAGAGCAACATCCACGCACCTCTCGTCCCCGCCCCGGCATGGGGCGAGGTGCAGCCATATGGCCCGTCAATAAGGACGCCCGGTCACCCTTGCAAGGCGACCCGCCCGCACAGTGGCGGGAGACGCGTCCTCGGCCCTGATTAGGCGCAAATATGAGCTGCACTGCGGCATCACGCCGCCGGCAGCACGAGCCGCGCGCTCAGCCCGCCCGCCGGAGCCGCCTCCAGATGGAACGTGCCGCCATAGCTCTGCACGAGATCTGCGACAATGGAGAGGCCGAGGCCGGATCCGGGCTTGCTCTCGTCGAGGCGGCGGCCGCGCTTGACGGCCTGCGCCCGCTGCTCCGCATTGAGGCCGGGACCGTCATCCGCGACGGTAATCTCGACGACACGGTGAGGCCGCAAACCGTCCGCCTCGCGCAGGACAGCGTTCACCGTGACCTGGCTCCCCGCCCACTTGCAGGCATTGTCGAGCAGATTGCCGAGCATCTCCTCGAGGTCCTGCCGCTCGCCGCGGAAGCGGGCGCCGGGCGCGCACTCGACGCTCATGTCGAGCTGGCGATCGCGATAGATGCGCGAGACGGCGCGAACCAGCCCGCGCAGTACGCCCTCGACCTCCGTCACCGTCCCGATGATGCCGAGCTGGGCAGCCACCCGGGCACGATCCAAGTAGTGATTGATCTGGTCGCGCATGATATCGCCCTGCTCGGCGATCTTGTCGCCGAAGGGCGACCGCTCCTCACGCGCCTCGTTGATCACGACGGCGAGCGGTGTCTTCAGCGCGTGAGCGAGATTGCCGACCTGCGTGCGCGCACGCTCGATGGTGTCGTGGTTGGCCTGGATGAGCGCGTTGAGCTCGGCCCGGAGCGGCTCGATCTCTGCCGGAAGATCCCCGCCGAGTTGCCGCTCGCGCCCCGAGCGGATGTCGGCAAGCCCCTGCTCGATGGAGCGCAGCGGCTGCAGGCCGTAGCGCACCTGCACGAAAGTTGCGCCGACGAGGCCCAGTCCGGCAAGGGCGAGTGCCATCACGAGCGGAAGGCGGAACTCGTCGAGGCGGCCTTCGATGAAGTCGCGGTTGCCGGCAACGACATAAGAGTAGTTGCTCGGCGCTTCGTCATCACCGAAGTTGAAGATCGTCTCGCCGACGCGCAGCGGCTCGCCGAGCGGTCCGGTGGCTTCGGTCCAGCGGATGTTGTTGCTGTCGGGCCTGGTGTTCGTCGCTGAAGGGAGCGGCAACACCTCGCTTGCGAGCGACGCCGATACCATGCGGCGCCCCGGGCTGTTTCCGAGCGGCGTGATCTGCCAGTACCAGCCCGAATGCGTCACCTCGAAGAGCGGCTCGCCGACATTCCTCGGAAAGCGCGGCTCGGAGCCGCCATCGTCGGTGCTGAAGGCGATGACGAGCGTCAGAAGCTGGCTTATGCGCGTATCGTGCGCGCTGGCGAGCTCGCGCTGGCGCACGTAGTCGATGGCAAGACCGGCAACAGGAAGGACGAGCAGCGTCCAGACGGCCGCCGTCGCAAAGAGACGAAACGCAAGGGAGTTAACTTTCATCACCCTCACGCGTCAGGCGATAGCCGAGCCCGCGCACCGTCTTGATCATCTCGGGCGGGATCTTGCGCCTCAGACGGCCGATGAACACCTCGATGGTGTTCGAGTCGCGGTCGAAGTCCTGATCGTAGAGATGCTCGACGAGCTCGGTCCGTGAGACGACCCGCTCGTTGTGATGCATGAGATAAGCGAGCAGGCGGTACTCGTGCGAGGTCAGCTTCACCGGCTGGCCGCCCATGGAAACCCGCGCGGTCTTGGTGTCGAGGCGGAGCGGGCCGACCTCGATCTCGCTGCGGGCGTGCCCCGTCAGGCGGCGCACCTGGGCGCGGATGCGGGCCAGCAGCTCCTCCATGTGGAAGGGCTTGGCAAGATAATCGTCCGCGCCGGCGTCCATGCCCTGGACCTTGTCGCTCCAGCGATCGCGCGCGGTGAGCAGGATGACCGGCATGTTGCGTTCCGCGCGCCGCCACTGCTCGAGGACGCTGATGCCGTCCTTCTTCGGCAGGCCGATGTCGAGGATCACGATGTCGTAGGGCTCGGTCTCGCCGAGGAAATAGCCTTCCTCGCCGTCGTGCGCGCAGTCGACGGCGTATCCCGCGTCGACCAGTGCAGTGGAAAGTTGACGATTGAGATCAGGATCGTCCTCGACCACCAGCACACGCATGGCGTCACGTCCCCTCGCCTGAGATGCCCCGTGCATGGCTACTCACCCGCGTTTGCCGAAAACATCGGACGGAGCGGATTTTAGCCGGGCGGGGCGCCGAATGCCATTCCAGTCGTGCGCTCAAACGTGCAAGCCAAACCCGATCCGTCGCGCAAGTCACCGGAGCTAGCACACTTTTTTGGAGCGCGGAGGGGCCATATTGTCCGCGCCGTCGGCCTTTGAGGCAGGAAGGATCGGCAGTCGACCGTGCCCGGGCAGAGCGGCAGATGCTGCTGCCGCCCTCGGGCACCCCCTGCCAATTCAGCGCGGGACGGTCGTCTCCGGGCGCTTTTTCGACGACTTGCCGGGGGGCTTGGGTGGCGGGTCGTTCTGCTCGAGGGGACCGCGCGCCTCGATCGTCCGGTTGCGGATGCGCCCCTTCGGCTCACGGACCAGGAGGCGATAGAAATAGCGCTCGCCGTCCTGGCACAGGGTTACCCGGATCACATTGACTTTCAAGCGCTTGCGCGCCCAGGCCTGGACATCCCTGGCCGAGACGAGATTTTCGCGCAGCACGATGGGCGCGGCATCCGACCAATCTTCGAAGCACTGCGTGGACTGGCCGACGGCGGCCGGCGCCGGCGACAGTGTCAGCAGGGCGGCAAGCACTAACGCGCCCAACGCCGATGTCGATCGCAGGCCGAAGGTCATCATCCGCGGGAGACTAGGTAGCGCGGCGTGAACGCGGAATGAATGACCCGCGGGTGTACGGACAAGTCAGCGCAGCGGCGGACGATCATTTGGGCGTCCAGCGCGCGCTGCGCTTCTCCGCGAACGAGGCGAGCCCTTCGGCCGCCTCAGCCGTCTGGCGCTGATCGGAGTGGCTCTGGATGAGGGCGTCGAGCGTCGGCGCATCGAACCCGCCCCAGGCGTGCTCGAGAATGTGCTGCTTGGTCTTGGCCAAGGCGCCCGGTGCGTTCTCGAGAAGCGCCGCCACGATCTTCTCACCACGTGCCGCGAGATCCGCGAGCGGCACGACCTCATGCACGAGGCCGATGCGGCGCGCTTCCTCGGCGCCGAAGCGCTCGCCCGTCAGTGCGTAGCGGCGCACCTGGCGCACGCCGATGGCGTCATTGAGCTGCGGGAAGATGATGCTGGCGTGCAGGCCCCAGCGCACCTCTGTGATGGAGAAGAGCGCGTTGTCCGCAGCGATCACGACATCGCAGGCCGAGACGATGCCGGTGCCGCCGCCGAAGCAGCCGCCCTGGACGAGCGCGACGACAGGGACGGGCAACCGGTTCAGGCGATCGACGGCGGTGGCGGTCGCGCGCGAGACGACGAGATTGTCCTCGGGCGTTCCGGCGCGCGCGCCATTGATCCACGTAAGATCGGCGCCGGCCTGGAAGTGCTTGCCATTCCCCTTGAGCACGACGACGCGGAGGCCCGCCTCAGCGCCGAGCGTATCCATGGCCGTGTGGATGCCCTGGATCATGGCGCCGTTGTAGGCGTTGTTCACCTGCGGGCGGTTGAGGGTCACTGTCGCGACGCCGCGTGCATCGAGGTTCCAAAGGACGGGATCGTCGCTCATATCGGTTCTCTTTCTGCTGTTCGTGACTTACTCGACTCCGGCCTCAACGGCGGGCTTCCGTCGCCATGCGCACCGCCAGGCCGGCCAATATGGTTCCCATCAACCAGCGCTGGACGACGAGCCAGGTGGGGCGCTGGATAAGAAACGCCGCGATCGATCCTGCTGCAATCGCAATCACGGAATTTACCGTCATGCTGATGGCGATCTGGGTAAACCCGAGCACCAGCGATTGAGAGAGCACGCTTCCCTGAGCGGGATCGATGAACTGCGGCAGGAGCGAAAGGTACATGACGGCGATCTTCGGATTGAGAAGGTTCGTGAAGAAGCCCATCATGAAGAGCTTTTGCGGGCCGTCCTTCGGCAGATCGCGCACTTCGAAGGGAGAGCGTCCGCCCGGCCTGACGGCCTGCCATGCGAGATAGAGCAGGTAGAGGACGCCCGCGAAGCGAAGCGCGTCGTAGGCATAGGGAACAGCCATCACCAGCGCTGTTATGCCGAACGCGGCGCACAGCATGTAGAAAACGAAGCCGAGAGCTACGCCGCCCAGTGAGATCAGCCCTGCGAGGCGCCCCTGACAAATGGCGCGCGAGATGAGATAGATCATATTCGGTCCCGGCGTCAGGACCATGCCGAGCGCGATGAGACCAAAGGCGACGACGTTGGACATTTCCGGCACGACAGCGGACCTCGCGAGCGTGGAATGTGGCGGGGCGATATAGCACACTCAGGTCGGAAAAGTATCTGCCGAGATTAAGGAGTTTCATCATGCCCGCCGTTGCTCCGCTCGACGATCCGACATTGCCGCAAGGCGTGCGCGCGCGCTTCATCGACGGCGTCAACGGCCTCAGGATGCATGTGCTCGAATGCGGCGAGCAGGGGCGGCCCTGCCTCCTGCTGCTGCATGGCTTTCCGGAGCTCGCCTATAGCTGGCGCAAGGTCATGCCGACGCTCGCAGATGCGGGCTACTACGTCATTGCGCCGGATCAACGCGGCTATGGCCGCACAACCGGCTCGGACAACCGCTACGATGCGGATCTCGCGCCGTTCCGCCCCTTCAATCTCGTGCGCGATGCCGTGGGGCTCGTCCATGCGCTCGGCATTCGCGAGGTTGCCTCGATCATCGGCCATGATTTCGGCGCGACGGTCGCGGCCTTCGGCTCGCTGCTCAGGCCCGATTTCTTTCGCACGATGATCCTCATGAGCGCGCCCTTCGCCGGCCCGCCTACGATCGCGAGCGGTCCCGGCTCGAAGGGGCCGAGCATTCACGAGACGCTCGCTGCGCTCTCGCGGCCGCGCAAGCACTATCAGGCGTACTACTGCACGCGCGAAGCCAACCCGAACATGCACGGCGGCGCCCAAGGCGTGCACGCCTTCCTGCGCGCCTACTTCCACCACAAGAGCGCCGACTGGAAGACGAACAAGCCCTGCCGGCTTGCGGGCTGGACGGCGGATGAGCTCGCCAAGATGCCGACCTACTACATCATGGATCTTACGGACGGCATGGCCGAGACGGTCGCCAAGGAAATGCCGAGCGAGGCGGAAATCGCCGCCTGTGCGTGGATGCCCGAGGCCGAGATGCGCGTGTTCAGCAACGAGTATGGGCGGACGACCTTCCAGGGTGGGCTCAACTGGTATCGCGCGCGCATCGAACCGCGCCTCCTGCCGGAGCTGGAGCTGCTGTCGGGCCGCACGATCGACACACCCTCCTGCTTCATTGCCGGCCGGAGCGATTGGGGCATCTATCAGGTGCCCGGTGCCATCGAGCGGATGCAGAACGAGGCCTGCACGCGCATGAGCGCAGTGCACCTCATTGAAGGCGCGGGCCACTGGGTGCAGCAGGAGCGGCCAACAGAAACCGCGCGGCACATTCTGGCGTTTCTGGAAGGCCAACGCTGAACGGAGCACGCAATGGCAGACACGATCGGCATGGCGGCACAGGCCGCAGGGCAAGCCGTACGCTTCGGCCTCTATCTCGGCCTCAATCGACTTGTCGACTGGCGCACGAATGCGCTCGGCCGTGCGCCGGCTGAGAAGCCGCGTGGGCGTATTCCTTCACAGGCCGAGCTGCTGCGCGATCTCATGGGCGTGCTCATGCAGGATGCCGCAGCCGTGCGCGACGGTCTCTACCCACCCATGAGCGACGAGCCGCCGTTGCCGGTCCAGCTCGCGCGCATTCGCGACATGCTTGCCGATCTGCCCTCAGCGCTCGCGCGGCGCAATGCGCGCGATGCCTCGACGGCCGAGAGCGCGGGGAAACACGAGGATCTGCCGGACTACTTCGTGCAGGACTTCCACTTCCAGACGGGCGGCTATCTGACGAGCGACTCGGCGAGGTTGTACGACCTGCAGGTCGAGACGCTGTTCTATGGTGCTGCTGGCGCTATGCGCCGGCAGGCCTTGCGCCCCATTGCAGCCTTCATGCACGGACGCGACCAGCGGCAGGTGCGGCTGCTCGATGTGGCCTGCGGCACAGGGCGTTTCCTGCGCGCGGTGCGGCTCGCCTATCCGGCGATGAAGCTCTCGGGCCTCGATCTGTCGCGCCCCTATCTCGATGAGGCACGCCGGCATCTCAAGGGCCTGCGCCCGGTGGAATGGCTCGCAGCGAACGCGGAAAGCATCCCACTCCCCGACGCGAGCCAGGACATCGTAACCACGGTGTTCCTCTTCCACGAGCTGCCGCCCGAGGTGCGCAGGCGCGTCACGGCCGAAATGGCGCGCGTGCTCAAACCCGGCGGGCTCCTTGTCTTCATCGACAGCCTGCAGATGGGGGATCGGCCGGGCTGGGATGGCCTGCTCGAGGCCTTCCCTGCGCGCTTCCACGAGCCCTACTACCGCCACTACGCGATCGATGACCTCGATGGCGTGTTCAATGAGGCCGGGCTCGAAGCCGCCCAACAGGCGACGGCCTTTCTCGCCAAGATGATGGTGCGGCGGAAGGTGGGCTAAAGCCCTGCGGACATCCCGCCGTCGACGGCGAGCTCAGCGCCGGTGACGAACGAGCTGTCGTCGCTCGCGAAGAAGAGCGCTGCGCGCGCGATCTCCTCCGTCGAGCCGAAGCGGCGCAGCGGCGTCTGGTCGATGAGCGCCTTCGCGATCATGGGATTGCGGAGCACGCGGCTCGTGAGGTTCGTTTCGACGAAGCCCGGCGCCAGCGCATTCACGCGAATATTGAAAGGCGCGTACTCGACAGCAAGCGCCCGCGTGAGCGCCGAGACCGCGCCTTTTGTAGCGGAGTACGCCGCGAGCTGGCGCAGTCCGCGATGGGCCATGATCGACGCGAGATTGACCAGCGAGCCGCGGCCCGAGGTTTTCAGCAACTCGAAGCCGTCGCGCGCGACACGCACTACGCCATCGAGGTTCACCTCGCGAATGCGCACCCAGTCCGCATCGGAGAGATGGCGAAAGTCCTCGCGCACATTGAGACCGGCGTTATTGATGATGACGTCGAGCTTGCCGTGCGCGCTCTGGATGGTGCGGAAGAGCGCCGTCACGTCCTGGCCGCGCGAGACGTCGCATGTCTGCGCCGTCGCAGCGCCGCCCGAGGCACGGATCGCCGCGACCACGCTCTCGGCTGCCGCGCCATCGACATCGCTGACGTAGACGTACGCGCCCTCGCCCGCGAATACCTCCGCGACCGAGCGCCCGATGCCATTGCCTGCGCCCGTGACAAGCGCGATGCGCCCCTGAAGCCTCATCGTACCGCCTCTACCCTCGAACCGGCCCGCACGCTACTCCGCGGCAATGGCGGGCGGCGTCCATTTCTCGCGCATGGTTACCAGCTCTTCCGCCGCGCTCGGATGCAGCGCCATGGTGGCGTCGAAGTCGGCCTTGGTCGCACCCATGCGCATGGCGATTGCGGCCATCTGCACGATCTCGGCAGCGTCCGGGCCGAGCACGTGGCAGCCGAGCACGCGGTCGGTCGCACGCGCCACGATGAGTTTCATCAACATCTTCTCGTCGCGTCCCGTGAGCGTCACCTTCATGGGCCGGAAGCGGGCCTTGTAGATGTCGATGCCACCGGGACGCTTCGCCGCCTCGTGCTCAGGGAGTCCGACGGTGCCGATCTCTGGCGTGGAAAACACCGCCGTCGGGATCCAGTCGTGATCGACAATGCGTGGCTTCTTCCCGAAGACGGAATCGGCGAAGGCGTGTCCCTCGCGGATCGCAACCGGCGTCAGGTTCACGCGGTCACAGACATCGCCAACCGCGTAAATGCTCGGCACGTTCGTGCGCTGGTGCTCATCGACGATGATCTGGCCGCCCTTGCCGAGCGCAACACCGGCGGTCTCCAGGCCAAGCCCATCAGTGTTGGCGCTGCGGCCGATGGCGAACATGACCTGATCGACTTCGAGCTTGCCGCCGCCGGTGCAATGCGCCGTGATGCCGTTTGCGGTCTTCTCGAGTCGGGAAAAGACCTGGCCGGTCACGATGCGAATGCCGCGCTTGGCGTATTCCTCTGTCAACGCGTCGCGCAGATCCTCGTCGAAGCCGCGCAGGATCTTCTCGCGCCGATAGATGAGCGTCGTCTCGGCGCCGAGACCGGCGAAGATGCCGGCGAACTCGATGGCAATATAGCCGCCGCCGGCAATGACAATGCGCTTCGGCAGCTCTTTGAGGTGAAATGCCTCATTCGACGTGATCGCGTGCTCGACGCCTTCGAGCTTCGGATCGACATTGGCCCGCCCGCCGGTCGCAACGAGGATGACCTTTGCCGTGATCTCCCTGCCGCTGTCGGCAAGCCGCACGGAATTCGGCCCGGTCACGACAGCGCGCGTCTTGTGGATCGAAACGCCGGCACGCTCGAGCCCGCTACGATACAGACCTTCGAGGCGCGCGATCTCCTTGTCCTTGTTGGCGATGAGCGTCGCCCAATCGAAGGTTGGCGCACCCACAGTCCAGCCAAAGCCCGGGGCATCCTGAAACTCGTCCGAGAAACGGCTCGCATAGACGAGCAGCTTCTTCGGCACGCAACCGCGGATGACGCACGTGCCGCCAAAGCGGTATTCCTCCGCGATGGCGACCTTGGCGCCATGGCCCGCGGCGATGCGCGCCGCACGCACGCCGCCCGAGCCGGCGCCAATCACGAAGAGGTCGTAGTCGTAGTTGGCCATCGCTGCCTCTCAAAGATCGATGCCGCGCTTCTTCAGCTCGCGACGCGTTTCCTGGGCGATCTCGGCGCCGATGCGCTGTCCCCAGGCCTGGCCCACGGCCGCGGCGCGACGCGTGATCTCGGGCAGTACCTCGATCATGCGGCGGCCGGCGCCCGTCTGATAGAATCTGGTGATCTCGCGCAAGTCGTCGGCCGAAATCTTGTCGGCGTAGATGGCGGCGATCTCGTCGATCAGCTCTGATTTTCGTGCCGAGAAACGCTTCACGACCTCGGCCATGACCTCGCGAATTTCGGTCGCGCGATCGGGCGCAAGTCCTACGAAGGCCTGCGTCATCTGGTTTGCGAGCAGGGGCATGACCTGATCGAACTGCGCAGCAGCGCCTGAAGCCTCGACGAGGCCACGTGCTGCATTCAAGGCATCATCCGACGGGCGCTGTTGCGCTGTCGCGACATGAGCAAGGGCGGCGCTGAACAGCACCGCGATGAGCAGGCGGCGTGCAAGGGTCATCTCAAGATGCTCCTTCGAGAGGAGGTGATCGTCGCATTCAGCGACCGTCGTCCTCGACGGGCTCGGTCTCGATGACGACGATGCCCTCAGGTCCGGCGACGAACGCCATGTCGGCGAGGCCGAGGAACAGGCCGTTCTCGACGACACCCGGGATATGCTTCAGCGCCTCGTCCAGGCGTTCGGGCTCATCGATGCGCTTGAACGCGCAATCGAAGATGTAGTTGCCGCCATCCGTCACGAAAGGCTGGCGATCGCGGCCGACGCGCAGACGGATCTCGCCGTGGCATCCGAGATCGGCGGCGAGCAAAGCAATCATGTTCTGCGTCGCGGCGTAGCCGAAGCGCACGACTTCGACGGGAAGCGGAAAGGCGCCGAGTCGCTCGACGCGCTTGGTGTGATCCGCGATGACGACGAGGCGCTCCGACGCCGCGGCGACGATCTTCTCGCGCAGCAGTGCGCCACCGCCGCCTTTGATCAGCCGCAAGGCGCCGTCGAACTCGTCGGCACCATCGACCGTCATGTCGAGGAGCGGCATCTCGTCGAGCGTAGTGAGCGGAATACCGAGCGCGGCGGCCTGCACGCGCGTCGCCTCGGATGTCGGCACGCAAATGACGTCGAGACCGCTGCGAACCCGCTCGCCCAGGAGGTCGACAAAGTGTGCTGCCGTAGATCCCGTGCCGAGCCCGAGGCGCATGCCCGATGCCACCTGCTCGATGGCGCCGCGCGCCGCCATACGCTTGTACTCGTCCAAGCTCATTCCGATAGTCCGTCGTCCGCCCTGTGGGCTGGCTTATGGCAGGTATCCGGTGAATTGGCCAGTCTGCTCAATTCAGTATTGATCAATACCTAAGCGGGCGTGAAGTTCCGCAGCCTGCGCATTCCAGCGGCCCGGATGTGCTCAGCTCGCACGGCTCAGCACCCGTTCGACGAACTCGGGAACCACCTTGGAGGCCGGCCCGTGGACGGCCTCGTCGAACAGGCTCGTGCCCTGCGAGGGCTCGAGATTGAGCTCAACCGTGTGTGCACCGCGGTCGCGGGCCTCGGCGACGAAGCCGGCCGCCGGATAGACGTTACCGCTGGTGCCGATCGAGATGAAGAGGTCCGTGCGGGCGAGCTCCTCGGCGATACGGCCCATGTGGTAGGGCATCTCACCGAACCAGACGACGTCGGGCCGCAGGCTGCCGGTGACGTTGCACGATGGGCAGGTCAGCTCGACGGTCAGATCGGGATACTCGGGCCCCCAGGGTCGTCGCTCGCCGCACTTCGCGCAGAGCGCTTTCTGGTGCTCGCCGTGCATGTGAATGAGGTTTTGCGTCCCCGCGGCCTCGTGCAGCGCGTCAACATTCTGTGTGATGACGGTGACCCGGCCCGCGTGCTCGCGCTCAAGGCGCGCCAGGGCAAAATGAGCAGCGTTCGGCTTGGCGGTGGCGCTGACGCGGCGGCGCATGTTGTAGAAGTCGAGCACGAGCTTCGGATTGCGGGCAAAGCCTTCCGGCGTCGCCACGTCCCGGTAGTCGTACTTGGCCCAGATGCCGTCCTTGTCGCGAAAAGTTGCGATGCCGGATTCCGCGGAGATGCCCGCGCCCGTCAGAATGGTGATGCTCCGAAAAGTCTGCATCCAGCCGAACCCCGCCCGCGATTCCGTAGTGCCGCCGTTCGGCATCAAGGTCGCCCTTTTGTGACAGCAGCGAGGCGGAGCTTGGCACAGTGCGCGTTCGGAGCAAATGGGCTGACCTTAGGCTCAGGCTTTGCTATCCGGAGGAACGGAGCCTATAGTCCGCCCGGGGGAGCACGGCTGATCGATGCGCGTGTGCAGCCGCAGGCGGCGGCGACGGCATGTTGCGCATCGGGACACAAGTGAGGGAGTTGCGTCAGGATGTTTACGAAGAAGTCGGACCGGGAACCAACGGCATTCGACGTGCCCCGGGGCGTTCCGCCTCAGGCGCCAACGCCGCATTCACATCAGGCCGAGTCGCCGTCATCGATCGGCCGCCAGTCGGCACCATCGCCGCGCACGAGCGTCGCCTCCGGCGCATCGCACATCGGCGAAGATCTGACGATCGTCGGCAATCTCGTCTCGAAAGGCGAGGTGCACATCGACGGACAGGTCCAGGGTGACCTGCACGCCGCCAACATCATCATCGGCGAGACTGCTCGCGTCACCGGCGGCGTCGTGGCGGACGAAGTCATCGTGCGCGGCAGCGTCTCCGGCTCGATCCGCGGGCGCCGCGTGGTGCTGCAGACTTCGAGCCGCGTCGAAGGCGATGTCTTCCACCAGCAGCTCGGCATCGAGCAAGGTGCGTACTTCGAAGGGAAGTCGCGCCGGGTGGCGGACCCGCTCTCGGGCGTCAACACGCCGGAGACGCCGGGCCCCGCAGGACCGGGCTTCCCGCTGCGCGGCGAAAGCTGAGGCCCACACGGGTCCTGGCAGCTCTCAGATCGAGAGATACTGCTCCTTGAGGGCTGCATCCGCGTCGAGCTCGGCCAGTGTGCCGGCGAAGCGGATGTGGCCGCGATCGAGCACGAAGGCGCGGTCGGCGACGGCACGCGCGAAGTGCAGGTTCTGCTCCGAGAGCAGAAGACCGACACCGCGCGCCTTGAGCTTGGCAATGGCGCCCGCAATCACTTCAACAATGACCGGAGCGAGCCCCTCGGAGGGCTCGTCGAGCAGCAGGAAGCGCGGATTGCCCATGAGCGCCCGCGCGATCGTGAGCATCTGCTGCTCTCCGCCCGACATCTGCCCGCCTTTGCGCTCACGCATGGCGGCGAGCGGTGGGAAAAGCTCAAAGGCGGCCTCGGGCGTCCAGGCCTCGCCGCTGTTCGGCGGCAGGCGGCCGACGGCGAGGTTCTCCGCGACCGTGAGATCCGTGAAGATGCGGCGGTCCTCGGGCACGTAGGCCATGCCGCGGCGCGCGATGCGATGCGTCGGCTCGGCGATCAGATCCGCGCCATCGAAGCGGATCGTGCCGCGCCGCTCGGCTTCGAGACCCATGATCGATTTCATGAGCGTGGACTTGCCGGCACCATTGCGGCCGATCAGAACGGCGGCCTCGCCCGCCTCTACTTCAAGCGAAACGCCGAACAGGATCTGCGCGCGCCCGTACCAGGCATCGAGATCGCGGATTTCGAGAAGTGTCATGCGCTGCTCTCCCCTCCGCCGCCGATCGCGGAAAGCGCCGCGCCACCGAGATAGACCTCGCGCACGATCGAACTCGCACGTACCTCCTCCGGCGAACCTTCGGCAATGAGACGGCCGCGGTTCATGACGACGACGCGATCGGCATGACCGAAGACGACGTCCATGTCGTGCTCGGTGAAGAGCACGGCCGTACGACGTTGGCGGGCGCGCTCGGCAACAAGACGCATGAGGGCGCCACGCTCGCGCGCGGCCATGCCGGCGGTCGGCTCGTCCATGAGAAGGAGGCGCGGGTCGTTGACGAGGGCGATCGCGAGCTCGACGCGCTTCAGATCGCCATAGGCCAGGACGGAGCAGAGTGTGTTCGCCGCGTGCCCCATGCCGACTTCGCCGAGCCGCGTCTGGATCTCGCTGGCGTGGGAGGCATTGCTTGCCGCGAGCAGGCCCGCAGACTTTTCGCGCGAGAGGATCGCGACGAGCAGGTTCTCCGCGACGCTCATGGAGCCGAAGGTCTGCGTGATCTGGAACGTGCGCGCGACACCGGCTCGCCAGAGCGCGCGCGGCGGCCAGCCGGTCACATCCTCGCCGCCAAGGCGGACGCGACCATGATCCGGCATGAGCTGGCCGTTGATCATGTTGAAGGTGGTGGTCTTGCCGGCGCCATTGGGGCCGATCAGTGCCAGCAGCTCGCCGGCCTCGACAGTGAAGCTCGCGCGCTCGACGGCACGAAAGCCCTTGAAGGACTTCCCGATCTCCTCGACGGCGAGCACGGGCACGCTCATGGTTCCGCCTCCCGGCGCTGGCGCCACTGGCGGAGCGTGCCGACAATGCCCTGCGGGAAGATGATCGTGATGAGGATGAGCGTGATGCCGAGCACGGCGTGCCAGTAGGGCGTCGCGCGCACGACCCAATCCTGCAGCGTCATGAACACGACGGCGCCGACGACCGGCCCAACCAGCGTCTGCACGCCGCCAATGAGCACCATGGCGAGCGCATCGACAGAGCGCGGGATCGAGAGCGAGTCCGGCGAGAGCGAGCCCTTCGAGAACACGTAGAGAGCGCCGGCGAGGCCGGCTGCAGCGCCGGCGACGATGATCGCGCGCCACTGGATGATGCGCACATCGACGCCGACGGCCTCGGCGCGTATGCGCGAGTCGCGTGAGGCGCGCAGGAGATAGCCGAGCGGCGCATGCACCGAGCGCCAGATGAGCAGGATGGCTCCGCCGACGAGCAGCAGCGTCGCGAAGTAGTAGGCGGTCTTATCGGAGAGCAGCTCGGGCGGCCAGACTCCGACGAGACCATTGCTGCCGCCCGTGACGCTGTCCCACTGGAAGGCAATGGCCCAGGTGATCTGCGCGAATGCAAGCGTCAACATGGCGAGCGAGACGCCCGTGAGACGTACGCAGAACCAGCCGAAGAGCACGGCGAGCGCACCGGCAAAGGTGACGCCTGCCGGCACCGCGACGAGGAAGGGCGCGCCGGCCTTGGCGGCGACGGCAGCAGCATAAGCGCCTGCGCCGAAATAGGCAGCATGCCCGAAGGAAGCCATGCCGCCCGCGCCCATGATGAGACCAAGGCTCGCGGCGAAGAGCGCAAAGATGATGATGTCCGTCGCCAGCACGACCGTGAAGCGATCGGCGATGAGCGGCAGGGCGAGAAGCGCGAGGATTACGAGCCCGAGCGGCCACAGGCGCTTCAGGTCCGGCACGGGCATGGGCAGGATCGAGGCGGCGGTCACGCGCTGCGGTGCCGGCGGCGTGCCGAAGAGGCCCCAAGGCCGAATGATCAGCACGATCGCCATGACGATGAACTCGGCGACCAATGTCAGCTTCGAGAACGAGAAGACCGTGCCGAACACGCGCACGTCACCAATGCCGATGCACCACGCCTTGACGACGCTGATGATCACCGCCGCAACATAGGCGCCCGGCAGGCTGCCGAGGCCACCGACGACGGTCACCACGAATACGTCCGCGATGATCGTCAGGTCCATATTGTGGTTCGCGGGCTCGCGCGGCAGCGCCAGTGCGCCTGCAAGGCCGGCGAGCAGCGCACCGAGCGCGAACACACCCGTGAACATGAGCGCCTGGTTGATGCCGAGCGCTGCCGCCATGTCGCGGTCCTCGGTCGCGGCGCGCACGCGCGTGCCCCAGTCCGTCCGCGTGAGCAGCAGCCAGACGAGCAGCCCGACGAGCGGCCCAAGCACGAGCAGCAAGAGGTCGTACTGCGGAATGGGCTTGCCGAAGATCCAGACGGCGCCGGTGAGGCCTGGCGCGCGCGGGCCCAGAATGTCCTCTGGCCCCCAGGTGAAAAGCACGACGTCCTTCAGCAGGAGCACGACACCGAAGGTGGTGATGAGTTGCAGGAGCTCCGGCGCACGGTAGATGCGGCGCAGGATCGTGAGCTCGATGAGCGCGCCGAGTACGCCGACCGCGAGGCCTGCGAAGACCGCGCCGCCCCAGAAGCCGAGCACGCCGCCGCCGACGTAGCCGTAGAAGCTCACGGCCAGATAGGCGCCGAGCATGAAGAACGAGCCGTGCGCGAAGTTCACGACGCGCGTGACGCCGAAGATCAACGTCAGCCCGAGCGCGACGAGAAAGAGCAGCGACGCGCTCGCGAGCCCGTTGAGCGTCTGGATGAGGAACGAGGCGATCATGGCGACCCGGCTAGTGTCCC
This sequence comes from Hyphomicrobium sp. CS1BSMeth3, assembly GCF_900117415.1. Lineage (GTDB taxonomy): Bacteria > Pseudomonadota > Alphaproteobacteria > Rhizobiales > Hyphomicrobiaceae. The sequence continues at coordinate 1,812,915 of NZ_FPEI01000006.1, forward strand.
GATTCCGAAGTTCGCCACACCTTCCGGCCGGCGTCCCGAGCGAACTTCGGAATCAACAGGGACACTAGAATAAATTCTTGCTCGTGTGATTCAGATCGAGAAATTCGCTCGAAGCCTTGCCGCGCGACGTGGCGAATTTCTCGATCATCACACGAGTAATACACGACGGCCGTGACCGTTGGCGGTCACGGCGCGTCGCTCACAACAAACCTACACGACGCGGCTATTCGGGCCGCAGCTTTTTCACCACATCGTCCGACGGCAGGTGACGCTCGCCCGGCTCATAGCGCCAGTCCACCATCACGCCCTTGCCGTCCCGGATGCCGATGCGCCCGACGTAGGCGCCCATCGTCGATTGATGGTCGATCTCACGATACTTGATGGGACCGAAGGGGGACATGTGCTCGAGGCCCTTCGCGGCCGCGACGATCGCCTCCGGATCCGTGGACTTGGCTTTGCGCAGCGCCTCGCCGACCGAGATCATCGCCGAATAGCCGACCACCGAGCCGAGCCGCGGATAGTCGTTGAACTTCGCGCGGTAGGCCTCGAGGAAGGCCTTATGCTCGGGCGTGTCGATGGCGTACCAGGGATAGCCGGTCACGATCCAACCGACGGGAGCTTCGTCACGCAGCGGATCGAGATACTCGGGCTCACCACCCAACACGCTCAGCACGACCCGGTCATTGAAGAGACCGCGCGTCGTGCCCTCGCGCACGAATTTCTGCAGGTCGGCGCCGAACGTAACGTTGAAGATCGCGTCGGGCTTGGCATCGGCCACCGCCTGCGCGACGCTGCCGGCGTCGATGCGGTTCAGCGGCGGTGCCTGCTCGACGACGAACTCGACGCCCGGCTGGCGCGCGCTCATGAGCTGCTTGAAGGAGGCGACCGCCGACTGGCCATACTCGTAGTTGGGATAAACGAGCGCCCAGCGCCGCTTGTTCAGCTTGACGGCCTCCTCAACCAGCATGGACGTCTGCATATAGGTCGAGGCGCGGAGGCGGAACGTGTACCTGTTGCCGTTCTCCCAGACGATCTTGTCGGTCAGCGGCTCGGAGGCGATGAACGGCATCTTCCGCTGCTTGGCGAAGTCGGCAACGGCGAGGCCGACATGCGAGAGGAAGCCGCCGGTCAGCAGCACCACGCCCTCGCGGCTCACCAGCTCCTCCGCCGCGCGCACGGCGTCGCCCGGGGCGCCGTTGTCGTCACGCGAGATCACCTCGAGCGGCCGACCGTTGATGCCACCGCTCTTGTTGATCTGCTCGACGGCCAGCTCCCAGCCCTTGCGATAGGGCTCGAGAAAAGCCGGAATCACCTTGTAACTATTGATCTCGCCGACTTTTATCGGCGCTTGTGCCAACGCCGGGGCGGCCGCTACCGCCATCATCGCGAAGGCTACTGCCAGTCTGCCCAGTCGCATCTTCTGCCGCGCTCCCTAATCCCATCGGTGGGGCGAGGCACCAGCTCGAGCATAACGTCCGGCACCATCCGTCCCGCCTCGCTGTCGGTCCCAAAGGAGGGCCCGTTCAGTTCAAATATTATGGCCAGTTGGCGCCCGTGTCTGGTATTTCAGCAGCCTGCCTCGAATTTCGGGCATGAGCGGCGAGCATACGAAGGCACGGACGGGGTTCCCCGGCCGAATCAGAGTACGGATTGCGGATGACTAGCGATCGAGCGCCCATGAGGTGTCCCGCCGAGGCTTGCGACGACGACCGCCGCCCATGCGCATCCTGAGCATCGCCAGTGAGACCCACGACAGCGGCATCGCGATCGTGGAAAACGGGAAGCCGGTCCTCGTCATCGAGGAGGAGCGGCTCTGCCGCATCAAGCACACGCAAAGGTTCCCAGAAGCCTCCCTCGCGGCCGCCATCGAGGGTGGCTGGCTGCAGCCGGGCGAGATCGATGCCATCGTCACGCCTTGGAACGCAGCCGTTCTGCGCAAGACCTTCCTGAAGGCCATCCTGCGCAATACGCCATCGAGCCTCAATCTGCTGCGCCCGAGCGCCAACACCGCGCAGCGCCTCAGCATCGTCGTGCTCAATCAATGGCTGAAGTACAAGCTCACGCGCGCGCTCGGTCTGCAGAAGCTTCCGCCGTTCTATGGTGTCCGCCACCATCACGCACATGCCGCGATCTTCTTCGTCTCGCCCTTCGAGGAGGCCAACGTCCTCGTCATGGACGGCTACGGCGATGATGCGGCCACATCGACCTACGTCGGCAGAGGCAGCAGCCTCGAACGCATCTGGCAGAGCGATGTCTTCAATTCGCTCGGCATGATCTACACGTTCGTCACCGGCCATCTCGGCTTTCGCGATTTCGAGGAAGGCACGGTGATGGCGCTCGCGGCCCACGGCGACGACCGCTATCTGGACCGCTTCCGCGATACGATCCGCCTGGTCGACGATGGGCGCTACGACGTCGACATGAGCTATTTCAAGTTCGACCGCTACGCGTTCCTCAAGCCTTTCAGCGAGAAGTTCTTCACGACCTTCGGGCCGGCGCGTCACCACGACGAGCCCGTCACCGATCATCACAAGGCGCTCGCGCGTGCGCTCCAGGTGCGCATCGAGGAGGTGGTGGTGCACGTCGCGCGCGGCCTCCATGCCCGCAATCGCTCGCGTCATCTCGTGGTCTCGGGCGGCGTCGCGCTCAACTGCGTCGCCAATGCGCGCATCCTCGCCGAGACGGACTACGAGCATGTATGGGTGCCGCCTTGCGCATCGGACACCGGCGCGCCGCTCGGCGCCGCACTCTGGTTGCATCATCAAAGGAACGAGCAACCGCGCGACTTCACGCTGACGCATCCCTTCTACGGCCTCGAGGAGAGCGAGGAGGCGATCCGCGCAGCGCTCGATGCGGCAGGCCTTGCGGCTGAGCGGCTCGACGACGCCACGCTCTTTGCGCGCGTTGCCCGCGATCTTGCGGAAGGACGTATCGTCGGCTGGTTCCAGGGGCGTTTCGAAATGGGCCCGCGGGCGCTCGGCAATCGCTCCATCCTCGCCGATCCGCGTCGTCTCGCCACCAAGGATCGCATCAACGCGCGCATCAAATATCGCGAGAGCTTCCGCCCGTTTGCGCCTGCCGTGCTCGTCGAGCACGCGCAGGAGTACTTCGAAATCGCGCAGGACGATCCCTTCATGACGTTCGCGCCGCGCGTGCGCGCCGACAAGCTCGACGTCATCCCGGCGGCCGTGCACATCGATGGCACGGCGCGTCTGCAGACCGTCGATCGGCGCGCGAACCCGCGCTACTACGCGGTCATCGAGGCCTTCGGGCGCGAGACGGGCGTGCCCGTGCTGATCAACACGAGCTTCAACCGTCAGGAGCCGATTGTTTCGACAGCGCGCGAGGCCGTGTCCTGCTACCTCAGGACCGAGATGGACGTGCTCGTGCTCGGCAATTTCTATACGCAGAGCCGCAATGCCGAGAGCCAGGCGCGCGCGCGGACGGCGTTTGCGGTGCGCGAAGAGAATTTGGTGGGTGGCGAGTAGTTCGCGCCTGCGGCGCGACGGGGACTTGTCCCCGAACCCCAATCGGGGAGACCCCGAACCCCCTTCCTTTTATGACTTGGAGCGCGCCGCGAACGCACCAGCATCCCCTCTCCCCGCTCTTGCGGGGAGAGGGTTAGGGTGAGGGGCGGCACCACTTACCGACGTCAGCGTTTGCCGCTGCCTCCCCATTGAAGGCAATGGGGGGAGGGGGAAGTGGGGCGCGTCATACACCGCGCTCTCGCTCTGGCCGCCGCGGGCATGGCACCACGGAGGCGTGCGAAGCACTTCTTCCCAGCAGCCCGCGGCACTAAAGCAGCAGCGAAAACCCCACCCGCGCTAGAGCGCGGCCCACTTGACGATCCCGACAAGGCGGAGCTTGGTGCGGCGGAAACCGCAGTCAACATGTTGGGGGCATCTCCATGAGCATCGAAGCCTGGCTCGCCTTTGTCGCGGCCTCGACCATCCTCGTGATGATCCCCGGCCCGACCGTGCTACTGGTCGTGTCCTACGCGCTCGGGCAGGGCTGGCGCGCGGCACTGCCGACGGCCATCGGAGTCGCGCTCGGCGATTTCACGGCCGTCACGCTGTCGCTCCTCGGCGTGGGCGCCCTGCTCGCGACATCGGCAACGCTCTTCACGGTGCTGAAACTCGCGGGCGCGGCCTATCTCATCTGGCTCGGCATCAAACTCTGGCGAGCCGGCGGCAGCCTGCAGACGGAAGCGCGCACGGATCGCGCGACATCGCTCGCCATGGTCGCGCACGCCTGGATCGTGACTGCGCTGAACCCCAAGGGCATCACCTTCTTCGTCGCCTTCATGCCGCAGTTCATCGATCCGAAGGGCGACGTGCTCACGCAGATGCTCATCCTTGGCGCGACCTTCCTGGTCATCGCATTCGCGAACGCGCTCGCCTACGGCTTTCTCGCCGCGCGCGCCGGCGCCATGGCGCGCAATCCGAGCGCCATCAGCCTGTTCAATAAGATCGGCGGCAGCCTGCTGATCGGCGCGGGCGTCGCAGCGGCGACGGTGCGGACGTAGCATTCGCGCCTACGGCGCGAGCGGGGCTAGCCCCGCACCCCATCGGGAGGGACACCCTCCCGAACCCACCCGCTTTTATAAGCGCAACAGATACCGCGAATTCCCGTCAACAAAAGACGGGGGGGCCGGGGGTGTCCCCCGGTCGGGTCACAGGGCCGAGGCCCTGTTCGCGCCAAAGGCGCGAGTTTAGACCCCCGCCATCTTCATTTTGACATTGCGGAAGGTGGTCTTGATGCGGCGCACGGTGCCGGTCGCCGAGCGCATGACGAGCGTCTCGGTCTCGGCGAAGTCGCCGCGGAAGTGCACGCCCTCGAGGATCGAGCCGCTGGTGACGCCGGTCGCCGAGAAGATCACGTCGCCCGAGGCCATCTCCTGCATGGAGAATTTGCGGTTGATGTCGGGAATGCCCATCTTCGCCGCGCGCTCGATCTCCTCGCGGTTCGAGGGCTTGAGGCGACCCTGCATCTGGCCGCCGATGCAACGGAGCGCGGCCGCGGCAAGCACGCCTTCCGGCGCACCGCCCGAGCCGAGGTAGATGTCGATGCCCGTCTGCTGCGGATCCGTGCACCAGATGACGCCCGCGATGTCGCCATCCGGGATGAGGCGGATGCCGGCGCCGACCTTGCGCACGGCCTCGATGATCTCGGCGTGGCGCGGACGATCGAGGACGCACGCGCTGATCTGATCGACGGGCACGCCCTTGGCATTGGCGAGCTTCTGGAGCTGCTCGGCGATCGGCGTATCGAGATCGATAATGCCGTCGGGATAGCCCGGCCCAATGGCGATCTTGTCCATGTACATGTCGGGCGCATGGAGGAGGCCACCCCGCTCCGCGACCGCGATCACGGCGAGGGCATTCGGCATGTCCTTGGCGCAGATCGTGGTGCCCTCGAGCGGGTCAACCGCGATGTCGACCTGCGGCCCGTCGCCGATGCCGACTTCCTCGCCGATATAGAGCATCGGCGCCTCGTCCATCTCGCCTTCGCCGATGACGACCTTGCCGCGGATGTGGATCTTGCCCAGCTCCTTGCGCATGGCATCGACGGCAGCCTTGTCGGCGCCCTTCGCGTTGCCCATGCCGCGGAAACGGGCCGCGGCAATGGCGGCCGCCTCGGTCACGCGGGCAACCTCCACCACCAGCACGCGGTCCAGCCCAGCAACCTTAGCCTTGTCCTGCGACATGTCCGCCCTCTCCGATCGCCTGAATTTCCATGGCCCCCGCGGCCCGTGCACGTGGCGGCCCCAGAATGGCCGACCAGAGCGGTCTATACGCCAGCCGCCTGCAACAATGAAGCACATCAATGCCTTATGCTGCGACGCACAATCGGGCTGCGTGCGGACATGGTATCCGCCGGGATGGCAGACCTGATGTCCGGACATGAGTGTGGCGCCCGCTCATCGCTGCGTTTACTGTCTGCAGCCGCATCACCCCTATCGAGGACACGACGCACATGCGACAGATGGCGCTGATCGGATTCCTGCAGGCGCAGAACTGCTCCAACTTTGCCGCCTCGTGGCGCCATCCCGACTCCCGCACCGATTTCATGTCGGCCGATTTCTATCGCCACATCGGCAAGGTGCTCGAGGCCGGCAAGTTCCAGCTCGCCTTCTTCGACGACCGGCTCGGAATGCCCGAGTTCCACGGCGGGCGCTACACGGAGGCCGTCGAGAACGGCATTCGCTGCGTGAAGATGGACCCGGTCGCCTGCATGATGGCCATGGGCATGGCGACCGAGCGGCTCGGCCTCGGCGTGACCTACTCGACGACCTACTACGAGCCTTTCCACGTGGCGCGCATGTTCGCGACGCTCGACCTCATGAGCAACGGGCGCGCGGCCTGGAACATCGTGACCTCGCTCAATGACATCGAGGCCCACAACATGGGCCGCGATTCCGTCCTGGAGCACGATGCGCGCTACGACCGCGCCGACGAGTTCCTGGAAGTCGTGCTCGGGCACTGGGATACCTGGGGCGACGATGCGCTGATCGTCGACAAGGCGAGTGGCCGCTTCGCCGATGCCTCGAAGGTCAAGCGGCTCGACTATTCGGGATCGCACTTCAGGTCGCGCGGGCCCTTCACCGTGCCGCGCTCGGCACAGGGGCATCCCCTGCTCATCCAGGCCGGCCAGAGCGGACGCGGCAAGCGCTTCGCGGCCGAATGGGGCGAGATGATCTTCACATACACGCCGAGCGTGGAGGTCGGGCGCAAGGAGTACGCCGATCTCAAGGCGCAGTGCGCCGCGACGGGGCGCGATCCGAACAGCATGCTGATCGGCGCGCTGGTGCATCCGGTCGTCGCCGAGACGAAGATGGAAGCCGAGGACAAGCGCGCGGAGCTCGACAAGCTGCCGCTCGAGGTGGACAGCCTCATGCTTCTGTCAGAGGCGCTGAACTTCGACTTCGGCTCGAAGCCGCTCGATCAGCCGCTGACGGACGAGGACATCGCCTCCATGTCGGGCCTGCAGACGATCCGCGACCGCGTGCTCAAAAACGCCGGCACGAAAAATCCGACCATCCGCGACTTCATCCGCATCAGCGGCCGCGGCCGGCTCAACAATCCCTGGGTCGGTGGCCCCAAGGAAGTGGCCGACATGTTCGAGGAGTATTTCACGGCGCCGGCGTGCGACGGCTTCGTTGTCGGCGCGACGTGCGTGCCCGGCACGTACGAGGACTTCGTGCGCTTCGTCGTGCCGGAGCTGCAGCGGCGCGGCCTCTATCACAAGGACTATCGCGGCGCGACGCTGCGCGAGAACCTCGGCCTTGCGCGGCCCGATGTCGGCGCATGGCGGAACGTCAAGCGCGGCGCGGCATGAGCATCTCGCGCGCTGAGCTCGTGCAGGCCATCGACCACGCGCTCGCCGGCGAGTGGGAGGCGGCGCATGGCATCGTCCAGCGCGACGAGGGCAACCCGACCTCGTGCTGGATCCATGCGGTCCTGCACAAGATCGAGCCCGACGAGAGCAACAGCCGCTATTGGTATCGCCGCGCCGGCCAAGCCTACGAGGCTTATCCCGATGCGCGCCAGGAGCTGATCTCGATAAAGGCGGCGCTCACCTACTGAGGTGTGGCGCCGCACGCGTGCTCGCGGCTAAGATTTCATAATCGGGCACAACAGAATTGGAGGAACACCCATGGCCGCCACGCTTTTCATGGTGCGCGCGACGATCACCAAGGATCAGGAGGCCGCCTTCAACAAGTGGTACGACGAGGAGCACGTCCCGCAGGTCCTGCGCTACAACGGCGCGATCAGCGGGCGGCGCTACAAGCGCATCATGGGCGAGGACAAATACGACTACATGGCGCTCTACGAATTCAAGAACGAGGAGACGTTCAAGGAATTCCAGGCATCGGGTCATCTGCGCGAGCTGCGCGCGGAGTACGACAAGTACTTCGGCACGGTCTCCGACCGCGCCGGCACGGGCTGGGTGCAGGTTTTTCCCTGAGCGGGATGGATCGCCGGGCGATCGCGCGGGCGCGACGGCTAAAGCAACGGACTTGAAATTCACCTCGCTTCGAGGCCTGCCGGGGAGTGAATTTCAAGTCCAAAGTTGCTTTGGAACGCTATGATTCTAAAGCGTCTTTGAACCTTAAATGCGACTATGAGGCCGGCGCAGCGTGGGTCGCATTTAAGGTCCGACGCTTTAGCGCGCCCGTTTGCGTTGTCAGAGCCCGCGCATGATGCAGCCGAGCAACAGGATCACGTGCGAGAGCAGCAGGAACCAGAACTCATTGCCCTGGATCAGCGGAATCTGAGCGCCGAAGAATTTCACGACCAGGACGCACACCGTCAGGACGATCGCCAGAATGAAGGTGATGATGCCCGGTGCTTTCAGAACCATGATGGTCTCCCCCATTCCGACGAGTTCATACGCGCGCCGGCGCGCGCCAATCGCTGCATGATCAACACGATTCGGCCGGCCTTGTGACCCCCTGTGCCGGCGTTTTGCAGAGCCGTGTTGCGCCCAAATCCCTGAATCGCGCCATGGGCTTATTGGCGGCGGCGGATGCTGCCATCTATGGCTTTGCCGCGTAGCGAAAACCCGTTCCGGTCGCGACCACCTCGACGGCACCGTTCGTGATCACAGGATGGCTGAGACGCAGCGCCAGGACGCCGTCATAGCCCTGACCGGCGGCGCGCGCCTTCAGCGCTTCGAGCGCGCGCGCGATCGTCATGTCGACGAGCTGCTCATAGCGCGTCATGTGGCCGCCGATCGTGTTGATGACGGCCTCGCGCATGTCGCGCACGATGTTGGCGCCGCTCACCGCGACCGCATAGACGACCTCGCCCGTGACGATCTTCTCATCATCGATCCTGTCCGTGGTCACAAGGCGCATAGGGTCTCCCGAGTGCGAGCGTCAGGACTTGTTCTGCGCGATGACAATGCGCGGGCGCCGGCCGAAGAGAAGGCGCCACAGGATCAGCAGCACGATGAGCGCGGCAAAAGCGAACACGCTGAGCGCCACCGGATAGCGCGCCCAGAGCAGCAGCGGGCTGATCTTGCCTTCGCGCACCGAGCGCACATCATCGGCAAAGACGAAGAAGTCGAAGATCGCATCGGAGCGCGCGATGACGGCCACAGCTTCGGTCTGATCGCGGCTCGCGAGGATCGCGGCCTGGACGCCCGATGCCGTGTAGGCGGCCATGCGCGCGGGTGAGAAACCGACCACGGCGAGCAGGCGCTGCGCCGCTGCGGGCTCGAGCGCGCTCATATAGCGCGAGAGCGCCTTGAGGTCCGTCTCGGGAAGCGCGCGGGCGAGGCGATTGAGATCGCGGGGCGGCAGCTCGAGGAGCGGCTCGCGCTCGGCGCGCGTGAGGCTCGCGAGGCGCGTGATGGCCGTGCGATCCTCGAGCACGAGCAGACGCCCGAGCGCCGCCTTGCTCATTTCCTCGGGCGAGCCAAGGCGATGAAGATCGAAGGCCACGACTTCGGGCAAGCGTTCGTCCGCCAGCGCCCACCACTTGAAGCCGGCCTCCAGGGATTTCGTGTCGCGCGCAATGGTGATCGCCTCGGCAGGCATGGTCTCGATGGCGCGATGCAGCGTTCCGTCATTGAGGCGTCGCGTGAGAGCAGGCTCGCCTTCGCCGGCAAGGATGAGCGCGACGACCTCGTCGAGACGCGGCAGCTTGGCGGGCGTCACCGTGTCGAGGAAGCGGCGGAAGCGCTCGTCCTTTTCGGCAAGCTCCAGCACTTTGGCATGCGCGCGACGGAACTCGCGCCAGATCTCCGTGACGCGATCGGCTGCCGTGCTGGAAATCTCACGCGTGTGCTCGTTGATCTGCTCGCCGATGACCTTGGCAAGCTCGGCCTGAATTTTATCGCGCGTATCCGCGCTCTTCATCTCGGTCGCGATGATCGGCAGCACGCCGTGGCGGAATTCCCAGATGTCCTTGGCGATGAGCGCGATGCCGACGCCGCCCGCGACGACGCCGACAATGCGGCTCAGGATGGCGCCGACGACGCGCTGGCCGACGGTCATGGCCATGCGCGAAAGCTGGCGGCGCACGATCAGCAGCACGGTGCCCGTGAGGCCCTCGCTGCCCTGGATGAGAACCTGTCCGGTGGAGACGGTCGCGCTCGCCTTGGACGGATCGATCGTGAACTCGCGCCCGGTGTCGCGGCTCACGGAGCGCGCGACCATGCTGCCGTAGCGCGGCCCGAGGAAAGCCTGCATGCACTGCGCGACCGGCTCGGCCGCGGCACTGAGACCCTGCTCCATGCGCCGGCCGACCTCGTTGCCGACGCCACTGGCGACGCCGAGGATGGCCTTTTGCATGGCATCGGAGCGGAAGACACGTTCGGACGTCGTCGTGGCGAGCTTCTGCGCTGTCTCCTGGAAAGCAATGGAGCCGATCAGCTCCGTCCAGCTCGACTCCTCGCGCACCTCGCCGATGGCGACATCCACCTGGCGCCAGAGCACGTCGTCGACATTGTTGCGTCGCCAGGCATCCCGCACGATCGGCGCGTAGTCGAGATCGGCGAGGCTCTTCGTGAGCGCCGCCTGCGTGACGCGGGCGACGGCCGCGCGGAACGTCGCCTCGTCGCCGACCTGGCACTGCTCGTACTCGGCCCGCGACATCGGAACCGACTGGGGCACGGACGAGGGCGCCGATTGAGCGGCCGGCGGCGGCTCGGAGGTCTGTGCCGCGTTCTGGCCCGGCTGCGCGCGGAGCGGTGCCTGCGGGACAAAGGGCAGAAGCAGCCCGGCAATGACGGCGGCGACGGTCGCCCGATGCCGCCAGCCAGTATGCCGGCTCGGACCACTGCAGGTCAGGAAAGAGGGCCGTTCGCTCACGTTTTTGTCGCCACACTCGTGCGCAGGGCGCAAGTCGGACCGGCCATCCTGCGCGGAAGGCTTGGTTAACAGCGCGCTGCAGTATAGCTGCAACACTGTGGGTGAACAGTGGCAGTCCCGGCACGCTGCGGAATGTTCGTTGGAGGAACGTCAGCGCCCCGTCTTCTGTTTCTTCGCCTCGAAGAAGGACTTGATGGCGGCCTGGGGCTCGCCCGTGGTGTAGGCCTCGGCAATGGCGTCGATGCCGGCATAGACGCCCTCCTCGACCGAGACGCGCTCCCAGCGGTTCATGAGCGCCTTCTGGTTGCGCACGGCTTTGGGCGTCGCGCGACTAATGAGGCCGAGCCAGTGGTCGACCGCGGCATCGAGACCCGACATCGGCACGACCTTCTGCACGAAGCCCATGGCCAGCGCCTCATTGGCGCCGAAGGTCTCGCCGGTGATGAGGATCTCGCGCGTCTTGCCCCAGCCGATGAGGCCCGGCAGCAGCGCCGCCTCGATGACCGAGGGAAGCCCCATGTGAACCTCGGGCATGCCGTAGATCGCGTTGTCGGACGACACACGCATGTCGCAGCTCGCCGCAACCTCGAGGCCGGCGCCGAGACAGAAGCCATTGACCCGACCGATGACCGGCACCGGGCATTCGCGGATGGCGAGGCAGGCCTGGTGCAGGCGGGTGATGAAAAGGCGCACCGAGTCCGCGCAGCACGCGCCGAGCTCGTTCAGATCGGCCCCGCCGATGAACGCCTTGTCGCCGGCGCCCGTCAGAATGATCGCGCGTAAAGCATTGTCCTCGGACAATTTTTTGAATGCCTGCGTGAGGCTGATGATGGTCGGGCTGGCGAGGCAGTTGAGGCGGCGCTGATTGTCGATCGTTACGGTCGCGACGCGCCCGCTGGGACGATCCTCGCTCTTCACATGGACAACGGCTTCGGTCATTCTAGTGTCCCGGTTCCGAAGTTCGCTTGACCTCGATGCTGGTGTCCCGAGCGAACTTCGGAATCAGAAGGGACACTAGTTGCATAGCTTTGCTAATGTGATTCAGATCGAAAAATTCGCGCCATAGCGTGCCGCGGGATCTGGCGAATTTCTCGATCATCACATTAGGCATCCTGCGTGTCTGAAGCCGCACATATGGCAGAAGGCGCAATGCCACTCCAGAACCGCGTTACCCCGGACGGCTCGATCGTCGCGATTGCTGCGCGGGGGACCGTCATGGGCAATCGGGGCGGCGCCATCCATCAGCCAGACCGCACGCTCGGCAAGCGCCGCTGGGCCAGCCGCCAGTGGATCTGCTGCCGGCTCGAATTCAACGGCCGACGCCGCGCGCTCATGCAGCCCGGGCGCTATACCGAGCTCTTCTTCCTGGATGAGGCGACCGCGCTCGCGGCCGGCCACCGCCCCTGCGGCGAATGCCGCCGGCAGGATTTTCTGTGGTTCGCGACGCTGTGGGCCCAGACGAAAGGCCTCGCCGGGCGCGCCATGGCTGAGGACATGGACGCCGTGCTCCAGGAGGAGCGCCTGACACCCGAGCGCGCCAAGCGCACGTACTACGCGAGCCTCGATACGCTGCCCGGCGGCACATTCATCCGCTGGCAGGGGGCGCCGCACCTTGTGCTCGCAAGTTGGCTATTGCCCTGGGACTTCGCTGGCTACGGAACTCCCATCGAGCGGCCCTCGGCGGCGACCGTCGAGGTGCTGACACCGCCCTCGATCGTCGCCGTACTTTCGGCCGGTTTTTGCCCCTCACTCCACCCGACGGCGCACGTCGTCGACTGAGGCCGGCACTGGGACCGCCGGCCAGCATAACCGGGGGATTCCATGACACGTTCGTCGCTCGGGCGCACTCTGCGGCGCGCCTATTGGATTCTCGGTCTCGTGCTGGCTATTTCGCTGGTGGCAAAGCTGGCCAACCAGATCCCCGGCCTCGCCGATACGCCGGCCGAGCGCGTGCTCGCAAGCCTCTACGACTATCTCAAGGACATGGCGCTCGTGCTCGTCACGGTCGTCGCCGCCTACCTCGCCAATGTCTTCCAGAAGCGCGCGCTGTTTCTCAGCGCCCTCAAGGAGGAGTGGCACAACATCGTCAAGGCGAAGTCCGCCCTCTTCACGTATACGCAGCGCGAGGCGCCCACGCAGGCCGAGTATTTCGCGGCCTTCTGCACAATCTCGGAGTCGCTCGACAACATGCGGGCCGTCTACGCGAACGTCGGCGAGACGCACAAGCAGATCGGCCTCTATCCTTACGCGCCGCTCCACGACATGCGCCGGGCCCTGCAGTCCATCGAGCCAGAGGCCGGCCGGCAGGTGACGGCGGAGGATCGCAAGCTCGCGCGCGATGCGATCCTGCAGTCGTTCTACGCGCTGCGCGAGACGTTTCTCGAGGAACTGGACCTCGAAGCCCCGGACAATCCTCTGCTGATCCACAACGGGCGGCGCATGAAGAAACCCGGCGCCCCCGGCTGGGCGCGGCGGCGCCAGTCTCGCCAGCACCGCTATCAGGATCGCAACACGCCCGCCGACCCGCGCATCACCACGTTCCTGACCCAGCTCTATGACAGGGAGCAGACGACGGCCAAGCCCTGGCGCGAGGTCGCGGCAAAGCCGACCGGAGCCGTGGAGACAAAGGCCTCGCCTCCCGCCGAAGCGGCGGCACAGACCTGACGGCTGCGATCAGCGCGCTGGCGACGAATAGATCGGCGTGACGCGCTGCACGGGCTTCTGGCGGCTCTCCAGACGTGCACCATCCAGAGCCGCGAACGCGGCATTGATCCGCCGGACCATGCCCTCGAGATAGCCTCGCACCTCCGCCGGCAGCTCGGCGTTGGCATAGCGGTCGGGGTGGTAGGCCTTGGCCTTGCGGAGATAGGCCGCGCGCACATCCTCGAAGGGCGCACCGAGCGGCAATTCGAGGAGACCGTAGGGATCGAAGCCGTCATTGTCGCGCATCCGCGCGAGGCCTAGCCCCCGGGCCGGGCTGATCGGGCGCACGCCGCCGATCGCGTGCTTCGCCAGGAACTGGCGCGGACCGTCGAACTCCTCGAACTCGACGAACGGCGCCGGCCCGTTGAGCACATCCCCGAGCGAGCGGCCCTGCGGAACCGAGACGCGGCCCTTCACCTCCGTGCCGTCCATCAGGCTAAGCGCCACCGATATGCCCGACGTGGCATCGCCAGCTCCGCCATCTACCCTCGTGCGCTCGAACATGGCCGAATTTCCACCCTTTGTGTCGTTTGAGGGCTCCGCAGGAAGTCCCGGGGCCGCAGTCGCAAGAACCGTGCAAGAATTCGTCAACCGTTCCTGGCGCAGCGGTTTTGCGAGCACATGACGAGAAAGATGGTTTAGACGCAACCTCTGCGTGCGATGGTCATTAACAGTTGCTGTAGCCTCCCTGCACAAAACGCCGGATCGAAGTGGACAACTGGTGGATTAGTCTTTGGGGATAAGCCATTGGGCGCATTGTGGCCTTCCGGCCTGGCTACGTGACAGCAATCACACACCGCCGACCCATCGATTCCTAAGGGGTCTGAAACAATTAACAATTGCTTACGAATCGCCTACCGCTGATAGGTGAGAGGAGTCCCATGTTGTTGTTGCGTTGCCTGTCGGCCGGTCCTGTCGACCTGTGCAAAAGCTTGTCGTCTAGCGGCGATGGCGAGTGTGCATAAGTCGAGCCGGTCCACATCCGTTCAGATCGAATGCCACGCCGCTGCGCGTCCGGCCGGACCTGGCCTCAACGGGATCCGGAGCTCACCGATCCGCAGCACCTGAAGCCCTCTTTGTGCAGGGAAGCTTCAATCGGCATTGGGCGGACGGCATTAGCCTCTCGGTGTGCAACGTCGCTCGGCCGGCACCCTGTGCCCGCGTAGGCTGGCCCCAAACGATTGGGGGCATTTGAAACGATGAGACACGCTCTAGGTATCCTAGGCGTATTAGCAGCAAGCGTATTGCTTGCTGTGTCCGCCGCCATGAACTGGCGCTTCGGATACAGTCTTGGGACGACTGAATTCGACGGGTTGATCTACGGGGCGGCCAGTGCCGCCGCAGACTGCCTGAAGGCGCTCATACCCTTCTTCTTATTTGCAGCCATACGAAACCGCATGTGGTCGCAAGCGGCTGCAGCGGCTGTGGTGGGGGTGGTTGTAACCGCCTACTCACTCACCTCGGCACTCGGTCACGCTGCCCTGAACCGGCTCGACACGACTGGGCAACGCGCCCAGCAGACGGCCGTCTATCAGGACATGCGTTCTGACGTGAAGCGGATGGAAGAGCAGGTCGGCTGGATTCCGAAGCATCGCCCTGCTGCCACCGTGGCCAGTGAGATGAATGGTTTGAAAAACCAGATCTACTGGAGCCGCACGCAGGGCTGCACCGTGGTCAACGGCAAGTTCAATCGTGACTTCTGCCAGCAGTACCACACGCTCTCGGCAGAGCACGCGAATGCCGTCCAGGCCGCTGATCTCAGCAAGAAGATCATGGAGGTCAAGGCTCAGCTGGCAAAATCCGGCGACAGTCATACCGCGCTCACCGAAGCTGATCCGCAGGCAGCCATGCTTGCCAAGATCGGCGGGCTCGTGTTCCCGGATTTGAAGGTCGACGATGTCCAGATGGCGCTGACGATCTTCATCGCGTTGCTGCTGGAAGTCGGTTCAGGCTTTGGCATGTACATCGCCTTCAGCCAGTGGCGACTGCATGATGCCCTGCACAACCCCAAGGTGGCTTCCGCCGCCGCGGTTGGGCAGGCCGCAGTCGCCATGCCGCTCGATGTCGTGGTGCAGGTCCCGGTTGCGACACCCGTCGCCGCTCAGACCATTGCCATCCCGGCCATCGCCGCCGCAGCACCCGCTGCAGTTCCAGCAACACCGGCAGTCCAGGCCATTCCGGCCGCGCCGCCGGCTCCAGCCGTCATTACGCCACCGGCCGCAACGGCCAACGACAACACCGACCGGATCGTCCACCAGCCCCAACGGCTGGTCGCGCCCGAGGGTGATGCCGAACGCTTCCACAGAGAGAGGGTCGAGACCGAAGACGGCTCCACGATCACTGCTACCGACCTTTACGAGCACTACTGCGTCTGGTGTGAAGAGCAGGACAAGGAACCGCTGGCGCTTCCGACGTTCAGCAAAAATTTCAGCGAACTGAAGGACATCCGGCGCGAACAAACCGGACGCAAACGCTTTATCGGTATTTCGATCCGAGAAGCCACGGAGATCGCGGAGGATAAGAAGCCGCCGATCGCAATCACGCGCGCTGCCTAGGGCAGCTTCTTGAACCAAGGAAAAAGGGTCGCTTCGGCGGCCCTTTTTTTATTGGCCGCGGGCTGCTGGGAAGAGGTGCTGTCGCTTTCAGGCGACCCGCCATGCCCGCGGCGGCCAGCACGCGAGCGCGTGCTTGGAGCTGCAGGCTCGGGCTGCTGGGAAGAGGTGCTGTCGCCTTCCACCGTTGTGCCATGCCCGCGGCGGCAAGAGCGCGAGCGGAGTGCTTGAGACCGCGGGCTGCTGGGAAGAGGTGCTGTCGCTTTCCACCGTTGTGCCATGCCCGCGGCGGCAAGGGTGATGGCGCAGCGTATGACGCGCCCCACTTCCCCCTCTCCCCATTGTCTCCAATGGGGAGAGGGTCGGGGTGAGGGGCGGCCGCTCGCGCTGACGTCTGCGTTTGCCGCTGCCCCTCACCCCAACCCTCTCCCCGTAAGCACGGGGAGAGGGGATGCTAGGACGAAATGGCGGCGCCCTGAGTGCAAGAGAGAGGCGAGGAGCCGCCGCGCTAAGACTTCACCCAATACGCGCCGAACTCGTCGATGCGGATGATCGGGTCGGTGATGCCGTGCGCAGCGCGATACTCGTCGATCGCCGTGCGGTGGGCCTCGAATAGATGATAGTCGTCGGCAATCAGCGTGCCGCCGCGCGAGAGCTTCGGGTAAAGATTGACGATCCCATCACGCGTGCTCTCGTACATGTCGCCATCGAGGCGCAGCACCGCGAGCTCGCGCACCGGCGCCGTCGGCAGGGTGTCCTTGAACAGCCCCTCGAGAAAAACGACCTGCTCATCCAGCAAATCGTAGCGCGCGAAATTCGCCTTCACATCGGCGAGCGATACGGCGAAATCCGCCCATGTGTGGAACTCCGCCCCCGCATCCGGCGCCACGCCCTCCGACGGCGGCGGCAGACCCGCGAAGCTGTCGGCGGCAATGACGCGGCGATACGTGATGCCATAGGCCTTGAGCACCGCGCGCATCATCATGACGGCACCGCCGCGCCATACGCCGGTCTCCATGAAGTCACCGGGAATACCGGCACGCAGAACCCGCTCGCATTCGCTGCGCACGTTCTCCATGCGCTTGAGGCCAATCATGGAAGGCGCCGCCGAAGGCCAGTCCCATCCCTGCTCGCGGTACTCCTCGTAATACGCGTCGACCTTCGAGGACGGCAGCGGCGGATCCCGGTTGAGCCGCCCGATCAGGCTGTCGCGCGTCATATCGAGATAGGCTTTCCGCAGGCGCGCGATCTCGGCGGCCTCGGCCTTCGCGTGTTCGGTGGTCACTGGCTCGGGCATAAGGGGTTCCTGAACGCCAAGCTCGGCGCCCTTTACCCAATCCTAATCCTGAATGGGGACAATCGCCGCAATATTCCGAGATAGGTACGAGCAGCATGACAAATATTGCTCATGTCTTGCTCGTGGTTCTGGTGAGGCGGGCCTTTTGCGCAGACGCGGAGGCCCTGCACGCGAGCGCCGCATAGGCGCTCGCGACGCAGCCACATCGCCTCCAAGGCATCCGTACTGCCGTGCACCGCAGGGCTGACGCGCTCATCAGCTTGCGCCGCTCCTTCCTGCGTGCCAGCCTGAGTACCTGTCTCCCTTCGCCGTGGTACCCCATGACAAAAATCACCGAGATCGCCTCCGGCCTGCGCTTTCCCGAAGGCCCCATTGCCATGCCGGACGGCACTGTCCTGCTCGTCGAGATCGAGCGCGGCACGCTCACCCGCGTGCATCCTGACGGGCGCACAGAGGTCATCGCCGAGACAGGCGGTGGCCCCAATGGCGCAGCCATCGGCCCGGATGGTGCCTGCTACATCTGCAACAATGGCGGCTTTGCATGGATGCGCGGCGAGGGCACGCTGCGCCCGCACATGCAGGCCGAGGACTACAAGGGTGGGCGCATCGAACGGGTCGATCTCGCGACGGGGCGCGTCGATGTCCTCTACACGCACGGGCCCAATCACAAGCTCAATGGCCCGAACGATCTCGTGTTCGATCCGCACGGCGGCTTCTACTTCACCGATCTCGGCAAGGTGCGTGAACGCGAGCAGGACCGCGGCTGCGTCTACTACGCGAAGGCTGACGGCAGCCTCATCAAAGAAGTGGCCTTCCCGCTGATGACGCCGAACGGATGCGGGCTCTCGCCGGATGGGCGCACGCTCTACGTTGCTGAGACATGGACGGGACGCGTCTGGGCCTACGACATCACCGCTCCCGGCGAAGTGGCGAAGGCGCCCTGGCCGGCGCCGAACGGAGGCCGCCTGCTGGCCGGCGTCGGTGGCTTCAATCTTTTCGACTCCTTGGCCGTGGATGCGGCCGGCAATGTCTGCGTCGCAACCCTCTTCAATCCGGGCATCACGGTGATCTCGCCGGACGGCGCGCGTGTCCGCCACATCCCCATTGCTGGCGATGCCTACGTGACGAACATCTGCTTCGGCGGCAAGGACCTCGCGACAGCCTACGTCACGCTCTCGATGACCGGACGGCTCGTCAGCCTTCCCTGGGCAGGGGCGGGCGCGAAGCTGAACTACCTCAACACATAGCGGACCCACTGCGGCAGGCAGACGCAAATGCGGCCCGGCGGATGCGCTCCGCCGGGCCGCTCAGCTCTGATCACGCTTGTGCGTCAGTTGATCTTCAGGCTGACGCCGATCTTGATGGTGTCGATGGTCACATCGACCTTGGACGGCAACGCCCCGAGCGAAGTCCCACCGAAGCTCACATCGAGATCGTGCGTCTTGCTACCAAGATCGACGTGATTGTATTCGACGCGCGCGGAGATGTTCGGAGCAAGTGCATACTCCAATCCGGCGCCGACAACCCAGCCGACATGCGTCGCATCGCCGTTCAGTCGAAAGACGCCGACGATGTTGTCCTTGACGTTGGTCTCGACATTGCTCCAGGCGACGCCCGCCAAGCCGTAGATCATAGAGCGGTCAAAAACAAAGCCGACGCGCCCAACCAGCGTGGCGAGCCAATCAGCCTTGCGCGCGCAATTGAGGATCACGACGCACGTCTCGCTCCCCTTGACATCGAGCCCGGCCCACGTGCCTTCGATACCGAGAACCGTATGGCCCATCTGATAGTTGTAGCCGGCGTGCGCGCCCCACAGCGCGCCATTCATATCGTAGTCCGTGCTGATCGAGGGGCCGCCAAGACCAACCTCGCCCGATGTCTGTCCGGTCGCCAGCCCCGCGTGACCGCCGATGTAAAAGCCGGTCCAATTCAGAATTTGCGGGCGGTACTCATCCTTGAACGAGCCTCCGGCTATCGCGCCAGATGAAAGAAGCAAGCTCCCGCAGAAAATCGACGCCAGCGCAGGCGCTGCAATCCAAGATTTTTGCATAGTAATCCCCCCAATTGGCATTCCACTCATCCGCACATGCGATGGGCTGCCTAGCACGCGCGGGCGATTCGAACCCGTTGCCTCTCTGCGATTGTGACAGAAAATTGAGGACGCGACTTGAGCGAGGCGACTCGTCAGCTTTCCCTGGGACAGCGCGGGCGCGAAGCTGAATTATTTGAGTACCTAGATCTCGGCCCACCCCGTGAGATAGGCCCAGACCTGCACGTTCGAGGCTGGCTGGGAGGCATCATCCCTGGAAGAATAATCGTGACAGAGGTGGCGCGCTGCAACTTGTGGCACGCCAAACCATAAACGGTCACGGAGATCACTCATGAGCAACGGTACGGAGTACACGCCCCCCAAAGTCTGGAGCTGGGACAAGGAAAGCGGCGGACGCTTTGCGAATATCAATCGGCCCATTGCTGGGCCGACGCACGAGAAGGAGCTGCCCGTCGGCAAGCATCCCTTTCAGCTCTACTCGCTCGCGACGCCCAACGGCGTGAAGGTCACGATCATGTTCGAGGAACTCCTCGCGCTCGGCCACGCGGGAGCCGAGTACGATGCATGGCTCATTCGCATCGGTGATGGCGACCAGTTCGGATCGGGCTTCGTCGCGGTCAATCCGAATTCGAAAATTCCGGCATTGCTCGACCGCACGAACCCCGCCAAGCCCCGGCGCATCTTCGAGTCCGGCTCGATCCTTCTTTATCTCGCCGAAAAGTTCGGCGCCTTCCTGCCCAAGGATCTCGACAAGCGCACCGAGGCCCTGAACTGGCTCTTCTGGCAAATGGGTGCCGCACCTTATCTCGGCGGCGGCTTCGGACACTTCTACGCGTATGCGCCCGCCAAGTGGGAGTATCCAATCAATCGCTTTGCCATGGAGGTGAAGCGCCAGCTCGATGTTCTCGATCGCCATCTTGCCGACAACGCCTACATGGCGGGCGACGAGTACACCATTGCCGACATGGCCATCTGGCCCTGGTACGGCGCGCTCTCCAAAGGCCTGCTCTACGGCGCCGGGGAGTTCCTCGATGGCGCGAGCTACAAGCACGTCAACCGGTGGACCGACGCGATCGCGCAGCGCCCCGCCGTCAAGCGCGGGCGCATGGTCAATCGTGTGCAAGGCGATCCGGCGAGCCAGCTCCGCGAACGTCACGACGCCAGCGACTTCCAGACGAAGACGCAGGACAAGATCGGCGCCTGACGCCAGATTGGTGGGCGTGCTCTAGGGCGCGCCCGTCAAAGCGAACGCGTCAGCCGCCGCGCTTGCGTGGCGGCACAACATCCTTGAAGGCGTCGAACCCCTTCCACGCGGGCTCTTTGGGCTCGACGCCTTCGCAAGGAACATAGGGCGATGCTTCGCCTGTCCGCAGATTGGGGATGTAGCGCGGACAATTCGGAAAGATGTGCTCCGGCACGACGCGGACGATGATCTGCGCGCCGGGCATCGCGTCGATCAGCGGATCGGCCGCGTGAACGCTCGCGCGGCCGTTGACGCGGAGCCGCTTCGGCTTCTCGCCCATGTCGATGAAGAGCAGTCCGACATTCGGATTGCGCAGGATGTTGCCGAGACTCTTGAACATCCCATTGCCGTCGTAGTCGGGGAAGATCAGCAGATCGGGCGCCTGTATGCTCACGAAGCCCGGCGGCCCACCCTTGAACGAGCAATCAGGGTGCCCCTCTGCGTCCGCGGTGGCGAGAAAGAAGAAGCCCACGCTTTCGATGAAGGCCTTGTCCTCGTCCTTGAACTTGTCGCGCCACAATCGCTCGACAAGCCGATCCGCGAGCAATCTTGAAGAGAACTGGTCCTGAAGCTCTCGATTGCCGTCATGGTACATGGGCATGGCCTGCACCTCCGACAGGGACGATCGCCGATCTTATGCTGCGTTCGGGCGCGGCTCCAGGCTCAGAGCGCGTGCGCGACAGCCGATGCGGCCTTCAGATCACACTCAAGACCTATCCACCGCCAAAACAACGTACAGAAACTATTGTTCTAGCGCCGCTGAGATTTGGGCTCGACATTCCACTGATATTTTAGGTGGGAGGTTTAGAGATGCCAAATCCAAGCATGATCGACCTCGACGTCGTGCGTAAGGCCCCGCTCTCTCGCGAGCCCTACGACTTCTTTTGCGCCCAACACTTTCTCCGCGAGGATGCAGTAGGCGGCGTGCGGCAGGACTTTCCCGACATCAAGAAGCCCGGCTATCTGGCGGTGGACGAAGTGCTGCTCAAGGGGCGTTTCAAGACCTTGATCGACGAGGTCGAGGGCCCCGAGCTGACCGAGGCGCTCTCGCAGAAATTCGACAGAGATCTGCACCCCTATCCGCGCCTCACTACGATCATGGGCCAGTCCCAGGCCAAATACGGCGCCATCCATACGGACGGCGCGTCCAAGGTCATGACCATGCTCGTCTATCTGAACGACGACTGGGAGGTCGATGAAGGCGGCCGGCTGCGCGTGCTTTTTGACGGCAAGAACTACGAGCCTTATGCGCTCGAGGTGCCGCCCACCATGGGGCAGGTCTTTGCCTTCCTGCGCGCCGACAATTCCTGGCACGGACACAAGCCGTTCACAGGCCAGCGCAAGGTCGTGCAGGTTGCCTGGATCAAGGATCAGGCCGAACTCGAGCGGAAGAAGAAGCGCAACAACGCCGCGCAGTTCTTCAAATCGATCTTCGGGCGATAGGAGCGGAGCAGCCGACGGCGCACCGCTCCCCACGGCATCGACCTGTCGTCAAGCCCCACGCGGCGAGAGGCGCCGCGCGTCCGGCGCCGCCTCGTGCTTCATCGCGCGAAGTATCGTCGCGTTCATGAGATACGCGCTCATGATCGCCACCAGCTCCACGAGCCCCTTTTCGCCATAGCGCTTGCGCACCGCTTCGAACGTCGCGTCGCTGACTGCCGGTGCCTCGAGCAATTCGCGCCCGAAGCCCACGATAAGCGCCTCGTCGCTCGTCAGCGCGTCGAGCGGACCATAGGTGTCGACGACCTCGATCGCTTCCGGGCGCGTGCCGGCGGCCAGCCCGAGTTTGACGTGGGCATTCCAGATGTAGTCGGCGTTGGCCGCACGGGCCGCCGTACAAATCGCGAGCTCGGACTCTGCGAGCGTCAGCGACGTATGATTCCGCAGATGGTCGAGCAGGTCCGAAAGGCGCACCCCCGCCTGGCCTGCATAAGACAGATAGGTGCTCGGCGGCGGCATACTCTTCCGTGTCGCGAGAATGTGGCGAACGGCGGCGCGGGTCTCGTCACTGTACGCATCACTGTCCGCAGGGAACGGCAATCGCGGCATCGTCTGGCTCCTTTGAGTGGCGGCATTCGGGTGCGCCGGTTATGTTTCCTCAACCAACCCCTGCGCGAGCGACAGCGTCGGCACAAAGAGGAT
Source organism: Hyphomicrobium sp. CS1BSMeth3 (assembly GCF_900117415.1). GTDB lineage: Bacteria > Pseudomonadota > Alphaproteobacteria > Rhizobiales > Hyphomicrobiaceae. The sequence continues at coordinate 1,835,721 of NZ_FPEI01000006.1, forward strand.
ATCACGGACATGAACGTATCTGGGAAGAAGGCGCTGGTTATCGGCGGCACATCGGGCATCGGCCTTGCTGCGTCGAAGCAGCTCGCGGCACTGGGCGCGACGGTCATCGCCGTCAGCCGCAATCCGAGCCGCGCAGGTGACGTGCCCAAGGGCATCACGCTCGAGCAGTGCGATGTCCTGGATCGCGACGCCTTGAGCAAGCTGTTCGAGACCTACGCACCGATCGACATCCTGGTCAGCGCCGCGACCGGCGGCACGCGCGCCAGAGGCACCTTCCTCGAAATGGACATGGAGGGCTACAAGGCCTCGTTCGCCAAGCTTTGGGGCTACGCAAATGTCCTTCAACTCGGCACGCCGCGCATGAGCAAAGACGGCACGATCGTGCTCGTCAGCGGATCGCCCGCGCGCAAGTCGAAGCCCGGGCAGGTCGCGATCGCGTCGGTCGGCGGCGCGGTCGAAGCCTTGGTCAGGGCCGTTGCGCCGGAAATCGCGCCGCGCCGCCTGAATGTCGTCTCACCGGGCACTATCGACACCCCCATGTCATCGTTGCAGGGAGCGGAGCGCGAGGAGGCCTATCGCAAGCAGACAGCCAAAAATCTGATCCCGCGCGCCGGCACGGCCGATGAAGTGGCGCAGGGCATTCTGTTCGTCATCCAGAACGACTTCGTCACCGGTACGACAGTCGACGTCGACGGCGGCTGGCTGCTGTCCTGAACGGCCCCGAGCGCTCAGCCTCCTGCTGCCGCGTGCTCGTAGATGTCCTCCTCCTGGGCGTTATGGAGGCGGACGAGTGCTTCGATGGCCTCGATGACCCGCTGAGCGTCGCGGGTCAGATAGCGGTCGACGTCACTCTCCCGCAACGCGTCCGTCAGGCGTCCGAGCAGCCGCGCCAGGTGGAGGATTTCGCGGTGAGCCCGGCTCATGGCAGCCAAGCCATGGCCGTCTTGGAGGGCTTCGGCCAGGCGCGGATAGATCCCGCTCTCGTCCTGGCGCTCATGGGCGACGATGTTCTGCGTCACGAGTCGGTTGGCCTCGGTAATGAGAACAGCGACTTCCGCCGGTGCAGCGTCGTCCAGGCGATCTGCGATCTCGCGCAGGCGATCGAGCACCAGACGGAGATCCTGGTGCTCTTGTTGCAGCGTCCGAACAACGGATTGGGGAATCGAAGGCCTGCGCGCTCTCTTCATCGGAGGACTGAGCGCGCGAAGGGCATTCAGGATGACGGCAACGTCGATCGCCTCTTGTGTCAAAGCTCCAGCAACGGGGCTTAGCCATCCGAAGGCCGCCGCGAGCATGGCAACGCCCGACAGCGACATGCCGACAATTATGCTCTGCAATGCAATGGCGCGCGTACGACGCGCAATGAGCACGGCCTCCGCGACGCGATCGAGCCGATCCACGAGAACCACGACGTCGGCTGCTTCCGAAGACGCACTGGCCCCGCCGGCGCCCATCGCGATCCCCACGTCGGCGGCAGCCAAGGCGGGCGCGTCATTGATGCCATCCCCGACCATCGCCGTTGGACTTCGCTTCTTCTCTGTCGTGACAGCTTCCACTTTGTCGGATGGCACGCGCTCCGCGAGCACGGCATCGAGATCGAGGGCTGCACCGATGGTCTCTGCGGCGTCGGCTCGATCTCCCGTCACCATGACGATGCGGGACACGCCTGCCGTGCGGAGGGTCTGCACGGCTCGCGGCGCCTCGCGCCTGAGCTCGTCGGCCAGCAGAATTGCCCCGATCAGCCTTCCATCGACGGCCACGAAAATGCTGAGGGCTGAGCGCCAGGAAGCTCGCCGCAATGTGCGTGCAGCCCATGACGTGAGTGCCGTCGGACCACAGACGAGCTGGTAGGATCCGACCTTGAGATGCTTGCCGTCGACAACACCCTCGAGCCCGGATCCCATGGCCTCGCGAGCGTGATCCGGAACCTGTAGGGCAAGCCCCCGCGATCTCGCGGCGGCAATGAGCGCTGCAGCCACCACATGATGCGACGCCTGCTCGAGAGAGGCGGCAAGCCTCAGGACGTTGTTGGCATCCTCCCCCGGAGCCGGCTCGATAGCGATGAGACGAGCGCCCCCGACAGTCAGCGTGCCCGTCTTGTCGAGCAGGACCGTGCGCGTGCGCGCGAGGGCCTCGAGAGGACCGCCGCCCTTTATGAGAACGCCCGAGCGGGCGGCTCTCGCGACCCCGGCAATGAAGGCCACCGGCGCCGCCAGAATGAGAGGACAGGGCGTGGAGGCAACGAGCACGGCAAGCCCTCGCACAGGGTCTCCCGAGAAGGCCCATGCCAATCCTGCCAGAAGCAAAGTCGCCGGGAGCAGAAGGAGTGCGTAGCGATCGGCGAGGCGGATGAACGGCGCCTTCGCTGTTTGTGCGGCACTCACCATGCGCACGATGCCGGCATATGTGCTTTCGCCAGCGATGGTCGTCGCAAGCATCTCGAATGTGTCGCCCACATTGATGCTTCCGCTGCGCGCAATCTCCCCCTTGGTGCGTGTCACGGGAATGGGCTCTCCCGTCAGGGCCGCCTCGTCGAGCGCGGCATGGGCTGATTGGATGGAGCCATCGACGGGCACGACCTCTCCCGCTCTGACCAGCAGAATGTTCCCGACGCGAACCTCGTCGACGGGAATGTCGGTAACGGAAGCTGGGTCCTTGCGATGGGCAAAGCGGGGCGCGCGATCAATGAGCTGGCTCAGGTTCCGCTCGGCGCGCGCGACCGCCAAGTCTTCGAGAAGATTGCCGCCGGCGTACATCATCGCGATGACGGCGCCGGCCAGGTATTCCCCGAGTGTGAGAGCGCCGGCCATCGATACGAACGCGACGGCATCCACGCCGAGCTTGCGGGCGAGGAGATCCCGCACGATCGATACGGCCAAGCCAATGATGACGGGAATGGTCCCGGCGGCCCAGATGCCGTTTGCCAGCCGCACGTGTCCGAGGAGCCATGCAGAGCTGCCAAGAACCAGGCCCGCAAGGGCAATACCGGCCAGCAGCCTGCGCAAGACGCGATCAGAGATCAATCCCGCCATACTATGCTCCGCAGGTGCGACCGAGGGGATTCGAAGAACTACCATCTACCGTCTATCGGACGGTATTTCGATTGCTGATCCCATGTCGCGCGCGGTCGTGCTTGTCACAGAGAAGCGAGATGAGCTGCCGGATTGTTGGACAACCTGTTCAACCCGGCGCTTGCAGGCGCATCCGGTTATGGCCGATCCTGCAAGCCTCTCGGCGCACCTTCAGGCAATCAGTGCGCCGCCATCGATATAGACGATGGAGCCTGTCGCAAATCCGTTCGTCATGAACGAGAGGATCTGCTGGGCGATATCATCGGCCAAGCCAACGCGCCCTGTGGGCAGTCCGGCCGCCACTTTCGCGAGCATATCGAGGCGCTGCGCCTCGGGCATGGCGGCGCGGATCGGCGTATCCACGATCCCGGGCGAGACGGCGTTGACACGCACCGGCGCAAGCTCGAGCGCGAGACTGCGCGCGAGCGACTCGAGCGCGCCATTGGCCGCGCCGACGATGGCCGCTGCAGGGCGCGGGCGTACGCTCAGGAATCCGGTTGTCAAAGTGAGCGAGCCGCCGGCGCGGATCTCGGCCGCCCGTGCGACGCGCCACGCGCCCCAGAACTTGTTTTCCATCGTCGCGCGCACATCCGCCATCGACACAGTCTTGAACGGACCGGTGCGCAACTGAGCGGCCGTGACGACGACATGATCCACTGGGCCGCACGCCTTGAACAGCGCATTCACGCTGTCGTCGCTCGAGACGTCGGTGGCGATTGCGCTTGCACCGAGCGACTTCGCAGCCGCCTCGAGACGCTCGGGCGTGCGCGCAGCAATGACGACCTCGGCGCCGTCGGCTTTCGCCATCGCGGCGGTGGCGAGACCGATGCCCGATGAGCCCCCGACAACGACGACTTTCTTGCCTGCAAGCTTCATGTCCGCTCCTCCTGGCTGCGCGGCGTCGAAGTCACGTCGGCTCGTAGCGTTTGCCGATGCCGGGTTTGCTGCGGCCGAGGCCGGGAAGCTCCCAGACGCCGGCACCGGATGGGTTGGTGTCTGCCGCAATGTCGACGTCGATGAGATAGGGCTTGTTGGCCGCAATGGCCTTGCGGATGGCGTCGCCGATGTCGGCGGCGCGGTCGACACGCTCGCCCGCGACGCCAGCCGAGCGCGCCATGGCGGCGAAGTCCGGGTTGTAGCGCTGCCCCGTCGTCGGATCGTGGAAGTCCGTCGCCAGCTCGCGCCCGCCGAGATAGCCGCGCTGAAGGCCGCGGATCGAGGCATAGGCGTAGTTGTTCCAGACAACCCAGACGACGGGCAGATTGTACTCGACGGCCGTGCCGAGCACGTTCGCGTGCATGAAGAAGGCGCCGTCGCCGCACACCGAGACGCACGGACGATCCGGCGCGGCGAGCTTGGCGCCCAACACACCGGCCACACCAAAGCCCATGGGGCCGAAGCCCATGGAGCCGATCAGCGAGTCGGGACGTCGCGGCTTGCAGAAGCCGAGCAGCCAGTTGTGATGCACGCCGATGTCGCTCACGAGGATGGCATCCTCGGGCAAGCAGCGGTCGATCTCGTGGGCGGCGCGCTGCGGGTTGATGGGCGAGCGATCATCGGAGAAACCGGGCGCGACGAATGCATCCCACTCCTTGCGATAGCCGTCGATGGCGGCGAGCCACTTCTTGCGCGCATCGAGCTTGGCGTCGACGGTCTTGCGCGTCGCGATCTCGGCGAGCACCTGACGCAGGAACGTGCGCACGTCCGCCATGAGGCCGAGCGCGACCGGATAGTTGCGGCCGATCTCCTCGGGATCGATATCGACGTGAATGAGCTTCGTCGGCGGGATCGTGAACGAGTAGCCGGGAATCCACGAGCTCGACGTGCGGTCGTCGAAGCGCACGCCGAGCGCAAGCAGGACGTCGGCCTGACGGGCCGCGTGGTTGGCCTGGTAGTGGCCGGCGCGCGCGACGAGACCGAGCGCGAGCGGATGGCTCGCATCGATGGCGCCCATGCCGCTCGCCGAGGCGGCAACGGGGATCTGCAGCATCTCGGCGAGGCGCAACAGCTCCGCAGCAGCGCCGCCATAGCGCACACCCTGACCGACCAGGATGACAGGCCGCTCCGCCGACAGCAGCATGTCGACGGCTTTCACCACGCCATCCGGGTCGGCGCCACAGCGGCTCGAGATATTGGCCGTCCACTCGCGCGGGTCGGGCGTTTCCTCCGCCGCGCCCTCCATGAACACGTCGAACGGCACGTCGAGAACGACGGGGCCTGGACGTCCGGTCACCATCGTCTTCCACGCCTGGCGCACGGCGAGCGGCACCATGTCGCCGCGCGTCGGCTGGAAGACCTTCTTGCAGTAGCTGCGCACGGTCGAGGGGAAGTCGGCCTGGTAGTGCCGGTAGAGCTCCTGAAAGGCGCCGCGATTGAACTGGCTCGTCGGCACGTTGCCGGTCACCGCGAGGAAAGGCACGGAGTCGAGATACGCATTGCCGAGCGAGATGGGCAGGTTGGCCGATCCTGGGCCGCAAGAGGTGAACGTGGCGGTCGGCTGGCCCGACACGCGGTAGTAGACGTCGGCCATGAACCCCGCGACGCTCTCGTGGTGCACGGAAATCGTCTTGATGTCGTGCGAGCGCTCATAGAGCGCATCGATGAACTGGATGTTGCCGTGCCCGCAGAGGCCGAAGGCGTAGGGGGCGCCCTCCCGGATCAGATAGTCGACGATGACCTGCGCGCCATTGAGCCTGTTCGGTGTCGACATCGGATGCGTTGCCCCCTGCTGCGCCGCTTTCGGCCATTTGGGCGCGGCCATGGGGCGGCGCCGAACCTCCCCGCGAAGCTATTTCTCACAATTCGGCACGTCAATTGATATTGTGGCATGATGGGCCCTGCGGCGGGCGATGCCGCGGCTGGCTCATCGACGATCAGATCGAGATAGGGAGGCGCGCGAGATGGAAGCTAAATGGTTCATCCGCAATATTGCAGAAGTGCCGTGGCGTGAGTTCCCGGACCACTTCGGCGGGGCACTGTCGAAACCGCTGGTCTGGCCACAGAATTCAGAGGCCAGACACCTCGACTACAGGATCTCGATGTACCAGCCCATGGCCTACGTGAAGGTGCACCGTCACAAGACCCAGGAGCAAATCTATCACGTGCTCAAGGGCGAAGGCCTCATGGAGATCGACGGGCAGAGCCGGGTCGTGCGCGAGCACGATGTCATCTTCCTGCCGCCGGGCATCGATCACGCCATCTCCAACAGCGGCCTCGTCGATCTGGTGTTTCTGGTGATAACCTCGCCGGTCGAAGATGGCGCCGCGTAGGCGCCTCCCACCGAACTTGAAAGACGATACCGGAGTCGAGACCTTGAGCGAGCGATCGAAGAATACGCCGGCACAACAGACCGCGAGCCGGAAGAAGTATGCCCGCCGCAAGAGCGCGCCGGTCGCGTCGCAGGAGCCCGCAGGCGACGATGCTGCGCAGCGGGTCGGCGTGCAGTCGCTCGGGCGTGCCTTCGGCATTATCGAGGTGGTCGCGCGCCATCGCGATGGGATCGGCCTTGCCGATCTCAGCCGACTGGTTGGATTGCACAATTCGACGGCGTTCCATCTCGCGAAAACGCTCGTTTCTCTGGGCTATATCCGCCAGGAGCCGGAAACGAAGCGCTACCGGATCGGCCGCAAGATGTTCACGCTTGCGGCAAGCGCTCTCGACGAGATCGAGATGATCCAACTCGCCACTCCAGTGCTCGAGGAGCTCTCGCGAACGACGGGAGAAAGCGCCCACTTCTGCGTGCGGGCGGGTGACGCGGTGGTGGTCCTGGCCCGGACCAGCGGCTCGGGCGCCTTTCAGATGACGGACCGCGTGGGTGTCGTCCGGCCGGCGCACTGCACGGCGCTCGGAAAGGCGATCCTCGCTTCGCTCACGCCCGAGCAGTTGCGGCTCTTCATTCAGCGCAATCCGCTCACTCCGGTGACCAAGCGGTCGATCACCGAGATCCCGGAGCTGATCCGGGAAATCGAGAATGTGCGCCGCACCGGCGTCGCGTTCGACGACGGCGAGTTCAATCTGGAAGTGCGCTGCGCCGGCGTCGCCGTGCGGGACTTCACCAGCAGCGTCGTGGGCGCGCTCGGCATCTCGGGTCCGATCTGGCGCCTTTCCGATGATGTGATGCAGCGCCATGGCAAGGCTGTGGCTGCCGCGGCGGAGCGCCTGTCGGAGGACTTCGGCCATCGCGCTGCGGATGAGCGCAAGACGCTTGATGTGCCCCGGCGCGAGACCGTGCAGACCATTCGCTAGGCGGTAATGGCCGCGCTCGACATGCCGCCGATTTGGCGTTGACAGCGCGCAAACGTTACGGAACACTCCTGCCACAACAAGAAACCACCTCTCATGATGTTGAATGAGCGAACAGGTGGAGGGGGCTCCGCAGAGAGCAGCCCATTGGGAGGATATTTCAGAGATGACTCGCATAGACCGTCGGCAGGTTCTGAAGACCGGCGCCGCCTTCGCCGGAGGATCGGCGCTCGGGTTTCCCGCCATCGGGCGGGCCCAGGCGAACGTCATCAAGATCGGCCATCTGACGCCGCTCACCGGCTTTCTCGGTGCGCTCGGCGCCTATGCGCAGCTCGGCCTCAAGATGGCCGAGGAGGAGATCAACAAGGCCGGCGGCGTTCTCGGGCGCCCGCTCGAGGTGATGTCGGAGGACTCGGTCAATCCGGCGACGGCCTCGACGAAGGCCCAGCGCATGCTCGAGCAGAACGGCGCGACGGTGCTGCTCGGCGAGATCAATTCAGCGTCGGCGAAGACGATCATGCAGGTGGCGGCGCGCAACAAGCGCCTCTTCATGAGCATCGGCGCACGCTCGGACGTGCTGCGTGGCAAGGACTGCAATCGCTACACCTTCCACGTCGACATTCCCGTGACGGTGATGGTGAACGCGGCCGGGCAGGCGCTGCTCCGCGAAGGCCTCGTCAAGGGCAAGCGCATTTTCAGCATCACGTCGGACTATCTCTTCGGGCACGATCTCGCGAAGGCGGCGAAGAATTTCTACGCGGCAAACGGCGGCACGCAGGTCGGTGACGAGCTGGTCGCTACCGATGCCACCGACTTCAGCCCTTATCTCCTGAAAGTCCGGCAGGCGAAGCCCGATCTCGTCTCCACCAATCTCGGCGGCAATCAGGTGACGAATTTCGTCAAGCAGTATGCCGAGTTTGGCCTCCCCTTTCCGATCGCGGGCTTCAACCTCAATACCGCGGACGCTTGGGCCGCCGGCGAAGGCAACCTCAGCGGCATCTGGCCGACGGTCTGGCACCACGACCTCGACATACCGGCCTCGAAGACCTTCGTCGCGGACTTCGCCAAGAAGTACGGCAAGCCGCCCGAGAACCACGCCTGGATCGAGTACGTCACACTGAAGATCATGGCGCAGGCAATGGCGGAGACGAAGTCGACGGACACGGATACCCTGATCGCCTACTTCGAGAAGGAGCCGCAGTTCGACCTGCTGAAAGCACGCAAGGGCTACTTCCGCTCGTGGGATCATCAGCTCATGCAGGAGGCCTATCCCTTCACCGTGAAACCGAAAGGGCAGGCGAAGGACCAGTGGGATTTCCTCAAGCTCGGCGCGGCCGTTCCCGCAGCAGACCAGCCTCTCGAGGTGCTCGCGCCGACGAAGGAGCAGAGCGAGTGCAAGATGTGATCGCCTCACCGGGGTGCGGACATCTCCGCACCCTCTTGCTTCTCGCCCCGCATCCTGGCCTCGCGCAGCACTGATCCACCCATGCAATTGATGTTCCTGCTGGAGCAGGTGGTGAACGGCTTGGTGCTCGGAGGTTACTACCTCCTGATTGCGCTCGGCCTTTCGCTCATCTTCAGTGTCGGCGGCGTGGTCAATCTCGCGCACGGCGCCTTCTACGCGCTCGGTGCGTACATCTCGCTCGAGATCGGCAAGCGCCTGGGCTTCGTCTCTGCCGTCGCCTTGTCGCCGGTCGTGGTCGGCATGCTGGGTGTGCTGTTCGAGCGCTTCCTGTTGCGCCGCTTCTATACGGCCGATCCCATTCTCAGCCTGCTCGTCACGTTCGGGCTGGCGATGGTGGCCGAGCAGGTGATCCGCATTGTGTGGGGCGCGGCTCCACTGCCGGCATCGATCCCGCAGGAGCTCAAGGGCGCGATCATCATCGGTGACTTCCTGTTTTCGCGCTACAGGCTGACGCTGCTTGCCATCGTGATCGTGGTCCTCGCCGCAATCTGGCTGCTGCTGCACAAGACATCATTCGGGAGCGTCGTCCGTGCCGGCATCCAGCGGCCGGACATGGTAGCGGCGCTCGGCATCCGCCTGCAGCCCTACATGACGACCATCGTCGCGCTTGGCGTCGGCACAGCGGCGCTCGGCGGCGCGCTCTTTGCGCCGATCACCATCGTGCACCCGGCCATGGGCGCCGAAATCATCACGGCGGCATTCGTGGTGGTCGTCATCGGCGGCCTCGGAAGCTTCTGGGGCGTGGTGCTCGCGGCCATCCTCGTCGGCGTCGTGCGCGGCGTGACGATCCACTTCCTGCCGCCGGCCGGCGAAGCCTCGATGTACGTATTGATGATCCTCGTGCTCCTGCTGCGGCCGCGCGGTCTGCTCGGCGAACGCATAGAGAAGTTCGAATGAGCAGGGCGCTCCTGGCACAAAAGAACCGGCCGCTGTGGGTCGGCGCCGTGGCGCTCCTCGCCTTGCCGAGCGTCATGGCGCTGCTCGGCCTGACCGTGAACACCGCGAGCGTCGTGGTGACGCTGGCGATCGCGGCCATGGGTCTCAACGTTCTCGTCGGCTACACCGGCCTGACATCGTTCGGCCATGGCGCCTGGTTCGGTCTCTGCGCCTATTCAGCAGGCCTGCTGCAGAAGAACCTGCTGCCGGACCAGATCATCCTGCCGATCGTACTCGCGGTCTTGCTGACGGCACTGGCCGCAACGATCGTCGGCTTTCTCATCCTGCGCCGGCGCGGCGTCTACTTCGCCCTGCTGACACTCGCGCTCGTGGCTCTTTGCTACAATATTGCCTTCCGCTGGAGCGACGTCACCGGCGGTGAGGATGGCCTCGGCGGGCTCACGCGGGGGCGCCTCGGGCCGATCGATCTCGACAACGCCCTCGCCTACTACGCCTTCATCTCCGTCATAGCGTTTGGCGTGCTGTACGGCTTGCTGCGCGTCGTGCGCTCGCCGTTCGGCCATGTGCTCGTCGCCATTCGCGAGAACCAGCTCCGCGCGACGTTCCAGGGCTACCCTGTCGAGCGCTACAAGCTTGCCGCCTTCGTGCTCTCGGCAGCCGTGACGGGTCTCGCCGGCGCGCTCACGGCCTTCCTGCACTATCTCGTATCGGCGGAGGCGACCTCCGTCCCCTTTTCGGGCGAGCTGCTCGCCATGGTCGTCATCGGCGGGATGCACAATATCCTCGGGCCCGCACTCGGCGCGCTGTTCTACATCCTGTTCCGCGAGATCCTCTCGATCTGGACGGGCAACTGGCTGCTGTGGTTCGGCCTGATCTTCATCGCCTTCGTTCTCTATTCGCCGAGCGGGCTCGTCGGGATCTGGGCGCGCCTGTCGAGCCGCTGGAGGCCGAAGGAGACCGACGCCGCCGCCATGAGCAAGCGGCGCATCTACGAGGGGCTGGAGCTGCCGCGTTTCCTGCGGCCCGAGGCTCACGACGGGCAGGTTCTGGAAGCCAAGGGCATTGCCAAGCAGTTCGGCGGCATCCGTGCGGTTGTATCCGCGGATATCGCGGTCCAGAGCGGCACGATCCATGCGCTGATCGGACCCAATGGCGCGGGCAAGACAACGCTCTTCAATCTCGTCTCTGGCCTGTTCCCTCCAGATGCCGGCAGCGTGCGCCTGCTCGATCGCGAGATCGGAGGCCTCACGCCGGATCGCGTCTGCGCGCTCGGCCTCGCACGCTCGTTTCAGATCACGAGCCTGTTCAAAACGCTTTCGATCTACGAGAACATCCGCTTGTCGCTGCAGGCGCGCCATTCGTCGCGTTTCAATGCCTGGCGCGATATCGATGATTTCCCCGAGATCCACGCCGAGACGCAGGAGCTCATGCAGTTCCTCGGTCTCGAAGGCATCGAGCGCGTTCAAGCGGGGGATCTCTCCTACGGCGGGCAGCGTCTCGTCGATCTCGGCATCGCGCTCGGCTCGAAGCCGCAAGTTCTGCTGCTCGACGAGCCGCTGGCAGGTCTCGCGGCAGCCGAGCGCGAGCGCGTATCCCGTCTCGTTGCGAACATCGGGCGCAACGTGCCGGTATTGATCGTCGAGCATGATATCGATCGCGTGCTGGGCCTCTCGCATTGCGTCACCGTGATGAACCAGGGCGAGGTGCTCATGAGCGGCTCGCCGGAGGCCGTGCGCGCGGATCGGCGTGTGCAGGAAGTCTATACCGGCACGGGCGTTCCACCCGCTGCGAGCCGCACTGTCGATCTTGCCGGCGCTGGCGAGGTGCTGCGCATCGAAGGCATCAACACCTTCTATGGCAAAAGTCACATCCTGAGCGACGTCTCGCTCGACGTGCGCAAGGGCGAAATCGTCGCCCTGCTCGGCCGCAATGGCGCCGGCAAATCGACGCTGCTGAAAACGCTCTCAGGCCTTGTACCGGCGGCATCAGGCTCCATCAAATTCGACGGGCGCGATATCGCGGACCTCCCAGCGCCCGATGTCGCACGCGCCGGCATCGGCTACGTGCCGCAGGGGCGCGGCCTGTTTGCGGGCATGTCGGTCGCCGAGAATTTGGCACTCGGACGACTGGCACGCGCAACGGACGGCGCCACAGGCGTGGTGTGGAGCGAGGAGCGCATTCTCGAATACTTCCCGCGCCTCCAAGAACGGATGCACGTCGCGGCCGACTACCTCTCCGGCGGGGAGCAGCAGATGGTCGCCGTTGCACGCACGCTCTCCGGCAATGTGAAGCTGCTGCTCCTCGACGAGCCCTTCGAGGGATTGGCGCCGAGCGTGGTGCTCGAGTTGTTCGACGTCTTCGATCGGCTGCGCGAGCACGTCTCGATCATCATCGTCGAGCACAATCTCGACCTCGTTCTGGCGCTTGCCGATCGGGTCTTCGCGCTCGAGCGTGGCGCGGTCTTCCACGAGGGACCGGCATCGGAGCTGCTGCACAATCTCGACGAGCGCAAACGCGTCCTGTGGCTCTGAGGCTCACGGAGAATCGCCACGCAAAGGGACTGACAGCGTGTCAGAGGCTTCGAGGGCCGCTGTCCGATTGACAGGCCCATCCTGAACTGGTGCCCATTCGCAGAAATCCATTATATTTCAATAATATAAGCGGAGATTGGTGCCTCAGGAGGGACTCGAACCCCCACACCCTCGCGGATAACAGATTTTGAGTCTGTCGCGTCTACCGGTTCCGCCACTGAGGCAACGGCGCGGCACTATAGCGGCGGCGAGCCCCCCGTCAACGGACGCCGGACACACCCACCCGCCCAACTATTGCTACGCTGCGACACGATGATCGGCCGCGCGCCGAAGCTATGGTTCCCAGCCGGGGGCCTATTGTCGGAACACGCGGCCAAATCCCAATTCACGGTCCAACTCTCTGGAATTCGGAGTGACGGGTGGAGAGCATCACGACGTCTCTGTTCATGCTGCTTGCGGTCGTCTTCAGCGGCATTCTCGCCAGAGCCCTGCCGATCGCCCTGCCACTGCCTCTCGTTCAAATAGGTCTCGGCGCCGCCATCGGGAACATCGCCGACCTCCGCGTCGTGCTCGAGCCCCACATTTTCTTTCTGCTCTTCCTGCCGCCCCTCTTGTTCCTCGACGGATGGCGCATACCCAAGGAAGGCCTGTTCCGGGACAGGGGTACGATCCTGGAGCTGGCGCTTGGCCTCGTCGTATTCACCGTGCTCGGCGTCGGGCTTCTCATCCACTGGATGATCCCGTCGATGCCGCTGGCTGTCGCGTTCGCGCTGGCGGCCATCCTCTCTCCGACGGATCCGATCGCCGTTTCCGCCATTGCAGCCCGCGTGCCCATTCCCAAGCGGCTCATGCACATTCTGGAAGGCGAGTCGCTGCTCAATGATGCATCGGGCCTCGTCTGCATGCGCTTTGCCGTCGCCGCGGCGCTGACGGGCACGTTCTCCCTCGTCTCCGCATTCAGCACCTTCGTGTGGCTCGCGATCGCGGGCATCGCGATCGGCGTCGGCGTGACGTGGATCATCATGAAGGCGAAGGACTATGCCTCGCGCCGCCTCGGCGAGGAGAGCGGATCGCAAATCCTCATCAGCCTGCTCATTCCATTCGGCGCCTATCTGCTCGCGGAGCACTTTCACTGCTCCGGCATTCTCGCAGCCGTCTCGGCCGGCATCACCATGAGCTACGCCGAGCAGAGCGGGCAGGCACTTGCCGTTACGCGCGTGCGGCGCGCCGCGGTGTGGGACCTTCTGCAGTTTTCGCTCAACGGGATCATCTTCGTCCTGCTCGGCGAGCAGCTTCCGAGCATCATCGGCAAGGCAGCGGACGCATTGCGCGACGCGGGCCACCATCACTGGATCTGGCTGCCGCTCTACGTCATCATCATCAACGCGGCGCTCGCGGCCCTGCGCTTTGCATGGGTCTGGGTGTCCTTCCGCTTCACGATGTACAGAGCGCGGCGAAATGGCAGCGCCCTCCAGAACCCGGGCTGGCGACTGATCGCCGCGACATCGCTCGCCGGTGTGCGCGGCGCAATCACGCTCGCCGGCATCCTCACGCTGCCGCTCGGAATGCCCGACGGTACGCCATTCCCGGCCCGAGACCTCGCGATCTTCCTCGCTACGGGCGTGATCATCATGTCGCTCATCGCGGCGAGCATCGGGCTGCCGTACCTCCTCAAAGGCCTGAAGCTGCCGCAGGAGACCTCGAACAGTCGCCAGGAGAATATTGCCCGCGCCGCCGCCGCCCGCGCGGCCATCAAGGCCATCGAGCGCAAGCAGCACGAGATGGGGCAGGGGCGCAGCGACGCGAACCTCTATGCAGACGCCGGCGCGCGCCTCATGGATCTCTATCGCGAGAGGATCGATGGACGCGCCAAAACAGGTGAAAATGCCGAGTTCGTGCGGCACGTCGAGGAGATCGAGCACCGCTTGCGCATGGAAGGCCTCAAGGCCGAGCGCGACGAGCTGTTCCGGCTCGCCCGCTCACGCCGAGTATCGCATGATCTCGTTCGCAAGCTCGTGCGCGAGATCGACCTGATGGAAGCGCGCTATGCGCACTAGTGTGATGATCGAGAAATTCGCCACATCTCGCCGCACCGTACCGAGCGAATTTCTCGATCTGAATCACACTAGAAAATTTAGGCTTCTAGTGTCCCGATGCCGAAGTTCGCCCCACGTCGATGCTGGCTTCCCGAGCGAACTTCGGCATCGGGACACTAGGGCACCCGAAGCGCCTTCCGGCTCAGCCGCGGGCCCCCTCGGGGTTCAGCGCCTGCGCCGTGCCGATCATGCTGTCGCGCGTCGCGAGGCGCGCAAGCTCGTCCGTGCTCCAGCCGTCCGTGCCTTCAGGGCGCATGGGCAGAACGAGATAGCGGCAGTCGGCCGTCGAATCGACCACCCGTACCTCGACGCTGTCGGGAAGCTCCGTCCCGAACTCGGCGAGCACCGCGCGCGGCTCCCGCACGGTACGCGTCCTGTAGGCGCGTGACTTGTACCAGAGCGGCGGCAGACCGAGGATCGTGCGCGGATAGCAGGAGCAGAGCGTGCACACGATCATGTGGTGCACCTTTGGCGTATTCTCGAGCACGACGAGCTTCAGGCCCGGCAGGTCCATGCCCATTTCCTGCACGCCGGCATTGCCGTCCGCGAGCAGGCGCGCTTTGTAAGCCGCATCCGTCCACGCGCGGGCGACGACGCGGGCGCCATTCTCGGGCACCTTGCCGTCCCACTCCTCGATCATGTCCTCGACTTCGCGCGCGGTGATGATGCCCTTCTGGATCAGCAGCTCGCGCATGGCGATCTCGAGGAACTCCCATTCCTCTGTCGGCTCCTTGATGTCCGGCTGGAAGGGGCCGTGATCGTGCGGGTGGTCATGATCGTGGTGATGGTCGTGATCATGATCATGGTCGTGATCGTGGCTCATGCTGCCCTCCGCGCGCTATCGTCCAGCTCTAGTGTGATCGAGAAATTCGTCCGATCTCGCGGCACGGTACTGAACGAATTTCTCGATCTGAATCACACTAGAAAGCATATGATCCTAGTGTCCCTTTTAATTCTGAAGTTCGCTCGGGACATTAGCATCGAGGTTTGGCGAACTTCAGAATTGGGACACTAGCCAGTGCTCGTAGATCTCGACGATCAGGCTGTCATTCGAGCCATAAGAGCCTTCGCCAGCCCAAAGCTCGTCCATGGTGAAGCGCACCCAGTAGAGGGTCACTTCGGGCGTATCATACTGACCGACGGCAAGATGCTCGGGATTGTGGAACTCACCGAAGCGCCGCTCGACGACACCGTGCTTGCCGCGCAAGTACCACGGCGTGCGGATGTGGATGGGCTGCGGCCTGAGCGGGTGCTCCGCGCGCACTTTCACCGCCTGGCCGATCTCGAAAGCTGCCATCAGCATTTCTCCGACTGCTCGGCAACGCGCGATTTCACTTCCGCGAGCTTGGCGTCGATCTCGGCTTCGGTGACGACGCCTTTCTCGATGAGGAGGCCACGGAGCGCGTAGGCCCACTTCTCGTAGTAGCCGGCGGCATTGTAATGCCCGGGCGTCAGGCTCTCGATCGTGCGGCGCATCTCGTCGACGACCCAGTAGCTCCTCGGATTGGCGCGCATGAGCTGCATCAGCGCATCGACCCGGCGCTCGGAAAGCGTCGGCACGTGCTCGTGATTGTCGACCGGCCCGCCGGCCTCGCCACCCATGTCGTGGACGCCACGCTCGGCCATGTCCGCCTCCTCTTCCATCCCGCCCGCCATCCTTGCGGCGGTTGGGTCGGCCCGTCAACCACACCTCGGCAAATTGACACCAAGCCGCATAGAATTGCCATTGCGCCGACCGGGTCCGCCCCGCTAAATCGCACGCCCGATCCGGGAGGGCTCTCATGCTTCGCGGCCTCTATGACTGGACTATGTCGCTTGCCGCCCGCAAGTCCGCGGAATGGTGGCTGGCCTTCATTGCCTTTGTTGAAAGCTCGGTCTTCCTCATCCCCGCCGATGTGCTTTACGTGCCCATGGCGCTTGCCTGGCCGGGAAGGGCGTACCGGTACGCGCTCGTGGCAACCGTCGCCTCCGTTCTCGGCGGGATTGCGGGCTGGACCATCGGCTACTATGCATTCGATGCGATCGCTAAGCCCGCCCTCGAGTTCTACGGAAAGTTCGAGGCCTTCGAGCAACTGCGTGCTTCCGCCGACGCGGATCTGATCCTGCTCCTGCTCATCACGTCGGGCCTGTCGCATCTGCCGCCCATCAAGGTGGTGACCATCCTGTCCGGCGCGCTCCACGTGAATATCTGGCTGTTCATCGCCTCGGCGATCGTGGCCCGCGGCGCGCGTTTCCTCTTCCTCGCGTGGCTGCTGAACAGGTACGGCGTCACCATCCGCCATTTCATCGAGGAGCGCCTAGGCATGCTCGCCGCGCTCGGATGTGCGGCGCTCATTGGATTGTACGTGGTGGTGCGGTACGTGTCATAGAAGGAGCGCGTGCGCGATCGGGCGCATACGCGCGGCTCGACAGGAAACAGGGGATCGAAATGAGCGCTATCGCGTATCCTCAGGCCGACGGTCTCTTCAAAAATCCGGCTTATTCGCATGTGGCGGTCGCGTCGGGTGCCCGCACAGTTTACATCTCCGGGCAGGTCGCGATGGACAGCCAAGGCAACCTGGTGGGTGCCGGCGACCTCGGCGCGCAGACCGAGCAGGTCATGCGGAACCTCGGCCTGGCGCTCGCGGCGGCAGGCGCGAGCTTCGCCGACGTCGTCAAGATCACGACCTACGTCGTGGACTACAAACCGGAGCATCGCGCCATCATCGGCAAGGCGCGGACGCCGTTCTTTGCCGGCCGTGAGCCGCCGGCGAGCACGCTCGTCGGCATTTCAGCGCTCGCGGCGCCGGGATGGCTCATCGAGATCGAGGCTATTGCCGTCGTCGGCTAGCGGTCGCCGCGAACTCCCGTCCATAAAAGACGGGGGTTCGGGGGTGTCCCCCGATTGGGGCGTGGGGCGAAAGCCCCACTCGCGCCGCAGGCGCGACCTAGCCCGCCAACACCACCAAGCCATCGACCGCCACTGCGCCCTCGCCTTTCGCGCGCACGATGACGGGATTGATCTCTGCTTCGGTGATCTGCGGTACATCAGAGAGCGCTAGGTGTGAAATCGTGACGACGATCGCCGCCAGGGCGTCAAGATCGCCTTCCGGTAGTCCGCGGAATCCGCGCAGCGGCGCGAAGCCCTTGACCTCGGCGATCATGGCGCGCGCGGACGCCAGATCGACCGGCGCGGGCCGCACGGCGACGTCGCCATAGACTTCGGCGAGGATACCGCCGACGCCGACCGCGACGAGCGGCCCGACGCGCGGATCGCGGCGGAAGCCGACGATCGCCTCGCCGAGACCCTTGATCATTTCCTGCACGACAACGCCATCGATGCGCGCGCCGGGCACTTTCTTCGGCACGTCGCTCAGCAGCGTCGTGACGGCGGCTTTCAATGCCGCAGCATCGGCAATGCCGATCTTCACGCCGCCGACCTCGCTCTTGTGTGCGATGTCGGCCGAGAGGATCTTCGCGACGACGGGATAGTTGAGCTTCAGGGCATCGACGCCTGCCGCATCGCTCACCTGCGCAATCGCCGGCACTGGCACGCCGAGCGCCGAGAACAGCTCCAGCGCCCGCTGCTCGTTCAGAGTTGCAGCACCCTTTGCCCCATCGAGCGCGGCACGCGCTGCAGCCGGCAGCGCGATCGCGTCCTTCGCACGCGGCGGCGTCCAATCGAGATAGGCCCCGAGCGCATCGGCGCAGGCCTCGGGTGTGCGGAAGCCAGCGATGCCCGCCCCGGCCAACAGCTCGAGCGAGCGCTGCGCATTCGGCAGCAGGAAGGCGACGATCGGCTTCTCGGCACTCGCCCATTTGGCGAGCGGCGCGACGGCGAGCTCCGGGAAGTATTCCGCCGAGGAGCCGACGCCGACAACCACAGCATCGACACGAGGATCGGCCATGAAGCTCGACATGACCGTATCGACCACCTCGGGCTTGGTGCCGGCCATGGTCAGATCCGCGATCGGCGCACCGGGCGCGACATCGATCTTGAAAGCCGCGAGGCCCTCGCTCAGGGTCTCCGCCGCGGGCACGACCTCGATGCCGCGCGAGCCCAGATGATCCACGACCAGCGCAGCCGCGCCCCCCGTCGTCGTCGTCACGGCGACGCGCTTGCCCTTGGCAGGCTTGCGGCCCTTGAGCAGGAGCGGCGCCTCGATGAGGCTCTCGAAATGATCGAGCCGCATGATGCCGCAGTCAGAGAGGAAGGCGTCGAGTGCGCGCGTCTCGCCGACCATGGCGCCGGTGTGCGACTGCGCAAGTGCCTGCCCGAGATCGGAGCGGCCGAGCACATAGGCCATGACCGGCTTTCCGGCCGCGTGCGCCTTCCGCGCCATCTCCGCCACGCCGACGGGATCGCGCATGGTCTCGAGGAAGAGCAGGATCACGTCGGTATCGGGATCGTCGACCAGCATGGACGCGATCTCGCCGACCGTGAGATCGCACTCGTTGCCGATCGAGACGAGCGTCGAGAAGCCGATGCCGCGCGCCTCGCCGCGGCTGACGAGCGCGCCGATCATGGAGCCCGACTGCGAGACGAGCCCCGTGCGGCCCTTGGGCAAACGCTCGCGCTCGAGCACGGCGTTGGCGGAAAGCGTCAGCGGCCAGTGCGTATTGATCACGCCGAGGCTGTTCGGGCCGATGAGGCGTACGCCGCCCTCACGCGCCGCCGCAATCAGTGCCGCCTGGCGCGCCTTGCCGGCCTCGCCGCCTTCGGCGAAGCCACCTGCGAAGATGGTCGCCGCCGCGACGCCGGCCTTGCCGCAGTCGCGGATAGCCTCGACAACCGAGTTCGTGCCGAGCATGACGTAGGCGTGATCCGGCGGCTCCGGGCAGTCGGCCAGCGAGGCGTAGCAGGGCTCGCCGAAGAGCTCCTTGTAGCCGGGGTTGATCGGATAAATTGTGCCGGTGAAGCCGTGCTTGCGCAGATAACGCTGCGGGCGCGAGTTGTTCTTCTTCACGTCGCCGGAGGCCCCGACAATGGCAACGCGCTCGGGGCGCAGCAGGCAGTCGGCGAAGGGTCTGGCCATGGTCAAAGTCCTCCCTTGGCGGCCCACAATTCATGCTCGAAGCCGCTGTTTCAGGCTATGTCTATCCGATCGAGCCATGATCCGCCATATGTCCGGACATATAGGAGATATGACATGACGACAAACGTCGAGCGCTACCAGCGGATCGCCCCGCTCTACGACTTCCTCGATGGCCCGTTCGAGCGCAGCCGCTATCGCCCGTTGCGCCCCAAGCTGTTCGATGGGCTATCAGGCCAGCTCCTGGATGCCGGCATCGGCACCGGGCGGAATTGCGAATTCTACCCACCGGAGGCCGTCGTCACGGGCATCGACACGAGCCCCGCAATGCTGGAGCGGGCCCGCACGCGGTGCCCGACGCTCGCTGCGGGCGGCCGGCTCTACGAAATGGACGTGACCGCCCTCAGTTTCCCCACGGCCTCCTTCGACGCCGCGGTGTCGAGCTTCCTTTTCTGCGTCCTGCCCGACAACCAGCAGGTACCGGCACTGCGCGAGCTTGGCCGCGTCGTGCGGCCCGGCGGGCTCATCCGCCTGCTCGAATACGTCCGGCCGAGTGGCCAGCTGCGCCGCGCCATCACGTACATCTGGCAGCCCTGGGTCGCCTGGGCTTACGGCGCGAGCTACGACCGCCATACGGAAGAGCGCGTGCCCGAGGCGGGCCTGGAGGTCGTCGAGAGCCGCTTCGTGGTCGATGACATCCTCAAAATGCTGACCGTGCGCGCGCCGGCCCATCAGGTCGCGTAGGGAGCCATGCACGGCGCGATTTTCGCCCCCTATATCGAGCGATGGAGGCTCCTTCCCGATGGCGCGCCCATAACGACGCCCGCGGCTCATCTCTTGCCCGTGCGGCGGGACGGCGCGCCCGCCATGCTGAAAGTCGTCACGCTCGATGAGGCCAAGCCGGGCAACAGCCTCCTCGCGTGGTGGGAGGGGCAGGGCGCGGCGCGCGTCTATGAGATGGACGGCGATGCCATCCTCATGGAGCGCGCACTTGGAACGCGCTCTCTCGTCGAGTATGCCCGCAACGGGCGCGATGACGAAGCGACGCGCATACTCTGCGATGCCGTCGCCGCCCTTCATGCGCCCCGCGCGAAGCCCAATCCCGAACTCGTATCGCTCGATGTCTGGTTCGCGCCGCTCTCGCCGGTCGCTCGAACGCATGGCGGCTTGCTCGCACGCGCCGACGTCGCTGCTCGCGCGCTGTTGGCCGAGCCGCGAGATGTCGTGCCCCTGCACGGCGACATTCACCACGAGAACGTGCTCGACTTCGGCGCGCGCGGCTGGCTCGCCATTGATCCGCACGCAATCCTCGGCGAGCGCGCCTTCGACTACGCGAACATCTTCTGCAATCCGGACCTCGGCGATCCTGCGCTCGGCGTGGCGCGCGATCCGGCGCGATTTCGCCGCCGCCTCGCAATCGTCGCCGAGCACGCCAGCATCGAGCGCCATCGGCTGGCGCAATGGATACTCGCATGGTGCGGGCTGTCGGCCGCATGGTTCATCGACGACGGCATGAGCGCCGAAATCGACCTCGCCATCGCGGAACTGGCGGTAGCCGAGATCGCCGACTGAGCCGCCTTGCATCCCATTTCTCTTTTCTGCCCGCTCACGTGTCGTGGGCGCGTCGGCCACACCATCTTGTAAGCGACGAACCTCGCACCAATTTGATATCGCAGGACATAATTCCGCTTGGGCGATGGCTCACGCGTGCACGATGCTCATATGGAGTTGTCTCCTCGATGGCCGCACACGACGACGATCATGATCTTGGCTTGCCGCACGATCTCGGCAGGCTGCTTTCTCGCCGTACTGCCCTCACGCTGCTCGGCGCGGCAGCCACGGCCGGCCTTGCAGGCTGCGACTATCTCCCCTTCGTGGGACGCGCCGAGGCCGAGATCGTCGGCAAGGGGGCGGACGGCGTCGAATGCGTCGCCCATCCGCGCGAAACAGCCGGTCCCTTCCCGGCCGATGGTTCCAATCGCGCGCATGGCACGCTGGCCAATGTCCTCACCGACAGCGGCATCGTTCGCGCGGACATGCGGCCCAATCTCGACAACAGCGGCGCTCCTGCCGCGGGTGTCGAGCTCAAGTTCACGCTCAACCTCGTGGACGTGAGCAGGAGCTGTGCACCGCTGAAGGATCACGCGATCTATCTCTGGCACTGTGATGCGGCCGGCAAATATTCGATCTACGACCTGCCGAATGCAACGTACCTGCGCGCCGTCGGTGTGACCGACGCCAAGGGCCAGATGACGCTCACCACCATCGTGCCCGGCTGTTACATGGGGCGCTATCCCCACTTCCACTTCGAGGTCTATCCGAGCCTCGCCAAGGCGACCGACTACAGGAACCGCCTCCTCACTTCACAGCTCGCCATTCCCGGTGACGTCTGCACCGCTGTCTACAACAGCGTGCCCGCCTACAAGGCGAGCATAGCGGCCTTTGCCAAGTCACCGCTCGAGCGCGACGGGATTTTCAGAGACAACACGCCGAAGCAGCTTGCCGCCCAGACGCTCGCCATGACCAAGGCGCCGGACGGCAGCTATGGCGGGACCGTGACGATTGGCCTTCAGGCCGCGTGACGTCCGCAAACGCTGCTGGCTCGAGGCATCGAATACATCGGCCAATCCCAGCCTTCGGCGGGCGGTCGGAGACCTTCGCGCGCATTGTTCATTCCCTGCGGTTTGATAGGATGAGCAACGGAATTGCGTTCGTGCAAGTTGCTCACCAGGCGCGGAGTGCATCGACAGAGGCTCACATGCCGACGTCCGCCGAGATGATACTGCAGGAGTTGATGCGCGCCTTTCCCGCGACGCGCCAAAGGGCGTTTGCCGCTCTCGTGAATACGACGCGGGGCCATGAGCCCATGGCCGTGGCGCAGGCCTTCCGTGACAAATCCGATTGGACGACGCTCGATCCCGATTGGCTCGACGCCGTGCCCGACGGATTGTCGACGGCGCTGAGCTTTCTCTCCGACGAGGCTGTCTGCTTTTATATTCCGGCTTTTCTCTCGGCCGATCTCAATGGGCGGCTCGGCGGCGCCGATCCCGTGTTCGCTCTCACCTATGGATTTGCCCACGGTGTCGGCGAAGAGCGCATTCACCCGCGCCAGCCACGAACCTGGGGCGACTATGCCCGGGCTCGCTGGTCGGCTCTCACGCGACCACAGGCGCGCGCGATCGTCATGTATCTCGAATGGCGCGTCGTCGCGCGCGCCACGCCGCTCGAACGAGAGGCCATTGCCGAGGCCCTCGCAAAGTACTGGCACGCGCGCGCTGCCGACGCGTCGTGACTGGATCGCTTCTGCCCCCAACCGAGGGCTTGCAGAAAAGCCATTGGCCGCGGTCTTCAGCAAAGCAGCAGTCGTGAGCGAGCAGCGCCCGACTGGATTTGACGCCCTCCCCTTCCCCGTGCCAGCTTGCCGACATCAAAATCCACAAACGAGCCCAGAGACATACCAAGAGGAAAGGCACCGACGATGGCTGGCTGCTTGGAAGGCAAAGTCGTAGTAGTGACCGGCGCAGGCCGCGGCATCGGCAGGGGCATGGCCCTCCTGGCCGCCCATGAGGGCGCGAAGGTCGTCGTCAATGACCTCGGCGCCTCGGTGGACGGCGAGGGCGCCTCGAGCCAGCAGCCCGCCGAAGAGGTTGTCGAGGAAATCCGCAAGGCCGGCGGCCAGGCCGTCGCGAACTTCGAGAGCGTCGCCGAGCCGAAGAGCGCGGAAAAGATCGTCCAGTGCGCGCTCGACAACTTCAAGCGCATCGACGGCGTGATCAACAATGCGGGCATCCTGCGCGACCGCATTTTCCACCGCATGTCGATCATGGACTTCGATCAGGTCATCAAGGTGCACCTCTACGGCGCCTTCTATGTAAGCCGTGCCGCTGCGAACCACTTCAAGGAGCAGGAGTCGGGCGCGTTCGTGCACTTCACGTCGACCTCGGGCCTCATCGGCAATTTCGGTCAGGCGAACTACGCCGCCGCCAAGATGGGCATCGTCGGCCTTTCGCGCGGCATTGCCCTCGACATGCAGCGCTACAACGTGCGCTCGAACTGCATCTCGCCCTTTGCCTGGAGCCGCATGATCGGCACCATCCCGACCGAGACGCCCGAGCAGCAGGCCCGCGTCGAGCGCATCAAGAAGATGACGCCCGACAAGATCGCCCCGCTCGCGATCTTCCTGCTCTCCGATCTCGCGAAAGAGGTCTCCGGCCAGATCCTCGCCTCGCGCATGCACGAGATCTATCTCTTCAACCAGACCCGCCCGATCCGCAGCGTGCACCGCGAGGATGGCTGGACGCCGCAATCCATCGCCGAGCACGCGCTCCCCGCCATGCGCTCCTCGCTGACGCCGCTCGATCGCTCGGGCGATGTCTTTAGCTGGGATCCGATCTGATTTTACAAATGTGCGGGCGCTTCGCCGGATGCGCCCGCACGATTGTGCCTGTTCGTCATGAGCCCAACGAGAGAAACAACATGGCCCCCTTCCCCGCCCGCAAAGATACGCACGTCCTCTTCGCGCATGTCGCCTACGAGTTCACCGAGCCGTTCACGGCACGCCAGACCGGCATGACCTTCGAGATCGCGCGCAACTACGACGAGCTGGTCGCAAAGCTGCCGAACGCCGACGTGCTCTCCGTCTCCATGATGTGGAAGAACGAGCTCGCGGCGAAGAACCCGCGCTTGAAGCTCATCCAGTCCATCAGCGCCGGCACGGACCAGTACGATCGCGAGATCCTGAAGCAGCACGGCATCCGCCTTGCGAGCGGCCACGGCGTCAACGCCAATGCCGTCGCCGAGCACGCCATCTCGCTCATGCTGTCCCTCTCGCGCCAGCTCCATTTCCTGCGCGATGCACAGGCCGCGAAGTCCTGGCGCGGTATGCAGGGCGACCGCTCTATCCGCGAGGACGAGGTCGAGGGCAAGACCGTGCTCATCGTCGGTGCAGGACGCATCGGCCAGCGGCTCGCTGCACTGTGCAAGGCCTTCGGCATGAAGGTGATCGCAACGCGCCGCAACACGGCGGCCGGCGCAGGTGCCGCTGACGAGGTCGTGGCCGACAGCGCGCTGATGAGCAAGCTGCCCGAAGCCGACTTCGTCGTGCTCACCTGCCCGCTGACGCCGGAGACGACGAACCTCATCTCGGGGCCGCAGATCGCTGCGATGAAGCCGACCGCCTACCTCGTGAACGTCGCGCGCGGCAAGGTCGTGGATGAGCCGGCCATCACAACCGCACTCAAGGAGAAGCGCATCCGCGGTGCCGCCCTCGACGTGACAGTGGAGGAACCGCTGCCCGCATCTTCGCCGCTCTGGTCCATGCCGCACGTCATCATCACGCCGCACTCGGCGGGCGAGACTGTCCGCTATGAGGACCGCGTGATCGACCTGCTCATCGAGAACGCCGACCGCCTCGCACGCGGCGAGACCAAGCTCGTCAACGAGATCGTGTAGATTTTCTTTGCTTGCCGTGGGCTGCTGGGAAAAGGTGCTGTCGCACCTTGCGGTGGTGCTATGCCCGCGACCGCCATGCGGACGGGTCAACCGGGAGGACACCTCCCGGCCCGCTTTTTTGTTTGGAATTCAATGCCCCCGGCACGATTTCCGCGCGCGAGAGACGGATTTGACCGGCTGACACGTTTGTCCGTCGGGGCCCGTATGCAAGCGCCGGTCCCCCCCTCTAGCCTATGCCACGGAGGGGAGGTGAGGGGCGGTCAATATGCCATCGACTCCACAGGGCCGCCCCTCGCTCAGACCATCAGCAGGCGCACCTATTTCAGAGCGGCCCTGATCAGCGCAATGGCTTCAGGCGTGTCCCATTCGGCGGGGCCGACCATCCGGCCGATCTCGCGGCCATCCGCATCGATCAGCAGCGTCGCCGGCAGGCCTATCGCCTTGAGCGTCGATGCCATGCGCGCATTCGGGTCCGCGAGAACGGCGAGATTGCGCGCATTGACCTGCTCGAGAAACTTCCTGGCGCCATCTATGCCGGTGCGATCCACGCTGACGGCAACCACCTCGAATTTCCCCGAACCAAGCTTCGCCTGAAGGCGGTCGAGACCCGGCATCTCCTTGCGGCAAGGCGCACACCAGGTCGCCCAGAGATTGAGAAGGACGACCTTGCCCTTCCAGTCGGCCAGCGTGCGCTCACGGCCGTCGGCATCGACAAACGGCGCGCTCGGCAGATCCTCAGGCGCGCTCTTGAAGACAAAGGAAGCCATCTGGCCAACGCTGAGCGCATTCCGCCCCGGCCCCGTGGGTAGCGATGCAGAGGGCTTCGCCTCGGTCGCCGACGATGGCCCTGTCGGCACGACTTTGGCAACCACCTCCGTGCCTTTGCGATTGTCAGGCTCCCCCAGGGTCACGTATACCGCGCCAAATCCGATCAGCGCGAAAACAGCCGCGACCGCGATATACGCTATGAAGGGCAGCCCTCTGGGCGCGGCCTTCTCGGCCTCGCCGCTACGTTCGTTGCTGCTCATGCTTGTCCTTCTGGCTTCCCAGCTACGCCAGCGTTCGATTGAAGAGGCCCCGCCGTGACCCGTTCCGACGCAAACAAGATGTGGGGTGGCCGCTTCGCAATGTCACCCGCCGAACTGATGGTCGAGATAAATGCCTCCATCGGCTTCGACAAGGCCATGGCACCGCAGGATATTGCGGGCTCCAAGGCGCACGCCGAAATGCTTGCTCGCCAAGGCATCATCTCCAAGACCGATGCACGCGAGATTATAAAGGGTCTCGAGCAGGTTCGGAGCGAGATCGAGCGCGGCGAATTCGCCTTTTCGCAAGCACTCGAAGATATTCATATGAACGTCGAAAGCCGGCTTGCCGAGCTGATCGGGCCGGCTGCGGGGCGGCTCCATACAGCCCGCTCGCGCAATGATCAGGTGGCGCTCGACTTCCGGTTGTATGTCCGCGACAGCCTCGACGCGTTCGACAGCACGCTGCACAGCCTCCAGCAGGTGCTGGCGACGAAGGCGGAAACTCACGCCGATGTCGTGATGCCGGGCTTCACCCATCTCCAGCCCGCCCAGCCGGTGACCTTCGGCCACCATCTGCTCGCCTATGTCGAGATGCTGGGACGCGACCGCGGCCGCTTTGCCGATGCGAGGAAGCGGCTCAATGAAAGCCCGCTCGGCTCGGCGGCGCTTGCCGGCACATCCTTCCCGATCGATCGGGAGGCAACCGCCGAGGCCTTGGGCTTCGACCGGCCGACCGCGAATTCCCTAGACGGCGTCTCGGACCGCGATTTTGCGCTGGAAACGCTTGCCGCCGCGGCGATTTCGGCCATGCACCTCTCGCGGCTCGCCGAGGAGATCGTGATCTGGATGACGCCGCAGTTCGGCTTCGTCCGGCTTTCCGACAAGTGGACGACCGGCTCCTCCATCATGCCGCAGAAGCGCAACCCGGATGCCGCCGAGCTCTGCCGGGCCAAGGTCGGGCGCATTGCTGGCGCCTTCCAGGGCCTGCTCATGGTCATGAAGGGCCTGCCGCTGACCTATTCCAAGGACATGCAGGAGGACAAGGAAGCCACCTTCGACGCGCTCCGCGCCTTTGCCGTGGCCGCCGCCGCCATGCGCGGCATGATCGAGGATCTGGAGCCTGTCCCCGAGACCATGCGCGCTGCCGCGGGCCGCGGCTACTCCACCGCCACGGACCTCGCCGATTGGCTCGTGCGCACCCTCGGCCTCCCCTTCCGCGAGGCCCACCACGTCACGGGGACCATCGTCAAACGGGCCGAGAGCAAGGGCATGGCCCTCGAAGACCTCTCGCTCGCCGAGATGCAGGCCGTCGAGCCACGGATCACCAAAGACGTGTTCAGCGTCCTTTCGGTTGATGCCTCGGTCAGGAGCCGCACGAGCTATGGGGGAACTGCGCCACAGAACGTCCGCAAAATGGCGCGACGCTGGATAAAGCGGTTGGAAAAGGCACCGGGTAAGGCCTAATAGGGTTGTGTGCGCTCGATCTTGCGCACCGGTCCGGCTCGTACCGGACACTACTGAACGGACGGACATGATCGCTCGGGTTGCAGGTGTCGGCATTGTACTGGGCTTGCTGGCGGTTTCGCTGGCCGGCTGCGGCGTGCGCGGTCCGCTGGATGGCCCATCGGCTAATCAGCAGGGTCAGGCCCGCAATGGGACGCTGACGACGCCGGCCAAAGCCGGCGAGCCGGCGACCAAACCGCCGCATCGCGATTTCTTCCTCGACGGCCTGCTCCGCTAGTTCCGATCCGCTAGCTTCCCCGGCATTCCCGCTGTAATTGACAGACACGCCGTCACTGAGCGCGAGACTTCCCGCGCCCGGACGCATTGCCGCCACGCCCGACCCGAGCTCTCAAATGCACCACTTCACCTATCGCGACGGCCGGCTCCATGCCGAGGATGTCGATCTGACGACCCTTGCCGACGCGGTTGGCACGCCCTTCTACTGCTATTCGACCGCCACGCTCGAACGGCACTATTCCGTATTTTCACGGGCCGTAGGCGCTCCCAAGTCCCGCGTCTTCTTCGCCATGAAGGCGAACAGCAATCTCGCGGTGCTGAGCACGCTCGCCCGCCTCGGCGCCGGCGCCGATACCGTCTCCGAGGGCGAGATCCGCAAGGCGCTGGCGGCCAGCATTCCCGCAAGCTCGATCGTGTTTTCCGGCGTCGGCAAGAGCGAGAGCGAGCTCGCCTTCGCCGTGGATGCGGGCATCTATCAGATCAATATCGAGACCGAGGGCGAGTTGCACACGCTCTCCCGCATCGCCGCGGCCCGGAGGAAGCGCCAGAACGCCGTCTTCCGCATCAACCCGGACATCGGCGCCGGCGGCCACGCCAAGATCACGACCGGATCCGAGGGTAACAAGTTCGGCATCAGCATCAGCGAGGCCGAGCGTCTTTACACGGTCGCGGCCAATCTGCCCGGCGTGCGCATTCTCGGCCTCGCCGTGCACATCGGCAGCCAGATCCGCGAGCTCGACGAGCTGCAGGCCGCCTTCGGCCGCTTGCGCGAGCTGGCCGAGCGCCTTGCCGCCCAGGGCCACCGGGTCGAGCGCATCGACCTCGGCGGCGGCCTCGGCATTCCCTATGAGATGGAGGAGGCGGTCGATCACGGCCCCGGCCTCATCGAGGCCTACGCCGGCATGGTGGCGAGCACGTTCGCCGGCCTCGATGCCGAGCTTGCCTATGAGCCGGGCCGCCTGATCGTCGGTAATGCCGGCATCCTCGTCACCCGCGTCATCACGCTCAATCCGCGCGCGAGAAAAACCATCCTCGTCGTCGACGCGGCCATGAACGACCTCATCCGGCCCGCCATGTACGACGCTTTCCACGACATCTGGCCCATCCGCGAGCCGGCCCTCGGAACGCCGAACCGGCTCTACGACGTGGTCGGCCCGATCTGCGAGAGCGGCGACACGTTCGCCACCGGCCGCACGCTGCCCGAGACCCAGCCCGGCGATCTCGTCGCCCTCATGACCGCCGGCGCCTACGGGGCCGTCATGTCCTCGACCTACAATTCCCGCCTCCTGGTACCCGAGGTCATGGTTCATGGCGCCGACTGGGCCGTTGTCCGCCCGCGGCCGACCTACGAGGAGCTCATCCAGCTCGACCACCTGCCGGCCTGGCTCAGCACCTCCCGCTGACCGGCCACGATCCCGCCGCAGTACGCGTTAATCCTCGCCCTGAACGCAAATTGATCGAGATGCTGGATCGTTTTGCAGCGCGGCATACGTGAAGCGTGTTAGGAACTATGTGCCGGGGCGTGGGTACGACCGGTATGCGGATGCCTATCCCGGCCCACGCTGAATGTTGTGCACGAAAGCTGAACGCGGAGATCTCGGGCTCTTGGACTTGCCCCCGCTCCGCGGTTTCGCATTAAGGTGCGCCTATGGCTGATCTGACGACCCCGCCGCGGTCGACCACCGCCGCGGTGTTCGAGCGCAAGATCCGGTTGAGCCGCTGGGCCCAGCTGTTCGAGCGGCTTTGGCCGCGAACCTGGGCGCTGCTGGCCGTCGCCGCCCTCTTCGTCATCGTTTCGCTGGCGGGTCTCTGGCCGCGCCTTCCCGAGGCCGCCCACTACACCCTTCTCGGCGCCTTCGGCCTTGCGGCCCTCGCAGCCCTCCTCTGGATGGCCCGCACACCCTTTCCGACCCGCGAGGAAGCCCTTCGCCGCCTCGAGCAGCGCTCGGCCATGCCGCACCGGCCAGCCTCCTCCTATGAGGACACACTTTCCGCGCCCGGCGTAGGCGGCGCCACCCAGGCCCTCTGGGAAGCGCACCGCGCGCGCCTCGCCGCGACCCTCGCCAAGCTCCGCGTCGGCACGCCCTCGCCGCGCGCCGATCGCGCCGATCCCTGGGCGCTCCGCGCCGTGCTGCTCATCGGCGTCGGCGTGCTCGCGGCGGCAGCCGGCGACGGCTTCATGGACCGCCTTTCGCAGGCCTTCCGCTTTGGCACGCCCGCGACCACCGTCAGCACCGCCCGCCTCGATGCCTGGGTGACGCCGCCGGCCTATACGGCGCGGCCGCCGCTCATGCTCGTCGATGGCTCGCGTGCGAGCGCACCGTCCGTGCTCGGCGAGGCCAGCCCCTCGTTCGAGGTGCCGGTCAAAAGCGCGCTCGTCGTGCGCGCCAGCGGCGAGCGTGCCTCGGGCCTGACGCTCGAAGTCACGGACGACGCCGGCAAGGTCGAGATCCTCTCGCCGAAGAAACCGGACCTCCCGCCGGGCCTCACCATGACGAGCGAGGTCGCCGAGATCCGCATGGAGCTCATGCGCCCCGTCACGGTGCGCGCCCGCGGTGTCGCCGGCGAGCCTCATTGGGCCTTCCGCATCATCCCCGACCACCCGCCGAAGATCGCCCTCTCCAAGGATCCCGAGCGCATGCCGCGCGGCTCCTTGAAGCTGACGTACAAGGTCGAGGACGACTACGGCATCGCGAGCGCCGAGGCGCGCATCACCCGCATTAGGCCCAAGCCCGGCGATCCGGCAACGAGCTGGGCGCGGCCGAAGAAAAAGGGCGCGCGTCCCCCGCTCGAGAAGCCGCCTGTGCTGACGCTGCGTCTCCCCCGCGCAAATGCCAAGCAGGCCGAGGGCACGAGCTATCACGAGCTCTCCGGCCACCCGTGGGCCGGCATGCGCGTGCGCATGATCCTCTCGGCCAAGGATCAGGCTGGTCAGGTCGGCAAGAGCGAGCCCGTCGAGTTCATCCTCCCGCAGCGCCGCTTCGAAAATCCGATCGCGCGCGCCGTCGTCGAGCAGCGCCGCAACCTCATCGAGGATCCGCGCAACCGCGATCAGGTAGTCATCGCCCTCGATGCGATCGCCACCGAGCCCGAAGGCTTCTTCCCGGACTACAGCGCCTACATCAACCTGCGCGCCGCCTACTGGCGCCTCATGCGCGACAGGTCACGCGAGGGCATGAAGAACGTCGTCGACCAGCTCTGGCATGTCGCCATCCGGCTCGAGGACGGCAATCTCTCCGAGGCCGAGCGTCGCCTGCGCCAGGCCCAGGAGGACCTCGCCAAGGCGCTCCAGGAAGGCGCGAGCGACGAAGAGATCCAGCGCCTCATGAACGAGCTGCGCCAGGCGCTCAACCAGTTCATGGAGCAGCTTGCGCGCCAGGCCGAAGGCCAGCAGCCACAGCCCATGCCGCAAGGCCAGCAGAACCAGATGCTGAGCCAGCGCGATCTCGAGCGCATGATGCGCGACATCGAGAACATGGCGCGCCAGGGCTCACGCGAGAACGCGCAGCAAATGCTGAGCCAGCTCCGCGATCTGCTGGAGCGGCTTCAGTCTGGTCGCATGGCCCGTCAGCAAGGCCAGCAGAACCAGCAAATGATGCAGATGATGGACCAGTTCGGGGACATGATCCGCCAGCAGCAGCAGCTTCTCGACGATACCTTCAGCGAGCAGCGCCAGGCTGGTGAGGATGGCCAGGACGGTCAGCAGGGCCAACAGGGTCAGCAAGGTCAGCGCGGCCAGCAGGGACAAGGCCAACAGGGCCAACGCGGGCAGCGTGGCCAGAGAGGCCAACAGGGTCAGGGTCAACAAGGGCAGCAGGGACAGCAGGGCCGTGGCTATGGCGATCTGAGCCGCCGCCAGGGCGAGCTGCGCAACCGCCTCGGACAGCTCGGCCAGGGCCTCCAGCAGTTCGGCATGCAGCCTCCATCCCAGTTCGGCGGCGCCCAGCGCTCCATGGAGGAAGCCGAGCAGGCGCTGCGCGAGGGCAATCTCGATGGCGCCGCGCGCGCCGAGCAGCGCGCCCTCGAACAGCTCCGCCAGGGCGCCCAGCAGATGGCGCAGCAGATGCTGCGCCAGATGCCCGGCCAGTTCGGCCGCTCTGCGGATGTGCCGCTCGATCCCATGGGTCGCCCGCAGCGCACCGAAGGCCCGGATCTCGGCACTTCCGTCAAGGTGCCGGAAGAGATCGACATCCAGCGCGCCCGCGAGATCCTGGAAGAGCTGCGCCGCCGCCTCGGCGATCAGCAGCGCCCGCTCCTCGAGCTCGACTACATCGAGCGCCTGCTGCGGCGGTTCTGATCACGCTCCCCTCTCCCCGCTTGCGGGAGAGGGCCAGGGTGAGGGGCAGCGACAATCGCGACATCGGCGGCTTGCGTTCGCGCCTTCAGCGCGACGGGGCTTTAATGAGTCGCGCGCCGCTGGCGCGACCGCCCCTGGCCCCAATCGGGGAGACCCCGAACCCCCTCCTTTTTATGACTTGGCGTTCGCCGCGAGCGCACCATCATCCCCTCTCCCCGCCCTTGCGGGGAGAGGGGGAAGTGGGGCGCGTCATAGGCCGCGCTGTCGCTCTGGCCGCCGCGGGCATGGCACCACGATGGGAGGCGGCAGCACCCCTTCCCGGCAGCCCGCGGCACTAAAACAGACCACTGCCGCGAGCACAGCATGATCCACTCTCTCCGCTCGCGGGCGAAGAGACGCAATTGGCACAGGCGCGCGACCGTCATGAGCGCGCGACTGCGCGCCGGCCGGTAGGCCGTGCCAGGAAGCAGCCCGCGGCACTAAGAAAAATCTAAGAAGAACTCCCCGACCGCCCTGACGCGATCGCCTGATGCAGCGCCAGCACCGGCAGCAGTCCCACCAGCACGATCAGCAGCGAGCTGAGCCCCGCGCTCTCGAACAGCTCGAGCGAGGCGAGGCTGTAGACGTGCGTCGCCAGCGTCTCGAAATTGAAGGGCCGGAGCAGCAGCGCCGCCGGCAGCTCCTTCATGGCATCGACGAACACGAGCAGCCCCGCACTTCCGAGCGCCGGCAGCAGCAGCGGCAGATGCACGTGCACCATGGTCGCGAACGGCGTCGAGCCGAGCGTGCGCGCGGCCGCATCCAGGTTCGGCGACACGCGCTCCATGCCCGCTTCGATCGCGCCGAGCGACACCGCCAGGAAGCGGATCGCGAACGCCAGCACCAGCGCGAACAGCGTCCCCGTCATGAGCAGGCCGAGCGGCAGCCCGAACAACGCCCGCGAAAGCGCATCAATGCGATTGTCCAGGGACGCAAGCGGGA
This sequence comes from Hyphomicrobium sp. CS1BSMeth3, assembly GCF_900117415.1. Classification (GTDB taxonomy): domain Bacteria; phylum Pseudomonadota; class Alphaproteobacteria; order Rhizobiales; family Hyphomicrobiaceae. The sequence continues at coordinate 1,868,532 of NZ_FPEI01000006.1, forward strand.
TCAGCAGCCCGAGCGCCAGCACCGTACCGGGCAGCGCGTAGCCCACGCCCGCGAGCCGCACGGCAAACCGCATGAACGGCCCGCCCACAATGCGGCGCGCATAAGCGAGGATCACCGCAAGCACCACCGTCGCGGCCGCGGCCAGCACGGCGAGCAACATGCTGTTTCCGGCCGCGCGCCAGAGCGCCGTCCAACCCGCATCGTCCGTGAAATGGAGCGCGTTGTAGGCAAGCACCAGGCACGGCAGCACGAACCCGACGACGACCGGAATGAGGCACGCAATGATCGCGCCCACTGCCCACCAGCCGGACAGCTCGGAGAAGGGGATCGAGCGATAGCGCCCCGTCGTATGATGGAACTGCTTCCGCCCGCGCGCGTGCCGCTCGATGGCGAAAAGGATCAGCACGACCGCCAGCGCGGCAAGCGCAATCTGCGCCGCACCGCCGAGGCTCGATCGCTGCAGCCAGGTTGCATAGAGCGCCGCCGAAAGCGTCTCCACGCCGAGGTGCTGCACAGCCCCGAGATCATTGAGGCATTCCATGAGCACGAGCGCGACGCCTGCCGCCAGCGCAGGCCGGGCGAGCGGCAATGCGACGCTGATGAAGGTCCCCCAAGGCGTCCGCCCGAGCGTGCGCGCGACCTCGAGCACGCAGATGGACTGCTGCACGAAGCTCGCCCGCGCCGCCAGATACACATACGGGTAGAGCACGCTCGCCAGCAGAAAGATCGCGCCGGTCGTCGACCGGATGTCCGGGAACCAGTAGTCGCGCGGCGTGCGCCATTCGAAGAACGCCCTGAGCGCACCCTGTACGGGCCCAGCATAGCCCAGAAGATCGACGTAGCAGTACGCGGCAATATAGGTCGGCACCGCGAGCGGGATCACCAGCAGCCGGTCGAGCAGGCCCCGTCCCGGGAAGCGATACATGGTGATGATCCAGGCCGTGCCCGCGCCCACCACCAGCGTGATCGTGGCGACGCCCGCCATCACCATCAGCGTCGTCGCCAGCGCGCCCGGCAGGATCGTGCGCAAGAGATGCGGCCAGGTCTCGAAGCCGGCCGAGAGCGCCAGCACGGTGATCGCCGCGACCGGCAGGGCCACGAGCCCCGCAATGATCCCGACGGCGATCGCCCAGCCCGGCGAAACCCGGCGTCGCGCGCGCCAGGAACCTCGGCCATGGGCCGGAAAGCGCCCCGTTCGCCCGGATGTCGAGAGATCGCTGCTCTGCATGGGATGCCGGATGCTCCGCCGCCCAACGGAAGAAGAAGGTTTACGCGCGGCCGCCCAGACGGCTGCAGATGGCTCCTCATAGCCCTTCCCGACCGCCGTGGTCGAGTATCTTGACTGCCCCTTGAAGGAAAGGCCTCTTTTGGCAGCGCACAAAACCGGTTCGCGCACGCTGTCAATGCGTTGACCGAACATAGTCAACGGACTGGTCAGCTTGGCCCCTGTCGGCTAGTAGTCATGCGGAGCGCTTACATCACAATCAGCGCCGAGACGGATGATGAGCAGGGAGGTTGCATGGCCGCCACAAGCCACACAGGAAACGGCCAGTTCCCGGACGCCGGCACGCCGGTTCAATTCACGCGCGACGAGGAGCTGACCGCCTATCGCGAGATGCTGCTGATCCGCCGCTTCGAGGAGAAGGCGGGCCAGCTCTACGGCATGGGCTTCATCGGCGGCTTCTGCCATCTCTACATCGGGCAGGAGGCGGTCGTCGTCGGCATGCAGATGGCGATCAAGCCCGGTGACCAGGTGATCACGACCTACCGCGATCACGGCCACATGCTGGCGACCGGCATGGACGCGAAGGGCGTCATGGCCGAGCTGACCGGCCGCAGTGGGGGCTACTCCCGCGGCAAGGGCGGCTCCATGCATATGTTCTCCAAGGAGAAGAATTTCTACGGCGGCCACGGCATCGTCGGCGCCAACGTGCCGCTCGGCGCGGGCCTCGCCTTTGCCAACAAATATCGCGGCAACGACAATGTCTGCCTCACGTACTTCGGCGACGGCGCCGCGAACCAGGGGCAGGTCTACGAAGCCTTCAACATGGCGAAGCTCTGGCATCTGCCGGTGATCTTCATCATCGAGAACAACCGCTATGCCATGGGTACGGCCATCGAGCGCGCAGCCGCGACGACGGACTTCTCGCGCCGCGGTGCCTCCTTCGACATCCCCGGCGAGCAGGTCGACGGCATGGACGTGCGTGCTGTGCGCGCGGCCGGCGAGCGAGCCGTCAAGCGCGCCCGTGCCGGCGAGGGCCCGTGCATTCTCGAGATGCTCACGTACCGCTATCGCGGTCACTCGATGTCGGATCCCGCCAAGTACCGCACGCGTGAGGAAGTCGAGCGCGTGCGCGAGGAGCGCGATCCGATCGAGCGCGTGCGCCGGCGGATGCTCGAAGCCGGCATGATCAAGGAGGACGAGCTGAAGAAGATCGACGGCGAGATCCGTTCGATCGTCAACGCCGCCGCCGAGTTCGCCCAGAACGATCCCGAGCCCGATGCGTCCGAGCTTTGGACGGACGTGCTGCTGCCGGCGTGAGGGGGGCATGAAGAAAGAGGACCTGGAGCACATCGTCGTTGAAGCGCTCAATGAAGCCGGCGGATCAGCTTCTCTTGTCGAAGTCGCTAAGTACATCTGGCGTACTAGAGAGCAGGAGCTGCGAGAGAGCGGCGACCTCTTTTATACGTGGCAATACGACATGCGCTGGGCAGCTCAGAGACTGCGGGACAGAGGAGTGCTGCAATCTGCTTCCCCAGCCGAACGCAACTGGGCGCTTGCCTAAACCTAGCAGAGCAAAGAGCGTAGAAATGCCCACCCTGGTATTCACGCCCGCCCTGCACCCGACCATCGAGGAGGGCGGGCGATGAACGAAATAGTGCGACAGCCCAATCTCGATGCGGCTTTTGGGCAGCTTTCCGAATTCTGGTCGCCGCGTGTCGTCGCGGCGGCGAACGGGCAGTACGTGAAGGTGGCAAAGGTCAAAGGCGAGTTCGTCTGGCACGCGCACGCCGATGAGGATGAATTCTTCCTCGTCCATCGCGGCGAGTTGACGATCCGCTATCGCGACCGCCCGGACGTGGTGCTGCGCGAAGGCGATTTCCACGTCGTGCCGAAGGGCGTCGAGCATAATCCATGTGCCGCTGACGAGTGCTGGGTCGTGCTCGTCGAGCCGGCTCAGACCAAGCATACCGGAGAGACGATCTCCGACATGACGAAGCCGATCGAACAACAAGCAGCGCCACTCGGCTGATACTCGCGCCGACGGAAGCATCAGGGACGAACCGACCACCATGCCCACCCAGATTCTCATGCCGGCACTCTCTCCGACCATGGAGGAGGGCAAACTCGCCAAGTGGCTCGTGAAAAGCGGTACGCACATAAAACCCGGCGATATCATCGCCGAGATCGAGACCGACAAGGCGACCATGGAGGTCGAGGCCGTCGACGAGGGCACCGTCTCGGAGCTGCTGATCGCCGAAGGCACCGAGGGCGTGAAGGTCAATACGCCGATCGCCGTGGTCGTCGGTGATGGTGAGGGCAGCGGTACCGCCACCCCGAGCGCACCACCGCGGGCCCCGCCGCCTCAGGCAGCGCCCGCAACGCCGGTGAATGCCGTGCCCGCCGCCCCGCAGCCGCCGCCGGCACCGGCGATCATCGACACGAGCATCGCGCCCGGCACCGAGATGGTCACGCAGACCATGCGCGAAGCCCTCCGCGATGCCATGGCCGAGGAAATGCGCCGCGACCCGGACGTGTTCCTCATGGGCGAGGAAGTGGCGCAGTACCAGGGCGCCTACAAGGTCAGCCAGGGCCTTCTCGACGAGTTCGGCGCGCGCCGCGTGATCGACACCCCCATCACCGAGCAGGGGTTTGCCGGCATCGGCGTGGGCGCCGCCATGGCAGGCCTCAAACCCATCGTCGAGTTCATGACCTGGAACTTCGCCATGCAGGCGATCGACCAGATCATCAACTCCGCGGCCAAGACGCTTTACATGTCGGGCGGCCAGATGGGCTGCCCGATGGTGTTTAGAGGCCCGAACGGCGCCGCCGCCCGCGTCGCGGCCCAGCACTCGCAGTGCTACTCGTCGTGGTATGCGCACGTCCCCGGCCTCAAGGTGGTCGTGCCGTCCAATCCGGCCGACGCCAAGGGCCTCCTGAAGAGCGCCATCCGCGATCCCAACCCCGTGCTCGTGCTCGAGAACGAGATCCTCTACGGCATGCATGGACCGGTGCCGAAGGTCGAGGACTGGCTCGTGCCCATCGGCAAGGCGCGCATCGCCCGCGAGGGCACCGACGTCACGATCGTCTCGTTCGCGCGCGGGATGCAGTATGCGCTCGCTGCCGCCGAGAAGCTCGCGGAAGAGGGCATCAGCGCCGAGGTGATCGACCTGCGCTCGCTGCGCCCCATCGACTGGGACACGATCCTGACGTCGATCAGGAAGACGAGCCGCATCGTCACGGTCGAGGAAGCTTGGCCTGTCTGCTCGATCGGCTCGGAGATCTGCGCGCAGGCTGCGATCCAGGCCTTCGACTATCTCGACGCGCCGCCGGCCAAGGTATCGGGCGCCGACGTGCCCATGCCCTATGCCGCAAACCTCGAGAAGCTTGCGCTGCCGAGCGCCGACCAAGTCGTCGCGGCCGTGAAGTCGGTGATGGCGTAAACGAAAAGCGAGCCATGGCACGATCCGCCACACACTCCGTTACGATCAAGAAGCGCGCCGAGGCGGCTCCCATCGAGCTGCGCGCGGGCGAGACAACGCTCGGCGCGCTGCGCAACGTGGCGGGCGCGGCCGGTGACAGCGCCACCATGAGCGGGCTTTTCACGCACGCACCGGCCTATGCCGACTTCACCGATCGCTTTCTCGCCCTCGCCTCTGCACTCAAGGCCGACGATGCAGCAACGGCCGCCGCGATGCAGACCGAGATCGAGGCCGCGGGCGTGCACGTCTATCATCTTCAGCACGACATGCGTATCGACCGGCCCGCAAGCGTGCAGATCATCGGCGGCGAAGTGCGCTTCTCGCCGAACGACGCCTACCTGATGATGCGCACAGGGGGCCTCTAACGCGGAACCGGCCATGCCGAGACCGAGGTGGACGGCGCACCACCTTCTGGTCGAGAATGGCGCGAACGACGAAAATCGAGCGACAAGCAGGAAACGACCATGCCGACGGAAATCCTGATGCCCGCCCTCTCCCCGACGATGGAGGAAGGCAAGCTCGCCAAGTGGCTTGTGAAGGAAGGGCAGAAGGTGCGCTCCGGCGACATCATCGCCGAGATCGAGACCGACAAGGCAACCATGGAAGTCGAGGCCGTGGACGAGGGCACGGTCGGCTCGCTGCTGATCGCCGAAGGCACGGACAAGGTGAAGGTCAACACGCCGATCGCCGTCCTGCTCGGTGAGGGCGAGAGCGCCAGCTCTGCCAAGACCGCAGCGCCGGCTCCAAAGCCCGCAGCGGCACCTGCTCCTGCACCAGCCGCTGCCGCGCCGAAGCCGCAGGCAGCCCCGGCAGCCGCCGCGCCATCTCCTGCGCCCGCGCCTGCAGCGCCCGCAGCCGAGCCCGCCACCAACGGTCACGCTGCCGGCGAGCGGATCTTCGTTTCGCCGCTCGCGCGCCGTCTCGCCAAGGAAGCGGGCCTCGATCTCGCCCGCATCGCCGGCACAGGCCCGCACGGCCGCATTGTGCGCCGTGACATCGAGGCTGCTGCCAAGGGTGGCACCGCCAAAGCCGCTCCGGCGCCGAGCACGGCGCTCGCCCCAGCGGCCGCTACGTCCGCCATGGCTGCGCCCATGGCCGACTCCAAGATCCTCGCGCTCTACGAGCAGGGTAGCTACGAGGTCGTGCCGCATGACGGCATGCGCCGCGTCATCGCCGAGCGCTTGACGCAGTCCAAGCAGACCATCCCGCACTTCTATCTCTCGCTCGACTGTCGCCTCGATGCCCTCCTCGCCGCCCGCGAGCGCATCAACGCCGCCGCGCCCAAGGAAGGCCCGCGCGCGTTCAAGCTCTCGGTCAACGACTTCGTCATCAAGGCGCTCGCACTCGCGCTCCAGCATGTGCCTGCCGCCAATGCGACATGGACCGCCGAGGGCATGCTGCGCCACCGCCACTCCGATGTCGGCGTTGCCGTGGCCATCGAAGGCGGGCTCTTCACACCCATCATCCGTCACGCTGAGCTGAAGACGCTCGGCGAGATCTCGAACGAGATGAAGGACCTCGCGAGCCGCGCCCGTAAGCGCCGCCTCGCGCCGCACGAGTACCAGGGCGGCACGACCTCGATCTCGAACCTCGGCATGTACGGCATCAAGAGCTTCGACGCCGTGATCAACCCGCCGCACGCCACCATCCTGGCCGTCGGCGCGGGCGAGAAGCGCGCCGTCGTCGTCGGCGACCGCATCGAGGCCGCCACCATCATGAGCTGCACGCTCTCCTGCGACCACCGCGTCGTCGATGGTGCCATCGGGGCCGAATTGCTGAACGCCTTCCGGGCCTTGATCGAAGATCCCGTCAAGATGCTGGTCTGAGGCGAGTCCGAGGCCAATCTGAGGTTCTGGTGCCTCTCCTGCCAAACGGCTGTCGGCAGAACCGGCATTGCGACGGATTGTTGCGCTTGGGAGCGCCTTATTGGCGTGCTAAGCCACGCCGAACCAACGACAGCAAGGATCCCAGCCGATGACCGTGAGCAACGGCCGCCAGTTCCTGTCCATTCCCGGTCCCACGAACATCCCCGACGAGGTCCTGCAGGCCATGAACCGGCCGGCCATCGACCTCTATTCGGGCAGTATGCTGGGCATCACCTACAGCCTGATCGAAGACCTGCCGAAGCTCTTCAAGACCGCCGGGCGCGTCTACATGTACGCGGCCAACGGGCACGGCGGCTGGGAAGCTGCCTACACGAACGTGCTCTCGCGCGGTGATCACGTGCTCGTCCTCGAAAGCGGCCGCTTCGCCATTGGCTGGGGCGAGATGGCGCGCCTCATGGGCGCCGAGATCGAGGTATTGCCGCAGAGCGGCCGCAAGGCCGTCGATCCTGCTGCTGTCGAAGCCCGCCTCAAGGCCGACACCAAGCATTCGATCAAAGCGATCTTCGTCGTGCAGATCGACACGGCGACGAGCGTCGTCAACGACCTGCCCGCCATTCGCAAGGCGATCGACGCGGCCGGCCACCCGGCCCTGCTCATGGTCGACACCGTCGCCTCGCTCGGCTGCATGCCCTACGAGATGGACGCCTGGGGTATCGACGTGACCATGTGCGGCTCGCAGAAGGGCCTCATGACCCCACCGGGCCTCGCGCTCGTCGCCGCCGGGCCGCGCGCCATGGAGGCGCACAAGACCGCCAACATGCGCACGATGTATTGGGACTGGACCTTCCGCGACGGCCCCGAGCATTACCAGAAGTACTGCGGCACACCGCCCGAGCACACGATCTTTGCACTCAGGAAAGCCGTCGATCTCCTGTTCGCGGAAGGCCTCGAGAATGCGCACCGCCGCCACGCCCTGCTCGCGGAAGCGACACGGCGCGCCGTCGCGAAATGGGCCGAGGGGCAGGTGCTCTCGTTCAACATCACCGATCCGGCCCAGCGCGCGAACTCGGTGACGAACGTCCTCGTCAACGGCTTCAATCCGCAGATCATCCTCGACTACTGCCGCGAGAAGTGCGGCGTCGTGCTCGGCGTCGGCATCGGCGATCTGACCGGCAAGGCCTTCCGCATTGCCCACATGGGGCACACGAACGCGCCCATGGTGCTCGGCACGCTCGCTGCTGTCGAAATGGCGCTGAAAGCGCTGAAAATCCCGCACGGCTCAGGCGGCGTGCAGGCCGCCATCGAGTATCTCGGCAGCGAAGTAGCGCCCTGATCGGGCGCTACTCGATATCCTCGACATCGACCGCGCCGCCCTTGACGCGCTGCGCCAGGGCGGCCTCGATGAAGGGGTCGATATCGCCGTCCATCACGGCCGAGACATCGCTCGTCTGCACGCCCGTGCGCAGATCCTTCACCATCTGATAGGGCTGAAACACGTACGAGCGGATCTGGTGGCCCCAGCCGATGTCGGTCTTGGACGCCGCCTCGGCCTGCGCCTTCTGCTCGCGCTTCTGCAGCTCGAGCTCATAAAGGCGCGCCTTGAGGCGCTTCATGCCGGCATCGCGGTTCTGATGCTGCGAGCGCCCTTCCTGCGAGAAGATCACGATGCCCGACGGCTTGTGCACGATGCGCACGGCCGATTCAGTACGGTTCACGTGCTGGCCGCCCGCGCCGCTCGATCGCGTGAAGGACACATCGATATCGTCCGGCCTGATCTCGATCTCGATGTTGTCATCGACGATCGGATAGACCCACACACTCGAGAAGGACGTGTGCCGGCGCGCATTCGAGTCGAACGGCGAGATGCGCACGAGACGATGCACGCCCGACTCCGTCTTCAGCCAGCCATAGGCGTTCTCGCCTTTGATCTCGAGCGTCGCCGACTTGATGCCCGCTTCTTCGCCGGGACTCTCGTCGATGAGCGTTACCTTGTAGCCGCGTCCCTCGGCCCAGCGCATGTACATGCGCAGAAGCATCTGCGCCCAGTCCTGGCTTTCCGTGCCGCCGGCGCCGGCGTGGACTTCGAGATAGGTGTCCAGGGTGTCGGCCTCGCCCGAGAGCAGCGCCTCGACCTCGAGCCGCTTCACCTTTGCAAGAAGGTTCTTGAGGCCCGCTCCACCTTCCTCGACGGTCGCGCTATCATCCTCGGCCTCGCCGAGCTCGACGAGCGTCACGACGTCGTCGAGCTCCTGCTCGATCTTCTTGTAGCCGTTGACCGCGCTTTCCAGCGACTGGCGCTGGCGCATTACCTTCTGTGCGCGCGCCGGATCATTCCAGAGCGAGGGATCCTCCGCCTGGCGATTGAGATCGCCGAGGCGCATATCGGCTGTATCCCAGTCAAAGAGACCTCCGGAGCAGGGCCATGGACTCCTTGATCTCGGAAACGAGAGCTGTGTGCTCGGCGCGCATTTTTGGCCTCCTCAGGCGAATTCAGGTGCTCGGCGCGGCTTATAGGTGGCCGGCGCCGGGTTGTAAACGCGCGGGCGGCCTCCACGGGCCTACAGTACAAGCGCGCGGCCCCTTGGGGCGTGCGGCTACTCCCCGATTATGGTACGCGGAGCGCGTAGTTTCCTGGCCCAAAATGAGCGAAGGAGATGCCCCGTGGTCAAGGTCGTCACACTCAAGAACATCCCGATCATGCCGGCCGAGGGGGCCGCCGAGCAAACCGCAGGATGGACCGGACCGGTTCACCGGACCCGCCAGACCATCATCGAACCTGGCGACTCCAAGGAATTCACCTGCTCCGTGGTCAACTTCAGCCAAGGCTGCAACACGGGATGGCATGTCCACGATTGCGATCAAATCCTGATCGTGACTTCCGGCTCCGGGATCGTGGCGACGGAGAATGAGGAGCACGAGATCAACGTCGGCGATGTTGCGCACATCACGGCCGGTGAGCGCCACTGGCACGGCGCCAAGGCGGATTCGACCATGGGGCACATCACCATCATGCTCGTCGGCGCCAAGTCCACCTGGGGATAGTCCCACCTGGGATAGTCGGGCCGATGTTCGATGGCGGCGCGATCACGATTGCGCCGCCTCGAAACGTCGCCGAGCGGATTTTTCAATCTTACGCCGATTTCGCGGCAGCCATCAGCTTCTGGTCGATGGCCATGGCGCGCTGGCGCGCCGGCCGCTCGTTCAGGCGCGCCACATAGCGCTTGAAGGTCTCACGCTCAGGCAGAAGCTTGAACTGCAGGCCCCAGGCAATGGCCGATCCCACATAGACATCAGCCGCCGAATAGCGCTCGCCCAGGAACCACGGCCCCTTCTCGATGGCCTTCTCGAGCGTATCGACCGTCGTTTCGTACGTGCCGTACGGCATCATACCACGCCGCCCCGGCTCGCGCTTCAGCACGTGATCGATGATCGCGGGCTCCAGGCAGCTCCCCTGGAAGAACATCCAGCGGAAATAAGCGCCGCGTAGCGGATCGCCGGGCGGCGGCGCCAGATTTGCCGCAGGAAATGCATCGGCCAGGTAGGCGCAGATGGCGCCGGCCTCGGTAATGACCTGCCCTTCATGCTCGATGGCCGGCACCTTGCCCATGGGATTGATGGCCAGATACTCGGGCCGATACTGCTCCTCCTTCTGAAGGTCCAGCACATCGAGCTCGTAGGGCGCGCCGATCTCCTCGATCATGAAGAGCGCAGTCGATGAGCGGCTCGGCGCCGCGTGGTGAAGAATGATCTTGCCGCTCATGACAGCCTCCGTCCGGTGTGTTCAGTATCCGCGGACGCGATCCACCACATTCTGCAACGGCGCGCCGCGCTCATAGGCTTCGATCTGCGCAACCACGTAGTCGGACACCGCCTCGGGATCGCTATCGGCGGCATTGTGAGGCGTGATCGTGGCCTTGGGGTGGCTCCACAGCGGATGCTCGGCCGGCAGCGGCTCGGTATTGAACACGTCGAGCGTAACTGCTCCGAGCGTACCGTCGTTCAATGCCGCAACGATGTCATCCTCGACTTGCAATCCGCCACGCCCGGCGTTGATCAGCACCGGCGCGCCGAGCACGCCGTCGCGCGCGAGCATCCTGAACAAAGACGCATTGAGAATGCCTTTGGTTTCCGGTGTCAGCGGCACGAGCACGACAAGAATGTCGGTCCGCGCGAGGAATGCCGGAAGCTGATCCATGCCGGCATAGCATTCGATGCCCGGCACTTCCCGCTTCGAGCGGCTCCACCCCGCTACCTGGAATCCGAGCCGCGCGAGCACCTCCGCACTGTCACGCCCGAGCTCGCCGAGGCCCATGATGCCGACCCGGACGGCCGACGCCGCCCGCTGATCCGGCGTGTCCCACTGCTTCTCGCGCTGCGCGGCATCGAGGCGGCGCTGCTGGCGATGGTGCATGAGGACGTGCAGCACCACGTACTCCGTCATGCGCTTGGTGAGATCGCTCACCGCCACTCGGACCAGCGGCACGTTTGGGAGAGTTGCATCCGCGACGAGGGCATCGACGCCCGCACCCAGATTGAAGATCACTTCGAGGTTCGGGAACGTCTCGAGCAGACCGGGCGGCGGCTTCCACACGGCGACGAAGCGCACGCTCTCGGGCGCCGGCGTATCCTTCGGCCAGAGCGCGACCGGCATGGACTTGAGGCGCGCTGCGAAGCGCTGCCGCCACGGCTCGGCAGACCAGTTCTCGCCCGCCCCCTGCACGACAATGAGGAGTGTCATCTATTTTTTCCGGCACTCGGTTGATGCTGCTAGCCAGAAGGCCGCTCGGGAGCGCGACGTCAAGTGCAAAGGCCCCGGCCGTGCTATAGAGGAAGCCCTCGCCACGGGCCTGCTCTCATCGGATAGCCCCGACTTTCACCGCCATATGTCCTCTGACGTCATATCCAGGATCAAAGCCCCTTTCAGCCGGGTGGCCGCATTTCTTTGCCGGAAACTGCGCCCGGCCGCGGCACCGTCCGAGGACGGCTCGAGTGCCGATGCGCATAAGGAGATCCGCAGCACCATCGAGCTGCAGGCGACCGAAGGCGCCGTTACGCCGCACGATGCCGAGATGCTCGGCGGCGTCCTCGACCTGAGCGAGCTTCAGGTCCTCGACATCATGGTCCACCGCACGAAGATGGCGACCATCGACATCGGCGAGCCGGTGGACAGGATCATCGATGCCGTGCTCGCGAGCCAGTACTCGCGAATGCCCGTCTGGCGCGAGGCGCCGGACAATTTCGTCGGCGTCCTGCACAGCAAGGACCTGCTGAAAGCATTGCGCGATGCCGGCTGGTCACCCGATCGCGTCGATCTGGGAACCCTCCTCAGCCCGCCCTGGTTCGTGCCCGACACCACCGGCGTCAACGAACAGTTGAGCCAGTTCCTCAAGCGCAAATCACAGCTCGCCCTCGTCGTCGACGAGTACGGCGAGGTCCGCGGCCTCGTCACACTCGAGGATATCCTCGAAGAGATCGTTGGTCAGATCGCGGACGAGCACGACATCGGCGAGGTGCACGTCCGCACGCAAGTCGACGGATCGGTGCTGGTCGAGGGAACGCTGCCCATACGCGATCTCAACCGCGAAACCGGCTGGAGCCTCCCGGACGACGCCGCCACCACAGTTGCCGGCCTCGTCATGCACGAAGCCCAGACCATCCCCGAGGCCGGGCAGGTGTTCACCTTTCACGGCTTCCGCTTCGAGATCGCCCGCAAGGTCCGCAACCGCATCACGGCCGTCCGCATTCGTCCGACCCTGCCGCCGGTCCCGCCAGCCCCATGAGACCTGCCGCCTCCGCCATTTGCAGGCGGGATGGCTGCCTGCATGGAATGGCCAACAGCCGGCCCTGTTGGTATGCTTGTCTGGATTTTGGCCGCAAAACGGCCTGATGCCTGCACCCCCATTCCGGGCGCGCGGCCAATGGCCTGCGCGCCGCCCGAGAGGAGGCCCGCTTTGTCGACGAACCACATCATCGACCTCTATAGCGACACTCAGACCCGGCCCTCGGCCGGCATGCGCAAGGCGATGGCCGACGCCGAGGTCGGCGACGAGCAACGCGGCGAGGACCCCTCGACCAACCTGCTGCAGGAGCGCGTTGCAGATCTCCTCGGCAAGGAAGCCGCGCTGTTCCTTCCCTCCGGCACCATGTGCAATCAGATTGCCATGCTCGTGCACTGCCGCCAGGGTGACGAGATCATCGGCGCGGAGGTGACGCACCTCTTCACGTCGGAGGCTGGCGGCGCCTCGGCACTCGCGGGCGCCCAGACCTGGCCCATTCGCTGCGAGCGCGGCATTTTCACCGGCGCCGATGTTACCGCCGCCGTGCGCGCGCCGGGCCGCCACAACCCCATCTCGCGCGTCGTCGTCATCGAGCAGACGGTGAACCGTGGCGGCGGCGCCATCTGGTCGGTCGACGAGATCGCCGATGTCGCCAAGGCCACGCACCAGCACGGTCTCATCCTGCACATGGACGGTGCGCGCCTGATGAACGCCGCGGTCTCGTCCGGCATTCCGGCAAAGGATATGACGGCGCATGTCGACACCGCCTGGACAGACTTGTCGAAGGGTCTCGGCTGCCCGGTCGGCGGCGTGCTCGTCGGCTCGCGCGCCTTCATCGACGAGGCTTGGCGCTGGAAGCACCGGCTCGGCGGCGCCCTGCGCCAGTCGGGCATTCTCGCGGCAGCCGGCCTCTATGCGCTCGACCACAACATTCAGGAACTCGCCAAGGACCACGAGAACGCCGTCGCGCTCGGTGAGGCGGTGGCGGCCGTGGAAGGGCTCAAGCTCTTCTCGCCGCGCATCGAGAGCAACATGGTGTTCTTCGAGTCGACATTGCCCGAGATCAGCTCCCGCCAGATCTTCGAGACGCTGCTCGCACGCGGCGTGCGCATGGGCATGACCTACGGCAACATGATCCGCGCCGTAACCCACCTCGACGTCTCGCGCGACGACATCACGCGAGCCGGCGAGATCCTCGGCCAGGTCGTCGCGGATCTCAAGGCTGGCCTGCGCAAGGCTTCGTGACTACGGGGAGGTCTCGACCTCCCTCATCGCCCTTAACTTCTCAATAAAAACAGGAAACTGCCCATGCCCTTCGAGCCTGCGAGCGACGTGCTCTCGCAATACACCGTCCTTGACCTCACGCGCGTCCGCTCGGGCCCGACGTGCGTGCGCCAGCTCGCCGACTGGGGCGCGAATGTCATCAAGATCGAGGATCCGGAATCCGACAAGATCGGTCTCGGCGGCGCGCGCTCGGGCTCAGACTTCCAGAACCTGCATCGCAACAAGCGCTCGATGACGCTGAACCTCAAGACCAAGGAGGGCATCGCGATCTTCATGGCGCTCGCCAAGAAGGCCGATGTGATCGTCGAGAACTACCGCCCTGACGTGAAGCGCCGCCTCGGCATCGACTACGACGCGATCTCCAAGATCAACCCACGCATCGTCTATGCCTCGATCTCGGGCTTCGGGCAGGATGGCCCGCTCGCCAACCGGCCGGGCTTTGACCAGATCGCGCAGGGCATGGGTGGCCTCATGTCCATCACCGGCGAGCCGGGCAAAGGTCCCATGCGCGTCGGCATCCCGATTGCCGACCTGACTGCCGGCATTTTCTGCTCGCAGGGCATCCTGCTGGCGCTCATGGAGCGCGAGCGTTCGGGCAAGGGCCAGTGGGTGCAGACCTCGCTCCTGCAGGCCCAGGTCTTCATGCTCGACTTCCAGGCCTCGCGCTGGCTCATGGACCAGGAGATCCCGCCCCAGGCCGGCAACGATCACCCGACCTCGATCCCGACCGGCGTGTTCAAGACCTCCGATGGCTACATCAACATCGCCGTCGCCGGCCAGAAGATGTGGGAGAAGTTCAAGTCGCTGTTCAACGATCCGGCCTTCGACAGCCCCGACTATGCCGAGGCCAAAGGACGCTCCAAGAACCGCAAGGCCCTCAACGCGCTGATCGAGAACCACACGTCCAAGAAGACCGCCGCGGAATGGATCGCCATCTTCAATGAGGCCGGCGCACCGGCCGGCGAGATCAACGACATCAAGCAGGTCTTCGATCTCGAGCAGGTCCGCCACCTCGGCCTCGCGCAGCCCATGAACAGCCAGGAGCGCGGCGCCACCGAGGTCGTCGGCCAGCCGATCCTCATGAGCCGCTCGAAGGCTTCCGTTCGCCGGCCGCCGCCGACGCTCGGCCAGCATACGGGCGAAATCCTTGCCGACATCGGCTATGGCCCCGAGGACGTGAAGAAGCTCGCCAAAGACGGCGTGATCTGACACCCGACACGACACAACGAGGAAAAGAACATGAGCAAGCCCGCAGCGGCCGAGGTCCCGGACGAAGAGAAGATGCTCGGCCTGAAGAATGGACCCGTCGCCGAGATCGTGTTCAACAATCCAGCCCGCCACAATGCCGTCTCCCTCGATATGTGGGAGCGCATGACGAAGCTGCTCGCGGAGTTTGCGGCCGATCCGGCCATCCGTGCGCTCGTCGTCAGCGGTGCGGGCGGCAAGGCCTTCGTCTCGGGGGCTGACATCTCGAAGTTCGAGAGCCAGCGCTCCACCGCCGAGGGCGTCGCGCACTACAACGCCACGAGCGCGAAGGCCTACGAGACGCTCTATAAATTCCCGAAACCGACGATCGCCAAGATCCAGGGCTACTGCATCGGCGGCGGCATGAACGTCGCCGTCTGCTGCGATGTGCGCATTGCCACGGACAACTCGAAGTTCGGCATTCCGGCCGCCAAGCTCGGCCTCGGCTACGGCTATGGCGGCGTCAAGCGCCTCTCCGAGATCGTCGGGCTCTCCAAGGCCATGGAGCTCTTCTACACTGCACGTCAGTTCACGGCGGCAGAGGCCGAGGCCATGGGCTTCCTCAATCAAGTTGTATCCGCTGAGCATCTCGATGCAGCCGTGGACACCATGACCGACCAGATCGCCGAGAACGCGCCGCTGACGATCGCGACCATCAAGGCCGTCGCGCGCGAGATCGGCCGCCCCTCGTCCGAGCGCGATCTCGCCAAGCTCGACCGCATGGTCGCCGACTGCTTCGCCTCGGAAGACTACATCGAGGGCCGCCGCGCCTTCATGGAGAAGCGTAAACCACAGTTCAAAGGGCGCTGAAAGGCGCCCTCACTCGCCACCTTCTTGAGTTCGCCACACTATTGTTCAAGTACTGGATAACTCGGCTATTCCATCGTAAGACCAAGGCCTTGAGCTTCCAGGACCGTGCGGGGAGATGCGTAACACCATTGCCATCATGAACACCAAGGGCGGGGTCGGAAAATCGACCATCGTCCTTGCGGTAGCCGAGACCCTCTCGGTCTACCATGGCAAGAACGTGCTCGTGATCGATTCCGACGCACAGGCCAGCATCAGCACCATGCTGATGGCGACCGACAGTCTGCGGAAGCTGCAGAACGAAGGCCGCACCATCGTCGACTATCTGGTGTCTCAGGTTCTCAAAGGAACACCCGTCGAATGGACGGAGTTCGTCGTCGGGGGCGTCTCGGACGTCGACGACGCGCGCTCGGTTTATCTCATGCCGAGCGACATGCAGCTCACGCTGCTCGAGCGCGAGGTCTCCAAGGAGAGCCAGCACGCGCGCCTGCGCACGGCCATCGGCGGACTGCTCAGCCGCGCGCGCATCGTCTTCGATATCGTGTTGATCGATTGCCCGCCGGGCCTCTCGGTGCTGACCGAGAGCTGGCTTCGCGAAGCGGACTTCCACGTCTCGCCGACCAAGCCCGACTACGTGTCCGTATGCGGCCTCGATGTCTTCCGCCGTTTCCGCGATCTGAACCCCGAAATGGGCTTTGCCGAAAACCTCGGCGTCGTCGTGAACATGAAGGACCAGGGCGCCGCGCTCGAGGAGGAATATCACCGCTGGCTCGCGGCTGACGCGAACAACCGCTGTTTCAAGCACGCTCTGCCGCGCATCCACGCCATGCAGCAGGCCGGCCATTTCCAGCCGAGCGAGCGTTCCTACATCGCGAAGTATCCAGGCGACGTCGGCGTGGCCGTGCGCGGCCTCACGGACGAAATCCTCGCACGCGTCACGGCCAGCTCCGAGGCCCCACAGGCACAAGCTGCAGGAAGGCGCGCCTAAATCTCAATGCGCCCGTGCAATGCAGAAGGCGACGGCCTCCGCCAGCGCTGACCGCGGCGTGCTTTCCGGGAAGATGGCCAGCGCATCCGACGCAATCGCACCGTAATGGCGCGCACGCTCCAGCGTTGCCTCGATGGCCTTGTGGCGGCGCATCAGCCCGATGGCATGCTCGAGATCGCCATCGCGGATGTCACCACCCGAGAGCGTACGCTGCCAGAACTCGCGCTCGGCATCGTTGCCGCGCCGATAGCACAGGATGACCGGCAGCGTGATCTTCCCCTCGCGGAAGTCGTCACCCACGGACTTGCCGAGGCGCGCGCTGTCACCCGCATAGTCGAGCGCATCATCGACGAGCTGGAAGGCCACGCCGAGGTTGCGCCCGTACGAGCGCAACGCTGCCTGCTCGGCCGCCGGCCGGTTGGCAATCGCGGGACCGACTTCCGCCGCTGCCGCGAACAGCGCCGCAGTCTTGGCATTGATGATGGCGAGGTACTCGTCCTCGGTCGTGCCCATGTTCTTGGCGGCCGAGAGCTGCATGACCTCGCCTTCGGCGATCACCGCCGCGGCATTCGACAGAATGCGCAGCGCCGACAGCGAGCCGACATCGACCATCATGCGGAAGGCCTGCCCAAGCAGGAAATCGCCGACGAGCACACTCGCCTGATTGCCCCACAGGCGCCGCGCCGAGGCCTTGCCCCGCCGTACGTCGCTCTCATCGACGACGTCGTCATGGAGCAGGGTCGCCGTGTGCATGAACTCGACGGCGGCCGCGAGCCGCACGTGTCCCTCGCCCCCATAGCCGGACAGCTTGGCGGCCGCGATGGTCAGCATGGGGCGAAGCCTCTTGCCGCCCGAGTCGATCAGATGGTGGGCGAGCTCGGGAATGAGCTCGACGTCGGACACCGCCTTGTCGAGGATGATCCGGTTTACCCCCGCCATCTCGGCGCTCACGAGATCGAGCAGCGGCTTCAGGCTCGCAGCAGGATCGCGCGCGCCATCAATGGAGACCACAACACCCAATGTGCTCATTCCTCATTCTGTGTCCGCCACATCAAAGGTCATAGTCCGTTCATGTAGCAGCCCGGTCAAGCGGCTTTCGCTCCGTGCCTCCGCATACGTCCCATCGCCCGCGCGCCTTGACGGCCGGCGGTCGGGCAGGCACGAAAGGGATAACCGCCCCGCCCTCTGTCGAGGGTCAGAGGTCGCCTGTCAAGATGACGAGGGACGCTCCATGAACGACCGTTACTTGCGCACCGGGGTCTTCCTGGCCCCCTTCCACGCGCTCGGCGAGAACCCGACACTTGCGCTCGACCGCGACATGGACCTCGTGGTCCATCTCGACCGGTTGAACTATCACGAAGCCTGGATCGGCGAGCATCACTCGGGCGGCTTCGAGATCATCGCCTGCCCGGAGATGTTCATCGCCGCTGCCGCGCGCGAGACGCGCCATATCCGCCTCGGCACGGGCGTCGTGTCGCTGCCTTATCACCATCCCTTCACGCTCGCGAGCCGCATGATGCAGCTCGACCATATGACGCGCGGACGCGCCATGTTCGGCGTCGGCCCCGGCTCGCTCATCTATGACGCCGAGAAGATCGGCCTCAAGGCCGCCGACCAGCGCCGGCGCATGGACGAAGCGCTCGACTGCCTCATGCCGCTCATGCAGGGCGAGATGGTCACACGCAAGACCGACTGGTTCACGCTGCAGGAGGCCAAGCTCCAGCTCGTGCCGTACTCGCGCCCGCACATCGAGATGGCGGTCGCTTCCTCCCGCTCGCCGGTCGGCGCCGTCGCCTCCGGCAAGCACGGCATTGGCATGCTCTCGATCGGCGGCACCTCGGACGAAGCTCTCGCCGCCCATGCCAAGAACTGGGCCATCCACGAGGACGCGGCCCGCGAGGCCGGCAAGACCACGGACCGCTCGCGCTGGCGCATCGTCACCTTCGCCCACGTCGCCGAGACGCGCGAGAAGGCACGCGCCGACATGGCCTATGGCCTCGCGGACTTCAATCGCTACTTCAATGATGTCGCGACCTTCCCGATCGTGCCGACAGGCATCGAGGACCCACTGAACTATCTGACCGAGAGCGGCCTCGCCTGCATCGGCACGCCGGACGACTGCATCCGCCACTTCGAGCGGCTGTGGAAGGGCTCCAATGGCGGCTTCGGCGCCGTTCTTCTACTCGCGCACAACTGGGCCGACTGGGAGGCGACGAAGCGCAGCTACGAGCTCATGGCGCGCTATGTCCATCCGCATTTCCAGCGCGGCGCCAACAGCCTCCGCCAGTGGAGCTACGACGACGCCAAGACCAAGCGCGCGACTGCCGGCATCGAGAACCAGGCCGCCATTCAGGCCGAGATCGACAAATACAAGGCGCGCAAAGGCGGCTGAAGGCCGTCCGCAAGCGCGCTTATGAGCCAAGAAACCAGGAAACCAAATGACTGCTGATGTTGAAACGGTTGTCGTCGGCGCCGGCGTCGTCGGCCTCGCCATTGCACGCGCGCTCGCCATGGCGGGGCGCGAGGTGATGGTCCTCGAGCAGCACGACATCATCGGCTCCGAGACCAGCTCGCGCAACAGCGAGGTCATTCATGCGGGCATCTACTATCCGCCGGGCTCGCTGCGCGCCAAGCTGTGCGTCGATGGCAAGGCGCAGCTCTACAAGTTCTGCGACGAGAACGGCGTCGCCCACCAGCGCATCACCAAGCTCCTCGTTGCAACGAATGAAGCACAGGTTCCGAAGCTCAAGGCCATCCAGGAGACCGCGATCCGCAATGGCGTGACGGACCTTCAGCCGCTCATGGGGAACGAGGCGCGCGCCATCGAGCCCGAAGTCTCCTGCGTTGCAGCTCTGCTCTCACCCTCCACCGGCACGATCGATACGCACGCCTATATGCTCGCGCTCGAAGGCCATGTCGAAGCGCACGGCGGCAACGTCGTTCTGAATACACCCGTCGAGCGCGTCTCGCGCCGCGCCGATGGACTCTTCGAGGTCGTCACCGCGGGCGAGGCACCGGCGACCATAACGGCCAAGGAGCTGGTTCTCTCTCCGGGCCTGCACGCCACCAAGCTCGCCCGCACGATGAGCTTTCCATCGGGCTACACGCCGCCCGAGACCTACTACGCCATCGGCCAGTACTACGCCTACACGGGCCGCTCGCCGTTCAGTCGCCACATCTATCCCATGCCGGACGGCGCCTGGCTCGGCCTGCATGTGACGGTGGATCTCGGCGGGCGCTGCAAGTTCGGCCCCGACATCGAGTGGATCCCCGAGATCGACTACACCTTCAAGCCGGAGAAGCTCGAAAAGTTCCTGGGCTTCATCCGCACGTACTACCCGGCCCTCGATCCCGACCGCCTGCACCCGGACTACACCGGCATCCGCCCCAAGCTCTATCGCGAGGGCGAGCCCGTGCCGGACTTCGTCTTCCACGGGCCGAAGCAGCACGGCGTCGACGGCCTCGTCATGCTCTTCGGCATCGAAAGCCCGGGCCTCACCTCATCTCTCGCCATCGGCGATCTCGTGCGCGACCTGCTGTAGTCGCGCCTTCAGGTTGGCGCCAGCCGCGAGCACATCACAATCCCCTCTCCCCGCTCTTGCGGGGAGAGGGTTAGGGTGAGGGGCGGCGGCATACGCCGACGTCGCATGTGTCGCCGCCCCTCATCCCGGCCTTCTCCCCGTGAGAACGGGGAGAAGGAGCAGCAAACCTCCGCGCAAAGCGGCTTGATCCGCGGCCGCCCGCGCGGGCATGATGGCGCTCACGGCATACTGGCCCCAGACCATCCGAGGATGAACATGACGCAGAACACGTTCAAGCGGCTTGGCCTCGCTGCGGTCCTTCTGATGGCTGGCATCAGCTCGGCGGCGGCACATCACGCCATGGGCGGCACGACACCGACCACGTTCATGGATGGATTCCTGTCCGGCATCGGCCACCCGGTGATCGGCATCGACCATCTCGCCTTCATCGTTGCCATCGGCATCGCCGCGGCCTTCGTCAGCGGCGGCTTCGGCATCATCGCCGGCTTCATCGCGGCCTCCTCGATCGGCGTGCTCGCGCATGTCATCGAGCTGAACGTACCGCTCGTCGAGCTCCTCGTGGCCGCCAGCGTGATCGTGGCTGGTGCCGCCCTGGCCATCGGCCTCACGGGCGCGCGCGGTGGCTGGTTGATGCTCGCGATCATCGCCGGCCTCTTCCACGGCTATGCCTTCGGCGAGACGGTCGTCGGTGCCGAGCGTAATGTGATCGGCGGCTACCTGATCGGCCTCGCGATCATCCAGGCCGTCATTGCCACGCTCGCCATGCTGGCATCTCGTCGTTTCCTCGTATCGGCGGAGCAGAGCCCAATGGGTCTGCGCGCCGCCGGTGGCGCACTCACGGCGCTCGGGCTTTTCCTGCTCGTCATCAGTCTGGTGGAGACCTGAGCCGTGACGGCAGAGGCGAACACGGATCGCGTGATCGGGCTCTTCGAGCGTTTGCCGGCCCTCGTCGAGGCCAACGCGGATCTCGTCAAACGCGGCCGCTTTCTCACCACCGACTTCGCACTCGTCGTCGGCGCAACGCCGCTGCTCGTGCGCGTCGAGGCGGGCCGTGTGACTTCGGTCGCGCGCGGCCCCTTCCTGCTCAGGCCCTGGACGTTCTCGATCACGGCCGCGCCCGAGACCTGGCTCAAGCTGCTGAAGCCCGTGCCCGATCCTGGCACGCACGACCTCATGGCGCTCTCGAAAGTCGGCCTCGCGCGCATCGAGGGCAACCTGCAGCCCTTCATGGCCAACCTTCAGGTCATCAAAGACATCGTCACTGCGCCGCGCGCGCTGATGTGAGGAGGCGCGGTCCATGAAATCATCCCAGAAGGCCACCTTCGAGCCGATCAGCGGCCGCTACGCTCACCTCACGCTCTCCGGCCGCCCACATCGCCTCTACATCGAGGAGGCAGGCAGCGGCATCCCGCTCGTCTGCCTGCACACGGCCGGCGCCGATGGCCGCCAGTTCCGTCACATCCTCAATGACGCGACGATCACACGCGACTACCGCGTCATCGTCTTCGACATGCCCTGGCATGGAAAGTCGCTGCCGCCCACGGGCTTCGAGACCGAGGAGTACCAGCTCACGACCGCGAGCTACACGCAGATGGTGCTCGACGTGTGCGATGCGCTGGAGCTTGAGCGCCCCGTGGTCATGGGCTGCTCGATTGGCGGGCGTCTCGTGCTCAATCTCGCCGCCGATCATCCCGAGCGCTTCCGCGCGCTCATCGGCCTCGAGTCCGCCGCCCATCAGCAGCCCTGGTACGATACGGAATGGCTCCACCGGCCCGACGTGCACGGCGGCGAAGTCTGTGCCGCGCTCGTCTCGGGCATGATGGCACCGCAGAGCCCGGCCGAAAGCCGCCACGAGACGCTCTGGATGTACAAATGCGGCGGACCGGGCATCTTCAAGGGCGATCTCTACTTCTACCGCGTCGACGGCGATCTGCGCGAGAAGATCGCCCGCATCGATACGGCGCGCTGCCCGCTCTACATGCTCACGGGCGAGTATGATTTCTCCTGCACGCCCGAGGACACGCAGCGCACGGCCGCGCAGATCAAAGGTGCCGACGTCACGATCATGAAGGAGCTCGGCCACTTCCCCATGAGCGAGAACCCGGCCCAGTTCCGCCGCTACATCCTGCCTGTGCTCGAGAAGATCAAGGCGGCGACTTAGAGGCCCAACCGAGTCGGAGCAGCCATGGCGCGCCGCATTGTCGATCTCTCCGTTGCGCTCGAAGCCGACATCGCCTCCGATCCTCCCGGCAACGAGCCGAAGATCACCTACATCGCGCACAAGGATCCGGCCGCGCTCTCGCGCATGCTGCCGCACTTTCCCGGGCTCACGGCTGAAGAGCTGCCGGGCGGCGAGGCCTGGGCCGTCGAGCAGCTCGTCGTCTCGACGCACAACGGCACGCATCTCGACGCGCCCTATCACTTCCACTCGACCATGGACGGGGGAAAACGCGCCTGGACCATCGACGAAGTGCCGCTCGAGTGGTGCATGGGCCGCGGTGTGAAGCTCGACTTCCGCCATCTGCCGGACGGCTACGTCGCAACGCCCGGCGATGTCGAGGCCGAGCTCGAGCGCGCGGGCGTCACGCTCCAGCCCTTCGACATCGTGCTCGTGAACACCGCCGCCGGCGCCCGCTACGGCGAACCCGACTACGTCTCACGCGGATGCGGCATGGGCCGCGCCGCAACGCTTTGGCTCACCGAGCGCGGCGTGAAGATCACCGGCACGGATGCCTGGAGCTGGGACGCCCCTTTTGTTCATACTGCGAAAAAGTACGCCACCACGCGCGATGCTTCCCTCATCTGGGAAGGACACCGCGCCGGTATCGAGCGCGCCTACTGCCACATAGAAAAGCTCGCGAACCTCGAGCAGCTTCCCGCGACCGGCTACACGGTCTGCTGCTTCCCCTTCAAGATCAAGCGCGCCTCGGCCGGCTTCACGCGCGTCGTCGCGATCTTCGAAACGTAAGCCGGCGCATGAATCTGTGGCGCTCTGGCATCATTCTAAAAGAAACCCGCAGGCAACCGCCCTTCGGCCCCCTGGAATTTGAGCTGGCGCAAGCAGCCGCCGCAATCGGCGCCTGAGAGTTGGCTATACTGCACGTCGATTCGGGATGGGCACTTCCCGCATCGCATCGGTTGCAGATGTTTCACTTGCAGGGAGCAGAGTGACATGAACAGGACGACGATGGGTCTTGCGGCAGGCCTTTTCGGCATCGGTATTGCAGCGGGCTTCGCGAGCGCGCCCTCGACGACCGCGCACGCGCAGGCAGCAAGATCGCTCATCGGCACGCTGACCTGCAAGGGCGGCGCGCACGTCGGCATGATCGTCGGCTCGCAGCAGACACTGGATTGCTCCTATCAGCCAGTCGGCAACAGCCGCCCGCGCGGCTACACCGCGACCATCACCAAGGTCGGCGTCGACATCGGCTTCAAGAACGAGACCACGCTAATCTGGCAGGTGATCGGCTCGACCGACATGCGCAAGGGCCCGCTGCTGGTCGGTGACTACGGCGGCGTCTCGGCGGAAGCCTCGGTCGCGCTTGGCGTCGGCGCCAATGCGCTCGTCGGCGGCAGCAACAAGTCGGTTGTGCTTCAGCCGATCAGCGTGCAGGGCCAGACAGGCCTCAATGTTGCGCTCGCCGTGACCAGCATGACGCTCCGCCGCTAACACGAATTCGAGGGCGTTGGAAACAGAGCGGCCGGCACCCAAGGTGCCGGCCGTTTCTGCTCGTGGCGTCGATCAGGTCGAGTAGTTCGTGAAGGCCGTCGTCGTCGCGCGCGCGTTATGATCGGTGACGACGCAGACGAGCGCGGGCTTGCCGGACTTCACCGCCTTCATGGCGCGTTCGAGCGCGGGGCGAATGTCGTCCGGCTTGTCGACCCACTCACCGTGACCACCGAAGGCTTCGGCGAACTTGTCGAGGCGCGGATAGCCGAGATCGCGGCCCGGCTTCTCCTTGTTGGGATCGCCCGTCCAGCCACCGTTCTGGCTGATGATCGTCAGGATCGGCAGGCCATGACGCACGGCCGTGTCGAACTCCATGGCGTTCATGCCGAACGAGCCGTCACCGTGCAACACGATCACCTGCTTGTCGGGGCAGGCGACCTTGGCGCCGATGCCGAACGGCATGCCAACGCCCATGGTGCCGAAGGCGCCCGAGTTGATGCGATGGCGCGCCGTGTATTGCGGAATGGCCTGGCGGCCATAGTTCAGGATCTCCTGCCCGTCCACGCAGAGCACGCAGTCGCGATCCATGAAGTCGCGTACTTCCTTGCACAAGCGCAGCGGGTGGATCGGCGTTGCTGGATTGGAGAGCGTCTGCTCGGCCTCAGCCGTCTTCTGCACATTGCGCGCGCGCAGGCGCTCGCGCCACGTCTCGTAGGTCGCGGGCGTCACCTTGCCGGCAATCGCGGCCGTGAGCTGCTGGAAGGCGGCCCGCGCATCCGCGATCACGCCGACGGCCAGATTGCGCGGCGAGGATGCGATCTCGATCGGATCGATGTCCACGCGCACGATCTTCGCGTTGGCATTCCAGCGCGGTGGCGCGGCGTGGCCGATGATGTAGTTCATGCGCGTGCCGACGACGAGAATGAGATCGGCATCGCGGAAGGCGGCCGCGCGCGAGGTCAGGTAGCAGTATTTGTGGTCCTCCGGGATCACGCCACGGCCCTGCGGCGTCGTATAGAAGGGCACGCCCGCCGCCTCGACGAAGGCCAGCATCTCGCGCTCGGCCTCGGACCACTGCACGCCCGAACCGGTAATCAGCACGGGGTTCTTGGCCTTCGAGAGCAACTCGACGATAGCCGAGAGATCGTTCGCGCTGACTGCAGGCCGCGGCCGCTTCGCATGATCATAAGGATCCGGGTACTCGATCTTGGACTCGTCCACCTCGGCATAGAGGATGTCGCCGGGGCAATCGAGATAGACGGGGCCGGGCTTCCCGCTCATGGCGTGTTTGACCGCGAGATTGATCAGCTCGGGAATACGCTTCGTGTGGTGAATGCGGTCCGACCATTTCGTGCACGGCTTGAACATCGAGAGCTGGTCGATGTCCTGGAAAGCGCCGTGATGCCACGTCACGACCGGCGCGGCACCGCCGAGCGCGATGACCGGTGTGCAGTCGGCCCAAGCGTGCGCAATGCCCGTAATGAGGTTCGTCACCGCCGGGCCCGAAGCCGCCATGCAGAACGCGGGCTTATTCAGCAGGCGCGCATAGGCGAAGCCGGCCATGGCAGCAGCTTGCTCATGACGCACGTCGACGCCGCGCAGCCCGAGCTTCATCGCCGATTTCTCGACGGCCATCATGGGGGCGCCCATGATGTAGAAGAAATCGCTTACGCCTTCGTTCTTCATCGCCTTCGCGATGATATCCGAGCCAATTGCCATCGGGTGTTCCTCTCCAATCGAATTCAGTTTCAGCAGGCAGGTGCGGTGCTAAATGACCTGCTCTTTCTTGAGCGCGTCGAGATCGCCCTTCGACAAGCCGAGCCATTCGCCATAGACGTCGGCATTGTCGGCGCCGAGAATGGGCGAGGACTTCACCGGCACATAGCTGTCGGAAAGCTTCACCGGCCAGCCCGGAATGACCACCTTGCCACGCGCCGGGTGATCCACCTCGACGAAGATCTCGCGCTCGCGCATGCTCGGCTCGTTCATCAGCTCGTCCGTATCGAGCACGGCGCCGCACGGCACCCCCTGCTCGCCGAGGATCTGCATGGCCTCGTGCTTGGTGTAGTCCTTGGTCCAGGCCTGGATGTAGCCGTTGATCTCGTCGACGATCTTGACGCGAAGCTGAGGCGTCGCGAAGCGCTCGTCCGACTTCAGATCCTCACGACCAATCACCTTCAGCAGACGCTCCCACTGAATGTTATTGGCGCGGCTCGTATAGATATAGACGTAGTCATTGGGCCCGCCCGGCTTGCACTTGAAGACATCCGACGGCGCATTCGTGCCGAGCACGACCTGATTGCCCATGCGCGGGCAGGGCTTTTTGTGCAGGAGCTGCGAGGCGTAGGCGATGCGGCAGTAGTTGACCATCGCATCCTGCATCGCGACCTCGACCTTCTGGCCGCGGCCCGTGGCCGTGCGCTGGTAGAGCGCAGCGAGCACACCTATGCAAGCGTGCAGTCCCGTGCCGGTATCGCCGAGCGTGACGCCGGGCTTAATCGGCTTGCCGTCACCCTCGCCGGTGATGCTCATCACGCCGCCGGCCGCCTGCGCGATCATGTCGAAGGCCAGATGCTTCTCGTATGGGCTCCCCTTTCCGAAGCCCTTGACCGTCGCATAGATGATGCGCGGATTGATGCGCGAAACCTCTTCGTATGAAAAGCCGAGCTTCTCGATCACGCCGGGCGCGAAGTTCTCGGCGAAGATGTCCGCCTTCGCGATCAGCTTGCGCAGCATGTCCTTGCCGCGCGCGTCCTTGAGATTGAGTGTGACCGAGCGCTTGTTGGCGTTGAGCAGCATGAAGTAGTAGCTGTCGACGCCCTTGATATCGGTCGACGCGCCGCGGCCCTGCTCGCCGCCAACCGGATTTTCGATCTTGATGACGTCGGCGCCGAGCCACGCGAGCGTCTCGGTGATCGACGTACCGGCCTCGAACTGCGTGAGATCGACGACCTTGATACCAGCAAGCGCAGTGCGCCCGGCTTCTTCCCTGCCTGGGGACGACATGGCTCCTCCCGGAAGCTCGTTGTTTTGGCTATCCGGGAGTTTGCTTCGTGCGCGGAGCGTGCGCAAGACCGCAACGCCCCGTGCATGACAGGTAGACGATCGACCGCACGCCGTGGGGCATCAAGCGCGCCGCTGCGGTCCCCAATCGACGATCCATACCGAGAATGCAGTTGCGGCGCCGTAGACCGCCATGGCGACGCCAACGAGCGCAAACAATTGCCACGCCGGCGCATTCGCGCTGACCAGCCATATTCCGCCGATGAGCACGACGAGAAGGCGCGCCGTTCCCGCGAGCACGGGCCCGAGGATTTTGCCCGAGCCCTGCGAAGCAAAATACAGACAAAGGCCGAGGCCGAACAGGCCATAGAACGGGCCGGCCCAGCGCAGGTACGTGCTCGCAGATGCGAGAATGGCTGGATCGCTCGTGAACAGGCCGGCCCAGAGCAACGGATAGAGCGCGACGATGAGGCCGATGAGCGTGAGCCCCGCGGTCGCGACCGCGCCCGCCATCCAGGCAACGCGCCGCGCCCGTGCGACATCTCCGGCGCCGACCGCCATACCGACCATCGGCACGCTGGCCACCCCGATCGCGAAGGTGATCGGGATCAGCAGGAACTCGAGCCGCGCGCCAATGCCATAGCCGGCGAGCGCGTCCGTACCGAGTGCCGAGACGAGGCGCGTGATGATGAGGATCGACAGAATTGTCTGCACCGGCGAGATGCACGCGACCGCACCGACCTTGAGAATATCGCGCAGGATATCCCAGGAGACGGAGATACTGGACAACCGCAGCGTGATGCGCGCGCGCCCGGAAGCCAGGTGCCAATAGAGATAGAACGCCCCCGCGGAAAAGGCGATGACCTGACCGAGTGCGACACCGGCCATGCCGAGGCGCGGTACAGGCCCGAGGCCTAGTCCGAGCGTACCTCCGAGCACGATCTGTGCGCCCGCAACGGCAAGGAGCGCGACCGACGGCACCACCATGTTCCCCGTGCCCCGCAGGATGGATGCGAACGTATTCGCGAGCCAGATGGCCGGCGCGCCGAAGAACACGACATTCGAATAGGCAAGCGCCTCGGCAAGCACACCGTCGCGTCCCCCGAGAAGTGAATAGATCGGCGAACCAGCAAGCTGGAAGACGACGAAGAAGAAGATGCCGGCTGAGCTTCCGATCAGGAAGGCGTGCTGAGCGATCGCAGCCGCACGGTCCACATTGCCGGCCCCGAGCGCGCGGCTGACCGCCGAGGATATGCCGCCGCCCATGGCCCCGGCCGACATGGTCTGCTGGAGCATGACCATGGGAAAGACGAGCGCGAGGCCGGCGAGCGGCAACTTGCCGAGCAGGCCGACATAGGCGGTCTCGGCAATGGCGACGAGCGCGGTCGCCACCATCGCGATGCTCGTCGGCAGCGCGAGGCGCAGGAGCGTCGGCAGGATCGCTCCGGCAAGCAGCGGGTGGGGCGCTGCACCGCCTGCTGGCGGTGGCGCGATCGTCGTCGTGGTCATGTCAGCTCTCTCAGGCTCTGCTGGTGGCGCTCGCTGCTGCAGCGACACGCGGGACCGGACGTTCGGCAATCGGCCAGTGCAGCAGGGCCGAGATCACGCCGAGGGCAACCGAGAGCCACCACATGGCGTCATAGGATTTCGTGAGATCGAACAGACGTCCGCCGAGCCAGACACCGGCGAACGCGCCGACCTGATGCGAGAGGAAGACGAAGCCGAACAGCATCGACATCCACTGCGTGCCGAAGAACGTCGCAACGAGACCGCTCGTCGGCGGGATCGTCGACAGCCAGAAGATGCCGAGCAGCCCACACAGCGTGATGACCGTCACCGGGGTCATCGGCAGGAAGAGAAAGCCGAGGAACAGCACCGCGCGCGCGAAGTAGATGAGGCTCAGAAGTCGGCGCTTCTCGATGTACCGGCCCGATTGCCCGGCGAGGAAGGTGCCGACAATGTTGGCAATGCCGACGACCGAGAGCGCGACCGGCCCCACCCAGCCCGGCAAGCCTTGATCCACGGTGAAAGCCGGCAGGTGCACCATGATGAACGACACATGGAAACCGCAGACGAAGAAGCCTGCCGTCAGCAGCCAGTAGCTCGGATGCCTGAAGGCTTCGGCAAGTGCCTCCCGCACGGACTGGTCGCGCGCGGGGCCATCGACGCGGACGGGCTTGCCGCCGATCGGCCACGCAATCGGAATCAGCAGCGCCGTAATGACCATCAGCCAGACGAGGCTCTGCTGCCAGCCGACGAACTCGATGAGAAAGTGCATGACCGGCAGCGCGACGAAGCCGCCGATGCCGGCCGCCATGCCGATCGAGGCGATCGCAGAAAGGCGTTTGTCCGGCGGTGCGAGGCGGCCAATGGTGCCGACGAGCGACGTCACGCCCGTACCGCTGACGCCAATACCCATGAGCATACCGCTGATCACGAGATCAGACGGCGACGTGGCGGCGTACATGAAATAGAGCCCCGCAATCGTCGCGAGCACGCACGCGACAACGACGCGCCCGGCGCCGAAGCTGTCGATCAGGGCGCCGGAAAAGGGGGCGCCGAGGCCCATCATGAGCTGCGTGAGAGCCATGGCGAGTGCGAACGGCTCACGGCCGATGCCAAGGGCAGCTGTAACGGGCTGGAGGTAGAGGCCCATGGATTGCGAGCGGCCCATGGAAATGCCGACGATCGTGCCGACGATCAGAATGAGCAGCCAGAGCGGCATAAGGGATTGGGAGGAGGAAGAGCGCATATGCTGACCTCGAGCAAAGGAATGATGCAGCAGTTCGCTTGCGAGTGAGCGTCAGCCCGCGGGGATCGGCATGACGAGGCACGTCGTGGTGCCGTGGGCATAGAGCTTGCCTTCGGCATCGACGAGGCGCGCTTCCGCAGTTGCAATGCGCCCGCCGACGTGGATCACCTTCGCCTCGCACCTCAACTTGCCGCTGCTCTGGTGCACGGCGCGCACGAAGCTGACGGCAAGATCGACCGTCGTGAAGCCTTGGCCCGCCTTGAGCGTCGAATGCACGGCGCAGCCCAAGGCCGAGTCGAGAACGGTCGACATCCAGCCGCCGTGCACCGTGCCGAGCGGGTTGCGGAAGCGGTCGGAGGGCAGGCCCTCGAATATGACGCGGCCGTGCTCGGCTTCGACGAGAATGAAGTCGAGGACCTCGCAGATCGGCGGCGCAGGAAACGTGCCGCTGATCATTGCGTGCAGAAACTCGAGGCCGGACATCGAGGTCGCCGTCTTGAAATCGGACACGCCGAACGTCACCGGTCGTCCGGCGAGACGCTCGATTGGGCTCATTTCCTTGCTCATGATCGTCGCTCCATTTCCTGCATATGCAGATATAGGGGCCGGTTTTGCTCTCTATTCGGCGAAGCGCTCCAGCACATAGTCGAGCGTGTCGTGCAGTGCGGCTGTTTCATCATCGCCGATCAGCTTGCGGACATGGTTCTGCGCCTCGCGCCATGCGGGGCGCGCATTCTCGAAAGTCTGGCGCCCGGCATCGGACAGGCTGACCCAGCGCACGCGGCGATCGCGCCGATCCGGCTCGATCACCACGAGGCCCTTGCGGTGCAGCGGTTGCAGATTGCGCGTGAGCGTCGTCGGATCCATCAGGAGTTGCTCGGCGAGCCCGCCGATCGCGACGCGTCCGGCCACCAAGAGATTGGCGAGAACACCATATTGCGTGATCGTCAGGCCCGTCGCCTCGAGATGACGATCATAGATCTGGGTAACGCGCCGCGCCGCCTTCCTCAGGCGCATGGCCGTGCACCCTCGTGCGCGCCGCGGCTGTTCTGAAGTCTTTGCTTCCATGATGCCCATATATCTGCATATGCAGGCATTGGCAAGCTGCGCGCGCGTGATTGGGCACCCCGCCAGACGCAAAGCGGTGCACCCCGCTACGCGCCGGCAGCGGGGCCAGCCGCGGCTTCATCAGTGACAACAAGAAGATAGCCGCCCTCTGCGCCGACAACGCGGACCCAGGTGCCGACAGCACAATCCGGCCCCCGGGCGCGCCAGACCGAGTCGCCGACGCGGACTTTCCCCTCGCCGCCGGAAATGGGCTCCACGACGCGCACGACGCGGCCGATGGTCTGCGCCTCGCGCCGATTGAGGAGCGGCTCTTCGCTGCGCCCGCGCGCTCGCCGGGCCCAAAAAAGGTCGATCAGAAAATCGAGTGCCAGAAGTCCGGCTGCAGCAACGATCAGCCACCACCCGCTCGCACTTCCCTTGATTGCCGTGAACACGCCGTAGACGCCGAGCGGCACCGCGATCCACGGCAGCATCATGCCCAGCAGGCCCGTGAGCCAGGCAATCCCACCGGGTTCGTTCTCAGGCCGAGACACGCTCCACCATTAGCACGGCATCATGGACGTCTTTTACCCGAACGCGCGTACCTGCGGGCACATCCTCGCCTTCGGCCTGCCAGAGCGTGTCGCCGACCCGCACACGCCCGCGACCGCCCTTGATGGCTTCAGCGACGACGAACTCGCGCCCGACATACTGATGGCTGCGCACATTCAGATCGGGGACATCGGTGATGTTCACGTGAGAACGCGCATACTTCCGTACGGCAAATGCCGTGGCGACGGAGATCGCCGCGAAGATGACGAGCTGCCACGGCCAGGAAATATCCGTCGCGAAGACGATACCGCCGACGACGAGCGCCGCCGTCCCGAACCAGACCATATTGACGCCCGGCACGACGGCCTCGAGCGCGTAGAGAACCAATGCAAGAATGAGCCAGTTCCAGGGCCCGAGACCGGAGAGAAAGGACATCAATGACATGGCGCAAACCCAGCTTGCCTGCCTGAGCGCACGGACGTGCAGCGGCGGCGACCGCACGCGCAGAATACAGGGGAGACAGCCCGTCAGGTAAGAGCCCGGCAGTCACGCCGGGCTCAAATCGTCATCACGCGCCGGCGCGCGGCACGCTACCTGAATTGGGCCGCCCGCCCGTCGGCCGCGGCGGAGCCCCCTCCCGGTTGCCGAACGCCGCGCCGGCAATCTCGGCGATGCCCGCAATGGAGCCGATCACCGAGGCTGCCTCGAGCGGCATC
Source organism: Hyphomicrobium sp. CS1BSMeth3 (assembly GCF_900117415.1). Taxonomy (GTDB): domain Bacteria; phylum Pseudomonadota; class Alphaproteobacteria; order Rhizobiales; family Hyphomicrobiaceae. The sequence goes on from NZ_FPEI01000006.1 coordinate 1,900,445, forward strand.
ATCAGCACCTTCTGATTGGGCGAGCGCGCGATCTGCTCCAGCGCCTTCATATAGTTGTTCGCAACGAAGTAGTTGATGGCCTGAACGTCACCGGCCGCAATGGCCTGCGAGACCATGCGGGTTGCCTCGGCTTCGGCCTGGGCCGCGCGCTCGCGCGCCTCGGCTTCGCGGAAGGCTGCTTCCTTCTTGCCTTCTGCTGCGAGAACCACCGCCTGCTTCTCGCCCTCGGCCTTGAGGATATCGGCCTGGCGTTCACCCTGCGCCTTGAGGATCGCGGCCTCGCGCAGGCCTTCGGACTCGAGGATCTGAGCGCGCTTCTCGCGCTCGGCCTTCATCTGGCGGGCCATGGAGTCGACGAGATCACGCGGCGGCGCGATGTCCTTGATCTCGATGCGCGTCACCTTCACGCCCCAGGCCTCGGTCGCGTGATCGACGACGTCGAGCAGCTTCGCGTTGATCGTATCGCGATTGGAGAGCAGCTCGTCGAGGTCCATCGAGCCCATGACCGTGCGGATGTTGGTCATGGTCAGATTGATGATCGCCGCTTCGAGGCCCTCGACCTCGTAGGCCGCCTTGGCGGCGTTGAGCACCTGGAAGTAGGTCACGCCGTCGACGCGGACCATGGCGTTGTCGCGCGTGATGACATCCTGGCTCGGGATCTCCATCACCTGCTCTTTCATGTTCATCTTGTAGCCGACGCGTTCCATGACCGGGATCAGGATGTGCAGGCCCGGCGTCAGCGTCCGCGTGTAGCGGCCGAAGTTCTCGATCGTCCAGTTATAGCCTTGCGGGACGATCTTCACGGTCGACCATAGCGCCACCGCCGCAAGGACGATCAGCAACAGGCCGAATATCTCGAAGCCACCAAAGGGTTGCATTGTTCCAGTCCTTCCTAGAGCGCCGCACTGTCGAAACACGCACGAATCTTCGTGCTTCTCCTGTCTGAAACAGTCAAAACAAGGTAAATGAACAGTAAACTAATTTTTTGAAGAAAGTCGGACATTGCGAAACGGCAGCAGCAAGATCCATAAAATGCACCTGCAAATCGCATTTTATCACGCGCTGAATTGACGGCCGAACGGCCGGCACATGTTCCTCAGATCCAGCCCTGCAGCTCGCGCCGCACGACGGTCTCGATCACAGAAATGCCCTCGGGATCGTCATTGAGGGCCGTGAGATAGGCGAATTTCTCGCCGCCATTTTCCATGAAGTAGTGGCGGTTTTCGACGTCGAGCTCCTCGAGCGTCTCAAGACAGTCGGCGGTGAAGCCGGGGGCTACCAGCGCGAGCCGGCGCACGCCTTCGCGGGCAAGACGCTTGACGGTCTCGTCCGTATACGGCTGCAGCCAGATGTCGTTGCCGAAACGCGATTGGAATGTCGTGAGCCAGCGCCCTTCGTCCCAACCGAACGCGGCGCGCAGAAGGCGCGATGTTTTCTGGCACTGACAATAATAGGGATCGCCCTGATGGAGATACTTTTCGGGCATTCCGTGAAAGGTCACGATAATCCGCTCGGGCTCGAAATCCAGTTTTGCCAATTGCCGGCGCATCGATGCCGCCAGCGCCTCGATATAAGCCGGATCATCGTGCCACGCCGGGGCAACGCGAATGGCCGGTTGCCAGCGCATGTCCATGAGCGCGCGGAAGGCCTGATCGCACGCCGTCGCGGTCGTCGCAGCCGCATACTGCGGATAGAGCGGCACGATCAGAATGCGCTCGCACCCCTGCGACATGAGCCATTCGAGCCGGCTCGCCGTGGCCGGGCTCGCATAGCGCATGGCCCAGTCGACGACGATACCCGGCTTGTCCTGCAGGGCTGCGGCGAGCTTCTCCGCCTGCGATCGCGTGATCGTTTTCAGCGGGCCTTCGTCGCGCTCCTTGTTCCAGATGGAGTCGTAATCGCGCCCTTTGGGACCCGGCCGCACCGTCAGGATGATGAAATTGAGGATCGGCCACCACTTCCAGCGCGGCTCCTCGATGACGCGCCTATCGGACAGGAACTCCTTGAGATAGCGGCGCATGGACCAGTAGTCGGTCGCATCGGGCGTGCCGAGGTTGAGGAGCAGCACGCCGACCTTGCCGTGCGCCACCTTTGGGTGCGCGGCCGGGAGCGTCGACGATGAAGTCTCGCGTTGCATAGGGCTCACTTTGATGCCGCTCGGTGCGCTCTGCGACTCCGCTAGTGTGATGATCGAGAAATTCGCCAGATCGTTCGGCACGGTAGGGAGCGAATTTCTCGATCTGAATCACACTTGCAAGTCTATGATTCTAGTGTCCCTTTTGATTCCGAAGTTCGCTCGGGACGCCAGCATCGAGGTCAAGCGAACTTCGGAATCGGGACACTAGGAAGCGCGCTGCTCCGACCCGACGCCCAGTGCGCGCAGCTTGCGGTGCAGCGCCGAGCGCTCCATGCCGACGAACTCCGCCGTGCGCGAGATATTGCCGCCAAAGCGGTTGATCTGCGCGAGCAGATACTCACGCTCGAAGATCTCGCGCGCCTCGCGGAGCGGCAGCGACATCAGGTGCTCGGCACCGCCGTTCACCGGCAGCGGCACGTTCGAGCCGATCTCCTCGGGCAGCATGTCGGCCGTGATCACCGTGCCGGGATCACCGCCCGCAAGGATCATCAGGCGCTCGATGTTGTTCCTGAGCTCGCGCACATTGCCCGGCCAGTCGTGCGCCTGGAGAACGGCGACGGCATCGTCGCCGATGCGGCGCGGCGAAAGACCCGAGGCGGTCGCCACCTGCTGGACAAAGTACTCGATGAGCGACGGAATATCATCGCGCCGCTCGGCTAGGCTCGGCACCCGCAGCGGCACCACATTGAGGCGGTGATAGAGGTCGTTGCGGAAACGCTCCTCCTGCATTTCCCGCTCGAGATCGCGGCTCGTCGAGGAAATGATCCTCACGTCCACGGCCACCTTGGGTCCGCCGCCAATGCGCTGGAACTTCTGCTCGACGAGAACGCGGAGCACCTTGCCCTGCGTCTCGAGCGGCATGTCCGCCACCTCGTCAATATAGAGCGTGCCGCCGTGCGCCTCCTCGAGCGCACCAACCTTGCGCGGACCCGAGCGGTCCTCCGTGCCGAAGAGCTCTTCCTCGACGCGATCCGGCGCCATGGCGGCGGCATTGAGCACGACGAAGGGGCCATCAGCGCGGCTCGACTTCGCGTGGATCACACGCGCGGCCAGCTCCTTGCCGGAGCCCGAAGCACCGCGGATGAGTATGCGGCTGTTGGTCGGCGCGACGCGCTCGATCTGATTGCGGAGCTGGTTGATCGCGGCCGACTTGCCGACCATCTCCGAGCTCTGCACGGAGCGCTCGCGCAGCGTCTTGACCTCGCGACGGAGCTGCGAGGCTTCGAGCGCGCGCAGCGTGACGAGAACGAGCCTGTCAGCCTTGAACGGCTTCTCGATATAGTCGTAGGCGCCGCGCCGGATGGCCGTCACCGCGGTTTCGATATTGCCGTGCCCCGAGATGATGACAACGGGCAGGTCGGGATGCTGCTTCTTGATGGCCGAGAGCATCTCGAGACCGTCGAGGCGGCTTCCCTGCAGCCAGATGTCCAGAATGATGAGATGGGGGCGGCGCTCCTCGATGGCCTTCAGTCCCTCGTCGGCATCGCGCGCCATGCGGGTACTGTGGCCCTCGTCCTCCAGGATGCCCGAGACGAGCTCACGGATATCCGCCTCGTCATCGACGATCAGAATGTCGGCTGCCATCGGTTCTTCCCTCGAACTCAGTTGGTCATGCGGTTTGGCGCTGGCGCAGCTCTTTGGGCTGCTCCGTCGCCGCGGTCTGATGGTCTGTACCGGCCGTCGGCCGGCCGAGTGGTAGCGTGATGGAGATGCGCGCGCCACCCTGCACGCCGTCGGGCGCGGCAGGTGCGTCATCGAGGACGAGCGCGCCCCCGTGCTGCTCCACGATCTTCTGCACGATCGCGAGACCGAGGCCCGTGCCCTTTCGGCCTTTGGTCGTCACGTAGGGCTCGAGCAGTCGCGAACGGTTCTGCTTCGGCAAGCCGGGGCCGTTGTCGATGACTTCAATGGTCACGCGCTCGTCATTTTTGCTCACGATGGCGCGCACGCGACCGCGGAAACCTTCCGGTGCATCAGGCGCCTCGGCGCGCGTCTGCACAGCCTCGGTTGCATTCTTGACGAGGTTGGTCAGCGCCTGCGCGAGCAGCCGCCCGTCGCACGGGATGACGACCGCCTCGGACGGCAGGTCCATCTCGTAGGCGATGCCGGGATGGGACTCGCGATACTGGATCATCGGCTCCTGCACGACCTCGCGAATGTCCTGGGGCGCGAACGTGGGCTGCGGCACGCGCGCGAACGCGGCGAACTCGTCGACCATCGTCTTGATGTCCCCGACCTGGCGGACAATCGTGTCCGTCAGCTTGTCGAAGGTCTCGCGATCCTCGTGAATGACGCGGCCATACTTGCGGCGAATGCGCTCGGCCGAAAGCTGGATCGGCGTCAGCGGATTCTTGATCTCGTGGGCAATGCGGCGAGCGACATCGCCCCAGGCGGACGTGCGCTGCGCGGCAATGAGCTCGGTGATGTCGTCGAACGTCACGACACTGCCCTGGTCGCTGCCCTCGGCCTGCGCCTTCTCCTTGGTCATCTGGACGGCGAAGACGCGCTCCTCATCGCCGACCATCATGGAGACTTGGCCGTGCGCACGCCCCTTGCTGTGCGCCTGCTCGGCCGCCTCCGTGCAGTGCGATCCAAGGGCCGGGATCGCCTCGGCGATCGGACGGCCAAGAAGGTCGTCGGCCTTGATGCCGAGAAGACGCTCGGCAGAAGGGTTGGCAATGCGGATTATTCCCGCCGCATCGAGACCGATCACGCCTGCACTGACGCCCGAGAGCATGGCCTCCATGAAGCGGCGGCGCTCGTCGAGAGCACTACGCTGACGATGAAGCTCACGCGTCATCAGGTTGAAGTCGTTCGAGAGGCGCCGCAGATCGCCTTCGCCGCGATAGAGCGGCAGCTCCACGCTCAGATCACCCGTCGCGACCTGCTGCGCGGCGCGGATCAGGCGGCGGATCGGCGCCACGAGTTGGCTCGCAAACCAGAGGCCCACCCAGATCGCCGCCAGGACGCCGGTCAGCGACAGCATGAAGTACATGAGGCCGTGCACGAGCTTGAGACCGCCGCGCGCCTGCAGCAGCCGCTCGTACTCGGCAACGCCGGCCTCCGTGCGCGTGAGATGCCCGACGACGCGCGGATTTACGCGGCGGGCAACATAGAGATAGTGGCCGGGATAACGTGTAAGCTTGGCAACGGCGGCAATGCGATAGCTGTCCCTCGGCAGCAGCAGCGGGACGTGACCAGCCTCGGCCTGCGTGATGACATCCGATCCTGGCGGCTCGTAGGCGATGCCACCGTTCATGGCCGTCGAGAAGACCACGTTCCCCTTGGCATCGATCACGGAGACGAGCGTCAGGTCGCGCAAGCCCGCCTGAGCCAGCACGAGATTGCGCCAGGCCTGATCATTACCGGGATCCGTCGTGCCGGGCGGGGTCGCATCGTCGAGGTCCTTCGCCATGTTGACGATGTCGGTCCGAATGACCTGGCCATGCTCGGCGACGTAGGCGTGGGCGACGTCCAGCGAGTTGGCGACGATCGTCCGCGTGCGCGAGGCAAACCAGTTGTCCAGCGAGCGCGAGAAGGTGGTCGTCGCAGCAAGCGCCAGCAGCAGCGCCGGCAGCGCCGAGATCAGCGTGAACAGCAAGACGATCCGGATGTGCACCCGCGCGCCCGGGAGCCGCGAGCGCCAGGCGCGCCACAGGCCATAAGCCTGAGCGCCGATCACGGCCAGCATGGCGATGATCAGCACCACGTTGACCATCAGCACCAGCAGCACGACGTCATTGCGCGGGGCGATGGGCGTCAGCCCGGTCAGGATGAGGTAGGTCGCGAAACCCGAGACGAGCGAGAGGACGACGATCGCGAGGCCAAACCAGAAGGCGCGCGGGCTCGATCCCGGCAAACCCGATTCGGGTACGCCGGAAAGCAACGAACGTCGGTTGGTTGTGTCCTGTGTGCCCATACTCACTTCACTTCCGGCCGGCGCCGCGGATCGTCATAAGGACGTGTGTCCGCCTCGAGCGGCGGCGCGGCAACGGCTTCCGGAGCGATCCTCCGCAGGCCCCGATTGCGTCTCGAAAGCCCTCAATTATCTTCCGACTTCAGGCAGTTGGATCGGGTTAGCAGCTGCAGCGTGATATCCGTTCCCGCGCAGATGATGCCGCCCGAGCACCTTCGCTCGATGTCGCGCCAGCCAATATGACACAAACTGTGTCTTTCTGGCGACAAGGCCGGTCACACCTTTATGTGACCGGCCGCACTGCCCGTTTCTGTGGATAGGAGGTGGACGGCGCCGCACGCCTGAAGCAGGGGCGTGCTGCAACGTCGGATCGACGATCAGGCCTGGGGTCCCTTGAAGACCTGGATGTCGAGGCTCTGGATCTTCTCGCGCAGCGTATTGCGATTGAGACCGAGGAGTTCCGCGGCCCTGATCTGGTTGCCGCGCGTCGCTGCAAGGGCGGCCGTGATCAGCGGCATCTCGACTTGGCGCAAAATGCGCCGATAGAGCCCCGGAGGCGGGAGGTCCTTCCCGAAGCCGGCGAAATGGCGGGCCAGATAGCCCTCGACCAACTCGGAAAGAGCGCGCGACGTATCCGACGCCGCATCGGGCTCGTGCGCCGCCGGCGACAGCTCGGCAAGCTCGCCATCGACGATCTCCGCGCTGATGGTGTCCTGCGAGTAGAGCGCAGCCAGGCGGCGGACGAGGTTCTCGAGCTCGCGCACGTTCCCCGGCCAGGAATGCTTGCGCAGTCGATCGAGGGCGCCGGGCGCCAGCGTTTTTTGGCCAAGACCTTCGCGTGCTGCAATGCGCAGGAAGTGGCGCGCAAGATCGCCGATGTCCTCGGCCCGCTCGCGCAAGGGCGGCAGACGAACAGGCACGACATTGAGGCGGTAGTAGAGATCCTCGCGGAAAGCGCCCTGCTGGATCTGCTGACGGAGGTCGCGGTGCGTCGCTGCAATGATCCGCACGTTGGTCTTGATCGGCGTGCGCCCGCCAACCGTCGTGTACTCACCCTCCTGGAGCACGCGCAGCAATCGCGTCTGCGCCTCGAGCGGCATGTCGCCGATCTCGTCGAGGAAGAGCGTGCCGCCTTCGGCCTGCTCGAAGCGGCCCTGCGTGCGCACCTGCGCGCCCGTGAAGGCTCCCTTCTCGTGACCGAAGAGCTCGCTCTCGATGAGCTCGCGCGGGATCGCCGCCATGTTGATCGCAACGAACGGCCCAGCGCGGCGCTTGGAAAAGTCGTGGAGCACGCGCGCGACGAGCTCCTTGCCCGTGCCGGACTCGCCGGTGATCATCACCGTGAGATCGGTCTGCGTGAGACGCGCAATGACCCGGTAGATCTCCTGCATGGCGGCCGAGCGACCGATGAGCGGGAGCTCCTCGTTGTCGCCGTCCGTGCTGCGCTCGCGCTTTCGGCCGGGCTCGGAGAGCGCACGCCCTACGACGCCGACGAGCTCGGAGAGATCGAATGGCTTCGGCAGATACTCGTAGGCGCCCTTCTCGGCCGCAGTGATCGCCGTCATCAGCGTGTTCTGCGCGCTCATGACGATGACCGGCAGCTCGGGCCGCGCCTTCTTGATCCGTGGGATGAGGTCGAAGGCGCTCTCATCGGGCATGATCACGTCGGTGATGACGACATCGCCCTCGCCCTGCGAGACCCAGCGCCACAGCGTCGCCGCGTTGCCGGTTGCGCGTGGCGAGTAGCCGGCCCGCGCCAGTGCCTGATTGAGCACCGTGCGAATGGCCGCATCGTCGTCAGCAATGAGGATGGTTCCGCGTGCCATCATAAGCCTCTCTTGGTCGGGTCGCCCGCGCGTTCCTGCATGGGCAGGAGTACGCGGAAGACAGTCTTGCGGGGCTCGCTGTCGCACTCGATGATGCCGCCGTGATCGCCGACGATCTTGGCGACCAGCGCGAGGCCGAGACCGGTGCCGGTCCGCTTGGTAGTGACGAAGGGATCGAAGAGATGCGAGCGGACGGCCTCGGCGATGCCAGGGCCGTTGTCCTCGATCTCGATCATGAGCGGCAGCGCGACGCGCGCCTGCGAGCCCGGGACCGAGAGGCGCACGCCAGGCCGGAAGGCCGTGGTGAGGATGATGCGCCCGCCGTCGCGAGTCTCGCCAAGCGCTTCGGCAGCGTTCTTGACGAGATTGAGGAAGGCCTGGACGAGCTTGTCGCGATTGCCGGGAATGGGCGGCAGCGAGGGATCGTACTGCTCCTGAATGCGGATGCCACGGGCAAAGCCGCTCTCGGCGATGCGCTTCACGTGATCCAGCACGTCGTGGATGTTGACCGGCTCGGTCGCGAGCGGCCGCTCGTCGCCGAACACCTCCATGCGATCGACGAGATTGCGGATGCGATCGGTCTCGGAGCAGATGAGGCGTGCGAGCGCGCGGTCCTCATCAGACAGCGAGGGCTCGAGGAGCTGGGCCGCGCCGCGAATGCCGGAAAGCGGGTTCTTGATCTCGTGCGCGAGCACCGCGGCGAGACCCGACACCGAGCGCGCCGCCGCGCGATGCGTGAGCTGACGCTCGATCATCTGCGCCATCGAGCGCTGCTGGAGCATCAGCAGGACGAGGTCGGGCGCGTCGGGAAGCGGGCCGCCATAGATGTCGACGAGACGGGGCGCCTGCACCTTCGGCGTCGAGATCAGAACGCCGTATTCGTTGACCGTCGAGCCGGTGCGCGCGACCTGGCGCGCGAGGGAGATGAGGGGGCAGTCGTCGCTGACGATCGAGCCGATCTGCTGGCGCTTCAGGACGGCCTGGCTCGACTGGAAGAACGTCTCGGCCGCGACATTGGCGTAGATGACGCGTTCGTCGGCTGCGAGCACGATGATCGGGTGGGGAAGGGCGCCAACGAGCACATCGTGCTCGATATGGCGTCGTGTCGTAATTGGCGGCAACGGCGGCACCCGATCGGCCGTGCTCTCCGTGCTCATGCTGCGGCCCCCTCGAGTTGCGGAACCGACGCATAGAAATGCGCCAGTCCCGCGAGCAGTCGTGCGGGATCGGTCTCCGTGCACAGGCGTTGGCGGTTCGCCTTGACGACGGCGGGCGGTGCACCGCTCGTCTCGAGGTACCAGCCAATATGCTTGCGAGCGTTCCTCAGCCCGAGGAACGCGCCGTAATGGCTGAGCATCGCCTCGACGTGACCGAGGGCGATCGCGCACTGCGCCGCGAGCGCCGGCGGCCCCGGGTCGTTGCCGGTTGTGAGGAAGGTGTTGACGCGCGCAGGCAGCCACGGTGCGCCATAAGCGCCGCGCCCGATCATCACGCCATCGGCCCCCGAAGCAGCAAGCGCAGCCTGGGCATCCTCCGGCGTGCAGATGTCGCCGTTCACGATAACTGGGATCCCCACCGCCTCCTTCACGCGGCGGACGAAGTGCCAGTCGGCGTTGTCCTTGAAGAACTGGCAGCGCGTGCGGCCATGCACCGTGACGAGCGCAATGCCCGCTGCTTCGGCGCGCCGCGCGAGCTCGGGGGCATTGAGGTTCGCATGATCCCAGCCCATGCGCATCTTCAAGGTCACGGGAACGCGGACAGCACCGATCGTTTCATCGATCAATCCAATGGCGTGATCAAGATCACGCATCAACGCGCTGCCGGAGAGCTTGCCGGTCACCTCACGTGCGGGGCAGCCCATGTTGAGGTCGATGATGTCGGCGCCCAGGCCCTCGGCAATGCGCGCGCCCTCAGCCATCCAGCGCGCCTCGCGTCCGGCAAGCTGCATGACGAATGGGCGCTCGCCGGCAAACGCTGTTCGCCGCAGAACGTCGGGGCGCTCGCGTACGAGCTCCTCGCTCGCGACCATCTCCGAGACGACATACTCCGCGCCACAATGTTGCGCGGCCTGCCGGAAGGGCAGATCGGACACCCCCGACATCGGCGCGAGGAGAACGCGTCCGGCAACAATGGTCGAGCCAATTGCCAATTCAGGCGTGCGTCCAGACGAAGGGGCGCTCCCCCCGCCTGCCTGCCCGCCCCGATTGCTGTCCGGCCTTCCGTTCATCACCTGCCCTATTTTTGAGCAACGTTACACCGTGCCCAATAATTATTCAAACTAGAGAAGGACGACGGCCTTCGCAAGTGCGAAATTGCAGTGCAGCGTGTGGCCCTTGCGCAGGACCTGGGCTGGTCCTATGAGCATTTGCACGAGAGCGTCGGACCTCGAATCCGACCTGCAGTTCGGGTTGGGCCCAAGTCGCATCCGAGGTCCAAAGACGCTTTAGATTTAATGGGTTCTAAAGCAGCGGGGACTTGAAATTCGCTCCCCGCCCGGCATCAAGGTGAGGCGAATTTCAAGTCCGTTGCTTTCGCATTGGATTTGGTTACTTTTTGCCGGCGCGCGCATTTTCATCGACGCTCGCCCGCTTCCCGGGGGCAGGGGCCGTGTCAACCATAGCCATTATCGTCGCCGCCGGACGCGGCAGCCGGGCCGGCTCGGCCACCATCCCGAAGCAGTACGCGGACCTCGGCGGCGTGCCGATGCTCACGCGGACGCTCGAGGCCTTTGCCGGCCATCCGAGCATCGATCACGTGATGGCGGTCATCCACCCCAATGACATGCTTCGTTATCAGGCCGCCGCACAGCGCGTCTCCGGCAAGCTGCTGCCCCCGGCAATCGGCGGCGCGAGCCGGCAGATTTCCGTCCACAATGGCCTCGAAGCGCTGCTCAGCCACAATCCGTCGCGCGTGCTGATCCACGATGCGGCACGGCCATTCGTTACGCCCGCGCTGATCGACCGCGTGATCGCGGCGCTCGCGACCTCACCGGGCGCGCTGCCGGCGCTTCCTGTTCCCGATACCCTCAAGCGCGCCGATGCAGCAGGAAATGTCGCCGGCACTGTCGACCGGAACGGCCTCTGGCGCGCCGAGACTCCCCAGGGCTTCCGCTATCCTGAAATCCTGGCCGCCCACAGGGCGGCGGAGGCGTCAGGACGCAATGAATTCACCGACGATTCGAGTCTCGCGGAATGGCACGGCGTGACTTGCGCCCTGGTCAATGGCGAGGCACGCAACATCAAGATCACGAGCGCGGAGGATCTCGCCTTGGCCCAGCAGTCGTTCGGCCGCGCCGCCCCGAGCATCACGGACGTGCGCCACGGCACCGGCTTCGATGTGCACCGCTTCGGTGCCGGCGATCATGTCTGGCTCTGCGGGGTATCGATCCCGCACACGCACGCGCTCGACGGCCACTCGGATGCCGACGTCGGCCTTCACGCACTCACCGATGCCCTCTTCGGCGCCATCGGCGACGGCGACATCGGCCAGCACTTCCCGCCGAGCGACATGCGCTGGAAGGGCGCGCGCTCGGAGATCTTTCTCGCAGAAGCCGTGCGTCGCGTGACGGCCGCCGGCTATACGATCGGCAACGTCGATGTGACGATCATCTGCGAAGCGCCACGCGTCGGGCCGCACCGTGATGCCATGCGCCGCGAGATTGCGCGCATTATCGGCATCGACGTTGGCCGCGTCGGCGTGAAAGCGACCACCACGGAAACGCTTGGCTTCACAGGGCGGCGCGAAGGCATTGCCGCAATGGCAAGCGCAACGCTCATCCGGCGCGGATGACACGAGTTCGCGCCCGCTGCGCGAGCAGAGCCGCAATCGACAGCGCTAAAGCGTCCTTGGACTTGAAATTCGCCTCACCTCGATGCGGGGCGGGAGCGAATTTCAAGTTCGTTGCTTCAGTTGAACCTGTAGCCGACGCGCACGCCGGCGCTGGTGATGCCGCTGTTGTGGTCGCAGAGGTTCGCGTTCGACATGTGGGCGATCATGCCATAGACCGTCCAGGCGTCATTGAGCGCATATCCGACCGAGAACGACTCGCGGAAGTTCACCGAGCAACCGTAAAGGTCCGGCGCGGCGCCGTGGGTCGGCCCGTCGTGCCAAGCGCCGCCAAAGGACGCTTCGAGCGAAATTCTTTGAGTGATCTTCAGATCCCAGGTCAGCCCAACGTAGATTTGGCTGGTGTCTCCGATCGTGTTGATCGCGGCGCCAGCATGCACGCGGGGCCTGAGGAAGAAATTCGCCAAGGCATCACGATAGGAGATGCTCGGCCGGCGGAAGAGCACTTCCACGTTGATGTCCGCGCCGCCTTCTGACTGACCACTTTCGATGCTATGGGCAAGAACGCCCAGCCGCACTTCATCGAGCAGTGATTGAGCTTTCGCGTCAGACGTAACCACAGAAATGCCGACCGCTGCTGCGGCAGCAATCGCAAGCTTCCTGGTCAAATGCCCGGCCCGCCTCATAGCGCGCATCCCGCATCATCTGTGTGTTTATCATTACACTGTTCGATTGCGAACGCACGACACTTGACGAATCGGACACGAAACTAGCACGGCGTGTTGCATCGCGATCACGCTCGTGGACGAGTTGTACGCAGCTTTGCTTCACTTCACGGATGCGTCTGCCGTTTTCTCGGCCGCCTGATGCATCGGCAGCTCGATAATGAACGTCGCTCCAATGCCCGGCTGGCCGTCGGCATCGATCGACCCGCCATGACGCTCGACGATCTTGCGAACCGTGGCGAGGCCCACGCCAGTGCCTTCGTATTCGAGGCGTCCGTGCAGGCGCTGGAAGATCGTGAAGATCTGCTCCTTGTATTTATTGTCGAAGCCGATGCCGTTGTCCCGGATTTCGATGCGCAAGTGCGGAGAGCGGTGGCCGGGACCTGAGCGGTCGGCGTCAGTCGAGCACGTGATATCGATCTCGGGCTTCACATCGGCTTTGCGGAACTTGAGCGCGTTCGCGAGCACGTTCTGAAGCAACTGGCGCATCTGCGTTGCATCCGCGTCGACCGCAGGCAGCACCTCCGACTTGATAACGGCGCCGGTCTCCTCGATGCGGATCTGGAGGTCGGAGAGCACGCCGCTCAACACCTCGCCGAGCTCCACTCGCGTGAACGGTTTTGCCTTCGTGGTCACGCGTGAGTAGTCGAGCAGGTCGTTGATGAGGCGCCGCATCCTGCCGGCAGCATTCTGCATCCGGTCGAGGAACATCCTTCCGTCATCGGGGAGATCCTTGCCGAAGCGCGTGACGAGGCGGTCGCCGAAAGCCTCGATCTTGCGCAGCGGCTCCTGCAGATCGTGCGACGCCACGTAGGCGAAATCCTGAAGCTCGCGGTTCGATCGCTCGAGCTTCTGCGTATAGTCGCGCATCTGCTCGGCGTGCCGCTCGCTGTCGGACACGTCCATGCAGGTGGCGATCGTCCCGCCGTCCGGCATCGGCTCGCTGACGACCGCGATCACGCGCCCATCGCGCAAATGCTGCTTGAAGGTGCGGCGCGTCTTCTGATGGCGGGTCTCGTGCCGCTCCTTCAGAACGCGGTGCGCCTCTTCCTCAGTGTAGTTGCCGACGCTGGCGCTGTGCATCATGACATCGCCCAGCGCGACGCCCGGCTTCACCACGTCCGGCGACAGGCAGTACATTTCGAGATAGCGGCGATTGCAGATGATCAAGCGCTGCTCCGCATCGTACATGGCGACACCCTGCACCATGTTGTGCATGACGGCGTCGAGCTGCATGTGCTGGGCGGCGAAGCGCGCATTCAGCTTCTCGCGTTGCGTGATGTCTTCATGCGTGCTGACGAGGCTGCCGTCCGGCATGGGGAGCCGCAGGACGGCAATGGAGCGCCCATCGGCCAATCTCAGGACCGTAGAAACTTTCTCCCTGAAGGTGGCGACGCCATCCTCCACGAATCGCTGACCATCGATGCTTCCGTAAACGCCGGTTGCGACGCGGGCCTCCAGAATAGCCTTCAAGCTGGTGCCGGGCTTGATGTGCTCCGGCGCCAGGCCATAGATCTCTGCGTAGCGGCGATTGGCGAAAACGACATTCTGGTCGGCATCGAACAGGCACAGACCCTGGGACATGTTGTCCAGGAGAATGTCGAACATCTTGTTCCGCGAATGCAGTTCGCGAGTGACACGGACGAGGTCGGCCTCGCGCTGCTTGAGATGCGTGATATCGGAGCGCGTCTGCACGTTCTCGCCACGAGAGGTGCGCATCTCGTTGACCAGGTGCCAGCGGCCGTCGGCAAGGCGGACCTCGGTGGGAATGCCAAGCCTACGATGGTGCTTGAGGGCAGCGGCGAGATAGGTCTCGGCCGTGTGGCCCCTCATGTCAAAGCCGCCGCGGCGAATCTCCTCCGCGAGCAGAGCCTCGTAGGACGCACCGCGCACGATGAGCTCGCCGATGAGCGACCGGCACTCCACGTACTTGCGATTGAAGACGACGAGCTTCTCGTCGGCATCGAAGAGCGCGAAGCCCTCCGCCATGACGTCGAGCGCGTGGGTCATGCGCTGGCGCGCGTTCGCGGCAATCTGGGCAAACTGCACGTTGAGGTCCGTCACGGTCGCCGACGGCTCCACTTCGCGGACGGTCTCGATGAGCGTGCCGCTTTCGAGGCACGAGCGGTGCACCTCGACGAGCTTGGCATTCGGGGCGACGTAGCGCAGCGCGTCGTGCGAACCCGGGGCAATGCCGTCCATGACGGCCTTCATGCGGTCCGCGATCTGCTCGTCCGAGAGTTCCTGCCGCTCGAGGACGCGGCGCACGAGATCGACGAATCGGGCACCGATCACGACCTCCTCCGGCGTATGGCCGCGGAGCACGCGATAGGTATCATTGCAGGCGATGAGGCGCAGTTCCTTGTCGAACATCGCAAGGCCAACGCTCGCGCCCGCGAGCAGCGCTCCAGTGCCCTCTACGGGCCCGGCGCCAGCGACACCGTGATCATGGCTCGGCACTTCCACCCCTGACAGTGCCAAAGCGCCAGACAGAACGGTCATCCCACGTTCCTCGATTTACCCCCGGAGATCCTGAGGCCGATCAATGGCACATGGCCATTTAAGAACTGCTAAGCGAACTTGCCGGGGGAGCCATCATCGGCTGGCCATCACGCAACACGCCCGTAACATCATGATTTTAAATAATAAATATCCGAGCGCCGCGACCGACAGATTGGCTTTGCGGCAGACCGACGATCAGACCGGTGATGTCGGAAAGGCCGGGCAGGCGACGCCGAACCTCTGGCCTCAGACAAGTCCGAGACTGCGTGCCGTCCTCCCGCGCCAGCCTTCGGCCTCGAAGCTCGCGACGAGCACCTGGGGGTCATAGACGGCGTCCAGCCACTCCCCGAACGGGATCGGCGTTCGGGCATGGTGCTCGAGGTACGTCTCGAAGAGGTGATCGAGGATGCCGGTCTTGGTGAGGCTCACATGGCCGTAACGCAGGGATAGTTGGTGCCGCGCCTCATCGACGGGCACGCCCTCGCGAAAAATGAGATAGAGCGCGCAGAAGAGGCCTGTGCGGTCGGATCCGGACTTGCAGTGAATGAGCGTCGGGCCGTCGATCTCCGCAATCAAGGTCCGCATGGTGGCAATGTCATTGCGCGTCGGGGCCGCACGCGACCTCAGGCGGAGGTTGATCAGATCGAGCCCCAGCCGCGCGCAGGTCTCCTGCTCGAGCCAAAACCCGCCGTGCTCTTCCTCGCCGCGCAGATTGATGACCTTGCGAACACCGCGCCCTGCCGCCGCCCGCAAATGGCGCGGCGCCGGCTGTGCCGAACGCCAAATACCCTCGGCGACCTGGTGAACGTTGCAATAGACTTCGCGGACCACGCCGTAGTCGATCAGCCAGAGATCGAGATGGTGCACCGCCGGACCGAACCGGTTCACCAGCCACCGTGGCAGGGTGGCAGCCGTCTGGGCCTGCCACGCACGCGCGGCTTTGCGAAGGCGCCGCCGTTGTTGTCCCGCCAGCTTTCCCATAGGGCGATCGTGACCAGTTCTATTGCCATGCACCGGGGGCAAAGGCGCGCCACTCGAAACCCAGGCACGCGCCAGCTTTTCCGCAACCCGGCTTCCCCCACCCCTTGGCGAACGTCATTATCGCCTGTATCGATGACAAGCAAATGCGGTTGCGGTCGCACGGCTGTCGGCGCCGCACGAGGCTAACCGCGGGGACCGCCGAGCGCGGCGATATGGCACCGGACGGGCGCGCCAATTTAGGTCTAAAGGGACCAACTGCGTCAGAACGACGCCCCGTCCACGGCGTTGCCGGAGCGGTGGCGTCTGGTCTGCAGCACGATCGATCTGCGCCAGCCGGAAACGTGTTTGGCTGCACCTCGTACTTGGAGAGTCTCGTTTGCAGGCCGAAGTTCCAACCGGAACACAGAGCGGACTTCCACATGCGGGCACGCTCATCGTCCATGTCGTCGCGCGTCTCGCATTCTTGGCGGTGCTAGGGAGCGTGGCGGCATGAGCAGCCGGGCCGCAATCAGCGAACGTCATTCCCTCCCCTTGGGCCTGCACGCCTATCGCGCCGTGATGTCGCTCGCCCGGCCGGCACTCTGGCTGCTCCTGCGCCGCCGGGCCGAACGCGGCAAGGAGGATCAGGCGCGTCGAGCCGAGCGTTACGGGATCGCCGGCCTTGCGCGCCCCGACGGCGATCTCCTTTGGCTGCACGCGGCGAGCGTCGGCGAGACCAATGCCGTACTTCCCCTGATCGAGCGCCTGCTCGCCGCCCGCAAGAGCCTCACCATTCTTCTCACCACCGGCACGGTGACCTCTGCCGGTCTCGCGGCGAAGCGTTTGCCGGCACGCGCACTGCACCAATATCTCCCCCTCGACTCCGTGCCGTACGTGCGGCGGTTTCTCGATCACTGGCGGCCGACGGTCGCCGTGCTGACCGAGCAGGAGATCTGGCCGAACCTCATTCTCGAAGCTCACGCGCGCGGCATACGCCTCGCCCTCATCAACGCCCGCATGTCCGGGCGCAGCCTTGCGCGCTGGCAGGGCAAGCCGAATGTCGCCAAGGCCCTCTTCGGCCGTCTCGATGCCGTCCTCGCCCAGAATGAGCAGCTCGCCGGTGCGCTGGCCTCGCTCGGTGCCATGAATGCGGCGGCTGTCGGCAATCTCAAGCTCGACGCCCCGCTCCTCCCCGTCGACGCGGCAGCGGCAAAGGCGCTCAGCGAGGGCCTCGCAGGCAGGCCACGCTTTCTTGCCGCCAGCACACACCCCGGCGAAGAGGCCGTCATCGCCGACGCCCACCGCATTATGCGGTCGACCTTGCCCGATCTCTGCACGATCATCGCACCACGCCATCCGCACCGCGGCCCTCAGATCGCCGCCGATCTCTCCGCCGCCGGTCATGTGGTTTCTGTTCGCTCGCGCGGCGAGCTGCCTCGATCCGATGTCGGCATCTACATCGCCGATACGATCGGCGAGCTCGGCACGCTTTATTCCGTCGCTCGCACTGCATTCATCGGCGGCTCGCTCGTGGAGCGGGGTGGCCAGAACCCGATTGAAGCTGCGCGTCTCGGCGCGAGCGTGCTCGTCGGCCCCTCGCGTTCGAGCTTCCTCGACATCTACGAGCCGCTGCTCGCGGCCGGCGGCGCAGTCGAAGTCGGCAACAGCGAGGACGTCGCGCACCAAGTGCTCGCATGGATCAAGGATCCGGCGAGCCGCGATGCCGTCGCGGCCACCGCGACGTCGACTCTCGATCGTCTCTCGGGCGGCCTCGAGCGAACCACCCAGGCCATCATCGCCATGCTGAATCAACGGACTTGAAATTCGCCTCACCTTGAGGCGGGGCCGGGAGCGAATTTCAAGTCCGTTGCTCTAGAGCCATTGCGTCTAAAGCGTCTTCGGACCTCGAATGCGACTTCGAGCCCGACCCGAACCGCGGGTTGCATTCGAGGTTCGATGCTTTAGCGAAACCGCGGGTTACCTGGGCAGCACACACGCCGCCCGAGCGCGCTTCACCTGTCAGAGGAATCGCGCAGCAGCTCCGTCCGACACGGTGACGCTCTAGGCGTGTCCGGCCTCGCTATGGAGATGAGAGAGCTCGATGCCGATCTTGGAAAGCGCACGGACATACTTGAGCTCGAGGTCCGTATCGAAAATCAAATCGCGGTCGGCTGGACAGTGCAGCCACCCGTTGGCGCCGATCTCGGCCTCGAGCTGACCAGCCCCCCACCCCGCGTAGCCGAGCGCCAGCACCGAGCGGCGCGGGCCTTGCCCGGAAGCCATGGCTTTCAAGATCTCGATCGTCGCCGTCAGGCAGATGCCATCGCTGATGGCGAGCGTGGCCTCCTCGGCAAAGTAGTCATTGGTGTGGAGGACGAAGCCGCGCTCCGTCGAGACCGGACCGCCGTTCAGCACGCTCTGCTCCAGGAACGCCTCGGCCCCGCCCTCGCCGATCCCGAGCTGCTCGACGAGATCGCCGAGCGATACATCCGACGAGCGCTGATTGACGATGAGCCCCATCGCCCCCTCGGACGAATGCGAGCACATGTAAATCACGGACCGGCGAAACCGGCGGTCGCCCATCGTCGGCATGGCGACGAGAAGCTGCCCGCTGAGATAGCTCGGCCCCGAGACGCGACGTTTGCGTGCCTGATCCATCATCCGACATTAACGCTTGCCGCCACCTGCTGTGAAGTCGTGTTTTGCGTTGCAACGTCGCCATGGTGTTGCCATAGCGTTGAAAGTGCGTTGTGACATTGTACGCACTTAAACTTGATCTGCCGCGAGCGGAACGTCACTTCACTTCACGAGGCGCCACGCTACGATCCGCGCCGAGGAGGCCAACGTGCACCGTTTCCTGACGACCTTTATCGCCGGAGCTCTGCTCTTCGCGACCGCGCAAGTCAGCGTCGCCGAGCCTGCAGCTCTCGCTTCTGCGTGGACTGGCGAAAATCATACGCGCGCCCGTCTCATTGCGGGCGGCCCCGCAGCGGACAGCCCCCGTGGCACAATAGCCGTCGGCGTCGAGATTGAGCTGGCGGACGGCTGGAAGACCTACTGGCGCAATCCAGGCTCGTCCGGCGTGCCGCCGCAGATCGACTGGGCAGCCTCATCGAACCTGGCCTCGGCAGAGCTGCGCTATCCTGCCCCCACGCGCTACACGGAGCGCGAGGGCGATATCATCGGCTACAAGAAGCGACTGATCTTTCCGGTCGCCGTTCGGCCCGCTGATCCGACGCGCGACGTCAAGCTCGTCCTCGCGATCGAGTACGGCGTCTGCAAGGACATCTGCATACCTGTGCAGACGCGCCTCGAGATCGCTCTTCCACCCGGGGCTGCCGAGCAGTCGATGGGCAGCCAGCTCGCCAAGGCTTTCGACCGGGTACCGCGGCCACGCGACGCACGTCGCCCGAACGATCCGGAGCTGCGCAAAGCCAAGATCGAGCTCGATGGGCCTCAGCCCATGATTCGCCTTGATGTCGCTTTCCCGGGAGGCACCGAAGGCGCCGACGTGTTCGTCGAGGTCCCCGACGGCATGTGGATCCCGATGGCGAAGCCGGCAGGGGCGCCGCAGGGCGATACGGCGAGCTTCGTGGTCAACCTGGCGGACGGCGCCGATGTCAGCAGTCTCAAGGGCAAGAGCGTGCGTGTCACGCTGGTCTCGCCCCGTGGCCAATCCGAGGCCTCTCTGAAGCTCGACTGAGTGGAATTTCTCTGCGCAGGCACGCTTGCACTCCTGGGGGACGCACTATATGGTCCGCCCGCCGCTAGATCCGGGCCTCCTGCAGGTTTCGGGCGCGGTTCCGGAGAGGTGGCAGAGTGGTCGATCGCGCCGCACTCGAAATGCGGAGTACGGGCAACCGTACCGGGGGTTCGAATCCCTCCCTCTCCGCCAGAAAAATTTCATACGCGCTTGATAATACTGGATAATTATTGGAAATTCTATATTTGATCCAGCGTCGGCCCCAGCGTTGGTTATAGGTATCCTGCTACGTGTCTCCCGCCGACCGCTGTCGCTCGCGTTCCGCATGCCACCGCTCCAGAGCCGGCATCCCGAACGTAGCGATAGGACCAAGACGCCTCTGTAGCGAACAGAGCGGCGGGATATCGGTAGGATCTCCGCCTCGTGCGCGCGTCTCCTCGCCATCGGCCCAGATCTCTACAAGTTGCTTGCACGTGGGCTCGTCCGCCTCAATGCTTAGTCGGCGCGCCTTGGCCTCCCTTAGGTTTTCTGGCGTGGGCTTCCATCTCTCGATTTCTTCCGCCAAGTTCGTGAAGCGCCTGCACAAATCGTCGTACTGCGCGGCGACCTTCTCTGTCTTCACAAAGTAGTCCGCCGTTGAGGCGAGCGCGACAAGTGCGCTTAAGGCCGCCGCAGCTCCAGGCCACCACCACATCGCACTAGCGAAAGCCACCGATGAGAATACGATATTGCCAAGCAAGATGAACTGATGCGTGCTCCTATAAAAGTCGCGCATCTTCGCGTGATAGCGACGGCTCTTATGAACACCGAACGAGGTCTCATAGTACGGGCTTTCGTCCCAGCTCATCCGCGGCCTCCGTGGCCCGCTTGCTCCGTCCTATGGGCGCTTCGGACGTGGCTTCCTCCAATCGGGAACTTTGGCAGTTTTCTTAGCCGCCTTCTTGGCGCCACGCACTCTCTTGGAAGCGGCCTTATTGATGCGCTTCCCGGATTTGCCAGCGGACTTGTTTTTCGCCATGGCAGGCTGCGTTAGATCACTTTGATTTGCCAGCCGGCTTCGACACAGGAGGCTTCGGCGGTGGTGCCGGCTTTCTCCAGTCCATAGTATTTTGTCGTATTGGCTTGCTCGCGGGGCGTCGAGCGTCAGGTGCTTTTGCCATTGAAATCTCTCCTGCAGCAGTCAACGGACATGAACAGTCCCATACCGCGGACGCGCTTCGGTCACTCGCGCGGCTTGGGTTTGGCCGGCGGTTTCGGCTTGCGCCAATCCGATGTTGCATCCCCTGGGGGTTTGTCCATCGGTTTGATCACTCTGTCGTCGCCAGAGCCTCTTGCCATTGAACCCTCCTTCGGTCGATTTTGCTTGCGGCAATATGAATCTTCTCCAGTGATTCGGCCCCATACGCAAAGGCCCCGCCAGCATCGCCAGCGGGGCCGATCTCGTCGAACGTTAGTTTACGTCAAGCGGCTCGCGCTCGATCTCCGAGTGAGTAGATCGGATTCCGCACCGCGAGCAGCTTGCGAATGGCCTCCTGAGCGGTCCAGCTCACGGCCATCGTCTGCTCGTTGTGCTCACCCCACTCATGCGGATTGGACATTGCCATGTCGATCGTGCGCAGCAGGAACACTGCCTCGTCGAGCTGATCGACGATATCGACAGCATTGTCTCGGCCGACATCGAAGCCGGCGGAGATCTTCGGCGTCTCCAGCGAGCTACGACGCGGATCGCGCTGACCAAGAGCCGCGCGTGTGCTAGGTTTCTGCGCCATCTTTCGGGCCGGCTTCCGCGCAGGTTGCTTGTTCGATTTCTTGGCCATCGTAGCTACCTCAGCGTCCGTGTTTGATGCTGCCCCCAGACCAACGTTCCCAGATCAGGGTGCGTGACGATCAGCTCCTGGCCGGACCACATCGCCTGCAAATTATTGGTTTGCCGCCGCTCGGACGCAATGGCCTGCGCGACCACCTGACGGACGAGATGCCGGCGTGCGGGCGCATCCTCACCGAGGCCGACACATATCATATCAGCCGGAAGCCCGGCCGCATCCCAAGCGTACTGACACACGTTCTCGGGCTTCGAGAGCTCAACGTCGTCCAGCATCTCACGCTCTCCCTTCGCCTGAAGCGCACAGATAGGCCCAGCGCCAAGCCGGGCTCGCGTGCCGATCGATGGGTTCCCCAATCAGGCCGGCGCGCCAGCCTGACAGTATGTCGGGAATCTCGTCCGAACGAAGATTTGGAGGTGGAGGCGGTACGGCCGGCGCGTTGCAAGACGCGCGCGAACGCGCTACTGCCGAAGCAGTCGTCATCATGGGTCACTCCATGGTTGCGATCAGCCCTCGGTCGGCGCTTCCAACACCGGCCGGGGGCGCCCGCTCGATCGAGCAGGCCCGCAAATCACGAACTGATCCGGTTACTAAAGTCTTAATGGCCTGCGGGCGGGCGACCGACGCGGCAGCTCAGCCATCGGCTTGCCTCTGCGACAACCAGTGAGGGAGTTCCTTGTGCGCCGCTTCCTGCTGCGTGTCGAGCCATTCTGCGAGATGAGTGATGGCCACGTACTTCGCGGTCTTCTGACTGTTCGGATCAATGCGCGTGATCGGCAAGGCGATCTCGCCCGCCGTAGTCTTTTGCAGGAGCTTCGCCGGTGTGAGGTGGCCGAAGAAATCACGACAGACGTCCTCGACAGGTATGAGCGGCGTCGGGCCGTACAAGGCCATCAGGAAAAAAATGGTTTTCGAGCGGTCTTGCTCCATTCCGCACCTCTGCCAATGCTACTTGCCCATCCGCCCCATGAGATACTCGATCGGCATCACGTCCTCGCCCTCGGACTGGCGCTTGTGAGCACCCATCAGGCGATTGATCTGTACGGCCGGCAGGCCGGTCGCGAGGCCCGTCGCATTGATCGTCGCGCGCAGCAGGCCCCAATCGACTTCGCCCTGCCCGATCTGCAACGGCAGGTCGGCCGCCTCCTTCGTGATCGAGCCGTAGGCGCCGCCGCCCTGGAACCCTTGCAGAGGACCGGCAACGTCGCGAACGACGGGGATCGTGGCCATGAAGGACAGGCCGGTCTCTTTGGCCAGGAACCAGAGCCAGCTTTCGTCCTCGTCCTCGTCCGGCAGCCGTCCCCTGATCGCCGCGACAAGCAGCGCTTCGAGCGTGAACAGCAATGCCATGTCCAGCGTCCACGACATCACCTCCTGCGCCGACCTTGTGCTGACGCCTTCCTGCGCGATCGTGCGCTTGGCCTTCGCAGTCCGCTCATACGCCACATTGAACTTGGCGAACATGTACGAAGCCAGCGTCGTGAACAACCGCGTCACGTCGCTCTGCCGAGATGTGCGGGAGGCTGAGCCGCGCTCGACCGCCGACCGATCCGAGAACAGGCCCGATGCCTGGGAGCGCTTCACGACGGCATCAGCATGTGCGACGGCCTTCGCCTCAATATTCTTGAACTGCCGAAGGCCCTGATGATAGCCGGCAAGCCACGTCGGCACATCGACCACGTGCCACTGCACCTTCGTCATTAGCCAGAAGCCATACTTCCCGATCAGGTCGGACCGGATCTTCGCCCACCGCGATGCGACCGGCCCAGCGAGCGGATCGTTGTACAGGTCGTAGATGTCCTTGTTGAACGTGGTCTGGCGGGATCGCATGAAGGGCGACTTTGCCACGATCTCATCGATCACACCGGGCCGGAAAGCAGCCTGCACGCCGCGCGCGAAATCCTGCTTCCCGAGAACGACCATCGATTGCGCGAGGCCTGTCACCTGGATTGCGACCGTCCCGAAGTTGAACGCCAGCTTCGCGGCAGTGAAGTTCGTCTTCGCCACCCGCGCCATGCGCTGTCGAATATCTCCGGCACGTAGCTCGCCCTCGGCAACATCCTTCAGCCAGGTTTCGAGCGCCTCGAAGTCTGCCTGCCTGCCAGCCTCGGTGAACTGCCCGCGCACGCGCCCGTCCTGAAGGATACGCCAAGCATTGGTGACGGGCTCGCTCATCTCCAGATCGTGAACGACCTGACCTACATGCTGATGCAGCACGCCCATGTCGAGATCGATATCGCGGCCCGAGGCCCTCGAACGTTCCTTCAGATGACCATGGCGCGTTTGTGCCTTGCCGAACCTGCCGGCCTGCAAGCTCTCGGCGAGCATCTGCGTTTCGTCATCGCGAGCGAGCGCCGACAGGCGCGCGTCGTATTTGATCGGATAGTACCCACCGCGCAGCTCGATGCCGGCAATGGTGATCGGCGAGGGCTCGACACGACGCGGCGCAACGCCCGTGGTGCGGCGCTCGCGAGCTACGATGTCACTCCAGAATGAGCCTACATAGTCCCACACCGACTGCACGAACTTGGCGTCGCGCCCGTCGAGCATGTTCAGCACACGCGCAACCTGCGCCTCGGTCAGGGAGCGCCCGACCTTCGGATCGGTCAGCCGCTGAAGGTTGCCGGCATTGCCCGTATTGAGGGCGACCGAGATCATTTCCCACTTCGACAGAGCGTAGCCGAAGTCGGGGATGTGCTGGCGGACCGACATCTGTCTGCGCTCGTCCGCCGAGTACACGGAATAGAGCTGTTCGAGATCCTTGGCCGCCTTCTCCTTGCGGACGATCAGCCGGTTCATGGCTTCGTCGATCGGGGTCTTGAGATTGCGATAGGCCGGCCCGAGATCCTTGAACCCATCGACCTCGCGCAGCAGCGTGCCGGCATTCAGGACCAGATCGAGGAACTGACGCCCCGAGTGGCGCAGGGCTTCGGCACGCGTCTTGACGCGACCGGGCGGCCGCTTCTTCACGTTTGCATCGAAGGCGTCAGTAACTTCGGACACGGCATCTTCGAAGACGCGCTCATTCTGCGTATCGAGCAGGGTGTTCCAGCGGAGCGCCATGTGCTCCAGGTTCTTGAGACTATCGACGACACCCTGCAATTCCTCGAGGGTCAGCGTCTTGTACGGCCGGCGCGCTGCGCTCGCCAACACCGCGTCGTCAATGTTCAACTCATTCTCGCGACCTACGGCCTTCATCCGTTCTACGAAATCAAGCAATGCCCCGCGCCGTTGCTCGGCCGCTGCGGTCATGCGCTTGAAATTGTATTGCACAAGGATCTCGTCGATCGCGGCGAGGTAATCGACTTGTGCGCTCTCGCGCCGACCGGCACCGCCGATCCGCTCGCGCTTCTCCTTCTTGCCCAGGCTCTGCACGAACCGCTCGGCTCGCTCTAGTTCCTCGGCCGCGCCACGGGCTTCCATATAGAGCGCGTGGTTGACGAGCTGCCGGCGCTTCGCGTCGATCAGCTTGGCGACGTTCTCATTGTAGCCGGCAATGTGCTGCCTGCGCCGGCCGCCGCGCACGGTCCGCTGTTGGCCGTCTCCTGTCGTGACGGTGCGATCGGGCATGTCGAACTCGACGGTCTGGCTTTCGAGCATAGCGTTCCGGCGCTCTATGGCCTTGTTGAGCGCTTCGATGGAACGAAGCGTCGCCGGTTCCTTGGCGCTTAGACGGGACTGAATGCGGCGCTGCGCAGCGTCGAGCCAGACCTTATCGCGGGCAAGCATCCTCCCGAGACGCGCGGCTTCCTCGCCCGCCTTGCGCTCGGCGGCGAGGAACCTCTGCGTATTGATGGCGTCGCGCACGCGCATCCGCTGGATGGACTGCCGCGCAGCGGCGCGAGCCTCACGCACCGTGAGGCCGACGCCGGCTCCTGCGATCTCGACAACGGCCTTCAGCTCCGCCGCGATCCAGTCGCCACGCTTCTCCGTGTGGATGGCATCGAGCGCTTTGGCTTGAATCTCGCCGTCCTGCAACGGATCGCCGTGCCGCTCGTTCATCACTCGATCCGTCTCGGCCTCGATCGCATCAGTGCGCTTCGGTGCTTGCTCCAATGCGCGGACCAGTTCATCCCCGCTCTTGAAGCCGAACCATTCCGCTGCGTCGTCGGGATCGAGCCCCCCCTTGACCGCATAGACGGGCACCTTGCCGCGCGGGAGTGTTTTCACGATACCTGTGCCATATCGTGCAACGAGGATGTCCTTCGAGAGACGAAAATCGGTGATGTCGGCCGGCTGGCTCTCTCCGAACCACCGCTTGTTGCCCATCCACTCAATGGCGCGGAACACGGGCTGCGCATTGATTTCGCGCTCCACCTCCTCGCGGATCGTCGCCCGCTCGGCCTTGAACTGCTCCTGCTTCTCACGCCGGGCCGGCCCCATGATGTCGCGCAGCAGACGCGCTTGCGCATCGCTCTCGGCCTCAGCCTTCATCTTCATGAATGCCGCATACTCGTCCGACGTGAGGCCCATCTGCTCGGGCGATGAGAACAGCAGGGCCGTGCCGCCGACATCCTCCTGCGCCCGAGCAATTTCCTGATCCGACGCGAGCATGCGATCGAAGACGCGGCGAATGTCGTTGCTGATCTTGACGCCCGGCACGCCCTTGATGCGCTTGTAGACGGTGATCAGCCAGGACCTGAATTTGTCGAATGCGGCCTGCAATGCGCTCGTCGGCGCGCGCCCTTCCATCAGGTACGCCTCGAAACCGCGCGTGGCCTGTTCCTTTATGCCTGTGTCCACTGCGGCATCCCGCGCCGCGTCGCCAGTCGTGCCGGCGTCGAGGAATGAGCGAACATCAGTCGCCGTGATCTCGGCACTGCTGGCCTTTGTTGCATCTTTCGCAACAGCATCGGCATTCTCGCGCCACCACTCCCTGAGCGTGGCCATGTCCGCCTGCGCCTGCGTCTCACCGCGCGCAGCCAGATCAGCGAGCACCTCAAGGTAGAAGTGTCCCGTCTCGTGCAGCACCGTCGATAGGTTGGCCTGCTCGAACACACGGATCACGGCCGCGCCGTTGGCGACCCCGCCGGCAGGGAATTGGATGGAACCGCGCCGGCCCGCCTGCTCATATTGCTTGCCGTCACCGATCGCCGCCCTGATCGTGGCGTCGTCATCATCCAGAGAGACGCCCAGGCCGGCTAGATATTCCTCGATCGCGTCGAGACCGTCGATCTCGGACTGAGGCTGTGGCGAGGCGTCGAGTGACGAGTATTGCGGCTCGCCGCGTAGCTCCTTGTCGATTGCCTCCCAGAGAGCGGCGGAGATATCGGGCACCTCGCGCCCCTCTCGCTGGGCGGCTTGATACTCACTCACGATCCGATCGTCGCCCATGAACCCGGCTTCGATCGCCGCAAGGGCCACATCATCCGCGCCGTGGCGCTTTCCGCCGGTCATGGCCCCGAACATATCCCGGACGACGGCCGCGACACCCGTCCTCGCAAGCCGCAAGGTCTTTCTGCCCCGTCCCTGCTTGATCGTATCGGCATTGCGGGCGCGCAGCTCGCCACCAATGTCGTCGATGCCGCCATACTGGTGAATGAACTCAAGCAAGGTCTGGCGGCTATCACGCACCGTCCGGCGCGATCTAGCCTCGGCGAGCTGGCGGTTCAGCTCATCCACATCCTTGAACTGCATCCCCGCGGGCAGCGCGCCTTCGACGCGAGGTAGCTGGTAGCGCTGTATGAACTCGTCGATACCCATACCAGAACGCTCGGCCATGGTGCGGTAGAACGCCGGATACAGCATCGCCTCAGTTGTAGCCACTTCGGTCGATCGGCCAGCCGCACGCAGCCGCGACACCATCGTGTCGTAGATCTCGGCCTCGAATGATCGAAACCGTTCATCCTCTTTGCGCGCTTCCTCGGCGACACGGAAAGCCTCATCCATGGCTTCCTGCGCACGTGCGTTGAACTCGGCGGCTTCCTTCGATGTGAATTCGTTCGGATCGAAACGCATGTTCTCGAGTAGAAACGCGTCGTGCTCGGTCCCGGCCAGCTTGCCGGCATAGGTCGCGGTGGGGATCTTGATATCGCCGCCGCTCACCAACGCATCATCAAGATCTTCGCGCGTTACGCCTTCGAGACTATCGAGCAGCTCGAAAGGATCGACGCCCGCCGTCTGGAAATATGACACGAACTCGCCGGCAGGAATGTACACGTTCTCGACCGGGCCGTTCTCCAATGCGCGATCCAAGAACTGTCGGAACGCATCGGGCAGACGCTCGCGCAGCTTCGACACCTGCGCAGCGCCGGACAGCTCCGCGATCGTATCCTTGGTTTCTTCGGCCTTCTCTGCCTTGCGTCGGTCACGGATCACGCTCCGGCCCGCGACGCCCATATCGATCGGAGTTGTCGCCATCTCGGCAAAGCCTTCGGCCACGATCTCGTTCCAGTCGATTTCCTGACCGGCGGCAAGACGCGCGGCATACTCTCCACCACCGCCCATGAAGGCTTGCGTGGCGGTGTGCGCCAAGCCCTCGACAATCGGATGGCCGGCGAGACTGCGGCCGGCAATGCCGATGCTCAGCATATCGAATGCGCCGATCACTGCACCGCGAATGACGCCGCGCTCGGCCGCCTCACGCATCAGCTCGGGATCGGTCAGCAACTTGGCTACGTCCTCGGGCTTGCCGAGATCGATCTTCTTCTCTTTGAGAAACTCCGCCGGAGATGTGTAACGCTCTTGCAGATACGAGCCGCCACCCATGACGGCCGCCCCCTTGAGCGGATCACGCGTAACGATGGATGTTCCAAGAGCGGCGGCCATGATGGGCGCGCTCTCGCCAGCCGTCTCGAACATCCAGGACAGGCCGCCGATCGGATTACGAACGAAAGCAGCGCCCCAGCTCGCCAGCGTCTCGCCGAGCGTGCCGCCCTCAAGCTGCGCCTCTGTCTCGAAGGCTTGCGCGATCGATGATTTGGGCGTCGCGGCCATGGCGTCCGTCGCGACCTTGATCTTGGCGGCATAGTGCTGAGCCGCTGCCGTGTCGTCGGTGCCGATGGCCTCAGCGTATCGTGCATCAATCCAGCGCGCGAAGGCTCCGAACCATTCGACGGGACCAGCCATCGTATCGACGCGGTTGCCATGCATGTCGCGCATGTCGATCTTCTGAGCATCGACAAGCTGGCCAAACGTCTTGGTCCGATCGGCGGCGCGGCCGGCCGCCTGCTCAAAGGCAGCCTGCGCGCCCATCTGCTGGAAGCGCTGACCCGATCGCTGGAGCGTCGCACCGACGCCCCGACCGAAGCCCTCGAACCACGACAGATTATCGAGATCATCGCTCGCGACGCGCGCATTATCTGGATTGCGCAGCCACTCAGTAAGGCGCGGCGATCCTGCGAGGATTTTTGCGTTGCGGCGCTCGGCGATCTCTCGCTCGAACGTAGAACGGAATTCCTTGACCAGCGGCACGGGCGGAACGGGGCCGCCGACCGCCTTGCTGTACTCGCTGGCGATCTTGAGATCGAGCGCGACCTGATCGGGCTTCTCGTCAGGACCAGCGCTGCCGAGGACGAAGTTCGCGGCGGCAACCGCCTGGTTTTGCTGCTCGGCCTGCCACGCCTTGTATTCCGCGATTGTGGTCATGCCCGCACCTCCCGAGGCAGCAGATCACCATCGAGCCACATGCGCGCGAGCTGCACGGCTTCGCGACCGATGCGCGTGCCGTATTGATCGGCGCGAGCAAGGACTGTCTCGGCGATGCCGGTTGCCTCGCGCGTCGCGGCGAGAACGTCGAACTGGCGCAGCAGTGGGTGGGTGTCGGCGGGAATCGCGGCAATGTCGGCTTTTGCCGTCTCGATCGCGCGTCGAAGCATCTTCAGGAGGCTTTCCGCCTCATCGCGCAGGTGTGGCATGGTCGTGTCCCTTAATAGCCGCGCCTACGCGCTTCTTTGATCGCGGCGCGAACGAGTTTCGGATCGTTGCCCGCGCCCGAATGATTAAGCGTCGCGATGAGACCCGGACTAACCTTGTCGAGATCCTCGATGAACTTATTCGCCGCCGCGAGATCGCTGTTGAACTTCGCCGCGTCGCCGTATTCGGCCATTAGCGCCTCCGTCGTCTTCGCTTCCTCGGCCTGGATGAGCTCGACGCTCGGCAGCGACAGCGCGCCAACGCGCTCGCGCACGATGGCCTGCGCAGCGTTCCACTCATCGGTCGGCGTGCCGGCCGCCTTCACGTTCGCGACGAGCGCCTCGTGCGCAGCGCCGATCGCTTCAGCCCGATCGGGATCTTGATCCTTGATCGCGTTGAGCTTGTACGTATTGAAGAAACTGTCGGTTTCCGTCGAGTTGAACTCGCCAGCAGCATTCGCGTCGGCGGCGAACAGCTTCGCCGCGTCGTCTTTGCCAGCATCCGGCTTGACCTCCGGGCTAGCAGGCGCGGCAGGCTTGCCCGGATGCTGCCCTTGCAGCCGCCGCTGCGCTTCGATCCTCTGCGCTGCGACCCACTCCGGCTCCCTATTGGGCACTGCCGGTTTGTCGCTCGGAAAGAGTACGTGCGCGGCATCAGGCGCTGAATTCTCGTCAGGCATGTGTGCCCCCCTCTTGGCTGGCAATTAGATCCCGCTTGCGGCGTCGCCCTGCCTTTTGCTTCTTGGCACTGTGCTCGGGATCGCTCTCGGCTTGCTGACGATCCGATTGCTTTTGATTGCGCTCGAGTTCAGCGAAGAATTGCTCACCTTTTGTTGGCGGAGAGTTGGGGACCGGAGGGAGCGCGGCGAGGGGATATAGCCGAAGCCTATAACCCTGCTTGTGACTGACGCGGGCGACCTCGGCTCCGAAGGGATTGATCTTCTTGTTCAGCTTGCCAAGCGCGGCTCGAAGTACGCGATACATTACTATCTGGCTGGGCCCACCATCCGGGCAGTCCCGGTACATGGAATCAAAGAAGTCACTCCCGCGGGCTGGACGGGGCGCGCTATCCCAAACAACCTGAAGAATGCGCGCCTCCATATCTGTCAGCTCAGCCCAATCGTAAATGTCGTGCAGATCCAGAATGACGATGGACTGTTCGCAGCACGGGCAAGCTCGACTCGGCACTGAGACCGTCATGCCGACCATCTCAGGGGTGATCAACACTGGAACAAGCTCATCATCTGCCTGCATCGTCGCCTCCCTCGATCAGGAAGGCCCAACCGACACTGGCAAAGCTCGCGATGTCCCGAGGCTGGCTGTTCACGAAGTTGTCGCCGCCCTCAAGCGCAAGGCGCATGCGAAGGTTCGCCTTGCTCGCCAAACCCTCCCGGCCAGCAACAGCATCACCAAGGGAGGCACCGGCCGCTCGAAGTGAACCGCGGGCGGCAGCTTCCGCCGCAGTTATGTCGCGCAACAGCGTCTTGAATTCGGCCACCGCTGCGTCAATTTTCTGCGCAAGCGAAACGATCTCCTGGGCGTGCTGTCGAGCGGCCTCCATGTGCCGTGCGCGCTCGACCTCGTCGCCATGAGCGGCAAGCTCACGATCGCGGGCCTCGGCGGCGGGGAATTGCTTGATCAGCGCTTCGCGCTTCGCCTTGAGGGCCGAAACCCGCCCACTGAGCGCAAAAAGCTTCGCGTCCGCGTTCCAATCCGTGTCACGGACGGCAGCAACCGATAGCCGCGTAGCTTCTCGATCGAGCCTCGCCAACTCCGCGTCTATTTCGGCGACGTGCCGCTGAAGCTCGGCGACTGTGAATTCCGATGGCGTGAGGCTCTCAGTGCGCGTAGACATCTGGCGCGATCTCCTGATGCGTGTTTACGGGTGTGCCTGCGCTGATTGGTGAACCCAGCGTCGGCTCGATGCGGAGCCATTGACCATCGGCTGAGAACGCGAGGCAGCGCGCGCCGTTGTCGCCGTCAGTGACGATGATCAGCAGACCATCGGGCGGATTGGTTGGCGCAGTGGCCACGGTGACTTCGGGAAGCTTCATGGCTCAACCTCACGAAGGCGGATTAGGATTGAGGAACGCCCAGGCACTTGATGCGAGCTGGAGCACTGTGGGATCGGCCAGATTGGGGTTAGGCGTGGACTGAGGTAGGCGGGCACGACTGGCTGCATAGAGGGCGAGCCCACTCTGCCCGCCCCTAATCCCAGGGCCGGCCCATGCGGGATGACCGCCGCCTGCCTGAAGCTCCCTGACGATTGCGCACTCTTTCTCGTAGATGTTGGAAAGCAGTGCGCGGAACGCCGTGATTGCTGCATCGGCGTCCTGCGCCAGCTCAAGCAGATCTTCGGCGGCGGATTTTGCTGCTGGTATGCTCATTGGCTTCCTCATCTTCGCGATGTGAGTGACGCGACATCTGGATGAGAATCATGAGCTGATTTGGCTAATGCGCCCAGTTTTTATTGCATCTGATCTATCCTCTTTTCCATTTATTTCCAGCTACTTATGTTGTGATTTTCGCAACAAATATTAAGGCGCCTAAGCGGAACTTCAGGGAAGGGCCGGCAAGGGGAGAATGGACAATCGCCGCAGCACTGCCGCCGAGGACGGCGCAAGCGGCTGCTGGCGCTCTCCCGCGGTCAGGATTTCGATTTACGTCGATCTCGGCCGGGCACATCGATACGCGGCGTCGTGAGCCTGCCGTTCGCGCGCGCCAGACGATCGCGGAGGCCATCGAGGCCCTTGTGCTGGATGACGTCCTGAAATGCGTTGACGCTGATGTGCTTGCCGATCAGCTCGAGCCGGCGCGTGCGATCTGAGAGCTTGATCTTGCGAAGCGTGCCGACGTGCTCGCGGTCATCGCCGCGGCCTTCGAACAGTTCTTCGACGTCGACACCGGCAACGAGGCCTTGCCGCCAGATCAGGGGCCATTCGTGGATTGGCTTCAGGCCGCCTTCTGAGTTGTAGAGATCGGCAATATCGGCCTCAGCCTCGGCGGCGAGGCGTCGCAACACCCAGGCAGCATCAACGCCGACCTCGCGGGAGCGCTCGATTTTGGCGGCATCGATCGCGGCGGCAACGTCAGGATGACGCAGAAGCTCATACGCCTGCACAGTGGCCGTACGCTCGCTATAGCCAGCGCGAATCGCTGCCTGCGTTCCGTTCAGGTCCTTGAGAAATTCCTGCACAAATCGTGCGCGCTTGCCGGTGAGTGCCATTGCGATCGCCCCTCTTTCGAAGCACGATCATGCCGGCAGATGGTTAGTTGCCTTGACAATATGCGGTTTTATGAAGTGCGGGAGGCCCAGATGCAGATTGTTGGAATTGCGATTGCCGCTCTAGTTGCGCTCGTCGTTACCGCGTCGGCCGCGTTGGCCATCTGGACCATTTGGACAGCGTGGCGAAGCCCTCGAAAGGTTCTTGAGCTACATGAGGATATGCGACGGGAGGACGAGGCGCCTGGTACTCACCATCCACTATTGCAGAACCGGATCATCGTCGGGTTGAGCATCCTCGGATATGGCGTCTTCGCCTTCGGCGGCATCAACAGCGCGTTGTTTTGGATGCCGGACAGCTGGGGCGCATTCGACGATGATGGCCGTTGGACCTCTTACAGAACAATGATCGCAATCACCGTCGCCTTATGGGGAGCGATCGCCTTCACATATCCTCTTCGGGAATACTGTCGTCTGAAGATAAAGGACCAATGGCGACAAGCAGCCAGCGATCGTGAGACCCGCCTGCCTGAGCCTCGGTGAGACGCGACTTGCTGCACTTGTAGTCATTATTTTTTTTTCCTCTCTCTTTTTCACTTTACCCCCTAATTCTTCCTACAATGGAATAAGTCGCGTCTCACTGCGGCTCAGGATTACGCTTGAGTTCACCCGCCCAACGCAAAGAAGCCGGCAGCGATTGGTCGCCACCGGCTTGATCGACTGACATCTTCTGCCGGCAGGCTACCAATCCGACAACGCGGCTCCGATGGAAATTCCTTCGTACATGCGTTGCTGACTACCGCCTGCTCGTGGCCGCCGGACGCTTAACCCCGGTACAGCGGCCCTGAGATCGCGGCCGAAGCTCTGGACCGTGCCCGGCTCTCTCCGGCCGTTGTTGGCGCACCAGTTCTTCCATGCCTCGAAGACCCGCTCAGGCTGGCAGGTTTGCCCGGAGCCGACCGTGCACTTTTCTTTGATGAAGGCAGCCACGGGGGAGCCGAGCGCTTCCAGCTCGTCGATCGCATCGCGGGCGCTCTCAGGCTGCTGGAAGTAGCCGCGCTGCCGTAGTCGCAAGAACCCCTCGATCGCCCAATTCAGGATACCAGGAAGTTCAGCGCTTAAGCGCCCGTACAGGCCGCGATCTTCTTTCCCGTAGAACGACTGTGCCATCGTCAGCACGATGAACCGCGAGGCCAGCGCCCCGGAAGCGTCAGCGAGGCGCGGAAGCTCGTTTGTCATGAGGACGAAACGCGTCGGCAGCCGCCCAATCCACTCAGGCAGGTATTTGCGATTGATCTGCACTGTGTCCTCGCCGGAGATCCCTAGCAGCCGCTCGGCGATTACAGCTTGGTTGGCGCGAGCGCTGAGGCGCGCATCGCCGATGATGGCGACGGGCTTCCCGATGAGCGATGCGAGGCCGAAGTCGCCGTCGAGGCTGTTGAGCGTCGGGCTCGCCACGCTGTCTTTACCGAGCAACGCGGTCAGGACGCGCGCGATCGTGCCCTTGCCAGATCGCTTCGGGCCGACGATGAGGGGGATTTTTTGCTGCGACGTGTCCGCCGAGATCAGGTAGCCGAAAATTTCCTGCAGGGTCTCGATGGATTGAGGATCGCTGCCCCAGAGCTGACCGAGGAACCGCAGCCATTCCTGTGGCTCAAGAGCTTCCGGATCGTAGGCGGTGCCGGCAACATTGAGGCCGAAATAGCCGGCCGTTGCGGGATGTAGCGTCTCGCTCGGGATGTGCAAAAGGCCATTTCTGACTGCCAGAAATTCATCGGCCGGCGGCATGTCGTCCCCGCCGGAGAGCCAAGCCGGAGCCTCGATATCATCGAAGAGATGACATACGGCCGCCAGCGCCGCGCAGACATCGCCGACTTTCGCCCTCGTCGGCTCGAACGCGACGAGCTTCTTTTCCGGGCCAAATCGTAGCGCCTTGTCGAGATGGTTCCACACATTCGTCGCAACGGCGCTATCGCTGGCCTCTCGGTAACAGCCATTGCGCCACGTGTAGAACACGCCACGATGATGCTGGATTCGGCGAACGCCAGCCCTCATGAAGCGGGTGTCGACAAGCGACCGCGCCGATTTCATCGGTGCCTTTGGGCTGAGGATCGGCCCGGCGGTGCCGTTTGCGTTGGCGCGCGGCGGAGTGGACTTTGCCGCGCGCGGCTCAGATATCGTCTCCGACATCGCCGCCCCCTTCTGCGATGCCGTACTTGAGCTCCACCTTCGCAACCCATTCGGAAACACGCCATACCCAGCCTGCTAGCCATGCGGGGTGTCGCTTCTCATTGATGCCCTGCGTCAGCAATGTGTCCCGGGCATTGAAGCGTCCCACGTTCCAAACGAGCGGCCTGAAATCTGTTTCCGGAAGTGGCGCGTGCAGGAAGAAGTCGACCGCGCGCTCATCCGCCTCCTGAAGCATTCCGTAATATTTGAGCAGGCGTACTCGTTCACTCTCTGCCAGAGGCGCCTCACGATATACTCGATCAGCACGAGCGCCGATCTTTTCGCAGCATGGATGATCGAGCGGCATACGATAGTCGCCGCCGCTCACAGAGCGCGGGAACACGGGGACGTATTGGTTCATTGTGGTGCCTTTTCAGATCGAAGTTGAAAAGGCAGGCGATTGTTGCTATTATTGCAACGTCTTTCAGATTTAGATCGCCTGCCCGCCCGAGCCGCGCCAACGGTTCGGGCGATTTACTTTTGAGGCGAGAAATCAGGCGGCCTTGGCCTCGTTTGTCTTGCGCGGGCGTCCGCGTCCGCGGGGTCGAAGATGCTCGTGCGGCTGAGCGACGGGGAGTGACTCAATAAAACTTGCGAGATCGCTCGGGCGAACGAAGGTTCGCGCGCCCAATTTCACAACGGGCAGCTGGCCAGAATTGATCAGATCGTAAAGCCGTGTTCGCCCCGTATTGAGCCGGGCGACTACTTCGGGGATTGAAAACAGCGTCATGTCGGGCTGAGAAATTGCAGTCGTATTCATAAGCGTCGATCCTTCTGTTGAAGACCGACGAATCATTGTCTGCGAACGGTTTCGCGATGCGAATAGCTACGTATTATCAGGAACACAGTTGGATCATCAGGCGCAAAAATTTCCCCAATCCTTCATAAGCGCCCGGCGTTTTTCGAGCGCGTCTCCGCGCCGGTACGCTCTTTCAGTCGCGTCGCCGACTACGTGAGCCAATGCGGCTTCTGCGATCTCGCGCGGGTGCGAGGTTTCTTCGGCCGCCCAATCGCGAAATGCGCTACGGAAGCCATGCACCGTGAAATGACCGACTTTCATGCGCCTCATCTGCATCGCCAGCGACATGTTGCTGAGCGGCATCTTGGGCTTCGCGCCGGCAAATACGTACGGCCCGACACGCGCCTTGCCGAGCGCCTTCACGATCGCCACGGCCCGATCACAGAGCGGCACGCGATGCTCTCGCCCTGCCTTCATTCTGCCGGCTGGAACTGTCCAGATCGCCGCATCGAGATCGAACTCGGACCACTCTCCCCCGAGCACCTCGCCGGATCGGGCTGCCGTCAGGATCGCAAACTCTAGCGCTCGCGCCGCCATGGCCTCGGCGCAGCGGAGGCGCCTCACGAACGCCGGCACGTCGCCATAGGGCATGGCAGCATGGTGCCCGCGCTTGAGCTTCTGAGGGGCCGGCAGAAGAGCATCGAGATGACCGCGCCAACGCGCAGGGTTTTCGCCCTCCCTGAGGGCCTTGGCTTTTGCCGCATCAAGCGCGCGCTCGATCCGCCCGCGCACGCGGCTCGCTGTCTCAGGCCGTTTCGTCCAGATCGGTCTCAGCACTTTCAGCACGTCGTCAGTGCCGATCTCATTGAGCGGACGCTTCCGCAGAGCACGGCAGTAGGCGTCCCCCAAGGTCATACGCCACTGCGCAACGTGCTTCTCGTTCCGAAAGCCAGGTGCCAGATCGTCGATCAGCTCGTCGGCGAACGCGCCGAAAGTCGGCACCTCTGCGGCGGCGTTGCGCGCGACCATTGGATCGATGCCCTTAGCAAGAGCGGCCCTCGCATCGGTGGCTTTCCGGCGGGCCTCGGCGAGCGACGTGTGTTCGTAACGCACGCCCTTCTCGGGCTCGACCGGCAGAAATGAGCCTAGGCCCATCTCTTTCTGCCGACCGCCCCATCTGTACAGGAACGACCACTGTCGCCTGCCATCATGACGCACATGCAGATAGAGCCCGCCGCCGTCGCCATGCCGGCCTGGAGCGTCGATCGCCTCAACAGCTTTGGCGGAGAACTTGTGCAACGGACGCGCCATATCGCACCTCACTTGATCCAGCTTTGGCCCCAGCAAGAGCCATGGCTTCCAGTGAATCATAGCGAATAGCTACGAACAAGCTGGATTAAAATAGCGAGGATATACAATAATATAGGTGACAGCAGCGAACAGACGCGAATGGCGGAGAATTACAGTTCGACGGACTCCCTCTCCGCCATAATTACTGATCTATTCTCAGCCGCAGCGACGCATGGCTCACAATGAGCCGCAGGCTTGAGCGCCGGTCGCATCGTCGCCTATCCCGCCGGGCTGATCCGCGACATACGTGCGGTGCGGCGGAGCGTAGTTCCTTCATCCTGACCGTCCGGACCATCCGAACACTGCTCACGGCAGTCGGCGCCTGACCGTCATTCTGCGACGCCTGCCATCCGTTGGGCCGACAGGTAGCGCTCGAGGACGTCGTCCTGCTTGAAGAAACGCGCGGCGCGAAGCTCCCGGATCGTCGTCTTCCGCACCGCATCGCGCGTGCGCGTGACGTCGCGGGCTTCTTCCAGACGCCCGGCAGCAGCCAAGTTTGCCGCCAGCATCCGATGCCCCGTCCCATGTCCCGGCTTGTGCTGAACCGACTTGCGTGCCCACGCAATCCCCTCCTCGTAGCGCCCGAGCGCGAAGTACGAAGAGGTCAAACCGGTCGTCCACATCCAGAGCATGTCGTCGTAGGGACTGAGGGCGAGCGACCGGTCGAGGCACTCGATGGCATTCTCGTATTCGCCCCCCATCGCGCCGATCATCCCCAGCGTGCCCCAGGCAAAGGCCGAGCTGGGGTTGAGGCGCAGGGCTTCCTTGGAATGGATGCGCCCCTGATGATGGTCCTGGCCGACAGGCCCGAACAAAGTGAAGCCGTAGACCGCCTGGGCGAATGCGTCCGTATCGTCCAGCTCGACAGCGCGGCGCGCCAGCGCAAGCGCCTCGTTTCTGGTTTCCGGCGACGCGTTCCCCAGGAGAGGCAAGGTCATGATGAGCCCCCAAGCCAGTGCCGCGAGCGTGGGGGCGCCTGTATTGTCGAGCTTGAGTGATTGCCGAAGGAATTCGATTGCCTTCGTAAGATCGTCGCCGGTCCCGTGCCACAGATGGGGAAGAGCCCGAAGGTAGAGGTCGTAGGCCGAAAGATTGGCCGCCGGCTTGCGGCGCGCGCGTTCGATCTCTGCGCGGCGAAGAGCAGGGGCAACCACCGCGGCGACAGTCCCGCTGATCTCATCCTGCAGGTCGAAGACGTGCATGAGCGCGCGATCGTAGCGATCCGACCAGACCTGAACCTCGCTCTCGGCGTGGGTCAGCTCCACGGACACACGGATGCGATCCCGGACCCTGCGTATGCTGCCACTCAGCACGTAGTGGACACCGAGTTCCTGCGCGAGCTGCCGGCCGGTCAACCTCTTACCCTTGAAGGCGAAACTCGACCCGCGTGCGATGACCGCGAACTCGTGAAAGCGCGACAGGGCCGTTATGATGTCCTCGGTAACGCCGTCAGCGAAATATTCCTGCTCCGGATCACCGCTCACGTTCTGGAACGGCAGAACGACCATAGCGGGCCTTTCGGAGCCTGTCGTGTGAGCCGGCGCGGGTTCCGCGACGTCACCGACGTCCGGCGATCTACTCGACGGCTGTGTGCTGCGGAGCTCGGCGACGAGCGCCTTGGTTGCCGCATCAGGCTCCGTATTGAGCTCGCGCTTCAGAAGAGCAATGAGGTCCTGGTAGTGCTTGAGCGCTTCGGCCTTGCGTCCTGCAACGGCTAGGGCCCGGACGATCAGCCGATGGGCATCCTCGCGCAGACCGTTGACCGCAACAGCCCGGCCTGCCGCTTCAAGGGCCTGCTCGTGATTGCCGAGCTGAAGCTCCTGCTCACTGAGATTGACCATGGCATCGAGCGCCATGCCTTCGATGCGCTGACGTTGAACTTCGGCCCACTCGCTCCACGCATCCTCCTCGATGTTCACGTCTGCCAGGAGCCTGCCCTTGTACAGCCCTGCGGCCTCCGCGAGGGCGGCGCGGCTGCCGTCACGGACAAGATCCTCAAGCCGCACCACATCGCAAGTGACCAAGCCGGGCGCCAGCGAGATCGCCTCGCCTGCGCTGATGACTGCGTCCCGACCGAGAATGCTGCGCAGTCGGAACAGCGCCGTGCGCAGGTTCTGGCGGGCCTGCACCTCGAAATGCGATCCCCAGAACAAACTGAAGAGCTTCTCGCGAGGCTGTGGCGTGGGCCCGGCCAGGGCAAGGTAGGCGAGTAAGCCGGAGAGCTTCTTGCTCGCCAAGTCAATTGGTCGATCGTGCCCAGTGAGGGCAAAGTTGCCAAGCAGGGACAGCTTGAACGTCGAGGTATGCAAGCTGTCCATAAATCTGTGGGGCTCCTTTGAAATCGCTCTCTCTTCGTAAAAATCCATAATTTTTCACACCGCTGCAACGCCCAAGCAACGCTCGAAACAACGTCAGCAGGCTCCATTGAATGTGAGTAGCGGCACCGCCCCGAAGCTCGCCAAACACCCCATGGAGCCACACGTCATGTCCAAGATCAAGATCGCCTTGGGGCTGTGCGGCCTGGTCTTGCTCGCCGCCATGCGGGGACCAACCGCTGCTCAAGAAGTGAAGACCATCACAGTCACCCCGCGCGAAACCGAAGAGGCGAAGCAAATCTGCAACCATTACGTCGGGTGGGGCGCCGAATGTCAGATACGCATCAATGTGTCTCCGCCAGCGGACCAACCCACGATAGCCGACCAAGCCGGCGCAGGCCATCCACGCGAGAGCCGGGACGCTGAGATGGCCTCGCCGAAGCGATGACGCGCTGCTGCGCTCAGGTGATCGCCCAGTGCCGGGATGGGAGCCACGCCGCTCCGGAACTTGCTTAACGTGGCGTCTCCAGGACACGAGAAAGACTATGCGAACCAATCAGCCGTTTCGTCTCGGGGCTGACAAGTATGCCGCGGCGCCGTCGTTCGTCGATCGCCTCGGGCGGCTCGCCAGTTGGATCTCTGCGTGGATGATAACACGAGCCCACCATCGGGGCGCCACGGTGCTCTACGAGGAGCTGAACAGGCTCCCCGACGTGGAACTGCAGGTGCGGGGATTATCACGCGGCACTCTCGCACGCGACATAGGCAACGCCTGCGACAGGGGCTGGGTCATGCCCAACCGTGAGCAATCGAGAGAGAGGCCGGAGCGATCTGGACAATCGCTGCCTACCTGCCGCAGATCCACAAGCGGGCGCGCTATCGGAGGAACTGCCTGAAGCGACGGAGTGCAAGCGCGAACAGCACTGTCCCAATTAGAATAAGCGCCAGAAGCTGCGGCCATACGACACCCAGGCCGGCGCCTCGGAACAGCACGGCCTGCGCCAGCATGACGAAGTGCGTGTTGGGAGCAGCCAGCATCAGGTACTGAATCACATCCGGCATGCTCTCGCGCGGCGTCATTGTTCCTGACAGCACTTGCAGGGGCAGAAGGACCAGCATGAGCAGCAGACCGAACTGCGGCATGGAGCCGGCGATCGTCGCCAGAAAGATCCCGAGGGAGGTGGTGGCGAACAGCATGAGGGCCGTGCCCAGCATGAAGAGCAGCAGCGATCCCGCAATGGGAATATTGAGTAGGCCCTGCACGACCACGACCAGCGCCACCGACGAGGCGATCAGGACGACCAATCCCATGGACCAGATCTTGCTGATCATGATCTCGAGCGGCGTAACGGGCATGACGAGCAGATGCTCGATCGTGCCATGCTCGCGCTCGCGGATGAGTGCGGCTCCCGTGAGGACGATGGCAAGCATGGTGATGGAAGAGATGATGTTGGATATGGCTCCGAACCAGCCCTTGTTGAGCTCGGGGTTGAAGCGCGCCCTGAGCGCCAGATCGACCGGCACCTTCGTTGTCCCACGGTAGCGGTTCAGGAACTCCGTAACCTCGGCCGAGACAATGGCTTGGACATAGCCTCCGCCGGTGAATGCCTGCGCCGAACGCGTCGCATCGACATTGAGTTGTATGGTCGGCGACTTCCCTGCGAGCAGGTCTCTCTGGAAGTTGGGCGGAATATCGAGCGCGAACGTGTCGAGTCCGGCGTCCATGCGCGCATCCATCTCCGCCTGCGTGATGAGCTTCGGAGGCACGAAGAACGGTGGATAGAGCGCCGTGACAATGCGCGAGGATACCGGCGAGTGGTCCTCATCGACGATCGCGATGGCGGCACGATTGAGCGTCTCCGGCATGGCCGTGGCCGCCGTGTAGATCGAGAGCGTAAAGGAGTAGGCGACGAGCACGAGCAGGATGGGATCGCGCGCGAGGCCGCGCAGCTCCTTGATGCCGAGATTGAGAATGTTGGCGATGCGCATGGGGCTCACTGCGCCTGCTTTTTGAGGAGCATCGCTCCAAGGGCATAGATGACCGGCACGGCAATAAGCAGCGGGATGTATGAGGATGCGAGATCACTGAAACCGAGGCCCTTGGAGAACGTGCCCCGCGAGATCGTCACGAAATACGTAGTGGGATAGAGCCGACCAATGAGAGCCCCCATTCCCTCGAGCGAGGACACCGGATCGATGAGCCCTGAGTATTGTACGGCGGGAATGAGCGTGATGACCGAGGTGCCGAAGATGGCCGCGATCTGGCTCTTCATGAAGGCCGAGATAACGAGCCCCATACCTGTCGTGAAAATGACGTAGAGAAGCGCCGCGACCGTCAGCGCAAAGAAGCTCCCCGTGAAGGGAACGCGGAAAGCAAAGACGGCAAAGGCACTCAACATGAAGAAGTTCATGAAGGCCAAGCCAATGTAGGGAAGCTGCTTGCCGATCAGGAACTCCATGCGGGTCACCGGCGTGACGTAGAAGTTGATGATCGAGCCGAGCTCCTTCTCGCGGACGACACTGAGAACCGCGAGCATGGCGGGGATCATCAGAAGCAGGATCGGGATCATGGCCGGGACCATGGCCGTCAGGCTTTCGATACTGGGATTGTAGCGATAGCGGATCTCGAGATTGAAAGCGCCAACCGTAGCGGCAGCCCCATACCTCTCGCGCGCCTTCTGCGTAAGCCAGTTTGTGTGCATCCCCTGCACATAGCCACGGACTGTCTCCGCGCGCGCAGGCATGGCGCCGTCGATCCACGCGCCAATCTGCACGTCCTTTCCGCGAGCGACGTCCCGGCCAAAACCTGGCGGGATCTCGATTGCCAGACTGATCTCGCCATTTGTCATCCGGCGATCGAGATCGGCGTAATCCCTGAGTGGCGCCTTCTCCGTAAAGAAGCGCGAGCCCGAGATCTGCAGGGCATAGTCGCGGCTGACGGTTGTATCGTCGCGATCGAGGACGGCGAACGCCAGGTTCTGGACGTCCATGTTGATGCCATAGCCCATGACGAACATCAGAATGAGCGTGCCGAGGATGGCGAGCGTCCCGCGGATCGGGTCGCGTCTCAACTCCAATGACTCGCGCTGTGTATAGGCGAGCGTGCGTCTCAGATCGAGGAATGGCAGGCTCGCACGTGCTTTGCTCGCCCCTCGCCGTTCATCAGGCACCGCTTTGCCGACAGTGGACTGACGCGCGCCAGGCTGCTGCTCGATGGCCTCTTCGAGATAGGCGATGAACGCCTCATCCAGCGAACGCGCCGATCGGCTTTCAATGATTCCGGACGGCGCGTCGCTGACGAGCACCTTGCCGGCGTGCATCAACGAGATGCGATCGCAGAGCTCGGCTTCGTTCATGAAATGCGTCGAGACGAAGATCGTGACCCCGTCCTTGCGCGAGAGATCGGAGAGGATCTGCCAGAAGGCATCACGGGCCACCGGATCGACGCCGGATGTCGGCTCGTCGAGAATGAGGATATCGGGCCTGTGAATCATGGCCACGGCGAGAGACAAGCGCTGTCGGATACCGAGCGGCAGGTCATCGGGGAGCGCGTCCATGATGCCGACAAGGCCGAAGCGCTCTGCCATTTCCCCGATGCGCCCAGGAATGATCTCCGGGCTCATGTCGAACAGCCGGGCGTGAAGATCCAGGTTCTGATGGACCGTCAGCTCCGTATAGAGCGAGAAGGCCTGTGACATGTAGCCGACGCGTCGGCGCACATCGATATCCTTTGGATCGACCTCGCGCCCGAAGAGCTTGGCGATTCCTTCGGACGCCGGCAGGAGGCCCGTCAACATCTTCATGGTCGTGGTCTTGCCGCAGCCATTCGATCCCAGAAAGCCGAAGATCTCGCCGCGAGGAATACGGAAGCTGACGTTGTCGACGGCGACGAAATCGCCGAACCGCATAGTCAGATGCTGGGCCTCGATGGCGATCTCGTCGTCAGTGCCGGCTTTGCGCGGCGGGATCACGACGGCATGGTGGTCCCGCCGCTTCGCCTCCGGGAGCAAAGCAATGAACGCGGCATCGAGGTTTGTGGCGCCCGTCTTCTGCAAGAGCTCGTCCGGCGTGCTCGCGGCCAGAACATGCCCGGCATCCATGGCAACGAGCCAATCGAAGCGCGCGGCTTCTTCCATGTATGCGGTCGCGACGATGACGCTCATGCGCGCATGAGCATGATCGTTGCGAATATCGTCGATCAGCTCCCAGAACTGGCGGCGCGACAAGGGATCGACACCGGTCGTCGGTTCATCCAGGATCAACAGGTCGGGATCATGGATCAGAGCGCAGCATAGGCCGAGCTTCTGCTTCATGCCGCCGGAGAGCTTCCCTGCAGGACGATCCGCAAATGGTGCGAGGCCAGTGCGCTCGAGCAGTTGGGCGATGCGGCGCTGGCGCTCACGTCTGTTGTGGCCGAATAGCCTGCCGAAAAAGTCGACGTTCTCGAATACGGAAAGCGTGGGATAGAGGTTCTTGCCCAATCCTTGAGGCATGTACGCAATGCGCATGTAGGCGGACTTGCGATGCTGCGGATCGGAGATGTCACCGCCAAGCACTTCGATGCGGCCGCTCTGAAGAGCGCGCGCCCCGGCGATCAGGGATAGCAGCGTAGACTTGCCGACACCGTCCGGGCCGATCAGGCCGACCATGCAGCCGGCGGGCAAATCGAGCGTGATCGCATCGAGCGCGCAGATGCTGCCATAGGAGAGACTGACGTTCTCGATCCGGACGACGGTTCCTTCGGAAGGGCTTGCAGGCAGCGATTGCGCGCTCATTGCAGTGCCTTCTTCTGCAGGTTAGCCGGCCACTCTGCATTCGGCGACAACCGGACGTAAGTCACTCCCGGCAGCCCGGTTTTGACGTGCTGGATGTACTTCTTGAGGAGATCTGGCGCGATCTGGGCCTTGACCCGGAACATGAGCTTCTGGCGTTCCTCCTCGGTCTCCACTGTCTTCGGCGTGAATTGCGCGACATCCGCGACGAAGCTGATCTTGGCTGGGATGGCGTACTGGGGCGCGGCATCTAGGATGATCCGCGCCTCGGATCCGATCGCAAGCTGCCCCGCCTGCGCCGTCGGCAGGAAGAATGTCATGTGCACGTCCGCAAGGTCGACCAGGTTCAGCACGCGGCCGCCTGCAGACAAGACCTCACCCGGCTGCGCGACGCGGTACTGCACGCGGCCTGGCCGCGGTGATCGCAAGGTACTGTCGTTGATGTCGGTGGTGATGCTTTCGATGGCGGCCTGTGCAGCATCCACTGCCGCCTCCGCGTCGACGACCAGAGCCTTTGCCGAGCTGATTGCCGCCTCCGATGCCGCGAG
Organism: Hyphomicrobium sp. CS1BSMeth3; assembly: GCF_900117415.1. Lineage (GTDB taxonomy): Bacteria > Pseudomonadota > Alphaproteobacteria > Rhizobiales > Hyphomicrobiaceae. The sequence goes on from NZ_FPEI01000006.1 coordinate 1,944,852, forward strand.
CTGGGCTTCGGCCGCGGCGACGGCCGCGCGCGCCCCCTGCTCTGCAGCCCTGTCGTCATCGAGAACCTGCTGGGAGACCGTCTCCCGCTTCGCCAACTCCTCGGAGCGCGCGAGCTTGCGCTGAGCTGCATCGAGCTGGGCTTTTCGCTGTGCGACGACGGCTGCAGCGGCAGTGCGCTCCGCCTCGCGTTGCGTCACCAGACTGCCCGCGGTATCGACGCCGATCTTCGCTCGCTTCCGCTGCGCTTCGGCCTGCCGACGCTGGGCTTCGAGCTGCTCCGTATCCATGCGGGCAAGCACCTGCCCCGCCTCGACGAAGTCACCCTCGTTGACCAGGATCTCCTTGATCCGCCCCGGCGTCTTCGTTGCAATGTCGATCTCGACGGCCTCGATCCGTCCGTTGCCGCTCGCAATCCCGGATGGCAGCCCACCTCCCGAGAGCTTGGCCCACGCCAAGTAGATGGCAACGGCCACAACAAGTGCGATCGCGATCGGCAAGCGGCGCGATGCAAAGGCGGTCTTCATTGGCAAAGCCTCTTGCTGAACATCATGATTAGCGCGACGGGCACTATTGCTCCCGCGGGGATCCGAGGTCAGGCGACAGGTGACATTCCCTCCGCCCACCGTCCTTGATCCAAGTCAACGACGGTTGACCACCCATGGCCCTAGCCATCGTGGGCCGCCTGCAAAACCCACGAGGGTGCCATGGGAAAGAAGCCAGGCCTGTCGTCGACGATTTCTACACGCGAGCGGATACTGGCCGCGGCCACGCGCCGATTTGCCAGTCAATCCTATGACCAAACAGGTCTGCGCGACATCGCAGCGGATGCCGGTGTCGACGTTGCTTATGTGCATCGCTCCTTCGGATCCAAGCAGCAGCTCTTCGCAGAGGTTATCCGAAGCGCCGCGAGGGCCGATCACCACCTGGACGACCTATCGCGCGACGTCGTCGCGGTGTTGACCCACAGAGCTCTTGCGCGAACGGACGCCGTGAGCTTTCGCGATATGGATCCTCTGAGCATAGCCGTACATTCGCTGTCATGCCCCGAGGCTATAGAAGTCCATCACGAGTTCGTGGTCAACGATCTGATCGAGCCGCTCGCACGCCACCTCGATGGCCCCGCAAAACATCGCGCGGCACTCATGGTGGCGTTCATGACGGGCTTCAGCATTCTCAAGAATGTCGTCGGCATCAAAGAGCTGCAAGACGCCGAGGATCGCAAGATTGCGCCCATGGTGCGCGATGTCTTTGAAGCCCTTGCCGGCGCTAGCGCACCGCCTCCCGAGAAATCGGCATCGCTGGAGCGGCGCAGGAAATGAGCTCGCAGCTCTGCTTCCCTGCGCCCAACTAGATCGAGGCCGCGAGGATCGCGTCGCGCGTGATTGGCAGCGTTCTGACGCGGATGCCCAATGCCCGATGCACGGCGTTGCCGATCGCTGCAGCCGTCGGCCCCGTCGCCGTCTCGCCAACGCCGAGGCCGGGAAGCTCCGGCCGTACGATCAGGCTCACCTTGATCTCCGGCGTCTCGGAGAAGCTGAGAATGGGATAGGCCTCCCAATCGCGCGTCGTGACGGCATCTCCGTCGAAGTTGACGCGCTCCTTGAGAGTCCAGCTTGCCGACTGGATGATGCCGCCCTCGATCTGATTGATGATCCCGTCGGGATTGATCGCCTCGCCGGCGTCGACCGCTGCCCACGCGTGCGTCAGACGCACGCGTTCGTCGCAAACGACGCGCGCGACCACCGCACAATAGGCGCTACGGTTCTTGTACTGGTTGAACCCGATCCCGAGCGCTTCGCCCTGGACTGTCGGCCCCGGCCACCCTGCCATTTCCGCCGCTTTCGTAATGACGGCGCGTGCGCGGGCATCATCAAGATGGTCGAGCCGGAAAGCCACCGGATCGGCGCCGACAGATGCCGCGATGTCGTCCATCAGCGTCTCGATGGCAAAGATGTTCGCGTAGCCGCCGAGCGCCCGCAAAGCCGAGGAGCGGTAGGGAAGATCGCGCAGAATGCGCTTGGAGACGTGGACATTGGGAATGGCATAGAGCGGCATGGCATTGCGGTCGGCACCGCCGCCGCGCGCCAAGGGCACATCAGGCGGCGATCCTTTTTCCATGGGAACAGCCAGACGCTCGGCGGCGACCAGGTTGATCGTACCGCCGCGGCCTGGGCGCGACACGTGCGCCTGACTCTGGGATTGTATGGTCAGCGCCGCAATGCGCCCGCCGGCATCAACCTTCGCCTCGGCCCTGACGATCGCACCGGGGCCGAGCGGCGCGAGCGAGAAGTCAGCGGCGCGCGACCATAGAACCCGGACCGGGCGTCTCGGAACCGTGCGCGCGAGCAGCGCCGCCTCGTAGGCGACATCGTCCTGCCCGCTGTGGCCGTAGGTGCCGGCTCCTGCGGCGTGGATCACGACGACATTGCCGGCATCGATGCCGAGCGCTTTGGCGAGCGGCGCGCGCATATCGTGCACGGCCTGGCTATGCGAGCGGATCTCAAGGGTATCGTCGCGCCAAGTGGCGATTGCACAGGAGGGCGCAATAGATGCGTGCGCGATATAGGGGCGCTCGATCTCCGTCGTGATGGTGCGGCCCTCCGCGGCCGTCACATCGCCTTTCTCGACGACGATCTCCGGCTCGGCGCTATCTGCGGCGATGGCCTCGCGCATGAGTGCGGGGACCTGGAAGCCCTCAGACCATGTCGCGAGGCGGCGGGCACGCTCGATTGCGCGCACGGCCAACTCCTCACGCTCAGCAATGACGCCAACGAAAGAGCCGTCTCGGACCACTTGCACTGACGGAAACGCCGTCTTCAATGCGGCCTCGTCGAATGCCTCGAGGCGGCGGCCCGAGGCTGGCGGATCGAGCACGCGGCCATGCAGCATGCCGGGAAGCTCGATATCATGAATGAAGCCCGCACCTGCTGCTTTTGCTTTGAGGTCGATGCGCGGCATGGACGTGCCGACCAGCCGTCGCTCTGCCGGCTCTTTCGGCCGCGCATGATCGAGGACTTGCGCCTCGAGATCGATCGATGGCGCGAGCGACCAGTAGGTGAGGTCCGTCTCGCGACCACTCACGATGATGCGGCCCTGCTCGACGGCGAGGCTCTCGGGCGGCGCCTGCAGGAGCTTGGCGGCCTCGGCGAGGACGATTGCGCGGACGGCCGACGCGGCAAGGCGCACCGCGCGCCCACCCGTTTCAATCGACAGGCTGCTCGATGTGCCGGCCTCGAGTGGCCCGAGGGCGGTGTGCCCGGAAATGAGCTCGATACTCTCCGGCGCGACATCCAGCTCGTCGGCTGCAATCTGCACGAGAGCAGTTGTGATGCCTTGGCCGATCTCCACCTTGCCGGTCTTCAGAACGACCACGGCATCACGCGACAGATCGATCCAGTCGGAGCAGCTCGGATTGTCGGCCAGACTGGGAGAGGAGGCGATTGCGGTCATGCCCGAGCACTCCCCGCCTGCACCGCCCGCTCGATGGCGCGAAGAATGCGGACGTGCGCGCCACATCGACAGAGATGGCCGTCGAGCGCTGTCGCGATATCCGACCGGCTCGGCGCCGGCTCTCGATCCAGCAGAGCCTTGGCACGCATGAGAATGCCGGCGAGGCAATAGCCGCACTGACCGGCCTGTTCCTTGAGGACACTGTCGATAAGCGGGTGCGATGCCCCTTCCCCGACCAGCGACTCGACGGTTTCGACATTCTGTCCGGCAACTGCCCCGACGGGCACCATGCACGCCGTCTGCGGCCTGCCCTCGATGAGCACCGTGCAGCTCAGGCACTGGCCTTCGACGCAGCCGGCCCGCGTGCCCTTGAGGCCGAGGTCATTGCGCAGAACGTAAAGGAGGGGCGTATCCGGATCAGCGTGAACGCCAAATTTTTGCCCATTCACGTGAAGTTCGATGGCATCCATGGCCTCTGCCCTGCAATCCGACCTCGTTCCCGGAAAGTTTTGACCATCGCGAGCGCGGTCGGCAATGGCAAAGTTCCAAGCGCCGCAGCGTTTCTCCCCCTCGGAACGCGTCCCGACCAGGGGAAATGTGGCCTGTAGTCGGCGCTCGGGGCGCGGTATCAATAGTGAGCCCCCTCGGCGCGATAAGCAGGACCCAGATCCCGAAGGAAACGGCCGAGGCGCCCGTTCAATAGACAATGAGACCGGCAGGTGAGACGCGACCTGCCCACACCTCGCAGGCTCGATGAAACCGCCGCCGGACGACGCGCTCGACGTTGAGCTGATGAGGGCAGTGGGCAGGCAGGATCGCCACGCCTTTGCGCGCCTCGTCGAGCGCCACTACGGCTGGGCGCTCGGCTTCACGGACCGGATGCTCGGCACGCGTCACGAGGCTGAGGATATGGTGCAGACAGCCTTCCTGCGCGTTTGGCAGGGTGCCGGGCGATGGGAACCACATGCGAAGTTCACCACCTGGCTCTATCGCGTCTTGTACAATTTGTGCGTGGACCGGCTCCGTGCACGCCAAACGGCATCTGGCGAGCCCCTCGACGATGCGTTGGTCGAGCGGTTGGCCGATGAGGCGCCCACAGGTGAGGAGCGTATTACGAGCCTCCAGCGCGGCGCGCGTGTCAGAGCGGCACTGGATCAGCTTCCGGCCCGACAACGGGCGGCGCTCGTCCTCTGCTACTACGAGGAGAGATCCCAGGCGGAGGCTGCGGCACTGCTGGGTGTGAGCGCAGGTGCCTTGGAATCGCTGCTTTCACGCGGGCGCGCGACGCTCAAAAAGTGGCTTCGGGATGAATTGCAATAAGGAGCGGGCATGGACCTCGATCGTTTCAGGGAATGCAGCGCCGCTTTTGGTGCCGAAAGACGCCGATGGCCGCCGCGCGAGCACGCACTCTATGACCGTTTCGCCCTGACGCCGGAAGGCACGGCCATCCTTGCCGACGCCGAACGCACCGACCTTTTCCTCGACGCGCTCGAGCCGGCCGAGCCGGATCCACGCCGCGTGCGCGATATTGCAGCCATCGTCAGACCAGCGTGGCAGCGCATGGCAAAGCCGGCGGCGGCCTTGGCGGCGAGCGCGCTGCTCGGTTTCGCCCTCGGCTACATGCAGGCATTGAGCGCGAGCGACGCCGGCATGGCGTCCGGGCTTCTTCTGGGTCCGCAGAGTCTACAGGAGTTTGGGCTGTGATCGATTGGCTGCGCAGCACTCGCGGGTTGATGGCGCTGCTCGTTGTCTCGCTCGCCGTGAACGTCTTCCTGGCCAGCATGGTCATCGGGCGCATCACCGGCGAGGCAACACAAAGCACTTATACGAAGCGCAGCATCCAGGCGATGCTGACGCCGCTGCCGGATGCCAAGCGCGAGATCGTGCGACGCGAGCTGAACACCGCAATGCCCCAGATGCGCCAGCAGTTCGCAGCCCTGCAGAAGGTGCGGACCGCGCTCTCCGAGGAGATGGTCAAGCCGACGCCGGATCCTGGCGCGCTCGAACGCAATTTCCTCGCCGTGCGCACTCATGCGAGTGCGATCAGGGCCGAGTTGCAGCAGGCCATGATTCGCGCTCTGCCCTCGCTGTCGCAGGAGGAACGTCGGGCCTTGGTGCAGTCGCTCGCCCAGCGCCAGAGTGGCGGCGGCATTGCGCTACCTTAGGTAATCGGCACCGCTCGCGGTATCGATGAGCGCGCATCAGCCCTGGCGGCGCGCATGCCCGAGCCAGAGCAGCACCGGGACGACGACGGCTCCGCCGATGAGATTCCCGCCCGTTACCCAGGCGATGTTGCGGGCCAGATCCGGCAGGCCCCCCGCAGCGCCCGCCATGAGCCCTGCTGGAATGAGGTAGAGGTTGGCGATCGAGTGCTCGAAACCCAAGGCCACGAACGCGCTGATCGGGAATACGATCCCGAGAACCTTCCCGACGGCATTGTGGCTGGCGAACGAGAGCCATACCGCCAGACAAACCAAAGCATTGGCAAGGACGCCCTTGAGAAAGGCCTGGGCGGGTGAAAGCGCAAGCTTGGCCTCGGCAATCCGGATGGCAGTCGATCTCAAAGGCTCGGCATCATAGACGCCGCTGTTGAAGACAATCCAGGCGAGGCCCAAGGCACCAAGACCGTTCGCGAGATAGGACAAGGTCCAGTTGCGCCAGAGCTGGCGCGCCGTGATGAGACGTCGCAGACGCGCCATCGCCATCAAGCAATTGCCGGTCGACAGCTCGGCGCCTCCAAGGCACACCAGAACGAGGCCGAGGCTGAAGGCGATGCCGCCGAGCCACCGCGTCGGCCCCGCACCAAGACTGCTCTCACTCACCACCATCGTCGCGAGCGCGCCGCCAAATCCGATATAGAGCCCGCCGAGGATGCCGAGCGCAGCAAGCCTCTCGAATGACAGCGCCACCTTCCCGCTGCTCCAGAGACAAAGGCGATCCGCGATCTCGGCAGGCGCGCACACCTCTGACGGCGATGCTTGTACCGGTGTAGGTGATTGCTGTGTGCGCGGCTCAAAACGCATGAGATCCGCAATGCGATGCTCGCTTATCGGCATTGCAGTGCTCCTATGACCTGAGTGAAGTCCGCGGTGAGAACAGGCATCGCGTTCGCGCGCCCCTCACACAATTGCGTCCTGGCATCAGCCAGGCGTCATCACCGCGTTAACGCGCCATCAAAAGCGCTCTTCAGAATCAATTGGCCCACCGGAAAAATGCCGGAGCCATCGACGAAGCCGATGTCTCCGGCAGCGACGGCCCAGGCGCCAGCACCTGGCAGCCCCCAGGGCCGGACTTCCCGCTCATGACCTCTCATTGTGTGGCGATGCGCAACCGACATTCGGGGAAAGTCCCGGCCGAGCTGCTGCGCTTTCCGCCGTGGGATTTGCCACTACCTATCCGCGTGCAGCGCCAGGTATTCCGATTGGACGCCAATTATTTTTGTCCGGGATCGGGAATAAACCTGCTGGCTTAGGGATAGAGCAATTGACTAACATCCGCCGTCTCCTTTGCAGGGGGCGGGGATGGCTCAGCAGTCTCGCTTCGAGGAACTGGCGCTGCCGTATCGCGATGCGGCGTACAACCTCGCCTATTGGATCGTGAGGAACTCCGACGACGCAGAAGACGTGGTTCAGGACGCCTATCTCAGGGCTTACCGCGCGTTCAATGGTTTCAGGGGCGAGGAAATGCGCCCGTGGTTGTTTGCGATCGTGCGCCATTGTGCTTACCGGCTGCTCAAGGTTCGCAAGCGCACGTACGATCTCGTTCCTCTCGATGAGACCAACAGCCCGGATGTCGCCTCCGGCGATCCCTCGGCAGAGGACACACTGATCGAGGCAGTGAATGCACAGCACGTTCGCGCAGCACTGGCCGAACTCCCGCTCGCGTATCGCGACGTCGTCGTGCTTCGTGAAATGGAGAGCCTCTCCTACAGCGAGATTGCCGAGATCACGGGAGTGCCAATCGGCACGGTGATGTCGCGTCTTTCGCGAGGCAGGGCGCTGCTGCGGAAGGCCATGAAAGGACGTGAGACCGAAAGTGGATCCGATGCGCTGTGAAGACGTACAGAACGAGCTCAGCCCCTACCTCGATGGCGCGCTGCCCATCGAGCAGCAGAAAGCTATCGGGAGCCATCTTGAAGCCTGCCGGCGGTGCGCCGCTCATCTCGATGACTATCGACGCATAGGGCGGACGCTCAGAGAGAAAGTCATCGAGAGAGCACCGGCCGGCCTGCAAGAGCGGATTCGCGCGGGGCTCGAGAAGGAAGAGCACGAGCAGAGCCGCGGCGCCCCGTGGCAGAGCAGGCGCTTTATCGCCCAGGCCGCAGCCCTTCTCCTCGTCGCTGGCCTCTCTGGAGCCGGCGGGTGGATCGCCGCTACGACAGGCTCACGCACACCGCCCCTCGCGCACGATGTGATGACCGCGCACGTGCGCTCGTTGCTTCAGGACAATCTCATGCAGGTGGCTTCATCGGATCAGCATACCGTGAAGCCCTGGTTCGCCGGGCGCCTCGATTTTGCGCCTCCAGTTCAGGACCTCGCCACGCAAGGCTTCGCACTGAAGGGGGGGCGACTCGACTATGTCGGAAGCCGACGCGTCGCCGCCGTGATCTATATGCGCCGGCAGCATGTGATCAACGTCTTCACATGGCCGTCCGATCCGTCACATCCCTTGCCTTCGCTGTCACAGTCCTCGAACGGCTATAACTCGGTCCGCTGGACGAGCGGCGGGATGGTCTATTGGGCGGTCTCGGACTTGAACATGAAAGAGCTCGGCGAATTCCAGGCGCTGCTCAGCGCCGCCTGACGCCGAGGCCCGGCGCCAGCTCACCATTCAGGCGCGAGCGACTACTCGGCAGCGGTTCGCACGGGGGCCAGAGACTTGCCGTCTGCCTCGTCGGGTGCTTCGACCGGCATGGCCTCGCGCCGCCCGGCGCCGAGCTTTGTCCCGACCTGCTCCAGCAGCAAGTAGACCGCCGGGGTGATGTAGAGCGTCAGAAGCTGCGAGACCGCGAGGCCGCCGACGACCACCAGACCGAGCGGCTGGCGCAGCTCGGCACCCGCGCCCCAGCCCACGGCGATCGGCAGCACGCCGAAGAGCGCCGCCATCGTCGTCATCATGATGGGGCGGAAGCGCAGCAGGCACGCCTGCCGGATCGCCTCCCGCGGCTCCATGCCTCGCGATCGCGCCTCGATCGCGAAGTCGATCATCATGATCGCATTCTTCTTCACGATGCCGATCAACAGAATGATGCCGATCATGGCGATGATCGTAAGCTCGACATCGAACAGGATCAGCGTCAGCAACGCGCCGAGACTCGCCGAGGGTAGGCCCGAGAGAATTGTTATCGGGTGGACGAAACTCTCGTAGAGAATGCCGAGCACGATGTAGATCGTCAGCACGGCCGCGAGGATCAGGATCGGCTGATTGCGGAAGCTGTCCTGGAAGACCTGCGCAGTGCCCGCAAACTGTCCGAGAATGCCAGCCGGCATGTTCACGTCGCGCTCGACTTGAGCCATGCGCGTAACGGCCTCACCGAGCGTGAAGCCGGGCCCGAGGTTGAAAGTCACCGTGACGGCCGGGAGCTGGCTCTGGCGCGCAACGGCAATCGGCCCCGAGCCGAGCGTGACTTGCGCGAGCGCATCGAAGCGCACGAGTTGGCCGGTCGAGGAGCGCACATAGACGCGGCTCAGCACGCTCGGGTCGAGCAGGTGGGCCTTGCTCGCCTCGACGATTACCCAATAGTCATTCGCCGGCGTGAAGACGGTCGCGATCTTGCGCGTGCCAAAGGTGGAATAGAGCGTCGAGCGCAGCATCTCCATCGACACGCCGTAACGCGCCAGCGCATCACGATCGACATCGATCTTGACCTGGCGCGCGCCGAGCTCGAGATCGCTGGTCACGTCGGTGAAGCCCGGCGTGACCTTGAGCCGCTCGATAAGCCGCCCCGCGCCCTCGTAGAGCTCGTCGCGGTTCACGCCGGTCAGCGTGTACTGGTAGGCCGAAGCACCGCCACGGCTGCCAATACGGAGGTTCTGCAGGGGCACCGGAAAGGCCCGGATGCCGACGACACTGGCAAGCTTGCGCCGCAGGCGATGCTGCACGTCGGTGATCGAGGCGCCGCCATCGCGCTCCGCACGCGGCTTCAACTGCACGAAGATCGAACCGCGATTGATCGTCGGGTTGAACGTCGTACGGGCCACGTTCGAGTTGATGTAGAGCACATCGGGATCCGTGAGCACGGCGGCAGCCACCTGGCGCTGACGCTCGAGCATGGCGGGGAACGAGACATCCGGCTGCGCCTCGGTGCGCACGATGATGATGCTCGTGTCCTCGGTCGGCATGAAGCCTTTCTTGACCGTCGCAAAGGCCCAGACCGTGGCCACCATCGTTCCCAACGTAAGGAGGAGCATGAGGTTGCGGTGGCGGAGCGACCAGTCGAGCGTGACGCGATAGCCCATGGCCATCGCATCGTAGCCGGCCTCAAAGATACGCGAGAGGATATTGGGCTTATCCTGGTGGACGGAATTGTGGTTCAGCATGCGCGCGCACAGCATGGGCGTCATCGTGAGCGCGATGAAGCCCGAGAGCAGGATCGCCATGCTGATCGTGACGGCAAACGAGAAGAAGAAGCGCCCGACGACGCCGCCCATGAGCAGGATCGGAATGAACACCGCGACCAGCGACAGCGTGATCGACAGAACCGTGAAGCCGATCTCCTTGGAACCCTTGATGGCGGCCTCGAACGGCGCCATGCCCTCCTCGATATAGCGCACGATATTCTCGAGCACGATGATCGCATCGTCCACGACGAATCCTAGGGCGAGCGTCAGCGCGAGCAGCGTGACGTTGTCGAGCGAGAACCCGAAGTAGGCCATGCCCGCGAAAGTGCCGATGATCGAAAGCGGCAGGGCAAAGGCCGGGATGATGGTCGCCCGCCAGTTGCGCAGGAAGGCGAGAATGACGAGCACGACGAGAATGGCCGTGATGATCAGCGTGACTTCCACATCGTGCACTGAATCGCGGATCGACTCCGAGCGGTCCGAGAGAATGCGGAGCTGGACGGTCGGCGGCAGGTCGGCCTGGAAGCGCGGCACCATCGAACGAACGGCGTCGGTCACCGCAACAGTATTGGCATCCGGCTGGCGACGGACGGAGACGATGATCGAGCGCTGGCCGTTGAACTCGGCGTAGGCCTCCTCGTCCTCGACCGAGTCCGCAACCTCCGCCACGTCCTGCAGACGAACGGGCGCGCCATTTCGCCAGGCGATGACGATCGGCTTGAAGTACGCCGCATTCGGCTGCGCCGACTTCGTCTCGAGGACGTAGACCTGACGATCGGTGCGGATCGACCCGATCGGTCCAACGCCGGCAATGACGGAGACGGCGGCGCGAAGCTCCTCGACCGATATGCCGCGCGTTGCCAAGGCGTCGAAATCATAGCGAATGCGCACGGCACGCTTCTGCGCCCCGTTGATCACGACCTCGGCAACGCCAGGCAGCGTCGACAGGCGGGGCAGCATCACGGTCTCGGCGAACTCGTTGATCTGGGACGACGGTGTCGTATCGGACGTCAAGGCGAGGAAGATGACCGGGCTGTCCGCCGGGTTGACCTTGCGAAAGGAAGGCGGTGCCTCGAGATCCTTCGGAAGCCGCTGTGCCGCGACCGAGATGGCGGATTGGACGTCGAGCGCGGCGGCATCGATATTGCGCTCGAGGGAGAACTCGAGCGTGACCGAGGTCGCGCCCTCGACGCTCGACGAGGTGATGTTGGCAATGCCCGCAATTGTCGCGAATTGTCGTTCGAGCGGTGCTGCGACAGACACGGCCATGGTATCGGGGCTGGCACCCGGCAGGCGTGCCGAGACGGTGATCGTCGGGACATCGATGCGCGGGATGGCTGCGATCGGGAGCTGCCCGTAGGCAAACAAGCCCGCCAGCGCGATCGAGGCCATCAGCAGCGTCGTCAACACCGGGCGGCGGATGCACAGCTCGGAAATCTTCATCGCCTATCCTCTGCGCTCGTGACTTTCGCGACTTCCGACGCACAATTCATGTGGGGCCGAACGGCGAAGTATCGCCGACGGCACCGAATGCTCATGTTCGGCCGCGCTCCGGGCCGGGCGACGGCGCGGGCGTGTCGCGGGCCGCCGGGGCCGGGCCGGGGTCCCGCTTCCGCGGGCCTGCATCAGGCTTCTCCGCGCCGGCGGGACGTCCCTTCGTGGTTTCACCCGGCTCACGAACCGTGACGGAAGCTCCGGGCGCTAGGCGCAACTGGCCATCGATGACCACGCGCTCCCCCGCGTTGAGCCCATCGGAGAGATAGGCCGTGCCGGCAATCACGCGGGCCAAAGCCACCTGGCGCGGCCTGACGGTCCCGTCAGCGCCGATCACCCAGGCCAGCATTCCCTGCTGCGATGGGAGAACGCCACTCGCCGGCACAGTGATGAAGCCCGGCCGACGCTCCACGACGACTTCGACCTCGACGGCCTGCCCCGGCCACAGCACCTCTTGCTCATTCGGGACATGCGCCTTGCCCATCAGCGTCCCGGTCGTACGGTCGACCTGGTTGTCGATGAACATGATGTTGCCCTTGGTCTCGATGGGCTTCTCGCCGCCGATGCGGATCGTTGCCTCCGAGTTGGAGGCAAGCGCGCGGCGCAGGTTGACGAGCTCGGCCTGCGGCACCGAGAAAGTCACCATGATCGGCCGCGTCTGATTGATGATGACAAGGGGCGTCACCTCGGCCATGCGCACGTTGGCGCCGATCTTTGTCCTGACCGAGCCAGTACGGCCGGTGATCGGCGCCAGGATGGTCAGATAGTCGAGCTGCGTGCGCCACGCCTCGAACTGGGCCTCGCCGGCCGCGATGGAGGCGATGAGCGCCTCGACTGTGCTGCGCTGCGTCTCGGTCGCCTGCTCGGTGACGATATTCTTGGTGACCAGCGTCTCGCGGCGCTTGAGGATGCCCTCCGCATCCTTCAAGGCTGCCCGGTCGCGCGCGATGTTTGCCTCGGCCTGTCGCATCTGGGCGCGGATCAGGCGATCATCGAGGCGGAAGAGCACGTCGCCTGCCTTGATCTCCTGGCCTTCAGTGAACGCGACGGCCGAGATCTGGCCATCGACTCTGGGCTTGACCTCGACGGTGGCAAAGGCTTCGACGGTCCCAGGTGCAGAAAGAATGACCGGCATGTCGGCAGCAACGGCCACCGCTGCAACCACAGGCACGGCTGGCCCGCGCTGGCGACCGCCCTTCTTGTCAGCAGACCCATCGGCCGTAACCGTGCCGGTCGTGGGCGCGATAAGGCGTGCGACGTGGCTCAGGACAGGCCACTGCCGCGACGGCGGATAGGCGAACCACGTCACCGCGGCCGCTGCCAGCAGGACCGCGGCAATCGTAAACAACCTCCGCATGCACACCCCTTCTCGCTCGCCCCACCCGTCGCCGGAGGGGTGCTGTTCGACCGCTCCGGAAACCGAAAATGCCCGTCAACATGCTGGAATCCGGCTTCCGAGGAGGTGGTCTCGCAGGTCGAGGCCCACGCCGGGAGCCAGCCTTAATCTACGATGGACCACCCCCTCACGGGAAGAACGATGGTGATGCGTGGTATCCGTCGCCCGCTTTTGACGATTTTCGAGTGGGCTGTCTCGAAATTGATCAGCCCGCGGAGTCGAGACCTGTAGCTTTCCGCGCCGCCTCGACGACGGCCTCCTGGTGCGCAAACAGCGCGCTCGGCGGCAGGCCGGCCATGCGGGCAGCCATCACATTCTCGATGCCGGCCGTCTGGCCAGTCAGCTCTTCGAAAATAGGCAGTGCAAGGAACGGTGCGGTAGGCGGGCTGTAACCACCCTCATGAGCGAAGACGATCCGGCCGTCACATAAGCGCTTCGCGGCATCGCGCACGGCGATGGTCATCCAGCGGAAGTCCTCGGGTCCGAGCATCATGCGTCCGAGCGGATCGTTGTTGCCGGCATCGAGCCCGCAGGCGACGAACATCAGATCCGGCCGGAAGCGATCGAGCGCCGGCAGCACGACGCGTTCGAAAGCTGCGCGATAGGCAGCCGTACCGGAGCCCGGCGGCAGGGGGATGTTGATCGTCGCGCCGCGTCCGGCGCCGCTTCCAGTCTGCTCGACGGCGCCGCTGCCGCCACGCGGGAAGTTGCCATCCTCATGGAGCGAGATCGCAAGCACGCTCGGATCGTCATAAAAGCAGGCCTGCGTGCCATTGCCATGATGCACGTCCCAATCGACGACAGCGATCCGCGCGAGCTTGTGACGCGCGAAGGCATGACGCGCGGCGATGGCGATATTGGCGAACACGCAGAAGCCCATGCCGCCGTCGGGCTCCGCGTGATGCCCCGGCGGGCGCGAGAGCACGTAGGCATTGTCGACCGCGCCCGAGAGCACGGCATCCACGCCTGCAATCGTCGCGCCGACTGAAAGCAGCGCCAGCTCGTAGCCACCCGGCCCCATGAAGGCGCTGACGCCCAACTGGCCGCCGTAGGCGCTCGAGAGTGCCTTGACCTTCGCGAGATAGGCGGGCGTGTGGACGCGAAGAATGTCTTCCTCGCTCGCAGGCGTCGGCGTGATGAGCTTCATGTGCGCGGTCATGCCAGTCGCATCGAGCAGGTTCTTGATGCGCCGCTTGGTCTCCGGGTTCTCCGAGGCCTCGCCGGGCTGAACCCAGCCGCCGACGGGCATCGGCCCCGCGAAGGTCCCGGCATCGAACCACATCAGCTTCTCGTGCCAGACCAGCGCGGTCGTCATGAAGGGCTCCATCGCCACCGGGGATTGCCGGACGGTAGCAACGGCTGGAGCATGGTTCAACGCGTCGCCCGCGCCAATCGGTCCCAAGCTGCGAAAAAGGTCCCAGGCCCCTCGACCCTTGTATTGCAGGGCGAACTGAGCAAAATGGCGCCGGGAGCTGAGATGCTGCGCCGATTGATGAGCTTCGTGGTGCTGCTGGGCGTGCTGGTGCACGCTCATGCGATCGTGCGCCACAACGGCGTGATGATAGACGCCCACCTCCAGCGCGCATCGCTGATCAAGGATCTCATCCTGATCTGCCATCCGAGCGGTACGGGCACTATCGACACGGCAAGCCTGCCGGACATCCCACTGCCGACAGACGCTGAGAACAACTGCCCGCTTTGCTCGGGTCTTGGACCGGCAGTCGCCCTTCCGCCGCCGTGCCTTGTCCCTTCATACGTTGCATTCCTTCCGATACAGCCGATCCCGCTCCCGGCCATCCATGGCACGGAGCAACTGCGCACATTCATCCCACCGGCGCGTGGCCCTCCCCCGTTTGCGTGACGACTGACCGAGCTTCGGGCTGCAGCATTGCCAGCAGCCTGCAACACGTCATTCGCATCCGGGAAAATGCGTCAACATGGAAAGCCATAGTCCACGCCGGGCGGCTCGAGCGCCGCGTTCCGTGCGTCCAACAAGTATCCTGATCACCTTGGCAGCAGCCAATATCGTGGGGGCTGTCGGAGGAACGGCGCTCGCACAAAGCAATGCCGTGCCCCTGCCCGGTCTCGTGGTCGAGACCAGCAAGGCCAAGGCAAAGCGCGCCAAACAGCCCGCAGCCCAGCCGAAGGCCGCCGCTCCTGTCGCCACCGCACAACCTCCACAGCCCTCTCCGAGTGGAAGTGGCGGTCCGATCGTGCTCGACGGCCGCAACAGCCTGACAGTGCCGACCACGGCCGAGATCCAGGCCGAGCTCGCCCGCGTTCCGGGCGCCGTCGCTGTCGTGCCGGGCTCGACCTACCAACAGAGCACGGCCGCCGCGACACTGAAAGAAGCCCTCGAGTATGTGCCGGGCGTGTTCGTCCAACCGAAATGGGGCGAAGATTCGCGCCTTTCGATCCGCGGCTCCGGCCTCTCTCGCAACTTTCACCTGCGCGGCGTCCAACTCTTCCAGGACGGTATTCCGAGGAATACCGCCGACGGCTATGGCGACTTCCAGGAGATTGATCCCAGCGCTTATCGCTATATCGAGGTGTACAGAGGCCCGAGCGCCATGCGCTACGGCGCCAACGCGATCGGTGGAGCGATCAACTTCGTCACACCGACCGGGCGCGACGCGGCTCCCTTCACGGCCAGTGCGGACATCGGCAGCTTCGGCTTCCACCGTCTGCAGTCGAGCGTCGCCGGTGCGAACGGGCCGTTCGATATGTTCGTTACGGCCTCGTGGCAGGAGCAGGATGGCTTCAGAGACCATAGCTGGGGTGAGTCCACGCGCGCGAGCGGCAATGTCGGCATCCGCCTGTCGGAGAACGTGGAGACGCGCTTCTTCTTCGGCGTCAGCGACATCATGCAGCGCATTCCGGGCAGCGTAACCCGCACGCAAGCGCTGACGGACCCGAAGGCGGCAGCCGGGATAAACGTGACCAACGACTGGCAGCGAAATATCGATGCCTGGCGGGTCGCCAACAAGACGACGGTCCTGCTCGCTCCCGGCACGGCCCTGGAGTTCGGTGGCTTCTATAACGACCGCCACCTCATGCACCCGATCTTCCAGTGGCTGGACTACCAGTACGAGGACTATGGCGGCTTCGCGCGCATCGTCGACGATCGCATCGTCGAGGGTTATCGCAATCGCTTCATTGCCGGTGTCCAACTTCACAATGGGCGCATCGACAATCGCCAGTTCGCCAACCAGCCGGGCGCCGTGAAGGGCGCTCTGATGTCAAGTTCGCTCGATCGCTCGGAGAACCTGGCGCTGTACGCCGAGAACTCGTTCTACTTCCTGCCCAGCGTCGCGCTTGTGACCGGAACCCAGTTCCTGCACGCAACGCGCGACCGCGCTGACCGCTTCCTATCAGATGGGAATCAGTCGGGACGCACTGAGTTCAACCTGTGGAGTCCCAAGATCGGCCTCCTCTGGGACATCGATCGCACGTGGCAGGCCTACTTCAATATCGCCAGGAGTGCGGAGGTGCCGAGCTTCGGCGAAAGCTCGATGGCTGTGTCTCCGCCAATTCTGTTCACCGACATCAAAGCCCAGCGCGCGACCACCTATGAGATCGGCACGCGCGGTAGACGGCCTGACTTCACGTGGGACGCCGCGCTATACCGCATGGAGATCAGCAACGAGCTGATGTGCATCTCGAACCCCACCGCGGCAACAGGCACCTGCCAGGTGGTCAATGCCGATCAAACGGTGCATCAGGGCATCGAGCTCGGATTTGGCGCGGTGGTCATGAAGGGCCTCGCGGCCCCTGGTCCCTCGCCCGACAAGCTCTGGCTCAACGTCGCCTACACGCTCAACGACTTCCGCTTCGATGATGATGCGAAGTTCGGCAACAACATCCTCCCGGGCGCGCCGCGCCACGTCGTGCGGACCGAGCTGCTCTACAAGCACCCGAGCGGCGTGTTCTTCGGGCCGAACGTCGAGTGGGTGCCACAGGCCTACTATGTCGATAGCGCCAACACGCTGAAAACGGCGGCGTATGGCATCTGGGGCATGAAGCTCGGCTTCGACAATGGTGGACCGTTCTCTGCATACGTCGAAGGGCGAAACCTTTCGGACGTCGCCTACATAGCGAGCGTAAGCATCACGGACGTGGCTGCGGCGAATTCGGCGCTGTTCGAGCCCGGAACAGGCCGCGCCGTCTTTGCCGGCGTCAAATATCGCTGGTGATCAGGAGAGCCGCCGCGGGCCCCGCGCTCTCATGCGACGCCCGCGGCAAACCCAAACAGAATTCTTCGAGAGGAGCACTCCAGATGCACATCATGACAGCCCTACCCCTCGCCGCGATCCTGATCGGCACTTTCACCGGTCCGGCTGGCGCACATCCTTCACTCGAGCGGCGCGAAGCGAATGTCGGCGCACCATACAAGGCCGTCATGCGCGTGCCCCACGGCTGTGAGGGTTCGGCGACGACGCGCGTGCGCGTGCAGATCCCCGAGGGCGTCATCGGCGTGAAGCCGCAGCCCAAGCCCGGCTGGACGATCGAGACCACGCGCGGTCCCTATGCGCAGACTTACCCTTACTATCACGGTGCCAAGCTCACGGAGGGCGTGCGGGAAATCACCTGGAGTGGGCGCCTCCCGGATGACAACTACGACGAGTTCGTGTTCGTCGGCTTCGTGGCCGCGACCTTGAACGCAGGCGACACCGTCCATTTCCCGACCGTCCAGGAGTGCGAGAAAGGGCGTGCGGCCTGGACTGAAGTTGCTGTTGCCGGACAATCGGCGCACGACCTCAAAATGCCAGCGCCGGCCATCCGGCTCGTGCAGGCGCAAGGTCATAGCCAGCAGGTCGCAGAGACGCGCACCTACAAAGCCGGAGATCTCGTCATCGAGGCGCCCTGGACGCGCGCGACGCCGGGTGGTTCGAAAGTAGGTGCCGGCTTCATGAAGATCACGAACACCGGCAAGCAGCCCGATCGCCTCGTCGGCGGCTCAGCGGAAGTCGCCAAGGACTTCGAGGTTCATGAGATGTCGATGTCCGGCGACGTCATGAAAATGCGGCGACTGGCCAAGGGTCTGGAGATCAAGCCTGGTGAGACCGTCGAGCTGAAGCCGAGCAGCTACCACATCATGCTCATGGGCCTCGCGCGCCCCCTCAAGGTGGACGAAACGATCAAGGGCACGCTCGTCTTCGATCGTGCCGGGACTGTCGCGATCGAGTACAGCGTCAGGCCGATCGGCGCCCAACCGGCAAGCGGCGGACACAAGCACTGAGCTCACATGGCAGCCATGGGACGGCGCGGGAAACCGCGCCGCCCTCTCAGCGCTCGGCGGCCCGCACAGCCACCTTGTCGGCGATGAGAATGTTCGACTCGTTCGGGCGGAAGCGATAGCCGATGCCGAAGTCGATGCCCGGCGGCTTGCCGCGCCGGAAGAGCTCGGCGAGCCGCGCCTGATAATTGTCCGGGAACACGGCGATCGGCCCGAGGTAGCGGCCATAGGGACGAAGCTGCCACTCATCGGTCTTGAGGAAGCTGACGGGAACGCCCGAGTCGTCTTGAAGTAGACGCTTGGAGCGCTCGAGGAGGTGCGTCCGCACATCCGAGAAGGCATTGGAGTGCAGCAGATAGGAGGCACTCTTGATGAGGGCGTCGCCGGGCTCCATCTTCTCGCAGAAAGCCTTGAAGCCGCTCTTGCGCCAGCCGCCGTTCGAGAGGTCGGTGCGCACGTAGTAGATCGTGCGCTGCTTGCCGTCATTGCCCTTGAAGAGGATCTTCGCGACGCTCGCGGCACCCTTGGGCAGCCCCTCGCCGGCAGCAACCAGCGCGCCATCCTCATTGATGTCGTAGAAGCTGACCTCGTCGATCGTCTTCCCCGTGCGCGCGAGGAAGATGTAGAGGATCGGCAGCGTTCCGCTGAAGGTGTTGGCGCTGAGCGTCGTGCGCATCTCGCGCGTGCGGAAGAAGCTGAAGTTCAGCACCGAGTTCAGCGACGATCGGAGCTGCGACAGGCCGTAGCTGAGCGATTCACCGCGCGTCCTACCGATTGCCGGCAATGACCCCGATGGCTCGAGCGCGGCCATCACGTAGGTCGTCGCGGAGGGGAAGAAGGCGTCGGCGTAGAGGAAGTCCGGTCCGCTGAAGAAGTAGTAGAGCACGTCGCTCGGCGTCGCGAGCTCGTTGGAGCTCCACGTGCGGATCCTCGAAAGCTGCCGCGTCTCGATGTTGGCCCATGCCGAGTCCATCGCCGCCACATGACCCAGCCAGGCGCGCTCGCGCGTGAGGCTCGCGAGCGGCGAGCCCTCAGAGGGTGGCAGGCCGGCGAGGAACCGCGCCACGTCGTTCGGCGTCGCGCTCTGTGCTGGCGTCGCCCGTGCACCGCTGGCGAGCAGCATGAAGGTGGCCGCAATCAACACCGTCCACCGGACAAGTCCGGCCAACCTCGTGGTCATGAAACAAGTGCTCCATTCAGCGGTTCTTGATCGGGCGCTTCGGCGAGAGGGCGAATACCACGAGCCCCGTCGCCATCAGCGCCAAGCCGGCGAGCGACTGCACCGGCTTTTCGCGCACCAGATAAACCAGGATGAAGAGCGTCACCACTCCGAAGATTAACGGGGTTAACGGGTAGGCCCAGACCCGGAACGGACGTGGCAGGTGCGGCTGCCTGATCCTGAGGACGATGACGCCGATGACGGCGAGCAGCGAGCAGGACAGCAGGCCGAACTGAACGAACTCGAGCACGCGCTCAAAGCTCTGTGTGAGCAGAAGGAAGGTCGCGACGCCGAGCTGGAGGACGAGCGCCCGCGCCGGGACACCCCCGGCCGACTTCTTGGCAAAGAACGAGAGAGCCGAAAGGTCCTCGCCCATGACCATGGTGACGCGCGGTCCGATCCACATCATGGCGGTGATCGCCGAGATGAGGCCGAAGCAGATCAGGCCTCCGACAATGCGCCCGCCGCCGGCGCCGAAGATATGCTCGCCCGCAACCAAGCCGACATTGAGCTGCCCGGCGAGCCGCTCCATGGGCGTCGTGTAGAGGAACACGGCGTTGAGCGCGACGTAGAGCACCATCACGATGATGACGCCCGCGACGAGGGCCGGCGGCAGAGTGCGCGCAGGATCCTTGATCTCGTCGGCGATGTAGGTCGCCGCGTTCCAGCCCGAGTAGGAGTACATGACGTACATGAGGCCGATCGCGAACGGCGCACTCACGATATAGCTGAGATCGCTGGCCGAAGGCGCGAAGGAAATGGGCTGCGGCGTGCCGAAAGCCAGACCGCAAATGATGAGCCCCACGATCAGGGCGACTTTGAGGAAGGTGGCGACATTCGTGAAGAGAGCGCCAGGTTTCGCCCCGCTCAAAAGGACGAGCGTCACTCCCCAGACGGAGGCGAGTGCAAGCCACAGCTTTGGTGCCCCGGGAAAGACACCTGCGAAGTAGTCGCCGAAGGCCATGGCCGCGAGCGCTACCGGTGCCGCGAAACCGACCGTCGCCGAGATCCATCCGGCCAGAAAACCGAGTGCCGGATGATAAATGCGCGAGAGAAAGTTGTATTCGCCGCCCGAGCGGGGCAGCGCGGTCGCCAACTCGGCATAGGAAAGCGCACCGCAAAGTGCGACGATGCCGCCGACAGTCCAGAGTGTCACGACAGAAAAGCCGGTCGGCAGATCGCGGACCTGGAAGCCGAGGCTCGTGAATACGCCGATCCCGATCATGTCGGCCACAGCCAACGCGGTGGCTGTTGCGAGGGTGACGGTGGCAGGTCCGGTCTCGCCTGCAGCAGAGGCCGGTTTAGTACTGTCAGTGGAAGCCATCGTCTCTCGCGTTTCGGCTGTCTAGCTACGGAGCACTCTAGCTTAACGTTGTGGGGCCTAACAATTATTTCCGTTGGCCTGCTGCCTATCCGTGCACCCGACAGTACAGGTGGGCCACACGTAGGATACAGGCCATGCGTTCACGGCTCCCTAACCACGTTCTGGCCAAGAATGTGATGCCATACTCAGAATCGAGCTTTGCACCGGAATGAGAATTGCGTGCCGCCCGCGAGGGCGCGCCGCGGGAGGGCTTTGACCGGCCGTATGAGCACACCGGAGACATCAGCGCTGGCCCTCCAGGCGACGCGGCGTTGCTGCGTGGCCGGCTTTATCATGCGCCTTGTGCTGCTCGCGGGCCTGTTCGCGGGACTTGCGCCGCCGGCCTCTGCCCAACAGCAGCAACACACCCGCCGGGTCGCCACCAGTGGCTGGGTCGTGTCCGTCGTGCCGACCCCGCATCCGGTGACCTCGCGCCAGGGCCCCCTGCCAAAATCGGTCACGCGGCTCGCGGCCCTCAGCGCCGCGCCCTTCCCCTATCAGGGCATAATGCCGGGCGCCAATCGCCCCTTCATCGAGGCCGACGAGACCGGTCGCCGCTTCCATCGCACGGCAGGTGGCCGCGTCTACTGGGAGGACGAGCGCTACAACGACCCGCGCGTGCTCCTGCACATTCCCAAGGGCTTCGACATCCGGCGGCCGGGCCTGCTGGTGCTCTACTTCCATGGTCACCGCGCCAACCTGCGCCGCGATGTGTTCATGCGCCAGCGTGTGCCCTGGCAAGTCTCGACCTCGCGCACGAACGCCGTGCTGGCAGCCCCGCAGTTCGCCGTGAACGCCTCGGACTCCAGCGCCGGCAAGCTTTGGCAGCGCGGTGCTCTCCGTGATTTTGTCAACGAGGTCGCCGGTCGGTTCGCCGTCATGCACGGCGATCTGCGCTCCGAGGCGAGCTTTGCCAGCTTGCCGGTCGTGATCGTCGCCTACAGCGGCGGCGTCGGCCCCGCGGCCTGGGCGATCCGTAATGGCGATCTCGGATCACGCCTGCGCGGCATCGTGCTGCTCGATGCGGCCTACGGCGAGATGGGCGTCTTCGCCGATTGGGTCGCACGCACGCCCAATGCCTTCCTGCTCAGCACCTATACGCAGTCCACCGAGGGGCGGAATCACGAGCTGAAATCCCTCATCGAAGCGCGCGGCGTGAAGGCGTTCGATAGCATTCCGCAGCGCATCGAGCCGGGGCATGTCGCCATTGTTCCCGCAGCAAGCGATGCGACACACCACGACTTTCTGCTGCGCGCATGGACCGACGACCCGCTGCGCGATCTTCTCGCGCGCGTGCGCGGCTACCCTCGGGGGTAGGCGCTATTTCGCCTTCTCCTCCTTCACGCTCTTGAAGACCTCGGAAGCAACGAGCATGGCCTCGCGAATGATCGGCAGGCCGACGTAGCCCGTCAGGTGCAGGAGGACTTCGGTCAGCTCTTCCTCCGTCCAGCCCTGCTTGAGCGCAAAGCGCAGATGAATGTCGAGCTCGGGATAGCGGCCCGTCGCAGCGTCCGAAACGACACAGACGAGGGTGCGCGTCTTGAGATCGAGGCCAGGGCGCGTCCAGAGCACGCCGAATACGCCCTCCGTCGCGACGTCGATGAACTTCTTCATCAGCGGGTCGGCGGCATAGCTCGCCTGGTTGTTTTTGAAGTCCTCCTCGCCACGCAACTTGCGGCGCATGGCCTCGCCGCGCTTGTAGACCTCGCTCGTCGTCATCGGGCACTCCTCCGGCTTGTGATCGTGAACTACTCGGCGGCACGCGCGGGAATATCAGGCACGTCGGGCACCGGCGCGCGCGCGACGATCGGAGCCACCTCCTCCATGAACCGGCGCATCATGCGGTGACGAGCTTCGCGCGGCACGCCAGCCGTCGCATTCGAGACAATGAAATAGTCGAAGCCGATGCTGCGCAGCCGCGTGATCTGCGCGGCGATCGTCTCCGGCGTGCCGACGAGATTACGATCGAGGATCGGGTCGATCTTCGCGGGGTCAGCCATCTCCTTCATGCCGCCGAAGATCTTCGCGAACTGCTGATAGCCCTCGATATCCGCCCAGGGCGTCGAGTCGACCGTGTAGTGCTCGGCCTGAAGTTTGTAATAGCGCGAGAGATGATGACGCGCCTCCGCGCGCGCCTCAGCTTCCGTATCGCCGATGAAGCACTTGCAGCTAATGGGCAGCGTAACATCGGTCTCAAAGCCGTGGGCGGCAGCGCGCGTGCGCCAGCGCGAGAGGATCTTGAGCAGCAGATAGTCGGGGAACTGTGCGAGCGAGAGCGGCGGCAGACCGAGATCGGCCATGATCTCCGCACTCTCCGGGCTACCGATGGCGCCATAGAAATTCGGCCGGTTCGCGCCGAGCAATGGCCGAACCAGGATATCGCGGTCGAGCACCAGATGCTTGCCCTTGTAGCGGAAGGGCTTGCCCTCGAGCGCGAGCTGCATGACCTCCCAGCACTCGCGGAAGCGTTCGCGCGCTTCAGTCATCGGCACACGCATGGCATCGTATTCGAGCTTCGCCGTCCCGCGTCCCATACCGATGTGCAGCGGACCGTCCGTGAGCGTACGCAGCATTGCGACGTCCTCGGCAAAGCGGACGGGATCGTACCACGGCAGCACCATCACGGCGGTCCCGAGCCCGAGCCCTGGGCAAGCGGCCGCGATATGCGAGAGAAACATCAGCGGATTGGGCGTCGGGTAATAGTCCGAGAAATGATGTTCGACGAGCCACACGGCCTCGTAGCCGAGCTCCTGTGCGCGGCGCGCATCGCCCACCGCCTCGCGGTAGAGCGTCGCATCGCTGGCGCCTTCCGCGTCCACTGCGCCGATCTGGACGGCATAGCGCGCTGGCCTGGTCATTGCCGCTCCCTTCTTTTGCCTTGACGTTTTCTCCCTGATCGCGAGGCTATCGCGGAAAGTCTGGGCGGTCACTCCTTCTGCTTCGTGTGAATGGGGGCATGACGTTGAAGAGTAGCTCCGCCCTCGGCAGAATGACGGGAGGAAAGCCGAGATGACCATGCCCATGCTGTTCACGCCGCTCGAGCTGCGCGGCGTGACGCTCAAGAATCGCGTCGTCGTCGCGCCCATGCACCAGTACTCGGCGGTGAAGGGCCACGCGACCGACTGGCATCTCATGAATGCCGGTCGCTATGCCGCCGGGGGCGCCGGCATGGTCATGATGGAATCGACCAAGGTGGCGCGGAACGGCTGTGGCACGGTCGGTGATACGGGCCTGTGGGACGACAGCTTCATCGAGGGCCTCGCGCGCTGCGCAACCTTCATCAAGCAACAGGGTGCGGTCGCCGCCATCCAGCTCGGACACTCGGGCCGCAAGGCGCGGCTCACGCGGCCATGGGAGGGCGGTAAGCCCCTCAAGGGCGATGAAGCCGAGATCTATGATTGGGAAGGCTGGGAGCTCGTCGCGCCGAGCGCGGTGCCGCATTCGGAGAAGGCACCTGTGCCGCGCGCGCTCTCTCACAACGAGGTGCGAGACCTTGTCGGCAAGTGGGGCGATGCCGCCATCCGCGCCGACAAGGCCGGCTTCGATGTGCTCGAGATCCACGCCGCGCACGGCTACCTGATCCACCAGTTCCTCTCGCCCGTCGCGAACCAGCGCACGGACACGTACGGCGGCAATGAGATGAACCGGATGCGCTTCGCCCTCGAGGTGGCCGAGCACGTGCGCTCGGTCTGGCCGGCGGAGAAGCCGCTCTTCATGCGCCTTTCCTGCGAGGATGATGCGGGCTGGGGTCCCGCAGAAAGCATCCGCCTCTCGCGTCTCCTGAAGGACAAGGGCATCGACGTGATCGACTGCTCGTCGGGCGGCACGCTCGCGCACTCACCCATGGATGGCGAGCGCTCCAAGAAATACGGCTATCAGGTTCCCTATGCGGAGGCGATCCGCAAGGAAGCGGCCATCAAGACCATGGCCGTCGGTCACATCGTGCACGCCGATCAGGCCGAAGCCATCCTGCGCGAGGGCCGCGCCGACCTGATCGCGCTCGCGCGCGAACTCATGTATAATCCCAACTGGGCCATGGATGCCGCGCAGAAGCTCGGCGCCGACCCGGACTTCCTGCTCGTGCCGCCGCCCATGCGCTACTGGCTCGCCAAGCGCGCGAAGTCTGCTTTCGAGGGTAAGCCCTCGACGTGGTCGAACGGTCTCGGCAATTCATAGAGAGCGCAGCGCGCCGCTATCCCTGGGTCCGCGGGGCGCTGCCGTTGCTTGATCGGCGCGACGGCTACTGCCGCACTCCGACAGCCTTGGCGCTGTCGTGCAGGGCATCGAGCGCGGCGCGCGCCTGTACGCGACCGGCACCGAAGGACTCATCGCGGCCTGACTCACCGACATCCTGCGCGGTCTCGGAGAGGACGCGCATGGCATCCTCGGGCCTCAGATGCGGCGCCCGCTCGAGCATCAGCGCCATGATGCCGGACACGTAGGCCGCCGCCATCGACGTGCCGGACATGAACATGTGGCCATTCCTCAGCGCCGGCACGAGAATGTCGACGCCCGGCGCCGCGACCGAGATGTACGTGCCGTGGTTGGCATACGTGTAGAGCCGGCCGGCGCTGTCGTGCGCGGTCACGGCAATGACTCCCGAGTATGCCGCGGGATAGGCCGGCGCAGCCTTCGGGCCGCCATTGCCGGCAGCAGCCACCAGGATCACGTTGCGCCGCGCGGCGGCCGCGACGGCGCGCTCGATCACCGGGTCACGCGCGCCACTGAAGCTCAGGTTGATGACCTGTGCACCGTGCTGCACCGACCAGTCGAGCGCGCGCAGCAGGATGAAGCTCGTCGATTCAGGCAGCTCGCGGCGCGGCACGGCAAAGAAGGCGCGCGCGGCGAGCAATGTCGCATCGGGCGCGACACCCGACACGAGGCCGCGAGCACGTATGATGCCGGCGATGGCGGTGCCATGAATGTCCGGCTTGGAATCCTTGTTGCCGGTCGCATCGAAAGCTTCGCCGACTGCGCCAGTAAGATCGCGGTGCTCCTGATCGACGCCTGAATCGATGATGGCGATCTTGACGCCGCGTCCGGTCGCCAACTCGTGCGCACTCGGTACGCCGACCATGTCGAAGCCGTATTGGGCAGCGCGCGCGGCGCCACCTGCACCACTCTGACGCTGATAGACCATGTTCTGCTGGACCATCATCACGCGCGGGTCGCTCGACAGCGCTGAGACAACTGCCTGCATGGGGCGCTGGTCGCCGATGCGATAGACCTGCGCGCGCGCCTCGAGCAGGGGCACGTTCGTGCTGCTGACGAGCTGCAAGCGATGTGTCCGCGCGAGCTGAGCTTCGATCGCGCCCGGCTGGTTTGCTGCGACAAGAACGAGGACCTGTCGCGCGACCGATGGGCTCGGCGCGGCCGCACGGCCCTGCGGCATCCGCTCCTGACGCGTGCCGTAGGCGCGCGGCGGAGGTCCGCTGTCGCCGCTTCCCGGATTCGGAAGCACGATGATGGGCGGAATACGGCCGCCACCCGGCGGCGAGCGGTCCGGGCAATGCCAGCGGCCGGCACGGTCCTGGCGGCACTTCCCGTCGCCGGCCGTCTTGTCTCCACAGGGCGGTCTGCCGTGCAGCCCGCACGTGGGTTTCCTGTCGCCGGGCTTTCTATCGCCAGCCGTCTTGTCCGAGCATGGCGGACGCCCGCGCACGCCGCAGCGCGGCTTGTTCGATTTTTCGTCGGAATACTTTCCAGCGCCCGGACGGCGACCGGGTCTGCGTCTGCGGCCCTCATCATCGGGGCGCGCCATCGGGCCAATGCCCCCCCTGATGATCACGTTCGGACCGATGATGGGACCGATACCGCCGCGGCCACCGCTCGATGGTCCGATGCGGTCACCGCCACCGCCGCCCCGCTGCGGGCTGAATTGCGCTTCTGCCGGGAGGTGGAAAGCGAACGCCAGCAGCGCGAGGAGAGCGCCGAGAACGGTGGCACGAGCGGACGAGAAAAAATTCAGGGCCATGGCGCGTATCCAAGTGACCTAATGAATGCCGATCTACTACACCTCAGCGGCTCGGCAGGACTGCCTTGACGATATCCTTTCGGCTCATGACGGCCGCCAAGCGCCGCTGCTGCTCATCTGGCGAAGGCTGATCGACGAACCGGACACTGTAGAAACCGCCGGGCAGCGGCCCGTCAACAAGCCGCAACTGCTGATCATAGAGCAGCAAGGCAATGGCGCCGACCGAGGCTTGATCCGTGAACGCGACCATGGCGACCGGCGCCATTTGAGCCTCGACGCCAGGGCGCGATGCCGTCTGATAGCTGCCGCCCTCCCGCGTCAACAGCGTACCGACGGCCATAGCCTGCACGAAGATGATGACGGCCGCCGCAGCCGCAGCCCAGCGCACGGCTCCGGGCGTCGGCGCCTGGAAGAGATCCTTCACCGCATCGACAATGCCTGAGAGCCACGACCTGGCGACACTGCTCGGCGTCGCCGTGCGTGCGAGCAACGCATCGGCCGAGGCGAACCGCGGCCGGATGGCCTCGTTGCCGGCAATCGTCGCCGTCTGCTCCTCGGCAATGAGCGCAAGCTGGCGCCGCATGTCGGGATGATGCTGCAGATAAGTCTCGACACGGGCCGTGTCGGCAGCATCGAGCTTGCCGGTCACGTACCACGGGAGGAGCATCTCGATCTCCTCGCGCTCGGAAAGCTGTTCGTCGATCCCGCTCATGGCCACCCTCTGTCGATTCCTGCTGCCGCCAGCAGCTCCGAGAGTTTCTTTCGTGCATAGAACATCCGCGTTTTCACCGTGTTCAGCGGAATGTTCAGGATCTCACTCACCTCGTTGATCGACTTCTCGTGATAGTAGACGAGGTCGATGATCGTGCGGTGCTCGGCCGACAAGACGGCGATGCAGCGCCGCATGGCTTCAGCCTTGTCGAGCTTCTGCGCCACGACCTCGGGGTCATCGCCGTCATCGGCAATGGCCCCCGCACTTTCCTCGTCGATGGTCTCTTCGCGGCGTCGGCGCAGCGTGCTGACGGCGCGGTTATGCGCGATCGAGAGCAGCCAAGTCCCGACCGAAGATCGGGCCTCGTAGCTGCCGGCGTTCCGCCATGCTTCAAGAAATACCTCATTTGTCACCTCCTCGGCGACGGCCTCCCGGCGGACGATACGCAGCACGAACCGGTAGACGCGCAGTTGATGCCGTCCGAGCAGCGCCCGCAGTGCCGCCTGGTCCTGACCCGCGATCCGAGTGATCAGCGTCCGGTCATCCGTCTGGTCCTGCATTGCGCAACCTGGATCTATTGGCTCTGTCGCAGCGAGATGAAAATTGGTTCATTCAATTCGGCAGAAAATTTCTGGCCGCTCGGCCGAGGGTCCGCCAGCCCCCGAGGCAGGGGCCGGCGCCATCCTATGGCATGATTTCGGCTGAATGCAGTTAACAGGCCCAATCGGGGCCCGAAACCTCGGAGCTTTGGTCGCCGCAGCACGCTCCGAGGTTCAAGGCGTCAAATACTCAAGCCGTATCAAAGACCTTGAGCCCGACGACACCGGCCACGATCAAGCCGACGCAGACGATCCGGGCGGCGGTGCGCGGCTCGCCAAGGAGCGCAATGCCGAGCACCATGGCCCCGGCGGCGCCGATCCCAACCCACACCGCGTAAGCCGTTCCGATCGGGAGCGTGCGTGCAGCAAGTGCCAGCAGGTACATGCTGAGCACCATGGCCGCGATCGTCCAGACCGAGGGCCAGAGCCGCGTGAAACCGTCCGTGTATTTGAGTCCGATTGCCCAGCCGATTTCGAGAATACCGGCAGCAACGAGCAGCGCCCAGGCCATGGGGACGATCTCCAACTAGCGGGGTCGTCCCCAGGATATTTGCCTTCGCGGCGCCGAGGTCGTCCTCAGCAAGAAGAGAATATAGGACCATTCTGGCCCGAGACCAGAGGCGTCAGCCTGCGCGCGGTGCGGCGTGCGTGAGACCGAGCAGGGCCGGCTCGGGCACGGTAATCGCAAATGTCGGCACACTGGACATGCGCGCGCGCATCGGCCCCTTGTCCTCGAAAGCCGCGCGGAAGGCCCCGACGTCCGCAACATCGAGCCACGCCTTGGCGACACCGCCACAGAGAAAGGCGCCGTCCCATGCGGCCGTCGCCAGCACGAGATCACCCGTGATCCGCCCGAGCAACCGCGAGAACATCTGCGCCGTTCGCGCCGCGGCAGGATCCGTGGACGCCGCAGCAAAGACGGTATCGGCGGCGCGATCGCCACGTGCTGCGCCGCGCGCGTGCGACGCGTACAGGCGTCTGATGCCAATACCCGAAAGCAAATCCTCGACAGTCCGCCCGAAGCCGAATACGGCCGCTTCCTCTGCCGTCGTGGGCGCAAGCGACATGTGCCCGGCCTCGCCGGCCGCGATGGCCCACTGCGTACCGCCGACACGGACAGCCGTCGCCGCGCCGAAGCCCGTGCCGACATTGACGGCAATGCGGCTGCCGATCAGCTCTGCGCGTGCGATGCTCCCTATGGGCGCCAGATCGGAAGCTTGCAGATGCGGCAGCAGCAAGCCCACGGCTTCGAGGTCATTGACGAGCGCGACAGGCACGCCACCCAGATGCTGTGAGACTTCGCGTGCCGAGATCGACCATGCCGCGTTCGTGAGCTGCACGGCGCCCTGGTCGACGGGGCCGGCGGCAGCAATATAGGCGCCGCCGCACCAGCCCTCCGCCGGGCCGGCGCCGATGTCGATCACGTAGGTCGCGAGCGCTTCGGCAAAGGAGGATTGCCCAGCCGTCGGGTAGACGCGGATCTCACTCAGATCTCCGGGGCCGCGGCTGATGCCGAAGCGGCTCCTCGTACCGCCCACATCCGCAACGATCCGCCGGCCGGTCATGATGCCCGCTCCACGGGCGCGGATCTGAGCGCCTCGAGAAATGTCTCACGCCAGCGCGTGACGTTGTTCTTTCGGACGCGCACGATCAGGCTCTCGTAGCGCTCGCGGCGCTCTGCGACGGGCATGGTGAGCGCGGTGTGCAGCGCCACCGCCACCTCATCGGTATCGTATGGATTGACTGGGATGGCTTCAACGAGGTCCTCGGCAGCGCCCGCGAACTTGGAGAGCACAAGCACGCCCGGATCCTCGGGATCCTGCGATGCAACATACTCCTTGGCGACGAGGTTCATGCCGTCTCGCAGCGGCGTGACGAGACCCGCCTGGCTCGCACGGAACAGCGCCGCCAAGGTTGCGCGCGGAATGGCGCGATGGATGTAGCGCACGGGCGTCCAGTCGAAATCGCCGAACTCGCCGTTGATCGAGCCCGAGAGCCCTTCGAGCTCCTGACGGATATCCGTATAGGCCTCCACCTCCTCGCGCGTCGGCGGCGCGATCTGCATCATGGTGACCCGCTTGCGCAGGTCGGGATAGAGCTCGAGCAAACGCCTGAACGCACGCATACGACCAGGAAGGCCCTTGGTGTAGTCGAGCCGATCGACGCCGAGCACGAACATGTTCGCCATACTGCGGCGCTGGAGGCGTGCCATGTGCGCATCCGCCTCGGGCGTGTGCGCCATCTCGAAAACGGAATCGGGATCGATGCCGATCGGGAAGGCACGCGCGATGATCGTCTTGCCGTAGGCCCTCACGCGGTCATCGCCGAGAGCCTCGCCACCTGCGTTCTCGACGACATAGCGAATGAAGTTCGCGGCATCGCTCGTCGTCTGGAAGCCGGCAACGTCGTAGGCGAACATGACCTCCGCCAGCCACGCGTGATCAGGAATGGCCGAGAAGAAATCGGGCGAGGGAAAGGGAATGTGCAGGAAGAAGCCGATCCTCTCCTTCACGCCCTGTTGGCGCAACTCCTCCGCAAGCGGGATCAGGTGATAGTCGTGCACCCAGATCAGATCGTCGGGCTCGATAAGCGCGGCCAGCGACTGCGCCAAGCGCTGGTTGACCCGCCGGTAGCCCTCGAGAAAGGCGTGCTCGAAATGCGCAAGGTCGAGCCGATAGTGGAAGGTCGGCCAGAGCGCGCGATTGGAGAAGCCGAGGTAGTACTCCTCGTAGTCGCGGCGCGTCAGCGGGATCGTTGCTGTACGAATTCCATTGTGCTGCTGCAGCTTGATGCCGAGAGAGGCATCTTCGTCGACGGTCGTGCCATCCCAGCCGAACCAGAGCCCGCGCCCACGTTGGAGTGCGTCCTCCAGCGCGACAGCCAGCCCGCCGGACTGCACGGCTTTGTCGATATCGGTAACACGATTGGAGGCGACAATCAGGCGGCTCATACGGTCGACTCCCAATGTTTCGAGAGCCTCACAGCTCCGTTGATAATCCCCACCATGGAATAGGTCTGCGGAAAATTGCCCCATGCTTCGCCGGTTGCCGCGTCGGTGTCCTCCGACATGAGCCCCAGCGGATTGCGCGCCGCGAGAAGCCCTTCGAAGATCTCGCGCGCCTGCTCACGACGGCCGATCCGCGCCAGCGCATCGAGGCGCCAGAAAGCGCAGACATTGAAGGCCGTCTCGGGTGCACCGAAGTCATCGGGCTCCTCGTAGCGCATCATGAATGGCCCGCGCGCCAGCGTCTTTTCGAGCTGGTCGACGGTCGAGACGAACCGCGGGTCTTTCGGGTCGATCATGTCGACCTCGGCCATGAGTAGCACGCTCGCGTCGAGGTGCTGGCCACCAAAGCTCTCGACGAAGGCCTTACGCTTGTCCGACCAGGACCGTGCGAGCACCGTGGCCTTGATCTGATCGGCACGCTGGCGCCACATCTGCGCGCGATCGACGAGCCCCAGATGATGCCCGATCTTGGCGAGGCGATCGCATCCGGCCCAGCACATGATCGCGGACGAGGTGTGTGGGCGCTCGCGCGTTCTGAGCTCCCAGATGCCGGCATCGGGCTTGTCGTGCAGCAGGAAAGCCTGCTCACCGACGGTCTCCAGGCGCGCGTACTCGACTGCACCGGCCTCCATGAAGAGACGTCGATCGACGAAGGCCTGGGCGGCGCCCAGGATCATATTACCATAGGTGTCGTGCTGATACTGGCGATAAGCGAGGTTGCCGGCACGCACCGGCCCCATGCCCCGATAGCCGGGCAGGGCAACGATCTCCCGCTCCGTGAGCTGCTTTTCAAGACCGATGCCGTAGACGGGCTGGATATGGCCTTCGCGTGCATCGGCAACGATGTTCATCATCCAGCGGAAGTAGTGCTCCATGGTGCGCACGGCAGCCAGCGAATTGAGCGCACGCACGACGAAGAAGGCATCGCGTATCCAGCAGAAGCGGTAGTCCCAGTTGCGGGCGGATCCGGCGGCCTCGGGAATACTGGTCGTCATGGCGGCGACGATGGCGCCGGTCGGCTCGTAGCTGCACAGCTTCAGCGAAATCGCGGCACGGATCACCGCATCCTGCCATTCGAGCGGCACCGCGAGGCGATGCACCCAGTCGCGCCAGTACTGCGTCGTGCGCTCCTCGAAATCGCGCGCGGTCTCGGAAACGCCGCTCGTCAGCGTCTCGTCGGGACCGAAGATCAGATTGATGGGCTCATCGAGAATGAAGGTCGTCTCGGCGACAACGTAGTCGATCGGTGCATCGGTCGTGAGCCGCAGCGACACGCCCGAGCCAATGTAGCGAATGTGGTTCGAGCCATAGGCGACGAGCGGCGCCGTGCGGCCGTATTCATAGCGCGGCTTGACCTTGATCCTGATGCGCGGGCTCCCCCGCAGCGGGCGCACGCGCCGGACAAGCATTTGCGGTCGGAAGCGCCGTTGCATCCAGATGAAGCGGGGCGCGAAGTCGATGATCTCGATGGCGCCCGACGGCCCTTCGACCACGGTCCGCACGAGCGCCGTATTGCCGACGTAGCTCTGGCTGAAGGAGGCTGCATCCAAGAGCTCGATCTCGAAGCAGCCCTCACCCGGAGCGCCGGTCGGTCCGCCGAGAAGCGCGTGGAACACGGGATCGCCGTCGAAGCGGGGAAAGCAGCTCCACACAATGCGCCCTCGCCCATCGACGAGCGCGCTGATGCAGCAGTTGCCGACCAAGGCCAGATCGAGCGTGCTCTTGAAAGCTTTCGCCGCGTCAGTCATTGGCCACCTCGCGCATGAAAGCCAGCGATGTGGCATGGAGCCAGTCGAGGAACATTGCCGTGCCGGCGACGCGATGCTGCGCGATCGTCTCGCCAAGACCGATCTTGACCGTGATCCCGTCGAGCTTGTTCACGGCCGCGAAAGCATCCTCGTCCGTCACATCGTCCCCCGCGAAGAACGGGCGGCGCCCCGCAAAAGGCGGCTCCTTGAGAAAGTCGATGATTGCAGTTCCTTTGTCGGCCAGCGCCGGCTTCGCTTCGAAGACCATCTTCCCTCGTTTGATCTGGATGCCGCGCGAGATTCCTGCGAGCTCGTCCATGACATCGCGACACGCCGCCTCGAGGTCGGGTCGCGAGCGATAGTGCAGCGCGACCGCGTTCGACTTGCGCTCGAGCAGGAGGCCGGGCTCGCTCAATACGAGCGGCGCCAGCAGAAGCTCGGCATGGCGCAGGAATTCCTCATCGATGGGTGCGGCGTGGTTCTCACCCGAGCGCGTGCGACGCGTGAGGCCGTGAACGCCGGCGGCCGGCAGTCGCAAGGGCGCCAGAAACCGATCGAGGTCAGCGATCTCACGCCCCGTGATCACGGCGACGGCGCCGCCCGTCGCGTCCGTCAGCCGGCTCAGCGCGTTGCGGGTCCGTTCCGTCAGGCGCACCGCATCAGGCCGCTCGGCAACCTCGACGAGCGTACCGTCGAAATCAAGAAAGAAGGCAACCTGGTCGGGTGCGCCTAAGCTCGGCAGCGACATTGGAATGTAAACGATGCTCTCCTTCGGTTGGCCTCATTGTGCTGGCTAAAGCGTCTTTGGACTTGAAATTCGCTCCCTGCCCGGCCTCGAGGTGAGGCGAATTTCAAGTCCGTTGCTCTAGTGCCGCGCCGGACGGCAAGTGGCAGGGTGCCGATGGGACCTCGATGCGCCCGCCCCCAGGGTTTGGCGCAAACTGCCCACCGCTCAAGCCGAGCAACTCAAGATGTAGTTGCACGGCATCACGATCGTTCTATGCATGTTAGTTTGAACCTCATTGCCGGGGCACGCAAGTTTCCCCGTATGCTCGTGGGCGCGCGGTCGTGGCGAACAACCCCGCGCGCCGGGGTTGGAACGCCCGCGAGGGGGAATTGGTTCCCGGCAGCAAGAGTGGGAAGGCCAGCGGAAGGCATCTATGAAGGCGCTCACCATCGGAAGCGCGATGATCGATACCATCGCCATCATCGAATCGAGCCGCATCGAGCGCATGACAATGCTCAATGCGGAAACATCCTTTCTCCTGCTCGCGGAAGGCCACAAGACCGAGGCGCTCGAGATCTCGACGCACACAGGCGGCGGCGCCGTCAACGCAGCCGTCGCCATGGCGCGGCTCGGCATCGATGTTTCGACACTCGCCAAGCTCGGGCGCGATCAGCGCGCGGAGATCGTTCTCTCGCGCCTCATGCAGGAGGGCGTGTCCACGCGCTGGCTCAGCCGCGACGAGCGCGCAGCGACAGGCGCTGCCGTCATGATCTCCTCTCATGAACGGAATGCCGCGATCTTCACGTTCCGCGGCGCCAACACGCTGCTCGAGGACGGCGACTTGAAGCCCGATGCCTTCGAGGTCGATCTCGTACACGTCTCCTCTCTCTCCAACCGCTCTGCCGATCGTCTGCCGCGCATTCTTGCGGAGGCCAAGCGAACCGGCGCCTTCCTCGCGACCAATCCCGGCATCCGTCAGCTTTCGAGCCGCGGCGTCACGCTCCAGGACGCACTCGGCGACATCGATCTGCTCGTGGTGAACAAAATCGAGGCTTCGGCGCTCGTGCCAACGATCGCGGGGAAAGTCGGCGAGGGCGGACCACCACTCGGCCCGGACAGCGAGGAGCCGCCGAGCACGCTTGCACGTCAGGGCCTCGCCGGCGGCGGCTATCACCTGAGCCTGCGTTCGTTCTTCACAGCACTGCGCAATGCGGGAGCGCGCTACGTGCTCGTGACGGACGGATCGGCCGGCTCCTTCCTCGCCGATCGCGAGCGCATCCGCTTTTGCCCGGCGGCGCCGGCGACGGTGGCTGGCACGGCCGGTGCGGGCGACGCCTATGCCGCGACTCTTGCGACGTTCCTTGCCGAGGGTCGCGCGCCAGAGGATGCCATGCGTGCTGCCGCGCTCAACTCAGCGTCCGTCGTCGGCTACATCGACACGCAGGGCGGCCTTCTCGGCCGTGCCGCGCTCGATACCGCACTGACAAGCGCCGGTAGCAAACTCGCCATCAGCCAATGGCGCATCTGAGCGCCCGTGCGCTCAGTACGTCGCCTTGATCGCGCTGCGGCTCTCGCCTTCCTGGCGCACCACGCCCACAGCCGCGCGTACATCGGCGAGATAGGCGTCGAGCGCGGGCGCGTGCAGCATGGACATCATGCGGTGAATACCTTTCGGCTTCTGCACGAGGCCTGGCAGCCAGCCTTTGGCCTGCATGATCTCCGCGACGCGGAATATGTCGAACGCGCTCGAACCATAGGCGATGATCGACAGGTGCGGACTGCCGAGTATCTCGAGCCCGTCGACATCGCCGATGCCAGCCTTGTACGCATCGACGAATGTCATGAGATCGCGCGCGATCTTCTTGTAGCCTTCAACGCCGAGGAACTCGAATGTTGCCCAGGCCGCCGCGACGCCGCCCGCCGGTCGCGTGCCAACGATGGTCGAGGTCAGGAAGCGGCCATTGGGCCACTGATCGAAATCGAAGCCGTGATGCGCGGCTTTTTCAGGCGTGCGGTAGAAAACGGTCGAAGCGGGCTTCGGCGTGAAGCCGAACTTGTGCAGATCGGCAGAGAGCGAGCTGACACCGGGTACCGAGAAGTCGAAATCTGGAATATTGCGCCCGAGCATCTTCACGAATGGCGCGAGATAGCCACCAACACAAGCATCCACGTGCAGCCAGAGCCCGCGCCGCTCGGCGAGCGCACCGAGTTCGCGAATAGGATCGATCACGCCGTAGGGGAACGAGGGCGCAGAGCCGACAATCATCATCGTGTCGTCGTCGATCAACGCCTCGATGGCTGCGGGATCGGCAGCGAGATCCGCGCGGACGGGTGCGCGGCGCACCTCAAGATCCATAAGGCCGGCCCCCTTGTTGAAAGCCGGATGCACGGACTCCGCCGCGACGATGTTACCGCGGAAGGTCGGTATCTTGCGCTGCTTGCGCGTCCAGTCGCGGCACGTCTGCACGGCCTGAATGATGCTCTCCGTACCGCCCGTCGTCATGAAGCCCTGGGCATCGTCCGGCGCATTGAAGAGGCTCAGCGCCATGGCGATGACCTCGTCCTCCATGCGCTTGACGCTCGGGAAGGCGCGTCGCCCGCCGAGCGCGTTCTCCGTGAAGAACTCGAAGAAGGCTTCCTTGCCGACCTCGGAGACCTCGTCATTGGCCTTGAAGACGAAGAGCGGCACGCGCCCGCCTTGCCAGTCCGCGTCGCCGCCCTTCATGTCCCGCATCTCGGCGAGAATGGCGTCGCGTGACCGTCCCTTGGCCGGCAGGCTCTTGCGCATGGCAGCTACTTTCCTCGTCCATTTTTTGAGCAGTCGCGCACCCAAACATCGCGTTGCGCAGCCCGTCAATGAACAAGGGGCACCGGAAGGAACCGGACCATTGGCCATACGCGTGCGCTTCTGACGAGAATTCCGCCAGGAGCGCCTGAAAATCCGGCAATTCCCATATCTTGCGGTTATTGTGCAGCGCACACAAGATGGCGCCATGAGCGACCGTGCGCTGCACATCCTCGTCATCGACGCCAACCGCATCCGCGCCTCCATCATCGAGGAAGGCTTGAAGGAGGCCGGGCAGGCGCGCGTGACGGTCATCGACGAGGCCAAGGGGCTCATGCGCCGGATCGTCGAGCTCGACCCGGACGTGATCGTCATTGATCTCGAAAGCCCCAACCGCGACGCGCTCGAGCACATGTTCCAGGTCTCGCGGGCGGCCAAGCGGCCGGTCGCCATGTTCGTCGACCGCACGGACGATGCCTCTATCGAGGCCGCCATCGACGCCGGCGTCTCCGCGTACGTCGTGGACGGTCTCAAGAAGGAGCGGATCAAGCCGATCCTCGATACGGCGATCCGCCGTTTCCGCGCCTTCGAGCGTCTGCGCCAGGAGCTGGATCAGGCGCGTAGCGAGCTCAGCGAGCGCAAGCGGATCGAGCGCGCCAAGGGCATTCTCATGCGTACGCGCGGCCTCAGCGAGGAGAGCGCCTATGCACTCCTTCGTTCGACGGCCATGCAGCAGAACAAGCGTATCGCCGAAATAGCCGAGAGCCTGATCACGGCCGCCCGGCTGCTCGGCGAGGAGGAAGGCATATGATGCGCTCGGCGCGATCCAGTGATCCAAATCTCGTGCGCATGGGCTTCATGCCGCTGACGGACTGCGCTCCGGTTGTGGCCGCGAGCCTGCTCGGCTTTGCCGAGGCCGAAGGATTGCGCGTGAACCTCACCAAGGAAGCCTCGTGGGCGACGCTGCGCGACCGCATTGCCGTGCGCCATCTCGATGCGGCGCATATGCTGGCGCCGATGCCCATTGCCGCGTGCCTGGGCCTGACGCCGCTCCCCGATCGCCTCATCGTGCCGCTCATGCTCGGCTTTGGCGGCAATACGATCACCGTGTCGCGTGCCTTATGGGCGGATCTGAAGGCAGCCGGCGCACCGACCCGCCTCGAGGCTTCCGGCACGGCGCGTGCGCTCGCCGAGGTCGCCGCGCGCAGACGGCGCGAAGGGGCGCCGAAGCTCGTTTTCGCGGTCGTCCATCATCACTCTGCGCACACGTATCAGCTTTCGTACTGGCTCGCGGCGGCAAGTATCCTGCCGAACGTCGAGATCGACATTGTCGCTGTGCCG
Organism: Hyphomicrobium sp. CS1BSMeth3; assembly: GCF_900117415.1. Classification (GTDB taxonomy): domain Bacteria; phylum Pseudomonadota; class Alphaproteobacteria; order Rhizobiales; family Hyphomicrobiaceae. The sequence continues at coordinate 1,982,464 of NZ_FPEI01000006.1, forward strand.
CCGCCGCTGATGCCCTCAGCGCTCGCGGCCGGCCAGATCGACGGCTTCTGCGCCGGCGAGCCCTGGGGGCGCGTGGCCTCCGTCACGGGATCAGGCCGCTGCGTGACGACGAACATCGCCATCTGGCGCGCCAGCCCCGAGAAGGTTCTCGGCGTCGCGCAGGACTGGGCGGATGCAGATCCCGAACGCCACTTCCGGCTGATCCGCGCGGTCTACAAAGCGGCCGTGTGGTGTGACGATCCCGCGAACCGCGGCGAGCTCGCGCGGCTACTGGCGCGGCCCGAGATCTTCGACTTGCCCGCCGAGATCCTGGAAGCGAACCTCGACGGCCGCATCGCGCTCGACAACGGCGAAGAGATGCAAGTCAGCGGCTTCCTGAATTTCTCGCGATCCGCCGCGACCTTCCCTTGGAAGAGCCATGCGGCGTGGTTCTATTCGCAGATGGTTCGCTGGGGTGAGACGAAGATGAGCGCCGATGGCTATGCCCGCGCGCAAGCGACCTACCGACCCGATGTTCACCGCGCAGCACTTGCCCCGCTCGACGTGCCGCTGCCGACGGCAAACGCGAAGATCGAAGGCGCAATCACCGCAGAGACTGCCGTGCCGTCGACAGTGGGCCGCCTCTTTCTCGCGTCCGATCGCTTCTTCGATGGCGGGATTTTCGATCCCGAGCGCATCGAGGACTATCTCGCATCGCAGCCCGTCAAAGCAGATGGCCCACGCTGACATGCAGCCCGGTTGCGCTGCACAATAAGCTCGCAAACGCCTGAAAACTCATCGGCATCTCCCGTCATTCGCGACGCCGCTCAACTCCGAGACCGTAGATCAAATCACTGACTTATAATCATTTTTAGAATTGCTCGCGAACTGGCACGCTTCCTGCTTTGTAGATTAACCAAAGCCAGTCCCAGTTTCCCAGCCCAACGACGGGCTACCGGCAGCGCCGCCGACAGAAAGGAAGGCCTTCGATTGAAGGTCGCTCCAATCATGTCGCGGCGCTTTTTTTATGCCCGGAGCAGAGCCGGACAACACGAAAGCGAGGAAGCGCGGGCGGGCACGACGTCAAAGGGAACAGCGAGGAGCACACGCAATGCGCAAAACGAGAGCTTCGAAGACCGTCGTCCGTCCGGCGGCCGCCGAAATCGCGATGGACCGTCGCACGTTCGTCCGGCAAGCGGCGGCGACGGCAGCCACGGCGGCACTGCTCTCGTCGATCAAGGCCGCGTTCCCCGGCGGCGTGTTTGCGCAAGGCAGCGGTCCCGAGGTCAAGGGCACGAAGCTCGGCTACATCGCGCTGACGGATGCCGCGCCGCTCATCATCGCCAAGGAGAAGGGCTTCTACGCCAAGCATGGCATGCCCGACATGGAGATCCTCAAGCAGGCCTCGTGGGGCTCGACGCGCGACAACATGGCGCTCGGCACCAAGGCCAATGGCATCGACGGCGGTCACATCCTGCGCCCGAAGGTGCACCTCTATTCGACCGGCAAGGTCATGCAGAACAATCAGCCCTTGCCCATGTACACGATGCTGAACCTCAATGAGGACGGCCAGGCGATTTCGATCTCCAACGAGTTCAAGGAACTCGCCATCAAAGCCGATTCCTCGCCGCTGAAAGCGGCTTTCGAGAAGAAGAAGGCCTCGGGCAAGGAAGTGAAGGTCGCCATGACCTTCCCCGGCGGCACGCACGATCTCTGGATCCGCTACTGGCTCGCAGCCGGCGGCATCGATCCGGACAAGGACGTCTCCACCATCGTCGTGCCGCCCCCGCAGATGGTTGCCAACATGAAAGTCGGCAACATGGATGCCTTCTGCGTCGGCGAGCCCTGGAACGAGCAGCTCGTCAACCAGGACATCGGCTACAGCGCCATCACGACAGGTGAGCTCTGGTTCAAGCACCCCGAGAAGATCCTCGGCATGCGCGCGGACTGGGTGGATGCCAATCCGAAAGCCACGCTCGCCATCCTCATGGCCGTGATGGAAGCGCAGCAGTGGTGCGAGAAGATGGAGAACAAGGACGAGATGGCCGCCATCATCGGCCGCCGTCAGTGGTTCAACGTGCCTGTTCCCGACATCATCGGCCGCATCAAGGGCGATATCAACTACGGTCTCGGCCGCAAGGTCCAGGGCTCGAACCTGCGCATGAAGTTCTGGGGTGAGAAGGGCGAGTCCTCCTATCCCTGGAAGAGCCTCGATATGTGGTTCGTCACCGAGAACATTCGCTGGGGCAAGTTCGAGCCCGACTTCGACATCAAGGGCCTCGTCAACAAGACGAACCGCTCGGATCTTTGGGTCGAGGCAGCGAAAGGCCTTGGCCTCAAGGACTATCCCGCAGGCGAGAGCCGCGGCGCCGAGAAATTCTTCGACGGCAAGGTGTTCGATCCTGCGGATCCGATGGCCTACCTCAAGACGCTCGCAATCAAGCGCGCGATGGTCTGAGACGCCGCGTGAAGTCCCCCGACATCCTGACCAAGGAGAGCGAGCCGATGACGGCGCAAAGCGCGCACAACATCATTTTGGACTCACCCGGAGCTTCTGCTTCGCTTGTGGCTGCAGCGAGAAGCAACGAGGCGCAGGTCATCGCATTTGCACCACCTCGCGCACCTTTCGCGGAGCGCATGTGGGCCGTGGCGCAATCATGGTTCGCCGTGATCGTGCCGCCGATCATCGTGCTTTGCGCGCTCCTGCTTGTTTGGGAGCTCGCGAGCGGCGGCCCGAAAGCGAGCCTCCCGCCACCGTCGAAGATCTGGGCGGACGCCAAGGATCTCATCGTCGATCCCTTCTTCGTCAACGGACCGCAGGACATTGGCCTCGGACTGCGCGTCATGACATCGCTGCAGCGCGTCGTCATGGGCTTCGGCCTCGCGGCGATCGCGGGCATCCTGCTCGGCGCGCTCGTCGGCCAGAGCGTGTGGGCCATGCGCGGCCTTGATCCGATTTTCCAGGTGCTGCGGACCGTGCCGCCACTGGCCTGGCTGCCGATCTCGCTCGCTGCCTTCCGCGATGCCAATCCATCCGCGATCTTCGTGATCTTCATCACGGCGATCTGGCCGATCATCATCAACACCGCTGTCGGCATCCGCAATATTCCGCAGGACTATCGCAACGTCGCTGCAGTGCTGCGCCTCAATCATCTGGAGTTCTTCTGGCGGATCATGATCCCGTCGGCCGCGCCGTACATCTTCACGGGCCTCAGGATCGGCATTGGCCTTTCGTGGCTCGCCATCGTCGCAGCCGAGATGCTCACCGGCGGCGTCGGCATCGGCTTCTTCATCTGGGATGCGTGGAACTCCTCGCGCCTCTCCGACATCGTGGTCGCGCTCGTCTACATCGGCATTGTCGGCTTCGTGCTGGACCGCATGGTTGCCGGCATCGGCCATCTCGCGACTCGCGGCACCCAGGCCACCTGAGGAGACAAGTCATGACGCCATTTCTGAAGGTCGACCACGTCTCCAAAAGCTTTGCCCGCGGCACCGCGACGACCGAGGTCCTGCGCGATATCGACCTGACGATCGCGCGCGGTTCCTATGTCTCGATCATCGGACACTCGGGTTGCGGGAAGTCGACGCTCCTCAATCTGGTCGCCGGCCTGACACCCATCACGACCGGCGCCATCCTGCTCGAGAACCAGGAAGTCCGCGAGCCGGGCCCGGATCGCGCTGTCGTCTTCCAGAACCATTCGCTGCTGCCGTGGCTCAGTGTCTACGCGAACGTCAAGCTCGCCGTGGACAAGGTGTTCGGGAATTCCAAATCGCGCGCCGAGCGCCACGACTGGACCATGCACAATCTCGATCTCGTGCAGATGACGCACGCCAAGGACAAGCTTCCGGCTGAGATCTCCGGCGGCATGAAGCAGCGCGTCGGCATTGCTCGTGCGCTCGCCATGGAGCCCAAGGTTCTCCTGCTCGACGAGCCATTCGGCGCGCTCGACGCTCTCACCCGCGCGCACCTGCAAGACTCGGTCATGCAGATCCACGCGCGGCTCGGCAATACCGTCATCATGATCACGCACGATGTGGACGAGGCCGTGCTGCCCTCCGACCGCATCGTCATGATGACCAACGGTCCTTCCGCGACGATCGGTGAGATCCTCGACGTCGCCCTGCCCCGTCCGCGCAAGCGCCTGGAGCTCAGCTCCGACCCGACCTATCTGCGCGCACGCGAGTCCGTCCTGAAGTTCCTCTACGAGCGCCACCGCGCGCCATCATTGCAAGCCGCATAGCATCGTCTCGCAAGAAAGGGAGCTGCAAAGTGACACCAAGCCAGATTGATCTCGTGCAGTCCTCATTCGCCAAAGTCGTGCCGATCGCAGAGACGGCGGCCAGCCTCTTCTATGGCCGTCTCTTCGAGGTCGCGCCCGAGGTGAAGCCGCTCTTCCGCGGCGACATGAAGGAGCAGGGGCGCAAGCTGATGACGACACTCGCCGTCGTCGTCAACGGCCTCAAGGCGCCGGATACCATACTGCCAGCCGCAAAGGCGCTCGCGGTGAAGCACGTCGGCTATGGCGTGACGGCCGAGCACTACGTGCCTGTCGGCGCGGCGCTCATCTGGACGCTCGAGCAGGGCCTCGGCGACGACTTCACGCCCGAGACGCGCGACGCTTGGCTCGCCGCCTACACGCTTCTATCCGGCGTGATGATCGAAGAAGCCTATCCCAAGGCCGCCTGAGCAGCAGAGACGGAAACGCCATGAAGCAGAAGCTCGTCGTCATCGGCAATGGCATGGCGCCGGGGCGCGCGCTCGAAAAGCTGTTCGAGATCGCGCCTGACGCCTACGACGTCACGATCTTCAATGCCGAGCCGCGGGTGAACTACGACCGCATCATGCTCTCGCCTGTCCTCTCCGGCGAGAAGACCTTCGAGGACATCGTCATCCACGGCGATGGCTGGTACGTCGAGCGCGGCATCACGCTCTACAAGGGACACAAGATCGTCGAGATCGACCGCGCGGCGAAAACCGTCCGCTCGGAACCCGGCGAAGTTGCCTCCTACGACAAGCTGATCATTGCGACGGGCTCGATGCCTTTCGTGTTGCCGGTGCCGGGGCACGATCTGGCCGGAGTCCTCACGTACCGCGATCTCGACGACGTGCACGCCATGCTGCTCGCCGCGCGTACGGGCGGCCGCGCCGTCGTGATCGGCGGCGGACTGCTTGGGCTCGAAGCTGCGGCCGGCCTCAAAGAGCAGGGCATGGACGTAACCGTGCTTCACCTCATGCCGACACTCATGGAGCGCCAGCTCGATGTGGCGGCCGGCCATCTCCTTCAGAAGGCCGTCGAGGCGCGCGGCATCAGGGTCATCACCAAGGCGAACACAAAGCAGCTCATCGGCAGCGATATCCGCCTAGGACCTTCGCGCGTGATATCCGTCGAACTCGAGGACGGTACGCAGATTCCGGCGGACTTGGTGGTGATGGCGATCGGCATCCGCCCAAGCGTCGCGCTCGCCAAGGAGGCCGGGATCGCGTGCAAGCGCGGCATTCTAGTCGATGCCGACATGCGCACGAGCGATCCTGATATCTTCGCGCTCGGCGAATGCGTGGAGGTCGACGGGCAGGTCTTCGGCCTTGTCGCGCCACTCTACGAAATGGCCGGCGTCGCAGCATCGCACCTCGCCGGCGACGCGGAGCCGCGCTTCGTCCCGAGCGCCACGGCGACCAAGCTCAAGGTCACTGGCATCAATCTCTTTTCTGCGGGCGACTTCGCCGATGCCAAGGATCGCCAGGAGATCGTGCTGCGTGACGCGGCGCGCGGCATCTACAAACGCCTGGTGCTCAAGGACGATCGGCTCATCGGCGTCGTCATGTACGGCGAGACCACAGACGGCGCGTGGTTCTTCGACCTCCTGCGCAAGAGCACGGACATTGCGCCCATGCGCGACACGCTCATTTTCGGGCCGAGCTTCGCCGCTGGTGGCCCCGCAGACCCTACGGCGGCCGTTGCAGCTTTGCCCGATGAGGCAGAGATCTGCGGCTGCAACGGCGTGTGCAAAGGCAAGATCACGGGCGCCATCGACGCGTTCTCACTGACTTCGCTCGACGACGTGCGCGCGCGCACGAAGGCCTCGGCCTCATGCGGCTCCTGCACCGGCCTCGTCGAGCAGATTCTGAAGCTCAAGCTCGGCGATCGCTACAATCCTACCGCCGTTCAGCCCATGTGCGGCTGCACGCACCTCGGCCATGACGACGTGCGCCGTCTCATTGTCGCGCAGGAGCTGAAGTCCATTCCTGCGCTCATGCAGGCGCTGGAATGGAAGACCTCGTGCGGCTGCGCACGCTGCCGCCCAGCGCTCAACTACTATCTCCTGTCCACGTGGCCCGGCGAATACCAGGACGACGGCCAGTCGCGCTTTATCAACGAGCGCGTGCACGCCAACATCCAGAAGGACGGCACGTACTCCGTCGTACCGCGCATGTGGGGCGGCATGACGAGCGCGAAGGAGCTGCGCGCGATCGCCGACATTGTCGATAAGTTCGCAATTCCGAGCGTGAAGGTCACGGGCGGTCAGCGCATCGACCTGCTCGGCGTGCGCAAGGAGGACCTGCCCGCCGTGTGGAGCGACCTGAATGATGCCGGAATGGTCTCTGGCGCTGCCTATGCCAAAGGGCTGCGCACAGTGAAGACGTGCGTCGGTACGGACTGGTGCCGCTTCGGTACGCAGGACTCGACCGGTCTCGGCATCCGCATCGAGCGTTTCATGTGGGGCTCGTGGACACCCGCCAAGGTCAAGATGGGGGTCTCGGGTTGCCCGCGCAATTGCGCCGAAGCGACTTGCAAGGACGTCGGGGTCATCTGTGTCGAGTCGGGCTACGACATTCACTTCGCTGGCGCCGCAGGCCTAGATGTGAAGCAGACGGAGCTGCTTGGCCATGTCGATACCGAGGACGAGGTCATCGAGGTGATCGCAGCGCTCGTGCAGCTCTATCGCGAGCAGGGCCGCTATCTGGAGCGCATTTACAAATGGGCGAAGCGCGTCGGGATCGACTCCATCCGCCAGCACGTCCTCGACGACTTGGAGCGTCGCCGCGCGCTCCATGATCGTTTCGTATTTTCGCAGAAGTTCGCGCAGATCGATCCCTGGGCCGAGCGCGCGCAGGGCAAGGACGCCCACGAGTTCCGCCCGCTCGCTGATCTCACGCGCGCGGAGGCAGCGGAATGACCCTCATGGAGAAAGCGTGGATCGACATCGGCGCGCTCGACGATATTCCGCGCCTCGGTGCGCGGGTCGTGAAGACTCCGCTCGGGTGCCTCGCCGTCTTTCGCGCCGAGAACGACGAGATTTTCGCGCTCGACGATCGCTGCCCGCACAAGAACGGGCCGCTGAGCCAAGGCATCGTGCATGGCCGTACGGTGACCTGCCCGTTGCACAACTGGGTCATCTCGCTCGAAAGCGGCAAAGCGCAGGGTTCCGACGAAGGGCAGGTGAGGACCTTCGGCATTCGCGTCGACAGCGGGCGGATTCTCATCGACGCCGATGCGCTTTTTGCACGGCCGGACTGAGGCAACGCCATGAGCGGGGGCGCGACGAGAACGACTTGCCCCTACTGCGGTGTCGGCTGCGGGATCGTGGCGCGCCCGCTCCCCGACGGCACGGCCGAGATCGCTGGCGATCCCGAGCATCCCGCCAACTTCGGCCGTCTGTGCTCGAAGGGGGCGGCACTCGGGGAGACGCTCTCGCTCGAAGGGCGCCTGCTGCATCCGCACATCCACAGCGCGCTCGCAAGCTGGGATAAGGCTCTCGATCTCGTCGCCCGGAAGTTCTCGGACACCATTGCCGAGCATGGACCTGACAGCGTCGCCTTCTATCTCTCCGGCCAGCTCCTGACCGAGGACTACTACGTCGCCAACAAGCTGATGAAAGGGTTCATCGGCTCGGCGAACATCGACACGAACTCGCGGCTGTGCATGGCGTCGTCTGTCGCCGGACACAAGCGCGCCTTCGGCACGGACACCGTGCCCGGCACATACGAGGATCTGGAGCTTGCGGAGCTGGTCGTGCTCGTCGGCTCCAATCTTGCCTGGTGTCATCCCGTTCTCTATCAGCGCCTCGCGACGGCGCGCGAAACGCGCGGCACGAAGGTCGTCGTCATCGACCCGCGCGAGACGGCAACATGCGAGATCGCTGACCTCCATCTCGCGATCGCACCGGGCGCCGATGTCGCGCTCTTCAATGGTCTGCTCGCCCATCTGGTCGCAAGCGGACGGCTCGATCAAACCTATGTCGCGCAGCACACGCGCGATCTGCCCGCTGCGCTTTCGGCGGCTTCAAGCATGGATCTTTCCGAGATCGCGGTAGCTACAGCGCTCTCGACGTCCGTGATTGCCGACTTCTACGAGCTGTTCGCCGGCACTGAGCGTGTTGTCACCGTCTACAGCCAGGGTGTGAACCAATCGTCCGCCGGCACGGACAAAGTCAATGCAATCCTCAACTGCCATCTCGCCACAGGCCGCATCGGCCGCTCCGGCATGGGGCCCTTCTCGGTCACTGGGCAGCCGAATGCCATGGGCGGGCGCGAGGTCGGCGGTCTCGCGAACATGCTCACGGCGCACATGGAGCTCGACAATGCCGAGCACCGCCGCATTGTTCGCGCGTTCTGGAATGCGCCGACGATTGCTGCGAAGCCCGGCCTCAAGGCGGTCGATCTCTTCCGGGCGGTCGAGGACGGGCGCATCAAGGCGCTTTGGATCATGGCCACCAATCCCGTCGTCAGCCTGCCCGAAGCCGATCGCGTGCGTGCAGCCATTGCGGCCTGCCCCTTCGTCATCGTCAGTGACGTCAACCACCATACGGACACGACCGCGCTCGCACACGTGCTGCTTCCTGCCGCCGCCTGGGGCGAGAAGGATGGCACGATCACGAACTCGGAGCGGCGCATCTCGCGCCAGCGCGCATTCCTGCCGTCTCCAGGCGAAGCGCGGCCGGACTGGTGGCAGATGGCGGAAGTGGCGAAGCGCATGGGCTTCGGTGCGGCATTCAGCTACACGCATCCTGCGGAAATTTTCGCCGAGTATGCGCGGCTCACAGGCATCGAGAACGACGGTACGCGCGATCTCGACATCAGCGGTGCCGCTGAGTTGTCACGCGGCGCGTACGATGCACTCGTCCCCTTCCAGTGGCCACGCCGCACAGGCAGTGAGCCGAAGGAGACGCGGTTCTTCGCGAACGGCGCGTTCTACACACCCGACCGCCGGGCGCGCTTTGTGCCAACGCCTTTCCGCGGGCTTGCGCAGAGGCGAACCGCGGAAATGCCGCTCACGCTGAACACCGGCCGCATTCGCGATCAGTGGCACACGATGACGCGTACAGCGAAATCGGTCCGCTTGATGGCACACGCGCCGGAGCCTTTCGTCGAGATTCACCCCGTGGATGCCGCGGCGTTCGGCATCGCGGATGGCGCGCTGGCCGAGATCGAGAATCTCTCGGGCGCGATCGTCTGTCGCGCTGTCGTGACGGATCGTCAAAGCGCCGGATCGCTCTTCGTGCCCATGCACTGGACGAGCGAGCTCGCCAATCGCGCGCGCGTGGACACGCTCGTCGCGGCTGTCACAGATCCAATCTCCGGACAGCCCGAGCTGAAGGGCACACCTGTCGCGATCAAACCGTTCGAGGCCGCATGGCAGGCGTACGCCGTCACGCGCCGCGTGCCGGATGCACGTGGCAGCGCATACTTTGCCACGGCCGCCGCGAGCCATGGGTTCCGCACGGAGATCGCGCTGCGCGATGAGCCCGAAAGCTGGGATGAGCTGGCGCGCCAATGGATCGCTGATGGCGAGGACAAGAGCATCGAGCTGCTCGCCTATCACGACGGAACCGCCGGCCAGTATCGCTTTGCGGCCTTCAGCGGCGATCGCCTCGTCGGCGCACTCTTCGTCGCGCGCGGCACACTCGCCTGTGCCCGCACGTGGATTGCCGCACAGTTGCTCCAGTCCGTGCCGCCATCCGCTCGCCTGCGGCTGCTTGCAGGCCGCCCCGGTGGCGAAGCGAAAGACCGCGGCCCGATCGTCTGCGCCTGTCTCGATGTCGGCCGCAACGAAATCATCGAGGCCATCACGGAGCATGGTGCCGCGACCGTCGCCGCCGTCGGCGCGTGCGTGAAGGCGGGAACGAACTGCGGCTCGTGCCGCGCTGAGATCAAGAGGATTCTCGATGCAGCTCGCATCCCGGAAGCCGTCTGAGCAGGCGCCGCCGCGCATGGCGGCGCTCGCCACGCTGCCCGTGTTTTTGAGCCTCGTGGGCAAGCGCGCAATCGTTGCCGGTGGCAGCGCCGCAGCCGCATGGAAAGCAGAGCTGCTCGCCGCTGCGGGTGCCGATGTCCACGTCTACGCCAAGGATGTCTCGCCTGAGATGGAAGCGCTGCTCACGCGCGGCGCGGCATCCGGAACGCTCACGCTTCATGCTGGGCTGTGGCCTGTAGAGAGCCTTGCTGGCGCCGCCGTCGCTATTGCCGATGCCGAGAGCGAGGATGAAGCTTCCGCGTTCTACAGTGCCGCTGTCCAAGCCGGTGTCCCCGTCAACGTCATCGACAAGCCGGCCTTCTGCCAGTTTCAGTTCGGCGCGATCGTCAACCGCTCCCCCGTCGTCGTCGGCATTTCGACAACGGGCGCCGCCCCCATTCTCGGCCAGGCCATCCGCCGCCGCATCGAAACCTTGCTGCCGCCGGCCCTCGCGCTCTGGGGCCAACTTGCCAGCGCGATCCGGGAACGCGTGGGCGAACGTCTTGCGGCAGGTGGCGCGCGGCGCGCCTTCTGGGAGAAGTTCGTCGACCACGCCTTCGGTCCTGCGCCGACGCGAAGCGAGTTCAGACGTCTCGATCACCTGATTGACTTGCTTTCAACGCGATCACAACCGCGTGCCGGCTGCGTCACGCTCGTGGGCGGTGGACCTGGCAATGCCGAGCTTCTGACGTTGAAGGCAGTCCGCGCGCTGCAGGCCGCGGATGTCATCCTCTACGACGATCTCGTATCCGACGAGGTGCTCGAGCTCGCGCGGCGCGAAGCAAAGCGTCTGCTGGTCGGCAAACGCGGCGGGCGGGAAAGCTGCCGTCAGGAAGACATCAACGCGCTCATGGTGAAACTCGCACGGCAAGGGCGCCGTGTCGTGCGCCTGAAGTCGGGTGATCCCATGATCTTCGGCCGAGCAGGTGAGGAAATGGCGCAGCTCGAACAGGCTGGCATTCCATTCGAGATCGTGCCCGGCATTACGGCAGCTTCGGCGATGGCTGCAGCCCTCGGCGTGTCACTCACGCACCGCGATCACGCGCACTCCGTGCGCTTCGTTACCGGCCACTCACGCGCTGGTGGGCTGCCGGAGACCCTCGACTGGCGCGGTCTCGCCGATCCCGATACGACGCTGGTTATCTATATGGGCGGCCGCACTGCGGGGGCTCTGGCCACCCGCCTCATGGCGGAAGGCGCGAATGCCCATACGCCGGCCGTTGCGGTTGCCCACCTCTCGCGTGCGGGTGAAACGCGCTGGCACGGCACGCTCGCGACACTCCGCGAAGCGGATATCTTGCTGAACACGACGGGGCCGGTGCTTATCGCCGTTGGCACGGCGTTCGCGCGCGCGGCTGTTGAAGTAAGGGCGCACCATTCAGCAACCTCGACCGCCTGAGATCAGGCGTCGCGACTAAAGCGTCGGACCTTAAATGCGACCCACGCCTGGGCTGATCTCAAAGTCGCATTTAAGGTCCAAAGACGCTTTAGAGTCATAGTGTTCTAAAGCAACTTTGGACTTGAAATTCACTCCCTGCCTAGCCCCGAACTGAGGTGAATTTCAAGTCCGTTGCTTTAGTGATAGCCTTCACCTGGCCCGATCTTGCCGCGGAACATCCAGTACACGAACGCCGTGTAGCCAAGGATCAGCGGCAGCAGGAACACAGTCCCGACGAGCAGGAAGAACTGCGAAGCCGGCGCCGCTGCCGTATCCCAAAAGGTCAGATGCGGCGGGACGAGATAGGGCACCGTCGAGATCACCAACCCCAGATACCCGAGCAGGAAGAGCACGACACTCCCGACGAACGGCTTCACCTCGTCGCCTCGGCGCAACCAGCGGAAGATCATGTAAGCGACGACCGCTGTAACGAGCGGCACTGGCCAGAGGTAGAGGATGTTTGGCGTGCTGAACCAGCGCGCGGCAATGCGATCGACAGCAAGCGGTGTCCACAAGCTCACCACGGCCATGGCGCCGATGACTGCCATCAGCAGGGGCACCGCCGTGCTGCGACCAAATTCCTGGACCGGCCCCGATGTGCGCATCACGAGCCATGTGGCGCCGAGCAGCGCATAGCCCGCCACCACCGCCAACCCAACGAAGATGGAGAAGGGCGTGAGCCAATCAAACGGCCCGCCGGCGTACTGCCGATTGACGACCTCGACACCCTGCAAAAGTCCGCCGAGGATCACGCCCTGGAGGAATGCCGCGACGATCGAGCCGCCGGCAAAGGCGACATCCCACATGCGATGCGAGGGCTTCGCGACCCAGCGGAACTCGAAGGAAACACCGCGCAGCACGAGCGCCAGCAGCATCCCGATCACCGGCAGATAGAATGCCGGCATGATGACGGCATAGGCGGTCGGGAAAGCGACCCACAGGCCGGCGCCGCCGAGCACCAGCCACGTCTCGTTGCCATCCCAGAAAGGCGCAACGGAGTTCATCATGACGTCGCGGTCCTCTTCCTTGCGAGCGAAGGGAAAGAGGATGGCAATGCCGAGATCGAAGCCGTCCAGGATGACGTACATGGCGACGGCGACGCCAATGAGCGTAGCCCAGATGAGCGGGAGATGTTCTTCCATCGCCGTCACTCCTTTGGTGTGCCGAGCGAAAAGCCGGGTCCGCTGCCGCGTGGGCGCCCAGTCGCCTCGCGGGCAGCCTCTTCGGCCGCGGAGAGTGGCCGGTTCGGCAGGCCTTCGGGGACCTCCGACACCTCGCCCTTCGGACCCGCGTTGATGAGACGATTGATGTAGTAGATGCCCATCGAGAAGACGATGCCATAGATGAAGACGAACAGCGCCAGCGTGCCGGCAACGCTGGCACCCGGCACTGGCGATGTGGCATCGGCCGTCCGCATGAGGCCCTGCACGACCCAGGGCTGACGGCCCTGCTCGGTCACGAACCATCCCGCCAGGATGGCGATGAAGCCGAGGGACCACATCTGCGATACCGACCGAAGGAACAAGCGGCTCTCGAACAGACGTCCGCGTAACCAAAGAAACGCGCCCCAGAGACCGACCGCGATGAGCAGCATGCCGATGCCGACCATGATGCGGAAGGCGAAGAAGACGTTGGCAACGGGCGGCCAGTCCTTCTCGGGGAAGCTCGTGAGACCGGGATATTTGCCCTCCCACGTATGCGTCAGGATCACCGACCCGGCATTCGGAATGGCAATCTCGTAGTGGTTCTTGCGCGCCTTCTCGTCGGGGACGCCAAAGAGCACGAGCGCGCCAGCCTTCGAGCCATCCCAGTGGCCCTCCATGGCCGCGACCTTCGCCGGCTGATGCTTCAGCGTATTGAGCCCGTGCATGTCTCCGATGACGAGTTGCAGCGGCGCCGTGACGAAGATCATCCCGACGGCCATGCGCAGCATGGTGCGGCTTTCCTCGGGATGGCGGCCCGCACGCAGATAGCGGGCACCGACCGCCAGCACCACGACCGCCGTCGTGAGGTACGCCGCATTGAGCATGTGGGCGAAGCGATACGGGAAGCTCGGATTGAAGATGATCTCCCACCAGCTCACGGGGAACGCGATCCCGTTGCGGATCTCGTGACCGGCCGGTGTCTGCATCCAGCTATTGGCGGCAAGGATCCAGAAGGCGCTGATCGCAGTCCCGATGGCGACGAGGACGGCCGAGAGCGTGATGAGCCAGGGCGGGAAGCGGTTCCAGCCGAACAGCAGAATGCCGAGGAAGGTGGCCTCCAAATAGAAGGCCGTCAGCACCTCGTAGCCGATGAGCGGCCCGATGACGTTGCCGGTGAACTCCGAGAAGCGGCTCCAGTTCGTACCGAACTGGTAGCTCAGCACGATGCCGGAGACGACACCCATGGCAAAGGACACGGCAAAGATCTTGGTCCAGAAGCGGGCGAGGCGATGGAACTTCTCCTCTCCCGACCGCATCCACAGCATCAGCAGAACGGCGATGAATGCCGACAGGCCGATCGTGAACGCGGGAAAAATGATGTGAAACGATATGGTGAACGCGAATTGTATGCGCGCCAGCAGTACGGGATCGAGTTCCATCGCGACCTCCGTCGAACTTAGATTTCTCAGACTATACCCTACACGATCCTTATTCTGAATAACTGCGGCTTATGAACGCCGGCCAGTGCCCGCGTAAAATCGCGCAAAAAGCCGCTAATGCCGCCACGGCGCGCCAAAAAAGAGGCAGCGGGAAGAACAGAATTGCGTCTACCCTGCTAACGATGGCATTGACGACACCCCGTGTGATCGCAGCATGATAGGGGCGCGAGCACCGCCGATGCGCGCTCGTTGAGGGAGGTCGTGGAGCGGCAGCAAGTGGCGCTCGATGCAGACTCGATCCGCACGAACCAAACAGCCAGCAGCCCACCAGCATGGAGAGCGTGAAATGAGAGGTTTTGAACGCGTGGCAATTGCTGCGAGCGTCGCCGCATTGCTGGGCACGGCGACCGCCGCCTCGGCGCAGCAGAAGTTCGTCACGATCGGTACGGGTGGCGTCACGGGCGTCTATTACGCCGCGGGCGGTGCCATCTGCCGCCTTCTGAACAAGGACCGTAAGCAGCACGGCATCCGCTGCTCGGTGGAGTCGACCGGCGGCTCGGCCTTCAACGTGAACACGATCAAGGCCGGCGAGCTCGACTTCGGCATGGCCCAGTCGGACGTGCATTTCAATTCGCTCAAGGGTGTCGGCAGCTTCAAGGACGCGGGCCCCTATGGCGACCTGCGCGCCGTCTTCTCGGTCCATCCTGAGCCTTTCACGGTACTGGCCCGCAAGGAAGCCAACGTGAAGTCGTTCGACGACTTCAAGGGCAAGCGCTTCAACGTCGGCAATCCCGGCTCGGGCACGCGTGCTTCGATGGAAGAGCTGCTGGTGGCCATGGGCTGGAAGCTCTCGGACTTCTCTCTCGCCTCGGAGCTCAAGGCCGACGAGCACGGGCCCGCGCTCTGCGACGCCAAGATCGACGGTTTCTACTATGCCGTCGGACATCCCTCAGCGAACATCCAGGATCCGACCACGACCTGCGGCGCCCAGCTCGTCTCGCTGAAGGGTGCTGCGATCGACAAACTGCTCGCCGAAAAGCCGTACTACGCCAAGGCCACGATTCCGGGCGGCATGTACGCGAGCAACCCCCAGCCGACGGAGACCTACGGCGTCATGGCGACGCTCGTGTCCTCGGCCAAGGTGCCTGACGAGACCGTCTACCAGCTCGTCAAAGCGACCTTCGACAACTTCGACGAGTTCAAGAAGCTGCATCCTGCCTTCGCCAACCTCGATCCGGCGAAGATGGTCAAGGACGGCCTCTCGGCACCGCTGCATCCGGGTGCTGCGAAGTACTACAAGGAAAAGGGCTGGCTGAAGTAATCACCGCCCGCGTGAAGATCCGGCAGGGCGCCGTCAGCAGCGCCCTGCCGATGCTTGTTTCAGGGCACGGAGCCCGTGGGGGGTGTCATGACGGACAAGACGGCTGCCACGGCCGAGCTTTCGCCTGAGCTCGAGCAACTCGTCGCCGAGGCCGATACCGGCGGACGCAAGCCGATCGGGCTCGCAGCCCAGATCCTCCTCTGGATTGCGGTCTCCTGGTCGCTGTTCCAGCTCTGGTACGCCTCGCCGCTGCCGTTCGTGTTCGGCATCGGCGTCCTCAACGACACCGAAGCGCGCGCCATCCACCTCGCCTTCGCGCTCTTCCTCGCCTACACGGCGTATCCGGCCTTCAAGTCTTCGTCGCGCGTACACATTCCACTCATCGACTGGGTGCTCGCGCTCGCAGGCGCCTTTGCCGGCGCCTATCTCTTCCTCTTCTACAATCAGCTCGCGCTCCGCCCCGGCCAGCCCACGCTCATGGACCTCGTGACGGCGGGGAGCGGCATTCTGCTGCTGCTCGAGGCGACGCGTCGCTCGCTCGGCCTGCCCATGGTGGGCGTCGCAGCGGTCTTCATGCTTTTCACGTTCGCGGGCCCGTACATGCCCGAGGCGTTGCAGCACAAGGGCGCGTCTCTGCAGCGCTTCCTCACGCATCAATGGCTGGTGACGGAGGGCGTGTTCGGCATCGCGCTCGGCGTCTCGACGAGCTTCGTGTTCCTTTTCGTTCTGTTCGGCACGCTGCTCGACAAGGCCGGCGCCGGCAACTGGCTGATGCAGCTCTCGATCGCGCTCCTTGGCCATCTGCGCGGCGGTCCGGCAAAAGTTGCCGTCGTCTCCTCGGCCCTCAACGGCGTGGTCTCAGGCTCGTCGGTATCGAACGTGGTCTCGGGCGGCATCTTCACCATCCCGCTCATGAAGCGCACCGGCCTATCGGGCGTGAAGGCCGGCGCGATCGAGGCCTCATCATCGATCAACGGTCAGATCATGCCGCCGGTCATGGGAGCGGCGGCCTTCCTGATGGTCGAGTACGTCGGCATCCCCTACTCGGAGATCATCAAGCACGCCGCGCTGCCCGCGATCGCCTCGTACATCTCGCTCTTCTACATCGTGCATCTTGAGGCAGTGAAGATCGGCACGGCGCCGATCCCGCGTGAGCGCATGGAAGCCAAGACCAGATTGCTCCGCACTGGTCTCGGCCTCTCCGGCACGATCGCCATCCTATGCCTGCTGTACTACGGCGTGCAGGGCATCCAGCTCGCCTTTGGGAGCGCCGCACCGACCATTCTCACTCTCGTGGCGGCAGCCGTTTATGTCGCCAGCGTCTGGTTCTCCTCGCGATACGAGGATCTCTCGCTCGACGATCCGAATGCGCCCATCATCTCGCTTCCGCGCGCCTGGGACGTGGTGCGCACGGGTCTGGACTTCATCATTCCCTTGGTGGTGCTGCTCTGGTGCCTGACCGTCGATCAGCTTTCGCCCGGCCTCTCCGCCTTCTGGGGAACGCTCACGGTCATCGGCATTGTCGCAACGAGAAAGCCGCTGCTGGCCCTCTTTCGGAACCAATCGATCCCAAATGCCATCGCTACGGGCTGGGACGACCTGGTAGATGGCCTCGCGCTCGGCGCGCGCAACATGATCGGCATCGCTGTCGCGACGGCTACGGCCGGCATTGTCGTCGGCACCGTGACGCTGACCGGCCTCGGGCTGATGATGACGGAGTTCGTCGAGTTCCTCTCGGGCGGCAATGTCATCATCATGCTGCTTCTCATCGCGATGATCTCCCTCGTGCTCGGCATGGGCATCCCGACGACGGCAAACTACATCCTCGTCGCGACGCTCATGGCACCGGTTGTCATCGAGCTCGGTGCACAAGCGGGCCTCGCCATCCCGCTCATCGCCGTGCACCTTTTCGTCTTCTACTTCGGCATCATGGCGGACATCACACCGCCGGTCGGCCTCGCGGCCTTTGCCGCAGCAGCCATCTCGCGCGAGGATCCGATCGCGACAGGCTTTCAGGGCGCGCTCTACTCGCTGCGTACGGCCATCCTGCCCTTCGTGTTCATCTTCAATCCCGCGCTGCTTCTGATCGGCATCGATTCAGTACCGCATCTCATCGGCGTGGTGGTGATCTCGCTGATCGCGATATTGCTGTTTGCCGCCGCGACCATGAACTGGTTCATCACGAAGAGCCGTCTCTGGGAGTCGGCGATCCTCCTGCTCGCCTGCTTTACGCTGTTCCGACCCGACTGGTGGCTCGACCAGTTCTATCCGAAGTATCGCGAGCTACCCGCGCGCGAGTTGCTCGCTCAGGTCGAGCGCGCGCCCTCGGACACGCGAATTACGCTGGTCGTCGAAGGCCTGAACATCGAGGGCGAGACGGTGCGAAAAACCGTCAGCGTGCCTCTCGGTGATCCGAAGGAACCGCGCTTGCGCCTGCGCGCCGCCGGTCTCGGAGTTGCGGGCGCAGGCAACAAGGTCACGATCACAAACGTCGCCTTCGGCTCCTATGCGAAGCGGCTCGGGCTCGAGGCCGGCTACGAGGTCGTCTCCGTGCTGGAGCCTGCGCAACGGCCTTCCCAGATCTGGCCCATCGGTGGTGGCCTGATTGCCGTAGGGCTGATCGCGCTGCTGCAATGGCGCCGGAGGCCCGCGCCCGCCTAGCAACATTTTCTTGTGTTGGATGTCGGATCGGAGCGATGTCAAACGTCCTTGAGGCAGGCCCATTAATCCTGGTTCTGCCGGCAGGAGCTCAAAGCCATGTCTCTGACACTCTACGCGCATCCGCTTTCGTCGTACTGCCAGAAGGTACTGATCGCGCTCTACGAGCACGACGTGCCATTCGAGCTCAAGCTGCTCTCGCCGGAAAAGCCGGAGAATGAAGCGGAGTTCGCGAAGCTCTGGCCGCTGAAGCTGATGCCGATCCTGGTCGATGGCGAGCGCGTGCTGCGCGAGTCGAGCATCATCATCGAGTACATCGACCTGCACTACGCCAAGGGACCTCGGCTCATTCCGCAGGACCCGAAGGCGGCGCTGGACGTGCGCTTCTTCGATCGCGTGTTCGACAACTTCGTGATGACGCCACAGCAGAAGGTCGTCTTCGACTACCTGCGTCCCGAAGGAACGAAAGACATCTACGGCGTCACTCAGGCCCGCGAGAAGCTCGATAACGCCTATGCCTGGCTCGAGAGCGTGCTCCCTGATAGCTGGGCCGTTGGAGGTCAGTTCTCGCTGGCCGATTGCGCGGCATCGCCCTCCGTCTTCTATGCGAGCAAGACGCAGGCATTCGGGGATCGCTTTCCGCGCCTGGAAGCTTATCTGGCCCGGCTCGAGGCCCGGCCTACGATTGCTCGCGTACGCGAGGAAGCGCGGCCCTACTGGAAATTCTTCCCGTTCGCCGACTAGGCGCCTGCTCATGCCGCCGCTGAGAGGCCACCCATCCGCTCGATGAAACGAGCGATGTCGTCCACGCCGGTGCCGGCGCGGATGTTCGTGAAGACGTAAGGCTTCTCGCCGCGCATCCGTTTGGTGTCGCTCTCCATGATGGAGAGATCGGCGCCGACGTGCGGGGCGAGGTCGGTCTTGTTGATCACCAAGAGATCGGAGCGCGTGATACCCGGGCCGCCCTTGCGCGGGATCTTCTCACCTTGCGCGACGTCGATGACGTAGATCGTCAAATCGGCAAGCTCCGGGGAGAAGGTCGCCGCCAGGTTGTCGCCGCCCGACTCGATCAGGATGACATCGAGGTTCGGGAACTTGCGCCGCATGGTGTCGATGGCGGAGAGGTTGATCGAGCAATCCTCGCGGATGGCCGTATGCGGGCAGCCACCGGTCTCCACACCCATGATGCGCTCGAGCGGCAAGGCCTGCATGCGCATGAGGATCTCGGCATCTTCCTTGGTGTAGATGTCGTTGGTGATGGCGCAGATGTCGTAGCGCTCGCGCAGTGCGCGGCAGAGCGCAGCCGTCAGTGTCGTCTTGCCGGAGCCCACGGGGCCTCCGATCCCGACGCGGAGCGGTCCATGTGATGAGCTCATGAGCGGAACAGCCTCGTGTATTGCGTTTCGTGCGCGAGCGACGCGATGTCCGAGCGGTACACCGCCCCCCCGAGATCGTCCAATGTGGACCGCTCGGCTGAGGTTGCACAAGCTGCGAGGTCGGGGAGCAGTGCGGCTATCGTGCGCTGCGCGTCCGTCTGGCCGACGGCAGAAAGGCGGATGGCGGCGGATGTGAGGTTCGAGACGGCCGCGAGCCCGAAGGCATTGAGCGTCTCGGCAAGCGGCAGGCCATGCGCGGCCGTGGTAGCGCCGACCGCGACGGGGTAAGCCACATCGGGCGAAAGCGCGTGCGCGACGTCCTTCAAGCTGCCGTCACTCCAGGCCGCGCGGACCGTCTCCAGGAAAGCATTGCCTTGCGTGACCGTCTCGAGGTGGCGCTCGGCTGAGGGTTGCAAGGCCAGCGCCAAGGCATTGATCTCGGCGACGCGCAGCCAATCACCGCGCGCGGTCGCGCGCCAGGTCTCGGCGAGCAAGATCATGTCATTGCGGATTGCGCCGTGCGCGACGAGATCGCGCAGCCATTCCGTCAGTGTCGCGAGATCGCGCACCCAGCCGCGCTCGACCGCCCACTCGAGGCCGTGGCTGTAGGCGAACGCACCGACGGGAAATGCCGGCGAGAGCCACGCCATGAGGCGCGGATCGAATCCTTTGGAAGTCACTGCGGCCAACTTTGCATCGGTGCAAGAGATCGTCTCGTCCGGCGAACTGCTGTCCGCCGTGGGCTGCGAAAGCGACGACTGCACGCGATCGGTCACGACGTCATGGCTCGCGCTTATCGGGACGGAAGGTGCCTTGCACGACAGTGAGCTTCACATCGCGCTTCTGCGGGCGCTCGCTATCGCTGGCGTGATCATGGCTGTGCCCGTGATCGTGCGTGTGATCGTGGTGCCCGCCGCCGTGATGGTGATGATGGCCTGAGTGGAGCGGCCCCTTGCCGCCATAAGCGCCACCTTCGGGCTCGAAGGGCCGGCGCACGCGATGCACGTGCGCGCCGAGCTGCTCGACGAGTTCGGCCAGTACGTGGTCCGGCTGGATGTAGATGGCGCCGCGCGTGATCTCGGCGGGCGTGTGGCGATTGCCGAGGTGCCAGGCGATCGTCGCGAGCGCCAGCGCGTCGTGCGCGTGGATCTCGAGCAGGTCCTCAGCCGCAGCTTTGACGAGCACGGCGCCACCTTCGACAGCGAGGCCATCGCCATCGGCGAGATAGGTCGCCTCGGGCAGATCGAGGAGCAGCTCGCGGCCACCGTCCGTCGTCAACAGCACGCGGCGCCGGTAGCGCGACTGGCGGTCGAGCGTGATGGTGTCGACGATGGGCCGGCCGGCCAGCTTGTCGGCCTTCAAAGCCGCAGACGCGCGGAGGCTGTCCGTCATCACTCCGATGCCTTAGAAGAGGAAATATCGCTGCGCCATTGGTAGCACTTTTGCCGGCTCGCAGACCAGCAGCTCGCCATCGGCGCGGACCTCGTAGGTCTCCGCATCGATGGTGATATCCGGCGTGGCGTCGTTGTGGATCATGCTCTTCTTGGAGATGCCACCGCGCACGTTCTTCACCGCAACCACGTCCTTGGCGAGCCCAAGCCGCTTGCCCACATCCTTCTGAACGGCGGCCGCTGAGGCGAAGATGAGCGACGAGCGCGTGCGCGCGCCGCCGAAAGCACCGAACATGGGGCGATAGTGCACGGGCTGCGGCGTCGGGATCGAGGCGTTGGGATCGCCCATGGGCGCCGCCGCGATGACACCGCCCTTGATGACGAAGTCGGGCTTCACGCCGAAGAAGGCCGGCGACCAGATCACAAGATCCGCAAGCTTGCCGGGCTCGACCGAGCCGATGTAGTCCGAGACGCCGTGCGCGATCGCGGGGTTGATCGTGTACTTGGCGACATAGCGCTTGGCGCGGAAATTGTCGTTGCCTTTGCCCTGGTCCTCGGGCAGCGCGCCGCGCTGCAGCTTCATTTTGTGCGCCGTCTGCCAGGTGCGGATGATGACCTCGCCGATGCGGCCCATGGCCTGACTGTCGGAGGACATCATGGAGAGCGCGCCGAGATCATGCAGGATGTCCTCGGCTGCGATCGTCTCCTTGCGAATGCGGCTCTCAGCGAATGCGAGATCCTCCGGGATGGACGGCGAGAGATGGTGGCACACCATGAGCATGTCGAGGTGCTCATCGAGCGTGTTCACGGTGAAGGGTCGCGTCGGATTGGTCGATGAGGGGAGCACGTTCTTGAGACCGGCGACCTTCATGATGTCGGGCGCATGGCCACCGCCGGCACCTTCCGTGTGGAAGGCATGGATCGTGCGGCCCTTGAAAGCCGCGATCGTGTCCTCGACGTAGCCGGATTCGTTCAGCGTGTCGGTGTGGATCATGACTTGTATGTCGTGATCGTCCGCGACGGAGAGCGCGCAATCGATGGCCGCAGGCGTCGTGCCCCAATCCTCGTGCAGCTTGAGCGCGCAGGCGCCGACCTTGATCATCTCCTCCAGCGCGCCGGGCAAGGAGGCATTGCCCTTGCCGGCAAAACCGAGGTTCATCGGGAAGGCATCGGACGCGCGCAGCATCATCTCGATGTGCCACGGCCCGGGCGTGCAGGTCGTCGCCAGCGTGCCGTGCGCGGGCCCTGTGCCGCCGCCGAGCATAGAGGTGAGGCCCGACATGAGCGCATCCTCGATCTGCTGCGGGCAGATGAAGTGAATGTGCGTGTCGAAACCGCCAGCCGTCAGGATCTTGCCCTCGCCCGCAATGATCTCGGTGCCCGGGCCGATGATGATGTCGACGCCCGGCTGGATGTCGGGATTGCCGGCCTTGCCGATCTTGAGGATGCGGCCGCCTTTGATCGCGACATCCGCTTTGACGATCCCCCAGTGGTCGAGGATCAACGCGTTCGTGATGACGGTGTCTGCGGCGCCGGCGGCGTTCGTCACCTGCGACTGGCCCATGCCGTCGCGGATGACCTTGCCGCCACCGAACTTCACCTCGTCGCCGTAGGTCGTGAAATCCTTCTCAACCTCGATGATCAGGTCCGTATCGGCGAGGCGCACCTTGTCGCCGGTCGTCGGGCCGAACATCTGCGCGTAGGCGGCACGGGACATCCTGGCGGGCATCGGCAGTACCTTTTGATTGAACGTGCGATCGGACTGGTCTCGCGCGGCCTTTATGGGTCGAGCTTGCCCATGACCTCCTGGCGAAAGCCATAGACGACGCGCGCCCCTGACAGGGGGATCAAGCGCACGTCGCGCGTCTGGCCGGGCTCGAAGCGAACGGCGGTCCCGGCCGGGATGTCGAGGCGTGTGCCGCGCGCAGCTTCGCGATCGAAGCTCAGCGCCGGATTGGCCTCGAAGAAGTGATAGTGGCTGCCAACCTGGATGGGCCGCGCACCGGTATTCGACACCGCAAGCGTCTTGACGGGCCGGCCGGCGTTCAGCTCGATCTCGCCATCGGGTGTGAAGATCTCACCTGGGATCATGTGGCACCTTTCAGCGAACCATCAGGACAACGCCGAGCACAGCCGTTGCGGCGCCGATCGCTTGTGCGGGCCGGCGGGTCGCGAGGCGCGCAATGGCAAGGCCGATCGCAATGCCCGCCACATGCAGGAGCGCCGTCGAGGTCGCAAATCCGGCGGCATAGCCGTACCAACCGGTCGCGGGCGCCTCGGCGCCATGCGCGTGGCCATGGAAGAGCGCGAACGCACCGACGAGGATGGCCCCCATCGCAACGGGCGCTTGCAGACCGAGGGCGACGGCAAGACCGAGCACGACAACCGAGAGCGCAATGGCCGGCTCGACGGCCGGGAGCGCGATGCCCGCATGGCCAATGAACCCGCCGACCAGCATCATGAGCACGAAGGCGACCGGCCAGACCCAGATGCGCTTGCCGCCCGCGAGCGCCGCCCAGATGCCGACCGCCACCATGGCAGCGAGATGATCGAGGCCACCGAGCGGATGAAGTGCGCCGTCAATGAGCGAGAAGCCTGTCTCGAGGCCGGTATGCGCTAAAGCAGGGCCGGCCACCGCGAACGGAGCGCAGGCAGCAAGAACAATCGGAACAAGGCGTGCGAATTTCATTGATCGGAGGTTCCCCTGGGCTGCCGGTCTATCGAATGGGATTGTGGACGGTGACGAGTTTGGTGCCGTCCGGGAAGGTGGCTTCGACCTGCACGTCGTGAATCATCTCCGCGATCCCTTCCATGACCTGATCGCGACGCAGCACCTTGGCGCCGGCTTCCATCAGCTCCGAGACGCTGCGGCCGTCGCGCGCGCCCTCGACGACGAAATCGGTGATGAGGGCGATCGCTTCCGGGTGGTTGAGCTTCACGCCCCGCTCGAGACGGCGGCGCGCGACATTGGCTGCCATGGCGATCAGCAGCTTGTCCTTCTCGCGCGGTGTCAGGTTCATGCGATCGGCGCCCCCTTCCTCGTGAGGTTGCTCACGTCATCCAGACACGCGGCATGGCGCGGCCCGAGAGCACCTCAGTTACACTGATGATGTCACGTCGCACGTCCTCAGGCGTGCCTAGAAATCGGGCAGTCAGCAAGCCGTTCCATGCGCTCGCGCCGCACTGGGAGCGCGCGGCCGCAAGCGCCGCGCGAACTGGCGCGAGCCGATCCTCTATTTCCGGCGCAAGGGCAACGACGAGTCCTGTGCTGCGCGCGCCCGCAGCGACCGCGGACCGGGCCAGCAGCTCAGCAATCGGCCCCTCGAGCCGGACGGATTCGGCGAAGACAAGGGCGCCGCCGCACCGTATTCGCCAGTCATCGCGCAACTCGCCGACCCCAGGCACCTCGCCATGCGCGACGCGACCAAAGACGACCATCTCGGCCATGAGCAGCCGCGCGTCCGCCGCCATATCGATCTCGAAGCGCCGGTGGAGGCGCGCGCTCGAATATAGGATCGTCTCCTGCGGCAACCAATCGAGGCGGGCGGCGGGCCCGAGGCTCAGGCTGACATCGATTTTGGCAGGTGGCCCCATGGATCTATAGATGCGCTCGGCTGTCGGCGATGACTGCACGGCATCCGCGCCCGCGCCCACGTCGAGCGCAATCTCCAGGCTATCGCCCCCTGCGACCCCTCCACCGGTATTGATCTGGCTCGCCTCGATGTGCGCCGCGTGCGTTGTCGGAAAGCGCAGGCGATAGCCGCCGTACTCCGTCAGCGTGTCGATACGCGTTGCGCCATCCGCAAAAACATAGCGCGCCTTGAGGCCACCGGTCGCACGGATGGGCTCGAGCGCGCGGGCGGTCGCGCGGCGGTCCGTTGCCGGCAGATCATGCGCCAAATTTGAACGCTCCGGTCCGACTTTCGAGATTCACTGTTCGAGGCACCCGATATGCGCTCATAGAGTTCACTGAACGCGAGGAAAAAGCAAATCGCCTGCGGCTTCGGCGAAGTCAGGTGCCAGAGGTGCGCTGCCTATCCGGCGCGCAGCTTCTCAATGATGTGGGGAATGTGCTCGCGACCCCAGTAGAGATCGCCGTCCTCGAGCAGGAAGCTCGTGACGCCGAAGACACCCGCAGCCTCGGCTTCGGTCTGAACCTGAGCAAGGAGCCTACGGCCTTCGCCCTCGGCATAAGCAGGAAAGTCCGAAGCATCGGCGCCGCATTCGGCGAGCAGTGCTGCCAGCACGGACACGTTTTCGATGTCGAGCTCGCGCTTCCAGAAGCGCTCGAACACGCGATCGTGGTAGCAGCGGAACAGGCCGCGCTCCTTGGCGTAGAGCATCCCGATATTGGCGAGCGAGGAGTCCCAGATCTTCTGCGTGCCGCGGATGGTCAATCCACGCCGGTTCGCCTCGCGGCGGCAGTCCATGTAGCTGTATTTCACGCGCCGCCACTGATGCGCATTGCGGCTTTCCTCGGCGACGCCTCCACCCGCATCGAGCTTGGCGCTGCCGAGATAAGCCGGGATGTCGAGCGTGTAAGGGAGCCAGTCAACGTGGACGCCAGTCTCGCGCTCGAGATCATAGACGAGATCCTTCGCGAGATAGGCATAAGGGCTCTTGTAGTCCGAGTAGACTTTGATGGTCTGTTGGCTCATGTCGTGCGCCTTCCACTCGCTGCACGCTCGAAGACCTCGCCCTGGCCCTCGCCGGCGCGCAGCAGGTACTTCTGGATTTTCTGGCTTGGCGTCTTGGGCATCTCGCGCCGAAACTCGATATAGCGCGGCACCCAGAAGCGCGGCATGTGCTCATCGCAGAAAGCCCAGAGCTCGTCCGCCGTCGCCTGCGCCCCCTCGCGGAGAACGACGACCGCCTGGACCTCGTCCTCGCCGAGTTCGGAGGGCGCCGCGATGACGGCGCATTCGAGGATAGCCGGGTGGCGATTGAGTGTCGCCTCGACCTCCGATGACGAGATGTTCTCGCCGCGGCGGCGGATTGAATCCTTCTTGCGATCGACGAAGTAGTAGTAGCCGTCGGCGTCCGCGCGCGCGTTGTCGCCCGTGTGGAACCAGAAGTTCCGGTAGGCTTCGAGGGTCGCCTCGGGACTGTTGTAGTAGGCCGAGAGCATGGCATAGGGCCGCCTGGGGCGAACCAGGATCTCGCCCACCTCGCCGACGGGCACTGGCTCATCGCGCGCGTTGGCGATCATGACGTCGAACGTCGCCGTGTTCGGCTTGCCGCAGGAGTCCTTGCGGCGCTCACCGCCCGGTGGCGTCACCGTGACGATGCCTGTTTCAGTGGCGCCGTACACCTCGACGATCTTGCAGTTGAAGCGGCGCTCGAACTCGTCATTGACCTTGGCGAAATAGAAGCGGCGCGCCGGCTGGTCGGCATCATCGGGACGCGGCGGCTGCTTCAGCAGGATCGGCACCATGGAGAAAATGCCGTGCGCGACGTCAGCCTTGTACTTGCGCACGTCGTCCCAGAAGCCCGAGGCCGAGAAGCGCGGCACGATGGCAATGCGTCCGCTGTTGATGATCGCGGGGACGACGCCGAGCCAGGAAGCCACGGCGTGGAACAGCGGCATGCAGGTGTAGATCGACTGGCCCGCAGCGTAGTCGGTCGACATGATCCAGTCGCGCGCGAAGGTAATGACATGCGCGTGGCTTGCGAGCACACCTTTCGACGGCCCGGTGGTGCCGGACGTAAAGCTGATCGCGAGCGGATCCGAAGGTGCGATCTCGATACCGGGATCGCGATCGGGTGCACTCATGACATCGGCGAGCGTCGAGATCGCCACGCCAGTTCCGAGCGAGCGCGGCGCGCCGGGTATCGGCGCCGTGAGAATGACGTGACGGAGCCGCGGCAGATCCGTAGCAACAGCCTCCAGCCGCTCGAGGAACGCCGGATCGATGACGATATGCGACACGTCCGCCTTGCCGAGCTGATAGCGGAGGATGTCGCCCTTGTAGTCGGTATTGATCGGGACATAGACCGCGCCCGTGCGCGCGGCCCCGAGCCAGGCATCGATGAAGCCTGGGCCATTCATGGCCATGATCGCGATCTTGCTGTCCTTGGCGGCGCCGAGCGACACAAGACCATTGGCGGTGCGGTTGGCGCGCGCATCGGCCTCGGTGTAGGTCTGCGTGCCGTCCGGGAACTCAAGGAACGTGCGCGCGCCGTGACGCTCTGCGGCGGCGCGCAACAGCCCTCCGAGGGTAAAGGCCTCGCACTTGACGTCGGACATTCCACGTAACTCCTGAGCGGCCGCTGCGCCTCAGGCGGCCTTGCGCCGCGGCTCGAGCAGACGGAAGGCGCCGAGCACATCCTCGATCGTGCCATCGGGCAGGCGATCGACGAACCGCTCCAGCATATCGAAAGCCTGCGATGGTACGCCCTGCTCGACACCGATCCGGCGCACGAGGCTCGAAACGCCGGCCCGATCGTAGTTGTAGTCTTCGGTCGTCATGCGCTGGTCGCGCACGAGGCGGCGGCCGTCCTCGGTCTCGACCTCGATGATGGCACTCAGGATCGGCACGCCCGCATCGGCAACGAGGGCGATACGCCCGACGAGGCCGTTCACGGCCGGATCGTCGTACGTCGTCATGCGCTTCATGTCCGGGATGCCGTGCAGCAGCGTCGAAGCAATGCAGAAGGGGATGCTCATCAGCGTGCCGGAGATGGTGCTGAAGGGGCCGGCAGCATCCATGCCCGCATAGCCGCACTCGTAGGGGTTCATGCGCACTTTGACGGACTCGATCTTGGCGGCGCCGAGCTCCTTGCGCAGCTCCAGCGCGCCCATCACGGGCGTCTGGTTGAAGGCGCAGACCGGGAAGGGCTTGAAGGTCACGCGATGGATGAACCACTCCTTGCCGAGCGATCCCGCGAGCGCAGCGACATCCGGCTCCGTGCGGCCGAACGCACGCACGAGACCGGCCTTGCCTTCGAGTGCGTGAGGCGCCGAGACCGAGCCGGCACGCGCCAGCTCCGCAGCGGCGAGACCGTTCCGCCCGATGAGGCCCGGCTGGTAGCGCCATTCGTCCGTGCCGTCGACGAAGGACTGCAACACGCCACCCGTGAAGGACACGGCATTGCCGAGGGCTGCCGCCGTGCGCTCGGCATCGAGGCGCAGGAGGCGGCTCGTGGCCGCCGCGGCCGCGACGACACCGTATGTGGCTGTCGAGCGGAAACCGCCGGGCGTCGTGTTGATGGCAAAGGCCTTCTCGAGGAGGCCACCGGCTTCGTAGCCGGCGACGAGCGCGGGGATCATCTCGGAGAGCGAGGCGCGGCGCGTCTCGATCATCGCAGTGAGCAGCGGCACGAGAATGGTGCCGAAATGCGCGGCGCCCGAAGAATCCTCCTGGGCACGGCCGTGGAACAGCGCAGCATTGGCGAGGCAGGCGCCGCCGACTGTCGTGCGACGTCCATCCGCGAGCATGGTCGCGCCGTTCGGCACCTCACCATCGAGGGCCAGAGCTGCCGTGCGCGCGACGGGTGCATAGGGCGTATCGTGGCAGTCGAGGCCCATGCCATAGGCATTGAGCAGACAGGCCCGCGCCTTTTCGACCACCTCGGGCGGCATGGTCTTGGCGTCGAGCGCAGACGTGAAGCGGGCAATATGCGTGGCCAGCGTCGTCATGGCATCCTCCTCGCTGGTGGGCTCTCTTTCGGGCCCTGGCGCCGCGCCGTCACATGGCGAGATAGCGCCGCCGGACCTCCTCGTTGGCCTTGAGGCCGGAAATGGTATCGCGATAGACGATCGCGCCTTTGTCGATCACCACCGCATCATCCGCGACGCCGAGGCAGAAGTGCATATTCTGCTCGGCAATCAGCGTCGTCGCGCCCGTCTTGCGCAGCGTCTTCAGCAGCTCGCCAATACGCGCGACGACGATGGGCGCAAGCCCCTCGCTCGGCTCGTCGAGCAGCAGCACGACCGGATTACCCATCAGCGTGCGCGCAATGGCAAGCATCTGCTGCTCGCCGCCAGAGAGCCGACCGCCCATACGATAACGCAGCGGCTCTAGTAGGGGGAAAACTTCGAATACGCGCTTCAATGACCACTCGTCCTGGCCATTGGGGCCCTTCTTGGCGCCGATCTCGAGGTTTTCCTCGACAGTATGCTCGGGGAAGATCTGGCGATCCTCGGGTACGAAGCCGATACCAGTGCGCGCGATGACATGGGGCGGGCGACCGGCCACATTCGTGCCGGCAACCTCGACCGTGCCGCGACGCGGTGGCGCGACGCCGGCAATGGCCTTCATAGTCGCGCTCTTGCCGGCGCCATTGCGGCCGAGGAGCGCGAGCGTCTGCCCTTGCTTCAGCTCCAGCCCGACATCGAAGAGGATCTGGCTCTTGCCGTAAAAGACATCGAGACCTGCGACGCGGACGATCGGCGACGTACTCATACTGCCGCCTCCTCGTGGCTCGTGCCGAGGTAAGCCTCGATCACCGCGGGATTGGTGCGGATCTGGTCGGGCGTGCCCTCGGCGAGCAGGCGTCCGTAGCAGAGGACGGAGATCTTCGGCGCAATCTTGAAGACGATGTCCATGTCGTGCTCGATGAAGATCAGCGTGAGCTTCTCGCACTCCCAGAGTTCATGCACGCGCTCGATCATGCGCCAGCGCTCGTCGGGCCCCATGCCGGCCGTCGGCTCGTCGAGCAGGAGGACTTTGGGGTCGAGCACGAGCGCGAGCGCGATGTCGAGGAGTTTCTGATCGCCGTGCGAGAGATTGGCCGAGGTCACACCGAGCTTCTCGGTGAGGCCCAGCATGTCGGCGACCTCAAGCATACGATCACGCATCTCGGGCAGCGGAAAGCGATGGGTGATATTCTGGGCGCGGCGGCGATGGGCAGTAACGGCGCCGAGCAGGCTCTCCTCCACCGTGAGCGTCGGGAAGATGCGCGCGACCTGGAAGGCGCGGCCGATACCGGCATCGATGATCTGCGCCCGCGAGCGGCCGACGAGGTTCGTGCCGTTGAAGGTCACTGATCCCGCATCCGGCGTGAGGCCGCCGCTGATGAGATTGAAGAACGTGCTCTTTCCGGCGCCGTTCGGACCGATGATCGCCGTGAGCGAGCCCGTCGGGAAGTCGATGTTGACGTCGGAGATGGCAGCAACGCCGCCGAAGGATTTGAACAGACCTTTGACTTCGAGCATGGCGTCAGCTCCCGCTCCTGCTGCTGGCCTCGCGGCGCAGGCGGAACCAATCCGCGACGAAGTCCGTCACGCCCTTGCGCAGCCCCAGCGCGAACAGAAGAATGACGGCGCCGAGGAACAGGCCGTGATGCTCGGTGCCGCGCGTGATCACGTCATTCAGCAGCGACAAGATCAGCGCGCCGGCCGCCGGACCGACGAACGTCGAAAGTCCGCCGAGCATGATCATGAAGATGCCCTCGCCCGACATCGTCCAGTTCACGAACTCCGGGTAGGCGCCCGAGACGAAGAGCGCCATGACCATGCCGCCGATCGCGCCGAACACGCCGGCAATCACGAAGGCCGTGAGCTTGGCACGGAAGACATTGATGCCGAGGAAGGTGGCGCGCTCGCTATTGTCGCGGATCATGCGGAGCGTGTAGCCGAATGGCGACTCGACGATCTGGCGCAGGATCAGAAGACCTATGACCATGATCGTGACGGCGAAGGCGTAGCGGTGCGCTTCAATGGATAGATCGATACCCAGGAACGGCGGACGCGGGATGCCGCCCATGAGACCTTGATCGCCACCCGTCAGCGGAACCCACGCGATCACGGTGCTGTAGAGCAGCATCTGGAAGGCGAGCGTGATAAAGGAGAAGTAGATGTCCTTCAGCCGGATGCTGATGGCGCCGACGACGAGGCCGAGCAGGGCACTCGAGACGACAGTGATGAGGAAGGCCATAGGGATCGAAACGCCGAGCCTCTGCATGGAAAGGCCGAAGGCGTAGGCGCCGAAGCCGAAGAACATGCCATGGCCGAACGAGACCATGCCCGTATAGCCGACGAGCAGATTGAGCGACGTCGCGAACAGCGCGAAGGCCGAGACGCGGATGATGAGATCGTTGACCATCTTGCTCGGCCACACGTAGGGCAGCAGAAGCAGGATGATCAGAGCGACGGCCGCGATCGCGACATCGCGGACGAGATTGGGACGCGTAGCCATCATGATCTCAACCCTCCTTGCCGAGCAGGCCGCTCGGCTTGAGGATGAGGATGATGGCCATCAGCAGGAACATCAGGCCCTCGACGAACAGGGGGAAGCCGATCGAGCCAAAGGAGCGCACGAGGCCGATCATGATGGAGCCGAGCAGCGCGCCGGCGATGGAGCCCATGCCGCCGATGACGGTGACGATGAAGGACTCAATGAGGATCGAGAAGCCCATGCCCGCCGTCAAGGATCGCACCGGTGCCGCAAGGCCGCCCGCAAGACCCGCGAGCATACCGCCGAGAACGAACACGCCGCTGTAGACGAGCCCAGTATTGATGCCCAGCGCCGACACCATGCTTGGATTGACTGCCGCGGCGCGCACAACCGTGCCGAACTTCGTGCGGGTGATGATCAGCCAGAGCACGAGCGAGAGGATGAGCGTGACGATGATGAGGAAGAGATAGAAGACAGGCACGATGCCGCCGGCAATGAAGAGCGGCGGCTTCTGAAAGACGGTGGCCATGCCCATGGACTTGAATTCGGGCCCCCAGATGATCTTCACGGCATCGTCGAGAATCAGGATGAAGGCGTAGCAGACGAGGAGCTGCATGAGCACGTTCGAGCCGTACACCTTGCTCATGAAGAAGCGCTCGAACACCAGCGCGAACAGCCCGACGCCAGCCGCTGCGGCCAGAACTGCCAGGAAGTAGCTGTCGGTCAGCCCGTTGACGGTGAGCGCGAGGTACGCGCCGAGCATGTAGAACGAGCCGTGCGTGAAGTTGACGACCTTGAGCACGCCGAAGATGAGGGTGAGCCCGGCTGCCACGAGAAACAGCAGCATCCCGATGATGAGGCCGCTCGTCGTCTGGGTGACAAGGCAGGAGGCGGACGTCAGGCAATCCGTGAGGGCGGCGAGATTCAAGCGTCACCTCGGATGGTGGACTGATCTAAATCGCTCGCAGGGCCAAGGTGATTGCCTCGGCCCTGCGAAGGTAACTCGGATCGAACGCAGCTCAGGTGTAGTTGTTGCGCTTCTTCCACTCGGCCTCGAGCTGGAGGATCGTATCCCAGGTCGCACCTTTGACCTCGGGAACATACGGCTCCTGCGGGATCGTCGTGCCCCAGCCGATGGCATAGCCGATCACGGTCTGATCGTCGGCACGCATGGTGACGGTGCCGTCGGTGCCGAACGGGCAATCGATCTTCAGACCGCGCATGGCCTCGGCGATCTTCTTGCCATCTGCGGAGTTCGCCTTCTTCGCGGCTTCGGCAATGAAGTTGATGCCGACCCAGTTCTCCCACGACCAGTTCGTCGGATACTCCTTGAAGCGCGCGCGATAGGCGTCACCCCACTCGGCATTCGCCTTCGTGGCCGGGTACGTCTTGATGTACCGCGTGGCGGAGTGGATGCCCTTGGGAAGGTTTTTGACGGCCGTCAGGGCCGTGTAGTCCGCCATGTTGATCGCGAACACTTCCATCTGCGAGAAGAGCGCATAGATGTTCGCCTGATCGACCCACGAGGTCAGGTCGCCGCCCCAGAGCGCCGAGTAGAGCGCCTGCGGCTTGCTCTGAAGCACGCGGGTGATGACCTCGGTATAGTCCGGCTGGAAGAGCTTGGGCCAGGCTTCGGTCGTCACCTCGGCCTGCGGATAGAAGTGCTTGAGGTACTCGACGAAGAGCTGCGTGTTGTCGCGACCGTAGGCATAGTCCGGCGAGCACGTGCCCCAGCGATTGAGCTTCTTGGCCTTGGCGATCTCGGCCGCATAAGCGCCGCTCGCGACGGCATCGTGGATGCCCTGACGGCACGAGCGGAACGCGAGCGGAATGCGGATCTTCGGATCGGCCGTGAGCGAGGACGTCTCCGAGTTGGTGTGCATCACGAGCACGCCGAGGTCCTTCGCCACTTCCTGCACGGCGAACGAGCCGGATGACGCCTCGGCATCGAGCAAGATCTCGCAGCCATCGCTGTTCACGAGCTCGCGGGATACGCGCGCGGCTTCCTGCGGCTGGCCCTTCGAGTCGCGAATGACCATCTCGATCTGACGACCGGCGAGACCTCCCGCCGCGTTGATCTTCTCGACTTCCATCTGCACGGCATTGCGCGACGACGTGCCGAGCTGCGCAACGCGGCCCGAGAGGATCGTCGGCATACCAATGCGGACGACCTTGCTCTGTGCCGCGACGATATTGGGCGCGAAAATTGTTGCTGCAGCTCCGGCTGCCGCGCCCTTCAGGACGGTGCGGCGGTCGAGATCGACACGCTTGCGGGCCATGGGTGTTCCTCCTGCATAATTTGTCAAACCGCTTGACCGGACGGGACGGTCTTGTTGTTGGCCTGAGTGTGCTTCAGGCGGCAGATAAACGTCAAGATGATTCCCGAGTCACGATTCATCTTCCATTGTCGCGCGACGCTCGGCCTCGTAGACGCACTGGGCCGTGGCAACCGGCCGCGCGCTCCCGTTCGCGGCACGGACTTCTACGCTCACATGGATGGCGCCTCCGCTCCCCTGCGCCCGCGCTATGGCCGTGAGATCCTCGTCACCGGCGGCATTCGGAAAGGCCGTCGACAGGCTCAGAA
The DNA here is from genome assembly GCF_900117415.1 of Hyphomicrobium sp. CS1BSMeth3. Lineage (GTDB taxonomy): Bacteria > Pseudomonadota > Alphaproteobacteria > Rhizobiales > Hyphomicrobiaceae. Next base: position 2,016,145 of record NZ_FPEI01000006.1, read on the forward strand.
GACGCGGTGGGGTTGCGGAAATTTCGGAGGCCGCGGCCGTCGCGGCAGCCTCGATGAGCTTCAACAGAATGCCCCGGCGGATGGCACCGTCCGCACCAAGGCACGCGTCCGTCACCTCGAGATCGATGCGCGTCTCGCCCGGCTCTGCCGGCTCGAGCCGGAAATGGGCGGCGTCGCCGATGACGGCGCTCTCCGCAGATGGTGTGCTGCGGCGGGCGCGGCGCGGACGGTCCGTCGTCCCGCCGTACACCATGCCGCCGGTCATCAGCTTCATGTAGGCGCGGTCGACCCACGCGGGCAGGCGGCGCGAGCGGCCATCGCGGAACAGATAGCGGTAGCTGAGATAGTTGCGCGCCGCGAGCATGGTGTAGATGATCACTTCGAGCTCGCGCCGCTCGAAGCCGGGCAGCTCCCCCTTGGCGTGGCTGCGCGAGAGCGCGCGCATGTAGCCCTCGGCCATGTTCCGCATGTGATCGTGATAGGCCTTCGGCGCGAAAGTCTCGGCCTCATTCAAGATGCGGTAGAAGGCGGGCCGCTCCGCGAGAAAATCAAAGAAGGCGCGAAAACCGATCTCCTCCCGCGCGAAGCTCCCTTCCTCCTGCGCTGTACGCGCACGGATGAAGCCGAGGAGCTCGGTGCCGAGCTCGGGCAAGAGGTGGTCGAACAGGTCCTGCTGCGAGGCGAAATAGTTGTAGAACGTGCCTTGCGCGATCTTGGCGCGGGCCGTGATCTTGGCGACCGAGGCGTTGGCGTAACCCTCGGCCCCCACGACCTCCGCCGCGGCATCGATCAACTTGCGGCGCGTCTCTATTGCACGGTCGGCACGACGCCTGCGGCCGGGCGCTGCCTCGCCGTTCGCATCAGACCCCTCAGGCGTCTTCTTCTCGAGCATCGCCGACCTCGTTGCCTCGAAGACTAGCGCGCCAGCGCGTCGCCCGTCAACAAATACGAATCATGGCTCATCATTCATTCTTCTTGACACCACGAACCTTCCCTGCCGAGAATAGCCGAGCTTTCGTCCCAAACGGCTGGAGGATCTCTGCTTGACCGCGGCGGACAGCGTTGCACCCCTCGACCTGTTGCGGACGATGCGGCTGATCCGCGAGGCGGAGCTGCGCCTTGCCCAGCTCTTCGCGGATGGCGAGGTGCCGGGCTTCATTCATCTCTCCGTCGGCCAGGAAGGCGTGGCGGCCGGCGTCTGCGCGGCGCTCGGGCCCGCCGATACGCTTGCCTCCAACCATCGCGGCCACGGGCACGCGCTGGCCAAGGGCCTCGACCTCGAACGCTTCTTCCTCGAGATCATGGGCAAGGCCGAGGGCATGTGCAAAGGCCGCGGCGGCTCCATGCATGTTGCCGATGCGGCCGTCGGTATGCTGGGCGCGAATGGCATTGTCGGCGCCGGATTGCCGATCGCCGTCGGGAGTGCCCTTGCCCATCAGGTGAAAAAGAGCGGCGCCGTGGCGGCCGTCTTCTTCGGTGACGGTGCGCTTGCCGAGGGCGTTATGCACGAGAGCTTCAATCTCGCGTCCATCTGGCGCCTGCCGGTGCTGTTCGTGTGCGAGAACAATGGCTGGTCGGAGTTCTCTCCGACAGCGCGGCAACTTGCAGCAACACCGACTGCGCTGGCTGAAAGCCATAAGATCATCGCGCGCTCGATTGATGGGAACGACGTCATTGCGGTGCATGATGCTGCGCGCGCGCTCGTCTCTGAGATCCGCAGCGCTGGAGGCCCGCGTTTCCTCGAATGCCGTACGACGCGCGTACGCGGTCACTTCGAGGGCGATCCGCAGAAGTACCGCGATGCGGTCGATGCCGCGCGCAGCGAGGACGATCCGATCGGACGCCTCGAGCGGCGGCTTGCAGCAGATGGCGTGCCGGCAGCGGATATCAAGTCCGCGGAACGCGATGCTATTGCGCGCGTCGATGCTGCAGTGGCGCGCGCGCGAGCCGGCGCGGCCCCGACTTTCGACGCCGCACTCCGCGATGTGTATGCCAATACGGAAGCTCGGCCATGAGCGAAGTCCGCTTCGGCCAGGCCATCAACCGCGCGCTCGCCGATGCCATGGCGGCCGATGAGAGCGTCGTCCTCTTCGGCGAGGATGTCGCCGCGCCCGGCGGCCCCTTTGGCGTGACACGCGGCCTGCTCGATCGCTTCGGCGCCGAGCGCGTGCGCGATACGCCGATCTCGGAAGCGGCCATCGTCGGCGCGGCCGTCGGTGCAGCCATGAGCGGCCTGAAGCCCGTCGTCGAGATCATGTTCATGGATTTCGTGACGCTCTCCATGGACGCGCTCGTCAATCAGGCGGCGAAGGCACGCTTCATGTTCGGCGGGCAGTATGCACTGCCGATGGTCGTGCGCCTGCCGCACGGCGGCGGCATCAATGCCGGCCCGCAGCACTCGCAGTGCCTTGAAGCCTGGCTCGCGCACGTACCAGGCCTCAAGGTGGTCTGCCCGGCGACGGTCGCCGATGCCTACGCGCTGACGCGCGCTGCGATCGCTGACCCGGATCCCGTCATCGTCGTCGAGAACAAGAGCCTCTATGCCGTGAAGGGCGAGCTGCCCGAGTCAATGCCGAATGTAACGATTGGCAAGGCGGACATTGCGCGCCCTGGCCGCGATGCGACGATCGTGACCTACGGCGCCATGCGCGATGTTTCTCTTGCGGCCGCCAGCGCGCTGGCAAAGGACGGCATCGAGGCTGAAGTCGTCGACCTGCGCTCGCTCCAGCCTTGGGACGAGACCGCCGTGCTCGCCTCGCTCGCGCGCACGCACCGCCTCGTGATCGCCCACGAGGCCGTCGAAGCTTTCGGCATCGGCGCCGAGATCGCCGCGCGCATGGCCGACATCGGCTTCGACGAGTTAGACGGCCCGATCGTTCGCGTCGGCGCACCCTTCATGCCCGTCCCCTTCGCGAAAGAGCTCGAGGCGCGCTACCGCCCGGATGCCACGCGCATTGCCGATGCCGTGCGCCGGACGCTCGCATAACAGAACCGAGGAACGCCCATGACCACCGATGTGATCCTCACCGAGATTGCGGACGGCATTGCCGTCGTCACGATCAACCGACCGAAGACGCTCAACGCCCTCGACATCCCGACCCTGCTGGTGCTCGAAGCGGCATGGGCCAAAATCGAGGCCGATCCGGCGGTGCAGGTGATCATCATCACGGGTGCGGGCGATCGCGCTTTCGTCGCCGGCGGCGACATCGCCGATCTCAAGTCACGCGACGGCCTGCGCCACTATGAGGAATTCGGCGAGGTCGTGCATCGCGTCTTCCGCAAAATCGAGTTGTGCGACAAACCGACGATCGCGGCGGTCAACGGCTACGCACTCGGCGGCGGCACGGAGCTCATTCTCGCGACCGACATCCGCATTCTTGCGGATACGGCGCGGCTCGGCCTCCCCGAGATCACGCTCGGACTTTTTCCCGGTGCCGGCGGCACGCAGCGCATCATCCGGCAGGTCCCGCTCTGCCGCGCCAAGGAGATCATGTTCACGGGCGAGCAGATCTCGGCGCAGGAAGCCGTCGCGATCGGCCTTGCCAACAAGGTCGTGCCGAAGGCGGACGTGATGGCGGCCGCGCGCGAGATGGCGGCGAAGATGGCCTCGAAGTCACCGCTCGTGCTGAAGCTCTTGAAGCGGACGCTCAACAGCGGCGGGGAGATGCCGCTCTCGGCGGCACTCGCGCACGAGCAGGCCATGATCGGCCTCGTGCTCGACACTGCGGACTCCAAGGAAGGCTGTGGTGCATTCCTCGAGAAGCGCGCACCGAAATTCACCGGCCGTTGAACCATGGCTGAGGTCGTCGACCTGTTGATGCCGAAGCTCGGTCTCACCATGACCGAGGGCACCGTCGCGCACTGGCTCGTGGCGCCGGGTGCGCGCTTTGCAGCAGGCGACGCCGTCGTCGTGATCGAGACCGACAAGATCGCGAACGAGGTGGAGGCGCCATCGGCCGGCGAGCTGGTGACGCTGCTTTCGTCCGAAGGCGAAGTTGTTCCCGTCGGCACGCCGATTGCGCGCTGGCGGCTCGATGAAGCAACGGCACAAGCTGGAAGGCTTGAAGTCGAGGCCGTGGCGCCCGTCGCAGAGCCCGCTCCGGCGGCGCAATTTGTCGCCGCGCCGGCGAGAGATGACAGCCGCATCATTGCGACTCCGTACGCACGGCGTCTGGCGCGCGAGGGTTCGCTCGATCTCAGCAATCTTGCTGGCTCCGGTCCTCGCGGAAGGATCAAGGCGGCCGATGTGCTGCAGGCCTTGGAGGCCAAGGCCGCGGCGCAGAGCATTGCGCCTGCTCCGATAGCCATGCAACGCGCCGCACCGATGGCGGCCCCAGCCGCAGCCCTTTCGTTCGTGGTCGCGGATGTGGATGTCAGCGCTCTGCGCGCGCTCGATGCGCGTCTCGCGGGATCGCGGGATCGGCCCTTCGAGCGCCGCGTCTACCTCGCGCTCGCGTGCATCAAGGCCCTTCATGCCGACGGTGAGACCCCCGTCCGGTTGGGCTTCCCGGGGGCCGATGGCCTCGCAACGCTCGATGGGACGGCGCGCGATACTCTGTCTGCCATCGCCGCACGCATGTCGCATCTCCAGACGGACAGCACGCGCGGCGATGTCGCCATTTACATGATCGAAGGCAGGGTCCGTCAGCTCGTCCCTGCGCTCCCGCAGGGCTGGCGCATGGCGCTCGGCGTCGGCGGTGTCCGCACGGTCCGTGGCGGCGACACTACGCACGAGATGACCTTGGCGCTCGTCCACGACGCCACCACCGATCACGCATTCGCAGCCGAGCTGCTGGACCGCATTGCAGCGCTTCTGGAAGAGCCGCTGCATCTGCTTGCCGGCTGAGCCGAACGGAAAGTGCCATGGATTTCGATCTGACCGACGAACAGAAAATGATCGCGGAGAGTGCGCGCAAAGTGGGCGAGCACTTCGGCCTCGACTACTGGCGCGATCACGATGCACGGAAGGCCTTTCCGCAGGAGTTCTGGCGCGCGGTCTGCGACGCAGGTCTCTGCGGCGTGGCGCTGCCCGAAGAACATGGTGGCAGCGGCCTCGGCATGGTCGAGATGGCGCTGATCATCGAGCAACTGGCGGCTGCAGGTGGTGGCTGCACGGTCGGCCAGCTCTTCATGATCAATCCGATTTTCGGCGGCGTCTCGATTTCGCGCTTCGGCAGCGAGGCCATGCGCCGCGAGCTGCTGCCAAAGATCATCTCGGGTGAGATCAACTGCTGCATGGCACTCACTGAGCCCGATGCCGGCTCCAACAGTCTCGAGATCAAGACGTTCGCGACACGCGCTGGCAACGGTTGGCGACTCTCGGGCCGAAAGATCTGGATCACCGGCGTCGAGTCGGCGCAGAAGATGCTCGTCATTGCGCGCACGACGAAGGTCGAGGCTTCGCCGAAGCGCACGCACGGCCTGACTATGTTCATGATCGACGTCGCGCGCGAGGGCCTGACCTATGCGCCGATCGAAAAGGTCGGAACGAATACGCTTTCGGCCTGCAATGTGTTCTTCGATGATGTCGAGGTCGATGGGAGCGAGATCATCGGCACGCTCGATGGCGGCTGGTACGAGCTGCTCGACGTGCTGAACACCGAGCGCATCGTGACGACGGCCGGTCTCGTCGGCGCGGCCGATCTCGCGATCCGTCTCGCGGTCGACTATGCCAAGGATCGCCGCGTGTTCGGCGGAAAGCCCATTGCGAGCTACCAGGGCCTGCAGTTCCCGCTCGCGCAGCACTGGGCCGAAGTGCAGTGCGCACGACTCATGAATCTCAAAGCGGCGGCACAGTTCGATGCCGGCAAACCCTTTGGCACAGAGGCCAATGTCGGTAAGCTTATTGCCTCACAGGCGGCGTCTGCAGGCATCGAGCAGGCCATGCAGACGATGGGCGGCATGGGTTTTGCCAAGGACATGCACGTCGAGCGCCTGTGGCGGGATGCGCGTCTCTTCCGCTTTGCCCCGATCTCGGAGGAGATGATTTTGAACTTCATCGCCGGGCAGAACCTGGGGCTGCCGCGGTCGTACTGAGTGCACGGAGCCGGTGCGATGCTGAACCTGACGAGCTTCATCCGCTTCCACGCCCGGCGCACACCTGACGCGCTCGCGCTCATCTACGGCGAGACGCGGCTTGGTTATGCCAGCCTGCAGGCGCGGATCGAGAAGACGGCAGGTCTGCTGGCCGCTCGCGGCGTCGGCGCCGGCGACATCGTTGCCGTGGTCATGAAGAACAGCGCGGCCTTCATCGAGCTCGCCTTTGCGACGAGCCACCTCGGCGCGGTCTTCCTGCCAGTCAATTATCGGCTCGCTGCGGAGGAAGTCGCCTACATCACCGGCCATGCCGGCGCGAAGCTCATTTTCGCCGATGAAGAGCTGGCCGGGCTGGTCGCCGGTCTCGCGAACGTCGTGCTCGTCGATACGGCTGCGCAGTCTGACTCGACGCGCCTAGCCGGCGTCGCCGCCCCCGCGCCAATGCACGTCACCGGTCCGGATGACCTGTTCCGGCTGATGTACACGTCCGGCACGACGGACCGCCCCAAGGGCGTGATGCACACCTATGGCAATTTCTATTGGAAGAACGCCGACCACGTCGTGGCGCTCGGCTTGACAGCCGCGGATCGCCTGCTCGTGACCGGGCCGCTTTATCACGTCGGCGCCTTTGATCTGCCGGGCGTGGCCGTGCTGTGGGTCGGTGGCGCGCTCTGCATTCATCGCGACTTCGATCCCGTTGCTGCTATTCGCTCGATCGAGCAGGAACGACTGACGGGCGCCTGGTTCGCGCCGGTCATGCTGAGCTCGATCCTCGCGCATCCCGAACGCGAGAAGCACGACGTCTCGAGCATCAGGTGGGTCGTTGGCGGCGGCGAGCGTACGCCCGAGCCGCGCATCCGCGCCTTCAGCGGGTACTTCACGAACGCCCGTTACGTTGATGCGTACGGCCTAACGGAATCCTGCAGCGGCGACACGATGATGGAGGCGGGGTGCGAGATCGAGAAGATCGGCTCTGTCGGCCGCGCGCTCGCGCATGTCGAGGTCGAGATCCGCGATGAGATGGGCCGCGCACTCGCGGCGGGCGAGAGCGGCGAGATCTGCCTGCGCGGGCCTAAGATTACGCGTGGCTACTGGAAAGACCCGGAGAAGACGCGCGCCTCCTTCTTTGGCGACTGGTTCCGCAGCGGTGACATCGGCCATATCGATGCGGACGGCTTTCTCTATCTGACGGACCGCAAGAAGGACATGATCATCTCGGGCGGCGAGAACATCGCGTCATCCGAGGTCGAGCGCGTCATCTACCAGCTCCCCGGCGTGCGCGAAGCGGCGGTCATCGGCCTTCCGGATGAGCGGTGGGGCGAACGCCCGGTCGCCGTGGTCGTGCTCAACGAAGGTGCCGCACTGGATCTGCCGACGCTCACCGCCCATTGCCGCGCGAACCTCGCCGGCTTTAAGGTCCCGAAGGACCTGATCATCCGCGAGCAGCTCCCGCGCAATCCATCAGGTAAGATCCTGAAGCGCGTCCTGCGGGCCGAACTCGCGGACTGAACACCCGCCAATCGGGGGCTCACTTTTCCTCGCACCTGTCGGCGCGGTCGTTCCGATTTTGATCCGATTTGGTGGGGTCGAGACCGCTCGCCGTCTCGGGCTGCGCCGTGCGGGAATCCGGTGACGGCCCACTGTTCGACGTCTCATTATGCGAGCCCCCGAGCCCGCCGCCCGACCAGCCGGTAGCGCCCATATTCTTCACGCCGGAGGCTGCGCCGCTTTCCGTGGGCGTGGCCGGCCGGGCCGTCTTCGGGGCATCACAGTTTCCTGCTTCGGCCGCGGTCCGGGAAGGCGCCTGGGCGTCGGCCGAGAGCACCGCGAAAACAAGCGAAAGAGCTGCCAGGGCCACGCTTGGCGCCAGCCATTCGAGAAGATAGTTGGGCGGCATCACCATAACGTGAACCCCAATCATAAATTCCTTGATCCGCTTAGGCACCAATCGGGGAACTGAGTGCCTCCGCTTGCGGTTCCAAGTGTGGTGTCACATTTGTTTTGGAGGCCTGGGATGAACATCCAAGTCTCTCGCCGGCGCTTCTTGCAGTTGGCGGGTGCCGGTGCGGCCGCGACGTCGATCGCGGCGTTCGGATATGGCGAGGCGGAAGCCGAAGTTGCCGCCCACGTCAGAAACTTCAAGCTCGCGAAGTCGACGGAAACCCGGAACACTTGCACGTACTGCTCCGTGGCCTGCGGAATCATCATGTACTCGCGCGGTGACCTGACAAAGGGCGAGCAGGCGAACATCTTTCACATCGAGGGCGACGCCGAGCATCCGACCAACCGCGGAACGCTTTGCCCCAAGGGCGCTGCGCTTCTCGATATGGTCCACTCGAAGACGCGCACGCTCTACCCGCAGGTGCGCAAGCCCGGATCGGACAAGTTCGAGCGGATCTCGTGGGACGAGGCGCTGGATCGCATCACGCGCCTCATGAAGGACGATCGCGACAAGAACATCATCGAACGGAATGCCGCCGGCGTGACGGTCAACCGCTGGACGACGACCGGCTTCCTGGCGGCGTCGGCGACGACGAACGAAACAGCCTGGGAGACCTACAAGGTCGTACGCTCGACCGGGATTGTGGCGTTCGACAACCAGGCGCGCGTTTGACACGGACCTACGGTAGCCAGTCTGGCTCCGACGTTCGGTCGCGGCGCAATGACGAACTCCTGGACCGACATCAAGAATACCGATCTCGTCGTCATCATGGGCGGTAATGCCGCGGAAGCCCATCCATGCGGCTTCAAGTGGGTCACCGAGGCGAAGCACAACCGTGGCGCCAAGCTGATCGTGATCGACCCGCGCTTCACGCGCTCGGCGTCCGTCGCGGATTTCTACTGCCCCATCCGGCAAGGCACGGACATCGCCTACCTGCTCGGCGTGATCAACTACTGCATCCAGAACGACAAGGTGCAGTGGGACTATGTGAAGTCCTACACCAACGCCGGCCTGCTCGTTGACGAGCGCTTCGGCTACAGCGACGGCCTCTTCACGGGCTACGACGAGGAGAAGCGCGACTACGACCGCACGAGCTGGGACTACCAGATGGGCGCAGATGGCTTCGCGCTCATCGACGACACCCTGCAGAACCCGCGGTGTGTGTGGAACCTGCTGAAACAGCACGTGGCCGTCTATACGCCCGAGATGGTCGAGCGCATCTGCGGTACGCCGAAGGATAAGTTCCTCAAGGTCTGCGAAATGATCGGCGAGTGCTCGTCCAAGACCCGGACGATGACCTCGATGTACGCCCTCGGCTGGACGCAGCACTCCAAGGGCTCGCAGAACATCCGCGCGATGGCCATGTTGCAGCTCATCCTCGGCAACATCGGCGTGCGCGGCGGCGGCATGAATGCGCTGCGCGGCCACTCCAACATCCAGGGCCTGACCGACATCGGCCTCATGTCGAACCTCATTCCGGGCTATCTCAACATCCCGACCGAGCGCGAGACGTCGCTCGACGTGTACATGTCGACACGCGGCTTTAAGCCGCTGCGCCCGGGACAGACGAGCTACTGGCAGAACTACAAGAAGTTCTTCGTGAGCTTCCAGAAGGCCATGTGGGGCGAGGCGGCGACGGCAGAGAATAACTTCGCCTATGACTGGCTGCCGAAGCTCGATGTGCCGTCGTACGACATCCTGCGCGCCTTCGAGCTGATGCACGCTGGCCGGATGAACGGCTACTTCTGCCAGGGCTTCAATGCGCTGCTCTCGTTCCCCAATCGCAAGAAGATCACGGCGGCGCTCTCGAAGCTCAAGTTCCTCGTCGTCATGGATCCGCTGCAAACGGAGACGGCGCGCTTCTGGGAGAACCACGGCGACTTCAACGACGTCAACTCCGCCTCTATCCAGACCGAGGTCTTCGAGCTGCCGACGAGCTGCTTTGCGGAGGACGAAGGCTCGCTGACGAATTCCGGGCGCTGGCTGCAGTGGCATTGGCCGGGCGGCACGCCTCCAGGCGACGCCAAGTCCGACAACTGGATCATGGCGCAAATCTACCTGCGCCTGAAAGCGCTCTACGAGAAGGAGGGCGGCCCCGTTGCCGATCCCATTCTCAAGCTCGACTGGCGCTACAAAGATCCGGGAGACCCGACGGCCGAGGAGCTCGCGAAAGAGCTCAATGGCTATGCCGTATCGGATCTGGCCGATCCATCGGATCCGACGAAGATCGTCGTGGCGCGCGGCAAGCAGGTGCCGGGCTTCGCGGTGCTGCGTGACGATGGCTCAACAGCATGCGGCTGCTGGATCTACTCCGGCTGCTTCACCGAAGCCGGCAATCAGATGGCGCGGCGCAGTACGAACGATCCCGATGATACGGGGACGTTCCCGACCTGGGCGTGGTCGTGGCCGGTGAACCGGCGCATTCTCTACAATCGTGCGTCCGCCGATCTCGAGGGCAAGCCCTGGGACGAGAGCCGCAAGCTCATGTGGTGGGATGGGACAAAGTGGACGGGCTATGACGTGCCCGACATCGCGCCGAACGCCCAGCCGGGCGAGGTCATGCCCTTCATCATGAATGCCGAGGGAACCGCACGGCTGTTCTCGCTGCGCGGGCTCCGCGAGGGACCGTTCCCCGCGCACTACGAGCCCTTCGAGGCGCCGATCGCCAATGTTCTTGCGCCGCATATTCGCGGCAATCCGGCGGCGCGCGTCTTCAAGGACGATGCCGCGCAGTTCGGCGATGCCAAGGACTTCCCCTATGCCGCGACCTCGTACCGACTGACGGAGCACTTCCACTTCTGGACCAAGCACGCCCAGATCAATGCGTCCCTGCAGCCCGAGTTCTTCGTCGAGATCAGCGAGGAGCTGGCTAAGGAGAAGGGCATTGTTCGCGGCGGATGGGTGCGCGTCTCCTCGGTGCGCGGCTCGATCCGGGCCAAGGCCGTTGTGACGAAGCGCATTCGCCCGCTCGTCTGCGACGGCAAGACCGTCCACATCGTCGGCATTCCGCTTCATTGGGGCTTCACGGGAGAGACCAAGGAGGGCTTCGGCCCGAACTCGCTCACGCCTTTCGTCGGCGACGCCAACATCGAAACGCCCGAGTACAAGGCGTTTCTCGTCAATATCGAAGCCATCAGCGGGCCCGTAGCCTGACAGGGAGGCCATGATGTTTCCTCCGCTTCCCAATCCCGATGTCTCGGCGCAAAAGCCGCCGCTCTTCGGCGAGCAGGATCTCGTCCGCCGTTCGGCATCGAGGGTGCCCGCGCCGGCACGTCAGCTCACGCCGGTCGCCAAGCTGATCGATGTCTCCAAGTGCATTGGCTGCAAGGCCTGTCAGGCAGCATGCCTCGAATGGAACGATCTGCGCGAGAAAGTCGGCGTGAACCGCGGCGTCCTGGACAATCCCGATGATCTTACGCCCGACAGCCTGACGGTGATGCGCTTCACCGAATGGATAAACCCGTCGACCGATACCCTCGAATGGCTCATTCGCAAGGACGGCTGTATGCACTGTGCCGAACCGGGCTGTCTCGAAGCCTGTCCGGCACCCGGGGCGATCGTGCAGTACTCCAATGGCATCGTGGATTTCATCCACGAGAACTGCATTGGCTGCGGCTACTGCATCAAGGGCTGTCCATTCAACATCCCGCGCATCTCGCGCGTCGACAACACCGCCTACAAGTGTACGCTCTGTTCCGATCGCATTGCCGTAGGCCAGGGGCCTGCGTGCCAGAAAGCGTGTCCGACCCAGGCCATCGTGTTCGGCACCAAGGACGAGATGAAGGCCTGGGCCGATCTCCGCATCAAGGACCTGAAGTCGCGCGGCTTCGACAAAGCCGGCCTCTATGACCCGCCGGGCGTCAGCGGCACGCACGTCATGTATGTGCTGCATCACGCAGACCAGCCGCATATCTATGCCGGGCTGCCGGACAACCCGCGCATCAGCCCGCTCGTCAGGGCATGGAAAGGCGCCGGCAAGTATGCAGGCCTGGGGCTGATCGCACTTTCCGTCGTCGCCGGCGTGATCCATCACCTCGTGCAGGGCCCGAACCGGGTTACCAGGCATGATGAGGAGGAAGCCGAGCGTCTCGCTGGAGACAAGCCATGACGGACCGCACGCACGACGACATTCCCGAAGCCCACGTCCGCGTCCCCCGCTACTCGGGATCAGCGCGCGTCAACCACTGGATCGTGGCGATCAGCTTCATTCTGCTAGGCCTCAGTGGTCTCGCGCTGTTTCATCCGAGCCTGTTCGGTCTAACGGTGTTGTTCGGCGGCGGGCAGAACGCGCGCTGGCTGCATCCCTGGCTCGGCATCGTGCTCGTGGTCGCGTTCTTCGGCTTGTTCGTGCGCTTCGTGTCGCAGAACCTGCCGGAGCGGACGGACATCACATGGCTCGCGCGTCTACGCTATGCCCTCAGTGCAGGTGGCGAGGACTACCTCCCTGAGGTCGGCAAGTACAATGCCGGGCAGAAGTTCGTCTTCTGGTCACAGACATTGCTCATTCTCGTCCTGCTCGGCTCGGGCCTCTGCCTCTGGCAGCAGGGACAGGACTATCTCGAGCGCACTCTCGGTATTCACGTCTCGATCGAGACCATGCGGTGGGCCGCGGTCATTCATGCGACCGCCGCCGTGCTGACGATCATCGTCTTCGTCATTCACGTCTACTCGGCCATCTGGGTCCGCGGTACGATCGATGCCATGACGAGCGGCACCGTTACCGGAGGCTGGGGCTGGCGACACCATCGGCGCTGGCTCCGCAGGAAAGTGCGCGAGGGCGATGTCGACGTCGAGCATTCCAAGGGTGCTTCCGGGTCCTGACGGCTGGCGCCGCCCCCATCGGACGCACCCCACCGCGGCACCCTGAGCCACTCAGCCAACCCCCGAGCTGCCTGGAAAGCGAACATTATTGCCTGAATTGTACGGCTTTCGGACGTGAGGCTGCCTGTGCCATAATTTCAGGCAGCGGGCCGGGCAGCGACGTGCGCTGTGAGCGAACCGCGGGCACTGAGCAGCAGCACGGGAGACGTCCAATGAGACGACTGATGGGGGTTCTGGCAATCGGCGTTGTCGCCGCCTTGATGGGCAGCACGGCAGCCAAGGCCGACCAGCTCGCCGAGATCAAGAAGAAGGGGACTCTCATCGTCGGCGTGAAGACCGACTATCCGCCCTGGGGCATGCGTGACGCCAGCGGCAATATCGTCGGCATGGAGCCGGACATGGCCGCCGACGTGGCAAAACGGCTCGGCGTCAAGCTGGAGCTGGTCTCGGTCGTCTCCTCGAACCGGATGCAGTTCCTGCAGCAGGGCAAGATCGACCTCATGATCGCGACCATGAGCGACACCCCGGAGCGTCGTAAGGTCGTCGGCATCGTCGACCCGGTCTACTATGCCTCGGGCGTCGCGATCCTCGCCAACAAGAAGGCCAACATCAAGGGCGCGGGCGACCTCAAGGGCAAGCCGGTCTGCGCACTGCAGGGCGCATTCTACAACAACGAGCTGCAGTCGAAGTACACCGGCACCGACCTCGTGGCCTTCAAAGGCATTCCCGAAGCGGAGCAGGCGCTCCTCGACGGCCGCTGTGTCGGCTTCGTCTATGACGATGTCGTGCTGGTCTGGAAGAAGGCTCAGGACAAGAAGTGGGAAGCCTTCGACGTCGTCGCCCTCCCGGAGTGGAAGCCGGTGCCGTGGGGTCTCGCGGTCAAAACCGAGGAGCTGAGCGGCCCGTGGGGCAAGTTCATGGCTGAGACGACGAAGGATTGGCTGAAATCGGGCACGTTGCTCGCGCTCGAGAAAAAGTGGGTCGGCAGCAATACCCAATGGCTGATCGACGCAAGCGCGGCAGCCAAGAAGTAAGCGACGAGAACTGGGGCGGTGCAGGAAGGTGCGCCGCCCCAGCTTGCTTCGCCCCGACATACCCCTTCAGCCGCGAGCATTTAATGGAAGGTCTTTGGGACTTCCTGCGCAGCCTGCATGACGCGTACGGCATCAATCTCGTCCACTTCTACGACACGTTTGAGCGCGGCCGGATGCTTCGCGGCATGTGGACGTCGATCAAGCTTGCGGCTGTTTGCATTGTCCTGAGCGTGCTCATCGGCATCCTCGGCGCGTGGCTGCAGGGCAGCCGCTTCAAGGTCCTCAAGGCGGTTGTCCAGGGCTACATCCAGTTCTTCCGCAACACGCCGCCGCTCGTACAGATGTACTTCTTCTACTTCGCGCTCGGGCCGCAGATGCCGCGCGTCGTCAACGAGTACGGCATCTCCCAGCCCATGCTCGGCAGTTTCGAGTGGGCGGTCATCTCGCTCTCGTTCTTTGCCGGCGCCTTCAATATCGAGATCTTCCGATCCGGCGTCGAAGCCGTGCAGCGGTCCACCGTGGAGGCGGCAGAATCGCTCGGCTTCAACCGCTGGCAGATCTATCGCTATGTGGTGCTGCCGCTCGCCGTGCGCGTGTGCCTGCCAGCGCTTAACAACAATCTCGTCAACCTGATCAAGACGACGACGCAGGCCTATGCGATCGCCGTGCCTGAGACGCTCTTCGTCGCGAGCCAGATCTGGTCGGACCGCATCAACGTCTTCGAGATGATGGTGACGCTGCTCACGTTCTACCTCCTGCTGGTCGGCATCTTCGTGTGGCTCATGACGCGGCTCGAGCGATCGCTGCGCGTTCCCGGGTTCGGCCAATGACAGCAACCCGAAACCACGCATCCGTGACGAGCGAGGGCGTTGCGCCGGCTCGTGGTGAAAGCGGCTATATGGCGGCCGCGTTCACGCCCAGGGTGCTCGCGGGCGCCTTCGGCCTCGTGGCTGTCGTCGTGCTCGCAGGCGAGGCCTGGGCGCAGCTCAATTCCGGCGCCGGACAGGCCGGCATCATGACCACGCTCTGGAAATGGACGCCACTCATCCTCTTCGGACCCAAGGGCGAATTCGGCGGCTTCGTGCTCAACATCGTGGTGAGCTTTCTCGCCATGGCCATCGGCACGATCAGCGGCCTTGTTCTCGGCCTCGGCCTGATCTCGAAGTTCGGCCCCGTGCGCTCCGTGGCTTGGGCCATCACGCAGTTCTTCCGCAACTCGCCATGGCTCGTCCTCCTGTTCTTCGTGATGCTGCTGACGCCATTCCAGATCCGCATTCTCGGGCTTTCCATCCCGCTCCCTGCCTGGCTCAAGGCGACGGTCGGGCTCGCCCTGCCGATCATGGCGAACATCGCCGAGATCGTGCGCGGCGCCGTGAACTCGATCCCGACCGGCCAGTGGGAATCGGCCGAGAGCCTCGCCTTCTCGCGCCTGCAGACGCTCTGGCGCATCATCCTGCCGCAGTGCGTGAAGCGCATGATCCCGCCATGGATGAACTGGTACGCCATCCTCACCATGGCGACGCCGCTGATCTCCATTGTCGGGGTCAACGACGCCATGACGCTCACGCAGGACGCGCTCGCCTCCGAGCAGCGCACCGACCTGCTGATGCCGATGTACGCTTTGCTGCTGCTGTTCTTCTTCGTCTACTGCTATCCGATCGCGCGCTGGACCATACGGCTCGAGCGCAAGTACGCCGTCCGCATCTGAGGTGAGCGCGATGACAAATGCCTGGACGCCGGATCAGCCCATCGTCAGCATCAAGGACGTGCACAAGTCATTCGGCCCCGTTGAGGTGCTGAAGGGCGTGAGCTTCAACGTGCGCAAGGGCGAGGTCGTGTGCATCATCGGCCCGTCCGGCTCCGGGAAGTCGACGCTGCTCCGGTGCATCAATGCCCTCGTGCCGATCGAAAAGGGCTCGATCACGGTCGAGGGGCAGGAAGTCCACGACGCCGCGCTCGACAAGCTCGAGCTGCGCAAGAAGGTCGGGATGGTCTTCCAGTCCTACAACCTCTTCCCGCACAAGACGGCACTCGAGAACGTCATGATGGCGCCGATCCACGTGCTGAAGCGCCCGCGCGAGGAGGTCGAGGCGCAGGCGCGCCGGCTCATCAAGAAAGTGCGCCTCGAGGGCAAGGAGGATGCCTATCCCGGCGAGCTGTCGGGCGGACAGCAGCAGCGCGTCGCGATCGCGCGATCGCTCGCCATGAACCCGGATATCATGCTGTTCGATGAAGTGACCGCCGCGCTCGACCCGGAAACCGTCAAGGAAGTTCTCGTGACGATCCGCGAGCTCGCGGAAGAAGGCATGACGTGCATGCTGGTCACCCATGAAATGGGCTTCGCGCGCGAAGTTGGGGATCACATCTACTTCACGGATCGCGGTATCATCGTCGAGCACGGGCCGCCGGCGACGTTCTTCAGCAACGCCAGCGATCCGCGCACGCGCGCCTTCCTGAGCCAGATCCTCTGACGTCGGGCGGCAGCAGCAACATTGCGGGCAAAGCTCGCCAACGCAGGAGATGAGCCATGGCGCACGCGACAGCTTCCGAGGAGAAGGCGCTCTGGGAGCGCGCAAACCGCCATCTCGTGCGCTATGGCCACTACTTCCAGCCGGTGATCATCGACAAGGCGCAGGGCGCCTTCATGACGGCGACCGATGGCCGGCGCATTCTCGACTTCGCCTCCGGGCAGATGAGCACCATCCTCGGGCACAGCCATCCCGAGATCACGGCGGTGATCCGGGAGCAGGCTGGCGAGCTCGTTCACCTCTACAGCCAGCTTCTCTCGCGCCCGGTGATCGACCTTGCCGAGAAGCTCGCGGAGCTTGCGCCGGGCAAACTCGGAAGCGTGCTGCTGCTCTCGACGGGCGGCGAGTCCAACGAGGCCGCGCTGCGCATGGCCAAGACCGCGACGGGCCGCTACGAGGTTCTCGCGCTCTCGCGCTCGTGGCACGGCGTGACGGGCGGGGCCTCGTCGGCCACGTTCTCGAGCAGCCGGCAAGGGTACGGTCCTGCGCTGCCCGGCTCCTTCGCGCTCCCGGCGCCGACGCCATATCGTCCGGTGTTCATGAAGGGCGATACCTACGACTGGGAAGCGGAGCTCGAGTACGGTTTCGAGCTGTTCGACCGCCAATCCACGGGTAGTCCGGCTGCCTTGATCCTCGAATCGATCCTTTCGAGCGGCGGCGTGATCGTGCCGCCGAAGGGCTATCTGAAGGCCGCCGCAGAGCGCGCAAGAAGGCGCGGAATGCTGGTCATCGTCGATGAGGCCCAGACCGGGCTCGGGCGTACGGGCCGCCTCTTCGATTGCGAGTACGACGATCTCGTCCCGGATTTCGTGACGCTCTCGAAAACGCTCGGCGCCGGTCTCGCCCTCTCGGCCGTGATCACGACGCCAGAGATCGAGCAGCAGTGCTTCGACAAGAAGTTCCACTTCTATACGACGCACGCATCCGACCCGCTGCCGGCGGCGGTCGGCCTGAAGGTCATCGAGATCATCCTTCGGGACCGGCTCGCGGATCGGGCGCGCGTCGCCGGCGAGCGGCTCAAGGCCGGCTTCGAGAGCCTGATGCAGCGCTATGAGGCGATCGGCGATGTGCGTGGGCGCGGGCTTCTCATGGGTGTGGAGCTGGTCAAGGACCGGCGCACGAAGGCACCCGATCCGGAGCTCGCCATGCGGATCATGAACCGCTGCCTCGAG
The DNA here is from genome assembly GCF_900117415.1 of Hyphomicrobium sp. CS1BSMeth3. Taxonomy (GTDB): domain Bacteria; phylum Pseudomonadota; class Alphaproteobacteria; order Rhizobiales; family Hyphomicrobiaceae. The sequence continues at coordinate 2,033,678 of NZ_FPEI01000006.1, forward strand.
CTTGGTCTCTCGACGAGCATGGTGCGCGGCGGCTGGGGCATTTTCCGCATTGCCCCACCGATCACGATCACCGACGAGGAAATCGATCTCGGTCTTTCGATCTTCGCGGACGCGTTCAAGTCGTGCACCTGACGCGCCCGCCCTGCGGGGCTGGCGTCGTCAGGTATTGCGCAGGCCGCTGCTACCGAAGCCCGGCAGGCGGTTGATGAAGATCACGACCGTGAAGGTGAGCACGAGCATCGACAGGCCGAGGATGGCGATGGCGCCGAGATCGCCGCTTTCCTTGAGATCGAAGATCAGCACCGACACCACCTTCGTCTCCGACGTAAACAGCATGATCGCCGCCGACAGCTCTCTGACGGTAGACACGAAGATGAAGCACCAAGTGGCCAGCACGCTGGTGCGCAGGAGCGGCGCGGTGACATCGCGCAGGGAGCGCAGCCGCGTCGCTCCGAGGATCCGGCTCGCGTCCTCGAGCTCGGGATGCACGGCGCGGAATGCGGATTGGAGCTGCTGATAGGCCGCTGGCAGCTCGATGGTGATGTAGGCGATCAAAAGCACCCACAGCGTGCCATAGAGCACGAATGGCGGCCGCGTGTAGGCAAGGAAGAGCCCCACGCCGAGCACAATACCGGGGATGGCGATCGGTGCCGTCGCGAGAAAGCCGAGCACGCGATAGCCTGTGATCGCCTTACGCGCGGTCGCGTAGCTGATGACCAGCGCCAGAACCGTGCCGATCGTCGCCGAAGCCGCGCCGAGAATGAACGTGTTCTTCAGCGCGAGCTGCGTCGTCGAAAGCTCGAAGAATGTGAAGTGGAAGTTCTTCATGGTGAAGGTCGCCGACGTCACGAGGTTCGTCGCGATCGGCGAGAACGCCGCGTTGAGCAGCGCGAAATAGGGCAGGAACACGGGCAGCATCAGCACGATGACGACGAACGCCATGGCCGGTACGACGAACCAGCCGAGCCGGATGAGCCGCGGTTCACCCGACTTGCCGCCGACAATGGAATAGCCCTTGCGGCCGAGGATCATCTGCTGGCCGCGCAGCAGCATGACGGTCAGGAACAGTAGCGGTAGCGACGCGGCGGCCGCGAGCTCCGGCTTGGGTGGATACTGGAACAGGCTCCAGATCTTGGTCGTCATGGTGTGGAAGCCGGCTGGCAGCGCGAGGATCGCCGGCGAGCCGAACAGGATCATGGCCTGCAGGAAGGCGACGAGCGCACCCGCGAGCAGTGCCGGCAGCACGAGCGGGATCGTCACGCGGCGCGCCGTCGTCCACGTGCCAGCGCCGAGGATGGAGGAAGCGTCCTCCAGGTCGCCGGGAATGCGGTCGAGCGCGTTCGCGACCAGAACGAACACATAGGGAAACGTGTAGCAGGCGATGACGAAGATCAACCCAGGCATCGAATAGATGTTGAAGAGATAGGCATCCATCTCCGCGCCGGTGAGAAAACGATACAGCTTGTTCAGCAGCCCGCTGTTGGGTGCGGCGAGGATTTCCCAGGCGATCGCACCGAGGAACGGCGGCGTCACGAACGAGGCCGTGACCAAGGCGCGGATGACCTTGGTCATGGGCATGTCCGTGCGCGCAACGAGCCAACCCATGGGGGCCGCGACCAGACAGCAGGCAACGCTGGAGCTGATTGCGACGATCATCGTCGTGATCAGCGGCTCGACGAGATCGGGATCGCTGAAAAGCGTGCGGAACTGCGCGAGCGTGAACACACGCTCCTTCGTTGCCGGATCGACCTCGCTGAGGCTGTACATGACCAGCCACGAGATCGGCAGGAGGATCAGGACGCAGAGCAGCGCCGCAAAGGTCAGCAGCACGGGGACCGAAAAATCGACCTTGAAGGTTCTACGGCCTTCTTTTTGCGCAGGCAGTGCGAGGGTCATGATTTCGTGGATCCGCTGGAAGCTTTATGAAGGCGCGAAATTGCAGCGCGGACGCCGTGTGCGTCCGCGCTTGGGGTGTCTCGTCCTAGACCTTGAACAGCGCCGAGTAGCGCTTCTTGATTTCCTCGGCCCCCTTCTCGATGGCCTCGGCGTCCTCTTTCATCAGCTTGATGTCGGCGAGCTTGCGCACGCCGGGCTTCTCGACGGTCTGGGCATGCGGTGAGTATTGGCGCGCGAAGTCGACGATGATCTGCTGGCCCTCGCGGGAGTGCATCCAGTTCTGGAAGAGGCGGCCGGCATTGGGATTGGGCGCGCTCTTGAACACGACACTCGGGCTCGTCGCGACGGGCGTACCCTCCTCCGGGTAGATGATGTCAACCGGATCGCCCTTTTCCTTGTACTGGATGATCAGATAGCCGGCGCCATCGACCATGATGGCGCGCTCGCCGAGCGCGATCTTCTTCGGCGTGTCGGTCGCCGACTGAACCTGCATGATCCGCTGCTTGGCAAGCTTCTCGAAATACTCCCAGCCGAGATCACGTGCCGTCTGATAGGTCGAATTCATGATGGTGCCGCTGTAGGCAGGATGTGCCTTCACCATCTTGCCGGCCCATTTGGGATCGAGGAGATCCGCAAAGCTCTTCGGCGCCTCCTCGGCCTTCACCAGATTGGTGTTGTAGCCGAGCGGAGAGACCAGCACGCGCGTGACGATCTGGAAGCCCTCGGGATCGTAGTATTGCTTGGGATAGTGCTTCACCACCTCTTCCGGCAGGTAGGGCGCGAGCAAACCGTCGCGCTTCCAATGGATGACATGCGCGAGGTCGGACGTGTTCGCGAGGTCGACGGCGTAGATCTTGCTCGAGAACTCCTGCGCAATGCGCGTGAACACGCGCTCGGCACCGGAACGCTCGACCCGCGCCGAAATGCCGGGAAAGCGCTGCTCGAACTCGCGGCCCAAGCGTTGGGCCAGAGTCAAGTCCATGGCCGTATAGAAGACGACCTTGCCTTCCTTCTTGGCAGCTTCGATCAGCTCGGGCGTGATGGCTGCAGCAGCCGGCGCCTGCGCACGGGCAGGCTGCGCGAACAGTGCGCCGCTCATCCCCGCGGCGGCCAGCGCCGTCGTCCCCTTGAGGACGTCGCGGCGCGCAAACTTCTTCTCCGTCATGGTCGTGTCCTCACACCTTGAACAGTTGCGTGTAGCGCTTCTTGATCTCGTCGCCCTGCTTCTCGACGCCGGCCGGATCTTCCTTCATCAGCTTGATGTCCTTGAGCGGCTTGTGGCCGGCCTTTTCCTTGACCTGAGGATGCAGCGAGCGCAGGCCACCGAAGTCGACGATGAGCTGCTGGCACTCGAGGCTGAAGCAGAATGACTGGAAGAGCCGCGCCGCATTCGGGTTGGGCGCCGCCTTGAACACGGCATTCGGGCCGATCACCAGCGGAGTGCCCTCGGACGCGTAGATCGGCGCGATCGGTTGGCCCTGCTCCATCATCTGGAACACGATGTACTCGCTGCCGTCGGCCATGACGGCGCGCTCGCCGAGGCCGAGCTTCTTCGGCGGATCCGTCGCCGACTGCACCTGCATGATCCGCTGCTTGGCGAGCTTCTCGAAGTATTCCCAGCCGAGGTCGCGAGAGATCTGGAATGTCGCGGTCATGATCGTGCCGCTGTAGGAGGGGTGCGCCTTGACGATCTTGCCGGCCCATTTCGGATCGAGCAGGTCGGCGAAACTCTTCGGCGCCTCCTCGGCCTTCACCAGATTGGTGTTGTAGGCCATGACGCTCAGCGTCGCGCGGAAGCTCGCGAATGTGCCGTCCGCATCGCGGTGCTCCGCTGCATAGTGCTTCGCCACGTCCTCGGGTACATACGGCGCGAGCAGGCCGTCGCGCTTCCACACGATCATGTGCGCCGCATCCGAGGAGTTCACCACGTCGACCGCGTGGATCTTGCTGCTGTACTCCTGGCCGATGCGCTGAAACACCCGCTCGGCCCCCGAGCGCTCGACGCGGACGGAAATGCCGGGATACTTGGCTTCGAATGCCTTGCCGATCCGCTGCGCCATCGGCAGGTCGATCGATGTGTAGTAGACGACCTTGCCTTCTTTCTTCGCCGCCTGGATGAGCTCCTCGGTCACCGCCGAGGCCGGCGGCGCCTGAGCATGGAGCGGCGTCGCTGCGACGGCAGCCGCCAGAGCACCCGCGCCTTTGAGGACGTCACGTCTGTCGAGTATGCGTGCCATCGTTGTTTCCTCTCCAAAGTGATCGATGCCGCTTTGCGGTTCATCCGGTCGTCGCGTGCGACCCGTCTCCTGCCCGGTTGCGCGCAACTATGCGCTCAGTGCCCTGCAGCTCTCGTGCGGCAGATGAAGCCATACATTCGAGCCGGCCGCGACGGCATCGCTGGCCGGCGTGACCACACGAAGCTGCGTGCCGTCGGCAACCTCGACCAGGTAGTCGCGGCTGGATCCGAGGAAGACCTGCCGGACCACCGTCGCCGGCACCACATTCTCCTTCTCGGCCGGCTCCTTGGCCATCAGCCGGATGCTGTGCTGGCGGATCGAGACCGCCGTATCGCCACTTCTCTGTACAGTGGCATTGCTGACCCGCAGCGGTACGCCCGAGAAATCGACCCGCCCCTCCGCCAGCGTCTTGCCGCGCACAACATTGCTCATGCCGATGAACCGGGCGACGAACTCCGAGTTCGGGCGGTCGTAAATGTCCTCCGGCGAGCCCGCCTGCTCGATCTTGCCGCCGTTCATGACGCAGATCACGTCGGCGGTCGTCATGGCCTCGGACTGATCGTGGGTCACATAAATCGTGGTGTAGCGATACTCATCGTGGAGGCGTCGGATCTCGAAGCGCATTTCCTCGCGCAGGTTGGCGTCGAGGTTCGACAGCGGCTCGTCGAGGAGCAGCGTCTCCGGCTCCACGATAAGCGCCCGCGCCAGCGCCACGCGCTGTTGCTGCCCACCGGAAAGCTCGCCGGGATAGCGGCTGGCCAGCGGCGCCAGCCGCGTGGTCGCGAGGATCGCTTCGAGCTTCCGCTTTGTCGTCGCCGTATCGATCTTCCGCAGCTTGAGCCCGTAGGTGATGTTCTCCGCGACCGTCATGTGCGGCCAGAGCGCATAGCTCTGGAAAATCATCGACATGTTACGGCGCTCGGGCGGCAACGTGCGCTGCGGGCTCGACACCTGCTGGTCGCCGACGCGGATTTCGCCGGCGGTCGGCTCGACGAAGCCGGCAATGAGCCGCAGTGTCGTCGTCTTGCCGCAGCCCGAGGGGCCGAGCAGGCAGACCAGGCTGCCGTGGGCGATGGTCAACGAGATATCGTCGACAACAGCATTCGATCCGTAACGCTTGGTCAGATCTCGCAATTCGACCGACGCCACCGTGTCCCCCCTCCCTCTTCGTGCCGCGGCAGGCCCGGCGCACTCAGCGCACCGGAAGATCCCATATCGCGTTCTTTCGTTTCCTGGGCTGTGCCTGACCGGCCCTGGCCACAGCCATCTTCATCGCTCTGATCTTGATGCGTGCGTCCACCGGTTGTCGGCATCCGGGCCCATCAGCAACGAGATCGCGCACGTCGTCAAGAGAGACGAGAACATACCGATTAGTTATTGGAGCCCAGGATGTTACGGCGGGGTGAACACTGGGCTCGCGTCCCTGCGGCACCCGGCCCATTCGCGGGACACCTCGGCGGGTCGAACAATCGACAAATGAGGCCGCGGACGAGCATCAAGAGACGCCACACTGCAATTGGGGGTGTGTCCTGATGGCTTCCTGGCTCGCCGAGCGCGAAGATCATTCCATTGCTGATCCATCGGCGACAGGTCGGGCCACCTGACTGGCAGCACCTACGGGCCGATGCTCAATCCAATTTCGATCCAATGAAGTCGTATCCCGACTGCGGAGCAGCAACAGGCGCACGCGCAGCACTCCTCAGACAGACGGCGGCAATCCGGCTGCCCGCACTCCTCGCGGATCTGGCATCGAAACTCGGAGGAGAACCAATGAAAATCCTTAGCTCAGCCCTCATTGCGGCCGCCCTGGTGACGGTAGCAATACCATCCACGCCGGTCGTCCATCAGCGCCCACCTACGTCAGATCTCACGACCGCCACGCAGGCCCCGCTCGTGACCGCTCAGGCCCGACCGGGAGATTGCTGCAATGACGACTTCCGGCAGGCATTGCCTCGTTCGGGAAGCCTGCCCAGCTCCACATTCGCCGAACCATAGCCGACACTATGCGGCGACGAGGCCGGTCTCGGTCGGGGAATCGAACTTGGTTCCCGCGGAGACCGGCTTCTCATCAGGAGTGAGCAAATCGCCGAGCACGGCAAGACGAGGCGCCGCGCTGTTCACTAGGAGCGCAGTGATGCTCCCGCGCCCCGCTGTTTGACGCCGATAGCCCCCGTTGTTACCGTCCCGGCGGTGATATCGGGCAGAGAACGGCTCTTAATGTCAGATACCGTCTCAATTGCTTTCGTCGACGATCACCCGCCCCTCCTCGAAGCTCAAGCCGGACGTCTTGGTCATAGATCTGCGCAGGCCAGGCGATCCCATTGCGCCGGCATTCGCGACAAAAATCATTTCCGCTGTTCGCCGTCAGGACCTGCCGGACGGCTACAGCTGATTGCGCGCGACAGAGTTTGCGGCTCATCGTAGCCCCCGGAAGGACACGAGGAGACAGCGAGACAATCAGGACGCAGATATATCACGAGGTGTCATCATGAGCCCCGACCTCATCCTCCACAACGGCCAGATCACTACGCTCGACCGCGCCAACCCATCCGCGACAGCCCTCGCGATCAAGGACGGGAAATTCTCGGCCGTCGGCAGCGACAAGGAGGTGGTGCCGCTCGCAGGGCCTGAGACCAAGCTCGTAGATCTTGCCGGCCGCCGCGTCATGCCCGGCCTCTGCGACAACCACACGCACGTCGTGCGCGGCGGCCTCAACTTCAACATGGAGCTCCGCTGGGACGGCGTGCGCTCGCTCGCCGATGCCATGAGCATGCTGAAGCGGCAGGTCGCTGTCACGCCGCCACCGCAGTGGGTGCGCGTCGTCGGTGGCTTCAGCGAGCAGCAGTTCGCCGAAAAGCGCCTGCCGACCGTCGATGAGCTGAACGCCGCAGCGCCCGACACGCCCGTCTTCCTGCTCCATCTCTATGATCGCGCGATCCTCAATGGTGCCGCCCTGCGCGTCGTCGGCTACAGCAAGGACACGCCGAACCCGCCCGGCGGCGAGATCGTGCGCGATGCCAATGGCAATCCGACAGGCCTCCTCCTCGCCAAGCCCAATGCCACCATCCTCTATGCGACGCTCGCGAAAGGGCCGAAGCTGCCGTTCGACTATCAGGTGAACTCGACGCGCCACTTCATGCGCGAGCTCAATCGCCTCGGCATCACGAGCGTCATCGATGCGGGCGGTGGCTTCCAGAACTATCCCGAGGACTACGCCGTCATCCAGAAGCTCGCCGACGACGGGCACATGACCGTGCGGCTCGCCTACAATCTCTTCACGCAGAAGCCCAAGCAGGAGAAGGACGACTTCCTCAACTGGACGCGCACCTCCAAGTACAAGCAGGGCAACGACTACTTCCGCCACAACGGCGCCGGCGAGATGCTCGTCTTCTCCGCTGCCGACTTCGAGGACTTCCGCCAGCCACGGCCGGACATGCCGCCGGAGATGGAGGGTGAGCTCGAAGCTGTCGTGCGCATTCTCGCCGAGAACCGCTGGCCCTGGCGCCTGCACGCGACGTACGACGAGACGATCTCCCGCGCGCTCGATGTTTTCGAGGAGGTCAATCGCGACATTCCGCTCGCCGGCCTCAACTGGTTCTTCGACCACGCCGAGACCATCTCCGAGCGCTCGATCGACCGTGTGGCGGCGCTCGGCGGCGGCATCGCCGTGCAGCACCGCATGGCCTATCAGGGCGAGTACTTCGTCGAGCGCTATGGCGCGCGCGCGGCCGAGGCGACGCCGCCCATTGCGCGGATGCTCGAGAAGGGCATCAAGGTCTCGGCGGGCACGGACGCGACGCGCGTGGCCTCCTACAATCCCTGGGTTTCGCTCGCGTGGCTGGTGACCGGCCGCACGGTGGGCGGCCTGCGCATGTACCCGCAGCACAACTGCCTCGACCGCGAGACGGCACTGCGCATGTGGACCGAGAAGGTCACGTGGTTCTCCAACGAGGAAGGACGGAAGGGCCGCATCGAGATCGGCCAGCTCGCCGACCTCACGGTGCCGGCTCGCGACTACTTCAAGTGCCCGGAGCTGGAGATCGCCGATATCACGGCGGATCTGACGATTGTCGGCGGCAAGATCGTCTATGGCGCCAACGCCTTCGCCAAACTCGATGACGGCGGCCCGCCACCGGCGATGCCGGACTGGTCTCCTGTGCGCGCCTTCGGCGGCTATGGTGCCTGGGCTGATGCCGCCAGCGGCCAGAATGTCGAGCGGCGCGCGGCGGCGAGTTGCGGATGCGCCCACGCCTGCTCAGTGCACGGGCACGACCATGCGACCGCCTGGTCGAGCAACCTGCCCGTCGGCGACCTCAAAAGCTTCTGGGGCGCACTCGGCTGCGCCTGCTGGGCTGTGTGAAGCAAGTGCGGAGAGAAGTTCTGCGGCAGCCTGATCGCTCACGTCACGCTAGCGGATGCGGGGCCGTGCGGCGATCAGGTGCTGCACGATCGGTGGCTTTCCACCTTTGTGGAACTTGTGCAGCCGCTCCTGCAGATCCCGGTCGTCGGCCGTGACACGGTGATGCTGGCGCTGGTGCTCGAGCCATGACGAAACGAGGAATGTCTCGATCATGCGGCCAGGGACAGCGGCGTCCTCGAAGATGTCCCAGTCATAGGCGCCATCGCGAAGACGCTCCAATCTCAGCTCGCCGATGGCTGCGAGGAAGGCCTCACGATCCTGAGCCGCCACGTCGTATTCGATCACGATCAACACCGGACCGCGATCGAGCTCGACCTCGCCGACCACCATCGGATCGGCCCAGTGCATGGAGGGCGTCAGGTCGGCATCGGCGCCGGTCTGTAGCTTCCAGCGCGCGAGGAGCGGGATGAAGATCAGCGCACCGACGGCGGCGAACATGTGCGCGGCCGGAAGGCCCGTGGTGTTGGCGACCTTACCCCAGAGCGCGCTGCCGATCGTCATCGCGCCGAACTGCACGATGGCGAAGACGGCGAGGCCGCGTCCCTTCACCCAGCCGGGCAGGGCCACCTGGGCCGAGACGTTCAGCGGCGCGAGAACGGCGATCCACGAAAAGCCTGCAACAAGTGCTGCAGCGAGGCCAACCTCCGCCGAGCGCGCAATTCCGAAGAGCGCGAGCGCGACCGCCGTGGCGACCGTGGCAGCAGCGACGAGCATGTCGGGGCCGAGGAGCGTCTTCAGACGTGGAAGCAGGAAAGCGCCGCCGACAGCCCCTATGCCGATCGTGCCGAGCAGAAGGCCATAGAGCTGCGGCCCGGTCGCGATCTGGTCGCGCGCGACGAGCGGCAACAAGGCCCAATAGGCACTCGCGAAGACGAAGAAGCCGGCCGCACGGATCAGCGTCGCCGTGAGGTGGCGATTGTTGCGCACATGACGCCAGCCAATGCCGAGCGCCGAGCGAAAGCGCTCCGGCGGCATGCCGCCCGCTGCGTCCGAGGTCGGACGCCACCATGCGAGCACGCCGATCACACCGAGCGTGCTGATGGCATTGAGCCAGAAGGGCGCTGCCAGGCCCCACAGACCGATGACGATGCCTGCGAGCGCCGGGCCGATGGCGCGGCTGATATTGATGCCGACGCTGTTGAGGGAAATAGCCGCCTGCAGGTCATTGCGCGGGACGAGCGAGGGCACGATCGCCTGCCACGCGGGCGCAATGAGGGCCGACCCGGCGCCGACCAGGAACGTGAATAGAAGCAGGATCCACGGCGTGACGGCATCGAACCGGACGAGCACGCCAAGGACCGCCACAACGATCATGACCGCGGCGTTGACCGCGATGAGCAGCCAGCGCCGGTCGACGATATCCGCAAGCGCACCAGCCGGCAGCCCGAGCAGGACGACCGGCAGCATGGTGGCGACCTGAACCAGCGAGACGATGAAGGCGTCCTGCGTCAGGCCCGCCATGAGCCAACCAGCCGCCGCATTCTGCATCCACGTGCCGATGTTCGACACGACGGTCGCGATCCACAGCGCAGCAAAGACGGGGTTCTTGAGTGGGGCGAGCGCCGAGCCCTCGGATTGAGCCTTGGTGCTGTCGGACGTCGCCATCGTCACCATCCCTTATGGAAGACCGATGGCCCTCGCGGCCACCGGTCTCAGCCGTCGATCCTATATCTTGGCCGGATTCGGACCGATTCGCGCGCCGTGCTTGGTCCGCTCCGGCCCCTTGTGCACGTGCGTAACGGCGTAGTCGATACCCATGCCATAGGCACCCGAGTGCTCTTTGACGACGCCGGTAACGGCATCATAGGTCTCCTTGCGCGCCCAATCGCGCTGCCACTCGAGCATGACCTGCTGCCATGTCACGGGCACCACGCCGGCCTGGATCATGCGATCCATCGCGTACTTGTGGGCATCGGCTGACGTGCCGCCCGAGGCATCGGCCACCATGTAGATCTCATAGTCGGTATCGTGCAGACAGGAGAGCGAGAAGGTCAGATTGCAGACCTCCGTCCACAGCCCCGATACGACGATCTTCTTGTGGCCCTTGGCGACGTTGGCGGCGAGCGCGTCGCGCACGTTCTGGTCGTCCCAAGAGTTCATCGAGGTGCGCTCGAGCAGCTTGTTCTCCGGAAATACGGCGAGCAGCTCAGGGTACGTGTTGCCGGAGAAACCATCGGTCTCGACGGTCGTGATCGTCGCCGGAACATTGAAGACCTTTGCCGCCTTGGCCAGACCGACGACATTGTTCTTCAGCGTCTGCCGATCGATCGACTGGACGCCGAAGGCCATCTGCGGTTGCTGGTCGATGAACAGGACCTGGCTGTTCTGCGGGGTCAGGACTTCCAGATAAAACGGCTTGGGCATGGTGTCTTTCCTTTCTGGCTGGTCGCTGATGTCGAAGTCGGATCCAGCGCGCGCCTCCCGTGGCTCACGCCGCACCATGAATTGATACCGCGCGATGCGGACCGAGGAACGCTGATGGCCGCTTCTCCGTCACGTCGTTCTCACTGGCTTGGGGCGGGGTCGCTGCCGGATCGGCGACGCTGGTCCTGAATTGAAGGTGGCAATGGGCTACCTGAATGACAAGAACGGGCAAAATAGTAAGATACAGATCTTCCAGCCGAAGGCTCAATCCGACATCGGAGCCGTGACATTCAGTTGATCAGACGGCCCACAAGCCCGTAATTTCCCGCCGGGCGAGCCACAAACGTGCGAAATGTCATCGTCTTGTAATGCTCTTGAGGCTCGGTCGCAGGCCATGGAACTAGACCTCTCGATCCCCTCCCTTGACGGCTCCGGGGCCGTCAAACCGACTACGATTTCCCTTATCGACGGCGTCGTTTCGAAGACTTCGGCCCGCATCGCTCGTCGGCATGGCGGGTGAAATGGCAGACGTTCGCCTCGCCGAGGTCGTCAAGCGTTGGGGGCCCAGCGTCGCGGTCGACGGCATCAGCTTCAGCATTCGCCAGGGCAGTTTCGTCGCCCTTCTCGGCCCCTCGGGATGCGGCAAATCCACGACGCTGCGTCTGATCGCAGGTCTCGATAACCCGACTTCAGGAACCATCCACATCGGCGCACGCGATGTGACGCGAGAGCCGCCCGCCAAGCGCGGCGTCTCGATGGTGTTTCAATCCTACGCGCTCTTTCCCCACCTGACGGTTGCCGAGAACATCCTGTTCGGTCTCAAGGTGCGCAAGGTGCCCGCGGCCGAGCAGAAAGCCCGCCTGGCCAAAGCTGCAGACATGCTCGGCCTCGCGGCGCTTCTCGATCGCAAGCCCTCCGAGCTTTCCGGTGGTCAGCAGCAGCGCACAGCCCTCGGCCGCGCCGTCGTCGCCGAGACCCCCATCTGCCTGATGGACGAGCCGCTGTCGAACCTCGATGCGCAGCTCCGCGTGGAGATGCGCCGCGAAATCCGCGACCTGCAGCGCAAGCTCGGCATCACCATGATCTACGTCACGCACGATCAGCTCGAGGCCATGACCATGGCCGATCAGGTCGTGCTCATGAATGCGGGCAGGATCGAGCAGGACGCAACGCCGGCAGAACTCTACAATACGCCCGCGACGATCTTCGCGGCGCGCTTCATCGGGACACCGCCGATGAATGTCATTCCTTTTGCCGATCTCCCCGAGCCGCCCGACTGGCTGCCGGCCTCAAAGCCTTGCACGCGCGCGTTGGACCAACTCGCCTTCGGCATCCGGCCGGAGTCGATTCGTCCCGCCGAGAGCGGACTGCGGGCGAAGATCTCGGCAATCGAATATCTCGGCGCGGACAGCCTCGTCGAGGCATCCGCGGGGCGCTGCAGGATCGTGGCGCGCCTGCCCGGCAGAGCCGCAAGCAGTATCGGCGAGGACATCTCGCTCGCCTGGGACAGCTCGGAAACTCACTGGTTTGATCTGTCATCCGGTGGTCGCACATCGTAGGCTACACGACGCACCGGCCATAATCCGTCAGACAGGAGGTGTCGATATGCGGAGACGTCAGTTCATCAAGGGGTCGGCGCTCGCAGCGGGAAGCTTTCTCGCCATGCCAGCGATCCTGCGGGCTCAGACCGCAGTGGAGTTCTCGTTCTTCTTCCCGGTTGCCGTCGGCGGCCCGATTACGAAGCTGATCGACAAGTTCGCGCAGGACTTCGAGGCGGAGAACGCCGGCATCAAGGTCAAGCCGATCTACGCCGGCACCTACCAGGAGACGATCGTCAAGGCGCTGACCGCGCACAAGGCCGGCACGCCGCCCGCGACGTCGGTCCTCCTCTCGACCGATATGTTCACGATGATCGACGAAGGCGCCGTCGTCGCCATCGACGAGTTCGTCAAGACGGACGACGACAAGAAGTGGCTCGCAAGCTTCTTCCCGGCCTTCATGCTCAACAGCCAGACGGGCGGCAAGACCTGGGGCATTCCCTTCCAGCGCTCGACGGTCGTCCTCTACTGGAACAAGGAGCTCTTCAAGGAAGCCGGCCTCGATCCAGAGAAGGCGCCCTCAAACTGGAATGAGCAGGTCGAGTTCGCTCAGAAGCTCACCAAGCGCGATGCCTCGGGCAATGTTACGCAGTGGGGCCTTCAGGTGCCGTCCTCCGGCTTTCCCTATTGGCTCTTCCAGGGCTTCTCGACGCAGGCCGGCGCGATCCTCGCCAATCAGGAAGGCAACAAGACGAACTACGACGCGCCCGAGGTGATCGAAGCCCTGCAATACTGGGTGGATCTCTCGCAGAAGCACAAGGTGCATCCGACGGGCGTCGTCGAATGGGGCACGACACCGCGCGCCTTCTTCGATCGCAAGTGCGCGATGATGTGGACCACGACCGGCAACCTCACGAACGTGCGCAACAACGCCAAGTTCCCGTTCGGCGTGGCGATGCTGCCGGCCGGCAAGCGCCGCGGCAGCCCGACGGGCGGCGGCAACTTCTACATCTCCAGCAAGGTTCCGCGGGAGCAGCAGGAAGCCGCCTTCAAGTTCGCACGCTGGATCACGAGCTCGGAGCGTGCAGCTCAGTGGTGCGTCGACACGGGCTACGTCGCCGTGCGTCCGGACTCGTTCGATACGCCCGTGCTGAAGAGCTACACGGACGGCTTCCCGCAGGCGCTCGTCGCACGCGACCAGCTTCCGCACGCCGTGGCCGAGCTCTCCACGTACGACAATCAGCGCGTCACCAAGGCCCTCAATGACGGCCTGCAGGCCGCGCTGACCGGCACCAAGCAGCCGGCGCAGGCTCTCAAGGACGCCCAGACCGAGGCCGATCGTCTTCTAAAGCCCTATCAGCGCGGCTAAGATCACGCGACTTCCAGCGGGGCCGCGCCCGATGCGCGGCCCCGACCTTTGTTTGAGAACTTCGGGGCCTGATGGGCGATCAACGCATACGGGGCTGGATCAACGCCTGGCTGCTCCTGCTGCCGGCCATGGCGCTCCTGGCTCTGTTCACGCACTGGCCAGCCGTCGCGACCATCATCGACAGCTTCTTTTCCACGCCTCGCGCGCGACGCCCTTCGGTCTTCGTCGGTCCCGACAACTACCAGCAGATGCTGGCCGATCCGATCTTCTGGCAGGCGCTGACGAACAATTTCTGGTTTGCCATCGGCACGATCCCTGCGTCGATCGCGCTCGCGCTGCTCATGGCTGTCTGGGTGAACGATCGCTTCCCTGGCCGCACGTTCGTGCGCATGGCGTTCTTCACCCCGACCGTGCTGCCCATGATCGCGGTCGCGAATATCTGGCTCTTCTTCTACACGCCCGAGCTCGGCCTGCTCGAGCAGATCAGGAGCGCGCTCGGCGGACGCGCGCACAACTGGCTCGGCTCGCGGGACACCGCTCTCGCCGCGGTCACGATCGTTGCCGTGTGGAAGGAGGCCGGGTTCTTCATGATCTTCTATCTGGCGGCCCTGCAGGCCATTCCGCCCAATCTGGCGGAGGCGGCATCGCTGGAAGGAGCTTCGCGCTGGTACTTCTTCCGCCGCGTGCAGTTTCCGCTTCTGATGCCGACCACACTGTTCGTGCTCGTCAACGCCGTGATCAACGCCTTCCGCATGGTCGATCACATCTTCGTCCTCACGCGCGGCGGCCCCGACAACGCAACGACGCTGCTGCTGTTTCACATCTACACGGTCGGCTTCGGCTTTTGGGATACCGGCTACGCGGCCGCCCTGACCGTCGTGCTCCTGCTCGCGCTTGCCGCACTCGCGCTCATACAGTACGGCGTGCTCGAGCGCCGCATCCACTATCGCTGATTGGGCTGGGCCGATGACAACGACACGAGCCAGCAGATTCGAGCAGCGGGAGGACCAGTATCAGCCGCGCGGCCGCGGCCTCATGCTCGAAACCATCGCTGCATGGTCGCTCGCGCTCATCTGGATCGCGCCGCTGCTCTATGCCGTCTGGGCGGCTTTTCACCCGCCTGAGTTCTCGACGCGCTTTGCGCCGCTCGCGCCGCTGACACTCGACAATTTCGTGCGCGCCTGGGATGCGGCGCCGTTCGCCCGCTACTTCCTGAATACCATTCTGCTGGTCACGCTCGTGCTCGCCAGCCAGCTCGTGCTGTGCACACTCGCCGCCTTCGCCTTCGCGCGCTACGAGTTTCCCGGGCGCGGCATCGTCTTTGCGCTCGTCCTCGCCCAGCTCATGATCATGCCGGATGTGCTTCTGGTCGAGAACTATCGCACCATGAGCAATCTCGGCCTCGTCGATTCCATTCCGGCGATCGCGCTGCCCTACGTCGCCTCGGCCTTCGGCATCTTCCTGCTCCGACAGACCTTCAAGCAGGTTCCGCGCGAGCTCGATGACGCGGCACGCGTCGAAGGGGCTAGTGGTCTGCAGACGCTGCTCAAGGTCTATGTGCCGCTCGGTAAGCCGGTCTATCTGGCCTACGGGCTCGTCTCGGTCAGCTATCACTGGAACAACTTCCTGTGGCCGCTGATCATTACGAGCTCAGTCGAGGCGCGGCCGCTTACGGTCGGCCTCCAGGTATTTTCCTCGACCGATCAGGGCATCGACTGGGCGGTGATTTGTGCGGCGACGCTCATGACGTCCGCGCCGCTCATGCTCGGATTTCTGCTTTTCCAGCGCCAGTTCGTGCAGAGCTTCATGCGCGCCGGCGTCAAATAAGAAGAGTGCGCGCCCTTGAGAGCACGCGCTCATTGCGCTTGTTCTTCAGCAATGCCGCTCAGGTATCGTCAGTACCGTTCCGGGACGTGCAGCTCCTTCGGAATGACCTTAGGCGCGAAGTCCGGGCGATGAATGCGCTCCGGTAGTGACACAGGCGGTCGACGCACTTCCTCGTACGGCACCTGCGACAGCAAATGCGATATGCAGTTGAGACGGGCCCGCTTCTTGTCGACGGCCTCGACGATCCACCACGGCGCCTCGTTGATGTGGGTGCGCTCCAGCATTTCCTCTTTGGCCTTGGTGTAATCCTCCCACCGCTGCCGCGACTCGAGATCCATCGGCGAGAGCTTCCACTGCTTGATTGGATCCACGTTGCGCACGTGGAAGCGCAGATGCTGCTCCTCGTCGGTGATCGAGAACCAGTATTTGATCAGGATCGTGCCCGAACGCACCAGCATCCGTTCGAACTCGGGAACGGAGCGGAAGAACTCCTCGACATCATCCTCCGAGCAGAAACCCATGACGCGCTCGACGCCCGCGCGATTGTACCAAGAGCGGTCGAACAGCACGATCTCGCCGCCCGCCGGAAGATGCGAGACGTAACGCTGGAAGTACCATTGCGTCCGCTCGCGCTCGCTTGGCGCCGGCAGCGCGGCGACGCGGCAGACGCGCGGATTGAGCCGCTGGGTGATGCGCTTGATGGCACCGCCCTTGCCGGCAGCGTCACGCCCCTCGAACAGAACTACGACCTTGAGCTTCTGGTGCGCGATCCAGTCCTGGAGCTTCACCAGCTCGCTCTGCAAGCGGAACAGCTCGCGAAAGTAGATCTTGCGGTCGATCTGCCCATCGACATCGGTCTCGACAGTATCGGACAGCAGCTTGTCCAGCCGATCGTCGTCGAGCTCCATCTCCAGCTCCTCGTCGAAGCTATCGATCGCCTCGGCTTCGATCCTCTGCCTGAACGAGGCTTCTCCTGAACGATCGCTGCTCATCATTCCTCCGATCTAGGCTGCTTGACCACGCTCGCGCTCAACATGTCCGAAGGTTTGCTACAGTTTCATGACGAGAAGACGTGTGCGCGAAATTCAAGATCACCGTGGACGTCGACACAACGGAACATGCGCCTCTGAGACCAGCTCGCAACGCTCCGCTGCTCATCTCCTTCCTTGTCACGTCCTCGTCACAGTTTGCGAACCGTCAAGGCGTGTGACAGAAACAACCGCTGTTCTGGCGGCATCCAACCTCTCGCGCTCGGGAGATGCCGCTATGCTGGCTCAGAACACTTCGGACTTCGTTGACTTCAAGATCCACCTTGGCAAGCGACCGCATCACGACCTCAACAACGGCGTCAAGATCGACATCAAAAGCCTGAACTTCTGGTACGATACCAAGCAGGCCCTCTTCGACATCAACCTGAAGTTCCATTGTCGCGAAGTGACGGCGCTCATCGGTCCATCGGGCTGCGGCAAGACGACCCTTCTGCGCTGTCTCAACCGCAGCCACGACCTCACTGCCGGCGCCCGCTTGAACGGGTCCATTCTCCTCGACGGCGTCGACATCAACGACCCGCGCCTGGATCCGCCCCTCATCCGGCGCCGCTTCGGCTGGGTTGCACAGAAGCCCAATCCGTTCCCGTTCTCGGTCTATTTCAACGTCGCCTATGGGCCGCGGCTGCACGGGCTCGTGTCGACGCGCGCCGAGACCGATGCGCTCGTCGAGGATTGCCTGCGGCGCGGCGGTCTGTGGGACGAGGTCAAGGACCGCCTCCGGGAGGCCGGCACTGATCTCTCCGGCGGCCAGCAGCAGCGGCTTTGCGTGGCGCGCGCGCTCGCCTACGATCCGGAGGTCCTGCTCATGGACGAGCCGGCATCGGCGCTCGATCCTATCGCCACTGCAAAGCTCGAGCAGCTCATCCATGAGCTGCGCGAGCGCTATACGATCGTCATCATCACGCACAACATGCAGCAGGCAGCGCGCGTCGCGCAGCGGGTCGCGGTCTTCCATCTTGGACGCCTCGTCGAGCAAGGCGACACGTCCGAGGTCTTCGTCAATCCGCAGCATGAGATCACGCAGGCCTACATCACCGGAAGATTCGGTTGATGAACTATACGAGGCGGCCGGTCGCGAGGACCGTGTCATGCCGCCGTCACGGCCCAGACGCTTTGGTCGAAGTGTCCGCCATGCTCTCGAGAGATGCCGCATGACTTCCAAACAAGCCATTGTGACGGAGCTCGGCGGCGACGATATTCTTGCGCCCGACAGGATCGCCAAGTCGCTCGTCGCCAATGACCAGGTCAAGTACTACTTCGCGCTCCTGCAGGCAGCGCGGGACCACGCAGACCATCCGAATGTCGCGCACGCTGACCTCAAAGTCGAGCGGCTGGCGTGCCGCCTCGGCGACGAGTGGCTCGATGACGTCGTGCCAGCCACGCGCAAAGACCGCGCCGGATGCTACCGCATTCCGCATGGACCGGAGATCCTGCGCCGTATCCGCGAGCGCATCGGCGGCATGCTGGATTGCCTGGCAAACGAGCAGCGCTCATCCTTCGAGTCACGCCTCGGAAAGCTCGAGCTGCCATCACCCGAGCACGGCTCGATCCCCGGAGCGTTGATCGCCGCCATCACGTCGGGCAACCGCAGGGACGGCGACAGTCTACATATCGTCGTCATGGACGCGCATCGGGCGATCAATCGCCTGCAAACGGAGATCGCCGTCGAGACGATCGCCGGAGCGCAGGTCCATGGGCTCTCGGAGCGGAGCCGGGCGCGCGTCGAAGCCTTCATGCGCGGGCTCAACCGCACGGCCATCCTCAAGTTCGACCACCCGGGGCTCGGCACGACCGCGACGGAGCACGATGGTCTGCTGCTGATCCAGAACGATATCGGCACGACCGACGCCCATGTTCTTGTCGTGCGCGTCGAGGATCTGGCAGTTACCATCACTTACACCGACATCCATCGCCCGCGCCTCAAGTTCTTCAAGAGCCTGTTCGAGAAGTTCGACGTCACATGGGCCGGCACGGAGGAGCGCCATAGCGACAGCCTCGCAACCGGCCAGTACATGCTGGCGACAGGTCGCTATACGGCCGAGAAAGAGGATGATCTTCGCGCGTTTCTCGCCCATCTCGGCTCGCGCATCGTCTTCCTGATCGACTGGAACCGGATGCGCAAGCGGCTCCGCCTCTTCGTCAGCAAGGACGAGGCCATTGCCGTGCTCAAGTGGGCGGCCGACCATGACTACGGCCACCGCGCTCTTCTCGAGATCGGCGGCGAGCGGGTTCTTGCCGATGCGGTGGAATACGCGGCGGGCGCACAACTCAGATACGGCCAGCGCCTCGACGAGCTGATCAGCGAAGAGCGCGCCGCCACCTTCCTCAAGGACGCGCTCCAGCTTGCATCCATCGGGCTTCAGCAGCGCCGCTCGCGCCGAAACATCCAAGACGAGATCAAAGCCCGTCTGCGCAGCTCATTCGAGAATGAGAGGCTCCGCATCTTCGATATCGCCGCCGATCACGCGGCGATCGGCCACGATCTCGCCGCGGCGCTCGTCGAAGCCCTCGTCCGCACCGGCAATGCGCAAGGTCGGGCGTGGATTTCGAAGCTCGCCACGCGCGCCGTCGGCTGGGAGAAGGACGCCGACCAATTGCTCAACGAGGCGCGGGACGACATCAAGCGGTTTGCACGCCCGCGATCACTTCTGGAGTTTCTCGAATTTTCGGACGACGCCGTCGATGAGCTGGAGGAGGCCGCGGCGCTGGTCGACCTTGCGCAATTGACGAGCCCACCACCTCCCGCGATTTCCAGGTTGCGGCACCTCGCCGAACTGGCCCTGCAATCCGCGCAGGAGCTCATCAAGTGCGTCGAGTGCGCCTCGACCATTACGCGGTCCGATATCCGCGACGACCTCGATGAATTCATGACGGCGCTCGAAAAGCTCATGGCCATCGAGCACGACGCGGACGACGCGCTGCGCGCATTCCGACGGTGGTTGCTGGAAGAGCCATGCGATCAGCGCCAGATCATGGTGTTGCGCGAGCTGTCGCAGGCGCTCGAGACCGCGACCGATGCCTACACGCACGCCGGCCAGGCGCTCAGGGCCTATCTCATGGAAGAGGTGATTGCCTGATGTCAAAAGCTCCATTGCCTGAGACATTCGACCATCACGTCTGCCGAATTCCCTTCGATGGGCCAGGTGAAGCCTTGCCCGCAAAGGACATCGTGGGATCGAAGGCCCACAATCTCATGCGGATGGCGCGGCAAGGCCTGCCCGTGCCGCCCGGCTTCGTCCTGTCGACGGCCGTTTGCCGCGACTATCTGGAGCACGGCCCGGCCTCACTCGCGAGCCTCGACGCCGTCGTCGGGCGCGAGCTCGGCCGTCTTGGCACTCTTACCGGCCGCTACTTCGGCGATGCCAGACGGCCATTGCTGGTCTCCGTACGATCAGGGGCGGCCGTGTCCATGCCCGGCATGATGGAGACGGTGCTCAATATCGGTCTCTGCGAGACCACGCTGCGCGGATTTCTCCGCACCACGGGCAATCCGCGTCTCGTCCAGGACTGCCGCGTTCGGCTCGTGCAGCAGTATGGCGAAGTGGTTCACGACATCGCGCCGAACCGCTTTCAGGAAGCGCTTGCCGCTCAGATCTCCGGATCGAGATCCGGCGAGATCGGCGATCTCTCCTCTCGGGGACTGCGGCAGCTCGCCGAGATGTTCGAGGACATCTTCGAGGTCGATACGGGCAAGTCCTTTCCTCAGGACCCCGCCACCCAGTTGCGGGCGGCCATCGAAGCCGTGCTGCAATCCTGGTCGAGCGAGCGGGCCCAGAGCTATCGGCGGCTGAACGACATACCCGAGAGCCTCGGCACCGCGATCACCATCCAGGCTATGGCGTTCGGCAACCTCGGGCCTACGTCAGGTGCCGGCGTCGGGTTCACGCGCAATCCGTCGAGCGGCAACAACGAGCTGTACGTGGACTACCTGCCGAACGCGCAAGGCGAGGATGTCGTTGCCGGTCGGCGCGCGGCTCTGGGCATCGACGAGCTCGAGCGCCGAACGCCGGACGCCTATCGCGAGCTTCTCGCGGCCCGGAATCTGCTGGAGCGCGAGTTCCACGACATGATGGATTTCGAGTTTACGGTGGAGGAAGGCCATCTCCTCATGCTCCAGGCGCGGCCTGGCAAGCGCACGCCACTCGCCGCCCTGCGCATCGCACGGGATCTCGTGCATGACGAGATCGCGTCGCCGCCGGAGGCGTTGGCGATGCTGGAACGCATCGATCTCGACAAGATCGAGGAGTTCGAGCTGCGCGCCGACACGAGCCTGTCCCCGATCGCACAGGGCACGCCCGCCGGCATCGGCATCGCGGTCGGCACGGTCGTATTCGAGCCGGACAGAGCGGCGCACATCAAGCGCAACGGCGGCGAGGTCATCCTGTTTCGCCAGACGGCCGAGACCAAGGACATCTCCGCACTCGCAGAAGCCAGCGCACTCGTCACCGCGGAAGGCGCGCGCACCTCTCATGCCGCGGTTGTGGCACGCCAGCTCGGCAAGCCGTGCATCGTCGGTTGTGCCGGGTTGACGATCGATGCCTCCGGGCGCCACGGTAAGCTCGGCGCGCACACGCTGAATGAAGGCGATGTCATTTCCATCGATGGCACATCCGGAAACATCTATCAGGGCCGCATCGAGGTTATCAGCGCGCGCCCCGTAGCCTTGCTCGACGAGGTTCAGAGCTGGCGTGCAGCAGCCTCCGCGCCCGCTGCCACCAAGCGCAAGCGGAACGGAGCGATCGTTGGCGGACCCGAGCGGCGGCGAAGCTGAGAAAGGATTTGACCGGGTCAGTCGATCAGTTGGCCACTGCCATCGAAAAACGGGAAAGGTCCTGGCCAGTCGCCCAGAACTGCGGCGTGCGAGATGAGCTGGTTATCCCGCCAGCGGTGCAGCATGTACCCCGGCGGCTCGAGCCGAAAGGCGCTCGGCCCGTTCTCAGTCAGGTCGAGCGCGACCTGATGCGCGGGACTTGGGCAGATCATGGCCGTGCGCGCGCCGACCTGCGCGAAGGCCGCACGGTGCACATGACCGCAGAGAATGGCCTGGATCTGCGGATGACGCGCAACGATGGTGGCGAAGGCCTCCCGACCAATGAGGCCGATGCGATCCATGTGCGCAATGCCGGTAAGGAACGGCGGGTGGTGCATCAGGATCAGAGTCGGCACGTCCGGCGTCGCGCTCAGCGTCGCTTCGAGCCACGCAAGACGATCGGCGCACAGCTCGCCGCCACCTTGGCCAGGAACGACCGTATCGAGACCGACAATCCTCAACGGCCCGCGTTGCACGGCAAAGTGCAGGAAGCTGCCAGCGGGAAAATAGTCACGATCCGGAAACGCGCGCCGCATGGCATCGCGCTCGTCGTGATTACCGGGAACGGCAATGATCTCCGTCCCCAGGGGCGCCAGAATCTCGCGCAGATGGGCGTACTCCGCATCATGACCGAGATCGACAAGATCGCCCGTGTGCACGATCAGATCCGGCTTTGGATCGAGCGCCATGAGCTCCGACACACAGGCTCTCAGCATCGCCGCTGTGTCTATCTGCCGGTAGGCCAACCGACCCGGCAGCTTGATGTGCGTATCCGTGATCTGGGCAATCAGCATCACTTCGCCTCCGGCAGGACAATAAGGCCCGAAGCATCGACACAGAGGCCCACCGCATTTCCGCGAGCAAAGTCGCTGCGCGTGCCGGTCTCGAGGACGAGCGGCTTCTCCCCGCCGACGTCGACCAGCAGCCGCGTCCGGTCCCCACGGAAGACGGACGCGACGATTTTGCCGCTGAGGTGCGGCGTCTCGCCAGCGAGCCGTACGTCCTCGGGGCGGAAGCGTACTTCCGCGGCATCGGCAGGCGCCTCCGGCCAGGGGATCGCGCCCGCGCCCGTCACGAACGCGCCGTCGCGCACATTGCCGCGTAGGACATTCATGGTGCCGATGAACTCGGCGACGAAGGCCGAGGCGGGGTGCTGGTAGATCTCGCGCGGCGTACCGACCTGGGCAACACGCCCTTCGCTCATGACGACAATGCGGTCTCCGAGTGCCATCGCCTCGGCCTGGTCGTGCGTCACGTAGATCGTGGTGATCCCGAGACCGCGCAGCAGCTCGTCGATCTCGAGGCGCAGCTCCTCGCGCAGCTTGGCATCGAGCGCCGTCAGCGGCTCGTCGAGCAGGAGCACGCGCGGCTCGACGGCGAGCGCGCGGGCAAGCGCCACGCGCTGGCGCTGACCGCCCGAGAGCTGGTCAATGCGGCGGTCGGCGAGCCGCTCGATCCGCATGAGCGCGAGCATCTCCCGCACCCGGCTCGCGATCCCCGCTTTGGGGCGTCGGCGGATGCGCAAGCCGTAGCCGATGTTCTCGGCAACGCTCATGTTGGGAAACAGCGCGTACGACTGGAAGACCATGCCCACATTGCGCCGCTCGATCGGGAGCGCCGTCACGTCGGCACTGTCGAACAGGACTTTGCCGCCCGCATCGGGCTGCTCGAGCCCTGCGATCATGCGCAGCGTCGTGGTCTTGCCGCAGCCGGAGGGGCCGAGCAGCACCAACGTCTCGCCGGAGACGATTTCGAGGTCGAGCGGCTCCAATGCGCGCGTGCCGTCGGGAAATGTCTTGCGGCAGCCGCTGAGCGTGATCGAGACCGGGTTGGCGCGCGGCGTCATCACTCTTCGTCCTTGATGATGCTGGATTTGACCGGCCGCGGACGGGCTGCACGCTGCATGGCCAGAAGCAGCGGCACAATCATGATGAAGAAGACCAGCGTATAGGCACTGCCGATCTCGAAGCGCAGTGAGGCATAGGCATCGGCAAGCCCGACCGGGAGAGTCTTGTTGAGCGGCGTATGGAGCAGCCAGGTCATGTTGAACTCGCCGATCGACAGCGTCAGCACCATCAGCGATCCGGCAACGATGCCGCTGCGGCAGTTGGGAAGCACGATATCGAAAAAGCGCCGCCGAAAACTCGCACCGAGCGAGGCAGCGCCCTCCTCCAGTGTCTTGAGGTCGATCGCGAGCATCACGGCAAGCACCGAACGCACCATGAAAGGGAGCGTGAACAGCACGTGGCCGATCAGGATGAACACCCACGATGTGCGCAAGCCGCCAACGCTCCCGTACGTGACGATCAGCGCCAGTGCCGTGGCGAGGCCCGGGATCGCGACGGGCATCACCAGAAGCTCTTCGAAAAACCGCGTGAGCCTCGATTGCCGCCTGGCGAGAACGTAGGCCGCAGGAACGCCGAGCAGCAGCGTCACCACGAGACAGGCGAGCGCGAGGCCAACCGACAGCAGCATGGTATCGCGATAGCCATTCCAAACCTCGAGCACCCAGCGCAGCGTCAGGCCGCTGGAGATGCCCACCTGATAGTTGACCGTGAGGCCTGCCAGGATCGACAGCAGCACCGGCACGATGAGAAAGGCGCATACGACGAGGGCAAAGGCGAGTTGCACAAAGAAGAGACTGCCGCGCCGGATCATGCTGCGACCCTCCTCAGCCGGCCGCCGCGACGCTGGCCCCGGCCGCCGTCCGCGCCAGCGCCAACACGAGCCACGTCACTGCCCCGAGCACGAACGAGAGTGCCGCCGCCATGGCAATGTTCGCCTGCAGCGTGAACTCGGTGTAGATCACCATGGGCAGCACGTTGATGCGCGTGGCGAGTGTGAAAGCCGTGCCGAAGGCGCCCATGGCCGTCGCGAAGCAGATGGCGCCCGCCGAAATCAGTGCGGGCTTGAGGCCCGGAATGATGACGTCGCGTACGACCTGCCAGGGCGTGGCGCCGAGAGAGCGGGCCGCCTCCTCCAATCGCGGATCGAGCTTCTCCGCCGTCGCCATCACGGTCAGGATCGTGCGGGGAATGGAGAAGTAGACGTAGCCCATGAGCAGGCCGGCCATGGAGTAGGCGAACACCACTTTCTCATTGATCAGCGCGAGGGTCAGGCTGCCGATCAGCCCCTGCCGGCCGGCAAGCACGATCACCATGAAGCCGATCACCACACCCGGAAAGGCGAGCGGCAGCGTCAGCATGGCGACGAGCGCGGGGCGGCCGGGAAAGTCGTTCCGCTGCAGGAAGACGCCGGCAATACCACTGACGACCAGCGTGATCACGGTCGTCGCGGCAGCGAGCGCCAGCGTCGAGACGAGCGAGGAGAAATAACCCGCATCGGTCACGATGGCCGCATAGGCGGCAAAGCCCGTCTGACCGCTGCCGCCGACGAGAAGCAGCCGCGCCATCGGGAGAAGAAAGAACGCCCCAAAGAAAATTCCTGCAGGCAGCAGGAGCGTGAACAGAGTCAGTTGCTCTCGCGACATCTCAAGTCCAAGACGAGGCGGTCCTAGTGTGATGATCAAGAAATTCGCCATCTCTCGCGGCACGGTATGGAGCGAATTTCTCGATCTGAATCACACTAGCAAGATTAGGATTCTAGTGTCCCTTTTGATTCCGAAGTTCGCTCGGGGCACCAGCATCAAGATTGGGCGAACTTCGGAATCGGGACACTAGCCGCCTCGCCTGCTGTCTGGCTCAGTTCACTTCGTTCCGATAGCGCTCGATGATGGCCTTCTGCGCTGCGGCCAGCTTCTTGAGATCGACCGGCTTGGCGCGCGCGTAGTCGGCATCGGGCAGGAACTTGGTCTTGGCCTCGGCCGAGAGCTTGTCGGCGAAGACGGGGCGCAGATAGGCATTGCCCCACATAACCTGGCTCGCGTCGGACAGCACGTAGTCGAGCACCTTCTTGCCGTTGTCGGCATTCGGGCCGCCCTTCACGAGGCCCATCACATACGGAAAGACGACCGTACCCTCTTTGGGGATGACGAAGCGCACCGGCGCCTTGTCGGTGTACTGCCCGCGATAGGCATTGAAGTCGTAGTCGAGCAGGATGGGGATCTCGCCCGAGATGACGCGCGCGTAGGACGTCTGCTTGGGCACGATCGGCTGGTTCTTCGCCAGCTCCTTGAAGAATTTGATGGCGGGGTCGAGATTGTCGTAGCTGCCGCCGAGCGCGAGGTTGATGGCCATGACGCCGAGCTGGCCGACAGCAGCCGAGGTCGGATCGAGATAGCCGACGAGGCCCTTGTATTCGGGCTTCAGCAGATCCGCCCAGCTCTGCGGCACCGGCACCTTACCGAGCGCTGAGGTGTTGATGAAGAGGCCGAGTGTGCCCGAGTGGATCGTGAACCAATGGCCGTCCGGGTCCTTGAGATCGGCGGGGATCTTGTCCCAGCCCGCCGGCTTGTAAGGAGCCAGAACGCCGGCGTTCATGGCCGGATCGGCAGCGATGCCGCCGAGATAGACGACATCGGCAACGGGGCTTGCCTTCTCGGCGATCAGCGCAGCCGTGGCCTGGCCCGAGTTCTTATTGTCGGCCGGCACGTCGATGCCGAGCGTCGACTTGATGGCCTTGAGCTGCGAGCCCCAATCCGCCCACTCCGGCGGGCAGTTGTAGCAAATGGCACGAGCCTGAGCGTCGGCGTGTCGCGGGCTCATCGTCAGGCCGCCAGCAAGCGCGGTCAGCGCCAAAGCCGTCAAGGCAATGCGTGTCTTCATCATCAGTCCCTCTGTCGCTCACGAAGGAACGGAGGGCCCCAGTCGGCGGCGCAATGCTGCCGCCAGACGTTATCCCTCCGCCGCAGCAACCGCTAAAAGCAGTCCACGTCAGTGATGTGACAGATGCTGATGTAGGGGCGTGCCGCTGGCCAAAATCACCGCTGCACGCGCAATAGAGCAGAGCTCAAGAAGTGCTTTGGCTCGCGGCTGCGCTCACGCGAAGCGCCTCGCCTGCCGGGATTATCGGCGCACGCCAGGAATCTCGCATGGCTTCCCCGGCAGCGGCTGTGTCGATCGGTGCGAAGCTTCCCGCCTGCGCCATGCTCCAGGCGATGCGCATGCGCTCATCCGAGATGCTGCCGGAGAGCAGTTCGCCTGGTGCCAGGACCTTGTAGAGATCGGCGAGCGTAACGATGGAGTCGGCAGCAACACGCCGCATGAAATGGTGCGGACTGAGCTCGCGGGGTGTCTCGAGGCCCGCAGCAGCTACCAACTCGCCCAGGGCTTTGACCGTCTCTCTATGGAAGTTTGCCACCCGGACCGACTTGTCGGACACGACGACGGCGCGCTGACGCGTGCGATCCTGGCTGGTGACGCCGGTCGGACACTCGCCCGTATGGCACTGCTGCGCCTGAATGCAGCCAACGGCGAACATGAAGCCGCGCGCCACGTTGCACCAGTCGGCGCCCAGCGCCATCACGCGCGCCATGTCGAAGCCCGAGATTATCTTGCCCGATGCGCCGATCTTGATGCGATCGCGAAGTCCCGCGCCGATCAGCGTCGAGTGCACGAAAGTGAGGCCGTCGCGCAGCGGCATCCCGAGATGATCCATGAACTCGAGCGGCGCAGCGCCCGTGCCGCCCTCGGTGCCATCGACGACGATGAAGTCCGGCGTGATGCCCGTCTCCAGCATCGCCTTCACGATGGCCATGAATTCCCACGGATGGCCGATGCACAGCTTGAAGCCGGCCGGCTTGCCACCGGACAGGCGCCGCATCTCGGCAATGAAGTGCATCATCTCGATCGGCGTGGAAAATGCTGAATGCTTGGCCGGCGAGATGCAGTCCTCGCCAAGCGGAATGCCGCGAATGCGCGCGATCTCGGCCGTGACCTTGGCAGCCGGCAGCACACCGCCGTGCCCGGGCTTGGCGCCCTGGCTGAGCTTCAGCTCGACCATCTTGATCTGCGGATTGGCCGCGACCTCGGCGAACTTATCGGGCGCGAAGGTGCCGTCCGCATTGCGGCAGCCGAAATAGCCCGAGCCCAGCTCCCAGATGATATCGCCGCCATGCTCGGCGTGATACGGCGTGTAGCCGCCCTCACCGGTGTCATGGGCGAAGCCGCCCATCTTGGCGCCCTTGTTGAGCGAGCGCACGGCGTTGGCCGACAGCGATCCGTAGCTCATTGCCGATATGTTGAGGACCGACGCCAGATAGGGCTGAGTGCAGTCGGCGCCGCCGATTTTGACGCGAAACGGCTCGTGCGCGACCTCTTTGGGTGCAATCGAGTGATGCAGCCACTCGTAGTGCGACTGATAGACGTCGTAGGTCGTGCCGAAAGGACGCTTGTCCAGGGCACCCTTGGCGCGCTGATAGACGATAGCGCGCTTGTCCCGCGGAAACGGCATCCCGTCCTTGTCATCCTCGAAGAAGTACTGGCGCATCTCGGGCCGGATCTTCTCGAAGAGAAAGCGCAGATGCGCGGTGATGGGATAGTTGCGCAGGATGGCGTGGCGCGGCTGGAAGAGATCGCGCAGGCCGACTGCCGAGAAGAAGCCGAAGAAGACGAGCGGCACGGCCAGCAGGTGCAGATTGTGGGGCCAAAGCCAGCTCAGCGCCGCGCTGATGGCGAAACCAATGAGCGCCGTGCTCAGGAGCATGTACCGCAGCTTCAGCGGCACCAGCAGGAGCCACATGAGTCCCCTCCCCCACTTTATGGAATGCAGCCGTGATTGCCAGCCGGCGGCATTGACACAATTGCCGGGTCTCATACAGCGCAGAGCGTATCAAATTTGTGAACGACCGTGCCGTAGGCCGGGGACGGCCATCACTGGGCCGTGGGCGTGACCATGCTCTCGGACTTTGGCCGCGAGTCGAGATAGCCCTGCTGAAATAGGCACATACGCGTGACGTCTCGGTATTGCCCGTTGATGAAGAACTCCTGCCGCAGCACGCCTTCGACCTGAAAACCGAGCGTCTCGTAGATTTGGATGGCCTTCTTATTGTCCTTGTCGACCACGAGATAGACTTTGTGAAGGTTCAGCACGCCGAAGCCATAGTCCATCGCCAATCTCGCCGCGCGCTTTGCGAGGCCCCTGCCCTGATGGTCGGGGGCAATGACGATTTGGAACTCCGCGCGCCGATGGACATGATCGATCTCGACGAGCTCGACGAGGCCCGCATTCTTCCCATCGCAGACCACCACGAAGCGGCGTTCGGTCTGGTCGTGGACATGCTCGTCGTAGAGGGCCGTCAGCTCGACGAAAGTCTCGTAGGGCTCTTCGAACCAATAGCGCATCACGCTGGCGTTATTGTCCAGCTGATGCACGAAATTCAGATCCTCGCGCTCGAGCGGGCGCAAGACGACTTTTTGTTCTGACGCCATGAGCGTTTCCTATGATGTGATCGTGATCCTGCAATGACGCGCAGCGCGGGCCGATCGTCGACATCCGAAGAATCCGCAAGGCCGCGATCGATTTCATGGATCAAGCGTTTGTCCAGCCCGAGTTCGGGAAAGGACCGCTCAGCCTCGCCTGCAACCATGGCCTGAGACAGTATCGGCCTCTGAGTTGCAATCCAGCCGTGCTTGGCTAGCCGGGGCGCAGCGTAGGCCAGAGCCGGGGCTCACGGCAAGTGCGCTTCCGATAGCACAACGGCAGATGGCTCAAATGCATCCGCGCGGGGCATGGGCAGCCCGGCGCGTTGGCGGAGAAGATGGACGGTTGCTATATTCGGCGTAATATAGCGGTCGGTCCTGGGCGGGGTGGGGCCCCTCAAGGAATGCTGCCACTGGTCGCCCAAACTCAACTCACATAGCAGACGGAGGAAAGTATCAATGCAACACGTACGCCAGCACTATGTGAACGGCGCCTGGGTCGACCCTCTCCAGCCGAAACTGCTCGATGTGGTCGATCCCTCGACCGAGCAGGCGTTCACCCAGATTGCGGTCGGCGGCCCCGCCGATGTGGATCGCGCCGTTGCTGCCGCGCGTGCGGCCTTCCCGTCTTTTGCCACCACCACGCGCAAGCAGCGTCTCGATCTCCTGCGCGCCATTCTCGATGCCTACAGCAAGCGTCGCGATGAGCTGGCGGGCGTGCTGTCCCAGGAAATGGGAGCCCCCCGCAAGTTCGCCTTCGAGCGCCAGACCATGACAGGCGTCAATCATCTCCTGCGGATGATCCAGGTCCTGGAAGAATACAAGTTCGAGGAGCTGCAAGGCACGACGCTCATCGCCCGCGAGCCCGTCGGCGTCGTCGGCTTCATCACGCCCTGGAACTGGCCGATCAACCAGATCGTCTGCAAGGTCGCGCCGGCCATCGCCGCCGGTTGCACCATGATTCTGAAGCCGAGCGAGGTGGCGCCGCTCAATGCCGTCATCTGGTCCGAGGTGATGCATGAGGCCCGCGTTCCCGCAGGCGTCTATAACATGCTGCAAGGCGAGGGTGGCGTCGTCGGCGCTGCCATGTCGGCACACCCCGATATCGACATGATGTCGTTCACGGGCTCGACGCGCGCGGGCATCCTGGTGGCCCAGGCTGCAGCAACCACCGTCAAGCGCGTTGCGCAGGAGCTTGGCGGCAAATCCGCGAACATTCTTCTGCCCGACGTCGACTTCAATACGGCGGTGACGAAGGGCGTGCTCGGCATGATGGGTAACAGCGGGCAGTCGTGCAATGCGCCGACCCGCATGTTCGTCCCCGCCGATCGGCACGAAGAGGTGAAGGCGATCGCCAAGGCGGCGGCCGAAACCGTCATCGTCGGGCCTGTGAGCGACGAGCGCACCACTATCGGTCCCGTCGTCAACGAGACCCAGTTCAACAAGATCCAGCGTCTGATCGAGGCTGGCATCAAGGAAGGCGCGGAGCTCGTGACTGGCGGCCCGGGCCGCCCCGAGAACTGCAACCGCGGCTACTTCGTGCGGCCGACCGTCTTCGCGAACGTGCGCAACGACATGACGATCGCCCGCGAGGAGATCTTCGGACCGGTGTTGTCGATCCTGCCCTACAAAGACGAGGCGGAAGCCGTCAAGCTGGCGAACGACACGGTCTACGGTCTTGCTGCCTACGTGCAGTCCTCGAATATCGATCATGCGCGCAAGGTCGCCGCGCAGATGCGCGCCGGCAACGTCCACTTGAACTATCCCATGCAGGACACTGCGGCACCGTTCGGCGGCTACAAGCAGTCGGGCAATGGCCGCGAGTACGGCAAGTGGGCGCTCGACGAGTTCTGCGAGATCAAGGCCGTCATTGGCTATCAGGCCGCCTGATCCGACTGACGATCAGTACACCGATGCGGCTTGCTTGCGGGCCGCATCGGGTTCGTCTGCCGAGCTCGACAGAATGCGCCGCGTGCCAATGTCCGAGTAGAAGCCGCGGGGCTCCGAGAATTTCCGTCAGCCTGCAGAGCAGAACAGCCTTCGAGCGGCAGAGCGAAGACCTCCCCTTGTAAAATTCGCCGAAGTCTGGCTCCTTCCACACTTGGGCGTTCGGTCCGGCCCGAAACGCTCTTCGACGGCTCTGGTTTTTCGAGCCCTGGGGAACACGAGCGGCTATGACTGTCGTCAGTGACATAAGACCGTCGCGAATCTCGGCGACACTACACGGTTAGGCCGCATCGAGATCACATGGGGATGGATATGCGTTTGGAACAGACGTCACTGCCGGACAATATTTTGCTGGTGAAGCTTATAGGGCCGCTCGACATCGCAGGTGCCGGCGAAGTCGACATGCCATTCAGTGTGCTCTCCGGCAAGCACGACAAGGTCATTGTCGATCTCGCGGGCGTAACCTTCCTCGCGTCGATCGGCATACGCGTCCTCGTGAAGGCGGCGCGAGCCGTCAACGGCAGAAAAGGCCGGTTCGTTGTTTTCGGTCCGACAGAGGATGCGCGCAAGGTTTTGCGCTCGACTGGCATCGACACCATGATTCCGGTCGTAGCGGATCAGACAGCCGCAATCAGCGAGTGCGCTAAATGAGCTTGGCGGGTTGGATCCGCCTGTCTCCTACAGCCGCCGAAGTTTCGCGGTTCAATGATTGGTTCGATCGCAGATGTGCCGCTAGCGACATCGAGAAGTCGCTGGCGGCTGATATGAAGCTCTGCATCAATGAAGTTCTGGCGAACTTCATCAGCTACGGCTTCAAGAACACAGCCAATCCATCGATTGTCGTCAATGTATGGCTGCGCCCGGGCCGCGCAGTCGCGCGAATATTCGACAACGGCACCTACTTCGATTTCAGAAAGTGGGAGCGACCTGCCGACCGTGACCTGCCGACGGCCGAGCCAGGCGGGTACGGCATTGCGCTTATAAAGGAGCGCGCCAGCCGGATTTGCTATGGCCGGTTCTGCGGCGTCAACCGGCTCAAAATCATCTGCGAAGCCTGAAGCAGCGGGCTCAAAATTCCCCTCGCCCCGATGACCCGACGCTTCAGCCCCTGAAGCACAATGCGACGCAGGTGATATCGTCGGACTGTTCGGTTCCAGCCGAGAAGCGCGCAACCTCACCCGTGAGCGCTTCGACAATCCCCGCGGCGCTCGTGTGCGGCCGGCGTGCCAAGACATCCAAGATGCGGTCGCTACCGAAGATGCGACCATCCATATCGAAGGCCTCGGTGATCCCGTCCGACAGCAGCAGGATAGCGTCACCGGCCGCGAGATCGCGCGACGCCGTCGGATATTCCGCCACGTCGATGAGACCGATGGCCGGTCCCATGTATCCCAGGCGCTCGAGCGAACCAGAAGCGGTGAGCAGCACGGCGTCGTCGTGACCGCCGCTCGAGAATGTCAGAACGCCGGTCGCGAGATCGAGCACGACGTAGAAGATCGTAACGAACATGCCCTCGGGATTGTCCCGCGCCAGGATAGCGTTCACCTTGGACAGCACCACGCCGGGCTCTTCATGCTCGAAGGCGACCGTGCGCAGGACCGTTCGCGAGACGCTCATGAACAGAGCGGCGGGCACGCCTTTGCCCGAGACATCTCCGACCGCAACCCCGACCTTCGTGTCACCGATCAGGAAGTAGTCGTAGAAGTCTCCCCCGACAGCCCGAGCAGGCTTCATGATCGCGGAGATATCGAACTTGCTGGCGGACGGCCCAGCGAGATCCTCTTTCGGCAGAAAAGTGCGCTGGATCTGAGCTGCGGCTTCCATCTCGCGCGCAATGCGCTGCAGTTCTTTCCGCCCGCGATTGCGCTCGCGTTCGGCCTCGTAATAGAGGTATCCGCTGCCGATGACATAGACGACAGAGCTCGTCATGATCGGATACACAGCATCAAGCAGCACGCCCTGCGAGAACAGCCACAAGCTCCCGAGCGACAATAAGAGAACGCTGGCAAAGCCGACGGCCGCCGAGACGCGGGCACCCCAAAGGTAGGCCAATAGGGCCAGGCCCAGCGACGAGACGACCGCGAGAACGATCTCTATTCCCACTGCGTAGTCAGGCCGGACAAGCAGGCGCCCGGAGAGCAGTTGCTCGAGTGCCTGCGCATTGATCTCGACGCCGGCAATCACCGGGTCCAGGGGCGTGGCGCGGAGATCGAGCAATCCCGGCGCGCTCGTGCCGACCACGGCGATCCGCCCATCGAGACTGCCTTTCGGCACTCTGCCCGCAAGCACATCGCCGGCCGAAATCGAGCGTGCGGGATCATGCCGAGAGAACCAGAGCCACACCTGGCCGTCCCGATCCGTCGGAACGATGGTCTTGCCGATAGCGACCGTGGTGATCCCGCGATCTCCCACGAACCCGCCGTCGCCGGCTGAGCGGACGCCCAATGTTTTTGTGCCATTGAAGACGCGAAACGCGTCCGCGACGAGAGAGGGATAGAGTTGCCCGGATATGCCGACGACGAGCGGAATGCGTCGCAGGATCTGGTCGTGATCCGGAAACCAGTTCAAGACGCCAATGCCCGCCGCGCCCTTCTCGAGCACGGCGAGATTGCCGGAGACACCGGCAAAGCTCGGCACCAAGCCGACGACGTTCTCGCCAACGGTTGCGAAGGATGCCTTAGGCCCAGGCGGAGCTTCGCCTACGTGCGATGTGCCGATGACGCCAAGCACCGTCGGATGTGCGGCAATGGCTTTGCTGAAGATATCGTCGGGTGCTTCCTTCTCAGCCAGCGCGCTCAGAAAGGGCGCCAGTTCGGGTGCTTCCCGCAATGCTTTCGGAATGTGATCGAGAGGTCCAGGCGTTGCGCCCGGAAAAACGATATCGAACACCACAACGCGCACGCCTGCAGATGCGAGGCGCTCCGAGAGCTGAGCGAGAAGTTCCCGGCGCCAAGGCCAAGGCCCGAACTCCTTCATCGATCGCTCGTCGATATCGATGACGCGAACCGGATAGCTCGGGTCGATCGCACGCGGCAGGGTTTGTTGAAGAATGTCGAAGCCGAGGAGCCGCAGGCGCGTCATGAAGCCCGGATCGGCTTGCCGCACTGCAGCACACGCCGCTATGGCCGCTACGATGATCAACCAGTAAGTGGCGCTCACGCTCAGTCGGCGCGCGCCGGGTCGTCCTCCATGTAGCATGCGTTCAGGACACCCGTAGAAAAGCCCCAGCCTGCATGGTACATCTTCCGCTTCTGTTCGGGAACTCGGCTTCGGATCATCCTTTATGGACTGTATTGGTAGGCCCGGCGCGTGCGGTCATGCGCGGCGCATCATACTCACGGCTGTACTCTCGGGAATATTTGGGTCGGCGGCATTGGCGCAGACGCCTGCGCAAGAGGTTGGCACCGCGATCGTCATCAAGCGGCAGGTCCTGGCAACGCTCGGCGATGACAAGCGCGACCTGCGCGAAGGGGGCCGAGTTCATCGGAACGAGCTTCTGGAGACGGGCGACCAGGCCCAGGCCGAGCTCAGGCTGGACGACCAGACGAAGCTTGCCCTCGGGCCGAATGCCGGCTTGAAGCTCGACGAGTTCGTCATTGGCAAATCGGGTGGCGTGACGACGATCGGCGTCAATTTCGTCAAGGGCACGTTCCGGTTCATCACCGGCTCCCAGAAGAAGGATGCCTACAAAATCCAGACCCCTTCCGCGACCATCGGCGTGCGGGGGACGGTCTTCGACGTATATGTGGACGGGAGCGGGGATACGCTCGTCCTCCTGCATCATGGTGCGGTCGATATCTGCACCAGGAACAGCACGTGCCGGCGGCACAATTCAGTAGGGCGCATCATCCACGCCACGATGGCGGGCGCTCTCTCCAATCCGATAAAGTTCTCGCAAGGCTTGATCCCCGGTGTTCTAGGGGTCGGCGCTGCATTCCCCTTCGTTGGAAAAGCACTGCGCATCGACCCCGTGAGAAGGCTGAGAACCTCAGCCATCGTCGAGCGCCCCATCAGCAAAACCGGCAAGGCCGTGACCAAAGGCACACGCGATATCGGTCGCACGTTCCGCAAGGTCATACCCTTCTGACGCAATGCAGAATGCGGGCTTGGGTCGCGCTTCGCGACCACCTCCGATTTCACCAAATAGGTTGGACAAAAAACATTCAAGAGGCGCCCGGCGGTCTTCGCACTCCGGGCGCTTCAACAGTGAAGTGGGGAGGAAGTGGTGGAGCAGGGGGCGAAAGCTTCGCAGGCGCGGCTCGTACGCCGGGCAGGCGAAGTCTGGTCACATCTGAAGTCACGCGCGCGTGTCGGCAAACCGGAGCCGGCCTCTGAGGCTGACGCCAGGAAGCCGGCGGCCTTGGTCTATGGTGTCGAGGAACGGCCGCCGACGCAGGTCATCTGGCTCAGTGCGCTGCAGCAAGTGGCCATATCGTCCATCTACATGATCTATCCCCTGATCCTGGCGCATCAGGCCGGGCTCGGCACGCACCAGATCATCAACCTCCTGCAGCTCGGCTGCATTGCATTGGGCATAGCCGCTCTGCTGCAAGCGCTCCCGCGCGGTCCCGTCGGCAGCCGGCTCCTGGCACCCTCGTCTTTCACGGGCATCTACTTCGCCTCGTCTCTGGTCGCCGTCAAAGCCGGTGGCATGCCCCTGGTGTGGGGCATGACGATTTTCGCAGGGATCATGGAGATTGCCTTCTCGCTTGTGTGGAAGCGGCTGCGCGCACTCGTTCCACCCGAAACGGCCGGGCTCGTCGTCTTCTTCATCGGCAGCATCATAGCTCTTGCTGCGTGTCGGATGCTCGCAGACGGGCCGGCTGGCGGCGCCACTTCGGCAGAGTGGATTATCACCGGGATCATCGTCGCATTGATGGTGACCATCAATGTTTGGAGCAGGAGTGGCGTAGCCATCTACTGCGTCGTGATAGGCATGGTCGCCGGTTATCTTGCTTCGCTCTGGTCCGGCCTGATCACGCGCGCACACCTGCAACCCCTCCTCGAGCTTCCTTTGATGTCGGTGCCGAACGTTTCCGGAATCTCCTGGGCATTCGAGTGGTCGATGGTGCTGCCATTTGCGATTACGGCACTTGCGGCAGCCATGAGCGCGACCGCAGTGTTGACGGCCGTACAAAGATTGACGGATGCCGACTGGGTTCGCCCGGAAATGTCATCCATTGGCCGGGGTGTCCTCGGCGATGGCATCGCCACGGCATTCTCCGGTCTTCTTGGTGCCTACGGCCTTACCCTTTCCAATGCCAATGCCGGTGTGATGGCCGCGACGGGGGTCGCCAGTCGACGCATCGCCTTCGCGATTGCCGCGATACTGGCGGTGATCGCGTTGCAGCCGCGCCTTCTCGGCATTCTGACGCTCATGCCGAAGCCTGTGATGGCGGCCGCCATGCTCTTCACATCGGCCTTCATCATGATCAGCGGCATTCAGATCATAACGACGCGGGTTCTGGACAGTCGTCGCACGCTGGTTATCGGCATGGGGATTTCCACGTTCTTCGGCGTCACAGTCTATCCATCCGCCTTTTCCGGCGCGCCACATTGGGCGCAGCCCATCGTCACCACTCCCCTGGTGCTGGCGACACTCGTTGCGCTCGCCCTGAATCTCGTATTCAGGATCGGCATCAAGAAGCGCGTGACGATGACGATCGATGCGCAAAGCCCCGCTCTGCGCGATGTCACTGCGTTCATCGAACGGTGCGCGGGCGTATGGGGCGCCAGGCGCGACGTGACCAATCGCGTCGAGTTCGCCGTTCAACAGTCCCTCGAGGCAATAATCGCCTACTGCGACGCCAAAGGCCCGATCAAGATCGAGCTGAGCTTCGATGAATTCGTCATCGGCGCCGACATCACCTATGACGGCAAGTCGATGGAGTTTCCAGCCGAGGCGCCGGGCAAGGAGGAGTTGTTCGAAAGCGAACAGGGCTATCCGCGCCTCGCCGGCTTCTTGATAAGGCAACATACGGACCGACGCCTGCAGATCAAAGGCGGCGTGCGCCTGCTGTTCGATCACTGAGGGCACATCTGCAGTTGCCGGCACCTTTGACCGGTCAGGCTTTCCGCCTTTCGCAAGATCTGTTCGGCGCGAAGCTGTGGCAGCGAATGCGCCGCGGGCGACCGCGTCGCGAGCCCACTTTCGCCGCCATTGACACAAGCGATTGATTTTTAAGCGTTTGGCCAACGCATGATCAGCCGCCATCGGTGGTTGAATTTGCGGGCATGGTAGCTTAGGTGTCGCAGTGGATGTCCGGACAGAAAGGAGCGCCACTCGACATGGCAGGGAGACTGACGGCTGAACGTCCGAGAAGGCTGTTGCTTGCAACGGATCTCAGCGCTCGGTCCGATCGGGCACTCGATCGAGCTACGCAGCTCGCCAATCAGTGGGATGCAGAGCTGATCGTCGTCCATGCCTTGGAAGAGCCGCCGGTGAGCGACGTCGCACCGTCATGGCATCGTCGGGCGGATGTGAGGGCGACGGCGGAGGCGCGGGCACGCCAGGAAATACACGCGACGAACCCGGCTGCTCGCGTGGTGGTCGAGGCGGGGCAGCCTGGAGAAGTCATTCTCCGCACAGCCGAAGCACAGGGCTGCGATCTGATTGTCGTTGGCATTGCGCGAGACGAGCTTCTCGGCCGCGTATTTCTCGGCAGCACGGTCGATTGCCTGCTGCAGCGTGCGCACGCTCCAGTGCTCGTGGTTCGCCGGCGCGCGCGCCAGCCTTACAGCTCGATCGTCGTCGCCACTGATTTCTCCGAGCCCTCCGGTCAAGCACTCGAGACAGCCGCATCGCTGTTTGCGCCGGCGGCGATCAAGCTCTTTCATGCCTATCGCCCGCCGATGTCCGGGCTCGTAAGCGACCCGGCCGCCTATCGCCAGCAGTTCAAGGAAAGCGTCGCGAAGGAGGCGCAAGAATTTCTTGCGATGCGCAACGTCTCAGGGGTGACAGGTGTTTCGCGGGAGATCATGCTCGAGTACGGAGATCCGGATCGCGTGCTGCGCGACTATGTCGAAGAGAAGTCGATTGATCTCGTGGTGGCAGGCACTCATGGGCGAAGCGCCCTCATGGACGTCCTGATCGGCAGCGTTGCCAAGAATCTGGTGACGACATTGCCCTGCGATACACTTCTGGTCCGCTCTGTGGTTGGCTCGGCATCGGGCGCGTGAATACTTCGTCCAGGAGGCGAATATGGCGGAAGCCATAAATCTTGCTAAAATTCTTCGAGATGACGATGTGCTGCTGGAGTCGTCGATCGATTCCAAGGCGGCGCTCCTCGCCGCTGCCGCAGAGCACCTCGGCCGGACCACCGGCATTGCGAGCGAGAGCATACTGAAGGCCCTGGCCGATCGCGAGAAGCTCGGCTCGACGGCAATCAGTCGCGGAATCGCCGTCCCACACGCCGGCATTGATGGTCTCGCTGCGCCGGCCGGGGTCGTCTTCCGGCTCGCTCAGCCGATCGAGTTCGAGGCATCGGACAACAATCCCGTCGATCTCGTGTTCGTCCTGATCTGGCCCAGCGACAAGCGCAGCGGATTGCTTGCGACCTTGGGCGGACTGTGCCGGACGCTGCGCGCAGAAACTCTCCTGCAGGAAATCCGAAAGGCTTCCAACAAGGCCGAGATCCGGCAGGTTCTGGATAAAGCCGCGGCCGAAGCGACACCACGCCCCTCTGAAAGCTAGTGTCCCGGTTCCGAAGCTCGCCCCACCTTGATGCTGACGTCCGGAGCGAACATCGGAATCAAGAGGGACACTAGAAGCAAAATCTTGCTAGTGTGATTCAGATCGAGAAATTCGCTCCATGCCGTGCCGCGAGAGGTGGCGAATTTCTCGATCATCACACTAGCGGAAGGCGTTTGCAGACGCCTCTACCACGACGCTAAGGTGGAAAGCCTGCACAGCAGGGGTGTTGTCGACAGCCTGCTGTGCAGTCCATCGGGGATGCCCGCCATCAAACACGAAAGGTTGCCCGGCGAGAATGTCGACCGACGTCGTTCTACTTACCCTCCTGGTCGTGTTGCCATTCGCCGGCAGCATAGTGGCGGCCTTTCTCCCAACAAACGCCCGAAATGCCGAAGCGTGGCTGGCGGGCGGCGTCGCGCTCGCGATACTGGCGATTGCTGCCTACTTTTTTCGGCCGATCGCGCGGGGCGAGATTCCTCGCGTCGAGTTCGAATGGCTGCCTCAGCTCGGGCTGAATTTCATCCTGCGCCTAGACGGCTTTGCCTGGAGCTTCGTCGGCCTCGTCAGCGCCATCGGCCTCCTCGTCATTCTCTACGCGCGATACTACATGTCGCCGGACGATCCGGTTCCGCGGTTCTTCTCCTTTCTTCTGGGTTTCATGGGCGCCATGCTCGGCATCGTCGTGTCGGGCAATCTGATCCAGATCGTCTTCTTCTGGGAGCTCACGAGCCTCTATTCGTTCCTCCTCATCTCCTACTGGCACCAGAATCAGAGTGCGCGCGATGGCGCGCGTATCACGCTGACCGTGACGGCAGCAGGCGGCCTCTGTCTGCTCGCCGGCATGATGTTCCTCGGCCAGATTGCGGGCAGCTACGACCTCGATGTCGTGCTCCGGTCGGGCGCCAGCGTCACGGCCCATTCGCTCTACCTGCCGACGCTTCTGCTGATCGCCGCCGGCGTCCTGACGAAGAGCGCGCAGTTTCCCTTTCATTTCTGGCTGCCGCGCGCGATGGCCGCTCCGACGCCGGTCTCGGCGTATCTGCATTCGGCGGCCATGGTCAAAGCCGGCGTGTTCCTGCTGGCACGCCTGTGGCCGGCGATGGCCGGGCATGACTACTGGTTCTGGGTTTTCGTGCCGCTCGGCGCTGCGACGCTGCTGATCGGTGCCTTCCTCGCCCTCTTCCAGCAGGATCTCAAGGGGCTGCTTGCCTATTCGACGATCAGCCATCTGGGGCTCATCACGCTGCTGCTCGGTCTCGGCAGTCCGCTGGCAGCGGTGGCGGCCATCTTCCACATCATGAACCATGCGACCTTCAAGGCCTCGCTGTTCATGGCCGCCGGCATCATCGACCATGAAGCCGGAACACGCGACATCCGCCGGCTGGGCGGCCTCTTTCGTGCCATGCCGATCACCGCCGTTCTGGCGATGGTGGCCGCCTCGGCGATGGCGGGCGTACCTCTCCTCAACGGCTTTCTGTCAAAGGAGATGTTTTTTGCCGAGACGGTCGAGTCGCATGTCGCCTCGGCGCTCGATGATGCCCTTCCCTTTATCGCAACGCTCGCCGGCATGTTCAGCGTCGCGTACTCGCTGCGTCTCATCCATCAAGTGTTCTTTGGGCCAGAGGCGACGGATCTGCCGCGCGTCCCCCACGATCCCGTACTCTGGATGCTGCTGCCGATCGCCTTTCTCGTCCTTACCTGCATTCTTGTCGGCATCGTGCCGCAGGCCACGGTCGGCGCTTTTCTCAACATCGCTGTCCGGGCCGTTCTTGGGGATGCGACCCCCTACTACAGTCTCGCGGTGTGGCATGGCTTCACGCCGGCCCTATGGATGAGCTTGCTCGCCCTGGCCGGCGGCACCACTCTCTATGCGGTCATGCTCAGATACCTCTCGGGCGACGTCGAGGGTGCGCCCATCCTCCGCCGACTGAAGGGACAACGCATCTTCGAGCGCGCCATCGCGATCGCGTCATGGCGCGGCGCGAAGTCGCTCGTGCAATCATTGAGCTCGACCCGTCTTCAGCCGCAGCTCGTGCTGCTCCTCTGCGTCACGATCCTCGCGGCGGTCTGGCCGCTGTACAAGGGCGGGATCGACATTCACGTCCCGAAGCTCCATGAGATCGATACGACCTTTCTGCTCGTCTGGATCGTCGGCTGCGTCTGTGCCCTGGGCGCGGCACAGCAGGCGAAATTCCATCGTCTGGCTGCCGTGATCCTGATGGGCGGCGCGGGGCTTTCGACCTGCGTGACATTCGCCTGGGCTTCCGCGCCGGACCTGGCGATGACCCAATTGCTCGTCGAGATCGTCACCACCGTGCTGCTGCTGCTCGGCCTCAGATGGCTCCCAAAACGGCGGGAGGAAACAAGCCGGCCCGCAAACCTATTCATTCGCGCGAGACGCTTCCGCGATCTCGCGATCGCGTTCATCGGCGGCGCTGGTCTTGCGTCGCTGTCCTACGCCGTGATGACGCGACCACAGACCTTTACCATCGCCACCAACTTCCTCGAGAAGGCCTACACCGAAGGAGGAGGGCGCAATGTCGTCAATGTCATTCTCGTCGACTTCAGAGGCTTCGATACGCTCGGCGAGATCGCAGTGCTCGGTATCGTCGCCATCACCGTGTACGCGCTCCTTCGCCGCTTTCGCCCCGCGCGCGACAGCGTTGCAGTGCCTGAGCAGAAGCAATTCCAGGACCACTTTGATGCCGAGCACGATGCATTGAGCAAGGATACCATCTCGGCCCACTATATGATCGTGCCCGGCCTCATCATGCGGCTTCTGTTTCCCGTCGTATCGATGATGGCTGTGTTTCTCTTCATGCGCGGCCATGATCTGCCGGGCGGCGGATTCGTTGCCGGCTTGACATTCGCGATCGCCTTCATTCTCCAATACATCGCCGGCGGTGCGCGGTGGGTCGAAGCGCGCCTGACGGTTCTGCCGGTGCGCTGGATCGGGTTCGGTCTGCTTGCGGCCGGCGGTACGGGCGTCGGCGCGGCCTTCTTCGGCAAGCCGTTCCTTACGTCATCCTTCCAGTACGTGGATATTCCGGTTCTGGGCCGCCTCCCCATGGCGTCCGCGCTTCTGTTCGACCTCGGCGTCTTCGCTCTTGTTCTCGGAGCAACTGTCCTGATGCTCATCGCCCTCGCGCATCAGTCGATCCGTGTCAGCCGCGCAAGCAGCAAAGCCGTCCAACCCGCGGAGGGAGCCGTCTGATGGAGCTCGTTATCTCCATAACCATCGGCGTCCTGGCAGGGTCAGGAATATGGCTCCTTCTGCGTCCGCGGACCTTTCAAGTAATCATCGGACTGTCGCTCCTGTCTTACGCGGTCAATCTCTTCATCTTCGGCATGGGGCGCCTCCGCGTCGGCGCGCCGCCGGTTCTCGACTCGTCGGTGCCCGGCACTCTTGCGCACTACGCAGACCCATTGCCCCAGGCGCTCGTGCTCACCGCCATTGTCATCAGCTTCGCGATGACAGCGCTGTTTCTGGTTGTCCTGCTTGCCGCACGAGGGCTGTCGGGCAGCGATCACGTCGATAGCGTGGAGCGGAGCCAGTGACCTTCGCGGATCAGCTAATCATTGCGCCGATCCTCATTCCGCTCCTCGCCGGCGGGCTGATGCTGCTGCTCGATGGCCGACGCCGAGAGGCTATTGCCGCAATCGGCATTCTCTCCACGCTGGCGCTCCTGGCGGTGGCCATAGTGCTCCTCGTGACGAGCATGGAGGAGGATCCAGCCCGAACGCTCAGGGTCTACCTTCTCGGAAACTGGTCGGCGAGCTTCGGCATTGTTCTGGTCGTCGACCGGCTCGCGGCCCTGATGCTGCTGCTCACAGCAACACTCGGGTGCGCCGCGCTGCTCTTTGCCCTGGCCTCGTGGCATCGCGCGGGCAGCTACTTCCATCCACTCTTCCAGTTCCTGCTCATGGGATTGAACGGCGCCTTCCTGACCGGCGACTTGTTCAATCTCTTCGTCTTCTTCGAGGTCCTGCTCGCGGCATCGTACGGGTTGGCTCTGCACGGCTCGGGGCGCGCACGCGTCAGTGCAAGCCTCCACTACATCGTGATCAATCTCGCAGCGTCGACGCTCATTCTCATCGGCGTCAGCCTGATCTATGGCACAGCCGGCACGCTCAACATGGCCGCACTAGGCGAGCGCATCCCGGTTCTCGATCCCTCGGAGCGGCGCCTGTTCGATATCGGGACCTCCATCCTCGGGATCGCCTTCCTCGTGAAGGCTGCAGCCTGGCCCCTCGGCTTCTGGCTGCCGACGCTCTATGCGGCCGCGAGTGCGCCGGTGGCGGCGCTCTTCGCAATCATGACCAAGGTCGGCTTCTACGTCATTCTCCGGCTGGGATCGATCACGACCGAAGCCTCCGGCGGAGAGACGATGCTCTTTGCCGAAGGCTGGCTGTTCACGATCGGCATCGCGACCATGTGCTTTGCTGCAATCGGCATGCTCTCGTCGCAGGATATGGGCCGTCTCGCCGGCTACAACGTGCTCGTCTCCTCCGGGACGATGCTGGCCGCCATCGGTTTAGGCGGCACAGGCATGACGAGTGCGGCGCTGTTCTATCTTGTGAGCTCCACGCTGACGGTCGCTGCCTTCTTCCTGCTGGTCGAGCTCGTTGAGCGCGGCCGGACCCCCGCCGACGACGTCCTGGCCGTGACGCTGGAGGCCTATGGTGCGGAGGAGGAAGAAGTCGACGAGGAGAACGAGGTCGGCATCGCCATTCCCGCGATCATGGCCGTGCTCGGCGTCGCGTTTCTCGCTTGCGCGCTGCTGCTCGCCGGCCTGCCGCCGCTTTCGGGCTTCATCGCGAAATTCGCCCTTATCAGCAATCTCCTCGAGCAGCATTGGCTTGGCGGCGGCGGCATTGTCTCCGTGCAGGGCTGGATACTGCTCTTCGTGATACTGATCTCCGGCCTCGCGACGGTTGTCGCCGTGACGCGTGCCGGAATGCGGTCGTTTTGGACATTCACCGAGCGCGAGCTGCCGACTATCCGCGGCGTGGAGCTCGGCGCCGTTGCCCTGCTCCTCTTTCTTTGTGTCGCCCTCACGGTGCAGGCTGGTCCTGTCATGCGGTTCATGCAGGTGACTGCCCATGGACTGGAGCTCGGGCGCCCCTACATCGGTGCCGTGCAGTCGCAGCCGGGAAATGGGCTTAGGCAAAAGGAGCGCACGCCATGAGGCGGTGGCTGCCATTTCCCGTCATCTCCGCCATGCTGCTGGGCACTTGGCTGCTGCTCAACGAGAGCCTCTCCACTGGGCAGCTCCTGCTCGGCGGCATCCTTGCGGTCGCCGGGTCATGGATCCTCGTGCGCCTGGAAGCCCCATCGCTGCTCTTCAGGCGGCTTCGGGTCATTCTCCGACTGGGCCTCGAGGTCATCGTGGATATGGCGCGCTCGAATTACCGCGTCGCGCGCTTGATCATTAGGGACAAGCCCGATCGGACGCCCGGCTTCGTCCGGATTCAATTGAAGGTGCGCTCTCATTACAGCCTGGCCCTTCTTGCGTGCATCGTAACCGCGACGCCGGGAACGAGCTGGGTGGCCTATGAGCCGGCCAACAATGTGCTGATCATCCATGTCCTCGACCTCGTCGATGACGATGACTGGGGCGAGATCATCAGGGTCCGCTACGAGGGCCTGTTGAAGGAGATCTTCGAATGAGCGGGCAGATTCTGGCCACCGCATTGACGATATCCAAGATCTTTCTCACGCTGGCAATGGCGGCCGCGGCCTCCCGCATCCTGCGAGGACCACGAGCACAAGATCGTGTGATTGGCATGGACACGCTCTACGTCAATGCCATGCTCCTGCTGCTGGTATTCGGCATCGGCTCGGGGACGACGCTCTATTTCGAAGTGGCGCTGGCCATCGGTCTGCTGGGCTTCGTTGCGACCGTGGCCATGGCAAAGTTCCTCATGCGCGGCGAGGTCATCGAATGAGCACGATCGAGAACCTGCCGCTGTGGGCCGCCATTCTGATTTCGGCACTGCTCGTCATAGGGTCGAGCCTGGCCCTGATCGGCTCGATTGGCTTGCTGCGCTTCAAGACCTTTTATGAGCGCGTCCATGCCCCGACGCTCGGGACGACAATGGGATTGTTCACAATCTTGGCCGCGTCGATGCTTTACTTCTCGCTCGCCCAGACGCGTCCAGTGGTCCACGAGATCCTGATCGGCATCTTCGTCACGACAACCACGCCCATAACGTTCATGTTTCTGGTCCAGGCGACCCTGTATCGCGATCGCTTCGAAGGAGGCGATCCGCTGGCCGGCCTCAGCGAGGAGCAGCCGCAAGTCAAAACGCCCAATGATCCGTAAAACGCCGACAAGCAGCGGAGAACGGCTAAAGCAAAGGGCTTGACCTCGAGTTCGATCCGAGCCGTGGGTCGCATTCGAGGTCCGACGCTTTAGGCCATTGCCCGCTGAAGCTTGCTAAGGCGGCGAGGCCGTCTCAGATCGCGCGCTCAACTGCGGG
Source organism: Hyphomicrobium sp. CS1BSMeth3 (assembly GCF_900117415.1). Taxonomy (GTDB): domain Bacteria; phylum Pseudomonadota; class Alphaproteobacteria; order Rhizobiales; family Hyphomicrobiaceae. The sequence continues at coordinate 2,078,630 of NZ_FPEI01000006.1, forward strand.
GCGCAATCCGAAACGGCCGTGCCGCTTGTTCTCAAGTGAACGAGAATGCCGCGATCTTCTTCAGTGCGGCCTCCGCGCGCTTCAAGTTCTCGGCATTGCCACGCTGCAGCGGCGAGCGGCCAACGCCTGCAGGCTGGCCGATCAGCTCCATGGCATCCTTCAGCGGGCTCGGGTGGTTGGCGGTGTAGAGCGCCTCGATCAGCGGCAGGATCGTGTAATGCGCCTTGCGCGCCAGCGCGACATTGCCATTCACGGCTGCCTCGAACAGCCCACGGTGGAAGGCCGGAACGAGATTCGCCGTCGTGAAAATGCCGCCGGGGCAGCCCAGCAGAAACGAAGGCAGACCCAGATCGTCGTCGCCCGACATGATCGCAATCCGATCGCCGACAGCGCTGATCTTGGAGGAGATCACGGCCAGATCCCGCTCGCATTCCTTGAGCGCAACGATGTTGGGGATCGTGGCGAGCTTCTCCAGGATCGCGACATCTAGCGTTACGCCGGTCCGGCCCGCGTTGTTGTAGGCGACGATGGGAATGGAGGCGGTGTCGGCCACGCGCGCGTAGTGCTCCTGAATGCCGGCGGCACTCGGCTTGATGTAGTAGGCCGGAAGAACCAGTGCGGCACTGGCGCCTGCGCTGGCCGCGTGGCGCACGGTCTCTTGCACTTCCTTCGTTCCAGGCGCCAGCGCTCCGACGATGATCGGAATGCGGTTGGCCGTCTGATCGATGGCGACTTCGACAGCGCGGCGACGCTCCGCCGGCGTGAGACTGACGAACTCGCCGCTGCCGCCGATGACAAGCAGGCCTGCAGCGCCTTCGGCGATTTGGAAGTCGATCAGCCTGCGAAAGGCCCGCTCATCGAAATCATCCGCCGCAGTGAAGGGCGTGACAATGGCCGTGTAGATCCCACGCGGCGTGAATTCCTTTGGCATGCTGTCTCTCGACTCCGGTTCCGGTTTGAAGATCGGCATCGCCGCCGGCGACAAAAGTGGCCGCGCAGTTTCCATGCGCAAGGTGACTTATCTTTCGTCATTCCCTGACGCATCGCGCGTCGTTCGCCTCTTGCGATGCTCAATGTATTATATATAATATGTCGAATGCGCGTCAACGGAGGCGGATATGGACAGACGGACACTCATTATCGCTGGGGCAGTTCTCATGCTGGGCGGCATACCGGCCCATGCTGGACAGACTTGGGACATGGCTGTCGCCTATCCGCCCGGCAACTATCACGCCAAGAGCGCCGAGCGCTTCGCGACCGAGGTCGCCGCTGCCACCAAGGGCGAAGTGACCATCAAGGTGCAGGCCGGAGGGGCGCTCGGGTTCAAGGGACCGGAGATGCTTGCTGCCGTCCGCGATGGACTGGTGCCTGTCGGCACCATGCTCCTCAATCAGCAAGTCGGCGTAGAGCCGCTGCTCGGCATTGCATCGCTGCCCTATCTCGTCTCCAGCCCTTCGGAGATGCGCACCATCACGGATCTAGCCCGCCCGGCGTATGATCGCATCGCTCAGAAGCACAATCAGAAGATCCTCTACATGGTGCCCTGGCCGGGCCAGAACATCTTCGCCAAGACAGAGGTGAAGGCGCCGGAGGGCTTCCGCAGCTTGAAGATCCGCACGGTCGACCGCAACGGCAGCGACTTCTTCCGCGAGCTCGGCGCGTCGCCCGCTCAGATGCCGTGGGGTGAGGTCGTGCCCGCGCTCGCGACCGGCGTCATCAACAGCGTCACGACGTCGAGCTCTTCGGGCGTCGACGGCCAATTCTGGGACTTCACCAGCTTCTGCCACCTGGTGAACTGGCAGTCGAACTTCGACATGGTGACGGTCAATCTCGCCGCCTGGAAGAAGCTGACGCCGGATCAGCAGAAGGCAATCGAGGATGTCGCGAAGCGGCTCGAGCCTGAATTCTGGAAGGCCGCGGAGCAGGAAGATGCCGACAAGCTGAAGCTCTTGTCCGACAAGGGCGTGAAGATGGTGCAGTCTAACGATACCCTGCGCACCTTCATGATCGCCAAGGCAACGCCGAAGTGGGATGCATTCATCGCCCAGGTTCCAGCCGCGAAAGAGATCATCGAGAAGTATCGCGCCGCGGTCAAGAAGTGAGCGTGCACGGCAGGCGGCAGGAGGCATCGGACATGCGTCAGGAGCAGGCTGGAGAACGCGTCGAGTCTGACGGCGGGCCCCGGCGCAGTCCTCTCGCCCTCGCGCTGGACGCCATCGACGCTTTGACGCGACTTGATGGCTGGCTCGGCGCCCTGTGCCTTGCCTCGTTGACTGCATTCATGATCGCTGGAATGGCGACGCGGATCCTGTCGACATTCGTGCCATGGTTGCCGCCTGATCTCCCGATCGCATGGGAATACAGCTCGTACCTGATGGCCGCCACATTCACTTTCGGGGCAGCCATGACGCTGCGCAGTGGCGGCCATATTCGCGTGCGCATTCTTCTGTCGCGGCTGTCGCCGGGCGCGCGGCGCGCGGTGGAAGTGCTGGTTTCTCTGATCGCCGTAGCGTTTTGCGCTTTCTTCACCTGGGCGCTTCTGCATTTCACGCTGACGTCCTACGCCCTCGACGAACGCTCCATCGCCAGCGACACGCCCGTGTGGATTCCGCAAGCGGTGGTCACATTCGGCGTGTTGCTCATGAGCCTGCAATTCCTGGCTCGAGCTGTGCGCGCCCTCGCCAACCTGCCGCTCGAGGCACCTGCCTTCGAGAGCAAGGACGAGACCATTCGCGGGTCGTGACGCGTCGCTTCACTTCGCTAAGGAGACTTCATGCTGCCTGTTGTCGGCTCGCTGTTCGCAATTCTCTTCGGCTCGCTTGCCATCGGCGTTTGGGTCGGACTGGCGCTGGCGTTGACCGGCACCCTTCTCCTCTTCATCTTCCGCGACCTGCCCGTTGACAAGCTGGTGGCGCAGTACACCTGGAACATCCTGACGACGCAGGAACTGCTTGCACTGCCGCTCTTCATCCTGATGGGCGAGGTGCTGTTCCGAACGCGCCTGTCGCGCTCTCTGTTCAATGGCCTCGCACCATGGGCGGGCTTGCTGCCGGGGCGGCTGCTGCACGTCAACGTTATCGGGTGCTCGATCTTCGCGGCGATCTCGGGATCCTCCGCCGCCACGACGCAGGTCGTCGGCCGCGTAGCGCTCACGGAGCTGCTCAAGCGCGGCTATGACAAGAGAATTGCCATCGGCAGCCTCGCCGGTGCGGGCACGCTGGGATTCCTGATCCCGCCGTCGAGCATCATGATCGTGTATGGCGTGCTCGCGCAGGTTTCCATCCTCAAGCTGTTCGCGGCCGGCATCATTCCCGGTCTGCTGCTGGCGGCCTGCTTCATGATCTGGGTGATGATCCACTCGACGATCCGCAAGGACTTCATACCGGAGGCCGAGCGCGCGTTGGGCGACGTCACATGGCGCGAGCGCTTTCTGGCGCTCAAGGATCTGGCCCCGGCGTGCCTGCTGATCCTGTGCGTGCTCGGCACGATGTACGGCGGCCTTGCCACACCGTCCGAAGCGGCCGCGATCGGTGTTGTAGGCGCTCTCGCAATCTCGGCCCTGCAGGGCGAGCTTACGCGCGACGCACTCCACAAGATCGCCATCGGAGCCGTGCTCACGTGCGCCATGATCGCCCTGATCGTGTTGGGCGCATCCATCCTCGGCAGTGCCGCCGCATTCCTCGGGATCCCGCGCGCGATCGCCAATTTCGTTCAATCGCTGAACCTTTCCCCCTTCGCGCTCATCCTCGTTCTGGTCGTCTTCTACCTGGTGCTCGGCTGCTTCCTCGAAGGCTTTTCCATGATCGTGATGACGCTGCCGGTGGCGTTGCCGATCGTGACGGCGGCCGGCTTCGATCCGATCTGGTTCGGCATTTTTATCGTGCTCGTGGTGGAGATGGCCCAGATCCATCCCCCGGTCGGCTTCAACCTGTTCGTGATCCAGGGGCTGACGGACGAAAGCCTCGGGTTCATAACCCTGGCCACGTTCCCCTATCTTGTGATCATGATCCTGTTCACGCTTGCCATGGCACTATTCCCGGACGTAGTTCTCTGGCTGCCGAGGAATTTGTAGGATGATGCGTGTGTGGTGCCGGGCGGACCTGGCCAAGAGGACTTTTCCGTAACGGACAGGCTCTACGCGGTGGACAACGCAAAGTTTTTCACGAAACGGGAATTCGCCGCCGAGGCGATACGCAATGCCATTCAGAACGGCTTTTATCAGCCGGGCGAGGTCGTGAGCCAGCGGCGGATCAGTGAGGACCTCAATCTCAGCGTCACGCCGATCCGCGAAGCCATCATCCAGCTTGCCGGGACAGGGCTGATCGAGCGCCATTCCCATCACAGCATCAAGGTCAAGGATGTCGATGCGGAGCGGCTCTCGGACATCTATCACGTCCGCCTGTTGCTCGAGCTGGACGCAATTCGATTGGCCTTCCGCAATATCAAGAAGCCGACCATCGCCGAGCTCAAGCTCGTCAATGCCAATCTCAAACAGCTCATCAAGAGCACCGAGCTCGAGACGATCAACTCCCTCGATCGGCAGTTCCACTACATCGTCTTCTCACAGGCGCAGAACGAGGCGCTGATCTCTTGCATAGAGTACGTGAAATCCTCGTTCTCCTTTTATGCCTTGTGGAGCAGGCCGCAGCGGCTCGCGGTTTCGGTCGCCGAGCACGCCCAATTCATCGCGCGGCTGGAGGAAGGCGACCTGAAAGGCTGCATCGAGGCGCATCGCAAGCATCTCGAGAGCGGACTTAAGGCAGCGCTTGACACGTTGCCGACCGCAAAGCGCGAGATCTCGTAGTACCGCGCGCCGCGCTGAACCTTCCCGTTCTTTCGCCCATTCGCGCCGCTCGAACGCACCAAAGCGTCGCGGCTCTTTCGGAATGTTTGCGCTCCGCATCGATGCATTATATATAATGTATCGATCTGCTCGCGCTTCCTCCCGGCACTTCAGTGGGAGCATCCGCGAGCAAGCTACGGCAAGAGAACACCGCAGAGGCAGGACATGAAAGTCGCCGCGACACGCGTTGAGGAGTTCTGCAAGAACGTCCTGTTGAAGCTCGGAACGCCAGCAGACGACGCTGGTATCGTCGCCGCGCATCTTGTCGATGCCGACTTGCGCGGTGTTCGCTCTCACGGCCTTCTTCGCATGATCAGGTACGTCGATCAGATCGACTCCGGCTACATCGACAACAAGGCCAAGGTGAGCTGCGCGCAGGTGGCGCCGAACCTGCTGCGCATGGACGCCAACAAGAACTTCGGGATTGTCGGTTTCGATCGACTTCTGCCCGACCTCGCGGTCCTGGCCCGGCGCGTGGGCATCGCCGGGGCCGCCATCGTCAATTGCGCGCATACGGGCCGCATTGGTGCCTATAGCGAGAAGCTGGCGCGCGAGTTCATGTGGGGCTTTGTCTTTGGCGGTGGTGGCAACAAGAAGCTCAAGGAGGTCGCGCCTTTCGGCGGCCGCAAGGGCGTGTTCGACACGAACCCCTATGCCTTCAGCCTGCCGCTCGACGGGGCGCGCGCGACCACCAGCGACTTCGCCACATCGGCGACGGCGCAGGGCAAGCTGCTCGTGTTCCGCACCAACAACGATCCGGTTCCTGACGGCTGGATCATCGACAAGCATGGTCGTCCCACGACCAATGCGCACGATTTTTATGACGGTGGCGCCATGCTTCCCTCTGCCGGGGCAAAGGGCTATGGCATGGGCTTCATCGCCGAGCTGTTCGGTGATGCGGTGCTCGGCACGCCGCACGAACTCAACTGGTTCATGGTCGCCGTGGATCTCAAGAGCTTCATCGATCCGGCCGGCTACTTCGAGGCCGCAGGGCGACTGCGGCAGGAGATCGAGGATTGCCCTCCCGCGGAGGGTTTTGCAAAGGTGATGTGGCCGGGCCAGCCTGAGCTGGAAAAGATGTCCCGCCAGACAACTGACGGCATCGACTATTCCGAGAGCGAATTGCGCAGTTTGTCGGGTCTGGAAGCGCGCTTCTCCGTAAGGCTTGTCGGTTGAAATGAGCAGCAAATTCTCTCTCGCGGTCGACATCGGCGGCACTTTCACCGATTTCGTCCTGCTCGATCATCAGCGTCAGGTCGTGCTGACCGACAAGGTTCTGACGACGCCGCACTCTCCCGAGCGCGCCATCCTGCAAGGGATCGACAAGCTTTCGCAGCGGCTCGCGCTCGATCTGCGATCCGCCGATCTCTTCCTGCACGCGACCACGATCATCACCAATGCGGTCATCGAGCGCAAAGGCAGCGACTTCATCCTGCTGCATACCGCAGGCTTTCGGGATGTCCTCGAGATCGGGCGCGAGCACCGCTATAACCTGACCGACCTCAAGCTGCGTTTTCCGGATCCCGTCGGTCGGCGTGATCTTCGCCTCGCCGTAGACGAGCGCGTGTCGGCCACGGGCGAGGCCGTGCGGGCGCCCGACAAGGCGTCGCTCATGGCGCAACTCGGTGCGCTCGCCGAGCGTCACGGTGTGCGCAGCTTCGCGGTGTGCTTCCTGCACGCGTACCGCAACCCCGCCAATGAGGAGATGGTCCGCGACTGGATCCGGGAGGCGTTTCCCGATGCCTACGTCTCCTGCTCGGCAGCCGTCGCCCCGACCCAGCGCGAGTACGAACGCTGGACCACCTGCACGATCAACGCCTACACCATGCCGCTGCTGGCGGACTATGTCGCCCGCCTGAGGCAGGCGCTCGCGGCAGCGGGCTTCGCGGGGCGCTCGCTGATGATGACTTCGTCAGGCCTGCCGATGGAGTTCGATCGCTGTGTCGGCTACCCCATTCGCATGATCGAGTCCGGACCAGCCGCCGGCGTGCTGGCCGCACAGGAGATCGCGGGCCGCATCGATCTACCACAGCCGGCCGGCGGCGCCGCCTCGGCGCATCTTTCCAACGTCCTCGCCTTCGACATGGGGGGCACTACGGCCAAAGGGGCCTTCCTGAGCCAGGGCGCGTTCCACGTTCAGCGATCGCTCGAGGTCGCTCGCGTCGGAACCTTCCAACCCGGAAGCGGACTTCCTCTCATGATCCCCGCTATCGATCTCATCGAGATCGGCGCCGGCGGGGGCAGCATCGCCACCATCGACGAGCGCGGCACGATTGCCGTCGGCCCATCGAGCGCGGGCGCTGATCCGGGGCCTGCCTGCTATGGCCGCGGCGGCACGGCGGCGACGCTGACCGATGCCAACGTCGCGCTCGGCTATCTGAGCGAGGAGAACTTCGCAAACAGCGGCATCGCCGTGCAGCGCAGCCGAGCCGAAGCTGCCATCCAGTCGTTGGCGAATCGCCTTGGCACCTCGCTCGAGCGCGCCGCGCGCGGTATCCGCGAGACGGTCAATGAGAACGTTGCGCGGGCCTTCCGAGTGCACGCGGGCGAGCTCGGCATCGATTACCGGCGCTACGCGCTGGTCTGCACAGGTGGCTCTGCGCCCCTCCATGCGGCCGAGATCGCGCGCACGTTGAGCATCAAGACCGTGGCCTTTCCGTTCGGCGCGGGCGTCTCTTCCGCATTCGGACTGTTCGTCGGTCGCGAGGGGCTCACGCTGCAGAAGACCAACGCACTTCCCCTCGACACATTGCCGGAAGGTCGGGTCGGCGCGGAGGTTCGCGCGCTGATCGAGGGCGATGCCAACGCACGGGCGCTCGCAGCCGCAGGAGCCGACGTCGTTCTGACGCTCGGGATGCGCTATGTCGGTCAGGGCTACGAGATCGACGTCGGCATCGACGATATCGCCACCTGCAGCGCAGCTTCCATTCGCGAGGCCTTCCATCGCGCCTATCGCGCTGTGTTCGGGGTGATCTTCCCGGACTACGTCATCGAGATCTTCAATTGGACTGTGCAGATCATGGTGCGCGACAAGCTCTGTGATCTCTCCCGCTTCCGCTATGCCAATGCGGGGACAGGCACTCGCAAGACCAAAGCGCTGCGGCGCGTCCTCGACACCGGCACCGGAGAGCCCGCCGAGCTCGCCGTGTACGATCGCTACGCCCTGCGCCCGGGCGATACGATCGAGGGCGGTGCGCTGATCGAGGAAAACGACACTACGATCTACCTGCCACGCTTCGCTCGCGGCACGGTCACCGAGAGCTTCGACATCGTCGCCGACATCCAGTCCCGCCGCTGAGGCCATACCGAATGCAAGAAAAGCTCGATTCGATCGACGCAGGGATCATCTGGTCGCGGTTCGTCTCCATCGCCGACGAGATGGTCTCCGCGCTCGTGCGCACCTCGTTCTCCACCATGGTGCGCGAGAGCGGCGACTACTCCTGCATGCTGTTCGACGCGAAGGGCCGGTTCCTTTCGCAAGGAACGGCGAGCGTGCCCTCGTTCACGGGCACCGGGCCGGCGACACTTTCCGGAATGCTGGCGCATATTCCAGCCGACACGCTGGCCGACGGTGACGTGCTCCTCACCAACGACCCGTGGATCGGCACTGGCCACGTCTACGACGTCAACATCGTCAAGCCGATTTTCCGCAATGGCCGCCTCGTTGCCTATGCGCTGTCGGTGTCGCATCTGGCCGACATCGGCGGCATCGGCTACGGCACGGGCGCGCGGGACAACTACGAGGAGGGCATTTGCATTCCGCCCGTGAAGTTGTTCGTACGCGGAGAGCCGAACAAGTTCGTGTTCGACCTCATTGAGGCGAACGTGCGCTTCCGGGATCTGGTCATCGGCGACATCTACTCCAACGTCGCAGCATGCAACGTCGCGGCAGCAGCCATCGACGATCTGCTTGCCGAATACGGACTGGCCGACACGGTGGCGGCGGCTGACGCGATCTTCGAACTGACGCACCACGCCATCTGCGATGTGCTGCGCACGCTGCCCCGCGGCGAATTTGCCGGATCGCTGTCGGTCGAGGGCGTCGAGGACGACGCGCTCATCAACCTCGCCGTCCGCATTTCCGTTTCACCGGAAGGCTTCGCGTTCGACTTCCGCGGCACGTCGCCCGTGGTCAATCGCGGCATCAATGTGCCGCTCTGCTACACGCGCGCGTACTGCTACTTCACCTTCAAGACCATTGTCGCGTCGAACATCCCCAACAATCAGGCCGTGCTCGACTTCGTCACCATCGCAGCGCCTGACAACTGCATCCTCAACGCGAAGCGTCCCTACGCCACGGGCGGCCGTCACATCCTCGGCCACTACGTGGCACCGCTCGTGTTCGGCGCGCTCGCGGATGCCGTCCCGATGCAGGTTCAGGCCGACAGCGGCATGATCTGCCAGATCAACTTCCGCGGCCGCTCCCCCCAGGGGCGCGACTATTCCTACATCCTGTTTACCTCGGGCGGATATGGCGCGTTTGCCGATCTCGACGGGCGTCCGGTGCTGCCCGGGCCGTCGAACATGATCGGCATTCCCGTGGAAATCTGGGAGGAGAACACAGGCATCTCGTTCCTGCGCAAGGAATGGCGCATCGACAGCAGCGGTGCAGGTGCCTTCCAGGGTGGTGCGGGGCAGGTGGTCGAGCTACGCAACGATACCGGTGCACCGGTTGACGCTGCCTTCTTCGCCTCGCGGACCAGTCGTGCCGCGCGCGGCTTTGCAGGCGGGATCGACGGGGCCCTGCGCGTGCTGTCGCTCGACGGAGGTGCCGTCGCGCCGAAGTCCCGCCGCGACGTGGCGCCCGGATCGGTCATCGTGCTGGAGGAGGCCGGCGGCGGCGGGTTCGGTCCTCCCGAGCGCCGCGCTCTGGACCGGATACGCGCTGACCTGGACAGCGGCCTCACGTCGCTCGAGTATGTGCGCAACCACTATCCCGAGCAGGCACGCGTCCTCGAAGCGGAAGCGTCGGCGGTCGATCGCCGCTGAGCGCCGCGCTCACCATCATGCGCGTCGCGATCGGCCGGGCTAGATGGGATCGCGCGCAACGGGAAACAGTGCGCGAAGGCGCGGGTCGCGAAGCCACAGCCCGCCCCACATGAAAAGCCCGAGATAGAGGCTAAACAGGATGTGGCTGAAGAGCGGGTTGCCCGCCCGGATCTGGGTCGCCATGGCCCCGCCGAGGAGGCCCATCATCAGCACGGCGCCGAACGCGCTTGTGCGCGGGATCAGGTACAGCACGAGACAGGCCAGCTCGATAAGGCCGATCATGAACGCATAGCCCGGAGGCCAGCCAAGCGCGGCCATCGTCTCCTCCGCCACCGGCAGGTGAAGGAGCTTGGGCGCGATCGAGGCACCAAGCAGGAACAGCGCGAAAAGCCCCGTAAGAGTGCGACCGGTCCAAAGCATCGCAGGCGTGTTCATGCTCGTCTCCTTGCGTGATCATGATCATCTCTGCCCCCAAGGACGTCACGGATCCTGCCTTTCCGACGTCCCGGCAATTTTTTTCCGCGTCTTCATCACGCGACGCCCATCGCCTGAACCTGCCGTCGGATCGAACGAAGCGCGCGGGCCAAAATACACACCGAGGGATTGATTAAAATCAGCATACGCAATCTCTGGTTGTCTCGCTGACCGAATCGAGTTCTAATTCCTTACGTCGCGCGAGGCATAGCGCCTGCGCGCGAGGCGGATCGGAAGCCTCTACGGCTTCGGTTGGCCGAAAATCATCCTCCAAAGCAGGGAACTCTCTCATGAAACAAATGCTGAGAGCGGTGGCGCTTGTCTCGCCTCTTCTCATAGCAGGCTCAGTGCAGGCGGCTCAGACGCTGCCGGCTGACCTCGGCGTCTCCATAGAAATCATCGAAGCCTGCACGGTGAGCAACATCGTGCCCATCTCGTTCGGCACGCAGGGAACCCTGGCGGCGATCGTGGACTCGACGGGATCGGTCGACGTGACCTGCCCTGATGAGGTTGCGTACTCCATCGCGCTCGACGCGGGCGGCGGGAGCGGGGCCACGGTGACGACACGCAAGATGACCGGCCCCGAAGACGCGACGATCGACTACACGCTCTATCAGAGTTCCGAGCACTCGACAGTGTGGGGCGATGAGTCCGGTGTGAACCGGAAAACGGCCACCGGCAGCGGTATCGCGCAGACGCACACCATTTACGGCCGCGTTCCCGTCCAGACGACGCCGGCAACAGGCACCTACAGCGATACCGTGACGATCATCGTCCACTACTAAATCTCTAGTCAGCGGAAAGAACGGCATGCAAGCGACGTTCAAAAGCGTGGTCGCACTCGTGTTGCTGTCAGCGTCATCGGCGGCGGAGGCGGCATCGCTCCGCGTCTCGCCTGTGACGCTTGACCTAAGCATGCCGCGCAGCTCCGCCACACTGACTCTACGGAACGATGCGAGCCAACCGCTCGGCGTGCAGATTCGTGTCTTCCGATGGACGCAGAATGGCGGAGCTGACGAATACGAGCCGACGACGGCCGTGGTGGCCAGTCCACCATCAACACGCCTCGCACCAAATAGAGACTATACGGTGCGTGTGGTGCGGACCTCCAAGGCTCCGATCGCGAGCGAAGAAAGCTACCGCATCATCATCGACGAGATCCCCACCAGGCGCGTGCAGCGCTCAGGCACAATCAATCTCGTCGTCCGCCACTCCATTCCGATCTTCTTCCGCAACCCGCAAGCCGACACACCGAAGGTGTCGTGGAGACTTGCTCAGGCAGGCGGCAAGCTCAAACTGGTCGCCCAGAATACCGGCGGCACGCGGCTCAAGCTCGCTGACCTGGTCCTCGAGCAAGGCAATTCGCGGCTCTTCGCCAGGGATGGGCTGGTTGGCTATGTGCTCGCCGGCTCGACAGTGGAGTGGCCAGTCGTTCTGCGCCAGCGCCCTACGGCTGCCGCGGTCACGCTCAGAGCTAAGACACAGCTCGGCGCGATTCATGAAAACGTGCTTGCTATCAATCGCTGAGCGGCTGGTCGTCGTCGCCCTCGCAGTGTTTGCCGTGTCAGTCGCGGCGAACGCGCAGTCAATGAGGTCCATTCCTCGCCCCGACCCAGTTCTGAGCGCGACCGACGAACGCAATCTCTTTCTCGAAGTCGTTATCAACGACTTTCCGACAGGCGTGCTTGCAGAGTTCTCCGAGCATCCTGAGCTGGGTTTGACCACAACACCCGAGGAACTCGCCGCTTCCGGCTTGAAGCTGGCGGAGCAGGCCAGGATCGGCGACAACCGGATCGCGCTCCGGCGTCTTCCCGGCGTTTCATACCGAGTAGCTGAGAGCGAGCAGAGGCTCTACATCATCGCTCCCGACGAAACCCGGATCCGCCGCACGCTCGATGCGCGCGCGTCTCGAAGGAATAGAGAACATACCGGGCCTCAAGCGGACTACGGCGCGGTCCTGAACTACTCGCTGTTCGGTGCAACTGGTGCGCTGAGCAACCGCGACTTCGGCCGTCTCGATACGTTCTCCGGCTCCTTCGACCTGCGCGCATTCGGCCCGTTCGGAACACTCAGTCACTCTCTCGTCGCTGGACGGACCTCCTACGACTGGATGGATGACATCGTTCGCCTGAGAACGGCATGGACCTACTCCGATCCCATGCACATGCTGACCTATCGGGCCGGCGATCTGGTCAGCGGCGGTCTCACCTGGACGAGGCCCGTCAATCTCGGCGGCGTGCAGGTGCAGCGAAACTTCGGTCTTCGCAGCGACCTCGTGACAAAGCCGCTGCCCTCATTCGCGGGCTCCGCAGCCGTCCCGACGACCGTTGAAGTCTACTCTCAGAATACCCGCGTGTGGTCGAGCAAAGTCGCGCCAGGCCCCTTCGAGGTCTTCAACCTGCCTGTCATCGGCACGTCGGGCGAAGCACGCGTGGTCCTCCTGGATAGTCAGGGGCGAGAGATCGAAACGGTGCTCCCCTTCTACAACGCCGACATTCTTCTCCGTGAGGGCCTGTTCGACTTCTCGATCGAAGCCGGATTTCCGAGGCGCAGCATCGGCGTCCTATCCGACGACTATGATGACAATGCCTTTGCCATTCTGAGCGCCCGCTACGGGCTCTCGAACGAGCTCACTCTCGAGGGGCACCTCGAGGCAGGTTCCCAACTCGTCAATGGCGGCATGGGAGCTGCGTTCCTGCTCGGCCGCTATGGGACCGCCTCTCTCTCCCTGTCGGGGAGCGCGCACGACGACCGCGCAGGTGCCCAGGCCGGCGCTGCCGTCACATTGCGCTGGCAGAACTGGTCGCTCTACGGGCGCGTCCAGCGGACGTTCGGCGATTACGACGATGTCGCCAGCGTATCTGCACGAAAGGCGTGGGACAGCCGCCACCGCGACTTCATATCGTCTGCCGTGCCCCGCGCCATCGATCAGCTCTCGCTTGGCATCCCGGTGCCGTTCGAGCGCGCGCATCTGCGCGCAGCATACTCCCGTGTGGCGCGCGACCTCGAGGACGACACCGAAGTCCTCAGCATCAACTACAGCCAGGAGATATGGGACCGCACGACGTTTCGCGCGACAATGTTCCAGAACCTCAGAGGTGAAAGAGGTCTCGGTCTCTATGCGGGACTGACCATATCGTTCGGAAACGGCATCTCGGCATCTGCTGGCTACGATCATCGATCTGATGGCGGGCGGGCGATGATCGACGTGATGAAATCCGAGAGACCGGACGTCGGCAATGTCAGTTGGCGCGCCCGCGTGATCGAGAGCGACAATCCTCTGCGCTCGGTTTCTGGCGCATACCGCTCGGCCCACGCGCGATTTGAGACCACGGTCACGCAATACGACGACGCGGTTCGCGCCACCGCTTCGGTCGATGGCGCCGTTGTCTTCGCGGGAGGCGGTGTCTTCACCGCAAACAGAATTCACGACGCATTCGCGGTCGTGGACGTCGGATCTCCGGACGTCGAGGTTCGGTATCAGAACCGGCCCGTTGGCATGACCGATCGATGGGGCCGGATCCTTGTGCCGAACCTGCAGGCATTCGAGCCCAACGAGATCTCGATCGATCCCTCCAATCTTCCGGTCGACGCGGTCGTGCCAACAACCAAGGAGGTGGTCGTGCCTGCGGGCGGTTCGGGCGTCGTCGTGGGCTTCGGTGTATCTCAGGACGCTAACACTGCGCTCGTCGCGTTCGTCGATCCTCGCGGCGTGCCAATCAAACCCGGCGCGTCGGTCCAGATCGCCGGCCTGCAGGAAGAATTCATCGTTGGCTATGACGGCGAGGCATTCCTGAGCAATCTGAAAGCGCAAAATAGAGTGACGATCGAGCAGGCAGGCGGCGGGACTTGCGCAGCCGAATTTTCCTACGAGGTCGCCCGCGGCACCCAGGTCAAAATCAATGGGGTCGTATGCCAATGAACATGACACGCTTCGCCGCTATGGCGCTCCTTACCATCGCCATCGTGGTCTGCGGAACCGGGCAATCGTCCGCTCAGAGTTGTGGCGTCACCATCAGCAACATGAACTTCGGCCCAAACATCGACACGCTGTCCAGCAGTCCGGTCGATACCACTGCAGAGCTCCAATTCAGTTGCAGCGGTTGGCCCGCCTCGGAACGGATCCTGATCTGCGTGCATCTTGGTGAGGGAAGTGTCGCCTCCGGCGGCGGGGCCCGACGCATGGAAGGCGGCGGCAATCATCTTCTCTATCAGCTTTACCAGAACCCTGAGCGCTCGATCGTCTGGGGTAGCGCGAACATGGCGGCATCGATCGCCGCAACCGCTGAAGGCACTGGCGCTGTCTCGGGCACGCGCATGATCTACGGCCGTGTTCCCGGCGGCCAGTCCACAGCCGCAGCAACCACGTATTCGTCGACGTTCTCCGGCGCTGACGTCGAAATCCTCTACCGCGCCGAGCCCGTGGGCAACGATTGCGCAACTGGCTCGGGCTCATCAGGAGGAGCCGCAAACTTTGACGTTGAGGCTACGGTCGCCCAGAACTGCATAGTGAGCACCGCGCCTGTCAATTTCGGCTCGCACGGCGCCTTGAATGCCAACATCGACGCAACTGGCACTGTGTACGTCACCTGCACCCTGGCGACGAACTATGCGATCAGGCTCGACGGAGGAGGTGCCGCCGCTGCACCAACAGCGCGGCGAATGGCCAAAGGATCCGACAGCATCACCTATGGCCTCTACAGGAATATCGCACGCGATCAACCGTGGGGAGATGCCGAGGAAACGCGCGCTCACGGCACGGGAAGCGGCAGCGTTCAATCGCATACGGTCTACGGAAGAGTTGCACCACAAACGACGCCGCCGACAGGTGTCTACACCGACACCGTCGTCGTCATCGTGGACTATTGAAGTCGAACACGGAAAGCGGCGCCGTCGCGCGAGATCCGAATAACCTTTTCGAACCTCACACGCGCTTGACGAGGCCGTCAGGCGAAGCCTGGTAACCGGTCAAAGTCCGTTCCGCAAAGCGCAGACGCCAGGACAGCATGGCTTGTGCGTAGCGCAGAACCTCGGATGCTCGACTTGGATCGGCCGCAAGAGACGTGAATTGGCCCGGATCCTGAACCAGGTCGAAGTAGAGGCTCGGCAGTTTGGTGAAGTGAACGTACTTGCCGGCCTCGTCCTCGACGACAGCGAGGCTCGCCTCGTCGAGATCGACGCCCAGCACTTCCTCCGGCCGCGACGCGCTCATGAATACATTGCGATAGTCGTACTCGTAGTACACATGGCGCCGCCAGTCAGGCGGTGCGGCGCCCTCGCGCACGAACGGCAGGAGCGAACGGCCGTCGACCGTGCGCGGCGTCTCCAGACCGAGCCAATTCAGTATCGTCGGCATGATGTCGATGGACTCGGTAAAAGAGTCCACGACGGTGCCACGCGTTGCATCCGCGCTCGCATCAGGGTCGCGGACGATGAGCGGGATATGGAAGCTCTCGTCGAAGTAGCCGACTTTGCCGAGAATGTAGTGGTCGCCGAGCTGCTCGCCATGATCGCTCGTCAGGATGATGAGCGTATCGTCCCACTGCCCGCTATCGCGGAGGAACTGGAGCACGCGGCCGATCTCGGCGTCGCACTCGGAAATCAGGCCGTAGTACGTCGCGCGCATCTGACGGACTTCGGCCACGCTCATCGAGCTTGCAAGCCCTTTGCCGTTCTCGAAGAACCGCCGCTTGTCGATCGAATCCAGGAAGAATCTGAGCAGAGGGTGCTGGCGCGCTTCCTCCTCGGGCGTCGATGCGCGCACGGGCGCCGGCGCATCTTCGATCGAGTACATGTCATGGTAGGGCGCAGGAGCCGCGAACGGCGGATGCGGGCGATAGTAGCCGAGATGCAGAAACCAAGGACGCTTCGCAGCGCCCAGCAGATAGATGAGCGCCCGCTCGGTGAACCAGCGCGTATCCGAAAGGTGCGCAGGAATGCGCGACGGCTTGCGCGTGGCGCCCAGCTCCTCCTCGGTCACGCCTTCGGGAAGCCAGATGTCGCCCCGGTTCTCGGGAAGCTTGTAGCCCTGGCTCGCCACCCAGGCGAAGTAGCCTTCCATGCGCGGCTCGAAGGCGCCGACCGGCCGCCATCCATGCATAAGATCACCGAGAACGGTGAAGGCCGGATCCATGGCCGGCCATTCGCGCGGATCGGGCGTGGTCGTCGTGTAGCCGACAATGGCGGGATCCCAGCCGCCCTTTCGGACTTCCATCGCCAGATTGGTGTGGCGCGCGTCGAGCGGGATGGTGTTCTGCACGGCGCGGTGGTTCATCGCGTACATGCCGGTCAGGAGCGATGCGCGCGCCGGCCCGCACGGCGAGGTGACCGTGTAGTGCCGCCGGAACGTCACGCTCTCGGCCACCAGCGCATCGATGTTGGGCGTGCGGATCGACTTGTGCCCGGCGGCCTTCAGCGTGTCGCCGCGCCACTGGTCGACGACGATGAGAAGGACATTCTTGCGCTTGGGATCGGCAATCGTTGGCATGGAGAGCGGTTCCAGTGGCTGGAGAGCAAGGCCGCGGCCGGGATGGTCCCCGGCCACGGCCTCTCAGATCGTCACTTATTAACTTTCAGATTGTGAGCGCGAAAGTCCATAGCCAGCGTCGGCGAGTACTTCCACTCTAGATCCTTCCGCTTGCCGTAGAAAAGCACCGTGCGGTGGAGGACCGTATAGCCCGGATCATCGCGCTCGATGATCTCGAGCATGCGCCGGAACATGGCCGGACGCTTGGTCTGATCGGTCGACGTCTCGAGCTCGGCGCACAGCTTGTTGAACTCGTCGTTCGCCCACTCGCCGACCTGCTGCTGCTGCCCACGCGGGCAATGCTGGGTTACCATCGACGACACGGGATCGTTGAAGGCCGCCGAGTTCGACCAGTCGCGAACGGCACGCGGGTTATCCTTGGCGAAGATCTGCTGCCAGTTCTCCTTCATCTCGATCCGAACGTTCGCCCCCACGGCACGCCACATTTCCTGCAGGATCTGAGCCGTCGGCACCTGGTTCGCATAGTAGTTGTTGAGGACGCGGAAGGGGATCGGCTCGCCGTTGTAGCCGGCTTCCTTCAGCAGCTTCTTGGCGAGATCCGGATTGTACTCCGGGGCCTGCCAGTCCTTGACGAACATGGGGCCGTAGTATTCCCACTGCAGGCCCTGCGGGATCGACGTCCGCCCCGACCAGAGCGTATCGACGATCAGCTTCCGGTCGATGGCCAGAGTGAGAGCGCGGCGGATGCGCGGGTCCTGAAGTTGCGGATGGTTCTTGTCGAACACCACGATGCGGTGATTGAGGACGGGACCGCCCACGACTTCGTGCTTCTGGCTCGCCTCGATGGTCTTGATCTGATCGGGCGGGATGTCGGTGACGAAGTCGTACTGACCCGAGATCAGGCCGTTGACGCGCCCGGCAACCTCGGGAACCACAATGAAGCGAACCTCGCGCACGCTCGGCTTGCCGCCCCAGTAGTCGTCATGGGCCGTGAGGACGAGGACGTTGTCGGGCTTGAACTCCTTGACCTTGAAGGGGCCGGTCGCGACAGGCGCGGACGCGAAGGTCTTCCAGTCGGGAGCCGCGAGAAACGCCTTCTTCGAGACGACGTTCATGCCAGTGCGGGTCAAGCGCCCCTCGAGCGTGACGTCGGGCGTCTTGTTGTGAAAGCGCACGGTATGGCTATCGACGATCTCGATGCGCTCGAAGTCGGGCAGGAGGCGGCGCGCCACGGCGTGCACCTCGGGCGGCGCTGCAGTCGACTGGCCGGCCGTCTGGGAGAAAAGCACCTGCCCCGTCTTGGCGGCTTCACCGGGCTTCGCAAATCCCCACATCCGCTCCGGGCCGAAGGAGAACACGACGTCCTCGGCGGTCATCTCCTCGCCGTTGTGGAACTTGACGCCCTTCCTCAGCTTGAACTCGATCGTCTTGTCGTCGATGCGCGTCCAGCTCTCGGCGAGAGCGGGCTGCTGCGAGAGATCACCCTGGCGATCCACCTGGATGAGCGTATCGAAGATGCTCGCAAAGATGCGCGATCCGACATTGGATTGCTCGCGCAGCGTATCGAGAACGCCCGCATTGACGATCTGCTGCACCGCGACGGTGATGACCGGGCGGTCATCGGCGCGCGCCGACGGCGCAATCGCGCTTAAGCCTGCTGCAACGACCGCGATGGCGGCGCTCGATCTCGCGCAATGGAAAAGGCTGCGTCTGCCCATCTCTCTTCCTTTCTGGCTTCAATACTCGGGGGCGGCATAGGGACGAACCATCTCAGCGTTGTGACGCTGTGCATTGCGAGCGGCGCTGGGGGTGCCTTCAGCGCAGCGTGGGGTCGAGGCGATCGCGCAGCCAGTCACCAAGGATGGATACGGAGAGTGTGGTCACGATGATCACGACGGCAGGGGCGAGCAGTATCCAGGCCGCGGTCTGCATGTACTCGCGGCCATATCCGACCATGTTGCCGAGGGAAGTGAGCGGCGGCTGCACCCCCAGGCCAAGAAAGGAGAGACCGGACTCAAGGAGGATCACCTCGGGGAAGTTCAGCGTCATCGAGACGATCAGCGTCGCGGCGATGTTCGGAAGGATATGCCGCCCGTAGATCCGCCATGGACCGGCGCCGAGATCGCGCACGGCAGACGCGTAGCCCTGCTCGTTGGCCGAGATGGCAAGACCGCGCGAGATGCGCGCGATACGCTCCCAGCCGTGCAAGCCCATCAGGAGCACGAACAGCATGAGGGAATTGCCGAAGAAGGCCAGCACCGCAAGCGCGATGATCAGGAACGGCATGGAAGCCTGCAGATCGATCAGCACCTGCACGAGCTGCTCGACGATGCCTCTGAAGTGCGCTGCGGCGAACCCGAGGAGCACACCGACGACGGCGGCGATCAGCGTCGAGGCCAGCGCGATCAGCAGCGACACGCGGATCGACTCGATGAGCCGCGAGAGGACATCGCGACCGAGCTCATCGGAGCCGAGGATGTGCCGCCAGCTCCCGCCCATGAAGACGGGCGGCTGTAGCCGGCCGCGCAGGTCGAGCGCCTTGAAGTCATACGGCCGGATGTAGTCGGCAGCGAGGGCGATGATGAGCATCAGAGTGAGCCAAGCGATAGCCATCAGAACCATCGGCGGCCACGCGTCGAAGAACCGGCGAACAGCCGAGCGTCGATGCGTGATGCTTTCCGGAAGAGGTCGCGGTTCGGCATCGCGCCGCTGCTGCAGGTCGCTCGGCATCGTTCCCCTCCTCAGGTCTTCCTGCTGCCGCTGCGGCCGCGCAGCCGCGGGTCGATCAGGCCATATGCGATGTCGACGAGAAGGTTCGACGTGACCATGCAGACCGCCACAAGCAGCAGAATGGCCTGAACGATCATGAGGTCGCGGTTAGCAACGGCGGATATCAGCAGGCGCCCCACACCCGGCCACGAAAACACGCTTTCGACGACGACGGCGCCAGCAATGAGCGAGCCAACCATCAAGCCGACGACCGTGAGCGTCGGAATGGCGGCGTTCGGCAGCGCATGACGCCGCACGGCTTTGGGCCAAGGCACGCCCTTGGCGCGCGCGGTGCGAATGTAAGGCTGGCCCAGAACCTCCAGCATGGCGGAACGCGTGTAGCGGGCGATGATCGCCGCGCCCGCCGTGCCGAGCGTGACGATCGGGAGAATGGCATGGCGCCATGTGTCCTGGCCGCCGGAGGGCAATACGCCGAGGTTCACGGCAAAGACCAGGATCAGAATGAGGCCGAGCACGAAGCTCGGCACGGTGTAGCCGGCGACCGAGATCATCATGACCAGACGATCGAGGAACGAGTTACGATGGAGGGCCGCGTAGATGCCAGCCGGAATTCCGATGCCGATCTTCAGGAGGAACGCGGGCACGGTCAGCGCGAGCGTGAGCGGAATGCGCTCGACGACGACATCCCAGGCATCTCGGCCATCGCGCAGGGATTGACCAAAGTTGCCCTGCAGCAGGTTCCCCAGATAGCCGATGTACTGCTGCCAGACGGACGCATCGAGGCCGTACCGCTCGCGAAATGCTTCGATCGCCTCTGGCGGCGCATCGACGGACATGATGAGCAGTGCCGGATCCCCAGTCGCGGCCAGGATCGTGAACGAGAAGGTCAGCACGAGAGAGATCGTGAAGATCGCGCGCCCGACACGCGTCGCGATATAGGCCAGCATGAGCGCGTCTTCCTCTGAGTTTATGCGGCGCCGCGCGCCGATGTGATGCTCACTCCCGCGCGATGACAGGCGACGTGACGTTGCTCGCCGAACGGGCGCAGCTCCGGCGCCTCGCTGCGGCAGCGGTCGGTCGCGAGCGGGCAGCGCGGGTGAAACGCACAGCCCTTGGGAATATCCACGGGACTTGGCGGATCGCCTTCGAGCACGATGCGTTCCTTGCCGCGCGCGCGGGGGCTCGGCACGGCCGATATCAAAGCCTGCGAATAAGGATGCGCCGGCGCGCGCATGATTGCCTCGGGCCGACCGCTCTCCACAATCCGGCCGAGGTACATGACGGCGACGCGGTGGCTGACGTGCCGCACGACCTTCAGGTCATGACTGATGAAGAGATAGGCGACACCGAGCTGCTCCTGGAGATCCTTCAGGAGATTGATGACTTGAGCCTGGATGGACACATCGAGCGCCGAAATGGGCTCATCGCACACGAGAAGACTTGGCCTCAGCATCAAGGCGCGCGCGAGAACGACGCGCTGGCGCTGACCGCCGGACAGCTCATGAGGATAGCGATCGACGCTCGTGCGCGGGAGGCCCACGGCATCGAATAGCGCGAGCATCCGATCGCGACGCTCGGCCTTCGTCCCCTCGCCAAATATGTCCAGCGGCTCCATGGCCTGGGCCCCGACCGGCAGACGGCGGTCGAGGGCGCCGAGCGGATCCTGGTAGACCATCTGCATGCGCCGGCGCTGCTCGCGCCATGCGCGCTTGCTGTCGGCGGCCACGGGCTTGCCTTCGAAAACGACCTTGCCCGATGTCGCTGGAATGAGACCGAGGACCAGCTTCGCGGTCGTGGACTTTCCGCAGCCCGACTCGCCGACGAGCCCGAGCGTCTCGCCCGGACGGATATCGAAGGAAACACCGTCGACGGCCTTGAGCTCGGCTGTCGGCGAGAACCACCCGCCCGTGGTCTTGACCTTGTAGGTTCGGCGCAGCTCGCTCACCGAGATCAGCGGCGCGCTCGTCATGCCAATTCCAAAGAGCGGAGAGCCTCGGGCTTGGCTGTATGGATCAAGGCGCAGGCCGCGGCATGATCTTGCGCGATCGCGCGCATAGTAGGCACAGTCTCGTCGCAGACATTCGCATTGGCTTGCGCACACCGCGGCGCGAACGGACATCCCGGCGGCAATTTGTGAGGTTCCGGGACCTGCCCCGGTATGGCGACCAGACGCTCGAGGGCGCCGTCGATCTCGGGGAGAGCAGCGAGCAGCCCGCGCGTGTAGGGATGGCGGGGCGCATCGAAAATACGGCTGACCGGCGCCGTTTCAACGGGCCGCCCCGCATACATGACCACTACTCGATCCGCGAGCTCCGCAACGATCCCGAGGTCATGGCTGATGATCACCAGCCCCATCCCGGTCTCGCGGCGCATCTCCTTGAGCACTTCGAGGATCTGAGCCTGGATGGTGACATCGAGAGCGGTCGTCGGCTCATCGGCAATGAGGAGATCCGGCTCGCCGGCGAGCGCCATGGCGATCATCACCCGCTGGTTCATCCCGCCGGAAAGCTCGTGCGGATACTCCGAAAGCCGCTGCGCGGCGGCCGCGATCTGCACACGCTCGAGGAGACGCCGTGCTTCGGCGCTCGCTGAGCGCGCGCTCATGCCGCGATGGAGCACGAGGCTCTCGACCAACTGCCGGCCGATGCGGTGGACGGGATTGAGAGAGGACGTGGGATCCTGGAAAATCATGGCGACGCGCTTGCCGCGGATCGCGGCCATTTCGCGCTCACCGAGGCCGAGGATCTCACGCCCATCGAGCCGCACGCTGCCGGCTACGCGGGCGCGCGGGCCGAGCAATCCCAAAGCGCCGAGCCACGTGATGCTTTTGCCTGATCCCGACTCGCCGACGATGCCGACCGCTTCGCCCTTCTCGATCTGGAGGTCGAACCCATGAAGGGCTCGCACGTTGGATTGGCCAGTATCGAAGTCAATGGTCAGCCCATTGATGCGAACGAGCGGTTCCCGCATGCCGCCGTACTCCTCAATGTCTCGGACGTTGAGCCGTGTTTGGTGAGCGCGTAACGACCCTGTGCGACATACGGATGACGGTTCAGTGGTCCGGCACGCCATGGCGGCGCTGCGTCCGCGCCCCCGCGCGACGCCATAGAAGAGCGCAGGAAAAGCACCGGCGTTCCGGTGTCACAAATCCGAAGTAACGCCCGATTACTGTTCCACAATTTCTAGAGTGGCCTTAGTCAATGGATCGGGTTGTGTGGAACGTTCGGGCGTATCGGTCGTGCAGAGCGCACTAGCTGCCGCCCGAGTCGGAGTCTTGAAGACCTGCCTCGGGCTCTCGGCCGTTCTTGTGCCCGTGGTCCCCGCCGAAGCGCGACAGCTCGCGCAGAATTCCCGTGCTTTTGCCTCTCCCGCGCTCCCGTCCGCTACCTTGGCTCGCGAAAAAGCGTGCGATGAGCCGCGCGTGCAGTTGATGCCCGAGCGGGGCGGGCGCACACGCATTGCCATCGACACGGCCTGCCGCGCCCAGCAATTCGTCGTGCTCGAATACGCCGGCGCCGTCTTCATCAGATTGCTCGATGTCAACGGCAGCGATCTGTTCGTGCTCGATTGCTTCGCCGGCGAGGTGGAAACCATCGCCATCAAGTTCGAGGACAATACAAAGATCGTGCGGCAGCCCGTCGCCGCAGACATGCGCGATGTCTCCAAGGTCGCGATCGTGTGGAGCGACGGGGTGGATCTGGATCTGCACGCCTTCGAATACGCAGCTGAATTCGGCGGCGCCGGCCACGTCTGGTCGGGGGAGCCCGGCACACAGGAAGAGGCGAGCGCACGTGCTTTGCGTGACGGGCGCGGGCAGGGCTTCATCAGCACCAGCGGCGCAGGCGGCGAGATTGGCATGAATTTCGAAGTCTACACGTTCATGCATCGGCCCGGACAGACGGCCGGAGCCGTCAAGCTCGCCGTCGACTACAAGACGAGGGGCAGCCGCCCCGCCGACAAATTCTGCGGCACGGGGACGTTGGCGGAAGTTCGCTTCAAGGCCTACGTCATGGAGCGGGGCAGACCGGCACGCCAACTCGATCTCGCATTCTCCGCCGTGCCGTGCGGCGCGGACCTCAGCGCGAGAGCGCGTTTCAATTCCAGACTCATTCCTGACCTGGCCATCCGAGGATGAGAGGCATGTATGGACGCGTGCTCAAAGCGACGCTGCTGAGCCTGTGCCTCGGCTTGGTGACGAGCAAGAACTTGTGCGCACAGGATACGGCGCGCTTCGGCATTTATGGCTCAAATACGATCGGGGCCCGGCTCATGCCGAACCTGGTCGAAGCCTATGCCGCGTCAGCCGGCGCAAGCACGGCGCGGTCGGCCAGCAACGATCCAGAGCAGGTCGAGCTCAATCTCACCAACCGGACGGGCGCACCTCTCGCCCAGGTCGACATCCGGTCACATGGCTCGGGCACCGGCATCCCGGCTCTCATTGACGGCAAGGCGTCCATAGCCATGCTGTCCCGCCCGATATCGGAAAAGGAAACGCTGGCTCTCCAGCAGGCCGGCTTGCCGGATCTGCGCAGCGCGGAGTATGCGCACGTCCTAGCCATGGACGGAATCCTCGTCTTCGTCTCTCCCAAGAACCCTTTGTCGACGCTGTCGCTCGATGAAATTGCGGGCATCTTTGCCGGGACGATCCGCGATTGGGCGGCGGTAGGGGGCGTCCCTGGCTCCATCAACGTTTATGCGAGGGACAACAAGTCCGGCACCTTCGATACGTTCAACTCGCTGGTGCTCAGAACCCGCAACCTCGCCCTGCGCAAGGACGCAAAACAATTCGAGTCCAGCGAGGAGCTGTCCGACGAAGTCGCCCGCGATCCGAACGGTATTGGGTTCTCGGGGTTCGCCTACCTGCGCAGCGCCAAAGCCCTCGACATCGCCACGGAGTGCGGCATCACGAGCAAGCCGACGACCTTCAACGTGAAATCGGAGGAGTATCCGCTCTCGCGCCGGCTGTTCCTTTACACCAAGCCGCTGGCAAACGGCACGGTGCCGGCCAACGTCCTGCGCTACGCGCTATCGATGGACGCTCGCCCGAGCATCCTCGCTGCCGGTTACATCGACCAGGAATTCGAGTGGCTCGACAAGGGCGAACATATGCTGCGCTTCGCCAAATCCTTGGCGCTGAGCGATCCGGACATCGACGCCGCCCTTCTGAAGCAACTGGCGGGCGACCTCCAGGCCTACTCGCGCATGTCGACGACGTTCCGCTTCGATTCGAATTCCGCAACACTCGACAACAAGTCCATCGCCGACGTGCAAAGACTGGCGCGCTTCGTGAGATTCCTGGTCGAGACGAGGCAAAGCAGGACGATCATTCTCGCCGGCTTCACGGACTCGGTCGGCGATTTTGCCAGCAACGCCACGCTCTCGCTGACCCGGGCCGAGCAGGTCAAGGCAGCGGTCATCAAAGCCGCAGGAGTGGCCGTCCCGGCCGAGACGATCATCACGCGCGGCTACAGCAAGCTCCTGCCGACCGCGTGCAATTCCTCCGATGCGGGACGCCACAGCAATCGCCGCGTCGAGAGCTGGTTCAGGTAGCGCCGGACCTCAGTCAGGTTCGGGGCGATCGCGCCGCATCTGTTCCTCATGACCAGATAGCCAGCCCGCAACAATAGAGCGCGGCCGCTTCGGTTGGGAGCCGGCGCGGCAAGATCGCTCCGAACGACGTGCGGGCGCATTCCTTGATCCTGCGCAATCTCAGCAGTCATTGGACTTGGCATTCTTCAAATCGATCGGAACCGCAAGCCAAGCCCGTGACATCGTGAAAAATATCAAGCTGACGTTCATCGCGCTCCTCCTCGCGCTTACGGTTCTGTGGTTGCTGGCGGATACGGTCGCGCCTCAACCGTTCACCTACTTCTCGTTTCGAGCCGTCGTGGTGCAGTACACGGGCATCATCGCGATCGTCGCCATGAGCATCGCGCTGCTGCTCGCTCTTCGCCCGAGATGGATCGAGCCCAAGCTCGATGGGCTCGACAAGATGTACCGGTTGCACAAGTGGCTGGGCGTCACCGCGCTCGTCTTCGGCGTGATCCACTGGTGGTGGGCGCAAGGGACGAAGTGGATGGTCGGCTGGGGCTGGCTCGCAAGGCCGGAGCGCGGCCCACCGGCTGGGGCGATGCCAACCCTGGGTCCTGTCGAGAGCTGGTTGCGCGCACAGCGGGGCCTGGCTGAGTCTCTCGGCGAGTGGGCGTTCTATGCGGCAGTGGTGCTGATCGCTCTGGCCCTGTGGAAGCGGTTTCCGTACCACCTGTTTGCCAAAACCCATAAATGGCTGGCGGCGACGTATCTCGTTTTCGTCTACCACGCCGCCGTCCTTGTGAAGTTCGAATACTGGGCGGAGCCGATCGGCTGGGCGATCGCCGCCTTTCTGCTCGCCGGCACAGTGGCGGCACTAGCGTCCCTGCTCGGTCTCATAGGCTTTGGACGCAAGACGGACGGGGAAGTCGAAACGATCATCCACTATCCGGGCTTGCGCGTGCTCGAGACATCCGTTCGGCTGCTCGATGGATCATGGTCCGGTCATGCGCCCGGTCAGTTTGCGTTCGTCACGTCCAGGAAGGATGAGAGCGCGCATCCTTACACCATCGCGTCCGCTTGGAATCCTAGCGAACGGCGCATCGTCTTCATCACCAAGGAGCTTGGCGATCACACCAGCCGGCTGAAGGACTACGTGAAAGCTGGCCTGCCCGTGACGGTGGAAGGCCCCTATGGCTGTTTCAATTTTCGCGGTGAGCATCCTCTGCAGATCTGGATCGGAGCCGGTATCGGCATCACGCCTTTCATCGCCCGCATGAAGCATCTGGCCCGCGCACCACGGGCGCAGAAGGTCGTTCTGTTCCATCCAACGGCCGATTTCCAGCAGGATGCCATCGACAAGCTCACGGTCGATGCAAAGGCCGCAAACGTGGAGCTGCACGTCCTCGTCGATGCGAAAAACGGACTGCTGAGCGGCGAGCGCATCCGAGCAGCCGTGCCGGACTGGCACTCGGCGAGCATCTGGTTCTGCGGTCCGCCCAGATTCGGCGAAGCTCTGCGCCAGGATTTTGCCAGGCATGGCTTCTCGGCCGCCGATTTTCATCAGGAGCTGTTTGAAATGCGCTGAACTCGCTGACGGCCGCACAGCCGAACGCTGTCAGAACCGACCCGACTTTATAGTCCGGCGATGTATCCAGGCCCGGGTTGGCACGCCGAGCAGCGGACTTTCGTTCCGCGTATCGAGGTGCTAGCGCGGAGGCTCAGCATCTTCCCCAAGCAGGAAGGCGGTCACCTCATCGGAGAACTGCTTGCGTCTGCCATTGATGATGACGCTCGCGGGATCGTCGGGATCCCGGTGTGCGGTCGGCATCCCGTGGCTGACGAGAGCGTCGGCGCAGGCCAACCAGTCGCCACCCTCGACCGGCTGGTTGAGCGAGGCCCAGCTCAAGGTGCCGCACGCATTGTCTCCGAAGCCATGCTCCTCAGTCCACGACGCACCGTGCTCGAGCAGGAAGCGCGCGAGCGCGCCATCGCCGCGAAACACCGCATGGTTCAAGGCGCTGGCACTCCAATCGCCACCACGAACAGCAACAGGCCAGCCGAGCTCGATCATCACCCGGACCGGCTCGGCGCAACCGGCGGCCGCCAACTCGGGAAGGAGCTGCAGTTGCGCCTCATTCAGCGCCAGTGGAAGATCGGGCCGCCGCGCCTTGATATGTCGGGCCGCGTCGGCATCGCCGCGCGCGCACGCGGCCACGAAAAGATCTTCATCCGACACGTCCTCCATCGCACCTGCGTTGTGCAGAACATCGGCAACGTCCGACAACCCGTAACGCAGAGCTTGCGTATACGCGCTGACACCGTCCCGAGTTTTGACTGACGGATCCACGCCGGCCGCGAGCAATGCCTCGATGTGTGCCGGCGATCGTCGCCGCCTGATCGCCCACAGAAGCAGCCGCCCTTCGCTCAGCTCCCTGGCACCACGTGCGTGCGACAGCAGCAGTCGGAACGTGTCGATGTCATCGAGGTCCAGGGCGCGCAAGAGCGCGTTTGTGCCGCTGACGATCGCGCCAGCCTCCAGGAGGAGGCGCGTACAGGCCGGCGCTTCCAGCGAATGATAAAGCGACTCCCCGTCGTTTGGATCGGCACCCGCCGCGAGCAGGACACGGGTCAGATCCGGATCGTGGTTCTGTCCAGCCGCACCGTAAAGTGCTGTGAGCTTGTGGTCTTGCGACGGCGCATTCAGCGACGCAGGCGACCAACGGCTACCCACGGCCTGATTGGGATCTGCACCCTTCTCGAGCAGCAAGTCGATGGTCTCATGCAATCGATCCCTGTATTCCGCCCGGCGCAGCAGGCTCGAATGCGTCGCGGCAACAAGAGGCGGCAGATTGAGCGGGCCCCCCGGCCGATTGATCCACGACGGGTCCACATCGATCTGGCGCCGGACCACGGCGACATCTCCGGCAGTACACGCGAGCCATGGATTCTGCGCGATGAGGCTCGGATTGTCGGCAAGCAGTCGAGCCGCGGCACTCGGCCGAGCGCGGTTCGTGCCGCCCGTGATGTCGCCGGCATAAACCAAGCGCGCGAACACAGCCTCGAGCACCGCTGGCTCGGATGCTTGGAGGCGGGTCGCGTCGACGAAGCTGCTGAGATCGACCCAGGAAGCAAATCCGTATTCGCGCGCAATGCACGACTGCGCATCATGCAGCCGCAAACGCAATTGCGCGATCGCCTGATCATCGCGGCCAACTGCTGCCGGCAACGATTTGCGGAAGCGTTCCGTAGCTTCTGGATTGCCGCGCCTATATTCGGCCAGCAACTCTTTCGCCTGGCGCTTCAACTGATCGATGTCGGGCCGGCGGGGAAGCGACTTCATGAGAACCTCCGTGCATCTGACGCCGACGACCCGCAATACGGCTGCACAAAGGTTGGAATTTGTCAGCTTTTCGCTGCAAGTGGGCTCTGCCCTTCCCGCGGGTCCGGAAGCGGCTTGCACCGCTACCAGCAGGCTATGAGAGTGATCCCGCGCTGTCAAATATTGCGGAAGCTCGCCATCAAAGCCGTCGCGCTCCACTGTCGCGCCGACCACAGAAGCTGGATCGCAAGCTGGATGCCGGTCCCTAGGCGAGCTTCGCTGATGTCAGCGCTTCGAAGTCTGACATCCAAGTACGAATACCCCGGCTGGTTGCCTGATAGGTAGCCGCTCCTGCAGCCTCACCGATCGCCGTATGCAGCCCCGCATAGGGCGCACCGTCGATGCCCGGTGGCGCAACGATGACCACGCAATCGGTTCCGGTTCCTGTTACGGCGACGCCTCCCCGCCGCGCACCAGAGTCGAGGACAGCCGCCGTCCGCGCCTGCACGACAATCGAGAGCGTCTCCAGCATGGCCGCTTCCGATAGCGGCAAGGACAGATGAAGCATCGTATTTATTGTCCCAGGGAGCCGCACAGGCTCAGCACATCTCCCGCCGACACGCTCACCATTCGAAAGCCCGACCGTCGTCAGGCACGTAGCTACTACTCCTTCGATGAGCGACTGCTCAATTTGATGACGACGCACGTCGCGCGAAGTCATGAGGGCGAGCGCGTCCGTGAGATCGTACTCCCCAATGCGGCGCTTCACGTATGCGATGGGATCTACTCCCTCGGGCAAATCGCAATTGCGCACCTGGAGCCAAGCCACATCGCGCGCTTTCTGAAAGCCCGGTCGCGTTATGGACCAGCTCAGCATCTGCTGTGGCTCGCTAAACGATGCCACCAATAGCGGAGGCTTGCATGTAAGTCGGAAAGGAAGTGCCACCTCGAAGTGATCCAACGCCGCGATGATCTTTGTTCTCTACAGGCTTGTGCCTAGCACTCGTAGTCTCTGGCAATCCGAGCCAAAACTCAGAGCACCATCATCGTGAGCACGCCGCGAAGCAAGCCCATTGCGATCTCCTGTGCAGGCGCCGAGGCGCGGCTCGGCACTCCGTGTGCGCGAGCTTGTCGCCTGCGCTCAAAAATTGGCTGGAGCGGTGGTTTCGGGATGGCGGGGAGCTGACAGGGACTGCCTCCCCCGATACCTCTTCGTCTTGAGGCATGTGACTATTTTGTATCTCGGCGTAGACCCCGATGAAGGCTGAGTGCTTTCAGGTTGACAGTGGGCGTGACTTGAGGCGCATTGGTGAACGTGACGGTGAAGTCACATGCGCGTAAGGCATGTGACTGACAGGGAACACGGTGAGACGCCTGCAACGTCGAAACCGAGGCTGCGCCCGCAACTGTAAGCGGCGAGTTGACTCCAAAGATGCCACTGATCGTTGGCAACAATGATCGGGAAGGCTGGAGAGCAACGCTAGAGCCGCGAGCCAGGAGACCGACCGGCACGAGTCGCCCATCCTCCGTGCGGGCCGCGCGGTGGAACGGTTACCCGTAGTGGCGACTGATGTGCAACCGATTGGGAGCGACGTCAGCAATGCCCGGGGTCTTCATCTCACTCTGACATGTTGAGATCCTTCTGCTCGTAAGAGCGAGCCCGCATAGAAGGCGTGCCCTTAGCGCGCCCGAGCGGTCGCCTTTTTGCTGCAGGAGATTCTGGGCCTATGAGCGCCGTTGCTTCCGTCATCATTGGCGACGGGGGTAGGGGGAAAATGAGAGGCAAGTATCGTGTCTGCGCTGCTGCGCGGGCGTCTAGCGTATCAGTTGTTGCTCTTGCGGTGGCCTGCGCGTTTTTGCCAGCATCTTCGGCCAACGCCCAAGATGTCACTCCCCTCGAAGGGATCGTGATCTACTCGGCTAACCGGACGCCTACCGACGCGGCCAAGGTCGGCTCATCGGTCGAGGTGATTACCGAAGAAGAGATCAAGGCGCGAGCACAGACCTACGTTAAGGACTACATCGAGACGCTGCCCGGCGTAAATTTCTCGCAGGCCGGCGGTCCCGGTGGGACTTCCACAATCAGCCTTCGCGGGACCACGGGCGGCTATGTCAAGGTCCTGGTCGACGGCATCGATATCAGCGACCCATCGAACACCGTGACTGCTGCACACTTCGAGCATCTGCTCGTTGGGGACGTCGCGCGCATCGAGGTCCTGAAGGGCTCACAAAGCGGCCTCTATGGCGGCGACGCCGTCGGCGGTGTCATCACCATTGAGACGAAAGCTGCACGCAAGCTCGGCTTCTCGCAGAGTGGTGGCGCAGAGTATGGCGCTTACAATACATGGCGCGGCGCCTATACCGCCGGTTACTTGGCTGCCGATGGCAGCAACATATCACTCACGGTGCAGGGGGTGAGTACGGACGGCTTTTCGTCCGCAGCCGTAGGCCGGGAGGACGACGGCTACAAGAACCTGACATTCTCCGGTCGCGGCGAGTACTACTTGTCGCCGAGCGCCAAAATTTTCTTCGCGGCTCGCTCCATGCGCGCGCGATACGAATACGACGGCTTCCTATCTGTACCACCCTACACGTTTGGCGATGCAAATAACTACGGGACGGTCACCCAGCACGCTGGGCGCGTTGGCACCGAGTTCAAACTGCTCGACGGCGCCTTCACCAACACACTGGCCATTCAGGGCATGCGCATCGAGCGGGATAGGTATGAATGGGATGCGTTTGCTGGAGGTTTCTCGCATGGTTGGTTCGAGGGGGATCGGGTCAAGGGCGAGTACAAGGGTGTTCTGCGCTTCAACGAATCCCTCTCGCTCCTCGCGGGCGCTGACTGGGAGCGGACGGGTGCGAGGACCGAGAACACGGCGGGCCGGAACACAGCCGATGTGAGTGGCGTGTATGCCCAGCTCATGCTCGAGCCGATCGCGGGTCTCGTTCTCACGGCCGGTGGGCGCATCGACGAGCACAGTGCTTTCGGAAACTTCAACACTTATCGCCTGACCGGCGCCTATCTCGTCCCAGGCACGGAAACCAAGTTCCGAGGCAGCATGGGCACCGGCTTCCGTGCCCCGAGCCTTGATGAGTTGTACGGATCATACAGTTTTGCGCCCGAGTACGGGAACCCCAATCTTCTCCCTGAGGAAAGCGAGAGCTGGGATGCTGGCGTCGAGCAGGGCTTCCTCAATGGGCGTTTCAAAGTTGGGGCCACCTACTTCGAGATCGATACCCTCAATCTCATCACGTACAGGCCGACCTGCGGACCTCCCGGTGTGATCTGCCTGTACAATGCACCCGGCATAACCCATCGCCAGGGCGTTGAACTCTCGGGGGGCGCAAAAATCTCGTCCGGCATTACGGTGACGGCCGGCTATACCTACACCGATACAGAAAGAGCTGATGGCGCCCGGCTTTCACGCGTGCCGCGGCATGCGCTTGCCGTGGGGCTCAATCTCAAGCCGATGGACAAGGTCGAAGCCAATGTCCTCGTCAAATATGTTGCCGGCACGGTCGACGGCGCCAGGGAACTCGACGACTACTTGTTGGTCAATGCCAAGCTCGCTTACGAGTTCAGCCCAGGCGTGAAGGCCTATATTCGCGGCGAGAACCTGTTGGATGAGAAGTATCAAACGGTTTTCGGCTACAACACGCCTGGGCTCTCGGTTTACGGCGGTATTCAGTTTGCGTTGCCGAACAACTAAGATGGTCTGAAGGGCCATCTGCAGGTGGATTTGACCGGTGGATCCCTCGATCCGCCGGTCAATGTGCGTTTCACTTGCGCCGTCTTTGGAATTGAATCGGACCGCATGACGATGTCGCGCGACTGGGACGCAGTCGTTCTAGCTGTTCAACCAGGTGGGCAATCGCTCGCCGGGGCGCAGGACGATTTACGACCTGTCATTCCGCCTTCCACAGAAGAAGGCGGCCTGCTGCGCGCAGTGTTCAAGTGTGTAAGCTTCGCCAGCTCTCTGGCACTGCATGTCGGAGCTGCCGCGGCGATGCTCGTCTGGTTCGAGCCCAAGCCCGGCGCCATCTCCGTCCCCACAGACGCCATCACGGTGGAGATCATCGCGAGTGATGTCATCGAGGCCATGGAACTCGCACCGTTGACTACGACGTCAGCGACAACAAGCGCTCCTGACGTCCAGGCCGGGAGCGCGCATGAGGCGCCGGCTAAGCAACAATCAGACAAGATCACACCCGCAGCGGCCGATCCGGCAAACGAGGCTGCCGAGGAGGCCGATCCTAAGCCTTCGCAAGAGACAGAGCCAGTACGCGCGGCAGTCCCTCACGAGGCGGAACCGCTCGATGAAGTGCCTAAGGCCTCCGAGCAGGCTGCAGCGCGAGAGCAAGTCACAGCGAAGCTCGATGAGGCGCTGGAGAAGGTCGTGCCAAGCGGAGAGGAAGCGCCGGCCAATCCCCCTGACTTGCCCGAACAGCTCCAACCGAAGGAGAGCCGCGAAGATGACAGTCCCGCTGCTGTGAAGCCGCCTCATAAGCCGCCACCGCAAAAAGACGCGAAGGAAAAAACAGCGCAAAGCAAACAGGCAGCTAGTACGCCGTCACGCAAGGGGGGCGATCCGTCGCGCGCGACACGAACCTCGAAGGCCAATCCTTCCCGTGCCTCTGCCAGCGCAGGCGCGGCTATCAACTACGCCGCGATCGTCCGCGCTCGTGTGGCATCGCGTCGACCTCCCGGACAGGGACAGCGGGGCACTGTGTACGTTACGTTCGGCGTATCCCTGTCGGGGGGGCTCTCGTTCGCGAGCATTTCACGCTCGTCGGGCGATCCGAACCTTGATCGAAGCGTCTTGGCGGCTGTACGCAGTGCCGCGCCTTTTCCGGCACCGCCCGCGGGAGCGTCTTTGCGGCAGCGACAGTTCAGCATGCCGTTTCATTTCCAGTGAGAGCTGAGCGCGACTATGGATGATTGGATTCACCTGCCTTGCCTTGGCCCGTCAGCCGAACATGCAGCCATCGCCGAAGCTCGCCAGAACCAATTGACGAAACCGCGCGGCGCTCTGGGGCTTCTTGAAAAGCTGGCCATCAATCTGGCCGCTCTGCAATCAACCGAGCGCCCGAGCGCCGATCGTGTGCGCATTGTAATTTTTGCCGGCGATCATGGCGTCACGGCGCAAGGCGTCTCGGCTTATCCCGCCGCCGTAACGGTGGAGATGCTTCGCAATTTCGTCAGAGGTGGCGCGGCCATATCTGTGCTCGCGCGCGAGATCGGCGCCCCGCTCGAGGTCGTAGACGTCGGAACTCGCGCCCCTGAGCCGATCACCGGCGTAACGACGGACAAGCCGCGCTGCGGCACGCGCGACTTCTCTCTTGAAGCAGCAATGACGGCGGAGGAGGTGGCCGCATCACTTGCCAGCGGTCGCCGTGCTGTCGAGCGCGCCGCGACGGCAGGTGCCGATATTCTCATCCTTGGCGAGATGGGTATCGGCAATACGACGTCGGCAACAGCCATTGCTGCAGCCCTGCTTGCGCTGCCGCCTTCCGCATTGACCGGAGCGGGCACCGGTCTCGACGATGTGGGCATCCGCCACAAGGCCGACGTGGTGGCGCGGGCCGTGAGACGTCATGGCTTGCTGGAAGGAAACGCTGATCCACTTGACGTGCTGGTGCGCGTCGGTGGATTTGAGATCGCGGCGCTGACGGGGGCGCTCATCGCTTCTGCGCAGGCGAATGTACCCGTGCTCGTCGACGGCTTCATCGTCTCCGTTGCTGCTCTGCTGGCCGTTCGGCTGAATCCGAGTTGTCGGCCATGGCTCCTGTTTTCGCATCGCTCATCGGAAACCGGACATCAGCACGTATTGTCCGCCCTCGGTGCGGAGCCTCTTCTCGATCTCAAAATGAGATTGGGCGAAGGATCGGGAGCCGCGCTCGTGTTACCTGTCATTCGACTAGCCTGCGCGCTTCACAATCAGATGGCGACATTCGAGGAAGCGAGTGTATCGGATGCCATGTGATGCCGCTCATTGATCTTATCCGACATGGTGAAGTAGAAGAGCGAGGCTTGCTTCTCGGTCGGACTGACACCGCGTTGTCGACACGCGGGTGGGACCAGTTCGAGCGGCAGACAGCCAATCGAACGTGGGCCTCAATCAGGACTTCGCCACTGCGTCGTGCACGCGAGCCCGCAGAAAAGCTCGCCGCGCTCCTCGAGCTGCCCATCGCGATTGACGGGGACTGGGCAGAGATGGACTTCGGCGCCTGGGATGGCCGTTCGATATTGGAACTGCGCACGGATGCTCGTATTGCCGAGCAGCTCGACGCACTCTACCGATCCTCGGATGCAGGCAGCGCGCCGGATGGGGAGAGCGGCTCGGATCTGCGGCTGCGCATTCGGCGGGCTCTCACCGCATTGGCTGAAGCGCCGGCGTCGGATCGTATTCTCGTCGCTACTCATGGAGGACCGATCCGAGCGGCGATCTCGATCGCCTGCGATATCGCCTTCGAGCGGACCTGGGCCTTTCGGATCGACTACGGAACGCGCGTTACGCTCGCCCTGGGACGTGCCGCAAACGGCTCTACATGGGGTGAAATCATAGAGGTTGCCCAGCCATGAACGTGCGCGGCCTCACACTTGCCCTGCAGTTCCTGACGCGCCTGCCGACGCCACAAGTCGAGGACTTTCGCGCTGAAGATCTATCGCGCTCGGCTGATTGGTTTCCGCTGGTAGGACTGCTGATCGGCGGGTGCGTGGCTGCCGGCGTGTGGGCAGGAAGCCATGGCACACAGTGGCTTGGCGCGCTCGTGGGCCTCGTCATCTGGGTCTGGATCACTGGCGCTCTGCATATCGACGGACTAGGTGACGTCGCCGATGCGCTTGCAGCAGCACACCGCACCCCGGAGCGCTTTCTCGAGGTTCTGCGTGACCCGCACATTGGTGCGTTCGGCGCCATCGCAATCGTCCTGCTGCTCATGGCAAAGCTCGTACTGCTGGCCGAGATCTCGCATTCGTCAACGCTCGTCGCTCTCGTACTCGTGCCGGCATGGGCTCGCTGGGGGACGCTCGTATGGAGCTCCACCGTGCCGCCTTTGGCGAGCGGAACGGGCGAGCGGTTCTCGTGGCGCATCAGCCAACTCAGCACGATCGCACAGGGGATTGGGCTTGCGGTGCTCAGCATCTGGCTGGCCCCGGTCCTGCTTTCGGCGCTGATCGTTGTCCCGGCGCTGAGCCTGTACTGGCGAATGCGCCTCGGTGGCATCACGGGCGATTGCCTGGGTGCCAGCGTCGAGGTGACCGAAACTCTGCTTCTGGTCGGAGTTGTGCTTGCAGCATCAAAAACCCTGTAAATATGCGATCGGGCACATGCCCGCTCGCATCCACTCGCGCGACCAATGGAGATGGATATAGACATGGCTCAGCGGGAACTTGGCATGGAGCGGCGCCTGCTCTGGATCGGTCTGCTGACGGCGGCGAGCGTGGTGATGAGTGGCGTGTATGCCTGCGCAACGCCCTTCGCAGCTCTGGGCGCGTTGGCTGCTCTCGACAGCAACCGACGGGATGGTCTCCTGCTGATCGCCGTTGTGTGGCTGGCCAACCAGATTGTCGGCTTCGGCTTCCTCGGCTATCCGCACGAGCTTCAGGCATATGGATGGGGAATTGCCATCCTGACAGCGGCAGTCATTGGCTTCCTGGCCGCGCGCGCACTCGTCACGGCGCTCGCACCAGTGAACGCACTGGCGACCGTCGGCGCCGCCTTCCTGATCGCCTTCGTCGGCTATCAGCTCGGGCTCTACGCGGCCGCGTTTGTGCTGCCGAGCAGCTCCGGCGCATTCAGCTATGCGGTCGTGAGCTACGTGGCGACCGTCAATGCGATCGCCTTCATCGCGCTCCTGGCACTTCACTGGCTGGCATCGATGGTTGGCCTTGTACGGCCGAACACCGTGGAAGCCCGGCTCGTCGCCGCCGGCTGATCACACGGCTAGGCCGGCGGCGGGCCTGGATAGAATATTGCGACTGGCGCTGCGTAGTCCGGCAGCGCCAGTGCGCTTGGAAGCTCTTCCCCCGATGCGAGGAACTGCGGCAGAAAATGCGTGTGCGCCCCGGCTGGCGATTTCCCGCCAGGCGGCGGGATAGGCGAGAATACCTCTATCCGTGCAAGCTGCGACTCCACTACGCGCGCCGGGCTTTCGGCGAGGATTGCCGCACCCGCCTTGCTGAAGACGTCCCCCCACGGCAGCCCAGCAAGCTGATTTAGCCGCATGAACAGTTCTGCGTTGCCCGTTCGGATGCAGAAACGGCTGAAGCGGCGACCGAGGCCGAAATCGAACAGCAGCTCACGGTTGTGCCGTGCATCGATCGCATTCTGATCCGGCCCGAGCGGCGTAAACTGGCTCAGCGGCGCATCGTTGGCACGCGCGCGAGAAAATCCGATCACGATCGGACCACCTTGCTCGAAAGCGAATGCCCTCAACCGATCGGATGCACGCAGCCGAAAGAGTGCGTCATCGGCGCGGCCAATGAGCTCCTCAGCGCCGATATGAACAGTCAGGTCCCGGCCGGGCTCGCAGGGGAATTCTGCAATCGCGCCGGGCATTCCCGTGACCCATGTCCCCTGCCGATCAATGATGGTGCGTGCAGTCCACTCGATGATTTCGCTGCCAGTCCAAGGCATGAGCCGAACGCGCAGCGCGAGCGACGCCACGCGCTCGGGCAGCTTCTGCCAGATCGCGTCGCGGCCCTGCTCATCCAGAGAGCTCCAGGAGGCAATCTCAGCGCCGGAGCGAGCACAGCCGAGGCAGAGGCCGGTCGCCTCGTCCAGCTTGCAGACACCGATACAGGGAGAGTGGCGCGAGCGTGGAGGGAGTGCAGCAGATGTCGTCATAGTGCATCTCACGCACAACAATCATGCCGCGGCAAGGCCTGTGTGCGGTCTACGTGGCCCTTATAGTATGCAGGGCATCTTCCAGACGC
Source organism: Hyphomicrobium sp. CS1BSMeth3 (assembly GCF_900117415.1). GTDB lineage: Bacteria > Pseudomonadota > Alphaproteobacteria > Rhizobiales > Hyphomicrobiaceae. Next base: position 2,115,945 of record NZ_FPEI01000006.1, read on the forward strand.
CGCCATGCGTGTTCGTCCGCCGGGAGACCGAACCGAAGCCACGTCGGGTGTCCGTGGAACTGCCGCACGTGAATGCCGTGCTGCCCGAGGGTAGCAGCCAACTCTGCAGCAGCCTGATGCTCGAACAGCCGGAACAGCAACGTGCCGCCAATGAGTGCGCATCCGCAGGCTAAAAGCAGAGCGTCGAGGCGACGTTGGTCCTCCTGCAAACGGCGAACCGCGACCTTGAGCCATTGGTCATCGGCGAGCGCCACTGTACCGATGTGGAGCGCAGGTCCCGAGACGGCCCATGGCCCGAGATAGTCGCGCAGGCGAACGGCCATGAGCGGCTGCGAGATCGCGAAGCCAAGGCGCAGGCCTGCCAGGCCGTACATTTTTCCGAACGAGCGGAGGACGATTGTCGCGTTCGGAATGTCGGCAACGAGGCTCGCTTCAGCAGGCAGGACGTCCGCGAAGGCTTCATCGACGACAAGGAGGCCGCCACGGGAGTCGAGTTCGCGCGCAAGCGCGTGGAGCAAGGGCCGCGGAATAAGCCGACCCGTAGGATTATTGGGATTGACCAGCACGACGACGCGCGCTCGGCGAATGGAGCTGAGGTCCGGCACCTCGCGGACGTCGTGCCCCTCACGGCGCCATGCAACGGCGTGCTCGGCATAAGTCGGCGCGAGCACGGCAACATCACTCCGATCTACGAGCCGCGGCAGGATCTGGATGAGCGCTTGAGTGCCCGGCGCGGAAACGATCATGCCAGGATCGCCCGCGCCATAGCGGTGCGCCGCCGCCGCCCTCAACGCCAGCTCCTCGGAAGCGAACGGGAGGCGTGACCAGCACATGGGCGACATGTCAGGCAATGGATAGGGAATGGGATTGATGCCTGTCGACAGGTCGATCCAGGGTTCCTGCGCATGAGGCCAGCGGGCGCGGGCACTATCGAGATCGCCGCCATGCGGGACCGGTTCCGGCGACGCGCGAGACATGCTAGCTCCGGCGCGCCCGTCCGGGCACAGGATAGACAGCCATGTTTTTCACGCTCGCCCTCACGTCTCTCATTTTGGAAGCTGCGGTCGGATACCCGCAATCGCTGTACCGGCGGATCGGCCATCCCGTCAGTTGGGTCGGCCATTTGATAGCATGGTGCGATACCCGCTGGAACAATACGCAGGATGCATTTGCCACAAGGCGCCTCTGGGGCGTCGTGACGCTCGCCCTTTGCCTAGCCGTCGTATTCGTTGCGAGCATGGCTTGCGTGCTTGCCGTCGGCAACGCCATCGCATGGCCAGTCAATCTCATCCTGCTGGCTCTGCTGGCGAGCTCGCTGATCGCACAGCGCAGCCTCCATGATCACGTCGCAGCAGTCGCCGTGGCTCTGGAGCAGCACGGCCTCGATGATGCCCGTAAAGCCGTCTCGATGATCGTCGGGCGGGACCCTGCTTCGCTCGACACACACGCCGTGAGCCGCGCGGCGATCGAGAGCCTTTCGGAGAACTTCTCCGATGGCATTGTCGCTCCCACTTTCTGGGTTGTCCTGGGAGGATTGCCCGGGGCGGCGCTGTACAAGGCAGTCAACACCGCCGACAGCATGATCGGGCACAAGAGCGAGCGCTATCGCGCCTTTGGATGGGCCGCCGCGCGCCTTGATGATCTGATCAATCTTCCTGCTTCGCGTCTCTCGGCGTTTTGGATCGTGCTTGCAGCTTGCCTTCTGCGCGATACGAGCGGTCCGGCTTCACTCAAGGCTGTGCTCAGGGATGCCTCGGCTCATCGCTCACCAAACGCAGGTTGGCCCGAGTCTGCGATGGCAGGCGCGCTCGGCCTAAAGCTCGCGGGGCCGCGTGTGTACGCGGGCGTGAAGGTGGAGGATCACTGGATGGGTGATGGTCGCGCCGAAGCGCAGGCCGCCGATATTCGTCGCGCACTCAGCGTCTATCGGCTCGCCTGCTTGCTACAGGCAGGTGTAATCGCGGCCCTGGCGATGTTGTTCAGCACCTGATCGCGGCGATGCGCGCGATTTGCAGGAGAGCCCCTATATCGAGGCGCTCCTCCAGATGCGATACCTTGAACCATGATGGCCTTGGCCGGCGGCCCCAGCTATTTCAGAAGAAGGGGCAATCCCGCGACCACCAGCGCGGCGCGATCTGCGATCTGTGCCACGCGTTGGTTCAACCGCCCTTGCTCATCTCGAAAGCGCCGCCCGAGAGGTGTCTCGGGCACGATGCCGAAGCCGACTTCGTTCGAAACCACCACGAGCGGCCCTGGCGCCTTCTCGAGGGCCACTATGAGCCGATCGCTTGCCGCATCCAAATCGAGGTCGGCGAGCAGACAGTTGCTGAGCCAGAGAGTAAGGCAGTCAACCAAGATCGGACGGCGCAAGTGCTCGAGACTTTGCAGCACTTCCGGCAGATCGCGGGGCGCATCCACAGTCTGCCATCGATCATCTCGTCGGCTGCGATGATGAGCGATGCGCTCGCGCATTTCATCGTCCAACGCCTCTCCCGTCGCGACATAAATCCACGGCGGAGGCAATTCACTCACGATGGACTCGGCATATCGGCTCTTCCCGGAGCGTGCTCCGCCAAGAACGATCGTCAGGCGATGATGCTTGGACATGGGACGGATCAGGGCTCAACCTTGAGAGACGACCATCCATGTATACGGGATCTGTCGTTCCCAGTCAGGTCGAACTGGCTGCACCTCATGATGTGGGCTGGCGAAGTCCCCGGGCGCTGACGGGAGCCACTCCCGCGCTCGCGCGAGCGGGACAGACGTCGATCCGTGCCGCGCCCATTCGGCTCAGGCATCGGCTTACCGGCTCGATCATCGTTCGAGCCACGCGAAGGCGCGCTCAAGGTACGCCTTGCCGTCGCAAGTCACAGGCGTTCCATGCGCCATCAGCACCTTTCTTGTCGGCCACGCGAGAATGCGCGCGAGAGGCGCCCGCGCCGCGCGCCGGTCGGTGAACGCAATCCGAAACTTTCGCGGCACAGACGGCTCGGGCTCGAGCATCAGATCCCACTTGGCGAGCGCGGCCCGCCAGCCGGAGAACCAGCGCGGGGGAAACTGCTGGAGAAGATCCGTAAAGAGAACCGTCCCGCTTCTGGCGTGAAAGAAGACGATCTCCGTCGTGATGCGGTTGCCGTGCATCGCGACCTGATCGATATCCGCGCACCAATCGTGATCCTCGGCTCGCCCCAGGTCGCAATCGAAGGCGATGTCCTTGCGCTTCTGCCGCAAGCCGGGGGGCGCGTACAGCTTGGCATGTGGGTAGGCGCGCTTCCAGTCGGGGATGAACACGTGATGGAGCGAATTGGGAGCGACGATGTGGCGGACCGGGCCGAGGGCATCGATGGCCGCACCGAGGCTCTGCGTGAGCGCAACCGGTGACCAAATGAAGAGATCGCCGTCGGACAACCGGATGATGGCCATGCGCGTCGGATAGCGAAAGCCGACGACCGCCACTTCGGGCCCATCGGCAATCCAGATCTCGTCGTCGAAGGGCGTCAGCATCGCTTATCCTGGTGGGAGGCACCAAATCTTTATCGCGCGAGCGCCCGCTGCAGAACCGGCATCACCCGCCGGTCGTCGCAGTGCGCCACATTGAACCGCATGAAATCAGCCGCGGACTGCGAAGCACTAAAGACATTTCCGGGCGCGAGCACGACGTTCTCTGTGAGCGCCGACCGCGCCACGTCGGCCGAGTCGCGCCCCTCTGGAAGACGGCACCACAAATAGAAGCCGCCGCGCGGCATCAGCCATGGCTCGATACCCAAACGCAGAAGCTTCTCGGCGGCGTTGCGCCGCGACCGCGCCAAGCGGCGGCGCAGTTCGTCCATGTGCTTGCGGTAGCTGCCGCCGGCGAGAACGGATGCAATGATCTCGGTGGCGACCGGACTCGGCCCGCCAAAACTGGTTGCGACCTGCAGGTCGACGAGATCAGCGATCCACTCCGGCCGGGCGGCGATGTACCCGCAGCGTAGGGAGGCGGACAGCGTCTTGGAAAAGCTGCCAATGCGGATGACGCGCCTCAGCCCGTCGAGGACGGCCAGCCGCGCCGAGGGCTCGGGCTCGAAATCGGCGAAGATGTCGTCCTCGACGATCGTCAGGTCGTGAGTGGCGGCGGCCGTCAGCAAACGATGCGCAGCGCGGGCCGACAGCGTTGCACCGGTCGGATTATGCAGCGCCGAGTTGGTGATGTAGAGGCGTGGCCGCTCGGCGGCGAGGACGGCTTCGAAGCGATCGATGTCCGGTCCCGAAGCGGTGTAGGGCACACCGACGATCTTCACCTGATGCGCGCGCAGCAACGCCCGAAAGTTGAAATAGCAGGGATCGTCCACCACGACCGTATCGCCGGGGCGAAGCAGAAAGCGGCAGATGAGGTCGATGGCCTGCGTGCCGGAAGCCGTCAGCAAAAGTTGATCGGCGGACACGTCGAGCCCGTCCTCGGCAAAGCGCCCCATCAGGAGACGCCGGAGCGCGAGCGAGCCGCGCGTCGCACCATAGTCGGCGAGCACGGCGGGCTCAGCCCGCGCGAGGGCGCGCATCGCGCGGCGTAGAGCATCGACCGGCATCCAGTCGGCCGGCAACCAGCCGCAGCCCGGCTTCGGCATCGTCGCGTCGGTGTCGAGCGATTGGCGGGAAACCCAGAGCGGATCGACGGCGCGATCCATCGGCGGCCGGTCGTCGGCCAGAGACAGCGGCGGAAGAGCAGTGGAAGACACGTAGAAGCCGGAGCCGCGCCGGGCCCGGACCAGGCCCTCGGCCACCAGGCGGTCATAGGCCTCCACCACGGTCGAGGGCGAGACGCGCATAGTCGCCGCGAAGCTGCGGATCGACGGCAGGCGGTCGCCGGCCGTGAGCGCGCGGCTCGCCACTTTGGCGCGGATCGCCCGCATCACGCCGGCGGTTCGCGTCATCTCCTCGACTTCGGGCTTGCTCAAAGCGTATGGCTTTCTTCAGGCATACAGTTTGACGATATTGTACTGATCTGTAGCTCCCATGGCTATCAGGAGCCGCCTATTCTCGCGCCGAAAAAGCGAGGAGCCATGGACGAGCTCAAGGCATCGATCGGAGCTTGGGGCAGCGGCCTCCTGGGCGTGATCATTTTCAGCGGATCTCTGCCGGCGACGCGCGTCGCCGTGGCCGGGTTCTCCCCGCTGTTCCTGACGTCCGCACGAGCCATCATCGCTGCGCTCCTCGCGGCGGCCCTGCTCGTGCTGTTGCGCCAGCCGCGCCCCGAACAGCGCGACCTCGCCTCTCTGGCGATCGTGGCCCTCGGCGTCGTCATCGGTTTTCCGCTGCTGACGGCCCTGGCCCTTCAACACATCACGTCCGCCCGCTCAATCGTCTTCATCGGCCTGCTGCCGCTCGCGACTGCCGTCTTCGGCGTCCTGCGCGGCGGCGAGCGGCCGAGGCCGGTCTTCTGGCTGTTTGCATGTCTGGGGAGCGCCACCGTCGCCGCCTTTGCGTTCTCCAGCGATGGATCGGGCGCGCTGATCGGCGATCTTCTGATGATCGCCGCCATTATTCTCTGCGGCCTTGGCTATGCGGACGGGGCGGTGCTCTCCCGGCGGCTCGGGGGCTGGCAGGTCATCTCGTGGGCACTGGTCCTCGCCGCACCGCTGATGTCGCTGCTGACGATCATGACGCTGCCCACGTCATGGCAGGGCATCGGCGTTCCTGCCTGGCTCAGCCTCGCTTATGTGTCGGTCTTCAGCATGCTGGTCGGCTTCGTGTTCTGGTACCGGGGGCTGGCGCTCGGTGGCATCGCAGCCGTCGGCCAACTGCAATTGCTCCAGCCGTTCTTCGGCCTGGCTCTCGCCGGCCTGCTACTCGGCGAGCCGGTTGCCTGGACCATGATCGCGGCGACCGGACTCGTCGTCGTGTTCGTGGCCTTCGCCCGGAGGTTCGCCTGAGAAGCGACTGACGCCGCTTCGGCATCCAGCCATCACCCGTCGCCGGGCACGCTCTGCAGTGGGGGCCACAGCATCTGCTTGTCGGGCAGGATGGGAGCGTTGGTGACAACATTTGCGATTTCGGCGGCCGCGCGCTTGAGCCGCTTGGCAGCGCGCTTTGCGAATGCGGCCGTGCCGTCGATCGCCTTCTCATAGGCAATCAAGCCCACAGAGTACGAGACCGCTCCACTTCCCTCGTGGACCGGGCAGGCAATGCCCCACAAGCCCGCTTCACTCTCCCCGGCGGACAGCGCGTAACCCAGGCGTCGGATGTCCTTCAAATGTGCGATGAAAGCGTCCGGGTCGGTAATGGTGCGCGCCGTAAAGCGTTCGAGCGGCTTGGCCAGGAGCTGCCGAAGTATCCAGCTTGGCTGATAGGCGAGGAGGGCCTTTCCGCCGGCCAAAGCATGGATCTTGAAGTGGCGGCCGGGATGGACGGTCGGGGCCTTTGCGGTGCGAGGCGACTGCACCGCCAGGATGTAGGCCTCGAACTCGAATAGACCCGCGATGTAGGCGACCATGCCGAACTCATCCGCGATCTCTTGCGCGATCGGCCGCGTTCTGTCGACAATGGATCCGCTGCCGGCGATCGTTTGGGCAATGCGTCCGAGGCGCGCCCCGACGATGTATTTTGCGCCGCGGCCCTCACCCTCGAGGACGCCGAGTTCGCTGAGCCGCTGCAGTAGCCGGTAAGCCGTCACGAGCGGCAGGTTCATGTGATGCGCGACCTCCGAGGCCGTCAGCCCGCCGCTCGACATGGCGACGAGCTCGATCACGCCGAACGCGCGCCAGAGCGGCAGCGAGCTGGCAATATCCTTCGTGTCGCTTTTGGCCGTGCTGCGGCTCATCGGCATATTTCCGACTTCATCGACGTCGGATCCTCGTGTGATGATCGTCGTCCCAGGCAAGTTACCTCAGACGAGTTGACATTTCAAAATATGAAAGCGTAACTTGCAAAAAATGAATGCAAAGCCACGGAGAGCCTTCGAATGGTCAGCCGCGTTGGTTCAGATATCGGCGGTACATTCACGGATATCGTGATCCTGTCCGAGGATGGCTCCACTTTCGAAATCGGCAAGGTCCTGACGACCCCTGACAATCCCGACGAGGCCGTGGTCGTCGGCATTTCGGAGGCGCTGGCTTCTTCCGGCGTGCCGCCTGGCGATATCTCCTACGCCGCACACGCCACGACCCTGTTCACCAATGCACTTATCGAGCGCAAGGGCGCGCGAACGGCACTCATAACAACGCTTGGCTTTCGCGATGCCATCGAGATCGCCCGCGAGCATCGCTACGACATGTACGATCTGCGCATGGAGCGCCCGCGCCCGTTGGCGGCGCGTCATCTGCGCTTCGAGCTCGACGAGCGCGTGCTGGCCGACGGCAGCGTGCGAAAGGCACCTGATGACGCCGATATCCTGTCGATCATCGAGCAACTCAAAGCTGAAAAGATCGAAGCCGTCGGCGTCTGTCTCATTCACTCATACGTGTGTCCTGCGCACGAGCAGCGTGTCGCCGAGCTTCTCGCGCGCGAGCTTCCGTCGGTTGCAGTGACCATTTCGTCGGAGCTCGTGCCGGAGATCCGCGAGTACGACCGTACATCGACGACGCTCGCCAATGTTTACGTGAAAGGTATTGCCGAGCGGTACTTGAAGCAGCTCAGCCGGCGCATTCGTGACGAGCTGGGGATCGAGTGCGCGCTCTTCATCATGCAGTCCAATGGTGGGGTCAGCGAGATCGAAGCGGCGCGCCGATATCCGATCCGCCTCGTCGAGTCCGGACCCGCAGCCGGCGCACAGGCAGCCGCCTACTTCGGCCAGCTTCTCGGCCACCCGAACCTTTTATCGTTCGACATGGGAGGAACCACCGCCAAGGCTTGCGTGATCGCCGATGGCGAGCCGCTCATTGCGCCGGAATTCGAGGTCGACCGGCAGTATCAGTTCAAGAAGGGTAGCGGCCTGCCGGTGAAGATCCCCGCCATCGAGATGATCGAGATCGGGACAGGCGGCGGCTCGATCGCGCAAGTGGATGCTCTTCGCCGCCTGCAGGTCGGTCCCAGAAGCGCGGGCTCGAAGCCAGGGCCCGTCAGCTATGGACTGGGCGGTACCGAGCCGACCGTGACGGATGCGGATCTCGTTCTCGGCTATCTCGATCCGAAGTTCTTCCTCGGCGGCAAGATGTCGTTGGATGCCGACGGTGCGCGGCGCGCCCTGGTGGAGAGGATCGGCAAGCCGCTCAATCTCGAGGTAACCGAAGCCGCATGGGGTGTGCATCAGCTCGCCAACGAGAGCATGGCGTCTGCTGCGCGCATTCACGCCATCGAACGCGGCAAGGACGTCCAGAAGTTTCCCATTTTTGCCTTCGGGGGCGCGGGCCCCGTTCATGCTTATGGCGTCGCGCGGATCCTGCGCAGTCCGAAGGTGCTTTATCCGGTTGGCGCCGGCGTCCTGTCGGCCATCGGCCTGCTCACAGCGCCGCTCGCGTTCGACTTCGTGCGTTCTTTGCCAGGGCCGCTCGATAACCTCGATCTGGATGCGGTCAATGCGCTCTACGAGCAGATGGAGGCGGAGGCGCGCGAGATCCTGAGCCGCACCGTGCCTGTCGACAAGATCACATTCCGCCGCTTTGCCGACATGCGCTATCGCAAGCAGGGTTACGAGATCCGCGTGCCATTCGCGGGCGGGAAGCTCGCCGCCGCAAGCATTCCGACGCTCCGTCAGAGCTTCGAGGAGCACTATCGCGATCTCTACGGTCACACTGTGCCGAACGCATCGGTGGATACGGTGTCTTGGCGCTTGGTGGCGCTCGGACCTCGCCCGGAGCTCAAGCTCCCCAAGATTCCGGCGTCAGGAACGGATGCCAAGGCTGCACTGAAGGGTACGCGCCAGATCTACCTCGCCGATGCGCGGCACTTCGGGGAGGTCCCGGTCTATGATCGCTACAAGATCGGCGCGGGGACGAAGCTGTCCGGGCCCGCCGTTATCGAAGAGCGCGAGTCCACGGTCGTGATCAATGGGCCGGGGCTCATCTCCGTCGACGAGATCGGAACCTTGAGTGTCGATCTCGAGAACAAGAGCTGATCGCCCCCGCCTCGGAGTCTCAAGCATGTCTATTGACCAGATTACGCTCGATGTCCTCTGGAGCCGACTGATCTCGACGGTGAACGAGCAGGCAGCCGCACTGATCCGCTCGTCGTTCACATCGATCGTCCGCGAGGCGGGCGATCTTTCCGCAGGCGTCTTCGATAGGCGCGGGCGCATGGTGGCGCAGGCCGTCACGGGAACGCCCGGCCACATCAATTCCATGGCGACGGGGATGATTCATTTTCTCGACCGCTTCCCGATCGAGGACCTGAAACCTGGCGATGTGCTGGTCACCAATGATCCCTGGAAAACGGCCTCCCAGCTCAATGACATCACGATTGCGACGCCCGTCTTCAAGAACGGTCGCCTCGTTGCGTTCTTTGCGAGCTGCTGTCACGCGCTCGATATCGGCGGACGCGGCCTCTCGGCCGACTCGCGCTCGGTCTACGAGGAAGGTCTCTTCATTCCGGTGATGAAGCTGCGCGAAGAGGGCAAGCTCGTATCACCCATTCTGGAGCTGCTTGCGGCCAATGTGCGCACGCCCGAGGAAGTGCTCGGCGATATCCACTCCCAGATCATCGGCAACGAGGTGGGCGCGCGCCAGCTCCTGTCGTTTCTGGATGAATTCGGTCTCGATGATATCGAGGCCTTGTCCGACGAGATCGTCGATCGTTCCGAACGCGCCATGCGTGAACGCATACGTGCACTGCCCGATGGCGAGTACAGCTACTCGATGACCGTCGATGGCTTCGACGAGCCGATCGTGATTGCAGCGAAGATCAACGTGGCTGGTGATGAGCTGACGGTCGACTATGCCGGATCTTCCGGCCCGGTCCCCATCGGCATCAACGTCACGCTCAACTATACGCGCGCCTATACGACGTATGGCATCAAGTGCGCCATCTCTCCCGACGTGCCGAACAACGAAGGGAGCTTCCGTCCGGTCAAGGTCGTTGCGCCCGAAGGCGGCCTGCTCAACTGCAGCTATCCGGCGCCCGTCGGCGGCCGCCACCTCGTCGGCCATTTCCTACCTTCTGCAGTCATGGGCGCGCTTGCCGGCGCTCTGCCGGAGAATGTCATTGCACCGGGCTTCGATGCGCTCTGGGATACGCACCTTGCCGGTGTCGATCGCGCGAGCGGCAAGCACTTCTCTTTCACCTGGTTCTCGGCGGGCGGCGCGGGCGCGCTGCACGGCAAGGACGGACTGTCGGCAACAGCCTATCCGAGCGGCATCGCGGGCGTACCTGCCGAAGTGATCGAGGCGCTCGCGCCTGTCGTCGTGCGCCGACGCGAGCTGCGCACGGATTCCGGAGGCGCCGGCACAAGTCGCGGTGGTCTGGGCCAGACCATGGAGGTCGAGGTCCTCACGGACGAGCCATATCTCTTCTCGGGACTCTACGATCGCGCCAAGCATCCGGCTCCCGGTATTGCCGGCGGGCACGATGGGGCCGTGGGACATCTCTCGACGAACAATGGCGTGAAAGTTCAGCCGAAGCTGAGCGTCGTGCTTCCACCCGATACGGTCTTCACGCTGGAGATGCCGGGAGGTGGTGGGTTCGGTCCGCCATTCGAGCGCGCGCCGGAGCAGGTCTTGGCCGATGTGAAAGCTGGGTATGTCAGCGTCGCCGCGGCGAAGAAGGACTACGGCGTGGTCATCGACGACAGGCGTTGGATCGTCGATGAGGAAGCCACCGCGGCCGCGCGTAGATCAGCGTTGCATGTCTGACCGGGAGAAGGATCATGCTTCAGAGAAACGACAATCCCGAGCGCCAGCGGACGCGGGCGCGCGACGTGCGTGCGAGCATTCGGAGCGGCACTTGGCGGCAGCAGACGTCCGGCCTGACGCCTGGCATCGTGCAAGGCAACGTTGCCATCGTGCCGGCAGCCTACGCAGGAGACTTCGAGGAATTCTGCAACGCGAACGATCGCCCCTGCCCGATCATCGCGAAGTCCAAGATCGGTGACCCGATGCTGCCGGCGCTCGGGGCGGATATCGATATCCGCACAGATCTGCCGATGTACAATGTGTATCGCAACGGCGCTCTCGAGAACGAAGTGCACGACATCACGAGCCTTTGGCAGGACGATCTCGTGACCTTCGTGTTCGGTTGCTCGTTCTCGTTCGAGGAGAACCTCATCGCCGGCGGCGTGCCGCTGCACCATATCGATGCCGGCGTGAGCTGTCCGGTCTATCTGAGCTCGATCGATACGACGCCGGTCGGCCCGTTCTTCGGCAAGCTGGTCGTATCCATGCGCTCGTTCACGCCGGCCGATGCCGAGCGTGCGGACGCCATCACCTCGCGTTACCCCCTGCTGCACGGCGGCCCCATTCACAAGGGCGATCCGACAGCGATCGGCATCGCCGATCTCAATGCACCCGACTGGGGCGATGTCGTACCTGTGCCCGAGGGCGAGGCGCCCTTGTTCTGGGCGTGCGGCGTGACGCCTCACGTCGTGCTCATGAATGCCAAGCTGCCGTTCTGCATGACGCACAAGGCGAGCCACATGCTCGTCACCGACCTCCTGACCTCACAGATGGCTGCCGCTTAGTCGGCCGAGGAAGTTCCCTGATGTCCATGAATACGGCCAAGATCGCCGCGCTCGACAAGGCAAGCGTTCTTCATCCCTTCACGCAGCTCAAGGACTTTGCCACCGGCAAGCTCGGCGATCCTACGATCGTCGAGACGGGCAAAGGCATTCGTATCAAGGATGCCACCGGGCGCGAGTACATCGATGGCTTCGCCGGCCTCTACTGCGTGAACATCGGCTACGGAAGAACCGAGGTCGCGGAAGCGATCTCGCGTCAGGCCTATCGACTTGCCTACTACCACTCCTATGCCGCCCATACGACGGACGAGCTCGCCATCCTCTCAGACCGGCTGGTGCGTATGGCGCCGGGAAAGATGAGCAAGGTCTTCTATGGCCTGTCCGGATCGGACGCCAACGAAACGCAGGTGAAGCTCGTCTGGTATTACAACAACCTGCGCGGCCAGCCCAAAAAGAAGAAGATCATCTCGCGCCATCGCGGCTATCACGGCTGCAGCGTGATCTCGGGCTCGCTCACGGGCATGAGCTTCTATCATGACCACATGGATCTGCCGGTGTCCGGCATCCTCCATACGGGCACGCCGCATCACTACTGGGAGGCGCATGAAGGCGAGAGCGAAGCCGAGTTCTCCAAGCGCCGCGCCGAGGAGCTCGAGACATTGATCCTGCGTGAAGGCCCCGAGACGGTGGGTGCCTTCATCGGAGAGCCCGTGCTCGGCACGGGTGGCATCACGCCACCGCCCGAGGGTTATTGGCCCGCCATACAGGCTGTTCTGCGCAAATACGATGTACTGCTGATCGCCGATGAGGTCATCACCGGCTTTGGCCGCATTGGGACACCTTTCGGCTCGCACCTCTACGGCATCGAGCCCGACCTTGTGACGGTCGCGAAGGGCCTGACTTCGGCTTACTTCCCGCTGTCGGGCGCGATCGTCGGCGAGAAGGTTTTCAAGGTGCTCGAAGAGGGTGCCGATCGCGTCGGCGCGTTCTCCCACGGGTTCACCTATTCAGGTCATCCGATCGGCGCGGCGGCGGCAAACGCTGTGCTCGATATCGTGGAGAAGGAAGATCTTGCAGGAAAGGCGCGGACGGTCGGCGCATATTTCCAAGCGCGGCTGAAGGAGGCATTCGGACAACTGCCGATCGTTGGCGAAGTGCGCGGTGTCGGCATGCTGGGCGCCGTGGAGTTCGTGCCGGACCGATCCGTACGCAAGCGGTTCGATCCTGCACACAAAGTGGGGGCGCGGATCTCGGCAGCCGCCCGCGAGCGCGGCCTGATCGCGCGTGCCATGCCGCACGGAGACATTCTTGGATTCGCACCGCCGCTCGTGACGACAGAAAGCGAGATCGACGAAATCGTCGACATTGCAGAGAAGGCCGTTCGGTACGTCATGGACGAGCTCGCCAAGGAAGGTGTGCTGCGTTGAGGATCCCGTTGCGCAGAGGCGGCGTCGTTCGTACGGTAAGTACGCCGCCTGGCCTTCGGGGCAGGCCGGCATACTCACAGTCACACGTCCTAGCCGGGCCCGCTGACGATCAAGGGCTTTCGAGTTTCGCGGCGCGTGCGATTTCGCCGACCGTGATCGGCTTGAGCGGCGGCCGAATGTTCAGATAGCCGACGCTGTCCATATCCTTGCCGCTCTCGGAGCCAGCGATCTGCGAGATCACGAGCCCGCACTGCCGGCCCTGACAGGGCCCCATTCCAGCGCGGGTGAATGCTTTGATCTGGTTGGGCCCGGAACCGCGGACATGCGCAGCCTGTCTGATGCTGCGTGCGGTCACCTCCTCACACCGGCACACGATCGTGTCATCGTCCGGCACGAGGACGGCACGTCGCGGGAGGAAGAGGGCGTCGAGAAAGCAGCGGAATGCCGTCTCCCGTTCTAGCCGCGCCCGCAGCACAGCGCTCTCTCGCTCGCGATCCTTTGCCGAAGACCTGTCCATTCGCGCAAGAATGCCGAGCGCCGCCAGCTCACCGGTAAGCCCGGCGGCCCGTGCACCGAGGATGCCGCCGCCGTCGCCGACGGCGTAGAGATCATCGCGGGAGGTCATGCCGAAAGCATCGAGCTGCGGCACAAAACACTGCTGCTGGCTGCTCCAGCGATGTGCGCAGCCGAGAGCAACGGTGGCATGGATATTCGGCACGACACCTTCATGGACCAGCAGCAAGCTTGCATCCACGCGGTGCATCTTCCCGCGGGTCGTCGTGTAGCGGATCGTTTCGAGCCGCCCATCTCCCTCGGCAGCGACATCGCACACGTCGATGATCGGCACATCCGATAGCGCCAGTTGTGCGCGCCACGCCATGCCTTTTGCCAGATCCGGTGCATTTCGGAACATGGCCGGCCAATGCCGGAGGGCGGCCCATAGATTGGAACTGGGTGCCGTATTCAGCCAGCCGGCGATCCGCCCGCCGAATGCCCGGAGCTGAGTGATATAGAGCAGCACCAGAGGACCGGCCCCTGCAATCCAGACCCCGTCCTGAGGTATTTGCCGCGCGCCCTTGAGCAACGTTTGTGCCCCGCCGACGGTCATCACGCCGGGGAGCGTCCAGCCCGGAAAAGGAACCGGGCGTTCCAAGGCGCCGGTCGCAAGCACGACGGCCTTGGCGTCGATGCGATCAAGGGCGCCGCGATGCTTGGTGAATGCGCGCCAGCCGTCGTCAAGCCGCCAGACTTCGGTTTCGGCGAGGTACCTAGCGCCGGACGCACGGAAACGGCCAATGGCCTCTCGTCCAGCGCGGTAATCAGCACCAAGAACCGAGGCCATGCTGTCAGCACTTTGCTCGGCGGCGCGCCAGACCTGCCCGCCAGGCGCCCGCGCATCGTCCACGACAATGACGTCAATCTGGGCTTTGCGTAGACGCATCGCCGCGGCCATGCCGGCCGGGCCGGCGCCGACGATGAGGACATCACATGTCATCATGGTGTCTGCGTCCGCTTTCCCTGCTGTCGCACCACACGCATGCCCTCGCAGACCGCGATCATGCAGGTTCGTTGGGAAGCAACACCATCGACGATGGCCATGCAGTCGAAGCAGGCTCCCATCAAGCAATAAGGCGCTCTCGGTGCACCAGTCACTGTGGTCGTGCGTGCGGTGAATGGCGCGGTGCGCAGCAGTACGGCAGCGACCGGCTCCCCCTTGCGCGCGCTCACGTCCACGCCGTCAATCGTGATGCGCACGAACTCGTCTGTTGGATCAGTTAGCAGCCGAAACATGGAAGCGATCCGGGTGAAACGGTTTGAGATGATCGGGGAGGACATCACCCATCAGCGCTGCCGCGATCTCCAGGGCGTGCGCAGCAGCCAGGGTCACGCCGGAATGGCAGATGGTGCAGAAGGCGCCGGGGAAAGTCGGCGATTGGGCATAAATCGGGTGACCATCCGGCGTCATCACGCGCAAGCCGGCCCAGTGCCGGACGATGTTGACGTTTTCGAGCGCCGGAAGGATACGGCACGCGCGCTCGGCCATGCGTCCGGCGCCAGCAGTGTTGGTTCCTGTATCGAAACCGACTTCTTCCTGCGTCGAGCCGATCAGGATGCTTCCCTCGGCGGTTTGCCGGAGAGGAACGGTCGGCAGCGGAAATATCGGCGCCATCCGCTCTGTGACCAGCAATTGCCCGCGCTGCGGCCGGATCGGGATATCCAATCCGACCTGCTGGGCAAGCTCGCGCGTCCCATTGCCGGCAGCCAGGATGAGTTTCGGTGTGTGATACGTGCAAGTGGCGGTCGTCACGATGAAGGAGCCCGTGCGGGGCACGATCGACGTCACGTTCTCATCGCCAAGGACTGAGCCGCCGAGTGTTGTAATGGCCGTCTGCAAGGCGTGCAGCAACCGAAGTGGATTGACCTCGCCATCGCGCCCGCAGTGTACGGCGCCCACCACATCCTGGCCGAGCCGGAGATCCGGCAGCAGTCGCTCGACGACGCTGCGCTCGATCATCTCGGTGTCGTAGGTTGCCTCGCCGAACTCCTCGCTCATCCGCTGAACGACTGCTGAGCGCGCCGAGAATTCGTCTGCGCCCAGGCAGAAGGAGAGGCCGCCCGTGCAGCGATAGTCCAGCCCAATGCCGGTGAACTCTCTCAGGTCTCTGGCGAAGTCCGGCCATAGATCGGAGCTGCGCCGCGTCAGTCTTTGGTAGGCCGGCATCCCGGGACCTTTGCCCTGGACCCAGATGATGCCGAAGTTGGCACGCGCCGCGCGGATGTCGCGATCGCCGCCGTCGAGCACGAGAGGCTTGCATCCTTGTCGTGCCAGTCCGTAGGCGATCGCCGTTCCGACCAGACCGCCGCCAATAATGATGGTCTCCGCATCCCGGGAGGTGACAACCGTCATTTCGTTCCCATGTCAGGCAGCAAACCGGCTGGCGGAATAGGGCGTGAGATCGATGGAGTTGGATGGCTTGTTGGCGACCAGCTCGGCAACGAGGCGTCCGGTCGTCGGCGCGCCGGTGACACCGAAGTGAGAGTGGCCGAAGGCAAACACGATGTTGCGATGCTGCGACGACCGGCTGATGATGGGCAATCCATCGGGCAACGTCGGCCGATGCCCCATCCACTCGGTAAAGCTCGAAGTCGCGACGCCCGGATACATGCGGGTTGCGTGCTTCAGAAGAACACGAGCACGGCCCCAGTTCGGCGCCGCGTCGAGCCCACCATATTCTGCGGTGCCCGCGAGACGCAGCCCCATTTCCATTGGCGCAGTGGCGAAGCTGAAGTCGCGATTGGTGACGGGAAGGCGCGGCATCAATCCAGGCTCGGTGAGCGTGATGTGATAGCCGCGCTCCGCTTCGAGAGGCACGTCGAGGCCGAGCTGCTTCGACAGCCGGTTCGACCATGCGCCGGCGGCCAGGACGAGGTTCTTGAAGGGGACTTCGCCAAGCGACGTCAGCGCTGCGACCGGGCCGTCCGGACCGAACCTGAACGAATGAACCTCACCTTCGAGAATCTCCGCCCCGTTGCGTCGGACGTGATCGGCAATCGCCTGAACGAGGCGTTGCGGATTGAGGCAGGTTCCGTTGTCGGGCAGCAGCAGGCCGGTTTGATATTCGCCCGAAAGCGTCGGCTCGAGCTCGCGAAGAGCACCGCCCGTGATGGCTTCCGCGCGGATCCCAGCAGTTTTGCGCAATTCACGCGCCAGCTCGCTATCCATCGGCCCAGATTTGGCGGAGACATAGAGCTGCCCGCTCATCTCGATGAGCTCCGGCGCGCCAGCTTCCTTGAGGAGAGGCAGATAGCCCTCGAAGACAGGCTGGTGCAGCGCGAGCATGGCACGCGAGATGGCGCGCACATTGTCCGGCCGGCTTGCCCGCATCCAGCGCAGCAGCCAGCGGATCAGCTTGGGCAGATGGGCCGGGCGCACGGCCAGCGGCCCCAGAGGATCAAGCAACCAGCGCGGGACATTCCAGAGCGTGCCGGGCATCGAATAGGGCACGACCGCGCCTGGACTGACGTTGCCAGCATTCCCGAACGAGCAGCCATTTCCAGGTGCCAGGCGATCGATCAGCGTGACGCGGAATCCGGCGCGCTGAAGATACGCCGCGCAGCAAACGCCGACGATTCCCGCGCCGACGATCAGAACCTCGGCCGCCGCCGCATCACGATTGCTTGTCGCAGCATTCGAGCTCATCTGTTGCCGCCTTGCTTGCGCCTGCGCTCGGAGATCAGCTCGCCGCCGACCGCCCAATTGTGGGGTTTCACGTCCTCGAACACGACGAACACGCTCTCCGGCGTTGCGGCCGCACACTCGACCATCGCCTGAGTGATGCGCCGCGCAAGTTCTGCCTTCTTCTCTTCATCCCGGCCTTCAATGAGTTCGACGCGGACGTAGGGCATACGACTCTCCGATGCTATCCGAAGTACTTCTTGCGGTATTTGGCCTCCAGCACGTTCGCGAGGAACGTGAGCGGCAGGATGATGGCGAGGAAGATCAGCGCGACGATCGTCAGAACTTCCAGCGGACGAAAGGTTCTGATGCTGATCTGCTGCCCCTGATAGAGGATTTCAGCCACCGCGATGTAGCCGGCGAGTGAGGTGTTCTTGATCACCAGCACGCACTGGCTGACGAGCGGAGGAAAGATGCGTTGGAAGGCGAGCGGACCGGTGATCCGGCGCAGGATCTGCGTGCGCGTCATGCCAACCGAGAAGGCCGCCTCGATCTGCCCCTTCTCGATCGACTGGAAGCCGGCGCGGAAAATCTCCGAGTAGAAGGCCGCGCTGTACAGCGACAGCGCCAGAACGCCGGTCTGGAATCCGTTCAGAGAAAGGCCCGTGAGAATTGGCATGCAGTAGTAGATCCAGACCAGCAGAACGAGCGGCGGGACGGCGCGCAAAACCTCGACGATGGCGGTGATCAACAGATAGACCGGGCGCCATGTGTTGGCTCGCAGCAGGTAGAGCACGAGCCCGAGGGCCATCCCGCAGATAATGATCGTGACTGCAAGGGCGAGCGTCGTGCCGATGGCGCGGAGGAAGACCTCGCGATACTGCAGGACGACACCAAAGTCCCATTCATAGCCAGATTGCATGGGGCCGGAGTTCCAGAGTTCAGCCGTTGCGTTCGAGGTAGCGGCTCAAAAATTCCAGCGTCCGCTTGTTGGTCGTGCCGCCGAAGATATGCTCCGCCGGGCCGATGTCGGCGATGACGCCCTGATCCAGAAAAACGACCGTGTCGCAGATCTGATGGGCGAAGTGCATCTCGTGGGTGACGATCACCATGCTCATCCCCTCTTCGGCGAGCTGGCTGATGACCCTCAGCACATCGCCGACGAGCTCGGGATCCAGCGCCGACGTCGGTTCGTCGAACAGCATGACCTTGGGTTGCAGCGCCAGCGCGCGGGCGATGGCTACGCGCTGCTGCTGGCCGCCTGACAATCGGCTTGGGTAGCTGTGGAGGCGGTCCTCCAGCCCGACCTTCTTGAGAAGGCCGACGGCGCGTTCCTCGACCTCCGCTTTGGGCGCCTTCTGCACGATCAGAGGGCCTTCCATCACGTTCTCCAGGGCCGTCTTGTGAGGCCAGAGATTGAACTGCTGAAACACCATCGCCATCTGACGACGCTGTCGGCTGATCTCGCCGGAGCTGAGCTTGGTGTGCTTGCCGCCGCGATCGGAAAAGCCGATGAGCTCACCCTCCAGCCGGATTTCTCCGGCTGTGGGCTCCTCGAGAAAGTTGATGCACCTCAGCAGCGTCGACTTGCCCGAACCGCTCGCTCCGATAAAGCCGACAACCTGGTTGCGACCAATATCGAGATCGATCCCCTTGAGGACTTCGATGGCGCCGAAGCTCTTGCGGAGCTTGCGAATGCTCAGCAGCGCATTCGCAGCGGTTTGGGTGCCGTGCATCGAGGCGGCCATCAATTCGTGCCGAGATACTTGTTCCAGATTGCCGTCACGTCGCCGGAGATCTTGTAGTACTCGAGCGCGATGTTCACCCACTCCTGCAGCTCTTTGGAGTTCTTGCGCATGCCGAAATTGATCGGCTGGGCTCGGACGGGCGTCGGAATGACAAGCTCGCCCTTCTTCTTCGCTTTGAGGAAGAGTGCAAGCGTCGGCTCGTTGGAGAGAATGACGTCGACGCGACCGCTCTCCATCTCCAGCACCATGGCATCGGTAGACTTCACGAGCGTCCATGTCGCCTTGGGAAGGAAGGCTTGAGCCGCACGCGTCGTCGACGCCCCATCAACTGCGGCAATCTTGACGGTCGGCGTGTTGACTGCATCCCACGTCGTCAGCCCCTTCACCTTGTCGGTAAGGCCGACGATGGAGATCTTGCTATCGGCAACGATGCCCGAGAAGCCCACGGCCAGAGCACGCTGAGGCGTCGCGTTGAAACCACCGACCAAGTCGAATTTGTCAGACTGCAGTCCCGCGGCCGCAGTGCCCCATTCGGTAGGCACAAACTCCACTTTGACACCGATGCTGCCGAACATCAGACGCGTGAGATCAGGGATAATGCCTTCCCATTCCCCGCTTGCGAGATCCTTACGATAGTAGGGGAAGGCTTCGATCGCGCCGACCCGCACGACCTTCGTGCTGGTGATGCGCTCGAGATCGTTTTTGTCCTGCGCCGAGACCGTGTGCGTCAGCCCGATGATCGCCAACGCGGTGACTAAACCATACCAAACCAGGCCTTCCATGCGACGCTGCATGCGATAATTCCCCTCGTTCCGGTTGCGAGCGAACCCCATCGAAGACGAACGCTACGGCCAGCAGGACGGGCTGTGAAATTGAATCTCTGCATAGGTTATGCAAAATTTGTATAAGGCTGGCCAGAGGTGCAGGATGCCTACTTGTCGGGCACACGGAGGAGAGAATGGAAATTGCCTGGCTCGAGGATTTTCTCGCACTCAGCGCGACGTTGAACTTTTCCCGCGCGGCCGAAATGCGAAACCTGACGCAGCCGACGTTCAGCCGCCGCATAAGAAATCTGGAGGGCTGGCTGGGCGTCGCGCTCATCGACCGCAGCACGTTTCCAGCGACCTTAACGCCGGAGGGCAAAAGCTTCAGGAAGACGGCTGAGGAAATGGTCCAGATGATCTACCGCGAGCGGGACCACTACCAGGGCGTCAGCCGCAGCCGTAGCGCGTTCGTCTCGTTCGCCACGTTGCACACCATTGCGATCAGTTTTTATCCTGACTGGATCCGCGAGATCGAGACGACGCTCGGGCCGATGCGCGCGCGGATGGTCTGCGCACCGCTGCATGATTGCGTCGACGCGCTATCGTCCGGCGGGTGTGACTTCATGCTGTGCTATTTTCATCCGTCTGGCCCCCTCCTGCTGAACGGCGCGGATTACCCGTCGCTCAAGGTCGCGCAGGAGCGTCTCGTTCCCGTGTCGGCTCCGGACAGGAATGGGAAGCCGCTGCACGCGCTCAAAGGGCCGGGCGGTCACCGCGTCGCGTATCTGGACTACGCACCGCACACCTTCATCATCAAGTTGATCAACAAGCTCGTCGCCAATCAGCCACGCGCGCCGGTGTTGGATCCGGTCTATGAGAACGGCCTGGCGGTGGCGCTCAAGGCGATGGCTCTCAAAGGGCTGGGGATGACCTGGCTGCCGGAAACATCCGTTGCGGCAGAGCTAGCGGAAGGCCAACTGGTCTACGCAGGCGGGCCATCGTGGACGACGATGATGGAGCTACGGATCTATCGCTCTGCGAAGTCGGGCAAACGAGAAGCCGAGCGATTGTGGAACCTGCTTGAAACTCAAGCAAGGCCCGTTCCTGCTTGATATCGGCGGCAGGGCATCCAGCTTCCGCATACGTCTCGGCCTGGAATTGGCGACGCTATCGCTCGCGATGGTCTATGTTGCGCCCCATCTCGCGGTCCGGCTACGCAACCAGACGCTTTCGGAAGTGATAGCGGCGAATACCTCCGCCAATGGTTTTGTTGCTTGCTGCCTCCGCGAGCTCCTCCTGCTCGAGCTCGTAGCCGTTGTTGCGATAGAGAGCGAGGGCCGCCTGCTGCAGCTCCGACGTGCTTAGAACTAGCCACTCGGCCCCCGCGAGCCGACTCTGCTGCTCAGCAAACTTCAGCAACGTCGCCGCAATGCCTCGCCGCTGCGCTGTCGGAGCGACGTACATGCGGCGAAGCTCCAAGGTTCTCGACGCAACGGCCTCGAGCCCGAACATGCCGACAAGTTCTCCCGACAAGGTGGCAATCCAGAAGGAGCCACCACGCTCCGAGTAGTACGCCGGAATTCGCTCGATCTCCTCGCGCAGTGAGCGCGCGACATAACTCTCGAAGCGCTCGCGCAGCTCCGAAGGCGCCATCAGCCTATTCACGTCAATGAACAGCTCGCGAACGGGGCCAGCATACTGCTCGGCGTAGGGCTGAATAAGCAGCGCTGCTCCATCAGCGAGGAGTTGCGTTCGCGTCATTTGACCAAGCCCCACTATTCCACACTCCGTCGCCGTAGTTGGATCGCGACCGGCCCCGGCTGGCCAAGCTGTTGCAAGACGTGCGCGACGCCTTCGAGCTTGCAGTGAGGGCGCCTCACTGAGCGACTGCTGTATTCGTCAGCAAACACCAAAGTTCTGGATCATACGGTGGACCGCGCTTCGTCGGGCCGCAATGTCAATACGCGGACACCGTCACGGGTGACCGCAACCGTATGCTCGAATTGCGCGGAGAGCTTCCCGTCCACTGTGACGACAGTCCATCCGTCCTCCTCGGTCCGAACCGTCTTTCGCCCTTGGTTCAACATGGGCTCGATCGTGAAGACCATGCCCTCTCGCAGCGTAAGGCCGGTTCCCGGCTTTCCGAAATGCAGCACCTGCGGTGCTTCGTGCATCTCGCGCCCAATCCCATGGCCGCAGTATTCTCGCACGACCGAATAGCCGCTCCGCTTTGCGTGCCGCTCGATGGCGTAGCCGATGTCGCCAAGCTTTGCGCCCGGGCGCACGGCGCGGATGCCCTTCCACATAGCCTCATAGGTGGTTCGGACGAGCCGCCTCGCCATGGGCGTCACATTCCCGATGAGGAAGGTCTTGCTGGAATCCGCGATATAGCCCTGCTTCTCGAGCGTGATGTCGATATTGACGATATCGCCGTCCTGCAAAACCTCGTCGCTCGACGGCACGCCGTGGCAGACGACCTCGTTCCTCGAACTGTTCAGCACGAAACCATAGCCATATTGACCCTTGCTGGCGGGCCGCGCGCCGAGCTGATCGACGATGAAAGCCTCGACGAGGTCGTTGACCTGCAGCGTGCTCAATCCCGCGAGGGGCTGTCCATCCAGGTGCACGAACACCGATGCGAGCAGTCGCCCCGCCTCCGCAAGCAGCTCCACTTCGGCCGGCGTCTTCGTCATGTGGCCGCAGCCGCGAGATCAACGGCGTCGACGCCCGCTTCCTTCAGCTCACGCGCCACAAGCTCTTGGAAGGTAAGGCCTGGATTCAGCTCGCACAGCATGCCGATCTTGATCCAGAACGCCGCCTGGGCGTTGATTGACCGACAGCACGTCTTGCTCGCCCGGCGTAGCTGCTCGTGCAGCCCATCCTCGATATTGACGATACCCACTGCGCACCCCTCGAATATATGATTCGCATATGTTTTATATGCGCGAGCCTTGAGCGGGACAAGTGGTCCGCAAGCGGCTGAGCTCTGCACCGGATGCCTTTCCGAACCACTCATTGAGCAGGTGGCGAACTCTCCATCTGCCCGAGGCGGCCTACGCGTCTCATGCCAGAATTGGTTACCGATCTGCCGCGGCCCCGCGCCGTTCAGCACCAATTCGCTTCATCGGACAGGCAATCTGCGAGTTGCGCGGCTCTTCCTCGGTCATTCGAAGATCGAGAGCACGGTTTGGTAACTCGGCATTGAATTCGACGACGCGATCGAGATCGCATGGGGTGCAATTCCCGCGCATCATTACCCAATATCCCGGATAGCGCGCGAGGAAAGCGCGCTGCCATTCTGATCGTCGCTGTCCGAGGAAGCTTGCGACCAACCTTCTCTCGAAGACACGTGGCTACGAACACCTGCCGTTCAGAGATCGGACAGCAATCGTCCCACGAAGATTGAAGCTCAAAGAGAAATAGAGAGGAGAGTATAATGGCGAAGGTGCTGAGATATGTTGCCGCGACTGCAATAGTGTCCGCATCCGCGTTTATCGCCGGATCAATGGCGGCCGAAGCCCAATGCCGCGATTGCCCGCGCCCCGGCACGACCACGAGCTATTCGACCAAAACTACGAGACCAGTTACGCAAAGCACGCGCTATCGGGATGTCAATAACACCCGATACGTAACGCATACACGCCGCGTCGTGAATGTTACCCGGGTGCAGCCCGTCACACGCGTCAATGTGGTCACGCGCATTCGCTATCAGAACCGGATCGTCAACAAGCGCGAGAATGTTGCTCGCACCAGGACGCTCCCAGCGCAAACGGTCACGACGGGCCGGACCCAAGTCGTCAGCCAAGGGACCGGCAGCGATCGCGTGCAGACCGTGTATCGGTACAATACCGTTCAAAGGGTCAGCAACGTCACCCGTTATCGCGATGTCAATCGGGTCAATTATGTGAACCGGGTCCACCGTCATATTACGACAACCGAAGTTCGGCCGATCCACCGAGTGAACGTCGTCACGCGCGTTCACAATCGGGTCGTGGTCCGCAATCGCGTCGAGAATGTCGCCCGAACGGAGACGCTTCCGGCTCGGACCATTACCACGGCACGAACGGTCAATCTCGGCTGCCGCTGCTAGCGTTTCATGGCGTGATCGCAGCACTAAAATACATTCGATCCACTTCCCCAAGGCCGGCTTCCACTGGAAACCGGCCTTGTATACAGCTCCGCAATCGCGTTCAATTGGCGTTTAATTGGACGGCACGCCGTTCAATGCAATCATTACCAATTATTAAGCGTGGACGCCTGAGTAGTTCATTTCCCCTTCATTTCCCGCAACATTTGCAACCTCTCCAATAGGCGGCCCTTTTCGCGCCGTTATTTGGCCGATGCAGGGCCACCCTGACGACAAACTGACGAAAGCAAGTCCGCCCCTCGCGTGAGTAAACAAGCAAGGGGCGTAGTTCTATGCGTGGTTTACGGGGAAGAGGGATCCTTCTCGGGATCATAATGGCGGCCGGTGTGATGGCACCGGCCGGCGCTGTAGAGAACAGGAGCGGGAGCTGCCAGGCTCAAGCTCTACGCGAGCTCGAGCGATTGTCGCCGCAGGGCTTTGCCGTTTACAGGGCAATCGGAGACAAGAAGTTCTTCACGAACTGGATATCGTGCAACCGTGCCCAGCTCGACCTGACGACTGCCGTGCACGAGTCGGTGCACTACCTCAGCGCCAGCAAGAATGGCTACTACCTGATAGATGGGCGTGTGCTGCCCCGTCCACCGGGGCTCGCGCGGCTGGCACCACCGAGGCTGATCGCAAGCAGCTTCCGCAATGACACGTACGTGCAAACCTATCTGCGTCCCGGCGCTGCCACTTCGGCCGCCGACCTGACCTACCTGCTCGACGAGCTCAATGCCTACACGCACGATCTCAACGTGGCCGTGAACCTCGTCTCGCTGAGCAAGCCGAGCGACGGCAGCATTTCCAATCGTGATGGTCTTGGCGCTCTCATGTCGTTTGTCATGAAGTACGCCGATACGGCCAAACAATCGAACCCGGCGACGTGGAGCGCGCTGAAGTCTCCCGGAACGCGGCAAGCAGTTCGCACCCTCTGGGAGCAGGCCGAGAAGGTCCTGGCATCCTCCTGCGGCATCCCCCGATTTGGCGTGAATGATCGCCACTACATCTCCTTCATCTGCAACAGCACGAACGGCGATGCGCTTCGGGAGATCCTGGGGCGATCGGCACAATGTCCACGATCATGCCTAGGTACGACGTCGGCATCCCGCTAGCCGCCGGAGGCGACCACGAGCCTCCTCGTGCGCGGGGATGCTCGGTCACTCCTCCTTCCGACTAACCGGCTTCGGCAGGGATCCCGACGCAATCTGGCACTCCATGCTCGGTGGCCGTGAGCCGCCGGCGTCCCCTCCTGGCCAATCAACCCAAACCTCTCGAAGCGGCGTCAAACGGCGCGCGCAAAACCACGGGGAATTCTCGATGAACAAGACGATCAATCTGCTTGGAAAGCACGGGGCCAGCGGCGCAAAACGCTCAACGACCCTAGCCGGTGTCGGGCTGCTTTCCCTGATCTGCGCGGCAGGCATTCCAACAGCTTCATCAGCGTCGCCCAATCGCAATCCGGAAAACAAGACGGCCTCGGCTTCCTCGCGCTTCAAGCTGCCATTCACGAATGGGCGAGTTACCAGCCACTTCCACCAGGGACGATGGCATCCAGGCATTGATTTGGCAGCACCGATGGGCACCCCGATAGCGGCCACGACATCGGGTCAGAAGGTCACTTTTGCGGGGCGCAGGGGCGGCTATGGCAACGCCGTCATTACGCGGGACAGCAATGGCCGAACGCATCTCTACGGGCACTTGCAGCGCATTACCGTAAGAAGCGGACAAACTCTCAATCAGGGACAGAAGCTCGGCACCGTCGGAAGCACGGGCTACTCCACCGGCCCGCATCTTCACTACGAGGTGTCGAACGTTGCAGGCACACGCGTCAACCCCGCGCCGCTCCTGTTTCCTCAAAGTGCGACGGTCGCTCGTCCACGAGGCTAGATGTGTTTGGCGCGACGGCACGATCGCACTTGCCACAGAGATAGCGATATCGCCGCCGATGCTGGACGCCGAATGGAGGACATCGACCGTCGGTTGATGTGATCCATGACCGACCACAGGTCGCCGACGAGACGGGCCAGGAGCAGACAGCTCCCGGCACCGTCTCTCGTCGGTCTTGGATCGACAGTTCGCGGCTTTTCGCGTCTCGCATCCGCGCCTTCTGTGCGCGCGACGGCGCCATTCCTCCCGAGGGTGCGCAGCAATGCACGCTGCCGCGCATCCCAGACCTTCCCGGTGTCACCCTTGACTGCGAGGACGGGATTGGCAAGGTGACGGCCCTACCATACGCAGGGGCCAATGATACAGGGATCGTTTGCCGCCAGCCTCGCGCGCAGGCTGCCGTTTTATTATGGCTGGGTCGTCCTCGGCGTCGTGTGTTGCGCGTCGATCGCGCGCGTCGGCCCCGCCGTCGCAACGCTGTCGGTGTTCATTGGCCCGATGACGGCGGAGTTCGGCTGGTCGCGGACCGAGCTTTCAGGTGCCGTCTCCCTTGGCGGCATTCTGGCCGCCATCACATCGCCGATGCTCGGCTCGTTTCTCGACCGCAAGGGGCCGCGCACCATTCTTCTCATGGCGGTGCTGACGACCGGCATCACGATTCTACTGCTCTCGCAGATTAGAAATCTGGCCGCGTTCTATCTGCTCTTCTGCATTGCGCGAATGAACTTCGCCGGCCCCTTCGACCTCGGCACGCTCGGAGCCGTCGTAAACTGGTTCGTCGCGCGACGGCCGCTGGCACTCTCGATGTCTATGCTGGCGCAAATGGCCGGCCTTACGCTGATGCCGCTCATCGCGTTCTCGGCGATGGAGCATGGTGGCTGGCGCGCGGGCTGGGTCGCGGTGGGCGCGACGGTGCTCGCTGTGGGATTTCTGCCGACTTGGCTGTTGATGGTCGGGCGACCTGAAGATCTGGGGCTCAAGCCCGATGCGGCGCAGCCAGACACCGGAACAACACCCGGAAAAGTGGCCGAACCTGAGCCGACCTTTACGCGATCCGAGGCTCTCGCCACGCCGACGTTCTGGCTGCTCGCGATCTTTACAATCCTTGTGTGGCCGGTGCAGGCAGGCGTCAGCTTGCACCAAGCCGTCCATTTCACCGAGCGTGGCCTCAGCCCGAGCACAGCGGTGATGGGCGTCACGCTCTTCTCGGCGGCGTCAGGCATCTGCGCGCTGCTGCTCGGTCTGGGACTGCGCCGGATCGGCGTACGCGCGGGCCTCGTCCTTTCGGCTTGCGGCATGGCCGTTGGAACGGCACTCATCGGAAACGTGTCGAGTCACAGCGATGTGCTGCTGGCTGCTAGCATCTTCGGGGCCTCTCTCGGCGGCCTGCAAACCTGCTTGCCGGTGGCCTGGGCGGACTACTTCGGCCGCAGAAACTTCGGGGCCATTCGCGGGGTGGCACTCACGATCCAGGTGACGGCCCAGGCCATAGGCCCGCTGCTGTCGGGCGTGCTGCGGGACTGGACGGGCAGCTACGCGGCTTCCCACGCGACGTTCACGTCTCTCGCTGGCCTCGCCATTCTGGTTGCGCTCCTCATCAGAGCGCCGAAACAACCGCACAGGACCAAGTGAGCGCAGCAGGCGGGAGCGCTTGAAGTCCGCTTCGGGTTGGAAAGGTCGGCTGATATCCGATCCTGTGGAAGATGCGATCTGCATCCGGACTTGTCGTCGCTTCGGCGGGAATTTAACTGAGCACGCGGCGCAGGCCCATCAGGCGTTCGATGGTTGCAACTGCGATGCATGAGATCAGAATCAGGATCACGGAGATACTCGCAATCGTCGGATCCGAATTGAACTCGGCATAGTTGAAGATCTCGATCGGCAGCGTGGTCAGGCCGGGACCGGTCAGGAAAAGCGATACGGTGAACTCGTCCATCGAAATGATGAACGAGAAGATTGCGCCCGCAGCGATGCCTGGTCGCAGAAGAGGAAGCATGACGTACCAGAAGAGCTGGGCCGGGCGTGCGCCAAGCGTCAGCGCCGCATCTTCGATCGCAACGCTGATCTCGCGCAAAGATGCGCCAATCGTGCGGATCGCATAGGGCATCGTTATGAGCACGTGCGCGATGAGGAGCCCCCAGAAATCGCGCAACAAGCCCGCGGTGCTCATCACCATCGCAAGCGACAGGGCCAAGGCGATAGCCGGGAAAACCAGCGGTGTCATGAACAGAGCTTCGAGTGCAGAGCGCCCCCAAAAGTCAAAGCGAAATAGTGCATAGGCAGCGAACAACCCCACAATCAGCGAGATAGCAGTTGCCAGGAATGCAACGGTGATGCTCAGTCGGGCAGCCGACAGAAATTCCCCCCTGGAGAGCAGGTTCTCAAACCAACGCGTGGAGAAACCTTGCGGAGGAAACGACAGCGCCACGTCCGAGCTGAAAGCGGAAGGCAGCACCACGACGATGGGGGCGAGCAGAAACACGACAATCGCCGCCACGAAGGCATCAAGATACCGCAGCCGCGCGCGACTTCGCATATGCCCTCCTACCGCCTCGTCATTCGCCGTATGGACGCGAGGAAGATTGCCATAAACACCAATGCCATGATCGTAAGCAGCACCGCAGACGTCGCTGCGGCGGGCCATTCGACCGAGATCAGCGCTTGTTCATGGATTGAGACCGCGAGCACATTGACGTTGCCGCGCCCCAGCCAAATGGGTGTCAGATACGTGCCGATCGTTAAAGCGAACACGATGATCGATCCGGCGGCAACGCCCTGCATGGACATCGGGAGCGTGATCTTCAAGAAGGCTGTCGCCGGACGAGCGCCGAGAAGCATCGCAGCTTCGATGACGTCATCGTCTATCTTGCTGAGCACCGAAGCGATCGACAAAATCATGAACGGTAGGAGGACGTGAACCAGCCCCACGACAACCGTCCAGAAGCTTCGCATGAGCTGAAGCGAAGAATCGATGACACCGAGGCTCATCAGAAGAGCATTCACGAGGCCTTCGTTGCCAAGAATGATAATCCAGCCGACCGTGCGGACGACGATGCTCACCAGAAGCGGAGCCAGCACGATGAGAAACACGGCATTGCGAAACCGCGTGTCGCGCTTGACCAGGAACCACGCGACCGGGTAGCCCAGAACCACGCAGATGGCTGTGACCACGAGGCCCAGTGCCATGGTCTGATAGGCAGCCTTGAGAAGAAACGGCTGGGACAGGAAGGCGATATAGTTCGCCAGCGTCACTTGCAGGTCGCCAGGGAACTGCCGCAGGAACGAAATGCCGAGCGTCGTCGCGATCGCGGCGATCATGACCATGCTGATGAGCACTGCCGGCGCAAGCAGCAGGGCTATCAGAAGCTTTGATCGGACCGTGCGCATCGGGGACGCGTCGCCTCGCCGTGCTTAGTTGATCCAGAGGCCACCATCGACGTCGATGACCTCCCCGGTGATGTAGTTCGGCTCGACGGTGGCGAGGAACTCAACGACGGCCGCCACATCTTCGGGTTTGCCGACACGCCGCAAGGGCGCGGCCTCTTCCACTGCAGCCCCCCGCTTCTTGACCAGTGCCGCGGTCAACTGCGTGTCGATCAGGCCCGGGCAGACTGCGGATACCGTAATGTGCGGCCCCAGCTCCTGGGCCAATCCGCGTGTCAGCCCGAGAACCCCGGCCTTCGACGCCGCGTACGCAAACTTGCTCACCGCTGACGGCGATCCGCCCGTGTGCGCATTGACCGAGGAAATATTGATGATGCGCCCGCGTTTCTGGCGAAGCATGTGCGGGACCACCGCCTTGCACCAATTGAAGGTGCCCTTCAGGTTCACGTCCATCACGAGATCCCAGTCCTTCTCCGTGATGTCGACGATGCCCTTCGGCTGCGAAATGCCAGCGGAATTGACGAGCACATCGATCTGCCCCCATGCCTCAATCACCGAGGCCACGCACTTCTGAGCCTCGCTATGGCTGCGCACATCGTTGACGAGGCTCAGCACCTCGCCGCCGGTGGCCGCGATCGCCTGGGCGGCGGCGGCAATAGCGTCCGATGCGATGTCGCAGATGGCAACACGGAAACCCTTGGAGACGAGGCGCTGCGCCGAGGCGAGGCCGATGCCGTTGGCGCCGCCGGTTATGATAGCGACCGGCTTTTTTCTTTCTTTGGCCATTCGAATTCCCTTTGCATCATGCCGGCAGGACTAGTGCACGCGGATGCCGGCGCGAAGCAAGATCGGCATGACTTCTTCGAGGATCGGTGGGAGCTCACCCACGTAGTCGACCATGCTGATCGCCGTGCCGGCGTACCCTGCGCGAGCGATCTCGATCAGTCCGTCCGCAACATCGCGCGGTGTTCCGATCAGCGGATATCCGCCATTGCCCGCCGCAAATCTCAGGCGCATTTCGCGCTCCTCCTGCTCGGGCATGGTCGCATTCTTCGATCGGCCGGCCATGTAGTAGTCGATGGCGGGCTTGTCCGCGCGCACCTCGGCATAGTACCGGTGATAGGCCTCGGCCTCAGCACGCGTCTTCCTGCAGACGACGTAGCTCACGGCGACGAGACCGACCGGCTCGGAGCGCCCAGCAGCCGCGGATTGTGCTTCGATATCGGCGACCAGCTTCTTGCCGGCGTCAAACGATGTGTAGTAGGTGAACAGCAGGTCGGACGTCTTCATCGCGAACTCGCGGCCATCAGGCGAAGCGGCTGCGGAGATGACGACAGGGCGCGGACGCTGGATCGATCCCGGCAGTGCGACGAGGGCTTTGTGATCGGGAAAGAACTTCGTGTCGAAGTCGAACGGCTCTTCCGCACCTTCGATGAGCCGCGACCAGATCTGGTACCAATCCCAAGCTTGCTTGTAGCGCTCGCTGTGAGGCAGTGTCTGGCGCCCGAACATATCGAAGTCGTCGGTGTTCCAGCCGCAGACGATGTTCAAGCCGGATCGACCGTTGCTGACATGATCGACGGTCGTCATGCACTTCGCCGCGATTATCGGATGTATGAGCGGCGTGTGGACGGTGGAGAGGACGGCAATCCGCTCTGTCATGGCGCCGAGGGCGGCGGCCTGCGTCAGCGTCTCGTATGAGTGCAAGCGCTGCATGAGCGCGCCCGGGACGCCCTTCCAGCGCGAGATCGGCAGCATGAAGTCGAGCCCACCTGCATCGGCCATCTTGGCCAGACGCAGGATGTCGGGCCAGCGGGCAAGCCACCGCTCCGGCACCGTCGTGAAGCAGTTTCCGCCTTCATGGAGGTAGCCGAACAGCCCGATCTTGAAGTGATTGGGCCGGCGCATGGGGTTGATGTCGTTGGCTGAGCTCATCGGCTGGCCTCCTGCATTGATCACTCAAGATGTGCGCCGAGCGCCCGCTTCGAGAGCCGGCATCAGCAGGGCGTCCGTCTCATCCCAGTCGAGCGACAGCTCGTCTCCGATCCGGATGGCGTTCGAGTCTTGCGGCTTCTGGCTCAGGGACGCGACAACCGGCTTCGCAAGGCCGACGGACACGTGCGCATACGTCGAGGCGCCGGCGTAGACGATATGCTCCACCGTCCCCGATAGTTTGCCGCTCGGGCTCCCGGCGTTCGGCGCGAGCTTGACGCTCTCGGGCCGGACGAACACGTCGACATCGCTGGGATGGGCGAGGTTTCCCTCTGCCTTCGTGACGTAGCTGCGGCCATTGGGGAAGCTGACGCTCACTCGATCTCCATCGGCGCTCGAGGTGCGTGCCCGCATCAGATTCGACATGCCGACGAAATCGGCGACGAACTGATTGGCCGGCCGGTTATAGATGTCGCTGGGCGAGCCGATCTGGACGATCTCTCCTGAGGACATGACGACGATCCGGTCGGATAGCGTCAGGGCTTCCTCCTGATCGTGCGTCACCAGAACGGTCGTCACGCCAGCTTGGCGCTGGATCAGCTTCAGCTCGACCTGCATCTGCTCGCGGAGCTTGCGGTCCAGGGCGCCGAGGGGCTCGTCCAGGAGCAATACGCGCGGCTTGATCACCAGCGCGCGCGCCAGAGCAACACGCTGGCGCTGGCCGCCGGATAGTTGCGATGGAAGACGATCCGGCAGCTCGCTCAAATGGACGAGCGCCATGGCTTCATCAACCGCCGTCTTGATGTTCTGCGCCGGCTCGCCCCGCATTTTGAGACCAAAGGCAATATTCTCGAACACGGTCATATGCGGAAACAAGGCGTAGCTCTGGAAGACCATGCCGATACCGCGCGACCAGGGTGGCGTGCTGTTCACGACGGCGCCGCCGATCCTGATGGTTCCGCTATCAGGCACCTCGAGACCGGCGATCATCCGCAATGTCGTGGTCTTGCCGCAGCCACTTGGTCCAAGAAGGCTGACGAATTCGCCGGGCACGATGGAGAGCGAGATGGCTCGAACGGCCTCCACGCCTTGATAGCGCTTACCGACGCCGTCAATCTCGACCGCAACACCACCCGCGGCGACCGCCTCAATGTTCAGCCGCTGCACCAAGCTCAGCCTTTCAGTGTCTGGTCGATCTGCGCCTTGATAGCCGCGAAGTTGGCGCCGAGATGCCGGGCGTCGAGACGATAGAGCTTGCTCGCCGCCTCGGGAGAGACGACCGCGGCATTCGACTTGAGCTCGTCAGGGATCTTGATCGTGCCGACAGCGGGGGAAATGAACGCCTTCGTCAGCCATGCCATCTGGCAGGACTCGGACAGCCATGTGTTGAAGTAGCGCTGAATGATCTCCGTCGCCTTAGACGAGAAGCCGACACTGCAGTGCATCTGGTTCGACCACAGTGTGGCGCCTTCCTTCGGAACTGTGAAGGCAACCTTTTTTCCAGCGCTCCTTGCCTGCTCGGCCCAAGCTCCCCAATGTGGCGACAGCCACACCTCGCCACGATGCAGAAGATCCACTTCGGCAATCGGCGACTTGACCCAGGCGCCGACATTCGCCTTGTGCGGCACCCAGGCCTTTATACCTTCCTCGACGCTCGGGCCTTTTCCCGTCACCACACCCGCCATGGCAAAGGCGTCGAAATAGCTGTCCCACATCGAAACGCGCCCCTTGTATTCGGGCTTCCACAGGTCCGCCCAGGACTTCGGCGCCTCGACGCGATCGGGATTGTAGGCGATGCCGAATGGCGTCTGGTGGATGGTGATGCCTTCTCCGCCGGGCAAAAGCAGAGAAGACGGAATTTGCGCGGCATTCGGTACGAATTCCGGATTGAACTTCTCCCACATCTTGTCGGCCGTGCCGCGGAGAGAGAAGAGATCGTTGAACATGCCGCCGGCGATGACCGGATTGCTGCGCTGAGCCAGCATGCGCGGATAGGTCACCGCATTCGAGGAGACGAGCAGCTCGACGGGCACATTGGGATGGCTCTTGGCAAAAATGCTGTTGGCTTCCGCCTTGATGATGTCACCCACGGGCCCGCCCTGAACGAGGGCAACGATCTTCTCGATGTCCTTGTCGCTTGCCTGCGCGAGGGCCTTCTCCATATCCAGGAGCGCCGCGCCCGCGACGCCCGAGACAACAAATAGCCGCAGCAGCGTGCGGCGATCGACAGAAAGATTTCCGAAGTCCTT
This sequence comes from Hyphomicrobium sp. CS1BSMeth3, assembly GCF_900117415.1. GTDB lineage: Bacteria > Pseudomonadota > Alphaproteobacteria > Rhizobiales > Hyphomicrobiaceae. The sequence continues at coordinate 2,149,220 of NZ_FPEI01000006.1, forward strand.
CTCGGAAAAGTCCGACATGCTACCACCTCCGTGCTTGCTCATGCTGCGGTTAGGTCCGGGTTGCGCGGCAGAGACTGCTGTTCACTCTTCTCACCAAGATCCCAGAACAAGCCCGTCATGATGCGCAGTCCCTCATTCAGGACCGACACGGGCATGTTCTCGTTTGCACCATGGTTGCACGCACCAGGATAAGAATGGGGAATCCAGATCGTTCGGCCGCCGGTCAGCTCCGCCATGATGTCATTTGGGAGAGAGCCCCCAACATTCGGCAGAATGGCGGGCTTCTTTCCTGTCGTACCCTCGAGCGACCGAGCGGCCCATCGAACCCAGGCGTCACCCGTGTCCAATCTCGTTGCCGGAAAGCGGCCATCCAGCTTCTCGCGGATGCGCACCATCGAGAACCCATGTCTGTCGAGGTGCCGACGAAGCGTTGGCAGGATCAGCTCCTCATCGATATCGACGACATAGCGAAGCTGACAGCAGGCCTCCGCCGCATCGGGAACCGCGCTCATGGGCGCACTGGGATTTCCGGCCCCCAAAGAAAGAATGTCGAAGGAACACCAGCCGTAGACCTGTTCGGCAGCCGTGAGGCCTCGCTCCCCCCAGTTCGGATCGATCTCGGGCCCGTCGGGCCCGCCATCGACCTCGCAACCCGCCAGCGCCGCGCGAACGCTCTCGGAAAGACGCTCGGGCACCCATTGCGGAATGAGAATCTGCCCGGTCGGGGAACTGATAGTTCCCAGAGCGTGTACGAGCTGTATGGCCGGATCGCTGAGCAGACCGCCCCAATTTCCAGAGTGATGCGTGCCGTCGCGCGCCTTTACCGAGAGGTAGAAGGTTCGCGCGCCTCGCGCACCGAGATAGATCGTCGGCCGCGCTTCGCTGACGCGTGGCCCATCTGACGCGATCAGCGCATCGGCACGCAGCCGCGCCACGTTATCTCGGCAGAACTCCCGCAAGCCCGGTGAGCCGACCTCCTCGCCCATCTCGATCAGGCACACCACATTGAAGCCGAGCTTGCCTCGCGCGAGAGCCACGGCCTGGAGTGCGGCGAGATTGATCGTATGCTGTCCCTTGTTGTCGACGATGCCTCGTCCGAACAGCCTTCCGTCCCGCTCGACAAGCTGCCAGGGAGAGCCGTCGCAGTCCCACTGCCCCTCGAGCCCGCCAACCACGTCGCCGTGCCCGTACATGAGGACGGTCGGGAGAGAGGGATCTTCGCGGCGCTCCGCAATCAGGAAGGGCCCCGTGGCATCGGGATGCCGCATGACCTCGCAGGTGAAGCCCTGTCTCTCCAGCGACAGGGAGAGATCTTCGCGCAGATAGTCTTCCAGCGCTCCCTTGCGCTCCGGATCACGACTTTCCGTCCGATAGGAGATACGACGCTTCAAGAGCGCCAGCAGGCGCCCGGATTCAAGCTCGTCCATTGCCAGGTCAATGGCTCTGTCGCGGCTCATCGGGCACCTCGACCCAACGTCGTCATTGTCGGGGGCTCAGCTCTGTAGTTGGGGTTATCCGGGTTATTCTGAATGCTCCTTGGCCCACTCCACGATCTCGGCGTGGGTCGCGAACCAGACATCGCCAAGAGCCTTGGCGTGCTTGATGATCTCCTCGACGATCCAGATCCTCGAGCGGTACGTGATCACATGAGGATGCATCGTGAGCTCGAAGAGCCCGCCCTCGGCATGGGCAGCGTCGAGCTCCCGCCGGAAGATGTCGAAGACATCGCTCGGGGGTGTATACGGTCGCAAACCCTGATGCCGGTGCATCATGAAATAGACGGCATCATCGCGAACCCACTCGAAAGGAATCTCAACGACACCGCTCGGCTTGCCGTTGAGCATCAGTTCATAGCAGTCATCGTCGGCACCGAGCGACGAGTCGTACGTGAAGCCGAGCTCCACGAGAAGCTGCAGCGTATTCTCGCTGAAGTCGGCCGAGGGACTACGAAGACCTTTTGGACGCACACCGCAGATTTTCTCCAGCGTGTCGATCGAGCGCTCCATCAGATCGCGCTCGTCCTTGTAGTTGAGGACTGAATTCAGCTCGTGAATCCAGCCATGGACGCCGATCTCATGTCCGGCTGCGGTGATGGCTCGCTGCTCGTCCGGATGAAGCAGAGCCGTCACCGCAGGAACGTAGAAGCTTGCCGGAACGCCGTGACGCTCGAGCAGAGACAGGATGCGCGGGATGCCGATGCGATTGCCGTATTGGCCCCATGCCAGCCGGCCTATGGACTTGCCACCATCCCGGAGCTCGCTCGTTTCATGATCGGAATCGAAGGCCAGAGCGACCGCGAGGCGCGCGCCGTTCTTCCACTTGGTTGGGCGCAGCCGCCTTCCGGCTCGCACGCGATCCACCAATCCCTGCCAGTGGCTGTCGGGCCACTGCCACGGCTGCATATCCGAGATTTGCATTTTTGCCTTGGCCTTGCTCGTGGAAGGAACGAGCCGACATCGGTGCGATAAAGCCATGCTGGAACATGAGCTTAGCCCCGCTCGGCACTAGAGGAAAAGAGTGCATGGCGAGCCACCCGATGTCCAATTTATTGTTTCAATGTGAGCTAGAGACGGCGCTTATATCTCAGGCAGGAAGCCGAGATCGGAATAGGGATTGCCCACAATTCCAGCCGGCCCCTGCTTGACCGGCGACTGTTTCAATGCACAGTCAGCAGAGTGCTCGGCAGGAGCCGCACGCTTGGACGCAGTATTCGTGCGGATAATAAAACCGTGGAAATCAAGCAGCTCAGGTACTTCGTCACTGTAGCGAATGCCGCCAGCTTTACGCGGGCGTCCAATATCTTGCATGTCTCGCAGCCTGCGCTCGGATTGCAGATCAAAAAGCTTGAGGATGAACTCGGCGCCTCCCTGTTTCATCGGCACTCGCGCGGCGTCGAGGTCACGGAGGCGGGCGCGGAGCTTCTCAAGCACGCCGAGCACATTCTCGAAAAGGTCACGGCGGCGACTGCTGCGCTACGCGCGCCCCGCATCCAGGCCAAACAGCGTGTCCGCATCGGCATGGCGCCCAGCATCGCGGCGATGTTCGCGCAAGAAGTGAGCGCTGCGATAGCACAACATCCGGGCGTTCAGTTGGATCTCGTCGAAGCCACTTCTACGATTCTTTCGGAGATGGTCCTTTCCGACAGCGTGGACTTCGCGTTGTCCTGTGAGACGCTGCCGCTGCCGCCGACCAATCGTGAGCATCTTCTCGACGAGCCGCTGTTCTTCGTTCGCTCCGCTCATGACGGCGTACCGCGTGAGACAAGCATCACGTTCAAGGAGGCGGCTCGGCATCCGATCGTGATCGCGGATCCGATGTTGTCACGCGTTCTGCTGACCAAGCTGGAGGCAACCGCGGCCGCGCTCAATGTCTCGCTCGATGTGCGTAAGGTTCTGCCATCCGTCGATGCCGTCAAAGCGCTCGTCGAGGACGAGGGCGCTTATACCGTCATGCCCTATGTCAATGTGCGGCGCGAATGCGAGAGGGGATGGCTGCACGCGCAGGAGATAGTTTCGCCGACATTGTCGCGCGTCGTATTCTTGCTCACGCCGCCGAACCACGGCTTATCGCACGGTGCGACCAGTTGTTGTGCGATAGTTCGGGAGGTCATGGCGGTGAACCAGATGCACTATTGTCGTCCAGCGCATCTGGCCTCAACGGCGCAGCCTGGCGCGGTCCGGGTATCTCCTCGACCGCGTGTGCCACTTCTCGTCTAGCGACTGGCACCCTGCACATAAGCCTCAGCGCGATAACCGCCTTGAGCGTGCGGCCTGTCGGCTATTTAAGCGCGTCGAATGCGTCCGACTGCCAGGCCTCCAGCAAGCCGGATCGCGCCAGGGCGGCCCGCAGGAGCACCACCTCCGCAAGCCGCTGGTCAAGATTGCTCAGCCGGCATTGATCGCATCAGGCGCGTGTACGAATTCTGGCAATGGCTTTCACACAGTCGAGCGACCAGCTTCGCGTCGCCCGCTGCAACAGCATTGAAGAGCTCCCAATGATCCTGTTGAGCGGCTGCGACAGATTTCAAGTTGGCACTCATGCGAATGTACGGCGTGAGGCTGTCATGGATGCTCAGCAGGACCCGGCAGAAGTGAACGCGCTTCGAGCACGCGAACAGTCGCTGGTGAAAGCGCCGATTGCCCTCATAGAAGGCCGAAACATCCAGCGGCTTGCGCTTAGCCGTCTTGTCGAGTGCGGTGAGGACCTCCTTGAGCTCGACTAAGTCCTGCTCGGTGCGATTCAGCGCAGCAAAATAGCCGGCCTTCTTCTCGAGCATGCTTCGGATCTCGAACAGCTCCGCTATTTCTTTCGTATCGAGAGCTGCAACGAAGTAGCCTCGTCGAGGGCGCAATACGACAAGGCCCTCGGCATCCAACCGGCGCAGCGCTTCACGCACGGGCAGGCGGCTCATGCCAAGCTCGGCGGAAACTTTTTCCTGACGTACCGGAGCTCCTCTCCGAAGTTGGCCACTCAGGATGGCCTGTAGCAACTTTTGATACGCGTAGTCCGGCAGGCTCGCGGGCAGCTCACCTGCGGCGTTGCCCAGTAGCGGGTCAGCATTTGATCGATCTGCGGGCGCCATGCGTTTTTCAGTTGTAAATTGGATCCAATTTACTAAGCTCCAATCTGTCACGGTCAGTCCCGCTTGTCGAGCCCATGGAATCCCAATGGCACTTTTCCTGAACGAGCACGATGTTGAGCAGCTTCTCGATCTGAAGTCCTGCATGGGGCCGCTGGAGCAGGCCATACGCGAACAGGGCAAGAAGATCGCAACGAACAAGCCCCGGCAGATACTCCAGACGCCGAAGGCTGGCCTGTCGGTTCTTCCCGGCGCCGTCCCGGGCCTTGGGAGCCTTGGTTACAAGACCTATACAGTCGCCCCAGACGGCGTTCGCTTCTGGCTCTTGCTGTTCAAGGAAGATGGGGAGCTGCACTGCCTCATGGAGGCCGAGCATATCGGTCTCATTCGAACCGGCGCTGCGTCGGGGATCGCAACCAAGTACATGAGCCGCGAAGACAGTAAGGTCGTCGGCATCCTCGGAACGGGCTACCAATCCCCCACTCAGCTCGAAGCTGTATGCTCAGTGCGCAAGATAGAGAAGGTTCTAGCGTACAGCCGCACCCGGGAGAAACTTCTCGAGTTCTGTACCGGCATGACCAAAAGGCTTGGCATTCCCGTGGAGCCTGCCGACAGCGTCGAGACCGTGGTGCGCAACTCGGACATCCTGAATACCGTCACGTCCTCGCCCGAGCCGGTCGTGAATGGTGCGTGGCTGAAAGAAGGCACACACGTCAATCTCGTCGGCGCCATGAAGAAGTCGAGCCGCGAAATCGATACTCTGACGATCCAGCGTTCAGACTTCATCGCTGTCGATGACTGGGTTCAGAGCCATGACGAATCCGGCGAGTTCATAAAAGCCACGCAGGAAGGTTATCTTGGCTGGCATCGCATCCAGGAGCTTTCGGATATTGTCGCAAGCGAGGGCTCGCGGCGCCCTTCCGCTGCGTCGATCTCGCTGTTCAAGTCACACGGCACAGGCCTTTGGGACATTGCCGCAGCCTCCGTCGTGTATGAGCGCGCGAAAGAGCGAGGGCTCGGCGTAGATCTTCCGATCACGCAGGAGGCCAAGCCCCTGCGACGAGGGCACTCCGACCTCGTTCGCCAATGGGCGAAGTAGTCACGGACCTCCCCGAGGCTGGCTCGCGTCCAGCCTCGGGAGGGTGTCAATAGATCCTGCGAACAGCCAGGCTGCGTCTCGAAGGCCAACTGGTGGCAATGACGAGAGAAGCACTGATAGATAGTGGGCGTATCGCGCGTTTTCTGCTCGCGGCGGTGATCGTTTTCGTATTCATCACGCTGCTGACGCCGGTTGTTCTGGTGGTCTGGGCCTCATTCTTCGATAGCTCGTTTCTCTCGTTCCCGCCCCCCGGATACACACTGAAATGGTTCGCCCAGGCAGCCGAGCACGGTGCGTTTCTGAGAGGTTTCGAGACGAGTGCCAAGGTCGCGTTCGGCGCCACCTGCCTCGGCGTATTCCTCGGTACTGCCGCAAGTCTCGCTATTGTTCGCAGTGGTCTTCCTGGGATGAAGCTGATCCAGGGGATGTTGCTCTCGCCGATGATCGTCCCCAACATCGTCATCGGCATAGCACTCTACGTGTTCTTCATCCGGATCGCGGACGGGATCGGCATCGACCTCACAAACGGTCTCTGGGGTCTTATCTTGGCGCACACCCTGCTGACCATTCCTTGGACGGTCCGCTTGGTGTGCGCCAATCTCGTCGGGCTGAATAGATCGATCGAAGAGGCCGCTGCCAATCTCGGCGCAAGTCCGCTCCGCGTCTTCACGCGTGTAACTCTCCCGATGATGCGCTCCGGCGTGATCGCGGCCGCGCTCTTCAGCTTCATCATATCCTTCGAGAACCTCGAGGTCTCACTTCTGCTGGTCCAGCCGGGCTCCACGACTTTCCCGATCGCCGTTCTGCAGTACCTGGAATTCAAGATGGATCCCGCAGTCGCCGCCGCAACGACCGTCCAGGTGCTCATTGTTGCTTCCGCTCTCCTGATTTCCGATCGATACGTCAAGTTGAGCCGAGTTGTCTGATGGGGACCTTGTCCGTTCGCAACCTGACCAAGCGCTACGGAGCAATGGCGGCCGTCGACAATGTATCCCTGGATGTAGAGGGATCGGAGCTCGTCGCGCTGCTGGGGCCGAGCGGATGCGGAAAGACGACCCTGCTCCGCATGATTGCTGGATTTATCGCGGCGAGCGAAGGGGAAATTTTCATCGGCGGGCGGGATGTCACGTATCTGCCCCCGCACAAGCGCGATACGGGTATGGTCTTTCAGAGCTATGCTCTGTTTCCGCATCTCACTGTATTCGAGAACGTTGCCTTCGGGCTTGAAATGCGTGGTGCGCCCAAGGACGAGATTCGCACGCGCGTCGGCGATGCACTCAAGCTCGTGCGTCTCGACAGCTATGGTGAGCGCTATCCGCGCCAGCTTTCAGGTGGGCAGCAGCAGAGAGTAGCCATCGCACGCGCGCTGGTCATTCGCCCGGATGTCTTCCTCCTCGATGAGCCACTTTCCAATCTCGATGCAAAGCTCCGCCAGAGCGTTGGTCTCGAGATTCGCTCGCTTCAGAAGATGCTTGGCCTCACGACCGTTTTCGTGACGCACGATCAGAACGAAGCGTTGGCGCTTGCCGACCGTCTGGTGGTGATGGATCAAGGGATTGTGCGCCAGATCGGCTCCGCCGATGAGCTGTATCTGCGGCCTAGTTGCGTGTTCGTCGCGAGCTTTCTCGGGCAAGCCAACCTGATCCGCGGCCACGTCCAGGCCCCTTCGCTGTTCCGCACGAACGACGGTCTCGCGATCAAGTGTGATACCTCGCAGTTCGGCTCGGGCAGTCCCGCCGTCCTCTGCCTTCGGCCCGAGCATATAGAAGTCGGCACGGACGCAGCGGCCTTGGATAACAGCTTTGCAGCCTCCGTGCAGGCCGCGACATATCTCGGCGCGTCGACCGATCTGACAGTTCGCACAGACGAGAACTCGACAGACCTGCTCGTGCAGGTTCCAAACAAGATTGCATCTTCGGTGGCTGTGAAGACCGGTGAGAAGACATTTGTCGGATGGAGCACGCAAGCCGCGCTCCTTATCCGAGAGGATTGACGATCACCCTACGAACGGAGAGTGGAATGAGCAGAGTTAGTCGACGCGATCTGTTGAAGTACTCAGCCGCCGCCGCTGCCATGCCGATGACGAGCATTCTTCCAGCGCTGGCCAACGACAAGCGCGTTGTTTTTGGCACATGGGGAGGAGACAGCGAGCGCATTCTGCGTGAAACGATGGCCGTGGTGGCGAAAGAGCGCTACGGCATCGAGGTCGTTTTTGACGTCGGGACGCCTTCGGCCCGCAAGACGAAGCTCATCGCGCAGGCCTCGAGACCCCGCAACACGATGGATATCCCGTGGCTCGTTGATAGCGACATGTATCAAATGAGCGCCCGGAAGATCGTCAAGAACATCGTCCCTGCCGATATTCCAAACTATGAGAACTTGATCGAGGACTTCAGGACCGACTACAGCGTACCGAACTGCTATGGCGCGCTGGTGCTTGTCTATAATAACTCCGTGACGCCGCCAGCCTCGATCAAGGATCTCTGGCGCAAGGAGTACGCGGGCCAGATCGGCGTCACTGACCTGTCCTATGACAAAATCATTCCCATGGCCTCTGTTGCATTCGGCGGCAGCACGAGCAACTACGCGCCGGGATATGAAGCTCTGCTGGAGCTCAAGAAGAATGGCGTGCGCGTGTACGCCTCGAACGAGGCCGTCGGCGCCGCGCTGAAGAGTGGCGAGGTTAAGATCGCTCTCATGTGGAAGGGGCGCGCCTATACCTGGCAGCAGCAGGGCGTGCCGATCTCATACGTCACCCCGTCGGAGGGAGCCTACCCCACGTTCTTCGTCATGGGCGTGACGAGCAATACCGGCGTTCCTGAGCTTGCGAACCAGGTGCTTGGCGCGGCGCTCGATCCTGAGGTGCAGGTCGCGGTCGCGCGCGTCATCGGACAGGTGCCGACGGTGAAGAACGCCAAGCTGCCGCCGGATCTCGAAGCCGGCATCGGTTTCAGCGAAGCCGATCGCGCCAAGTTCATCAAGGCCGATCACGCCTATGCAGCCGAGAAGGCGAGCGAGGCTAGAGAGTTCTGGAACCAGAAGTTCAAGGGTTGACGGAGAAGACGGTGGCAAACGCGCGAAATCCTTGGACCGCCGTTGCCTTGGTGGGACCAGCCTTGTTGGTGATACTGACTTGTCTGGTCCTGCCGCTCTTCACGCTGTTCCGCTACAGCCTCAACCGGTTCACGCCGAGCGAGCTGATGACCGAGGCGCTGACGGCGGAGAACTATATCAAGTTCTTCACTGAGCCATATTTTCTCGGCGTTCTCGGCACTACGCTGTTTCTTGCCACCGCAAGCACTGTGCTCGGTATCGTGCTCGGATTTCCGTTCGCATATTGGCTCGCCAGAACACATACGAGATGGAAGAGCCTGATCATCATCGCCGTTCTATTCCCGCTTCTGGTGGGCAATGTAGTGCGTGCGGCCGGCTGGACAATCTTCCTCGCGCGCGACGGGTTGCTCAATGCACTTCTTGTCGGGCTTGGGCTGACAACAGAGCCCATCCAGTTCATGTACACGTATGGAGCCGTCTTCATTGGTCTGCTCAGTGTCGTCCTGCCATTCGTCATACTGACGCTGCTCGGCGTCCTCGAGGGCATAGACTTCACCTTGTATGATGCGGCACGCAATCTCGGAGCACCTCCGCGCACGGCATTCCGCAGGGTCATTCTGCCACTGGCCATACCCGGAATATCCGCGGCCGCGGTTGTCATTTTCACCATCGGCATGAACTCCTACGCGACGGCAATCATCCTCGGTGGCGCCGAGTTCCAGATGATGGCGCCGGCTGTCTATCAGCAGTTCGCGCTGCTTTCGAACTGGCCCTTCGGCGCAGCACTAGCCTTCATTCTGGTGAGCGTGACCGCCATCGCCTCCATTGCCGCCAGCATTGTTCTGGCGCGGCAGAACAAGACATTGACGCAGCTAGCTGAGCGCTAGAGATCCGATGTGCATAGCGGGATCGCGATCGTCCACTACGTCCGAACGGTTGTTCGACGTCATGCGTCTCCGCACAAGCGAGAAGGAGGAGACCGATGCGTCTCACTGATTTCAAGGCCCTGACCTTCGACTGCTATGGCACGCTGATCGATTGGGAAAGCGGCATCATGGAAGGCCTGAAGCCTCTGCTCGAGAAAGTGACGCACCCACTGACACGCGATCAAGTGCTGCAAGCGCACGCGCGCCACGAGTCGACCCAGCAGCGGCACACACCGGCGAAGGTGTACCGCGATCTGCTTCCCATCGTTTACAAGCGCCTCGCCGAGGAGTGGGGTGTGGTGGTGAGCCACGAGGAGTGTGTCGCCTATGGGCTTTCCGTCCGGAATTGGTCCGCATTCCCGGACAGCCAGGAAGCACTGCGCTATCTCAAGAAGCACTACAAGTTGGTGATCCTGTCGAACGTCGACAACGAGACCTTCTCGTTCAGCAACAAGCGGCTTGGTGTCGATTTTGATGCAATCATTACGGCTGAGGACGTCGGCGCCTATAAGCCGAGCCCTCTGAACTTCGAATGTTTGACGGAGGTGATGGCAGGAATCGGCATCCAGAAGGCCGAAATCTTGCACACCGCCGAGAGCCTGTTTCACGATCACAAGCCTGCGAACGCCCATGGCTTGCACTCATGCTGGATCCATCGGCGACACGAGAAGGAGGGCTTCGGGGCGACCATGCATCCCGGAGATCTACCGAAGTACGATTTCTATTTCACGAGCATGGGCGCCATGGCCGCCGCCCACATGGAGCAGAGCAGGTCCTAGTCTAGGTTGCGACATGCCTAGCCTGCAAAAGCTCGGCCACATCGAGATCAAGACACTCTTCTCCCTTCACCTGGAAGACCCGACTGCTTGATACCGCCGAACGGCGCCACTTCGATCGACACCGATCCCCGTGTTGGCGGCTATCGCCAGCACTTCGCTGCGAGGCTCAGACCCGCACGCCTTCGCGAAGCGCTCCCAGTGCCGTCGACGTTCAGGTGTCCAGATAGTCACCCTGATACCGACGCAGAAATTGCTTGAAGCGATCGGACTTCGGGTTCGCGAGGATGTTCGCCGGCGGCCCTTCCTCGACGATGGCACCATGATCCATGAAGATGATGCGATCGCCGACATCGCGGGCAAAATGTATTTCATGCGTCACGATAATCATCGTCATGCCTTCTTGAGCGAGCTGACGCATCACGCGGAGCACCTCACCGACGAGCTCGGGATCTAGCGCGCTCGTCACCTCATCGAACAGCATGACCTTCGGCTGCATCGCCAGCGCACGCGCAATACCGACGCGCTGCTGCTGCCCACCTGATAGACGCGCCGGATACTGATCGGCCTTATCGAGCAGCCCGACTTTCTTCAGAAGATCGCGCGCCAGCGCCTCAGCCTCCCTTCGCGCTATCCCCTTGACCTTCAGAGGCCCCATCATGACGTTCTGAAGCACGGTCCGATGCGGGAACAGATTGAAGCTCTGGAAGACCATCCCGACCTGCTCGCGCAGCTTCGCATTCTCAGCTTCCTTGCGCCTGCGCCTCTTTCCACCTTCCGTGGTCGTATAGCCGATGGCCTCGCCGTCGATGCGAATCCCTCCGCCTTGAAATTCTTCGAGTAAATTGATGCAGCGGAGCATGGTCGATTTGCCGGAGCCGCTCGGCCCAAGGACAACAACGACCTCGCCTTTCTCGACGTCGAAGCTGATCCCCTTCAAGACCTCGAGCTCGGCATAGGACTTGCGAAGATCCCTTATCTCGATCATGGGCATCAGAAGTCCTTACCCTGCTTACTGGACGACGGCGGCACGTCGCTCCCAACGGCGCGCGAGGAGCGAGAGCGGGTAGCAGATGATGAAATAGATCGCCATGACGCCGAGAAAGATCTGAAACGATGCGAGCGTCCGCTCGACGACCTCTCGGGCAGCATATGTCAGCTCCCAGACGCCGACGACCGAGACATAGGAAGTCTGCTTGATCGCCGTCAGCGAATTGTTGAGCAGCGGCGGAATTGCGATGCGTGTCGCCTGCGGTAGTACAATCTCTTTCAGAATGCTGAAGCGGCGCATGCCGAGGCTGCGCGCGGCAGCGATCTGCCCCGAAGGCACAGACAGGATGGCGCTGCGCACGATCTCCGCGACGAAGGCACTCACATAGATGATCTGCGCGACGCCCACTGCGACGTACGCGGGCACACGATATCCGAGCGCCGGAAAGGCGTAGTATCCCAGCAGCATGATGACGAGGATGGGAATGCCGCGCAGTACGAAGATGTAGGCGGTGATGAGGCTCTGGCCGATCCGCCCAACTGACGTCGCGACGATGCCGATGACAAGGCCCAGGAGATTGCCCGCGATCAAAACTACTACCGACAGCTCGAGCGTCACCAGAGCGCCCTTGAGCAGGTAGGGGAGATTGTTGATAAGGACGTTCGGCATCATCCGATCCGCTCCAACACGCGACGCTCGATGATCCGCAAGACCGCGCCAAGTGCCCCTGTCAAGGCGAGGTAGATCAAGGCGATCGCGAGGAATATCTCCAATGTTACGGCCAATCTCTCGATCGAGACCTTCCCCACCATCGTCAGATCGACCACGCCGATAGCCGACACCAGCGATGTGTCCTTGACCAGGATGATGAGCTGATTGCCGATCGGACCGAGAATGCGAAGGCCCGCTTGCGGCAGGATGACATTGCGGAGCGCCGTGGCCCACGTCATGCCCATTGCGCGGGCTGCATCCCATTGGCGCTGACTGATGGACTCGATGCCGCCACGATAGATCTCGGCCAGAAACGCGGCGTGCTGCATGGCGATGCCGATCACGCCGCACATGAATTCCGAAGGGTACAATCCGAGTAGCGGCAGGCCGAAATAGATCAGGTAGATCTGCAGAAGGAGCGGCGTATTGCGCATGAACTCGATGTACGCGCCCGTCACCGCATGAATGATCGAGCCGCCCCACATTCGCAGCGGCGTGAGCAGCAAAGCACCAAGAAGCGCCAGCGGGATGGCCGCGAGCGCTACGCTGATTGTCACCGCGAAACCGGAAACAAGGCTCGGATAGAGCCTCGCCCAGATCGCGAGCAGGTTCACGAGAAAATCCATCGAGCTTGAACGCGGCTGGCTACGTCACGCTCGCGCACGCTTCGGCTCGACACCGAACCACTTCTTATAGATGGCCTTATACTCGCTGAACCGACTACCGCCCAACATCTCCGCGACGATCGTGTCGAGGAACAGCCACCACTTGAAGTCCTCATGGCGGAGGAAGATGCCGTTGCCGGTCACATCCGTCAGCCATTCGTCGAGAATCCGGTACTCGGGATTGTCCTTCATGTAGTAGAGCGCGACCGGCGCATCGAGCTGACAGGCCGTGGCGCGGCCGAGCTTCACCGCATTGAACTGTGCGGAGATCGCGTCGAACGTCAGAAACTTGGCGTTCGGATAGAGCCGCTTGCCCCGCTCCTCCTGCACCGGCGCCGTGAGATGCGCCACCGTGTGCTCGGGCTTGTTGAGGTCGGCGATGGTCTTGACCGGGCTGTCCTTGCGAACGACGAGCACGATGCCGCTGTCGATGTAGGGCCGGGTGAAGGCAACCTGAAGCACGCGATCCGGATAGATCGTCGTTACCATGATGCCGAAGTCGATCGTGCCATTCTGCGTGTTTGGCCAGCGCGCGGCAAAGCCCTGCTTGAACAACTCGATCTTCGTTTCGTCACCGAAGATGCCCTTCGCGACGAGCTTTGCCACGTCGATGTCGAAACCGACGATTTCACCCTTCTCATCGATGAAGCCGAATGGCGGCGCCTCGCTTGTCACGCCGACAATCACCTTCCCGCGCGCCCTGACTTCGTCGAGCTTGGACTTCACTGCGGAACCTGTGACCTGAGCCGATGCCGTGGGTGCCTGCGCAAGCACAATGCCGGCGCTGGCGGCCGTTCCGACGCCAGCAGCTACGAATTCACGCCTGTTCTTCATGAACTCCACCTCCACACTAAAGGCATGCCAAGACCCCGCCTCCCTCCGTAGGCGTCGAGCTTCCCTCCCATGAACGTCTCAGACTTTTATTGTTCTTATTCAGCGGCCACTGGCCGATCCCCAATCGACAGGGAACTACTCTCTCTTATGTCGACTTCCTTCGGGAAGCCGTCCATGGCGCGCTTGATGGCAATGTCCATGCGGCCCACCACATCCTTGATCTCGGCCTCGGTGATGATCAGCGGCGGCGCAAACCGGAAGTAGTTCTTCACGCAGATCGCAGCGATGCCTTCGAGCGCGCAGTTATAGCGAATGCGCTCGGCCATCAGGGGATCCGGCGCTTTCGTCTTCTGATCCTTGACGATGTCGAGCATGCGATAGAGGCCCTTGCCGCGTACATCGCCGATGCACTCGTATTTGTCCTTGAGCTTGTTGAGCTCGGCCGCGGCGATCTCGCCGAGCCGCGCCGCGCGTCCCGCAAGGTCATCTCGGATGACGATGTCGAGCTGCTTTAGGGCAACGGCCGAGACCATTGGATCCCCGGGATAGGTGCCCGACCACGGCAGTCCTGCATGTCCCCGCGTGCGCTCCGCTATCTCGTGGGTCGTGATGGTGCCGCAGATGGCAAGGCCCGCCGACAGGCCCTTGCCCCAGGTGACGATATCCGGTGTCACGCCGTAGTGCTCCATGGCCCACATCTTGCCGGTGCGTGCGGGCGCGAGCTGGCACTCGTCGAGAATGAGCAGAGCGCCCCAGCGCTTGGCCATCGCGGCAATGCGCGGGAGCCACTCCGGCGGTGGGACGATCATGCCGCCGGGCACGGGAATTGTTTCAACGATGATGCCCGCGATCTCCTGGCTCGTCGTGAACTCGAGCATTTCCTCGCTGAACTTCTGGCAGGCGATATCGCAGCTCGGATACGTGAGATTGACCGGGCAGCGGTAGCAGTAGGGCGGCTGCAGCGCGTTGGACTTGGCGGCGGGCATGAGCGGGCCAAGACCCTTGCGTCGGTTGCCGCCGACCGTCGTCATGGCCTCGACCGCAAGACTGCCGCCGTGAAGGCCGCGGACCATGGAAACGATGTCGAACTTGCCCGTGTAGGCGAGCGCCATGCGCATGGCGATCTCGTTGGCTTCCGAGCCCGTGACCGCGAAGTTGACCACTTTGAGCTGGCCGGGCGCGTGCTCGGTCAGGCGTTCGGCGAACTCGACCGTCCAGGGATTCGTGTACCAGGAAGACTGGTGAATGAAGGTGCCCGCCATCTCCTTGATGACCTCGGTCAGCTCGGGATGGGAATGCCCGAGGACCATGCACATCATCCCCGAGCTCATGTCATAGTATTCGTTCCCATCCATATCGATGAGCTTTGTGCCCTTACCGCCCTTGAAGACAATGCGCGGGGTGTAGCGCCAGCCGAAGACGGACTTGGCATCGCGAGCTTGATAGTCGGCGTGCTGGTTCGAGAAGCGGAAGGATTTTTCCATGGCTGGCACCTTGCTGGCGTGAGATCCTCAGTTCGGGAGCGATGCGCTCCCCATTCCGATTGCCGCCTTCCCTCGCTTCAGAATTCCGGCGAAGCGGTCGATTTCCTCGGCAGTGTTGAACATCCCGAACGAGACGCGCACGCCGTCGCGCTCCGGCGAGACCCGTACCTTCTCGCTCGCGAGATAGGGAACCCAGGAGGCCGGCGTCAGCTTCAGCACAATGATGTGGCAGCGCTGATCGCGCGATCGCGGCCCCACGATGTCGATGCCGATCTCATCGAGATGCGCCAGCAGGCGATCACCCAGATCGAGCACATGCTGATTGATGCTCGCGCGCCCCACTCTCTCGATCAGATCCAAAGCCGCGTCGAGCGCATGGATGTCAGGAAGGTTGTAGTTGCCGATCTCGAAGCGGCGGGCGCCAGGCTTCAGCTCCATATTGTCGGCGCGTGCGACAAGATCGGATGGCGGATGAGCAAGGGAAGCAACGGCCAGATAGGCGGGCTTCAGATCGGCAAGCGCGCGGCTCACGCACAACACGCCCAATCCCTGCGGTACGAGAAGGCCTTTGTGGCAACCGAAGGCCACCATCGACGTCGGCATCGACGCCACGTCCAACGGCACGACACCGATGGACTGCATGGCATCGACGATCAGAGCGATGTTCCTCTCGGCGCACATCTGACCGATCCCGGCGATATCGAAGATCTGACCCGAATGAAACGTGACGTGCGAAAGCGAGAGCGCGCGCGTCCGCTCATCAATGTGCGGGACGAAGCTCTGCGCACCCATGGACGCTCCCATGGGGACAAACCGCACCTCGACACCCTTCGACGCGAGATTGAGGAAGGCATAAGCGTTGTTGGGATGATCCCCCTCGACGAGAAGGACGTTGTCTCCAGCCGTCAACGGCAGCGCATTGGCCGCGATGTTCAGACCTTCGGAAGTGTTCTTCGTGAAAGCGATCTCGGAAGGCTCGGCACCGATGAAGGCCGCAACGCGCGCGCGGACCTTTTCGACGCGCTCAAGCCATCTTGGTTTGGGGCCGGCCGTTTCCAGGCCTTCACTGTAGAAGCGCTCGAGCGCGGCCTTGACGCTGACCGAAAGCGGCGACTGATGGGCTGTGTCGAAGTACAACATCTGGCGCGTAACCGGAAATTCCCGCCGCACAGCCTCGATGTCGAAGTTCGCGCCCAATTCAGCTCTCCTGCGAGACGAAGGAAGGGACCGGATGAGCGAGCGCCATGGCCAAAAGGCGCTGCCGCATGGGCTCATCGAGCGGCGTATTGGGACCGCGCCCCAGAATTCGACCAATCGAGGCACCCAGCTCGCGAAACTCGCTTTGCGAGAAGCCACGGATGCTCATAGCGACGGTGCCAATGCGGAACCCGACACCGCGGCCGTCTCCAGCACGGGGAGGAAGGCCCATCGCGTTCGCCACGACGCCATACGCGCCGAATGTCGCGATGAGATCCTTCGGTATCCACGCCGTTGAGCGAGCGTCCGCGACGACCAGATGCGTGTCCGTGCCCCCGGTGTAGAGCGCGATGTCGGCTTCCTGCAGGCCCTCGCAAAGGCTCTGCGCGTTGGCGATAACCTGCGCCATGAGCGCTTTGAACTCGGGACGGCGCACCAGCTCCAACTGGACGGCACGCGCGGCAATGATATGCACGGGCGCGGGGCCCTGCATGCCAGGATAGATCGCCTGATCGATCGCACGTGCATATTCGCCGCGAGAGAAGACGAACGCGCCGTTGCGGGGGCCGCATAGGGTCTTCTGCGTCGAAGTGGTGGCAACATCCGAGAAGGGTACCGGGTTCGGATGAAGACCGGCTGCAATCAATCCAGCGACATGAGCAATATCTGCAAACAGCAACGCGCCGACCTCATCGGCAATCTGCCGCAAGCCTGCAAAGTCGATCCGCCTCGGATACGACGTCGCCCCCGCGACGATCATCTTAGGGCGCGAAGCTTTCGCTGCCTTTCGCACATCATCCAGATCGATCACGTCGCCAGCACCCACGCCGAATGTCGCGACTTCGAGGCCTATGCTGGACAGATGCCCAGGCGTGCCGTGGCTGATATGGCCGCCTGCCGTTTCGCCGAATGCCAGCAGTCGATCGCCGGGCTTCAGTACGGCGCGCAGCACGGCGACGTTCGCCAGCGTCGCCGAAAGCGCCTGAACGTTGACGGCCTCGCCACCGAAGATCGCTTGCGCGCGTTCGATCGCGATCCGCTCGATGGCATCGACGTCTTCGCAGTTGGCGACGCTCCGCCGCCCCACCCATCCGGAGGCATTCTTGTTGACGAGATGCGAGCCTTCCGCCTGACGCAGCGCCAGCGGGCTATACGAGGCCGAAGCAATAAGATTGATGGATCTTTGCTCGCGATCCGCATCGGCGCGGATGTGAGCAGCGACCGGATCGCGAAGCGCGGAGAGAGGGGCAGAGAAGAAGCTTGCGCCCGGGGCGCCGGCCCCATCGGAAATAGTCCCCGGCACTACAGCTCCCGCTCGCGACATCGAGGCCCGGCTCTGCCTGATCGGTGCAGGGCGCCTCGAATCCGAGGGTGTGCACCTTCCCGTTGATGAGAAGCGTACACTCCGCGTTCGTAAGGTCTACTTATTATAATTTGACATATACATTAGAAGGATTGCACGATTGAGCGATCGCATTTCGGGGATCGTTCATGGATTTCGTACGCCTCCGGACGCTTCGCGAGCTGTCTTTGCGCACGACGATGGCCGCCGTCGCCGACGCCCTGCATTTGTCGCCTTCGGCCGTCTCCCAGCAGATCGCTCAGCTCGAAGATGAACTGCAGGTCGAGCTGGTGGAGCGTCGCGGGCGCGGCGTCCTGCTGACGGCTGCGGGAAAACGGCTCGTTGCGCACGTCGAGCGCATCACGGCCGTGATCGAGGAAGCAAAGACGGAAATGGCCCAAATGCGGTCTGTCGTGGCCGGTGAGCTGCGAGTGGCCGCCTTTCCCTCGGTAGCGACGGTCAGCATCCCCAAGACGATCCAGCTTCTGGAGCGGCAGCACCCGCATCTGGTTGTCGTCTTCAGCGAACTCGAGCCGATCGACGGACTCGCCGCGCTCCGATCCTGGCAGGTAGACCTCGCTGTCATCGACGATCTGACGCTTCGAGGGGTGCTGCCGGTCGCGGGCATCGAAACGCAGAAGCTCGGCATTGACCAGCTCCTCGTCATGCTCCCCAAGACGCATCGCCTCGCGCGCAAGAAGTCCGTCTCTCTTGTGGATCTGAAGGACGAACGCTGGGCTTTGGATGCGCGCGGCACCTACTCGGATACGATCGTCGAAGCCTGCATGAAGGCCGGTTTCAGGCCCATGATCAACGGCAACTGCAATGGCTTTCCGGCGATCGCCGCAATGGTCGCTTCGGGCTGCTCGGTTTCAGTCATGCCGGGACTTAGGGTTTTGAGCAACCGCGGAGACTTCCGCGTAGCCAAACTCGATCCTCCGATCGTGCGAACGATCCAGGTGGCCTACCATGAAGGCGCGCAGCGCAGCCCGGCGATCTCGGCTTTCATCGAAACGATCAAGGCGAGCTCCCGCCACCTGGCCCAGTAAGCGCGGATGCAAACGGAGCGTAGGCTCAATAGCCGAGGCTTCGATCCACGGTGAGCGGCAGCGGTTCGCCTCTTCGTGCGAGTCGCAGCGCGTGCGCAATGCCTTCCACAGCACTTTCTGGCACGGTCATGCTGGCGATGTGAGGCGTAACCGTGATGTTCGGATGCGCCCAGAAGGCGTGCTCATGCGGCAGCGGCTCTTCAGTGAAGACATCGAGCGTCGCGTGCGCCAATGGCCCAGCATCCAGCGCTGCCAGTAAGTCCGTCTCGACGATATGCTTCCCTCGTCCGACATTGATCAGCGTCGCACCCGTCGGTAGCAACGCAAAGGCTGCGGCGTCGAGAATACCTTCCGTCTCAGCCGTCAGAGGCAGCAGGCAGACCAATATTTCAGTCTTCGCCAGCATGGCTCTCAGGCCGTCCGCGCCGTGATGACATTCGATCCCGTCGATATCTTTGAGCCGGCGAGACCAGCCGAGCACGCGAAAGCCGAGCGTGGTGAGGAGCCGAGCGGAAGCCTGCCCCAGCGCCCCGAGGCCCATGATACCGATCGCCCGCGCCTCCGGATCACACCGGACGGGCGTGAGCCATTTCCCGACCTTCTGTGCCGCCTCGAAAAGATGGAATTCGCGGTGATAGCGGAGCACGGCCGTAAGCACGTATTCCGCCATGCTACTTGTGAGTTTGGGATCGACGACGCGGACGATGGGAACCTCCGGCGGAATTCCATCGACGCTCCCGATCAGATGCTCTACGCCCGCACCTGTCGTGGCGATAAAGCGGAGATTGGGTAAGGAGGAGAGGTCGATCGGCAAGCGCGACGACGTCACGATAAGCTCGATGCCTGCAGGATCGCCGACGTCCGGCCAGACGCGCACGGCGCAATCCGGGATTGCGGCCTGCAGCGCAGCCTGCCAGCGTTCACGACGATCCGGCTTGCACTGAAGAAGAATATCCACTGTGCCCTGGCGCGAATTCGATCAGCCGACGTGCGTGCGCTGCAGGCGATTGCTCAGCATGAGCAGGATGTCGCTGCCGGTCGTTCCCTGCCACGCCGCGAGGTCCTTAAGCGTAATCTCCTCGCTGCCGCTGCGCCCCAGCACGACAACCTCATCGCCGACGCGCGCCTCCGGTATACCCGAGAGATCGATCACGGCATGCTCCGACGAGACGCCGAGCACCGGCGCCCTCTTCCCTGCGACGAGCATGTAGGCCTTGCGTCCCGGGAGCGGCGCCCGATTGCCATCCGCGCGCCCAAAGGGAAGTACGCCCGTCGCGCCGGTTACGCGCTCGGCGTAGCGGCTGGCGAACCCCGGCATCCGATCCGCGGCATCGGGCGCGACATGAATGAGCCGCGAGCGCACGGCCCTCGTCACAGGTCGAAAGGCTGAGGTGTCGACGACATCATCCGGGAGAGGCGATTTCCCATAGAGGATACCGCCGGGCGATACGGCATTGCAGGCATCCTTGATCCCCGCGAGGATGCCGGCACTCGAGCGCGCCTGCTGGATGGGAATTTCGAGGCCGGCGCGCTTGATATCGGCGATGAGCGCATCGAATGCCCCCGTCCTCTGCTGAGCGAAGGCCATGCCAGCCGCGTCGAAGAACGGCAGGTGCGTATAGATGCCTTCCACCAACACATTCGGCAGCCGCGCGACATCGAGCGCAAACTGCTTTGCCTTCTTGAGCGGGATGCCAAGCCGGCCCCAACCGCTGTCGATCTTGAGATAAACCTTCGTCGGCTTACGCGCTGCCGCCGATACGGCCTCCGCGAGCTCCATATTGTGCACGGTCGGGACGAGGTTATGCGCGACATAGGTCGCCATTCCTGACGGCAGCGCGCCGCCGAACATCATGATCTCGGTATCGATGCCGGCCTTGCGGATCGTCATGGCATCCGTGAAGGAGCCAGTTGTCAGAGAGTGGACGCCACCGTCGGCCAGTCGACTGGCGATCTCCGACAAACCAAGCCCGTAGGCATTGCCTTTCACGGACGCGATAATCTTCGTTCCCGGCGCCAGAAGGCCCTTAATTCGCGCCAGGTTAGCGTCCAGCGCTCCAAGATCGATCTCCATGATGTTCGGGCGTGTGTCCGAGGAGGCGTCGCTCATGAACTGATCCCCAATTGCGCACAACGACTGGATATTGGGCACGACGTGTGCATTGACGCAAAAGATATCAGCTCATATTGTCTAGGTACCAGACAAAATATGTCTATCAGGCATACGACAGAGACACAGCTTGCCACACCGCTTTCTGAACCCATTTCCGAAGTACCTGCAGATCAGGGAAATCCTGCGCAAACGTCTAGAGCGCAGCGAGGTGGGTGATCGACTCCCGACGGAGCATTCGCTCTGCGGGGAGTTCGGCGTCAGCAGAGAAACAGTGCGCGACGCTCTGCGAGGCCTTGAGGAAGACGGATATGTGAGCCGACGGCGCGGGCATGGAACTTCCGTCGTGAAAGTTCCGCGCCCCCGCACGGAGCATCGCCTGACGGGTCTGACGGAAGACTTCAGCGCACTCAAGCTCGACACGGAAGCCCGCGTCATCAAGCGGGAGGTGGAGCTGCCGCCGCCACTCGTCGCCGAGTTGATGGCGTCGTTGCCGGACGAAACCGTCTATGTCATCGAGCGCCTGCGGTTCTTTTCCCGCGATCACTTCGCGCATCATGCAGCGTATATGCCGATCGATGTCGGCGCCCAACTGGCGCGCCTCGATCTCTCGCACACCTCCATCATGCATGAGCTTCGCGAAACGCTAGCTTACGAGATCTGGGAAGATCAGCAGAGGATCGAGGCGACCGTCGCCGACAGCGACATGGCCAAACTTCTGCGCATTGATGTCGGCGCACCGCTCCTGTGCATCACGCGGCATTTCCTCGAAGGCAACAGCAACCGCACCATCGTCGTCTTCCGTTCGCACTATCGCGCAGACCGCTACTACTACACGGTCAAGACCTCGCAAGACATGCGCGAGGAGAAGTCGCGGACAGGAAAGCGGAGCGCGAAGAAAGCGACGCGTTCGCGCGCGCGTGCCAAGGGATCATCCAGAACGGGCGCAGCAAAATGACAACTCTTGATCGGCACGATAGCGGAGGCCGGCCATGAAGATTGGCATACTCGGTGCCGGAAATGTCGCTCTTGCGAATGCCGCGTGGCTCGCGAGTAAAGGCCATGACATTCATCTTTGGACGGCGCTGGATGGTGAGCGTCAAGCGCTTGCTGACGGCACGCTCTCGATAGAAGGCCTGATCAACGCCAAGGCGAAGATCAAGATCGCGTCGGACGTTTCCTCCGTCATTGCCGACGCCGAACTCGTGATGATTGCAGCACCCGCTTTTGCCCACGACACCCTTATGTCCGCGGCCTCGCCCGTATCTCACGAACGATCACGTCGTTATGGTGCATCCGGTGACGGGGCTCAGCTCGTTGCTGCTCTCGCGCATGACGGCCAAGCGTAACGTGGCGCCGCTGATCATCGATGCGTCCACGAGCCTCTTCACGGCGCGCAAGGCCGGACCGGCGACAGTCCGCATCTTAAAGATCAAGGATGTCATCGACATCGCCGCCATCCCGGCACGACGCGGTGCCGAGGCCATGATGCGCATGAGCGCGATCTACGGAGACCGCTTTCGGCTCGAGCCCAACGCGCTTGCCGTATCGCTCAACAATCACAATCCCGTTTATCACGTCCCCCCGCTGCTCTGTAATCTGAGCCGAGCCGAGCGGCAGGAGAGCTGGATGATCTGGGAGTGCATCACGCCCGGCGTCGCGAAGCTCGTGAAGCTCGCCGATGATGAGCGCCTCCTCGTCGTCCGGCACTACGGCACGACAGAGATCTCCGTCGCCGACTATTTCCGCCAGGCCCACGGCGCAGAAGGGGACGATCTGCCGGCCATATTCGCGTCCGTTGCGAAGAAGCTCAAGGGCCCCATCGGGCCGCAGGCCTTCGACCACCGTTTCATCACCGAGGACGTGCCCTACGCGCTCGTATTCTTCGACGCTCTGGCACAAGCGGCCGGCATCGAGATGCCGATCACGCGCAATCTGATCGAGCTGACGTCGGCGCTCTACGAGCGTGATTTCGTGGCCGAGGGCCACACACTCGAACGGCTTGGGCTTTCCGGCCTCAGCTCAAGCGGGATTATCGACAAGACGATGAATGGCTTTGCCGCATGAGCACACCGTTCGTCGAGTTCCGGAATGTCGTGAAGAGGTTTGGACAGCTCGAGGTACTCAGGGGTGTGAACTTGCAGATCGGGCGCGGAGAGGTCGTCGTGCTGTGCGGGCCAAGCGGGTCGGGCAAGAGCACGCTTCTTCGCTGCATCAATGGTCTGGAGAAGGTTCAATCGGGAGAGGTGGTCGTGGACGGTGTGGTGCTCGGCCGTTCTGCCTCCAAACTCGAACGCCTCAATCCGTCCGTCGGTATGGTGTTCCAGTCTTTCAATCTCTTTCCGCAGATGACGGTGCTGCAGAATCTCATCCTCGCTCCGACGCTTGTGCGAGGCGCATCGCGCGCAGCGGCCGTGGAGCTTGCCCAGAAACTTCTCACGCGCGTTGGCATCGAGCAGAAAATGGATGCCTTTCCCGACATGCTGTCCGGCGGTCAGCAGCAGCGTGCCGCCATCGCGCGAGCACTCTGTATGGAGCCAAAGGCCATGCTGTTCGATGAGCCGACGTCGGCTCTCGATCCGGAGATGATCGCCGAAGTGCTCGATGTCATGCGCGATCTCGCGCGCGAAGGCATGACGATGGTGGTGGTGACACACGAGATGGGCTTTGCCCGCGAGGTCGCGGACCGCGTCGTCTTCATGGATGAAGGCCAGATAGTAGAGGACAGTGACCCGGAGTCGTTCTTCTCCAATCCGAAGGAGGAGCGCGCGCGCAGGTTCATCAGCAAGATCCTCCGGCACTGACAGGATGGAGAGCTCAATCGAAGGCCCTTAGTCATTTCACTCGAGGCAAAAAGGGGAGTGGTCCATGAGATCGACGGTAGCAGCGTTATCAATGGCACTTGGCCTTGCCATGGTGGCAGGTATTTCGGCACCCGCATCCGCTCAGTGCAGTTGCACCAAGACAATGATCGACGAGGTCAAGGAGCGCGGCGTGCTCCGCGCCGGCGTCAAGAACGACGCGCCCTATCTCGGCTTTGTCGATGATAAGGGCGAGCTCGCGGGGTTTGAGATCGACATCGTCAAGGATCTGGCCCGCCGCCTCAACGTCAAAGTGGAGTTCGAGCCCGTCAAGGCCTCGAACCGAGTGCAGCTCCTTCAGCAGGGGCGCATCGACATTATCGTCGCCACGGTGAGCCACTATCGCAACCGCGATCGCGTCGTCGATTTCACACTGCCCTATCTCTACACGCCACAAACGCTGCTCGTGAAGAAGGCGAGCGGCATCAAAAGCATGGCGGATATGGCCGGCAAACGCTTCGGTCTCGATGCCGGTTCGGGTGCGGTGAAGAATGTGCCGCGTGCCCAGCCCAAGGCGATCGTCCAGACCTTCCAAAACTGGCCTGAGGCCTTCTTCGCGCTCGAGCGCGGCACCGTCGATGCCGTGGCCACCGACAACCTTCTTCTCGCTGGTCTGCGCGCGGCCTCTCCCGATCCGAGCGTCTACGAGGTCGTCGGCAAGGAAGGCTTCTACGGCGGCGCCTACTATGCAGCCGTCGTGCGGGAGAACGACTCGAAGTCGCGCGACGCAATCAACTTCCTTCTGCAGGACCAGTGGAAGGACGGCACCTGGATGGCGATCTTCGACAAGTGGCTCGGCAAAGACTCCGCTCTGAAGATGACGCTCGCCGACTTCAACGACTTCAGCATTCCGGTTTGGGACGAATGATCGAACGATGATGATGCGGCGGCAGTTGTATTGCCGCCGCCCCTGACGCTGCATCCGGACGCGATCGATGAATACCGACTGGAGCATATTGTGGGGTGAAGCAGGCTGGTCGATCCTGACTGGCCTCAACTTCACGCTAAAGCTCGCAATCTGCTCGTTGATCCTTGCCGTCTCGATCGGCTTTGCCATGGGAACACTTCGCTGGATCGGCTGGCGATGGGCCGAGCCCATCTGCTGGTTCTTCGTCGAGTTCTCGCGAAATACGCCGCCCGTCGTCCAGATCCTGTTCTGGTACTTCTCGGCGTCATACATCCTGCCGCAGCCGCTGTTCATCGCCCTTCGCGACTTCGGGTACGAAATGGGCGCGGCCGTCATCGCCCTTTCGATCTATCACGGCGCCTTCTTCTCGGAAGTCGTACGCGCCGGGCTCAATGCCATTCCACGCGGACAGCTCGAAGCCGCGCGCGCACTTGGCCTCGGGCTTGGGCAGGCGCTCCGCCGCGTGCTCTATCCGCAGGCTCTGCGCATTCTCGTTCCACCGCTGGTGAATGAGGCGACATCACTCGTCAAGAACACCTCCCTTGCCATGGCGATCGGAGTCACCGAGCTCACGTATCAGTATCGCTCCATCGACAACTTCCTGTTCCGCGGTCTCGAAGCTCTTACGGCCGTGACCGTCATCTACTTCATCCTCTGCCTCCTCATGGCCGGCATCGGCAATCTCGTACAGGCACGACTGTCGCGCCACATCCATGCACGCTCGGCAACCGTTGCAGCCGGGAGTGGTCTCTCATGAGCAACTGGGAGCGCGTCTGGACCCTCGCGAACTGGCAGCGGCTGCTGTTCGGCGATCTTTTCACGCGCGGCCAACTTGGCGGCATCGCGCTGACACTTACAATCGGTCTTCTGGCGATCCTGGGATCGACGCTGATCGGAGCCATCGTCGGACTGATGCGCAACTCGCCGCGCCGCAGCCTGAACGTGCCGGCGATGATCTACGTGCAAGCCTTCCGCAATGTTCCGCTGCTGATTCTGGTCTTCTGGGCCTACTTCGTGCCCCCGGCGCTCGGCTTTCAGATTTCGAAGTTCATGAGTGTGCTCATCGCTCTGACGCTGTTCACCGGCGCGTATATTGCCGAGATCGTGCATGGAGGCATCAAGTCTGTCGCCCCCGCCAACATCGAGGCCGGTCGCGCTCTCGGCCTTGCAGGCTATCAGATCCACACCAAGATCGTCCTGCCGCAGGCCTTCTTCAACATGCTGCCTGCGCTCGCGGGGCGCTATGTGGTCTCCATCAAGAACACCTCGCTCGCCTTCCTGATCGGCCTCACGGATCTGACCGAGATCGGCAAGCAGATCGGCGCCCGTCTCATGACCGCGCCGCTCGAGGTCTATCTCACGCTCCTCATCATCTACTTCGTCGTCAATCGCGCGATATCGGCGCTTGTCCGTCTCCTCGAAGACCGCAAGCGCTTCAATCGTCTCTTCCTACGCATCTAACCCAACACGAAGAAGGATTCCGATATGGAACGCGCAAAGGCCAAGGAGATCGTCTCGACGTGGGCATTCCCGACAGTCAAGACAAGCTACATGGGCGGCCTCGAGGACCGGCCGATCCTCGCCAAATCAAAAGGTACGCTCGTCTACGACACCGACGGCAAGGAATATCTGGATTTTCAGTCCGGTCAGATGGGCGCGGCCCTAGGCCACCAGCATCCGCGCATGGTCAAGGTGATCACCGAGACGATGCAGTCGCTGCTCCATGCCAGCAATACAATGCTGAATACGGCGCGCCTGCGCCTGCATGAGACCCTCGGCAAGATCCTCCCAAAGCCGCTCAAGCGTTCCCTCTTCCTCGTCAGCGGCAGCGACTCGATCGAGGCCGCGATCGATCTCGGCCGGAAGGCCACCGGCGGTTTGGACATCATCGGCTTCCACTCGGGTTTGCACGGGTCGACATCGTATCTCACGCGCTCCCTTTCGTTCGCCTGGAGCCGACGCAAGCACACGGTCGTCGCCCCCGCGACATCGTCGATCATGACGCCCAATTGCTACCGCTGCCCCCTCGCCCAGAAGCATCCGACATGCGGCTTCGCCTGCCTCAAGATGAGCATGGAGCTGGCGGACGCGAACTTCACGAGCCAGCCGGCGGGTTTCATCGGTGAGCCGATCCTCAGCGCCGGCGGTGTGATCGTCCCGCCACCCGGCTACTTCAGCGCGCTGCGCAAGGAGCTCGACAAGCGCGGCATGCTCATGATCTTCGACGAGTCGCAGACCGGTCTCGGCAAAACGGGTCATCTGTTCGGCTTCCAGCTTCATCAGAACGTCACTCCGGACATCATCACGATCTCAAAGCACTTCGGCGGCGGCCTGCCGATCAGCGCCGTAATTACGTCTGATGAAATCGCGGAGAAGGCAGTCGCCAACGGCTACTTCGCCACGCGCTCGCACGCGACGGATCCGCTGCTTTGCGCGGCCGGTGAAGAGAGCGTCAAGATCGTGGTCGAGGAGGACATGGCAGGCAAGGCGCGCCGCATCGAGAGCCGTATCAAGGCCGCGCTCGCCGAGATGAGCAAGGAAATCGAGCTCATCGGCGACGTCCGCGGGCACGGCACGCTGCTCGGTGTCGAGCTCGTCACGGATCGCGAGAAGAAAACGCCGGCCGATGCCGCGACCAGCCAGGTGGCGAAGTACTGCCTCGACAATGGCCTCATCTTCCAGATCCGCGGCTATCAGGGCACGCAGAACATCATTCGCCTCGTGCCGCCCATGGCGTCGACGGATGCGGAGATCGACCGCGGTATGGCCATCCTGTTCGATGCGCTGAAGGCGGCGCAGAAGAGCCCGGCCGCAAAGCAGCAGTGATGTGAACACGACACCATAGGTGCAGCCATGAAGACAGTTGTACAGGACAGCGCTGCTGCCCGAACGGATCGGTTTGGTAACACGATCGACCCGACGGTCGGTTATGCCCGCGGGGCCGTCATCACAGACGAAGTGGCCGAGTCCCTGCGCCAGCAGCGTGCCTACACCATCGTGCGCGATCGCTACAAAAAGTACGGCGACGATGGCGTGTTCAATCTCACCGGCCTCATCCGCGCCTTCCCCTTCGAGGAGGGAGACGCGGATGCGATGCGCTCCTATGTGCACTTCATTGCGCGTTCGGAGGGCGAGCTGGAGCCGCTGGCAATCTCGCGCATGGGCGGCAAGGCAGAGAAGCACGACGGCTTTCTTGCCACCCGCATCACCGCAGCGACGCTTGCAACGATGCTCACGGTGCTGAAGCCGGGGGACCGCGTCGTGTCGCTCGTCGCGGCCGACCGTTCGCATCCCTCGGTGCGCCAGGGCGTTGTTGTCGCTCAAGGCACGTTCGAGGAATTCACGAGCATCGATGCCTTCGAGGCGGCGGTTGCAGCCGGCGCGGCGCCGCGGGCAATCGTCGTCACGACGATATCGCCGTCCAAGAACCACCTGCCGCGTTCGTTCGTCGAGCGCGCGGCAGCCGCGGCGCGCAAGCGCGGTGCCTTGGTTATCCTGGACGACGCGCACATGGCCGCGCGCATTTCACTGTATGACGAGCCGGGCGGGCTCGAGCTTGCCGACGCGGACATTGCCGTGTGGTCCATGGACAAGCATCTTGGTGGTCCGCGCTCTGGGTTCGTTGCCGGCAAGCGTGATCTTGTTCGCGCGGTGAAGGCGCGCGCACTGGCGCTTGGCGTCGAGGCTCAGCTCGGTCAGTACATCGCCGCCGCTCATGCGGTTGCAGCCTTCGATCCGGAACCTATCCGCGAAGCGGCACGCATGTCCGTCCAGATTCGGGATGCGTTGCAGGACGCAGCCGAAGGCAAGATCTATCTCGCCGGCGCCGGCATCGCCGTCAGTGGCGAGGACTTCCTTGAGCTGGCCTTGCGCAAGACCAATCATGACACGACCAGAGTCGTCCCGATCGAAGCAGTCGCATTCGCGTCGATGCGCATTCTGGAGGAGTTCGGAGGTGTCATGATCCCGGCGGTTGGCATGCCGGGCGCCGCCTGCACGTTCCGTGTCATGTGCTACCCGGATGGCGCGCGTTTTGGCCTGAAGCGCGTCGTCGAAGCATGGCATACCGGCATGAACGAGCTGGTGGCCGCGCTGGACGAGCCTGAACGGATCGGCGGCACTCTTCTCCAAGACTATGGAGTTTGATCCGGAACATCCAGTCATCGAGCTCCGAGCCTGGCGGTTGCCGTAGCTAATCAGCGCAGCAAGACAAAGTTCCACCTCAGGCGCTTTGCGCTGCTACGGCTCGGTCTTCGGCAACGCTCTCGCTACTCGGCGGGGACTGTCGGAGGCGCGCTCTCATTGCGTACCAATCCGGCCTGGCCTTCGCCGCCAAGGCGCCGGTGCAATCTGTCCAGCAGCAGATAGATGATCGGCGTGGTGTAGAGGGTGAGCACCTGCGACACCAGCAGGCCGCCGATGATGGCGACGCCGAGCGGACGGCGCAACTCCGACCCCGGTCCCGTAGCCATGGCGAGGGGGACGGCGCCGAGCAGTGCCGCGAAGGTCGTCATCATGATGGGACGGAAGCGCTCTCGTGCCGCCTCGATGATGGCCTGCTCGGGCGAGAGCTTCTGGCCGCGCTCGGCCTCGAGGGCGAAATCGACCAGCATGATGCCATTCTTCTTGACGATGCCGATCAGCAGGATGATGCCGATGAAGGCGATCACCGACAGCTCCATGCCATAAAAGCGCAGCGCAATCAGCGCGCCGAGGCCCGCCGATGGCAGCGTCGAGATGATCGTGACCGGATGCGCGAGGCTCTCGTAGAGCACGCCGAGCACGATGTAGACCGCGAGCAGCGCGGCAATGATCAGCAGCACCTGCATGTTGCCCTGCTGCGCGAAGGCCTTGGCATCGCCGGCCGCCTCGGCGCGGATGCTGTCCGGCAGGTGCAGCTCGGCAATGGCCTGCTTGATGGCGGCCTGCGCCTCGTCGAGCGTCATGTCCGCGGTAAGGCCGTAGCTGATGGTGACGGCGGGAAAGGGGCCTTGGTGGTTGACCACGAGGGGCGCGAGCGTACGCGTTATGTTGACGACGCTGGTCAGCGGTATCTGCGCGTCGTCATAGCCAGGGACGAAGATGTGCTGCAGGTCCTCTGGATCCTGCTGGTAGCGCGGATCCACCTCCAGAATGACGCGATACTGGTTACGCTGGGTATAGATCACCGACACCTGGCGCTGAGCGAAGGCGTTGTTGAGCGCGTTGTTGATGTCCTGAATGCGCACGCCAAGACGCGCCGCCGCCTGCCGGTTGATGGTGAGGTTCGCCTGCAGACCGCCTTGCTCGCGATCGCTGTTGACGTCGGCCAGTCCCGGGATTGCCGCTATCCGGTCCGCGACCCTCGGCGCCCAGGTATAGAGGTCACCGGCATCGGTGCTCCACAGCGTGAACTGATAGTCTGAATCGGCCTGCCGCGCGCCCGTGCGGATGTCCTGCGCGGCGGCCAGGAAGACACCGAGGCCCCTCACCTGCGAAAGCTCGCGGCGCAGCCGGTCGATGACGCGGGCGGTCGGCAGATTGTTCCGCTCAGCGAGCGGCTTCAGGCTGATGAACATGCGGCCGCGATTGGCCGAGGCGCTGAAGCCCGACGCGCCGACCGAGGAGCCGACATTGGCGACGGCAGGATCAGCCAGAACGATGTCGAGCGCCTGTTGCTGGAGCCTCGCCATCGTATCGAAGGACGTATCGGTGTGAGCGCGCGTCCCCGCGAAGATCAGGCCGGTATCGTCGCGCGGGAAGTAGCCCTTCGGGCTCTTGATGTAGAGGTCCGCCGTAAGCACCACCGTGGCGATCAAGGTGGCCAGCATCACCACCTTGTGGCGGATGGCGATGGTCAGCGTGACCGTGTAGATGCGCAGGGCCCAGCCGAACACCGTTTCGACGATACGGTCGAGCCAGGTGGCGTTGGGGCTCGGCGGCGAGCGCACGAAATGCGCGCAGATCATCGGCGTCACGGACAGGGAGACGACGAGGGACACGGCGATGGCAAACACCAGCGTGACCGAGAACTCGCGCAGCAGACGCCCCATGACGTCGTTCATGAACAGCAACGGGATGAAGGCGGCAATGAGCGAGATGCTGATGGAGACGACCGTGAAGCCGATCTGCCGGGCGCCCTCCAGCGCCGCACGCATCGGCGACCAGCCCTTCTCGAGATTGCGGAACACGTTCTCGATCATGACGATGGCATCGTCGACGACGAAACCGACCGAGACAGCGAGCGCCATCAGCGTCAGGTTGTTGATCGAGAAGCCGGCGAGCCACATGGCGGCGCAGGTGCCGGCCAGTGACAGCGGCACGGTGACGCCTGCAGCGATGGTCGGCGTCGGGCGGCGCAGAAAGACGTAGACCACCACCATCACCAGCGCGATGGACAGCCCGAGCGTGATCTGCATGTCATGAACGCTGGCCCGCAGTGTCGCCGTGCGATCGGAGAGCACGGAAAGCTCCATGCCCGCCGGCACCCACCGCTTGATCTCGGGCATCAGATCGAGAACGCGGTCGACCGTTTCGATGACGTTGGCATCGGCGCTCTTGACGATGGTGAGAAGGATCGCCGGCCGCCCGTTGAACATGGCCTGCGAACGCGAGTTGCGCGTACTTTGCTCGACAGTGGCCACGTCCTTGAGACGCACGACGGCACCGCCGGCAACCGACTTGACGATGATGCTCTCGTAGTCCTCGACGCTGCGGAGCTGGCTGTTCGCCTCCAGCGCGATGACATTGCGGTCGCCGTCGATGATCCCGAGCGGAGCAACGGCGTTGGCGCGCGTGATCGCCAAACGCACAGCCTCGATGCTCATGTTCATGGCTGCGAGCTGGCGGGGATTGACGCGGATGCGGATGGCGGGCTGCTCGGCACCGGCGATGGTCACCTCGGCCACGCCGTCGATCTGCGAGATGCGCTGCGCGATGACGGTGTCAGCGGCATCGTACATGTCGCTCGCCGCGATGGTCTGCGATGTGAGCGCGAGGATCAGGATCGGCGCCGCGGCCGGGTTCGACTTTCGGAATCTGGGCAGCGAGGGCATGTCGGCCGGCAGCTCGGCAGCGGCCGCGTTGATGGCGGCCTGCACGTCCTGGGCTGCGCCCTCGATGCTGCGGTTGAGCGCGAACTGGATGGCGATGCGCGTGCTGCCGAGCGCGTTCGTCGAGGTGATCTCGGTAACGCCGGGGATCTCACCGAGCCGCCGCTCGAGCGGCGCGGCCACGCGTGCCGCCATGGTCTCGGGATCGGCCCCCGGCAGGCTGGCAGTGACGCGAATGGTCGGGAACTCGACCGAGGGCATGCTCGCGACAGGGAGGAAGCGATAGGCCACGCAGCCGAGCAGCACCAGCCCGATCGCAAGGAGGATGGTGCCGATCGGCCGCTCGATGAAGGGCTGGGAGAAGTTCATCGCCTTCTCACTCCGTCGGCTGACGCGACAGCGGCACCGGCTCCTCGGGTACGTGGAATGCTCCGTTCGAGCCGGGCGCGAGGCGGACGCGCACGCGCTCCATGGCGAGGTAGATCACGGGCGTTGTGTAGAGGGTCAACAACTGGCTCAGCAGCAAGCCGCCGATGATGGAGACGCCGAGCGGGTTCCTGAGCTCCGAGCCGGTTCCGCTCTCGATCGCCAGCGGCAATGCGCCGAACAGCGCCGCGAGCGTGGTCATCATGATCGGCCGGAAGCGAAGCAGACACGCCTGCACGATCGCTTCGCGCGGGCTCATGCCCTGCTCACGCTCGGCCTCCAACGCGAAGTCGATCATCATGATCGCGTTCTTCTTGACGATGCCCATCAACAGAATGATGCCGATGAGCGCCACCAGCGAGAGGTCCATGCCGCATAGCATCAGCGCGAGCAGGGCGCCGATGCCGGCTGACGGCAGCGTGGTGAGAATGGTGAAGGGGTGGACGAAGCTCTCGTAGAGCACGCCGAGCACGATGTAGATGGTGATGACGGCAGCGAGGATCAGCCAGGGCTGGCCAGCGAGCGAGCGGGTGAACTCGTCGGCATCGCCCGAGAAGGTGCCTGTCACCGACGAAGGCATGCCGATCTCCTGGCCGGCCGTTTGGACCGCATGGACGGCATCCCCGAGGGAAGCGCCCGGCGCCAGGTTGAAGCTGATGGTGACGGAGGGGAACTGGTCCTGGTGGTTGATGACGAGCGGCGCGGTGTGACGCTCGATCCTCGCCACGGCGCTCAAGGGCACCTGGGCGCCGCCGGCGCCGGGCACGTACACTTTGGTCAGGGCTCCGGCATCGCCCTGATATTGCGGCATGGCTTCGAGCACGACGCGATACTGATTGGCCTGGGCATAGATGGTCGAGATCTGGCGCTGACCAAAGGCGTCGTTCAGGGCATCGTTGACCGCCTGCATCGAGACGCCGAGCCGGCTCGCGGTCTCGCGGTCGACGTTGACGAGGGCACGCAGGCCGCCGTCCTGCGCCTCGGACACGACCTCGCGCAACGCCGGTGAATTGCGCAGTTTGTCGGCGAGCTTCGCCGACCAGAGGGCGACATCGTCGGCGTCGCTGCCGACCAGGGTGTACTGGTACTGGGCGCGGCTGGTGCGCGTGCTGATCTGGATGTCCGGCACGGGCTGGAAGTAGAGGATCACTCCCGGGATCCGCGCCACCTTGGTTTGCAGTCGCGCGACAATCTCGTCGGCCGTTGCCTGACGACCGTCGCGCGGCTTCAGGACAATCTTGAGATGGCCGGCGTTGGGCGTCGGATTGATGGCGCTGACGCCGATCACGCTGACCACGCCTTCCACGTCCGGATCGGTGCGCAACTCGGCCGCGACCTTGGCCTGCAGACGCTCCATCTCGGCGAAGGACACCTCAGGGCCGGCTTCCAGCACGGCGTTGACGAGGCCGGTATCCTGGGGTGGCAGGAAGCCCTTCGGCACGATCACGTAGAGACCAATGGTGATGACAAGGGTGGCGACGGTGGTCAGGAGCGTTGCGGTCTCGTGGCGGAGCACCCATTCCAGGCTGCGGTGGTAGCCTCCGAGCACCCACTCGATCATGCGGTTGAAGGCGCGCGCGATGGCTCCCCCGTCGCCGTTTTCCGTATGACGCAGCATCCGCGAGCACATCATGGGCGTGAGCGTCAGCGAGACCACGGCGGAGAGCACCACCGCAATGGTGAGCGTCAGCGCGAACTCGCGGAACATGCGGCCGACGAGGCCGGTCATGAACAAGAGCGGGATGAACACCGCGATCAGGGACAACGTCAGCGAGATCACGGTGAAGCCGATCTCGCGCGCGCCCTGCAATGCCGCCTCGATCGGACGCAATCCGCGCTCGAGGTGACGGACGATGTTCTCGATCATCACGATCACATCGTCGACGACAAAGCCGGTGCCGATGGTCAGCGCCATCAGCGACAGGTTGTTGAGGCTGAAGCCGCAGAACCACATCACGCCGAACGTCGCAACCAGTGAGAGCGGCAGCGCGACGCCCGCAATGATGGTGGCGCGCAGGCTGCGGAGGAACATGAATACGACGAGCACCACCAGCGCCACGCTGAGCACCAGGGTGAACTGCACGTCGTGCACGGAGGCGCGTATCGTACCGGTGCGGTCGGTCACTACAGTCAGCTCGGCGCCGCTCGGGATGGTGCGCTGCAGCCGCGGCAGCTCGGCGCGAATGCGTTGCACCGTCTCGATCACGTTGGCGCCGGGCTGGCGGTACACGTCGATGATGACGGCGGGCACATTCTTGTACCAGCCGCCGACTTTGGTGTTCTCGAGGCTCTCGACGACCTCGGCCACGTCGCTCACCACGATGGGCGCGTTATTGCGATAGGTGACGATGACAGAGCGATAGGCTTCCGCGCTGGTGATCTGGTCGTTGGCGGCAATGGTGTAGGACTGGTGGGGGCCGTCGATCGAGCCCTTGGGACCGGACACGTTGGCGGCGACGATGGCGGTACGCAGGTCCGCCATGCTGAGCCCGTAGGCCGCCAGCCGCGCCAGATCCGCCCGGATGCGCACGGCGGGCTTGATGCCGCCCTCGACCGACACGTGGCCGATGCCGGGCACCGAGCTCAGACGCTGGGTCATCAGCGTGTCGGCGAGGTCGCTCAAGGCCCGTAGCGGGATGTTGGGCGAGGTCAGCGCCAGCGTCATGATCGGCGCGTCGGCCGGGTTCACCTTCGAGTAGGTCGGCGGATAGGGCAGGTTGCGGGGCAGAGTGGAGCCCGCCGCGTTGATGGCGGACTGCACGTCCTGAGCAGCAGCGTCGATGTCGCGCGTGAGCTGGAACTGCAGCGTGATCTGGCTGATGCCGTAAGAGGAGGACGAGGTCATGGTGGCGAGCGCGGGGATCTGCCCGAGCTGCCGCTCGAGAGGCGCCGTCACCAGGTTGGCCGTGGTTTCCGGATTGGCGCCCGGGAGCTGCGTCGTCACCTGGATGGTGGGAAAATCGACTTGCGGCAGGGAGGCCACCGGCAGCAGCCAGTAGCCGAGCGCGCCGCCGAGCGCTACCGCAAAGCCGAGCAGCGAGGTCGCGATCGGACGCCGGATGAAGGGGGATGACACGCTCATTGAAGGACCGTGTTATCCGCCTTGCGTTGGCTCCTGCCGGCCGCGAGCGCGGCGGCCTTGCACGTATCCGAGAGCTGCCCGGCATTGGCTCGCAAGCAGCCGCGAATGCCTTGCCGCTCGACGCCAGGACAGAGCTTCTGCACATCAGCGGCACAGGCGGTCGCGACGACGTTGCGCGGATCGGTCTTGGCCTCGGGCTTCGCGCTGATCGGCGCGGGGCTGCCCGGCGTCTCGGGTGCGCTGACGTCGACGCGTGCGCCGTCCTTGAGGCGGGCAAACCCGGTCGTGACGATACGGTCGCCGGCGGCAACACCCGTGGCAACCACCGCTTCGCTCTCGTTCTGCATGGTCAGCGCCACGGGCTTGAGCGCCACCTTCTCATCGGCCTCCACGACATAGACGAACGTGCCGTTGGGGCCGCGCTGAACTGCCGGAGTAGGAACGACCACGACCCGCTCGAGCGTGTCGATCAGGATGCGCACGTTGACGAACTGGCCGGGCCAGATCTGCAGGTTCGCGTTGGGAAACTCTGCCTTCATGCGGATGGTGCCGGTGGCCGAGTCGACCTGGTTGTCGATCACCTGCAGTGTGCCGTGGTCGAGCACGACCTGGTTGTTGGAATCGAGCGCATCCACGCTGAGGACCCTGCTGGCGAGCGCCTTGTTGACCTGAGCGAGCTGCTGCTGCGGCAGGGTGAACAGCACCGAGATCGGCCGCACCTCCGTGATCATGACGATACCGGCATCGGCCGCGCGCACGAGGTTGCCCTGGTCCACCATGCGAATGCCGGTGCGCCCGTCGATGGGAGAGATGATGGTGGTGTAGTCCAGGTAGGCGCGGGCGTTGGCGATCGCCGCATCGTCCTGCTTGAGCTGAGCGGTGAACTGAGCAACCAGCGCGTTTTGCGTATCGATGGTCTTTTGCGCCACGACGTTGCCCCCGAGCTGGGAATAGCGCTCGAGGTCGCGCTTGGCATTCTCGAGCTGGACCTCATCGAGAGCCTTCTTGGCGATCGCCTGGTCGAGCTGCGCCTGATACGTCGCGGGGTCAATCTTGGCCAGCACGTCGCCCTTCCTGACCTCCTGGCCCTCCTTGAAATTGATGCTCAGGATGCGGCCATCGACCTGCGGCCGCACGACGACTGAATTGCGCGCCTTGGCGGTGCCCACGCCATGGAGATAAACCGGAACATTATCCAGTCGAGCCGACGCTGCGAGCACCGGCACCGTGCTGATCCCGCCCCCCATGCGACGTGCGCCGCTCATTTTTTCCTGAACGGCCGGCAGGGTAGTCACATAAAAGACGCCACCTCCGATTGCGCACACAATGGCAACCGCCAGCAATCGCTTGAGCAGCTTCAACACCTTGAATCCTTTCACAGATGGCCGGCCGGCTTAGTGCGATCCGTAGGATAGCGCCGCTGGAGCTGGCGGAGCATAGCCTCGGGACCGCAAAGAGATATAACGCGCCAGCCGGAACAAACCGTCGCGGCGCATCTCCGGTACGCCCTCCCCCTCGTTCACATTCAATGTCCGGTTACAACCCCGGCCGGCATCATGCTCGGGCTCGCGCGCTATTGATGCGGGGGGGTGAAAAGTGGCGGCACCGAGATGCCTTTATGATGGCGCGGCTCGCCGGGCCAACAGACTGGAGCGTCCCCCCCGCGGGGCATCCTGATAGGGATGGCTATAAGATGCTCTCACCGTATATATGAGTGAGAGTGAGCTTGTCTCATTTCCGGCCATCTCCCATTTTTGCAAATCCGATCGGGGATTCGCAGCATGAGCCAAACCAGCGCGGGCGTCGAAAACCAGGCAGCCGGCCGCTTGCTCGCCCGGCTGCGCCATCTACAGGCGGACCTGCCGCCGACAGCCCGACGCATCGCCTCCTATATCGACACGCATGCGGAAGAGATCATCCGCATGTCGATCACCGAGCTTGCCGACCAGGTGGAGGCGAGCGAGGGCAGTATCGTGAGCCTGTGCCGCCGGCTCGGCGCAAGCGGCTTCCAGGAGCTCAAGATCCTGATCGCCAGGGAACTCGTCGAGCCGATGCAGTTCATCCAGGAAGATCTGCACGAGGGCGACAGCATCAGCGAGGTCAGCGGCCGCATCTTCGCGGCGCACGCCAACTCCCTTGCAGACACCCGCAAGCTGCTGTCGACAGAGGCGCTCGGCCAGGCGGTGGAACTCATCCGTGCCGCGGCGCGCATCGACGTCTACGGCATCGGCAGCTCGGGCCCGATCGCAGTCGACCTCGCCTACCGACTCATGCAGCTCGGACTTCGAGCAGCGGCGACCATCGATTCACACATGCAGGCGGTCAATGCCGCCATGTCCGGGCCGGATGTCACCGTGGTCACCGTCTCGCACTCCGGGAGCACAGTCGAAACCGTGCTGGCGACACGGCTAGCAAAGGAGGCGGGTGCCAAAGTGATCGGCATCACGCGTCTCGGCAGATCCCCGCTGCAGCGCTACTGCGACGTGGTGCTGCATACCGTCGCCAACGAGACGCGCTACCGCCCCGAGGCCATGAGCAGCCGCGTCGCGCAACTCGCAATCGTGGATACGCTGGTGAGCTGCTGCGCCCTCGCGGATCCGGAGCGGTCCGTCGCCAAGCTGCAGCTCAGCGCGCGCGTCATCGCCGAGAAAAGATATTGAGCAGCGAGCTCGCGAGCGCCGGGCCGGAGAGAATGTCGACGCCCCTCGTCGGTGAGGCTTGGCGAGGCCGAGGCAGGGCGCGACAAGGGTGGCTATCGGCGCGCGCCGTCCGACACGAGTCGCGTGAGACAATCTCACTGTATCTCCTAAGAATATTGAAATAAATTCATTAGACTGTCACACGTCGCCCCTACGTTGCAGCGCAGAAAGCGCGAGGGGCAGATGAAGATTGCGATCATTGCGGACATCCATAACGGCACCGAGACCAGGAATTGTCCGCTCAAGGACCCAGATTTCCCCGTGGTCGAGGCGGTGGAACAGTTCGTGGAGCGGGCGATCAGTGGGGGCGCGGATCTGCTGCTCGAGCTCGGCGATCGCATCAATGACGTCGATCACGAGACCGACACGGCCCGGGCAAAGGAACTGGCGCCAGCCTTCAAACGCTTCCCGCGCCATCGCGTGCACCTGCTGGGCAACCACGACGTCATCAATCTGACGGCGGCGGACAACGAGGCCATTTTCGACTGCTCGTTTGCAAGCCGCGTCGTCGATCTCGGCGACGTGCGCCTGATCGCCTGGCAGCCGAACGTGGCATTCGACTACGAAAAGGGCAGCTTCCGGCCGACGGCGGGACATCTCACCTGGCTGGTGCAGGCCCTGCTCGAGGATGAGCGCCCGGCCATCATCGCAACGCACGTGTCGCTCGCGGGACGCGCCCAGACCGGGAACTTCTATCACCACTTCCATCCAACCTACTCGACCTATCCCGACCACGAGGCGGTCCGCAACGCCGTGGAAAGGACCGGGCGGGTGGCGATCTGGCTGGCCGGCCACTCGCACTGGAACACCTGGACCAATATCGCCGGCATCCATCACTTCACCGTTCAATCGCTGTCGGAACGGTTCACGACCTACCCCAGGACCGCGGCAGCGTTCGCCGACCTCACCATCGAGAAGGGGCAGTTCACGCTCGAGGTGCACGGCAACGATCCGCTTTACCTGCGTCTGCCGTTTCAGAAATCCAGCGAGCAGTTCTGGGTGTCCCCGATCGTTCGCCGATAGGCCCGCTGCGGAGTTCAAGTCATGGCGACGATCGAGATCTTGGGCATTGAGAAGCGCTACGGCGACACGAGCGTCTTGAAGAACGTTTCGCTCTCGGTCGAGGACGGCGAGTTCCTGACCCTGGTGGGGCCATCCGGGTGCGGGAAGTCGACCCTGCTTCGTATCATTGCCGGGCTGGAGGCGCCCGATGCCGGCGCGCTGCGTATTGCCGACCGCGACGTGGCCAAAGACCGGCCCAAGCAACGCAACGTTGCCATGGTCTTCCAATCCTACGCGCTCTATCCCCATCTGACGGTCCTCGACAATATCGTCATGCCTCTGCGCATGCGGCGCCTGACTGCAGCGCAGCGCTTCCCCCTGCTCGGCCGATGGATGCCGGGAACGCGGCGGATCGAGCGGGAGATCCGCGCCGAAGCCGAGCAAGTCGCCTCGATTCTCGGCGTCGAGCCGCTGCTCGCCCGCAAGCCGGGGCAATTGTCGGGAGGACAGCGCCAACGCGTTGCGCTCGGACGCGCCATGGTTCGGCAACCGGCGGTTTTCCTGATGGACGAGCCGCTGTCCAACCTCGATGCCAAGCTGCGGGTGCAAATGCGCAGCGAGATCATGGCCCTGCATCGCCAGATCGGCGCCACCTTCGTGTACGTGACGCACGACCAGGCCGAAGCCATGACGATGTCAGACCGGGTCGCGGTCATGATGGAGGGCGAGCTGCTGCAGGTCGCCGCGCCAGAGCAGCTCTATTCCGATCCGGATGACTTGCGGGTAGCGGAAATGATCGGCAGCCCGCAGATCAACGCCGTTCCCGTCCATGCGCTGAACCGGCAGCTCTGCCTCGCCTGGCAGCTCTCGCAAGACACGGCGGTGGCCGCGTTCCGTCCGGAAAACGCCATCATCACCCGCCCGGCCGATGCGATGCTCAACGGCACCGTGGCCGTGTCCGAGCATCTCGGGGCTGATGTCTTCGTCCATGTCCGCCTGGATGGCGACGCCGGCACCATCGTGATCCGCACCGATCGTACCAGCCCGCGGC
The DNA here is from genome assembly GCF_900117415.1 of Hyphomicrobium sp. CS1BSMeth3. Taxonomy (GTDB): domain Bacteria; phylum Pseudomonadota; class Alphaproteobacteria; order Rhizobiales; family Hyphomicrobiaceae. Next base: position 2,189,096 of record NZ_FPEI01000006.1, read on the forward strand.
ATACCGCTGGGACTGCCGTAGGCGTCAGCGTGGAAGGCCGGCACGTGCTGCGGTTCGACGCGAAAAAGAAGCGCTGCCGTCCGAGCCAGGATCACGGGGCTCTGGTCGCATGACGGCGCTATCGTCCCCGCGCAACGCCATCAGCGCAGCCGGAGCCAGGCCGGCCTCGGCCAGCAAGCAACGCGGCGATCGGCGCGGCTGGCTCTACAGTGCGCCCGCCGTAGTTACGATGGGCGTGCTGCTGTTCGGACCGCTGCTTGCGGTGATGCTCTTCTCGCTGACCGACTGGCAGCTCGGCCAGGAACAGTTCTCGTTCATCGGTGCGCGCAATTTCCAGGAGCTGTTCGCCGATACCGTGTTCTGGAAATCGCTGCGCAATACCTTCCTCTATGTGCTGCTGGTCGTGCCCGGAACAGTCATCCTCGGGCTCATCGTCGCCGTGCTGCTCGAGTCGAGCAACGAGCTGAAAGGCTTGTACAGGACGGCGCATTTCATCCCTGTGATGGCGGCAACATCGGCGATGGCCATCGTCTGGGGAACCATGCTGCATCCGACGATCGGCCTGTTCAACCACATCCTGTACGGGCTCGGATATTCTGGCGTGAGCTGGCTGCGCGACGAGCACACGGCACTCCTGGCCCTGGTCCTGATCGGCATCTGGCAGGGCTTCGGCTACGCCATGGTCCTGTTCATCGCCGGACTGAAGGCGATCCCGCAGAACCTGTACGATGCGGCCGAGATCGACGGGGCCGACAGCGTCATGGACCGGATGCGGCTCGTCGTCCTGCCGATGATCGGACCGGTGCTGATGTTCGTCATGGTCGTCACGGCCGTGCGCGCATTCTCCGTCTTCGACACCGTTCGCGTCCTGACGGCGGGCGGTCCGAACTACAGCACCGATGTCCTGCTGTACCGGCTCAACACGGAAAGCTTCGACTACCTGCGGACCGGCTACGGCGCGGCTCTGACGGTGGTGTTCCTCGGCATTGTGATCGCGATCACCCTGCTGCAGGCCAAGATCATGGATAGACGAGTACATTACTCATGACACCGCTGTCGTTAGGAACGAAGGGCAAGGTCCTTCGCTGCGTGATCCTGAGCGTGACTGCGCTGTTCGCGCTGCTGCCGTTCATGTGGATGCTGAGCCTGTCGATCAAGACGACGCCGGAGATCTACCAGGCGCACTTCCATATCCTGCCCGAGAGCTTCGCCGGTTTCGACAACTACCGGGTGGTGTTTGCCAGCGCACCCATGCTTCGCTTTCTGCTTAACGGCGTGCTGGTCTGCGCAGCGATTTTCATGGTGCAGCTCCTGGTCTGCATTCCCTGCGCTTACGCGCTGGCCAAGCTGCGCTTCCGGGGCCGAGATACGCTGTTCTCGGCAGTACTGATCGCGCTGCTGATCCCGCCGCAAGTGCTGTCGATCCCCCATTTCGTTCTGCTCTACTACGCGCAACTGATCGACAGCTACGGCGCGCTGATCCTCCCGTGGATCTTCTCCGCCTTCGGCGTATTCCTGCTGCGGCAATTCTTCAGCACGATCCCCGACGAGCTCATCCAGGCAGCCCAGCTCGACGGCATGAGCGAGGCGGACATCATCTGGCGGGTCATGATCCCGATGAGCGCGCCAGCCATCGCCTCGTTCGGCATCTTCTCGCTGGTCTCGCACTGGAACGATCTGTTCTGGCCGCTGATCGTGCTGCGGCGCGCTGAGCTGGCCACCCCGGCGCTCGGCATCCTGCTGTTTCGCGACGACGAGACCGGACGGCAGTTCGGCCCGCTTATGGCTGCGACCGCGACGATCGTCGCACCGTTGATCCTCGCGTTTCTCCTGGCTCAGCGCCGCTTCATCGACGGCCTGACCATCCACTCGGTCAAATAGTCCACCTCAGGAAGGGAAAACATGCTGACTGCCCAAAACAGATTCATGGCCGGCACGATCGCCGCGATCATGGTCGCGTCGGGTCTCGCCACGAGCGCGGCGCACGCAGAGACCAAGCTCCAGGTCGCCTATTCCAACGCGGCGGTCTACAAGGCCGTGCAGGAAGCCATTGCTGCCAAGTTCATGGAGCAGCGCCCCGACATCAAGATCGAGTTCCGCACTCCGCCGGCGAGCTACGAGGAGCTTGCCCAGCAGTTGATGCGCGACAAGATTACCCGCACGCTTCCCGACGTGGCGTTCAATGGCATCAACCAGCTCGGCCTGTTCACGGATCAGAAGCTGCCCGTGGCGGTCGATGCCCATGCCAACGCCGACGGCGGCATGGAGAAGCTCGGCTATCATCCCGCACTCGCCGCGCTCGGACAGCGCAACGGCGCGCAGTACGGCATGCCCTTCGCGGTGTCGATGCCCATCGTCTACGTCAATACCGACCTGATGGCGAAGGCAGGCGTCGACGTCGCCTCTCTCACCACATGGCCGAACATCCTGGCGGCCGGCAAGGCCGTCGACGCGAAGGTCGGCCAGCCCACGGCCGGATTCTACTTCGATTGGGAGCAGACCGGAAACTGGCTGTTCCAGGGCCTGGTCACCAGCAACGGCGGCCGGATGCTCGCCGACAACCGCTGCGACTTCGCCTTCGGCGACGCGCACGGGATGGCGGCGCTGAAGATCCTCGAGTCCTTCCCCAAAGCCGGCATGCGCAATCTCGGACAGGTGCCGGGCCGCATGGCTTTCGTCGCCGGGACGGTCGGCATCTGGGTGTCGTCGTCCGGCTTCGCGGCGACGGCCGAGAGGATGATCGGCGATAAGTTCAAGCTCAAGACGCTGCCCTTCCCCATCAGCGCGGAGAAGGCCCAGTTGCCCGGCGGCGGTGCCATGGCCATGATGCTGACCACCGACAAGGCGCGCCAGCAGGCGGCGTGGGAATACTTGAAATTCGCCACCGGCGGTGTCGGTCAGGCCATCATGGCCAAGGGTACGGGCTATATGCCAGTCAACCAGGCAGCGGCCACGACGCCAGAGCTGCTCGGTGACTTCTACAAGACCTATCCCAACCAGGTGACGGCGCTCATGCAGTTGCCGCGGCTGACCGAGTGGGCGTCGTATCCGGGGCCGAACTCCCTGAAGATGATCGAGGTCATCAAGAGCCACACGGAGGGGCTGATCAGCGGCGCGAAGACCGCCGAGCAGACGATGCCTGAGCTGATCAGAGACGTGAAGGCGCTGGCGCCTCCCTGCAATGCCAAGTAGGTGAGGCTCGACTTTCGCTGATCCCCTATAGCTTCTGATCAAACGGACGTGACCCGCCGACGACGAGCGCGCGCTCTCAGAGCCGACGCATCGCCGAGGCGGGTCACGCTGTGCACGAGCGCACAGCATAATGTTCCTGATCGGGAACATGAATAGATGCGATAGCTGGAGGGATAGAACTCGGTCCGTCGCTTCAGGATTCGACGAGAGTTCGAACCATCGCCCGTCAGGCTAGCGACTTAGATCGATGGTCGATCGCAGAAGTGGACATCCCGCTCGTCGGAAGACAACACACCGGGGTGCGGTTGATAAAGTCAGCTCTCGATTGAGGAGCGGAAAAGAGGACGCGCTCAAAGTTTCGCCCGACGAAACCTCCGCCTCCTTCTAAATTAACGTGCCCCAGCCTGCTCCAATGGCTTCAAATCCACGCTCCCCGGCCGTTCCACGACTGAGCGCGAAGCGCGAGGAAATCGGGAATTTCTAGTTAGGGAAAATTCAGACGAGCGTCGAATTTTGTGAGGAGGCTATCGGATCGGGTCGGCTGGCGGTACGACTCCAACGAACTCGAGGCCTAAGCGTAGACGGGGCGAGACGTGCATGTCGACAGCGATTGCCATTCTCGGGGGCGTCGGATTGTTCCTGCTCGGCATGACCGTCATGACCGACGGCCTGAAGGCGATGGCTGGATCTGCTCTGCGCACCGTCCTCGGCAAGGCGGCGGACACGCCGCTCTCGGGTGCCTTCTGGGGCGCGATCGTCACGCTGCTCGTGCAATCGTCGAGCGCGGTGACGATGACGACGATCGGCCTCGTCAGCGCCGGCCTGCTCACCTTTGCGCAGGGGCTCGGCCTCGTGTTCGGCGCCAATGTGGGAACCACCGGCACGGGCTGGCTGGTGGCGCTGATCGGCGTGCGCGTCTCGCTTTCCACTTATGCGCTGCCGATGATCTTCATTGGCGCGCTGGCCAAGCTGCTGGCGGGCGGTCGGATCGCGGCCGCGGGTGGCGCGCTCGCAGGTTTTGCGTTGGTCCTCTATGGGCTGACGACCCTCCAGCAGGGCATGGGCGGGCTCGCCGAGAGCTTGCATCCGTCCGACCTGCCTGCGGTCCTCGGCGCGCCGGGGGTCGGCTGGCTCGCAGGGTCGGTCGGCCTCATGACCTTGATCGCTGTCGGCCTGGCGATGACCGCGGTCATGCAGTCCTCGACGGCCGCCATCGCCGTCACCATTTCGGCTTTCTACGCCGGAGCGGTGAGCCTGGAGCAGGGCGCGGCGCTGATCATCGGGCAGAATATCGGGACGGCGACGAGCTCCGCGCTGGCGGCCATCGGGGCCAGCGCGACGGCCAAGCGCCTCGCCCTCGCCTATGTGCTGTTCAAGGTCATCGCGGCGCTCATCGCCATCATCGCCTTTCCGTTCACGGCAGCGCTGATGAAGGCGCTCACCTCGTCGGTCGACGGAACGACGCTCCTTGCTGCCTACCACACGGCGTACAACGTCGTGGGTGTCGCAGTGCTCCTTCCGGCGACGCAGTGGTTCACCCGCGTCGTGGAGCGGCTCCTGCCTTCCGAGCAGACCGCACTTCAGCGCGCGCTCGATCCCAGCGCGCTCGCCAGTCCGGTAATCGCGGTCGAAACCGCTCGGCGCGTCGTCGCGGACGTCCTCACGTCAACTGCCGCCTCGGTCTCCGCGGCCCTTTCAAGCGGGACCGGCGCGGTGGCGCAAAACACGACGAGAGCCGCTGCCGTACTGGAGAAGGTGCGGGATTTCCTGTCCGAATTGAAGGAGCCTCCCGAGACGGACGCCGAGCGGCTCCGCATGGCAAGCACACTGCACGCGCTCGATCACGCCTCGCGTCTCGTGGAAGTTCTGGCACCCGGCGGGCTGCCGGGACGGCCGGCCGGAGCGCCCCATGACCTTCGCGCCGCCGAGCTGTGCAATAAGGCCATGCGCGCAACACAGGTGGTTGGCGGCTCGATCATTTCGGAATCCGCCCTCAGCGCGCGGGCCGCCCCCATCAGTTGGAGCGTTTCGTCCGAAGTCGCAGCGGCGCTCGCCGAGGTGGAGGGCGCAGCGAGAGCACTCGACGCTCTGCAGCGTGACCATCGCGCCGCGACCCTCGCCTCTGTCGCGTCGGGAAAGCGGACGGCCGCGGATGCCCTCGAGCAGATCGAGACCGTTCGGCGGCTCCACCAGATGGCGCATCATGCCTGGCGTTCGGCAGCGCATCTCCTCGGCCGCGGCGCGCATGATGACCTGGGCCCGCTCTCCCAACCAGCAAGCACTGCGAGCGGCGGGATCGAGGACGAGCCCAACTAAGGCCGTGGCTTCAGGCGCAACGTCGCGGCAAGCGATGCCGGCGAAAGCGATCGGAGGCTGCTTCGCGTCGATCTCACGGACGCTCCTGCAGCCGGAATTCGTTCCGCCGATCCCGGCTCGACAAGACATGCTTTCAGGTTTCCTATGAGGTGCCGAGCGAGCTCGTGACGTCTAAGGCTTACACAAGCGCTCGTTCTGCTTTCCGCCTAGCGGCGTACGATCACAGTTCGTCAGGCCTCATTGCCCCGCTACAGAGGATGGACTGGAACCCTGCCGATGCTGCGTCTGTTTCGGCAACGCGATCCTCGGAATGAAAGTCGAGCCCGCATGCCCGCTTGTGGCAACGACGAGGTGATCGGGGACGTGTGCCGCAGGGTCACGCGGTCTGAGCGACACGCCGGTGAATAGTCATGGCCGCCTGGTCCCGCGCTGCCGAGCTCGCTGACCGCACACCCGCCTCCCGCAACCGCTATGTCGATTTCCTGCGGGCGATGTCGATGTTGGTCGTGATCGTCGGGCATTGGCTCGCTGCCGCGCCCCACATCGACGCGCGCGGGACGCTCGTCACCGCTCACATCTTGACGCTCGCTCCCTGGACCGCCTGGCTCACATGGATCCTCCAGGTGATGCCGATCTTCTTCATGGTCGGCGGGTACGCAAACGGCATCAGTTGGCGCGCCACGCGGCGGGACGGCAAATCGTATGCCGCCTGGCTTGAAGGCCGATTGCGCCGCATTCTCTGGCCCCTCCTCCCGCTACTCGTCGTCTGGGTGATGATCGTCGGCGTCGAGTACGCCCGCGGCGTGCGGCCGGAGCTGATCAGCTATGGCTCGCGCGTGGCCTTCATTCCAATCTGGTTCCTCGCGGTGTACGTCGTGATCGTTCTGCTCGTGCCGCTCATGGAGGTCGCCTGGGCCCGCTTTGGGATGGGATCGTTCTGGGCCCTGACGGCTGCCGCAATCGTCGGCGACGTCATGTACTTTGCCTTCGACCTGCGCTGGCTCGGCTTTGCCAACTATCTGTTCGTCTGGGGCGCGATCTCCCTCCTCGGCTTTGCGTGGCTCGACGAGCGGTTCTCCGACCGCTCGGTGATGCTTTTCTGCGGTGCTTTGGGCTTCGCTGCGCTCGTCTTGCTCGTCCACTTCGGGCCGTACCCCGTCGCCATGATCGGCGTCCCCGGCGATCCCGTCAGCAACACGACACCGCCCAAGGTCACGCTGATACCGCTCGCGATACTGCAGGGCGGGTTATTGCTCGCTGTACAGGCGCCCGCCCGCCGCTGGCTGGCTGGACGCGGCGCATGGACCGCCACCGTGGCAATCAACAGCAGCATCATGACGCTGTTCATCTGGCATTTGACGGCCACCACACTCGTGGTTCTCGCAGCTTATCTGACAAATGGCTTCGGTCTGCGGCTGGACCCAGGGAGTGCCCAGTGGTGGTGGGCGCGGATCCCCTGGATCATAGCCAACACCCTTGCGCTAGTTCCTCTTGTCGCCGCGTTCGGGCGCTTTGAACGCCCCGGCGTGCCCGAAGGCCCACCGGCGCTTGCCTGGCGCCACGTACTCGGCGCGCTGGTGACGGCCGCTGGTCTTGCCCTGCTCGCCGCCCACGGAGTTGGTGGTTACGGATGGTTTGGTCTGAACCTATGGGGACTGGCGCTGGCCTTCGCCGGCATTGGCCTTGTCGCACGCCGACCCGACAGCGCTCGCACAAGCTGAAAGACGCCTCTGCAAAGCCTGTAGGGCGTGTTGCTCATCGGAGCCGGCGGCGCGAAGCGCGATGGCGCTCACCGAGAAGGTCTCCTGCAAGAACTGCCAAGTGCTGATTCTCCCGACGGCCGAGTTCAACAGCAAACGGTGCATGGTGCCGGCAAGCCGTGCTCTAAGCGACTGCGGCTTTGCCCGACGTCTCGACGAAGGCAAGCAAATCTGGGTTCACCGTATCGGCGTGGGTGGTGCACATGCCGTGCGGGAAACCCTCGTAAACCTTGAGCGTTGCCTTCTTCACAAGCTTGGCCGAAAGCAATGCCGAAGCGGCGATCGGCACGATCTGGTCATCGTCGCCATGCATGACGAGCGTCGGAACGTTGATGACCTTCAGATCTTCGGTGAAGTCGGTTTCCGAGAAGGCCTTGATGCCCTCGTAGTGCGCCTTGGCACTGCCCATCATGGCCTGCCGCCACCAATTCTGGATGACGCCCGGCATCGGCTTCGCGCCAGAACGATTGAAGCTGTAGAACGGGCCGCCTGCGAAATCGAGATAGAACTGTGCCCGGTTAGCGGCGAGTTCTTTGCGCAAGCCATCGAACACCTCGATCGGCAGACCTCCCGGATTGGCCGGCGTCTTCACCATGATCGGAGGCACGGCGCCAATGAGCACGAGCTTCGCGACACGACCCAGGCGCTGGCCGTGCTGCGCGACGTAGTGCACCGCTTCGCCGCCGCCGGTGGAATGACCAATGTGGACTGCACTTCTCAGATCGAGATGCTCGACCACGGCAGCAACATCGGCGGCATAGTGATCCATGTCGTGACCATCGCTCACCTGCGCCGAGCGGCCATGGCCTCGCCGATCATGGGCGATGACGCGGTAGCCCTTGCCGACGAAGTAGAGCATCTGGTTGTCCCAGTCGTCGGCGCTCAGCGGCCAGCCGTGGTGAAAGACGATCGGCTGAGCGGTCTTCGGGCCCCAGTCCTTGTAAAAGATGCTGGTGCCGTCCTTCGTTGTGATGACGCTCATTGCCTCGTTCCTTTCCTTGTGTTGGCTCCTGCGTGCGAGCCGCGCTTTGTGCGGTCCGGCGTCAGCGGGCACCGAAACCCGACAAGCGGTCAGTAGTCCCACCAGGCCGGTATCCAGCGGAAGACGTCGCCGGCGGCCGCTACCCGGCCAATGGACGGGAACGACAGGTGCGTGGCCGTCAGCGGCTCGCCACTGGCCGCCAGTTCCCGCAAGAGACTGACCCGGACGCGGGCCGCCTCCTCAGGGTCGTGTTCGAAGCCGTTGTGCCAGTCGGAGTGCTCGAACCCGACCGCGAACACGGCGTCGCCGGCGAACATCAAGCGGTCGCCGCCGGACGCCAGGCGGACCACGCTGTGCCCGGGGGTGTGGCCGCCTGTGCGCGTGACGAGCACCCCCGGCGCCACCTCGTATTTGTCGTCGAACGGACGTATCTGACTTTGGTATTCGTTCAAGAACCGCTTGGCGGCCGACCGAAGCGCGTCGGGGAACCCTTGCGGCATGAAGACGTGGGAGAAATCGGGCGACGCCCAGAACTTGACTTCGGCGGCCGCCACGTGGACCCGCAGGTCCGGACGAAGCCGCTCCTTCACGCCGTCGAGGAGCAGCCCGCCAACGTGATCCATGTGCATGTGGGTCAGCACCACGTCGGTCACGGAGCGAAGATCGATGCCGGCGGCCTCCAGTCGCCGGACCAGCTGCCCGGCCCGCGGCAAGTCCAAGCCTGGGTCCGACCCTATCCCGGCGTCAATCAGTATGGTCCGGCCGCCGCTACGCACCACGACCGCGTTCAGCGGCCAGTCAAGCATCTCCGCCGGCAGGCCCATGTCGCGCAGCCAGGCTGCCCGGACGGACGGGTCGGTGTCGTGTGCCAACATCCTGGTTGGGAGCGATAGCACCCCATCGCTGACCACCATGACGTCAATCTCGCCGACCTTCAACGCGTAGCGCGACGGAACCAGCTCGTCGCGCGCCGGTTTAAAACCGCCCTTTGTTGTGATCGCGTCCATTGTCTGTGTTCCTTTCGTTTGTGTCGCAATTCGCGGCTTGTCGCACGCGCGCCGCTTTACGCGGCTGCGGCGTTGATCGGCACCGAGAAATCCGAGAGATCCATCACCTGCGCCGGCGCAGAGGCGAACAACTTGTCCAGCTCAGGACGCGGCGGATAAATCCAGACGGTGTTGATTTCCCGCTTGGTCGCCTTCGCCAACTCTCCGATCTGCTCCAGTTGCGGTTTCCATCCCCGCGCGAAAATCGCGCCCGAAGACCCGAGATCGAGGCACACCACGTAGGTCTTCTGATCATAGGGCTCGGTCGGCAGGCCCAGCAGATCGGCGGCCGCGTTGTGGCCGGCAAAGGCCCCAAGCCGGATGGCGAACTGACAGGTCATCGGGGCAACGTTGCCCAGATCGTCAGCAGCGACCTTGGCAGTGTCGCCGGTCGCAAACACATTCCTGACGCCAGGCACGCGCAGGTCGGGGTCGACGATCAGGCGGCCCAGATTGTCGCGCGATGTTGAAATCTGCGCAGTCAGCGGCGACGCGCGCATTCCTGCCGTCCAGATCACGGTCGCACTCTCGATGCGCTGTCCATTGGAAAGCGTCACACCGGCCTCATCCAGTGCCGTGACACCCACGCCGAGGATTGTTTCCACGCCGCTGTCGCGAATCGCATTCGCAATGACCGGACGCGGGTTGTCGCCGGTCTGAGGTGCAATCAGCTCGCCACGCTCGACGAGCACGACTCGGATATCGGCGTCTTTTCCGAGGATGGTACGCAGCCGCCGGGGCATCTCGGTCGCGGTTTCGATTCCAGTGAAGCCGCCTCCGGCCACGACCACGGTGTTGCGGGCTTGTGAAGGCGGCTGCTTCGCCAGCGCGTGGAGGTGGTGATCGAGCTTGATGGCTTCATCCATCAGGTCGACGCCAAATGCGTGCTGCGCAAGGCCAGGAATGCGGGGGCGGAAACCGGTGCTGCCGGTAGCCAGGACCAATCGGTCGTAGGCCAGTGTCTCGAGCTTGCCCTCGGGCCCGACGAAGGTCGCCAAGCCGGACGCGCTGTCGATCGTCTCGACCGACCCTTGCACGTAGCGGACATCGATCTCGCGGAAGAGCTCCGAGAGCGGCGCCTTCATCGTCTCCGGTTTGGGTTCGTACAGCCGCGGCCGGATCACGAGGAAGGGCTCGGGTGAGATCAGCGAGATTTCGAGGTCCTTGGGCGATACGCCCTGCAGGTGGCGGAGGCGGGCGGCGGATATGGCTGCATACATTCCTGCAAATCCGGCGCCGACGATGAGAAGTCGCTTCATGGTCAACGTCCCCTGGTGGGTGTTTCGATGGGAACGTTTCTGCCAGCGGCCGGGTTGAAAGACTTTGTAGTGGCCTTGTCAGGAGCTTGGATCTGTCTTGGTTTTCAGTCCAAGCGGCCGCAATCGGGACCTACGTGTCACGCAATGATCGCTGTGCTATCAATGGCTTGGCTGGACTGACGGTTTCATGCTCCCCGGCGACGGAGCGCGAAAGTGCAGTATTTGTTCGAAGACTATTCGCTCGACCCTGATCGACGGGAACTGACCCGGCATGCCGAGGCCGTTGCCATCGGGCCGAAGGTCTTCGACCTGCTGCTCTACCTCATCCAGAACCGCGAGCACGTCGTCAGCAAGGACGACTTGCTGGAGGCGGTCTGGAGTGGCCGCATCGTCGCTGAATCGACCTTGACCAGCCATATCAACGCTGTTCGCAAGGCAATCGGCGACAGCGGCGAAGAGCAGCGTTTGGTTCGGACCATCACGCGCAAGGGATTTCGTTTTGTCGGCGAAATCAAGGAAGCGTCGGCTGGCGCCTCCCCGCGCGCAGAACCCGCGAAATCGGAAGCGCCGCCTGCGCCGGCGCTGACCCTGCCCGACAGTCCCTCCATTGCCGCGCTCCCGTTCCTGAACCTGAGCGACGACATCGAGCAGGAGTACTTCACCGACGGCGTGGTGGAGGACATCATCACGGCCCTGTCGCGCAATCGCTGGCTGTTCGTGATCGCGCGCAATTCGAGCTTCACCTACAAGGGCCGCGCGGTCGACGTGAAACAGGTCGGCCGCGAGCTCGGCGTGCGCTATGTGCTGGAAGGCAGCGTGCGCAAAGCGGCGCACAGGGTGCGCATCACCGGGCAGCTCATCGACGCGACCACCGGCGCGCATCTGTGGGCCGAACACTTTGAAAGCGCGCTCGACGATATTTTCGAATTGCAGGATCAGGTTACCGAGGCCGTCGTCGGCGCGATTGCGCCGCAGCTTGAGCGTGCCGAGATCGAGCGCGCGAAGCGCAAGCCAACCGAAAGCCTCGACGCCTACGACTATTATCTGCGCGGCATGGCGCACCTCCATCTGGGATCCAGGGCGTCGATCGACACCGCGCTCGGCCAGTTCAACCACGCGCTCATGCGCGACCCGAATTTCGCGTCGGCCTATGCGATGGCGGCTTGGTGCTATTTCTGGCGCAAGGTCAACGGCTGGATGACCGATCGCCCAGGCGAGATCGCCGAGGGCGCCCGCTTGGCGCGTCGGGCTGTCGACCTCGGCCGGGACGATGCGGTCGCGCTCACCCGCGGCGGGCATGCGCTCGCCCACCTCACCGATGACGTCGCCGGCGGCATCGCCTTGCTCGACAGGGCGCTCGTGCTCAATCCCAATCTCGCGTCAGCCTGGTTCCTCGCCGGATTCCTGCGAACCTGGAACGGCGAGCCGGACGCCGCCATCGAGCACTTCGCACACGCCATGAGGTTGAGCCCACTCGACCCCGAGCAGTATCGCATGCAGGCCGGACTGGCGGCGGCGCATCTGTTCGCGGGGCGCTTCGACGCCGCGTCGTCGTGGGCGGAGAAAGCCTTCCGGGAGTTGCCGAGCTTCCTGATGGTCGTCAGTGTCATCGCGGCGAGCCATGCGCTCGCGGGCCGGCCCGACGAGGCGCAGCGCGCGATGAAGCATTTGCGCGAGCTCGACCCCGCGCTGCGCGTCTCCAATCTCGCGGATTGGCTCCCGATCTGCCGGCCGGAGGACCTCGCGACCTTCGCGGATGGCTTGCGGAAGGCGGGGCTGCCGGAATAGGGGCCGCGCTGTTCAGAGGGGGCGCGCGATCGAGTAGCGCCGCCAACCACGTCTGATATGTGCGGCGCCGATCCTGACGAGGTCTTAGGCGACACATCGATGCGCCCGTCGGTGCCCAGCTACCGGGACCTAATTTGGCGCGTGCCGATCGCCTTCGGGAGGCGAGCCTTCCATCTGCCTGAAGTGACGAGCTCCAGTACAAGCGTCCGTATCTCGGCCATCAGCAAGCGCGTCGGGACCGTCAGTGGCTTGTGAAACGTCGCGGACATGACAAGAAGGCGCTCCAGCGCCGGGGAGACAATGCGTGCCGCCTGCAATCGCCCGGTGATGACATCATGAGACACCATATCGAACGACGCGATGGTGTATCCCCCGCCTGATGCTGCGACCGCTTTCATGGTGGACATGGAATCCACCTCCAGCGGCACCAGCAGTTTGATGCCGCCGCGCGCATAGGCGTCCTCCACCAGCGCGCGCAGCGCGTGAGGAAGGCCAGGGAGAATGAGCGGCAAACCGTTCATTGCCGACAGCCTCACGCTCTTCTGAGATGTCGGCCGGTCTCCTGGAGGCCCGATCAAGTACAGATCGTTGACGCACAGCGGCGCGTCGCCCCTCCTGGTGTTCGGCTTCTTGGCAAAGAAAAGGCCGATGTCGGCGCGCCCGTCGGCCAATAGCTCTTCGATCTGGCCACTCAAGCCTTCGACAAGGCGAATACGAACCTGCGCAAACCGTGCCTGCACGCGCTCGAAAAGCGGGCCGGCGAGAAGCTCCGCAACCGATGCCGGAAGCCCGATGACCACGGTCCCAGTAGGCGTACCGACGGTTGATCTCGCCTCGTCCTCGAGCTGCTGAGCATCGGAGAGAAGCTGCTTCGCACGAGGCAGGAGTTTCTTTCCGTTATCGCTCAGCAACATGCCGCGCCCGGTTCGATGGAACAGCTTGTGCCCGATTTCACCTTCGAGGTCCTGAAGCTGTCGACTGACGCCGGAACGGGCCAAGTCCAAGACGATGGCAGCCTTGGTGAGGCTGCCGCTTTCCGCGACGCGCACAAATACCGCGAGTTGCTTGAGATCCAACATGATTCCTGATGTCACGAAATCGCAATTCAGATTCCATGCATCACATCTAGCAGACGGCTGCAACTCTGGACAACATGTCCGCAACCAAGCAAAGCCCGTGCCTTTTCGAGCAGGGCGACAATCAGGCCGGGGAGGCTGTTAAGATGAAGAAGTCCATCTCATTGCTCGGTGTCACACTTGCTCTGGGCGTAGCATTAGCGCCGGCGGAAAGCCGCGCCGAGGCGACGGAGGTTCGCTTCGCGAAGCAATATGGCATCGCCTACCTCCAGCTCATGGTCATGGAGGATCACCAGCTCGTCGAGAAGCAGGCGAAGGCTGCCGGGATCCCACTAAAGAGCGTGTCTTGGAATACGTTCACAGGCGGAGCGGCCGTAAACGACGCGCTGTTGTCCGGCGCCGTTGATTTTGTCGGAGGAGGCATCGGCGCCTTCGTGACCATGTGGTCGCGGACCAAGGGCATACTCGACGTCAAGGCGGTCGGCAGTCTCGTGAAGATGCCGATGCTCCTCAACACCCGTAATCCGAACGTCAAGTCGATCGCGGACTTCACGGACAAGGATAGGATCGCGCTGCCGGCGGTCAGGATTTCTCCGCAAGCGGTCACGCTGCAGGCCGCTGCAGCGAAAATGTTCGGCGACAAGAGCTTCGACAAGTTCGACTCGCTGACCGTCAGCCTTGGGCACCCGGATGCGATGCAAGCGCTCTCCTCGGGCTCCAGCGAGATCACCGCCCACTTTACGACACCCCCCTACCAGTATCAGCAGCTGCGAATGCCCGGCGTTCGCACTGTGCTGAACTCGTACGACGTATGGGGTCCTCAAACGGCAACCATCGTGTGGGCCGGCAGCAAATTCGTGAAAGAGAACCCGAAGCTGTACGCCGCCAGTGTGAAGGCTCTCGAGGAAGCCACGGACTGGATCAACAAGAACAAGACCGAGGCGGCCAAGCTCTATCTGCGCATGTCCAAGGACAAGGAAACGGTCGAGAACATTCTGGCGATGCTCAACGATCCGCAGATCGAGTTCACGATGACGCCGCACAACCTGATGGCATTCGTGAACTTCAAGCACAGAACGGGCACCATGAAGGTCGTTCCCGCCACGTGGAAAGATCTCTTCTTCCCGAACGCGCACGCCCTCTCGGGGAGCTGAGTTGATAGGGGAGCACCTCCTGGCGAGCGGCTCCAAAAGCAAAAACAAAAAGGGGCGTCCTCGATGTCGGAGCTGTCGACCTTTCGCGGATACAGACGTCCGGATGGCCGCGTGGGAATACGCAACCACGTGATCGTGCTGCCGGTCGACGATATCTCAAACAGGGCGGCTGAAGGGGTGGCAGCCAGCGTAGCAGGAACGCTGGCGCTGCCGCACGCCTACGGGCGCCTCCAGTTCGGGGCTGATCTGGATCTCTTGTTTCGAACCTTGATTGGTACCGGCCGAAATCCAAACGTCGCGGCTACGGTTGTCATCGGCATCGAGCCACAATGGACGGAACGCGTGGTCAAGGGGATCGCTGCCAGCGGAAAGCCCGTCGCAGGGTTCTCCATCTCCGGTCTCGGCGATCTGGACGTGGTGGCGTTGGCGTCGAAGTGTGCGCAGCAGTTCGTCCAGGATGCCTCCGAGTACGAGCGGACGGAATGCTCGCTGTCGGAGCTGGTCGTTTCAGCCAAATGCGGTGAGTCCGATACGACGACCGGCCTCGGCTCCAACCCGGCCGTTGGCTGGGTTTTCGATCGGCTCGACGAGCTGAAGGCCACGCTCATTTTCGGGGAGACGGCGGAGCTCACCGGCGGCGAGACGATCGTCGCCGCGCGGTGCGTCAATGCCGATGTAAGAGAGAGGTTCCTCGAGGCACACGCGGCCTATGATCGGGAGATCATCCGCTACAAATCGAATGATTTGATCGAATCCAACCCGACAGCAGGCAACATCAGGGGCGGCATAACGACCATCGAAGAAAAGGCGATGGGTGCGCTCACGAAAATCGGGCGAAAAGCCCGCATCGTCGGCGTCGTGGATACGGCGGAAGCTCCAGCCGGGCCGGGCCTTTGGTTCATGGATTCATCGGGTGCCGGGGCGGAGATGCTGACGGCCTGCGCCGCGGCCGGTGCGACGGTCCATCTTTTCTCGACGGGACAGGGGAACGTGGTCGGAAACCCGATCCTCCCCGTGATCAAGATAACGGCCAATCCGCTCACTGCCAGGACAATGGCTTCCCACATCGACGTCGATGTCTCGGGCATACTCCAGCGTAGCATCACCCTGGATCAGGCAGGCGAGGCAATTCTCGGCACGATGATACGAACCTGCGCCGGTCGCCTTACGGCTGCGGAGGCGCTCGGGCATCGTGAATTCGTGATGACGCGCTTGTTCCGGACCGCCTGATATGACCCTGTCGGAAGACATCACATCGTCGGGACGCGAGGCTCTCGTGAAGAACCTCACCGTCTGCATCGCGACAAAGCGCTACCCGCCCGGTTTGCGCAACACGTTGCACGCTTGGAATGAGAAGCACGCCGTTTTGGCTTTCGTTGAAACGCGAGGCGGAGTGATCGGCGTTGGCGAAGCCTGGTGCGACGGCGGTGCGCCGGAGACTGTCGCGAGCCTTATTGCCAAGGATCTGAAAAGTATCGTCGTCGGTCAGCCCGTGTGGGCCATCGAGCAGTTTCACGCGCGCGCCCTTGCGACGAACCTGATGAGCGCGAAGGGCGGCATCCTCTATGCGGCGACGAGCGCCATCGATATCGCAATGTGGGATGCTCTAGGGCGCCTGGCGGGAATGCCCGTATACAAGCTGCTTGGCGGCTTCTCGACCTCGGTGCCCCTTTATGCCAGCGGCGGCATGTACCGGGACGGACACGGTCCAGATGCTTTGGGCAAGGAGATGGCCGATGCCGTAGGGCGCGGCTTTGGCGGCGTCAAACTGAAGGTCGGCGGAGCCCCCCTGCGCCAGGATGTCGAGAGGGTATCCGTGGTTCGCGAGGCGATCGGAGCGGAAACGCGCATGATGGTCGATGCGATGTTCTCCCCGACCGTGCCTGAAGCCATCCGGCTGGGCCAAGCGCTGCTCCCTTTCGATCTCCACTTTTACGAAGCCCCGACGGCGCGCACAAATCTGCCGGGCTGGTCCGAGGTCAGAAGGGCCGTCGGGATTCCGATCGCAGGACCGGAATTGGAGGCCGGCCTTCACGTCTTTCGGCAGGCACTCGAGCTCGGCGCGGTGGATTATCTGCAGGCCGATGCCTGTGTGTGCGGGGGGATAACCGAGATCCGAAGGCTCTCCGGCCTCGCTCAGGCTTTCCATCGGCTCACAACACTGCACTGCTCGGGCTCAGCCATCGCACTCGCGGCAAATGCTCATGCCGCAGCAGCCCTTCAGAACTGCGAGAGCGTGGAAATGCACATGCTTCATCAAACACTGTTCGAGCGGCTCTGGCAGGCAGGCTATCGTATCGCTGGCGGACGGCTTCATCTGCCCGATACTCCCGGCCTGGGGATCGATCTAACACCAGATGACCCGGAGCTGCAGAGGATCGCCTAGCGCTCGTTCATATGCAGCAGGTCGCGGGCTGCACGAAAAATGTCAGGACATCACATGCTCGGCTTTGATCAACGCGCCGCCACTCTCCACGATACGGACATCCTGGTCGTTGGCGGCGGCGCGGCCGGCGTCGCAGCGGCCGTTACAGCCGCTCGGCAGGGCCTCCGCGTTACCCTCGTCGAAAAGTATGGCTTCTGCGGTGGCGGGGCAGTCGCCGGCATGTCCGGCACGATTTGCGGGATGTATGAGGCGTCGGACGCACCGGATTCGCGCCCCGTTCAGGTGGTCCATGGTTTTCTCGACGAGTTCGTCAGACTGATGGAGACCAGGGGCGGTCTCGCGCCGCCGGTGCGGTACGGCAAAACCTTCACGCGTGTGCATGATCCTCTGATCTGGCGCGACGTCGCCGATGCGCTTCTGGAAGATGCCGGCGTCACCGTCGTCTATCACGCGGTGGCGACCTCGGTGCTCGTGGAAGGCGGCGAGCACATGGAGGGAGCCGTTATCTTCACGAAGGAAGGTCCGCTGCGCGTCCGCGCCAAACTCACCGTGGACGCGAGTGGTGATGCCGACCTCGTCGCGATGGCGGGGTTCCCTTCGTTCGTCGGGCAGAACGGCAAGGTCCAGAACCCAACGATGATCTTCCGCCTGCTGGGCGTGGACGTCGATCGCTTTGTCGGCCGCTATGGCACCGACACCATCATGCCGGATGAAATATCGGAACTGATCCGGGAGAAGAACGTCGGCAACGAGTATCGGCTTCCGCGTACCAAGATCTGGCTGTTTCCCACTACCCGGCCAAACGAGCTGCTCTGCAATTGCACCCGGATCGTCGGCAAGGACGGGCGGGAGCTCAACGTGCTCTATGCGAAGGACTTCACCGAGGCCGAGATTGAGGGGCGCAAGCAGATCCGTGAGTACGCGAGGTTCTTCCGGGACAACCTTGCTGGTTGCGAGAACAGCGTGATCAACGACAGCGGCGTCCAGGTCGGCGTCCGGCAAACGCGTCAGGCCAAGGGCGTGGCAATGCTCCGGAACGTGGATGTAACGCAGGGCACGAAGTTCAAGGACGGCATTGCCCGATCGCCATGGCCCATCGAGTTGCACACTGGCACCAAGCCCAAGGTGGAATGGCTGATCAATGATTTCTACGAGGTGCCCTATAGCTGCTTCGTGCCGGAGAGGGGCGAAGGTCTGCTCGTCGCCGGCAGATGCCTTTCGGCGGAGCACGAAGCGGTCGCCTCCGCACGCGTGACCGCGCAGTGCTTCTCGTATGGTCACGCGATCGGTCACGCCGCCACTCTTTGTGTCAGAAATGGCTTGGCTCCCAGGAAACTCTCGGGTGCCGACCTGCGCGACGTGCTGAACCGAGATGGCGCACGACTTGATTGATCAGCGCGAGGAGCCCGGCGGTGTCAGCGAAATTCCTCAGCCTTGGAAAGGAGCACTTTTAGGATGACGGTAGCTCATGCGGTGGATGGCTTATTGAAGCCGGACACCTCAGCTCACTCACCACTCCTTTCCGTGAAGGATGTAACGCTCCAGTACAAGACGCGGGAACATATCGTCACGGCCACCTTCCGGGTGAGCTTCGACGTCTTCCAGGCCGATCGCTTCGTATTGCTCGGGCCATCCGGCTGCGGCAAGTCGAGCTTGCTGAAAGGCGTCGCAGGCTTCATGGCACCGGTCGAGGGCTCCATGCAGCTCAACGGCCAAACAATCGACCGGCCGGGCCCTGACCGGATGATGGTGTTTCAGGAGTTCGACCAGCTGATGCCCTGGAAGACGGTGCAGCAGAACGTGATGTTCCCGATGCTGGCCAGCGGCCGCTGCACACGCAAGGAAGCGCAAGAGCGCGCTTTACGCTTCATCGACAAGGTCAACCTGACCAAATTCCGCGACGTCTATCCGCACATGCTGTCGGGAGGAATGAAGCAGCGGGTCGCCATTGCCCGCGCGATGGCCATGGAGCCTGACATCCTGCTGATGGACGAGCCATTCGCAGCCCTCGATGCTCTGACGCGACGAAAGATGCAGGAAGAACTCCTGCAACTCTGGGGGGACACGCGCTTCACGATGTTGTTCGTCACGCACTCCATCGAGGAAGCGATCATTGTCGGTTCACGCATTCTCGTGCTCAGCCCGCATCCCGGTCGCGTCAAAGCGGAGCTGAATGCTCACCAGTTCAGCCATGCGGAGCAGGGTCGTCCCGAGTTCGGGGCACTCACCCAACGCATCCACAATATGCTGTTTGCCGAACGCATCGAGGAAGAAGCGCTCGCAAAAGCGGGAGCCGCTCATGGCTAGTGCATCACTCATCACGCCACTCGTCCGCCCTGAGTTCGAGCACGCCACAGTTGAAGCCGGTCAGATCGGAGAGGTGGAACGGCCTCTTTCGACTTGGGAAAGGCTGACCAACATCGAGTGGGTTCGCAAGGCCGCCATTCTCATAACTCTGGCTGTGATCTGGGAGGCCTATGCGCGGTATGTTAGCAACGAGCTGACGTTCCCCACGCTCGTTCAGACCATGCAGGCGCTCTGGGACTCGACCGTTTCCGGGCCGCTTCTGGAACGCACGTTCACATCTCTCAAGGTTCTACTCACCGGCTACGCCTTGGGCCTTTTCATTGCGGCCGTGTTCACGACAATCGCCGTTTCAACCCGCATAGGGACCGATCTGCTGTCCACTCTGACGGCAATGTTCAACCCGCTGCCGGCAATCGCGCTCCTGCCCCTGGCATTGCTGTGGTTCGGCCTCGGCACGCCCAGTCTCGTCTTCGTCATTGTTCACTCCGTCCTGTGGGCGGTAGCCCTGAATACGCACACCGGCTTCCTTGCCGTATCGGAGACGCAGCGTATGGCGGGGATGAACTACGGACTGCGCGGCGTACGCTATGTCTTGAAGATACTCATCCCGGCCGCATTCCCCTCCATCCTCGCTGGCCTGAAGATCGGCTGGGCCTTTGCCTGGCGTACGTTGATCGCCGCTGAGTTGGTCTTCGGCGTCTCCTCGCGTTCGGGTGGGTTAGGCTGGTTCATCTTCGAGAACCGCAATCAGCTTGAGACCGCCAATGTGTTTGCCGGCCTTACCGCGGTGATCATCATCGGCTTGGTGGTCGAGAGCGTCGTCTTCCGCACGATCGAGATGCATACCGTTCGAAAGTGGGGCATGCAGCGCTAGGTTGCGCCGCCGTTCCAGTGACCGCGAGAGGCTAGCCACATGCGACAAGGTCCGCTTTCAGCGCTTCGGGTCCTGGATCTTTCGACCATCTTCGCTGGTCCACTTTGCGGCGCGCTGCTTGCAGACTACGGCGCCGATGTGATCAAGGTCGAGCAGCCGCGTGTCGGTGATCCCTTGCGCGCCTTCCCACCGCATAAGAATGGCGTCTCGCTCTGGTCGAAGGTCACCAATCGCAACAAACGCGCCATCAGCCTGGATCTCAGGAACCCAATAGCCAAAGACGTCCTCGGCCCGATCATCGCGAAGCGGGACGTGGTCATCGAAAATTTCCGCCCGGGCACGCTCGATGGCTGGGGTCTGACCGGCGACTGGATGCGTTCTCTGAACCCGCGTGTGACGATCATCCGAATTACCGGCTTTGGTCAGGATGGCCCCTATCGGGACAGGCCAGGTTTTGCGCGCGCATTCGAGGCGCTGTCCGGTTTCACCCACCTCTGTGGTGAAGCGGACGGGCCACCGCTGCACTTGGGCTTCCCGATCTCCGATGCTGTCGGCGGCCTCGTCGCAGCACTGGGCGTTCTTGCTGCGCTCTATGAGCTGGAGCGGTCACCTGAGAAGGAAGGGCAGGAGATCGACTGCTCGATGGCCGAGGCAATGCTCCGCGTCATGGACTTTGTCGTTATCCAGCAAGACCAGCTGAACCAGTCACCCAAGCGCTCAGGGAACGTCAGCGCGTATGCTGCACCTAGCAGCATTTTCGAGACGCGCGATGGCAGATGGGTTTCCATTCCCGCATCATCGCAATCACTGTTCGAGCGCCTGACGGAAGCCATCGGTCAGCCCGAGCTGAAGTCGGATCCACGCTTTGCCAGCAATCCCGATCGCGTGCGGCATCGTCAGGAGATCAATGGCATCGTCGCCGACGCATTGCGTGGCTTAACCTTCTCCGAGCTGGAGAAGCGATTGGACGCTCACGGGATTGCGTTTGCGCCGATCAACGATGCCAAGGCAGCCATCGAGGATCCTCAATTCGTCGCGCGCCAAGCGATTGTGGAGATTCCGGATCGCGAGCTCGGGCGCGTCAAGATGCAAGGCGTGGTGCCGCGCTTTTCGCGAACGCCGGGCGCGGTTCGGCAAGCAGGTGAAAGCGTCGGCCACGATACCAGCGAGGTGCTTGCGGAGTTCGGCTTCAAGCCCGACGCTATCGAGCTTTTGATCGCGAAGGGAGTGATTTGACGAAGCTGCTCCACCTATTCTCGGCCGTGCGGCGACAGCGCTGAGCTGCGTAGTGGCGGCTTCTTCTTTCCGAGTTCGCTTAGCCGAACCGACCGGTTACGTATTCCTGCGTGCGATTGTTCGTGGGATTGGTGAAAATCTCGGACGTATCGCCGAATTCGACGAGCTCCCCGAGATACATGAAGGCCGTGTATTGTGAAACACGGGCGGCCTGCTGCATGTTATGCGTGACGATCGCGATCGTGTAGTCCTGCCTGAGCTCGTCGATGAGCTCCTCGATCTTGGCCGTGGAGATCGGATCGAGTGCCGAGCAAGGCTCATCGAAGAGAATGACCTCGGGACGGATGGCGATCGTTCTCGCAATGCAAAGCCGCTGCTGCTGGCCCCCTGAGAGCGAAAGGCCGCTGGTGAGGAGCTTGTCCTTCACCTCGCCCCAGAGAGCGGCCTTTTCCAGCGCGGACTGGACGCGAGCATCGACCTCGCCCGTCGAGAGCCTCTCATATAAGCGCATCGCGAAGGCGATATTATCGTAGATCGTCATGGGAAATGGCGTCGGCTTCTGGAAGACCATGCCGATGCGCGAGCGCAGAAGATTGAGATCTTGCCTCGGCTTCAAAATATTATCGCCGTCGAGCAGGACCTCTCCCTCGGCTCGCTGGTTTGGGTAGAGGTCGTACATCCTGTTGAGGACACGGAGCAGCGTGGACTTTCCGCATCCCGAAGGGCCGATGAACGCCGTGACGTGATTGGATCGGAGCGGCAGGCTCACATCCTTCAGAGCGCGGCTTTGGCCGTAGAAGAAATTGAGGTTGCGGATCGCTATTTTTTCCGCCGCCTCCGGCTTGGCGACTGACAGCATATTCATTGTGCGGTCCTCGAAGAACTTAGCCAGCGCGCTACGACGCTCAATGCGAGCACGGCCAGTGTGATGATGAGAGCCCCTACCCATGCCAGGCGCTGCCAGTCGGCGTACGGGCTCAGCGCAAACTGGAAAATGACAACCGGCAGGCTGGAGAAGGGCGCGTTGAGGTTCGTGCTCCAGAATTGGTTGTTCAACGCGGTGAAGAGGAGAGGTGCCGTCTCACCGCTGACGCGCGCCACGGCGAGCAGGACGCCGGTGACGATGCCGGCCCTTGCGGCCTTGTAGGCAATCCTGCGGATCATAATGGACGGCGGCATCCCGAGCGCGATTGCCGCCTCGCGCAACGAGCCGGGCACGAGCAACAGCATGTTCTCCGTCGTGCGCACGACGATCGGAATCACGAGCAGCGCCAGCGCGACCGCACCGGCGAAACCGGAGAAGTGCCCCATAGGCGCGACCATGACCGTATAGACAAAAAGGCCGGTGACGATCGAAGGCGCGCTGAGCAGGATATCGTTGATGAACCGGACCACCACGGCAAGCCGCGTGTGGCGCCCGTATTCGGCCAAGTAGGTTCCCGCCAGTACGCCGAGCGGCGTGCCGATTGCCACGCCGATGGCTGTCATGATGAGACTGCCGACGATGGCATTGACGAGGCCGCCCTCGCCGCCGGGAGGCGGGGTTGTTTGCGTGAAGACCTGCAGGGAAAGGCCCGAGAACCCTTTGAACATGAGCGTTCCAAGGATAATCGCGAGAATGCCGAGGCCGAGCCCGGTTGACAGCCAGCACAGGAGATTGCTCACGAAGTTGCTGCGCTTGCGCCGGCTGTAGCGGCCTTTGTCGAGAGCCATTGCCTATGTTGCCTATGTTCCAGATTTCAGCTCGAGCTTCATCAGCATCAGACGGGCTCCCGCCAGCACGATGAAAGTGATGAAGAAGAGCACCAAGCCCAAGGCAATGAGCGACGACGAGTAGAGATCTCCCACGGCCTCTGTGAACTCGTTGGCAATAGTGGCCGAGATCGTCGTGCCGGGCGCCAGGATCGATGCGGAAATCCGGTGCGCATTGCCGATGACGAAGGTGACGGCCATGGTCTCGCCAAGCGCGCGCCCGAGAGCGAGCATCGCTCCGCCGACCAGCCCGACGCGGGTATAGGGAATAACGACGTTTCGTACGACTTCCGTCGTCGTGCAGCCGAGGCCGTAAGCCGATTCCTTGAGGACGGCCGGCACGGTCTCAAAGACATCGCGGCTGACCGCTGTGATGAACGGCAGAACCATGATCGCGAGAATGAAGGAGGCCGTAAGCACGCCGATGCCGTAAGGCGGTCCTGCGAACAAATTGGAAAGGATCGGCACGTTGGCGAACGTCCCTATCAGCGCCGGCTGCAGCGTCTCCTGCAGAAAGGGGGCGAAGAAAAACAGTCCCCAGATGCCGTAGATGATGCTCGGAATGCCGGCCAGCAACTCGATGGCAATGCCGATCGGGCGACGCAGCACGGGCGGGCAAAGCTCCGTCAGGAATATGGCGACGCCGATGCCGATGGGCAGGGCAAACGCCATGGCCAAGGCTGACGTGACAACCGTGCCATAGATAGGCGCGAGCCCGCCGAACTTTTCCGTGACCGGGTTCCACGACTGCGTCGTGATGAACGACAGCCCGAAGGCGCGAAATGCCGGAGCCGCCCCCTCGATCAGCGAGAGAAAGATGGCGCCCAAGATGACGAGAACGCTGACTGCTGCTGCGCGTGTCAGCCATCGAAAAGCAGCGTCTCCACGTCGCAACTTGGCTAGGACCACGCTCCGGCCGTCGTCAGCGGCTGTCTTCTCGATATCAAGAGGCAAGCTAACCATTTACAGCTCTGGTTGGCGGCAAGTGCAAACGTGGACGTTCTTGTAGATCTGAAAAACGAAAGTCGGGGTGCGGCCGGCGGGTCGTCCGCACCCCTCCTCACGTTGCACTGGGAGGTGCTCAGTTGCTGGCGAAAACCGGCTTGCCAGCGGAGTCTTTGATGTCCTTGGCCCACATCGCCTTGACGCTCTTGACCACGTTGGCGGGCATCGCGATGTAGTCGAGCTCGTCAGCCGCTTTGGCACCGTTGTCGTAAGCCCAGGCGAAGAACTGCAAGGCCAGCTTCGCGGCCTCAGGATCGGCGGGCGCCTTGTACATGAGGATCCACGTCGCCGCGGTCATCGGCCACGATTCGGCGCCGGGCTGGTTGGCGAGAATGACGCCATAGCCGGGAGCGCTGTTCCAATCCGCATTGGCGGCGGCAGCCGCAAAGGACGCAGACGTCGGCTTAACGCGCTTGCCATCCTTATTGATCATGTCCGTGTGCGTAAGCTTGTTCTGCTTGGCGTACGCATACTCCACGTAGCCGATCGAGCCCTTGGTCTGAGCGACGTTGTTCGCGACGCCCTCATTGCCCTTGGCACCGATGCCGACCGGCCATTCGAGCGAGGTGTTGGTGCCGATCTTGTCCTTCCAGCTCGCGCTGACTGCCGAGAGATAGTAGCTGAAGTTGTACGTCGTGCCCGATCCGTCGGAGCGATGCACGACCGCGATCGCCGACGACGGAAGCTTGGCGCTCGGGTTGAGCTTCTTGATGGCCGCATGATCCCAGGTCTTGATGTTGCCCTGGAAGATTTCGGCGAGCGTGGGACCGTCGAGCACAAGCTCGCCGGGCTTGATGCCTTCGACGTTCACGACCGGCACGATGCCACCCATGACCATCGGGAACTGAGCCAGGCCCGACTCGTCGAGATCCTTGCCGGAAAGCGGAGCATCCGTTGCGCCGAACGTGACGGTCTTGGCCTTGATCTGCTTGATGCCACCGCCGGAGCCGATGGACTGGTAGTTGAGGCCGACGCCGGTCGACTTCTTGTAGGCGTCCGCCCACTTCGCATAGACGGGATACGGGAACGTGGCACCCGCACCTGAGATGTCCGCAGCAAGCGACGGCGTGGCCGCGACGGCCATGCCGATCGCGAGCGCCGCTGCGCGGGCCATGATCTTCATTTTCACTCTGGTATCTCCCCTGGTCTAGGAGTTCGGGGGAAGCGGCATTCTCAGCCGAAGCCTCCCATTTATCGCGCCCCAAAACGGTGCGATGGAAGGCACCTGCGCATAGGCAGACAAAGGTTTTGTGACAGCTTAATAGGCTGATAAATCAAGGAAACATAAGATCATTGTCACAGAAAACTACTGCTGCTGCGGAGGCCTCCTGCAGCAGGGAAAAGGCACCGGGGAATGCTCCGTTTCTGGCGCCCAGAAAATGCGGAGATTCAATGTCTTTGGATCAGCCGGTGCGTATCGGGCCCGAAACCCGGCCACGTGCCGCACGACCGCCCGGCCGCGTCGTACGCGCGCGGACGCCGGCCTTCTATTGTGGAAAATACGTACGGGATCGTTCGCTCGGTGTTCTCACTCGGAGGTGTCGTGCGACCCGATGAGGCGCACGAGATCCGGGAGTGCCCTCGAGGCAGTCTTCTGCATGATGTTCGCGCGGTGAACTTCGACGGTGCGAACGCTGATCCCGAGCCTCGCCGCAACGACCTTGTTGGCGAGCCCCGAAACGAGAAGCAGAGCGACCTCTCGCTCGCGCGGGCTCAAGACCGAGAGCCCGGAGCTTGCCTCGCTCCCATCGGCATCTGCCTGCCGATCGCGCGCAAGGGATCTCGCCGCTCTCAAGCTCTTGAGAAGCACTTCGTCGCGAAAAGGCTTCTCGATGAAGTCGACGGCGCCTGCCTTGAGCGCAGCGACCGCAACAGGGACATCCGAATGCGCGGTCATGATGATGACGGGTAGCGCCAACGCGCGCAGCTTGAGCTCCTTGACGAGTTCTATGCCGTT
Organism: Hyphomicrobium sp. CS1BSMeth3; assembly: GCF_900117415.1. Classification (GTDB taxonomy): domain Bacteria; phylum Pseudomonadota; class Alphaproteobacteria; order Rhizobiales; family Hyphomicrobiaceae. Next base: position 2,215,186 of record NZ_FPEI01000006.1, read on the forward strand.
CATCGCCGGCATACGCACATCGGCGACGACGCAACCATGCCAACCCGGCCGTACGACGCTCAGAAAGTCCAGCGCGGAAGCGAATGTTTGCGCGCGATAACCGGCTGTCGCGAGCAGGACCGCAAGGGAATCACGAACCTCCTCGGCATCGTCTATTACGTAGACGGACACATCACGCATCGCGGATCTCCGCGGATGAGCGCGGCAGCGTCAGCTTGAAACACGCGCCTTGCGGCAACGCCACGGCCTGCAGATCGCCCTCGTGCGATTCGAGGATGGATTTGCTGATCGCGAGGCCGAGGCCCATACCTGACGCCTTCGTACTTACGAACGGCAAAAAGAGCCGCTCCATCACTTCCGCGGCAATTCCCGGTCCGGTATCGGCCACGGAAATCTCGATCAGGTCCCCTTTATCCATGCCCGATACCGTTATGGCACCGGAAGCCATCTTTGCTTCGGAGATCGCCTGCACAGCATTGCGCAGAAGGTTCACCAAAACCTGCACGATGCGCACCTGATCCACATAGACCGGCGGCAAGGCCGACAGGCCAACTGCACGTAGATCTATGTGCGCGGCATCGGCTTCCGCCGAAACCAGATGGAAGGCCCGCTTCACGGTCTCGTCAATGTGCGAAAGGCTCAGGCGTAGTTCGCTCTTCTGCATGAACTCTCGAAGACCATGCACGGTTTGGCCTGCGGCCTCGACCTGGCTGATGCCCTTGCTCAAGACCTCCGCCGCGCGCTCCAGATCGGGATCAGGAGCCTTGATCATGCGCAACGCTGCCAAAGTATAGTTCATGGCCGCCGTGAGTGGCTGGCTCAGTTCATGGGCGAGCGCGGAGGCCATTTCCGATCCGATGTTGAGGCGCTGAAGATGCGTGAGCTCGGTCTGCTGCGCCTGGACCTGCCCCTGAGAACGCCTGCGCTCGCTGACCATGGTTCCGAGCAGAAGAGCGGTGACCGCCAGCACGATCAGGCGAAGCTGAAGCTCGGTGCCTGCCCTGAGCGTATGTATCAGCAGCCAGTCCGAGACAACTGCCGACAGGAAGACGAACGCCAGCGCGATGGCGGCTCCGCGCTGCCCATGCCGCGTCGTGATCCATGCAAGCGGCAGGAACAAGACATAGAAAAAATGCACCTCGGCATTGGCGAAACGCCCGAAGACCTCCCACACGATCGCTCCGAGGGCCGCGATCTGCATCACCGTCTCGTACGAGATCAACGGCCAGCGTAGAACGCGCGTCGGAGCGAAATCATAGAACATGAGGATAGGCGAAAAGCAGAGAATGGCTGTGAGATTGGCGACGAAGATCCGGCCTGCAACAGCAAGGGCGGCGGTCTCTGATGGAGCTGCTATCAGGACCTCGCACAGACGCACGAGTGCGATACCTCCGGCCGCGACTGCTGCCGCGACGAAGAACGTCGAGACCGTACGCAACGGGGCAAAGTCGACGCTTCGGTCCTTAGCGGAGATCAAAATTGCAGCGATGAGAACCGAACTGCCCTCGGCAAAGGCTCGTGGCGCGATCCACACCCAGCCTTCTATCGTCGCACCGTGCAGGAAGCCGGCAGCGAGCGGCGCGGCAAAAACCGCAGGCCACCACCGGACGCCGAAGCGCACCAGCAATGCAAGGCTCATTGCCGGCGCGGCGTTCCATAGCTTGAAGTCGACGCCATCGACCGCGTGCCAGGCGGCCAGCGCATCGCCTATCGAATAGAGTACGAAGTACGCCAGCGCGACGCGAGCCACGTTTTCCAAACCGCGGGACGAGGCCACCGAAGCCTGCACAAGCTCTCCTTTGCCATACCGCCTTGAATGCTTTTTATGGGCTGCGCCGGAACAAGACGACCAGCGCGGCAGAGCATCCGCACTGAATGGAACACGGGATCACATCGATTGCCATAGGATCCATAGTGGCGATCTTGGCGCATACGACAGGACAGGGGAAAGCCATCGCATTGCACTACCGTGCGAAGACGCCCCAGCCCTGAGAGAGGAGGATGACTACAAGCCATCCCACGCGAGAGCGCTCAGCTCTCGTAGCCCCGCGGAAAATCTTGCAGAGCAAATACGGCCTGGATCGCATCAATGCCGATGAGCTCGATGCCGCCTCCCAATATCGCAGGCGTTTCACCAGGACGATGTTTGGTGATGGCTCGCTTCACCGCGACCTTCAGCGGCATGGTGTACTGACCTGTAGGCTTCGAACTGAGCTGCCCCAGGTCTCGAATGAACGAGACATTCGCGTGAAAATCGAACTCAATCATGGCATCATCCTTTGTGAAAGGGATGCCCACCCGTCAGCCTAGTGACTAACCCCCAATCGTGACAGTTTGGACAAAGCCTTCTGCGACAGATTGGCATTTGTGGGTCTGAGGCTTTGCTAGAGGGCATCGCACGGAAGCCCGCCCTGTTAGGTCTTGTTAGGTCTTCGACGGATACTGCGGCTTCTGCCCCCCAGGCTTCACCAAGGGCGCCACGTCCGGATTGGTGCGCAACGTCTCAAGGTACGCGAGAATGTCCTGAATCTCGTCCCGTGTGATCTGGACATCGGGCATCGGCATGTGCGGCAGCATGAGGACGTTGCTAATGCGGTCGGCAGACTGCCCGGGGCGGTTTGCGATGCCCCGAAACGTACCTATGCCCTCGGGGGCCGACTTTCCTGAGCCATCGACAAGGTGGCAATTGGCGCAAAGCCGCACCGCGAGCGCGCGGCCGCGATCGGCGGAGGGTTCTGCTGCTTGCGCGAGCGCCCAATCCGCAAGCGCGGCAATGCCGGTCGCAGCCACTGCCGCGCACATGACCCTCGTCGCGCCCCTGGTCCACATGCTCATGCTCAATACCCCTAAGCGTCGTGACAGCGCATCGTGTTTGCGAGCAAGAACAACACGCGACGTTCCTCCCCATCCTTGATGCAGCGCAAAGCCGGCGGGTAAGCGAGCCGCATAAGAGATGGCCAACGCGCAAACCCGATAGCAGGCAGACATTCATGTCCAATACGCCCCATACCCTCGCCGAGGAGTTCCCAGACCAAGCCGAAGCCATTCACCGGCTCAAGGTGAGCAATCCCGCCTTCGCGAAACTGCTCGAGGAATATGACGACGTGAACGACCAGATCCATCTGGCCGAAACCAACGTAAAGCCCGTCGAACACCTGCATGAGGTCGAGCTCCGCAAGCGGCGCCTGAGCATCAAGGACGCCATCGCTGCGGCCTTGTCGGCCTAGCCGGTGTTGGCGCGGGAGGGGGCAGCCCTTTCGGGGGCGCCTCCATGCCGTGATCAGCCCTGCCATCCAACAAGGCGAGTGGAAGCGCTCGGCAGGGCGCAAAGCTCATCCATGCGGCTTCGTTGCACTTTGACATGCCGGCTTTTGCCCTTGCGCCGCATCAAGTGCCGGCGAGCGTCCCCGTGCCATCCGTTACGTGAAGAGCCAGTAGAGGAGAGCGATGATGACTACTCTCGTCGTCTACTACTCGCTGTCGGGCAACACGCGCACCGTTGCGACGGCGCTCGCACAACGACTTGGCGCCGACATCGAGGAAATTCGCTGCAGTCGCTATACGCGGAGCTTTTCGGGTTTCCTCCGAGCTTGCTACGATAGCTGGAGGGGATATCTGCCTCAGCTCGAGCCGCTGCAGCACGCGCCGTCCCGCTATGACCTCGTGGTGGTCGGCGGGCCCATCTGGGCATGGCACCCTGCACCTCCTGTGCGTGCGTTCCTGCGCCAGGAGGCTTCCCGGATTCCCGCGATGGCTTTCCTCCTGACGCATGGCGGCGCGGCGGCACAGCAGTCTTTGCGCGAGATGGAGCAGCTTGCCGGGCAGGCGCCGACGGCGACCCTCGTCGTGCGCGAAGTGGACATCAAGAATGGCGGCTTCGAGGCGGCGGTATCGTCGTTTGCTTCCACGCTCCAGAAGCAGCAGGCTGCCTGACCACGCGGCAAAAGACGGTCATCGGTCCTCAAGCGCACACCGAGGTTCTGCACTAGCGTGCGGTGGTCGTTAGGCCAGAGTGTCAGCGGAGGACAGAAAGCGCGGCTTTCAGCCGCGCGCCGCCGTTGCGGGACACAGCCGGCTCTGGCCCGATCGCCTCTTAGGAAGACCGGGCGCGGTTCCGTCTGGCGGTGCGAGATGAAAACGGTCAACAATCGCCCCTCGTCGAGCCCAAAAGCGACGTGATCCCCGTTGAAGTCGGCGAGACGAGGCGACAGCGGGATCGTTTTGATCCCAGAATTTGCGACCCGCGCGGCTCAGCCGGTCGGAAAAAAGTTCCTGCCGATGTCGGGATCGTGCCGCCCGGTTCGTCCTCTGGGACACAGGAGCAATTGTGAACCTCCCGGTCGCGGAATGACCATCTTGCGGCGCGAGGGGTATCGAAGCCCGATCAGGAAGGAGACCACCATGAAGATCGTGACCAGCCTGAGCTTCCAGGGCCAGTGCCGCGAGGCGTTCGAGTTCTACGCCAAGGTTCTGGGCGGAAAGATCACTGCGGCCTTTCCCTATGGAGATGGACCTCCGGATATGCCGATCACCGATGAGAAGTACAAGACCTGGCTGATGCACTGCTGGCTCGAGGTCGGCGATCAGGCGCTGATGGGCGCCGACATGGACGTCGGCTGGGCCAGGAACATCGACAAACCCAAGAACGGCTTCGACGTCACCCTGCACACCGAGGACAAAGCCCAAGGGCAGCGCTGGTTCAATGAACTGTCGGAAGGCGGCAAGCCGGTCATGCCATTCGGCGAGACCTTCTGGTCGCCGGGCTTCGGTTCTCTGATCGACAAGTTCGGCGTGCCGTGGATGGTCAACACCATACCTTCGGCCGGCTGGAAGCCGCCGCAAGGCTGATCTCGGTCGAAGGAAGGCCGGCAAAACGTGCCGCAGCCGCGCTGTATGACAGCGGCGACGCTCGCGCCGTCGCCGAGCGGCTGAATTGAGCCCGTCAATGAAGGATTGATCGATCGGACAAAGAGGCGGAGCCGGCGCGGCCGCCAGCCAGAATGCGATGGCAATCAGGGCGGCAAGCGCGGCAGACGTGAGCCAGAGGATTTTGCGCATGACCGGCGCGAGCCTCTGAGCGGCTACGGCTTATTCTCCGGCTCGTTCTTCGATGCGCTGTTGCGGCCCGCAAGGAAGGCGACCACGATGAGCGCTGCGACGAGCAGCACACATGCGGCGATTGCCATGATGTCGAGACGCGATTGCGACCCCTGCGGCATCAGGACGACGAGCGGTGACCGCAAGAAGAGCCCAGCCGAGAAATAACTGGTGAGCAAAATGACGGCGGTGGCGCCGCCGAGCACCACACCCCACTCGTGTTCCAAGTAAATGAGCAGAACCGAGAGCAACACCGCGATGGCGATCACCGCCCAGACGACCAGCATCATTTGTTGAGCCCAACGTCCAGTGAAGGTCTGTCCTGTGCCTAGCTGGAGCAACGTATGCTGGTGACCATCAGAACGCCCCCCTGCACCATGCCGGTCGCGGTGAATTTCTTGCGGCCGAAATCCTCGCCGTGGCCACATCCCGCCGGCACCTTGCCTTTGCCCATCAGCATCGTGACCGTACATGGTTGAGCATTTTCAACGCTCCTGGCTGCCCATTGACCATCGCCCGTATCGACGGCTTCCGACATTGTCCCATTCAATGTCTGCTGAGCGCCCGCGCGACAATCGGCGGCCTCCGATGTGCTCAGCCCAATGCCGAGCAATATGGCCAAGGCTGCTGTTATCCTGACAATCGTCATGCGTGCGTCTCCCTTTGTCGCAGATCTGCCGCTCCAGAAGCGTGATGCTCTTAGGCTTGTCGAATATTCACGCGCGTGCGCGCCGGCCCGCCGCGCACCCGCCCTGCCAGATCGAAGCGCGCGGCATGGCAGGGGCAAAACCAGCCCTCCTCTGTGCTGCTGCAGTCTGCAGCCGAGATGCGTGCAGAGGCCGGGAGCTGCAGCGACCGGTTCAGCCGCGAGGTTGCAGAAATCCCAATCAGGACCGTGACCCGTCGCCGACACATCGCACGGCCTCGGGCACGACGAAGCAATTCTGGCCGCCGGCCCTCTTGCATTCGGCAAGGGCCCGCTCGCTGGCTGCTGAGGCGGGCTTGGCGCTGCCGAGCCCGACGAAACGGCGCGCTGCAGTACCCCAGTACATGTCGTGTGAGCGGGCGAGAGCGACGCATCCATCCGTACTGACGATCGACTTCATACAGGTTTCGTTGCGCTCCTCCGCTGTTGTCGCCGTGTTTCCCTTGTACCGCTGGCAGAGCGCTTCCGCCGCCGCCCAGGCCGCGCCGCCGCGCGCTTCGGCGGTCCCATAGAAGAGCCCACTTTCGGTCGTGATCAGTGCGACAATCAACTTTTCCGGCTCTTGCCGCGTGCCGGCGCGGTTCAAATGTTCGATCCGCTCGGCGATGCGTTTCACCATGTCCGCGAATTCGCTGCAGTTGTGGAATTGCAGTTCACCTGCGTTGCTCCAATTCCTGGTCGCAAAGTCGTAGCACACGCTGCGCCTCACCTCGCGCCTTGCTACTTCGACCCCTTTCGGATTGCCGGCCCGAGAAAACGATTTGGCAGCCTGCTCGAACTTGTCGGCCGCCGCTCCGTAGCTCTTGTCGTTGAACAGCGCTTCCGCCTCACGCCAAAAGGCCTTCGCCTCATTGAGACCGCGCGCGTCGTCTAGCATCGGCGACGTTGGACGCGGACACGGGATGATGCGGCTCGGGATGGCCCCGCCCTGCAACTCGCGCTGCGTCAGCTGTTGAGTGCCGCACTCGTTGCTGAACGTCGCGATGCCAGCGACCTGATCGATGACCGTATAGACACGCGTCCCATTGATTGTCTGATATCCGCTCTGCGCCGAGGCAGACACCGCCGCGGCAACACTGACCGCCAAGTATGCGGCGAGCGAAAGACCGGCACGGTGTCCCACGACTCCCTCCATCACTTTTAGGGTCGCACATCGCCCCATGCGTAATATCTCGTGCCAGGGACGCGAGTCCGCATCACCCAAACGGGTGAAAAGAGGGCTCACTGAGATGGAATGTGCGCGCCGGCGAGCAGTGGGCCACGCCCGGCGGCTGCCGAACTGACTCTGCGTGGATTCCCGTTTGTCTCCTGTGAAACGATGGCTGCGGCACAAGCCAGGGAAGTCAGGCCCTGCCGATCTCTATTATGCTGGTTGCAACGAAGCGATAGGGCGGCACCGGGAGATTGGTGCGCGCCGGCCCGCCGCGCACCCGCCCGGCCAGATCGAAGCGCGCGGCATGGCAAGGGCAGAACCAGCCCTCCCCTGTGCTGCCCGGTTCGATCGCGTGGAGAGGCTGCAGTCTGCAGCCGAGATGCGTGCAGAGGCCGACCACGACGAGCCATTCAGGACGTCCGGCCAGCGTACGGTTCGCATCGTCAGCGGGAGCATTGGCCGGAAGCGCCGCGTTCCTCGCGTGCGGATCAGGCAAGCTGCTGACCGCGACATTGCGGGCGCGCGCGATCTCGTCACTGGTCCGATGCCGGACGAAAACCGGCTGTCCTCTCCATGCCACCGTGACCGTCTGTCCAGGAGCGATCGGCACGAGATCGACAAGACGCGTCTCCGGTGGCGGCGTACCCGGGTTCGGATTCATCTGATCGATGAGCGGCCATAGTGCGAAGGCACCGCCGACGGCGCCGAACGCGCCGGTGACGACGGTGAGGAAATCGCGCCGCGTTGGCGGCGACGAATGATTGTCGCGGATTCCAGAGGTGTGATCGAGCGCAGTCATGGCCTTGCTTCTATCGCGCGACGTTCGGGCACCGCATACGTTTGCCCATAGAGCTATAAGGCTCCCCCTTCTTGAGCAGCAAATCCTTCGTAAAGTTACAAATTATTCCTCCGTCGCCTTCGTACCCGCTACAGAGATCTGCCCATTTTTCCATCTCCTCGCGTTCGCGAGTTGAATCGGCCTGAGCAAGGCCGGCGATCATAGTGCAACGTCTACCCCGCTCAGCTTGAGTCTGAGAATATGCCGGCGCGTTCATAAGCGCTCCGAAGAGCATGACGGCCAGGAAGCGTTCGAGCATCCAAAAACCCTTTTCTAGGGTCACCTGTCGCATTGGTGTCCATAACGCGCTGCGTCATATCCTGTAGCGAAAATGTTGGTCATGCGATCATTTCCCGCCACGACTCATTTCTCTCCTGATGGAATCAGGCACGCACTGCGTTTTATTGAACTGGGCAATGAGTTTGTCCCTCAGCGAAATCTCCTTATCGAGCTGTTCTTTCACCTGCTTGTGGCAGCCAGGATCGCCCTCGATCGTATTGATCTTGCTCAGCGCTTGCGCAAGATCCCCGGTTATCTTTTTCTCGGTCCTGTACGAGCTATTGACCGTCATTTCCACCAAACCATGCGTATCTGAAAATTCGAGCATATCAGGACAGTCTTCGCAGAATTTCTTCGTGAGTCGCTGACAGACGACCTGGAATTTCTTTATCTGGTCGCCCAGGCGGCTCACTTGCTTTTGAAGCTCCGCAACGGAGCCATCGATCGCTTTGATTGCTTCGCGGGTGGATTCCTCTTTGACCTGCTTGGCGCAATACAAGCGCGTGCACTGATCGAGCCTCTGCAGCACCATGCCGCCCTTTCCACACGCTGGATCAAGCGCGTGGGCAGAGAAAGTCCAGCAAAGAAACATTATCCCACCCGCGATCGCCGATTTCATTGAACCCCCTGAGATCATTTCGATTGGATAGGACGCGTGGTGTGTCACCTTGAAACTCTCAGCATCCTTCGTCACCGTATCGCTATGGTGCGCGCACGCATCACCCGTTTGGGTGATGCGCTGGGCTGATGGGCGGGGTCACATCGAATAACCGACTGCAGACTCAAAATGGAGGCATGAATGGCCTTCCAGAGTCCGAGCGCATCGCGCGCGCCGATCCCTTCTTTGCGGCGCTGAATATTCCGATCGTGGTCGGCGGCAACGAAGCCTGCTCAGCAGCCCGACTCAGCCCCAACACCGACGTCAGCAACGTCCGCCATGATTGGATTTCCACAGCAACTGTCAGGTTAAGTCGCCGAGCTGATCTCGGCGTACACCATGGCCTATCTCGGCCTCTCGGCACAGCCGCGCGACGACCATGCCCGCTACATCGCGAATTGGCTGAAGGCGCTCAAGGATGACGAGCGCGCCATCTTCACCGCCGCAGCGCGCGCGCCGATGGCACGCACCGCGTCCCCGTTGACGACGACGTCTTCCACGCCCTCCACGCCGCAAGACATCCTTCGGAATCGTTGAGCGACGTGCTGATCCGCAAGATTGCGCACCTCACAAGCCAACTCAACTGACGACGGTATCGCTAGCCTTCCGGCCTGGCTCGAGGACCGGCCCGCCGGCCGACAGTTCCCTCAATGGGCAATGCGCGCCTCAGCGTGCGAAGAAAGCGCCCTGCCGTTTCCAGCGCAGTGGGGCGCCCTTCAATTTACATGAGGGCCGCAAATAATCGGCTTTTCTCACCTCAGGCAACTTTGTTCTCCGAACCCTTTGCCTCGTCGATGATTTCGAGTTCCGACCAGATTTTTGCAAACATCGCCTGATACTCGGGATGCGTGCGGATATTCACGGCGTCAGTGCTCGCGTTCCGAAACGACACCGTGTGAACTGACTTTACCGTCGCCGGGCGGTTAGTGAGAACGACGATACGATCCGCCATTGAAATCGCTTCACCAATATCGTGCGTGATCAGGATCACGCTCTTGTTCTGCTCCTTGATGATGCGGGTCACGTCGGCCTGCAGCAGTATTCGCGTCTGGAAATCGAGCGCGGAAAACGGCTCGTCCAGAAGTATCACATCAGGGTTGAACGCAAGGGTCCGCATCAATGCCACGCGCTGGCGCATGCCCCCGGACAGCGCCGCCGGCTTGCTATTCTCGAAGCCCGATAGCCCATAGCGGCGGATCAGATCGCTAGCGATGGCGCGCGCTTGCGCACCGCGCATTCCTCTGATCTCCAGCCCTAGTGTGACGTTGTCGATGACGGTGCGCCAAGGTAGCAACAGGTCCTTCTGCAGCATATAGCCGACATGTCCTGTTGCCTTGTCGACCTGCTGGCCACCGACTTCGACGCGTCCGCCCTGCAGAGGAAGTAGCCCGGCGATCGCATTAAACAGGGTGGTCTTGCCACATCCCGATGGGCCCACCAGTGCAAGAACTTCGGAGCGTCTCAGATCGAGCGAGATGCTGCGGACGGCTTCCACCGGGTGTGCCGTATCTTCATTGTAAACAACGCGCGCACCGGACGCCCTGAGGACAATGTCATCCTGAGGTGTCACGACCGCGCACCGCGCTGGATGTAGTCGAGAACGATGCGATTGAATTCTGCCGGAACGGTCTGCGAAGCCGCGTGCGCGCCGTCTTCCATGATCACCAGCTCAGCGTTGGGTATGGCCTCGGCAAGCTCCCGCGAGAAGTAGGCGGGTGTAAGATGGTCGTCGCGAACGCCCAGAACGAGCACGTTCTTGTCGATCTCACCAAGCCGTCCCGTCCAATCGAATTTCAGCAACGCATCGATGCGGCTGTTCATGATGCCGACGTCGGGATCGCTGCCGTACACGTCCGCTTCAGTGCGCTCCAGCACTTCGATATTGTCGCGGATCCACCAACTGGGATGCAGGAAGATCGGCGTTGCCTTCACGTATGCCTGAGGACCGGACTTCAGCAGAAGCTCGCGCCGAACCTCGAAGCAGCGGCGGAAGAAGCCGTCCGCCTTTGTCCAAGCTGAAGCCATGACCACCCTGTCCAGCCGCTCGGGATGCGTGATGCAAAGTATCTGGCCTACGGCCGCTCCTGTCGAATGCCCAACAAAGTGCGCCTTTTCGATCCCGAGGCAATCCATGAGGCCTATCGTGTCGGCCGCCATCTGCTCTAGTGAGTACTCTATCTTCGAACGGCTGCTCTTTCCGGTGCCGCGGTGGTCGTGAATTACCACACGATAGTGCTTTGAGAAGCTCTCGAGCTGAGGCTTCCAATAGGAGCCGACGCCCCCCAATCCTGCGACGAGGACAAGCGGCTCGCCCGAGCCAAACTCCTCGTAGTAGATTTCAGCGTCTTCCAACTTTGCAAAGGGCATTGTCCGTACCTACCACTGCAGCTTCTTCTCGATCCATGAAACAACGACCTCAAGCATCAGAGCCATGATCATCAAGGAAAAGATGCCGACCCATACGCTGTTGAGATCGTAGAGCTGACCGGAGTAGTAGACCTTGTGGCCTAGCCCTTCTTCGGCCGAGATGTATTCGCCGACGACGGCCCCGATGAGCGCAAAGCCGACGTTGAGACGCAACGCAGACACAATCCAGGGCAGGCTGCCGGGCACAACAACGATGCGAAAGATCTGCAGCGGCTTGGCACCGAGAGATTGCAAGAGTCGGATCAGGTCGCTGTCGATCTGCTGTGTCCCCTTATGGGCCTGCAGGAATGCGACAATGAAGGTAATTATCGCGGCGATCGCGATCTTGGATTCCATTCCCAGGCCGAACCACACGATGATCAGTGGGGCCAATGCGATCTTGGGAACTCCGTTGAGGGCGATCATGTAGGGATGCAGGACTCTTGCCCATAGTGGTGAGAGCCAGAGCAGCAATCCGCTTATCGTCCCCAGCAGGCTGCCGATCAAAAAGCCGATGACCACTTCCTGCCCGGTCACCCAGAAATGGCGCAACAGACTTCCGTCAAGGAGCTGGCTCGCGAAGGCGGAGGCCACTCCAGAGGGCACCCCGTAGATATAAGCCTCGAGATAGCCGAGGCGGATGCCAGCTTCCCAGAACCCAAGAATGCCGACGAGTAGCCCAATCTGGTAAACTAGCACTCGCACCCGGAAGGAGGTTTGTTTGGTCCGCGTCTCGGCTTTGTTGGGTGCAGTTGTTGTGGCATCCACCATCACTTGGGTTTCCGGAGGCTCATGTTTTCGGAGGAATGTGCGCCGTAGCCGCGATCTCTACGAGAAATTCCTCGCGCACGAGCCCGCAAATGACGCAATATCGGGCCGGTGGGTTCTTGCCGAAATATGCACCATAGACTTCGTTGAATGCGGCGTAGTCCTCACGGCGCTTCAGGAAGATCGCGTTGTAGACGATGTTGTCGATGGTGCCACCGGCTGCTTCGACAACCGCCACGACCTGTTCGATGACGTACTTGGTCTGCGCCTTGACGTCGCCGACATAGAGGCTCTTGCCATCAGGATCGATTGCGAGCGTGCCGGCGACGTACACGGTGTCGCCGACCTTACTGCCGTGGACATAGGGCGCGATCGGCTTTGAGGATCCAGCAGGAATGATCGGTTGGAACATCGGCGTGGCTTCCTGTCATATATCGTTGGTGTCAGCTTTGAGCGAGACGTTCGCGCAATGCATCGCTCGTCGTCGTCCATCCAAAGAATGTCTCGACGTTGAAGATCGTAGCTTCCTGAATGTAGGTCGGGCCTGCCTGAAGGCAGCAGTCCGTCACCATGATGGCCTGATACTCGAGGCCGAAGGCGTCGCGAATGGTTGTCTCGACGCAGACATTGCTGGCCACTCCGACGACGAACAGCTGTCGGATGCCGCGGCTTCTCAGCATCGAGTCGAGCGGAGAGCTCACAAAGCCGCTGTATCGCGGCTTGGGTATGATGAAGTCGTCTTCCGTCGGCATCAAGGCATCGATCAACGCGTAGTCCCAGCCCCCCTTCGCGAGTAGCTTGCCGGCATACTGGGGCTCGTTGCGCATAAGCTTCAGAGCATTCGACTTCATTTGATTGGCGGCCAACGGACCACCGGCCTCCTTGTAGGCAGGATCCCAACCATTCTGGAGAAAGAAGACTGGAACCCCGGCGGAGCGGATATCGTTGAGGAGAGAAGCTATGCCCGTGATGACACCATCGATGCCGGTCAAATCGAAGCCAGCGAGATCCAGATAGCCTCCGCGAGACGCGTAAGCGTTCTGCATGTCGACGACGATAAGGGCCGTTTGAGCGGGATCGATCTCGACACTCTCCGGCCGGGCCGGAAGCGAAAAGCGGCCCGGTTTGGAGGCACGTCCGCTCATGGAAGGCCGAACTGTTCTGCTGCCTTCTGAGCGAAGGCATTGTTAACCATCTGGCTATAGGGCAGCACCGCGCGAAGGGTTCCGGCACCGCTCTCGTGCGCCACGAGTGTATTCCACTCCGCTTCCGATATAGTCGGGTTCTTCGGCGCAAGTGCAACCGCGCCGAAGAAGCGGGCTCGCGCCGCGTCAAACACCGCCTTGTCGAGCTGCGGAAATTCAAGTGCTGAGACTTCGGTGAACACCGCAGGATCCTGATGCAACATCTTCTGTGCCTCAGCGATCGCGTTGCAATAGGCCTGCACCGTGCCGGGATTCGCGTCGAGGAATGATTTCGTCACGAATGTCGATGTGAACACAGCCGGCCCCAGCTTCTCACCGAGTGAGTAGACGGTCTTTAGGCCGAACTTGGTCTCGGCGATGCTGGCATCCCACTCGAAGACGGTTGCAAAGTCCGCACGTCCGTCGGCGACGGCCTGCAATTGTGCGCCAAACGGAAGCTGGAGAATCTTCACGCCGTTGGCTTCCGGATCAAATCCGGCAACGACCTTCATTGCATACGTAGGCGTGGTGAACGTGTTGGACGGATACTTCAAAGTGGCAATCGTTTTGCCCTTGAAGTCCTCCACTGAATCGAACTTCACGCCGGGCTTCGCAACAACCCAAACAGAGATCTGTCCGGCAATCTTGGCAATGTTGACCATCTGTGCCCCTTCGACGGTAGCATTGATGGACATGCCTGTACCGGTCACCGCAAACTGTGCCTTGCCGGAAAGAAGAGCGGGAACTGGCTGCGCAATGCCACCGGCAGTCGACAGCGTCGGAGCGAGGCCGTGCTTCTCGAACAGCTTCTTGCGCATAGCGGTGTAGAGAGGAATATAGATGCCAAGCTTGATCGCCTCGGAGATGTGAATGGCGGTCGCGGCTATGCTGCTCGTCGGGATACCGATGCCGATCGCACCGGCTGAAGAGGCAAGTCCCGCCACGAACGCACGACGGCCGAAATCAACACTTGTCATGCAGATCTCTCTCGCTGGTGTCCATCGAAGGCTACGGCAATTCGGGTCAGCACTTCCGCTTACGGCAGCTGACACGTCGCTCTCACACCCTTCACACCCTAGCAGACGGGCGATAGGTGAATATTGCCGTTTTGAAATCGCGTTGTTGCGCGAAACGCAACACGCGGATGCCACTACCTGTGGGGTCTTATCTGCGAGAAATGTCGCTTCAAGGATTCGACAAGTTCTCTAGCTGCATAGGAAATATTTCGATCGCGATGAACGCACACGGCAACGCGTGAGCTGGAGAAGGCGGGCGATTGCACTCGAATTGAGCGGAGTCTGCCCGCAGAAACATCATCCATGACCATGAAGCGCGGCATGAACGCGACCGCACTCCCCAGCATCGCCATCCGCTTCGCCAGTTCCAGGGAATTCGTACACACCGTGATCTGGGGCGAAAGCTTCTCGCGGCGGATGCCGGTGTCGATCATCCGGCGCAATCCGAAGCTCGTCTCGGGCAGTGCGAGAGGATATGCGAGGATGTCTTTCAGAAGGACCGATCTCTTCCTTGCAAGGGGGTGACTCGGAGCCACGAGGCAGGTGAGCGGTTCCACGTACTCAACGACTTTTGCCAGTTCATCGCGCTCAGGACCGTTGAAGGTTATTCCAATATCAGTCTCATCGTCGATGATCGCCTCTACGATCCGATCAGTGGAGGCAAAGACTACATTAAACGACACTGCCGGAAATTTGGCCTGATATAGCGAAATCACGGTCGGCAGGAACTCTGCGATGAGGCCCTCCGGAGCATAGATGCTCACTTGGCCGCGACGCAGCCCCTTCAGGTCATCTATCGCACCCCGGATGCGCTCGAAATCGCGAAACGTGCGCTGCGTTTGGCGGGACAGGATGGTGCCGGCCGCCGTGAGGCGCATGCCTTGCCGGCTGCGCTCGAATAGTGCCGTGCCAAGGTCCTGTTCGAGACTGGCGATCATTCGGCTGATCGAGGACGGAGTGACGTGAAGGTTCTCCGCGGCACGCCGGATCGACCCGGTGCGAGCGGTTTCGTGAAAATAGCGCAGTGAGACGAACTCCACCGATTATCCCCGACGACCAACCCTGATTGCTCGCCCCCATGATCGCACATCCATGCCGTGCTGTGGCGCCGTACACACACCATGCTTAAAAGCCGCCAACAAGCGCAAACCCCGTCGCGACACGGCTTCTCAGCCACGCTGCGTGCGGAACTTCGCCCATTTGTCGCCTGCGACCTCGGCGTGCAACGGGCCTTGCTCCTGGAAGGCGCACCCTGATGGGCTGTGCCAGTTCCTGGATTGGCACGGCGATAGTTCGCGTGATCGTACTATCAGCGGCGCTGCGCAGGAGCGCCACTGCCTTGTATATCAGGGCATTCTGCGAGGGTCTTTCGCTGTGAAACTGCTGCACTGCTTGGCCGCCTAGCAACCTCCACGGGTACGCGAGCGTTGCCGCCTCAGGGAGCAAACCTCGGGAGAGACCCCCGACCAGCGATCAGGAGGTCCCAATGTCCACCAACGACATGATCACGCCACTGGCACGCACGGACGAGCTGCCGGTGGTTCGCACGATAAACTTCCATGACTTGCGACAATCGCTGATGCAAGGCCTTGACGACTTCCTGGCGATGAAGACCCATGTCGTCTTTCTCAGCCTGATCTATCCGATTGTCGGCTTGATACTCTGGTTTGCCACCGCAGGGCTCGATCTGCTGGCTTTGCTCTATCCGCTGGCGACCGGATTTGCCTTGCTGGGTCCATTCGCCGCGATCGGTCTCTATGAACTGAGCCGGCGCCGCGAGATGCATCTTGATACGTCGTGGCGACATACCTTCGATGTTTTGCACTCACCGTCGCTTGGCCCGATCCTGCTGCTCGGGTTGCTGCTGTTCGTCGTGTTCCTGATCTGGATCGCGGTTGCGCACGGGATCTACGTGGCAAACTTTGGAGTCCACGACCCCGAACCGCTCAGCGTCTTCATGCACAAGGTACTGACCACAGAATCCGGCCAACACCTCATCGTGGTCGGCAATCTCGTCGGCGCTGCCTTCGCAGTGTTCGTCTTCGTGATCAGCGTCATTTCGTTCCCGCTGTTGCTGGAGCGGGATGTGGGGGTGGCTGTTGCGGTGACTACATCACTCAAGGCAGTTGCCGCCAATCCCATTGTGATGACCTTTTGGGCCGCGATTATTGCTGGTGGATTGCTGATCGGCTCGTTGCCTCTGCTGGTGGGACTGGCTGTGGTCATGCCGGTTCTCGGCCACGCCAGTTGGCATCTCTATCGGTGCGTCGTTGAGCCACGCGTGGCTTAGCTGCCCGGGACCTTGGCGTAAAACTCGAACCTCTTCCCCAAGATGGTCATTCCGCGCTCGGGAGGTTCACTCAAAATTGTTCCTGCGTCCCAGAGGACGAACTGGGCGGCACGCCCCCTATATCGGCAGGAACATTTCTTGCGACCGGACGGGTCAGCGAAACGGAAACAAGCGCAATCAGCCCGTCGGTACATTGCAGCGCCTATGCCTGGGGAAGAGCATCATCACGCTGTTCGAGTGGCTCGGCGAGGTGCTGCCCCACTTCCTCAGCACCGCGGAAAACTGATGCTGTAAGATCCCTCTTGGGGCCTCGGGAAGGCGGCTACAGCCGGACACACTGTTTCGGCTCAACTTCAGGGTACGATCGAATGTGACGTTACCCACGTCACGAGAGGTGAGAGCACGAGGCCAATGATCACTGGCAGAAGCCAAGCAACGGCATACCATGAGAGCGAGGCCGCCGCGCCAGCGAGCAAGACACCCACAGCTACATGAACGACGTGAAACCTCAGGGCATCCGTCAATGAGATGATGCTGCCTTGGCGCTTCTGCGGCTTCCAGCCGGCGTCCTGGCGCAAGAGAATCTGAATGAGCGCCCTTGCGTGGTTGAGCATCGTCACTGGTGCCACAAGCACGCTATGAACGAGCTCGACCATCCAAAGAGACAAGAGCGAGCCAACACGCCCGAGCGGCTGACGATCACGACTTAGTTGTCCAAGCGCCAGTGTAAGACCCAGAAACTTCGGGAGGAGCACGACGGCCATCGTAGCAAGCAGCAGACGCAAGGCCGCGACCGGATCGTAGATCGGCCAATTCGGAAACAGCGACTTCGTGCTGTCGAAGTAGCTAACGACGCGCTGCTGCTCGATCCAGATCAGCCAGAGGCCCAGCAATATCACCAGCAACCACAGAGCGGACGACACATAGCTTGCAATGCCCATGCCCAAGTGAAGCCGGCTGACCGCCGTGAGCCCACGGGCACCAAGGATGCGTGCGTGCTGAAGGTTGCCCTGCATCCATCTGCGATCGCGTACGGCCATTTCGACAAACGTCGGTGGGCTTTGCTCGTGCGTGCCATCGAGACTCGTCAGCAGCGCGACCCGCCATCCAGCCCGCCTCAGCAACGCAGCCTCAACGAAGTCGTGGCTCTGGATATGTCCGCCCCAAGGGGCATTTCCTGGCAACACGGGCAGGCCCGCGTTCTCGGCGAACGCGCGCGTTCGTATGATCGCGTTGTGGCCCCAGTAGTTACCAGACGCGCCTTGCCAAGCGGCCAGTCCGGCGGCACTCATGGGGCCGAGGGTATTGTTCGCGAAGGCTTGCAGTCGAGAGAATTTGGTGTGGCCAGGGGAGAGGCGTGGCACTGTCTGGATAAGGGCCGTATCCGGATGGGCCTGCATGGTGCAGACCAGCTGCATGAGTGTCTCGGCGGACATGACACTGTCTGCGTCGAACACAACGAAGTGGTCGTAGCCGCCTCCGTGGGTACGAATCCAGTCAGCAATGTTCCCGGCCTTCTTGCCGACGTTGTGAGCGCGATTGCGATAAGCGAATGTAACCTTTCCGCCGATCTCGCGCGAAAGCGACCTGAAGATATCGCGTTCGGCCGTCCTGTCTTCCTGCGTTTGACTATCGCTCACGACGAAGAAGGCGAATGCTTCGATCGCACCCTTGTCTTCGAGGTCGCGGACGAGATCGCGAATGGCGGCGGCGATCTGGCGCGCATCTTCGTGATAGACCGGAAACAGTAGAGCTGTACGTGATCCAGTGGGAGCTTCCGCCGGCGCCGGCACAATGGAATTGCCGTCGGTACCGGCAAGCAGGCAGCACGCGCCAAGGAAGGCATTGGCTGCGCCGAAGGCCACCCAGGCAAATGCGAGCGTCGACAAGCCAAGAAACAGATAGTGCAAAGGCGTTCCGCCGTTGTGCAGGGCCAAGGCGTTGTAAAGTGCAGACGCGAACGCGAAGGTCGTGAGAATGGTAGTTAGCAGCAGCGCGACGCCCATGATCCGCGACATCAGCGGATCATGAACATTCGGTCTGTTGTCCTGCTGCAGCTCGCCATCGTACCAGAGCTCCTGCGCGTTCATCTCAGTTGGCTGAGCTTTCAGCGGGGGCCGAGCCAGCCATCTATCCTTGGCTCCGGCGTTCTCTGTCATTGACTATTTGTCCATCGGTAGAGCCACGTCTCGGGCACGCGACCATTCCAGTCGCTCAGGTTTACGCGCAGCTCGGCCAAATCCTTTCCTTGTGGATCGAAGATCAGACTGACGCGCAGGCCTCCCGTCTCTGGATTGGGTTGAACGACCAGATTGCGAATCTCGCCAACCGAGGTTGTGGCTTGCACCTTTGGTAGTTCCTTCTCGCCGAAGCGCTCCTGATCCAGGTAGTCGATTACGAAATGGATGCTTCCAGCAGCAGCTTCGTGATAGGCGCGGCCGATCCGAGTGTCGGATATCCACGGTCCGACGAAGCGGGTGGGTGTTTCATCGCGCCAACGAAGGCGATAGCTGAGTTGATACTCGCGACCTTTTTCGAGGTGCTGCGTAGGGCGCCAGAACGCGACGATATTGTCGTGGATCTCTTCCTCTGTCGGAAGCTCAACGAGAAAGACGCTGCCGGAGCCTGGACCGCGCATGAACTCCACCCACGCGCTCGGGCGACGCTCGTACCGCGCCTCCAAGTCCTCATAGTCGGCGAACTCGCGCCGCCGCTGGATCAGGCCGAAGCCGCGCGGATTGTTGTCGACAAAGGCACTCACCTGCAACTTGCGGGGATTGGTGAGGGGGCGCCAGATGCGCTCGCCGCTGCCGTTAAGAATGGCGAGCCCATCGGAATCGTGCACGCGCGGGCGGAAGTCCTGCACCCGCGTTGAATTGACCGGACCGACGAGGAACATGCTCGTCAAAGGCGCGATGCCGATTTCACCGAGGGCTTGGCGCGGGTAGAGCGTCGCGTTTACGTCGACGATCGTCTCGGCGCCCGGATGCACCGTGAACGTGTACGCGCCGCTTGCCGAGGGGCTGTCGAGCAGAGCATGGATCGTAACGACGTTCGCATCGTCGGAAGGCTTCTCTACCCAGAACTTTCGAAACGAGGGGAATTCCTCACCCTTGGTGCTTGCCGTCCCTACGGCGAGCCCCCGCGCGGACAGTCCATAGACATGTCCCCGACCGAGAGCGCGGAAATAGCTCGCGCCCTGAAAGACGATGATCTCGTCCGCCTTGTCGGCACCGTTGAGCGGGCCGCTGATGCGAAAGCCAGAAAGGGGCATCTCGACTGCTTTCAAGCGGTCGTCCATGGCGCCCTCGCGTTCGTCGAGAAAATCCGCTCCCGTGAACTTCACCGGCTGTGACCTCCCGTTTTCGATCGCAAGGAGTTCGATGGGGTGCTTGAAGAGCCAGCCGAGCGGCAGCCCATGAAGTTCGAGAGCTGGAGGTCGGCGATACCAGAGAGCACTCTTGGGCTGGAACCGCAGACGTCTGTAGTCATCATAATTCGCAGGTGCGGCCGACTTCACTTCGGCAGCGGCCTTGTAGGGGGTAAACGAGAGTTCCTGCGCCTCTTTGCGTACCGTCTCGGCAATGTTCGGCTGCGCAATCGCAGATTCGCTCTGCGTGATATCGGGGGCGCCCGAATCTCGGACGGGTTCGCCGACAGACGAGCTGATTGAGCCTGTGATGCAACACATACCGGCGATCGCAGCGGCGATCCGCCGGGTGCGCCGCCTTTCGACGTCCTCCGACAGCACGCACGCTGCTCCGCCAAGCCATTTCTTCATATCCTTCATGCGCTCCATCCGGGCTGCAAGTAGGGGAACGAACGCGGCCTGTTGTATTTCGTTCCCGCTCTGCTGCGTGACGAAGCGCACCAGGGCCGACCCGGTCGGCAAGCGGTGAGCGGCGATTGCGCGGCGCTCGTCGGCAGTTATTCGAGCACAACGACAGCCGTGCCGACGGTCACGAGGCACGCTGGATCGACGGCCTCATCTGGTGCTTGTGGCCGCGTCGGAAAAGCCCGCAAGCGTGAGAAGCCCGTTGCGGGCTTCTCACGGAATTCTGGCGAGCCTACGAGACTAGTTATCTCGCGCGCGACCGCCACGGTCGAGCCGCTGAGAGCGGTCACCAATTTCATTCGGTCGTGGCGCGCCGCGATCCTCCATGCGGAATTGCCGCATTTGATCTCGTGAGCGATCTACTCGACCGTCACCGCGGTCCACACGCGGGCCCTGGCGCTCGACTCGGCGTACCTGCACGGCTTCGCGCCGATCCGCGCGGCGTTCGGCGCGATCGACACCGCGGTCGCCACGGTCCTCGAAGCGGTACACCCGGCGCTCTCTCCAACCATCCGCTCGATCATCGCGGCGGTCCCACCGATAGTCCCTCCAATTGACCTCCCAGCGGTCGCTCCAACGCGAGCGCTCCACGTACCAAGGTCTGTTTCGGTAGTAGGAGTCCCAATAGGGTCCGACCGAGAACGTCACAATCGGCACATCAATCTCAGAGATGTACTCGACGAGCGGAACATATCCTCCTTCAGCTGCGTAGCTCAAATAGGCTGAATAGACCCATCCGCGGCCGCCCTCGGTGCTCACGTCGCACCAACTGTATCCAGCAAGGCAGCCGTGGATATCGACCGGCGTATTACCTGGAAGTACATCGACGACGGGAAACTCGGGTGAAGGTCCTGCGCGCATATTCAAGTCCATCGTCACGATTGCATCCTGCGCAAGCGCGGCAGTGGGAGCGGCGAGCGTGCCGATGAAGGCCGCCGCGAGAGGAGGTAGATAGCGTCTCATGAGCGTGTCCTTTCGAACGCATAGCTTTGCATGGCCGCAAGCTTCTGTTGGAAGGAACAGCTCGACGACACGTTTGTTCCTCTAGTGAATGCAGTTTGCAAATGGGCTCGCCCGCTACCGGGCGATATCGACCGTTCACGCACATCCGTCCGACTTCACTGTTATGCGCATGGAGCTATCGATGGAATGCCGGCGGGTAGGAGAACGCGACCACGGATTTCGGCCGGCGACACGAAGCGCACCCGAGCAAAGATGATCCAAGTCATCGCATCGACGCGCTACGGCAATCTCTCGGCCCAACCCGGTTTGCGCCGTGCCGAGGAGGCTCAGTTGCGTGTTCTAGATGAAACAGCCGACGGCCGAGACAATGGCGCGCGCTACGACTAGCGGAGGCTTTGTAGGAGAGTGCTGATGGAGCTCGCATTGTACGGCTTGCTGAGCCTGGGAGCGCCCTCGAACACATGGTCCATTGGGTGCTGCCCATCGAACCCAGTTGTCAATGCGAAGGGAATATCCTTTTCGCGGAGTAGACTAGCGATGGGGCTGCTTGTGGCGTCCCCAAGCCTGACGTCGATCAGGGCGCAATCAATGCCGCCCTCTCGCACAAGTTCGATACCTTGCTCGATCGTGCACGCGGGCCCGATGACGCAATAGCCCTGATCCTCGAGGTCTTGGCTCAGTTGCAGACCAACCAGAAGCTCGTCCTCGACCACGAGCACACGCCGGAAAACCGTCGCATCGTGCTCCACTTTGGGATCTGGCTCTGGCTCCTGCCTGATCCGAAATGGTGTATTGCTCGTCGGAACGAGTGACCTCTCGAAGTCGAAGCGAATGCCGTCAGCTTCGAAGTTCAGGCTCGCGCTGCCTCCCATCTCCGATGCTGCGGATCTCAAGACTGTGAGACCGAAGCCGCGCTGCACTGGCTCAACGACGGGCGGCCCGCCCGTTTCTTTCCAGGAAAGTGAGAAGCGAGGCACGTCGCCGGCGGCTTCAATGGCGTGCCAGGAAATGGAGACTTGCCCATGAGCCGAGGATAGGGCTCCGTGCTTGACGGCATTGGTCGTCAGCTCATGAAGAACGAGCGCAAGCGACTGCGCCGTCCGTGCGGGCAACATGACTGTGTCACCCTCGGTCGAGATATTTGCCGCATTTGCGCTGAAAGGTCCCAAGGTGACGGAGACCAATTGACGGAGATCAGCCCCTCGCCAGTCGCATTGGCGCAGAAGATCGTGTGCTGCACTCATCGATTGAAGGCGCCCCTGCAGCGCCGCAACATATGCAGCTACCGATGTTGCGCCGGCACTCGACAGCCTCGTGATTGCGAGAACATTGGCCAGGACATTCTTGACGCGGTGATCCAGCTCGCCCATGAGCAAAGTCTGGTGCTCCTCCGCCTGTTTGCGCATCGAAATGTCGAGAAGCGTCCCGACAATGCGTTGGGGCTCTCCTGCGCTATTGCCGACCAGCTTGCCCCTGTCCAACAGCCAAAGGCCCTGGGATGCGGCGTCCGCCGCGACCCTGAATTCCATCTCGAGGGGCTGCTCGTCATCGTGAGTTCTGGTGAAGCGCTGCAGTAAGCTCCTTCGATCGGCCGGATGGACAATCTTCAGGACGCCTTCGAGAGAACCGAGATCGCTCGAGGGGGCGCGGAGCAAGTTGCAGACATTCTGCGACCACTGAAATCGCTGCTGAGCAACGTCAAATTCATAGCTGGCGAACTGCGCGGCGTCGGCGGCGAGCCTGAGGCGTTCCTCACTCCGGCCCAACATCTCGTTCGTCGCCTCGAGCTGCCGCGTGCGCTCCGCGACACGCGTTTCAAGCTCCTCGTTGATGCCTCTCAGAAGTTTTGTCTTGCGATGGAGGTCGACAAATACTCTGACTTTGGCCTTCAGGATTTCCGGCTCGACGGGCACGGGAACGTAGTCCACCGCACCGATCTTGTAGCCCTTCACGAGATCCTCTTGGCTAAGCCGAACGCCGGATACGATAATGATCGCCGTCTTCTCGTGCCGAGGATGCTGCCTGATCATCGCCGCGAGCTCGAAGCCGTCGATATCGGGAAGGCAAACGTCCATCAAGATGACGGCGACTTCCGTCTTGACGAGTACGGCCAGAGCTTCTTGCGCCGAACCCGCCGAGATCAAGGTCTCGCCAAGGCTCTCCAAGATCGCATGATAAGTCAGAATCTTCCCGGGCTGGTCGTCGACCAGGAGAATGGCGTCGCGCTGCTGAATACTCATTCAGTCACCTGTGCAGCCAAATTCGCAACGCTGAGAGGAGCTGGTCCGTATCGACGGGCTTCGCCAAATAGTCCGACGCACCGGCCTCCAGACATTTTTCCCGATCGCCCTTCATTGCCTTGGCAGTAAGCGCGATAATCGGAAGCTGGGCATGTTGCTCCCTGCTGCGGATTTCCCGCATCGTCTGATATCCGTCCATCTCGGGCATCATGATGTCCATGAGGACTATGGAGACCCCTCCGTAGTCGATCGCCTCGATGGCCTCTCGCCCGGTCGTGGCGGTGCGCACAACCATGCCCCGGCGTTCCAATACGCTGCTCAGCGCGAAGATGTTTCTGGCGTCATCGTCGACGACGAGAACCGTCTTGCCGGCGATGTCCACGTCGCTTTCGTGAAGCCGCTTGAGCAGCTCCTGCTTGTGCGTCGCAAGGTTGGCGATATTGAGATGCAGAAACAGCGCCGTTTCATCGAGGAGACGCTCCGTCGATTCCACACCTTTGATTGTGATCGTCTTCGCAAGTCGGCGAAGTTGACTGTCCTCGTCGGCGGTGAGCCCCCGTCCCGCAAAGACGACCACCGGCACTTGCGATAGTTCGGAACTCTCGCTCATGCGCTCGAGAAACTCGAATCCTGTCATGTCAGGTAGCTTGAGGCTCAAAATAACGCAGTGGACTATCTCTCCTCGCAGGTGGGCGAGCGCTTCGTCTGCGGTTTCCGCCATCATGATATCGACGTCGTCATGAGCCAGCAGACCCGCAATACTCAGTCGCTCCTGCTCATCGTCCCCTACGACAAGAAGGCGGCGACGTTCGTTGCGGGCGAGCGAACGCATCCGCGTCAGTCCACGTTCAAGCTGCTCTGAAGATGTCGGCTTCGCGAGATGCGCGAACGCGCCGCGGGAGAGGCCGTGATTGCGATCATCGTCCATCGTCACGATCTGGACGGGGATATGTCTGGTGAGTTGATTTCGCTTGAGCTCTCCGAGGACGGACCAGCCGACCATGTCCGGAAGGAACACATCGAGGGAGATGGCGGTCGGGTTATAGTCGAACGCCAGGGATAGGGCATCTCTACCTTGAGATGCCCACAGCACCTTGAAGTGATTGCGCCGCGCGACATCCATCAGCAACCGCGCAAATACGGGATCATCCTCGACGACGAGCAGAACATCCTCGCCGGGGCCGATGTCGTCGCGATCATCATCGAGCGAAACGTGCGGTTTCTCGCCGATTGCAGAGGTGGGCACGGCTCCGAGCGGCTCCATGCGCGCATTCTCCAGGCTCTCGTGAGCCACTGCGCCGGAGTATCGTAGCGGCAGGAATAGTGTGAATGTGCTGCCGACGCCGGGCTTGCTGCGCAGTTGAATTTCGCCACCCAATAGGTGTGCAAGCTCGCGGCTAATGGCCAATCCAAGCCCCGTGCCGCCGTACTTCCGGCTCGTGCTCGCGTCCGCCTGCTGAAACGCCTCGAAGACAAGCTTCTGCTTGTCGAGCGGGATGCCGATGCCAGTATCGGCCACTTCAAGGGCCACCACCGGCGTTGTCCCGAGTGTGGGATGCTCCGCAGGCCATCCGCGATCGGCGGCGAACGCGGAAATGCGAACGCTGCCGTCCGACGTGAATTTGAATGCATTTGAGAGCAGGTTCTTGAGGATCTGCTGAAGCCGCTTGGAATCGGTATGGATGTTCCTTCCCAGGGCCTGATCGAGCTTGATCTCGAATGTAAGATGTCGGCGTTCTGCTTCATGGCGGAACGGGCGCGCCACCGTCTCGAGGAGGCCAAGCAAGGAGATTTCTTCTGCGTCGACGGTGACGGTCCCGGATTCGATCTTCGACAGATCGAGGATGTCACTGATGAGATTGAGTAGATCGGTTCCGGCGCTCAAGACGGTGCGGGCAAACTCCACCTGCCTGTCCGTAAGATTGCCGTCAGGATTCTCTGAGAGCTGTTGGCTCAGAATCAGGATGCTGTTCAGCGGCGTCCGCAGCTCATGGGACATATTGGCGAGGAACTCGGACTTGTAGCGCGATGTGAGGGCCAGCTCCGCGGCCTTTTCCTCGACGGCCCGTCGTGCCAGATCGATTTCCTGATTTTTACGCTCGACCTCGACATTGCGCTCTGCCAGCTGTTGCGCCTTGAGCTCGAGCTGGTCGTTTGTTTGCTGCAGCTCCTTTTGCTGGCTCTGCAGCTCGGTGGCGAGCGTTTGTGACTGCGTGAGCAGGCTTTCGGTCCGCATCGTCGCTTCGATACTGTTGAGCACGATGCCGATGTTCGCCGTGAGCTGCTCGAGAAAGGTCAAATGGATCGGCTCGAACTCATTCAGCGACGATATCGAGATGACGGCTTTGATCTGGTCTTCGAAGGATACGGGAATGACGGCGACGCTGCGAGGGATCGCCTTGATCAGTCCGGTATCGATACGAACGGTATCTCGTGGAATGTCACCAAGCAGGATACTCCGCTTGTCGACGGCACACTGACCGATGAGCCCAGCTCCCAAAGCCAGCTCGTCTGGAAAGCCGTCTTCGACGGCGTCTCCATACGCCGCCAAAAGCTTCAACGGCTTTGCTCGCGCCTCATTGGTGACACGATAGATGACGCCCTGGTGAGCCTTGACGAGCGGCACGAGCCTCGAAAGAAGAGTCTTGCCGACCGTCACGAGATCCCGCTGGCCCTGCAGCATGCCCGTAAAGCGCGCTAGGTTCGTCTTCAGCCAGTCCTGCTCGGTATTGCGCTCCGTGGTGAGGCGGAGGTTACCGATCATCGTATTGATGTAGTCTTTGAGCTCCGCGACCTCGCCGCGCGCCTCGACCTGAATTGAGCGTGTGAGATCGCCTTCGGTAACCGCGGTCGCGACTTCTGCAATGGCGCGAACCTGGCTGGTGAGGTTTTCTGCCAGCAGGTTGACGTTGCCGGTGAGGTCCTTCCACGTGCCTGCCGCGCCAGGCACGTCGGCCTGACCGCCGAGACGACCTTCGACGCCGACCTCACGGGCAACGGTCGTCACCTGATCTGCGAATATCGCCAATGTCTCCGTCATGCCGTTGATCGTTTCCGCAAGGGCGGCAACTTCGCCCTTCGATTTCACTGTGAGCCTCTGCTTGAGGTCGCCCTCGGCGACGGCGGTCACGACCTTGACGATGCCGCGGACCTGCTCGGTCAGGTTGGCCGCCATGTCGTTGACCGTGTCGGTCAGATCTTTCCACGTGCCGGCGACACCCGGGACCGTCGCTTGTCCGCCGAGCCGGCCCTCAGTTCCGACCTCTCGCGCGACGCGCGTCACTTCCGAGGCAAAGCCATTGAGCTGATCCACCATGGTATTGATGGTGTTCTTGAGTTCCAGGATCTCGCCTTTCACGTCGACGGTGATTTTGCGTGACAAGTCACCTCGCGCCACCGCGGTCGTGACCTCGGCAATGTTACGCACTTGGGTCGTGAGGTTGGCCGCAAGCAGATTGACGTTGTCCGTGAGATCCTTCCAGGTGCCGCCGACGCCAGGAACTACGGCCTGACCGCCGAGGCGTCCTTCGGTCCCCACTTCGCGGGCAACGCGCGTGACCTCGGCCGCAAACGACCGAAGCTGCTCCACCATCGTATTCAGTGTTTCCTTGAGCTGGAGGATTTCACCGCGCACGTCGACGGTGATCTTCTTGGAAAGGTCACCACTCGCGATGGACGTCGCGACCTCGGCAATATTGCGTACCTGAGCCGTGAGATTGCCGGCCATGAAGTTCACGCTGTCCGTCAAATCCTTCCACGTGCCGGCGACATCCGGCACCGCCGCCTGTCCTCCAAGTTTCCCTTCGGTGCCCACTTCGCGCGCGACGCGCGTCACCTCGGAAGCGAACGAATTGAGCTGATCGACCATCGTGTTGATGGTGTCCTTCAGCTCCAGGATCTCTCCTTTGACGTCCACGGTGATCTTGCGCGACAAGTCACCCCGCGCCACCGCGGTCGTGACCTCGGCGATGTTGCGGACCTGCGCCGTGAGATTTGAGGCCATCGAGTTGACGCTGTCGGTCAAATCCTTCCATGTGCCGGCGACATCGGGCACATTGGCCTGACCGCCGAGCCGTCCCTCGGTGCCGACCTCGCGCGCGACGCGGGTGACTTCGCCCGCGAAGCGATTCAGCTGGTCGACCATCGTGTTCAGGGTTTCCTTCAGCTGAAGAATTTCGCCTTGAACATCAACGGTGATCTTCCGCGAGAGATCGCCGCGCGCAATCGCTGTTGCGACCTCCGCGATATTGCGCACCTGATCGGTGAGGTTTCCGGCCATGGAATTCACGCTATCGGTGAGATCCTTCCAAGTCCCCGCGACACCGGGGACGATCGCCTGCCCGCCAAGTTTGCCGTCCGTGCCGACCTCGCGCGCGACGCGCGTCACTTCCGCGGCGAAGGCGTTGAGCTGGTCGACCATCGTGTTGAAGGTTTGTGCAAGTGTCAGGATCTCGCCGCTGGCGCTGACGGCAATCTTCTTCGAAAGATCTCCTTGCGCGACGGCGGTCGCCACCTCCGCGATGCTGCGGACCTGTCCGGTCAGGTTTCCGGCCATGGAATTGACGTTGTCCGTCAGGTCCTTCCATTTGCCGGCCACACCGCGAACGACAGCTTGGCCTCCAAGCTTTCCTTCGGTGCCGACCTCGCGCGCCACGCGCGTCACTTCACCGGCAAAAGCATTGAGCTGATCGACCATCGTGTTGATGGTTTCTTTGAGCTCACGAACCTCGCCGCGCGCATCGACGTCGATCTTCTTCGACAGGTCGCCGCTCGCGATCGCGGTCGACACTTCTGCGATGTTGCGCACCTGCGTCGTGAGGTTCGACGCCATCGAGTTGACGCTGTCGGTCAGGTCCTTCCAGGTCCCCGCAACGCCCTGGACATCGGCCTGGCCTCCGAGGCGGCCCTCGGTACCCACTTCGCGGGCGACGCGTGTGACTTCCGATGCAAATCCGTTCAGCTGGTCGACCATCGTGTTGATGGTCTCCTTGAGCTGCAGCATCTCGCCGGAGACATTGACCGTGATCTGCTTGGATAGATCCCCGTTGGCGATAGCCGTCGCCACATCGGCAATATTTCGCACCTGACCGGTGAGGTTGCCGGCCATGGAATTGACGTTGTCGGTGAGATCCTTCCATGTGCCTGCCACGCCGGGAACGGTGGCCTGTCCTCCCAGTCGGCCTTCTGTGCCGACCTCACGCGCGACGCGCGTAACTTCCGACGCAAAGCCATTGAGCTGATCCACCATCGTGTTGATGGTGTTCTTCAGCTCGAGAATTTCGCCCTGTACGTCGACAGTGATCTTTCGCGAGAGGTCGCCTCTTGCAACAGCCGTGGTGACCTCCGCGATATTGCGGACCTGCGTGGTAAGATTGGCCGCGAGCAGGTTGACGTTGTCCGTGAGGTCCTTCCAGGTGCCACCCACACCAGGGACCACCGCCTGTCCGCCCAATCTCCCCTCGGTACCCACCTCGCGCGCGACGCGCGTCACTTCGGCAGCGAACGAGCGAAGCTGGTCAACCATCGTGTTGATGGCTTCCTTGAGCAGCAGAATCTCGCCGCGGACGTCGACCGTGATTTTCTTGGATAGATCGCCGTTGGCGACGGCAATTGTCACCTCCGCGATATTGCGAACCTGCGCCGTGAGATTCGACGCCATGGAGTTGACGCTCTCGGTCAGGTCCTTCCAAACGCCGGTCACCTCTCGAACCTGCGCCTGCCCTCCCAGCTTGCCGTCTGTTCCGACTTCCCGAGCAACGCGCGTCACCTCCGACGTAAAGACCGACAACTGCTTGATCATCGTGTTGACGATCGTCGCCGTCCTGAGAAACTCACCTTTGAGGCGGCGCCCATCGACATCGAGCCGCATGGTTTGCAGAAGGTTGCCCTGCGCCACGGCTTCGATGGTCCGGGTGACCTCACCCGTTGGCCACAACAGGTCATCGATCAGCGCGTTGACCGAGTTCTCCATCTCGCCCCAGGCGCCACTTGCTACGCCGAGCCGCATCCGGCGTCGCGTTCGCCCGTCCTTGCCGACCACTTGGCCAACAGTTTCGAGCTCGTGCGCCATGCGAGCGTTGGCGGCGACGATATCGTTGAGGGTGTCGCAAATCTTACCGAACAGCCCGGCTTGATCGCCCGGCATCCGCACCGTGAAATCGCCCTCCCGGACGGCTTGAAGCGCGCTCAGAAGTTCTACAAGCCCGCTGTCTGCGTGCTGAAAGCGCCCGCCTGCCGCGGCAATGCTCTCGGCCGGGTCACGCATAAAATTCCCCCTCCAATGGCGTACGGCGGGCTTCTGCGGAGCCCCAAGCTGGGCCCGCATCCCTACGCAGCGATTGAACGCACGCGGGAGTTGGATGGTTCCGACGCTCAGTCGATCTTTTGTGAGCCGTTCTTGTTGCTCACGGCCGCAATGATGAGGCCGAACGTGAGCAGGCGCGTCAGATAGGCATAGGGCTCAAAATCCTCGGCAGCGCCGATGAGTGCGAGTGCAAACCGCCCCGCGCTGTCTATGGCGAAGGCCAAAGAAAACATCATGAAGAAGCGATCGCGCGTCTGGTGCCAATACTTCAAGAAGAATAGCGCCGCGACTGCCGACGCCATTGCCACCGCCCCTGAAATCACCGCTGTCATTCACTCGGAATCCCAGACAAGGCCATAGATAAGAACCGCCATCGCCACAAATGCAGATGCTGCGCGGGCCGGAACGAAGTCGATGTCCGGAAAGACCAGCTTGTCAGCGATCAGCAGGACATTGTTCAACGTCAGGCCGACAAAGCAGAGCCCACTCCACAGCAGCAACCGATACTGGCTGCGCCGGTAAGCCCGCAACAAGAGACAAGCACACGTGAAGGCAGTGAGAGCGCAGAGACTGTAGATGAGCACCGCCATTCTTACGGGTCTCTCCGAAACCTGAAGGCGTCTGCAAAACGTCTAATTTTGCGACCATGCTCGTGAATAAGCTTAGTCACCGGAATGAGCTGGCGCGCATGAACTTCCGCGGTCTTCGCGACTATCGCGTCGAGTTCCGAGGAGGAGCAATGATAGCTGTATCCCTCAGCATCCTTATTGAGGAAGCCCAGGCTCATCAAAGTACGAAGCACATGCTCCGCTTCCGTCGATGAGACATACAGTCTCTGCGCCAAGGCATCTGCGCTCCAACTAGCAGTCTCGCGGCGCATCAGTAGGAGCGCCTCGAGCTCCGCAATCGACGCGATCGTTCTCAGCAGGAAATCAGTGACGTCCCGCGGTATGGGCTCGTTCGCTGCCATCCTTCCCTCAGCTCAGTTCGTCAATAACGACTGAGCTAGACGCTGGCAACCCTCGGCCATATGGCCCGGAGTTTTGGGTACGCGACAAGTAATGGTGCGCGCGAGCGGGAGTCGAAAGACGAGCAAGCCCCCATGAGCCGCTTCTCCGCGGCCGGATCTCAGTGTGCTCAGAAACTCGACGTGGCGTACGGATCGTTGGGCCTCAACCTATGGGTACTCGTGCCGGCCTTCGCCAGCGTTGGTCTTATCGCACGCCATCCACGCCAAGGGTATTGGACATCTCAGGCGCCAAGCATGGACAAAAGTCGCCGAGCGTCCTTGGGTGCGGCGCTCTTCTGGTCGTTATCGAAATAGACGAATACCTCACGACCGCGCCGTCGCCAGCGTCGGATGTGATCCGCCCAAGAGTTCAACGTCGTCTCGGGATAGCGGCCCTTGTAGCTTCCAGCCGGCCCATGGCCACGCACGTACACGTGGCGCGCCGTCACTTTCCATGGCGCCGGGGCTTGATGGTGATCCGACAGGCATAGCGCAGCATTGTGCTCACGGAGCAGCGCGAGAATTTTCGCCGCATACCAGCTCTCGTGCCGAAACTCGAAGACATAGCGGTGCTTGCTGGGCAGCATCGCGAGGAAGTGCTCGAGACGACTGGCGTCCGCGTCGAAGTTCGCAGGAAGCTGAAACAGCACCGGCCCGAGCTTGCTGCCCAGCGCACGCAACCTCGTGTTCATCAGCCTGAGCGAACTCGGGCATGTCTCGCCGAGGCGTTTCCAGTGCGTGATGTACTTCGATGCCTTCCAGGCAAATAGGAAATCATCCGGTGTTTCGTCCCGCCACCGATGGACCGTCGCCAGGGAGGGCGTTCGATAGAAGGATCCATTGATCTCGGTCGTCGCGAACTGAGTAGCGTACCAAGCAAGCCACCGCTTCTTGGCCACATCGCGTGGATAGAATGGGCCGCGCCAGCCGTCATAGGCCCAACCGGACGTTCCGATCCAGATATGGCGAACGGCTGTCCTTCTCAGCGTCGCGGCCATAGCTTGATCTTCATGGCACACTCCAACATCTGCACGAATGCGCTCTCCCGCCGACCTGACACGGCCGACAGTGCGATAACGATCATCGATCCGCCAGGGATCCGCTACTTCTTGCGGCGAGCCCGGGTCCGCGCCGCCTTCTTTGCAGCCATCTTGCGGCCCGCGGCTCCCTTCGTGCGTGCTGCCTTGCGGGCAGCCTCCGAACGATCGGCCGGAGAGCGTCGTGCGGCCGGTGCTCGACAGCCTGCGCCGAAGATATGAGGCTTGCATCGAGATCGTGCCCGTGGCCAAGCCTGCCTTGGCGGCGACGGCCGCCACCTGCGTGTGCCGCCAACCGTCCTCGGCGACGAGATCGCGGGCGGCCTTGAGAATGCGCGCGCGATTATCCTCCAGCCGGACGACCACGGCAGGCGTGCGGCGATAGACCACGGCGCGCCTCAAGAAATGAACTTAGGTTCATCGCAAGTGAACTACAATTCATTCTTTGAGCCCAGCAGGCGGGCGAGCGTGATTGCGGCCCGCGGAGCAGCCTCACCTTCCTTAACGATCAGGGCCGGTGATCTGGTCAATGCGGACCTTCGCCGATCTTTGCTACGGAGGAGATGATGGTAGCCAGACCGAAGTTGAGCTACGACTCCCTGCCCCGTGCGGTCGAAGCCGTCCGGCGGCTCGTCAGGACGCCATCGGCAGGGTTGGAGCAAACCGCAAATGACAGACGTAACCGTCTATTCGCTGGTCGCGGGAATCGCCGCTTTGCTGGGAATGATTGCCGGGCGCGTATTTGCGATAGAATGCGGCAAAGGGCTCACATCCATTTTCGCCGCGGCGTATATCGCGGCGGGTGTAGGCCTGATGAGCTCCATCATGATCGGACCGATACTCGCTTTGGTGGCGCAATATCTCAGTAGTGGGACCACCACTTGGTTTAATGCTCTGGAAGTTGCGGGCACTTCACTGCTGTGGGGCACGGCGGCAGGTGCGGCCGGCGGCATGGCAATCGGCATGGTAATTGCGGTGCTGCCGTCGAGATGGTTCGCGCGGTAGCTTATTGCACTCGGGACGTGCGGCTCCGGCAGCTTGCCCGCACGAGGGCGTCGGCAGCTCAAGTCAGACTTGCATGCCCCAGCGCTGGACAGTGCTGCGCTCCACGAGACGGAACACAACGTTTTCGACCAGCAGACCGAAGATGATCACGGTCAGCAGGCCTGCGAATACGCCAGGGATATCGAGCTGGTTCTTGTGCTGGAAAATGAACCAGCCAAGCCCGCCATCACCGCCGCTCGCGCCGAAGACAAGCTCCGCCGCAATCAATGTGCGCCACGCAAATGCCCAGCCGATCTTGAGGCCGGTGAGGATGCTTGGAAACGCACCTGGAATGAGAATTCGGGCGACGTAGCCGACTTTACTGAGGCCGTAGTTCTGTCCCACCATGCGCCACGTGGGGCTGACCGCGCGGAAGCCGGCATGTGTATTGAGCGCCACCGACCACAACACAGCGTGGATGAGAACGAAGACGATGCTCGGATTGCCGAGGCCGAACCAGATCATGGCCAGCGGCAGAAGGGCGATCGATGGCAACGGATTGAACATCGAGGTCAGAGTTTCGAGGAGATCAGCGCCGATGCGCGTCGCGCTCGCAAAGGCAGTGAATACAGCAGCGAGCACAAGGCCGATCACATAGCCCTGAAGCAGCAGCTTGATGCTGAACCACGTGGATCGCGCGAGCTCGCCGGAAGCAAGCCCCGCGATCAGGGCGGAGACCGTATCGAGGAAGGTCGGAAAGAGCAGACTATTGCCGAGCCAGCGGGCATAGAGCTCCCAGGCCAGCGCGATCAGCACGAGCAGGATCGACTTGCGCACGGCGGCAAAGCCGATCAGACGCTCCCACACGCCAAGCGGCTGCTGGACGACACCGAGACCCGAGGTCGACACGGTATTGAAGATTTCGGGCCGCGAGGACACCGTGCCGGAAGTGGCATCAGACATGGGTGGCACTCCTCTGGCTCGCCGGGGCGTCGAACAGCAAATCCTCGATCTTTTGGACAAGCGGCTTGCCGCTCGCGTCCAAAGTGTCCGCGCCGGAGCTGTTCATCTCGGCTTTCACCTGCCCGGGATGGGCACTCAACAGCAGGATGCGGCTGCCGATGCGCACAGCTTCGGGAATGGAGTGGGTGACGAAGAGGACGGTGAACTTGGTGTCGTCCCACAACTGAAGCAGCTCCTCCTGCATCTTACCGCGTGTGAGCGCGTCGAGTGCTGCAAACGGCTCGTCCATAAGAAGGATTTCCGGCTCCATGGCCATGCCGCGCGCGATGGCAACGCGCTGCTTCATGCCGCCGGAGAGCGTGTGCGGATAGCTGTCGGCAAAGCTGGTCAGATTCACCTTGGCGATGTAATGCATGGCGCGCTCCTCCGCCTCACGGCTCCCCATGCGGCCGCTCGCCGTGAGCGCGAACATGATGTTCTGCTTCACTGTCTTCCACGGGAGGAGCTGGTCGAACTCCTGGAACACGAGAACGCGGTCCGGTCCGGGCTTGGTGATCGGGGCGCCGTTCAGACGGATCTCGCCTTCGACGGGGCGGATATAGCCGCCGACCGCCTTGAGCAGTGTCGATTTTCCGCATCCCGAGGGGCCGACGATCACGAACCGGTCCGAGCGATGGACGTCGAAGCTCACGCGGTAGGTTGCGGTGACCAGATGATCGCGCGTGCGATACTGCAGCGTCACGCCCTGCACCGTGAGCAGAGATTCACTGCCAAGTCTGTCGTGCATGGAGGCGCCTAGTGAGAAAGCTGAGGCGGGCGTCGGCGGCCCGCCTAGGTGAAATGCACTTGAGATGCACGAGATACGTCGCGACAGACGTCAGTTTCCGTCCTGATTGTGCATCTCGGGAAAGAACATCTCCTTCCACGATGCCGGCTTGTTCTTGAGCGTGCCGATGCCGTGCATGAATTCGGCATACTTCATCAGGTTTTCGGATGCGGTCGTGTACTTGATGTCTTTGTCATTGAGAATTGCGACGAGCTCGTCGATTTCCCAGCCCTTGCCGCCCATAGAGGCGAGCAGGACTTTGGCGGCGCCCGGCTTGTCGGCGGCGATCATCTGCATGGATTCCTTCAGCGCCGCGAGGAAAGCGCTGAAGACCTTCGGATTGGCCTTTTGGAATCGCTCGGTGGTCGAGATCATGGTGAAGGTGGTCGATCCGCCCATGACGTCGCTCGTGGTCTGGATGGTCCGAATATTCTTTTCCTTGATCTCGCGGTGATGAAACGGCGGCGAGGTGTAGTGCGCGGTGATCTGCTTGTTGCCGGTGAGCATGGCGATCACGCCATCGGGGTGCGTCATGGAGACGGTATTGCGGTCGAAGCGAAAGGCTTCGGCCTTTCCGTACTTCGCGAGCGCATGCATCTGCATGATGATCGAGGGGATCGAGACCTTTACGGCAGTGACGGCGATCTTGTCCTCGGGCTTGATGTCGTCGAGGGATTTCAGATGCTCGGCGCTCGTATTGAGGTACATCGGCATCGAGCTCATGCCGGCGGCAGCCTTCACCTCGATGGGCGTACCCTTGGTGCGATCCCAGAGCGTGAGGAACGCTGGAGGGCCGGCCGAGATGAAGTCCGCCGAGCCTGAGAGAAGGGCCTCGTTCATCACCGAGGGGCCGCCGATGTTGGCCCAGTTCACTGTGACGGGCACCCCGGCTGTGGCGGAATGCTTCTCGATGAGCTTGTGCTCTTTCATCATGTGGAGCGGCAAGAAGCCGAAGCCGCCGGCGCCCATCGGTATGCGCAGTTCCGTCACTTCTGCCTGGGCAGCCATCGGCACGGCGGCGATCATGGCGGCAAAGATGAGGCTGCAAATGCGTTTCATTTGTTTCGCTCCCTGGAACCCGTTTTGATTGGCGCTGTCTTGGGACAGCTGCGCAGCTTGGCCGGCTTTATCGCACGATCTGATCCCCGTTCGGTACTTCATTTCTGCATACAGCCCTCGAGGACAATGCTGATATAGGTCCAATCCGGTCAGAGCGCGCGCCGAGCGGCGTGGCCCGGACCTCCGAGGCTCCTTGTTGAAGCTCCCACACACAGCGGCTACTGCGCGCCATGACCCGTCCCTCAGGCATCTCGAGAACCTTCGCCGAGCTCATTGTCGACACGACATGGGAACGACTTCCGGAGCGCGTCCGGCACGAGGCCAAACGCTCTATTCTCAACTTCATGGCGACGGCGCTCGCCGGATGCCGCGAGGATGCGGTGGAGCATACACTCGCCTCCCTCGCCGCGTTCTCGGGAGTGGAACAGGCGACCGTCATCGGACGCACGGAGAGGCTCGACGCGCTCAGCGCGGCATTCCTCAACGCGGCGAGCGGCAATGTCTTCGATTTCGACGACACGCACCTGCGCACGGTCATCCATCCGACTGCGCCGATCTTGCCTGCGCTTTTCGCCCTTGCCGAGCTGCGATCCGTGTCCGGACGCGAGCTCCTTCTTGCCTTTGCGCTCGGCGTGGAGATCGAATGCCGGGTCGGCAATGCCATTTCACCGGAGCACTACGCGCGCGGATGGCACATTACGTCCACCTGCGGCTGTCTCGGAGCGGCGGCTGCGGCTGGGAAGCTGCTTTCACTCGATGCAGATCAATTGATCTGGTCGCTGGGCTCGGCTGCGACACAGACCGGCGGCCTCGTCGAGTGTCTCGGCACCCCGGCGAAGAGCCTGAGCGTCGGCAATGCCGCGCGCAATGGATTGTGGTCCGCACTCCTCGCAGAGCGCGGCTTTCGCGGACCACCTGCGCCGCTCGAGGGGAAGCAGGGCTATTTCAATGCTCTCGCCCCCTCTGCCCCCGACTGGTCGGCTCTAACGCGGGAGTTGGGAGAGACCTGGGAGCTTCTTCAGAACACTTACAAGCCATATCCAGCGGGCATCGTCGTCCATCCTGTCATCGATGCAGTGTTGGCACTCCGTCAAGAGCACGTGCTCGCGCCCGACAATATCGAGCGCATCGTGGTTCGCGGCCATCCCCTGCTCGCAGCGCGGACGGACCGCCCGCACGTGACATCGGGACGCGAAGCCCAGGTGAGCGTTCAGCACAGCGTGGCGGCCGCACTCTTGTTCGGAGAGGCATGTCTGGCGCAATATACGGATACATGCGTACGCGATCCTGCAGCCCTAGCCCTGCGAGCGAAAGTCCAAGTCGAACGGGATGCGGGCATTGCCGTAGAGGCAGCCGCTCTGCGGATCGAGATGAAGGATGGGACGGTGCACGCCCTTGCGGTGCCGGCCGCTCGGGGCAGCCTGGCTCGTCCTCTGAGCGATAGTGAAATCGAGGAAAAGTTGCACAGGCTCGCGGCCGGTTGGTGCCCCACCCATGATGTGCAGCCGCTCATTGACGCCGTCTGGGCGTTGGATCGCGCGGCGGATGCTGCGGCAGTTCCTCGCCTCACTGTGCCGACAATATAAGCTCTGCCATTTTTATGCTGCCCTAAAAATCCCGCATCGCGGTGCGAAGGCCTGCGCGTTATTGACGCCTCGATAATGCCCGAGATCACAATCAGCGAACCGGACGCGGCCTCGCTCATGATCGGATTGCGCGCTTCGAAGTTCGCGACAACTCTGCCCTCCAGATATTCGCGGCGGCAGTAAGCCTGAACGCTTCCGCCGTAAGCATCCACTCGTCTGGAAAGAGGCGGCCCTCCTGCCCCATTCTTCTCAAGCGTCCGCGCTAAAGTGCTTCTGCCTGAGCCGGGCATCCGCAGATGAGATGAAGCGTCGCCATGAAGGTCGGACTATCATGGAGGCCGGGCGCGGCTCCATCACCGCATCCGATCCGGCATGGGAACTTGAGGAATGAGCGTCAGCGAGCCCGAACCTATGCCCCGCGGCGCCGCGCTCGCCTACGCGATCGGTCTGCCGCTGGCGTTGCTTGCGCTCGTTTTCGGACCCGTCGGCCGTCTCGACTGGCCGCCCGGATGGGTCTTCATAGCCTTCGTGGTCGTGGCTTTTGCCGTGTCGGCTCTCATTTTGTGGCGCATCAATCCCATCATCTATCGGGCACGCAGCCGCTTCCAGCCCGGCACGAAGCACTGGGACAAGATCCTGCTTTGGCTAATGCTGCCCGCCATGGTCGCCGAGATTCCCCTCGCCACCCTCGACGCCGGCAGACTGTTCTGGTCGGCCGTACCGTTCCCGATTGTCGTCCTCGGCTACGCTCTGCTTGGCGCGGGTATCGCGCTTAGCACCTGGGCGCAGGCGGTCAACCGTTTCTTCGAGCCCGGCGTGCGCATCCAGCGCGAGCGCGGCCAGCACGTGATCACGTCCGGACCCTATGCGATCGTGCGCCACCCTGGCTATGTTGGCGCGCTCATGATCTTTGCCGGCCTCGCGCTCGCCCTGGCGTCGTGGTGGGCGTTGGTCCCGGCTGCCTGGGCGAGCGCGCTTCTGATCCTGCGGACCCACTGGGAGGATGCACTGCTGCACGCCGAGCTCGAGGGCTACGCCAACTATGTGCGACGCACGCGATTTCGGCTGGTGCCAGGCATTTGGTGAACGCCTAGCGACCGCACTCCCCGACGGGTTGAGATGGGATGAGGGCCCCGTCTAATGTCTCCAGGTTCGACACTTGATAGCTCTGCAGGAGATCATGGTGCCGGATCGTCAGATTCGGCATAGCCAATATTGTAAGCTCGGCCGGCAGCCCTCGCCGGCTTTTGGTTGGACCTCCTAGAAGATCGTACTTTCCGAGCCCGGTGGGGCGTTTCGCCACGCTTTCGATCGACACCGTCATCCGCTTCCAGTCGCCCGCCGACCGCGCCGCCTTCACAGCCGATCTCGCCAGCGCCGTCCCAGCGCTCGCCGCACGCTATCACGACGGAAGCGCGCCGCGCGGACGGTCGCATCGGCTCGTCGTCGCGTCCTAGCCCGCGCTGGCCGACGCCAAATCCCGAAAGGATATCTCTCTTGCCTCATCAAGAAGGGCGAAAGCGGCAAGCGCTGGATCGAATAGGACACTACGCTCAAGAACGGCGAGATGGCTGCCGGAAAGCAGCGGATGCGAGTATCGTATGATTAAATCGTCGTCATTCGCTTCAGACCGACCAGCCTGTCGCAAACGATCAGAGCCACGATTGTCGCCATGATCAAAAGAGCTGACGTTGCAGCAACCGTCGGATCAGGCGACATCTCCAGCTGGTTCAGGAGTTGGATGGGCAGTGTCTTCGTGTGCACATCGACCAGGAAGATCGAGATCGGATAGTTGTCGAATGAGGCGATAAAGGCGAACAGCGCGCCCGACATCACGCCCGGCAGAATGTTCGGCACGAGCACGCGCCATAGCGCCCTGGGATATGAGCATCCCAGCATCCGCGCGGCATCCACCATCGAGAAATCGAACATGGACAGGCTGGCGAGCACTGTCCGCATGATGAATGGCATCGTCAGCACGATGTGTGCGATGAGCAGGGTCGCGTAGGCATCATTCAGGCCGATAAGGCGCGCGGACTGCAGGAATGCGATGCCTAGGACCAATCCGGGGATCATCAGCGGCGACGCCATGAATGTTGCGATGGCGTCACCGCCGGGGACCATCCGGCGGACGACAGCGATAGCGCAGAGCGTTCCCAGAACAAGCGAAATGAGAGTCGAGATGAAGGCGACCTGCGCGGAGAGCCACGCCGATGCGAGAAGCCCGTCGGCGTTGCGGATCGAATAGTACCACTTGAGGGAGAAGCCCTGCGGCGGAAACGAGAAGACGGCCGACTCCGTGAAGGACACCGCCACAACGATCACGATCGGCGTGAAGAGAAACATGAGTACGAGGCCCAGCATGACCCAGCACAGCGCGAATGAGATGCGAGGTATCATCATCCCTTGCGCCCTCTGCGGCTCGCGGGCTCGGCGAAGTAGGTCGACGTGAATACGATCGTGACGGCGACGACGAGCATGACAACGGCCATGCTGGCACCCAGATTGAAGTCACGGATGTTGAGGTACGCCTTGGCCATGACCTGCGACATCGTCATGAAGCGATCGCCGATGAGCAGGCCCGGCGTCACGTACGCAGCCACCGAAATAGAGAACACGAGGGAAATTCCAGCAACGACGCCGGGCATCGTCAGTGGCAGCGTGACCCTCAAAAATGTCGTTACCGGCCCCGCGCCGAGAGAAGCCGCAGCGTCAGTGAGCCGGGGATCGAGCTGACGCATGACGGAATAGATCGGCAGGATCATCAATGGCAGAAACACATTGATCATGCCGAAGTAGAGCGCGAACTCGGTGAACACTAGCCGCATCGGGCGCTCGATAAAGCCCAAGTTGAGCAGCAGCCAATTCAGGATTCCATCTCTTCGCATCATGATCGCGAGACCGAACGTCTTGACGATGATGCTGACGGTCAGGGGTAGGAAGATGAGGGCGAAGAGAAGGACCTGAAGCCGAGCAGGCGCTCGCGAAAGCGCGAACGCAGCGGGATAACCGATCAGCAAGCTTCCGATCGTAGTGATCAGACCGAGCTGCAGGGAATTCCATATGATCCCGATGTAGTAGGGATCGCCGAGCACTTTCCGATATCCTGCCAGGCTGAGCCCGCTGGCGTCGCGGAAACTGTCAGCGACCAGAATGAGGACCGGGATTGCGAATGCCACGACCATGAACACGAGCCCGGGTAGCACCATGATTGCTGGCGCGTCGAGCTGGAGTAACCGGCGGCGCGGTGGCGCGGTGACCTGGGTCTCCATTCCAATCGTCGTCATGGCGTTGGGTACACCATTGTTTCGGCAATCGGCCAATGCAGCTTGAGCGCGGCACCCGGAGCGACGCCCGAAGGAAGGCGCGCGACTTCTACTTGAATGCGATCCTCCATTGCCGGAGGCTTGAAATGCAGAGCCGTCTTGGATCCGAAAAAGACGATATCGGCGAGCTCTGCTGTGATCTCGTTGAAGTCGGCGCCGGGCCGCTCGCCGAGAGCAATGCATTCAGGGCGAATGCCAACAACGACT
Organism: Hyphomicrobium sp. CS1BSMeth3; assembly: GCF_900117415.1. GTDB lineage: Bacteria > Pseudomonadota > Alphaproteobacteria > Rhizobiales > Hyphomicrobiaceae. Next base: position 2,255,920 of record NZ_FPEI01000006.1, read on the forward strand.
TTCCCGGTCGGGCCACTATTCCTGCGCATTGACGCGCGGATCTGGCCGATGGGTGTCTCAATGCCGACATCGCCGCCTTGGCCCGAAGCGCTGGCAGTTCCGCCAATACGTGTCGACTGGCCGACGAACTCGAGCACGTGCAGGCTTGCCGGCGAGCTATAGACTTCGTCCGGCGTCCCAAGCTGCTCGATGCGTCCTTCGTTCATCACGGCAATGCGGTCGCTCATGACGAGCGCCTCATCCTGGTCATGCGTCACGAAGATGGATGTGATCTCGAGGTCTCTCAGAAGGTGTCGCAGCTCGATCTGCATCGTCTCGCGCAGTTTTCGATCGAGCGCGCTGAACGGTTCGTCGAGCAGCAGGAGTGACGGCTTGACGACGAGCGCACGGGCCACCGCTACGCGCTGCTGCTGCCCGCCTGAAAGCGCGGAAATGCGCCTTTCCGCGAAGGCCTGCATGCGCACGAGGGCGAGCGCGTTTTGCACGCGCCCCCCGATCTCTGCCTTGAGCGTTCTCTGCGCCTCGAGCCCGAAGGCGACGTTCTGCTCGACGCTCAGATGCGGAAACAGGGCGTAGTTCTGGAACACGACGCCGATGTTTCGCTTGTGCGCCGGAACCTGCGTCAGATCGTTGCCACCGATCGCAATCCGGCCCCCATCAGGCTTCATGAGGCCGGCGATCAATCGCAACAACGTGGTCTTGCCGCACCCCGAAGGGCCGAGCAGGGAGATGAATTCGGAGCGGGCGACGCTGATGTCGAGATCCTTCAGGACCGTCGCCGCCCCGAACCGCTTCGTGACAGCGGCCACGTCGAGATAGCGGTCGCTTCTGGGCGTCGCCCGTGCGTGTGCAGCTTCGCGTGCTACGACGTTCACCTTGCGGAGACCTCCCGCTCGAAGCGCTCGATCATGGCGTTGCGATTGTCGGCGAAATACTCCCAATCCAGCGCGACGAGGTCGGGGAACGAGAGATCCGCAGGGAGTACCGTCTTGCTGTTCGTGGGCTTCGAGAAGAAGGTCTTGGCGATGTAAGCCTGGATGTCGGGGCTCAGCATCTCGTTCAGGAACTGGATGCCGATGTCCTGGTTCGGTCCACCTTCGACGAGCGCGATGCCGGCCGGCATCGCAAGGATGCCCTCCTTCGGCTTGCCTTGATCGACCGGCGCGCCCTTCGACTTGCGCTGCAGTGTCGTGCGCGAGTCGGGCGCCATGTAGAGATCGCACTCGCCGGTTTCGAGGAGCTGCTGGGCCTGCGGTGCGTTCGTCGACACCTGGATGATATTGGGCTTGAGCTGCTTCATGCGCTCGATGCCCTGCTGCCAGTCTGGCATGCACTGATCGAGCGGTTTCTTGGTGACGTGGTGCGTGGCAGCGAGCAGTGGGGCGATGGCCTGCGTAATGCGCATCGAGATGATGATGATGCGCTCCTTGAATTTCGGATCCCAGGCCTCAGCATAGGAGTCCAGGCCCTTCGGCAGCGATTGGGTATTGTAGGAGAAGCTGCACAGGGGCTGGCACCAATTGGCCCACATGGCATCGCGCGGCTTGGCCCCGGCCGGAAGATCTGCGAGATTCGTGACGTCGGCCGGCAGCTTCTTGATCACCTTCTCACGCTCGGCGAGGATGAGGACCGGGTCGTCCATCATGGTCAGCGTCATCGTTGGACGCGCCTTGTTCGAGCGGATCTTCTCGAGGTTGATGAGCGAGTTCGTGCCCTCGTAGAGCACCTTCACATTGAGCTTCTTCTCGATCAGCGGGAAGAGGCCGTCAGTAAGGCCCGGCGTGGCGGGGCCGCCGATGAAGATCTCTCGCGTCTGGGCGCGAACGATATTGGGAAAACCGACAACGCCTACTGCCGAAGCGCCAGCAAGAACCTGACGCCGCGAGAATGTGGTCTTCTTGCTCATGGGGATGTTCTCCTGTGATCCGAGATGCCATTTAGCGTTCGGTAGATCGCTGACAGGACGCACTCATCTGTGGGGATTCTGCGACGACCGGCTAAGTGTCATCGCCATTGAGACGTGAGAGCCCGGTCGATCAGACGATTTTGCGATCGACAGGGTTGAATGGCGTGGGGAAGCGACCGAGTGGTGTGATCTTTGCGTAAGGCGCGCGCGGAAGGTAGCTGCCGTGTCCCGCCTTCCCGACGACCTTGCCGTCATCGAAGACCGTAACGCCACGAACGAGCACGCGGACCGGATATCCAGTTGCCTGATATCCCTCGTAAGGCGTGTAGTCTCCGCCGTGATGCATTCGCTCGTTGGTCAGCGTCACGGATTTCGCGGGATCCCAGATGACGACATCGGCGTCGCTGCTCGGCGCGATCGCGCCCTTCTTGGGATGCAACCCGACGAGCTTGGCCGGATTAGTCGAGACGAGACGAACGAATGTCGGCGGATCGATGCGCCCCTTCGTGACGCCCTCGGTGAACAATACCGGCAGGCGCGCGGCGAGGCCTGGGATGCCGTTCGGTATTTGGGTGAACGGCCCATCCTCGCCCGCAAACTTCTTGCCCTTCGGATCATCGTAGCGCGTCGGCGCGTGATCTGATGAGATAACCTCGATGATGCCGCGGCGCATGTAGTCCCAAAGCGCTTCTTGGTCGGCCTTCGTGCGCGCGGGTGGCCCAAACACCAGCTTTGCGCCCTCGAAACCGGGCCGATCGAGATCCTCGGCGACGAGCGTCAGGTAGTGTACGCACGTCTCGCCCCAGACTTTAAGGCCCCGTGCCTGGGCACGCGCGATTTCCTCAGCAGATTGCGCACCTGATACGTGGAAAACCTGGATCGGCACATCCAACGCTTCTGCCAGCGCGACGATCCGATTCACCGCCTCGCGCTCTGCGATCATCGGCTTGCCCCAAGGGTGATACTTGGGCGCTGTAAGGCCAGCCGCGACGAGCTGCTCTCCCATCCAGGAAATGAGATCATGATGCTCCGCGTGGACGCAGACGAGCGCTTTGTTGCGTCGGGCGGCAGCCAGCACACGAATGACGGCCGCATCGTCCAGGCGAACACCGTCATACGTCATGAAGATCTTGATCGAACGATTGCCCTCTTCGACCAGCGAAGGCAGCTCCTGATCCAGGACTGCAGGCGTTGCATCCGTGATCGTCAGGTGGAATGCGTAGTCCACCATCGATTGGCGCGCACGCTGATGGTAGTCCTTCACCACCTCAGCGAGCGACTCGCCCTTGCCTTGCCAAGCAAAGCAAACGACCGTCGTCGTTCCACCTGCCGCGGCAGATGCGCTGCCCGTGCGGAAGTCATCGCACATCTCGGGACCGCGCGAGCGCTGAGCAAGGTGGACATGCGTGTCGACGCCGCCAGGCATGACGAGCATCCCGCTCGCGTCGATCACTTCGCGCGCACTTCCGCCGAGCGCGCCAACCGCTACGACTTGACCGCCGGAAATGGCGACATCAGCCTTGGCCATGTCCTGCGCCGAGACCACTGTGCCGCCACGTATGAGGAGATCGTAGTCCACCGCGTCTTCCCCCTTTCGGTGTGGCTATTCCGACTGCATTATGAGCATCTAACACGTGCCTAAGCAACGGGCACGCACGAAAGGTATGCAGGAGGCTGCTATGCGAACAGGCACTCTCGTGGTCGCTCTCGGGGAGAGGCGCTATCGCGTCGAGCGGCCTTGGGGTGACCTTCCCGCTGGACCAGTTAGCGACGTGACGGTCGACTCGCGTGGCCACGTGTTCGTGATCCTACGTTGGGATCCGCTCTCCGATACGACGAGCCCGCGCGTTATCGAGCTCTCGCCGGAAGGGGAGCGGCTTGGCGCCTGGGGCGAGAAGCTCATTGCGGACTCTCATATGCTCGCGGCGGCGCCCGACGATCGCCTGTTCATTGTCGATCGTGATGTCCACGAGGTGGTCATCTGTCGATCCAACGGCGAGCGCATCGGCGGCCTCGGCAAGCGATATGCGCCGCTGGAGCCTTTCAACCATCCAACGGACGTGGCGATCACGCCGAAGGGCGAAATCTATGTCTCCGACGGTTATGCCGGCCATAGCGTGCATCGCTTTTCGCCAGACGGAAGGTTGCTGCGATCGTGGGGCAGCCTCGGCGAGGAGCCGGGGCAATTCGTGAATCCGCATGCTGTCTGGGTCATGAGCGACGGCAGAGTTGTCATCGTCGATCGAGAAAACAATCGCCTGCAGGTGTTCACGCCGGATGGAGATCTGCTCGACGTGTGGACGGGGTTCCGCAAGCCCATGGATGTTTGGGGTGATGCCGACGACAATCTCTACGTGACGGATCTCGTTCCGACGCTCGCCATGCTTGCGCCCGATGGTCGTCGGCTTGGACGTTGCCGGCCAGTCCTAAACGGTGCTCACGGCATCTGGGGCGACAAGCAGGGCCGGCTCTACCTTGCCGAGCCCAATCCCAGCAGGCTCACGAGGCTAACGCCTATCGATTAGAGCCGTACTGTCGCTCGTCAAATGTGTCTGGATGGGCGTCACCCATATGAAGTGCTGCTGAGGACTATTCGATGCTTCGCAAGAGTGCGCGAGAAATTGCGGCTGCGGTAAACGGCAAGGCGGCTGACCCGGTGGAGGTCACTGACGTATTTGTCGCCCGTATTCTGGAAAGAAATCCGAGCCTAAATGCTCTCGTGCGCTTCGATCCGCAGATCGCCCGCGGCGAAGCGCTGGACGTACGCCGACGAATGCAGGCCGGTGAAACCATGCCTCTGGCGGGCGTGCCTGTCATCGTCAAAGACAACATTTGGGCGGCCGGGCGAAGAATTTCGCAGGGATCGCGGCTCTTCGCCGACCATGTCGCGCCAGAGGACGCCATCGCTGTCGCGCGCTTGCGCCAGGCCGGTGCCGTCATCATTGGAATCGGCAATTCTCCCGAGTTCGCCTGCAAAGGCGTGACCAACAGCCCACTACATGGGCCGACACACCACCCGTTGAACGTAACCCTGACACCGGGCGGCTCTTCCGGTGGCAATGCCGCGGCGCTTGCCGCTGATTTTGCTCCGATTGCACTTGGGACAGACGGCGGCGGCTCCGGCAGGCGGCCGCTTGCGCATACTGGAACCGTCGGCTTCAAACCTTCGTTCGGGGCAATTCCCTATGGCCCCGGTTTTCCAGAACCTTTCTGGGGAATCTCGGTTTTGGCGCCCATGGGGCGTTCAGTTGCCGACGTCGCGGCCCTATTCGATGTGGTGGTGGGTGCCGATGCGCGCGATGTTGAGAGCGCGGCCATTGAGGCTCGCTCAGCCCCCGAGCCCCGGCAGTTGCGCGCTGCATTCTGTCGAGACCTGGGCCTCGGTGCGCCAATCGATAGCGATGTCGAAGCCGCAATTGCAGATGGTGTAGATCGCTTGGCAAAGGCTGGCTGGAAAATCGAGCACACTGAAGTTCAATGGCCGACCGGGATCGGCGAAGCCTCCATCATGCCCTTGCAAGCTGCAGGCCTCGCAGCTATTCACGGTGAGACTTGGCGACGAACGCCGGATCTATTCGATCCCGATATTGCCGTGCAGATCGAGCGCGGAATGTCACTGACCGGCGCCGATGTGGGCCGCGCCCTCGAGGCGAGCGCCGCGATCAAACGCACGGTCGCGCAGTTCTTCGCGGGTTATGACCTGCTGCTCTGTCCGACTGCGCCCTGTGTGGCGTGGCCGCTGACCGAACTCGGCCCCAAGCAAATTGGCGGTGTGGATGTGCCCCCGCGCGGGCACGCCGTGTTCACGCCGCTCTTCAATCACGCGCTTGTGCCCGCGATCTCGATACCATGCGGTCGTGGGCGCGACGGCTTGCCGGTCGGGATGCAAATCGCGAGCCGGCGCGGGCGTGATCGAACGGTACTTGCGGCTGCGACGGAAGCTGAGCGCATTCTCGCGCCGATCAATGACTATGCGAGGTGCTAGAGATGCGAATTCTGATGCTGAACCCGAATACCACGCCTGCCATCACGGACCGGCTCTACCAAGCAGCGGTCGAAGTCACCGCGCCTGACACGGTGCTCATTCCTCTGACGGCATCACGCGGCGTGCCCTATATCGCAACACGCGCGGAGGCACAGATCGGCGGCGCGGTCGCCTTGGAAATGCTCGCTGAGCAGCATCGCAATGTCGATGCAGCGATCATTGCCGCTTTCGGAGATCCTGGATTGTTGGCGGCGCGTGAGCTCTTCGACATCCCCGTCATCGGGATGGCCGAGGCGGCGATGCTGGCTGCCTGTATGCTCGGACGTTCCTTCGCGATTGTCACCTTCGCGAGTGCACTTGGTCCTTGGTACCGCGAGTGCGTGGAAATGCACGGCCTCACGGGGCGCTGCGCTGGCATCCGCATGCTCGACGGTGCCTTCCGGTCGATCTCCGACGTGCAGGAGGAGAAGGAAGAGCTACTCGTTGAATTGGCCAATCGCGCAGTCACGGAGCTCGAGGCCGATGTCGTCATCCTCGCGGGCGCGCCACTTGCGGGACTTGCGAAGAAAGTGAAGTCCCGCATCCCTGTTCCGGTCGTAGATCAAGTGCAGGCTGCCGTGAAGCTGGCGGAATCTGTGCTGGCCCTAGGTACGAGCAAGGCGACAGCAGGTACCTTTCGCCGGCCTGCAGCCAAGCCGACAATCGGCCTGGCGAGCGAACTTCAGCGCCGCATCGAGCACACCGACTAAGCCGAATGGCAAGGCAGCGTGGACTTGGGTGCTCGACTACTGACCGAAATGGATCTCAACAGTATCTGGATTGAGAGGTGCGGATAAGTATTTGAAAGGGCAGTGGAGAGATGTTAGCGCGGGTGTAAGTTCCTTTTCGAGAGGGCTGACAATGTCCCCAAAGCGCATCATCTTCGGCACCCCTTCTATCGGTGATGAAGAGATCGAAGAGGTCATCGACACTCTCAGGTCGGGGTGGATAGGAACTGGCCCACGGGTGGCGCGCTTCGAGCGGGAATTTGCCGCGCACAAACGATCTCCGTATGCTGTTGCCGTCAACTCCTGCACTGCTGCATTGCATCTCTCATTGGTCGCGGCCGGGATCGGCGAAGGCGATGAGGTCATCACAACGCCCCTGACATTCTGCGCAACCGTGAACGCGATCATTCATGCGGGCGCGCGGCCAGTGCTGGCGGACATCGATCCGCGCACGATGAACATCGACCCTGAGCAGATTGAGCGCAAGCTCACGCCACGCACGAAGGCCCTTCTGCCCGTGCACTTCGCCGGACTACCCTGTGAAATGGATGCCATCGGCAGAATCGCGACGCAGCATAATCTCAAGGTGATCGAAGATTGTGCGCACGCAATCGAGACGGAGTATCGGGGCCAGCCAGCCGGATGCATTGGCGACTTTGGTTGCTTCAGCTTCTATCCCAACAAGAATATGACCACCGGCGAAGGCGGCATTATCCTGACGCGCAGCGAGGCCGACGCCGAGCGATTGAGATCCTTGGCCCTGCACGGCATGTCCAAGGATGCCTGGAAGAGGTTCATTGACCCGAGGTTCCGGCACTACCTGGTCACGGAGGTCGGCTACAAATACAACATGACGGATCTGAATGCAGCGATCGGTCTGCACCAGATCCGACGCCTCGATGACTTCTGGCGCCGACGCACGGAGATATGGAACACATACGACCGCGCTTTTGAGGATCTGCCGCTCGTGCTGCCGACGCGCGCGGCTGAGGGCGTGAAACACGCGCGTCACCTGTATACCGTGCTTGTGGATCGCGATCGCGCCGGCATCGATCGCGAGGACTTCATCGAGAGCCTCAATCGCAGACTGGTCGGCACCGGCGTCCACTATCTATGCCTTGCCGAGCATCCCGTGTACCAAAGCCTCTTCGGCTGGCGGGCATCGGACTTTCCTCATGCCAGCCGCATCGGACGCCAGACCGTGAGCCTGCCGATCTCGCCGTCCCTATCCGACAGCGAGGTGTCCACGATCATTTCTGCCGTACGTGAGAGCGTTGCTTAGGTACGACGGCAACTCACGCTGGAAGAAGCGCATTCACTAGCAAGCACCGCGCAGTACCCACGCGAGTTTTCTTTGGGAGGAGGAGCATTGAAGGGCATTATCCTCGCCGGTGGGAGAGGCACGCGACTTCACCCGTCAACGCTTGTGGTATCGAAGCAGCTCCTGCCGATCTACGACAAGCCCATGATCTACTATCCCCTGACAACGCTCATGCTTGCCGGGGTTCGCGAGGTTCTGGTCATTTCAGCACCTGGAGACCTGCCCCTTTTCCAACGTCTCCTCGGCGACGGAACCAAGTGGGGGATGCGGCTCAGCTACGCTCCGCAGCCACAGCCGGGGGGGATAGCACAAGCCTACGTGATCGGGCGCGAGTTCGTTCAAGGCAATCGCTCAGCGCTCATACTTGGTGACAACGTCTACTTCGGCAATGGATTGGGAGGCATTCTGCAGCGCGCAGCATCGCGCGACGTAGGTGCCACAGTGTTTGCGTACGCTGTTAGTGATCCTGCTCGCTACGGCATCGTTGAATTCGGCGCGAATGGCGCTCCGCTCTCCATCGAGGAGAAACCGGAAGTTCCGAGATCACGATGGGCCGTTACCGGTCTCTATTTCTACGATCAGCGCGTTGTCGATATTGCCGCAACCCTGAAACCATCGTCCCGTGGCGAGCTGGAGATCACCGACATCAATCGCACCTACCTCGAGCTTGGCGCGCTGCATGTCCAGAAACTCGGACGCGGCTATGCTTGGCTTGATACCGGCACACCCGATGCGCTTTGCGAAGCGTCCGATTTTGTGCGCGTCCTCGAGAGGCGGCAAGGTTTCCGCATTGCCTGCCCCGAGGAGATCGCCTTCCGCATGGGTTTCATCGATCGCGCACAGTTGGCCAATCTGGCCATGGAGCTCGGAACCTGCTCGTACGGGCAGTATCTGATGAGCATAGCGCGGGAGCCCTGACAGTCGCACGGCGCGCCATTCTTCTGAGCGGCACTGACCGCGAGGCTGTCGCGGCTTATTGCTATCTGCCGTCGACGCCCTCTTTCTTGATCCGTGCGGGAGAGCCCATGACCTGCACGTTCTCGGGAACATCTCGCGTGACCAAGGAGCCTGCCGCGATCACACTGCCCCTCCCCACCCGCCGACCGTCCAGCACGATGGCGCCCATGGCAACGTAGCATCCGTCCTCGATGACACACTTGCCGGCAATGTTGGCGCCCGGAGAAACGGTGACGTATCGCCCGATCCGCGTGTGATGCCCGATCAAGACGCCGCGGTTCAAGATCGTATGCGAGCCGATCTCCGATTGCGCAGCGACAATGACGCCCGCGCTGACGATGGCGCCAACTCCGATCGGACTTGTCGAAGATATGCGGGCACTTGGATGCACGAGCGTGGCGAACGGCAAGCCGAACGGCTCAACTTGCTCGATATAGCTCTGCCGCTTCGTTGTGCCGATCGCACAGATCAGATGGTGCCCGCGACCAATCGTGCCAAGGTCGTCCACCCAATAGATCGGTTTGCCATGGAGCTTCGTCCCGCAACGGCTGCGGTCGAGATTCTCGACAAAGCCGGCCGTCCGCCACTCCCTAGTTTCCGACATGAGATCATCCACTTCCTCTGCGAAGGCGTACGAGCCGAGGATCAGTACAGGCAGACGCGGATCATCCATTTCTGACCTCGGCCGCCGATGCATAAGCTATCGGTGCGAGCGCGTTCGACAGCAAGGACGCGAGCGTAAAGCTCTCGGTGACAAACCTGTGCGCCTCATCAACGATACGCGAACGCTCTTCGTCCCTCTCAAGATACGTGACTAGAGCTTCACCGAGTTCCGACGCATCGCGGACAATCGCGTGCCGGCCCTCAAGAAACGGACCAGGATCGCTGGCACGCTCCGAAACGACAAGCGTTTTACAGCCCATGGCCATCAAGAGACGGATAACCGGGAACTCCCAAGGAAACTTCTGCAGGTTGAGGATGATCTTCGACCGGTTCAGCAGACGATTGCGCTCCTCACCATAACAGTCGCGATCGACCACGTGGATGGTTCGCTTATGGCGTCGCAAGTGTGATCGAATTGCATGGAGCAGGTCGCGCCGCCGCTCGCTGATCTGCCCGAGAAAAAGCACGTCCACGTCGCGATCGATGCCCGGTATGATTGATCCAAACTCTGGCAGATATCCAACGGGGACGACTTGGCTCGGAATGCCGTGCTGTGCCAGAAGCACCTTGCGCGGTGGAACGCTGACCAGAATGTGGTCCAAGAGACCATCCCGCCAAAGCTGAACAACATCTCGGACCTGTTTCAGAGGATAGCTCAGGAGCTTGCGCATACTGCGCACAGATGGGTCAACTTGTGGCGAGCCTCGCAGAGAGACTGCAAAAGCTCTTGCCAATGCTGAGGCAACAACGGAACGTCCCGTTCGGCTGAGAGCAGACTCGGGCTCGGAGAGACTGCTCAGATTGCGCAGGTCAGCTTGAAGGATGCGCTTAGGCAGTCCTTCCACAGGAGGTGGAAGCGGCTCCAATTGCCACAACACACGCTTTACTCCCCGGGCTCCAGCGGCTTGGAGGCATTGCACGACCTCGTGACGCGCCCAGCGTCCCGTACCTATGATGAGAAGGATGTCTCCAGCGGAAAGCGCCTGGTCTGGAAGCCCCACAGCGGCTAGCGGAAATCTGGCGCTCAAGGCGCTGGCTATTTGGTGCGCCGGGAGGATGTTGCCGGCACCGACTGCATCAAGCACCGAGATACGGACGGATCGACAGATATCCTGCATGAAATGGCTGCTCGCGGGATGCTTACCAAACGAATGGGCGAGCCGGTTTGGTCCACAGGTACTGCCCGCTTCGCACTGCGGGCTCAGAAAAGCAAGACCAGGGCGACGCGTCGCTCGCATCTAGACGCTTCTGCTTCTGACCCGGACTTGCCATGACGAGCGTCGACACGCCGAACGCTTCGTCTAGGACGCGCAAGAGGCTCTCTATGATTAGCCCGCATGATGGATAGCAGGGCCTCGCCCCCTGCTCCTCTTGCGGAGCTCGGTCAGCGAGAGGAGTCGAACCCTACCACCGTGTGAGGAGTAAGCTGATTCCCGGGCTGTCGCAGCCAGCAGGATGGGACTGCCCCATCCGAGAGTCGAGTACGGAGGTTTGGATGAAAATCTCGACGCCTGCTGCTTTCGAAGCGTCGATCAGCTTGCGTCCCGTTCTCACCTAGCTTTCATCTTCGGCCGGAAGCGGCGCGGCTCTCGTGAAGCGTACCGAACAGCAGCGGAGCTCTGCTGCCCGCAAGCGCCGGCAGCTCATCGAAGAGAACGAAACAGCGCCGAAAGTCGGAATAGATGGCCAGACGAAAAGTCGGAATGAGCGGCGAAGGGCGTCTAATCTATTGATTTCATTGGCGCTCCCTACGGGAGTCGAACCCGTCTTTTCAGATTGAAAATCTGACGTCCTAACCGATAGACGAAGGGAGCGCACAGGCCTGCGATGGGAAGATTCCCGTCGACCGCCGGCCTTGTAACAGGTCACTCGCAAGCGGGCAAACATCTACGCAGCCCATCTGCCATGGTGCGACCAAAAAAATGCGGCCGTAGGCGCCCCCCGGGGCGGGGCCGCATCGAGCGCTGCGACGGCCCGCCCTCCCGGAATGCCGGACGGGCCTCACCGACCGCCAGCGCCACACTCGGCGATGCAGGTCCGATCGCGAAGGTCCCAAAAAAGAAATGGGCCGAACCTAATGGTCCGGCCCCCTCGCAGGGCTTGTCGCCAAGCCCATCCCCCGAGGCGCCCGCTAATGCGTGGACCTCAAATGCGCCCCACGGTTAAGGCCGGGCTCAATGTTGCATTTGAGGTCCAAAGACGCTTGGGACTTGATGCGTTCCAAAGCAACTTTGAACTTGAAATTCGCCCCACGCCCGCGATCGAGGTCAGGCGAGTTTCAAGTCCGTTGCTCTAGCGTCGCGTCATGCAAGCAGGAGCCGCGCCCGCGCCGGCATCGCGGCGTTGGGCGACGCTCCCGGTCATCACATCAGACCGAGTAGTACATGTCGAACTCGACCGGGTGCGGCGTCATCTCCACGCGCTCGACCTCGGCCATCTTGAGCTCGATGTAGGCGTCGATCATGTCGTCGGTGAACACGCCGCCCATCTTGAGGAAGCCGCGATCGCTGTCGAGGCTCGTCATCGCCTCGCGGAGCGAGCCGCAGACCGTCGGGATCTTGGCGAGCTCGGCCGGCGGCAGGTCGTAGAGGTTCTTGTCCATGGCATCGCCGGGATGCAGCTTGTTCTGGATGCCATCCAGGCCCGCCATGAGCATGGCAGCGAACGCGAGGTAGGGGTTCGCGCCGGGATCGGGGAAGCGAACCTCGACGCGCTTTGCCTTCGGGCTCGTCACGTGCGGAATGCGGCAGGAAGCCGAGCGGTTGCGCGCCGAGTAGGCGAGCAGCACCGGCGCCTCGTAGCCCGGCACCAGACGCTTGTAGGAGTTGGTGGTCGGGTTCGTGAAGGCGTTGATGGCCTTCGCATGCTTCAGGATGCCGGCGATGTAGCTGAGGCAGGTGTCCGAGAGATCCGCGTACTTGTTGCCGGCAAACGTCGGCTCGCCCTTGTTCCAGATCGACTGGTGGCAGTGCATGCCCGAGCCGTTGTCGCCGAAGACGGGCTTCGGCATGAACGTCGCGGTCTTGCCGTAGGCCTGCGCGACCTGATGGATGACGTACTTGTAGATCTGCATATGGTCGGCCATCGTGATCATCGGGCCGAACTTGATGCCGAGCTCATGCTGAGCCGAGGCAACTTCGTGGTGATGCTTCTCGACGACGACGCCCATCTCCGCCATCACCGAGAGCATCTCGGAGCGCATGTCCTGAGCGCTGTCGATCGGCGGGACCGGGAAGTAGCCGCCCTTCGTGCGCGGACGATGGCCGAGGTTGCCCGTCTCGTACTTCGTGCCCATGTTCGAGGGCAGCTCGGCGCCGTCGAGCACGAAGCCCGTGTTGTAGGGATCCGAAGTGAAACGGACGTCGTCGAAAATGAAGAACTCGGCCTCGGGACCGAAGTAGATGGCGTCGCCCACGCCCGTGCTCTTCATATAGGCTTCGGCCTTCTTGGCGATGCCGCGCGGATCGCGCTCATAGAGCTCACCTGTCGAGGGCTCGATGACGTCGCAGAAGATCGCCATCGTGCTCTGGGCGAAGAACGGGTCCATGTGCGCCGAGCCGGGATCGAGCATCAGCGTCATGTCCGAGGCCTCGATGCCTTTCCAGCCGGCGATCGAGGAGCCGTCGAAAGCGTAGCCGTCGGCGAACATCGCCTCGTCAACGCAGGAGGCGTCGGCAGTGACGTGCTGCATCTTGCCTTTGGTGTCGGTGAACCGCAGATCAAGGAATTTGACCTCCTTGTCCTTGATCGTCTTGATCACGTCGGCAGCAGTCTTGGACATGCTAAGTTTCCCCAGTTTGTGATTGGCGAAGTGTCAAAGGGTTGGGAAGGGCGGTCCCCGCGGCATGAGCGCCGGCCGAGGACCGAAACAGGCGGGAAGTGTCAGATGGCGTCGGTGCCGGTCTCGCCGGTGCGAATGCGGATCGCCTCCTCGATAGTCGATACGAAGATCTTGCCGTCGCCGATGCGGCCGGTCTTGGCGGCCTTCTGAATGGCATCGACGGCCTTGCCCACCATGTCATCCGGCAGCACGACTTCGATCTTCACCTTGGGCAGGAAGTCGACGACGTACTCGGCGCCACGGTAGAGCTCCGTGTGCCCCTTCTGGCGGCCGAAGCCTTTGGCTTCGATCACGGTGATTCCCTGGAGGCCGATCTCCTGGAGCGCCTCCTTCACCTCGTCGAGCTTGAAGGGCTTTATGATGGCTTCGATCTTCTTCATGTGACTTGCCTGCGCTCCCTGCGGTGACGGCGAAAACGCCCCCGGCACCCCCTGCATTAAGCATGCGACGTGCCAGAGCCGATCATGGAGCAGAATGCCTCGATCGCCCCGCACGTTAGCCTATCAGTGCCGGATTTTAAGGCGGGAAGTTAGAGCAATTCCGGCCTGAATGATGGGCAATATGCCTGAAAATTAGGCTGATGCGACCCGTAAGTCAGGCAAACGGGATCCCTGGCCGACAGGGCCGGCCAGGAGGCTCGAACGGGAAGCGCAGGGATCAGCCCACCTGCTGCAGGTGGGGCGTTGCGGCAGGCGCGACCGGTCCCGAAGGCTGCGGCGCCAGCAGGCCGACCCACTCCTCATGGAAGCGCTTGAGCGTGCGCCGCGCGAGATCAGCATGGGCGGTGGCCCCTTCGGCCTCGAAGACCTCGAGCGCCGGCACCATGGCTCCGGCGGCAGCAAGCCAGTTGTTGCGCTTGTCCTCCTGCTCGCCGAGGCGGATCAGCGTCGAGCCGAGGTTCATGCTCGCCGTCGCCCACGTGATCGGCGTCGCGGCGCGATCGACCACTTCGAGCACACGCCGATATGTGGCAATGGCCTGATGCAGGCGCGCAGGATTCGAGCGCTCCGCCTCGCCCAGCGCTGAGAGGGCATCGGCGAGCGTCATGCTCGCATTGACCCAGATGTCGCGGTGGCTGTCCGGCGTCATCACTTCGATCGCGCCGCTCAGCGCCGCGATCGCCGCCATGAGGCGCTCCGTGTCGGGTCCCGTCTCGCGACGAGCCTCGGCGAGAGCGAGCAGCGCGCTGCCGAAGTTGTAGCTCGCCTCGGCCCAGATCTCCGGCGCATCCGCACGCGACAGAAGAACGAGGGCATCGCTGTAGGCTGCGACCGCCCCCTCGAGCACGTCTGCAGACTTGTCGAACTCGGCAAGCTCCAAGAGTGCCGTGCCGAGACCAAGATTGAGCTCGAGCCGGTTCTGGGCGGGGACTTCGTCCGTCGCCGCGGCGAGGGCCGTCCGGTAGATTTCGACGGCCTCGCGGAAGGGCGGCGCTTGACGCGAGCGCTGCGCGGAAAGCACGAGACTGCGCCCGAGCCCGCCTTGGGCTTCGCACCAAAGTACCGGCGCATCATCCGCCGAGATCTGCGACAGCGCTTTGCGGAAGGCGGCAACAGCATCGGCGAGGCGGCCGGTCCCGGCGGCCGTCTCGGCCTGTCGATGGAGCGCACGGCCGAGCCCGACATTAGCGCGCGCGGCGCCGCGGGTATTCGAGCCGTCGGCAAGCAGCCTCAGGACACTGCCGTAGCCGGCCAGAGCCTCGCCTAGCGCGACGTCGTCATTCTCCTCTTCGGCCTTGCGGAAGAGCGCGTCGGCACGGGCCAGATGATAGCGCCAGGCTTCCTCGCGCGCGCTCTTCGGCAGGCAGTCCGCAGCCTCGATGAAGAGGTCGGCCGCCGCGAGGTAGTCGCGCCGGGCGACAGCAAGCTCGGCGAGGCGGGCCGCAGCACGCGCCTCCTCGGTCATCTGGGCCTTGAGGGCCGCGACCTCGTCCTCGAGGCGCGCCTCTATCCGGCGGCGGCCGTCGCGCAGCTCGCGGCGGATATGCTTCAGCGTCTCCATGGCGAGCGCGAGATCGCCCGCCGCGAGCGCATCGGCGGCGCGCATCTTGAGCTTGCGCAGATCGCCGTCGTCGTTGGTCGGGCGGATGAGCTGCGCGCGCGCTTCCTGCAGCCAACGCGCAAGCGCCTCGAAGCGAGCGAGACGCGTCGCGCCCGTCGCGCCCTGGCCCTCGATCAGCTCCATGAGGCGTGCCTCGGCGGCCTCCGAGATGCCATAGTGCGCCCGGATGCGGGCGCGCTCTTCCATTTCGGTCGGCGGTTCGGGCATCCGGGCCGCAGCGGGGGGCGCTCGCTGTGCCTC
This sequence comes from Hyphomicrobium sp. CS1BSMeth3, assembly GCF_900117415.1. Taxonomy (GTDB): domain Bacteria; phylum Pseudomonadota; class Alphaproteobacteria; order Rhizobiales; family Hyphomicrobiaceae. The sequence continues at coordinate 2,271,661 of NZ_FPEI01000006.1, forward strand.
GGGCGGCGGCGCAGAAGGGGCGGCCGGGGGCGGAGCGGAGCTGGCAACCACCGGCGATGGCTCAGGCGTCGGTTGGGGCGCGGATGCCGGCGGCGGGCCGAGAAATTCGCGCAGCATGGGCGCGAGAGCCGTGATCCGCTGGCGCTCGCGCACGAGCCGGGCGAAGCTGCGCTCGAGCACGAACATCGCGACGTCGTCGGACAGCTTGCGCGCCGCGAGCACGCCGTCGCCGCGCGCCTTGAGAAAGAGATCGAGCGCAATACGGCGCCCGCGATCGCCGCCGGCCGAGGACGAAAGCGCGCCGTCGAGGCACGCACTGTCGATCTCGTAGGCCGCGATGATCTCCGCAAGGTCGGAGAAGTGCCCCTCGAGGGCTTCCTGCGGCAGGCTGCGCGTCTCGGCGCCGACCCAGATTTCGCGCGTCAACTCACCGACGTAGCCATCAACCAGATCACCGGCCCCGCGTGCACGCAGCGCCACGACCAGATCCACACCTCGGCCACGGTGCGCAGCGGGAACGACGATGCCCGCCGCTGGCGCGAGCGCGAGCAACGCGGCACCCGCTAGCCGCTCCATGGCCTCGAAAATGGACATCGCACTGGCCTCCACAGATTCCCAACTCGTGGCAGTTGCTTCGAAAACCGATCGATTCGCAACGTGCCCAGGGCGGAAAGCGGTGGAGCACTCGGCGGGCGACCGGGCACCGTCACTTCGATGCACGTCCTGAAAGTCGGCCGAGTATTGGCAGGGGGTCCGCCGAATTGTATCATAATATTCGGATGTATTCATATGGATATATCGGGCCTCGCGACCAAGGGAGGAAACAAGCATGGCCAGGAAGCGCGAACGATCGATCGACGAGATCTATGCCGCCGACCCGGAGCGTGCCGACGCGATCGCCTTTGGCAGAACAACGGGCGTCTCGCGCCGCGGCTTTCTAAATGGCGCCGGCCTCGCGGCCATGAGCGCTGCCGTCGGCGGAACGATCGTCCACAGCGCGACCATGCCCGGCGGGCTCATTCCCGCGGCCCTGGCGCAGGAGGCCAAGAAGGCCCCGGAGACGGCCGCCGCCGCGAAGGCCCCCCAGCCCTTCAGCTTCCCCGGCAAGGATCCCGGTCTGACCCTTCTCGGCGACCGGCCGCTGGTGGCCGAAACGCCCGAGCACCTGCTCGATGACGAGACGACGCCCTTCTCGAAGTTTTTCATCCGTAACAACGGCCAGATCCCCGACCCGCCGTCGCAGCCGGACTCCTGGGAGCTGACGATCGATGGCGAGGTGAACACGCCGCTCAAGCTCACGCTCGGCGAGCTGAAGAAGCGCTTTGCTGAGAAATCCGTCTTTGCCGTGCTCGAATGCGGCGGCAACGGCCGGTCCTTCTATTCACCACCCGCACGCGGCAATCAGTGGACGAATGGCGGCGCCGGCTGCGCGAAGTGGACAGGTGTGTCCCTCGCCGAGGTGCTGAAGGCAGCCGGCCCGAAATCGAGCGCCGTCTACACCGCGCACTACGGCACGGACCAGCACCTGTCCGGTGATCCCAAGCAGCTCACGCTCTCGCGCGGCGTGCCGATCCCCAAGGCCATGGAAGCCGAGGCCTTGCTCGTGTGGGCCATGAACGACGCGCCCCTGCAGAACATCCACGGCGGGCCGCTGCGGCTCATGATCCCAGGCTGGCCGGGCTCGGCCTCGCACAAGTGGCTCAGCAAGATCACGCTGCGCGACAAGGAGCATGACGGGCCCGGCATGACCGGCACGAGCTATCGCGTACCGATCCAGCCTATGGTTCCGGGCAGCAAACCCGATCCGAAGAACTTCAAGATCCTCGAGTCCATGCCCGTGCGCGGCATCATCACCAATCCCGCCAACGGAACGAAGCTCGCGGCGGGGACGCGCGAGGTCGCACTGCGCGGCGCGGCCTGGGCAGGCGATCTGACGGTCAAGGCCGTGCATGTCTCGACGGATTTCGGGGCGACGTGGCAGCAAACGCAGCTCGGCGCGCCGCGCAATCGCTTCGACTGGCAGCGCTGGACGGCGAGCGTGAAACTCCCGAGCGACGGCTACTACGAGATCTGGGTGCGCGCGACCGACAGTCAGGATCGCGCTCAGCCGCATGTCGCTGCGAACTGGAATCCGCAGGGCTATGGCGGCAATCCCATGCACCGCGTCGCCGTGCTGGTCGGGTAGATCGACACACGATGCGAAAGCTCATTCTCGCCTTGCTCATGGGGAGTGCGCTGGCGGTATCGCCAGCGCACGCGCAGCAACAGCCGCCGGCCTTCGAGCCGCGCGACGAAACTCCCGAGATGTATCCCGACGCGCCCAATCGCGAGGACACCTTCTACTTCTGCATTGCCTGCCATTCATTCAAAATCGTGGCGCAGCAGGGGCTCAGCCGACAGCGGTGGGATGAAGTGCTCTCGTGGATGACGGAGCGGCACAAAATGCCGGACGTGCAGGGCGAGGATCGCGAGAAGATCCTCGACTATCTCTCGACCGCGTTTCCCGAGCGCCAGCAGCAGCGCGGCTGGAAGAACCCGTTCGCGCCACAATAGACGCACCGAAGCGCGACGAGCCGAGCGAGATCACGCCTTGCTCAGCACGCCGCCGGTGAGCGGGACACGCACGCCGGTCGTGCCGGGGAAGGTGATGGGCCGCAGGTCGAGCGCGCGCACGGCAAGATAGGCCCAGGCCTCGGCCTCGACCGCATCGCCGTCGAAACCGAGTGCTTCGACCGGCACCACGGCCGCGTGCACCAAACCCGCGAGCATCGACATGAGCGTGCGGTTGCGCCGACCACCGCCGGAAACGATCCACATGCGCGGCTCCTCCGGCACGTGCTCGCGCGCACGCGCGATCGCCGAGGCCGTAAAGGCAGTCAGAGTTGCCGCGCCATCCTCTGTTGAAAGCGGCTCCACGAGCGCGACATCGAAAGCATTGCGGTCGAGCGACTTCGGAACCGACGCCGCGAAGTGATTGTGCCGCAGATAGGCGGACACATAGTCCTCTTGCACCGTCCCGCGTGCGGCGAGCGCGCCATCCTCGTCGCGCGGCGCGCCGGTCCGCTTCATGATCCAATCGTCGATCATGGCATTGCCCGGGCCGGTATCGAAGGCGATCAGCGAGCCGTTGGCGCCGATCCAGGTGATGTTCGCGACGCCGCCGATATTGACGAAGGCCACTGGCCGTTCGGGCGCCTTCGCCGCCATGGCGCGATGGTAGACGGGTGCGAGCGGCGCGCCCTGCCCACCTGCCGCGCAATCGGCGGCCCTCAGATCGTGCATGACGTCGATGCCTGTCGCCGCCGCGAGCGCCGATCCGTCACCGATCTGGACAGTCAGCCCCTTGTCGGGCTCGTGCAGCACCGTCTGGCCATGAAAGCCGATCACGTCGATGGCCGAGGGCTGCAGCATCCGGTCGCCGATGAAGCGCAGGACGGCCTCGGCATGGAGCCTGGTCAGCTCGGCCTCGACGCCGGCGAGCTCTCCGGGCCTTTCCTCCCGCTTCTTGATGGCCGTGGCATCGCCGAGCGCACCCCGCAAGCGCTGCCGGAAGACCGGGTCGTAGTCCACGCCTCCCGCGGCCAGGCGGCGCACGTGGTCCTCCCCGTCGGTCTCGATGAGGGCAATGTCAATGCCGTCCATCGACGTGCCGCTCATCAGTCCCAGCGCGCGCCTGATCTTGCCCATGGCGGCCTTCCTGTGCAATTTGCCCCGACCCTGCTATCCCCCTGCCGCGTCGATGCGGCGTGGATGCGACCGAAAGCCCGACGATCATGGCAAAGCACACATCCGATTTCCTCAACATACTGGCCGAGCGTGGCTTTATCCACCAGTGCTCGGACTTCGAGGGGCTCGATGCCCTCGCCGCCAAGGGCGAGATCGTGTCGTACGTCGGCTACGACTGCACGGCGCCCTCGCTGCACATCGGGCACCTGCTCTCCATCATGATGCTGCACTGGCTCCAGAAGAGCGGGGGCGGCCGGCCCATCACGCTCATGGGCGGCGGCACGACGCGGGTCGGCGATCCCTCGGGCCGCGACGAGACGCGGCGCATTCTGCCCATCGAGCAGATCGAGGCGAACAAGGACAGCATCAAGAAGGTCTTCGCCAAGTTCCTCTCGTTCGGCGACGCGCGCCACGATGCGGTGATGGCGGACAATGCCGAGTGGCTGGCGCCGCTGAACTACATCGAGTTCCTGCGCGATGTCGGCCGCCACTTCTCCGTGAACCGGATGCTGTCGATGGACTCGGCGCGCATGCGCCTCGAGCGCGAGCAGGAGCTCTCTTTCATCGAGTTCAACTACATGCTGCTCCAGTCCTACGACTACGTGGAGCTCGCGCGGCGCTACAAATGCAATCTGCAGATGGGCGGGTCCGACCAGTGGGGCAATATCGTCTCCGGCATCGATCTCGGCCGACGCATGGGCACACATCAGTTGTACGCGCTCACCTGTCCGCTGCTGACGACCGCGTCCGGCGCGAAGATGGGCAAGACGGCCGCGGGCGCCGTCTGGCTCAACGAGGACCAGCTTCCGGTCTACGACTACTGGCAGATGTGGCGGAACACCGAGGATGCGGACGTCAGCCGCTTCCTGAAGCTCTTCACGCTGCTCCCGATGAGCGAGATCGCGAAGCTCGCAGGGCTCGGCGGCGCGGAGATCAACGAGGCGAAGAAGACGCTCGCCACGGAGGCAACCGCGCTCCTGCACGGGCGCGAGAAGGCCGAAGCCGCCGCGGAGACGGCGCGGCGCACCTTCGAGCAGGGCGAGACGGCCGAAGGCCTGCCGACCATCGAGGTGCCGGTCGCAGATATCGAGAACGAGCTCGGCATTCTCGCCGCGTTCGTCACGGCCGGTCTCGTGAAGTCGAACAGCGAAGCGCGCCGCCAGATCCAAGCCGGCGGCCTGCGCGTGAACGATGCCGTAGTCAGCGACGAGAAGGCGAAGCTGCGCTTGGGTGATGTTTCCGCCGACGGCGTGATCAAGCTGAGCCTCGGCCGCAAAAAGCACGTGCTACTGCGGCCGGTATAGGCGCGAGGCATCAATTCCGCTGAGGCGTGCTGGCGCGCGGGTCCGTCGTCGCAGTCCAGCCATCGGTGATCTCCGGCGTCACGCTCTTCGGGCGGGGACGTGCCTTCGGCGCAGCCTTCGCAGCGCTGGCATCCGGCGATGACGACTGTTCGGGACCGGTTGCGGGCGGACTTGCCATCGTCTGCGGCTGAGGTGCCCGGCGCGTCTGCGAGGGCGCGCGCCCGGGCGACACGGTCGGGTTGTTCGGCGCCATCTGGAAGATTTCGCGGAAGATGCCCGGTGTCATCAGTGACAGCGGGTTGGGGATGAACTGCGGGTTGCTCATCGGGCCCTGGATCGCGAACGTCATCGCAAGAATGCCCTCGCGCCTCGGACCGGTGAGCACTTCGCCGAAAAGCGGCACACCGGAGAGCGCGCGATTGAGCCCGGAGAGCGGCGTATAGGTGCCGCCGAGGTGGACCTGCTCGGTGCGATAGTCGAGCTTACCGCGCAGCGTCGCGCCGAGCATGGGCCCGAGCACTTCCATATCCTCGATCACGAGCTGGCCGTTGCCGGTCGCGAAGGCCGCCCGCAGGCGGTCGAACTCGATCTGCTCCCGCACGACCTGCTGGTTGCGCGCGCCCTGCTTGATGGCCGGCTGGCCACCGTCGTTGTAGGCGGAGGCCATGTCGCTCACGACCGGATCGCCCATGACGCGGAAGCGGCGCACCCGCATGACACCGCGCCGCTCGGCCGCGCCGGCACCATCGAGATTGATCTCGAGCCGCCCTTCGCCGCCCTGCATGCTCCGGTAGATGCCAATGAGCTTCAGCGCCTCGCCCGTGTCCTCCGCATCGACGGTGAAAAGTCGCGGCGCGCCGTTCGTGCTCTTCATCGAGGCGCGTAGCGCACGGCCGTTGTCATGGCGGCCGCTGAATTGGATCTCGCGCACCTCGTGGCTGCGCGAACTGAAGCGCAGGCTCACGCCGCGGAGGCGCGGATCGGGATTGGTGGGGACATAGACATCCGGCACACCCGTGACGGTGTCGATCTTGGCATCGAGATCGACACCGAGGGATTGGTTCTGCGACGCATTTTCGAGCGGCCGCTGGCCCGAGTTGACGCTGAGGAAGCCGCGGAAGATATTGCGGGCATCGAAACGTGCCCCCGTGGCCTTGATGTCCCATATGCGGTCGGGCCGCAGAACGCCTTTGACGCTGAGACTGCTCACGGTATTGAGCGAGAAATCCGTAAAGAGATACTCGATGGGCCGGCTATCGGCGCCGAGCGCGACCCAGCCGTTGACACCGATGGTATCGCCATCCAGGCGGAAATTCTGCAGGACGACATTGCCGTCGCGCCGCTTGCCGATGTCGAACTTGAGCTCGGCGCGCTGTCCGGGCGGCTTTGTCCACGAGATGTCGCTCAGGTGAATCTCGGCAGGCGTGAGATCCGCCGAGACGCGGATGACCGGGCCATCGTCCTCACCCGGCCGTACCGTCAGATCGACGTCAACATCACCGCTGATGAGATCACCGAGGCTGAGACCAAGCTGCGCCCGCTCGCTGTTGCCGAGCCTTGCGCGAAGGCGAAGTCCCTGCGCGTCGAGCTGCCCATTGCCCGCAAGCGCATAGCGCCAGTTGAGCTTGGCGAGCACGCCATCGAGCAGCGCCTCACCCGCGACATCGACGATATTGTCGCGCGCTTCAGCACGGATCGAGGCACCCGAGATGCTGTAGCGCCCGCCCAGCTTCCGCGCGTGTCCCTCGACGACAGTGGCCTTGCCCTCGACGATCTGCACATCCTGCATCGAGAGCCCCTGATGCAGGGGGAAGGCGAGGCTGAAGCGCGTATCGAGCTTGCCGTCGAAAGCGGCGCCTTCGAGCCAGCCGGAGCGCAGCAGTCCTACAGGGGGACGCGCGAGAAGATCGCCGAGCGCTCCCGCCGGCCCTGCCACACGCACATCGAGGCGCGCCTGCGGGCGTTCCTGATCGACACCGCTGACAACCAGGGCGCTGTCCTGAACCTGAAGCTGCTGGGTTGGCGATGCCCGGATGACGCCGTTGGGAATTTTGAGCGTCGCAGTCGTGCCCTCGACGCTCAGACGCGCCTCCCGGGCATCGAGCGGCGGCATCCCGTTGAGGTATTCGATCCCGATCTGCTCGGCGTCCAGGGTGAGGGACAGGGCGCGCTCGCGGAAGGAGGCTGGATCACGCCGGTCGATCCGATCGCGCCGCTCGTTCGTCATGCTGAAGGCGCCGCCACTGAGGCGGCCGGTCACGAGGTGGCCCGCGACCCACTTGCGCGTCTGCGGCGCCAGGCTCTGCGGCCACATGGTCTTGAGCGCATCGAGCGACATCGGTCCGATGCGCCCATCCAATCGGGCGACGCGCGCGCTGCCCGAGGCGGCGACCCCGCCGACCATCGCAACCTTAGCCTCGCCGGCCGTCATCTGGAACTCGGAGATCTCGACGTGGCCGCTCGCGGGAAAGGCCGTGCCGCGCAGGATCAGGGAAGAGAGCGGCAGCGGCGCCGCGCCAAGATCGTCGGCCCTCAGCAGACCGTCGACGCCATGCGCCTCGAAGCGCCAACCCGGAACGCCGTCGCTGCCAGCAACCTGCGAGATCTCTCCCTTGAGCGTCGCGTGGCTCTGCCGCCAGCGCAATGTCGAGGGCGCAATGACGAGCTTGCGCTCAGCGCCCCCTTCGTAGCTCGCCTTGATCTCGCCGCCGGCAAGATCGAGCGGCACCTTGCCGAGCCAAGGCAGATGCACGAGCCCCTCACCGAGCGCGACGTCGAATGTGCCGCCGATCACGTCGCCCTGGCGTGAAAGCTCGATCGTGCCGGAGCCCTTGAGCGGCAGGTCGATCCCCTCGAGAAGCTCGAGACCGGACTGGCCGAGCGCCACGCTCCGCGGGACCAGCTCATCGACCTCGACCTTCATGGTCAGACGGTCGCGGCTTTCGGAGTCTTCCATGCGGAAGTTGTATTTGAAGGCTGTCCCCGTCCCCGCCATCGTGCCGGTGCCCGAAATGACGCTGCGCTGCGAGCGGTGACGCAGCGAAAGCTCGAGGCTCGGAAGCTGGAAGAGCCGCTGCTGGCGATCGTCGGAGACAATGAGCGAGGCGTCCTTGAGGCCGAGCGTCTCGAGGAAGGATGCAGCCCCCTTGCGCCGCCGCATTTCGCCCGCGAGCTCCGCCACGCGGCGCGCCACGTCGATGCGATCGCGCATGATCGTGACGGTCTTGGCGACTTCGGTTTCCTGCGGCGCCGCCTTGCCCGGCTGGCCAGCCGGCCCTGGAGGCATCGTGAGCGTGCGGCCCTGAAGATCATGGCCATAGCCGAGCATGTAGGAGGGCCGGTCGGCAGCAAACAGCACGACGCGCGGCTGGAGGAGATCGATGCGCGCCGGCGCGATCCGCCCCGTCCTCAGGGCGCGGAGGCTGAGCTGCACGGAGGCGCGCGAGGCGAGCGCCACGACGCTGCCGGTATCCTCCGTAAGGCGGACGCTCGTCAGGCGAAACTCGACGGCCCCCTCGGGCGTGAGCTGGACAATGGCGTCCTCGACGCGGAACTGGACGCCGGGCATCTCGTCGTTGAGCCCACGCTGAATAGGCTCGACGAGGAAGGAGACCGAGATCGGGCCATTCAACAGGCGCAGATACAGGAGCCCGACAGCAAGCAGGCACAGCGGCACCACGACGGCCGCCGTCATCGCCGCAGCGCGACTACAACCTTTGAGCCAGGGTGGCGCCGTGCGCTTACGGCGCGCACCCGGCGGCACCTCAGAGCGAATCGATTCGGGGGCGGAGGCAGCAGCGGGCGCCTGCGGGCCGGGCGCGGCGCCGCCGGTCTCACCATTCGCTTGGCCGAGCGGGCCATGCATCGCCGACTTCCCCTAACCCGTTGACCGATCACGCATCTCATCGGCCCGAGCCAGCGCCGCGCGTAGCAGCGCAATCTGTGGGCGGCGAGATCCGGGACCCAGCACGTCGGTTTGCCCCCCAGGGCGTCTCACTGGAAATGACCCGAGCAATGCGACTTTATTGCGTCGCGACAACTGCTTGGCCTCGCCAGCCGGACACGTCGTAGTCCTGGATGACCGCGCTGCACATCCTTGGCATCGTCACCACGATTCGGTACGAGAGATCTTAACGCCCGAGGACCGGGCGCACGTGATCCTCAGCGCACGATCGGACTAGAAAAACGACCGAACGAGGGCATTTCCCCGATGAACACATCCCCGGTCGAAAAAGGTGACAAAGTACCAGCGTTCAAACTGCCGACGGACGACGGCGACACCGTCAGTCCAGCAGATCTCGCGGGAAGCCCCGCCGTCATCTACTTCTATCCGAAGGACGACACCCCCGGCTGCACGACAGAGGCCAAGGACTTCACGCGACTTGCCCGCGAGTTCCGAAAGGCCGGTGTCGCGGTGGTCGGCATCTCGCCGGACAGCGTGAAGAAGCACCAGAAGTTCCGCGAGAAGCACGAGCTCGACGTGCGCCTTGCCGCCGACGAGGACCATTCGGTCGCCGAAAAGTTCGGCGTCTGGATCGAGAAATCCATGTACGGGCGCAAGTACATGGGCGTCGACCGCGCGACCTTCCTGATCGATGCCAAGGGGCGCATCGCGGAGGCTTGGCGCAAGGTCAAGGTGCCGGGACACGCGGAGGAAGTTCTGGAAGCGGCACGGCGGTTGAGCAAGGGATAGCGGCTCGACGATTCGTCACACCGTCCGCGCTGCGATGCTGGCGGGATTGTGACAGATTTCACGTTCGTTCGCAGGAACTTATTTGCACGGCAAGCATTGTTGGAATCGCGCCGACACACCAAATAGGGCGGGTCTGACCGCCCTCGATCTGATGGTCGGACGAGCGCGCCATAGGACGCGTTCAGATGTGAAGAAGGACACTCGTGTGATGCGACGCCTCTCCCTTGCTCTTGTTGCAGCTTCCGTCATCGCGGCCGGCGCGCCGGCCATTGCCCAGCAGCAGAGCCCGGCTCCTGCGACCGCGCCTCAGACTGAAGTGTCGATCCCCCGCGGCGTATTTTTCCGCGGTCAGGTCGATGGGCAAATCCTCTCGAGCGACAACCTGATCGGCGGAAAGATTTATGCGCCCGACGGCAAGATCATTGCCGACATCGAGGAGCTGATCCTGACGTCCGATCTCCGCGTCGAAGGTGTGGTCGTCAAGACGGGTGGTTTCCTCGGCGCGGGCCAGAAGCGGCTCGGCCTGCGCTTCTCCGCGCTTCGCTTTGGTCCCGACGGCAAGATCACGGTGCCGGAGCTGACCAAGGAAGTGATCGCGGCGCTCCCGGCCTATGAGCGCAAGACGCCGCGCAAGACTTTGCTCGAGCGGGCGGCCGAGAACGCGCGCTCGATCGCCGATCGCAGCATGGAGACTGCCAAGCCGGCCATCGATCAGGCTTCCGAGGCGGCGAAGGACGCCTATGAGAAGGCCAAGGAAGCCACCAAGGAAGCTTACGATAAGGCCAAGGAATCCGTGCAGCAGCCGAAGCAGTAAGGCGCGAATTCACGCTGAGAACAGGGCGGGCGTCGGCATCGGCTGGCGCCCGTTTTTTTGCTCTGGAGTGTGTGGCAGGCGGCTGCGCGTCAGGCCCGCGCGCTCTCCATGATGGCCGCGACGCCCATACCACCGGCCGTACAGATCGAGATGAGCCCGCGCCCGCCATTCTCGCCGAGAAGCTTCGCGAGCAGCGCCGCGATCCGCCCGCCGGTTGCCGCAAAGGGATGGCCGACGGCCAGCGACGAGCCCTTCACGTTCATTCTCGTGCGGTCGATGCTTCCGAGCGGCACATCCTTGCCGAGCCGCGCCTTGCAGTAGGCCGGGTCTTCCCAGGCCTTCAGCGTTGCGAGCACCTGCGCGGCAAACGCCTCGTGGATCTCGTAGAATTCGAAGTCCTGCAATGTCATGCCCGTGCGATCCAGAAGCCGCGAGACGGCAACGGTCGGCGCCATCAGCAGCCCTTCGCCGGCGACGAAATCGACAGCCGCGGTCTGCGCCGCCGTGAAATACGCAAGGATGGGCAGACCACGCGCCCGCGCCCACTCCTCGGAAGCGAGCAGCACCGCGGATGCGCCATCCGTGAGCGGCGTCGAGTTGCCGGCCGTGAGCGTGCCGCGCTCGGACTTGTCGAAGGCCGGTTTCAATGAGGCCAGCCGATCGATGCTGATGTCGGGACGCAGGTTGTTGTCGCGGAAGACGCCTGCGCACGGCACGATCAGGTCATCGAAGTAGCCGGTGCGATAGGCTTCCGCCGCCTTGATGTGGCTCTCGTAGGCGAGCTGGTCCTGGTCCTGGCGCGCGATCTTCCAGTGCTGGGCCATCAGCTCCGTGTGCTGGCCCATGGAGAGGCCGGTGCGCGGCTCCGCAACCGAAGGCGGCAGCGGCGCCAACTCGCGCGGCGAGAATCCTTTGAAGGCCCCGAGCTTCTCGCCGAACGAGCGGCCTTGCTGGGCAGCCACCAGCCGCTTCGCGAGCGGCTTCGATACGACGATCGGCGCGTCCGAGGTCGTGTCGGAACCGCACGCGATCCCCGACTCGATCTCGCCGATGGCGATCTTGGCCGCGATGCCCATGGCGGCCTGCAGGCCGGTGCCGCAGGCCTGGATCAATGTGATGCCCGGCGTGGTCGGCGCGAGCTTGGTGCCGAGGACGGCCTCGCGCGCAAGGTTCCAGTCCCGAGAGTGTGAGACGACCGCGCCGCCGACCACCTCGTCGATATGGACGCCCGCGAGGTTGTAGCGGTCGACAAGGCCGCTCAGCGCGGCCGTCAGCATGTCGAGGTTGCCGAGATCAGCGTACAGCGTGTTCGAGCGGCAAAAGGGAATGCGCGTGCCGCCGACGACGGCCACCTTCCGTGTGGATTGTTGCATGATCCAGTCCTGCTCTGCCGTCCTGGCGCTTCATGTAGCTGGAATCGCCAGAGAGCGCCACGACGACCCTATTGCTCTCTGAACACCTATCCAATGAGCTCGGTTTCCATGCCGTACGCCCCTTGAACGGGCACTGACGGACTGGCGTGACTCGTTTGCATCATGGTCCCAGCAAGCGACGTCGGCAGGGGGCTCAGGTCTTCCAATTTCCTCCCAACTCCCGCATTAACAATCTGTGGCGACATTGAGGCAAGCCTGTCCGCAGGCCTGCAGTTGGGGTCGAGATGCGCCACGTCCATGCGCAAATGCATCGACCGGAGCAAGGCGAAGATTTGCCTGCCAATCTTCGCCCTGGGCTTTCATGTGCAAAAAACAAAAGCAGCGGATGCGGCGATGATCGGTTTGACCAAGGATCGTAGCGCGGGAGAGGCCCTCGCGCACATAGGATTGCTTGCGCGCGGCCTTGCCGTTGCGCTCGCCGTGGCAGCGCCGCTGGCGCCGGCCGGCGCATCGGAGGGCAATAGCTGGGCCAATAATGCGTGGGCCAACGGCAATTATGTCGGAAGCTACACCCCGCCGCCTGCCTTCGATCATTCATTCGCGCGCCAGTGGGAGGCCAATCCTCCGAAGGGCTTTCCGACGCTCTCGCCCGAGAACATCGCGGCGCTAAAGGAGGCCATCAAGCGCTATGCCGATGTCGTCGCGCGCGGGGGCTGGCAGCCGATCCCCGATGCGCAGCTTCAGCCGGGCGCGAGCGGCTCCGCCGTGGCCCTGCTCCGCCAGCGTCTCACCATGTCGGGCGATCTGCGCGACAGCGATGACTACGGCACCGCCTTCTTCGACGGCTCCGTCGAGCGCGCCGTGCGCCGCTTCCAGGCATCGAACGGCCTCACGCCGACCGGCATCGTCGACAAGCGTACGATCGCGGCACTGAACGTGTCCGCAGCCGCACGCCTGCGCCAGCTCAAGACAAATCTCACCCGCCTCACGGAGATGGCGCGCTCGCTGCCGAAGCGCTACATCGTCGTCAACATCCCGGCGGCGCAGATTGAGGCCGTCGAGAACGACAAGGTCGTTTCGCGCCACGCCGGCGTCGTCGGCAAGACCGATCGCCAGACGCCCATCCTGCGTTCACACATCCACGAGCTGAACTTCAATCCCGTCTGGCATCTGCCGCCGACCGTGATCCAGAAGGACCTCATCCCGAACGGCCGCGCGATGGCCGCAAAGGGCCAGGACGTGCTCGCCAAGTTCGGCATCGATGTCTACGGCGGCGACGGCCGCAAGCTCGACAGCACGAAGATCAACTGGGGCAACGCTTCGACGGCGGGCCTGACCTTCCGCCAGAAGCCGGGCCCCGAGAACCCGCTCGGCTTCGTGAAGATCAACTTCCACAACAGCCACTCGGTCTACATGCACGACACGCCGTCGGACCGCATGTTCGGCCGCAATTTCCGCGCCGCGAGCTCCGGCTGCGTGCGTGTGCAGGGCATCGAGCACCTGGCTGCGTGGCTCATGGCCGACCAGGGCTGGGACGAGGGACGCGTGCTCGCGATGAAGAAGTCGGGCGAGCGGCTGGACGTGCGCCTGAAGAAGCCGATGCCGCTCTTCTTCGTCTACATGACGGCGTGGGCGACCGAAGATGGCGTGATCCAGTTCCGCCGTGATCTCTACCAGCGCGATGGCGTCGGCGAGACGGCCTCGGCTTATTGATTGAGTGCCGCGGGCTGCTGGGAAGGGGTGCTGCCGCCTTCTTCCGCGGTGCCATGCCCGCGGCGGCCATAGCGACAGCTTCGTGTTTGATGCCGCGGGCTGCTGGGAGGAGTGACCATCCCCTCTCCCCGTCCTTCACGGGGAGAGGGTTAGGGTGAGGGGCGGCGGCAAACGCGAACGTCGCGCAAGTTCCCGCCCCTCATCCCGGCCTTCTCCCCGTAAGCACGGGGAGAAGGGGAAGTGTCCCTCAATCCGGCAGCGGGATGAACTCCTCGGCATCGCCGGGCACGGGACCGAAGCGCTTCGCCTTCCAATCGGCCTTGGCGGCGTTGATGCGATCCTGCGAGGACGACACGAAGTTCCACCAGATATGGCGCGGACCATCCATGGGCTCGCCACCGAGCAGCATGAGCCGCGCATTGCTGAGCGCCAGGATCGAAATGCGATCGCCGGGCCGGAAGACAAGCAGGCGGCCCGCCTCGAAGCGATCACCCGCAATGTCGATCTCGCCGGAGACAATATAGACGGCGCGCTCGTCGTAATCGGGATCGAGGGGCAGCACGGCCCCTGGCGCCAGCACCGCCTCGGCACAGAAGCTCGGATGCGGGAACTCGACGGGCGAGCGCTGGCCGTAGAGCTCGCCCATGACGAGGCGCACGCGCTTGCCTTCGCCCGTGATGCGCGGCAACTCGTCGACGCCATGATGCGCGAACGTCGGCGCCCCCTCCTCGTGCGATTTCGGCAGCGCGGCCCAGGCCTGGATGCCGTACAGCTCGTGCTGATGGGCGCGCACTTCCGCGCTCGTGCGCTCGGAATGGACGATGCCGGAGCCGGCCGACATCAAATTCAGCTCGCCCGGCCGGATCGGCAGTGACGAGCCGAGGCTGTCGCGATGCCAGATCTCGCCCTGGAAGAGGTACGTCACCGTGGCGAGGCCGATGTGCGGATGCGGGCGCACGTCCATGCCCGTGCCAAGCAGGAACTCGGCCGGGCCCATCTGGTCGAAAAAGATGAACGGGCCGACCATCTGCTTGCGGGCCGACGGCAGTGCGCGGCGCACCTCGAAGCCGCCGATGTCGCGGGCTCGCGGAACGATCACGTGCTCGATCGCATCACAGGAAAAGGCATCGCCGGGAATGGGATCGTGGTCAGGGAGTTTGCTCATATCAACCTCCTCGAGGGGGCGCGCCTCCTGGGGCGCTTGTCCGTTGCATCAGCATAGGCGCGGCGGCGCACAGGACAAGGCATTGAAATCAAGCTATGCCGCACCCGTTTGACGAACCATCGGGGCATTTCTAACATGATCAACCGCCCTGGCGCTCAGGACCTGCGCCCCCGGAGGTGAGCATTGGACCGTCCTACGAAGGAAACCGCGAGCGGGCTCATCCAGCTCAATGAGCGCACGCGCGAAATTTTCCGCCACATCGTCGAATCCTATCTCGCGACCGGCGAGCCCGTCGGCTCGCGCAATCTCTCGCGCCATCTGCCGATGACGCTCTCGCCGGCCTCCGTGCGCAACGTGATGTCGGACCTCGAGCATCTGGGCCTCATCTACGCGCCGCACACGTCTGCCGGGCGCCTGCCGACCCAGACCGGCCTGCGCCTCTTCGTCGACGGCCTCCTCGAGATCGGCAATCTCACGGATGAAGAGCGCCGCCGGATCGAGACCCAGATCAAAGTGAAGCAGCAGCAGTCGGTGGATCAGGTGCTGGCCGAGGCCGGCGACATGATCTCCGGCCTCTCGCACTGCGCCGGCCTCGTCATCAGCGAGAAGCGCGACGGCCATTTGAAGCATATCGAGTTCGTGCCGCTCGAACCCGGCAAAGCCCTCGTCATACTCGTCGGCGAGGATCAGTCGGTCGAGAACCGCGTCATCAATATCCCGCGCGGCCTGCCGCCGTCCGCGCTCGTCGAGGCAACGAACTATCTGAACGCACACATCCGCGGGCTCAATCTCGTGGAGGCCAGGACGACCATCGAGCGCCAGCTCGCGACGGCCAAGGCCGAGCTGGACGTACTGACGAAGAAGGTGATCGAAGCGGGGCTCGCAACGTGGTCGGGCTCGGGGGACGAGCGCAAGAGCCTGATCGTGCGCGGACAGGGCAACCTCCTCAAGGACCTGACCGCCATCGAGGATCTCGAGCGCATTCGCCAGCTCTTCGACGATCTCGAAGCGAAGCGCGAGCTCGTCCAGCTCCTCGGCCTCGCCGAAAAGGGCGACGGCGTACATATCTTCATAGGCTCGGAGAACCAGCTCTTCTCGCTCTCGGGCTCCTCGCTGATCGTGTCGCCGTTCCGCGATTCCTCGCGCAAGATCGTCGGCGTCCTCGGCGTGATCGGCCCGACCCGCCTGAATTATGCCCGCATCATTCCGATGGTCGACTACACTGCACGCCTGATCAGCCGCACTTTGACTTGATTTTGTTGCCCCGGGGCATGATATGCGAGGGTCGGGCGCGACAGCCTGCCGGACGCTCGACCCCGGCGGCTTTCGATGCATTTGTCGCGCGCCATATAGGCCCGATTCACTGGGACGAGCACGAGGACACATGAGCAACCAGACCCACGACCCCCAGGCGCCGGGGCATGGCGCCGGGGCGCCTGAGCCTGATTCAACCACCCCCGGCAACGCCCAGCGCGCAGCCGCCGAATACAGCCAGCAGGCCGGCGAAGCCGGACAGGCCCCTCCGCAGGAGGCCGAGGCTTCGCAAGTTCAGGCACTCCAGGCGGAAGTCCGCGACCTGAAGGATCAGGTCCTGCGCGCCTATGCCGAGATGGACAACATCCGCAAGCGGGCCGAGCGCGAGCGCCTCGACACGCAGAAATATGCCGTTTCCAAGTTCGCGCGCGACCTGCTCTCGGTCGCCGACAATCTGGAGCGGGCGCTGGCAGCCGTCCCGACGGACACCGCCGATCCGATCGTCAAGGGCCTCCTCGACGGCGTGACGGTGACCGAGCGCGGCCTCGTCGGCATCCTCGAGCGCTACGGCATCAAGCGCATTCCCGCCGAGGGCGCGCCCTTCGATCCCCATCAGCATCAGGCCGTCATGGAGCACCATGATCCGAAGGTACCGCACGGCTCGGTCGTGCGCGTGTTCGAGGCCGGCTACACGATCGAGGATCGCGTGCTGCGCCCGGCTTCGGTCGTGGTGGCCAAAGGCGGTCCCAAGCCCGAGAAGGCGCCCCCATCTCAGGGTGCAGCGGCAACGGGTTTCGGAGCCGAGGGGCCCGAAGCCGGAAATGACAATGCCGCAAACGGCGGGCCGTCGGAGCCCTCCTCCGGGACATGAGAAATGGGCATCGGAATTGGCATAAGCCTCATGCAATCGGCGGATGCAAAATTGTCACAACACGGTTGGTTGCGGGCGTTGCAGGGCTTCCGGGGCACTCCTATATACCGGTGAGCCAAATCACCAACTCCAGGGAACCGGAGCCTCCGCCCACCGCGGGTTAAAGCACTATCGGGTGCCGTAGCGGACCCGGCCGGTTTGCCGCAACGAGAGGATTGAGAAGAAAATGGCCAAAGTCATCGGGATCGATCTCGGGACGACGAACTCTTGCGTCGCTGTCATGGAAGGCAGCACGCCGAAAGTCATTGCCAACGCCGAGGGCGTGAACACCACGCCATCGATCGTTGCTTTCACCGACGACGGCGAACGCCTCGTCGGCCTGCCGGCCAAGCGCCAGGCAGTGACGAACCCCTCCAATACCCTTTTCGCGATCAAGCGCCTCATCGGCCGCCGCTTCTCCGACCCCATGGTCGAGAAGGACAAGCACCTCGTGCCCTACAAGATCGTCAGCGGCACGAACGGCGATGCCTGGGTCGAGGCGAACGGCAAGCAGTACTCGCCCTCGCAGGTTTCCGCCTTCATCCTCCAGAAGATGAAGGAGACGGCCGAGGCCTATCTCGGCCAGCCGGTGACGCAGGCCGTCATCACCGTGCCCGCCTACTTCAATGACGCCCAGCGCCAGGCGACCAAGGACGCCGGCAAGATCGCGGGCCTCGAAGTTCTGCGCATCATCAACGAGCCGACAGCGGCCGCGCTCGCCTATGGCCTCGACAAGAAGAAGGACGCCAAGACCATCGCGGTCTACGACCTCGGCGGCGGCACCTTCGACGTCTCGATCCTCGAGATCGGCGACGGCGTGTTCGAGGTGAAGTCGACGAACGGCGACACGTTCCTCGGCGGCGAGGACTTCGACATGCGCCTCGTCGAGTATCTCGCGACGGAGTTCAAGAAAGAGAACCAGATCGATCTGAAGAACGACAAGCTCGCGCTGCAGCGCCTCAAGGAGGCCGCTGAAAAGGCGAAGATCGAGCTGTCGAGCGCCCAGCAGACCGAGATCAACCTGCCGTTCATCTCCATGAGCCCGCAGACGCAGTCACCGCTGCATCTGACGATGAAGCTCACCCGCGCCAAGCTCGAGAGCCTGGTCGAGGACCTCATCGCCAAGACGCTGCCGCCCTGCGAGCAGGCGCTCAAGGACGCCGGCCTCAAGGCTGCCGAGATCGACGAGGTCGTGCTCGTCGGCGGCATGACGCGCATGCCGCGCGTGCAGGCCGAGGTGAAGAAGCTGTTCGGCAAGGAGCCGCACAAGGGCGTCAACCCGGATGAGGTCGTCGCGATCGGCGCCGCCATCCAGGCCGGCGTGCTCAAGGGCGACGTCAAGGACGTGCTGCTGCTCGACGTGACGCCGCTCTCGCTCGGCATCGAGACGCTCGGCGGTGTGTTCACGCGCCTGATCGACCGCAACACGACCATCCCGACCAAGAAGTCGCAGACGTTCTCGACGGCCGAGGATGGCCAGCGCGCGGTGACGATCAATGTCTACCAGGGCGAGCGCGAGATGGCCGCCGACAACAAGATGCTCGGCCGCTTCGATCTCGACGGCATTCCGCCGGCGCCGCGTGGCGTGCCGCAGATCGAGGTCACATTCGACATCGACGCCAACGGCATCGTCCACGTCTCGGCCAAGGACAAGAAGACGAACAAAGAGCAGTCGATCCGCATCCAGGCCTCGGGCGGTCTCTCCGACGACGAGATCAAGCGCATGGCCGAGGAGGCCGAGCGCTTCAAGGACGAGGACGTGAAGCGTCGCGAGCTCGTCGAGGCACGCAACCAGGCCGACCAGCTCACGGCCCAGATCGAGAAGGATCTGGCCGAGCATTCGAGCAAGGTCGGAGCCGCCGACAAGACCGCAATCGAGAGCGCGCTGACGGAACTCAAGGATGCTGCCAAGACCGATGACGTCGAGCGCATCAAAACCGCGACCCAGACGCTCATGCAGGCGTCCATGAAGCTCGGCGAGGCGATCTACGCTGCCGACAAGGGAGCGGCCGAAGCAGCCGGCGGCGGCGAGGCGCCGTCGGGCGATGGCAGCGGCCGGTCTTCCGGCGGCAACAACGTCGTCGACGCCGACTTCGAAGAGGTCAAGGACGACAAGAAGAAGTCCGGCTGACCTCGGAGCCGAGCAATGCAGACCCCTGACCGCCGCGACGCCACCGAGATGTCCTGCGGGACCATCTCCGGTGCGCCGCCGGCCGGCCGGTCAGGGGCATTTTCATGCCTGGAGCGACGCAATGCCCATGGGGGCCTATTGGGGGCCTGACTCGGCGGGCGGGATTGGATCACGTTCTCATGGCCAAGCGCGACTACTACGACGTTCTCGGCATCAAGCGGGGCGCCGGCGATTCGGACATCAAGTCCGCCTTCCGCCGCCTCGCCAAGGAGCATCACCCGGACCGCAATCCGGGTGACGCGAGCGCCGAGCAGAAATTCAAGGAGATCAACGAGGCCTACGAGGTCCTGAAGGACGAGCAGAAGCGCGCGGCCTACGACCAGTTCGGCCATGCCGCCTTCGAGGGCGGCGGGCGCGGCCCCGGCGGCTTCGGCCCGGACTTCTCCTCGTCCATGTCCGACATCTTCGACGACCTCTTCGGCGAGTTCATGGGCGGACGGCGCGGTGGCCGCCAGCGCTCGGCGCGCGAGCGCGGCGCGGACCTGCGCTACAACATGGAGATCACGCTCGCTGAAGCCTTCGTCGGCAAGCAGGCGCAGATCCGCGTGCCGACCAGTGTCACGTGCGAGACCTGCTCCGGCTCGGGTGCCCGCGCGGGCTCGCGGCCGACCACCTGCCAGACCTGCGGCGGCGCCGGCAAAGTGCGCGCGAGCCAGGGCTTTTTCACCATCGAGCGCACGTGCCCCGCCTGCCAGGGCCGCGGCGAGACGATCGACGATCCCTGCCCCGCCTGCCACGGCCATGGCCGCGTCACGAAGGAGCGCACGCTCGCGGTGTCCATTCCGCCGGGCGTCGAGGACGGCACGCGCATCCGTCTTGCCGGCGAAGGCGAGGCCGGCCAGCGCGGCGGACCGACGGGCGATCTCTACATTTTCCTCTCCATCAAGCCGCACGAGTTCTTCCAGCGCGATGGCGCCGACATCTTCTGCCGCGTGCCGATCGCGATGACGACGGCAGCGCTCGGCGGCAACGTCGATGTGCCGACGGTCGAGGGCAATCGCGTGCGGATGCCGGTGCCCTCAGGGACCGAGAACGGCAAGCAGTTCCGCCTCAAGGGCAAGGGCATGCCGGTGCTGCGCTCGAAGGTGCACGGCGACATGTACATTCAGGTCGAGGTGGAGACGCCGAAGAACCTCTCGCGCAAGCAGCGCGAGCTGCTGGAGGAGTTCGAGCGCGAGTCGAACAAGGAGACGAACCCCGCGTCGAGCGGGTTCTTCGCCCGCGTGAAGGAGTTCTTCGATCCGGGGAAGGGTGGGTGAGGGGGCATCCTATTACAAGCGGCGGTCTCCCTCTAGTCATTGCGCTGGCACGCGTTTGATTTTCCTCAGCGGTGAAGAACTCAACAAGATAGTTGCGAGCTCGGATTGGGCCTCATCTTCCCATGGCGTAAGATATCGCCATTTCCAATCGGGAGGTTTAGGTGGCCAAATTTCGCATCCCCAAGCAAACCGATCGCTCGTTGCTTATGGCGCTTTTCAGCATCCGCGACGACATCAATTCCCTAAGTGCGGAGCATCGGATTCTGGCCCGAACTTTCGAAGGCCACGGATCGGCTGAGCTGGAAATCAATAGCCTCCAAGAGCCGCCCGAGCTCGCGGGCGAGATCCTTGCACAGGAATCGGAGGTCATGTCCGTCTTTTGGCTTCGGAGCGCCAGCAATCACAATGGATTGGTCATTCATCGCAAAGGGACGGAAATAACCGATGAAGTCGAGATCGCAGCTAACAACGAGTGGTACAACAATCTCAACCTCAAAGACGAACGAAGGAAGTTGCTCGTTATCAGGTTAATTAGCTCCGCTCGAAAGCACCTTCGCGCAATTAGTGCCGACGCTAGCATGCTGGGGGAAGGTGACGCCGAATGGGCACGCTATCGCGCTTCTCAGGGAGCAATCCTGAACAGCCTCCAAGAGACGCAGCGCACCATATTATCTGATTTCACGCGCAGATCGCTTGAAATGGAGGCCGCCGCAAAGGCACGCATTGACGCACGCGAGGCGGAACTTGAGGCGCACTATAACACGCTGAGGGAGCAGCTCGAGCATGAGCGGCAATCGGATAAAGAACGGTTGACGGCACGTGAGCAGGCAATTGAGGAGCGAGAGAATAGCTTCAATACAAAGGAAGCTCGATACGTCGCTCGACGTGGTCAGGAGCAACAGATCGCGCAGATTAAAGAATGGCTGAATGATTGGAGCCTAACAAAGGGAACACATTCAAAGAGGCGCGTAATTATTGCAGCCTACGTAATAGGGGCCGCCACCACCGGATTTGCCGCATACTGGTTCAGCACGGAAAGCATGGAGATACTTCATGCCTCCGCACCCCAACTAGCCTGGTGGCAGTGGTTGCTACTCTCTATCAAATCTATATTCCCGTTTGCAGCGTTCGTTGCAATCATCATTGCATTCATACGATGGTCATCTGATTGGGCGAAGCAGCACGCCGATGAAGAGTTTAGGAACCGCGCTCGTATCCTAGATATCGGTCGCACATCTTGGCTGCTGGAAGCGGTGCGCGATGCGCAAGACAACAGCAAAGAATTACCCCCTGATCTGGTCAAGGAACTGTCGCGCAATCTGTTTGCGTATTCGCCGACGGATACGAGCGAACTTCATCCTCAGGCAGTCAGCGATATGCTGATGCAAGGGCTAAATTCGCTGAGAGTTAAAGGTCCTGACGGTAGTGAGATCGAAGCGAAGCGCGGAAAGGCTTAGTCGTTAGTTCCTAGCGCGTGCCCCTACCCCACCCTCACCCTCGCTTCTCCCGCCTCCGCATTCCCCACAACCCGCGCCGCTGGATACCCCGCGGCCTTGATCTTTGCGACGAGGTCAGCCGCGCGCCCCGGAGCACACGCCACGAGCAAGCCGCCTGAGGTCTGCGGGTCCGTCAGCAGATGGCGGCGCCAGTCGGGAATGCCCTCAGGCAGCACGACACCCGCGCTGTAGCTCGCCCAGTTGCGGTGCGAGGCGCCCGTGACAAAACCTTCCTGCGCGAGCTTCTCGGCTTGGGCGAGCAGCGGCACCTCGCTCGCCTTGATGTTCAGCGTTAGCCCTGAGCCGCGCGCCATCTCGAGCCCGTGGCCGAGAATGCCGAAGCCCGTCACGTCCGTGATCGCGTGGACGTCCTTATCCTCAGCGAGCTCCGCGCCGACCTTGTTGAGCAGCGTCGTCGTCGCGATCATCTCCGTGTAGCCGGCGGGCGGCAGCACGCCCTTCTTAATGGCCGCCGAATAAATGCCGACGCCGATCGGCTTGGTCAGAATGAGCGCATCGCCCGCCTTGGCATCGGCATTGCGGCGCACCTGCTCGGGCCGGGCGACGCCGATCACGGCGAGGCCGTACACCGGCTCGGGACAGTCGATGGAATGGCCGCCCGCAACGGGAATGCCGGCCTTGGCGCACACGCTCGCGCCGCCCTTCAGGATCTCGCGCACCATCTCGATGGGGATCTTGTCGACCGGCATGCCCAGCACGGCGAGCGCCATGACCGGCTTGCCGCCCATGGCATAGACGTCCGAGATCGCGTTGGTCGCCGCGATGCGCCCGAAGTCGAAAGGATCATCGACCATGGGCATGAAGAAGTCGGTCGTCGCGATGATGCAGGTGTTCTCGTCGTGCTGCCAGACGGCGGCGTCATCAGCCGTATCCGTGCCGACGAGGAGCTGCTTGTAGGCCGCCATGGCCGGCTGATCGGCGAGCAACTGCTGCAGCACATTGGGCGCGAGCTTGCAGCCGCAGCCGCCGCCATGCGCAAGACTGGTGAGACGTACCTGTGGGGCGTTCATCGGATTTCCTTCCCTGCCTCGTAACTCGAGAGCCCTGGCGCCTAGTGCCGCCAGTTACACCCGGATACTGGACAGAAGGAGGAGCGATGACAAGCAGCGTCGGGCATCCCCCTCCCCCTTGTGGGGAGGGGTCAGGGGTGGGGGGAATCCTTACTGCCAGCGTTCTGCGATCCCCCCCTCCTAACCTCCCCCACAAGGGGGGGAGGAACGAGTGCGGCGCAGCCGAGGCTAGCTCTTGAGCGCCGCCTCGATCTCGGCGACGAAGGCGGCCGCGGCGGCGCGCGGATCAGCAGCTTCCGTGATGGGGCGTCCGACCACGAGGCAATCCGCGCCGGCGGCAATGGCCTTGCCCGGCGTCATGACGCGCACCTGATCGCCCGCCGCACCACCCGCAAGACGAATGCCCGGCGTCACGATCAGCACATCCGGGCCGACCGCGGCGCGGATCATCGTCGCTTCCTGCGCCGATGCGACAATGCCATCGACGCCGGCGTCCTTGGCGAGGCGCGCGCGGTGCACGACGAGATCGGCAGGTGACATGCCCTTGATGCCCTGCTGCTCGATGTCCGCCTGTTCGAGGCTCGTGAGCACGGTCACGGCAAGCAGCTTGAGCGTACTCGCGCCGCGCCCGCGCACGGCGGCTTCGACGGTCTTCGTGTCCGTGCCGTGGATGGTCAGATAATCGAGCCCGAGGCTCGCGATGTTCGCCGCTGCCTTCTCGACGGTGTTGGCGATGTCGAGGAGCTTCATGTCGAGGAACACGGTCTTGCCGGCCGCCTTGAGGCCCTGCGCGAACTCGAGCCCGCCGCCGAACAGCAGCTCGAGCCCGACCTTGTAGCAGGAGACCGTATCGCCGAGCTCCGTCACCAGCACGCGCGCACGATCGACGCTCGCGACATCGAGGGCGACGAAGAGGCGCTCGCGCGCGGCAAGGCTTCGGCTCATGATCTGGCAAACTCCCCGCGCATGATGAGCGCCGCCCGAGCTAGTTTCTCGATCGTGCTCTTGTAGAGCTCCATGGACTTCTTGTCCGAGAGATGCCCGTTCTCGGCAAAAGCCTTGTCCGCACGCGATACTGAAAACTGATCGGGCAGTACGAGCGCGCCGGTGCCGATCTCCAGCGTCTGGCGCAGCACCGTGAGACCGCGACTGCCGCCGTACATGCCCGGCGAGGCCGAGCCGATCGCGAAGACGCGCGTCTTGTACACCGCGAGCGGCGGCTCGTCGCGATCGCGGATTCGGCTCACCCAGTCAAGGGCGTTCTTGAGCAGCGGCGGGATCGAGGCGTTGTACTCGGGCGAGATGATGAAAATGCCGTGGTGGACCTCGAACAGCGCCTTGAGCTTGCGCGCGTTCTCCGGCGGGCCTTCCGCGGCTTCGAGGTCGCCATCGTAGATGGGCATGGGGTAGTCGCCGAGGTCGGCGAAGGCCGAGTGGATGCCGTTCGCATTGGCGATCTCGGCACCGAGCCGCGCGAGGCGCTTGTTGTAGGAGCCGGCACGTGCGGCACCGGCGACGAACAGCAGTCTCGTGGTATGAGCCATGTGCAGGGCCCCTTGAACTTGCCGATGCACCCTGCCTTAGACCACTCCGCCCGGCGATGCCAGAGGTGCTTACCCCGAAGATGCCAGGCCCCACTACTGCGCGGGCGGGCAACCGCGCACGGCGCGCGCCGTCAGCGCATGGGTGCCGATGTGGGCTTGTGCCGCGAGGTGGCCTCGGCGGTGAGATGCGAGAGCAGCGGCGCCGTCGCGAGCCCCGTCACCGGCAGCCCGCGTGCCCTCTCGTACGCAACGATGCCGGCCTTGAGCACGGGGCCATAGTCCCCGTCCGCACGGCCGCTATAGAAGCCGAGCGCCGACAGATGCTCCTGGAGCTGGCGGATCGGGTTGCCGGCGCGCAGGATCGCCGCCTGCTGGAAGCCCGCGATGTGCTCCGCGAAGACACGCGCATTGACCGCCGTGTTGGCAATCGTCTCGGTCTGCTGGCGGGAGGGGGCGCGGCCCTGCTGCGTGATCATGCGCGACTGCACGTATGTGCCGACGTTCATCGCGACGACGACCGGCCCCTCCGGCGTCTCGGCGAGGATCGGCGAGCCCGAGGAGGCACCGCCCGTGTCGCAGGTATGCAGGACGATCTCGTCGGGGCTTTCGAAGTCCGGCGCGATGGTCTTCCAGGAGCTGGCGCCGAAGTCGCGCGCCGCATGGCAGGGCCCTGAGTACGTCGGCGTCCAGCTCGGCAGATCGCGATGATAGGAGACGGAGAAGAGGCGTCCGGCCTCGGCCATGGCCAGAATGTCCTCGCTCGATGCCGGCCTGACAGGAATGCCGCCCTGACGGCAGACGGGCCGCTCGAGGCGCACGAGTGCCCAATCACGTGCGGCATCGATGGGCGGGCGGACATTGAGGCGGAACTCGCCGGTGTAGATGTGCTGGGCCGCGGCGCCGGTGGAAAAGCCCTCGATGCGCACGTAATCACGCTCGCGATCGTAGGCGCGGGCAAAGAGGAAGTCGGCCGGTCGCAGCCGCGCGCCCTGCGGCGAGGCAACTGCGACGCAGTGGGCGGCTGTGGCAATGATCGCGGGCGCGACGCAGAAGGCCGAGCAGACCGTCCGCGCCGGATTGTTGAAGAGAACGCCCATGCGCGCGGCCATGCTCGCCAGCCGCTCGGGGAGTGCCACGCGGTCGTCCCGCCCGAAGACGGCGACGGGGCGAATGACGCCGCCCGGTTCGGCAGGGCGGGCGTTTGGCGGGCCCGCCATGGCTGGCCCGGCCGATGAAAGCCCCGAGACCGAGATGGAGAGCCCGAGAATGGCCCGGACCGCCCATTCCCGTACGCGTCGGTACTTTACAACCATTACCCTCACCCCGCCCCCAAGGGCCGGCACATTACCAAAGTTTCATGCAGTAGAAAGATCGCCGTAAGGCGCACCAACCTATCTCCATGTGCACGATATTCAGCGCAGCCCGACGACGAGAGAGGAAAACATGCTTAAGCTTGCGCCCGTCAAGTCCAGTGCATCCAGCCGAACGCGGGCTCTCGCCGGGGTGGCCGTCGCTGCTGCGCTCGGTGGCGCCCTGGTGGCGGCTCCCCAGCTCGAGGTTCATGCCCAGCAGCGGAGCGACGCCCAGACCGTCCAGACGCCCTTCGGCCGCGCGCCGCTGACCTTCGCCGACATCGTCGAGAAGGTTAAGCCCGCCGTGGTCAGCATCCATGTCACGAACGGCGGCGAGCGCACGGCGCGGCGCCTGCCGCGCCAGGGTGCGCCCAACACCCCCAACGCCCCAACCCCTCCGGGCGGCCGCGTCCTCCCGGACCTCCCCGACGACCACCCGCTCAACGAGTTCTTCCGCAATCTGCCGCGTGAGTTCGGCAATCGCGGCGGCACGCCGAACGCGCCGACGCCGCGTCCCTCGCTCGCGCAGGGCTCGGGCTTCGTGATCTCGGCGGATGGCTACGTGGTCACCAACAATCACGTGATCGACGGCGCCTCCAAGATCTCGGTGAGCTTCGACCGCGACAACAAGTTCGATGCCGAGCTCATCGGCACCGACCCGCGCACCGACGTCGCGCTCCTGAAGATCAAGCCCAGCAAGCCCGACCAGAAGTTCGACCACGTCCGCTTCGCGGCCAAGGAAGCCCGCGTCGGCGACTGGGTGATCGCGGTCGGCAATCCGTTCGGCCTCGGCGGCACGGTGACCGCAGGCATCGTCTCGGCCTCGGGCCGCGACATCGGCTCCGGTCCTTATGACTACATCCAGATCGACGCGGCGGTGAACCGCGGCAACTCGGGCGGCCCGACCTTCAACCTCGACGGCGAGGTGATCGGCGTCAACACGGCGATCTACAGCCCGTCCGGCGGCAACGTCGGCATCGCCTTCGCGATCCCCGCCAAGACCGCCGACGAGGTCGTCTCGCAGCTCCGCTCGAAGGGCACGGTGAGCCGCGGCTGGCTCGGTGTGAAGATCGAGAACGTCAACGAGGACACGGCATCGAGCCTCGGTCTCGCCAACGCACGCGGTGCGCTGGTCAGCGAGATCACGGCCGGCGGTCCCGCTGCCGCTTCCCAGCTCCGCGCCGGTGATGCCATCGTCTCGGTCAATGGCGTCGAGATCCGCGACAGCCGCGACCTCGCCCGCAAGATCGCCGAGTTCGCCCCCGACACGACGGTCCGCATCGAGGTCATGCGCTTCGGCAAGAGCGAGACCGTCCCGGTCAAGCTCGGCACCTTCCCGGCGAACCCCGATGTCGCCATGCAGTCGCAGAAGCCGACGGCCAAGCCCGAGGCCACGCCGACCCCGACCGTCACCGAGCTCGATCAGCTCGGGCTCTCCCTGACGACGGTGACGGCCAAGGCCGGCGAGACGGTCGAGGGCGTCGCGATCTCGGACGTCAAGGCCGGCTCGGATGCCGCCGGCAAGGGCCTCAAGAGCGGCGACGTGATCCTCGAGGTGCAGGGCCAGAAGGTCGCCAATGCGGCCGACGTCGAAGCCGGCGTGAAGAAGGCCAAGAGCGATGGCCGCCGCGCCGTCCTGCTCCGCGTGAAGTCCGGTGATGTGCTTCGCTTCATCGCCGTTCAGCTTAAGGCTGGCTGAGGGGCTGACAGACAGCCGACGGCCGACATTGACGGCGTTCCCCCCGCGCCTTCAAGGTTAGGTCGTAAAGTGAGCGTGCCGGGTCCCCCGCCCGGCACGTTTCACTGCATTCGAGGAGTACATGCGCCATGCGCGTGCTCGTCATCGAGGACAATCGTGAGACCGCCCAGTTCGTGCAACGCGGACTGCGCGAGGCGAGCCATGTGGCCGAGATCGCCGAGGACGGCGAGGTTGGCCTCGAGCTCGCGCGCGCCGGCGGCTACGACGTGCTCATCGTCGATCGGATGCTGCCGCTCCGCGACGGGCTGAGCCTCATTCAGATGCTCCGCGCCGAGGGCGATCGCACGCCGGTGCTCATCCTCTCCGCCATGAGCCACGTCGATGATCGCGTGAAAGGCCTGCGTGCCGGCGGCGACGACTACCTCACAAAGCCCTTCGCACTCGCCGAGCTGATCGCCCGCGTCGAGGTGCTGGCGCGCCGCCGCCAGCCGGAGGAGCAAGCGACGCGCTACGTCGTCGGCGATCTCGTTCTCGACCGTCTGACCCACAAGGTCACGCGCGGCAGCGAGTCGATCATCCTGCAGCCGCGCGAGTTCCGCCTTCTCGAATACCTCATGCGCAATGCCGGGCAGGTGGTCACCCGCACGATGCTGCTCGAGAACGTGTGGGACTATCACTTCGATCCGCAGACCAACGTCATCGACGTCCACATTTCACGCCTCAGAGGAAAGATCGACCGGAACTTCGATCGACCGCTCCTGCACACGGTGCGCGGAGCCGGCTACATGATGCGCGACGGCGGCGAATAGGCCGATGAACCGCGCCGCGCCACCGCCCCCCTCGGCCGCGCGCCCGCCGCGCTTCTGGGACACGACATCCTTCCGCGCGGCTGCCGTTGCGACCCTCGCGCTCGCCGTCAGCGCGATACTGGTCGTTGCCTTCGTGACGCGCTCGACGAACGACGCCATGAGCCGCGCAACGATCGAAGCCCTCGATCGCGAAGGCGCAGCGCTCAACCGCATCTACGCGCAAGGCAAGCTCGACCAGCTCACGCGCGCCATCCAGGAGCGCATTGCCGCTGGCGACATGCATCTCTATCGCCTGACGGACGCGACGCAGCGCGTCGTTGCCGGCAATCTCCACGAGAGCCCGGCCCTCCCCGCGGAGTCGAGCGGCGGCGGCACGTTCCGCTACAATCCCCAAACTGAAGGCGCAGCCGCGCCCTCGCGTCTTGCTGCAGCGCGCGTGTTCTCGCTCGCCAATGGTCTCACGCTGATCGTGGGACGCGACATCGAGCAACAACGGAGCTATCTCGCCGCCACCAATCGCACGCTCGGCATCGGCATTGCACTGCTCGCGCTCGTCGGGCTTGCCGCGGGCGTCTTGCTGAGCCGCCATATCCTGAAGCGCGTCGATGCCATGACTGCCGCAAGCCGCTCGATCATGGCCGGCAACCTCACCCAGCGTCTGCCGCGCACGGGGACTGACGACGAGCTCGATCGTCTTGCCACGAGCCTCAACACCATGCTCGACCGCATCGAGCTGCTCATGGCCGGCATGAAGGAGGTCTCCGACAACATTGCCCACGACCTGAAGACCCCGCTCAATCGTCTCCGCAATCGCGCCGAGGCCGCTCTCGCGGATCAGCGCGGCAGCCCGGCGTGGCGTGCCGGCCTCGAACACGCGATCGAGGATGCCGACGAGCTGATGAAGACCTTCAACGCACTGCTGCTCATCGCGCGTCTCGAAGCCGGCGCAATCGACGACACCATGGGCCCCGTCGAGGTCGCCGCCATGGTCGAGGATCTGGCCGAGCTCTATGAACCCGCCGCCGAGGAAGCCGGGCTCGGTCTCACGTGGCACAATGCTGCGCGCGCACCCGTGCACGTCCGCGCCAACCGCCAGCTTCTCGGGCAGGCGATCGCCAATCTCATCGAGAACGCGATCAAGTACGCGGCACCAGCCAACGGGATGCCGCTGATGGGCACACCGTCGGCCGTCGCCGTCTCGCTCGCCCTCGCGGACGACCATGTCGAGATCACCGTTGCCGATCGCGGGCCCGGCATTGCCGAGGAGGACCGCGAGCGCGCCATACGCCGCTTCGTGCGCCTCGAGGCAAGCCGGACAAAGCCGGGCACCGGGCTCGGCCTGAGCCTTGTCGCCGCGGTCGCGCGCCTCCACGATGGAATGCTCAGGCTCGAGGACAACAAGCCGGGCTTGCGCGCCGTGCTCTCGCTGCCGATGATGGCCGCCGCCGCAGGGGGTGACGCTGCAGACAGCGAGCCGCAGCAGAAGAAGGACGAGCGTGCATGGCAGAAGGCGCGGGCCAACTGAAGCCACTCTGGCGGCGGATCGCCGAGACGCCGCTCGCCTTTGATGCGCGCCTTGCAGAGGACCGGCTCGCAGAGCTCGAAGCAGCGGCGCACGCGTCGCTCGCACCGCTACTCGCCGAACCTGCCGTGCGTGATCTCCTCGCCGGCACCCTCGGAAGCTCGCCCTATCTCGCCGGCCTCATCCTGCGCGATCCCGCACGCCTCGCGCGCATTCTCGATACGGCCCCTGAGTTGCACATGACAGACCTCGGCCATGCGCTCGAGGCCGATATGCTGGCGGCCGCGACGCCCGCCGACGCCATGCGCATCCTGCGCCAGTACAAGACCGAGGTTGCGCTCCTCGTCGCCCTAGCCGATCTCGGCGGCGTCTGGCCCGTGATGACCGTCACCGGCGCGCTCAGCGATGCCGCCGACGCGACCACCACCGCCGCCGTCCGTTTTCTCTTCAATGCCGCGATCGCCAAGGGCGACTGGCTCGCCACCGCCGGGCCGCACGCGGAAGCCAATTCCGGCTACATCGTCCTCGGCATGGGCAAGCACGGCGCGCGCGAGCTCAACTACTCGAGCGACATCGATCTCATCGTCTTCTACGAGCCGGAGCTCGTGAATCTGCGCGCCGGCCTCGAGCCGCTCGCGTTCTTCGTCCGCATGACACGCGACCTCGTCCGCTTCATGCAGGAGCGCACGGGCGACGGCTATGTTTTCCGGACAGACCTGCGCCTGCGCCCCGATCCCGGCGCCACGCAGGTCGCGATCTCGACCAATGCTGCGCTCAATTACTACGAGAGCTTCGGCCAGAACTGGGAGCGCGCCGCCATGATCAAGGCGCGCGCCGTCGCCGGCGACATTCCCGCCGGCGTGGCGTTCGTCAAGGAGCTCGCGCCGTTCGTCTGGCGCAAGTATCTCGACTTCGCCGCGATCGCCGACATCCACGCCATGAAGCGCCAGATCCACGCCTTCAAGGGCTTTGGCGAGATCGGCGTTGCCGGCCACAACATCAAGGTCGGGCGCGGCGGCATTCGCGAGATCGAGTTCTTCGCGCAGACCCAGCAGCTCATTGCGGGCGGCCGACAGCCGGATCTCCGCGAGCCGGATACGCTCGGCGCGCTCGCTCATCTCGTCGATCGCGGCTGGATCAAGCCTGAAGTGCGCGACGACCTCACCGACAGCTATCTCTTCCTGCGCCGCATCGAGCACAGGCTGCAGATGATCGCCGACGAGCAGACACAGACACTGCCCGCCGACGCCGAGGGCCTGCTGCGCCTCTCTCGCT
Source organism: Hyphomicrobium sp. CS1BSMeth3 (assembly GCF_900117415.1). Classification (GTDB taxonomy): domain Bacteria; phylum Pseudomonadota; class Alphaproteobacteria; order Rhizobiales; family Hyphomicrobiaceae. The sequence continues at coordinate 2,302,791 of NZ_FPEI01000006.1, forward strand.
TCTCGGGCTTCCCGGACACTGCCGCGTTCTCCGCCGCCCTCGTCGCGCATCTCGAGCGCGTGCAGCGCCACTACGGCGCCCTCTTCGAGGACGTGCCGGAGCTCACGCGCGGCAATGCCAACATGGTCTTCGCCGGCGAGCAGGATGATCCCGGCACCGTCGAGGCGCTCACCCGCATGGGCTACAAACGGCCTTCGGATATCATCGGCGCCGTGCGCGGCTGGCACCACGGCCGCTATCAGGCCGTGCGCACGCCACGCGCCCGCGAGTTGCTCACCGAAGTGCAGCCGACCCTCATCGAGGCGCTTTCACGCACCAGCGATCCCGATCAGGCCTTTCTCGGCTTCGATCGCTTTCTCTCGCAGCTCCCTTCGGGCGTGCAGCTCTTCTCGCTTCTGCGCAACAACCCGCGCCTTCTCCGCCTCGTCGCCGACATCATGGGCTCGGCGCCGCGTCTCGCACGCATCATGAGCCGGCGGCGCCGCGTGCTCGATGCCGTCCTCGACCCGGGCTTCTTCGGGAGCCTGCCCGATGCGGATGCGCTCGCCCGCATTGTCGATGCCGAGATCGACGCGACCGCCGACTATCAGGAAGCCCTCGACCGCGCGCGCATTGTCGGCAGCGAGCAGGCCTTCCTGATCGGCGTTCGTGTGCTCTCAGGGACGATTACGGCAGCACAAGCGGGCGGCGCTTATGCCGCGCTCGCCGAGCACCTGATCGCGGCGCTACAGCGGCAGGTCGAGCGCGAAATCGTCGCCCAGAGCGGCCATGTTGCCGGCGGCGCTGCCTCCGTGGTCGCCATGGGCAAGCTCGGCGGATGCGAGATGACGGCCGCCTCCGATCTCGACCTCATTCTCGTCTATGACTTCGATCCGGCCATCCAGCAGTCCGATGGCCCGCGGCCGCTCGCCCCGAGCCAGTACTTCACGCGCTTCACGCAGCGCCTGATCACCGCCCTCTCCTCGCCGACGGCGGAAGGTGCGCTCTATGAGGTGGACATGCGTCTGCGGCCCTCAGGCCAGAAGGGGCCCGTCGCAACGCAGCTCTCGAGCTTCGAGCACTATCAGGAGAACGAGGCCTGGACCTGGGAGCACATGGCGCTCACCCGCGCCCGCGTCATCTCGGGGCCGCCCGAGCTTCGCGCCCGTGTCGAGGCTGCCATACGCCGCGCGCTCGTCAGGCCCCGCGATCGTGCAGAGCTCGTTGCCGACGTGCGCGATATGCGGGAGCGCATCGCCAAGGAAAAAGGCACGGAGGACATCTGGGAGCTGAAGCAGGTCCGTGGCGGCCTGGTCGACATCGAGTTCATCGCCCAGTTCCTCCAGCTCGCGCACGCCGATGCCCATCCCGAGGTGCTCGACCAGAACACCATCAATGCGCTCAAAAAGCTTGCCGCGGCAGGACTTTTGAGCACGCCTCATGCCGACATCCTGCTTCCCGCGGCGAGGCTGGTGCACAATCTGACCGAGGTGCTGCGGCTCTGCCTGGACGGCCCGTTCGACCCATCCAAGGCCCCGGACGGCCTTCGCGAGCTGCTGAGCCGGGCCGGCGACGCACCCGATTTCACGCGCCTCGAGGCGTCGCTCCGCACGACCCTCGCGGACGTCGCCGGGCTCTTTGACGAGATCGTTTCCTGAACACTGGTCAATGGCTGACATGATACGGCGACGGATTTCCCCGCCGTGCCGCGTTCCACTCCTCGAAAGTACTTCGAACTCGAGGAGTTCCCTAAATGTCCAAGAAGAAGGTGCTCATCGTCGCGGCCGTGCTGGTCGCTGGCGGTGCGGCCATTGCGATCTCGGCCCCCGGCGACCGCGGGCACGGCCCAGGCGGCGGTATGGGCTGGTTCCAGGGCGAGGGTCGCCACGGCATGGGAGGCCCGTTCTCCGGCCGCTTCGGTCGTGAGCTGACGCGCGAGGCCTTCGACGAGAAGGTGCGCGAGCAGTTCGCCCGCTTCGACCTGAACAGCGATGGCGTCATCGACGTTTCCGAGATCGAGGCCGCGCTCGCCAAGGGCAAGCATCGTGGCTTCCGCGAGCGCCGCACCGATCGTGATGGCGCCGCCAAGGGCGAAACCCGCGCCGACCGCTCCGTCACCAAGTCCGAGTACCTCGACGAGGTGCGCCGCCGCTTTGCCCAGCTCGACCTCGACAACGACGGACGCATCACCGACGCCGACCTGCCCCCGCCGATGCGTGGCCGCGGTGTCCTCTCGCGCCTCGCGAGCGAGCAAGGGCCTGGCATGATGCGCGGCCAGCGTCAGGGTCCGCGTCTCGGCTTCCTGCGCGGCGCACAGGTCGACAAGGACGGCGGCATCCCGCTCGATGAGGTGATCAAGGTCGCCGGCGAGCGCTTCGACCGCATGGACCGCAACAAGGACGGCAAGCTCGACCGCGCGGACCGTGACGCCGCCCGCAAGGAGATGACCGACTACCGCGTGAAGCGCGTTCTCCACCGCTTCGGCGCCACCGACGGCAAGATCACCCGCGAGCAGGCGTTCAAGGTGGCGGGCGACATGTTCGAGCGGCTCGACCGCAACAAGGACGGCGTCATCTCGCGTGACGAGCGCCCGCGGGGCTGGGGCCGCCATCACGGCCAGCACGGCGAGCGCTTCTGGCGCGGACGCGACCGGGATCGGGGCGATGAGCGCGCCCCGGGCGGCGAAACGAAGAAGATATAGCAGTCGTCCCCCTATTCCCGATCCCGGTGTCGCAGTCCGGGATCGGGACACGAAAAGGCGAGGCACACATGCGCGCGCTGAGCTACACTCCGATGGTTGGGACGACCGCGGGGAGCCGTTGCGTGACGCGCGCGCACGATAGCGGTCCGGGACCGGGAGACCGGCATGGACCGGGGGCGGGGACGGCAGCCGAGGAGGCGGCCGTTCTCGCACGCATTCGCGATGGCGATGGCACCGCCTTCCGCGAGCTGATCGACCGCCACGTGGGCAGCCTGCTCGCGGTTGCGCGGCGCATGCTCAAGGTCGATGGCGATGCCGAGGACATCGTGCAGGAGGCGCTCGTGCGTGTCTGGCACAATGCCGGCACGCTCGAGCTCGGTCCCGGCGGTCTCAGGCCCTGGCTGCGGCGTGTGGTCACGAACCTCTGCCTCGACCACCTGCGCCGCCATCGGCTGACCAGCGTCGTCGCGGACGTACCCGAGACGCCCGAGCCCCCTGAGCAGGGCCGGGGCCTCGAGGAGGCGGATCTCGCGAAGCGCGTCGAAGCGGCGCTCTCCGCGCTCCCCGAGCGCCAGCGTGTCGCGTTGACGCTTTTCCACTACGAGGGCTTGAGCCAGATCGAGGTGGGAGAGGCGCTCGGGATATCGGATGAGGCGGTCGAGTCGCTGCTGGCCCGTGCCCGGCGCTCGCTCAAGGCGGCATTGAAGGACGAGTGGCGGCAACTGCTGCCCGACGGCGAGTAAGAACTGACTGGAAGAGGCGGAGCGCGACATGTGCTTCGAAGGATGATGACGAGCGAGAAAAGGCTTGCCGAGCTTACGGCTTTCGAGAACGTGCTCGACACGTTCGGTGGAAACTCCGCGCGCTGGCCCGCTGAGAAGCGGGAGCGGCTGATGAGCCTTGCCGCCTCCGATGCCGAGGCCGGACGGCTGCTGCGCGAAGCCAAGGCGCTCGACACTGTCCTCGCCCATGCCGCCGGCCCCCCGGTCGGCGAAACGAAGGCGCTCGCCGACCGCATTGCCGCGGCAGTCGCAAATACGGCTCCCGGTCAATCGCCGGGCAAGACCGCGCACGCCGAGCGGCAGACGGGCGGCAGCACGCCCTCGTCGGAGAATACCTCGGGCGTCGTCATCGCCTGGCCGCGCGGCGCGGGCGAGAACCCGCGCGTGGCGGCGCAGGCCGGAGCACTTACGGGATCCGTGCCGCAGCGTGAGCGCTTTTCGAGCGGCTGGCGGACGGCGGCATTGCTCGCCGCTTCGCTGGTGGCAGGCATCTTCGTCGGCGTCGCGGATCTCGTGCCGTCCGAGGTCACGCAGATCGTCGCCAGCGCCACGACGGGCACCGAAACACCTCAGGCGCTTGCCTTCCTCAGTGGTGAGGGTCTCCTCGAGATCATCGAGGAGGAGTTCCTATGATCCTGCGGCCGAGAGAGACGCGGGTCGTTCGGCGCATACCGAAGTGGCTGCTCGTCGTGCTCGTCGTCTCCCTGCTCCTCAATGGTCTTGTCGTCGGTGCCATCGCCTCGCGGTGGCACGCGATGCATGCCATGCCGCCGGCCCTCGGCTCCTCGTCCAATGCCCACCTCTTCGGCTTTGCCGTCACGTTGCCGGCCGAGCGGCGCCTCGAGGTCTGGAGCTCCGTCGAGAAGGATCGCGCCGCCATCCGGCCGCTGCGCCAGGCCGTGCATGACGCGCGCGATGCGACCCGCAAGGCCCTGCTCGCCGAGCCCTTTGACCCCGCGCAGTATGCAGCAGCGCAGAAGCGCCTGTTCGACGCCGAGCAGGAAATGCGCCTCCGTGGCCTCGATGTCGTCCAAGCCATTGCCCAGCGCCTGACACCGGCCGAGCGGGCCGCATTCGCCCGCTGGGAGGACGAGGATCGCTCCCGGCGCCGGGCTTTCTGGCGTCGGATGCGGGGCGGAGAGGAGGAGCGGCCCAACCGGCCCAGTGAGCGTGGCGCTCGCACCGAGCAGATCAAGAACTGAAGAGGTTCCCCTCCGGCGATTTCTTAAGAGTCCGTAAAGACCATCACGCGCTCCATTCAGCGAAACTAAAGCAATAGTCGCCATAGTTCCCCACACCTGCGTCCAGGGGAGTGAGTGGCGTTATGGAATACGTTGCCGGTCAAATCGCGCGGCTGCGCCAGTCATGGACCGCCGGCGATACGCGCCTCGTTCTTTGGACATTCACGGCGACGCTCTTTCTTTCCGCCGTCCTCCTCTTTTCCGTCCAGCCGATGTTCGCGAAGATGGTGCTGCCCAAGCTCGGCGGCTCGCCATCGGTCTGGGCCGTCTCGATGTGCTTCTTCCAGGCCATGCTGCTGGCCGGCTACTGCTACGCGCATCTGCTGAACCGCTACCTGCCGCAGCGCCTCATTCCGATTGCCCATATGGCGGTGCTCGCGCTCGCCATGTTCGCGCTCCCAATCGGCCTCTCGGAGAGCCGTGCCGAGCCGCCGGCCGGAGATGCCTACGGCTGGCTGATAGTGACCCTCGCCCTGGGCGTCGGCCTGCCGTTCTTCGCCGTCTCAGCCAATGCGCCGCTTCTTCAGTCCTGGTTCGCGCGTACGGGGCACCCCCACGCCGGCGATCCCTATTTCCTGTATGGCGCATCCAATCTCGGCAGCCTTGCCGCGCTTCTCGCCTACCCGATCCTCATCGAGCCCTTCAGCGGACTGGCGCATCAGGCCGCGCTCTGGGCCGTGGGTTTCCTGGCTCTGGCGATGATGATCGCGCTCTGCGGGATGATGATGGTCACTGCGGCAAGCACGAATGGAGCACACGGCAGCTCCCTTGCGGCAGAAGCCCCCTCGCACCTCGATGCCCGCCAGCCGACCGTGGCACAGCGCGCAGGCTGGGTCGCGCTCGCATTCGTCCCCTCGGGCCTTCTCGTCGCCTTCACGAGCTACGTCACGACCGACATCGCGTCGGCGCCCTTCCTCTGGGTGCTCCCGCTCGCGATGTTTCTCGCGACCTTCATCCTCGTGTTCCGCGACAAGCCCTATATCCCGCATCGCTGGATGCTCGTGCTCCAGCCGATCGCGACGATCGTGGTGCTGCTTGGCATATCGCTCGTCGGAAATCGCGGATGGCAGGTCGCCTCGATGGGCGGCACCTTGGCCTTCTTCGTCGCCACCATGGTGTGCCACCGCGAGCTTTTCGAGCGGCGCCCCGCGAGCCGGTATCTGACCGAGTTCTATTTGTGGATGTCGCTTGGTGGCGTGCTCGGGGGCATGTTCGCCGCTCTCATCGCACCCCAAATCTTCAGCACCATCTGGGAGTATCCGCTGCTGCTCGTGCTCGCCATGGCGTGCCGCCCCGGCATGAGTGCGCGCATTTCCGGCAGCGAAGCGCGCGAGCTTGCGGTGGTTTGCGCGGCAGGCGTCGCGGCCATGACGTTGCTGGCGTTTCTGCAAGGACGTGGCCTTCTGCTCGTGCCGAACGCCGTGCTGAGCCTCCTCGTTCTGCTCGGTTTCGGCTCGCTCTGCGTCCTGCAGCGCGACAAGGCACTGCGCCAGTTCGCCTATGCGGTCATGACCGCGCTCACGCTCGTCATTCTGCCATCCCAGATCAGCCGTGGTGAGGCAGAGCGCAGCTTCTTTGGCACGCATCGCGTCACGACGACGGGCGACGGCAAGGTGCGCATGCTCCTTCATGGCACGACGCTGCACGGTGCCGATCGCCTCATTGCTGAGGACGGCTCTCCCGTACAGCAGCCCGTGCCGATGACCTACTACCACCCCGAGAGCCCGATGGCGCTCGGCGCTGAAGTCATGCGCAATGGCAAGAGCTCGGCAGGCCCTGTCCGCGTCGGCATCGTCGGCCTCGGCTCAGGCGCGATGGCCTGCAATGCGCGCGCCGGCGAACAATGGCGCTTCTACGAGATCGACCCCGTCGTCGTGCGCATTGCGAGAGATGCGACGCGCTTTCGCTACCTGTCGTCCTGCCAGCCGGAGGCCGACATCGTTCTCGGCGATGCACGGCTCACCCTCGCGAAGGAGCCGTCAGCGCGGTTCGACTATCTGGTCATCGACGCATTCTCGTCGGACGCCGTTCCGGTCCATCTGCTGACGGTCGAAGCGCTCAATCTCTATCTCGACAAGCTCTCGCCTGACGGCCTGCTCGCGCTGCACGTATCCAATCGCCACCTGGATCTTGTCTCGGTCGCGACCGCCGTCACCAGCGCCGTGCCCGGCCTGCACACCGCTGTTGCTACCGACAAGCAAACAGGTCAGGGGTTCGACCGCACGAGCTCCCAAGTCGTCCTGGTCAGCAGATCACCGGCCACGATCGAACGCGTCCTTGCCTTGCCGTTCGCCAAGCCCACGAAGCCGTCAGCCCTGCGCCCCTGGACGGACGACTACTCGGACATCCTGGGTGCGATCTGGCAGAGGTACGGGCGATAGGTGTGCTACGGGCGCCAGGCACTGGCGCTCATCAACCAGCAGCACGCGCGGTGCTCGCGAGAGCGTTGCTTGACAAGTCCTCTCCTGCGGCCCACCGAGGAAGCAACGCCCGGATTTCTCCGGCGATCGCTTGGGAGAGCAACGTGAAACTCTCTGACTTCAAGGTCCTGACGTTCGACTGCTACGGCACGCTCATCGACTGGGAGAGCGGCATGATCGCCGCGCTTACGCCGCTGACCGAGCGCCTGCAGCCCGCCCCCACGCGCAATGAAATTCTCGAGGCCCATAGCCGCATCGAGGCCATGCAGCAGCTCACCACGCCGGCCATGCCTTATGCCGAGCTTCTCGCCGTGGTCTACAAACGGCTTGCCGAGCACTGGCGTCTTTCGGTGAGCTGGCAGGAATGCCTTACCTACGGACGATCGATTGCCAACTGGCCGGCATTCCCCGACTCAGGTGAAGCCCTTCGCTACCTGAAGCAGCACTTCGCGCTCGTGATCCTGTCCAACGTCGACAACGAAAGCTTCGCGCATTCCAATGCCCGTCTCGGCGTGGCCTTCGACGCGGTCTACACGGCCGCGGACATCGGATCGTACAAGCCGGCGATCCGTAATTTCGAGTACATGCTCGCCGACCTTGCTCAGCAGGGTGTCGCGCGTGGCGACATTCTCCATGTCGCGGAAAGCCTGTTCCACGACCACGTGCCGGCAAACAGCCTCGGCCTTGCCTCGTGCTGGATCCATCGCCGCCACGGCGACGAGGGTTTCGGCGCCACCCGCCCCCCAGGGACCATGCCCAAGCTCGATTTCCGTTTCGAGAGCATGGCGGCACTGGCTGCGGCACATGCCGCCGAGGTCGGGGCAGACTAAAGAGCCTTCCCGGCACAGGAGGCCGGAAAGGCTGCGTCACCGCAAAGTCTGGGAGGCATTCCGGCGCAACTACCTCCTCGCCCGGTCTGCGAGCCACATCGGCCCGGTGACCGGCAAAGGAGATGTATGGGTCACATGGCGCAGGCGGCGGTATCCGCTACCAGCGCCACCGGCAGGGATCTGCCTAGTGACTCCTCTTGGTGCTCAGTCTGCTTATTTCGTCCTTGAGTTTTAGTTTTTCGAGCTTCAGCCGGGTGATCTCCACGTCATTGGAGCCCGGTCGGCTCATCTCTTCCTCGATCCGGCGGTCGAGAAGCTTGTGCTTCTCAGAAAGCTCTGCGAGATGTGCGTGTAGCGACATCAGGCCCTCCGTGTACGAGTTGACAGTTGAAAGTCTGCCACGGAACGGCTGCGCTGTCCAACCGGCTCGGCATCAACTGGTGTAAAACAAGCCGACGTCCACGCATTAACGCTGACTGATCACGCCTCAATCGGTTAGATACTTTCTACAAACTATACAAAATCTTGCGTCAGCGAACTCACGGAACCGATCGGTCATGACGGCACACCAGATCTTCCTTCACCGCGGCGACCTCCCCGCCGGCCTCGCCTTTACCGGCGCCGTGGCCGTCGACACCGAGACGCTCGGGCTGAAACCGCATCGCGACCGCCTCTGTCTCGTGCAGCTCTCGGCCGGCGATGGCGCCGCCCACCTCGTCCAGCTCGACGGCACCGACTGGTCCGCCCCGCGGCTCAAGGCGTTGCTCACCGATCCGGGGATCACCAAGATCTTTCACTTCGCCCGCTTCGACGTCGCGGTGCTGGAGCAGTATCTCGGGGTCGTCACCGCGCCGATCTACTGCACGAAGATCGCCTCCAAGCTCGTACGGACGTACACCGACCGGCACGGCCTCAAGGACCTCTGCCATGAGCTGCTGGGCGTCGAACTCTCGAAGCAGCAGCAGAGCTCCGACTGGGCTGCCACCACACTGTCCCAGCAGCAGCTCGCCTATGCCGCCTCGGACGTCCTGCACCTGCACGCGCTGAAAACCGCCCTCGACGCCATGCTCGCCCGCCAGGACCGCACGGCGCTCGCCGAGGCCTGCTTCCGATTCGTTTCCCAGCGGGCCAAGCTGGACCTCGCCGGCTTCGAGGACATGGATATCTTCAGCCACTGAAAGAGGCTGTGGGTTATTCCGTTTTCGCCGTAACAGCTTGCAGGGTGTCCCAATATCTCCCAAATTCGCCTTCAGTGAATGGGGAGGAGCCCGGCTCCGACAGGCCCGAAAGGGCGCATCAGCGGGCAAGCATGGCGACAGCGATCGATTCACGCCGGCTGCGGGACCGGCCGGGTGGCTTTGTTCCGAGCGGAACGGGCCATGCGGCGGGCGATGATCGCGTGCGCGCTTTCGCAGCCGCCCGCCGCCATAGCTGGATGGTCCGCACACTGCGCCTTGCCCTTCCGCTCCTTGCTGTCGGGATGCTCGGGATTTACGGGGCAACGACCTGGCGCATTGCCACGCTGAGAGCCAGCGGGGTGACGCTCGAGGAGGTCCGCCTCTCCAACGACCTCCTCGTGATGGCCAATCCGAAGTACGCCGGCAGCGGCAAGGACGGCTCGCGCCACGCCGTCCGCGCGCGCTCGGCCGAAACCGATCTGCTGACCCAGAAGCTGGTCAAGCTCACCGCCATCGAGGGCGATATCACGCAGCTCAGCGGCAACAAGATCGATCTCACCGCGACGCGCGGCACCTACGATCAGGAAACGGGCGTGCTCGAGCTTCACGAGCAGATCGACGTGCGCTCGACCGACGGCATGACCGCCAAGCTGACGGCCGCGACGGTGATGACCAAGGAGAACCGGATCATCTCCAACGAGCCGATCACCGCGGCGACGGCAACGAGCCGCATTCGTGCCCTCAGAATGGAAATGGCCACGCAGAGCAGGCTCGCGACCTTTACGGGCGACGTCGCCGTGCGAATGACGCCACCTCCCACGGATAGCACCGCGCCGAAGAAAGAAAAGCCGGCGGCCACCGCGCTCGGGCCGAGCTTCTCCTCTGGTGAGCCCGTCGATGTGACGTCCGATCGCCTCGTCGTCGACGATGGCAAGCACACGGCCATGTTCCGCGCCAATGTCATCGCCCGTCAGGGGACGTCGACGCTCGCGGCCCCCGAGCTCGATGTATTCTACGCAGGCCGCTCTGCATTGCCCGGCGCTGCCGCGAGCGAGTCGGCAGCCGATCCGGCGGCCTCGCGCCTGACGAAGCTCGAAGCGCGCGGCGGTGTGCTCATGACGCGCGATACGGATCGTGCGACAGCAACGACGCTGCACCACGATGCGGAAGCGCAGCGCACGACACTTTCGGGCCCCGTGGATATGACCTCCGGTATCGACCGCCGTGCGACCAGCGCGATGGCCGAGATCGACCACAAGGCAGACCGCATCATGCTCGATGGCGCTGTCGTGCTCTACCAAGGCCGCAACATCCTGCGGGGCGAGCGCCTTGCGATCGATCGCGCGAATGGCCGTGCACGCCTCGATAGCCCCCCGGATGCAGCGCGCAGCCCCGGCCGCATCAGCGTGCTCCTGTACCGGACCGAGCAGCCCGCCCGCTCGCGGCCCTCGGCGCCGGCAGCGGATACGGGCGAGAATGGCGTTATCGGCGCCTTCCGGACCGATCCGAACCAACCGATCGATATCGACGCGGCGGTGCTGGATTTCGATGAGGCGCGCCGCAATGCGCACTTCACCGGCAATGTCGTCGCCAAACAGGGTGAGTTCGTGATGCGCACGCCGAGCCTCACCGCGTATTTCCAGGGACAGACCTCGCTTCTGTCGGCGGCGCCGAAGGGCGGCGATGCCGCATCGGCCTCGAGCCTCAAGAAGATCGAGGCGAGAAACGGTGTGGTGATCACGGGCAAGGACGGGCAGAAGGTGACGGGCGACTCGGCCGATTTCGATCCGGCCGCCAACTTCGCGACCGTCACCGGCCGGGTGATCGTCCATCAGGGCAAGAATGTGGTCGAGGGCTCGAAGCTCATCATGGACCTGACCTCGGGGCGCACCCGCTTTGAGACCGATGGCGCCCAGACCGCGACGGCGAGGCCCGCGCCGGAGAGCTCGCTGCCGTGCGTCGCCGGCCAGACGTGCACCTCCAAGCCGCGCGTCCGCGCTGTTTTCTATCCCAAGGATGCAAAGCGCCCGCCTGCGACCCGCAATGCGCCCGGCTCGACCACACGCCAGGGCTCCGATCAGGCCCCGACGCCGCGCGGCACCGGCCAGTCCTCCTGGCAGTCTTCGACCACGCCATCGACCACACCGGCACCCGACGCGGGGGCTTTCCGATGACCTGCCGCCCGGGGATGCCTTCATGAGCCAGAACGGCTGGATGCAGCGGCTCGGCTTCGGTCGCCGCCAATCGCACAATGGCGCGCACCATGAGGAGGAGGCGGAGCCCTACGACTATGCCGATCATGGTCACGGCAGCCACGAGGGCTGGCTGACGGCGGTCGGCGTGCGCAAGTCGTACAAGCGCCGCCTCGTCGTGCGCGGCGTGGATCTGGCCGTCCGCCGCGGCGAGGCCGTGGGTCTTCTCGGCCCCAATGGCGCGGGCAAGACGACCGTCTTCTACATGATCACCGGCCTCGTTCCCGCCGATGCCGGCCACATCACGATCAATGGCCAGGACGTCACCCGCCTTCCCATGTACCGGCGGGCCCGCCTCGGCATTGGCTACCTCCCGCAGGAAGCCTCTATCTTCCGAGGTCTGACCGTCGAGCAGAATATCATGGCCGTGCTGGAGCTGGTCGAGCCCAACAGGCGGCGGCGGCGCGAGCAGCTCGACGAGCTTCTCGAGGAGTTCCGCATCACCCGCCTCAGGAAGAGCCCCTCGATCGCGCTTTCCGGCGGCGAACGGCGGCGCTGCGAGATTGCCCGGGCGCTCGCCTCCCGCCCGGTCTTCATGTTGCTGGACGAACCGTTCGCCGGCATCGATCCTATTGCGGTGGGTGAAATTCAGCAGCTCGTACGCCACCTTACGCAGCGCGGGCTCGGTGTATTGATCACCGATCACAACGTCCGCGAGACGCTGAGCCTCGTGGATCGCGCCTATGTTATTGCCGACGGCCAGGTCCTGACCCAGGGCAGCCCGTCGGAAATCATTGCCAATGAGGATGTCCGCCGGGTGTATCTTGGCGACATGTTCGGTTAAGCGCTGCCCCAAATCAGGGCATGTCTTTTGGCGGAACCGGCACTCGGCACGCAATGCTGTTTACGATTCTGGGCTAGAGTGCCCCACTAGTTGCAGCACGCGGCCGACCATGAAGGCTGCTGGCATTCGAGTGGTATCCTGCGCGGTGTAGGGCATCGCGGGGCAGCGGTTGGGGATAGTAAGTATGGCGATTACGACGAAGCTCGAGCTCCGCCAGAGCCAGCAGCTCGTCATGACGCCGCAGCTGCAGCAGGCGATCAAGCTCCTGCAGCTCTCCAACCTGGAGCTCAACGAGTTCGTCGATGCCGAGCTCGAGCGCAACCCTCTGCTCGAGCGCGACGATGAACAGTACCCGGCATCCGGCCCCACGGAGAGCGCTCCCGAGAAGGAGAGCGGCGCGGAGGACGACTTCGGCGGCGACGACGGTGACTACAGCAATGGCGACGAGCCGTCGGCCGCGCAGGACATGGTCGCCGACGCGACGAAGCTGGCCAGCGACCTCGATGTCGACCGCGATGTTGCCTTCGCCGAGGAAAGCCCGCAGGACATTGCCGCATTGCTCGCCGGCAGCACCTGGTCGGGCGCCCGCCAGTCCGGCTCGCTGGACAGCGAGGAGACCGATCTCGAGTCGATCCTGACCAGCGACGTCTCGCTCCGCGAGCATCTGTCAAACCAGCTCCAGCTCGCCGTCAGCGATCCCGTGGAGCGCATGATCGGCGGCTATCTGATCGATCTCGTCGATGACGCCGGCTACCTCCGCGCGGACCTCGACGAGCTGGCCGACCGCCTCGGCGCTGCCCCTGCCCAGGTCAGGGCCGTGCTCGCCAAGCTGCAGACGTTCGATCCGCCCGGCGTGATGGCGACATCGCTCAAGGAATGCCTCGCACTCCAGCTCAAGGAGCGCGGCCGCTACGACCCCATGATCGCGAAGTTCCTCGATCATCTCGAATTGCTGGCCGCGCACGACCTGCGCCAGCTCAAGCGCATTCTCGGCACCGACATGGAGGACATCACCGACATGATCGCCGAGATCCGCTCGCTCAATCCCAAGCCCGGCAATGCCTTCGACGGCCCGCCGGTGCAGACCGTGATCCCCGATGTGCTCGTGCGCCCGGCGAACGATGGGAGCTGGCACGTCGAGCTCAACAGCGAGACCCTGCCCCGCGTGCTCGTCAATCGCGCCTACTACACGCGCGTATCACGCAACATGCCGGCGCAATCGCGCGACAAGGAATTCCTGGTCGACTGTCTGAACACGGCCAACTGGCTCGTGAAGAGCCTTGACCAGCGGGCGCGCACGATCCTGCGCGTTGCCGAGGAGATCGTGCGTCAGCAGGATGCCTTCCTCGTGCACGGTGTGCAGCATCTGAGGCCGCTCAATCTCAAGACGGTCGCCGATGCCATCAAGATGCACGAATCGACGGTAAGCCGCGTCACATCATCGAAGTACATGGCCACGAACCGCGGCATCTTCGAGATGAAGTACTTCTTCAACTCGGCCATTGCCTCGGTCGACAACGGCGTTGCCCACTCCTCCGTGTCGGTCCGCCATCGCATCAAGCTGCTGATCGATGCCGAGGCCGCGAGCGCCGTGCTTTCGGATGATCAGATCGTCGACATCCTCCAGCGCGAGGGGATCGACATCGCGCGCCGGACGGTCGCCAAGTACCGGGAGGCCATGGGGATCGCCTCGTCCGTCCAGCGCCGCCGCGAAAAACGCGCCCATGCCCAGACAGCCCGAGTGGCCGGCTAGGCAGCCGCGGGCACAATCGGGGCCAGGAGCGGGGCTCAGGCGTTGCTATCCCGGGCAAAGCCCTGTAATCACGGCGCCTGAGCCTGATCGTTCCAGAGGGGGCCCCGCGCCCCCCGTCTGGGGTCTGGATCATGCTCCCATCCTAGGCTTGGAATGTGATTGCCTTTGATGAGCCCGCGACGCCGGTTTTGGCCGGCAATCGCACTCAGGGGGCGGGTAGCTCAGTGGTAGAGCATCTGACTTTTAATCAGATGGTCGTGGGTTCGATCCCCACCCCGCTCACCAGTGAAATCAACGCGATAGGTTTTCAGCCGCCCGCGGGCGCCCATGAAAGCGCCCACGTAAGGCGAGAGGCGAGCGGAACCGCCGATCAGCTCTCGACGGGGCTCTCTTCGCTCTTCTCGACGAAGGCAACGAGCGTTCCGACCTCAGCAATAGATACGTACTCGTGATCGACGGAGACGCCGAGATTGCGCAGCCGGCCGATCGCGCGCAAGAAACTCTCGGGCTTCATGCCGAGGCGATTGGCGATCAGCGCCTTCTCGTAGGGCAGAACGACCACGCAGGAACCGCCGCGGCGTCTGCAGTGCTATGAAACCTGCACCTCGGTCATCATGCCTGTCGCCATGTGATAAAGATGATGGCAGTGCAGGAACCAGGAACCCCTGTGAGCTGCATCAAAGGCGATCGTAACGGGCGCGTGAGCCGGCACGATGACCGTATCTCGGATAGGGCCTGAGAACCGACGGCCACCAACGCCAACCACCTGGAAATGATGTCCGTGCAGATGCATGGGATGCATCATCGAGGTCGGGTTCATGAACGTGATCTCGGCACGATCACCCTGCCGAACCTTGAAGGGCTCGTGCTCACCGTGGACACTGCCGTTGATGGTCCAGCGATAGCCGGCCTCCTCGCCAAGCATGGCGACGAACGATGCCTGCGGCCGCATGGTCGGGAGCGGGGTGGCCGCTCGAAGGACGGCCTCGAACGCGAGATCGAGGAGCTCTGCCTTTTGTGTGGCCATCGCGGGACGTCGCGCAATATCGGCGCCCGGAGTCGCGAGGACAATGCCAGTGAGGAACGTCGCGTCCTCGACCTGCGCCAGCACTGAGAACGCGCCGCCTTCACGAGGGATTTCAACCGCAAGGTCGATCCGCTGACCCTGCGCAAGCGGGTAGCTCGCTTGCTGCACGGGTTGGCAGGAGACGCCATCGACCGCTGTGGCGCGACTGGCGAGCCCGGGCGTCGATACGAAGAAGGCCGTCGCCGTGCCACCATTGATGATGCGCAGGCGCACACGTCCTCCCTTCTCGACCTTGACGATCTGAGGGTCGTCGAGCGTGCGTTCGTTGGCCAGGTAGGCATCGTAGCGAACATCATTGGCATGCGTCATGCTCATCATATGTCCGCCATGCCCCCGCATATGCCCGCCCATGCCGTGCATGGCGTGCCCACCTCCGGGCCCATGTTGCATCGGGGCAGACGCGCGACGCGCCGGACCAGGCATTGGCCCCCGTCCTGCTCCATGGCCCCCATGGGCATCTGTTCCGCCAAGCTCGGCCAGAATCTCCAGCGGTGACCGGAAAGCAAAATCATGGAGCATGACGACGACGTCCTGCACGTCCCCGGCATCTCGCTCCCGCGTCACCATGGGCGCAGCAAGGAGGCGTTGCTCCGAAAGAGTGTGGGAGTGCATCCAATGTGTGCCGGGCGTGAGCTCGAAATCATGCATGTCGGAAAGATCGGGAGCCAACGCGCCGCCGCCGGGGCGCGCACGGTCCTGATCGGCGGGCGCCTTCACCTGCCCGTGCCAGTGCATCTGAAGCGGCTCGCCCGAGGCATTGAGTAGCGCGCCGGAAAGACGGTCGCCCTCACGGGCCATCAAACCGTTCGTCCCTCCTGGGCCCTCGATATGGAAGACTTTCGCGGGCTTTCCGTTCACCTCGATCGTGCGCGTGCCGACCTTGAGCGTCGGACTCGCCGCGTGAACTGGTACCCAAGGGACGCCCGCAATCAAAGCGCCGCCCGCGGCGGCGGATGACTTGAGAAAAGTGCGGCGGTCCAGAAGCGGCACCTTCTGATTTCGGCAATGGCTCATGATCGTATCCTTGATGCTGATGGTGCTCGTCAGAATTTGCCCTGCGCAGAGGAGCCATCCGGGGCCGTGAGCTGTACGACGCCCTTCACGCCGCGCTTGATCGGCGCCGGTGCAGTTCCAACCAGCTTTGAGCCTTCAACAGGAGCAAGAGCAAAGCGCTGTGATTTGCCATCGATGATGAAGATCGCCGTTCCTTTGAAACCCGCCGCAGGGATCGGCTTGTCATCGGCGTCGCTGAGATAGACCACCACGTTGGACGAGCCGTCGACGACAAGCTCCGTGTGATACTTTCCTGCATCCACGCGCCACCCACCATGCCGACCCTTTGCAGCGTCATGAGCGAGAGCGAAGGTCGGCGCGAGAAGCGCCACACTGAGGGCGATTGTTGACATGAGACGATAGGCGGACACGGCGCAGACTCCTTTGCTCTGTATCAATAGGCCTGAGAGGGACGAGGTCCGGCGTCGACCTCGGAGACGGATTGCTCTTCTCCGCGCGCCTGGGCGATAAGCCGAGCGAGTGGCTTTTCGCCATAGCGCAGGAACAGGACGGGCGTGAGCAGGGCATCGAGAAGGGTGGCGCTTACGAGACCGCCGAAGATGGTGATCGCGACGGGGTAGAGGATCTCCTTGCCGGGCGCATGGGCATCGATCATGAGGGGAACGAGCGCCACGCTGGCCGACAATGCCGTCATCAGAACTGGCGTCATGCGCTCGAGGCTCCCGCGCATCACGAGATCCGGGCCGAAGGACATGCGGTCGTGGATCGCGAGGTTGATGTAGTGGCTGATCTTCAGGATGCCGTTGCGGGTCGCGATTCCGGTGAGTGTGATGAAGCCGATCATGCTCGCGACGGAGAGCGGCTGCCCGACCCACCAGAGCGCGACCACCGATCCGATCAGTGCCAGAGGCACGCTGCCCATGATGATCAGGACGAACAGGATCGAGCGATAGCGGCTGTAGAGCAGCGTGAAGACCATCGCGAGAGAGATGAGCGAAAGCACGCCGATCGTGCGCATGCTTTCCTCCTGCGCTCGAAACGTGCCCTCCAGGCTGACAAAGAAGCCCGAGGGCAAGCTGGCAGCCGCGATCTCGCGCCGGATATCGGCAACAATCGCCGCCATGTCTCGGGCGCCGTCGGAGTTGGCGAGAACGACAATCCGGCGTTTGGTGTTCTCGCGGAGAATCTGGTTCGGCCCGTCCGCCTCCTTCACCTCGGCGACCTGCCGGAGCGGCACCCAGCCCGAGGGCGTCTCGATGAGCAGATCGGCGAGGCCCTGCGTGGTGCGGGCGCGATCATTCAGGCGCACAACCAGATCGAAGCGCTTGTTGCCATCCACGAGACGCGAGACGAGCCGCCCATTGGATAAGCGTTTGAGCTGCTCGGTGATCTGTGCGGGCTGCAGGCCGTAGAGCGCGGCCTTGCGATAGTCCACGCTGATCTCAAGCTGAGGAATGCGTACCTGACGCTCGACCTGGAGATCGACGAGGCCCGGAACCGTGGCCAGCCTCGCGCGCAGTGCCTCGGCCAGGCTGCGCAGCGTGTCGAGATCCTCGCCGAAGAGCTTGAGTGCGATCTCGGCGCGAACGCCTGAGAGCATGTGGTCCAGGCGGTGCGATATGGGCTGGCCGACATTGGTTGCGGCCGGCAGCACTGCGAGACGCGCACGAATATCGTTGATGATCTCGCTTTTCGTGCGGCCCGAGGGCTTCAGGTCCACCTCGATCTCCGAGGAATGCACGCCTTCAGCGTGCTCGTCGAGCTCGGCACGCCCAGTGCGTCGTGCCGCGAGTTTGACCTCTGGCACTTCGAGGATGAGCTTCTCTGCAATGAAGCCGACGCGATGGCTCTCCGCGAGAGAGATACCAGGCTGGAAGAGCAGATTGATCGTCAGCGTTCCTTCGTTGAAGGGTGGCAGGAACGCGCGCGGGAGGCCCGCTGCGGCGACCATAGCGAGGACAACAGCCATGCCCGACGCTGCCATCAACATCCGCGCGTGGCCGAACGCCCAGGTGAGCGCGCGCCGGTTCGCACGCTTCAGGGTGCGCACGAGCGGGCTCTCGTGCTCATCGAGCCGCTTCAGGCTCGGCAGCAGGTAGTAGGCCATCACCGGCGTCAGCGTGATCGAGACGAGCAGGCTGACCAGGATCGAGGTGATGTACGCTTGACCAAGCGGCGCGAAGAGGCGCCCCTCGATCCCCGACAAGGCAAAGAGCGGCACGAAGACGAGCACGATGATCATCGTCGCGTAGACAATGCCGGAGCGGACTTCCTGGCTCGCGGCCACGATCACATCGAAGGTGGAGCGCGGATTGCCGAGCTCCCGGTTCTCCCGAAGACGACGAAAGATGTTCTCGACGTCGACCACGGCATCGTCGACGAGCTCGCCGATCGCGATCGCGATGCCGCCGAGGGTCATCGTGTTGATGGAGAGGCCGAAGAGGTGGAAGACGATAGCCGTTGCCAGGATGGAGACGGGGATGGCTGTCAGCGAAATGAAGGTCGTGCGGAAATTGAGCAGGAACAGGAACAGGACGATCGCGACGGCGCCGATGGCCTCGAGCAGGACCTTCTGGACGTTCCCGATGGACGTTTCGATGAAGTTGGCCTGGCGGAAGACAACCGTGTCGACCTTGATGCCCTGCGGCATGGTCTGATTGAGCTCTTTCATGGCTCTCTCGACCTCCGCGGAGAGCTTGACGGTATCGACCGCCGGCTGCTTTTCGACGGACACGATGACGGCGGGGCGGCCCATGAATCCGGCATCTCCGCGCTTCAGCCGGGCGCCGTAGCTCACTTCGGCAATTTGGTGGAGGTAGACGGAGCGCCCGCCCTCGGCGCGCACCACAACGTCCTTGAGATCCGCGAGCTTGAGCGTGCGGCCGATATTGCGGATCAGAAATTCGCGACTGTACTGATCGGTGAAGCCGCCACCGGTGTTCGTGCCGAATTGCTGAAGCGCGCGCTCCAGATCGGCGAGCGAGACGCCGAGGGCACGCATCGCCGGCGGATTTGGCGCGACCCGATATTGGCGCACCTCGCCGCCCATCGGTATGACCTGGGCAACGCCGGGTATGGTCAGGAGCCGCGGCCGCACGACGAAGTCAGCGATCTCGCGCAGCTCCATCGGGCTTGCCGTCTCCGAGGTCAGCGCGAACATCAGGATCTGGCCCATGATCGAGTTGATGGGCCCCATCTGCGGCGTGACATTCGTCGGGAGCTGATCCCGGACCAGCCCCAGGCGTTCGGCAATCTGCTGGCGATTGCGATAGATGTCCGTGCCCCACTCGAACTCGACGTAGATGATCGAAAGCCCTATCCCTGAGACGGAGCGCACCCGCGAGACGCCGGGGAGCCCGTTCATCTGCGTTTCAATGGGAAAGGTGACGAGCTGCTCGACCTCGTTCGGCGCGAGCCCCTCGGCCTCCGTCATGATGGTGACGGTCGGTCTGTTGAGGTCGGGGAACACATCGACCGGCAGACGATGCAGAGTGAACGCGCCGTAGATCACGAGCACGACTGACAGCGTGATCACCAGCAGCCGATTGCGGAGGGACTGAGTGACGAGGAAGGTGAACATTGCTGGTCTCAGCGGATCTGGTTCAGCAGCTCGGCACCCTGCGTAACGATGCGGCGCCCGGCCTCGATGCCTGCCACGGCGAGCAGATGTGCGCCGTCGAGCGGCTCGACGCGAACCTCGCGAATGACGAAGCGCTCCGCATTCGTGTGGTCGTAGACAATGCTCTGGCCGTTCGCGCCGCGCAGTACCGCCTCGCGCGGCAGCGCGATCCCCCGACGCTCCTCTGCCGTCGACGCGACGACCGTGACGAACTGTCCTGCACGGAGGCCCGCGGTGCTTCCCTTGATGGCAAACTGATGAGGAACGGCCTGATTGCGGTCAGCGAAGCCCGTGCCGAGGTATTCGAGCTCGAGCGTCCGGCCGTCGGCCAGAAGGCCTTTGGCCGAACCGTTTGTCGTGTGCGCTTCGTAGCTCAGCGCTTCGATCCAGAGCACGCTGGGATCGATGATCTGGAAGATGACGGCATTCGGCTCGGCCATCTGTCCGGCAACCGCACTGGCAGCGGCGATGATGCCGTCGACCGGAGCGACCAGCGCCTCGGCCTCGCGTTGTACGCGGTCAAGATTGGCGCGCCGCGTGCGCAATCCCCGCAGTTCCAGCTCGGCATCCTCGAGCTGGCTTTTCGCGATAACTTGCTCGATCGTCCGCAGCCGCTCGACCTTCCGCGCGACAATGGAGATTTGCTGGTCGAGCTCGCGCGCCTGCTGCTGCTGGACGGTCGCATCGGCGAGCGGCAGCGGTGGCCGGACATAGGCAAGGACGTCGCCTGCCTTCACGGCAGTGCCGAGCGGCTTGAAACCGCCTTCGGGAGGTGACAGCCGGCCACCGACCGAGGCTTGCACAAGGCCACTGGCATTCGGGCTCGGGATGATACGACCAGGCAGCTCGATCGAGCGACGGTGAGTGCGCTGCTCGGTGAGTTGCGTCCGAATAGCGAGAATGTGCTGCGTGGGCTTTGGCACGAACAGCGCGCCATCGGCGAACCGCTGGGCAATATCCCGCGGAGCGGCGACAGCCACTGTATCAGCACGCACGGGACTTCCATGCAGTGAGCCGCCCCCAAGAGCAGCAATGACGATCATACCTGCTGCCGTTCGACCGCGAACGCGCCACGTGACGAGCGCTCCGGCCGCGAAGCCCACGAAGAGCGCCAGCCAGAGCGAGCCCGCAGCATCGCCAAGGCGCTCCCGGAACTCCTGCGCAAATGCGCTGTTGAAGATCCATGAAGCGCTGCGCGTAGCTGCCGGATTGAGCACGTCCGCGGGAATTTTCAGCGTCGCAGCGAGAATATCGACAGTATCCTGAGCCGTCACGATAATGGCGAGATCATAGGAACCCGGCGTCGTCAGGAACGGCGCATCGGCCGCGTACACGCCGTTCCCCTTGTCGACCGGGACGAGCTGGCCGGAGGAAGTATCGATCTCGATCGAGGCGCCGGTGACCGGCGCATTGGTGCGAAACTGATCGAGATGGATCATCAGCTCGCCACCGCGCGCAATGAGGACCATCTCGAAATCCGACGAGGATGCCTCAGCGCGAGGGGCTATGGTGTTCGAGACGGGCGGCGGCGGCGCACCGTGGTCGTGGCCCTCGTGAGCGTTGCCAGCGCCAGCTCCCGCACCAAGTGCGATGGCCAGGAGTGCCGCCTTGCAGAGCCTTGCATTGAAGCGACCCATAGTGTCCTCGCGCCCCGGGAAAACTCGCACCTGAGTAGCCGGAGCTGCGTGACGCCGCGTTGCGCCTTCGTAACAAATTGTTTCAGGACGTGGGGTGGCAGGGAATAGTTGGTACGATGGGTGCTCTAGGTGCCCGCTGGAGACGCCCCCGCCGGCTGCGCAGCGGAGAGAGCCGTGGAGGCTTGCCTGGCAGCAGGGCGAACCGGCAAGCGGACGATCGCACTCAGGCCGCCTTCTGCTCGATTGCGCAGCGTCAGGCTCCCGCCGTCCGCCTCGATATTGGCCTTTGCGATCGTCAAGCCCAAGCCGACGCCACCGGTTTCACTGTTGCGCGACTCTTCGAGACGGACAAATGGCTCGACGACCACGTCGATCTGGTCCTCGGGTATGCCCGGCCCGTTGTCATCGATGATCACGTAGACATCATCGCCTTCGACTTCGGTCGATACCGATACACGGGAGCCAAATCGGAGCGCATTGCCGACGAGGTTGGATAGTGCGCGCTTGAGACCAATGTGCC
Organism: Hyphomicrobium sp. CS1BSMeth3; assembly: GCF_900117415.1. Lineage (GTDB taxonomy): Bacteria > Pseudomonadota > Alphaproteobacteria > Rhizobiales > Hyphomicrobiaceae. The sequence goes on from NZ_FPEI01000006.1 coordinate 2,324,588, forward strand.
GTGCGTTCACGACAACATGCGTCCGGCTGCTCAGAACCGCATCATGCCCTGCGTCGTTGGCGTCGTCGACGATCGTCTGGAGCAAAGCTCCGAGGTCTATGGCGCGCTGTGGCTCGGAGGCTTCCTCGTCTCTGAGATATGAGAGCGTCGCGTCGATCATCTGCTCCATCTCCGCGATATCTGCGGACATCGCGCGCTGCAGCTCGGGGCTGTCGATTTCATTTATGCGAAGCTTCAGGCGGGTGAGCGGCGTTCTCAGATCGTGCGAGACGGCTGCGAGAGATCGCGTGCGCCGCGACACCAGGCCTTCGATCCTTTGGCGCATGTCGTTGAAGGCGGCCGCAAGCTGCCGCACCTCGAGGGGGCCGCGTTCGGGGACTTCGGATTTGGGATTGTCGGGAGACCACACCGTCACCGCCCGCGCCATACTGCGCAAAGGTCGTGTCAGCCACCGCGCCATGAGCAGAGACATGAGCACGACGCCGATAGCCATGAAGCTCGTCGAGAGGAGGGTTCCATGGCGACCGCTGCCCGAGGGTGCTGCGGCAAACAAGCTCGCATTGAGCCACGTGCTGTCAGGCAGCCGGATGGAAAGTGATGCGACGTGGGCATCCGTGCTCGTGCCGACCAGGACATCATCTGCCCCGAGCTCGGGGGCCAGCTCCCGAATTCTCGATGTCAGGCTGTGCCAAGCCTCGGCCCCAGGGCCGCCGGCCGAAGCCCCCTTGACCTTGCTCCAGTGAACATCGATCGGCCCGGTCGAAAAATCGTGTGCCAACGCTTCGCGCTGCGCTTCGGGTACAAACATCACGCTGCGCTTGATGAATATCAGGCGCTCGGCCAGTCGGGACTCGTGCGCAAGTGTCAGCTCCTGATCGAGAGCGTGCTCGTAGGTCCAAAGGCTGACGATATGGACGAGCGAGATTCCGAGCACCGATACCAAAATAAGGCGCGCGACCAGCGTATCGAACAATCCGATCATGCCCGTGTCACGGCTGGGACGAACATATAGCCGATGCCTCGGATCGTCTTGATCATCGCCTGGCCGTCCTCGCTGGCATCGAGCTTCTTGCGCAGCCGGCTCACCTGGATGTCGATCGCGCGATCGAAGCCTGTTGCAACTCTATGCTTGGCGCTGTCCATAAGTATATCGCGGCTCAGCGCTCGTTGCGGATAGTCCAGAAATGTCAGGAGCATCTCGTACTCCCCCGTCGAGAGGTCGACGATGGCCCCTTCCGGGTTCGTAAGCTCGCGCCGTCGCGTATCGAGTGACCACCCTTCGAACCGAAGCCGATAGCCTGCACTTTGCGGAGCACCGGCAGAACCCCGTACGCGGCGGAGCACAGCGTTGATGCGGGCCAGCAGCTCGCGGGGATTGAACGGCTTTACCAGATAGTCATCGGCGCCGATCTCGAGGCCGACAATTCGATCTGTGTCGGCACCAAGCGCAGTGAGCATGATGACCGGCAGCAATGAAGTGGAACGAATCTCTCGACAGAGATCGAGACCGTTTCCCCCCGGAAGCATGATGTCGAGGATGACCAGATCGATGGTCGTGGCTGCGAGAATTTCCCGCATCTCGCGCCCATCACGAGCCATCGATACCCGATGCCCGTGCTCGCGCAGGAACTTGGCCGCAAGCTGGCGGATCTGAGCGTCGTCGTCGACGACGAGAATATGCGCCTGGGCTGCTCCCGGCGTCGGGCTGGTGCGGTGATCTGTCTTGGTCGTCATCATCGGCATGGGGTAAGTGCGCTTCCGCCCAAGCATACGCGCTTTCCCGTATCGCGCCATTTCTGCAGTGTTTCAAAATGTTTCATGCTGGCCCCTGGGCCATGAGAAAATCTCGGACAGGCTCGAGAAAGGATGCCTTGCGGGCAATAGTTGAAAGGCTCTACTTCCAGCGCTTAGGCGGGGCTGCATACTGATCGTACAAGTAGACTGTCATGCATCGCCAAGCAGAACGGCCACCAGATCCTGTTTACCGGTGCTTCGGCAGCGCTTTTCAAAGGCGAGAAGATGGGCCTGGTCGGACCTAACGGCGCAGGCAACGCCGCAACGGTCGATCCCAATAGCGGAAGTCGAACAACTTGCAGTGGGCGACGCCATAAGCGCCGCCGACGATGTCCGCTTACTGGAGACCGCGTCGGCACGCGCCAGGTTCTCGGAGATTTTCCTTGTCGTCGCGCCCCTGCGCGCCTTTCAGAACCACTGCAGCGCCGAGATGTATTTGATCGCCATCGACCATAAGCTAGGATATCCCTACGCGGCGCGTCGGGGGATGCGCTGCCTGTGCGTCGGGGGCGCGCATGCGGTTGGGAAGCGATTGGAGCGACCGGCTGATCGACCGGATCTACGAAGCCGGCGTGGTGCCTGAGCAGTGGCCGGCGGTCCTCGATGACCTGACCAAGCTCGCCGACGGCGCCGGCGCACTCATTCTGAGCCGCTCACGCTTCCAGGAGCATTTCATCGGCACGCCCGAGGCGGTGCGCATTTTTGCAGGGGCAGTCGCAGAAGGCTGGCAGGGCGAGCGGAATCCTCGCGCACCCCGACTCTTTGGCGCCAAGCATGCGGGCTTCCTGACCGATCTCGACGTGTTCACCCGCGAAGAGATCGAGCGCGAACCTTATTTCACGGAGTTCTTGCGACCGCTTGGGTTAGGCTGGGGTGCGGCGACCGCCATCGAGGTACCGAGCGGCGACGTGATCGCCTTCGATGTGGAGCGGTCATTCGAGCGCGGCCCGATCGAGCGGCCAGTCGTGGAGCGGCTCGACGAACTGCGGCCGCATCTGGCGCGCGCAAGCATGCTCTCGGCCCGGCTCGCCTTTGAGCGTTCCCGCGCTGCAGCGCTGGCGCTCGAGCATGTCGGTCTGCCGGCCGCCGTGCTGGGACGCAAAATGCACATCCTTGCCGCCAACCCCTCGCTCGAAGCCATGATGCCGGGCGTGGTGCAGGACCGTAGCGCGCGCGTCGCGCTGGTAGACCACAACGCGGACGCGTTGCTGGCGGAGGCTTTGAGCCGGCTCGCGCTGTCGGATGACCTCCGCGGCGTGCGCTCCATCCCGATCCCCGCACGGCAGGAGCAGCCACCCCTGATCGTCCATCTGGTTCCGATCCGCCTCGGCGCGAACGACGTGTTCTCCAGCGCCTCAGCCATTCTGGTGCTGACCCCGGTCGTCCCTGCCGAGGTGCCGACGGCGGACGTGTTGCAGGGCCTGTTCGATCTGACGGCAGCCGAGGCCCGGGTCGCGCGCAGCATCGCTCAGACGCAGACCATTGAGTCCATTGCGGACAATCTCGGCGTATCGCGCGAGACGGTCCGAAGCCAGCTCAAGGCGGTTCTCGCGAAGACCGGAACCGCGCGTCAGGTGGACCTCGCCGCGCTGCTCGCGGGATCCCGTATTCCACCTCACTGAACCCTTCTTTCACCCGTTTGGGGGATGCGGGCTCGCGATAACGCGCCAACATTCGCGGGTCCCTGGCGTGCCTGCCGGCAACGATCGCCGGAAGAGCAACGCGCATGGCGGTTGTCAGGATGGTGCTATCGATTTGAGGAAAACAAACCAATGCCGATGGTCCTGCTGAACTATTGCTGATTGGGGCGAGAGGCATATCGAGAAATTGAAATGCTGGTTCGGAAGACTGCGAGCGTTCTCTATATCGGTGTAGCCATTATTGTCGGACTTTCATCGGTAGCCCATGCGGAAAACCTGCATCGCAAGTATCGCGATCTCGGCATCGAGAAATGGGACTGCGGCTATATCGTGATTACGGATCCTCGCTACCCCGCATGCAAGGCGTGCGAGGACAAAGGCATGGAGTACGACGACAGCGGAAGCGGATCCTGCGAGCCGGCTGAATCGCTGCGCGACCGCACACGAAGGGCCTTCGGCCTGCCCCCGCGCTCTCGCGAGCAAGCGCCATCGACGAAATCCGGCGGGACATCCCGTGCGCCCAAGGTGCGGTACCAATACGGGGCTCTTGCATACGGAAAGCTGAAAAATCCAGACGGCACCGAAACGGGCGTCACGGGATATGCGCGCATGACGAACCAGGTTGAAGCCGATGGTGCCGCGGTATCCGCGTGCATTGGCAACGGCGGGCAAGGCTGCAGCGTCGTCGGCAGGTTCAGCGGAGGCAAGTGCGGCTACATCGTCTTGTGCACGAATCGCTCCGGCGTCAGCTATGGCGCAGCGGAAACGGACGCGGCTGCGGCCGGTAAATGCTTCGGCGGAAAATATTCAAAGCGTGATCGCGGCGTAGGAGGATGCACCGACAAGTGATGCGCGCGCCCCACTGGATCACACTGCGGCGCAATAAGGGAGAAAGGCATGTTCTTCAACATTGTCTGGATCGGGGCTTTATCCGGCGCGCTGATCATCGGCGCTACGCACGATGTTGTGGCGCAGACGAAAGGCCGCTGGAGCAGTGCGCAGTGCAATGAATTCGCGCCTAAAGAGAATCGAACGAGCGAGATCGAGCGCGACGAATATGACAAGCGCATCAACTTGAAGGACGCGATCGGCAACAAATCGTGGACGCTGTTGGGCCATTACTGGTGCTCCGAAGCGAGGCTTATCGCCGAGCTTCGACGAGCCCAGATCGAGCGCCGCAAGGAGTTCGAGAGGCAGTGTCCGGCTCTCAAAAAAGACCAGCGGTGCGATTCGCGGTGCTGGGGCAAATGGCTCGCATCCGACGAGAAGGACGTGGCGAGCAAGTGCGAAAGCGTCCGTAAACAGAGCGCGAAATACCGCGCCATGCACGAGGGCCGCATGCTCTGGCATCAGGCCCGCGAGATGCAAAAAAAGGATCGAGCCAAGGCCGCGGAACTGTATAAGGCGGCCGCTGCGAAATTCACGCCTCTGCCCCTCATGCGCGGCTACGAGCACTACCCGATCATCATTACCGAAGAAATGAATACCGGGGTCATTGCGGAAGTGGCGCGTGATCTCGAGGGCGACGTGACGCCGTCCGCGCGTGGCACGCCGCACACCGACGCTGAGACCTGCAAGACCGCACGCCTCTTGAGCGCCATCTACAAGCGCGAAGGCGTCGCGACGGGCGACTTCGATGACCAGATCGCGCTGGAATGTGATCCTGTCCGCTGAAAGTGTCGGCACAAACAAGAGCACAGCGTTCTCTACTGATGGAACACGAAGCCGAGGGCGGAGAAGTTGCCTGAAATCGCAGCAGTAAGCTGCGGCACCTCAGGTGGCGGTTGAGAGGCCCGAGAGCAAAACGGGAGGAAAACGATGATCGCGCGAATGCTGCTGGGTGTCGCCGCGGCGACAATGCTGATGGCGACGCCGGCGTGGGCACAGCTTGCGCCGGAATGGCCATCTTGCGTCGAGCTCCGCTTCACGCCGGACGAGCGCGTACGCAGCTGCACGGTGCTGATCAAGTCGGGGCGCGAGGCGCCGAAGAACCTTGCCGCTGCCTATAGCAACCGCGGCAACGCCTATGCCGCCAAGGGCGATCTCGACCGCGCCATCGCCGACCACAGCGCGGCGATCCGGATCAACACCGATTTTGCCAATGCCTACTTGAACCGCGGGAGCGCCTATTTCCGCAAGGGCGATTTCGACCGCGCCATCGCCGACGGCAATGAGGCGATACGGCTCGCCTCCCGTCTCGGCATGACTGGCACTCTCATCGTGGCGTACGAAAACCGCGGCATTGCATTGCGCAACAAGGGCGACCAGGACCGCGCCATCGCCGACTTCAACAAGGCGATCAGCCTCAATCCGCGCGATGCCGTGGCCTACTTCAACCGCGGCTTGTCGCGACAGGCGAAAGGCGACAAGGCGGGCGGCGAAGCCGATATTGCCACGGCGCGCCAGTTGCACCCGGGAATCGGGCAGTGAACGGGGGCGGCAGCCATGCGCAGCGCGTCCGCCGCTCGCGAGCAATGCTGCGGAGCTGAACAGGGAGGGAAACGATGACCGCGCGAGCGCTGCTGAACGCGCCATAGCGGCCACGTTATGGCCTAGGACGCGTGCAGTGCCGGACGTCGGCTGCAGCAGGCCGAGCAGCATCCGCAAGGTGGCTAAGCAGACAACCACTTGATCGGCTTTGTCGATCGGGGTCGACAAACGACGACGTCCGCTTTCTCTGCTCCTCAACTGCCAAATCACTGACGCATCTCGCTGGTGATCCGAAACGGCCATCCGTGTGGAGATTGCGATCGCAGCTCTTCAATTGTATGGACTTCGTCCGACGAGGACAGCCCATGCCGAAGCCACTCGACTTGTCCGCGCTGCGCCGCTACGCCGTGGCGCGTACGCTGTTTGCGCCGACCACGCTCCCGCGCGCCATCGACAAGCTCGGATTCGTGCAGGCCGACCCGATCCGCGCGCCGGCGCCCGCGCAGGATTTGACGCTGCGCCACCGCGTCAAAGACTATCGTGCTGGTGATCTGAAGCGCCGCTATACCCGGCTGGCCGTCGAGGAAGACTTCTTCATCAACCACGGCATCCTGCCGCGGGAAACGCAGCGGCTGATGCATCCACGCCGCGCACGCACGGTGTGGGGCGCCGACAAGATGCGTCAGGCACAGGCGGTATTGGATTTCGTGCGCGAGCGCGGCACGGTGCATCCGCGCGAGGTCGATGCGCAGTTTTCGCACGGCAAGGTAAGCAACTGGTTCGGTGGCACCACGAACGCGTCGACGCAACTGCTCGACGGCATGCAGTACCGAGGGATGGTGCGCATCGCTGGTCGCGCGGGTGGTGTGCGTCTGTACGCAGCAGCCCCCATCATCGAGCCGCCCGAAGACCCGCAGCAGCACATGGACGCCCTGGCCAATGTCGTGATCCGACTCTATGCGCCTTTGCCGGAGCGCACTCTGAAGCACTTGGTCAGCCGCCTAGTCTATGCGGCACCGCAATGGATGCATCTGCGCAAGGACACGTTGAGGCGTGTTCGTACGCGGCTACAACACGCAAAGATTGACGGGCATTCTTGGTACTGGCCTGAAGGCGAGAACCCGGCGTCCAATCGCCACGAGCCCGACGACATCGTGCGACTGCTCGCCCCCTTCGATCCGATCGTGTGGGACCGCGACCGTTTTGAGAGATTGTGGGGCTGGGCCTACCGCTTCGAGGCCTACACACCTGCGCCCAACCGCGTGCGTGGCTACTACGCGCTGCCGCTGCTATGGCGCGACCAGGTCATCGGCTGGGGCAACCTCGCGTGGCGTGACGCCAAGCTCAAGGCCGATATCGGCTACGTGGCCGGCAAGCCGCCGCGCGAGGTCGCGTTCAAGCGTGCTCTCGACGACGAATTGCATCGCATGCGGGCCTTCCTCTAGGGTGTAGCGCTTATGGCCCGCCATGCCGGGAGCTCGACGAGTGGCTTCCAACCCGACCATGGCGACGCCGGAGGACGATCGGTTCAGCCCGGCTCAACGGGAGAATATCGTGCTCCATCACAGGCTGATCGAGGTGATGGCGCGCGGTGCGATGCGCCGCGCCGCGCTGCCAGAGGTTATATCCGCGTCAGAACGACCGGAGCGATATTACATCTTCCCATGACCGCGAACGACATTGCGGCGCATTGTGGGGGCAACGACTTGGTCGGAGATTTGGAAATTCCACACGCCTGCCTCTCCCTGCGCGGCGAACTCGTCAAATAATCCAGGCACCCTGGCAAGATCCCGCACCTCAGCTCCGACGAGTCCAAAGCCCTGCGCGATCGCTTCGAATGGCGGGCGCCCGAATATGGCACCTGAATCGTCTTCTCCCGTGTGTCGGAATTTGTGAATCTCGGCACCGTAGGCACCATCGTTCAACACACAAATGAGGACGCGCAGCCCGTGTCGCTTCAGCGTCTCAAGCTCTTGAATGTGCATCAGCAGGCTACCATCGCCTTCGATGAGGACCACTTTGCCGTTGCGGCCCTCCGCGCGCGCGGCGGCGACGCCGATTGCATAAGAAAGGCCATTGCCGATCGCACCGAATTCGCGAATGGCGCAGAATTTCTCGGGCGGCCGGCCGCGCATCTGCGAGTTGAAGTATGACTGATGGCCGGAGCCGGACACGATATCCCAGTCCTTCGGAATGACATCGTCGAGCATCCGGATGACTGCGCGCGGATCGAGAAGGCCGGGGGCGATCTCGAAATGGTGGTCATCAGGGAGCTCGGTGGCGATGCGATGGGCGAGTTCGTTCGTGCGCACCGTCGCCGCAGTAGGCTTGCCGGCACCGAGCGTCGCGTCAAGCTCGGTGAGAATTGCCTCGGCGGTGACCCTGGCGTCGGCTGTGATGAAGAAGTTGGCGGCCAGCGCCCCTTCGCTCAGTCCCCTCGGCGCTGTATCGATCTGGGCGACGAACGCCTGCGGGAAGATATTGCCGCCGTCGACCGTGTAGTAGGACATGCGGGCGCCGAAGGCCAAGATCAGATCGGCCTCGGCCATCACTTCGCGGCAGAGCTTTGTTGCGTAGCCCCCGCTGATGCCGAGCGAATAGGGATGGTGATCGAAGAGCCCGCGCGCGGGCAACGTCGTTGCAAGCGCTGCGCCACACCGATCGGCAACGGCTTCGACAGCAGATTTGGCTCCGGAGTGCAGGACGCCGCGACCGGCGATCACGATGGGATTCTTAGCTTCACGGATCTTAGCGACGAGCGCCGCCACAAGCTCTGGATCGGGGCGGGGCCGTCCCCCATTGGGAATATACCGGGTGGACGGCACGTATGGGCTGGTGGTCGCCGGCGCGAGCGTCTGCAAATCGTAGGGCACACCGAGAACCACTGGACGACGCTCGAGGCGCGCGACATGAAATGCCTCGCGCACATACTCGTGCATACGCGGCAAACTGTGCGCCTGAATGTAGTGGGCACCGGTCGCCGTCACCAGCGGCAACTGTGCAATCTCCTGGTTGTAAAACTTTGCGTTGATCGGCGACTCGCCAGCAAAGACGACAAGTGGGATGCGAGCACGGACTGCCGCTGGTAGCGCGGTCGTAAGCTGCGTGAGACCAGGCCCGCACGTCACAGAAGCCGCTGCTATCTTGCCGGTCGCTACGTGGTAGCCCATCGCCGCGGCTACGGCGCAGTGCTCATGGCGATGGTGCACCGTCTTGATGCCGGGCAATTTCTGCAGGGCTGACGTCCAGTGCATGTTCCCGTCGCCCATGAGGATGAATTGGGTGTCTACTCCCTCTGCGACGAACGCCTCGGCAAGCGCCTGATAAAGCTTGAGCTTCTGCATTTTGGACTGATTTCCTCGACTTCGGACAAGTTGGACGAGCAGCGTAGCGCTTCGGGAGCCGAGGCGCGATCCTTGCCTTGCGGGCGGATGAGGCATTCGGCGCCACTCAACAAATGGCGAGCAGATAGTGTCATCCGAGATGTCGGTGTGAAAGGAGTCGCGCCGCTGGTCAGCTTCTATCGGGCCAGCGAACACGCAAATTCTGCAGGAGCGCTGAAGCCATATTGAAGAACTGCACGTCGGCTACTTCTACACTGCGCCATCCGCCGCGACGCCCGAAGCCGATCAGCTTGATGCCCCGATAGAGCATGTCTGCTTCGGGTCAGCACCAGACATCCGTTCGGTCTCCCTGGAATGCCGAACAGATTTATCCGCACCACCGTGCTCACACCCGAGACAGAGAGGGGTCCTGGTGCGGCCGGCGACCACATTCTTGCGCGCTGGCATTCAGAAGCGGACGCGGTCTCCCGATGGATCATACATCGGTTTGAGGCTGGCCAAAGCCGGGACTGCGCGTCCCGCGACCTCAATTTCAAACCGATGCGCTAGCAGGCGTTCCGCGCTGTCGCATTCGCGGCATGGCACGTAACCCAGCCCGATGGCAGCACCGAGCGAATGGCCGAACCCTCCCGACGTCAGATAGCCAACAATCGCACCGTTGGCGATGATCGGCTCCGAGTGATAGAGCAGCGGTTCCGGGTCATCCAGTTTGAACTGGACGAGCCGGCGCGACATGCCTTCTCGCTTTTTCGTGAGCACCGCCTCGCGACCAATGAAATCGCCGAACTTGGACCGTGGCTTGTTGGGCTTCACTGCGAAGCCGAGTCCCGCCTCGAGCACGTGATCCTCATCGGCGATGTCGTGCCCGAAATGGCGATACGCTTTCTCGAGCCTGAGCGTGTCCATCGCGTTGACACCCACGAGCCTGAGGCCATGCGGCGCCCCGGCAGCCATGATGGCATCGAACACGTAGCGCGCGAACTCCGTCGGCATGTAGAGCTCCCACCCCAGCTCGCCGACGTAGGTCACGCGATGCGCGCGCACCAGCGCCATGCCGAGCTCCATGGTTCGTGCCGTACCGAAGGGGAATGAAGCATTCCCGAGATCATAGGACACAAGCGGCTGCAGCACGTCCCGGGCACGCGGCCCCATGAGGGCAAGACAAGCCTCGCCACTGCTGACGTCGAGCGTAACGCACCGGGCGCCGTCGGGTATCTGGCGCTGCAGCCACGCGAAGTCGCGGATGACGCAGGCCGCTGATGTGATCACGAGGAACGAGGACTCGCCGAGCCTCGTGATCGTCAAGTCTGCTTCGATGCCGCCCTTGTCATTGAGCCACTGCGTGTAGACGATGCGTCCGGGCTCGACCGCTACATCGTTGGCGGAGATGCGCTGCAGCACGGCTTCGGCATCCGGCCCTTCGACGCGGAACTTGCCGAACGCACTCATGTCGAGCAAGCCGACGCCGTTACGGACCGCATGGTGCTCGGCCGCTACGTGGGCAAACCAGTCCTGCCGCCCCCAACCGTAGCGCCACTCAGGTCGCTGGCCGTTCGCGGCGGCGTCAACCGGCACGAACCAGTGAGCGCGCTCCCAGCCGGCCGTCTCGCCGAAGCAGGCGCCCGCCGCCTTCAACTGATCGTAGAACGGCGTGTGGCGGACATTGCGTGAGGTCTCGTACTGTCGAAACGGAAAGTGGTCGGCGTAAAGCAGGCCCAGCGTTTCGGTGACCCGGGTCTGGATGAACGTCCGCGTCGCCTGATAGGGCACGACGCGACGTACGTCGACGTCCCAGAGGTCGAACGGCGGCGCACCATCGACGATCCACTGCGCAAGCGCCATGCCGGCGCCCCCCGCCGACTGGATGCCAATCGAATTGAACCCGCACGCGACGTAGAATCCCGGCAGTTGCGGAGCCTCGCCGAGCAGATAGCGATCGTCATGCGTGAAACTTTCGGGACCATTGAAGAACGTGTGTATGCCGATGCGGCCGACGATCGGCACGCGCGCAGTTGCCTTCTCCAGGATCGGCGCGAAGTGGTCGAGATCCTCCGGCAACTGGTCGAAACAGAAGCCCTCGGGGATACCATTCGTCGCCCACGGCTTGGCGACGGGCTCGAACGCGCCGAGCAGGATCTTGCCGGCATCCTCCTTGTAGTAGGCGCACTCGTCGGGGACGCGCAGAACCGGCAGCTCGCGCGGGATGTCGGGCGACGGCTCCGTTACGATATAGAAATGCTCGCACGCATGGAGCGGCAGCGGCACGCCGGCCCATCGACCGACATCGCGGGCCCACATGCCAGCGCAATTCACGACGATCTCAGCTTCGATCGCGCCGCGATCGGTGAGAACTCCGGTCACGCGACCCTTGGCCTGACTGATGCCTGTGACTTTGATGCCCTCGACGATCCGAACGCCGCGATTGCGTGCACCCTTCGCCATTGCCAGAGCGATATTGCCGGGATCGCCTTGACCATCCTTGGGAAGGTAGACGGCGCCCGCGGCGCCAGACACATCGAGCAGCGGATGGCGAGTGGTGGCTTCACCTGCGGATATGACTTCGATGTCGACGCCATACGCCCGGGCCATCGAGGCCCCGCGCTTGAGCTCCTCCAACCGCTCGGACGTCAGTGCCAACGTGAGCGAGCCGTTGCGCTTGAACCCTGTCGCGACACCGGTCTCCGCTTCGAGCGTGCCGTACAATTCCTGGCTGTACTTTGCGAGCCGCGTCATGTTCGCTGTAGCTCGAAGCTGGGCAATCAGGCCGGCGGCGTGCCAAGTCGTGCCACAGGTGAGCTGCTTGCGCTCCAGCAGGATGACGTCGCTCCACCCCAATTTGGAGAGGTGATAGGCGACCGCGCAGCCGGCAACGCCCCCCCCGATGATGACTGCGCGCGCCTTTCGAGGCAGGGTCCCGATTGCTTCGCTGTTCATGCGGATCAACGCGCCCCCCCATCGGCCACGGCGGCGCGGCGGGCACTACGAGTGCCACTTCGAATTGGATCGTTCAATGCTGCTTCATTTCCTGCACCCAGGGCCGCGAGCTGTAACCGAAGCGCCTCGAGATCTTTGCGATCGGTACCGATTGCCATCAACGCCTGTGGCGCGGCATCCGCGGCGTGTGGACACGGCTCGATCGAGCGCCGTGCGGCGACGCACTGGACGAGCATCGTCCGCCCGGTCGCGATATCGGTAACGAAACCTTTGACGCGATGCACGCTCGCGGGCAGATCCCCAAGGACCGTCTCGAGCTCGTCGAGATCGAGCGCTTCCTCCATCGGGACCGTTGCATTGAAAAACGTGCCCGGTCGGGCATGTGCGAGCTCGCCGTATCGTGATGCGGCGGCCTGATGCGCGCCCTGCAGAACCAACGCTGGATCGATCCGGCCCCAGGTGGATTCCACGATCCCCGCGCCGGACGCCAAACCTGACAGCCAATCGACAACCGACGACCGTGCTTCCGCGTCGACCAGATCGGTCTTGTTGAGGATGAGAAGATCCGCGGAGCCGATCTGGCGGCGAACGACGCCGCCGACAAATTTATCCGTCGCGCGCTCGCGAATAGTCTCGACGTCGACGACACAGACCACCGCGTGCCGGCTCAAGCCAGGCCAGCTTTCGACATAGCGCAGCATGCGCGCAGGTTCCGCAACGCCGCTCGCTTCAATCAGAATGTGCTGCGGGGGCTTGTCGCGACGCAACTGCGCATCGATCGCCGCGCCGAGGTCGTCCTGGATTGTGCAGCACACACAGCCATTGCTGAGCGTGATCGTGTCTTCGGCCCGCGACGAAATCAGACTGGCATCGATGTTGACGGCGCCGAAGTCGTTGACGAGAACCGCCACGCGCACATCGAGCGCGTGCGAAAGGACGTGATTGATCAGCGTCGTCTTGCCCGCGCCGAGGTAGCCGCCGAGAATGGTGACAGGAATGTCCACGGCCGTCACTCCAGAGGCGCCGGAACGCCCTCGAAGACCGTGCCCCAGATTGGAATGTCTTTCAGCTCCAACGGTGGCACGTCGAACGGGTCCGCCTCCAGCACGGTGAAGTCCGCCTTCTTGCCGGCGCGGATGCTGCCGACCTCATGCTCCATTCCGAGCACGTAGGCAGCGTCGATGGTGATAGCCCGCATCGCCTGTTCGACGGTAATGCATTCCTCGGGGCACACGACCGTCCCCGACTCGGCCCGCCGGTTGACGGCCACCCACGCCGAGTTCAGCGGAAGCGCCGGCGCCATCGTGAAATCCGTGTGCAGGGCCGTCGTCACGTTGTGCCGGGCGAGTGTCCCCAACCGCGACATTTGCGAGGCCCGCTCAAACCCGATACTGCGCTTCCAGTACGCTTCGCCAAGCTCGTAGACGTAGTAGGCGTTGACCGATGCGAGCGCCCCCAGATCCGCCATCCGGCGCACCTGCTCGGGCGTCGAAAGCCCAAAATGCTCGATTGTGAATCGATGATTGAACCGCGGCCGCTCAAACTGCAGCTTCTCGAGGACGTCGAGCGCCAGCTCCAGGCCGAGATCGCCGGTGCAGTGCACGTGGATCCGATATCCGTCATGCCAGTAGGGCCGGCACAATGCCTCGAATACTTCCGGCGGCATCAGCCATTCGCCCTCGTGGCCATCGATGAACCCGGGCGGCTGCACCTGCATGAGCTCCGCGAAATACCCACCGTCCGTGAATAGCTTTACGGCCTTGCGAAACTCCAGACGATGGGTGTTGCGTTTTGGCATGCTGCGAACGCGCTCGAAATTTTCGGCTTCCTTGCCGAGCCCGCCGCCGCGTTCTACCGCACGCGCCACGAACTGGGTGCGGAACGGCGTGTCGTCGGTATCCATGACCGCCTTGAGCGTCGACCACTCCAGCTCCAGGTTCAGCATGGGCAGTCCCATGTCGCAGATCGTGGTGTGACCGCCCGCGTGAACGGCGCGCTTGGTCAGCTCCATGCCGTGACGGAACCGCTTCGGATCGAGAATCAGCTTGCGCATGCCCCCCATGGCGACCGCGAGCCCGGTCTCGTAAAAGCGACCCTCGCCGAGATCGATCTGGTGGTGGCGCTCCATCATCGCCCGATCAGCGCCAATCCATTCGATCGCGGCGTCGTTGGCGATGACCTCGTGGAACGAGCGCTGCCAGACGATGACCGGACGTGTCGACGAGATGTTGTTCAGGACCTGCCGATCGACCTTGCCGTGCCAGATCTTATGGTAACCCCAGGTGATCAACGGCTCGCTCGGGTCAGTGAGGCTTTCCTCGATCTGCTTGAGCCGGTCGATGTAGGCGTTGTGGCCATGAACCGGGGCGCACACCCGATCGGGCAGCTTCCACTCGGTAGCTGTGATGAAGTGGCACGGCAGGAGAATGGCAGCGAGCGAAGGATGCAGGTGCGGATCGATGAAGCCGGGCATCAGGACGTGATTGCGGAACGTCGTGTCGATGCGGTGAGGGTGGGCGTCCAGCCACGGCTGTAGCGTCTCGAGCGATCCAACCTCGATGATCTGTCCATCGCGAACTGCGACCGCGGTGGCGATCGGCAGGGACCGGTTCATGGTCCGGATACGCCTCGCGGTATAGACTGTGATCTGGCTCACGATTGCCTCCTTACGGGCGGTCTCGTTGGCGAGCTAGTACGAGCTCGGCGGTGTCAGGACGCACATCAGGACGGCTGGAGCGCTACCCCGGTTCTCGAAGCGATGGCGACCCTTATGCCGCAGGGAGTAGCTGTCGCCCGACGTGAGCTTGAAGCGCTTGCCGTCGACGCACAGGTCGAGTTCACCGGACATGATGAGACCCGCTTCCTCCCCCTTCCGCAGACGGCCACCGCGACCGGTAGAGGAGCCTGGCTGGAAGGTCGTGATGATCAGCTCGAGTTGCCCCGTCAGCGTTGGCGAAAGGAGCTCCTCGATGACACCCTTCGCACTCAAGTCGAGGATGCGACGATTGCCCTTGCGCACGACGACGTCGCGCTCTCCCGGCGGCGCCGCGGCCGGCCCCTGGAAGAACCAGTTGATACCGACGCCGAGCGCGTCGGAGATCTTCTGCAATGTCCCGATGGATATGCCCGACTGATCGCGCTCGATCTGGCTGACGTAGCCGATCGAGCGCCCGATCGCGGTCGCCAGTTCGGCAATCGTCTTGCCGCGTGCCAATCGCAAATCTCGGATCGTGGACCCGAGCGCCGATGCGGATGGGGATGCGGCAGGCTTCCGGTTGGACGAGTGCCGTGAAGTCAGGGGTTTGGAGTCCATGGGCCACATTCTTGCTTCGGAGGATCTTGCTTCGGAGGATGAAAAACATGACGCCCAATCTCGGCGTCGTGAAAATTGTATTGCATTTTTCATTTTCTTGAACAAGTCTTCACGTGGCTTGGGCGATGCGCGGCCGCCGCGTGGGGAGAATCAAGTGGGAGGAGATGCAATGCGCGCACGTAACTTTGGAGTGCTCATCGCCGCTGCAGCATTGACGCTCGGCAGCGCGGCGGCGCAGGAGCCCAAGCGAGGCGGCACGCTGGTGATGGGCCAGAGCAGCGCAACCACGCATTTCAACAACGCTGTCGGTTCCGGCACCGGAATCATGATCCCCGGCGCGCAGCTCTTTGCGAGCCCGATCATGCACGACGATAAGTGGAACCCTCAGCCTTACCTTGCGGAGCGGTGGGAAATCTCCACTGATGCCCTCGCGGTTACTCTCCATCTACGCAAGAACGCTATTTTCCACGACGGCCATCCGATCACCTCGGAGGACGTCGCGTTCTCGATCCTCACGATCCGGGACAACCATCCTTTCAATACCATGTTGCGTCCGGTCGAGGGCGTCGACACACCGGATCCCCACACTGCTGTCATCCGGCTGAAGCACCCGCATCCCGCCATCCTCTATGCGATGGGGCCGCCGCTGATGCCGATCCTGCCCAAGCACATCTATGGTGATGGCCATGCGATCAAGACACATCCACGCAACAATAAGGATGTCGTCGGCTCGGGCCCCTTCAAGTTCGTCTCCTTCAAGCCCGGCGATCAGGCCGTTATGGAGCGGTTCGACAAGTTCTTCCTTCCCGGCAAGCCGCTCCTCGACAGGATCATCCTGAAGCTCTATCCGGACTCGCAAACCTCGTTGCTCGAGCTGGAATCGGGCCGCCTGCACATGCAGCCGTTCTTCAATCGCGTGCTCGAGCTCGAACGCGCCAAATCCAATCCGGCCCTGACGATCACGTCGCGCGGCTACGAGGCGATCGGCGGCATCAACTGGCTGCTTTTCAACAACAAGAAGAAGCCATTCGACGACATCCGGGTTCGCCAGGCGATCGCGCATGCGATCGATCGCGACTTCATCGGCAAGGCACTGCACAAGGGGCTGTCGCGGAAGGCGACAGGGCCGATTCACAGCGGCTTTCCGCAGCATTCGGCGGAAACGACGCAGTACGCCTTCGATCTCAAGAAAGCGGAGGCGCTGCTCGACGCGGCCGGCATCAAGCGCGGGCCCGACGGCGTCAGAATGCGGATCACGTGTGACTACTATCCCGGCGACGAGGACGGCCAGAAGCGGATCGCCGAGTACATGAAGCCTGCCCTCAAGCGGATCGGGATCGAGGTCGAGGTGCGTACGCCGGCCGATTTCGCGACGTTCGCGCGACACATGGCGAGCAAGGACTTCGACATCAGCATGGATGCGGCCTTCGCGTGGGGCGATCCGGTCATCGGGGTCCACCGCACCTATCTGTCGACCAATATCCGACCGCTCGTATTCACGAACAACGCACAGTACGCAAATCCCAAAGTTGACGAGCTGCTGGCCACGGCCGAGCAAGAGATGGATCCCGCAAAGCGAAAGGCCCTCTACGTCGAGTTTCAGAAGATCGTAACAGCCGATGTACCGCTCGTGTGGCTGACCGAGTTGCCCTATCACACGATTGCCAGCAAGCGCGTCCATGGCCTGCCGGCGACGATTTGGGGCGCTGCTGCGCCGCTGCTCGATACGTGGCTTGCCGACTAGTTTCCGCAGTATCGAGGTGGACCGACTGTCATGGCGCTCACCGCTTTCCTTCTGAAGCGCTTGAGCTACGCGGCGGTGCTCGTGCTCGCGGTGCTGGTGCTGAATTTCCTGCTGATCCGCTTGGCGCCAGGCGATCCGATCGAGACGCTCGCCGGCCAAATGGGCGGCATGACGGAGGAAATACGTGCTGAGCTGCAGCGCGCTTATGGCTTGGACAAGCCCTTGCCGGCCCAACTCGGCATCTACCTGTCGCGTGCTATCAGCGGCGATCTCGGCCATTCGTACTTCTTCAATCTGCCGGTAACGCAACTGATCCTCGAGCGGGTGCCCGCCACTCTGCTTCTTGTCATGACGGCCTTGTTCCTGGCTGTGCTGGCCGGCACGACGCTGGGGGTGATGGCGTCCAGGCGCCCGAACGGTCTGCTGTCGCAGATCATCACGGTCGTCTCCGTCGTAGGCTATTCGGCGCCCGTCTTCTGGACCGGGATGCTGTTGATCATCCTGTTCGCGTCGATCATTCCGATCCTGCCTGTATCGGGGATGAGGGCTGCAGTCGTCCGGCAAGGTGTGTTCGCTGATATGCTCGATGTGGCGCACCATCTCGTGTTGCCGAGCCTTTCCCTCGCCATCGTCTATCTGGCGCAGTATGGCCGGTTGACACGCGCCAGCATGCTCGATGTGCTGGGTGCCGACTACATCCGCACTGCGCGCGCGAAAGGACTGACGGAGAATACCGTCTATTTCCGCCATGCCCTGCGGAACGCGCTACTGCCGGTGATCACGATCGTCGGTCTGCAGTTCGGCAACATGCTGGCTGGCGCGATCGTGGTGGAGACCGTCTTCAACTGGCCCGGTCTCGGCCGTCTGGCGTTCGACTCCGTGCTCCGGCGTGACTATCCGACTTTGCTGGGGCTCCTTTTCTTTTCCTCGTTGTTGGTAATCGTGGTCAACCAGCTGACGGACATGTGCTACCGCCTCGCCGATCCAAGGATCAGGACATGAGCGCCAACTCACGGCCTGCACACGGTGAGCATCCGACGCGGGAAGCACTGCGCATGTTTGCGCGCAGCCCGGTGGCGGTGGTCGGCTTCGCGCTTCTGGGGGCGATCGTCGCCCTGGCCTTGCTCGGCCCGATGCTGATGCCCGCCGATCCGTTCGACATCGTTGCGGCACCGCTTTCTCCGCCGAGTTTCCAGGAGGCGCTGCTCGGCACCGATCAACAAGGCCGCGATGTTTTGACGGGCATCGTGCATGGAGGACGAGCAACACTCGCAGTTGGGCTGTCGGCCGCGCTTGTCTCCGTCCTCATCGGCATCACCGTTGGCGCCATTGCCGGTTTCTTTGGGGGCACCATCGACGAAATTCTGATGCGGGTGACAGAGTTCTTCCAGGTGCTGCCCGCACTGTTGTTCTCGATGGTTCTCGTGACGCTTTTCACGCCGACGCTGATGACGATTGCGCTCTCGATCGGCGCCGTCAGCTGGACTGCGACCGCGCGGCTCACTCGTGCCGAATTCCTGAAACTGAAGGAGCTGGACTTCGTCGCCGCTGAGCACGTGATTGGCGCCGGAAAGGGCCGCATCATCTGGGGCGTCATCCTCCCAAATGCCTTGCCGCCCCTCATCGTATCCGCGACCTTCGCGATCGGCACAGCGATCCTGTTCGAGGCGAGCTTGTCGTTTCTCGGTTTGGGGGACCCCAATCGCATGAGCTGGGGCCTCATGATCGGCTCCAGCCGGTCCTATATCCTCAGTTCCTGGTGGGCCGTCACGTTCCCTGGATGCATGATCTTTCTCACTGTTCTCGCCGTCAGCCTGATCGGCGATGGCCTGAACGACGCGCTCAATCCCAAGCTGAGGGAGCGCCGATGACCGCTGCCGGTCTGCTGCGGATCGAGGGGCTGTCGGTGGAGTTCGGCTCCGGCGACAATCTCGCGCGCGTGTTGAACGATGTCGCGTTCGAGATGAAACCTCGCGAAACGCTGGGCATCGTTGGCGAGTCCGGGTGCGGCAAGAGCATGACAGCGCTGGCGATCATGCGTCTCGTTCCCAACCCACCGGGGCGGATCAGTGCGGGTCGCATCGTGCTGGGAGGCGAGGACCTCCTGCAGGCAACCGACGCGCGCATGCGTGACATCCGCGGCAATCGGATCGCGATGATCTTTCAGGAGCCGATGACCTCGCTCAACCCGGTTTTCACGGTGGGCAGCCAGATTGCCGAATCGTTGACGCTTCATCTCGGTCTCAGCGGTGCGGCGGCGCGTGCCCGCGGTGTCGAGCTGCTCAAGGCGGTCGGAATTCCGTCGCCCGAGCAGCGCTTCGACGCGTATCCGCACCAGCTCTCGGGAGGTATGCGACAGCGCGTCATGATCGCCATGGCGATCGCATGCGAGCCCGAGTTGCTCATTGCCGACGAGCCGACCACGGCGCTGGATGTGACCGTCCAGGCGCAAATTTTCGATCTGCTGCGATCCATCCAGCAGGCGCGCGGCATGGGCCTGATCCTGATCACGCACGACATGGGCGTAATCGCCGAGATGACGGATCGGGTCGTCGTCATGTACGGCGGACGCGTCGTCGAGCAGGGCGCCACGCGCGACGTGCTCGCCCGGCCCGCGCATCCCTACACTCGAGGTCTCGTTGCCTGCGTCCCCACCCTCGAGATGGACGGCGATGGCGAGCCCGCCGACCTGCCGGAAATTCCCGGCGTCGTTCCCTCGATCTGGGAGTTGCAGACCGGCTGCCCATTCGCCGATCGATGCAATGTCGTGCTGCCATGGTGTCGACAAGAGATGCCGGCGGCGACTCTCATCGGAGTGGCGCATTGGGTGGCTTGCTGGCAGCGACAGGAGGGGCGGCCATGACGGCGCCGATCCTGGAGATCAAGGATCTGCAGGTTCACTTTCGGCGTCGGCGGCTGAACCCCTTGGCGCAGCCTGAGGTGGTGCGCGCGGTTGACCGTGTGTCACTGACATTGAACCGAGGCCAGACCGTCGGTCTGGTGGGCGAGTCGGGGTCGGGAAAGACGACGGTGGCGCGCGCGATTTTGCGGCTGGTGCCGACCACTGCCGGCAGCATCGAACTTGATAATACACGGCTCGACGAACTTTCGGGTGGTCGGTCGCACGAGAACCGGCGGCGCATCCAGTACATATTCCAGGATCCCTACTCGTCGCTCAATCCTCGCGTGCGAGCGGGCGACATCGTGCGCAGTCCGCTCGATGTCATGAATATCGGCGATCAGGCGTCGCGCGACGCGCGCGTCTCCGAACTGTTCGAGGCGGTGGGGCTGAGACCGGAGCAGCGAGGCCTGTTTCCGCATCAATTCTCCGGCGGTCAGCGACAGCGGATCAACATCGCACGCGCCCTGGCGCCTGATCCCGATCTCATCATCTGCGACGAGCCGGTGTCCGCGCTCGATGTCGCAATCCGCGCTCAGATCCTGAACCTGCTGCAACGGTTGAAGCGCCAGCGGGCCATTACCTATCTGTTCATTTCGCATGATATGGCCGTGGTTAAGCACATGGCGGACGAGGTTGCCGTCATGTATCTGGGCCAGATCGTGGAGAAGGCGCCTCGTCGATCGTTCTTTTCGGCGCCGCTGCATCCATACAGCCAGGCGCTCCTATCGGCGGTGCCACGGGTCGGTGTCGGCACCGCCGGGTCGGCGGGTCGTATTCGCCTCAGTGGCGATCCGCCGAGCCCCATCGCTCCGCCACCAGGCTGCCGGTTTGCGCCACGATGTCCAATCGCCGAATCCCGCTGTCATCAATTGCCACCCGAGCTCCGCGAACTGGCTCCAGCTCACTCCGTTCGCTGCCATCTGATCGAAAACCGAGGCGGGGCGCCCGTGTCACCCATGTCGGAATGGGTTGCCAAACACGATTGAATTTTACTTCCGCAAACAAACCGGCGTGAAAAAGCGACTCTAGTGGGATTGAGCGCCGGGTGCTCCGATCGCTACGCAGAGACGGGCCAACAAGGGGCATCGCCGCCGTTGACAATCCGCTGTCGGCGCTGGCACTGTGGAACAGTTGCAGTAGGGCGCATCGGTCGAGGCCGAAGGGGCTATGCCCACCTACGATTCGTGAACCGTAGTTGCGCCCATGCCGAACCTTGAAAACCTGAAGAAGCAGGCCAAGCAGTATCTGCGCTGGCATCGTGAGCGGTATCATCCAGTCGCCGCGGAGATCAGAGCTTCGCTACCTCGATTTCAGCACCTGGATGACTATCAGGTGTTGGAGGCGACGTTCAAGCTCAGCGACGCGCAGGAGCTTGTTGCTCGCCAATTAGGGTTCGAAGGGTGGCAGGCGCTCAAGGCAGGAGCCCTAGCCGTGAACACTCAAGTCAAGCAGGTAACGACACGTCCGATCCTCAGCAGGACGGAAGCCGTACTCTACGTCGCTGACTTCAGGGCGTCGTGCGAGTTTTTCACTTCTAAACTCGGGTTCGCAGTCGAGTTTGCCTACGGCGATCCGCCGTATTACGGCTTGGTCAAGCGCGACCATGCGCGGCTTTGCCTGCGGCTTGTCTGCGAGCCTGTCTTCATCGGAAATATTCGCCAGCGCGAGCAGTTGCTGTCGGCCTCGATCACGGTAGACTCGGCAACAGAGATCAAGCAGCTCTTCTTGGAGTTCCAATCCGCCGGCGTGAGCTTCCACCAAGGGCTCAAGAAAGAGCCTTGGGGCGCGCGGAACTTCATCGTCCTCGACCCTGATGGCAATCTCATCTTGTTCGCGGGCCCCGCCGATTGAACACAACTCCGGGCAATGAGGCGAAGGCTGCTGCTGAACCTTCGCCTTGTTCCGCTAAGGGTCAATTCCCGCCACCGGCGTGCGACGGAGGGGCGAGCGGAACCGCCGATCAGCTCTCGACGGAGCTCTTCTCGACGAAGGCAACGAGCGTGGCGACGTCAGCAATAGAGACGTACTCGTGATCGACGGAGACGCCGAGATTGCGCAGCCGGCCGATCGCGCGCGAGAAACTCTCGGGCTTCATGCCGAGGCGATTGGCGATCAGCGCCTTCTCGTAGGGCAGAACGACCACGCAGGAACCGCGGCGCGTGCGGCACTGCTGGATCAGGAAGTCAGCGATGCGCTGCGGGGCGGACAGCAGCTTGATCTGCTCGATCTGCTCGACGAGGAACTTCAGGTGGTGGGACGCCGAGGCCAGCATGCAGAGCGCGAGGTCCGGGTTCTCGCGGATACTCTTGCGCAGGTTCTCCCCGTCAATTTTCAGCAAGCGCGACGGCGCCACCACCTCGGCATTGGCCGGATAGCGGCCGCCGAGAAACATGGCGGCCTCGGCAAAGGTCTCGCCGCGCCGGAACATGCCGACGACGGCTTCGCCGCCCTCCGAGGTGAGACGCGCGATCTTCACCCAACCCTCGAGGATGACATAGAAGGCATCGGCCGGATCGCCTTGCTGGAAGAGCAGCGCGCCCTTCTCGTAGCACCTCGGCCCTGACGATCCCACGAGCCTCGCGGTGACATCCTTTGGAATGCGTCCAAAGAGCGGCGTCGATCGGACGAGGTGCCAATCCTCAGGCTCCATCGGCGATGCGTTGCGGATCAGTGGCCCACGCCCCTCTAGCCCGTCTGCGCCGTCCGTTACGCGACGGCGCGCGACAGAAAGCAGCTTGATCGATACATTTTTGTATGCTGGCTGTTGGACGTGGGGACTTTGACGCGGATCAAACCGCAGCCCCGCCGACTATGTCTTCGCCGTCGTCATTCTCGAGAGGGCTGCTCACCAGCATGGTCCGCCCACGCGCGTGGGCGCGGCGCGCCGCGCAGGCGCAGCAGATCTATGGTGCGCAAGGCAATCTGATCCACGATATCAGACAGCCGCTCGGGCAGGAGATAGAACGCCGGCACGGGTGGCGCTATGACGGCGCCGAATTCCGTGACGGCGGTCATGGATCGCAGATGGCCGAGATGCAGCGGACTTTCGCGCGCCACCAGAATGAGCGGCCGGCGCTCCTTGAGATGCACATCGGCGGCGCGCACGATCAGGTTGTCCGCGATCCCGCTGGCAATGCCTGAAAGCGTCCTCATGGAGCACGGCGCGACGATCATCCCCGCCGTCGCAACAGAGCCGCTCGCGATTTCGGCACCGATGTCGTCGCTCGGATGGCGCTTGGCAACACTGCGCTCGAGACGAGCGACAGCGCCCGGGCCGATCTCGATCGCCAATGTGCGCAAGGCGGCGGGCGAAATGACGAGATGTGTCTCGATCTCGGGGAGCTGAGAAAGAATCTCGGCAATGCGCACGCCAATGGCAGCACCGGATGCACCGCTGATGCCGAGAACGACACGTTGGCGGCTCACCGGTCGCCTCCATTGGCCGAGATCTTCACGCCATCCAGGCCGAGCTCTGACCACATGCGCTCCACGCGATCCACCACAGCCCGATCCATGTGCAGTGGGCGCCCCCATTCCCGACTTGTTTCGGCGCCGATCTTGTTCGTTGCGTCGATGCCGAGCTTTCCGCCAAGCCCGCTCTGCGGTGACGAAAAGTCGAGGTAGTCGATCGGTGTCCGATCGAGGATGACAAGATCGCGCCCGGGATCCATGCGCGTCGACAGCGCCCACAGGACATCACGAGGATTGCGCACGTCGATGTCGTCATCCACGACCACGATGATCTTCGTGTAGGAGAACTGCACCATCATGCCCCAGAGCGCCATCATCACGCGGCGCGCCTGACCAGGATAGCGCTTGCGCATCGAGACGACGGCCATGCGATAGGAGCAGGCATCGGGCGGCAGCCAGCAATCGACGACCTCGGGGATCTGGCCGCGCAGGATCGGGACAAAAAGCTCATTGAGCGCTTCCCCGATGATCGAAGGCTCGTCGGGAGGACGTCCAGTGTAGGTCGAAACGTAGATGGGTGCGCGCCTGCTCGTGATGGCGGTGACCTGCATCACGGGAAAATTCTCGACCGCATTGTAGTAGCCAGTGTGATCGCCGTACGGGCCTTCGGGCGCGGTCTCATCGGGCGAAACAGTGCCCTCGATCACGATTTCGGCGTCGGCCGGCACCATCAGCGGCTGCGTCACACATCGCGCAAGGCGCGGCCGCTCGCCTCTGAGAACACCCGAGAAGCGCAGCTCGGACATGCCCTCAGGCAACGGCAGAACCGCCGAGAGCATGGTTGCCGGATCAGCACCGATGGCGATCGCAACCGGCATCCTCTGGCCCGTGGCGGACCAAAGCCGATGATGTGCTGCGCCGCCGCGATGCGCGAGCCAGCGAATGATGGCCCGATCGCGATCCAGCACCTGAACGCGATAGACGCCAGTGTTGTAGCTGGCGAGATTGTCCGAGCCTGGCGTGCGGGTAATGACGAGTGGCCAGGTGATCAGCGGCGCCGGCTCACCGGGCCAGCAGGTTTGAACCGGTAAACGCGCAAGATCGGCGTTCCGATCGGTGCAGATTTTTTCCTGCACCGCGGGGCGGCCGACGATCGACGGCTGGGCGCTGAGCGCCGCCTTGACGAGCGGCCAGCTTTTTCGCAACCCCTTGAAGCCATCGATCGGTTCGGGCTGCCGCAGTCGCGCCAGCAGGTCTCCCAGCGCGGATATCCGCTCTCGCGGCACGCCCAAGCCCCATGCGACGCGCTCGATTGATCCAAAGAGATTGACCAGCACAGGCATTTGGGCCGCCGCACCATCTGCTGTGTGTGCATTTGTGAAGAGCAAGGCTGGCCCGCGCTGCTCGAGCACGCGCCGGTGGACTTCAGTCATCTCATGAACGGTGGAGATGGGTGCATCCACCTTCGCCAGGCGGGCCGAGGCATCGAGAAAGTGCAGAAATGCGCGCAGGTCGCGAAAGTGCGGCAGTTCGCGAAAGGACATGGTCCCTCCCAGCAGGGGTCCACGTATCTCGGGCGGAGAACTGCACTACGCCTTGACTTTGGTTAAGTGCTCCCGCCGCGACATCAGCTAGTGGAAGATGCCTCGCGTATGGCAGCGGGCGTATGTGGAGACATCATGTTTACTTTGTCGTTCAGACGTGATTTCCGCGTTCCGGATGTCGTCTCTTCGGCACTGCGCCCGCTGCCTCTGCTGCCGCTCGAGATTTTCCTGCAACAGCTCGCGAGCAATATCGTCACGCGTCACCCCGATATCCTCACGCGTATTGGCCGTACGGATCTGCTGCGCTTCGGCATCGATCCGACCGATGTCCCATTTGCCATCGAGATCGAGCTGCGTGACGGCGTGGTGGGCGTGCATCTGCGTCGCGAGCTCGATGAGCAATCCCAGCACGCGCGTATCAGCGGAACACTGGCGGCGCTGATGCGGCTCGTCGACGGCGAGGCCGATGGCGATGCGCTGTTCTTCTCGCGAGAGATCGTCGTGACGGGCGACATTGCAGCGGTTCTGGCACTACGCAACGCCGTGGATGCTGCCGAAATCGGGATCCTGCGGGAGGCCGCCGCGCTGATCGGATTGTGGATCAGCGAACCGGGACGGTTGCTGCGAGGAATGCTCACAGATGAGCCGCGCCGGGAGCGACGGGCGCAAGATGAGCGGTTTCGACAATGACATCGAGCGCGGCAAACGATCTGGAGCTCATCTGTCCAGCGGGCACGCCTCCAGCGCTGCGGGTCGCCGTCGATGCCGGCGCCCATGCCGTCTATTGCGGTTTCCAGGATGAGACCAACGCCCGCAACTTCCCCGGACTGAACTTCAGCCGTGCGGACATGGCAGCCGCCATCGACTACGCGCATCAGCGGAACTGCAAGGTCTTCATCGCGGTGAACACGTTTCCGCGGGCCGGTGACGCAGCCCTATGGCGACGCGCGATCGACGATGCCGCGGCCCTCGGCGCGGATGCTGTTATCCTCGCAGATATCGGCCTCCTGGCCTACGCAGCCGAGCGCCAGCCCGACCTTCGTTTGCATCTTTCCGTTCAAGCGGCGGCCTCGAGCCCCGAGGCCATCCGCTTCTATACCGACACATTCGGCGTGAAGCGCGTCGTTCTGCCCCGCGTCCTGAGCGTTGCCGAGATCGCGGACATCAATGCTGCCGTCGCCTGCGAGACGGAAGTGTTCGTTTTTGGCGGCCTGTGCGTGATGGAGGAAGGGCGATGCTCGCTTTCCTCCTACGTCACCGGCCGATCTCCCAATATGCACGGCGTGTGCTCGCCGCCGAGCCACGTCAGCTATCACGAGGCCGATGGGAGCTTCGTATCGCGCCTCGGGAATTTCACGATCAACCGCATCCCGGCGCGGCAGCCTGCTGCCTACCCCACGCTGTGCAAGGGAGCTTTCCGGGCAGGAGGCACGGTCGGTCAGGTATTCGAGGACGCCGTCAGTCTCGACGCCAGCAAACTTCTTCCTGCTCTGTCACGCGCTGGCGTCAAGGCGCTCAAGATCGAAGGCCGACAGCGCAGCCGTGCCTATACGAGAGCTGTCGTCGGAGCGTTCCGCGCCGCATTGGATGCCATGGCGAACAACACCGAGATCCCCCTCGGCATTCTGCTGCAACTGAGTGAGGGACAGAGCGCGACCCACGGTGCGTACGTCAAGACATGGCGTTGAGGCGCCGCGAAGGAGTGCATTCCATGCAGAGCACCACGCTGACTCTCGGGCCTGTGCTGTTCAACTGGCCGGCTGATCGCTGGCGCGACTTCTACTTCCGGATTGCGGACGAAGCGCCGGTCGACCACGTATGCATTGGAGAGGTGGTGTGCTCCAAGCGACAGGTCTTCTTCGCCGAGGTTCTGCCGCAGGTGATCGAGCGCCTGGAACGTGGCGGCAAGGAGGTTCTGCTCAGCTCGCTCGCCTTGCCGACGCTCAAGCGCGAGACGCGGCACGACGCGGAGCTCCTCAATGGGCGCCATATGGTCGAGGTCAACGATGTCTCGCTGCTTCCGTCCGTAGCGGGGCGGCCTCATGCCATCGGCCCGTTCGTCAACATCTACAATGAAGGCACGCTCGCCTTTCTTGCCAGCCGCGGGGCGCGGCTCGTCGCGCTGCCGCCGGAGCTTCCGAGATCCTCGATCGAGGCTATTGCTTCTGCCCTGCCGGATGTCACGGTCGAGGTCTGGGCTTTCGGGCGCACGCCGCTTGCCATCTCCGCACGCTGCTATCATGCGCGCGTACATGGCCATTCGAAAGACTCATGCCAGTTCGTTTGCGATCGGGACGCGGATGGGATGACCGTAGAGACGCTCGATCACGAGCCGTTCCTGGCCGTCAACGGCGTCCAAACGCTTTCGTATGCGTTCTGCAATCTTCTGAAGGAAGCCAACGATCTGGTCGACACCGGCGTCTCGTCCCTGCGGCTGTCGCCACACACATGTGACATGGTGGCGGTCGCGCAGCTCTTCCGCGCGGTACTGGACGGCCAGCGCGATGCCGATGAGGCCTTCGCACTCAGCCACGATGCGTGCCCGTCTGCCACCTTTGCGAACGGGTTTGTGCATGGAGCCGCGGGCGCGCTCTACGTTTGAGGTCCTTGTCTGGCCCGATGCCTAGGGCTGCGAAAAACTGCGCGGGTGTCAGCTCAGGGCCAGCCCGCCCGTGGAAAAGTGCACTCTGGCGACACGCCGCCTGCTTAGCTCCTGCACGAGCCTGACCAGCGGCGCCTCGAACAGGTACTCGGTCTTCATCGCCCCCGCCGCCCGCATTTCATCGACCTGCGGGCCGGCAAACATGAAGCGCAGCAAGCGCTCGTCGTCATCGGCCTCGGGATACTGGCGGCGCAGCTTCTCGACGGCCGGTTCGAGGGGAGCCGGCTTCAATGGGATGCTGGGCGAGCCGTTGGACACGATGCGATCGAGAACGTCCGGGTCGACGGGCGCGAGCAGTTTCCCGAAATAGCCCAGGGCGTACTTCTTCACTTCGTCGGGGACGGTCCGGTAACGCTCGCCCTGCACGACATTGAGGACGGCCTGCGTGCCGACGAACTGCGCGAAAGGCGTAATGAGGATCGGGAAGCCCAGCTCGCGCCGGACGCGCGCACATTCCTCGAGAAGCTTCTGCAGAAGGTGAGAAAGCCCCGCCTGCGCGAGCTGCGAGCGGAAGTTCGACATCATGCCGCCGGGAATCTGATGCTCGTAGTGAAAGGCGTCGTATTCCTGCGGCGTGCCGAGCGGCTTTCCCTCCTGCATCGCGACGCGGCGGAAATGCTCGCCCACTTCGTCGACGAGTGCGTCGTCGATATTCACCGTATAGCCGAGTGCCCGCAGGTTCTTGACCGTCGATTGCGTCGCGGGCTGCGCATTACCATTGGCGAGAGGCGCGATCGACGTATGCACCATATCGGCGCCGGCCTTGATGCCCTCGAGATACACGAGCGGCGCGACGCCCGTCATGCAGTGGCTGTGTAGCTCGAGCGGAACATTGCCGATGACGGCCTTTATGGCCGGGACAAGCGTTCGAATGCGGTCGACGGTGAGCAAACCGCCGGCGTCCTTCAACCAGATCGCGTCGACCTTGCCGCGCTTGATGAGATCTTTGGCTGTCCTGATGTACAGCTCGTCGGTGTGGACCGGCGACAAGCCATAGGAGAGGGCTCCGAACGTTTTCACGCCCAGGCGCCGAGCCACGTTGATCGTCGTGAGCATGTTGTCGACGTCGTTGAGGCCGTCGAAGGTTCCGACCTCCCGGAAGCCGTTGGCCACCAACCGCTCCACCCATAGCTCGACGATGTCGTCAGGCAGGACGTCGAAGGCGACGAGATTCTTGGAGCGCGTGAACGAGCTGAGCGGCGTTTGCGTCATGCGCTGACGCATCAACCTCATGCGCTCCCAGGGATCCTCCTTGAGATAGCGCACGCAGACGTCGAACTGGATCGTGCCGGCGAGATCTATGCGCCTGAAGCCGATACGATCCATGCGTTCTGCGATCGGCAGCATGTGGGCCGTCGTCATACGAGTCGCCCAAAGGCATTGGTGCGCATCGCGCAATGTGGTGTCAACGACGGCTATTTCGCGCATATGATCTCCGAACTTCACGACGCGTTGGCGGCCGGTGGGGCCGGCCGCCAAGCTGCTCCTACTTCAGTGATGCCTCGGCCTTCTCGAGGAAGGAGTAGTCGAGATATTTGCCGATCCACCCATCCACGTCCTTGACGAGATCCTCGGGAATCTTGCCTTGCTGGGCGATCGTCGTCATCCAGAGGCGCGTCGACGCCATATCCAGACGCGGTTGCGTCAGATCGACCGATTTCAAGGCGTCCAGGTTGATCGGCAGCGAACTCGGATCATTCATCTTTTTCGAGACCAGCTCGGCGGTCTTCTGATCGCCGTTGGCCTTGATCCACTGAATCCCGCGCAATGTTGCACGCACGAACTTCTGAACCGTCTCCGGATTTTGCTTCGCGTACTCGGGCGTGAACGCGAGCTGGAGGCTCTCCGAATTCGGGATCGGCGGCATGCGCTGGATGTAGTGCAGGAGATCCGGCGCCTTCGCCACGGCGGCTGCCGACGCCGGCTCCCACCCGATGAATGCCTCCACCTCCCCCTTCTGGATCATGATGGCGACATCAGTGATCTTCGCCGGCACGTGCTGGAACTTGATGTTCTGCGAGCGCTGTATGTAGCTCAGCACGGCATCATGAATCGTGCCGAGGCCGGGCGTGCCGACCTTCTTCCCGTCCAGCTCCTTGACCGACTTGTACTGCTTCTTGCCGATGATCGGGGCGTTGCCCTTCGTCACCGACATCACGATCCTCAGATCGCCGCCGCGCGCGACGTACTGCATGAACGGGACGATGGCCGCCATGACAGCGTCCAGGTTCTTGATGTCCAGCAGGGCCGAGGGACCGTTCGCGTATGTCTTGCGATCGATCTTTATGCCCTCTTCCTGATAGTAGCCGTTGAGCTCGGCGACCCAAACGGCCGCATAGTCGACCTCGGAGCCATTCTGATCGGCCAATCGGATCGTCTTCATCGACTGTGCCGCCGCCACGCCGGCGCCGAGTGTTACGGCGGTCGGCATGAGTGCGGTTGCTGCAATGCCTTTTAGTGTCGTGCGCCGCGTATGCATCGTAGTCCTCCTTGCTCCCTGGTATCCGGACCGCTCTTTCCTCGGCCTTCTTCTTCAATGCGAAGCGTGCAGCCACTGCACGCACTTCGAGCGGATCTCTGTGAACTCGGTCGACAGCGGATCGCGCGGATGCTGCAGTGGAATGGGCAGCTCCGCCACGATGCGCGCAGGCTTCGCGGACAGTATGAGCACGCGGTCGGCGAGGTAGACCGCTTCCTCCAGATTGTGCGTGACAAAGATCACGGTCCGCTTCATGTGGCGCCAGATGTCGAGCACCTCACGCTGCATGTGCTCTCGCGTCGGCTGATCGAGACTGACGAACGGCTCGTCCATGAGAATGAGATCGGCCTCGGTCGCGAAGGCCCGCGCGATGGCGACGCGCTGCTTCATGCCTCCCGATATCTGGTGCGGGTAGTAGTCCTCGAAGCCCTTGAGCCCCACGATGTCGATGATGCTCGCCACCTTCGACCGCACCTGATCCGACGGCGCCCCCTTGATGTTGAGGCCGGTCGCCACGTTCTCGGACACGGTCAGCCAGGGAAAAGTCGACGGCTCCTGAAAGACGAAGGAGATGCTGTGCTTCTTCGGATTGGCGGGCGTTCCGTCAATGTGCACATGACCGCTCGAGGGAACGAGAATTCCCGCGAGCATGTCCAACAGCGTGGTCTTGCCGCAGCCGGAGGGTCCGCAAATGCAGATGAACTCATTCGCAGCCACGCTGAACTTCAGACCATCATGGACCGTCAGTGGACCGTAGCGGTGCGAAGCATCGACATCGACTTTGGCCAGTGAGATCGGAGCGTGCATCGGTTCTCTCCTAGAGGCTGACTTGCCAGCGCCAACGGAAGAGACGCCTTTCGATGAGCAGAAGCACCTCGTTCATGAGAAAGCCGATGAGACCGATGAGAAGCATGCCGACAATGACGTGCGGGACCATGATCAGCTCTGCGTAGTTGATCATCATGCGGCCGAGACCCGTGGAGATGCCCCCCGCAAGCTCCGCGGCAACAATGGTCAGCCACGCCGTTCCGAGACCAACCCGCATGCCCGCCATGATGTCCGGCATCACCGTCGGGATGACGACGTGGCGGAGAATCCAGAGCTTGCTGGCGCCGTGCACGATGCCGACTTTCCGATGGATGGGCTCGACGCGCGCAACGCCGACGAGCGTGGATGTGAAGATCGGGAAGAAGGCGCCGAGGAAGATCAGGAAGGCGAAACGCGTAAGGCCCGAGAAGAAGATGATGGCGAGGGGAATCCAGGCGATGGGTGGAATGAATCGGAATGGCTCGATGACGGCGCGCGTACCTGCGTAGAGCTTGGGGTAGAGGCCCATGAGAAGGCCTAGCGGCACGGCAAAGATGACGCCGAGGCCAAAGCCGACCAGCACACGCTCAATGCTTGCCCAGGAGTGCTCCCAGAGCGAATGTCCGGTT
Source organism: Hyphomicrobium sp. CS1BSMeth3 (assembly GCF_900117415.1). GTDB lineage: Bacteria > Pseudomonadota > Alphaproteobacteria > Rhizobiales > Hyphomicrobiaceae. Next base: position 2,356,221 of record NZ_FPEI01000006.1, read on the forward strand.
GTATCGCCGCGCGTGGCGAGCTGAATGAACGCATCGACGATCTGCATCGGCGCGGGGAAGAACGGCGAACCTACAGCGCGCGAGGCGAGCTGCCAGATCACCAGTGCGATCGCCAGCGATAGGACGTTCCATGCGACGATCCTGATGCCCGCGCCCATGGCCTCGGGCATGTCAGATCGACCGGCATCTCCCTTTGTTGTCGCGGCCATTTTGGCCTCTTCCTCCCATATCGATTTGTGATTTTGATGCTACCTGCCGGGAGACAGGCGTACGCGTTGGCGCTGTGCCCTCCAGGAGCCGGCAGGGATCAGCACGTGTGCAGCTTCCAAGCATCAGGCCGCTCCAGCCTGCTTGAGCGATGGCAGGAAGGTCTCCTCGACCCACCGCGTCGTCACGGCAGCACCTGCGAAGTCCCGATGCGCCAGCACTTGCTGATGAAACGGGGCCGTGGTCGGCACGCCTGAGATCTGCAGGCGCCCGAGCGCCTCCTGCATGCGCTGTACGGCTTCGTGGCGATCCCGGCCGTGCACGATGATCTTCGCCAGAAGCGAGTCGTAGTACGGCGGCACGAGATAGCCGGAGAAGCAGTGCGTATCGATCCGCACGCCCTCGCCCGCGGGAGCGACCCACGTCTGAAGGCGCCCTGGCCGCGGCGCAAAATTCGCGCTCGCATCCTCCGCGTTGATGCGGCACTCGATGGCATGACCGGAGAGCGCCACTTCCTCTTGCGTGAAGGAGATTGGCGCGCCGGCCGCCACGCGGATCTGCTCGATCACCAGATCGCGCCCGGTCACCATCTCGGTAACGGGATGCTCGACCTGTATGCGCGTATTCATTTCCAGGAAGTACCAGCGCTGCGTGTCGTCATCGAAGACGAACTCGACCGTACCTGCACCGACATAGCCGACATGCCGGGCCAGCCGGACGGCCGCATCGGCAAGCTCCTGGCGCAACTTTGCATCTATCACCGGCGATGGCGCTTCCTCGATCAGTTTCTGATGCCGGCGCTGCGTCGAGCAATCGCGCTCGCCCAGATGCACGATGTTCCCGTGCTTGTCGCCGAGGACCTGAATTTCGATATGCCGCGCACGCTCGATGAATTTCTCGACGTAGAGCGATGGATCGCCGAAAGCGGCCTGGGCTTCTGCCGCGGCGGCCGCAAGCTGTGAAATGAACTCCTCGTCCCGGCGCACGACGCGCATACCGCGTCCGCCGCCGCCGGCACTGGCCTTGATCAGCACCGGATAGCCGTGCGTCCGTGCGAACGCGCGCGCGCTGTCGGGATTGTCCACGCGCCCCGAGCCGGGCACGCGAGGAACACCCACTTCCTCGGCCAGCTTTACCGCGGACAGCTTGTCGCCCATGACCTCGATGGCCTCGGGCCCGGGGCCGATAAAGGTAAGGCCTGCCTCGGCGCACATGCGTGAGAACTGGGCGCGCTCGGACAGAAAGCCATATCCGGGATGAACGGCCTCGCAGCCCGTGCCGGCAGCGGCGGTCACCAGCAGCTCCGGTCGCAGGTAGCTCTGTGAGGCCGATGCCGGACCGATACACACCGCGCGGGTCGCCATGCTGGCTGCAAGGCTGTCGCGATCGGCCTCGGATACGGCAACGACGCTCTCGATGCCGAGTTGCTGGCAGGCGCGCACGACGCGAACGGCAATCTCGCCGCGGTTGGCAATCAGGATCCTCTTGAAGGGCGCGGCCGCCATGCGTTCAGCCCTTGCTCGGCTTGACGCAGATCAGCACCTGATCGAATTCAACGAGCCCGCTGTTCTCCGCACATATCTTCACGACCTCTCCATCGACGCCCGCGCGTATCGAATTGAAGAGCTTCATCACCTCGATGAGACAGACGGTGTCGTCCGCCTTCACGCGCTGTCCGACCTCCACGAAGGGCTTCTCGCCAGGCGCCGGTGCGCGATAGAAAATGCCGAGCATGGGCGCCCGAATGGCAACCGCTCCGGGGGGGATTTCTGCCGAGGCCGTGGAAACAGCGGGCGCCGCGGGCACGATTTGCGGCGCCGGCGCATTGTTTGTGCTTGGCGGCGGCGATGCCTGAGGCGCCATCGGCATCGGCGCGCTGATCGAGCGGCCATTGCCGTTTCCTTCACGGACGACGTGAAGTCGAAAGCTGCCGTGCACGATCTCGATCTCATTGAGATGCTCGGCAGCATCAATGATCTTCAGGATGCTCTCAACATCGCTGTGCGTCAGCTCTGTGCTCATTTCGGAGTTCTCTTTCTCACCGATGCCGCGGAAACGCTCTTCGATTTCTTGGGGCCTGCCGGCGCTCCACCGCCGCGCGCCGTGGGCCGGCTTCGTCCAAGCTCATCGGAAATGAGGCGCGCTGCCGCCTTGATCTCGGGGAGGTGCTGCTTGAGCTTGTCGAGGGGCAACGTGGCCGTGGGCGCCATGACAGCGAGGCCGGCAACGGTCTGGCCTGTGCTGAGTTGAATAGGTACTGCGAGACAGTTGACGCCCAGGATCAGCTCCTGATCGTCCACCGAGTATCCGAGCTTGAGGATTTCGTCGAGATGACGTGAGAAGCGGCTCGCCGTCGTGATCGTATTCTTCGTGTAGCGCTCGAACGGCGCGCGGCACATGACGGCATCCCGCAGCTCCTTCGGCCCGAATGCGAGCAGCAGCTTGCCGCTTGCACTGCAGTGCACGGGCATCGGCATGTCGCCGCTGATGTTGATGCGCAGCGGCGCCGTCGAATCCACCCACTGCACGAACGAGAGGTTGCCCGATTTCAGAACGACGAGATTGACGCGCGCTTCCAGGCGCTCGGCAAGCTCGCTCATGATGCGGCGCCGATAGCCGTGCACGGCGCTGTTCCGCAATCCCTTGAGGGCAATATCCTCGAACGAGTAGCCGATCTGATAGCGCAAGGTCAGCGGATCCTTGGCGATGTAGCCGGCCGCCTCCAGAGCGCGCGCGAGACGGTGGGTCGTCGGCTTGGGCAGATTTATCGCGCGGCTCAGCTCCGCCAGCGCCGGGGCTTCCTGACTTGCGGCGACGTGCGCCAGGAGCCGGAGTGCCTTCATGACCGGCGATCGATCTGCAAATTCTGAGGCAGTGATCATTTCATTCATTGGAACGATATGGCTCCATAAACGAGACACATAAACTAACGTTGCGATCGCATGTCATGTCAAGCGCCTCCAATGCCGTGACGTGCCTCACCCGTGGATGCCTTCCTGACTGTTTTGATGCGCACCGGCGAAGCGCCGCGACGTCTGGCAGATTGCTGCAGCGCAATGACCGACCGTCGAAATTCACGGCACGAGAACGAGGAGCATCACAAAGGCCAGGGGAAGCGCGAGGCTTTTGCGGCGGCCTCGCTCGCCGGCTCGATGGATCAGCATGAGAATGCGACCGTGCGTGAGCGGCATGAACACGGTCACGACCTTCCCCGGGCAAGGTAAATGGCCCGGATCGCCCGGTTCGGGAATTTGGCGCGCTCCCGTTGTCCGACATCGGACTAATGCAGATTATCCGCGGCAGGACACTGGAAAAGGCGAGCCGGCCGTACAATATAGTTGGGTAATGCCAACTGAACTGGAGGTGTGCCCAATGCTATCGCGTCCATCCCCCCGGATCGCCACGATTGTTGGGCTGGGTGCCCTGCTGATGGGCGCCGCTGCCACCATGCAATCGGCATCTGCCACCGACAGACGCGGCTATGTCGATCGGTCCATCGATGCCGAGCATCGGGCGAACGCCGATGCGGCATGGCAGCGCCGCGAGCTCGATGCCGCAAGGCAATCGCTGTCGGCAGAGGCCCGGGCCCGCGAGACCGAGGAACGCGCACGCGCAGTCCAGCGGCGCATTGAAGAAATCGGACGAAGTGCCCGTCCCACGTCGCGGTAAAGGGCGCTCGGCCGAGAAAAACACCCGAAGGGGCTGAGCGGCCCCTCCGGGCGCTTGGCGTCTTTCCCGCTCTCAGGCCTTGAGGAAGGCCAGCAGCTCCTCATTCACGACGTCCTTGAGCGTCGTGCACATGCCATGCGGCGCGCCCTTGATGATCTTGAGCGTCGCACCCTTCACGATCTTCGAGGCCGGGATCGCCGCAGCCTCGATCGGCACGATCTGATCATCATCGCCGTGCAGGAAGAGGGCCGGAACATCGACCTTCTTGAGGTCCTCGGTCGTGTCCGTCTCCGAGAATGCCTTGATGCAGAAGTAGCAGGCCGGGAATCCAGCCATCATGCTCTGCAGCCAGAAGGCGTCCCGAACGCCCTCTGAGACTTTCGCGCCCGGGTGATTGTAGCCGTAGAAGGGTATCGTCAGATCCTTGAAGAACTGCGAACGGTCGGCAAGCACGCCCGCGCGGAGCTGATTGAAGACATCGATCGGCGTTCCTTTTGGATTGGACGGCGTCTTCAGCATCAGCGGCGGAATGGCGCCGATGAAGACCGCCTTCGCGACGCGCGAGGTGCCGTGGCGGCCGATGTAGCGAGCAACTTCGCCGCCGCCCGTCGAATGACCGACGTGCACCGCGCCCTTGAGATCGAGCTTCTGCACGAGCTCCGCAAGATCATCTGCGTATGTGTCGAGGTCATTGCCGTGCCAGGGCTGGTCCGAGCGACCGTGGCCGCGGCGGTCATGCGCGATGACGCGGTAGCCTTTCGAAGCGAGATAGAACATCTGGTCTTCGAACGCGTCGGCGCTCAGCGGCCAGCCGTGACTGAAGACAACAGGCTGCCCCGTGCCCCAGTCATTGTAGTAGATCCGCGTGCCGTCTTTGGTTGTGATGGTCGGCATGATCGTGCTCTCTCTCGTAGAGTTGGGATCATCGATTTCCGAGCCGGACGAGCCGGGCTCTGAAATTCTGATGTGGGCGGCGCTTTTGGCGACGGCAATGGCCGGCCGCATCAACATCGGTCACGCGCGCCGGGTGCGAGCTCGGCAGCTTCCGCTCTCCGCCGTTGCGCATCGCTCTCGATGACGGATATGTAGGCACGCGACGCGCGCATCATGCGCTCAAACATGCCAAGCGTTGCCGAGGGTTGCTGGGCTGCCAGGCATGAGCGTTGTCGAGCGACGCCGGTCACGGCGGAGAGTGTGATGCCCCGCGCGGCGCGCATCGCCGAAGCGGCATCGTCAGCCGATCTCACTGCTTTGTGATGGTGGAGCTAGGCTGCGGCCTCAGCTCACACCGTTCACTGCCGGTGGCAGCTCGCGCGATCAGGGCGCGCTCACTTCGTGCCGTACATGCGATCACCCGCATCGCCGAGGCCTGGAAGTATGTAGGCGTGATCATTGAGCTCGCGATCGATGGATGCGGTCAGGATCGGCACATCGGGGTGAGCGGCTGAGAAGTTCTCGATGCCAACCGGCGCCGCGAGCAGGCAAGCAAACTTGATGCGCCTTGCACCTGCTTCCTTGATGCGCCGGACAGCAGCGACGGCGGAGTTGCCGGTCGCGAGCATTGGATCGACGCAGATGCACAGCCGCTCCTCGATATGGTCGGGAAGCTTCACGTAGTACTCGACCGGCATGAACGATTGCGGATCCCGATAGAGGCCGACGTGCCCAACGCGCGCCGAGGGTACGAGATCGAGCATTCCGTCCACGAGCCCGTTTCCGGCGCGAAGGATGGAAATGAAGCAGAGCTTCTTGCCTTCGAGCCGCGGCGCCATGAAGGTCTCGAGCGGCGTCGTGATCTCGACCAGTTCGGTTTCGAGATCGCGGCAGATCTCGTAGGTGAGCAGCAGGCCGATCTCGCGCAGCAGCGCCCTGAACTTCGAAGATGCGGTATTAACGTCCCGCATGAGGGTCAGCTTGTGCTGGACCAGAGGATGAGAAACGACGGTCACATTCGGCGCTGGCATCGGATCATCCTCCATTCCGAGAGAAATGGCATCACGCGGCCCCGTGCGCCAGCCATTTCAGCGCACAGGGACAGGCCCGCCCCGCACTGGAGCGCCGCTCAACTGCAATGATACCGAGGCCGAAACGCAAAGCGCCTGGCGCCTATTCGTAGGCCTTCTCGATCTCCAGCGCCTTCTTGACGGCGGGGCGCGCGAGCATTCTCTCGTGATGCGCTTCGAGCGCGGGATAGGTCCCGAGCGGCGCATCCATGCCGGGCCGGAAACGCCAGTAGACGCGAAACAGATGGATGTCCGCGATCGAATAGCGCCCGATCGCCCATTGCCGATCGCCGAGCCTCTGATTGGCAACCTTGAAGGCCGTAGCAACGTGCTCCGGTCCCTTGGCGCGCGAGCCGTGCATGGTGGAGGCGACGAAGGACATCCACGAGATCACCTGCGCCTCGGCCTCGAGGTCACCCTCGGGCCAAAGGCCGGCAGCCGGATACTTGCGCGCAATGTAGTAGAGCGTCGCCGCCACCTCCGTCAGGATGCGGCCGCCCTCGGTGAGCAGCGCCGGCACCTTGCCATCGGGGTTGATAGCCAGATACTCGGGCGTCCGCGTCTGCTGCTTCGACATCGGGCGCGCGTCGAGCTCATGGGGAGCGCCGCACTCGATCAGGGCGATATGTGTCGCGAGCGAGCTCGACGACGGCGAGAAATAGAGCTTGAGCATGGCTTGACCTCATGGCGGCGCGAGATGCCGGAGCATCTGCCATCGCCTCCACGAGCGCAAGCCCTGCCGCCGCGCTGGATTGTCAGAGCAGCTCCGCGAGCATACGCGCGGCGCGTGCCGCACCGTCGGCTTCGACGGGCTGTGGGCGCACGGGCGACTTCAAGGCGGCAACCATAGCTTCTGCAATCATGTCCGGGGTCGTCGTCGCAAACTCCATGCGTCGACCGGCGCCGTACCGGTCGAGCCGGTGCGCCACGTGGAAATTCTGCTCGAAATGATTCTTCAACGGAAAATAAAGGAAGGGCGTCCCTGCTGCCGTGAGCTCCATGCACGTGGTGAGACCGCCTTGCACGACCGCGAGGTCACAGGCTGCGAGGTGGCGATCGAGGTTCGGCACGAAAGCGCGGACCTCAACGCCCGCCGGAGCGGAGAGCGCGCGCGGATCAATCCGCGGCCCTGTCACGAGGATCATGCGCAGCTCGGGAATGCGGGCGCGCGCCATGGGATAGCTGTCCAGAATGCGCCGGATGAGATGCGTGCCGACACCCGATCCACCGACGGTGACAATGCATACGCGCTCGCCCGGGAGATAGCCGAGCGACTGGCGCAGCTCCTGCCGACTTCCGAACGCATCAGGATGCTCGCCGATGACGTAGCCGGAAAAGTCGAAGTGCTTCGGGATCCAATCACGCATCTCCGGCAGATCCCTGCCGAACGTGAGCGGCACGATGTCCTCGGGCGAGCCGACGAAGATGGCGCGGTCACGCACATTCGGGTGGCGCTCGATATGCCCGATCATCTCCGCGTTGTAGTCGGTCGCGAGCATTGCCTCGTGCGCACCATTCGCCGGCATCGGGACATAGCCAACGAAATCCGTGAACCAGGCGAGCTTTGCCTTCTTCAGCTCGGGGTGCTCGTGCCAGTAGTGGTCGATATCCCAGGCCTCGTCAGCGATGACGAGATCATAGCCCCCCTCGTTCACGGCATCCTGGAAGATCATGAAATTCGCAATGAGCACCTCATCCATGCGCCGGATGGCCTGGAATGCATTGAGGTCATGCTCGCCGGACTCGAGCTCGATGTGGCGCGACTCGCTCGCAAGGCGCGCGCTCAGCGGATGGACGCGCTCGCCGTACGCATCGAGGAGCCGCGTCACGGGATCCTGGGCCAGCCAGTCCACCTGCAGGTCGGGGTGCAGCTTGCGAAGCTCGCGCGTGATCGCGATGTCGCGACGGCCATGTCCGAGACCGATAGGCGAGGAGAGATACAGTGCCTTCTTCGCGCGCGTCGTAGGCTTCGACCGGCCTTTTCCTGGAGCTGGAATGCCAAGCTTGCGATCCAGAAATTTGTTGATCAGCTCATTGCACTTTGCAGGAAAGCGCGCGAGCACATTATGGCCACCGCCAGGGATCGTGAAAAGCTCGCCCCCCGTGAGCTCGGCGACGAGCTGGCCACGCGCATAAGGCTGGATCTTGTCGTCGTCGCCATGGATCAGCAGCATGGGACAGCTAACCTTGCGGTACATTTCCTCGCTGACATCGAAAGGCGGAGCAAACGCACGGGCTTCTACCGTTTTGACCAGAATGTCGCCGGTGGTCTCGGCAGCCCATTCTACGCCGTCCTCGAATTGCTTCGTTGAATGGGGCTCGGAGTGGATGTGGCTAACGAAGTGCGCTGCAAAATCCGGATAGTTCGAAAGCCAGTAGTCGCGATTGTATTTCTCCCAGCCCTCGAAGCTCGTTCGCTTGGCGAGGAAGTGCTGCGGCACCATGTGCGGATAGCTTGGGCCGATCGTTGCGGCAGTGCCGGCAAGGACGGCAGCCTTCACGCGCTCGGGATGGTAGGCGGCGATCGCGCAGATATGTATGCCCGCGAGTGAAAGCCCGACAAGGATGGCCTCGCCGGCTTCGGTGGCATCCATGACCGCGAGCACGTCGGCAATGAAGTTGGCGAGGGTGTACGCACTGGCCTCTTGCGGCCGGCCGGAGCGGCCATTGCCGCGTGGATCGAAAGTGATGCAGCGGTAACGCTCGCTGAAGTAGGGGATCTGGGCCTTGTAGACGCGTGAATGGACAATGCTCCAGGGCGGCAGAAAGACCATGGTCTCCGGCCCGTCCCCATAGACCTCGTAAAAAATCTTCACGCCGTCGCGCTCGACGAACCCTTCGGCTGCAGGCAGCTTGGCGCGCATAATCTCACCTCTTGGATGATTTACTTTCTGCAATGCGTATGAGATCGCCGAAGCGCCGCAGGGCCTGTCGCACAGGCACGCCGCGCCGCTCGAGACCGAGAAGATAGTGACTCTCCGAGCCGATGAAGGCGCTGCCGACCAGAGCCGCTACTTCCTCGGCGGAGAAAGGTCCAAGTCCGCCCAATTCGCGCTCCGCACGGCGCGCGACTTCCGCGATGAGATCGATCCAGCCCTTGATCGCGTCGCGGACGACCTTGGCGACCTCGGGATCGGACCAGCCGGCGGCGCTCAGCTCCTGCAGAACGCGCACGTAGCCGGAGCCGATATCCTCATCGAGATAGTCGCAGGCCTTGTCCCATTGCTCCGCGATCGACAGGGATTTGTCGCCGTAGAGTGCATCCTGGCGATCGAGGAGCTGGCCATTCAAGTACTCGAACAACGCGAGCAGGAGACCTTGCTTGGATCCGAAGTGATAGTGGATCTGACTGAGCGGCACGCCTGCTGCGGCTGCCACGTCCCGCGTGGAAAGGCCCGCATAGCCGCTCTGGCGCAGCACCTTCTTTGCTGCTTCGAGCAGCGTCGTACTGGTTTCAAGTTTCTTGGCTGCCGGGCGCGCCATGCGAAGTCTCTCCTTGCTGCGGCTATCGGTGCTCAAGCTCACCGGCCTCATTGACGTGCTTGCTCATTCCACTGCGGAAGGGCATCGGAATGAGCATGGCAACCTGCCGACGATAGCGTCGATACTGCTCGCCGAACAATGCGATCAGATCGCGCTCCTCGAGATAGATGCCGATCAGGATGTAGCCCGTCGTGACAACCGCGAAGAGCAGATGGCCTACGGTCATTGTCGGCGTGGCCCAGAACGCGAGCAGGAAGCCGAGGTAGATCGGGTGGCGCACCCACTTGTAGAACAAGGGCGTCCTGAATGTCGGATCCGGCAACGTACGCCCCATCAGCCGGGCGAAAACCTGCCGCAAGCCGAACAGCTCGAAGTGGTTGATGAGGAACGTGCTCACCAGAACGATGGCCCAGCCCGCCCAGAAGATCGCCTGCAAGGCAACAACGACGGTCGGGTCGGACACGGACCAGACGACGGCCGGCAAGGGACGCCACTGCCAGTAGAGCAGCACGAGCACGAGGCTCGCGAGCAGCACATACGTCGAGCGCTCGACGGCGTGCGGCACGAACCGTATCCACCAGCGCTTGAAGGCGGGCCGCGCCATGACGCTGTGCTGGATGGCGAAGAGACCGAGGAGCAGGCAGTTCACCACGAGAGCAACGGCCATGCTCCCTTCCACGCCACTGTCGATGGTTTTAGGCACCGGGAGATTGCCGACGAAGGCAATGGCATAGAGGAACGAGCCGAGGAAGATCACGTAAACGACGACGCCGTAAGCCAATGCAAGGATACCGCCCATTTGACATCTCCACTCTGATTGTTTGCTTCAGATTGTTGCTTCAGATCGCTTTCCTGCAATTTTCGGTCGATCGACCGATTTATCATCGTATATTTCGGTCGACCGACCGAGTCAAGATACTCACGACGATGTGTTCGGGCCGTGTTGCGCAATCTGCCGCTTCCGGGCGATTGCAGTGCGTCCGCGACCATGCAACGCTCAGGGCCCATGAACGCGCCACCTCTCAGCCTCGCCGATTACGAGCTGCTGGCAGCCAAATGCCTCGACGCGGGCCCCTGGGCCTATTTCTCCGGCGGCGCTGCCGACGAGCTGACACTGCGCTGGAACCGGGAAGCCTTCGACCGGATCGCGCTCCTGCCGCGCGTGCTCAATGGCGGTCCCGGCGGGACGGCGCGCATCGATCTCTTCGGACGCACGCATGCGCACCCGATCCTCGTCGCGCCGGTCGCGCATCAAGGCCTCGCGCACCCCGACGCGGAGCGCGCGACGGCGATGGCCGCGGCCGCACAGGGCGCCGGCATGGTGCTCAGCACGCTCGCCACGACCAGCATGGAGCAGGCAGCCGCAGCGGGCGAGACGTGCCGCTGGTTCCAGCTCTACATCCAGTCGGATCGCGAGGACACGCTGCGGCTCGTGCGGCGTGCGGAGGCTGCGGGCTATGAGGTGCTGGTCGTCACGGTCGATGCGCCGGTGAGCGGCGTGCGCAATCGCGAGCAGCGCGCGGGCTTCCGCCTGCCTCCTCAGCTCGTGCCCGAGAATCTCCGCGGTCTCGCAGAGCCGCATCCTTCACCGAAACCGAATCTGGACAGCATCGTCTTCGAGCACTTCATGGCGATGGCGCCGAGCTGGCGCGATATTGCGTGGCTTCGCGGCGTGACGCCCCTACCGATCGTTCTCAAAGGCATCTTGGCGGCTGATGATGCGGCGCGCGCGCTCGATATCGGTGCTGACGGGATCGCGGTCTCGAACCACGGCGGACGCACGCTGGACACAATACCGGCGACCATCGAGGTCCTGCCCGAGATCGCCGCGCGTGTTGCGGGCCGCGTGCCGCTCATCCTCGACGGCGGCATCCGGCGCGGCACCGATGTGCTCAAGGCTTTGGCGTCTGGCGCTGCGGCCGTGATGATCGGCCGCCCGATCGTGTATGGGCTCGCCGTCAACGGTGCGATGGGTGTCGCGCACGTGCTGAGGCTCCTGCGCGACGAGTTCGAGGCCGCCATGGCGCTGACTGGATGCGCATCGATTGCCGACATCGGCCCGCATCTCTTGCGCCGCTGAGCGAGAGCAGGCGCCCGCGCTATTTGATCGTGAACTCGATGGGGATCACGAGCTCCACGACTTCACCGGCAATCTCGTCCGGCGGCTCGGGCAACGGCGATGCGCGCTTCAACATCGAGAGGGCCTCCGCATCGAGATGGACGCTCTGCGAGGCCTTGATGACGCGCGCGGACAGAACCTGCCCCCGGCGGTCGATCGTGAAACCGACCTGAACGGCACCCTGATGACCGGCCTGGCGCGCCGCTGTCGGATAGCGGCGATGGCGGCCGAGATGATTCATCAGAGCCTTCGACCATGACATGGCCTCGTTCGAAGGCCGGTCTGTCGTACCCTGGCGCCGCGCCGCAGTCTTAGGCGCCGGCGTCGCTGCCGGTGCGGGCGGCGCACCCTGCTGGATCATGGCCTCCTGCGGCTTGGCTTCCTCGACCTCCGGCTCCTTATCCTTTTGCTCCTCTTTGACCACCTGCTTCTCGACCGGCTTTTCCTCTTCCTCCTTCTTCTCGGGAGGCTCCTCTACCGGCTTCTGAATCGGCATGGCGAGTTCGGGATCGGGCGCGACGGGCAGCGGCACCTCCTTCGGCGGCGTCACCTCGGGTACTTCCTCGGTCGGCGTCTTCTCCGTGATCTGAGGCTGCGTGACCTCGGCAGAGGGGCCGGGCAGCTCGGCGGCATCGGCCGTAGCTGCCACCGGTAGCGGCGCCAGCTCCAGCATGAATGCACCCTCGGATTCCTCCACGACCTCCTCGGGCGGCGGCTTGAGATAGGCAAAGGCGACGAGCCCGGCGTGCAGGCTCGTGACGATGACCGCGGACGCGATCACGCGCCGCCACCACCACCATCGAGGCTCCAGTCTGTCGCCGTATAAAGACATCAGGTCGCTTGGTTCATCGAAGCAATGTGCAGCCTCTGGGGGCATCGAGAGGCCCCCAGTTAATATCTTGACTGATAGAGGAAAGAAATAGTAGTTCGTCAGACAGGCCGCGACCTCTTTGCACGGGTGAGGGCCCGCCACACGCGGCCTGCGGATCGACGCCTGCGCGGTGTTGATTGAGCATCCGGCGCGATCTTCGTCTCGATCCCGGGAATTGACGCTTTCGCACGCTCGGGGGCCGAGAGTGCACGCTCGTGTGCCAGCGCAGCGACCTCTCGCAGGCGACTATCCGGGTGATCTGCGAGATGGCTCGCGAGCTCCGCGCAGAAGGCACCAGGAGCACGCGCGATCGACTGCCGGAGCCAGTGCACGGCGCCATCAACGTTGCCATCGCCCATGAGATGACGTGCCGTGTTGAAGGCCCCCCGGAAGCAGCCGCGACGCGCGGCGCGGATGTACCAGCGGCGCGCAGGCGCGATCTTCACGGCACCGCGCCACCCCTCCTCGCACGCCTCCCCGATCGCGTTCATCGCCTTGGCATTGCCGCGGCGTGCCGAGCGCACCAGAAGCGAGAGGATGTCGCGCTTCTCACCCTCGGCGCCGTCACGCGCCAGCATCAGCATGGCGAGATTGAAGTTCGCCCACGCGTGCCCTGCCTCGCCGGCGACGCGATAGCATTGGGCGGCCAGTCGCGTGTTACGCGCCGTGCCCCATCCAAGCTCGTGACAACGACCCAGCATGTTGATCGCCTCGACACTTCGAGAGCGCGCGGCGAGCTGGAACCAGCGAAAGGCCGCCACCGGATCAGGCGCAGTTCCGTGACCTTCGAGCAGCATGTGCGCCCAGCCGAGCTGCGCCTCCACATCGCCGGAGATGGCCGCTTGCCGCATGTGCTCCGCCAGAAAGGCCGGATCCTCAGCGAGGCGCGCCTCATGCTGCGCAGGGCCCTCCCACGAGAAGACGATGTCGCGCGGCACGGCTTTCCCGGGCATCACATCTCGGCCCAGTGACGCAGCAGATTGTGATAGTGCGCCATGAGTGCGGAGACCGCCGGATCGTCATCCGGCAGCATTGTCCTGGTCCTCATGATCGCTCTATCGAGATCGTAGAGCATGTTGCGCCGCCAGCTATCCTTGACCATGGACTGGGTCCAGAACACAGCGCTCCAGCGGCTGCCGCGCGTGACCGGCGTGACACTGTGCAGGCTCGTCGCTGGATAGACCACCATGTGCCCGGCCGGCAGCTTCACCGTGTGCGCGCCGTAGGTGTCGTGCACGACGAGCTCGCCGCCGTCATAGTCCTCCGGCGGGGTCAGAAAGAGCGTCGTGGAGACGTCCGTTCTGAGACGCTGGCCAGTCGGCAGCGCGCGAATGGAGTTGTCGACATGGGCGCCGAACGTCATGCCCACGTCATAGCGATTGAACATCGGCGGCAACACGCTCAGGGGCAGCGCCGCCGTGGTGAAGCTCGGGTTGCGACCGAGCGCGCGCAGAATGATCTGGCCGAGATCCTGGGCCTCGGGCGCGTCGAGCGGAACCTGCAGGTTGTTCTTGACGACGGCGGCCTGGTCGCCGGCCGTCTTGCGCCCGTCAATCCAGGCTGTGGTCTCCAGTACGCGGCGAATGTGCGCGACCTCTTGCGAGGTCAAGACATCTGGAATGGTTACAAGCATCGTGCCTCCAAAACGCGAAGATTGCCGGGCGGGCCCGGCAATCTTCCTTCCCGCGCAATCGTCAGGCGCGCTTAGTACTTGAAGCTCGCGCTCAGCCAGTAGGTGCGAGGTGGGCCAAGCGCCGCACGCACCCCTGGCCAGTTCATCGACGTCGCATAGAACTCATCGAAAACGTTGTCCACGTTCAGACGAAGCGTGATGTTCTGCGTCAAATCGTAAGATGCCATGGCATTCACGACGAAGTAGTCCGGGAGCTTGCCGAACCTACCGTTTGCGATGATGCGCGTGGCATCATCCGGACGACCGGCCCACGACTCGCCGACGTACTGGAAGCCTGCGCCGACAGTAAAGGCATCCGTCACCTTGTAGGTCGACCAGAGGTTCGCGGTGAACCTTGGGGTGAACGCAAGCTCCTGCCCGTTCGTCGTGGTGACCACGACACCATTCACGGTGTAGTCGGTAGCCGTCTGCGTCCGGTCAACTGCTGCCCCGTGCTTGCGCTCGCTGTCGATCAACGCGAGTCCGCCGAACAGCTTCCAGCGCTCTGTCAGATTACCTGCGACCGCCAGCTCGAGCCCCTCCACGATCTGCTTGCCGTAGATGGGGTTGCCAATCGCCGCGGCCTCACCCGCCCCCACGTTGGCGGCCGTGGCAGAATAGGCGACCCTGTGCTTCTCCGTGCGGAACAACGCAGCCGAGGTCGTCAGACGCCCGTCGAAGAAGTTCCACTTCACGCCGATTTCGTAATTGTAGAGCCGCTGCGGGTCGGCGCCGAGCACGAGACCAGGGAACGCACCGTCATCCACCCGCGAAATGTCGGGCGACGACATGAGCACGCCCGCCGGCGGCATCCCCGACGTGCCGAACGAGGCGTAGAGGCTGCCCTCTTTGACCGGCTTGTAGACAAGCCCGACCTTGCCGCTCAGCGTCGTGAAGTCGTTGTCGTATCCGTCGAATATGCCGGCCGAGGCTCCAGCGGCCGTCTTGCTGGCGATGTTGATGCTGTAGCGCTCGACGCGCAGGCCACCAGTCAACTGGAGCTGCCGCGTGAGATCGATCGTGTCGTACACATAGGCTGCGGCAGTGTCGATCTTGATGCCGTTTGTCTGGCTGAGTGTTGGCGGACCGAAGATGGCGCGATCCGGATTGGGATTCACCAGGCTGGTGGGCAGGCTGCCGGACAACAGGTTGTTCGCGTAGCGATTGGCATCCGAATCCTCGCGGCTGAACTCGACGCCGGCGCCGAGCGAATGTTTGAAGCCGAAGGCCCAGAACTTCGCAGTGAGCTCGGTCTGATTGGTCAGATTGGTGCCGAGCCGGTCATAGTAGTTCCTGGACGTCGCCACAGTATCGGGCGCCGTGAAGGCGCCTGGCATCGTGAATGCCGCATAGCGATCGACGCGCGACCAACGCGTCTGGTTGCTGACCGTGATGCCGGGTGAAAGATCGTGCTCGAAACGCGCCGTCACGGCATCGACCGTTGCCCGATCCTTGTCCGAGCGCAGGCCGTAGAAGCTGTCGCGCGATCCGGCAGTGGCTAGCGGATTGTAGTTGATGGTCCCCTTGATCATGGCCGCAGGGACGCCCCAGTCGGGCCGATCGTTGCGATCGAGGTGGTAGTAGGAGAAGATCGCGCGCGTGTCGGTGCCGAGGCCGAAAGCGATCGTCGGCGCGAAGCCCCAGGCCTTTGCCTCGGCGAGTTCGCGGCCCGCGACGCCACTGTCCTCGACCATGCCGTTGAGGCGCACAGCGGTGGTGCCGAAGCGCTGGTTGACGTCGAACGTCGCCCGCCGACGCACCTCCGAATCGTACCCGTCCCAGCCGATGCCGACCTCGGCGCGTGCGAAGTTCTCAAGCTGCGGCGTCTTGGAGACGATGTTGATGTATCCACCGGCGCCGCCGCGGCCATTGTCGGCTGCCGGCCCCTTGAACACCTCGACGCGATCCACATTGAACATGTCGCGCGTGTAGACGCCGGAATCGCGCGCACCATCGACGAAGATATTGGCACTCGAGTCGAAGCCGCGGAGCTGGAAGTTTGCAGCTCCCGTACCGAAACCGTTCTCGCCGGCGTTGAAGCTGATACCAGGCGTATTTCTGAGCACATCCGTCAGAGTCGTCGCCTGCCGCTCCTGGATGATCGTGCCCGGCACAACAGTGACAGTCTGCGGCGTATTGAGAAGCGGTGCTGTCTGCTTCGACGAGCTTGCCGTGGTTGCGGTGTAGCTACCGGGCAAGGTCGAGGGGTCGACCGGGGCCGCGGGCTCTGCGGCGGCAACCGGCGGCGGCGCCTGCTTGGCCTTGGGCGCGGCCTTGGCCTTGGCTTTGGCCAGCGCTTTTTTGGTCTCGACGGCGAGTGGTGGAAGGGTCGTCTGTGCCGTGGCGGCCGATGCCATCAGCATCGAGGCTGCAACGCTGAGCGACACTTGTGCGATGAGGCGCTTGTCGCTGGTGAGATTGTCGTTGCCGATACCTGCATCGGCGAAATCATTGTGGTTTGTTTGCATTCCGGCCCCCGTGTGCGCGACCGCGCAACAGTTCCCTGATGCCGCCGATCGGCCGCAAGAGTGCGGGACCGGCGCGCTCACGACGTCAGCGATGGGGGGCTTGGATGCTAACCTGGCTGCCTGTGCTCACTGTCAGATCAAGTTAGGGTATACTATACTTGCTGTGTCAAGTTTGCATTGTCCGCTCGGACACACGACGACGAGGCCGATGCAATATCGCAACAGCTCCTCTGCCGCAGACATCGTCTCACGCTCACCACGCCGTTGAACCTCGGGCGGTCTCGCTGCGACCAACCGAGCAGAACCGATCACGGTTCCTCGGCAAAAGGAGCAACGAACATGCCTTGGCGGACAATGATGCTTGGCGCGGCAGCTCTCAGCGCAATCGTCGGCTCGAACCTGATGACGAGTCAGCCGGCGGAGGCCAGACCCGCCTGCTACTACATCGCGCGCGATCCCTTAGGGAACATGATGGCGGACGGCCATGCCTGGGCAGCCAAGAAGAGCTGGGCCTGCAACCGGGCAGAGCGGCGCTGCAAGCGCGAGCTCGAGCGCAAGCGGCGCCAGGGCAAAGCAGGGCGTGGAAGCTGCATGCGCGTCACGAACTACTGAGGCGCCCTGCGCACTGCACCGGAGGCCGATGCGCGCCGGGCGCATCGGCCTTCGCCCGCAGCTCAGCTCGCGGCGACCAGCTCAGGATTGTCGTTGATGGAGTCCATATCCTGCGTGGTCACGCGCCTCAGATCGCGGCGATACTTCGCGTCGTCATAGCGCCGGCCGCGATGAAGCGTGCAGCGATTGTCCCACATGACGAGATCGCCGACCTGCCACTGATGCGAATGGACGAAGCGCTTGTCCGTCGCGTGCTCGGTCAGATCGAGGAGCAGCAGGCGGCCTTCAGGATAGGGCCAGTCGATGATGTGGGAGGCGTGCGAGCCCATGTAGAGCGTCTTGCGCCCCGAACCCGGATGCACGCGCACGAGCGGATGGCGCACGGACGGGAGCGCCGCGCGCTCGGACTCCGTGTAGTCGGTATGGCCGAGAATGCCGCGCGACGTGAAGATCGAATGCTCGGTGGAGAGGCCGTCGATCGTTGCTTTGGTCTCATCATCCAGCGCGTCATATGCCGCGCGCAGATCGGCGAACTGGGTGTCACCGCCCGCCGGCGGCACGACATGCGCGTGCAGCATCGAGATGGCGCCGGAAATCGGCCGGAACGAGGCATCCGAGTGCCAGAGCTGATTGCCGAGCCCGTCGAGACGGCGATGGTCGTCGCGGGCGCGCAGCTCGTTCTTGACATTGAGGTTCGAGATGTCGGCGATCTCGGCGTGCTGGAGACGGTGCCCGGCACGATGGTTCCGCGGTGGCGCGACACTGCCGAACGTGCGGCCGAGCGCCAGAAGCTGATCGTCGTCGAGCGACTGGCCGTGAAAGACCAGCACCGCGTAGGTGTTGATGGCATCGTTGATGGTGCTGACCGTCTCGGGACCGAGCGGGCGCGAAAGATCGACGCCGCTCACTTCGGCGACAAAGAGCGGGTGAAGCTGACGAATGCTGATGGCCATTGTCGTTTCCTCATTCGTTTTGTTTTTTGATCTTGGATGCGCAATTTAAGCATCTCGAAGGCAGTCCTGTCAGCTCGCCTCGACGTCCCTCACGGCAGATCTGCCATGAGAGCTCAGTCGGCCGTCCAGCCGCCGTCGATGATCATGGATGTGCCGGTCATGAGAGAAGAGGCATCCGACGCGAGATACACGATCGCGCCGGTGAGATCGCCGACCTGACCGAGGCGGCCGAGCTTGATCTTCTTCAGGACCTCGTTGCGGAATTGCTCGCTCGCGAGCATGCGGCGCGCGAGCGGCGTCTCGATGAACGTCGGGCAGAGCGTGTTCACGCGAATGCCGTGCGGCGCGAGATCGACGGCCATGGCGCGCGTCATGCCCTCCATGGCCCATTTCGAGGCGCAGTAGACCGTGCGGGTCGCGGCGCCGACGTGTCCCATCTGCGAAGACACGTTGATGATCGAGCCGGATCGGCCGGCAGCGGCGAGCTTCTGCGCCACGACCTGCGCGGCGAAATAGGCCGCGCGCACGTTCAGCGTCATGATCGTGTCGTACTGCTCCTCGGTCACATCGAGGAATGTCACCGGGTTGTTCGTGCCGGCGTTGTTGACGAGGACATCATAGGGCGCGCGCGCCGCGATCGCCGCACGCAGGCCAGCGGTATCCTTCACGTCGAGCTCGAGGGCATCCGCACTGCGGCCATCGGCTCTCAGCCGCTCAATGGCTGTATTCAGGTCCGCGGATGGGCGCGCCAGCAGCGTCACGTGAGCACCGAACGCCGCCAAGGCCTCCGCAGCCGCAAGCCCGATGCCGCGGCTGCCGCCCGTGATCAGGGCACGCTTTCCCGCGAGATCGAAGGATGGAACGGTCGCGGTACTGCTGGCTGTCATGGTCGATCCTCGGTCCTCATGCGTCGCGCACGCGCCGATGCTCGACCGGCCAGACGCGCAAACCGCAAGCTTACTTGCGATCCACGCGCCAGCATAGCGGTGTGCGGTGGGCTCAGCTCGCCCGCTCGAGTGGTGGCGGCGCGAAGACCGTCACCTCTCCCGGATCGCCGTCAAAGCGCTCGACCTCGACGAGCGCCGTGTGCGCGATCGGCCCCTGGCCGAGCTTCGACGTGCCCTTGTCGGGCGTCAGCATGTTCGGATTGCCGTGCTTGTCGAGCGCGCCAATGCGGCCCGGCTCCGTGGGATCGTACCACGCACCGGTCGCGAGGCGGATGACGCCCGGCAGAAGACCATCGGAGAGCACGGCCGTTGCCAGCGTCGCACCACGCTCGTTGAAGACGCGGACGATGTCGTGCTCGGCAATGCCGCGGCGCTCGGCATCCTCGGGATGGATGAGCACGGGCTCGCGGCCCTTGACCTTGAGGGAAAGGCTCTCGCCGGCAAAATCCATCTGCGAGTGCAGCTTGCCGGCGGGCTGGTTCGAGATCATGTGCAGCGGGTAGGTCTTCGCCTTGTCCGAGCCGAGCCACTCGAGCGGCTCCATCCATACGGGATGGCCAGGGCAGTCGTCGTAGCCGAAGCCCGCGATACGCTCGCTGTAGATCTCGATCTTGCCGGAGGGCGTCTTGAGCTTTCTCGCGTCCGGCTCGGCGCGGAAATCGGCGAGCACGGTGTGCGCCTTCATGGGCACGGGGCTCTCGGCGTGGCCCTGCTCCCAGAACGCATCGAAGTTCGGAAGCTCCACGCCGGCGCGCGACGCATCCTGGCGCGCGACCTCGTAGATGTGGCGCAGCCAGTCCATTTCCTCGCGGCCTTCCGTGAAGGCCTTCTCGACGCCGACCTTGCGGGCGAGCGCGCGGAAGATGTCGTAGTCGTTGCGCGACTCGCCGACGGGATCGACGGCCTTCTTCATGGCGATGATGAAGCGATCGCGCGAGCTCGCGCCGATGTCATTGCGCTCGAGCGTCGTCGTCGCCGGCAGCACGATGTCGGCAAAGCGGGCGGTCGACGTCCACCAGGGCTCATTGACGATGACCGTCTCCGGT
The DNA here is from genome assembly GCF_900117415.1 of Hyphomicrobium sp. CS1BSMeth3. GTDB lineage: Bacteria > Pseudomonadota > Alphaproteobacteria > Rhizobiales > Hyphomicrobiaceae. The sequence continues at coordinate 2,376,271 of NZ_FPEI01000006.1, forward strand.
CGCCGCCAGGCCTCGATGAGGCGATTGAGATCCTGATGATGGTGGAAGGGATTGCCGCCGCACCAGTAGATCATGCGCGTGTCGGGATAGACGCGGTTCTCGCCATCAAAGTCGTAGGCCTTGCCCGGATTGAGCAGCAGGTCCGAGATGCGCGCGACCGGAATGAAACTGCCCGTCGGATTGCTGCCGGCGGAAAGCGCGGGCGCGGAATAGACGGTGACTGGATTGCCCTGGCCGTGCATGGAGCCATAGCCAAAGCCGAAGCCGCCGCCGGGAAGGCCGACCTGCCCGAGAATGGCGCCGAGCACGGCCGTCATCCAGAAGGTCTGCTCGCCGTGATCGCCACGCTGGAGCGAGTAGCTCGTTGCGATCATGGTGCGCACCGCCGCCATGCGACGCGCGAGATTGCGGATCGTATCGGCATCGATGCCGGTGATGGCGGCCGCCCAGTCGGCCGTCTTCGGCACGCCGTCGTCCGTGCCGCGCAGATAGCGCTCGAAGCGCTCGAAGCCGACCGCGTAGCGCGCGAGGAAATCCCTGTCGTGCAGGCTCTCGCTGACGAGCGTATGCGCGAGCCCGATCATCATGGCGACGTCGGTGTTCGGCCGGATGGGCAGCCACGTCGCGCGCGCGATCTCGGGCGTGTCGTCGCGCACGGGCGTAATCGAGATGATCTCGACGCCCTTCTCGGCAAGGCGCGCGAGCCAGGGACCGGCCGTGTGCTCACCTGAACCGCCCGGCTCGACCTGCGCATTCTTCGTGCCGCAGCCGCCGAAGGCGAGGAAGAGCTTCGAGTTCTCGGCAATGCCGTCCCACGAGGAGAGATTTCTGAGCGTGCGATGATCGCCGAGAATATGCGGCAGGATCGCTAGGCCGGCCGCGAGCGAATAGCTGTGCTTCTGGCCCGTGAAGCCGCCGAAGCAGTTCATGAAGCGCTGGAGCTGCGTCTTGGCATGATGAAAGCGGCCGGCGCTCGCCCAGCCATAGGAGCCGGCGAAGATCGCCTCGTTGCCGTAGGCCGTCTTGATGCGCTTGAGCTCGCGCGAAACGATGTCGATGGCCTCATCCCAGGGCACTTCGACGAAGGGCTCGGCGCCGCGGCCCTCGCCGCCCGCCTTGTAGCCCTTTTCGAGCCAGCTCTTGCGGATGGCCGGCCGCGCGACGCGCACGCCATGATAGAGGGCCTCCGGCATTCCGCGCAGGATCGGCGAGGGATCGGTGTCGCGCGCGGCGGGCTCGATCTCTACGAGGCGACCGTCCTCGACGATGGCCGTGAAGGCGCCCCAGTGCGAGCCGTGGGTGATCTTGTTCATGGGCAGCGCTCGTCTCCTCAGGCTCGAAGGCCGTTGCTCGGCTGATATTTTCTCGATTGATGTGTTCCTGTCGAGGCCCTCCTCGCGCATAGGGCCCCCCACACTTGATTGAGCACTTGAGTTGAGCACTTGAGTTGTCTGGGCCCCGTGACATGATGCCCAGCCAAAGGACGATCCGGGAGGAAACCATGCTCGACATCATCATCCGGGGCGGGGATGTCGTCACGCCCGAGGGCGTTACCAAAGCCGATATCGGCATAAAGGGCGAGTCCATTGCCGTGGTGGCGGCGCCGGGCGTGCTCGGGGAGCAGGCGGGCCGTATCATCGATGCCACGGGGCGAATCGTCATGCCCGGCGGGATCGACCCGCACGTGCACATGCAGCATCCGTTCGCGACGCCGGAAGGTCCGACGTACTACACGCGGGGACCCGATCATGTCGGCATGGCGGCCCTTTACGGCGGCACCACGACGCTGATCGACTTCGCCTACATAAACTCGGACACCACGGTCCAGAGCGGTATCGAAGCGCGCGATACTCAGTTCAAGGGCACAGCCGCGTGCGACTGGGCCTACCACCTCATGCTGCAGTCCGAGCCGCCGGAGGCCGTGGTTCGGGACCTCGGCGAGGCCATCCAGGCCGGCTATCCGACGGTGAAGATCTTCACGACCAACATCGTGCCGCACAGGAAGGACCGCATGGTCGACCTCGGCGACATGTGGGAGGTGTTCAAGGTTCTTGCGAAGCATGGCGGGCTCGGCGTGATCCATGCCGAGGACAACGACCTCGTCATGCACATGTACGCCAAGCTCATCCGCGAGGGGCGCGCGGGTTTCGAGAACATGGCCGAGGTGCACAGCCAGCTTTCGGAGGACATCAGCTTCCGCCGCGTGATCCGCCTTGCCGAAAGCGTGCCGGGCTGCGCGCTCTACATGATGCACGTCTCGGCGGCGACTGGCGTCGCCGCAATCCAGGAGGCCCGCGCGAAAGGCCTTCCGATCTACGGCGAGAGCCTGCACCAGTACATGCTCTATACCGCCGAGGACTACAAGCGTCCCAACGGGCAGATCTATCACACCTATCCATCGCTCAAGACGAAAGCAGACCAGCAGGCGCTGTGGACCGGCACGCTCGATGGCGCGATCAACTGCGTCGCCACCGACGATCTCTGCTGCACGCTGCGCGAGAAGACGCTCGGGCGGCGCATCGACGATACGACGGGCGGCAACTCCGGCGTCGAGCCGCGCCTCGCCGTCATGTACACGGAGATGGTGACGCGGCGTGGCTATTCACTCTCGCGCTATGTCGATCTCGTCTCGACGAATGCGGCGAAGATCATGGGCCTCTATCCGCGCAAGGGTGCCATCGCCGTCGGCAGCGACGCCGACATCACGATCCTCGATCCGACGCGGCGCGGGCAGATCAAGGCCGCCGAGCTGCATCAGACGGACTACACGCCGTGGGAGGGGCACGAGATCAATGCGTGGCCCGTGCTCACCATGCTGCGCGGGACAGTGAAGGTCGAGGACGGGCGCTATCTCGGCAAGCCTGGGGATGGCGAATATCTCAAGCGCAAAATCCCGAGCGAGATTACTGCCGGACCTCTGCTGTGAGCGACGCGCGCACGAAGAGCATGGACGAGGCGCTGCTCGCGCTGATCGCGTCGAGCCTCACGATGTGGGGACGCTCTGGCAGCGCGCGACAGGACGAGAGCGGCAACATCATCGTCGAGAGCGAGGCACATGTTGTGCGGATCGCCCGCGCGGCACCGGGCGTGCCCTTCCGATGGTCGATCACGATCGATGGCCGCGAGCGTGTCGCGAGCTCCGTTACGGGCGCCTTGCGCGTGCTGCGCTCGAGCCTCGATCCTGATTTCCGACCGAGCCGCGTACGCATCGCCCCAATCGAAATCACGCCGCCATGATCCCCGTCACGGTCCTGACCGGCTTCCTCGGCAGCGGCAAGACCACCCTGCTCGCGCGCCTGCTCAAGTCACCCGAGCTTGCGCGCACGGCTGTCATCATCAACGAGTTCGGCGCCGTCGGCATCGACCACGATCTCGTCGAGGCGGGCGAGGAAAGCTTCGTCCAGCTCGAGACGGGGTGCCTCTGCTGCACCATCCGCGGCGATCTCGAGGCAACCATGGCGGACCTCGTCACGCGCCGGAGCCGTGGCGCCGTTCCCGCCTTCGAGCGCATCGTGATCGAGACGAGCGGCCTCGCCGATCCGGCCCCCATTCTGAATGCGATCATGAGCGAGAGCGCGCGCGGCTCAGGACTCGCCCTTGGCGCTGTCGTCACGACAGTCGATGCCGTGACGGGGCTCGCGACGCTCTCTCGTGAAGCCCAGTCCGTTCGGCAGGTCGCGGTCGCGGACCGGCTGATCCTGACGAAGAGCGATCTTGCGGAACAATCCGCCGATCTTCGCGCGCGTCTCGCGGCGCTCAATCCGCGGGCTGAACTCTCGGAAGCCATATTCGGCGAGATCGATCCCGCGGGCCTTCTCGACTCCGAGCGCAACCCGATCCGCGATCTCCACGTCCACGCACATCACGCACATTCCGACGACATCCAGTGCATCGCAGTCCGGCGTGATCAGCCCATGCACGCGCTGACACTCACGCTATTGCTCGAAGCGCTCGCCGATCATTGCGGCGCAAACCTGCTGCGGCTCAAGGGCATCATCAACATCGCCGAGAGCCCGGACCGCCCCGCTGTCATCCACGGCGTGCAGCATGTTTTTCATGCGCCTGCGTGGCTCGATCGCTGGCCGTCGACGGATCAGGGCACGCGTGTCGTCATGATCGGCCGCGGCCTTTCCGAGGGTTGGGTTCTGGATCTCATCGCCGCGATCGAGGCCGAGATCGACGAGTTGGCCGTGCAGCAAACTTCCGCCGGCTGATCTTGGCTCTAACAACCTCACATCATTGTGTTTCGATGTTAGATGCCGACCGCCATACTTCGCGTCACAAGTGACTACTATAGATTCCACATGGCGCCGATCCGTTTGATCGGGGCGCTTCGCCAACACTTGGACGGGACCGACGCACGAATGAGCGGAGTGTTTGAGCGCAAGAGCTGGCGGCATCCCGCGCTCTGGATGTCGACATTCGTGGCTCTATGCGCCGGTGCGTCCGTCGCCAGTGCGCAGGAGAGTGCGCCGGTCACGAGCCCGCGCGTTACCGCGACGCTCATCAGCGACGCCGCGTCTGTGGCGCCCGGTCAGACCTTCCGCGTGGGCCTGCGCCAAAGGCTCGCCCCTCACTGGCACACGTACTGGAAGAACTCGGGCGATGCCGGCGCGCCCCCGGAGATTCGACTGAACCTGCCGAAGGGCGCGACGGCCGGCGAAATCATCTGGCCAGGACCGGACCGCATCCCGGCTGGTCCGATCATGAGCTACGGCTACGAGAACGAGATCGTCTTCCCCATTCGTGTGACGGTGCCGAGCGACGCCGCGCCGGGCCAGACATTGAGCGTGAGCGCCGATGCCGAATGGCTCGTCTGCGAGAAGGAATGCATTCCCGAGCAGGGCAGCTTCATACTGGATATCCCGATCAGCAGCGCGGGGACGCCCGCTGGCGATGACATCGGCGCTGCCTTCGCTATTGCCGATGCGCGCAAGCCCTTGCCGGGCCCGTGGAGCGCGAAACTGGCCAGTGAGGGGGATGCACTCGCGCTGACGGTCGAGGGCGCGGATCTCACGCAGGCCGCGGTGAAGAGTGCGTACTTCTATCCGGCCTCGTGGGGCGTTGCGGACCATGCGGCACCGCAGCAGCTTTCGCTCACGGATGGGACGCTCACGCTCGCGCTGACCAAGGGGCAGACGTTCAATCCCGATGCCAAGGCTGAGGGGCTGCTTGCTATCACGGACGGCGGCGGCGTGACGCGCTGGTTCGAGATCAGCCCGAGCATCTCCGGCGCGCCTGCGGGTGGCGCGGCCCCTTCATCGCTGATCGAGAGCCTGCCGCTCTGGCAGACCGCGCTCTTTGCCTTTATTGGCGGCCTCATTCTCAATCTCATGCCCTGCGTCTTCCCGGTGCTCGCGATCAAGGCGACGGCTGTCGCAAGGCTCTCGGGCGGAGAGCTGCGCGAGGTTCGGCTCGCGGGCGCGTACTACACGCTCGGCGTCGTCGTCGCCTTCACGGCACTGGCGGCGGCTCTGCTTGCCGTGCGCGCCGGAGGCACGGCCGTGGGCTGGGGCTTTCAATTCCAATCGCCGCTGTTCGTCGCCGGCATGAGCTGGCTGCTGCTGGCCATCGGCTTGAACCTGTCGGGCGTCTACGAGATCGGCCTCGGCGTCACGGGCACCGGCCAGGGCCTCACACAGAAGTCCGGCCATGCCGGCAGCTTCTTCACCGGCCTGCTCGCCGTTGTCCTCGCGACGCCCTGCACAGCGCCGTTCATGGGCGTTGCCGTCGGCACGGCGCTCTCGGCATCCGTCCTCGTTTGCCTGCTCATCTTCCTCGCCATGGGGCTCGGCCTTGCCGCGCCCTACGCACTGCTGACGCTCTTCCCCGCGCTCGCGCGCGCTCTGCCGCGTCCGGGTCCATGGATGCTGCGCCTGCGCCAGGCCATGGCGTTCCCGATGTACGCCTCGGCGGCGTGGCTCGTCTGCGTGCTCTCGCAGCAGCTCGGCGATTTCGGCGTGCTGGTGGCACTCTCCGGCGCTCTGCTCGTCGCGCTTGCCGCCTGGATCTACGGCACGGCGCAGCACGGCACGGGCCGCGGCCTCATTCCACGCGGGCTCGCAGCAGCGGCGATCGCCGGCACATTCGGCCTGCTTCTGCAGCTCGATGGCGCGGCCACGCCCGGCATTGCCGCACGCACGCAGGCGAGCGCGGCATCCGCAAACTACGAGCCTTTCACCAACGCGCGCCTCGCGGAGCTTCGCAAGGAAGGCAAGCCGGTGTTCGTCAACATGACGGCCGCGTGGTGCATCACCTGCCTCGTCAATGAGCGCACGACACTCTCGACGGAAGCCGTGCAGGAGGCCTTCCGCGCCGCGGGCATCACCTATCTCAAAGGCGACTGGACGAACCGCAACCCGGAGATCGGCGCCTATCTGCGCTCGTTCAACCGCGATGGCCTGCCCTTCTATGCCTTCTATCCCGCCGGCGGACGCGAGCCGGCGGTGCTGCCACCCGTCCTGACGGAAGCGATCGTCGTCGGCGAGATCGAGCGCGCGGGCCGATCGGCGCAAACATCCCCTCAACCCATCAAATGAGCAGGAGGACTTCATGACCGACAATCGGCTCAAATCACATCTGGCGGATCTGCCTTTCGACCGCCGCACACTCATGCTCGGCACGACGGCAGGCCTGACCGCAGTCGCCGCCGGCGGCCTGACGATGCTCACCAGCCAGCCAGCCATGGCCTCGCCGCAGATCAACAAGCCGGCGCCGGACTTCACGGCCGTCGACAGCAATGGCAAGACGCAACGTCTCGCGGAACTGCGCGGCAAGATCGTTGCGCTCGAGTGGACGAACCACGACTGTCCGTACGTGCGCAAGCACTACAATGCCGGCAACATGCAGGCGCTGCAGCGTCAGGCCGCCGATGCCGGCGTCGTCTGGCTGAGCGTGATCTCGTCGCCGCCCGGCGAGCAGGGCAATGTCACGCCGCAAAAGGCCAACGAGCTCACGCAGAGCCGGAAGGCATCGCCGGCAGCCATTCTGCTCGATCCGAAGGGGCAGATGGGGCGCGCGTATGATGCGCGCACGACGCCGCAGATGTTCCTCATCAATGCCGAAGGCATCCTGGTTTACATGGGCGGCATCGACTCGATCCCCTCGACGCGCGCCGACGATCTGGAGAAGGCGACGCCCTACTTCCGCGATGCGCTCGCCGCCGTGACCAAGGGCGAGCCGGTGAAAAACGCCGTGACGCGCCCCTATGGATGCGCGGTGAAGTACACGACGTCCTGACGCAATAAAGCTGGGAGGCAGGGAACCATGCCCTGCCTCCTGCGCGTTCAAGCCCCAGCAACCGAGGCCGTTGGCATGACATGGGGCCCGCATCCGAGCCGCCGCGAGTTTGCCGCTCTGATGGCCGGCGCTGCACTGCCGGTGAGTGCTCCCATGCCGGCGCGTGCTGAAGTTGCGGCGAGCAGTCTGGGCGCCGACATGCGCAAAGCGGCTGTTGCTCTGGTGTTCGGCATTCGCAGCGAGTTGCGTAACCAGCTCACTTTCGAGTTCAAGGCCCCCGAGCGCCATCGCTGGACGTACGTGCCGGGGCGGCGCGCCGGCGTGACGCTCGACGACATGTCGAGTGCCGAGCGCGAGCTTGCCATGACTCTCCTCGCCTCATCGCTCAGCCGCACGGGCCTCGAAAAGGCGACGGGCGTCATGAAGCTCGCCGCCGCGCTCAAGGATTTGCGCGGCTTCGGGCGCGGTCCCGGCGCCTATGCTTTCGTCGTGTTCGGCGATCCTGAGAAGGACGCTCCCTGGGGCTGGCGCGTCGAGGGGCATCACCTCTCGCTGAACTTCACGGCTATCGGCGACCGGATCATTTCGACAACGCCGCACTGCGTGTGCGCCGACCCGATGGAGGTTACGGAAGGGCTGCACGCAGGTCTCGCGCCCATTCATCGCGAGGACTACATCGGTCGCGATCTCGTGCGGAACCTCGAGACCACCCAGCTATCGCGCACGCGGCGCGCGGGCGACGTTCCGAATGACGTGCGCGCAGGCCCGCGCCGCGCGGAAATCGCGACCGAGCCCGGCGGCATTGCCTATGCCGAGCTCACTGACGAGACGCAACGTCATCTCATGCTCGGCATTGCCGAGACCTATATTTCAAATCTGCCGAATGACCTGGCGCGCGCGCAGATGGCGCGGCTCGACGGCACCGCGCGTGATGGTCTGCGCTTCGAGTGGGCTGGCGGCTTCGGGACGACCGATCTGCACTACTACCGCCTGCACAGCGCGACACTCTCGATCGAGTATTCGACGCGGCAACTCGCGAGCCATGTGCATACGCTCTGGCGCGAGCCCGGCAACGATTTCGGTCGCGCCGCGCTCGCCGCCATCGGCGAGCAGACGCTGCCGCCCGAAAACGCGTAGAGGCTGGCCTCAGCTCTTTTCGCGATTGTCGCGGGCCGTGCCGATCTCGAGAGCGCCGCGCGCGGCCATCTCCGCCTCGACCAGAACGAGATAGCGGCGCAGGTCGCGGATATCGTCGAGCAGGGGCTCGGCGCGGCGATCGGCGAGAATGTGCTGGAAGAGATTGTGCTTCTGAGCGCCGGGCGTCTCGGAAGTGGCGGCAATCTCGGTCGAGACGCGCTGCTCGATGCGATCGAACTTGCGGGCGAACATCATGAAGGCGCCGATGCCGCCACGCCGCTTCCAACTGCTGCCGTACGCGCGCTCCTTCTCCTCGATGTTCGCGACGTCGCTGTCGGCGATCACCTGAAGCTGATCGAGATAGCCGCGCCCGCTGTCCTCGACATTGGCGGCCTTGCGCGCGGCGATCTCGGCTTCGGCAAGCATCAGATATCGGCGCAGGTCGCGCACATCGTCGATGAAGCCGTCGCTCTTCGTGTCCGCTGCAATGTGCTCGAAGATGTCGTAGGGCGAGGCACCCTTCGCGCCGGATCCAACCGCAATCGCTGTCGCGAGGCGCTTTTCGACGCGATCCCATTTGCGCGCCAGCATGTTGAAGGTGTCGACACCGCCGCGGCGCTTCCAGCTATTGCCATAGGACTTCTCGGCGTTCCTGAGACCGCGCACGTCGCTGTCGGCAACGGCACGCAGAAAATCGAGATAGCCAGGACCGCTGTCCGCTGGTCTCTCGGGCGCGTCATCGAGCAGCGCCGCGAGCCGCTTCAGCGTCGTCATATCGCTCGCGGCAAGCTGTTCCAGTAGCGCTTTGCGCTCCGCGTCTTCGCTCGTCACGTCTCGCCCTTTATTCGGCTGCGGCGCTCACGCGCGCCTGCCAGCGCCGCTCGAGCCACTCGCGCGCGGCACGCCGCCAATCCGTCGCGGCACAGCGCTCGACCCAGGCCAGTGCCGCCGCGCGATCCTTGCGCTTGTAGGCGAACCAGCCGTTGTAGATCGGCGTCGCGACCGCGAGGAAATAGGGATTGCGCCCAGCGCCGCGCGCCATCTCCGCATCCCACTGCTGAAGGCTCAGCGCATCCGGCGGATTGTCGAGCCAGTGGAAGAGATCGGCATCGAAGTTTTCCGGGTCCCCGACGAGCGGGTAAGCGGCGACCTCACCGAGCGCATAGGGATCGCCCTCGAAGCGGTCGGCAATGCCGCTGATCTTTGACCAGGTATCCTCGTAGGCGTGGTAGCTGTCGCTCATCTGGCGGTAGACACCGGTCTCGACGCCGATGCGCGCCGCCATGTACTCGAGCAGGATCGAGAAGTGCACGGCATTGGCGCCGTAGCAGCCCCAGATGATGTCGTTCGAGCGGTTCGACACCGTCATGTTCAGGCGGCCAGCGCGCACCTTGAACATGGCCTGCGTGTTGCAGGCGAGATCCTTGCTCACCACGCCGAGATCGGCCTCGGCATCCCAGATCTGCAGGACGGCGCGACGGCTGTCCGGGTCCTTGCGCAGGAGATCGACGATGGTTGTGAGCTGGTCGCGGAACGGCCGGCCATGCGCCTTCGATAGATCGAACTGCTGGCGCCAGCGATAGCCGTAGGCGGCATTGAAGACGATGCCGTCATCCGAGTAGGTGGCCATGCGCTGGTTGAAGCGCGCGAGCCAGGCAACGTCATTGCGCCCGGCGAGCATCCAGAGCGCTTCCAGAAGATGGAAGAACGGATTTGCGTCCCGCACGCCGTCGAAGAGCACGCGCTCCAGCGGCTGCTCGTAGACGGTGCAGACGGGCTCGGGATACTCGATCGTGCCGCCGGCGCGGCTCGCCTGGACAAGCCCGCCCTGCTTCAAGAGCTCCGCGCCCTTGACGACCGCGTCATTGACGTTCCTGGCTTGGACGACCTTCATGCGGGAACACCCTCATATTTGGCCCTGGGGCGGCCCTCTCCGTTGGCGACGCGCAGATACTTGTCCGTCTCGCAGAGCGAATGCTCGATCTCGCGCAGCTCCAGGGGCGGAATGAAATCAGGCAGGCACGTCCTCGACATCTCGAGCAGCTCGCGCATTTCCACGAGCGCCTGCGTCTGCGTCAGAGATCTCTTATAGGGCCGGCCGTGCAGGCGGTGAAGCCCGCGGATCGCGCCCGGCCCCGCCACGGCCCAGGTGTTGATGTCGGGGGCATTGCGCAGGTAGCGCGTGTGGCGAAGATCCGTCACCACCTCGTAGGCCATGAAGTCGCCCCAGCCGCGGAACTGGCGCAGCCACGTGTGGACTTCCTGCATGGTGGGCTGGCGGCCGTTCGCGAACATCGCCTCGAACTCGCGGCGCGCATCCCAGAGCGCGCCGACCACGATGTGGGCCGTGTACTCGGGCTTTGCCATGCCGGCGAATTCGCCGGAAGGCGCGCTGATCATGTACGCACCCGTATAGACCTTCTCGCCGCGCGCCTTGCGTGCCTCGAGCGCCGCGCGGACAGCCTTGGCATCGTAGGTGTGCACCGGAAAGCCGACTTCCTCGAGCGTGTCCGGCCAGTTCACCTGGCGCGCGAGGCACATGGCGATCCAGAGCTGCGGGTTGTCGGCATAGGGATCGCGCCATTTTTCCCGCACCCAGACAGTGACCTTGTCCAGCTCGCGAAAGACATTGCAGAAGCTGTACGACTGCAGGATCTCGTCCTTCGTCCAAGGAGCCCGCTCGCCGGCGGCCTTCTTGAGGTAAATGCGATGGCGTTCGGTGATCCAATCCCAAAAGGGCTGTGCGTTGAGAGCCACGATGCACTCGCTGTTGTTGTGCGTCACCCGCCGCAGGCCAAAACCCAATGACTGGTCAGCGGCGAGCAGACTCGCTTGCGCGACCGTAGGCGGTGCTCGTGGCATTTGCCACACCGCGGGGGAGCTTATGCACCCTTAGTGTCCCGATTCCAAAGCTCGCCCGGCTTCGATGCTCGCGTTGCGACTGAACGCTGATTGATGATGGCCGCGAGACCACACCACGTCACCGCTCTCAGTGGCGGCCCCCGCCTGACTCGTGCGCGGCAATATCATCGGCAAGCGCGCGCGCGCGCTTGAGATCGGCCAAAGCATTGGCCTTCAGGCCGGGGCTGCGCAGTATGGCGGCCGGATGGTAGGTCGCGATCGTCGGGATAGCCCTGTACTCGAGCACCCGACCGCGCAGCTTGGCCATAGGCTCTTTTCCAGGGAGCAGCCATCGTGTCGCGTGAAGGCCGAGCGCACAAAGCACGCGGGGCTTCAGCGTCTCGAGCTGCGCACGCAGGAAGGGCGCGCACGTTACAGCCTCCTCGGGGCGAGGGTCGCGATTTCCCGGCGGTCGGCACTTCACGACGTTGCAGATGTAGACATCACTGCGCGCGATCCCCGTCTCCGCGAGCAGGCGATCGAGAAGCTGACCGGAGCGCCCGACGAACGGCAGGCCTTGCGCATCCTCGTTCGCGCCCGGTGCCTCGCCGATGAAAACGATGCCCGAGCGCGCGCTGCCGGAGCCGAAAACCACGTTGGTGCGCGTCTCGGCGAGCACGCAGGCCGTGCAGCGCGCGGCCTGTGCGGCGATCGGCGACAAGGCAGCTTCGACCGCAGCCACGACATCGTCCGAACGAAAGGCGGCGAACGGTGGCGGCGGTCGATCTTCCACGTGAGAGGTGCCTACCGCCGAGCTGCCCGCGAGCCTTTGCGCGCTGTCGTGTCGTCCGTATCCGGCAACACGCCATCGGCATCCGGCACCTCGGTGAGGCCTTCCGGATCCGCGTCGTCATCGCGCTCCGCCTGGAGCATCTGATCCACGAGCAAGCCGGCATTCTGGCGGATCGCCGCCTCGATCTCGGCAGCGATTTTGGGATTGTCCTTGAGGAAGGTCTTGGCGTTCTCGCGACCCTGGCCGATCCGATTGCCCTTGAAAGAGATCCAGGCGCCCGACTTCTCGACGATCCCGGCCTTCACGCCGAGATCGACGAGCTCGCCGGTCTTGGAGATACCCTGGCCGTACATGATGTCGAACTCGACCTGCTTGAAGGGCGGCGCCACCTTGTTCTTGACGATCTTGACGCGCGTCTGATTGCCGACCGGCTCGTCGCGCTCCTTGATCTGACCGATGCGGCGTATGTCGAGGCGGACGGACGAATAGAACTTGAGCGCGTTGCCGCCCGTCGTCGTCTCCGGGTTGCCGAACATGATGCCGATCTTCATGCGGATCTGGTTGATGAAGATCACCATGCAGCGCGACTTGGAGATCGTCCCGGTCAGCTTGCGCAGCGCCTGGCTCATGAGGCGCGCCTGCAAACCAGGAAGGCTATCTCCCATCTCGCCTTCGAGCTCGGCCTTGGGCGTCAGCGCGGCGACCGAATCGACGACCAGCACATCGACCGCGCCCGAGCGGACCAGCGTGTCGACAATCTCGAGCGCCTGCTCACCCGAGTCCGGCTGCGAAATGAGAAGGTCCTCGACGTTGACGCCGAGCTTGCGCGCATAGACCGGGTCGACGGCGTGCTCGGCATCGACGAAGGCGCAGATGCCGCCCTTCTTCTGAGCTTCGGCCACGCACTGGAGAGCGAGCGTTGTCTTACCGGAGCTTTCCGGCCCGAAGATCTCGACCACACGGCCGCGCGGCAGCCCGCCGATGCCGAGCGCAATATCGAGCCCGAGCGATCCGGTCGAGATCGCCTCGATGTCGATGGACTTATCAGTCGCACCGAGACGCATGATCGAGCCTTTGCCGAACTGCTTCTCGATGTGCGCCAGCGCTGCATCCAGCGCCTTGTGCTTGTCCATATCGTCCCCCTCGACGACGCGTAAATGCGCAGCAGCCATGATGCGGGTTCCCTTATTCCACGAGTTGCAGATTCTCGCAATTAACCCTTCATGTACCATTTTTGTTCTACATGCGCAATGCATCGCCAGTGCATTGAAACAACAAATCTAATATCATCATGTTCTCTCAATGTTTTCAGACGAGCGTGGAGGCCGAAAATGCCCGGCCGGTCCCGACGATTCGGGGGCGCTCGGCGTCGAAGCACTACGCCCCGCCTGCCGCCGCAATGCTCACCGAGGAGTTAAGAAGCCCAGCTCAATTTTCGACAAATCTACCGCTCCGCTTTTGCGGTGATTTCGGCTCTTCAAGGTAAACATGAGCCATGGACTTCGGCTGCGCTCGCGGCCCAAGCCGAGAGGTTGAGAGACATGTTCCTGATCCGCACGGCCTTCTGGGTGGCACTGATCGTGCTGCTGCTCCCCTCAGACAAGGAGCGCCAGGCCCAGCTCTACAAGACGGCCACCGAGGCCGTGCACCGCGCTGCGACCTTCTGCGAGCGCAACGCCTCGCTCTGCGAGCAGGGATCCAAGCATTGGGCGGTGTTCCGCACCAAGCTCGAGTTCGGCGCCAGGATGGTATTCGACATGGCGAGCGAGCGGCTGCTCGGCGTGCAGCCCGCTATGCACCGTCCCGATGAGGACAAATCCTCCGGGCAGCAGCCCCGGCGTGGTCCGGCAACAGGCGCCTAGATACCCGAGCTACGAGCGAGCTCGGGGCCTCAGCGCGAATGCTTCGGGTTGAAGATCTCTTCCCGATCCATGGCCTTCTGCGAGCTGGCCGTATCCCACCAGCCAGCCGACGCCGGCAACGCCGGCTTCTTCGGCGCCCGGAAATCGCCTGCAAGCTGCTTCTGCAAATCGGTGCTGACCTGACGGGTCCGCTGCTCGGTGCAGTATTCCTGCGGGTTGCTGATCTGCTTGGAAACAGTCGTTTGCGTGAAGTCGTAGGACTGGCCGAGCTTGGTCATCTGCTCGGGCGTCGCCCCGTTCGCGGCCTCCGCCGCCAGGAAGGACTCGCGCAGCTTGGTGGGATTGAAGTTGTAACCGCATTTGCTGGCACGGGCGGCCACCGAGGCCGAATGCAGCGCGCGCTCCGAGGGCTCATCCGCCTGCGGCTGAGCGGCGGGCGTGCCCAGCAGGGATGCCGTCGTCACGCCGCCACCGCCCGAGCAAGCCGCAAGCGCACTCGCCAGCACCACTGCGCTGAGCAACCGAATCCGGGTCATGGCGTCTTCCCCCACAGGAATCGTCCCTGAGCGTATCTAGCATGTGGCATCGATAGAGCCAAATCGTGGCGTTGTTATAGTGCCGCGGGCTGCTGGGAAGAGGCGCTCCGCAACCGAACCGTAGTGCTATGCCCGCGGCGGCAAGAGCGACAGCTCAGAGTGCGGGATCGCGGGCTGCCGGGAAGAAGTGCTCCGCAACCCCCGCCATGGTGCGTCGCGCCAGAGGCGCGCCAAGAAAGTGCTCCGCGGCGGGAGTTATTTGACTTACCGCGGGCTGCTATTCCTTGGGACGGCCTAACGGCCGGCGCGCAGTCGCGCGCTCAAGAAATGGCGCTGCGAACTGGGCATTTGTCCCCGCACTTGTAGGCAGCCGTATCTTCTAGGTCGCGCGCGGCACCAAGGGGGCCCTCCGGAGGCGTCCGAAGTCGCGCCGCGCGCGCCGCTCCCGGAGCATCGCCTCCGGCCTGCTGCCTCCGCACGTAACGCACGTGCGCGAGCTGGACCCGACCGGCCATGGCAGGTGGAGAAAGCGAGCGGCAGAACGGGGCGGCAGGCGCCGCTTCCTCTTTCCATCGGACTGGCGTCGCCGCCCCGTCCCCTTGATGATTTCACGCCCGGCGCGGGAGCGCGGCCGGGAAATTGAGCGTGAGAACTCACCGGCGCGATGCGGCCTTCGCGCTTTCAGCGCGAGCGGGGCCTCGGCCCCGCACCCCGACCGGGGGACACCCCCGGAACCCCCGCCTTTTATTTTTGTACCGCGGGCTGCTGGGAAGAGGTGCTATCGCCTCCAGCCGTGGTGCTATGCCCGCGGCGGTCAGTGCGACAGCGCAGTGTATGACGCGCCCACTCCCCCCTCTCCCCATTGTCTTCAATGGGGAGAGGGCCGGGGTGGGGGGCGACAACATTTGCGACGTCGGCGTATGCCGCCGCCCCTCACCCTAACCCTCTCCCCGTAAGAACGGGGAGAGGGGATGCTGGTGCGTTCGCGGCTCGCTCCAGTCCATAAAAAGAAGGGGGTTCGGGGTCTCCCCGATTGGGGCCAGGGGCGAAAGCCCCGTCGCGTCGAAGACGCGAATGCGGTCCCGCTCGCTCGAAGACACGGCTGCGGCTTGTTGCACGGAAGATTTAGCGCAAGGCGCGGGGACTAGTCCCCGCTCGCGAAAGCGATCGGCGGGCGCGATTACTCCGCCGCCTCTTTGGCGAGGAAACCGCCCGACTGGCGCGCCCAGAGCTCCGCATAGATCCCCCCGCGCTCGAGCAGCACCTGATGCGGCCCCTCCTCGACGATGCGGCCCTGATCCATGATCACGAGCCGGTCCATGGCCGCGATCGTCGACAGGCGATGCGCGATCGCAATCACGGTCTTGCCCTGCATGAGGTTGTTGAGCTGCTCCTGGATGGCCGCCTCGACCTCGCTGTCAAGCGCGCTCGTCGCCTCGTCGAGGATCAGGATCGGGGCGTTCTTCAGCAGCACGCGCGCGATCGCGATGCGCTGGCGCTGGCCGCCCGAGAGCTTCACGCCGCGCTCGCCAACGTGGGCGTCGTAGCCCGCGCGTCCGCGCAGATCCCTGAGTGCCGGGATGAACTCATGCGCCGCCGCCATGCGCGCAGCCGCCGTCGCGGCCTCGCGACTTGCGTCCGGACGGCCATAGAGGATGTTGTCGAGCACCGAGCGGTGCAGCAGGGACGTATCCTGCGTGACCATGCCGATGTTCTCGCGCAGGCTGTCCTGCGTGACGTGCGCGATGTCCTGGCCGTCAATGAGAATGCGCCCGTGCTCGAGATCGTAGAAGCGCAGGAGCAGGTTCACGAGTGTCGACTTGCCCGCACCCGAGCGGCCGACGAGCCCGACCTTCTCGCCCGGAGCGACCCGCAGCGACAGGTCGTCGATGATCCCCGACTGGCGGCCATAGTGGAAGCGGATGTGCTCGAAGCGGATCTCGCCGCGCTTGACGACAAGCGGCTTCGCATCCGGCGCATCGACGACTTCCTGGTCGCGCGAGATCGTCTCGAGGCCCTCCTGCACGACGCCGATGTTCTCGAAGATGCCGGCAACTGTGAACAGCACCCAGCCCGACATCGCGACAATGCGGATGACGAGGCCGGTGACCACAGCGATCGCACCGATCGAGACCGCGCCGAGGCTCCACAGCCAGATGGCGAGCCCGCTCGCGCCGACGATCAGGAAGCCGTTCAGCGTGTAGAGCGTGAACTCCATGCTGGTCAGCAGGCGCAGCGAGGCCTGCCACTTCGACATCTGCTCGTCGATGGCGGCCTTGGCGTAGGTGTCCTCGCGATCGGCGTGCGCGAAGAGCTTGACCGTCAGGATGTTCGTGTAGCTGTCGACGATGCGCCCGGTCAGCATCGAGCGCGCCTCGGCCGCGGCCGTCGAGCGCTCGCGGATCTTCGGCACGAAGTAGATCATCGCCACGATGTAGGCGCCGAGCCAGATGACGAGCGGCGCGAGCAGCAGCGGGTCGGCGGCGGCGAAGAGCACCACGGCGCCGATCCACTGGATGCCGGCGAACCAGACGGCGTCGATCACCTGCACGACGGACTCGCGCAGCGCCGGCGCCGTCTGCATGATCTTGTTGGCGACGCGGCCCGCGAAGTCGTTCTGATAGAACGACAGGCTCTGGCGCAGCACATAGCGGTGCGTCAGCCAGCGCACGCGCGTCGTCACAGGCCCCGCGATCACCTGGTTCTTGATCAGATCATGCAGTGTCGAGATGATCGGACGTGCGATCAGCGCGACGAAGCCCATGAACAGCAGCCATGCCGCATGATCGGCGAGGAAAGTCTGCGGAGTCTCCGAGGCCCGCATCAGGTCGACGATGCTGCCGATGAACGCCATCAGCGACAGCTCGATCACCGAGCCGATGAAGCCGACGACGAGCAGAACGGCAAAGGCCGGCCACACGGGCTGGATGAAGTAGCGATAGAACGCGGCGAGCGTCGCCGGCGGGCGCTCGGGCGCCTGCTCGGGATAGGGGTCGATACGGCTCTCGAACCAGCGGTACATGGCCTGTGCTCGTCGTAGTTACTGCAGTCTGCGGGGCGCGCATCAGCGCTGCCCTGCCATGGGCGCGTTGCCGGGCCCAGGGACTGGATTCCTATTGCCCCACTTTTGAGCACCCGAGGCGCCGGGTTGATCCCGGTCAATGTGACGACCGGATCCCTTGACGTATCAAAGGGAAGCTGAGAATGCAGCTCCGTCCTCGGGGGGCGGCGCGCGGGTGGCCTCTCTACGTGCCGGTCGTGACGACATCATGTCCACGTACGGAACGCCGCTTATCGAGCGGGGAGACGTCGCGCGCGTCGAAAGAGAGGTGTCACGTGACTAGCATGCCTCCAGATGAAATGCACCTCCGGAAGGCGACCGCGCGCACCTGGTTCGAGCGCCTCCGCGATGACATTTGCATGACCTTCGAGCGGATCGAGGAGGAGCTGCCCGCAGGCGCGCCGCTATCGGACCGGCCCGCGGGCCGCTTCGCGCGCCAGCAATGGCGGCGCGGCGACCATACGGGCAGCGATGGCGGCGGCGGGCTCATGAGCATGATGCGCGGGCGCGTCTTCGAGAAGGTCGGCGTCCACACGTCGACCGTGTATGGTGAGTTCGCCCCCGAGTTCCGCGCGCAGATTCCCGGCGCATCGGAAGACCCCCGCTTCTGGGCCTCGGGCATTTCGCTCATTGCCCACCTGCAGAATCCGCACGTGCCGGCCGTGCACATGAACACGCGTTTCGTGGTGACGACGAAATGGTGGTTCGGCGGCGGCGCCGACCTGACGCCCGTTCTCGGGACGCGGCGCACGCAGGAGGATCCCGACACGCGCGACTTCCATGCGGCCATGCAGGAAGCCTGCGCGCCGCACCCCATCGTCGACTACGCACGTCTCAAGGCGTGGTGCGACGAGTATTTTTATCTGCCCCACCGCAAGGAGCCACGCGGCGTCGGCGGCATCTTCTACGACTATCTCACGCCCGAGCCGGCGGCCGGCGGCTGGGAAGCCGCGCTCGCCTTTACGCAGGATGTCGGGCGCACCTTCGGCCGCATCTACCCGGAGATCGTCCGGCGCAATTTCAAGAAGAAGTGGAGCGATGCCGAGCGCGACGAGCAGCTCGTGCGGCGCGGGCGCTACGTCGAGTTCAACCTGCTGCACGATCGCGGCACGGTGTTCGGCCTCAAGACCGGCGGGAACGTGGATTCGATCCTCTCGTCCATGCCGCCCTTGGTGAAATGGCCTTGATCTAGGTGCCGCGGGCTGCTGGGAAGGGGTGCTTCGCAACCCTGCCGTAGTGCTATGCCCGCGGCGGCCATGCGGACAGGGCGTCGCTCGTTGCCGTGGGCTGCTGGGAAGGGGTGCTTCGCAACCCCGCCGTGGTGCTATGCCCGCGGCGGCCATGCGGACAGGACATCGCTCGTTGCCGCGGGCTGCTGGGAAGGGGTGCTTCGCAACCCCGCCGTGGTGCTATGCCTGCGGCGGCCATGCGGACAAGATACCAACCGCTGCAACGAGCGCGACAGGTCCCTTCTCCCCGTGCTCACGGGGAGAAGGTTAGGATGAGGGGCGGCGGCAATTGCCAGCGTCGAGCAAGCTCCCGCCCCTCACCCTAACCCTCTCCCCGCGAAGAGCGGGGAGAGGGGAAAATTTGCGTCACCCGATCACGTCGTCCCGCTCGAAGCGGTAGCTCGTCGAGCAGAACTCGCACTTCACGGTGATGGCGCCGTCGGCCTCGCGCAGCGTCTCACGCTCCTTCTCGGGAAAGCCTTCGAGGAACGCGCCAATGCGCTCGCGCGAGCAGCGGCACTTGGCTTCGAGCGGCACGATCGGCGCAACGCGCACGCCCTCCTCGTGGAAGAGCCGCAGCAGCAGCCGCTCGGGCGCGAGCGTGGGATCGATCAGCTCGTGATCCTCGACGGTCGCAGCCAGGATCTCGACGCGGTTCCAATCATCATCGTGCTCGCCGGCAAGGCTCGCGTCGTGCGCTTCGCCTGTGAGCTCGGGCTTCTGCTCGCCGCCCGCCGCCGGCACGTGCTGGACGATCAGCCCGCCGGCACGCCAGTGCCAGCGCGAGGGCGCATCGCCACTGCGGCCGACGAACTGGCGGACGGCCGTGAGGCGGATGAAGGTCGGGAGCTGCTCGGACTGGCGGAAGTAGGTGATTGCCGCGTCCGCAAGACCTCGGCCCTCGAGCGGCACGACACCCTGGTGGCTCTCCTGCTCGCCGCCGGGATCAATGGTCATGGCGAGGCGGCCATTGCCGAGCAGGCTGCCGTCCGAGAGACCGCCGGACCTGCGCAGAGCTTCCAGGCGCTCGGGGTCGTAGCTCGCATAGCCGCGCAGCCGCCCCGGCACCTCGTACTGCACGACGAGAAAGCCGAGAGGCCCGTCCGACTTCGTCTGAAGGATGAGCCGTCCGCTCTGGAGCTGCTGGCCGAGGAGTGCCGTCAGCGCGATGGCCTGGCCGAGAACGACGCTGATCGGCTCGGGATAATCGTGCGAGGAAAGGATCTCGTCGATGACATGGCCGAGGCGGACGACGCGTCCGGCGACGCGCGAGCGCACGGTGCCGAACGGCAGCACGAGGTCATCGCGCACCGGCGGCCCGCCGATGTCCGTTCGGCCCGCTCTGATCGTCATCGTTCCATCGTCCTGCTCAGTCGACGCCGAGGCACCAGGCGAGAATGGCCTTCTGGGCGTGGAGCCGGTTCTCCGCCTCATCGAACACGACAGACTGCGCCCCGTCGATCACGTCGGCCGAGACCTCATGCCCCCGGTAGGCCGGCAGGCAATGCATGAAGATTGCATCCTTCCCTGCGCGGTCCATCAAATTCTGATCGACCGCATAGGGCCCGAGGAGCTGCTTGCGCCGCGGGGCATCGTCCTGCCCCATGGAGACCCACGTGTCGGTCACCACGCACTCGGCACCCTTGACCGCCTCGGCCGGATCGTCCGTCAAAAGCACGCTGTCTTTTGCGCCTTCGGACTTCACCCAGTCGATCACGGCCTGCTCGGGCTTGAGCTGAGCCGGCGTCGCGACGCGAAGCTTGAAGCCGAACTTCACGGCCGCGTGCATCCAGGAAGCGGCCACGTTGTTGCCATCGCCGACCCAGGCGACGGTGCGGCCGCCGATGTTGCCGCGCGTCTCCTCGAACGTGAGGATGTCGGCGACGATCTGGCAGGGGTGGCTCAGATCCGTCAGGCCGTTGATCACCGGAATGGTCGCGTGCTCGGCGAGATCGACCAACGTCTGGTGGGCATTGGCGCGGACCATGAGCGCGTCGGCATAGCGCGAGAGCACCTTCGCCGTGTCCGAGATCGGCTCGCCGCGGCCGAGCTGCATGTCCGTGTGGTTGAGGCCGATCGTCTGCCCGCCGAGCTGGCGCATGGCGACGTCGAACGACACGCGCGTCCGCGTCGAGGGCTTCTCGAAGATCATCACGAGGACCATGTCCTCGATGTCCTTGGGCCGAAGATGCTGGGGCACGCGCCTGCCGGCCTTCTTCATCTCGTGCGCCATGTCGACAATGCGGCGCAGCACGCGGGCGTCGATCTGATCGAGATCGAGGAAATGGCGGGGCGGCTTCAAGCCGATACGGGCATCCATGGCGGTCTCGCCGTTCGAGATCGAAAGATAGAGCCATCGGCGCCGCCACCTCTGCCATCGGCAGAAACGGCAGCGCCGCATTACGAAGTTCCTACTTCACCTGCTTTTTCGCGTTCGTGAGCGCGCGCGAGAGGCGCGCAACGCCCTCGGCCAGCTCCTCGTCCGGCGTCGTCAGCGGCGGGATCATGCGCACGACGTTGTCGCCAGCGCCGACCGTTAGCAGATGCTCGGCGAGGCAAGCCTTCACGACGTCACCAGCCAGGATCTTGTCCTTGATCTTGACGCCGATCAGGAGACCTTCGCCGCGAATGCCCTCGACGATATCGGCATGCTCGTCCTGCACGCGCGCGAGGAGCTGCTTGAAGCGCAGCGCCTTCCTCTGCACTTCCTCGAGGAAACCCGGCTCCAGCACGGCTTCGAGCACGGCATTGCCGACGGCCATGGCGAGCGGATTGCCACCGAACGTCGAGCCGTGCGTGCCGGGCACCATGCCCTTCGCCGCTTCCGTCGTCGCAAGGAAGGCGCCGACCGGGAAGCCGCCACCAATGCCTTTGGCGATCGCCATGGCATCCGGCTTGATGCCCGCGGCCTCGTAGGCGAAGAGCTTGCCCGTGCGGCCGACGCCGGTCTGCACCTCGTCCAGAATGAGCAGCAGGCCGTTCTTGTCGGCGAGCGCGCGCAGGCCCTGGAGGAACTCCTTGGTGCAGGCGCGGATGCCGCCTTCGCCCTGAATGGGCTCGACCATGATCGCCGCGGTCGCAGGCTCGATGGCCTTCTCGACGAGGGCGAGGTCATTGACCGTCTCGAGCACGTCGAAGCCGGGCGCCGGCTCGCCGAAGCCCTCGAGGTACTTCTCATTGCCGGCAGCGGCGATCGTGCCGAGCGTACGGCCGTGGAACGAGCCCTTGAAGGTGATGATGCGCCAGCGCTCGGGATGCCCGCTCGTGAACTGATAGCGGCGTGCGAGCTTGATGATGCCCTCGCAGGCCTCCGCACCCGAATTGCAGAAGAAAACCTTGTCGGCGAACGTCGTCGCGACGAGGCGCTCGGCGAGCTTTTCCTGGCCGGCCACGCGATAGAGGTTCGAGGTGTGCCAGAGCTTCTGCGCCTGCTCGGCGAGCGCGGCGATCAGCTTGGGGTTTGCATGGCCGAGCGCGTTCACGGCAATGCCGGAGCCGAAGTCGAGATAGCGCTCGCCCTTGGTGTCGATCAGCCAGGAGCCCTCGCCCCGGTCGAAGACGACGTCGTAGCGGCCATAGGTGCCCATGACGGCAGGCGAAGGGCCGGAAGAGGCAGCGGTGGTTGCGGCGGACATCTGTGAGGCTCTTTCCAATGCTGGATCAGGTCGGAAGTGGCAGCGAATTCAGAAGAAAGAGGGGCTTTGGCCGGCGCGTCCAAAATGAAAAAGGCCGCGCGACTGCGCGGCACGGACAACGACGGCTGGTCTCACCACGCCGTCATCGCTGCCGCGGGCCGCAGCCCCAACGACGTCGCTCACGGATGTTCGCATAGATCGACATGGGCCCTATATGGGGCAGAGCGGCCGCTGGTGTCAATAATTCAGGCAATTCAACGAAAGGCCCGGGCAGCCGCCTGGCAGCCCGGGCCCTTATGGATCGCAATGTGGACCGATCTAGCGACTAGCGGCGCTGATCACCGCGATGATCAGGCCCGGGGCGATCTCCCCTGGGGCGATCGGGCCGCTTCCAGCCGCGATCCGGCGGACCCTTCATGCCGGGAGGGGCCTGATAGCCCTGGCGCCACCAGCCGGCCTTGCGCGGCCCGGATGGCGGTGCCCGCCAGCCCGGACGCGGCCGCGGCTTGAACGCTACCCAGCGGTCGCGCTCCTTGAACCAGGGCCGGCCCGTGTAGTGCTGGCGCCAATAGTTTGCCGCGAGGAACGTGACGACGGGGATCCGCGCCGCGCTGAGGCCGATATCGGGCACAGGCACGTACTCGCCGCGCCGACTGAGGGCCAGGTACTCGCTGAATACCCACCCGCGGTTGCCGCCCGCGATCACATCGCACCAGGACTCGTCCCTGAGACAGCCGCGAATGTCGACGGATGTCCCCTCGGGAATGACGCCCATGCTCGGGAACTCCGTATCGGGTCCCGTCCTGTGGTTCACATTGGCCGTCGTAAAGCCCGGCGCCGCCTGCGCGACCATCGCGCCCGTCATCGAGAGCGCCAGGACCGCGGAAGCCAACTTCAGCATTTTCATCAGACTCATCCCTCATTAGGTGATCTGCTTCACGCACAACACACCCAGCGCAAACGGCGCGCGCGGCGGCGATCCGTCTCGTCCAATGCGGAATAGCTTTTTCAATGGATCGGCCGTGCGACAACCCGCGCGCGAGGGCGCCTTAATTGCGCCGCGCGGAGACGAGGAGGAACATCGGCCGCTCGCGCTCCTTGGCCCATGCGGGCTGGGCCGCGATCTGCTCCGGCGTCGGGCCGTACTCTTCAACGTGGGCAATCGCGAAGCCCGCGCCGATCAGCGCATTGAGCGTGGTCGCGAGTGTGCGGTGATATTTGACGACGCCCGGCCTGAACCACTCCGTCGTGCGCGTACCTTCGGCGAGATAGCCGTCCACGGGCCATGTCGGGGCGCCATCCAGATGGGTGAGCCATTCGGCGCGGCGCGACGCCATCAGGATCGGATGCTCGGTCGAGAAGACGAAATGCCCGCCGGGAATGAGCGCGGCGTGCACTTCAGCAAAGAGCCGCGCCACGTCCTCGAGATAGTGGATGGCAAGCGAGCTGTAGGCGAGATCGAAGCGACCCTTGGGCAACGCCACTGTCGCGAGATCATGCTGCTGGTAGGTGATCGCGTCGTCCGACGTCGCCGCGCGGGCGCGCGCAAGCATATTCTCGGAGAGGTCGATACCGAGCACGTCGGCGGCGCCGTTCTCGCGCGCCCAGCGGCAGAACCAGCCAAAGCCACAGCCGAGATCGACGATCCTGAGACCGCGCACGTCGGGCAGCATGGCCTGCAGGCGAGGCCACTCCGGCGCTGAAGGGAGGCCGCCCACCGAACGCGGCAGGCGGCTGTACCCAGCGAAGAACTCCGGATCGTCGTAGATGTTCTGAGGCATCAGCCCCGTTTATCAGAAAGCGAGGCGGTTGGCCCTCACGACATGCGGCAGCGAGCGTACCTGAGCCATGACGGGCTCGGGCATGGGCTCGTCCAGCGTGACGATGCAGATGGCGTCACCGCCGGGCTTGTCGCGGCCGAGGTTGAGCGTCGCGATGTTGAGGCCCGCCTTGCCCATGAGCATTCCGAAGTTGCCGATGAAGCCCGGCTTGTCGGAATTGCGCACGAAGAGCATGTGCGGCGCCGTCTCGAACTCCATGTTGATGTCGCGCACCTGGATGATGCGGGGGCGGCCATCACTGAAGACCGTGCCGGCCACCGAGCGCTCGTAGTCGTCGGTGACGACGGTCAGGCGCATGTAACCCTCGAAGGCGCCGTCCTGCGTGCGCGTCGTCTCCTCGACGACAATGCCGCGATCCTTCGCCGTCGTCGTCGCCGAGACCATGTTCACGGCATCCGACAGCAACGGGCGCAGGATACCCGCGACGCCGGCCGCCGTGAGCGGCTTGACGTTCAGCTCCGCGACGGTGCCGGAGTATTCGAGGCGGATGCCCTTGATGCTCGATTCCGTGAGCTGGCCGGCGAAGAGGCCGAGCTGCTCGGCGAGCTTCACCCAGGGGCGTAGGCGCGGCGCCTCCTCGGCCGTGATCGACGGGAAGTTCACCGCGTTGGAGATCGCGCCCTTGAGCAGGTAGTCGGACATCTGCTCGGCAATCTGCAGGGCGACATTCTCCTGCGCTTCCGAGGTGGCAGCGCCGAGATGCGGGGTGCAGACGACGTTCGGCAAACCGAAAAGGACGTTTTCTTTGGCCGGCTCGACCTCGAAAACGTCGAGCGCCGCGCCCGCAACCTTGCCCGCCTTGAGCGCTGCTGCGAGGGCGTGCTCGTCGACGAGGCCGCCGCGCGCGCAGTTGATGATGCGCACGCCGGTCCTCATCTGCTCGAAGGCTGAGGCATTGAGGACATTGCGCGCGCGCTCGGTCAGCGGCGTGTGCAGGGTGATGAAATCCGCGCGCTGCAGCAGTGCCGGCAGCTCGACCTTCTCGACGCCGATCTCGACGGCGCGCTCCTCGGAGAGGAAGGGATCGAAGGCGATGACGCGCATCTTGAGTCCGATGGCGCGGTCGGCAACGATCGAGCCGATATTACCGCAGCCGATCACGCCGAGCGTCTTGCCGAAGAGCTCGACACCCATGAAGCGGGATTTCTCCCACTTGCCGGCCTGCGTCGAGCGATCCGCCTCGGGAAGCTGGCGCGCAAGCGCCATCATCATGGCAATGGCGTGCTCGGCCGTCGTGATCGAATTGCCGAAGGGCGTGTTCATCACGATGATGCCCTTGGCGGTGGCGGCCTTGATATCGACGTTGTCGACGCCGATGCCGGCGCGGCCGATCACCTTGAGGTTGGTCGCCGCAGCGATGATCTTCTCGGTGGCCTTGGTCGCCGAGCGGACGGCGAGGCCGTCATAGTTGCCGATGATCGCGGCGAGCTTTTCCTTGTCCTTGCCGAGCGTCGGCTCGAAGGTCACGTCGATGCCGCGATCCTTGAAGATCTGCACGGCGGTAGGGGAAAGCTCGTCGGAAATGAGAACTTTGGGAGCCATGGCGTCATGATCCTGAATGAATGTGCGCCGGCACGTCCGTTCGCGATGCTGCGGCGCGGGTGCATTTTCTGATGCGGAATTGGGTGAGGGGCGACGCGCGCCCCTCGCTTCAGCTCTCAGGCAGCCTTCGCGAGCGAGGCACGCGCTTCCGCGTAGGCCCACTCGATCCACGGCACGAGCAGCTCGACATCGCGCGTCTCGACCGTCGAGCCCGTCCAGATCCGTAGACCCGGAGGCGCATCGCGGTAGTAGCCCGCGTCCATGGCGACGCCTTCCTTTTCCAGGAGGCCCGAGACGCTCTTGGCAAAAGCTGCCTGCGCCTCGAGCGGCAGTGCCGCGATCGCAGGATCGGTGAACTTCAGGCAGACGCTCGTATTGGAGCGGGTCTTCGGCTCGACCGCGAGCGACGCGATCCAAGGCGTGCGCTCCACCCAGTCATAGAGGGCCTTCGCATTGGCATCGGCGCGCGCCATGAGGCCCGAGCGGCCACCGACCCGATCTGCCCACGCGAGGGCATCGAGATAGTCCTCGAGTGCCAGCATGGACGGCGTGTTGATCGTCTCGCCCTCGAAAATGGCCTTGTTCAGCTTACCGCCCTTGGTCAGGCGGAAGATCTTCGGGAGCGGCCAGGGCGGGCTGTAGGTCTCGAGACGCTCGACCGCGCGCGGCGAGAGAACAAGCATACCGTGCGCCGCCTCGCTGCCGAGCACCTTCTGCCAGGAGAAGGTGAGCACGTCGATCTTCGACCAGTCGATGGGCTGGGCAAAGGCGGCCGAGGTCGCATCGGCGAACGTGAGGCCGGCGCGATTTGCCGGGATCCAGTTGTAGTCCGGCACGCGTACACCCGAGGTCGTGCCGTTGGACGTGAAGAGCACATCGCGCGAGAAATCGACGGTGCTCAGAT
Organism: Hyphomicrobium sp. CS1BSMeth3; assembly: GCF_900117415.1. GTDB lineage: Bacteria > Pseudomonadota > Alphaproteobacteria > Rhizobiales > Hyphomicrobiaceae. The sequence goes on from NZ_FPEI01000006.1 coordinate 2,402,891, forward strand.
CCGGCAGCTCGCCATATGGCGCCTTGATGACACGGATGTCGCTGAGCTTGAGCTGCTTGGTCATATCCGTGACCCAGCCCTCGCCGAAACTCTCCCAGGCGAGCGCATCGACGCCGCGAGCGCCGAGCATCGACCACATGGCGAGCTCGAAGGCGCCGGTGTCGGAGGCCGGCACGATGGCGCAGATGTAGTCGGCGGGAAGCCCGAGCAGCGCCTTGGTCTTGTCGATGGCGAGCTTCAGGCGCGCCTTGCCCTCTTTCGCCCGGTGCGACCGGCCGAGGAATGCTTTTGCGAGGGCTTCGGGGGACCAGCCAGGGCGCTTGGCGCAGGGGCCGGAGGAGAAATGAGCGCAATCAGGCCGCTGCTGCGGCCGCGTCGTCGTCGTCATGTGAGCCTATCCTTCCAGATAGAAGCCCCTCGTTGGGGAGGGGTGTCCCACGCGGGGGAATACGCCCGACGCGGCGCGCCGTCAATCATGCAAAGGTCGCAGGCTGTGCGCAGAGCCTCGCCTTGACAATTGAGCCCAGGGTGCCAACCTGTCCTACATGACGAGCGAATGCGCAAATCTTCAGCGGATCCTTCTGATCGCGCATTTCTAGCCCCGAGCTCGGCGCGGCCTTGCCCCGAGCTTCGGGGAAAAGCGGAGCCTCGCGCGGCTTCCACCTTTCTCGGCCATTTCCGACATCAACTGATGAGCCTGCCGCCGCGAGAGCGTCTCGCGCTGCAATGGCTCACAAACTCATATGAGCACGATCATGCACCAGAGCGCGCCCGTCGGCGCCAAACCGCCGCTCGTCATCGGCGACGTCGATCATCGCCATCTCGTTTCACTTGCCGTCGCAATGGAGAAGCGCGCGCCAGAGGTATCCCAAGCCCTGCTCGCCGAGCTCGATCGCGCGAAGGTCGTGCCCCAGCACAAAGTGCCGGCGCGCACCGTCCGCATGGGCTCCACCGTGCGTTTCAGCACGAACGGCGCCGCCGAGCGACGCGTGACGCTCGTCCTTCCGGGCGACGCGGACATCGATGCCGGGCGCATTTCCGTCATGACGCCGATCGGCGCCGCCCTGATCGGCCTCTCGACCGGTCAAGCAATACGCTGGCAGGCCCGCGACGGGCGCGAGCAGGAGCTGACCATCCTCGACGTCGAGCCGCCGGCGGAGGGCGGGTGATGCCGAACAACCCACCCTGCCAGCTCACGGCGAAGGATATGAGCGTGCTCGAAGGCATGATGGATCGGCTCAAGGCGCAATCGCAGGCCGACAGCGCCATGGCGCGACTGCTCGGCCGCAAGCTCGCTGCGGCGCGCATCTGCTTTCGGGATGACATCGATCCGCGCGTTGCGACGATCAACAGCCGCATTCAGTTCCGCGTCGGCAGTGGAAGCATCGAGACGTGCGTCCTGACACATGGCGGCGAGAGCGCACTGCCCGGCACGGCGCTCTCCATTTCGAGCCTCTACGGCCTCGCTTTGCTGGGCCTCACGGAGGGCGACACGATCGCAGTGGAAGAAGCGGACGGGAAAAGCGACGTGCTGCATGTCGTGCGCGTCGTGCACCAGCCTGAAGCGGCGCGGCTCAGAAATCACCGCACGGGCTTGCGGCTCATCCATGGCGCACAGACACGGCACAGCCGAGCTAGCGAAATTCCGGATGGGCCCGACGATGATGACCCGGGGCCACGCGCGGCCTGATCGGCCACCGGCGGCATCCGGACCTACGCTAGCGGTCAGGCGCGGCCGGCCCGCGCCTCGAGATGATGGTCGGCGCGCGCCGACTTGCTGCGCTCGCGGACGGCGGGCTTGCCGGCATCGATCTCGGCCACGACCTGGTTCATGAACGAGACGGTGCGGTCGACGACCACCTGACGCTGCCGGTCGATCGTGATGATGTGGTAGCTATCATCGAGAACGACGAGCTCGACGCGGCCGCCGAGATGGCGCTGCAGGTACTCGGAATTGTTGATGTCGGCGTGATCGTCCTCGCGCGGGTGGAGGACAAGCGACGGCTGCGTGACCTTCGCGGCCTCACGCATAAAGGCCTTCACCATCCAGCGGTGCTCGAGCACGGCGCCGCCCGGCGTGTAGGGAATGCCCGAGACGGAGTTGTCGGCACTCTTCAGGGCATTGGCGATGAGATCGCGCACACGCGGATCCTTGATCCCGTGCGGGTCCGCATCCTCGAAGCGAAGCTTGTTCGCGAACCACTTGTGGTGCACGAGATTGAAGAAGCGCGCGTACCACGGCATGACCCAGCCATTGAGCCAGAAGATCGGCGCGTAGGACACCGTGCCCTGCACGAGCTTCGGATTGCGCGCGGCGAGCAGGAGCGCCAGCACGGCGCCGACCGAGAGGCCGCCCACGAACACGACGTCGCAGTCCTGGCGCATACGCTGCAGCGCGGCTTCCGCGCTCGTGTACCAATCCTGCCAGGTGGTGTTGGCGACGTCATCGACGCTGCCGCCATGGCCGGCGAGCAGCGGACAATGAACGGTGTAGCCGGCGCGCGCGACGCCATAGGCGACATAGCGCAGCTCCATCGGCGTCCCGCCGAGGCCGTGGAAAAGAAGCAGGCCGACGCGATTGCCGGGGATGATGAGGCTCAGATCTTTGTTGGTCATTCTCGGAACACAGGTGCTGTTGTTCTTAATTGCAGGTTATCGCGGCCGTACCGTGCATCACGCATGCCGGTCATACCCTCTTAAGTATGCGGCGTGCTCCTGGTCGAACTTTATGGTTAAAATTCGGCCAATCCGTGCGGCCACCTGCATGGCGTGGCGACGATGGCGGAATAGCAGGGATCGTCCGATCCCTCTTCGCGCCCACCATCACCGGTAACCCCGCGCCCTTGAAACCTCCTGAGCGCTGTAGCGTCAACCGCCTCTCGCGCGTTTGGTTCCCCGAACCCTTACGGGCGCGCCAGACCTTCGAAATTCTGGAGGAAACGCGGCCGCCTAGCGGTCGATCTCGCCGAACACGATATCGAATGAGCCGAGGATCGCGGAGACGTCGGCCAGAAGGTGCTTCTTGCCGAACGGATCGAGCGCCTGGAGATGCGGGAAGCCCGGTGCGCGGATCTTGCAGCGATAGGGCTTGTTCGAACCATCAGCGACGAGATAGACGCCGAACTCGCCCTTGGGTGCTTCAACCGCCGCATAAACCTCGCCCGGGGGCACGTGGAAGCCCTCAGTGTAGAGCTTGAAGTGGTGGATCAGCGCTTCCATCGAGCGCTTCATCTCGGCGCGCTTCGGCGGCACGACCTTCTTGTCGTCGGAGACGTGCGGGCCCTGGCCCTCGGCCGAAGCGAGCTTCTCGCAGCACTGCTTCATGATGCGCGCAGCTTCGCGCATCTCGACCATGCGCATGAGATAGCGGTCGTAGCAGTCGCCGTTCTTGCCGATCGGAATGTCGAACTCGAGCTCCGAATAGCACTCGTAGGGCTGGGCGCGGCGCAGGTCCCAGGCGACACCGGTGCTGCGCAGCATGACGCCCGACATGCCCCAGGCCATGGCATCGGCCATGGTGAAGGTGCCGATGTCGACATTGCGCTGCTTGAAGATGCGGTTGTCGGTCAGCAGGCCCTCGATGTCGTCGCAGACCTTGAGGAAGGGGTCGCACCACGCGTGGATGTCGGCGATCAGCTCCGGCGGCAGATCCTGGTGCACGCCGCCAATGCGGAAGTACTTCGCGTGCATGCGCGAGCCGGACGCGCGCTCGTAGAAGACCATGAGCTTCTCGCGCTCCTCGAAGCCCCAGAGCGGCGGCGTCAGGGCGCCGACGTCCATGGCCTGCGTGGTGACATTGAGGAGATGCGAGAGAATGCGGCCGATCTCGGAGTAGAGCACGCGGATGAGCTGGGCGCGCTTCGGGATCGTGATCTCCAGGAGCTTCTCCGCCGCCATGCAGAAGGAATGCTCCTGGTTCATGGGCGCGACGTAGTCGAGGCGGTCGAAGTAGCCGATGGCCTGCAGGTAGGACTTGTGCTCGATCAGCTTCTCGGTGCCGCGGTGGAGAAGGCCGATGTGCGGATCGACGCGCTCCACGACCTCGCCGTCGAGCTCCAGAACCAGACGCAGCACGCCGTGTGCCGCCGGATGCTGCGGACCGAAGTTGATGTTGAAAGGGCGAATCTCGGTCTCGGCCACGGCGCTCGTCCGATTCTAGAGATGGAGCAGGACCTCGGCGGTCGTGCCCTTGGGTTCCTGCGCTCGATACCCCAGACCGGACCGCTCTGGCAACGCGTCAATTGATACGACCCACGCCTGGGCCGATCTCGAAGTCGCATCCAAGGTCCAAGACGCTTTGAAAACAGAAAAAGCCGGGCGCCCAGTTCGACGGGGCCCGGCTTTTTTGATGTCAGCGTACAATCACCAGTCAATTGGGCTTCATGCCGTTGGTCGAGACCAGCACCGGGCCCGAGCCCTTGGGCCGGGGGTTCTCGGTCAGGACGCCGAGCCGGCGCGCGACCTCCTGGTAGGCCTCGATGAGGCCGCCGAGGTCCTGGCGGAAGCGGTCCTTGTCCATCTTGTCGCCGCTCGACACATCCCAGAGGCGGCAGCAGTCCGGGCTGATCTCGTCGGCGAGGACGATCCGCATGTTGTCGTTCTGCTCCCAGAGGCGCCCGAACTCGACCTTGAAGTCCACGAGCCGGATGCCGATGCCGAGAAACAGGCCGACGAGGAAGTCGTTGACGCGGAGCGCCATCTGCATGACCTCGTCGATCTCGGCGGGCGTGGCCCAGCCAAAGGCCGTGATGTGCTCTTCCGAGACCATCGGGTCGTTGAGCTTGTCGTTCTTGTAGTAGAACTCGACGATCGAGCGCGGCAGTGCGCTCCCCTCGTCTAGCCCCAGCCGGGACGCGAGCGAGCCGGCGGCGACGTTGCGCACGACCACCTCGAGGGGGATGATCTCTACCTCGCGGATGAGCTGCTCGCGCATGTTGAGCCGCTTGATGAAGTGCGTCGGCACGCCGATCTCGCCGAGCCGCTGGAAGATGTACTCGGAGATGCGGTTATTGAGGACGCCCTTGCCATCGATCAGCGCATGCTTCTTCGCGTTGAAAGCTGTGGCGTCATCCTTGAAATGCTGGATCAGGGTCCCGGGCTCCGGACCCTCGTAGAGCACCTTGGCCTTGCCCTCGTAGATGCGACGCCGCCTATTCATTTTCATGGATCCTTCGTGGTATCCCTGTTTCGTCCGGGTCTTCGGTTGCGGCTCGCTCGACTGCCTCGATGATCCGAGCCGGATTACCCGGCCCAGCCTGGCTCGCGCAGCGCGCCACCGTCCCAAACGCTCATGTCAGCCCGTGGGGCGGAGACTATCCGAACCGCCCCGCGGAAACAACGACGACCCCGGACCGCGCACAATGGACACTGTTCACAAATGCCGCATGGTTGATTTGCCGGTGCGGCTCACGATATGCCTTTGGCGAGCAATGCATGGGCTTGCTGTGCGCGTCATCAGCCCCGGCGTGTGCCATAGTCCTGATTTCAACCGGAGATCTCTATGACGACGTTCGACGAGCGGGAAAAGGCGTTCGAGAAGAAGTTTGCACACGATCAGGATTTGAAGTTCAGGGCTGAGTCACGGCGCAATAGAATGGTCGCTGAATGGGCCGCAACGAAGCTCGGCCTGACGGGTGAAGCTGTCGACGACTACATCAAGGCTGTCAGAAAAGCTGATCTCGAGGAAAAGGGCGACGACGACGTCTTTCGTAAGCTTCGTAAAGACTTCGACGCCAAGGGCATCCAGGTGAGCGACACTGAGATCCGGGATGTGCTTTTCAAGCTCCTCGGCGAGGCTGTCGCGCAGGTCCAGAAGGACACGAAGTAGCGCGCAGGTCGCCCAGGAGTTGGGTGCGCCCAGCCCGCGCCCCGGGATCGGGGGGCGCGGAGTTGCCTCGCCTACTCGGCGGCGACGAGGGGCTGCGGCTTCACGACCGCGAGCTGACGCCGCGCCAGTTCCCGAAGTGAGTCGATCGGCTTGAGCTTGCCCTCGACCTCGAGGTGCCAGAACGTCCAGCCATTGCACGCGGCCTTCCCCTGCACGGCCGCACCGAGGCGGTGGATCGAGCCCTGCTGCTCCACGCCACCATCGAGGACGAGCGTGCCGTCCGCCCGCACGTTGGCCCAGATGCGCCCGCGCTCGTCCGTGAGGCGCGTACCGGCTTCGAGAAGGCCGAGCTCGACAATGGCGCCGAAGGGAATGCGCGGCTCGGCCCGCTTCGAGCGCATGGTCTCGAGATCGACCGGCGCGAGCGGCCGGACGCGTGCAATCCGCTCACGCGCAGCGGCGGCGTAGTCGGGATCGCGCTCGATACCGATGTAGTGCCGACCGAGGCGGCGCGCGACGGCGCCTGTCGTACCGGTGCCGAAGAAGGGATCGAGAACCGTATCGCCCGGCCGCGTCGAGGCGAGCAGCACGCGGTGGAGCAGCGCCTCGGGCTTCTGCGTCGGATGAGCCTTGCGGCCACCATCGTCCTTCAGCCGCTCCGGCCCCGAGCAGATCGGAAAGAGCCAGTCCGAGCGCATCTGCAGGTCGTCATTGCCGGCCTTCATGGCCTCGTAGTTGAAGGTCACGCGTGACTTGCGATCGCGGCCGGCCCAGATGAGCGTCTCGTGCGCGTTGGTGAAGCGCTTGCCGCGGAAGTTCGGCATGGGGTTCGACTTGCGCCAGACGACATCGTTCTGGATCCAGAATCCGAGATCCTGGAGCGCGACGCCGAGCCGGAAGACATTGTGATAGGAGCCGATCACCCAGATCGCGCCGTCGGGCTTCAGAATGCGCCGGCATTCCGTCAGCCAGGCGCGCGTGAAGCGGTCGTAGCTTTCGAAGGTGTCGAACTTGTCCCAGGCATCATCGACGCCGTCGACGACGGTGTTGTTCGGCCGCAGCAGCTCGCCATCGAGCTGCAGGTTGTAGGGAGGATCGGCGAAGACGAGATCGACGCTCGCATCCGGAAGCTTCTTCAGCTCGGCGAGGCAATCCCCGACCAGGATGGAATCGATTTTTGCGACACCACGCGCACGACGAACGCTCATGAAACGCCACTCTCGAACTGACAACCGCGCACTCAACAGCAGCGCAGGTTGGCCCACGACCTCACCGGAGGGCAATGCCCATCCGACGTCCGAGAGCCTGCCCCTTCAAGGTTAAGGCGCCGTTAACTGACGCCCCGAAGCGCTGCAAACAGTGCGCATCAGCGCACGCGATTAGGTCGAACGAATGGCGAACTCGGTTGCATCGCCGACGTGAGGCGAGGCTGAAGACAAGTGCGTCATCACGCTTGCCCGCGTGGGACGCTGCAGCTATCAGCCGTCATCCAATTGAACGGGGTGGCCTCCGCACAAGGCGTCATGGATCTATTCTCCGACATTCTGACCCGCGTCACGCTGCCGATCATCGCCCTCGTCGCGCTCGGCTGGGCCCTGCAAGGCCGCCTGAAGCTCGACGTTCCGACGCTCAACCGCATCCAGGTCTACGTCGTCATGCCGGCGTTCCTGCTGCACTTCCTCTCGTCGGGAAAGCAGCCGCTCTCCGTCGTCTGGCCGGTCGTGTACTTCGGCATCGTGCAGTTCATGATCCTGATCCCGCTCGGCTGGCTGCTGGTCATCCTCTTCCGCCAGCGAAAATCGCTCGGGCCGGTCATGGGCCTCGGCACGGCCTACGCGAATGTCGGATTCTTCGGCATGCCGGTGACGCAGCTCGCGTTCGGCTCCGAGTACCTGATCTACCAGTCCGTGCTGACGGCGCTCATGGCCGTACTCGTGTGCACGGTCGGCGTCGCGCTGCTTGCGCCGCCGGGCGGGAGCAAGATCGCCAAGTTCAAGACGGCCTTCGAGACACCGCTCATCCCCTCCGTCGTCATCGGCCTTGCGCTGCGCGGCTTCCAGGTGGAGCTACCGACGGTCGTCTCGCAGCCCATGCAATTTCTCGGCTCGATCTTCACGCCACTCGCGCTCTACACGCTCGGCGCGCAGATCGCGGCGGCAAAGTCCATTCGCTTCGAGCTCGTGCCCCAGACCCTGATCCTGTTCCTCAAGTTCATCGCGGCGCCCGTGATCACTTGGGGGATCTGCCACGCCATGGGTCTGCCGCGCGATGTTCAGGATGTGATCGTGGTCGCCGCGGCAACGCCCGTCGGCGTGCTCATCGCGATCTTCGCGGCCGAGTACAAACGCGAGAGCGAGTTCATCTCGACCGCGGTTGTGGTCTCGACGGCGCTCTCGCCCATCTTCGTGACAGGTTGGATTTTGGCCACACGATTGTTCTGATTTGAGGGCCGGCACCGCCGTGCCCAATTGACTTTCCTCGAAACTCCAAGCTGAAGTCCCGCCCGCCTCAACAAGCGCCGAGCGCACACCCATGAGCAACCTGAAGTCGAGACAAGCTTCCTCCGACGTGCTCTACGAACAGCCTCAAACTCACAAGGTCATCTCGAGCCTCATTTTCGGCTCGCGGTGGCTGCAGCTCCCGCTGTACGTCGGGCTGATCCTGGCCCAGGCCATCTACGTCGTCATATTCCTGAAAGAGCTCTGGCACCTCATCACGCACGCCGGCACGTTCGGCGAGCAGCAGATCATGCTCGGCGTGCTGGCGCTGATCGATGTCGTGATGATCTCGAACCTGCTCGTCATGGTGATCGTCGGCGGCTACGAGACCTTCGTCTCGCGCCTGAGGCTCGAAGGCCATCCCGATCAGCCGGAATGGCTCGATCACGTGAACGCCAGCGTGCTCAAGATCAAGCTCGCCATGGCGATCATCGGCATTTCGTCGATCCACCTGCTCAAGACGTTCATCGAAGCGCGCAGCATCGGCCTTCCAGGCGCCACGACGACCGCCGAGGGCGTGCTCTGGCAGACGATCATCCACGTGGTGTTCATTCTGTCGGCGATCGGCATCGCCTACGTGGATCGCCTCGGGCTCTCATCCCGGCCGCAGCACTAGTCCAGATCGAGCGGGAAGACCGGCCGGGGCACGCGCGTGAACGGCAGCTTCGGCAGGTTGTTCGACATGACACCGCCGCCCTCGTCGACGACGATCACCTCGGAGGCGATCGGCGCATAGGCGGCGCGGAAGTGCTGCGAGGATTTGACCGCCAAAACCGACCGCTCGGTCGGCTCGATGCCGCCGGCGCGGAAGAAGTTGCGGTCGTAGTTCTGGAAGCGCCGCGAGTTGATCACGACCTCGACGCCGCCGATCTTCAGCGTCGCCGTCGGCCCCATTTCGAGGCTGAGCCCGCGCATCATCGGCCCTTCGATGATCATGTGGCCATCGCTCAGGTGCGTGACCGTGCCGGTTGCCTCGATAGGGGCGCCGAAGCGCGGATCGACCTTGCCGCCGAGCTTCAATGTGATCGTCGCGCCGAGCCCCGCCTTGTGACAGACCGCGGCCGCCTCGGGATCATAGAACGCCGCCATGGCCGCATTTTCGAGCCCTGCCTCGATCATGCCGCGCAACAAGCCCGTCGTGTCGCCGTAGCCACCGCCGCCGGGATTATCGGCGAAGTCCGCGAGCACGGCCGGCTTGCCCACCTTGCCCACAGCGCGAGCACGCTTCAGCGCCTCCGCGACCGTCACGAACTCGACTGTGCGGCGGTGGCGCCCTTCCCAGATCTCGTCGGCGAGGCTCTCGGCGTAGGCCTGAAAGCGCGGATCATTGCCGTCGCCGACGATCTGCGCCGTCGGCCCGACCTCGGAAATATCCGCCCATGAGACCCCGCCGTTGATCGACGCCGCCAGCACGCCTGCGTCGGACGACTTGATCTTTGCGCAGCGATCGAGCAGCTCGGTCATCGGACCGGGGCTCGTCGTGCGGCCGTCATCGGCGCCATAGATCTGCGCGCGGCGCGCGAGGTACGTCTTCGGCTTGATCTCGCCATCGAGCGCTTGGCTGACGATCTCCACCGTCTCCGCAGCGATGTCGTACATGTCGATGTGCGGGTACGTGCGATAGCTGACGAGAATGTCGGCGTGCTTCGCCATGGCCTTGGTGACGTTCGCGTGCAGATCGAGCGTCGCTGCAATGAGCACGTCCGGGCCGGTCTTGCCGCGAATGCGCTCGAGCAGCGTGCCCTCGCCGTCATCCGTGTGCTCGGCCACCATGGCGCCGTGCAGGTTCAGCAGGATGGCATCGAGCTTACCGGCCTTCGCGACGTCCGCGACGATCTCGTTCGCGATCGTCTCGTAGCAGTCCTTGGTGAGCTTGCCCGAAGGCGTCGCATCCGCGACGAGCGAGAGGACCGGCTCCCAGCCATACTTCGTGCAGCCATCCAGGAAGGCCGCGACCTCGGTGTTCGTGCCCTTGAAGAAGGGAACGATCTCGGCGCCCTTCACATATCCGCGAGCCTCGTAGGACTGGAGCGTCGTCGGCAGGATCGAGAACGTATTGGTTTCGTGCTTGAACCCGGCAATCAGCACGCGCTTCGTCATCGAGGATCTCCCGGCGGTGGGCCATGTTGTGGGCTAAAGCGTCAGACCTTGAATGCGCCCCGTGCCTGGACTGGACTCGCAGTCGCATTCAAGGTCCAAAGACGCTTTAGGTTCATAACATTCCAAAGCAACTTTGGACTTGAAATTCACTCCTCGCCTAGCCTCGAGCTCAGGTGAATTTCAAGTCCGTTGCTTTGGGTCGGATGCATGGTTCCATGAAAAGTGCGATGCTGTCACGCGGCGCGTAGACGCGGATCGGCGCCCGATTTCCGAACTGGCAGGAGAGGCTCATGCGACGTGTCACACTCAAAGGCGGGGAGACCATCCCGCAGCTCGGCCTCGGCACCTGGCACATGGGCGAGCAGCGGAGCCAGCGCGGCGCGGAAGCCGAAGCCCTGAAGCTCGGCCTCGACCTCGGCATGACGCTCATCGATACCGCCGAGATGTACGGCGAGGGTGGCGCGGAGGAGGTCGTGGCAGAAGCCGTCAAAGGACACCGCGACGAAGCCTTCATCGTGTCGAAGGTCTATCCGCACAATGCCTCGCGCGCGGGCACCATTGCCGCGTGCGAGCGGAGCCTCAAGCGGCTCAAGACGGACCGCATTGACCTCTATCTGCTGCACTGGCGCGGCTCGTATCCGCTCGCCGAGACGGTCGCGGCCTTCGAGCGCCTCAAGGCCGACGGCAAGATCCGCCACTGGGGCGTGTCGAACCTCGATCCTGAGGATCTGGACGAGCTCGCTGGTGTCCCGAATGGCAAGAACTGCGTCTCCGATCAGGTGCTCTACCATCTCGGCTCGCGCGGCATCGACTTCGATCTCATCAAGCAGTGTGCCGACGAGAAGATCATGGTCATGGCCTACTCGCCGCTCGGTCAGGGCCGCATCCTGCGCAATGCCGCGCTCGGCAAAGTCGCACAGCGGCACAATGTGAGCCCGGCTGCGGTCGCCCTGGCCTGGACCATGCGCCATCCGCATGTGGTCGCAATTCCCAAGGCCTCGGCCCCCGAGCACGTGCGCGAGAACCTCGTCGCGGCCGACCTCGAGCTGACGGCAGAAGACTTGGCCGATCTCGATGGCGCCTTCCCGCCGCCGAAACGGGCGACCGCGCTCGGGATGCTGTGAGAGGGCGGAACAGGCTGGACCCGACAGCGGTTTCAGCTATGCAGGGGGGAGAATGAGCGATCGGAAGGATCCCGAATGAGCACCCCCGCCCACGAGCCCCGTCTCAAGGCCGCCGTCGTCCAGGTCACACCCTTCGAGCAGAACTGCACGCTGATCTGGGACGAGGCGACGAAGCGCGGCGCGGTCATCGATCCGGGCGGGGATGTCGATCGCATCGAGGCAGCGATCGCGCAGGTGGGCATGACCGTGGAGAAGATCGTGCTCACGCACGGCCATCTCGACCACGTCGGCGGCGCCGCCGAGCTCAAGGAGAAGCTCGGCGTCAAAATCGAAGGCCCGCACATTGCCGACAAGTTCCTCATGGAGAACGCCGAGAAGCAGGCGGCGAGCTACGGCCTGACGGGCATTCGCAATGCCACCTCCGACCGCTGGATGGAGGAGGGCGAGACGCTCACGATCGGCGGCCACGACTTCGAGATCTTCCATTGCCCGGGCCATTCGCCGGGCTCGCTCGTCTACGTCAATCGGCCGAACCGCTTCGCGCTCGTCGGCGACGTGATCTTCCGCGGCTCGATCGGCCGCACCGACTTCCCCTATGGCGACCACGACGCCCTGATCAACGCCATCAAGACCAAGCTCTTCCCGCTCGGCGACGACATCGCCTTCATCTGCGGGCATGGCCCCATGGGCCAGTTCGGCATGGAGCGCCAGAGCAACCCGTTCTTGGTCTAGCCGCGGAGTTTCTTGACTTGCCGCGGGCTGCTCGGAAGAGCTGCTTTCGCATTCTCGCGTGGTGCTATGCCCGCGGCGGCCATGCGGACAGCGCTCGCGTGTGGCGCCCACTTCCCCCTTCTCCCCGTCCTTTACGGGGAGAAGGTCGGGATGAGGGGCGGGAACTCGCGCGACGTCGGCGTATGCCGCCGCCCCTCACCTAGCCCTCTCCCCGCAAGCGGGGAGAGGGGACAGTAGCGCGCTGGGTGAGAAGGCCGTGCTTCCAACGCCGGCACCGACGCGCTATGCCTTGCCGCAACCATCCGGAAACGCACCCTCACGAGGCTGCCCATGCATTTTTCCCTCACTGAAGAGCAGCAGGCGATCCAGGAGACGGCGCTCGCCTTCGCCCGCGAGCGGATCGCGCCGGACGCCGCCGCCTGGGATGAGACTTCCCACTTCCCCGTCGACGTGATCCGCGAGACGGCCGCACTCGGCATGGCTGCGATCTACGTGCCCGAGGACAAGGGCGGCACCGGCCTCTCGCGCCTCGATGGCGCGCTCATCATGGAGGCACTGGCGACAGGCTGCCCGGCCATCTCGGCCTACATCTCGATCCACAACATGGTCGCGTGGATGATCTCGCGCGCGGGAACGCCCGAGCAGATCGAGCGCTGGATGCCGAAGCTCGCCTCCATGGAATGGCTCGCGAGCTACTGCCTGACGGAACCCGGCGCAGGATCGGACGCCGCAGCACTGCAGACGCGCGCGGAGAAGTCCGGGGACCACTACATCCTCAATGGCACGAAGCAGTTCATCTCCGGCGCCGGCGCGACGGACTTCTACTTCGTCTTCGCGCGCACCGGCGACAGCAGCCCGAACGGCGTCTCGGCCTTTGCCATCGAGAAAGGCACGCCGGGTCTCTCGTTCGGTGCTAACGAGCGCAAGATGGGCTGGAACGCCCAGCCGACCGCCCAGGTCATCATGGAGAACGTGAAGGTCCCGGCGGCGAACCTCGTCGGCGGCGTCGAGGGCCAGGGCTTCCGTCTCGCCATGTCCGGCCTCGATGGCGGGCGCATCAACATCGGCGCGTGCTCGCTCGGCGCGGCCTGGACGGCGCTTGAGAAGGCCAAGGCCTATGTCTTCGAGCGGCGCGCCTTCGGCAAGCAGATCGGCGAGTTCCAGGCCCTCCAGTTCAAGATCGCCGACATGGCGACGGACCTCGAAGCCGCGCGCCTGATGATCTATCGCGCCGCGGACTCGCTCGACCGCGCCGATCCGCAGGCGTCCATGTACTCCGCCATGGCCAAGCGCTATGCGACAGACCTTGGCTTCAAGGTGTGCAACGAAGCGCTTCAGCTCCACGGCGGCTACGGCTATCTCAAGGACTACGGCCTCGAGAAACTCGTGCGCGATCTGCGCGTTCACCAGATCCTGGAAGGAACGAACGAGATTATGCGTGTCGTCATTTCGCGGAAGGTTCTCGGTGGCAATCGCGGGTGAACGCGTCGCGCGCTTTCGCAGAATCGCCGCACAAATGTGATTTGAGTGCCGCAGTCTGACGCCGAGCAAGGGCCCTGCATGTCCGCCAGCACGACCGCAACGGCCCGCCACGATGCTGCCGACCGTACGGCATTCCCGCCGATTGCGCGCATTCTGTCGGCCCCGCGCGACCGACCCTTCGTCGTCGCGCAGCTCGGCCAGTCGCTCGATGGCCGGATCGCCATCGAGAGTGGTGAAAGCCGCTGGATCAACGCCCAGTCCGCCCTGACGCATGTGCACCGCGTGCGCGCGGCCGTCGACGCGGTCGTGGTGGGCGTCGGCACCGTCGCCGCCGACGATCCCATGCTCAATGTCCGCCATGTGTCCGGGCGCAATCCCGCCCGCGTCGTGATCGATCCGAACGGGCGCCTGCCGCAAACCGCCCGCTGCCTCCTCGGCGAGGACGGCTGTCGCCGCGTGATCGTGCGCGCGAGCGATGGCCCGCTGCCGAAGGGCGTCGAGGAGCTGCGCCTTCAAAGCGACGGCGGTCGCCTGTGCCCGAACGCCATTGTCGACGGGCTGTTCCGACTGGGCCTGCGCTCGATGCTCATCGAAGGCGGGGCGCACACGGTCTCGGCTTTCCTTGCCGCCGGTGCGCTCGACCGCTTGCACGTGCTGGTCGCCCCTGTCATCCTCGGATCGGGCAAGCCCGGACTTCTGCTGCCCCCCATTGCGCGCCTAGCCGATGCGCTGCGCCCGCCTGCCGACGTCCACGTTTTGGATGACGGCGACGTCCTGTTCGATTGCGACCTGAGATCATGACAAGGGGAAGCATCGCTCATGGCAACATCACATAGCTACTCGCCTCTTCAGCGCACGCTGCACTGGATCATCGCCGCCGCCGTCATCGTGATGGTTCCTCTCGGCATCTACATGGTGCAGCGCGGGGCCTGGTCGAACTTCGATGCGCTCACGAACACGCTCTATAGCTGGCACAAATTCATCGGCTTCTGCGTGCTCTGGCTGATTGTCCTGCGCGTCATCGTGAGGCTCATGCGCGGCGCGCCACCGCCCGAGCCGATCCATCCCGTCCTGCAGTTCGGCGCCAACGTCTCGCACTTCGCCCTGTACGCGCTGCTCGTGATCGTCCCGATCCTCGGCTGGACCGGCGTATCGGCGTACGGCGCGCGCGGAACGCCCTTCGGCTTCGAGCTGCCGGAGATCATCCCGCAGAACCAGGCGCTCGGTGAGACCATCCTCTGGTATCACGCCTGGGCGGCCATTCTGCTCGGGCTGATCGCGCTCACGCATGTCTGCGCCGCGCTCATGCACCGCATCATCCTGAAGGATGGCATCTTCGCGCGCATGTGGCCAAGCGCCGGCGGCAAGCGCGAGGCTTAGGCTGGCGGCAATGCCAGCGTGTCGGTATGGCCGACGATGGAGCCTGTGCGGCGGACGGAAAGCCAGTCAGCGATGACGTCCGGCGCCACGCGGCTGATCTCGGCGACCGCACCGGCGAACCCGTCGGTGAGCATCTCGATGAGCGCCTGCTCGGAGCTGTCGATGCGCCAGGGGCTCGATGCCTCCTGGACGGCGTAGCCCTGCTCGCGGAAGGCGAGCGCCAGCGCTTCGGGTGCCGCCGGCCCGGCGGCACTGCCAAAGCCCTTGTCCGTCTCCTGATGCGCGTTGAACGCGGCCGTCATCTCGGCGTCGGCCGGATGCACCGGGCTCCACGTCTGCACACCGTCATACGTGAGCACGGTGTAGAAGGCCGCGCCCTCTGCCGCGACAGCACGCGCCGTGCGCCTGATGAAGTCCACCGAGGAGAGATCGAAGAGCGCCGAAGCCGTGACGAGATCGGGCTGACCGCCGATCACGGCCTCGAGGTTCTGCATGAGATCGGCTCGGCGGAAGCGCACGGCGATCGCGCGCCCCTCCTTCTTGAGCGCGATCGACTCGCCATTTTCCGAGCTCTCATCGGCCCAATCGAGCAGCGCCCCGCGCGCCGCATCGAGCAGAACCGGGTCGTAATCGACGAGCGTCCAGCTCTGCACGGGGCCGAGCGCCGGCGCGGTCGTGCGGATGTTGGCGCCCGTACCGCAGCCGAGATCGACGACCTCGATGGGATCCCGCCCGGCCAGGTACCCGGCCAGTGCCAGAAGCAAACCCGGATCGCGGGCCCGCACATCCGCCGGCTCGCGCAGCGCCAGCCAGTCCGGCGAGAAGCCACTCATTCTCGCGCCTCCTTGATGACCTTGGCGATCGTTGCAGCCGTATCCGACCACCGGGGCAGGTTCTGGCCCGCGACCCATGCGGCATCGGCAAGCTCTCTGCGCAGCGTCGCCTCGTCCATGATACGACGGAGAGCCTGCTGCAGGGCTCCGGCATCGCCCGGCAGCACCTTCAGCGCCGCACCATCCGGCACGGTCTCCGCAGCAGCACCGCCGGTCGTCGTCACGATCGGCAGGCCGCGCGCCAGCGCCTCCCCAAGCACCATGCCATAGCCCTCATAGTGCGATGCAAGAACGAAGATGTCGGCGCCATCATACAGCCCATCCAGATCCGCGCGCGACTTCGGGCCGGCAATTTCAATGCGCGCGCTGAGCCCGGCCCTGACAATCTGCTCACGCAATGCCGCGACCGTAGCCGGATTGCGATCGACCGCGCCGACGATGTCGAGCCTCCAGTCGGCGCGATGGTCCTTGGCATCGATCTCGAGCGCCTGCACCAGAACGTCATAGCCCTTGCGCGGCACAATCGAGCCGACCGCCAACAGGGCCAAGCCATCGCCTGCGCTTCCCCGCGCGCGCGGCGCGGGATCGGTTCCTGGCTCGGCAACGGATATGCGGTCAGGAGGCACGCCGAAATCCGCAGTGAGCGTGCGCGCGGTCATCGGGCTGGTCACCACGACGCGGTGCGCGCGGGCGAGCGCAGCCGTCTCGAGGCCGCGCAGTGTTTCGATCCGCGAGGGCGCAAGGCCTGCCTCCAGGCACAGAGGATGGTGCACGAGCGCGACGATCGGGCGATCGAAGCGTTCGATCAGGGCGGCCGGCATGGCGCCATAGGCGAGGCCGTCGATCAGGAGCACGGCATCGGATGGCGTAGCCGCAATCTGCTCGGCTGTCCGTGCGATATCTTCGGGCGAGGGATCAGGGTAGCCGCCAGAGAGCGCGAGATGCGTGGCCTCGACGCCCGCCGATGGCAGACGCGCCAGCACTTCCCGGTCGTAGGCATAGCCGCCGGTCGGCAGCGTGATGTCTCCGGGGATGGCGAATACGGCCGCGGCCATCGGCTAGTGTCCCGATTCCGAAGTTCGCACAACCTTGCCGCTGGCGCCCCGAGCGAACTTCGGAATCAAAAGGGACACTGGAATAGAGGATTCGCTCGCTTCCTTGCCGCGAGCACTGGCGAATTTTTCGATCATCGCACTAGCCGACCGGGCCTTCGAACCACGCCCGCGCGAGATCGGTCTCGTGCAGCGTGACGCGAACCTTCGCGAGGCCCTTGCCGTCGGCACCGAGCGCGCCCGACTTCGCGGCCGCAACGATCGCATCGAAGATGTGCCGGCAGAGGAACTCGGTGGTCGTCAGCTTGCCCTTGAAGGCGGCGATCTCGTCGAGGTTCTTGTAGGCGAGCGGCTTCAGCGTCTTGCCGAGCACATCGAGCGCGGCGCCGATGTCGACGACGACATTCTGCGCCGTGAGCTGCTCACGGAAGAACGCCACGTCGACAACGAAAGTCGCGCCATGCATGTGCTGGGCCGGACCGAAGAAGGGATCGGGCAGACTGTGGGCGATCATGATGCGATCGCGCACCTCGACGGCATACATTGTGCGACTCCATTCCAGATAAGCGGTCGTCAGTTAAACGCGGACGAAGCGCACCGCGTTGCGGCGCGCGGCATCCTGCCTCTCACCGGCACGTCCTCAGCTTTCGCCGACGAAGTGCCGCAACAGGATATTGGCGATCGCGTGGCGGCCGGGCGCGGTCAGCCCATCGGGATGGCGGTTCTCCAACATGGCGCGCACTTCCTCGCGCGAGAACCAGCGGGCATCGGCCAGCTCGGTCGTATCGACCTTGAGATCCGTTGTCTCGGCGTGCGCAATGCAGCCGATCATCAGAGAATGCGGGAAGGGCCAAGGCTGACTGGCATGGTACTCGACCCTGCCGACGCGGATGCCCGTCTCCTCGCCGACTTCGCGGCGCACGGCGTGCTCGATGTCCTCGCCGTGCTCGATGAAGCCGGCGAGCGTCGAGTACATCTTGGCGACGTATCGATGCTCGTGCGCCAGGATGCACCGCTCACCATCGGTGACAAGCATGATCACGACAGGATCCGTGCGCGGAAACCACTCTGCGCCACAAGCCCAGCATTTGCGCCGCCAGCCACCGTCCTTGACCTTGGTCGCCGAGCCGCATTTTCCGCAGCAGCGCGCGTTCTCGTGCCACTGGGCAAGCGCGCGCGCCTGACCGGCAAGGGATTGGTCCTCGGGCGTGAGCACGCCCTGCATGGCGAGCGTTCTGAGATCGACCGCGGGCCGGAAATACTGCACCACATCCGGCGTCGCACGCGCGAGATGATCCGCGATCGCAATTGCGAAATACGCGTGTCCTTGCACATCGAGACCGAGGAAGAGCGCATCCTCCGTATTGAGCGCGAGCGCCTCGACCTCACGCAAGCTCAGCCAGCGGATTTCACCGCTCGTGCGATCGGCGCCAGGCGCGATCACAAGCTTCAGATCGACGAGGATCATGAAGCGCGAGGCGTCGCTGACGCGGCGTGCGCGCATCCATTCCGCATCGGGCCGCCGGGCGCTCGCGCGGTCCAGAAGTTGCGTTGTCCCGAGCGTCGGCGTCGGCATGGTAAACCCCTCCTGCTCGCGAGATAGAGCATATGCGCGCGGGGCGCGCAACGTGACTGACATGCTGCCAAAACGGGCAGGAAGCCCGCGGCACCATACCTCTTGACCTGCATGAAATTTACACGATTGACGCACCGCACCGCGCCGTGCTCTCTATGACGCAACAAAAAGGTTCTAAGACCAAAGGGAGGAATATTGATGTTACCATTGAAGGCGAAGTGCGTCTTGAGTGGGCTGGCGCTTGGCGCGGCCGTTGCCCTCAGCGGGCCTGCTACTGCTCAGACCAGAACCCTCAACATGCAGGCCACGTGGCCCGCATCTCTCACCCTCTACGAGAACTTCACATACTGGGCCGAGCGCGTCGACAAGCTGTCCGCCGGCACGCTCAAGATCAATGCCATGCCAGCGGGACAGGTCGTCCCCGCCTTCGAGGTGCTCGACGCAACGCACAAGAAGGTGCTCGACGGCGCTCACGCCTGGGGCGGCTACTGGACCGGCAAGGACAAGACGGCGGTGCTCTTCACCGGCGGTCCGGGCGGTACGTTCGGCATGGACTTCACCGACTTCATGGGCTGGATGTATTTCGGCGGCGGCTGGGAGCTCTATCAGGAATTCTTCCAGAAGCACCTGAAGCTCAACGTCGTCGCGTACTCCGTGCTGCCCTCGGGCCCGCAGGCCTTCGGCTGGTTCAACAAGCCCATCACGTCGGTCGCCGACATGAAGGGCATGAAGTGCCGCCAGACGGGCATCGCGGGTGAGGTCTGGAAGGCGCTCGGCTTCACCGTCGTGAACATGCCGGGCGGCGAAATCATTCCGTCGGCCCAGCGCGGCGTGATCGACTGCGCCGAGTGGGTCGGCGGCGTCGAGGATCTCCGTCTCGGCTTCCACAATGTCTGGAAGTTCCACTACTCGCCGGGCGTGCACGAGAACACGACCGTTGGCGAGCTCCTCTTCAACAAGGACGTCTGGGAAACCCTCAAGCCCCAAGAGCACGAGTGGATCAAGTCGGCGGCCAATGAGGCTTACGTGATCTGGCACGCGAAGTGGCAGCGCCAGAACGCCGACGCGCTCAAGGAGCTGCAGGAGAAGCACGGCGTGCAGATCCTCCAGACGCCGCGTGACATCCTCCTCGAGTTCATCAAGGGCTGGGACAAGATCGCGGAAGAGGAATCGGCGAAGAACCCCTTCTTCAAGAAGGTGCTCGAGAGCCAGAAGGCCTACGCCTCGATCGTCGTGCCGTACAAGCGGTTCTACTTCCCGCCCTACTCCTTCATGGCGAACTACTACTTCCCGCCGAAGGCTAACTAGCTCGGCAAAGGACAAGGAAGTGCGGGGCGGGTCCGGACGACTCGCCCCGTTTCCGTGAACGGTAGCGCCCGCGCATCGTGTCGACGGCGGTCACGCGTGCGCCCTGTTGCGGCAATTGTCGCCAAGGATTCCTAAAATGTCTGAACCACCGCGGTCGTTGCTGACGCTCATTCGTGTCATCGATCGATTTACCGATGCCACCGGCCTCCTCATTGCGCTGCTCGCCCTGCCGCTCGTGGGGGCCGTCGCTTACGAGGTCATTTCCCGCTACGTGTTTCACGCACCGACGACCTGGGCATACGATCTCACCTACATGCTCTACGGCACCCTCTTCATGCTCGGTGCCGCCTATGCGCTGCACAAGGGCGCGCATGTGAGGACGGACTTCTTCTGGGACAAGTTCTCGACGCGCACGAAGGGCATCATCGACTCGATCTCCTACGTCCTCTTCTTCTTCCCGGCGCTGGCGATCCTCGGATACATCGGCTTCGGCGAGGCTCTCTACTCTTTCAACATCGGCGAACAGTCCGATCAATCGCCGTGGCGGCCCCTTCTGTGGCCATTCAAGGCCGTTGTGCCGCTCGCCTGCCTCCTGCTGCTGATCCAAGGGGTCTCTGAGCTCATCAAGAGCATCTATGCCGCCCGCACGGGCATCGAACTCGAGCAAAAAGAGAAGGTCGAAGTATGAGCGGCGAAGCCCTTATCGGCCTGATCATGCTGTGCGTGCTGATCGGCGCAATCTTCATCGGCGTGCCGATCTCATTCACGCTGCTGTTCCTCGCGCTCACGTTCGGCTACATCGGCATCGGCGCGACGGTCTATGACCTCGCATACTTCCAGACCATCGGCATGATGAAGGAGGAGCTGCTCGCCGCGGTGCCGCTCTTCGTGCTCATGGGCTTCATCACCGAGCAGGCCGGACTGATGGAGCGGCTCTTCACCGCGTTCCGGCTCCTGCTGTCGCGTTTGCGTGGCGCCCTGTTCCTCGTCGTGATCCTGACGTCGACGGTATTTGCGATGGCGACCGGCATCGTCGGCGCCGCCGTGACCGTGCTCGGCATCATGGCCTCGCCGATCATGAACAAGTCGGGCTACGACGCCGAGCTCTCGGCCGGCGCCATCACGGCCGGCGGCACGCTCGGCATTCTCATCCCGCCATCGGTCATGCTGATCGTGATGGGGCCTGTGCTCGGCGTGTCGGTCGCGGATCTTTATGCCGCCGCCTTCGGCCCGGGCTTCATGCTCGCCGGCATCTATCTCATATACCTGATGGGGCGATCGATCCTCAATCCCAAGCTCGGGCCGCCCGTACCGCCAGAGGAGCGCATCCATTCCGCAGGCGTCATTCTGAAGGAGGTGTTCCTCGGCGTAGTGCCGCTCGCCGGCCTGATCACGGCGACGCTCGGGTCGATCCTCGCGGGCCTCGCGACACCGACTGAAGCATCCGCTGTCGGCGCCGTCGGCGCACTGTTTTTGTCGGTGGCCTATGGCAAGTTCACATTTGCGGGCCTGAAGCGGGCGCTGCTCAGCACCATGGCGACGTCGAGCATGGTGCTGCTGCTGGCCGTGACGTCCAACGTCTTCGGCGCCGTGTTCGCACGCCTCGGCACGGCCAACTGGATCACCGAGAGCCTTCTCGGCCTCCAGCTGCCACCGACGATGATGCTCGTGCTGATCCTCTTCCTGATCTTTGTTCTCGGCTGGCCGTTCGAATGGCCGGCGATCGTGCTCGTCTTCCTGCCGATCTTCTATCCGGTGGTGAAGGCCATGGGCATCGACCTCATCTGGTTCGGCGCCCTGGTCGCCGTCGTGCTGCAGACCGCGTTCCTCTCGCCGCCAGTGGCGATGTCGGCGTACTACCTGAAACAGGTCGCGGACAGTTGGAGCCTGCTCACGATCTACAAGGGCATGTTCCAGTTCATGATGCTCCAGATCATTGCGATTGCGCTCCTTGTTGCGTTCCCGCCGATCGCCACCTGGCTGCCGCACACGCTCAATGAGGCGGCACGCACAAAGCCGATGTCCGAGCAGCACATGAAAATCATCGAGCAGCAGAAAAAGCAGCAGTCGCTCGAGGACGACGACTACGGCGCTCCGGCCAAGAAGTAAGCAGACGCCTCAGAAGCAAGACGGCGCAGTACACTCCAAGAGTGAGCCGCGCCGTTTTCTTTTCGAAGGCCGCCGTCTGCTACTTCATCACCACTTCGATCTGCGTCGTCTCGCCGGGCTGGACAGTAAAGCCGTGCCGGAACACGCGGCCTGAATGGCTCGCCGTCACGACGTAGCTGCCCGCCGCCAGGACGTGGGTCGGCAAGGCGCCGGCACTCTCCTTGATGACTTCGCCGTCGGGATCGAGGATCGACCACTGCGCACCGCTCTGGGCCTCGCCGCCTGGACGCGTGACGAGCTTGAAGGTCACGGTCGCGCCCGGATGCGTGATCGCGACCTCGGTGAGCTTGCCCGCTTCGACGGTCACGTCGGCATTGACGACCGCATTGGCGTCGCCGTAGCGGCTGACGATGTGGAAGATGCCGGCATTGAGGCGAATGATGAGACCGGGCCGCGCACCGCTCATGATGCGCTGACGATTGCCGAGCTGATCGGTCTCGCCGGAGAAGATGTCATAGCTGACCGCGGCCTCGGGCGCCGGCGTGCCATTGCCGAGGTGTGCGCTCACGCGAAGCCCGCCCGCATTGAGGACGAAGCGCTCGTTCAGCGTCGCGCCCTGCTCGACGACGAGCGTACGCGTCAGGTTCGCGCGCCCGAAGGAGACATTGACGAGATAGCGCCCCGGCGCCAACCGGATCACGGGGTTCGCATCGCGGACCGTACGGTGATGGCGGACGGGCGCCCCGTCCTTCTCGCTGTCCTGGAAGATGTGCCAGACGAGGCCCTGATCGATGGGTGGCGCATCGTCCGTAAGAAACGCCGTGAGCTGCACTTCCTGCGCGCCGCCCGTCGGTGCGGAACGCGGGACCACGGTCACGTTCGGCGGCAGGGAAAAGACGCTGTTGCCCGCCGGAGGGCCACCGGGCGCCACCCGGGTATCCGGTCGCCAGGCCTCGGTCCCCTGCTGGGCATGTCCCGTGCCCGGCACGAGCAAGCCGAGGATCGCGCAAAGCATCGCCAG
Source organism: Hyphomicrobium sp. CS1BSMeth3 (assembly GCF_900117415.1). Taxonomy (GTDB): domain Bacteria; phylum Pseudomonadota; class Alphaproteobacteria; order Rhizobiales; family Hyphomicrobiaceae. The sequence goes on from NZ_FPEI01000006.1 coordinate 2,425,933, forward strand.
GCAGAAGCGGAGGCGGGCGGGGCGCGCAGACGCCCGAATGGTCCCGGCACGGCGGGTCTGGCCCACGTCCCCCACGACACTCGCTCCTCAGTCGGTGCGCGCCCGTCGGTCCCTGCAAATCGCGGACCGCCGCGCGGATGGTTGCCTAAAGCAACGGACTTGAAATGCGCCTCACCTCGATGCCAGGCAGGGAGCGAATTTCAAGTCCAAAGTTGCTTTAGAATTGTTGAGTCTAAAGCGTCTTTGGACATCAGAATGCGACTCTGAGCCCGATCCGAATCGTGGGCCGCATTCGAGGCCCGACGCTTTAGCCCTATGACTTTGGCGCGAGAATGACCACCCCCGCCGACCCGGCCGGGCTCAATTCTCCCCCACGATCAGCACACGGTCAGCCCCCGCGCGAATGTCCGCCGAGCGCTCATGGCGCGCTTGGCGCGTCTGCACCTCGATCACATAGTTGCCCTGCTGCAGGAGTCCGACGGGCTCGCTCTCCGTCGAGCTCCACACGATCGGGCCGTTGGCCAGCCGGACCTTCCAGAAGATGTCGCTGACCGCCTCGCCGGGCTCCGATACGAGGCGCAGCCGCACGCGCGCAGCCGGCGGCGTCAGCGACACGGTCTCGCGCGCGCCCGCTGCAACGGCAATGTCGCGGCTCGCCTCAGCATTCAGCGTACCGAAGCGCCCCTCGATCCGGTACTTCCCGGCGGCGAGCACGACGCGCGCGTTCTCGCCATAGGCGCGGATGGCTTTCCCATCGCGCTTGTCGAGCGGCACGATCCGCCATTGCACGTCGTCAGGTGCGCTCGCGAGGCGCGGTACGATCCCCGAGGCAAGATTGATCTCGGCAGAGTTCAGGACCAGATCCCGGCGCACGACCTCGCCGGCACCGATCGCGACCCGGTCGCGCAGCTCCACCGCACCATGGCTGGCAATCACGTGATAAGTCCCAGCGGGCAGCGCGAACACGGGCCGCGCCGCGGCCGAGCGCGCAACCTCGCGGCGCCCCTGTGGTGCGTCGGGATCATCCTCCTGGATCACGTACGTGACCTGCTCGAGCCGGCCGCTGCCCTCGTTCGGGAAGGTCAAAAGCTCGAGCTCGCCGACCGGCAGGCGCAGCTCCGCGGCGCGGCGCTCGCCCGCAATCACCTGCGCCTCCTGGACGACGCGGATGCTGCCCAGCATGGCCACGACCTCGTAGCGGCCGGGCGGCAGCGCGATCTCGGCGCGCGGCCCGCGCGCGAGCCAGCTCGATGAGGCGGCGTTCGCCGGTGCTTCGAGCGGCCGGATGATGAAGCGGGTGCCGTCGAGCGGCTTGTTCATGCGGCCGGCGAGCGCCGCCATCTGCAGCGTGCCGCCCGAGAGCGAGAGCTGCACGCGCGCGGACGGCGCGTCCGACACGTCGATCTCCTGGCGCGCCGAGAGCGCATCCAGCTCGGCAGTGAGGGCATAGCGGCCAGGACCGAGCGGCAGCGTCACGGCCCCGCCTTCCGCGCGCGAGGCGGCCGGCGCCTCTCCGCCGCCAAGTCGCTCGATACGCCAGCGTACGGGAAGATCAGGCACCGGCGTCCCTGATGTCGATTGACCGAGCATGGCGACCAATTGCACGCCCGGACCACTTGGCTCCGGCAATACTGCGGAAGCGGCAGGACCGCCCGCCGTCGGCGAAGGAGCCCGCGGCTGTGTCCGCGCCGCGATCTCGACGACCTCGGCAATGGCATTGAGGATCTGCGCGCCCGAAGTGGCGACATAGTGCTGGCCGTTGGTCGGCACCGTCAGACATTGCATCTGCCGCGCATCTGCCGGATTGAGACCGATCGACAGCACGTGGATGGTCACGCGCGGATGCTGCGCGCGCACGCTCTCCATCAGCGCGCAGGGGTTCTGCTGGCAGTTGTCGAGATCATCATGAACGAGAAGGATGGTGCCGGGATCGTCCTTCGGCAGGGTCTCGAGCGCGGTCTGCAGGCCCGCCGCCACCGGTCCACGACCCTTGGGATTGAAGTCGTTCAGCATGTCGGCAATGCGGCCCGGCTCACCGGCCTCCGGCGCACGCATCACCTCGACATCCTGGCAGCCCGTGCGGCGATGGCCAAAGGCGACAAGCCCGACACGCGTCATGGCCGGCAGCTTCGGCAGGGCCTCGGCAAGCCCCTGGCGCACGACCTGGAACTTCGCGAGGCGCTCGGTACCGAGCTTGCCCCACATGGAGCCCGAGCCGTCCATGACGACTGTCAGCGCCGGCCCTTCGGCCGCCTTAGCCGGGAGTGCGGCCGCAAGCCACATCGTCCCTGCGAGAAGCAGGACGACGGCTACAGACAGCCACCGCAACCACTCTTGACCCATTCCAAACCCCCTCCGCGAGTAGTGTTCCAACCATTGTACCGTATTAGGATATACGTTAGCGAGAAGGCACGAGCGCGGGTGCGTCTCGGTTCGAACCCTGGGTTTGCCGCGTCCTAACCTTCGGTCCCCTGTGGCTCAGCAGATCGGAGTTGCCGTGTTATCCGAGAACCTGGACTTCATCGCATTCTTGCTTGCGGTGCTCATCGTACCAATCGTAATCGGAGCGCTCTCGTCATCGCCACAACGAGCAGCTCTCTGGGTTTATCTGGTGCTGGTTGGCGGAATGGCCTTCGAAGCATTCAGGGATTGGTGGAATGAACGCGAAATTGCACTGCTCGCAAACGGCGTCGGGGAGCTTCTACATGTTCTCGTATTAGCGTTCGTTGGTATCGGAGGGCTCGCTGTGCTCGGTCACAAGCTCGGGCAGCGCGGCAGGACCTCGTAGGAAATCCTGCCTGAGACACCACCCGAGCGCCCCCTGATCCTGATGGCCACCTTGGAAACACTATGACCAACGCCACGATCGAATTCCTGCTGAAGCGCCGATCGGCCAAGGCGGCGTTGCTGACCACCCCTGGTCCGACGCCGGACGAGCTTGCGACGATCCTCACGTGCGCCGCCCGCGTGCCCGACCACAAGAAGCTCGTGCCCTGGCGCTTCATCGTCTTCGAGGGCGAGGCGCGGGCGAAATTCGGCGAGATCCTGGCGCGTACGGTCGCGGCCGAGGACAAGGAGGCGCCGTCTGCCGTACGCCTCGAAGCCGAGCGCGGCCGACTGATGCGCGCTCCGACCGTCGTCGCCGTCATTTCGCGTGTCGTGCCGAACCCGGGCGCGCCGGAAATCGAGCAGCTTCTCTCGTGCGGTGCTGCGGCCTTCAATCTTTGCCTCGCCGCGAACGCCCTCGGCTATGGCACCTGCTGGATCACCGAGTGGTACAGCTTCAGCGATACGATCGGCAAAGCCCTCGGCCTTGCCGCCAACGAGCGTATCGCGGGCTTCGTCTACATCGGCACGGACAGTGCCCCGCAAGAAGATCGCGAGCGCCCTGCCCTCGCCGATATCGTCACACGCTGGCAGGCCTGATCTGCCCCGAACCCGGAGCTCCTTCATGTTCTATGACGCCATCGAGAACAAGCACGGCCTGAAGCACGATCCCTTCAAGGCGCTCATGGCACCACGCCCGATCGGATGGATCGGCACGATCAGCAACGACGGCATCGCGAACCTCGCGCCGTACAGCTTCTTCAACGCGGTCGGCGACCGGCCGCACTACGTCGTGTTCGGCTCGGGCGGCATCAAGGACTCGCTCCGCAACATCCAGGAGAACGGCGAGTTCACCTGCTCGATGTCCACCTGGAACCTGCGCGAGCACATGAACATGTCCTCCGCGGCTGTACCGGCCAATGTCGATGAATTCCCGCTCTCGGGCCTCACGGGTGTGCGCGGCAAGCTCGTCAAAGCGCCGTACGTCAAGGAAGCTGCCGCCGTCTTCGAGTGCAAGCACTGGAAGACCATCGAGCTGCCGGCGATCGCCCCGCAGAAGGGCGGCTTCAATATGGTGATCGGTTACGTCGTCGGTATTCACATCGACGACCGCTACATCAAGGACGGGATCGTCAACACCTCGGAAATGCGCCCGCTCGGCCGCATGGGCTACATGGAATATGCCGTCGTCACGCCCGAGACGACCTTTTCCATGAACCGCCCCGAAGTCGACAAGGACGGCAAGGTCGTCGGCGTTCCCGAGGGTTGGGACGGGAAGTATCGGTGAGACTCAGGCCGCCCTTTCTTCCCCTTCTCCCCGTCCTTCACGGGGAGAAGGCCGGGATGAGGGGCGGGAACTTGCGCGACGTTAGCGTATGCCGCCGCCCCTCACCCTAGCCCTCTCCCCGCAAGCGGGGAGAGGGGATGACGCGCACTGGCCGCACGCCCGTGCCCCTTAACGCGACCGCTCTCCGCGAGCAAAGCGCGACCGTGCGGCGTGATGCTGACGAGCACGCCGCGTCCGTCGACCACGGCCGACGAGACCAAGCCCTCTTCGACGGCATCCTCCCACACCGTGAGGCGCGGACATGATGTGCGCCATGCCTCGATAACCTCGGTGTAGGGCCGCGGCTCGGGGCCCATCCACTCCAGCATGTCGAGCACGAGCGACTTCAACCGATCATCCATCAGGAAGCTCCCACTTGGCGCCTCGCCTTCCCCTTCTCCCCGTCCTTGTCGCGCTGGAAGCGCGCCTCTGGCGCGACGAGAAGGTCGGGATGAGGGGCGGCTACAAATGAGACGTCAGCGTATGCCGCTGCCCCTCACCCTAACCCTCTCCCCGTAAGCACGGGGAGAGGGGATGAGCTGCAGCTCTGGCCTCGGCCCGTCACTCAACCCCTTACGGCCATCTCGGTCTTTCCGTCGAAGAAATGCGCCCGATGCGGGTTGAAGGCAAGGCGGATCTTCTCGCCGGGCTTGACGCGCACGGTCGGATCGACGCTCGCGACCATGCTGCTTGGTCCGCATGAAACATCGAGCAGGATCTCAGAGCCGAGCTGCTCGGCGACCTCGACCACGGCCTCGAAGGTGTGGTGCGCGGGCTCGGAGCCGTCCGCGAGCCGCAGATCCTCGGGGCGGATGCCAAATGTGGCCGGCCGCCCGACATGGGGCCCGAGCGGAGCGGCGAGATGCTCGGGCACGCCGATGTTCATGGCGCTGTTGGACGCGACGAGCCCGCTGCCGTTCTGCGCGATCGTCACGTCGGCGAAGTTCATGGCCGGCGAGCCGATGAAGCCGCCGACATATTTGTTGGCCGGATGATTGTAGAGCTCGAGCGGCTCGCCCACCTGCTGAATGAGCCCGTCCTTCATCACGACGACACGGTCGCCGAGCGTCATGGCCTCGACCTGATCGTGCGTGACGTAGACCGCCGTCGTGCCGAGACGCTGATGGAGCTTCTTCAGCTCCACGCGCATCTGCACGCGCAGCTTGGCATCGAGGTTCGACAGCGGCTCGTCGAACAGGAAGACCTGCGGATTGCGCACGATGGCGCGGCCGAGCGCGACACGCTGGCGCTGGCCGCCCGAGAGCTGCCGCGGCTTCCTGTGCAGGTGATCCTTGATGCCGAGGATGTCGGCTGCCTCACTGACCCGCCGCTTGATCTCGGCCTTGTCGAACTTCCGCATTTTCAGGCCGAAGGCCATGTTGTCGTAGACGCTCATGTGCGGATAGAGCGCGTAGTTCTGGAAGACCATCGCGATGTCGCGATCCATCGGCGGCAGCTCGTTGACCACCGTATCGCCGATGAGGATCGTGCCCTCGGTGATCGTCTCGAGGCCCGCGACCATTCTGAGCGTCGTCGTCTTGCCGCAACCCGAAGGCCCGACGAGGACGACGAACTCCTTGTCCTTGATCTCGAGGCTCACGCCCTTGACAGCGTGGAAGTCGTCGTAGCGCTTGTGAACCCCACGGATGCTGACTGTTGCCATGCTTCTATCCCTTGACCGACCCCGTGAGGCCCGAAACGTAATGTTCGACGAAGAAGGAGTAGGCGATCGCCACCGGGATCGACCCGAGCAGCGCGCCCGCCATCAGCGGGCCCCAGAAGAAGACATCGCCGCGTATGAGCTCCGAGACGACGCCGACCGGCACGGTCTTCTGCTCGGGGCTCGAGAGGAACACGAGCGCGTAGATGAACTCGTTCCACGAGAGGGTGAAGGCGAAGATGCCGGCTGAGAGAATGCCCGGAATGGCGACGGGAATGATGATGTAGAGCATTGCCTGCCATCGCGAGGCGCCGTCTATTCGGGCGCATTCCTCGAGCTCCTTCGGCACGGCCTTGAAGTAGCCCATCATGAGCCACGTACAGAAGGGTATGAGGAATGTCGGGTAGGTCAGGATCAGCGACCATGGTGTGTCGCCGAGCTTGTAGTTCCGGATGATCTCCGAGAGGGGAATGAAGAGCAATGTCTGCGGCACGAGATAGGTAATGAAGATCCCCGTGCCGAGACTGCCGGCAAAGGGGAAGTTCAACCGCGCGAGCGCGTAGCCCGCGAGCACGCCGCAGATGAGCGAGATGATGGTCGAGGCGGTCGCGATGAACATGGTGTTCCAGAGCCACGTCGCGAACATCGTCTCCCGGAAAAGATACTTGATGTGGTCGAGCGTGGGGTTCCACGTCCAGAAGGGCGTGTAGTTGGCCGCACGCCACGGCCGGTAGAGCTCGCCGTCCGGCCGGAATGTCGTGATCAGCATCCAGTAGAACGGGAAGAGCAGGAAGATCAGGAAGAGCGCGAGGGGAATGTAGAAGAACACCCAGCGGCGCCAGATCGCACCTTCGATCATCAGCGGACCTCCACGCGGCGGATATAGAGGAGCTGGATGATCACGATCAGCAGCAGGATCGGGAACATCGCAAGCGAGACGGCCGCACCCTGGCTCAGAAGGCCGGTGCCGACGCCGAGCTGATAGGCGTAGGTCGCGAAGAGATGCGTCGCGTTGGCTGGCCCGCCGCCCGTCATCACGTAGACGATCTGGAAGTCGGCGAACGTCTGGATGACCGAGAAGAGCATCACGACCATGGTCACCGGTAGAAGCAACGGCCAGGTGATGTACCAGAAGCGCTGCCAGGGCCGCGCGCCATCGATCGCCGCCGCCTCGTTCAGATCAGGGCTGATCGTCTGCAGGCCGGCGAGCAGTGAGATCGCGAAGAACGGCACGCCGCGCCAGATATTGACGATGATGATCGAGAGCATGGCGAGATCGCCATCGCCGAGCCAGTTGATGGCGCCGCGGATGAGGCCCGTCTGGTAGAGCATCCAGTTGAGGACGCTGAAGGTCGGGTCGAACATCCACTTCCACGCGAACGTGGAGAGCACCGTCGGGATGATGAACGGCAGCAGGATGAAGGCGCGCGTGAAGGCCTTGAACCTGAAGGAGCGGTTCAGCAACAGCGCCAGCCAGAGCCCGAGGCCCAGCTTGAAGATCGTCGTGACGAACGTGTACCAGCAGGTGTTCCACACGACCGCGTGGAAGATCGGGTCCGACGCAAGGCGGCGGAAATTGTCGAGACCGACGAACTCTCCCGGCACACCGACGCGCGTATCCGTGACGGACAGCAGCAGGCCGCGCATGAACGGATAGGCGATGAAAAGGCCAAGCAGCACCATCGTCGGCAACAGGAGAAGCCATGCGAGGTTGCGCTCGTTCTCGAGCGGCCGCCATTTGGCCTTCGGTACGATCACACGTTGAGGTGTGGAAGTGGACGCCGCAACAGCCATCGGCGTTTTGTCCTTTCGGAAGATGTGATGGACGTCGGCGGCAGGCCGCGCCTGCCGACCGCCCTAAAGCGTCGGACCTCAAATGCGACCCACGGTTCGGATCGGGCTCGAAGTCGCATTTGAGGTCCAAAGACGCTTTAGACCTTTGGGTTCCAAAGCAACTTTGGACTTGAAATTCGCTCCCTGCCGGCCTCGAGGTGAGGCGAATTTCAAGTCCGTTGCTTTAGCCACTGGTGACCGGAGCGGCGCCCGCTCCGGTCATGTCATTCCGATCAGAGTGCCTCAGCCCTCGTAGATCTTCTTGAGCTGGGCCTCGCAGGCCGCGACCGCATCCTCGGCTTTCTGGCCGCGGATCGCGCCGGCGAACATGTTGCCGATGAGGTACTTCGTGAGCACCTCGGCGGCCTTGGCATTCGGCTCGCCTGGATAGCCGGGCGTCAGGCCGAGCTTGCCGGCGACCGCGAACGGCGCCATCACCGGATCCTTCTTCCACAGGTCATGGTTTTCCCAGGACATGGTGCCGGGCGTGTAGAAGCCGAGCCCGGTCGTGAACCACTGGTCGTAGTTCTCTTTCTTATGAATGAAGCGAAGGAGATCCTTCGTCGCCTGCTGGTTCTTCGAGTAGTTCGGCATCACGTGCGAGGTGTACGTGTGGAAGCCGAACTGCCCGGCAGGGCCGGCCGGCAGCGGTGCGTGGAGGATGTCTTCCTTGAGCGGTTTGCCGTTCGCCTGCTTGTACTGCTCAGGCTTGCGCATGGACTCGATGTAGATCGAGGCGCCGTTCAGCGTCGAGCAGATCGTACCGGCGAGGAAGGCGCGGTTGTTCGAGGCGTCGTCCCAGGCGAGGCCGCCTTCGTCGAAGGCATCCGTCCAGGCCGCTGCCATCCATTTCACGGCATCAACGGTCGCCTTGGAGTTGATGACGACCTTGCCCTTGTCGTCGATCTCGGCGCCGCCGAACGACCACAGCAGCGGGTAGGCGAACGTCGGCGGATCGCCGAACGACTGGCCGAACGACTGACCGATGGGATAGCCCTTGGCCTTCAACTTCTTGCCGACATCCCGATACTGATCCCACGTCTTCGGGAACTCGTTGTAGCCGACCTCGGCGAACCACGATTTGCGGTAGGCATTCATGGCGCCGATGATCGCCATCGGCATCGAGAAGTACTTGCCGCCCGAAGAGCTGTTCGCCGTGCAGAGCTTGTACCAGCCGCCCTGCGCCTTGCCGATTTCGTCAGCCACGTCGCTGACATCGGCGAGGCTCGCCTTGTAGAGATGCGGGTGGTTGTTGAAGAGCATGATCAGGTCGGGGCCGGCGCCCGACTGAATGCCCGATGTGATGCGCGGCTGGAGATCGTTGCCGTTCACCGTCTCGTAGCGAACCTTGATCCCGAGCGCCTTCTCGGCTTCGGGGAGGAGCTTCTGGCGGAGAAGCTGATCGCAAGCCGGAACGAAGTCATTCCATCTCAGCCAGTGAACGGTGGTCTGCTGCGCGTATGCCGGTGCACGGCCGGTCGCCAGAATGCCGGCAAGGCCACCCGAACCTGCGGCGAGTGCACCGGCACTCGTCGTCTTGAGGAATTTTCGACGTGATACGCCCGTCATTCTAGAAACCTCCCTAATGAGCACCTTGTTTGTTGATGGCGCTGTTATGGTTTTTTGTATTGAGCACGCGTAGCCTACGCGCACGCTGATATTTCAGCAAGCGGTTGCATGAAGGCGCAAAGACGGCGCCGCCGCCCGTGAGGACTGCGGCGTCTTTGCGGCGCAGCAATCTAGAAAGTGGCGTTCAGCGCCCTTGCCAGTTGGGCTTCCGTTTTTCGAGGAAGGCCGCCATGCCTTCCTTGAAGTCGGCACTCGTGTAGACCATGCCGATCAAATCGTCGTCATCGACGACCGGGAGGCGGTGGCGCAGCCGGCGCAATAGTTCTTTGGTCACGCGCAGCGTCAGTGGTGCATGGCCGGCAATTTGGCGTGCGAGCGCGTCGGAGCGCGCCACGAGCGCATCATGATCCTCGACGACCTCGTTGACGAGGCCGATCCTGAGCGCCTCATCCGCCTCGATCAGCCGCGAGGTGTAGAGCATGTCGATGACGGTTGCCTCGCCCAAGAGCCCGACGAGCCGCGCGAGCGTTGCCGCCGACAGGCAATTGCCGAGCGTGCGCGCGATCGGAAAGCCGTACTTCAGCGAGCGCGTGGCAATGCGCATGTCGCAGCACGCCGCGATGCCGGCGCCGCCGCCGGTGCAGGCGCCCGTGATCGCGGCAATCGTCGGCACGGGACAGCGCTCGAGCGCGGTGAAGACCTTGTCGCCGTTCTTCTCGTAGGCAATGCCCTGCTCGGGCGTCTCGAAGCTGCGAAAGAGCGAGATGTCGGTGCCTGCCGCGAACGCCTTGCCGCCCGCCCCGCGAAAGACGATCGCCTTCACCGAGCCGTCCGCCGGCACATTCGAGCAGATGTCGGCGATCCCGTCGTACATCTCGAATGTCAGCGCGTTGTACTTCTCCGGCCGGTTGAGCGTCACCGTGAGCACGCCGCCATCGAGATGCTTCAGAATGTGGTCAGACATTAGTGTCCCGATTCCGAAGTTCGCCTATCCTCAATGCTAGCGTCCCGAGCGAACTTCGGAATCAAAAGGGACACTAGAATCACAATCTTGCCAGTGTGATTCAGATCGAGAAATTCGCTTGGTACCGTGCTGCGACATATGGCGAATTTCTCGATCATCACACTGGGCGTACTCCCAGGCTTGAACTTCGTTGTTGGTCAGCCGACGTGCGCGACGTTCTGAACGGCCGCGACGATATCGCCGACGATCGCATTGACGAGCCGCTCGTCCTCGCCTTCGGCCATGACGCGAATGACGGGCTCCGTGCCCGACGGGCGGATCAGTAGGCGTCCCTTGTCGCCGAGCTTGGCTTTCGCGGCGTCGATCGCGGCGAGAACGCGGCCATCCTCAAGCGGCGAGCCATTGGCATAGCGCACATTGCGCAAAAGCTGCGGGATCCTCTCGAAGCGATTGCAGACCTCGCTGACCGGCCGATCCGTCGTCACCACCGTTGCCAGAATCTGCAGCGCTGCGACGAGCCCGTCGCCCGTCGTGCCGAAGTCGGAAAGAACGATGTGCCCCGACTGCTCGCCACCCACATTGTAGTTGTGCCGGCGCATGTGCTCGACCACATGGCGGTCCCCGACCGGCGTGCGGATCATGGTGAGGCCGAGCGTACCGAGATAACGCTCGAGCCCGAGGTTCGACATGACCGTTGCCACGACGCCGCCGCCGAGCAGGCGGCCACGGCGGCGCCAGCTCTCCGCAATCACGGCCAGGAGCTGATCGCCGTCGACGATCGCACCCTTCTCGTCGATGATCACGACGCGGTCGGCATCACCGTCGAGCGCGATGCCGATGTCGGCCCTGAGCTCACGCACCTTGGCCTGAAGGGACTCCGGCGCCGTCGAGCCGCACTTCTCGTTGATGTTGAAACCATTCGGCTCGACGCCGATGCGGATCACCTCGGCACCGAGCTCCCACAGCGCCTGCGGCGCCACCTTGTAGCCGGCACCGTGCGCGCAATCGATGACGATCCTGAGCCCGTCGAGGCGCAGGTTCTTCGGCAGCGTACGCTTGGCATATTCGATATAGCGCTCCTGGGCGCTCTCGATGCGCGTCGCGCGGCCGATCTTGTCGGAGGGCACCAATAGCTCGGCGGCGGGCGTATCGATCAGCGACTCGATCTCGAGCTCGGCTTCGTCGGACAGCTTGAAGCCGTTGGCATCGAAAAGCTTGATGCCATTGTCGGCGAACTGATTGTGCGAAGCCGAGATCATGACGCCGATATCGGCACGCAGAGACCGCGTGAGCATGGCGACCGCGGGCGTGGGCATGGGGCCGAGCTGGAACACGTCGACGCCGACGGCGGTGAAGCCCGACATCAGCGCATTCTCGATCATGTAGCCCGAGAGCCGGGTGTCCTTGCCGATCACCGCCCTCTGCCGGTGGCCGCCCGCCTGCGCGAGCACCTTGCCCGCCGCCATGCCGACCTTGAGCGCGACTTCGGCAGTCATCGGCGGCGTATTGGCAAGCCCCCGGATGCCGTCCGTGCCAAAATACTGGCGCGCCATCTCACATCCCTCCTAGCCGGACGCAGCGCCACGGGCGCGGAGCGTCGGGATCATTCCGCACGGGTAGTCGCGCCACGCCCCGGCCGCAAGCGCGAACTATCCACCGCAAGACGTCTATACTTCAATCCCGGCTGCGAAAGCGGAAATACATTGTGAAGAAACAGCACTATCCCCGCTGCCCACGGGGGCTTGGATCCGCCGGTTGGCCTAGTCGGGCTCGCGGCACGACGCGCATGGCCTTATGCGCGCGCCTGGTGTATTGAGCGGGCGCCCGCTCCGCCCATTAAAGCCACCAGCCAAGAGATCCCGCCATGCCGACGCTGCCCGTGACGATCGAGATGATCCGTGCTGCCGCCGAGCGGCTCGCGCCTCACATCGTCGCGACGCCCGTTCTCGAGCACCCCGCCCTCAACAAGCAGGTCGGCGGGCGCGTGTTCCTGAAGTGCGAGAACCTCCAGCGAGTCGGCGCCTTCAAGTTCCGCGGTGCTTACAACAAGATCTCCAAGGTCGACCCGAAGGCCTATCCGGGCGGTGTCGTCGCCTCCTCCTCGGGCAACCACGCCCAGGGTGTCGCCGCCGCCGCCACGCTCTGCGGTCTGAAGTCCGCGATCGTCATGCCGAAGGACGCCCCGCCGATCAAGGTTGCGCGCACCAAGGCCTTCGGCGGTGAGGTCGTGCCCTACGACCGCGAGCGCGAGGACCGCGACGCCATTGCCCGTGCGCTCTGCGAGGAGCGCAAGGCCATCTTCGTGCCGCCCTTCGACGACCCTGATGTCATCGCCGGCCAGGGCACGGCCGGCCTCGAGATGATGGCCGAGGTCGCGCGCCGCGGCGTGAAGCTCGACGCCGTGCTGATCAACGTCTCGGGTGGCGGTCTCGCGAGCGGCATCGCCGTCGCCGTCAAGGACGCGAGCCCGTCGACAGACGTGTGGACCGTAGAGCCCGCCGGCTTCGACGACTTCGCCCGCTCGCTCGCGAGCGGCAAGCCCGAGCGCAATGACCGCCTCTCCGGCTCGATCTGCGACGCGCTGATGGCGGAGACACCCGGCAAGCACACGTTCGCCATCGGAACGGCTCTCATGAAGGGCGGTGTCTCGGTGACGGACGACGAGGTCCGCGACGCCATGCGCTTTGCCTTCGAGGAGCTGAAGCTGGTCGTCGAGCCGGGCGGTGCCGCGAGCCTCGCGGCGATCCTCACGGGCAAGGTCCCGGTCGAGGGCCGCGCCGTCGCCGCGCTCATCTCGGGCGGCAATGCCGATCCGGCCCAGTTCGCCAAGATCATCACGCGCGCGGCCTGATCGGGGCCGCGCCTTCCATCAGCGGGGCAGCCCCGCCGAGAGCGAGATCACCTAGTGTGATGATCGAGAAATTCGCCGGATCACGCAGCACGGTAGAGAGCGAATTTCTCGATCTGAGTCACACTAAAGCAACGGACTTGAAATTCACCTCAGTTCGAGGCTAGGCGGGGAGTGAATTTCAAGTCCAAAGTTGCTTTAGAAGACTATGGCGCTAAAGCGTCTTTGGACCTTAAATGCGACTTTGAGATCGGCCCAGGCGTGGGTCGCATTTAAGGTCCGACGCTTTAGCGAGGCTATGATTCTAGTGCCCCTTTTAATTCCGCAGTTCGCTCGGCATCCCAGCCGCGATGTGTGGCGAACTGCGGAATTGGGACACTAGCGCCATGCTCGCCGCCCGGATCTCGCTCTTCTACTGGGCGATTTTCCTGATCATCGGCCTGCAGACGCCCTTCCTGCCGCTCTGGCTCGATGCGCGCGGCCTCAGCGTCACCGAGATCAGCATCGCCGGCGCACTGCCGCTGTTCATACGCATCGTCGCGACGCCGATGGTCGCCTATGTCGCCGATCGCTCGGGCGACCACCGCCGCATGGTCATCACGCTCGCCTGGAGCGGCCTCGCCTGCACGGTCCTGCTTTCGCAGAGCCATCACCTATGGCCGATCATTCTGCTCTCCACGCTCATGATGCTCACGACATCGAGCATCATGCCGCTCACCGAGACGCTCGCCATGCGGGCCGTGCGCGCCCACGGTCTCGACTATGGCCGCATGCGGCTCTGGGGATCGATCAGCTTCATCGTTGCAACGCTCATCGGCGGCGCGGCCATCGAGCGTTGGACCGGCAGCGTCGTCATCTGGCTCATCATCGGTGCCGTCGCGCTGACGGCTCTGGCTGCCCACGCCCTGCCAAGACCCGATGGCGCAGCCACAGGAAGCGCGCGCCCGCGCATCTCACGCGCCGATGTGGCAGAGCTCGTCACCTCGCCGCTCTTCCTGCTCTTCCTCGCGGCAGCCGGCCTCGTGCAGGCCGCGCACGCCGTCTTCTACGTCTATGGCGTGTTGCACTGGCGCGGCCTCGGCCTTTCCGCCACCTGGACCGGTGCGCTCTGGGCCATTGCCGTCATCGCCGAGATCGCGCTCTTCGCCCGCTCCGGCGCGGTGCTGAAAATCCTGAGCCCGCTTAGCCTCATCGCGCTCGGCGCCATCGCTGCCATCGTGCGCTGGATCGCCATGGCATTCGATCCGCCATTGGCGGCGCTCGTCGTGCTGCAGGTCCTGCACGCGCTCACCTTCGGCGCGACGCACATCGGCACCGTTCACTTCATCGCGCAGAACATTCCGCCGGAGCGCGCGGGCACGGCTCAAGCCCTGCAGGCGAGCGTCACCGCCGGCATCGCCATGGGCGGCGCGACGCTGCTCGCGGGGCAGCTCTATGGTCCGTTCGGCGCGAAGGCTTATCTCGCCATGGCCGTGCTCGGCGCGCTCGGCCTCGCGGCGGCGTTCATGGCGCAGAGACGGTTGCGCGCTTAGTTGCACCTTCGGTGCAAGTGGGGCCTGAGGCCCCACACCCCGATCGGGGGACACCCCCGAACCCCCGTCTTTTATTGATTTGGAGCGAACCGCTGGCGCGCCACAATCCCCTCTCCCCGCTCTTGCGGGGAGAGGGGATTCTCACGCCCCCAACAACCGCGCCACCGCGTCGATGTACACGCGCGCGCCCATGACAATATCGGCGTCGGACGTGTTCTCCGTCCAATGGTGCGAGATACCGCCGATCGAGGGCACGAACAGCATTCCCGAAGGCATATGGCGTGAGAAAACCATCGCGTCGTGCCCGGCGCCGCTCGGCATGTCGACGTGACGGCCAGGCACGTCCGCCTCCGCAGCGCCGCGCACGGCATCCATGAAGTGGGGTGCCATGGCTGCTGGCTCCGTGCGGCGCGTCTGCTTGATGCCGGCGCGGCATGGGCCGCTCTTGTCCGCCTCGGCGACGATCTCGCGCACCTTCCCTTCGAGACGATCGAGCACTGCGTTATCGGCATCGCGCATCTGGAGCACGAGCTCGGCGCGACCGGGAATGACGGCCGGCGCGCCGGGCTCGAGCGTGATGCGGCCCATGGTCCAAACCGTACGCTCACCCGCGAGCGCCGGAAACTGGTCCGAGATCGCAACGGCAATGCGCGCCGCGGCAACGCCGGCGTCCTTGCGGATGGCCATGCGCGTCGTGCCGGCGTGGTTCTGCACGCCTTCGGTCGTGATCACATACTGCCGAATGCCCACGATGCTCGTCACGACGCCGATCTTGAGATCGTGCGCTTCAAGCCAGTCGCCCTGCTCGATATGCGCTTCGAGAAAGCCGACATAGCGCTTGGGGTCGATGACATGGCGCGGCACACCGGCGAGACCGGCCGCGGCGAGTGCGTCACGCATGGGAATGCCACTCGTGCGATCGACTGCCCCATCGATAAGCGCGTCATCCACTTCACCGACGGCGGAACGGCTGCCCAGGAAGAAGCCGTAGTGCCCTTCCTCGTCACAGCAGGCGACCACATCGACGCCGCAGTTCGCGAAGGTGGGGTCAGCCTTCACAGCGCGTGCCGCTTCGAGCGCATAGACCACGCCGAGCGGCCCATCGAGCCAGCCCGCATGGTTCTGGCTCTCGAGATGCGAGCCGCCGAGCAGTTTCGGTCCCGTGACTTTGGAAATGCCGAACACGTTGGCAATGCCGTCGATCTTCGCCTCGTGCCCGATGGCCCTCAGCTCGGTCTCCAGCCACTTGAGCGAGGCCACGTGCTCGGGCGACAGCGTCGGACGATGCACACCGCTCTCATAGGGCGCGAGCGCCTTGAGCGCGCGGAGGTCGGCGAGCACGCGTTCGCCATTGATCTCGGGCATTTCTGATCGAACTCCTCAGTTGCTTTTCTTGATGACGTCGAAATCCGCGGAGTACTCCGCCGCGCAGAACGTGCCGCCCTGATAGTGCTCCGCCACGGGATCCTTCCCGACCTTGGGTTCGGCCGCGAGCACCTGCACGGCATAATCCTCGCCGCGGCTCTGGGGCGCGTAGCCGAGCGCCGCAGCGTGGCTGTTGTCGTACCAGGAGCGCGCGTTGTCCGAGACGCCGTACATGACTTCGTACACGATACCCGGCCGCTCGAGACCAATGCGGATGAGACGGACCAGATCCTCGGGCGAAAGCCAGATCGCAAGGCGCCGCGCATCGATCGGCGCGTCCGCGACATTGCCGATCCTGAGCGACGTGACGCCGATGCCATGCTTCATGGCATAGAGCGCGCCGAGCCCTTCGCCGAAAACCTTCGAGAGACCGTAGCGGCTGTCCGGCCGCGGAATGACGTCCGCCGGGATGGTCGCGCTGCGCGGATAGAAGCCGACAGCATGGTTGGACGAGGCAAAGACGATGCGTTTCACGCCCGCCTTGCGCGCGCCCTCGAACAAGTTGTAGGCGCCGATGATGTTCGACTGCAGGATCTCGTCCCACGTGCCCTCGATCGACTTGCCGCCGAGATGCACAATGCCGTCGATGCCGCGACACAGCCCTTCGACCGCCACGGCGTCCGTCAGATCCGTTGCTATAAACGTCTCGTCCGCACGCAGATCCGCCGGGCGGACGCGGTCGCTGACGACGAGCTGGCGATAGACCGGTTTGAGCAGAACCCTGAGACGCGACCCGATGTCGCCCGCAGCTCCTGTAATCAGGACACGTTCCATATCGCTACCTCCCAATTTGATTATTTGAGACAGTATCTTGCCCGCGCGCGACCGCCACCCCAGGACCGAAACGCCACACCATCAGCCTTCAGCGTAATATCCGTAGGCATCGCGTCATACCTGCGCCATTGTTGGGGGCGCCTTTACGGTTCAGCGGGCCAGCCAAGCAGCGGCGCCGTTCGGCTATTCGTTCCCGAGCCACCGCAAGAACATGACAACCCAAGATTATTTTCACCATCCCTTATTTCCGCTACCTGCCTCCTGAGGGGAACAAATGCGACTGACTGCCTGCGAGATTGCCGGATATCGTTCCCTGCGTGCCGTCAGGCTGCCGCTCGGACCGGTCAGCGTCCTCCTCGGGGAGAACGGCGCCGGCAAGACCAACTTGTTGCGCGCGCTGGAGCTGCTGCAGGCAGCGGCGACCGGAACGATCTGCCGGATGCTGGTGGAAGAAGGCGGACTGGAGCGCGTGCTCTGGTCGGGACGCCCCTCGGCGAACGACGGCTCCGCGCCGACGAGCCTCAGGTTCACGGCGCATTTCGCCAACATGCGCTATTCAACGGAGATCGGGGCGCCGAACGCTGGTGATGCGGCTCTCGCCGGCGAGCCGATCGTGCGTGAAGAAGTGCTCGCGCATACGGGCATCGGCCCGGATGGCACCGGCGAGCGGATCGTCATGCACCGCGAGGGCGCGAGCGTGCGCCTGCGCGATGCCAAGGGCGAGCGTCAGCACCTCAAGCAGCACCTGGCGCCCGCCGAAACCGCCCTCCATGCCATCCGCGATGGCGCGAGCTATCCCGAGCTCGCCTATGTCCGGGAGCTGCTCGAGGGCTGGCGGATCTACCATCGTTTCAATCTGGCCGCCGATGCCCCCTCGCGGGCGCCCGCGCTGGCAGCCATGACGCCGGCACTCGCAACCGATGGACGCGATCTTGCCGCAGCCATCGCCACGATCTCGAATATGCGGCGGGGCCCCGATGCGCTGCTCGGCCCTCTGCGCGACGCCTTTCCCGGCGCGACGCTCGAGCCCGCCGTCGCCGACGGCCGCGCGAGCTTCCAGCTCCGGCTCGCAGATATGGATCGCCCGCTCACGGCACGCGAGATGTCCGATGGTACGCTGCAGTACCTCTGCCTGCTCGCGGTTCTCATGGCCTATCGCAAGCCGGCGCTCATCGCCATCAACGAGCCCGAGGCGAGCCTGCACGAGAGCTTCCTGCCGCCGCTCGCCCGCCTCATCGCCAAGGCCAATGGCGACGGCCAGATCTGCATCGTCACGCAGTCGGCTGCACTCGCGCGCGAGATCGCCAAGGCTGCCGACGTCCGCCCCATGAAGGTGCTCCGCGAGAACGGGCAAACGCGCATTGATGGCGTGGCTGCGCCCGTAGTGCTCACGCGGCCTGAGCCCGAGGCCTCATCGCCCCCAGCAGCAGCGGGCAGCAAGGCCTCGGCCGAAGAGCCTGCGCTGGATACTCAGATCGAGGAAGTCCGCAGCCTCACGGCCGCACGAGATGTGCTCGCCGAGATCCGCAAGCTGATCGCGCGCCTGAGAGAGCATCCCGAGGAGCTCTCTGAAATTCATCCGAAGATCGAGGCACGTCTTGCGCGCCTGCGCTCGACGGCCGTGGCACTCCCGCCGGAGTTCTCGTCGCTCACCGGACGGCTCGACGAGGAGTTGCGCGCGATCGTCGCCAAGCCCGCCGGAGGCAAACGGTCCGCGTCGCTCTCCTGACTATTCGGCAGAAAGCCAGTCATCGAGGAAGTGGCGCCCGGCGCGATCCTCGACCTCGATGACCCAGATATCGCGGTCCATGTCGCGCTCGCGGGCAATGAGGGCATCGACATCGCTCTCGGCCGCGGCCTGGCGGACGGAAACCCATTCCCGGTCGAGACGATCGACGAGGCCCGCCGGCGCCGGCCCGTAGAGATCGGCCGTGCCGTTCAAGTGCGCAATCTTGATGAAGATGACACCGGCATCCTCATCGCCGCGGTTGACGACGACGGCGGGCACGCCTTCGGTCGCGCAGCGTCTGATGTAGGCCTTCACCCAGATTTCGGACTTGAGGCGCACGAGCGAACTCCCCTTGGCTCAGGTCCCGGCCCTGCCGGAGAGCATGGCACGACGGCGCTCCCAGCGCTCGGCAATGGCCCGGGCAATATCCGCCGCCGCATAGAGCGGAGGATAGCTCCAGTCGTCCAGCGTCGTGACCATATCGGGCAGGGCACGCGTCGCGCCATGCCGGGCGAGCGCGCCATGAAAGCGCTGGAACTTCGCGCTGCCGCCCGACGGTGAGAAGAGATGGATCGGCCGGCCGGTGACAGCAGGCTCGCCACACATGTTGACGCTATCCGCCGTGACGACGAAGCGGTCGGCGTGCGCGAGCATCGCGGGATAGGGGTTCTCGCCCGTGCCGTCCCAAAGGAAGCGGGGATAGTCCGCCGTGGTTTCGGCGATGGCTGCCACGAGCGATGGCGCCGTGCGCCGCGAGGGCGTGACGAGCAGGCCCGCGCCCTGCGCTGCAATCGACTGCAGAACTCCGGCAAGCCGCGCCTGATCGTCCGGCGTGAAATTGTAGCTGCTTCCATCGCCGCCGAGGAGCACGGCCACCCAAGGGCGCGGCACCGTAAGGAAGGCAGCGGGTGGTGCCATAGCGCGCAAATCCGCGAGCCGTGCCGGCGAAAAGCGATGCGGCGCCACGATGGTCGTGACGACATTCGCGCCGCGCCTCAAATCGTGCTCCGGCATCCAGAAGAGATCAGCCGTCGAGAGCGGCACCTTGGGATCCTGCAGAATGATCGTGTACGTCGCGCGTCCGGCGTGCCGCTTCAGCGCCCGGATGTACGGCGCGGTGAGGCGGCCGGCCGCGATCGCGAAATCGGGCCACGGCGGCGCGAAGGTCGATCCCGGCGCGCCGAACTGCTCGGACCGCGCCACGGGCACATACGGTGCCAGCGCCCGCTGGAGCCGGCCCGGACTGATCCGCTTGATCTCGTAGGAAAGCCCCAAGGCTTCGAACACGCCCCGGCACTGGGCCTCGTGACCGGCCTTGCCATCGCTGATGATCCAGCCCGATCGGCCACGCACAGCCGTCAGCAGCATTTCCTCGGATGACAACGTCGGCCTGCTCCGTTTCGAGCCATGATGCGTCGCAATAGGCATCAACGGCGCAATATTCTTGCTTCGGGGAGAGTGTGCAGACTAGAGTTCCCGCACAATTCCTCAACCCCGGAAGCGATGGCAGCCCTCTTAGCATGCGCGCCGAACTCGATGCCACGGATTGGCGCATCCTCAAGGAGTTGCAGACCGACGGCCGCATCACGAACGTGGCGCTGGCCGCCCGCGTCGGCCTCTCGCCGCCGCCATGCCTGAGGCGCGTGCGCGCGCTCGAGGAAGCGGGCCTTATCCGCGGCTACCACGCCGAGCTCGATACGGCCCTGACTGGGTTCGAGGTGACGGCGTTCACCTCGGTACGTCTTCATGCTCAGGGCGAGCCGGATCTTCGGGAGTTCGAAAAGCAGATCCTCATGTGGCCGCTCGTCCGCGAGGCCTACATGCTCTCCGGCGATATGGACTACATGCTGCGCTGCGTGGCGCCCGATCTGCCGGCCTTCCAGGAGTTCGTTCTCGGCAAGCTCACGGCACTTCCGAACGTGGCGAGCGTGAAGACGACCCTGGTCCTGCGGCAAGCCAAGTACGACCCTGGCGTGCCGATCTCGATCCCTGAGAAGTAGGCTGCCCGCACCACACTCCACCACCAATTGTGGCAGTCACACGACACCCTGTGGCGCGCCGATTTTATCCACAGTTTCCTGATGTTCACCGCGCTGAGCGATTCGATTCGCTCTGCCCGGTCCTCTATTGTCAGCCATCTTGTGCTCATAGCGCTCGTAAGGCGCGAGGCGCGGCTTTGCTTCTCTCACCGTCGCCCGTTAGTGGAGTACGAAATTGGCGTTCCAGGACCAGTATCCGAGTGGCAGCGACCTGCCGCGCTCGCTGAGCGATCAGCTCCGGATTCTGGAGCAGCAGCTCAACCGCTTGAGCGACAACGGACCCATCCAGCTCGTTCACCCCACCCGAGAGCCTCTCGGCCTGCCGACCGTCCTCGGCCGACCGATCGGGCTCGCCTCGCCCCCGCGCGCACCGATGCTGGGCGCGCCGGAGCCATATGGTGACGTGCAGGGCGCTCCGGCTCCGCAGAGGACATTCCGCCGGCGCATCACCATAGCCGGGGTCAGCCTGCTGCTCCTCTCCTCGACGGCCGTCATTCCCTCGCTCTGGCATTTCGCGGTGCCGGAGACGTCGGAGGAAGTCGCTCCGGCCGTCGTATCACTGAGGACCGAGCAGTTTGCGCACGCAGCGCGGGAGCTCGGGCAAGTGCAGCTTGTTGAGCCGGCGCCCGCTGAGATCGCGCCGGCCTCCGTGCCGCACACGGCCGCGCCTCAGTTCCGCGAGGCCCCCTCCCTGGCCGCCGCACGGCCAGTGGCGACCCTCACCGTTGCCGAAAGCGACCTCGCCCGCCTCAGTCTGCCGATGCTCGTCTCGGGTGGCGGACGCGCCTGGGCTGGAAGCGCCGTCGTCATCGACGGCCTGCCTGCGGAGGCCCGCGTCTCGCATGGCATGAAGATCGCGCCCGATACCTGGACCGTCGGCATTGCCGATGTCGGCCATGCCGTGCTCTCGCTGCCGCGCACGACGCCGGATCGGCTGGAGCTTTCCGTACGCGTGGTCGCCGCCGACAGCCACGAGCTCGCCGCCAGCGCGCTGCGCATTCAGGTCCTGCGGAGCCCGGACCGGGCGGCTCAGCTTGTCCCTGCCGCGGTCTTCGAGCCTACGGCCGCCGAGACAGGCGCGGGACGGGAGATCGACCCGGCCCCGACCTCGCGTCAGGCCGTGAAAGTGAACCGCACGAAACGCCCTGCCGTGCCCGCGAGCCCAATGGCACCGCCGCCCACTCAGACGGCCAAGCAGCAGGAGTGGCCGACGGCTACATCCGCTTGGGTGACCGAAGAGCGGCGAGAATTGCCAACGTTCGGCTTCGCGCCCATGCCGAAGTGGGCGCCTTTCAGCGATCGCTGAGGCCGCTTTGCCTCGCACGGTCAGGCCAGTTGCTTGAGATAGACTGCGTACTCGACGCCATGAATGGGCGGCGCATCGCGCAGCTTCGCAAATCCCATGCGCAGATACATGGGCAGCGCCACGGTCATGATCGGGCTGGTGTGCAGTGCGATGACCTGACTGCCGTCACGACGCGCGCGATCGATGCAGGCTTCGGTGAGCGCGCGTCCGGCGCCCAGGCCACGCGACTGCGGATCCACGACGAGCATTCTGATGATCGGCCACGCTGCATCGAAGTACGGTGGCTTGGGCGCATGAGGCGCGACGTACGCGACCGCCCCGATGATCGTGCCGTCGTGCTCGGCGACAATGACCTTGCCCTTTTGAGCAAGTGCAGCCATCGAGCCGATGCCAGCCGCCAATGCCGGCCAGTCATCGTAGAGCAATTTGAATTGCGCGAAGGCGCTCAGGGCCACCTCGTTGACCCGGCTGCTGTCCGCCTCGCGAAAATCTCGAATGCGCATGTTCGAAAGCCCGTCGTGCGCATTGGAGAAACGCGTCAGAAGAGCTTCAGGCCCGGCGGCAGCGGCAGCCCGCCGGTCACCTCCTGCATGCGCTTCTGCATCTCGCCCTCGACCTTGCCCTTGGCATCCTGGAAAGCGGCGAGCACGAGGTCCTCGACGATCTCGGCATCGTCCGGCTTCAGCAGGCTCGGATCGATCTTCACCGACCGCATCTCGCCCTTGCCGTTGAGCGTCACCTTCACGAGGCCGGCGCCGGACTGCCCCGAGACCTCGAGCGCTGCAAGCTCCTCCTGCATGCGCTGCATGCGGCCCTGGATCTCCTGGGCCTGCTTCATCATCTTCATCAAATCTTTCATCGACGTATCCTCTGTGCGCGACTGCAGGCCGAAGCTGCTTCCTTCATATAGGAGCTGAGCCCTTCTCAGCCCACCGCGCTGTCTTCACCCGGTTCCTCGTCACCCTCGTCCGCGCTCGGCGCCGCAATCGGGCGCACGCTCGCAATCTCGGCATCGGGGAACTGCTCGAGCACGGCCCGGACCGAGGGATGCTGCTTCAGGGCCTCGATCTCGGCGGCTTCCTCGGCACGCTTCTGCTCGCCGAGAGGCAGCTCGCCCGGCCGGCGGCTCAGCGCAATGGTCCAGCGCCGCGCCGTCCACTTGTTGAGCTTCTCGCGCAGCTCGTTGGCAATCTCAGGTGGCGCGCCATCGAGCAGATGCAGCTCGATGCCCGCGTTGGGATCGAACTTGACGAGGCTCACGTGCTCCTCGAGATGGACTTTCAGGCGCGCGTCGCGCTTGCGGCCGACCAGATTGACTACGTCCTGGAATGAATTGAGCACGATGTCTTCGGGCCGCTCGATCGCAGAAGGACCGAGATCGTCCTCCTCGGCCTCGCTCTCGTCATAGATCTCCGGCGCCGCGGCCGGATCGGGCATCTCGTCGAGCGGCGGCGCAAATCGGCCCTCGTCCTCGCTGTCATCTTCGGATGCAGGCCCCCGCGCCGTAGCGGGTGGCGTCGCCTCGCGGGCCTCGACCTTTCCGGCAGAACGATCACTCTCCGCGGACGGCTTTGCCTCGCTCCGCCGCGGCGAGGGCACGCCCCCCAGCGCGCGGATGATCTCGTCGGGCGCCGGCAGGTCCGCCGTGTGCGCAATGCGGATGACGACCATCTCGGCTGCGGCACGCACGTCCGGCGCACGGCCCGCCTCGTCGAGGCCCTTGAGCAGCATCTGCCACACGCGCGCGAGCAGCGGGATCGAGAGCTTCTCGGCAAGCGCAGAGGCGCGCCGCAATTCCTCGCCCGAGAGCACCTCGCGCTCAGTGCTCGCGCCCGCAACCTTGATGCGCGTCGCCGCGTGCACGGCCTCGGCGAGATCGCCCAGAACTTCCAGCGGATCGGCGCCGTCCTTGTAGAGCCCGTCGAGCGCTGCGAGTGCCTCGGCCGTGCGCCCGGAGAGCGTGTGCTCGATGAGGTCGTAGATGCGCCCGCGATCGGCGAGGCCGAGCATGGCGCGCACGGTCGGCCCCGTGACCGCGCCCTCGCCCATGGCGATCGCCTGATCGAGGATCGAAAGTCCGTCGCGCACCGAGCCCTCGGCCGCCCGCGCGATCAGCAGCAGGGCCTCGTCCTCGACGGTCGCGCCTTCTTTCGCGGCGATCCGGCGGAAGTGCTCGGCGAGCACCGGCACCTCGACGCGGCGCAGATCGAAACGCTGGCAGCGCGAAAGCACCGTCACCGGCACCTTGCGCACTTCCGTGGTCGCGAAGATGAACTTCACGTGCGGCGGCGGCTCCTCGAGCGTCTTCAGGAGCGCGTTGAACGCTCCCTTCGACAGCATGTGGACCTCGTCGATGATGAAGACCTTGTAGCGCGCGGCCATGGGCTTGTAGCGCGCGCTCTCGATGATCTCGCGGACATTGTCGACGCCGGTGTTCGAGGCCGCGTCGATCTCGATCACATCGGGATGGCGGCTCTGGATGATGGCTTCGCAATGCGCGCCATAGCCGTCCATCTCGACGGTCGGGCGATCGGGCAGCCCCGGCTTCACGTAATTCAGCGCGCGGGCAAGAATGCGCGCCGTCGTCGTCTTGCCGACGCCGCGCACGCCCGTCAGCATGTAGCCCTGAGCAATGCGGTCCGCCGCGAAAGCGTTCCGCAGTGTCGTGACCATGGCCTCCTGGCCGATCAGGTCATCGAAGGTCTCGGGCCGATACTTGCGCGCGAGCACGACATAGCCGCTCTCGGCAGGCTTGCCCGCCGGCGCCATCTCGGCGTCGGAGAAAAAGGACGGCCCGTCATCCGGCGACGGCAGATCGGCCGCATCGGCGGATCCGGGGGCGTGCTGCCCCTCGTCATCGCTGCCGGAACCTTTCCTGCGCGCCATGCCGCCCGACATCCTCGTGGAGAATGGGCCCATGAACACGTCATGGGCCGCAAAAAGGAGACTGGCAAACGACCCAAATCCTGATCGTTAGGGCTGCTTCCTTCCGGACCTGACCCGGTTGGCGAGGGACCCGTCCGCCGCCAGCCTCCCGCGCCGCTTATCACACGATCGGGAGCCCCTCGCAACCCGCCCAAACCCCATGCGGCCAAGGCGACATGCAGCCGACGGAGCTTTCATCGGGCCCGAGCCTGCGCTATGGCCAGCAGGGGCAGCAGACCGGGGGGCTGACAGAGCAGCATGGACGGCATCGACATCGTCTTGCGCGTAATCGGCGCATTCTACGCTCTTGCCGGCTTCTTCGCCGCCCGCGCGGCACTGACGTCGAACCTCATAGATCAGGCGATTGCCGCGATCAGCATGAAAAAGACCGAGCGGATCGAGACCCACCGCACGATCTGGCTCCTCTCTCTCTCGGTGCTGTTCTTTGCCGGCGGCGCGTGCCTCATCCTGCTGCTCGAGCCGGCCGCCTGGCTCTTTGGAATAGCGACGCTCGTCCAGATCCTCTTTTTTCTCGTCCTCGGCCCCTACTACTTCGATGTCGCCGATCCGCCACCTCCAGAGGCCCGGCAGCGCAGCATCAACGCGTTCGTCGTTTTCGGCGCCTGCACTCTGCTCATCCTCTGGGCGGCTTACATGGGGCGCCTGACAAAGCTCACCGATGCGCCGCTACTTCTCTGGGGACCGGTCGCGGCGGCGATCGCCCTGCACATCGGCTACATCCTGCGCCACACGCTGGCGCCGCCAAAGCGCAAGCCGGGCTTCGCAGCCTTCGACAGCGGCGATGACGAGAGCGACATCCCGGTCGACTCCAAGCTCTCGGGCGCGGACATTGCGGGCTCGCGCCGCATCAAAGTGATGGCCGACTACGGCTGCTATCCGCTTTGGGCCATGGACGAGGGAGCGATCGGCCCCTTTTCGCCGCAACACCTCGGCGTCTCAATGGAGCTGGAGAACGACCTTTGGAGCTGGGCGGCGGAGTTCGACATGTCGTTCAACATGGACGACCCTGCCAAATCCAGTTGGTCCGATGAACGCTACAGGCAGCACGTCGAGGAAGGGCTGGCGCTCGCGCGACGCATCAAGAGCGAGCTTCCCGATCGCGAGGTTTTCGCCCTCGACACCGAAGGGAAGCTCATCGAGATCGACACGGGGAGCGCTGCCGGAGCAATGCCGAGCGCCTCAGATCGTTAGCTGCTCATCGAGCCAATCCGGCAGGAAGGATAGCAGGCGCGCAAGGTCCGGCTCCTGGACCATGCTCGCGGCCTCCAAGACCGACACCCACGTGAACTGGCGCTCGGCCTGCTCGGGCCAGCGCTCACGCTGGACCCTGACGAGCAAGGGATAAACCGCGACACGGCAGTCCGCGGACGCAAAGAAATGCAGGCGCTTGCGGTAGGTGTAGCTGCCGATCGGGTCGGTAGAGATCTCGCCGACCAAGCCCGCTTCCTCTTCGGCCTCGCGCGCCGCCTGCTCGTAGGGCTCGAACGGCGGCTTCGGCCAGCCTTTGGGGATGATCCAGCGCTTCGTGCCGCGACTCGTGATGAGGCAGACCCGGATGTCCCCATCGAGTCGTATATAAGGCAGGGCGGCATATTGCGCGTACTCGGCCACGGTCGGCATTCTCCAACTGCGCCTGAACCGCTTGTGGATGTCGGATGGGCGCCTAGATTGTGCAAGAGCACTCTACACGATGATTCGGACCAGTCGGAGGCCAAGCGGATGAGACTTGACCCATGAAACCCCGCATCTATCTTGCCGGCCCGACGGTCTTCCTGGCCGATGCCGACGACGCGGGTGCGCGCCTCGTGGCCTTGTGTGCGCAGTACGGCTGCGAAGGCCTCTACCCTCTCGACTTCGATCTGGATGGGCCGATGTCCTCCCGGACGATCCAGGCGGCGTGCCTGCGCGAGCTCAGATCGGCGGATGGCGTCGTCGCCGACCTCAGTCCCTTCCGGGGCCCGCACGCCGATGACGGCACGGCCTTCGAGCTGGGCTTTGCCCACGCCCTCGGCCTGCCCATCTGGGCCTACACCACCGATCCGCGCCCGCTCATCGAGCGCATTCCGGGCGCCCGCGCCGCAAGCGGCCATCTGCGCGACGACAAGGGCCTCCTGATCGAAAACTTCGGCCGCGCCCACAATGCCATGCTGGCCGAGGCCATCCTGCATCTCGGAACGTCGCCTGAAGAGAGCATCCGGCTCGCGGCCGAAACACTTCGCCGGTGAACGCCCACTCGTGGTGGCCCCATGCGGATTCTGGAGCTGAGAAAAGGCAGCGCAGAGGAGGCGGAGCTGCTCGAAGCCGCGGCCGCAGCGCATGGCGACTGGGTTCTGGCGGCCGCACCGGTCATGACGCGCCTGTGGCTCATGCGATCCGAATGGGCGCCCGGGCTGCGCTACATCGGTGGCCTCGCCGCGGCGCCCGATCTGGCGCACAAATCCGATCTGCCGCCGCTCAGTGTCGGCGGGGCGGGCCTGCGGCTCGAGGATGCGCTCGCGGCGTGCCTTGCCGAGGCGATCGAGCGGACCGCCCAGATCGAGCGTGACGGCGATATCGCTCTGACCGCCCCGCTCGGCTCGGTCAGCCTCCCCGACCAGATCGCGGGGCTCGTGGATCTCGTCATTGCCGGCGATCCCGCGAGGGCGGACGAGCCCATCGACTGGGTGCAGGCCCGCGATACGACGACGAGTGCCGAGATACTCGTTCCGGCGGACTGGTGCCTGCGTCGTCAGAAAGCAACCGTACTCGCCATACCCGGCGCGGCGCTCAGCACGGGTTGCGCCGCCGGCCCGACGGCCGAAGACGCATACACGCGCGGCCTCCTCGAACTCGTCGAACGCGATGCCGCGAGCCTTTGGTGGCTCGGCGGACAGCCGGCCGCCGCACTCCTCCCCGGCAGCATCGAGGCTGCCGCCACGGCGCGCCTCAGCGCCGAGCTCCGGCAAGGCGAGGACACCGGCCGGGCGACGCGCATCCTGGACATCAGCAGCGACCTCGCGATCCCGGTCATGGCGGCCGTTTCACAGAACAGCGGCGGGACCGGGCTTGCCATTGGCCTTGCCGCGCGCCAGTCGGCCGCGCGCGCGGCGAGTAGTGCTCTTGTCGAGCTTTGCCAAATGGAGCTCGCGCTCCAACTCGCACGGGGCAAGCGTGAGCAACTGGGGGATGCCGCGCTCACCGACGTGGACCGCCGGCATCTTGAACGCGCGGCCGTGTCTGCCGCGGATCTCGTGCCGCTCGCGCCGGCGGGTGCACCGCGGCGCCACGGCCCTCTCGCGGGCGGCGCCAATCCGGCCTGTCAGCCCTCTGCCGCACTGACCGAGAACGACATCCACACCTGGTACGTCGATCTGACGCGCCCGGTAAGCAGCCTGCGGGTGGTCAAGGCGATCACTCCGCGCCTGCAGCCAATGCCAGGCGATCTCGTCACGGCCAGACTCTCTGCCGTTCAGAAAGCGCGCGGGCATGGGCTCCCGCCGCCCGTCATGATTATGTAGCTCGACCTTACGGTAGCTTCTCTGGACGACGGGGGAGAACATCTCTAGCTTATCAGTGCAATGCACAATCAGCTTCAACAGCAGCCAATATAATCTCCGAAGAGGGTCAGGGTCGTGGCGAGAAGCGCGCAAGAATCCGTGCCGCCATCCACGGCCAAGCTTGTCGCGCAGCTCATCGGCCCTCAGTACGTCCGCTATGACGGGCACTCCGTTCAGCTTTCCAATCGCAAGTCGCGCGCACTGCTCGCGTACCTCCTGCTGACGGACAAGGGGCGCGAGAAGCGGGAGCGTCTCGTCGGCCTCCTGTGGAGCGAGACCGATGACACGCGCGCACGCGCATCGCTGCGCCAGGCACTCTATGAGACGCGGACCGCGCTGGACACGGTCGGCTATCCCGGCTTCGAGGCCGACAAGTTCGATGTCGGCTTGAGGGCCGCATCGTTCGAGGTCGATATCAGCGAGGTCCTCGATCGCGTGAAGGCGGGCGAGCCTCATCACTTGCTGCTGGAGAACGAGCGCCTCACGGACCGGCTGCTCGATGGCTGCGATGCGATCGACCCGGCCTTCGACGTCTGGCTGACGGCCAAGCGCGAGGCGATCCGCCAGCGCATCGAGCGCGACCTCGAGACGGCGCTCAGGGAGCACGCACAGGAAAGCCACGCCGTCGAAGATCTATCACGCGCCATCCTCAATCTGGATGCGACGCACGAGGAGGCGGCACGTGCGCTCATGAGCGCACGTCACGCCGCAGGCGACACGGCTGGTGCACTCGCGATCTACAAGAAGCTTTGGGACCTGCTCGACGCGGACTATGACACCGAGCCATCGAAGGAGACCCAGGATCTGGTCGCCGCAATCAAGCTCGGCAAGCTTCCGATACCGAAGGTGTCCGCGCCTCCAGCAGCAGAGGCCAAACAGACGCCGCTCGCCTCCGTCGCAGGGGCGATCATGCCGCTCGCCGGCATTCCTGGAGAGAACGCTGGTCCGACCGCCGCAGAACGATGGTCCACGCGCTTCGTGCTCTCCGTCGCGCCATTCGAGATTGCCGGTGCGCGAGCCGAGCAGCTTCATCTGGTGCACGGCTTCCGTCGCGAGCTGCTCGCTTGCCTTACGCGCTTTCGTGAATGGCTCGTGCGCGATCTCGGTCCCGCCAGCGCTCAGCCGCTGGCGCCACTCGGCCCAGGCTCGGAGGAATATACGATCGAGGCCAGTGCCGTGCAGGCGGGCGAGGCACTCCGCCTCGTTCTCACGCTCAAGGAGACTGCCACGGGCGTACTGCTGTGGAGCGAGCGGCTGCAGCTTTCAGCCGTGGAATGGATGAACGCGCAGCAGACGGTCATGCGTCGGCTGGCGGCGGCGCTCAAGGTCAACGTGTCGGCCGAGCGCATGTCGACCATCTCGCCGAAGCCGGACGAAGGCCTCAAAGTCTTCGACACGTGGCTGCGTGGACAGGCCCTGATCCTGAGCTTCGACCCCAAGGACTGGCACCGCGCCGCCGAGCTTTTTCGCACGGCCATTCGCGAGGCTCCGGGCTTCGCGCCTGCCTATTCGAGCCTTGCCCAGCTACAGAATACGATTCATTTCGTGCACCCGGGCATATTCCGGAGCACCGAGCGCACGACGGACGCACTGAACTACGCGCGCGAGGCAGCACGCCTCGATCCCGTCGACTCGCGCGCTCATCTGGCACTCGGCTGGGCGCACGCATTTGCCAGCCAGCACGAGCAGGCAGCGGCGCACCACGAGCTCGCCCACGAGCTCAACGATAACGATCCCTGGACGAGCACGTCAGCCGGCCTCGGCTTCGCGTTCGGCGGTGACACCAACAAGGCCCATGTCTTTCTGAGCGATGCCGCGAGCCACATGGTCGACCCGATGCCCATCCATTGGCGCTACAGGACGATCGTCGAGCACATCAGCGGGAACTACGCAGCCTCCCTCGCCGCCGCCGAGCAGGCAACCAGCAGCGTCCCGAACGAGCTCGGCTGGAAGGTCTCGGCGCTCTATCATCTGGGCGAGACGGAGCAAGCCAGACAGGAGCTCAAACGCTTCTATGCCTTGATTGCACAGCGCTGGTGCGGCTCATCGCAGCCGACGGAAGAAACCATGGCGCGGTGGTTCCTTCATCTCTTCCCGATGCGTCGGAACGAGGATTGGGAGCACCTGCGGGAGGGACTGGCGGGCGCAGGTGCTCCCGTGACGGATCTCTCCCCGGCGATTGCACGCCCCACGGCGCACGCCTGAAGTGATCCGGCCCGGTGTGGCGCCTCAAGCGCACATGCTGATCGTGTAGTCGCCGATGCGAAGGGCGTGGAAGCGGAGCTTGTCCTCCTCCGTATCGCCGATATTCGGCCGGCGTCCGAAAACCTGATTGTAGAAATCAGGGAGCTCGTAGGTCCGCTCGGCGTGCTTGAAGTCCTGCTCGTTGGCCTCGACGATTTCCTTCGGCGGCAGGCGGATCGTGATGCACGCCATGCTCGGCTGGACGAAGACGATGGCCTTGAAGCCCTCGAGCTGGAGGCCGAGGTTCAGCTTGTTGTTGCAGAGATCCTCGAACTCCCCGAAGGAATGGGGCATGGGGATCGGCGGGTCGCCCGGCACGAGATAGTTCTTGCCGGTCGCCCATGACTTGACCAGCAATCCCCACCGCAGCTCGCTCAATGGAGGCACGATACGCTTCGGCATGGTCGTCTCCTATCCTGCTCACGCTAAAATGACATCTCAGGCCGCAAATTTTCCCTTCGCGGCCAGGAATAGAATGACATCCTTCATCTCGCCGATCTCGCGGCGATCGGCACCGGCGCCCACAGCAACGTCGTCCAGCGCTGCAGGGTCATCGAGAAGCTCGCCGCCGCAATTGCGGAGTGCTTCGCTGAGCGTCGATGCATTCTCGAACTCGATTTTCTGATCAAGCGCCCCGAAGATCGTTTCGGCGACGATGATCGAACCGAGGGGCCCGAGCCGGGCCCCGCCACCGTCCCGCACCGGAGCGCCGTCCTTGATGGTATGCGCGGCCTCGAAAAGCACGAACAACGACAATGGAGGATCATTGGCAAGACGCCGTTTGTCAGTCTCCGACAATCGTCCTGTGCTGTCACTCTCGCCTAGCCAGCTCAAGAACGGCGCCCGCCAAAATTCATAGGTGCTGAAAAAATGGGCGAGTGAAGAATTCGGTAGTGCCTTGGCAAGCCGCTCGAACAAGCGCGGCACAGACCAGATGCCCGCGTGCGCGGCGCTCAAATGGTCCAGGAACGGAAGGCCCAGACCGGGCTCGGACGTGAACATGAGGTCCGAGAACATCACCCGGCCGTAGTCGGGCCCGATCCGCCGGCTGTAGTTGGGGGCCGTGCCTTGCTCGACTTCGAAGAACAAACGCCAGTCGATCAGCCAGTCCTGGGAGACCGGCAGCTCGAAGGGAAAACGGCGCGCCTGACGGAGCGCGAAATCCGTGAGTAGAGGCGCCTTGCTCGGATCATTGATCCGGTAGCTGTCGCGCACCATGGCATGGCCGAAGCGGAACGCACCGTGGGAGAACTCGAGCGGGATGCCTTCGCCCTTGTCCAGGCGCAACCCGTCGTTCGCATAGGCTGCATAGACCTTCTCGTGCAGGATCCTGCGCAAGAGATCGTCGCGAACGATCTTCCGGTAGATCAACGTCACGGCGAGACGGGCGCACAGGAAGCGGCGCCAGGCGCGCTCGGCCTGAGACCAGCCCTGCGGATTGTGCGGCGGGCGATCCTGGAGCGTCTTGATCACCGTATTGTGGAGCAGATGGAACAGCACGACGAGCTGCGAGAGCAGGGCATGTGAATCATTGCGCTCGTCGCCAATCATCGTGTCGGTCGGATACGGCTTGGGGTTGTCGGTATCCTGCTCCTCGTCCTCGACGAGGAAGACCGGTTTGCCGTTGGCCAGTCCTGCCGTACCGGTGCCGCGACCGAGATCACGGTGCGGACAGAAGGTAGCTCCGGGCACCCGGGGCCGAGGCGGGCTGAGGCGCAGCCGCGTGCGCGGTACGAGCCCCCTGCTGAAATGGTGCTCGGTGTCGACCTCGTAGGGATCGGGCGTGAGCTCCGGCCCATCGCCGTAGATGGTGTCAAGGATCAGCGCATTGTCGCGGGCATTGTCGACCGCCGAACGCCCGATGATCGTCGATAGCGAGACCGTGCTCGCGACGAGGTCGTGCGCGACGAGCTGGAGGAGATACGTGTAGCCCGAGGGAATTGCCGGGTTCTCCCACGTCTTCAGTTCGCTGGCTTCTGCCGCGGGCGCGGGGAGCGTGTCCGACCAGAAGTGGTCCGGCGGCTCACTCCTCTGCCGGGTGAGCTTCTTCATCAGCTCCGTGAGGATGCGATCGCCGTCCGGCTCCTGCAGGAGACCGTCGCCGCTGAAAAGCACCGCTGAAGAGCCGAACAAATTGCGAAAGCCGCGCCGCGGATCGACCTTGGCTCCCGCCTTCCGGTCGACGATGTCCTTCAGAGCTCTGAGGCCAAGCGGGTTGAAGCCGTGCATCTTCGTCCCTCTTCGCAATCCGGCGCCGTCTTCGCGATGGCTGCGGGGCCAAATGTACGCCCGGCCCCGTCAAGCGAGCGTCAATTGGCCGGCGCCCCCAATTGGCGGCAACAGAACGGTGACTTGACGGGCGTCGCCTACGGCTTCTTCGCGGCTGGATGACCCATCCGACCATGCGTTCCCGGCCCGAAGGAGACACCCATGAACGACGCCCCACGCCACAATGGATTTTCTCTCGCGAAAATTCCGCGTCCGCACTGGTCAAATCTCTACCTCTGGTGGCTGATATGGCGCGCGGCACGCGCAGCCGAACACGCCTACGAGAGGGCCCGCGCCGATGGTCTGCCGCGTGATGTGGCCGCGAGCAGCGCATTCAAGGCTCTGAACACCGACGATCCGTTGGCAGATCCGGAGCAAGCAACCGCCGCTCAGCCGGCTCCTCTCGACGCCGCTCTCCCACCCGAGCGCGCATCGGCACCGCTCGATGCCGTCGACAGACCGATAGCAACGGCGTGATGTCCCCTGGAACTCGGGGGCGGTGATCCCCATTCAGGTGGAAGCGGGGCCGCGCCGGCCCTCGCCAACGCCAAGGAGACCGAACCCATGAAAATCAATCGGAAGGGCAGCGCGAGCTGGAGCGGTGGCCTCAAGGACGGCAAAGGATCGATCAGCACCGAGAGCGGCGCGCTGGCCAATCATCCGTACGGCTTCGCGATGCGCTTCGAGGGTGTGAAGGGCACCAACCCCGAGGAGTTGATCGGCGCCGCTCATGCGGGCTGCTTCACGATGGCGCTCTCCAACATCCTCGGAAAGGCGAACCTGACCGCCACGAAGATGGACACCACGGCCACCGTAACCCTCGAGCAGAAGGACGGCGGCTTCGCCATCACCGCGATCCACCTCGAGCTCAAGGCCCAGGTCCCGGGCACCGACCAGAAGCAGTTCGCGGAGCTTGCCAAGGCTGCCAAGGAAAACTGCCCGGTCTCCAAGCTGATGAAGGCCGAGATCACGCTCGACGCCAAGCTCGTCTAGATCCCCAATGCCAGGGCGCCTTCTCCCCGCTTGAGCCCCATGGCGGGCCAGCGTAGGAAGGGCCCTGATCATCGACGGGGAGCACACCATGAGCCGCCTCAAGGGCAAGGTCGCTTTCATCACCGGTGGCGGCGGCGGCATCGGTCGCGCAACGGCCGAGCGCTTCGCCGAAGAAGGCGCGAAGGTGGTTATTGCGGACATCGACGGCGCCGCGGGTGAGGCATCCGCCGCCTCTGCGCGTGAGCGCGCCGCCAATCGGGGCGGCGACGCGTATTTCATACGCTGCGACATTACCGAGCGGTCGAGCGTCGAAGCCGCCATGGCCGAGACGGTCGCCCGTTTCGGCAAGCTCGACATCCTGCACAACAATGCCGGCGGCGCTCAGCCAGCCGACGGCCCGGTGACCGAAGCGCCGGACGAAGAATTCTGGCGCGCCATCAAGCTCGATCTCTACGGCACGTTCCTATGCTCGAAGATCGGCATTCCACACATCATCAAGGCGGGGGGCGGCTCGATCATCAACATGTCGTCGATCGTCGCGCTCATGGCCCTGCCCGGGCGCGATTGCTACACCATGGCCAAGGGTGGCATCTCCGCCCTCACGCGCTCGATGGCCGTTGAGTACGCCGCGCACAAGATCCGGGTGAATGCGATCGCCCCGTCCGTGACGCTCACCGACCGCGTGAAGAAAATGCTCGACGGCAGCGGCAACGCCACCGAGCGCATCGCCGCATCGCACCTCCTCGGCCTCGGCCAGCCGATCCACATCGCCAACCTGGCCGTCTATCTCGCCTCCGACGAGGCGGCGATAACGACCGGCCAGGTCATCCCCGTCGATAGCGGCGCGACCATCTGGTAGCGCGCGATCCCTCAACCCGCGCCGATCGCATAGGCATCGAGCGCGAGCTCCGTCGGCTTGCCGAGCGTCAGCCTCGCAAGCTCGGCGCCGCTGAACGGCCCCATGGTGAGACCGCTCGGCCCGAGCCCATTGCCGATGATCAGATTGTCGATGCCCGGCGCTTTGCCGAGCTTCGGGCGAGTGTCATCGGCGAGCGGCCTGAAGCCGATGCGGATCTCGTGCAACGTCCACGCGGCGAGCCCCGGCGCGATCGTAAGCCCCGCATTCAGCACTTCTGCGACGCCCGCGGCCGTCAAACGATAGTCAAAGCCCGAGCCCGTTTCCCGCGAGGCGCCGATGACGACCCGCGAGTCCTCGAAGGCCAGCAGGTAGTAGCTGTTGAGCGGCTGCAGGATCGACCAGTGCGCCGTCTCTGTTCCAGGCAGACGCAGGTGGACGATCTGGCCGCGTTGCGGCGCCACCGCTAATCGCACACCGGCAGGCTCCAGGAACTTCGGCGCCCACGCACCCGCCGTCGCAACAACGGCATCGGCCTCGATCAGCTCGCCATTGACGCGCACGCCCGCCGCGCGGCCACCACGCATCACAAGCTCCGCCGAGCCGTTCACCAGTCGGGCACCGCGCTTCGCGGCCGCCCGCTGCATGGCAGCCGCGATCCGCCGACCATCGACGCGCGCACCGCCCGACACGAACAATCCCGGCTGATCCTCGCGCAAAGGCGGAAACGCGCGCCGCGCATCGGCTGGCGCAAGGCGCTCGATGCTGCCGGCCTCGGGCGCATCGACCGCGCGGGCTCGCGCACGCCTCTCCGCGGCATCGAGCTCGGCAGGATCAGAGGCCACGTAGAGCCCGCCGACCTTGGCATAGCCGAGATCGAACTCACCATCCTCGGCGAGCATCTGGACGAGACGCGGATAGTACCGCGCGCCGTGCGCGAGCAGCGCATAGTAGTCCTCATCGACCGTCGGCGAGCCCCAGGGAGAGACAATGCCCGCGCCCGCCGCCGTCGCGCGCCCCTCATCGACGCGATCGACCATCGTAACGGCGCATCCCGCCCGCACGAGACTATAAGCCGCGCTCGCGCCGAGAATGCCGGCGCCGACGACAATCACTTTCATGAGGCTGCTCCCTGCTCAAATGTTCCGTTGCGAGCCGCCATCGATCTCGATCGCGGCGCCGTTCATGTAAGCAGCGTGCTCCGAGGCAAGATAAGCAACCAGCCGCGCGACCTCCTCGGGCTTGCCGAAGCGCGGCACGCCCATCTTCGAGAGCAGCACGTCTGCGGCCTGCGCGATGGGGACACCGGCCTGCTCGGCGGCCGAGCGCAGTGATTGCTGGAGACGGCCCGTCTCGAACACACCCGGATTGATGGCATTCACCCGCACGCCATCACGCGTGCCGATCGTTGAAAGCGCCTTCGTGAAATGCAGGAAGGCAGCATTCACCGAGCCGCCGATCGTGAAGTCCGCACTCGGCATGCGCGCACCGACGCCGACGATATTGACGATCGCGCCGCGGCTTTGCTTGAGGCTCG
This sequence comes from Hyphomicrobium sp. CS1BSMeth3, assembly GCF_900117415.1. GTDB lineage: Bacteria > Pseudomonadota > Alphaproteobacteria > Rhizobiales > Hyphomicrobiaceae. Next base: position 2,462,145 of record NZ_FPEI01000006.1, read on the forward strand.
GCCAGAGCGCGCGGCTCATGCGCATGGCACCGAAGAACTTGAGCCCGAAACCGCTCTCCCAATCCGCATCCGTCAGCGCGAAGAAATCGCCGCGCTTCGTTGCACCAGCCGAGTTCACGAGGAGATCGACCGTGCCAAGTTCCGCGGCAGCCGCGGCTGCCGCGCGCTCGATCTCAGGAATGCTGGTGAGGTCGGCGGCGTGCGGCACTGCGCGAATGCCATGGCGTGCGCGCAGCGATGCCGCGTTCTCTTCGAGCGCCTGCTTGTCGCGCGCCACAAGCACGACATTCATGCCCTCGCTCGCGAGCACCTCGGCGATGGCCGCTCCGAGACCGCGGCTCCCACCCGTGACGACCGCGTTCTTTCCCTTGAGCCCGAGATCCATCGTTCCTCCTTATTGTTGTATGCCGCCCCTGGCTCCAAAGTGGATGTGAGCGGCCGCACATCATGGCTGGCACGCCAGCCGGCAGCAAGTGTGTGTGACCGCCCGAGACTGGACCTCGCGGAACGCCTGTAAAATGAGCAGTCTTGCGCGTCCCCGTGACCATGCAAACCCTTGCGTGGGGCCGATCAACACGATAGCCCTTGCTCGCGCACGGCCTTCCTCGCGCTGTCGAATTTCCCCTCAAGGAGCTGCCTGTGGCCGAAACGGTCGCCTCTCTCCTCGCCGGGCACAGGTCCGGTCAGATTTCAGTCGCCGATACGGTCAGCCGGACGTTTCGCCGCCTTCGTGAAGCGAATGATCCTGCGATCTTCATTTCCGTGCGGGATGAGGCCGCCGTCCTGGAAGAGGCCCGTGCGCTCAGCGCGCGCGATCCGGCGACATTGCCGCTCTATGGCATCCCCATTGCCGTCAAAGACAACATCGACGTCGCCGGCCTGCCGACCACGGCCGCCTGTCCGGCATTTGCCTATACGCCCGCCGCCGATGCCGAGGCCGTCGCGCGCCTTCGCCGCGCCGGCGCGCTGATCATCGGCAAGACCAATCTCGATCAGTTCGCGACGGGTCTCGTCGGCATGCGCTCGCCTTATGGCATGCCGCGCAATTCGCTGAGGGCCGATCTCGTCTCCGGCGGGTCCAGCTCGGGATCTGCCGTCGCCGTTGCACGCGGCATTGTTCCGCTGGCCCTCGGCACCGACACCGCCGGCTCTGGCCGCGTACCTGCCGGTCTCAACAACATCGTCGGCCTCAAGCCGAGCCTCGGCCTCATTCCGACAACCGGCGTGGTGCCGGCATGCCGCTCGCTCGATTGCGTCTCGGTGTTCGCGTTGACGACAGAAGATGCCTTCGCGGCACTCTCCGTCATGGCGGGCCCCGACGAGAACGATGCCTTCTCGCGCCATCTGCCGGTCGGCCAGCCTGCAGTGCTCCCACCATCGCTGTGCATTGCCGTTCCGCGGCCCGCGGATCGCATTCATTTCGGCGACAAGCAGGCTGAAGCGTCATTTCGCGCGGCAGAGGAAATCGTGCGCGGGCTCGGCGCAACGCTGGTCGAGATCGATCTCACGCCGCTCTTCGATACGGCGCGGCTCCTGTACGAAGGCCCATGGGTTGCCGAGCGCACGGCCGCCGTCGGCGAGTTCATTGCGCGCCATCCTGATGCCGTGCATCCCGTCACGAAAGCCATCATCACGCAGGGCGTCGACAAGTCGGCCGTCGACACATTCCGCGCGTTCTATAAACTCATGGCGTTCCGTAAGATCGCGACGAACCTTTTCGCGGGCTTCGACGCGCTCATGGTGCCGACCTTTCCGCGGCCGTGCACGATCGCCGAGCTCGAGGCCGACCCCATTGGGCCGAACTCGGGCCTCGGCACATACACGAACTTCGTCAATCTGCTCGATCTTGCGGGACTGGCTGTGCCGGTCACGCTCACCCCAGACCGCACGGCCTACGGCGTCACGATGCTCGCGCCCTGCGGTCGCGATGCTTTTCTTGCGGGCCTCGGCGGTACCATCCATGCCCGTACGGGGCTTTCGCTCGGCGCGCTGGACGAGCCGCTGCCGGCTTGGACGGCCCCAGCCGGCTCGATCGATAAAGACGAGATCGCGATTGCCGTGATCGGCGCGCATCTCTCGGGAATGCCGCTCAACCACGAGCTGACGGCGCTCGATGCGCATTTCCTCGGAGCGGCCGAAACCACAGCCGACTATCGACTGTTCGCCCTCAGCACCGAGCCGCCGAAACCCGGCCTGCTCCGCGTCGCGAGCGGCAGCGGCACGCCAATCGCCGTCGAGATCTGGGCGCTTTCAGCAGAGGCCTTCGGCCGGTTCGTTGCTGGCGTCCCGTCGCCACTCTCGATCGGAACGCTGAAGCTCAAGGATGGCCGCAGCGTGAAGGGCTTCCTCGTCGAGGCCGAAGCCGTGCGCGAGGCGTGCGACATCTCCACCTTCGGCGGCTGGCGCGCCTACGTGGCATCCCGATAACAGAGCGGATCAGCCGCCGCGATACGTCGCGTAGGCGTCGTGCACGCTGCCGATGTGCGCTTTCATGGCCCCCGCCGCCCGCTCCGCCTTGCCGTCCATGATGGCGCGTACGATCGCCTCATGCTCGGCGTGTGAGCGCGCGAGCCGGCCGAGCGTGCGGAACTGCGCGCGGCTGAAAGGGGCGATGCGCGCCCGCGTCTCGATCGTCAGGCGCTCCAGATAGTCATTATGGCAACCAGCATAGATGATCGAATGGAACTGCTCGTTGAGCTCGTGATAGCGCTGCGGATCACCGGCGCGCACCACGCGCTGCAGCGCCCCATGAACGCGGCGCAGATCAGCCTGCTCCGGCGCCGTCATGCGCTCGGCGGCAAATCCTGCGCACAGAGATTCGAGCTCGCGCAGGGCTTCGAACATGCCAGCGAGCTGAGCCTCTGTCGCGCGCGCGACAACGGCACTGCGGTGAGGACGCGCCTCGACGAGTCCGCTCGCAACCAGCAGCCGGATGGCCTCGCGAACGGGCGTGCGCGAGACGTCGAAGCGCTTTGCCAGCTCGAGTTCCTCAAGCGCGATACCTGGCGGCAACGCGCCGCGCACGATGTCATCGGCAATCTGCTCGCGCAAACGTGCCGCGAGCGTCTTGAATGGCACTGCAGGGCGGGCACCACCGCCTCCGGCAAACTCCTGCAGCTTGGTCATGCGCCTCACCCCGTCCATGCGGGCCAGTCTATGCGGGTTTGTCGATGATGCTCACATGCGCGGCGACGATGAACCAGCCATCGGGAAAGCGCACCCACGTCTGCATCTGCCGCCCGATCTTGCGATCACCCATCATCTCGCGATGGAACAGCGTCGAAGCCGTGGCGTAGTCGCGGCCGTAGGTCGTGATGACCGTGCGATGAATAGTACGCTCGAGGTTGATGGCCGGCCGCGCATTGCGGAAGGCCGCAATCTCGTCCGCGCCGTAGAGGTTCTCCCCGATGCCATAGCGGATCGTCTCAGGCGCCTTGCGGAAGAGCGCGGTCAGCATTTCGACATCGTTGGTCGTCAGCGCCTTCTCGTAGCACTCGAACAGCGCACTCACCTCGGCGACGACTTCCGGCAGATTGATTTGCATGTCAGCCTTATCCTAGAGCGGTGGACGTGGTGCCTGCGCGACCTGCGCCCCTTCCAGATGATGAGCGATGCGCAGGGCGATATCTTCGCGCCAAGGGGCGGCGATAATCTGGACGCCAATGGGCAACGGGCGCAAGGGGAGCGGCACGCACACCACCGGCAGGCCGATGAACGAGATGGGCTGCGTATAAATGCCGATGTTGGCGCGCAGCGGCACTTCCGCACCATCGAGCATCATGGTCTGCTGGCCGAGCTTCGGAGCCGTCATCGGCGTGGCCGGCGCGAGGATCGCGTCATAGCGCTCGAACAGTTGCAGCACCTGCGCGCGATACCAGCGGCGGAACTTCTGGGCCTTGGTCACGAGCGAGGCCGGTACCATGGCACCTGCAATGAGTCTGTCGCGCGTCGCCGGATCGAAATCGCCGGCGCGTGTGCGCAGGCGATCGAGATGCAACGCTCCGCCCTCGCTGGTCGTGATGACGAAGGCCGCGGCGCGGGCGCGTGCCACCTCTGGAAGCTCGATGATGTCGTTCGCCTTCAGCTCTTGCGAAACGAGAGACATGGCCTGGATGACTTCCGGCCCGGCGCCTCGCTCAAAATAGCCGCCGGCCACGGCAATGCGCAGTCCGCCAATACCCTTGTCGAGCGTCGGCAGCGCAGGCTCCGGCAGCCGCGTCGTGCAAACGGGATCCTCGGCATCCGGTCCCTGCATGGCGTCATAGGCGAGGGCCAAGTCGCGCGCACTCCGCGCCAGCGGCCCCAGATGATCGAGGCTCGCGACGAACGGGAATGTGCGCGCGCGCGTCAGGCGGCCGTAGGTCGGCTTGAGGCCGAACAGCCCGCAGAAGGACGACGGCACGCGGATCGATCCATTCGTGTCCGAGCCGAGCGCGATCGGCACGAGCCCGCCCGCGACCGAGCCGCCGGAACCGCCCGAGGAGCCGCCCGTCATGCGCCCCGTGTCATGCGGATTGCGCGAGGGGCCGTCGTGCACGTTCTCGCCGGTGAAGTCGTAAGCATACTCGCCCATGTTGAGCGCGCCGAGCAGCACCGCACCAGCGCTCTCGAGGCGCGTGATCAGCGGTGCATCAACCGTCGCCGCCGCGCGCGTGCGGTTGATCTTGCTGCCGGCAAGCGTCGGCAGGCCCGCGACATCGAAGAGGTTCTTCACCGCAATTGGCACGCCGGCCAGAGGACCCAGCGGCCGGCCAGCGGCACGCGCAGCGTCGACCGCGCGGGCTTTGGCCAGTGCTCGCTCGGCAGTCACGGCTGTGAAGGCATTCAGTACGCCGTCGCGCTCTTTGATGCGCGCGAGCGCGGCCTCGGTGACGGCAATGGCGCTCGTGCGCCCCTGCGCAACGGCTTCCGCGATCTCGGCGGCTGTGGACCAGGCTTCCATGGCTCAGGCCTCAAACACGGGCGCTGGCTCGCTCTCATCGGGCAGCTCGAAGTCGGCCACGATGTTGGCGAGACGGACGGACACGGCAAGGTTCGCGCGGATCGACGGCATCCAGGCATCCTCGATCGGCACGCCGAGCGCCGCCGCAGCAGCCTTGATGTAGGCCTCGAGGGCCTTGTCATCGATCTCGCTCATCTTCAGCTCCAGATTTACAGCGGCGGATGCGGAATGGCGGACAGCAGCTCGCGCGTATAAGCCGCGGCCGGAGCTCCCAGTACCTGCTCCGTCGGCCCCTCCTCGACGATACGCCCGGCCTGCATGACGATCACGCGGTCGCAGAGCAAGCGTACCACATTGAGATCGTGCGACACGAAGAGATAGCTCATGCCGAGCTGCTCCTTGAGGTCCTGCAGCAGGTTCAGGACGACCGCTTGCACGGAGACATCTAGTGCTGCCGTAGGCTCGTCGAGGATGACGAGCTCGGGTTTCAACGCGATAGCGCGCGCGATGCCGATGCGTGCCTTCTGGCCGCCCGAGAGCTGGTGGGGAAAGCGATCGAGCAGATCGAGGGGAAGACCAACCTGCGTCGCCAGCTCTTCGCAGCGCGCGCGCACGGCCTTGGTGCCCTTCTCATCCCCCATACGCAGGATCGGATCCGCGATCGCGCGCGCAGCCGTGAAGCGCGGATTGAGGCTCTCCGTCGGATCCTGGAAGACCATCTGGATGCGCTTCCTGAGCGGCAGGCGCGCGAACTGCCGCGCAGGAATGGCGCCGATGTCCTCGCCATCGAAGAGGATCTGCCCGTCAGTCTTGTCGATGAGCCGCATGACCATGGTCGAGGTCGTCGACTTGCCACAGCCGGACTCACCGACGAGCCCGACGCTTTCACCGCGCCGCACGCTGAAGCTGATACCGTCGACGGCGCGGAAAACCGGCGGCGGCGCATCGGGCGACGCAGCACCATTGCGCTTGAAGAGCCCTGCGAAGCTACCGCCGTTCACATCCTTGCGCGGATACTCCTTGATGAGGTTATCGACCACGAGAAGCGGCGGCTCCCCTGCCCCCTGATGCGCAGCGCCATTGATGGCGCTCGCCTTGCGCAAGGCCGATCGCGAGACGGCATCGTCCTCGGGCAGGAGATCGGTCAGCGTCACACCGGGCCGCGGCGTCGCGCGCACGAGCTTGCGAGTATAAGGATGATTAGGTGCTGAAAATATCGCGTGAGAATTCGCCGTCTCGACGACGCGGCCCTTTTCCATGACCACGACGCGGTCGCAGTAGGCCGCAGCGAGGCCGAGGTCATGCGTGATGAGGATCGTGGACATGCCGCGCTCACGCGTCAGCTCCACGACGAGGTCCATGACCGTCTTCTGCGTCGTGACATCGAGGCCTGTCGTCGGCTCGTCAGCGATGAGCAACTGCGGCCGGCACGCGAGCGCGAGCGCGATCACGACGCGCTGGCACATGCCGCCTGAAAGCTCGAAGGGAAAGGCATGGTAGCGCTCATCCGGGCGCGCAATGCGCACCTGCTCGAGGATCGCGATCGCCTTTGTCTTGGCATCATCCGATCCGGCCTGCGCGTGCTGGCGCAGCACGTCCTCGATCTGATGGCCAACCTTGCGGATCGGATTGAGAGCCGCGCGCGGGTTCTGGAAGATCATCGAGATCTCGCGGCCACGGAGATCGCGCATGTTGCGCTCGTCAGCCTTGCCGACATCGACGCCGCCGAAAGTGATGGTGCCGTTGGCGATGTGCCCTGCGCGATCGAGAATACGCATGACCGCGTAGGACGTGACCGATTTGCCCGAGCCGGACTCGCCGACGATCGCGACGGTCTCGCCCTTGCCGACGGTCACATCGACATGCTTGACCGCCTGTACCGTGCCGCGCCGGGTCGAGAATTCGACCGTGAGATCGCGCACGTCGAGGAGGGGGACTTCTGGCGGTGCATTGGGAATGGCTGCTGCTGTCATGCCCGGTCCTCAGGTGCGCCGCTGCGGATCGATGATGTCGCGCAGACCATCACCGAGCAGGTTGAAGCAGAAGACGGCCATCATCAGGCCGAGCCCGGGGAAGAACGCGATCCACCACTCGCCCGAGACCATGAACGCGGCACCTTCCGCGACCATGATGCCCCACTCGGGCGTCGGCGGCCGCACACCAAGGCCGATGAACGAGAGGCCCGCAGCATTGAGGATCGCATAGCCCATGGTGAGCGACATCTGCACGACCATGATCGGCATGATGTTCGGGAGGATGTGGCCGAGCAGGATGCGCATCTCGCCATTTCCCGAGAGCCGCGCCGCCTGCACGAAGCCGGCTTCACGCCGCACGTTCGCTTCCGCGCGAGCAATGCGCGCATAGAGCGGGAAGTTCACGATCGCGGTCGCCAGCACGATATTCTCGACCGTATTGCCGAGCGCCGCGACGATGCCCATGGCGAGCACGAACAGCGGAAATGCCATGATGGTATCGGCTATGCGGCTGACAATGCGATCCGTCCAACCGCCGAAGAAGCCGGCAGCGACGCCGGCGAGCCCGCCCATGAGGAACACCAGCACGACCGAGAAAATCGCGATCGCGAAATCTAGGCGCGTCGCCACGACCACGCGGCTGAAGACATCGCGGCCGAGCTGATCCGTGCCGAACCAGTGGCGCGCGGAAGGCGCCTGCAGCGCGGCGGAGGTGTTGCTTGCCAGCGGATCGTACGGAACGATGTGGGGACCGAACAGCGCAGCCAGCAGGATGATCACGAACAGGCCAAAGGCAAAGCCGGTGACCTTGTTCTCGCGGATCACGTACTGCGCGTGGCGCAGGACGGCGCCCATGCCGTGCGTCGGCGCGGACGGAGCTGCCGTCGTATCGCTCATGCCTCGATCCTCACGCGCGGGTCGATCAGGCCGTAAAGGATGTCGATCAGGAGATTGAGGACCACGTACATCACCGCCATGGTGAGCACAAAGCCTTGCACAGGCGCAAAGTCAGAGGCGATCAGCGCCTCGACGGCAAAGGAGCCGATACCCGGCCAGGCAAAGACTTTCTCGACGAGCACGTTGGCGCCGAGCAGGAACGAGAAGACCATGCCGAGCGTCGTCACGACGGGCAGCATGGCATTGCGGAAGGCGTAAGTGACGATAACCGTCCCCGGCGAGAGACCGCTCGCGCGCGCCGTGCGCACGAATTCCGATCCGAGCACAGCCAGCATGGAGGCGCGCGTCATGCGCGCGATCGGCGCCAGCGAGAAGATGGCCAGCGTGGCTGCCGGCAGGATGAGCTGCTTGAGACTCGCGAGGAACACCTCGCCGTCACGCGCAATGAGACTGTCGATGAGGAAGAAGCCCGTCACGCGCGGTGGCGGACTGAAGAAAATGTCGAGGCGTCCGAGCGGCGCCGGCGCGACACCGAGCTGGTAGTAGAAGAAATAGACGAGGATCAATCCGGTGAAGAACACCGGCAGCGACACGCCGGCCGTAGTCAGTATCCGGCACGTATGATCGAGGATCGAGCCCGGATTGGTCGCCGCGAAGATGCCGAGTGGCACCGCAATGAGAATCGATACCAGCAGGCCGAGGATCGTGAGCTCGGCTGAGGCCGGCAAGCGCGTGCGGATCTCGGTCGCGACCGGCAATCCCGTGCTCAGCGAATTGCCGAGATCGCCGCGCGCGAGATCCGCCACATAGCGCCCGAACTGCACGATCAGCGGCTGATCGAGCCCGAGCGCGACGCGGATCTGCTCGATGGCTTCCTTGCTGGCGGCGGGCCCCGCGAAGTATGCCGCGGGATCGCCGGGAAGTGCGCGCGTCAGCAGGAAGGTGACGATCACGACGCCGATGAGGCTCGGGATCGCCAGTGCCGTGCGCTTCAAGATCAGGTGCAGCATGGGAGCTCCCTGATGTGCTGAGGGCCGCCGTCAGGTCTTCTCGATCGTGCGATAGTCGAGCTGGCGGTGGAACCAGTAGCGATAGCCGGAAATGTTCTTCTGCATGGCCGCGCTGAGCGTCGGCTGGAAGAGCGGGATGCGCGGCACCTCGTCGAAGGCCTTCTTGACGAAACCCTGGACATTCTTGTCGTAGGCCGCGGTGTCGTTGGCTGCCGCCGCTGCGCGCGCGGCGTCGATCATCGCGTCCATCTCCTTGTCCTGGTAGCTCATCGTGTTGAAGACGGCGTTCTGGCCGTGATAGCACCAGAAGAAGAAATACTCGGGATAGTCGAGCCAGCCCGAGAAGAAGTTGGAGATGAGCGGCATCTCCTTCTTCAGGAGCTCGCCGCGCCAGTTCGCGCCAGGGATCTTGTTGATCGAGACCTTGATGCCGATCTGGCCGAGGCTCTCCTGCACGAGAATGCAGAGCGGCTCGTTCACGACACCGAAGCCGAGATCGAACGACAGCGTCGTCTCGAAGCCGTTCGGATAGCCCGCTTCGGTGAGAAGCTGCTTCGCCTTGGCGAGATCCGTCGTGTAGGCGTGCGGCTGCGGCCACGCCGTCTGAAGGGGATCGCCGGGCTTCGCGCCGTACATCGGCCCCGCGAGACCGAAGAGCACCGCGTCCATGATCTTCTGGTAGGGGATCGCGTAGGCGACGGCCTGGCGCACCTTCACATTGTCGAAGGGCGGCTTCTTCACGTTCATGCCGATGTAGCCGATGCCGTTGCCGATCAGGTTCGTGACGACGGCGACCTTGCCGGCGGCTTTCAGCTCGGCAAAATCCTTGTTCGGCATATCGAAGGAGATGTCGGCGTCGCCGCGCTCGATCAGCGCGCGGCGATTGCCGGCTGAGGGCACCGTGCGCCAGATGACGCGCTTGATCTTCGGCAGCGGGCCCGACTTCCAGTCGTCGAAGCGCTCGTAGACGAGCTCACTGCCGGCCTGCCAGCGCGTGACCTTGTAAGCGCCGCCGCCCGCGGTGTTGACCTTGGTGTACTCGAGGCCCCAGGGGTCCTTCTCCGTCGCGTGCTTCTTGATCAGCTCGGAGTTGTAGACGCCGGGTACGATCACCGCGAGATCGGGCATCGTCAGCTTGTCGGGGCGAATGAAGTCGACGCGGAACGTGCTATCGTCAACGACGACGAACTGCTCGGGCTTCTCGAGCGAGCCGGCTTTCATCTGGAAGGTCGGGAAGCCGCCGACCGTCACGGCGCGATCGAAGGACCACTTCACATCCTTCGCAGTGATTGGCGTGCCGTCGTGGAACTTGGCGTTCTTGCGCAGCTTGAAAGTGACGGAGTTCGGCTTGAGGTCCCACTCCTCGGCGAGCTCGGGCACGAACTTGTCGCGGTCGTAGGACTTCGTGCCGTCCGGCAGCGTCTTCTCGCCGTGCGTCATCAGGCGGTCGTAGCAATTCCACGACACTTCGTAGCCGGGCCGGTTCGTGCCGACGCCGTGGATGTCGAAATTGTTCGGCGCGTACTCCGTAACGACGAGCAGCGTTTCCTGACGCGATTGCGCATTGGCACTCGACCAGACTGCGGGCAGGGGAAGTGCACTCGCGGCGCCGGCTGCAGACAACGACTTCAGAAACTGACGACGTTTCATGAGCAATTCCCCTCCTTGCGAACGAGCGCGGACACGCTGATGGAGGGTTAACAGCAACCTTTGTGCCAACTCGGCACGCGGCGTCCGTTTTTGGATCAATGCGCTGATCCAATTTGATTATTTCGGCCGGAGGTCGGCGAATGAGCGAGCGCCATGGAGAAGCTCAGCCCGCAAACTTGCATACAAAATGGCATACACGCCTGAAATTTAGCCCGCGAAGCGAGCGCGGCGGGGTACGCGATCTCTACTTCCAGAGAAGCACCGGAAGACGCGCGTATGAACGCGTTGCGCGCTTCCACGCGCTGCGCCATCGAAGCGTGAGAGCTACCCCTTCACGCGCCGGATTGTCATTGTGTGGCGGAAGCGCTCGGCGGGATGGATGTTGATCGCGACCAACGCGATCTTCCCCGAGGTCAGGCGATAAGTCCGCTGGACGTCGAGCGCGACGGAATTCGGCTCGACCTTGAGGCCGCGCGCCATGGTCGCCGGAATGATGCTGGCCGAGATCTGCTGTTGCACTTCGTCTATGCGCTGGCCGAACAGATCCTCGATGAGATGAAAGATCGGGCCGCGATTGCGCTTGAGGAGCCGCCCGACCCCAGCGAACTCTTCATTGACGAAGACCTCGGCCCAGCAGGCCGGCAGCGGGCTCTGGTCGGATTGCCGATAGCCGCGCACGATGAGCCAGCGCTCCCCGATCGCGCCGCCGATCCGTTCCGCGAGTGCGGGATCGGCGGTGATCATCTCCATGCTCTCGATATCGAAGCGAAGACCAACCGCGAACGTGACGAGGTCGTTGATCGACGTCACCTGATGCAGATCAGCGTCCGAGGGATCGAACGGAATGACCATCGTGCCGGCTCCCTGCCGCGATGCGACGAGACGGTCCTCGCGCAGGCGCCGCAGCGCTTCTCTTATCGTGTAACGGCTGACGGAGAAGCGCGCGCAGAGCTCTTCTTCCGTCGGCAACTGCGAGCCGACCGGATAGACGCCTCGGACGATCTCGTCCTTCAGCACCTGCACGACCTGGCGATAGAGCGCCTCTCCCGAGCTGCTTGCCGGGAGCGCCGCGCGCTGAGGCCGCCGTTGGCGTGTCGGCCGCTTCTTCAGGTCAGTATTCGATGTCATGGCCCTGCTTTGGCACCAGCATGGTGCGCTCGAAGCTCATGAACTGCGTGCCATCGGCCTTCTTACCGACGGTGCGCACCGTCACGATGCCTTGGGTCGGGCGCGAGGACGACTCGCGTTTTCCCAGGACCTCAGACTCCGCATAGATCGTGTCACCGATGAAGACCGGCGCCGTGAGCTTGATGTCATTCCAGCCGAGGTTGGCGATCGCCTTCTGGCTCAGGTCGCTCACGCTCATGCCGACAACGATCGACAAGGTGAGGCAGCTATTGACCAGCGGCTTTCCGAATTCCGACTTCGCCGCGTAGGCAAAGTCGAAGTGCACGGGATGCGTATTCATGGTCAGCAGCGTGAACCAGGTGTTGTCGGTTTCCGAGATCGTCCGCCCGGGCCGATGCTCGTAGATGTCCCCGACCGTGAAATCCTCGAAGCACCGGCCGAAGGTTTCGCGATAACGCTGGCCGCCGACCGCGGTATGGCTCTGCATGGCATCAATCTCCGGAAGCTGTCTTTTGCGCACCGAGCAGGGCTTCGGTGTGCTCGCCAAGGCGCGGCGGACGCAGGCTCGGTGAGGCCGGCTCCTCGCGGAAGTGAATGGGCGGACCGACGTGCGTGCGGCCCTCGTCATCGCGCAGAACCATCCCGCGGGCGTACAGGTTCTCGTGCGCGAAGGCCTCCGGCAGCGTGTTCACGCGGCCATAGCAGACATCGAGCTTGCCGAGATAGGCGTCCCATTCCGCGAGCGTCCTGGTGCGGAACACCTCGGCGAGGAAGTGCATGACGGGTTGCTGATGTGGTCCTGGCCCACGCAGACACGGCTCCGCGAGATCGGGACGTCCCAAGGCGCCGAGCAGATTATGGATGAACTTCGGCTCCTGACCGGCGAGGACGAGGAAGCGCCCGTCACGCGTCTCGTACGGACGATAGAACGCCGCGCCACCCGTCGTGCGCTCGTGCGTCGGAATGGGATGACGGTTCTCGGCGAACGTGGGGCCGAGAATGTTCAGCATCGCGCCGATGGTGACATCGTGCATGCTGATGTCGACGTAGTCGCCTTTCCCCGTCTGGTTCCGGCGCTGCAAGGCCATCAGCACTGCAGAGAGGCCCTGCAAACCGGCGAGAACGTCCGCAACCGGAATGGCAGGCATGGCCGGCTTGCCGTCGCCGCCAAGGGATGCGGTCAGCAGGCCGCTCTCGGCCTCGAGCGCGATGTCGTGCGCGGGACGCCCACTGAAAGGTCCTTGCTGCCCGAACGCGCTGATCGAGCAATAGACAATGCGCGGATTGCGCGCCCGCAGTGCCTCGTAGCCGACGCCGAGCCGATCGACCACGCCCGGGCGGAACGACTCGACGAACACATCGGCGCTCTCGCAAAGCTTCAGCAGACGCTCGCGCTGTGCCGCGTCCTTCAGATCGACGACGATGCTCTTCTTGCCGCGATTGAGATTGCGGAAGAAGACTGTCTCCGGTCCGTCCGAGAGACCGATGTGGCGGCCGGGATCACCCTCACCGGGCGCCTCAACCTTGATCACCTCCGCACCATGATCGGCCATGGCGAGCGTGAGATAAGGCCCCGGCAGAAACACGGAGAGATCGACGACGCGGATGCCTTCGAGCTTCATTTGCGCCCCCGCACAGTTTCCGTCGACACGACGCCGACGAACTCGGCATTGTCCGCTCCGAGCGGCGAGCAGGGCGTCTGCTCCAGGCGCTTGCCGTTGATCTTGATCGGATTGGCGAGCACACGCATACCCGGCATTGCCGGATGCGGCACGGTGCGCACCATCTCCGTCTTCTTGAGGAAGGGATTGTCGAGCGCGCTCGCGAGGTCGAGCACCGGCGCGATCGGCAGGACGCTGCCGAGCTTGTCGAGCCAGGTGCTGCTCGGCTGCTTCTTCAGCTCCACGTCGACGATCTCGGTGATCGCATCGCGGTTCTTCTGCCTGTTCGCCATCGTCGCGAAGCGGGGATCCTGCGCCAGCTCCGGGCGTCCGATGGCGGTGGCCAGCTCGCCCCAGAACCTGTCGGTCATGCACATGATGAAGACCCAGCCGTCCGCCGTCGGGAAGGTCTGCACGGGCGCGACGGAGAAGTGCGCACTGCGCTGCTGGCGCTCGGAGACATGCCCTTCATTGAGATACCAGCGCGCGGCATAGCCGAGCTGATGCACCGCGACCTCGAACAGGCTCACGTCGACATCGCAGCCTTTGCCCGTCGAGCGCGCCTGAAGAACGGCCGCGAGCAAGCCGACGGCCGCCGTGAGGCCCGTCGTCTGGTCGATCATGGAGGGCGCGCCGATGCGCGAGGGCGGACCATCCGGCTCACCCGTCAGATCCATGAGCCCGGATTCGGCCTGCATGAGATAGTCATAGCCGGGCCGCGCCGTGCGCTCGTTGTCCCGCCCGTAGGCGGAGATATGAACGCACACAATAGAGGACTTGATGGACGAGAGCGCGGGATAGTCGAGCCCCATCTTGGCCGGCAGATCGCCGCGCAGATTGTTCATCACGACATCGGCCTTGGCGATCAGACCGTTCAGCGCCGTACGGCCTTCCTCGCTGCGCAGATCGAGCGCGACGCTCTTCTTGCTGCTGTTGAACGACTGGAAATACTCGCTGTCGTTTTCGCCGAGATAGTAGGGACCGGTCTTGCGCGCCGGATCGCCACCGATCGCGGCATTCTCGATTTTGATGACCGTCGCGCCGAGCTCGGCCAGAAGCATCGTGCCATAGGGTGCCGCGCCGAACTGCTCGACCGATACGATCTTCAGATCTTGCAGCGGCTTCATGCGATGGGATTCCTCTTGATCCAGTTCTTGGAGATGATGATGCGCTGCATCTCGTTGGTGCCCTCGCCGATGCAGGTGAGCGGCGCATCGCGGTAGAGGCGCTCGATGTCGTACTCTTGCGAGTAGCCATAGGCGCCGTGAATACGCATTCCTTCAATGGAGTTCTCGAGCGCGGCCTCGCTGGAGAAGTATTTTGCCATGCCGGCCTCCATGTCGCAGCGCTCGCCGCGATCGAAAGCCGCAGCCGCATCGAGCGTCAGCAGCCGGGCAGCACGCGCCCGCGTCGCCATCTCGCCGAGCTTGAGCTGGATGGCCTGATGCTCGCAGATGGGCTTGCCAAAGGTCTTGCGCACCTGAGCGTACTCTGTCGCAAGTTTGAGCGCCCCTTCGGCAATGCCGACGCCGCGCGCGGCGACGTTGATGCGCCCGAGCTCGAGGCCGCCGGTCGTCTGATAGAAACCCTGCCCCTCGACGCCGCCGATCAGATGATCCTTCGTAACGCGATAGTTATCGAACACCAGCTCCGCCGTATCGATCGCCTTGTAGCCGAGCTTCTTGAGCTTGCGGCCGACCGTGAAGCCCTCCTTCTTCGGCGTGATGAAGAGGCTGAGGCCCGAGTGCCGCGGATTGGCGTCGGGATTGGTCTTCACCAGCATGGCGAAGCACGAGCCCTCGGCGCCGTTCGTGATCCACATCTTCGTGCCGTTGATGACGTAGTCGTCGCCATCGCGGCGGGCGGTCATGCGAATGCCCTGCAGGTCGGTGCCGGCATCGGGCTCCGTCAGGGCGAGGCCGCCGCGGATCTCGCCCGAGGCGATCTTCGGCAGCCACTGCCGCTTCTGCTCGGGCGTCCCGAACTTCTCGATCGCAAGCGCGAGCATCAGGTGCGAGTTGAAAATACCGGTGATCGACATCCAGACCGACGAGATCGTCATCACGATCTTCGCGTAGGTCGAGGCCGGCAGACCGAGGCCGCCGTACTCGGTGCTGACCGTCGCGCCGAAAAGGCCAAGCTCCTTCATCTGCTCGACGATGTGATCGGGATAGCGGTCGGCGTGATCGTACTCGCGCACGATCGGCTTCAGCTCGCGCTCGGTCCACCGCTCGATCATGTCGAGAAGCTGGGCCTCGTCGCCCGCATCATTCATCACACTGCTCATCGCCCGTTTCCGCTGGCTTCGTGGATTTGTCCAGACAATACTATTTCAATCTGAGCCATACCGAGGCATATCCTCTTTGCATACCTGATAATTTGTACGGACAAGATGGCATGAGGCGCGGCGGCACGCCAGCGCGTTTGACCTCCATCAATGGCACGCCCGCGCCCGCCGGCAATTTTGGAGGTCACAGTGACGTGCCGGAATGGACGGCCGCGCCCAGGCGCAGAGGAGATCAGCCATGACGCTTCCAGCGACGCTCAGTCATGCCGTTCAGCAGACGCAGATCTGGCTGAAAGAACTCAGAGACAACGGCGATCTCGGTGATGAAGCCACTGCCTACAGCGTTCTCAGGGCCGTGCTCCATCAGCTACGGGATCGCCTGACACCGGAGGAGGCCACGGATCTTGCCGCGCAATTGCCGCTCATCATTCGCGGCGCCTATTTCGAAGGATGGCAGCCGCGGCACACGCCTGAGAAAGTACGGACCAAGGAGGAGTTTCTCGACGGCATAGCGACCAAGCTCAGACCGCACTCGATTGATGCCGAAGCCGCAGCCCGGGACGTCTTCGCGCTACTGTCGCACCATTGCGACCAGGGCGAGATCGCCGACGTCATCGCGCAGCTCCCGCACGAGCTGAAGGCGCTCTGGCCGGAGACGGCGCAGACTTTTCACGCACGCTTGAAGCAGTGACACCTCGCAGCGTCGCGTCAGGTCACATCATCGGCGGCAATCGCAGCGATTTCCCGCTCCGCAAAGGCGCGGCGTGCGGCATCGACTGAGCCGTTGAGATCGATGCCGCGCGTCGCCTCCTCGACCACGACGATATCGAAGCCGCAGCGGTGCCCGTCCTCGGCCGAGTAGCGCACACAAAAATCGAGCGCGAGGCCCGCGAGAAAAATGCGCGAGAGGCCGCGCTCGCGCAGATAGCCCGCGAGGCCCGTCGGGGTCGTGCGATCGTTCTCGAAGAAGGCTGAATAGGAATCGATCGCGCGGCGATAGCCCTTGCGGATGATCAGCTCCGCATGGGGAATATGCAGTCCGTCATGGAAGGCCGCGCCGCGCGTCTCCTGCACACAATGATCGGGCCACAGCACCTGCGGTCCATAGGGAAAAGTGACGACCTCGAAGGGCTGACGACCGGGATTGGCCGAAGCAAAGGAGCTGTGCGCCGGTGGATGCCAGTCCTGTGTCAGGATCACATGCTGGAAGCGGCCCGCAAGTCGATTGACGAGAGGCACGATCTCGTCACCGCCAGGCACGGCGAGACTGCCGCCGGGGCAGAAATCGTTCTGCACATCGACAACCAGCAGAACATCGCTGTCGGTGATCTTCTCTGCCATCGGCGATCCTTCCTACCAGGGCACACGTGCTGGAAGGCCTCGCGTTCCGAACCAGCCCTCCTGTGTGCTGTAGCGGAATGAGAATGATGGCTGCAAGCGCGGAATGTCATCAGCGGCGAGCATCGGCGCGGCCTGCTCATGCAGCCGCGCCGCGCTGCAAAGACCGTCAGGTCTTCTTGATCTCGATCTTGCGCTCGGCCTTGATGGCTTCGGGCTTCTTGGCGGCTTTCACCTTCAGAACGCCCTTGTCGAACTTCGCTTCGATCTTGGCTTCGTCGATGCTCTCGGGAAGCCGCAGCGTGCGTTCGAACGTGCCGTAGCTGCGCTCGCTGAGATAATAGTTCTCCTTCTTCTCCTCCTTGGCCATCTTCTTCTCACCCTTGATGGTGAGCAGGCCATTGGCGAGGGTCACGGAGACATCCTTCTCGTCGACGCCCGGCAACTCGACCTCGATGGTCACCGCATCGGCGCTTTCCTTGACGTCGAGCTCGGGCATGAGCATCGTGCCGTTGCCATGACCATGCTCGCGGAAGAGTGCGGGCCAACGCGGAAAGCCGTGCTCGAAGCGCTCGAACATGCGATCCATCTCATTACGCATCGCTGCAAATACGTCGCCCGAGCGGGTCGGCGAAGTTTCCATGGATTTCGAGAGTTCAGTCTTTGCCATCTCAAAACTCCTGTCTTGGACTTCACGCGGGGCACAGGTGCCCCGTCAGACAGATCTTCTCGTAGGAAGCCCGGCGAACACGCACATTGATCGGACGCAAAGGCGGCGCGCGCCCGACGCCCTGCAGCGCTAGCCTCTCGTCATTGTGATGTTGACGCTTCTCAGCGGCACGCCTTGAACAGAGATCACGACGGTCTGCCGCGAACCGCCGTAGTTGACGGACATGGATCCTGAAAGCCCGCCACCCGAGATCGAAAGGTTCATGCGCCCGGGCGACATGCGGCCCGAGGCCTCGCCGGCCGCATTGAACGTGCGCTCTTCCCATGTTCCCGAAAGCGCGCCGGACGGCTGCTGCTGGAGCTGCCCTCGGATCTCGACGGCGTTCGTCGTCCCGCGACATCTTATGGCAAGACGCAGCGCCCGCTGCGCTCCCGAATAGTAGGCCGTGCAGCGGATGCGCTCGGACGCGCCATCTTGATATCGTATCTGTCCGGATCCGGACCACGTGCCGAACAGACTTTGAAATGGCGTCGCCGCCGCATGAGCGGTCGCGATAGCGGCACCAGAGAGCAGACAGATGGCGAGGACAGTTCGCGCGGAAAGTCGCCATGGGCTTCTGAGCAGTTTCATCTCGCTTCTCCATTGTTCCGCGTCACGCCGCTTGTCGACGGCAACCCGATCCGCTCACGCCGTCATTCTCGGGTAGAGCCGCGCCGCTACAAGGACGAGCACGGCGGTCACGCCAAGCAGGACGGCAAAATCCGTAGCGAGCCCGAACTTGCTCTCGCCACCGGCCAGCATGAGCGCGCGTAGCGCGTCGACCTGATAGCTGAGCGGATTGGCGAGGGAGATGCCCCTGAGCCAGTCGGGCATGATATCGATGGGATAGATCGCATTGCTGGCGAAGAAAATGGGCATGGTCAGCACCTGGCCAATGCCCATGAAACGCTCGCGAGTCTTGACGATGCACGCAATGGCCAGCGAGAACGTCGCAAAGAGCGACGAGCCGAGCGCGATCAGCGCGGCAACGCCGATCAGATGCAGAGGATTGAAGCTCACATCCACATGCATCAGCAAAGCCAGAAGATAGACGATTACCGACTGAATGAGCCCGCGCACGGCGGCCGACACCGCCTTTCCCAGAACGAGCGCAGTGCGCGGAGCCGGGCTCACCATGTAGCGGTGCAGGATCCCGAGATCGCGCTCCCAAATTGCCGAGATGCCATAGAAGATCGCCGCAAAGAGCACGCTCTGCGCCAGAATGCCGGGCACGAGGAAGTCGAGGTAGTTGCCGCCTCCGGCGTCGAGCCCTCTCACGTGCGCCATCACCTGGCCGAAGAGCAGCAGCCAGATGGCCGGCTGCAGCGCGCGCGTGAAAATCTCGGTCGGATCGTGCATGAGCTTGCGGAGCTCGACATCGGCCACGGCAAAGACTTGCGTGCCGTATCCGGCTGCTGCCGCGATCAGCGACCGCTCATGAGTGGCTCTGAATGCTTCTGCGGGTCTGGCGGACATCTCGATACGACCCTTCTGATCCGGCGCCCGTATCGGCAATGCTGGCGAACACATCGTCCAGCGTTGCCTCGGGCCCGATGCTTGCCTTGAGCTCCTTCGGAGAGCCGACGGCCTGAAGACGACCGCTGTGCAGCAGGCCTATGCGGTCACACATCTGGTCGGCCTCGTCCATGAGATGGGTGGTCATGATGATGGTCGTGCCGAGCGTCTCCTGTAGCTGGCGCACATGCGCCCACACGACGTGACGCGCGGCGGGATCGAGCCCGACGGTCGGCTCATCCATGAACAGGACGGGCGGCTCATGGATCGTGCTCTGCGCGATCTCGAGACGCCGGATCATGCCGCCGGAATAACCCTGCACGAGCCTGTCGGCGAACTCCGCGAGTCCCATGCGCTCGAGCGCCGTTCGGATGCGCTTCTCGCGCTCCGCTCTCGGCACGAGATAGAGACGAGCCGCAAAGAGGAGGTTCTCGTATCCCGTGAGGGCGCCGTCGGCGGAAAGGAGCTGCGGCACATAGCCAATGTGCGCGCGCACATTGGCCGCGTTGCGCACGACGTCGTAACCGGCGACGACCGCTCGCCCCGAAGTCGGGGGCAGCATCGTCGTCAGCATCTTGACGAGCGTGGACTTGCCCGCGCCGTTGGACCCGATCAGACCGAAGATCTCGCCGGGAAAGACCGTGAACGATACCGCATCCACGGCCGTGAATGTGCCGAAGCGGCGCGTCAGGGACGCTGTCTCCACGATGGTCGCGCGGGGCTTCATCCTCTCGCGCTCCGGCTTGGCCCCCAGATAGGCGCCAGATGAGCGGGCAGATCGTTCTGAGGGATCTTGACGAGATCCTTCGCGAGCTCAGCCGTCACCTTTGCCTGCAGCGACTTCGAAAGCGCCTCGCGCAAGTCGCCGAGCGCGCCAGGTGGCGCGACAATGGCGAGACGATCAAATCTGCGGTCTCGCAAACAATGCTCCAGCTTGTCCGCAATCTCCCGCGCGAGCTTGCGCTTCAACTCGCGGTGCGGGTCGGTGCGGTTCTCTATGGCGTGACGCGTGGGATTGGCCGACTCGAGGCTGCGCCCCGGCCGGTCGGTCTCCAATTCGCGATTGGGTGGAAGCTCCATGGTGAGGGACATGTCCTCGACCGGAACGAGCTCGGAACCGGGGCCATGGCTCTCCAGCACTCTGGCGCGGCTTCCGTCGGCTATCAGGATCCAGGTTCGGTCAACCTTCATGGCATCTCTCCGTTCATCCTGCCCTGAACTCTATGAGCCCTCGCTTTCGTTCCATGCTTTGACGCTGCTCAAGCCGAATTGATGAGGACGGAAGCTCCGCCCCGCATGGAATTTGGGCGGCCACTGACGGCTAAGCGAGCAGCCGGCGGCTGGATGTTGATGGCGGTCAAGGAAACAAGCCGGATCCTCAAGTATTGGAAGGTTGGCTGGATTCTCGCGCGGCGAGACGAAAAACATAAATGCGATGAGGAATGCCGGACCATTTGCCGATCGTGCCGCGGCAGGGCGCGCCCTTGCCGACGCACTGATCGCGAGGAATCTGGTGCAGCCGGTCATCCTCGCCTTGCCCCGCGGCGGGGTCGCCGTCGCGGCCGAGATCGCCAAGGCCCTCGCGGCCCCCCTCGACATAGTTCTCGTGCGCAAGATCGGGGTCCCGTACCAGCCGGAGCTCGCACTCGCCGCCATCGTCGATGGCGACCCGCCGGACGTCGTCGTCAACGAGGATGTCGCCGAGCTCTCCGGCATCCCGCCAGACTACATCGAGACACAAACGAGGCAGGCGCTCGCCGAAATCGAGCGGCGGCGCAAAGCCTATTTGCAGGGGCGGCCGCGCGTGCCACTCCAGGGCAGAACCATCGTTCTGGTGGATGACGGCATTGCCACGGGCGCAAGCATACGGGCCGCACTGAAAGCGCTGCAGAGAAGGCATCCGAACAGGCTGATACTTGCCGTCCCCGTCGCTCCGGCTGAAACCGTCGCCGAGCTGGAGAAGGACGTCGACGAGGTCATCTGCCTCCGCCAGCCCGAGCCGTTCTTCGCCATCGGCGTCCACTACGCGGACTTCCACCAGATGAGCGATCAGGAGGTCATCGCGCTCCTCGAGGCCTGCGCGGCCGGCGCCTCGCCACCTGCGTCGGCGCCCGATGAGGGGAATTGAACAGGCACAGGCAGAGCCCGCGCCGTCTGCTCTTCCACCCTCGGGTCTCCCCTGGGGCGCCGATCTCACCTCCACGCAACGCGAGCATGATCCGCGCGTTGCACTGCCAAAACATTGACTGAGGTCAAACCCGTATCGCGCCGAGGCGCCTATGAGAGCACTAGCGCACCGGAGAGCCCCTCATGCCGATCGGAGGCTGCTGTAATGCCCAAGACGCCGAAGACCGTCGAGGAGTTCTCGCCTGACGAGTTGCCGCCGCTCGCGATCTCGCCCGAGAAGGTGTGCTTCATCATCGTGAAGGCGCGCGAGTTCGACGCCAAGGATGTCGTCACCGAGCCCGACGCCGGGTCCAATCCATCCGACGACAACATGATCTCGGTTTTGGAGGATCACGGCGACGACCCGGTCGAGGAGGAGCTGACGACATTCATCTCGGGCCTCAGCGAGGACGAGCAGATCGACCTCGTCGCACTCGCGTGGCTCGGACGCGACGACAATACGCTCGATGACTGGGCAGAGCTGCGCGAGGAGGCGGCGAACGCCCATCGCACGCAAACGGAGCACACAGCCAACTATCTGCTCGGGATGCCACTCCTCGGCGACCATCTCGAGGAAGGCCTCTCGCTGTTCGGGCTATCGTGCGACAGCTTCGAGGCCGACCATCTCTGACAGCATCTTGTCTACAGCGAGGAGCCATTCCATGGCCGTCACAGAGCAGCAGGGAGCAGGAAGCCGGTACGTGTGGAAGCGTGGGCTTTTCATGCTCCTTTTCGCAGTGGGCTTCGGCATCGGGCAGGCGCTGCTGAACATCTGCGCCATCGTGCAGTTCTTCTGGCTGCTGTTTTCAGGTGAGCCCAATCGCTTTCTCGTCGGCTTCGGTCGATCCCTCGCGATCTGGCTCGCGGAGGTCGCCCGCTTCCTGATTTGCGCGAGCGAGGACATGCCCTTTCCCTGGAAGAGCTGGCCGGATGGCACGCGCGACGCCGGCACGTCGTCAAAATCGACCGATCCCTTCGGCCTTTGACGCCGCAACGGCGGACAATGTCGGCGTTACGAGGTCCAAGCCATGAAAGGGAGCTTGCGCCTTCTTCGCGTTGCCGCGGCCGTTGGCATGGGCACTCTGCTAGGCCTGTCGGCTGTCGTGCCGGAGGCCATGGCGCAAAGAGGCGGCCATGACAGAGGCGGTGGCAGGGGAGGCGCAGCTCCGAGCTTCTCGCCACGCGGCGGAGGGGGTCTCGCCGGACCGCGGGTTGGCGGCTACGTGCGCGTGCCGAGCGCAAGAATTGTCAGCCCAGGCATAGGGCGCACCTACAGAGTGCCGAGCGGCAGCATAGCCCCGCTGCGATCAGGCCGCATCACTTCGCCATCGATTACTTCGAGGCGTATGAGCACGGAGCGCGGAGATCTCGCACCATTCGGGCAACGCGTGCATATCGGCCCAAGCCCCCGAGGACTGCGCATGATGCCAGGCCCGACGTCGCGCGGCGCGACGCTGCCTCGGGGGAGCACACCATTCCCTGCCTCGCGCATTGCACCTTCGAACCTGGCGCTGAGCAATAGTGGCCTGCGCCAGAACCCAGGCTATCCAAAACCTCCAAACGTAAAGTTCGACCCCAAGCAGAAGGCCGACAGGACAGGGTGGCAGCATCGCTATCGGCCGTTCTACTACAAGCACGACAGGCACCGCTGGCTGCGCCGCTACTACGCCTATCCCGTCGGCGGGCTCTGGTATTGGTACTGGTATGACGTTCTCGCCGATACCGATCCCTTTGGGGAGCTCTATAGCGACGCGATGCTGGCGAACTGCGATCCCGGAACCGACGCCTGCAGCGAGCCTGCTCTGCAGGCGCTGATCGCGCCGGCCATCCTCGAAGGGCGAGCCACCCCGGAGGATATATCACGCTGCCAGGGCGAGTACCGGTCCTTCAATGCTGCAACCGGCACGTTCGTCACCCATGGCGGCGATACTCGCATTTGCCCCTATCTCATGTAGCGGTATAGTCGCCACGTGACCTCAGCCGGATCGTGGTAGCGCGGGTGAAGCGGACGCGACACGCTTCGTTCAAGAACGATTGATATTCATCAAGGCTCTTTCTCATTGACGAACGGCATGGTCACGCCGATTTCCGTAGTTCAGTACCCGCCTGCCGACCGAGGAATTCTTGACGACGCCACCCAATGTAAGTGCCGCCGAACGTGGTGGCCGGACAGAGCTGACGGCAGAAGGTTCGTGGACTGCGCCGCACGCCGCGGAGCTCGAGCGCCTGGTCGATAGCGTGAGCACCGATCCGGCGCTCATGCGCGCGACGGCCATCAACATGCGCGGCATCGAGGCCTTCGATACCTACGGCGCCTGGCTGCTGGAACGGCTGGGACGCCCGGGGCCGACACGCAAGGAGCAGCTACAGATCCTCGATCTCGACGAGCGGTACGCAGGCCTGCTCGAAGAGGTGCATCACGTCAATCGCAAGCCTGCTGAACCGCGAAGGGCTCCCAACCCCATCGTGCGGACGCTCGAAACCATCGGGCGCACGCTCGAGGACGTGGGGCGCGACTTCCTGCAGTTCGTCAACATGCTCGGCGCGCTCGGAAACGCGCTTGTCGGCGTGCTGCTGCGCCCCCGGAGCTTCCGGCTGACCTCCGCCGTACATCATCTCGACCGCGTCGGCTGGCAGGCTGTCCCGATCATCCTGCTCATTACCTTCCTGATCGGCGGCATCATCGCTCAGCAGGGCTTCTTCCACTTCCGCAAGTTCGGCGCCGATGACTACGTCGTCGATATGGTCGGCATCCTGGTGCTGCGCGAGCTTGGCGTTTTGATCGTTGCGATCATGGTGGCCGGCCGCTCCGGCAGCTCCTACACCGCCGAAATCGGCTCCATGAAAATGCGTGAGGAAATCGACGCCCTGCGCACCATGGGCCTCGATCCGGTGAGCGTGCTGCTCCTTCCGCGCGTCATCGCCCTCGTGATCGCGCTGCCGCTGCTGGCCTTCCTCGGCTCGATGGCCGCGCTCTACGGCGGCGGCGTCGTGGCGTGGCTCTATGGCGGCATGAGCCCGGACATCTACATCGCACGCCTCAACGAGGCCATCTCGGTCACACATTTCAAGGTCGGCATGATCAAGGCGCCGTTCATGGCCCTGGCGATCGGTGTCGTGGCATGTGCCGAGGGCCTCAAAGTGCGTGGCAGCGCCGAGTCGCTCGGGCTTCACACGACAGCCTCCGTCGTCAAGTCGATCTTCCTCGTGATCGTGCTCGACGGCCTGTTCGCCATCTTCTTTGCGTCCATTGGAATGTGATGCCGATGACCGCGCCCAGTGACAAGCCAGCCATCAGCGTGCGCGACCTCGTCGTCGGCTTCGGCGACCATATCGTGCTCGACCGTCTTTCTCTGGACGTGCGCCGTGGCGAGATCCTGGGGTTCGTCGGCGGCTCGGGCAGTGGCAAGTCCGTGCTCATGCGCACGATCATCGGCCTGCTGCCGAAGCGCCAGGGGACCATCGAAGTCTTGGGCGTCGATCTCGAGCGGGCGAGCGACGATGACCGCCACGCGCTAGAGCGTCGCTGGGGCGTGCTCTTTCAGCAGGGGGCGCTGTTCTCGTCGCTCACGGCATTGCAGAACGTGCAAGTGCCCATGCGGGAGCACCTGGTCCTTTCCGAACGCCTGATGCGCGAAGTCGCGCTCGCCAAGCTCGAGATGGTGGGGCTCAGCCCAAGCGACGGCGAGAAGCTCCCTGCGCAACTCTCGGGCGGCATGACCAAGCGCGTCGCGCTCGCCCGCGCCCTCGCGCTCGACCCGGAGCTTGTCTTTCTCGATGAGCCGACATCGGGCCTCGATCCGATCTCCGCCGGCGATTTCGACGCCCTGATCCGCACTCTCCAGCAGACCCTGGGCCTCACGGTATTCATGGTCACGCACGATCTCGAAAGCCTCGATACGGTCTGCGACCGCATTGCCGCACTCGCCGACGGCAAGGTCGTCGCCATCGGTCCGATGTCGGAAATGATGCGATCGCCGCATCCGTGGATGCAGGCCTATTTTCAAGGCAAGCGCGGCCGCAAGTTGTCCCGCGGCCTCTCGACAATGGAAACCTGAGCGATGGAAGTTCGCGCGCGCTACGTCCAGATGGGGCTCTTTACCCTGGCCGTCCTGGCCCTGGGCTTCGGCTTCGTCTACTGGATCAACAACGCAGGCGGCCTCAGTGATCGCGCGGCCTATCGCGTGCAATTCGACGGGCCCGTGTCCGGATTGCTGCGTGGATCCGCCGTGCTCTTCAACGGCATTCGCGTCGGCGAGGTGACGGCACTCGATCTCAATCCGGCTCAGCCGCGCGAGGTACGGGCGACCATCTCTGTCGATCGCAGTGCGCCGGTGCGCAAGGACACGGTGGTCAGCATAGATTTCCAGGGTCTGACAGGCTCTCCGGTTGTCACGCTCACGGGCGGCGCTTCCGGCGATCCGGTCACGGCAACGAAAGGCGAGCTGCCTCTCCTCAAGGCACGTAGCGACGCCGGTGAGACCATGTCGCAGTCGGCGCGCGACGTGTTGCGCAAGCTGGATACCATCCTCTCCGAGAACGCAAAGCCGCTGCGCGACATGATCGCCAACATCGACACCTTCGCCGGCGCGCTCGCGCGCAATGCGGACAAGATCGACGGGATCGCCGCGGGCCTCGAGCGCATGACCGGCGGTGCTGCCGCGAGAGCACGCGCATTGACGTTCAACCTGCAACATCTGCACGTGCCGGAAGCCAAGGAGCGAGCACCGGCAGTCCAGGTCGTCGTGCCGGAGCCAAGCGCGCTCTCGAGCCTCGACAGCGAGAAGATCGCGACCGTTTCGGCCGAGGGCGTGCTTTCGGCGATGTCCGACGCCCAGTGGAGCGATGCGGTAACGCGGATCGTGCAAGCCACGATCATTCGCGGCCTCGAGGATAGTCATGCCTTTGCCGGCGTCAGTCGCCCACTGGATGACCTGACCGCGGACTTCCGCGTCGCGATCGACATTCGGAAGTTCCAGATCGGCGCAGGTAACGCAGCGGACGTCGAGATCGGCAGCAAGATCATCGACAGCAAGGGGCGCATCATTGCCTCGCAGGTCTTCCGGGCTTCCGTCCCAGCCGCCAGCGAGGATGCCAGCGCGGCAGCGGCTGCAATTGATCAGGCATTCGGGAAGGCGGGGCCGGATCTCGTCGCCTGGGTCGCACGAACCATCGCCGAGCACAGCGCGCAGAAAGGGCCTCAGCCGAAGAAGGCGGCCGGCGAATAGCTCCACGCCCGCAATCAGCGCACCCGCTCAGTGCCCATCGCTCTTGAAGCGCGGCAGCCTATCGAAGGAATGGAAAGGCGGCGGCGAGGGAAGCGTCCACTCGAGTGTCGTTGCGCCTTGTCCCCACGGATTGCCTTCGGCCTTGTGCTTGCTGGCAAAGGCGACGGCAACGCCGATGAAGAACACCAGCGCGCCCACGCCCGAGATGTAGGAGCCGAAGGACGAGATCCGGTTCCAGTCGGCAAAGGCATCCGGGTAGTCGGGATAGCGCCTCGGCATGCCCGCGAGACCGAGGAAATGCTGCGGGAAGAACGTCAGGTTGACACCGATGAAGGTCAGCCAGAAGTGCAGCTTCCCGATCGCCTCCGAGTACATGTAGCCCGTCATCTTCGGGAACCAGTAATACCAGCCGGCAAAGAGTGTGAAGAGCGCGGCAAGCGACATCGTGTAGTGGAAGTGCGCGACGACGTAGTACGTCTGGTGCACCGCGCGGTCCGCGCCGGCGTTGGCCAGGACGATTCCGGTGACACCGCCGATCGTGAAGACAAAAATGAAACCGAGCGCGAACAGCATCGGTGTGGTGAAGCGTATGGATCCGCCCCACATGGTCGCGATCCAGGAAAAGACTTTGATGCCGGTCGGCACCGCGATGACCATGGTCGCGAACATGAAGTAGGCCTGCACGTCCGCCGAGATGCCGGTCGTGAACATATGGTGCGCCCACACGACGAAGCCGATCGCACCGATCGCGACCATCGCATAAGCCATGCCGAGATAGCCGAAGATTGGCTTCTTCGAGAACGTCGCAATGACGTGGCTGACGAGGCCGAAGCCCGGCAGGATGATGATGTAGACCTCAGGGTGTCCGAAGAACCAGAACAAGTGCTGGTACAGCAGCGGATTACCGCCACCCTGGGCAACAAAGAACGCGGTGTCGAAATTGCGGTCTGCCAGCAGCATCGTGAGCGCGCCTGCCAGGATGGGCATTGCGAGCAGGAGCAGGAAGGCCGTGATGAGAATTGACCACGCGAACAGCGGCATCCTGTGGATCGTCATGCCGGGCGCGCGCATGTTGAGGATCGTCGTGATGAAGTTGATCGAGCTCAGGATGGACGACGCACCGGCGATGTGCAGTCCCAGAATGGCGAAATCGACGGCCGGTCCCGTATGTCCTGACGTGGAGAGCGTCGGATAGACCGTCCAGCCGGTTCCCGCGCCGCATCCCGACAGATCGCGCGTCGCGGCGTCGAGGCTGATCACGCAGCTCCCCTCTCCCGGCACGAAGAGCGAGAGGATGAGCATCATGAAGCCCGCGGGCAGCAGCCAGAATGAGATGTTGTTCATGCGCGGGAAAGCCATGTCGGGCGCCCCGATCATCAGCGGCACGAACCAGTTGCCGAAGCCGCCGAACAGCGACGGCATGATCATGAAGAAGATCATGATCAGCCCGTGACCGGTCGTGAACACATTGAACATGTGCGGGCTGGAGAAGTATTGCATCCCCGGCTCCTGAAGCTCGAGCCGGATGCCGATCGACAGCGCGCCACCGACGATCCCGCCGAACATGGCGAAGATCAGGTACATCGTGCCGATGTCTTTGTGATTGGTGGATAGAAGCCAGCGCCGCCATCCATGCGGATGATCATCTGCGTGCGCTATTGCCGCGCTCATCATGACCGCATCCTCCACTTAACGCTTAGCGCGTCCAGCGGTCCGGACGACGCTGCACCGGGGAGGCTGCTGCCGGAAGAGCGGGCGGCGATTGATCCAGATCAAATGGGATTGCGACCTTTTGTGTCTGCGCGGGCCGAGCGTCCCACGCCCTCGCGGTATCCGACCGCCTTGCACCAACCCAGGCCCGGAAGCCGGCGTCGCCCGTCCACGTCAGGCCATGGCACCGCAATGATGCTGGAATCCTTGCATAAGCTGAGCGATGATCCGCCGCCGCGCCGGAGCCATGCATCGCGGAGCCCCTGCTGCCCAGCTCCGCCGGATGACGGTCCGCTGACCTGCGTTTTGATGGCGCGGTCAGCTATGCTATCGGCCGGGGTGGGATGCTACGGACCAGCGTGCGAATGCCGTTTTGGTAGCTGACTGAGTGACATCAGCGGACAGGCAATGCAATCACTCGCCAGAAAACTGCTCCTCTGGGCCGGCGCGGCGGCGCTGATCGGCGGGTCGGCACTCGTCACCCAGCACGTCTGGCGAGAGCAGGGATTGCGTTCATTGCAGGCCATCAACTCCCAGCGCATTCAGCTCGTTACGGCCGCTGTTCACGCCGAGGTCAACCGGCAGGACCACTTGCCGATCCTGCTCTCCCTCGATGCCGACGTTCGAGCGGCCCTGCGATCCCCCGGTGATCCGGCCCTTCTGGATCGCGTGAACCACAAGCTTCGTCGCATCAGCATCGAGGCGGACGCCCGGGCCGTCTATGTCATCCGTCCGAACGGCATCGTGATTGCGAGCGACGACTGGGAAAGCGCTAACACCCGCATCGGCCGCAATGCCTCGGATCTTCCCTACTTTCAGCAGGCTATCGCGGGCGGCAAGAGCGCGGACCTGGAAATCGAGCCCGACTCCGACCGGATCCGGTACTTCCTTGCCGAGGCTGTCCGGGAGGAGGCACTTCTCGGCGCGGTTGTCGTGCGCATCGAGTTCGACAAGCTTGAAAGCGCATGGGAAAGCGCCGGCGAGCGCGTCATCGTCACCGATCGCGACGGCATTGCCTTTCTTGCCAGCGATCCGATCTACAAATATCGGCGGATGAACTTCGAGCGCCAGCCGACCTCGGCCGAGCCCCCGTCAAACCACTATGGCAGCGCGAACCTGGCGCCTATCTCCTGGGACATCATGGAGCGGCGCGGAAATACGGCGATCATTCGCGCCCGCGGCGGGGCCGACAGCTCGGCATATCTCTACGAGTCCATGGCGCTGCCGGAGTATGGCTGGACTGCACACCGCCTCGCGGCACTGGCGAGTGTCTCCAATGACGAACGCGACGGCGCCATCATCGGCGGCACGATCTCGGCGCTTTTGCTATCGCTGCTTCTCTACATGCTTCAGCGTCACCGCGCCTACCTCTCCGAGCGGGACGCCGGCATAAAGCTCAAGCAGGAGGTGGACGAGCGCACGCGGGAGCTGCGGGACGCAAACACCTCTCTGACGACGGAGGTGGACGAGCGCCGGCGTACGGAGGCGCGCCTACGCACGACGCAGAACGCGCTTGTCCAGGCCGGAAAGCTCGCAGCGCTCGGACGCATGTCCGCCGCACTGGCCCACGAGATCAACCAGCCCCTGGCAGCCATCCAGACTTTCATTGCCAGCACACGGATTTTCGCCCAGCGCGGCGATACGGATCAGGTCATGCGCAACGTGGACCTCATCAGCGACCTCGCCGATCGCATGGCGAAGCTTTCCGGGCACCTGAAGATGTTCGCCCGCAAGAGCGAGCCCACCCATCACGAGCGCGTCCGTGTCGACCGGATCCTGGACGGGGCGCTGCTGCTCGTCGAGAATCGGATCAATTCCGGCGATGTGCGGGTCGAGAAGGACATCGAGCCCGACCTGGTCGTGGTCGGCCACGCCGTGCAGCTCGAGCAGGTCGTCGTGAACCTTCTTCTCAATGCCCTCGATGCCGTGTCGGATGCGACGAGCCCCTGGGTCAGGATCCGCGCCCGATCCACGCCCGAGACGATCGTTCTTGCTGTTGCCGACAACGGGCACGGCATCCCCGCCGACCTCCTCGAGCGGATTTTCGATCCGTTCGTGACGACCAAGCCGGTCGGCAAAGGCCTTGGCCTCGGCCTCTCGATATCCTACGGAATCGTTCAAGGAGTGCAGGGCCAGATCTACGCGACCAATCTTCCAGAGGGCGGCGCCGAGGTCACTGTGGAGCTGCCGCATTCCGTCGAGGGACTGCCCGCAGTTGCAGAGGCGAGCCATGCCTGACCAAGGTCTGGTACTGTTTGTCGACGACGAGGAAGCCATGCGTGAGGCCGTCGGCCAATGGCTGCGCCTTGCCGGCTTCGAGCTGATCGTCCACGACCGCGCCGCGCCCGCCATAGCAGCCTTGAGCACGGACTTTCCCGGCGTTCTGGTGACCGATCTCAAGATGGAAGGCACCGACGGTATGGAGCTTCTGCGCCAGTCGCAGAATATCGATCCGGAGCTGCCCGTCATCGTCATAACCGGGCACGGCGACGTCGAGACCGCCGTCGACGCCATGCGGCTCGGGGCCTACGACTTCATCGAGAAGCCCTTCGAGCCGAAGCGCCTGCTGGAGGTCATCAGGAACGCGGCCGAAAAGCGCAAGCTCGTCACGGAAAACCGGCGCCTCAGGCGTGCGGTGGCCGAGCAGACGCTTGGCTCGCGCATCGTGGGCACCTCGCAAGCCATCGAGCGGCTCCGTGCGAGCGTCGCCGAGCTCGCCGCAACCGACGTCAGCGTCATCATTTTCGGCGAGACCGGGGCCGGCAAGGATCTCGTGGCGCGTTGCCTGCACGACTTCGGGCGGCGCCACGAGGGGCACTACGTAGCCATCAATTGCGCCGCCATCCCGGAGACGATGGCGGAAAGCGAGTTGTTCGGGTACGAGACCGGCGCCTTCACCGGCGCGGCAAAAGGGCGGATCGGGAAGCTCGAGCACGCCAGCGGGGGCACGCTTTTCCTCGACGAGATCGACAGTATGCCGCTCTCGATCCAAGGAAAGCTGTTGCGCGCGCTGCAGGAGCGGGTCGTCGAACGGCTCGGATCCAACCGCAGCCACCCGATCGATTTGCGCGCGATCGCAGCCAGCAAGATCGACCTGCGCCAGGCGAGCAGCGCCGGCCGCTTCCGCTCGGATCTTTATTACCGGCTTTCGGTCGTCGAGTTGACGATCCCTCCTCTGCGCCAGCGCAAGGAGGACATCCCTCTCCTGTTCGAGTACTTCGCCTCGCTTGCAGCAAATGCCCACGGACGGGAGCGCAGACCCGTCCCTGCGGCCACGGTCAATCGCCTCCTGGCGTATGACTGGCCTGGAAATGTCCGGGAGCTGCGCAATGCCGCTGAACGCTTTGCGCTCGGTCTCGGCGGGACATTCTGGCCCGATGCCGCCACAGAGCCGGAAGGTGATCGGCTCTCGCTCGCCGAGCAGGTGGACGCCTTCGAGCGCTCCGTCATCGAGCGCTGCCTGGCGGAGTCCGGCGGCAAGCTGACGGCGGTGATGGAACGCCTGAACATTCCCCGTCGGACCCTCAGTGAGAAGATGGCCAAGTACGGCCTGGACCGCCGGCGGTTCACCGATCAGGGCTGAAATCGGCTGAATTCCGCCGATGCTTTTGTCGGAAGTGGCGGAAAGCCGCCGCTTCGGACGCAATAAGCCGTGCGGACGTTGCGACAAGCCATTGAGTAAGAACAACGAATCTCTGACTCTGTCGGCCTTAACGGGCTGGCACGCCCGTTGCTAAAGCGACAACGGTTCGGAACGGCATAAGGGCGACAAGCCCAGCTCTCCGGACGGGGATCGGGGGCAGAATTCCATGGGTTTCTCGGCATTCTATGCGGAGGGCGGGCGTGCGATTTGTCGGTACATTGGAAGCTGGTTGGGGGGGAGGCGCAGCATTTGCCTCTTGTTGGTGCCGATGCTGAAGGGCTGCACAGTCGGACCCGACTTCATTAGCCCGGGCTTTCCGGACGTGGGAAGCTATGTGTCGGGCGATCGCTCTTCCGGCCTTCCGCAAGGAGATCGCGTGCCCGGACAAAACGTCGTACGCGGCGCAGACATTTCGGCGCGCTGGTGGGGGCTTTTCCGCTCCGAGAACCTCAATCGCCTGGTAGAGGACGGCATCGCGCACAATGCCGATCTCCAGGCCGCTGCCGCCGCCGTGCGCGTAGCACAGGCCAATGCGCTGGCGCAGCGCAGCACCTTCTTCCCGGTGCTCACCGGAAACTTCGAGTCGACGCGGCAGAAGATTGCCAGCCGGTCCGTGACCACCGACGCCGCCTCCGGTTCCGACCTCTTCAGCCTGCACACCGCTCAGCTCACCGTCTCCTTCGTCCCCGACATATTCGGCGGCAAGCGGCGCCAGTTCGAGTCCGCGGATGCCCAGGCTGAAAGGGAAGGCTTCCGCCTCGAGGGCGTCTATCTGACGCTCACCTCCAACATTGCGCTCGCGGCCATCCAGGAAGCCTCGCTTCGCGGCCAGGTCGGTGTGACCAAGCGGATGATCGATCTCCAGATGGAGCTTCTGAAGATCCTGAAGCGCCAGCACGAGCTCGGGCAGCTCGGGCAGACCGAGATCGCCGCCCAGGAGACGGCCGTTGCGCAGACGCGGCTCCTACTGCCGCCGCTCGAACGCCAGCTCGCACAGCAGCGCCACCTGCTGGCCTTCCTGACCGGCCGTGTTCCGAGCGATGGCCCCTCGGAGACCTTCCAGCTTTCGTCCTTCCGCCTGCCGCGGCAGCTTCCGCTCAGCCTGCCGGCCGATCTCGTTCGTCACAGGCCCGACGTGAGAGTCGCCGAGGCCAACCTGCGCTCTGCAAATGCGGAGATCGGCGTCGCCATCGCCAACCGGCTGCCGCAGATCACGCTCTCCGGCAACGCGGGCAGCGTGGCCGAGTCGATTTCCCGGCTGTTCTCTCCCGGAACCACCTTCTGGATGATCGCCGGCAATGCGGCGCAGACCATATTCGACGGCGGCAATCTCAGATACCGCCAGCGCGCTGCAGAAGCGGCGACCGACCAGGCCGCCGCCGAGTATCGCAGCGTGGTGCTCGCTTCCTTCCAGAACGTGGCCGACGTGCTCAGGGCCCTGCAGGCCGACACCCGCGCCATGAGCGCCGCGACCGAGGCCGAGCGCGCGGCATCGCGCAATATCGATCTGGTTCGACAGCAGGTTCAGGAAGGGCAGGTCAGCGTGCCGCTCCTGCTCGTCGTACAGCAGGCATACCTGCAGGCGCAGCTTGCACGCGTGGAAGCGGAAGCCTCGCGGCTCGCCAACACCGTCGCGCTTTTCCAGGCGCTCGGTGGCGGCTGGTGGAACAGGCCGCCGCCGCCGGCCCCCGAAACGGTTAGCCATGACAACGAGCGCGCCATCAAGAAGGCCGCGCACGTAACGCGAGAGTAAAGCGCAGGAACATGTTGCATCGTCTGTACAAAGGTCTACGGACCTCGATTGTTGTCGTGATCGCCGCTTGCGGCGGCATGCTCGCTGCTGTGGTGCTGTCGAAGGTGTCGTGGTGGAACTCGATGCCGCCGGCCACGGCCTCCTCGCCGTCGACCGAAAAGGTCGATCCCAACAACGTGCGCGTCACTCCCGACCAGATGCACCAGCTCGAGCTCGTGAAGGTCGGCCTCTGCTCGTTCCGCCAGCAGAAGACGGCCATTGGCCAGATCGCCTTCAACGAGAACGCCAGCACCAACGTGTTCACGCCCTTCTCCGGTCGCGTCACGCGTCTCATGGCGCAGGTCGGCGATGAGGTGAAGCGCGGTGATCCTCTGTTCGAGATCGACAGCCCCGAGGTCGTGCAGGTGCAGACGGACCTCATCGCGGCACTGCACGCGCGCGACAAGGCCAACTCGCATCTCGACGTCATGCGCCGCCAGGCCGATCGCCAGCAGCGACTGTTCCGCGACAAGGCGACATCGCAGCGCGAGATGGAGCAGGCGCAGAACGATCTTGCGGCGGCCGAATCCGATTTCAAGACCGCATTGGGCGCACTCACCGCGGCACGGCACCGCCTGCGCGTGATCATAGGCCGCGATCAGGACGAGGTAGATCGCCTCGAGCGCGAGCGCATCATCAATCCGCTGCTGGCCGTCAACGCGCCAATCGGTGGGACCGTCACTGCGCGACGTATCGGCCCCGGGCAGTTCGTCAAGACCGATGCCTCCGAGGCGCACTTCTCGATTTCCGACCTTTCCACCATGTGGCTGAAGGCCTACGTCGCGGAAGGCGACATCCCGAACGTGAGAGTCGGCCAGGAGATCGACGTACGCATCCTCGCTCTTCCTGACCGTCGGGTGCACGCGCGGATCGACGCCATCGGAGCAGCCTCCGATCCCACGACGCGCCGGGTCATGGTGCGCTCCGAGATTCCAAACCCTGACGGGCTGCTGCGCGCAGAGATGTTCGCGACGTTCAAGATCTCTGTCGGGAATGTCGAGGCGACGACGGCCGTCCCAACGGACGCCATCATCCGCCGGGGCGAGGAGACGCGACTGTGGGTTGAGAAGGAACCGCAAGTGTTCCAGAGCCGTACCGTGAAGATTGGTGCCGAGCAGAACGGCTGTATCCAGATCCGTGACGGGCTCAACCAGGGAGAGACCGTGGTCGGCCGGGGCGCAATCTTTGTAGACAACGAGGGGCGCCACTAGGCCCCGGCTTACCTTTCCGGCTCATCCATGCTGTCCAAACTGATCGCTGCGTGTCTCGCTCGGCGGCCCCTGGTCGTCTTGCTGTTTGCTGCCTTTGTCGGCCTCGGCTACGCGTCGTACCGCACACTCAATATCGAAGCCTATCCCGATCCAACGCCGCCCATCATCGAGATCATCGCGCAGTGGCCGGGGCAGTCGCCCGAAGAGGTCGAGCGCTACGTGACGATCCCGCTCGAGCTCGCGGTGATGAGCACGCCGGGGCTGAAATTCGTTCGCTCGAACAGCGTCTACGGTCTCGGCTTCCTGCGTCTGCAGTTCGAATATGGCCGCGACTATCACTTCGTGCGGCAACAGGCTCTCAATCGCATCAAGGACGCCACGCTGCCGACCGGCGTCGAGCCCACGATCTCGCCTGCGGGAGGCATCAGCGAGATCTTTCGCTACGAGCTGAAGGGCCCGCCCGGCACCGATGTCATGCAGCTCAAGACGCTGCAGGACTGGGTCGTCGAGCGCAAGTTCCGCACCGTGCCGGGCGTCATCGACGTCGTGGTCCTCGGCGGAAAAACCCGAGAGTACAGCGTCGAGCTCGACCTCAACCGCATGATGGCCTACGGGCTCACACTCCCGCAGGTCGTGACCGCCCTTTCCTCGAGCAATGCCAACGTCGGCGGCCGCACCATTTCCCTCGGCGCCCAGTCGGTGAACGTGCGCGGCCTGGGTGCGATCGGCTCGCTCGACGACATTCGCAACACGGTGCTGACGCAGCAGGGCGGCGTACCTGTGCTCGTCTCCGACATCGCGAAGGTCGAGATCGGATACGCGCCGCGCATCGGCATTGCCGGCCGCGACGGCGACTCCGATGTCGTGACCGGCATCGTGCTGATGCAGAAGTTCGAGCGAACCAATGAGGTGGTGACGCGCGTTCGCGCCATGGCGGAAAAGATCAACCGCGATGGCGTCCTGCCGGCCGGCATCAAGGTCGTCCCCTTCTATGACCGCGGCGACCTGATCGCCGTGACCGTCGACACCGTCGTGCACAACCTGCTGTTCGGCGTCGCGCTGATCTTCGTGATCCAGTGGGTGTTTCTCGGCAACCTGCGATGCGCGCTGATCGTTGCCGCGACCATACCCGTCGCGCTCTTCCTCGCCGTGATGATCACGGTCTTACGAGGGGAATCCGCCAACCTTCTGTCCATCGGCGCCATCGACCTCGGCATCATCGTCGATGCGACCGTCATCATGGTGGAGAACATCTACCGCCATCTCGCGCACTACGATCCGCACGATACGAGCGACCGACGAAGTGTTCTCAGCGAGAAGCTGCAGCGGATCGTGGCGGCCGCGGTCGAAGTGGACAAGCCGATCTTCTTCTCGGTGCTGATCACGATCGCGGCGTTCCTCCCGCTGTTCACCATGCAGGGCGTGGAGGGGCAGATCTTTGGCCCGATGGCGCGCACCTATGCCTACGCGCTGATCGGTGCCGTCATCGCGACCTTTACCGTGACGCCCGTGATGGCCTCGCTGCTCCTTCCCGACAAGGTCAGCGAGATCGAAACGCTTGCCGTGCGCAAGCTGCGAGCGGTCTACGAGTTCGTGCTGCATCGGGCCGTCCGCCATTACGCTCTCTCGGCCTCGATTGCGCTCGCCATGCTGGTCGGTGTTGGCGTGCTGGGCTCGCGCCTTGGCACGGAATTCCTCCCCAAGCTGGAGGAAGGCAACATGTGGATCCGCGCGTCGCTGCCTCCCACGATCTCGCTGGAGGCAGGCGGCGACGTGGTGGCTGGCGTACGCCGCGTGATCGGAAGCTATCCGCAGGTGAAGACGGTGTTCTCGCAGCAGGGACGCGGCGAGGACGGCACTGACCCGACAGGCTTCTTCAATGCTGAATTCTTCGTGCCGCTCAAGCCGTTCGATCAATGGCCGAAGGGCTCGACCAAGGAGCAGTTGGTCAAGGAGCTGAGCGAGCGGCTGAACCGCGAATTCGTCGGCGTCGACTTCAACTTCTCGCAGTACATCCAGGACAACATCGAGGAAGCGCTGTCCGGCGTGAAGGGCGAGAACTCGGTCAAGATCTTCGGCCCCGACCTCGAAGTGCTCCAGCGGCTCGCGAAAGCAGTCGAGGGTGAGCTGAGCCGCATTCCGGGTGTCCGCGACCCAGCCGCCTTCAACCTGCTCGGCCAGCCGAACCTCATCATCCGCGTCGACCGCGCCGCGGCCGCGCGCTACGGCTTCTCCGCCGGCGACATCAATTCTGTCGTGCAAGCGGCGATCGGTGGGCAGGAGGTGACCCGCGTCTACGAAGGCGAAATGAATTTCGCCCTGACGGTCAGGCTCGCACCTGAATACCGCCTCAACGTCGATGCCATACGGTCGATCCCCGTAGCACTCCCGAGTGGCGACTCGCGCGCATTGCCTGCCTACATTCGGCTCGGCGACCTCGGCGAGGTTCGGCTCGTCCCCGGCGCCGCCTACATCTATCGCGAGAACACGCAGCGCTTCGTGCCGATCAAGTACAGCGTCCGCGATCGCGATCTCGGCTCGACGGTGACGGAAGCTCAAAAGCTCATCGCCGAGAAGATCCCGCTCCCGCCCGGATACTATCTTGAGTGGTCCGGTGAGTTCGGCGCCCTGCAGGAGGCCAAGCAGCGGCTCGCCATCATCATTCCGCTCAGCCTCATGCTGATCCTGATGCTGCTGTACAGCCTGTTCAACTCTTTGCGTGACAGCCTGTTGGCGCTTTCGGGCATCCCGTTTGCGGTGGCTGGCGGCATTGTCGGCCTCTACTTCACCGGCCAGTATCTGAGCGTGTCGGCGGCGGTCGGCTTCATATCGCTGTTCGGCGTGTCGGCCATGGATGGGATCCTGCTCGTCTCCTACATCCGCAGCAATCTCGAACGGGGACTCGGCACCGTGCCGGCCGTCATCGAGGCCGGCCAGACCCGCATGCGGCAGATCTTCATGACGGCATTGTCCGCCTGCATTGGTCTCGTGCCGGCGGCCTTCTCGACCGGCATTGGATCGGAAGTGCAGAAGCCGCTCGCAGTGGTGATCGTCGCAGGCATGCTGGTCTCACCTATCTTCAGCCTCTTGATGATCCCGGTCCTCTCGCGGATGTTCATGCCGTGGGTGCCCGGCCCCACCAGCGGAGAGGAACCGCCGGCGGATGCCGTTCCCGTCGCCGAGCCGCACGCGACCTGACGGCACGCGGCCGAAGCCGGATCACTGTCGCAACGCCTTCGTAAGCCTGAGATAGCCTGTGCTGCCGCAGGCTGCACAGGCTTTCGCTAGTTGCGGAAGGGCATGACGAGTATCGGCACCGCTTTTGGGCTGCGCCGAGTGTCCCGAAGCCGAAGTTCCGCATCGAAAGGGGCACCAGAACCATGGTCTTGCTGGTGTGATTCAGCTCGAGGAATTCGCTCGATACCGTGCCGTGAGATGGAGCGAATTTCTCGATCATCCCTCTGGTGAATCACGGTACACATTGGGCAGAGGGCTCGATTGCCGCGGGTGCCTTTCACGGCCCGCGTCTCGCATTGTTGCTCGAATGCTGCACATGGGATTCACCAGTCATCGATCTGCGCACACCTCTCTTGCTATTGCGAATGATTTGCAATTAGATCCCAGCTGCGTGGATCGCAGACACATCGTCTGCGCGGCAGATCAATGAAGGGCAGGTGAATGCGCGAGTTCGAGAACCAGCTTCTGAAGCGCGCGTCGCGCTGGCGCGCAGGGCCTCTCTTTGGCGCCACCCCCTTCTTCTCTCTTCAGTCGTCAGCCCTCATGCCCAGGAGAGCGCGCGTCAGCAACACACCGGGGATCTCGCAAGTTTCGTTGCAGAGGCCAATGCGGTTCGCGATCGCTTCAAGGCGATGGGCATCGAGTACGGCTTCGTCTACACGAGCGAAGTTCTCGGCAACGTTTCCGGCGGATTGCGCAGAGGTGCGATCTACGACGGGAAGCTGGATACGACATTCCAGGCTGACCTCGGCAAGCTCGCCGGCTGGGAAGGACTGACCTTCTACGCGAACGTCTTCCAGTTGCACGGAACGGGGCGCCTCAAGGCCGAATATACCGGCGCCATCAATACGAACAGCAACATCGAAGCCCTGCAGACGACGCGCCTTTCCGAGCTCTGGCTGGAGCAGAAGTTTGCCGGCGGTGCGGCTTCCCTTCGTTTCGGGCAGCTCGCTGCAGACCAGGAATTCTTCTTCAGCGACTATGGGAATTTCTTCGTCAACAGCGACTGGCCGACTATCGCCGCTGAAAACTTGCCGAGCGGCGGGCCAGCCTATCCGCTCTCGACGCCCGGCGTGCGGCTCAAGATCCAGCCGAGCAAGGATGTTGCCTGGCTGCTGGCCGTATTCAACGGCGATCCCGCAGGTCCAGGACCGGGAGATCCGCAGAGGCGCAACCGCTATGGCCTGAACTTCCGCGTTCAGGATCCGCCGCTCATCGTCTCCGAAGTGCAGATCAGCCGGAACCAGGAGAAGACGAGCCCCGCGCTCGCCTCCGCGCTCAAGTTCGGCATATGGGGGCACGTGGGCCACTTCGACGACCAGCGCTTCGACGCGAACGGCGTCTCGCTCGCATCGCCCTCATCGACCGGATCACCTTTCCGCCATCGCGGGAACTACGGCATCTACGGAATCGTCGACCAGCAGCTCTATCGCCCGGCCGGAGGGGATGCGAGCAGCGGCCTCGTCGTCTTCACCCGTATCTCGGCGAGCCCGTCCGATCGCAATCTCGTCGACTTCTACGTCGAGAGCGGCACGATCGTGTCAGGCCTTGTTCCCGGGCGACCCGACGACAAGCTCGGAGCATCGGTCATCTACTCGCACATCTCGGACGTGACGCGGGCTCTGGCCGCGGACGAGGCTCGTCTCAGTGGCACGGAGAGTCTCTGGCACAGCTACGAGGCGACCCTCGAGGTCAGCTATCAGGCCCAGCTCCGCGAAGGCTGGGTCGTCCAGCCCTTGTTTCAGTACGTCTGGCACCCCGCTGCAGTACCGGGCACGCCGAATGCGACCGTCGTCGGCATAAGAAGCGTCATCACCTATTGAGGGCACTGGCGCGGGCCTTCGGACTTGAGGCTCAAGGCTCGCGACCTCACCCCCGTCTCGCCGCTCCAGATGTAAGGGGGAAGTAACACTATCTCCGGTAGAATGGGACCAAACCATTCACGGGAGAAACATGACGGCCATCGGAACGCGGGCCTTCATCCGGGCCCTTTGCACAATCGTCGCTGCACACCTCACCGTTCTTCTGCCCCCATCCCGCACCGAGGCGTCCGATAAGTTGCGCTTGCAGCTCATGTGGACACACCAAGCGCAGTTCGCCGGCATCTATGTCGCCGTGAGCAAGGGCTACTATGCCCGCGAGGGCATCGACCTCGAGATCATTGAAGGTGGCCCAGGCATCGCGCCGATCGAACGGCTGCGCACCGGCGATGCCGACGTCGCGCTCGCATGGCTTCCTGCTGCACTGGCCGCGCGCCTGCGAGGCCATGACGTCGTCAACATCGCGCAGATCTTCCGGCATCCCGGCATTGCGATCGTTTGCCGGCGCGGCCCCGGCCTTCAGAGCCCCGCAGATGTTTCTGACAAGACGATCGGCGTCTGGAATACTGGCGACGAGCTCCAGGTTCGTTACTGGCTGCGGACGTTGGGCATCTCCAGTGACAGCGTCAGGATCGTTCAGCAGCGATCGGACGCCCTCGATCTGATCGAGCGCCGCGTCGATTGCGCAACGGCGATGATGTACAATGAGTACTGGTCGATCCTGCAGTCGGGCCTCTCGCCCGGTGAGTTGTTCCACGTGCGCTTCGCCGACAGCCAGCAAGGTTTTCTGGACGACGGCATCTACGTCAATGCAGAGACCCTGCAGGACAAGCGACGCCACCAGGCCCTCGTACGCTTTCTACGTGCGACCCTTGCCGGATGGCAGTACGCGCGCGAGAACCCGGAGGAGGCGCTCGCGATCACCATGGCGAGCGCGCCAGGCGTCGATGCTGCGCACCAGCGGCGCATGCTCCAGTCGGTCCTCCAGCTCATCGGCAACGATAGGAATGCTGGCCTGCTCGAGCTTTCTTCGTATTGGAGCGGCGTCGGCGTCATGGCGAGCGAGGGCGCAAAGGGGCAGGACATGCAAAGAGCTGCGCACGCCGGCTGGACCCACTCGATCTGGCGCGCGACGAAACCCGCGGGTGGCGATCCCTTCGCACTTTCCCAATCCACCCGGCACTATCTGACAGAGACGGTGCGCAGCCGCTGGTTCTACGTGCTGGACCTCGCGGGCACGGTAGCCTTCGGCATCGCGGGTTTCATGCGCGCCGAGCAACGGCGGTACAATTTGTGGGGTGCGCTCATCTTGACGCTTCTGCCGGCGGTCGGCGGCGGCACGTTGCGCGATTTGCTTGTCGGCGGAGACCGCCACCCGCCCTTCATGTTCAAGGACCCGACCTACCTCTATCTGGTCCTCGCCATCGTGGCCCTCGGCGCGTGGCTTGCCCGTATTCTTCCCGAGGGTGCCGTCGGCTCGCGCACATTCGAGCGAAGTCTCACATTCTTCGACACCGTAGGCATGGCCACATTCACAGTCATCGGCGCGCAGGTTGCGCTGATTGCCGGGCTTCATTGGTTCTGGGTGCCGTTCTGTGCGGCCCTGACATGTGCCGGCGGCAGCATGCTCCTCGATGTCGTGACAGGGCGCGAGCCACGAACTTTTCAGGGCGAGCCGTATGAGGAAATTGCCGTACTCGGCGGTCTCATGCTGCTCCTCGGCCTTTGGCTCGCCAACAAGTTCGAGCACTCGCAGGCACTAGTCGCCGCAGTTATTCTCGCAACGATGGCGAGCGTCTTCGTGCTGCGGCTGTGCGTCGTGAAGTACCGGCTGCGGTCCTACAGGCTGCGCGGATAGGCACCGCCGCACTACGAGCGCCGGGCGCCTATTGGAGCCCAGCTTAAATCGCAGCCCCGCGCTCCCTGAACCGCCCGCTAGCGCATCAGCGCGCCTTGAGATCGGCGACCAGCGGCGCAGCGATTGCCTCCAAGGCTTCCTGCGCGTCGAGCGGAGAGAGGCGGACCTGTAATCCCCGCTGGCCGCCATTCATGTAGACTAGCTCATGCTCCAGCGCCTCGATCTCGATCGCTGCCGGCGTCTTTCGCTTCTGACCAAATGGACTGATGCCGCCAACCTTGTACCCCGTCATCCGTTCAGCATCCGCGGGCTTCATCATCTGCGCCGACTTTCCGTCGAGAACCGCGGCGAGCTTCTTCATCGAGACCTCGCGATCCGAGGGCACGATGACGCAAACGGGCTTGCCATCGACGAGCGCCATCAGCGTCTTCAGCACGCGCTCGGGCGGCTCACCCAGCGCTTCGGCAGCCTGAAGCCCGATGTGCTCTGCTTCAGGATCGTACTCGTAGCTGTGAACGGTGAAATTCAACCCGGCCTTCTCGAGCATCTCCGTTGCACGTGTTTTCTTGGACATGACCAACTCCGAAAGCCGATGTCGCGCCGCGGGCCACTGTTCAATTGGGCGACGATCAGGAGCTTCATGCACGCTCAGTCTGGACAGATCCACTTCAAATATCGAACATGGCACGTCCGAAATCGAAGGAAGTCCTCCATGCTCATGAGGACAGGACACTCTCGACGTCAGCCGCTCCATCGTCCGGGCCCGACGTCGTCGCGTTCGCCAACCCGGCATCTTGCGTGGATGGCCTTTCGTCTGCTGACGCTACTTCTGATCGCAAGCTCGCCTGCTGCGGCACAAGATCTGACGCGCGCTCAGCGTCTCGAAGCGCTGACGGATCAATTCGGAATGCCATTTTCCGCCGCGAGCCTCGCGGGCCGACCTTACGCGCTCTTCTTTGGCTTCACGCACTGCCCCGACATTTGCCCGACCACGCTGCTGCAGATGTCGAACGTCCTGCTGCACCTTGGGGCTGATGCGGATCGCGTCGCCGTCCTATTCGTGACAGTCGATCCCGAGCGAGACACGCCGGACCAGCTCAGGAGCTATCTCACCTCATTCGATCCGAGGATCCGAGGTCTCACGGGCACGCCCACCCAGATCAGAGCCGTCGCGGCCGCTTGGAAGGCTGCCTACGATCGGATCGATGAAGGAAACGGCACCTATACGATTGCTCATTCGGCGCACGTTTATCTCATGGACCGCTCGGGTGAGCAGCAGGACACAATCAATTTTCAGGAGGACGAAGTCGCACAGCTCACGAAACTCAGACGGTTGCTCGCGTCCCCGTAAGCGCTCCCGCCGCACTGCTCCGGCAAGAAACTTGGCCCGAAATGACCATGCGACTTCAGACCGCACGAGCACAAAGGCAGCCCAAGGCTTGCTGGCAGTAGTCGACCGTTCAGGCACGGCTTCACCGCCACGAGAGCCGTTGATCCACGGACGGTCAGGCTCAATTCCGCCCAACAGCCCCCATACTCACGCTAAGGCGTATTGACTAGTTTCAGCCCTGCACGATACCAAGCGCGGCCACGCTGCGTTCGGAACTATAAGCACCGCTGCCCCCTGCCCACCCGATCAATCGAAATTGCCCATCGCCACATGGTGCCCAAGTCGTGCCAGGTTCGTCGGCATTCTCGGGCGAAGGGAAGGTAGAGTTCGCTGACCATGGCTCGTCGCACGTACATAGCTTTCGTAGTCGCACTTCTAGCCGCGCTTTCTTTCGGGGCTTCAGCGCAGCAGTCACCGCCGGCGACACCTCCCGTCGCCGCAGCCCCGCCGGTCGCCGCAGCTCCGCCTGCTGCCTCACCGCCAGCCGCGCCCTCCCCTGCAACCCCGTTGCTGCCATCCGAGGTGACAACGCCAGTCGAGCGCCTGGTCAAAGGCATCGAGTCCGCTGAGAAGTCGATACAGCAGCTCAAGGAGCTGGAAAGCGAGCTCCAGCGCCTGCGCACCGATGTCGAGGAGATCATCTACGACTCGACGGCCACAGCCGAGACGCTCAGACCAAAGCTCACCGAAGTCAAAAGCCAGATCGAGCGGCTAGGTCCGGCGCCGAAAGATCAGCCGGAGGCCCCCGCGATTGCAGCGGAACGCGCGCGCCTCAATACGATCGCCGCGGCCCTCGATGGCGCTGTCAAGAGCGTCGAGCTCACGTGGGTGCGTGGCAAGCAGATGATCGACCGCATTACGGTCATGCGGTATCAGATCTTTTCCCGCAACTTGTTCGAGCGGCGCGCGAGCCCGCTCCTGCCGTCCCTCTGGCACGACGTTTACGAGCGCCTGCCGAGCATCACCGGTCGCGCCCAGTACTACGGCGCACACTGGTTCGAGCGTAGCAGCCGGCAATGGCTCGCGCTGATCTGCGTCATCGCAGGCACGCTCGTCGCGGCATTTCTGATCGGTCGCGTCGTCGATCATTGGATCGAGAAGAAGCGCGCAGGCTTCGAGGGCATTCCAAGCTTTTTCGATCGTATCAACCAAGCGGCAATCGTGGCGCCGGCCCGCATGCTAGGGCCGATGATCGCCGCAGCGATCCTCTACGCCGGCTTCGACAGCCTCGACATGTTCTTTTCGCCGTGGGAGCGCCTGTCCGAAACGGTGCTCTGGGGCGTCTTGATCTACATTGCCGGGTCCGGCATGGCGCGCGTCGCCCTCGCGCCGCGCCATCCGGAATGGCGGCTTATCCCCGTTGACGACGATACGGCTTCGTTCATTCTCACCATCGTGAAGGCGATACTCGGCGTCTATATCCTCGACACGGTGCTCGTCGAGTTCGGTCGCGCGATCTATGTTCCACTTGCCGTTACGGTGGCCCAGGGCTTCATAACGAACCTGCTGACCGCCGGACTATTGGCGCTGCTGGCTCTCAAGCCTTTCGTGGCCCAGACCGGTCCCTTGCGTGTCGTCAATCATCTGGACAGGGTCGACGCCAATGCCGGCAAGCGCCTTGCACCTCTCTCGATCAAGCTCCCCATCCTGGCCCTCGCGATCTTCATCGCTGGAAGCTCCACGGTCGGCTATGTCGCGCTCGGGCGCTACGTCGCTCAGCAGATCGTTCTGACCGGGACGGTTCTCGCCATCGCAGGCCTGATCTACCTCG
Source organism: Hyphomicrobium sp. CS1BSMeth3 (assembly GCF_900117415.1). Classification (GTDB taxonomy): domain Bacteria; phylum Pseudomonadota; class Alphaproteobacteria; order Rhizobiales; family Hyphomicrobiaceae. The sequence goes on from NZ_FPEI01000006.1 coordinate 2,507,081, forward strand.
GTGTCCGCGCCCTCACGCGACGCAGAGAGGGCGCGAACAGCGCCGTGGGCGCGTTCCTCGAGAGCCGCTTCGGCATCGAGCGCACACGTCAGTCTCAGATCGTCAAGCTGTGCGAGGCTGCGGTACTGCTGGCCCTCCTCTTTGCCGCGCTGCCGCTTCTCATGATGCAATGGGGCTTTTCCGGCGCAGATATACGCGACTGGGCAAAAGCGCTGTTCTTCGGCTTCGAGATCGGGCAGTTCCGCATTTCATTGATACGGATCCTGATCGGCATCATCCTTTTCATTGCCCTGCTGTTTCTGACCCGTATCACTCAACGCTGGCTGCGTGAGCACGTTCTCGCGCAGGATCGGATGGACGCCGGCGTCGCGAACTCGGTTGACTTGGCTGTCGGCTATGTGGGCGTCAGCGTCGCCGTGCTCATGGCCGTCTCCTACGCCGGCCTCGACGTGACAAATCTTGCGATTGTCGCCGGTGCCCTCTCGGTTGGTATTGGTTTCGGCCTGCAGTCGGTCGTGAACAATTTCGTTTCGGGCCTCATTCTCCTCGCCGAGCGTCCGATCAAGGTCGGCGATTGGATCGTGGTGGGAGATCAGCAGGGGAACGTACGCCGGATCTCCGTCCGTTCGACAGAAATCGAGACGTTCGATCGGGCCAGTCTCATCGTTCCGAACTCCGAGCTCATCTCCGGGCGCGTCCTCAACTGGACGCACCGCAACATGCTCGGTCGTGTCGTGATCAAGGTCAGCACCGACATGAAGGCCAGTCCCAAAGCCGTGATCGAGATCCTGGAGCAGGTTGCGCGTCGCCAACCCAACGTTCAGGAAAAGCCACCGCCGCTCGCGGTCCTGGAGACGTTCACGCCCGACAGTCTGATGTTCTCGCTGAGCTTCACGCTCTCCAACGTCAATGCCGGCGGGCGTGTGAAGTCGGAGCTTCACATCGCCATCCTCGATGCATTCCGAGAGGCAGGCATCTACGCAACTCTGCACTAGATGCCCTCGGCGTACAGCGCTCGATCGACATTGCCGGGATAGTCGATATCGAACCCGTCAACTGGCAGCCTGTTGGCTTCCGCCGACTGCTGCGGGTGCGCGATCGTTTGCAACGATCTCGCCGATCGGTCCGGCGCGGCCCAGGCGATCGACCGACAGCTCGACGCCTTCGCGCGGCACGAGCGGGAAGACCAGCTCGGCGAAGCGATAGGCCTCCTCAAGATGCGGGTAGCCCGACAGTATGAAGGTATCGATGCCGAGAGCCATGTACTCCTTGATGCGGTCGGCAACCTCCTGCGGATTGCCGACAAGCGCGGTGCCGGCACCTCCCCGCACGAGCCCCACACCCGCCCACAGATTTGGGCTCACGACGAGCTTGTCACGCTTTCCACCATGCAGTGCGCGCATCCGCTGCTGGCCAACGGAGTCCATGCGCTGGAAGGTCTCCTGTGCCGCCGCGATCGTCTTGTCGTCGAGGTGCTGAATAAGCTCATCGGCCGCGCGCCACGCGGCCTCGCTCGTCTCGCGCACGATGACGTGCAGTCGAATGCCGAACGTGAAGCGCCGCCCACGAGCCGCAGCCACGATCGCAGCGCGCTCGATCTTCTCCGCGACCTGTGCGGGAGGCTCGCCCCAGGTCAGATACTTGTCGACAGTTTCGGCAGCGACGGCGATGCCGGCGTCGGAGGAGCCACCGAAGTAGAGAGGCGGATGAGGGCTCTGCACCGGCGGAAAGAGAAGGCGCCCGTCCTCCATGCGAATATGCCGGCCGGTGAAATTGACAGTCTCGCCGCTGAGGAGCTGCTTGTAGACAGTCAGGAACTCGTGCGTGACGGCATAGCGCTCGTCATGTGGGAGGAAGACGCCATCGCCCTTGTTCTCCACGGGATCGCCACCCGTGACCACATTGATGAGCAGGCGACCCTGCAGTGTGCGGTCAAGCGTCGCCGTCATGCGTGCGGCGACGGTCGGTGACTGCAGCCCAGGTCGAACAGCAACGAGAAATCGCAATTGCTCAGTCAGGTGCGCGAGCGAGGACGCCACGATCCACGAGTCCTCGCAACTCCGCCCGGTCGGAAGCAGCACCCCGAAGTAGCCGAGCTCATCAGCCGCTTGTGCGATCTGGCGCAAATAAGCCGGACTCGAGGCGCGACCGCCAATTGGTGTGCCGAGATAGCGGCCATCACCATGTGTTGGCAGAAACCAGAGAATGTTTGCGCGCTGTGCCGGCGTCGACGAAGTCATGTCTCTCTCTCCGTCACGTGCCATCTGTGCAGCACTCAGCGATCCGTCTGCACGTGTCGGAGCTTGCGCCTCTCGTTCGCGTTGCGGAACGTCGAATATCTTCGTTGCTTATGCCGAAGAGCGAAGTTGTGGGTTCATCCGGGGTGCGCGCTCGGCTGCAAGTAGGCCCCGTTCATCTCTTCGTCGTTCGCCTCGAGTGCCGCATCCACGCCGGCAGCCTTGAGGACTTTCAGCAACGCGATCGCGCGGCGGCGAAACTCCGCCGACGTCGGCTCCACGCCGGCACAGACACCTTCGGCGAGCATTGCCGTCGTCAGGCGAAAGCCGACCTCCTCCTGGCCAGCAGCCTCGTGCAGTGCGACGGCCGTGCCGCCGGCGACCGTCGCTCCCGTGAGCGCGTCCACGAGGACGAGCGCGCCAGTCCCCTTGTGATCGGCGAAGCGATCGAGAGCGACCGGGCGCCGCAGCGTGATCGCAGCCAGAACGACGTCATTGTGCACGCAGTCGGAAGCCTCGATCTCGGTGAGTGTCTCCAGATCGAGCCGCGCGGACACGCGAACCGATGAAACGGGAACGAGGTCCGTCGCACTGCGCAGGAATAGGCGGCGCTGAAGATCGAACGGCGTCTCCGACATCCAGACGAGCCGCGCGTCGAGGCGCTTGGTGCGAATGGCGGGATCGTCGGGCGTCGCCAGGATGGCACCGCGCGCAATATCGAGATCCGCATCGAGTTGGAGGACGACAGCCTGGCCGCAGTGCGCGGCTTCGAGATCGCCATCCATCGTCGCGATGCGGCGGACGGCAGCACGACGTCCGCTGGTGGTATCGATAACCGTCTGGCCCACCGCAATCGAGCCCGAAGTCACCGTTCCGGCGAGTCCGCGGAAATCGGGTGGACGCCGCACGACGAGCTGCACGGGCATCCGGAAGGAAGCTGCCTCGACACTGCCGCGCGGCGGCGTCCGGTTGAGCTGCTCGATCAACGTCGGGCCTTCGTACCAGGTCATCGTCGAGGAGGATCGCGCGACATTGTCGCCTGTTGTCGCAACGACCGGGATGGCCGCGGCTTCCTCGAACGCGAACCGCGCCGTCAACGAACGGAAGTCAGCCTCTATCTCTCGGAACCTCGCTTCGTTGCCACCGACGAGATCCATCTTGTTGACCGCAAGGATCACGCGACGCACGCCGAGCAGACCGAGGATCGCAGCATGTCGGCGCGTCTGCGGCTTCACGCCATGGCGGGCATCGACGAGCATGATGGCAACATCGGCGTGCGATGCGCCGGTCGCCATGTTCCGTGTGTACTGCTCGTGGCCGGGACTATCGATGATGACATAGCGCCGCGCGCCGGCATCCACGTAGCGCCATGCAATGTCGATGGTGATGCCCTGCGCGCGCTCTGCCGCAAGGCCGTCGACGAGGCGGCTCAGGTCGATCCGCCCATCCGGCAGCAAAGTCTCGGCGACCGACGCGCGCGTATCCTCGGGAAGATCAGCGACGTCCCAAAGCAGGCGGCCGATCAGCGTCGATTTGCCATCATCCACGGAACCGCAGGTGAGAACGTGAACGATCGCTTGCGCGTTCTCATCACCTGTCGTGATTTCAGCGGACGAGCACAATAGCTCCTTGGCGGCCGCCCCCGTCGCCGGGTGGTCCGCGTCCTTCGCCAAAACTGCCCCCATCAGAAATAGCCTTCCTGCTTTTTCTTTTCCATGGCGCCCGCTTGATCGTGGTCGATCAGGCGGCCTTGCCTCTCGGATGTTCGCGCTGCGAGCGTCTCGGTGACGACAGAGAGAAGATCCGCAGCCTCGGATTCGATCGCCGCAGTCAGCGGCCAGCAACCAAGCGTTCGAAAGCGAACGCGTCGCGGCACGATCTTCTCGCCCTCTGCAAGCCGCATGCGATCATCATCGAGCACGAGCAGCATCCCATTGCGCTCGATGGTCGGACGGATCGCGGCCAAATAGAGCGGCACAACATCGAGCTTCTCGCGCAGCACGTAGCGCCACACGTCCCCCTCAGTCCAATTCGAAAGTGGAAAGACCCGCGCGCTCTCGCCCGTACCGAGACGGCCATTGAGCAGGTTCCACATCTCCGGGCGCTGGTGGCGCGGATCCCAGCGATGCTCTGCCGTGCGGAAGGAGAAGACACGTTCCTTGGCGCGGCTTGCTTCCTCGTCGCGTCGCGCCCCACCGAACGCCGCATCGAAACCATGGCGATCGAGCGCCTGGCGCAGCCCCTCGGTCTTCATCACGTCAGTATACAGCGACGGCGCGTAGTCGATCGGATTGATACCCTGCGCGCGGCCCGCCTCATTGACGTGCACGATCAAGTCGAGGCCGAGGTCGCGCGCCGTACGATCGCGGAAGGCGATCATGTCGCGAAACTTCCACGTCGTGTCGATGTGAAGCAGCGGAAATGGTATGCGCTGCGGAAAGAAGGCTTTGCGCGCCAGATGCAGGAGAACCGTGGAATCCTTGCCGATCGAATAGAGCAGCACCGGCTTGCGGAACTGCGCTGCGGCTTCGCGGAAGATATGAATGCTCTCGGCCTCGAGAACGTCGAGGCGGCTGATCGGTTTTGTCATGCTCATGAGCTTTCAGCGATCGGCCTGTTGTGCAGGCCGCACTCCTTGCCATCTTCGTTTTCCCACCACCACCGTCCCGCCCGCACATCCTCGCCGGGCCGAACGGGCCGCGTACACGGCTGGCACCCGACGGAGGGATAGCCGCGCGTGTGCAGCGGATTGATCGGGATGTCGTTCGCGGCGATGTAGGCCTCGACCTGCTCCAGCGACCAATCGGCGAGCGGGTTGAGCTTGAGGAGGCCGAGGCCCGTATCGATCTCGGCAAACGGAATGCTGTGGCGCCCGACGGATTGTCCGCGCCGGAGGCCGGTCACCCATCCTCTCGCGCCAGCAAGCGCGCGCTGCAATGGTCGCACCTTGCGCACGTCGCAGCAGGCCTTGCGCGCATCGATGGATGAGCGGAAGCCGTTGATGCCGTCTCTTGCAACCAGACTTTCGAGATCGCGAGCGTTCGGCGCAATCAGGCGAATCCTCGGAGCGTAGCGCCGCTCGCTGCTCTCTATGGTGTCGAGCGTCTCGGGGAAGTGCCGGCCCGTGTCGAGCGTGAAGACATCGATTGCCGCGCCGGTCGTCGCGATGGCATGGAGGATCACCTGATCCTCAACGCCGAGGCTCGTCGAGAATGCAATTTTCCCCGCGACGGCCCGCGCGATAAAGCCGATGCGCGCCTCGAGATGCGTCAGCGCAGCCAGCTCGCGAGAGATGATGTCTGCTTGGGACAGTGATGCTGACACGTGCGCCGACACAGCGAGGAAATTCCAGCGAGGCGCCCATCAAAGGGCCTTTCATAGAAATATATCCTACAACTGCGCGCGTATATGGCCTGCGCTTAGAACATTATCGCGCATGATCATGCCCCAATGGAATAAGCAGAGATCGCATCGGCTTGGTGAAGGAGCCGAGCCTTCGTAGCTCCATCATGCGCGTCCAATTGAAGCTTGATCTCACGCGCATCCGGCACGCGCTCGGCAGATGAGGCACGCAGAAATTCCGCGGCCCGGATGCAATTGGTTTTCCTTCATCCCGAGCTGCGCGAGCAGCCAGATTCTGCGCCGGCCAGGACACGCGAGTGCGCGTTCCCGCCAAAGTCGATCGCCTGCAAAAGAGCAACGGCGCGCGTCCGCCGGCCTCCACTAAGCAACGCAAAAATTGTTGGTTTGGCTTGCGTCAGGTCCTGCCTAGCCTCGCCGCATGTCATCCATCTTATGGCTGTGGAGCAAGAAATGACGAGTCACTCACGCAGACAATTCCTGGGAGCCGCCGCGTCTGTCGCCGGTGCAGCAAGCTTCCCCGCGATACTGAGCGGGCGCGCCGGCGCCTCGACGCCGAAGGCACCCAAGGAATTCAAGGTCGGCTGGCAGAAGGGCACGGCGATCCTCGTGCTCGCCAAGCACAATCAGGTATTCGAAAAGCGCCTGAAGTCGTTCGGTGTCGAGAGCGTGAAGTGGGTCGAGTTCCAGTTCGGGCCACCCCTGCTAGAGGGCCTCGGTCTCGGTGCCGTCGACATCGGCGCGGTTGGCGACACGCCGCCCATCTTCGCGCAGGTCGCGGGGGCCAAGCTCGTCTATGCGGCGACGACTCCGGCGGGGCAGAACGCGATCCTGGTGCCGAAGGACTCGCCCATCAAGACCGTCGCCGATCTCAAGGGCAAGCGCGTCGCATTCGGCAAGGGGTCGAGCTCTCACAACGTGACGGTGCGTGCCCTCGCCCATGCAGGCCTGACGCCCAAGGACATCACCGAGGTCTATCTCGCGCCTGCTGATGCGACGGCAGCCTTCAACGGCGGTCGTGTCGATGCCTGGACGGTCTGGGATCCCTACTTCGCGATCGCCGAACAGAAGTACAACGCGCGCGTCCTGATCGACACCAAGGCCGATCACCTCAAGAGCCATTCCTACTGGCTCGCCAATCGCGGATTTGCCGAGAGCTACCCCGCTGTACTGACCGCAGCCTTGGAGGAGCTGGGCAAGCTGGTCGCCTGGGCCGGCAACAACCGCAAAGAATTCGCGGAGTTCTACGCGAAGGAAACCGGTGTGGAGTTGGAGCCGATCCGGGCCGCTTTCGAGCGCGCAGAGTATGCCTGGGGCCCATTGACGGACGTGCACATCAGGTCGCAGCAGGATCTGGCAGCGACCTTCCACGGACTTGGCATCGTGCCGAAGAAGGTTGATCCCAGCGAGATCGTGTGGAAGGCGCCGACGCAATGACCACGACCACAACCAGTGTTCTGCCAGTCGAGGCGCGGCGAGACGAAGCCGCGCCTCGGCGGGAGGTGCCCGCTTGGCTGAAGGGTTCGCGCCGCTGGCTTGCCGACGCAGGTGCGGGCTGGCTGCTGCCCTTCGGTCTGCTCGCAGTTTGGGAGGCAGCGGCGCGCCTGGATTTGCTGACCGAAACCATCCTGCCTGCGCCGAGTGCGGTGTTGCTTGCGGCCTGGACGCTGCTGCTGAAAGGCGAGCTCCTTACGCACATCGGCGTCAGCGGTGCGCGAGCGCTGGCCGGCTTCGCGGTTGGTGGCCTGATCGGCTTCGGCCTCGGCCTGGCCAATGGCCTGTCGGCAGCAAGCCGTACGCTCACCGACACGACACTACAGATGATCCGTAACGTACCGCACCTCGCGCTGGTGCCGCTGGTAATCATCTGGTTCGGCATCGATGAAGGCGCGAAGCTGTTTCTGGTGGCGCTCGGCGTATTCTTCCCGATCTACGTCAACACGCTGCTCGGCATCCTTACGGTTGATCCACAGCTCATCGAGATGGGGCGTGCCTACGGCATGTCGAACACCGCCCTGTTCCGCCGCGTGCTGCTGCCCGGTGCGCTGCCGTCGATCTTCGTCGGCGTGCGATATGGCCTCGGCATCATGTGGCTGACGCTGATCGTGGCGGAGACCATCGCGGCCTCGTCCGGCCTGGGCTACATGGCCATGCAGGCGCGCGAGTTCCTGCTCGTCGATATCGTCGTGCTGGCCATCATCATCTATGCCTTGCTCGGCAAGCTTGCCGACAGCGTGGCGCGCGCGCTCGAGCGTCGCTGTCTTCAGTGGCATCCCTCGTTCCGCAATAGCTGAGGAAGCAGCCCATGAGCGAAAATCAGCAATCACGCCGCGGCGCGGCTTTGCGCCTGACCGGCGTCGGCCGCGACTTCGGTGCCAATACGGTGTTGCGCGGTGTGGACCTGCAGGTAGCCGCCGGCGAGTTCGTCGCGATAATCGGCCGAAGCGGCTGCGGCAAGAGCACGCTGTTGCGCCTTCTTGCCGGACTGGATCGGCCGACCCGCGGCCGCATTGCGCTCGGCACGGGTGAGGCATCAGGCAGCGCGCGCATCATGTTCCAGGAGCCGCGACTGCTCCCTTGGGCGCGCGTGGTCGAGAATGTCGAAGTGGGCGTGTCGGAGGCGGAAGCGCCTGCGGCGCGTCGGGCGCGTGCGCTGGCGTTACTGGGCGAGGTCGGTCTTGCCGATCGCGCGGAGGAGTGGCCTGGCGTTCTTTCGGGCGGGCAGCGGCAGCGCGTCGCGCTCGCGCGTGCCCTGGCCAGCCGGCCGGAGCTCCTGTTGCTCGATGAACCGCTCGGCGCACTGGATGCTCTGACGCGTATCGAAATGCAGCGCTTGCTGGAGCGCATCTGGCAGCATCAGGGCTTCACGGCCGTGCTCGTGACGCACGACGTGAGCGAAGCGCTGGCACTCGCCGACCGCGTCGTTCTGATCGATCGCGGGACCATTGCACTGGACCTGCGTGTGGACGTGCCGCGCCCGCGCCGGCGGGATCGGCCCGAACTCGGCGCCATGGAAGAGCAGATCTTGGATCGGCTCTTTGACGGAGCCACCACGAGCCCAGCCACAGCCGCAGCCTGAGCTTCGGCAGTTGTCAGCCTGCCCGATAGTGAGCCTATCGGCCGCGATGGACGTCAGCTCCCGGAGCTGACGTCGAGCGCTCTGGACCTGCTCTGAAACGAGCCGCGAGCGCATCCATCTCCAGAAACGCACCTGCTAGTCAGGCGCACGCCAAGCCCGGCGTGCGCCGCATCGGCGTTTCGAAGTGCACAGCTCGATTGCATTGAAGTCGGCCGCCGCCATTCTCCGACATATTGGCCTCGAAGCATCAAAGCGATAAAGGTCGTGCTTGCGCTCCGGCGAAGAGATCACGGCAAGGCCCAGGGGGAAACAGCATGAAGATTACAAAAATAGAGACGATCGCCTTGACCGTGCCGCTACTGCGACCGGCGGTGATCGCCAGCGGTTCCGCCAGCACCGGCTTTCACGTTCTCATCCGCATCCACACGGATGCCGGCCTCATCGGCCTCGGCGAAGCCTCCCCCATTGCCTCGACAGACGCCGATACGCCCGGCTCCATCGTCGAGGTCGTGAACAAACGCATCGCGCCGCGCCTCGCCGGCTGCGACCCGCGTCGCACGCAGGAATGCCTCGCGCTGATCCACACAGCCATTCCCGGAAATCAGTGCGCCAAGGCCGGCGTGGACATCGCCCTTCACGATCTCGTCGGCAAGGCGCTCGGCGTGCCCGTCTACCAGCTTCTCGGCGGGCGCTGCCGCGACGCGATCAATGTCATTGAAGCCGATATATGGATCGACACCCCCGAGGCGATGGCGACCATGGCCAAGGAGGCGGCCGGCCGCGGGGTGTCAGCCTTCGAGATCAAGATCGGCAAGGACCCCGCTGTCGATCTCCAGCGTGTTGCGGCAATCCGAAAGGCAGTGGGACCCGGCGCCCGCCTGCGCATCGACTGCAACGAAGGATATGCCGCGGGAACCGAGCTCAGAGTGCTCCGCGCGATGGAAGCGCTGGATCTCGTCTACATCGAGCAGCCTGTGCCGAGGTGGGACATCGACGGCATGCGCCGTCTCGCCGATGCCTTGGATACGCCGATCTGCGCCGACCAGGGCGCCTACACGCCACAGGACGTCATGCGCCTGCTCTCGTGCGGTGCGGCTGACCTGATCTGCATCAAGATCCCGAAATCCGGCCTCTTCCATGCCTCGACAATCAACGCCATATGCGAAACCGCGGGCGTCAGATGCACGCTCGGGAGCATGTTGCCGCTTGGCATCGGCGCAGCGGCCATCCACCACTTCGCGATCGCCATGCGCAATGTCGACGTGGAAATGGGCGGCGTGTACGGCAGCCCGCTCGACTATTTCGTCGACGATATCGTGCAGGCCTCGACGGTCGCGGCGGACGGGGCGATCCGCCTCAGCGATGCGCCCGGGCTCGGCGTTTCCGTCGACGAGGAGAAGATCGCCCGTTACCGCCGCACGTGATCATCGCCGCGCGGCTTGGGCCGCCTACGACGACGCGCCTAAAGTGCCGCCGACAGCTCCTTCAGGCGCCGCGCGATCTCCACGTGCTGCGGCAGTACGGCCCTCCCCGCGACGGTGCGTGATGCCGGCCGCGTCGGATCTGCTGCAGCATTGGCACCCAGAATCTGATCGGCCCAGACGAGCTCCTCCTCCGACGGCGTGAAGACGTCGTTCGCGATGTCGATAAAGGATGGATGATAGAAGTCCACGCCATCAAACCCGAGCCAGCGCGCCGCCTCGGCGTCCGCACGAAAGGCATCGACGTCGGAAAGCAGCTTCGGCCGCAGCGCGTCGATCGCCGAGAGCCCATAGGCGCGCGCCACGGCGAGCACGTGCTGGCGCATATAGAGCAGGTCCTGGTCATGCAGCGGCAGGCGCGAAGCCGCACCGACCGGAATGATGGATAGGCTGTGCGTCTCGCTGGCGTAGTCGAGGCCGCCTGAAATCAGCCCGTTCGTGCGCGGACTGGCCTTGACCATCTCGTGCAGATTGAGAACTGCCGCCGGCGTCTCGATCAACAGTACGACGCCGAGAGTGTCCGGCGCACCGAAGCTGGTCAGCGCGCGCTCGACGACCATCAGGTCCTGCGCATCCCGCACCATGGGGACAACGACCGTCTCGATCGGCAGCCGGACAACGTACGCCAAGTCCTCCATGAACCACTTGCTGTGCGGCCCGTTGATACGGATGGCTCTCTCGCGCGTGGCAAATGCGGATGATGTCAGCGCCTTCTCCAGGACCGTTCGCGCGCGCGATTTCGCTTCGTCGGTATTCGGCACGCCGTCTTCCAGGTCGAGCATGAGGACGTCGACGGGGAAGCTCCGCGCCTTCTCCACCATGGCTTCGACGTTTCCGGGTGTCGGCACGAGCGAGCGGCGCACCCGCAGGCTTGCGTTCTTCATTTCTCAATCCTCTCTAGACGGGAACGGTTTCGCGAGCAGGCCACCGATCAGATGATCTTCTGCTCGCGCAGATGGCGAAGCTCGTCGGCCGAAAGCTCGAGCAGGCCACCGAAGATTTCGTCGTTGTGCTGTCCGAGATCCGGCCCGAGCGACCGGATCGTTCCGGGCGTCTCCGAGAGGCGCGGCAGCACGTTGGGGACGACCACTTTGCCTTCGCGCTGATCGTGCATCTCGACCAGGTTCCCACGAGCCTTGATGTGCTCATCCGCGAAGATGTCGGCGATGCTGTTGATCGGGCCGATGGGCACATCCCCCTCGATGCAGCACGCCATAAGATCATCGAGCGTCATCGTCCGCATCCAATCGGCAACAATGCGGTTGACCTCGCTGCGCCCCGCCTCCCTCTGCGCGACGGTCGCGAAACGATCGGCCCTCACGAGCTCAGGCTGCCCCATGACAGCCGCAAGGCGCTCGAACATCTTGTCGCTCGAGCAGGCCAGCGCCACCCATCGCCCGTCTTTGGTCTCGTAGTGGCTGTGCGGTACGGCATTGACTGTGTCGGCTCCCATGCGCTCACGCACCTCGCCCGTCTTGGCATAGACGGACGCCGTCTCGTCGAGCATCCGGAAAATACCCTCGTAGAGCCCGACATCGACAGCCTGTCCGATGCCATACCGGTTCCTCGCGATGAGCGCCATCAGCGCACCGATCGCGGCATAGGTACCGGTGATATAGTCGGCCAGTGATGTGGAACCGGGAACAACGGGCGGGCGGCCAGGCTCTCCCGCGAGATAGGTCAATCCGCCGAAGCCGTGCGCCACGCGCGCATAGCCCGGGCGATCGCGATATGGACCGTCCTGGCCATAAGCAGAAACGCGGACGAAGATCAGCTCGGGCTTCAGCTTCTTGAGCACGGCGGGGCCCAGTCCCCACTTCTCGAATGTGCCCGGCCTGAAGTTCTCGATCACCACGTCGCACTTCTCGATGAGACGTTTCACGAGCGCATTGCCCTCGGGCTTGCGCAGATCGAGCGTGATCGACTTCTTGTTTCGGGCTTCGTTGAGCCAATTGAGAGTCGAGCCGGTCGCGGTCATGGTTCCGAAGCGTCGCCACGGATCTCCGATCCCCGGAATCTCGAGCTTGATCACCTCGGCGCCAAACTCTCCCAGAATGCTCGCGCAGTACGGCGCAGCGACCATCGTCGCCATGTCCAGAACACGATAGCCCTGCAGCGGCAATGGCTGCTCCGGCGCCTGCGATGTGTCGTTCAAGATTCTACTCCAAGGATATTTGGCAGCACGTGCACCTTGTGCGGTCGAGCAGCTCCCGCCAGTTCCCGTCCGTGCCCTCGATCATCTTCTCCGCCGCGCAACGCCACATGCTCCGCCCGCCGCATGAAGCAGCGCACGCACACTTCTCGCACGACCACTATTCCACTGAATGGAATATATTTTTATTTGATACTATCATCAGTTATGACGTATCTGTCAAACGATCGATCCATGTCGCTGGAGCTCGAATATCGTATTCCATTCAATGGAATATGATTCTGAAATTGGATCGCCGATCGAGCATGGCGATGTTGTGCTGAACGTGAGAGACCATGACCGACAGTCCGGTTTCAAAGGCCTTGGCCGTGCTGAGAACGCTGGCGGAAAAAGAGAACGTCGGCGTCTCCGTGATTGCGAAGGCGACATCGCTCAACGTCAGCACAGTCCACCGCCTGTTGCAGCAGATGACCGACGACAACATGGTCGCGTATGACCCGCATCTGCGCACGTACAGCATCGGAACAGCGGCGGTGCGCTTCGCCACGCAGGTGCTCGCGTCCGGCTCGCCGATTGGGCGCGTGAGGCCCATCATCGTCACATTGGCAAACGAGCTCGCCGAGACCTGCGCCTTCACGATCTACGAGCCCAAGACGTTCTCGAAGATCGTGACCATCGTCGAGCACGGGCCGCAGCCGCTTGGCTATGCTTTCGAGATCGGCAGCCGGGATGGCATCCACGCAGGCGCGAGCGGAACCCCCATCGCGGCCTTCCTGCCTGATGATGAGATCGAGAAGATGCTTCAGCTCCCGCTCGAGCGATTGACGGAGTTCACGATCGTCGATCCCGACGCGCTGCGCCGCAAGTTCCGGCTGATCCGCAAGAATGGATATGCCATGTCGCGCGGCGAGCGCATTCCCGGTGCGGGCGTCGGCATCGGCGCCCCGGTCTTCAACCGGTACGGACGTGTCATCGGCTCCGTGGTCGTCACCATTCCAGCCTTTCGATGGAAGAAGGAACGATTACCGAAAGTCGTGAAGCTGGTGCGGCAGGCCGCCGAGAAAGCGTCTGCAGTCGGAGATCCGTCCCTCTCGCGAGGAATACAGTCATGACGACCGATACCGTAGGGACAGTCGCACGCGCACTATCGGTGCTGAAGGTTATCGCCGAGGCAGACTCCGCCATCGGCGTGAAGGACGTCGCGGCATCGCTCAACCTGCCGATGAGCACATCGCACCGGCTGCTTGACCTTCTTCAACGCGAAGGGTTCGTTGCCAAGGATTTCGAGCGCCGCCGCTATCGGGTCGGTCCGGAGTTCTTCAGGCTGGCGAACATCGTCGGCCAGGACAGCACGCTGGCCACCGTGGTTCAGCCCGCGCTCGAGCGGCTCACAAAGGAAACCGGAGAGACGTCGCTCTTTGCGCTGCACTTGTCCGGCAAGCAGGCCATGTGCTTTGCCGCGAAATGCGACAGCCCGCACACATTGCGATTTCGCGTCCCGCTCTATGAGGATCTCCCGCTCGTGTGGGGGGCTGCTGGTCTCGCGATTCTGGCCTTTCTTCCTGCTGAAGTTCAGGCAGAGGCGCTGAAGCACGCGGCGCCCTCACCACTGACGGGCAGGCGACTGAATCGTGCCGAGTTCCTCGGCGAAATCGAGAAGGTGAAATCCTCGGGCGTCGCGATCACGCGCAACGAAGCCCTGCCAGATGCCGCCGAGATTGCGGCCCCCGTCTACTCCGGATCCAACCACATCGTCGGCTCGATCATGCTGGCCATCCCCGCGCCGCGCTTCTCACAGAGCAAGATCAAGCTCTACTCGGAGATGGTCCGTAACGCGGCGTGGGGCACCTTTATGTACTGACGCGCGGAGAATGCCCTGCAGCTCGATCAACCAGCGGCCCCAGTGATCACGCACTGGCGTCGGGCTTCTACCTGCTCTTTCGCCTCGTGGCCGTTTTTGCCTCGGCAGGCAGTGCCGGCCGCAGGAAATTGCCCTTCCGCATGGAGGGATGAGCGCGCTGATACTGAACCGGGAAGGCAGCCTCGGCCCCGAACTCTGCCGCCGCGTGCCAGGGCCAGCGAGGATTGTAGAGCATCCCGCGGCCGAGCGCGACGAGGTCGGCCTTGCCTTCGCCAATGATCGCTTCAGCCTGACGCGGCTCAGTGATGAGACCCACCGCCATCGTCGCGATGTCGACTTCGCGTCTGATGCGCTCGGCAAACGGCACCTGATAGCCTGGGCCGATGGGGATGTTCTGCTCGGGAACGCAACCGCCGCTGGACGCTGTAACGTAGTCGCAGCCGCGCGCCTTGAGCTCCGTCGCCAGTGTGACGCTGTCCTCGATATCCCAGCCGCCAGGCGTCCAGTCGGTCGCCGAGATGCGCACGCCAATGGGCTTGTGCTGTGGGAAGACCGAGCGTACGGCGTCGTACACTTCCAATACGAAGCGCATTCGGTTCTCGAGCGAACCGCCGTACTTGTCCTTCCGCTGGTTGCTCAGCGGCGACAAGAAATTGTGCAGCAGATAACCGTGCGCGGCATGGATCTCGACCACATCGAGGCCCAGCGCGTCGGCGCGGCGTGCTGCTCTCGCGAACTCCGCGACAAGCTCCGCGATCTCCTCGACCGTAAACGGCTCGGGGGTGGTACGGCCCGGATATGCGATCGCATCTGGCCCTCTGATCTCCCATCCGCCCGCGTCGAGAGGGATCTCGCGCTGGTGCTCCCAGGCTACGGTGACAGAGCCCTTGCGGCCGGCGTGTTGTAGCTGGATACCCAGCCGAGCGCTGCCATGCTTTCGGCAGAACTCGAGAATGGGCGCAAGCCGTTCCGCATGCGCCTCCGACCATAGACCAAGATCACCCGGACTGAGCCGCGCGCCCCGCGTGACGCTCGTGGCCTCGATGATGAGAAGGCCGGCCCCCGAGAGCGACAAGTGACCGAGATGCGTCCGATGCCACTCGGTGGCGAGGCCTTCGTCGGCCGAATACTGCGCCATTGGCGAGACGACTATTCGATTGGGGAGCTCGAGCCCACGAAGCCGAAACGGCGAAAAGAGGAGTGGAGACATGGCGGCATACTACTCTGGTTGGTGATGATGTCCGGGCGAGGCGAGAACGTCGGCATTGTCCCGGCCGAGAGACGGCATGGGACGTTCCACGCAAGCGGGCGTCTGAGAAAGGCGCATGGGACAGCTCAGGAGCGGCCACGCGTGCTCATCACCCGGAGCCGTGAACCAAAGGCGACGAGCTGCCGTCTGAGGAAGGCTCAGCATCTCCGGCGTCGTCAGAACAGCCGAAGCCGCGACTCCGCGTGACTGCAGATAGCTGACGGCCGCCGCTCTCGTCATGCTTCCGGCGACGTCGTCACTTGGTGCTTTACCATCGACAACGATGTGGCCGTCGGCGCAGCGAACAACAGAAGGTTGCCGCCTTGCAGCGCCCCGTCCGTTCCATGCCGTCTGCGTCATCCATGCAGCGATATCCTGCATGGAAAGATCGATCGATTGTCCAAGCCCGCTGCGATCGCGATGAAGGATCGCTCCCACAACAGAGACGCAGGCAAGAATTGCGCCCATGAGATCCGCAATCGAGATGCCCGTCTTCATGGGCACACCGTCAGAGCGGACGACATCCATGATGCCGGACATCGCCTGGATCACCGTGTCGAAGGCCGGCCTGCCAGGATATAGGGAGCGAACGCCGAACCCCGACACCCCCGCGTAGATGAGGCGCGGATTGCGCTCGCTCATCTTCTCGTACGAGAAACCCCGCTTGGCCAACGCGCCCGGTTTGAGGTTCTCGATCAGCACGTCGGCGTCTTCAATCAAGCGCCAGAGTGCACTCGCGCCTTCATCCGTGCGAAGATCGAGGACGATGCTCTTCTTGTCCGAGTTCATGTACGTGAAGAAGTAGCCCTGCCGGCCCTGAACCGGCGGCCATTCACGCGTCGCCTCGCCTTCGGGCGGCTCGACCTTGATCACCTCGGCGCCCAGTGCGGCGAGGTGCTTCGTGCAGAGCGGCACCGTCGTGTAGTGACCAATCTCGATCACTCGCACCCCGGCGAGCGGGCGCGTCGGCACGGTCTGGCTGTTCTGCGCAGGCGCAGTAGCCGAGGAGAGGATCCGCTCGATCGCGCTTCGATCTTCATCCGGTCTGGGGATGCTTTTCGGAGCCTTCCCAGGGCTTCTGCTCATGCTGAGCGGCGATCCAGGAACGAACAGCGTCTTCTCCGTCGCGCGGTCGGTCAGGGAGACGATCATGCGACGCTCGTCGAGGTTCGGCTCGGTCGGATGCTGCCCGATCTGGACCACCGGCCCGCAAGCAACCTGAGCCTTGCTCAGTGCCTCTATGCATTGATCGACGGTGTTCTCGGCAGCCCAGGCCTGAACCGCAGAATCGACTTCGGCGGAATGGCGCACGCGATCGGCGACGCGTGCGAGGCGAGGATCAGCGCCGAGTTCGTCACGCTCCATGATCTGCGTCAGCCTCAGCCACTGCTGATCACTTCCCGCGCATATCAGCAGCCAGCCATCGCTCGCCCGGAAAACATTCCAGGGCGAGATCATGGCATGGCGATTGCCAATCCGATTAACGGCGCTGCTCGTACCAGCAAGAAGGCCGGGCAGGAACGTCGCCATGGCTGCAAAAGCGCAGTCGTAGAGCGCGATCTCGACCGTTTGGCCTTGCCCGGAAATGCGCGCGCACCTCAGCGCCGCCAGCACCGCAGTGGCCGCATACGTGCCCGCCTGGTACTCGACAACCGGCAGGGAGATGTTGACCGGCTTGCTGCCCGCATTTCCGGTCGTATCGATGATCCCCGAGCGCGCCTGGATTGCCAGTTCGTCATCGGCGCGCCCGGCGTCAGGACCAGTCGAGCCATAGGCCGTGATTTCGCAGACGACAGCGCGGGCAGGGCGCGGCACAGTGATCCGGTCGATATCGGGCGAAACCAGAATGATGTCCGCCCGTTCGAGCAAGCTTTCCAGCAACGCTTGGTCAGCAGCCGAATTGCGATCGAGGCACAAGCTCAGCTTGCCGGCCGCAAACTGCTCCCGGCAGGCCCGCTTCGTCGACGGACCGCCAGCCGCAGCACCTTCGATGAAGACCACGGTCGCACCGAGCTGCGCCAGAAGCGAACCGCACACGGACACGCCGATCCGATCGCCCAGCTCGACAACCAGAGTTCCGTCGAGCGCAGCGTTGCTCTGAGGCGTATCCATCAGCCCGCCTCCTCCTCGAACGCCTCCTCGCGCTTTTGTCTAATCGAAGGCAAAAGCACGATCAGGAGCAGGACGACCGCGACGGCCAGCATGGTGGCGCTGATCGGCCGCGTGAAGAACACCGTCGCATCGCCGCGCGAGAGCAGGAGTGTGCGCCGCAGGAACTCCTCCATCATCGGTCCGAGGACAAACGCGAGGAGCAGCGGCGCGGGCTCTGCATCGATCTTCCGGAACACATAGCCAAGCAGCCCGAAGATCGCCATCAGGTACACGTCGAAGGTCGAATTGCTCAGCGAGAAGACGCCGATCGAGCAGAAGGCGACGATCATCGGATACAGGAGATGGTAGGGGATGGAGATCATCCGGACCCACAAGCCGATGAGCGGGAGGTTCAGTGCCAGCAACATCAGGTTGCCGACCCACATCGAAACGATGAGCCCCCAAAACAGCTTCGGCTGCTCCGTCATGACCGACGGCCCAGGCTGAATGCCCTGGATGATCATCGCGCCGATCATGAGGGCCATCACGGGGTTCGATGGCACGCCCAGGGTCAGCATCGGAATGAACGATGTCTGCGCGCCCGCGTTGTTGGCGGACTCCGGCGCCGCTACTCCCTCAATGGCCCCCTTGCCGAACTCCGCCGAATTTGGCGACACCTTCTTCTCGAGCGAGTAGGCGCCGAATGAGGCAAGCATGGCGCCACCGCCCGGTAGGATCCCGAGGATTGAGCCGAGCACAGTGCCTCTGAAGATCGGCCCGATGATGCGGCGCCAATCCTCGCGCGTGGGCATCAGACCCGTGACGCGCTTAGCCAGCAGCTCTCGCTTCGATTCGTTCTCGAGATTGGCCACGATCTCGCCGATGCCGAAGATCCCCATGGCCACGATGACGAAGTCGATTCCATCGGCAAGCTTCGGCAGGTCGAAGGTGTAGCGTTCGCTGCCAGACGTGATGTCTGTGCCGACCAGCCCGAGAAACAGGCCGAGAACGATCATCGCCAGCGCGTGCAGAAGCGATCCGCGCGCCAGGACGATGGAGGCAATGAGGCCGAGCACCATCAGGGAGAAATACTCGGCCGGTCCGAACTTCAGCGCGATGCTGGCAAGCGGCGGCGCGAAGAAGATGATGACGAACGTCGCGATCGTGCCGGCGATGAACGAGCCGATCGCCGCCGTGGCGAGGGCGCGACCTGCCTTGCCCTGGCGCGCCATTTGATAGCCGTCCAACGCCGTCACGACGGACGAGGACTCGCCGGGGAGATTGACAAGGATCGCGGTCGTCGAGCCGCCGTACTGCGCACCGTAGTAGATGCCGGCCAGCATGATCAGCGCCGACTCCGGCGGCAGTCCGAACGTGATCGGCAGCAGCATTGCGATCGTCGCAACAGGGCCGAGACCGGGCAGCACGCCGACGGCCGTGCCGAAGAAGACACCGACGAGGCAGTAGAGAAGGTTGATCGGCGTGAGAGCGGTCTCGAGACCGATCCACAGGTTGCCTAGGAGGTCCACGCGGACGCCTTTCTTATTGAGTTGGCTTAGCCGGCGTTGAACCAGCTTCCGACGAGGGGCATCGGCACCCCCAGCGCCTTTACGAACAAAAGCGCGCCGGCAGCGATGAAGGCGATGAGTCCGAGAGCAGCGGACCATTCGAAGCGGAACTCGCGGCTCGCGCTGGCACTCATCAGGATGGAGGCAAACATCGCGATGATGAAGCCGGCCCGCTCGACGAGCAGGCCGAAGAGCACGACCGAGCCGACGATCAGCAGCGCCGGCTTGAGCGCGAATTTGGTGACCTGCTCGCCTGGAACGATGAATGCGCGCGCCAACGTCGCGATGCCGAAAACCAGCAGCAACGAAGACAGAATGATCGGAAAGTAACCGGGCCCCATCTGACCAGCCCGGCCCATCGGGTAATCACTTCCGACGATCAGCCCGAACAGCGCGGCAGCCAGATAGATGACCCCGCTCCAGAAATCCTTGGGACTGCGGATGAGAGACATCATCCTGCTCCTCTCACGTTCGCTCAGCTTCGCGTTACGTCGTTACGTCAAACGACGTGAAATCCAGGCCACGCCACCTCGGAGGAAGAATTTTCACCCGAGGTGGCAGCGTACTCCTGGCTACAGCTCAGTTCTCGGCCTTCATGCCAGTGCGGTCGGCGACGCCGTTCCACTTCTTGACCTCAGAGGTGACGAAGGCCACGAACTCCTCCGGCGTGGAGGCAGCCGGCACCGCGCCAAGATCCGAAAGTCGCTTGACGACATCCGGGTCCTTGAGTGCCGCGGCGAACTGCGCGTTGAGCGTGTCGACGATATTCTTCGGCAGGCCCGCGGGACCGATCAAGCCCTGCCAGTCGGGGACGTCGAAGCCCGGAACGAGCTTCGCAGTCGGCTCGACGTCGGGGAGCGCATCGATCTTTTTACTGCTGCCCATGGCCAGCGGGACCATCGCCTTGTTCTTGATGTGCCCAAGCGCAGAAGGCGTCGTCGCGAACAATCCGGAAATCTCGCCAGAAACGACAGCCGCCGTAGAGAGACCACCCGAACGATACGGGACATGGATGGTCTGAATGCCTGTTTCCGCCTTGAAGAGTTCGCCGGCGAGATGGTTGACAGTGCCGTAGCCCGCTGAGCCGAGGGAGAGCGTGCCTGGATTGGCTTTAGCGCGGTCAATGAACTCCTGCAGCGTGTTAATGCCGAGAGAAGGCGGCACGACCAGCACTGTCGGGATATCCGCCGTACGCGTGATCAGGGTGAAGTCCTTGAGAGGATCGTACGGAATCTTCTTGTGCCGATAGAGGGCCGGATTGGCGCCAAAGCCGATCGTCGTGACGAGCACCGTATAGCCGTCAGGACGTGCCTCTCGCACGGCGCTGAGGCCGATGAGGCCGCCACCGCCCGCGCGATTCTCAACGACAACCGGCTGCCCGATGGTCTCGGTGACCTTCGCCGCCAGAATGCGGGAGACAACATCCGTAGCACCACCCGGCGCAAACGGGATGATGAGCTTTATCGGCTTCTCGGGCTTCCAGTCGGCCGCTTGCGCGCCGCCCGTGAACGCGAGCAGCGCTGCTGCCGCGAGAGCGGAATGAATCTTCCTGAACATAGACATTTCCTCCTTGCTGTTTTCGCAGCCCGCTTCGAAAAGCCAGCCGTGCCTTCTAGGGAACGACGCGTGTGCGTCAGTGCGACTTTGCAGACGGGGATCGCCCGGCCGGACTGCTTTCGCCAGAGAGGCGCTCAATGGCGCGGAGGCCCTTCTGGCTGCCCGAACCGAACTGTCTCAGATCTTCGAAGAGAGCGTCGGCCTCGCCGCCCGCGCCAACCAGCCCCGCGAGCTTCGCCCGCATGTCGTCCCACGTCATGGGATTGCCGGGATGCCCCTTCGCGATGGCGATCTCTGCGCGGCGTTCCTCGCCACTCTTGAAGCCGACTGTGACCGCCGCTGACGAGTATCCATGCGACGCGCTGTTGATGGCATCGACCTTCTGCGCCGTCTCCAGGATCCGAGGCTCCGGGCGGAAAGGCTCGGCGAAGTCCGCCGCGGAGAGCGGACGGCCATGAAGCGCCAATGCCAGGCAGTACTTGATGTCGAATTTTCCCTCGAGCGATGAAGCCGGCGTGCCCGTCTTGGCACCCGTGATCTGATGGGCCAGGGCGCCGATGTCCGCGCGCACCTTGGATACACGGCCGACCTCGTCGGAGGTCAGCGCCAGTGATCGCGCCGCATCGATCGCCGGATGCGTCAGGTGGCAGGCGGCATAGGGCTTGAAGCTGTTATTCAGGATCTCCCATTCAGTGAAATCCGCGACGGCGATCGTCGCCGCGCGATCCTGAATAATCGCTGTTGCGAGGGCCCCACCCGGATTGAGAAGCTCGGTTGCCGCCTTGAAACCAGCAGCCGCGAGTTGGGCCGATAGCACACCATCCATCGCGGCCTTGCCCGCATGGAAGGGCTTCGACATCGTCCCGAACGAGCCGACGAGACCGCTCGCCTGCGTCGCGGCAACGCCAAGCGCGTGCTGGGCCGCACCCTCGTCCAGTCGCAAGAGCACTGCGCAAGCTGCTGCAGCGCCGAGGCGGCCAAAGACACCTGTCGCGTGAAAGCCCCGGGCCGTTACCGTTTCGCCAAGTCCGTATCCAACGCGCGCCGCCACCTCGAAACCGGTGATGAAGGCGGTCAGCATTTCCTCTTCGGAAGCACCAACTTCCTGGCCGAGTGCCAGAGTAGCCGCCCACAACGGTGCACTGGTGTGCGTGTTCGCCTTGACGTAAGTGTCGTCAAAATCAAGGCAATGCGCGAGTGTGCCGTTGCAAAGCGCTGCACCGGTCGCACCGGATTGACCGCCGATGAGAAGGGTGGAGCGTCCGGGAATGCGCCAGCCGTCGACCACCGCGTGCACGCTTCTGCCCGCCTCCTCAGACCGAGCTCCCATGCATACTGCTACCCAATCGACGAGGCACATGCGTGCCGCCTCGATGACGTCCGCCGGTATGGCGCGCGAGCGAGCGGCACCGATATAGCGCGCGATTGCGATGCCATTCGAGGCATTGTCGATCTTCACTCTCCGAGCCTCCTCCCGAACCCTTTTTCTTCGCACGACAAGACGCTCGATCGCGGAAGCGCGATCGTCTGGCCCCTATGGGATCTCCAGAAATTCAGTCTCGGCGCCGAGCTAGGCCGTGCATTTCGCGGCGGAGGATAGCCACAATCGTTCGGTCAGGTACCGCCACGATCGGAATAGCAGCCATATTGGCGTACGCATATTTTGTCAGAGGCGCGGGGACCATTGCCCCGATCGCAGCATGGCGCGGGCTTGACTTCGCACTGTCTGAGCAAGCGCACGCGACGCTTCGGTGGAAGGCCGCAACGTCGACGAAGCTAGGATAAGTTTCCTATTCATCGTCGGCTCGAGCCGCCAGTAGCGAATTCGGCCCGATGTGACGAGGTCATGCACGCAGGCATAGGAAAGCACCGTGTACGCGACACCGGATTCGACCAGCTTCAGCGTCGACGGCATGGCGTCTATCTCGATCCGAACGTTTGCAATCAGGCCACCGAGCCGGGCCAGAACCGTGTCGACGAGCAGGCGCAGTCCGTGCGGCCGGCTCGGCAGGATGAGTGGAATATCCTTGAGCGCCGCCGTCGGCACGACACCGTCGCCCACACCGAATGGGTCATTCATCGGACCAAGCAGGAAGAGCTCGTCGGTCAGGAGCTCGTCGGTCGATACGGTCCGGCTGTGCGGCGTGTCATAGAGAACGGCGACGTCGATGCGACCGGAAATCAGCCATTCCAGAACATGCGCACTGAAGCCCTCCATCACGCCCAGAAGGACATTCGGAAACTTCTGGCTGAAGCGCTGAACCAACGGGCCCGCGAGAGCTGCAGTAACCGAAGGCGGCATTCCGACGCTGACATGGCCGGAGGGAGACAGGCCGAGCGTGCCGATCTCGTATTCGGCGGCCGACCGCGCCTGCAGCATGGCCCGCGCGTACTTCTCCAGCAGTTTCCCGGCTTCAGTCAGCGCAACGCCGCGCCCGGTCCGATGATAGAGCTTGGCCCCGAGCGAATCCTCGAGCGCCTTGATCTGACGACTGAGCACGGGCTGAGCTACGGAAACTTTAGCTGCGGCGCGTGAGAACGCGCCGCAGTCTGTAATCGCTAGAAAGTACTCGAGCTGTCGCAGCTCCATGGGCAAGGTTCCGCTATTCTAGTGTGATGATCGAGAAATTCGCCACCTCCCAGGGCTGGGGCCGAGCGAATTTCTCGATCTGAATCACACTAGCCAGTCCACGATCCTAGTGTCCCTTTTGATGCCGAAGTTCGCGCGCGACACTAGCATCGAGGTGTGGCGAACTTCGGAATTGGGGCACTAGCGACTTGCCCGATGACCGGTTGGCGATGAGGTCAATAGCGAGCCCGCCTCAATAATAGCGGTCGTACTGCTATCTTGGGTAGCAGATCCTTGCACAACGGGCGTCGACTACATCAGGCAGGAGCTGTCAGATATCGATTGATCGCCGTGTGATCGGCCTTGTCGCCGAGCTCTTCGGCCGCCGCGTCCCACAATGAGGCACATTTCTCACCCAGCGGAACCGGCACGCCCAGCCGTTCGGCAAGATGCTGCGCAGTCCGAATATCCTTGGCCATCAGCCCGAGGAAGAAACCTGAATCGTAGCGTTCGGAGATGACGTACTGCTTCAGCTTCACCTCGGTCGAGTTGTTCTTTCCCGTCGAAGCATTCAGCACATCGACAAGCACCTCGGGGGCGACGCCGAACGTCTTGCCGACGTTCATGGCCTCGAGCGCGGCCACGAGCCCTGCTCCCGATACGTAATTGTTCAACGCTTTGACCGCGTGCCCCGAGCCGATTGGGCCAGTACGGAAGACGGCGCGGCCCATGGCTTTCAGCAACGGCTCGACGCGGTCGATCGTACTTCCCTCACCCCCGGCCATGATCGCCAGCGAGCCGTCGATGGCCCGCTTCACACCTCCCGAGACAGGCGCATCGACGAAGCCGAACCCTGCAGCGACCAATGCCTCTCCGATCTCGCGCGTCCCGATCGGATCGGATGAGCTCATCTCCACGATGATCGCGTCCTGACGCAGATGCGGCCGAATGGCATTCAGGACTTCACGCACGATGGCGCCGTTCGGCAGCATGGTGATAACGACCTGCGCCCCTTCGACGGCCGTCGTGAGCGAAGGCGCGATCTTGCCTCCGGTTTCGCGAGCGAAGAGCTCGCGCATCCCCTCGGCGACATCGAACCCGACGACATTGAAGCCCGCGCCGATGAGGCGGGCGCCCATCGGACGCCCCATATTGCCCAGTCCTACCAGCGCGACCTTGGCCGGCGGCGCAATCACGGTGGTCCTCGATGAGGGCGTTTCTGAATTACTCATCGCCCATTTCCTTGAACGCTTCCTTGGCAAGGCGGAAGCTGTCGATGCCCGCCGGCACGCCGGCGTAGACCGCGACCTGCAGGAAGATCTCCTTGATCTCGTCCTTCGTGAGGCCGTTCTTCCGGGCAGCCTTCACATGCAGCTTCAGCTCGTGAGGCCGGTTGAGCGCTGCGATCATGGCGAGGTTCACGATGCTGCGACTGCGGCGATCGAAGCCGGGCCGCGTCCAGAGTGCACCCCAACAGTAAGAAGTCGACCACTCGGCCATCGTGCGCGTGAACTCGTCGGCACCGGCAATCGACCGATTGACGTAGTCCTCGCCGAGAACCTCCTTGCGAACCGCAAGGCCCTTTTCGAACAAGCTGTCAGCGTCGTCTGTCATGTTTTCATCCTCAGCAAGCTGAAACGTGGAGTGCGATACGCTCTCCACCCCTTCAAATTCGGCACGCGGGCTTCTCAGCTCGCGGCCTCGGCCAGCAGGCTCTTCGGCCGACCGGACACGTCGCGCGGCACCAGCGGCGATACGACGTCGGCGGCGACATCGGAGATCTTCTCGAGCGCCAGAACATTCTCGATGACCTTCGAGATGGCCGCGTCATCGAGCCGATAGGCGGCGAAAGGCGCACACCTGCGGAACTTTGCAGCCACCTCTTCGACCGTCAGGGGATTGTCCGGGTGCCCCTTCTCGATCGTGCACACGCCAGCAATCGCCCGACCGTCTCTCAGCTTTGTGGTCAGGCGCGTTCCGAGCGGCGGCAAGCTCTCATCGAGATCCGCCGAGATGCGATCCATGAAACCACGCACGTCGGTCCGCGCGCGGGCTTGCGGCGTGTAGGCGTCGAGGAAGATCCCGCCGTCGTGCACAACCGTCGAGATGACGTAGGGCAAGCTGAATTGGCATTGCGGGACCGTCTCCGGCTTCCATTTCTCCGCCTTGGGGATTGCCACCACTGTCCAGTTCAGGCTGCCAACATCCAGGTGCATGCTCTCGACATCGCCGACGCTGAACTCGTGCTCTCGCATCTGCTCGAGCAAGAGATCGATGCCGGTGTGCGTGCACTTGCAGGCAGCGTGCGCCTTGAAGCTCGTGCGCATCATTTCCCAGCGCGCGCCGAGCTCGTGCGTGACCGCATCGAGATCGATGCGACCCTTTCGTGCAAAGAGGGCGTAGTAGCCGCGCTGCTCTCCCGCCAGGAATTCCTTGACCGGTCCCGTCACGCCGAACCGGCTCATCCGGCAGATGTTGATCGCATCCTGCGCGACGAAGCCATGATGGAACCTGATCATCGAGGCGCCTTCGTTGTACATCGAGGCGTCGTGCGGCTGCGTCATCAGCTTGGCGATGCCGAGCGCGTTCATCAGCTCAGCGTGGCTGAAGCCGAGCAGCTTGGCGGCTGCGGCCACCGCACCAAAAATGTAGTGCCCTCCGGCAGAGCCGCCGGGCTGCTCGATGCTTTTGAACGAGCAGCCAAGGCCCGTCCGGATCATGAGCTCCTGCGCAACGATGAACGCCGTCAGAAGCTCCCGTCCGCTCGTCTTATCCTTCAGCCCGGTCGCGGCGAGCAGCGTCGGCACGGTATACTCCGCGCCATGCCCGGCTTCGTAGTGCGTGTCGCCCATGTCCATGGCACGCGCCATCGGCGCCAGCGCGAATGCCGCCATCGCAGCCGGCACTTTCCCGCCGTAAAATGGAATGTGGCTCTCCGGCTTGCCGCCCTGATCACGCACGAAGGCAACGACATCGGCGATGCCGTCCATGCCGGAGCCGCCCATCGAAACGCCGATGATGTCGAGGATCTGCTTCTTGCCGAACTCCCGGACGTCCTTCGGCAGATCGTCGTAACTCGTCTCGACCACCATCCGACAGAGCGTCTCCATGGGGTCTTCGTCAGCGATCCGCTGGAATGTCCTCATGATCACCTAGTCTCCTCCGTCAAGCCATCCCGCCATATGCGGAGGCTTGCTCACGTTTGCTTTGCCGAACCCGGCCACGGCGGAACGGGACGCGCCTTACGCCGTCCGGCAATGTTTCCTGATCGAACCATATTCCGCCCACCGACACTGACCACGCGCGGCGCCGGCATAGCAGGGTGATCATTCGCCATATACCGACGTGGCATTTGCCCCCATCAGCGCGCCGCCCGGTCCGGGATCGGACGCAGCGGCGGCAGATCGAGACGCACGACGATGCCCGCAAGCTCTTCGCTCGCCGGCGGATAGCTCTCCATCACGAGCGTGTCGTGCCCTGGAATGAGATAGTCCAGGCTCGGTACAGTCGCGCGCACCTTCTCGTAGGAACGAAGCATCTGCGCGATGTCGACGGCCGCCACGAACGGCCGTTGCCGGCTAATGTTCTCGAAGAACGATGCCACGTCCCCCGCCAACGTGATCCAGCCGCGCTCGGTGTGGATCCGCAGGTACTGCAGTCCGACGCTGTGCCCCGGAGCTATGTCGATCTCGATGCCGGGCGCGAAGGTGAAAGCGCCGTCGTAGAGCTTCAGCCGCCGCGCGAAATTGAGCCTGACCAGATTGGCGATATCGTCGGCTTCATAGCCGGCGGCAAAGTAGCGGAAGCGCATGTCCGGGCCGACAGCGAACGCAAGCTCGCTCTGCTGGAGGTGGAACGTCGCTGCCGGCAGAAGGTCGATATTGCCGGCATGATCATAGTGAAGATGCGTGTGAATGACGTCCTTCACCTCTCCCGGCTCGATCCCGATCAGGCGCAGGGCTTCGATTGGGCAACGCAACAGCTTGCGCTTCCGCCGCGCCGCAACCTCAGCGGAAAATCCCGTATCGATCACGATCGTCCGACCCGCCCCGACGGCGACCCAGATGAAATAGTCCATGTCCATGCGCTCGTCGCGCGCATCGCCGCCGATGAAATGATCCGAGCGCCTGGCCTCTCGCGAGGCATACTTGATAGCGTAGAGGCGATACGTCGGCAGGCTCTCGGGCACTGATCTGCTCTCCTTACGCGCGAATCCGATCAGCCTTAGCGGCCGATGAAACGCGGCTTGCGCTTCTCGAAATGGGCCCGCAGGCCTTCTTCGTAATCGGCAGTCGCTTCGAGTGGGCGACGCAGGGTCTGGTTCAGCTCGGCTGCCGCATCGAACGGCAGGTCTGCCCCCGCGTTGAGAAGCTCCTTGGCAGCCGCGAACCCGAGCGGGCTCGTGCTGTCCGCAATCTTGCGCGCGAGCTCGAGGGCCGAGGGAAGCAGCTCCTCCCGTTTGACGACACTCTCGAGGATACCGAGTTTCAGCGCCTCGTCCGAGCCGACCTGGCGCGCCATGTAGAAGAACGGCCGGGCCGCCGCGCGACCGATCAAGCGGGGCAGGATGACAGCGCCGCCGGCGCCGGGAAAAGCGCCCAAGGTCATCTCGGGAAAGCCAAAGCGCGCTTGATCGCTGGCGATGCGAAGATCGCAGTAGAGCGCGAGTTCGAAGCCGCCGCCGACACACCAGCCGTTGACGGCGGCGACGAAAGCCTTCGGCGAGCGCCAGATGGCGTCGTTGACGCGCCACAGAGAAGTGGCCTGCGCCCACTTCTCATCGGCGCTCATGTCACGCCGCTCCTTGAGGTCGGCACCCGCGCAGAAAGCCCTGTCGCCGGCACCAGTGACGATGATGACCCGCGTGTCCGCATCTTGCTCGGCCGCGCGAACTTCCTCCAGAAGCCGCACCGCCAGCGCGCCCGACAAAGCGTTCATGGCCTCCGGGCGATTGAGGGTCAGGATCCGTACCGGCCCTTCCTGCGCGATCGTGAGTATCATGCTGTCCTAGCCTGTCCTTGGGAGCTGCCGACGCGCTCAGCGGTTGGAAAGCAGCTCGCGGGAGATGAGGAGCTTCTGGATCTCGTTCGTGCCGTCGTAGAGCTGGAACACCATCGCATCCCGGTAGAGCTTCTCCAGCGGGAAGTCGTTCAGGAACCCGTAGCCGCCGTGCATCTTGAGAGCCGCCGAGCAGACGCGCTCGCTCATCTGCGAGGCGAAGAGCTTCGCCATCGAGGCTTCACGCACGCAGCGAACGCCCGCATCCTTGAGCCGCCCCGCGTGGTAGTAGAGCTGCCGCGCACATTCGAGATCTGTCGCCATCTCCGCGAGCGTGAACGCGACCGCCTGATGTTGGGAGATCTTCTTGCCGAACGTCTCCCGCTCCTGGGAATAGCGCAGCGCCTCATCGAATGCGCGTTGGGCCACGCCGACCGCCTGGGCCGCAACGACGATGCGCTTCGTCTCGAGACCCGACAGCGCGATTTTCAGCCCATCGCCCAGCTCACCGAGGAGGTTTTCAGCCGGCACCTCCACATTCTCGAGCGAAATTTGGCAGGTGTCGTTCGTCCGGTGCCCAAGCTTCAGCTCTTCGCGAACAACGGTGTATCCAGGAGTATCGGTCGGCACGATAAATGCCGAAATCCCACGCCGGCCCGCCGCCGGGTCGCTCACGGCGATGACGAGCGAGATCTTCGCAGTCGCTCCCGAGGTTATGAACAGCTTGCTGCCGTTGATGACATAGCGGTCGCCGCGCAGCTCGGCGCGCGCGCGGAGGTTTGCAGCATCCGATCCCGCCTGCGGCTCCGTCAGCAGCATGCAGGCAATCTGCCGCCCTTCCGCGACCGGGCGAAGGTAGCGCTCCTTCTGCGCCTCCGTTCCGAATGCGAAGACGTTGTTGGCGAAGGAGTTCGTGGCATTGATGGTGTTGCAGATGCCCGCATCGCCGTAGCTGAGCTCCTCGGTCAGATACAGATACGAGAAGAAGTCGGCTCCGGCGCCGCCCCATTCCGAAGGTATGCCGACACCGTAGAAGCCGAAGCCCCCGAGCTTTTCCAGCGTCGCCTTCGGCACGATGTGCTGTCGGTCCCACTCCGCCGCATGGGGAATGATTTCCTCACGCACAAAATTGCGCACCATGTCGCGCATCGCGATCTGTTCGTCGGTCATTGTGGTCACGTTATCGTCTCTTGAAGCTTGGAGAGGGGCCGATCGGAGCTGGGCCAATCAGCCGGGCATCGCGAAACCGCCGTTCACGCTGCAGATCTGTCCGGTGATGTGACGCGCCCTGGTCGATGCCAGGAAGGTAACGAGGTCCGCGACATCGTTGGGTTGGCCAATCCGCCGGACCGGATAGACACGGCGAACTTTCTCCTCGCGCGCGGCGACAGCCTCCGCTCCGAGCTTTGCCTCGAGGCGGCCGAGCATTTCACGACGCAGCGGCGTGTCTGTTGCTGCCGGCGACACCGCGTTCACGGTTACTCCATGGCGGCCGACTTCACGGGCCAAGGATTTGGTGAAGGAGATCAGGCCGCCCTTCGCGCTCGAATAGGCCACTTCCTTCTCCTGACCGACCCTCGCCGCGTCCGACACGATATTCACAATTCGACCGTGGGTGCGCCCTATCATCCCCTGAAGAACGCTCCGCGTGCAATGCATCGCGCCAAACAATCCGACGGCGATCTCCCGCTCGCAGTCTTCCGGCCGGCTCTCCACGAACGGCGTATTGTTCACCATGATCGCCGCATTGTTCACGAGAACATCAAGGCGCCCGAACCGGTCATGAACCTCGCCGATGGAAGCCCTTACGTCGTCCAGCCGCGTGACGTCGAAGGGAGCGGCCATCGCCGGTACGCCGGTAGGCCGCAGCAGTTCGAGCGTCTCCTGGCACCGCTCGCGCGTGAGATCGTTGACGGCGACCGCGGCCCCCTCGGCCGCAAATGCAAGGGCGATCGCCTGTCCGATCCCCGATCCTGCCCCGGTAACGAGAACAGCTTGTCCTTTGAGTTCCAGATCCATATGCGCCGTCTTTTTTGGGAAGCACAGAACCTGCTCGTATTCCCTCCCCAATGTTTGCGCCACGCATAGCAGACTGCACACGGCCTACATACCGATCGGCAGGCCTGTATCTTTCACGATCGCCCTGCGGGCCATCGCGGTAGCGGCGCCCAATATCACGCGCCGTTTTGGCAATTTTCTCGCGTTCGGGTGAGGATTTGGCGATCCCGGCAGGATTCGAACCTGCGACCCCCAGATTAGGAATCTGGTGCTCTATCCGGCTGAGCTACGGGACCGGTTGGCACGCCGAGCCCGCCCGGCGGCGGCCCACACTTGCGCGATTGAGCGCCCGAGGTCAAGGCGCCGGCAACGGGCCGCCGATCCGGTCGTCCGTCACGACGACGAGCGCGCGGAAGGCGTGCCAGGTTGCATGGCCGATCAACGGGAACAGAAGGACCAAGCCGAGGAAGAGCGTTGCGCAGCCGAACGCCATGAAGCCGCCGATGAGGCCCGCCCAGAGCAGCATGGGCTTGGGATTTTGGCGCACGGCCGCAACGCTCGCTGCCGCCGCCGATATCGCGTCGATCCTGTGCACGAGCAGCAGCGGTACGGCGATGACCGACACGGCATAGACGGTGGCGGCAAGCACCCCGCCGACAAGTGACCCGACGATCAGCAGGCCGAGGCCCGAGGGCGTGAACAGGAGACGCGTGAGGAACTCGGATGGTGGCGGCAGTCCGGCACCTCCAAGGAAGAGGACGAGGAGGACGAAGGCGAGCTCCAGCCAGACGAGGAAAATCACCATGAGGCCGACGCCGAAGAAGCCGAGTTGCCCCTTGGCGCGAAGACCCGCGCCAATGACATCGCCAAGCTCGATGTGTTCGCCGGCCTCGAGACGCCGGCTCGTTTCATAGAGCCCGACCGCGAGGAGCGGGCCGACCAGCAGGAAGCCGCCAGCGAGCGCGGGCACCAGGGATTGCCAATTGGCGAGCGTCAGCCCGAGGAGCAGCCCACCCGCAACGATCGCGAAAGCAGCCCCATAGGCGAGCGAGATGTGCGGCACGCGCCAGAGGTCGTTCCAGCCTGCGGCGAGCCAGGCCCAAGGTGCATCGAAGGGCACGCGGCGAATCGCGACGGCCGTTCGAGGCAGCGCGAGCGGCGCGGCAGCGCGTTCGGAAAGTATGTCTTCCGTCATCCGAGGCGGCTCCCTCCCAGGGCATGGGCATGCTTTTGTACCGTATGCCCTGCCGCTCAGCCATGGTGCTTGATGGAGATCAATCCAGGGTCGACCTATGATAGCCGCGACGGGAACGCATGGGCGTGCGCACGCGCCAAGCTTGCCCCTCGGCACCTGATCGCGCCATTCTGTCCACGGGACGCCCTATTCCACAGCCGCCGACAGCCGATCGGCGGCACCTCCCGGGAGAGCCGAGACAACCATGCCCCTCGACCGCAATCATGCCGTGCCGGCCCTCGTCGGCAATCCAGCCGACTTCCTGATGATCGCCGGACTCGCCGGGACAGCCTACGAGCTCGCGTCGATCACCAACGACGGCGACAACCTCTACGCCCTCGGCGGCGCCATGGGCGCGGCCCTCTCCATGGGGCTCGGGCTGGCGCTCGCTCAGCCGAAACGGCGCGTGCTCGTTGCGACGGGCGACGGCGAGTTGCTGATGAACGTCAGCACGCTGGCCACGGTCGGTGCGCTGCAGCCGCCTAACCTTTCCATCCTGTGCGTGGACAATGGCCACTACGGCGAGACCGGCTACCAGAAAAGCCACACGAGCCTCGGCGTGGATCTCGAGCGCATGGCCATCGGCGCCGGCATCGGCTCGACCATGACCATCGAGCGCGAAGACCAGCTCGCGGCCGGCGCGCGGATGCTGCGCGAGAGCAATGGGACGTCCTTCGTCCTCGTGAAGGTCTCGACCGTCGATGCGCCGAAGGACAAGCTCTCGCTCGACGGCGGCGCCAACCGCGTGCGTTTCCGTCAGGCGCTGCTTCGCGCCGCGCGCTGAGCCGGCGCCCGATCCCGCATAAGAACAAAGACTGCCGGCCAACGCGCCAGTGGGGAGGAACGCAGACCATGGCCCGCAAGTCCCTGCGCCAGCGCGTGCTCGCGGGCGAGACGGTGCTCGGCAGCATGATGTTCGAGCTGCTCGGCCCCGCGATCCCGCAGCTCCTCGTGAACGCGGGCGCCGAGTACGTCATCTACGACATGGAGCACACGGGCACGTCGCTCGAGACCATCAAGATGCAGATTTCTTACTGCCGAGGGCTGCCGATTGCGCCCATGGCGCGCGTGCCGCGCGGCGAGTACCACTTCCTCGCCCGCGCGCTCGACATCGGCTGCCACGGCGTCATGGTCCCGATGGTGGAGAGCGAGGCGCAGGCCCGCGCAATCGTGGAAGCAACGCACTATCCTCCGCGCGGCCGCCGTGGCGCCGCCTTCGGCTTTGCTCATGACGATTACGCGGGCGGAGATCCGAAGGCGAAAATGCGCACGGCCGATGCGCGCACGCTGGTCATCGCGCAGATCGAGACCGAGCGCGGCCTCGAGCAGGTGGAGGCGATCGCGGCAGTCGACGGCATCGATGTGCTCTGGGTCGGCCACTTCGATCTCACGAATTTCCTCGGCATTCCGGGACAGTTCGACAATCCGATTTACGTGAAGGCTGTCGATCGGATCGTCACGGCGGGCCGCAAGCACCAGAAGGGCCTCGGCTTCATGGCGGCCAGCGCCGACTGGGCGCGCCAATACAAGAAGCTCGGCTTCAATATGCTCGCAGCGGGGCCGGACCAGGCACTGTTCGAGGCGGGCGTGCGCGGCATCCTTTCGAGCGTGGAGGATGGGCGATGACGGTCGAGGCGACGAGGTGAGCGACCGCCGCCCCAATCCGTCGGCAGAAAGCGCGCCGCAATACGCGACGCTCAAGGCGTTCAATGTCGCGCTCATCACGCTCGTCGGGTCATCGACGCTCGCGCTCTCCCTCGCCGTGCTGGCGCCGATGATGATGGCGACGGCCGGGATGCCGCCAGCCGCCTTCGGGTGGATCAGCGGCGCCTCGGGCCTCGGCTCGGTGTGGCTCTATATGGCCAACTCGGCCTTCACGGTGCCACTCGGCCCGGTCCGGGCTCTCATGGTGGCCGCGCTCGTCGCGACGGCCGGCGCAGCCCTGATCATGTCCGGCTCGTACGCGCTGATGATCGCCGGTGCCATCCTGATCGGCTTTGCCTATGCGACGACGACGCCGGCCGGCAGCCAGATCCTCGCCGACAACACGCCGCCGTCGAAACGCAACCGCATCTTCTCACTCCGCCAGACGGGTGTTCCGCTCGGCGGCGTCATCGCGGGCGTCGCCGGGAGCGCGCTCGCTGCGCAATACGGCTGGCGGGGCGCGCTTGGCGTCTTCGTCGTCTTTCTGCTCGTGGCCAGCAGCATCCTCTTTCTCGCGCCGCGGCACTTCAACGAGAGCCGCCCGCGCACGGCATTCAGGTTCGGCAAGCTGTTTGCGCTCTCGAACCTGCGTCAGCCGTTCCTGACGCTCGCCGCGATTCCAGGGCTGAGGATCATTGCGCTCGCGAGCATCGGCTTTGCGAGCGTGCAGGGCGTGCTGAACGCCTTCTTCGTCACGTTTCTCGCCAATGGCCTCGGCTATGACCTGAAGCTCGCGGGGCTGCTGTTCGCGTTGAACCAGGCCCTGAGCGTTGCCGGGCGCGTGGTCTATGGCTTCATCGCCGATGCCTTCGGCTCGCCGCGTCCGGTGCTGTGCGGCCTCTCCGTCCTCTCGGCAGCGTCGGCGATCGCAATAGCATGCCTGGGGAGTGGCTGGTCGATGGCTGCGCTGATCGCGGTGGCGGCCTTCTCCGGCATTTCGGTTGCGACGTGGAACGGCCTGTTCATGGCCGAGGTCGCGGGCCTTGCGCCGGAACGGGCCAGCGAGGCCAGTGCCGGCTCGACGTTCTTCGTGTTTGCGACGTACGTCGTGATCCCACCCATTGCCGGCGTCGTGATCACGTGGTTCGGATATCGCGCGGCATTCGTCATGGCCGCGGTATGCGTCGCGATTGCAGGTGTCGTGCTGGCGATCGGCTGGCGCGGCAAGATGCGCGGCGGCTAGTGTGATGATCGAGAAATTCGCCACATCTCGCGGCACGGCATCGAGCGAATTTCTCGATCTGAATCACACTAGCAAGTTTATGATTCTAGTGTCCCTTATGATTCCGAAGTTCGCTCGGGGCGCCAGCATCGAGGTATGGCGAACTTCGGAATCGGGACACTAGCGGTAGCCCTCATCGATCGAGCGCTTGATCGCGGCATCGAGCTCCGCGCGGTCGATGATCCCAGTCAGATTGTCCCGCGTCGGGCCAAAGCGGCGCGCATGAATGGCGCGCTCGCGCGAGACCAGCTCCAGGCGAGCGAGCTCGGCCAGCGGATCAGCATGATCATCGACGCGGATGTCGAGCATGGGAGAGTCTTCCTCATCGTGCACGAGGAGTGCTGCCGACTGGCGCCCGCGCTTGTCCCCACCCGCCGCCTCGCCGGCCTGCATGGCGCGAATGAGCCGTTCGGGCAATGGTAAGTCCGCGCCGGCCTCGTAGGCGTCCGCCGTTGCCTCGATCACCTGGGGACCTGCGAGCATGTTGCCGGCGATCGAGATCGTCGCGCGCTGAAGGTGGCCGCACCAGTCGATGCACGCCGCACCGGTCGCGGCAGCAAAGCGCCCCTCGCGGTCCATGATGTGGACCTGGCGGTGGTCGCGCCCTTCGTCGGCCATCATGAGCATGCGAACGACATCATCGGCCGACCCGCCTGCCGTCAGCAGCGCGAGGCCTCGCGGCCCGAAGAATGGATTGGTCAGCGCCTGCGTGCACACGGCACCGATGCCGGTCCGCAAATGCGGCACGCGAGCCCCCACGGCAAAATTGCACGTCGCGACCGCAATACCAATGCGGCCACTCGCGGGATCCCGCGCGATGATCGACCAAGTCATGCCACTTCCCCCAAGCCTTCGCGGCCTGCGGATTTAGGCTGTGCCGTGCGCCACTGCAAGCGCTCGCGCAACGGCTGGACGTTCCTTCATGCGTGCGAAGTGATCGGCGACGCGCGGGAACTGCGCGATGTCGACCTTGTCCTGCTTGAGCCAGCCGGAAACTGTGAACAGATAGGCGTCCGCAATCGAGTAATTCTCACCCATGACCCATGGGCCACGAAACATGCGGCTTTCGATGACTTCGTAAAAGTCCGTCATGTTCTGCTGAACCTTGGCCTTCATGGACTCGAGCGCCGCCGGATCGTCCGCCCAGCGTGAGCCCCTGATGCCGTGCGAATGACCTGGATGCACCGTCGAGCACATATAGCTGTTGAAGGCCTGGACTTCGGCAAAGGCAAAGGAGTCATCAAGCGGCGCAAGCCCACTCGCCGGATGCGTAGCGGCGACATACGCCAGGATCGCGGGAGTCTCCGTGATGACGCCGCGAGCCGTGACGAGCACAGGCACGCGCCCCTTCGGATTCATCGCAAGATAGTCGGGCGTGCGCTGCTGGCTCGTCTTGAAATCGACGCGAATGGCCTCGTAGTCGGCGCCTGCTTCCTCGAGCGCGATGTGCGAGGCCAGCGAGCACGTGTGCGGCGCGTAGTAGAACTTCATCATCTCATTGCCCTCAAGTGTGGATGACGCGGCCGAAGGCGTCGAGCACGCTCTCGTGCATCATCTCAGAGAGCGTCGGGTGCGGGAAGACGGTGTGGATCAGCTCCTCCTCCGTCGTCTCGAGGCCCATGGCAATGACGAAGCCCTGGATCAGCTCGGTTACCTCGGCGCCGATCATATGCGCGCCGATGAGCTGGCCGGTCTTGGCATCGAAGATCGTTTTCACGAGGCCGTCGGGCTCGCCGAGCGCAATAGCCTTGCCGTTGCCGACGAATGGGAAGCGCCCGACCTTGATCTGGCGCCCCTGCTCCTTGGCCTTGGCTTCCGTGAGGCCGACGCTTGCGACTTGCGGATGACAGTACGTGCAGCCCGGGATCTGCAGCTTGTCCATGGCGTGCGTGTGGAGGCCTTTGATGGTCTCGACGCAGATGACGCCTTCGTGCTCGGCCTTGTGCGCCAGCATGGGCGGCCCGGCGACGTCGCCGATGGCATAGATGCCGGCCACGTTCGTGCGGCCGAGGCCATCCGTGACGATCGTTCCGCGCTCGACTTTCACGCCGAGCTTCTCGAGCCCGAGGCCCTCGACGTTGCCGACGACGCCCACGGCCGAGATCACCTTCTCGAACTCGGCGGTCGTGCGCTTGCCCTTGTCGTCCTCGATCGTCGCGATGACCTTGTCACTCTTCTTGTCGAGCGCAACCACCTTCGCGCCGGTCATGATCTTCATGCCCTGGCGCTCGAAGCGCTTCCTTGCCAGCGCCGCGATCTCGGCATCCTCGACGGGGAGGATCTGCGGCAGCAGCTCGACCACCGTCACCTCGCTGCCCATGGTCCGATAGAAGGAGGCGAACTCGATGCCGATGGCGCCGGAGCCGACGACGAGCAGCGACTTCGGCATGGTCTGCGGCAGCATGGCCTCGAAATAGGTCCACACCTGCTTGCCGTCCGGCTCGAGGCCGGGGAGCACGCGGGGACGTGCGCCGGTCGCGATGATGATGTGCTTGGCCTCATAAGTGCCGGCACCGAGCGTGCCGGCCGGCGGCGGCACCTGCGGCTGCATGGGCGCCTTCTTCGTCGCGCTCACCTGGACGCGGCCCGGCCGCTCGATCACGGCCTCGCCCCAGATGACCGAGACCTTGTTCTTCTTCATGAGGAAGCCGATGCCGCCATTGAGGCGCTTCGAAACATCCCGCGAGCGCTGAACGACGCCCGCCGTATCGACCGTGAGCTTCCCTTCAAGCTTGAGGCCATAGTCCTTGGCGTGCGTCCCGTAGTGGTAGATTTCGGCCGAGCGCAGCAGGGCCTTCGCCGGGATGCACCCCCAGTTAAGGCAGATACCGCCCATGTGCTCGCGCTCGACGATGCCGACTTTGAAGCCGAGCTGCGCGGCGCGGATTGCCGCCACGTAGCCGCCGGGGCCGGCGCCGATGATGAGGATGTCGAAGCTGGTGGCGGTCATGCGAGGCGTTTCCTGAACAGGGATCGTATGCGATCCCTCCGGCGTGACGCCGCGGGACCTATGCACGGCATTCAACCGGATGGCAGGCGCCGCGCCAAGCCCTCAGTTGCTCTCATGAAAAATGCCTCCTCTGCAGGCGCGGCAGACGGCCGCATTACGTGGTCCAGGCCGGCAGCAGGAGGATGCAGCAACTCCGCCGAAGGGATTTTGACCTTTAGCGTCATTGGGATAAGAGTAGCGAGCCCCCGCGCGAGCACGGCCGGAAAAGGTCGGCGTGTCATACGGGGGCGGCGCATTACGGTGAGACTGTGCAAAAGTGCGGCGCACGTCCCGCAGGGGCGTGCTAGCCTTAGCGAGCTCTCCCCGGGGAGAGCATATTCATCCGCCGTTCAAGGGCGGGGCGCAACGCTCTGCGCCGTCACAATTCGCCCATGCTGACGCCATAGAGGCTCGAAAGCGTACGTCCACAGCCAGGATGTCGAGGTCATGAAAGAGAAGAGCACGATCGCCCTCGTCGATGACGAGCGCAACATCCTCACTGCGCTCCGCATGGCGCTCGAGGCCGAGGGCTACAAGGTGCGCACGTATCCCGACGGTGCGGCTGCCCTCGAGGCGCTGACCGAGGAGCCGGCGGACCTTGGCATCTTCGATATCAAGATGCCCCGCATGGACGGCATGGAGCTTCTCCGCCGCGTCCGCCAGCAGTCCGACATGCCGGTGATCTTCCTCACGTCGAAGGACGAGGAGATCGACGAGCTGTTCGGCCTCAAGATGGGCGCCGACGACTACATCGCAAAGCCGTTTTCGCAGCGGCTGGTGGTCGAGCGCGTGAAGGCCGTGCTCCGCCGCGCCCAGGCGAAGGACGGCACGGCGCCGCCGACCGAAGCAG
This sequence comes from Hyphomicrobium sp. CS1BSMeth3, assembly GCF_900117415.1. Lineage (GTDB taxonomy): Bacteria > Pseudomonadota > Alphaproteobacteria > Rhizobiales > Hyphomicrobiaceae. Next base: position 2,545,280 of record NZ_FPEI01000006.1, read on the forward strand.
CCCGCATTCTCGAGCGCGGCAAGCTCCGCCTCGATCCCGAGCGTCACACCTGCCACTGGGACAACCGCCCGGTCACGCTGACCGTCACCGAGTTCCTGATCCTGCAGGCGCTCGCGACCCGCCCCGGCGTCGTCAAGACGCGCGACGCGCTGATGGACGCGGCCTACGACGACCAAGTCTATGTGGACGACCGCACGATCGACAGCCACATCAAGCGCCTGAGAAAGAAATTCAAGCAGGTGGACGACGATTTCGATGTGATTGAAACACTTTACGGGGTCGGCTATCGCTTCAAGGAGACCTGATAGGGTCCGCCGCCGACGCGGGTAATGTGCTGTTGCTGGCACAAGGGCACGTGCTGTGTAATATCGCCCGCAGGGTTCGGCGAACTCAGTCTGCGCCAAGGAAACTTCGACGCTAAGTTCAGCGCAAGACTGATCAAGGTCTCATGCCGCAGGGAGGCCAACCAAGGGCCCCGCGGCCGGCACACCGGGCTGGTGGCCGCGAGAGCGAGGGGAACAGTGAATGGCTCTTGAAGGCGACCGCATGTGGCAGGTCCCGGCGTCGGATGACGACGCTGGCACCATTGCCAAGCGGGCGCCGCGCGCCCCATGGCTTGCTGCCACCTGGCGGCGCACAGTCGATGTCTGGCGCTTTCTCGACGCGCATGGGCCACTGCGCAAGCTGTTCTCGACGCTCGCGCGGCGCATTGTCCTCGCCAACCTGCTCGGCCTCATCGTGCTCGTCGGCGGCATGGTCTGGCTCAGCCAGCAGCACGCGTGGCTCATTACCGCGAAGTATGAAAGCCTCAAGGTCCAGGGCGAGATCATTGCCTCGGCGATCGCCTCGAGCGCACTCGTTGAGCGCGAAGGGCGGCTCGCGTTCGATCCTGAAAGGCTCCCCGAGCTCGATGGCGTGCGCGTGCCGTTCCGCGATGACGGCTTCGCGGCCATGGAGCTGTCGCTGCGCCATGAGCGCGTCATTCCGGTTCTGCGGCGCCTGATCCACCCGACGCACAACACCCGCGCCCGCATCTATGACCGCAACGGCAAGCTGATCGTCGATTCGAGCGACCTGCAGGACCTGCAGTTCCCCCTGCCGCTCGATCCGAGCGACGTGCGCACTCCCGAGACGCCTCAAGCCGACCCAGGCGAGCGCGTGAAGGTGAAGAATTTCTGGACCCGTCTTTCGGGGCTGTTCGACCGCTCGGACCTGCCGATCTACCGTGAGATCGGGCGCAATGCGAACGGCACCAGCTACCCGGAGGTCCGCCAGGCGCTCAGGGGTGCGGCACTGCCGCCGATGCTGCTCCTGACCGACGACCAGGAAAAGATCGTGTCGCTGGCCGTGCCGATCCAGCGGCGCAATGCGATCCTCGGCGCGCTCCTGCTCTCGACGCGACCGGGCGAGATCGACGAGATCATCGCCAACGAGCGCTCCGCCATGGCCATGCTGGTGCTGCTCGCCCTTGCGGCATCGGTGCTCGCCTCTTTGCTGCTCGCGCGCACGATCGCAGGCCCGATGCGCCGCCTGTCGGAGGGCGCCGAGAGCGTCAGCCGCAGCATTCATGCTCATAGCCAGCTTCCCGACTTCGGCAAGCGCCAGGACGAAGTCGGCCAGCTCTCCAATGCCGTGCACAGCATGACGCGCTCGCTCTACCGCCGTATCGAGTCGAGCGAGAAGTTCGCGGCCGATGTGGCGCACGAGCTCAAGAACCCGCTGACCGCAGCCCAGGTCATGGCGCAGTCTCTGCACTACGCCCGAACGCCCGAGCAGCGCGAGCAGGTCGTTCAGCAGGTCCTCGGTGAGCTGAAGCGCCTCAACCGTCTCATTACGGACGTCGCCAACACCTCGCGCCTCGATGCCGAGCTCGCCCTTCAGAAGACAACCCCCGTCGACATTCGCGGCATCCTGCGATCCGTCGTCGAGACCTTCCGCGGGACGATCGAGGACGACCGGCAGCGCGTCGAGCTCGATATCCAGGACGCGCAGGGACGCCCCGACGCCTTTATCGTCAATGCGCACGAATCCAATCTCGGCCGCGTCGTGACGAACCTCTTGGACAATGCCCTCTCCTTCTCGCCGCTGGGCGGCACCGTGAGCGTGCGTGCGGCAATGCAGGCGGATGAGGTCGAGTTCTCCGTCAGTGACGAGGGCCCGGGCGTCCCACCGGAAAGCATCGACAAGATCTTCGAGCGCTTCTACTCGGACCGCCCGCAGAGCGATCGGACGCAGGGCAAGAATTCCGGCCTCGGCCTATCCATCTCGCGCGAGATCGTCAGTGCACACGGCGGGCACATCTGGGCCGAGAACCGCGTCGAGGACGGCCAGATCGTCGGCGCGTGCTTCAAGGTCCGCCTCCCTGTCGCACACGTCCGCGCGGGCGGATGGCGTCAGAGAAAAGACACCACCTAGTGTGATGATCGCGAAATTCGCCACCTCTCGCGGCACCGTATCGAGCGAATTTCTCGATCTGAATCACACTAGCAAGTCTATGGTTCTAGTGTCCTTCTGATTCCGAAGTTCGCTCCGGACGCCAGAATCGAGGTGAGGCGAACTTCGGGATCGGGACACTAGCCCTCGACAGCCTGTCGAGAGTTCTGCGATGATCGATGTGGAATCGCTCCGACCGCCGCGCACCGCCCCGATCCCGCCCGAGCCCGTTCGATCGCCTCTCTGATCGCAAGCCAGGACGATAAAACCGATGGTGGCAATGGCCTCATTCCTGCCGCCAGCTCTGTCGAAGCCGCGCTTCCGCCTCTTCGCAACCGGCCAGGCCATATCGATCATCGGCGGCTGGATTCAGCAGATCGCCCTCTCCTGGCTCATCTATCGGCTCTCGGGTTCCGTCTTTCTGCTCGGCGTTTCAGGCTTCCTCACGCAGATCCCCTTCCTGGTGGTCTCCCCGTTCGCGGGCGCGCTCACGGATCGCGTGCGCCGTGTGCGCATGCTGATCACGGTCAACGTGGTGCTCGCGGTGCTCGCGAGCATCCTTGCCACGATGGCGGCGCTCGGCGTCGACGACGTGCGATTCTATCTCGCGCTCGCGCTCTGCTCAGGAACGGCGACCGCCTTCGAGACACCCGGGCGCCAGGCGCTGCTCTCCATCATCGTCGAGGACAGAAAGCTGCTGCCGAGTGCCATCGGCGTGAACTCCATGCTGTTCAACATGGGCCGGATCATCGGGCCATCCATCGCCGGCATTCTGCTCCTGCGCCTGACGGAAGCCTGGTGCTTCGCGCTCAATGCGTTGAGCTTTACCGCCGTCATCATCGCTTTGATCGCGATGCGCCTCCCCGATCCTGTTCCATCGCGCAAGGACGGAGAGCGGGGAATCGCGCTCCGCGAGACCATCAACTATCTCAAGCAGCATCCCGCGGCGCGCTACCTGCTGCCGACCGTGACTGCCGTCGCGATCTTCGCGCTGCCGTACCAGCACATCATGCCGTCGATCGCGGTCAACTTCTTCGGCGGCAACACCTCGACGCTCGGCCTGTTGATGAGCTCCGTTGGGGCCGGCGCGCTGGTGACGGCAATCGTGCTCGCGATGCAGACGAGCACGCGCGTTCAGCTCTCGCTGGTGCGGTTCGCTCCGTTCATCATTGCCCTAACGCTGATCGCCTTCAGCCAGTCACGCAGTCTGCCCCTCTCCATGTTCCTGCTCGCGATCCTCGGTGGCTCGATCCTGATGACATCGGCCTCCACGAACACGATTATGCAGCAGTCCGTGGAGGACGCCTGGCGCGGGCGCGTGATCGGGATCTATGTCATGTGCTTCATCGGCATGGCGCCGCTCGGCAATCTCCTCACGGGCGCCATCGCCGAGCATTTCGGCCTCGGGCCGGCGCTCGCCTTCAACGGCCTCATGATCCTGATCACGGTCGGCTTCACGCAATATCGCTTCGCGTCCGATCCGACCGCGATGGAACGCCTGAAGACAGATCTCGGGAGCTGATCGACCTCAGCGCGGGCCTGTCCCTGAAAGCGCATAGGACATGATCTTGTAGGCCAGCGCGGCGGCCGTGTAGTCGTAGATGTGGAAGCCGGGAATAGGCGCCAGCTCCACGAGATCGGCTCCCACGATCGTTCCGACCTCCGCGGCGCGCTTCAGGATTGCGAGCGCGTGAAGATAGGAGAGGCCGCCGGGTGTCGGCGTCCCGGTTGCCGGCATGACCGCACCGTCGAGACCGTCGATGTCGAACGTGACATAGATCGGACGGCCCCGCAGATGAGCCGCGATCGCCTCGATGTCCCAGCGCGCCTGGTCCTTACCCCAATAAATGTGCACGCGATCCCGGTGCGCATCGGCAAAGTCCGCCTCCTCTTTCGAGATCGCGCGGATACCGACCGAAACGAGCTCGACATGCGGATGGTCGAGCACGCGGCGCATGGCGGCGGCATGTGAATATTTCTCGCCGAGATAGCCATCGCGCAAATCCGCATGCGCATCGAACTGCAGGACGACGAGATCTTTGTAGCTCGCGGCAAAAGGATTGATGGCGCCGGCCGTGAGGGAGTGCTCGCCGCCGATCACGAAGGGAAAGCGGCCCTCATCCAGCACCTGCTCGACAATGGCTGAGAGCTGCCCCAGCGCGGCGCCGAGCGGCTTCGCAAGCACCGGCTCGCGGATGGCAGAGATCCCATAGTCGAGATAGGCCTCGCGGCGCAGCTCCTCGTCATAGAGTTCGAGCTGGTGGCTGGCAGCAAGGAGTGCCGCGGGCCCTGCCGCCGTGCCGGAGCCATAGCTCACCGAAGCTTCGAGCCCGAAGGGTATCACGACGGCGCGCGCCTTCTCCGGCTGATGCGCGTCGGCCCTGAGCGAATCGTGGAAGCTCTCGGCGGCGGGAAGATAGTCGAGGGGGGCGCGCGAAGTGCGGGTCATGCGTAGATCCTCTGCAGCTCTGAGGTGCGAATAGCTCTTGGCAGAGCGCGCCGCCCGTCGCAACCTGCAAGAGAAGCCAGGATGTGCGACCTGCAGCCTCGCAGCGGCCCCTGCCGCAGGGCGGCCGCCCTTATCCAAGAACGGAAGGAATACTTATGAAGGAACGCAATCTCGGGCCCTCGGGCCTGCGTGTGTCTGTGGTTGGGCTCGGCTGCAACAACTTCGGCGCCAAGCTCGATCTCGAAGGCTCGCGCAAGGTCATCCACAAAGCGCTCGATACGGGTATCACGCTCTTCGACACCGCCGACATGTATGGCAATCGCGGTGGCTCGGAGACGATCATCGGCGAGGTGCTGGGCGCGCGCCGCAAGGACATCGTGCTCGCGACCAAGTTCGGCTGGGAGATGGACGATACCGGCCGGATGCGCGGTGCCTCGCGGCGCTACATCATGAACGCCGTCGAGGCGAGTCTGAAGCGGCTCAAGACCGACTGGATCGATCTCTACCAGTATCACAAGCCCGATCCGCTCACCCCGCTCGAAGAGACACTCGCGACGCTCGACGACCTCGTTCGGCAGGGCAAGGTCCGCTATGTCGGCTGCTCGAACATGCCAGCGTGGCAGGTCGCGAAATCGCAGGAGATCGCGCGGGCGCACAACACCACGACCTTCATCTCGTGCCAGGACGAGTACAGTCTCGTCGTCCGCAATGTGGTCGAGCCGCAACTCGCCGCGGCCATGGAGCATTATGGCCTCGGCCTCCTGCCCTTCTTCCCGCTCGCGAGCGGGCTGCTCAGCGGCAAATACGCGCGCAACAACATGCCGGCGGATGGCCGCCTCTCGCAGGCCCAGCGTTGGGCCGACAAATACCTGAGCGACAGCAACTGGACGAAGGTCGAGAAGCTCGAGGCCTTCGCCAAGGCGCGCGGCCACACGCTGCTGGAGCTTGCTTTCAGTTGGCTGGCCTGCAAGGCGCCGGTCACGAGCGTCATTGCCGGCGCGACGACACCCGCGCAGGTCGAGGCAAATGTGAAGGCTGCCGGCTGGGAGCTCACGGCCGAAGAAATGGCCGAGGTGGACAAGATCACCGCGGCATAGGGGCGATCTCACTTCCCCCTCTCCCCATTGAAGACAATGGGGAGAGGGGATAACTAGCCGTTGTGCTTGCCTGCGCGCGAATGGCCATGCGCAGTCTTCTCCCAGAGATGGGGCGCGGAAATGAGTTGCAGAAGCGCGCGATAGCTCGCCAACGAGATCAGCAGCCAATAGACGGGCATCAGCAGCGCTTCGAGCGACAGCCACCTCCAGCCCCGACGCCATGAGGCAACGGCAGCGGCCAGCATGGCACTCGCATATCCGAGCGCGAAGTTGGCGAGCCCGATCCAGACGAGCACGCGCTCCCATATCTCGGCGTCCGGTGCCAGAAGGTCGCCGCTGAGCGCCAGCCACGCGATCGCGACCAGAACGAACGGATGGACGAGCGCGGAAAGCAGCATCCCGCCCATCAGCACGTGCAGGCCGAGCCATGTCCGCCAGCCGAGCGCCCGCCGGCTGCCCGCCCCGCGCCGCGTGTGCACAAGGTAGGTCTGCATCCACCCCTTGAGCCAGCGCGTGCGCTGCCGGACCCAGCTCCCGAGCGCGATCGGCGCCTCCTCCCAGGTCGTCGTAGGAATTGTGAGCGTGCGATAGCCGGCCCGCGCGAGGCGGAAGCCGAGATCGGCATCCTCCGTCACGTTGTAGGGGTCCCAACCACCGACTTGCTTCAGCCGATCGACGCGGAAGTGATTGGAGGTGCCGCCAAGCGGGATCGGCAGCCCGAGCCGCTGGAGCGCGGGGAGCTGCCCGTCGAAGAGCGAGGCGTACTCGATCGTGAATTGGCGCGCGAGCCAGCCCTGGCGCGCATTGTGGATGCCGAGCCGCGCCTGCACGCAGGCGATCTCGCTCCCGCCCTTCATGAATGTCGCGAGCGCGCGGCGGAGCTGGTCGGGCTCCGGGATGTCCTCGGCGTCATAGACGACGACGTAAGGGCTCTTCACGAGCTCGAGGGCGTAGTTGAGCGCCTTGGGCTTGGTGCGCGGCCCCTTTTCCGGCACGACAACCGGACGGATGTTGCCGGGAAGATCGAGGCCGGCGAGCGCTTCGCGCGTGTCGGTATCGCTGGCTTCGAGGACGAGCAGGATCTCCAGCTTTGCCGAAGGATAGTCGATAGCCGCCATGGCCTCGACGAGATCGGGCACGATCTCGGCCTCGCGATAGAGCGGAACGAGGGCGCTGTAGCGCGGCAATTCCGCATCCGGCACGGACCGAAGCATCTCACCGCCCTTGACACGCCGCTGACGGAGAAGTTCTGCAAGGGCCGCCGTGCGCAGCAGCACAACGCACAAGAATGGCAGTGTGAGGAGCGCCATCACGAACGGCGCGACAATCTCCGGCGCCACGGCGACCCCGCCAAGAAAGAGGCCGGCGACAGCGGCAGCCACGAGCGCCTGCCAAGTCTCGGCGCCATAGCGTGCGGAGGCCCTGGGGTTGGCCCGCCAAAGCCCCTCGATGGCGTGGTCTATGAGCGCGGCCTCGGCCCCCGCCATGTGGATCGCATCGACCTCGCGGCGCGTCGCGAGGACGGGCTGCTGGCCCGTCGGAATAAGCGAGATCCGCTCGCGGATGACCTGCGGCCGCATGGCATAGGCGCTGATCACGACCTCGCCAGCCCCCTGCGTCCGCCCGGGCGTGCGACCGAGCCAATCGATGCCGAGTGCCGCGCCGAGGGCAGCCACGTACTCCCGCTCGTCGATCCAGCCGAGGGCAATCAGCACCTCATGCGGGAGGACGGCCCATTCCACGGCAATGCGCTCGGCCTTGCGGAGCGTGGCGGCATCGATCGCCCGCCCGACGAGAAAGGCGTACTCGCCTGTCGATGCCTCGGCAGAAGCGGCGCGAAGCGGGCCGATCCGCTGTCGCACCTCTCTGAGGCGCGCTAATATGCTGCGCTGTCGGCTCGATTCCCGTTGCGGGGTGCGGTGGCGGGGACGAAGCGCGGTCGAAGCGGTCCTAGGGTCCATGGCTGCAATCACGCCGCGCTTTGGGTGCAGCCTTAGCGCCGCAACCGGAAAAATGAACGACGCGCGGCAAGCTGGAAGGTGAAAGACGACAACGTCGGCTCTCCAGCGGCCCCGCAAAATGAGGAAGCATTGTGCGCAAGTCGATCATAAGTGCTGGGCTGACGAGCGCAATACTGATTGCTGCTCAATTTGCGCTGATGCTGCCTGCAAGTGCCCAGGCCCGGAATGAAACGCCGACCGAGGCACCGAGCATCGCGCCGCCAGCCGGGACGCCCAGCGCCTCGACACGCCGCTTTGCGATCCGCTTTCTGACCGACAGCGAGTTCCCGCCGTTCCACTACTACGACGAGGACGGCGTCCTCACAGGCTTCGACGTCGATCTTGCCCGCGCCATCTGCCTGGAGCTCGGCACGCAGTGTGAAATCCGCGCGCTCCCCTGGAACGAGCTCCTGCCGGCCCTGCGCAGAGGGGAAGCCGATGCGGTGATCGCTGCGCAGCGGATCACGCCGTCGCTGCTCAAGGATTTCGACATCACCGATCGCTATTTCTATACGGCTGCTTGGTTTGCGGGCCTGCGCGGCGGCCAGCGCCAGGCGATCACCCCGGAGCTCCTCGAGCGCCGGCGCATTGCCGTTGCCCGGGGAAGCCCGCACGAGGCGTACCTCAGAACCTTCTTCCGCGAGAGCGCCATCGAAACGACCGAGACGGTGGAGCAGGCCCGTGAGGCCGTCCGGCAGGGCCGTGCCGACCTCGTCTTCGGGGACGGCATCGGGCTCGTGTTCTGGGTCAACGGCTCTCTGTCCCAGGACTGCTGCGAGCTGAAGGGGGGGCCGTTCTTCGAGCCGAAGTTTTTCGGTGACGGCCTCGCGATCACGGTGCCGCGCCAGGATGTCGAGCTCAAGCGGATGATCAACCGGACGCTGGAGCGCCTGCGCCGAAGCGGGCGCTACGAGGAGCTGATCCTGCGCTATTTCCCGAACCGGATTTTCTGAGAACTGCCGATCCGCCGCGACAAGCCCGGCAGCCGGCTACCCGGCTAGATACCCTGCCCGTCGACCTCGCGGGCCAGTTCCTCGGCCATGCGGTCAGCGCCTTCCCAATAGGGATGCACCTCGAGGAGCTGCTTGATGACGCTCAGCGCCCCCTTGGCGTTGCCCGTCTGGCGCCAGATCTGCGCCAAGCCGTCGAGCGCCCGGAAATGGTTCGGCTCAAGGGCCAGCGCACGCCTCAGGTCACCAACCGCGGAGGGCATGTCGTTGCGGGCGAAGTGGACGTAGGCGCGCCGATTGAAGCCCTCGGCATAGTCCGGCGCGATCTGCACGATGTAGTCCAGGAACTTCAGCGCCTGGTCATGGTCCTTGGCGCCCAGGGCTTTCGAGGCGCGCTGCATGAGCAGGTTGACAGTATCGCTGCCGGAATAGGTCCAGAGCCGCTCGATCGTCGCCTGGATCTTCTTCGCCGCATCGGGGGAGTCTGCTGTCGCGAGATGGGCGTAGAGGTCGGCCAGCAGCTTCGATTTTTCGTCGGCAGTCCTCGGCACGCGGTCCATCAGCCGGCCGGCGGCAGGCGCGTCTCCTTCGACCGGCGGTAGCGGCGCGGCTTCCGGTGCCTCCTGGGGCAGGGCAGGCCGGTCCGCGGGCGGCCCAGGCTGCTGCGCGCGCGCATCGACGACGCAAGCCCCCCACGCAACAGCCAGCCCGAGCATAAGGGCAATGACCGTTGGCGGTGTGCTTCGCCTTCCACTGGCTTCAGTGCTCATTGGTTCAGAATACCGTCACGTGATCGGGGCGTCAAAAAGGCCACGCCGGCAGAGCCAATCACAAATGGGTTAACAGGCGAGCGTGCCAAAATGGCGTGCGATTAGCACATCATTAAATGCCCACCCCTGATAATCGGCCTCGAGTTGCGGGATTGGCGCACGCGCCAGTTTCGACGCGGCCCACCGCCTGCTGAACTCGCCATTGTCATGAAGGCAGAAGGATTTCCATGTCGCTCCAATCCGCGTCGCCCACTGCTCAGAGCGGCACGATTGTCAGCCGCACGCCGGCCGACCGGCGCCGGCACAAGCGCGTTGCCCTGACGCTGCTCGGCCGGTTCATGCGCGCGAACAAGCAGGAGTATCCCTGCAAGCTGTCCGATGTCTCCGCTGGCGGCGCCGCCATCATGGCGCCGGTGGAGGTCGAGGAAGGCGAGCGCATTGTGGCCTATTTCGATCAGCTCGGCGGGCTCGAGGGCAATGTCGTCCGGCTCTTCGATGGCGGCTTCGCCATCCAGCTCGTCGCGACCCAGCACAAGCGCGAGAAGCTCGTCGCCCAGCTCACCTGGCTGATCAACCGCAACGAGCTCACCGGCGAGGACGAGCGCAAGCATGAGCGCGTCGCGCCGAACAACCGGGAATCGATGATGAAGCTCGACGAGGGCATCATCATTCCCTGCAAGATCCTGGACGTCTCCATTTCGGGTGCCTCGATCGGCACCGAGGCGCGCCCGCCGATCGGGCAGGAGATCGTTCTCGGCAAGCTGCGCGCGGTGGTCGTGCGCCACCACAAGCAGGGCATCGGCGTCCGGTTCAGGGACATCCAGAACCCGGCCGCTCTGCGCAATCACTTCGACTGAAGGACCATAGGGGAAGCTCGCTGCGCTCCTGCGCAACGGTACTGGTTAGCACAGCGTTATCGCGATGGCGCCAATTCGAGGCAATTGCGGGCCGCATTTGTCTCAAATGCGCCGGGTCGGCTTGGAGGTCGCCTAACGTCTGCCTGCTAGTCTGTTGCTCTCTTGAGGGAGTTTTCAAGTCATGTTGCCGGCGTCAAGATTGCTGTTGGTGGCTTTGACAGGAGCGTTGCTGGCGTCTGCTGGCAGCGTGAGCAGCCACGCGCACAAGCAGGCACCCGAGCCGCGCCAGTCGTCCTACATGCGTGTCTATGGGCCGACCCTCCCGCCTTTCGGCTTCGTCAGCTTCTGCGAGCGCCATCCGGCCGAATGCCGCCAGGGATCCTTCGAGGAGGCCCGTTTCGAGCTGACGGACGAGAGGCGCGCCGAGCTCGATCACGTGAACCGCGCCGTCAACCGGCTCATCGAGCCGGCCACGGACCAGGAGATCTACGGCATCGCCGAGTACTGGACGATCCCCATGTCTCGCGGCGATTGCGAGGACTATGCCCTACTCAAGCGGCAGGTGCTGATGCAGCGGGGCTGGCCGGCGAGCGCGCTGCTGATGACCGTCGTGCGCGATGAGAAGGGCGAAGGGCACGCCATCCTGACGGCGCGGACGGCCAAAGGCGACTTCATCATGGACAACAAGTTCGATGAAGTGAAGCTGTGGCACACGGTCGACTACACCTACATCATGCGCCAGTCGTACATTAACCCGAAAGTCTGGGTGTCGCTCGACAGCCGCGACAGCCGGACGCCAGATCTGCTGGCCGGCGTCCGCAGCGACAGGGCGCGGCGCTAGCCTCGCAGCCGCGCCTCTATTCCTGCGGCTTGAAGGTCGCCGCGTAGCGCTTCCAGCGGGCCATGTAGTCGCGCACGCCGCCATCCACGCGCTTGCGATCCTCTGGGGTCACCTCGCGCGCGACCTTGCCGGGCGTGCCGAAGACGACGCTGTTCGGCGGAATGACCTTGCCTTCCGGGATGAGCGCGCCGGCACCGATCATGGCGCCCTCTCCGATGCGTGCGCCATTGAGGACGATGGCGCCGATGCCGATCAGTGCCCCGCGGCCGATGTGGCAGCCGTGAAGCATCGCCGTGTGGCCGATCGTGCACTCCTCCTCGATGACCATCGGATAACCAGGATCGACGTGAAGAACGCAGTTCTCCTGGATGTTCGAGCGCGCACCGATGCGGATCGGCTCGTTGTCACCGCGGATGACGGCACCGAACCAGATGCCCACCTCTTCCTCGATCGCCACCTGGCCGATGACGACGGCGGTCGGCGCAATCCAGTAGCGGCCGGCCGCGGGAAGCGTGACGGCGTGATCGCCGAGCTTGTAGAGAGGCATTGAGAACTCCAGCCAGCCTGCCGTCAGGCGCCTTCTTCGAGATCGATGTCGAGGATCGTCATGCTGAGCTGGTAGCAGGTCTCGCCATCCTCGAGGTCTTTCGAGACGACGGCGAGAAACTCGCCGCCCACGTAGACCTCCGCCGCATCGACGGCGCGCTGGCGCGCCCGCACCTCGACCGACTTGTTCGAGAGCACCTTGCGCAGATAGGCCTGAAGCTTGTCGAGCTCAGGTTTTGTGAGCGCATTCGCCTTGGACGCGCCCTTGGGTCCCGCCGCCATATATTGCTCCTTTGCCGGCGAGTACGTTCGACCGGTCCCTATCGCCAAGTTACGTTGTCAGCAGCCGCAGTCGCCGGGCTGCAGGCGCTGGTCCATGTTGCGTGCCGGCTCGGGGCATCCGGCCGGACCGACGATGCGCGCGGGCACGCCTGCGACCGTCGACTGAGGCGGCACGTCCTGCAGCACGACGCTGCCGGCCGCCACGCGGCAGCAGTTGCCGACCGAGATATTGCCGAGCACCTTGGCGCCGGCGCCGATCATGACGTTATCGCCGATCTTCGGATGGCGGTCGCCCGTCTCTTTGCCGCTGCCGCCGAGCGTGACGCCATGGAGGAGCGAGCAGTGGTCGCCGATGACCGCGGTCTCGCCGACGACGATCCCCGTCGCGTGATCGAACATCAGGCCCTTGCCGATGCGGGCGGCCGGATGGATGTCGACGGCGAAGATGCGCGAGCTCTGGCTCTGCAGATAGAGCGCGAAGTCCTGCCGCCCTTCGACCCAAAGCGCGTGCGCGAAGCGGTGCGTCACGAGAGCATGGAAGCCCTTGAAGTAGAGAAGCGGCTCGATATAGCGGTGGCAGGCCGGATCGCGGTCGTAGACGGCCGCCAGATCCGCGCGGAAGCAATGGCCGATCTCGGGGCGCGTCCGCAGAACGTCGCCGAAGATCTGCCCGATCAGACCCGCGTCCACGTCGGCATGATTGAGGCGCTGCGCGAGGCGATGGCAGATCGCATCCTCGAGGCGCTCGTGGCTCAGGATGGTCGCATAGATGAAGCCACCGAGGGCGCGCTCGGCGGTCATGACGGCTTCCGCCTCGGCGCGAATGGCCTGCCAGATGGGATCGTAAGCCTCGATCCTGCCGCTCGGAGCGGCGTGCGATGAGATGGCCATGATCACAATTCTCCTTGGGCGCCAAGGTCAAGGACCTGGGCCAGCATCCCCGCGCTCACCCCAATAATCGGGGCGGGCAGAGACCTTAGTATGCAGGTAACTACCGGGGATGCGTTAGTCAATCGTTCGGCTCCCGCGGATTTCCAAGCCACGCGGGATCGAGCGGCGCTGTGGCACCTGGGGAATATTCATATTCTTGAATATGTTACCAGGGCCGCGCTGCCGGGCATCAGGCACACCGCCTGCAGGGTCAGGAGCCAGGCTTGATACGCATCAACGACGATTGATGTCTCTTACGGATAGCTCAGATCTAGTCTGGCCCGTGAGATAGCGGCGGCCTCGCTCGAGTTGGCCCCTCGCCCGCGGCAATCCTTTCGCCGCGGTGCAGCCCGCCGCAATCAGGCACTGAAGGATGCCGCCACACAATGAATATCGAAGCGCGCGCCCCCGAGAAGAGCATACCGGCTCCGGCGCCTCGGGACATCGATAGCGACGGTGAAAGCGAAGCCTACCGCGCCCTGGACCGGACGCGAGAGGCCCTCACTGCGCAGTTCACCGCCGGCATTTCCCCGACCGCGATGTCCCTGGCCCTTTTCGACTGGTGGATCCACCTTGCGACCGCCCCCGGAAAGCGCTTCGAGCTTGCCGACAAAGCCACGCGCAAAGCGGCACGCCTGCTGTCGCACATGGCATCGACATGCACGTGCTCGGACACGCCGCCCTGCATCGAGCCCCTGCCCGGCGACCACCGGTTCCAAGCCGACGGCTGGAGGAAGCCGCCCTTCAGCTACTGGGCGCAGGCTTTTCTTCTGACGCAGCAGTTGTGGCACAGCGTCACCCATGACGTGCCGGGCGTCACGCCGCACAACGAGGACGTCATCTCGTTCGCCACGCGCCAGGTGCTGGACGTGTTCTCGCCCTCGAACCTGCCTTTCGCCAACCCGGAGGTGATCGACAGGACGATCGAGACAGGCGGCGCGAACTTCGCGCAGGGTCTGCAGAACTTCGCCGAGGACGCCATGCGGATCATGACCGGCCGCCGGCCGGTCGGCGCCGAAAACTTCCTGGTCGGCCGCGATGTCGCCGTCACGCCGGGCAAGGTCGTCTTTCGCAATCACCTCATCGAGCTGATCCAGTATTCGCCGACGACCGAGCAGGTCCAGGCAGAGCCGATCCTGATCGTGCCGGCGTGGATCATGAAGTACTACATCCTCGATCTCTCGCCGCAGAACTCCCTCATCCGCTATCTGGTCGCGCAAGGGCACACGGTCTTCTGCATTTCCTGGCTCAATCCGTCCGCCGTCGACCGCGATCTCAACATCGATGACTACCGGCGCCTCGGCGTGATGGCAGCGCTCGACGCCGTCAGCACGATCGTGCCCGATCGCAAGATCCATGCAACGGGCTACTGCCTCGGTGGCACACTCCTGTCGATCGCTGCTGCGGCCATGGCGCATACGGATGACGATCGCCTTGCGAGTGTGACGCTCCTGGCGGCGCAGACGGACTTCAGCGAGCCGGGCGAGCTCGCGCTGTTCATCGACCACAGCCAGATGCGCTTCCTCGAGAGCATGATGTGGAACCGGGGCTACCTGTCCGCGGACCAGATGGCAGGCGCGTTCCAGCTCCTGCGATCGAGCGACCTCATCTGGTCGCGTCTGGTGCGCGAGTACATGATGGGCGAGCGCACGCCGATGATTGATCTCATGGCGTGGAACGCCGACACGACGCGCATGCCCTATCGCATGCACGCCGAATATCTGCACCGGCTCTATCTCGACAACGATCTGGCCGCCGGACGTTTCCTGGTGGATGGGCGTCCCGCAGCCATCCAAAATATTCGCGTGCCGGTCTTCGTCGTCGGCACGGAGCGCGATCACGTGGCGCCCTGGCGCTCGGTCTTCAAGATCCACGCGCTGAGCGACACTGACGTGACGTTCGTGCTGACGAGCGGCGGACACAATGCCGGTATCGTCAGCGAGCCCGGCCGTGCAGGCCGGCACTATCGCATCGCGCTCAAGCGCACTGACGATCTCTGCCTGAGCCCCGAGGAATGGGTGACCGCCGCCGAGCAGCGTCTCGGCTCCTGGTGGGAAGCATGGGTCGGATGGCTCGCCGAGCATTCCTCCAAGGAGCTCGTGCAGCCACCTGCAATGGGATCCCCGCAGAAAGGGCTTGTGCCGCTGGCCAGTGCCCCCGGCACGTACGTCCATCAAGCATGAAGCACTCAGCGCCCGCGCGGCCCGCGTGAGTCCGGCCCGAGCGGCATGAGCCGCACGCCGGAACGCAGGCGCTGGTAGGGATACCTCGCCGAGTCGGCGAGGTGCCCACCGGGCGCGATGCAGACGAGCACGTCTTCAGCGATCGGCTGGAAGTCGCCGCGGAAATGCACCGTGCTCTTGAGACCGAGGATCTTCTGATCCTTGGGCTCGATGCCGAGATGGCGGAACGGCGCCTGATCGAGCGCCTGCATTCGCTTCGTCGTCACGGCGACCTTCACGCCGCCGATGGCGAGCAGCGCCATGGGCCCGAGATCGATGTCGCGATTGCCCGAAACCGGGCCCGACGTGCGGAATTTCCCGTTGCCGAGCGCTTCGACGCGGAAGGTCCCCTCAAAGGGCACGACGCCCTCGGGACCGCTGCGCCCGCCGAGCTTGAGCGTGATCTGCGCGCCTTTGCCGGCCGCGTGCGCGGCCTTGGCAGCCTCCGCGTCGCAGAGATAGCCGAGCACCGCGCCTTCGGCCTTGCCCTCGACCAGCGCGAAGAGCAGGCCCGTGGTGTCGGCGCTGCCGCCGGCACCGGGATTGTCCTGCGTGTCCGCAATAAGGACCGGACGGCTCGCGTTCGCGGCAATTTGCTTCGCCCGCGCCACCGCCTCGGCTGGTGAAAGCACGGGCACCGCGAATTCCGGCTCCTTGAGCACGATGGTGCGCGCGGCCTCGTCGGCGACGCGATCGGCGATCTCCTGCGTCGTTGCGTGCACGACGATGCACGGGCCACACTGATAGAGGTCGGAGGGCGGGAAGCCCGCGAGATAGGCCACGCTGATGACGCCGTCCTGCTTCTCGAGCCGCTGGGTCAGCTCGATGATGCCGCTCGAGGGCTCGACCATCGTGCACTGGCTGTGCAGCGGAATGAGGAAGGGCATCTTGCGAAGTGCGCGGCCTGGCGTGCGGCCGTGCTTCAGCACATGCTGCATGGTGCGGGCAGCACGCACACCCGTCTCGGGGCGGTCGACGTGCGGATAGGTGAGATAAGCCGAGACCGCATCGGTGTAGTCCGTGATCTCGTGCGTGACGTTGGCGTGGTAATCGAGGCTGATGGCGATCGGCATGTCGGGGCCGACGCACGCACGAATGCGGCGAAGCAGCTCGCCCTCGCCATCCTCGAAGTCCTCGCTCACCATGGCGCCGTGCAGGTCGAGGTAGATCGCATCGACGGGCATCTGCTGCGAAAGCTCAGCCACGAGCTCGGCGGCGATGCGCTCATAGGCATCGCGCGTCACCATGCCGCCCGCGCCGCCACTGGTCCACAGCAGCGGCACGATCTCGTGCTCCTTATCCATGACCTCGAGGAAACCCGAGAGCGCGAACGAAATGCCGCTCAGCCATTTCAACACGTCGACGCGGCGCACGAGCGGCGGGCGGTCGCGATGGCTGCAGAAATAGGCGTAGTCCGTCGGCGGCGTGACGAAGGTGTTGGTTTCGTGGTGGAAGCCACCGACTGCGATGCGTGCCATGGCCGTTTCCTCGCTCCTACTCAAGCCGGGGTATCTGCCCCGGTCTCCTCGAGCCGCACACAGGCGGCCGAATGTCGTTCGCCGACCGACCTGAGCGGCGGCCGCGCCTCGGCGCACTTGGGCGCAGCGAACGCGCAGCGCGGGCGGAATGTGCAGCCGGAAACCAGATTGGTCGGTGAAGGCGGGTCACCAGGCAGAGCCGGTGTGTCGTTGAGTGATCCCGGCTCGAGCCGTGGCGCGGCGGCCAGCAGGGCGCGCGTGTAAGGATGCTGCGGTCGCGCGAAGATCTCTTTGGTTGGGCCGATCTCGACAATGCGGCCGAGATACATGATCGCGACTTCCTCGCACATGCGCTCGACGACCGAGAGATCGTGGCTCACGAAGAGGTACGTGAGGCCAAAGCGCTGGCGCAGCTCGTCGATGACGCCAAGCACGGTCGCCTGCACGGAGAGATCGAGGCCGGAGGTCGGCTCGTCGAGAATGACAATGCGCGGGCGCAAGACGAGAATGCGCGCGAGCCCGACGCGGCGCTGCTGGCCGCCGGAAAGCTCGTGCGGATAGCGCGTGCGGAAAGTCGCATCGAGTCCGACGGCACGTAGCATCTCGTCGATGCGTGTGGTGCGCTCGCCCTTGTCGCTGATGCCGTGAATGCGCAGCGTTTCGTCGAGTGCGTGGCCAATGCTCCACCAGGGATCGAGGGCGGCGCCGGGATCCTGGTGCACGTACTGGACCGTCGCGCGTGCGCGGCGCGCCTCCTTGGGCGCGAGGCCCGAGACCACGCGGCCATCGAGGCGCATGGTGCCGGACTTCTCGCGCACGAGCCCCAGCGCGGTCTTGGCGATCGTCGTCTTGCCGCAGCCGGATTCGCCGACGAGCCCCAGCGCCTGCCCGGGCTTGAGTTGCAGGCTCACGCCATCGACGGCACGCACGATCCGCTGAGGCTTGCCGAGGAAAGCCTTCGCGCCACCGAACTCGGTGACGAGATCCTCGATTTCCAGCAACGCTGCGTCGTTCCCGCTCATGCCGCGGCCTCATCGAGATGCAGGACGCAGCGCACGGCATGTCCCGGCTGAGGCGCGACGCGCGGCGGCTGGCCGGCGCTGCACGCGGGGCGCGCACTCGGGCAGCGCGGATTGAAGCGGCAGCCTTGCGGGGGCCTCAATGGCGAGGGCACGGCACCGGGAATGCCGGCAAGCTCCTTCGCGCGCTCGGGATGACAGGCGAGCAGCATCTGCGTGTAAGGATGGAAGGGTGCCTTCAGGACCTGCGCGACCGGGCCCGACTCCACGGTCTGGCCGGCGTACATGACCGTCACCGTATCGCAGAGCTGCGCGACGACACCAAAATCGTGCGTCACGAAGATCATGGAGAGCCCACGCTCGATGGCGAGACCGCGCAGCAGCTTCAGGATCTGGAGCTGTGTCGTCACGTCGAGCGCCGTCGTAGGCTCATCCGCGAGGATGATGCCGGGTGCGGAGGCGAGGGCGGCAGCGATCAGAAGGCGTTGGCGCTGGCCGCCCGAGAACTGGTGCGGATAGCGGTCCAGCGCGTGCTCGGCATCGGGAAGCTGCACGGCCTTGAGCAGCGAAATGACGTGCGCCTTCTTGGTCTCGCGCGTCGCCTTGCTGTCACCGGGTGTTCGGACCGTCTCGAGGAGCTGTGTGCCGACACGAAAGACGGGGTTGAGTGCCTGGAAGGGATCCTGCGGGATGAAGCCGATGGCGCGCCCGCGCACATCCTTCTGCAGCGTGTCGGCAGGGAGGCCGAGCAGATTGCGCTCGCCAAGCATGATCGAGCCATGGGTCGCGCGGCCACGCTTCGGCAGAATGCCGAGGATGGCGCGGATGAGCGTGGACTTGCCGCAGCCCGACTCCCCGACGACGCCATGGATCGAGCCCGGCATAAGCGCGAGGCCGGCGTTGTCGAGAATGCGCGCCTCGCCTTCATCCGTGCCGACCGAGACGGAGAGGTCGCGGATCTCCAGTACGGGAGCTGGCTTTTCGAGCATCATCGCGAGCGCCTCAGCCGAGGATCGACGAGATCACGCAAGCCGTCGCCGAACAGGTTGAAACCAAGCACCGTGATCAGGATGGCAAGGCCGGGGAACGTCACCGCCCACCAGGACTCGGGCAGATACTCACGGCTCTCGGCGATCGCGAGGCCCCAGTCGGGGCTCGGCGGAGCGGCGCCGATGCCAAGAAAGCCGAGCACGGCGGTCGTGAGGATCGTGAAGCCCATGCCGATCGTCGCGCGTACGATGATCGGCGAGGCGACATTGGGGAGCACGTGCACGAAGAGAATGCGCGAGGTCGAAGCACCGAGGCCCTGCAGCGCCTCGACGAACAGCGCATTGCGCACACGCCGGACCTCGCCATAGACCGTGCGGCAGAAGAACGGCCAGTAGGTGAGTGCCAGCGCCGCCATGGCGCTTTCGAGACCGCGCCCCATGAGCTGAGCAATGGCGAGCGCGAGAATGAGCTGCGGCACGGCGAGGAACACGTCCGTGACGCGCATGATGATCTCGCTGCCCCAGCCGTTCGTGTATCCGGCATAGAGGCCTGCCGGCACGCCGATGACAATGGCGAGCGTGACCACGGTCAGCGCGACGAGCAATGCGCCGCGCGTGCCCATGACGACGCGCGCAAAGACATCGCGGCCGAGGTTGTCCGTGCCGAACCAGAACTCAGCGGACGGCGGCTTCAGGCGGTCGATGATGTTTCCGAAGTACACGGCATCGGCGTCCGCCACGATGAGCGGCGCGAACGCGGCAATGAGGCAGACCACGCTGATGATCAGCAGCCCCAGCACCGCCGGAATGTCGCGCAGGAATTTCTTGAGAATGAGCATTGTTTCGCCGGCCCCTCAGAGGTTTTCGGCGACACGTGGGTCGAGCATGGCGTGCACGACATCCACGATGATGTTCACGATCGCATAGATCACGCCGACGACCAGCGTCACAGCCAGCACGGCCTTGTAGTCCGACGTGAGAATGGCGCTCACCGCATAGGAGCCGACACCCGGCCAGTCGAAGATGGCCTCCACCGCGACCGCACTCGAGATCAATGCACCGAACAGGAGGCCGATCTGCGTCGTCGCCGCGACGACCGAATTGCGCAGCACGTACACCCAGATGATGCGCTTTCTCGCATAGCCCGCCGCTTCGGCGTAGTGGACGAAGTCCTTCTGCATGGTCTCGAGAACGCCTGCACGTGTGAAGCGCGCGATCGAAGCCAGGCCGCCGAGCGAGAGCGTGAAAGCCGGCATGACAATGTGCTTGAAGGAGGCCCAGAACTGATCGAAGCGCAAGGTCAGCAGGCTATCCACCAGATAGAGGCCAGTAATGTCGGTCGGCGGCGGCACGCCGTCTGGATAGCGGCTTCGGAGCGGCAGCCAGCCAAGATCCATGGAGAATACGATCTGCAGGATGATCGCGAACCAGAAGGAGGCTATCGCGAGCCCGCCGACGGTTATTATTCGCATGGCGTGATCGAATGGCGAGTTGTGCCAGACAGCCGCCATGGTCCCGAGTGGTATGCCCACTATGGCTGCGAACAACAGCGATACGAACGTCAGCTCGATTGTTGCCGGCAGCCGCCAGGCGATATCGCTCGCGACCGGCCGGTTCGAGATGATCGAGTTGCCGAGATCGGCGCGCGCGACCTGGCCGACGTAGATGACGAACTGCTTCCAGAGCGGCTCATCGAAGCCATAGGCCTTGCGTACGGCCGCGATCTGCTCGGTCGTCGCGTTCTCACCTGCAAGCGCTGCCGAGGGATCATTCGGCAGCACGCGCAGCATGATGAACGTGAGCACGAGCAGTCCGAACAGAGCCGGAAGCGCCAGCAAAAGCCGGCCCAGGATGAACCGCGTCATCGCTCGTCTGATACTCCGAGTTTGGCCCGCATCAGCCCGTCAGCGAGATGATGCGGAAGTTGGCACCCGATCCCACAGGCGTGAACTGGAAGCCCTTCACGCGGTTGGAGAGGCCCCGCAGCTCGATCGTATTGTAGATCCAGATGTCGGCAGCTTCGGCGACGACGATGCGCGAAGCCTCCTCGTAGAGCGCCGTGCGCTTGGCCTGATCCGAGAGGCGGCGCCCGTCGCGCAGAAGGCTGTCGACCTTCTCGTTCTTGTACCAGCAGGAAGCCTTCCACGTGCCGTGGAAGGAGCTGTCGTACATCTGGCCGATCCAGTTCTCGGGGTCGACGAAGTAGGTCGATACCCAGTGCACCCACATGTCGGGCGTCGTCTCGGGCTTCGCCGTCGAGGCGACGAGCTGCGGCCAGAGGTTCGGCACGATGTTGAGCGTGACGCCAATGCGGCGCAGGTCCTGCTGAAGGATCTGTGCGGCCTGCGTCGTCTGCGCCAAGTGCTGCTGGATATGGATCTCGATCGGGCGGTCGATCGGCGCCCCCTCGGCCTTGGCCTTGGCGAGCAGCTCTTTGGCCTTGTCCAGATTGTACTCGTACGGCGTCAGGTCCTTGGGCGCGCCCCAGAGATTGGCGGGGGTCGGCCCCGCGTTGCGGACGGCATAGTCCTTGAGCACGCCGCTGATGAAACCCTTGTAGTTGAAGGCGTAGCTCAGCGCCTGGCGATAGCTGACGTTGTCGAAGGGCGCCTTGCGGTTGTTCATGCGCAGAACCATGACGCGCATGGACTGATCCTGCGACACCGTCGCGGTCTTCGACTTCATGACGCGCTCGACCTGATCGGTCGGCAGGTAGCTGTCGGTGGCGTCGATCTCGCCTTTGATCAGCGCGTTGATGCGCGTCGTGGTCTCGAGAATATTGCGGCGGCGTACGACCTCGACGGGCTTCGCGTTGTGCCCCCAGCCCTTGAAGTGATTGGGATTGCGCTTGAGATCGGCCTGCTGGACGGGACGGTACGTCTCCGCATCGAGAACGTAGACGCCGGATCCCGCCGAATTGGACGAGAGCCACGCCGTGCCCCAGTCGTTGTCCTTCACGTTCGGCTCGATCACGCGGCGATTGAGGACCGCGACGAGCGGGATTGCCGAGAGGAACGGCACATAAGGATGCTTGAGCTTGAAGACGACTGTCGTCTTGTCCGGCGCAGTGACATTGGAGGGATCGAGGACGGGCAGGAAGGCAGAAGCGGCGCCGCGCTTCAGAGTGAGGAGGCGCGCGAAGCTCCACACCACATCTTCAGCGGTGAGCGGGCTGCCATCGTGGAACTTGACGTTGTCATTGAGCTTGAATGTCCAGGTCAGGCCGTCCTCGCTCACCGTGTGGCCGGTCGCGAGCCAGGGCACGAGCCTCGGCGGATTGCCCTCGTACGCATAGAGCGTGTCGTACACGTTGGACATGTAGCCCTGCATCGGTACATCGAAGAGGGCGTGAGGATCCAGGTTGCCGGGGAGCTGATCGGCCCAGATCATTTCATTGGGCTGGCGCTGAGCGAGCGCGATGGGTGACCCGATGACAACGGTCGCGGCGGCAGCGCCGGTCCCCGCGAGGAATGTTCTGCGCTTCATAACTTTCCCTCCAACTCAAGAGTTCATGAAAGGTAGGTTTTTTCGGGAGGCCGCGGCCACGCCGTCCGTGAGTGCGCAATGCCGAGATCGAGCAACGTCTCGGCGGTCTTCAACGCCGCGAGCACGGGGCTCACGACAGGCGCCGACAGCCGCTGCGAGAGCTCGCGCTCGACGCCCATGAAGGCCATGCTCATGCAGCCCATGACGAGCACGTCAGCGCCGTCTTCGTCGATGCACCGCCGACCGGTCGCGACAATGCGATCCCAGGCATCGTTCCCGCCGCGCGCGAGATCGACAACCGAAACGCCCACGCCACGCACGGAAGCCAGGCGCTCGCTCAGGCCTTGCGCGCGCAGGCGCGGCGCCGCGCGCTTGGCACCACTATCGAGCGGCGAGAGGATCGAGTAGCGCTCCCCGAGCTGCAGGGCGAGCGTTACGGCCGATTGGCCAGGCCCGACGATCGGCATGGTGACGGTCTCGCGGATGGCATCGAGACCTGGATCGGAGAAACAGCCGACGATACCGGCACTGGCGCCCTCGGCCTCGGCCTTCTGCAATCCCGCCATGAGGTGCGGCGTGACCATGACGGCATCGCGCTCACTCTCGATGGATGGATAGCCGGCCGGCACGCTTTGCACGGTGATCTGCGTGCCGGCTCCTGCATGGCGCTGGAGATAGTCGCGCCGCCGCTCCATCTCGGCCACGCCGAGCGTCTTCTCCATGGGCGCGACGAGCTGGTAGACGATGCGACGGGCCATGACGCGGCTCCCTACTTCATCTGCGCAAGCGTATCATCAATCAGCGCAGTTGAGTCCTGCAGAGCATCGGCGACCCTGTTGCGAGCCCGCACCATCTTCGTCTCGAGCATCCAGCGCTGCTCCCCGTCGGGCAGCTTCGAGAGCTCGGTGAGATCGTAGAGGCAGGGGATCATCGTCGTCTGCGGCGTGTAGCCGTACGGATCGTGGCCGTACGTACCAATTGCCGTCGACTGCAGGGGCACGAGAATGCGCGAGAGCCGCTTCATCGCCCGGTTGAGAAGCTGCGCTGCTGCCTCGGAGCCGCGGCCGCTCTTGAACTTCTCGGCTTCGGCGCTCGCTGCAGCATCTATGCGCCCCGCCGCGTCGTAGAATTCCTTGGCGCGAATGGCGGCGCCATCGAGCCCGACGCTCTTGCCGGGCTCCTTGAACTCCTCGAGACGCGCGATGACCTGCTCGGCAACGGGCACGAAGCGGAACGGCAGCACGGGCGCCGTCGTCAGCTCCCACAGATAAGCCGCATAGAGCCGGATGTGCTCCTGCATGTGCTTCCAGTCCATCTTGTCGAGCCGGTTCTCGATGGAGTGATGCCACCAGCCGAGCGTTGCGTTGGCGGTTGCGGCCAGCTCCTCGTCGGTGAAGCCGCCTTCGCCGTGGAACATCGGAATACCGATGCCGAAGAAGCTGGAATCGCCCGTTTTTACGGCGCGCTTCCACTTGAACTTCTTGGTCAGCAGATCCTTTTCGATGCCCTGGTGGAAGGCCTTGAGCTCGGCATTGGAAGCGGTGTTCCAGAGTGTCGTGCCGATGAACGCCGGCTGGTCGATCTGCAGATAGGCAACGCAGTTCTTGCGCAGATCATCCCAGTTGCGGTCGGCAAACCAGGCCGAGCCGGCCATCGTGCCCGTCTCGTGCGCCGTCCAGAAGCCGAAGGTGATGCCGCGCCGGAGCTTGTCGCGGTGCTGCATGAAGACGCGCGCGAGCTCCATCTTGCAGGCATTGCCGGCGGCGTTGTCGGTTGCGGCTTCGCCGGGCCAGCTATCCTGGTGGCCGCCGACGAGCACGAAGTCATCCTTCTCCGCCGAGCTGGCCGGTGCCGGCAGACGCGCGATCGTGACCTGGATCGGCCGCCAACCGTTCTCGATGTGCGTGCGGAACCAGACCTTGACGGGGCCCTTCTTGGCCATCTCGCGCAGTTTGAGGCCGGCCGTGCGGGCAATGCCGATGCAAGGGATGGTCGGCATCTCGGTCTTGACGTTGTCCGGTGTCGGGTTGCCCCAGACGGGCTTCACGGAGCCGAAGGGAACGGCCTCGTTCTCCGGGTGCCCCCAGTTCATCATGACGGCGCCGATGGCGCCCTTCATGCCGGCGATGCGCTGCTTCTCGTGGCGCGCCGGCGAGTAGGACAGCTCCGTGAGGATGATCTTTCCGCGCGCGTCCTTTCCGACGTAGTCGGAGAAGGCCCCGCCGCCGACGTCGATGATCTCACCACGAAGGCCGTCCTCGGTCGTGTTGATGCTGTGGCCAAGCGTATTGGCCTGAATGGCAATCTCGGTCGGGCTCTCGACCCGGAACTCGGCGTGCTCGGGGAATGAGACGACGGCCGGCAGCTCGTGCATCACGACATCGGTCAGCCCGTTGGCCTTCATGGCATCGCGGCTGTATTCGGCCATGCGGCGACCATTGGCGCTGCCGGCGGCACGGTGGGGGATCTCGGTAACGATTTTCTCGACGTGTGCCCGAATGCGATCTGCAGAGACCTCATCCATCACTTTTGAGCCCGACATTGGCCGCTCTCCCGGAAAGCTTGGTGTTTACATCCCTCAATGTCATCATTTTGTATGACAGCAGTCAAGATGACACCATGGTAGATGTTAGTATGTCAACTTGAGCTACGATGAATGTTTTGGCAGTGTGCGGCTCCTTTTTGTGCGTCGCAAAACATGCTTGAAGCCGAGCGATCCGCCAGCCTGCGGGCAAGCGAGTGCGCATTGCTCTGGAGGGTTATATGACTGGGGATATTCTGCGTCTCACCGAGCTACCGCCATTGCGGCGCGATCAAGTGCTCGAGCGTCTTCGCAACGCGATCATAGCCGGGCACTTCAAGCCGGGCGATCGCCTCATCGAGCGCGAGCTGTGCGAGCGCATGGGCGTAAGCCGCACCTCCATCCGTGAGGCCTTGCGCCATCTCGAAGCCGAGCACCTCATCCAGGTCGAACCGCGCCGTGGACCGGTGGTGGCGCGCATCACGCGCAAGCAGATCGTCGAGATCTACGAGGTGCGGGCGCTCCTCGAAGCCGCGCTCGTGCGCCGCTTTGCGGAGAGGGCGAGTGATGAGCAGATCGCAGCGCTCCGTGGCATCTACGAAGACTTGCGCATTACGCGAACGACCGGAGAGGTGCCGCGCATCGTTGCGCTGACGAAGCGCTACATCGAGCACATGATGGATGCCGTCGACCACGAGCTGATCGGCGACATGCTGCGCAAGCTCACGGCGCGGATCAATGTGGTTCGTGTGCTTGCGATATCAGTGCCGGGACGCCTCGAGGAGAGCGGGCATGAGCTCGCCATCGTCATGGATGCCATCGAACGCCGCGACGGTGAGCTCGCGGCGCGCAGCCTGACGACCTACGTCCAGAACGCGGCGGCCGCGTCGCTGAAGCGCTTCGATGAAGTGGAGCGCGAGCGGGACTCCGTCAGCAAGCGGGGCAGCCGCACTACGCGGGCAGCACCGGCGCGATCCTCCGGCGCAGGCCGCAAGTAAGCGACGCGGCAAGACCGCTGCCCGGGAGCGACACGCGGTATCGAAGCCGCGAGTTTCCGCGCTCAATTGCCGAAGAATGAGGACAGCAGGCTCGGGCTCGGCGGTCCTTTGAACGGCGCCATGGCCGACGCGACTTCCGTATAGAGGCCTGGCACCCACGCGGGCTGCCCTGGATCGGCCGACGGCAGACCGCGCCGCCGGAAATCGCTCGGTGCAATGACGACCTTCACGTTCGGCAAGCCCACCTCGGCTGCGAGGACGAACAGCTCTTCCGCAGCCTCGTCACCAACGGCAATGCAGCCGGCAGAAACGGCCTTGCCGTGGAACATGATGTCGCCGCCGAGGTCGCGACGGCCGTCCTTCGTCGCCATCTGGCGATCGAAGGTATTTGGATAGTTCACACGCAGCGACACGTGATAGCGGCTGGCGGGGTTGAGATACGAGATGCCGTAGACGCCTTCAGGGACCTGCCTGTCTCCCTGCTGCAGCTTCGGTCCGGACTTTCCACTCGCGGCCAGCACCGGATAGCGGTGAACCATTTTCCACGAGCCGCCCTCGGGTCGTGCGTGAAGCTCGACGACCTTCTCATCCTTGATCGTCACGAAGGCAACTTCCGCGGGAGGCCAGGCGACCTTCGCGGTGCCGAAGCGGGCCGAGAGACGACGGGTCGCGCCCGGCCCAATCTCAGAGAGCCTGCGCGCCAGCCTGTAGTCGCGCAATGGCGCGCTTGCACGCGGCGACGTCCAGGCCGATGCTTGCGGCGGCCGGATGGCGAGCCGCGGCGGCTCCAGAAGCGGAACCACACGCTCGGCCCGTGTCTCCGTCGACCATGGCGAGGGAAGATCCTCACTGAGCGTCCTGAGCGGGGCAACTGCCGCCGTCTCCTCGGTCGACATCGGCAAACGCAGCGTTCCGACATCGAGCGACACATACATGAAGCGATCGACCGGAGCGGGGCCTTCGGGGCTCGGGATCGGGGCGTCGGCCGGCAGCTTCTCGACGGACTGCACGGGGCCCTGCGACGCGGCGAGCAGACCGAGACGCTCGAGCGCAATCGTGCCGCCCGCGCCTGCGAAGGACGCCGCTACCCCCAGGACCAGAAGTGAGACCTTGCCGAACTTCATTCCCAAACGTGCTGCCCGCCGTGTTCCAGTGCCTCGATCCATCATCGCCGATTCGGCCGGTTGGACGAATGGCCCAGCGACGAATCGCTTGCCCCCTAATCAAGCCGCCCTTTGAGACAAAAGACGGGTCTCAATGAGCCGAAGATGGGGCGATCTGGCCATTATCGCTCCACATTCCGTGACTTACGCGGTCAGGCTCCCGAAATTGCGTGTGGCGCAAATCGTGCAGGGCGGCACCCGCAGAGCAGTGTTGCGCAGCGTGAATCCTTTCCGGCAGAATGGCCCCGGCCGCGATCGCGGCGTATCCGCAATCGAGGTCCTGCTCCCAAGATGCAGCCAACAGCATCGCCGCGCTCCGTGCGCATCGCCGTCGACATCGGCGGCACCTTCACCGACATCGAAATCCTGGACGAGGCAACGGGCCAGACCTTCGCCGTCAAGACGCCGACGACGCCGGACGATCCCTCGGAGGGCCTGATCACCGGGCTGCGCCTCGCCGGAGAGACCGTCGGCTTCCGCTTCAGCGATATCTCGGCGCTCATGCATGGCACGACAATCGCGACCAACGCCGTCCTGCAGCGGCGGCTGCCCAAAGGCGCCCTCATCACGACGGCGGGCTTCGAGGACGTACTCGAGATCGGTCGCCATTTCCGCAAGCAGGTGTATGCGAGCAAGGCCGAGCCGCGGGTCATA
This sequence comes from Hyphomicrobium sp. CS1BSMeth3, assembly GCF_900117415.1. GTDB lineage: Bacteria > Pseudomonadota > Alphaproteobacteria > Rhizobiales > Hyphomicrobiaceae. Next base: position 2,572,965 of record NZ_FPEI01000006.1, read on the forward strand.
TTGATCCCGCGCGCCTGGCGTCTCGGCATCAGAGAGCGGACGCTTGCGACAGGCACAATCGAGACGCCGATCGACGAGGCCGAAGTCCAACGCCTCGCGGAGAAGCTTAAGGCCGGCGGCATTCAGTGCGTCGCCGTGTGCCTGCTCCATGCCTATGCCAATGCCGAGCACGAAAAGCGCATCGGCGAGCTGCTGACGAAATATGCGCCGGAGCTCGATGTCTCGCTCTCGCATGAGGTGAGCCCCGAGATCCGCGAATTCGAGCGCTCCTCGACGACCGTGCTCAATGCGCTGCTCATGCCGGTCGTGCGCCGCTATCTCGAGCGGCTGAGGTCGCGACTGAAAGCCGCCGGCTTCGAAGCGCCGGTCTATCTCGTGCAATCGAACGGCGGCGTCATGAGCCCGGAGACGGCGGCGCTGCTGCCGGCGCGCCTGCTGCTGTCGGGGCCAAGCGGCGGCGCGCTCGCTGCCGAGACGATCGCGCGGCGTCTCGCCATGCCGGACGTCGTGGCCGTCGACATGGGCGGCACGAGCTATGACGTTTCGATCGTGAATGGCGGGCGCACGCGCCTCGTCACGGAAGGCAATGTCGATGGCCTGCCCGTGCGGCTGCCCATGATCGAGATCCGAACCATCGGCTCGGGCGGCGGATCCATTGCGCTCGTGGAAGAGAGCGGGCGCCTGCGCGTCGGCCCTGAAAGTGCCGGCGCCAAGCCGGGTCCTGCCTGCTACAGCCGCGGCGGTACCGAGCCGACGGTGACGGACGCGAATGTCGTGCTCGGCCGCATTGATCCGGCGTTCTTTCTGGGCGGCGCCATGCGCCTCGATGCAGCCGCCGCGCGGACAGCCGTGAGCACGCGTGTGGCGGAGCGCTTGTCACTTGCGCCCGAGGAGGCGGCGGAAGGCATTCTGCGCGTCGCGGTCTCGCATATGGCCGGCGCCATTCGCCTCTCGCTCTTCGAAAAGGGGCTCGATCCCGAGGATTTCACGCTGCTCTCGTTCGGCGGCGCGAGCGGCCTCCATGCCTGCGATACGGCCGACGAAATCGGCATTGGCCGCGTCGTCTTCCCGCGCGATCCGGGCACGCTCAGCGCCTGGGGAATGCTCTACTCGGACGTGGTGCACGCGCTCGCACGCGCGCGACTCATGAAAGCTGACGTCTCGGCCATTCCCGCGCTCCGCGAGATCTGCTCCGAGCTCGCTCGTGCGGGCGCTGAGCGGCTGAGCGCCGACGGTATTGCAGCTCCCGAGCAGCTTCTGCCGATCGCTCTCGATATGCGTTATCCCGGCCAGGCCTACGAGATCCAGGTGCCGTTCGATTGGTCGACGGGATCGCCCGAGGCAGCTCTCGTATCCTCCATTGCGCGCTTCCACGAGGTGCACGAGGCGCAATACGCGCACTCGGAGGCTCACGTGACACCCGAGATCGTCGCCGTGCGTATTGCGGCCACGGGAAAGCTCAAGAAGCCGGGCGAGCACGCCTTTGCTTTCGAGGGATCGGCCGCACCCAAGGGGCGTCGCGCCGTCTACGCCGCCGGCGGCTGGCATGAGGCCGCTATCTACGAGCGCGCGAGACTCGCTGCCAATACGAAAATCGATGGTCCCGCAATCATCGAGGAAGCGCACGCGACGCACTTCATCCCGCCGGGGTGGGAGCTCGCGCCATCACCGACCGGAGACCTCATCGCAACGAAGCGCGCAGGGAGCGCAGTCCAGTCATGAAAGCGCTCGACGTCGTCCAACTCGAAGTAATCCGCAACGCGCTCGTCGCTGCCGCCGAAGAAATGGGTGTCACCATTTGGCGCACGAGCCGCTCGAGCGTCGTGCGCGACCTGCTCGACTATTCGACGTGCGTGTTCGATGCCGAGGGGAAGAGCGTCGCACAGGCGACCTGCATCCCCGTGCATCTCAACTCCATGTCGAGTTGTCTCGACGACATCCTGCGCGATCACATTCCGCTCAGCGAATGGCGCGAAGGGGATCTCATCATCACCAACGACCCCTACTCGGGCGGCCAGCACTTGAATGACATCCTGACGTTCAAGCCGGCGTTCGTGGATGGGCGGCTCGTCGGCATCGCGGGCGTGCTCGTGCACCATCTGGACGTCGGCGGCGGCGCACCGGGCAGCTACTACGCGGGGGCGACGGAGATCTATCAGGAAGGATTTCGTATTCCGCCCATGCGGCTCGATGATGCCGGACGGCGCAACAAGGAGGTCATCCAGCTTCTGCTGCGCAATACGCGCGAGCCCGCCAACGTCGGCGGCGATTTCGCCTCGCAGCTCGCTGCACTCGACATCGGCGTGAAGGGCCTTCATCGCATCACGCGGCGCTATGGCGCGGACCGGCTTGCTGAAGCCTGCCGCGGCATCCGCCGACAGTCCGAGATGGCCATGCGCGCCATGATCCGCGACATCCCGGACGGCACGTACAGTTTCGAGGACTTTACGGACGACGACGGCATCGAGCGCGACAAGGCGATCAAAATCTCGGTGAAGCTCACGGTGCGCGGCGACACCGTCGAAGTCGATTTTTCGGGCTCCTCGCCGCAGGTGCAAGGCCCCGTCAACTGCACGCGCAATATGTCGGGCTCGGGGGTCTTCTGCGGAATCCTGATGTCGATCGGCAGCGAGATCCCTGCGAATGCGGGCTGCTATGAGCCGGTGCGGATCGTGGCGCCTGACGGGCTGTGCGTGACGGCGCGCTCGCCGGCACCGGTCGCGAACCGCATGGCGATCGGACATCGCGTCGTCAATGCCGTCATGGGCGCGTTCGCGAAGGCCATTCCCGGGCGCGTGCCCGCGGCCTACTACGGCGTGAGCTATGCCTATGCGACGAACCTCTTTCATGCCGATGGGCGGCGGCAGGTCTACTTCGATCTGACGTGCGGCGGCTGGGGCGGTCACCCGGACGGCGACGGCGCCAACGGCTTTTCATGCGGGCTGCACAACATCGCGAATGCACCCGTCGAGATGCTCGAGAGCACATATCCCGTGACGTTCGAGGCTTACACGCTCGTTCCCGACTCAGGCGGTGCGGGCGAGCAGCGCGGCGGCTGTGGTCTCATTCGCGCCTTCCGCATTGACGCGCCGGCCGGCACGCTTTCCTGCAACTTCGATCGCTTCAAGACGCAGCCCTATGGTCTCGCGGGTGGTGCGCCAGGTGCCGCAAGTTTCGCCGAGCTCCAGCACGCTGACGGTTCGGTCGAGCGCCTGCCGTCGAAGGTCGCAGGCAAGGCCATTGCGAAGGGTGATGTCTTCCGCCTCGTCACTTCGGGCGGCGGCGGCTACGGCGAGCCGGCAAAGCGCGCCGAGGCAGCCATCCGCGAGGACATCGAGAACGGGTACGTCTCGCGCCAAGAAGCCTCCGCGCACTACGGCGTGAAGGCTGGATAGCGCGGGCGCGGCAGCTCGGATCGACCTAACCTGGCCGTCGCTGGCCGAGCGATCTTCTGAACTACTGAGCGCCATGCCTGCGCGCGTCTTGCGCGCAAGCAGGGCGGCGTCGGCAGCCGACATCCGCAATGGCGGGTTCAGGCGCGATACCGCCGCCACGTGACGGTCACGCGGGTGCCGACCGGCACGCGCGGATAGAGGTCCAATACATCCCGATTGTACATGCGGATGCAGCCCTTGGACGCCGCCGTGCCAATGGTCGAGGGCGCGTCCGTGCCGTGAATTCGATACATGGTCGAGCCGAGATAGAGCGCGCGCACCCCAAGCGGGTTCATCGGGTGCCCACCGGGGACGTACGCGGGTAGACGCGGATTCTCGCGGCGCATTTCTGCCGTTGGCGTCCAGCTAGGATTGTGCCGCTTATCGGAGACATGCGTCACGCCCTGCCAGCGGCTTTGCTCGCGCGGCACGGCAATGGGATAGCTGATCGCTACGCCCGGGCGCTGGATCCAATACAGCCGCCGATCCCCGAAACTGACGATGATCTGGCCGGGCGCTTGGCGAGGATCGAAGCTGACGACCTCGCGCGAGCCGCCCTCCCAGAAGAAGGAGAAGAAACTCTGGGCGTTGGCGCCGGCGGGCGCAATCGACAACGCAGGAAGAACGAAGATGAGAAGCGAAAGAATCCGGAGCTTATGCACGGCGACGGCCCCCCTTGCTGAGCGAGGAAAACTGAGCACTGGCATGACATGGTGGATTACCCGGGCATCATCATGATTGGAACGCGGGCATCTATCAAGAGCTCAGTGTGCGCATGGTTATTTCGCATTCGAGCCGAAGTGCTGACCGCAACATGTCCTTCGAGCATCGTCGAGTGGCTGCGCCGCCGCTCAACAGCAAAATGCGAGGATCCCCATCCGGCAGCCAAAAGCAAAAAGCCCCAGCGCGCGAGGCACTGGGGCTAATCTGTAAGTCTATGTTTCGTAGACTTAAAATTTGGTTGCGGGGATAGGATTTGAACCTATGACCTTCAGGTTATGAGCCTGACGAGCTACCGGGCTGCTCCACCCCGCGTCACCATCCCGATGTTCTTCATCACCATGCCCGGACGCAAAACGGGCCATCGAAACCTCGACGGCCCGTTGTGCTCCCGGAAGGAGGAGATCTCGATAGAATTTGTTTCATCACATCTTGGCAGACCTGGCAACGACCTACTCTCCCGCGTCTTGAGACGAAGTACCATCGGCGCTGGGGCGTTTCACGGCCGAGTTCGGAATGGGATCGGGTGCAGCCGCCCCGCCATAGCCACCAGGTCAGCAAAGATGTGATGAATTCTGGTCTTTCCGTGTTCTCACGCTCATCAGGGGCGCGCGCCCCTTAGCGCTCGGCGCCATGCGTGGCCGAAGCCTCGCTAACTGGCAGCTCTCGAGCGCAATGATGAGCATTGCTTAATGAGAGCAATCAAGCCGATCGAGCTATTAGTACCGGTAAGCTCAATGCATTGCTGCACTTACACACCCGGCCTATCAACGTGGTGGTCTTCCACGGCTCTCAAGGGAGAACTTGTTTCGAGGTGGGTTTCCCGCTTAGATGCTTTCAGCGGTTATCCCGTCCGCACATAGCTACCCTGCTGTGCCGTTGGCACGACAACAGGTCCACCAGAGGTGCGTCCAACCCGGTCCTCTCGTACTAAGGTTAGATCCTCTCAATTCTCCGACACCCACGGCAGATAGGGACCGAACTGTCTCACGACGTTCTGAACCCAGCTCACGTACCACTTTAAACGGCGAACAGCCGTACCCTTGGGACCTGCTCCAGCCCCAGGATGTGATGAGCCGACATCGAGGTGCCAAACGACGCCGTCGATATGGACTCTTGGGCGTCATCAGCCTGTTATCCCCGGCGTACCTTTTATCCGTTGAGCGATGGCCCTTCCACGCGGGACCACCGGATCACTATGACCGACTTTCGTCTCTGCTCGACTCGTCAGTCTCGCAGTCAGGCAGGCTTATGCCATTGCACTCGACGGTTGATTTCCGACCAACCTGAGCCCACCATCGCGCGCCTCCGTTACTATTTGGGAGGCGACCGCCCCAGTCAAACTGCCCACCATGCAATGTCCCGGAACCGGATAACGGTCCGCGGTTAGACAACCATGTTCACAAGGGTGGTATTTCACATTGCGGCTCCACAAAAGCTGGCGCCTCTGCTTCATAGCCTACCACCTATTCTACACATGCAAACACGATTGCCAGTGCAAAGTTGCAGTAAAGGTGCACGGGGTCTTTCCGTCTAACCGCAGGTACCCCGCATCTTCACGGGGAGTTCAATTTCACTGAGGATGTGCTGGAGACAGTGGGGAAGTCGTTACGCCATTCGTGCAGGTCGGAACTTACCCGACAAGGAATTTCGCTACCTTAGGACCGTTATAGTTACGGCCGCCGTTTACTGGGGCTTCGATTCAAAGCTTGCACTTCTCCTCTTAACCTTCCAGCACCGGGCAGGCGTCAGGCCATATACGTCGTCGTTTGACTTAGCATAGCCCTGTGTTTTTGCTAAACAGTCGCAACCCCCTGGTCTGTGCCCCACCCACCTGGTTGCCCAGATAGATGGCCTGCTTCTCCCGAAGTTACGCAGGTAATTTGCCGAGTTCCTTCAGCACACTTCGCTCAAGCGCCTTGGTATTCTCTACCAGTCCACCTGTGTCGGTTTCGGGTACGGTCTATGTGGGGGCTATTTCCAGGAACACCTTCGCTGCAAGCAGAATCCAGTAACTGCTCACAACACACGGCATTCGTCACTCACCCACTGGCCCACGAATATTAACGTGGTTCCCATCGACTACGGCTTTCGCCCTCGCCTTAGGGGCCGGCTAACCCTGCGCAGATTAACTTTACGCAGGAACCCTTGGACTTTCGGCGGGAGTGTTTCTCACACTCCTGTCGTTACTCATGTCAGCATTCGCACTTCCGATACCTCCAGGTGTCCTCGCGGATCACCCTTCGCAGGCTTACGGAACGCTCCCCTACCACGTGCTTTCGCACATCCGCAGCTTCGGTAGACAGCTTTAGCCCCGTTACATCTTCGGCGCAGAAACCCTTATTTAGACCAGTGAGCTGTTACGCTTTCTTTAAATGATGGCTGCTTCTAAGCCAACATCCTGGTTGTTATGGGATTCCCACATCCTTTCCCACTTAGCTGTCATTTAGGGACCTTAGCTGGCGGTCCGGGTTTTTTCCCTCTCCACGACGGACGTTAGCACCCGCCGTGTGTCTCCCGAGTAGTACTCCCAGGTATTCGGAGTTTGGTTAGGTTTGGTAACCCTGTGGGGGCCCCTAGCCCATCCAGTGCTCTACCCCCTGGGGTATTCACTCGAGGCTCTACCTAAATAGATTTCGGGGAGAACCAGCTATTTCCTGCCTTGGTTGGCCTTTCACCCCTTGCCACAGTTCATCCGAGGCTTTTTCAACAGACACCGGTTCGGTCCTCCAGTGGGTGTTACCCCACTTTCAACCTGACCATGGCAAGATCGACAGGTTTCGGGTCTAATCCGACGAACTGAACGCCCTGTTCAGACTCGCTTTCGCTGCGCCTACGCCTATCGGCTTAAGCTTGCTCGTCAGACTAAGTCGCTGACCCAT
>NZ_FPEI01000006.1:2585000-2724464 GCF_900117415.1 Hyphomicrobium sp. CS1BSMeth3
CTTCGGCGTTCGCTACCATCCGCTGCTCAATACCCGCAAGGCGCACACCGGCGTCGACTGGGCCGCCCCTATCGGGACGCCGATCGTGGCCGCCGGCTCCGGCGTCATCGAGGAAGCGGGACACAAGGGACAGTACGGCAATTACATCCGCATCCGTCACGCGAACGGCTATCAGACGGCCTACGCGCACATGAGCCGGTTTGCGCCGGGCGTCGCGCCAGGCGTGAAAGTGCGGCAGAACCAGCTCATCGGTTATTCAGGGAATTCGGGCTTCTCGACGGGCCCGCACTTGCACTACGAGGTCCTGGTCAACAACCAGTTCGTCGATCCGCTCTCGATCCAGGTGCCGCGCGAGCGCCGTCTGACCGGACGCCAGCTCGCCGAGTTCCAGAAGGAGCGTTTGCGCATCGAGGATCTCTTGCGCCGCCATCCTGTCCGCGTCGAGCAGGTCGCCGGGCGATAAGCCCGAGGCTTAAAGCTCGGAGCGGAAGGGGCGCGCGAGCAAGCCTTCGATAGCGGCATCGACAGTGAGCCTGCCCTCGATGATCGCATAGACGGCCGCAGCGATCGGCACCTCGACGTCGTGCGCATCGGCGCTGCGAACGACGGCAGCGGCCGTATACACGCCCTCGGCTGTGGAATGCAGCTCGCTGAGCGCTTCGCTGAGTGTCCGGCCCTGGCCGAGAAATCGGCCGAGGCGCATGTTGCGTGACTGCGGGCTCCCGCAGGTCAGCAGCAGATCACCGAGCCCCGAGAGACCGACGAGCGTATCGGGATTGACGCCGAGGGCCGTTCCGAGGCGGCGCATCTCGGCGAAACCGCGCGTGACGAGCGCGGCATGTGCGCTGGCGCCGAGACCGCGCCCGTCGACAACGCCGGCGGCAATGGCGAGCACGTTCTTGATGGCGCCACCGAAGGCCACGCCGGTCGTATCGGCCGTCCAGTAGAGGCGGAAGTGGCGGCAGCCGATTGCGCCGACCAGCGCCTGGCCGATCGCTTCATCACGGCACGCGAGCGTGAGAGCCGTTGGAAGACCGCGCACCACATCGTGAGCAAAACCAGGACCGGAAAGCACGGCCATGCGGCAATCCGGAAGCGTCTCGGCCAGCACGTCGGTCATGAGCTTGCCCGTGCTCTGCTCAAGACCTTTGGAGCAGATGACGACGGGTGTTTCGGGAGCAATGTGAGACGTGAGCGAGTGCGCGATCGCCCGTTGCGTCTGCGCCGGTGTCGCGAGGAGCACCGCATCGACCTCGGCCATTCGGGCAAGGTCGGACGTTGCGGCAAGATCTGCATCGAGCGTGACGCCAGGCAGATAAGCTGCGTTGGTGTGCTGGCGATTGATCTCATTCGCGACGGAGGCGTCACGCGCCCAAAGCAGCACGCGGCGCCCGGCCATGCGTGCAACCTCGGCAAGCGCGGTGCCCCAGGCTCCGCCACCAACCACGCCAATGCTCTCGATAGTCTTGCTCACGTCTCTTGCTCGTTGCCGCCATGAGGGCGAGCGCCGCGATCGTTCGAATTGGACTCGGGGGCGCCGCTTGCTGCGTCCGAACGAGCCGCCGCACGCGCCTTCGCTTTACGTTTGACGAGGTTCTGGCGGAGTTTGTCAGCAAGACGTGCCGCGCGCCCATCGCGCCGCTCGGCCCCCTGCTTTTCGCCTGATCGAGCCATGGCCTATCCCATGAGGCCTGCGGCAGCGAGACGCGCGCGCAAATCGGCCTCAGCAGCCGCCAGACGCTCGGCATCGGTCGCTCTCAAAACAAGCTCAGTGCCGTAGAGCCGGCCATCGCGCACGAAGGGATAGCTGCCCATGGAAACATCCGGGAAGGCCTTCTGCGAGGCTTCCAGCGGAGCTGCGACCTCACCTTCCGGCTTCAGCATCTCGATGTTCACCGAGAGCATCTTGCGCCCGGTCCTGAGCTCGGGCGTCACCGCATCGAGCATGGCCTGCATGACAACGGGAATGCCGGCCATGACAATGACGTTCTCGAGCCGAAAGCCGGGCGCGACAGAAACCTTGTTTTTAACGAGGCTTGCGCCGTCCGGAATGCGCGCCATGCGAAGACGCGCCGGCGTCGCCTCGACGCCGCGGCGCGCATAATTCTCCAGCATCAGCGCCTTGACCTCGGGATGGTGGTCGATCGAAACACCGAAGGCCTTGGCGATGCTGTCGGCGGTGATGTCGTCGTGCGTCGGGCCGATGCCGCCGGTCGTGAAGACGTACGTGTAGCGGCGGCGCAGCGCGTTGACGGCGGAGACGATCTCGTCCTCGACGTCACCGACGACGCGGACCTCCTGCAGGCGGATGCCGATCATCGTGCAGTGATCGGCAATCGCACCGATGTTCTTGTCCTTGGTGCGCCCAGAGAGGATCTCGTCCCCGATCACGAGCAGCGCCGCGGTTACTGTTTCCTCGCCCGTGTCGGCCATTGCGCTCTCGTTGCTCCTGTATGGGCTCGTGCCGGATCAGCCCGGGATCTGCAATTGCACGACCTGCCGGCCACGCTTGACCACTATGCGCCACAACTGCGTGCGCCGCGCGAGCAACTTTTCGAGATCGACGACTGATGTCACCTGCTGATCGCCGATCGAGATGATGATGTCGCCCGGACGGAAGTTTAGCCGTTCTGCTACGGAGCCAGAGCGCACGCTGAGCACGACAATGCCTCCGGCCTCGTCGAGATCGAGCTCGTCGGCAACGTGCGGCACCAGATTGGCGATGCGCGCGCCATCGAACGGATGATTGCCCGTGAGATTGCGCACATCATCGGCGCCGATCTGCGGCGGCGGCTGGAGCGGGAGCTGCAGGGCTACCGCGCGCCCCTTGCGAATGAGGTTGATCTGCACAGCGTGGCCAATGCCGCGCGTCGCGAGGCGATAGTTGACGGCGCGAGCGTCCGTAACCTCATGACCGTCGACCATGGTGATCACATCGCCCGGCTCGATGCCCGCGGCGGCGGCCGGGCCGTCCTTGTGCACGCGCGTCACGAGCGCACCGGACGAACGGCTGAGCCGAAGTCCTTCGGCGATCTCGCGCGTGATGGAATCGAGGCGCGCACCGAGCCACGGGCGCTGGATCTTCTTGCCGCTGAGCGCGCTCTCCACATAGAGCCGCACGAGATTGGACGGGATCGCAAAGCCGACGCCATGCGAGCCGCCGGATCCCGAGTAGATCGCGGTGTTGATGCCGATCAGGCGCCCGGACATATCGACGAGTGCGCCTCCCGAATTGCCGGGATTTATCGCCGCATCCGTCTGGATATAGGACTGGATGTCGGCACGTCCGATCTCCGAGCGGCCGAGCGCAGAGATGATGCCGCTCGTGACGGTCTGCCCGACGCCAAAGGGATTGCCGATGGCGAGGACGAGGTCACCCACTTCGAGATTGTCGGAATCATCGAACTGCAGCGAAGGGAATTTCCCGTCTCCGCCGTCGATGCGCAGGATCGCGATGTCCGTCTTCTCGTCCTGCAGAACGATCCTGGCATCGAACTCGCGCCGGTCCGCGAGGACGACGCGAATCTCCGAGGTCGCACCGACCTTGACCACGTGGGTGTTTGTGACAATGACGCCATCCGGCGACACGATCACGCCCGAGCCGAGCGCGCTCTGAACGCGCTCACTCGACATGCCGAAGCGGTCGCGGAAGAAGTCGCGGAACAGTTCGCCGGAAAGACCCGGCGGCTGGGCGGCCACGCGGCCACGGGCGTACACGTTCACGACGGCGGGTGCCGCTCGCTTGACGATCGGCGCGTACGAGAACTGAACGGCGGCGCGAGAGGGCGGCGGCTCCTTGCGTTGCGCCGCGGCCGGGCTCAGGCCGCCGAGCAAAAGCAGCGAGAGCATCACCAGAAGGGCAGTCCCGCCGGCGCATTTTGGGCCTGAAGCGTGCGAAACCTTCATCCAACCCCCAACCAGAAACGCCCGGCACTGGAAGCGGTCGAACCGACGATGCACGGGCACCGAAGTTTATAGTGCAGGCGGGCACGCCGTTGAAGCGCCACGCTGCGACGCGGCGGGCGCATATCCGCAGGGCGGGAAGATAGCGGCCGACGAGGCCTTATGTGGCGGCCGCTGCTAATGCGCCTCAGGCCAGGCTATCGACAATACCCTCGATGGCGGCCCCGACCTCCTCGATCGGCGCCATGCCGTCGACGGCATGAAGGTTGCCCCTGCAGAAATAGTACCCGATGAGCGGCGACGTCTCGCGGTAGTAGGCGATCATGCGGGTCGTGACGGTCTCGGCGTTGTCGTCGGCACGGCGCGTGAACTCCGTGCTGCCGCAGACGTCGCAGACGCCGCGCACCTTGGGGCGCTTGAAGCGATCGTGATAGCCCTCGCCGCACTTGGCGCAGGCATAGCGGCCGACAATGCGCTCGACGAGCCGGTTGTAGTCGACCTTGAGCTCGATGACGGCGTCCATGCGCTCGCCCTTGGCCTCGAGCATCTTGTCGAGTGCGGCCGCTTGCTGGAGCGTGCGCGGGAAGCCGTCGAGAATGAAGCCCGACTTGCAATCGGGCTGCTGGATACGCTCGGCGATGATGCCGACGACAACGTCGTCGGAGACAAGCTCGCCCTTGTCCATGAGCGCCTTGGCCTTGAGACCGATCTCGGTCCCGGCCTTGACGGCAGCGCGCAGCATCTCACCGGTCGAGAGCTGCACGAGGCCGCGCTTCTTTGCGAGTTGCTGCGCCTGGGTCCCCTTGCCGGCCCCCGGCGGCCCCAACAGGATCAGTTTCATCTCCGCCCACTCCGCGACGTTGCACCCCTGAGCTTCGCCTTCTTGATGAGACCTTCATACTGGTGGGCGAGGAGGTGGCTCTGAACCTGGGCCACAGTATCCATCGTGACGCTCACTGCAATCAGCAGCGAGGTACCACCAAAGTAGAAGGGCACAGCCGCGTAGGCGATCAACAGCTCTGGAAGAACGCAAACAATCGCGAGGTAGATCGCACCGACGAGGGTGATGCGCGTCAGCACATAGTCGATGTATTCAGCCGTCTTCTGGCCGGGCCGGATGCCCGGCAGATAGCCGCCGTACTTGCGCAGGTTGTCGGCGGTATCGTTCGCATTGAAAACGACGGCAGTATAGAAGAACGCAAAGAAGATGATCATCGCCACGTAGATGACAATGTGCAGGGGCTGACCGCGGCCGAGCGCTGCCACGAGGGCATTGAGCCACTCATGGCTGCCGCCGGCACCACCCTGGCTGAACTGCGCCGCCGTGATCGGCAGCAGCAGCAGCGACGAGGCGAAGATCGGCGGAATGACGCCCGCGGTGTTGAGCTTCAGGGGAAGGTGCGAAGCCTCACCCTGGAACATGCGGTTGCCAACCTGTCGTTTCGGATACTGGATGAGCAGGCGCCTTTGGGCGCGCTCCATGAAGACGATCGCGGCGACGACGCCCAGCATCAGCACGAGGAGGGCGAGCAGCAGCGGCGTTGCGAGTGCGCCCGTGCGCGCAAGCTCGAAGAGGCCGATGAGCGCGCTCGGCAAGCCCGCGACAATGCCGGCGAAGATGATGAGCGAAATTCCGTTGCCGACGCCGCGCGCGGTGATCTGCTCGCCGAGCCACATGAGGAACATCGTGCCGCCGACCAGCGTGATCACGGTCGACATGCGGAAGAACCAGCCGGGATCGAGGACGACCGAGCCCATGGAGCCTCGCGAGCCTTCGAGGCCGATCGCGATGCCGTAGGCCTGGAAGGCGGCGAGCACCACCGTGAGGTAGCGCGTGTACTGGTTGATCTGCTTGCGGCCCTGCTCGCCCTCTTTCTTGAGGGCCTCGAGCTTGGGCGAGACCGACGACATCAACTGCATGATGATCGATGCAGAGATGTACGGCATGATGTTGAGCGCGAAGATCGCCATGCGCTCGATCGCGCCGCCGGCGAAGAGGTTCACCATGCCGAGGATGCCGGACGAGTTCTGGCGGAATGTCTCGGCAAAGGCGACCGGATCGATGCCGGGCATCGGAATGAAGGTTCCGATGCGATAGACGATGAGCGCTCCCAGTGTGAACCAGATCCGCTTCTTGAGCTCTTCGGCCTTCGAAAAGGCGCCGAAGTTCAGGTTGGCTGCAAGTTGCTCGGCGGCCGATACCATGGCGTGTCAGGCTCCCGGGACGGGTGCGGGCCCCGCGCCGGAGATCCGGGCGGAGCCACGTGAATTTCGCTCAACATGGGGCTTGAACAGGTTCGGCGCAACTGGCGACAGCGACGCGGCCCCCACACAACCGTTCCGCACCCGTTTCCGCCCCGACCGCTTACGCGGCCTATTCGTCGTCGGACGACTTCTTCTTGCCGCCCGACTTGGCCTTCTTGGCCGCAGTCTTGGCGCGCTTTGCCTCATCGGCCTCGAGAACCTTGCGCTCGATCAGCGTGATCTGGCCGCCGGCCTTCTCGATCGCCGCACGCGCGGAAGCCGTTGCGTGATTGACGGTCAGCTTGAGCGCGGCCTTGAGCTCGCCGCCGCCCAGAACGCGAACACCGCTCAGCTCGCGCCGCACGAGGCCCGCGGCCTTCAGCGCTGCGATATCGACGGGCTTGCCCGCATCGAGACGACCGGTATCGACGGCGCCCTGCAGGTTGCCGAGCGAAACCTCGTTGAACTCGTCGCGGCTCCGCGAACGGAAGCCACGCTTCGGCAGACGCCGATGGAGCGGCATCTGGCCGCCCTCGAAGCCGCCGATCGCGACGCCCGAACGCGCCGTCTGACCCTTGCCACCGCGGCCACCGGTCTTGCCGATGCCCGAGCCGATGCCACGCCCGATCCGAATGCGCGTCTTGCGCGAACCGGGATTGTCCTTGATGTCGTTGAGCCGCATGGCCCCGCGCTCCTTCCTTGCCCGACGCCGTTATTTCGTCTCTTCGACGATCCTGACGAGGTGCGGGATCCTGTTGATCATGCCGCGCACGTCCGGCGTATCGACGAGCGTGCGCCGGCGGTGCAGCTTGTTGAGGCCGAGACCGACGAGGGTCTGGCGCTGGATTTCAGGGCGCCGCGTGGGGCTTGCGATCTGCTCGACGGTGATCGTCTTGCCGGCGCCGCTCTTGCCGTCTGCCATGTTCTTCGTGTCCTCTGGCCGTGTAACCGGAGCCGCAGCCCATTTGCCGCCACTTGCCGGCTACTTGCCTACTCCTGGGCCGCCTCAGCCGTCTCGCCCGCAGTGTCGCGACGGCGCGCGACGATCTCGCTCACCTTCTTGCTGCGGCGGGCGGCAACGGCACGCGGATTTTCCTGCGTCTTCAGCGCGTCGAACGTGGCGCGAACCATGTTGTAGGGGTTCGACGAGCCAAGCGACTTCGCGACGACATCGCGCACGCCGAGCGCATCGAACACGGCGCGCATCGGACCGCCGGCGATGATGCCGGTGCCCGGAGGCGCCGCGCGCAGAACGACGCGGCCCGCGCCATGGCGACCCTTGCAGTCATGGTGCAGCGTGCGCTTGTCGCGCATCGGCACGCGCAGCATCGCGCGGCGCGCCGCCTCGCCGGCCTTGCGGATGGCTTCCGGCACTTCGCGTGCCTTGCCATGGCCGAAGCCGACCTGACCCTGCTGATCGCCGACGACCACGAGCGCCGCGAAACCGAAGCGCTTGCCGCCCTTCACAACCTTGGCGACGCGGTTGATGTGGACGAGCTTCTCGGTGAAATCGCTCTTGCGATCGTCGTCGCGGTCCCGGTCACGGGAGGGATTGCGTGCCACGTCGATAACCCTTTCTAGCTCAGAAGCTCAGGCCGCCTTCGCGGGCCGCATCGGCCAGCGACTTGACGCGACCGTGATAGATGTAGCCACCGCGATCGAACACGACTTCGGAAACCCCGGCCTTGACCGCGCGCTCGGCGAGCAGCTTGCCGACCTCGGCAGCCGCGGCCTTGTCCGCACCGGTCTTCAGCTTGCCCTTGAGATCCTTCTCGAGGCTCGAAGCCGAAGCGACCGTCACGCCCTTGGCGTCGTCGATCACCTGCGCATAGATGTGCTTGGACGAACGGAAAACCGACAGCCGCGGCCGTCCGTTCGCGACCTTCTTCAAGGTCCGCCGTACGCGCTGGGCGCGGCGCTGGAACTGCTTGTCGTGGGCGCTCATCGGTTCTCTCGCTTACTTCTTCTTGCCTTCCTTGCGCAGGATGAACTCGCCCTGATAGCGCACACCCTTGCCCTGGTACGGCTCCGGCGGACGGAAGCCGCGGATCTCCGCTGCGACCTGCCCGACTTTCTGCTTGTCGATCCCCGAGATCAGCACGTGATCCTGGCGCGGACCGCCAAGCTTCACGTCGATGTCGGCCGGGATCTTGTAGTTGATCTCGTGGCTGAACCCGAGTTGCAGCGTCAGATCCTTGCCCTTGAGCTGGGCGCGGAAGCCGACGCCGTGGATCTCGAGCGTCTCGGCATAGCCGTTGACGACACCCTTGACCTGGTTGTCGACGAGCGTACGCGAGAGGCCCCACATGGCGCGTGCGCGCTGCGTGTCCTCGCGCGGCGTCACGGCGACTCCGGCAGCCGTCTTCTCGACCTTGACGTCCTCGGGGAGCGTCACGGAGAGCTCGCCCTTCGGCCCCTTGACCTTGACGGTCTGGCCATTCACCTCCGCCTGCACATTGGCGGGAATGGGGACCGGTTTCTTGCCGATGCGCGACATCGCCTAGTTCCTCAATTCAATTCATCAAGCAGCAGGCGCCCATGTTTCATGGTCGGGCGCCTCCGCGTCAGAACACGCTGCAGAGCACCTCGCCGCCAACCTGCTCCTCACGTGCCCGCGTGTCGGACATCACGCCCTTCGGCGTCGAGAGGATCGAGAGGCCGAGGCCGTTGGCAACCGTCGGCAGATCACGGAGCGGCGAGTAGACGCGACGGCCCGGCTTGGAGACACGCGAGATCTCCTTGATGGCCGGCTGGCCGTTCAGGTACTTGAGCTCGATCTCGAGCTCGGACATACCGTTCTTGTGATCGACGCGCGTGTAGCCGCGGATATAGCCTTCCTCGGTCAGCACGTCCAGGACGCGCGTTCTGAGGTTGGAAGCGGGGCTCGTGACCTTCGGGCGCCGCCGCATCTGCGCATTGCGGATGCGGGTCAGCATATCGCCGAGCGGATCGTTCATCGCCATAGGATCTCGTCCTTCTACCAGCTCGACTTGACCATGCCGGGGATCATGCCCTGGCTTGCCAGCTCGCGGAGCTGGTTGCGGCACAGCTTGAGCTTGCGATAGTAGCCGCGCGAACGGCCGGTGATTTCGCAGCGGTTGCGGATCCGCGTCTTGGACGAGTTCCGCGGCAGCTCGGCGAGTTTCAGGCGCGCAGCGAAGCGCACCTCGGCCGGCTGCTTCTGATCAGCCGCCGTTTCCTTCAGCGCCGCGCGCCGCTCGGCATACTGATCCACCAGCTTGCGCCGGCGCTCATTCTTGTTGATCGAGCTCTTCTTCGCCATCAGGTCCTCCAAGACCCACATGTCGGCAGGAACGTCGCCTGCCTGATCGTCATTCGCCCGGCTTACGTCCGGAAGGGGAAGTTGAAGGCACGCAGCAGCTCGCGCGCCTCATCGTCGGAGTGCGCGGTCGTGCACACGATCACGTCCATGCCCCAGATCTCGTCCACCTTGTCGTAGTCGATCTCGGGGAACACGATGTGCTCCTTGAGACCGAGCGCAAAGTTGCCGCGACCATCGAAGCTCTTCGGGTTCAGCCCGCGGAAGTCCTTCACGCGCGGCAGCGCGATCGTGACCAGGCGGTCGAGGAACTCGTACATGCGGTCGCCGCGCAGCGTCACCTTGGCGCCGAGCGCCATGTTCTCGCGCACCTTGTAGGTCGCGATCGACTTGCGCGCCCGCGTGATGACCGGCCGCTGACCGGCGATGAGCGCGAGATCGTTCGACGCGTTCTCGACCTTCTTGCGGTCGTTCACGGCCTCGCCGACGCCCATGTTGAGCACGATCTTCTCGAGGCGGGGAATCCGCATCGGGTTCTCGTACTTGAAGTGCTCCGCGAGCTTCTTGCGAATCTCCTGCTCATAGAGCGACTTCATGCGCGGCTTGTAGTCCGCGGGACGAGGCTTGCGCGGCGCAGCAGCACCACCACCGGCCGCGGGCTTGCCCTTGGCTTCCTTGGCGGGCGCACCCTTGCCCTGCGGCTTGCCGCCCTTCGCACCGCCCTTGGCGCCAGCGGGGGCGCTGCCGCCCTTCTGTTTCGCGTTGTCGGCCATGGCTTATGACTTCTCCGGAATGACTTCGCCCGAACGCTTCGAGAACCGCACCTTGCGGCCATCCTCGAGGAACTTGAAACCGACGCGCGTCGGCTTGCCGTCCCTCGGATCCTCGAGCGCGAGGTTCGACAGATCGATCGTTGCTTCCTTCGAGATGATCCCACCTTCCGAAGCCGCAGTTTGCTTCTGATGGCGGCGAACCATGTTCACGCCACGCACCAGCGCGCGGTTCTCCTTCGGGATCACCTTGATGACCTCGCCGTGCTTGCCCTTGTCGCGGCCCGCGAGCACGATGACGTGGTCACCCTTTTTGATCTTGAGTGACGGCATCTCAGAGCACCTCCGGCGCGAGCGACATGATCTTCACGTGCTTGCGCGCACGAAGCTCACGCGTGACCGGTCCGAAGATGCGCGTGCCGATCGGATCGCCGTTGGCGTTGATCAGCACCGCGGCGTTGCGGTCGAAGCGGATCAGCGAGCCATCGGCACGGCGCACGCCCTTGGCGGTCCGCACGACGACGGCCTTCATGACCTGGCCCTTCTTCACGCGGCCGCGCGGAATGGCCTCCTTCACCGACACGACGATCGTATCGCCGATCGTCGCATAGCGGCGCTTGGAGCCACCGAGCACCTTGATGCACTGCACACGACGGGCGCCGGAGTTGTCGGCGACGTCGAGATTTGTCTCCATCTGGATCATGGCGCGATCCTCAATCCTTCCTGCCGCATCAGCCCGGCTGCTTCAGCGCGACCCAGCGCTTGTGGCGCGAGATCGGCGCGCTTTCCTGGATGCGCACCTTGTCCCCGACCTTGAACGTGTTCTCTTCGTCGTGCGCCTGGTACTTCTTCGACCGGCGCACGGTCTTCTTGAGCAGCGGGTGCGTGAAGCGACGCTCCACCTCGACCACAATGGTCTTGTCGTTCTTGTCGGAGACGACGACGCCGTTCAGAATGCGCTTTGGCATGATCGTTCTCCTGCTTACTTGCTGGCCGCAGCCGGGGCATTGCCCCTGAGCGCGCGGGCAACCGTCTTCACGCGTGCGATCTCGCGGCGGACGACGCGAATGCGCGCCGTGTTCTCGAGCTGGCCGGACGCCGCCTGAAAGCGCAGGTTGAACTGCTCCTTCTTGAGCTTCACCAGCTCTTCGTCGAGCTGATCGAGCGTCATGCCCTTGAATTTCTCAGTCGCCATCTCAGGCCTCTCAAACTTTCTCGTGCGGTCCGCAGGCGATCACAGCAGGCGCGTCACGATACGCGTCGCAATCGGCAGCTTCGCCGCGCCGAGCGTCAGCGCCTCGCGGGCGACATTGTCCGGCACGCCGTCGATCTCGAACATGATGCGGCCCGGCTTGACGCGGCACACCCAGAGCTCGGGGCTACCCTTGCCCGAGCCCATGCGCACCTCGGCCGGCTTCTTCGTCACCGGCACGTCCGGGAAGATGCGAATCCACACGCGGCCCGCACGCTTCATGTGACGCGTGATGGCACGACGCGCGGCCTCGATCTGGCGCGCGCTCAGGCGCTCCGGCTCAGCGGCCTTGAGGCCGTGCGAACCGAAGTTGAGATCGGTCCCGCCCTTGGCAGCGCCGTGAATGCGGCCCTTGTGCTGCTTGCGGAACTTCGTCCGTTTTGGTTGCATCATGACAGTCGTTCCTCGAAGGCCTTAATCGCGCGAGCGGCGGTCGCCGCGGTCGCCACGATCACCCCGATCGCCGCGATCCTCGCGCCGGCGACGATCACCACCGCCACCCTCCTGCGACTCGAGCGCGCGACGCTCGGACGCCATCGGGTCATGCTCGATGATCTCGCCCTTGTAGATCCACACCTTCACGCCGATGATCCCGTAGGCCGTGCGCGCAACGCCGTAGCCGAAGTCGATGTCGGCGCGCAGCGTGTGCAGCGGCACGCGGCCCTCGCGGTACCACTCGACGCGGGCAATCTCGGCGCCGCCGAGACGGCCGGAGACGTTGATACGAATGCCCTGCGCACCGAGACGCAGCGCCGACTGCACGGCGCGCTTCATGGCGCGGCGGAAGGCCACGCGGCGCTCGAGCTGCTGGGCGATCGTCTCGGCGACCAGCGTCGCATCGATCTCGGGCTTGCGCACCTCGACGATGTTGAGATGCACTTCCGACTGCGTGAGGCGCGCGAGCTCGCCGCGCAGCTTCTCGATGTCGGCGCCCTTCTTGCCGATCAGGATGCCCGGACGCGCGGAGTGCACGGTCACCCGGCACTTCTTGTGCGGGCGCTCGATCACGATCTTCGCGATGCCGGCCTGGCGCTGCATCTTCAGGATGTGCTCGCGCATCTTCCTGTCTTCGTGCAGCAGCTTGCCGTACTCACCGCGGCTCGCGAACCAGCGGCTGTCCCAGGTCCGGTTGATGCCGACGCGCAGGCCGACGGGATTGACCTTGTGGCCCATCAGGCGGCCTCCTCTGCTGTCTTCTCGGCCTCAGCCTTGGCTGCAGCCTCGCGCACGATCACGGTGAGCTGCGAGAACGGCTTCATGATCCCGCCCGAACGACCGCGACCGCGGGCGTGGAAGCGCTTCATGACGAGGTTCTTGCCGACGAAGGCCTCGGAGACGACGAGATCGTCGACATCGAGACCGTGATTGTTCTCGGCGTTCGCAATCGCGCTCATGAGGCACTTGCGCACGTCGACCGCAATGCGCTTCCTCGAGAACTCGAGCTCCGTCAGCGCCGTCTGCACTTTCTTGCCGCGGATCATCGCTGCGACGAGGTTGAGCTTCTGCGGCGAGACGCGCAGGTTGCGCGCCACGGCCTGGACCTCGTTCTCCGGCAGACGCCGTTCGGCTTTGGGCTTGCCCATCTTACCTGCCCTTCGTCGCTTTCTTGTCGCCGCTGTGGCCATGGAAGGTGCGCGTCGGCGCGAACTCGCCGAACTTGTGCCCGACCATGTCCTCGTTGACGGACACGGGAATGTGCTTCTGGCCGTTGTGCACGCCGAACGTCAGACCGACGAACTGCGGCAGGATCGTCGAACGGCGCGACCAGATCTTGATGATCTCGCTGCGGCCTCCCGCGCGCACCTTCTCGGCCTTCTTCAAGAGATAGCCGTCGACGAACGGGCCTTTCCAAACCGAGCGTGCCACGATCGATGCTCCTACTTGCTCTTGCTGCGCGTGCGGACGATGAACTTGTCCGTCGACTTGTTCTTGCGCGTCTTGAAGCCCTTGGTCGGCTTGCCCCACGGCGTCGCCCAGTGCTTGCCGCCCTTGGTGCGGCCGCCGTTCGGGTGATCGACCGGGTTCATCATGACCGAGCGCACGGTCGGACGAATGCCGAGCCAGCGCGTGCGGCCGGCCTTGCCGATCGAGACGTTGCCGTGATCCGGGTTCGAGACCGCACCAACCGTCGCCATGCACTCCTGGCGCACGCGCCGCGTTTCGCCCGACTTGAGCTTCAGCACGGCCCAGCCGGCATCACGGCCGACGAGCTGCACGAAGGCACCGGCCGAGCGCGCGATCTGACCGCCACGGCCCGCCTTGAGCTCGACGTTGTGCACGATCGTGCCGATCGGGATCGACGCGAGCGGCATGGCATTGCCGGGCTTCACGTCGACGGCGCTGCCGGCGACGACCTTGTCGCCGGTGTTGAGGCGCTGCGGCGCGAGGATGTAGGCGAGCTCGCCGTCCGTGTACTTGACGAGCGCGATGAAGGCCGTCCGGTTCGGATCGTACTCGAGCCGCTCGACCGTACCCTCGACGTCGAACTTGCGACGGCGGAAGTCCACACGGCGATAGGCCTGCTTATGGCCGCCGCCGATGTGGCGCATGGTGATGCGCCCGTGGTTGTTGCGACCACCGGTCTTACTCTTGCCCTCGACGAGCATCTTGACCGGCGCGCCCTTCCAGAGGTGCTCGCGGTCAACGAGCACGAGCTGGCGCCGGCCGGGCGATGTCGGGCGATATGTCTTCAGTGCCATGGTCGTTCTCTATTCCTCAGAGACCCGTCGTGACGTCGATCGAGTGCCCTTCCTCGAGCGTCACGATGGCCTTCTTGACCTCACCCTGGCGAGCGACGATGCCCTTGAAGGCCTTCAGCTTGCCCTTGCGGACGATGGTGTTGACCGCCTTCACCTTGACGTTGAAGAGCTGCTCGACCGCGGCCTTGATCTCCGGCTTGGTCGCTGAGCGCGCAACCTTGAAGATCACCTGGTTCGCCTCGGAGGCCATGGTGGCCTTCTCGGTGATGATCGGCGCGCGAATGATGTCGTAGGCCTTGAGCTTGCTCATTTGAAGCGCTCCTCGAGGGCGGCGACAGCGGCCTTGGTCAGCACCAGCTTCTGGCGGCGCAGAATGTCGTAGACGTTGATGCCCTGGATGGGCAGCAGGTCGACATTCGGAATGTTGCGCATCGCCTGCACGAAGCCCGTGTCGAGCTCCGAGCCGTCAATGAAGAGCGCGTTCGTGAGGCCGAGGGCCGCGAGTTGCGCCTTGAGGCCCTTGGTCTTGCCGTCGGTGGACGCGGCCTTCTCGAGCACGATGATCTCACCGGCCCGCGCCTTGGCGGAGAGCGCGTGGCGAAGCGCCAGCGCGCGCACCTTCTTCGGCAGGCCCACGGCGTGGCTGCGCGGCTTCGGCCCGAAGGCCTTGCCGCCGCCGCGCCACTGCGGCACGGACTTGTCGCCGTGACGGGCGCCACCGGTGCCCTTCTGCTTGTACATCTTCTTGCCCGTGACGGTCACTTCGGACCGGTCCTGGGCATGATGCGTGCCGGCCATGCGCTTCAGGAGCTGCCAGCGCACGGTGCGCTGAATCAGGTCCGGGCGCGGCTCCAGATTGAAGATCGCGTCGGCAAGCTCGACCGTCCCGGCCGAGCCCGCGTCGAGCGTGGTGACTGGGGTCTGCATCAGGCCTGCTCCGTCGTCGTCTGGGCGGCACCGGCAGCACGCGCGCGGAAGGCGCCAGGCGTCGGCGCATCCTTCGGCGGCTTCTTCACGGCGTCGCGAATGAGAACCCAGCCGCCCTTGGCGCCAGGAACGGCACCGCGGACCAGGATGAGGCCACGCTCGACATCGGTCTTCACCACTTCGAGGTTGAGCGTCGTGATGCGCTCGTCACCCATGTGGCCGGCCATCTTCTTGCCCTTGAAGACCTTGCCGGGATCCTGGCGCTGACCAGTGGAGCCAAGCGCGCGGTGCACGACGGAGACGCCGTGCGTTGCGCGCATACCGCCGAAGTTCCAGCGCTTCATGCCGCCCTGGAAGCCCTTACCCTGGCTCTGACCCGTCACGTCGACGAGCTGGCCGGCGACGAAGTGGTCGGCCGTGATCTCGGCGCCGACTTCGATCAGGTTTTCCGGGCTCACGCGGAACTCGGCGAGCTTGCGCTTCGGCTCGACCTCGGCGCGCGCGAAACCGCCGCGCTCGGCCTTGGTCACGCGGTTCGGCTTGCGCTTGCCAGCGCCGAGCTGGAGCGCGGTGTAGCCGTTCTTTTCCTGCGTCAGGTGGCCGACGACCTGCAGGTTGTCGAGCTTCAGCACGGTCACGGGGATATGCTCCCCGGTCTCCGTGAAGAGCCGCGTCATGCCGACCTTCTGTGCAATCACTCCGGAACGCATCCGTTGCATTCCTTTCCTAAGGACTGAGCCACTGGTTCCTGTCCGGTCTGCTGCAGCGTGCCTCTCGACCCGCCATCAGCCCCAGCCAGCCGTCAGAGCTTGATCTCCACGTCGACGCCGGCCGCGAGGTCCAGCTTCATGAGCGCGTCCACCGTCTGCGGCGTCGGATCGACGATGTCGAGGAGCCGCTTGTGGGTCCGCATTTCGAACTGCTCGCGGCTCTTCTTGTCGATGTGCGGCGAGCGGTTCACTGTGAACCGCTCGATGCGGGTCGGCAGCGGAATGGGGCCGCGCACCTCAGCGCCGGTTCGTTTCGCCGTATTCACGATCTCACGGGTCGACGCATCGAGAATTCGATGGTCGAACGCCTTGAGCCGGATCCGGATGTTTTGGCCGTTCATCGTCTCACTCGTCCCGCTGGAAACGTGAGCGCCCGTTGTCTTGCAACACCGGGCGCCCGCGCCTTCTCCTCATTACTCGATAATCTTCGTGACCACGCCGGCGCCGACCGTGCGGCCGCCCTCGCGGATGGCGAAGCGCACGCGCTCCTCCATGGCGATCGGCGAAATCAGGTCGACGAGGAACTCGGCATTGTCGCCGGGCATGACCATCTCCGTCCCTTCCTTCAGCGTCACGATGCCGGTCACGTCGGTCGTGCGGAAGTAGAACTGCGGACGGTAGTTGTTGAAGAACGGCGTGTGGCGGCCACCCTCTTCCTTCGTGAGGATGTAGGCCTCGGCCATGAACTTCTTGTGCGGCTTCACGGAGCCCGGCTTCGCGAGGACCTGGCCACGCTCGACGGCTTCCTTGTCGATGCCGCGCAGGAGGCAGCCGACGTTGTCGCCAGCCTCGCCCGAGTCGAGCAGCTTGCGGAACATCTCGACGCCCGTGACGGTCGTCTTCTGCGTGTCGCGAAGACCGACGATCTCGGCTTCCTCACCGACCTTGATGGTGCCGCGCTCGATGCGGCCCGTGACGACCGTGCCGCGGCCCGAGATCGAGAACACGTCTTCGATCGGCAGCAGGAACGGCTTGTCCTTCGGACGCTCGGGGAGCGGGATGTAGGTGTCCAGCGCCTCGTAGAGCTTGAGGATCGCCTCGTCGGCGAGCGGGCCCTTCTCACCGTTGAGCGCCTTGATCGCGGCGCCGCGGATGACCGGCACGTCGTCGCCCGGGAACTGGTACTGCTTCAGCAGCTCGCGGACCTCGAGCTCGACGAGGTCGAGGAGCTCTTCGTCATCGACGATGTCGCACTTATTGAGGAACACGACGATGTACGGCACGCCGACCTGGCGAGCGAGCAGGATGTGCTCGCGCGTCTGCGGCATCGGGCCGTCGACCGCGGACACGACCAGGATCGCGCCGTCCATCTGGGCGGCACCCGTGATCATGTTCTTCACGTAGTCGGCGTGGCCCGGGCAGTCGACGTGGGCGTAGTGGCGGTTCTCGGTCGCGTACTCGACGTGGCTCGTCGCGATCGTGAGGATCTTCGTCGGGTCGCGGCGGCCCTGGCTCTCGGAGGCCTTGGCAACCTCGTCATAGGCGATGGCCGTCTTCGTCCAACCCTTGTCGGCCGAGACCTTCGTCAATGCAGCCGTGAGCGTCGTCTTGCCGTGGTCGACGTGACCAATCGTGCCGACGTTGCAATGCGGCTTATTGCGATCGAATTTCTCCTTGCCCATCTCAGGCTCTCCTCATGCGTCTGGACGACTGGCGTCCTCTTTGAACTCAGAAGTCGTGTTGAACTTGTCCTTGGGGGATCAGGCGTACTTGGCCTTCACCTCCTCGGCAACGTTGCGCGGCACCTCGGCATAGTGAGCGAACTGCATCGTGTAGGATGCACGTCCCTGGCTCATCGAGCGCAGCTGGCTCACATAGCCGAACATATTCGCCAGCGGCACGTTGGCCCGAATGACGGTCGCGTTGCCGCGCATCTCCTGGTTGCGGATCTGGCCGCGCCGGCTGTTGATGTCGCCGATCACGCCGCCGACGAAGTCGCCGGGTGTCACCACCTCGACGTCCATGATCGGCTCCAGAAGCTTGATGCCCGCCTTCTGGCAACCCTCGCGCATCGCCTGACGCGCTGCGATTTCGAACGCGATCGCGGAGCTGTCCACCTCGTGGAACGCGCCGTCGAACAGCGTCACCTTGGTGTCGACGAGCGGGAAGCCGATGAGGACACCGCTGCCCCAGATGCTCTCGACGCCCTTCTCGACGCCGGGGATGTATTCCTTCGGGACGGTGCCGCCCACGATCTCCGAGTCGAACTCGTTGCCCGAACCCGGCTCCTGCGGCTCAAGACGCAGCTTGACGCGGGCGAACTGGCCCGAACCACCAGACTGCTTCTTGTGCGTGTAGTCGATATCGGTCGCACGCGCGAGCGTCTCGCGGTAGGCAACCTGCGGCGCGCCGGTCGCGACTTCGACGCTGTGCGTACGACGCAGGATGTCGACCTTGATCTCGAGATGCAGCTCGCCCATGCCCTTGATGATGATCTCGCCGCTCTCGGGATCGGTGTTGACCCGGAACGAGGGATCCTCGGTCGCCATCTTGGCGAGCGCGACGCCCATCTTCTCCTGGTCAGCCTTCGATTTCGGCTCGACCTTCATCTCGATGACGGGCTCGGGGAACTCCATCTTCTCGAGAATGACGCGGTTGTTCGGATCCGAAAGCGTCTCGCCCGTGCGGGTATCCTTGAGGCCGAGCAGCGCGACGATGTCGCCGGCATAGGCCTCCTTGATCTCCTCGCGGTTGTTGGCGTGCATGAGCAGAATGCGGCCAACGCGCTCGCGCTTGTCGCGCGACGTGTTGATCACGTTCATGCCGCTCTCGAGCTTGCCCGAGTAGATGCGCGCGAACGTCAGGACGCCGTACGGGTCGTCCATGATCTTGAACGCGAGCAGAGAGAGCGGCTCGCTGTCGAGCGGCTTGCGCTCGGTCATCTCACCGGACTTGACGTCCGTGCACGGCATGGCACCGCGATCGACGGGCGACGGCAGGAAGTCCACCACCGCGTCGAGCAGCGTCTGAATGCCCTTGTTCTTGAAGGCCGAGCCGCACATCATCGGATAGAAGGCACGCGTGATCGTGGCCTTGCGAATGCACTTCTTGAGCGTCGCGATGTCGGGCTCTTTGCCGTCGAAATAGGCGGCGAGCGCGTCGTCGTCCATCTCGACCGCAGCCTCGATCATGGCGGCGCGGAATTCGTTCGCCTTGTCGACCAGGTCAGCCGGAATCTCTTCCTCGACGAACTTGGCGCCCTTGTCGTCACCCTGCCAGATGAAGGCCTTCATCTTGAGCAGATCGACAACGCCCTTGAAGTTGCTCTCGGCGCCGATCGGAATCTGCAGCGGCACGGCGCGCGCGCCGAGCTTCTCGCCGATGTCCTCGAGGCACATGTAGAAGTCGGCGCCGGTCTTATCCATCTTGTTGGCGAAGATGATGCGCGGCACGCCGTACTTGTCGCCCTGACGCCAGACGGTCTCGGTCTGCGGCTCCACACCCTGGTTGCCGTCGAGCACGCACACGGCGCCGTCGAGCACGCGCAGCGAGCGCTCGACCTCGATCGTGAAGTCGACGTGGCCTGGCGTGTCGATGATGTTCAGGCGCTTGCCGTTCCAGAACGTGGTCGTGGCCGCGGACTGGATCGTGATTCCCTTCTCCTGCTCCTGGACCATGAAATCCATGGTCGCGGCGCCGTCGTGGACTTCACCGATCTTGTGGCTCTTGCCAGTGTAGAAAAGGATCCGCTCGGTCGTCGTCGTCTTGCCGGCATCGATGTGGGCCATGATGCCGAAGTTGCGGTAGTCCTCGATCGCGTATTCGCGGGCCATGTCCGTTGCCTCGTCGTCGTCCGGTTACCAGCGGTAGTGCGAGAAGGCGCGGTTGGCTTCCGCCATCTTGTGCGTGTCTTCGCGCTTCTTCACCGCCGTGCCGCGGTTGTTGGCGGCATCCAACAGCTCAGCCGACAACCGCTCTTCCATCGTATTCTCGTTGCGCGCGCGTGCCGCGGCGATCAGCCAGCGGATCGCAAGCGCCTGACGCCGCTCGGAGCGAACCTCGACCGGAACCTGGTACGTCGCACCGCCGACGCGGCGCGAGCGAACCTCAACCGAAGGCATCACGTTCTCGAGCGCCTGGTGGAACATCGGCAGCGCATCCGCCTTGGCGCGCTGCTGCATCCGCTCGAGAGCACCGTACACGATGCCTTCGGCGGTCGACTTCTTGCCCTCGACCATGATCGAGTTCATGAACTTGGACACAACCAGATCACCAAACTTGGGATCCGGGTTGATTTCCCGCTTCTCGGCACGATGGCGACGCGACATGCGCTCGTTCCTTCTCGTCTCTTTGTGCCGCCCGCTCGGGGCTATTCCTCAAATGCGAGAGCGCCGCTCCGAATAGGGGCGGCGCCCACCTGTCCTTACGTTCTTACTTCGGCCGCTTGGCACCGTACTTCGAACGGCGCTGTTTGCGGTTGGCTACGCCCTGCGTGTCGAGCACGCCGCGGATGATGTGGTAGCGCACGCCCGGAAGGTCCTTCACGCGGCCGCCACGGATCATCACCACCGAGTGCTCCTGGAGGTTATGACCCTCACCCGGAATGTAGCCGATGACCTCGAAGCCGTTGGTGAGACGGATCTTGGCAACCTTGCGCAGCGCCGAGTTTGGCTTCTTCGGCGTCGTCGTGTAGACGCGCGTGCAGACGCCACGCTTCTGCGGGCAGGCCTCCATGGCCGGGACCTTGTTACGCTCCCGGGGCTTCACCCGCGGCTTGCGGATCAGCTGCTGAATCGTCGGCATCGCGCCTCGTCCGTACCTCGTGCACCCACCCCGTTCGGGGCCGGATGCGCCAAACCTGACGAGCCGAGTTGCCCTTTTCCGGGGCCCCCAGCTCGCAACACCAGAGGATCGAACGTTCCGCCAGGGCGGCGCGCCGATCTTGGTCCGAAATTGTCCTCTGCTTGAGAACGATAGTGTTTAGGGGCGGCTAGCAATGAGCCGGAAGCTTTTCCGCAGGCAGCTCACGATCGCCGAATTACGGCTTCTCTGCCTGCAAAGCTCCGCCCGATAGCGCCCTACGACCTACCGTGAGAGTGGGCGCAAAATATACACCTCGAATTATAAGGTCAACACCCTTGGACAACGATTTTGTCGCGGGGGCCCGAAGTTAAAGAAATGCGCCGTTTATGGGCATTTCTCGGCGCTCAGGGAACGCCGATGCGTCCCCATCCGGGGAGCTTGAGGGCCGGACGGCGAATATCGATGCCTGCAACCGCCCCCATGAACAGGAACTCGACACCCTCGACCCAGCCGACGGTGAACCCGATGAGGCCCCTCACGAGAAACTGCACGCCCGTGCGGCTCGGCGTAAGGCCCACATACACGGGAGCTTCTGTGAAATCCTTGCCGATGGCGGTCGGGAGCAGGCCGGGAGCCAGTGCCGGAACCTCGCGGGCGAGGTAGCCGATGAAGGTATTCGAGTTCGGCCCCGGCCACGCCTTGTAGCTGCCGGCATTCGAGAAGGGATACGCGGCGACGGCCCGCTCGATTGCCGCAATGGCCTCGGCGGCCTCCGGCCCCCTGACCGACGCCACGACGGAGGGCGAATTGCTGTACCAGTGGCTATCGGGCGGAAGATGGTCCGTTCGAACGGGCCGCCCCCATCCGACGACGTCATAGCGCGTATAGCGAGGGGCGCCGGCCGCCTTGGTCACGATCCAGGTGTGATGCGCGAAGATGCCTTTCCAGCCGCCTGTCCGCCCGGCCAGCAGGTAGACCGCGGGCTCGGGATCGGCCGCCGCAGGCTTCAGAATGCCCGTGGGAGCCCAGTTCGCGTCGCGCCAATTCCAGGCGGTGTTCGTCGCCACCCACCATGCTGCGTGGGTCACCAGGGGGATGAGGAACAGGAACAGCAGCACTTTGAGCATCTGTCTCACCAACCGTCGAACCGAGCGCCGCTTGGGTTTCTTCAGCGCTGCTGGAATGGCGTCAGACATGGGAACTCCGAAACGCACCTACGCACGGGCCGAGGCCTGCCTATCCGTCGATCTCCGCCCTCGCGAAACCTGCTGCCTTGGCCTCATCCTCGCTGCAGAACCAGCGTTCGCCGCGTGCCGAGACGACCCGAAGCCTCACGTAGGTCGGCGACCAGGGCAGGTGGTAGGTTTTGATGGTATCGCCGCGCCGGCCTGCGACCTTGCCCTTGATCGGACAGCCTTGCGGCGCCTTGGTCTTGGCCTCGTTCCACATGCGCTGGCGCCACTCGG
This sequence comes from Hyphomicrobium sp. CS1BSMeth3, assembly GCF_900117415.1. Taxonomy (GTDB): domain Bacteria; phylum Pseudomonadota; class Alphaproteobacteria; order Rhizobiales; family Hyphomicrobiaceae. The sequence continues at coordinate 2,607,055 of NZ_FPEI01000006.1, forward strand.
CTGGCCGTTCCGGCGAGGCGGGGCCGCTCCAGAGGCCGGCCTTGGCCTGTTGCGCCTGGGCTTGCGCGCTCCGATAACGGGCCATCATCCCGCTCTCGGCGAGGACGTGGCCACCTTCGACCAGGGTATTGGCGAGGTCCGTGCCGCCGGCTGTGCAGGTCGCGCGCCAAGCACCCTCACCGATCTTCCCGTTCGGCTCGCAACGCACCTGGCGCCCCGCGACGAGACGCGTCAGCGCGGTGTGCGCCGCTTCCCCGCAGCGCCAGACGCGACTGTCCGAGCGCGCGCAGGTCTGGTCGCGCTCAGGTGCCTCGATGCCTTCGAGGCGGACGGTCTGCTGGCCAATGCGCAGCGTGTCGCCGCCTGCCGCGAAGGCGCGCCCGACGATCGGCGGCTCCGAGGCCTTGAAGGGCACGAAGCTCGAGAGCGACATCGTCGGCAGGCTGATGCTGGGCGCTGAAGGCGTCAGGCTGGCCGGCCAGAGCCAGAGTGCAGCCAGCACGGCCGCCGCCATCGCGCCGCCGCCGACCACAATATGCCCGATCCGCGGCGGAATGCGCTGGAAGGGTGCGGCGAGGCTCGTAAACACCGTCGCGCCAACGCCGTAGCGCAGGCGAGGCGTGAGGCCGGCCAGCAGGCAGACCGCACCAATGGCCAGGATCAGCACCGCCTCGCGATCGAGGCTCCCGGTCAGGAGCGGACGCGCGAGGCCCGACAGCAGCGCGACGCCTCCGGCCAGCATCAGTGGCCCCGAAACGCCCGGCCTGCCCAGGAAATCGAGGAACGGACGGCTCGCAACTGCGAGGCCGCCACCGGCAATCCGGCTCAAGGCGGCAAGATTGCCGCCCGTCCAGGCGGCGCTGCCAACGCCGGCACGGCCGAGCCAGCCACCCGCCGCGCGCAAGCCCGAACCCGCGGCCACACTGCCGACCCGGAGGCCCTGCCCCGATGCCGACGATGCCCGCCGGATGCCGCTGGCCGAGGCAATGGAAGCGCGGCGAATGCCCTGCGCGGACACCGCGGAAAGGCGCCGAATGCCGCGCCCGGAAGCCGCCAGAAACTGCCGCGAGCCGACTGCCGAGGCCGCCAACGCCCGCTTGATCCCATGCCCTGAGGCCACGAGTCCCATGCGCACGCCACGCTTGGACGCAGCCGAAGCCCGACGCGCGCCATCGCCGGCAGCCTGCGCACCCTTGCGCCCGAGGCGAGCCGCCTCCTCGGCGGCACGAATGGCCCCGTCCTGCGCCGAGCGCTTGATCTCCTCCGCCCGCTCGCGGCGCTGCTCACGCCGGATCGCGATCGTCGTCTTGACGTACTTGTGCCACTCGAAGCCTTCGCTCTTGCGGCGCCAGGGCCAGCGTACGGCCATGCGGGTGCCCCTCTCGTGTCCCGATCCCGAAGTTCGCCCGACCATCACACGGGCAGCCAATCGGGCCGGGTTAGCGCCGGTACGCGGCCGCGCAAAGCGCAGTCGCCCCGCTGCCGGCGCGCGAATCGCATGTGCATCTCGATGCGAGCAAAACATGGCCCGAGCGCGGCGCCAAGGCTCGCGGAAATTGTCCTGTTATCAATCTGTGCGCAGACTTCGTGACTAGGGGCGAGCGAGGATCCATGCCGAAGCATGTCTCCGACATGACCTCGCGCTCCTCACCCGAGACGCGTCATCGCGTCCTGTGCACTTGCCCTCTGAGCGCGGTTCTTCCGTCACTATCCGTTAAGAGCTTCGCAAGGATCACATTCAAATTGAGCGTGCAGTACTTCTCTAGACCGGGAATGCGCGCGGCGCGCGCAATCAACTTGCCCTTGAACGAGGTCACGTAATTGGTGCGAAGATCGACAATAGTCAAACCGGACTCCTCGAACATCCGCCTGTAATCATCGATCGTATGTTGGTTCAGGTCGAGGTGCATCCAGTCCCGTGGCGCGTGATATTCGCGGCCGTGCATCCTACTCAGCTTCTTGAGTGCGTAGGATCTGAGCATGAGATGCCCCCATGGCCAAATGATTCGAGGCCACCCGGGAAGCATCTCTCTTAGCCACCCGTGATCACCGTCGGGCGCATGGTACAGCGGCCCGAATCCGATATATACTTTGCCGCCCGGCTTCAGGCGCCGGCGCACCTCAGCCAGAAGACCGGGAACGTCCATGACGTGCTCGAGGGTGTTCTCGGAAACGACGACGTCGAATTCCCGGGGGGGTAGTTTTCGATGTACCCGGTCCAGAATTCGACCTTGTCATAGAACTGGTTGTTTTTGTGCCGCTGCCGCGCAATTTCGCTATCGACAGCCGACGGATCTATGCCGAGCACGCGCTCCGCGCCGCGGGAGGCCATCTCGAGGACGCGCGCCCCCTTACCGCTTCCGATCTCGACGATTGTTTGGCCGGTAAAGGAGGGGCACTCGTCAAATCCGAACCCCCGCCAAAATGGCTGCTCTTCCCGCATAATATCTGCCTTCCGGGCGTTAACAATTGCACAGCCCAATTGAAATCAGCCTACGTCGTATTGCTGCCAGCGTGGAGTGTCACCGAAATTCATTCAAAATAGTTAGAGAGTCGCCCTAATTCGCGATCGCCGCCTCGATCAAGGTGCGTAGCATCCCCGAGGGCGCAATTGATGTGCGTGTCTCCATGTCGAAGAAAACATTCACGCATTCCGCCGTCGCGACACAGGCGTCACCGACGAAGACGCCGTAACCCGTCGTGATCGAACGGTTGCCGAGCTTGATGAAGCGCGAGCCCACCTCGACCGTACCGGGGTAGAAGATCTCGCGGCGGAAATCGATCGCCGCCCGCGCCAGCACGAAGTCGATCCGCGCATCCGTTTGGGCTTGCTGCATGAGCTTGTAGTAGAGATCGCAGCGCCCCGCCTCGATGTACGAGGCGATCGATACGTTGTTGACGTGGCCGAGCTTGTCGGTGTCGCAGAAGCGGACCGTCACCGGCGTGAAAAGCTCGAAGGTTGCGCGCCGGGTCAGGTCTTTCACAGTTCCGTGTTGCATGTCTCGCTGATCATCCTGCTGTTTTGTTTTTCTTCGATTATGCGCCCGTCGCCCGCACGCTGCCGATCCCGTCGATCGCGAAGTCGAAGGTCTCGCCGACCGCGATCGGCAGTGTCGGAATGAGGCTCCCGGTGATCACGACCTGTCCCGCGGCGAGCGGCTTGCCGCGCGAAGCCGCGAGGTTGGCGATCCATGCGAGCGCGCCCATGGGATCGTCCGTCTTGCCGCTGTGCTTCCCGGAGCCCGTGGTCAGGTTGCCTGCGAGGCCATTGAGATCGAGGCTTGCAGGCACTTTCACCGGCGCGCCGAGCACGATGCCGGCATTCCACGCGTTGTCGCAGATCAAGGAGTGCGCCTTGGACGACTTGTAGTCCGCATTGCGGTCCTCGATCAGCTCGAAGGCGGGCATGACCTCGGCGACGGCCGCGCGCACTTCGTCACGCGTGTAGGGCGTGGCGCGCGGCTCGAAGGTCTTGCCGACGCGCACGGCGAGCTCGCATTCCATGACCACGTGCATGTGATCGGCGAGCCGGATGGTCGCGGGCGATTGATGTATGCGCTTCGAATAGATCACGCCGCCGCAAGGATGATCGATGCCCATGAGCGCCTGCATGACCTTGGTGGTCGTCGCGATTTTGAGCCCGCCAACCTCGCCATAGAGAGGCGTCCACAAGGTGCGTAGCGCCTCCTGGGCCGCATAAGCCTCGTCGATCGTCTTCGGCGCAATGTCCTCGGGAAGGTTAGCGAAGGGTGCGCGCGTACGATGGGCCTCGGCAATAAAGCGGGCGGCAGCGGCGGGATCGAAGGGCATGGCGGACCTCGCGAGGCTCAATGGAGGGCTGAAAAACGGCAGCCACCCTAACCTGCTGAAGCCCGCCGGCAAACCCGCTTTGCAGCCCAGGCCCTCCGGCAACGGACGACCACAGGGCTTGAACGGCTGCCGATACGCGCTTTATCAGAGGCAGCCCAAGTTTGAGGAAAACAGGAGAATTGCCGCGATGAGCACCGACAGCCCGTCGCCCGCGACGCCACGCCCCTTCCAGGCCGAGGTATCGCGCCTGCTGCACCTCATGGTGCACTCGGTCTACACCGAGAAGGACGTGTTTCTGCGCGAGCTGATCTCGAATGCGTCGGACGCCTGCGACAAGCTCCGCTACGAGGCCATCGCGCGGCCCGAGTTGATCGGCGACGATGCGCGCCTCGCCATCCGCATCGAGACCGACAAGGAAGCCGGCCGGCTCGTCATTGCCGACAACGGCATTGGCATGAACGACGCGGAGCTCGCCGAGAACCTCGGCACGATCGCCCGCTCGGGCACGCGTGCCTTCCTCGAGCGGCTCGGCAAGGAGGGCGAGGGCTCGGCCCTCATCGGCCAGTTCGGCGTGGGCTTCTACGCGGCCTTCATGGTTGCAGATCATATCGAGGTCGTGAGCCGCAAGGCCGGCGAGGACGCCGCGTGGCTCTGGACGTCCGATGGCGCGAGCGGCTTCACGATCGCGCCAGCCTCCGAAACGGACGCCGCGAAAGTGCCGCGCGGCACGCGCATCACGCTGCATCTCAAGGACGACAGCCGCACTTTCCTCGATGACTACGAGATCGAGCGGATCGTCAAAACCTACTCCGATCACATACTCTTCCCCATCGAGCTGATCGGCGCGGATGGCGCAGCCAAGCAGCTCAATTCCGCGAGCGCGCTCTGGCAGCGCTCGAAGAGCGAGGTGAAGCCGGACGAATACACCGAAGTTTATCGCAGTCTCTCTGGCCAGCTCGATCAGCCGGCCCTGACCGTCCACTACAAGGCCGAAGGCCGGCAATCCTATGCGGCGCTCCTGTTCGTGCCGACGCAACGGCCGTTCGACCTTTTCGATGTCGAGCGCAAGGGGCGCGTGAAGCTCTACGTCAAGCGCGTGTTCATCACCGAGGATGCAGCCCTTCTGCCGGGTTATCTGCGCTTTGTGCGTGGCGTGATCGACTCCGAGGATGTGCCGCTCAATATCAGCCGTGAAATGCTGCAGAACAATCCGGCCGTGACGCAGATCCGCCGCGCCGTGACCACCAAGGTCATCAGCGAGCTGGAGACCTTCGCGAACAAGGAGCCGGAGAAGTTCACACAGATCTGGGAGACGTTCGGGCAGGTCCTCAAAGAGGGCATTTACGAAGACTTCGAACGCCGCGATCAGCTCCTGAAGCTCGCGCGCTTCCGCTCGACGGCCGGTGACGGCTGGCGATCGCTCGGCGAGTACGTCGCGGCCATGCGCGAAGGTCAGACCGAGATCTACTATCTCGTCGGCGAAAGCCTCGATCGCCTGAAGTCGAGCCCGCAGCTCGAGGCGGCGAAGGAGCGCGGCGTCGAGGTGCTGCTGCTCGCCGACCCGGTCGATGCCTTCTGGACGACGGCCATGCCGAAGTTCGCGGACAAAGCCATGAAGTCGCTCTCGCAGGGTGATGTGGATCTTTCTGCGGTTCCGCTGAAGGAAGAAGCCGCAAAGCCGAAGGCGGATGCGCCGAAGGACGTCGGCGATCTCATTTCATCGCTGAAAGCCGCGCTCGGCGACGAGGTCGATGATGTGAAGGTTTCGCAGCGCCTCGTCAGCTCGCCGGCGTGCCTCGTCGCGACCGCGCACGGCCCGGACCGCACGCTCGAACGGATGCTCCAGCGCCAGCAGCGCGGCATCAACGTGAAGCCGATCCTGGAGATCAATCCCGGCCATCCGCTGATTGCGGCCATCGACCGCGCGCGTCTCGCCACGGACCAGATCGTGGTGGATGATCTCGCGCACCTGCTGCTCGATCAGGCCCGCATTGTCGAAGGCGAACTGCCGACCGATCCGGCGCGTTTCACCGAGCGGCTGAACCGCTATCTGGTAGCCGGCCTCGCGGTACAGAACACAGAAGGCAGACCCGCATGAGCGATCAAAAGGCGAAAGCCGCAGGCGCGAGCACGGTGCGCAACCCATTGCTCGCCAAATGGAGGACGCCGTTCGAGCTTCCACCCTTCGAGAAGATCAGACCGGCGCACTTCCGCCCGGCCATCGACAAGGCCATCGAGACGCACAAGGCCGAGGTCGAGAAGATCTTCTCGAATACGGCGGCGCCGAATTTCGCCAATACGGTCGCGGCCATGGAGAAGGCGGGCGCAGACCTCACACGCGTGCTGCGCGTGTTCTACAATCTCACGAGCGCCGACACGAACCCCGAGCTGCAGGCCATCGAGCGCGAGATCGCGCCGATCCTCTCGCAGCACCACACGGCGATCGCGCTCGATCCGCGCTTCTTTGCGCGCGTCGATTCCATCTACTCGCGCAGCAAGCGCATGAAGCTCGATGACGAGCAGCGCCGCGTGCTCGAACGCACGCACACGAGCCTCGTGCGGTCCGGTGCTCGCCTCGACGAGCCGTCGAAGAAGCGCATGGCCGAGATCAATGCGCGGCTCGCAACGCTCGGCACGACGTTCGGCCAGAACGTGCTCGCCGATGAGCAGGCCTACAAGCTCGTGCTCGAAACCGAGGCCGATCTCGCGGGCCTGCCGGATTTCGTGCGCGCAGCCGCCAAGCGCGCCGGCAATGACCTCGGCCACCCGGGCAAGCACGTGATCACGCTCGCGCGTTCGAGCATCGAGAGCTTCCTGCAGTTCTCGACGCGGCGCGACTTGCGCGAGATTGCTTTCGCGGCCTGGATCAAGCGCGGCGAGGGCGGCGGCGAGCACGACAATCGCGCGGTCGCAACCGAGATCCTCGCGCTCCGCGCCGAGCGCGCGCATCTTCTCGGTTTCCAGACGTTCGCGAAGTTCCGCCTGGAAGATGCCATGGCGAAGACGCCGGAAGCCGTGCGCGGCCTCTTGGACGAAGTCTGGACCGCCGCCGTCAGGAAGGCCGGCGAAGAGCGCGACATGCTCCAGCGCATGGTCGACCAGGAGGGCGGCAACTTCCAGGTCGAGGCCTGGGACTGGCGCCACTACGCCGAGAAAGTGCGCAAGGCCGAGTTCGATCTCGACGAAGGCGAGATCAAGCCCTACCTGCAGCTCGACCGCATCATCGAAGCTTCATTCGATACCGCGACGCGCCTCTTCGGCCTCAGCTTCGAGGAGCGCGCCGACCTGCCGAAGTATCATCCCGACGCGCGCACCTGGGAAGTGAAGCGCGCCGACGGCACGCACGCCGGTGTGTTCATCGGCGACTATTTCGCGCGGCCCTCGAAGCGCTCGGGCGCCTGGATGAGCGCCTTCCGCAGCCAGCAGCGCCTGCGCGGCGATATTCACCCCGTCATCGTCAACGTGCTCAACTTCGCGCGCGGCGCCGACGGCGAGCCGACGTTGCTGAGCTTCACCGACGCGCGCACGCTCTTCCACGAGTTCGGCCACGCCCTGCACGGGCTCATGTCCGACGTGACCTATCCCTCGATTGCCGGCACGGCCGTCTCGACGGATTTCGTGGAGCTGCCCTCGCAGCTCTACGAGCATTGGCTCGACGAGCGCGCGGTGCTGCAGCGCTTCGCCCGCCATCACAAGACGAACGCGCCGATCCCCGATGCGCTCATCGATCGCCTCGATGCGGCGAACAAGTTCAACCAGGGTTTCGCCACCGTCGAGTACGTCTCCTCGGCACTCGCGGACATGGAGCTGCATGCGCTCGAGAAGTTCGACGGCTTCGATCTTTCGCGCTTCGAGGCCGACATGCTGAAGCGTATCGGCATGCCCCGCGAGATCGTCATGCGCCACCGCCTGCCGCACTTCGCGCACATCTTCTCGGGCGGCGGCTACGCGGCCGGCTATTACAGCTACATGTGGTCCGAGGTCATGGACGCCGATGCCTTCGAGGCCTTCGAGGAAACCGGCAACGCCTTCGATCCGGCGACGGCCAAGAAGCTCGCCGAGTTCATCTACTCGGCCGGAAATCGGCGCGATCCGGTGGAGGCGTACACCGCATTCCGCGGGCGCCTGCCGACCTCGCACGCCATGCTGAAGAACCGAGGGCTTATTTGAGTGCCGCGGGCTGCTGGGAAGGGGTGCTGCCGCCTCAACCTGTGGTGCCATGCCCGCGGCGGCCACAGCGATAGCGCTCCCGAACCCCGTCCTTTATGGACTGGGAGCGCGCCGCGAGCACGTCATCATCCCCTCTCCCCGCCCTTGCGGGGAGAGGGTTAGGGTGAGGGGCGGCGGCAAACGCCAACGTTTCAGCAAGCTCCCGCCCCTCATCCCGACCTTCTCCCCGCAAGGACGGGGAGAAGGGGAAGTAGCTCGCGAAGCAAGTCAAGCCTTCGTCCCGAGGCGTCCCGAGCCGATGACGGGCGTCGCATCCGCATCGAGCGGCCAGCGGGCGCGCGCGGCGAAGTCGAGTGCGCTCGTGTCGTGACGCGCGAGATGCTCGGCGCCGGCCCACGCGACCATGGCGGCATTATCGGTGCAGAGCGCGATCGGCGGGATGGAAAGGCGCACACCTTCCCGCGATGCAAGATCACTCAGCCCAGCGCGCAGGCGCTGATTGGCCGCAACGCCACCAGCAACCACGAGCACATCCACCGCAGCGCGATTGCGCGCAATGCGAAGCGCCGTGCGCGTGCGATCAACGACGGTCGCGACCACGGCCTGCTCGAAGGATGCGCAGAGATCGGCAATGGCCTGATCATCGAGCGGCGCTGCTGCCTGCGCGGCATGGCGCACGGCCGTCTTGAGACCGGCGAACGAGAAATGCGGCTCGGCACGCCCCAACATCGGTCGCGGCAGGGCGAAGCGATCGGCACGGCCGCTACGCGCGGCCTTCTCGACGGACGGCCCGCCGGGCTGCGGCAGGCCGAGCAGCTTCGCCGTCTTGTCGAAAGCCTCGCCGAGCGCGTCATCGATCGTCGTGCCGAGGCGGACGTACTGCCCGACGTCCTCGATGAGCAGCAGTTGCGTATGCCCGCCGGATACGAGCAGGAGGACGTAGGGCGGTTTCAGCCCCTCGGTCAGACCGGCCGTCAGCGCGTGAGCCTCGAGATGGTTCACGGCGATCAGTGGCAGGCCGTGCACGAGCGCGATGGCTTTCGCTGCCGTCAAACCGACCAGCAGACCACCGATCAGTCCCGGCCCCGCCGTCGCCGCCACGCCCGAAAGATCATCGAAGCCGATGCCCGCCTCGCTGAGCGCCGATGCGATAATCTCGTCCAGGCATTCGACGTGAGCCCGCGCGGCGATTTCGGGGACCACACCGCCATAGGGCCGGTGTTGCTCCCACTGGGAGCGGACGACACTCGAGAGTATGCTGCCCTGGCCGTCGGCAGTGCGCGCGACCACGGCTGCGGCCGTTTCGTCGCAGCTCGTCTCGATCCCGAGAACGATTGGGGTCCGCCCCACTTGGAGTTCCGAAATACTGGCCACGTACGCCTGCTGATGGAAGCATTTGCATCGCGCCCCGCAGCCGGGCATAGACTGCCGGCGCGGCGCTCCTGGTGGGCGCTGCGGTAGCATCGACCGAGGACATCTTGCAACAACCGCGGCTCCGCATCGGCACCCGTGGCTCGGGTCTGGCGCTCGCCCAGGCCCACGAAGTCCAGCGCCGGCTGATGGCCGCCCATGGCTTCGCGGAAGCTGAAATCGAGATCGTCGTCATCCGCACGAGCGGCGACCGCATCCAGGATCGCCCCCTCAGCGAGGCCGGCGGCAAGGGGCTCTTCACGAAGGAGATCGAGGAGGGGCTGCTCGACAAGAGCATCGATCTCGCTGTCCATTCCATGAAGGACATGCCGACGGTTCTGCCGGAGGGCCTGACCATTGCCGCCATGCTCCCGCGCGAGGACGTGCGCGATGCCTTCATCAGCGTGAAGTGGGCCTCCATCGACGCGCTGCCGCAGGGCGCGGTTGTCGGCTCGTCATCGCTGCGGCGTCAGGCACAGCTCCGACGCCTCAGACCCGATCTCCAGGTCATCACCTATCGCGGCAATGTCGAGACGCGCTTGAAGAAGCTCGCCGATGGCGTTGTCGATGCGACGCTGCTCGCCGTTGCAGGGCTCAAGCGCCTCGGGCTCGCGGATCGCATCACGGCCGTGATCCCGGATGATGCCATGCTGCCGGCCGTGGCGCAGGGCGCGATCGGCATCGAATGCCGCTTTGACGATGAGGATACGACAGCGTTGCTCGCGCCGCTCAATGATGCTGCGACATCTCTCTGCGTCACGGCGGAGCGCGCCTTCCTCAATCGGCTGGAAGGCTCGTGCCGGACGCCCATTGCCGGGCTCGGCAGGCTCGATGGCGGCACATTCACCTTCCGCGGCGAGATCCTGACGCCCGACGGCCGCGAGCATCACGCGACGAGCCGCAGCGGTGCCCCGGCCGCCGCCGTCCAACTGGCGACCGAGGCGGCCGAGGAGCTGCTCTCGCGCGCCGGCCCGGACTTCTTCGGAGCCCACGGCTGATGCTTTTTCTGGTGACCCGGCCGGAGCCCGAGAGCACGAAGCTCAAGGGGCTCATCGAGGAGCTCGGCCACGAGGCCGTCGCCGAGCCGCTCATGGAAGCCGAGCTGATGCCGGAGGCCATCGACGATCTCGAGGGCGTCACGGCGCTCATCGCGACCAGCCGGAACGCGCTTCGGGCCCTCTCGCAGTCCCCCTATCTGCATGATGCCGTCGCCATTCCGCTGTTTGCGGTCGGCCGGGGCACGGCCGAGGAGGCACGCCACCTCGGGTTCGAGCGGATTGCCATCGGCCCCGGCTCGGTCACCGGCTTTGCGGCGGCGATCGCCGGCACACTCGACCCGGCCGACGGGTTGATCCTGCATCTCGCGGGGGATGTCCTGGCCGGCGACCTGGCCGGCGAGCTCCAGGAGCTTGGATTTCGCGTGCTGCAACCCGTCGTCTATCGTATGAAGGCGGCGGAGGCCTTGAGCGACGGTACAAGGGAGGCGATCGGCGAGGGCGCGGTCGACGGTGTGGTGCTGATGTCGCCGCGCACGGCGCGCATCTATGCCGGCCTGATCAAGCGGCACGGGCTCACCGACGCCGCCGCGGAGATGGTCCACGTCTGCCTCTCGGACGCCGTTGCCCGGAGTCTCTCAGCCCTCGGGGATGTGCCGATCGAGGTGGCGGAAGCGCCATCGCTGAACGCAATTCTCGAAGTGATCCAGCAGGTTGGCGACCGATTGGACGACAAGCATTTACCCTTGTGACTTAAGGACAATTCTCAAGCGCATTGACTTTGCGCATGTCTCGCGAGGACCGACCGGGTTAGGTATCGCGTAGCGGAAGGATGAGGCAGCAATGACGAACGGCACGCAGGGATCTGGGCCATCAGGGCCGAAGCGGCCGCACGCGACCATCGAAGGCAAGGCAACCGAGATCAAGCCGGAAGCACCCAAGCCGGCTGCCGGAGCAGCGCCCGCCAATCCGTCGACGGACCAGCGCGCTACGGCCGAGAAGGTGGCCGGTGCTGCCGCGAGCGTCGCCGCCGAGCCGAAGAAGACCGAACCGCCGAAGCCTGCCGGAACGTTTACCGCGTCCTCGGCGAGCAAGCCGGGCCCGGCGCCCACGCCACCACCATCGCCCCCACCATCACAACGCAGCGGATCGGCATTCGGCTCGATCATCTCGCACGCGGTGTCCGGCGTCGTCGGTGGTGCACTCGTGCTGCTGGCGGCGCCCCTCTTGGGCATCGGCGGACCTGACGCGACGAAGGCGCCGCCCGAGGTGGCGCAGCGGATCGCCGCACTCGAAACAGCTGCCAAGCAGGCATCCCAGCCCGTTGTCTCTCCCGACGTCGCCAAGCGCCTTGCCGGGCTCGAACAGGGTGTCGATCAGCTCAAGGGCATTACGGCCGCCATTCCGAGCCTCGGCGAAGGGCAAGTCCGCCTCGACGGCGAGACCAAGGCGATCAAGGATCAGCTCGCAAGCCGTACCGGTCCCGGCAGTGATGCCGAGCGCCTTGCACGCATGGAGGAGCGGCTCTCCGCGCTCGCGGCGGCAGCCCTGGCTGACCCCAAAGGCGCAGGCCCCATTCCGCAGCTCGCCCAGATCACCGGCCGCATTGCCGATCTCGAGAATGCCCTCACCAACCGCCTCTCTGCGGCGCGGCGCGACATGGTGACGGACGTCGACAACAAGCTCGCAACGACTGCCGAGGCCGCCGAGGCCGCGCGCTCGGGCACGCAACGCCTCGACCGCGAGGTGACGACAATCAAGTCGGACGTGACCCGCACGACCCAGCGCGTCGACCAGCTCAAGACCGGCTCGGATCAGCTCAGCGAGGTGACGCGCTCGACACAGGACGAGATTTCCCGCCTGAGGTCCGCGCTCGATACACTCCGGCGCGAGACGGCGAAGCCCGCCGACGTCAGCGCCGCGGTCGCACCGGCCGCCGCGCGGCTCGCCAAGCTCGAGGCGAGCGTTGCTGAGGTTTTGAAAGCCGAGGCCGACCGGCAGAGCAATGCCGAGCGCATTGTGCTGTCGCTGGAGCTCGGCAATCTGAAGCGCGCCATCGATCGCGGCGGCTCCTACGCCGCCGAGCTCGCCGAAGTGCGCAAAGTTGCCGGCAATCGCCTCGATCTCTCGGTGCTTCAGCGCTACCAGGACGACGGCCTGCCGACGACGGCCGAGCTGGCGCGCCAGTTCCGTCCCCTGACAGCCACGATCATCGACGCCGATGCCGAGAAGCAGGATGCTTCCGTCGTAGACCGCCTGATGTCGGGCGCGCGGACCATCGTGCGCGTGCGCAAGCTGACGCCGGATGCGGATGACACCTCCGTGGAGGCGACCGTAGCGCGCATGGAAAGCGCCCTGAATGACGGGCGTCTCGCCGATGTGACGCGCTATGCGAAGACGCTCCCGCCGAAGAGCATCACCGGTGCGACGCGGGCGTGGCTCGACAAGGTCGCCGCCCGCCAGGCCGTCGAGGAAGCCATCGTCACGATCGACCGCCAGCTCAAGTCGTCGCTCGGAGCAACGCCCGCCGCGTCGCCGAAGGATGCCAAGCAATGATCCGCCTCATCCTGTATCTCGTTGGCGTCGGGCTGCTTGCGACGGGCCTTGCCTGGCTCGCGGATCGGCCCGGGCAGATGCTGCTCACATGGCAGGGCTATGAGATCGAGACGACGGTCTTCCGCGCCGTCGTCATCTTCGCCATCCTGATCGGCATCGCCGTTTTCCTGTGGTCGCTGCTGCGCCAGTTGTGGAACAGCCCGGCCGCCGTCGGCCGCATGGTCAATCGCCGCCGCCAGGAGCGCGGGCTCGAGGCCCTGTCTAGCGGCATGATCGCCATCGGCGCCGGCGATCGCTCGCAGGCCATGCGCCACGCCATCCAGGCGCGCAAGGCACTGCCGAACGAGCCGCTGACGCACCTTCTGCGCGCGCAGGCCGCCCAGCTCTCCGGTGACCGCACGACGGCGCGGCGCATCTTCGAAGCCATGCTCGGCTCGAAGGAAACCGAGCAGCTCGGCCTGCGCGGCCTGTTCCTGGAAGCAGAGCGCGAGGGCGAGCACGAGGCCGCGCGTCAGTTCGCCGATCGTGCCCTGCGCCTCAACCCTCAACTCGGCTGGCCGATCGACGCGCTCTTCGAGCTGCAGTGCCGGGCCTCGGATTGGACGGGCGCACTCGATACGCTCGCGGCCGGCAAGCGCAATGGCCACTTCGAGAGGACGATCGCGGACCGGCGCCGCGCGGTCATCCTCACAGCCCAGGCCCAGGCGCTGGAAGATACGAACGCCGACAAGGCGCTCGCTCTCGCCATGGAGGCGCACAATCTTGCGCCCGATCTCGTGGAGGCTGCGGCGATTGCCGGTCGCGTGTTCTCTTCGAAGGGACAGACAGGCAAGGTCGCGCGCGTCATCGAGCAGACGTGGAGGCGCGCACCGCATCCCGATCTGGCGATCGCCTATGCCTATGCGCGCTCCGGCGACAGCCCGAAGGACCGCCTCGATCGCGTGAAGAACCTCGCGCGCACGACGCCGCACTCCGTCGAGGCACCGATCGCTGTGGCGCACGCGGCCATCGAGGCGCACGACTGGACGGAAGCGCGCAAGGCGCTTGCGCCGCTCGTCGAGAGCCGTCTCTCACAACGCGTGTGCACGCTCATGGCGCGCATCGAGGGCGAGCAGTTCGGCAATGCCGGACGCGTGCGCGAATGGCTGGCGCGCGCGGCCAATGCGCCGCGTGATCCCGCCTGGACGGCCGATGGCGTCGTTGCCGATCGCTGGGCTGCGATCTCGCCGGTCACCGGCACGCTCGATGCCTTCCAGTGGAAAGTGCCCGTCGAACAGAAGGGCACGCAGGACGAGGAGCTGGCGCTCGCCAAGTTCGAGGAGCTCATGGCGCTCGGTGATGGCAGCACCGAGAAGGTGATCGAGGCCAAGCCGCTCGGCAATGACGACGTACCTCAGACCGTCGAGGTGCGCACCGTGCCGGCGACCGAGGAAGCGCCCAAGCCGAAGCCGGCGGCGCCCACCGCGGCACCAGCGACGACTGCTGCTCAGCGGACGAGCGGCAATGGTGCGCAACCACATCCCTACGTGCCATCGCGCGCACCGGACGATCCGGGCGTCGAGGATGAGGAGCCGGCGCCCAAGACTGCCAAAGCAGCCAAGGCATCAGCCTGAAGCAGTGCCGCGCGGGGGATACCCCGCGCCTTCATCTTTCATCGGGTTTGAGAGAGGTTCTCAGCGCGCGGCGGTGCGCTCGCCGCTGAAGACAATGCGTGCGCGTACGCCGCGGCCCGCTCGGCTCTTGATGTCGAGGCGCGCACCATTCGCCGCCGCCAGCGAGCGCGTCAGCGGCAATCCAAGACCTGTCTTGTGAACCGCACCGGCAACGGCCACCTCTTTCCCCGCAGGCGGCATGCCGGGGCCGTTGTCCTCGACCTCGACCCACACATCACCGCTCAGCTCGTAACCGGTCGTCACCTTGATGCGCACGGACGCGCCGCCATGCTTGATGCTGTTCGAGATCAGGTTGATCAGCATCTGGCGGACATTGCGCCGATCCGCGATCACGTGCGGCAGGCCACCGACGAGCGCCGCTTCGAGCCGTGCACCGGACTTCTCGGCGAGCGGCTGGAGCGACGTGCTGATCGCCTCGACCTCGGCATTGAGGTCGACCTCCGCGAAGACGCGCGCGCCGCCGGACTGGTTCGGCGCCTCACGCAGGATGCCATCCACCACATCCAGGCCATGCCGCGCGCTCGCGAGAATGTCGCGCACATAGCCGCGATAGCGCTCGTTCGGCCATGGCCCGAGCCGCTCCTCGGTGATGACCTCGGCAAGCGAGACGATGGCGGCGAGTGGCGTGCGGATCTCGTGCGCGAGATGAGCGTGCCGCTCGTCCATCTGAGGATCGCCTTTTTGCGCATTCCCTGGCCGCGCAGGCGCCGGCGCAACGGGCTCGGGGGCCTCATCCTGGTTCGCGGGTGCGTCCACGCCGGCGGTTATGCGTGCCGAGCCCTGGCGGATGCGCCGCGCGATCTCACGCAGCGTCTCCATATCATTGAGCGGCGGATTGGCCTGCGGATCCGCCTTTGGACTTGGCGCGGGGCTGGGCGTCGAAACTGCCGGCGGGCTTGCTCGTGAAGTGGGCGCAGGGTTCGCGGGAGACCGCGGCGGGCGTGGTGCCGCCACCGGCTCTTCCCTGAGAACCGGGGCGGCCTTCGCGCGCAGGGCGGGCGCGGCCATGGTCAGCTCCCGGCGGCGCACTTCCTTGCGGCCGGCAGACGGACGCGCAACCGCCCCCGCTATGACGAGGAGCAGGCCTGGCCCCACACTTTCATCGAGCGTGCGGACTTCGCAGGCGAGCGTGCGCACGCCCGATGTGGTCCAGAATTTGAGCGACTCGATCGTGCTGGCAGTCGTTTCCAGGAACGAGCCCTGGGCAAAGCGATTGCGCAGGTTCCTGAGCGCCGGCACCACGCTGTCGAGCACCGGCGACAGGGTCGGAATGCCCCAGACAGCGCCGCCCCGCCCGTTGGCGCCGGCCACAGTGCCTCGTTCCACATCGATGACCCAAGCGGGCCCGCTGACGCCTGCAAGCGTCTCCGCAAGCGCGCTTTCGATCGGGCTTTTGGAAACGAAGTTCAAAGGAGGCTCACCCCTCCGGCCGGCGCGTTCTCCATTTGTTTAGAGCAGCCGACTCGATGGCTGTCCAGTGCGCCGGCGCGCCAGGGCTCGTCCGAGGCCCCCGTCATCCACAGTTGTACTGCCGCAGGTCGCGACAGCGCGCTGCCGGCTTCGGCTATTTCTTGCCCGCGGCTTTGGCGCTGCCCGCCTTGGTGCTGCCCGTCGTGGCCGGAGCGGCCTTCGAAGCGGGCGCCTTGGCCGTCGTCGGCTTGGCAGCCTTGATCTTCTTCATGTCCTTGCCCCAGCAGATCGGCGCCTGGGCAGTGCAGGTGTGCTCGTCGAAAACGATGAAGTCGAGGAACAGCTCGCACTTCACGGTCTTCTCGCCGACCCGATAGTCCTTGATCCCGCGCTTGGTCATGGTGCTGGCGATGTGCTTGTCGAGGAGCGCCAGCGCATCGCGCGTCGGGCCGTCCTTGCCATAGTCGTTCACCTCGAAAGCCAGCGTATCGCAGTCGGCCGAAGCCGGAGTTGCCGCGAGCAGAACCGCAAGGCCTGCAACTGCCGAGAAGAGAGAGAACGTCCGCATGGCCGCTCCTTTCGCAGATCGCCTGTGGGCGGAGGAATTCACGTTTATCTTGTTTCCGCTATAGCGGCCGTGCCATGGCTTTGCCAGACCCCGGGGACGATCCACGCCAATCCTCCTGGGGACGCGGCAGAAGCGCCACAAGAGAGCCAAGGGCTTTCCACGCGCCCAAGTGCCTCTCGCGGCCACCGGAACGGACGCGCCCGCATGATTTTGCCGCATTGGCCCGGCTATCAATGGCCGCACATTCCATCCACATCTTCGAGGAGTTGCATGCGCCGCACCGCCCGCCTCAGAGCTTGCGCCTTTTCCGCGCTCGCCGCCCTTACGGCGACGATCGCCCTCAGTGCCGGCGCGGAGGCAACCCCTCCCCCTCCGAGCCCGAGCAAGATGAACTGCCAGAACACCGGCAGCTTCGAGAGCTGGCTTCGCAACTTCCGTCAGGAGGCCGCCGCGGCCGGCGTCACGCGGGCGACGCTCTCCGCCGTGCTCGACGACATGACGCTCGACCAGGGCATCATCGCGCGCGACCGGCGCCAGACGTTCTTCGGGCAAAGCTTCGTCGATTTCCGCGGTAAGCTCGTCTCGCGCAATCGCATCCAGAACGGCCTGCGGCAGATGGAGCGCCACCGCGCGACCTTCGCACGCGCCGAGAAGGAATATGGCGTGCCGGCCCCGGTCATCACCGGTTTCTGGGCACTGGAGAGCGATTTCGGCGCCGGCATGGGCAAGCTCTCCGTCCTGCGCTCGCTGGCGACGCTCGCCTATGACTGCCGCCGCGGCGAGATGTTCACGCGCGAGTTCATCGCCGCCCTCAAGATCATCGACCGCGGCGACCTGAAGCCTTCCGACATGATCGGCTCATGGGCCGGCGAGCTCGGCCAGACGCAGTTCCTGCCGACGCACTATCTCGCACACGCCGTCGACTACGATGGCGATGGTCGCCGCGATCTCTTTTCGAGCCCCGCCGATGTGATCGGCTCGACGGCCGCCTACCTCAAGCATCTCGGCTGGCGCGCGGGCGAGCCCTGGCTCGAGGAAGTGCGCGCGCCGCGCAACCTGAACTGGGCCGAGGCGGATCTCACTATCCAGCATCCGCGCAGCCAGTGGGCCAAGTGGGGCGTGACGCGCGCCGACGGCAAGCCAATCCAGTCCGATGGCCTGCAGGCGTCGCTGCTCGCGCTCATGGGCCGCGACGGGCCGCTCTTCCTCGTCTACCCGAACTTCAAGGTCTATCTCGAGTGGAACCAGTCGCTGAACTACGCGACGACCGTCGGCTATCTCGCGACACGCTACGCAGGCGCGCCGGAGATGCGCGATATCGGCAAGGACATCCCGTCGCTGAGCCTCGATCAGGCCAAGGAGCTGCAGACGCTGCTCACCCGGCGCGGCCACGATGTCGGCCGCATTGACGGCATCATCGGCGCTGGCACGCGCGCGGCCGTGAAGAAGGAGCAGCTCCGCCTCGGCATGGTCGCGGACGCCTATCCGACGGCCGAGCTCATCGAGAGGCTACGCGGCAGGCAATAGCGCTAGCTGCCGCCCGGCTCCGCTTCAGTTCTCGTGAGCTTCCGCACAGCGTGCCATGGCCGCCCATCGATCGCCGCCAGGCCGAGGCCGATCATGGCCATGCCCACGATGTGCCTGAGCTCGAGCGTTTCGCCGAGAAACATCGTGCCGAGGAGGATGGCGCTGACGGGTATCAGCAGCGTCACGAGCGAGGCATTGCTCGCGCCGGCTGTCGCGAGCAACCGGAAGAAGAGAACATAGGCGAATGCCGTGGAAAGTGTGGCGATGCCGATCAGAGCCGCAATGGCATTCATGCCCGGCAGGGGAAGCGACCAGGGCCGGTCGATCACCAGCATCATGGGAAAGAGCAGAAGGCTCGACGCGACGAGCTGGCCGGCCGCCGTGGCCATGGGGGCAACGCCCATCGCACGAAATCGTCGCCCGAAAATGCCGGCAAAGGCATAGCTGACGGCGGCGCCGAGACAGGCGAGTTGAGACATCACGCCGGCGCCGAGCGCGTGCACGGCATCGCTGCCGATCATGATCGCCACGCCAGCGAGGCCCGCGAGCACGCCGAAGAACCGCCCACCCGACAGCTTCTCGTCAGGCGTCATCATGTGCGCGAGGACGACCGTGAAGAGCGGCGTCGAGGCATTCAGGATGGACGCGACACCCGAGGCAATGTGCTGCTGCCCCCAGACAATGAGCAGGAAGGGAATGGCGTTGTTGAGAAGCCCCATGCCGAAGAAGGCGATCCACACGCGCCGTTCGGCGGGCATTCTGATGCCGGCAACCTTCAGGACAGCAAGCAGGACCAGCGCGGCCAAAGAAACGCGGGCAACAACGACCGTGAATACAGGCAGCTCCTTGACGGCAATCGCATTGAAGAAGAACGCACCACCCCAGACGGCCGCCAGCGCAGTGAGCGTCATCCATTCGAGCGCCGTCATCGACCGGTTGATGGGCGGGCTTGGTGACATGCAGCTCTCCATGGGCAGGTGACGGAGGTCGCCTGAGGCGCGCGGACAGTGGCTTCAGGCCGAAGCCGGCGCGATCCGAATCTTGCTGTCGTATTGGCGTGGACGCCGCACTATGGCCGCGGCACCGCGATGAATGCCATGCGTGCAGGATTGTGCCCGAAGTTCTGGGCACGACGGCGCGCGTCATAGCCGGCGGCGGACAGGATCGCGAGCATGTCCGCTTCGCTGTAGTGCGCGAGGCCGAGCGCAGTGCGCGCCTTGCGGTAGTCCGAGAAGAATATGCGCACGAGCCCAAAGCAGCTCGCGATCAGGAAGCCGTTCTGCGCGCTGAGCTTCAGCAGTGCGGCAACATCGGTGAGCAGCCCGACGTTCGGCGGGATCACATCGGCGATCAATAGCTGGCCGCCCGACTTCAGCAGCCTCCGCCACGTCGCGAGCAGGCCGTCCAGGTCCGCGCGGCTCAGGTACTGCAGGACCGAGTTCACAAAGATGAGGTCGAGGCTCGCCTCGGGAATCTCGCCGAGCTGCTCGGGCGCCATCACCACGACATTGCCGAGCAGGCCGAATTTCTGCGCGAGCCGCGCGCGCACGAGCTCTGCGCCATCACAGAGGTGCAGAACCTGGCATCGCTTGGCAACGAGGCCCGCCGATAGCGCCTCGCCACAGCCGAAATCGAGCACCGATGGCTGGCCTTGCGGCAGAGCGTCCACGAGCTGGCGGGCGATCAACTCATAGTGCACCGCCTTATGGCGTGCATTGACGTAGATTGGCGTGTCCTGGTTCCAGTATTCGCGCCAACTCATGAGCGTCCCACCCGTGTGCCATTCTCTCGGCGCCCGTCGGTGAACGCCCCGCCTCAGTCATACTCGAAGCGCGATTCCTGGGCATTATGCATTATGAGGAGGCGAGGCCGGTTGCGCAGCGCTGCCGCGGGCCTCTACTGGACGACTGGAAGACGCATATGCATCGGAAAGGACCAGCCCATGGCGAACCGCGCACAGGCTGAGGCTCCCCACGCCAACACCGGCCCGCTCAGGATCCTGCTGGAGACCTTGAAGGCGAGCGGCCCCGATCCGCAAGGTCGTCTCGTCCTCGCTCACGCCCTGCTCAGCTCCGTCGACGAAGCCGTGCTTGCAACTCGTCCGACTGCAGAGCTCACGACGCTCGTCGATCACGCCATGGCGTTCCTTCAGGAAAAGCCCGTGGGCGCACCAAAGGTCGCCGTTCGATCGCTTGGCGGCGACCGCGCGGTGATCGAGATCCTCAACCAGGATATGCCCTTCCTCGTCGACAGCATCGCCGCTGAGCTGCACACGCGCGGCCTTGCCATCGATCTCGTGTTGCATCCGCTGATCAAATGCGAGCGCACGCCCGACGGCCGGCTCGTACGCATTCTCGGCAGCGGCGACAAGAGCTGGAACGACACCCGCCAGGAGAGCTACATCGCGACCTACGTCAGCGGGCTCGCCGCTGGCGAAGACGATGCCATCGTCGCGACGCTCAAGGACATTCTGAAGGAAGTGCGCACGGCCGTCGGCGACTGGCAGGCCATGCTGGCGCGCCTCGGCAAGGCCATTGCCGGCCTCGAAGCGGCGCCGGCAAGCGTCCCGGCTGCGATGCGGCAGGAGGCGATCGCGTTCCTGAAATGGCTCGAAGCCGGCAACATCACGCTGCTGGGGATGCGCGAGTACCGCCTCGACGGCGACATGCAGACGGGCACGCTTGCGGCCACCGAGGAAGTCGGCCTCGGCCTTCTCCAGGATCCCAAGGTGCTGGTGCTGCGGCGCGGCAGCGAGTTCGTCGCGCTCACGCCGGAGATCCGCGACTTCTACCTCCAGCCTGATCCGCTCATCATCACCAAGGCCAATGTCAGGAGCCGCGTCCACCGCCGCGCCTACATGGACTACATCGGCGTCAAGACCTACCGCACCGACGGCTCGCTCGCGGGCGAGCTGCGCATCGTCGGCCTCTTCACCTCGCAGGCCTATGTGAAGTCGCCGCGCGAGATCCCGATCCTGCGCCAGAAGGTCGAGACCGTCATCGCGCGATCGAGCTTCCCGCCCGAGAGCCACGATGGCAAAGCGCTGCTCAATGTGCTGGAGAGCTTTCCGCGCGACGAGCTCTTCCAGATCGGCATCGATGATCTGGCGACTTGGACGGCGGGCATTCTCGACCTGGAGCTGAGGCCGCGCGTGCGCGTCTTCGCGCGCACGGATCGCTTCGACCGCTTTGTCTCGGCGCTCGTTTTCGTGCCGCGGGACCGCTTCTCGACCCGAGTCCGCGAAGAGATCGGCAACTATCTCGCAGCGATCTTCCACGGCCACGTCTCGGCATTCACGCCCTACTTCACCGAAGGCCAGCTCACGCGCGTGCACTTCATTATCGGCCGCCGCGAGGGCACGACGCCGAAGGTGGCAGCCGAAGTGCTGGAGCAGGGCGTCGCGACCATCGTGAAGACCTGGCAGGACCGCCTCGTCGAAGCCCTCCACAAGGCCGGCCCCAAGACGGCGGCACTTGCCGGCAAGTATCGCGAGGCTTTCTCGGCGGGCTACGCGGAGTTCTTCCCGACGGCGCGCGCGATCGAGGACATCCGGCGCATCGAGCGGCTCGGGCCAGAGCGACCGCTGGCCATCGACTTCTATCTGGAGAAGGCGAGCGGCACCGAGCGGCTGCGCGCCGCCGTCTATCGCTTCGACGAGCCGATCCGGCTGTCCGAGCGCGTACCCGTGCTCGAGAATCTCGGCTTTTCCGTCATCGATGAGCGCACGTACGAGGTCGCGCCGCGCTTCGGCGACATGATCCGCAAGGTCGTGCTGCACGATATGGTACTGGAGGCCATCGACGGCTCGACCATCGACATCAGGCGCCATGACGTGCGGCTGGAGGATGTCTTCCGCGCCGTTCTCGGCGGCGCGACGAGCAGCGACACGTTCAACCGGCTGATCATCGCGGCCGGCGCCGACTGGCGCGAAGCCGCACTCATGCGCTCCTACGCCGCCTACATGCGCCAGCTCGGCCTTCCGTTCGGCCCGGCCTACATCGCCGCGACCCTGATCCGCCACGCCGGTATCGCGCGCGATCTCGTCGAGCTCTTCCATCACCGCTTCAATCCCGATCATGGCGGCTCGCCCGACGAACGCATCAAGAGCGAGGCGCCGATCCGCGAGCGCATTGCCGGTGCACTCTCGACCGTCGAAAGTCTCGACGAGGACCGCATCATCAATCATCTGCTGTCGCTCATCGACGCGACCGTGCGAACCAACTTCCATCAGAAGGACACGAAGGGTCAGCCGCCCGAGATCATCGCCGTCAAGCTGGCCGGCCACGAAATCGAGTTCATGCCGCGCCCGCGCACGTACCGCGAGATCTGGGTCGCGAGCCCGCGGGTCGAAGGCGTGCACCTGAGGTTCGCGCCGATCGCGCGCGGCGGCATTCGCTGGTCGGATCGCGCGCAGGATTTCCGCACGGAAGTGCTCGGCCTCGTCAAGGCGCAGCAGGTCAAGAATGCCGTGATCGTGCCGGCCGGCTCCAAGGGCGGCTTCATTCCGAAGCTGCTGCCGCGCGGCGGCTCGCGCGAAGCCATCCAGGCCGAAGGCACCGCCGCCTATCGCATTTTCATCTCGGCCATGCTCGATCTCACGGACAACCTCATCGATGGCAAGATCGTCCCACCCGAGCGCGTCGTGCGCTACGACGGCGATGATCCTTATCTCGTCGTTGCCGCCGACAAGGGCACAGCGACCTTCTCCGACCTCGCCAACGAGATCTCGACGAGCCGCGATTTCTGGCTTGGCGATGCCTTTGCCTCGGGCGGCTCGGCCGGCTACGACCACAAGAAGATGGGCATCACGGCGCGCGGCGCCTGGGAGTGCGTGAAGCGCCACTTCCGCGAGATGGATACCGACATCCAGACGCAGCCCTTCACCGTGATCGGCGTCGGCGACATGTCGGGCGACGTGTTCGGCAATGGGATGCTGCTCTCACCGGCCATCTGCCTCCGTGCCGCTTTCGACCATCGCGACATCTTCCTCGATCCCGATCCCGATGCGGCGGCGAGCCTCGCGGAACGCGCGCGCCTTTTCGCTCTGCCGCGCTCGAGCTGGCAGGACTACAACAAGTCGCTCATCTCAAAAGGCGGCGGGGTTTTCCCGCGCTCGTCCAAGTCCGTGCCCCTCTCGCCGGAAGTACGGGCCATGCTCGGCATCAATGCCGAGCACTTGACGCCCGCCGATCTCATCAACGCGATCCTGAAGGCCGAGACGGATCTCCTTTGGTTCGGCGGTATCGGAACCTACATCCGTGCTTCCACAGAAACCGACGCCGATGCCGGCGATCGCGCCAATGATGCGATCCGCGTCACTGCCCCTCAGATCCGCGCCAAGGTCATCGGCGAGGGTGCGAACCTCGGCGTGACGCAGCGCGCGCGCATGGAGCTTTCGGCGCGCGGCGTGCGCCTCAACACCGACTTCATCGACAATTCGGCCGGCGTGAACTCCTCCGACCAGGAGGTGAACATCAAGATCGCGGTCGTGCCGGTCGTGAAATCGGGGCGCCTCGACATCGCGGCACGCAACACGCTCCTCGCCAGCATGACCGACGAGGTCGCCGAAGCCGTCCTGCGCAACAACTACCAGCAGTCTCTCGCGCTAAGCCTCGCCGAGCGGAATGCGGCTGCCGACCTCAGTGCGCACGCACGCCTCATCGAGGCCCTCGAGCACCGCGGCATCCTGGAGCGCGAGATCGAGTTCCTGCCCTCGCTACCGGAAATCAGCGTGCGCCAGTCCTCGGGTCGCGGCCTCACGCGTCCGGAGCTCGCCGTGCTGCTGAGCTATGCCAAGATCGCGCTCCGCAGTGACCTGCTCGCGAGCGCCGTGCCGGACGCGCCGGCCCTCGAGCCGCGCCTCATCGAGTATTTCCCGCCAGAGCTCGCCCGCGCCTATCCCGATGACCTCAGGCGCCATCAGCTCCGCCGCGAGATCATCGCGACGACCGTGACGAATGCCGTCGTCAACCGGCTCGGCGCGGCCGCTCCCCAGCGCATGGCTGACGAGACCGCGCGCCCTGTTGCCGAGATCGCCTATGCCTTCACGGTCGCGCGGGCCGTGCTCGGGCTCAATGCCATCTGGCCGCGCATCGATGCCCTCGACAATCGTATCGGCGGCACGCTGCAGCTCGATCTCTACGCCCGCACGCAAGAAGCGCTCGCCCATACGACGCGCTGGTTCCTGCGCGATGGCCAGTCCGCGAGCGACCTCGAAGGCACGATGGCCACCCACACGCAAGGCGCGGCCGAGCTGACGGCACTGATCGCGCGCGGTCTCGGCGAGGAAGTCGAAGCCCAGCTCCGCACGGCAGAGCAAACCTTCGTCGAGAACCAGGTTCCGGTCGATCTGGCAGCCGACCTCGCCCGTCTGGCGCTGCTCGTGGATGCGCCGGCCATCACGGAGGCGGCCTCACGCGCGAGCGTCCCCTACGCGAATGCCGCGCGCGTGGTGCTCGGCCTGAACAAGCGCTTCCATCTGCGCAACCTGATCGACACCGGTCGCCGCATCCGCGCCTCGGACGCCTACGACATGATGGCGGTCGCGGGCGCCGAGCAGGCCCTGCTGGAAGCCCGCCGACGGATCGCGCTCGGCATTCTCGCCACCCCCGGCGAGGATGCGCTCGCCCGCTGGGCGAAGCAGCATGGCGAAGAGATCGCCCGGGTCGCCGCCGCGCTCGACGATCTGAGCTCGAGCGGGCCGCTGACGCCGGCGCGACTGATGGTCGCCGCCACGCGCCTTGGCGATCTCTCGCGCACGACCGCCTGACCTCGGGGCTTGAGCCCGGAGCCCCCCGCGGGCATCTTGTCCTGCTAGGTGCCATGCCGAGGGGGCGGCGCCTCAACGGGGAACCCTGGCATGTCCACTGATGTTGCGGCGACCGGGAGCACGGCGCCGCCTGCGGCACTCGCCGGCTGGGCCATGTTCGACTGGGCCGGCCAGCCCTTCTACACACTCGTGCAGACCTTCCTGTTCGCGCCCTATTTCGCGAACGTCGTCGTCGCCGATCCGAGCCAGGGACAGGCCGCATGGGGTTATGCGGCGGCGTTCGCCGGCGCGATCGTCGCCATCGGCAGCCCGATCCTCGGCGCCGTCGCCGACAGCGGCGGTCGGCGCAAACCCTGGATCGCGCTCTTCGGCCTTATGCTCGTCGTCGGCCTCTGCCTGCTCTGGTTCGCGACGCCGAAGCTGCAGGGCCCGATGTTCTTCCTCGTGCTCGCGGGCTATGCGCTCGCATTCGCCGGTGCCGAGTTCGCCGCCGTCTTCAACAACGCGATCATGCCGACGCTCGTGCGCAAGGATCAGCTCGGACGGCTCTCCGGCATTGCCTGGGGGCTCGGATACGCGGGCGGTCTCGTGAGCCTCGCGCTCGTCGCCGGCTTCATCGTCACGGATCCATCGAGCGGCAAGACCATGCTCGGCATGGACCCGATCCTGAGCCTCGATCAGGCGAGCCGCGAGGGCGACCGGCTCGTCGGTCCGCTCTGCGCGGCATGGTTCATCCTGTTCGTGATCCCCTTCTTCCTCTTCGTGCCGGACAATCGGCAGGTGCTGCACGGCGGCTCCGAGAGCCCGATCCGGGATGCGCTGAAATCATTGTGGGCGACGGTCCGCAACCTGCCGAAGGATGACCGCAATATCCTCTGGATGCTCGTCGCGCGGATGCTTTACGCGGACGGCCTCGCGGCGATCTTCGTTTTCGGCGGCATCTACGGCGCCTCGGTCTTCGGCTGGCGCACGTTCGACCTCGGCCTCTTCGGCATCATTCTCGCCGGGACGGGCGCAGTCGGCGCCGTGATCGGCGGCCTGCTCGATGACCGCGTCGGCGCCAAGACGGTCATCGTCGGCTCCATCGTGATCTTGCTGATCGGTTTCTTCGGTATCCTGTCGGTGGACAAGGGGAGCGTACTGTTCGGCCTGCCGATCGCCGAGAAGCAGCCGGGCTCCGGCGCGTTCTCGTCGCTCGGTGAGCAGGTCTTCCTGGCCTTCGCGATCCTGATCGGCCTTGTCGCGGCCCCTGTTCAGGCCGCTGGCCGATCGCTGCTCGCGCGCCTCGCGCCACCCGAGCGCATGACGCAGTACTTCGGCCTCTTCGCATTCTCGGGAAAGGCGACCGCCTTCCTGGCGCCACTCATGATCGCACTCGTGACCACCACCACGGGCAGTCAGCGTTGGGGCATTGCAACGACGGCCCTGTTCCTGATCGGCGGGCTCATCTTCATGCTGCCGGTCAAGGAGCCGCAGCGCGCATAAAAGATTGGCCCCGATGCAGGGGGGACTGCATCGGGGCTTTTCATCAGCAGGGGGGATGCTGCTCGGCTTACCAGCCGTAGCGGCACTGATGAAAGCGCTTCCACCAGTAGCGGCTGCCGGTCTCCATGGCCTTGCGATACAGGCCGTGGCAGCGGTGGACGGAGTAGCCGTTGTAGCCGTAGCCGCCGTAGACGATCGGGCCGCCGAGAACGATGCCGACACCAACCTTGCCGAAGTGCTTGTGCTTGTGGCCGGCTTCGGCCTGGGGAGAGGCGAGGCCGCTACCGCCGACGATGGCGAGCGTGAGGGCGGCGAGGGCAGCGGTCTTGGTGAGGGCAGACTTGATCGACATGGGTACTTCTCCTGAGGGCGTGAAGCGTTGATCCGAGTTTCGCGGCGGTTTTGCTCGCCACTTGCCCATTCCGTCGCGCCATCTCCGAAAGAGGTTCAAAGCCCCCTCGATTTTTTTTCAGAGGCCCGCAGGCCCTCACTGCCGAGAGCCCCCGGACCGCATCGACCCCACCGGGTTCACGTGTTATGAACCCGTCCCTGCCAGGGCACGCGTTGCACCCGCACCAATCCAGCCACACCACAACTCACCGCCGGAATAAGCCATGACCACACGTGATCCCCTCAAGCTCGGCATTGCTGGCCTCGGCACCGTCGGCGCCGGCCTCATCCAGCTCCTCGAGGTTCATGGCACGAAGCTCGCGGACCAGCTTCACCGGCCCGTCGAGGTCGTCGCCGTCTCGGCCCGCGACCGCACCAAGGACCGGGGCGTATCGCTCGAAGGTCTGCGCTGGATCGACGATCCCGTCGCGCTCGCGACCGATCCGGGCATCGACTGCTTCGTCGAGCTGATCGGCGGCGAGGACGGCGTCGCCAAGCGCGCGGTGGAAGCTGCGCTTGCAGCCGGCAAGCACGTGGTGACTGCCAACAAGGCGCTGCTCGCCCATCATGGCTTCGAGCTCGCGCAGCTCGCCGAGAAGCACAACGTCGCGCTCAACTTCGAGGCGGCCGTGGCCGGCGGCATCCCCGTGATCAAGACCGTGCGCGAAGCGCTGGTCGGCAATCAGGTCCGCCGCGTGTCCGGCATTCTCAACGGCACCTGCAATTACATCCTGAGCAAGATGCAGGAGGAGCGCAGCCCCTTCGCCGAAGTGCTGAGGGAAGCGCAGGCGCACGGCTATGCGGAAGCCGATCCGACATTCGACATCGGCGGCTTCGACGCCGCGCACAAGCTGACCCTATTGACCAGCCTCGTGTTCGGCACGCGTGTCGCCTTCGACCAGATCCACATCGAAGGCATTCAGACGATCACCGACGCGGACATCAACGCGGCGGACGAGCTCGGCTATCGCATCAAGCTGCTTGGCGTCGCGACACTGACCGAGGCCGGCATCGAGAGCCGCGTCACGCCCGTGATGATCCCGGTCGAGACCGCCATCGCCGGCGTCTCGGGCGTCACCAACGCCGTCGCGCTCAATGCGGATTTTGCCGGCAACCTGCTCCTCGTCGGGCCGGGTGCCGGCGCGCGGGCGACCGCCTCGGCCGTCGCGAGCGACATCGTCGATATTGCCGCCGGCTTTGTTCTGCCAGCGTTCGGCGTGCCCTCCTCGCGGCTGAAACCGCACAAGAGCGCACCGCTCGGCCAGCACAAAGGGGAATACTACGTGCGATTTTCGGCCTTCGACCGGCCGGGCGTGATGGCCGCGATCACGGCCCGCATGGCGGAGCAGGAAGTCTCGCTCGACAGCATCGTGCAGCACGGCCCCCGCGGCGCGCCAGGCGCGCTCGCGAACATCGTGATCATCACGCACGAGACGACCGAGGCGTCGATCCGCAAGGCGCTGGAGGACATCGAGGCCGACGGCAAGGTCGCCGAGAAGCCGCAGATGATCCGCATCGAGGAAGTGTAAGGCCTTCTCCCTCTCCCGTTCCTGCAATGAGGAGGGGATCGACGCGCCTCGGCGGCAGCCGCAGCGCCTGCGCGCTCAGCGCTCTTCCTCGTCGTCCTTCTTCTCGCCCGTGCCGAGCTCCTGAAGTCGCGCGAAGACGCGCGAGGCCGCGGCCTCCTCGGACTCCTCGGGTTCCTCCGGCTCGGCCGGCGGCTCGGGGAAGCTGACGTCGGGCTGTGGCCCGAGGCCCGGAACGGTCTCCGACGTCGGCAGCAGCGTACCGGCCTTCGGCTCGGCCGGCGCACCTGCGCCCTGACGATCCTGCGGCGCGCGCTTGGCGGCCTTCGCGACCTCGGCATCGAGATCGATCTGCGAGCAGAGCCCGAGCGTCACGGGGTCCTGCGGCGTGAGGTTCTGCGCGTTCCAGTGCGTGCGATCGCGGATCGCGGCGATCGTCGGCTTGGTCGTGCCGACGAGGCGGATGATCTGGCTGTCCTTGAGCTCGGGGTGATTGCGCAGCAGCCACATCACGGCATTCGGGCGATCCTGACGGCGCGACACGGGCGTGTAGCGCGGGCCCCGCTTCGTCTTGACCGGCGGGATCTCGACCTTCGACTCCGCGAGCTTGAGGCGGTAGTCGGGATCGCCCTCGCCGCGCTTGATCTCCTCGCGGCTGAGCTGGCCGGAGGCGATCGGGTCCATGCCTTTGATACCCTGCGCGACATCACCGTCGGCGATGCCCTTGACCTCGAGATGGTGAAGCCCGCAGAACTCCGCGATCTGATCGAAGCTGAGCGAGGTATTCTCGACAAGCCAGACGGCTGTCGCTTTCGGCATCAGCGGTTTGCGATTGCTCATGGTTTGGGCTTTCCGGGGTATGGGCTCTTCCGGCCTGCCCGATAGGTCGAGCAGCCGTGGATATCGAGTTCCATGGAGGGATCAGGCGTGCTTATAGCGCGATGGTCCCTGCCAGGGCAACCGGCAGATGTGGGGTTGCAGATGGCTCCACCGGGCCCTGGGCCTCAGGCAGACAGGATGGCGGAACTGGCCTACGCTCTGAGAGTGGACCGAACACGGATCAAGTGCCATGCCCAGACTCGAATTCTGGTACGACTTCGCCTCGACCTATTCCTATCTGGCCGCCATGAGGATCGAGCCGCTGGCTGAGGCCGCAAAGGTCGACATCGCCTATCGACCCTTTCTGCTCGGCCCCATCTTCAAGGCCCAGGGACTTATGACATCCCCCTTCGTGCTGAACCCTACGAAGGGCCGCTACATGGCCCGAGACATTGCGCGTACGGCCACCGCGCGCGGGCTTGCCTTCCATGTGCCGGAGCCCTTTCCAGCCCATAGCCTGATGGCGGCGCGAATCGGCATGGTTGCGGAGGAAGAGGGCTGGATCGGCCCCTTCACACGGGCGGTCTTCGCGGCCGAATTCGCCGAGCGCGCGGATATTGCAACCTCCGATACGCTTGTCCGCCTCATTGCCGGCCTTGGCCGAGACCCCGAGCAAGTCATGGCTCGCGCCGGCTCCGAGGGGATCAAGTCGGCCCTCCGCTCGCGGACGGAAGCCGCTGCCGACAAAGGAATATTCGGCGCACCGACCTTCATCGCGGAGGATGGCGAGCTGTTCTGGGGCGACGACCGCCTGGAGGCTGCCCTGGCCTGGGTAAGCGGGGCCGCACGCCCCGGGGCTGAATGATTGTTCACCATAAATCAGTTACTTAGCACTCTGGACGATGATATATTGCGCGCGGCATCAACCTAGGGAGTGACTGCCGTGACAAGGGATCGTTGGATTCTGAAACTGAGCGCCATGGGTCTGGCTCTGGCGCTGATCGGCGGAGCGGCTCACGCCCAAGCGCCGAAGGCCGAACCCAAGGCCGCCCCGAAGGCCGAGACCAAGGCACCTCCGGCGGAGAAGAAGGCTCCCGCCAAGAAGAAGGCGGCCTCGCCCTGCCAAGGCCTCGACGAGAAGGCCTGCGGTGCGAACACCGGCTGCTCGTGGATCAAGGCCACGAAGACCAAGGCCGGCGTCGATCGCAAAGCCTACTGCCGCCTGAAGACGGCGCCGCCGAAGAAGGCCGCGGCTCCGGCGAAGAAGTAGACTGTCCGTCAGAACATTTTGCTTCCAGCCGCCGGAGCCACGCTCCGGCGGTTTTTGTTTGCTTGCCGCGGGCTGCCGGGAAGGGGTGCTGTCGCCTCCCGTCGTGGTGCCATGCCCGCGGCGGTGGTTTTGTTTTAGTGCCGCGGACTGCAGGGAAGAGGTGCTGTCGCCTCCTGGCGTGGTGCCGTGCCCGCGGCGGCCATGCGGATAGCGCTCGCGTGTGGCGCCCCACTTCCCCCCTCTCCCCATTGTCTTCAATGGGGAGAGGGCCGGGGTGAGGAGCGGGTACGCATGCTGACGTTGGCGTATGTCACCGCCCCTCATCCTAACCTTCTCCCCGTAAGCACGGGGAGAAGGGACAGTGGCGCGTTCGCGGCTCGCTCCAAATCCATAAAACACGGGGGTTCGGGGGTGTCCCCCGATTGGGGCGTGGGGCCAAGGCCCCGCTCGCGCCGAAGGCGCGACTGCGCTCACGCGGCAGCGCGACTGCATCACGACAAACCTTGCTTTCGCACGACGCCCCTCTACCGTGACGGCGGACGGGGGTGGCATGGGGCAGCTCTTCGCCGCAGCAATGGGCGCGCTCGAGCGCGAGCAGGACCGCTGGTTCCTCTGGGCACCGGTGCTGCTCGGCTGCGGCATTGCCACCTACTTCGCGCTGAGGTTCGAGCCGGCCCCTCTCGCCGCGGCCGGCGCGCTGGCGATCGCAGCCATCGTTCGCTGGCGCTGGCGCGAGGGCAGTGCGGCGGCAATCGCAGGCGGCGCACTGTTCGCGGCCATGCTCGGCTTTGCACTTGCCCAGGCCCGCACCCACATCGTCGCCGCTCCTGTCATCGCAAGCGAGCGGAGCACGCTGACGGTCACCGGTTGGATCGAATTGGTCGAGCCGCGCGAGGAGCGCGGCCAGCGCGTTACCATCCGCATTCACGACATTGCCGGCTTCAGCGCGGAGCGCCTGCCGACGCGCGTCCGCGTGCGCACGCTCACAACCGACGCGACACTCAAAGCCGGCGACGCTGTCAGCGTGCGCGCGGTGCTCTCGCCGCCCGCCGGCCCTTCGCTCCCCGGCGGCTATGACTTCGCGCGTCAGGCCTGGTTCCTCGGCCTCGGCGGTGTCGGCTACTCGCTCTCGGCCCCACAGCCCGTAACGATCGCCGCCCCCTTGCCCTGGGATCTCCAGGTGCGCGCGGCCTTCAACCGGCTCCGCCAGACGATCGCCGAGCGCGTCACGGCCGTCCTCCCCGGCGAGCAGGGCGCGATCGCCGTCGCGCTCATAACGGGCGAGCGCGGTGGCATCACGCAGGCAACGAATGCCGCCTATCGCGACTCCGGCCTCATTCACATCCTGTCCATCTCCGGCCTGCACATGGCGATCATGGCCGGCGCCATGTTCTTCACGGCGCGCTTCGTGCTCTCGCTCATCCCGGCGATCGCGCTCCGCTATGACATCCGCAAATGGGCGGCCGTCGCGGGGGCCATCGGCGCCTTTGCCTATCTGACCATCTCGGGCGCCTCGCCGCCGGCCGTGCGCTCGTTCCTGATGGTGCTCATCATGTTCATCGCGATCCTGCTCGACCGACCGGCGTTGGCGCTACGCAATGTCGCGCTGGCCGCACTCGCCATGCTGATCGTCATGCCGGAGAGCCTGATCGATGTCGGTTTCCAGATGTCATTCGCAGCCGTTGTCGCACTCGTTGGCGGCTACGAGGCCTGGCGGGATCGTCCCAATCCCGACGCACGCGCGCCCGAGCGCGGCTGGCTGTGGCGCGCGCCGCTCATTTTCCTCGGCGGCATTGTCGCCTCGACGCTGATCGCGAGCTTCGCGGTGGCGCCCTTCGGCATCTACCATTTTCACCAGAGCCAGCAGTACGCGATGCTGGCGAACCTATTCGCCGTGCCGGCCGTGAACATTCTCATCATGCCGGCCGCGCTCGCGACGCTGCTTGCGCTCCCGCTCGGCCTCGAGGCAGCACCGCTCCAGATCATGGGCCTCGGCATTTCGTTCATGAGCGGCGTGGCCTATTGGGTCGCCTCGTTGCCGGGTTCGGTCATCCGCGTCGCAGCCATTCCGACTTTGAGCTTCGCGCTTATCGTGGCGGGCGGCGCGTGGCTCCTGCTGTGGCGTACGCGGCTGCGCATTTGGGGCCTCGCCGCGATCGCAGGCGGTCTCGCGCTCGCGCCCTTCGGACCGCGACCGGACCTTCTCGTCAGCCGCTCCGGGACGCTTATTGCCGTGCGCGGCGAGGACGGCCGCCTCTCGGCACTCGCAGGCCGCGCCGATCAGTTCGACCTCGGGCGCTGGCTCGAACGCGACGGCGATGGCCGCAGCCCAGCAAGCGTCGCCGATCCTGCACAGTCGGGCTCGATCTTCATATGCGACAGCAGCGGCTGCGTAGCGCGCGTGCGTGAGCGCCGGCTGGCAGCTTCCCGCCATCCTGCCGCGCTCCGCGACGACTGCGAGCGCGCCGACATTCTCGTGCTGCGGCAAAGCCGCCCTGCAGGATGCGCCCCCTCGGCGCTGGTGATCGACGCGGCTGCTCTCCGCCGCGAGGGGGCGCATGCGCTGACCTTCCGCGACACGGAGATCGTCGTCACGACCGTGACCGGGCTGCATGGCCGCCGACCGTGGTCCGTGGAGCCGAGCGCGCGACCTCCTCAACGCCCTCGCCTGCCGCGCCGCGCACCCCCAGCCGAACGCCGGCCACCATCAGGTCTGCTCGAAGTAGCCGCCCCCGATGCGGGTCCGGTCTCGGGCGACGAATAGGCCGAGCGCGTGTTCGGCAACGACATCGACTGCGCAGTAATCCGGAAGCTCCACGCGCGGTTGCGTTACACCTCATGTATTAGTGCCCGATATCGTGAAGCTGCAGGAAGATTTGAGGACCACTGCATGAGCGAAGAGGACGACATCATTACTTACTTAGTTGCCCAGGGCGCCGACCTCGCGGTGCCCCGATCTGTGCGACACTATGTGTACATGCCAACCAAAGAGGCAGCCGGTTCCGTAGCCAGTGAATTGAGAAATCGCGGATACGCCACTGAAGTGAGCCCAGCCGCTCTAGGTAGCGCGTGGCTTGTGCTTGCCTGTCACGACGTGGTCGTGTCGGCGAGAGGTGCGGCCGCAGTACGTCGGTTAATGGAGGCGCTTATCAAGGAACATGGATGTGGCGAGTACGACGGATGGGATGCGGCGTTGCATGGTCATGAAGTCCGCCCGAAACCAAACTGACGCGATAACGACGATTAGGGCATATTGACAGGCCGGGCCCTGCCGCATAGGTTGCGCCACCTTTTCAATGGGCACCGCTGTTCGTTGCCGCACCGCTCCACCGGGAGCGCCGAGCGCCATGACACATTGCCCGCAACCGAGGCCGATGGTGTCATGAAAGTCCGCAACTCGTTGAAATCCCTTCGCGGCCGCCATCGCGGCAACCGCCTCGTGCGCCGCAAGGGTCGGGTCTACGTGATCAACAAGTCGAACCCGCGCTTCAAGGCCCGTCAGGGCTGATCTTCCTTCGCGGAATCCCGTAAGACACTGGCGCGGCCGCCATAGCGCGGACCGCGCCATTGATCGTATCCGCCGGCGTGATGAGACCCGCCCCGCTCGCGCCAGAGGCGCGACTGAGCCCTCATTCTTCCCAGAAATCCACCCTGATCGGCCGCAGCACGCCGCCCATGCGCAGGGCCTGGGCCTTGAGCGCGAGCCCAGTCCTCGGATCGATCTCGACGGCAAATCCCGAGAGCGTTCCCGGTCCCATGGACGGTTCCATGCGCCCCTTGGGAATGCGCGTGAGGAAGCGGTTGAGCGGCTCCTCGGGCTGCATACCGAGCACCGAGTTGTAGTCCCCGCACATGCCGGCATCCGTCATGTAGGCCGTGCCACCCGGCAGCACGCGATCGTCGCTCGTCGGCACGTGGGTGTGCGTGCCGACCACACAGGACACGCGCCCATCGAGATAGAGCCCGAGCGACTCCTTCTCGCTCGTCGCCTCGGCATGGAAATCGACGAGAATGGCGTCCGCGCCCATGCCGAGCGGACAGGCCTCGAGCTCGGCATCGATCGCCCGGAACGGGCAGTCGAGCTCCGGCATGAAGATGCGGCCCATGGCGTTCATGACGAGCACTTCGGCGCCATTGCGGGCCTTGTAGAGACTGGCACCGCGGCCCGGCGTCCCCAGCGGATAATTCAGCGGACGAAGAAGACGCGGCTGGCGCTCGATGAAAATGAGGGCCTCGCGTTGGTCCCAGCTATGATTGCCGAGTGTGACGGCATCGGCGCCCGCAGCGAGCAGATCGTCGCAAATGGCCTCGGTAATGCCGAAGCCACCCGCCGAGTTCTCGCCGTTGATGACGACGAAATCGAGCCTGTAGCGCTCGATGAGCCCGGGCAGGTTCTCGATGACCACGTCGCGGCCGCTGCGGCCGACCACATCCCCGAGGAACAATAGGCGCATCTCACCTGTCCGAGCGTTGCCGGGCCCCCGACGGCGTCAGGACCCAATCAAGTCGCTCGTCATAGTCGAGATGCGGCACGGCGTCGACCTCCAGCTCATCGAGCGCAAGGCCGACGGCCATGATCGGCTTCAATGTCCTCAGATGTCGGAGCGTGCGATCGTAGTAGCCGCCGCCATAGCCGAGACGATAGCCCTGAGCATCGAAGGCGAGGAGCGGCACGAGCACGATATCAGGTAGAACTTCGGGCTGTTCAGGCGCCGGTTGTCGGATGCCCCATACGCCGGCAATCAGCGTGTCGCCCGGCGTCCAGGCGCGAAACAGAAGCGGGTCGGCCTTGCCCTGCATGACCGGCAACGCCAGCGAATGGCCCTTGGATCTGAGCGCCCCCATGAGCGGGAGCGGCCAGATCTCGCCGGCCATGGGATAGTAGCCCGAGACGATGCCGGGTGGCCGATCCCCGAGGAGCGCCATGCCATGGTGCACGAGCCCCTCGTTGACGCTGCCTCCAAGCGCGGCAAGAGCCGCCTCGCGCCGCGCTTTCTGGCGTTCGCGCAGGGTCCGCTTGAGAGCAAGGATTTCCAGAGCCGCGTCGTTGGGAGCGGTCGGCATGATCAGGCCTGATGGGCGCCCGCCTGCGGCGCGGGATGGAGCTGCCTGAGCGCGGCGAGCGCGAGGGGATCGAGGCCGGCGCCGCCGTTCGCGAGATGCTCGAGAATGCCGCGGCGCATGCGCGGATCCCAGAAGTCCTGGATGTGCTTCGCAATCTGCGGCACGGCGCGCGCCTCGCCCTGCGCTGCGAAGGCCTTGGCGATCTGGTTCGCCATCATGACGAGCTTCTCATGCTGCTGCATTTTTGGCCCGCTTTCCAAGTTTGCCCGGCGGCGTGACCGCCTCGGGAATGCGATCGGGATGCGTGAAGACCTCGAAGCCGTCCTGGCGCGCGACCGCGACGAGCGTGATGCCGGCCGCGTCGGCCGTCTCGAGCGCGAGCTTCGTCGGCGCCGAGACCGCGACGATCATCGGGGCACCTGCCGTCGCCGTTTTCTGCACCATCTCGACGGAGATGCGGCTGGTCAGAAGAATGATGCCCGCGCGGACATCGACGCCGCGCCGCCTGAGGCCGCCAATGAGCTTGTCGAGCGCATTGTGCCGGCCGACATCCTCCGCAACCGCAACGAGGCCTTGCTCGCGGTTCCAGAATCCGGCGGCGTGCACGGCGCGCGTGCGCAGGTTGAGCTCCTGCGCCGCGGGAAGCGCTGCCATGGCCTCCGCGATATCGGCCGCCGCGAACGAAACATCGCTTACGACGGGCGGAAATCTCTGAGTGACGGCTTCCAGGCTTTCAATGCCGCAGAGCCCGCAGCCCGTGGGTCCGGTGATGCTCCGGCGGCGCTGGGCGAGCGCGAGACCGCGGTCCTTGGCGAGCCACATGCGCAGCTCGATGCCCTCGGCGTGCTCGACGACCTCGACGCCCTCGATCTCATCGGGCGCCGACACAATGCCCTCGCTGAGGCTGAAGCCGAGGGCGAAGTCCTCGAGATTTGTCGGTGATGCCATCATCACGGCATGCGTCGTGCCGTCATAGACCAGCGCAACAGGCACCTCTACCGGCAGCTCACGCTCCATCGCGGTGACGGCGGTGGCCGTCACCTTGATCGAGCGGGCGCGGATGGCAGCATCAGTCATCGCGCTATGCTATTCCGCGGCCTCGGCCGCCGCAATGCGCCGGCTCGCCCGCGCGAAGGCGTCGTAGTCCTCCTGGTACTGCGTCGGGCCGTTCGAGAGGCCGACCTGCACCGCCGTCACCTTGTACTCGGGGCAGTTCGTGGCCCAATCCGAGAAATCCGTGGTGATGACGTTCGCCTGCGTCAGCGGATGGTGGAAGGTCGTGTAGACGACGCCCGGCGCCACGCGGTCTGTGATCAGCGCGCGCAGCGCCGTCTCGCCGGCACGGGACTGAATGCGCACCCAGTCACCTTCCTTGATGCCGCGCTGCTCGGCGTCGTGCGGATGGATCTCGAGACGATCCTCATCGTGCCACATGACGTTTTCGGTGCGCCGCGTCTGGGCGCCGACATTGTACTGCGAGAGAATGCGCCCCGTGGTCAGCAGCAGCGGGAAGCGCGGTCCCGTGCGCTCATCCGTCGGCACGTACTCGGTGAGCATGAACTTGCCCTTGCCGCGCGCGAAGGTCGTCGCGTGCATGATCGGCGAGCCTTCGGGATTGGCGTCATTGCAGGGCCACTGCACCGAGCCCATTTCCTCGATCTTCTTGAAGCTCACGTTCTTGAAGGTCGGCGTCAGGGCTGCGATCTCGTCCATGACCTGGCTCGGATGGGTGTAGTTCCAGTCGAGCCCGAAGCCGTGCGCGAGGAGCTGCGTGATCTCCCAATCGGCATAGCCGTTGCGCGGCGTCATCACACGGCGCACGAGCTGGATGCGCCGCTCGGCGTTGGTGAAGGTTCCATCCTTCTCGAGGAAGGTCGAGCCGGGCAGGAAGACGTGCGCGTAGTTGGCCGTCTCGTTGAGGAAGAGATCCTGCACGACCACGCATTCCATCGCCGCGAGCCCGGCGGACACGTGCGTCGTATCCGGATCGGACTGCAGGATGTCCTCGCCCTGGATATAGAGGCCCCGGAACGTGCCTTCGACGGCCGCATCCAGCATGTTCGGAATGCGCAGGCCCGGCTCCGGATTGAGCTTCGTGCCCCACATGGCTTCGAACGTGGCGCGGACGCCATCATCGCTGACGTGGCGATAGCCCGAGAACTCGTGCGGGAAGGAGCCCATATCGCATGAGCCCTGCACGTTGTTCTGACCGCGCAGGGGGTTTACGCCGACGCCGCGGCGGCCGAGATTGCCCGTCACCATGGCGAGGTTCGCAATCGCCATGACGGTCGTCGATCCCTGGCTGTGCTCCGTGACGCCGAGACCGTAGTAGATCGCGGCATTGCCGCCCGTTGCATAGAGGCGGGCCGCGGCACGCAGCTCCGCCGGATCGACGCCCGTGAACTTGGCCACCGCCTCCGGCGAATGGCGCTCCTCGGCGACGAAGGCCGCCCATTCCTGGAAGTCATCCATCTCGCAACGCTCGCGAACGAACTTCTCGTTCACGAGACCTTCGGTGACGATGACGTGCGCCATCGCCGTCAGGACGGCGACGTTCGTACCGGGCAGCAGCGGCAGATGATGCGCCGCTTCGATATGGACCGAGCGCACGAGATCGATACGGCGCGGATCGACGACGATCAGCTTGGCGCCCGCCCGCAGGCGCTTCTTCATGCGGCTCGCGAACACGGGATGGGCGTCCGTCGGATTCGCACCGATGACCAGCATGACATCGGAGTCCTCGACGGAATCGAAGTCCTGCGTGCCGGCGGAAGTACCGAAAGCCGTCCTCAGTCCATAACCCGTCGGCGAGTGGCAAACGCGCGCGCACGTATCGACGTTGTTCACGCCAAAGCCGGCGCGGATCAGCTTCTGGACGAGGAACGTCTCCTCGTTCGTGCAACGCGAGGACGTGATGCCGCCGACGGCGTCGCGGCCGTACTGGAACTGAATGCGCTTGAACTCGGAGACGACGCGGTCGATCGCCTCTTCCCACGTGGTCTCGCGCCAAGGATCGGTGATCTTGTCGCGCACCATGGGCTTCAGGATGCGCTCCTTGTGCGTGGTGTAGCCCCAGGCAAAGCGGCCTTTGACGCAAGAGTGTCCGCGGTTCGCCTTGCCGTCCTTGTAGGGCACCATGCGCACGACTTCCTCGCCGCGCATCTCGGCCTTGAAGGAGCAGCCGACACCGCAATAGGCGCACGTCGTGACGACGGAGTGCTCGGGCTGGCCGATGTCGATGAGAGACTTCTCGCTCAGAGTCGCCGTCGGGCAGGCCTGCACGCAGGCACCGCACGAGACGCATTCGCTGTCGAGGAAATTCTCGGACATGCCAGCCGCGACACGGCTCTCGAAGCCACGCCCCGCAATGGTCAGCGCGAACGTGCCCTGCACTTCCTCGCAGGCGCGCACGCAGCGATTGCAGACGATGCACTTCGAGGGATCGTACGTGAAATACGGGTTGCTCTCGTCCTTCGGCATCCAGGCGTCGTTCGCCGCGCCGTCCTTCGCCTTGGCAAAGACGTGGTTCGCACCGTCATAACCATAGCGCACATCGCGCAGGCCCACGGCGCCCGCCATGTCCTGTAGCTCGCAGTCGCCGTTCGCCGCGCAGGTGAGGCAATCCAGCGGGTGGTCCGAGATGTAGAGCTCCATCACGCCGCGGCGGAGTTGCTTCAGGCGCGATGTCTGCGTGTGCACGACGAGCCCGTTCATGGCCGGCGTCGTACAGGAAGCGGGCGTGCCGGGGCGGCCTTCAATCTCGACGAGGCAGAGGCGGCAGGAGCCGAAAGCCTCGATGCTGTCGGTCGCGCAGAGCTTCGGGATCTGCGTGCCGAGCTCCATGGCCGCGCGCATGATCGACGTGCCCTCGGGCACCGTCACCTCGACGCCGTCGATGGTCAGCGTGACCATCTTCTCGGACTTGGAGGCCGGCGTGCCGTAATCGATCTCGTTTACGAGCGTCATGCTGTTCTCACTCCGCTGCCTGCGGCAGGCGCTTGGCCCGACGGAAATCATCCGGGAAATGCGTAAGCGCGCTCATAACGGGGTACGGGGTAAACCCGCCAAGGGCGCACAAGGATCCGAACTTCATGGTGTTGCAGAGGTCCGTGACGAGCGCGAGATGGCTCTCGGGCTGATCGCCGGCCAAGATCTTGTCGATGGTCTCGACGCCGCGCGTCGAGCCGATGCGGCAGGGTGTGCACTTGCCGCAGCTCTCGATGGCGCAGAACTCGAAGGCAAAGCGCGCCTGCTTGGCCATGTCGGCCGTGTCGTCGAAGACCGTGATGCCGCCGTGGCCGATGAGGCCGTTCTTCGCGGTGAAGGCCTCGTAGTCGAAGGGCGTGTCGAAGAGCGCGCGCGGGAAGTAGGCGCCGAGCGGACCGCCGACCTGCACGGCCTTGACCGGACGCCCGCTGAAGGTTCCGCCGCCGACATCATCGACGAGCTCGCCGAGCGTCATGCCGAAGGCTGTCTCGAAGAGGCCACCGTGCTTGACGTTGCCGGCGAGCTGAATGGGCATGGTGCCGCGCGAGCGCCCCATGCCGAGATCGGCATAGACCTTGGCGCCTTCCGAAAGGATGAACGGCACGGCCGCGAGCGAGAGCACGTTATTGATGACCGTCGGACGGCCGAAGAGGCCCTTGTGCGCGGGAAGCGGCGGCTTGGCGCGCACGATGCCGCGCTTGCCTTCGAGGCTGTCGAGAAGTGCCGTCTCCTCGCCGCAGACATAGGCGCCGGCGCCGGTGCGCACTTCGAGATCGAAGGCCTTCTTCGATGAGGCAATGCTCGCGCCGAGCAAGCCGGCCTTGCGCGCGATGCCGATGGCTTCCTTCAGCGTCGCAATGGCGTGCGGATATTCCGAGCGGACGTAGATGTAGCCTTTGGTCGCGCCAACGGCGAGGCCCGCAATCGTCATGCCCTCGATGAGCAGGAAGGGATCGCCTTCCATGATCATGCGGTCGGCGAAGGTCGCGCTGTCGCCCTCGTCGGCATTGCAAACGATGTACTTCTGGTCGGCCGGCGCATCGAGCACCGTCTTCCACTTGATGCCCGTCGGGAAGCCAGCGCCGCCGCGGCCGCGCAGGCCGGACTTCGCGACCACATCGACGATGCCCGCGCCGCCGAGGCCGACGGCCTGCTCCAGGCCGACGTAGCCGCCGTGCGCGCGATAGTCTTCGAGCGAGAGCGGATCGATGATGCCGCAGCGCGCGAACGTGAGCCGCGTCTGGCGCGCAAAGAAACCGATCTGCTCGACGGGACCGACCGACTTGGCATGGCCGGCGACGGCGAGCGAGTGACCATCGAGCAGACCTGCGGCCACGAGGCTCGCAACGTCGCTG
Source organism: Hyphomicrobium sp. CS1BSMeth3 (assembly GCF_900117415.1). GTDB lineage: Bacteria > Pseudomonadota > Alphaproteobacteria > Rhizobiales > Hyphomicrobiaceae. The sequence continues at coordinate 2,647,839 of NZ_FPEI01000006.1, forward strand.
ACGTCGAGCGGCCCGAAGCCGTGCCGCACGCCATGGCTCTCGACCTCCAGCAGCGGCTCGAGCCACATCATGCCGCGCGAGCCCGTGCGCACGATCTCGATCGAGCGGCCGGCGGCCGGCGCGGCCTTGGCGAGCGCCGCGGCGACCTCATCGGCGCCGACAGCAACGGCGGCCGCATCCCTGGGAATGAAGAACCGCACGCTCATGCCCCGGTCTCCTTCAGCAGGGCGTCGAGTCGTTCCGCCGTCATGCGCCCGACAACGCGGCCGTCGATCATCGCGGAGGGCGCGGTCGCGCAGAGCCCGAGGCAGTAGACCGGCTCGAGCGTGACGCGGCCATCGGCGCTGGTCTCGCCGCAGGCGACGCCCAAGTGATGCTCGGCCCGCTCGACGAGCGCCTCGCCGCCCATGGACTGACAGGCCTCGGCCCGGCAGAGCTTCAGCACGTGGCGACCGGCCGGCTTGGCCCGGAAGTCATGGTAGAAGGTGACGACGCCGTGCACCTCGGCACGGGAAAGGTTCAGCACCTGCGCCAGGGCCGGAACCACGGCCTCAGGCACATAGCCGAGCGCCGACTGAACATCGTGCAGGATCTCGATCAGCTCATCCGGCCGATTGCCGTGCTCGGCGGCGACCGCTCGCGCAGTCTCGTCTGCTGTCTTGTCAGCCATTCAGGGCACCTCTTGCGGCGGTGCGCATCGCACCTAACCCACTCATCCTACTTATTTATTTCGGACGAATGCGTACACGATGGCACCCTGGCACCGCGCACCTAAAATCATTCCAGAAACGCATCATCGCCCAGAATGGCGACAGCGATCCAATCGGTTGTTCCGATGGGTTAATCGGGGCGGCCGATGACGCAGCGCGGCATGAGGAAGGGCTACTTCCGGCCCGCGCCGGCGGGCGCAGCGACCTGCGCGGCGGACTCGAAGACCGCCAGAACCAGGGGCGAGACCGGGTCGCGGTCCACGGCGACCAGACCAACGCTGTGCTCGATCTCGGGGTTCGTCAGCGGCACCGCCCGAATGTCCGACATGGGCCCGAGGATTTTCAGGAAATACTCCGGCACGATGCTGGCGAGCCCCATGAGGTGCACGTTCGCATAGAGGTTGATGACCGAGTTGGTCTCCAGCCGGATGATGGGCGTGCTGTTCGCGGTGCGGAACGCCCGATCGATGATGCGCCGGTTCTGCATGTTCGGGGTCAGCAGGCAGAGTGGCTGTTTCGCCGCCTCAGCCCAGGTGACGGAGGCCTTCCCGGCCAGGTGATGGTCATCGCGCAGGAGCAGGCAGTAGCGCTCCATGTAGATGGACTCCGCGCGCATGCCCTCGATCGGCTCGTTGTCGAGGTAGGTGAGGCCGACATCGATCGAGAAGTCCTCGAGATTGCGCAGGATCTCGACCGAGCTCTGCGAGAGCACGGTAAGCTCGATGCCGCTGTGACTGTCCTGGATGGCCTTGGTGATCAGCGCCGCCATGGGCAGTGCGGACGGCACGACCCCGAGCGAGAGCCGTCCGACCAGCGCGCCCTTGGCGCTGCGCAGCGTCGAGATTTCCTGCTGCAGCGAGCCCCAGTTGTCCAGAATGGCGTGCGCCCACTTGAGCACGCGCTCGCCTTCCGCCGTGAGGCCATGAAAGCGCTGGCCGCGCTCGACGATCGGCACGCCGAGCTCCTGCTCGAGCTGGCGAATGCGCCCCGAGAGCGTGGGCTGCGTGACGTTGCACGCCTTCGCTGCGCGCGTGAAATGCTTCTCGCGCGCGAGCGCCGAAAGGTACTGGAGCTGGCGAATATCCATGGTGCGCGGAGTATATCAGGCCGCGCGGTCTCTGGCATACCAAGCCAACGCCGCACGTTCGCACAAGGTAAGCAGCACGTAGCTCCGGGCTGGGCTCCTAGCCAGGAGGCCCATAGCCGCCGCCGGCCGGCGTCTCCATGTGATAGAGATCGCCTGGTTGCATCTCCCGCCGGTCATTGCCTTCGAGACGCTCTTTGGTCCCGTCCGCGCGCTCGACGATATCGATGCCACAGGCGCCCGGCTCTCCACCGGCAAGGCCAAAGGGCGGCACCTTGCGGTGCGAACCGAGCGTGGTGACCGTCATGGCCTCCAGGAAACGCATACGCCGGACGGCGCCGTCACCCCCGTGCCAGCGGCCCGCACCGCCCGAGCCGCGCCGAATGCCGAAGGCCTCGAGCCGCACGGGAAAGCGCCATTCGAGGATCTCGGGATCGGTCATGCGCGTGTTCGTCATGTGCGTCTGCACGGCGCTCGCGCCATCGAAACCATCGCCTGCGCCCGTGCCGCCACAGATGGTCTCGTAGTTCTGCAGGCGCTCGTTGCCCCAGACGAAGTTGTTCATGGTCGCTTGCGAACCGGCAAGCACGCCGAGCGCCCCGAGCAGAGCGTTCGTTGCCGCCTGCGAGACTTCGGTGTTGCCCGCGATCACGGCTGCCGGAGCGCGCGGGTTCAGCATCGTGCCTTCGGGCGTGATGATCGTCAGCGGCTTGAGGCAGCCTTCATTGAGCGGGATCTCGCTCTCCGAAAGCGTGCGGAAGACGTAGAGCACCACCGCGCGGCAGACGGCGAGCGGGGCGTTGTAGTTGAACTCGCTTTGCGCCGACGTGCCCGTGAAATCGATGGTCGCACTCCGCGCCTTGCGATCGACGCGCACGGCAACGTGGATCGCCGCGCCGCTGTCCATGGGATAGTGGAACTCACCATCCTTGAGCGTATCGATAGCCTTGCGCACGGCGGCTTCCGCATTGTCCTGCACGTGGCGCATGTAGGCATCGACGACGGGCTGGCCGAACTGCTCGACCATGCGCAGGATCTCGCGCACGCCCGTCTCGTTCGACGCGATCTGCGCGCGCAGGTCCGCCATGTTCTGGTCGATGTTGCGGCAGGGATAGCGTCCCGAGGCGAGCAGCGCCCGCGTCTCCACATCCCGGAGGCGCCCCTGATCGACCATCTTGAAGTTGTCGATGAGAACGCCTTCCTCGTCGATGTGGCGGCTGTCCGGCGGTGCCGAGCCCGGCGTCCTGCCGCCGATGTCCGCGTGATGGCCGCGCGAGGCGACGATGAACAGAATGCGCGCACCATCGCGGCTGAAGACCGGCGTCACGACGGTCACATCGGGGAGATGCGTGCCGCCGCGGTAGGGATTGTTCAGCATGATGCTGTCGCCGGGCTTCAGGTTGCCGGCATTGAGACGCAGCACCGTGCGTACGGCCTCGCTCATGGAACCCAAGTGCACCGGCACATGCGGCGCATTGGCGACGAGATTGCCTTGCGGGTCGAAGAGCGCACAGGAGAAGTCGAGCCGCTCCTTGATGTTTACCGAATAGGCGGTGTTCTCGAGCGTCGCCCCCATCTGCTCGGCGATCGACATGAAGAGGTTGTTGAAGACCTCGAGCATGATCGGATCGGCTTCCGTGCCGAGCTGCTCGCGGCGCGCCTGGGCTGCCGTGCGGGTGAGCACAAGATGGCCGAGGTTCGTGATCTCCGCCGTCCAGCCTTCCTCGACGACGTTCGTGCCGGTCGGCTCGATGATGATCGCGGGGCCGTCGATGGTGTCACCAGGTCCGAGCTTCGCGCGGTCATAGAGCGGCGTGTCACTCCAGCCTGAGCGCGTGTGCACGCGCACGTTCGCAATCGGGCGGCCGTCAGCGTCGCGTGCGCGCGTGATGGGCCGCTCGACAAGGGCGTCGCTGGCGCCGATCGCTTCCAGCGCCACGGCCTCGACGATCAGATCGTCGCGCTCGACGGCAAAACCGAAGCGCGCGCGATGAACCTCGGCGAAGCGCTGGCGAAGCTCGTCCTCTGTGCCGTAGTCGACCGCCAGTGGCTGATGCGCGCCCTCATAGCGCACGTGCACGCGCCGCTCGACCACGATCCGATCGCGCGGGATGTCCTGGCCGAGCACTTCCTCAATGGCACCAGCCTCGAGATCGGCAAGCGCTTCGGCGACAGCCTCCACCGAGCCCTTCAACGGACGCTCGATCTGGCGCTCGCGCAGCGCGCGCACCTCCGCGAGGCCCATGCCGTAGGCTGAGAGCACGCCCGCATAAGGATGCAACAGCACCCGCGTGATCCCGAGTACGTCGGCGATGGCGCACGCGTGCTGACCGCCAGCCCCGCCAAAGCAATTGAGCGTGTAGCGTGTCACGTCGTAGCCGCGCTGCACCGAGATTTTCTTGATCGCATTGGCCATGTTCTCGACGGCAATGCGCAGGAAGCCTTCAGCAACCTCCTCCGGCTTATACGACGTGCCGCTCGCGGTATTGATCTCAGCGGTCAGGCGCTCGAACGCCTTGCGCGCAGCCTCGACGTCCAACGGCTCGTCGCCACCTGGACCGAACACGCTTGGGAAATGATCCGGCTGGATCTTGCCGAGCAGGACATTGCAGTCGGTGACCGCGAGCGGACCGCCGCGGCGGTAGCAGGCAGGCCCCGGGTTGGCGCCCGCGCTTTCGGGGCCCACCTGAAAGCGGCCGTCCTCGAACTTCAGGATCGAGCCGCCGCCCGCCGCGATCGTGTGAATGTGCATCATAGGCGCGCGCATCCGCACGCCCGCGACCTCCGTCTCGAAGGAGCGCTCGAACTGGCCGTCGAAGTGCGTGACGTCGGTGGACGTGCCGCCCATGTCGAAGCCGATGAGCTTCTCGAAACCGGCCATGGTGCCCGTCCGGACCATGCCGACGACGCCGCCCGCCGGCCCCGAGAGGATCGAGTCCTTGCCCTGGAAGAGCGCGGCGTCGATCAGCCCGCCATTCGACTGCATGAACTGAAGGCGCCGGCAGCCGCCGCGATCCGCGCCGAGCTCGTCGCGCACCTGATCCACGTAGCGGCGCAGCACAGGCGAGAGATAGGCGTCGGCAACCGCCGTATCGCCACGCGAGACGAGCTTGATGAGCGGGCTTGCTGTATGGCTCGGCGAAACTTGGCGAAAGCCCACTTCGCGCGCGATCTCCGCGACGCGCCGTTCGTGCGCTGGATAGCGATACGAGTGCATGAACGCGATGGCAACGGCGCGGATACCTGCCGCATAGGCCGCTTCCAGCGCCGTGCGCGCCGTCGCCTCGTCGAGCGCACGGACGACCTCGCCGCGCGCGCCCATGCGCTCGTCCACCTCGGCGACGCGGGTATAGAGCACCTCCGGCAGCCTGATATGGAGATCGAAGAGCCGCGGGCGGTTCTGGTAGCCGATGCGCAGGAGATCGGCGAAACCCGTGGTGATAAGCAACAGCGTCGGATCGCCCTTGCGCTCGAGCAGCGCGTTCGTCGCGACTGTCGTGCCCATGCGGACGGTATCGATGAGACCCGGTGGAATAGCCTCGCCAGGCTTCAATCCGAGCAGATCGCGAATGCCCTGCACGGCGGCGTCGCGATAGCGCTCAGGGTTCTCCGAGAGTACCTTGTGGCAGAGGATTTCGCCGTCCGGCCGTCGCGCGACGATGTCCGTGAATGTGCCGCCGCGATCGATCCAGAACTGCCACATGTCGGTGCTTTGTGTTCGATGCTGTGCATGAGGGCCGCAGCACACGCGCGGAGCTAACCCATCACCACCTTGGGCAACCAAAGTGCGAGATCAGGCCATACCATCAGCGACCCAACGAGCGCCAGCATGGCGGCGACGAACGGCAAAGCGCCCCAAATGACGTCAGTAACCGGTCCGCGGTCCCGCATGCCTTGCACGACGTAGAGATTGAGCCCCACCGGCGGTGTAATGAGCGCGACCTCGATCATTACCGTCAGCACAATGCCCCACCAGATCGGATCCCAACCGAGTGCGAAGACGATGGGCGCGATGAACGGCGTCGTCAGGATCATCATGGAGATCGTCTCCATGAAGCAGCCGAGCACGACATAGAACGCGATGATGAGCAGCATCGTGCCGTACTTGCCGAGGCCGAGACTCTGGATCCATTGCCCAAGCCCGTCCGTGAGGCCGATCGCGGCGAGCACGAAGTTGAGGAACTGCGCCGCCATGATGATCAGCATGATCATGGCGGTCGTGCGCATGGTGCCTTCGGCGACCGCGCGCAGCATCGAGAAGGAAAGCCGACGCTCCCAGACGGCGAGGACGAGCGCTGCCACGACACCGAGCGAGGCCGCCTCCGTCGGCGTGGCCCAACCTGCATAGATCGAGCCGACCACGGCCAAGAAGATGAACATCGGCGGCAGCAGGTCCGGCAAGACGCGGATGCGCTTCGCCCACGACGTCTCCATAGGCGCCCCGCCTTTGCGGCGATCGATCAGGCAGAAAAGCAGAATGATCAGCATGAACAGGGCGGCAAGCAGCGCCCCCGGAATGAAGCCGGCGAGGTACAGACGCGGCACCGACGTGTTGGTCAGCAGGCCGTACAGGATGAAATTGATCGAGGGCGGAATGAGAATGCCGAGCGTGCCGCCCGCGGCAATACTGCCGAGGAAGAGACGCTCGTCGTAGCCGCGCTGCCTGATCTGGGGAATGGCGACGGTGCCGATCGTCGCGGCTGTCGCCACGCTCGAGCCGGAAGTCGCGGCAAACATCGCCGAGGTGCCGATGTTGGCGTGCATGAGGCCGCCCGGCAGCCACGAAAGCCACTGCGCCGCTGCGTTGTAGACGCGCTCGGCAATGCCGGCCCTGAGCAGAATCTCGCCGAGCATCACGAACAACGGGATCGCAATCAGGATGTACTCGCTCGACGAGTTCCAGATGATCTCGCCCATGGCGCGCTGCAGCGGCATGGCGGCGAAGAAATCGTTCAGCGCCAGACCGAGAACGCCCATGACGGCGGCGACGGGCACGCTGATCGCAAGCAGGCCGAGCAGAAGCAGAAGAGCAGTTGCCAGCATGTGATTTAAGCTCCTGCGCCCGGCTTCTGGCCGCGGACGTCCAGGCCTTTCAGTTCGGCCTCGATCTCCTCCTCCGTCGTCGCGACACCTGCGATCGCTCGGACACCGCCCCAATCCCCCTTCAGAACGCAGGCAATCGAGCGGATCAGCGCCACCATGATCGCGAGGAAGAACAGGCCGATACCGTAAGCCCAGGGGATCTGCGCCCAGGCGAGCGGAATGCGGAGCTGCGTGTTCGAGCGGATGCCTTCGACATAGCTCGTCATCGCCACGTCGATGGCGCGCTCGAGAAGGGCGAACACGAAGACGAACAGGGCCAGGAGCGCGATGATATCCATGATCGCGCGGGCTGTCGGTCCGAACTGGATATAGAGGACGTCAATGCGCACGTGACCGCGATTGACGAGCACGTAGGCCATCGAAAGACTCGTTCCTACCGCGAAGAGATAGCCGGAAATCTCGTCCGAACCAGAGAACAGGAAGCTCGCGCCGAGCATCGCGCCCGCTCCCTTCCGCAGCAGCACCTCGGCTGTGACGATGATTGCTGCCGAAAAGAGCAATGTCCCGCCTAGCCAGATGCCGATTTGCGCGAGCGCCGAGATCAGCCGCCAAGCGGGATCACGCAGGACGATCAGCACGAGAAGCGCTACGGCAACGGCAGCGAACTGCCATGCCGGCGTCTCGGACAGCAGCGTGCGAAGCATATCCGTCATTATAAATAAAAGGCCCAGGAGACGATCCCGGGCCTTCCCCTTTTTGCGCGGACTGTTAGTTGGCCTTGGCCGTCAGGCCGTACTTGCTGCCGACAAGCTCGGTCCACTTCGCAGCGCACTCGGCACCGCAACGCTTCGCCCACGCCGCAAGCACCTGCTCGTCGATGGCCTTCTTGCGCTCTTTCATGGCGTCACCCGAAGGCACGAACAGCTTCAGCTTGCCTGGCGGGCCCACCGAGCAAGCACCGTTACCGGTGTTGCAGGCGATGCCCTCCTCGGTCTCTTCCTCGATGACCTTCCACGCTTTGTCCTCGAGCTTCTTCATCTCCGCCTGAATGACCGTCCGGGTCGCCTCAGGCAGCTTGTTCCAGACGTTCGTATTCACGACCCAAACGCCGACCGTGTAGTTCACGGGCAGGCGGATCAGCGTGTTCACGACCTCGTACCACTTGGCCTTGTAGCCGGGCATCGTGCCTGTCACACCGCAGTCGGTGACGCCCTTCTCCAGCGCCGGCACGACCTCGCCGAAGGCGATCGTCACACCGACGCCGCCGAGCGCCGCAACGAAATCAGCCTGCGATGTGCCCTGGACGCGGACTTTCTTGCCCTTCAGGTCATCGATGCTGTTGATCTCGCCTCTGCAGAAGATGACCTGCTCCGGGAAGGTGAACGTGCCGAGGATCGTCGCGCCGTTGCGCGCCATGGCCTTCTGCATTTCGGGCAGCCAGGCATTCACGATTTCGCGGCCCATCTTGAAGTCGCGCGCAACGCCGGCGATGTCGGACGCCTCGATGATCGCGCCGCCATCCTCGACGTAGATCGGCAGCGCGGCAGCGAAGTCGAACACGCCCTGCTTGAGCAGGCGCACGACCTCCGTGCCCTTCAGGTTCACCTCGGTGATCGACTTGATGTTGCCCTTGAGCTTGCCGCCCGTCGCCTTGGGCAGATCTTCCGTCCAGAAGGGCTGCTCCATCTTCTGCCAGTTGGTCAGAAAGTTCCACGTCCCGACGGCATTGAAGGTGCGCGGCTGAAGATCCTGCGCCCAAACCGGAATGGACGCTGCTGCCGCGAGGGTCGCGGCGACGCAGGCAGCAGGTAATTTGAACTTCATCAGTACTTCCTCCCTTTGAGACATTCGGAATTCAGCTCAACCGTCCGTCACAACGCCGCCAGCTTGCTGTTCAGGCGATCCGTAATGAGCATCGAGCCCGGCTTGTGGGTAATGCAGAGCGGCGGGCGGGCATTAAGAACGACGGATTGCGGCGTGACCCCGCACGCCCAGAATACGGGGAGCATTCCCTTTTCGACAACCGGCGGCGGATCGCCGAAATCGGGCGCCATCAGGTCCTTGATGCCGATCGCCTCGGGAATGCCGATGTGTACGGGCGCCCCGTGCACGGCTGGGAAGCGCGACGTGACCTGGATGGCGCGAATGGCGTCCGCCGGCGTCATCATGCGCATGGACACGATCATCTTGCCGCTGAACGGCCCGGCCGGTGCGCAATCGATCGACGTGCGATACATCGAGACGACCGTATCGCGCTCGATGTGATAGAGCGAGATGCCCTCGTCGATCAGCGGCTGCTCGAATGAGAAGGAGCATCCGAGTACGAACGTCACGAGGTCGTCGGTCCAGTAGCCGCGGATGTCCGTCGGCTCATCGACGCATTCGCCATTCTTGAAGACGCGGTATCGCGGCACGTCCGTGCGGATGTCGATGTCGCCGAGATCGGGAAGCGCCGGATCGCCGACGGCCCCCATACCTATGACTGGGCAGGGCTTAGGATTGCGCTGGCAGAAAGCGGCGAAGTCGGTGGCATAGGCCTTCGGCAGGATGCACAGGTTGCCCTGCACGAATCCCGGCGCCTGACCCGCGGTGTGTCCCGTGATCTCGCCGCTACGACACTTCAGACGTGCGGCCTGAGACGGCAGAAAGCCGCTCACGCCTGCATTCACAGGCCGATCCTGCATATGAGGCCTCCCCAGACCTTGAATTCCCATCGCGCGCCCGCTTTACACAGTGCCTCGCGTGGAGGGACAAAATTGCATTCGTACGGACATACGTCAATTTGAGATATTCAGATTCCGATGGCGTGCCAGTGGATTGAGCAAGATGGCGCCGAGGCGGTCGAATGAGCTTACGATGCTTGGATCATACGTATGCCGATCACGCCGTGCAGTTGACGGACGCAGGGCTGCCGTCGAAGCTCACGCGACATTGGACAGCCCCGAAAGTCGCGGAGCAAGCCCCATGAAGATCACGCATCTCTGTAAGCTCCTCGGACTGCTTCTTGGGATTATCGTCCTGTTCGGCGTGGTGCCGCGCGCGAGCGCTGCCGAGCCCATCGAGATCTTCGATGCTCATCTTCACTACAATTGGGAGCCAAAGCCCTACTTCTCGCTCGACGAGGTGCTCGCGCTCTTCAAGAAGCACCGCGTCACGGGCATCCTCGCGACGAGCCGGCCGAACGACGGCACGCGCGCGCTCGTCGCCGCCCAAGCCGTGGGGAAGGCCGAGGGGCTTTGGGTCGTGCCCTTCATCCGGCCCTATCGCATTCGGGCCGACATCGGCAGTTGGTTCAACGATCCCTCGATCTACGACCTCGTGCGCGAGGAATACGCGCGTGGCGGCTATCGCGGGGTCGGCGAGTTCCACCTTACGGGTCGCGCCGCCGCCACCGACTGGGTGCGCAAGACCGTCGACTTCGCTGTCGCGCACGACCTCTACCTGCACGCACATGCCGATGCGGAAGCCATCGAGATCCTGTTCGCTCATAATCCCAAGAGCCGCATCATCTGGGCCCACACGGGCTTCTCGCTCGAGCCGGCACGCGTTGCGGCACTCCTGGACAAGTATCCGACGCTCTGGGGCGAGCTCTCCTATCGCGGCGGCATAACCGAAGGTGGACGGCTGTCGCCTGCGTGGCGCGCCCTGTTCGAGCGCTATCCCGACCGCTTCCTCATTGGCTCGGACACCTGGATCAACGAGCGGTGGGCGAGCTACGGCGAGATCATCGCCGGCTATCGGCGCTGGCTCGCGGAGTTGCCACCCGAGATCGCGGCCAAGATCGCGCATGGCAATGCCCGCGCCCTCTTCAAGGATGCCGCGCCGCCTGTACGATAGATCTCACGGCGCGAAGCTCGACCGCAGCTCAGCCGCCCATCTCCCCTCGATGCGCGTGACCACCCAGATGGAGCGATAGCTTGCGATGGCCGAGTTGTCGGCGCGGTAGCGCGTGAACTGCACGTCGAGATGAACCTTCTCTGGGGACGCCGCGATGACCTTGCGGAAGTCCCACGCGCTGTGATGCCAGTCGCCGCCGGCGCGGGCGCGGAAATCAGCGAAGTAGCGCTCCGGGCTTTCCCAGATCCGCATGCCGGCGCCGGACAGACGATAGTGCGGAAAGTGCAGCGTTGCGGCGAGCGCGACATCGTCCTTGGCATTCAGCGCCGCGATATGGCGGTCGAGCACCTCGATGGCCGCTGCCACGGCCGCCGGATCGTCGGACGCGCTCATTGCACTATCGCCCACCATGCGAACCTCCGCGGCCGGTTGTTGACGCCCGGCAAGGCGATGCGGGACACTTCGCCGATCCCCCGCGCAAAAAGGAGCACTCAATGAAGCCCGTCGATCCCCGCACTGCAAGCCCCGAGGTGCGCGCCGTCTTCGACGACATCAAAGCGACGCGCAAGGTCAAGACGATCAACAATTTCTGGCGTTATCTCGCCCACGAGCCGCGCATGCTCAAGCACACCTGGGAGAGCCTCAAGGCCATCATGGGGCCCGGACACCTGGACCCGCTGACCAAGGAGCTCGTCTATGTCGCCATCTCGATCACCAACAACTGCGAGTACTGCATGGCCTCGCACACAGCGGCTGCACGCGCCAAGGGAGCGACGGAAGCTCAGATCAATGAGCTCTATGCGGTCGTCGGGCTCGCCAACATGACCAACCGTCTCGCGAACGCCTACAAAGTCCCGGTCGACGCGCAATTCAAGGATGCAACCTGAGGCGTCTGCCACCTGATTGCCGCGGTTGGCCTCTAGCGTACGCTCAGAGGCACTTGTGGCGCGCAGTTCAGCAGCGACCCATGATCGCGGTATCGGAAAAACTCGGAATTTTGCCGCAATGCGCGACGATGCGTGCTCAGGTGTGGTATTAGGGGCACGCGGCGCGGCGTTCAATTTGCGTTCCGCGAAAGCGTTGCCGAACCGAGCATGACCGGCCATCAGCACTTCGAGAACGACGGGACTCATGTCGCAAGCCGATCAACCCATTGAATGGTATCTGGCGCGCGACGGGCAGCAGCACGGTCCGATCAGCGCCGCGGAAATGGAGAAGATCATCGAGCTCGGCTATCTTCTGCCGACCGATCTCGTGTGGCGACAAGGCTTTACGGACTGGAAGCCCGCCTCCGACGCATTCCCCAAGATGCCCGAGGTCCCAACCCAGGCTCCCCCGCCGCCGGCACCGCCTCCAACTCAGGCTGCTCCGCGGCCTGCCGACGCACCTGCTGCAAAAGCAGGGCCTGCGGAGCCGAGGGCAGACACGGCGCGCGACCGCGCACATATCGCGAAGGATCCCGCGAGCTGGGAGGCCGAAGCCCGCCGCAAGACCGTGCAAGGGGGCGGTGATCCAGCCGGCCTGGATGCTGGTCCGAAGGATCGCCCCGGGCAGGCGCCGGCACGCCACTCCGATCCGCGCGAGGTGATCGCCGCAGAGGCAGCCCGACGCGAGGCAGCAGCCCGCCGGACGCGCGAGGCTGGCGCTCATCAGCCTCAGCCGGGCGCGCGCGGACCGGCTGGCCGCCAGCCGGCCACCGGCCAGCCCATGGGCGAGGCTCCGGTCCGAACCAATCCGACAGCACCGCTCCGCAGCCCACAGCCTGCCGCTGGCAGCGCCATGCCGCCGCATGGCGGGGATGAAGACGATGCCTGGGCCGACGAGCCGCCGCGTCGCCGCTTGCCGAAGCTCGCGATCGCCGCCGTCGCACTCCTCGTGCTCATCGGCGGGGGAGTCTTTGCCCTTCACGCCACGGGGCAGCTCGACCCCATCGTCAATCGTGTTTCGTCCGCCTCGGCGCCGCAGTCATCGACGCCGCCGACGGTTTCGGCCAGTCCCGAGGCGCGGAAGCAGGCGCCAGCCGACTATGCGACCGATCCGGTCGAGGTCGATCGCCAGTTCCAGCGCACGGCCCTCTGGAAACTGCTCAAGACCGAGTTCCCGGACTGGTACGGCGAGCGCGTGCGCGACACGGCCCGCCTCAAGGCCGAAGGAAAGGCCGACAAGGCGATCTCGCAACATCTTGCCGAGCAGCTTGTCGCACTGCGCCGCAAGCACGTGACGGATGCCCTAGCCGCGAGCCCGCAGCACCTGAAGACGGTCGCGACCGCATTCCTCGAGAACCTCGAACGTCTCTCGCAGCACAGCGTCGATGCCTGCTACGGCTTCATCTCGCAGGGCGAGACCAATCCGCTGATCGTGGAGCTCACGAGCGCCTCCGAGCACACGCCCTCGCTGCAGCGCCAGGCTTCCGCGATCTTCACCGCCATCGTCGAGGGCCGCCGCACGCCGGCCCAGCACCGCCAGCCGACGCGCGACGACTACGACCAGCTCGCCATTCAGCTCGCCAAGCGCGGCTGGAGCCCCATGGACCTCCAGCTCTTCTCTGATGCCCGTTCGCTTGCACGAGCCGCACCCGAGCGGGTTTGCCGGATGGTCCAGGACTGGTTCGCGGCCCAGCTCGCCGTCGGCGACGAGGAAGTGCAGGTGCGCCTGCTCATCGAGGCCCTGAAACCGGTTGTCGCGGGCTAAAGCAGGGGCACGCGCGCGAATGCCGCGGCTGCTTGCCGGCCGGATCAACTGCATCTAAGTCATCGCCATGCAGACGAGCGCCCAGAACCTCACGAGCCGCCTTGCCAATCCGACCCGCTTCATGTCGCTCAGCGCGACCGCGTTGCCGTGGTTGGGGGGCATCGCCGCTGCATTCATTGCATTCGGCCTCTATCTCGCGTTCTTCTCAGCCCCGCCCGACTACCAGCAGGGCCAAACCGTCAAGATCATGTTCATCCACGTGCCCTCGGCCTGGCTCGCCATGGGCATCTATCTGCTGGTCGCGATCTCGAGCTTCGGGCTTCTGGTCTTCCGCCACCCCCTCGCCGACGTCTCTGCCAAGGCGGCCGTGCCGCTCGGTGCCGCTTTCACCTTTCTCGCGCTCATCACCGGCGCGCTCTGGGGCCGGCCCATGTGGGGCGCCTATTGGGTATGGGACGCGCGGCTCACATCCGTCCTCATTCTCTTCTTTCTCTATCTCGGGCTGATGGCACTGCGCTCCTCGCTCGACGACGAGGCCCTCGCCAGCAAGCTGACCGCAATTCTCGCGCTCGTCGGCATCGTCCTGCTGCCGATCATCAAGTTCTCCGTCGAATGGTGGAATACGCTGCATCAGCCGGCAAGCGTGCTGCGCTTCGGCGGTCCGAGCATTCACGCATCGATCCTCGTTCCGCTGCTCGTCATGGCCGTGGGCTTCGTTCTCGCCTTCACCGCGATGCACCTGATGGCCATGCGCAATGAGATCCTGCGCCGCCGCGTGAAGGCGCTGACGCTCGCCGAGGTCAGCCGCGCCGGTGCCGGCCTCCCTGCGGGCGCGAAAGGCTGAGCACCATGAACCTAGGGCCGCACGCAGCCTTCATCATCGCTTCCTATGCGATCGTCGCGGCGGTCATGATCACGCTCGTCGCCTGGCTGATTTTCGACGGCCGCCGCCAACAGCGTGCGCTCGACGCGCTCGAAGCCCGCGGCGTGCGCCGCCGGTCGCGCGCCGGGGATAGCGGCCAATGACGGACCGCACGACGGATGCGCCATCCGCGCCTCGCCGCAGGCGGCTGCTGATACTGGTACCGCTCGTGCTGTTCGGCGCCATGGCCGTGATGTTCGCCTTCGCGCTCACCAAGGGCGATCCTGCAAGACTGCCATCAGCGCTGATCGGCAAGCCGGCGCCGGCTCTCGCATTGACTGCGATCGAAGGCCTGCAGGAGGGCCCGCGCGCCGTCCCGCTGCTCACGTCCGAGCTGCTGCAGAAGGGCGCGGTGACGGTCGTCAACTTCTGGGCCTCGTGGTGCCTCCCGTGCGTCGAGGAGCATCCGCTGCTCATCGAGATTGCACAGAAGGCGAGCGTGCCGGTGCTCGGCATCAACTACAAGGATGCCGCCGCCAATGCGCGCCGCTTCCTCGGTCGCTACGGAAATCCATATGCCGCCGTCGGTGCCGACACGTCCGGGCGCACGGCCATCGAATGGGGCGTCTACGGGATGCCCGAGACCTTCATCCTCGATGGCCAGGGTCGCGTTGCCTACAAGCACGTCGGCCCGATCACGCAGGACGCACTCGAGCGCACGATCCTGCCAACGATCGCGCGGCTGAGGGCCGGAAAACCGGGATGACTCCTTCCCCTTCTCCCCGTTCTTACGGGGAGAAGGTGGGGATGAGGGGCGGGAACTCGCGCGACGTCAGCGTATGCCGCTGCCCCTCACCCTAGCCCTCTCCCCGCGCGCGGGGAGAGGGGATTCGATGCTTACTTGCAGCTCGTCGCGACAGCCTGAAGCGCCTGCGAGATGCCGGCGAGCGAGTAGGTGTCGGTCGTCGTCGTGCCGCGCTCGGATGTGCCCATCACCGTCATGGTCGAGCCCTTGCGCATGGCATCGAGAAGCTTCAGCTCGTCGCCCGCATCGGCGACGTAGGCGCGATCCCCATGCACGAACAGCTTGAAGTTCGTGCTGCCGACCGCGAGCGTCACCTCGCTCCCCCCGCGCAGCGGATAGCCGACGCGCACGCTGACCTCGGCCTTCACGCCGTCCTTGGGCCAGCTCGAGACATAGATGAAGGCCGGGCTGCGCTTGGCGCCCGACGGTTCCTGTTTGGTCGGCTGCGCAGTCGCAAAGCACAGCAGGCTCCCGCCATCGCCGTGCGAAAATGCCGTCCAGCTCGAGAACGTGCCGATGGATTTGATGTTCTGCGCGAGCGCGATGCTGCCGGCAAGCGCCACGGCCGCCACCGTAGCGGCGGCGCGCAGCGTGACGGCGCGCGTCCATCCCCGATGAGACATGAGCCTGCAATTCTCCATTCTCGTGCGGCGCTCTACCGGCACATTACGTCCGCCGACCGATTATTGTTCCCCGCGACGGACGACGCGCCCGCCTTGCACATGCGGCTCGGGACCGACCATCGGCCCGCCCTCGCCCACCGGCCGCGCCGCGAATCGGCCGAGCGATCGTACGCGATCATACATGACGATGGCCCCCGCCATGGCCACGTTGATACAGAACGTGGTCGGTATTTTGACAGTGTAGTCGCAACGCGCAAGCATCTGAGGCGAAAGGGATCCGCGCTCCGGCCCGAGCACATAGGCCGCCCGCAGCGGATGGCGGAAGCTCGGGAGGTCGATGGCATCCTCGATGAGCTCTATGCCCACGAGCTTGCAGCCCTGCGGCAGCACCATGTCCTCGAGGCTGGCCCAGTTGTAGTGTGGGAGATGCTGGAGCCCCCTAGAGGTATCAGCGGCAGCTTCGCGCGCCTGGTAGGTGGCCCCGACGGTGAACGTGAAGCTCGCACCGAAGCCATGTGCGGAGCGCATCAGGTTGCCGACGTTGAGGCTTTTGGATATGCGCTCGGCACCAATGGCGAAGTAGCCGCGGTTGACGGGCTGAGCCGGCGTCGTACTCATGTCACGGGCGCTCCCGGTCGGAGGGCACTGAATTCATTGAGGAGGTGTCACATGAAGGCCGCCCTGTGCAAGTCGCTGGAAGGTCCCGAGGCTATCGTGATCAAGGAGATCGCGGATCCGGTCCCCGGGCCGGATGAGGTCGTGGTGCGGGTGCGCGCGGCGGCCCTCAACTTCCTCGACACGCTGATCACGCGCGGCAAATACCAGTTCAAACCGGACCTTCCCTTCTCACCAGCCGCCGAAATCGCGGGCGTCGTGGAGGCCGTGGGCGCCAATGTGCGCGACCTGAAGGCTGGTCAGCGCGTGTGCGGCTACATTGCCTGGGGCGGGGCGCGCGAGAAGGTCGCGGTGCCGGCCAAGCTCATGATCCCGATCCCCGAGGGCGTCAGCGACAAAGCCGCCGCCGGCATCAGCGTGACCTACGGCACCGCCATGCACGGCCTCAAGGATCGCGGCGGGCTCAAGGCCGGCGAGAGCGTTGCCGTGCTCGGCGCCTCAGGCGGCGCGGGGCTTGCGGCCGTCGAGATCGCCAAGCTCATGGGCGCGCGCGTGATCGCCGTTGCCTCCAGTGCGGAGAAGCTCGCCATTTGCCGCGAGCATGGTGCCGACGAGCTGCTCAACTATGCGACCTCCGATCTCAAGACCGGCTTGCGCGAGCTGACCGGCGGCAAGGGCGTCGACGTCGTCTACGACTGCGTCGGCGGCGACTATTCCGAAGCGGCCCTGCGCTCCATCGCCTGGGGCGGCCGCCTGCTCGTGATCGGCTTCGCGGCGGGTGCAATCCCGAAGATCCCGCTCAATCTCTTCCTGCTCAAGAATGCCGCCGCGGTCGGCGTCTTCTGGGGCGAGATGATCATGCGCGAGCCCGAGCAGCACCGCGCGAACATGATCGAGGTTCTGGACTGGTGTGCGAAAGGGCGTCTCAAACCGCACGTTCACGCGACCTACCCGCTCGCGCGCATCGGCGAGGCGATCACGGCCCTCGACAAGCGACAGGTCACAGGGAAGCTGATCGTCGAGATCTGAAGCTCGGATCTGCACCCGACGGCATACTGGCGGGGCGCGGGCTCTGCTAGTGTCATGCGTGCCGTCTGATCTGGCGGCATCTCATCTCCACTGCCCATCCGACGGCGGCGACGCCCGCCCATATCTCCTCCCATCACGCGGCGGGCCTCTCATGACTGCGGACGTTCTGCTCATCATCGCCGGCGCCTTTGCCGGCGGGCTCGTCAACGGGCTCACCGGCTTCGGGACTGGCATGACGGCGCTCGTGCTCTGGCTGCACGCCCTCCCCGTCACGGTCGCGGCAACGCTCGTGCTCGTCTGCTCTGTCGTGGCGCAACTGCAGTCGCTGCCCTCGATCTGGCACGCGCTCGACTGGCGCCGCCTTGCGCCTTTTCTCATTGGCGGTTTGATCGGCATTCCGCTCGGGACGTGGCTGCTCGTGATGGTCTCGGTGCAAGCAGTGAAGCTCGGCGTCGGCATCGTCGTCACGACCTATTGCACGGTCATGCTGCTCGGCAGCTTCCGCCCGACTGTCCATTGGGGCGGCCGCATTGCGGATGGCATCATCGGCCTTGCAGGCGGCATTCTCGGCGGGCTCGCGGGGCTCTCCGGCGCGCTGCCGACGATCTGGGCGAGCCTGCGGAACTGGGGCAAGGATGCGCGCCGCGCCGTCTTCCAGGGCTTCAACCTGACGATCCTGACGGTCTCGCTCATGGCACACGCCGCCGCGGGCCTCGTGACGGCAGAGCTCGGTCGCGCGGTGCTCTTCGCGCTGCCCGGCACGCTCATCGGCGCCTTCATCGGCCAGCGCATTTACCGCCGCCTCGATGATCACCGCTATGACCGGCTCGTGCTCGCCATCCTGCTCGTCGCCGGGCTCACGTTGCTCTGGTCGAGCCTCTGACGCGCACGTTCAGCGTACCGCCGCGGCTTCCTTGGACGTCTCGGACGACTGCTCGGCGCGCGGATCGAGCTCGAAGACAGCAGGCGTTGTCTTCGGCACCACGACGAACGGCTCCGTACGCGCAGTCGGAAGCTTCGGACGCACTTGAACGCGCAGCAGCATGACGATCGCAATGCTCGCGTGGGCGATTGCCGTGTGCAGGAACAATCCGCCGTGCCCGAATGCCTGCATGAGCGCCGAAGCCATCATCGGCCCGAGAATGGCGCCCACAGAGAACACGAGCAGCAGCCCGCTCGAGACTTCCACGGCGCGCTTGCGGTGCACGAGATCGTTCGCGTGCGCCACGCACAGCGTGTAGACCGTGAACGCCATGGCGCCGTAGAGCGCACCAAGCAGGAACAGCACCGCGGCACCGTTATTCGCCATGAGATAGAGCGACGCGCCCCCCGCCGCAGCGACCGTACACACGACGATGCCGACAGCGCGCCGGCCGAGCTGATCCGAGAGGCGCCCGATCGGCCACTGGCTGATCGCCCCGCCGAGCACGCACAGCGACATGAAAAGCGAGGTATCGCGCACGGAAAGCCCGGCGCCTTGCGCGAAGAGCGGCGAGAACGTCCAGAAGCCCGAGTTGACGATGCCGGCTGCAAAGCAGCCGAACACCGCCGCCGGTGAAACCGTCATGAGCCATCCGAGGCGCATCTTGGCTCTGGGCGGCGGTTGCGGCGCGCTGCGCGGCGTCAGCGCAATCGGGACGGCCGCGAGCGAATAGAGAATGGCGACGAGCGAGAAGAGCTCGAAGCTCGCCGGATTGCCGGTTGATATGAGCAGCATACCGCCGGTGACGACCGTCAGGTTGGTCATAGCGTAGGCGCCGAGGACGCGCCCGCGCGTCTCAGGCTGCGATGCGCCAGTCAGCCAGCTCTCGATGATCATGAAGAGGCCCGCGAAAACGAGGCCGTTCAGCGCGCGCAGGATCCACCAGACGGGTGCAATCGTCCAAATGGCATGGAGGAGCGGCGTCATCGTTGCCAGCGCCGTCAGGGCGGCGAAGGCGCGAATGTGCCCGACAGTCCCGATCACGCGCGGCCACAGCAGGCAGCCGATCATCAGGCCTGCGAAGTGGGACGAGCCCATCAAGCCAATATCGTAGGACGAGAAGTGCTCGATATTGGCCCGGATCGGCACGAGAACGCCGAAGAGCCCATTGCCCATCATCAGGATCGATGCGCTGAGCAAAAGAGCCGTCACCGGCCGGAGAAGTCCGGTCATCACGTATCCTAGTTTTCTGGAAAGCCGGATGTGCGCTCAGGCGCTCGTTGCCCCAGTCGACAGTTTCTTCAAAAGGCGCATGGCATCGCGCAGGATCTGCCCATGATCGAAGGCGAGCTCCGCCTTGCGCCAATCCTCCACCCACTCCGCCGCTGCAGCGTCGTCACCCGCCACGGCCTTGGGCGCGCGCACGCGCGTCAGATACACGACGGCCGCCGTATGAAAGCGCGGATCGCGCTTCGGATCGGAATAGACGCCGACCAGGTGCAGCGAGCCGGCCTTGACGCCGGTCTCCTCCATCAGCTCGCGCCGGCATGCATCCTCGACCGTCTCGCCGACATCGACGAACCCGCCCGGCAGCGCGTAGTGCCCGACGTACGGCGGATTCTTTCGCCGAATGAGCAGCACGCGCCCCTTGGCGTCGACGGCGACGCAGTCGGTCGTCAGCCGAGGCGTTACGGGCTTGGGCATCCATTACTTCTCCCTCTCCCCATTGTCTTCAATGGGGAGAGGGTCGGGGTGAGGGGCGGCCGCTTGCGCTGACGTCGGCGTCTGCCGCTGCCCCTCACCCTAACCCTCTCCCCGCAAGCGGGGAGAGGGGACTCCCGCGCCGAGGTGCAGTCTAATCGATCAATGACGATGCGACTTCTCGAAGGCGGCCTTCTGCTCGGCCGTGGCTTCCTTCTGATACTTCGCCTGCCAGTCCTTGTAGGGCATCCCGTAGACGATCTCGCGCGCCTCATCCTTGCTGATCTCGTGCCCGGTGGCCTTCGCGGCCTCCTGATACCAGTTCGAGAGGCAGTTGCGGCAGAAGCCGGCGAGGTTCATGAGGTCGATGTTCTGCACGTCGGTGCGCGTGCGCAGATGCTCGACCAGCCGGCGGAATGCAGCCGCCTCGAGCTCGGTCGTCGTCGCTTTGTCGATCTTCGCCATGGCTCGCTTCTCCTGTTCGCACAGACCGCATCAAAGGCGGTCGAGATTGAGATCCGGCCGCCCTTTCAACGCATGAACAAGCGCAACGATCCGATCTGCCCACTGCTGCTGGCCTTGGGGCTCTCGGATCAAATCCTGTCGTATCTCGATCAGCGCATTCGCAAGCCCGCGCGCGGTCGCGTGCTGCCAGAGGCAGTCCCCTTCGAGGCTGCCCTTGTAGGGCTCGTTGTCGCCGACAATGAGACCGCCATCGGCATTGAAATAGTCGAGCATGGGCGCAGATAGCCGCATGTCGCGATCCCAGAGAATGCCGACATGCCACGGGCGCGGCACGCCCTTCCAGCTTTCAGTGAAACTATGGATCGAAATGATGGCGGGAGGCACGCCTGCGGCAATGCAGCGCTCGATCACGTCCTCGATCATGTTGTGATAGGGGCGATAGTAGCGCGTGGTGCGCTTTTCCCTCTCGGCCGCATCGAGATGACGATTTCCCGGGATCACCGCGCCGTCCGAGAGCCGCATGATCATCGTCGGATCATCGGCGCCGCGATTGGGATCGATGAGCAGGCGCGAGAAGCGTGTGAGCACTGCCGGCACGTCGAGCGCGGCAGCAAGCGCGCGCGTTACGGCGGCAGCGCCGATGTCATAGGCAATGTGGCGGCGGAGCTGCGACTCGGGCAGGCCGAGGGTGCCGTACTCCGGCGGAAAGGCATTGCCGGCATGATCGCAGAGCAGGATCAGCCCGGCGTCGGCGCGTCCGGGGACGACGGCAAAGCTCTCGGCCTCGACGGCTTCGATCCTGGCACCCGCAGGGGGCGGCTGTTCAGTGGCATCGCGCATGGCCCGGCACTCTACTGCCAAGCCTCGTCCAAAGCGACCCGGCGCGGTGTCACGTACAGCCGGAGAACCCGTCGGCCGTCATCTTCGCTTCATAGGGCTGGGTCACGGCACTGCCGAGGGTCAGGCCCGGTTTCACCGCGCCCCAATCCTCCGGCTTCAGGATGATGAACCAGCCCTTGTCGTAGGGATCGGTGTTGGCCAGCGTCGGATCGGCGACGAGCGCATCGTTGATCGCCACGACCTCGCCGGCGGCGGCAGACTTCGCCGGTCCCACCCACTTGCCGCTCTCGACCGTCGCGCAGCTCTTGCCCGCGTCGACCTTTCGCCCGACCTTCTTCGGTGTGAAGGCAACGAGCTGGCCGGCCATGGCCGTCGCGACCGTGGTCATGCCGACCTTCACTGTGCCGTCGCCCTGCTCCTGAAACCAGATGTGGTTGTCCACATCGTAGAGCAGATGGTCCGGGAGGTTGCAGCCATTCACGACGGGCATTTCAGATCTCCGGCAATGCGTGAGCGTCGCCGCTCGTTATCTCGGGTTCCGGCCTCTCGACAAGGCTCAATGTCCAGCCGCGCGCAAGGGCCGCGCGGAACAGCAGAATTCGCCGAGCCCCGCCACTTCCAGCTTGCCGCCGACGAACAGCATGAGATGCCGCGCGATCATGGCCGCGAGCGTCAGGCGGTGGCCCGTATCCGGATGGTCAGGCTCGAAGGCAATCAGGTTGTAGTGGTAGACGAGCTCGCGGCAAGTCTCGCGACAGGCATTGAAGGACGGCTCGCCACGCGCCCCCTGGCGATGCAGCGCGAGCAGGCGGAAGCCCTCCTTGCGCGCGTCCGTCGGGGCTTCTCCACGCGCGCGGACCCACGCTTCGAGCACACGCTCACCGATCGCCAGCAGCTCCGCGGCCGCGCTCGCCGGCGCAGTGCTGCCGTCCATGGCAATGGCGTCGATGCGTTCCTCGATACCGGCAAAAGCCGGGTACGCTGCCTGTCCACTCATGCCGCCCTCCGCGCCACCAGACGCACGACGTGCGCCCGGCCCTGATGCCGGGTGCCCTCATCGAGCCTCACGTCCGCCTCATGGAGAAGCTCGATGTCCGCGCCTGCGAAATCTTCCCGCAGGAGCTCGGCGGTGTAAAGCATCTCGGGTGGTGGACCGCCGCGACGTCCAGCCTTGCGGTTCTCGACATGCTTCGGCGTAAAGGCTTCGAGCAGCAGGATCCCGCCCGGCTTCAGCGCGCCAAGCATCCGATGGTGCATGGACTGGCGCACGTGCGGCTCGAAATGCACGAAGATCGCGGCAATGCCGTCGAAAGTGCCGACCGGCCAATGCCAGGAATCCAGATTGGCGTTCACGAAATCGAGGTGCACGCCGCGCTCGGCCGCCAAGGCCCGAGCCTTTTCGACGCCGATAGCCGAGGCCTCGACGCTCGTCACGGCAAAGCCCTGCTCCGCCAGCCACACGCCATTGCGCCCTTCGCCATCGCCGGGCACCAGGATGCGGCCTTTGGGTGCGAAGCGATGCGCCTCGGCAGTTAGGAATATATTCGGCGCCGTACCGAAGATGTAGCCAGCCTCGACGTACTGGCGGTCCCACTTCGGGCCCGTCACAGTATCTCGCGCCGCCGTGCCGCCGCTCATCATATCAGCCGCTTCTCGATGATGAGATCCATCGAGTCCGAGATATTCGTGTGAATGCCGAGCGCACGCGGGCCGATGCCGAGCGCCAGGCCGAGAAGCTGCGTGAAATAGAGCACCTTCACGTTGGTCTTCTTGCCGAAGCGCTTCTCGGCACGCACCTGGTGCATCTCGAGGCCCGTATGACAGGTCGGGCATTCCGTGGCGATCACCTCCGCGCCGGACGCCTCCGCCGCCTGCAGGATATTGAGCACGAGCTTGGTCGAGGTATCGCTGTCGGAGAGCGTATGCGCGCCGCCGCAGCAGGCGGTCTTCAGTGGGAAGCTCACGTTCTCGGCGCCAGCGGCCGCAAGGAGATCATCCATGAAGTGCGGCTGGCTGGTCGACTCCGATCCGGGACCCTGGTCCTTCTCGGGGAAGATGTGGCGGGGGCGCACGTACATGCAGCCGTAGTAGTTCGCAATCTTGAGGCCTGCGAGCTTGCCCTTCGTGCGCTCGCGCAATCCATCCTCGCCAACGGTCGCCTTCAGCCAGTCGAGTGCGTGGATCGTCTCAGCCTCGCCCGCTTTATACGCCTTATGACCGGCCTTCGTGCTCAGCTTCTCGACGACCTCGACGGACTTCGGATCATGCGCGAGATCGTGCTCGGCCTTCTTGAGATTGTGGTAGCAGCCATTGCACGGCGCCATGACGACGTCCACGCGATCCTCGTTCACGGCCTGCGAGAGCACGCGCGCTGAGAGATACGTCTGGATCTTGGGATCGACGTTCTTGACCTCCATAGCCCCGCAGCAGTTCCAATTGGAGACCTCGCGCAGGCCGAGGCCGAGCTTCTTCGCGATCGCGCGTGTCGAGACATCGTAGCCGTTGCCCGTGCCTTCGAGCGCGCAGCCCGGATAGTAGCCGACGCTGCGGTACTTCTTCGCCTTGTCCGTCACGTCGACCATGTCATCACTCCGGGGCAGCGAACTTGCCTTCGACAAGCTCGCGCGTCTGTTTCGAGGGCACGACGGGCACGATCTCGAATGAGGCAAGATCACCCCAGTGCAGGATCCACGCCTGAATGAGCCGCGCGTCGTCGCATTCCATGAGCTGGAAGCAGCGATCGAAATTCGGCTCGATCCAACTATCGATGTACTTGAGGCCCTCGGGCAGCCCGCGGCCCTTGTCGCGCAAGTGCTGATAGATGGGCTTGGGATTGCAGTCCTTGAAGCGCTCGATGATCATGAACAGCATGGCGTCACTCCGCGGCTTCACGCACGGGCGCATGTGATTGCTGCGGCTTGCTCTTGCCCGCGATCACGGCCTTCTGCTCGCTCTCGACCTCGTGGATGTAATCCTCGAGTGCGATGCGGGCTTTGTCCCAGCCGCGCGTCTTGGGCTTAAAGATCTGCGCCCAGGCCATCTTGATCCCCCACTTCACGGGAAGGCGCTTGGCAATGGCAAAGCCGATCGCGGTCAGCCAGTCCTGCATGAGCGGCTGCTTCGTCTTGCGCAGGAAGTTCTGCAAGACTTCGGTGTCCTCGATGCGCCCGCGCTGCACGATCTGGTGCGTGAACTCCTCGTCGAAGATGTGCGAGGGCGAAGGCGGCGTATAGCCCTTCATGGTGAGCCAATGGGCCGTCGCCTTCATCACGCCTTCGGGCTCGACGTCGCGCGGGCAGATATGCGTGCACTTGTGACAGGACACACACTGCCAGATGATGTCCTTGTCGCGGAGAAGCTCGCTCTCCATGCCCATACGGATCAGGTAGATCCAGTAGCGCGGGTTGAAGCGCGGCTCGATGGCATTGACCGTGCAAGCGTTCGTGCACGAGCCGCACTGCCAGCAGCGATGGATCTTGTCGCCACCCGGCATGGCGGCGATCTCGTCCTCGAGGTTCTCGTTGTAGTCCGTGACGACGCGCGACTCGATGAAGGTCGACCAGTGACCGGAGACGTCGATGCCCTCGATCACGAGATTGTCGTGCGTCTTGAGGTTCTCGGGCCGGATGAGCGATTTCTCGTGAATGGGCATCGGTCCGGCCTCAGTTCAACTGTTTGATCGCATCGAGCGAGAGGGCATCACCGTCGATCGCGCCGCGCCCGCGCCGCTTGGCGATGCGGTCGAGGCCAAGGATGCGGCGCGTGTGCTCGAGCGGATCGGCCTCGGCCGAGAAGTCCGTCTTCAGATAGGCGCCGCCCTGCGCATTGATGTAGTCGCCATAAATCTGCGCCTGGAGCAGATCGACGTACCAGAGCATGTCGCGGAAAATGCCGTTGTCCGAGAGGAACTGCGACAGCTCCTCGCGCAGCACGAGGAAGGTCTCGTGGCC
Organism: Hyphomicrobium sp. CS1BSMeth3; assembly: GCF_900117415.1. Taxonomy (GTDB): domain Bacteria; phylum Pseudomonadota; class Alphaproteobacteria; order Rhizobiales; family Hyphomicrobiaceae. The sequence continues at coordinate 2,673,016 of NZ_FPEI01000006.1, forward strand.
GTCCGGAATGTCGATGACGATATGGTCGACGTCATCGCCTGTCGCCGGATCGTGCCAGATCTCACGCAGCACGCCTGTGTTCGTGCGCGTGTCCCAAACCCAGCGATGCATGAGCGGATAGTGCTCGGGGTACACGCCGTGCAGTAGCTCGGAGGCAAGATCGCGCACGAAGCGATTGGTCTTGTCCTCGGGGAAGGTTTTCACGAACGCGGCGACGCGGGCATCGCCCGTGCCCGGTACATGCGCATCGCTCAGCAACACGGTGATCGCGTCGCGTACACGCGCCCAACCGGCCGCATCGATCAGGCCTGCAATCCGGCGGCGTACGGTCGCCATGAGAATGACGATGTCCTCGAAGGCATCGCGCTCGATGTGCGCAGCTTTGCCCCCAGCGAGGCGATCCTGCAGCACATCGGACTTGAGCTTCACGGCCGCCGCGAAACGCTCGATGCCGCCGATCGGCTCGGCAGCGCGGATCAGCGCTTCCAATGCCAGCCGCAGCTTGGCGCCGGACAAGTGCAGCACGGGGCGAGCTGCAAGCCCCTCCATCGCGCCGATGTGCTGAGCCGCCGCCATCATACCACCAGCTCACTGTGAGCGACGCTCATCGGGTTCGACAGCGCCTTGTGCACGGGGCAGGCCTGGGCGACGCGGAGCAGACGCTCGCGAATGTCCGGCGCGAGATCGCTCGTGCCGAAATCGATGTCATAGCGGAGCACCGGCGCATCCGCGCGCGACTGGTCGTACTTCACGCGCACTTCGAGATCCGGCAGCGCCCAGCCGTGCCGGTCGGTATACATGCGGATCGTCATGGCAATGCAGGTCGCGAGCGAGGCTTCAAGCAGCGCGAACGGCTTGAAGCCGGCCTCGCGCCCGCCATCGGCGACGATCGCATCGGCAAGCCCCGTGTGCTTGCCGTCGCTGAACTCGATCGTATAGGGCTCGGCATGGCTGCGCGTGACGATCATCAGACCGGTCCTACTCCGCCGCTTCGAGAAGACGCCCTTCGGCGGCTGCCAGCGCGGAGAGCGCCGCCCCATTGGCCTGCGCGATCGAGTCGTCGATCGTCTCCGGCCCGATGGCCGCGCCGGCGACGAACACGCCCGGCCGCGAGGTCGCGCCCATGATGCCGTACGTGTCCTTGCGCGCGATGTAGCCGTGTTTGTGCAGCTCGACGTCGAACACGGCCGAAATCGTCATGTTGTCGACGTTCGGGTCCATGCCGATGGCGTGCACGACCATGTCGAAGGGAATGGTGATCGGCCGCTTCACGAGCGTGTCCTCGCCCTTGACGATGAGCTGGCGGCCGTCACCCGTCACTTCCGCAATGCGCGCCTTGATGTACTTGACCTTGAACTCCTCCTGGCTGCGCCAGTAGTAGTCCGTCTCGTAGTGCCCGAACGTGCGGATATCCATGTAGTAGATGTAGACGTGGCAGTCCGGCAGCTCCTCGCGGATCTCCATCGCGAGGTTGGCCGAGACCGTGCAGCAGATCTTCGAGCACCACTCGCGGCCGATCTGGCGGTCGCGCGAGCCGACGCAGAGCAGGATCGCGACGCGCTTCGGCTTGCGGCCATCAGACGGACAGCGCACGCCCTGACCTGACGAGATCATCTGCTCGACCTGCGTCGTCGTCACGACATCGGGAAAGAGGCCGAAGCCCCACTCCGGCTTGTTGACGCTGTCGAAGTGCGTGAAGCCGGTCGTGAGGAGCGCCGCGCCGGCTTCGACGCGCGAGCCGTCCGACAGCTCGGCGATGAAATTGCCGGGCGTGCCGGAGAAGCGCGAGACGGTCGTGCCGAGCTTGCGCGTGACGCTCGGGTTGCTCTCGACGCGCGTGACCATGCTGCCGATCGCATCTTTGGCCCAGCGGCCCGAAGGCACGAGCTTGGCGTAACCCGAATGAATCGGTGCGCCGCCGAGGATGGCCGTCTTCTCGACCAGCACCGAGGAACGCCCGACAGTCGAAAGTGCGTGCGCCGCCGCGAGGCCCGCCGGCCCGCCGCCGACGATGAGAATGGGCTTTGTCATACTCAAAGGCTCCGCTGAAGGAAGGCCAGCCTGATACCGAGCAGGACGAAGAGGCTGCCGAGCGCGCGCTCCATCCATGTGCGCACGACACTGCCGGCACTCAGCGCGGCCGAGGCGCGCGCCGTGAACCACGCGACCATGAGGCACACGATCGTGCCGGTCGCGCAGAAGATCAGGCCGAGCACGACGAAGGCGAGCGCCTTCGATGGCGCGCCCGCCGAGATGAACTGCGGCAGGAAGGCCAGGAAGAAAAGCGCCACCTTGGGATTGAGCGCGTTCGTGAGAAAGCCCTGCAGGAAGATGCCGCGGAGCGAGATCGCGGCCCTTCCATTCGATGCAGCAGCGTCGCTCACACCCGCGTTGCGCAGAAGCGAGATGCCGACCCACACGAGATAGACGGCGCCGACGAGCTTCAGAATGAAGAAGGCCTCGGCCGATGTCGAAAGGATCGCCGATAAGCCCAGCGCCGCCGCCGCAATGTGCACGAAGCAGCCCGCGGTGATCCCGAGCGCCGCGACGGCGCCCGCACGCGCGCCGAGCTGCGCACTGCGGCCCATGATGTACGCCATGTCCGGGCCGGGCGTGATGTTGAGCAGCAGCCCCGCGGCCACGAACAGCCAGAGATCCGTAATACCGAGCATCGCCTACTCTCCGGGCGGCGGCGGAGGGATGACCTCGCGCTTGATCGGCTTGAAGCCCGGCCCCGACGTAATGCGCAGGCGCGGATCATAGAGCTGGTCGGCAGCGCCCGACTTGATCTGCTCGAGGTACTGCTCGAACTCGGCCTTCTTGGCCTTCCAGTCGATGCCGAGCTTTTCGAGCAGCCGCTCGATCGGGCTCGCGTGCCAGTGCGTCTGCACGATCTTGTAAGGGTCGGCGCCGCAGACGAGCGCGGCGAACTGGCAGTCCGCCAGGACGGGCAGCTCATAAGGCTTACCCGCCGCGCGACCGATCCATTGGTTCTTGTCGAGCGTGGTGATGCAGCCCGTGTCATGGCCGATCATGACGTCGGCCTGGGCCTCCTCGACAGCGACCCTGATCTTGCGGTCGATGGCGAAGGAGCGCGTGAACTCGCGCTCGGAAATGATGTGGCGGAAGCCGAAGCCGCAGCAGTCGTACCACGTCTTGTAGTCGATCACATTGGCGCCGAGCCGCTGGACGAGCCCGGTCGAGACCGCGACGCGGTTCCCTTCGAGGATCTCGTCATCGTAGATCGCATCCTCCGGCACCATCTTGTAGACGTGGCAGGCCGGATGGATCGTCGCGCGGACGGCTGAAGCGTCGATCGTCTGATGATCGGCAATGCGGTGGCGCATGACGTGCAACCACTCGGAGTAGTGCACGACCTCCTCGGGGATGAGCAGCTTGCCATCGACGAGACGGCCGAGCTTGCCGAGGATCTTCGTCACGCTCTCGCGTAGCTTCGCGGAATGAATGAGATAGGCGCGCACTTCCTTGTAGTTGCCGAAGGACGTGCCGCAGTGCACGAGCGGGTAGTAGTAGCCCTCGGGCAGGCCCTGCGCCTTCGCCGAGACGTACGCCTGATGGAAATTGCGCAGGAAGACGGCGGCAAGGCTCTCGATGTTGCCGATGCCTGAGCCGTGATAGTTCCACGCGGTGCAGGATGTCTGATCGGTCTCGTCGAGATAGCTCGTGCCGATCTTGTTCTGCAGCCAGAGCAGCGAGACGGGATAGCCTGGGATGTTGCCGCACTGGCCGCAGCTCTTGTGATGCCAGAGCTGGGTCGTCGGAACGCGCTTCGTCCAGCCGTAGAGCGTCTTGGCCTCGATCGGCTCGTGCTGGTCCGTGATGCGATGGACCTTGATCTGGCCCTCTTTCTCGAGCTGCCACATGGCATCGCGCACGTCCTCGACGCGATCCTTGTTGGTCAGCATGGAGCGGCGATCGATCCGCTGCTCGACCCAGGCTGTGGCCGTCGCGGCCTCGCTTGCGGAAAGGTTGGCGGGCTTCCACTCGGGACCATGGCCCGTGAAGCGCTCGCCGTTCTGCGAAGGGCGATGGGTCGGATTGCTCATTTGCTCCTCCTGCCGCCTGCCGGCTTCGGCTTTTCTTTCGGCTTCGCCGCGGATTGCGGCGTGCCAGCCATCATCTCATCGAGGCGCTTCTGCATCTTCTTCGGCGAGACATCCTCCATGCGCGTCTGGATCATCCAGACATAGCCGAAGGGATCCTCCACCTGCCCGGCGCGATCGCCGTAGAACTCGTCCTGCACCGGCCGCCTGATCGTGGCACCCGCTGCCAGTGCGCGCTCGACGACCGCGTCGACGTCAGCGACATACAGGCACATGGTCACGGTCGTACCGCCGAGACTGCGCGGACCGAGAACGCCCATCTCGGGGAACTCGGCGGAAAGCATCACGCAGCTCTCGCCGAAGAGGAGCTCGGCATGACCGACGCGATCGCCCATCATGAGGCGGTAGCGCTCCTTGGCATCGAAGGCCTTCTCGTAGAAGTCGATGGCAGCAGCAGCATCGGCCACGCGCAGATACGCCATGGCGTCGCTGTAGCCTTTCGGCGGCTTGTACTTCACTTTTGTCATACGCATGTCCGCCTCAATGACGTGAGATGTGCCATGCTGCACTCTCAGTCATCGTCCTCGGCGTCCTCCTGCTCCTCGAGGAAATCTTTCCAGTCCTCGCGCTTCTCTTCCATGATGTCGGTGATGACGTCGAACAGGTTCTCGTCGATGCCCTCGAGCTGGTCGAGGACGCCGGTCATCTCCCAGATGGTGTAGAGCTCGACCGAGGTCTTGAGATTGACCTCCCACGCAGTTTCCGTGGTGTTGAGCGTCGCCATCGGGATCGCCTTGCGCAGCAGCTTGAGCGGCGCATTGACCTTGGAGATGTTAGGCCCCCAGTCGGCGAAGTGTTGGGGATTGATCATGTCCGGCGCGAGCTGATTGCCCGTCGAGATCAGCTTCAGCATCACGCGGCTGAATGGGCGCAGCACGTCCTTCGCCGACTGCATCTGATGCTTGATCGCGACCTCGCGCATGAGCATGACGAGGCCACCCGGCGAATTGCGGAAGGGGCAGCGTGCGGCGCACGTGTAGCACTGGGCGCAGGACCAGATCTTTTCCTGCATGGCATCGTAGATGCCTTCGAGGTTCTCGGTCCAAAGGAGCTGGACGATCTCGCGTGGCGAGAAGTCGTAGTAGTGCGCGGCCGGGCAGGTCGCGGTGCAGATGCCGCAGTTGAGGCAGCCATGCAGCTCGTGGTCGAAGCGCATGTCCTCCTGCAGATCGCGGAAGATGGCTTCGAGCTTGGCGCGCGGCACGGGCGGCTTGTCCGAGACCGGATCGCCGATGAAATCCTGCACGCGTGTTGCGGTGGCCTCAGCCATCGGCGCGACCTCAGTAGCTCAGGACCCGGGTGTCTTCGCCTTCCATGACCTCCTCGATGAGGTAGGCACCGCCAACGATCCCCGAGCACTCGGGGATCAGGTCCTCCTGCTTCATGTCGAAGAGATCGAGGTTCGGCGAGCAGCAGAAGAACTTCACGCCCGCCTCGTGCGCGTCCTTGATGAAATCGTAGACGCTCTTGGGGCTGCCGGGCTTCACGACGAGTGTCTCGGCAACGCCCTTCTTCATGAGGCGGCCGGCCGTCGCGGTGCAGATGACCTCGACCTCATAGTCCATGGCGGCGGCAACCGAGGCCTGGAATATCGGCGCGCCCAGCTCCTCGCCATTGCGCGGGTCCGTATTCGCCATGATGATCACGAGCTTCTTGGCCATGCCGTGCCTCCCGGTCCTGGACGCGGGCGGGCGCCCGCGCCGCGCTGCCAGTTTACGCGCGTCGCTCCGCCGCTGCTGCATGGCAGCTTGTCGGCATGGCAGCGTCCGGCGCGCTTCCTTGTTGGGGCAGCCTGGAATCCTTATACAGTGGCCTCCGCAAAGCGGCAACCGAACATTCGCATGTGTGAATATATAACGGCGCTGCGCCGCCAGTGCTGGGGCGCCGCCTGAGCCGCCGAGGGGAGGAAGTCCGGAATGTCGGCCGAGGCCAAGGCGCCGCCGGATGAGCGCGGGCGCATCGTCTGGGCCGTCACCTGGATGGTCGGGGCGCTGATCTCTTTCACGCTGGTGGCGATCGCGGGCCGTTCAGCCGCGCGCGGGGCGGACGCCCTGCAGATTGCCGTCTGGCGAACTCTGATCGGGTTCTCCATCCTCGTGCTGATCATCAAGGCACAAGGCATCGCGTTCGGCAGCCTCACATCCAGACGACCGGGCCTGCAGGTGGTCCGCAATCTCGTTCACTTCACGGCGCAGTTCAGTTGGCTCTACGCGTTGACGCGGATGACGCTCGCCGAGCTGACGGCGCTCGAGTTCACGGCACCATTGTGGGTCGCACTGCTCGCCCCATTCCTGCTCGGCGAACGATTGACCGCACTGCGGCTGGGCGCTGCCGTGCTCGGCTTCATCGGCGTGCTTATCGTGGTGCGCCCAGGCGCCATTCCGCTCAGCGAAGGCACACCCTTCGGTATGATTGCGGCGATCGGGTTCGCGCTGTCCATGCTGACGACGAAGCGCCTTCTCATTGGCGACAATGCCCTCACGATCCTTTTCTGGATGCAGGGCCTCCAGATCCTGATCGGCCTCGCCGTCATCCTCGGCCGCGCGACGCTGGGGTATGGACCAGGGCTCCCGATGCCCGACTTCATCACGTTCTGCTGGCTCGCCGGCGTTGGCGCGTTCGGTCTTACGGCACACTACTCGCTCGCGAAGGCCTTCACCTATGCCGATGCGATCATTGTCGCGCCGATGGATTTTCTGCGGCTGCCGCTGATGGTGCTTGTCGGCGTCGTGCTCTACGCCGAGCCGCTCGACTTCTGGGTATTGGGTGGCGGCCTCATCGTTGTCGTCGCCAACTTTCTGAACATCCGCGGCGAGCGCCAGCGCACGGGCCGAGGCTGAGATGAGCGCCGAAGCCTCGCTGCCCCAGCGTTCCGGCCATGCTGCCGTGCTTGCGGCCTTCTGGATGGCGGGCACGCTCGCCATGATCTCGCTGCTGGCCGTCGCCGGGCGCGAGGCCATGCGCGCGCTGCCGACCATGGACATGATCTTCTACCGGAGCTGGATGTCGCTGCCGGTCGTCGTGCTCATCGCGCTTGCGACGGGGCACAGCCTCTCGGTCTTCGGCACGCGACGGCTCGGCTTGCACGCGTGGCGCAATGCCGCTCACCTCGCCGGACAATTCACCTGGTTCTGGGCCATCACGCAGATCCCGCTCGCCGAGGTCTTCGCGCTCGAATTCACGACGCCGCTCTGGGTGGCGCTGCTCGCACCGCTCATTCTGCGCGAACGCATGACCCTGCCGCGCCTTGCCGCCGTGATGCTCGGGTTCATCGGCGCGCTCGTCGTGATCCGGCCCGTGGGCATGTCGATCAGCTTAGGGACAGCGTCGGCGATGGCCTGCGCCGTGGCCTATGCGTTCTCGTACATCGCCATGAAGCAGCTCACGCGGACCGAGCGTCCGCTCACGATCCTCTTCTGGCTCTCGCTCTTTCAAGGCCTGTACACGACGGTCCTGACGTTCGGAAAGCTCACCTGGCCCGATCCCGCGACCTGGGGCTGGCTCGTCGTCATCTCGCTGAGCGGGCTCGCGGCGCACTACTGTATTGCGCGCGCCTTTGCCCTCGCCGATGCGACCATCGTGACGCCCATGGATTATCTCCGCGTGCCGCTGATCGCCTTCGTCGGCTGGCTGGTCTATGCCGAGGCCCTCGACCCGTTCGTCCTCATCGGCGGCGCCGTCATTGCAGGCGCCAACATCATCAATCTGCTGGCAGAACGGCGATCCGCGAGCACCTGATCCGCCCCGATCCGGCATTCCATGCCCCAGTGGAGGTGCTATAAGCACCAGACCATCCGCCCCCGGAGCCCGCGCATGTTCGTGACTTTCTTCCATGAGCTCAAGGCCGCCAAGGTGCCCGTCACCTTGAAGGAATACCTGACGCTGATGGAAGCCCTGCAGGCCGATCTCGCCGACCAGCGCGTCGAGAACTTCTACTACCTCTCGCGCGCCGCACTCGTGAAGGACGAGCGCCATCTCGACAAGTTCGACCAGGTCTTCGGCCACGTCTTCAAGGGCCTGGAGCTGATGAGCGACGCCGCCGAGGCCAACATCCCCGAGGAGTGGCTGCGCGCCATCTCGAGCCTCTATCTCTCCGAGGAGGAGAAGAAGAAGATCGAGGCCCTTGGCGGCTGGGACAAGATCATGGAGGAGCTGAAAAAGCGCCTCGCCGAGCAGAAAGGCCGTCACCAGGGCGGCAGCAAGTGGATCGGCACAGGCGGCACCTCGCCCTATGGCGCGGAGGGCTACAATCCAGCCGGCGTGCGCATCGGCCAGAAGGAAAACCGCAACTTTCGCGCCCTCAAGGTGTGGGACAAGCGCGAGTTCAAGGATCTCGACGACAAGGTCGAGCTCGGCACGCGCAATATCAAGGTTGCCCTACGCCGCTTGCGCAAGTTCGCGCGCGAAGGTGCGGCCGACGAGCTCGATCTCGACGGCACCATCAAGGGCACGGCGCGCAAAGGCTATCTCGACATTCAGATGCGGCCCGAGCGGCGCAATGCCGTGAAGGTTCTCATGTTCTTCGATATCGGCGGCTCGATGGACTACCACGTCAAGCTCGCCGAGGAGCTCTTCTCGGCGGCGCGCGCCGAGATGAAGCACATGGAGTATTTCTACTTCCACAACTGCCTTTACGAGTTCCTCTGGAAGGACAACAAGCGCCGCTGGACGGAGCGCACGCCCACCTGGGACGTCCTGCACAAGTACCCGGCCGACTACAAGGTCGTGTTCGTCGGTGATGCCTCCATGAGCCCCTACGAGATCAGCGTTCCCGGCGGCTCCGTCGAGCACATGAACGAGGAGCCGGGCGCGACCTGGATCAAGCGCGTCACGGACATCTACGAGCACGCCGTGTGGCTCAATCCGGTGCCCGAGCAGCACTGGAGCTGGACGCCCTCGATCAAGCTCATGAGCGACCTCATGGAAGGGCGCATGTTCCCGCTGACGCTCGACGGCCTCGACAAGGCCATGAAGGAGCTCATGCGCTGAGATCCTCCTTGGAGGGCCTTTTTGCAGCCCCCCTTGCAGGAGGAGCGGAGAGACCACACATAGCGGGACATCCCGGTCTAAAGCGTCGGACCTCAAATGCGACCCACGCCTGGGCCGATCTCAAAGTCGCATTTAAGGTCCAAAGACGCTTTAGCGTCATAGTGTTCTAAAGCAACTTTGGACTTGAAATTCACTCCCCGCCTAGCCTCGAACTGAGGTGAATTTCAAGTCCGTTGCTTTAGTTTGATCCGCACCTGATGGACCTGAAAGGGCCCTTCCTCTGATGGATTACCTGCTGACACTCGCCGCAGACCCAGCGGCGTGGGCCGCACTCGTGACGCTCGTGGTGATGGAGGTCGTGCTCGGCATCGACAACCTCATCTTCATCGCCATCCTGACCAACAAGCTTCCCGAAGAGCACCGCGTCATGGCGCGGCGCATCGGCATCAGCGGCGCGCTGGTCCTCCGCCTCCTGCTGCTCGGCACCATCGCCATCATCGTCACTCTGACGACGCCGATCTTCTCGATCTTCGGGTATGGCTTTTCCTGGCGCGACCTCATCCTGATCGCCGGTGGTCTCTTCCTCGTGTGGAAGGCGACGAAGGAGATCCATCACCGCGTCGATCCCGACCCGAATCCGGATCATCTCGGCAGGGTCATCGGTCTCACGTTCGGCGCGGCCGTTTTCCAGATCCTGCTGCTCGACCTCGTCTTCTCCATCGACAGCATCATCACAGCCGTCGGCATGACGCCGCACGTGCCGATCATGGTCATCGCCGTCATCTTTGCCGTCATTACGATGCTGGTCGCCGCGACGCCGCTCTCCAATTTCATCGGCCGCAACCCGACGATCGTGATGCTGGCGCTCGGCTTCCTGCTCATGATTGGCACGGTGCTCATTGCCGAAGGCTTCGGCGCACATGTGCCCAAGGGCTATATCTACGCGGCCATGGCGTTCTCGGCGCTCGTCGAGGGCTTGAACATGCTCGACCGGCGCGCCCGCCAGCGCCGGCGCGAGGCCGGCATCAAGGACGAGGCGCCGCACTGAAGCGAGCGCCTACTTCTTCCTGGTGAGCGTCTTCAATGCGTCGATCGCGGCGTAGTGGTCGGGCTCGATCTTGAGCGCGGCCTCGAAATCGGCGCGCGCCTTGTCCCGCGCGCCGAGCTTACGGTGGATCTCGCCTCTGTTGACGAAGAGATCGGCGCTCGCACCGTCGATAGAAATGGCGATGTCGTACTCGGCGCGTGCCTTTTCGAGCTGTCCGCGCACTTTATGCACCTCGCCGCGATAGGCATAGGCGACCGGATCGCGTGGATTGAGCACGATCGCCGCCTCGAAATCGGCCATGGCCAGCTCGGGCCTGCCTTCAGTCAGCGTCACGATCCCGCGGTTCACGAGCGCCTCCGCCCGCACCTCGACCGGGAGATGGACATCATCGATGAGCTCGGAGCACACGCGCTGGCGCTCATCGTTGTAGATCTCGTCGTCCTTGCAGTGGTCGAGGAGCTCGGCAATGCTCGCCGGCATGGCGACAGCCCCGCTCGTGAGGGCCGCCTGCGAGATCAGCAGAACGCCAAGCGCCCCCGCGGCCATGGCCACCAGTGGAACCCGCATGATCTCGCCCTTCTCTTCGCGCACGCCAGCCCACGGCCCGCCGCGCACGGCAGGTCCCTTGGCTTCCGGCTGTCAGCAACCGCCGGAATGCGATGCATTATTTGAGATCGTGAGCCGCCGCCGAGACGATGCAGTTCACCTGCAATGGCTCATTGATTTGATGTAGTGCGATGCTGCGATCCGCACAAGCACGATTGCTGCGGCGCACGAGCGGGGTCTGTCATATCCACTTATCCACAGTGTTGCAGCCGCCACATTCCCGAGCCGGAGCCGATCCGGCATGGTCGGCGCATCTGTGGGGGATGCGATGGCGGGCTCGGACGACAGCGTCCGTATTGATATCGACTTGGGCGAAGCCGAGCGCGAAGCGGAGCGCATCCGCACGTGGCTCGCGGCGCTGCGCCGCCGCCATGATCTCGCGCGCTTCGAGTACACGCGGCATGTGCGCATCGTGCCGGCCGGGGCCACCTACAGCCACCCCATCCTCACGCTCGGCACGCGTTTCACGGAAACGGAAGACCTCCTGCTCTCGACGTACCTGCACGAGCAGATGCACTGGTATCTCTGGCTGCTCGGCGGCCCCGATCACGATCCGGTCGCGCCATTCTTCGACGAGCTGGTGCGCCGCTATCCCCAGGCGCCGGTTTGGCTGCCCGAGGGCGCGCGCAGCTACGAGCAGACTTATGTCCATCTCGTCGTATGTTGGCTCGAGCTCGAGGCGACGTCGCAACTGATCGGGCGCACACGAGCCAATCGCATGGCCGATACGACATGGGGCTATCGCTGGATCTACCGTACGGTTGTCGCCGACCGCGATCCGCTCTGCGACCTGTTCACCGAGCATGGAATCTATCCGATGATGCCCGCGCCGGAACTGATCGCAAAGGAAGCGGCGCGGCGACGAGCCGAGCTCGATGGCGAAGAGAGCGAGGACGCCCCTAGCGCAGGTCGGCGAAAAACTGCTCGAGCATCGCGCGCGCCTCGCTCTCGCCGAGGCCAGGATAGATCTCCGGCGCGTGGTGGCAGGTCGCGTGGCTGAACACGCGCGCGCCGTGCTCGACGCCGCCGCCCTTGGGGTCGGCCGCGCCGTAGTAAAGGCGGCGCAGGCGCGCGAATGAGATCGCCGCTGCACACATGGGGCACGGCTCCAGCGTCACGTAGAGATCGCAACCGATGAGCCGCTCGGATTGCAGCACCTGCGTCGCCTGCTGAATGACGAGCATCTCGGCGTGGGCGGTCGGGTCCTTGCGGGCGCGCGTCAGGTTATGCGCCTCGGCGATCACGCTGCCGTCCGGCCCGGCGATAACGGCACCGACCGGGATCTCGCCCAGCTCGGCGGCGGCTCGCGCCAACGCGAGCGCGCGATCCATATGGCTTGAGGCGTTCGGTGATGTCATAAGCTCCCGGCGATACAGCCAATGCGACCACGCCTCAAGCCCGGAGTTACTGCCATGCGCCCGCCAAGATCAGACCGCCCCCGGGCCGGGCGCCGGGATTCCGGCCCGAACGCCGGCCAAGGCATGGGCCAAAGCTCGGGCCAGAAGCGCGGCGGCAAACCGGGATGGCGCAAGGACCCGACTGCCGGGCCGCGGCCGGGCTCGTCACCGGGCAGGAAGGCGGACGCGACAGGGGCCACCCGGCAGCCGGAGCGCGGAGCAGAGTCGGGCTTCAGGAAGCCGAGCCGGCCCTCGCGCCAGAAGCCGGAGCCAGAGCGGGCGCCGCATGTCCCAGCGCCGCAGCGCCGCCCGCGCAATATGCCGCCGCCCTCCGGTCGCCCAAGCGAGGAAATGCGCATTGCCAAGGCGCTCGCCCGCGCCGGCCTCTGCTCGCGCCGTGAGGCCGAGCGCTGGATCGAGGAAGGGCGCGTCAGGGTGAACGGCAAGAAGATCACGAGCCCGGCTCTCGACGTGGACCCGGGCGATCGCATCGAGGTCGATGGCAAGCCGCTCCCCGATGCCGAACCCATCCGTCTCTGGCGCTATCACAAGCCGCGCGGACTCGTGACGACGCACCGCGATCCCGAGGGCCGGCCGACCGTCTTCGAGAAGCTGCCGCCCGAGATGCCGCGCGTGATGTCGATCGGCCGCCTCGATCTGAACACCGAGGGCCTGCTGCTGCTCACGAACGACGGTGCGCTTGCTCGCCATCTCGAATTGCCGACGACGGGGTGGCTGCGCCGCTATCGCGTGCGCGCGCACGGCAAAGTCGAGCAGGCGGCGCTGGACAAGCTCAAGAACGGCGTCGAGATCGAGGGCGTGCGCTATGGCCCTGTCGAAGCGACGCTCGATCGCGAGCAGGGCCACAACATCTGGATCACCATAGCGCTCCGCGAGGGCAAGAACCGCGAGGTGCGCAAGATTCTCAATCACCTCGGCCTCGACGTGAACCGCCTGATCCGCGTGTCGTACGGCCCCTTCCAGCTTCTCGACCTCGAACCGGGCGCGGTCGATCCCGTGCGCCGCAAGGTCATTGCCGATCAGCTCGGTCCGCGCCTCGCGCGCGAGCTCGGCCTCGTCGATCGCGAGAACGATGCCGAAGCGCGGCGCACCCGGGCCAGGAAGCCGAAGGACGCGACATGAGGATCGTCGGCGGCAAACTGCGCGGCCGCAATCTCGCAGCGCCGAGCGATGATGCCATCCGGCCGACCTCGGACCGCGTGCGGGAGGCCGTGTTCAACTGGCTCCTGCATGGCGATCCTGTCGCGCGCATCGAGGGCGGGCGCGTGATCGATCTCTTCGCAGGCACGGGCGCGATGGGTATCGAGGCGCTCTCGCGCGGTGCGACTTTCTGTTTGTTCGTCGAGGAAGCGGCGGAAGCGCGTGGCCTCATCCGGCGCAATATCGAGGCCTTCGGGCTGACGGGCGTGACGAAGGTCTGGCGGCGCGACGCGACCGATCTCGGACCGGCGGGGAACATGCAGCCATACGATGTCGCGTTCCTCGATCCACCCTACGGCAAGGGGCTCGGCGAGAAGGCGCTCGCGGCGCTGGCGGAGGGCGGCTGGCTCGTGCCCGATGCGCTGTGCGTGCTCGAGGAGCGCAAAGGTGTAGAGCCTGCGGTTCCGCCCCAATACGACATCGTCGATCAGCGCACGTGGGGCGATACGCAGGCGGTGCTGCTGCGGTTCAGGGGCGCGTAGCCGCTACCGCCGCCCGAACAACCGCTCGATATCCGCACGGGAGAGCGAGACGTACGTCGGGCGGCCGTGATTGCACTGGCCGGCGCGGGGCGTCGCTTCCATCTCGCGCAGGAGCGCGTTCATCTCGGGACCAGTCAGCCGACGGCCGGCACGCACACTGCCGTGACATGAGATCGTGCCGAGGATCGCATCGAGCCGCGCTTCCAGAAGGCCGGTCGTACCTTCGGTCAACACTTCACGCGCAAGATCCTTCACGAGCGCCGCGACATCGCACTGGCCGAGCAAGGCCGGCGTCTCGCGTACGAGCACAGCGCTCGTCCCGAACTGCTCCAGCGCAAGCCCGAGCTCGCCGAGTTGCTCCGCCGCCTCCGAGAGGGCAGCCGCTTCATCCGCGTCGAGGTCCACGATCTCGGGGATCAACAGGCCCTGGCGCTTCACGCCGCCATTCGCGAGCATGGCCTTCATGCGTTCGAGCACGAGACGCTCGTGCGCGGCGTGCTGATCGACGATGACGATGCCGTCGTTCGTCTCGGCGACGATGTACGTGCCATGAAGCTGAGCGCGCGCAGCGCCGAGCGGATGATCGGCGCTCTCCCCCTCATTCGACACGGGCGGCGCCATATCGTGCGCGACGGGCGCGCTCGGCTCGACGGCGAGGCCTGCAAGTGGCGCCTGCACGCTCTCGGCAAAACCAGCCGAATAGCTCGGCCGCGATGGCGGCGACCACGACTGCTGCGGCGCGGACATTTCATTGCGCCGCGCGAGCACGTCGAGCATCCGCGCGCCACCCTCGGCGCTGGAGCGATGACCGGCGCGCTCCAGAACTTCGCGAATGCCACCGACGAGCAGCGAGCGCGCGGCCCCTGCATCGCGGAAGCGCACCTCGGCCTTTGCGGGGTGCACATTGACGTCGACGTGGCGCGCGTCGAGCTCGACAAAGAGCGCGACCAGCGGGTGCCGCCCCTTGGGGACCAGATCGCCGTACGCGCCACGCAGGGCGCCGAGTAGCAACCGATCCCGCACAGGCCGCCCATTCACGAACAGGAACTGCAGTCCCGCATCGGGCCGGTTCAATGTCGGCAAGCCGACGAAACCGTGCAGCCGCACACCCTCACGCGTGCCATCGAGCGCCAAAGCATCGGCCATGAACTCGCGGCCCATGATGCGGCCGAGCCGTGCGAGCAACCCTTCAGGCCCCGGCGCGCAGGCGGGCAAGCGCAGACCCATGCGCTCGCCCGTCGTCAGCGAGAATCCGATCTCGGGATTGGCCATGGCGAGCCGCTTGACCATCTCGGAGATGGCGAGGTTCTCCGCCCGCTCGGACTTCATGAACTTCAACCGCGCAGGCGTCGCCGAGAAGAGATCACGCACTTCGACGATGGTGCCGGGATTGAGTGCGGCAGGACGCACCTCCTCCTTGCGGCCGCGATCGACGACGATCCCGATGCCGTGCCCGGCGGCCGACTGGCGCGTGCGGATCTCGAGATGCGCGATCGAGCCGATCGACGGGAGTGCCTCGCCGCGAAAGCCGAGCGTCGTGATGTTGAAGAGGTCCTCGTCGCGAAGCTTCGAGGTTGCATGGCGCTCGACGGCGAGCACGAGGTCGCCCGCGTCCATGCCGGAGCCGTCGTCCGTCACACGGATGAGCGAGAGGCCGCTGCCTGCCGTGACGATCTCGATCTCGCGCGCGCCGGCGTCGATGGCGTTCTCGACGAGCTCCTTGACGACGCTCGCCGGGCGCTCGACGACCTCGCCGGCCGCGATGCGGTTGATCGTCTCGGCTGTGAGCTGCCGCACGGCCATGAGTGCCGCTTTCCCCTCGCAGTGCGCGGGTGCGGCCGACCGTGCCCTACCTGGACAGCCGCTCGCGCGTGAGCACCTTGGCGAGCTCGACCGCCGGCTGGTCGAAAGGATCGAGATCCATGAGCCAGCCGGCGAGAATCGTCTCGATCATGAAGTGCATCATCAAGCCGCCGAGCGTTGCCGCGTCAAGCTGCTCGATGTCGATTGTCCGCACCGGCCTGCCGGCGCGGTTGAGCGCTTCGGGAACGGCCTGGGCCTGGGCCGAGACGAGCTCGGCCACACTGCGGCCGGCCATCACGTCCAGACCCGCCAGTTTCGCGAGCTTCGGGTCGATGACCGGCCCCGATTCGGCATTTTTGACACGCAGGACGGTCAGCGCGTGCTCGCGCGGGCCATCCATGAAGAGCTGGAGCTGGCTGTGCTGATCGAGCGGGCCGAGGCAGGCCAGTGGCGTCGTGCCCTGCCCGCCTTTGCCGAGGCTTTCCGCCCAAAGCTGCACGTACCAGGCGCCGAGCCGCTGGAGGCGGTCCGCATAGGACATGAAAACCATGACCTTGGTGGCCTTCTCGCGCGCGAGCGCGACGGCGAGCGCGGCGCCGACGGCGGGGGCAGAAGCCGATGGATCGGATGCGCTGAGCGCTTGCTGAAGCACGGCATCGGCGCCGGCGCGCAAGGCGCGCGGATCGAGCCCTCGGGATATGGCCGGGATGAGCCCGACGACCGTGAGCGCCGAATAGCGCCCGCCGATCGCCGTCGGATGATCGAGGACCGGGATGCCGCGGCTCGTCAGGAGATCGCGCAGGCCATTGCGCACGCCCGGTCGCGTCGGCTCCGTGATGCCGAGGAACAGCTCCGCCGACCGCCCGCCGAGACCGGCCGCATCAACGGCCTGCAGGGCGGCAGCCGCCTGGACCAGCGTCTCGGGCGTGCCGCCGGATTTCGACGTGATGACGAAACGCGTCGTCGCGAGATCGACGTCCTTGAAGGCGAGCGCGAGCGTTGATGCATCGAGATTGTCATAGAAGCGCGTGCGCGGGCGCTTGCGCTGCTCGACATCGGCCGAGCCTGGAATGTTCCAGCCACCGAGCTGGGCGAGCGCCTGTCCGCCAAGGCTCGAGCCGCCCATGCCGAGAAACACGATCATCTTCGCGCCGACAGAGAGCTTCGCGAGCGCCGCCTCGGCAGCGACGATATCGGCTTCCTCGCGCGTCAACCGCAGCAGCGGCAGGCTGCCGTCAGCGTGCGCGGCCTTCAGCTTGGCGAGAGGGGCTGCGGTCTTGTCGAGCCATGCGGCGAGCGTGCGGCTATCGAGCCCGTGTGTGCCAATGCGCGCGTCGAGGCAGCCCGCAATGCTCTGACGATAGAGCCGCGCCCCGGATCCGGCACCGGAGACATCCAGCTCGACGGGATCGGTCATCCGCTCAACTCCCTCGCCTTCGAACCCCACATGCCAATCGAGAAGCCGGCGCCATTTCGGCACATCGGCTTCTCGATCCTGGCATCACCATATGAAACGCGTTCGAAACTCAAGTCGTTCCGCACGCGATACTTTACTGCTGCGCGAGCCCTTGCGGCTTGCCGACGACGGTGACGATCAACTCGTCGGCCTTCAAGAGCCGTGCCGCAACGCGCTTCACATCCTCGAGCGTCACCGCATTGACCAGCGCATTGCGCTTGTCGATGTAGTCGATGCCATAGCCCTCGAAGAGGAAGCCGAGAAGCTGATTGGCAATCTTCGCGTTCGTGTCGAAGCGCAGCGCGAACGATCCCGTCAGGTAGTCCTTGGCGTTCTTGAGCTCATCGGGCGTCGGCCCATTGCTGGCCATGCGGCGCAGCTCCGAGCGGATCACGTCAAGCGAGCGGCCGACCTCCTCGTTCTTAGTCGCGACGCCACCTGCGAAGATCGCCGTGCGGCGATAAGGCTGCAGATAGCTGTAGACCGAATAGGCGAGGCCGCGCTTCTCACGCACCTCCTCCGTGAGCCGCGACGCGAAGCCACCGCCGCCGAGGATCTGGTTCAGCACGAAGGCCGCCATGAAGTCGTCGTCCTCGCGCGCGATGCCCGGCGCGCCGAACTGCACGACCGACTGCGGCACATCCATGTGGATGACCTTGACGCGCTCCTTGGCCTCCGGCGTCGTCGGCGGGATCGGCGTCAGCTCGGCCTTGGCCGGCAGATCGCCGAAGACGCGATCGAGGAGCGCCCCGAGCTGCTCGGCATTGATGTCGCCGACGGCGACGACCTTCAGGTTGTCGCGCGCGAACGTGCGCTTGCGGAAGCCTTCGAGATCATCGCGCGTGATCTTGGCGATGCTGTCGGGCGTGCCCTCGGGCGGGCGACCGTAGGGGTGGTTCGCAAAAGCCTGCTCGCTCCAGGCCTTGCCGGCAATCCGGTTCGGATTCTTGGCGGCGAAGGCGAGACCCGAAAGGAGCTGCCGGCGCACGCGCTCAACGGCGTCAGCGTCAAAGCGTGGGTTGTTCACGGCCATGCGCAGCATCTCGACGGACGGATCGCGGTTGGCGGTCAGCGTCTCGAAGCTGCCGTAGATGCCGTCGCGCGAATCCTCGAAGCTCATGCGGAAGGCGAGCTCCTCCATGCGCTCCTGGAACTTGTGCGAGTCGAGATCGCCCGCGCCCTCGTCCATCATGGCCGTCATGAAATTGGCGAGGCCATCCTTGCCTTGAGGGTTCTGCGCGCTGCCGCCCTCGAAGACGAAGCGCAAGGCGATGAGCGGCACAGCCTGCTCCTGCACGAGCCATGCCTCGATGCCGCCGGGACTTTTGACTGTCTGAATTTTCATTGCATGAGCCTTGGCCGTGAGGACGGGTGCCGCGAGGCAGAGGAGCATGGCCGACGCGACGACTGGAAGACGGGCGGGGCGAACAAAGAGCCTTCCACGCAGGGGTGCCGAACTGGACATGATACTAGCCTCGCTATGTCGTCGCGTTGATACAATGTTGGTCGGCGCGCGAGCGCCGCGTCGTCCTCGTGTGTGCGCTGGTCACCTCTATGGTTTGTCCTCTCGCATCCTTCAGGAGCGCGTGCCGGGCGGCTGGTTCGGTGCCTCGGGAAGCATCGTGCCGGTCACCGAGCGCAGAATGTCGAGGTGGCGCGTGGCCGCCTGCACCTGCGCCGCGGTGACCTTGGAGAGCCGCTCGGGCCACTCCTCGATATCCTTGACGGTCGCGCCCACGGTCAGGGCCCAGCCGTAGCGGCGCGCAAGCGAGGCCTGATTGTCGCTCTGGAAGATGTACTCGGCGAGATAGGCCTTCTTGGCGCGCTCGAGCTCCGCCTCGGTCACACCGTTCGCAGCGACATCGGCGATCACGCTGTCGATGAGCTGCTCGATCTTCTCGAACGGGACGCCGTCGTTCGGCACGGCGAACAATGCGATCTTGCCGAGGTCGCGGGCGGTGCCGGAGTACCAGCCGCCGGCGCTCGAGGCGACATGCTCATCGACGACGAGCTTCTTGTAGATGCGGCTCGTCGGACCGGAGGCGAGGATCTTCAGCAGGAGATCGAGGGCCTCGGCCTCGCCCGGCGCGGCATGGGTGTAGGCCGGCGCGATGTAGTGGCGATGCCACGTGCGGCGCCCAGCGCGCGGATCCTTGAGCTCGATGCGGCGCGCCGCGCGATGCGGCGGCTCGCCGGGACGCTCGACGGTCGACACGTTCGGATTGCGCGGGATCTTGCCATAGGTCGCCTCGGCGAGCTTGCGCACTTCCTCCGGCGTCACATCGCCGGTCACGACCAGGATGGCATTATTGGGCGCGTAGAAGCGCTTGTAGAATTTCATCGCGTCGTCGCGCGAGAGCTTGGCCATCTCGTGTTCCCAGCCGATGACCGGGATGCGGTAGGGATGCGCGAGATAGAGCGCAGCGCCCATCTGCTCGTCGAGGATGGCGCTCGGGTTGTTCTCGACGCGGCTGCGGCGCTCCTCGAGGATGACGTCGCGCTCGGTGAGCACTTCCTTCTCGTCGAGCTTGAGGTTGACCATGCGGTCCGCCTCCATCTCCATCACCTTGGGGAGACGGTCCTTGGAGACGCGTTGGAAATAAGCGGTGATGTCCTGCGCCGTGAAGGCATTGTCCTGCCCGCCGAGGCGCGAGACGATCTTCGAGAACTCTCCCGTCCCGATCTTCTCGGTCGCCTTGAACATCAGGTGCTCGAGGAAGTGGGCGATGCCGGACGTGCCCGGCGGCTCGTCCGCGGCACCGACGCGGTACCAGATCATGTGCGTGACGACCGGCGCCCGGTTGTCGGGGACGACCACGACCATCAGGCCATTCGGCAGCGTGAACTCCGTCGCGCGCGGACCGGTCTGGGCGAGCGACGTAACGGGCATGAGCGAGAGCATGGCTAATCCGATGATCAGGAGGCGAACGTGGACGAAGGCTCGCGTGAGCATGATCACTTTCCTACGCACAGGGATGCGGCAGGCCGCACCTCATTCCGCACATTGCGCCACCAAGCCGGCTACGGGCCGCGGCTCGAAGCCCCCGAGGGCTCCATTGAACCGCTGGGCGGCACTCTATCGCGTCCAGGGACCGCAAAGGCAGCGGGACCTGCAGACAGCACCTGAGCCGGAGCCGGGCTTGCCGAGAATGGCTCATCCCAGCAGGGCATTGCAGCGCGAGCGTGGCGATATCGCCACAATTTTCGCACGACTTTGTGATCGAGTTGCACCGCGAACAATGCCACGGGCGGAGTGACCACTGTTTTTATTGAATTTTCTGCGTCGCCGCGCGCGGCGAGAGCACAGAGACTAGAGTGGCATAGCCATCACATCTCCGGGCTCGCGGCGTGAATTTCGGGCCGCGGTGGCCCCAAGTCAAATGACAACATTTTCATGTTCGGGCCCGCTTGCGCGGGGTGTGCGCCTAGGACGCACCCGCTTCGGCCGCCTCCAGCGCCGCCGAGGCCGTGAGCCAGGCCTCCTCGGCCGCGGCCATCTGCCGGCTGACGTCGGCCCGGGCGATCGAGAGCTTCTGTGCCTTCCCTGGATCCTCATAGGCGCGCGGGTCGGCGAGCGCCGCGTCGATCTCGGCGCGCTTGGCCGTCAGCTTCTCCAGCTCCTTCTCGGCTGTCTGCACGGCACGGCGGAGCGGCGCGGTTTCTGCGCGCCGGGCGGCGGCCTCACGACGCTGATCGACGCGCGCGACCTTCGGTGCTGCCGCTGGGTTGGCGCCCTCACGCTGCGCGCGTGCGCGGCCGCGCTCGGCAAGCAGGTCCGCGCGGTAGCCATCGAGATCGCCGTCGAAGGAGCGCACGGTGCCGCCCTTCACGAGCCACAGGCGATCGACGCACGCCTCGATCAGATGGCGATCGTGGCTGATGAGGATCACGGCACCGGGGAAGTCGTTGAGCGCCTGGATGAGCGCCTCGCGGCTGTCGACGTCGAGATGGTTCGTCGGCTCGTCGAGAATGAGCAGGTGCGGCGCATGGAAGGCGGTCAACGCCAGGAGCAGGCGCGCCTTCTCGCCGCCCGAGAGGTTGGATGCCTTGGTGTCGGCCTTGTCGTGCGAGAAGCCCCATGAGCCGAGGCGCGTGCGCTTCTGGGCCTCGGTCGCATCCGGCATGAGCGCTGCGATCTGGTCATAGGGCGACCAGCCGGGGTTCAGGTCATCGAGCTGGTGCTGGGCGAAATAGCCGACGCTCACGCGCTGCGCCCCGAGGACCTGCCCGGTCATGGGCTGAAGCCGACCCGCGAGCAGCTTGGCGAACGTGCTCTTGCCGTTGCCGTTCTGGCCGAGCAGCGCGATGCGATCGTCCTGGTCCACATTGAGATTGAGACGGGTCAGAATGGGGGCGCCCGGCTCATAGCCGACGGCCGCATCCTCGATCTTGAGCAGCGGGCTCGCGAGCAGTTTCTGCGGCGCCGGCAGGCGGATCGGCACGACGCTCTCGTCCACCTGCGCGGCAATGGGCTTCATGCGGGCGAGCGCCTTGATGCGGCTCTGCGCCTGCGTCGCCTTGGAAGCCTTGGCCTTGAAACGGATGATGAAGGCCTCGATGCGCGCGCGTTCCTCCTCCTGGCGCCTGGCGAGCTTCGTCTCGAGACGCTGCTTCTCGCGACGCGCCTCCTCGAAGTCGTCGTAGCCACCCGCGTAGAGCGTGAGCTTGCCGCGATCCAGATGGAGGATGTGGCCGACCGCGCGGTTCAGGAGATCGCGGTCATGGCTGATGATGACGACCGTGTGCGGATAGGTGCGCAGGTACGTCTCGAGCCAGAGCGTGCCTTCGAGATCGAGATAGTTCGTCGGCTCGTCGAGCAGCAGGATATCCGGCTCGAGAAAGAGAATGGCCGCGAGCGCCACGCGCATCCGCCAGCCGCCGGAGAATTCCCGGCAGGCGCGCGCCTGCGCTTCCTCATCGAAACCGAGGCCGGCAAGGATCTGCGCGGCGCGCGAGGGTGCCGAATGGGCATCGATGTCGCCGAGCCGCTCGTGGATGGCGGCAATGCGATGGGGATCCGCTGCCGTCTCGGCCTCGGCGAGGAGTGCCGCGCGCTCCGCATCCTGGGAAAGCACCCACTCGATGAGCGAGTCGGCGCCGCCCGGCGCCTCCTGCGCGACATGGCCGACCTTGAGCCCACGCGGAATGCTGATCCCACCGTCGTCGGGTGAGAGATCGCCGATGATGAGCTTGAAGAGTGTCGTCTTGCCGGCGCCATTGCGCCCGACGAGCCCGACCTTGTGGCCCGATGGAATCGCGCAGGTGGCGCCCGACAGGATCGGGCGCCCCTCAATACGGTAAGTCAGGTCATTGACGTGGAGCATGGCGGGGCAGATAGCCCAACTCCGCCGTTCCTGTCACCCGCCACCTCAGCCGAGCTGGGCTCGCAATGCCGCCGCAGCCGCGATTGGCCCCAGGACGAACGCGCCGAGCGAGATCGCGCCGAGGATCATGAGCGAGGGCTCCGAGCCGCCGGGCCCCAGCAGCGAGGCGATAGCGCCGATGCCGAAAATGAGCGTCGGGATGTAGAGCGGCAGCACCAGCAGCGCGATCAGCAGGCTGCCGCGGCGGCTGCGCAGCGTGAGCGCCGCGCCGATCGTGCCGATAAAGCTGATCGCCGGCGTGCCGACCAGCATGGTCGCGAGCAGCGGCGGATAGGCGGCGAATTCCAGATTGAGCATGAGCCCGAGTATGGGCGCGAGTAGCGTCAGCGGCAGGGCCGTCGAGAGCCAGTGCGCGAGGCCCTTGGCGACAACGACCGCTTCGAGCGGCAGAGAGCCGGTCGCCAGCACGTCCAGCGAGCCATCCTCGAGGTCCGTCTCGAAGAGCCGCCCGAGCGTAAGCAGTGCCGACAGCAGCAAGGCCAGCCAGAGCAGCCCCGGCGCAATGCGCGAGAGGAGCGCCATGTCCGGCCCGAGGCCCAAGGGCAGCATCGCGACGACGATGAGATAAAAGCCGAGCGCGGCGCCGAGTGCGCTTCCTTCGCGGAAAGCCAAATTGAGATCGCGCGCGAGCAGGGCGAAGAAGGCTCTCATGGGGCTACGACCTCGCCCGGAGCCGGCGCAGCGAGTTCGAGGATGCGCGCACCAGCAAGGCCGAGCGGCCCATGCGTTGCAGCGATGAGCATCCCGCCAGCATCGAGGTGCCGCTGCATGAACCCGGCAAGAAGGGCCTGCGAGGCCACGTCGAGCGCTGCCGTCGGCTCATCGAGCAGCCACAGCGGTCTGTGCGCCAGCAGGAGACGCGCAAGACCGAGCCGCCGCTTCTGTCCGGCCGAGAGATAGGCCGCAGGCACCTCGGCGATGTCGGCGAGGTGGATGATTTCGAGGACATCCTCGACCGCGCGGACATCGCCGCCGAGGAAGCGCGCCCAGAAACGGGCATTCTCGCTCACCGTCAGGCCGGGCTTCACGCCATTGGCATGCCCGACATAATGGGCGAGCTCGCCGACTGCAGCCCCATCATCCGCCCCACCTTCGAGGCGGATCGCGCCGGCCTCCGGCACGATGAAACCCGCGAGCGCGCGGAGCAGCGTCGTCTTGCCGACGCCGTTGGGCCCGGTCAGGACGAGCGCCTCACCGGCGTCGACGGCAAAGGACAGGCCCTCGATCAGTCGCCGCTCGCCGCGGGAAAGTATGAGATCGTCCGCGACGAGGCGCATGCTGGATCTGCCCGCTCAGGCCGTCTCGTTGAAGATCTCGCGGCCGATCAGCATCCGGCGGATCTCGCTCGTGCCGGCGCCGATCTCGTAGAGCTTCGCGTCGCGCAGCAGCCGACCGGTCGGCGACTCGTTGATGTAGCCCGTGCCGCCGAGGAGCTGGATGGCATCGAGCGCGATCTTGGTCGCCCGCTCTGCCGCGAAGAGGATCGCGCCTGCCGCATCCTTGCGCGTCGTCTGCCCGCGATCGCAGGCCTTGGCGACGGCATAGACATAAGCGCGCGCCGCATTCATCTCGGTGTACATGTCGGCGACCTTGCCCTGCACGAGCTGGAAGGTGCCGATCGGCTGGCCGAACTGCTTGCGCTCGTGGATGTAGGGCAGCACGACGTCCAAGGCGGCCTGCATGATGCCGACCGGTCCGCCGGCGAGCACCGCACGCTCGTAGTCGAGGCCGCTCATGAGCACGTTCACGCCCTTGCCGATGCCGCCGAGAATGTTCTCGGCCGGCACTTCGCAATCCTCGAACACGAGCTCGCCCGTCGACGAGCCGCGCATACCGAGCTTGTCGAGCTTCTGGGCGACCTTGAAGCCGGGCGTGTCGGTTTCCACGAGGAACGCCGTAATGCCGCGCGGACCGGCTGCCAGATCGGTCTTCGCGTAGACGATGATGACCTGGGCGTCGGGCGAGTTGGTGATCCACATCTTCGTGCCGTTGAGGACGTAGCGGTCGCCCTTCTTCTCGGCGCGGAGCTGCATGGAGACGACATCCGAGCCAGCGCCGGCCTCGCTCATGGCGAGCGAGCCGACATGCTCGCCGGAAATGAGCGCCGGAAGGTACTTGCGCTTCTGCGCCTCGCTGCCATTGCGGCGGATCTGATTGACGCAGAGATTGGAGTGCGCGCCGTAGGAAAGGCCGACCGAGGCCGAGCCGCGCGAGACTTCCTCCATGGCAACGACGTGCTCGAGATAGCCGAGGCCGGAGCCGCCATACTCCTCCTCGACCGTGATGCCGTGCAGACCGAGCGCGCCCATGCGCGGCCAAAGCTCACGAGGAAAGCGGTCGGTCCGATCGATCTCTGCGGCAATGGGGGCGATCTCGTCGGCCGTGAAGGAACGGACCGTGTCGCGGAGCTGGTCGGCCGTCTCGCCGAGGTCGAAGTCGAGTGTCGGATACTGGTTGGAGATCGACATGATGAGCCTCGTGATGGCTTGCGACCGGAAGGCTTGCGCGGCGCAGTGAGCCCGTCGGTATCCGGGCGCACGCCCAAGCGCAAGCGGGGGACCCTCCGCTCGGAAGCAATTTCCAGTACCGCCCGGCTCTGCGCCTCACATCGCACTAGTTCGAGAGCGCAAAAGGGCAACACACCCCTGGATAGTATCGCCCAGAGGATAAATCATGCTGGACGCCCGGAAAGCCGCTTTTGCATATTTGGCGCCGGTCTCGCGTCCTTTCGCCCTACCATGAATTTCCGGGAGCATACAGAATGAGCCGCTTCACGCTATCTGCCATCGTGCTGGGGCTCGGACTTGCGATCGGATCGGCCCTCGCGCCACCCGTCTCGGCCCAGGCGCCGTCGGAAGCCGCAGAGACCGCGCTATGGGACAGCGTGAAGGATTCCCGCGATCCGGCCGAGATCCAAACTTACCTGGACAAATTCCCGAACGGCATCTTCGCGCCGCTGGCCCGCATTCGGCTGAGAAACCTCAAGGGCGGGGGCTCCGCTGCCCCTGGTTCCAGTGCGGGCACGCAGCCGCAACAGCAGTCGACTACGGCCTCGGCGCTCACGAGCGAATCGATCATCCGCGAAGTGCAGGACCGGCTCTATAATCTCAATTACCAGATCGCTACGCGGAACGGCCGCATGAACGACCAGACGCGTGAGGCAATCCGCCAGTGGCAGTCCAATATCAAGCAGCCGGTGACCGGCGATGTCTCCGTCGCGCAGCTCGCCACGCTCCGCCGCGCGCAGCTTCCGACAACATGGGGGGCGCTCGCGTACTACTCCAAGGGCGCATCGGCGACAGTGTGGAACCGGCCGACCCGCGAGATCGCCGAGCGGGAAGCGTTGGCAGCGTGCCGGAAGAATGCCGGCGCGCCGTGCCAGGTGCTGAGTGTGGCCAATAAGATCTGCGGGGCGCTCGGCTTCTACAATGCCGTCATCAGTGGCCGCCAGCACTGGGGCGCCTATGCCTCGGTCCGCCCCACGCTCGGACAGGCGACGGACCACGCACTCTCAGAATGCCGCAAGCAGTCCAAGCAGCCGAACGCCTGCGGCGTCCGCGTCACCGTCTGCGCCGACGGCAGCCACCAGCGCTAGCCGTGACGCCGTCGGGCGTCGCCTGCTTCAGGCGACGCGCTTCACCGGACGGGCGCAGAGCGCATCCGCGATCATCTCCACCGCGCGGCCCCAGTCGAGCGCGCCCTCGGCTTTCACGCCGAACGCGGCAACGGCATCGGTCGGGCTGCCGCCATCGCGAAAGACGCGGGCACAGGCCTGCCGCGCATAGCCGACCGACTGATGCCAGTGCGCGGGGCTGACGCTGCGGGGCGTGTTGGCGGAGAGGTCGGCATTGGTGGTGACGATCATCGTCATGGCAGTTGCCTCCGAATACAGGTGACCTCGTCATGAGGCCGACTACTGATCTGCCCAACGTTGCGGGCGGTTACGCGTTGCCGCTCGACTGGAGCAGCCTGTGGAAAAGAGGCCGGCGAGCACACGAGAGCTGTGCGACGCAACGCACAACCTTGATACGCGCCGCGGTCATGGACCTCAGGGTCCGCGCTCCAGCGCGCTCGCCGGTAATTTGGAGCCTTCTGGGGGGAGGTCGGGCTCCAAATGGAATTCAGTGGGGGGTCTTGTGCGCAGGACGCGGCAAACCCGCTTCACTGCGCTTCGACACGACGCTCGACATCACGGCAAGAAACACGTCGCCGATCGGACGCCACTCGGAACTCGCTACTGGACTCGCACTCGGCTCGGCGGCACGGACACGCATGGACACGACGATACATCCTTCCCGGACAGCACCCTGGGACGAACGCGGAACTAAACCAACAAGGTGGGAACTAAGACAGAAGACGGGAACGCTGACGCGACGCTACAGGACGCAACTTCACTGCTACCGGCACCTTCAAGGCGGCGAGCCGCGACGCAATACTGGCGAACAGCTCCACACGTGCGACTCGCCTTGCCTTGAGGAGCGCTCGACTGATGACGCTCTTTGGGGTAGTGGGCCGACCGGTAACGGTGGCCTTCGGCATCACACGCAAATGAGACGCGAACTCGGACGCAACACGACGCGACGCAACTGAACGCAAACTCGAACGCTTACTCTCGGGCGACTTCTTTACGCTGGTCGAAACGCTGACCGAACTTGACTGCCCTGACGCAACGCAACGATTGAAAAGCACCGAGCTGGGGGCTACGCGGGACTGGGACGCAGACTTGGACTCACTCACCACCCATGCTCCTTCCGGCTCGCTTACGCTTGACGATCAGCCGTGCTCGGCGAACAAGTGCACTTAACCGTTGTTTTGTGGCGACACCCGGACGCAAAATTGGTGAATCGGAGAATTTGGATTGACAGGCATTCATCCTGCTTCGTTCTCCACAACATGTTGGGGGTTGCCCCTGTTCGGGCTACAGTTCTCGCCTTCGTCGCCTGTGGAAAACCCAACGGGTTTCGGGCGATTTCTCCGCAAAATCGATGTTTCGGACGGCGCCGCACCGAAACGAATCACATTGGACGGCGCGTTGGACGATTCGCGACATGAACCGGCAGAAGTCTCATCCTCATCACCACGCGGCGGCTCGAAACCGTGACGACGAGGGCCCCATACGGCTCTATGGCATTCATGCGGTCGCGGCGGCGCTGGCCAATCCCGCACGCGAGATCGGCCGGCTTCTGCTGACCGACAATGCCGAGCACCGGCTCGGGCCCGCCATCACCGCGCGCGAGGCGAAGTCGCAAAAGGTGACGCCGCGCGACCTCGACCGCCTGCTCGGCGCCGATACCGTCCATCAGGGCGCGCTGCTCGAGACGGCGGACCTCCCCGAGCCGACTCTGGAGGAGCTCGCGGCGGCGAGCGCGGCGAGCGGCCCGCTGATCGTGCTCGATCAGGTCACGGACCCGCACAATGTGGGGGCGATCCTGCGCTCGGGCGCCGTGCTGGGCGCCGGCGGACTCATCATGACGCGGCGCCACAGCCCGCCACTCTCGGGCGCGCTCGCCAAAGCGGCCTCCGGGGGGCTCGAGGTTGTACCGGTCGCGCTGGTTGCGAACCTCGCGCGGGCGCTCGAGGAGCTTGGCGAGCTCGGCGTGCGCCGCATCGGGCTCGATGGCGATGGGGATGTCACGATCGATGCGGCCGGCTTCGAGGGCGCCGTGGCGTTGGTGATGGGCGCGGAGGGCAAGGGCCTGAGACGCCTCACGCGCGAGAGCTGCGACGTGCTGGCGCGCGTCCCGGCGGCCGGCAGCTTTGCCTCGCTCAATGTCTCGAATGCCGCTGCTGTGGCGCTCTATGCAGCGGCGCGGGGGCGCTCGGCTGTCCCCTCTCCCCGTCCTTCACGGGGAGAGGGTTAGGGTGAGGGGCGGCGGCATACGCCAACGTCAGCAGGCGTGCCGCCCCTCATCCCGACCTTCTCCCCGTAAGAACGGGGAGAAGGGGAAAGCCTACTGCTCCCGCGGATCGAGGGCGTCGCGCAGGCCGTCGCCGAGCAGGTTGAAACCGAGCACGACGAGCACGATCGCGATGCCCGGCGAGATCGACATCCAGGGCGCGCTGTCCATGTAGTTCTTGGCCGTGTTCAGCATCGAGCCCCACGAAGGCGCCGGTGGCTGCTGGCCAAGCCCGAGAAAGGAAAGGCTCGCCTCGGCGATGATCGCCGTCGCAACCGTCAGCGTCGCCTGCACGACGAGCGGCGCGAAGATGTTGGGCGTGATGTGGCGCAGCAGGATGAGCCGGTTCGGCACACCGACAGCGCGGGCCCCCTCGACGAAATCCTCGGTCTTCACGGCCAGTACCTGACCGCGCGTGAGGCGCACGAAGATCGGCACCTGCGAGAGCCCGATGGCGATCATCGCATTGGTGAGCGACGGCCCGAGCGCCGCCGCAAAGGCAATGGCGAGGATCAGGAAGGGCACGGCGAGGAGTGCATCGGTCGCGCGCGAGATGAGCGCATCGAGCCAGCCGCCGAACCATCCCGCAACGAGCCCGATAGGCATCCCGACGAAGAGTGCGATGAAAACCGAGACCACGCCCGCGTAGAGCGAGGCAATGCCGCCGTGAATGAGGCGCGAGAGGATATCGCGGCCGATCTCGTCCGTGCCGAGCCAGTGCATGGCGGACGGCGCCTTCCTGAGCATGAGGAAGTTCGTCTTGTTCGGATCGTAGGGCGCGACCCAATGCGCGAAGACGGCCAGAACGACGAAGGTGAGGACGAGCACCGCACCGAAAAGCGCGGTCGGGTTCGACATGAACTTCGCGAGCGCGCGATTGCGCCGCTGGGCCAGCGCCTCGGCGCCTGCCGTGGAGACCCCGGCTGGAGATGCGGCGGTCATGCGGTGCGCAGCCTCGGATTGATCACGATGTAGAGCACGTCGGCGATCAGGTTCATCAGGATGAATGCGATGGCCGTGCACAACACCACGCCCTGCACGACACCGTAGTCGCGATTGAACACGGCATCGACGATGAGCTTGCCAAAGCCTGGAATGGTGAAAACCTGCTCTGTGAGCACCGCGCCCGCGAGAAGCTGGCCGAAGAGCAGCGTCGAAAGCGTGACGATCGGCACGAGCGCATTGCGCAGCGCGTGCTTGAGAACCACCGCCGGCTCGAGCAGGCCCTTGGCGCGCGCCGTGCGGACATAGTCGAGGCGCAGCACCTCCAGCATGGCCGAGCGCGTATGTCGCATGAGCGTCGCGGCAAGACCGGAGCCGAGCACGAAAGCCGGCATGATGGTGGTTCGGAAGGCCTCGACCGGATTTTCGAAGATCGAGACGAAGCCCGAGGCCGGCAGCCACCGCAAGTTCACCGACACGAACAGAATGAGAATGATGCCGAGCCAGAAATTCGGGATCGAGAGGCCCGAGAGCGAAATGGCGTTGGCCACATAGTCGAGCCAGGTGCCCTTTTTCACGGCGGCGAGCACACCGGTCGGGATGCCGATCAGCAGCGCGATGATGAGCGAGGCAACGGCGAGCTGAATGGTCACGGGCAGGGTCTGGCCGATCAGCTCGGTCACCGGCGCCCCCGTGCGCAGCGAGGAGCCGAAATTGCCCGATGCGATCTCCCTCAACCAGTAGAGGAACTGCACGGGAACCGAGCGATCGAATCCATAGAGCTTCCGCAGCTCTTCGAGGACGGCAGGGTCGCGCTCCTCGCCTGCCATGACCAGCAGCGGATCTCCCGGCAGCATGCGCTGCAGGATGAAGACGAACACCATCACGAGAAAGATCGTCGGGATGGCAACGAGCAGACGTCGCAGGATGAGCGACCACATGAGCGCGTACTTCTCAATGCGACGCCTCCCGCTCGCGGTTTGCGGGAGGCGTCGGAAGGCTACTTCAGCTTGACGTTGGCGAGCCGGATCATCCCGTCGGGGTTCGGCACGAAGCCATCGAGCTTGGCGCTCGACGCCCAGATCCAGGCCGGCAGGTACAGATAGATGATCGGGAGATCCTCGCGCAGGATCTTGCCGGCGGCGTCGAAGTGCGCCTTGCGCGCAGCGGTCTCATAGACGACGCGCGAGGCATTGAGCTCCTTGTCCACGGCCGGGTTCGAGTACTTCGTGTCGTTGATGCCGCCACCCGTGGTCACGAACTGGTGGAGGTTGCCATCCGGATCGACGCGGCCTGACCAGCCGACGCGCGTCGCCTGGAAGTCGCCCGCAGTCTGCGACTTGAGCATGGTCGCGAACTCGCTCGAGCGCAGCTTGATGTCGATGCCCGCCTCGGAGGCCATGGCCTGGATCACCTGCGCGACCTGCTGATCGACGGGCGAATTGGCGACCTGCATCTCGAAGCTGAATTTCTCGACACCCGCCTCCTTCAGGAGCGCCTTGGCCTTGGCGACATCGCGCTTCGGTGGGGGGAAGCTTTTGTCATAGTAAGGGCTGGTCGAGGGGAAAGGCTGGCCCGTGGGCTCGAACAGGCCCTCGAAAACCACTTGCGTCAGTGCCTCGCGATCGATCGACAGCGAGAGCGCCTGGCGGACGCGCTTGTCCTTGCCGAGCGGCGTGTCCGCCCGCGCGCCGTTGTTGATGTTGACCGAGATGCCCTGATAGCCGAGGCCGACGACGCTATCGACCTTCAGGGACTTGTCGCCCTTTGCCGACTTCACGTCGCTCGCTGCAAGCCGCTCGAGCATATCGAGCTGGCCGGAGCGCAGGTTCGCGAGCCGCACCGTCGAGTCCGGGATGGTCCGGAAGGTCACCTTGTCGAAGTGATACTTGTCCTTCTCCCAGTGATCGGCGAAGCGCTCGAGCACGATGCGGTCGTTCTGCACGCGCTCGACGAAAGTGTAGGGCCCCGAGCAGATCGGCTTCGGACCGACGGGTTTGTCGAAGCTCGCCGGCGACAGCATCATGCCGGCGCGGTCCGAGAGCTGCGCGAGCAGCGGCGCATCAGGCTTGGAGAGCTTGAAGGCGACCGTCAGCGGATCGACGACCTCGACGGACGTAATGGACGCAATCTCGCTTTTGCGGCGGCTCGTCTTGAGATCCTTCGCGCGCTCCATATTGGCCTTCACGGCGGCGGCGTCGAACGGCGTGCCATCGTGGAACTTCACGCCCGCGCGGAGCTTGAATGTGAGCGTCTTGCCTTCGTCCGAGACCGTCCAGCTCGTCGCGAGGCGCGGTACGAACTCGAGCTTCTCGTTCGTGTCGATGAGCTTGTCGCAGAGTGCATTGAAGACGATGCGGCCGACGAACGTGCGCGCCTCGTGCGGGTCGAGGATGTCGGGATCTTCCTGCAGACCGATGCGGATCTCGGCCGCAGATGCGGGCAGCACAAAGAGCGCCGCCACCGCAAGCGCGGGCAGTCCTCGTGTCAATCTCGCCAGCGTGGGCATGTAATCATCCTCCTTGCTAGGACGTAGCAGAAACGGGTTCAGGCCGAGCCCCGGCAAACAGCTCGAGGCGGCGTCGCTTGGCCGTCGATGCGGACACCGTGGTGACCGCGGGCGGCGCGGGCGGCAGGCGTTCGGCCAGATGGCAGGCGACCGTGTGCCCAGGCGCCAGCGCACGCAGCGCGGGGCGCTCGTTCTTGCAGATGGCTTCGGCGTGCGGGCAGCGCGTGTGGAAGCGGCAGCCGGGTGGTGGCGCAGCAGGGCTCGGCGGATCGCCTTCCAGAAGCTGACGTGCGCCGCGCGCTCCGGGAACCGGCACCGGGATCGCCGCAATGAGCGAGTGTGTATAGGGATGGAGCGGCGCCTCGAAGAGCGCATCGCGATCGGCAAGCTCGACGATTTCGCCAAGATACATGACGGCAATGCGGTCCGAGGTGTGGCGGATCACGGCGAGATCGTGCGCGACGAGGATCAGCGTCAGACCGAGCTCGGCCTTCAGATCTTCTAGAAGGTTGATGACCTGCGCGCGGATCGACACATCGAGCGCGGAGACGGGCTCGTCGCCGATCACGAGGCGCGGGCCGGTCGCGAGCGCGCGCGCAATACCAATGCGCTGGCGCTGGCCGCCGGAGAACTCGTGCGGGTAGCGCTCGGCGTGCTCGGGCGGCAGGCCGACCTTGCGAAGGATGTCGGCGACGCGCTCGGCGCGCTCGCGCCCGCTGGCGAGGCCGTGTACGGCCAGCGGCTCGGCGATCAAAGCGCCAACGGTCATACGCGGATTGAGCGAGGAGAAGGGATCCTGGAAGATCATCTGCATCTCGCGACGCAGACGACGCATGTCCTCCTCGCCGATCGCCGTAATGTCGGCGCCGTCGAACTCGACCTTACCGGCCGTCGGCTCGATAAGGCGCAGGATGAGACGCGCGAGCGTGGACTTGCCGCAGCCGGACTCACCGACAATGGCAAAGGTCTCGCCGCGGCGCACGTCGAAGGAGACACCATCGACCGCGCGGATCAACGGTGCGCGGCCGCTGAGAAGCTGCCGGCCGCCGCCGAAGTGCTTCACGAGAGCCTGGGCCGAAAGAATGACATCGCTGCCGGCGGGCGTGCTCATGCCGCGAGCCCTCCGACGTGCACTTCGAGCGGCGCCTTGAAGCAGGCCACCTGATGGCCCGGTGTGCCTGTCTCGACGAGCGGCGGTACCTCGCTCGCGCAGCGTGCATCGGCGAATGGGCAGCGCGTTGCGAAGCGGCATCCCGCAGGAAAGCGCTGTGGCGGCGGCACGGAGCCGGCGATCGTCGCGAGCCGCCCCTCGCGCTTGCCGAGCGAGGGCAGCGAGCCGATCAGACCGAGCGTGTAGGGGTGCTGCGGATCCGAGAAGATCGCATCGACGGGGCCCGTCTCGACGAAGCGGCCGGCGTACATGACGGCGACGCGATCGGCGACCTCGGCGACGACGCCCAGATCGTGCGTCACGAGGATCATGGCCATGCCGGCCTCGCGCTGAAGCTCGGCAATGAGCGCGAGGATCTGCGCCTGGATGGTGACGTCGAGCGCGGTGGTCGGCTCGTCGGCGATCAGCAGGTCGGGCCGGTTGACCAGCGCCATGGCGATCATCACGCGCTGGCGCATGCCGCCCGAGAGCTGATGCGGATAGGCGTCGAGGCGTTTCTCGGCGGCCGGAATGCGCACGCGGCGCAGCACATCGAGCGCACGCTCGCGCGCCGCCTGCTGACTGCCGCTGTGATGGCGCACGACCGCCTCGGCAATCTGGTCGCCGATGCGGAAGGCTGGATTGAGCGAGGTCATCGGCTCCTGGAAGATCATCGCGAGCCGATTGCCACGCAGATCCGCGAGCTGCTTGCGCGGCATGGAGAGCAGGTCTTGGCCCTGGAAGAGCGCGCGGCCGCGCGTGATGCGGGCCGGCGGGCTCGCGAGCAGGCCCATGACGGCGAGGGCCGTGATGCTCTTCCCGCATCCCGACTCGCCGACGAGGCAGAGGGTCTCGCCGCGGCCGAGGCGGAAGCTCGCACCATCGACGAGGTCTACGCCGTGCCCGTCGAAGCGGATGGTGAGATCATCCACCGCAAGCACATCACCCGTCGAAACGGGACCACCGGCTGCCAAATAAATCCCTCCTGCCCCCATCGCCCCGGCGATGCGGTTTCTGCCACCTCATGCCGAATATGAGCGGTCAGGCATACCAGCAAGTCAAGCGACAAACCGGGCGCAGCGGAAGGGCGCCGGAAATCATGCAATCCCGCGCATTCAGAGGCAGAGCCGTCAGTAAGGCGATGCTCAGGCCACGGCGGCCATGAGCGGCTTGAGGCTGTCCAGCGTCTCGAAACGCTCGATCAGGCGGAGAGCCTCGCCCGTGCGACCGCGGCCGATGACCGGCTCGGCCAGCGAGTGGAACTTCGCGCGCAGCTTCTCGCCCTGCGCGGCGACGTCGCTGGCCGGGATGCCGACATTGGTCTGGGCGAGCAGCTCGCGGCCGTCCTTGAGAACGATGGCGACGGCGGCGCCGTGGCGATGCTCCTGCGGCAGCGGCTTCGTGTCGAGCGTCACGCGGCGCGAGCCCTCGCGATAGACGGGGCGGTTCGCCATCTCGTCGGAGTACGTGCCGAGCGCGGCGGTGTCCTCGCCGCCGAGCGCCATGGCAGCCAGATGCCGGATCGAGAACTTGATCTCGAGCCCGGTCTTGGGCTCGGGGATGTCGCAGACCTTGAGATGGCCGGGATCGACCTTCAGCGTGATCTTCTCGACGTCGCCGAGGCCGATGTTGTGGCGGCGCTTCAGGTCGCGGATGGCCTCGATAGTCGAGTGCGTGAGGTAGCAGGCGGCGTGATACTTGAAGAGGTTCGCCTCGACCTCGAAGGGCGCGGCCGCATCGGGGCGGATCGCCCGTGGCGTGAACTGCGGCACCTGGGTGTAGGCAAATCCCTGCGGCCCCTCGATGGCGTCGTCGCGTGCCGTGAAGCCGCGTGCCGCGAGCCGCGCCGCAATGACGCCGTTCATGGCCGCTTTGCCGACATGCAGCGGCTTGGTCATGGTGCCGAAGTTGTACTTGAGGCCAGCGGCCTCGGAAGCGGCAATGCCGAAGGCGATCGCCGTCTGCTGCGCGTCCAGGCCCATGAGGCGAGCGGCGGCTGCGGTCGCACCGAACGTGCCGAACGTACCCGTCGCGTGGAAACCCTTCTCGTAGTGGCTCTGCCCTGCCATGGCGCCGATCTGGCACTCGACCTCGTAGCCGGCGATGAAGGCGAGGAGCACATCGCGACCGCTCTTGCCGAGCGCCTCGCCGAGCGCCAGAGCGGCTGCACCGACCGGCGCCGTCGGATGGCCGCCCATGTCGGCATTCACATCGTCATAATCGAGGGCGTGCGAGAGCGTGCCGTTGATGAGGGCGGCGTCGTGCGCCTTCGCGCGCGCATTGAGAGCGACGAGCGTCACGGGGCCGTCCTTGCCGCCGAACTCCTCGAGCAGCAGCGGCGCCAGATCCTCGCGCGAGCCGGCGATCGTCACGCCGAACCAATCGAGCAGGGCGTGCTTGGCCCATAGCATGGCGCTGTCCGAGATCTGGCCTGCTGCGAGCGCACTCGACCAGCGCGCGAGATCACGGGTCGGGGCGAGATCAGGAGAGCTGGTGGCAGCAGACATGGACGGTCCTCCTCAGATCGCGGCCAGGGCCGCGTTTTTGCATTGGGAGGAAGTGTACACGAGGAGAGGTCTGCCGGAAGCACTGTCCGGACATATCACCCCGGCTCATTGGCGTGCACGCGCCGGCGGCTGATGACGAAAGCGATCACGACGCCGACCAGTGTTGCGGCGAGCCCGTACCAGGTGAGGGCATACTCCAGATGGCGGTTCGGGAGCGTGAGGCGCGTCGTGCCGCCCTGAGGCCAGCCACCGGGATTGGCCGGCGTGGCCTCGGCATCGAGGAAAAAGCGGAGTGCCTTGTCGGCGTTTGCCCCGAGCGCGGCCCGCGTCATGCCGTCGAAGTCGCGCCAGTACCAAACGCCCGTCTTGGGATCGCGGTTGGGATCGAACATGCCTTGTGCAGGCGGCTCGCGCAGCAGGCCGATGACCTCGACCTCGCCGGGAAGCTGGCCTTGGGCACGGGATGAAGGTGCCTTAAGAGCTTCGGTGACATAGCCGCGGTTGACGAGGATGAAGCGCCCGTCGTCGAGCTGCAGCGGCGTGTAGACGTGATAACCAGGGCCCTGGCGTGGATCGGGCTCCCAGATGAACTGTTCGGCATCGTGGCGGAATGCGCCCCGCGCCTTCACGCGTGCATACTCGTGGCTGCCGGGCGGCTGCTTCTCTGCATCCGCGAGCGCGATCGGCGGCTGATGTACACGCGTGTTGATCTGCGCGATCAGGCCTTCCTTCCATTCCTTGCGCTGCATCTGCCAGGTGCCGAGCGCGAGCAGGATGGCAAGCGCCGGCAGCACCAGCACCAAGGGCCAAACGAGGCCGGCTGAGCGAAGCCTCTGCAACGGCCTATTCCTTGATGAGGCGGCCTTCCTCGGCCTTGTGCTTGAACTGCAGGGCGATCAGCAGCGCCTTCAGGAAGCGCAGCAGGCCGAGTGCGAGCAGCGGCGTGCCGACACCCCAGAGCAGCAAATGCACCCAGAGCGGCGGCCCGACCTTGAACTCGAGAATGAGCGCACCGCCGAGGACCAGGAAGCCGAGGATCATGATGGCGAAGACAGCAGGGCCATCGCCCGTGTCGATGAACTTGTAGTCGAGGCCGCACTTCTCGCAGCGCTCGCGCAATGCGAGGGGCCCGCGGAACAGCGGACCTTCACCGCAGCGCGGGCAGCGCGCCGTGAGGGCGGCCTTCAGGGCCGGAACGGGCGGGGTATTGGGATCCATGGCGCATCCACATCAACCACCTCATTCCTCCCCCCTTGTGGGGGAGGTTAGGAGGGGGGGATTGCAGAGCGCTAGCGGTAGGGGTTCCCCCACCCCAACCCCTCCCCACAAGGGGGAGGGGAAGAGCGCCACAGCAATCACTGAGCGACTAAGCACCATAAGGGCCGCGCTGCAAGGACGACGACGACGCAGCGGCCCTAGCTTCAAAGACTGGCAATACGGCGGGCGACCTCGGCAAGCGTCGCGCGCGTGCTGGGCGTCCACTCGGCGGCGCGGGAGGAAAAGAGCGTCGCTTCCGAGCGCAGCAGCACGCCGTCGCCGAGCACCTTGAGACCATTCGCCTTGAGCGTCGTGCCGGTCGTCGTGATGTCGACGATCAGCTCGGCCGTGCCGGCCGCCGGCGTGCCCTCGGTCGCGCCGAGGCTCTCGACAATGCGGTAGCTCGTGATGCCGTTCGCCTGGAAGTGGCGGCGCGTGATGTTCATGTACTTCGTCGCGACGCGCATGTGGCGATCGTGCACACGGCGGAAGTCGCGTCCGACGGCCTCGAGATCGCTCATGACGCGCACGTCGATCCAGCCCGCCGGCACCGCAACCACGACATCGGCATTGCCGAAGCCGAGCTTGCGCATGATCTGGAAGCGCTTCTCCATGTCGGAGACCTGCTCGCGCGCGAGGTCTTCACCCGTGACACCGAGATGCGCGCGACCCGCCTTGAGCTGCTCGACGATTTCGGAGGCCGAGACGAAGATCACCTCGATGCCTTCGATCCCCTCCACGATGCCGCGATAGCCGCGCTCCGAGCCGACCTTCTTCAGGACGAGGCCGGCACGCGCGAAGACTTCCGCCGTCTGCTCCATGAGACGGCCCTTGGAGGGTACGGCCAGGATCAGCGGGTCGCTCATGGGGTGCCCCCTCCGGCCGCCAGCAGCAGCCGGTCCGTGTAGATCGCGGCGCCGACCGCGGGAATGGCCTCGGGAGCGCCGATCACGCGCAGCAGCTCGTCGTAGCGCCCGCCGCCGGCAATGGGGCTCGCGGGCCCGAGCTCCTCGGAGCAGATCTCGAAGACGAAGCCCGTGTAGTACTCGAACTGGCGGCCGAACTCGGCGTCGAAGGTGGCCTGCGCGATGTTGGCCCCGCCCTTGGTCAGCAGCGACAGGCGCCGCTCGAAGGCATCGAGTGCCTCGCCAATGTCGATATCATTGCGCTGGAAGAGGTCCTTGATGCGCGCGCCCGCCGCGCGGACCGGCGCCGAGATCGAGAGGTAGTTCTCGATCAGATCGGCAATGGATTTCGGGAGCGGCGCCGAGTGCGCGTCCTCGGCAATGGAGAGCAGGCGGCCGGCTATCTCGGACACGGCACGCGTGCCGATGGCCTCGATCGCGTTGCTATCGAGATAGTCCTGCACGAGCGCCTCGGCCTTCGCGGGCGCCGCGGGATCGAGCTTGGCGATGAGATCAGCAGGCAGGCCCTCGATGGCCGATCCGGGCACGGTGCTCAAGCGCTTCAACTCGGCGCGGAAAGCCTCGGGACGCCAGAACTGCGCGATGAGGCGATGCCGCCAGCGCTCGGGAATGTCGACGGCATCGAGCAGCGCATCGAAGAGGCCGAGATCGCCGATCCGCAATTTCGGTGCCTTGAGACCGGCCGCCTTCACGGCCTCGAGCGTGCGCAAGAGCACCTCGGCATCGGCCTTGGCTTCGTCGATCTGCGCATAGAGCTCGATGCCGGCTTGGCGGAACTCGCGCGGGTGCGCGGGCGAACCGCCGCCCGGCTGATAGCGGAAGACCGAGCCGTTGTAGCAGTAGCGCGCGGCGACATCGGCATCGGGATGGCGCTGGAGATAGATGCGCGCCGTCGGCACGGTGAGGTCGGGGCGCAGGCACAGCATCTCGCCGTCCTGGTCCGTGAAGACGTACGTGCGTGCACGCAGGCGCTCGCCGACGACGTCGAGGAAGATGTCCGCCGGCTGGATGATCGACGGCGCGACGCGCTCGTACGCGGCCTCGTTGAAGACCGCCATGATGACCGCGGCCTGCGCCTCGAGTGCCTCGAAGCTGTCGGATGTTTCAACTGCCATCTTTTCAGTCCGCCGGCTGCTGGAAAGAGGCCGTGCCGCCCGACCGTTCTGCACGGCCGGCGGAAGATTTTCGCCGAGGTTTCATGTCAGTCACCGGAATGCCGCTCGAGCACGCCCTTCACAGCAGAAACCAATTGGTCTTCGGAAACTGAGAACTGGGCCGGGCGCCCTTCGCGCCACTCCTTGGCATCCTTGATCGTCTCGGAAGCCTTGGCGCCCTCGATCAAATCCTTGATCTGAACCTCACCCTTCGCAATCTCGTCACCGCCCTGGATGACGACGCAAGGCGCGCCGCGCCGGTCCGCGTACTTCATCTGCGCCTTCATGCCCGACGTGCCGAGGTACATCTCGGCGGAAATGCCCGCCTGGCGCAGGCGCTGAGCGAGGCGCTGGTAGCGCGGCAGATCCTTGCGATCCATGACGAGCACAACAACCGGGCCGTGGCCAGCGTTGCTCTCCCCCTTCTTCAAATATTGGAGAGCGGACAGAAGGCGCGACACGCCAATGGAAAAGCCGGTCGCGGGTACGCGCTGGCCCGTGAAGCGGGCGACGAGGTCGTCATAGCGTCCGCCGCCACCGACCGAGCCGAAACGTACGGGTTGGCCGTCGTCGCCGGTAACCTTGAAGGTCAGCTCGGCCTCGAAGACGGGGCCAGTGTAATATTCGAGGCCGCGCACGACCGAGGGATCGATGCGGATGCGGTCCGCACCATAGCCCGAGCCTTCGGCAAGCGCCGCGATCTCATCGAGCTCGTCGAGGCCTTCGCGGCCGACGGCGGTGTCATCGAGGACAGCGCGGAGGCGCGCGACGGTCTCTCGCCAGCTCGCTGCTGCCTCTACCGACACATAGCCGATCACCTTGGCGATCTGCGCCTCGTCCAGGCCAGCACCCTTGGTGAAATCCCCGCTCTCGTCCTTGCGGCCCTTGCCGAGCAGCGCCCGAACGCCCTCGACGCCGAGACGGTCGAGCTTGTCGATGGCGCGGAGCACGGTGAGGCGGCTGGCGGCATGTTCCTCGCCCGCAAGGCCGATGGCCTCCATAACGCCGTCGAGCACCTTGCGGTTGTTGACCTTGAGCACATAGTCGCCGCGCTTGATGCCGAGGCGCTCCATGGTGTCGGCCGCGAGCATGCAGATCTCGGCGTCGGCCGCGACGCTCTCGGAGCCGACGGTATCGGCATCGAACTGGGTGAACTGGCGGAAGCGGCCGGGACCGGGCTTCTCGTTGCGCCAGACGGGGCCCGTGGCGTAGCGGCGATAGGGCTTCGGCAGGCGGTCGTAGTTCTCGGCGACGTAGCGGGCGAGCGGCGCCGTCAGGTCATAGCGCAGCGAGAGCCACTGTTCGTCCTCGTCCTGGAAGGAGAAAACGCCGGCATTGGGCCGGTCCAGGTCGGGCAGGAACTTGCCGAGCGCGTCCGTATACTCGATGGCGCTCGTTTCGAGGGGCTCGAAGCCGTAGGACTCGTAAACCTCGCGGATCGTCGTCAGCATGCGGGCGAGCGCGCGCGCGTCGGCCGGGCCCGTGTCCTGGAAGCCCTTGGGCAGGCGCGCCTCAGGGCGCTGATCTTTCTTCAGTTTTTGCATGGCGACGCGCGGTGGTGCCTCACGGATGGCAGCAGTTTGGCCGCCTTATATCCGTTTGCACCCCGCGGCGGAAGTCGAACCGGGCGGAGGAATGGGTTGCAGAGGCTCACTTCTCCTTCTCCCCGTCCTTAATGGGGAGAAGGTCGGGATGAGGGGCGGCGGCAGACGCAACGTCAGCATATGTGGCCGCCCCTCACCCTAACCCCCTCCCCGCGAGGGCGGGGAGAGGGCATCTCTTCTCACCCAATCGCCGCCCGGGCGGGGACCGCCTCGACTCCCAGGGCCTCGGCAACGGCGGGGTAGGTGATGCGCCCGGCATAGACATTGAGGCCCGCCAGCAGGTGCGGATCCTCGGCCATGGCCCGCTTTGGCCCCTTGCCAGCCAGCGCCAGGATGAACGGGAGCGTCGCGTTATTGAGGGCGAATGTGGACGTACGCGCCACGGCCCCCGGCATGTTCGCCACGCAATAGTGCACGACATCATCAACGATGAAGGTCGGCGCGGCGTGCGTGGTCGGGCGCGAGGTCTCGGCGCATCCGCCCTGGTCGATCGAGATATCGACGATGACCGAGCCGCGCTTCATGGCCTTGACCATATCGCGCGTGATGAGCTTCGGCGCCTCGGCCCCCGGCACGAGCACGGCGCCGATCACGAGATCGGCTTCGAGCACATAGTCCTCGACGGCCTGCCGGGTGGAGAAGACCGTCGTCAGCCCGGCGCCCATCTGCGCCTTCAGCTCGGCGAGACGATCGAGGTTGATATCGAGGATGGTGACGTGCGCTTCGAGGCCCATGGCCATGCGCGCCGCATTAGCACCGGACACACCGCCGCCGAGCACCACGACCTTGGCCGGCGGCACGCCCGCCGTACCACCGAGCAGCATACCGCGGCCGCCCTGCTCCATCTCGAGGCAGTGCGCGCCTGCCTGGATGGCCATGCGCCCCGCAACCTCGCTCATGGGCGCCAGCAGCGGAAGACCGCCGCGCGCGTTGGTCACCGTCTCGTAGGCAATGGCTGTCGCACCGGACGCCATCAGCGCCTTGGCCTGCTCGGGATCGGGCGCGAGGTGCAGATACGTGAAGAGCGTCTGACCTTCGCGCAGCATCTTGCACTCGGCAGGCTGCGGCTCCTTGACCTTCACGATCATGTCCGCCTTGGCGAAGACCTCCGCCGCGGTGGGCAGGATGACCGCACCGGCCTTGCGATAGTCGTCGTCGGAGATCCCCTGGCGCAGCGCCGCGTTGGTCTCGACCATGACCTCGAGACCGCGCGCAACCGCCTCGCGCACCGAGACCGGCGTCATGCCGACGCGATACTCGTGGACCTTGATCTCCTTTGGAACGCCAATCCGCATAATCGCCTCCCGCTGCCGCTCACCACGATCAAAATTTAGGCTGTAAGACGAGCAAAACGGCACGAAACTGCAGTGCCGAAAGCGCGTTTCATGCAATAATTTACTGATAATCCCTCAAGTTCAGGGACATCCTTCGAATGACAGTCGATCCGATCGACCGGCGCATTCTCCGCGCCCTGCAGACGGACAGCCGCCAGACTGTAGCCGAAATCGGCGCGGTCGCCGGGCTCTCGCCCTCCGCCTGCCACCGGCGGATCAGAAGCCTCGAGCAGGCCGGCGTCATCGCCGGCTACACCGCACGCCTCGACCGTCGCGCGCTCGGCTATGCCATGGAGTTCTTTGTCGAGGTGGCGCTGCGCTCGCAAAGCGACAAGGCGCTCGAGGCCTTCGAGAGGGCCGTCGAAGCCACGCCTGAGATCCTCGAATGTCACCTCATGGCGGGCGATACGGATTATCTGCTGCGCGTTGTCGCGGTGGACGCCGCTGATTTCGAGCGTATTCATCGGGAGCGACTGGCGCGTCTTCCACACGTCGCGCGCCTCCAAAGCCACCTCGCCATTCGCACGGTGAGGCCATGGGCCGGCTATCCGCCGCGCGAGACCTGATATGGCACGCACGCGAGCGTCGCGTTGATTTTTATCTTTCTTGTACGGGAAACCAAGTCTGCAGACGCCCCCGGCGTGACAGTCGGGATCGTATGATTGTAGTTCTTTGGAGCCAGTATGAATGGGCCATGCCCGAGTCTCAATTGAAGCGGCGCCCGAGGCGGGCCTCGCAAAGGACGCGACATGAACGCCGCAATCAATGACGCCGCGCGCCTCAGAGCCATTCTCGACTCGGCGGTGACTGCCATCGTCACGATCGATGCGCGCGGCATCGTTCATGGCGCCAATCCCGCCGTCGAGCGTATGTTCGGCTATGCCGAGGCAGAGCTGATCGGCCGCAACGTCTCCATGCTCATGCCGGACGATCTGGCGCGCGCGCATGACGGTTTCATCGCGCGCTACCTGGCAACCGGCGATCCCCGCATCATCGGCATCGGCCGCGAAGTTACGGGCCAGCATAAAGACGGATCGAGCGTACCGCTCCACCTTTCGGTCGGCGAGTTCGAGGACGGCGGCGTCCAATACTTCACCGGCATCATGGTCGACCTGAGGCGCCAGCGCCTGACCGAGCGTCAGCTCGCGCGCGAGGAGGCGCTCTTCCAGTCGATCTTCGACAGCGTTCCCGATGCCTTCGTCGTGACCGACACGGACCGCAACATCCAGGTCGCGAATCCGGCCTTCGGGCGCATCTTCGGCTTTGAGCCGGGAGAGATCGTCGGCCGGCCGATCACCGCACTGTTCGACGAGCCCGAGGAGGCCGCGCTGCACATGTCGTCGGCGCCGTCCCTGGAACGCCAGCAGCAGCAGCAGCCGCAAGCCCCCATCATCGCGAATTTCCGTCGCCGCAATGGCGAGCGCTTTCCCGGCGAGGCCGTGTGGTCGGAGGTGCGCGACGGCGCCAATGTCGGCGTCGGTTATGTCGCTCTCGTCCGCGATGTGACACGTGAGCTCAAGCGCGAGACGGCGACGCGTACGGCCCAGCGCCTCGAAGCGATCGGCCAGCTCACCGGCGGCATCGCCCATGACTTCAACAATCTGCTGACGGTCATCGTCGGCAACCTGGAGCTGCTCGAGCCGCGCCTCTCAGATGACGCCCAGCTCGATCTGCTGCGCGAGGTCAAGGAGGCTGCGGAAAAAGGGGCCCAGCTCACCGACCATCTGCTCACATTCGCCCGGCGCCAGAGGCTCGAAAGCCAGAAGATCTCGCTCAACACCATGGTGACGACCGTTGCCGATCTGTTGCGCCGCACGATCGGCGCCAACATCGTCCTCGACGTGGTGCCGTCGTCCAATCTCTGGA
This sequence comes from Hyphomicrobium sp. CS1BSMeth3, assembly GCF_900117415.1. Lineage (GTDB taxonomy): Bacteria > Pseudomonadota > Alphaproteobacteria > Rhizobiales > Hyphomicrobiaceae. Next base: position 2,716,672 of record NZ_FPEI01000006.1, read on the forward strand.
TGACGCGGGCCGATCCGGGGCTCATCGAGACCGCGATCGTCAACCTGGTCCTCAATGCGCGCGACGCCATGCCGGTCGGTGGCCGCATCGTCGTGGAGACACGCAATGCGATCCTGGACGCCTCAGGCGCCGAGCTGATCCCCGGCCTCCAGGTCGGCCAATACGTGGTCCTCTCGGTCACGGACAACGGAAACGGCATGCCACCCGAGGTCGCCGAGCGCGCCTTCGAGCCGTTCTTCACGACCAAGGGCCCGGGAAAAGGGAGTGGGCTCGGCCTTGCGTCGGTCTACGGCTTCGCGCGCCAATCCGGCGGTCAGGCGACGCTCTACAGCGAGGTCGGCAAAGGGACCACGGTGCGCATCTATCTCCCGCGTGTGGATGCGGATGACAGCGTGGGCCCGAAGGGACGCCGGGAAGAGCCGCTGCCGCTCGGGAACGGCGAGCTGGTTCTTGCGGTCGAGGACGATGCCAATGTGCGGCGGCTGACCATTCAGCGGCTGACGGCGCTCGGTTATGAGGTGGAGGCGGTCGGCGATGCGAATGCAGCGCTGCGCGCCATCGACAATGGCCTGCGGCCGGCTGTCGTGTTCACGGACTACATGATGCCGGGGGGCATTTCCGGTCTGGAGCTTGCCCAGCGCCTTCGCGCCCAGCATCCCGAGATCGCGGTGCTGCTGACCACAGGCTATGCCGGAGGCCTGATCGATGCGGGCGACATCAACGCGCTACGCATCAAGGTTCTGATGAAGCCCTATCGCCAGGCCAAGCTTGCACAGACGATCCGCGAGGCGATCGACACGAACGATGCGACGCGCTCGCCTGAGAGCGCATCTCTCATCTGAAATCTTTGAAGGATCTCAACCGGAAATGGTTGAGCGTGCCGACGGAAAATGCGCTCGCTCCATCCCGCAACTGGATGGAATGCGGCTAAAGGCGACCGCGGCCCGACGTCAATTGACCTGCATTAAAAGAAACAGCCCGACACCCATTGCGGGGCCGAGCAGCGCCGAGACGATCACCATGATCATGGGCTTGACTAACATGACTCACCCCGCACACGGCACCCCGCACGGTGCCGACTTACCGCACACATCGCGTCTCGCCCTGCCCCGACAAGATGCTCTGCTGCCTAAGATATATACAGCATCATCCCAATTTATGCACGTACCTTCTTGACACTGTCACGTTCTGTGGATAAGCGCCCCGCCCCGCATCTGCGGCCGGCGCGGGCATGACACGCTAACTGCCCGAACTAGAATTGCTTTTTGGCCGGCATTAAGTGCCGATCTGAGCAAAACAACACGACTCACTGCTGTAATGGGCACAGATTATTTGTGCGCCGCATATAACGGGATTGCTTGCCCGATCTGCATCATACGCCCGCCGGTCGCGGCAACGGCGCGTATCTGCTAAGTTCAACTCTGACGGGACGAACTGAGAAGGATCGCGCCTCACATGATGGGTTGGTCGATATCGCTCGGACGGATCGCCGGAACCGAAGTCCGCATACACCTGACCTTCTTCCTCCTGCTGGCCTGGTTCGGCCTCGTGGCGGGGGCTCAGGGCGGCGGTGGTGCGGCCGCCTCTGCCATCGCCTTCATCCTGGCCATCTTCGCCTGCGTGCTGGCGCACGAGTACGGCCACGTCCTGATGGCGCGGCGGTTCGGCATCGGGACCCGCGACATCATCCTGCTGCCGATCGGCGGCGTCGCGAGCATCGAGCGGATGCCCGACAACCCCACCCAGGAGCTGCTGATCGCGCTCGCAGGGCCCGCGGTCAACGTCGTCATTGCACTGATCCTCATCCTGTTCTTCGGGGCCAACATTCATCCGGGCAATTCGGATCCGGCCGCGCTCCAGAACATCGACTTCGTCTCGCGACTCGCGCTGATCAACATCGTGCTGGTCGTGTTCAACCTGCTGCCTGCCTTTCCCATGGACGGCGGGCGCGCGCTCAAGGCGCTGCTCTCCTACAAGCTCGACAAGGTCACGGCGACGCGGATCGCGGCCCGCATCGGGCAGGCGGCCGCGTTCGGGCTTGGCTTCCTCGGGCTCTTCGGCAATCCGCTGCTGATCTTCATCGCTCTCTTCGTCTTCCTCGCCGCCAGCCACGAGACCTATGCGGTGGAACTCGGCGAAGCGACGCAGAAGGCGAACATGCGCGACGCCACGATCACCTCCTTCAGCCACCTCGACACCACGTCCAGCGTCGGCGATGCGGTCAAAGCCCTGCTCGGCACGCCGCAGCGGGAGTTCCCAGTAACCGACGGCGCCGGGCGGCTGCGCGGCGTGCTCACCCGCGATGGCATGATCCAGGCGCTCGCGAGCAGCGGGCCCGATACACCTGTGCTCGACGTCATGGAGCGCGAAATTCCGACGATCGGCTACCGGGCACCGCTCTCACAGGCGGCCGAGCTGCTCCACTCCAGCGGCAAACCCCTCGTCGGCGTCGTCGATGACGGCGAGCGCGTGGTCGGCATCATCACGCTCGAGAACCTCGCCGAGTTCATGCTGGTCGAGCGGGCGAGCCAGGGCTGGCGGCGGAGCCATGGCGGCGATGTCAGGAGTGTTCGCTAGGGGCGTCGAATCCAGGTTCCCTCGGCGCGCGCGCTCTGGCAGGCTCCCGCCGCCCGGTATGCCGGGCCTGTTCACCCGAGCCCCAAGTTGTCGGACGATGCCTCGCGCCAAGAAACGCCCATCAATCATCATCCAGAACGACGATGACGTGCGCACCGGCGTGCGCGCGCTCCGTCGCAAATGCGCGATCCTGCGCCATGCCCACGACATCGCGGGAGACCCGCCGCTGCGCCGCCGCGAGCCGGGCTTCGAGGGGCTTGCGCGCATTATCGTCGGCCAGCAGCTATCGATCGCCAGTGCCGCCGCCATCTGGGGGCGCTTCGAGGAAGCGCTCCGCCCCTTGAATGCAGCCAAGGTGCTGGCGGCACCAGATGAGCTGCTGCGGGCCGCCGGTCTCTCGGGCGGCAAGATCAAGACGCTCAGGGCCATATCGACCGCCGTGAACTCGGGCCAGCTCGATCTCGATGCACTCGAGACCGCACCGGAGCTCATGGTGCACGAGTCACTCCGGCAGGTCAGCGGGATCGGCCCCTGGACGGCCGATATCTATCTCATGTTCTGCCTCGGCCGCGCCGACGCCTTCGCCCCCGGCGATCTCGCCCTGCAGATCGCGGCCGCCATCGCCGCCAAACGGGGTGATCGCCTGTCGCTCGGAGAGCTCGAGGAGCTGGCCGAGACCTGGCGGCCCTGGCGCGGCGTGGCGGCCCGGCTCCTCTGGGCCTACTATGCCGCCGTCAAGGCGCAGAAGTCCGGCGCGCCCGTTTAGAGTTGCATGGGGGCTGCGAAGATCGCCTGAAGGCCGCCTAACGTCCCAATTCCAGCGAAATTCCCAACCATCTCACGCGCACGGCGTTGTCGCGTCGCGGCCCAGGCTGTAGACGGGAGCCAAAAGCGCGCGCCTGGAGGCGCTCCATCATGAAGGTACTCGTCTGCGGTGCCGGGCAAGTCGGCTACGGCATTGCCGAGCAGCTCTCTGCCGAGGGCAACGACGTCACACTGATCGACGTGCGCCCCGACCTCGTTCAGAAGGTCAACGACACGCTCGAAGCCCGTGCCTACGTGGGCAACGGCGCCCACCCCGATGTGCTGGAACGGGCCGGCGCGCGGGAATGCGACATGATCATCGCCGTGACGCTGCACGACGAGGTCAACATGATGGCCGCGCAGGTCGCAGGCACGCTCTTCGACGTGCCAACCAAGATCGCGCGCGTGCGCTCGCAGACCTACCTCAACAAGGAATGGGCGAAGCTCTTCAGCCGCGGCGGCATGGGCATCGACGTCATCATCTCACCCGAGCGCGAGGTCGGCGAGATGGTGCTCCGCCGCCTGTCGCTGCCTGGCGCCTTCGACAACGTGAGCTTCGCAGAGGGAGCCGTCGCCTCGATCGGCCTCACCTGCGACAGCGACTGCCCAGTGATCGACACGCCGCTGCGCCAGCTCTCCGAGCTCTTCCCCGATCTTCCTGCGGTCGTCGTCGCCGTGCAGCGCAGAGGCGAGATCATCGTCCCGCACAGTGACGATCACATCGCCGAGGGCGACGACGTGTATGTCGTCACGCCTGCCGGGCAGGTCGCGCGCACGCTCAGCATCTTCGGACAGGCCGAGGCCCCGACGCGTCGGGTCGTGATCGCAGGCGGCGGCAATATCGGCCTCTACGTCGCGCGCGAACTCGAGCGCCGCCACACGGGCGTGCGCGTAAAGATCATCGAGGCGAGCCGTGGCCGCGCCGAGGAGATCGCCGATCACCTCGAACGCACTGTGGTCCTGCACGGCAGCGCGCTTTCCGAGGAGCTGCTGCGTGAGGCCGAGATCGCGAGCGCCGATACGATCGTGGCGCTGACCAACGACGACCAGGTCAACATCCTCGCTTGCGCCCTCGCCAAGCAGCTCGGAGCGGCGCGCAGCCTCTGTCTCGTCAACAGCTCGGGCTATGCGAGCGTGATCCGCTCCTTCGACATCGACTCCGAGATCAATCCGCGCTTTATCACTGTGAGCCGCGTCCTCCAGCACGTGCGCCGGGGCCGCATCATCGCCGTGCACAGCATCGGCAGCGGCGCGGGCGAGATCATGGAGGCCGAAGCGCTGGAGACGGCGCCGATCGTCGGCAAGGCGCTCAAGGACCTGCCACAGCTCAAGGGCGTGCGCGTCGGCGCCATCGTCCGCGGCGGCAAGGTCATCGTTCCCGACGGCGACACCCAAATTCAGGTCAAGGATCGCGTCATCCTGTTCGCGCGGACGGACAACGTGCGCGACGTCGAGCAGCTCTTCCGCGTTTCCATCGAGTTCTTCTGAGCGCGTTGGCGCACCAATCCAACAACCGGAGGTCAGATGACCCGCATCGTCTACGTGAATGGCCGCTACCTGCCCTATGCCGAGGCGGCGATCCATCCTGAAGATCGCGGCAACCAGTTCGGCGATGCGGTCTACGAGGTCTGCGAGGTACGGGAGGGCCGCCTGACCGACGAGACGCGCCACCTTGCGCGCCTCGAGCGCTCGCTCGGCGAGCTCGGCATACCCGAGCCCATGAGCCGCGCCGCATGGGGCCGCGTGCTGCGCGAGACCATCCGGCGCAATCGCGTGCGCAACGGCCTCGTCTATCTCCAGGTTTCGCGCGGCGTCGCCCGGCGTGATTTCTTTTTCCCGGCCCCTGATACGCTTCCGACCGTCATCTGCCTCGCGCGCCGCCTCTCCTCCACCAAGGCTGAATCGCAAGCAGCAAAGGGCATTGCCATTCAGAGCACGCCGGACGTTCGCTGGGGACGTTGCGACATCAAGACCGTGATGCTGCTCCCCGCCACCATGGCCAAGCAGCGAGCGAGGGAAAGCGGCGCCAATGACGCCTGGTTCGTCGATGAGAAGGGCTATGTGACGGAGGGCGCCTCCGCGAATGCGTGGATCCTCGACCGCGACGGCAAGCTCGTAACGCGGGCTCTCGACAATGCCATTCTGCCGGGCGTCACCCGCGCGACGCTGCTCGACGTGCTCAAGCGCGAGGGGATCGCCGTCGTCGAGCGCCCGTTCACGATCGAGGAGGCGCAGGGCGCACGCGAGGCGTTCATCACCTCGGCGACGAGCCTCGTCATGCCGGTGGTCACGATCGACGGCAAGCAGGTCGGCAACGGCGCGCCGGGGCTGCTCGCTCTGAAGCTGAGGGCCGCTTTCCACGAGGTCGCGGAACGCGCTCCCGCATGAAGCCGAGCGCGGTACCGTGTTGCATCAGCCGCAACTCGTTCCCGCTCCGGTCCGGTTGACCGCCGCGAGGCGAAGGCGTTTCATGGCGCCGCTCAGCCGATCATCATGCTTCCCCAACCACGCTCTCGAGGAACTCCATGCCCGTCATCAATCGCGTCTCGGCACTGAAGGAAGAGATCACCGAGTGGCGCCGGGACATCCATGCGCATCCGGAGATCCTCTACGAGGTCCATCGCACCGCGGCCCTCGTGAAGGACAAGCTCATCGAGTTCGGCTGTGACGAGGTAGTACCGGGGATTGGCCGGACCGGTGTCGTCGGCGTCATCCGTGGCAAGACGAACAAATCGGGCCGCGTGATCGGCATGCGCGCCGACATGGACGCGCTCCCCATGCAGGAGCTGACGGGGCTGCCCTATGCCTCGAAGATCCCGGGCGCCATGCACGCCTGCGGCCACGATGGGCACACCGCCATGCTGCTCGGCGCGGCCAAGTATCTTGCCGAGACCCGCAATTTCGACGGCACCGCGGTCGTGATCTTCCAGCCCGCGGAGGAAGGCGGCGCGGGCGGCAAGGCCATGGTCGACGACGGCATGATGGACCGCTTCGGCGTTCAGGAAGTGTACGGGATGCACACGGCGCCCGGTCTTCCGGTCGGCGCCTTTGCGACGCGCCCCGGCCCGCTGCTGGCCGCCTCGGACCGCATCGACATCGCCATCGAGGGCGTCGGCACGCACGCGGCCAAGCCGCATCTGGGCATCGATCCCGTTGCCATCGGCTGCCAGCTTCACGCCGCGTTGCAGACGATCGTCGCGCGCAATGTGGATCCGGTTCACTCCGCGGTGGTGTCGGTGACCATGTTCCATGCCGGCGACGCGATGAACGTCATTCCCCAGACGGCGCGCCTCCAGGGCACCGTGCGCACGCTCAAGGAAGAGATCCGCACGCTGGTCAAGAAGCGCATGGCCGAGATTTGCGACGGCATCGCCAAGGCGCATGGCGCGAAGATCACGCTCACGTACTCCGACGGCTATCCCGTGACCGTCAATCATGAGGCGCAGACGCATTTCGCCGCCAATGTTGCCCGCGAGGTCTCGGGGGAAAAGGCCGTCAACGACAACGCCCCGCCCGTGCTTGGCGGCGAGGATTTCGCCTACATGCTCGAGGCCCGGCCCGGCGCGTTCATCTTCCTCGGCAATGGCGATACGGCCGGCGTGCACCACCCGGCGTATGACTTCAACGATGATGCCATTCCCGTCGGCGTCTCTTACTGGGCACGCCTCGTCGAGACTGCCATGCCCGCATAAGCGGGGCCGATCGCACCGCAGCTCGCCTCAACTTCCACGTGCCGCCCGCTGAAGGGCGGCGCGGCGCCTACTCGTGTTCGTCTTCGTCCGGCCGTTCCCCGACGCGGCGCTGGTCGCCGCACCCCTTCCGCCGGAAGAGCCTGCCGCGCTGGGCTCGCAAAGGCCAGCGCCCGCCTCACCCTCAATGCGTGTGATTCAAATGCGCCACCCGCGGGTGTTGCATAAAATCCACCTGTAGTTGCATTAAGCCGCAAGACGCACGCAATGCGTTTGCGCGAGGCGTGCAATTCCTCTACCACACAACTGCAAGTTGCGGCGACGCTGAGTCCTCCAGTCGAGGTCTCAAACGCGACCAGTTCTGACGCGCTTCCAAACCGCGTCGGGCCGATCGCGAGCGCAGGAAGCAAGCCCGGTGCTCACCTGGTCCTGCCGCGGACCGCGTACGTGATCGAGTTCCGCGTCTGTTTCCAACCGCGTTCCCCCGTGACGGCGTGCGCTTGAGGCGCGTGCGTGCGGCCCCGAGGGAACACGAAAAGACAAACCGCCGGGCTGCGCACTCTGCTTCCGCGCTGGAAGCATTGGAAATGGAGCACTGAACTATGAATGGGGGATCGATGACGACACTCAGTCGCATTTCGATGGCCGCCGTCGCCGCGCTGATCGTGGGTATGGGCCCCGCGTCTGCCGCCGACCTCGGTGGTAACTGCTGCGCCGACCTCG
>NZ_FPEI01000005.1 GCF_900117415.1 Hyphomicrobium sp. CS1BSMeth3
TCGTAGGCCGTCATGCCAAGCTCGCGCTGCGGCACATGATCGAGATCGAGCTCGATGCCGACGCCGCCCTTGTCCGCCATCTCCGAGGTCGATGACGTGAGCCCCGCCGCGCCCATATCCTGGATGGCGATGATCGCGTCCGACGCCATCAGCTCGAGGCACGCCTCGATCAGCAGCTTCTCGGTGAAGGGATCGCCGACCTGCACGGTCGGGCGCTTTTCCGCGCTCTTGTCGTCGAATTCGGCGGAAGCCATGGTCGCGCCGTGGATACCGTCGCGCCCCGTCTTCGAGCCGACGTAGACGACCGAGAGACCGACGCCCTTCGCGGCCGAATAGAAAATCTTGTCCGAGCGCGCGAGGCCGACGCACATCGCGTTGACGAGGATGTTGCCGTTGTAGCCGGGATCGAAGTTCGTCTCGCCGCCGACCGTCGGCACACCGACGCAGTTGCCGTAGCCGCCGATGCCCGCGACGACGCCCGACACGAGGTGGCGCGTCTTGGGATGCGCCGGATCGCCGAAGCGCAGCGCGTTCAGGTTCGCGATCGGCCGCGCGCCCATGGTGAACACGTCGCGCATGATGCCGCCGACGCCCGTCGCCGCGCCCTGATAGGGCTCGATGAAGCTCGGGTGGTTGTGGCTCTCCATTTTGAACACGGCGCAGTCGCCATCGCCGAGATCGACGACACCGGCGTTCTCGCCCGGCCCCTGGATGACCTTCGGCCCGGAGGTCGGGAGCTGGCGCAGCCAGTAGCGGCTCGATTTGTACGAGCAGTGCTCGGACCACATAACCGAGAAGATGCCGAGCTCGAGAAAGGTCGGCTCGCGGCCGAGAATGCCGAGCAGGCGGTCGTACTCGTCGCCCTTGAAGCCGTGGGAGGCGATCACCTCGGGCGTGATCTTGGGGTAGGACGTGGCGTCGGTGCGGCTCATGGCAGGTCCGGTTTGGGTGGGCCTTTCCGGGCCTTATAGCCGCCCGCGCCGAGGCTGTCTCGCGGGGGATGCGGGGTGTGGCAAGAGGGGTGGGGAGAAGGACTGGGACGGAGTTTCTGGTTTGACCCGATCTTGGCGTCTAAGCTGGTCCCTCTTTTCCACATTGTCCCTAGTAATTGGCACTTCGAAGCACCATGGCAGAAATGATCCCCGAGACGTTGCCAATCTCAAGTACGGCTGGCGAGAAGCGCGTTTTTGCCGCCCTGGAGCGGCTCCCGGAGGATTGCCTCGTCTACTATGAGCCAGTGGTCCGACGGCGCCATCCCGATTTTATCGCGATCCTGCCCGAAGTCGGCGTGCTTGTGATCGAGGTGAAGGACTGGCGGCTAGCTGAGCTGAGCAGCGTCACATCAGACACCCTGACGATGACCCGTGGCGGAAGCACGGCCGTTGTTCCGCATCCGCTTCAGCAGGCGCGCGGTTACATGCACCGCCTGAGGGATGAGTGCCGCAAGCATCCACAGGCGAGTGCGCTGATGCAGAAGGAGGGCCGCTACTCCGGTGGATATGCTTTCCCGTTCTGCCACATCGCCGTGCTGAGCAACATTAACCGCAGCCAGATCGAGCGCGAGGCTCCGGATCTGATGCGTCTGTTCCCACCGGACGTGACGATCACCCGCGACGAACTCGCAGCCTGGGATGTGCTCGAACCTCAAGCCTTGCTGGCGAGACTGAAAGCCTGCTTCAATCCCTGGTGGCCTTTCCCAAAGATGACGCCAGCACAAGTCGATATCTTGCGCAGCGTCATCCACCCCGAAATCGTCATTCGCGCCAACGAGACCGATCTTGTGGTGCTCGACCTGCGCCAGGAGCGCAATGCGCGGGCCATAGGGAATGGCCATCGTATCGTCTATGGGGTGGCCGGATCGGGGAAGACCGTGCTGCTGATTGCGCGGGCGAAGCTACTGGCTGAAGATGCGGGAAAGCGCATCCTGGTCTTGTGCTACAATCGGCTGCTCGCTAAGCATCTGGCATCGTCGCTGTCTGGCCATCGCGGCGTAACTGCCATCACGTTCCATCGCTGGGGAGTTCGCTCCGGCGTCGATTTTCGCAAGAACGAGGATGACGGCGCCTTCGGCATACGCCTGCTTACCCGCTTGCAGAGCAATGAACATCTGCGCGGACAATTCGATGCCGTGATGATCGATGAGGCGCAGGACTGGCCGTGCTCGTGGTTTCAATGCGCCAAGCTCGCTCTAAAGGAGCCTGATACGGGCGATCTGTTGATCGTTGGCGATGGCAGCCAATCACTATATCACAAGCGGAACTTCACCTGGGCGGACGCCGGCATTCACGCCAGAGGCCGTGCGATCAACCGGAGGTTCGATCTCGAGCGCAACTACCGCAACACGGCTGAAATTCTTCGCGCCGCGCGCGCGTTTGCAATGCCACCCGACCAAGAGGCGCAGGGCGTGCTTGCCCTGCCAGTCGAGCCAGAGACGGCCATCCGCTCCGGGTCGGAACCCTGGTTGATCCAGCTCGACGATCCAGCGAGTGAGGTGCACTACGCCGCAGCGCTGATCGAAACTTGGCTGCGTGGCGGGATCGAGATTGGAGGGCGCCGTCAACGCATCCGGCCTAGCGACATCGCAGTTCTCTATCCCAGATGGCGTCATCCTAGCCGGCACCCCGATGCGACCGTGATGACGCTCCGTGACCGTTTGAACGGCTTCACGCGGGCAGTGCTGCTGGCTGGCGAAAACGCCACGGGCACGCTGCACGACCAGGCAGTGAAGATCCTGCCGATGCATAGCGCACGCGGTTTGCAGTTCCGGATCGTGCTGCTGCTGTGGGTCGCCTTGCTACCCTCGCCTTTCAAAAGTGGTGATAGTGACATCGATCGCGGCCTGCTCTATGTCGCGACCACACGGGCGGAGGACATGCTGGTGATCTTGCATTCCGGCAAATCCCGCTATGTCGATGATCTCTATCGCGCCCTGGGAACTGTGCCTCCGTAGCTGATCTCGCCATCGCGATCGTGGGGCGCCCGCAAGCGCCCGCTACACCTGCCGATTGAGCGCCTGCCAGGTGCTCCCGGCTTCAGTCCGCATAGCCTCGATGATGGAGGGCGAGCCAGAGGCGGGCGGTGGCCTCCAGCGGCGTTGCGCCGTCGGCCTCCAGGCAGATGTCATACCACCAGCGCGCATTCCAGGCGTTCGCGCCCTTGCAGCGAAGCAGAAAGCCCCTGGCCGTCCTCGGTATGGCCTGGAGCAGATCGTCGAGAGACGGGCCGCCGCGACGCGTGTCCGGCCAACGCAATCCCGCGTCTCTGAGCGCCATTGTCAGCGACTGGTCCATGGCACCTGCTCAAGGTTCAGCCGCGTTGGCAGCGGCATGGCGAGCAGCCGCCGGACCATGCCCGGCATAACGATCACGAGCAGCGCTGAACGGGCCTGACGGAGCCGTCCGCCGTGGCCGCCGGCCTGCCGCCATCTGTCCGCGATCGCGAACACTAGTGTCACCAGACGCCCGCCGTGATAGCGTTCATGCAAACGATCAGCGTGCCCGTCGATCCGCTCGAAGCGTGGATAGTCCATGCCGATGTCCTCAAGCGGCGGAAGCGGGGCGCTCCTCTTTGATCGGCCGCATGAGGATTGAAGCTGAAGGCCGTCGCACTTGCGTTAGCCGCGCGTCATTCTGACGTGAATAGTGAAGGATGCCGAACCGCGCTGCCTCGTGAGCTCATTGTTCGTCGTTCATTTTATTGCCGATACACGTTCCTGGAATTCCGATGTGAGATAGTGATTGTGACGGGAGGGTCGGAATGCCTCCTCCATTTCAGCTTACTTTATTTGGCCAGGCGCGCCTCGAGGGGCCACAGGGCATCATTGATCTCAACAGCCGCAAGCTGTGCGGCTTGCTCGCCTATCTGGCGTGCAGCGGACCGCGTGGCCATACGCGCGAGCGCCTTATGACCCTCCTGTGGGGGTCGCACGGCGAAGCCCAGGCACGCCAGAACCTCCGCCAGGCCCTGCATCGCCTCAGGTCCTTTCTGGGCAAGTCCGCGATCCTGAGCAACGGTGAGCAGATCTCGCTCGAACCAGCCTCTCTTGCTTGCGACGTCGTCGAGTTCGAGGGGCTTCTCGAAGCCGGCGATCTGGATGCGCGGCGAAGAGCTATTGCCCTCTACAGCGGTCCACTCCTGGCCGACATCGCGATCACCGAGCCCGCTTGGGAAGAGTGGCTGACGACAGAAAGGCAAAGACTGGAGCAGCAGGCTCTCAAGGCAATGATCGATGTTGCCGCTGCGGAGCTCGAAACGCACAACGCCGAGACGGCAATCGAGACCGCTGGAAGAGCTCTCGCGATCAATCCGCTGCGCGAGGATGCGCACCGCTTGGTCCTGCAGGCGCTGGTGGCTGCGGGCCGCAGCGCAGAAGCCCTGTCGCACTATGGTCAGCTCGAACGCACGCTGTGGAGCGAGCTCGGCGTGGCGCCGGATGCAGCGACGTTCGCGCTTGTTGCGGAGCTGCGCGCCGGGAAGCGGCAGGCTCCCACGCTTCAGGCTCCTCCGCAGAACGTTCCAGCTCCAGCGCACGACAGTGGCTCAACGGCGCAGACTGCCGCGGCCGCAATCGACCAGCCCACGCGCACAGACGTGGGAGTGCATTCGCTCGCCGCAGAATTGCCGGCGGTCCGCCTTCAGCGCCGGTCCTTCGCCCGACCGGGCCTCCTCATTGGTGCTTGTATGCTGCTTGCAGCCGCGGGCCTCACGACAGTGAGGCCGTGGTCCAACGAGCTGACGCCGAATTGGGCGCCCGGGCTGACGAGCGGCCCCAATCAGCACAAAGTTCCGATTGCCGTCCTGCCAATTCGCCCGCTCACGCCGGGCATCCCGGCCGCCGCGTCCTATGCCGCGCATATGGAAGAGGAGATAGCGAACTATCTCTCGCAATTCCCCATGCTTCAGGTGCCCTCGCCTCAGATGATGCGGGAGGCTTTGAAGTCGGACAAGCTGCTCTTCGAGGGATCGAAGGCGGGGATCCGCTATGCCATCGGCGGCAGCATCTGGGTTGACCAGGGTAACCTCCGCCTCAGCGTGCATATGGTCGATCTGTCCAGGCAGCTACAGGTCTGGTCGAAACAGTTCGAGCATCCGATTGCCGAATGGCCGGAGCAGCGGGAGTTCGTGCTGCGCAAGATTGCGATTGCCGCCAACTTCGAAACCGTTCGCCGCGAAGGCGCCAGGCCCTACGCCGATGCCGAACATCCAACCGTGCCCGAGCTTCTGGCACGCGGCTGGAGAGGCTTGCTCGCAGCGGCCAACACTCAGGAGTTCGCCGAGGCCGGCACCTATTTCAGCGAGGCATTGAATCGCGATGCCTCGTCGACCAACGCAATGATCGGCCTCGCGGGATACAAGCTCACTGCCACCGCCAACATGCTCGGCGATTGGCAGTCTCAAACGCGCGACGCGGAGGCTCTGCTGCGGAATGCCATGCACGGAGGGGCCGAAAGCTTCACGGTGCACTACTACCTGGGCATTCTGTACAATCTCAGGAACGACCTCCCGACTGCGCTCGAGCACTTCGAGCGTACCGTGGCGCTCAATCCGAGCTTCGGTCCCGGTCACGCGCACAAAGGGCGCGTTCTCATCAAGATGAGCCGATACGCAGAGGCCCTGGAAAGTGTCAGCTACGCGTATCGCCTCACCGATGGAAAGCTGGCCGCCGGCTGGGCTCTCTGGCGGGCGATCGCCCTGCTGGAGCTCGGCCAGGAGCAAAAGGCGGGAGAGGCCTTCCTGTATGCGGTAGAAGCACAGCCGCAGAATCCCTACTTCATCGCAGGCATCGCGGCCTTCCACGCTCTCAACGGTCATTGGGAAGCAGTGCGCCGTCACGTCATCGACTTGCGGGCGCGCATGCCGGGCCGGTCCGACGCGTGGCGCCTGTGGCACCTGAATCCGGGACCGGACAAACTGCCGCTGCCCAACCGGTTCGGCCGCGGCCTGCAGCTCGCGTTTGAAGCCGTGCCGGAGCAGAAAGCCGAAGCCCCGCCTTGAGGCACATGACCGGCCGTCCCCACACTTTGAAACCAACGATCAAGCAGGAAAACCACAACGGCATCAGCACCAACAGCCCGCCAAGGTGTAGGCCATGAAAGCCTGTGGAACAGGAGCTAGGCTTTTTCTTCTGCTGGCCTTCGCGGGCTGGCATGGCCCGGTAGATGCGGCCAGTCCAACAGGCCCTCAAAGCCATCAGCCGAAGGCTGATCGGCCTTCAATCTCGTCATGGTGCCTTGCCAAGTGCGACGAGGAGGAGGTGGCCTGCAAGGCGTTCGAGAACCGCTATCCAAGCTGTTCGCCGAGCGACATCTGCCTCGAGGAAAAACTCCAGTGCGAGACCCAATGCCGCCCCAGGGTGAAGCTGACCGTCAGCGCCTGTCTTTGAGGCTTCACGCGTAGTAATCCGATGGAGCTGTTTCGTCGATCGGCGCGCGGAGCGGAGCCAGAGCATTCAGCACCGGCGTCAGGACGACGGCCACGACCAAGTTGAGGATGACGGTGTAGAGCGCCGCGTAGCCTGGGAAGGTATGCCCGCCGATCATGAGCGGATACGTCGGCGTCAGGTTCACCGCGATCGTCATTGCCGTGCCGGCAACTATTCCCGCAGCCCAGCCGAGAAGCAGCGCCCAGGAATTGAACCAACGCGTATAGGCACCGAGCAGCACGGCGGGCAGCGTCTGAATGATCCAGATGCCGCCGAGGAGCTGGAGCTGGATAGCATATTGCGTGGGCACGAAGAGGATGAAGACGAGGGCGCCGAACTTCACGACCAGTGACGCCCACTTCGCGAGCTGCGCCTCCTGCCTGTCGCTTGGATTGCTGTTGATGAACTCGCGATGGATATTGCGGGTGTAGAGGTTCGCCGCCGCGATCGACATGATGGCCGCCGGCACCAGCGCACCAATGCCGATCGCGGCAAAGGCTATACCGACGAACCAGGACGGAAACGAGTGCAGGAACAGCGCGGGGACCGCGAAGTTGTTGCCGAACTGCTTGAAGCCGTCGGCGTATTCAGGAAGGCTGCCGACGCCCGCGGCAATGGCGAAGAAGCCGAAAAGAGCGAGCAGTCCGAGCATGAAGGAATAGCCCGGCAGCATCGCCGCATTGCGCCGGATGGCACGGCTGCTGCTTGCGCTCAGAATGGCCGTCATCGAGTGGGGATACAGAAAGAGCGCCAGCGCCGAGCCCAAGGCGAGTGTCGCGTAGGCGCTATAGGCGCCGGTCGAACCTGCACCGGGCTCGGCAAGCAGCAGCTTTTGCTCGGGCACGGCTGAGAAGATCTTGGCGAAGCCGCCGAGCTGGATCGGAATGACGATGATGGCAGTGAAGGCCGTCACATAGATCAGAATGTCCTTGACGATCGCAATCGACGCCGGAGCCCTGAGGCCGCTCGAGTACGTGAAAGCGGCCAGCACTACGAACGCGATGACGAGCGGCAGGTCCGCCATCAGGCCTGTGCCTGAAATGCCGAGCGCGCCGACCACGACCTGGATGCCGACGAGTTGCAGGGCGATGTACGGCATAGTCGCGACAAGGCCGGTTATGGTTATTGCGAGCGCGAGCCAGCGATTGCCGAAGCGGCCGCGCACGAAATCGCCCGCGGTGATGTATCCGTGCTTGTGACAGACATTCCAGAGGCGCGGGAAAACCAGGAACAGGATCGGGTAGACGATGATCGTGTAGGGTACGGCGAAAAAGGCGATGGCGCCGGCGCCGAACGCGAGCGCGGGCACGGCGATGAACGTGTAGGCGGTGTAGAGGTCACCGCCGACCAGAAACCACGTGATGATCGTCCCAAATCGTCGTCCGCCGAGACCCCATTCATGCAGTTGGTCGAGATCTCCCGGCCGCCAATTGGCGGCTGCGAACCCGAGCCACGTGATGAAGGCGAACAAAAATACGAAGACGCTCAGCGCGACCCAGTTCACATCCTGCATGGCACTTCACGCTCGCCCGCTTCATCCGATCCACGAAGGCGGGCGCCAGAGAGAGACAGAGAGAGTCAGTCGCTCGTCGCGAAGTAGACGATAGCGGTGAGGATTGCGCCGAGGATCACCCACAGCAGCTGGTACCAGTAGAAGAATGGGAGGCCCATCAGTGAGGGCTCAGCCGAATTGTAGAGCGGTGTCCAGAGGACGGCGACGAACTGGATCACAAAGAGCAAGTACCACCAGCTCCATCCACTCCGCTCTCGCTGCTCATGTTCCATTTGCAGCATCGCTCTCTTGGAGACTCGGGGTAACCAACGCCATCGAACTTCAGTGCAGGGAAATTTAGTCCTCGCCGCACGCGCTGTCACTTAGGACGAGCCGTTTTGCCGCGCCACAGTCTCGCAACGCACACCCGACGTCATCGCACGGCTCGTGAGCTGAATATCACGGTTGCGCAGAATTCGGCGAGCGCCGCATCAGCTCGGCACGCGCCCCTTGATGGCATGAGCACGTGCTTCGTATGTGATACGGCCTTCCGCATCGGCAGGCAGGCCAGCGCGAACCCTATCCTTGAGCGCTTCGACGCGCTCGCCTGGCATCTGAGCGATGGTCGGGCCAAGCGACGGAGCCGTCATTTTGATCGCCCAGAACTCTTCGAAGTCGGCGAAGGTTCGGCGCACGGTAATCTCGCGCGTCTCGACGGACTTGAGTCCGGCACCGGTCCACAAATCCCGCATCGCCTCGATGCGGGAGGCGTCCAAGCGCGGCGGACGCGGCGGCGCGAAACCCATCTCCCTCATCTCGACGAGGATCGGATCGAGCGGGAAACCGCCACCCAGCATATCCCATATGTATGACGCGACCACGCCGCCCGGGCTTGTCACCCGTGCCATTTCCCGGATGGCCGCCGCAGGATCGGGCACGAAGACAAGCACCAATGCCATGACCGCCGCATCGAAGCGATTGTCTGCGAACGGGAGTGCTTGCGCATCTCCCTGCTGGAAGCTTGCCAGACGCAATGCAGGTCGCGTGCGCGCAAACGCGAGCTGCCCTTCTGACGGATCAACTCCTTGAATTTCAGTCGGAGCGCATCGCTCGGCCAATAGCTCGGTGAACGCACCGTTGCCGCAGCCGATATCGATCCATCGCAAACCAGGAGGCGGTGCCAGCCAATCGAGGAAAACCTCGCCGGCCAAGCGGCTCCAAACTCCCATCATCTGCTCATAGGCAGCCCCATCATCAAATCGAATTACCTGCTCGGTCATCGTTGACCTCCAAAGCAACCCCTTAGGCTCGCGGCCTCAAAATACTCCGGCGGCAGAATTTGCAGTAGGGGAAAGCAATACATTCAAGGCGGCGCGCGAGAGCTGATCCACGATTGGCCCATACTGCTGCACCTCGCCGAGCCATGGGCGTGAAGTCGAGCTGCTCGGCATTCTCCGCGCGCGAAAGATCCTATTCCTTTCTCGCTTAAACCCTCGTCCGTCGCTCTTTCGGGATTCTCCCCGAGTGCCCTCCTGGCGGGAAGTGGTCATGTTTTCCGGGCCCGCGCGCCTACAAGCGGCGCAGCCTCGAATACCGAGGCTGGCGCAGGGTGCGGCGCTCACACGCTCATGGCTTGCTGCATCTGAAGCATCGAGCGTCGACCCCGTAGGGGACAAGCACACCCAATGCTGACAGAGAAACGCTGGCCTCGCCGGCGTCCTTGAAATCATCGAGGAGTTCGTCTCAATGCAACACCGTACCGCGATTGCAAAAGCTGCATTCATCCTTGCCGCCTCCGCTTCCCTGTTCACAATGGCGGCTCCCGCATCGGCTCAAGGATTGCGGGACATTCTCGGCGACAGAGCAGAGAGACGAGGCGACTTGCGGGACCTGCTTCAGGACCGCGCATCGGGCCGCGAGGATCTGCGCGATCTTCTGAGAGATCGCGTCCAGTCGCGGAGAGACTTGCGCGACCTGATCCTCGATCGATTGGCGGCACGCGAGGATTTGCGCGATTTGCTGAGAGACCGCATGGACAGGCGCGATGATCTGCGCGACCTCCTCCGCGATCGCGTGGCCGGCCGCGGCGATCTCCGCGATCTGCTACGCGACCGCATGGACAGGCGTGACGATGTGCGCGACCGCCTTGCCGGACGTGGCGACCTCCGCGATCTTCTGCGCGACCGCATGGACAGACGCGATGATCTGCGGGACCTCCTCCGCGACCGATTGGCAACACGCGAGGATCTTCGCGATCTCCTGAGAGATCGCATGGACAGGCGCGGCGACTTGCGAGACCTCATCAGGGATCGCGCGGCGAGCCGCGATGACTTGCTCGACCTTCTGCGCGACCGCGGGCAATCGCGTGGTGATCTCCGCGACCTCCTCATGGACCGCGGATCGAGCCGTGACGACATGCGCGATCGGCGCGGTGATCTGCGCGAGCTCATCCTCGACCGGCTTCAGAACTCCGACGGCGATAGCCCAGTCCTCAGCCGTATCCGCGATCGCCTCGGGGAAAATGACTAGCTCTCCCGCGCGGCCGTCCCGGCGCACGTGAAATTGGTTCCCCCATAGGGTTGGAAACGGAGATATGCGATGAACAAGGCCGTTCTCATTGCGGCGGCGCTTGTGCTCGTCCCACTGACTGTGTCGAGCCAAGAGGCAGCCCCGAAAGATCCTGGAGCTTCCGTCCCCGGTAGAAGTGCCGCCCCGAGCAATCCAGCGGGCGAGCAGTCCCAATCCCCGTTGCGGGACAGCGTGGCTCGGGCGGTCGACACGGTCATGGACGCCTGTGACGACGATATAGCGGAATTTTGCGAAGGCGCGTCCTCAGGACGAGGCCGCCTCGCATTGTGCATGATGGCCAACGAAGACCAGTTGAGCCGAGGATGTCGGTCGGCGCTGATCCGCGTGACGCGCGAGCTCAGGCGCAATGTCGATCGTGTCGCCGAAGGGTGCCTGAACGAGATCAGGACGCTCTGCGGAGACGCGGGCAAGGTCGGCCAATGCCTGCAGCAGAAGAGAGGCGCGCTCTCGAGCTCGTGCCAGACCATTGTCGGGAGCCTGGCCCAAAGGATGCCCCGGTTGATCGCTCTGAGGGGCCTGCCGGTCATCAGCTCCGACAACAAGAATCTTGGACAGGTCGTCGAGGTCAACCGAGACCCTGACGGCAAGATTCAATCCATCCAGGTCGATGTCGGCCGGGCACTGGGGATCGGCACGAAGCTGGTCACCATCACGGCCGACAAGCTGGACAGGGCGCCCGGCCTCAAGATCTTCATGTCGGAGTCGGAGGTGAGGGCCTTGCCGGAAACCAAGGGGCAGCAGTAGCGCTCACCCTGGAGCCGCTCCCCTGGATGTGAGATCTCATGACGCCGCCCATTGGGCGGCGTCATACTCTTTGCCCGAACGAAATCCGAGGGGATCCAAGCCTTGCCCTTACTCCAGCTCGTGTGCGACCTGCCCCATTGAAGCCCCTAAGTCCGGACAGGCTTGACCTCGGGGAACCGGACCACCATCCTGCGGCCAGCAACCCCGCCAAAGAATAATAGAGGCGGCGGGGAGACTGAGGAGCACGGGGATGAAACGCAGAATTGCGATTGTGGGCGCAGGCGCCCTCGGCGGCCATGTGGGTGGCTATCTGGCCAAGGCCGGGCAGGACGTCACGCTTATCGACGCGTGGCCTGAGCACGTCGAGGCCATGCGGCGCGACGGCCTTACGCTCCGCGGCCAGACCGGGCCGGAGAACTTCACGGTGCCCGTCAACGCCATCCACATCACCGATCTGCAGAAGGCCGGCAGCCGCCCGTTCGACATCGCGTTCGTCGCGGTCAAGTCCTACGACACGGTGTGGGCGACACAGATGATTGCCCAATACCTCGCCGCGGACGGCTACGTCGTCTCCCTGCAGAACTCGATCAACGAGGAGCGCATTGCCTCGGTCGTCGGCTGGGGCAAGACCGTCGGCTGCATTGCCTCGGCAATTTCCGTGGAACTTGTTGGTCCCGCCAAGGTCCAGCGCAATGTTGCACTCGGCGGATCGCGTCACACCGTGTTCCGCATCGGCGAGCCGCATGGGCGTGTCACGCCGCGCGCCAAGGAAATCGCGGAGATGGTGAGCGTCGCCGACAGCTCGAAGGCAACCACCAACCTCTGGGGCGAGCGCTGGTCGAAGCTGATCGTGAATGCCATGCGCAATCCGGTGTCGGCCGCCACCGGCCGCGGCGGCAACGGCAATGACCGGGATCCCATGACGCGCTGGCTCGCAATTCGTCTCGCAGCCGAAGCCGTGAAGGTCGGTCTCGCGCACGGCTACGCCCTCGAGTCGGTCTATCATATTCCCCCGGAGAAGCTGCTCGCCGCCGGCGAGGGCGACAAAGCCGCGCGCGAGGAATGCGAGGGCATCCTGCTCGAGCAGGTCAAGCACCGCAATGACGAGCAGCGCCCCTCCATGGGTCAGGACATCATGAAGGGCCGGCGGACGGAGATCGACTTCATCAACGGCCTCGTCGCCGCGAAAGGTGCGGAGCTGAAGATCGCGACGCCGGCCAACAGCGGCATTGTCGAGACGGTCCGGCGCATCGAACGCGGCGAGATCGCGCCGAGTCCCGAAGCCGTCGCCCACATCTGAAACCTGCGCGCTGCGCTCACCATTCTCAGGAGATCACTTTCACCATGCCTTCGCGCTGGACTGAACGCCGCAAGAAATTCCGCAGCTACCTTGCCGGGAACCGCTGCTATCACCCGGGCTCCGTGCACGATCCCATCTCGGCCCGCATTGCCTCGGAGATCGGCTTCGAGATCGGCATGTTCGCCGGCTCGACCGGATCGCTCGGCGTGCTCTCGGCACCGGACCTCATCATTCTCACGCTTACCGAGTTCGCCGATCAGGCCCTGCGCATCAACCGCGCCATGGAGCTGCCGCTGATGGTCGATGCCGATCACGGCTATGGCAATGCGCTCTCGGTCATGCGCACCGTCGAGGAGCTGGAGATTGCCGGCGTCAGCGGCATGTCGATCGAGGACACGGCGCTGCCCCAGCCGTTCGGCACCACGGAGAAGCCGCAGATCCTCAGCATCGAGGAAGGCATCGGCAAGATGAAGGCCGCCCTCGCGGCGCGCCGCGATCCCGATCTCTGCATTGCCGGGCGCACCAGCGCACCGATCATCACCGGCATCGAGGACACGATCAAACGCGCCCAGGCCTACGAGAAAGTCGGCGTCGACGCGATCTTCCTCGTCGGCGTCAAGACGCGGGCAGAGCTCGACGCCATCGCGCCTGCCGTCAAAATCCCGCTCATTCTGGGGACTGCCACCCCCGAGCTCATGGACCGCGAATACCTCGCCGCGCGCGGCGTTCGGATCTGCCTGCAAGGGCATCTTCCCATCCAAGCTGCGATTCAGGCCATTCACGATACTATGAAGGCGCTGCGTGACGGCACGGCCCCGAAGGACGTCAAAGGCCTTGCCTCGGCCGACCTCGTCAAACGCGTGACGCGTGCCGATGATTATGATCGCTGGACGAAGGATTATCTCGCGACGAAGCCGTGACGAGAAGTCCGGTCGCCCGCGAGTGAAAGGAAGTGGACGTCGATGCTGACCCTCACGCTGTTCCGACACGCCAAGTCGAGCTGGGAACTCACCGGCGTCGAGGATAGCGAACGCCCGCTCAACGCGCGGGGGATGGCAGCGGCACCAGTGATGGGCTCTTTCCTCAAGAAGCAAGGCCTCAAGCCCGACCTGGTGCTCTGCTCCACATCCGTTCGCACGCGCCAGACGTTGGAGCTCGCCAGCGGCGACTGGGACCCCGAGCCACGCACGAAGTTCGAGGGCGCGCTCTATCTCGCCGAGCCGTTCAATATGCTGGAGCGGGTGCGCAAGACACCGGGAACGGTCAAGCACCTCATGATCGTCGGCCATAATCCCGGGCTGCAGATTTTTGCCATCGAGCTGATCGGCGAAGGCGACCCCGAGCTGATAACGGCGCTCTCGCAGAAACTGCCGACGGCAGGCGTCGTCGTTCTCACCTTCGAGAGCAAGAGCTGGAAGGACATCGGCCCACGAAAAGGCCGCCTCGTTCACTTTGCGACACCGAAGATGCTCTCGGCCGCCGCGGCTGAGTGAGCGAGCACAAACAAAAATCGACATTTTGAGCAAAAGCATCGGTTTCCCTGCGTCGGTTCAAGATCTTACGAGAACTCGATGCAGGGAACCTCCGAATTGCGCTATCAGCCTGCGGCGTCAGCCGTCTGAACATTGCCGAAGTGCCGTACATGTTGCCCACCTATTTCATCAATCTGGATCGTGACGCCGACCGCCGCGCCGCTATCGAGACGCAGCTCCGTCAAGTCGGCATCGAGGCCACGCGCTATGCCGCGGTAGACGGGACGGCACTGCCGCCTGAGCTCGCGCCATATTTCGCACATGGCGATGGAAGGCCACCTCTCATGAAGGCCGGAGAGATCGGCTGCTACGCCAGCCATCTCGGCGTCTGGCGCGAGATCGTCGCGAGCAACTTCAGCGCGGCGCTCGTGCTCGAGGATGATGCGGTCCTGCCGCAGGATTTGGTTCCCCTCATCGACGACATCCTGGCGCGCGCACCCCATGGATGGGATCTGGTCCTTCTTTGCGGCAGCAAGGACCGGGCAGTAAGGCCGCTGGTGGAATTGGAGGGCGGGCGAAGGCTCGTTCGCTACTCGAGAATCCCGAACACGACCGCCGGCTATCTCATCACCGGCAGCGGGGCCCGGAAGATGCTGAACCCCGCCATTCGCAGGATCTGGCCCGTGGATTGGGATACGCGGATGCCTTGGGTCTTCCAGTTGGATACGTACGGCGTCACCCCGGCACCGATCCACCAGAACACAACGACTTTGAACTCGTCGATCATCAGAGGCAGCGGGCGGTCCCGCCTTCGTGCCGGATTACCGCGACCGACCGCCTACACCTGGACGAGCAATCCCATACGTACGCCAGCTGCGTTTCTGTACAATCTCAGAGTCCTCGGGCCGCTCTGGTGGCTCAGATGCTTCCTCGTCAATTGCGGGATCAAGATCGGCCATCTGCTTCGGCCATTGCGCCGATCGCGGCAGGCCCACTGAAATTTCAGGCCAGGATATGCCCCCAACAGTCAACGCGGTGTGGGTTGGCGACGAATTGGGACCGATAGCCGCTGCTTGCCTTCGATCATTCGTTCGTATGGGGCACAGAACCTGCCTCCATGCCTACGATCGCGTAAAGGACCTTCCTCCCGGCGTCGAGCTCGTCGATGCGGCGAAGATCATCGAAAGGAGCAAAATCGTTCGCCATAAAAGGACTGGCAGCTTCGCCCTGTTCTCCGATCTGTACCGGTATGAGCTGCTGGCGCGAGGCGCAGGGATCTACATCGACTGCGATGTGTACTGTGTGAGGCCCATCAGAAGCAGAGAGTACGTCATGGGCTATGAGCGCGACGGCGCAATGAATGGTGCCGTCTTGGCCATGCCCAGTGATTGCCTCCTCCTCGCGAAGCTCCGTCGCGCCGCGACGGACCCTGGCTTTATCCCTCCATGGCTGAAGCCTGAGAAGAGGATCATTCACAAACTTGGGTATCTTCTCGGCCTGGGTCGCTCGGCGCATTCAATGCCGTGGGGCACGTTCGGCCCGCACGCCCTGACGTACTACGTCAAGAAACTTGGTCTCCAGAACGAGGTATGTCCCCAAGACGTCTTCTATCCGCTCGATCATGGACGCATCTCGCTGCTGTTCGATCCCGAACTGACCATCGAAGATATTTCGACGCATCGAACCGAATGCGTTCATCTCTACAACGAGCTGCTTCGCCGACGCGGCACGGAGAACATCCCGCCTACTTCACCATTGGGCCGGATGCTGCAGGCGTCGGCCTGACGCCAGTGAGGTACGCCGCTGCCGTGCCATCCACGACAACGGCGCATTTGAGCCTCGTCACGCAGCCTTGCTGCCCGTACCGCCGGTGCACGCTGCGCACATGTGCGCCACATGACGATGGTCGGTGCCGCAGCAGCCGCCGATCACACGGATCTGCGGGAAGGCCCGCAGCAGATCACCGTACTGGTCGCCAAGCTCCACCGGATCGCCGGCATCGAGATCGGGCGCGGAATCCAGCTCCGCATGGCAGCGCTTCGAAGCATTGGCGCGGATGCCACGAATACGCTCGATCCATCTTCCGCCGCCCGCAAGCGTCGTCTCGAAGTGCGTCGGGTGCGCGCAGTTGATCATGTAGTACGCGGGGCCCTCGCCTGTCGCCGCATCGACCGTCTCGATGGCTTCGCGCAACGTGGCCCCGCTCGGCAGGCGTCCATCCGTCTCGACCGTGAACGCGATCACTACCGGCATCCTGTGCCGCTGTGCCGCGACCACGATCCCGAGCGCCTCGCTGACGTTGGTCATCGTGAATGCGGAGACCATATCGGCCGCGCTATCAGCAAATAGGGCGACCTGCCCGTCGTGGTATTCGGCCGCGGCCTCGACCGTCATCTCGGTGCCGGCAACGTAGCCATCGCCGCGCGGGCCGATATTGCCGCTGATCACCATCGGCACGTCGCGCATCTCGTGGGCAAAGCGCAGCTCCTCCATCAGCGCGATCCCTGCGCGATTGACGTCGGCAAGCGTCTCGCCCGAGTAGCCGAGCTTCGCACCCCAGTCCGGGTTGGCGCGCCACGTCGGCGCTTCGAGCACGAAGCCGAGCTTCTCCCGACGCGCCGTCTCGATGTACGGCAGGAAGTACTCCGCAAGAACGCTCCGACCAATCTTGCTGCGCAGCAGCTCGCAGGAGGCGAAATGGGGGAGATCGATACCGAGATGGAAAATCAGCGTCGTCTCGAGGCCGCCGTCCGTGAGGAACAGCTTTGAACCGAGCTGCGGCAATGCGTTGCGATATTTGCTCATGGTCATCTCCAACTCTGATTTTTTGGGTTTATCCGGCCGCGCGGAGCGTTCCGATCGCGACCGCCGGATATCTACGGGTCGTCCCCCCGCGCCGCCAGAAAGCGCGTGGTACAGTTGCGCACACATGTGATTTTGGCTTAGAACTCAGCTTGTTATGCGCATTTGAATTGATAAACGGCGGCCGCGGCGGCCGCAGTCCCATGGGTAACTTGACCAAAGGTGCAGTGTGCCATGGCGTCCCCGGCACCCAAGCGCAGAGGTGACGCGCGCGAGCGCATACTGGATGTCGCCGAGGTCTCGGTGCTCGAGAAGGGCTTCGACGCAACCTCAATTGACGAGCTGATCGCCGCGGTTGGCATCACCAAGAGCGGTTTCTTCTATCATTTCCGGGACAAGACCGAGCTCGCCCGCGTGCTTCTCGAGCGCTACATCGAGCGGGAGGGCGCGATGTTCGACGAGTTGTTCGCGCGCGCCGACGAGCTGAACGAAGACCCCCTGCACGGCTTTCTGGTCGGCCTCAAGATGCTGGCCGAGCTGTTTGCCGACCTGCCGAACGGCCATCCCGGCTGCCTGATTGCAGCCTATTGCTACCAGGATCGGCTCTTCGATCAGAAGGTGCGCGACCTCAATGCCGCATCCGTCATTCTCTGGCGCAAGCGGTTCCGCACGCGCCTCGACATGATCGCGGCCCGCTATCCGCCGCGCATCCCTGTTGATCTCGACGACCTCGCCGATATGCTTTCGGCAGTAGCCGATGGTGGCATCATTCTGTCGAAGTCGCTGAAGGATCCCCGCGCGCTCTCGCGCCAGATGCTGCTCTACCGCGAGTTCGTGAAAACGGTCTTCCTGGGGACCTGACGGCAAGAGACCCCGCCTTGACGCCTAAGCGCGTACCGCGTAAGCAAAATCCATGCTCCTGCTCATCGATAACTACGACAGCTTCACGTACAATCTCGTCCACTTCCTGGGCGAGCTTGGCGCTGAGTGCGAAGTCATCCGCAACGACAAGATCACCACGGCCGAGGCCATCAAGATGGCCCCGCAGGCGATCGTGCTCTCCCCCGGCCCCTGCACGCCCAACGAGGCGGGCATCTGCCTCGAGCTGATCGAGAAGGCGGGGCCGAAGATCCCCCTCCTTGGCGTCTGCCTCGGGCATCAGGCCATCGGGCAGGCGTACGGCGGCAAAGTCATCCGGGCGCCGTCGGCGATGCACGGCAAGCTCTCGACCATCGAGACCACGGGCAAGGGTCTTTTCGGCGGAGTGCCGAAGCGCTTCGAGGTCACCCGTTATCATTCGCTGATCATCGAGCGCGCGAGCCTGCCGGCCGATCTCGAGATCACGGCGGAGACGGCGGACGGCATCATCATGGGCGTGCAGCACCGCTCGCATCCCGTGCATGGCGTGCAGTTCCATCCCGAGAGCATCGCCTCCGAGCACGGCCACGAAATCCTCGCCAACTTCCTCCGTTTTGCCGGCCTCACGCCGCGCACGCGCAACACCAAGGCGCCGCGCGTCGCCGCATAAACCTTCTCGTCTCTGCCCGAACTTCCGGAACAACACCGCCATGCCCGCTGCCGAGCTCACGCGCCTCATCCAGAAGGTCTCGACAGGGGCGGTCCTCACGACCGAGGAGATCCGCACCGCGCTCGAGATCATGACGGACGGTCATGCCTCGCCGGCGCAGATGGGTGCGTTTCTGATGGCGCTGCGCGTGCGCGGCGAAACGGTCGACGAGATCACGGGCGCCGCGCAGATGCTGCGGGCCAAGATGAAACGCGTGTCGGCCCCTCCGGGCGCCGTCGACATCGTCGGCACGGGCGGCGACAGCCATGGGACGTTCAACGTTTCGACGGCCTCGTCGATCGTGGCGGCGGGCGCGGGCCTCAAGATTGCCAAGCACGGCAATCGCCGCGTGTCCTCCCTTTCAGGTGCGTCGGACGTTCTGACGGAGCTCGGCGTGAAGGTCGACGCGAGCCCGGAACTGGTGTCGAAGGCCATCGCAGATGCGGGCGTCGGCTTCCTTTGGGCGCCGATGCATCATCCCTCGATGAAGCACTGGGCGCCGATCCGCGCCGAGCTCGGCATCCGCACGATCTTCAATCTGCTCGGACCGATCTCGAATCCGGCCGGCGTCACGCGGCAGGTGCTCGGCGTGTTCTCGCTGGAGTGGGTCGAGCCGATCGCTCATGTGCTGAAGAACCTCGGCGCCGAGCACGTGTGGGTCGTGCATGGCCACGATGGTCTCGACGAGCTGACCACGACCGGCGCGACGACCGTCGCCGAGCTGAAGGACGGCAAGGTCACCGTCTTCGAGGTGACGCCCGCCGATGCCGGCCTGGCGCCTGCGAAGCTCGCCGATCTGAAGGGCGGCGATGCGGCAACGAATGCCGCGGCGATCCGCGAGCTTCTCGCCGGCGTCAAAAGCCCCTTCCGCGATATCGTGCTGCTGAACACGGCAGCGGCACTGATCGTCGGCGGCAAGGCGACGAGCCTGACCGACGGCGTCGCGCTGGCCGTACATTCGATCGAGTCCGGTGCCGCGCGCGCCGCGCTCGACAAGCTCGTCCAGATCACGAACGCCGGCTGAGCGCCTCAGATCTTGTCGAGCCCCAGCAGCTCGATGTTGCCGCCCGTCGCGGTGATATCCGTCGAGCGCACGCGCTCGGTCGCAAAGCGCGCGAGATAGTGCGGCCCGCCAGCCTTCGGCCCTGTGCCTGAGAGCCCTTCGCCGCCGAAGGGCTGCACGCCGACCACGGCGCCGATCTGATTGCGATTGACGTAGAGATTGCCGACGCGCGCGTGCTCGGCGACGTAGTCCGCGACCGCGCTGATGCGGCTGTGCAGGCCGAGCGTGAGGCCGTAGCCCGTCGCATTGATCGACTTGATGACGCGGTCGAGATGGCCGCCCTCGTAGCGGACAACGTGCAGGATCGGGCCGAACACCTCGCGCTCGACGACCTCCATGCGGTCGATGGCGTACGCCGCCGGCGTGACGAACGTACCGGCGCGACAATCCGCCGGGATCGGCGGATCGATCAGCTCGCGCGCGCTGCGCCGCATGGCGAGCTTGTGCGCCTCGAGCATGGTCTGCGCGTCATCGTCGATGACCGGACCGACGTCCGTCGCATAGTCCAGCGGATCGCCGACTTTGAGCTCCGCAATGGCGCCGGTCAGCATCTCCGTGACGTGATCGGCAATCTCCTCCTGCAGGAAGAGTACGCGCGCCGCCGAGCAGCGCTGGCCTGCCGAGTCGAACGCCGAGCGCACGACATCGCGCACGACCTGCTCGGCGAGCGCGCTGCTATCGGCGATCATGGCGTTGATGCCGCCGGTCTCGGCGATGAAGGGCGGAATCGCGCCCCGACGATCGGTAAGCGTCCGCTGGATGGCCCAGGCCGTGTCGTTCGAGCCGGTGAAGGCAATGCCGGCAATGCGCGGATCCTTGGAAAGCGCCGCACCGACCGAGCCATCGCCCGGCAAGAGTTGCAGCACCTCGCCGGGAATGCCGGCCGCGTGCATCAGCTCGACCGCGAGAAAGGCGGTGACGGGCGTCTGCTCGGCGGGCTTCGCGATCACGGCATTGCCGGCGGCCAGCGCGGCCGCCACTTGCCCCGTGAAGATCGCGAGCGGGAAGTTCCACGGCGAAATGCACGCGAACACGCCACGTCCGCAAAGCTCGATGGTATTGCGCTCGCCGGTCGGCCCCGGCAGCACCGTCGGCCCCGCAAACTGGCGCCGCGCTTCGCCCGCGTAATAGCGCAGGAAGTCGACGGCTTCGCGCACCTCGGCGAGCGCGGCGTCGAGCGTCTTGCCGGCTTCGCGCACGACCACACCCATGAGCCGCGCGCGATCGCGCTCCATGAGGTCAGCAGCCTTCTCGAGCAGAGCCGCACGCGCCGGCCCGCCGCGGCGGTCCCAGGCGTGCATGGCCTTGCCCGCGCTCGCGATGGCGCGCTCGACCTGATCAGGCGTCGCTTCGAGCACGGTGCCGATGCGTCGGCGGCGGTCGTGCGGGCAGAGCACGAGCCGCGCGGCATCGCCGCCGCGGATGGCTTTGCCGTCGATGATCGGGCCCGCGGCGAAATCCACGGCGATGGCGGCATCGATGTCGCTGAGCAGAGCCGCCCGCGTTGCCGGCTCCGTGATCGCCACGCCGGCACTGTTGCGCCGTCCCGGTCCGAGGATCGCGGCCGGCAGCGGAATGCGCAGGCTCTGCTCGATCTGGCCCGCCTGCCAGAGCTTCTCCGTCACCTCGACAGGATCGCGCACGATCTCGGCGGCCGGCATGTCGTCATCGGCAAGGCGATTGACGAACGACGTGTTGGCGCCGTTCTCGAGCAGGCGGCGCACGAGATAAGCGAGCAGATCCTCGTGTGCGCCGACGGGCGCATACACGCGGCAACGGCGCCCAAGGCCGGACTTGCTCACGACATCCTCGTAGAGCGCCTCGCCCATGCCGTGCAGGCGCTGCATCTCGAAGGAAAGCGTGCCTCCGGCGACATGCGCTGCCGCGATCGTGTGCGCATTATGCGTCGCGAGCTGCGGATAGAAGGCGCGCGTATCGCCCAGCAGGAAGCGCATGCAGGCAAGGTAGGAGACGTCGGTATGCGTCTTCGCAGTGAAGACCGGATAGCCCGGCAGGCCGCGCTCCTGGGCGAGCTTGATCTCGCTGTCCCAGTAGGCGCCTTTCACGAGGCGCACAGGGATCGTTCGCCGCGTCGTCTCGGCGAGGCGCTTCAGCCAGCGCAACACGGGAACAGCGCGCTTGCCATAGGCCTGCACGGCGATGCCGATGCCCGGCCAGTTCGCAAGCTCCGGCGCGTGCAGCAGACGCTCGAAAATCATGAGCGTCGGATCGAGACGGTCCTGCTCCTCGGCATCGATGGTGATAGCGAGACCACGTGCGCGCGCGAGGCGGGCGAGCTCCAGAAGGTCAGGCAAGAGCTCCGTTTCGAGACGGGCTTCCTTGCCAGGCTCGAAGCGCGGGTGGAGGGCGGAGAGCTTGATCGAGATGCCGGGGCGGCGTGTGAGCGTCTCGATGTTCTCGACGCCCGGCGCGCCAGCCGACTTGCCCACGGCTTCGATCGCAGTCGCATAGCGCGCGTGATAGCGGGCCGCATCTTTCTCCGTGCGCGCGGCCTCGCCGAGCATGTCGTAGGAGATGACATAGCCCTGCTTCTCGTACTCCCAGGCATTCGAGATCGCGCTCTCGATGTTGCGGCCGAGCACGAACTGGTCGCCGAGAATACGCACGGCCTGCCGCATGGCCTGCCGGATGACCGGCTCGCCCGAGCGCGCAACGAGGCGCTTGAGGACCGCGCCAGGACCCGATCCGGCTGAGCGTCCCAGACGCACGATGCGGCCCGTCAGCATGAGGCCGAAGGTCGAGGCATTGACCAGCAGCGATTCCGAATGGCCGAGGTGGCGTTCCCAGTCGCCGCTGCCGACGCGCTCGTCGATCAGCGCATCCGCGGTGTCGGCATCGGGAATGCGCAGCAGGGCCTCGGCGAGGCAGAGCAGCGTGACGCCTTCCTCGGAGGTCAGGCCGTACTCGTGCATGAAGGCATCGAGGCCGCCGTGCTTCGTGCGCCCAACGC
Organism: Hyphomicrobium sp. CS1BSMeth3; assembly: GCF_900117415.1. Taxonomy (GTDB): domain Bacteria; phylum Pseudomonadota; class Alphaproteobacteria; order Rhizobiales; family Hyphomicrobiaceae. Next base: position 22,422 of record NZ_FPEI01000005.1, read on the forward strand.
GCGCGGCGCCGACGAGGCGCTCGGCGAGTGTCGCAATGCGCTGGCGCTCGTCGGCCGTGTAGACGGCGCGCTCGATGAGGCCGCCGACGAGACGCGCTTCATCGCGCAGATGGAATTCGGAGATCTCGTCGCGCGGCAGAGGCGCAGAGGTCGGTGCGGCGCCGGCCGCCGACCAGGTTTCGCGCGCGCCATTGGCCACCATCGCACTCTCCTCCATGCCTGAAGCCGAGGATGCCCTTCGGCAGGGCGTGACGCGAATCACGTCATCGCCAGCCTGATCTTCAGGTCATTGAGCATAAAGCGTCGAGAGCGGCAAACGCGTCATTCCCCCTCTCCCCATTGTCTTCAATGGGGGGAGGGTCGGGGTGAGGGGCGGCCGCTTGCGCTGACGTCGGCGTCTGCCGCTGCCCCTCACCCTAACCCTCTCCCCGCAAGCGGGGAGAGGGGATGGCCTCAGAACATATCCTTGGGATCGAACGAGAGAATCATGTGCTCCCAGCCGCCCTCGTATTTGTCAGGTGGCAGGGCATAGGGGGCACACGCGATGAGCGCGCGCATGGCGCTGTCGGCGGCATCGCGGAAGAGCGGCGAGTTGTTCGAATTGCGCACTTTCGGCTGATCCGCGAGCGAGCCGTCCGGGCGCAGCCGCACCTCGATCTGGACGACCATCCGCTCGATGCCCTCGAGACCGGCATTGATATTCCAGCAGCGGCTGACCGCCTGTCGCATCAGACCGGCAAGGAAAGCCGCCTCGCTCGCCGATATCTGCGTGTCGCGCCCCTCTGGCGCTCCGCGCACCGGTCCCTTGGCGCGCGTATCCGTGCTCGGATGCGGCGCGGCGGGCGCCGGCGCGCGCGGATCCGGTGATTTATCGAGAAGCGCGGAGAGCCGGTCGGCACTGAACTGCGCCTTGGCCTTCTCCTCGGCGAGCTTCTTCTTGCGCGCTTCTTCCTGCTTGCGCTTGAGGTCGGCTTTCCGCTTCTCCTCAGCCTTGCGCTTGGCTTCGGCTTCAGCCTTGGCTTTGGCCTCCGCCCTGGCCTTCGCCTCTGCTTCTGCCTTGGCTCTAGCCTCTGCTTCTGCGTGCGCCTTGGCCTCGGCTTCAGCCTTGGCCTTCGCATCTGCCTCCGCTTTGGCCTTTGCTTCGGCTTCTGCCTTCGCCTGGGCCTCGCGCTTGGCTTCCTCGGCCTGTTGAAGCGCCAGATCGGCGAGTTTCTGCTCGAGCGCACTGCGATCCGGCACCGGTGCCGGGGGCGTCGGCGCGGGTGGCGGAGGAGGCGGTGCCTCGGCCGCCTTCGGCGGTGGGGGAGGTGGCGGCGGGGTTGGTGCAGGCGGCTCGGCAGCGGGAGGCGGTGGAGGCGGCGGTGCCGACTGAATGCGGGGACGCGGGGCCTCTTTGGGCGTCGGATCGTTCTGCGGGCTGTCCTTGGCCATCGCTTCCTTGAGCGTGGCGGAGCGGCTGCCCTTCGTAATGCGCGTCAATTCGGAGGGCGAGATCATGTCGACCGCGATCGGCTCGATCGTCGGCGTCTTCAGCTCCGGCACCGACTGAATGGACACGACCGTCCAGCCGAGCAGCGTCGCGTGCAGCAGAACCGAGACGAGAAGCCCGAAATACACGGCCTCAGCCTCCGCCCTCCACTTCCGTCACGAGGGAAATCTTTCGAAATCCAGCGTCACGAATGCGGCCCATGACGCGGGCGATGTCGCCATAGCTCACGGCCTTGTCGCCGCGCACGAAGACCGGCTCCTCGAAGCCGCCGCGGTTGCCCGCGATGGCCGTCAAGCGTGCCCCGATCTCGTCGAGCCGCATGGCCGTGCGCTCTTCCTGGCCGAGATAGACCTCGCCGCGGGCGTTCACCGAGACCACGATCGGCTCCTTGTTGGCTTCGAGCTGCTTACCCTTCGCCTGCGGGAGCTCCAGCGGCACGCCGACCGTCAGCAGCGGCGCTGCGACCATGAAGATGATGAGAAGCACGAGCATGACGTCGACGAACGGCGTGACGTTGATCTCGCTCATCGGCGCGTGGCGACGGGCCCGGCTGCGCCGACCAGCTTTGCCTGATCCGCCCGTGTTGAGGCTCGCGCCCATGCTGCTCTCTCCCCGCTCGCGGCCCCCTCAGGTCCGCGTATCGATCTGGCGCGAGACGATCGCCGCGAATTCATCGGCGAAGGCCTCGAAGCGCTGCGCGAGCCGCGCCGAATCGGCCGAGAACTTGTTATAGGCCATGACCGCCGGAATTGCGGCCAAGAGGCCAAGTGCCGTCGCAAACAAGGCTTCGGCAATGCCGGGGGCGACGACGGCGAGGCTCGTGTTCTTGGACGCCGCGATCGCCTGGAAGCTCGACATGATGCCCCAGACCGTGCCGAAGAGGCCGATGAACGGCGCCGTCGAGCCGACCGTCGCGAGGAATAGCAAGCGGCGGTCGAGGCGCTCCATCTCGCGGCTGATGGTGACGTCCATCACCTTCTCGACGCGCAGTTGTATGCCGCCGAGCGCGCGGATGTTGCCTTCGACCGAGCGCTTCCACTCGCGCATGGCAGCAACGAACAGCGCCGCCATGGATTGCGTGCGGTCGCGGGCGAGGTTCGCGTAGAGCTCCTCGAGGCTCTGGCCGGACCAGAAAAGCTGCTCGAAGCGGTCTGCCTCGCGGCGCGCGCGGCGGAAGGCGAAGACCTTCTCGATGATGATCGCCCAGGACCAGACGGAGGCCAGCAGCAGGCCGACCATGACGATCTGAACGACGACATGCGCCTGCAAGAACAGCTCGATGAACGACGTGCCACTGCCGTGTCCAACCGTGACGATCTTGTCCTTGAGGATATCCGTCGGGTTCATACTTTGCTCGCTGGCGCGTGAGGTTCGGATCGAGGCGAGAGCGATCAAACAGCACTAGCCCTCGGGCCCGCAATCCGCGCCTCGATAGCGCACTGCCGACCGGTCGGGCTCATCTGGAATCTACGGACTTGCCTGTCCCCAGCGCCGCTTCTTACGCTCCATTGTGACTAAACTAGGGTCCAAATGCCCGGATTCGGCCACATGTGTCCATGTGCCGCCGGGTCCCATGAACGACAAAGAGACGAGCGAAAATCGCGGGGCTCCGATTGCTCCACAGGTACCCTCAGCGGCCTGTGAGGCCCGCCCGCAGGCGCTGGCTCAGGCGCTGCGGCTTGCCCGATACCGAGACCAGCACCACCAGCACCTCGGCCTCGAAGAGAACCACGCCGTCCCGCAGCACGCGCTGCGCGAGGCTCAACGCCGCACCCTTTACCTCGGCAACGCGCGTCTCGACTTCCAGCACCTCGTCGATCCGCGCCGGCTTCAGGTATTCGAGCCGCATCCGGCGCACGACGAACGCCGATGGCTCGGCGCCGTCTCCGCCTTCGATGAGCGCGCGATGCTCGTTGCCGACGAGGCGCAGATAGTCCGAACGGCCGCGCTCACACCAGCGCAGATAGCTCGCGTGATACACGAGGCCGGAAAAATCCGTGTCCTCGAAGTAGACGCGCACGGGCAGGAGATGATGCCGCGCGCCGTCCGCGTCCGTCACGAGCCGGCCAGCAAGATCAGGCCATGCCTGCCGATCAGGCATCCCGCCCTCCAAGCTCCACGAGCACGATCTCCGGCGGAACACCGAACCGAAGCGGCATCCCGCTGCATCCGAGGCCGCCCGACACGATCAGGTGGCGCCCTTCCTCGACAATGTGACCATAGGCGAAGCGCCGTCCATATCGGGATGGGACGATCGGTGCAAATCCGGCGAGCGCGACCTGCCCGCCGTGCGTGTGCCCCGAGAACGTCACGGCCACGCGCCGCGACACTTTGGGGAAGATATCCGGCTCATGCGCCATGAGCAGCACGGGTGCATTGTCACTGATCTTGGCCATCGTCCCCGGCAGATCATCGACGCCTGTGGCCGCTCGGGCGCGGCTGCGGGCCAGTCGCCTGAAGGCCAGCTGATCACCGAGGCCGGCCAGCCAGAAGGCGCGGCCGCCTTTCGCGAGCCGCTTCGCATCGTTCTCATAGACCGGGATGCCGGCGGCTTCGAGCGCGCGGCGGGCGCGGACCGGCCCATGGCGCCGCCGCACGGCCTCGACGTCATCCCACCAGTCGTGGTTTCCGAGAATGGCGTGCACGCCGAGCGGCGCCCTGAAGCCCGCGAACGCGCGCGCCCATTCCGACGCCGGGATCGTGCGGCGCACGAAGCGGTGGTGAGCCATATAGTCGCCGAGCAGCAAGATCAGGTCGGGCGACAGTGCGTTCGTGTCGGCGACGATCCGCTCGACGCGCTCGAGGTCCATCCACGGCTCGCAGGCGTGGACATCGGCGACGAGCGCGATCCGAAGGTGCAGATCCTGCGGCCACCCGGACAGGCGCGGGCGGTAACGCGTGATGTGATGGGCCCAGGGCTCGACGCCGAGGGCGTAGCCGGTAAAGCCGAAGCTGGTAAGACCCAAACCTGCTGCGGCCTTCAGCAATGCGCGACGCGTGAGCATTCAGCGAGCAATCCCGTGAAAGCAATCAAAGGCCCCGGCAATCCTGCTGCGGGCTTCAGCCCCGGCCCGAAGCCGCGGCATCGTCGTCGTCCTCTGCGGCTTCAAAGAGGCCGGCCTGAGCGGCGGATGCGCGCGCCGGCCCCGTGAGCCCGAGGTGACGGTAGGCGCGTAGCGTGAGAACGCGGCCACGCGGTGTCCGGCCGATGAACCCCTGCTGAAGGAGGAACGGCTCGACCACCTCCTCCAGGGCATCGCGGGCCTCGGAGAGCGCCGCGGCAATGGTCTCGATGCCGACCGGCCCGCCGTCGTAGTTCCTGGCAATACAGTTCAGATAGCGATGATCGAGGGCGTCGAGCCCCTCGTTGTCGACCTCCAGCATGTTGAGTGCGCGGTCGGCGGCAGTGGCATCGATAATGGCGACGCCATCGACGGCCGCGAAGTCCCGCACGCGCCGCAGCAGCCGGCCGGCAATGCGCGGCGTCCCCCGCGAGCGGCGTGCGATCTCGCGCGCCCCATCGGTCGACATGCGCGTGCCGAGCACGCGCGCGCCACGGCTCACAACCTTCTCCAGCTCGTCGATCGTGTAGAAATTGAGCCGGACGGGAATGCCGAAACGGTCGCGCAGGGGGTTGGTCAGCAGGCCCGCGCGCGTCGTGGCGCCGACGAGCGTGAACTTGGCGAGATCGATCTTCACGGACCGCGCCGCCGGCCCCTCGCCGATGATCAGGTCGAGCTGATAGTCCTCCATGGCCGGGTAGAGGATTTCCTCGACGGCCGGACTGAGGCGATGGATCTCGTCGATGAAGAGGACATCCCGCTCCTCGAGGTTAGTGAGCAGGGCTGCAAGGTCCCCTGCCTTGGCGATCACCGGCCCCGATGTCGCACGGAAGCCGACGCCCATCTCCTTGGCCATGATCTGGGCGAGCGTAGTCTTGCCGAGGCCCGGCGGCCCGGCAAACAGCACGTGATCGAGCGCGTCGCCGCGCCCCCTGGCCGCCTGGATGAAGACGCGGAGGTTGCTGCGGGCGGCCTCCTGGCCGACGAACTCGTCGAGGGACTGCGGGCGGATCGATGCCTCGAAGGCATCGGCCTCCCTCTTGACGCTCGAGACCAGCCGGTCGGCGTCGCTCATCGAACCACCCCGTTCGAAGCCTGGGCGCAAGCCACAGCACAAGCCTCTGCACAAGCTTGGGCGCCCGTCGTTTCACATTCGTTCCTCGGGCTCATATCATGATTTGCCGCGCCAACGCGAGCGCCGATAGCCCTGCGCCCCGAGGTTCCTCAACTCCGTCCGCACAATTACTGATGATAATGCCGCGATGGTAAAATCAGTTGTGCGGGCCGGGCAAAGCGCTATGTTCGGGCGGTTTTGACGGCAAGGCGGCCTGGGGGAATTCAGGGACAGTCGCCGCGTAGAAGCTTGGCCGTCCTCCTTGGACAAGTAAGAACCATATGGCAGAGCCTCGCATAATCGCCATCGATGCGATGGGGGGCGACCATGGAGTCCCGGTCGTCGTACCGGGAGCGGCCATGGCCCTCGAATCTCACCCGGCGATCGGCTTCATCCTGTGCGGCAATCGCGATGTGATCGAAGCGGAGCTGAAGGCCTTTCCGCGCCTCGCAGCGGCGTCGCGCATCGTGCATACCGACACAGCCATCTCCATGCAGGACAAGCCGAGCCAGGCCGTGCGCCGCGGCAAGGGCACCAGCATGTGGCACGCCCTCGATCAGGTGAGGGAGGGCGCGGCGCACGCCGCGATCTCCGCCGGCAATACCGGCGCGCTGATGGCCATGTCGAAGCTCGTGCTGAGGCCCATGGCCGACATCGAGCGGCCCGCGATCGCCGCCTTCTGGCCGACGGTGAAGGGCGTCTGCATCGTCCTCGATGTCGGCGCGAATATCGGCGCTTCGGCGCGCCAGCTCGCCGAGTATGCCCTCATGGGCGCGGCCATGGCGCGGGCCTATCTCAAGATCGACCGGCCGAGTGTCGGCTTGCTGAATGTCGGCGTCGAGGAGATCAAGGGCGCGGACGAGGTCAAGCAGGCGCATGCCTGGCTGAAACTCCCCGAGCTGGGCCTCCCGATCAACTACCGGGGCTTCGTAGAGGGCGACCAGATCGGCCAGGGCGACGTGGACGTGGTGGTCGTCGAGGGCTTTGCGGGCAACATCGCGCTCAAGACGGCCGAGGGGACCGCCCGCCAGATCGGGGTCTATCTGCGCGAGGCCATGACCCAGTCGCTGATAACCAAGATCGGCGCATTGCTGGCCAAACCCGGCTTTCGGACACTCAAGCACAAGATGGATCCGCGCCGCGTCAACGGCGGCGTTTTCCTCGGCCTCGACGGCATAGCGGTCAAAAGCCACGGCGGCACGGACGCTTTCGGCTTTGCGAGCGCGATCAATGTCGGCTACGAGATGGCCGCTGGCGACCTCAAGGGGCGGATCGCGTCCGATCTCGGCGCCTTCCACGGCAAGCTTGCGGCGATCCCCGAAAACTGAGGCGGAACAGGAAGAACTCACGCGAGGTAAAGCAAAGTGGCCGTCATCAGATCGGTAATTCGTGGTGTGGGCGCCTATCTTCCCAAGCGCATCATGACCAATGATGACTTCTCGCGCATCGTCGATACGACGGATGCCTGGATCACCGAGCGCACGGGCATCAAGCAGCGCCATATCGCGGCCGAGGACGAGCTGACGTCGGACCTCGGCATCGCCGCTGCCAAGCAGGCCCTCGTGCGCTCCGGCATCGATCCCGGCGACATCGATCTCATCATCTGCGCGACGGCGACGCCCGACCGGACATTTCCGGCAACGGCCGTGCGCATTCAGGCGGGCCTCGGCATCACGAACGGCGCCGCCTTCGACGTGCAGGCCGTGTGCTCGGGCTTCGTCTATGCGATGACGACGGCCGATAACTTCCTAAAAACGGGCCTTTTCAAGCGCGCGATCGTCGTCGGCGCGGAGACTTTCTCGCGCATCCTCGACTGGTCGGACCGTGGCACATGCGTGCTCTTCGGCGACGGCGCCGGTGCCGTGGTGCTCGAGGCTCAGCCGCAAAAAGGCACGCGCGACGACCGTGGCGTCCTCTCTGCGCGCATCCGCTCCGATGGCCGCTACGAGGATCTGCTGTACGTTGACGGTGGCCCGGGCTCGACCAAGACCACCGGCCATCTCCGCATGAACGGCCGCGAGGTCTTCCGCCACGCCATCCAGAAGATCTCGGGCGTGATCGAGGAGACGCTCGTCGAGACCGGCTATGCGGCCGAGGAAATCGACCTCTACGTGCCGCACCAGGCCAACCAGCGCATTCTCGATGGCATTGCCAAGCGGCTCGGCGTCAACCCGAACAAGATCATGAGCACGCTCGCCAAGCACGGGAATACCTCCGCCGCCTCGATCCCGCTGGCACTGAACCAGGCCTTCGAGGAGCATCGCCTGAAGGAGGGCAACCTCGTCCTGATGGAGGCCATGGGGGGCGGATTTACCTGGGGTGCGGTGCTCGCGCGCTGGTGAGTTTCGGCTCAACGGTGCGTGCGCTGTCACACTGAAATTGATCGTTTGTTGCTGCTGAACAATTTTTATTGCGATTTCAGCCGGTTGTTCTTCTCGGGCATTGACCCGAATGTCCGCTGCCGGTAGCTTCTATACAATCAAGCATCGGGGAGGCGTTTACCAATGGGCAGCAAGACATTGACCCGTGCGGATCTGGCGGACGCGTTGGTGCGGAAAGTTGGTCTGCCACGGAACGAGTCCCAGGAGCTCGTCGAGCGCGTGCTCAGCGAAATTTCCGAGACGCTTTCGCAAGGCGAAGGCGTGAAGCTCTCCTCGTTCGGTTCGTTCGGCGTGCGCGCCAAGGCGCAGCGCATGGGCCGCAACCCCAAGACTGGCGAGGAAGTGCCGATCACACCGCGCCGGGTTCTGGTCTTCCGGCCGAGCAATATCATGAAGGAGCGTATCAATACGCGTCTGAACCGGCGCAAGGCGGCGGAATGATCCTATGATGTTTTGATCTAGGAATGGCTCAAGCGCCGTTGGGCGACGGCACGGGGCCATTAAACGGCGGGGCACTAACATGGCTAAATCGGCGGATGCATTCCGCACGATCAGCGAGGTATCCACCGAGCTGGACGTGCCGAAACATGTATTGCGCTTTTGGGAACAGCGCTTCAAGCAGCTCAAGCCGCTGAAGCGGGGTGGCGGGCGGCGGTTCTACCGGCCCGAGGACGTCGAGCTGATCAAGGGCATCAAGTCGCTGCTCAATCGCGATGCGTACACGATCAGAGGCGTCCAGCGCATTCTCAAGGAGCAGGGCGTCGAGATGGTCAAGCGGCTCGCATCGGACGATGCGACGGCGCTGATTGCAGCCGTGCCGCAAGCCGCGGAGGCAGCGGCGATCTCGGCCGCGCCGAACGCGCGCCGCGCCTCGGGGACGCGCAAGGCGCGCGCCGGCAGCGAAGCCGCGGCTCAGGAAGCATCTGTCGGGCGCGATGTCGTCGTGGCTGCGATTTCGGAGCTCAGCGCCTGCCGGGCGCTTCTCGCCGGAGAGACCTTGCGTGCAAAGGCACCGGCTGGAGCCTCTGCCGCCAGCGGCCGTCGCTAGGCCGTGGCCGGGCGCACCCGCGCAGCAGCGCCGCCCGGCGACACCGACGTGTGGGTTGTCGATCTCAGTGCTCTAGGCACGCGCCTTGTCGCGCTCGAGCGCGATCGACATCTGCTCACTGAAGCCGAGATCGCGCGCGCCAGCCGGATCACGGGCGAAGCACATCGCAATGACTGGATTGCCGCTCACGTCGCTCTTCACCTGGTGCTGATGGAGCATCTCGGGCGCCCCGTGCACTTCGGCGGTGCCGGCGCGGGCAAGCCGCGCGTCTCAGGCTGGAATGGCGAGTTCAGCCTCAGCCACAGCGCCGGACTTGCCGTCATCGCTGTCCGCGATCAAGGCCGCGTCGGGATCGATGCCGAGGTGCGCCGCCCGGTGCGCCTCAGTACCGAGCGCCGACACCTGATCGAGATCGCCGGCGTCGCCGCGCACCCTGAGGCGTCGCTGCCGGCCGATGATGCCGAGGTGCGCTTCCTCACCGCCTGGACGCGGCTCGAGGCCATCGGGAAGATGCGCGGCACGGGCATCGGCGCACTACTGGAGACGCTCGGCATCGTCGCTCGGGGCCCCGGCACCGATGCGGTCGCGGAACGAACGCGCCAGCTCGTAACCGACGAAGCGCAACCGATCGGTATTCTCGGCATTGATGTCGGCCGCTTCGATGCCGTCGCCGCTCTCGCGACCTCGCCGCCGGCTGCCACACATGAACTGCACGATCTCGCCACGGAGATTGCCCGCCTTGGCGGTTGATTTGAGTCCCGCCGGTCGCGCATGAGGGGCATCTGTCCGGACATTGTGGCTGGAGCCTGCCCTGCGTGCCTGCTATCTCCTGGATCGAACAGATGTCGAGATCAGGGACGAGAGCAGGATGAACGACGCGAGCCAGGGCACCGGGGAACGAGCCATCACCGTCGAGGAGGCCATCCGCGGCCGCAAGTCGACGCGCGCCTTCCTGAAGACGCCGGTGCCGCGCGAGCTGATCGCGCGCATTCTTACAACTGCGGGACGCGCACCCTCCGGCTCCAATATTCAGCCGTGGAAGGTCTACGTATTCGACGGCAAGGTGCGCGACGAGATCGTCACCGATCTTTGCCAGCGTTACGACACCGTCGGCGAAGGCACGCGCGAATACGAGTACTATCCCACCAAGTGGTACGAGCCTTATCTGGCGCGTCGCCGCACCTGCGGCTGGGGCCTCTACAGCACCATGGGCATCACCCGTGAGGACAAGGCGGGCATGCACGCCCAGCGCCGCCAGAACTACGAGTTCTTCGGCGCGCCCACGGCCTTCATCTTCTCGATCGATCGCCAGCTCGAAAAGGGCTCATGGCTCGACACGGGCATGTTCGTCCAGTCGGTCATGATCGCGGCGCGCCAGTTCGGCCTCGAGACGATCCCGCAAGCCGCACTCGCGAACTTTCACGAGGTACTGCGAGCCCGCCTCAGCGTGCCGGACGATGAGATCATCATCTGCGGCATGGGCATCGGCTATCCCGACACCAGCGCGAAGGTGAACTCATTCACGACCGAACGCGAGCCGCTCGAGAACTTCGTCACCTGGGTCGACGCGTTGAAGCCTGCGAAGGACTGAGCGTCCTACCTCCGCGCCTCGATGCCGTCGATCGCGCGCTGGACCTCGTCGCTGGTCAGCACCCAGTCGTTGTCGAGGTTCGCGATCACCTCGCGCATGAACGGCTCCGAGAGCGCGATGGCGCGCGGACCATCCTGGAGGTGATCGTAAAGGATCGCGAGGGCGAGCTGCTGCGGGCTCTCGCCCTCATAGGTCCACTCGAAGCCCCAGGTCGTGAACTGCTTGATGTCGTAACGCTCGGAGAGCGGCGCCCCGTCGACCTGCACCACCAGTCCGTCGAACCCGCGCACGCCGCTATACGTCTTCATCTTCCTGCTCCCCTTCGAACCCCGCCTCTGCGTGTGATATGTCACAAATAGGGCAGAGCGCAACCTCGAGCCGCGGCAACACCCGCCCCGGGATCGAGCCCGAGGGTGCAACACCCGCCGATCGCGCGCCCATACGGAGGTAGAACGGCACCGCGCCTGGATCGGCATCGATGGTCATGCGGCGGGCGCCGGCATCGCGTGCCGTCGCCACGGCCCAAAGGAAAAGCACACGCCCACAACCGCGCCCAAGCTCGGAGGGCTCGACGAACAGCTTCGCGAGATCGGCATTCGGCCCCTCGACCGCGATCTGGCAAAGCCCGATCGGCCGGCCTTCGCGTTCGGCGACGCGCACTACGGTGCTGCCAAGCTCCTCGCCCGTGAGGGTCAACTCGCGACGGCAGGCTTCCATGAAGGTCGCGTCATATCCCCATACGGCCTTCGAGCGCAGGCAGAGCTCGCTGAGCGCTGCAAGCTCATCGGCACGGGCTTCCCTGAGGCGGATCTCAGCGGGCGGGAGAGACATCACGCGGTGCTCCCCGGATACACGTCGGCAGCGACACGATTTCGCGGTGCTTGTCGCCGTGGCCTGCTCTGCCGTAGCTTCTGCGGGCGCACGGCATTGCGGGGCGCGGCCGGGCGCCACATCATTCCAGGGGAAAGGTCACGGACATGGCCGAAGGACGGGATGTAGGCGGCGACGCCGCCGCCATCAGAGCTGCGAGAATGCACGCCCAGGCCCAGAAGGCCGCGCCGCCACGCGAGGTCCGCCTCGTCGCGCATTCCAACATCCTCTACTGGTGGGTTGTTTGGTTCTACGGCTATGTCTGTGCCTTCGCGACCTACCTCAATAATGTCACGGTCCCCTTCGCCGGCAAGCAGATCAAGTTCTTTCCCGAGGCGTGGCTCGGCATCTCCTACGTCGCCGTCATCCTGTTCGTGATCGTCTTCACGAACGTCAGGGCGCGCGTTCTGCACACCTTCATTATTGCGGCAGTGGTCGCCTTGGCCCTCGTCGGCCTGGAATGGAGATGGGGTCTCGGCTCGGTCTTCAGCTTCGTGCCCGAGATCAGAGTGCACATGAACCTCGCGTTCTACATCATGATGTCGACGGGCCTCCTGCTCATCTGGATCGTCGTCGTATTCGGCATCGACCAGCTCACGTACTGGCGCTTTCACGGCGGCCAGGTCGTCGAGCGCCATCGGCTCGGCAACGCGCCCGGCAACGTCTACGACACGCGCGGGATGCTCATGCGGCGCAACCCCGACGATCTCTTCCGCCACAAGCTCCTCGGCCTCGGCTTCCTGGGCCTCGGCACCGGCGACGTCGTGTTCAAGCCGGCGGCCGCAGGCTCGGAGCCCTTCATCATCGAGAACGTTTGGCGCAGCACCGAGAAGCAGCGGCGCGTCGAGCGTCTGCTCACGCTGTCGGGCGGCTCTGGCGAGGCCTGAGCCTCGCCGCGCTCGCTCATCCGCGCGGCGAGATCGTCAGTACAGGCAGCGTTCCGCCAACAAGTTTGCGGCGGAATTGCCCGCGCCCGTGGACAATGCCGGCAGGCACCACTAAGGAATACCCCCAGCGAACGGCGTGCAGCACAGGGCAGCACGCGAATGGAGATGAGCTCGGCGTGCACAGTCCGCCGCGAGGAGTGACTATTTGCTCGCGCGCCCGTCCACTGGCTGGACGGGCCGCTTGATGGCGTTCCTACCCAATCCGCTGATCATTCCTGCCGGCATCATGATCGGCATTCTGGTGGCCATGCCCGTCGGGCCGGTCAACTTGCTTTGCGTCCAGCGCGCGATCGAGCGCGGCTTCTGGGGAGGCGTCGCGGCGGGCCTCGGCGTCGTCATCGGCGACGGCATCATCGCACTTTTCGCAGCACTTGGCGTCGGTGCTGTGACAGGCGTGATCCGACACTACCGCATGAGCGTGCAGATGATCGGCGGCCTCGCACTCGTGCTGTTCGGCATCCGCCTCTACTTCACGCGGCCGCATCTGATCGGCGAGGATGCGGGCGGAGGCCAACGTCCCTCGCTTGCAGCATTCGCCTGGGACATCCCGCAGACGTTCTTCCTCACCATTACGAATCCCGGCGCCGTGCTCGGCCTCTTTGCGATCTTCGGCGGCGTCAGCTCGTTCGTGGAGGTCGAGAGCTACATCGACGCCTTCACCATGGTGGCAGCCGTCATGGGTGGCAGCGTCATTTGGTGGGTCGTGCTCTCCCATACGATCAGCCGCTTTCGCCATCGCATCGACGTCGACATGCTGCGGCTATTGAACCGTCTGGCCAGCATCATCCTGCTCGGCTTCGGCGGCCTCCTGCTCGGCGAGGTCGTGATGAAGTTCATCGCCGGCAGGGTCGTTTAGGATCTACTGCTGGATTTTTGCGAGCTCGTTCGCGATCTCGGCGCCTTCGGCGAGGAAGCGCGTAACCGCGGTCTGCGCCGATGGCGTGCACGTCTGGTACGTGCGGCTGTAGCTGCGATAGCCGTTGTTGAAGCGGCTCGTGAGCTGAGCCCGGCGCAGCGAGGCATTGCCCTCGCCCTCGATGAGCTCCTGCATGCGATTGCGCCACGTCTGCCCCTCGTTGGCGCCACACAGCTCGCGCAGGTAGTGCACGGCGCCCAGGATCTCGGCGAGGCGCATGAGCTTCTGGTCATAGGGGCGGACGTCACCGCCGGCCCCTTGTGCCGCGAGCGGCGGCGAGCAGAGCGCCACCAGCAGCGCCACCACCGGCGGCAAGACCGCAAGTGTCATGATGGCAGCGCGATGGCGCATGGCGTGTCTCATTCTCCTGGGGCGCCGATCCTGGCCTGCCGGCATCCCGTGACTTTCACCATGGCAATTCTACGGCTCTATGGCGATTCGTGCACCCCAAGGCCGCCGGCAACACCGTCGCACCGGCACACGAGCGATCCGGTCTTTACGAGCCCTGTCCGCGGGCTCATTCTGGGCTCAACAAGGGCGGAACAGCCAGATCAGGAGGATCCCCAATGACCGCCGACGGAACCACGCAATTCGCTTTCGACGAAGCGCGCTCCGCCGATCTTGTGGTAGCCGCAATGACCGGCGCCAAGAACGAGCGCCTGCGCCAGGTTATGGAGAGCGTCATCCGCCACCTTCATGCGGTGGTCAAAGAGGTCGAGCCGACCGAAGAAGAATGGATGACGGCCATCAAGTTCCTCACCGAGACGGGCCACATGTGCACGGAGTGGCGCCAGGAATTCATCCTCTTCTCGGACACGTTCGGCGTCTCCATGCTCGTCGACGCGATCAACAATCGCAAACCTTCAGGCGCCACCGAGACGACCGTGCTCGGGCCGTTTCACGTCGCGTCCTCGCCGCTCAAGAAGATGGGCGACACGATCAATCTCGAGGACAAGGGCGAGCCGCTGATCGTCTCCGGCACCGTCGTCGACGAGAACGGCAAGGCGATCGAGGGCGCCATGCTCGACGTCTGGCAGGCGAACAGTGAGGGCTTCTACGACGTCCAGCAGAAGGACATCCAGCCCGACATGAACCTGCGCGGGCGCTTCGTGACGGGCGCCGACGGCCGCTACTGGTTCCGCTCGTCGAAGCCGCTTTTCTATCCCATCCCGCACGACGGGCCGGTCGGCGCGCTGCTGCGCAATCTCGGCCGTCATCCGTACCGGCCAGCCCACATCCACTTCATTGTCTCCGCGCCGGGCTACCAGCCGATCGTGACGCACCTCTTCGACAAGAACGACCCCTATCTCGCCTCGGATGTCGTGTTCGGCGTGAAGGACAGCCTCGTCTCCGAGATCAACCAGCACGACGATCCGGGAAGGGCCGCAGAGATCGGATTGCAGAACCCCTTCTGGTCGCTGCAGCACGAATTCAAGCTGGTGCGGGAGAAGTGATCGCTCCTCCCCTCTCCCCGCTTGCGGGGAGAGGGGATACTAAGCCGCGCACACCGCGCCATTCCCGGCGCCGGCATGGATCGAGAGATCCTTGATCGTCGCGTGCTTGCCGCTCAGCGCGTTCTCGGGATCCCACGCGACTTTCACCTGCTCGAAGCGGCTGCCGAGCGCGTCGTAGATCATGAGCCGGCCGGCGAGCGTCTCGCCGATGCCGAGAACTTCCTTCAGCGCTTCCGTCGCGAGCAGCGTGCCGACGACGCCCGCCACCGCTCCGAGAATGCCGATCTCGGCGCAGTTGGCGACCGTTCCCGGCGGCGGTGCCTCGGGGAAAATGCAGCGGTACGTCGGCCAGGGCGTGCCGTCGGGCTTCTTCTCGTGCGGCTTGAAGGTCGTGATGTAGCCGTCGAAGGCGCCGAGCGCGCCGAACACGAGCGTCCGCTTCGCGAAGTAGCAGGCATCGGAAACGAGATAGCGCGTCGCGAAGTTATCCGAGCCATCGATGACGAGATCGTACTTGCCGATCAGCTCGAGCGCGTTCTCGGCGGTGATGCGCGTCTCGTGCGTCTCAACGCTCACGTGCGGATTGATGCGCCCGAGCGTTTCCTTCGCACTCTCGACCTTGAGCGCGCCGACACGAGCCGTTTCATGCACGATCTGGCGCTGCAGATTGTCGAGCGAGACCGTGTCGTCATCGATGATGCCGAGCGCACCGACGCCGGCTGCGGCGAGATACATGGAAACAGGTGAGCCGAGGCCGCCCGCGCCGATGATCAGCACGCGCGCCGCCTTGAGCTTCTGCTGGCCTTGCCCGCCGACGTCCCTCAGTACGAGGTGGCGCTTGTAGCGGGCGATCTCCTCGGGTGTCAGGGTCATGGCCCGATATATAGTCGCTGCGGTCCCGCGTGGCCAGCATGGCCCATCAGCTTGCTTTTTGGCGCCCCCTGCCGGATGCTTCTCTCTCAAGGGAAACGCCCGCAAGAATGGAGCCCGAACGTGGCCACAGCAGGAGGGACGCCGGCCGCGGCCGGTGACAATCTCAAGCGCCTCACCGACCTCTACCGCATGATGGTGCGCATCCGCACCTTCGAGGAGACCGCGCTCGAAGCCTACAAGGCCGGCGAGATCCCAGGGCCGTTGCATGTCTCGTTCGGCCAGGAGGCCATCCCGGCGGGCGTCTGCGCGAGCCTGCGCCATGATGATCGCCTGACTTCCAACCACCGCGGGCATGGCCATGCCCTCGCCAAGGGCGCCGATGCGGCCACGATGTACCTCGAGTTGTACGGGCGCGAGGGCGGCTACTGCCGGGGCAAGGGCGGCTCCATGCATATTGCCGATTTCTCTGTCGGAATGCTCGGCGCCAATGGCGTGGTCGGCGGCGGATTGCCTATCGCGGTTGGCGCTGCGCAGGGCCTCAAGCTGCTCAAGTCCGCCGCGATCGCGGTCTGCATGTTCGGCGATGGCGCAACCAATCGCGGGCCATTCCTCGAAGCGCTGAACTGGGCGGCGATCTATACGCTGCCCGTCCTCTTCGTGTGCGAGGACAACGGCGTCGCGGCACATACGGAAACGCGGACCGTGACGGCCGGCGAAGGACCGGCAGCGCGCGCGAATGCGATCGGCGTCCCCGCCGTCACGATCGACGGCAATGATGCGCTCGTCGTCGAGGAGACGGTCGCACGCCTCGTCGCGGACATTCGCGCCGGTCGCGGCCCGCGCATGATGCACGCCAAGACCTACCGCTGGACGGGCCACACCGCGACCGATGCCGCAGCATGGCGCGATCCCAAAGAAGTGGAAGCCGCAAAACAGCGCTGCCCCATTGCGCGCCTGAAGGCCGTGCTCATCGAGCGGGGGCTCGCGCCTTCCGCACTCGACGAGATCAGCGCTGCTGCGCGCACGGAAATGCAGTCAGGGCGCACGGCTGCTCATACCGCGCCGTGGCCGGGTATCCCATCGGCCTTCGAGGATGTGCAGGACGTGGGGGCGGTGCATGGCTGAAGTGACGCTGGTCGAAGCCGGCCGCCTCGCGGTTCTGCAGGAAATGCGCCGCGATCCCACGGTGTGGGTGCTCGGCGAGGATGTCGGGCGCGGCGGCCTCTGGGGCCAGTATCGCGGGCTCATCGACGAGTTCGGCCCGGAGCGCATTGTCTCCACGCCGATCTCGGAGTCGACGATCATGGGCGCCGGCCTCGGTGCCGCGCTCGTCGGCACGCGGCCGATCATCGAGATGCGCATCTTCGATTTCGTGATGTGCGCGATGGACGAGCTGGTGAACCAGATTGCCAAGGTCCGCTACATGTTCGGCGGTCAGGCCAAGCCCGCCGTCGTCGTGCGCACGCCGCACGGCATGTGGCGCAACTCAGCCGCCCAGCACAGCCAGATGCTCGAAGCCTGGTTCGCGCATCTGCCGGGTGTCGTGGTCGTTGCGCCCTCGAATGCCGAGGATGAAGCCGGATTGCTGGTCTCCGCCATTCGCTCCGACGATCCCGTGCTCTTCTTCGATCCGAAGGATCATTGGCTGGTGCCGGGCAAGATCGCCGATGGCGAGATCGCGGCCATTCCCTTCGGCAAGGCACGCCACGCGCGCCAGGGCGACGCGCTGACCATCGTCACGTGGTCCGCGATTGTGCCGAATGTGCTCGCGGCAGCAGATCAGCTCGCCAGCGAGGGCATCAAGGTGGACGTGCTTGACCTGCGCACGATCTGGCCCTGGGATCAGGATGCGGTTGCGGCATCGCTCTCGCGCACGAAGCGGCTGCTCGTCGTGCACGAGGCTGTCGAGGTGGGCGGCTTCGGCGCCGAAGTGATTGCGACGATGATCGATCGGCTCGGACCGTCGGGCCTCAAGGTCGCCAAGCGCCTTGGCGCGCCCCGCATTC
Organism: Hyphomicrobium sp. CS1BSMeth3; assembly: GCF_900117415.1. Lineage (GTDB taxonomy): Bacteria > Pseudomonadota > Alphaproteobacteria > Rhizobiales > Hyphomicrobiaceae. The sequence continues at coordinate 40,173 of NZ_FPEI01000005.1, forward strand.
CCGTTCCATTCGCCCCGCCGCTCGAGAACGAAGTGCGCATTTCGCCCGCGAGAATCGTCGCTGCAGCCAAGGCCGCCATGGCATGAGCATCTACCAGCATCATGTGCTCGCGATCCCGCCGAAGCAGCACGCGGCCATCGCGGAGGGCATCAAAAGCGCGGGCGCCACGGTCATTGCCGACAAGGGCGGCCGCCTCTTCGGCATCTGGAAGCCACTGCTGGGCTTGAGCCTCAATCATCTCATCGTGCTCACCGAATGGCCCGACGCTGACGCCGCGATCGCCCACGGCGCCGATATTCTCCACGGCATCGAGGGCGCGACCGTCGAGCTCTGCGATCTCTGGCAGCCGACGTTGCGGCCTGCTCCGGGCGCGCGCCTTCCCGAGCTGCCCGGCGGCTACTACTCGCATCGCCACTACGACATTGCGGCCGATACGCTGGAGACGTTCCTCGAGCATTCCGGCGCGGCATGGGGCAGCTTCGAGGGCACGCACGCGTCGCAGGTCATCGGCCTCTGGCGCTCCACGCACGTGCCGGCGCCGGGCATCATCCGGATGCGCCTCATGGCCTGGTATCAGGACATGGCCACCTGGGAACGCTCGCGCTACTGGAAAGGCACATCGGGCGCCGAGACGGCAAACTCACAGCTCGGTGCGCGCTATGCCATGACGCTCGACAGTGCCGTGTCGATCGTCGAGCTGGTCCACCGCGGCTGATCACGTAACGCCACACAACATCGCAACAAGAGGAGCTACCCCATGCCCCGCGCCGCGCGCACTGCGCTCATCACCGGATCGAACAAGAATATCGGCCGCGCCTGCGCACTGGCGCTCGCCAAGGGCGGCTTCAACATCGTCGTCAACGGCGCGCAAGATCGTGCGGCCGCTGAAGCGGTCGCGCGCGAGGTCGAGGCGCTCGGCGTCGAGGCGCTGGTCGCTATGGGCGATGTCGGCAAGCGCGAGGACTGCGCGCGTATGGCCAAGGAGGCGCTCGCGCGCTTCGGCACGGTCGATGCGCTGCTGAACAACGCCGCCATGCGCCCGGACGGCAAATTCCTCGAGATGAGCGAAGCGGATTTCGACCGCGTCGTCGATACGGACTACAAGGCCGCCTATTGGCTCGCCCGCGCGACGCTGCCGGGCATGCTCGAAAAGGGCTGGGGCCGCATCATCAACTTCGCCGGCATGAACGCCATCCACGGCTACAACGGCCGCGCTGCCGTCTCGGTCGCCAAGCACGCGGCCTGGGGCCTCACCAAGGCGCTCGCCAAGGAATTCGGTCCCAAGGGCGTTACCGTGAACATCATCTCGCCCGGGCCGATCATGGGCGAGGCGCAGGACCCGCACATGGCCGCCCACATCAAGCCGATGGTGGCCCGCGTGCCCGTCGGCCGCGTCGGCACGCCGGAGGAGGTCGCAGCCATGGCGGCGCTGCTGGCCTCGGATGCGGGCGCCTTCATCAACGGCCAGCTCTTGCAGGTGAACGGCGGCGCCGAGACCTGAGGGCGCGGGGGTGGGCTACGCGCTTACCCCTCGGCCGAACCTGTGCTAGAGGGGCGCGCAGTGATGCGGTCACACGCCGCGCCAATCGCCTCCCTCATTCCTCCCCCCTTGTGGGGGAGGTTAGGAGGGGGGGATCGCAGAACATCGGCGGTAGGGGTTCCCCCCACCCCTAACCCCTCCCCACGTCGCGCCGGAAGGCGCGCCTCCAGCGCGGGGGGAGGGGGACAAGTTGCGTTCCCTTCCAGCAAACGGCGCACCGATGTGACGCGAATGTCCAACGCTCACTCGTGAGAGCGCACACCCCATGACCACTTCGGACCGCAAGGTCGTCACGCGCTTTGCCCCCTCGCCGACGGGTATGCTGCACATCGGCGGCGCTCGCACGGCCCTGTTCAACTGGCTCTATGCCAAGCATACCGGCGGCACCTTCCTGCTGCGCATCGAGGACACCGACCGCGAGCGCTCCAAGCCCGAGCACGTCGATGCCATCACCAACGGCCTCAAGTGGCTGGAGCTGAACTGGGACGGCGATCCGCTCTTCCAGTTCGCGCGCGTCGAGCGCCACCGCGAGGTCGCGCTCGGCCTGCTCGCCTCGGGCGGCGCCTATAACTGCTACCTGACGGCCGAAGAGCTGACCGCCATGCGCGAGAAGGCCAAGGCCGAAGGGCGGCCGCAGGTCATCGAGAGCCCATGGCGCGACCGCGATCCCAAGGAGGCGCCGGCCGGCGTCAAGCCCTCGGTGCGCTTGAGAACCCGCCGCGATGGCGAGACCGTCGTCGATGACAAGGTGCAGGGCCGCGTCGTGATCCCGAACAAGGATCTCGACGACATGATCATCCTGCGCTCGGACGGCACGCCGACGTACAATTTCGCCGTCGTCGTCGATGATCACGACATGGGCATCACGCACGTCATCCGCGGCGTCGATCACCTCACGAACGCCGCCCGCCAGACGCAGGTCTATGTGGCCCTCGGCTGGGACGTGCCCGAGTTCGCGCACGTGCCGCTGATCCACGGGCCCGATGGTGCCAAGCTTTCGAAGCGCCACGGTGCCGAGGCGACGGATGCCTACCGCGCCATGGGCTACCTGCCCGAGGCCATGCGCAACTACCTCGTGCGCCTCGGCTGGAGCCACGGCGACGACGAGATCATCTCGACCGAGCAGCTCATCGAGTGGTTCGACCTCGACGCGGTCGGCCGCTCCCCGGCCCGCTTCGATTTCGCCAAGCTTGCCGACCTCAACGGCCACTACATCCGCAAGGCCACCGACGACGAGCTGGTCCGCCGCCTCAAGGAGCTGCTGGAGGTCGTCGAGGGTGGGGCCGAGAAGCTCGCCCGGCTCGACCGTGACGGGGGCTGGGACAAGCTCAGGATCGCCCTTCCCGGCCTCAAGGAGCGCGCCAAGACACTCCTCGAGCTCGTCGACGGCGCCGCCTTCCTGTTCGCCGACCGGCCGCTCACGCTCGATGACAAGGCCGCCAAGCTCATGGACGCCGACGCCAAGGCCGTTCTCGGCGCCCTGCTGCCCCGCTTGGAAGCCGCCCCGGAATGGACGGCAGCCACCCTCGAGGCTGAAGTTCGTTCATTTTCCGAGGCTACCGGGACCAAGCTTGGCAAGGTTGCCCAGCCGCTGCGGGCGGCGCTCACTGGACGGAGCATTTCGCCACCGGTTTTCGACGTTATGCACGCCCTGGGCCGGGACGAATCGCTCTCACGTCTGAAGGACTTGGCGGGTTAAGGTGGTCTCATCCTTTTGATGCATCGCACCGTTGCCGCTTCCAGATATATCGTATAGTAGCGGCGTGATATGGTGCATCGCGGTAATGGCGCCGCAATGCAGTGAAGCTGGTCGATCAAAGGGGCATCGCATGAACGCACACGATGGGTCTAAAGCGCCCGATGGCGACCGGACGGCATCGCTACTGATCGCTAATAAGCAGGTCAAAATGCCGGTCCGTTCGGGCTCCATAGGTCCGGACGTGATCGATGTCGGACGCCTCTATCGTGAATCGGGTTGCTTCACCTACGATCCCGGTTTCACCTCGACCGCCAACTGCTCCTCGAAGATCACCTACATCGACGGCGAGGAGGGCATCCTCCTCTATCGCGGATATCCGATCGAGCAGCTCGCCAAGACATCGAACTTCGTCGAGGTCTGCTACCTGCTGCTGCACGGTGAGCTGCCATCCGCCGCCCAGCTCAAGGAATTCGACAACCACATCACGCGCCACACGATGGTGCACGAGCAGATGACCCGCTTCTACACGGGCTTCCGCCGCGATGCGCATCCGATGGCAATAATGTGCGGTGTCGTCGGCGCACTCTCGGCCTTCTATCACGACAGCACGGACATCCACGATCCGCAGCACCGCATCATTGCGAGCCACCGCATGATTGCGAAGATGCCGACGATCGCGGCGATGGCCTACAAGTACTCGATCGGCCAGCCCTTCATCTATCCGCGCAACGATCTCGATTTCGCGGCGAACTTCCTGCAGATGTGCTTCGCCGTTCCGTGCGAGCCCTATCAGGTCGATCCGGTCGTCGCGCGGGCGCTCGACCGCATCATGATCCTGCACGCCGACCACGAGCAGAATGCCTCGACCTCGACGGTGCGCCTCGCGGGCTCCTCGGGTGCCAATCCGTTCGCGTGCATTGCCGCCGGCATCGCCTGTCTCTGGGGCCCCGCGCACGGCGGCGCCAACGAAGCCGCGCTCAAGATGCTCGAGGAGATCGGGCACGTTAAGAACATCCCCGAGTTCATCAAGCGCGTGAAGGACAAGAGCGAGGGCGTGCGCCTGATGGGCTTCGGCCATCGCGTGTACAAGAACTACGACCCGCGCGCGAAGGTCATGCAGGAGACCTGCCACGAAGTGCTCGCCAAGCTCGGCATCCGCGACGATCTTCTCGACGTGGCGATGGAACTCGAGCGCATCGCGCTGCACGATGACTACTTCATCGAGAAGAAGCTCTACCCGAACGTCGACTTCTACTCAGGGATAGTGCTGCGCGCGATCGGCTTCCCGGTCTCGATGTTCACGCCGCTCTTCGCCGTCTCGCGCACGGTCGGCTGGATCGCGCAGTGGAAGGAAATGATCGAGGATCCGGAGCAGAAGATCGGCCGTCCGCGCCAGCTCTATGTCGGCCCGACGCAGCGCGACTACGTATCCGTCGACAAGCGCTGAGGCACATTCGCGATCAGGAATTCAAAAGGCCATCGACCGCAAGGGCGATGGCCTTTTGCTTTGTGATGATGATTTCGGATCTCAGCGCTCGGCGTGCGCGAGCACGCGCATGGCAGCAGCAATGGCCGGCGGCGTTCCCATCGATATGGCTTCCGGCACCCGCGCGAGCGCTTCGAGCTGTCGGGCGCGCTCGGGTGTATCCGTAAGAAGCGCCGCGAGCGCTGGCGCCAGCTCCTCGGGCACACAGGACTCCTGCATGAGCTCGGGGAATGCGCGCTCACCGAGCACGAGGTTGGCAAGCGCGAAGTGCGGCGGCCTCACGAGCCGGCGGAAGAGAAGCGCGAGGCGGTCGACGCGATAGGCGACGATCATCGGACAGCCGGCAAGCGCCAGCTCGAGCGTCACCGTACCCGAGGCCGCCAGCGCGGCGCTTGCAAGCTTGAAAGCGCGGAACTTGTCCGCCTCGTCCTCGATGACATGCGTCGGAAAGGGCCAGTGCTTCACGCGCTCCTCGACGATCTCGCGCACGTTCTCGACCGTCGGCACGATCACATCGAGGCGATGGCCCGTCGCGCGAAGCGCCTCCAGCGTGGCCGTGAACGGCCCCCAGAGTCGCGCGAGCTCGCTGCGGCGGCTTCCCGGCAGCACCAGCAGCAATGGCCGCTCAACCGAGAGGCCGAGGCGTTCCCTGAGCCCTTGCGGGTCGAGCGCGTTGATCCAGTGGCGGCGCTCGATGAGCGGATGGCCGACATACGTGCACGGTGGCCCGCCGAGCCGCGCATGGACATCCGGCTCGAAAGGCAGCAGCGCCAGAACCTCATCGACGTAGGCGCGCATCCGCGCAGCACGCCACGAACGCCACGCCCACACGCTCGGCGAGACGTAGTTGACGATCCGCAGATCGGGACGCGCCCTGCGGATGCGGCGCGCGACGCGGTGCGTGAACTCGGGTGCGTCGATGATCACGACGACGTCGGGCGAAGCCTCGATGGCCGCCTGCGCCGTCTCGCGAATGCGACGGAGAAGGTGCGGCAGATGCTCGATGATGGCCGCCGGGCCGATCACGGCGATGTCGCTCATGGGAAAGAGCGAGTTGAGCCCTGCACCCGTCATGCGCGGCCCGCCGACGCCGCTGAAGGAGATGCCCGGCCGCTGTGCCGTGAGCGCCATCATGAGGCGGGCGCCGAGTGCGTCACCCGAGTGCTCGCCGGCGACGAGGAATATGCGCAGCGGTCGGGCCGGCGGCGCACTCATGCCCTGCCTCCGCCATTCGGTGCGTCAGGCACCATGACGAACAGCCGGTAACGGTCGGCGGCACTCGTCAGAAGCTTGGCCAGTGGAGCCTCGGCATCAGTCTGGTCCGCGATGACGATGCCAGCAAGACCAGCGCGCGCAACCAGCGCAAGAACCGCGTCGATGCTCTCGGTATCGCGACCGACATCCTCGATCCCGGCAACGACGAGGACGCCGATCCGCCGCTTGAAGGCGCGAAGCCCCCAGTGGCTCGTCCGCCGCCCGCTCAGCATCCGTCGGATGCCGAGCGCACCATCCACACCCTGCACGTGCTCGCCGACCACGACCACGGCCCGCCCGGCACCGTGCGCGGCGAGCACGGCGAGGGCGCGGGCACCGATGGCTGCATCCTCGCGCTCGGAGGCGGCGGCACGCACGCGCCCCAACAGCCGGAAGACATCCGGCGGCTTTGACGCCGAGATGGGTGCGGCGCCGCCCGGTTCGGCCTCGGCGTCCATGCCGGCGACGAACAGGCCCAATTCGTCCGCCATGGCGATCATGCGCTCGCGCTCGATCACCAGCGCGCGCCCGGCGGCCACCACGATGCCAGCAAGGCCGCAGGCATGGGCCCGCTCGATCGTACGCGGGCCGATCGCGGGAAGATCGACGCGCATTTCCTGGCCCGGCTTCGGCATCTTGACCAGCACGGCGCCCGAAGTTGGTTGCGGGTCCCCGCAACCAAAATACCGCCCCGCCGCCTGAATCTGCGCGAGCATCTCGTCCGTCCCGCGCACGCCTTCGATGGCGATGATGCGCTCCTCCGTCGCGACCGCGCCCTGCCCGACGTCGAATGCGCCAAGCGATCGGAGCAGCGCGGCAGCACGCGATATGGCGCGCGCGCTCGCCGGGCTTGGCTCGATACGACCGAGCGCCCCTGCCGCGGCGAGGAGATGCGGTGCGACCTGATCGACGCCGACAACCTCGAAGCCTTCTCTCTCGAAGAAGCGCACGACCCGGCGCAATACGCTGTCGTCGCCGCCGCGCGTCAGGCTGAGCGCGGTTCTGATCGCGCGAAAGAAGCCGTGATCAACGCGGACTTTGAGCAGATTGGGCCGGCGCAGCGCACCGGCAATAATGAGCTGACGGCAGCCGGCCTGCCTGAGGCTCGACAGCATCCCGCCGACCTGGCCGATATTGACGACCTTGTGCGAATAGGCAGCGATCTCGGGCTCGGCGAAGCCCTCGATGCCGACGATATGGACCTTGCGGCCCGCGCTCAGCGCGGCTTCCGCGATCTCGGTGGGGAGGCTGCCGGCACACGCCAGGATGCCCAGGGGACCTTGCTCCATGCCGGTCCCTCCGCTCCGCTCACTGCTCGGCGGCGTCACGGGGCGTGCAGAGCGACTTCTTTCGGTCGGCCCGGATATAGGCGACGATCTCCTGTACGATCGGATTGTCCTCGAAGCTGGCCGCCACGTCGTCGACGCGCTCCTTGAGCGTTCCCTCGTCGGCGAACAGGAGCCGATAGGCACGCCTCAGTGCGTGGATCTGCTCGCGCGCGAAACCGCGACGCTGCAGGCCGACGATATTGAGGCCGCTGAGACGCGCCCGGTTGCCGACCGCCATGCCGTAGGGAATGAGATCGTTCTCGAGCCCGGACATGCCGCCGACAAAAGCGTGCGCGCCGACGTGAGTGTACTGGATGACTGCGGCACCACCGCCAAGGATCACGTAATCGTCGACGCGGCAGTGTCCCGCCAGCATGACGTTGTTGGAGAAGATGACGTGACTGCCGACGTGGCTGTCGTGGCCGACGTGCGAATTGGCGAGAAAGGCGCACTTGTTGCCGACGGTCGTCGCCATGCCGCCGCCGCTGGTGCCGGGATTCATCGTCACCCCTTCACGGATCAGGCAGTCGGTGCCGATCGTCAACGTCGAGGGCTCGCCAGCGTACTTGAGATCCTGCGGCTGATGACCGAGCGAGGCGAACGGAAAGACGCGCGTGCGGGCCCCGATGGTGGTGCGCCCTGCCACCACGACGTGGCTCAGCAGCTCGCAATTCTCGCCGAGGCTGACATGGCCGCCGATCGTGCAATGCGGACCGATGCGGACACCTTGCGCGAGCTGAGCCCCCGCCTCGACGACCGTGAACGGTCCGATCTCGACGCCAGGCGCCACGTCGGCTTCGCTGGAGACGATTGCAGTCGGGTGAATTCCCGCTTCAGGCATTCTTCTGAGCCGCGAAGGCGCGCGCTTCGGCCGAGTCTGCGATCATCGCGCTGACTTCCGCCTCCGCCACGACTTGACCATTGACACGCGCCTCGCCGTAGAACCGCCAAACGCGGCCACGGCTGCGGAGCTTGCGGACATGATAGTGGAGTTGATCACCGGGCACCACCGGCCGACGGAACTTGGCCTTGTCGATCCCCATGAAATAGACGACCTGCGGATTGTAGTCCTCGCCGAGGCTCGCGACGCAAAGTGCGCCCGCGGTCTGCGCGAGCCCCTCGATGATCAGCACCCCGGGCATGACGGGGAACTGGGGAAAGTGCCCCTGGAAGAACGGCTCGTTGATCGTGACGTTCTTGATGCCGACGCAGCTATCGTCGCCGTCCATGTCCTGCAGGCGATCGATCAGCAGGAACGGATAGCGGTGCGGCAAAAGCTTCATCACCCGCCCGATATCGGCGGAGCCCAGAACCTTCTTCCCGGTGTCGATCGTCTCTTGCATGGCCACTCACCACGTTCTCAAATTATAGCCTGCGCGGCGCCTTGCTCGTCAGGCATCTTCGCCGCCCTCCGGCGCTGCATCGGCCGCCCGCCCCCTGGCGAGGCGACGCAGCACCACCCGCTCACGCGTCCATTCGCGGATCGGGAGGGCCGGCGTGCCGATCATCCGCGCCCGCGGCGGCACATTCTCCGTGATGTGCGAGGCACCCGCGATCTGCGCGCCTGCACCCACCTTCAGATGGCCGGCGACGCCCGACTGTCCGCCCATGACTACGAAGTCCTCGAGCACGGAGGACCCCGCCAAGCCGGTCTGGGCAACGATCACGCATCGACGTCCGATGACGACGTTGTGCCCGATCTGAACCAGATTATCAATTTTTGTGCCTTCACCGATGACGGTATCCTTAAGAGCGCCGCGGTCGACACAGGAATTGGCCCCGATTTCAACGTCATCCTGGATGATGACGCGGCCGATCTGGGGGACCTTCAGGTGCCCGCCGGCCCCCATGGCAAAGCCGAAGCCGTCCTGGCCGATGCGGACGCCGGCATGAAGGATCACCCGGTCTCCAACGAGGGCATGGGTCAGCGCCACCCCCGGTCCGATGAAGCAATCGCGGCCGACGGTAACCCGATACCCGATCAGAGCCCCAGCAGCCACCGTCGTCCCCGTGCCGATCCAGGCTTCGCGGCCGACCACCGCGCCCGGCTCGATGATGGCGCCGGGCTCGATGCGCGCCGTGGGATGGATCGCCGAGCCGCCCTCCTCGCGGGCATCGCACCCAGCCGTCTTGGGCTTCAGCGAGGTCGGATAGAAGGCCTGCAGAGCGAGCGCGAATCCGCGGTAGGGCGCCGCCATGAGCAGCGCGACAACGCCTGCCGGCAGGCGATCGGCAAAGGCCGGGGCCATGATGCAGGCCGCAGCGCGGGTCGTGGTCAACTGTTCGAGATACTTGCGATTGTCCACGAACGTGAGGTGCGCCGGGCCGGCCTCGCCGAGCGGACGCAGGTCGGAGAGCGCGCAGGCGCCGTCATCGCCGGGGCGAAGCGTCGCGCCGATGCGTTCCGCGAGCTCGGCCGCTGTGAACGGTCCGGCACGCTCGAAAAAACCTGGATGCTCCATCTCCGGGGCACCTTCCGAAGCGGTTGTGACTTGAGGCACCGGCCCGAGAGCCGGAGGATCGCCGGCCCCCATATAGCAAACGCGTGCCGGGAAGGCACGCGTTGCTGTAGGTGCGTTATATGCGCAAGGCGCCTGGATCAGAAGCGGGTGCTGGCACCGAAGCGGAAGAGCTGCTCCTTGTCGTAGCTCTCCTTCATGAGCGCCCAGCCGAAGTCGCCACGGAGCGGACCGAGCGGCGAGTTCCAGATGAGGCCGAAGCCAGCCGACACGCGCAGGCCACCACCGTCCTTGATATTCACGACGCCCTTGCTCGGATCGCCGGGAACCTCAAGCTGACCATTCAGAGCCTTGACGCTGTTCGAGATACCGAAGAGCGAACCGGCGTCCACGAAGGCCGCGCCCGAGATACCAAGTTCATCCGGGACGAACGGGATCGGGAAGCGGACCTCGGCGGTGCCCACATAGTAAGTGTGGCCACCAAGGCTGTCGTCGGTCGTCAGGTCGCGGGCGCCGATACCGAGACGGTTGAAGCCGCGGATCGTCTCACCACCCTTGTAGAACTGATCGAGCAGACGAACCTCTTCGCCACCCCAGCCCATGACGTGACCACCAGCCAGTCGGCCGACGAACGTGATGCGCTCCGTGATCGGGTAGTAGTACCGCGCCTCGCCTTGGAAGCGTGCGTACTGCACGTCGCCGCCGAGACCCGCGAAGTCAACGCCGCCCATCAGATAGTAGCCGGCCGTCGGAGTCTTGGGGTGATTGCGGCGATCATACGTGAATGACGTGCCCACGGCCGACGTCCAGTAGTCGAAGGACGTCTGATCGTTGGCCGCCATACGGATGGCCCGCGACGCGTCTTCGCTGATGTCCGACATCTTGTCGTAGCTCAGCGTGTAGGACGTGTTCACCCAGAGATACTCGCTGAGCGGCGCGCCCAGACGCACGGTGCCACCCGCCCGCGTATGCTCGTAGGGCTGGTAATCGTACTTCTGCACGATGCGATAGAAGAGGTCGAAGCCCGCCGAGAGATTGCGGTCCAAGAACCGCGGCTCGGTGAAGCTCAAATCTATCTGCATACGCTCGAGCGAGCCGCCGAGCTTCAGGCGCAGGAACTGGCCCTTGCCCATGAAATTGCGCTCGGTGAAGCCGATGTCGCCGATGATGCCTTCCTGCGATGAATAGCCTGCACCGAAGGAGATTTCGCCCGTCGGCTGCTCCGTGACGTTCACGTCCAGAACGACGCGGTCCTCGGCAGAGCCCGGCCGCCGCTTGATGTCGACAGCCTTGAAGAGACCCATGTTCTGCAGGCGCTTCTTCGCCGACTCGACGAGAAGCGGATTGTAGGCGTCGCCCTCGGCCAGGCGGAACTCGCGACGGATCACGTAGTCGCGCGTGCGCAGGTTGCCGATGACGTTGATGCGCTCGACGTAAACCCGCGGGCCTTCGTCGATGACGTAGGTGAGCGCGATAACGCGGCCAACGGCGTCGCGATCCGCACGCGGGCGGACCCGGGCAAACGTCGAGCCGCGCTCGGTCAGGACGAGCGTCAATGCCTCGACCGACTTGTCGATCTCGCCAGCATTGAAGAGGCCACCGCGCTTCGTGATGATGTAGCCCGACAGGTCCGACGTATCGACGCCCGGGAGCTTGCTCTCGATGCGGATGTCGCCGAACACGTAGGGCTCGCCCTCTTCGATCACGTACGTGATGAAGAAGCCGGATCCATCGCGATCGAGGTGCACGTCGGCGGCGACGATGCGCACGTCGGCATGACCGTTCTTCAGGTAGTACTGGCGCAGCAGCTCGCGATCGAGGTTGAGGCGGTCAGGATCGTAGAACGCCGTCCCCTTGAGGAAGTCGAACCAGCTCTCCTGGGTCGTCGTGACGATGTCGCGGAGCTGCGTGTCCGAGAACGCGCGGTTGCCGACGAACTGGATGCTCTTGACCTTGGTCGCGCCGCCCTCGTTGATTTCGAAGACGAGGTTCACGCGGCCATGATCGAGCTCGATGATCTTCGGCTCGACGGTCGCGGCGAAGCGACCCTGGCGGCGATAGACGTCGAGGATGCGCTGGACGTCGGCCTGCACCTTGGCACGCGTGAAGACCGAGCGCGGCTTGAGCTGCACCTCGGTTTCGAGCGTCGCCTTCTCGACCTGCCTGTTGCCCTCGAAGGCGATCTGATTGATCACCGGGTTCTCGACGACGGTGACGACAACCGTGCCGCCATTGCGCTCGATGCGCACATCCGAGAACAGCCCGGTCGCAAACAGGGCAGTAATGGATTGGTTGACGCGCCCTTCGTTGTAGGCGTCGCCGACCGAGAACCGCAGATATGATCTGACCGTCTCGGGTTCCACCCGCCGGTTACCGGCGACCTGGATTTCACGCACGCGAAGATCTTGCGCCTGAGCCTCGATGGCAAAGAGCCCGAGCCCCCCCGCACTTGTCATCGCGAGGGGAGCAAGAAGCGCCATTAGCAGCGCTATCGAAGATCCCCCAATCCCCAACTTCCGGAACATCGGCATTCTTAACGTCTGCCTTTTCTTGCCGTTCCCCCATGATCGGCGCAGGCCGGCTTCAGTCCTGCGCCTGTTCGCGTGCGTGGCCTCCTCTCAGGTGTCCACGTCGGCCGGTCCCCACCGGCGCGCTCGGCGCTCCGTGGTTGCATGACCATGAAACGCCGACACTCGACTGAACTTAATTAACGATTCACCCTCGGTCAGGGAAGTGGCAAGAATACAGCACCGCCCCGAATTCACCCCAGGCCGATCCATTTCCGCACGATCGGAAGATCGTTGAACGTCGCGTAAATCATCAGCATAAGCACCAAGCTCAGTCCGATCCTGAATCCGATCTCCTGCGTACGCTCGCTCAGCGGCTTACGGCGAATCGCTTCCATCAGGTAGAACAACAGGTGACCACCGTCCAAAAGCGGGATCGGGAAGAGGTTGAGCAGGCCGATACTGACCGACAGGATGGCAGTCAGATTCAGCAATGGGATGAAACCGTTGCTGGCAACCTGGCCGGAAACTTCGGCGATCCGGATGGGCCCACCGAGCTGATCGGCCGCCTCACGACCGAGGACAACGTCCTTGAGGTAGCCGAGCGTCCTGCTGATGACGAACTGAGTCTCCCGGACACCCAGAACGATCGACTCGAGCACGCCGTGACGCTGGAACTCCATGTCCTGCGCCTGAGTCGTCCGGCGGATCCCGATCACGCCGATCCGAATCTTGTTACCGAAGCGGTCCTCGTGCTCACGCCGATCGGGGGTCGCCGTCAGCGTCAGACGCAGCCCACCGCGCTCGACGTCGAACTTGAGCGCCTGGTCCGCGCTCGTCGAGACGATGCGCTGCATTTCCTGGAAGCTCTGGATGCGGCGCCCGTCGATGGCGACGATGATGTCGCCGGGCTGGAATCCAGCCCGTGCCGCGGGGCCGTCGGCAATGACCTCGTCGATCTTCGCGAGCGTGATCTGCACACCGACGATTGCAAAGATGCCGGCGAAAATCGTTATCGCAAGCAAGAAGTTGGCAATCGGTCCTGCAGCCACGATCGCGGCACGCTGGCCGAGCGATTTGGATTGGAAGGCGCCCTGACGCTCGTCCGCGCTCATGCGCTGGAGGGCGTCACGGGATGGTACGCTGGCCCCATTCTCGTCATCGACGAACTTCACGTAGCCGCCGAGGGGAATCCAGGCGAGGCGCCAGCGGGTTCCATACCGGTCGTTGAAGCCCCAGATCTCGCGACCGAAGCCAATTGAAAACGCCTGCACTTTCACGCCGCACCAACGGGCCACCAGGAAGTGCCCCAGCTCGTGGACGAAAACGACAACCGTCAGAACAAAGAGGAACGGCAGCAGGACGGACAGGAAACTCCAAATCATGTCCAAGGGTGATGCTCCCAATATTCTTTCTGGATCAAGCCCATGCCGGGCTCATAGGGACGGCCGGCAGAGGGTTTCACCGCCTCGGCCGGGTTAACTTTGAGCTAACTATACCGTCGTAGCAAGCCGCGTGCCAGCGCGCGGCCTTCTTCGTCCGCTGCGATGACATCATCAAGGCAGGCGGGCTCACACACCCGCCCCGTCCGCACGCCCTCATCGAGAGCGGCGCCTGCGAGGGCGGCAATGGCCGGGAACGGGATCTGGCGCTCTAGAAATGCGTCGACGGCGACCTCGTTGGCGGCATTGAGGATGGCGCCGGCAGTCCCACCGAGCTCCAGTGTGCGCCGGGCGAGACCGAGGGCCGGAAAGCGCTGCTCATCCGGCGCCTCGAAGGTCAGGGACCCGAGCCTGACGAGGTCGAGCCGGGTCGCGGGCGCCGACATGCGCGCCGGCCACGCGAGGCTCGAGGCGATCGGCGTGCGCATATCGGGCGTACCCATCTGGGCAATCACCGAGCCGTCGGTAAACTCCACGAAGCCATGCACGATCTGTTGCGGATGCACGACGACAGAAAGCTGGTCGACGGCAACCGGGAAGAGGTGAAAGGCCTCGATCAGCTCGAGGCACTTGTTCATGAGCGTCGCCGAGTCGACGGTGATCTTGCGGCCCATCGAGAAGTTCGGGTGGCGCGCCGCCTGCTCGGGCGTGGCGGCAGCCATCTGCTCGGCGTTCCACGTTCGGAACGGCCCTCCCGAGCCCGTCAGGACAATCCGCTCGATAAATCGGGGATCCGTGTCTGCGATGGACTGGTGGACGGCGGAATGCTCCGAATCGACCGGCAGCAGCTCGGCACCGGCCTCCTTGATTGCGGACATGAAAACAGTGCCTGCCGAGACCAGGCATTCCTTGTTGGCAAGCGCCACGCGCCGGGCGGCACGGGCTGCCGCGAAAGTCGGCCTGAGGCCAGCCGCGCCGACGATCGCAGCCATGACGCAATCGACCGGGCGCGACGCTGCCTCGATGAGTGCTGCCGGCCCGGCCGCAACCTCGGTCCCGCTGCCGGCAAGCCGCGCTTTCAGCTCCGCATAGCCGAGCTCGCTTCCGATGACCGCCATTCGCGCGCGGTGCCTCAGCGCGAGCTCCGCAAGAGCCGCCACATTCGTCTGGGCCGTGAGGACGTCGATCTCAAAGGCATCGCCATGGCGGGCGATCAGGTCGAGCGTGCTGGTGCCGACCGACCCGGTCGCGCCGAGAATGCTGATGCGGCGGGGCCGCCCCTCGCGCCCGAACGCCAGGGGTGCCGCTCCCGGGGCAATGACCGATACCTCTTGCATAGCGCTCAATTCAATCCGAGTAGCGCGCGCGCCGGCGCCTGGATATCGACCGCAATGGCGAAGATGGCGGCGGCGATCACGGCTGCCGCGAGACCATCAATGCGGTCCATGAAGCCGCCATGGCCGGGGATCAGTGCGCTTGCGTCCTTCACCCCATACTCGCGTTTCAGCGCGGATTCCAGCAAATCACCCGCCTGCGACACGACGGCAAGCAGCGCCCCCGCAATGATCATGTGCCGGGCGGATAGCTCCGGCCGTGCGAGGGCGAAAACAAGCCCGACCAGACCGCCCGCGACGATGCCGCCCGCGAGACCGCTCCAGGTCTTGTTCGGCGATACGCTCGGCATCAGCCTGTGTCCGCCGATCAGGCGCCCTGCGAAGTAAGCGCCTGTATCCGTGGCCCAAACCGTCAGCAGCAGAAAGAGCACTGCCAGGAAGCCCGCTGCGTCTCCGCGGTTCAGCCAGACCAGAGCGACCGCCGGAAGCCCTGCGTAGAGCGCACCGAGAGCCGCCATATGCCCGCGCTCTCCGAACGCCAGCAGGGCCGAGATGATCGCTGCGACCACCACCGCGATGAAGCCGAGCCCAGCGAGGCCTTTAGCCGCGAGCAGGACACCGGCCGCGACCGCGATGGCCTGGATGATCATGATCGCATCGACGCCCGCCTGGCGAACGATCCGGCCCCACTCCCAAGCGACGACGACGCCGATCGCGCCGACCATGGTCGCGAACGTCAGCCCGCCCACCCACAAGGCCGCAAGCACGACGAAAGCCAACGCCGCCGCAGAGGCAATGCGCTGACCGAGATCCCGCATGGGGGCTGGAGCCCTGGGCGTCCCGCCGTCTGTCACGCCGGCATCCTCTGGGAATCCGGCGGCGTCTTGGTGTTCTCGATCATGAGCCGAGCACCTCCTTCGCCAGCCCCCCGTAGCGCCGGTCACGCGCCTGGAAGATCGAGACGGCCTCGAGGAGCTGCTCACGCCCGAAATCAGGCCACTTCACGTCCATGAACACAAGCTCCGCATAGGCCGCCTGCCAAAGCAGGAAATTCGAGAGTCGCTGCTCGCCGCTCGTGCGGATCAGCAGATCGGGGTCGGGAACGCCGGACGTATGGAGCTCCTGCGCCAGCGTGGTCTCCGTGATCGCCGCGGGATCGATCTCGCCGCAACGGGCGCGCTCTGCAAGGCGCCGTGCAGCAGCCGCGATCTCGGCTCTGGCACCATAGTTGAAGGCGATCACCAGTGTCAGCGCCTGATTATTGCGGGTCAGCGCCTGGGCCTCGTCAATGAGCGACAGTAGCTCAGAATCGACGCGGCCGCGCTCCCCGATCACGCGGATGGCGACGCCCGCCTGATGCAGCTCCTGGAGGTCGCTCCTGATGAAGCGCTTCAGGAGCCCCATCAGGTCATCGATCTCGCTCGCCGGCCGCGCCCAGTTTTCCGACGAGAAGCTGAACAGGGTGAGATAGGGGATCTTCAGCTCGATGGCAGCCCTGACCGTGCGCTTGACGGCCTCGACGCCCATCCGGTGTCCGAGCCTGCGCGGCAGGCCACGCCTATTGGCCCAGCGCCCGTTGCCATCCATGATGATGGCGACGTGACGCGGCAGCGCCGGGCCGCTGCCGACTAGGCCAAGCTGTTGGCTGCGCTGGCTCACTGGCCTTTATTGCGCCCCCATATTGTATTGGTGCCCCGTCGGCGTGACACGCTTGCCGATCGGGTAAAAGCGGTTTGTGCGCGAACCTGTAGTCCGCGGTCAAGGATGTTGATCTCGCGCCTTGGCATGATCATGGCGGCCCCGCGGCCAGGGTCTTGGGAATTCGGTCATAGGGCAGCCGGCTTTTGGCGGCCGCAAGGTCCGTCAAACCTGCTTAATCTCGACTTCCTTAGCCGCCAGCATTTGATCGATGTCCTTGATCAGACGATCGGTCAGCTCCTGTACTTTCGTCGAACTCTTGCGCTGCTCGTCCTCGCTGATCTTGTGATCCTTCTCGAGCTTCTTGAGGACGTCCATGCCGTCACGGCGCACGTTGCGCACGCCGACGCGGGCGTGCTCGGCATACTTGTGGCCGAGCTTCACCAGCTCCTGGCGCCGCTCGGCATTGAGGGCCGGTACGGGGAGGCGGAGGAGCGTGCCGTCGACGATCGGATTGAGGCCGAGGTTCGCCTCGCGGATGGCCTTGTCGACGGCGCCGACCTGGCTCTTGTCCCAGACCTGGACGGAGATCGTGCGCGCATCGGAAACGGATACGGTCGCGACCTGGTTGAGGGGCATCTTCGCGCCGTAGACCGTGACCACCACGGGATCGAGAAGGTTCGCCGAGGCGCGGCCGGTCCGAAGACCGCCGAACTCGCGCTTCAGGCTCTCGATCACGCCGCGCATGCGGCGCTCGAGATCGTTCATATCGAAGCTCGCCGCTGTCATTGTTTCAGCCTCCAAGACTGCTGCGCTGCCCGTACACATGCGGCCGACGGGCTCGGAAACGCGTTAATCGAGCGCCGGCCATGGCGCGGGCCACCGTTGCGTTCGTGCGGGGGACGCAGCGCCTGCTGCCAGTCCAACGCGCCAGCTAATGCCGACGCGACGCCTCCGCCTCACGGCGATGTCGTGACGAGGGTCGAGCGGGCCTCGCCTCTCAACATTTTTAGGAGATTACCGCTTTCCTCGATCGAGAACACAATTACCGGAAGATCGTTGTCGCGGGCAAGGGCAATGGCGGCGCCGTCCATGACCTTGAGATTGCGCGTCAGGACCTCGTCGTAGCTCAGCCGGTCGTAGCGTTTCGCATTCGGATCCTTCTTCGGATCCGCCGAATAGACCCCGTCCACCTGGGTGGCCTTGGCCAGGACCTCGCATTCCGTCTCGATGGCGCGCAGCGCGGCCGTCGTATCGGTCGTGAAGAACGGATTGCCGGTGCCGGCCGCGAAGATCACCACCCGCCCCTCCTGGAGATGATGCAGTGCCTTGCTGCGCACGTAGGATTCGCACACGGTCGGCATCGGGATTGCCGACATCACGCGCGCATCCACCTCAGCCTGCTCGAGCGCATTCTGGAAGGCGAGCGCGTTCATGACCGTCGCCAGCATGCCCATGTAGTCGGCGGCGGCCCGGTCCATGCCTTTCGCCGCACCTGCGAGACCGCGGAAGATGTTGCCCCCGCCGATCACGACAGCGACCTCGACGCCCGTATCAACCGCCTGCTTGATGTCGGCGGCAAGCGCCTGGCAGACGCCGATGTCGATGCCGTAGCCGCCTTTGCCCATGAGGGCCTCGCCGGACAGCTTGAGGAGAATGCGCTTGTAGCGTGGTCCGCTCGTGGTTCCGCTCACCGCCATCCTCCTCTGTCCGCCGACGTCCGGCATCGAATGCCGCTGCCCGGCACGATCGTCAAGCGCCGAGAAGAGCCTGGGCCCGATTACGCCGGCTCGAGCTCGCGCTTGGCCATCATCGCCTTGAAGGCCGGACGTGCCTGCACCTTGGCGAGCCAGGCCTTGACGTTGGGATTGGCCTCGAACAGCTCGGGCGCGGCCATGGCATAGCGCACGCACTCGGCGAGATTGATGTCGGTGACGGTGAAGCGTCCGCCGACGACATATCCGGTCGCCGCCAGCGCCTTGTCGAGCACCGCGAAGGGCGCCTTGAGCGCCTCGACGGCGGCGTCGGCGATCTTGGGGTCACGCTCCGCCACGGGCTTGGCGACGCGGTGATAGAGGACCTGGATGCTCTGAGGCTCGATCTCGGTGAGCGCCCAGGCCGTCCACGTTGTCATCTGGCCGTCCTCGGCCAGGTTGGCCGGCGCGAGGGGCCCGCCGTGCTTCTTGGCGAGGTACAGGTTGATGCCGAGCGATTCGTGCAGGACCAGCCCGCCATCGTCGATGGACGGGATATGGCCGTTCGGGTTGAGCTTGAGAAACTCGGGCGACTTCGTATTGAGCGAGATGCCTGCCGCACCCGGGGTCCCAAGACGATTGGCCTGGATGACCGGCACGAGCTCGTACGGCACGCCAAGCTCGTCGCAGAGCCAGATATTGCGCGTCGCGCGCGAGCGGTAGAGCCCGTAGATCTTGAGCATGGAGGTCCCTCTATGTGGAGAAAGTCTCCATGCTTTTGGCACGCCGCGCGACAATGGTGAAGCGGCCACGCCTGAAATATTGGAATGCCTTTCCCTACTCGGCCGCAACACGCGCCGGCTTGGGGTCGCGCAGCATGGCGAGCAGAGACGCCTCCTTGCGCTTGGCCTTCTCATAGTTGGCGAGCTTGACGTGGCCGAAGCCGCGGATCTCCTCAGGGAGCCGCGCGAGGGCAATGGCGGTCGCGTGCGTCTCCTTGGAGAGGCGCCGCTCGATCTCGCCGAGCACGGCCTCGTAGTCGAGGATCATCTGCCGCTCGAGCTTACGCTCAGCCGTCATGCCGAAGAGATCCCAGCGCGTGCCACGCAGCTTCTTGCCCTTCGCGAGCAGGCGGAAGACCGGCATCATCCATGCGCCGAGGCTGATCTTCCTCGGGTGTCCGGTGACCTTGTCCCGGAAGAACCACGCGAAGGCCGGCGGCGCGAGGTGGAACTCGAGCTTGTGGTTGCCGTCGAAGGCGTCCTTGATCGCCTGCTCGAGCCGGCCGTCGGACTGCAGCCGCCCGACCTCGTACTCGTCCTTGTAGGAGAGCAGCTTGTAGTAGCCCCAGGCCACCGCCTCGGCGAGGGCGGTCGATCCCGGCTGCTTTTCCGCTTCGAGCTTGGCGATCCGATCGACCATGTCGCTGAAGCGCTTCGCGTACGCTGCGTCCTGGTAGTCGGTGAGGTACATGACGCGCGTCGCCGTGATATCGGCGAGCGTCGGCGCCGTCTTGGCCGTCCGCGGCTTCACAATGCGCTCGATGGCCTTCATGTCGTGCGCGGCAAGCCGGCCGAAACGGAAGGCCGAGCGGTTCATCTCGATGGCCGCACCATTGAGCTCGATGGCCTTCTCGATGGCCTCGGCGCTGACCGGCACTTTACCGAGCTGGTAGGCATAGCCGAGCATGAACATGTTGGAGGCAATCGAATCCGCAAAGAGCCTCACCGCCAGCTCGTGCGCATCGAGCTTATGGAGGTCACCCTTGCGAACGCGCTCCTCGATCGCGCGCAGCAGCGCGGCACCGGGGACCTTGAGATCGGGGTTGCGCGTGAAGTCCGCGACCGGCATTTCGTACGTCGAAGCAACGACGGCCGTGTGATCCGGCCGGATGGTCTCGAGCACCTTGTTCGAAGCCGTCACGACCAGATCGCAGCCAATGACGAGGTCGCTCGCTGCCGTGCCGATGCGGATCGCGTGGATGTCATCGGCCGACTTCGCCACGCGGATGTGGCAGGCAACGGCGCCGCCCTTCTGCGCGAGGCCCGTCATGTCGATCGAGCCGAAGCCCTTGCCGTCGAGGTGCGCCGCCTGGCCGAGCACCGCCGAGATCGTAACGACACCCGTGCCGCCAACGCCGGTGACGATGATCGTATAGGGCTTGTCGAGGCCCGGCTGCTTGGGCTCGGGCAGGCTCGCAAGCATGGTCGCGAGGCCACCATCGCCGGCCGCACCCTTGGGCTTCCGCGGCACCGCGCCATGCACGGTCACGAAGCTCGGGCAGAAGCCGTTGATGCAGGAGAAATCCTTGTTGCAGGTCGACTGATCGATGGCACGCTTGGTGCCAAGCTCGGTCTCGTGCGGCACGATCGCGACGCAGTTCGACTTCACGCCGCAATCGCCGCAACCTTCACAGACGGCCGGATTGATGAAGGCCCGCTTGACCGGATCAGGGAACGCGCCGCGCTTACGGCGGCGCCGCTTCTCGGCCGCGCAGGTCTGGTCGTAGATGAGCGCCGTGACGCCCTCGATCTCAGCGAGGTCCTTCTGGACCTTCATGAGATCGCGACGATGGAAAACGGGCGTGCCGGCAGGCAGGAAGCCGGACGGATATTTGTGCGGCTCGTCCGTCACGACAACGAGCTTCTTCACGCCTTCAGCAAGAACCTGCGCCGCGATGCGCCCGACCGTCGTGCCGCTCTCGAGCGATTGGCCGCCGGTCATGGCGACTGCATCGTTGTAGAGGATCTTGTAGGTGATGTTGGTGTTCGTCGCGACGGCCGCGCGGATCGCGAGGCTGCCCGAGTGCATGTACGTGCCGTCGCCGAGGTTCTGGAAGACGTGCTTGCGCTTTGAGAACGGCGCCTCGCCGACCCAGTTCGCGCCCTCCCCGCCCATATGGGTCCAGCCTTCGGTCTTCCGGTCCATCCACTGCGCCATGTAATGGCAGCCGATGCCGGCATAGGCGCGCGAGCCTTCCGGTACGACGGTCGACGAGTTGTGCGGGCAGCCTGGGCAGAAATAGGGAATGCGGGTCGCGGCCTCGGCGCTCAGCGCCTTGTTGCCGCGGATCTTCTTCCCCTCGTCGACGCGCGCGCGAATGCCCTCGTCGCACCGGCCGCCGCGGATCATGCGCTCGCCGAGCGCGAGCGCGATCTCGGTCGGCTCCAGCGCGCCCTTAGCCGGGAAGAGCCACTGCTCGTTCTCGTCCTTCTTGCCGAGCACGCGCGGGCGGTTCGGCAGGTCGTAGAGCTGCTCCTTGACCTGCGTCTCGATCAGCGAGCGCTTCTCCTCGACGACGAGAATGAGGTCGAGGCCTTCGGCGAACTTCTTGACGCCCTCGGCCTCGAGCGGCCAGGGCATACCCACCTTGTAGAGGCGCAGGCCGAGCTGATTGGCCTTGATCTCGTCGATGCCGAGCTCCTCCATGGCCGCGCGGACATCGAGGTAGCTCTTGCCGGTCGTGATGATGCCGATCTTGGGATCGGGGCCGCCGCTGGTGACGATGCGGTCCAGCTTGTTGGCGCGGGCGAAGGCGAGGATCGCGGTGCGCTTGTAGTCGTGGAGGCGGGCTTCCTTGTCGAGCGCCTGATCGCCGACGCGGATATTGAGGCCGCCCGGCGGCATCACGAAGTCGTCGGGGATCTTCACCTGCACGCGATCGAGGCGGCCATCCACGGTCGCGGTCGACTCGATGTTGTCCTTGACGCACTTGATGCCGACCCAGACGCCGGCGAAGCGCGAGAGCGCGATGCCGAGGAGGCCGTAGTCGAGGATCTCCTGCACGCCCGCCGGGTTGAGCACCGGGATCATCGCATCGAGCATCGCGAACTCGGACTGGTGCGCCGAGGTCGAGCTTTCGCAGGTGTGGTCGTCGCCGAGGAGCGCCAGCACGCCGCCGTTCTTGGACGTGCCCGCATGATTGGCATGGCGGAAGACGTCGCCCGTGCGATCGACGCCGGGCCCCTTGCCGTACCAGATGCCGAATACGCCGTCGTACTTGCCGTCGCCGCGCATCTCGGCCTGCTGGGTACCCCAGATGGCGGTCGCGGCAATGTCCTCGTTCAGGCCCGCATTGAAGACCACGTTGTGCTTGGCGAGCAGCTTGCGCGTGCGCAGCATGGCGCCTTCGAGGCCGGCAATGGGCGAGCCGCGGTAGCCGCTCACATAGCCACCCGTGTTGAGCCCCGCCTGCTTGTCGCGGACCTGCTGCATCATGACGAGGCGGACGATTGCCTGCGCGCCCGTCAGAAGCTGATGGGTATCATTCAGATCGAATTTGTCATCGAGCGTGGGGCTGCTCTTGACCATCGGAGATCACCTCTCGGGCAGCGGCCTCGTCCTGCCAGCGCGACGCGGCGCCAGCGGGTGAATTCGTACGCATCGCCCACGAACAGGCGACGCATTGGTCAACAATGCTGACATAGTATCTGGTCTTGATCAAACATCGCAATCCACTGGCGTGCATTCAAGGTCGAACGGCCTGCTGCGGGTGCAATACTGTCGATCGTTTCCCCGTGACGCGGTGCAAAACGAAAAGCCGCCGAGCATCCCGGCGGCCTCTCTCTCGTCATCGCCCAGGAGGGCGCGTGTCATTTCTTCTTGCCGGGGCGTTGCGTCAGTGCCGACGCTGCCGCCGTCTTGGCCTCTTTGCTCGCCTTCGGGTCCTTCAGAACCTTCGCTGCTGCGCTCGCGGCTTTGGCGCTCGTGACTTCGCTGCTCTTGCTCTGAGTCAGCGTCGAGGCTGCCGCTGTCTTGGCGTCCTTGCTCGCTTTGGGATCTTTCAGAACCTTGGCCGCCGCGGCGGCCGCCTTGCTGCTGGTGCTCTCGCCCTTCGCTTTCACTGCCATTTCAGTTCCCTCCAGGGATCAGCAAACGGGACCATTCACGACTCCATCAGTAAACGAATTTGCTGAGTCACGTAATGGCCTACGATCGTTTCCACTATCTGTTTTTTGGGCGCGCGAGGACGCGAGACGGAGGATTGGAAGTGCTCATGCGGATAGCAGCAGCGGGGATCGTACTAAGCACCTTCGTCATCGCGGCGAAGGCCTCCGACGAGCCGAGGTGGTTCGGCAGCAACGATGAGCAGGGCGCCTCCCTCATCTACGGCATTCCCCAGAGCGGCTACGGACCACTGAGCTTCTCGTGTACGCGAAAAAGGCGAGCCCCTCCGCTTCAGCCTCGAGCACGAGCCGGTCAAGGCCAAGACCGGCGTCAGGGTCACGGTCGTACTCGCGGCAAGCGGCATCGAGATCGGCATTCCAACGGTCGGCCAGCGCCTGGAGATGGACGACCTTTTCGTCCTCAATGGCCGGGTCCGTCTCGACGACAAGCTCAAGCGACTGCTGACCACCGGCAAGACCCTGGAAGTGCGGGTCGAGGATGGCGCCGCGGCGTATCCCTTGGCTGGCGCCCCGGAAGCGGCCCGGGCCCTATTCCAGCATTGCGGCTGAGCCTTCGGCCCACGCAGGGTCAGCCCCGGATGCTCGAAGCAATTGACATGCGCGCCAGCACCACGCCAAAAGCGGCCGACCCTATTCAACAGCTTTCCGAGGAGCGCCCACCATGTCGACCGCCGACCTGCAAGCCACGATCGATGCAGCCTGGGAGGCACGCGACGGCGTCAATGCCCAGACCAAGGGGGCCGTGCGCGATGCCGTCGAGACCGCACTCGACATGCTGGACAAGGGCACGGCGCGCACTGCCGAGAAGAAGGGCGAGGACTGGGTCGTCAACCAGTGGCTCAAGAAGGCCGTCCTGCTGTCGTTCCGACTGAACGACATGGGGATGATCTCCGGCGCCCCCGGCGGCGCAAGCTGGTGGGACAAGGTGCCGTCCAAGTTCGCCGGCATGGGCCCAGATGATTTCAAGAAGGCTGCATTCCGGGCCGTGCCTGGTGCCGTCGTGCGCCGCGGCGCCTATGTCGCCCCGAACGTCGTGCTCATGCCGTCGTTCGTCAATCTTGGCGCCTACGTCGGCGAGCGCACCATGGTCGATACCTGGGCCACGGTCGGCTCGTGTGCCCAGATCGGCAAGGACGTCCATCTCTCGGGCGGCGTCGGCATCGGCGGCGTGCTCGAACCGCTCCAGGCGAATCCAGTCATCATCGAGGACAACTGTTTCGTCGGCGCGCGCTCGGAAGTCGTCGAGGGCGTGATCGTCGGCGAGGGCTCGGTGCTCTCGATGGGCGTGTTCATCTCGGCGACGACCAAGATCGTCGACCGCAGCACCGGCCAGATCCATATCGGCAAGGTGCCGCCCTACTCGGTCGTCGTGCCGGGGACGCTGCCGGGCCTACCGCTGCCGAACGGAATGGCGGGCCCGGGCCTCTACTGCGCGGTGATCGTCAAGACCGTGGACGCGCAGACGCGCTCCAAGACGAGCATCAACGATCTGCTGCGGGACTAAGCGTCCAGATGTCGAAGTTCGCCGCACCTCGCTGCCGTGGCGCGCGGTGCGGCGAATTTCTCGATCCTCACATGAGGCTGGGAAACTACTTCTTCTTCGGCGCGGCAGCGGGTGCAGCGGGCGGCGCCTTCTGCCCTGCCGCTGCTTCCTTCGGGGCATCCAGGTCCACATAGGCGATGATCGCCTCGCGGATCTTCGTCCGCTGCTCGTCGGTGCACTTGCCCTCGCCCGGCTTGATGGGCTCGAGGAAGACCTTGAGCTCGCCTTCCTTCTCCTCGACCCTCATCTTGCCCGCGACGGCATGAATGGTCATGCGGTGCAGGGTCGTGATGTACAGGATCTGCTGATCGGTCCACTTCTTCTTGATCAGCTCGCGGCGCATCAGCGTGTCGTAGTTCGCCTGCTGCTCTTCCCACATCTCGCAGATTTGAGCCTGAGCCGAGGTATAGGCGACGCGGATAATCTCGCGCCCGCTCTCCACGGGCACGATGTTTCCGTCCCGTTTCGACTTGTCGACCTCGATGACCTTGCCGTCCGGGGTCGTGAACTTGTGCGGCAGAATCTGCCACGCATACTCCATCAGCGTGTTCACGGACTTGTCGCTGAGCTTCCCCTGCGTCTGGGCTTCGGCGCCCGATGCCAGCCCCGCGAGCGCGACCATGCCGGCAAGCGCACTTTTCAACGTCGTCGAAGCCATTCTCATCACCTCAGCCCCTCGATAGCCGTAGCACGCGCGCGAACGTCCGCTTCGCAGTTGCAGCAGCGCTGCCGATCATCCCGTGCGGCGCAGCCGCCGGGATCCGCCCCCATAGCGAAGCGCATCGCTCGGCTGCAAGTTGGGCAAACTTATGGCGTCTTTCGCGCTCGCCCTTTGCCCTGTGCCAAAGCGGCTACAATGCCTCTCAGCGTGCGCACTTCTTGCTCGGTCGCCTCCATCCGGGCAAGCATGGATCTGATGTTACGCACCATTGTCTGGCGTTTTTCCGGCGGATTAAAAAATCCAAGCCGTTCAAGCTCTCTCTCGAGGTGCTCATAGAGCCCGAGCAGCTCGTCCTTGGTCGCCGGACGCGTCGCCCCGACGTAGAGTCCGGGCGTCAGCGGCGTCTCGTAGTCGGTAACGCGACCAAGGCTCGCACGCTCGTGCTGACGCATCCACTCGTAGCCGATGAGCAGCACCGCCTGCGCCAGATTGAGCGAGGCGAATCGCGCGTTCACGGGAATCATCACAACCGCATCGCAGACCGCCACTTCGTCCGTCTCGAGACCATTGCGCTCGCGACCGAACAGAATGCCGCACCGCTGTCCCTCGGCGATTCGTCGCCGCATCTCGAGCACGAGCTGCTCGGGCGTCAGAACGGGCTTCCTCAGGTCGCGCTGACGCGCGGTCGTGGCCGCCACCCAGTTGAGGTCGCTGATTGCTTCCGAAAGCGTGCCATGCGCCACGCCGTCATCGACGACATAGTTCGCGCCCGAGGCCGCGATCCGCGCCTTCTCGTTCGGCCAGCCATCGCGCGGCGCGATCAGACGCAGCTCGTCGAGACCGGTATTGGCCATCGCGCGCGCCACCATGCCGATGTTGTCGGCAAGCTGGGGTTCCATGAGCAGCACGGCGGGCGCCGCGCCCCCCGCGAAGGCCGATCCTTTGATGTGGGCGCGGCGTATGCCGTGTCTCAGCTTGCGGATGACGCGGCGCGCCCAGAACCAGTAGCTCTCGCCTGCCCAGTTGCGCGCCAGAGCCTCGAGCGACGGCACCTCGGCGATCCCCTCTCCCGGCCCCTCGATCCTCAGCCCGCCATCACCGATAACGATCTCGCGGTGACGCCGCGCCAGGGCATCGAGCGACGAGATGCCGTCCACGTCCGTCCGGCGCTTGCAGCCGGGACAGGTTGCATCGTCCCCCTCACATTTGAGCTCCGCGCAATAGACGAGGACCGGCTCCAGCGTCGTGCGGTCCAGACCCTCGATGGCCAGCGCCGCGAGGCCCTGGTCGATGGTCTGCTCATGGACGGCCGCGACAATTTCGGCAACCGGCCTCCCTGCCGGAGCCAGCACCGGCACGGGCCTTCCGCCGCGCACTTCAATGACAACACCGACAGGCAAAGGGCTTTTTCTCCACTCGATCCGCTGCGGGGCACGGCGCCGGCTGTGCCGCCTCGGCAGCTTTGGGCCGAGCTTATAGCTCCTCGCGGCGGGATCGTCCCGTGCCCGCGCGGGCCAGGCGCCAGAACGGCCTTGATTGCGGGCCGAGGGTCCCCTATACGGTGCGGCGAGCGCTGCCCCGTTCGTCTAGCGGTTAGGACGTCAGCCTCTCACGTTGAAAACAGGGGTTCGATTCCCCTACGGGGCGCCATTTGCGAACAAAACTGCGAACCCCAGGAATGGGACCGCCTTTCGCCAGAACTGCCTGTTTCAGCACGTCTTTTCGGCCGATGATGCGGACAGCGTGATCGTCCACCTCGATCCGGTCGACGAGTGAGCCGAGATAGGCTTTCCGGAAGGGGACCTCGCCGGTGGTCAGGTTCTCCCGCATGGTCGCGCCGAACTGTTCGACGACGATCTGGCTGACCTCGACGGAGGGGCGGGCGCCGACTCTGGCGCGCGCCAAAGCTTCCTGAACGCGGTCTCGATCCAGCTTCAATGCCGTGATGCGGTCCTTGAGGATATCGTCCATTTCGGCGACGCCGTCCTCGATAGCCTGGTAGAGACGGCGCAGCCGCTCGCCGGCCTCATGGGCCTCACGCTCCAGAGCGACGATCCGTGTGTTGACGGCTTTCTCCTTTGTCGCCAGCTCGCTGCCGAGCGAGGCCAGCATGGCCGTGAGGCGGGGCGGATCGAGCAGCCGATCGACCAACTGGTCGACCACGATGGTGTCTAGCTTGTCCATGCGGATCGAGCGCCCCTTGCACACCGACTTGCCGTGCCGGGCGCAGGTCGAGCAGGAGTAATAACGGTACACATTGCCGGTCTTGGACGTGCCGGTGCGTAGGGTCATGGCGCCGTGGCAACTGGCGCAGACTGCAAGACCCGTGAGCAGGACGGGGCCGCTCACCATCCGCGGAGGGGTGACGCGGGGATTGCGTTCCTTGAGGAAGCTCTGAACCTGCTCGAACACCTGCGGCTCGACGATCGCCGGCACCTCGGCAAATACCTGCTCGGCTTCGCTCTTGCGCCGGCCGCTGCGCGCCTCGTGCCGATTGAACCGCATCCGCCCGCTGTAGACGGGGTTGCTTAGGAGGGCATGCACCGGGCCAATCGCCCAGGTGGAGCCGCCTCGCGTGCGATAGCCATGCTCATTGAGCCAGACGACGATGGATTTGACGCCCATCGGGCCGGAATCCTCGTCGCCCACCAAGAAGAGGCGGAAGATCAATCGCACCGTCTCGGCTTCGACGGGATCGATGGCGAGCTTCTTCTTGACCCGGTTTCCGCGCCGTTCGACCTCGACGGCCGTGTAGCCGAATGGCGGACGGTTGCCATTCCAATAGCCCTGGCGCGCGTTCTCCTTCATGGAGCGCAGCACGTGCTTGGCATTTTCCTTTGACTGATACTCGTCAAACAGGGCGATGACCTGCCGCATCATCACCTGAGCTGGGTCGTCACCGAGCTCCTGGGTGATCGAGACCAGCCTGACGCCGTGCTTGGCAAGCTTGCGCACGTAGAACTCGAGCCCGAAGGCGTCGCGGAAGAAGCGCGAGAACGAGTGTACGACAATGACGTCGAAGGCGTTCTCGCCATCGCATGCCCGCTCGACCATGCGCTGGAACTCGGGTCGCTTGTCGTCGGTGGCCGAGGCACCCGGCTCGACGTACTCGGCAACGACGGTCCAACTGCGCGCCTTGCACCACGCCTCGGTCTGGGCTTTCTGATCGGGGATAGAGAGATCGTTCTCGGCTTGCCGGCCAGTCGAGACGCGCAGATAGATGGCGGCGCGCGGCGTCGATGCCAGGGTTGCGGACCAGTCAAATTGACCGGCGCCGAGCCGCCGCACATCGCGCTTTCCTGTAGGATCGAACATGCTTCTTCACTCCCTTGCGCTCGTCGGACCGCGGGAGCGAATGCTAACCGTGAATGCTGGCGGAACAAGGGTGCAATGACACAACCAGTCGGCGGTTGTGGCTAAACATCCTCAGAGCGTTCATCCGGCTTTTTCGGCGAGAATAGCTTGCGCAGCACCGATCCGAGATAGGTTTGGATTGCATCCAGCTCGCCCTGGGTGATCGGGATCTCAGGGCCAAAATCATCGCTGACGACGGGATCATTCGGACCTCGAGGGTCGCTCGTGTCCGCGTCGTTCGACGGTTTGTGACCACCCTCTGGTTCAGCGTCCTCTGGCGTGTCCGGACTCATGGAGGCCCCTGGCGGCTCCAAGAGTGGCGGCTGGACTGTGAATCGATGGGCAGCAGATGAGCGATTAGATTTACTGGCAGGATATGCGCCGCGACCACTGTGCGACTTTCGTAAGATGTGAGCTGTGCGTCCGAGGTCGTTGTTGCGGTCGATGCCGGGAACAGAAGTGTCGATCCGATCGCAGCCATGATCACGACCGACAGCAGTGCCGTCGAACGCCACGCCGATACCTGGCGTTGTGCGACCACTTGTCGGGACCGCCAATCCTGACGTGCCCGAAGATAGGGCACAGCTTCCGCGCACGGTACGCCGAGCGTCGCGGCGAGCGCATGTATCGGATGGGCTGGCAGGTTTTTGGCAAAGACCGCACGCCGCCGCGGTCGCAGGAACCACAGGAACGCGGCGACTTGCAGCGCGAGGCTAGTGCCGAGTGCGATCTGATACGCCATGGGCGGATGGCGGCCGGCTTCGACGGGCCAGAGTTCGACTATAAAGCCGACGGTCACCTGCACTGCGAATGCACTGCCGATGTGCAGAAGGTTGAGCGCGCCGTTGGCACGACCGGATGCCGATTTCGGGAAGAACTCCGTCACGATGGCGTAGCTCAGGACAGTGCCGGCCCCCATGCCAGCGATCGCGACCCACGGAAGCCAGGCCGGAATTGGCCAGCGCAGGATCAGGGCGAGCTGCGCCAGCATGGCGAGGCCGGTCGCAAACCCGAAGGTTGCAGTAAGAGAAACGCCGCGCCGGCGAAGCCGATCGCCGGCAGTCCCGAGAATGAGCGCGGACGCACTCAGCGCGATCGCCATTAGCAGGAGGTGCATGACGACGTCGTGGCGCGGTAACCCTTCGACCTCAGCGAGCCACGGCCCGGCCCACAGGCTCTGTAGTGCCCAGGCCGAGCCAATCGTGGTCGCCGAGAGTGGTGCGATGCGCCAGAACCGAGCATCCCGATAGATCGCTCGGATGCTCATTCCGGAAGAGATCGCTTCACCTCGTCCTCGTGCGGGACGTTCCGGCACGAACCGCAGGATCAGAAGTGCCGCGATTGCGGATAGGATCGCCAGGAGCAGGAACAGGCCGCGCCATCCGATCGACGCGATCAGCATCTCGGCCGGCGCTGTCGCCGTGACGGCGCCGAGCGCGCCCAGCGTAATGAGCCAGCCGTTCGCGAGTGCGATCCGTTCGGCAGGGAACCACAGCACGAGAGCCTTTAGGCCAGCCATGAGTGCGCCGGCGACGCCGAGACCGATCAACGCTCTCCCGACGATCAGTCCGGCAAGGGTGTGCGCATGGGCAAAGACGGCAGCGCCGATTGCCGCGATGGTAAGCAGAACGGCTTGCACGCGGCGCGGTCCGAAGCGATCGAGCCATGCGCCGAGCGGAAGTTGAATGGCGCCGAAGGTCAGGAACAGGGTGGCTGTGAGAACGCCAAGATCGGCGGCGGATAGCCCGAACTCGCTGACGAGCGCGCCGGAGATCAGCGCATTGATGGTGCGAAAGAGATAACCGAGATAGTAGCCGGTCGCGAACGGCAGCAGTACCGTGGCGATGAGATACCACGTGCGCGAGCCATGGTTTGCTTCATCGTCCTGATCCTTTGGCCTGCTCAGGATGCGCGGCAGCTCGTCGTCCGGATCGATGGTGAAGCCATAGGAGACATGGAAATACGGATCGCGGGACAGTCCCATTGCTGTTGTCATGCGGACTACTCCTGTCGCCCTTGCCAGCAGGTTTGCAGGATTCCGTTCTGTGCAGCACGAAAGCTCTCGAGCGCGGAGGTTGTTTCGGGAGGCAGTGGAGTCGCTCGCCGCGTCGCGCGATCCATGAGCGCGACTGTCGATCTGGCGCTGGCGGCGCAGCTCCCGTCGGCAAACAACACCTGCGCCACCGTGAGCGAGGTGCGACCGATATGCTCGCAGCGCGTTCCGATTACGACCGTGCCCGGCCAGTGCATCTCGCCGAGGAAATCGATCTCGAACCGCACGATGACGAACTGGGCGTCGATCGGCAGCGGCACGCGGCGCGGGTCGTGAAGCAGCTCCATGCGCGCGTTCTGGCAGCAGACGGCGAAGACCGCATTGGAGATGTGCCCATTGCAGTCGGTGTCGGCGAAACGGAGCTTCTCCGCCGAGCGGATCGGATAGTCCATGAGGTGCGGCGGATGCCTGACGGGCGCTGACCATGCCATGTCGGTCTTCAGCGGATTGGACGTGCTCATGGCCTCAAGCCCCCTCCGGCTTGTCGCGACGCCAGACCATCCGGACGACGCCGTCGTCCGTCGCTTCCAGAAGGATCGCCCATATGGGTTGCGGCCAGGCGGGATCGTCGATCCGCACGCGAAGGTAGCTCTGCTCGGTGCCCTGCTTGGTTCTGCGCCAGGCGGCGCCGATCTCTGTGGCGCCGAGCGAGACCCGGAAGTCTGGTGCGCTTTCCGTTTCCTTGCGGTCGTTGACGATAAACTTCACGCGCGCGTTGATGCTGAGCGTGCGGATTGTTCCAGTGTAGCCGTCGTTGACGGCTGAGAAGGTTCCGATGACGGCCATGTCTTGTGGTCTCCTTGGTCAGTTGGCGGTGATGGGGGCGGCGCCGCGGTACGGGCGCAGGATGATGTCCTTGTGGACGATGACGCGTAGCGGCCAGCCGGGGCGCACGGTGATGGTCGGCTGGACGTTGAGGTGGCGCTCGATGAGGCGCTGGCCGGCGCGATTGGTCGTTGATTGCGTCGAGAGCTGCAGCGCGCGGATGAGATCGCTGTCGCCAGAACCGCCGAACACGAGTTCGCTGCCGACGCCGAGCACGGTCGCCAGCGCGACGCCCTTCAGCAGTTGCCAGGTATGAAGGTCGACCTGATCGGCGAGGCCGGCATATCCGCCCGTGTCCGTGGCCGGCAGATTGTCGATGACCACGGAGGAGCCGTCAGGCAGGATGATGCGCTGCCAGACGACGAGAGCGCGTTCCTGGCCGAATGCTACGACATTGTCGTATTTGCCTATGAGTCTCGAGCCCTGCGGCAGTAAGAGAAATCGACCTGAGACGGTATCGAAAATGTTCTCCGTCACCTGGGCGATGACGAAGCCCGGCAGATCGGAGTTGAGGCCGGTGACGAGGCTCGCGGCGATGACCGTGCCGGCCATCAACTGATACGGCGAGGCCGGCGTTTGCAGGCCATGCGGATTGTAGATTTCCTTCTCGGGGCCGGACCGGAGGAACGTCAGCTTGCGCAGGCTCTCTGTCGCGTCCGTGCCGGTGGCCTCAAGGCCACCCGCGGCGAGCGCACGGGCCTGGTCCGTCGTTCGCAACGCGGTCAGCGCAGCAGAGTCACCGGCGGTTACCAGTGATCGTGATTGAGAGCTTGGCTCGGTTCGGGCCGCACCGTCTTGCGGCGGTGCCTTCAATTGAAGACGGAAGAAGACCTGGGATTCCCGCGCCTGTCCCGCCATGCGTGCGAGCCGAGCGCGCTCTACCTGTTCCGTCTGGTCGATCGGTTCTCCGCCGACCTCGGTGAGTTGCGGGATTCCCGATGGCGGACGTACCGGCTCGGGCGGGCGCTCCGTGCGCATGCCGTCGTACGTCGCCGGCAACCGGGCGAGGCTTTCGGTGATCGGCTTGTGCTCGACGTTGATGAGCTCGCGCGGCGTGCCGACCTGGAGTTTGGGTGGCTGCAGGGCGACCAGCACCAGAAACGAGACCAACAGCAGAACCGCGGCCGCACCGCCGAACACGACCTTGCGGTTGATGCGCGTGACCGGCTGCGGCCGCGCACGCAATTCCAGCGTTTCCGGCGCGACCTTCTCCGTCTCGGCCTTCTTGGCGGGATCGGGCTTCTTGTCCGGTTCGGTCTCGCTCATGAGCGCGTCTCCCGCCAGACGGCATCCGTGCGGACGATGCGCACGACACGCTGCGGCGCGGTGCCGAGGCGCAACTCCGCGGCGGCAAACAAACGATCGACGATGTAGGTCGTGCCGCGCACGCGATAGTTGACCAGCGCGGACTTGCCGTCCGGGCCGATGACGAACAACGGCGGTGCCTCGCTCTGCGCGAGACCCGAGGGGAACTGGATGTAGACCTTGGCGCCGTCGTCGAAGACCTGGCGCGGCTTCCATGGCGCGTCGCCGTCGATGCGATAGCGGAAGCGCAACTGGTCGATGTCGACGCCGGCATCCGCGATCGAGGCCAGCGAGGCCGCCGCTTCGTCACGCTGCTTGCGCAATGAGATGAGCTCGGCAGCGGGATAGGTCCACGAGACCGACGCCATATAGGTCTTGTCGCTGGAGCGCATCTCAAGGTGGTAGGTGCGGCGATCGGTGGTGATGACGAGGTTCGTCTCCAGGTCGGCGCCGACCGGCTTCACCAGGATGTGGACTTGCGCATCCTTGCCTTCGCCACTCGTCGTGTCGCCGACCACCCATCGCACGGTGTCACCGGCCGAGACGGAGACGAGCTTCTCGCCCGCCTCGAGCGCGACATCCGTCACCTGATTGACGGCAGCATAAAGCTGGTAGAGCGCACCCTTGGTGTAGGGATAGACCTGGATGGCATTGATGTAGCCGTCCTTGACCGGCTCGAAGCGCGCCGCGGCATTAGCGTCCGTAACGCGCTCCGACGGCGGACGCGTGTCCTTCTTCCTGGCCGCCTCTTTCTCTTTGCCGACGGGCTTGAGCTGGCCGGGAAGAGGAAGTGGCGTTGGCACCTCGACATATCGGACGGGCAGCGGCGGGTCGGGCTCGCGTCGTGCGGCCAGGGCCGGGCTGTCGAAGATCGGGATCTCCGGCACCTTGATGCTGGTGGCGCAGGCGCCGAGGCTGCCCGACGTCACCAGAACAAACAACACACTATGCAGCTTGCTCATTTGGATTCTCCGGTGGTGACGTCCTGCGACCAGTTGAAGGCATGCACGTAGATGCCGAGCGGGTTCTTGCGCACGGCGTCGACGGTTCGCGGTGGAGTGATGACGATCGAGAAGAGACCCGTGAGGCGCTTGCTGTCCCTCAGCGCGCCGCCCTCGAAGGTGCGCTCCAGCCAGCGCACCTGGAATGAGGTATCCGAGGCGCGCACGACGCTCGTAACCTCCACGGCAACGGTCTGCCGGCCGACGCGCGTGAACGGATCGTTGTCGCGGGCGTATTCGTTGAGCGTGACCGCAGCTCGGTCTGTGACGAAGTCGTAGGCCTTCAGCCAGTTTTGGCGCACAACGACGGGATCGATCGACAACGCACGCACGTTGTCGACGAAGCGCGATAGATGATAGGCGACCTGCGCGTCGCTCGGTGTGTAGGTCTCTGCAGCCGGGCCGACGGCGCGCGTCCCGCCGCGCGAGTCCACCTCGACGATGTAGGGGACGACCGCGCCGGTTCGCCCGACCCAGAGCAGGACGGCAGCAAGCAGAAGCGACAAGCCGAGGCTGCCGACCGCCACGAGGCGCCAGTTGTGCGCCTGCACGCGCGCACTGCCGATCCGTTCGTCCCAGGCCTGCGCGGCCTTCTGGTACGGCGTCACTGGCTCGGGTGTCTCGCCGTAACGTAAGGTCGATCGCTTGAACGACATGATGTCTCGCTCCCCCTACGACTTGTTCTTGAGATCCGGACCGCCTCCGCTACCGGCGCGGTCGCCATCGCGCAGCGCGTGCGCGGCCATCAATCCGGCTTGGGTCATGCGCTGCCGGCGTGCCATGGTCTGAGCCCATGCCGGCGGTCCGGATGCCGGCGCGCTGCCGCCTGGAAGATCGCCATCGGGGCCTTTGCCGCCGGACTCTCCCGACGGGGTTGCATCGCGGTATCCCTGCGCGGCGCCGTGGCGATAGGCATTGCGCACGGGCGCCGTTGCCGTTGACGCCATGCGCGAGGCCGGCCCGGAGACGGTCGCGCGCGCGACGCCGGCTGCTCCACCAGCTTCATAGGCCGCACCGACACGGCCCGACAGCGACGCGGCCGACTTGATCGCACCACCGGCCGTGCGTCCGGCCATCCGTGCCGCTCCGGCGGTGGCGATGCTGCCTGCAACCGCCGTGCCGCCGAGTGCGGCCGTCGTCGCAATGGCTGCACCGGCTCCGAGCTGCGGTGCGCCGCTGATCAGTCCGGCGGCGAGGGCTGGTACGAAGATGGCGAGGCCGAACACGGCAATGGCGCCGAGAATGCAGGAGGCCGCCTGCGTCAGCGACACCTCGCCGGTCGGTCGCATGACCGTGCCGAAGATCGATGAGCCGATCCCGACCACGATCGCCAGCACCATGAGCTTGATGCCCGACGAGATCACATTGCCGAGCACGCGCTCGGCCAGGAACGCCGTCTGGCCGAACAGGGCGAACGGCACCAGCACGAAGC
This sequence comes from Hyphomicrobium sp. CS1BSMeth3, assembly GCF_900117415.1. Taxonomy (GTDB): domain Bacteria; phylum Pseudomonadota; class Alphaproteobacteria; order Rhizobiales; family Hyphomicrobiaceae. The sequence goes on from NZ_FPEI01000005.1 coordinate 75,575, forward strand.
CGGCCAGCACCGTCAGCTTGAACTCGATGATGGTGATGAAGAGCTGCACCGAGAGTACGAAGAAGGCGAGCAGCACGATCACCCACGCAAGCATCAGCACCGCGATCGTCACGAAGTTGGAGAAGAACGTCGTGATGCCGATCAGCTCGCCGGCTTTCTCCAGCAGCGGCTTCGACGCCGTGAATCCAGTCGACGCCACAAACCCCGGCCGCATCAGATCGGCGGAGGTCAGCGACGTTCCCGTCGCCTTCAGCCCGAGTCCTGCGAACGACTGGAAGATGATGTCGGCGAGGCTCTGGAAGTTCGATAGTAGAAGGGCAAAGAAACCGACGTACAGCACCTTGCGGATGAGCTGCGCGATGACATTGTCCTCGCCCATCAGCGCCCAGAACAATCCGGCCAGCGTGATGTCGATCGCAATCAGAATGCTCGTCAGGAACGCCACGTCACCGGCAAGCAACCCGAAGCCGCTGTCGATGTACCGACTGAACGTGGCCGTGAACTGGTCAATGATCGCGAGGTCTTCCATGCGCTTCTCGAGCTCCGGGCAAGGCTCCGCCGTCAGCGGAAATCGTGTTCGCCGTTACTGGTGGTCAGGGTGGAGTGTCGGGCCGCGACTATTGTCGTCGGAGGCGGCCGCGGTGGCGTCGCTGCGCGAGCGAGCTGCCGCCCGCGCCCGCTTGAGGGACGTGTCCCTCAAACTCCCTCCTTTTTGGAAACTTCAAAAGACGGGTGGTCCGGCGGGTGTCCCGCCGGCTGGGGTGCGGGGCAGGCCCCGCTCGCGAAGCGAATATTCGCGCGAACATAGATGGTCTCTCCGTTCTCATCGACTTGCCGAATATCCAGATCCCGTGCCGACAAAGGATTTGAAGCGCTGACGGGCTTCGTCCTCGGTGGCGAGATCGCGGGCACGGCTGACGGTTTCGGCACGATGTTGCGCGGCGAGCAGACCTTGCAGGGAGAGGGACTGCTTGACGGCGAGGCTGGTGAGCTCGTTGCCGGCCTGGGTGGCTTCGAGCGCACCGACGGCGTTGCGGGATCGCGTCATGGCGTCGCCGAGCAGGCGCGTGTCCGTTTCGATGCCGTCGACGATCTGGCCTTGCAGGAGGGCGGCGCGCTTGAGGCCGGCGTATTCCTCCTCCCATCGTGTCTTGGCATTGCGCACCACGTCGTCGGAGGTGAGCGCGGCCGAGACCTGTGCTGGAAAGAGGCGTTCGTAGGTACTTTGCGTTTCCTGGAGTTTCAGTGCGATGCCCTGGCCGGCGCGGAGTTGGGATTGGATGTCGGTCAGGGTGCGCTGGAGATCAGGAGACAGGGTGCTTCCGAGACGCATGAGATTCTGATCCATCCGCACGATCATCTGCGCCTGGTTCTGCAAGGTACGTACCTGATTGTTGATCTGCTCGAGGGCACGGACGGCAGACAACAAGTTCTCCTGGTAGTTCATGGGATCGAACACGGTGAGCGCGTGCGCACCGGGCGGAACGGCAGTGCTGGTCAGGAGCGCCAGGGCGAGTGCGGTGAGGACGCCACGGGCTGCACGCCGGCGGGCGGCGCGGTTGGGCTTGGCCGTTAAGGGGAAGAGAGCCAGGCGTTGCCGGAGATCGTCGTCGCTTGATACGTCGGAGGGCGGTTGGGGCGGCTGTACCGTTGCCGGCACGTCGGATTGCGGTGGCGGCGCCGTCGCCAGGATGCGTGGCAGCGGTGGTGGTGTGGTCAGCGGGCGTTGTGCGCCGGGGAACGATAGAAGCAGATTGGCTGCCCAATCGAGATCTTTGGCGCGCAGGAAGGCATCGGCAAAGTTCGCGTCCGGCGATTCTGCAATGACGCGATCGATGAGCTTCTGGTCATCGGGCGACGAGGCGGCGGTGAGTGCGAGCGCGACAGGACCGAGGCCAAGCTCGAACAGCCGGTTGCCCTGAGCTGACTGCACATAGTAATCGCGTTTGGGTGTGGCGAGACCGAGGATCTCGATCTGGCGGCCGTTGAGTCCGAAGCGTTCATAGACGGTACGCATTTGCGGCTCAAGCGCGCGGTCGTTGGGCAGGAAGATGCGCGTCGGGCAGCTTTCGATAAGGGCCGGCGCAATGGCCGAGCGCTCGATGTCGGCGAGCGACTGCGTGGCAAACAGCACCGCGACATTCTTCTTGCGCAAAGTTTTCAGCCATTCGCGGATCCGCGCCGCGAACATCGGCTCGTCGAGGAAGGTCCAGGCTTCGTCGAGCACGAGCAAGGTGGGTCTGCCGTCGAAGCGCGCCTCGAGCCGATGGAAGAGATAGGTGAGCACCGGCGGGATGAGTCGCTTGTGCTGCATCAGCGGTTCCATCTCGACATGCAGGACGTCGGTGAGTGCCAGGTTCTCTGTCGCACCGTCGAGGAGACGGCCGTAAGGGCCTTCGAGCGTGTACGGCGCCAGCGCTTGGCTCAAGGCACTCGATTGCACGAGCACGGCGAGGCCGGTCAGCGTGCGCTCGGCTTTGGGTGCGGAGGCGAGGCTCTTCAAGGCCGTCCACAGCGCGTCTTTGATTTCGGGCGTGATCGACACGCCCTCGTTGGTGATGAGGCCGCTCACCCATTCGAGGGCGAACGCGAGTTCGCCGGGCTCGTCGATGCGCGCGAGTGGCTGCAAAGACAGCGTTCCCTCGAGACCCAGCTCGATGCTATCGCCGCCCATGGCGAGCGATGCGGCACGGGCCGATCGGCCACGATCGAAGATCGCCACCTGGGCGCCGATGAAGCGGCGGAACTGAAGAGCCAGAAGCGACAAGAGCACGGATTTGCCGGAGCCGGTCGGGCCGACGACGAAGGCATGGCCGACGTCGCCACTGTGCAGATCGAGCCGGAAGGGCGTGGCGCCACGCGTCTCCGTCATCATCAGCGGCGGCGCGTCGAGATGCCGGTTCCGCTCCGGACCTGCCCATACGGCCGAGACCGGCATCATGTGCGCGAGATTGAGAGTATGGACGATCGGCTGGCGAACATTGGCGTAAGGGTTGCCGGGCAGCGAGCCGAGCCACGCTTCGACGGCATTGAGCGTCTCGCGGATGGTCGTGAAGCCGCGGCCATTGATGATGCGCTCCAACGCCAATACCTTCTCGTCGGCGCGCTTGGGATCGGCATCGCTGACGACGAGCGTCGTCGTCAGATAGCCGAAGGCGACGTCATCGGCACCGAGCTCCTGCAGCGCCTCGTCCGCGTCGGCAGCTTTGTTGTCGGCATCGGAGTCGACCAGGGTCGATTCTCGATTGAACATCACTTCGCGCAGGACGGCGGCGACCGATTTCCTCTTGGCGAACCATTGGCGTCTGAGCTTCGTGAGCTGCCGGTTAGCCTGGATCTTGTCGAGGGCGATCCAGCGTGTCGTCCAGCGGTAGGCAAAACCGAGATCATTGAGCGCGTCGAGCAGGCCCGGTGTTGTTGTATTCGGGAAGCCGGTCACGGTGAGCAGTCGAAGATGCTGGCGACCGAGCTTCGGCTCGACGCCGCCGAGGAAAGGCGTATCGCACAGCATGGCATCGAGGTGCGTCGGGACGGTCGGCACCGCCACCGGATGGCGCTTGTCCGAGATCGTGCCGTGCAGATAGGCGAGCGTCTCGGCATCATCGAGTGCTTCCGCCTCGGGCAGGATCGACGCGAGCAATTCCAGCGCCCGCGTCGTCTCCGTCTCGAACCAGGCAAGCTGGCCCCAGACATCGGCCTCGTCGCTGTAGCCCTCCTGACGCTCGTAGAGCAGCCGCTCGGCGCGGCCCTGGTGCTCGGGCGGCGGCAGATAAAGAAGCGTCAGATAATAGCGGCTCTCATGATGCGCGCCGTCGACCGAGAAGGAGGCGTATCGCTCCTGATCGACAAGCCACGAGGCGGCATCGCCGAAGCGATGTCCCGGATACTGATTGGCCGGCACACGCTCGGCCTCGAAGAACAACGCCCAGCCTTCCCCGAACCGGCGCAGCACGTTGTTGAGTCGTGCCGACACCGCGACGAGCTCGGCATCGGTTGCACTGTCGAGATCAGGACCGCGATAGCGGATTGTGCGCTGGAAGGATCCGTCCTTGTTCAGCACGATGCCGGGGGCGACGAGGCAGGCCCAGGGCAGATAATCGGCAAGTCCAGTGGCGGTCTTCCGGTATTCGGCGAGGTTCAGCACGAGAGCACTCCTTTGTGGCGGGCGTGGCGGGATAGGACAGTGAGAAATTCCGGATCCTTGCGCGTGACCCAGACGGCGAAGGCGTGACCGACGAGCCAGATGATGATCCCGGCGATCCACAGGCGCAGGCCGAGGCCGATGGCGGCAGCGAGCGTGCCGTTGAGAATCGCGAAACTGCGCGGGGCGCCGGCGAGCAGGATCGGTTCCGTCAGGGAGCGATGCAGGGCGATTTCAAAGCCGGGAAGAGAGGTCGGTTGTCCGAGCATGGTGCATGTAGCTCCGTGAATGTCAGTCGATGAGGGCGCCGCCGGCGAACGAGAAGAACGTCAGGAAGAACGACGTGGCGGCGAAGGCAATGGAAAGCCCGAACACGATCTGCAAGAGCCGGCGCAGACCGCCGCCCATGTCGCCGAACGCGAGGCTTAAGCCCGTCACGATGATGATGACGACCGCAATCACCTTGGCGACCGGCCCTTCGATTGACTCGAGAATGCGCGTGAGCGGTGCCTCCCACGGCATGCCGGAGCCGGCGGCCATGGCGGGCGTGCATATCAATGTCGTGATAACGGAGCAGATCAGTCGCTTCGCGAACGGGACCCATGCTGGAAGCATGGCTGCGATATGCCCCCGTACCCGCTTGGGGGACGTGTCCCCCAAACCCCCTCCTGTTTTTGACTCATAGAAAGCGGGTGGTTCGGCGGGTGTCCCGCCGAGCGGGTTGCAGGGCGGCAGCCCTGTTGCGTAGCAATCCTCATATGCAGGCACGCGCATCGTCATGCTCCGGTTGGTCCGACGGGTCGAAGGGTGGGGGTGCCGAGTGGCTTGAGCTGATAGTCGCCGCTGTCATCGAGGCCGGTGAGTTCCATCAGCGCATCGAGACGGCGGTTGCTGCTGCGGCCCGCCAGGAAGGCGATGACGTCGATGGCCTCGAGGATGAGATCACGCGGGACCGTGACGACGGCCTCCTGCACGAGCTGCTCGAGGCGATAGAGGCCGGCTTCGGCGGAGTTGGCATGCACGGTGGTGATGCCGCCGGGGTGTCCGGTGTTCCAGGCTTTGAGCATGTCGAGGGCTTCCGGCCCACGTACCTCGCCGACGATGATTCGGTCAGGGCGCAGGCGCAGTGTCGAGCGAACCAGATCGGCGAGCGAGGCGACGCCGGGCTTGGTGCGGAGCGCCACGCAGTCGGCGGCGGCGCATTTGAGCTCGCGCGTGTCTTCGAGAATGAGAACGCGCTCGTCGCAATCGGCGACCTCGGCGAGCAGTGCGTTGACGAGCGTGGTTTTGCCGGAAGATGTCCCACCGACAACGAGGATGTTGCGGCGCTCGCGGACGGCGATCGCCAAGGCACCTGCCTGCAAGGGAGACATGATGCGGGCCGCCACGTAGTCGGCGAGCCGGTAGACAACGTCGGCCGGCTTGCGGACAGAAAAGCACGGCGCCATGGCGACGGGCGGCATGATGCCTTCGAATCGCTCACCGGTCTCGGGCAGTTCCGCCGAGACGATCGGCGCGCCGGCATGCACTTCGCGGTGCACGTGGGCGGCGACGAGGCGGATGATGCGCTCGACCTCGGCACTGCCGATGCGTTCGCCGCTGTCCTGGCGGCCGACGCTGGCGCGATCGATCCACAACCGTCCGTCTGGGTTGACCATCACCTCGATCACGGTCGGGTCGGTCAAGGCGGCGGCGATTGCCGGACCAAAGGCCGTGCGCAGCATCTGGCGGCGGCGGCCTTGCGCCTCCTGGCTTGCGTGTATCGACAAGAGGTCAGCCATGGTCGGTGTCCTTCTTGGGTTCCTCGGTTCCAGAAGCCACCTCGCGATGCGCACCATTCCCGCTTCCGGCTGCTCGCCCACGCAATGGCGCGTCGTCCGCGGTGGTGGCGAAGAGATCGGGATTGTTGCTGGCGATTGTTTCGAGCACCTCGGAGACGAGGCGATGATCGGTGGCAAGACGGCGGCCGACCTGGGCGACGAACACCTGGAAGCGTTCCCGCCCTAGAAGGCGGGCCGGCTCCTGCTCGCTTTGCGGCAATGGCGGCGTGATCGTCAGGAAGTAACGGACGAATAGCGCCAGGGTCTCGGTGACGATCGCGACATCGCGATTGACGATGCCGACGACCTTGTGCAGCTCGTCAAGGCGCCGGACGAGGACCTCTTCTGCGCCGGGCACCCTCTGCGGCTCGAGGCTCAGCCTCAGTGCTTCTTCCAGCATGGCCGACTTCGAGCCGTGCCGCTGCTGCGCAACAAGATCGAACTTGCTGGCGAGCGGGCGCGAGATGTAGAGCGCGTAGCGTTTCTTGGCCATCAGACCCGCACGCCTCCCGGAAATTGAACGATGGTGTCGTCATCGTCGCCGAGTGACGGGCCAACATCGGTTTGCGGCGCAGCTTTCACCTCGGTGGCGAGATCGGCGAACAAGGGCAGGTCGCTTATCTGAGTGGACTTGGTCTTGGTGCGCGCGATCTGCCGGGTGCGCGGCGGATCTTCCTCGCCCGTCACCATATCCGACCACGGCTTGTCGAGTTTCGGATGCGTGGCCCGCGCTTCACTCGGCCAGTCGCGGGCACGGATTGGGGGCGTGTCCGCATAGCCGCCTGATGCGAGCGTCGGCGGCGGCAGGCGGCGCGCGAGGAAATTGCGGTCGGCATAGTATTGGAGCTTCTGCCCACGGATCGGCGCGACGCCGGATACGAGGACCAGTCCCTCATCCGCGGGCAGTTGCAGGATCTCGCCCGGCGTCAGCAGCGGCCGTGCCGTCTCCTGCTCCGACACGGTGACGTGCGACAGCCAGGCGGCGAGACGCCGGCCGGAGAGGTTCTTCTGTGCGCGCAGCTCCGTCGCGGTGCCAAGCGCATCTGAGAGTCGCCGGGCTGTGCGCTCGTCGTTGGGCGCGAAGGCAACGCGGACGTGGCAGTTGTCGAGAATGGCATGATTGGGACCATACGCCTTGTCGATCTGGTGTAGCGACTGCGCGACGAGGAAGGCGCGCACGCCATAGCCGGCAAGGAAAGCGAGCGAGGACTCGAAGAAATCGAGCCGGCCGAGCGCGGGAAACTCGTCGAGCATCAGAAGGAGACGGCGCTCGTTCGCGGCACCTTCTGGTAGAGCCTCGGTCAGGCGGCGACCGATCTGGTTCAGGATCAGGCGCACAAGCGGCCGCGTGCGGGAGATGTCGGACGGCGGCACGACGAGGTAGAGCGAGACCGGTCGCTCGGCCCGCATGAGATCGGCAATCGACCAGTCAGAGGCGCAAGTCGTCGCGGCGATGATGGGATCGCGGTAGAGCCCGAGCAGGCTCATAGCGGTCGAGACCACGCCGGAGCGCTCGTTGTCGGTCTTATTCATGAGCTCACGGGCGACAGATGCGACGACGGGATGCACGACTGGAGTCGTATCCGTGCCCAGGTGGTTGGTCGTCAGCATGATCGAAAGCGTGCGCCCGATCGAACGCGCGGGATCAGCCAGGAACGTCGCGACGCGGGCGAGCGTCTTCTCTTGCTCGGCGTAGAGAACGTGCAGGATGGTGCCGACCAGCAGCGCGTGCGCGGTCTTTTCCCAGTGGTCGCGTTGCTCGCGCGCACCTTCCGGATCAACGAGGATGTCGGCGATGTTCTGCACATCGCGCACCTCCATCGCTCCCTTGCGCACCTCGAGCAGCGGGTTGAAGCGCGCCGACAAGGGATTGGTCGGATCGAACAGCAGGCAATGAGAGAAGCGCGAGCGCCAGCCGGCAGTGAGCGTCCAGTTCTCGCCCTTGATGTCGTGGATGACGGCGGAGTGGGGCCAGGTCAGAAGTGTCGGCACGACGAGGCCGACGCCTTTGCCGGAGCGTGTCGGCGCCACGGCGATAACGTGCTCGGGGCCGTCGTGGCGCAGGTACTGGCCATCCCAGAGGCCAAGCACGATGCCCTTTTCACTGAGCAGCCCCGCGTTGCGCACATCATTCCCGTCCGCCCAGCGGGCCGAGCCATAGGTTGTTATCGTGTTCTTACGGCTGGCCCGCCGGGCGGCTCCCCCAACAGCGACGGCGCCGCCGGCAATCCCCCCGAGGGCGGCAACGGCACCGGCGCGTGCGAAGACGTCGGGCGCCTGGCTGTCGAAGGCCAGCCACCAGACGAAGAGCTTCCATGGCGCGTAGAGTTTGATACCGAAGAGCTCGCACCATGCTGCGCCGAGCGCCGGCTGAGATCCAAGCATCGCAGCTGCCCACTGCGTGGCAACAACGAGCGATGTCGTGATGAGCGCGGTAGCGATGAGACCTTGAATGATCGCAGAGCGTAGCGAGAGCATGATCGGCGAGCCTTTCGGACGGAATGATCGTCGCAACGAAAGGGTCGCAAGAGAGCGTGCGGTTATTCAATCTACTAAATCGCGCACGATTGTTGGGAAGCATGAAAGGTCATGAAGGTATTGCGGCCGAATGTCGGCACAGCTGCTTGCGCTTTGGTCTCGGCGACGCGCAACAGCGCGCGTCCAGCGGAGCTGGAATTGCTCCGATGACATTCATCGATGATGTCGAGAGTGAAGCGGCGCCTATGCGCCGCCGCGGTCGCGGTAGTCGCACAGCGGAATGCCGCGCACCCTCGCCTTATCGGCGAGGTTGTCCGTCACGCCAGAGCCTGGGAACACGACGACTCCAATCGGCATGGCATCGAGAAGCTGATCATTGCGCTTGAAGGGCGCTGCCTTCGCATGTCTCGTCCAATCGGGCTTGAAGACGATCTGTGTCACCTTGCGACTATCCGCCCAGCAGGCGGCGATCTTTTCGGCGCCGCGCGGCGCACCGCCGTGGAGCAGCACCATGTCCGGGTGCTTGGCGTGGACCTTGTCGAGGACTGCCCAGATGCCATGATGATCGTTGCAATCGACGCCACCGGCGAAGGCTATCCTGGTGCCCTTCGGGAGCAGCATCTCGGCATCGGCACGGCGTCGTGCATTGATGAACTCGCGGCTGTCGATCATCGCGGCGGTCATCGTCGTCCGGTTGACCATCGATCCCGAACGGGGCCGCCATCCCGATCCGGTATGGATGCTGAACAGATCGGCCGCGCCATCGCGCATGAATTCCATGCTGTTGCGACGCTCGATCAGCGTCAGACCTTCGCCGATGAGGCGCTCAAGCTCGATGGACCGGACTTCAGATCCGTCCTGCTCGCGCTGGCTTTTACGCTGCGCGGTCTCGTTCCTGTCCAGCTCCTGCTCAATGCGATCGATCCGTCGGTGGAAGACATTGACGATTGACCACAGCATCGCCACTAGGTCGGGTTCCAGGCGAGTATCCGACAAGGTCGCGACCAATGCATCGAAGACGTCGGCGAGAGCACCCTGGAGTTTCCCCGGCTCGGGCAACGGACGCGGATCGGCCTCATCGTCGAAGGGGCGATGAGCGTAGAGTGCGAGCTCTTCGAGCAGATGGGCCGTCGGTGATGGCGTAGCGTCAGTGGTGTGATCGTAGGTCATGGAACACGTCTCCTCAGCGAGGCCGCGCCCATCGCGGCCTTCCGGCGACGGATCAGCCGGGACCGGTCGGGGCCAGCACCCAAGGGCGAAGCCCGCCGGGCCGCAGCGCAGCGGAGGAGGGCAAGCGCGGCCTCCGGCCGCGCACCGCCCTTGCGGCCCCGGCCGGTTCTGGCCCGATCGCCTCTTAGGAAGGCCGGGTGCGGCCCGTCAGCGTGGAGTCGGTCCGTGCCGCTCGACCACGGACGGCGCAAATCACAACCGGCCGGATGGCTCTGCGAGAAGGAAGCGCTGAACGTCGGTCGGATAGAATTGCGGACCTGCAATTGCGCGCAGCTCATGGAGCCCGAAGATGACGTGATCTTCGTTGACGTCGCCGATGGCCGTAACGGGTCGACATAGACCATCGGCCCAATGTCCGCCAAAGGCGTTAATTTCGTCGCGCCTTCGGACGTCCGTTTCGGGCCCGCCGTGGCTCTACGTCATTGCCGCTGTAAGCGTACCTTCTGTCCGAAAACTGGTAACACGCAGACGTGCGGCAGTTTATGAAGTCGTGCAGGCGCCCAATTCGTAACTCACATGGACCCCGATAAGCGCTGACGAACTTTCGCAGCCTCAGATAGATTGCATTGAAGAGATTCGCCCATTGGGACCGGCATGAATACTCCAATCCCGCCTCTGTCGATTGAGCAGGCTGCCAATGGTCTGCCGGTGCTGCCCATCAAGCGCGTGCGGCTCATGACCGACAAGGAATTCGAAAAGCTCGTTGAAGCATGGGCCGAGAGCTTAAAAGGGCGCTACGTCTCAGTGGCGCATTTCGGAGGTGCCGGCGACAAAGGCGTTGATGTTGCAGGGTTTTGCGATGCCAAAGGCTTCAAGGGCGCCTGGGAAGGCTTCCAGTGTAAGCATCGCGACCACCCGCTCTATCCGACCGACATCTATGCCGATATCGGCAAGCTGATCTGGTTCATCGCAAAAGGCGACTATGTAGCGCCACGCCTCTACGGCATCGTCGGAAGCCAGGATATCGGCACCTCGCTCTCGCAGCTTCTCCATGATCCGGCAGCCCTCAAGCAGCAGATCGAAAAGAACTGGGATTCACATATTGCCAATGAGATCACCGAGACCGGCCGTGTCGAGCTCGCCGGCGGGGTGCGCGCCGTCTTCGAAGGGCTCGACTGGTCCATCTTCAAGCATCAGAAGCTCCAGCATGTTCTCGACGCGCTGAAAGGCACTGCCTTCTACATCGCGACATTCGGCGGTGGTCTGCCACCGCGACCGGACCCATCATCAACTCCCGCCGACGTCCAGCCACATGAAATCGTGTACGTAGAAAAGCTGCGTCAGGCTTACGCTTTACACACGGGCATCCCTATGCCCGACGTTGCCGCCATCGGCATGCACAGGCGCATGGGTAGGCACTTCGAGCGCCAACGCCGCGCGTTCTATTGTGCGGAGGGCCTGAGGGAGTTCTCCAAAGACACCGTTCCGGCGGGCACGTTCGAGGCGCTCCAGGAGGATATCCTCTGCGGCGTTCAGCCTGTCGCTGATGGAGAACATGAGACGGCCTTCATTCGCGTCAATCAGGTGGTGAGCCAGGCCGTGCAGCTGCCGCTGAACTCCAACCCTCTGGCCAGCGTTGCCAGCACGCTCGACCGGCACGGCGTATGCCATCAGCTCTCCAACGACGACAAGCTTCGCTGGGAGCCCGAACCCGATGCTTGAGCGGACGCATCTCTTCAATACCTCCATGGAGGCCGGACTGCGGTCCCTGTGCCTACTCGTGGCCGTATTCCCAAACAGCCTACGCACCGGGCAACTGGTCGCGCTCGATCACATCCTCGTCCACAGCCGCGACTTCGATCCTGAAGCACCTGACAGCCTTCACCCGGCCTCGCCGTACCGACGCGCCGAGCCTATTGTCCGGCGCGCACTGGTAAACCGGGGCGTCGATCTCATGGTCTCGCGGGGACTGATGAACCGATTGCCCGGAAAGGATGGGTTTGCCTACGCAGCATCGGAGGAGGCGTCATCGTTTTTAGCGGCGCTACAATCCTCATACTGGATCGACCTGCTTGACCGTACCCGATGGGCTGCCGGCCGTTTTGGCCAGCTCCCCGAGGAGGATCTCGTCGGTCTGATCCGCACCCGCGTGGATGACTGGGTCGCAGAATTCTCAAATGTCGAGCTGCCCCCTCCGGAGGCTTCGTGAATTTTGGCCGCCTCACAATCCGGCACGTCGCCTGCCTTGGTCCGGGCAAGAAGGATGCTGCCGTCGACTTCGAGGCGGGGGCTAACGCTGTCATCGGGCTGAGCGACACCGGCAAGTCATTCGTATTCGAGCTCATCGACTTCATGCTCGGCGCCGAAGAGCTCAAACGGGAACTGCCAGAGGCCGCCGGCTACGATACCGTAGTCATGGGAGTCGAGACGGCGGATGAAAAGCTGCTCACACTCAGACGATCCATGAGCGGCGGCGACATGCACCTTCTCGACGGCCTCGTCATGTCACGCACCGGGGAGACAGTGGTTGAAACCCTTGTTGCGACGGAGCGAAAGAAAGGTCCACGAACGATCAATCAATTCTACCTCGACATGCTCGGCCTCTCCGGCATGGTCCTGCTGGCCAGGAAAGAGAAGGGGACGACACAGCGGCTGTCGATTCGCACGCTCTCCAAGCTGGCACTCGTCAGTGAAACGCGCATCATCGAGCAGCAGTCGCCAATTCTCTCCGGGCAGTTCACTCTCGCAACGCCGGAAATGAGCCTCTTTAAGCTGCTCGTCTCCGGTGTCGACGACTCTGCACTGATCTCCTATGCGAGCGAGACCAAGACCGTGGAAGAGAAGCAGGATCGCCTCGCTGCCGGGCGCGCGCTTGTGGCCGATCGACTGAAACAGCTTCTGGACGAAGGACACGACGAGAATGCATTAAGATCCGAGCTTGCCGGATTCGAAGACACGCTTGCCAAACTCCGGCGGGGTACCGGCAGTGCCGAACAGGATCTGGTCTCCATCCGCCGGCGCGTTAGGCGTCTCGCCGAAACCCAGGACATCGCCGAGCAGCGCAAAGGGGAGCTGACCGGGCTGCTTTCCCGCTTTTCCCTCCTCGCCGCTCACTATCTCAGCGACATGGAAAGATTGACCGCCATAGCCGAAGCAGCAGAAGCACTCGATTCACTTGCCCCCGGACCGTGCCCGCTCTGCGGCGCAACCGCGGACGCCCAGAACCACGCGAAGGTGTGCGAAGCCGACCTGCCGGCTCTCGCGCTAGCCGCGCGCGCCGAAGCCCATCGTATCAAGCGGCTTCACGATGATCTTTCGGTGACCATAGCGCGCGCCGAATCTGAAACCGTGGAACTCGAGGCGAAGCTTTCTGACATTGCCCGCCAATCACAGGCAGCGCGAACGGCACGATCCGATGCCGAGCAGGATGCCCGCGCTCAGAGGGCCGGGTACACGGAGGTGGTTGAGCAGTCCAATTCAGTGAAGGATCGCTTGCGTGCATTCGACGCCATCCGCGACCTCGAACGCTCGATCGCGACACTGGAGCAGGAGACGGAAGAGACCGCCCCGCAGATGCCTGATGTCGCCGCACCCCGCGCCAATCTTGATGATCTTGCGCAGGAGGTAGGCGCCATTCTCCAGGCCTGGAATGTTCCGGGCACCAAGCGCGTGTTCTTCGACGCGAAGGCCAACGATCTTCAGCTCGATGGCAAATTGCGCGGCTCACAAGGCAAAGGAATGCGCGCGCTGACCCATGCGGCCTTCATCATTGGTCTCATGACCTATTGCCTCAAGAACGGGCGTCCGCATCCGGGCTTTGTGGTCATTGACTCTCCATTGCTGTCATACCGGGGTGATGAAGTTGAGGAAGATCCGACGCAGGACTTGAAGAACACGACCGTAGATGCCGCTTTCTATAGATGGCTGGCAAAGGATCTGACTGAAGGTCAGGTCATCGTCATCGAGAACCGCGATGCCCCGAGTGACGTTTCCGACAAAATCGGTATCCATCAGTTCATGGGTGCGACAGGCACTCGATATGGCTTCTTTCCGAAGAATTGAGCCGAGAGCAGATAAGGCGAAACCGCGCGGGGCCCATGTCAGCGAGCTGATAAATATCGGCTTGATGGGACGTTGCGCCTTCGTGCGCCGCACAACCAGCCGAAGCTTTTTCCGCAGCTTCTGGCCCTTCACGACACGAACCCCTCATCCGCTTTGTGCGCGATTGCACCCATTTCCAGCGGGGGGGAAGGAGGTGGCGGGTGTCGCTATCCCGGCGGATGGCCAGTCGCGACCGGGCATGACGAAGACGCGGGCATTCTCCGAATGATACAACGTGCAAGCGCCCAGCAGAGAACCGTTGGGACCAAGCACGTTGCGATCAGAAGGATTGCCGGCACGTTGTCGGAGGCGGTTTCAGCGCTTGGCGGCGCGATGGAGCTTCCTCCTGCATAAACCAGCCAGAGGCCGACCAAGAAGCCGGTGGCTATCGAGAACAAGAATCCCGGAGTACGATGCAGGGCGGCCGCAGCGCCGAGGATGAAGCCGGCAGCGGCGGCGGGCGCGATGCCCATGAGATAGCTCAGCGGCACGCCGTAGATGAGGCCGAAGAGGGAGAGCCACCACACACTGGCAATATCGCCTGTCTGGCTCACCCCATAGACGCCCATTCCGGCAAAGAACGTCAACGCGCCGACAGGCGGCCCCATGAGCAAGAATACGCCCAAGACCTTGAGTAGGATCGTCAGGCGTTGGCCAAGGGGCATGGGCTGTTTCCTTTGCAGCGATCCCGCACTCTGACCATGGTGTTTGATTGCGCAATCGCGATGAGGCACGTCGAGCGATGTTCCTGTTCAGCGCGGTGCCGCAAGAAGGAAGCGTTCAACATCGTCCGGCGTGACTTGGGGGCGTACGAGCGCGCGCAGATCGTCCAGGCCGAAGGCGACGAGATCCTCGTTGAAATCGCCGAGGCGTGGCGACAGCGGGATCGCTTCGATCCCGGCAGCCGCGGCGCGCGCGGTCAGGGTCGCCATGGCGCCATCGCCGGCAGGATCGATGTCGCGGAGGATGTAGAGCCGGCGCAGCGTGTCCGGAAACAGGATGGCTGCGAGATGCGCGGCCGACAGTGCCGCCATCAGCGACATGCCCGGCAACACCATGCGCAAGGACAGCATGGTCTCGATCCCCTCGCCGGCCGCCATCACCTCACACGAGGGGCCGAACCGCACGGCATGGCCGAGCAGCGAGCCCATCGCCTTGCGCGGCGTCTCGATCGGCGCCTTGCCCATGCCGGAGGGATCGAGCCACGTGCGGTGCGCGCCAGTGATGATACCGCCGAGATCCGTGACACTGGCGATCATCGCGGGCCAGATCTGTGTCGGCCCATCATTCGGGCGATGATAGCAACGCGGATGATAGCGGAGCGCTCCGACGTCATGCAGATCATCGATGCTTCGATGACGCAGGTAGGTTTCCACCAATGTGCCGTGGATCGGTTGCGACGCGGCGACCAGACGCCGGGACGCCTCGGGTGAGCCGGTCGGCGCTGGTGTCGTGTAGCGCTTTTGTTGCGGATCGGGCTCCGGGCGCGGCAGGCTGAGAAAGAGCCGGGCCTCGTCTGCAACATCGCGGAAGTCGACCAGTCCCAAGCTCTCGCGGATCACGTCGAGCAGGTCGCCATGTTCGGCCGTCGCCGAGTCGGTCCACTTACCAGCAGCCCCCTTGCCGCTTTCCGGGCCGAACAGCCGGACATACATGGAGCGTCCTGGCGTATTGCGCACGTCACCGACAATCCAATAGCGGCCGACGCGGCGGCCGTTGGAGAGGTACTTGCGGCACACCGCCTCGGCCTCGCGCGCGAGGCGATGTGCAAGCTCTGACGCATCACGCCGGGCCATCAGGCGGCCTCCCGCTCGCCAATGCGTTCGACAGGATAACGCTCCATCAGCTTTGCGATGATCGAAGGACCGCTGGCGTCGGTCGGGACGAACATCCTGAGCTTCCACGAGATGATCTCATGAAAGAGGCCGTACGCAGACAGACGGTTCCGCATGGTCTCGGAGAAGCCCAGCAATTCGATGCGATGAGCGCCCATGGCGCGAACGCGGCGAAGCTGGAGGCCTTCGGCCAGGTCAAGGACGGTCCTGCCGTCCATCAGGGCGGAGAAGGCTTCTTCGGGTGTCAGCGTGGCGCGATCGGCCGAGAGCGTACTCGAAACCCAGGCCGGCGATACGCGGCGACCGATGACGCGCTCACCGTCATTGGTCTGAAGCCGATAGACCCGCGTCGACTCGCCCGGCAGCCGCTTCCAGATGGGAAGTAGCAGCCCGGCAACGATGTGCAGCGTGCTCTCGGAGAACTCGGGAACCTGTGCGAGTTCCGTGGTCCAGCTTTGCCGGAATGGACTGTGGTCGGCGTCGATCCAATGGCTTTCCACCATGGTGCTGAGGGGGACCGAAACCGTCTCCATCGGCCGGATGAGACGCACGCGGCGTTCCATCTCGCCGTCATCGAGCATGATGCTCGGCGCGGAGACCTGCACCGCTGCGCGGCCCGATCGTTCGTTGACGAGCAGCCTGCCGCCACGGTCGGAGAGATGCGCAAGCGCCTCGTCGAGCGTCACCGGCCGGTTGCGCAGGCGTTGCAGGATCGTCAGGAGCCGCGTCTCGGCGCCGGTGCCGGGATGCACATGGATCGTGCGCCGGTCGGTGATCTCAAAACTCTCCGCCCGCAACGTCTCGAGGCCGACATCATAGGTGCCCGACGCGATGGCGCCCTCGACACGCGCGTTCAACAACTGCTCGAAAGCGGTGAAGAGCACGTCCTGCAGCTCGATCGTCAACGCCAGGAGCCGATTGAGGAACGTGGTGATGGGAGGCAGGCCGTCCTTCATGCCATTGGAATCGGAGAGCGAGAGGCCCGTCGCCTGCTCGAAGGCCTGAAGCGAGCAGCCCTCGACCTTGCCGCGCACGATCAGCGTGTAGAGCTGGCGCAGCGCATCGCGTGCGTACGGGCTCTCGAGATTGTCCTCCGGACGGAACAGCCCCTGGCCGCCCGTCTGACGCTGACCACGGGTGATCGCCCCGAGCGTATCGAGGCGCCGCGCGATGGTGCTGAGAAAGCGCTTTTCTGCCTTCACGTCCGTCGAGATCGGGCGGAACAGGGGAGGCTGCGCCTGGTTGGTCCGGTTCGTGCGGCCCAGGCCCTGAATGGCTGCATCGGCCTTCCAGCCCGGCTCGAGCAGATAGTGAATGCGCAGGCGCTGGTTCTGCGCCGAGAGCTCGGCGTGATAGCTCCGGCCCGTACCCCCCGCGTCACTGAAGACGAGAATGCGCTTCTCGTCATCCATGAACGCGGCTGTCTCGGCGAGATTGGCCGACCCCACGCGGCTTTCGACGACAAGCCGCTGGCCTTTGCGGATGATGCGTCGCGACCGCCCCGTCACCTCCGCCACGATGTCCGTGCCGAAGCGCTGCACGATCTGGTCGAGTGCACCGGGCACCGGCGGCAGGGACGCAAGCCGCTCGATCAATTCGCCGCGGCGGGCAACGGCCTCGCGGCTTTCGACGGGCTGGCCATCCCGGAGCACGGGGCGCGTCGATAGATTGCCCTCGCTATCCGTGTAGGGCTCGTAGAGCTGCACAGGGAAGGAGTGGAGCAGATAATCGAGCACGTACTCCCGCGGTGTGATGTCGACCTGGATGTCGTTCCATTCCTCGGTCGGGATCTCGGCCAGCCGGCGCTCCATCAGGGCCTCGCCGGTCGAGACGATCTGCACGACGGCGGCATGACCCTTTTCGAGATCGCGCTCGATCGATCTGACGAGTGTCGGCGTCTTCATCGACGTCAGAAGATGACCGAAGAAGCGCTGCTTGGCGCTCTCGAACGCCGAACGCGCGGCGGACTTCGCCTGGGCATTGAGCGTGCCCATCTCTCCGGTGATATTCGTTGCCCGCAAAGCCGCGTCGAGGTTGTTGTGGATGATGGCGAACGCTCCGGCATAGGCATCGTAGATGCGCGTCTGCTCGGGCGTAAGCTGGTGCTCGACGAGCTCGTATTCAACGCCGTCGTAGCTGAGCGAGCGCGATGTATAGAGGCCGAGCGCCTTGAGATCGCGTGCGAGCACCTCCATCGCCGCGACGCCGCCGGCCTCGATGGCCTGGACGAACTCGGCCCGATTGGCGAACGGGAAATCCTCCCCACCCCAGAGACCAAGCCGCTGCGCATAGGCGAGATTGTGGACGGTGGTCGCGCCGGTCGCCGAGACATAGACGACGCGGGCATTGGGCAGAGCGTGCTGCAATCTGAGACCGGCGCGTCCTTGCTGCGAGGCCTCCTGCTCGCCGCGGTCGCCCTTAGCCGAAGCGGCATTCTGCATGGCGTGCGATTCATCGAAGATAATGGCGCCATCGAAGTCGGCCCCAAGCCAGTCGACGATCTGGCGGACGCGCGATCGCTTCTCGCCACGATCATCCGTGCGCAGGGTCGCGTAGGTCAGGAACAGAATGCCCTCGTGGAGGCGGATGGCCTTGCCCTGGGGAAAGCGCGATAGCGGCGTAACGAGCAAACGCTCCATGCCAAGTGCGGACCAGTCGCGCTGCGCGTCCTCGAGCAGCTTGTCGGACTTGCTCACCCAGATGGCACGGCGCCGTCCCTGCAGCCAGTTGTCGAGGAGAATGCCGGCGACCTGGCGTCCTTTGCCGGCACCCGTGCCATCGCCGAGCATGAAGCCGCGGCGGAACCGAACGGCATTCGGCGCATCGTCCGCCGCCGCGGCGACAACGTCGAAGGTCTCATCCACGGTCCAGGCACCGGCGAGATGCTCGCTGTGTGCCTCGCCGGCATAGACGACGGTCTCGAGCTGGGCGTCCGAGAGGTGCCCGTCCGCAATCACCTTCGTCGGCAAGCGCGGCCGATAGCTCGCCTTCGGCGGTGCGACCGACGCCATGGCCGCCGACTGGACGAGCTTGGTCGGATGGCGCTGCGCGCCGGGGATCCGGATCGACTGCAGCGCATAGTCTTCATAGATCGCGTCCGAGAGGCGTGCACCCTCGGGCGGTGTCCAATCGACTGTCTCGTAGGCGACCTCGACGCCGCCGAGGGCATGACCGGCAATAGGCGTGGCGCGCGTCGCAACGCGCGTTGTGCCCGTGCGTCGCGCCCGCGAGGCTGTCGCAGACATCGTGCGCGCGGGAACCTGCGCAGCCGAGCATGGAGGCCGCGGTGGGACGTGCGTGCTGATCCAGCCGAGGAGCGTCGCAACGTCGGGGGCCATGCCGGGCGATGTCGGGAATACCGTCGGATCGTCGGCGGGCACCTTGTCGATGACGGTGATGCGCGTCTCGATGTTCGTGCCATGCTTGGTATAGACCGACCCGTCGATGGCGGCGGTGAAGACCACGCGACCACGGGCCTGCAGCCGCTCGAAGGCCTCGCGCCACGCAGGGGCATCAGGCGCAAAGCCGGCGCCGGTAATGGCAACAAGCCGGCCACTATCGCCGAGGCGAGCCAGTGCGGAGGAGAGATGACGGCAGGCGGCATCGGCCACGCGACCGCTGACGTTGGCAAGCGCCGAGAACGGCGGATTCATTAGAACGATCGTCGGCACGATCGCGCGATCGAGATGATCGTCGATCTGCGCCGCGTCGAAGCGCGTGACGGAAACCTCCGGAAAGAGGTGGGTGAGCAGGCCGGCGCGGGTGTCCGCGAGCTCGTTCAAGATGAGCGTGCTGCCGGAGGTCTCGGCCAGGACGGCGAGCAATCCGGTGCCGGCGGACGGCTCGAGCACGCGGTCGCCCGGTACGATTGCAGCTGCGGTGAGCGCGGCAAGGCCGAGCGGCAGCGGCGTCGAGAACTGCTGGAAGGCCTGGGCTTCTTCCGATCGCCGGGTATGGGTGGGAAAGAGATTGGCGATCTTCACCAGCGTCGGCAGTGCGGCGCCGGATGTCCGTGCCTTGCGCAGGACCGCCTTGCCGTACTTGCGCAGGAACATCACGGCCGCGGCTTCGCAGGCGTCGTAGCCCGTCTTCCAGGTCCAGGCGCCCGATGTGTCGGATGCGCCGAAGGTTTGTTCCATGGCCGCACGCAGGATCGCGGCATCGACGCGACGGCCATGTTCGAGATGGACAAGGAGAAGACGGGCTGCCTCGGTGAGACGCGGGGCAGTGTCGTCGTTGGACGGACGTGCGAGCGGCGCGCTCGCGCGGTTGGTATGGGATGTCATGTGGCTGAGCCTGAAGGAGAGCGAAGGACGGGCGAGCCGGCCGGCGCTCTCTCTCAACCGCACCGGCTCAACCCAACCGCAGCCAACCTCTCCCTCGACGCCCGCCCGCGCCGCCCGCCATCAGCCGAACCGATGGCCGTCCTCCGTGAAGGTGTATTCGTTGGCGACGATTGCTTCGTCGACGACGGCGGCGGAGGTCAGACATTCGTATTCACGTTCGAGCTGGTGATAGAGCCAGCAGGCGAGATCGCGCAGCGCCTCGATGACGGCATCTTCGGCGTCGGCGGTCATCTCCTGTGAGACAGGGCTGTCGCGTTCGACCGAGATCGCCATGCTGAGCTCGTGGTGGGCGCGGCCGCGGTGGGTCACGACGGCGTGGAGCTGATAGAAATTCCGGCGCTGAGTCGCCTGGAGCGCATCGGCGATGCGGTGGAGCTTCTCATCATTAGGCGCATGTGCGCGGATCTTGCGTGATGCCGCCTTGGCATGGCTGTAGCGCCCCTCGAAGCAGGCGCCGTCACCCTGATTCCAGAAACCGGAGAACCAGATGCAGGGTTTGCCTCGCGTGCCGCCGCCGTAGAGGCGAACGGCGCGCGTGTCGAGGCGGACGCCGAGGATTTTGCATACGCTCTCGAAGTCCTCATAGACGCACTCGAACCAGTCATGGTCGAAGGCGCCTGCGCGATACCAGGCGCGGGCTTTTTCCTCCGCAGCGTCCGAGAGCTCGTCGAGGTGATAGACGGCGGTCTCGATGATCTCAGGCATCTCGATCACCGCCTCCCAGCACGATGGCGAGCCAGGTGATGGCCGCGCTAGTGGCCAAGGCGAAAAGAGCGTCAAAGCAATCCGCCTTGCGCTGCACGAGTTCGTCAAACTCCGATGGGATCGCCAGCGTCGGCACATCGTAGGGTTCAATGTGCTGCGGCCAGACGCCCGTCACATAGGTATCTCCCGAGCCATCGATGTCCTCCTTCTGCTGGGACCAGTTGTCGTCCGCGATCGCGAGGCGGCAGGCTTCAGCGAGCGTGTCGGCCGCGTAACGGTGGCGGCGATAGACGGGGAGACGGAAGGTTGTTTCGATGATGAAGATCGGCATGGCGAACACTCCAAAGATCGGCGCCCGCCGAGGTCGGCGGGCCGCGAACGCAGGCTGATGGGGATGGGAGCGGAGCGGCGCGATGGCCGCTCCGCTGTGGTGGCTCACTTGGCCGCAAGCACGGTCGATTGGGAGTCGGGCTCGCCCGGATCTTCCGCGTTGAGGAAGGCGGGCAGCGCACCGGCGTCGTCCGTTGCCTCCCCATCACCACCGGCATCGAGATCGAGACCGCGCAGGGGCTCGGGAAGCCAATCGCTATCGGCGAGAAGCCGCTCGGCCTCCTTGGCCATGTCCGGCTTCTTCAGGTGATCAATCAATTGGACCGCCTGCTCGCCCTTGGCCTCGCGCACGGATTCGAGAATGCGCGCCTTGGTGATGCGTCCGAAGTAGTTGGAGACCGTCGGCCGCCAGCCCACTTCGGCCATGTCGAGGCCGAGCGCGTGGGCAAGGCGATCGGCCTCGGCGATGCGCTGCCGGACGCCATGCGGCGAGAGTGCACTGCCGCCATAGCGATCGCCGCGCTCGTAGAGGGCATTGACGCCATAGCTGACGCAATGGGCCAGCAGCGCCATGCGGCTCGCCTCATCGAGAGCGTTGAGCCAGTCCCAGAGCGCGTCGTCATCATCGGGAAGATCGCGCTTCCAGCCCGCATGGCGTTCCTCGACGGCCTTCGCCGAAGGGCTGTCGTTGAGCCCATCGGGCTGCGCGGGGAAGAGGACCTCGCGGACAGATGCGTCGAGGCACGAGATCACGGTGCGATGACGGAATGTGTCGCGCACCAGCTTGTGAAGGAGCACCGTCGTGGCGACATGCGGATTGCCGGCAACGGCATCGCGCAATGCCAGTGTGCGATAGACGGTCAGCTCCGTCATCAGCCGTTCCGGCAGCGGCTTGATGCCATCCTCCTCGTCTTCCTCGTCGGCTTCAGCGGGCTGGCCGCCAAGCGTGATGACCGTGCGCTGGATTGAAGGCGTCGCGGGATCGGCCTCGTCACCACGATGTTCGCGTTCCTCGCCGCTCTCGACCGGCTCCGGCGCCTCGTCCTCCGGTCGGACGAAGCCGCGCTCGACGCGCAACCTACCGTCGGAGCTGACGCTGATGAACGCGCCGGCACGCTTGACCTCGTCCGGATCAAACGTCAGTGGCCGTTCCTCGATCGCCTCGATGGCCTCTTGGATCTCCCCGAGCCGCCGGTCGACCTCGTCCGGCACCTCCTCGGCATCCTGGTACTCGGCTTCGATCTTGGCCTGCTCCGTGTTCAAGGCCTTGAGCGTCTTCTTCTCCTTGGCCGTCATCGCCTTCTCGACACCATCGAGCTCGCGCGAACCGCGCGTGTGGCCGTAGGGGAAATCGCCGGCGACCTCGATCCACTTCCAGCCTTCGGCGGCGATGGTCTCGGCTTCCGTCTTCAGCTTGTCGGCAACCAGGCGGTCGAGAAGCGCCGCGTCCTGCAGCCAGCCGCCATCGTCGGCCTCGAAGAGATCGCGCAGGACGATGCCGCCGGCCGTCTCGTAGGCCTCGAGGCCGACAAAGCGTGCCCGCTTGTCCGAAGCGCGCACGGTCTGCTCGGTAAGCATCCGGCGGATGTGATGGGGCGTGTCGTTGTAGGAGTCGCCGACTGTCGCCCACACCTCCTCCTGGCGCGCATGATCGGTGCTCACGGTGAATGCCATGAGTTGCTCCAATGACATGCCATCGTCGGCATAGACCTCGAGTAGCCGCTCCGACACGGCCGCCAGACGCAGGCGTTGGCGCACGACGTTGACACCGATGAAGAAGGTGGCGGCGATCTCCTCTTCGCCAAGCCCCTTTCCGCGCAGCGTCTGGAAAGCTCGGAACTGATCGAGGGGGTGGAGCGGGGCGCGCTGGACATTTTCGGCGAGCGAGTCCTCCTCCGCCAGAGTCGTGGCGTCGACGTCTCGGATCACGCAGGGAACCGGCGCGGTCTTCGCCATGCGCTTCTGTTTGACGAGAAGCTGCAAGGCGCGATAGCGGCGCCCCCCGGCCGGCACCTCGTACATGCCGGTCTCGTTGCCGTCGTCGTCGAGCTGAGGACGGACGGTCAGCCCCTGGAGCAGCGAGCGTCGCGCGATGTCCTCGGCGAGTTCCTCGATCGAGATGCCCGCTTTCACGCGGCGGACATTCGCTTGGCTCAGAACGAGCTTGTTGAAGGGGATGTCGCGCGATGACGACAGAATGATCTTTGGTTCGGCTTTGGCCACGGCAGTTTCTCCGCGACGGGCCGGCGAGAGACCTTCTCTCATCCCTTCAGCCCGTCACGATAACTGCCGCCTCCCTCTGACTCTCTCCCCGGCAGCCGGCCGCTGGCCGTCCAACGGGCGCGTTGCGGTCGCGGTCTGCCGCGTTGCTCAACGACATGGCTTTTTGCGCATCGTGGCGTCGCGCCATCATGGTCCGCGCCCGGTGACCGTAACCCGACTGGGCCGAGACCCGCCGTGCGGGGCTCGGGCGAGCGGCCGCAGGCCGCGAGGTAGGGCCCGATAGCGGCCGCAGGCCGCGAAGGCGCCCAAACCCTTGTCCGAAATCACAAACCGCTGAAGCCGGGCGGCCGACCGAGAAGCTTTCAGACTCTGATCTTTCGCCGGCAGTCTTCCCACTCGGCATCCCGCTGGCGGCGTTTGCCAAACTTTATAGAGCTGAGTCGCAGAGATTTCGGCTCAGCAGGCCATCTCCTACACGACTAGCGGCTGCCTCGCAGACTCTATCGGGAGCGCCACGAGTCAGGTACGATTCGCCCGAAGGGCGATATTGAAGAAAGGCCGAGCCGTGAGGACGATCAGGCAAAAGAAGATCGAAACGGACGCGGAGCTCTCGCCGGTCGTGTGCTGGACGCGCATGCAGGCGGAGGCGGGTCAGCCGATCGAGGCTATCATCGCCCGCAAGGAATTGGAGCGGAAAGCTGGAGACGGCTTGTTTTGCTGGGGCATTGGCAGCGCACCGCCGCGGAGCCTCGGCGAGGTGTCGCGGGGAGGCAGGGAAGTCGACGTCGTGTTCTCGCTGATGAAGTCGCGGCCGAAGCCGGCAGACGTGACGCCTGCGGGTCTCGTCGTGTGGCGAAGCTACATCGACGCGGAGGGCCGGGAGCGTGACTTGCCCGTGAACAGTCTCATTACGAGCGGTGCGAAGTCCGGCGGTCGGTCGCACTACGCGCTGATGTGCCGTACGGACCAGGCGTTGGCTCTCGATGACCTCGGACCTTTCGATCCTTCGATTTGGCGCAACGTGTCGGAGGCCGGGCGTCCGGTTGGCGCTTCGCAAGTGACGGCCCTGGTGAGGCGCGTGGGGGACACGATTGGCAGCGCCGCCTACCGCGTCAACCTGCGAGCCGTGCTCACGAAAGGCTATTGGGTGAAGCTCGGTAGTCCCTTGCAGATCCCGAAGAGAAAGCAGGGCGAGTTGCTGGAGGCTCTGCAGGACCTTGCTCATATCTCGCCGTCGGACTGGCTGCGGCTGGTGATGGGTCTCAAATGGGAAGGTCGGCGCCGGCGGAAGAGCGGAGAGCAGCAGCTGGCCCTGTTCGCAGCCTGAGGAGGTGAGCGGACGTGGATGTCGACGCGAAGAAGCTGCGGAAGACGCTGCGAGAGTCGGGCCTGAGCAACCGCGTCATCGAAGCGGCTTGGCCGGATTGGTGGAGCGATGGCGCCAACAGCTCGCCGTCGGCGCGGGCCGAGCTTTGCTTCGCGGTGGCAAGAAAACTGGGGCTGTCGCCCAAATCGCTGTTCGATGAACGGGTGGAGTTCGTCTGGCGCGATCATGCGCGCTTCAAGCATGTCACGGCCGAGAGCGAGGCTGAACGTGGCGCGCTCGGCTCGTTCGGCGTATCGATCGGCCGGCAGCTGATCGCGATGACGGGCGCCGGTGTCGCATGGGGAGGGATCACAGCCGGTGAGCTCAGGCGCATGATTCTTGCCCATAACGCCTATGTGGATCTGCAGAGCCTGCTCTCGACCTGCTGGGGGCTAGGCACCCCCGTCATCCATCTGAAGGTGTTCCCGCTGCCTGCCAAGTCGATGCATGCGATGGTGGTCAAGGCGGACGGACGGTATGCCATCCTTCTGGGCAAGGACGGCAATTATCCTGCACCGATCGCCTTCACGCTGGCGCATGAGCTGGGACACATGATCCTGGGCCACCTGGCAGACGGTGGCTCGATCGTTGACCTTGAGGAGCCGGGCAGCACGGGCCCCGATGCCGATCCCGAGGAAAGGGCGGCCGACGAGTTCGCGCTCGAGATCCTGACCGGGACGAAGGAGCCTGTGATCCAGCCCGATACCATTCGCTTCGGAGCAAGGGCGCTGGCGGAGGCGGTCAAGGAAGCGGGACCGAGGGAGCGGATCGAGCCCGGGACCCTGGCAATGTGTTACGCCTATCAGAGCGGCGAATGGGCGAAGGGGATGGCGAGCCTGCGGTCGATCTATACCGAGGCGAAACCGGTCCGTGAGGAAGTGAACCGAATTGCGTCGGGTCAGCTCGACTGGTCGGCGGTCAGCGATGACATGGGCGACTATATCAGGGTCGTGGCGGGGACGGGGGATGCCTGAGGCCGATCTGGTCGACAGCGATGTGGTCTTTAAGCTGAGCTGCTACGACTTGGGGGCGGCCTTCCAGGGGACGTTCGAGGGGCGGGAGAAACCGCGCCGCCTGGGCCTCGCGCAATTCGTGCTGCCGAAGAAGATCCGGAAGTCGTCGCGGGTGCGCGACAAGGACGCCGCGCTGCGCAATCTCGAGGTGCTGCTGGCCTGGGCCGAAGGCGTCGAGCCTACCGATACCGAGCTCGCGCTCGCTGCAGAGATCGAAGATATCGCGCGGACTACGAACCTTGCGTTCGACGGCGGCGAGAGCCAATTGCTGGCCGTGCTGCTCGTTCGAGGACCGGAAAAGCTCTATACGGGCGACAAGAGGGCGATCGTGGCGCTGCGCGCGATCACAGTGGTGCTGGCGCGCGAGGTGGAGGTCGCCGGCCGCGTGGTCTGCTTCGAGCAGGTGCTGATGATGCTGCTTGAGCTGCTGGGCGACAAGGAGCTAGCGGCGCGCGTGTGCCGCGAGGCGGATATCGACAAGACGGCGGCGATCTGCTGCGGGTGCGCGAGCGGGGGCAGCGACAAGGGTAATATGATCGATGGGCTCCAGAGCTACATCGCGCACCTACGGGAGCACAGCGGGACGGGACTGTCCGCCTAGCTCAGCGGTGGTCGCGCAGGAAGACGGCATAGGGATCGGCCAGCTCGGCCACCAGGTCGATCTTGATCAGGTCCTTCTCCGGCTGATTGGTGCGCTCGGGCTCGGGCAGGATTTCGAGGCAGGCCTTGTCGACACGGCCCTGCACGTAGCGGCTGCCGAGGCGGCCGCGCTGATTACCGACGGCGACCCTGGTCTGGTTGAGCGGGAGAAGGTGTTCCTCGCGCCGGAGATCCTTGATCACCAGTGCGAAGCGGGAGCCGCGCACGTTGACCGTCTCGGGTACGGCCAGCCACTCGATGCCATCGGGGGAGTACTCGGTGGCGCGCAGCGGCTCCGCGAAATGGTTCGACTGCATGGCCTGCATGCAGAGGAGGATCGGTTCCTTGCGGGCGGCCATCTCATCGGCAAAGGGTTGCACCATGGTTCGCGGGTGGCAGGTGTTGCCGCCATAGCCCCACATGGCGAAGCCGGTGTCGGTGATCTCCTTGGATTTGCGCGCAATGATGTCTTCAAGAGTTTCCTGTGCGTGGGTACCGACCTTCATGAAGAGGACAGCGGCCCCCGGGCGTACAATCGTGGTCATGTCTTATCCATCAGCTCGAGGTGGTATTCGTCGTCGTGCGCCATCCCGTAGTTGAGGGTCTTGCGTTCGCGGATATAGCGGGCCCGCGGCGCTTTTGATCGGCCGTAGAAATTTGCCAAACGCTGCGGGTCGGTGATGGGATCGCTGGCGATGGCGCGGCCGTTGCCGGGCAGGGCGCTGATCGCGAGATTGCAGGAGCGCAGCTCCGGCGCGTCATCGAGGTGATAGAGATGCAGCCGTGGCGCCATGCGGGATACGTAGAAGCCCCGATCGAGGGCGAACGATTGGGCGCTCGCCAGGACCTGTTTCGGCCAGTCGAGCTCCTCGTCGTCGGCAATGACGACGAGACCGTGACCGTCATAGCCGATTGCTTCCATGCCTCGCTGCGTGAAGACGTTGACGCTCTCGCCGTTGTTGGAGGCACCCCACGGCGGGTTGGTGTAGAAGCAGTCGAACTTCGGCACGGACGGAAAGGCGTCGAGGCAATTGTAGAGGGTCGCGTCCAGATGCTCGAGCCGCTCCTTGTCGGCGAAGCGCTTGACCGCCTGAACGATGCGCTCATCGAAGTCGAAGACGGTGATGCGCGACGGACCGTAGTCGATGATGCCGCGGTTCTGGAGGTAGGCGACACAGATGCTGATGGCGTCGCCGTCACCGATGAAGGCGAGGCGTTTGGCGTCGGCCCAGCTGGCGACGAACTCGCTCTGCATCACCATGTCGCCGGTCTTCATATAGATCTGGTCGAACTCGCGGAGCGGGCGTGGACGATTCTGCACAACGTCCGAGATGGCGTTGATGGCCTGCTTGAGATCGATCGGTTTCGTCATCGGTCACCTGCGGCACGACGCGCCCATACCCGTGTGAATATTGTCTCACCTCGACGGCGAAACGCGCCCACCCACCGCGTTGCGACACAACGCCTGAATTGGGCATCGAACTACGGGCTGCTTGAAGTCTTACACCAGATTCGATCGTGCCGCCGCAGGGGGCAATGTCGTTAAGCCGACGGTGCCCAGATCGCCCAGGTTCGGGTCAAGCAGGTTGCCGACGGCGACTGCCAGCTCCATGTCTCTGGCGGCCACGGCGAGCTATGTCAGACGCGGCTACACGCCAATGTGCACATTTGGAAGAGGTCCCCCGTGTGGGGCGTGTAGAGAAACGTCCCATCGCCGCCCGTCGTGGACCGTGGGCCATCTGCCGAATAAGTTCCAACTAACTAACTAAACAAACAAACTAACAAACCGCCGACCTCTTGGAGAGGCACGGCAGGCTGCCGAATAAGTTGGAACTAATTAAACTAACTAACTAATCCCTGATCTGTTGAAGACACAGGATCTGATGCGCCCGGCGAACGGGTCCGGTCGGTGCCGTATGCGCGTCGTCGAGCCCTGGGACACCAGTAGTCTCAGGACGTCGCAAACGCGATGAGCGCCTCGAAATCGTGATCGTCCGCCCGCTTCAGCGCGGCGATGTAGGCGGCGCGTGCCGCGCCGGTGTCGATGAGTGAGGTCGAGCCCCAAGTGAGCGGTGCGGCCTTCATGCGGTGGACGACGATGTCGGCCATGGCGCGGGTGCAGCGCCCGTTGCCGTTGACGAACGGATGCACGAGTACGAGCCTGTGATGCAGGCGGATCGCCAGCTCGTGTGCGCCGTAGGTCTCATGCTCGGCCCAGTAACGGGCGTCGTCGAGGGCCGCTCGGACCCGTACCGGGACTTCGTGCGGCGGTACGTTGCCGATATTGACCTCATGGGCGCGGTAGGCGCCGGCCCACGTCCACACCGTGCCGAACATGCGCCTGTGCAGCTCGGTGAGATAGCTGTCGGTGAGATGATCCCTGCGCGAGCGCAGCGCCCAGGCGCGGCCCTCCGTAACATTGAGTGCCTCGATCTCGTTGAGCTGCCGGCGATCGACGACCGGCACGCGCAGCGCATGGACTTCCTCGGGCCTGAGCGGCGTCGCGTTGTTCGGCTGCTCGAACAGGTTGTCAGCCATCGCGCCAGAGATCCTTCTCGGTGATGTGACGCGCGATGTACTCGTCGATGCGCTCGGCGTCGATGCCCGTCGCCTGGTCCTCGAGCTGCATGGTACGCTCGACGGCAGCGAGCTCGTGCGCGGCCCGCTCGCGGGCGCGGCGTTGGACCATGGCATCGAGCGGCTCGCGTGGCAGCAGCGCATAGACGAGGTCGCAGCCGAGCGCGTCGGCGGCGTCGCGGAGCTGGCTCAACTTGATGTCGCCGGAGCGTTCCCGCTGTTCGAGCAGGGAGACGCGCTGCTTGTGCAGGCCGAGGCGGCTGGCCAGAGTCTCCTGCGGCATGCCGATGGCCTTGCGGATGGCAGCGATCCAGCCTTGGTGCAGGGACGGCAGTTGGCGGATGGCCGCAGTGGCCGGCAACTGGCGGTCGAGCGCCCGCCGCGCGGCTCTGAGGGTCGGGTTGAGGGACATCTGGTCACCGATTCGATTGACGTAGCCCAGACTTAGGTCAATAGAATAATTGACCATATATGCCTGTAAGTCAACGATATTGATGTCTATATGATGAGTACAGTCAACGACTATGATGTCTGATGCTACCACGTGTTGACAATGTTCCTTATTTGTTCATAGAAAAGTTCCCCTGTGCCGCCCCCGTCGCGGGCTTTCAGGGTGGAAGTTGTCATGTCGCGTCCCGGTTACGCCGAGCTGCAAGTCACGAGCAATTTCAGCTTCTTGCGGGGCGCGTCGCATGCCCAAGAGCTGGTCGCCGTTGCCGCCAGGCTGGGTCACCGGGCCATCGCCGTCACTGACCACAACACCCTGGCTGGCATCGTTCGGGCGCACGTGGCCGCGAAGGCGGTCAAGCTCCAGTTCATCGTCGGCGCACGCATTGACCTGCAGGACGCGCCGAGCCTGCTCATATACCCGACCGACCGGGAGGCCTACGGACGGCTCTCGCGGCTGATCACGATCGGCCGCCGCCGGGCACCAAAGGGCGAATGCCATCTGACGCTCGAGGACGTGTTGGCGCACGCCAGAGGCCAGATCACGATCGCGTTGCCGCCGGAGCGCGGCCTTTATCCGACAGCGGACGGCAGCGACAGCTTCGCGACCTTTCTGTCGAAGCTCGCGGAGACCTTCCCCGGTGCGGCCTATCTCGCCGGCACACATCGTCTCAGCGGAATTGACCGGCATCGGATCGCGCTGCTCGCCGAGCTGGCCGAACGCTGCGGCACGCCGCTCGTCGCCACCAATGACGTGCAGTACCACGATCCAACACGCAAACCGCTTCATGACATCCTGACCTGCATTCGCGAGCACTGCACCATCGACAACGCCGGCCTGCGGCTCGCGCCCAACCCCGAGCAGCATCTGAAGTCACCCGAGCGGATGGCGCTGCTGTTCGAGGGGTTTCCCGATGCGCTGGCCCGCACCGTCGAGATCGCCGAGCGCTGCCGCTTTTCGCTCGACGAGCTGCGCTACGAATATCCGATCGAGCTGACAACCGAGGGCCGCACGCCGCAGCAGGAGCTCGAGCGCCTGACGTGGATCGGCGCCCGCGAGCGCTATCCCGACGGCATCCCCGAGAAGGTGCGCGCCAACCTCGTGCATGAGCTGGCGCTGATTGCCGAGCTCGAGTACGCGCCGTATTTCCTGACGGTGCACGACATCGTCCGCTTCGCACGCAGCAAGGAGATTCTCTGCCAAGGGCGCGGCTCGGCGGCCAACAGCTCGGTGTGCTATTGCCTGGCCATCACCGCCGTCGATCCGGCACAGCACGATCTCTTGTTCGAGCGCTTCATCTCGGCAGCGCGCAACGAGCCGCCGGACATCGACGTCGATTTCGAGCACGAGCGGCGCGAGGAGGTGATCCAGTACATCTATGGCAAGTACACGCGCGAGCGGGCGGGCCTCGCCGCGACCGTCATCCGCTATCGCGCCCGCTCGGCCATCCGCGAGGTCGGCAAGGCCATGGGCCTGTCCGAGGATGTGGTGGGCGGTCTTGCCAAGGGCACCTGGGGCTGGAGCAGCAAGGTCGTCTCCAACAAGCAGGTCGGCGAGATCGGCCTCGATCCGACTGACGGGCGGCTCGCCATGACCCTGGCGCTGGCACAGGAGCTCATCGGCTTCCCGCGGCACCTGTCGCAGCACGTCGGCGGATTCGTCATGACCCGGCGACCGTTGGCGGATCTCGTCCCGATCGAGAATGCGGCCATGGTCGACCGCACGGTCATCGAGTGGGACAAGGACGACTTGCAGGCCGTCGGCCTGATGAAGGTCGATGTGCTGGCACTCGGCATGCTGACGTGCGTTCGCAAGGCCTTCGACCTCATCAAACAGCACTACGGCAAGGACTTCGATCTGGCTTCGGTGCCGCGCGACGATGCGGCCGTCTACGACATGCTGTGCCATGCCGACTCCGTCGGCGTGTTCCAGGTCGAGAGCCGGGCGCAGATGACGATGCTGCCGCGCCTGAAGCCGCGCTGCTTCTACGACCTCGTCATCGAGGTGGCGATCGTCCGGCCCGGCCCGATCCAGGGCGACATGGTCCACCCCTATCTACGCCGACGCAACGGCGAGGAAGCCGTGACCTATGCCTCGCCGGCCCTGAAGGACGTGCTCGGTAAGACGCTCGGCGTACCGCTGTTCCAGGAGCAGGCGATGAAGATCGCCATCGTGGCCGCGGGCTTCTCCGCCGACGAGGCCGACGGCTTGCGCCGTGCCATGGCCACTTTCCGCCATACCGGCACCATCCATACCTTTCGGCAGAAGTTCATCGAGGGCATGGCGCGGAATGGCTACGATCCCGGCTTCGCCGAGCGCTGCTTCAATCAGATCGAAGGGTTCGGCGAGTACGGCTTTCCGGAAAGCCACGCGGCAAGCTTCGCCCAGCTCGCCTACGTCTCGGCGTGGATCAAGAGGCACTATCCGGCGGTGTTCGCCTGCGCGCTGCTCAACTCGCAGCCCATGGGCTTCTACGCGCCGGCGCAGATCGTGCGCGACGCGCGTGATCACACCGTGAAGGTTCTGCCCGTCGACATCAATCACTCCGCGCAGGATTGCACGCTCGAGCCCGCGCCCGAGACACCGGACCGCTTCGCCCTCCGTCTCGGCCTGCGTCAGGTCTCCGGCCTCAATGCCGCCGATGCCGAGAAGCTCGTCGCGGCCCGCGGCAATGGCTATGCCGACATCCCGCAGCTCTGGCGACGTGCCGGCCTGCGCGCGGCTTCGCTCGAGCACCTCGCCAATGCCGATGCGTTCCGCTCGGTGGGTGTTGATCGTCGCGTGGCGCTGTGGGACATCAAGGCGCTGCCGGCGGCGGCGCCGTTGCCGCTGTTCGCCGCCATCGGCGAGGACGAAGTGTTCGACGAGCCCGATGCCAACCTCACGCCCATGTCGCTCGGCGAGCACGTGGTCGAGGACTACCAGAGCCTGCATCTTTCCTTGAAGGCCCACCCCATGGCGCTTCTACGTCACGACATGACCGAGCTGGGCTGCGTGCGCTGCGAGGAGCTTGCCGCACGTCCGAACAACCGTCGTCTGAAGGTGGCGGGCTTGGTGCTGGTGCGGCAGCGACCGGGCACGGCAAGCGGCGTGATCTTCGCGACGCTTGAGGATGAGACCGGCATCGCCAACATCATCGTCTGGCCGAAGGTGTTCGAGAAGTATCGCCGCACGGTGCTGACGGCGAGCCTGCTTGGTGTCGAAGGACCGCTGCAGCGCGAGGGTCTTGTCATCCACGTCATCGCGCAGCGCCTCGTCGATCTCAGCCATCTGCTCGGCACGCTTGGCGACCGCGACACCCTCAATGCCCCATTGGCGCGGGCCGATCACGTCAAGACCAACAGCCACGATCCGCGCGATGCCGGCGGCCGATCACGCGGCAGGCGG
The DNA here is from genome assembly GCF_900117415.1 of Hyphomicrobium sp. CS1BSMeth3. Lineage (GTDB taxonomy): Bacteria > Pseudomonadota > Alphaproteobacteria > Rhizobiales > Hyphomicrobiaceae. The sequence goes on from NZ_FPEI01000005.1 coordinate 108,154, forward strand.
GCCGGCGGCTATCGATCGCGGGATTTTCATTGAGGAATGAGGAATGGTGTATCATTTTGCCCACCCTCCGGTATCGCGGAGCTTTCGCCCTCTCGCGAATACACTCAGAACGGCATCCGCAAACGGGGGCGTCCGGGCCTGACCGATTGCAAAAAAGGGCGTCGACCCTCCGGTCTTGGATTTGTTGAGGTCGCCACCAAACGGCGGCTGGTGGAAATTCCGAAATAGATCGATGGAGGCCTCACACCCTATCTGAGTAGCGATCATATGCCGTGATGTTGACGATATTTAGCTCGACTCGACTCTTGTATATTTCGCGCCAAAGGAAATTGATCTCGGCGTCCTTTTCTTCATCGGAAACGTCGACATACCATGCTCTCGGTCGTCCATTCTCTTCGCCGTTCCAGCGGTAGTTTCGAGACTTCAAGATGTCCTTGAACTCAAACGGCGCGTTCGTTGCCCATATACGCCACATGGATCGGCGCGCGTGCACGAGAAGCTGCGCGAGGCCGGTCACGCCCGACTTTGGCAGTATCCGAGAAAGGATCTCGATGGCAGCCAGGCAGTCGTTCGTTGCTCTATGTCGATCATAGAACAATCCGTAGCCGGCCACGAGATAGGCGAGCTTCGTTCCTTCGAAGCCCTCTGCCACCCAATCGATCTCGGACAGCGAACAGGCCCACGGCTTTTTTGCGAAGACCGGCGCCAAGCGCTCTAGAAAACGGCGATCGAACGCCGCGTTGTGGGCGATGATCAGATCGGCCTGCGCTGCAATCGCAGCCACTTCATCTAAGTCGATCGTCTTGCCGGCAACCATTTCGTTCGTGATACCTGTCAGGGTGGCTACGACTTCCGGAATTGGATGCAGCGGCTGCCGCAGACGATCAAACGGCTCCAACACATCGACCACTTCTCCAGCGAGCGTGTAGCGGAAGGGCAGCATGGCCAACTCGATTATCTCGTCCTTCTCCACATTGAGACCAGTGGTCTCGACATCGACGAGGAGGCCGCACCGGCTATCGCGGTTGCTCGTTGCACTTCGCGGCCGCCATGGCTTGAGGCGGCGAAGAATACGATAGTTTCCACTCGCGTCCAGAACGCCTGCAAGTGCCTCGAGGTCTACCGTGTCGGTCATCGTGGTTCGGCGCCTCCGGATCCAGCGTCACCCGCCGCGGCGGCGATCGTGACTTGTGCGGCACGTCCCTGCTCGTGGAACCAGAGATCGAGGATCTTTGCGTCATCGCTCTTTGGCAATGGAACGGCATCGCGAACACGGAAGGTTGTTGGCAGGTTCACTGAGGTTCCAAATACGAGCGCGTGCTGCTTCGGTAGTGACGGCAATCGTTTGAGTACGGCCTCCGAAATAAACGGCGTCATCTGGCGTATTTGGGAGAGGTCGTCCGGGTTCTGAATGCGGTGGATAACAAAATTCGAGCATTGCGAGAGGACAGTCTTGGAGAGTTCGCTTGGTCGCTGGGATGCAACCAGCAGAAACAGCCCATACTTCCGGCCCTCCTTAGCGATGCGCTCATATATCCGGCTGGCATCGATGGCGTAGCGCGACGGACTTTCCGCGATGTACCTGTGTGCTTCCTCCAGAAGCAGATGAACCGGAAACCGATTTCTGGGCTCCGCCTGCCTGAGCAGACGGAACGCCATGCGGGCGAGGACGGAAGCAACCAGCTCGACCACCTCATCCTCGACCGAATTCATGTCGACGATGATGATCTGGTTCTGTTTGACAAGTTGACTGTTGGCCGAAGCAAGTCCGAGAAGTGTCTCGAGGAAGCCAACCAAGGACGGCTCCTGTTCTGCCGGCCGCAACTCGTACCGGAGAAATTGGTATTCCGGCCGTTCCTTGAGTGATTTGAATCGCGTCATCATCTGCGAACAGTAGTCTCGGATCTGCCTGTTCCCGTGAGCCTCTTCGTAGAGGATCGCGAAGTCGAGGCACTCCTCGAGATCGCCGAACGTGAAAGGTGAGCGGTCGTAGGCTGGGAGCTCAACGTCTTCACGCAGTTTGACCCGGACCTCATCCAGGAACTTCTCCAGATTGGTGCTAGGTTGAAAGTTCCCGTATTGGTAGTTGGCGCCGTACTTCTGCAGCAAGCTGGTGCTCAGATCTTTTGTGGGATATTTCTGAAGAAGCGACACTACACGCTGAAATTTCGATACGGGCGAATCCCCATCGGCGCCTCGAAAACACTCGATGATACAGGTCGCGATGAAGTGCTCCCTGATCTCAAGCCCTCTGACCGAGTTTTGGCGGAACAGGCCCGTAAGGCCCAGGGCCGTCCGCAGCACGGGAAGCTGCGTCCGCTCGCTCGCCTGCAAAAGGAGCTCCCACTCTGACTGCTCCAAGAACCAGTGAGGCAGCCGGAATCGTCCTTCATTCGCCGTTCCATCCAAGACTACTCGGGCTACTCCGATGCCCGCATCGTTAGCCAGAGGCGAGAGCGCTTGCGTGTACTCTCCGTTGACGTCGAAGACGACAAACGTGGCGCCACGCGCGTGATGCTCATCCGGCTTCGCGAACAAGGATTGCAGGACCGATGACACGGTGCAGGACTTGCCGCTTCCGGTATTTCCGAGGACAGCAGTATGGCCACCAAAGAAATCATCGATCCGGACCTTGACGTCATATCCCTTGAACACCACGGATTTTCCAATCGTGAGCGCGCGGTAGCGCGTGGCATCGGGCGGCGTCGCAGCCACTTCGCCGACGACTGGAACCCCCTCCACAGGCGCATCCGTCTCGAACACTCGATCGAGCTCCACGTCCAGCGCGTAGAGCGCATCGGCATAGAGCGAAGGAAAGACAGAGACACCAAAGCGGAATTTGGCTAACCGATCCTGCGGCAGCATGCCAACTGGGACCACGTCGAGGTATTTGGCCGAAGATGCCTTGTCCAGGATACCATCGCCCTGGGAAGGCCCTCCGATGTCGCGCTCGCGCAGACCCACGACTTCGACCACCACGTATTCCGATTGCACGGGCACCATTAGGAAAGAGCCGAGCCGGGCCACATAGTGGACATCGTCAAAGCCGACGACTGTGAAGTTGTCCGTCCCTGCGTGCATTTCGACGACAAAGCGATCGGCTGCGACCGAGACAATCTTTCCAATGGCACGCTTCCTGTCGTCTCGGCTCATTCGTCTGCTCCCTTCCTCTTGGGAGACATGGATTCGAGAACCTTTTGCACGGCTTCGTCGATCCGCTCGCTCGGACGTTGCGGCATGAACTCTTCGATGACTGTATCGAAATAGTGCGCTTTGCGACCGTCCTCGGCGCCCTCTCCTCCGATCATCCAGATGCGTGGGTCATTGAGAGAGCGCAGCTTGGCAATTTCCCCTTTCAAGGTCGGATCGACAAATATGACCAACCTGAAGGTCGGTATCGTGAGGGCTTGATAAATGATGTTGTTGATGTGTTCATCTCCAAAGGCGTAGCCGACAGTAAAGAGCACACTCTGCTCGCGCACGATGCGTGATTGAAACTCGCGGAACAGATCGGCATAGGGCGATCCCAGGGCGGAGTTCTGCTTCGCTGGCGTGGGATAGATCATCACCTTGCCCGGGTCTTTCGTGACGGTCGTTTCCCGAATTGGATAGAGGCCGTGATCATCTTCAATCCAACTGATGGATCCATGAAGCTTGCAGAGATACACAAACCCATCCACGGCGGACCATTTGCGGCTTGTTAGATCGAGCTGTTCGGCGAGGGCATACCGAAACGTCGCCGGATTGAATCGGCGCTCGACAACGCCAGAGAAGCCATTCGCGTACGGGAGACCCAGGCGATCCATGGCGGTCTCGTTGAATAAGTCATAGTTGGTGGTGAAGACCCAGGGTCTCGGCAGCGATCGATCGCGGAGTACAAGCTTGCGATAGAATGCCTCATAGAGCCCTATGACCGTGTTATCGCCTTTGGCGAACTGGCCTGACGTACACTTGACCCAGAGGAACGACTGGGCTTTCTTGATTAGCGCGTTGATCGCTTCCAGTTGAGCTGCAGACTCCTTAGCCGAGCTTCGGCCGAGGAAAAAACGAAGGCTGTAGAGGACTTCCATCAACCTCTCGAGATTGCGCGCATAGTCCTCGGCGCCGAAGTCGATGCCGAACTCCTTGGAGAGCAGGTCACGCTCTTTCGCTGTTGGGTATGATGGATCATCGTCTTCACGTTTCTTCGTGAATTCCTTCGCCAAGGGGGCCATGGTCGGGATGCCGACTTCTTGCCCGCCGGAGTAAGATGATGAGCACCCCGCGCCGAGCAGGAAGGCCACATTTCTGGCATTCAGAGATTCTCCGAGAGCTTGCCGGACTCTCTCGGCATCGTCCGGCCATTGACAGTTCCCGTCCTCTTCCTCGTCACCTTTGACAAAACTGAATGTGCGCTTCGCTGCTTGGTCTGCTGCCTCCTCAGGCATGGTTTCCCCCAATCATGTCCCAATACATTTGGTGCCGCCCAAAGTGCGGCAGCGATATCTACGGAGCAAAATGCGGCTCCCACTCTCGGACTGTCGATGCCTTCCAGTGGCGGTCGCCCTTTTCCATTGGGAGCACACCCCTTTCGCAGAGAGCGAGTTGACTGATTCGGTCCGGGCACTGGAGTTGGACCGAACTAGTGTCCACCTGCAATCATTTGGCAGTTGCGAACGAATCATGATCAAGCTGTCATGAAACACTGTGTGCGGATAGGCATGATTGGCACTTCTTACCTCGTAGACCTCAATCCCTCGCAGCGCCGCGCCGTCGGCCATGGTGTTGCGGCGACGGGTGCCAACGTCGCCGGGCCGCTGCTGGTGGTCGCCGGCGCCGGCTCGGGGAAGACCAACACGCTAGCCCACCGTGTTGCGCATCTGCTCCTTCACGGTGCTGATCCGGGCCGCATCCTGCTTCTGACCTTCTCTCGTCGTGCGGCCGCCGAGATGGAGCTGCGGGCCGAGCGCATCGTCGCCGCCACAAGAGGACAAGTCTCCATCCCCGGCCGAAGCCCGATCAGCTGGTCAGGCACATTCCACGCCGTCGGCGCACGGCTCCTACGCTCATACGCCAAGTCGATCGGCCTCGATCCCGGCTTCACCGTGCACGATCGCGAGGACTCTGCAGACCTGATCAATCTGGTCCGTCATGAGCTCGGCCTGTCCGAGAAGGAGAAGCGCTTCCCGCTCAAGGGCACCTGTCTTGGCATCTATTCTCGGGCCGTCAATGCCGCCGAGCCGCTCGAAGCGGTGCTCAGGAAGCAATATCCATGGTGCGCGGAGTGGGAGAACGATCTGCGTGAGCTGTTCGATGCCTATGTCGACGCCAAGCAGAAGCAGCACGTTCTCGACTACGACGACCTCCTGCTCTACTGGGGCGAGCTCATGCAGGTGCCGGAGCTCGCCGGTGAGATTGGCGCACTATTCGATCACGTCCTGGTCGACGAATACCAGGACACCAACGCCCTGCAGGCGTCGATTCTGCGCGGCCTGAAGCCGGACGGCGCCGGCCTGACGGTCGTTGGCGATGATGCGCAGGCGATCTACGGGTTTCGCGCGGCCTCGGTGCGCAACATCCTGGATTTTCCAAACCAGTTCCGGCCGCCGGCGACGATCGTCACCCTGGAACAGAACTATCGCTCGACGGAGCCGATCCTTGCTGCGTCGAATGCCGTCATCGGCCTTGCCCGCGAGCGGTTCACCAAGGATCTGTTCTCGGACCGTACTTCGAGCGAGAAGCCTGCCCTCGTGACCGTCCCGGACGACCTCGGCCAGGTCAACTACATCGTGACGACGATCCTGGAGAACCGGGAAGCAGGCATGCCGCTGAAGCAGCAGGCGGTGCTGTTTCGCACGGCGAGCCACAGCGCCATGCTCGAGATCGAGCTCACGCGACGCAACATCCCCTTCGTCAAGTTCGGTGGACTGAAGTTCATCGAGGCAGCGCACGTGAAGGATCTGCTTGCCGTGCTTCGGTGGGCAGAAAATCCGTCCGATCGCGTGACCGGCTTTCGCGTCATCCAGCTTCTCGAAGGAGTCGGACCGGGCACGGCCGCCAAGGTGCTCGACAGCATGGCCGGTCGATCACCGACCGACGCTCTCGCCCTGTTCCGGCCGCCCGCCAAGGCGATCGATCCGTGGCGCGAGCTCGTCGCGCTCATGCAGGGCCTGATTGACCATGCAGCATCATGGCCGGCTGGCTTCGATCTCGCCCGGCAATGGTATCAGCCGCACCTTGAGCAGAACTATCCGGACGCTGTCGTCCGTGTTGGCGATCTCGATCAGTTGCAACGCATTGCGGCCGGCTATCCGACGCGGGCGCGCTTTCTCACGGATCTTACGCTCGATCCGCCGAGCGCGACGAGCGACGAGTCCGGCGTGCCGTCACGGGACGAGGACTACCTGATCCTCTCCACCATTCACTCAGCCAAGGGGCAGGAGTGGAAGTCGGTGTTCGTGTTGAATGTTGTCGATGGGTGCATCCCATCGGATCTGGGCACCGGCTCGTCGGAGGACATCGAGGAGGAGCGGCGCCTTCTCTATGTCGCCATGACACGAGCCAAAGATCATTTGAGCCTCATCGTCCCGCATCGCTTTTACGCGACGCAGCAGGCGAAGTCCGGCGACAAACATCTCTATGCCATGCGCTCGCGCTTCATTCCCCCATCCATCACGCAGCATTTTGAGCAGCAGACTTGGCCCCGTACCGTCCGCGCCGCGCACACGGGCGTGACATCGAGCGGCGTTACGGTCGACCTCGGTGCGCGCATGCGCGGGCGATGGCGCCAGACGGGATCGTGATGACCAGCGCAGGCAACGGCAGCGAGCTCCACCACCAAGTGCCGGTGCCGCTGTTCAACGGCTCCTGTTCCTCGCTGTCGGCGGCTTTGCGGTTCTCATGTCAACCTGGGAGCTGTGGCGCGGCGTCTGGCCGTTCTCAACATGGCCAGTCCCTGGTTCCTGCTGATCATCGCCGGCGGATGGGCGGTGGGCTTCTTGTTCATTGCCGGCGGCTTGCTCGGCGACGCGGTGGTCTGGCACGTCACGCCGGCGGTATCGAGATCAAGACGCGCAATCCGTTCTGGAGACGCGGCTACCGCTACGCACTTTCGGACATCGCTGGCTTCTCGGTGGAGGAGGTCGACTGGGACAGTGGGGGGCCGACCTGGCGGGTGGTCATGACCAGCCGAGACGGCTACACGCACAAGACCCGCGACTACGACAGTCAGGGTGAGGCTGCTCGCCTGAAAAGCGAGATCGAAGCCGTCCTTCAATCCCATCCCTGACGGCGGTTCTGCTGAACGGCGGAGAGTTCACCCTCCTTACCGGCGGTTCCCCGTGGCGTCTTGCAGCGTGCTCGCCACGGGAATAAATGAGATTTCAGGTGCGGTCGCATCACACAGAAGAGCCCGCTTAGCCAGCTCGGCCTGAACATCGTCGATCTGGTCGAGGAGGAGCTTGACGCACCGCCGCGCTACAACGGTGCGCCGGGGCAGGAGCATTGGGTCATCCGCCATCACCCGGAGACCGGCAAGTGCGTGCTCAGTCGGCTGACGTGGGGGCTCATTCCTCATTGGATCAAGGAAAGCTCACCGAAGCTCAAGCCGTCAACGCGACCGCGGAGCGTGTCGCCAGCGCGCCGATGTTCCGCAGCGCCTACGCCAAGCGCCGCTGTATCGTTCCGATCGACAACTTCTTCGAATGGAAAGCCATCAGGGGGAGCAAGACGAAGCAACCCCATGCCATCGGCCTCAAGACCGACGAGCCGTTTGGCATTGCCAGCATTTGGGAGTCCTGGAAGCATCCCGCTACGGGCATCGTGCACCGCACGTTCTGTGTCATCATCACGACCGCCAACGAGCTCGTGAGCAAAATCCATGACCGAATGCCGGTCATTCTGCCGCCGGAGACTTACGATCGCTGACTCGCGGCAAACGAGCCTGATCCGCGCGATCTCATGGTGCCGTTTTCGTCCGAGCTGATGAAGATCTGGCCCATTTCCACGTGGGTGAACAAACCCGCCAATGACGATCCCAACATTCTAGCCCCAACCGATGACACGCCTAGCCTCATCTAGCGTCGTTCTGCAGCGAGCTTCACGAGCTTGGCGATGGTGCATATGTTGTGTGCCGTCCCATCTTGCGCTGCTGGAGTCTTGAGTTTCGAGCGCCTGAAACCGAACGCGCTATATCCCATAGATTTCGTGGTGCCCGAGCGGTACTTCCGCGTCGGTTGCGCCACGGATGCCGTCGGGCGTGTTCGCGGGCGGTGGCGGTCGTCGGACCGGCCCTTTCTCCTCCGAAGATTGGCGTTGAGAGATTGGTGCCTGTGCGAACTGCGCTCCCCCGTTGCACAAGCAGCCACAGTTTTGATTTGGTTGCGCTGGCAGCGAGCTACCTGTGCATAACGTATGGTCGGGTATCTCAAGGTCAGAAGAATTAATGCATCACTCGTGATCAGGAAGTTTACATGCTTCAGACGCGCACCGTTCCGCTCGATGTTTCAGAACCGATTGAGCCACTATGAGCCTAGGCGATCTGGATGAACTGATTCAAACTTGCCGCGACGAGGAAGCACGCAGCTTCATTTCAGAAGCAGTAGCTTGCTACCGAGCAGGTGCGTTTCGATCATGTATTGTGTCAACATGGATTGCTGTTGTTTATGATCTTCTCGCCAAAATTCGCGAGCTGTCGCTGGGAGGCGACGCGCAAGCACAAGCCATTACGGCAGAGCTCGCCAATCTGCAGCCGCGGATCGAACTGAACGACATGGCCGCGATAAGAAGAATACTCGAAATAGAGCGCGATATCGTTGATACTGCAAATGCAGGCTTTGCCTTCTTCCACGGGCAGCAAATGGTTGACTTGATGCGGCTGCGAGACGACCGAAACAGGTGCGCGCATCCCACTTACCAAGGAACGGACCAACCCTATTCACCAACGGCGGAACTCGCGCGGTCGCATCTCGTACATGCTGTACGACATGTTCTTTCAGTCCCTCCTGTGCAAGGACGCGCAGCCACCGCTCATATTGTTCGTCTTGTCGAATCGAATTTGTTTCCCATCGATCCTGAGCAAGCAAAAGTACAGCTACGCGCTGGTGGGCTAGAGCGCCCAAAGGAAAGTTTGGTCCGGGCGGTCATGGACAACCTCGTATTCGGAATGTTTGAAGGGACACCGCAAATTAAGGCGCGGCCCCAGACTGCTGTCGCCATTCGGGCGGTTCACGAGCTATTCCCAGGCCTAGCAGAGCCACGTCTGCGCAGAGCCTTAAACGTGATTGGACGTAGGTCTCCCGACCCAGAATTGGAAATATACTTTCTTCTACAGACATTCCTCGTCGGAACGTGGAACTCCCTAGAGCAAGATAATCAAAATCGGCTCACTGAGTTCTTGCGGCAAGCGGGGCCGGTTGTGGCCCTTCGCGTTCTTCCGGCTTGCTTGGAGATACCTGCGCTTGCAGTGGAAACGGCGGCGAAGGTCCAGGCATTGGACCATGCTGCACTTGGCGAGCTGCTCAAGTACAGTAAGCACGTCGTGCCTATCGCTCGCGCTGTGGATGTCTACTGTTCTGCGCGAAGCTGGGACCAAGCCAACACGTTCTACCAGCACGTGATTGAACCCATTCTTCATGTGCTCCAGCCAGCCCAGCTTCGACGTATCCTTGTCGCAGCGAGGGACGAGGGCGCTGACCTGCTTGGTGCACACAGTTTCAGCAGTTTTGCACGCTATGTTTATCAAGCTGAAAGGTTGCCGCGTGCAGAAGTAGTTGCAACACTTCGCGGCATCGGAGGCGAACACCTGGCGGCGTGGATAGCGCAAGGTTGACCGGGATCGCATTGCCTGCAGGATTGAAACCGATGGAGATTGCCAAGTTCGAGGCTGCGCAAGGTGCCGGATAACCACGACGGCAGCCTGATGGCACCGGCAAGTTATCTACCGGCGGCGATGCAAAAGCCTTTCCCACCTTTCGATGACTTTTCGCTTGGCTTCCTACGGAGCACAACGAAGAGCGGATTTGTTCGGCAGGCTGTATTGGGTTTGGGGTAAGCACGTCGGTTCTCTGTTTCATGGGATGAAGCAACTTTGTGCGGCGCGCCGCCCGAAGAAGTGCGTTCGGTTGCCAACGCGTCGTGGACTGACATCTCCTTCGTCACCGTCCTTACTAGCAAATGCCCTAGGCCCTCCCTGGCAGGCCCCTTCCACGAGCGTGCGTCCAAGTCATGCGGGTGGGGCCGACGATCCCCACGACGGCTTGGCCGCGGAAGGGCTCGAGCGCCGGCTGCCAAGGTGCCAAAGTGAAGGTGTCCTCGCGGCGGATGACCGCGATCTTGCCGGTCGGTGTCGTGATGGCGTGATCGTAGGTGCCGGTGATCCGGGCGCCGGACTGGGCCGGCACGAAAGCGGCATTGATACGCTTTGAGACATCGGCAGCGAGCTGCTGCGTCTCGGCCTGACGCAGCGCCTTGATCATGTCGGCGCGCGGCACCTGCTTGCCGTCCTGCGATTGCTCGATGAGCTGCCGGCTGACGAGCCAGTCGGTGCGCGCCTTGAGGGCTTTGTCCGCCTCGGCCGTGAATCCCGCCGTCCGGGTCTCGGGCTGCCACCTGGTCACGATCGCCTGGTCCAGCCAGGTCGGTCCCTCGTAGGTTGTCTGCCGTTCGAGGTCGGTCGCCGACAGCAAGTGCAAGCGTGGCACCGATGACGGCTTCTCGTTGAGGCCGCCACCGGCAAGGGCGACGATGTTGCCCCGCGCCGGCACGGCGTCCGCCTTGAGGCGGCCGAGATCGGCGTAGTGGACGCGCCCGTCGACGGCATCGATGATCACCCAGGTGCGATCGGTGATCTCGTCGACCATGCCGACGCCGACGACCTTGCCGACGAGCGGCGCCCTGCGCGGTCCGCGCTCGAACAGCGCCATGGCGGCCGCGCCGCGCTCGATGCCGGCCTCTTTCAAGGTGCGCTGCATCATCTTGAACTTGTCGGCGCGATCGCCGAGCTGGCGAAGCTTGGCTTCCGCGTTGGCATCGAGAGACCACACGCCCGCTTGCCGTTCTGATGCGAGGCCTAACCGCTGCAATGTTCTGAGCCGGCCGATCCGCAACGTCCGCTGCGTCGGATCGTTTTCCTCGGTGGCGGTGATGACGAGGATGTTGTCTTTCGCGCGCGTCATGAGCTGACGGTCGAGACGTGTCAGCCGCTCCTGGCCGACTTCGTCGAAGAGCTTCTGGATGCGCTCGAGCTGTGTCTCGGGACCGAGCTCCAATGTCACCAAGGCTCGGGCACGGGCACGCACGCCATGGCCGATGTAGTCCCGTGCCATGACGAGGTCGCGGCCCTGGTCGTCGCTGCCGCGGATGACGACGTGGGTGTGAGGATGGCCGGTGTTGAAATGATCGACGGCCACCCAGTCGAGCTTGGTATCCAGATCCCGTTCCATCTGCGCGAGGAGATCGCGGATGAACGGCTTTAGGTCCGACAGCCGCGCGCTGTCCTCTGCCGAGACGATGAAGCGGAACTGATGCGGATCGTTCTCCGAGCGCTCAAGGAAGGCGCGGCCATCGACATCATCGTGCTGCGCATCGTACAGCCGCCCCGCCTCTCCCTCGCGGGTGACGCCGTCGCGCTGGATGTATTTGAGGTGCGCGCGCGCCGCGCCGAGATCGCCGGCAGCGATGCGCGTGTAGCGCGCTTTGACGATGACGCGGCGACTGCCTGGGGCGATGAGACCGGCAGCGGCGCGCACACCGGCACCCATCCCCCGTTTCGGCATGTCCGATGTGATGTGGCCGCGCTGCCGCACGGCGCGTGCGCCGGCACGACCGGTCTCCCTGAGCATCCGCGTTTTGGTGCGCAGTTGCGCGTTGCTCGCGGTGTCGCGAATGCGTCCGAGCTTTGGTTTGAAGTCGTCTTGAACCATGGCAATCCCCCAACGGTGCGTTGTGCCGGGGGAGATGTTGCGAGGCCCGATTTCGTCAAGACGGAGTCGTCGGAAGTGCCCGGTCTACAAGGCGTATTTCGTGCGCTGACTCTACGGCCGTGAAACCGGAGTCGCGTGAAGCCCAGTAACGACGGCGCATCCGAACGCTCACGACTCCATCTTTTTATCTAGATGTCCTCCCCAGCCATCTCACACCGCACAAACTCTCCGAAATCACGCCTGCAGAACGCACGCGAGATCACGATCCGCTAGGTCATCGCGGCGAGTCGAGGCCGCACCGGAAAGGGAAAAAGAGCAGCCGCAAATGCAGCGAGCACGACGGCAATGAGGGCGAGAAAGACAGGCTTCAGTCTGTTGCTCGCGCTCATCAGTGGCTGTCGCACATGCGCATGTCCGGGTGGGCGGGTGGGCCTCTTCGCGGAACGCGAAGGAGCCCTCGCGCCGGTGTCGGCGCGAGGGCTTTGAGCCGCAGGCTCAATCCTGCGGGTTCCAGATGAGAGCGAAGACGTTGGGATCGGACCGGCCGGCGGCACGGCCGAGGTTGGCGTAGAGCTTGCCGAGCTCAGGCGCCGAGATCGAGAGCGAGATGTACTCGACGCCGGAGGTCTTACCGATCCGCAGCCAACCGGCGCCGATCTCGGTTCCGTTAGCGAGGACGCGGAAGTCCGGATGGTGCTCGGAGGGCTTGTCAGCGACCGGGACGATGCTGATTTGCGCCCGCCGCGAGAGGGTCCGGAGCTCGCCGTCGTAGCGGCCGTCCTCGCGCTTGGTGACGTATCCGATCGTAGCCATGGTGTCGTTCCTCACGTTGTCCCGGCGGAGACCTATTCCCTGCCGGCGACGTGCAGATCGTGGCAGGCTGGAGCTGGTGGCACCCGACGGAGAGGAGCTCTGCTCCGCGGAGGAGGGCCGGAACGAAGTGGAGGACCCGCGCGGCACGCGCGGGTTGCCGCCGAGGCGACGCCTGCCACATCGTCGCACAAAGCTATGCGGGGATAGGACTCTCCCCGCGGCCAGAGGAGCGGAGGCGTGGCGTCTGGGACGGCACAGGGCAGGACACGAGCGAAGTGGGTGACGGGGCAACGAGCTCCCGCCGGGCCAATCGCGCGGACGCCGGAGGTGACACGCGATCGCCGACGCTCCGGCGCGCAACGAGCGAAGGCGCTGAGACGTCGCCGGCGCGGTGAGGACGGAGCCGCAGGTGCGACGCTCGTCGTGGAGGGCGAGAGCGTGCCACGTCGACCGCGGGAGGATCGTGACGCGAATGCGCCGAGACGCCGTCTTTACGGCGGCTCGGTCGAACGAGCTCGCAGAGCCGTGAGATAGAGCCGTACTGAACGAGATCGTAAGATCGAGAGAAGGGCCGCCCAGACTCACCTGCTGCCGAGGCAACGAGACTTGGGCATGGTTATGCTGCACTACGGTGGTTCGCAGCAGCGTCGACGACGTCGTCTGCCGATGTCCTGAAGCGTGCGCATGGGACTGACTCCAATCGCCGATCACGAACAGCAACCCAAAGCGTCGGATGTTGCAGTCCCACTTCCAGGCGCGCCACAGCGACGGGCATTTATCTTGAGCTAGAGAAGAAATTTAGTGCGAATGCGACACCAATACGACACTACGGGGAAAGATTGGGATATGGTAAAAGATGCACCTAAGCGTTCGGGCGAAAAGCTGTGCGGGTACGCTCGATGGTTTGGATCGAAGAGTGCAAGGATGGCCAGCTAAGAGGCTTCGCCGTCAATGGTCTTGATGAGCTGGCGCATGGCAGCGACAGGCTCGAGACCGAGCGCGCGCACGACATCGACGAACTCGATCGCGCTCAGACGACGCTCCCCTCCTTCGTATTTGGCGACGAAGGATTGGGGCTTATCGAGACGCATAGCGACATCAGCCTGGGTCAGGCCGCGCTGTTCCCGAAGGTCACGCAGCAGCTTGCGGAGCTTGATTTGGCGCGGCGAGCGCAGCGTGTCGCGCATTGCGGGAAGCCGGGATCAACTTTGACGGCTTCACCGCTTAATCCTGTTTCCGGATTATCCCATTCTGGGATATTTTTGTAGTTGGCTGGGTTGGCTGTGCGGAGTAGAGCGCGATGACCGGAGTAGAAGGAATGCCTTTCTTCGAGCGTGACGAAGGCGATATGAACTCCTTGCCGGCGGAATGCTACGTCGCCGGTTTCCGGCTGCCGGGAGATGATGTTCCCGCGGCCAGAATGACGTTGCCGGCCGAACTCGTCGACCGGGCCGTGCTCACGGGGGCACAGCTGTCCGTGTGGCTGACCCCGCGCACCGGCCGGCTGATCCTCGACGGCGAGGGCGTTGACGACGACACGCTGGAAGCCGCGCTTGCTGCTGGTCCCATGCGTGACCAGACACTTCTGAAGTTGATCGACCGATGTCTCGATCCGGATCATCCTTCGATGGAAGATGATCCGGTCGGCGACCTGATATCACTACGGGCGCAGCTCGCCCAGGCGCTAGCCAAAGTCGACGATGCCTTGGCGCGTCTGCAGCGCGGCTAGCGAGTCCATATGGGGATGGCCGTCCCTATGACGTTCCCACGTTCGACCGGCCCGAAATAGCGGCTGTCGAAGCTGCCCGGCACGGTCGAAAGCACGAAAACCTCGGCTGCTGTCAAATGGTGGCATCCGTGCCAACGTGGCAGAAGACGTTGTCGCGTATCCCTCCTGTGGGCCAGTGCGCGTAGCCGGCCGCTGATCCTGATGATCTGGCCATGCCGGCAGACGGTGTTGCCGGAACCGGCGACGACCGGCTTGATCAGCCAACCACTTGCTGGCAAATAGCCGCGCGCGCGCGCTAACAACTTCGTCGCATTAGGCAGCCGGACGACTGCCAGTTGGCCCCTTGCCGCTATCCCGTTTGTCAGCGCGTAGAGGCCAATTGGAATGCTGGAGCTGCCATTCCAAAGCAGGCTGGGTACGTATGCCTTCGGCCATGTCAGCATCAGGAGTCCGAAGACCATTGTCGCCAGTAGAGTCCGGCGGCGTCTTCGCGCTTTTCCTTCGTGCCGCCCGCTGCTCGGACCACCGTAGCAAGTCACCGAGGCGATAGACAACGCGGCCTCCATGATATCGGCACTCAGGTCCGGTCTTCTTTGATCGGTGATTGTCCAGCGTGCCTTTGGCCATGCGCAGAAATCTGGCAGCTTCCTCAACGGTCAGGAATATCTCGTCGGGATTGTCGGACATCGGTTTGCTCCTCAGCTTCTTGGGATTGCAGTGTCCTGCATTTTGATCTGTGTGGGGAGCGACTGTTTCGCTCCCCTTCAAACAGTCGGGAGTCATTTGAGGAACGTTCGCCATCCGCCTGAAATGAACTGCTGGGCGCGTAGCCAGTTGCGACGCATTCGTGCGGGCAGGATTCCGGTCGACCAATCTCTCTCGACGATTTCAATGCCGTGCAGGAAGATTGCAGCGTCGTAGTACCGTCGGCCGGCCGTTCTGAAGTCGTGCACGGCAATGGCGTCGCGCAAATTGACTTTGCGTGTGGTCCAGGCGGCCAGCGAGGCGATTGAGACATCGTTGGACAGAATGCGTTCCAGAACGCAGAGATGGGAGCCTATCAGTCCGATCGTGTCGATGCTGTGCGCCTTGAAGGCCAATCGCACTGGCCCCTTCTCAACGTCAGCACCTTCAATCTCGAGTTGAAGCACGGCGCCATTGCCTCGTAGCAGGAGATGTTGGTGTCCCGCCGGGTCAACGAGAATGTGCTCGAGCGCCGGCAGGGCGGGGACAAATATCCCCCCATCGTCTGCCCGATTTGAGGCTGTGGCGATTGCAGAGAGGACGCCCTGAGTCGCCAGAGGCGAGTAGATCGGATGCGCGTTCTGCGCCGTCAGTGACGGATCAACGAAAGGATCGGAGCGCCCACACTTCAGCATGAGGCGATGCCTCGTGCATCCGTGTGAAAAGCGCTCCGCTCTCCAATCGAGTGGTATCTTGAATGACTTTCAAGTGTGCGCGGGCCTCGTCCTGATAGACAGGGTCGCGGCGAAGGCCTTCCCAGGCCCAATCACGCCGTGTCAGCGTGCGCATATAGTCATAGGCTGCCAGAGTCGGCGGCCAGGGCGGGCCGACGTAATGCCGTACGCGATACATTGGCATTTTCTCCTGTGAGCGCTCTTCGATGATCTAAGAGTGGCTTCCTTTCTTCTCATGTCGTAAGGGCCATCGGCGTCCTCACTTCCAAGCTCGGTTGTCGGCGATCGTCGCACGCACATCTGGAGAGACACACGGAAATAGTGAACGCGACAGCGCCGCCGGCGACATTGGCGGGCGGCGAGGAAATTGGTCTGGCGCGGCGCACGAGCGCAATCGACTATTGATCGAGTACGGCATTGTCTGATGAGCGGATGATATGGGCGCACAGGTCAATGGTAAAGCTAACCGACGAGGTTCCTCCTGCTGGCCGGATGGCATTTCTGGCGGTTGGAATGCGCCATAACCTAGTCGCGTCAAGTGGCGATCGATATCGAGACGCTGGCGTTCGGCGTGGCATTGACTGCAAGCTTTTGCAGGCGGTGTCGCAAGTCCGATCGTCTCCATATCGACCACCAAGCAACATCCAAAGCTATGTACGAGCCAGGTATTGAAGTCACGCAGTTTGCCGCGACCGCCGCCACGTCTGCTTGAGGCGAGAAATACAGACGCCTTGACGGCCGACATGCGGGTGGAAACGCTCACTCGGCAGCAACGTTCGATAGCGCTGTTGGTCCCGAGTCGCACGCTGCGAGGTTTGCTGAACGCATACCGATGTAGTCCCGGGTGAGTGGTACGGCATTCTGGTGCTTGGCCAGTTGGATTTGAAACACCACAAGCCCGCAATGACGAAAGCCCGCCTCACAGGCGGAGAGATAGAACTCCCACAACCGACAAAAGCGCTCATCATAGATTTGCGCCGCATCAGCCCATCGCGCGAGAAAGCGATCCCGCCACGCCCTGAGTGTCTCCGCATAGTGCAGACGCAGAATTTCAATGTCCGTAACGATCAGACCTGAGCGCTCGATAGCCGGGCTCATTTCGGACAGGGCGGGAACGTAACCGCCGGGAAATATATACTTGGCAATCCAAGCATTGCTGCTGCCGGGTCCATCCGAGCGACCGATAGTGTGCAGCAGCATGACACCGTCGTCCGTCAGAAGGTCTCGAGCTCTTTCAAAAAAGCTGTTGTAGTAGGCGGCACCGACGTGCTCGAACATGCCAACGGAAACGATCCGGTCATAGTGTTCGCTCACTGAGCGATAGTCTTGCAGCCGGAATTCCACGCGCGATGCCAGTTGCTCGCTTTGGCTCCGCTGACAGGCGAGTTCTAGCTGCTCTTCCGACAAGGTAATGCCCGTTACGTTGGCACCACACTGCTGGGCGAGATACAGTGCGAGCCCGCCCCAGCCGCTGCCGATATCGAGAACACGGTGGCTCGGTTCGATCAGGAGTTTCGCCGCAATATGCCGTTTCTTGGCAAGCTGTGCTTCTTCGAGGTCTTGACCTGCCCGCTCAAAGTAGGCGCACGAATACTGCCAGTCCGCATCGAGAAACAAGGCATAGAGGCGACTGTCGAGATCGTAGTGGTGCGCGACATTCCGTTTTGCCCTACGCGCATTGTTGCGGCGATATAGGCGGTCCCGAATGCTCCTCAATCTCTCGCGGATCTGTGCCAAGCGAGACGGGAAGGCTGTCCTGATATTGCGTGCGACGAGTTCCAGAAGGTCGTAGATGCTGCCGCTCACCATGACGATCCGGCCATCGGTGTAGAGATCTCCGAGCGCGAGCGTTGGATCGAGTACAAGCTGCCACTCGGCGGCTCGGTCGGTCAACCGCACGGCAACCGCTTGGCCCGTGCCATCGCCTACCGAGAACTTTGCTCCGGAGGATCGTTCCACCTCGAGGCGACCCTGCCGGACAACGCGCGTAAGAAACAACCGGAGAAGAGAGGCCACGTCATTCTCCGAAAATTGTGCGGAACGTCCGTTCTGTCCCCGCGTCTCGAAGCCTGCGAGCCGCCTCCCAGAAACTCGAGACTTGCGCGATGAGCTGACGCTCCAACGCAATCAATGGCACATCCTCTGCGAGGGCATGGCGGTTCTTGGAGACGGTATCAGCCAAAACCGCGAAGACGCCCATCCATGGAAAGAAGCGCTCTGACCACAAATAGCGGCTGGTGCGCATCGGATGCAGCCATTGCATTGACGCGGATAGCCACGGATTGGCCACCGCGCGCACCCAAGGGCTCACGGCGGCTCTATAGAGTTGCTCGTTCGTCTCCGACATAAGTCGGACGCGCTCGAACGCCTTGGTTGGATAAGTGAAGCGCACATCCTCGATTTGACGCGGATCGAAGCGCACCGAGTACTGGTTGCGCTCGCAATTGGGATCGCCCGTCGGATTGTCCACGATCATCTCGTAGAGACCAGGATCGAGCGCTTCGATCGCTTCGAGGTTCTCCAGGATGGCGCGGTGCTCAAACCGTGCAACGCTGGCAGATACGAATATACCAAGGTGCCCGACGTGCGGATTTGTCAGGTAGACGATCCTCTGTCCTGCCTGCTTGAGAGCGTCTGTGGTTTCGTAGACTGCTGGAAGCCATCCCAACGCCTGATGGGGTGGCGTGATGTTGTCACCATAGGACGCGAAGATGATGAGCGGGTTGCGAATGCGCTTCAGATCGGCAACGCAGTGGTCGTCAATCCGAACCTGCCCTTGCTCGAGCTTATTGCCGATGAAGAGATCCTCGACAATGGAGACGATCTCTTCACCACTCAGCCGATAGAAACCGTTCCACCATCTCTCGAACTCGAGAAAACGATCGTGCTCGGTATCAATTTTGGTGAAGAGGTTTGCATATTTGTCCCAGATGGCATTGCCAGGTTTGAGATTTTCAAAGTTCTGCACCAACCAGGCCCCATCGAACCGGTCAAGATTGAGATCCGACAGAAAGTGATTGAGCCACACGCCGCCAACAAAACCGCCCATCAGTCGCAGCGGATTGATGCCGGGCTCGCCCTCCCAGTATGACAAAGGGGAGCCGTTGAGCACCACAGGCCCCATCGGAGTATCGCAGTGGGCCGAGACGAGCGTTGCAGCCCAGCCAGCTTGGCAGTTTCCATACAGGATGGGCTTGGCGCCGTTGTGCCGCGCCGCGACATGGGCGACGAATTGCTCAAGTGCAGCGAGAACATCGCTCAGTGTCTGGTGTGGACATGGTTCGGGAAAGAAAATGACGAAGTAGACGGGATGTCCAACGTGGAGTGCGATGCCAACCTCTGAATCTCGCTTGAAGCCGCCGATGCCAGGGCCGTGGCCGGCGCGCGGATCCAGTACAATAACCGGTGGTTTCTCAGGATCTACGCAATCGTCCCAGCACGCATCGCCAACCTCGGTAATTCTCAGCAGTGCATAGTTTGCGGGCCGTTGAAACTCTCGAGCATCAAGGAGTGTCTCGTATTTGAAATTGAGCAGCGGCGGGAGCCCGGCCTGCTCATGCTCGAGCATGGCGTTAGCGCGCTTGCGCAGGGTGTCGAAGAACAGGATTGACCGCTCCAGAACGTCGCGCTGATAGGCCAGCCCCCCCAATGGTGTGGGCCAGGGGATCGGCCTTTGTTCGGTCTCTGAACTCTTTGGCGGGTTGACACCCTGATTGGTCAATTTGGGCGATGACGGCGCAGATACTGTTTTGGATCTGGCGTCGACTAACGGTTTTGATCGCGCTGCATCCCGTGCGCTCGCTGTCCTCTCTCTCATCCGTGTCTCCTGTCGGCACAAGCGGCTTCGCAGCGGGCTGGCCGCTCGGGTGACAATTGTGACAGCGCCATCCCAGCCAATCAGAGTTTCAGCAGCTGCACGAGCACATTAGGCGGTGCGAGCGAGAGAAAGTTTGATCTGGATTAAAGAAAGCAGAGCGTCGAACGCCCATAGAAGTAAATGATGAAGCCGCCTCGTTTTGCGAGGGGAGAGTTCACGGCACGATGACAAATTCCGGCAAACAGAATCCCGGCCCTGAGCCATCAAAGGACGAATCGAAGACTGACGCTGCGAAGCCCGACGACGCTGCCGTACAGCGTGCGCTGGTCGAGGCCCGCGAGGAGATTCTGGCGTTTCTTCTTCAGCGTCTTCGGAGCCCCGACGAGGCCGAAGAGGTTCTTCAGCGCTTTTGTCTCCGTGCACTCGAGCGTGCGTCTCAGTTGCGGGACGTTCGGACGGTGCGCGGTTGGCTAGGCCGTGTCCTCGCCACCACGCTTGTCGATCACCAGCGCAGCGCCATCCGCAAACGTCGTCGTGAGATCCAGATCGACGATGGGGATCTTGTGAATGTGCCGGCCGATGTCGACCCTGAGCTTGACGCTGCAGTCTGCAATTGTCTCTACCGGTTGCTGCCGACGCTCAAGCCTGAATACGCCGACGTTGTCTGGCGGGCCGACATCCTGGGCGAGCCGCGCGATCGGCTCGCCGCGAGCTTGGGAACTTCGCTCAACAACGTCACGGTCCGCCTTCATCGAGGTCGACAGGCTTTGCGGAAGCGGTTGGAGGAGATGTGCCGTACATGCCCTACCCACGGGTTCCTTGATTGCCGTTGCGAGGATGCAGAACAACTTAACCCGGTGCGCAAAAGGGCCTCAGGTTAGAGACCGTGGCCCGCGATCGAGACATACGCCTTCCCAGCCGACGCCCTGGCCAGGCGATGAGGATCTCCCATGAGCACACCAAACGTAGTCCTGTGCAGCCCTGTCAGAACCGCCATCGGCACATATGGAGGTTCGCTGAAGGACATTCCGACTCCGACCCTCGGTAGCGTTGTCATCAAGGAAACTGTAGCGCGCGCGAAAATTGATGGAAGCGCCATAGACTCGGTTGTCCTCGGGCAGGTCGTTCAGGCCGGCACCAAGATGAATCCAGCTAGGCAGGCGGCGGTAGAAGCCGGCGTCCCAGTGACGGTGCCTGCGCTTACCATCAACCGAGTGTGCGGTTCCGGTGCCCAAGCAATCGCGAGTGCAGCGCAGGAGATACTGTCGGGCCAAGCGGACAGTGTCATCGCCGGCGGCATGGAGAATATGGATCAGTCACCCTATCTGGCGACGAGAGGCCGGTGGGGCTACCGGATGGGTGACGCAGCTCTCTATGACAGTATGCTGCGGGACGGTCTCAACGATGCATTCACCGATCAGCATTCCGGCTGGGTCACTGAGGATCTTGTCAGTAAGTTCCAGATCACGCGGGAAGACCAGGATCGTTGGGCGCAGCGAACGCAGCATCGCTTTGGTGTTGCTCAAACTGCAGGCAGGTTCGATGCAGAGATCGCTCCGATAGAGATCAGTGCGAGAAAAGGTTCCGTAACGTTCAGTCGGGATGAACACAACCGTCCTGACGTTACTCTCGAGAGCCTCTCTGCGCTCAAGCCTGCTTTTCGAAAAGACGGCACGATCACCGCGGGAAACGCTCCCGGGCTCAACAGCGGAGCCTCGGCAATGATCGTTGCCAGCGAGCGCTGGGCTGACAGAAGCGGTGTGCAGCCAGCGGCGCGGCTTGTCTCCATCGGCGTCGGTGCCGTTGAACCCGGATTGTTCGGGCTCGGTCCGATTCCCGCCGTGCGCCAGGCTCTAGCGCGGGCAGGTTGGAAGGTTTCTGATGTCGAACGCGCAGAGATCAATGAGGCATTTGCTGCCATCGCGATCGTTCTCTCTCAGCAGCTTGGCCTGCCGGAGGACATCGTCAACGTCGAAGGCGGTGCGATCGCGCACGGCCATCCGATTGGGGCGACAGGGGCGGTGCTGGCGACCCGTTTGATACATTCGATGCGACGCGACGGGCTTCGCCGAGGGGTGGTGACTCTGTGCATCGGTGGTGGCCAAGGGATCGCCCTTACGATCGAAATTCCTCACTAGTTTCCGGCGCCCTGGCCGTCGGGGCTTCCTCGACGGCTTGTGAGAACCAGCGCCTCGCGGAAGTAGGCCGAACCACAGGAGCTAGGCATGCCAAAAATGAAGGCAGCCATTTTCGTCGAGCCCGGACGTATCGTTCTGGACGAGAAGCCGATCCCAGATCCCGGCCCTCTCGACGCCGTGATACGTATCACGACGACCACGATCTGTGGCACGGACGTTCATATCTTGAAGGGTGAGTATCCGGTAGCGAAGGGCCTGACCATCGGTCATGAGCCCGTCGGCATCATCGAGAAACTGGGCTCGCAGGTACGAGGCTTTGAGGAGGGCCAGCGAGTCATTGCGGGCGCTATCACGCCGTCGGGTACGTCAAATGCCTGCTTGTGCGGCGTCCACTCGCAGGACGGAGCCGAGACAAGACACGGCTGGAAGGCAATGGGGGGCTGGAAGTTCGGCAACACCATCGATGGCGCGCAAGCAGAGTATCTGCTGGTTCCGGACGCGACAGCCAATCTAGCGCCGGTTCCGGACGACCTTTCCGACGAGCAGGTGCTGATGTGCCCGGACATCCTGTCGACGGGGTTCTCGGGCGCAGAACGCGGCAATATCCGCATCGGCGATACCGTAGCCGTCTTCGCGCAAGGGCCGATCGGACTTTGTGCGACGGCAGGCGCGAAGCTCATGGGCGCTACGACAATCATCGCCGTGGAGAGCATACCCGCGCGCATCGATATGGCCCGGCGTATGGGCGCTGATCACGTCGTCGACTTCAAGAAGACGAACGTGGTTTCGGAAGTCATGCGGCTGACGGACGGGCGCGGTGTGGACGTCGCCGTCGAGGCTCTTGGCCGGCAAGAGACATTCGAGTGGGGGCTGCGGGTGTTGCGACCGGGCGGGACCCTCTCCTCTCTCGGTGTTTACTCGGCAGATCTGAGGATCCCACTCGACGCGTTCGCGGCAGGGCTTGGCGACCATACAATCGTCACCACCCTCTGCCCTGGCGGCAAGGAGCGTATGCGCCGCCTGATGCGCGTCGTCGCATCGAACAAAGTCGACACGCGCCCACTCGTCACGCATCGCTTCAAGCTCGAGCACATTGTGGAAGCTTACGACCTCTTTGCGCATCAGCGTGATGGCGTCCTCAAGGTCGCGATCACACCTTGACCACGGCCGTGACTAAGACCGTCGTCGCCGACGAGCGTCACGCGGCACCCTACAACGCATCAGGTCGTAAACGATCGAGCCCATTGATCTCACTCAAGGACCAAGTCTGCGGAACGCTTCAGACTTTGGGCGTCCATGACCGGAGGAGTACCTCATGACCGCTGCACGACAAGTTGAACCGAGCAGCGCCTCGGGGGCCTCATTCAAAGACAATTGGGCCATCAAGTATTGGGGCCTTCTCCTTGGTGTGGCTGCGCTGATTGCAATCATGCTGTTGCCGACGCCGGAGGGACTGCCCGTCGCGGGACACCGCATGCTGGCGATCCTGGCATTTGCCGTCATCGTCTGGATGACCGAGTCTCTCGACTATGCCGTCTCAGCCGTCGTGATCGCCGCCTTGATGGCATTTCTGCTGGGACTGGCACCTGACGTCGCAAACCCCAAGGTCCTGCTTGGCACCAGCCGAGGGCTCGGGATCGCCTTCAGCGGCTTCGCCAATACAGCGCTCGCCCTTGTCGCCGCCGCCCTTTTCCTTGCCGCCGCCATGACCGCTACCGGTCTCGACAAGCGCATTGCCCTGGTCATCCTCTCACGGGTCGGTACGCAGACCCGCCAAGTGGTGCTCGGCGCGATCCTAGTCGGCTTCGTCATGGCATTCCTGGTGCCGTCCACCACCGCGCGCGTCGCCTGCCTTGTCCCGATCATGCTGGGCATCATCGCGGCATTTGGAGTCGACAAGAAAGGCGCCTTCGCCGGGATGCTGATGATTACGACGGTGCAGACCGCGAGCATCTGGAACGTGGGCATCAAGACCGCGGCGGCGCAGAACATGGTGGCAGTCGGCTTCATAGAGCGAACGCTGAATTATACGATCACATGGCTCGAATGGTTCATTGCCGCCGCACCGTTCGCCATTCTCATGACCATCGCCCTCTATTTCGTCATGACCTGGATGATGCCACCGGAGGTCGATGAGGTGCCCGGTGGCCGCGAGTCGATTCGCAGCTCGCTCGCCGATCTCGGTCCGATGAAGACGTCCGAAAAGAAGCTGCTCGCCATATCATTGACCCTTCTGGCGTTCTGGTCGACCGAAGGCGTGCTGCACCGCTTTGATACCTCCACGACGACGATTGCGGCTGTGGCGCTGATGTTCCTCCCCGGCATCGGCATCATGACCTGGAAGGAGGCGCAGCCGAGGATCCCGTGGGGAACGATCGTGCTGTTCGGCATCGGCATCAGTCTCGGGACCGCGCTTCTGCAGACGAAGGCCGCGACGTGGCTGGCGGATATCGCCGTGATCCAATTCGGCCTCGCTAACGCAACCGCGCTTTTCATCCTCGGCGCGATGAGTCTGTTTCTCGTCGTCATTCATCTTGGTTTTGCCAGCGCGACCGCGCTTGCGTCGGCCATGATCCCGATCATCATTGCCGTTCTGCAAGGCGTGGCGACGCCCGGCATCAACATTGTCGGCATGACCATGCTGCTGCAGTTCGTCGTCAGCTTCGGCTTCATCCTGGTGGTGAACGCGCCGCAGAACATGGTCGCGTATGGGACTGAAACCTTCGAGGCGAAGGATTTCGTGCGCACCGGTCTGGTGCTTACGGTCATCGCCTTGGCTCTGGTGATGCTCCTCGGCGCCACCTACTGGCACTGGCTCGGGTATGCGTGAGCACCATTTCGCGAGGAGACTGCGATGAAGCGCACCGATCTCTCCACGCCGGACCACTTTCACAAGGTGGTGGACTGCCAATGGGCCTGCCCCGCGCACACGCCCGTCCCGCAGTACATTCGGCTGATCGCAGAGGGCCGATACGCCGACGCCTACATGGTCAACTGGAGAGCCAACGTCTTTCCAGGCATCCTCGGGCGCACCTGTGATCGGCCCTGCGAGCCGGCGTGCCGCCGGGGGCGCGTCGAGAAGGAGCCGGTGGCGATCTGCCGCCTCAAGCGCGCGGCTGCGGACTACAAGGGCAATATCCGGGCGCTCCTGCCTGAGCCTGCCAGCCGCACGAATGGCAAACGGATAGCACTTGTCGGGGCCGGTCCGGCTTCGCTGACGGTTGCGCGGGACCTCGCCCCGCTCGGCTATCGCTGCGTTATCCTCGATCAGGATCCCAAAGCCGGCGGGATGATGCGCACGCGCATTCCGCGGTTCCGCGTGCCGGAGGGCGTGATCGACGAGGAGACCGGCTATGTCCTCGATCTCGGTGTGGAACTGCGCAGCGGCACGCGGGTGAACAGCCTCAAGGCGCTGCTCGACGAAGGCTGGGACTCAGTTTTCATCGGTGCTGGGGCGCCACGCGGGCTGGATCTCGAGCTTCCCGGACGCGCTGAAGCAAGCGCCCATGTCCATGTCGGCGTGGAATGGCTGGCAAACATCTGGTTCCAGCACATCCGCCAGGTCGGCAAGCGCGTCGTCGTGATTGGCGGCGGGAACACGGCAATGGATTGTGGTCGCTCGGCGCGCCGCCTCGGTGGCGAGCACGTGAGCGTGATCGTGCGCGAAGACGATGAAGACATGACGGCCGCAAGCTGGGAGAAGGAAGCGCTGCTCCGTGAAGGCGTCACCATCTCCAACAATCTGGCGCCTAAAGCTTTCACCCATGAGAACGGGCGCCTGACCGGCGTGCTCTTCGAGCCGGTGAAAGCCATCAACGAGGACGGGCGCTGGATCGTATCGCCGACAGGCGGTCCCACGCAGCACGTCCCTTGCGACGACGTCGTGGTCGCGATCGGCCAGGAGCCGGCGTTCTCTTGGATCGAGCGCGACCTCGGCATCGCGTTCGATGCGCGGGACATGCCCAAGGTCGACCCCAACACCCTCCAGTCGACGCGCCCCGGCGTCTTCTTCGGCGGCGACGCGGCATTTGGGCCGAAGAACATCATCACGGCGGTCGCGCAGGGTCACGAAGCCGCCATTTCCATGGATCACTTCCTGAGCGGCGGGAATATCGAGGAACGACTGGCACCAACCACCACGTTGGTCACCCAGTACGTGCCGACGGTGCTTCGTCCCTTGCCGGAGGTCTCGGTTGATGCACGGCATCCCGTGCCGCTGCGTCCCGAGGCGGCAGCGCTTGCCGACATTCATGCCGAGGTCGAGCTCGGCTTCGATATCGACGAGGCGCTCGCGGAAGCCGGACGCTGTCTCCACTGCGATATCGAGACGGTCTTCATCCCGCCGCTGTGCGTGGAATGCAAGGCCTGCGAGACCATCTGCCCGACGGACTGCATTACTTTCACCAAGGACGGCGAAGAGGCCGAGCTGCGCGGTCGGCTCAAGAGGCCGGCGACAAATCTCGGCCAGGACCTCTACGTCGCGAACGGTCTCGTCAGCGGCCGCATCATGGTGAAGGACGAGGATGTCTGCCTGCACTGCGGCCTGTGTGCCGAGCACTGTCCCACCGGGGCATGGCAGATGCGGGCCTTTGGCCTGCAGATGACACATGCCGGCGAAGCTTATCCGGCAACGACTTCGGGAGGCGCGGCACATGGCTAGATCCTCGCTCTCGGTGGTGTTCTCGGGTAGAGGCGGCGCCGGCGCCATGAGCGCTGGCGAGCTGCTTCTCCGTGCGGCCGCCGACCTCGGCTACTACGGGCTGATGAGCCGGTTGTTCGGAGCGCAGGTGCGCGGCGGCGAAGCGGCGGCGCTGGTGCAGATCTCCACCGAGCCCGTCACCTGCCAGCCCGACCGCTTCGATCTGTTCGTGGCGCTCGACTGGGAGAAGGTGGATCAGTTCGCATCCGAGATTCCTTTGGATGAGAACACGGTCATCATTGCAGATCCGCAGTCCGGACCGACGCCGCAGAGCATCGCCAGATCCAAGGCGAAGACCATTCCTTTCAGCATGAGCAATGCTGATGCCACGCCGCTGGAGCGTGCGCTGCAAAGCAAGTACACGAATGTCTTCGCCGCCGGTGCTGTGGCGGCGCTTACCGGCCTGCCCGCGGACGCGCTGCAATCGGCGCTTTCGGCGGTGCTCGGCGGAAAAAGCGCCACGGTGACGCGTGCGAACGCCGACACACTTGCCGCAGGTATCGCGGCTGCCGACACGCTCGACCTCGACCTGAGGCTAGCTCCACCGCATACAGCGCCGCGCTGGCTGCTGACCGGCAACCAGGCCATCGCCATCGGTGCGTTGCGTGGCGGTGTGCGCTTTGTCGGCTGTTACCCGATCACGCCGGCGACGGACCTCGTCGAATGGCTGTCGCCGGAACTCCAGAATCTCGGTGGTCGGCTGGTGCTCGCGGAGGACGAGCTTGCCTCCATAAATATGGTGCTCGGCGCCTCCTATGGCGGCGCGCCGGCGATGACGGTGACGTCCGGCCCCGGCCTTTCTCTGATGGTCGAGAGCATCGGCCTCGGCATCGCCGCCGAGATCCCAGCGGTCATTGTCAACGTGATGCGCGGTGGCCCGTCGACGGGCATTCCCTCAAAGACCGAGCAGAGCGATATCAACATCGCGATCTATGGCGGCCACGGAGACGCGCCGCGTCTCGTGCTGGCACCGACCTCGGTGCGCGACTGCATGTTCACCGGCGAATGGGCGGTCTATCTGGCCGAGTCATTGCAGACACCCGTCATCGTTCTGTCGGACCAGACGCTCGGACAGGCTTTTACGGTCATCGATCCCAAGCCTGATCGTCCCACGCCGCTAGCGCGACGGACGACGGTGCCGGACGGCCCGTTCAAGCGCTACGCGATCGCATCCGATCCCGTGACGCCGATGCCTCGACCGGGAACGCCGCGCGGCCAGTGGGTGGGAGAGGGTCTCACGCATAACGAGATCGGTATTCCCGTGGGCGGCGCGGCCGCGCACGTTGCACAGCTCGACAAGCGTGCGAGGAAATTTGCGCAGTTCGATCCCGGCCCACTGTGGGGCGACGTGTGGGGCGAAGGTGACACGGTGATCTTGACCTTCGGCTCGGGCATCGGTCCCGCGCAGGAGGCTTCACGCAGGCTCGCCGCGGTCGGACAGCAGGTCCGCATCATCAGCCTGCGCGTGCTTTCGCCGCTGCCCGTCGAGGCGCTTGCGCGTGCTCTTGAAGGCGCCCGCCGGATCGTGGTGATGGAGCAGAATCACGGTGCGCAGCTCTACCGTCACCTCCTCGCGCACAAGGCCATTCCGCCGAGTGCTGAATCGTTCGCCCGGCCCGGTCCACTCCCCTTCCGGCCGGCCGAGATCGTGGCACATCTTGGGTGATGGAGAGTAGAGACATGAGCAACGCAGCCATCATCGACGCCGCAAGTGCAGAAGCGCTCGATCCCTCCGACTTTCACTCGGGTGCAACGCCGATTTGGTGCCCCGGCTGCGGCGACTATGGCGTGCTCTCGGCGCTGGAGCATGCCCTGGCGATCAACGGCCGCCCGCCACACGAAGTCGTCCTTGTCTCGGGGATCGGCTGCTCCTCGCGCCTGCCTGCCTACACGTCCTGCTACGGATTTCATGGCGTGCACGGTCGGGCACTGCCGTTCGCGGCCGGCGTCAAGCTTGCGCGGCCCGATCTCGAGGTCATTGCGGTCGGAGGCGACGGCGACGGCTATTCGATCGGCGGCAATCACTTCATCCATGCCTGCCGACGCAATCTGGACATGCTGTATCTCGTCATGGACAACCGCGTCTACGGCATGACCAAGGGCCAGCCCTCGCCGACGACGGAAGCCGACTGGGACAGCGACATCGCGCCAGGTGGGCTGGGCCTGCGCCCGTTCGACCCACTGGCACTGGCGATCGCGGGCGGCGCCAACTTCGTTGCGCGCGGCTTCTCTGGACGACCGCAAGAGCTGAAGGATCTGATCGTCGAGGGGCTCCGCTGGCCCGGCTTCGCCTTCATCGATGTCCTCAGCCCATGCATGGCCTTCCGATCGGAGGAGTTCGGCTGGAAGGAGAGCGTGCACCCGGTTGCCCGCACGATCGAGGATGATCGCGCCGCGGCGCATGCGGCCGTGCTCGCAGAGGACGGCTACAGTCTCGGTGTGCTCTTCAAGGATCACCGGCCGTCGCTTCCTGCTCGATACGTAGCCCAGTCATCGCTTTCGGAAATCGAGCAGCAGTTCGCAGTGTGCCGATGAACCCGCACTGTGTGGTCGTCGAAGGCAGGGGGAATTCCGCCCCGCCACCGACGCTCGCATATGTCTGCACCTTGCGTAGATCACCTGGAGAGCCAGCAGACTGATCGAAGTGGCGATGCGCCAAGCTTCCGGATATCGCGACTATTCTGACAAAGATGTCCATACGCTGCGCTTCATCCGGAAGGCCTGCGATCTCGGTTTCTGCGTCGAACAGATGAACGTGCTTCTAGCGCTATGGCGCGATCGCCGCAGCAGTGCTGAGGTTAAGGCGATTGCTCTCCAGCACGGCCGCGATCTTCAGGGCAAGGTGCGGATGATCGAAGAGATGATCGCGACCCTCAGCGATCTCGCTCAACATTGTTACGGTGACGACCGGCCGGATTGCCCCATCATCGCCGAGCCGGCAGACGCGTATGCGAAGCCTGCGCCATCCAACGCTCCGGTTCGTCGAGCGTAACTGCCATCGACGCACAAGCGCGCATTAGGCTCGCTTGTGCAACGTCAGACCAGAATCAGATCTTCTGGGATCCGCGGTAGCGTGCGAATACGTGGTGGCTATCGGGTGCGAAGAGAACGACGTCATAGGTCTCAGGTGGTGTTCCAGGCATCTCCATACCGGGCGAGCCGGTCGGCATGCCTGCAACAGCCAAGCCGATCGCTTTCGGACGCTCGATCAGCAACCGCTTGATCGCGTCCGCTGGCACATGCCCTTCGATGACGTATCCGCCGATCTGGGCCGTATGGCAGCTGGCGAGGATCTTTGGCACGCCCAAGCTGGTCTTGAGAGGCGCAAGCTTGGCGGTTCTGACCACCTCGACCGGGAAGCCGGCTGCCTTCACATGGGCGATCCAGACGCCGCAGCAGCCGCAACTGGGGTCGTGAGTCACAACCATTTTTGGCAGGGTCTCTGCCGACTGCGACGGCCACGACAGCGTGATCGCAACGCCTGCTTGTGCCGCGCCAATCATCAACGCGCGACGTGTCGTGAACAGTTTGGTTGTCATCATGACTTTCCTTCAGCGCAGTTCGACGTGATTCCAGCGCCGACTCCTTCGACGAATGGCACATACAAATGCGCCTTGTCGGTCGGGATCCCACGAATGAGGCGATTGGCAGCGCTGGAACAAGGTTGCCGGACAAGTCCAAGACAAGACCCGTCCGGCTTTCTCCCACTCATCGTGTTGCCGTTCTATTCGGTGATCTGCCTCACTAGGCCTGGATAACGGTTGAAGGCCAGCTTCTGAACCAGCGAACCATCGACAGTTACAATCTCTGCCGTGATGCTTCCGTCGGCCGCAGTGGCGATTTCACCGATCTTGAGACGCCGATTGCCATGCTGGGTCAGCCTCTGATCCAGGAATGTGCGAACACGCTCCGGTGTCATCTCTTTCTGGGCGCCGCGCGGCACGCCATAGAGCACGGCTGCTCCATCCGTCATGCCCTGCATGCCCGCGGCTGCCCGATCGCCCATCATCGGGCATGTCATCATGCCGCTCTCCATCGGCATCCCACCTTGCCCCATCATGCCGGGCATCCCGCCCCGGCCCGGCATCATGCGCTGCATCATCTCGGGGGGCATGGTTCCCATCATCCCTGGCATCTTTTCCTTCGCGCCCGCGGGTGGCGCTTTGTCGGATGTCGCCGATTGCGGTGCGGATTGCGCCTCACCAGGATGGTGGGCGTCATGATCTTGAGTAGCGGTCTGAGCAACGGCTGAGATTGCGATCCCGATCGACAATAGTCCCGCGAGCAGGACGACAGGCAATGAACGCGCTTTCATAGTTCTCACTCCTTGGTTGACGTGGAAACATCTCGGTAAGGTGTGGGCATTGCGCACCCTCTGCGAGCAATGAGCCGCTTCGAGGAGAGAAGGACCGGCAGCATTGGATCCGTCACCTGAGTCGGCCGTTGCCGGCTCCCCGTCTTTTCCTCGCTGTTTTGGAGTAGTTTGTTGTTCAAGGTCTCCTCCGTCGAATTGGGCTCTGTCGCCGCTCGGACACCAGAGCCCAGGCGACGATGAGCGGGCAAGCGGCCAGCAGGAGGAAGACGACGGCGCTCCACAGCGTGAGCCCAAAGAGCCAGAGGATGGCTGCTCCGGCGATCAACCCGATGATCGGGCAAAGCCAGAGCAGGCGGCCACCGAGCCAACTCCGATTCTTGTGATCATCCGGAGTGTTTCGGGTGTGAGTATGATCCGTCGACATGATTGCATCCTCTCTCCGAACCGACAGCTCTCCGTCGTAGTGCGGCCGCTAGTGTTGGCCCCCAACTGGTTGCGACGGTCGTCTCCAAATTCGCTCACAGCCGATACTCAACGGTCGTCATCATGCCGGCCGCCATATGATAGAGGTGGTGGCAGTGCAGAGCCCACTTGCCGGGATTGACGGCGTCAAAGGCGACCGTCACGCGGCCTCCTGCCGGCACCAGCACAGTGTCGCGCATGGCGCCGCTCAATCGTTCGCCGTTAACTCCAACGACCTGGAAGTGGTGTCCGTGGAGATGCATCGGATGCGCCATAGAGGTCCGGTCGACGAAGGTCAGCTCAACGCGTTCGCCCTCCCGGACTTCCAGCGGGACGTGCGCCCCGTGCACCGCACCGTTGAGCATCCAGACGTAGCCCGGCGCTTCGGTGATGGTAATCGTGTGCCTGCGATCAGCTCGACGGTCCGGTAACGGGCGCGAAGCCTTGAGGCGTCTTTCGAGCGCAAGACCAACCGGAGCGGCCGGCTCGCCGGCCTCAGGTGAGATCTTGCTGATAGCACCGCCTCTCGTGGCCAGTACGAAGCCCGTGCGTGCACGATCGCCCTCGCGTATAGCGAAGACGGGCCAGGTACCTTCGCCTCGAGGCAGGTCCAGAACAATGTCAAGCCGCTGCGCGATGGCGAACTCGAAGCGGCGGCCGATAAGTGGCTCGATCGGCATGCCGTCGACCGCGACGAGACGACCGTCCAGGCCGGAGAGATCAATCCAGAAGTTAGTCGCCGTTGCGCCGTTGATCATGCGCAGACGTACCCGCCCCTCCCGCTCCACGCGGAAGACTTGCGGGTCGTGCAGTGTCCGATCGTTGGCAAGGAAAGCGTCGTACTCGACATCGCGAAGGTGGGCAGCACTCGCAGCCACGGCGACAGGCCCTTGTCCTATCGTACCATGCCTCATTGCGCCCTGATCCGCAGTGCCGTGCCCCATGCCCCCTTGCCCAACGGAGCCTTGTGGTGTCGCGCCGTGTGCGCCGCCCTGCAGACCGGCAAGAACCTCGGCGGGATCGCGGAAGGTGAAGTCGTGGAACAACACTACGACCTCCTGCATGTCAGCACCGGCCTCAGCTGAATCGCGGATGATTAGAGGCGCCGCCATCAGGCGCTGCTCTTGCAGTCCGTGGTGGGAATGCATCCAGTTCGTGCCAGCCCGCTCGAGCGGGAAGTCGTAGTCGTGGCTGCGCCTCGGCCCGATCGGTGCTTCTGAAAGATCGGGCACGCCGTCCTGCTGCCAGGGCGGTGTCAGACCATGCCAGTGGATGAGCGTCTCTTGGTCGAGCTGGTTTTCCAGCTTCACTCGGAAGCGTTGGCCGGCCTGCGCGAACAGACCGTGGCCGCCGTCCGGCCGCGTCAGTCCGAAGACGGTGGCCGGCCGGCCGTTCACTTCTATGGTTCGTGTGCCGACGCTGATGGTTGTGATTGCTGCTGCTAAGGCCGGTCGGCCCGGAACCAGCAAAGGGGGGACCAGGGCAGCGGTGCCCACAGCAGCGGTGGATGCCAGAAACTGGCGGCGTGACAGATGTCGCATGACTAAAGCTCTCCAAAACGTGACCGGATTTGGACCAGCCCAATGGGCCGGATGGAATCATTTGGTGCGCCGCCCGTAGCGGCGCGTCGGTTCAGACGTTCGGGATGAACTTCGGAGGACGCAACTGAGGCGGAGGTGCACGGCCGAGATGAACAGACTCCGGTCGGATCTTTACAGGGTCTGCGTTCCGCTGCGCCGGGATCGCCGACACCACTACGGGCGCACAAAGTGGACAGCCACTCGTCGCACCGCAGTCCATTGTGCCGCCCGGGTTACTATCGTGCTCCGGACAACACGGCGCGGCGCCGGTGCCATGGTCGGTCAAGGCAAGTTCATGGGAGTTCACAGCGGCATGGGCGACATGACCGTTGCCTGCAACGGACACTAGCCCCGACACCGCAACGACGAGCACGAGTACAAGCCAACGCTGCAGAACGTGCGTCGCTCGCCGTAGCCTATATCTGCAGTGCTGTGCTCCAGCGTTTTGCATGAGCTGCCTTCCTGCCTATGCACTAAACAATATAGGCAAAGGTCGTGCGTCGTGCCATTGACCTCGATCAATCAATGGCGGTAGCGGTGCAATTTGCCATAGGTGGGATCACCATGGTCACCCGTCCGAACGACGCGCTGATTGTGCAGTTGTGCGGCATCGAAGCGCTTCCTGTTGCCGGCGATCAGTGCGTGGCTCGTCGAATGTGGAAAGGCGGGCGCCACGCGCGGTTGCGCACGGCGCCCGTTGGCGGAGAGGTTACTTCTTTTTCTCGATTTTCATGACAGTGAACTGGCCGTTGACTTTGTCGGGTTCGAAACGGACCTTGTCGCCCGGCTTCACCTGCTTGAGCATGGCCGGATCACTTGCCCGGAAGACCATCGTCATGGCGTCCATGTCGAACTTCTTCAGGGGCCCATGCCTGATGGTCATCTTGCCGGCGGCTTCGTCCACCTTGGTGATCTCACCGTCTACCATCTGGGCGACGGCAACGGTTGCTAGGCCCGTGACCCAAACCGCTGCGATAAGCGTGATCATCGACTTACGCATCGTGCTTCTCCTCACTTACTCTTGGTGTTGGCTCTCCGTTAGCCGGCGACGCTCGGCCTATTTGACGACAACAACGCCCTTCATGCCGGCCTCGTAGTGGCCGGGAATGAGGCAGGCGAACTCGAATGAGCCGGCTTTTGTAAAGCGCCAGAGAATATCGCTGGATGCCTTAGGCTCGAGCTTCTTGCCATTCGGCTCGTCGTGCTCCATGTCCGGGTGCTTCTCCATTTCAATCTTGTGCTTTGCATTGTTCTCAATTGAATCGAGCAGGAACTCGTGCGCGAGATATCCAGTGTTCTTGAGCACAAACTTGATCTGCTCTCCCTTGCGCACCTCTATGCTGCCCATACTGTAAGACATCGTGCCGGGGCCCTCTGTCATAGTAATTTCGATCGTCCGGAAAGGTTTCTTCGGATCGCCGGGTTCACCTGCTGCGAACACGTGCTCAGTGTGTGCGAGTGCGCGACTTGGGACGAAGTCGGCGAGGAATGGGCCTGCGATAACAGCGATCGCCGAAAGAGAGATCGCAGCGGCAGACAACCTTACAGACATGCTCTTTTCTCCTTTGCTAAGTGCCATTTGCTCGGTGATTGGTGTGCTCAGTGGTGACCGTGCCCTTTCTTTGCCCCGGGCTTTACAGCCTTGAACTGGGCGTCCCCGGGCTTGGGGCCTGAAGAGGAGCCGGGTGCTCGTGGCGCTTCGGAGCTTCGATTGCCTACGTCCTTCACCTCGTAGGCAACCGTGCCAGGCGGATGTTTGAACCAACCGGGGTCCTTGTAGTCGTTGGTGGCCAAGCCTTCGCGAACCTTCACGACCGAGAACATTCCGCCCATTTCGATCGCGCCGAACTGACCGAACCCGGTCATCATCGGTAATGTGTTGTCGGGCGCCGCCATCTCCATCTCGCCCATCTCCGCCATGCCTTGCGCACCCATCGGCATGTAGCCACCGCCGATGAGACGAGAGATCGTCTGCTTGATGTCACTCTGGTCGACGCCGATGTACGTCTTCACGTCGTGACCCATCGCGTTCATGGTGTGGTGAGATTTGTGGCAATGGATCGCCCAATCGCCTTCGTAGACCGCATCGAACTCGAAGGCGCGCATCTGACCAACGGCAACGTCGATCGAAACCTCAGGCCACCGCGCCTCCGGACGTACCCAACCGCCATCCGTGCACGTCACCTCGAAATCGTAGCCGTGCATGTGGATGGGGTGATTGGTCATCGTGAGGTTGCCGAAGCGGATTCGCACACGATCGTTCTTGGCTACGACGAAATGGTCAATGCCAGGGAATACTCGGCTGTTCCAGCACCACATGTTGAAGTCCAACATCGTGTTGATCTTCGGTACGTAGGTGCCGGGCTCTATGTCGAAGGCGTTCAGAAGAAAGACGAAGTCCCGATCAACGCGGTGCAGCTTCGGGTCTCGTGGATGGACGACGAAGAAGCCCATCATACCCATTGCCATCTGCACCATCTCGTCGCCGTGAGGGTGGTACATGAAGGTCCCGCTCTTCTTGAGCTGGAACTCATAGACGAACGTTTTGCCCGGCTTGATGGGAGGTTGCGTCAAGCCGGTGACGCCATCCATGCCGCACGGGAGAATCTGGCCGTGCCAGTGGATCGTGGTGTGCTCTGGCAGTTTGTTTGTGACGAAGATGCGAACTTTATCGCCTTCGACAGCCTCAATGGTCGGGCCTGGTGATTGGCCGTTATAGCCCCAGAGATGCGCCTTCATGCCGGGGGATATTTCACGGACTACTGGTTCGGCGACGAGATGGAACTCCTTCCAGTCACCGTTCATGCGCCAGGGAAGTGTCCAGCCGTTAAGCGTGACTACAGGCTGATAGTCAGGTCCCGAGGATGGGAACAATGGTGGCTGCATCAGAGGCGACGATTGGATCGGTGCTTCTGGAATGCCGGCCTTAACGGCGGTGGCCCCTATGAGTGCGAGTCCTGAGCTCGCAAGGAACGATCTGCGTGACACAGTCATGTGTTTGCTCCTCTTGAGTTCAATGGCCAGCAGCTTCACCACCACCAGCGGCCGCTGCCCGCGGTGCTGGTGACGCCTCTCCGCCGCCGCGTCCGCCGACGATGGCAGCTTGGAGATCGACGCTTGCGAGCCAAAAGTCGCGGCGCGCCTCGATGGCCTGCACGTTGGCGAGAATGCGGGCCCGGGCATCAGCGAGAAGTTCGAATAGATCGCGGATCATCGCGTTGTAATTCAGCAGTGTCTCGTCAGAGATGATCTGCCGCAACGGAAGAACCTCCCGATCGTAGTGTCGAGCTATGTCGTAGGAGCCACGGTAGTTCTGGTACGCCTCGCGTGCCTCCGAGCGAACGTTCACGGCGTGCTCTACAAGGCGGTTCACGGCGCGCATGTAGGTCTCTTCGGCGAGGCGCACGCGAGATTCGCCGAAGTCGTAGATTGGGATCTGGAAATCGATATCGAAGCCGCGTTTCCTGGTTTTTTCGACCTCAGCGACACCGCCTTCGATCTTCCTTTCCTTCTCATAGGTACTGATGCCGGTGACTTCGAGTGCGTTGATGAACCTGGTCTTGCGCGTGAGACCGAGCTCCTTCGCAAGGATGTCGATTTCCATGCGGGCAATGGCGAGATCGACGCGCCTTGCCACGGCTTCTCTCTCGACCCAGGCCAACGTTTTTGGATTGGCTGGCAGAGAGCCGAGCTTGTCGGGCACGCGCAGCGCCGTAGCCGCACCCCACACGCCGAGCGCCCTAACTAAGCGTTCCCGATTCACTCGCTGCTGCAGGCGTGCGCCAGCGAGCTGGCTCGAGATGTCGGCATAGAACACATGCTCTCGCGCCTGGTTGAGCTTTGACATCGCGCCCGTCTCGCCGAGTCTCTTCGCCAGCTCGGAGACGGTTTTGGCAGAAGTCTGAGCTTCTGCGAGGAACTTCGCTGCATCGTTCGACGCCACAGCCCGGTAGTAGGCGCTGCTCGCTTCGGCGGCAGTGCGCAGCGTGGCCTCCACTGCACGAACCTGGGCTTGCCGGAAGCGCGCTTCGGCGATTTCGCGCCGCCTGGGAAGCGTCAGAAGGCTCAACACATTCTGAATAATTTGGCGTTCGATCTCGAACGCGCCGGTCCACACTAGCCGACCGACTGCAAGTGTAGGAGCCGGCGGGAGGCTGGCCTCGACCATCTGAGCCTCGGAGATACCGAGTTCGTTGTAGGCAGCTTGAAGCCCTTTGTTGTTGAGGAGAGCGATCTGAACGGCGCTTGCCACCGTCAGCCGTTGCTTAGTCAGCTGCGTTACACGCTCTGCTGCCTGCGCCTCCTTGACCGCATCGTCGATCTTGACGACATCCTTGCCGAGTTCCGCGGCTGCGGCAGCTTCGACGATGCCCATCCCTGCGTCGGGAGAAAAACGGGCACACCCGCTATTGAGGAGCGCAGTGGTCAGCAGAGCCAGGGGCGCTAGAGATTTGAGAAACGCTCGATTGGGAAGCGGATACGAGCCTGCCGCCTTTGAACCTGCCTGATGCTTGCGGCGGAGCCATCGGCACACTGATCGGCTGAAGCTAGTGTTTGCCATGTGCTCCCCCCCTTTCCTTGTTCTCCTTGCGATCGAGCGCTTTTTCATCCGGAGCTTGGTCCCGAGCTTCGGGCGGCGTTACCCGTCGATTGACATCACCCCACGGCAATGGCTCGACGGGGCGGTAGCTCTGTGCACCTGACAGCACCGGGCTGTAGCGCGCGGGTGGCGTGGGGGCGTCTGGGTTTGCAGGATCATGGGCTGTTGCGCCGGATATGGAAAACCATCCCAGCAAGAGCCCTGACAGGGTCCTGATAAGCATTTCGAGGCGTGCCTCTCTAGGTTGGCACTCTTACGAGATTGATAGTTGTCCCGTCAGCCGAGCGAGGTGCTTTAGCGTCGCCCCCCTCGAATCGGAGCCCGAAACGAGGACCGGCTTAACGGGGATTGCTTCGCACGCAACCAAGCCGCCGGCGCGCTGCCGGCGCTATACAGCGTTAGGCCCTGGGGGGACGTTCCGGGCCGGACGACCAGCGTCGCGGGTGGCCATACGGCGGCTCAGCCGTTAGCCGACTTCCTGTCACTACAGGACCGCCACATACATCGACTGTTGAAGCCACGCCGGCATGGCACATGATGCCGTCACAACAGCAGTCCGAAGTACTCTTTTCGTCGCGAGATGTGGATGCTCCCAACTTGCTCGCGGCAGAAGTGGATTTTTCCAGTGAATCGAAAGAAGCGTGTTGATCGGGCGCCATGGCGACGTTCTCTAGCGCCAATGTGGCGCCCTTAGCGCCTTCGTCCCCAACAGCTACACCATGCCGGTGTCCTCCATGGGCACTCGCCGAACTTACGCTTACGCTGAAGGCAAGAACTGCCAACAGCAGCGTCGCGAGCAGGACGACCGATTTTGGAAGGCTGCGCAGAACTAGCTCCTCTTTAGAGCGCACAATGATTCCACATAAGCAGTTAGGATTGGTGTGGCTCATCGTCAACCATCGAATTGCCGCGCAAACCAAATTTGATCCCCAGGTGTGCCCAGTGCGTCGCGACCTTTGAGCCGCTCGGGATTTCATCGCGTGTCCTTAGGGATAACGGCAGAACTATTGTGACGGTAAGGCCCCGCTGACCGGCGTTTGATAGCGCGATTTCGCCCCCCATCGCAGTGATGATGCTACGTGCGATGCTCAGGCCCAGCCCGGTACCGTCAACGTGTGCGTGATTTTGGTTAATGCGGCGAAATGGCTTGAACGCCTCTTCCCGCAGGTCCGGCGGTATTCCCGGCCCATCATCTTGGATGGTGATTCGAGCGTCCCTATCGGTGGCGGTGAGCGAGACCCGGGCTCGTAAGCCATACTTCAAAGCATTGTCGACCAGGTTGGCCAGCGCGCGGCGCAACGATGTAGGCTTGGCCAAGATTGTAGTCGCTTTCAGTTCTTCCACAGCAACGTCTTCACCTAGATCGGCATAGTCGTCGCATAAGGTTTGCACCAGAGAAGCAAGGTCAATCTTTTCGGTTGGCTCGGCGGCAAACTCGAGGCGAGCAAACTCCAGTGTGGCGGTGATCATACGCCGCATTTGGTCTAAATCGGCGAGTAGCCGCGAGCGCGTTGCTACCTCTTCGATCTCATGTGCACGGAGATGAAGGCGAGTAATCGGTGTTCCCAGATCGTGAGCTATCGCGGCGGCAAACGCCGTCCGATCGTCGACGAGTCGTTGAATGCGCTCCTGCATCAGATTGAGTGTCCGGGCAGCAGTGCGGACCTCGGACGGTCCCTTATGCAGCAAATGGGCGGCGGCGAATAGAGGCTAGACTTCGCCGGCAGGTCCGAGCTCTTCAAGGTTCGGACCTGCCGGCAAATCGAAGTCTCGGTTGGTCGCCGCAGGTCTCAACCATAGGCTCTGCTTTCCATCTGCGCTCTGTGCACGCGACTTGGTATTGATAGCTGCAGGTGCTGGCAATCTCGTGAAACGACTTTGGTTTGTGTTGCCCAGATGGCGGACATGCCCGATTGCCCGAGCAAGGCGAAGCAGACCACGAAAGACTGCAGCTGTTGCGATACCAAGGCGCCGTGCCAAGGCGATCTTTGCCTGGCCAAATGTTTCAAGCTCAACGGCGAGATCGCCAACAGCGTGGTGTTGATCGACCAGCCGGACGTGGCCTTCTTCAAGGCGCCTCCCGGTAAACCGCCGGACAATTGGTCGGAACCACTGCCACGACCACCTAGCATCTGACTTCTCGAAAGGTCCCAACGAGCCGCGCTTTCGCGGCGCCGTCTGGGACGGATTTATCGTGCGCGAAGCCTCGCGCAGACAATCTCGAGAAGGAAATTCTGCAATGGTTATCCGATCACGCTTTTTGGTGCTGCTCGCCGTCTTGGCTGTCGGCTTGGGCGCGCGCATCGCGTATGCCGCGCCCGCCGACTATGTGTTCGAGCCCGTATCGGCCGACGTCCGCAACGGCAAGGACAGCGAATTCGCGGTGCGGCTTCGTAACAAGGCGACCGGCAAGCCGGTAGAAGGGGCCGTACTGTTTCGCACGCGTCTCGACATGTCGCCGGACAGCATGGGTGAGATGACGGCCAAGCACACGGCTATGCCGTCCGCCGAGCCGGGCATCTACAAATTCAAGGCCGACTTCACAATGGCCGGCGGCTGGGCCTTCAAGCTGATGGCCAAGGTGCCGGGCGAAGCTGAAACCGTGCAAGGCACGGTCGTCTTCAAGACGAAGTAGGCCAGCCATGTTTCGAACCGTGATAGCGGGGATCGCCTTGCTGGCGATCCTTGCAGGCGGCGTCGCCGGCTACCGATTAGGAGCCGGTGCGTGGCCAGCGTTGTCCGCCCGTGAGCCGGTGAAGACGGCGTACGGCACCGATGCAAAGGGCGCGGGGCCTGAAGTCGCGCGCACCGTGCTGTATTGGAAGCACCCCGATGGTAGCGCCGATTTCTCGGCTGAGCCTAAGAAGACGCCGGACGGCCGTGACTTTGTCCCCGTCTACGAGGATCAGGAAGGCGATTTTAAAGAAAGCAAGCCCCGGCCGGCAGCCAAGGACAAAGGCGGCAGCCGCAAGCTCCTCTACTACCGCAACCCGATGGGGCTCGCCGACACCTCGCTGGTGCCGAAGAAGGACTGGATGGGGATGGACTACATTCCCGTCTATGAAGGCGAGGACGACGCCAGCACCGTCACTGTAAGTCTCGACAAGGTGCAGCGGTCCGGCGTGCGCACGGCCCTCGTGGAGCGCCGCAACCTTGTGCAGGCAGTTCGTTCACCCGGTACCGCAAAGCCGGATGAACGCAGCTTGCGCATCGTTTCGCTGCGCGCCGACGGCTTCATCGAGAAGCTCTACGTCAACGAGACAGGCAAGCAGGTCCGGGCAGGAGACAAACTGTTCCGCCTCTACAGCCCGCAAATCGTTAGCGCGCAAATTGATTATCGCACGAGCGCCGGAGCTGATGGGGGATCACGCAATGAGAGCGGAGCTCTTCAGAAGCTCAGGAACCTTGACATACCCGACTCGGTGATCGAGGCCCTGCGCAAAGACCTCAACCCGCAGATGTCGATCGACTGGCCGGCACCGACAGCCGGGGTCGTGATGCAGAAGCGCGTCATCGAAGGTCAGATGGCCAAGGCCGGCGAGGAGCTGTACCGCATCGCCGACCTGACCAACATTTGGGTGATCGCCGACGTTGCGGAGCAGGACCTGGGCCTCGTGCAAATCGGGGCTCTGGCGATGGTCAGCTTCCGTGCGTTTCCCGGCAAGAGTTTCGAAGGACGGGTGACATTCGTGCTTCACGAGCTCGATATGAGCACGCGCACCGCCAAAGTGCGCATCGAAGTGCACAACCCCGATCATCTCATTAAGCATGAAATGTATGCCGACGTTGAAATCGGCGCACGTACCGGTGAAGCCGCGCGGCTGGCGGTGCCCGCCTCAGCGGTGATCGACAGCGGCAACCGGCAGGTGGTGATCGTTGCCAAAGGTGAGGGGCGGTTTCAGCCGCGGCCCGTGAAGCTGGGCATGCGTGCCGACGACCATATCGAAATCCTCGACGGCGTGACGGAAGGTGAGGAGGTCGTCACGGCTGCCAACTTCCTGATCGATGCCGAAAGCAATCTCAAGGCGGCCTTGCAAGCCTTCACCCAGCCCGCGGCAGCGGAGGCCAAGCCATGATTTCCGCCCTGATCCGGTGGTCGAGCCGGAATCTATTTTTGATCCTGATCGGCTCGGTCCTGGCGACTGGCGCAGGCATCTATGCCGTGCGGAACGTGCCGCTCGATGCCTTGCCCGACCTGTCCGACACGCAGGTGATCATCTACACGGAATACTCCGGTCAGGCGCCACAGGTGATCGAGGACCAGGTCACATATCCGCTGTCGACCTCCATGCTCTCGGTGCCTCGCTCGAAGATCGTGCGCGGATTCTCGTTTTTCGGCGTGTCTTTCGTCTATGTCATCTTCGAGGACGGCACTGACATATACTGGGCGCGCACGCGCGTGCTCGAATACCTGTCCGGTGCGGCACGCAACCTGCCGGCGGGTGTAACGCCGACGCTGGGTCCCGATGCGACCGGCGTGGGGTGGGTCTATCAATACGCCGTCATGGCGGCGAACCGCACGCTCGCCGAAACCCGCGCGACGCAGGATTGGCAGCTGCGCTTTGCGCTTGCGAAGGCCGAGGGCGTAGCGGAGGTGGCCAGCGTCGGCGGCTTCGTGCGGCAGTATTCCGTCATCGTCGACCCCCGCAGG
This sequence comes from Hyphomicrobium sp. CS1BSMeth3, assembly GCF_900117415.1. Lineage (GTDB taxonomy): Bacteria > Pseudomonadota > Alphaproteobacteria > Rhizobiales > Hyphomicrobiaceae. The sequence goes on from NZ_FPEI01000005.1 coordinate 150,276, forward strand.
CTCAAAGGGTTCGACCTGACATTGTCGAAGCTTCGTGATGCGATCCGCGCTTCCAACATGGACGTCGGCGGGCGGGTCATCGAGCTTGCTGAGACGGAATACATGGTGCGGGGGCGCGGATACCTGCGCGGCGTTCGGGATCTCGAGCAGATCGTTCTCAAGTCGGAAGGCGGCGCACCTGTCCTATTGCGCGACGTGGCCCGTGTGGAGCTGGTACCCGATGAACGGCGGGGCGTGACCGAGCTCAATGGTGAGGGCGAGGTTGCTTCCGGCATTGCGATCCAGCGTTACGGACAGAATGCCTTGTCTGTGATCGAGAACGTCAAGGCGCGCCTTGACGACATCAAGTCGAGCCTGCCTGCCGGCACGGAGATTGTTCCTGTCTATGATCGTTCCGAGCTCATCCACCGCGCCATCGCCACGCTCAAGACCACGCTGATCGAGGAAAGCATCATTGTCGCACTGGTGTGCATGATCTTCCTGCTGCATGCACGCAGCGCTCTTGTCGCGATCATTACCCTGCCGCTCGGCGTGCTCATTGCCTATATCTGCATGTACGCGCTCGGGCTGTCCTCCAACATCATGAGCCTCGGGGGTATCGCGATTGCCATCGGTGCGATGGTCGATGCAGCCATCGTGATGATCGAGAACGCTCACAAGCATCTCGAGCGCGCCCCACCCGACAAACCGCGCAGCGAGGTGCTGATCGAAGCGGCCGGTGAGGTCGGGCCAGCGCTGTTCTTCTCTCTGCTCATCATCACGGTGTCATTCCTGCCGATCTTCACCCTTGAGGCGCAAGAGGGGCGGCTTTTCAAGCCGCTGGCCTTTACCAAGACATTTGCAATGGCCGCGGCTGCCATTCTGTCCATAACACTCGTACCGGCGCTGATGATGCTGTTCGTGCGCGGACGTATCATTCCCGAGCGCCGCAATCCCGTGAACCGGTTCCTGATCTGGATCTATCGGCCGGTCATCAGTCTCGTGCTGAGGGCGAAGATGTTGACCATCGCTATGGCTTTGGCGCTGCTCGCCGTCACGGCCTATCCGGCGACGCGCATCGGCTCCGAGTTCATGCCGAACCTGAATGAAGGCACGCTCCTTTATATGCCGACGACGCTGCCCGGAATCTCGATCACCAAGGCTGCGGAGCTGCTTCAGATCATGAACAGGATCATCAAGAGCTTCCCAGAAGTGAAATCGGTGTTCGGCAAGGTGGGCCGCGCCGGCACGGCGACCGATCCCGCACCGACGGAAATGTTCGAGACAATCATCAACCTGAAGGACCCGAGTGAGTGGCGGGAAGGCATGTCTCTCGAGAAGCTTATCAACGAGATGGATCGCGCTCTGCAGTTCCCGGGCGTGTCGAATGCCTGGACGATGCCGATCAAGGCGCGCATCGACATGCTGGCGACGGGTATCCGCACACCGCTGGGCATCAAGGTCCTGGGGCAGGACCTGAAGGTGATCGAACGGCTTGCGCGTGACATCGAAGGGGCGATCAAGGGCGTGGCCGGCACGGCGAGTGCCTATGCCGAGCGCATCATCGCCGGCTACTACCTGGAGATCGAACCGGACCGGACGCAGTTGGCACGCTACGGATTGATGGTCGGCGACGTGCAGCAGGTGATTGCCACGGCTCTGGGTGCCGAGACTGTGACGACCACGGTCGAGGGCCGCGAACGGTACGGGGTCAGCCTGCGCTATTCGCGCGATGTCAGGTCCGATCCGCAGGCGATCGCTCGCGAGACGCTCGTGCCGCTCGCCAACGGCTCTTCCATCCCGCTGGGCCAAGTCGCCAATGTGCGGATCACGCAGGGGCCGGCCTCGATCCGCACTGAGAACGCGCAACTCGCTGCGTACATTTATATCGACGTGCGTGACCGCGATCTTGGCGGATATGTCAGCGAGGCGCGCAAGGCCGTGGCCGAGAAAGTGACGTTTCCGCCGGGATATCACGCGGTCTGGAGTGGCCAGTACGAATACTACGAGCGCGCCAAGCAGCGCCTCGCCATCGTGGTTCCATTGACGCTCATCATCATTCTTCTGCTTCTCTACCTCAACTTCCGGCGCATTGCCGAAACGCTGATCGTGATGCTGTCGCTCCCCTTTGCTTTGATCGGCGGCCTTTGGATGATGTGGTGGCTCGGCTTCAACATGTCTGTCGCGGTTGCTGTGGGGTTCATCGCCCTTGCAGGCGTCGCAGCGGAAACCGGCGTGATCATGCTGATCTATCTCGACCACGCGCTCAGCGAGCACAGAGTGCGCGCCGAACGAGAAGGTCGTACGTTCTCACATCACGATCTGAACGCGGCGATCATGGAGGGCGCGGTGGAGCGCGTGCGCCCCAAGATGATGACCGTGTGCGCGATCGTTGCTGGTCTGCTCCCAATCCTGTGGAGCACCGGGACGGGCTCGGAAGTGATGCAACGCATCGCGGTGCCGATGATCGGTGGCATGCTGTCGTCGACGGTTCTGACGCTTGTCGTGATTCCTGCCATCTACGCCGTCGTCAAAGGTCATGGTGTGCGTCAGCGGGAGAGAGATTGGCCAATACCGTCGTCGGCAGTGGTGCGCGATGTGTGAGCGTTCGACGATATTGATCTTGCTGCTGTCTGAGTAGCTGGGTATCTCGTTGCACTGACGTTCTCAGGGAGCGCCAAGGATGGAGTGACTCTATGTGCTTTTCCGCTGAGGCGAGTTTCACGGCAGCGGCAGTCCTCGTACCAGCGGGTGTGCTCGGCCTTCGACGAGCCTACCAAACGGACCGGCGCTACTTGGCGTTTGCAGCGCTGCCGGTCTACTTCGGCCTGCAGCAGCTGTTCGAGGGGTTTGTCTGGACGGGCGGTGTGCTTGGCAATGCGGCATCGATCGAAGCGTTTGCCATGGGCTACATGTTCTTTGCTTGGCTGGCGTGGCCGGTATGGGTGCCTTTCTCGGCATACTTCTTGGAGCCGTGCAAGCGGCGGCACGTCTATTTGCTCTTTTCAATTGTCGGCGCAGTCATCGGCGCGATGCAGTTTTTTCCGTACTTCGCACATGAGAACTGGCTGATTGTACGATTCTTGAGACATGCGATCAGCTACGAGGGAACAGTCCTGTTTGATTTCATCATGCGTCGGGAAGCAACTTATGCCCTCTATCTCTTCGTCGTGATTGCACCGCTTGTCTCGTCCTCTAATCCGAGCGCCAGGACCTTTGGATTTCTGATTATTGGTGTTGTCGTCGTCGTGTTCCTGTTTTTTCAGTTCGCATACATCTCCGCTTTCTGTTTCGGCGGTGCGCTCATGTCGGCCTACATACTATACACTGTGTATCGGCCGCCCGCGCTTCTGACCCAGCCCGCCTAGGGGGCGCGTCGCAAGGTTGTCCCGTCACCGCGACTGACATCGACCGCCGCCACAATCCAAGAGAGAATAGCCAACGTGGGGGCTGCCGTAGGAAACGAGGCCGTATCGCCCCGGCTGTCCGAGTTCCGCTCAAGCCAGCGCACAAGCAATCTTTGATTGGAGTTAAAGAAGAAGGGCCAAGCTCGCATAGACTGTTTGTTGGTAGAAGTGGAACGCGGAGCCAAGCATGAAGCACTTAGTAATTAGAGGCATGATCGCCTTGGTCTGTTTGATCGGACCCATTACAGCTCAGGCCAGTGCGAATGATGCGCACCACCCGGAGAAGAAATCGCTGAAGAGCAAGAAGCCCGTCAGTAAAGCGCCCAAACAACAAAAAACGCCGGCCACGAAAAGTGGCAAATCTAACCGAGACAGGCCGGTGCGTTAGCTCAGGTGACGCGATTGGATAAGTAGGCATGTTCTTTCTGCCGTGCTGTCGCACAGCAGCAGAAACCTTGGTTCCTTCTACGGCACCTGCGTGATCTCGATGCGGCACAGGAGGTTCTGCAGCGCTTCTGGCTCTGCGCGCTTGAGTGGGCGTCGCAGCTCGAGGATGTTCGTCTGGCGCGTGGTTCATGAACGGCCAGAGCTAAGTCCACGGGCGTCGCTCTAACCAGCCCAACGCTGTTTCCGGATCCACGCCGGCAACCTCGATCAGTCTATCGGGGTCCAATATTCGCAGGCGACGATAATGGAACTGAACAATCCCCTCCTTGCGCATCGCGCTCAAGACGCGGTTGACGTGAACAAAAGTCAGGCCGGTGGCATCGCCGATCTGTTCCTGCGTCAGTGGCAGCGTCATTTCTTCAATCCGATTGCCTGGCCACTGCGCGCGATAGCGCGTGAACAGCTCTAGGAGCAAATGCGCCACTCGCTCGCGCGCCGAACGCCGCCCGATGCTCGTCAGATGATCGAACGCCAGATTGCAATCGCGGGCCAGTGACTGGACGAGCCGCAAGCAGATCTCCGGTTCGGTGCGCGCATGTGTGGCCAGGACAGACGCCGGGATGACAGAAACCGTAACATCCGTCAGGGCTTGGGCGCCGATGGTGGACGAGCCACGCCTCGACGGCAGGACCCCGAGGATAGCGCCCGGCAGCGCGAATTGGACGATCTGCCGCCGACCATCTTCGAGAAGCGTGTAGACGGCTACCCAGCCGTGGAGCAGGTTGAAAATCGATTTTCCCGTCCAGCCTATGCTGAACAGGTCTCGGCCGGCCTCGATTTCGCGGTCGCCTGAGTGGTAGCGGGCGATCAGCCTATGCTGCTCAGTCGATATAGCCGCGCCTTCCGCCACGCTTGCTGGCGTGGTGTCCTGCGGCTCTTGTCGGCGCCCCCGGCGCCGGCTCACTTCATCGCCTCGTGCCTGGGCTCCGCCGCCCGCGTCAGCCAACAACGATTCACGTAACACCAGTCCAATCCGCTCGCGCTCGACGGTTCCCCAATCGTCGCGGCGGAGCGACCGGGCTGCCTTTTCTGTTAAAGACGCTCGATCCAAGCCCACATTACACCTCCCGGGCGTTCGGCCCGTTCCGGCGGCTGCTTGCGCAGCCAATCAATCCTCTGATGTGAAAGGTGCCCGAGGCCTCTGGGCACTAGCGCGCCATGGCACTCAGTGAGCACAGCCGAGCTCAGTCATCCCCGGATGAAATAGGGGACTACGGAATGCTGGGTGGCCCTTAAAGACCGCAAGGTCGTGGTATTGGGGGGTCTCCGCCCGGCAGGATCAGCGGGGTGAGGTCATCGCGCGAAGGCAGCACCGTTGATGATGCGAGCCGAATGTCGATGACGCCTTGCTGCTGGGGCGGCATCGGCAAATAACAGGAGGCGCACATACTTTTGCAGCAGCGGCCGTGATGGAATGAGCAGTTTCCTCCGTCCAACGGAGAGGTTCGCAGTTCCGCGTGGATTGTGCGATTTTGCGACTTAGCTTGGTGCGCATGATTCGGATGGGCCAGCGCCGGCGCCCCTTGAGCCAGCAAGGAGACCAAGCAGAAGATCAGCAACGCCAGGACCCTGAGCATGCGCTCGCCTTACAGGCCTTCATCGGTTGGTGTCCGCATCCGCACACGCCGAATGATCTATATCCCGCGAAAGGAGCCGACCTTTTGAGCAGATCATACTCCGGTCCAATGCGTATTGACTGAGATCAACCGCGCGAACACCGCTAGCAGCGGCATTCGACCACCTGCTTCCATCCCCAGTGTAGGTTGATGGCTCTTGTCGCCGCTCACTCTATGTTTAATCGAGATTAAAGTGCGGACGGCTGCAGTGTGCTCACTGAATCGTCCCGGACGTGTCCTGCGGATCGGAAATGCCAACGATAGCCCCGACGCCGGCAGATCGTATGCGCTGCGTCGCGCTGCTCGTATCGCGCAGCCGGCAAAAGACTATGCTGAGTCCGTTCTTTGCGAAATGCGACGGCTTGCTCTTGGTCGACCCGGACGTGCCGGCTCGGAATTTTCGTCCGAACCGGGCGCGAACTAACGAGTCCACCTGCGACCTTATCCTCTCAAGTGGCGCCACTAGGCTCGTCTGCGGCTTTATTGCGGGTGCTGTGCGAGAGCGGCTTGTCGCGTCTGGCATCGACGTCCGCGTCGGGTCGTGCGCACGGTCGGTAGCAAGCCTTGTCCGCGAGTTTGATGCCTTGCCATCCGCCTGTGCGCTTCAGGGCAACGACGATCCCCTTCGGCCTGGCGCTTTTCCTCGCAGCGCGAGGCGACCGCGACACGTAGCACCGGACAAAGGCTCCCGGCCGCGACGAACAGACAAGCACTAGCCTGGTCCGGGCCAATTTGTGCTGCGGTTGGCTCCGAGCTGCGCCGACAGCACTTTAACTGAGATTAAAGTCTCCAGCGCTGCTGGCGGATTACGTTCGCACGTGAGCTGAGCGCTCTTTGCCAACCATCTCACAGCGGTGGCCCTTCGAGCTCGCGGAATAGACAATTCGCAATGTCCCTATCAGGGCGACCCAGTCACGAAACCGGACACCGATCACATGAATAACCAGCAACAACGACCGAGCCGCTTTAGCGCCGCGAACATTGCGCTCTACGGCTTCCTGGCGATCGGCGCCTTCTACCTGATCGCGGAACATCGTGCCCATCTTCTGGGCTGGCTACCCTGGATTATCATCCTTGCTTGCCCTCTGCTGCACGTGTTCATGCATGGAGGGCACGGAGGGCGTGGTGGCGATGGAAATTCATCCGCATCACCGCCTGGTCGATCACCGCACCAGCATTGATGGTTCAAGCAGAGCGCCCCATGCAGGACAATATTCCCGCCTACGGTCTTTGGTCTCTCGTTTTTCTGAATTCCATCATCTTCATCTTCTTTGCGTTCAGCTTTTTTAAGCCGACAACGCCTCGGGACTGGCGGTCCTTCGGTGCTTTCAGCGCTTTCATCATCGCGCTCTTCACCGAGATGTACGGCTTTCCCTTGACGATCTACCTGCTCTCCGGCTGGCTGCAGTCGCGCTATCCTGGCGTTGACTGGTTCTCGCATGACGCCGGCCACCTGCTCGAAGAACTGTTCGGTTGGCGCGGCAATCCGCATTTTGGGCCGTTCCACATTCTCAGCTTTGTTTTCATCGGTGGCGGCTTCATCCTGATTTCCGCTGGATGGAAGGCGCTCTATGAGGCCCAGCGGCAGCATAAGCTCGCAATTACGGGTGTCTATGCGCGCGTCCGGCACCCGCAGTATGTCGGTTTTGTCCTCGTCATGTTTGGGTTTCTACTGCAGTGGCCAACCTTGCTAACGCTCGCGATGTTCCCCATCCTGGTCTTCATGTATTGGCGGCTTTCCAAGCATGAGGAACGAGAGGCGCTTGCCGAATTTGGCGATGCCTATGCGCGCTATATGCGAGAAGTGCCAGCGTTCATCCCGCGGCTGTCGGCGCAGCGCACCAAGCCGGCGGGTGATTAAACTTGCCGAAGCCACTTTTCGACTCTCATCGGTCAAGGTCTCGGCGGGCCATCTATTCAGTCATAGAGAGCGGCGGGTCGCGGACGGGGCTCCTGGGAAGGGCCGGATTTTCGGCCCACACAGGAGTTTCTGCCGACCGGCGCTGGCCGCTCCCACGCTCGAGGTCTGATCATGCGTGTCGTTGTTGCGCTTGGCGGTAACGCGCTGCTGAAGCGCGGAGAGCCCATGAGTGCCGACGCCCAGCGCGCCAATGTGCGCAAGGCGGCCGTGGCTCTGGCTGACCTTGCCAAGGGCCATGACATCATCGTGGCCCATGGAAGCGGTCCACAAGTGGGATTGCTCGCCCTCCAGGCCGCGGCGCTCAAGGAGGTCCCGCCTTACCCGCTCGACGTCATCAGCGCCGAGAGCATCGGTATGATCGGCTACATGATCGAGCAGGAATTGGCCAATGTGCTTCCTCCGAGCACACGGCTGGCCACCTTGCTGACCCACATCGAGGTGGATCTCCGCGATCCCGCATTCGGCCGCCCCGAGAAGCCGATCGGTCCGGTTTATCAAGCGCAGGAAGCTGAGAAAGCGCGCACCGCTCATGGCTGGCCTATGGTCGAGGAGGCGTCGGGCCGCTGGCGCCGGGTGGTCTCGTCCCCTTTGCCGAAGCGGATCGTCCAGATCGAAGTGATCCGTATGCTCGTCGCCGCCAAGGTTGTGACCATTTGCGCCGGCGGCGGCGGAATTCCCGTCGTGCGCGACGCGTCTGGCAATCTTCAGGGCGTTGAGGCTGTCATCGACAAGGATCGCGCTGCCGGACTGCTCGCCGCGGACCTGGCCGCCGATGCATTGCTGATGCTAACGGATGTGGATGCCGTCTATCTCGGCTGGGGGACTTCCCAACAACGCCCCATTCGGGTGGCTCACCCTACAGAACTGTCGGCTCATCAATTTCCACCTGGGTCCATGGGGCCAAAGGTGGAGGCGGCATGCCAGTTCGCTGAGACGCCCGGTAGCATAGCGGGCATCGGACGCTTGGAAGACGCACGCGCGATCCTGGAGGGCAACGCCGGGACGGTCGTCAAGTTAGCATAAGCTTCGTTGGTGCCTTTACTCTGCAACCTTGCCCAGGGCTCTGACGAGCGCGCTGAGGCGACGTGTAGCCTGAACTTGATCTGGATTAAAGATCCCAAGGTGCGTCGGGGCGAGGTTCACCACGAGGATGTTGTCGCTTCCCATCTATCATCAGTGCGGCAGAAACCCTGTGGCGCGCCGTGACGAAACTGGCTGGGCCACCTGACGGACGAAAAAGAATGAGCTCACCGCACTCCCATCACGGCCATCATGATCATCACCAGCATGGAGGTCGCGAGTCGCCCCATGACGGCCATCACGGCGCAGCCAAGATCGTAGCGGCGGCCGGGTCCAGCCATTCCGAGCACGCCGGTCACGACCACGGTGCCATGGTCGCTGACTTCCGTCGTCGGTTCTGGGTTACCCTGGTCCTGACGCCTCCGGTACTGTTGCTCTCGCCGATGATCCGGCACTGGCTCGGGCTCACGGAGCTCCTGTCCTTTCCGGGGGACGGCCTGGTCCTCTTCGTGCTCTCAACCGTCGCCTATCTGTACGGCGGATGGCCATTCCTGACAGGCTTCTTCTCCGAGTTGCGCAAGGGGCAGCCCGGCATGATGACCCTGATCGCGCTGGCGATCTCGGCGGCCTACTTCTTCTCTGCGGCGGTCACGTTCGGCTTTCCAGGCGAAGCGTTCTACTGGGAACTGGTCACCCTCATTGCCATTATGCTGCTCGGCCACTGGGTCGAGATGCGCTCGGTGATGGGCGCGTCACGCGCGCTGGAAGAGCTCGTTCGTCTCTTGCCGGACAGCGCGACGCGGATCGACGCCAACGGTACGACACACGAGGTACCGATCTCCGATCTCAAGCCGGGCGACCGCGTCATTGTTCGCCCAGGCGCCAAGGTGCCGGTGGATGGCGAGATCGTCGAGGGGTCGTCAGGCTTCAACGAAGCAATGTTGACGGGCGAGTCACGCCCCGTCACCAAGGCGGTCGGCGCGACAGCTATCGGCGGGGCGATCAACGGCGCCAACGCCGTCACCATCAAAGTAACGGCAACGGGCGATTCGACCTATCTCGCTCAGGTCATCGATCTCGTGAAGAAGGCGCAGGCGACACGCTCGCGCACCCAGGACATTGCCAACAGGGCGGCCGCTTGGCTGACCTACATTGCCCTCGTCGTTGGCTTCGGGACGCTTTTTGTCTGGTGGCTTTGGCTTGGCGCGCCGCTCGAATTCGCGCTTGAGCGCATGGTGACGGTGATGGTGGTGGCCTGCCCGCATGCCCTCGGCCTCGCTGTTCCGCTCGTGGTCGCCGTCAGCACATCGCTCAGCGCCAGCAACGGTCTTCTGATCCGCGACCGCGCCGCTTTCGAGCGTGCGCGGAATCTACAAGCGGTGGTGTTGGACAAGACCGGCACATTGACGGAAGGCCGCTTCGGCGTCAGCGACATCGTCCTGCTCTCAGGCGGCGACCAGAACACAGAACTGAGCTTCGCAGCCGCCGCAGAGAACCAGTCCGAGCACCCGATCGCACACGGGATCGTCGCCGAAGCGAAGCGCCGAAACCTGACCATTCCGAAAGCCAGCGAGGTGAGCAATATCACCGGCGAAGGTATCGTGGCGAAAGTTGACGGACAAGATATTCGCATCGTCAGTCCCGGCCATCTCGCCCGGCAGGGCAAGCCCATCACTCACGAGAAGCTGAAGCAGCTGGAGGGTCAGGGCAAGACGGTGGTGGCGCTTGTGCGCAGCGGCAAACCGCGTGCGCTATTCGCGCTCGCCGACATCGTTCGCCCGGAATCCAAAGATGCGATCGCCGAACTGACGCGGCTCGGCATCAGATCCGTCATGCTGACGGGCGATGCGAAAGGCGTCGCCGAGAGCGTGTCGAAGGAGCTAGGGATCGCAGAATATTTCGCCGAGGTACTTCCCGACCAGAAGTCCGACAAGATCAAAGAGCTTCAGGCCCGTGGCCTTTCGGTGGCGATGGTTGGCGACGGCGTCAACGACGCACCGGCGCTCGTCCAGGCAGATCTGGGCGTCGCCATTGGCGCCGGTACCGATGTGGCTGTTGAGTCGGCTGACGTTGTTCTTGTTAAAAGCGATCCCCGCGACGTCGCCGCGATCCTCGGTCTGTCACGCGCTACCTATCGTAAGATGGTGCAGAACCTCATCTGGGCTACGGCTTATAACACCGTAGCCATCCCGATGGCCGCCGGGATCACCTTCGGCACAGGCTTCATGATGACGCCGGCTGTCGCCGCAGTGTTCATGTCGGCGAGCACGATCATCGTTGCCATCAATGCGCAGTTCCTGCGGTTCTACCGGAGGCACGCCTGATGGCGGCCCGCAGCTTCGTGCTGTCGCGACAGCCGGCCGCGCCGTTGTGAATGATTTGATCCGATCAGCCTTGTCTAGGGCGGGAAGTGAGATTTCGCTATGAAAGTGTATTTCGCCTCCGACCATGCTGGGTTTGAAGCCAAGAACAAGCTTGTCGAATATGTCCGCGATCAACTCAAGTTTGCGGTTGAAGACTGCGGTGCCTTAGCAAACGATCCGCAGGACGACTACCCGGCAATCATTGCCGTTGCGGCAAAAAAACTTTCGGACGACGTTGCGGAAGGAAAGGACAGTCGTGCAATCGTTGCCGGGGCTTCGGGGCAAGGCGAAGCCATCGTAGCGAACAGGTTCAAAGGCGTTCGCTGTGCACTCTACTATGGTGACCCCGGAATCGAGCAAGTGGACGCTTCCGGAAAGCATCTGGATATTCTCATGTCGACGCGCGAGCACAACAATGCGAACGCGCTCTCCCTGGGCCTTCGGTTTCTCACACTCAATCAAGCCAAAGAGGCCGTCACGCGCTGGCTCTCAGCACCGTTTCCAGGAGAGGCGCGCCATGCACGCAGGGTCACTCAGATAGATCAAATTTCGTAGTGATCTTGCTTGGAAGAGAAAACTGGATTTCTCATAAATCTCGTCGAGGGCATCGGTTTGGTCGTAGCTCGGCTGGCTCACTCTCGTCGCGCTTGCTATGGCCAGCCCGCGCTCCAGCGAATGCGATGCTCACGACTGGCGCGCGAGCATCGCCTTGAAGCGATAGAGGGCTACGACAACGAAGGCAGCGCCAAGCCCGACCATGATCAAAAGATCGCGCCAAACGACGTCGATGCCAGCGCCGCGGTAAAGAACTGCTTGCGCGAAGCGCACGAAGTGCGTTGACGGTGAGAGGTCCATAATCGCCTGAAGGGCTCGCGGCATGCTCTCGAACGGCGTGAAGGCGCCGGACAGCAGGAACATCAAAACGAAGACCGGGATCGAGAGTAGCGCAAATTGGGGCATGGAATTCGCGACCGTGGCGAGCAGAATGCCGAGCGACGTGACAGCGAAGAGGTAGATGGCCGTCCCTACGAGAAACAGTTCGATCGAGCCGACAATCCTTGTGCGCAGAACGACTTCAACTACGACATGAAGCGAGAACGCAGCTGCCAGAAGGATGACCAGACCGTTCGCCCAGACCTTTCCCGCGATGATCTCGCTGGCGCTTACCGGCATCACGAGAAGATGCTCGATCGTGCCATGCTCTCTTTCGCGCATCACCGCGGCGCCGACCAGAATGATGGCGAGAATGGTGACATTGTTGATGACGCCCATACTTGACGTAAAGGTGAGCGCTTCGAGATTGGGGTTGAACATGGCTCGGATCACGGTGTTGACCGGAACGAGTGTCTCGGCACGGTCGTGCTTGAGGTAGCTGGCCGTTTCCCGCGCTATGATCTCCTGAATGTAGGCCGTTCCGACGCCCGCCTGGGAGATGGTGGTGGCATCGACATTGACCTGAATGGCCGGGTTGCGACCGCCCAGGAAGTCGGCTTCCAGTCCATGCGGGATGTCGAGAATGAAAATGAAGACGCCCTTGTCCATCAAGCGGTCGAGGCTCGAGCGATCGATTTCGACCGGAGGGCGGAAGTGCGGTGGTCGGAGCGCGTCTTTGATCCGACCCGAGAGGGTCGAGCGGTCGCCGTCGATGACCGCTACCTTGGCATCGTTGACATCCGTGCGCATCGCCGTCGCCTCGGAATAGACCGCAAATGTGAAGACGTAGGCGATCAGCACGACCATCACGACGTCGCGCGAAAGGCTTGCGAACTCCTTAATTCCGAGGCGGAAGGCGTTCTCCATCCAGCGTCGCATCGCTAGGCCTCCTGCTTGCTAATCAACAACCTGGCAAGCAGCAGGAACGCCACCGCGAAACCTGCGAGCACAACGAGTTCCTGGCTGAAGGCTGCGATATCAAGCCCCTTGGCGAAGACGCCGAGGCTTATCGTCTGGAACCAGAGCGCGGGGAACGACAGACCCATGATACGCCCTGGCCCTTCGAGCGACGAAGCTGGAATCAGGAACCCCGAGTAGTGGGCTGCTGTCATCGCTGTCAGGATGGCGGTTCCGAAAATCGCCGCTACCTGTGTCGAGACGAATGCCGATACCAGGAGGCCGAAGGCCGTGGCGGCAAAGATGTAGAGGAGGGCCGCCAAGGAGAGGGCGAGCACCGAGCCTTTCGGCACGACGCCCAGGACACCGCCGGCAAAGGCAAGCAGGCTGAGATAGCTCAGTATCCCAATCGCGACATAGGGGAGCTGCTTGCCGAGCAGGTATTCACCCACAGTCGCTGGCGATGCATAGACATTTGCGATCGAGCCCATTTCCTTCTCCCGGACGACGCCGAGCGCTGTCAGCATGGCCGGAAAGATGATCAGCAGCATCATGAGCGATCCGGGAGTGATCGCGAAGACGCTGCGGAAATCCTGGTTGTAGCGAAACCGGGGCTCGACTCGCAGCGTCTCCGCCCCGAGTCCATTTGCGTTGGGCGAGGCGCGGGCGAGTTCGCCGGCATAAGTTCGAACGCTCCCCAGGATGTAGGCGCGCGCGGTCTCCGCGGGGAAGGTGTTGCCGCCGTCGAGCCAGAATCCGACTTCCGGACGGCGGCCCTGCAACAGATCGCGGCCGAAGCCGGGCGGGATGTCGACGGCAAATTTCAGCTCGCCGGCGCGCAAGCGCCGATCGATCTCGATTTCGTCGTCAAGTCGTGCCTGCTCGACGAAGTACCGGGAGTTCGAGAACTGGTCGAGAAACGCGCGGCTTTCCGGCGATTGGTCGCGGTCGAGCACTGCGTAGCGCAGGCCTTCGATGTCGAAGGAAATGCCATATCCGAAGGCCGCCATGAGCAGGAGCGGGCCGATGAGAGCGAAGGCCAGCCGGATGCGGTCCCGGCTGAGCTCCAGCGCTTCGCGTCGCGCAAACGTCCAGATCCGCCTTACAGAAGCCAGGCGCGATCTATGGGGCGTAGTGGGGCCGTCTTCGAGGGGAGACGACGCAGGCTCGACGAATGCGATCGCGCCATTGACAGCCTGTTCTTCAGATCCTGTTGCGGTCGTGTCCTCCAGATAGGCGATGAAGGCGTCTTCTAGGCTCTCCGCGCCGCGCGCGACCTGAAGCTCGTGCGGCGTACCAACGGCCAGCACCCGACCCGCATGCATGAGAGAGATGCGGTCGCACCGTTCGGCTTCGTTCATGAAGTGCGTTGAGATGAAGATCGTGACACCGTCGCGCCGCGACATCTCCAGCAGAAGGCTCCAGAAGCGATCGCGGGCCGCTGGATCGACGCCGGAGGTCGGTTCGTCCAGGATCAGGACGTCCGGCCGATGCAAACATGCCGCCGCCAGCTGAAGCCGCTGGCGCATGCCCAACGGCAAAGCATCCGGCAGGGTTTCCGCGACGTCAGTAAGTTCGAACCGCGCCAGGGCTTCCTCGACACGTTCGACAAGTTTCTTACCGCTGATGCCACAGAGGCGCCCGTGCAGCTCGAGATTGCCTCGCACGGACAGTTCTTCGTAAAGCGAAAAGGATTGCGACACATAGCCGATCCGCGTCCTGGTCATGATGTCGCGCGCGTTGACTGGCTTTCCAAGGAGCTCGGCGTGTCCTTCCGTCACCGGCAGCAGGCCGGTCAGCATCTTCATCGTGGTCGTCTTGCCGCAACCATTGGAGCCGAGGAAGCCGAAGATCTCGCCCTGTTCGATCCGGAAGCTCACATGGTCGACCGCCGTGAAATCAGCGAAGCGCATGGTTAGCCCTTCGGCAAGGATGGCAGGCGGGCCGCCAACCCACTCGCGACGCGGAACCGACGAAGCCGCGCGCGCCCCGCGCCGCTCCGGGCGCTGCAGTTCGATATAGGCCTGCTCGAGCGTGGTGGATCCGGTACGGGCAAGAAGCTCCGCCCGGCTGCCATCGGCGATGACGGCGCCGTCATCCATCGCCACGATACGACGGAATTCGCCCGCCTCCTCCATGTAAGCTGTTGCCACGATCACTGTCATGGCAGGTCGCTCGCCCTGTAAGCGCGCAATCAGCGTCCAGAACTGGCGGCGCGACAGCGGATCAATCCCCGTCGTCGGCTCATCGAGGATGAGAAGATCGGGATCATGCACGAGCGCGCAGCACAATCCGAGCTTTTGCTTCATCCCGCCGGACAGCTTACCCGCCGGTCGGTCGGCAAAGGGAAAAAGTCCGGTGACCTGCAAGAGCTGATCGATGCGCCGATGTTGGCGTCCCTCAGGCTGATTGTACAGCCGGGCGAAAAAGTCGATGTTCTCGATCACCGAGAGGGTCGGATAGAGATTGCGTCCGAGGCCTTGTGGCATATAGGCAATTCTGGGCGCGGCCTCGCTCCGGTGCGAGGTCGACGCCATGTCGCCACCGAGGACGCTGACCGAGCCACGCTGGATGCGGCGCACACCCGCGATTAGCCCGAGCAGCGTCGACTTGCCGACCCCATCAGGGCCGACGAGAGCAAGTTTGGAGCCAGACGGGATTGAAAGATCGAGACCGCGAAGCGCGATCACCTTTCCGTAGGCATGATGGACACCCGTCAGGCTGACGGCTGCTGCGGGATCAGCGTCCATCGGGGAGCCTCGGCGCAAGCTCGGACGGCCAGCTGGCATCGCCTGCGATCTGGACATAAGCATTGCCGGTCATTCCCGCCTTCACATATCCACGCTCGGATGCGACCAAGGCAGGGTCGATGTGTAGCTTGACGCGATACATTAGCTTCTCGCGCTCGCTCGCCGTCTCGACGAATTTCGGTGTGAACTGTGCGTCGGCGGAAACGAACGACACGGTCGCGGGCAGGACATAGCCTCCCGCGCCGTCGAGCACGAGGCGCGCTTGCGTACCGACTGCGACGCGGCCGGCGGTCGACGTGGGCAGGTAGATCGTCATGTGAGCATCCGAGAGATCGAAGACGGTCAGCACCCGCCCTCCGGCGCCGACAACCTCACCGGCTTGCGCCAAGCGATATTCGACGCGTCCCGACACTGGAGCCTTCAACGTCATATCGGCAATGGCGGCTTCGATTTGGCTAACCTGCGCCTCGGCGACTTGCACCGAGGCTTTGGCGTCCTCAACGGCCGCTTTCGCCGTCCGAAGCGATGCCCTTGAAATGTCACGCTGTGCCGTTCGGCGGTCCTGCTCGGCCTGCGTCGAAGTGTTCGATCGCATAAGATCGACGACGCGCTGAAGCTCGATCTGCGCGAGATTTAGTTCGGCCTCGCGTAGGGCAACACTCGCCTCCGCGCTGGCTACGCTCTGGTGGCTGCGGTGGATGGCGGCTCTTGCGGCCGTTAACTGGGCCTGTATCTCGCTCGTATCGAGGCGGGCGAGAACATCGCCCTTCCTGACGTTGGCCCCCTCATTCACCGCCACTTCAGCTAAGCGGCCGGCGTACTTGCTGGTAATGTCGACGCGCTCGACCTCGATCCTTCCATTCACCCGCGCCAATCCCGCCGGCACGCGATTTTGCGTTCCGAGCCAATACACATAGGCGCCGGCCGCAGCGGTGGCGACCAATACGATGATGACGACAACCGTAGATCTGCGCACCTTACGTCCTCTTGAGCAGCGAGCGCCCGCCGAGCAGGCTGATGTGGCAATTTCCGATCCGCATCACTTGACCAAAGCGAGGCCTGGCTGACGCGGCGCCTCGCGCTCGAGACCAAGGGTCAACTTCGCAAGATCGTCGGGACCAAGCGTTTCTCGGGCAAGAAGCTCTCGCGCGCTCGTGTCGAGCACAGAACGGTTGCGTTCGAGGACAGAGTGGGCTTTTTGGAAGGCGTGCTCGATGAGATCTTTCACCATGTGGTCGATGGCTTTGGCCGTCTCATCGCTATAGGTTCGGGGGCGCCAGACCGGGGTTTGGCCGACCAGGAAGCCGCCTGCCTCCGACTCGTAGGCGACCTGTCCGAGCTCCTTCGACATTCCGAATCGAACGACCATGTTGCGCGCGATGTCTGTCGCCTTGACGAGATCGTCCGCCGCGCCTGTCGAGATCTCGTCGAACACCAAGCTTTCGGCAGCGCGTCCGCCGAGCAGCACCGCCATACGATCCTGTAATTCGGATTGGCTCATGAGGAACCGATCCTCCGTCGGCCGCTGAAGTGTGTACCCAAGCGCAGCGATGCCGCGCGGGATGATCGAGACCTTCTGCACCACGTCGGTCTGCGGCAGCGCCATGGCAACAAGGGCGTGTCCCATCTCGTGATGGGCGACAATTTCGCGCTCGCGAGGGATCAAGATGCGACTCTTCTTTTCGAGTCCGGCAACGATGCGCTCAACAGCCTGTGTGAAATCGTCGAGGGTGGTGGCAGTCGCGTCTCGGCGCGTTGCGACAAGCGCGGCCTCGTTGACGAGATTCGCGAGATCGGCGCCGGTGAAGCCTGGGGTGAGCGCGGCAATTGCCGCGACCTCGAGATCGGGCGCCACACTTATCTTCTTCAGGTGCACATTGAGAATGTCGATCCTGCCCTGACGATCAGGACGGTCGACGAGAACCTGGCGATCGAAGCGTCCGGCACGCAGCAGCGCCGGGTCAAGGATCTCGGGTCGGTTGGTCGCCGCCAGAACGACAATGCCGATGCTCGGATCGAAACCGTCCATCTCGGCGAGCAGCTGATTGAGCGTTTGCTCCTTCTCATCATGCCCGCCCCCGGGCGCATCGATGCCTCGCGCCCGGCCGAGTGCATCCAACTCATCGATGAACACGATGGCGGGTGCTTGCTCGCGTGCCTGTTGGAAAAGGTCGCGCACGCGCGAGGCTCCAACGCCAACAAACATCTCGACGAATTCCGAGCCGGTGATCGAGAAGAACCGAACGCCCGATTCCCCGGCAACGGCGCGCGCGAGAAGCGTCTTGCCCGTTCCGGGCGGTCCGACGAGCAGGAGACCCTTGGGAATGCGGGCGCCAAGCCGGCCATAGGTCGTGGGGTCTTTCAGGAACCCTACGACTTCGGCGAGTTCCTGCTTGGCTTCATCGACGCCCGCGACATCGGCGAATGTAACCTTCACGTCGTTCTCAGCATAGACCTTGGCGCGGCTGCGACCGATGCTCATCAGACCGCCATGCTGCCCGGCCATCATCGGGCGCAGCAGAAACATCCAAATCAGCACGAACATCGCGGCCGGCATCAGCCACGACAGCAGGTTTTCGAAGAGGCCCGGCGCAGGCTGACCGGAGAAGGAAATATTGCGGCGCGTCAAGGCATCGGCGATCTGAGAATCGACGCGAACGGTGGAGAAATGTGCGGGGGCGCCCTTGTCGACCGGCTGTTTGTAGGCTCCGGTGATCTGGGTGGGTCCGACAACCAGGTCGGTGACGCCGTCCTTTTCGACCAGGCTCTGGAATTCGCTATAGGGGATGACCTTCACGTGACTCTGGCCGACCAGCAGATCTCGAATGAGGAGAACGGCGAAGACAACGGCGATGAAGTATAGGATATCGAATTTGAACACCTGTTTGGCGGGAGCCCTGTTTTCATTTTCCATCAGGCGCCTTCCGTACTTTAACTCTCGCCCGTCACGGCCCGATCCGGCGCGTAACCGACCGGCCCTTCTTTGAGCGTTAAGGCCGACATAACTCTCGCCAACGATGGTCCCATTCAAGCCCCGCTCGACGGCGACGATGCGCTTCCGGAACGGCTCAAACTTTAACTCAAATCAAGTTTGCATTCGGAAGCTCCCTTTGCCGCAACACCCAGAACTTGATCTCGATTAAAGAATTGGCGTTCCGTGCGGCCTTATCAGGAACGTCTCTTCCCGTGGCGGACGAAATGACCAAACCGACGATGTGTGCTGCCACCGTCGAGACGAGATCGAGAAAGACAAAGCAATGGCGCGCGTCTCTCCTCCCAACGATCGTCCTAAGCCAATCATTCTGGCGCTGCCGGGGAACGACGCTTTTGCACGAAGTCTTGCAGACGCTGGCGCAGGGGAACTGGGCGTCATCGAAACCCGCTATTTCCCGGACGGCGAAACTTATGTGCGCCTTGCCTCCGATGTGGCTGGCAAGACGGTTCTTCTGATTTCTACGCTTGCTCGCCCTGATGAGGGCTTTCTGCGCCTTGTCTTCGTCGCCGATGCGGCGCGCTCTCTCGGCGCCTCCGAGGTCACGCTGATTGCTCCCTATCTTGCCTATATGCGGCAGGATCGCCGCTTCCAGCCAGGCGAGGCCATCACCTCACGAACCTTCGCACGCCTCGTATCATCGAGTTTCGATCGCCTTGTCACAGTCGATCCGCACTTGCACCGCTATCCGGCGCTGTCTGCGCTATACGACATCCCGGCGCACACGGTGCATGCTGCGCCGCTCCTGGCGAACTGGATCGCCGCGTCGATTGCAAAGCCGCTGGTCATCGGACCCGACGAGGAAAGCGAGCAGTGGGTGTCGGCGATCGCGGCGCGGATCGGCGCGCCGCACGCGGTACTGCGCAAAGTTCGCCATGGCGATCGCGATGTAGACATCGAGCTGCCGGACCTTTCGCAATGGAATGGCCTCCAGCCTGTTCTGGTCGACGATATTGCCTCGTCTGGCAACACGCTCATCGAAGCGGCGCGTAAGCTGCCGTTGCAGGGCTTTTCCCGCCCGGACGTCGCCGTTGTGCATGGCATTTTCGCCGGCGACTCCTTTGAGCGGCTGACGCCTCTCTGCGGCAGGATCGTCTCGACCGATGCCGTCATTCACCCGAGCAACGTGATCGGGCTTGCCCCACTGATCGCCGATGCGATAGCAGCCGCGGACACTTCCGACTTAGAACTGATCCGCCATCGGCGCCCACCCGAACCGCTCGACGATGTCGAGCGCGCCGGTATCGACTCCTTTCCCGCGAGCGATCCACCGCCCTGGACCGGCGGGGTCGCATAGCGCAGCTGATACAAAGAGCTCCACGAATCCAAGATAGGCAGCAGCGCATGGCCGCTACGACGTCTTCAGCCTTCGAACACTGGCGGGCCGGCTACGGGCCGATCAATCATGGCGATGAGACGATCGAGCGTATCCGGGCCTTCGCGCAGTCGGCCAGACTGGATCAGGATGAGCTTTACCGCCGTCTCGCCGCCGCTGACCGGCTGACCTGCGCGGGAATGTGGACGGTCGTTCACATGACCTATGCGAAGCGTGTCGACCTTTCTGGAGCATCGCTGCCTGTCGAAGCCTTTAAGGCTATCCCGGAAGGGCATACCGGCGGATCATTGAACATGGTGCCCGCCTTTGTCGGGTATCTCACTGCCAACGCGATCTCAGCCACAACCCGCGCCTGGTTGATGGGACAAGGCCATTGCGTCGCCGCTATTGAAGCGATCAACGCGCTCACCGGCGATGTCTCCGATGCGCAGAAAGGGCGATACGACCGCAGCGAGAAGGGGCTGTCCCAGCTTGCCGCCGATTTCTACTCCTACGCGATCGGCGCCGACGGCCGGCCGGCGGTCCCGCTCGGCAGCCATGCCGGACCGAATACCGCTGGTGCGATCTCGGAGGGCGGCTATCTCGGCTTTGCCGAAGTTCAATACGTTCATGCGCCGTTGCCGGGGGAGAGCCTGATCGCATTTCTGAGTGATGGGGCGTTTGAGGAACAGCGTGGTTCGGACTGGACGGCGCGCTGGTGGCGGGCAGAAGATAGTGGCCTCGTTGTTCCGATCATGATTCTCAACGGCCGACGCATCGAGGAGCGCGCTCAGATCGCGCAGCAGGGCGGTGCGGACTGGCTGGCCGATCATCTCCGGCTTAACGGCTTTGATCCCTTCATCATCGACGGCCGCGACCCTGCCGCCTTCGTTTGGGCTATCCTGACGGCGGAAGAGCGCCTGGGCCGTTTTGCCGACGATCCAGCCCGCCGCTATCCCGCACCGATGCCCTATGCCATCGCCGAAACCTTAAAAGGCTTCGGCTTCCCTGGCGCGGGCACCAATGCGGCGCACAACCTGCCGCTCATCACTAACCCCTCCCGCGACGAAGCTGCGCGCAATGCGTTCAACGATGCGGCCCGCGCTCTGTTCGTCGCACCGGTCGACATCGAGGCAGCCGTGGCCGCCATCGCCATTCATCAGGAGCAGAATCGGCCGGCGGAAAGCCGACACCCACTCGCTTCGCGCCGTCCGTTGGCACCAAACCTGCCGAAGCCGCAATGGACCGGGATAAACACGCCACCGGATTGTGCCATGCATGCCCTCGACCGTTGGTTCGTGCGCCTTGTCGACGCCAATCCGGCGTTGCGGGTCCGGGTCGGCAATCCGGACGAACTCAGCTCCAACCATATGGGCGCGACCCTCGAGCGGCTATGCCATCGCGTCAACGCGCCGGAGACAGGTGTGGCCGAGGCTCGCGATGGCAGCGTGATAACGGCGCTGAACGAGGAGGCGGTCGCCGCAGCGGCTCTTGCCAACAAGGGCGGGATCAACCTCATCGTCAGTTACGAGGCCTTCGCGATGAAGATGCTCGGCGGCCTGCGTCAGGAGATTGTGTTCGCCCGCCGGCAACGCGAGGATGGAAAGGAGCCGGGCTGGATCTCGGTGCCGCTGGTCGTCACCTCGCACACCTGGGAGAATTCGAAGAACGAGCAGTCGCACCAGGATCCTACTGTCGGCGAGGCGCTCCTGGGCGAGATGTCCGACACGGCGCGCGTCCTGTTTCCGGTCGACGCCAACAGCGCCGTCGCCACAATGGCTTCGGTGTTCGAGGGACGTGGGCAAGTCGCCTGCGTGATCGTCTCGAAGCGCGACATGCCGCATCGCTTCGATGGCGACGCCGCCGTCCGTTTCGTCACCGACGGCGCCGCTCACATAGACGGCCAGGTAGACGACGCGGAGCTGCAGATCGTCGCGATCGGTGCCTATCAACTCGAGGAGGCGCTCAAGGCCGCCCGTCGTCTCAAGAAGCGCGGACGGCACGTGCTGGTGACCGCGCTGACCGAGCCCGGGCGTTTCCGCGTTCCGCGTGACCCGATCGAGGCGCGCTTCGTGGTGGCAGACGACACGCTCGCGGGTCTGTTCCCACCCAATGTTCCGCGCTTGATCGTTTCGCACACGCGTCCTGAGCCGATGCTCGGTCTGCTGCGACGGCTCGACGGCGGGCCGAAGCAAACTGCAGCGCGCGGCTACATCAGCCGGGGCGGGACGCTCGACGTCGCCGGCATGCTGTTCGCCAACCGTTGCTCGTGGGCGCATCTGATTGACGCAGCCGTCCCATTGGCCGGCTGGTCGCGCGAAGATCTGCTCACGGCCGCCGAATGCAATGCCATCGATGGGAAAGGCACTCCCGCCGATCTTTCGACTCCCACGCATTGAAGGACGACATGCTCACACTCACCTCCCTCGGCGGCGCTGGTACCGTCACCGGCTCGAAGCATCTCCTCTCCAACGGGGACAAGCGCATCCTGATCGACTGCGGTTTGTTTCAGGGCCTTAAGAACCTGCGCGAGTTGAACTGGGCGCCATTGCCGATCGCGCCGTCGCGCATCGATGCTGTCATCCTGACGCACGCCCATCTCGACCATTCGGGATATCTTCCAAAGCTCGTGCGTGACGGCTTCCGGGGAAGGATCTACGCGACAGAAGCGACACGCGATGTGGCCGAGCTCATTCTCAAGGACAGCGGGCATCTTCAGGAAAAGGATGCCGAATACGCGAACCGGAAGGGATTTTCGAAGCATAAGCCGGCGCTTGCACTTTACGGCATCCGCGATGCCGAGCGCAGCCTTGAGTTCTTCTCGCCTCTTCCCTTCGACAAGCCGGTTCAGCTGCCGTTCGGCGCGACGCTGACGTTCCGTCATGCCGGTCACATCCTGGGCGCCGCGACTGCCGAGATCGAATGGGGTGGACGCCGCGTCGCTTTCTCGGGCGATCTCGGCCGCTATGACGATCCGGTTCTCCCCGATCCAGCTCCGGTTCCGGAGGCCGACTATGTCGTTATCGAGTCGACCTATGGCAACCGCCTGCACGACCCGGCGGATCCAACCGAAGCGCTTGGCGGCATCATCGAGCGCACGGTCGCGCGCGGGGGGACGGTGGTCATCCCCGCCTTCGCCGTCGGTCGCGCCCAGTCTCTGCTCTACCATCTCTGGAAGCTCAAGACGGCAGGACGGTTGGCTCAGGTGCCAGTCTATCTTGACAGCCCGATGGCGATCGATGCCACCGACCTCTTGCACGCCCACCGCCGCGACCACCGGCTGACACCGGAGCAATGCAAGGAGGTTTGCGCGATCGCGACCTACACCCGCGACGTTGAAGGTTCGAAGACCATTACGGCTAGCGTCTACCCGAAGGTGGTGATCTCGGCGAGCGGCATGGCGACCGGCGGTCGAGTGCTTCATCACCTGAAGACTTTCGCCCCCGATTTGCGCAACACGATCCTGTTCTCCGGGTTTCAGGCGGCAGGCACGCGCGGCCGTGCCATGCTGCAGGGCGCACAAGAGACCAAGATTCATGGTTTTTGGATTCCGGTCCGGGCCGCCGTCGAGGAGCTGTCGATGCTGTCGGCCCATGCTGACGCCAATGAGCTGGTGCGATGGCTATCGGGTTTCCGGCGCCCGCCTTCCCGCGTGTTCATTGTGCACGGCGAGGATGAAGCTTCCGAAGCCTTACGCGTTCGCATTCACCGCGAGCTCGGATGGGACGCGGTGGTTTCGCGTCAAGAACAGGCATTTGAGCTATGACGCAAGACGACCTCACCATCCCGGCCCAGCCGACGCTTCGGGTCCGACGCATTCGGCTGCACACGCAGCATCAGGCGGTGGTCGTGATGCGCACCGACTGCCACGTCTGTCGTTCGGAGGGCCTGTCTGCCCGCTCGCAAGTGCTCGTCTCGAACGGTAGCGTGGACGTTCAGGCCACCTTGTTTCAGGTTGATGGCGATGGGCTGATCGCTATCGACGAGGTCGGCCTCTCCGAGACCGCCTGGCAACGGCTCGGCCTGAGCGACGGCGACGCGATCCGGGTGAGCCATGCCCCCGCAATCGATTCTCTCGCCAGTGTGCGCCAGCGCATCTACGGCAATCGCCTTGACGCTCGGGCCTTTGGCGAAATCCTGCGCGACGTGGTCGCCGGGCGCTATACCGAAGTCCATCTTGCCGCGTTCCTCACCGCGAGTGCCGCGCTGCCCCTTGATGAGAATGAAACCGCCGACCTGACTGGCGCCATGATCGATGTCGGCGAGAGGATGCGGTGGAACGCGCCGACTGTCATCGACAAGCACTGTGTAGGTGGCCTCCCTGGTAACAGGACCACGCCGATCGTCGTCGCGATTGTGGCCGCGAACGGGCTGGTAATGCCCAAGACTTCCTCGCGCGCCATAACCTCGCCGGCCGGCACCGCCGATACCATGGAAACGTTGGCACCAGTCGAGCTGGACACCGCGACTCTGAGGCGTGTCGTAGAGAACGAGGGAGGCTGCATTGCCTGGGGTGGTGCCGTTCATTTGAGTCCCGCTGACGACATCTTCGTGCGGATCGAGCGCGAACTCGATGTCGACACCGAGGGCCAGCTCGTCGCTTCGGTCCTGTCCAAGAAGATCGCGGCGGGGGCGACCCATGTCGTCATCGACATCCCGGTCGGTCCGACGGCCAAGGTGCGCGGCGAGGACGCCGCCAATCGTCTTGCCTCCCGCCTCGCCGCGGTGGCCACGCGCTTCGGCCTCGCGACGACCTGCGTCCAGACCGACGGCGCTCAACCTGTGGGTCGCGGCATCGGACCGGCGTTGGAGGCGTGGGACGTGCTCGCCGTCCTGAAGAACGTGTCGGATGCACCCGACGATTTGCGTCGACGAGCGGCGGCGCTGGCCGGAGCCGCGCTGGAGATCGGTGGCAAGGCCGTGACCGGAGAAGGCGTCAACCTGGCGCTCGAAACGCTTTCGAACGGTCGGGCGTGGTCAAAGTTCGAGGCGATCTGCAAAGCGCAAGGGGGCCTCCGCACGCCGCCCAAGGCCTCATATGTCCATCCTCTGACCGCGGAGCGCGCCGGGCGTATCGTGCATATCAACAACCGCAAGCTCTCCCGGCTCGCCAAGCTTGCCGGAGCTCCGGAAGCAAAGGCGGCAGGCATTCAAATGGCCGTTCGACTTGGCGACGAAATCGATCGCGGCCAGCCGCTACTTCATGTGCACGCCGAGACGACGGGCGAACTCGCCTACGCGCTCGACTATGCTGCCCGGGCCGGGACTATTATCGAGGTCGAGGCTTGACGTCGTTCTGGCCAGGATCGATGCTCCGCGCGCATCCGAAAGATGGATTCCGCGCGCTCATGGCCGGCGGCCATCGGGAGATTGGCGATGGAATCGTTGATCGCCAAACTCGGCCTGGCGCTTGCCATTGGGTTGCTGGTTGGCCTGGAGCGAGGCTGGCGCGAGCGTGACGCACCGGACGGCGCACGGACAGCCGGCATTCGCACTTACGCTATCACGGGACTGCTGGGTGGCCTGTTCGCCGCGCTCGCTCGCAGCCTCGAGGCGCCCTCGCTGCTGATCGCAGGCCTCCTCGCCTTCACTGCGGTGTTCGCCTGGTACAAGAGTCGCGAAGCCATCCACGATGCAGACTTTAGTGTGACTGGCGTCGTCGCCGGGATAGGTGTCTTTGTGCTCGGCGCGCTGGCGGTTGTCGGCGATCAGCGCGCCGCCGCCGCAAGCGGCACGGCGCTCGCGGTCCTTCTCGCCAGCCGCGATCTTCTTCACGGGCTGCTGAGACGTATCTCCTGGTTGGAGCTGCGTGCCTCGCTGGTGCTCGCGGTGATGACGGCGATCGTCCTTCCGCTCCTTCCGTCGCAGGCGATTGATCCCTGGGGCGGCTTCAACCCGCGGCAGGTCTGGATCTTCGCAGTTCTTACCGCCGCGATCTCGTTTCTCGGCTACATCGCCGTACGTGTCCTCGGCACTACGCGTGGCGCCCTGCTCGGCGGATTGGCGGGCGCAGTCGTCTCGTCCACCGCTGTCACCCTTGCGCTGGCGCGCACGGCAGCCGCAGGCGGCAATCCATGGCCCCTTGCAGGAGCCGCTACGCTCGCTGCCGCCGTCTCCGTGCTACGCGTCACCGGCATTGTCGCCATTGTCGCACCCTCGGTTCTGGGAGTCGTGGGCCTTGCCATTCTGTCTGCAGTCGCCGGCTTGGCGGTTTGTGGCGGCCTTTACCTCACGCGCGGTCGCTTGGCTGGCGACGGTGACAGCTCCCTTCGAAATCCTTTTGAGCTCGGGGCGCTGCTGATCTTCGCGATGCTGTTCGCCACAGTCTCGACCATCAGCGCGGCGGCCGCCTCGGGCCAATCGGCAGGGATGGTAGTGACCTCGGCGGTCTCCGGCATCTTCGATATCGACGTTGCGGTTCTGAGCGCCCTGCGGCTTCTCGGATCGTCAGCCGATACGGAGGCGGTGGGCCATGCCGTCTTGATCGCGCTCGCGACTAACGCCGCAGGGCGCCTTGTCGTTGCCGCCGCCACTGGGCCCATCCGCTTTTGGCTTCCGCTCTTGGGGGCCTCCGTCGTAGCGGGCGCTGCCGGATTTGCGGCCTTTTTTGCGCTGCCTCACTTCACTTGGCCAGGAGCGACACTGATCCTCGGCTGATGCTCTAGCGGCACTGAACGCTCCCGCGTGATCACGTCAGGGCGCGGAGGGTCTTCTTGCGCCACATCAGCGCCAGCAGATAGACGGACATAACTGCGCCGTCGGCGTTGTAGACATTGTGCGATCTGACAAAAGCGTTGGTCTGCAGCTCACTGTGGCGCTTCATCGATGGCGCCGCGCGTGCGTCGCGGCTTCGCGACCTCCCCTTGCTCAAGATCCGCGAGTATTGGGCAGTCGGGCCGATGGTCTCCCGAGCAGCTCGAAGCCAGATGCTGCAGCGTCGCCGCCATTCCCTCCATCGCATGGATCCGGCGGCGCAGGTCGGCGATGCGTGCGAGCGCGATTCGCTTTACATCGGCGCTCTGTCGACTGCGGTCTCGCCAGAGCTGCAGCAGCTCCTCGATCTCTACTATCGAGAAGCCGAGATCGCGCGCGCGTCGCACGAAACGAAGCATGTGGACATCATTCGCCGAATAGTCGCGATAGCCCCCCGCCGTCCTGCCCGCCTTGGGGATCAGGCCACTCTGCTCATAGTACCGGATCATCTTGGCGCTCACGCCTGAAGCGCGCGCCGCGTCGCCGATGTTCACGCCGCGCTCCTTTCGAAGCTCACAGATGAGAGTGGCGCTCGTACTGCATCAGCAGTCGCCGACACATGCGCACCAGTAGCGGTCCGTGGCCGAAAGCGCCGGAGTCGCAATGCGTTGCCTAACACAAAGACGCTCGAAAGTGCCATCGCGCCCGCGGCGAGCACCGGCGACAGTAGGATGCCGGCCACCGGATAGAGCACACCGGCCGCGATCGGAATGAGCAGGACATTATAGGCGAACGCCCAGAACAGATTCTGGCGGATATTGTCTATGGTGGCTTTAGATAGCGCGAAGGCGTCCGCGACGCCCTTGATGCTGCCGGACATCAACACCACGTCGGCCGCCTCGATCGCGATATCGGTGCCGGTGCCGACCGCGAGGCCGACATCCGCCTCCGCCAGCGCCGGCGCATCATTGATGCCATCGCCAACGAAGGCCAACCGACCATAGGCTTGCTTGAGGCGACGGACCGCTTCGACCTTGCCTTCCGGCGGCACTTCCGCGACGACCTCGTCGATGCCGAGCTGGCGGGCGATGGCGCCGGCGGTGCGAGCATTGTCGCCGGTGATCATCGCGACCTTCAGCCCGAGACCATGCAAGGCTGCGATCGCATCGGGGCTCGAGGCTTTGATGGGATCGGCAACCGCGATGATCGCGGCCAGTTTGCCACCGATCGCGGCATAGAGCGGTGACTTGCCCTCGTCGGCGAGCCGGCTGGCGGTCGCCGCAAACGATGCGACATCGAGGCCCAGCGATCGCATATAGCGGTCGGCGCCGATCTCGACAGGCGTGCCACCCGCCTCCGCCGAGACGCCAAAGCCGGTGATCGACTCAAACCTGCTGACCTCCGGCAGGCGAAGCTCCTCATTCGTTGCCGCGTCCACGATCGCCCGCGCGATCGGATGCTCGGACTTCGCCTCCACAGCGGCGACGAGCGCCAACGCGTTGCCGCGATCGAATCCCTCGGCGACGTCGAGATCGGTGAGAACGGGGCGGCCCTCCGTCACCGTTCCGGTCTTGTCGATCGCGACTACCCGGGCGTCCTTCAGCAATTGTAACGCTTCGCCCTTACGGAAGAGCACGCCCATCTCGGCGCCGCGGCCGGTGCCGACCATGATCGAGGTCGGTGTGGCGAGCCCCATGGCGCAGGGGCAAGCGATGATGAGCACGGCGACCGCGTTGACGACGGCGAAGTTGAGCGCGGGATCCGGCCCGAAGATGAGCCAGATCGCGAATGTCGCCGCCGCCACGGCCATGACCGCCGGCACGAACCACATCGTCACCCGGTCCACCAAAGCCTGGATGGGCAGCTTCGAGCTTTGCGCCTCTTCGACCATGCGGATGATCTGCGCGAGCACGGTCGCGTTGCCGATGGCGGTCGCCCGAACGCTCAGCGCGCCTTTCTGGTTGA
The DNA here is from genome assembly GCF_900117415.1 of Hyphomicrobium sp. CS1BSMeth3. Taxonomy (GTDB): domain Bacteria; phylum Pseudomonadota; class Alphaproteobacteria; order Rhizobiales; family Hyphomicrobiaceae. The sequence continues at coordinate 178,574 of NZ_FPEI01000005.1, forward strand.
CGGTTCCGCCAACGACGGCGCGTCCTGCTTCCTTGGCCACCGGGATCGGTTCGCCGGTGATCATCGATTCATCGATGTAGCTCTCGCCCTGCAGCACTTCGCCGTCGATCGGCACGCGCTCGCCGGGCCGGACTTCGACGACGTCACCCGCCACCACCTCGCCAATGTCGAGGTCGAGAACGCTGTCGCCGCGCCGGACATGCGCGATCCTCGGCTGCAAGCCGACTAGGCGCTTGATTGCCGCGGACGTCCGACCCTTGGCGCGTACCTCAAGAAAGCGACCGAGCAGGATCAAGGTCACGATCACTGCGGCGGCTTCGTAATAGACGTTGACGGTGCCGGGCGGCAGGAGCTGCGGCGCAAAGGTAGCGACGAGCGAATAAAGATAGGCCGCAAGCGTGCCGACGGCGACGAGCGAGCTCATATCGGGGGCCAGGCGCAGCAGCGCCGGCAGGCCCTTCGTGTAGAACCGACGTCCGGGGACGAACAGAACTAGCGTGGTCAGTGCGAATTGGATGTACCAGCTCGCCTGCATGCCGACGGTCCGCATGATCAGATCGTGGATCACCGGAACGAGGTGCGAGCCCATCTCCAGTACGACAATGGGCGCGCTGAGCAGCGCTGCGACGGCGAGATCGCGCTTCAAGCCGGCGGTCTCCGCCTCCTTGTGAGCGGCCGTCGCCGCATCGGGCGCCCCGGCGCTCACCACTCGCGCGTCGTAGCCGGCATTCTCAACGGCCTTGATGAGCAGAGCCGCGTCAATCGATCCCTCGACGGTCGCGCGCTCGGTGGCAAGGTTCACCCGTGCCGCAACGACGCCGGGAGTAGATGCAAGCGCGCGCTCGACCCGCGCAACGCAGGATGCGCAGGTCATGCCTTCGATGGCCAGCTCCGTCCGGGTCGCCGGAACGGTGTAGCCGGCATCCTTGACAGCGGCGACCAAGTCCCCATAGGCGATCGGGCCGAAGCCCGTCACCTCCGCCTGCTCCGTCGCGAGGTTGACGCTGGCGCTTTTGACACCTGGCACCGATTTCAGCGCCTTTTCCACGCGTCCCACGCAGGACGCGCAGTTCATACCTGCGACAGGCAGGATGACCGCGTTTCGGGCGTCGGAGCTGTTTCTGATCGGCGCGTTCATGGCGATGTTCTTTCGCAACTGATGTTCATCTGAAGCGAAAGGTGGGGCTTCCAGCCGTGGGAAGGTCAAGGCCAAAAAAAAAGATCTCACTACCTCTTGACCTTCCCACGCTGGAAACCGCCATCTGGATGGGCATGAGAGACATGAGAGACAAGAGGAGATCCTCATGCAGTTCCACATCAAGAACATGACCTGCGGCGGCTGCGCCCGAAGCGTCACCAAGGCGATCCAGAGCGTGGACGCCCAGGCAAAGGTGACCATCGATACAAAGGCCCGGAAGGTAGACGTGGCCTCTCAGCGCCCGCGCGCCGACTTCGAAGCGGCGTTGCAGCGCGCCGGCTACACTGCGGCGGCCGCTGCCTGAGTTCGCGAATGGCGCAGGCCAAGTGATAGTTGGCCTGCGCCATTCCTCTGTCTGCCATCTATCTGTGGGCGGTAGCTCTGGCTCCGGGAGAGAGAGACTTTCTCGGAACCTGATGATCATCAGCCGGTTCCGCGACGGCGCGAGGCGGCCGCTTGCACGAAACGTTTGTTGCTGCTGCGCGTTTCTTCTCTTGCGCCGGCAGAACCTAGTAGAACTCGACCAAGAGGTAGTGGCTCAATGAAGGAAGCATCTCATAGTCATCAACAACAGAGCCATTCCCGCGGGTACGCATATGCGATGCTCGGCTTGAACATGCTGCTTAGCCTGATGGTCATGTACCTCGTAATGTACACGATGATCGATGACTGGGGCGACTATCGTAATAACCTGAACATGCTCTACATGGCACTCACCATGTGGGCACCGATGGGCATCTTGATGATGGCGACAATGGCCGGAATGTATCGTGATACCCGCACGAATATGGCCCTCTACTTTGTCTTCGCCTTACTCACCCTCGGCTCGCTCTGGGCGACTCGGAGTCAAGCGCTGATCGATGACCGCCAGTTCATCCAATCTATGATACCGCACCATTCGGGTGCGATCTTGATGTGCCGTGAAGCCAAACTTCGGGATCCAGAGTTGGTCAAACTCTGTCAGGAAATCTCGCAGGGGCAGCGGCGTGAGATCGAGCAGATGAACACGATCGCTGCACGCCTCCGCTAGCGAGCGGCCGGTTCTCCGGGTCCGTCAAGATGTTCCTGTCGGTCAGACAGCTACCGTACAAGGTCAGCTCGAATCGTCGCCTGCTCGTGTCGTGCTCAGTGCGGATCTGCATTCCCTGCAGTTAAGAAATTGCCGGCGAGAAACTTTTAACGGGGCGTGACGCTGCTAGGTTCGGTTACATCCGGTTGCCGAGCATTGATCGCCGTGCCGACCGAACCCGGGTACAGAGGTTTGCCCAGGTACAGAGGTTTAACGGCACGTGAGCGATAACTCGCAAGCTAGTGGCCGCGCGTGTGGTGCATGTCGGGCACGTGCGGATGTTTGTGCTTCAACCGCTCATGCCGGTCCCAGTGTGTATGAGGCTCGCCCGGAGCGGCAAGCGGGGCAGAGCGACAGGCCGCGTACCGGCGGAGACACCTCGGCGAGATCGACAGTGCGCGCTTGAACATGATTGTCTCGACCGCAGCAAAGCGTGCGCTCGAGAGGTTGGCGACGCGTTACGCAGTAACGCAACGAGAGATGTTGCAGAGAACAGTCGAGGAGGCGGAGCGGACAGCCACCTGCGATCTCTCAAGTTCCGAGCTGCGCCGTTACTATGGGGCGACACGTTGAGGGCTTGCTGTACTCACTCTCGCGCATCCCCGCTGCCGCGTCACTTAATGGCAGTGGTACCTGGCACGGACCTCAATGTGCGTGTGCGGCCCAAACGAAAATAGCGCTTAGATCGTCGCGGATAATGGCCGACTATCGACACCATCCATCAATGCCCATGAGTATGATGCATGTCGGGAACGTGCGGATGAGTATGGCTCAGCCGCTTGTGCCGGTGGCGGTGTGAGTGCGGCTCGCCCGGCGGATCGTCGACAGAATGCTCGTGCCGATGGTGTTCGTCGTGAACATGCAGGTGCTCGTGCTCCAACGGCTCATGCACGTGCTCATGCTCGTGCATCTCCGTGACATGCAGCCAAACTCCTATGGCCATAAGCGCCCCCGCAGCCGCGAATTGAATCGTCAGCGGCTCACTTAGAACGATGACCGAGACGACTGCGCCGAGAAATGGTGCGGTCGAGAAGTATGCGCCTGTGCGCGCCGTTCCCAGATATCTTAGAGCTCGGACGAACAGCGCCAAGCTGATGCCGTACCCGATGAAGCCGACGATGCCGGCGACGACCGAGGCACTGAGTGTGGGGAGGCTGCTGCCGATCGCCAGTCCGAGTAGCAGGTTGACCGGGCCGGCCACGAGCCCCTTGATTTGGACAATCTGTAGCGGATCGGCGAGCGACACTTTTCGCGTGAGGTTATTGTCGATACCCCACGCCAGACATGCTCCCACGATGAGAAGCGGCCCGAGCAGGCTGGAAGCCGAGGGCCCACCCGACCACGCCAGGACGATGGCTCCGCTGACAAGGAACGCCATGCCAACGGCGATGCGCCGATCGAAGCTCTCGCGAAACACAAACCAAGCCAGCAGCGCCGTCGCAACCCCTTCGAGGGTCAAGAGAAGTGAGGCGGTCGACGCGTCTGTTCGTGAAAGCCCTGCCATCAGGAGCACTGGCCCGGCTACACCGCCAGCTGCGATCGCTCCGGCAAGCCACGGTAAGTCGTGTCTCTGCAATGGCGCTTCCGCAAGACCGGCATTAGGGAACGCATAACGGGTGACGTGCCGCAACAGACCGACGCCGATACCGGCGCCGCAGTAAAGCAACCCGGCGAGAACGGCAGGATCGATCGTTCCGAGAAGCAGCTTCGCAGCAGGTGTCGACACGCCGAAGAGGGCAGCCGAGATCAGAGCAAGGACGACAGCATGATGGTTCATAGGGTAAGGCTAACCACTCTTTGCGGCATCGACCAGCCGCATAGGATGGAGGCAATCGAAACGCACATATGCCGGACTGGCTCATTGTTCTGCTAGCCCAAGCACAGGGCGGTATCATGCGCGGCTTAGCCAACGAAGTGCGTGCAGGCGGCGTTGGCGGCTTGGGCTTAGCATTTGCTCTTGGAGCACTTCACGCGCTCACGCCAGGCCATGGGAAGGCGGCGTTGGTTGCATATTTTCTCGGCCGCGAGGGCAGCCTTGCGACCGGCTTGCGCGTCGCCTTATCGGCTTCCTTGCTCCATGTCGTGTCCGGCTTCCTTGCTTTTCTGGCGCTGACGTTTGTCATCGGGCAGCGCGTGTCGCTGTCGGGACGCAGTTCGCCGTGGTTCACAATCTTCGGCTATGGCCTGATCGTATTTGCTGGGCTGATTATGCTGTGGCAGAGCCTCCGACATAGTCACGAGCATCACCATCACCACACCGGCGCCATCACCCTTGGCATTGGCCTCCTCCCGTGCCCGCTAACCATTTCCGTTCTTGGGTTTGCCTGGATCCAGGGAACTCCGGTGATGGTGGTGCTGGTTCTCATCTCGCTTACGCTTGGTATCGCAACCACAATCGGCCTCGTTGCCGTAACTGCGATCGCATCGAGGCGGTTGGCCGGCGCGGCTGTAGCTAAGCGCGTTCACGGCCTCGAACGGTGGGCGCGCGTGCTTCAGGGGCTTGCCGGAGCGGCCATCGTCTTCATCGGATTTTACACATTGATCAACGCTTTAGCTTGAAATATCAGCAGCATCCCGTCTTGTCTTGGACGCTTTTGGGAGCCCACCCCCTCATCCGCATGATTTGACGATGGCCACGGGCTCTGCCATTTACACGCAGATGGAGGCAAAGAGTTTGCTCGCTGCGCCACGATACAAGGGTTGGCAATTTCTCACCACGCTGCGGCCGGTGATCGCAATCCTTTTGGTCGCGCTCATGGCTGGCAATGCCATCGCAGGCTCATTTTCCGGGATCGTGCATAGCCATGCGGTGGAGGATGGCGGTCTCCACCATCTTCACGACAGCAGCTACCACCATCATGATCACAATGGAGGTGCACGTCCAGCCGCCGATATGAATGGCGACGGTGCGTCAAATGCAGACGCAAGCGGAGATCAGGGCAAACTCCACGAGCATGGACCGATTATTGCGCTCGGACTGACCTCTACCCCTGCGTTTAATGTCCCGGCTTCGCGAGCCACTTGGGCACTGCCAAGTCCGGATTCTCTCGTATTGGATCGACGTTTGGCTTCCGATCGACCTCCCAGAGCGGCGTGAACAGGCGCGTAAGCGCCAATTCACGTTTTTTCCGCCACTCTGAGCAGGTCTACGGCCATGTCTCCTATCGCGAGGCCCGTTCTCGGGCCATCGGAGCGCGCCCTGCGCGCACCTGCCCTGACACTATTGCTAACTCTGACGCCTGCTTCGGCAGCCCTCGCCGGATCGAACCGCGGATCGGTCTGGATTGTAGCAAACGAGCCGTTATGGGCGCTGCTCAACTTCAACGCTGCAATCGCGCTCTCACCGGAACCAAGCTTCTACTTTAACCGTGGGATCGCGCGCGAACGGCTTGGCACCCGCCAGCGCGCCATGGACGACTATACAGAAGCCATTCGCCTAGGGTCGGACTTCGCCTTTGCCTATCACAGCCGCGGCGTCGAGCTCGAGCAGCAGGACAGTCGCGCGGAAGCAACAGCCGACTTTGAGCACGCGCTGAAGACAGATCCGCGCCTGGCGCCATCGCGACAGGCGCTCCAACGCCTTAATCCCCCCTAATCAACACACCCCGGCGACGGCGCGGCACACCCTTCCTCGCGTGCCGACATCCGCCCGCGCTCAGAGCTCACACTTCACAGTACGCGTAGCTGAAAGGCCAACAATGCCAACTCTTCATCCACTCCTGACCAAAGTGTTCCAAGGCCCACTCGATCTCAACGGCCCCGTGCTCGGTCGACTGTTTTATTTATTCGAGTATGCACGATCCTATGTTGAAGAGCGCTGGGAGGCCTTCGATGCCCGCTTCGGCACCGATACGTCGGCGCCGACCTTTGAGCGCAATCAAAAGACTTCGGTACACTTTTACGTCCCGACGACGGCATCCGTGATCTACGAGATTCTCAATTCCCTTGCGCTGCAGCCGGGCAAGTTCACGTTCGTCGACATGGGATCGGGCAAGGGCCGAGCAGTACTGATCGCGTCGGAATTTCCTTTCAAGAAGGTCGTCGGCATCGAGCTTTCAGAGCAGCTCCACCGCACAGCTGAGCAGAATGTTGAGCGCTTCAGACCGGCGTCTCAGAGGTGCACCGCATTCGACCTAAGGTGCATGGATGCACTTGAATATTCGTACGGGGACGAACCACTCGTCCTTTTTCTCTTCGATCCGTTCGGGCGCGAGATCCTGAGGGAAGTTATCGCCAATCTTGAAGCGTCGCTGAGATCGACACCCCGGGAGGCCTTCCTCGTCTACGTGTATCCGCAGTACGAGGACGTATTGAAGAGCTCTCCGCTTCTTCGCAAGATGAAGGTTGGCGGACCAAAGTGGCAGCCGTGGAGCCAGTACGTAGTCTATGTCGCATCTGCAGCTGATCGCACACACGAACTTCGTCGCGAGGAGGAGGCGATTGTGTGACTATGCGGGGAGGTGGGCGTGGTCGGAGTCAACATCGAGATTGCTGCTATGGCGTTCTCTCGGCGCCCACTTCCTGTGTCCGGTTCTAATGGACGCGAGGATTGCGGAGACCAGAGGTTTCCATGGCCCAGCCGGAAAAAGGATAAACCGAACTCACGTTGATCTCGCAAAACACATAGCGTCATCTGCAACGCCTTCGATCGTATCGCTATCGGTGTGGCGCGGCTTACTCAGCGGCAGTCTTCCGGCGTTCTGACCGTCAGCACGTCACCAGACTTCAAGGCCGATCGATGGTGAAGCAGCGCGACAGGGCATTCATCTCTGCGACATCAGCAATTCCTTGTCTCTATAGGCCCGCGACCGGTGTCAATGCCAGGTTGAGGCAGAGCGCCCGGCCCAGCGGGGACGCAGCTGCGCTATTCTCAGGAGTAGCCCTTTCGGTGATGGCTAATCCTCGCGAGCAAGCGTTGTTGCCTGCAATGATTGTTCATCATATGTTCTTGGACGCTCATTCCGTTATCGGCCGCCTATTTGAGAGGCCGCTTCATGGACTTTCTGACGCTTGAGACCCTTCGATCCGGTCATCCCGCTTGGCGGCTGCTCCGTGCGGACCTCGCTCCGCTCGTCGCGAGTTTTCTCCATCGCGTGTTCTTGAAGCCGAATGTCCGGCAAATGCTGGAGTCTGACCTAGTACGTCATCTCGAGGATGATCTTTTTAGACTGCGCCGCGAGCTTGGCGAGGATCGCTTTCCGCGTGACGCACGTGCCTATCTCGATGAGTGGGCTTCCGACAAGCAAGGGTGGTTGCGCAAGCGCTACGTCGCCGGCAGTGACGAAGCGCAATTCGATATCACGCCGGCTGCGGAAGCCGCACTGACGTGGTTGTCAAGCCTAGGCACGCGCACATTCATCAGCACCGAGTCCCGTCTGCGAACCGTTTTTGATCTCTTGCGCGACCTGATCACTGACACCGAGCCGGATCGCGAGGCCCGCACGGCAGGCTTGCGGCGCCGACGAGCAGAGATCGACGCCGAAATCGCTCGTCTGGCGGCCGGCCATGTGCCGGTGCTGGACGATGCGTCCGTTCGCGATCGTTTCCATCTGATCGTCGAGACAGCTCAGAGTCTGCTGTCCGACTTCCGTGCCGTAGAGCACAACTTCCGCACCCTCGATCGAGATGCTCGCATCAAGATCTCGGCCTGGGAGGGAAGCAAGGGCGAGCTTCTCGAGCGCATTCTCGGGGACCGGGACGCCATTGCGGACAGTGATCAGGGGCGCAGCTTCCGGGCATTCTACGATCTGCTGATGTCGACAGACCGGCAGGATGAGCTTACGCAGCTTCTTGAGCGCATGTTGGCGCTCGATCCGGTCAGGGTTTTGAAGCCAGACCGGCGCATCAAGCGGGTGCATTTCGACTGGCTGACAGCGGCGGAAGCCACACAGCGGACAGTTGCCAAGCTCTCCAGTGAGCTGCGCCGCTACCTTGATGACAAGACTTGGCTCGAGAACCGCCGCATCATCCGGCTTTTACGCGATATCGAGGCCCGCGCGGTTGAGATCAGCGATTGCCCTCCAGCCGGAGATTTCATGGAGATCGACGACGTGGCTCCGGAGATTGTATTGCCAATGGACCGGCCTCTGTTTTCGCCGCCGCTCAAGCCGGATCTTGATGACAGTATTCCGGCCGCAGATGCTGACATCTCGGCGGACGCTCTTTTCGATCTGGTCCATGTCGACAAGAGCCGGCTTCAGGCGCAGATCTGGCGCTCGCTGCAGCGGCGTGACCAGGTCTCGCTCTCGGACATAGTTGCCGAGCATCCGCTGGAGCTTGGACTGTCCGAGCTTGTCGCCTACCTGTCGATCGCTTCGGAGGATCCCAACAGCATCATCGACGACCAATCGAAGACCCACATCGACTGGGTCGACGACGAAGGAACGGCGCGGCGCGCGACCATGCCGCGTGTCATATTCGTAAGAGCCGGCGAGGTCAGATCCGACGAGCATGAGGTGCGCGGATGAGCGATAGCGACGCAAAGGGCGCGCGGGATGCGTTGCCGATCGTGCTGATTGCACTGATGAGAGGCGTGGTCGAGCGTGAGGCGTCGCCAGCCGTGTGGCAGGCCCTAATGCAATCCACCTCGAGGATCCGCGACCATGTTGCCGTCATCGGGCTAGAGCTCGTGCTCGATGAGGCCGAGGGCTTTGGGTATCTTCGGCAGCGCCCCGAGGTTGAGGGCGAGGATCCCCTTCCGCGTCTCGTGCCACGCCGGCAGCTCAGCTACTCGGTGAGCCTGCTGCTGGCACTCCTGCGCCGTCGCCTCGCGGAGACGGACGCCAGCAACGGCGACACCCAGCTCGTTCTGACGCGCGATGAGATCCACGATCTCGTTCGCCATTTCTCGCGACAGACGAGCAATGAGGCGAAACAGGCCGACAAGCTCGATCGGGATATCGACAGGATCGTCGAGCTCGGTTTTTTGCGTGCGATCAAACGCGGCGGGGACACGTTCGAGATTCGCCGTGTGCTGGCGGCTTTCGTCAATGCCCAATGGCTGAGCGAGTTTGACCAGAGGCTGGTCGCCTACGCCGCTCACGCCAGATCGAAGCAGGAAATGGCGGAGGACGCATGAACGAGCTGGATGACTTGTTGGCGCCCGAACCGCCGGCCGACATCGGCCCGAGCGGGGAGACGGCACGGCAGCAACAGCCGTTGGCGCATCCGGGAGTGCGTTTGATGTCCATCGAGGTCTTAAATTGGGGCACTTTCCATAAGCACGTATGGCGGCTCGATCTCATGGGCGGCAACGGGCTCCTCACCGGCCAGAATGGCGCCGGCAAATCGACGCTGGTTGATGCGATCACGACGTTGCTCGTACCGGCACACCGGATCAACTACAACAAGGCTGGTCAGGCTGATCGCGACGAGCGTGATCTGCGCTCGTATGTGCTCGGCACATATAAGAGCGAGCGCGCCGTGACTGGCGGCGCCAAGCCGGTCTCATTGCGCACGACCGGCTCGACCTATGCCGTTATTCTCGGGCGGTTTCACAACGCGGGCTTCGATGAGACGACGACCCTTGCCCAAGTGTTCTGGTTCAGGGAGCAGCACGGACAGCCGGCGCGCTTCTATGTGGTCGCAGAGGGTGCGCTTTCGATTCAGGAGCACTTCAGCGGGTTCGGCCGGGATATCGGCGCGCTCAGGAAGCGTTTGCGGAAACAGCCGGGCACCGAAGTCTACGAGAGCTACCCATCCTATGGCGCCGACTTTCGCCGTCGCTTCGGCATTGCTGGAGAGCAGGCGATCGATCTGTTCCTGCAGACCGTCTCGATGAAGACGGTCGGCGACCTTACCGGCTTCGTGCGCAGTCACATGCTGGAGCCGTTTCCGGTCGAAGTCCGCATCAAGGATATGATTCGCCATTTCGATGATTTGACGCGCGCGCACGGCGAGGTCGTGAAGGCGCGTGATCAGATCGAGCAGCTCACGCCCATCGTCGCCGATTGCGATCGGCATGCCGAGATCGCGCAGCACGTTGCACGGATGACCGACGCCCGGCACGCGCTGAAGGCCTATATGGCGGCGGATTTGTGCGCCCTGATCGACGAGCGCGTTGCATCGCTCGATAGTGATCTGGCGCGTCTGGCGCAGCGCATTGCGGGCCTTCGCGTCAAGGAAGGCGAGAACGAGCAGGCGCGGCTAGCATTGGAACGCGACATCAATGCCAATGGTGGGGAACGCCTCGGCCAGATCGAGCTTGAGATCAGGCAGAAGATGGTCACCCGCGATGACCGCAGGCGTCGCGCAAACGCGTACGGTGAGCTTGCTGCAACGTGCGGCATCGTCGTTCCAAAGTCGCCGGAACAGTTCGCCGATAGTCTCGCAGATGCCCGCAGGCAGCTTCTGGCCATACGGGAGGAGGAGAGCGAGCTGCAAAACCGCCGTGTCGAGCAAGGCATGGCACTGAAGAGCGAGCGCGAGCTTCACGACAAGCACATCGCCGAGATCGCTTCACTCAAGCAACGGCGCTCCAATTTGCCGGCGCCGATGATCGCGCTGCGCGAACGGCTGTGCCAGGAGGTCGGCGTCGCGACGGACACCATGCCTTTCGCCGGTGAGCTGATCGAGGTGCGCAAGGAGGCGGCCGACTGGGAGGGTACCGCCGAGCGATTGCTGCACAGCTTCGCCATGACGTTGCTGGTTCCGGAGCGGCTCTACGATACGGTCGCCGCCTGGGTGGACCGCACGCACATCGCCGCGCGGCTCGTATACTTTCGTGTCCTGGAGGATGTGCCGGCTCAACGAGCACGGCGAGATCCCAAGGCACTGTCAGAGAAGCTGCGGCTCAAGGATGATACGCCGCTCTATCTTTGGCTGCAGCGCGAGATCGACCGCCGCTTCAACCACATCTGCTGCAACAGCATCGAGGAGTTTCGCCGGGAGCCGACGGCCGTCACACGCAGTGGGCAAATCAAGACGGGCGGGTACCGGCACGAGAAAGATGATCGTCATCGCATTGATGATCGCACGCGTTATGTCCTCGGATGGTCGAACACGGCGAAAATCGCGGCGCTCGAAGCCAAGGTAAACGTCATGCAATCAGCGATCCAAGCCCTTGCGGACGAGGTCGCGGGCGTGTTGATCAGGATCAGGGCGCTGACGGATCAGAGCGGGCAATTTGAGAAGCTCAGCGCCTACGAGAGCTTCTCCGATATCGACTGGACTTCGGTCGCGCTCGATATCGACGCTCTCGAAGAGGATCGGCGTGCCTTGACCGAAGGATCGGACATTCTTAAGGCGCTCCGTGCCCGCCAGCAGGATGCCGCAGATGAAAGTCGCGATCTCAGATCGAAGCTTGAAACCGCGACGAATGAGGAGGCCAGGCTCTCGGAGCGGCGTGACGAGCTGCAGCGACGGCGCGCCGCGGCCGAGGCAGACATTTCGAATGTGTCCGACGAGCAGCTGGCGCAAGCTCGTCCCACGCTCGATCCGTTGCGCGCCGAGGTCCTTGGCCAGCAGAAGCTCACCATAGAGAACTGCAATAGCCGGGAAAGCGATGTCCGCAAGGCGCTTCAGGACCGCATCGATACGCGGCAGGCGAGCTTACGTGCGCTTGGAGAGCGCCTGGTGCGGACCATGCGCGATTATGGCAATCGGTATCAGGAAGAGACGCGCGACGTCGATGCGTCGGTGGATGCTGCGGACGAATACCGCAGGATGCTGACATCATTGCGTGAGGAAGGCTTGCCTCATTTTGAGGCGCGGTTCAAGGCGCTGCTCAACGAGAATGCGATACGTGAGGTCGCCGGCTTTCAGTCCAAGCTGAGGGAGGAGGAGCGCACAATCCGCGACCGGATCGAGACGATCAACGCCTCGCTGTGCGACATTGACTATCACGACGGCACCTATATCTCCGTCGAGCCGACGTCTACCCTTGATGCGGAGATCCGTGAGTTCCAGCAGGACTTGCGAAAGTGCACGGAGAACACTCTGACGGGCAGTGAGGACAACGCATACGCCGAAGCAAAATTTCTGGAGGTGAAGCGCGTCATTGAGCGGTTCCGCGGGCGTGACACGCTGACGGAGCTCGATCAAAGATGGACCCGGAAGGTCACGGACGTTCGCAACTGGTTTGAGTTTTCGGCATCTGAGCGTTGGCGTAGCGATAACAGTGAGCGGGAGCACTACTCCGACTCAGGCGGCAAGTCAGGCGGCCAGAAGGAGAAGCTTGCCTACACGATCCTGGCGGCGAGCCTTGCCTACCAGTTCGGTCTCGACAAGGGCGCCGAGCGGTCACGCGCGTTCCATTTCGTCATGATCGACGAGGCGTTTGGCCGGGGTTCCGATGAGGCCGCCGAGTTTGGCCTCACTCTGTTTCAGAAGATGGGCTTGCAGCTGCTAATTGCGACGCCTCTACAGAAAATCCATGTCATCGAGCCGCATGTGGCGGCGGTCGGTTTCGTGCACAACGAGGACGGCAAGCACTCGTTACTGCGTAACATGACGATCGAGGAGTATCGCGAGGAGAAGAAGAGCAGGGCTGCGTCTGCCAAACACGCCTCCTCAGCGTGACGGCGCTATGACGACCTGGACCACACCGGCAGATATTCGCGCAGAGGTTGAGCGCTTATGGAGCCGCGGACTACTGTTGGGATGCATCCTGCAGGATCTTGCGGGGCCAAGTGCCGTATTCTCTTCCGCGCCTCCAGACGATGCCTCGATACGTGTTTCACCACCCGTTGTTTTTCCTTACCGGTTGCGACTGCGTGCTCCCCTGGCCAGCGAACTCGGGTCGAGCTTCGAGGCGGTCCGTGACTGGATCAAATCACTCGATGTGGCGTCGAGGACCGCGACTGGATCAGGCTTCGATATCCGGTGGCAGGACATCAACACCCGCGAACTGGGCCGCAATCGATTGCCGTCTCATCTGATCCTGCCGTCGCTCGATGACGCCCTGGCCATCGTCGAACGGCGTGTGGACGTCGACCGCTTTGCGGAGCTCGCAAAAACCACGCTCGCCCGTTTTCCGATGCTTTTTGGGTGGATCGCGCGCAAGCCGCTGACGCTCCTGGCGCACGATGCAGAGTGGGCACGGATCCTCGATGTGGTCGCCTGGTTCGTCGCCCATCCGAGAGCTGGGCTTTACGTACGGCAGATCGATGTCCCCGGCGTTGACACCAAGTTCATCGAGGGACGCAAAGCCCTTCTCGGCGAGCTACTCGATATCGTTCTGCCGAACAATGCCATCGAGCGGTCGGCCACTGGTGCTCATCAGTTCGAGCTGCGCTATGGGCTGGCGGCTAAACCTGCACTCATCCGGTTCCGCCTAATTGATCCCAATTTGGCGATTGCCGGTCTTACGGATGTGTCCGTGCCAGTATCTGAATTCGCGAGCTCAGACATCGCCGTGCGCCGCGTCTTTATCGTCGAGAACGAGGTGACGGCGCTCGCCTTTCCCGAGGTCCCGGAAAGCCTCGTCATCTTCGGCGGAGGCTACGGGGTGGAGCGGCTTGCGGCGGCCCGATGGCTCGGCTCGCGGAGCGTGACCTATTGGGGCGACATCGACACCCACGGCTTTGCCATCCTCGACCGCTTGCGCGCACTCGTTCCGCAGGCCCGATCGCTGCTGATGGATCGAGAGACTTTGTTGGCGTATCGCGCGCTGTGGACGTTCGAGAGTGCGTCGCATCACGCCGACCTACGCCACCTCGATAGCAGCGAGCGTGCCACTTACGACGACATCCGGCTCAATCGCTTCGGGATTGGCGTTCGACTGGAGCAGGAGCGCATTCCATATGGTCGAATCTGCTCTGCCCTCAGCCAGTATCGATAATCCGTGATCGATTGCATTTCTCTAAACGACGCAGGCCATATCGTTACTGCGTAACGAGCCCATCCGACGATGCACAGCTGCTTGATCGGTCCCTGCTATGGAACGTCGGTCGGACCCTTGCTAGCGCACTCGGCCGAGAGTAACTATCGTTACGCAGTAACGTGACGGGTAGATATATGCGTTCGAAGGCGAACAAAGGTAGGCGACGTGCGAGAGCGGCAAGCGGAGCAGAGCGACAGGCCGCGTACCGGCGAAGACACCTCGACGAGATTGACACGCTCGACAGTGCGCGCTTGAACATGATCGTCTCGACCGCGACCAAGCGTGCGCTGGAGCGGTTAGCGTTGCGTTACGCAGTAACGCAACGCGAGATGCTGCAGAGGATCGTCGAGGAGGCGGAGCGGACAGCCACCGGCGATCTCTCGAGTTCCGAACTGCGCCGTTACTATGGGGCGACAGGTTGAGAGCTTGCTGTACTCGCTCTCGCACATTCCCGCTGCTGTATCGCTTAATGGCAGTGGTGCCTGGCACCGACTGCAAAGTGCGTGTGCGGTCCGACCGAAGGTAGGCTTTAGATCGTCGCGGAGACGGCCTGCCATCGAACCCATGCAGAGAACGGGGTCATCGTCGTCCTAGCGGCATCCGGTCATAGAGTTCGAACCATCTTGGGGCTTGAGTCTGACAAGCGACGCTGCGTAGATGCCTCCGCTAGATTTGGCCGCAACGGCTAGATAGCTAAGCTACGCGTTAACAAATATGCACAGCTGCTCATTCCAGCCTACGAACCCCTTGCTGGCAAAGCGCTGAAGCCCTCTGGATCGATAATTTTTGCCATCTCGAGGTACCGGCAGAAGGCATTGGCCAGCTGGATCTGCCGTGGAGTCTTGCATTCCACTTCGAACACCGCTGGTGAGCTCACCAATACCGGGACGCACTTGGCCCGGGACGTCGCGACGTTGAAGCGGTTGAGACTGTACAGGAACTCCATGCCGCGTGGTGCATCCGTATGGCTCGATGTGGCTGTTGAGTAGATTGCGATCGCGGCCTGCTGACCCTGGAACTTGTCGACCGTGCCGACATGAGCGCCGGGCAGCCGCTGTTGGATCTCGAACACCTGCGCATTGTAGGGCGTAATGATGATGATGTCGGCAAGCGTTAGCGGCCGTTCCTTCCCGTCTTTGTCGATCCAGGTCGGTGCATCCGCAAGCACGTGATCGACCAGCAACTTGACGGCGTCGGCCTCTTCAGGCGAGCAATTCTGGTTCCCTGCATGAACAACCGGTAGATAGAAAAGCCCGGTACCGGTGAGCGGTGCGCCGCCTTTGACGCACATCTTCTTGAGCTCCTCGCGCGACCTGAGCTTGCCCTCATAGAATAGCTCGGATGTGAATGCGCAGATGTCCGGGTGCAGCCGCCAGGTCTCTGCCAGGAACAGACCTTTGTCCTCCGGAATGGTCTGCAATCCGCCGAGCAGATGATTGAGCGCCGAGACATCCGTTCCTTCCGGATGGCTGCCCTGCATGGGCTGATCGAGTTGCTGAGGATCGCCGATCAGGACAACAGTCTTCGCGCACGGCGACACTGCTAGCACATTGGCCAGCGACATCTGCGCTGCCTCATCAACGAACAGCACGTCCAGGGTATCGGCGGCATCCGGCCTTGACCAAACCCACGCTGTCGCGCCACCCACCTGCACCGCTCCGCCCAATGCGCCCAGCAAGTTCTCGTTCTTCTTGGGGAAAGAGAGCTTGTGTTGCGGTTCTTCAGACTCGGCTGCCTTGTGCGCACATTGCAGCGCGACCTTGCGCTCGTCTGAGATCTTGATCGTCTCATCGATGAGATTGCGAATGACCTTGTGACTGTTCGCGGTGATGCCAACGGTCTGACCGCGCCGCACACACTCGACAATCATGTTGGCGCCAACATAGGTTTTGCCCGCACCGGGCGGTCCCTGGATCGGCAGAATGCCACCATCGAGATGCGCACATAGCCGCAAGGCCGCATCGAGTGGCGTCTCGCCGTCCATCTTCAATGCTTCCCCGCCGACACGCGGCGCCGCCTTGAGGAGCAGATCGCGGGCCGCTTGGTATGGCCCGCTCCCAGTCAACCCGTGCTGCACGACGTATTCGCCGATGCGCACCAGGGACTCGGCCATCACCTTGGTATCGACCACATCATGGGCATACACGGCACCGGCGTGCGTGGCTGCAGTGTCCTGGCGCTTCTTGATGTCGATAGTGCGGTCTTCGAACGAGATGGCTTCGACAGAGCCGTACTTGTTGCCGCCTGTTTGGTGTAGTGGCTCTCCGCCGCGCAGATCCTTCTCTTGCGCCAAGAAACCGTAACGGTGGATCGGCGCTTTGGCGGTTCCGCCAACAGCGCCGATGAAGGTTAGGCCGGAAAGCCCGGACTTCTCATCGAAGAGATCATCCTGCGAGAGGGATCCGAGCCGGAAGTACTCCCACCACACCGCCTTCTGCTCCCGCCGATGCCAATCGAGAATATGCGCCAGCAGCCATTTGCCGCTCTGCTCTTGGCTCTGCTCGCTGCTATCGGCCGGAATATCGGCTGTGAGCGCGGTTACGAGCTTCTCGACTTTGAGCAGCCAATCAGTGATTTTCTCGTTCGGTGCACCGTCCCCTGGCGCGGGACGAGGAATGTCGGAGCCTGCGGCCAGCTGCTTGGCCCGTAGCTCCTCGAGCCAGTTTCGCAGCGCCAGTGCCGATCGGCAGTCCTCGCCGTTGTAGGCGAGCACGACCGCCTTCGTCTCCTCGGTGATGGCCGGCGCGTCTCCAAGCTCTAGATGCGCTTGCAGTCGTGCGAGCGCAGCGTTCGCATCCGCAAGCGGGGTTTGCCTCTCGAACCCGAAGAAGCATTCTAGCTGCTTGATAGAATAGCTCTCTACGCTCGCCCGCAACGCATGCCGCACGACCTGATAGAGGTCCACGAACAGCCCAGCCCGCAACATGCGGTCGATCTCTTCCTCGCGCGTGGCATAGCGGCCCATGACCCGTTTGAGCGCGCCAGGCTCGTACGGCGCGTAGTGATAGACGTGAAGATGGGGATGACGCTGCCATCGCTTTATCACGAAATCGACGAGGCGCTCGAACGCCTGCTTCTCGTCGGTGCGCGTCAGCGCCCAGTCATGATGGTGAAGAAGCTGACCTCCCTCCACGGTCACGTAGCCGAAAAGGTACTCAAGACCATGCTCGCCGACAAAGGGATCGCCTTCCAGATCAAGAAAGATGTCGCCGGCTGAAGGCTCCGGCAGGCGCGTCAAGCCAAAACGCGGCTCGATAGCCATTAGCTCGAACGCCCTCGTACCGCTCTTGCGCGCCTCCACCTGGATGCGGGCCTGCTCGCGCACGCGTGTATAGGCCTGGGCCGAGCCGCGGTCTGGCTTCCAGGGCCACGGAAGTGGAACTGACGCCAGCTTTTCCGCCGTATCGGTACCACGCGCCTTCAGCTCGTTGATCTGCAGCTTGCTGATGCCGGCCACGAGACAGAGGTGATCGTCATCTCGGCGCCGCTTGTCACACGTCTCCCACCACCGACAGATATCGCAATGTTCCTTTGGATCTGGATAGTTTACGACGGACGACTGCTCCCGCAGGGAGGCCTCGAGCCCTCGCTGCACACGCCGAAAGTAGGCGGCGTAGTCCGTGTAGCGGTAGTGGAACGGCTTGAAGTCGGTCCAGGGAGCGACGACATGCACGTATTCCGGTGTGCTGCCCTGCGCCTGCGTCAGCAGATCAGCATAGACACAGAGCTGCAGGATAGCGCCGGCCTTGGTCTCGCGCGCCAGCTTGGTATCAATCGGCTCATAGGACCAATCGCCAAACCGACTTTGTCCCACGACGCGCCTCAGTATATCGGCGCGGCCGCTCCACTTGCCATTCGCCAGCGCCCCCTGCACGATCACCGACACGCCGTGCTGCATGGCCTCGATAGTCGCCGCGATGGCCTCAGGGCCTACATCGACGCCCTCGATGCGGATCACATCGAGTTCACTCGCCTTCAGGTGCTCGACGTAGTTCTGCTCATGAATTGCACCACGCTCCCACAACACTTCCAGCAGCGGATTCCAGGATTTGGGCTTTGGACGCGCGCCTTCCGCCACGGCCCGATCGAGGTCCGGCAAATGCCGGCAGTTGAGATAGCCGACCAGATCGGTCGCGCTCAGGACGAATCCATCTTCGAAAACCCGCATGGCTGCATCCCTTCGCGAAGGGCCGATTTTTGCGCCTAATCGTTAGTGCAGTTGCTAAACGTGGTTCGTGTAAGCGGGGGACTCGTTGGTTGTTATCAGATAGGTTGCGGAAGCAAATTTTGGGCTTTCAGAATATTCTCGTCGACGCGTGTGCGGGCAAATGCGTCCCGAAGCATCTCATCAGGCAAGTGAGCATCGTACTTCTGGCGCCGAAGTGGTTCGGCGAACGCAGCGATGGCATGGGCGGTAGGCGGATGCTGGAAAATGCTATCTAATGCGCTCTTGAATTTGTCTAGCTCGCAGTACTTGGCATGAAGCCCGATGCTGTAGGCTTCGGTGCGGATGTCCTGCGAGGCCAAAGCCAACCGCAGGGTCTCGGTTGCCTTGGTCCCCCGCCAAACGAAAAGATAAATATCGTCCCCGACATTCAATAGCTGTCGGCTGTGAAGATCAAGCTGGCGATACGCGTCACGCGCTTCCTGTAGCAACGTCTTTCCAACCAGGTCAAGGAACGGGTAGTTCTCGCCGCTTTCATAAACCGCCCGCATCTCATGCACGAGCTTGTCATGCAGTGGTACGCTCTCTTGGGCCGGGAACTGGGGTACTCGCCCGGCCGGCGCCGCCCTGACCATGACCACCTTTGCCCGGTCGTCGATGCTCAAAACTATCCAGCGACGCCCAGCGAACGTGAGGAAATCGCCCTCGCGCAGTGGATTGAATACGGGCACAGTACCAAGCGTCCGCTGGTCGGTGACGATGCGGTACTCGTCGTCAGTCATAAAGACCGCATAGAAATCGAACCTGTTTGCAATCGCCTCTCCGACCTGCCCGAGCATCAGGATCCCATCCGGGGATTGCTCGATGAGTTTTGCCTCGTTCATGGCCCTGAGTAATGCGGCATAGTCGTGATCCGATACCTGCGCGAATGGCCCGGGGCCGCAGATCAGCTCGAACATCTCTCTGGCGCGTGCCCCGCCTCGCTCACAAATATAGGCCAAGGTCTGATGCAACAGCGTTGACAGGTGCAGTCCGTGGCTGCCGCCTGGCTCAACCCACTTCGAGACGAGAAGATTGACTGCCGCGACTGCTTGGACGAGTTCGAGCCGCAGAAGTTCAAATGGATCGTCCTCGGCAGGTCGATCGGGTTCTCGGACGTAGATGCGCAAGACAGACGGTTCACCTTCGCGGCGGCCACTGCGCCCGAGTCGCTGGCGTAGGCCTGCGATCGAAGCCGGAGGTCCAACCTGCGCGACAGAGGCGACGGACCCGATGTCAATACCGAGCTCGAGTGTCGTCGTGGCAACGGCCGTGGTCGGCAGTTCGCCGGACTTGAGACGCTCCTCCAATTCCTCTCTCAAAGTCTTCGAGAGGCTCCCGTGATGAGGGAAGAACTCATTCGGTACGCGCTTGTCTTCGCTAAGGCGACCCAGCGCGTCGGCGACGCTTTCAACGGCTTGCCGCCGCGATGCGAAAATGAGGTTGTTGCGACCGCGTAGCGCTTGATAAACATGCCCAACGATCGCGGTCTGTGCCGGAACTAGCCGTTCTTGCTCGGGCTTTCGGCCCTCCCGCTCCGGATCGGGCTCTCGATAGCCTCTCACCTGGAGGCGGAGCTCGGGCTGTCCGAGCGAGCTTTCGATCAACCGGACGGTCTGTGGCCCATGCGGATTGAGAAAATACTGCGCGAGCGCGAAATCGCCTATCGTCGCTGACAAACCAACCTTCCGGATGCGTCTGCCGGCGGTCGCGTCGAGACGCTTTAGAAGTGACGCGAGGTGAACGCCGCGTTCGCCGGATAGAAATGCGTGCAGTTCGTCGATGACGATGAAGCGAAGATCGTGGACCATGCGTCTCACGTCTGGCCCCCGCCGCACCAACAAGGACTCCAACGATTCCGGCGTGATGAGGACGACGCCTCTGGGCTTTTGCATCGCCTTGGCCTTCGCCGCGGCCGAGGCATCCCCATGCCACTTGATGACGGGAAGCTCCAGGCGCTCGCACAGGTCCTCCAGCCGGCGGAACTGGTCGTTGATGAGAGCCTTGAGAGGACTTACGTAAAGAACGGCAAAACTGTCGATCTTCTCTGAAGCAGTCGTACTCAGTATCGGCAGGAACGCAGCCTCTGTCTTGCCTGCGGCCGTCGTCGCCGCAAGGATCACGTCATCCTCGCTATCCAGGATGCCTCCAATCGCCTTCGCCTGGATGTCGCGGAGCTCGCTCCACCCTTTGTCCCAGATCCAGTGCTGAACCTTTTCGTTGAGACGATCGAAAGGAGATGGCTCAGAGTTTGAAGGTTGTGAGCTCATCGTCTCCGTCTCCCGCTGATTCTGTATCCTTTTCCAGCGAAGTCCTGGCGATAAGGTCGGACCATGCGGTGGATGGGTTTTGCTCCAGAGTCGACAGCATTTGGACGAACGCACGCACCGAATTGCGTGGCGTCTGGAAGTACGCATCTCCTATGTGCTTGTTACAGTGGGCCATGAAGGCTTCAATAGCCTCATCGGGAATGAGGTTCTTCGAGTCGTCGCCGGACGCAAATACACGGCGTACGTTTTCGAGCAGAACATGCAGGTCTTCTGGAGTCAGATTGGCGAGCCGCAGTACAGGGCCGGAAAAGTCGACGCGGCCATCGCCACTGAATGGATTTTCTGCGAGGCGGGATTGCAACGCGGCGTAGCTATAGAGGCCGCGACGCGTGTCCATAAGGAACTCGGGCGTCCCGCCCAGATAGAACCCAAGCCCTTTCACGTCGCCTTGTAGGACGTCATTGAGGATCCGCAAGACTTGTTCGTAATTCTGTTGGCGCGAGACGCTGTGCTGCATTTTGTAGAGGTTGACCATCTCATCGAGAATGACCAGCAGGCCCGCATAGCCGGCAGCCTGGACAAACACAGAGAGCAGCTTCAGGTGATCGTAGACGGTATCGTCATCGACGAAGGTTCTGACGCCCAACGCCCTTTGGGCGTCGGTTTTGGTCGTAAACTCGCCACGCAGCCAGCGTACGGCATCGGACTTGAGCTGATCGTTACCCTCGGCATGGCCTCGGCAGAACGCACTGACCACGGTGACAAAATCGAAACCACCATTGTAGTCTCGAAGTGGCGCCAGACGTTCTTGGATAAACGCATCTGTGGACTTGCTTGCGTGGGCTGCAGCCTGGTTGGCGTCTCCAATCAATCGTTCGACGACACTTTGCAGAGCGCCACCATCCGGCTTGGCTCGCGTCGACATCGTGCGCACGGCTTCCTGGTATAGGTTACGCGCTTGACCACCAGAAGCGTGAAGCCTCCGGTCTGGAGCCAGATCGGCGTGCATGGTCACCAGACGCTTCTCCAAGGCAAGTGATCGAATAAGGTTCAGGTAGAATGTCTTGCCCGCTCCGTAGGGACCGATCACGACACGGAACGCTCCTCCTTTGTCGGCGATGCGGTCGATATCCTGGATGGCCGCCTTGACCTCGCTGACGCGCCCGACCTGGATGTGCTGCAAGCCCACGCGAGGCACGACGCCTGCGCTTAGAGCCTGGATGATGGTGTCGCGGTCACGCGGTCGGATGGGTGCGGTCATGATGGCAATGTCATCTCTTTGAGTTGCTTCAATAAGCGTGGCGGTATCATCATAGGGTTGCCGTCTTCAACGAGCACTTCTTCAAAGTGGCCGAACGACCAGTCGTTGATCGTCTCCAGCGCGCCGTCGGTGAACAACCCGAGCCGTTGGGCTTGGTTCTCAAAATCAATCCTATCGACTTGGCCATCGCGCTCCAGAAAGAGGACGACCAGCTCCTCGTGACCGCGGTCGAGGCCGTGAAACCGGCGTGGTATTTCCGCCTCCACGCTCACAGTTGAGGCGCTTGCGGCCTCAACGTCGTTAGCTGCGTAGATCTCATTCAGGATATCGCGCACCTGGGCCGTCTCGTGACGGGTCCGGCGCAGGCGCTTTTTGTTGACAATCACCTGTTGCGAACCTGGCGAAAGCGATGGCGCGCCAATGGCCGTAGGTCGCTCAGGCGAAGCTGTATTTCGATGTTTTTCATCCGTGGGGATCGGTAGAGAGCGCCCATTGCTGCGCGCCGGCAGCGTCTCGGATACCCCTCTCGGACGCGCGGGTATGATGACGCCCCCGCCATCCGAGTCCGCCGGAGAGACCATTCTCGGTTCGTCGCCAATTTGCTTGTGCAGGTCCTCGTAGAGCCGTTCCGAAGGAATACCGAGAGCACTGTAAAGACGCTCAGCGAACTTGATCTCAGACGCCTCAATGCGTCCATCTGCCGTCAGCGCGCCCACGGCCACTTGGGCAATACGCTCGCGTTCACCCAGCGGTCGGCTCGCCAGCCGATGCCAACCCGATGCCTTGGCGTGTTCCTGTCGGCTCAGGTGGTACACGTACGCAGATAATCGCAATTGCTCTGCTGGTGTCAGGTTGGGCAGCCTCTCGATGTCAGCCAATACGGAGCGCAGCCCTGCCTGCTCGTCGTTCCCGTCAGCGGAGGCTGCGAGTACCGCAACCTCGACGACGACACGAGCCGTTGGAAGCTCAGCGCGTGCTGGATCGATTTTGGCGCCGCCTGGCGCATTGAAGATTGTTACGGCTGCATTCAGGGCGGGCAACTTTCCACCCAAGCGAACGTCCGGCTCCATCCCGACGTCAAGACTTGCCAATGCATCGGAGAGGCGCGCGCCGATAGCTGGCGAAATCCTTTTGTCTGGCTCCGCCGGCAGCGACGTGAGCTTAAGAAGCTCAAATAATGGCACATGCGCGATGTCGTGTACGAGCAGTCGCGCCAGAGACTTCTTGACGTCCTGTAAGCCTGGGTCTGCAGCTAAAGATTGCCGCAGCTCGCTGGGGAGCAGCACGCGTGCGCCAATACTTCCGGCCGCATCGGGGTTGCGGCCGATGTGCCTGCTGTAGGCACCCAATGCGTCACAGCATTCGAGTGCAAGCTCGACGGCAACCTTCATAGGAGCAGTGGTCGACAGTGGATCAAAAAGCCCGCGTGCCCACTCCGACAAATCTTTCGTGAAGGCTCCGCTCGCCGATTGGTACTGGAGGTCAAGGCGACGCGAAGATTGCCTGATGTGAAGTCCCTTGGGGTATTGCTCGGCAAACCTCGCAAGAAATAGAGTCTTGAACTCCTCAAAGCATCGGGTGGCCGGCGTTCTGAGCGATTTTTCAGGATATCTTAGATACCAAGCCAGTAGCCATTGCCCATCCAGCGGGCCTTCGTTGAGCCTCTTTGCCAAGGCCACGCGAAAATCCAAGGCTATGTGCGGGCTGGCTGCACTGTCGAGGATCAGATCCGGCGTCGACATCACTCGCTGTGACATGATCCGAATTGCGGCAAGAAGATTGGCGGCGTAGCCCGAGAAGGAGTAGTTGGCGCCGTAGATCCTGAGAAGTTCCGTCACCTCGGTCTCGATGGCGGGCAGCTCGGCGAGGGCTTTGTCGACGAAAATCCGGTATTCCAGGCCATAGAAGAACAGAAAGACGTGACCAATGCCGAATTTCGGGTCACGTCGACCGGTTGACTGCCACTCCAGCTGAGCGAGGCGAGCTGAGGGACTTATCTCCCCAAAGTGCGGCCAATAAAACATGGTCGCCCCCTCCACATCGGGCCGGGATGCGCTAATAGAACGAGACGGGTCGAGGATGTGGGCGGTGTTTCGACCATCTTGTCGACGGCTGGGCGTACCGACATAGACGAGGCCATTGGGTATTTTGAATCCAAGGACTTCTGCTGGGCGACCTGCGGGTACCCATTCAACGCGCTGAGGCCTAGGGGAGATTTGCGGAGGGCGATTTCGCCTGGATTGAGGCACCAAAGGCTGAGGTGGATTGGCTCGCACGAAAGGCTCAGCGGAGGGTAGTGATCGTGAGCTGAGCGGTTGCTTCCGGCGGCCGAAGAGGCGCCAGATCAGGTAACCGATACCCAGTATGGCAAGCCATCCCTCCATCCAGCCCCCCTGGATTTGGGCTGATTATAAACCAATCCTTCAGCCACGCGGCGAGCGCTACGTGCAGGATCTGTGCATTGGCGGCGCAAATTTCCGTTGCTCGATGGCCGTCCCGACCAGTTTCCAGGAGCCGACGTATGCTTGGCGGCTCGTGGCTTTTCCGATTGAAGGCAGCCGTATGCTGCACAAAAAGCGCACGCCAGGCCTCAGAAACGCTGCCCGCGCCGTTTCGCGACGCACTATGCAAAATCGTGGCCTCGAACTCAAAGCCATCCTTCGAAAGCCGGCGCGCCTAGCCAAGCAAAGCAACCGATCACGCAAGCTACGCACGCGGCTGAATTCGTCCGTGTTGGCGGTCACAAGGGCGGCACCAGCCGTACGGCGTGGGCGGCTATCAGCAGATCACTCCTGCCATATCGTCTGCTCGGCCAATATGCTACCTTGAGGAAAATTTATATTGAAATTTCAATGATATAGGTGTTCTTTCATCCTGTACGGCGCCGCTGTTCGTCGTCGGTCCGGAGGGCAACACTTCCGAACTCGTGAACTACCGCGTCCGCGCCAACTACATGATCGTCGACCGCCTGTTCGCGGCCGCCGAGCTGCGCTTCGGCGCCGGCGACCGCCAGAAGCGCGTCCGCATCGTCCGCACTGATGGGAGGCCCGCGTCGTGAGCGACCCTGAACCCCGGAAAGAAGAAGAGGAGGCGCCGCTAACCGGGTCGACCGGCGACGCGGCCGCCCCGATGCGGCTGCGTGCGGAGGCGCCGCGCGTCACGCGTCTCTCGCGCAAGGTGCTTGCCGGCATCGGCCTTGTGGCGAGCGTCGGCATCGGCGGCGCCCTGATCTATGCGCTCCAAACCCGCGATGGCGGGAGACCCACCGAAGAGCTCTACTCGACCGACAATCGGTCGACCGCCGATGGCCTGGCCGGATTGCCCCGCGATTACAGCGGCGTTCCCCAGCTTGGTCCGCCGCTCCCGGGCGACCTCGGGCGGCCCATCCTGGGCGCTCAAAATCGTGGCCAGCCGTTGCCGAACCAGCCGAATCCCGGCCTAAGCGCAGAGGAGCAGCGTCGCCTGCAGGAGATCGAGACCGCCCGCGTCAGCAGGCTCTTTAGCGGCACCGAGAACCGGCCCACGGCCTCGACAGGCTCCGGCGCCGCGACGATCGCGCCGCCGCCCGCGCCGGACCTCGCTGGCCTCGGCCTCGCGCCGCCACCCGCCACCCCATCGGCCCAGGATCGGCAGCTCGCATTCCTCAATGCGGCGGCCGATCGGCGCACTGACCCGATACAGTCGGCCGCCCGACCCTCTTTGCAGTTTCAGCGCCCAGACGACGTCAAACTTGGCCGGACCGTTGTGTTTGCCGCAGATCCGCGCGGGCATCCTTGATGATCGACCAGGATGACTGCAGGAAGAGACCGGCGATCACGACGGCCACCACGAGGTCGGGCCAGCGCGTGCCTGTCCACGCCACCAGCCCTGCCGCAAAGACGACGGCCGCATTGCCGATCGCGTCGTTGCGCGAAAACAGCCAGACAGCCCGCACGTTGGCGTCCCCCGTGCGGTGCGGGATGAGAACCAGGGCAGCCGCCACGTTCACGACGAGAGCAATTGCGCCGAAAATCCCCATCATCTCTGCTTCGGGCTGGTTCAGCACAAATATCCGGTAGACCGTGCTGGCGAGCACCCCGAAGCCCAGCGCACCAAGAAACATCCCCTGGATGAGGGCCGATCGCGCGCGCCACGCGAGACTCCAGCCAATCGCGAGGAGCCCCATGAATGTGATCGAACCGTCGCCCAGGAAGTCGAGCGCATCAGCCTTGAGGGCTTGCGAGTCTGCGATGAACCCCGCGACAATCTCCACCAGACCATAGCCGACATTCAGCAGCACCACGATCCAAAGCGCGCGCCGATAGGCGGGCGTTATGTGACTGAGGCCCTTCGGAATCTCATCGTCATCGACGCCGGCTGCCGTCGGGTCGCCTTTCTGTTCCAGGCGAGCGAGCTGGTAGCCTAGGCCGGTTACCGCCCGCTCGACCTCCGGCAGTCGCGCAGCGGGATCCTCGACCTGAAGTGTCATGATCTGGGATGCGATCGAGACCCTGACATCTTTGACACCAGGGATTCTTCCCGCAGCACCTTCGATCTTGGCGGCGCAGGAGGCGCAATCCATGCCGGTGACGTAGTAGCGGGCGGTTTCAGGTGCCCCGGCGATGGTCGCGGCAGTCATCTTTCTCTGCTTCCCTTCGTTGACTCTGAGCAGTTCTACATCCTGTAGCCACTACAGAATCAAGTCCCAACAAAGTTGCCCGCATTCGTGTGGCCGCTGGCGAATGACGCCCTACGAGTGGGTCCCGTCCTTGAGCGGAACTACTTGGCGGAACTTGCCGCCTTTGGACTGCTCCGGCGGTTCGGGCGCGCGCTCCAACGACACATGCTCGAGGCCATGTTCGGCGAGCAGACGCTTTATGCCGTCCTGCACAGTCGCCCACACGCGATCCGGATCAGCACCATGGACCTTTAGACGCACGCGCAACTTTTCCGGCGCGGTCTGCACGATCTGAAACATCTGCAGCCCCGGTGTCCGATCGGCCAACGTGGAAAAAGCCAAGGGTGCGACGCTCACCTTGTTGCCGCTCCTGTTATCGAACGTGAGGACCTCGGCGGATCGCCCCTGGACTCGGATCGCCGGCAGCGGGTTGCCGCACCGGCAAGGCTCAGCCTGCTGCAAGACACTGTCGCCCAGGTCGTAGCGTAAGATAGGCTGCACTCGATTGGCGAGATTGCTGATCAGCACCGTGTGGGCCGGTTCACCCGGCGGCACTGGCCGGTGGTCAGCGTCAACCGGCTCGAACACCACCCAGTCGCTGTTGACGTGCAACCATCCGTGCTCACAGCTGTAGCTGAAGAACGGACACTCCGTAGCAGCGTAGCTGTTGCCGACCTTTGCCTTAAATGCCCGGGCGATTCGATCATACTCGCCTTCCGGCAGCCCTTCGGCGGAGAGCGCCAGTAACACCGGACTGATGTGCAGACGGCCGCTTTCCTGTTCGCTCGCGAGAAGCGCGGCCATGCTCGCGTAAGGCGCGAGGAGCACCGGCCGGAACTGGTTGAGTCTGGCCACAAGCTCTGAAACAGGCATGTGCACCGACAGCACCTCGAGCCGCCGTCCGCGGCTCTTCTTCAGGCGTGCCGCAGCAACCGCGGATGCGAAGTGGCCGCCGGTTGCCATGACCATCGCCATGCGCCCGCCGCCGGCCACGATTCGAATGAAATCCCCCGCACCGAGCCAGGCCGTCAGCATGCGAAAGGCCATCGCGCTCGTGACTGTCATGCTCCGGTCATCGAGCACGAAGACGCCGCGCGTTCCCGTCGTGCCCGATGTCGTCAGCAGTGTATATTTGTCGAGGAAGCGCTCGCCGATGAGCTTCGGATCTTCTGCGAACGCTTGCGCCCGTTCCTGGGTTATCTCCCGATCGGCACACCAATCATCGAAGCGAGCCATCAACGCATTCTTGTTGGTAACAGGAAGCTGCTCGGCGCTTTCGACCCGATCTGGCAGATCGCGGTACAGCTCACGGTAGTACGGCGAGCTGGCCCGGGCATGGGCGACCATGTCGGCGAGACGGGTGCGCTGGTGTTGCGCGATTGCGCCCACGCCCTTCCTTCGTGTGCGCCAGGCGTCCCAGATCAGGCTTACGACATGCTCGGTCATAATCGTTCTCGGGTTCACACACCTCCAGCGATTCGGTATACCTACATGCTGTAGCCACTACAGAATCAACCCGCGATGATCACTATCGGAGCCTTGTCCAAACGCACGGGCGTCAATATCGAGACGATCCGCTATTATGAGCGGATCAGGCTGATACCCCCGCCGCCCCGAACTGACAGTGGACGACGCCTCTACGGAGCAGAGGACGTTCGGCGGCTGACGTTCATCCGCCATGCCAGGGACCTCGGATTCGACATCGCGGCCATCAAGACGATGCTCGCTCTGCAGGGGGTGCCCGAGGCGCCCTGCGAGCAGGTGAGCCGGATCGCTACCAATCAGCTCGAAGCCGTGGAGAGCCGGATCCGACGGCTACTCGGGCTTAGGACCGAACTCACCCGGATGATCAAAGAGTGCGACAACGGGAAGGTCGCGACATGCCGAATTATCGAAGTTCTCGCTGACTCTGCCGATCATCCGGACGGCCCATAACATCCGCGAGCACGAGGATCGCGACGCCACAGACGATCGCCGCGTCAGCGAAATTGAAGGCGGGCCAATGGTAGCCGCCCACATGAAAATCCAGGTAGTCGACCACGGCGCCAATCCGAAGTCGGTCAAAGACGTTGCTCAGCGCGCCGCCGAGTATGGCTCCGAGTGCGAGCGCCTGCGGCCGCTTGCGAGTCCGCCATAGCCAAACGCCAAGCAGCAAGGTGATTCCCATCGTGATAGCCGCCAACACCAACGGGCGGCCGGAAAACCAGTCCGCAAACATCCCGAACGACACGCCTTCATTGAAGCCGAGCCGCACAGTGAAAAACGGGGCGATGGGCACGCCAACGCCGGGCGCAAGGCTGCCCAAGGCGACCTGCTTGGTGACCTGGTCCAATCCGAGGGCGAAAGCCGCTGTCGCCAGGCCGATGACTCGAGGAACGTCTCGCATCACGCTGCGCGCACCCCCCGGTAAAGCGAGATTGAGCCGCTCAGCGTTGGAATGACGAGCGTCTCCTCCACGCTGCGGAATCCGGCTGTGTGCATCAGCTCCGGTAGAATCCCATGGGCGTTCGGTTCAGTATTCACGCGACCGTCTAGGTTCTGAATGATTGCTCTGAAGAGAACCCGCATGAGCGGCGTGCGCTGGAGACCATAATCCGCAACGTGCACCTCGCCGCTGGCCCCAAGCGCCGCGTACATCGCAGCGAGCGCTGCCACCTTCTCTTCCATCGGGACTTGGTGAAACACGAGGCTCGATACGACCTTTGTGGGCGGCGGGCTCCCTAGCAACTCAGCCGTTTGCCGCGCGAAGCCAATATGCAGCTCAGCCGCGAGGCCGGCGGCTGCGACTCTTTTCCGGGTACGCGCCAACACTGCGGTGTCGGGATCAATCCCTATCAGCCGAGCTGATGGCGCAGCCTTTCCCAGACGGACGAGAAGCGACCCGGTGCCGCAGCCGACATCGACGATCACGTCACCAGCTCTCGGCCGGACCTGCGCGATGAGCGCGCTCCTCCATCGATGCTCGCGTGTGAGGGCGGCTACTCCGAAGTCGTAGAGGGGGGTGAGCCAGTGATGCCCGGCGGCGGGTGTATAGGTCAGGTCAGACGGCATGATGGTCCTTCGTTGATTCGAGAACCATGCATCCTGTAGCGCCTACAGATTCAAGCTGAATTGTCGCTGAGGTAATGATGCGGGTGCTGCAACTCCGATGACGCTCAGCCTGTGCCCGTGCCACAGACGCTGGCGCCATTTGTCAGCTCGGGTCTCGACAGGACTCACCGTCCCAGCCGGAGTCTCTTCGCAAAACTGCGAAGCGCCACACATCAGGTTGCCCGCACCGCAGGTTTGCGGTTGAGCCAGAAACCCGCAACCAGAATTGCCAGGGCGAGTAGTTGGGCGAGCACTGTCTCGGTTGTAGGGAACAGTCCGAGCATCTGGATGCGCGGTACGCCCGGTAGCGGCACGACTCCCAGGACTCCTGCCTCCTGGAGACCCGCTACGCCCTTTCCCGCGAGGACGACGGCGAGGATCGCGATGAGAATAGCGCTCCACGAAAAGAACTGGGTGATCGGCAAGCGGGTGCTGTAGCGGAGCATGATCCAAGCCAGCACGGCGAGCAGCCCCGCAGCCGCAGCCGCGCCGCCCAGCATCGCCAAGCCGTTTCCCTGGGCCCAGAGCGCGGCATAGAAAAGGATGGTTTCGAAGACTTCCCGATAGACGACGACAAACGCCAGCAGGAACAGGAACCACCCGGAGCGCCTGGACAAAGCGTGCGTCATCTTCTCCTTGATATAGCGCTGCCATGCCTCCGCGTTGCTTTTCCCGTGCATCCAGATCCCGACCGTAAGCAGAATGATCGCAGCGAACAGCGAGCCGAAACCTTCGGTAAGCTCCCGCGAAGCCCCGCTGACACCAATGAAATAAGTGGCGATGAACCAGCTGGCTACGCCAGCGGCAAGCGCCGCCACCCATCCGCCATGAACGAAGCCGAGCACTTCGGTCCGCTCCGTCTTTCGGAGGAAGGCGATCATCGCAACCACGATCAGCAACGCCTCAAGCCCCTCACGCAGCAAGACACCGAACGCGCCAAGGAAGCTTGATGTGCTGCTTGCCTTTTCCGGCGCGAGCGCGGCCTCGGCTTCGCCGAAGAGGCCTGCGAGCTCCTGATTGGCGGCTTCGACTTCAGCGAGCGGGCGCGCCTTGCCAATCGCTGCCCGAAGCGCGCCCATCGCTTGTTCGATCCTCGCCATCAGTCCCTGATCGCGAGCGGCGAGCATCGGCTCCACGGGCTCAAAGCCGTCGAGATAGGCAGACAAGGCGAGGTCGGCGGCGGCCTGCCGATTCCCAGCCGCGTAGGCTTTGAGGCTCGCGTCGAGACGTTCGCGCGTGAGTGCGAGCGAGCCGCTCGCGCGCGCCGTGACCGAGTCTGGATGCCGGCGCAGATAGGCAGTCACGGCGTCAGCCTTGCCGGGACCAATTTCGGCGGCAAGCGACGCAGGCGTCGCGCCGACGAACGCCGCCTGATTGGGATATCTCTGGCGGAGCGACGCATCATCGCGCCACAGCCTTTGACCATGTCCTGTCTCGGAGGTCGGGTAGGCGAAGGTGCCGACGTAGAACGCGAGCGACCAGCGATCTTCGTCGGAAAGTGAATCGAAGCCGGCCATGGCCGTGCCGTCGAGACCTTGGGTGATGACCTGATAGAGGCCGAACACACTGCGCTGATCGGCGCGAACCTTGTCGCTGAATGCGATCGGCGGTGGATCAAGCCCCACCGAACCGGGGCCATGTCCATCGCCCGCTGCGCCGTGACAGGATGCACAATTCTGAGCGTAGAGTGCAGCCCCGCGCGCGAGGTCCGGCGGTGCCGTCGGGGCTAGCGGCACGGGGTAGGCAGCAAGCAGAGCGGACGCGAGCGCTCGTGATTGCGCGGCGACTTCAACTGGGGGTGCCTTGGCTGAGATAGCCGTGCGCAACGCCCTCGTCTGGCGCAACAGGTCGGCCTTGCCACTCCTTTCGGGCAAGGATCCGAGCCTGGTTTCTACCTGGCCCGCGAACTCCACCATCTCCGCATATTCGGCCTCACTGCTAACGCGCCCGCCGGAGACCGCGCCGGCATAATCGACTGTGATATAATCAAGTAGGCGCCACACTGTCTGGACGCCTCCGTCCTGAGCGAGGGCCGGCCCTGAAATTATTTGCGAGAGGAACATCGCCAGGACGGCTATCAAAGCGTACCGACGAACCTTCCTTTCGCTGATTGTAGGGGAGCGGCGAAGACAATTGGACGGGCGCACAGCGAACCTTTAGTTAAGAATCGTTCGCGAGATAGCCCTGTAGTCGCTACAGGATCAAGCGCCAATGCACACGGTCGGTCTATTGGGAGCTTGCAGCGGTCCCGCGCCCCATTGCGAGCGGCGCAATCGGACAGCTACTGCTTGTTGATCGCTCCGCGCATTTGGATCCAATCGTTGAGAAGGTCGCGATAAATCTGGAATTTGGACGCGAAAATGGGCAAGCCCTCGAGCCCGCCAAACTCGTCGCACCGATGATCGCGCGCTTCATGGCGACCGATCGGGGGTTCGCGAAGATGCGCCACACGGGCCGTTCTCGTTCAGAATCGGCGGGTGGCGCTCCTCCAAAAGGCAAATGAAATTCCGCAGCGCCGGATTGTCATTGCCGTCCCGCCAATAGGCGCGATAGCAGATCCGGGTAGAACCGTTGCCATCGTGTGCTTCGCGGTAGACGACGCTGGCGTAGCTGGCCCCTAGCGTAGGCAATTCGCTAACGTGATCCGGACTGGCCTACGCGTGACCGGCGAACAGGGTTTCTATTAGCGGACATTCTGGCAGCGTGCCGTCGGCGCATTGCGCGACCACGTCCTTCAGCACCCGCTCCATCCGTTTGAGATCGGCGATCTTCGCCCGCACGTCATCGAGGTGGGCAGCGGCGACGGCGCGTGCCTCGGCGCAAGGCTGATCGCGTTCGTCGACGAGGCGCAGTAACTCGCGAATCTCATCAAGGGAAAAGCCGAGCTCACGCGCTCGCAGCACGAAGCGAAGGCGACGCTCGTGCGTGGCGTCGTAGCTGCGATAGCCCGTCGACGTGCGCGGCGGCTCGGGCAGAAGGCCGACCTTCTCGTAGTAGCGCACGGTCTCCAGGTTGCTACCGGTCCGCCGGGCGAGTTCAGCCCGCTGCAGGCCCTTCACCACAGCGTGATCGCGCATCGCAAAACCTCTTGACCCTGTAGTAACTACAGACCGCATCCTACGCCGCAATGAGGATTTCGGCAAGGAAGGAGACGTCGGACATGGATGCATCGCAGTCCGGAACGGCAGATACGGCGCCCGCTACGACTGTTCTTGCATCGTCGGAGCGGACGGAGGCTGGACGCCAGCGCCTGGTCGCTGTGGGCGGCATTTTTGGTGCGATAGCCGCCTCGTCCTGCTGCGTCATTCCGCTCGTCCTGTTCAGCCTCGGCATTGGCGGCGCCTGGATCGGCAACCTGACGGCGCTCGCGCCGTACAAGCCGCTATTCGTCGCCGGGACGGCGGGCCTCCTCGGATATGGCTTCTTTCTTGTCTACTGGAAGCCGCAGCGCGTCTGCACCGATGGCGCAGCTTGCGCACGCCCCATCCCCAGCCGGCTCGTCCAGGTCGCGCTCTGGATTGCGACTGTGCTCGTGATAGCCGCCTTTGCCTTCGACTATGTCGCCCCGCTGCTGCTTCGCGCCTGACACCAAGAGGAGACCTGCCTCATGAAGAAGAGCTTGAGCGTCCTTGCCCTGATCGCCTCGATGATGACGGCATCGACCGCCTTGGCCGCCGAACGCACCGTAACGTTTGCTGTCGACAACATGACCTGCGCCTCGTGCCCGTACATCGTGAAGACCTCGATGGCGGCGGTCCCGGGCGTCGCGAACGTGACCGTCTCTTTCAAGGCGAAAACCGCAACCGTGACCTTCGACGACGCAAGGACGAACGCCGACACCATCGCAGCCGCCAGCATGAACGCGGGCTATCCAGCCCACCTGAGGCAGCAAGGCAGCTAATATGAGTGACCGCACTGCAATCCGCGCAGGTATGGCCGGTGCCGCGTCCTCGCCGCGATCTGCTGCACCGCGCCGTTCCTTGCTGTCGGCCTGCCCTTTGCGGGCCTTGGCTCGTCGCTAGCCAGTACGGGCCTGGTAGTGCTTCCGCTGATGATTGCGAGCTTCGGCCTCATCGCTTGGATATTCCATCGTCGCCACGCAAAGGCGGCTCGCTGCGATACTACGATTCACAATGAAGGCGTGAAGCCATGAGCGATTGCTGTGCCTCCTCTTCGTCCCGAAACGAAGCTGTCATCCCTACGCTCCAGACACTGCCGAGCTATCACGTGCGGCCGGGCGTAACTTTCCCGGACTGGTCAGCAGTCACATCGCGCGCAGTGAGGGACGCCCTGCTGGCCATGGTCGGGTCCGGCCATGTGCTCAATCGCTGGAGCGGCTACGATCCCGCTACAGATCTCGCGCGCGTTGCACTGCTTCAGTTCTACGTCGAACACGGGCGGGCCCCGGCCATAGCCGCGCTTGCGAACCGTGCAGGACTCGGTGAGGCGGCCGTTCCGCCGTTGCTCGAAGAACTCCGCCGGCGCGACCTGGTCATTCTCGACGGCGAACGGATCGTCGGCGCCTATCCGTTCACCGACCAGGACAGGGGCCATCAGGTCACGCTGGACGGGCGCTCGCTCAACGCCATGTGCGCCGTCGACGCGCTTGGCATCGGCGCCATGACCGATCGCGACATCTCGATCGCCTCGCGCTGCCGCCATTGCGGCGCGCCGATCCGGATCACCACACGGGATCGAGGGCGGGCGCTGGCCGATGTTGAGCCGCGGACGGCCGTCATGTGGCAAAGCGTTCGCTATGAAGACGCATGCGCCGCGAGCTCGCTGTGCGCGGCGACCGCCTTTTTCTGCTCGGATGACCATCTCTCTGCCTGGCGCCGCGAGCGTTCCGCCGACGAGCCGGGTTTTCGGCTGTCGATCGAGGAGGGGCTGGAGGCCGGTCGCGCTCTGTTCGGGCCGAGCCTCGCCGGGCTCGGTGTGACACCACGACCGTCTGTTGATCCGGAATCGAAGAGCTCGGCAGTCGCGAACCGCTCCTTCCACACAAACGGTCGCAATGGAGGCGCTTACGATCTCGTCGTGATCGGCGCCGGCTCGGCCGGATTCTCGGCCTCGATCACGGCCGCCGATCAGGGCGCGCAGGTGGCGCTCATCGGCAGCGGCACTATCGGCGGCACTTGCGTCAATATCGGCTGCGTGCCGTCAAAGACCCTGATCCGCGCGGCCGAGACACTTCACAACGCTCGCGTGGCGGCACGTTTTGCCGGCATTACTGCTGAAGCCGAACTGACAGACTGGCGGGGAACCGTTCGTCAGAAGGACGCCCTCGTTTCCGAACTGCGCCAGGCCAAGTACGTCAATCTGCTCCCCGCGCACAACGGCATCGCCTATCGCGACGGGCCAGCTCGCCTCCTCGACGGCGGTGTCGAAGTAGACGGCGCGCGTATCGCCGCTGGCAAGATCATCATCGCGACCGGCGCGCGGCCGGCAGTGCCCGCCATTCCTGGCATCGAGACCGTGCCGTATCTCACTAGCACGACGGCGCTCGACCTCGAGGAACTGCCGCGCTCGCTGCTCGTGATCGGCGGCGGCTACATCGGCGCGGAACTCGCCCAGATGTTCGCTCGTGCCGGCGTCAGGGTGACCCTCGTCTGCCGGTCCCGTCTGCTCCCCGAGGCCGAGCCCGAGATCGGCGCGGCGCTCGCGGGATATTTCGGGGACGAAGGCATCACCGTTGTCTCCGGCATCGCTTACCGCGCGATCCGCAAAACCGATGGCGGTGTGTCGCTGACGGTCACGCGCGACGGCCAGGATATTTCGATCGACGCCGATCATGTGCTGATCACCACGGGGCGCACGCCCAACATCGAGGGCCTTGGGCTGGCCGAGCACGGGATCACCGTCTCGGCGAAAGGCGGCATCGTGGTCGACGACCGCATGCGCACGACCAAGGCTGACGTCTATGCCGCCGGCGACGTCACCGGCCGCGACCAGTTCGTCTACATGGCTGCCTATGGCGCCAAGCTCGCCGCGAAGAACGCCCTTAACGGCGACAGCCTGCACTACGACAACCGCGCGATGCCTGCCATTGTGTTCACCGATCCACAGGTGGCGAGCGTCGGGCTCACCGAGGCTGCCGCGCGCACGGCCGGGCATGTGGTTCGCGTTTCGACGATCGGCCTGGACCAGGTGCCGCGAGCGCTTGCCGCTCGCGACACCCGCGGTCTGATCAAGCTCGTGGCGGACGCCGGCAGCGGCCGTCTGCTCGGCGCGCATATCCTCGCGCCGGAAGGCGCCGACAGTATCCAGACCGCGGCGCTTGCAATCCGCCAGGGGCTCACCGTCGATGACCTCGCGGATACCATCTTTCCGTATCTCACGACTGTCGAGGGCCTGAAGCTCGCGGCGCTGTCGTTCGAGAAAGACGTGGCAAAGTTGTCATGTTGCGCCGGATAGTGATCGCAGCTGGGTGTCCGCAGCTTGTTTGCAGCACCTGTCGTAGTGGAATCGCGTGCCGAATCGCATTCGAGGCGGCGTTGGCGTTTTGAGGGATACGCGCTCATAGCGCTCCAGCGGAAACGTAGTTATCAGTTTCATCTACGCTGGGGCGCCACATATTTTCCAGATATTTCAAATATTTATTGGATCTCCACCGTGCGGGATTCGAACCCCGCGGATTTTGCTTTATTTTCAAGACAGATCGACCAGCAGCACTGTCCCATGACAGTAACAGAAGCGCTCGGCGTAGAATTTTCCCTACTTGATCTGGCGACGTCGGTGGCGACCACACGATCAAGAGAGGTGATGCCGATCCCACGCGGAACGCCATCCATGGTGCGCCAATGTGGGAGGGCATGTCGACTGCGCGCTAAGCGCGCGACTGCGCCTCCTAGGCGTGGGGTTACCCCATCTTATATTCCTGCGACTTGAAGCTCAGGTGCTTCACGCTCGCAGGCGCCGACGCGAGCTTGCGGATGTTCGCCCACGTCTGTTTGTAGTTGGGCAGGATCAGCTCGTTGGTGCCCGCGTTGACGACGTTCCCCTGCACGCCAGAGGGGAACGCGAACAACATGAAGGTGTGCCCTTTCTTCGCTGTCGGCGTCGGATAGACCATTGCTTGTGTCGAGCCATCGTCGTTGTAGACCTCGACGAGGTCGCCAGCGGAGACGTTGAGCTCCTTCATGTCGTCGGGATTGATCTCGATGAAGGGATAGGGCCAGCGGTCCATGATGAACTCGTTGTCCTGATCGAGATACGCATTCTGCCACACGTGATTGGTGCGGCCATTGTTGATCAGGTACTTGAATTTCTTCTTCTGCTCCTCCTTGCCGGGCGCCTGTAAGCCGCGCCATTGGGCTTCCATGAAAGTGGCCTTACCGTCCTTGGTGCCGAACTTGCCGTCGGTGTAGAGACGCTTGGTGCCGACGATCTTGCCGTCCTTGAAATCGCTCGCCGGTTCCTGGAAGCCGTTCGTGCCCATAGCGCGGAGGCGCTCGTAGGTGACGAACTGGCCGCCCTTCTCATGCTTGTGGTAGCCGTCCATAAAGGCATCTTCCTCGGTCTTCCAATCGAAGCCCTTGAATTGGTCAGCGTATTTCGCGTCACCCAACTCACGGAGGATGCGTTCCATGTGATTGGCGATCCGCGCCGCGATCAGCGCGTCGGGCATCGACTCGCCCGGCGGATCCATGTAGCGCTCGGTCAAGCGCATGCGGCGCTCGCCGTTCATGGAGGTGAGGTTCATCTCGCCCGACGTCGCCGCCGGCAGCCAGACGTGGCACGCCTCGCCGATCTTGGTCGGCACGATGTCCACGTCCACGGCGAACAAGCCGCCCTTCTTGATGGCATCGACGATGGCCGCCACCAGTGCCGGCCGATCACCTGCCGGCACGGCATTCATGGCGTCTTTCACGATGTCGGTGCGCTTCTTGTAGGCCTGCTTGAACTTGTGAGCATTGAGCGTGGTCTTGTAGTGATCGCAGCCCCAGATGTGGTGGACGCCGCCCTTGCCCTCGATCAGGAGCTGGTCGACGTAGGCGGCCGGCCGGCCCACATGGGCATCCGATGGGCGCGAGTAGCCTTCTTGATGCCCGCCCATGCGCACACAGCCACCACCGGGACGGCCAATGTTGCCCGTGGCGAGCGCGACATTCACGAGCGCAGCGTTGGTGCGGTAATTGTCATTGCCCCAGATGAGGCCCTTCTCGTAGGCGAACATGGCTCGCCGGCGGCGGCCTTCTTTGGGCTCCGCAATCCATGCGGCTGCCTTGGCGATGTCCTCGGCCTTGAGGCCGGTGATCCGCGCGGCGTCAGCAAGAGAAGTCTTGTTGGCGGCAACGGCCTTGTCGAAGTCCTTGGTCGAAGCTGAAATGAACGCCTTGTCCTGCCAGCCTTTCTCAACGATGTGCGTCAGGAGCGCGTTGAACAACACCATGTCGGTGCCGGACTCGATGGCGAGATGCAGGACATTGTCCTTGCCGGCCTCGACCTCGCACGCAGCGACCGTGCTCGTGCGGCGTGGGTCGACGATGATGATCCGCGCCTGGGCGTGCGGCTCGCCCGCGAGCTCCTGCTGCTTCTTCTGCAGGCTGCTTCCGCGCAAATTCGGAATCCAGTGATTGAGGAAGTAGTTGGTCTGCGTTTCGTAGGCATTGGTGCCGACCGCCACGATGGTGTCGCAGAGCTCGGCGTCCTCGTAGCAGTTGTTGAGCTCGCCTACACCCATGTCGCGCGTCGCGTGGACCTCTGAATTGTAGGCAGGGCGATTGTGAATGCGGATGTTCTTGACCTTCATCGCCTCGAAGTAGAGTTTGCCGGTGCCCCAGGTGTTCTCATAGCCGCCTCCGGCGCCGCCGTGATCGAAGGCAGAGACAAACAGGTTGTCTTCGCCGCCCGGCTCCTTGAGCATGGCAACGGTCACGCGGGCAACGAGATCCAGCGCATCGTCCCACGAGGTCGGCTGCATCTGCCCGTAGCGAAACACCATCGGATGAGTGAGCCGCTGCTGCTGGGTCGCCCGCGCTT
Source organism: Hyphomicrobium sp. CS1BSMeth3 (assembly GCF_900117415.1). GTDB lineage: Bacteria > Pseudomonadota > Alphaproteobacteria > Rhizobiales > Hyphomicrobiaceae. The sequence continues at coordinate 217,126 of NZ_FPEI01000005.1, forward strand.
TGGAATAGCTCATTTCGGCCATGCGCGCGCCACGGATGGACCCGAGTCCTGAGTTCACCTCGCAGCCCTTGTCCGGCTTGATGACGATGTGCACATCGCGGCCGTCTTGCTGTACGATGTTGTACATCGAGGGCGCGTACCAGGCGTCAGTGTCGCCGCCCTGCTGCTTGGAGAGGTCGGTCTTGAAGATGTTCTGGCTCGGGTCGGTACCGCCCTGCTTGTTCACTGGCCACGTGTAGGCATGGTAGCCGCAGCCGACGATGCAGAAATGGCAAGTGACATTCTGCTTCTTGGCATCGGACGGGATGATGGGCAGCCGATCGATCTGACGCTTGAAAGCCATGGTTTCTCCTCCCCTCTCAGAGCACGTTCGACAGGCGGCCGTAGATCAGCTCGTCTACGCCCTCGGCGAAGATGTCGCCGTTGCTCGCGACCCGTAGTGTGAATTGCGGCAGATTCTGCGTGGCCTGCCCCATGACCTGGAGGCCGCTCTTCTCGCAGTCGAAGACGGAATAGTGACCGGGGCAGGTGAGCGTTTTGTCCGCCGCCACATAGCTCAGCGGGTATCCCTTGTGCGGGCAGAGCGTCGAGAACGCGACGATATCACCAGCGGGTCCGACGCCTCCTGGCACTCGTGTGCCGAGCTTGATCAGAACGCCGGGAGAATTTCTATCGGGATAGGAAATGTCGAGCGGTTCGTTCGATTTGAGCTGAGAGAGATTGGCGAGACGGTTGGATGGGTACTCCACACGCGCGGGCGCCGGTTTGGCCTGCGCTTCGTTTGTTGGCAGGACCGTCGAAGCTGCCACACCGACTGTCGCCATTGCGCCGCCGCGCAGAAACTGCCGTCGACCTGCGTCGACGAGCTTGTCACACCCCTTCATGCTTTCCTCCTCGGCTTGCTGCGGTCTGTGCCGCAGATCGCGCATCGCAACGCGCGTGCCAGGAGGAGGGAGGTGCTAAGTCTTTGGAAGCGCTGAGGTAGGACACAGAGGGACGTTCGGGAAGCCGAACATCGGGCGAGTGGTGTCCGATAGAGCGAACATCAAGTGTCGGTGCCGCCGAGGCCGAGCCGCTTCATCTTTTCCCACAACGTCGTGCGTGAAATGCCGAGTGCCTTCGCCGCGGGGAGGATGGCGCCTCCGGTCATCGCGAGGGCGCGCTGGATATGGCGCCGCTCGGCATCGTCCCGCGCGTGCTCAAGCGGTGCAATGGGCTGATGGCTCTCGGTTGCCCTGATGCCGCGCTCGGGAAACAAATCACTCGGCATGATCCAGCGGCTGGCCGCCAGGGCTACAGCACGCTCAACTCGATTTCTGAGCTCGCGCACATTGCCCGGCCAGTCATGTTGGCGAGCAGCCTCATAGGCCAGCGCCGAGACTCCTACGACGTCGCTCTCAATCGTCTGCGAGAACTCTGCAAAGAACCGATCGATCAACCACTCGACATCATCGCGTCGGTTGCGTAGCGGCGGGATCTCGCGGGAGAGGACGTTGATCCGATAAAAGAGGTCATCGCGGAAGCCACCGGCAGCGACCCTCTCTTCAAGATTGGCATTAGTCGCACAGATGAGACGCGCCTCGAAAGGCACCGGACGCTCCCCTCCGAGACGGTGGAAGGTGCGGCTCTCGATGACGCGCAGGAGCTTGGCTTGCAGCTTTGGCGCAAGTTCGCCGATTTCGTCGAGAAAGAGCACGCCGCGGCCTGCCCGCTCGGCATAGCCGAGATGCCGGGCGTGGGCACCGGTGAAGGCGCCTTTCTCATGGCCGAACAGCTCGCTTTCTATGAGGTCGGCAGGAATAGCGGCGCAATTGACCGCCATGAACGGCCCCTTGGACTCAGGCCTTTGTGCGTGCAGATAGCGCGCGCACACTTCTTTGCCGACGCCTGTCTCACCGGTCAGCAGGAGATTGGAGCCGACGCGCGCCACGCGCTGCAGGAATTGCTCGAACTCACGCATGGCCGACGACACACCGAGGACCGGATCCGCCGGCGTTTCCTGACGTCCCACCACTTGCTCCAGCCGCGCCAGAAACTCGCTCATGACAAAAGGCTTTGTCAGATAGTCGTGCGCGCCTTCTCGCATGAGCTCGACGGCCTGATCTATGTCGCCGTACCCGGTGATGAACAGGAACGGCGGCGCGCTGCTTCCCCGCGCCAGCTCGCGGAAGATCTCCGCGCCTGAACGATCCGGAAGTCGGATATCGCAGATTACTGCATCAAGACCGGTCGCAGGTATGCTGCTCAAGGCCTCGCCGCCGCTCGCCCACCAGTGCACCTTGGCGCCTTCGAGAGTTAGGCTGCGTGCGAGGGATTCGCCCATGATCGGATCGTCTTCGATCAGGCCCAGTGTCCGATGTTCAAGCGACATGAGCGAGCTCCATCCCTCGCCGGCACGGCAGCGTGACCGTTACGATCGTTCCGCCATCAGGCCCATAGCCGATCGCTATGCTGCCGCCGAGCTCGCGCACCAAGCGATTGGTCATCCAAAGGCCAAGACCCGTACCCTGGCTGATAGGGGCCGGTCTATCGGCCTCACCAGCCAATAGCGCAGCCACATTTGCAGGCATTCCAGAGCCCCGATCCTCGACCCGAAGCACGAGGGATTCGGAATTTTGTGTGACAGAGACATCCACATCGCTCCCTCGCGGAGCGGCCTGGCAAGCGTTGAGTGTGAGGTTGAGGAGCACTTGCCGCACCGATGTGGCTGGGACGCCAATGGTATCGGTCAGCTCGTTTCGCCACTGCAGGAGCACACCCAGCCGGCGCGCCTCCGGCGCGACAAGACGTTTGAGATCGTCGATATCCCGACGATTGAGATTTCGCTGATCACCCTCGGCTTTGTAATTGACGAGTGCCGCGCGAACGACGTCCCTGATCCCATTGAGACCCCGCTCGACGAGATCGAGAGATACATTGCGTGTGTTCCGATCCCCGCCGTGGCGCTTGAGTGTATCGATCGCATTGAACAAGCCGCCGAGGGGATTGTTGATCTCATGAGCCATTCCTGATGCCAGGCGACCAAGGCTGGCCAATCGCTCCTCTTCGGCAAGGCGGGCGCTTAAAGCCTCGCGGTCGGCAACAGCCGAGACAAGTCGATTGTAGGCAGCGAACGCTCTTTGGTGGTCGCGGGGCATCCGAGCGACGGTCTCGTCGGGTATGGAGGTGACTTCGCCCGTATGGCTGCGCTCGAGATGGGCGGCAAGAATTGAAACCGGCCGCATCATCCGACCGACAACAAGCCATGCGGCGCCGGCCAGCGCCAGCGTCAGCAGAGCGTTCGTCAGCAGGAGCGTCCAGAGCACGCTGCGCCGCTCGGCGAGGAGAGGTGCGATGTCGAGCGCCGCGTAGATGCTGCCAATGCGAAGGTTCTCGTAGCGTACCTCGCGGCGGAGATAAGCCCGACCCTCGTCCTCAGCGATGGCGATCCGCCCGCTCTCGCGGAGCGGTGCGACATAGCGGGCTGGCACGCGTACGTGCGAAGGGATCTCGAGCGGATGCGACGACGCGATCACAAAATCGTCGGACCCGGCGACAATGGTTTCCGTCGGCCTGATCTCACCGGATTTTTCCCGCGAGCGGTCGATTACGTCGAAAGCCTGCCAGACGTCCTCGCGGATGATCGAGTCGACGAGCGCCAGAACGAGGCCATCTACGTACGCATCCGCGAGAGCCTGGACGTGGCGCTCTTGGGTATCGGCGAGCCGAGAGAGCACGCGTTCGGATGCGAACGCCGATACGGTGACCATGAAGAGCGTGACGATCAATGACACGCGCGCCGTAAGAGGCAAGCGATGCCACGTCATGGAGCAACTCCTCGCACCAGCTGCATCTTGTTCGCGATGCCATCGAAGAGCTCTGGCCGCTCATCTCGGAAACCGTCGAGACGCAGCATGGCGAGCACAGCCCGCCCCCTCGGGTCGCGGGGCATGTTGATGAGGGCCTGGCGCAACCGGACGATTGCCGGTGACTGCGCATCTGCAGCGGGGCAGGCGATCGGCGGAAAGGCAAGCAGCTCCGACTTCCGAACGATGCGAGTGTCCGCACACAAGGCAGGTTCCGCTTCGCGGAGAACGTCATAGACATAGCCGTCTACGCTACCGCCTGCGGCGAGGCCGGTCGCGACGGCGCGCACGACATTGCGATGGCCGTAGGTATAGAAGAAGTGGCGAAAGAAGCGCGCTGGCGATTGGCCCATCTCGGCCAGGGCCGCGCAGGTGACGAGATAGCCCGAGTTGCTGTCCGGATCGGAGAAGGCGTGAACGGTACCCGCAAGGTCCGACAGGCTCTCCGCCTTCTGACTGGCGCGGGCGACCAGGTAGGACTGGTAGAGCGGCTGTCCGCGCCAAACCGGAACAGCAACGAGGGCAAGTTCCTCGCGGTACGCGACGAAGGGATAACCGCAGATCCAAGCGGCATCGACCTGCCGAGTGACGAGCAGCGCGGTGATCTCCTGGTAGGTGCGGCGGCTGACAAGATGTACTGGTCGCCCCATCGCGTGAGCGAGGTAGGCCTTCAACTCCTCGAGCATCACGAGGTCGGAGGTTAGGAGCACGGGGGTGAGCGCAAATCGGAGAGGCGCATCCGCAGATTGTGCGCGAGTGCGGAGCACGCCGAACGATGCGGCGAGGCTTCCCGCAGCGCCCAGCAATCGGCGGCGACTGATGACCTTTCGCAACGCCAAAGCTCTCCTCCCAAATGCGATTGCCGAAGGATGGTACCGCTTGATTATGGTTTGAATGCTACGTCTCGAACAAACGCGGAGCCATCGTCCGCAGAGGCCTCCTGTCTACCTACGTCAGGATGAGTTTGAGCCCCGAGCCCAGCAGCACGCAAGCCAGAACATAACGCATCGCGCGCTCCGGCAGGTAGCGGGCGCCGACCGACGCGCCGATCACGCCGCCGATGCCCACGGCGACCAGCCAGAATGGCAGGGCGCTTGGGAGTTGCCCGAGCGTCGCGTAAGCGCCGGCGAGAGCTGCAGTGGAATTCAGAAGATTATAGGCGGCCGTAACCGCCGCTGTCCGGCGGACATCGACCCAGTTCATAGCCAGGATAGCAGGCGCCAGGAAAATGCCGCCGCCCGTTCCTGTCGTCCCTGAGACAAAGCCGATGGCCGCGCCAGTCGCCAACGACGGAAGAAACGGCGGCTTCTCTGGAGGCCGAGCCTGGTTTCCTTCGGCACGGGAGGCTGACCGCAAGATCTGTGCGCCGGCAATGAGCAGGATGGCACCGACCACGGGGTAGTAGACCGAGGCCTGGAGATTGATCGATCCGCCGATCAGCGAGAACGGAAAGCCGAGCACGGCGAAGGGATAGAACGTGCGCCACGAAAGCATGCCCGCGCGCCAGAATTGGATCGTGCCGATGGCGGCGACCAGAATATTGAGTGCAAGTGCCGTTGGTTTCATGACGCTCGGTTGGAGCCCCGCAAGCCCCATGACCGCCAGATAGCCCGTGGCGCCGGCCTGTCCGACGGCAGCATAAGCCGTTGCCACGAGGAGCAGGATGGCGGCCAATGTGAGGGATTCTGTCGTCATGACATGCGCCAACTACGAGGGCGATTCATTGAGATGCGTTGGCCGCAACCCTTGTGGCACAGGTCTATCACTCCTCAGATCGCCTCCCGTGCCGGCAACCGCAACGACAGCAAGGCGACGAATCCGCAAAGCGAGAGCACGACGGAGACCGTCAATACGCCGGCACCATAGCGATCTATTAGTACGCCGAACAGAAGCGGCGCAATCGCCTGGGCCATCCGCGCCGGCGCGCCGAGCAGACCCAATCTATAGCCGTAGTTGTCAGGCCCGAATATCGCGAGTGGAACAGTCCCGCGGGCGATGGTCATGATGCCGGAACCGGCGCCGTGAAAGGCGGCGAAGACGCCGGCAGCGCCACCGGCACCGAACAGGGCAAGCAGAGCGACTCCGATTGGATGCGCGATCATTGAGAGACGGGCTGACACGATCGGGTGCTGGTTGCGCAGGATGCTAGCCTCGGCGATGCGCGCCGCGACTTGTGCTGGACCGATCAGCGCACCGGTCGCCACGGCTTGCACAGTAGTGGCACCCGCCGCCTCGAGGAGGCGTGGCAAGTGAGCCGCCATAGCCGCGACCACCATCCAGCCGACCGCAAAGGCGAATGCCAGGAGGACCATGTTGCGGTCGAAGGGGATGTGAGTGACCTGCGCAGTCTCAGTGCGCGTCGCGACGGTATCAAGCGGCTTCGGCAACAGGAATAGATTGAGCGGCAATGCGATCAGGACGTGTGCTGCGGCCCAGGCGATGCAGGTCCAGCGCCAGCCAAATTCGGCGACGCCTAGCGCTGTTAGCGGCCAGCCGATTGTGCTCGCAAACCCCGCCAGCAGCGAAATGCCGGTGATGGCCGAGCGGGCTTCCATGCCGTAGATGCGCCCAAGCATCGCGAATGCAGCATCGTAGAGGCCGAGGCCCATGCCGATGCCGAGAAGCAACCAAGCGAGCCACAGCACCGCAGGCATATGCGCGAGCGCGAGCGTGACTAGGCCAGCCGCGATGACGACGTTCGAGAGGGCAAGAACCTCCCGCCCCCCATACGCATCTATGGTGCGGCCGACGCGAGGTCCGATGAGCGCTGAGATCAGCAGCGACGCCGAGAATGCTGCGAAGAACCATATGCTGGAGATGCCGAGGTCACGCGATATTGGATCTGCCAGTATTGCTGGCAAATAGTAGCTCGATCCCCACGCCAGTGTTTGGGTGGATCCCAGGATCAGAATAACCGACAACCGAGAGCGCATCGGACCACTTGTCATTCGCAGAGACAATTGCCGGGACTATGCCCAGAATCGCCTGAAAACCTCATCCGCAACTAGTCGCCGCTGCTCGGGCGTCTGATGCGCACATCGGCATCGACGATGCCATAGACGGAATCGCCAGATCAGGCACCTGAAGTGACGAAGCATCCAATCTCGAAATATGCGTGAGGCCGCCATCGCCGCCCACTCTTCCGTGAGGCGCGCCCTTGTCAGGGCTGTTGGAGGAACGCACGTCCGGTCAGATCTCAATCACCATGCCGTCGTCCGCACACCGCTCCGGCACGCGATGCCGGTTCGCGAGCATCTCGGGCCCGAGATGCGTGAGAACAAGCTGCTTCGCCTTCAGCTCGTGGCGCCGATCACGAATGGTCGGATAATTTAGGTGAAAGCGAATCGGCTTCTCATAGAAGTAGCACTCGCAAATCATCAGGTCGGCGCCATCTGCGAGTTTCGGCGTGTCGTCGGTCCAATCGCCGTCGCCCGTGTAGGAGATGATTTTGCCGCCGCAATCGATGCGCAAGCCTGTCGGGTTCGTCTCTTTGGTGTGGTCCGCTGGATAGGGCGTAACGAATAAGCCGCACACCTGATGCGTCTTGTACGTTTCCATCTCGATATAGGTCAGCGGAAATTTCGGCTTCATCACATGCATACCCGGCATGAGGGCGTCCCGTGTCTCGGCCAACCGTGCCTCGGTGTCGCGTGGGCCGGCAATGGTGAGCGGCTTCTCGCGCCGCGCACCGAGCATCGAGTCGGCAAGCAATTGGGGAATGCCGGCACTGTGGTCGGCGTGGATATGGGTGAGCAAGATGAGATCGATGCTGGTGTGGCGAATGCCGAGCTTGTTGAGAGCGATGAGGCTCGAAGCACCGAAGTCGATCGCAAACCTGAGGCCGGGGATGTCGACAAGAATGCAGGTCTGAAACCGCCCGCCAGAACCGAATGCGTCGCCTGATCCTACAAATGTGACCGTCGCTTTCACTACATCTCTCCGTCAGATTATTCCGCTGGCCCTCAAGGCCTCGATCTTTGAATTTGGCAGCTCGAGAACCTCTCGCAGAACATCCTCTGTATGCTCGCCGAGGGTTGGGGGTGCGCGGCGATATTCGACGGGTGTTTCTGACATCTTGAGCGGGCAACCGATGAGATCGACGGTGCCGCTGCCGCTGAGCCCGTGCGGCATTGAGATTTTCATGCCGCGTGCGAGTACCTGCGGATCGGCGAAGACCTCGGCCACGTTATTGACCGGTGAGCATGGCACGTTGGCCCGCTCAAGCACTTCCATCCAGTACGCGGTGGTGTTCGTGCGCAAGAATTCGGTCACGAGCTCGACAAGCTTGTCGCGGTTGCGCACGCGATCGGAGTTAGTGGCGAAGCGTGCATCCGAGCTAAGCTCCGGCCGCCCGGCGGCGTCACAGAGACGTTTGAATTGGCCATCGTTGTTGGCGGCGACGATGGCCCATCCGTCCTTGGTCTCGAAGACTTGGTAGGGGACCGTATTGGGGTGGGCCGTGCCGAGGCGCTGCGGGATTCCGCCGCCGGTCAAATAGTTCAGACCCTGATTATAGAGCCAACCTACCTGCACATCGAGCAGGCCGAGATCGATATGTTGACCGATACCGGTTGCGTCACGATGGCGAAGCGCTGAGAGGATGCCGATGGCGGCATAGAGGCCGGTCATCACATCGTTGACGGCGATTGGGACTTTGACCGGCGGCCTATCTGGCTCTCCGGTCATACTGATCAGACCGCCGATGCCTTGCGCCACCATGTCGTAACCTGGTCGCGCCGCATAAGGTCCTGTTTGCCCATAACCGGTGATTGAGCAGTAGACGAGACGAGGCTGCTCTCGGTGCAAGTCTTCATATCCGAGGCCGAGCTTTTGCAAACCGCCGAGCTTGAAGTTTTCGATCAGCACATCGCAGCGTTGGACAAGCTGCTTGATGGTGGCGGCGCCTTCAGGTTTGGAGAAGTCGACGGCGATCGAGCGCTTATTGCGATTGCAGCAGAGGTAGTAGCCGCTTTCGGTCGTGTCGCGGCCGTCGCCATCCTTGACGTACGGAGGGCCCCACGTGCGCGTCTCGTCGCCGACGCCCGGTCTCTCAACTTTGATGATTTCAGCGCCGAGATCTCCGAGCAGTTGCGTGCAGGAAGGTCCTGCAAGAACCCGGCTGAGATCGAGTACTCGAATTCCAGCCAACGATCCGCCTGACATGATCGTCACCTCTTATGAGTGTTTTCTCCCTTATACATTTGTATATTTGATTAGTCTAATGTCAACGACCGATCGACTACACAACTATGACGCAAGAAGGCCCCCCGCGGCCTGCTCGTCCGTGATCAGGGTATGTGCGAGCTGAGCGGAGAGGGCCGCGCGGATGATCGGGACCTTGAAGAACCCGCCGGCGCAGAGCACGAGGTGGGGGATTTTTCGGATGGTGCCAAGCGGAACTGCCACCGTGCGACGGTTGAGTTCGTGGTCAATCACGCGACCATCGGCATCCACGTATTGATCACAAACACCTCCGACGGCACCGGCAGCGATGAGAGACTTGAGCATCTCTCGCGTGATGGCGCCGTGCTTGATAATCCAAGTCTTGGGAGTGAGATCGATCGTAGTTAGGAGCGCGATGTCGGCACTGGCAGCTTTCTCGACGACGGTTCGAATAGCGGAACTGCGCATGAGGGCTTTCTTTGTAGCCTCGTCATCCGCGTACATGGGCGCCGTCATGTAGTAACATTGAGCGTCAAGAATCTTGGCAAACGAAGCCGCGTTGTCATACGGATTGATGACGGCACTGCGGGGAAGGCCGCCGGATAAGGAAACTACGCTTATTCCGCTATTTCTGCGCGGTGCGAGAGATTGGGCCGCAGCAAACACGGTGCCGCCCCAGCCCAGGGCAAGGATCTCATCCTGTCGGAGAATTTTGGAGATGTACTCGCCGGCAGCGATGCCGACGATATGCCTGACATTGTCCTCGTCGGCAGGAGAGGGAACCACGACGACGTCCCTCAGGCTGAACTTATCTCGTAGTCGTTCTTCGAGCTCCGCGCACGGGGCGGCGGGCGAGTCGATCGATATCCGCACAATCCCTTGGCGTCGGGCATCATTGATGACTTTATTGATCGTTGCTCGACTAAGACCGACACGTTCGGCGACCTGCTGTTGAGTTTGTCCGTCGTGAAAGTGATACCAACAGATCCGCGCGACCAGTTCCGGCCGCAGGGAAGGAGCGCTTGTCTCGGATCTCTCGCGGTCGTCGGCGTGGCGTGACACTCAGTTCCTCCATGGGCAGCGGCATCGAGATCGGCACGAGGTAACCGGCTCGATTGCGGGCTGTGTACCTGTTGACCTACGGCTCGGCATCCGTCATAAAGTTGTCAATCAATTCTACTATTCAATAATCATGGAAATGAAGGATATCGCCGCTGGCTTCTCCGCGCTCGCACAGGAGACGCGACTGCATCTCATGCGTGTTCTGGCTTCCCGCGGCGCATCGGGAATGCCTGCCGGCGAGCTGGCGGCCGAGCTCGGCGTATCGCCATCGTCGCTCTCCTATCACCTCGCAGCACTTGAGCAGGCGCGGCTCGTCCAATCCACACGCCAGGGCCGGTACATCATCTACGCGGTTCGGTTCGCGGGGCTGCGCGCCCTCTTCAATTTCCTGACAGAGACGTGCTGCGACGGACGACCAGAGCTCTGTGGAGATCTTGCACGGCTAATTCCGGAAGATGCTGATGAGGTGAGCGTTATGACAGCTGCGTTCAATGTCCTGTTCATCTGCACGCGAAACTCGGCTCGCTCGATCATGGCAGAAGCCATTCTCGAGAAGATTGGCCGGGGGAAATTCAATGCCTATTCGGCGGGATCGATGCCCGCGGATGCGCCGATGCCCGAGGTGCTCGAGCGCCTCAAAGTGATGGGCCACGATACTTCGGATCTCCGCTCCAAGTCATGGAACGAATTCACTGGCCCCGACTCTCCGCGCATGGATTTCGTGTTGACGCTGTGCGACCCGCAAGATGGCGAGGTGTGCCCTGACCTTGGTTCGCGGCCGATCACCGCGGTGTGGCCGTTCCCCGATCCGGCGCGGTTTCGCGGTTCGGAGGTGGAGCGAACGACGCTCTTGAACGAACTGTACGGGATGATCCGGCGACGCCTCGAGGGCTTCACTAATTTGCCTTTTGAGACGCTCGATCGCATGGCGCTGAAGGCGCGTCTCGATGAACTCGGTAAGCCCACTACGTATGCCCGTTAAGGAGAATATCATGCGAGTTGGCATCAATGGTATGGGCCGTATGGGACGCCTCGCTTTGCGCGCCGCCATGGGCGGACTTCCCCGGCCCAAGCACGATCCCCGCGCCGGCAACCGGCTCGAGATCGCCCACATCAACGAGATCAAAGGCGGCGCCGCGGCGAGCGCGCATCTCCTAGAATTCGACAGCCTCCACGGCCGATGGAACGAGACCATCGGAAGTGACGGCGAGAGCGCTATCAGCGTCGCCGGTCGGCGCATAGGTTTCACGGCTGCTGCCGCTCCCGGTGAGGTGCCTTGGGGTGATCTTGGCTGCGAGATCGTGCTGGAATGCACGGGGAAGTTCCTCAAGCCCGAGCAGCTCCAGGCCTACTTCGATCGCGGCGTGAAGCGTGTCATCGTCGCGGCGCCGGTGAAGGATGAGCGCGCCCTCAACGTCGTCGTCGGGGTCAATGACAGCCTATACGATCCCGAGCGACATCGCCTTCTCACGGCCGCATCGTGCACGACCAACTGCCTGGCGCCGGTCGTCAAGGTGGTGCAAGAGGCGATCGGCATCCGCCATGGCCAGATCACGACGATCCACGCACCGACCAACACCAACGTCGTCGTCGATGCGCCACACAAGGATCTGCGGCGCGCCCGCTCGGCCATGCTTTCGCTGCAGCCGACGACGACCGGCAGCGCCACCGCGATCGCGCTGATCTATCCGGAGCTGAAGGGCAAACTCAACGGGCACGCCGTGCGCGCGCCCATCCTCAATGCAAGCCTGACGGATTGCGTCTTCGAGCTCAAGCGGACGACCACCGAGGCTGAGGTGAACGAGCTCTTTCGGGCGGCGGCGCGCGGTCCACTTGCCGGCATTCTCGGGTACGAGACGCGGCCACTGGTCTCCGCGGACTACGCCAATGATACGCGCAGCTCGATCGTCGACGCCCCAAGCACCATGGTGACGGATGGTACGCTGCTCAAGGTCTACAGCTGGTACGACAACGAGGTTGGCTATGTGTGCCGTATGGTCGATCTCGCCAACATCGTGATTGCGGCGGGAGACTGAGATGACAGAGGCCGTCCGCAACTATCTCATCGTCACGGCATCCTATTGGGGCTTTACACTTGTTGATGGCGCCCTGCGGATGCTGGTGTTGCTGCATTTCTTCCAGCTCGGCTATTCGCCCTTCACGCTGGCGTTCCTGTTCCTGCTTTATGAGTTCGCTGGCATCGTCGCCAACCTCGCCGGCGGCTGGCTCGCCACACGCTTTGGCATTCCGCGCATGTTGGCAGTAGGTCAGGCGCTGCAGATCGGCGGCCTGCTCATGCTCTCCGCGCTCGATCCTAGCTGGACAGCCGCGGTGTCGGTCGCCTGGGTCGTCGCGGCACAGGGCATCGCCGGCCTCGCCAAAGACTTCACGAAGACCGCTTCGAAGTCGGCGATCAAGGCGACGTCCGCTGAGGGCTCGGGCCAACTCTTCAAATGGGTGGCCTGGTTCACCGGCTCCAAGAACGCCATGAAGGGCATCGGCTTCTTCGCGGGAGGTTTGTTGCTTCAGGCCGCGGGCTTCAAAGTTGCGTTGTGGCTGATGGCGGGTCTTCTGGCGGTGATCTTCATCGCGGGCCTCGCACTTCTGCCGCGCCAGCTTGGCAAGGCAAAATCATCGAAGTCCATGCGTGAGCTCTTCGCGAAGTCACGCGGCATCAACCTTCTGGCCGCTGCGCGCGTATTTCTGTTCGGTGCTCGCGATGTGTGGTTCGTCGTCGGTTTGCCGGTGTTTCTCTATGCGAACGGCTGGCGCTTCATCGAGGTCGGCGGATTTCTTGCCGCATGGACGATCTGCTACGGCGGCGTGCAAGCGTTCGCACCGTCTCTCGTGACACGCAGTGCCGATGGCCTCAGTCGTGAAGTTCCCGCGGCGCGCCTCTGGTCTGCGCTCCTGGTCGCCGTGCCGCTAGCGCTGGCGCTGCTCCTCCAGCTCGAAACCCTTTGGCGGCCCGACCTCATCGTTGCCGCCGGTCTTGCTCTCTTTGGCTTGCCCTTCGCGGTCAACTCGTCGCTGCACTCCTATCTGATCCTCGCCTACGCGGGATCGGAGAAAGCAGCCGAGGACGTCGGCTTCTACTATGCCGCCAATGCCATGGGACGGCTCTTCGGCATCATGCTTTCGGGAGCGCTCTATCAGGTCGGCGGCATGACTGCCTGCTTGATCGGATCGGCAGTCATGCTCGCACTGTGTTGGTTGATCACGCTCCTACTGCCGACGCGAAACGACGCGCCGCTAGGCGCTGGCCAGCACGCATAGTCGCGCTAGGAGCGGAGCTCAGGTGCTGCATTGCGCCGGACGGCTGCGCCGGCTTCGTACCAGCCCTTGGACGCGTTTGCGATCCTGACGACGCTCAGCATTACCGGCACCTCGATCAGGACGCCGACAACCGTGGCCAGCGCGGCGCCGGAGTTCAAGCCGAACAATCCGATGGCAGCTGCCACCGCCAGCTCGAAGAAATTGCTGGCACCGATCAGCGCAGAGGGCGCCGCGACGCAATGGGCTTCGCCGCTCCAGCGATTGAGAAGATAGGCGAGTCCAGCATTGAAGTAGACCTGGATCAGGATCGGCACAGCCAAGAGGGCTATGACCAGCGGCTGCGCCAGGATCTGCGGCCCCTGAAACGCGAACAGCAAGACCAATGTTGCCAGGAGGGCGAGCAGGGACAACGGCTGCACAGTAGCGAGAAGCCTTTGCAGGCCCGCATCACCGCTGCCCGCCAACACAGCTCGTCTTATGACCTGCGCCAGGATCACCGGAACGACGATGTAGAGCACGACCGACAGCAACAGCGTCTGCCACGGCACTACGATGGCGGAGAGGCCCAACAGCAACGCTACAATGGGTGCAAACGCAAAGATCATGATGACGTCGTTGAGCGCGACCTGGCTGAGCGTGAAGTGCGGCTCGCCGTCGGAGAGGTTGCTCCACACGAACACCATGGCCGTGCAGGGTGCCGCGGCAAGCAGGATCAGACCCGCGATGTAGCTCGTGACCTGATCGGCGGGCAGGAGCGGCCGGAACAGCCAACCAATGAAGATCCAGCCGAGCAGGGCCATGGAGAACGGCTTCACCGCCCAGTTGATGAAGAGCGTCACGCCGATTCCGCGCCAATGCTCGGTGACCTTATTGAGAGCACCGAAGTCGATTTTCACAAGCATCGGGATGATCATCAGCCAGATCAGAACGGCTACAGGCAGGTTGACGCTCGCTACTTCCGCCGAGGCGATGCCCTGAAAGACGCCCGGCGCCAGCCAGCCGAGCGCGATGCCCGCGACAATGCACAAGGTCACCCAAAGGGTGAGATAGCGTTCGAAAGTGGACATTGCCCCCATCCAAATGTTTCGGCGCCGACGAACTGCTTGACGCCTGCTGTCTATTTCTATTATTCTAGAAATAACAGCCTTTGACGTCAACGATGGATTTGCGATGAAGATCGACGACGCAGCTGCCCGCCTTGAAGCCCTCGGCAATCCAACACGCCTCAAGATCTATCGAGCCTTGGTGCGCGCGGGCGACAATGGGCTGAGCGTTGGCAGATTGCAGGCGCGTCTTGATGTCGCCGCCTCGACTCTGTCGCACCATCTCAAATCCTTGATGATCGTCGGTCTTGTAACTCAGGAGCGTCAAGCGACCACGCTCATCTGTCGCGCCAACTACGATGTGATGAACGGCCTCGTCGCATTTCTCGTCGACGAGTGCTGCATCGAAACGACCTGCGCGTCGTCAGCGAAGGCGGCGGGTTAGGGAGCACGCTTCGACTATTCAACTAGGAGGAAAAGCGCCATGAGCAAGAAGCTGGCGATTGTCGGGGCGGGACCTGTAGGCTTGGCGGCTGCCGCGCACGCCCTGGAGCGCGGCCTCGATCCGATCGTGCTGGAGGCTGGCAGCGAAGCTGGCCACGCAATCCGGCAGTGGCCTCATGTGCGCATGTTCTCGCCATGGGAGTACAACATCGACAAAGCGGCCGAGCGCCTGCTGACTCCGACCGGCTGGAACGCACCCGATCCGACGGCCTACCCGACCGGTGGCGATCTCTTGGCTCACTACGTCACGCCCCTAGCCACGCGCACGGCACTCAAGGATCGCATTAAGACGTTCTCCCGTGTCACCGCGATCAGCCGCAAAGGATTCGACAAAGTGAAGTCGAGGGGCCGTGAGGCAGCGCTCTTCGAGATTCGATACAAGAATGGCAAAGGGCCGGAACTGCTTACCGCCGATGCCATCATCGATGCCTCGGGCACTTGGTTCTCCCCCAATCCTGCGGGCAGCAACGGCCTGCCTGCCGTCGGCGAGGCTGCCGCCGCGAAACGGATCGCCTATGCCATGCCCGATGTGCTCGGAGTCGAGCGCGCCCGCTATGCCGGCAAGACCGTCGCCGTTCTCGGTGCCGGACATTCGGCCATTGGCACGCTCATCGACCTTGTGCGACTGAAAGACGACGCGCCGGAGACCACGGTCATCTGGTTGCTGCGCGGCGACAGCCCGCAGAAGGCATTCGGTGGCGGTGCCAGCGACAAGCTGTCGGCACGCGGAGAACTGGGCGCGGCCTTTGCGCGTCTCGTTGTCGAAGGACGGCTGAAGGTCGAGACATCCTTCGACGTAACCCACGTCACGGAGCGGGATGGGCGGTTGCGTATCGGAGCCGGATCTGCCTGCTGTGGCCGCCACGTCATCGTCGACGAGCTGATCGTCGCGACGGGTTTCCGGCCGGACCTCGGCTTCCTCTCCGAGCTGCGTCTGTCGCTCGATCCCGCACTCGATTGCCCGACGGCGCTGGCGCCGCTGATTGACCCGAACGAGCACAGCTGCGGCACCGTGCGTCCGCACGGCGCCCGGGAGCTCGCGCATCCCGAGCGCGGCTTCTACATCGCCGGCATGAAATCCTATGGCCGCGCGCCGACATTCCTCATGCTCACTGGCTATGAGCAAGTGCGTTCGATCGTGGCCGACATCGCCGGCGACAAGGAAGCCGCGGCGCGCGTCGATCTGGTACTGCCCGAGACAGGCGTGTGCTCGCGCGCGCCCGCTGCGGATGCCTGCTGCGGTAGTCCCGCCGTCAAGCCTTCTTTGGGGCCCGTGGCCTGCTGTGGATGATGCGCCTATCAGGCGATGGCCGGTGATTTCAGCTATTGGAACCAGCGAGACGCTGGCCTGACGCGCGTTCTGGAGACGAGTTTCTTGAGCCGCTATCATCCTGTGTCTCAGCGCGTCTCTCGACATTGACGCATTCGATCCGTGCAGGGGCTTTGCTCTTGGGCGGCGCCTGGCTGGCCATGCCATTCACGTTGCTGCATGGCCGGCAATGGGGCGTGGCTTTCCTCGCCTACGTGGCAGCAAGCAACGGCAACAAGGAAGCCGTGCTTTCACCGGCCGTCGCCGTCACGCTCGGCTTGATCGGGACGTTCGCAAGCCTGCTTGGCAATGAAGCCGCAATCCGAATGGGCCGACGGCGCCTCGCACACACCGCCATATTCGCGTCCGTCATTCTCGGAGGCACGATCGGCTTTCTCGGTACCGCCTCCTACCCGGTTGCCGTCGGGCTCATGCTCATCTAAGGGCTGGTCATGTGGCTCGATTCCTCATCATTGACGGCGGGCGCGGCCGGCACCGCCGAGCCGTCCCGTCGCGGTGCGACGCTCGCAGTGCACTCGACGCTCAGCTACGCGGGCGGCTTCGTCGGTCCACTCATGATGGGCTGGACGCTCGATCTCAGTGGCGGCATGTCGACTGTGGGCTGGGGCCTATCGTTTTCGGCGATCTCCGCGCTGATGCTCCTCGCCTTGATCGCGTTCTGGTGAATCAGGCCGCGAGAGCTTTTGGGGGGACAAGGGCGCGCTTAGATTTAGCGGAGCGGCCGGTCCGCCATTGCCTTCCGCCTTGGACACATGATTGAGATTGGATCGGGCGGAAAGATGCTAACTGCAATCGATGCCTGCTGTGTCGCGGCAACGAATGCGCACAAGCGGCCAATTCTGAGCTGCTCGCGTATAAGCCGGGGAAATTATAGTTCCACTTCAATTACATAGGTGTTCGCAGTTTCATCCTGTACGGCGCGCCACGCCGCAATATTTCCGCGATATTCTACGATGTTGTACGCCCCTGTCAGGCAGGCTTGGGGGCTCAATTCGCATCCGCATCAATCGCGGTTACTGCTCTTTTGTGGCCGCAGCAGATGTAGCCCGAACTCCTGAGCAATGGCGGTTGTGGCCCCGACGTCAGGGCGGCCGGGGCGTTTGGACAATGAGGATCGAAGCCCCGATGTGCGGAGGGAACCCTTCCCTTGGTCTTGAGCGCAGAGCCATCCGGCGCCGAACCAGCCGCGCGACGCTCGGAGCTTGAGGACTTCGAGTATAGTTTGGGACTTGCTGGATACCTCGTTGGGAGGACTGCTCGGTGCAAACCAAGGCAACGACGAGCGAACCTGCCTCGCAGATGTTATCGCTGCTCAACGCATGTTTGACGACGCAAGCGCTTCACGTGGCTGCAAGGCTCGGCATTGCCGACGAGCTGAAAGCTGGCCCGCGCGGGATCGCTGAGCTATCGGCGGCGCTCGACGCTCAACCAGATGCGCTCGATCGGCTCATGCGCATGCTGGCGGGCATCGGTGTGTTCAGCGCGGGAGAAGGCGGGACGTACCAGCTCACGCCGCTCGGCGAAACGCTGCAAACCGATGGACCCAAGTCAGTTCGGGATTGGGCGCTCTACATTGGCGCCGCCGCGCCGTGGTCCGCATGGGGTCATCTCTATGAGTCCGTCAAAACGGGCACGCCGGGCTTCGTCCTGGCTCATGGCATGCCGACATACGACTTTCTCGAGGCGCATCCCGAGCTCGCGGCATCGTTCAACCGTTGGATGAGCAAACAATCGGACCAGCAGAACGCCGCGATCGTGGATGCTTACGACTTCTCCAAGTTCCAAGTCGTTGCCGATATCGGCGGTGGCCAGGGCTCGACTCTGGCGGCCGTCCTCGCGCGTTATCCTTCGCTGCGAGGCATCCTTTTCGACAAGCCTTCCGTCGTGGCGGGATCGGCGCCTCTGGACGCGAGCGGAGTGCGCGTCCGCTGTGATGTCGTCGGCGGGGACATGCTGGAGGCGGTGCCTGGAGATGCTGATCTCTACATCATCAAGCGCGTCCTGATGATTTGCAGCGATGCCGAGGCAGCCCGAGTTCTGAGAAACTGCGCGGCTCACATGCGATCAGGCCGCAAAGTGCTAGTCGTCGAGATGGTCATGCCGCCGGTGGGCGAGCCTGGCCCAGCGACAACGTTCGACATCCTCATGTTGCTCGCCAACAAGGGCGGGCGCATTCGGACGGAAGCCGAATTTCGCGCGCTATTCGCGGAGGCCGGGCTGAAGCTCGACCGCGTGATCCCCACTCGATCGCCGAACGTACTTCTCGAGGGAACGCCTGCTTGATGTTTTCCTGCAAGGAGCCGGCAGCATGAGCCGCCCGCTCAGCATCGCCGTCGCTCCGTACGACCGCACGCTTCCACTCATGGCCGGGCTCGTCCCGATCGCCGGCGTGGCGCCGGCCTACGTGACGGCGCCGCTCGAGGAGATCTTCGCGCGCGCCTTCGACGAGCAGGCCTTCGACGTCACGGAGCTCTCCTTCAGCAACTACCTCTACCTGACGGCGACCACCGGCTGCCCTTATGTCGGCCTGCCGGTGTTCCCCTCGCGCGCCTTCAGGCATTCGGCCGTCTATATCCGCACGGATCGCGGCATCCGAGGGCCCCGCGATCTCGCAGGCCGCCTCGTCGGCGTGCGCGAATTCTCGATGACGGCGGCCCTGGTCGCGCGCGGCGTGCTCGAGGACGATTTCGGCCTGCGGGCTGCCGAAGTGCGCTGGCGCTATGGGCCGGCGGACAGCGAGGACTCCCAGCCCATCATTCGCGTGCGCCCGCGCGGAGTCGAGCTCGAGCCCCTGACCGGCGCGGACAATCTTTCCGATGCGCTGTCCGAGGGCGCGCTGGATGCCCTGATCGCCTACAAGCCGCCTAAGGCCTTCCTGAAGGGCGCTCCCAACATCCGGCGCCTGTTCGTCGACTATCCCGCCATCGAGGCCGACTACGCGCGCCGCACCGGCATTTTCCCGATCATGCATCTGATCGGTGTGCACCGAGAAATTGCGGAGCGCGAACCGGACCTCTGCCGTCACATCTGCGATGCCTTCGATGCGGCGCGCCGCTATGCCATGGCGCGCACGCAAGAGACACAGGCGCCGTTCACGAGCCTGCCCTGGGCACCGGCGGAGATGGCGCGCGTCAGTGGCATTCTCGGCGGTGACTTCTGGCGCTACGGCGTACAAGCAAACCGCGCGGCCATCGAAGCGCTCTGCCGCTACTCCTTCGAGCAGGGCATTGCTCCGCGAAAGCTCACGCCCGAGGAGCTGTTCGTCCCCGGCGCGCTCGATTGGGAAAGCACGGCCTGAGCCTCTAGGCCGCCTGTGCACGCACGCGCTTCAAGCCCCATGCCGCAACCGGCCAGAGCAGTGCCGCGATCGTCATCGCAGCGAGTACAGCCGCGACCGGGCGATTGAAGAAGGGAATGATGCTGCCATCGGACTTCATGATCGACGTCACCAGATTCTGCTCGACCATGGTGCCCATGATGATACCGAGAACCATCGCCGCGACGGGATAGCCATTGCGCTCCATGACGTAGCCGATGACGCCGAACGCGGCGACGGTCAGCACTGCAAAGAGATTGTTGCCGGTGGCAAAGGCGCCGACGGCGCAGAGCAACACGATGACCGGCATGACGGATGCGCGGGGCGCCCTCAGCACGTGGCTCGACGCGCGTATCATCGCAATGCCGAGCGGGATCATGAGGATGTTGGCGAGAATGAAGATGATGTACAGCGCGTACATGCTCGACGCTTGCTCGGTGAACAGCGTCGGGCCCGGATTGAGGCCCTTCATGTAGAGTACGCCGATCGCGATCGCGGTAATCGTATCGCCTGGAATGCCGAACAGAAGCGCCGGCACCCAACCTGCGGCCAAAGCCGAGTTGTTGCCTGATCCGGACTCGATCAAACCCTCCGGATGTCCCGTCCCGAACTTTTGCGGTTCCTTGGAGAACCTCTTCGATACCGAGTATGCGACCCAGGCAGCGATGTCGGCGCCCGCACCGGGCAGGACGCCGATCAGAACGCCTATGATGTTTCCTCGGAACTGTTGCTTTGGATACTGCTTGGTCAGCGCCCATTGTCCGGCGAGAATGCTGCCGAGCCGCCGCCGCTCGGGTTTGGGCGGCTCCGCTGTCAGCATCGCGCGCATGACCTCGGAAACCGCGAACACGCCGACGAGCGCCGGGATCACCTCGATGCCGCCGAGCAGATTGGTATTGCCGAATGTAAAGCGCGGCGTGCCGGCAGGGTTCTCGATTCCGATGCACGATACGAGCAGGCCAAGCAACATGCTCGCGATGGCCTTCACCGGCGACGAGCGGGAGACCAGCGTCGCGCACATCAGCCCCAGAAACGCCAGCCAGAAGTATTCGAATGTCGAGAAGCGAAGCGCCATGCTTGCGAGCGGAGGTGCCAACGCCATCAGTGCGAGCGTGCCGAAGATCCCGCCGAGGGCGCTGAACCAGAGGCCGATGCCGAGCGCCAACTCCGGCCGCCCCTTGCGGGTCATGGCATAAGCTTCATCCGTGTAGGCAGCCGACGCCGGCGTTCCCGGAATGCGCAGCAGGGCTCCCGGGATGTCGCCGGAGAAAATCGCCATGGCGGACGACGAGATGATCGCACCGATTGCTGCGATGGGCGGCAAATAGAACGTAATCGGCACGAGCAGTGCCGTCGCCATCGTCGCCGTAAGACCCGGCACAGCCCCGACAATCAGGCCGTAGATCGACGCGAACAGGATGGCGAGCAGGACGTCCGACTGAAAAACCAGTCCAAAACCTTGTGCGATCTCGCTCATGGCAGGCCGATCCATGGCAGCGGGAGCAGGCCCGAGGGCAACGGCACACGCAAGAGCTGGAGAAAGAGCAGGTTGATGACGAGGGGCGCGACGATGGCCACCGGAATTGCGAGGCGCCAGCGCGCGCCGAGCGCCAGCGATGTGACGAGGACGATGGCGGCAGCCGTCGGCAGAAAGCCTAGCCAATCGACGACGTAGACATAGAAGATCAGCAGCACCGGAGGCAGGAGAACCCACAACTCGCGCCATCGGCTCGGCGATGGTTCGGCGGCGTCAGGTGCATCCTCCGTCTGACCAGTAGCCTCTGTCAGCTCGGCTTCCGCCTCATTTTCGTAGCGGCGGCCGACACCCGCAGCAATCAAGCCACCGCAGATAGCGAGGCTGATACCGACAATCATCGGAAAGACTTCGGGGCCGATCTGCTGGCCGGGTACGGGCGGCAGTCGCGAGCCGCCATAGGCTGCAACGCCGCCCAGGGCGACCAGGAACAGCCCTGTCACGCGATCAGAAAGCTGCATCAGGGATATTGTCTCGAAAAGCGCTTGGATCGAGAGGAGGCGGCCCGCGCACTGCCACGCGGGCCGGTCCGAAGGGTCAGCCTTTCGCGAGGCCTGCAGCTTTCATCGCGACGCCCATGGCCTTGTTGCCCTCGTCCATGAACTTCGCAAAGCCGGTCGCATCGGCCCAGCGAATGCCGAAGCCGCGGTTGTTCATGAACTCGTGGTACTCCTTCGACTCGTTGACCTTCTTGAGGGCAGCGGTCAGCGTGTTGGCGATGGCCGGCGGAAGGCCCTTCGGCGCCGTGAAGCCGCGCCATGCACCGGTCGTGTAGTCGATGCCCATGGCCTCCTTGAGCGTCGGCACATCCTTGAAGGCGGGATTGCGCTCGGCGGCCATGACCGCGAGGCTGCGCGCCTTGCCGGCTTCGATGATCGCGCGCGCTTCAGGTACCGAGCATGTGACGAGGTCGAGACCACCGGCCGCAAGATCCTGCATGGCTGGCGCAGCGCCATTGAGCGGCACCCACCTCACATGATCCGGCTTCAATCCCATGGCGGTCAGCCAGCCGACCAGAGCCAAGTGCCAGATGCCGCCCTGGCCGGTGCCCGAAGCTTTGAGCGAGCCGTGGGGGGCCTTCTTGATGGCGTCGGCGAGCTCCTTGACGGTCTTGTAGGGGCTCGCGGCATTGACCTGGATGCCCGGGGGATCCTCGTTCATGAGAGCGAGCGGCGTGTAGCTGTCCGGCTTCAGCTCGGTCAGGCCCTGCCAATGCATCATGGAAATTTCGACAGTCACAATGCCGAGCGTGTAGCCATCCGGCGGCGCGGCCGCGATCGCGGCGTGGCCGACGACGCCCGAGCCGCCCGTGCGATTGACGACATTCACCGGCTGCTTGAGCTCTCGCTCCATAACCGAAGCGACGATGCGTGCCGTGGCGTCGGTGCCGCCGCCGGCTCCCCATGGGCAGATGATCGTGATCGGACGCGTCGGGTAGGCCTGGGCAGATGCGGAACCGGCGCCGACGGCGGCAGCAGCCGCCAGTGCGCCGCCGCCGACGAGAATCTCGCGGCGCGTACGTGATGCCATCTTCGTTTCCTCCATTAGGTTTTGATTATTGCCGCGAGGATAGCGAAAGCCTGATTGGGGCGCTAGCGGCCGTTTGTTGTGCGGCGGCGGTCAATCTCACGTTGGAAAATTTCAGGTCCGTGGTCGCCCAGACAGCCGAGCGTCCAGGCTCCTGCCTGCTCGTGGTATTCGTTCCTCTTTGAGAACAACGGGAGGATCGCCGGCATGAGCCATCAGCGCTTTCGAAAGTACAACACCAAGGACATCTATCCTGGCCAGTCGCTGGACAACGACCTGGCGATGGCGGTGCGCGTGGGCAATCGCATCTGGCTACGTGGCCAGACGGGCCTCGATCTCGAGGGCAACTTCGTCGGCGTCGGCGATGCCGCGGCGCAGGCTGAGAACGCCATGCGCTGCGTGAAGATCCTGCTCGAGGAAGCGGGCTCGGCGCTCGATCACATCGTGAAAACGACAGTCTACCTGACGGATCGCGCGCATCGCGAGCCCGTCTATCAGGTCGTCGGGCGCTGGCTCAAAGGCGTGTATCCCTGCCAGACGGGATTGATCGTGGCGGGGCTCGCGAAGCCCGAGATGCTGATGGAGATCGATGTCGAAGCCGTCATTCCGACAGATGGCTGAGACGGAAGCACGGCGCGGGATCAAAACATGAGTGGCCGACCCGATCGGTCGGCCACTCACGCTTAACAGGCGGTGTTACTTCTTGCCCACGGCGTCGGAGACGCACTTCTTCGCGAAGCTCGTCTTGGCGGCGCCGGCAAGCTTCTTGTCGGCAGCGGCCCTGTCACAGCTCGCCGACGCATCCTTCTCGCACTTGGTCATGAACGACTTCTGCGCCGCACCGGCCAGCTTCTTGGCATCGGCCTGGGCCTGGCACGATCCCGGACCCTGCGCATGGGCGACAGAGGCACTGGCAACGAGAGCAAGAGCAACGACAAGGGTCCTCATGGGACACTCCCTAGAGCTGTTGAGGCGCGCATTCATGGCGAGTCGCGATGAATGCCGCATGAATCCCGCAACGCACATGTGAGGCTGCGGTTCACACGAATAAAATTAAACGAAATTCAGAAAATTATCGACCCCGCTCCATCTCCCTGAGCTTGCCGACGATTCCGCTCGGGAAGAAGTACACGCTGAGGATGAACAGGACGCCGAGCCACAGCAGCCAGCGGTCTGGGTGCAGCAAGTGCGGGACGAGCGGCAGCGCGGAGGTCGCCTCGCTCGCAACCGCCATCAGTTTCTGCAGATAGTTCTGCGCGAGGATGAAAAGCGTCGCCCCGATCACGGCACCGTAGAGCGTGCCCATGCCGCCGATCACGACCATGAGCAGGATGTCGAGCATGATCGCGAACGAAAGCGTGGTGTCAGGCCCGGTGTAGCGCACCCAGATGGCGCTCATCGCGCCCGCGAGCACCGCCATGCCCGCCGCGAGGCAGTTCGCGACCGTGCGGTAGTACACGACATTGTAGCCGAGTGCCTCGGCACGAAAGTCATTCTCGCGGATGGCCTGGAGCACGCGGCCGAACGGCGAGTTCACGATCCTGAGCGCTGCGAGCAGCAGCAGCAGCGCCGAGAAGAACACGAGGTAGTAGCTGAGAATGCGCCCGTCGATACGCAGGCCGAGAGCCGGCAGATCGAACAGCACCGTGCCGGGACGCAGCAGTTGCGGGACGCGGAACGAGCGCCCGTCCTCGCCACCGGTGTACTCCGAAAGCTGGCTCGCCAGAATCGCGAAGGCAGAGGCGACCGCGAGCGTAATCATCGCATAGAAGATCGCGCGCACGCGTAGCGACAGCAGCCCGATCACGAAGGCGAGCACGGCGCCGACGACGAGCGCGATCGCGAGCCCGAGCCCTGCCGATGTCCAGGTCGGCCCCCAACCGTAGAGTGCCAAGCCCACACCGTAACCACCAATGCCGAAGAACATGGTGTGCGCGAAGGAGACGATGCCCGTATAGCCGAGCAGCAGATCGTAGCTCGCGACGAGGACGATGAAGATGCAGATCTTGGCGGCCGTATTGATCGGCTGCGAACCGCTGAAGAGGAAGGGCGCAAAGGCGAGCACGAGAAAAATCGCGAGCAGCAGGAGGCTCAGAATGCGGCTCCGCGGCATATCGCCCGAAAGTGCGGACTGGATCATCGCGCTACCGCCTCGCCACCGGATAGAGACCCTGTGGCCGCCACATGAGGATCGCGACCATGAGCAGGATGTTCGACGCAACCGCGATCTTCGGCGCGAGAAAGCCGGTGTAGTTGGCCATGAGCGCCACAAGGATCGCACCGAGGAAGCAGCCGCCGACCGAGCCGAGCCCGCCGATGATGATCACAATGAAGACGAGCACCATGACATCGCCGCCGATCGCGGCGGTGAGCGTCTCGCGATAGAGCGCCCACATCGTCCCGCCGAGCCCCGCGAGTGCCGATCCCGCGATGAACACGCCGACGAAGAGCTGACGTATGCGGTAGCCGAGCGCTTCGACCATCTCGCGGTTCTCGACGCCGGCGCGGATGAGCAGCCCGACCTTCGTGCGGTTCAGCACGAGTTGCATGACGATGAAAACCGTGAGGCCCACGGCGACGGCGAGAAGCCGGAATTTCTCGAGGGCGAAATCGCCGATCGTGATCGCGCCACGGAGCCCACCCGGCAGCGGCATGGGCTTCTGGTCCCCGCCCCAGACCACATGAATGAGCTGCTCGGCCACGATCAGGCCGCCCATGGTAATGAGGATCTGCTTCAAGTGCTGGCCATAGACGGGCCGCACGATCACGCGCTCGAAGGCCCAGCCGAGCACGCCGGTGCCGATCATGGCGGCAATGACCGCCAGCAGCAGCGCTGCGAGGTTGAGCGAGAGCGCATCCGACTGCACCCAGCCGCTGAGCGGGGCGAGCACGGTCATGGCCATGTAGGCGCCGATCGCGATGAACGCACCATGGCCGAAGTTGAGCACATCCATGAGACCGAAGATCAGCGTGAGTCCGCTCGCGATGACGAAGATCATCATGCCCATGGCGAGCGCCGCGACGGTGAGCGTCACCCACGTCGTCGGGCTGCCGATCAGCGGCAACGCCGCAAGCGCGAGCACCGGCGCGATGAGCACCGGCAGCAGATCGCGCGGCGTCTTCGGCAGGTCATCTGTGGCGGGGCGCAGTGTCGTCGTCGCCATGTGCTGTTCCTACTGATGCGCCGCGAGCGAGAGCCCGAGCAGGCGCGTCTGCAGTGCACTGTCGGCCGCCAGTGCCTGCATGGTGCCGCGATGGACAATGCGGCCATCGTCCATGATGGCGACGCTGTCACCCAGACTCGCGGCAAAGCGGAAATTCTGCTCGACGAGGAGGATGGTCGTCTCGGCGCGCTTCAGCTCCTTGAAGGCCGTGATCATGCCTTCGATGATGGCCGGCGCGATGCCCTTGGTCGGCTCATCGATAAGGATGAGCGACTTCGGCTCGACGATCGCGCGCGCAATCGAGAGCATCTGCTTTTGGCCGCCGCTCAGCAGTCCCGCCGGAAGCTGCCAGAAGCGCTTGAGTGCCGGGAACAGCCCGAAAATCCAGTCGAGGCGCGCGGTATCAGGTGGACCGAGGCGCGCGGCGAGCCGCATGTTCTCGGCGACGGTGAGATCCGCGAACACGCCCATGCTCTCGGGCACATAGCCAATGCCGAGGCGCGCGATGTCCGGCGTTGCGCGGCCGCCAATGGACTGCCCATCGAAGGTGATCGTGCCTTTGCTCGGCGGCCAGAGGCCCATGATCGTTCTGAGCGTCGTCGTCTTGCCCGCGCCATTGCGGCCGAGCAGGACGGTCAGCTCGCCGCGCGGCACGACGAGGTCCACACCCTGCAGGATGTGATACTGGCCAATGTGCGTGTGCACGCCGTCGAGGCTGAGGAGCGCGTCGCTCATGACACGGCCTCCCCCTTACTGTCCGCCTCGGGCATGGAGCCGAGATAGGCCTCCTGCACGATCGGCGAGGCGATGACCGTCTCGGGATCGCCATCGGCGACGAGCTGGCCGTTGTGGAGCACGACAATACGATCCGCGAGCGAGCGCACCACATCCATCTTGTGCTCGACGAGCAGGATGGTCTTGTCGCCGGCCGCTTTCAGCCGCTTGACGAGATCGAGCACGACCGGCACCTCGTCGACGGACATGCCTGCCGTCGGCTCGTCGAACATGTAGACATGCGGCTCCAGCGCCATCATGAGCGCCACCTCGAGCTTGCGCTTATCACCGTGCGGCAGCGCGGCAGCGGCGAGATTGCGCTTGTCCTGCAGGTTCACTTCCTCGAGAAAGTGCTCGGCGCGGTTGATCCACTCGGCGTGGCGATCCCAGCGGCTCCAGAGGCTCGCGGCGGCCCGCGCTTTGGCCTGCACGGCGAGCCGGACGTTCTCGGCGACCGTCAGGTTCGGGAAGAGATTGGTGATCTGGAAAGCGCGCCCGATACCTCGCTTCGCGCGCTCGGCAGTGCTCAGGCGCGTGACGTCCTCGCCATCCAGATGGACGCTGCCCGAGGTCGCAGGGAGCTGCCCGGACATGAGATTGAAGTACGTCGTCTTGCCCGCGCCATTGGGCCCGACGATCGCGGTCAGGCTGCCGGCATGAAAGGCGCAGCTCACATCATCGACAGCCGCGTGGCCGCCGAAGCGGATGGTCAGGCCCTTGGTTTGGAGAACGGGACTGGACATGAGGCGCGGCCCTGCGGCGTCGATATAAGCCAAATCCGGCGGGCGCGGCGCGCGCGACCGCCGGATTTTTGGATAGCCGCGCCTTACTTCGGCACCGTGACCGGCAGCGGCATCTTGCTCGCCGGGATCGTCGCGACCAGATCGAGGACGTCGTTGTCCTTGGCGTCTTTCTTGATGCGGAAGTGATACATGTCCTGCATGGCCTGATGGTCCTCCTTGCGGAAGGTCATCGTGCCCTTGGGCGTCTCGAAGCTCAGGCCTTCCATGGCGGCGATCAGCTTCTCGGTGTCGGTCGAACCCGCCTTGGTGAGGCCGGCGACGACGGCAGCCGCAGCAGAGAAACCACCCGCGACGAAGAAGTCCGGCGGCGCGCCGTGGCGCTTCGTGTACTCGGCCTTGAGCCAGTCATTGAGCGGGTTCTTCGGGAAGTCGTAGTAGTAATAGATGCCGCCCTCGGTGCCGGCGAACTGCTTCCAGGCATTCATGACGGGCAGGATGTTGCCGCCTGGCGCGAGCGCGATGTTGAAGCGCTCGGGCTTCATGTCGGCGAACTTCGCGAGCGGATGCGGACCGGCCCAGATGAAGCCGATAATGCGCTTGCCCGGCTGATCCTTCAGCGCATTGAAGAGGCGCTCGGCAAATGGCGCGAAGTCGGCCGTATTGCCGGCCGCATATTCCTCCGCAACGATCTTGGCACGCGGACGGAGAGACGTGAGCGCTTCCTTGTAGGCCTTCACCCCATCGCGGCCGAAAGCCGTGTCGAGGCCCAGCATGCCGATCGCGACATCCTCGTTCTCGGGGACGGTCGCGGCGTTCGCGAGCGCATCCTGATAGGACGAGCGGCCGGTGCGGAAGATGTAGCGGTTCCACTTGGCGCCGGTGATCGAGTCGGCCACCGCCGGCTCGACGATCAGCACCTTCTTGTGCTCCTCGGCGACGGGCAGCATGGCCAGCGCGACCGGCGATCCTGTCGTGCCGACGGCGATATCGACCTTGTCGTCGCCGTAGCATTCCTCGAGCAGGGTCTTGCCGCGATCGGGCTTGAGCTGGTCGTCCTTGACGATGACCTGCAGCTTGTCGGCACCAACCTGCATGGTGCCTTTCGTGAGGTACTCGAGGCCCATCATGAAACCGGCCTCGGTCTGCTTGGCATAGGCCTCGAGCGGGCCCGTCTTGCCGGCAATGAGGCAGATCTTGATGTCCTTGGCGCTTGCCGCCGGCGCCATCAGCACGAGCGCCGGAACTGCGAGAAGGGCCGCCAAACTGCTCCCCGTCCGCCACGACTTATGGGTCGTTCTCAGCATGAACTCCTCCCTTGCATGACCTGAATATGACACTTGAGTCAGGTTTCATGTTAGGCTAGCTATCCGTGGGTAAATCGTCAAGCTGCGTTGCGACGCTCAAAGGGTCTTTCGCAGGACCGTTCATGTCACAATCAGATCCATCGCCGGCACTCCCCGCGCCCAAGACCAAGCGCGGCCAGCGCACGCGCGAGCGCATTCTGGATGCCGCCGAAAAGGAGATCGGCGGACGCGGCTTCGCCGAAGCTTCGATCAGCACGATCACGGCGGAGGCCAAGGTCGCGCAGGGCACGTTCTACGTCTATTTCCGCACGAAAGAGGACGTGATGCGCGAGCTGGTCCTGCGCATGGGTCGGCGGCTGCGGCGCCATCTCACGCTCTCGATCGTCGATGCGCCTGACCGGCTCGAAGCCGAGCGTCGGGGCTTGCGCGCCTTTCTCGAGTTCGTGCGCGCCAATCCGAACCTCTATCGCGTCGTTGCGGAAGCGCAGTTCGTCGATCCCGAGGTGTACCGACGCTATTACGAGGACTTCGCGAAGAGCTACAGCACGGCGCTGCGGACCGGCGTACGGCGCGGCGAGATCTCCAAGGGCGATGCGGAGGTTCGAGCCTGGGCGCTCATGGGCCTCAGCGACATGATCGGAATGCGCTATGCGCTCTGGGACGGCAAGATTAAGCTCGATCAGGTGTCGGACGCCGCGTTCGAGTTCATCGCCAAAGGCCTCGAACCGCGCCGGCGGGGGTGACACGCGCGCCGCGTGACGGCACCGTGCGGTCTTGGAGGCATTCATGCGCACCATTCCCGACTTCGCACGCCAACGCGCGCTGCTGACGCCGGGTGCGATTGCCTTCCGGGATGTCGCGGGCGATCGAACGTGGACTTTCGCGGAGATCGATGATCTCGCCGAGCGTCTCGCTGCTCTGCTCGAAGCGCGCGGATGCAAAGAAGGCGAGCGCGTTGCCGTCCTCTGTCACAACACGCCATTCTTCTTCGCGCTGCTTTTTGCCTGCGCGAAAGCGGCGCTCATTCTCGTGCCGCTCAACTGGCGCCAGACGGCGAGCGAGCTCGGCCCGATCTTGGCGGATAGCGGCGCGCGACTTCTCCTGCACGATGAGGCGACGTCGCCGCTCGCCGACATCATCGCGCGCGAAGGCAACGTCGAACGCCTGACCTTCGATGACTGCGAGAAACTTGCCGAGCGTACCACCACGCGCCAGGATCGCGAGACCACTTGGCCGACGGACCGTGTCTGGTATCTGCTCTACACATCCGGCACCACCGGCAAGCCCAAGGCCGTGATCCAGACGCCCGGCATGGCGCTCGCGAACGCCATCAACGTGCAGCAGGCGACGGGCCTCGGCCCCGAGGACGGCACGGTGAATTTCCTGCCGCTCTTCCACACGGCCGGCATCAATCTGCACGCGCTCCCCATGCTCATCGCGGGCGGCACGAGCCACGTGCTCCAGAAATTCGATGTCGATCCACTGCTCGCTCTCATCGAGGCAGGATCGGTGACGATCTTCTTCGGCGTCCCAGCCATCTATCAGGCGATCAGCCTTCACCCGCGTTTTCCGCGCATGGACTTCAGCCGGGTCCGCCATTGGGGATGCGGCGGCGCACCGCTGCCCGAAAATCTCATTCATGCCTTTCTCGCCAAGGGCGCGCTCGTGTGCAACGGCATGGGCATGACGGAGACGGGACCGACAGTCTTCCTCATGGATCCGGCGCACGCAAAGGAAAAGATCGGCTCTGTCGGCAAGCCGCAGATCATGACCGAGGTGCGGCTCGTCGATGCTTCAGGCGCCGTGGTGGCCGATGACGCGTCGGGCGAGATCCAGTTCCGCGGGCCGAACATCACCCCCGGCTACTTCAACAACCGCCAAGCGACTGCGGCAGCGTTCGATGGCGATTGGCTCAAGTCCGGCGATGTCGGGCGGCGCGACGCGGACGGCTACTACACTATCGTCGATCGCATCAAGGACATGTACATATCGGGCGGCGAGAACGTCTATCCGGCCGAGGTCGAGGCCGTCCTGCACGCGCATCCCGCCATCCTCGAAGCCGCCGTCATCGGCGTTGCCGACACCAAATGGGGCGAGGTCGGCCACGCCTACATCCTTATTCGCCCCGATCAAACGATCGATCAGGCCGAGGTGCGCGCATGGTCGCGCGCGCGGCTCGCAGCGTACAAAGTCCCGCAGCACATCACATTCGTCGGTGAGTTCCCGCGCACAGCCGCCGGCAAAATCCAGAAGCACATGCTGCGGCGCGCGACATCACGGGACTAGGCGCTATGTCCGCGGCGTCAGGCGCAGCACATGCTGAGGCGGCCCGGGCAGGAAGGGCGTCGGCGCGCCCTGCACCCATGCCTCATGTCCCGCGCGCCAGAAGGGCGACAGCGGATGGCCGCTCTGGCCTGCAGGCATCTCGATGATGCCCTCTGCCTCATGCCCCGGCGCGACGGCCATGCGCTGCGAGGCGCCGAAAGCGGGCCGCTGCACGCGCGGCATGTCGTCATCACCAGGGAGCGCCACATCGGGCATGCAGAGGTAGCGCTTCGCCACATCAGGCAAGGCGCGCGCGAGCGGATGACAGATCGACGAAGCGCGATTGACGTCGCCCCACGTGTGGAAGGTACCGTCTTTCCTCAAGTTCGCCGGATCGCGCGCGACATCACGGGCGGCAGCGGCGAGGAGCTCATCCCACGATCCATGACCTGCGCTCAGCAGGTGTGCGGGCTTGATGGTGACGAGCGGCCAGAGCCAGCCTTCAGTCTGGCCGAGCCGAAGCTCGCCGGCACCGTTGGCAACGGCCTGAGGGAATGCGCCGAGCAACATCGCAGTCGCGCGCCGCTCGACGGCTTCGCGATAACGCCGCGTCAGGAGATAGCTGACCGAGTCCGCAGATGCGCGCCCATCCCACTTCTGAGAGGCCACCTCGAGACGCGCGAGCAGCGGATCGCTGCCCGCACCCGCGAGCACCACGCGCAGGAGCTTCCACCAGCGCTCGAGGTAGATTGCGCGATCGTCGAGCTCGATGCCGAGGATGTCGCGCTCGGTGAAGCGCTCCCGTGCCATGAGGCCGTCGCGGATCTGGCGGGCGCGGGCGCTGTTGTCCCGGCCGATATAGCCGACGCGCGCGTTCTCGGCTCCACTGATCACGCGGTTGTTTGCTGTCCAGAGCCGTCCTGTTGCGGGGTCACGCACTTCGGGCGCGGTGGAGGTCGAGATCGACCACGGAGGGCATGCGCCCGCTGGAACGACGACGCGCTCGATGCCCGTGCGATTGCATGGCGCCTGCCAGTTCGGCAATGCGCCGAGGATGCGCCAGCCGATGCGGCCCGAGCTGTCTGCCACGACAAGGTTCTGCACAGGCGTGCCCGCACGGTCGGCAATGGCAAATGCATCGTCGAGGTTGCGCGCGTGCACGAACTCGGCGAGACCGCTGCTGACCGCACCTGAAACATGCGCAACCCAGCGCAGGGCAAGCAGGCTTCCGTCCGGCTCCCGCCGGAGGATGGGGCCCCACTCGGTCTCGCGAACGACGAGCTGCTCCGGCGCCGCGCCCGCAACCTCGATGATCTCGCGGTGCTCGGTAATGCCGCACTGAGCCGGCGTCCCCGTGCACGGCGGCATCTGCGCCCACTGCGAGATGTCGTTGTAGGCGTTGGTCAGCGCCCAGGCGACGTGGCCCGTGCTCCCTGCGATTACGCCGGGGATGCCTGGAACCGTAAATCCAGACACGTCGACGCGCCCGCCGGGCGCCAGCGGATCGGGGTAGATCAGTCGCGCGCGGAACCATATGCCCGGCGCGCGAAGTGCCAGATGCATGTCGCCGCCGACGATGGCGCGACCATCCTTCGTCAAGGCTCCCGCGACGGCGAGATTGTTGCTGCCGGGCGCACTTTCACTGCCGGGGACTGCGCCGGACCTCGGCTCGACCGGCAGGCGGCGCAAATCTATGACGTCTGGCCCGGGCAGCGAGGCATCGCCGAGACTTTCGCCGACGATCGGGGCATCCCAAGACGTGCCGCCATGATTGAGCATCGCGAAGAGGGGCGCCGGCAATGACCGGCTCAGGCGCCAGAGCGCCAGCCGCGCGAACGAATGATAGCCCTGCAGGTCGAAATAAAGGGCGTTGCCGGTGAGCACCGTATCCTCGGCCGTCCAGGCTGCTGGCCGCTGGCGCAAGAGGACATAGGGCCATGGCCTGACCGACAGCGCCGCAAGGCCAGCATTCGCGCCCGCCGAATACGCGTCCAGCAACGGCCGCCAACTGCCGAGCACCTTGGGGTCGAGAATGTGCTCCGCAACGCGGGCGCGTAAGCGATGCACGCGGCGCTCGCGGTCCATCGGCACCGTCGCGGGCCCGAGCAGTGCCGACAACTCCCCGGCAGCACTGCGCCGGGCGAGATCCATCTCGAAGAAACGCTCCTGGGCATGGACGAAGCCGAGCGCGCGCACCGCGTCGGCCTCGCTTCCGGCCTCGATGGTGACGACGCCGAGCGCGTCGCGCGAGATCGTCACCGGGCTCGAGAGCCCGGGGAGGGCCACCTCGCCCTCGAGCCGGGCAAGGCTGCCGCGGAGGCCCTGCCAAGCTGCCAGAGCGCCGATCAGCGCGAGGACCACCACGCCGAGCAGCGCGCGCAAGCTCCACCTGCGCCATGGCCTCGTGCGCGGGGGCCGAGCAGACGCCTGATGGTCCGAAATAGGATTAGTCGCTTTGTCGGGTTGCATGTGGGCCTGGCAGAGGGAGCCGCGTCGCCTCGCATGATGTGCGCTCGATTGAGCCGGATGTCACGGGGGCTGGCGTCGACCAGTGCCCCACCCGGGCATCGAGCTTTCCTTAGCCCAAGCCAAACCCGACTTTTTTGACATCGCGCTCACGCACATGTGAAGAATTCAATCAATTGAATTATTCAATCGAATGAACCATACTGGGTATATGAAACAGCCGAAGAAGACCACACCCGACGCCGCTGAAGCCGCGGGTGACCGCGGTGACGTGACACGGCAAAAGCTGCTGAACGCGGCCATCGACGTATTCGGCCACTACGGCTTCGACGGCACGACCACACGCGCGCTCGCCTCGGCTGCCGGCGTCAACTTGCAAGCCATCCCGTATTACTTCGGCGGCAAGGAGGGCCTCTATCTCGCCGCAGCGGACCATCTCGCGACGATGATCTCGAGCCACGTGAGCGGGCGCCGCCAGCAGGTCCAGGCCCGGCTCGCGGAGATCCAGAGCGAGGGCCGCGCCGTCACGCGCGACGAGGCGCGGGAACTTTTGACCAGTCTGCTGCACACGCTCGCCGAGGTGATGGTGAGCGAGAAGTCGCGTGCCTGGGCTCGCTTCCTTATCCGCGAGCAGATGGAGCCGACCGAGGCCTTCGCGCGTGTCTACGAGAGCGTCATGCGACCGATGATCGAGGCCATACGCCGGCTCGTCGGCATTCTTCTCGATGATGAGCCGACCTCGGAGCACGTACGGCTCAGGGCGATTTCGCTCATCGGCAGCGTGATGGTCTTCCGGGTCGCCAATGCGGCCGCGCTGCGCCAGCTCGAGTGGTCCGAGATCGGCCCGCGCGAGTTCAATGCCATTTGCGCACTCATTACCGAGATCGTGCACGCGCTCGATCGTAGAGGCCAAAAATGAAGCACAAGGCCCTCCCCCTGATTGCTCTCGCGCTCGCAGCAGGCGCCGCTGCCTTTTGGTGGACCGATCCGCTGGGCTGGCGCAGCGGCGATGGCGGGACGCAACTCACGCTCTACGGCAATGTCGACATCCGGCAGGTGCAGCTCGGCTTCCGCGTGAGTGGTCGCCTGATCGAGGCTCTCGTCGACGAAGGAGACAAGGTCAAGGCCGGACAAAAACTCGCGAGCCTCGATACTCAGCCCTATCAGGACCAGATCGCCATCGCCCAGGCGCAGGTTGCCTCCGCGCGCGCCACCCTCGACAAGCTCGTGACCGGGCCGCGCCAGGCGGAGATCGACCAGGCGCGCGCCAACCACGCCGAGCGCGTTGCCGACCAGCAGAATGCCGAGCTCGCATTCGAGCGCACTGCACGCCTGAGACCCGGCGGCGCGGTGTCGGAAGCGGCACTCGATCAGGCCAAGGCAGCGCGCGACATGGCCGTGGCGCGGACGCAATCGGCCCAGGAGGCGCTGCGCCTGCTCGAGGAGGGCACGCGGCCCGAGGATATTGCGGCGGCACGTGCAAATCTCCAGGCGAGTGAATCCAGTCTCGCATCCGCCCAGACCTCCTTGAAGGATGCAACGCTTGTCGCGCCTGCAGATGGTGTGATCCTCTCGCGCGTCCGCGAGCCCGGCGCGATCGTTTCTCCGAGCGACATCGTCTACGTGCTCTCGCTGGCGAATCCGGTCTGGGTCCGCGCCTACATCGCCGAACCCAATCTCGGTCGCATTCATACCGGCATGAGGGTGCAGGTCTTCACCGACAGCGCGCCCGACAAGCCTTACAACGGCACCATCGGCTTCATCTCCCCCGTCGCGGAGTTCACGCCGAAGTCCGTCGAGACGCCCGAGCTGCGCACGGACCTCGTGTATCGCCTGCGCATCGTGATCGATCAGGGGAGCAACGGCCTGCGCCAGGGCATGCCAGTCACCGTGCGGATCCCCCTCGGCAAGGACGACGCAGGTGGATCATGACGAGCGCGGCGACAAGCACCGAGCCGAGACCGGACGTCATCCAGCTCGATGGCGTGACCAAGAAATTCGGAAGCGCACCGCCAGCCCTTGATGGTGTCACGGCTTCCATTCGCGGCGGCGAGATCACGGGGCTCGTGGGACCGGACGGCGCGGGCAAGACCACGCTCATCCGCCTGATGACCGGCCTCATGCTGCCCGATGCGGGGACCATCGATGTGCTCGGCCATGACACGCGCACGGATGCGGCGCGCATCCAGGCCGAGATCGGCTACATGCCGCAGCGCTTTGGCCTCTACGAGGATCTTTCCGTCCAGGAAAACCTCGATCTCTACGCCGATCTGCGCGGGCTCGAGAAAGCCGATCGCCCCGCTGTCTTCGACGAGCTGCTGACCTTCACGGATCTCAAGCGCTTCACGGCGCGGCTTGCCGGCAAGCTTTCCGGCGGCATGAAACAGAAGCTGGGCCTTGCCTGCGCGCTGCTCAAGAAGCCGCGCCTGTTGCTGCTCGACGAGCCGGGCGTCGGCGTGGATCCGATCTCGCGCCGCGATCTCTGGAAGATGGTCGAGGCGCTGATGGCCGAAGGCATCGGCGTACTCTGGGCAACGGCTTATCTCGACGAGGCCGAGGCCTGCGATCGCGTGCTGCTGCTTAATCAAGGCAAGCTCCTGTATGCCGGGCTTCCTTCCGGTCTCACCGAGCGCGTTGCCGGGCGCGTGTTCAAGCTCACGGGCATTGCCGGTCGCCGCCGCACCCTCCTTGCACACACGCTGGATGAGAAAGGCGTCGTCGATGGTGTGATCCAGGGCGAAGCCATCCGGCTTGTCCTGAAAGAAGGGAGCGATCCAGCCGCACTTCTCCCGGGAGATGCCGGTGCTGACGCCCGCGTCGTGCCGACGGCGCCGCGTTTCGAGGATGCCTTTGTCGACATGCTCGGCGGCGGCCCCGGTGGCCGCTCGAAGCTTGCCGAGACGACGCAGGCGCGCCCGGCCGGCGACGGGCGCCCGGTCATCGAGGCGCGCGGCCTGACGAAGACATTCGGCGATTTCACGGCTGCCGCCGACATCACCTTCGACGTGCCACGCGGCGAGATCTTCGGCCTCCTCGGGCCGAACGGCGCCGGCAAATCCACGACCTTCAAAATGCTCTGCGGCCTCCTGAAGCCTACGCTCGGCGAGGGGCGCGTCGCCGGCTTCGACTTGAGGCGCGACGGGGCGGAGGCCCGCAATCGCCTCGGCTACATGGCGCAGAAGTTCTCGCTCTATGGAGACCTGAGCGTCACGCAGAACCTCGCGTTCTTTGCCGGCGCCTACGGCCTCGCCGGTGCGCGCAAGCGCGAGCGCATTGCCCTCATGACCGAGATTTTCGACCTCGGCCCGCACGCGAGCCTCAATTCCAAGGATCTGCCCCTTGGCCTCAAGCAGCGCCTTGCACTTGCTTGTGCCGTGATGCACGAGCCCGAGGCTCTGTTTCTCGATGAGCCGACCTCCGGCGTCGATCCGATCACGCGGCGCGAGTTCTGGGCCCACATCAATGGCCTCGTCGAAAAGGGCGTAACCGTTCTCGTCACGACGCATTTCATGGAGGAAGCCGAATACTGCGACCGCATCTCGCTCATCGATCGCGGCCGCTCGATCGCACTCGGACCGCCCGACGCGCTCAAGGCGCGCGTCGCCACGCCCGAGAACCCCGATCCGACCATGGAGGATGCCTTCGTCGCGCTCGTGCAGAGCTCCAACGAGAGGGCTGCAGCATGACGGCTTCCGCGTCGAGTACCGCAACTGAAAGCCGTCGCGCATCGGCCCGGCGGCTCGTGGCGCTCATACGCAAGGAGAGCCTCCAGATCATACGCGATCCGAGCAGCATCCTGATCGCCTTCGTACTGCCGGCCGTGCTGCTCTTCCTGTTCGGCTATGGCGTTTCGCTCGACACAGTGCGGACGCGCGTCGGCCTCGTCATCGAGACGCAGACGCCTCTGACGCAGGATCTCGCCGCCAGCTTCCAGGCCTCGCGCTACTTCGATGTAGCCATCGCCCGCGATCGCCGCGCTTTCGAGGAGGATCTCGTTCTCGGCCGTGTCCGCGGCATCATCATCGTCCCCGCGACTTTCACGACCGATTTCGCCGGTCAAAAGAACCCGACCATACAAGTGATCGTCGACGGATCGGATACGAACACGGCGAACTTCGTGCAGAACTACGCCCAGGCCACTGTCGCGAACTGGGCGGCTATGCGAAGCGCCGAGACCGCGGCGCGACCGCCACCGATCAATGCCGAATACCGCTTCTGGTTCAATCCGGAGCTGAAGAGCCGCAACTTCCTCGTGCCTGGCTCCGTCGCGATCGTGATGACGCTCGTCGGCACGCTGCTCACGTCGCTCGTCGTCGCGCGCGAGTGGGAGCGCGGCACCATGGAAGCCATCATGGCGACGCCGGTATCCGCCGCCGAGCTGCTCGCCGGCAAGATCGTGCCCTACTTCCTGCTCGGCCTGACATCGATGACGCTGTGCGTGATCATTGCGATCCTGCTGTTCGGCGTCCCGTTCCGCGGCTCACTGCTCGCGCTCTATGCGCTGAGCGCAGCCTTCCTCGTGCCCGCACTCGGCCAAGGGATGCTCATCTCGGCGGCGACCAAGAACCAGTTCCTGGCTTCGCAGGTGGCGCTGATGTCGGGTTTCCTGCCGGCCTTTCTGCTCTCAGGCTTCCTGTTCGAGATCAGCTCCATGCCGACCGTGATCCAGTGGATCACCTTGGCCGTCCCGGCGCGCTACCTCATCCAGAGCCTCCAGACGGTGTTCCTCGCCGGCGACATCTGGCCGATGTTCCTGAGAGACATCGCGATCATGCTCCTCATCGGCGCGATCTTTTTCCTGCTCGCGGCGCGGAGCACCAGGAAGAGGATCGCGTGACATGTGGTGGACCCGCCTCAAAGCGCTGATCATCAAGGAGCTCCTGGCCGTCTTGCGAGATCCGAAGGGCCGCATGGTGCTCATCGGTCCGCCGATCCTCCAGCTCCTGGTGTTCTCCTATGCAGCAACCCTCGAGGTCCGCAATGTCGACGTGATGGTGCTGAACCGTGACGCGGGCCGCTGGGGCTACGAGCTGATCCAGCGGATCGGCGGCGCGCCCACCTTCCGCAAGATCGAGTACACGCAATCGGTGGAGGCCTTGCACGACGCCATCAACCGTCAGCGCGTCATCGCTGCGCTTCACATCGGGCCCACTTTCTCGCGCGACATCGAGGCGGGACAGCCGGCGAACGTGCAGATCATCCTCGACGGCCGCCGCTCGAATGCGTCGCAGATCGTCGGCGGCTATCTCACCCAGATCATCGCGAGCCTGGCAGCCGAGACCCCCGCTGGTCGCCAGGCCGCTCCTGCTGGCGTCAGCGTGGTGGCGCGGAACTGGTTCAACCCGAACCTCATCTATCAGTGGTTCATGGTGCCCAATCTCGTCGCCAGCATCGCGCTGCTGATCGGGCTGGTCGTGACGGCACTTTCGGTCGCCCGCGAGCGCGAGCTCGGCACGTTCGACCAGCTCATGGTGTCACCGCTCCGCACGCACGAGATCCTCATCGGCAAGCTCACGGCGCCCATGCTGATCGGGCTCTTTCACATCACGATCTACATTCTGGCGGCGGTGTTCTTCTTCAAAGTACCGCTGCGCGGCTCGCTCGTTCTGCTCTACGGCAGCGCGATCTTCTACCTCGCGTCCGTGGTCGGCCTCGGCCTCTTCATCTCATCGCTTTCGAAGACCCAGCAGCAGGCCATTCTCGGCGCCTTCCTGTTCGTGGTGCCGGCGACCCTGCTCTCCGGCTTCGCGACGCCCATCGAGAACATGCCCGACTGGCTTCAGCCCGTGACGCTCATAAATCCGCTGCGGTATTTTCTGGTCATCGTGAAGGGCGTCTTCCTCAAGGACATCCCCTTGAGCGAAGTTGCGCGCAACACTCTGCCGCTGGCGCTCATCGCCCTCGTCACGCTGAGCGCGGCCGCGTGGCTCTTCCGCCGACGGCTCGAATAGGCGCGATGGCCGCCGCGAGATCAGACGTCGTCCTCGCCCGCCTGACCGCCCTCGCCCTCCCACCGGTTGAGAGCGCGGACCTCGCGCCGGTTGAACTTGAGCCGCACGCCGACGCCACCGCCATTCTCGGGAATGAACACGGCGCCGCCCTGCTCGAGCGAGGCCTGGAGCTTGGCCATGACGTCGGCGGATGGAATCTCGCGGCCCGTCTCGAAATCGGCGAGCGTCTCGATACTGACGCCGCTCTCTTCGGCCGCCTCCTCACGCGACCATTGGATCAGCGCTCGGGCAGCACGGCACTGCGGGCCTGTAATCGGCATGGCTCAGCTCTCCGCGTCTCGGAAATATTCGGCCGAGCATAACCCGAAGCGCCATAGGGCGCGATTCACGAGGGCGCTCATTCCGGAAACGGGAATACGAACAAATAGAGCGCCGTGAGCACGACTACTGCGAGCGCACACGAAATCAGCAGAACGCGCAGGTTCATTCTGCGCCGGTCACCCTGGCGGGCTTCTACAGTCGTCTTGGTTTCATGTTCTTCCAAGGTTTCTGGATTTGCCATGATGGCCTCCTGACTTTAGGGACCAACGCCGGCGCCCCCGGCAGGTTCCGGCATGGTTGCAGAAGGCAATCGGCAGGCCACTCATGCGGGCAGGGAGGTTGACGGAGGCGGCCGTTCGCTCGATGTTGCACCTGCGAACATCAACCCTCCGCTCGGCCTGCGCCCCGCCTCACCTGGCAGTGCGAAGCGAGCTCGACGAAGCCCCATTGAGAGACAGCGGGACCCATGGACAGCACGCAGTACACTGCCTTGCAGGGCCCTGGACCGACGTCGCGCGTGTTCTTCTCGCAACGCCTGCGGCTTCACTACGTCGATTGGGGCAACAGCTCCGCGCCGCCGCTCATCCTGCTGCACGGCGGACGCGATCATTGCCGCAACTGGGACTGGGTGGCGGAGCGGCTGCGTCAGCGCTGGCACGTCATCGCGCCGGACCTGCGCGGACATGGCGACAGCGAGTGGTCGCGCACCGGCACCTACAGCATGATCGGCTACATCTACGATCTTGCCCAGCTCATTCACCAGCTCAAGCTCGCGCCGGTGACGATCGTCGCGCATTCACTCGGCGGCAACATCGCGATCCGTTACTCCGGCATTCATCCCGAGAACGTCGCCCGCCTTGTCGCCATCGAGGGCCTCGGGCCTTCGCCGAAGAAACACGCCGAGCGCTACGGCAAGCCGATCGAGGAGCGCATGGCCACCTGGATCGAGGACCAGCGCAAGCTCGCCGGCCGTCTCCCGCGCCGCTATCCGACCATCGAGGACGCTTACGCGCGTATGCACGAGGAGAACAAGCACCTCTCGCCCGAGCAGGCGCGCCACTTGACCGTGCACGGCGTCAATCAGAATGAGGACGGCACGTATAGCTGGAAGTTCGACAACTACGTGCGCTCCTGGCCGCCCGATGACCTCGATATGGCCGATCTCGAGCGGCTCTGGTCGCGCATCACCTGCCCGACCATGCTCGTGTACGGCAAGGAGAGCTGGGCTTCCGACCCGCGTGAGGATGGCCGCATTCAGCACTTCAAGAACGCGACCGTCGCCCGCTTCGAACGCGCCGGGCACTGGGTGCACCACGACCGGCTCAATGATTTCATGGCTCTTGTCGAGCCGTTCATCGCGGGCAAACCCACACCGCAAAGCATCGCGGGCGTGGCCTGAGCACGCTGCACGAACCAACCAAGCGTCTACCGGAGACCCATGAGCACGACCGAAGCCGCCAGCGAGCGCACCTCTTCCCTCGACGATCCGATTGCGCCGCTCGCGCGCAGCGGCATGTCACCCGCCGAAATCGTCGCTGCTGTCGCCGCGGATGCCGAGATTGCGACCACACCCTGCGGCGATGGACGCCTCGTCTGGCGCCGCTGGGGCCGCGGTCGCCCGCTCGTGCTCGCACACGGCGGCTCGGGC
Organism: Hyphomicrobium sp. CS1BSMeth3; assembly: GCF_900117415.1. Classification (GTDB taxonomy): domain Bacteria; phylum Pseudomonadota; class Alphaproteobacteria; order Rhizobiales; family Hyphomicrobiaceae. The sequence goes on from NZ_FPEI01000005.1 coordinate 258,362, forward strand.
TCGTGGACGCACTGGATCAAGCAGATCCCCGTTCTCAAGCAGCACTACGAGGTCTGGGCCATCGACCTACCCGGCCTCGGCGACAGCGCGATGCCGGCGCACCCGCACACCCCGGAAAGCAGCGGCGAAGCCGTGGCCGCGGGGCTCAAATCGCTCATTCCGCGCGAGCGCCGTGCGCACGTCGTCGCCTTCTCGTTCGGCGCGCATGTCTCGACGCACGCCATGGTCCGCCTCGGCGACTGGGTCTCGGACTTCACGATCACGGGCTGCGCCGCGCTCGGCTTCAAGCAGGGGCCCGGCATCGAGTTCCCGAAGGAGCGGAGCGGCATGAGCGAGGAGGAGCGCATGGGCGTTCACCGCGGCCTCCTCGAGATCCTCATGTTCAAGGAGAACGACCGCATCGACCCGCTCGCGATCTACCTGCAGTCGGAGAACATCCGCCGCGCCCGTTTCCGCTCGCGGCCCTTCGCCCGCACGGACGAGATCCGCGTGAAACTGCCCGAGGTCGTGGTGCCTGTTCGCGCGATCTGGGGCGCCGAGGACCAGACGGCGTGGCCGTCCGTCGAGGCGCGCTATGATGCCCTGCGCGACGGCCATCCCGAGCTCGTCACGCGCACCGTGCCCGATGCCGGACACTGGGTCATGTACGAGCAGCCGGCGGCCTATACGGCGGCGCTGCTGGAGGTTTTGGCCCTCGAGTGAGGGCCTGATCAGCGCCGTCTCGGGTCGCAGTGTTCGGAGGCCGTGCGGGCCACTCAATATTCGACGCCCGAACGCCCCCGGGACTTGCAAAGGGCGGGGCGGTCTGATACCCACCTGCGGCGAACGAGGAGGGGGTGGCCGCCGCGCGAAAGCCGGGCCGGCTGATTTCGTCCTTGGTTCCCATGCGGTCGTGGCGGAATTGGTAGACGCACTACCTTGAGGTGGTAGCGCTCACAAGGCGTGGAGGTTCGAGTCCTCTCGACCGCACCATATTGAAATCACTCAGCCTTTGAGAATTATATTGGGCGGCGCCGGATTGCGGCTGCCGCCCTTCTTAGGTCACGCACGTGACTTGAGCCCATTCATGTAGGCGCCGAGCCTCCGAAACGGCGGTTTGGCCGCGACGACATCGCGGAGCGCCGGCCTGAAACCTGGCGTGCGCCCGCTCCTCGTCCCGCCGTCCGTCGTGCCTCGGGGTGTCCGCTGCGCCTCGCGCAGGCCGATCTCCAGCCAGCCTGGGCACGTGCTCATGCAAACGCAGCACACCCACGAAAAAACCTGTTCGATCTCCGCCCCCCGGGGCCGAGACGATGTTGACAGAGCTTGCTGCCTCAAAAAGGGTACGGATCGAACATCGCAACCTTAGATTGCGATGCAGAGGCCGAGATCGGGCGGGACGGCCGTTGGGCCTGATCGTTCGACGAGTGAGTGGGGGTGTTATGCAGCATAGGGTTTTGGAGAGCACGAATTCATTCGCTCGCACGGAAATCCGCGAGCCAGTTGCTCCGCGATTGACGACAATCGTTCCGATTGGAACATCCGATTTCTCTTTCTACCGCCCTCGCCTCGAAGTCCGCAGCAAATGCGATCTCGGGGGAATTGAAACGATACTGGTGGACGACTGCTCGCCGCCTTCGGTCGCGGAGGAGATCAAGGCATTCTGTGCGGACAAAGGATTTCGCTACCTATCGACCGGCAGCAAAGAGTCCAATTTCTCGCTGTCCCGCGCCCGAAATGCCGGCATCTTCGCGGCGACGAGCGATTGGCTGTTCTTCGAGGATGCTGACGTTGTGTATCCAGCCTCGACATTGCAGCGGTTGACACAAGAGATTGAGCTACTCGCCGACACGCCTTTCAACTTCGTGTCCATGCCGACGATATATCTTGCCGAGGGGCCCTCAGAGAGCATCCTTGCCGCCGGCTTTCTATCGGAGCGCAAAGCCGCGAGCCTCGTATCGAAAATGCTCGTCGAATCGCCATTGGTCGATCCTAAGGGAAGCCATATCGAGCACTTTGTTCCCGCATCAGCGCTGATCCTCGTTCGCAAAAAGACGGCAATCGACGTCGGAGCGTACGACGAGGCATTCGGTAGTTGGGGCGGAGAGGACAGAGATTTCATTTACAGGCTTCTTCACGCCAATCCCCTGCTGGATCGACCGCCGTCGTTCTATGCGACCATCAACACCAACATGAATAAGATCAATGAGTACAAAGGGTGGCGCTCACTCTTTCGCATTCATGGCGACTACCTGGCGGCCAAAGGGCTCTATGCGTTTCACCTTCATCACCCCCCGCAGCAATGGAAGAGTCTCGCAAGCACCAAGACCAACTTTGATCTGGCTGCCCAGAAAGCAGCCGATATCGCAAAATCGAACCTCGCCATTCCCTACACAAATCCAGACGCTCCTCCGGATATTATCCTGGGCCTGAACCCCCATACTGCGAACCCTCAGGTCTATTCAGCGCTCAAGAACCCGTGCGTTGTGCCGGAGAACGGCTCCGTTCCGCCGGCTGAATTCGCGCGCTCGCTCATCGAGAGATCCCCTGCGCGCGTCATTTTCTGGAATCCCTACGGAACGGAGTGGCGGCTTGCCGTCTACCGCGAGTTGGAGCGCCAGGGCGTGAAGACGATCGTCTGCGAGCGCGGCGCGCTGCCTCAGACACTCTATTTCGACGAGACGCTATCCATCACCAGCCCCAGCTACGACGAATCCAAATGGGACAGACCCAACACGGATGAGGAAGAGGAAGCGGTCGCCGCATACATCGATGAGTTGCGCTTCGGCGATGCGGCGCTCGAAAGGCAAAGCGATAGAATTGGCGCTTCCTTGCTCCGTAACTCACTTGGCATCCAACCCACGATCAAGGTGCTGTTCGCGCCCCTTCAGCTCGAAACCGATACAGTAACGGTGCACTTCTCCAAACCGGGACACTCGTATCAGGATTTCGTCCGAAATCTGCGTCAGCTATCTCTTCGCCTTCCGACAGGCTGGGTTCTCGCCTACAAAAATCATCCGCTCAGTTTGACAAAAGCAGAAATGCCGAGCGCCATCTGCCTCGACAAATACCATATAAATGATGCGCTGGAAGCGTGCGATGCCGTAGCCGTGTTCAACTCAGGGACCGGGCTTCTCTCCATGGCGTTCGAGAAACCGACATATTATTTCGGCCAGACCTTCTACGGCATTGATAATGTCAACGAGCCATTTATCTCACTACCTCAGATGCGGCAGTCCCTCAAAGATCTTCCGATTGTCGATAATACAAAAGTCCGTCGCTTCTACCGCTACCTCACGAAGGAATTCTATTGCTTCGCCGATTGGAAGGTAGAAAGGAAACAGGCACAGAACGGAAAAGCGCTCGTCGCAAAGGTCAATTATCTTTATTATCACAATATCCGCATCCCCGGCCGCCCGCCGATCAGCTTTCCGCCGCCCACGCGATTGTCTCGGGATTCCATTCTTATGGACCGGTACAGGGCCGCGCCATCAACAACTTCTCCTGCGGGCGCCGTAGTTCCCGTGCCCGCACCTCCCAAAAAGAAAGCGAACGTAAGCCCGAATGCCAGCGCACTAAATTGGGGCCGGTTTCGAAAATCAATTCACGGCGCGGCAATCCTCGCACTCAGCAGCTCTCTCAACGAACGCGACCGCCAGCGGCTCGCGGCCGATCCCGTCGACTTCTTCAAAAAGGCCAAGTGGGGGCCCAATCGCCTATTTGGCCGCCTTCTGCTCGACCGATCGCAGAGGCCATACTAGGGCCCGCACACGCGGTAGTTCCATTGAGGGCCAACTACTCTGCGGCCCTCACATAGGGTTTCGCGCGCCGCACAGGGGCAATGGGCCTGAGACTTTCGCCAGCGGACGAATGTTACTTCTGCGGGGATCGAACCGCGGGAGCGAGCGCATGCGAAGCAGTGTCTTGATTGGCTTGGCGATCACGTGCATGGCCGACGCCGCGCAGGCCGCCTCATCAGCAGACCGATCCGGCACCCGCCATCGCATCTACTGCAACAATGGTGGGTGCTACGACATGCGCATGTCTCGCTACGTCGACAAGTCGGATGTGTTCAGGTCATCGTTTGCGCCCGAATTCTCTTACGCCATCAGCATCCGCCCGATGTCGACCTCTCACCCATCAAGCCGACGGCCTCAGCGCGGGCATCGACACCGCTAGAGATCCGCAGCCGATCCGAAGTCGCGCGGTCGAGCCGGATCAATGCTATGGGAGTCCCCGAGATCGTCGATCACGCCACAGCGGAGTGCCGGCTTGCGCGCGCAGAAAGACAATTGGGGTTCTGAAGCCCGCATCGGCATGTTCATCGTCGGCAACGAGGCGGTGCCGGAAGCTGAGTGGTGGGCCATGCTTCCACCGAACGTTTCGGTTCACGCCGCCCGCGTGACGGCACGTGCGCCATGGGCGCGCTGGCGCGAAGACGGGACGAGCGTCGATCTCGAAATCGACGTGGCCCGAGGGTGCCAGCAATTCGGCGCCATGCGCCTTTCCGCCGTCACGATCGGCCACACGTCCAGCAGCATCGTCGGCGGAAAGGGCTGGGACGAAGCCGCGGTCGTCGCCCTCTCCGATGCCCTCGGCTCGGGGCCGGTCGTCACGACCAACGGTCTCGATAGCCTCGCGGCATTGCGCGCGTCCGGCGTGCGACGGCCGTTCCTCGTTCTGCCACCCTGGTTCGGCGATGAGACAGTCAGCGCGGGCGTCCGCTACTACACCGATCACGGTTTCGAGCCGGCGGCGCACCTGCGCTATGATCCAGGCCCCAGGTGGCGCCACCTCCCGCCCGGCGAGCTCTATCCGCGCGGCATGGGCTTCGAGCAGGAGATCGAGCCGCTCTACGCACAGATCAAAGCCGGCTGTCCCGACGGCGCGGACGGCGTCCTGATCGCCGGAACTGGTTTTCGGTGCGTGGCCATCCTCGAAGCCCTCGAGCAGAATCTCCAGCGCCCGGTGCTTTCGGCCAACCAGGCGAGCCTCTGGCACTGCCTCAAACTCGCCGGCGTGCGCACGAAGATCTCGGGATACGGAAATCTCTTCGCGCTGTGAGCACCATCTGCGCCGCGCGCCCCATGTGGATCGCAGAGCACGCCGCCTGAGCCGCGACGATGCGGTGCTCAAGCTGCGTTGCATGTACGGGTGGCCCGCATTTGCGTTGTTGCAACGAGCGGGGTTGCCTCAGTAAAACTCAATAGGCAGAGAATAGTACTATGGTCGTCTACCTGGCCGCCCCGCTGGCAGGCTCGGTGGGCGGCTGGCTGCTGATTTCTCAGAAGACTCAACCCTTTGGGAGGAAGAATATGCGTATTACTCACGTGGCCGCGGCCGCGATCTTCTGCGCGCTCGGCTTCGGTGGGGCGGCCAATGCCGCCGAGGTCCGCCTGATGACGGGCCCGCAGGCCGGTTTCTGGGTGCCGCTCGGCGGCCAGCTCAAGGATGCCTGGGAGAAGGCGGTCCCGGACCTCAAGATCCAGTCCCTGCCGGGCGCCGGCATCGCCAACATCCGCGCCATTCAGGAAGGCAAGGCCGAAATCGGGTTCGGCAACACGATCACGACGGCCGATGCCGTCGCCGGCACCGGCGAAGCTCCGCTCGACAAGAAGCACGACAAGATCTGCAACGTCGCGACGCTCTATCCGCAGTACTTCCAGATGGTCGCGAACGCCGATGCGGGCGTGAACACGCTGAAGGAGGTCAAGGGCAAGGGCTTCGCCACGCAGGTGAAGGGCAACACCGGCGAGCTGATCGCGCGCCATGTGCTCCGCGTCACGGGCTACACCTACAACGACGTCAAGGCGAGCTTCACCAACAGCTACACCGACAGCGTCGAGCAGATGAAAGACAACCGTATGCACGTGTTCGCGCTCGGCACCGGCATTCCGGCGAGCTCGATCATGGACCTCGCCTCGGCACGCGATATCAAGCTGATCGACATGGCCGAGATCTACGAGCCCATGCGGAAGATCAACCCTGCCTACAAGCTCGTCACCATCCCCAAGGGCACCTATCCGAAGCAGGATAAGGACGTGCAGGTGATCGGCTACTACACCCACGTGGTCGCTGCCTGCTCGCTGCCTGAGGACACCGTCTACAAGATGACGGCCGCGGTGCTCGGCGCGAAGGACGCGATGTCGACGATCTATAAGGAAATCACCAAGCTGACGCCCGAGATCATGGCGCAGGACATCGGCGTGAAGTTCCACCCCGGTGCCGCCAAGTGGTACAAAGAAAAGGGCATTGCAGTTAAGTAAGCTCACGCAAGGTGAGTTCTCCGGGGCGGCCGCAAGCCGCCCCGGTTGCGTAAATGCACACAAAGAAGACCCTCGGGCGGGAAACACCAAATGACCTCGAGCACGGCCGCGCGCAACTTGCCGCGCCAGCTGGCGGCAGCCGTCGCCCTCGCGATGGCGCTCTACCATATCTACGTCATCATCCCGCCCATGGACTTCATCTCACCCTCGCTGCGTGAGGTGTTCCGCGGGCCGCCGACGGACTACATCTTCCGGGCCATTCACCTTCTCTTCGCGCTCGTCCTGACGTTCATGTACTACCGGCTGCGCTCGCCGACCGACGACGAGCTGTCGATGCTGCTGCCGGAGCAGCGGGCCGAGCTCGAGCGGAAGGCGCAATCGCCCTCGCTGATGGATTACCTGCTGATCGCGGCCAGCATCGCCGCCGTCGGCTACATCTTCGTCTATTACGACTACATCATCGACCGCATCATCTACGTCGATGACATGACCTGGACGGATATCGTCCTCAGCGTCACGCTCATCGTGCTCGTACTCGAGGCCACCCGACGCGTGATCGGCCCGGCGCTGCCGCTGACCTGCTTGGCCTTCGGCATCTACGCCTACTTCTTCACGCGCATCGAACCCATCCGCTTCATCGATCAGCTCTACCTCTCGACCGAAGGTATTTTCGGACAGCCGCTCGCGGTGTCCGCCTCCTACGTCATGATCTTCGTGCTGTTCGGCGCCTTCATGGAAAGAACCGGCACCGGCCAGCTCTTCATGGACTTCGCCATGGGCATCACGGGCCACACGGCCGGCGGCCCTGGCAAAGTTTCGGTGGTCTCGTCCTCGCTCTTCGGGACGATTTCGGGGTCCGCCGTCGCAAACGTGATGGTCGATGGCCCTATTGCCATTCCGCTCATGAAGCGCACCGGGTTCAGGGCGCACTTCGCGGCAGCCGTCGAAGCCGTGGCCTCGACAGGCGGACAGATCATGCCGCCGATCATGGGTGCAGCGGCGTTCGTGATGGCCGAGTTCCAGGGCGTGAGCTACCTGCAGGTCGTGGTCTGGGCGGCGATCCCCGCAATCCTCTACTATGTGTCGTGCTTTGCAGCCGTCCACTTCGAGGCAAAGCGGCAGGGCCTTCTCGGGGTGCCGCGCTCACAGCTTCCTGTGATGCGCGAAGTTCTCGTGTGCCGCGGTCATCTCTTCATTCCCGTCTGCTCGATCCTGTTCGTCATGTACTCGGGCTACAGCGCGCCGCTGGCGGCATTGAGCGGAACATTGCTCTGCTTCCCCGTTGCGTGGTTCGGCCCCGTCGTGCTGCTCGTGCTGCCGGCACTCATGGTTATCTCCTATCTCGTGCCGAGCGTGCCGACGATCATTCCCGAGGTGTTCGGGTTGAACGCTCTGGTCGAAGCGGCCGTGCTCACCGGCATCATCCTGCTCTGGATGCGGGCCGTGCGCAGCAAGATCATTCTGCTGCCGATCGAGCTGCGGCCGATCATCGACGCCTTGATCGACGGTGCCCGAAATACACTGCCCGTAGCGCTCGCCTGCGCGGCAGCCGGCATCATCATCGGCATTGTGATCCTGACCGGCCTCGGCATCACCTTCACGCAGTGGGTGGTCGGGATCTCGCAGAACATCCTGATCCTGGCCCTGCTCCTGACGGCGATGGCCGGCATCGTCCTCGGCATGGGCATGCCGACGACACCCGCCTACATCATCATGGTGGCCCTCATGGTGCCCGCCCTGGTGAAGCTCGGCGTCGTCACGCCGGCGGCACATATGTTCGCCTTCTACTTCGCCATCCTCTCGGCCATCACGCCGCCGGTGGCGCTCGCCGTCTTTGCCGCCTCGGGCCTCGCCAAGTCCAATCTCTGGTCGACCGGATGGGCCGCGGTGAAGATCGGCGCGGCGGGTTTCATCGTGCCCTTCATGTTCGTCTATGAGCCTGCGCTCCTGATGATCGGCGACTGGCCGTGGATCATTTGGCGATTGATCGTGTCATGCGTCGGCATCGCGCTCCTCGCTGGCGGGCTCCACGGCTACTTCCTGAGATGGATGCCGAACTGGCAGCGCGCCGTCGCCATCATCGCGGCCTTCTCGCTCGTGGTTCCGCACATGATCGCCGACATCGTCGGTATCGGCTTGGCGGCGGGGCTCATCGCGCTCCAATACTACACCCAGCCGGAAGCGAAGCCGGCTTCAGTGGGCGCGGCCGCTGCGGACTCATCGCGAGAGAGCTAGGTCTGAGCAACAAGGCCGGCAGGCTCAGTCCTGCCGGTCGAACTCCGCCGCAATCGCCGGCGCATCGAGCCGTTTCGTCAGCTCGTCGTGCACGTTGCACAGCGTCACCTTGAGGTAGCTCTTCAAGGTGGGGAAGTCCTGTCCGCGCAGGCTCTTGTGAATGGGCATCAGCGCGAAGTACGCCTCGGCGAACGGTTCAGGGATATCCATGGCGCGCTTTGGTGGATGGAGGCCGATGCGGTCGAGACTCTCGGTCAACGACGCGCGCAGCTCGCGCCAAGTCGGCTCATCGAGCGCCGCCGGAACGTCCCAGCGGTCGAAAACCGAGAGCGTGAGGTCCGATACTCCCCTGACCACCGCCTGTCGCTCGAGGTTCGTCGTCTCCTGCAGCACGACGGTCGCGACCTCACCGACCATGGCGAGCCCGATCGGATAAGCGCGCCAACGTGCAACCTCGACGGCGCGTTGGAAGCCTTCCTCACCGAAGAGCACCTTGGAGTAATGACCTGCGCGGGCGCGGGCATACTCGTAGATGCCCTTCTGCGCGACGAACGCAGCATTTGCGTCGATGAACTCGGCGAGCTCGTCCCGCTTTCGTATCGGCGACGGACGCCGGAAGAGCTTCGTCAGGATGTTCATCCGGTTGCCGACCTGCTCATTCCACAGCCCTAGGACGAAAGTATAATAAAAGCGCCCGAGCAGCCGATGTTAGCCTTTGCACACCGATCACTCAATGGTGATTGCCGATTCGGCGCGAAGACCGAACGGAGAGACCGGTACGGGGAGGTGCCGCCATGGGCAACCGACGATTCCTCCTCACGCAGTCCTGCACGTGATCACGCTCAGGAGGAAACTCACTCCATGCAGAGCTCCAACGACGAAGCCCACTGGTCGCGAACCAGGAGCCTGATGTTCACGCATCTGGGGATCTGGTTTTTCTTTGGTTACATCATCCACATGTTCGTCAAACCCCTGAACAGCATCATCATACCTGTTCTGGGTTTCCCGCTCGGCTTCTACATGGCCGCGCAAGGTTCGCTGATCGCTTTCGTGGTCATGCTTTTCATCTTTGCCCGCCAGCAAGACCGCATCGACCGCGAACACGGCGTCGCGGAAGACGACTGAGGGGGCGCATATGGCAACACAATCAGAAGCTAATGCCGCGTTCTATAAGAACCTCGGCCGCATGTATGGTGCCTATACCGGCACCTTCCTCGGTTTCGTCGTCCTGCTAGCTATTCTCGAGCAGGTCGGCGTACCCAACAAGATCCTCGGCTACCTGTTCGTCTTCTTCACGCTCGCCGTGTACGCCCTCATCGGCGTCATGACGCGCACGGCGCAGGTTTCCGAATACTATGTTGCAGGCCGCCGCGTCCCGGCGCTCTACAACGGCATGGCGACAGGCGCCGACTGGATGTCGGCGGCTTCATTCGTCGGCATGGCGGGCACGCTCTTCCTGCTCGGCTATGACGGCCTGGCCTGGGTGCTCGGCTGGACAGGCGGATACGTGCTCGTGTCGATCCTTGTCGGCCCGTACCTGCGCAAGTTTGGCGCCTATACGGTGCCCGACTTCATGGCCTTCCGGTTCGGCGGCAATTTCACCCGCTTCCTGGCCGTGATCGTGCTGGTCTGCTGCTCCTTCACATACGTGACGGCGCAGGTGTTCGGCACAGGTATCATCGCCTCGCGCTTCCTCGGCATGGACTTCACCGTCGCGGTCTACGTGGGCCTCGCAGGTATCCTGCTGTGCTCGATGATGGGTGGTATGCGCGCGGTGACCTGGACGCAGATCGCTCAGTACATCGTGCTGATCGTCGCGTACCTGACACCGATCATCATCCTGTCCACGCAGAAGTATGGACTGCCGCTACCGCAGTTCACGTACGGGCAGGCGATTGCCGACATTACCGCGCGTGAGCAGGAGATGCTGCGGACGGGGCTCGCGACAGCGGCCGGCTTGAAGCCTCACATCGAGCCGTTCATCAACTACTCGCCGCTGAACTACTTCGGCATCATCTTCTGCATGATGTGCGGCACGGCTTCGCTTCCCCACATCCTCATGCGCTACTTCACGACGCCGAGCGTCCGTGAGGCGCGCCAGTCGGTGGCGTGGTCGCTGTTCTTCATCTTCCTTCTCTACTTCTCCGCGCCGGCCTACGCGGCGTTCTCGAAGCTCGAGGTGTACACGAACATCATCGGCCGCGACGTGACCGCGCTTCGGCCATGGCTGTTCACCTGGGGTGAGCTCGGCCTCATCCAGATCTGCGGCAAGAACGCCGTCAATCTCGATGCCGCCATCGCCGCCTGTAAGGCCATTGCCGGCCATCCGGGCGTCGTCCGCTTGCAGGACTTCGTGATCAACACGGACGTGATCGTGCTCTCCACGCCGGAGATCGCGGGCCTTCCCTATGTGATCTCGGGCCTCGTCGCTGCCGGCGGTCTCGCGGCCGCGCTCTCGACCGCTGACGGGCTCCTGCTCGCCATCGCGAACGCGCTTTCACACGACATCTACTACAAGATGCTGGATCCCAATGCGCCGACGTTCCGGCGTCTGCTCGTCGCCCGCATCTTGCTGCTGGTTGTCGCTGTGGCAGCGGCATACACCGCGTCGCATCGACCTGCGGATATTCTGGCCATGGTCGGCTGGGCGTTCTCGCTCGCCATGGCCGGAAACTTCCCAGCATTGGTGCTGGGTATTTGGTGGAAGCGCGCGACGACGTTGGGCGCGATATGCGGCATCATCGCCGGCTTCGGGCTCTGCGTCTTCTATCTGGTGGTGACCCGATACTTCCCCGGACATGGCGTCACGTACTTCGGCATGACGTCGCTGCTCAATCCGGTGACGGGCGCCCCCATTGTCGATGTCGCCAAGGCCATGGCTGCGCCCAATGCCTTCGACACCTGGGTCGCACTCACGGGGCCGAATGCCCATCCGCTGGCCAACCGTGTCGGGTGGTTCAACCTCAACAACATCAACTGCGGCCTGCTCGGGATGCCACTCGGCTTCCTGGTCATCTACGTCGTCAGCCTCGTCACACCTGCCCCCTCGAAAGAGATGCAGGCGTACATCGACGAGATCCGCAAGCCGCGCGGCGACACGATCCTTCAGGAAAAGTCCTGATCCTGGATCGACACTACAAAGGAGCGGGGCCCACTCGGGCCCCGCTTTCTTTGTCTCTGTGGCCGACAGGCCTTGTCGAGGCGTTCCGTGGCCGCCAATATGTGGCCGCAACGAGCGAGGGCACACGGACGTGAGCGGCGGGTCGCTTTATTCCTACTGGTACTTTCACCTGCCGAACTTCGTTCTGGCGGCTCTCATGTACACGCTGCTCGGCCGCGTGCTGTTGGGCCTGATCGTACAGCCCGACTCGAGCAACTACATCTGGCGCTTCTTCTGCAGGATCACCGATCCGGTCGTCGCCGCCGTTGGGGCCGTGACGCCGAAAGACGCAGCCCCCGTCGTCGTATGGCTCTTCGGTGTCGTGTGGCTGTTCTGGCTGCGCGTGCTGCTGCTGCACGCGTTCCTCTATTTCGGCGCTCTTCCGCGCGTGACCTGAGGAGCCAGCATGGACCGCCAATACTACTACATCGCCATCGCGTTCTTCGGCATGATCAACGGCCTCTTCAATCAGGTCGCGCTGTTGTTCGCCGTCCTCCACATGCAGATCCTTGCGCCGGCGCTCCTTTTCGGCAGCACGGGCCTCACGCTGATGTTCTCGTCGTTGATGGTCTCGACCGCCACCATCATCCTCGGCGGCATCCCTGCGGCGATCTACGAGCGCATCACCGGCACGGGAGAAGAATCGAGCGAGGTCTCGCTCTGGATCTGGCTCGCCGGCACCGCGCTTCTGACACTGCCCGCGGTCGGCAACTTCTTCGCGATCGGCCTTTAGGCTTCGCTGAAACGCGACACACACACTTGTGACGCGAGGGCAACTTGTAGATCCTGCGCGGCGACGGTAGCATTGCTGCAGTGCACAACCAGGACCGTTGCCATGGACGAAATGCGCCACATTGCCTTCGAGACGGTAATGCGCGCCTGTGGCTTCGGCTCTCTCGCCATCTTCTGCATCATGATCGGGCTCTCATTCGAGCCGCGCCTTTCCTTCCAGGCGGGCGGCTCGCTCACGCTGATCATGGTCGGCGTTCTCGCCTACAAGGCGCGCGAAGCGCCGACGAAGCCCTATCGGCGCACCGAGATGTGGCTCTATCTGCCGGAGGAACTGCGGCCGCCCGCGCGCTCGGCGCAGCAGACGGTGTCCGTGATCATGCGCGAGACTTACCTGACATTCGCGTATTGGAGCGCGATGATCGCCCTCGTCATGTGGTCGGTCGCGCTGATTTTTTCGTTCCTTGGCCTTTAGGCGCGCACTTACTGACGTTGGGCGCGCACGCTCGCGTAGAACCATTCCGGTCCACGCTGCTCGAGCCAGATCACGTCCTCGATCAACGGGAGCGCCTGCTCGAACGCAATCCCGAGCGCATCGCGATCGGCCCACACGACACTTCCCATGATGTTGCGGCCATCAACGAGCCGGAGTGTCACTTCATCACCTTCGAAAGGGACGAGACCATCGGCGAGCCGCACCTGCGCGCCCGACGTCGAGACATCCATGAGGCTGCCGGAAAGAGCGCCCCACTGCGTCGCGAGCGCGACGCGCTCGGCGTGATCGTGGCGGACGGCGGCGCGCCGATCGGCCGGCTGGCCAGTCGGACCACACTGATGATCTGTACCATTCTGGAACATGTCGTTACCGGGCTTTCACTTCCATTAAGAATGCGTGAATGCCCGGACACCTATGCACAAAGCCTGCCAATCCGCGCTGACGCCCGACGTCAGCGGTCACTTCGGCGCTTCTTGCGCCTGCCTCAGCGGCAAGCCCCGGCAGCCTTGACCTGAGGCGCCAGATGCGCGGCAAAAAGGGCGTGCCCGCCCGCGCCAAAATGCTGCCCGTCCGGCAAGCGATGCCCACCGGCGATCCTGCCGAGATTGTCGAGCATGACGACTTTGATGCCGCGCGCGCTGGCACGCCGCCGGATCTCGGCGATGTTCGCCGCCCGCTCATTGCCACGCCCGGAACGCTGATCGTTGCCGCCGGGCTGCAGGATGAGCACGCGTGTGTCTTTGCCGAGCACTCCATTCATCCGCGTCAGCATCTGTCCCGTAGTGTTGCCGGCGACGCCCGCATTGAGAACGCGGACGCGGCATCCCTGAGACTGCAGCAGCCGCTCCAGTTGCGCCGGAAATGCCTGGCCGGGATTCACGCCATCAGGCGTGCTTCCGCGGCCGCGACCAATGGTGTTGCTGGCGCCGAGGGCGACCACCTCAGCCGCCTGAGCGGCCGATCCCGCGCCAATGCAAAGCAACAAAGCTAGAAGGCCCACCCGTCCCATATATCCCTCCCATGAACCGACGCCCCCCGGCGTCTGCCAGGGATCTTAGCATTCTCGCCAAGGTCTGTTCAGCCCGTGGCCGGCGAGGCGCTCCTGGCACGAATGGCCGTCGAGGAAAGATCAGAGAGGGGTGCGGTCAGGAAAACCCAGGCCGGTGGGCGCAGGAGGGGGAGCACGGCCGCCTCATATTCCGGGATGCGCTGCGCCGCAAAGCTCTGCGCAGCGATCGACGACAGGGCTTTCATCCGCCAGCCCGGTCGATCCACGACCGCAATCGGCATCAGCGTCATGATCTCGCGCCACTGCCGCCAGCGATGGAACTCGGCGAGGCAGTCGGCCCCCATGAGCCACACAAAGCGCGCGCGCGGCCGCCGCTGGCGCAGAAATGTGAGCGTCGAGATCGTATAGGGCGAGCTGAGATCGCGCTCGAAGCCCGTGACCGTGATGGCGCGCGATCCGACCAGCCTGCGGGCCGCTGCGATACGCGCGTCGAGCGGCGCAGGCGCGCCCTCGGCCTTGAGGGGATTGCCGGGCGTTACGAGCCACCACACGCGCGCGAGACCGAGGCGCCTGATCGCCGTCTCGCTGATCTCGACGTGCGCAGCATGCGCCGGGTTGAACGAGCCACCGAGCAGGCCGATAGCCGCGTCGCCCGTGTCGGGAGGGAGAGATGCCGCGAGCGAACCGAAGCCGGCGCCGGGCAGAAGTCGGCGGGACGCGGCTGCGGCGCTCATATGGTGTGCGCCGCGACGCTTCCGCCGCGGCTCCCTGGGCTACGTGTGCGCCGTCTCAGGTCGTCTCGAAGATGTCGGCGGCGCGCTTGCCGATCTGATCGGCCTTCCACTTCGGAATCTTGAACTCCCAGCCGGCAGCCTTGGCATTGATCTCGTCGGCAGCCTTCTTCGCCTCGCCTTCGCCGGCCGCCGACAGTGACAACCATGCCTCGTCGGGCTTGCCGTCGCGACGCAGGCGCAAGGTGATCGTCAAGCCATCGCTGCTCTCGGCCGTGATCACGCTCACGGCTTCGCCGACGGGCGTTGAATCGAGCTTGCGCATGTCCTCGAGCTCGACCGATCCGAGGCTCAGCGCGATGTGCTCGATGCCCGCGCTCTCCTTGACCTTCAGTCCTTCAGGCACCGACTTGAGGACGAACTTGCCACCCTTTCCGGCCTCGCCCTCACGCTCGACAATGATCGGCGCCTCGCCCTGATGGGCGACGGTCACGCGCTTGAGCTTCTCCGTATCCGTCTTGAAGAAGACGGGATCGACCCAATCCTTGACGTCGAGCGTCACGTTCGGCTCGCCGCTCGCGAGCCACGTCTGTGTCTCATTCGGTCGGCGCACATAGATGCCCTGGCGGCCCGTGCCGAAGGCATTGGGGCGGCGTTTGCCGACGACGATCTCGCCCATCGGCTTCCCGCTCGCATCGAGCAGGCGCACGAGGCCGGACTTGGCGTCCGCAGCGGCGGGATCCTCGAGATCGAGCAGCGGCCAGCGATCCTTGGCCGCCGTCTTGGGCTCGGCAAGCTCGGCGTTCGTGAGCTGCACCAGGAGGGCGCGGACCTTGTCGGCCTGCACCGGGTAACCGTTGCGCTCCTTGATGGTCCAATGCTCGCCATTGCGGACGAACGTCAGTGTCCGCCCGCGCTTGGAAATCTCGACGCTGCCGAGCGCATTCGCCTGGCGGCGCAATTCCGGCATCACGGGACGGCCCTCGACCAGACCCAATGAGCGCTGCGTCGTCGAGGCGTGGACGATGGCGGCGAGGACGAGCGCGACGAACGTCGTCGCACCGAGGATCACGAATTGCTGGGGCTTGATCATGGTCTCAAGCTCTCCTCTCGCTGCCGGGCGCCTGACGGCGGCGGCGCGATAGTCCGACCGCGATGCCACCGAGGCCGATGAGCAGCGGCACAGCGGCGATGTTGAAGAACTTGAGCCAGCCGTCGAGGCGGTCGATGTCGCGCCGGAGATCGGCCTGCACGCCGCGCAACTCGCGACGGACGTCGATCATCTCCTTGCGGAAGCCATCGATGGTCTGGCGATCCTTGTCCGAGAGCAGGATCTGGCCGCCCTCGCCGCTCCGCGTCTCCATCTGCTGGAGCTTGCCCTGCAGCTCCTTGAGCTTGGCGTTGAGCGCCTGCTCTTTTTCGCGGTAGCGCCGCTCGGCATCGCGACGGATGTTGGCGACGCGCTCGAAGGGACGATCGTTCACGCCACGACTGCGCAGCATCGCGAGGGCCTCGCCACCCGAGAGATTTTCCAGCGCATTGATGACGAAGGCGGCATTGTGCGCCTGCGGCATCGCAAGGCGCTGGCCGAGCAGCTCCTGGATGCTCACCCAGAACTGATCGGCGAGAAGATCGCTGTCGGCAATGAGAATGACGTTGACCGGTCCGCTCGCGAAATGCGGCACGACGGGCTCGCCCTTGGGTGCCTCGGCGGCCTTGGCGCCCGCGGCGGGCGTATCCTTTGCGGCCGTACCCTCCGGTTTGTCACCGGGCTTCTCGTCAGGCTTTGCCGTTTCCGTCTTGGGACGCCCATCGGGGTAGGCGGTCTTGCCCTGGCCCGTGATGCGCGCGGCGAGCGTCAGAGGCTTGCCGCCGCTCTTGAACTCACGCGCCAGCGCCAACGGGTCCGGCATCACGCGCAGGCTCATGGCCGGCATCTCGCCCGCTGCCGGCGTCGTCTGGATGATCGGCTGCACGTTGGTGGTCGCACCATCAACCTTCGTGAAGAAGCCCACGGAGGCAAGGTTCATGCGCTCGATGCCCGCCGCCAGCGGATCAGCTTGATTGATATGCTGTGCGTCGACCTGCAGCCACGCCAGATAGTCCGTGACGACCGGCCGGCCCCCAGGACCGCCGCCGAACTGCACGCGCCGGGCCATCGTGGGATCGCCAGCGAGCTTCTCCGTATCGATGGAGACGCCCCAGGCCTTGATGAGGTCGAGGATATCGCCCGCCGGCGGCATCGCAGGCATCGGCATGCCCATCTGTGCCGTCGGCGGCGTCGATTCCGAGACCGGATCGATGAACGCAAGAACACGCCCGCCACGCAGCACATACTGATCGATGGCGTAGACGGCTTCCTTGGTGAGGTTCGTCGGCTGGGCGAGCATCAGCACGTCGATGTCGCCCGGGATCTCGGTGATTGTCTGCTCGAGCGGGCGGACCTCGAAGAACTCGCGGATCTGCTCCATGACCGTCCACGGCGGCGACGGCTGGCGCATGGGCTGCATGGGATTCATCGGACCGCCGTCGAGCGGGATGCTCGCCATGAGGCCGATGACCCGCTTCTTGGGATTGGCGAGACCGTAGATCAGCTTGGTCAGATCGTACTCGAGGAAGCGCTCGCGATCGGGCGCAAAGAACTCGATGGCCGCGTCGTTGTCGGTCGTGTTCGAGGCGACGAGCCCGAAATAGCCCGTGTCGCCCTCCTGATTGAGGCGGATGCCGCGCAGCCCGGCGGAGACGGCACGATCCTCGGCGTCGGAGAACGCCTCGGGCTCGAGCACGGTGAGCTGTATCTTGCCGCCCGAAAGATCGCGGTACTGCTCGAGCAGCGCCTTCACACGCTCGAAGTACTTGCCGAAGAGCGGCGCCACCTCGCCGAGCTTGCGCGTGTAGTAGAGACGGACGCTCACCGGCTCGTCGATGCGCTCGAGCACGCGCTTGGTGCCGTCAGAGATCGTATAGAGGCGCTCTGCCGTGAGGTCGGCTTTGGCGTTCTTCGCAATGGCGCTGAAGATCAGGTTCGCCGAGAGGAGGAGGAGCGCGGCGAGCGCCAGCGCACCCCACGCGAGCGTCCTGCGCTCGAGACGGGCCACCCAGCGCACGACCTCGCCGGGCGCGAGCAGGAGCTGGCCTGAGATTTTCTGGAAGGCTGCCTCGAAGGCCGAGGGCTTGGGGGACTGAATGGCCATGGACGCTCTCCCTCAGGCGGCCTTGCGCTGTTCGACGATGATGGCGTTCGCGAACAGGAAGAAGACGATGATGGAGAAATAGAAGAACAGGCTCGGCAGTGTGATGACGCCGCGGCTGATCAGCTCGAAGTGATTGAGGAAGCTCATCGACGCAATGGCATCCACGATGAATGAGGGCGCCCAGCTCCTGAAGAAGCCCAGCACCAGCTCGAGGCCGCTCATCACCATCAGGAAGCAGATCGTCGCCGCCACGATGAAGGCGATCACCTGGTTCTTCGTCAGCGCCGACACGCACGAGCCGATCGCGAGGAAGGCGCCCGCCATCAGGAAACTGCCGATGTAGCTCGCCAGGATCACGCCGTTGTCGGGATTGCCGAGGACGTTGACCGTGATCCACATGGGAAAGGTCAGCACCAGCGCAATGCCGATGAAGATCCAGGCCGCGAGGAACTTGCCGACGATCGCCTCGCCCGTCGAGATCGGCAGCGTCATCAGAAGCTCGATGGTTCCTGCCTTGCGCTCCTCGGCCCAAAGCCGCATGGCGATGGCCGGCACGAGCAGCAGGTAAAGCCAGGGGTGGTAGGAGAAGAAGGGTTGCAGATCGGCCTGACCACGCTCGAAGAAGTTGCCGATGAAGAAGGCGAAGGCGCCGGTCAGCGCGACGAAGATGACGACGAAGACGTAGGCGAGTGGCGTGCCGAAGTAGGCGCCGAGCTCGCGCTTGGTGATGATCCAGACATTACGCATGACGCGAGCCCTCGCTGCTCGTCGTGATCTCCCGGAAGACATCGTCGAGCTTGCCGCGCTCGACGAGCAGCTCCTCGACGACGATCGACTGGTCGCGGAGCAGCGCACCGACATCGGCGGCAATGCTCGCACCGGGCTTCGGCAGCGCCCTGAGGCGGATATGTCCGTTGATCGCCTCCGCGCGCTCGACCGAGGCCACACCGGCAAGCACGGCAAGTGCGGCAGCCAGCCGCTCGGCCTCGGCCGCCGCCACACGCACCGCGACGGCATTATGATAGTGCATCCGCCGCTGCAGATCCTCTGCGGTGCCGTCAGCGACAATGCGGCCGTGATCGATCACCACGGCGCGCGTGCAGACGGCCTCAACCTCTTCGAGAATGTGCGTCGAGACGATGATGGCCTTGTCCTTGGCCATCTCAGTGATCAGGCCGCGCACATGGTGCTTCTGATTGGGATCGAGACCGTCGGTCGGCTCGTCCATGATCAGGACGGGCGGATCGTGGAGAATGGCCTGGGCAATGCCGACGCGGCGCTTGTAGCCTTTCGATAGGGTCTCGATGCGCTGCGTTGCGACGCTTTCTAGTCCCGTGCGCGCGAGCGCGGCATCGACATGCGCGAACTTGCTCGCGCCATCGAACCCGCGAATCTCGGCGATGAAGTTCAGGAACGAGCGGGGCGTCATGTCCCCGTAGGCCGGCGCACCTTCCGGCAGATAACCGAGCTTAACCTTGGCTTCCTTGGGGCGGTCGGCGACGCTGATCCCGCAGATCCGCGCCCGGCCCGTATCCGGCTCCAGAAAGCCGGTGAGCATCTTCATCGTGGTCGACTTGCCGGCACCGTTGGGCCCGAGGAAACCCAGCACCTCGCCTTTCTCGACCTTGAGCGAAATGTCCTCGACAGCCAGGATCGGGCCAAATGACTTCCTGAGACGGTCCGCCTCGACGAGTACTGCCATTCAACTCCCTCCTCGTCGCCGCAATTCTGGAGCAGCGCGCACTCGCGACCGAGTGTGCGTGAGGCCCCGCGGCGGTCTCATTGGTTAGCTGCGGAGTTAGGCGCTCTTTTTGGCACTGTCAAGGATCGACTGCCAGACGTTCAATCTCACGCCTGCGTGTGCCAGCATCATGATGCAACCCTGACCGGTTGTAAGGACGACACGAAGCCGCGCACGGTAAACACTAGAGTTTTCCGCGCACATACAGAGAACGTGATTCGATTTGTGGCGGGCATGTCACGCACTGTTGTCAATAGCCATCGTGCCGTCCCGGCACGCTTGAGAGCCTCGCCATAGCTGTTGTACTTTGGGTCTCGATCGGCACGAGATGTTGGGCAGGAATGCCGTCAACCAATGTGCTGGACGGGGCGCCCTCGTATCGCAGCGCCCGTCGAGTAGCGTGGATGCCTGAGTAACTCCCGAGTCCGGGAAGGCATCGCCGTATAGCGTTTCCCTAGTTCCCGAGTTCGTAACCGCCCTGGCTTTTCCGTGGCGCCGTACGCGTTTGCGTCCGTCTGCCGCCCGGTGCCTGCCAGGGCCGATGTGGCATCGCGTGCCTGCACGACGGCACCTTGCTGCGATTCTGCGCAGGAGAAAAGAAGTATGGTCTGGAACGATGAGAGGGTCGAGCAGCTCAAGAAGCTCTGGGCTGACGGATTGAGCGCCAGCCAGATCGCCGCCCAGCTCGGCGAGGTGACCCGAAACGCGGTGATCGGAAAAGTGCACCGTCTCGGACTTGCCACCCGCGCCTCGAGCAACCGCACCAACAGCAGCCGCCTGCGCATGCGCCAGGCGCAACCGCGCCGCACCGTTCAGCGCCAGCGTGTCGCCAATGTCGGCAACACCGCTTTCCGCCAGATGCTGGAGGCCGATCTCTCGCCGAGCCCGATGTCCATCATCGAGGAGATCGAGATCCCCGTCGGCGAGCGCAAGACGCTTCAGCAGCTCACCGAGGGCATGTGCCGCTGGCCGATCGGCGACCCCCAGCAGGCCGACTTCCATTTCTGCGGCCGCAACAAGGTGACGGGCCTCCCCTATTGCGAGGCGCACGCCCGCCGCGCCTACCAGCCACCGCAGCCGCGCCGCCGCGATCGCGAGGTCAGCATTCCGACGCTGCCTGCCCTCTCGACCAAGGAGCCGGCCGGCACCTGACGCCGCCCGCCAGGGAGAGACTTGCGGAATGAAAACCGCAGCCGCACTGTGCCGGCTGCGGTTTTTCTTTTGCGGTTCGGATTTCAGGATCCGCGACCGCGGTGATCAATGGGGAGCTGATCATCCATGCCCGAGACAATCCTCGCTCTGGACCAAGGCACGACCTCCAGCCGCGCTTTGCTCTTCAACAGCGAGCTCAAAGTCATTGGCCTCGGCCAGGAGGAGCTGCCGCAGCACTATCCGGCCTCGGGATGGGTCGAGCATGACGCCGAGGACATCTGGCGCGGCACCATCGAGACCGCACGTACGGCCTTGAAGAAGGCCGATGTTGCGGCAGCGCGCGTCGCCGCCATCGGCATAACGAACCAGCGCGAGACGACCGTCGTCTGGGATTGGCGCACGGGAAAGCCCATCCACAAGGCCATCGTCTGGCAGGATCGGCGCACCGCCGATGTATGCGAGCGCATCAAGGGCGACGGCGTCGAAAGCCTGGTGAGCGAGCGCACGGGCCTCGTGCTCGATCCGTACTTCTCCGCGACCAAGATCGCGTGGCTGCTCGATCATGTGGAAGGCGCGCGTGCCGCCGCTGAGGCCGGTCACCTGCTCGCAGGCACGGTCGACAGCTTCCTCATCTGGCGATTGACGGGCGGCAAGGCCCATCTCACCGACGCGACCAACGCTTCGCGCACCTCCCTCTTCGATATCCGCAAGAACACGTGGGACGACGATCTCTGCCGCATTTTCCGCGTGCCGCGTGCGCTGCTGCCCGAGGTGCGCGACTGCGCCGCCGACTTCGGTGCGACGGACCCAGCGCTGCTCGGCGCGGCAATCCCGATCCGCGGCGTTGCCGGCGACCAGCAGTCGGCGCTCATCGGCCAGGGCTGTTTCACGCCCGGCATGATGAAGTCCACCTACGGCACCGGCTGTTTCGCCGTGCTCAATACCGGCAGCGAGCTGGTGCGCTCGAAGAACCGGCTGCTCTCGACAATCGGCTTTCGCCTCGATGGCGAGACCGCCTACGCACTCGAAGGCTCGATCTTCGTCGCGGGTGCGGCCGTGCAGTGGCTGCGCGATGGTCTCAAGGTGCTCAAATCCGCTGCTGAGACGGGGCCCATGGCGGCCGCGGCTGATGCCGAGCAGAACGTGTACATGGTGCCGGGCTTCGTCGGCCTCGGCGCACCGCACTGGGAGCCGCGCGCACGCGGTGCCCTGTTCGGACTGACGCGCGCCACCGGCCCCGCCGAGCTCGCGCGCGCCGCGCTCGAGTCCGTCTGCTACCAGACCTGCGACCTGCTCAACGCCATGCGCGGCGACTGGCCGGCTTGTGCCAATGTGGTGCTGCGCGTGGATGGTGGCATGGTCGCCAGCGACTGGACCATGCAATTCCTCGCCGATGTGCTCGCAGCCCGCGTCGATCGGCCAACTATGCTCGAAACGACCGCCCTTGGCGCGGCGTGGCTCGCCGGACACAAGGCCGGCGTACTTCCCGATCGCGAAGGTTTCCAGAAATCCTGGCAGCTCGATCGCAGCTTCCTGCCGGCCATGGCGCCTGATGAACGCGCGCGACGCTATGCTGGCTGGCGCAGCGCCGTTGCGGCAACGCTGGCGCACGCAGCCGCCGAAACGGGCCGTCAATCTCCTTAGCTGTGTGTTCACGAGGGGTGACGCACGTTCACTTGTGCTTGAGTAGCGCTGTCAATCCACGGTTTCCGCCGTATCTTCACGCATAATGCTTGGCGCACGCCGCGCCCGTATCGGCGTTCCAGAGCTTTGGATGAGTAGCAGTTCGCGCTTCGGCAGCCGGCGCAAGGGGTGCAAGAAGAGGTCTGCCGCCGCACAGCGGAGCGATCGGAATGTCAGGCCCGTCCCGAATAGAAAGCAATCCGAAGGGATCGGTCTGCCGTGCTGCAGGAAGCCGCGGCCGACGTCGCCATTGGCTTGTCCTCGCGGTGCTGATCGCCGTCCCGTGCGCAATGTTCGCAATGGGCGGGCATGAGTTTCTGACTCTCAAGACCATCGGCCTCAACTACGAGGCCCTGCGCGCCTTCATCTCGGAAAACATCTCCACCGCACTCGCTCTCTACATGGCGGTCTACATATCGGTCGTTGCGTTCTCGCTGCCCTGCGCAACCGTGCTGACGCTGGCTGGCGGCCTGCTCTTCGGCTGGAAGATCGCAACACCCGTCACCTTGGTTGCAGCGACAGCCGGCGCCACGATCATTTTCCTGGTCGCGCGATCGTCCCTCGGCACGGTGATGGCCTCGCGCGTCGGGCCATGGCTCGAGCGACTGCGCGGCGGCTTCGCCGAAAATGCCCTGAGCTATCTTCTGTTCCTGCGGCTCATGCCGGCCTTCCCCTTTGTCGTCGTCAATTTGGCAGCAGCCGTGCTCGGCGTGCCATTGCGGACCTATGTGCTCGGGACGTTTGTCGGTATCATCCCAGCCACCACCGCGTTCACAGTTGCCGGGGCGGGGCTCGGCAGCGTGATCAAGGCGCAGAACCGCAGCTATCACGCGTGCCTCGCCACCCAGCCGGTCAACCCGGACGTGGCGTGCCCGTACAGGATCGACACCAGTGCCCTTGTCACCAAGGAGCTGATCCTGGCGCTCGCGCTGCTCGGCATCGTCGCGCTGATCCCGGTGGCACTGAAGAAGTGGAGGGCGCGGGATGCAGAGGTCAAAGGCGGAATCTGAGGAAGCCGGGCGCGCGCTCGGCCACGGCGGCACCATCAACGCGGACATCTGCATCATTGGCGCGGGCTCGGGCGGACTTTCCGTCGCAGCATCGACCGTGCTGCTCGGGATGAAGGTCGTTCTCATCGAGAAGCATCTCATGGGCGGCGACTGCCTCAATACGGGCTGCGTTCCCTCCAAGGCACTGATCGCCGCGGCGCGGCGCGCCCACGATATGCGCACGGCCGGACAGTTCGGCATCACCGCCGTCGAACCGCAGGTCGATGCGACGGCGGTCAACGATCACATCAAGTCCGTCATCGCAGGGATCGCGCGCAACGACTCCGTCGAGCGCTTCACCGGCATGGGCGTCGAGGTCATCCATGCTGCAGCCCGCTTCCGCGACAAGAGCACCGTCGAAGCCGGAGACACCCTGGTCAAGGCCTTCCGCTTCGTCATCGCCACCGGCTCGTCGCCGGACGTGCCGGCCATCCCGGGACTGGACAAGGTCCCCTACCTTACGAACGAGAGCATATTCGATCTTCGCCAGCCGGTCGGCCATCTTGTCGTCATCGGCGGAGGATCGGTCGGCATGGAGCTGGCGCAGGCCTACCTGCGGTTCGGCGCCCAGGTCACGGTGCTCGAAAGCCTGAAAGCCCTCGGCCGCGACGACCCCGAGCTTTCCGATGTCGTGCTCAAACACGTGCGCGCGGAAGGCCTCGTGGTTCGCGAGGGCGTGCGGGTCGAGCGCGTCTCCGGCTGGCCCGGTGCTGTGCAAGTGATGATCACGACACCCGAAGGCGTCGTCGAAACGGTCGAAGGGACGCACCTCCTTATTGCCGCAGGGCGCAGGCCCAATGTGCAGGATCTCAACCTGGAAGCGGCGGGCATCAAGTACGACAAGCGCGGCATCATGGTCAGCAGCGGCCTTGTGACATCCAACCGCAGGGTCTTCGCCATCGGCGATGTCATCGGCGGCCAGCAGTTCACCCATGTGGCCAATTACCACGCCGGCATCGTCTTCCGCCGAGCGCTGTTCCGCCTGCCGGCCAAAGTCCGCAACGAACTGATCCCCTGGGTGACGTTCACCGATCCCGAGCTGGCTCAGGTGGGCCTTACCGAGGACCAGGCCCGCCAGAAACACGGGACAATCCAGGTCTTCCGCTGGCCTTACCACGAGAATGACCGTGCCCAGGCCGAGCGGGCGACGGAGGGCTTCGTGAAGGTCGTAACCGACCGCAAGGGGGCCATTCTCGGTGCCGGCATCGTCGGCCGGGAGGCCGGCGAGCTGATCCAAATCTGGTCGCTGGCCATCTCCCAGGGGCTGAAAATCACCGCCATGACCGAGTGGATCGCCCCCTATCCCACCCTTGGCGAGATCAGCAAGCGGGCGGCTATGGGCACCTATGCTCTAACTGCCGGAAAGCCCCTCGTGCGGAAGATGGTTGGGCTCTTGCGCAAGCTCGGCTAGAATGTCCTGGGATTTCCTGCCTGTGGAGGAGGGAATTCGGTCCGGGAGACCACTGCGGGGCGGCTTCGCAGGCTAGCATGCTGCACGGGCTTGCAGCGCAGAACGGCTCCCGAAGAGCTCGCCGGGACGGCACCGGCTTGAACCAAAGACCAGCACGCGCGAACGCGCCTGGGTGTCGAGCGCACGTCGGCGTGTGCTTTGCAAAACGGTCCAAGAAGGGACGCGAGGTTTGGACCAGAAGGTCGAGCATCCCGTGGACGTGGACATCGCGGTCCCGAGCCGGAGCCGTGCCGCAGCCGCGCGCGTCAAGTCTCGCCTTCAGAAACTCGGCCTTCCGGGCAAGCTGCTCATCCTCACCATTCTCTTCGTGATGCTGGCCGAAATCCTGATCTTCGTGCCCTCGGTCGCGAACTATCGCGTCAACTGGCTGACCGACCGCCTCCGCTCCGCGCAGCTCGCGTCGCTTGCTGCCGAGGCCTCTCCCCAAGGCGCCGTGCCTCAGGCCCTGCGTGACGAGCTGCTTCGCACCGCCCAGGTGCGCGCCGTGGCGCTCAAGCGCAATGACCAGCGCCAGCTCATTCTCGCCTCCGACCCGATGCCGGCGATCGATGCGACGTACGACCTGTCGCCACAGGGACCGGACGGCATGATCTCGAGCTTCAGCCGGCGGGCGAGCCAGGTATGGGATGCCGTCGCGGTCCTGTTCTCCAACGGCGACCGCACGCTGCGCGTCATCGGCCTCCCGCACGAAGGCGCGGGCGTGCTGATCGAGGTCGTGCTGCCCGAGGCCCCGCTCAGGGCGGCCATGCTCAAGTTCGGCCTCAACATCCTCGTTCTGTCGATCATCATCTCGGTTATCACCGCGGCGCTCGTTTATTACGCACTCACCATGCTGCTCGTCCGCCCGATGCTGCGCCTCGCTTCCAACATGCAGCACTTCACGGAGCGCCCGGAGGATGCGAGCCGGATCATCTCCCCTTCCGAGCGCAAAGACGAGATCGGCACTGCCGAGCGCGAGCTCGCCCACATGCAGTCCGAGTTGCATCATCTGCTCAATCAGAGGAGCCGCCTCGCGGCGCTTGGCCTCGCCGTGAGCAAGATCAATCACGATCTGCGCAACCTGCTCGCCAATACGCAGCTTCTCTCCGACCGCCTGATGTCGAGCCCCGATCCGACCGTGCAGAGCTTTGCGCCGAAGCTCATTGCCTCCCTCGACCGCGCCATTGCCTTCTGCAACGACACGCTGCGCTTCGGTCGCGCCCAGGAGCCGGCACCGCGCCGCGAGCTCATTCCCTTGCGCTCGCTGGCCGAGGAGGTCGGCGATGGGCTCGGCTTGTCGCCGTCGACACGGGTCATGCTCGCTGTTGCGGTCGATGAGGCCGTCATCGTGGATGCGGACCGGGACCAGCTCTATCGCGTGCTGTCCAACCTCGTGCGCAACTCGCTGCAGGCCATCGAGGCGCACCGCGGGGACGGTCCGGGCACGATCACCATTGCTGCGTGGCGCACGCCCCGCGCGACGCATATCCGGCTGAGCGACACCGGGCCGGGCGTGCCGGAGCGGGCGCGTGTCCACCTCTTCCAGGCCTTCCAGGGATCGGCACGCAAGGGTGGCACCGGTCTTGGCCTCACCATCGCGCGCGAGCTCGTGGTCGCGCATGGTGGCGAGCTCCGCCTCGTCGACAACACGGCCGGGCGCGGCGCCGTCTTCGAGATCGAGCTCCCCGACCGCGGCAAGCCCGCCTGAGCCAGCGGCCCTGCGCGAGACGCGCCCTGGTGTCCCGCTTCCGCGGGTTCGCCCCATATCGCTGCTGGCGTCCTGAACGAACTTCGGCGTCAAAGGGACACTGGAATCATAGCCTTGCTCGTGTGGTGCAGATCGAGAAGTTCGCTCCGTAGCGCGCCGCGGGATGCAGAGAATTTCTCGATCGTCACACTAGCCCCGCCGCGGCAACCATATTCAGAACGTATGCCTCGCTTCCGCCACCCGCTCCCACTAGCATCACCCTGATTGCGGACGAGCGGCGCGGCGCCCCGTCCGCGGGCGGGGGATGACATGGGAGAAGCTTGTGGCCGACAAACGCCGCGACGCCCTCATTCAGGGCGATACCATTATCAAGGGCACGATTCTCAACGCCGGCGCGATCGACGTTTATGGCTACGTCGAGGGCAACATCGCGGCGCAGAACTTGCGCGTCCATGAAGGGGGCCGGATCGCCGGGAAGCTCAAGGCCGACACGGCGGAGGTCCGCGGCACGCTGCAGGGCGAGGCCATCGTCAAGCGGCTGATCAAGATCACCAGCACGGGCGTCGTCGAAGGCGACATCCGCTACGGCAGCATCTCGCTCGAAGCCGGTGGAGACCTCTCGGCCGAGCTGCGCAACATTCCGCCCGAGATCGCGGGCGATCTCGAGCTGGTGGTTTCGCGCGGCCAGTCCGTCGTCGTAACGGTGATGGACCTCATGGCGATCGACCCGGACCATGGCGCCGATGCCCTCACCTTTACCGTGACGAGCCCGACAGGCGGCTGGGTCGCCATGTCCGACGCGCCGCGCGAAGCCGTGACGTCCTTCAAGCAGACTGACATCGAAGCCGGGCGCGTCCTGTTCGTGCACGATGGCTCGGCCGGCAATCGGGCGAGCTTCGACGTGGTGGTCGTGGACGGCGCCGGAGCTGCGTCCGGGGCTGCTCAGACGGTCAAGGTGGCGGTTCTGGCGAAGTAGTGCTTGGGTGCTGGACAGCGTCCCGCTCAGCACCTATAAGGTCGCGGCTTGCGTGGGGCTTCGAGAGCTGCCGCGTTACGCCCAGGTAGCTCAGTTGGTAGAGCATGCGACTGAAAATCGCAGTGTCGGTGGTTCGATTCCGCCCCTGGGCACCATTGAAAATCCACAACAATTCGGACTGAGCGGTGACGGCGGAAAACGCCTTATGGGATATCCATGGGTTATCGCCGACGCAAAGCCCCCTCTTGCTGCGACTCTTAGTGATCCCCACCTGATTAGGTAATACGATCACTGAGGGGATTCATACATGTCTGCGGATACTGACGGCGGCTCGCTGGCCGCTACGATTGCACGCGCGCGCGTCAAAGCTGACCAGATGGCAGCCGAATATGCCGACCATATGAGTCAGCCGGACTTCAGCATGTTGAGCCCGCGAGAGCTGATCAGCATGGCGGAGGGCAGCCGCCGGCTGACATCTGCTGAAGTCGCAGCTTTGGACGAGGCGTGGTTCCGCATGTTCGGCGAGCGCATCACCGAGGACAGCAACGCTCGCCGCACCGAAGAGCCACCCAAGCCGGCCTTGCCGCCTCCAAACTTCATGTTGTCGCCGAAGCTGGCAGCGGAAGTGATGGGCGTTTCGCTGTCCTACCTCAAGCGTGCCGAGAAGAGCGGCAAGTTGCCGAAGCGCGTACGGCTCGGCGGACGCCGCGTGGCGTACTTCTCGAAAGACATCGCGGAATGGCAAGAGCGCATTGCCGAGACGGCTAGAGGGTCGCGTCGGCCTCACTAGAGCCCGTCTGAGCCGAAGGGCCCGGCAGCCTAACGAGCCAAATCGGCCGACTTGACGGTGACGGGAGCTTCGCCGCGTTCGTACTTCCTCGAGGCGATGCTCTCGATCTCACTCCGATAGTCGTGGAAGCGCGCCGTGAGGTTGCGCTGGTCCTTGCCGTCCTCTCCCGAACGGTCGCGCAAGGCTTCCTTGCTGACGAAAATGGAGATCGAGGTGTCACCGTCGACCATTCGGAACCGCAGCCCGTCCGCATGAAAGTCAGGGACGACAGGAGAGGTCGGGTCGCGCGTCAAAGGCATGGCAGCGTGCTCCAACGTTAGTGTGCGTGTCGGCTAGTGTGCGGTGATTGGGCCAATAAGTAAGATCTTGACCTTGGCCCAATCAGCGACCGGCCGAGAGATCTGCTCATGGCGAGCTGGCCGACGGGCCCGTCGGGGGACAGCGTGCATAACGTGACCATGGATGCTTGCGGGCGTCGCCGCGCCGCGCCAGTGATGGCTGCATTCATCCATCGGGTCATTTCAGAGGCGTCGTGCGGCCATGAAGAATTACATCCGCGAACACCGCGCGCTCCTGCTTTGCTCGGCGGCCATACTGGCCTTCTGCGCGCTGCTGGTCGGCAGCATGCTTCTTGTCTACCCCGTCGGCGAGCAGCCGCCGGACGCAATCAAAGGCGCGGCCATCGGCGCCGTCATTCTCTCCACTCTCACAGTGTTTGCGAACATCTTTGCGTTTATCGCCTGGATGTTGGGTCGAATGCAGCTTGGCTTTCAGCGGCTCGGCCTTGTCATCTTGCCCGCCGCAGCAGTCGTGCTGCTCTTCAATAGCTTCATTCGAGTGGAGGGCGAATTCGGCGACTACAGCTGGTATTGGAGAAGTGACACCAACGCGGTAGATCAGCTGCTGGAGGGCCTTTTCTGGACGCTCACGTACTCGGCAGTCGTTGCACTGTCGTACGTCGCGCTTGTCGGGCTGACGGCCTGGATAGCAGAAGGCTTTAGGCAGTCGGATCGCGGCTAGCGCCTCGAGCGTAGTGGCGCCGGGCCCATCGGGTAACAGACGGCCTGCGCACATTGGGTCCCATATTCGCGCCTGAACGCGGACCCTACCCCGTACCTCCCCCAAAGAAGTCGCTTCAAAGATATGAGGGAATGCGGAGTGAACCGGCTCGCTATTCCCAGATCCATCCTTGCATATGCACCAGCAATTTTCCCCCGCCTCGCTCTCAAAATTTTTTCCCGGCTTGTCGTGGGTAATTACCTTGGAAGTCCCGACAGACAGGAGAATGTCTATTCAAATCAAAAGCTGCGCGCTTCATGAAATACGGTGTGCGCTATCGTTATAATTCCTTGACTTTTCTATTGATTTTTCTGACGCGACCGCTTATATTGATTTGTATATGGGAGAGGCTTTGCCATTGGGCATATCGGCCGGCTCCGACACAAACCAGCAAACCAGGCACAGAGATATAGCGACGAACGGCGTTTCTGCCGAGCGGACGCCTTTTGTGCGTTTCATCCACGGAGATTGAGAAATGACGTTTTCCACCGAAGACCGCATCGGCCTTGCTAACCGGATGATCGGCGCCAAAGCCGTATGCGACATGACCAGCCTTAGCCGTTTCGCAGTCTATCAGCTTGCGAAGGCCGGCAATTTTCCCAACCCCTACCAGATGGGCCCCAAGCGCATCGCTTGGCGTGAGGCCGAGGTTCTGAAATGGCTCGAAAGCCGCCCTCCGGTCACTTGGGCCGCAGCCTAACCTCCTGGAATAAAAAACCCCGCCACTCTGGAAAGCGGCGGGCTTAGTCTTTTGTCTGCCGGCTCGAGCAGCATCTCGAGATAATCGGCAAAAGGAAACTCAGATGCTTAAAGATTTAGAGCAGGATACTCCAGAAGTCAATGAGGAAATTGAGAATAGAGAAAATAATTCCGGGGCCGGGGATAATGGCCCGTCGGATTATGGATACCCGCCCAAACTGAAATACTCGATGGGCCCGACGGGTAACCCCAACGAGCCGACGGACATTCGCGCGGTCCTTAACACCATCAGCAGCGAGAGCCGATTTAGCCGCCAAGCGGTTGCCAATCATCTTCAACGGTACTTCGGACCGGATCACGATGAGGCCGGTCAGTCGATCTTCCTCGGATGGGCAGTCGATCAATTGCCCGTCGGGGCCGACGAGCTGGCTCCCGAAGAGCTGACGGCTCTCTGGCGGGAAGAGCGCGCGAGCAATCCCCAGGCCGTGCTCACTCTTCCGAAGCTGGTTGAGACTCTGCATCAGACCGCACGGAACACCGCGACGGATGCAGTCGCTTGGCCGGACACAATGGCGCCGACCTCAAACGCGCCCCGTCCCAAATCACAGAAGAACATCGCTTGGCTACTGCGGACCATCGGCGCGACCGTCTGGCGGAACGAGTTCTCCGGCCGCAACCATATCGAAGGGTTTGAAAGCTTCGACGAGCTGGATGACGACGCGATCAGCGCGCTGTGGCTTCGCGGCGACCGCATGGGCCTCCAGCCGAGTATCGAGTACTTCAGCAGCGTCGTCCGCGAGATCGCCCGACAGAACGCCCGCAACCCGGTCAAAGAGTTCTTCCACTCTGTTGAATGGGATAAGACGCCACGCCTTGATACATGGCTGATCGACTATGCCGGCGCCGAGGATACTGAGCTGAACCGCGAGTTCGGCAAACTTTGGCTGATTGCCGCCGTTCGCCGCGTACGCAAGCCCGGCACGAAGTTCGATCAGATCCTTATTCTTGAAGGCGAGCAGGGCGCCGGCAAGTCGTCGCTGGCGCGCATTCTCGCAAACGCTGTTGGGCCAGGTCTTTTTGAAGACGGCTTGCAGCTAGGCGCCGAGACCAGGAACGTCATCGAGGCGACGCGCAGTAAGCTCATTGTCGAGATCTCGGAACTTCGTGGCAATAACCGTGACGTCGAAGCCGTCAAGGCGATGCTGTCGCGCATCGAGGACTCTGCCCGGCTAGCGTATGGGCGCGAGACTTCACACGTGCCGCGCCAGTTTGTGATGATCGGCACGACGAATAGTTCTGAGTACCTAGTGGACCCGACGGGCAATAGACGTTTCTGGCCCGTCAAAGTCGGCCGCATCAATCTCGAGACGCTTGCCGAGGACGCTCCGCAGCTATGGGTGGAAGCAGCCCTTCGCGAAGCCAAAGGCGCCGAAATCCAATTGCCGGAAAAGCTCTGGTCGGACGCAGCGAGCGAGCAGAGCGAACGCGTGATGGGCGATCCAATCTGTGAGGCGATTGCCGCCGAGCTTGGCGACGATGGCGGCGAGATCACCATGGACGCGCTCTTCACGATGATTGGGCTCGGCAGGGACAAAATCGACCGTCGGAACCGGGCCGCTCAGACGTCGATCGGCCGAGCCATGGCACAGATCCCCGGCTGGCAAAGGCAGCGGCGGACGATCGCAGGCCAACGCGTCTACTTCTATGAGAAGCGCGTCGGTGAGGGCAGCGAATACGTCTGGTCCGTCGGGCCCGGCGGGGACATCCGGAAGGACCGGTACGTAGGGTCGGGCCCGGAAAAGGTCGTCCAGTTCACGTCCGGCAAACGGCGGACGGCTGACACCGCTGCCCTACCTGCCCTACCTCCTGCCCTACCTACCGAACCGAGGTAGGGCAGAAGAAAATGGTGCACTTTCCGTGGCTTACTACCTACTGCCCTACTTACCCTACCTAATAAGGGGTAAAAGGTATGGAAGGGTACACGGTAGGTGAGCGGCCACCGGCAGCCGGGCCACCCGCCCCAAACCCCCTATGTGGGCAAACAGGTAGGGCAGGTGGGGCAGGTAGGGTAATCCATTGATTTAATTATTAAATTCCCTGCCCCACTTCTCCGACGGAGGTCGGGTTGAGTAGGGCAATTGCCCGCCCAAGTAGGGCCGGCCAATAGATTGGACAAGCTTTCATGACTGAAACTGCGATTGCCCCGTCGGGCAATTCACCCACGGAAATGACTCTCTCTACGAGAGAGTCGTCAAACACCCCTCAAACCACGCCCTCAAATACCCCGACGGGCCCGAGCCCCGGTAGGCCGTCAGGGAAGGCCGTACAGACTCGGCAGCCGTCGTCGAGTCCTCCCACCCCAGCCGACCGTGATTTGCCCGCCAGCGGACTCCCAGCTGCACGGGAAGAGGCCATTGGATGGGGGGAGTTCGGTGACTTGCCCGTCGGGCCCGTCGGCGATGATTACGCCATGCTGGTGGACGGTACCCCGGCACCCTCGCCCCAGGCCGGTCCGGCCGCCGAGCCCTCCCTCATGGGGGCAGCCTTCCGGCAGTACAATCTGGTGGCGTCGGCCGCCTCATCCGAGATCCTTCGGGAACGGCTGTTCCCCTCCGACCCGACCCCCATCACGACCGACGAGCTTCTAGACGAGCTTGACCGGAACCAGCTGTGGGGGCTGGAGGACCACTTTTTAGAGGTGCGGACCCGAGGGCAGTTCACCGCCATCAAAAGCCAGCTCGAGCGCGAGCAGGCAGACCGTGAAGTGCTGCGGGATGCTTCGTTGTTTGCGGCCATCCCAGCCGGACTCGCTGCCGGCATCCTGGACGCGCCGACGCTCCTGCTCGCCGCCCTCCCGGGCGGCCAGCTGCCCCTTCTTGGTCGGCTCGGAACCGGCATCGCTGCGACGGGCGTCAAGTACGGCACAGCGGCTGGCACGATTGCGGCCGGTACCGAGGCGGGCCTGCACGCCACGCAGAAGCTGCGGACCCTAGACGAAAGCCTCGCAACCGTCGGCGGTGCTGTCGTGCTCGGCGGCGTTCTGGGCAGCGGCGCGAAGTTCGTGACCAGCGGCGAGGCCGCACGCGTCGGCGCTCGCGCAAAGGCAGCTCTGACGGATTGGCTCACCGGCCCGAACTACAGCGAACGCTTGGTCACGGATGCGCGCACGGCTCACGACGCCATCAATGACGTGATCGCGCAGCGCATCGCCGCCGGCCGGAAGCCCACGAAGAAGATGGAAGCCGAGCAGAATAAAACATTCGACGCGCTCACGGCGGCCGAAGAGCGCCTACAGCTCTATCAGGACAACGCACGATCAACGGCCGGCCCGCTCGAATGGGCTCGCACGATCGGTCCGCGCTTCGTCGGCCAGTTTTCAGCTCGCTATCTCGATCCTATCGACTTCGTCTTCAAGCGCAGCAACAGCGCCGTGGCGCGAGAGGCCGTCCAACAGATCATTGAGATTCCCGTACTCCTGAACAAGAACCTGAAGGGCCAAGCCACGCCGATCGCGGCGACCACCGAGATTGATCCGTTTATCGGAGCTTGGGCGACCTTCCGAGACAAGATGCTGGGCGGCTCACTCAAAGAGGAAGTGAAACGGAAGGCCGGCTTCGGTGACAGCTTCTATGCGCAGGCTCGACAGGCTGGCTTCAACGGCTCAGCAAAGGAGTTCGACGCGGCTGTGGATACGGCAGTGCGTAACGGCTACGTCGATCCGAAGGGTAACGCGGGCGTCACCAAGGCGGCGCAATCGGTCAAAGAGCTGCTGATTGACCCCATCGTGCGCGAGGCTAAAGCTGCGGGCATCGACGTGCCGGCCACACCGATGGGCGCTCACGGCTACGCCCCCCGCAAGTACATTGTCCACAAAGTCAGCGGCGCGGACGGGCAAGGCACAGAATTCAAGTCGATCGTGCAGCAGCATCGCTTTGATCAGCTGTTGGCCGAAGCCCGCGCCAATCTGCTAGCCGGACAGACGCTCACACCGCAACAGATTTCGGGACTGCGGCGCAGTGCCAAATCATTCGCCCGAGAGTCTTTCAAGACCATCACTCGCGGGAAGATCGACGAAGAAGGCGCTTTCTCCAGCGGCTTCCTCGCTGGCGGATCGCCCTTCGCCGAGCGCGTCATCCCCGTCCCGGACATTGTGCTTGCCCAGCATGGTTTCATTGAGCAGAGCATCACGAGCCTAATGGACATCTTCTTGAGACAAGCCGTGCCGACGATACAGATGGCCAAACGCTTCAAGACGGCCGCCGGCAAACCTGACCCGTCGCTTGAGGCGAGCGTCATTCCAAAACTCAAAGCCGAGTATGAGCAGCTAGCCGGCGTCGCCAAGAATGCCGCCGAGCGCGAAGCGATCAACGCAGAAGGCGAACGCGTCGTCTCGATGGTGCGCAACCTGCGAGATGCGGTCATGCACACGGACCGCTTCAACCCGCGCACGCGCTGGCACGACACGCTGAATAACTCAATCAATGTAGTGAAGACCTACCAAGTGATGCGGCTGATGGGGAACATTGGTCTATCTTCGCTGCCGGACTTGGCCAACATCATCATCCGCAACGGTCCGGGACGCTTTGCTCAGAACGTCGGGCAGAGCTT
This sequence comes from Hyphomicrobium sp. CS1BSMeth3, assembly GCF_900117415.1. Lineage (GTDB taxonomy): Bacteria > Pseudomonadota > Alphaproteobacteria > Rhizobiales > Hyphomicrobiaceae. The sequence continues at coordinate 293,076 of NZ_FPEI01000005.1, forward strand.
CCTAAAGGTGGCGAAGCTGGACGGGCTCAACGGCACCGAAGTTGCGAACGAGGCAAAGCGCCTAGGCGCGGCCGTCGAGTGGGCGACGAACGCCAGCATGGCCGCGAACGCGGACCTCATGTCACCGCTGCAAGGCGCCGCAACGCCGGTCACTCGCTTCGTATCCAAGGCTGCCCGCGTCTACTCAATCTCCAACTTCGCCGTCACCTGGAATGACACCATGCGCAGGGTCGCGTATCGGTCCATGCTCGACCGCATCCTGGAGGCCTCAGAGAAAGGATGGGGCAACATCGCCAAGAGCGAACAGACGTTTATGGCTCACCTCGGCCTAGACCAGCCCGCAATCAATCGCATCGGCGCGGCGTGGCGTTCCCAGAGCGAGCCCCTAACAGATGGTTTCCTGCGATGGGCGACCATCAGCGATTGGGGCGACACGGAAGCCGCTCGCCTCATGGCCGGCGCGCTCAACAAAGATGTTGCGAGCACGATCATCCGACCGAGAACGGGCGACAAGGCTCTCGGTTTCTCAAATCCGCTCGCGTCGCTGGTCTTTCAGTTCCAATCGTTCCTGATGAGCCATGCGCTGCGCACTCTCACGCTGTCGGAACAGCGCTTGCTCGCGAACGGACCGTTCAGCGCCGACGCTTTGCGGATCTACACGGGCGTGGGCTCGGCCGTCGCACTCGGATGGTTCGCCGAATACCTCTATGCCCTTGCTCGCGACGCGCACGCTCCGGAAGAGCAGCGCAAGCACGTGCAGAAACTCATAGAGAACCCGGGGCAGCATCTCGCACGCGGCATCGATCGCTCGGCCGTGCTCGGCCTCTTCGGCCAAGGCAACAACATATGGGAGCGTCTGGGCGGCGTAGGCACGACACGCACGCTACAAGCCGCCTTTGAGGACGAATCTCGCCAGATCGAAGCGCGCGGGCGCTGGCTTGATCGTGACCCTCTGCAAACATTGATGGGCCCGACGCTCAGCCAGGCCTCGGACCTGATCAAATTCGGGGTCAGTGTCTCCAAGCACACGGCGGATGATCGAGACTTCACCAAGAAGGACGCTCGCACACTTCGCGAAACTTCACCGTTCCAAAACCACATCCTGTTTCGCGGTATTTTCGACGAAGCCCAACAGCGAATTGGAGAGGACATTCTCGGCATAGCTTACGACTAACACAAACATTTAGCACCTAAGACCATTCCCAAGGAAATCAGATCAATGAACACCAAGCCTAAAGGGCTGGAGCCTTCTAACAAACTATCCAACGCCACAGCCCTGGAGCGGGTAACGAGCGAGCATTCTCCCAAAGAGCACGCCACGCCGCCTACTCGGAAACCGCGATCAAAATCCTATTGGCCGTTCAAGTCGGCCGCTGATGCCGAGGAATTCTTCGCGAAAGGCAAGAAGCGTGGCAGAGATTAAGCGTAAGAGACGACGGCGCAAGCCGCGCCAGAAGGGAAGGCCTAGTAAGTATCGCCCAGAGTTCGTGGAAGCCGCGCTTGAGCTTGGCCGGAGAGGCTTTGCGATAACAGAGGCCGCCGAACACTTCGGCGTCGCTCCTAGCACCCTCTCCCTTTGGGCTGGCCGGCATCCTGAGTTCAAACAAGCCATTAAGCGCATCCGGGAGAACTCAAGGTTCTGGGCTCGGTGGCGATCGGAGTGGAAGGTTGCGCAGCTGGCCGAGAAGGAAGAGAACCATCTCATCGAGGCGCTTTACAGGGTCCGCATGCAGAGAATGGTCCAGGCCGGGACCATTGAAGACTTGCGGAAAGAATACGGTGTCGAGAAAATAGAAGTTATCCCAAAGGCGACCCGAGTTAGAATAACGACATTCGCCACGGAATAACGTGCGGAGCGTCAATTCAACGTCCGAAACGTTGCTTTATTGGGGTGTGTATACGGGCCCTCGCTAAAATGCATGCGCGCGGCGATTTCTCTTGTAAATGCATGCCGATCTAAATATTCTCTCGTTAATTTCTCGGAAACCAAATCGCGTGCAAGTGATTCGCTGGTGCTAGCGTTTCTCACCGGGAAGGAATTTTCAGATGGCTAAGATTAAATCGCCTCGCAAAACTGCCCGACGGACTCAACAGACGACGGCCAAGAGACCCAAAAAGGCCAAACAGTCGGCAGCCAGCAGTGCCCTAACGAAGACCGCCAAGCCGGACGCCCCAAAGATCGACGCTTCGAAATATGAGCACGAGCGCAAGGCCAGCGGGCTCGGGCTATTCCTTGCTGACGAGGCAGGGAATGGCCACTTTAGGTACATCGAACTCGCCTCTGCGTATGAGCGCTTGGCGCAAGATCAGGCCGGGGGCTGCCTACGCCTCATCAAGGCATGGCCGATCTCCATCGCGGAGTCCGACATCGTGCACGAAGCGCTACGGCCGTTTTGGGTTGGACTTGGCAGTCATTTGCGAGAGGGCCCAACGCTCGCCATGGAGCGGCAGTTGCCGAAGTTCTTGGAGCGCCATTGGAAGCGGCGGCTGGCCGAAGATGCCAAGAAGGCCAAAGAAGAGGCGCGCTACGTCGCCAGCAGAGTGAAGGCCCACAACGCCTTCATGGCCAATCTCGCGAAGCACACGAAGGCGCTCACCGCCCTCGCACGCTAACAGACCGCAACCCTACCACACGCTGTCCCACAAAAGAGCGAACCCCGAACGACGGCTGCAACCGTGGTCCGGGGCTCTTGAACCATCCTGTCTGGAGGACGATCCCATGTGCTCGCTTACCACGGCGCTGACGCACTTTCTAGTGTGTGCTGGCGCTACATTGCTCGTTACAGCCTCGGCGCTGCTCGGCGCCTTCTATGGTTACGTCGTCGGCTCACACACTCACCAACTCATCGGCCTCATCTTCGCCACAGCCGCATTGGGCGGGGAGATCCTGAAACCGTATGCCGTCTCCGCCGCACTCGATGCATTCGGCAGATGGCAGCTCTTGCGAGGCGCCGCGTGCGCGCTGCTCGCAGTTGTCGCGATTGTCTACTCTGTCACTTCAGAGCTTGGACTAGCCGCAGCATCGCGCGGCGATCAGACGGCCGCACGGCAGTCGACGCTAGACGCTGCCAAGTCCACCCAATCTCAGAGGGAACGCGCACAAGCCGAGCTAGCTACGCTGCTGCCGGCACGTGATGGCCTAGAAAGCCAGATCAAAGCGCTGAAGGCCACTCCAGGCGCCAACGGCTGCGAGAAAATCGATGGGCCCATATCGAGAGACACGTGCAGGGCCGTTGCGGATCTTGAGATTGAAGCGGCCAGAGCGAAGCGGCGTGCAGAGCTGGAGGCCGCCCTTCGATCGGCACCGGCTGCGGCTGATGCTCAGCCGGCCGTCAAGGACGCGGACCCGCTAGCTGCTGCGCTCGCTGCGTATCTGGGCGCCCTGGGATGGGCTGTCGGCCCCGACGGGCTCAGCCCCTGGCTGCTGCTGATCCCCGTGCTGTTCCTCGAGCTTGGCAGCGCGTTGGGCGTCGTGGTTGTCCGGTCGATGGACGCCGGAGTGTCCGGAAATAGGCCGGCCGGCGCGTCCGGTCCGTTGTCTGTCGAGCCCGTCGGGCCCGATGTCCGGCCCGAACAGACGGCGGACGCCAGAAACCCGCTAAATCCGGGCATTTCTGACACCCAACAGACAGCGAAACCGGACACCGAAGTCGCACCAACAGTCGCTGCAAAGAGGACAGCTACTGCAGGCAAAAAGCGGACACCGGCCAACGGCAAATCCCGGACGCCTCCGAAGGGCCCGACCGGACCGAAGGGCGGACACCGACGCAAGCGCCCTGCCAGCAACGTCGTCGACCTCTTGCAGCGCAATGGCGGCCGGATCTCCAGCAGCCAGCGCGGCATTGCCAAGCGTCTCGGCGTCTCAAAGAGCCGCGCCAATGAAGTGCTGCACGATCTGAGCAGCCGGGGCGTCGTCAACCTGAGCACCGGCAGACGTGGCACGGTTGTCAGCTTGGCGGTCGCTTAGGCGGTTTCGTTATTGACCCCTTCGGGCGCCTCTGACGGGGCGCCCATTTCATTAGAGGATCATTGTAATGTCAGTCTTTGACAACGCGGGCTTTGTGCTCGCCCACCATACGCTACTTCGCAAGCTGCTCGTGCTGATGCGCGACAGGAACATGATCACGGAGCGCAACGGGATCGATCTGTTCGAGGACGCGCTCTTGGAGCTTGAGACCAAGCAGGGGACCGACGAGCACGCTGAGCCGGACGTGTACGAGAACGGCCGCATGGTCCTAGAAGTGCTGCGGTATGAGCTTGCGGCGTACGAGACCCTGCGGAAGCGGAAGAGGCGCGGAGCGCCTAGACGGCGATGAAGATCGCCGTGGCCGTCGAAACTCTAGCTTCTCACCCACCCTTTGCAGTCCATTTCCACTACAGCGCTCCTGGCCCTGAATACGGTTCTACCGTCTCGCCGAAACAAGTGTCCGTCTCCCAGACTCCGCAGATACCTCACGTCTTCCTTATCGCCAGCTGCATTCACGATGACACACTGACGGCCGCCAAATCTCGCGTACTCTACACCAACAGCGAAATTCAGCAGTCCGAAGGCAGCGACCGGCATCGCCAGCTCAACCCAGCCGATCCTCTTCTCCCATATCCAGCTTCGCGCAGTCTCTGAAAGAAAGTAGTAAAACGCGAAGACAAATGGCAGGACGATGAATGGCTCAGGCGAGCGCACTTTCACAGAGATGCCCACGAACAGCAGAACAATGAGCGCACCCCCAAAATATTTGATGAGTTCTGATTTCTGTGCCCTGGTCCCCCGATGGAGGTACAGCAAAGAGACAACTATCGCGCTAATGGTCAGCAGGATCGTGCCCTCAATGCTGACGTAGAATATCCAATCGGCAACGCCCGCCATCGAAAGGAAGTCCACACCTACAATCGCAAAATACCCGAGTTGGAAGGTACTTCCGGCGTACACAAGCGTCATTGTAGCCAATGCAGGAAGCGACGCGCTCTCCAGCCATTCCCTCAACGTGATCGGATTGCCGACAACCATTCGCTACCTAGTCCGCCCAAACAAGCTTAAGAGTTGGGTCGCCGTCAGGCTGAAGCTCTACCCAACTTAGAACCGCTTCTAACTTTTCGAAACTCTGGCGCACCTGCCAGAACTCGACTCTGTTGGCGAATGGCGCGCTCGTGTTTCTATCGGCCGCATCCACAATTTGGCGAAGTGTGGAAAGTGCCACTCGCCCATAGGCCAGCGTTCGATCTCTATGGCCGACCAACCTTGCGACTGAGCGATGCTCCAGCAGGTAGCGGAGTTGCGTCTCTAGCACCGAAAAGAACGCATCCGCGTGCATGCTAGATTGCCAGCTTGGGGTTCTGAGTAAGTGATGCTTGAGCCCGAATACATTGATGCAGGTTCTTTCACTGGTTTCGCGGCATATCGCCTCAAATGCGCTTACAGCGGCCCATCCCTCTTCTTCCGATCCCTTTCTTCTTTGCTCATCTAGAGCCTGTGTCGCGACAAGCACTGAAGCGGTACTCTGCTCTACCAGCTTACCGGTCTCTCTCGCTTGGTCGCGAAGTGCCTCTCTGCTCAGTTCGAGTTCGCGTCGCTGGAGCGCCAGTTCTTCCTTTTGCAGGAACACGGCAACGACAAGCCAAAGGAACGCAAGCGGCGCAGCAGCGCCAGCTGCGAAGTCGCCGAGTTCGTTGGGGTTGAGACTCCAAATTGACGTTGGTGCGAGCCTCCATGTGTAAAAAGTTACGCACGCAATCCAGATCACCGTGAGCACATAGCCAAGTCGTAGCGCGGTCGGAAGTGCGTCGCTCTTGGGGAGCTTTGCCGGATCGGCGGTACTCAATGTCATTTGCTGATCACCGGTATTGGCCCGACGATCTTCTTTGTTCCTCGCGCTAGAATTGCTTGAACGGCTTGGTGTTCGCGCTTTGGGATGCTGTAAGCAGATCGCAAGTCCTCCGCGAGCTTAAGAGCCTTCAGCCCCAACTTCGCATACTGGCTTGCCCTCTCTTCAAAAAATTCGTCGTGGTCCGGCGGGGTCGAGACTTCAAATTGCACTTCCCGAATTTCGTGCCGAGCCGCTTCAATGTCGTCGACGAAGCTTAGGGATCGATACATCAGTTCCGGCGTGAAGCTACGCCACTCGACGTCGGCCGGAGGCTTATAATCTGGGGAAGCAGCCGCGCCTTCTCGCTCACCGTGTTCCCCAAAGATGCCGTCATCTTGAACCACTGAACAGCACTCATTGACGAACCGGTCCAGGATGCAGACTAAGCGAATGGCCAAGTATCTCCCATCGCGCTCCCACTCGGACTTGCGACCACGGACTTCCCGCCACATGGTCAGAGCCTGAGTGGCGACAGCTACGAGCAAAGCACTTGCGCCGCCCGCGAGAAATGTCCAAACGTCGGCGGTCATCTTCGACTCCGTCGCGCTAGTTTTGTTTGTGCGATTCGTCGACTTGTACATTACTCGTGTGCAGTGGCGGCATCAATGTTCTTTATATGTTCTTGACTCCCTGTGCGCTTGCGCTAGTTTCCCGCACCATGTCTAGACGCAAGGGCGAGCTGAGCAAGGGCATGATCGATAGCGGCTGGCCGCATCAGGTGGCCGTGCATGAAAGCGTCATTCGCGGACGCAACTACGTGACGGTGCACTACTGGATTGATGCCGAGGGGCTGTCGCTCTGTCCGCGCGGTCACGTCTTCGGCCGAGACGACTCATACTACAACGTGTTCTGCTTCGCTGAGCGCGAGCACGCGGAGCGCTTCCATCGCAAGTTCGGAGGCGAATGGATTGATCCAAAGACGCGGCCAACGTGGCTAGCGAAGAAGCGATGATTGCGTGCCTTGGGGGGGCGGGATGGAAAGGCGCTACCAGATCTTCGTCAGCTCCACCTTTGCGGATCTTTTGGACGAGCGCAGGGCCGTGTCGCAGGCCTTGCTCAATCTAAATCACTTTCCCGCGGGCATGGCGCTGTTCCCTGCTTCCAACGAAGACCAATGGACGCTCATTCGCGGCGTCATCGACGATAGCGACTACTACGTTCTCGTAATCGGCGGCCGCTATGGCAGCACGACGGAAGAGGGGTTGAGCTACACTGAGAAAGAATTCGACTACGCTGTCTCATCAGGCAAGCCCGTATTGGCCTTCCTTCACGAGAACCCTGACAAGATAGAGTCAGGGAAGACTGACCAGAGTGATGCCGCTCGACGCAAACTCGCCGAATTTCGCAAGAAGGCTGAGACGGGCCGCCACGTTAAATATTGGAGCACGGCAGATAACCTTGAGACGAGAGTACTCCAGGCCGTGTCTGCCGAGACCAAACGCAATCCCCAAGAGGGATGGGTGAGGGCGAGCCTGTCCGGCGATCCCATGCGATTGAACGAGCTAAATTTGCAAATCGAAGAGCTTAAAAAGGCTCTTTCGGCGGCCCGCTATGCGCCTCCCCCGGGCACCGAGCAATATGCGCAAGGTGCAGACGAATTCTTGGTCTCGTACAAGCAGAGAGAGTACTTTGCGGCCGATTGGGAGATTGATGAGGTCCCGTTGAAATGGGACCAAATATTCTATGAGATAGGCCCGATGATGCTGAGGGAAGCTGCGGAAGAAGACCTTAGCAAGCGTCTGGCCTCGGAAATTTGCCACTACGGGGATGAGGTAGAAAGTACACCAGACCCCGAGGATGTGGAGATTGCAGTTGAGTCCTTTGAAACGATTATCATCCAGCTCAACGCACTGGGACTGATCCGCAAGAGCGAAATCAAGCATGTGCCGAGCGACAGGAAAACTTACTGGCAGCTCACGCCGTTCGGGGAGAATTATCTGATGCGGCTGAGGGCGAAGAAAAAAGGCGAGACGATCTGAAGATGAGCGGAAAGTTCCTACAGCTCGCATCATGGCAGCACGAGCACGCGTTCTTGCAGACGCTGACTAACAGCCCGGAGATGAGCCGGCGCTAGGAGGCAATCGCATTGAGCGCCATGACTACGCTTGCCGCAATCTTCAGTCCGCCTAAGACGCACATGATGCGAGCGAGCACGGACCAGAAGCGCCGCCAGTCGCCATTCGTCGAATGAATGTGATTGCCGGCAGAGCGCCAGATGCCGACAAGCTGCCAGACGCCCACTGCGGTTAAGAGCGCCAAGCTGCTGAGCACAATCGTAAGCACCTGATCGCGTGAGAACGGCTGATTTTCCAGCCATACGAACATGGCGTTGAATGGCGCTCCATAGGCGATGCTGAGCAGCACACCTACAAGCCAATACGCCTTCCACAACGGCAGATCGCCTTGCCAATGGCGCACCGGCCAGCTGTCGGCGGTTTCAACGTGGCGGACGCCGATATGCTGGAACCCTTCTTCGCTGGCTGGGCGCGCGACAGACGGAACCGCGTCGCGGGCTTGGGACGCTGTCGGCGTCGGTTGCGGCCTTGGTGGAAGCGGAGGCGGTGCGGGCCATAGTTCCGCGATCGATGAGGCCGGCTCCCAGCCTGACATGCTCGCAGTCCACACAAGATGCTCGCGCCTCAGCTGGCCCCGACGGGCCATTCGCTCGAGATCGCTAAGCGTGACGGGCCCGACGGCATCGCCGTCCGTCGCGTAGTACCAATCGCCATTCATAGCACTGGCCTAACGCATGATGAAAACCGGAAGGCCAACACGGCCAGTGTCGATTTGGATTGGCGTGCTGATGTCCACGGAGCCTTTGATGTGGCAGGGGTCGTGGCGGAAGCTACCGCATCCGCTACCTAGCGCTACGGCCGCCGTCGGAGCGTACGCCCCACGGAAGGCAATGACACAGAGCGCGACCGCAATCACGGTCAGCACAGACTTGGTGTAGAGGTCAACTTGCATGGTGCCCCCGAGCGAATGAAATAATGGATCAATCGAAGGCAGCAGGTTGTGCTGTCTGGTGTCGGCCCGTCAAGCCCGTCGGGCTCAGCTTGTTCGCGTGGTGCTCTCGTGCTAGCGTTTCTACATTATTGTGCTGTCGATAGTGTACGTGCCTTTCTTGAGTGTATTGCTATGGAGACTTGTGATGCGAGTTTATTTGGCCGCGCTTATTGGCGTAATCGCGACTTCCACATTTAACGTCGAACCGGTAGCAGCCTGGGATCCGATCGGCGATCTAAGAGACCCGAGGCGGATAGTCAGAAATGCCGGCCGCGAGATCGGCAATGCCGGTCGTGAGATCGATCGGATGCGGATTGAGGCTCAAGCGAATGCAGGGTCGCCAGCATTTGAAGCTTGGCTGAATCGATCTCGTGCTGATGCCTCGCGCGGCTCAATGCCGATCCCGCCACATATTCGTCAGCAGCTCGCGGGATTCTACAGCGACGCGATCTTGAACAGAGCGCGATTTAAGATCGGCGATCCCGGCGTTTTCAACTTGGCCAATTTATCGATCAGGTACGGCAGCGCCGCAGCCGTGACGCTAATCGACGTCATAGTCTTCAAGAACCACAACGACGCTTACTATAATCCGACTCTTTGGGCCCATGAGCTTAAGCACGTTGAGCAATTTGCGAATTGGGGCACGCGCGATTTCACGATCCGGTATTTGCGAAGCTGGAACTCGGTCGAGAACGAAGCATACGACGCTCAGAACAGATTTGCTGCCCGCGCTCAACAGCAGCCGGCCCCATGGCCTCCAGCTCCGCAGCACCAAACGACGGCGTTCCCCTCATTTCCGCAAGGTTCAGCGGCTTCCTGCACCACACCCTTTGGGTACTGCCTGATGGGGGTTGGCGTGCCTATTGGCGCTCAGTGCTACTGCCCCAGCCCGAGAGGACCAATCTGGGGTTTCGCAAGATAAGATAGCGCTTTTGCTGAGCAGCAGCTCGGCGTGTTCCGGCTGCTGCTCTCCCAACTACCCGTTAGGGCTTATCAGTCCGCTAAGCCCGCCTCGCCATCGGGATCACGTTGTCGGCCGGCTTCACGGGCTCCGGCTGAACCTGCCCCGTAACGCTCCACACATGATCTGCCCAAGCCGCCAACGCATCCCGGACCTGACTTTCCATACGTGCCGACTGCGAGTAATGCCGCTCCGTCACCGACGGGTCTAAGTGATTGAGCACTAGGTCGCGGACCTCGCGCGACACGCCTTGGTCCTTCAGCCAATTGCTGATCGCGCGTCGGAAGTCGTGCAAGCTAACGTCGGACACGTCTACGCCTTCTACCTTGATCGATGAGCGCAGCTCAATGAGTGCGCGCGTGACGCTTTCTCCGTTGATGTGAAACGTGCGCGGCGTCTTTCCTTTGCGCTGGCGCTTGGCGTCTGCCGGAAAGATCCAGTCACCGGCTGCCGACGGCGCGTCGTGATAGCCCTTTGCCGCATCCAGGGCGGCGCGCTCTTTCCTGATCGCGATTGCCTGTCGGAAGAGAGCTACCGCCTGCCAACTGAGCGGCAGCCGCTGCTCGCGGCCATTCTTCGTGCGGCCCTGAATGACCTTGCCGCGCTTGTTCACGTCGCCGCTGATCACCCACACGGGATTGTCCGTATCAAGCCCCTGAAGCTCGGACAGTCGGGCGCCAGCGACTTCCGTTCGGCGCTGCCCTGTGACGATTGCCAGCTGAAGGATGAGGCCGACCGATTGTGTGGCCTTGTGATGCTTGCCAACTTTGTACGGCTCTCCGTCCTTGCGCAGCCTTTGAGGACCGAGGCCTCTGCCGGGCTCGCTGATGCGCTTGTCGGCAGCGTTCCACAGAGCCGCCATCTCGGCGTCTGTTGGCGTCCGCGCGCGGGGAATGTTCGAAGCGCGCCGGCCGATGCCTTTCGCAGGATTGGACTTCGCAAGCCGCTGGCGCATCGCCCAGCGATAGACGCCACCAATGGCGGCCTTGGTCCTGTCGGCCTGGACACGCGCCCCTTTAGCCTCGATGGCCTTGCAGATTTCCACGACGTGATCCGTCGTGACGTCGGAGGCCGGCAGCTTTCCGATCTTGGGGAAGGCGTCGCGCTCGAGGGAGTACCGGTAACCGATCTTAGTTGTATCGGCTAAGTCGGGATGCTCTGCGAGGCACTTCTCGGCGAGCGCCTTGAACGTGATCTCTTCGGCCTTGGCGGCCTTCTCCGCGACGGGGTCCGCGCCCTGATCAATCGCGGCGATGTGCTCCAACGCCAGCGAACGGGCCTTGGTCAGTGGGAAATGATCGGGCTCGTAGTCGCCCAGGCGCAGCTTCCGCCGGTCCTTGTGTCTGTTGACATAGAAGACGTAAAAGGTCGCCGAGCCCGTCGGGCGCGTGACCATGACCAAACGTTGGACGCCCTCAAAGCGCCATTCCTGCTGAGTTTTCCCGACTGCGCCCTTGATGATCCGCTTAACAGCTAGATCGTTGAACGGCGCGACGTTCGCGGCCTTGCGCCCCATGTCAGCCCCCAAGAGATCAATGACTTACGTGGACAAATCCATGGGATATTTATGGGTTATTCGGTCGATCCTTTCAAGCCCGAACGAGGGACACGGATCAAATAAATACTCGGGTTGATTCTGCAATCAATCCTTTTGAATCATATCGCTACGTCGGCTCGCTAGTACATTGCATGATAGCTGGAACGCGTCGTTCGGACCCGAAATGATCACACCTTAAGACTGAAAATCGCAGTGTCGGTGGTTCGATTCCGCCCCTGGGCACCATCGACTATTGATTTTCTAAGATAATCGCGGATTATCTGACGGCTATTCAGCCAGCTTTGGCTCAGTCAACCTTATCAAGAGCGCGCATCACCATCGAGGAGGCGTCGAGATCCTCGATATGGGGGCGTGCGAGGCCCCTTTGGGAATAGCCGTCGCCGCTTGCAGCGATCGCCATGCTTTATGGCAGGACGCACTCTGCCCTCGATGAGGTTTCCACGCAACAGAGGTGCATGAACCTCTTAGCTCCGCTCAACCTTGGGCAGAGCATTCTTGAGCGATTTCAATCACCGCACCACCTGAGCTCGAGGCGTTTGGAGAAACGCCAAATGTCAAGTGGACAATGCTGTGGATAGTGGCATCCGACATGGTTACGCTCCGTGCACGGGCGCCTAAGATCACTGGGCTGTTTTTTTATGATCCAATGTTTCTGAACCTCATTCTTTTCAAGCTTCACTCCAGCGCGATGTGTTCTTATGGCTCAACGATGCAAACTGAATGGCTATGGCACGAAGCAGCAATATATTGACGGATTTGGACGTCGTTCATAAGCGTGTGGCTGATGTTGCCACGCCGACGATAAGCATTGTGCTCCCGACGTATAATAGGGGGCCAGTCATTCGGCAGACGCTCGAGAGCGTGCTCGCCCTCGACGAAGAAGTCTTTGAGCTCATCGTCATCGACGATGGTTCGACAGATCAGACGAGCGCCGTGTTGGAGAGCATTCGCGACCCACGCCTTTTCGTGGTGCGCCTTCCCGAGAACTCGGGCGCGAATGTCGCCCGAAACATAGGCATCTCGCAGGCGCGCGCGCCATACGTTGCGTTCCTCGATTCCGATGACATCTATCTGCCCGGTCGGCTTCGAGAGCCGCTCGCCATCCTGCGAAAGCACCCAAGCGTCGGGATCGTCCTGTCGGCCTTCACGACGGAGAAAAGGACAAAGCAGACCCACTTCCGCATGCCTCGCCGTCTTTACGAGGGGGCAGAGCTTGCACGCCTGGCGGCACGATACGTGCTCGAACCAACGACCTCGGGTCTCACCTTTCGGAAGGAAGCACTCACCCAGGTAGGCGGATTTGATCCCGCCCTCAGGTGGATGGAGGACCGCGATCTCGTCATGCGCGTCGCGCGGCATTCCAAGGGAGCGACAATAGCCACCCCGCTGTGGCACAAGCGCTGGCAGGCGGACGGCATTTCCTCCGACCGCACCACGTACTTCCCGGCCTTGCTGACTTTCATTGCCCGACATCCGATTTACGGGAGCGAGGAATTGCGCTTCCGCGACTATCTGATTGCACGTCACATGGTTGCACTTGCGAAAGCGATGAACTTTCGCCAGATACAGCTCGACTATGATCTGGCCCTACGGGAACTCACGCCACCGCCGCCGCCGCTGTCCCGCCTTATCCCAAAGTATTTGAGCGGCCGCCGAGAGCGTTTTCGGCTCCGGCGACGTTTGCTTTCCGGCAAGGCCCACAGTGATTTCGGTGTAGCGGAATCTGCTCCCATCTGCCGATAGGGGCTCGCAGATCACGCTACCGACGGGAGTGAGCGTGAAAGTCGTCATTGCCCTCTGCACGCGGGAGCGGCCGCTCCTGTTGCAGCGCTGCTTGGCCTCTCTGCAGGCCCTCGAGCTTCCTGAGAACGTTCAGGTCGCAGCAGTGGTCGTGGAGAACAATGGGACGCCATCCTGTCAGGACCTCGTCGACGGAATTGCGCGGCGCGCGCCGCCAGCTTGGCAGATCGTGTACGTCCACGAGCCGCGGCTCGGCATTCCGATTGCGCGCAACCGCTCGGTCGACGCCGCCCTCGAGCTTGAGCCCGACTGGATCGCCTTCCTCGACGACGATGAAGAGGCCGCGCCCAATTGGCTCGTCGCTATGCTCGACAACAGCAGACGCCATGGCGCAGACGTGCTCCAGGGGCCGGTCGACTATCGATACGGTCCCGAGCTTCCTGATTGGGCCCCGAGGTCAACGATCAAGAAGCGAGCATCCGGGACGCGATTGGAGACGGCTTTCACGAACAACGTGATGATGAAAGCGGCCATCGCGCGAAGTGGCTTGCGCTTCGATGAAGGCATGCGGTTCTCGGGCGGGGAAGATTCCGATTTCTTCTACCGCGTGGCGGAAGCCGGCTGGATCCTGTGCTGGGCGAGCGAGGCGGTCGTGAGCGAGGTCGTTCTGGCCAATCGCCAGACTGTGGGCTGGCAGCTTGCACGCGCGCTGCGCGTCGCAGCCAACGCGACGGAGAGCCATATCAACCGTAAGGGCCGGTGGTCGGCATTGTTTGTCCACGGCTCGAAGGGCGTGCGGCGGATTGTGCGCGGCGCGGCCACTGGCCTGTTTGGTCTGATGCTGCTTCCCTTCTCGCGGCGGCTCGGGAAGCAGACGGGCTTCGCAGGGCTCCGCAATATCTGGTCGGGAGCCGGCGGGATCATTGCCTTTTTCGGCGTCGTGCCCCAGCCGTACACCCGGATCGATGGGGAATGATGCATCGGCGCGACAAGCACTTTGCTGCGCCGCAGCGGCTTGTTTTGGAGTGTCTGCGGCTGAAGGCCGCATAGTGACCCGTGCACCCGCATCGAGCATTTCTCTTGCCATTTTCTCCACCTAGAGGCTCATGCAGCTTCTCTCCATTCAGTGTTATCGTCCACGCCAAGTGAATCGCTGCGTCGGCTGCCTGCCCACATCACCGGCGCCCCAGAGTGACGAGCGAAACGCGTTACCTCAACACGCGGTGTCCCCATGGCCCGTCGCATCACGATCACGCCCGGTCAGCTTTGTCTGCTGGTCTCCTTGTACATCGTCGCCGGACTCAATACCGCGTTCTGGGGACGCCTTCTCGGCGTGGTTCAGCCTGTCGGCGTGACAGACTGGGTTTTCGTTGCGGCCTCTGCGACGATCCTGATCGCCGCGCTCAATGCGGTGCTTACGGCCGCTGCGCTGCCCTACATGCTGAAACCCGTTGCGGCCGTTCTCGTCCTTCTCTCGGCGTCCGCCGCCTACTTCATCCAGGAGTTCGGGACGGCGATCGACGCCAACATGGTGCGCAACGTTCTGGAAACGAATGCACAAGAGTCGGGAGAGTTTCTCACCGCACAACTTTTCGGCTTCATCCTGCTGATGGGCATCATTCCGGTCGCCCTCATCTCGATCGTCCCCATACGATGGCCGACGCTTCCGCAGACCGTGCTGTCCAACACCGGCCGCGGCCTCATGTCGTGCGGCGTGGCGGCGGCGCTGATTTTTGGCTTCTACGCGAACCTCGCGAGCACGATTCGCGAGAACCGCGCTCTTCTGCTGACGCTCGTGCCGTCGAATGTCTTCGCCGCTCTTGGAAAGTACCACTCGAGCAAGGGGGCAAAGGCCTCAGGCAAGTTCAACACCTTCGGTGAGGACGCCCACCGTGAAGAGACGGTGCAGGGGGCAACGCGCCCGCTCGTCACTGTCCTCGTCGTCGGCGAAACGGCACGCTCGGCCAATTTCTCGCTCAACGGCTATGCTCGCGAGACCAATCCGCGCCTGGCACGGATCGACGGCCTGATGAGCCTCAAGCACGCCTCGTCCTGCGGCACTGATACTGCCCAATCGGTCCCATGCATGTTCTCCGGCATCGGCGAAGCGGCGTTCACCGTGGCCAAGGCAGCGGGCCAGGAGAACCTTTTGCACATACTGAAACGCGCCGGGCTCGATGTTCTCTGGCGCGACAATCAATCCGGCTGCAAGGGCGTCTGCAACGGCATGACCACGGAGACGCTCTCCCAAAAGGGCGAAGCCTTCTACGCAGACGTGACAAGCCACGACGAGGTACTGCTGGATGGACTGGAGGAGCGCCTTGTTGCCATGGAACGCGGCGGCATCATCGTCCTCCACATGATCGGCAGTCACGGGCCGGCCTACTTCAAGCGCGTGCCGGCGGCCTTCGCCCGCTTCAAACCGACGTGCGATACGAGCCAGCTCAGCAAGTGCACAACCGATCAGATCGTCAACAGTTACGACAACACGATCCTCTACACGGATCATGTGCTCGCCGAGCTCATTCGAATCCTTGGAGCCGTCGAGATGAAGGGTTTCGACACGGCCATGATCTACGTTTCGGATCACGGCGAATCCCTGGGTGAGAAGGGCCTCTATCTTCATGGTATGCCGCGTGCCCTGGCGCCGAAGGAGCAGACCCACATCCCCATGATCATGTGGGCATCGCATTCCGCGCAGGGCCGTCTCGGCATGGACATGGAATGTCTGCAGGAGGCTGTTGCGACGAAGCGCGCGAGCCACGATAACCTGTTTCACACCGTCCTCGGCATGTTCGCTGTCCGTACGCGATTGTACGATCCGAGCCTCGATGTCCTGCATCACTGCCGAAACGGTCGCGCGAACCGCACATGACCGCAATGCACGATGACGTCGATCAAGCCGGCGACGGCAATCCGGCAAAAAGCCGGAGCACGGCGACGGGGCCTGCAGAGCCCACGCGCCAACGGCGCCGCTTCCTGATCATCCACAATCCCGTCGCCGGGCGAAACCGTATCAATCTCGCGCGCGAGGTGGTCCGACGTCTCGAGCAGGCAGGTGCTGTCGCGGACCTGCACTGCCTCGGCAACGGCGCAAGCGACGACAGCTTCCTCTCGCAGATCAGCGCTTATGATGCCCTCGTCGCTTCTGGAGGCGACGGTACTGCGCGCAGCATGGTGTCGCTGCTGCAAGGGACCGACATTCCATTCGGGCTCATTCCGGCTGGCACGGGCAATGTTCTAGCCGAAGAGCTTCAATTGCCCCGGGATGCTGCAGGGCTCGCGCACATGCTCCTGCATGGTCCCGTAGTCGGCATCTCGACGGGAGCCGTCAATGGTGCGCCGCTGCTCCTGATGCTCGGCGCCGGCTTCGATGGCCAGGTGGTCGCGCGGCTGCCGATCGGACTTAAGCGGCGGATCGGCAAGCCGGCGTTCGGCTGGCCGATCATGACCGCGCTTGCGCAAGAGCCGCACTTATTTTCGGTGACGATCGACGGGAAGGTGCGCGAGGCCTCGTGGCTCATCGTCGCGAACGCAGCCCGCTACGGCGGACACTTTCTGCTCTCCGAACGAACGAACGCGCTGACGCCCGGTTTCAACGTCGTGATCTCCCGCGCGAGAAGCCGCAGTCAGCGCCTCGTGGAGCTCCTCCATCTGGTCGCGGGCAAGCTGGAGAAGGCCAAAAGCATCGAGATGCTGCCGGCGCGCGAGATCGAGATACTCAATGCGGAAGGGCTCCCCGTTCAGATCGATGGCGAGACGATTGCCTCGCCGTCGTACAGGATCGTTGCTGACGTTTCCCGGACGCCGGTGATCGTGCCGGCGCGGACACATCCGACCCAAGCCGACTAGCCGGGATTCGAGCTGGCAGGCCTCAGCCGTGCTTCGGTACGTCCGTACGCGCCCACTGGGGAGACCGCCGCGCGCGCTCGCCCAGAAACTGATGCGGCCGCGCAATTTTCACGATCCTTGCGATCGCGCACACCAAATGAAAGGCGTATGATTGCGCGCCGGTTCTAAGCCCTTTCCGAAAGGGTCGAGACATGAAGCGTCCGCTGAGGTGGCAGAGCAGGACAGCCAGGGCCGTCGTCTACGGGATACTCCCCTGCCTCCTGGGCCTTGGTGCTGCGCAGTATCTCCGCTGGACCGGCAGCGTCTGGCTTGCCATCGCGGGTAACTTCTGGCCGATCATCCTGACGACGGCATCGCTTGCCATCCTGATCAGGCTCATATTCTCGCCGTTCGACGACCGAACAATCGCCACGTCCGCGTGGCTGACGCTTTTTGTCACGTGGTTCTATGTTCCGATGTGGGCGACGGCCATTCAGGTGCCGTACGCCACAGCTCTCATCGACGGAGATGGGCATGTCCGTCTTGCCAGCGAGGCGGCGCGGCAACCGGGCTATGACGTCTGGCTGCTGACCAACAACCCCCGCATCAGGATCGTGCACAATGCGTCCGGCACGGTCCTCACGAACTCCCTCAATCTCGACTACAAGTACGCCGAGCCTTACATCGCCACTCGTCGCCATCAGGAGGACCTTTTCGATCCGATCTCGAACGCGGCCGCCGCCATACTGCAGGAGGAGGCCAGGAAGCCGCGCGCATCTCGCATCGCGCTGATCGATGATCCGGATGTCCGCAAGGGCGTGCTTGAAAAGATCTGCCGGGTCGCCGTCGGAGAGCAGGGGGCGTGCCCCATCAAGATGAGCCTGATAGCTCAGAACGACGCGACGGCGCTCGGTGCGACCTGGAGCAAGTTCTACACCGAGAAGGAGGCCATACAGGAAAGGCACGTGCCCACCCTGATGCGGCTGCTGACGCAATCCGAATCTCCTCTGCTCGAGCGGGACCAGGTCTTTGCGACGCTCCTGGAGGGCGCCGTCTCGATCTCGCAGATCTCGCAAGTCGCGCAGAGGCCTTACTGGCTGAGCGACGATCAGCTTGCCGAACTGATCGCACGCATCACGGCCGCGCCCGACAGCGGCAACGAAGCTGCTGCCGTCGTTTCCAAGGTCGTTCGCTTGAAGTCGGAGCAGCGCCGCGTGCTACGCGCCAAGGCAATCGACGAGGCAAGCATCGCAACGCTGCTCGAGCACGCCGTGGCGCTGCGCATCTCCGATGCCGAGCTCGTTCAGCTCGCCCCGCGCATGCGCGCAGCCTTTTCGACCAACCCCGGGAATGCGGTGCGCACACTGGAGCTTTTCGGCGAGCGCCTTCCGCCCGATACCCAGAACGACGCCGTCGGCGCGATTGTGAAGGCGAAGGCACAGTATGCCCTTATGGCCCTCGCCCACTTGAATTTCTCGACGGAGCTGCGCGACGAGCTCATGAGGAAGGTGCTCACCGACGCCGACTACGGCGATTTTGCGCAGGCAAAACTATCCAAGGAGAAGCTGCAGGGCATGTTCACGCCGGCGGAAATGCGCGGGCTCATCGAGATGGCGGTGAAGCGGAGCGAGACCTCCGAGAGCTGGATGACCTTCGCACTCGGCTCGCTGGCGGTCAGCGAGATGACGCCTGCCGAGCGACGCTCGCTTCTCACTGGACTGCTGTTCAAGAGCCCCAGAGCAGCCCTCGAATTCGTCAGCGAGAACCGGCGCTATCTCGAACCGAGGGAAGTCAACGAGGTGACGCGCGACTACACGCAGACGATCGCTGCGGACCTGTGCCTGCACCTGTCACATCGCAATGCCAACCGCCGGATAGAATATTTCAGTGAGGAGCAATTGCAGATCTTTCGCGATTGCGCGCAGGCCAAGTAGCCGCCGCGGCAGCTTGCAGCCCCACCCATTTCCAGATTTCGATGGAGCGGGCGATCGGGATCGAACCGACGACATTCAGCTTGGGAATTTGAGTTTCTATCTACCATGCCCTTCCATGCAATACCTAACCGCTTGATTTCCCTGACTCTGCCTACGTAGTCGTTCGACAAAAAACCGCCCACTTCTAAGTAAAATGTTACCTGGGTGTTACCTAGAAATTGATCTCCCAGGACCTTTCCAATCATGACTAAAGAGCGCAAGCGCATAACCAATACCGTTGTCGATGGCCTCACCGCCGGCTCCCAAGTCTTCGATCCCTTCCTCAAGGGCTTCGGCGTCCGCAAGCAATCCAAATCGGCAACGCCAACCTACTTCGTGCTCACCCGCATTGCCGGACGCCTGCGGCGCATGACCATCGGCAAGCATGGCAGCCCCTGGACGCCCAGCACGGCCCGCGAGCGGGCCAACCATCTCCTGCAAAGCGTACAGACCGGCAACAACCCCATCCTCGAGCGCGAGGCCGCCCGGGCGAAGCTGATGACCTTCCAGGAACTGTCGGTGCAGTTCCTCGAAATCCACGGCCCCACCCTCAAATCCCGCACCTTGGAGACCTACACCGACTGCATCGAGTTGCGTCTACGCCCTGCCTTCGCGAAGAAGGCCATCAACGAAATTACCTCGCAGGACGTGGCCAAGGCTCATGTCTCGTGGCGCGAGCACAAAACTGCCGCCAACAATGCCCTGACCTGCCTCTCTTCCATCTTCGGCTGGGCCGAGCAGCAGAAGCTCCTCCCCAAGCACTCCAATCCCTGCCCGGACATCAAGCGGTACAAGTCCAACAAAAAAGAGCGCTATCTCACCCGCGAAGAACTCAAGCGCCTGGGCGACATTCTCGACGCTTGGGAAGCCAACGGCAAAATCAACACATACGCCGCCTTCGCCATTCGCCTCCTCATCGTGACCGGCGCACGCCTGAATGAGATTCTCACCCTTCAATGGGACAACGTCTTCTGGGAGCACAGGGTGCTTCAGCTTCCCGACAGCAAAACCGGCTTCAAATACATCTTCCTCAACGACTACGCCCTCGCCATCCTCAAGCACGTTCCCCGCCTTGAGAAGAACCCCTACGTCATTCCCGGCAAGAAGAAGGGCCAACACTTCGTCGGACTGACCAAGATCTGGTTCGGGCTACGCACCGCCGCGGCCCTGGAAAACGTGCGCATTCATGACCTAAGGCACTCGTTTGCATCGTTCGCCATCACCCTCGCCGGATCAAACATCCCCGTGCTCGGCCGCGCCCTCGGCCACTCCAACGCGGAAACCACAGCGCGCTATGCCCACATCGCCAAAGATCCGGCCGCCGCCATGGTCGATGCCACCGGCACACACATCGCCCGCATATGGAGCGGCCGTTTCGGCCTTCCGATTGCCCGCTCAGCCCCAATTGTCCGCTATTCCATTGCGGTCCGCTTTGCCCGCGCGCGTGCAAAGAATCAGCGGAAGCTGCTGCCTGCCCCAACACGTGAGTCCCTGGACATCACGCCTCTCTAAGGCCTGAAACAACGCGGCCGCGCGGACACTTCATCCGCGCGGCCATTTTCTTTAGCGCCCGCCAAACCTGAAGCTGCGCACCAGAGACGCAAGAGCGAACACGAACATCATCAGAAGCAGCAGCGCCGTCTGCAAGCCGCCAACGCCCTGCCGGGCTTTGTTCTCAAGATCCCGCCAGAGATTTCGCCACCACTTTTCGACGACCTTCCCTGGCCACGCCGCAGCCTTGTCAACGGCCTCGCGCTTCTTTGCGTGAAGATCATCCACGCGGTTTACGACCTTCGCAACGTCGCTCTTGTTATTCAGCCGAACGGAAACCCTCGACCCATAAACCAGGTCAGACACTTTCCTCGGGAACGGGCTCACCTTCACTTCCAGCTTGCCCAATCGGACTTTGGCCGCCTTGAATTTGAGGCCACCCGCCATCGCCGGCTCAACGAACACCGGCGCAAACACAGCTCCGAACACGACTAGTTTAATGACAATCGACTTGAAGAAACGCCTCGAAACATCCTTCATGAAGGACATGTGGGCCTAGGGACCTTCGCCCCGCCTCCCTGCAACGCCGCCAGCTGCGGCCAGCGCCGCATGAGATGGGCATCAAATTGGGCGAATCCAAGTCACGCACCCGATACCTCCCCTAACCTGCTGAGCACACCAAGTTTTTCCCCTTTAGCCGCCGGCTTCCCTAATGCTGCCCGTTTCCCGCGCCCTCAGCCGGTACTCGAACTTCAGGAGCGCATCCCGGAAATCATCGCAGGCCAAACATTCGCTCTCCAGCACCTCAGTCGCCGGCACGCGTCGAGCCAGAGCAACAAGCTCCCCCAATCGGGGCAGATCTTCCATCTCCAGCAAATCCTCGGCCGCCGCCACCAACGCCGCCAAAGCGCCGAGACCTGCAAAGGGCCCTCGCACGAAACGCTCCAGACGCCCGTCCCGCTGGGCCAAAGCGGCATGGCTTACGGCAACTTCCAACATCGCCCCGGCGAGGACGCGCCTCCCACCAACTCCCTCTTCCTGCCAGGCCGCCGTCCCCTCCTCGAATGCATCGGCCATCTTCTCGAGCGTGAGGCGGCACACGCTGTCCTTCGCATCCACCGGCACCGACTTCCCACCACGCCAGGACACCCGTTCCAGGACCAACAGCCGCGTATCGACACGCAGAAGCTGCTCGCGCAGCACCTCCTTGCGCGAAAAATCGCGGCACACCTGCATCTGACCCAGGATACCCGTCACCACGTGTTGGAGATTTTGCGCCATGCGCGGGAAGTCACCAGCATTACCCCAGTCCAACCCGGTGGTTGCATAACGCTCCGGTGCCGCTCGCAATAGCGACCGCCCCTTCAAACCCCTCATCAACATAACTTTCCTAATTCACCGCCGTATAACCTCAATACCCTTTTTCCGGCAAGACCACCCGGCCCACCCACAAAACCCTGTCACTCCCCTGCGACTGCCATATATACGCATGTCTGGACCTCTGGACATACGGCAATAGGCCCTCACCCCCGCACCTCGCGCCGCCCGTCCGGGAACAAGTCCACCTCATCAATCTCGAACTTGCTGTCCTTCAGCCCCTTCAGAACCAGATAACGCACCGTGCAGCGCTCCTTGCCCACCTTCGCCCGCAGCAGATCAACCACATACTCCGGCACCACCACCGTCAACTTGCGCGGCGCCCGTGACAACCCGTGCACACCCTCCGCCGGCGCAACCGCATCCGTCGATTCCACCGCCTTCACTGCCCCTGATGGTGCGGCAGCAGCAGCCATCTCCTCCGGCGGCGCCACAATGCTCGGCACCTTCCGTTTCACCGCAAACGCATCCACCACCCGGTCCGCCTGATCGAAGTCGATCTGTTCCAGCACCGGAGCCTTGCCTTTGCTCATGCCGCCACCTTCACGTCCTCAAATCCAATGTCCCTCAAGATCCAATCCGTCATCGCATCCAGCTGCTCCATCGCCTTGCGCACCGGCTCCCGCCGCGCGTCGGCATAGTGCGGCGGCTGCCCCGAAAGGAACACCTCGGCAAACGGAGCCCGGTGCTGCAGCGCCACCCCAATCCCCTGCACGCCGGAGCGCTTCACATCCTCCAACACCGAGCGCTGATAGGTCGGCCAAAGCGACGACACCTCATTCAGCAACAGACGATGGCGAATGCTCTTGCCCATCATGACCGACAGCTGCCCGAGCTCCCGGCTGAGCTTCACGGCCTCGATCACGTCCGGCGCCGACAACTTCGCCGGCGTGATGGTGACATCCGCCACAGTCGCCGCCTGGATCATCGTCTTCTGAAACACTCCCGCCACGTCCACGAGGATGAACCCCTGACGCGTGGCGCAATGGTGCTTGAGGCGCTCCATGAACTCCCCTTCCCCAAGCCCCTCGACCGTCATGATCTCCGACACCGCCGGGAACGAGCGCGCCCAGCGCTCCAGCGTCCGGTTCTGGTCCAGATCCATGACCAGCACGCTATAGCCACGCGCCGCCAGCGCTCCGCCCAGGCAGGCACACATCGTGGATTTGCCCACCCCGCCCTTGGGCGAGGCAAATGCGATGATCACTGGTCGGGATTGCTGCGTCATGCCCCGAGAGTTGCTCAGACGCTCAGCGCCATCAAGTCAAACGCCATATATATGGGCATCTGGTTATACGGGGGTGTGGACTTCCAGCACTACAGACATACGCATCTCCGTATATTCATAACACCATATCTCCATACATACGTACCTACGTATATTCTACCATCTCAATCACTTAGCCCCACACTGCCGCATATCCATAAATACAGACTTCTGTATCTCCGAATGTCTGGACCTCCATAACCCCGAATATCCGTAACTCCATACCTCCAAACCTATGGAGGTATGGACATACACGCCTCCGTAACTGCGGACTTACGGACTTGCAGACATCCATAGGCCCGGAGCTCCGTACATACAGACCAACGCCGCGCGGCACCCCCAACTCTCCAACCATTCACCCCGGGACATCGCGAATCCCATAACCTCTGCCAAATCGGACAATAACCCTTGCCGCGACTAGACCCCATCCGCCGCCAGGGCAACATCCCGCCGCCAATGCGCTTCCCTCCGGCCCCTGACATCTTCTAACACTCTGATACGCCAACACCCGGCTCGGAATTGCCGCCACACTTTCCCGCTTCCTGACACAGTCACGGCAGGGGAGGGGGCTTCCCCATGTCCACTCTCCCTCTCTTGGCCCATCAAACGTCCTGTACTCCCTCGGCATTGCCCGGAACTGCCGCCACACTTTCAGGCTATCGTGCTTCCGCGCCCTCATTCGCCCGCCACCACACCGGCATCTGACCAACTGCCTGTTTCATTTCATCTCCTGCCGGAGCAGCCGCCACAAAATGACTTCCGCTCCCGATCTGCCCACGCATCCTCCCGCTGCCCCATCGCACGGGACTGAAACGCCTGCATCGCCACCTGCCGTCCAACCGCTTGAACTCTCGCCATTTGAGCGGGAACTGACGCCACAATTCATCTCACCGGTCAGGGTCGCGGACGGCTAACCTGAGCGGAAACCTCCATCATCCCTTTGAATTGCCTCATCGCCGAACGGAACCGCCGCCACACTTTTCATATCGCACCGCGCCGCGGCCTCGACGACGTACACCGTATCCGGCCCCATAGTATGTATCTGGAATCCTTGGCCTCCGATGGGAACCGCCGTCACAAAAACAACCGGCCGCTCGGCAATCTCATTCTCCACAATCAACATCATGGCCAACGGCCATTCAAAACCTCTTTCAAAACCCACCCACGACGACGGATACCCGGGCGCAGGGGAGGGGGTTATCCACCCAATCCACACGCACCCCTGACCCTTTCAAGCCAAACCACCGCTTGAAGCTTCCCAGCCGATGCTATCCACCCCGACATCCCCAGACTTATCCCCAAGCCTTGCTCATGCCGTTGGTCTTTCTTCTTCTTTAATCAGTCTCTAAATAATCTCTCCAGTCTTTAAGGCCTGCTAAGTCTCGCAACCGCGCGGATTATTTCGACACCTTGTGACGGCGTTTCCCGCTTCTGTGACCGCGCCTCCCGTTTATGTGGCGGCGTTTCCGGAAAGTGTGACCGCGCTTCCCGTTTCTGCGACCGCCCCTCCCGAAATTGTGACCTCGCTTCCCAAACGGGCCGACTTACCCACAGACCTGGTTGGAGAACTCCGCTTCCCCACTGCGCACGCTCAAACCCATTAAACCTCAGGTCGGACAGTATGCAATCGTATCCCCCGATCCTGCAAAATGTGACGACTGCTCCAGCTTTTGTCGCGTCTGCTCCGGTTTGCCAACACCAATCCCAAAACCGCAATGCCACAGATGGTTGCCTAAATCTGTGGCGACTGTTCCGAAAAATGTTGCGGCGGTTCCCGTCCAACCGTTCAATACCCCCAATGAGCCGCACCACACCGCCCACTGAATTGAGCGACGCCGAAATCTCCCGGCTCAAACGCATCGGCCAGCGGCGCGGGCGCCGCAACCCCGCCAAAGTTCCCGCCCGCCTCGCGCGCACCAGTGCCTTCGCCCCAAAGCGCCGCGGCCTCATCACCGATACCAACTATGACCGGCTCTACGTGGTGCCCGGCCACTCGATCGTGCGCGTCGCCGGCCGCGAGCTCGGCAGCCAGCACCGCGACGCCCTGTATGCCGTCTTTCGTCTCGAGCATGAGACCGTGGTCTTGCCCGACCCAAACTCGGCCGTCCACCGCTCCCGCTACCTCCGCGTCACCACCACCTGGCGCGAACTCCTCACCTCCATGGGCCTCACGCCCCACGTCAACAACGTGACCGCCCTCCACTACACCTTCGAGGACATCAAGAAGGTCGTGGTGACGGTGTATGAAGGCGACCACATGAAGCTGCTGGAGCAGCACAAGCAGGGCAAACTGCCCCGCTCACCCGGCCGCATGGGCAACATGCTCCACGACGTGGAATGGGAGGGCCTCCAGCTCGACAGCCGCGTCGTCCTGCACTACGGCGAATGGAGTGCCAACATGGTCTTCTCGGCGAAACTGGTGAGCCTCAACGCCGACGTCCACTTCGCCCTCGCCTCGGACTACGCCAAGTCCTACTGGCCCTACATCGACAGCATGCGCAATCACACCTGGGTGGATGAGGAACGCCTCGCGCAGCTCGCCGGACGCGACCTCTGGGGCCCCCACGAAAGCGCGTCCACCCGCCGCGACTTCCGGAGCAAGTCACGCAAGGCCTTCGACGACATGGTCCGCGCCGGCGGGCTCAAGTCCTGGCGCGTGGAGGTGAGGGGGGTCGGCCGCCACAAGAGCCACCGCTACCATTACGAGCACGCCCTCAACAGCCAGATGGCACTGCCGCTGCAGCCGCCACCTGATGACGCGGCTTCTCATCCCGCATCGCGCCGTGCCAACGCCGCCTGACCGCGCCAACCGCGACCAAAGTACGCCGCGCGTCCAAAATCGCCACCTACTGCCCCGCATCCCAGCCTCAATGCTCCACGCATTTCCAATCACTTAAACGCAATACATCGCTCTCCAAGAACTCCGCTCCGCCCAAAAACCCACTCAATCCCGTACTTCATTCCGCCTCACTGCGCCTCGCCCTCGACCGATGATGCCACCCCAAGAGCCCATTGCACGCGCACACACGAGGCCAGCACGCCCTCCGAAAATCGCTGCGGTCGGTTTCCCGCACCCAACCTCGATCAAATCCAAAAAAGCGGCCACGGGCAGGGGTTTGGCACACCGCCTTGACCCCATGGCGCCATATCAGCCCGGCACCTTGATGCACAACGGCATGGTGGCCTGTCGCCAGGACAGCTTGGCAATCGGATCTCAGACGGCGCCCATCACTCCGACGGCCGATGCTCCGGCCTTCCCGCCAATCGCGATCCCGCCCGTCGCCGCGAGACCAATTGAGTGCCCATCAGGCGCTTCAAAGCGCCCGGACGAACGTCCCCGGCAGCGCACCCCCGCTCGTCAACCACCACCGACTCATGAAATATCTTCAGCGCCAAGGACCGGGCGGAAAACGAACCAAAAACCGCCCTGACAGCCCTTCGAACGCGCCGCCTAATCTGCACGGCTGCGGTTATTATGCCTTGCGCGGCGACGTGAGAGCAAGCAATGCTTTTGGGTGCAAGTTTGCACCTCAAAAGCGTGGCCATTCGCCTGCGGCTCAAGGCCATGCTTGCCCTCTCAAACGCCGAGGGAGGCTGGATAGCCGATGCCACGGAAACCTGCTCGCAAAGCCCATCCGCGCAACCGCCGCGTCTATGTTTATCTAACCGCTGACGAACGTCTGCAGCTTGCCGAGCGTGCCAGGGCGGAAAACACCACCCTGACTAACTTCCTCCGCAGCCGCTTTACCGCCAGCCAAAGCCCCCATCCGCAACCGACGCCACGACGCCGCCTCGCCACCCACGCCCGCGAGCAACTGGCCGTCTCAATCAACAACCTCGCCGTGGAAGCCAGCCGCATCGGCAACAACCTCAATCAGCTCACCCGCCAGGCCAACAGCGGCATGGTTCCGCTCGGCAAGCGGGAGCTCCAGCAGATCCTTGCCCAACTGACCGACATCCAATTGCGCGCCACTGCCTATCTCGACGCGGCCCTCTCGCAATCGCCGGGCGAGATCCAGGACACATGAAATTTGATCCATCCCGCCTCTCACCCATATCCAGCACCACCTCACCGCCACACAAAACATGATCGCCAAGAAGGTTGCCCAGGGCAGGGGGTTTCGCGGCGCGCTCAACTACCTTTTGCGCGGCAGCAAGGACGCCACCAAAGGCGAGGCCCACCGCGTCGCGTGGATGGCCCTGCGCAATCTCGCCGACCCCAATCCCGAGCACGCGCCCCGACTCATGCAATGGACGGCACAGAAAAGCGCGCGCGTGCAAACGCCGCTCATGCACCTGATCATCAGCTGGAGCCGCGACGAAAACCCAACCATTCCCGCCATCGAGACGCTCGCCGACGCCCACCTCGCCGACATCGGCCTCGACCGCCATCAGGCCATCCTGGTCGTCCACGAGGACAAGGAACACCGCCACCTGCACATGCTGATCAACCGCGTGCACCCGCACACCGGCAAGGCCTGGAGCACCTCCAAGGACTACGCGCGCATTGAAAAGAGCATCGGACGCCTGGCCAAAAGCCACGGCTTCACCTTCGTCCCCGGCCGCCACAATACAGCCGAGGCCCGTCTCCGCATGCCCCGACGCGCCAAGGCCACCGAATACCGCATGCAAGCGCGCACCGGCCGCCGTCCGCGCGCACGCTTCTCCGACCATCACATCAGCACGATTGCCGCCAACGTCGGCCCCTTGTTCGCAGCCGCGCGACTGGAAGTCCCTGCAGGACTCCCTGAAAGCCTGCGAGTTGTCACTCGAAGGGAAGGGGAGGGGGCTGGTTCTCACCAACGGCACGCATGAACTCAAGCTCTCGGATCTCGGCCGCACGATTCGGCTGCCCGACCTCGAAAAACGATTCGGCGAAGCCTGGAAGATTTACGCAGCACGAGGCCGCAAAACAACGAAATCAGCCGGAAAATCGCCAAGAATACCATCGGCGAATCAAGCTCAGCGACCCCAAGAAGCGCCGCGGAACGAACCAAAAACCCAGGCAAATGCTCAAAAATCCGGGGTTCTCGCACCCCTCATCCGCGAGGTTGAACACATATTCACCTCAACCCTCGGTATTGCCCCAATCCCGCCCGAGGAAATCCAAAAGCTGCTTCTAACTTATATCGAACGCGAGCCTAATGCCGACCGGGGGTCAGCCAAGCTCGCGGCCAAAGAATTACTCAAGACCTTTTTCGACCGGGGGACTATTTCTCATGACCAATACATTCACGCCGTAGCCGCGCTCGAGCGCCAACCCACCCAACCCACCGCGACGAAAGACCGCCCGGCAAAACCCTTTGCCGACTACTGGCAGTCGCCGCCGACGGACAAACCACCACGCTCGAGAGGACGGGGCCGCTGATAAAGCGTCTCCGGCAGCGGAGATGCACGCCCACGCCTGCTACTTCAACGAAGCTGACAGCGGCCGCCCGCGATGGATGCCCATCCACATCGGCGATCCCATCACCAAGCGAACCGGCTTCGCCACCGTCCACGAGGTGACCACGCGCACCAATCGCGGGCCGATGGTCGCCAAGATGTTCAACCCGCAGGCCCTGAAGAGCCTGCGCAATCCCGCCAATTTCGACCAGGTGAAGCGCCTCGTCCTGCTGGTCTCCCAGCGCGACAGCCTGCGCGTACACCCCCAGCACCCGCTCGACTTCGTAACCTGGCCGCGCCGCCTGATCACGTCCGATCCTGACATCATCAAGGGCGGGCACTTCGACATAACCGCGCTGCAAGCCAAAATCCTCGGCTTCACCATGGAGCGCCTGACTGACACCCGGCCGCTGCGCGACTTCCTTACGACCAGCTCCAAACGCACACCGCGCGACCATCAAACCAATATCCACATTGCCTGCCATCTGGCTCACCAGATCGCGCGCCTGCACGAACACCCCTATCGGTTCGTGTTCGGTGATCTCTCACCGAATAACGTCCACATTTCGACGGACATGCGCCGCGTCCACTTCATCGACGCCGACAGCTATCAGCTGACCTATGCCCTCAACCACGGCGACCAGCTCTTCCGCGTGCTCGGCTTCACGCCGAACTACGTCTCTCCCGACGAATTCAGCAACCCCGTCGCCACCGCCCAGCACGACGATTTCGTTCTCGCCATCCTGCTGCTTCAGCTGCTGATGGCGCAACGCGACATCCCCGTCCATCCCTTCGATACCCAGGGCGAGATCAACCACAACCGGGCCATCAAGGCCCGCGACTTCCTGTTCGATCGCCAATTGCCACACAAGGACAAGCGGCTCGATTTCGCCCTCTGGAACGAAATGCACACCGACCTGCGTGCCGCGTTCCGCAAATCCTTCACCAGCAATACGCCCACCACCGCACGCCAATGGACACAGCTCCTCTCCTGCCATTGGAGGTCTCTTTAGCGACCATGCCCAACCAATCAGCGTCTTTCCGCCCCCAACCGCACCACATGCCGTCGTACCGGCAGCGCCAGCGCCTCCTGTCAACGCCGGACCCCATCCACCACAAAACGCCCAACGCCGGCGACGCCGCCCCGCGCCACGCCGTCAGCTCGCGGCCGCCTTCGTCGCCACGAGCATCCTGATTGCTGGCGCACCCCTTCAACCAATTTCGCTCAAAGAACCTCCGCGCAAAAGCCAGGAGCCGCCGCCCGCACCAACGCCTCTCATCCTCGCATCCGCCACGCCGATCCTGAGCCCCATCCCCGACATTCCCCTGCCACAGCGAAATCCACGGAGAACCGCCAAGTCAAAACCACCACCACTGCCCCTACGAAAACCCTTTGTTCTGAAACCTGTCCCCATACTCGAAAGGAAATCACCGACATGAACGCCGATGATATCGTTGCCAGCCTCCTCAACCAGAACGCGGCCATTCCCGCGAACCAGCTCCACGTAAAGCGCCACCCCCTCGTGCTCCTGGTCGACGTCTCTTGGAGCATGAGCCAAGGCTCGCCCCCCGACATCGAGGTGGTGAACACCACGCTGCCCGGCATCCTTCAGCAGATTGCCGACAGCAGCCCGACCGCGCCGTTCGCCGACCGCGGCATCGACGTGTCGCTCATCACCTACGACACGACCCCGACACTGGTCATGGACTGGACCCAGCGCGAACAGCTGGTCCCCACCCACACCTCGTTCCACGCCGGCACCTCGACCGCTACCGCCGCCGCCTTCAAGTTCGCCCTCGGCGTCATCCATCAGCGCCTGCAGGTGTACAAAAAGAACGGCGTGAGCTGGGGAATGCCCAACATCATCCACTTCTCCGATGGCGGCATCAATGACACCAGGCCCGGCGAGCCGCTGTGGAACAACCTCAGTGCCCGCCTGCGCGGCCTCACCGCCAGCGATGCCCACACACCCAATGCCGGCATCCTGCACATGGTCACGCCCAATGGCCGGGCCAACAATGAAACCAAGACGCTCGAAGCCCTCACCGGGCCCGAGACAGTGATCGACATCGGCAAGGGCGCCCAAGCCATCGCCGAAGCCATCATCCTGCTGTCCGAAGCGCTCGACCAGGCCACCGACCCGTTCGCGCCCTCGACCATGCAGGAAGCGGCAGAGGGCCACATCGCTGCGGCCAAGCCTCAGAACATCCACCAGCGCCACGACGAAGAAACTTATCCGGCATGACCATGCAGCCGCTCCACACCTGCGCCAGCTATGCCCACCATGGCTGGCGCATTCTCGCCTCCGCCCTCACGGGCCAAAAGCACGAAAACAACGGGCAATCTTGTCAGGATGCCTTCATCGTCGGCGGCAACGGCAAAGCCTTCTGGCTCGCCGTCGCCGACGGCATGAGCAAATCCAGCCACGGCGGGGAGGGGGCCGCCGTGGCCGTCGCCGCCCTCGATCAGCACATGCGCGAAGCCACCACCCACGACCTGCCGCGCCTCAACAGCGCGTACCTCGCCGCCCACACCGCCATCACCAGCGCCGCAGCACGACGTGGCATCGACCCAACAGGCTTCGCCACCACCCTGGTCGCGGCCATCGTCAACGAAGACCAGATCCACTGCGCCAGCATCGGCGACAGCAACATCACCGCCATCTCCTACAGCGGCGACAAGATCTTCGGCCTGTGCTCTCCGCGCCTCGCGCTGCCAAAACCCGACCCCGTGACCCGAATCCCCAAACGCCGCACCTACGGCATCAACAGCCCAACCTGGCGCAAGAGCACCACCTTCCGCTCCGTGCCCATGGAAACCCTCGCCGGGTTCATCCTCCACACCGACGGCGCCAATTCCGTCACCGAGCCCGACACCAAGCTCTATGCCCCAACCCTCCACCAGATTGGCGCCAAGAACGACCTGCGCGCCGTTGCCGGCTACTTCTCAATCTACTCCGCCAACATCCGAGACGATGACGACGCCACCATCGTCGCCGCCCTGAGGCCACCCTCATGACCATCTCGCCCATCTTCGACCTCGGAAACTACACCACCGCGACGCTGGTCCCGGCCGTCGAAGCCCTCGCCGCCGACAAATCGGCCGCTCTGTGCATTCCGGTGGCGCCACTGCTCGCCACGCTCTCCGACAATTACTTCGAGGCTTGCCTGCTCCAGAATGACGAGCGCATCGTCAATCCTCAAAAGGCCATGCTTGAGGGTGTCCAGGCCGCCGGGGCCTACCTCGCAGGCGGTGCCGGTCTCGCCCTCGCGGGCGCCGTCGCCAAAAACCTCTTCTCCCGCGCTCAATCCTCCCGTCGCCGCTCGCAGCTGACCACCCTCATGCGCAGCGCCATCACCACCCGCGCCATCGCAAGCCTCGACGAACCTTCCTGCGCCATTCTCATCGGCCACGCCAGACTCGCCGCCCAGCACGCCATCACTCCCGAGGAATGGCACACGTTTCTCGCCAACCTCGCCTTCCACAACGCCTCGCCGACCTCCACCGTCATCACCCTTGCCGCGGAGCACCAAACCCATCCTCTCGCAACCCAGGTCCAGCGCTTCCTCTCAAGCAACCTCACCCTTGCGCTCCCGCCCTACAACCGCATCCTCGCCGACGGCGCTGCCCGCATGATGAAAGCACCCGACGTCCGCCCGCTGCTCGAACGCGGCTCCCGCTGGCTCGCCGCCGATGACCTGGCCGCCAGCCCCACCTTCAAGGCCGAGGCCTCCAAACGCTCACTGATTCTCGGCACCATCGGCCCAGCCAAGGCGCCCGTCTATTTCGACGGCACGCAAAGCCTGATCACCATCGGCCGCCCGGGCAAGGGCAAGAGCCAGGCTCACATCGTGACCAACCTGCTCAACTACGCCGGCAGCGCCTTCGTCCTCGATCCCTCGGGCGAGCTCTGGCAGATGACCGCAGGATACCGCCAAAAGCACTTCGGCCCCGTCTACCGCTTCTCGCCCACCGATCCGCAGGGACGAACCCACCGCTTCAATCCCTTCGACTTCATCGCCCGCACGCCCAACCAGGCCGCCGACGATTGCACCGTGCTCAGCCATCAATTGATTGCCGAGAACCCCAACAGCCACGACAAGTTCTGGGACAGCGCCGCCCGCGACATCATCTGGGCCTTTGCCCTCGCCATTGCACTCCGCGGCACGCCGGGGAAACGCACCATAACGGCCTTGAACCAGCTCATCGGCCTGCCATTTCCCGCTGACGACCCGCGCAAGCAAGCTTTCCTCGCCACCGCCTCCGGCCACTTCCTCCTGCTGCTCGACGCCATCGCGCAAAACCACAACATCCCCGAGGTGGCCTCTGTCGCCACGCGCATCCGCACCGGCATGCAAGCCGAAGGCAAAATGCTCGACAGCGTGTTCGCCAACGCGCGCAACGCGCTCTCGCTCTTCGGCCGCTCCGAGGTGCTCCGCAATGCCACCGCGCACAGCGATTGGACACCCGCGCAACTTCGGCAGCGCCCTGGGAGCACCGTCTACCTCTGCATCCGCGAAGACGAGCTGACCGCCCTTGCTCCCCTTGTGCGCCTGATCTTTCAAACGCACATAAAAGTCCTGTCCCGCCT
The DNA here is from genome assembly GCF_900117415.1 of Hyphomicrobium sp. CS1BSMeth3. Lineage (GTDB taxonomy): Bacteria > Pseudomonadota > Alphaproteobacteria > Rhizobiales > Hyphomicrobiaceae. Next base: position 326,118 of record NZ_FPEI01000005.1, read on the forward strand.
GAAACCCTCAGCCGGGGAACCGCCCATCACCTTCTTCATGGATGAAATGCCCCGTCTCGGGCATTTCGACGCGATGCTGAACATGCAGGACACCGGCCGCAAACACGGCCTGCGCCTGTGGATGCTGGCGCAGAACGTCGGCCAGATCATCGACGCCTACGGCAAGCAACGCGGCGAAGGGCTCATTGAAACCTGCCACGTGCGCATGTTCATGGCCCCCGACCAGGCCGCCTACGACCTCGTAAAACCTACCCTCGGCGAAACCCGCGACATCATCACCGGCGAAACCCGTCCGCTGGTCTCGCTCAATGACCTCGCCGGCCGCAGGTACGCCGACCAGACCCTCACCATCACCGATGGCGAGCATCCCGCCATGCTCGATAAAATCCTGGGCGACAAGGTCTACAGCAATCGCTTCATGCCGCCGCCAAGCGTCCCCATGGCTTCAAAACCCACCGCCCAGCCCAAGCCGACACCTGGCGCCACCACCTGACCAACCCACCGACGAGAACCCGTGCCCCCAACGCCGGCCCAGAAACACCGCAACACACGCGCCTCGACAAGGTCCCGGCCGGGCCTACGGTCGACGACCGCGCCAACTCAATTGAGCCAACAGGTCGGAACCGCTTTCATCGGCGCGGTCTACCGCTCCACCCCGCCATCCTCGGGCTTGCTCAGAGCCGTGCAGGCCACGCCGGCATTGCTCGCGTCTATTTCCGCCCGGAAGTAGCGCACCTTCACATCAGCAACGTGCGCCGGGTCCACCTCGCCCAAGGGCGTGGGCGGCAGGCCGCGCATCTGCTCGGCAAGTTCTTTCTGCACCGCCGTCAGCCTCTCTGCCTCGGCACAGGCCACGGCCCTATCGGCATATCCTGCCGTCGTGCCCGCTTGCTGAGTTGGCAGCGACCCATCGGTTGAGCCGCGCATGGCCTCGGCCATGTCTTGCGCAAAGTAGCCTGCCACGAAACCTGTTCCCAGCCCCATGCCCAGCTTCATGCGATGGCGCCCAACAAAAGCCAGTCCATCCATCAATGCAGTCGTGAAGCGGGTTTTGATCTTCTCATAAGGCGTCATCAGGGGGGCCTCGCTTTGCGCGTTGATTGTCCCCATCCTATGAGAGCCCGCACAACATCTACTGACCTTCCACCTGACAGCGGCACCCATCGGCCGAAGCCATATATGCAGGGTATCCCCGTCCCCAAGCCGCCATTCCAAAAGCCGCTCGTTTCGCGCCCTGCAGATCACGGCCAAACCCCCGTGGCCCCCAGCATCAACTCGAGACGATCATCCAAAATCGCGCCCCACGTATGGGTCGGCACGCGCCAATGACCAGCCAACCCGACGCAATCCACGCCTTGTCATTCAAACAAGGCGATCCCCTCATCGCCTCCTTGACATACTCGGCAGCGCGACCCACCATTTCGCCAATGGCCACCCTCCACCCCGTCATCCACGACAACACCAATGATCCCGAGCTGATCAGTCTTTCCTTGGTTATTGTCATAGACCACGCGGATATCGCGGACGACCTCGAAGCCTACCGCGAAGAAACCGACCTGCACGCCATATCCTACCTGCGACGAGAAGCGCGCGACTTTCGCGCTGCCGCAGAAGACTATCTCCATGCCATCGCTCAATTCGAAAAGAACAGGAAACTCACCACTCTCGATGCTGCGCACCTGACCACCCTTCGCAAACTCACCAAAGAGATCATCGAGGCAGCCAACGAGATCCTCACCACCAGGCGCCCCCAGCCACACTAAACCCTTATTCCACACACTCGCTTGCCTTCCATCGGCATCGGCGCATAATCGACCTCAATGAAGAAGGCGAACATGAGCCGCATCCGCGCGCGAAATGAAAAGGGCAGGGGAGGGGGCCCCGCAACCCCGCAATCCCTGCCTGATCGCGTTGATATCCCCGGCATCGGCTACCTTGCCCAGTTGGAGCACCGGGGTAACTACTGGGTTCACGACACCAACGGCAAAGCCCATTTTCCCATCGTTGGTCCTCTTTGCGGCTGGCGCGCCGTCATGAATCTGCGCGAGAAGCTCTCTAAGACCACACCAACCGCAACTTCCAACTCTCGCCTCACGGCCAAGCGGCCTATCGAGCCTTTCCCGACACGCCTTGGGCCTTCCTTCTACCCTGCCGAAGCAACCGAACCCGTCCTCTTCGATGCCATCACCAAGGCCGCCAGCACGGTCAAACGCGACCATGGCGGCAATATCGCCCTAACAGCATCCCCTTCATCCGAATTCATTTCACGCATCGGCCGGCACCTCTGTTACTCGCTTCGTATCGTCGCCCCCGGCACAGAGCACCAGAACCAACGCCTGGCTCGCGCCATCATCGGACCGCTCAGCCCAACACCTCGAACCGCCGTCGCCATCCACGAGAAAGCCAGAGCGATCTTGAGCGCAACGCCCTCTCGCGCACTCCTCATCGTCGGTGCCGACAACCTGTTCCTGGATCTCAAGGGGCGCAAACTGCTGCAGGCCCAAAACGAACTCAAATACTTTGCCAACCAATCCGACCGCCCCTTCATTCTCCTGGGCGGTCCCATCATGTGGCGCGCCATCTTCGACAACGCTCAGCTCAAGTGGCGCTTCACACTCCCGCTCGCCACGCAAGTCTCCTGATCAGCGAAGCCTCCAAACGGCTACATCCCAAGCAACGTGCCGGACTTACCGGCGCGCTGAATGCACTATCCGCTTGACGGGCGCGAGATGGCTTGGTGGCATAATTAAAGGCCAAAAGGGACAGAATTAAAGGGAGCCGGCTCTGAGCGCGGTGGTTTTGGGGGGTATTTAACATAATCAGGATTATAAGAAACGGAAGACCCACCCTCCGGCGGGTGGCCACATCTCCAATGTCACCAAAATTAGATATGGTGATAAAACCATACTAATGCAATCCCCATACCTTGTCTAATACTCTTTGACGAAACGGCAGTGTTCTAATTTGCCGGTAGCGTGCCCAGCTCTGTGCCAGACCACTGCGCCGAAATCGGGGAGCTCCAGGACCTCCTCACGCTTCTCGGACATCCTTCTTCTCCCCATCATCGTTGCGCCAGATGGCCCGCCCGCGAGCCATCACGCCGCGGCCATGGTCCGTTCGGCTTCCGCGGTTTCCGCGTCCATCTCGTCATCGGCGTCCAGCGTCTCGCCCCTGTGCGCCGCCTTGCCGGTTGCCGCTTCAATCAGCTTCAATAGCCGCGCTTGCCGATCTTTCATGAATTTCTCGAACTCGTCGGCGCGCAGCAGCGCGGGATCAATCAGGTGGGATGATACATAGCCGTCCAGGTTTTCCGGAAGGATCTCCGGAGTTTCGTCGTCCCCGTTCTCGAGCTTTCCAAGATAAGCCGAAGGCGCCCTGCCGCCGATAATCCTGTTGGTGCGGAACGCCAACGGCGTCTTGTTAATGATGGAATCATAGACGGCAGGCTCGATCTTGCGTGCCTCGCACCAGGCTTTTGGAAAGATGTGGTGGATATCCACGTTCTCGCAGAAGAACATGGCGTGCCCAAACTGCTGGCCTGATCGGAAGTCCTGCGCGCCCTCCTTCATGAGCAGCGCATTCACGCCCTTGTACGCCGCTGATAGGCGCATCCGCATGGTTTTGAGCCGCTCGGCACGGAAGGTCGCCTCTTCAATCGTAGACGGCAACGGCCCGCCCTTGAGCCATGTGGGCACCTCCATAAAGTCCCGCGCAATCCGGGTTTCCGCGGCCGAGCCGTAAAGCTCCCCGAAAACCCCGTTCCAGTACCAGCGCACCAGCTTGGCACGGTTGGCCTCATGCTCCCAGGCATTGCCCATATCGGCCAGGATAGCCGCCAGGGGCACGATCTGCGTCTGATAAGGCAGGTCAAATACCCGATAGATGTGCAGCAGATGCAGGAACTTCGCGGCCCGCTTGAAGCCCTCTTCCACCTGGTCCTGGTACTTCTTGTAAGCCTCCAGCGGTAGGTTCAGCAGCGCGTTGCGGTTGCCCGAAACGGCCGGGAGATCTTTGCCCTGCTTGCCGGCTGCTTCCGCCGCGCGCCGTCGCTCCCGCGTATAAAACAGCGAGACCGCATGCAGGAAATCGGTGTTTGACACCTCTGCAATGATGCCCTTTGCAGCATCCGCCAGCCTGAGGTGCTCCGCGAAACGATGCTCGCGCCCGAGTTCCCCTTCCTTGCCGTACCAATCGCGCCGAAGTTCGTAACCGTCCGCCGCGTACATCGCCGTCACCAGCTCGAACGCGTCCAGGGGCTTGCCGCCGGTGTTCACCTTTTCAAACACCACGCAGACGGCCTCTTTTGATGTTTCCGCATCCAGCGCAATCACCGGAACATCGTAGCCTTTGAAGTTCTCCAGAACCGTCTTCTTGAAAGTGCGAAACAGCTTCCGGGTTTCCTCATTTTGGTCCCCCTTCCAATAGCTGTCGAACCCGTCCTGCCAATCATCCCAATCGAACACCTCCGAAACCGGGAACATCAACGTCTTGTACTCCTGCTCCCGCGTGGTCACGTCCAGCTCCACGCTCCGGCCGAATTGCGGAACCACCTTCTTGTCCTCCGGCACCGATACGATGGCATCGTCGCGGTTCACCGCCTCATCCAGCGCCTTCTCGATGTCAATGTAAAACCACCGCTTCACCTTCTTCTTCTTGGGCGTGATGGTCTCGACCACCTTTCCCCTCAGCGAGACCTGATAGAGCGAGGTCATGCGCTGCTGCCCGTCGAGCAGGAGTGACTGCGGCTTCGTGTTCCGCGCATCGGCGGGTGCCCCCTCCACCGGCCGCGGCTTGAACTCCACGCCACCCGTCTGCAGCGTCATGAGCGCGCCAATCGGGAACGACCGCGAAACAGACGCAATCAGGCTCTTAATGCGATCCTCGTCCCACACCCAGCTCCGTTGGAAATCCGGGAGCTGCATGGTGCCCTTGTGGCATTGCTGCAGCAGCTCTCGCAGTCCGTACGGATTGGTTTTGAACGTTGCCCCCGCCATCGTGCTTCCCCCCAATGTCCACTTTCCGTCTGTCCGCAAGCACTGATCAACAAGCAGCCCCAGCGCGAGGCCCTATCATGGGTTCGCCAATACGCCGCAGCAATCCCCCCGCCAGGCGTCTGCCCACAGCTTGTGCACCTTTATCGGAAGAAAACGCTTTCCCAATATCCTTTGTACAACAGCGTATTGATTGCGATCTGTGAACTCATTGTACGAACTATGTCGGCGGCTCTAGATGCCGCTCCAATCGCACAGCTCGGGCTTGGTGCGACCGCTCTCTTACCGACCGCGAATGGCCATACATAGCCGATGCCCATCTCAAGCTCTATTCCCGAAAGCCGATCACCGCCGAACAATCCCATACGCCGGCTCCATGGTAGCGCCAGATATCCTGAAATCCGAGAACGAGAGACATCAAAAGGGCCGGCCGAGAAAAGGACATCGCCAGACGGGCGCTCGAACCGACCCTAAAACCATATGTCAGCGCCCCCCAGCCGACCTGACACCCGCGATTGCACACAGGTGCCCAAACCCCGCGCACCCTGTATTGCCAGCGTATTCAACATGGGCCAGCCTTCCTCCGCCAAGGAAAGCAAAACCATGACCACCCAACCAATGGACCAAACCACCCAGCAACAGCGCGGCAACTTCATCGCCGGCCTCAACCGCAGCAAACCCCTCGGCTCCAAGCGCCCCGACTTCTCCGGCCGTCTCTCCGCACCGGGTGCCGGCGAGCAGCACGCCTTCGCGCTGTGGGCCAACAAGGACAAGAACGGCAATACCTACTTCTCCGGCCGCATTGACCGCATGCCCATCACCGACGACGTCAACGCCCAGATCGAGGCCCTCACCAAACCCGTTGTCGATTATGATCCCACCGACCTCATGCAGGGCTCCGCCAACCTCACGCTCAAACCCTATGAGGTCGTGCTCTTCAAGAACGGCTTCAAGGACACCGAAAACCCCATGCGCCCGGACTATTGGGGCCGCGTCAACATGGGCAACAACACCCCGCCCATCGCCATCTCCGTATGGCTGCGCCAGGACCGCTACAAAAACCCCCTCCTGACCGGCGCAACCACCTTCCCGCAGCCGGGCAAGGATATTGCCACCGAGGCCGGCATGGCCGAAACGGGCTCCGAAATCCCCTTCGACCTTCCCGAAGGCCAGGAAACCACCCGCCGCAAATCGTCGCGCAGCGGCCGCTAAAACCCCTGACTGACCCAAGAAAAGCCCCCCCCCCGAAGGGGGCTTTTCCACATTAACCTATTGCCCCGACAAATTCTCTTGAGCGCCGTAATTGAGCCACGGCGAATCAGCACTTTTGACGAACGGAGCACAATTCTTCCGCTCCGCCCTCTCCTTATTACTTCAACCCAAACCATACTCGAGGCCACTCCATGACCACCGATACTGTGTCTGAGCCCATCCCCGCCGCCAAAGCCAAAACCTCTGACAAAGGCCGCCTCATCGCCTTCAAGAACCACAAGGCCGCCAGCGACAACAAGCGCCCGGCCTTCGAAGGCGAGCTCTCCCTCACCGCCGGCGGCGACAACCGCAAGCTGGCGCTGTGGGCCAAGTCCGGCAAGGACGGCGCCGTCGTCCTCACCGGCACCCTCGGCGCCAATGCCCGCGACCAGATCAATGCCATGGCGCAGCCCGCCGCGGCCGCGAACGTCGCCGACACCACGCCGGACATGCTCGAGCTCGCGCAGAGCGAAGGCCGCAGCCTCAAACTGCAGCCGAACGGCATCATCCTGTTCGCCAACAAGGTCAAAGCGGCCGCAGTCGCCAACAAGCTCAAGGACGCCGCCAGCAAGCCGGACTACTGGGGCTATGCCACCGACGAGCAGGCCAAGACCCCCTACAAGGTCGCCGCCTGGGCCAAGCTCGACAAGAACGGCAATCCCTATCTCGCCGGCACCATCGACACCACGCCCGAGCCGGACAAGACCAAAACCAAGAGCAAGTCACGGGGCCGGTGATGGACCGCGTGCAACGCCACTACGCCCACACGGCCTTGCGGGGGACCGATCCCCTGCAAGGCCTCCCCCTCGACGTCCGGCGCGCCATCCTCACCATGCCGCCGACCATCCGCGAACGCCTCCGCCTCGCACCCTGGCGCACGGCCGAAACCCGCCGCCAAGCCCTCGGCGACATCATTGCCGAGCGCCGCCTTGCCTACGACCTCGCCCGCGATACCCTCCCGACGCCTGAACCCGCCATGCCCGCGCCCGAGCAACTCTCACCCTACTACCAGCACCGCATGGCCATGGCCCACCTCGGCCACCAACGCGCCAGCGACGACCACGATTATCTCGATGGCGTCCGCAGCGCCGAATACCGCCAGCAGCTCGCGGCCATCCCCTATGCCAAGGACAAGGACACCCACGCCGCGCTGCTGAAAATCCAGATCGAGCGGGCGCGCCTCGACCTCGCCGAGCTCGAGCTCCACGCCGCCGCCATCGCCAAGCAGAACGAGCCACCCGCCAAAACACCGAAGACTGCCGCGCGCAAACCCATGGCCAACATCTGGGCCGAGCCGCCGGCACCCGCCAAAGCCAGATCGAGGGGAAGGGATATCTAATAACCGACCCCACCGCACGGCAGCGGCGCCCTAGGCTCCGCCACCTGCCTGCGGCCTCACCCCTGCCGAGCCTAGCCCGCCTGCAGGGCCACCAGCCGCCTCATGAGCCCGGTGGCCCTGCCGACCTCCATTCGAGCACGCGAGGCCCCCATGGGCCCACTCCCGCAAGTCCTGATCAATGGCCGCGCCTTCTTCATCGACGAGCGCCTGCGCGAAATCCGTGCGGTCAAAAACCCTCACGAAGTCTACCTGCTCAAGCAGGACATCATCCCACCCGCCAAAGCTCCCGCCTTCCGCCTTCCCGACAACGACCAGGTGCAAGGAAGCAAGCTCGCCGCCCACATCCGTGGCCTGCTCTCCGCGCAGCCCGAGAAGGCTGACGCGCCCCCCAAAGCCGCCTTCAAAAACATCTGGCAAACGCCGCCGGACACCAAACCGACGCCCAAGACGCGCTCGCGGGGGAAATAGCGCACCTCAATGCTCGTACATGGCCAGGGCCCGCTCTGCGAGGCGCCCAATGGCCTTCTCGTTCCGCCGCAACAGGGCCAGCTTCTCCCGCACATTCGCCGACCGCTTCATGCCCTTCGGCCGCAGACGCCGCTCGGCACCCGACAGCTCGGCAATGATCGCTGCCTGCCCCGCATAGGATGCCCTCACATCCTCGAACTCCGCGCGCGTGTGCACAAACGGAATCCCATCCGCCACCACCTCGCGCAGGAACTCCATCATCGCCCGATCCCCCGCCAGCTCCTGATCCAGAAGCCCCAGTAGAACGCCATATCCCTCACCATCGAAATCCGCAAAAACCTCGAGGCCATCTCCCTCCCGCACGCCGCGCTCGCACGCCTCGAGCACCCGCCGCACTGCCACCTTCAGCTCATCCACGCTCCCCTTGAGCGCCAGCGCCTGCTCCCGCGAAAGATCACTCCCGGCGAGCCATTGCTCTGCCTGCCACCCGAAACCTTCCGCGCTCCGCGCCACCGCACGATAATCCCAGCCCATGCGCCGCGCCGTGAGCCGCCACATGCGGCCCTCGCGGATGGTCAGCGCCGCCAGATCATCCACTGCCCGCGCCAGCACCCGCTCCACGCCCTCGCGCACCATCCCGTAAAGCTGGCTCGCCCTGAGCGCGGGAAACTCCAAATCCATGGCCAAAGCCTCTCACGGCCCCAACCAGGCGTCCACGCGGACACAAAAAAAGGGTGCCGCGAAACGTGGCACCCTCAAAACACACCAGCCCGCCACTCAGCGCCCGCGCCCCCGATCGCGGCTCCCAGGACGCTCCTCCGGCGGCACATCCCACACACCGGGAAACTTTCCCTTCCCTGTCGCCGCTTCATCCTGCGCCTCGTCGCTTGCCTTCTCTTCTGCGAGGGCCGCCACCTTTGCATCGACCTCAAGCGGCGCGCCCCTCTGCGCATCGTCCGCAACCTTCCCTGCCCGCCCTTGAGCGAGCCCCAGCTGCTCGCGCACGCCGTCGGCATAAGACACAAGATCATCGCGCATGGTGACAACACCGCGCGGCAAGGCCTCCAGCTCCGGCAGCACCTTGGGCAACTGGCGATGCAAACGCTCGCGTGCCTCCGCCCGGTCATAGGGCAAGTACGTGAGCCCGCGCATGCGCGCAAAGTCCGTCATTGCCAGCTCCACCTCACGCGAGGTGTCGCGCTCCCGCGCCTCCTCGGCCGCCAGAGCCTTCAGCTTGCCAAGATCCCACATCGCCAAATTCTCCCCTCGACCGCCGCAGCAACCGCCACGTCCACGAACCAAGCCCAAACGACCGCGCCAGACAAGACCCGAGTGGAGGGCAAGGGCCAGATAGGCGGGGGCAAGCGCAGTTGGCGATCAGAGGTAGGGCGGGCCGCGCCCGCCGATGTCAGCCCTTCATCGTCCAGGCCCCACGCCGCCTTTGAAGCGCGAAGCCTGCCGGGTCCAAGCGGGCCTGCAAGGGCCGCGCAGCGCGCGCCTCACGGTTGCAGCCCATTGACACACCCGCTGCAGGCCCCGGCGACGGTCTCGCGCTACGGCGCCGCATGGTGCGGCCCGACCAACGAAAGACCCATCATGCCGACACTCTCCTTCCCCCGCGCCTCCATCGCCAGACTGGCCAAGCTCGCCGCGCAGCTCAACGCCCAACACCTCGCCCTCGTCGGCGACGACGGCATCTACTTCATGCTGCCCGAGCAGCCGGCCCCCTATACCATCGTGCACGCGCGCGAATGCAATCCGGCGGACTGCTTTGACTGGTACGACATCAAGCGCGAAACCTTCGGCGGCGACGACGGTGTCGAGCACATCCCACTCGCCGAAATCAACAACTGGCTCAACCAGACGCCCAAGCGCGTCCCTCTGGAAATGGAGCTCACACCCCAAACCTACCACCTGCTCAATTGCGACACGACGGACCCCACTTGAGCTCCACCCATGAAAGCACCATCAGTCTCGACAAAGCTCTCTCCACGGGGTTCTTTCACCATCGTCACTTTATCCCCGATCAAACCCTCTCCCCCTTCATCGAAGAAACCTTCGCCCCTTCTGCATCCCCGGCTTTCCTGCAAACCGAAACCTCCAATGAAAAAGGGCCCCGCAGGGCCCTGTCTCACTTCTTGATCAGCAGGCTATCCAATTTCCCGCCGCCCTTGAGGTATTCCGTCACCCAGGTCGGATGCACGCCCCGGCCGGCCCAGGTCTTGGTCTTGTCCTTGGGATGACGATACTTCGGCGGAATCTTCCGCCCCGCGAGCACGCTGGCCTTCGCCGCCACCGCCTTCTTCGTCCCTTTTTGCGGCGCAGGCTTGCTCACCACCGACTTTGGCGCAGCCCCCCTCACAACACCCTGTCCCTTCAAGGCCGCCAGCTCCGCCTCCAGAGCCTTGATCTTCCCGGCCTTGCCGCGCTCGAAAATACCCGCAAGCTCCTCCAGCACCTTCTCCTGTGCCTCGTAGCTCTGCGCCCCGAACCATTTCACCAAACCGGCACGCTGCGTCACCGTCGTCGCCTTACCCATTGCCCTGATCCTTGTCATTCCCAGCCAAGCTGCATGTCGCCGGCCGGCTTCTCGGCGGGCCTAAACCCGTCCTATATCGCATAAGCTCAGTTCTTTCCGATGCTTCGCTTGAGCCTTCGTTAATACCGCCGGCTTGAACACCAAAGTAGCGGCAATGCCGCACTGGCACGCGCTCACCACCCGCGCTCAAACCCTCACCAAAGCAACACCCCCGTGGGGCGGAACTGTTCGCCGGGCCCCTGCGGATGGCCCCCTCTGGGGGCGGAGCCAAGGCCATCCGGCGACGGCCCGGCTCCGAAGCAACACCACCGCCCAGGCACACCGGCTGTCCACAACAGGGGGGATTGAAAAACCTCCGCTCGAGCCCATAACCCCACTGATACTGCCGAAAAGGGAATTATACCAATGACCAAACCCAACCACCTCGATGCCAGCTCAACGGACGACATCCGCCAATTCCTGCCCGGAGTGGCCCTGGAAATTGCCGCCCTCGCCGAAACGCGCTGCCCGCATGACCGCAAACGCGCGCTCAAGGCCATCCGCCATCTCGAAAGCCTCGTCGCCGCCCTCAAGAGCAACGTGGAATCCTTCCGTACGAGCGACCAGGGGCCCGCCCTCGTGGTCGACAACGATCCCGAACGCTAGGCCGCCTCGAGATCCTGCTTCTCGTAGCCCGTCTGCACCAGGTGCAGCCGCTCGGCCGGATAGGTGCGCAAGAGCTTCCGCGCCGCCGCCGGAGGCCCATCCATCCACGCCAGCCAATCGGCCTCATTGTCGAGGATGACCGGCATCCGCTCGTGGTTCACCCGTTCGACCACGCTGTTCGGCAGCGTCGTGAAGAACGAATACACATCCATCTCCACCACTGGGCCATCCTTCTTGACGGGGCCGCGCCACGACCGCCAGATGCCCGCAAAGGCGAACGGTGCCCGTGGCTCGTCGCGCTTCAAGGCAAACCAATTCCAGCTCGCCGGCGAGACTTTACCGTCCGGCTCACAGAAGCTGGTCGCCGGCACCAGGCAACGCCGCTGCTCGAAACTCTCGCGCCAGAAACGGCTGTCGATGTTGTCATCGCGCACGTTGGTGACACGCCGCGCCGCCTTGCCCTGCTGGGGAAGAACAAAGCCCCAATTGAGCTCCAGGAGCTCCCACGCGCCATCCGCAGCCTTGCGCACCACCGGCGCATTCTTGCCGGGAAAGATCGCATTCCTCGGCTCGAACACCGCGGCGCGGTTCGGCGAGACCTTGAACAGATCCCGCACGGCCGCCACCGCGCGGGTTTCGCTGTAGAGATTGCACATCCGGGAAACCTCGTGCTGTCCCGCCAGCTAAGCCTGGCTGCGCCGCCGCTTCTTCGTCGGCCGTTCCTTGAGCTCGAGGCCGCATAATCCGACAGCCGCCGCCAGCAGCTCGAGGGTGCGCCGAAGCTCCAGATCGTTGAGCGTCTTGAGCGCTGCCGGCGTCGCCTTCGCGGAAACGCGCAAGAGCTCCTCGCCAATCCTGCGGTCATCGTACCACTGATCAGACTTCATGCAGACCACGCTCCAAACGAGAAAGCATCAGCACAACATGCTCCCGCGCGCGATGGTGTGTCACCAGCTATTGTCGCCTTTCGCGGCCGTGGCCCCTATGCCCCTACGGGCCGATTGGTACCTCAACGCCCCTTATCGCTGGATGATGGCCAGGCATAGCCCGCCGGCGTTTCCTGCGGCTCCGGCAAGGGCTCCGCCGCCTTGTCCTCGGCAGGATCATCCAGAAAAGCCCGCGATGCCGCAACGCGCCCGCAGCACTCATCGTGGCGAAGGCGTGCACTGTCGATGAACGTGAAGCGCCGATCGCCGAGGCGAACATAAATGCTCACCAGAGTGCCCAAAACCGGCTCGCAAACCTTGAAACTCTCCCGGCTGCCATCATTGCGCCAGCCGAGCGGCGGCAGCACGCTCAGCGCATAATCCCAAGCCTCCTCGTTGATCTCCACCGGCTCGGTCTTGGCGGCGGCCTCCATGCGCTGCCAGGCATCGTCCCAAGCAAGCACGACCAGATCAGGGCCGTAATCGCGCGTAAGCGATTGCAGGCGGTCCGCCACGGCGTCGGCATCGCCCTTGCAGACATCGATCACCCGCTTGGTGCGCGTGCAGAAAATGGTCGGGGTCATGTCCTCGGAGCTCATGAGCGGAATCATGGGGCCGCCTCATGCTCACGCGCAATCCTCGAGGCGCCATCGCTGCCCATGCCATGGGCACTTCCCGCGCCATGGCCGTTACAGGCGCCTGCAAGGATTTTAGCCGGCGGCGCACCTATGCTAGAATGCCGCCAAGGAGGCACACGCATGCAGGATGCCCTCATAACCCTGGACGAGCTGCTCGCGCCCTACGAAGCGCGGCCGGTAACGCTGCCCCGCGAGGAAATCGAGGAACGCCGTCGCGGCGCAGCACTCGGCAAGGAGCTCAACCGCCTGCAAGGCGCGACGCACAATGCCGTGGCCGAACGCCTGATGGCGCTCTACACCCTCGGCCAAGTCTCCCACGCCGAGTTCGTCGCCCTCACCGGCGAGATCGGCCGCCGAAGCCTCTTCACCACCAAGAACGCCGCCATGGATGCCCGCTGATCCCTATCTCATTCCCGGGACCACCATCCTTGCCAACAAACTCGGCATCCGCGACGCCGAGCAGCTCCGCGAGGCGGAATTCGCGCTAACCCGCGCCAACGCCTTGTCCGCCATGCAATACGCCGACCGCCAGCGCGTCATCGGCGAACGCACGTGGCGGGGCATTCATCGGCGCCTGTTCGGTGATGTCTATGCCTGGGCCGGTCGCTACCGCACGACCGAATTGCGCAAGGGCCAGGACGCATTTGCGCCCCGCCGCGCCATCGCGGGCTATGCCGACGCCAGCATCCTTCCCATGTTCCGCGCCGCGGCCGCCACCACCGAAAATGACCGGACACGCTTCATCTCGGCTTTGGCGCGATGCTGGGCCGAGCTGAACTATCTTCATCCCTTCCGCGAAGGAAATGGCAGGGCAACGCACATTCTCGTCAATGCCCTTGCCCACCGCCATGGCGTCGACATCCATTGGCCGTCCATTCCCCGTGACGAGGAGATCGCCGCGGCGAAGGCTGGAAACAGGCAGGACTATGCCGGATACGCCCACCTGCTCGACCTCGCCCTGCGCCCGTGGGATCGCGCGTCGCGGCCAGAAGACTTCTGGCCACCGCGCGACCGCTGAAAGCCAAACGGATCAAAGCGCCCGACTTCAATGCAGCCGCAAGTCAGCGTCCGCCTCAGCACCATCGACCGGCGTCAACGCAAACAGATCCAGCGGCGGCTCGGTGCGGCCATGGCGCGGCTCACCCGGCAGACGCAGGCGCGCCTCGCCGATGCCAAGCATGTACTCCCTGACAGCCAGCGCCCGGTGATAATACTCCCGCACCGTGCCCACTGTCGGGTCGCCATCCTCCAGGCGCAGGATATTGAGCATGTGGACCTCGAGCTCTTCAGCCAGAAAATCCGGCTCGCGCACCATGCCATCCAGGATCGCGTAGAAACGGGCGCGGGTTGCGTCCAACTCGATGTCGTACCACGGCTCGGTGCGTAGCCAGACATTGAAGGCGTCGTACATCCAGCCCTCGGGCCCGCGCATGCGCGGCTCCATCTGCGGCGGCATGGCCAGCACCTTATCGAAGCCCGCCCGTTCCAGCAGCACCAGGGCCTCGTTGTCCTCCTCGCTCTCCTTCATGCCCTCCGGCGCATACCAGCGCCGGTAGTTGCCGCCGCCCGGCCGCTGCTCGAACACATAGCCGCGCGCCTTGAGATGCTCCACCGCCTCTTCAATCGAATTCATGTCCTTACTCCGCACAAAAGAGGAAACCTACCGTGCCGCGCGCCGAGGGGTTTTGGCCGGCCAGCGCGGCCGCGTCTTGGGGTCGATCGGCTCCGCACCGAAACGCGCGATGAAACGCTGCGCGTGCTCGGCCTCGGCAAAGCAGAAGACGTCCATGTAGCCATCCGCCGGCCGCACGAAAGTCAGCCCGCGCGGCGCCAGTGACAGCCCGGCGCAGAACGCGTGGATGTCGTTGAACTCCGCCGACACCCGCGTGTTGGGCAGCGCCGCCTGGTGCGGCCAGCCCCGGTCGATGCCACCCGTCGTCAGCTCACCCTTACGCCGCATCCATCCGCTCCGACCAACCCTGCGGCCTTGACAGCCGCCATTGTTCGCATTTTGTTCCCAGTCAGCGCACGAGTCAAGCAGGAGCGCCGGCCATGGCCAGCACACTTGGAGAAGCCCATGATCTCGGATGGAAAATTCGCGCCCGCTGCGCCTATGGGCACGGCGAGGGCATGAAGCGCATCCGCCCGTGCACCTACCAGGCCTACCTCGACCTCCCAACCCTGCTCTGGACACGTGGGCGGGAGTTCCCCTTGGGCCTCTTGAATGACAGGCTGAAATGCCCTTCCTGCGGCTCCCGGACGGTCGCCGTCTTCTTCATTCCACCCGCCAACAGCAGCCAGCGGAGGGCCTGAGCACCGGACGCGCCCGGTCAAGCCGGGCTAGCCCGATCGCGATCCAAACCGCACAAAACCGAGCCCAATCCGGCCCTGTCAGGAAACCTTTGGGACGGCTCCATAATTGAATATGAAAACCTCACACACCGCCCTGATGGCCCTTGCCGCACTGCTTCCCTTCCAGGCCAGTGCCCTCGAACGCACCGCCACCATCGGCAGCGAGAAGGCCGACACCATCGGCCTCGAGATGGCCATGGACGCCAAGATCGCCGCTCTCACCGCGGCCCTCAACAGCGTCTTCCACTGCGCCAACAAGGACAAGGTCTTCACCTCCAATGCCAACAAGGCCGGCCGCGATGCCGAGGGCTGCGTCACCCCGCCCGGCGGCACGCCGACGGAAGACTTGGTCGTGAAGATGGAAACCGTGACCGAGAGCGTTCCCGACATCGTCATCAACCGCGACACCGACTATTACAACGCCAATGGGCAAGGCCTCAGCCAAGGCAGCAAGGGCTACAGCGGCACGGCCCACAAAACCCTGCCCCTCTCCCGCTTCATCGACGACGGCGCCAATGCCATGGTCATCAGCCTGGCGCGGACATCCTTCGTCGCCTGCGATGGCGCGCTCACCCCTCATATTGTCGTCGACAACATCGCCCAGGCCAAATCGGGCGTGTACGATTGCCACTACGACAGCAGCCCGAACCGGTTCCAAAAGATAACCTGGTCGTACAGGCCTGCCACCAAAGACATCCTGTTCGCGATCGAAGTCTACCAGATCAAGGATTTCGTCTACTTCTACGCGCAGCACCGGCTGAGCAACATCCGGGTTTCCTATCAAGCCCTGCGCGTGAAGCCGAAGTCCAAGTCTCAATAGATCCGGATTCCGCCCGCCAACAGCAGCCAGCGGAGGGCCTCATCCTTCCTGCTGCGAAAGCCGCCGGAAGCGGCCAAAACCCCTGTTACGGCATTTTAATGCCTCGTGTATTAGAGGCCTCAGCATAATAAACTTGTCAAAACCACCCTCTTAAGTCCGCTTTTGCCACAACGAATGCTCCCTTAACCAAGCGCGGATTGGCAGCCGGATGAAGTACAAGCTTGCGTAGCGCCATCAACCCGTGCTTCCTTTCTTCCTCAGCCGCTCGATGACAGCGCAAACGCTTTGGAAGAAGGCAGCGAAACTAACCATCGACGCCTTATCTGGCAGCTGGCTGCTGCGTGCGCCAACCTGCCACCTGCAAATCCTCAGCAATTTGCCGCATATCTTCCGGAATTAAACGCAAACACCACTCCCCACTCAGGAACAGAGACGCTGGGAAAATAAAAGCCAGCTCCAAAGTCTGTTCTATTTCATCGGCCAACACCTCGACTGCCGCCTCGCCGATATCGCATCGAGAGCGACATTTCCCCGACCGCCCCGCATGAAATAAAAACGTTGCAGTTTCGCACGCCTGCTGAGGCGTCAAACAAAAGAAGACATAGTGGTGGTTCCCTCCGCCCACTCCATCCTCCCTCGAAGAGGCCATGGTTATCTCTATGCGCTCAGGGTCCACGCCTGTGGATCTTGCCGTGATTGCCAACCGCTGCACGCCTTGATCATATTCAAACTCGATCGAATCCCTATCCTCTCGCACGCTACGTAGAACACGATCACCGCTTCCTACCTCGCAAACCGCCGCATCGACCGACCGGCCTTCCGATACACGCAACTCGTCGCCGAACGCCGCTTCCTGCGTAAAGTCGGTGAAGACCCGAATGCCGTTGGCAACCAGCACCAGGATCTGATCTCCCGTGATTACCTCCGAAGCACCCCAGAAACGCGGCACGGATGAAACATTGTCCCAAACCACATTGAACTGGTCATCGGGTCCAGTGGAGACCAATATCAGTTCAGGGCACGTTGCCATCGGATGCGCGCCAGTTCTCATTGCCGATCCAATTTGGCCTGGTTGCGCGCCATTGACTCGCACGTTCCGTACGATCCATATGACCGTCACTCATGACACGCTATTCGATTCGCTCGCAGGCTGACATGCCGCATCTTATAATGCTTGAAGAACTTATTGGCGAAGCACCACACAGCATTGATTTCTATTGGGATTTTCTTTGGAAATTGGGCTATTGGCCCTACCGATATGATCGAAAGCACCCCGTCTCCCTCGGAGATGTTGCTGTTTGGGGTGGCGCGGCATCCGCTCTGCGCTTGGCGGGCCCTTTCCGAGTGCCGCATCGGGACCTCATCCGTTGCGCCATTCCGACAGTCGGTCGCGCTGTTACCAAGTCCAGATTTGCTGAGCAATATACGCAGAGCCTATCAGCAATGGAGCAAAGCCTTATCAACTCGGCTCCTTATATTCACTCTAAGATAGACTGGGAGGCATGGCGATCCGTTGGCGGTGTTGAGCTTTATATCTCTTCCGCCATGCAGCAGCTTGTCTCGGGAATGTTACGCGCAGAAAAGTACGATGTCTCCGTTCTTGGAATCATCCTTTACCGTGCGCTTAAATCGTCCGCCTCCGCCGTGGCGTACGCTCATAACGATACCGACGAGAATGCTGAAAAATTGCGCCTCACCGAGTATGAGAAACAGCGGGCTGATCTATTAACTCGGTTCCCAGCCGCTCACAAATGGTCGGACGGAGATGCATCTGAAGCTCGCCCCAGGTCGCACGAAATTCGCTTCAGGCGACTAAGCTCGCCGCTCTTCCCTGATGCCGACACCATTCTCTACACACCTGTTGCTTGGTCAGGCGATGATTGAGGGTGCTTTGCACCTTACTTCACCTACCGCTGAAGTTTAAGCTGATCAGCTGATGGCGCTGCAATGCTCTCAGTGGCTAGAAGGTCTTTGCCCCCCGACAATCCGAGATGGTCAAAGCATCCGGTGCGATAGTCTTCGGGCTTAAGCACTCTAATGACAGGTCCCTCGGGAACTTTTGGGCCTGCCAATGGGGAGGAATCCGGCGCAACGCATGTGAGACAAAGGGCTAAAAGGTAGCTGGGTTCCATAGGGCCGCTTCCTGAGCGCGTTTATGCCAAAATGGTGCGCAGATATTGCTTAACCGCAGGTTAAGCTCTCGGGTTGCGAACGGGATGACCGAAGGATGGAAGAGGCAGTCGCGGTGGTTCACATGGGTTTTGCAAGGTTATCGCGGACCTGAGTGCACATTTCACTTGCGAGCTGCGGAGTGGAATATTTTCCTGCAATAGCGCTACGCATCTTCTTCGCGTGAGCACCAAGCGCGGGCATGCTCTCGCTTTTGACGCCCATCGCGAACAGATAGTTTCCCCATTTCATTTCGTCGACCTGCGCATTGCAAAACAGAAGCTTGGCAAGCATCTCGCCGAAGTAATCTATTTTCTCTGACTGCCTTCGGTCATCAGAGCCGACCGAGTTGGGGACACCTCTGCGCATGACCTTGAGCAGGAACGGGTGTCTTGTAATCTTGCCACAGAAATCCTGGTGCTTCTGCAGCGTGTCGAAGTGTGACCTGTACTTGCCGTAGTGTTTGATACGTTCGGCTTCAACATGGGCTTTATCTGTGGGCGTAATGCCAATGGCCCTGGCAAATGCGCTCATCTCGTATTGGTCAACTGAATTGGTAAGATTGCAAAATGCCACCACTGCTAGCATATCGCCAAGAAACTGTGGTGCAGCCAAGCCTTTCGGCATCTGGAGTTGCTGGGCCGACACGGGATTGCTGAGGAGAATGAGCAAAGCGGCCAACGTATATCGCAACTAAGATCCTCCGCTGCAGGTCGTGCATGGGCAGTGCAGACGAGTGAGTGAAGAAGCAGTAGATACTGATTCGCTTTGGATGGCTCCCTGTCAGAACCTTCGGGGCAGATTGTGCTGACTGAATATTTGAGGGTTTTCAGCGCATCGTATCCCAGACATTGGACGGCGCCTCTTCCCGATATCGCAAGCTCAGGAGCGCGGCTTTGCCCAACTTCGGGATAAGGTGAAAGCACGCCAGCCGCATCGTCAGCAGGCAAGATCCTTCCGCCTCCCGCGCGTTACCCCGAGGCCTGAATGCTGCTTCTTTCCACGGCAGCATCGTATGCAAGCTGTCGGCACTTGGGCATAGTCGCACCACCCAAGAGAAAGCGAGGCCGATGAATGTCCCGACGAAACCCAAAATCAAATACATTCCCCTGAACAAACTTGTGCTCTCGGAGCAAAACGTCCGCCGCACGCTCACCAACGCCGGCATTGCCGAGCTCGCCGCGAACATCGCCGCCCAAGGCCTGCACCAGAACCTCAACGTCATCCTGCGCGACGACGGCACCGCGGAAGTGACCGCCGGCGGACGCCGCCTGCGCGCCCTCAAGCTCCTCGCCGACGACGGCACCATCCCCGCCGACTGGCCCGTTCCCTGCCTCCCTCTTGCGGCCCGCGAAGACGCGCGCGAGGTCAGTCTCGCCGAAAACACCATGCGTGCGCCCATGCACCCCGATGATGAATTCGAGGCCTTCAACAACCTCGTCACATCCGGCGTGCCCATCGAGGACGTCGCCGCCCGCTATGGCGTCACTCCGGCCGTCGTCAAGCAGCGCATGAAGCTCGCCGCCGTCTCGCCCAAGCTCCGCAAACTCTTTCGCGAAGGCAAGATGACCCTGCAGCAAGTCATGGCCTTCACCCTCACGGACGACGTTAAGAAGCAGGAGAAGGCCTGGCGCGGCCTCGATCAATGGGAACGCGAGGACGCCGACAACATCAAGGCCGTCCTCACCGAGAACAGCATTCCGGGACACCACAAGCTTGCTCGCTTCGTCGGCCTCAAGGCCTACGAGAAGGCCGGCGGCACCATTACCCGCGACCTCTTCGACGATGACAACGCCGTCCACTTCGACAACCCCGAGCTCCTCCAGCAACTGGCCGAGCAGAAACTCGAGGCCGAAGCCGCCAAGCTGCAGAAAGAAGGCTGGGCCTGGACAAAGGCCACCATCGATCCGCAATACGCCACGCCCTACGGCCACCTCACCCCCATCAACGAGCCCGACCCGGAAGACCCCGAGTACGAGGCGGCCGAGCAGCGCATGGAGGAAGAGGGCCCGCAGTACAGCGCCGAGCAAATGGAAACGGCTGGCACCACCCTCAGCATCACCCACGACGGCAGGCTCTCAATTACGCGCGGCCTCGTCATGCCCAAGAGCAAAGCGGACGCAGCGCCCGGCAAGGAAAACGAAATCGCACAGCCGCCAAAGCCCGAATATTCGAACCGCCTCATGGACGAGCTGGCGCACCAGCACACCAACGCGCTGCGTCACGCCCTCGCCCAGGACCCGAACATCGCCCTCGTTACTCTTACCCACGCCCTCACCAGCCAGGTGCTCTACGACGGACGCGCAACCTCGGCCCTCAACATCCGCGCCATCAGCTTCAACACCACCCGGCCGGAATTCGTGCCCAACCCCGAGGAATGTCCCGCCATTGCCGCGCTCGACGCCGCGCGCGCCGCCTGGATGAAGAAGCTCCCCAAGGATGAGGGCAAACTCTTTGCCTGGCTCATGAAGCAGGAACCCGCCACCATCACCGAATTGCTCACGTTCAGCACGGCCCTCACCCTGCAAGCGACCATTCCCCCGAATACCGCCGAGCACGACCGCCGCCCGGTCGCCCAGCAAGTCGCCAAGAGCCTCACATCCGGCTTCGACATGGCCGCGCATTGGGAAGCCACGGCCGAAGGCTTCCTCGGCCGCCTCTCCAAAGCCCAACTCGCCAAGGCCCTCGAAGAAACCAAGCAGGCACCACTCGCCGAACGCATCCTCAAGATGAAACGGGAGGACGCCATCCGCGAAACCGCCCGCGCCCTCAAAGGAAAAGGATGGCTGCCGACACCGCTCAAGCCATCCAGCACGCGCCATCGATGAAGCGGGCCGCACCCGAACCGCGCATACAGCGCCGCACACACGCGTTGCGCACGCCGCCTGTCACGCCACCAGCCCGCCCACAAGCACCTTGGGCAAAGCCTGCCTGACGCTGTCCCCGGCGCAAGGGCCGACGCCAGGAAACCTGTCCTCGCCTGCGGTAAAACCCTTGCCCCCGCGCCACGCGCCCGGCCGCGCCTATTGCCAAGGCCGCATGGGGCGGCCGCAAGCAAAGGACAGCCGACATGACAACCTACGACTATGAACTCACGCGCCGCCGCACCGTCATCGCGCGCATCAAACCCATCCTCCTCGCGGAGCTCCAAGCTAATGGCATAGCAACCGTCTGCATCACTTATGACGGTGAGGGCGACGAAGGCCAGATTTCCGGAACGCTCTGCTTCGACCCCACCAACGCACGTATAGCCACCTTCCCGGCCGGCGTGCCCAACGAGGCCCTCGCCGCCGAATATCCCGACGCCAGCAACCTGCCCGATGTTCTGGAAAGCTTCGCCTGGGACGTGATCGCCAGCCAACATGACGGCTTCGAAATCAACGACGGCGGCTATGGTGACGTCACCATCGACGTCGCCAAGGGCACGATCACGCTGGAGCACAACGAACGCTATATCGACATCCACACGGAAATGACTGAGATCTAGCCATGGCCCATGCATTCCATCACGCCATCTCGAGCGCCAGAAAGCATGGCGGCAACCCCTCGGAGTACTACGCCATCCATGCCTGGTTCGATGCCTCAAAGGCCATCATCGCCGACTACAGGCACAGAGCATTGCGCCACCATGCGGAAGGCATCGCCATGGCAGACGTCATCTTCGGTCCCACGCTCACGCTCTCCACCGGCAAGGTCATTCCCACTCGCTGGATTGGCGAGCAACACGTCCGCGAGGACCTCGGACGCATCCCCTCATTCGCTGATTGGGTTCGCGCCATTCGCCCGGAGCCTTGGATGGGCCGCGCCACCCGCCTCTCCCTCGAGCCGGCTCCGACGCCCCAGGCATCGCCATGATCCGCAAAACCATAACCGGCGCAGGATGGGGATTCTGCCAATCAACATAAGCGCCGGTTACCTGCTTATGCGCAGCCCCAAAAGAGCCGCTGACATAGAGTGTACAACGAGTTCATACATCGCAATCAAAACGCTGTTGTATAATGGCTAAACATGCCGCACACGAACCTTTGAACTATTGCCACCGCGCCAAACCGAGCGGAAGAACGCTCCTCCCTCCACCAAAAATCGCCGCGAAAGCGCTGCCATGGGGCCCAAGGGCGGCGCGGGCCGCCCGCTGGCGCGCCCGGAGGGAATAGGCGGCCCGCGACGCCCTGGCTCCGAAAATCGCAGCAAAGCCCCGTACACGGCCATGAAACCCCTCGGCCGCGAAAACCCATCTATACCGCCTTGCTCCGCCGCCATACGGCGTGACGAACCAATCCCGCCGCCGTCAATCCGCGATACTCCACGTCCACACTCACCGCCGGCCGCACCCAAAGCCCTCTCGGCCGGCGCCCCGCAAAAACCGTGACAGGCTCCGCCACCAGCAGGGCATCAAGCCGCGCACGCAAGGCCGCGCTCTGCCGCATCGACCAACCCGTTCCCACCTTGCCGACAAAACGCCACGCCCGGCCCTCCCGCCGCGCCAGATACAAGGCCGCAACCAGCCCCTTGCCGTCCGGCACGAAACCCACCACCACCAGGCTCTCGCGCATCACACATTTGATCTTGCACCAGGCCTCGCCACGGCCTGACCTGTACGGCGCGTCTCGACGCTTCGACACCACGCCCTCGAGGCCCATTGCACAGGCGGCCTCGAACATGCGGGGGCCTTCTCCCACCATGTGATCACAGTACACAATTGGCGGCCCCACACCCTCGAGCAACGCCGCCAGCACCTGCTTCCGCGCCAGCAGCCCGGCACCCCGCAAGTCGAAGCCATCGAGGAACAACAGATCAAAAACGTAGTAGAGCAACCGCTCCGAGCGCCGTCCCGCGCGCAAGGATGCCTGCAAGGCCGCAAAGTCGCTGATACCCTGCGCATCGGCGACTACCACCTCGCCATCGACAATCAAGTGATTGGCTGGCAAGCGGGCAAGTGCCTCCGCCACTGCCGCCATGCGTTCCGCCCAATCGAGTCCGCTCCGCGTCAACAGCGCCGGCCGTCCCTCGACCAGATGGCCCTGCACGCGATAGCCATCAAGCTTGATTTCATGCAGCCAGTCCGCCGCGGCCGGAACCGCGCCCTTCAACGTTGCCAACTGCGGCTTGATAAATCCGGGAAACGAGGCTGACCGCGCACCCGGCAGCATCCGTGCCGTGAAACGCGCCGGCGAGCGATGCGTCGAGCTCCGCCTGGCCATTGCTCAGCTCTTAGCGCACCACCGCGACTCACAGCTCCATGGTGCGTTGCCGGGGTGCTGCCGGCCGCAGCCAATCGGGCAAATGAATCTTGCGCCGGATCTCTTTCAGCACATCACCGCCACGGCCGCGCAGGAAGTCGCTCAGTTCATTTTCGCTCTTGAGGACGTAGAACGTCCCATCCGGTACCGAAAAGACCACCAGGTTCTTGTGTGCTTCGACCAGCCACACCATGTTCTGCACCGAACCCGCACTCTTGCCATCCCAGACCACGAAACCAATATCCGTGGCGCCCGCCATCTCCTTATCCTTCGCGGCATAGAAATCGCGGCCGCTCTGCGCCTCAGACGTCGGCACCATCCGCGTCGCCCAGGGCCCGAGATTGTTGCGCGGTTTCGCGCCCACGTGAAAGACAATGACCTTGACATACCCACGCTTGGCCAGGTGCGCCTGCATGGCCTTGTCGGCGCCGTTGGCATCACCAACAACAATATCCAGGCCACTCTCGACCATGTTGTCCAGCCGTGCCCACACCGCCTCATCGAGACGGCTGACACTGCGGGAGCCGGACAGGAATACCGTGGTCATCGCGTGCTTCTCGTCTTGGTCATCGCCAGAACGCACACTTCGCTCGCCTTGCCCTGATTGTAAAGCAGGCTCGTTGCCACCTGCAACGTCGCTCCCGATCGATAGAGATCATCCAGCAGAAGAACCTTCTTGCCCGCAAAGACGTTCCCGCTTGTGTCGAGCTCCAGTGCCTCCTCCAGCAGCTCGAAGCGTGCCACGGGATCAGAGACCTCCTTCAGTTCCTTGCTGCCCCTGTTGGTGAGCCTGCCCGAAGCCACGGCAACGCCACGGCGCTTGCCCAAGGCTTCGGCGATTAGCAGCACCGGCTTGATTGCCCGCCGCTTCGTTTGCGGAATAGGAACCAGGAAATCGAATTTCTCGATATTCCGGAAGCTATCCAGCAGCTTCACGATCTTCCGCACCGCGGATTCCTTGCCGCCATACTTCAACTGATAAACCAGCTCGCCCATTTCTGTGCGCGTGGTCTCAAAACGATTCCGGCCGGCACCATCCACTCCCACCAATGCGCTCGAAACCGTATGCTCGTCAAAAGCCCAGCCTTTCTTCCAATTGCCCTTCAACAAAATAGCCATACCAATACCCTTCCCTCTCCTTGAGACAGGCATTCTAACACGATGCCCTCCCCGTTAGGCATATCTGTCGCGGCCCGGTGATGGAAAATATAACACTAGAATAGCTACATAGCGTCACTTGTGTTTATTCATTCAACGAATCTTGGCCGACCCAGGTCATCGGCTCGACATCAGTGGTGCTTGCGAAAGCCAGAAGCAGGTAGGGCGTAGGTATACAAAATAAGGGTTCGCACGACGCGAATTCAGTTGGTTAGGTGCGATGTGTATGAATTTGTCTCGAACCCCTGCCACCTCCCCCATACCCCGTGTCAGTAATCCTTATCCCCTCCGCCATAAGCGAATATCCAATAGGAGGACGGAACCGTGAGCAACGTATGCACTACCCATTCCCGCACTCTCGCCACCATGGCTGTCGGCTTCATGCTTATGACCGGCTTTCCTGCGATGGCCCTCGAAGTCTCCGCTGGAAGCAGCTCCGTCGCCGCCAATGCCGCTTTTGATATGAAGCTTGATAGCGCCAACACTCTGCTCAAAACGGCGATTGAAGACGTCAAGGCTCAGGCCAACCGCCTCGAGCAGTGCAACCAGGCCGGCAGGTTCTACAGACCTGGCACATCCGGCGCCGACGCAAATGGCTGCGTTCCTCCCACGGCTGGCACCATGCGCCTCGCCCTGGCTTCTCACCATTCGACCTACAGCTCGGCCGGGAGCGGAGGCCAAACCACCTACACCGCATGGGTCACCGCGAACCTTTGCGTGCTCGCAACCGTGTCCCCCGGCACGACCGAAGACAACCACAGCCACGGCTGCTGGATAGAGGTGAGCGGAAACAACTACCGGACCGCGTCGCGATCCCACAAGGGCAACACCCAGTGCGACATGCTTTGCTACAACCTCGTGCCGAATTGATTTTCAGCTACCCCGACAATCACGAATCCCGGTACCACGGGGCGACGACACTTCCCGCCCGCAATTAGACAACGGGAACGGACTTCCATGAAAGCCAAAGGCCTGCCCATCGAGGGCTACCCTCATTTCACGCTGGCCGGCCAGGAAGACGAGCTTATCTTTGCACGCACCCTGGCGAACCTGCGCGCTGCCGGTTTCGAGGTTCATGCCGACCGACTTGTGCCGCCGGCCGGAACCGATAGCCCGCGCCTCATCGCGGCGATCAGCTCCGCCTTTCAACAGGCCAAGATGGGACGCAGAGCTTAGCCCCCAGCCATCGCGGCAGTCCGCTCCGCCTCGAGCAGGCCAAGACAAACCGCGGCACCGCGCCGTCATCCCTTCCCGGCGATCCATCGCGCAATGCGGTCGATACATTCATCATCCGTATAGTACGCAGCGTGCACGAGTGACAGGTCGTTGGAGACGGTCTTGAGCAACGCCTCCACGTCGGATGCCGTCACAACCAGCTTCGAGAACGTTTCCGAAAGCGTGCCGAAATGCTCCCCCATCCAGGCATTGCGCCGCGCCAGCGCGCGAGCTTCCGCCGCCACGGAAATGTTCTCGTAGCGCGAGAAGGCATCGGGGAAACAACCTGGCACCTTGTCGACGGCGGGGAGCTTATGCCGATATCCTTCCAAGCCGCAGGCCGCTTCCTGCATGACGGACCAAACTCTCTCACGCACGAAATAGGTGACTGCGGCTGATGGCAAAGCGGCGATACTTGCAGCAAATCCACGCATCCATCGGAGCGGTATGCCCATATCGTTGAGTATACGCCTTCCCAGTGCGACGTAGTCGCCCATCACGCCAACGATCATGAACAAAACCATGCCAAACACGATCTGGCCAATCAGGCGCGCTGCGGACACAACGTCGACGTCGGGATTGCTCGATGCAACAGCAAGAAGGCCAAGGAGGATCAGCGTCAACGACGGCGGAAAAAGCCAGTAAATAAGAACCCGGCCCTTCTCCCGGAAACTCAAATCACGGAGGCAGTTGAAGCCGGCGATCCTGTCGATATCCCGGTGCCTTGCAAGCACCCGCCGTCGCGTGAGGGACAGAAACCGCAGCAATCCCATCCGCGGAGAGAATGGATTTGCCGACGTGCGGACATGGTGCAAGACCTGCCAGGCTTCATCGAACGGGCTATTGAGAGCCAGCAGCCGCGTCGGCTGCGCCAATTGCCGTTCCCAAAACCCGTTCCATCCCAATATGCGTCCTCGGCGGCGCCGATAGGCGAGCACAGGAGCTATCAATAGGGGAGCGAAGACAACCGCAAGTATCAAGTAAAAAACGTATCTCCCGCTGAGCTTTCCGAACGGCGTTTCAACGCCGGGATCCTCGGCAGGCCAGTTCCACAAGACCTCGGCTATAATCACGCCGAGCCCTAACATCATCAACACGATCAGTCCCCAACTGCACCAACCGGCAATGGAAAGAGTGCGTTTTCGCCGCTCCTCCCTGCCCCGCACATCTGTGACCGTGTCGAGGAATGGCGTGCCAAGCGTGACCAACTGCCCTTGCCACTCCTGCGCAAGCGTGCGCCATGCGGGGAACACAGCCTCAGTCAGCACGTTGCCGCCATGGCTGTGTGCAACGATGTGACACTTCCAATTCTCTGCCTGCAGGGCCTTGATGGTCTCGGCCAGCGAGGAAGCGCCGTGCGTCCGATCGATCCAGCTGTTGGTCCCCGCCCAAGCAAATGTACTGCCGCCGTCCTCATGCGCCCAGCACCGCGCTTGCGATCCATGGCGCTCTAGGGCAGCATCAAGCTTTGCCGCGAAGCTAAGCTCACTGTCCGCTCCATCGTGCAGCTGGTGCCATTGCCGCGTGCTCTCCATAGGCGCGGCCCACGTCCCGTGCACCAGTATGATCGTCTCTTTGACCTCGTCTTCCTGTCCGCGCTCACTCATCGCCCCCCTCCGGCAATCTGGTCGGCCCGCAGCAATCGCGCGTTAAAACAACAGTTTTTCTACAACCCAATGACGCATAAGGGAAACTAGGAAGAGACTCCCTCATCGCGCGCGATTTGCCGGACCAGCCTGCGGCACAGGCGCGCTGAAAAGCCCTTCGGAGAGGCGGCAGAGATGGTCGGCCCGCAGTAATTGCGCGTTAAAACAACAGATTTTCTACAAGCCAATGTCGCATAAAGGAAATTAGGAAGATGCTCCCTCAATTATGGATGAAATGACACGCTCAAGGCCTCCTTGAACATGGGGGAAATATGGCGTATATGCGGATGGCGTTCTCGTCGAAAGGATCACGCACAGATGCAGCCACCCGCTTCCTCGGGTGGTTTTTTGTGCTTATTGTCAGGGTCAAATTAGAACAGCACCTGATGCTGGTGACATTACTGTCCCACATCTCCCCGCTTGGAACCAAGCATCCCATCTTCAATGGCGCCTACCTGTGGGATAAGGCTTGGAAGAAGGTCTTGGGATCAGCCGGGAATCTCTTCACCGCTACTTGCGCCGTTATCTTACGTCGCCGCGCTCGGACCATCATATCTCGGCGGAGCCTAATTGTATGCGGATTGAAGGCTCCGGAGACGATATTTCAATACGCTAACCCCGATGTGTATGACTTTTACAGCTATCTTTGCCGCCCCCTACATAACCGAGCACGTCAACAGGTTCGGGGACTACGAGTTCAATATGGATTTGGACACCATGATACCGACTGAATTTTCTCAATAATAACACTTCAAATCAATTGGATGGGTCGAGATGACTGACCAAAATTAACGAATCTTGGCCGGGGTTCGTATTCGCGCCACCCTTGGGGGCACGCCGGTAAAGCTGTAGAATGCCGCCGAGTGCGGGCATCACACGAGGATCGCGATGGTGAAGGCCAAAGAATTCTCGACGCCGGTGGTGGTCTCCCTTTCCTCGGGCGTTCTGCTTTGTGAGTTCACCGACATGCACAAGGCAGCCGAGTGGGTGACGGGCCAGTCTTTACACGTCCACCATTTCACCCTGGATGCCGTGTGGGATGCCTTGAGGATGGCAGTCTTGGCCCAGCACCCCGACGTCCCAACTGACATCGAAATCGTCAACGAAGGCAACGTGCAGGAGCAAATTGCTTCTTTAATCGCGACGCACGGGCCAACATTGGAGCTCGCCAAGGGCTCTGGACCGATAGCATTGAATCCGGAGGTGGGCATCCCTCAGCACCTCAAGGGCCGAACGATCCCCATAGGAGGCCAATAAGGGCTTGGAACTATCCTCCTTCGGCAGCCTGCGAAACCGCCTACGCCGGAGCGTCTTTGGCGGCCGCTACGGATCGACGAAGCAAACAAGACCAGCATTACCGTTGCAGCTCGAGTAATTGCTGTTCCAGCGGGACGTGCCTGTTCCGGTAGAGCCGACACGGCCATTGCCACCGGTGCTGGCCCAGCCCGAGCACACATCAACGGAATGCGAGGTCGTCGCCCATGCCGTGCTCGTCCCCGCGTTGCGCCCCGTCCAGTACATCCATTGATAGCCCTCGGTGCGGTTCTCCATGTCGAACTTCGTCGCCACGCTCCAATCGCTATTATCGCCTGGCCCGACGCCGCTGCCGTCGGTCGTGAAGCTATCGCCGCCCACGCTGGCGGTCCCGCCTACGGTCGCAAGCGCAAAGCGGTACGAGGTGCTCGGCTGGCCGTTCTCGCAGGTCGAGCCGTCGCAAAGGAACGCCCGCACCTTCGATGAACTGAGCATCCCCCGCATGTAAGCATTGGCCTTGCCCTTCCAGTTCCTACTCGCAAGCTCGCTCAGACAGATGTTCTTGGCGCCATTGCGGCCGCCGAAATTCCCCTTTGTGATCGACGGCACCAGCACGAAATACCCGCCCGTCCAAGACGCATCAGGAGGGTTTGGCGACGTGAACCCCAAGCCGAGCGTGCGCCATCCATACGGGGTGCATACGTGGATATAGGCATCGCCGAAAATCATGCGGCCGTGGTCGCTCTCTGCCGCGCAGGCTTCCGTTCCCCTAAACCGGTTTACGGCAGCCACGTCGCCGCCGAGCGCCTGCCAGGTATTGCTGTCATCGCAATACCTGAACTTATGCGTGGAGCTATCGTACTTGAGCGACCCCTCGGGTGCCGCCGGAGAGGCGCAGGCCGCATATGCCATCGCGCCGGGAAGTGCCACGAACCCCGCAAACAAAACGCACCACAACCGCAAGGCTCGCACTTTCTTATTTTCGGAAGTCTATCCCACGAGGCTCCTTGCTGCACGGGCAATGCTCAATCAATGGGCCACGCCGTTTCTCATCGCCTATTGGCGGCCTCGAGCACGCGCATCCGCGTCTCGAAGTTGTCATTCGCCGCTTCCAGCTTCATCCGCGCCGCGCGTTCCATTGCAAGCTCGCCCCGCAGCTTGTCGTTCTCGGCCTTGAGCTCCTGCATCCCCTTCACCATCGGCGCGATGAGGCCGACGTAGTTGAGGCTCTTGGTCGCCGAAGTATCGTCCGCTGTCAGCACCAGGTCGGGGAACAGCTTCTCGACATCCTGCGCAATGAAACCGAGCTCCAGTTGGGCCGGGTTGTTCTTCTTCCGGAAAGTCACTGGCTCCAGCGCGCGCAGCCGCTCCAGCGACGATGCCAGCGGTTTGATGTCGATCTTGTAGCGTCGGTCGGAAAGATCCACCAACGGCCCCGAGTACGCGATCGAGCCGGACACCTGGAAATTATACGAGGGGTTGGCGATGCCGACACTCACCCGGCCGTTGGCGCCCGCCCAGAGCGCGGGGTTCGCGCCCATCCCCGTGCTGGAGACGATCATGCTGCCGGACACCTGCAGGTTGGCCCAGTTCGCAGGCCCGCCGCCCGTCCACGTGTTCACGCCAACCTTGTCCTGCGACATATTCAGCGGCATGTACCAACTGTGGTAGAAGAGAATCCCGTTGCCGCCGTTCGCGAAGGCCGTCCATCCGCCGCTGGTGTCGATGGTCATTCCTGTCGTCGAAAGTCCATCCCGCCCGTACACCCTGCTGCCGCTGATGACGCCGGTGGTTGAAACTCCGACGGCCACCAAGCCCCGTGTCGGGTCGAACCATGCGGTGTTGGTGTTGTTCTGCGTGACGCTGATGTAGCCGGTGCTCGAGATCGCCACCACCCGCGTCCGGTTGGAGGTACCCGATACGATGCTATCTGTGGCACCACCGCCTCCGCCCCCGCCGAGTGCCGTCCAGCTTGTGCCGTTGCAATACTCCAGGCTGCCACTGTTGTAGCGGATGGCGCCCGGGATGCCACTGCCGCAGACCAAGCTGCTGGTACCCACCTGAATGGCCCCGGAGGCTGATACCGTTCCAACCACATGAAGGGTTGCCGACGGGAAGTTCGTCAGAATACCGACACCGCCAGGCTTGAACGACGTCACATGTTGGCCGCCAACGTTGAACCGATACCCGTTCCCAGACTCAAAACACCACCCTTGAGCAAACCCCAGATCCCCACACTCCGCCGCAACATAGGTTCCATCGTCGATGCTAACCCTCCGATTACTAATCGCTCCATAAACGCCATTGCCGACACCAATGTAGTCACCACTGCCCACAAGGATATTGCCATTCACCTGCAAGGCCTCCCATGGCGCTGCAGTGCCGATACCCACGCGATTGGTGAAATATCCGTTGGTGCCGCTGATGGTACCGGTGGTGGATACTCCGATGGCCGACAGCCCGCGCGCAGGATCGAACCACGCAGTGTTCGTGTTGTTCTGCGTGACGCTGATGTATCCGGTGCTGGAAATCGCCACGACACGCGTGCGGTTCGAGGTGCCGGAGACGATGCTGTCAGTGGCACCACCGCCTCCGCCCTCACCGAGCGCGATCCAGCTTGCCCCGTTGCAATACTCCAGGCTGCCGCTGTTGTAGCGGATGGCGCCAGGAATGCCGCTGCCGCAGGCCAAGCTGCTGGTGCCCACTTGGATGGCGCCGGAGGCCGAGATGGTGCCCGCGACGTCGAGTTTTGCCAGCGGGTTGGTGGTGGAGATGCCGACCTTGTCGATCGAGGCATGAATCAATTGCTGACGAGCCTGATTGTAGAACCGGAAATTGTTCGCCGTCAGGCTGATGTCGTTTGCGACGCCGCCCATACCGAGGTTGATGCTGTAGGCGCCGCCCACATTGATATGACCACCGCTATCATTGTGGATGTCGACATCGGCTCCTCCTGCCAGAAGATGCGTATTGCCGAGGATGACTCCGAAGCCCTTACTGCCATTGTACATCGTGCCATACCCGACGCCTTCGGATATGGCGTTCCCCGATGCATCCTTCATCCGCAAGGCATATCCGCTTGCGGACGAGCGCCGCACGTACAGCCCGGAGCTCAACGCGGCATCCTGATAGGCCTCGATAGAGCCGGTCAGCGTCATTCCGATGTTATTGGAGTTGAGCCCGCTGCTGTTGGTCAGCGTAAGCATCGGCGCGCCGGCGCTGTTCTCGACCAGCATGACCAGCGCCCCTTCCTGCCAAGTTGGGGCCGCCGTCTGCACTACAAAGGTGGTGCTAGGCGTGCTGGTGCCAATACCGACGCGGCCATTGGAACCGATAGTCACTCGCTCGGTGCCCGCCGTGGTGAAAGTGATGCTGGTGTTCTGGCCTGCAATTACGCTGGTGGTGCCGGAGGTGATGCGGTCTCCGCTGCCACCGCCACCCGATATCCCTGTCAACCGGCTGCCATCGCCTTCAAAGTAGGTCGCGGTGACGATATGGGCCACGCGCAGGTTGGTGGCCGAGACGGTGCCGTCCACCTCCAGTTCCGTCTGCGGGTTCGGCGTCTTGATGCCGATGCGGGCGTGCTGGGCCACGCCGGTATAGGTTCCCGACACATTCCGGCCGTAGATCGCGTTGCCGATGGTGAGCTGCCCGCTTGACGTACCCGAAGGCAACTGAACCCGCGAGCCGATGGCGATATTGTTGTTCCCCGTCGTTACATTGGAACCGGCCTCAAAACCAAGCAGCACGTTATCGTCACCGCCGGTGATGGAGGATCCCGCCTCATGCCCCGCAAAAAGATTCCGTTCGGCATCGGTCATCGTGAACGTGCCGATGTTGTTGCCGATTATCACGCTATGGGTGGGGGAATTGCGCCCACTCTGGTTGCCGATGATGATCGCGTGAGCGCCCCCATTACTGGAACCGGCATTGTACCCTATGAGAATCGCATCAGAAGCGCGGTTGTTTACCCCCGCATTGTAACCGATGGCCAAAAGGTTATTCTGCGTATTGGTCTGGCCGGCGCCATGGCCAATCAGCGTACTGAACCCACCCGTGTTGTTCTTTCCCGCATCTGCCCCGAAGAACACGCTGTTGCCGCCCGTATTGTACTGTGCCGCATTGTTTCCTACGGCCAAGGCCTGAATACCGGAGTTGCTGCCCAAGGCATTGTTTCCAAGCCCGACACTGTTCCAACCGC
Source organism: Hyphomicrobium sp. CS1BSMeth3 (assembly GCF_900117415.1). Lineage (GTDB taxonomy): Bacteria > Pseudomonadota > Alphaproteobacteria > Rhizobiales > Hyphomicrobiaceae. The sequence goes on from NZ_FPEI01000005.1 coordinate 358,970, forward strand.
CGTTAAACCGACCAGCTCCGTCCCCAACCATCACAACTTCATTTGGGCTATTGCTTCCACCCGCATTCTGACCGATCAGAACCCCTGTTGAGCCCGAATTCAGCACGCCCGCCCCGACGCCAATGATCACCATCTGGCCGCCCGTGCTATACCGCCCCGCCTCATACCCCAAATACGTGCTGTAATGGCCATTCGCGTTCTCCCCGGCCCGGGCGCCAACCGCTGTATTGACCACGCCCCGCATATTACGTCCCGCCAGATACCCCACTGCGGTCAGATCATTGTCGGTGACATTCTGGGCCGCCTGATACCCAACGGCTGTCACGTTGGTGATCGTCACGTTCGTCGTCGCGGCCTGCTGGCCGATGGCCACCACACCAGAATTGGTCACGATGTCGAGATACCCGCGCATCACCATGTTGCCGGTGGGCCTGATGTAAGCCACGGCGGTGTTGGAGACGATGCGGTCGGAGGTGCCGCCACCGCCGCCGGGGAGGTTGGTGAGGCGGCTGCCGTCACCCTCGAAGTAAGTGGCGGTGACAATGCCGTTCGCCTTCACGCCGCCGATGAAGGTGAGCGAGCCACCCGACGTGAGCGTGCCGCTGATCGCGTTGCCGATGTTGAGGAAGTTGTTGGTTCCCGCCGCCGGCGTGCGCGCCTGGTAGCCAATCAAGATATTGTCGTCGCCGCTGGTGACGTTGTCGCCGCTTTGGGTGCCGAGGAAGGTGTTGCGCTCGGCATCGGTGATATTCCGGCCGCTCTCATAGCCGAAGAACACGCTGTTGTGTGGAGACGCGCTCGCTCCAGCCGCCGACCAGTTTCCGACCGCGGTAACGCGGTGACCGGTATTCGCGTGGCCCGCCACCGATCCCAACAAGACGGCATCATCGCCCGTATTACCCTGACCAGCCGAATCTCCGAATATCGTTGCGGCATGGCCGGTATTCTCCTCCCCCGCCACGTTACCGACTATGGTCACAAAATCCGCGGTATTCCCGTGGCCTGCGTACCCACCTACCGCCGTCACACCCGTCCCCACGTTGTTGGCAGCGGCCTGCGCCCCTACCGCGACATTCCAATCCCCCGCATTGTCCCGCGCGGCATTGGTCCCCAAAGCAACCACGACGTACCCCGTGTTGTTCCGGGCCGCCTCCTCGCCAACAGCCACCACATAGTCTTCGGCATTCGCCTCGCCCGCGAAACGACCAACTGCAGTGACGATCTCGCCCGTATTGTTGGCCGCAGCCCTCTCACCCACGGCAACCACATCGGTGCCTGTGACGATATCCAACCGCCCGCGCATGAACACCGTACCCGTGGGGCTGATGTAGGCCACTGCCGTGCCGGAGGTGATGCGGTCGGTATTTCCGCCTCCGGTGCCCGTGCTGCTCACCACCCATGACGATCCATTGTAGGAAAGGATGCTGCCCGTCGTGGCGCCTGCGACGCTGACATCGGTCAGGTCAGCGAGGGCCGTGGCTGCGCCTCCGCCCTCATCACCAACAATCAACGCTTCGATGAACGCATGGGAGTCGTTCAGATCGGTGCCGGCCGTCGGAGAGCTGATGCGCAGCTCCACTTCAATCGTCGAGGCGGGGGTGACATAGGCGAAGGCCCATTCGCTGTCCGACCAACCACCCGACGAGTGGGATGTCTGAATGGAGCCATAAGCCCCGACAAAGGCGCTGGCCGTCACATTATACCATTGGTAGTTCGTGCCACCTGCCGGGGAGCTGCTGTGCAGGCGCGTCTTCCCCATAAGCCGGTAGGTCCGCCCGCCGACGAGCGTAAAGCGCCCGGTACCGGTGTTGAGCGAAATGGATGACCCTCTCGAATCGCCGACGTTGCTGAAGGCTATCGGCGTTCCCGTCACAACATCGGTTTGTCCGGCACCGGCCGCACGCATCAGCTCAATGCTGTTCACGCCGAGCGTCGTCCAGGCGCCACCATTGCAGAACTGAATGCTGCTGGAGCTGTACCGCACTGTTCCCGCAATATCACTGCTGCAGGCCAGCACTGCTGTCGCGCTGGAAAGCTGCACGTACGTTGACGATATCAGGGTGCTGCTGACACGCTCGGCATTCAGGCGCGGCAGGTAGCTCATGGCATTGGCGAGATAGCCCCACGTCGTTCCGGCGGTGGAAAGGCTGACCACGCTGGTGTTGCTGTTGGCAATGACCGCCAGCGTGCCGGAGGTTATGCGGTCCCCTGCGCCGCCGCCGAGCGCCCCCCAACTGCTGCCGTTACAAAGCTCGAGGCTGCCGCTGTTGTAACGGATGGCACCGGGGATGCCGCTACTGCACCCGAGGCTGCTACTGCCGACCTGAATCGCGTCGGAGGCGGAAATCGTCCCGGCTACGTCCAATTTCGCCAGCGCGTTCGTCTTTGAAATCGCGACATTGCCGTTGGGCATCAAACGCAGGCGCTCAATCGGCGCGGAGTTCGAACTGGTGTAGAATATGATGCCGTTCGCGAGGCTGGCATTGACGCGCGGGGCCAAGTGAAGCTGACCATCAGCATCCACAATAATCTGAGCGCCCGCATTCGGCATGATATGGTTGCTGTAGGAGTGGCTGTAGCCGACACGCATCCGATACCCGCCAAAATCACCGCTCGTGAACGCCAGCGTGCTCGACAGCGTGTTGTGGCCGGAGTTGATTTCGACCTCATCGTCCGGATCCCAAGTCGTGTTCGAGATCGCGCCGATCTGAAGTTTGCCGCTTGCGCCGAGCGCCATCCTTGTCAGGCCGCCCATCGTGAACGAAATCGCCCCGTTCTGGTTCACGACGACGTTGCTGGTACCGGAGACGATGCGGTCGCCAAGAGCGCCATCGCCGGAAGTGCTGCTCACCACCCACGACGAACCGTTATAAGCAAGGATGCTGCCGGTGCTCGCGCCGGCCACGCTGACGTCGGTGAGGTCGGCCAATGAGCTTGCTCCGCCTCCTCCGTCCGATGCGCCCGTCATCATCACATCAATGGAAGCATTGGCCGTCGACAGATCGGCCCCCGTCGTCGCCCATGTGATGCGAAGCTCAACAACCGTGTCTGCCGCCGGGGTAATGTATCCGACGGCCATTTCTAAGTCCGACGCGTTATCTGCAAGGTTCCCTGATTGGACAGCCATACTCAATCCAAATCCGCTGCTCGCTGTCACATTGTACCATTGCGCACTCACAGCTGACGAAGGCGAGCCCGTTGCAAGACGGAAGTTCCCCATTAGGCGATAGGTATGCCCCGCAAGCAGAGTGAAGCGGCCATTTCCCGTATTGAGACTGACCAACGACGTGTTGCCCCAACTCGAACCGAAAAGCACCGCGGACCCGGCCGTGATATCGTTCTGTGCTGACGACCTGTTGGCCTGCAGGTATTCACCGGCCCCACCCAAACCCTTCCACGCGCTGTTGTGGCAAAACTGGATGCTGCCGCTGACATAGCGAAGCGTCCCCGCCCTCTCTCCCGTGCACGCCAGCACCTGCGTCGCGCTGGAAAGCTGCACGTATGTTGACGACACCAAGGTGCTGCTAACTCGATCCGCATTGATGCGGGGCAAATAGCTCATCGCACTGCCGAGATAACCCCACACGGTTCCTGCCGTGGAAAGGCTCACCACGCTTGTCTGGCTATTGGCAATAACAGCAAGCGAGCCGCTTACTATTCGGTCGCCACCGCCAATTCCCGTAAGCCTGCTGCCGTCGCCCTCGAAGTAAGTGGCGGTTACGATGCCATTGGCCTTGATGCCGCCGATGAAGCTGAGATTGCCAGCAGCGGTCGCCGTGCCGCTGATGGCATTGCCGATGTTGAGGAAGGTGTTGGTGTCGGGCTGCGGCGTACGCGCCTGGTAGCCGATGAGGATGTTGTCGTCGCCGCTGGTGACGTTGTCGCCGCTTTGCGTGCCGAGGAACGTGTTGCGCTCGGCGTCCGCTACCGTCTTGCCGCTCTCAAACCCAACAAACACGCTGTTGTGGGGAGACGCGCTCGCTCCGGCCGCCGACCATGTTCCGACCGCGGTAACGCGGTGGCCGGTGTTGGCGTAGCCCGCCACCGAGCCCAGCAAGACGGCATCATCCCCCGTATTACTCTGGCCGGCCGCATCGCCGAGCATCGTTGCGCCATGACCTCTATTGTCCCAACCCGCCGTGTTACCGACCGCAGTTACGTAATTCGCGGTGTTCCCGTAGCCTGCCCACGGGCCGATCGCCGTAAGCCCATATGGGCCGCTGTTGTAGTATCCGGCGTCAGATCCTATGGCCGTCACAAACGAACCCGTGTTGCTCGCCGCCGCATTCGCGCCGATGGCCAGCACGTTGTCGCCCGTATTGTCCCAACCGGTCCAATCGCCGATCGCCACGACATTAAGGCCGCTGTTGTTGCGCGCCGCATTTGCACCAATTCCGACAACAAAACTGTTCGTGTTGTTCGCGGCCGCGTTCGGCCCGATGGCCACGACACTTGTCCCCGTCACAATTTCCAGCCGTCCGTGCATGAACACCGTGCCCGTAGGGCTGATGTAGGCCACGGCACTGCCGGAGACGATCCGATCCGAGACGCCGGCGCCGGTGGTGCTCGACGAGAGCCCTGCCCAAGCAACGCCATCGCAGTACTGGATGCTGCCGTTGTCGTAGCGGATGGCGCCGGGGATGCCTGCGCTGCAGTCGAGGCTGCTTGTGCCGACTTGGATGGCATTGGAGGCCGAGATAGTGCCGTCCACGTCCAGCTTGGCCAGCGGCACGGTCTTGGAAATCCCGACATTGCCGGAACTCGGGATGGTGATGCGCTGACTCAATGTCGCTTGCGCCCCCGCAGCCCCTGTATCCGGCGTGGTCTTCACATAGAAGATTCCCGCGTTGGGGTTGAACTCCAGTTGGGCACTATACTTCGCGCCCCCGCGATAACCTGCGAACACGTTCTGCGTCCCATCCCAATACGCGTTGAAATAGTGGGCAAGGCTGCCTCCGAGATGCAAGTGCTGCCCATTGCCAATCGAGAGCACCTCACGGGGTGTGGTCGTACTGATGCCCACATATCCGGCAAAGTATCCGCTTGTGCCCGAGATGGGGCCGGTGGCGGAGACGCCCAGCGTCACCAAGCCGCGCGCAGGGTCGAACCAGCCGGTGTCGGTACTATTCTGCGTGATGCTGATAAAGCCGGTGTTGGAGACGGCGACGATACGGGTGTGATCGCCCGTGCCCGAGACGATGCGGTCTGTAGCGCCCCCACCTGTGGTGTTCGATGAAAGCCCCGTCCAGGCCGCCCCATTGCAATACTCGATGCTGCCCGTATCGTAACGGATAGCACCCAATATGCCGCTGCCGCAGGCCAGGCTGCTTGTGCCGACCTGGATGGCATCCGTAGCCGATATCGTTCCGGAGACATGCAGCCGCGCCGTGGGCGACATCATCCCGATGCCAACATATCCAACGCCGCTGTAGTTCCTCAACACTAGGGGTGGCGATGCGTTGTCGAAGAACGAGAACAGCACCGCGTTGGCGGTCGTCGTTCCCTGCCTGAACCGGATGACATTGCTCACGCCGTCGAACGATGAGTCGGCCTGCATATGGAGGCTCCGGATTCCCGCTCCGGCGGGATAAAACGAAGCACTCCCATACACGGCGATCCCACCATTGGTCACATTCATCCGCTCGATACTGTTGGTGGTCAGGCTGATCGAGTTGTTCTGGTACGTGATTACGCTGGTGGTGCCCGACACGATACGATCTGGAATCCCACCCAAGCCCGTCAGCAGCGACCCATCGCCCACGAATTGCGTTGCGTAGACGGTGTTGGACACCATCACCGTGCCCGAGGTGTGGATGCTGCCCGCCGAAACGTAGCTTGAGGTTTGCAGCGCGCCCGCGTTGATGAGGCCGCCGGTGGTGATGTACGTGGTGTCGTTATCGCAGATGATGTCCCGGCCATCCGTGTAGCAGATGGCGCGGTTCGCGAGCTTCGGAGTCGTCGGATTGGTCATGCTGACCGTGGCGAAATTCGCCCAATCGGCAGCCGATGCCCCAATAGGCAGCAACGCCGCGACGGCGAACGTCATCAACACAGCCACAAGCGCGCACGCACGAATCTTCACATCGCGGAGTGTGCCCGCTGCTGCGGTATACGTCAGCACGCCTGACTAAATTGCCGTCACCCCTGTGGCGCAAACTGCCATGCGGCGCCCACTAGAAATCTATACACGCTAAAACCCCATACCCCGCATCGACCGCAACTCAGCAAGCAGCCGCGACACCGACCGCTGGCGCCATAGCTGCCCCGTAAACGTGCGCAAGCCTTGCCGGTTCAGCATCGCCGCCAACTCGGCTTGCGACACATCCCCTCGCTCCAAGTACCCGATCACCACCCCCTGCACGCCCCACAGCCAATCACTCCGCAACGCCTTTACAACGTCACAGCTACGGATCTTCGGACGCCCCAGCAGCCCCCTCGCTCGCCGCAATACAACATACAGCTGCTGCGTCGAAAACCGACGCCGCCCATGACGCCTATGCACGCCCCGCCGATTGAGCGCCACGGCCTGATCTGCAAGCCGCACAATTCCCGTTTCCCTCAACACCTCCACGCGCTCCGCAATTTCCAAAGCAAACGCATCCGCACGCGCGACATTGTGCGCACCCTTTGGCGATATACCCGTGCGCGCTCTCCCAGTGTCCATGCTCCACCATACCCAGACCCCGCGCCTACGCCCATGTCGCTGCTCAAATCGTACGCACGTAAAACACAATTGGCACCGCTTCCCGTATTCTTGCGCCAGCAAGAAAGCTTATGTGCTGGCGCATCGATGGCCCCTGCTCACGGACAACCAAAACCCCGAAAGCCCCGAGGCCCTTCTCGCGTACCATCTCCACCGCCTGCACATCACAGACCGCACCATCGCTCACGAGAATCGAATACCCAGGTCGCTCTTCCGCGACATTCGACATGCCAAACTCCAGCTTTCATCAACCGATATCGCCAAGCTCGCCAAGATCCTCCACATCGATATGCTTGAACTGACGCGCCCGCTCACAGCTGACGAGCTCGAGCGCTGGCACTTCTACCGCCAATCTGCCCGCCACCCTCGGGAGGTGTGGCGGAACGCCCATAAAGCCTGGAAGCAAGCCGGCCTCACCACGCAGCAAGCCGCTAAAATCATGGCCGTGCCCACGCACACACCAAGAAACGCACTCAATGATCGACGCAAACCAGAAGCCATGACCTTCGCAGCCGCATTGCGACTAACGACGGCATTAAACCTCAGCAGCGGCCCGCAAACCCTACTCCCTCAAAACACACCCAAGCCAAAAGGCCCACACTTGCCAAGCTCAAGATAACCACTGCAGCGGCGTGTATGGGGATGCGCCGCAAAGTTCCGGCGGAACCATTGACCTGCCCGAATTATCCGTCATTCCATCGCGCGTGCTGTGGCGGCGCCTGGGGGTACGCGCCGCTCGGAAAGGCAGAGGTGCGGGCCAGCATCAGTATCGCTGACCCGCTTGCGCAACACTCATAACCGGGAGGGGCCTGCCGAACGCCCGGTTCGTCGCAGGGACGCCTGCGGCCAGCACGCGAAACGCATATTGCGCGTTCCGCTCGACCACTTCGCTGCAAAGAGCGGCCATGGCGCCTCCCCCAACGCCAACCGCCTCGTGCCGCGTACAGCGGGGCACGCATTACGCGTGCCCCGCCCAATTCAAACCGCAATGACTACGGGCCAAACCGCAATGCATGACAGCATACGTATCGACCCAAACATGATGCTCCGCGCCATCGGCAATGTTCTCGAAGGCCGCAACGCCGAGGGCACCGCCACCATCAACACCCGCGTGCCGTACCCACGCGCCCAAGCGCGCAGCAAAGTCCGCGCCGCCTTCATCCTGACCGAATTGGTATCCCGCCTCGAGGCCACTTACCAACCACACCACCTCACCTGGCTCACGGTGAAGTTCCTCGCTCACCTCGCCAAGTCATACACGCACAGCCTCGCACTCCGGGCCGAGTATCCAACCAAATGCATCGCCGAGGCGTTGCAGGCACGCCCCGAGCTCATCGGCTCCCGCATCGGCTTCGCGACTCTACTCGATCGCCACTACGCCAACCGCCCCACTGCCCTCACCGAGGCCGCCAAGCGCCCGCTCTCGCCTCGCCGCGTTCTCTGGCGCGACGCCGCCTTTAGCCTCACGGAGATGACCCACCCGCGCCACCTGCGCGAGGATGGCTTTGCCCTGCACCATTGCACGGGCGCACACATGAACCCGGAAATCCTCGCCAAGCTTGAACGAGCCCCCACCCCGCGCGAAGCCCCCTTCGCCCTCGATTACTGGCAAGGCATTCAGAGCGGCCGCGTCCGCATGCTCACGCTCATGGAGAACAACCACCCGCGCGTCACCATCCAGTACATCTGCGCTTCCCACAACATCAATCAAGCCCAGGCCCTTGAACCCCTCACTCAAGACAGCCGACTGCTCGCCCCGCTGTGCCGCGCCCTCGCTCACTTCCGCGCCGCCGACCGCCTGATCAACATCAGCGCGCTGCCGCCTGCGCGCAATCCGCGCGCCTGCCTCACCATCGACGGCACCTATGAAAACCCAACGCCGACCAATCTCCACCGCATTCTCGCCGGGCACATCGATGTTCCTCCCGACATCAGCTGGCCTGAGCTCCAGTTCCTCTGCCGCATTCCTCACGTCACGCTCAACCTCACGCGCGCTCCCAGCCAGCACATCAACCGCATCACCGAGGTTGCTGGACACATTGCCATGCGCAACCACACCGCCCGCCTCGTGCGTCTGCGCCATGTCACCGGGCATCTCCGATGCAGCAAGGCGAGAACCATCTCCACGCCCAACCTCATCACCATTGGCGGCAGCAACTACTGCGACAGCGCCCTGACCGTGCTCCAGCCGCGCCTCGCCACCATCGGCGCCAGCAACTACTGCGACAGCGTCCAACTCATCCACCAGCCCGCACTCACAAGCGTCGGCAAGACCAATATCGTCGCCAGCGGCGCGCAACCTCTGCACCCGAAATCCGCGCGGCCACAGTCGAGCCTGCAGCCGGCATAGAACGCCTACAGCGACGGAACCACGCCATGGCCGCGCCGACCACGCAGAAAGCCTACAAAGCCATCCGCAATGTCCTTGCCGGCCTCGACGCCGAGGGCGCCGCGCCGATCACCGCCAAAATCCCATTCTCGAGACACATCGACCGCAGGGTCATCGCGGCGCAGATCCTTGCGCGCCTGATCGCGCAGCTCGGCCACGTCTACCGCCAGCACCACCTGACCTGGCTCACCGTCAAGCTCCTCGCGCACCTCTGCAAACATCACACCGAGGAACCCTTGCGCGCCAATGACCTTCCAACCGCCCCCATTGCCGAAGCACTCATTGCCAAGCCTTCACTCATCGGAGGCCGTGCCGGATTCGACCATATTCTGCGCCACTTCACGGCGACGCGCCCCAATATCCTCACCGAGCGCGCGAAAGCGCCAGTCACCCCCCGCCGCGTCATCTGGCGCGACCCGCCTTACACCCTCACCGAGGTCACACATCCGCGCCACCTGCGCGAGGATGGCTTCGCCCTCAGGCACTGCACCGCCAATGTCTACGACCTGGCCCTTCTCGGCGCCGTCGATCGCGTGCGGCCCGCGACGACCAGCGAATCCCTGTTCGCCCTCGGCTACTGGCGCGCCATCGAGAACGGCCACCTGCGCATTCTCACGCTCATGGAGAACGATCAGCCGCGCGTGACCATCCAGTACAGCTGCGGCTCCTGGAACATCACCAACATCCAGGCTCTTGAACCGATCTCAGGCCGCAGCCGGCTCCTGCCACCGCTCTGCCGCGCCCTCCACGCCTTCCGAGGTACCACACGCGTCGTCGACATCTTCGACCTGCCGCTTCCCAATGACGGCATGAGCATTCTCACCACCGAGGGCACTTACCTCCCAGCCACCCAGGACAACTTCGCCCAAGCCCTCGTTGCCCACATCGTTCCCGACAAGCACACCCCGCTCTCCACCCTCGAATGGCTCACCCAGCAGCCCAAGGCCGCGCTCATCCTCTCCTACCTCCCGCAGAAACTGCTCAATTGCATTACCGACGTGCGCGGCACCCTCGCCTTGCACCTGTCCACTATCCGACTTCCCAAACTCCGCAGTATCGGCGGCCACTTCAATGCCGGCCGTGCCAGCGCCGTCGACCTGCCGCGCCTCGAAACCATCGGCGCCTCCAACCTCTGCCGCCACGCCACCACCATCAATCAACCACGCCTCACCACCATTGCCGGCAACAACATCTGCTCGTCTGCACAATTCATCGACCAGACGCGCCTTACCAGCATCGGCGGCGTGAACGCCTTTCTCGACACAGCCACCGTCAGCCAGCCCGCACTCCGCCACGTCGGCCGGCACACCGATGACCCACACGTCACGGGCCGCCACGTCGTGATCCGCCCCACGCAGCACCTTCACTCCATTGCCACGTGAGACCTCTCATGCTTCATCCACAGATCCCTCGGCCCGCGCGGCCGTACCCCCGCCTTTCGCGCCATAAACCCCGGTTTTCGCGCCAAGCATCTTCCCAACGCGCTCCCCCCCGTTAACACTCTCCAGGACCAATAACTTCGGGGGGCATCAGCTCGCATCCATTTCCTCACGCGCGCCCACGCGCGCGAACGGCTCCCTATTGCCATGCACCGAACACTCCAGATGCCTGCCGACGCGCCCAGAAAAAAAGCCACCCGCAAACTGGCCGACAATCCCTTTTTTGCGGGCGTGCAGGCCACCATTGCCGAATGGATTGAAAACGAATGGACGCGCCGGGAAGCCCTCCTAACCCTCGCCCAGCACGGCCGCTGGACCGAGGAGAAAATCGCCACCGAACTCGCCAACGTAACCCTCACACCCGAGCATCTCGCCTCCGCCATCGACAATATCAGCCTCAGCAAACTGCGGCGCGAGCTGCACAAGATTGGCGCTCCAAGCCCCGGTCAGCTCATCCGCGAGGCCCGCCTCGCCTATGCCAAACGCCTGCTGATCGAAACGCGCCTCATGATCCGCGAGGTTCGCGAGCGCGCCGGGTACGAGGACGAAGACCACTTCGTCGGAACTTTCATGAAGGACGTCGGCATGACCCCCACCGAATTCCGCCGACGCTCCACCAACGCAACCTAAGGCTACGGTATATGGCCGCGCGCCCTCATTTTTAAGACGCGTATCCAAGCAAATCCGGACGCGCGCATTTCGCACGACACCACAACACCTATCCCATTGGAGAGACTCACATGGCTGGCATCGGCAAAATCATCTCGGGCACCTTCGTCTTCATCGCCGCCCTCGCCCTCAGCTTCACCATCATCGGCATCATCTTCGCGCTGCCCATGTTCACCGCCGCCTTCGGGCTGTGGGGCGCAGGCTTAGCCCAACTTGGCTTCAAAACGGCAAAGACCATCTCCGCCGCCACCAAGCGTCCGCAGCAGTAGGAGCACCGTCGTGATTAATCGGTGCTCTTCCGCACTCGCCATCATGTTCCCCGTGACCGCACTCGTCACTGCGGCGCCGGTCAACGCACTCAATGACCCGCTTCGCACAATCCAAAACGACGCCTTCATCAAGGCGTGCGCGAAAAGCCCGCTCATTCACCCCCGCGACTGCGCATGTGCCGAGAAACTCCTCGCCGAACGCTTCACACCGGCGCGCATCACGCTCGCGACCAGCGTCCTCAAAGCCTTGACCGCCGAGCAATCCACACCACCAGCAGCCGATGCAAAGCCTTTCTGCCTGCTCATTCTCGAGCAGGAAGGCGCCAACACGATTCCCTACTTCACGGCCCTCATAAACACCCTCAAGGACGCGCGAACTGCCTGCCAACCAAGCCCATAACCTCGGATAATCACCATGGCCAGACGCTTCGGCACCATGCTCGCCGCCCTCGGTTTCGTCCTCGCCCTTGCTGTCGCCGGACTCTGGTTCGCGAACCAACCTCCGGCGCCCAACCTCAACATCGCCCCCGGTGACTGGCTCGGACACGCCGTCGCTCAGGGCCGCGCCAAGCAGCGCGATACCTATGCCCAATGCCTCTATTCGCAAACCTACGGCGCCCCGATGGCGCCCAGGGAGCTGTGCCCCGCAGCCGGCAACCTCTACCTCATCACGGCAGGAGGCATCGCCGTGCTGATCCTCGGCCTTCTCATCTCGGCCGCGGCGCGACCGCAAACACCTTAGCGCCCCCGCTGCAATTCAACGCATCTCCGAGGTGCCCATGCTTTTCCGCTTCATACTCGCCACCACATTGTTCCTCATCGCCACTGAGGCCCGCGCCCAGCTCTCGCAAGTCGAATTCCAATACGTGCAAGCCATCCGCCAGAACGACATCGGCAAAGCGCGAACCTTGCGCCAGATGGCCAACATCGATCCACAGCGCATCGCGGGACAACCTCTCATTGCCTTCGTCCCCGAGTTCCCCGGCAGCTTTCTTCTGCTCAAACCCGCCGCCTACGACTATGTCGTCAATGAACTGAAACAAGACCTCAACACCCCGCTGCCGCGCTACTACCGCACCATCTTCGCCTCTTTCTGCCTCACCCTCAGCGACTACGACGACCTGCGCGCCGGCAAGCTCGAGGAGTTCTGGCAGCAGAGCATCCAGCGCATCAACACCGCCCTCGATCGCGGGGCCCGCAGCACACCACTGCCCAACATTCCTCCGCACTCGGAACCGGCACAGCCCCTTCCCATGTGCATGAAAGCCTATCTCGCCCTGCGCCACATCCCCGCGCGCGCCGAGGCCATGCTCGCCCTCATCCAGCGCCTCATCAAAGGCGGCGCCAATCCCAATGCCGCAGCCTTCGGCGTGCCACTCCTCGCCCGCGCCGTCGAGAGCATGGACGCCCCCTTGCTCAATGAGCTCGTCGCCGGCGGCGCAAACATCAATGCAACATATCCAGCACAGCCCGAGGGCGTTTGCAGCTTGCCCGCGCGCGTGACCAACAGCGTGCTCGCCTACATGCCCGACCCCGAGGACCGTGCGATCGAACCGGCGCGGCAGTTTCTCATCGCCTACATGAAACACGGCGGCAAGCTCACAGCCCCGCGCCACAGCAGCCGCTTCTCGGCCCACGAATGCATCACCACCGCCAAGACCCTCAAACAGCGGGCTCTCGACAGGGGCCAGGTCGCCTACGCCCAGATGGTCGATGCCCTCGAAGAAACGCAAGCCAACATCCCACCGCCCAAGGTCGCTGCCATTGCAAAAGCAAAACCCGCACCTTCCGCCACATCCCCCCTCCGGCTGACGGGCTCACTCAATCCCCGCCAATCTCCAAGCACCACCGCGCCCCTTGCTCGCAAGCTCAACCCCGGCGACACCCTCTCGCTCGAAGGCGCGCCCCGCGACGGCTGGTCCGCAGCCAGGCTCGCCGATGGCACCACCGTGTGGGTCAACCTCGCCGCCTTGGCAAAGAACGCCGCAGCGGACACCGCGACGGCCGCACCATCAGGCCCACCGCCGTCCCCGCAGGACACCGAAACCGCCCACCTCCAGGCCATCGCCATCGTCCTCCAGGGCGCCGCCGACATCGAGCCCCATACCACCAACACCATCGTCCGCAACAGCTTCGGCACGCCCGCCTGGGAATACCGCCAGACAACCACCATCATGACCGAGACGCCGTGCAGCTTCCGCGTCGTCACCGAGCGGGCCAAGCGTGACTTCGATGCGCAAAAGGGCACCTGGGGGCCATGGCACTCGGGCTCGCCATTCAACAAATCACCGACGTCCCGCTACGAGCAGCGCGTCGATTTCGGCAAAGCGACGGCCATCAAGATCGAACGCATGGAAGATCCCGAAGAAGGGCTCATGCGCTCCTTCGTAAACCGCCCCGGCAATCATCATCCACCGATGCTGACCCGTATCTCCTTCAAAGGCGTCGGTGCCGTCTGCCCTCTAGGCAAACGCAACGACGGCTCGGACATGGTCTGCAGCCCCAACGAAGACAGCGGCGCCTACCGCGACACCCGTGAGCCCGCCGCCATGGCGCAGCGTGCCAAGCAAGCCTTCGCTACCATCAAGCGCCGGTGCCCCTAGGTCCTTCCAGCTCCCACCCCCATCGCCCTCAACCGACCACTCACGTCAAACAGGCCGAGGCACGAATGTTCTCCTTCTCGCGCGCGTTGCTCATTGCGTTCTGGACCTCGATGGCGCTCTCCGCTTGCGATGATCCAGAGCGCGCAGCCAACCAGAAATACGTCACGGCCGCGGAACGCATTGCAGCGGCGCAAAACAGCGCCGACGCGCTCGAGCGCCGCAAACTCTTGACCGACGCCGAGGCGCTTGTTGCCGTCATCCTGAAGGACTACGGCGGCACGGCCGCCGCCGTCCGCATCTCTGCGAACGAAAAGATTGGCACTCTGACCCGGCAGGAGCTCGCCAACGCCTTGCGTGACGCATCAGGCCAGCCCGAGAATTGCATCACCGAACCGACCTACGCTTGCCTAAAGGCAGCTCTCGATCGTTACGTTGCCCAGGCACCGACAGCCCTCGACAAGCTTCCCGATCCTCAAGCCGAGGCCCTCCGCGCTACGTCCGAACAACATGCGCTGATGGCGGTCGGAACACTAAGGGCCCTCGGCGAACCTGTTGCCGACCAGCTCCAGAAGACCAAAGGCCCGAAAGCCGCGGAATACTATCTCGCGGCATCATCCGAAGTCGGCATGGACCGGGATTGCGAACTCGCCCTTGCCCTCTATCGTGTCCACGGCATTGAACGCGCCAAGACATTCCTCCGCACGTTCTCATCGCCGCAGATGTGCTCGCCCGACGGCCTTGGCACAACAGCGCGCTGGCGGCTTGATATCGACGACACGGAAGCCCTTGTCGATATACTCAAGGTTCACACCCCCGCTCCTGCCCCCGATCAGCTCACCTCGATGCTTTCGGCGCTTCTGGGAATCGACTGCGCCCATGCACAAGCGCACGTCACCAAGATCCTTCCGTGGTGGCCACGGGATCGCTTGGCTCAACTCCTCAATGCTCGGAGTTCCTGCGAGATGTCGAGTGGCCTCGTCACCAAAATTTACGACATGTCGACTTCACAAAAAGACAAAGAAGCCATTGCCTCCTGGATTGCCACCTTCAGCAACGCGCCCCCCATCCAGCGCTACGGGTTCATGCTCAAATCACCCCAGCACAATCGTTGGGATCTCAACTATGAATGGTTGCGCAGGGCTTTTGCGAACAATGACGCGGCCCTCCTGACGGCCGTTGCAACCCACATGCGCCGCCTCCCTCCGCACACCTACAACCCCGAATACGGCGCCCTCGCCCAACTCCAACTCCACCTGGCCAACGCAATCATCGATGGAGCCATGGCCACCCGCTTTCCGCAACTCGTGAGCCAATTTCTAGCAGCCCAACCCTCTATCACTCCCCGGCATATTCTCAGCTACTGCGCTGAACTCCTGAATATCGCCCAAAGCAAGCCTGAACTTCCCACAGACGCCCTCAACGATACATGCATAGCGACCGTCGCCGCCAAAATCACGAGAAAGGACTTCACCGACGCGGCTTACTCCAGCGAGGTGGTACGCTTGCTCGTTGCCGTATCGCAAAACCGAGGCGCCCCTTCCTTCAAGGCCACCCTCCAAAAGATGCCCGATCCGCTCCTCGCCTATGCACTCGAGAACAGCAGCGCGCTCTATCCTGACATGAACGCCGCGCTCCCCGCATCGACCATGCGCCGCGTTCTTTCCTTGATCGTAAGCCGGGAGCAATTCCGCATCCGCACCTACCAGCTTCTTCCCTCGATCAAGGCCGGCACCAACGAATGGCGCGAGGAGGTGGGCAGAGACGAAAATGTCCGCGAATACGTCATCGGAAGATTGCTCAATCCCAATCCAGGCGAGGACGGATCCTGGAGAAACGCCGCACTGGAAGAGATGAAACGCGCCTATCCTCTCATGGTCTATGACATGACGACGGGACAATCGTCGATCAGGCTCACTCCCGAGGAACGACTACGCGACCTCAGGGCCGTGATGCAGAAGCACAACCTACCGCGGCTGCACGAACATGAAAGCGGCACGCTTCTCGAGATCGCCAAGAACACAATCAGAAGCAGGAACCCTGCCGCCCTGCTTAAACTATACGCCGAGCCCGCACTCACCAGCGAGGACCGCATCTGGCTGCTCGGCGAGGCCACCATCCTCATGTCGGCCAAATAGACGCTCCCATCCAGCAGCCGGAGCACCACCGATACGTCTCATATTCGCGGAATGGCGTTGTCGACCGACTGCCCAAGTAGGAGGCTCACCATGCACCAGCAGCAACGCCGAGCCATTTACATGCCTGCGTCTTCGGCAAACGACAATCGCTCCCACCTCCTTCTCTTGTCCATGATAGCCAAACACACAAAATGCACGGCCACCGCTACCGCCAACTAATTATGTCCTTCGCAACACACCCCCGTGCCATCGAACGCGCCACCTGTATGCGCCATGCCCACACTTTGTGCACACGGCATTGCGCCGTCCCCCCACCTGCCCCGTAACATCTCCGCATGATCATCACGCATGCCGTCGATCCCCACGGCAATTCCCGCATCTATCTCGGCGGCAAGGCCAGCATCGAGTGCTGGATCGAACCCAGCCAAGAAGACGCGTCGTGGACATTCCACATGCAGGAAGGCTTGAGCGGCACCCACCTCGACCATCATCAGAAGCACCAATGGGCCATCCACATCCTGAAAGCCCTCGCCGATGAAATCGGCGTCGCGCCCTCCGACCTCAAAGGCGTGCCGTACCACGCCATCATGAACCACCACACACCAGATCCGTTCGACGGCCGCCGCGCGCCCGCGCCGCGCAAGCAGTCCTACGACACGGCTTACGTCGCCACGCCGCCCCACCGGCCACCTCCACGCAAGGATCAACCCAAGAGCCCGCACGCCATTCTTCGCAGCCGTGCCCGCTGACGAGTTCAATCCACCTGTATGATTTGCGTGCTGCAATCGTAGGCAGTTGGCTTGCCATGCGCGGGCACGCCCCGCATCCTCCAAGGAATGCCCTCTCGCACCGCTCCCGGAACCAATGTCGCCGTCTTCACGGTGGACGGAACGTTCTCGCTGGATGTGCGGGTCGAAGCTGACACCCTCTGGCTAACCCAGCATCAAATCGCAGCGTTGTTTGCTACCAGCGCCCCGAACATCACCATGCACCTCCGCAACGTATTTCGAGAAAGGGAGGTCTCCCCCAAACGAACCACTAAGGAATTCTTAGTGGTTCGAACTGAAGGCAGGCGCCAAGTCCAACGCACCATTCCTCACTATAACCTCGACGCCATTCTCTCCGTCGGTTACCGGATCAACTCTAAACGCGGCACGCAGTTTCGTATCTGGGCAAGCGGCGTCCTCCGCGACCATTTGCTGAAGGGTTACAGTCTCGACGCGCAGCGCCTCGAAGCACGCGGCACCGCCGAACTCCGCGCCACCATCGATTTGCTCGCCACGACCTTGTCCCAAGAAGGCCTTATCGAAGGCGAAGGCCAAGCCATCCTGGACGTCATCCAGCACTATGCCCGAAGCTGGAGTCTCCTCCTCGCTTACGACGAAGATGCGCTACGTGCCCCCACGCCCTCCTCCCGGCGTCCACTCCCCCTGTCGCCGACCGCGGCGCGCAGGGCCATTTCCACTCTCAAGCGCGACCTCTTGGACAAGGGCGATGCCACTGACCTTTTCGGATTGGAACGCGGCCCTCAACTCGATGCCATCATCGAAGGCCTCGCCCAAACATTCGATGGCCAAGCCCTCTACCCATCGGCCGAGATCCGCGCCGCGCACCTGCTGTACTTCGTCATCAAAGACCACCCTTTTGCCGACGGCAACAAGCGCATCGGCAGCTTTCTCTTCGTCAGCTACCTGGCGCGCCATGGACTGCACGGCCGCATAACTGACACTGCCCTTGTCGCCCTTGCGCTGCTCACAGCGCAAAGCGCTCCCAAACAGAAAGACCTCATCATCCGGCTGATCATGAACCTCATCAGCTAGCCAAACCCACCCGCTCCACGAACGCCCTCACCGACCAACTCCGCGCGGCGCCATGATCATGGCGGCGCCCCGTGTCCTCCCACGCTCACCCGGCACACCTCCTCGCGGCTTCGGCCGACCGGCGCAACGAGACGCCTAGCCCGAAGCAGGGATGGCCGGCCCGCCCCCGTCATCAATAATGACCAAGAGCGGCAAAGCGCCCTAAACCCCTTCCGCCGACGCTAAAATAACCCCGCCCCCTTGCAATAAACCCACACCGCCCCATACCCTCGGCAACGAGGAAAGCATGGAGACCTGCCTGGATATACCCGCCCCATCCGCGACATCGCCCAGGAGGCCGTCGAAAGCATACTTTCCGGCAAGACCACCACCGGCGCCGACTTTGCCCTCAAAATCCCCTTCACCGCCGACCGCCTGACGCGCTCCATCGCCGCCCAACTGCTCACCGTCGTCATTCAATCGGGCAGCCTCGACCTCGATGACGCGCAGCTCACCGCCCTCACCGCCAAGCTGCTGAGCCACCTCTCGCGCACCGGCGCCCAAACGCCCGAAGCCATCGCCGAATTCCCCGCCTACATCCTCGCCGATGCGCTCCGCGAGCGCCCCGACCTCATCACCACGCGGACCAACATCGCCGCCATCCTGCGCACGCACGAGCAAGCCAGCCAGCAGGCCGCCGCGCGCTTCCGCCGCGCGCTCCTCGCCAATGCGCCACCGCGCACCATCCTCTGGCAAGACGGCCCCTGGCGCCTGGAAGAAGCCACCGACCCGCGCCACCTCCAGCTCGACAGCGCCGCCCTCGGCCACTGCGTCGGTGTGCTCCGGGATCATGAGGCCCTAGAGGCCCTCGGCATCGCCGAAAAGCACCCTGATGCCCGATATGCACTCGTCTACTGGCAGAAGATCCACCGCGGCGAGAGCCGCATCCTCACGCTCACCGAGAACGGCAAACCCGCCCTCACCATCGAATACCTCACCACCACCCGCGCCATTGCCCAGATCGAAGGCGCCAGTCCAACCCTCGACGTCAATGCCGTCTGCTTCCCCCCTCTCTGCCGCGCCCTCGGTGCGCTACGCGACACACTCGAGTTCACCACCATCAAGCCCCTGCCCCAACTGCGCGCCGGCCACGTCCTCACAACCTCCGGCACCATTGTCCCCGCCACCCTCGACAGCATCCAACACGCCCTCGCCGGCACCATCCTCATGCCAACCAGCAGCTCGGCCGCCGACATCGTCCGCGCCGCCGATACCCCGCACATCATCGCCGACTTCGGCTACGTCCCCGCCGACATGCTTCAGCACATTCCAACCTATCCCCGCGCCGAGCTGCACCTCCACGCCCGTGAAACCCTCTCCCTCCCTCAGCTCAAAGGCGGCACGCTGCGTGTGCTCGCCCAATACCTCCACCTTCCCAACTTCGAACACGGCCGCATCGCCGCCCTCTACACACCCAGCGTCCATCTGCCGAAGTTCCACACTGGCATCCTCGAGGCCAACAATCTCCTCGACCTCGACCTCCCCGCCTTCCGCCGCGGCGACCTCTCTCTCCACGCCGTCGAGTATCTCAGCGCCCCGCTCATCGAACATGCCAACGTCACGGCCTACAGCGCCAAGGAGATCAACTTGCCCCGCCTTCAGGACGGGCATGTGCGCGTTCGCTCGGCCAAAAGCGTCCACCTGCCTCAACACCGCCACGGCACTGTCGAAGCCGACGTCGCCACCACCCTCTCCCTCCCCCTGCACGAAACCGGCAACGTCACCGCCCTCCTCGCATCCGACGTCCACCTGCCCCGTCACCGCGAAGGCGACCTCCTGCTCTCCTCCGTGCACAACATCGATCTCCCCGCCTTCACCACCGGCGAGCTCGTCGCGAACAACCTCCTGCAGCTCGACCTCCCGCAGCACCGCACCGGCGCCATCCACGCCCTTCATGCCACCTCCCTCACCGCCCCCCTCCACGAACGCGGGCGCATCAGCGCCCGTAGCGCCGAAAACCTCCACCTGCCAAGCCACCTCGAAGGCACCATCGCGGCAAGCGCGAGAGCCACCATCCACGCCCCCCGATACATCCCCACGGCCAGCGAACAACGCCTCATGAACGGCGAGCCACCGCTCACGCCGTTCCCCCCATGGGACCACCACGCGCCCGAGCGCTGACCGCCGAGACCGCAAGCCAGTCAGGCCGCCAAAACAAAACCACCCGCTAACGCGGGTGGCTCGAGCCCTATGAAGACGAGCATGGCCTCTGCAATCGAATATCCTGAATTTGAGCGTGCAACTCACTCTTGCGGGCAGTCCACGCCAAACCCGCGCGCCCGCGCAGCCAAACCTCCAGACCCGGCCGAAAACCCCTTCCCGCTCTAACCCCGCCCTCACCGTCAAACCCATCGCCCGGCCCGGCTCGAAAGGGCGGCCGGCCGCGCGACCAGAACCGCAACCCCCACAAAAAAGGGCGCCGCCGCAGCGACGCCCCTCACACACATCCTGTCAGCAGATCACAACCTTACGCGGGCACCAGGCCCATCACCGGCCCAACCGCACGCGCAAGCCGCGCTTCTGCCTCATCCCGCACCCTGTCACGCACATCGCGAACGTCCCGCACCACCGCCAGCGCGCTCCGCAAACGCGAGCGCAAGGCCGCGCGCCCACCGTTGAAAGCCATCACGCGCGCGCACGCCACCATCTCGCCGGGACGCAGCCCCCTGTAGTACGCCACCAGCTCCGCACCATTGTCGAAGCCCGCCGCACTCCTAGCCACGTCACTTACCTGAAGGCTCTCACAACCCAGACCCTCGGCAAGCACCACGTCATGCGACGCCAGACCCACGTGGAAGTAGCGCAAACGCTCACCCGCCACGTCCGCCCAGGCAATGCTCACCCCGTTGATCAGATCTTCCGCCGGAACCAAAACCCCGCCGAGAAACAACAAGTGAGCTCCGGTCACGAACAGGTCGCGCGCCGGCAACCCGGCGCCTAGCGCTCCCCGCCGCACCCGCACCGGAAGGCCAGCCAAAGGCCACCGCCCCGACGTGTCGCGTTCAACACTGAACCAACCCACGAAACCCGCCTGCCGCCGCGCACCCGACGCCGTCAGCACCATATCTCCCGGCCGCAGGCCCTCGACCGGCACCTCCCCGCCCGGCACCGCCAATCGCGTTCCCTCGAGGAAGCACTGGCCACCCCCTGACCCCATGGGCGGCGGCACATACCCGCCCGGCGGAATCGGCATCGGCGGCGGCACGTAGTCGCTCGGCGGCGGCGGCATAGGCGGTGGCACCTGCGCCAACGCCCGCGAGGTCACGCCACCTGCACTCGTGGCCAACACCCCCAACGCCGCCACCATGCTCCGCCGCGACAAAGCAATACCCGGCGCCCCATCTTTGCGATCTGAAGTCACTGTCATTTTCGCAGTCTCTCCTTGGCAATAAATCCGTTCACTGAAACGACAACTGAACAGATCCAAGAAAACACTGTTCGCAGGCGCCTGCCATGCCGGGCACACCCGTTTTCCAGCCCAATCCCCGGCCCAGACGCGCCATCCTCGCTCAATTATCCGCCAACCTCCCTTCCGCCGGCGTCCTGTCCCCAACCGTGGCGCTCGTCCTCACCCCGCTCCGCTCGACCACAGCCGTGTGGCAATCCCCGCCCGTGCTGGCCGACATCGCACGCAATCGCGACACCCACCTCCCATCGCCCCCGGCCGACCGGCGCAACAAGACGCCTAGCCCGGAGCGGGTATCCCGCAAGGGCAAGCCTCGCGCCTAAGGGCGCGCCCACGAGGGTGCGGGCCCCTCCCCGCCCACGGGCTCTCACGGCGTCAGCGCCGGTCATCACGGCCGCCGCCGAAACCGAGGAGGTTCCCGTGTCGAAAGTTTCCGCGTTCGATGTCCACCAGGCCGTCACCGACCACATCATTGCCGCCATCGAGGCGGGCGTCGGCGGTGACGTGCGCATGCCGTGGCACCGCCCAGGCATGTTCTCCATGCTCCCCCGCAATGCTGAGGGCACGCACTACCAAGGCATCAACATCCTGCTGTTGCTTGCCCAAGCGCAAATGCGCGGCTTCTCCAATTTGACCTTCGCCACCTACAAAGCCTGGAAAGAAGCCGGCGCCCAAGTCCGCAAGGGCGAAAAGGCCAATCTGATCGTCTTCTACAAGCAATACTCGGTCGATCCCGACCCGGAGAATACCGATGACGACGGTAGCCGCAAGGTCGCCCGCGCCTACTCCGTCTTCAACGTCGCCCAGGTCGACGGCTACGAGCTTCCGGCCATCCCCGAGCGTCCGCCCATCCAGAAGCACGCCGAAGCCGAGGCGTTCTTCCGCCATCTCGGTATCGCGCTCGTCACCGGCGGCGAGAATGCATTCTATCGCCCGTCCGATGACAGCATCACGATGCCCGATGAGCGCTACTTCGATGCCTCCACCGAGGAACAGCGCACGCTCGATTGGCTGAGCGTCATCTTTCACGAGGCAGGTCATGCGACTGGAGCCAAGCACCGCCTCAACCGCGACCTCGGCAAGCGCTTCGGTTCCCCCGAGTATGCCGGCGAGGAGCTCGTGGCCGAGCTGATCTCGGCCTACACCATGGCCTATCTCGGCCTCTCGGCGCAGCCGCGCGACGACCACGCCCGGTACATCGCAAATTGGCTGAAGGCGCTCAAGGACGATAAGCGCGCCATCTTCACGGCCGCAGCGCGGGCGCAGGAAGCCCTCGCCTGGATGATTGCCCGCCAGCCCGGCGCATCCGCCGCCACCGATGCCGCGTAGCGGCATCATCGCCGCTGCCTCCAGGCAGCGGCTCTCTCACGCTTTCGGCAAACATCCGATCATCGGACAAAGAACGCGAAAACTTGCCATCCCCTGCAACATCCCCATACCTTCCCAACGCCAACGATTGAAATCACCTCTTGAAAACCATCATCATCACCGCCGAAGCCCTCGCCGCCATCAAGCAGTTTGGTCCCCGCATCACCATCGACAATACCGAACGCCTCGCCGATGGCACCCACCGCGTCCCCGTTGACAACGACGTCTTTCATGCCCTCCACGCCGCAAAACATCCTTTGGAATCCTTGAGCGACGTGCTGATCCGCAAGATTGCGCGCCTTACAAACCAGCTCAACTGACGAAGATATCGCCAGCCGTCCGGCCTGGCTCGAGGGCCGGCCCGCCGGCCGGCACGTCCCGCAATGGGCCAATGCGCGCCTCAATGCGCAAAAAAGCGCCCCTGCCGTTTCCAGCGCAGTGGGACGCCTTCGAATCCCATGAGGGCCGCGTATCCAACGGCTTTCCTCACGTCTACGGTCATCGCCCTTCGGCTGTCCCGTACTTAACATCCTCCCCCAACACCCGGTCCGCGCCAATACTCATCGCGCACCGAACACAACATGCCTCCACCCCCTATGGCACTGCGAGCACATCTCCGAATAACCCCATAACGCTGAGCAACGCCCCTTCTTGTATACATTCTACGCCCTCACGTCTTCCGTACTTCGGGGGTCCGGGGGCAGAGCCCCCGGTGGCACCCATCTCACTTTTGATACTCCACTTTCCACATGTGAGATTCCTGCAATGGAATTGATGAACCCCTGTGCATGCGCCTTGTATGCATTGAGATGCGATGTGAAGCTGAAAGGAACGGGGCGAGGTATGCGTTTCTGGACAAAATGCCAAAAACGCCCTCGCCGCGCGGTGTGACCGCGCGGACACCGCCTGCGGCGGCCCCTGCCCCGTTCCTTTCAGCAACAAGGAGGCCTCATGCCCACACGCGGTTACCGAAAAGGGGTATCAAAACCCAAGCTCACAAAACCCCGTCAGATCTACACGCGCGTGACCGAAGACGACCACATCGCTCTCGCCAACGAGGCGGCCAGCCGCAGCATCACCGCCTCCGACCTCACCCGCGCTATTCTCACAGCTCACATCCATGCGCAGAGGGTTAGCCTCCCGCACTTCCGACCAAACCCGCAACTGATGGCCGCCCTCTCCCGGATCGGCAACAACCTCAACCAGATTGCCCGCCAGGCCAACACGGAGATGGTTCCTGTCGCGGCCGCAACAATCAACCGCGCGCTTGCCGAAGTGCTCGAAGCCATGGACCGCGTAGCACCAAGTGCTCGCTAGCATTGCGCCAGCCACCAACGACTTTCACGCGCTCGCGCGCTATCTCGTGCATGGCAAGCCCGGCACCACGCCGCATCCCGAACGCGTTGCCTGGATACTCCCGCACAACATTCCCACCGACGATCCCGAACGCGCCGCGCGCATCATGCAGGCCACGGCCGGCCTCTCGGCGCGCACGCGCAAGGCCGCCTATCATCTGATGATCGCTTGGCATGAAAAGGAGCGGCCAACGCCGGAGCAGATGCAGGACATTGCCTTCAAGACCCTTGCGATGGCTGGCCTCGGCGAACACCAGGCGCTCATCATGGGCCACGACGACCGGCCGCATCGCCACCTGCATATGCTGATCAACAGGGTGCATCCCGAAACCGGCAAGGCCTGGCACCAGGCCCACGACTACGCCCGCTTCGACGCCATCATGCGCGAGCTCTCGGAGACCCACGGCTTCCTCTATGCACCGGCCCACGCCTACAATCCCGAGCAGACCAAGCACCGACGCAAGAAACCCAACAGCCGCGCCACCTACGCGGCCAAGCGCGGCGCCCCCACCAACCGCCCTCAGTGGAGCCGTGACGAAGCCGAAGTCTACGGCGCCCGCGTTTCAGACGGCATTGATGCAGGTTCCTCCTGGGAGGATTTGGAGGATCTGTTCGCCCGCGATGGCTACGCCCTCGAGCCCAAGGCATCGGGATGGATTGTCGGCAATGCCAATGGCTACACCAAGCTGTCCGCCCTGCGGCTCCAGCGTTCGGCAAAATCCATGTCGCGCTTCCCGGCCGCCGCAATTGCCAGCCTATTCAAGCCGACACCGGAACGCCGTCACATCCCGCTCGTCGATGCCGTCGACATCGCCAAGGGCCTTGCCGCCTGGGGCCTCATCAGCAAGGACGACGTCCGCACCGCCATCTCGGAAACCATCGAGGGCCGGCAGGAGCGCCGTAGGCTCAAAGAATCTGCTGCCATGCTCGATAAGCTCATCAAGACCCATCTGCTGGCTAGCACATCCATGACCGCACCACGCCCAAGCCCCTCTCCGGATCCAGCAAACAAGCGCCCTGCCGCCACCCGCCGCCAACGGCACCCTTCTCGCGCAACACACCGCCTGCGCATTGCCCTGTCGCCGCCGCCTGATTTCACACCATTTTCCGCAACTTCGAGCACCAGCTACCGCTTAAAATCGCACAAGATTGACCGCTAAACCCCTGCAATAGCCTCACGTCCAATTTCAGCTTAGGGCCAGAAGAAGACCAATGCATCGATCCGGACGGTGCACCGTATAAAGGTGTGTTTCCCAGCAAGCGATCATCGGCTCGCCAAAACTGGCAATACAACTAGCAGCAACGACCAAGTCCGGTCTAAGACGCGGTCCGTCGATCGTTTATTGCCGTCACTTTGCCAGAAAAGACTTGGCTACAACAGCAAAGGAGGCTTGCTCATAGAATAGATATTCGAGAGCCAGATTATTCCTGACCCTTATAGCCTTCTCCGTCTCCGCCGAAGCTCAGCTGCACGCGAAGACAAGGCATGCGGGCGACCGTGTAGAGAAACACCTTTCCGTCCCGCGTGGCATTGCGCCCACGTATCTCGAAGATTGGAGAGGTCGAGGCAATTTTCAGGTTGGCCCTTTCTAACTCGGTCGGCAGCCTGCCGCTTACGAGGGTCTCGATGCGTATGTAGTCCTCAATGCCGAAGGTCTTGAGTGCACTAGTCAATGAGCGGAGTTCCGCGAAGCGGAGATCTATTCCGTCAAAACGACCTGCTTGCAGATAGTGAGTGGCGAAGGACATAGGCTGATTGGCTGCATAGCGCAGGAGATCCAAGCGGATCACCTCGGCGCCGGCGCCGGCGTCCAGCGCCAAGGCATTAGCCACATCTTCGGGCACGGCTACCGTTGTGCAAGCGAGCAGATCGCCTCTGCTGCTCAACCCATGGCGCATCAGGTTCTCGGTAAAACGAGTACGCACTCCGATGTGGTAGTCAATGACTTCTCGATTGATGTAGGTGCCGCTGCCATGCCGGACACGCAAAAGGCCCTCGCCTTCCAAGGCACGGATTGCCTTTCTGACGGTGTGCCGATGGACACTGAACAACTCGGCAAGGTCATTCTCGCCGGGCAACTGCTCGTGTTCGGCGAAACGGCCCGAAAGAATCTCTCCACGCAGCTCTAACGTCAGCCGAGACCAGATCGCACGATTACCCGTGGGCGAGCTTCCATCCACACAACTCTTCGTCATGAAGCCTGCCAGTGTTCCGGCTTGCCGCCTGCCCTCAAGCCGTTCTCAATCAAGACGGCCAACCCAAGCAATATTCCCGCGCCATACCATAGCGGATCGGTCGCGACCAGCAGGATGGCCGCCGCCGTGAGTACTAGGCGTCGCAATAAGCCGACGGCTGCGCGGAAGTACCCGACCATGGCGACGCCACAATAAATCATCGCTATCAACACTCTGATCGTTGCGAGGGCCGTGTCTGCCCAAGTGCCTTGGACCAACAGAAGTTCAGGTGAATAAACGGCCACGAAGGGTACGAGCAGCCCTGATAGC
Source organism: Hyphomicrobium sp. CS1BSMeth3 (assembly GCF_900117415.1). Lineage (GTDB taxonomy): Bacteria > Pseudomonadota > Alphaproteobacteria > Rhizobiales > Hyphomicrobiaceae. Next base: position 385,670 of record NZ_FPEI01000005.1, read on the forward strand.
GCCAGCATCGTGCCGATCACCGCAATCCGCAGCGAGGAAGCGCCGGGCCCCGCGAACGGGAGCGCCGCGATCGCAGCGAGCGCTACGGGCGGCGTAAGCTGCGCCAGAACGGAGAAGTAGAACACGAACATATGCGCGACCAGCGGACTGACGCCCAATTGTACAAGCGGGGGCGTCACGACCACAGCACAGATGACATAGCTCGGCACGGTCGGCAGGCCCAGGCCGAGCAGGAGGCAGATAAGCATTGCCATAGTCAGACTGAGCCAAAGATGGCCAGCGCCGAGTGTCACCAGACCCGATGCGACCTCCAGCATCACACCGCTTAGCCCGAAGATGCCGTCGAACACGCCAACAATTACGCAGGTTATGCCCACGGCCACGGCATTGATCGTGCCGTGATACGTGCTCTCGAAACAGCGCCGCAACGTCTGACGCCCGCCAGCAAAGCTCGCGCAGACTACGGCAAGCACGGCAACCAGTAGCGTCAGAATCTGCGGATCGGCGATGACAACCATGCACGCGGTGGCGACGCCGAAACTTGCGATATGCACGATCCATCGGGTCCTCGGCGGGCACAACTCGGCCAGCGGCACCGTCAGTATCAATGTGATCGTGAAACACAGTGCCACAATCGCCGAGTAGAGCGGCGTATAGCCGAAGAAGAGAAGCGCCATGATCACGACCAGAGGCAGAAGCAGATGCAGACGACCTCGGATTGATGCTTCGGACGCCCCCATGGCAACGCCGGTCATGACCGAAAGATTGAGGCGCCGCGCCTCCAGATAAGAGACCCAAGCAATACCGACGAAATACAAGATTGCCGGAATTGCCGCCGCCAAAGCGATCGTCACATAGGGAATGCCGAGCATCTCGGCCATGACGAAAGCGCCGGCTCCCATGATCGGCGGCATGATTTGGCCGCCCATACTGGACGAGACCTCGACCCCAGCCGCAAATTCCGGCTTGTAGCCGTAACGCCGCATCAAAGGAATCGTCACCTGCCCAGAAGTGACGACATTGGCGATACCTGAGCCACTGACAGTCCCCATCATTGCCGAAGACAGAATGCAGGCCTGCGCCGGCCCCGAACGCCAGCCGCCGACGAATCGAATGGCAATGTCGTTAAACAACGTAAGGATACCTGATTGCTGCAGGTAGGAGGCGAACAGTACAAACAGGAAGATGTAGGTGGCTGATACGGCCGTCGCAGTGCTGAACATGCCCTCGGTCCCGATCACCAATTGCTCAATGATTTGATCGAACCCATAACCCCGGTGCACCAAGGGCCCAGGCAGATAGTGTCCGAAAAGACCCCATAGCAGGATCGTTCCCGCCATGAGCGGCAGCGCATATCCGGTCGCGCGACGTGTCGCCTCGAATACGAGAACGACGAAGACGCTGCCCACCGCCAAATCAGCGGTGGTGGGAAAGCCCGGTCGATAGGCGAACTGCGCGCTCTCCGTCCAGAAATAGGCGCCGCAAACAGCCGACAGAGCAATCAATAACCAGTCGTACCAAGCGGCGTGGCCAAGCCGCGGCCTCATGTCGGAAGTGAAAATCAGAAAGCACAGCATGACCAGAAATGCGGCATGCACGCTACGCAGAGTTATTGCAGGAAGCGGGTTGACCAGCGCGGTCCACATCTGGAAGGCCGCGAAGATCATCGCCACCATGATGATGGCCCAGCGGGTCACGCCGAGTCCGATGTCGGCTGCACCTTCGAGCTTCATCTCAAGTGCATCCGCTGCCGAGAGTGTATTCACTGTGGCATCCGGCGCGAGATTGGAGCTGGCGTGTGTCATTGGGCCATCATCCTATTCGTTGCAGAGAGCGGGCGGCGATCAGCCCGCCGTCACGCCATGCGCAGCAAAAAACGTCTTCGCACCATCGTGGAGAGGGATCGGCATCCCTTGAACGGCGCGCTCCAATGAGAACTCGCGAAGCGCGGCGTGACCGCTACGGAACTTTTGGAGATCGGCGAAGATCGCCTCAAGGTAGCTGCGTACTTTCTCCGCTGGATGACTCTCGCTGCAGAAGAGCTGGGTCCATACCACCACGCCGGGGGCTGGTAGGCCCTGCACCTGATAGGTGCCGCTTGGGATCTCGGTTGCGACATAAGCCGAGTCGCCGATCTTCTTGACAAGCTCCGCAGGGATCGGCACGGCGACCATGTCGACTCCCGTTTGCAGTTCCTGCACCATCGGCGCGCCTAGCCCCGTTGACAGGAAGAAGCCATCGATGCGTCGGTTGCGAACCGCGTCACCCGCGTCGCCGGCGCCAAGGAAATCCACGCGCTTCAGATCCTCGAAGGACATGCCCGACGCAGCAAGAATGGCGCGAGCGTTTGTCTCGCTGCCGCCGCCGGGCGCGCCGACGTTCATGATGCGGCCGCGGAGATCCTCGATGCTCTTGATGCCTGAGTCGGCTCGAACCATCAGGTGCACGTGGCTGGGAAAGATCGAAGCGATGCCGCGCAGCCCTTGCATCGGCTTTGGAAATCGCTTCGGATCCGCCCCTCGCATGGCAGTCGATAGTACGTCAGCCAGCGCGATACCGAGCTCCGCCTTCCCGCCCATAACGAGAGTGACATTCAAGTTCGACCCGCCAGTTTGCTGGACTTGGACACGAGTATCGGGCAGTGCGGTGCTGATCGCATTGGCGACAGCAACACTGATTGGATAAAAGGAACCGCCCGTCGGGCCGCCAACAATCGTGACAAAATCTGCGGCTTGCGCGGGGAGCGTGGGGGCGAGCACGCCCGCAGCCACGGCCGCGGCTGAGGTGGACAGGAAGCTTCGGCGACTAAGAGGGATGTCTCGAGCGCTCATAATTGTTTCTCTGTTTGCTATTGTGGGAAGGTTAGGTCGCAGACTTGCGATCCGATTGCACACGGGCCGGCATCAGGCGGCGATGGGCACGCTACCGTTTGTCGTGATCCGATACATGCGCCTGACTTGATGCGCCGGCAGCTGATCCGTCGTCGCCGAATGGATGGTCGAGCGGTTGTCCCAGATCACAAGATCGCGTGGCCGCCATTTGTGGCGGTAGGTGAAGTGAGCCTGCGTCATGTGGTCAAACAGGCTTGAGAGCAGCACGTCGCTTTCAGCCTCGTCCATATCGACGATGCCTTTGACTCCTGACAGGTCGCCAGGGGCGATGAAGAGCGCCAAGGCTCCGGTTTCGGGATGGCGGATGACGAGCGGGTGGATGACCTCGGGGGTCGCCGCTTGCTCGGCTTCACTCAGGAAATTCCAGCGTGCACTGGGGCGCGAGCGATCCTTCATGAAACGGTATTCATGGCGAACGCGCAGGCCAGTGATCTTGTGCTTGGCGGCTTCGGACAGCGCCTCGTAAGCTGCGACCGTATCGGCAAACAGTGTGTCTCCCCCCTGATCGGGCACGACGACCGCCATCAGGAGCGTCGCACGGGATGGCACGCGCTTATAGGAATAGTCCGAGTGCCAGCCGACGCCGAAGGTTTTCATCTCCGGCTTGCGGCCGGTTTCATCTTGATTGGAGAGAATGGTGATCTTCGGCTGCTCAGGATGACGAACCGCCACGACATGGTGCGGGTCGCATGATCCGAATGTCTCGGAAAATTTGACGAACTGCTCGGGCGAGAGCGCTGCATCCCGAAGCACAACCGTCTTGTTCTCCAGATAATGCCGGTGGAGAGCTGCCATGACTTTGGCGTCACTCAATAGCTCCGGAGTAAAGCCCGTGATTTCTGCCACGAAGGAAGGGCCTAGCTGCTGCACGTTGAATGTCATAATTCGAGCCTCGCATTCGGTCGGTCAACTTGTACGTATGTCTTTAGCGAGGCTCGATGACGCTCGTGCGTCGAATGCATTTCGTTTGTGTGATGGCCTGAACGCCCTGCCGTGCGGCATCAGGCTCCGACATCCTGATCTCAGCGATGCTTCGCTTCGGCCCCACAGAGCTTCGGGGCAAAGTCGCTTATTCTGGCGTGCTGCCCGCCCATTTTCGATCAGGGCGCGTAGGTCTTGAAGTTTCGGAGTCTCACCACTGACGCGCGGGGTACGGACACGTCTTGCTGCTCCGACAATTTCCGCAGTAGCCTTTTGCTATCCGATCATCCGCAGTGCCCCAATTTGCCGAATAGTCCATTGTCCCCGGCAATGCCTGCTGCTCGCAGAGCGAGGGGATGCCGGGGCTGCGACAGCGAACGTCCGCTGGCAGGGGCTAAGCAAAAGATGAACCTATTCGGCCTTGTTGATCGTGATCAGCAAGGAGACGAAAGGACCTTTCTCTGCGCTGCGTCCCGGTGGCGTGGCCGGCGCGCTGCAGCTGCTCAGGACAGCTACGGGTCAAAAGCAGCTATTGATCCCAGCATACGGAACTAACCTAAAGTGAGCGCCCCCTCTGACGACGCCGCCATTCCAGCGCGTCCTTCTCCACGTCTTTGCGAAGCTTCTCTCGGTCAATCACCACCACGCGCTTCTCGGCATGATTGGCCTTGAGCTCCTTCACTGCCTCGTCGACAAACTTGCGGTGGATCACACCGAACACGGCGCTATCCGGTTTGTAGTACGCGCGTGGCTGCATCTCCTTCAGCGGCCATGCCGCCCGATTGCCTTCCCGCGTAACTATGAACGACGGCTTGTGCGTTTCCAGACCAAGACGCAACAGCTCCTGGCGCGCAATCTCCACACCCATGTTGTCGTACTGCAGCGTATGTGTAATCGGCAGTAGCAGCGCCCGCCGCGCCTTCCCCTCACCCCTCAGCCCAACGATAACGGCGGGTCGGAACTTCCCCGCATCATCATGTCCGTCGTCGCGGTCCTGCGCCCACAGGTACGCGTACCACACGACCAGCCCCACCTCCGGCTTGATCATCACCCGCCTTCTCCGCCACTGGCCGGCTCACTCCGTAGTCACCCACGTCCCATCCGCGACCCAATGCCCAGGCACGCAACTCCGCCCGTGTCGCTTCATCGTGAAAATACCCCAGGTTCTCCTCCTGCAGCACATCGCCCGGGACGCAATGGCTCAATTCCTCCGCCAGCTCCTCGGTCGTGAGCACCGCATCCCAGTCATCCCGCGTCTTCGCCTCAGCCATGCTCAAGGCTAACGTCATACGACCAGGCCCGGCAACCCAGCTGCACCAAATTGCACCACCCAAGCCTTCTTACCTTTGACCGCCGCCATTAAAGCCACGCGGTACGCACTTCCCACTTTCTGCAATCCGACAGCTCTCACTTTCTCCGTCAGTGCTTCCCCTGCACAGCGCAACCGTTGGCACCGTGACAGCCCCAGCCCACGCCGCCCAGGGCCGGCTGCAAGGGGCCCCTTCCCTTTCGCCGCCGCTTCGCGGTTTGCAGCCCGGCATCGTGCCCGTGTGCCTGTCCCCAAAGGGTGCAACGGAGCTGCACAGGGTAGCTCCGACCATCAGCGAAAGATCAAAGCCATGTCGAACCAACCGAAAACCAACCGCAAGCCGACCCACGATGTCTTCCACGTCCGCGAAGGCAAACCCGGCTCCAAGGGCTTCTGGACCCGCATCGGCGCCGCCTGGATGCACGACGACCAGGGCGGACTGAACCTCCAGCTCGAGATGATGCCGATCGGCAAGGACGCCGGCCGCCTCGTCATCCGGGTGAAGAAACCCGACGAGCAAACCAACGCCGGGAACTAACCAACCACCACGCGGGAGCGCGAGCCCACCTCGCTCTCCCGCAACCCTCATCAACGAAAGCAACAACAATGCCCATCACCACCTGCAACACCTGCGGCGGCGACTACCGCTGGGATTGGGAGGAAGCCTTCGACAAGTTTGGCTTCGGCGACGGCGACGGCCAGATCGAAACCGACCGCGTCATCGATGTCCTGACTGAAGCTGGCTACCAAGTCGAATTTGGCGAGACCGGCCTGCACAATACCTTCATCGACAAAATCGCCGATGCCAACGGTGTCACGCTCTACGAAGCTGACCGGGAATTCAGCCGCGACGTGCTCCCCGCCGAAATCCTCAAACTGCTCGACGAGAAACTGCCCGCCAATGGGAGGCTCGACAAATGAGCGACAACCTCACACGCGCCGGATGGGCCGCGCAATGCCTCAGCCTCTTTGCCAGCATGACCGGCACCGACACCGACGAGGAATCCATAGGCGACCTGATTGCCAACCTCGGTCACTACGCACGGCAAGAAGACCTCGACTTCCCGAGCCTTCTTCGCACCGGCATTGGCCACTGGCACCTCGAGCAGATTGACGAGGAAAGCTTCGACCTGATGCCGACCGTCACTATCACCATCAACGGAGACCTCCTGCAATGAGCAACCAGGACACCTACGCCGTGATCATTGAAGCCACCAACCGCTACGAAATCCGACTGCCGGCCAATGACGATGTCTCCGCACTCGACCACGCCCTGCGCCGAGCCCGCTGCTTTCGCCTCACCACCAAAGCGGGCTTTTCCCTCATCGACCACGCAATCAAGCCCGTGAATGTACGCCTACTATCCGACAATGAAAGCAGCCCATCATGAGCCAACTCAAATCCTACACCGTCACTTTCCTCGACACTCTGCGCATCGAGGTGGAAGTCGAAGCCGAAAATCCCAATCACGCGCACTCGCTCGCCCTAGACCACTGGTCTGTCAGCCTGTGGGCCAAAGCCGACCCCGCGTTGAAGGACACCCCTTGCACCATCGCTGAAAGCACCCAGAAAGCCTTGCTCGAGGTTGAAGAGAATGAGTCTCCGCAAACTAGTGAAAGCCAAAGCCAATGATGCCCCGCCTCTTGCACCCACGTAGCCTGATAAAACCCGCCAACCAGCCTATCCGCCTGCTGCGACCGAACGACATTCCCTCGACTGGGCAATCCAAGGCGACCAACCACGCCTTCGCCTTTGGCCCGCGCATCTCCCCCTCGCGCGCCGCCTGGGAATTCTACCCAACGCCACCTGAGGCCACGCGCGCTCTCCTCGGAGCCGAGCCCTTCTCCGGCAAGACCTGGGAACCGGCCTGCGGACAAGGACATATTGCGAACGTGCTTCTCGAGCACGGCCACCAGGTCATCGCCACCGACCTCGCCCCCTGCTGGGGCTACGGCGAAACCGGCCGCGACTTCCTTGCCGAAAGCCACGCCCTCGCCCCCGACATCATCACCAACCCGCCCTACGGCCGCGGCCTCGGCGACAAATTCTGCAAGCACGCCATCGAGCTCACCCGCAAATTGCGCGGCAAGGTCGCCATGCTGCTCCCCATCAACAGCCTCTGCCACCCCATCCGGCATCCCTTCTTCGAGACGCACCCGCCAAGCGTCATCTACGCCCTCGACGAATGCCACTGCTGGCCCTACGGCGATGCCGCTCAAGCAACGCAAAGCCTCAAGCAGCAACGCTACTGCTGGATTGTCTGGGATCACACCTACCAGGGCGAAACCCGCCTGCGCTGGCTCACCACAGCGCACTACCGCAATGCTGAAAACTCAAGCCTCAGGGTCGCCTGAATCGATGGCGGCCACATTCTTCCGCAACCCCACGCCGTGGAACACGAGGTTGCTGCCCGCTTTCCCGAAATCTATCGCCTCATGCAATGGGTCAATTGCAACAATGGCCACACACAGCTGCTCCTGGACCCATGCCGCGCCCATGGGCTCATATCCCTTCTCCCGACACCATTCGACATAATCGTCGAAGGCTTCGTGCATGGCCGTCTGTTCGATTTTCGGCACCGGCACCCACCGCTCCGCCATGTACGCCTTGACCCTGTCGCCAAACGGCCTGTCCACCGGCACCTCCACATCATCCCGCCGCGCTACGCGCCGCACCTCGCCCTGCTCCACGACGCCCGGCCGCAACAACAATGTCGACAAATACAAACCCACCCCACTGCCCACTTCAACCACCAACGCAAACAGCAGCCCCAGCGCCAGCCGCACCGCGCCAACTTCCGGCGCGTCCTGCACCACAGTCCACAAGCGCCTCAAAACAGCCACCTGCGGATCGACGCCTTCCTTCACCGCCTTCTGTCCGCTACGCAGCAGCTCCACACTTCGCCGCGAGTTCGCCAATTCGCCATCCAGGCGCACCGCCTCGCGGCTGCGCGCCATTTCCACGCCCAGCCGCGCATATTCCTCGCAATGCTCCCGCGAAAGATATCCCGCCTTGGTGCATCCCTCCGACGCCTGCCCCACCGTCGTTCCCCGACCGACCGGGCGCGCAAGGACGGCTCGCCTGGCTTCCTCAAGCTCCTCAAGCGAACGCACGGCTCCATGATCTTCACGCGCGCGCTCGGCCCGCGCTAAAGCCCGCAATGCATCGCGGTAGGTCCCGGCCGCCGCATCCAGCCGCTCGCCCCGCACCACACGGTGCCCTTCCGCAAATCCTAACGAAGCAACCAGGCTCGCCACCGTCGCCAGCGCAAAGACGCCCCAGGCGACGCTCCCACCAATGCGATGGCGCGCCGCCCATGCCGATAAGGCAACGAATGGCATCAACGCCTTGAGCCCATCCATGCTCACCAGCGCAACACCATAAATCCAGGTATCAATTTCGTTATCGGCGAGGCTCTGACCGAACCTGAAATTCAGAAAAGCTGAAACCCCAATCAAACCGAGGCTACACAGCACCCCCATCGCCGCGACCGCGCGCGCCACCAGCCTGCCTCCGCCGCACCAATCTCAATAGGACATCCCATTCCTCGGCACTCACCGCGCCCTTCAAAGCCGCCACCTTTGCTTTCACCGCCCTCCGCAATGCGGCTTCGCAGAAGCTGTTCTTGCTCTGCCCGCCGACCGTCGCAATAATATCCAACCCTTCCGCCACCTCATCGGTCACCCGCAACGTCACCCGTACGCGCCCGATGCCTGATGCCTCCGCGACCACCACCTCCGCAGGAGCATCGGTCACGACTTCCTTCGCCTTGCTGAACAACCGCCGCAAGGCATCCTCATCGTCATCCGCCACTATCGCCACCTCCCGGCATCATGACGCCATGGCACTACCTTAACAGCCTCCCTCATCACCCCCGCAAGAGAACCGCGACGAACCCACAGCCGTTACACCGGCTCATCCCGCTCTCCCGCATGTTTCAGCGAACCCCTGGTGCGCCCGAACCATTGGCACCGTGGCACCCGTTTCACCCGCTGCCCAGGGCCGGCTGCAGCCGGGGCCCCTCCCCCAACTTCGCCGCCTTACGGTTTCAGCCCGGCACCGTGCGCAATCGTGAGCCCCACGGTCGCCAACGGCGCTGCACAGGGCAGCCCGCTCAACAAACAAGGAAAACCGAAATGATAACCTCCGTCACCGACCGCGCCTTCCTCCGCGACCAGTTCGAACTCGAGTTTCAAGGCCTGACCGGCACCGCCCTCGACCACGCTATCGATGCCTGGTACGCCAGCGACCACTACGCCGACAATCCCGCCTACAGTTGGAACGACGAGGAGGTCATCCAATGACCGCCTTAACCCATCCTCTCTCACCCCTGCTCAAACGCATTCGCCTCCAAGCAGTAAGCCTCAAGGTGCGGACCATCCTCTCCGCATAGCAAAGGGGCCGCCCCGTGGGCGGCCCCTTTTGCCTTCAATCTCATCAAGCCCCTAACGGCTCCGTCCGCGCTCGCGCGACCGGGCCCTACCATCATCCGGCGCCACCAAATCGGGAGGAATGGGATGCCGCTCCCCATTGTCCAGGTAGCGCATCTCGCCCTTCTCCTGATCCAACTCGAACATGCGCCCCAGGTGGCACATCGTCCGCGTGACAACAGGCAGCCCGCCATGCACCAGCTTGTCGAACTTCGCCGCCAGCAAATCGCACTCCCGCGACAGCTCTTGTGCCTGCTCAAGCAACGGCCGCAATCCCGACGGCGCCGCTTTCAAATCGAAATGACCTGGCTTCGCCTCGACATCCGCCAAGGTCTTTTCGACACCGAACTCCTCGGCATAACTGAGAAGGTGGTCCGCGATCTCATGCGGCCCGCTTGCTTGCGGCAACAAGGCGTTCAAGCGCTCGCGTACACGCACATAGCTCGCGCGAGCTGCGTCCAACTTCCGGCCGACCGATAAGGCATCTTCTGCCATCGCCCTTCCCTCGCAAACGAATCCACTGCTACCCTAGCCGCGCCATTTCGGATTCGCCAAGGCCCCTACCGCTTTCGGACCTGCTCAATCCCTCATGACAGAAGCGCCTAGGCCTCTCCCAGTTTCGAACCTGCTCACCACGCCGGAAGCAGCCGAGTACCTGCGCGTCTCCGACCGAACCCTCGAAGCCAAGCGCGTGGACGGCACTGGCCCCCGCTACTTCAAGGTCGGCCCCGGCAAAGCCTCCAAGGTCGTCTACCGCATTGCCGACCTTGAGGAGTGGCTCCAGAAGCAGCAGTACGGCTCCACCGCCGAATACAAGCGATAAGGCCGACGCGCCTCACTTCCTTCCACAAAACCGGCTCGCGCTCCATGTGCACTTGCACCGGAAACAATCACCTGCCTGCGGTGTTACCTGGGTGTTACCTGAACCGTCCGTCAAGTTCCCTTGGTGCTCGTAAGTCTTTGATTTCATGGAGCGGGCGATCGGGATCGAACCGACGACATTCAGCTTGGGAAGCTGACGTTCTACCACTGAACTACGCCCGCAGCGCCGCCGACACTAGTCAAAACCCGGGGCGCAATCAAGAACCCGCTCAGATCCCCGACGGCCATCCACTCCGAGGCCTTCGAGCGCCTCTTCCGCGGCTCGGCCAGCTGCGGGGGAGCCGGCCGGCCTTCACCAACGGTAAATGGATTTGCGCTAGCTTCTTTTCGCTATTTGCGTCCTTCGGAGCGTCCCCATGTCCTGGCGTGTTTCGTTGCAGGTGCTGATCCGCCTCGGTCTCGTGTTGTCTGTCGCTCTTTCCGCCGTGACGTTCGGCGCGGACGATGCGGAGGCGCGGCGCGGCAAGGTGCGCACTGTGAAGGAGCGCTCCACGAACCACGACGATGCGAGCTCCCGCCGCAAATCCGACGACAATCACGGCGCGCAGAGCTCCGACGGCTCGGGTGGCACGTATGTGCCACGCGTGCGCAGCCGCGAGGCCGCGCATGGGAGTGCCGAGACGGCGACGGACTCCAGTGGCCTGCCGACGCCGCGGCGTCTGCCGCGCCCGCACGCCCAATCCGCCCGGCCATTCCAGGATATCGAAGTACCGGGCTGCCCCGAGGGCATGATCTGCACGGTCTGCCTCGCCGGATGCCACCAGGATGATATTGGCGCGATCGTCGACGCTCAGCCCAAGATGCCGCGACCCGAGCCACTGCGCTGAGACGATCGGGCGAGACAGTCGGCCAATTTTCCTGGAGCCGGCATCACTTGCCCGGGAAGGCACGGCAGCCGTCACCGCTTCCGCTTACCGCCCGCACCGTAATATCGCGCACCCCAAATAGGGGGTTCCACTGATGGACGCGCAACCTCAGTCAGCGACCATGGCACCGCATCGTGCAAGTCTCGGCTTCCCGTGCGCACGCGCGGCAGGTGAGAAGCGTCGAACCGACATTGTCGTTTCCATGCATTGGAGATGAACGTTATGCAGGTGAACAGAGATCGCAGCGACCACCATGGCCACGAACGACTCTGGAGAACAAGCATCCATCAGCTCGCAGCCCCCACCTTCAATCAGCGCCCGACACCTCAAATAGCCAAAGTGATCGGCCCAGTCGCACGCCCACGCCACCTGAGCGACGCGATCCTGAAGTGTCTGCACCGCGACGATCCCATGCGTCACAAGTATCTTCGCAGACGCTGGCAGGCGTCCTGACATCGCCCCAAGGCTCGCGGTTGCTCAAGTCATGGTGTCCGAAAATGTCACGCCATCCGCCATAGCCGGAGCCGAGGGAGCGCCGGTTGCTGCCTCGCAACCCTCCGCAGAAGACTGCGCAGACTCTCGGCCGGTTACACCATCTGGATCATCTGTGGCACCACTCATCGATCCGCGACTTGGCGACGTCGAGGATGATGTCTCCAGCACGAAGCGGCGCTCGCTCTTTGCAATAGCGGGCAGCCTGCTGGCAGAGATCAGCCTGCCGAAGCTCGTTCTGGCGTGGCTGCTTCTCATCGTGGTTCCGGCGATCCTGCTCGGTCTTGCGCCACTGATCATCTCGGGCTGGCTGGCGGCTGTCTCCAGAAAGATTTCGGCGCCGCTGTATGAGGCGTGGCCTCTTCTCGTGCTCATTGTCGTGCTCGCTGCCGGATACCTGATCGGGCGACCTCTGTACCGGCTCGCCGAGAGTGGGTTCTGGTCGCTCAACTCGATTGCCGTGCAGCCGGGATATGCCCTGTGCCGCGAAAGCCTTCGCCATCTCGTCGAGCGCACCATGCGCCGGCGAAGCGATGCATCGAAGCGCGCACAACTGCGCGCTGCGACCGCTGCGGGTGCCGGAGCGATCCTGTGCATACTTGCGCTGATCGTCGTTGTGCTCGTCTGGCCGGCCACGCGCTGGTACGGCACGGCCGCAGATCTGATGTCGCCGCAGCGGCTGATCGTTCCGGCGCTTGCAAATGCCATCGTGATCGTGAGCGCCTATCTGGCTACGGCTTCGCTCGTGTGGGGCCTCGCCGACGCGACCATGGCTCAGCCGCGCGATCTTCCGCAGTTCGACGCCGCGCCCGCCGATGGCAGAACGTGGCGCATTGCCCATCTCTCGGATCTGCATGTCGTCGGGGAGAGATTTGGCTTCCGCATTGAGAGCGGGCGCTCGGGCTCGCGTGGCAATGGAAGACTCGAGCGCGTACTGGCGCGCCTTGATGAGCTTCATGCCGACGAGCCGATCGATCTCGTGCTCATGACCGGCGACATAACCGATGCTGGCCGCTCGACAGAATGGGCCGAGTTCATGTCGGCCCTCGCAAAACATCCGAAGCTTGCCGCGCGGACCCTGATCCTACCCGGCAATCACGATGTGAACGTCGTCGACCGGGCGAACCCGGCGCGGCTCGATCTGCCGACGAGTCCCGGTGGCCGCTTGCGCCAGATGCGTGCGCTCTCGGCCATGGCCGCCGTGCAGGGCGATCTCGTGCGGATTATCGACACGGACACGCGCCGTGTCGGCCCCACACTTTCGGAGGCGCTCACCCCGAACCGCTCCCGCATAGAGACCTTCGCTGATAGGGGATCGGTTCGCCTGTCGATCGGTCTCGCCGCACTCTGGGACGATATCTTTCCTATGGTGATCCCGCCGGAGAGCGAGGACGGCCTTGGCATCCTTCTGATCAACTCGACTGCCGAGACGCACTTCTCCTTCACCAATGCACTGGGTCTCGTATCGAGCACGCAGGCGCGCCGCATCATGGCGGTGCTCGAACAGTATCCCGGAGCACATTGGATCCTGGCGCTGCATCACCATCTCGTCGAGTACCCGAAGTTGGCCACCGCACTCTCCGAACGCATTGGGACCGCCTTGATCAACGGTAGCTGGTTCGTCCGCCAATTGGCGCCGATGGGCTCCAGGATCGTATTCATGCACGGCCATCGACACATCGACTGGATTGGCGCGTGCGGCAGCGCGAGAATCGTCTCGGCGCCCTCTCCGGTCATGGAAGCGACCAACGCCGAAACAACATGCTTCTATATCCATCGCCTGGCCACAGACCGGGATCGCGGCCTCTGCCTGCTGGAGCCGGAGCGCGTCGAGATCCCCGGCGAGATCGAGCCGCCGGCATAACCGTCGCTCAAACGGATTTGCCCACCGTCGGCGTGTCTTTCGGCGCCCCGAGCAGATCGGCGATCCAGCGGCTGGATGGATGCTGTGCGCAGAAGGTCAAGATCGCGATCGTGATCGGCACGCCGATGAAAGCGCCAAACAGGCCCCACAGAAAAGTCCATAGGAAAACGGAGAAGAGCACAATGAACGGGGAAATCGCGAGCGCACTGCCGGAGACATGCGGCTCTATGTAGCTGCCAATGACGAACTGCGCGACATTGAGACAGACAAACACGACGAGGGCTTCCTGCCACGACCCGAACTGTGCCAACGCGAACAGGGTCGGGAAGACAGTGGCGATGAAAGGACCGATGAAGGGGATGTAGTTGAGCGCAAAGGCGATGACGCCCCATTCCACGGCAAGCGGCAGGCCCCAGAACGAAGCAATAGCCCAGACGAGTACGCCGGTCGCGACGCTCATCGCTGTCCGTATCATCACATAGCGCCGGAGTTTCTCGGCCGTTGCTGAAGCGCCATCGATCATGACGCGCCCCGCATTCGCGTTTGCCATCGCGCGCAATTTGCGCTCCGTGCCATCGATCTCCAAAAGCCCGAGGATCACGTACACCATGACGACCAGCCAGAAGCTGATCGTCGTGTTCAGCCGCCCCGTGATCTCCTGCGCGGCCCGCATGAGCCAGCGCATATTGAAGTGCTCCGCCCAGATGCCAGCTACGGCAATGCCGCGCTCCTCCAGCCAGGCCACCAACTGTGTGTAGAGGAACTGAAAGCGCTCCCCGTCCATCGCGAGCCATCTCGCGATCCGGCCGAAGCCCCAGGCAATGAGAGACCCAAACACCACGAATACAACGGCAATCATTGCGATCACGATGCCCAAGGCAAGAAGCTTCGGCACGCGCAATTGGAGCCAGCTCTGCACTGGCCAGACAATCGCAATGATGAAGAGAGCGCAAACAACCGGCGCAATAACCGAGCTGGCAAGATAGACCGCCGTGAGCACCGCGATCGTCGCAACCGTAGCCACGGCCACGAACAGCGATCGATCCGCCCCCGAACGGCCGGCTGCAGTCGTCAAGGGAGCAGCTTCGCGATCAGGCATGATGCGCTACTTGACCATTCCTCGATATCGTAGCGCATCTACTTACACGCTCGAGCCGTGAGGCTCAAGCCGCCGCCGGCTTATGCTCAAGTGCTGCGCGGAGCTGCTCTTCCTGCTTGTTGGAGAGCGATGTCTTCAGGACCCGCGGATTGTACTGCTGGATCTCGGGGAGGACCTTGTCCGGCGTCGACTTCCTGATCAGCACGAAGAGGGCGGACGAGCCATTGGGAATGTGCTTGCCGATATCCTTGATGAAATCGTCGTTGATGCCGTAGTCCGCCAACGAACCGGACAGTGCACCGAACCCGGCGCCGGCAAGACCGCCAACCGCCATACCGGCAAGGGGATTGAGCACCAGCAAGCCAGCGAGCGCACCGATCAGCATACCGGTGCTGGCCCCGCTCGCCGCTCCGAGCGAAACAAGATGAACCGCCTGCTTGACCTGGACCGCGCCGGTGCTGTCGCGCACGACGACACAGGCATCCTCCAGGTCGATGAGATTTTCCTTCTTTAGGCTGCGAAGCTTCGTCAACACCTCATCGGCTGTTCCGGTGCCATCGAATCCGAGGACTACGAGATCAGACATGCTTCCTCCTCTCCCCTCGGAGCCGCGTGAGCATCAAGGGCTTGAAGCGCCGACACCTCCCGCAGGACATGTCCGGCAGTTGCACTGAGAATACCGCGAGGACTATGGCAATCGCGCGCGGAGGCGAGCCATACGGGAAAACCACCAAAGGCAGGGAGAGAATACCGAAGCACAATGACGGTCGGCGTTGGGGCAACAGCACTACGCGGGCATCGCGAGGGCCAAGGCCGTCAGCACGACAAGTAGTGCAACGCACATGCTGGCAATCGGCCACTGACGCAACACACCATCGGCCCGCTCGAATGCCGCACCGAGCCGGCTGACCGTGGGAGCGCAACGCTCGGCGATGAAAAGCACGTCGCCTTCGGGAATTCGAGGCAGTCGCGTGCGCCACCGCCAGAGCAGAGCGGCCAGGAGCCCGCCTATCAGGATCGGCCAGGCGGCACCCCAAAGCTCCTGCAGCGTGAACGCATCGGCCCGCGAGGCACCATCGAGTGTCGGAAACAGAAACCATGGCAATGCAAGCGCGGCAAATACCATCATGAGCCAAGCGACGACAGCAGCCGCACTTGGCCGATCTGCCGGGGCTTCGGCAATGCCGGCGCGAAAAAGATACAGAAAGTGGAGCATCAGGAGCGCGCTGCCGATTGCCGAGATCTGCGCGAGCACACTCGCGACGCCATCGCCCAGCGGATCCTTGATCGCCATTTTGGCGAGCTGCCCTCCTGTGAAAGGGAGGCCCGCGAGAGCAAGCGCTAGCACGACAGTGGGGACGAGTACGAGCAGCGCGCTGCCTCGGCGCGCGGCCGCTGCGCCAAGCGCGAGAAACAGGCCGCCCTTCGCCAGCATATGATGCACAGCATAGAACGCGACGGGCAGCAGCGCGGCTCTGCTGCCGGAGCCAAGCCCCATTCCGAGCACTGCCGCAAGCAAGCCCATCTGACTGACGCTCGAATAGGCGAGCACGGCCTTGGGATTTGTCTGAGCGAGGCCGATGGCGACGCCATAGAAGGCCGAGACAAAGCCGAGGACCATCAATACCTCGCTCCAACCCGCCAGCGACACGTCAAACGGAAGGAACCGGATCAGGCCGATCACGCCCGCCTTTACGGCTGCGCCGCTCAGCACGGCAGCAGCGGGAATTGGCGCGGCCGAGTACGTCAAAGGCATCCACACATGCAGAGGAACGAGACCGATCTTCAATCCGAAGCCGAGAACGATCAGCAGCATCGTGATGTCGCGCCACGGTGACGACCGAAGGGCGGCGACGGCGTCGCTGATGAGGAGGCTATTGCCTGGCGTCGCTGCGGCCAGCAATACGAAAGCCATGAGCAGGAAGGCTTCGCCGAGGAGAGCAAGCGCCACGTAAATGGTGCTCGCCCGGCGAGTCGCGGCAGTTTCATCGTAAGCGACCAGCCCATATGCCGCGAGGCTCACGAGGGTATAGAAGAAGTAGAAGCCGATCATGTCCGCGGCGATGAATACGCCGAGGCTTCCGCTGAGAGTGGTCAGCCACCAGATGGCGAAGCGGACGGCGCGCGCGGCATCTTGCAGCATCTGCCGCGCGTAAATGCCTCCGGCAATCCACAGTAACGACGCCGCTCCGAGCAGCATCGCCCCGGGTTTGTCCAGACTGAGCGTGATCCCGAGAAGGCTGCGAGGCAGGACAACAATCGTGCCGTCTGGAACCACTAACGCGGCGAGGAGTGCAGGAAGCGGCGCGAACGGTAACAGGTCCGACAACCGCTCGCGTGTTCGTTGCCCGAGGGCGGCCACCAGCATGAAGAGCGGTACGATGAAGGAAGAGGCGAGCACTGTGCCGGCGGTCATCGCTGTTTGCCTCTTCAGCGCCCGATAAAAAGAAAATCGGAAGATTGCAGCGGCCATATCCCCAGAAGAACCGCACATATGGCCAAGGAGAGTGCGGCGCACTCGCGCCACCTCGACACAGGCGCTTGCAGCGCCGGCACCTCAGTCGGACTGGCGAGCAATCTTCCGAGAACCATGAAGATGTAACCGCCGGCCAATAGTCCACCGAGCACGATCACGACCGCCCACCACCATTGCCCCTCCATGACCGTCGCCAGAAGCAGCAGCCATTTCGCGGAGAAGCCGCCGCTTGGCGGCACGCCGACGAGCGACAGCCCCGAGAGGGCGAAGGCCAGCATGGTTATGGGAAGCTTGCGGCCAATTCCGCCGAGCTCCGCGATGCGATCATGCCCGAGCGCCTCGGCAATCAGCCCTGCAGCCATGAACATCGCGGCCTTGGCAAAGGCATGTGAGAACAACTGAAGCCAGCTCGCCGTCCAGGCAATACCGCTCCATGCCACGCCGGTCGCGAGACCCGCTGCCAGCGGAAACACGAAGAACAGGTAGCCGATCTGCGCAATCGTCGAGTACGCAATCAGGAGCTTGAGCCGCTGCTGACGCAGCGCGAGCACGCTGCCGAGAAGGATCGCAGCGGCACCGAGGGCCCCAAGGAGCTGCGCGGCCCGAAAGCTCAACAAATCGGGCATCGCGTCGAACCAAATGCGAATGATGACGAAGAACGAACCCTTGACGACAAGCGCCGAGAGCATCGCGCTGCCGGGAGCCGGCGCGCCGGCGTGCGCTGGCGGCAACCACAAATGCAGCGGAACGAGCGCGGTCTTTGCCAGCAGCCCAATAGTCATCAGCGATGCGGCAATCAGTGTCGCGGGCTCGGCGTGACCCCTCTCGGAGAGTAAGCGAATGTCGAGCGTACCGTAGGCGCCATAGATCATCGCCGCGCCCAGCAGATAGAGAACGGAGCCGATCAGTGCGAACAGCATGTAGCGGAGCGCGGCTTCGACGGTTTCCTTTTTCCCCTTCAGGCAGACGAGCGGCACGGCGGCAAACGTCAGAAGCTCCAGCGCGACATAGAGATTGAAGAGGTCGGATCCGAGGACGAGCGCATTCAGCGCACTCCAGATTGCGAAGAGCAGCACCCAGAAGACGACCGGCGCACGCTCCTCCGGCCCGCCTGGCGGTTGACTGAACTCACCGTGCGCGAAGACGCCGGTGACGCAGATAACAATGGCTGTTGCCATCATCATGGCGACGGATATTCCATCGGCGCGCAGTGCGATCCCCAGTGGCGGCGCCCAATTCCCGACGACGTAGATCTGTGATTGCCCTGCTTGCGTGACCGCGATCAGAGTTGCGCCCGCGATCACGAGACCTACGGGCAGCACGATCCATGCGAGGCGCTCGATCTGGCGACCGCTCACGACGAACGACAGCAGAATGCCGATGACCGGCCACATGACCGCGAGCACGAGCAGGTATCCGCTTGATGTCGTCGCGACCGACGCCGTCGACATCAGGAATGCCCTCCCTCCGCACCCGCCTTCGGGTCAGCCTCCGAAGTCGGCGCGGCCTCGTCCGTCAGCGCGAACAGCCGCAGCACCAGGGCCACTGCCAGTGCCGTCGCGGAGAAGGCAACGACGATACCGGTGATGACCAGCGCCTGGGGAACAGGGTCCGCGCCGAGGCCGGCCGCCGCGCCTCTCCGCGCGACGACGCCGAAAAAGAGGAAGACGCCGCTCCCGAGAAGATTGAAGGCGAGGATCCTGCGTAGCGGGTGTGGACTGACGATGAGACCGAATAGCCCGAGACCGACAATAGCCGCACTGCAGAACCCGAATAGCGTCGCGCTGTTCATGGCTGAAGCGTCCGCTCGGGTGGCCCTGCTGCGAGCAGGGCAAGCGTGACGCCGATGGAAAGCGCAAGCGCAATCTCGATGAGCACGATCAGCGCTTTGGCATAGTCGACCGGATAGGCCAGAAAGCCGGCCGCGATCACGAAGCCCAGGAAGCCGACAGCCAGAAAGAGCGCCGGCCCTGCGACAAGCAACCACCGCACTTTGGTGCTACTGATCGGCGGCGCGCGCGCGACACCTGCCATCATGACGAGCAACCACATGACGGCCAGCACAGTGCCGCCTTGGAATGCGCCGCCCGGATGCGATGCGCCTGTCCAGGTCATGTAGGCGGCAAATACGATTCCGATCGGTGGCAGCACTTGCGCGAAGAAGACCAGAATATCATTCGGCGGCACGTAGGCGCCTAGCGCCGGTGCGCCACCCCACGCGCGATCCGATCCCAGCGACCACACACCGAGAAGCGCGAGCAGCAGGACCACCTTCTCAAGGAGCGTATCGAGCGCCCGATAGGCGAAGAGAACGCCCGCCACCGGATTTTCGAGCCCGGTATCGGCCAAGTTGGCAACAGCAAGCGGTGCGAGCGTCGGCGCGACATCGGCCGGCAGAAGGACGACGCCTGCAAGGCCCGCCGATATCAAGGCGCACAATGATCCGGCGGCAACGCACACCGGAAATGATGGCCGCGCTCCCGCGCCTTCCGTTTGACGCAGGCGCGCGGCCGCACTCAGAAGCAGCATTCCTGTGATACCGCTGCCGATGGCGGCCTCCGTCAGCGCGACATCGACTGCCGATAGCCTGACCCAGGCAATGGACATCAGAAGCCCATAGACGACGAAGATGATGACAGCGACGAGGGTGTCGCGTGCCATGATCATCCACGCGCCGATAGCAATGAGCAGGCTGACAATGCCGATGTCGAATACGAGAGCCATGCTGTGCGCGCGCTCCCCTTCTATCGGACCGCCCGCGCGATGAGCTGCGTGACGATCGCTCCCGAGAGCAGGGTCAGCAGCCACACACTCACGAGCTTCAACGCGCCGAGCAATCCGCCCGTATATGGCAGCAATCCGAGCACCACGAGACCGAGCCCGACATTGTCCGCCTTGGTGAGCGCGTGGAGGCGTGTCGGAACATCGGGAAAGCGGACGAGGCCGACTGTGCCGGCAATGAAGAACACGACTCCGGCCGAGACCGCGAGGATGGTGAATGCATGAAGAAGGCCGCTCATTTGTCGGCGCCCTCCGTAGCTTTGCTTCCAGTGCCGCGCATACCTCCAACGAACGCAACGGAGGCGAAGGCCGCGAGAAGCGCGAGCATCAAGGCGACATCGCCGGTGGGCGCCGTCTCTGTTGCCACAGCGACGAGGAGCAGCACGGCAATGCCCCCCGTTCCGACGAGCTGCGCCGCCATCATGCAGTCGGCGGCTTGCCGGCTGTAGAGGATGCGGACAAGCCCTATGGCGATGGACGCCAGCACCAGGACGGCTGATACGAGCAGAAAGCTAGACATTGTCGTGCTCCATTCCGAGTGCTGCAAGAAGGCGAGCCTCCTCCTGAGACAACTGCCGAGCGACAGGCTGCCCAACATCAAGGCAGTGGATCGCGGCAGTGCCGTCATCGTTGAAACCGGACGGAAGCAGGCCCGGCTGCAAGCTTGCCATCGTAAGGAACGCGCTCCTCATCGCTCCCGGTGGTGATACCGGCCGGTAGCTCACGAAGCCTGTCCGCAATCGCGATCGAGGATCGAGCGCGCGCCACGCAGCATCGCATCCAGCAACGACGGACTGGACCACGAAGCGCAGCAGCAGCTCCGCAAGAAGGAGAGGACGCAGTCTCATCCGCCCCGGCGGGAGAAGCTTCAGACTTGCCCAGGTTGCAGCGGCCGCCGCCAGAACCCCTGCAGGAAGATCGGCAGCCGAGAAAGCGGAGAGGATCAGCCAGAATACGAGCAAACCTGCGCCTCGCATGAACGCCGCGGAGGTCATTGGGGAATGATCACCAGCAGCGCTGCGCATGAGCTCCCCCCTATGGGACATAGGTCGGCTCGAGGGCAGGCTTCGAGGAAGCCGCCTCCCTCCAGCCGAACCAGGTTGCATAGAGTGTCGGCAGAAAGATCAGCGTGAGAACCGTCGCAACGAGCAGCCCGCCCATGATCGAGAGCGCCATCGGCCCCCAGAACACGGTCGGCGCAATCGGGATCATGCCAAGCACGGTGGATACTGCCGTCAGCATGATGGGGCGGAAGCGCGCGCTGCTCGCGTCGATCGTCGCCCGATGAATGTCTTTCCCCTGCGATCTCTCCGCTTCGATCTGCCCGATAAGAATGACCGCATTCTTGGTGATCATCCCGATCAGCGCGAGGATCCCGAGAATGGCGACAAAGCCGAGAGGCTGGCGGAACAAGAGCAAGGCAGCCACGACGCCGATGAGGCCAAGCGGCGCCACGCTCAGCACGATAAGCAGGCGCTGGAAGCTTCTGAGCTGCAACATCAGCACGGTGAACATGATGAGAAGCATGGCCGGCACGATCGCGGTGACCGAGGCCTGGGATTTCTGGCTCTCCTCCACGGTTCCGCCGGTCGCGATGGTGTAGGGCCGCGGCAGCTCCTTGGCCAAGGCCTGGACGCCGGGCGCCAGTGCCGTGACGACCGTCTCCGGCAATACCCCGCGAGAGACATCGGCCTGCACTGTCAGCGTCGGCACGCGATTGCGCCGCCAGACGAGAGGATAGTCCTGCATGTACTCGAACGTTGCGAACTGGCTGAGAGGAACCGTGCGGCCGCTCGGCAGCGGCACCTGCAGCGTGCGCAGGGTGTCGAGCGATACGCGCTGCTCATCGGTCGCGCGTGCGACGACATCCACGAGGTAGATATCGTCACGCACCTGGGTGATGGACGTTCCCGATATGACGGTGTTGAGGACTACCGCGAGACTTTGCGAGCTCAAACCGAGCAGGCGCGCCTCGTCCTGATCGATGTGGATGCCGATCTGCCTTTCGGGCTCGATCCAGTCGAAGTTGACGTGGGCGGCCTGCGGATTTCGCGCGATGACTTCCGCCAGCTTGAGGGCGTACTCGCGCACCTGCGCGAGATCAGGACCGCTCACGCGATACTGTACGGGCCAGCCGACGGGCGGCCCGAGCTCCAGTGGATAGACGCGGCTTATCGCGTTGGGGAAGTCATTAGCCAGAACGCTCTCGAGCTTGGCTCTAAGCCTTTCCCTTGCCGCAACGTCCTTCGCCACGATCACGGACTGCGCGAAGAAATCATTCGGCAATTGCACGTTGAGCGGAAGATAGAAGCGAATGGCCCCCCGGCCGACATAGGTGCTCCAGCGCGCGACGTCGGGATCGCCCTGGAGCATGGCATCAAAGCGCCGAGCCAGGTTCTCGCTCGCAAAGATCGAGGAATTCTGAGGAAGGCCGAGATCGACTATCAGCTCAGGGCGATCCGAGGAAGGAAAGAACTGCCGCGGCACCAGAGGCAGAGCGAGAAACGACAACACGAACAGGCCGAGCGTCAGCGGGATGGTCACCCATTTGCGGCGTATGGCGAGATCGAGGAACCCCTGGTATCGCTGCAGGATCTTGCTGGGCTCGGCCGATTGTGCCGCTTCCGGCGACTTGAGCAGGGCCACGCCCAGGAGGGGCGCAAAGAGCACGGCGACGAACCACGATACGATCAGCGCGATGCCGACGACCGCGAAGAGCGAGAACGTGTATTCGCCGGCAGAGCTTGCCGCAAAGCCGACCGGCACGAAGCCCGCGATCGTGACCAGCGTGCCGGCCAGCATCGCGAACGCATATGTGCGGAATGCAAAGGCTCCGGCCTGAACCTTGTCGTCGCCGGCGGCGAGCCGGGTGAGCATCGCATCGGTCGTCGTCATCGCGTCGTCGACGAGCAGTGCAAGCGCAATGATCAACGCGCCGAGCGATATGCGCTGCATGTCAATCCCGGACATCTGCATGACCGAGAAGACGATGGCAAGCGTCAGCGGTATGGCAAGCGCGATGACCAACCCCGGACGCACGCCGAGACTAATGAAGCTCACCGCCAGGATGATCGCGATCGCCTGCCACAGCGAGGCCATGAATTCGGCGATAGCGCTCGTTACGGTGACGGCCTGATCGGCGACGCGTATGGGCGTAATGCCGATCGGAAGGCCTGCCGTGATCTCGTCGATGGATCTTTGAATATTCCTGCCCAGGGCGAGAACGTCGCCGCCGTCGCGCATGGCAACGGCCAGGCCGATGGCCGGCTTGCCATCGACGCGAAACAGCGGCTGCGGCGGATCGGAAAATCCGCGGCTGATCTGCGCAATGTCGCTGAGGCGGATCATGCGCCCGCCGGCTGCGAAGTTGATGCTCGCGACATCCTGCTCGGATCTGAACGCGCCAGAAACGCGGAGCGCCAGAGTTTCGTGGCCTGTCTGGATCGTGCCGGCTGGCAGGACGACGTTCTGGGCCTGCAGCGCCGCGATCAGCGCCGAGCGGTCTATACCGAGCCCTGCAAGCTCCTTGATGGAGAACTCGACGAAAATCTTCTCGTCCTGCGCGCCGAGGATCTCGATCTTGGAGACGTCCGGCACGCCGAGCAGCTTCGATCGGATATCCTCTACGTAGTCGCGCAGCTCGCGATGCGTGAAGCCGTCAGCCGTGAAGCCATAGATGATGCCGAATGTGTCGCCGAAGTCGTCATTGAAGCCTGGCCCGACGATACCTGCCGGGAGCGTGTGCCGGATATCACCGATGCTTTTGCGCACGTGATACCAGATATCCGGCACCTCTTTAGCCGTCGTGCTTCCGAGAAGATTGACGAAGATCGTCGCCCTGCCTGCGGTCGTGAAGCTTCGGAGGAAGTCGAGCTTGGGCGTTTCCTGCAGCTTGCGCTCGAGGCGCTCGGTGACCTGCTTCAGCGTGTCGTCGACGCTCGCGCCAGGCCAGGCGGCCTGCACGACCATCGTCTTGATGATGAACGTCGGATCCTCACTGCGCCCGAGCCGGAAGTATGAGGCGACGTCGGCCAGGACCATCACGATCATGAAATAGACGATGACCGAGCGGTTCCTGAGTGCCCATGCGGAGAGATTGAATTCGCTCATTGAGCCGATCCGAGCAGTCGCACTGTCTGGCCCGGATGCAAGGCCTGCACGCCCGCAGTGACGATGATGTCACCGACATTGAGGCCGCCGGATACGGCTATGACGGCTTGATCGAACCTCTGCACCTCTACATTCCGTATCGATACCTCGTAGCTCTTCGGATCAACGATCCACACGGCCGGCTGGCGGTTGAACTCGGTCAAGGCTGTCGCTGGGATCTCGAATGAGGCAAGCGCTTCCTGCTCGATGCGCCCGTTGACGGTCGCGCCGAGCCGCATAGCCGCCGGGGGGCTCGTCAAACCGACCTTGACCTCGAAGGTCCGCGTAACCGGATCGGCCTGGGGCGCAAGCTCGCGAATGCGTCCGCGCGCCACGACGGATGGATCGTCTGCGAGACTAACTATGACTTCCGGATTCCTCGGCGCCGAGCGGATCAGTTGAGCCGGTGCATCGAACACGGCATCGCGGCCGTCCTTGCGAGCCAGCTTGGCGATCATCTGGCCGGTTTGAGCAACTTCGCCCGCGTTCGGGCCGACGGCGGTCACGACTCCTGGGGCATCTGCCTTGAGCTCGGTGAAGCTGACTTGATCCTGTGCCAGCCTCAATTGCGCTTCGGCAGCGTCGACGCGCGACAGCGTAGTCTGCAGCGCCTGTGCTGCGTCATCGTGGAGGGCACGTGTGGTCCAACCCTGCTTGAGAAGGGTGTCCTGGCGCTCGAAGTGATTGCGTGCCTGCGTGAGCTGTCCACGCGCGGCCTCGAGGTTCGCTTGGGCAGCCCGCAATGAGTTCAGCTCATTCTGTGGCTCGAGGCGCGCGAGCAACTGTCCGGCTTTGACGCTATCTCCGACATTGACGTTTCGTTCGAGGACGCGCCCCGAGATGCGGAATGCCAGCGAAACCTCGTCGTCAGCCTCGATGCGGCCCGTGAGCGTAACCGGCGTGATGGCGACACGCTTCTCGGCCACCACGGTTCTCACAGGTCTTGGCTGCGATTGAGCTGTCTCGGTATCCGATCGGCATCCTGCAAGAACCGCAGGCAGGGCAAGCAGCACGGCCGTCTGGAGCCAACGTCGCCCTGATGCTGGAGAGGCGGATGTCGATCGGATCAAGCTCCGCTCCATTGGGCAACGGGCTCCACTCTTGCGGAAGAATGGCGGGATAGATCGAGGTTTTGCTTCAGCTCTGACGACACATCGAGCTTGCGGTGGCGCGCGGAATTTGCCTATCGGGTCAAACCCTGAACACAGTGCAGGCACACTGAACAGCGGACCGATCTACTGCTCGGTCGAGCGGCCATCAGCGTCGAACGACATGAGGCCCCTTCCCCACGGCTCATCGGTGATGCGTGTGTTCTAGCCGGGCTTTTTCACCGCCAGCGCCAGCCGCATACACGACGCCCTCGATGCCACCAGCAAACCCATCTGCGCCGTCTGCGCCGCCGTGGTCCAACAACGACGACCTGAGCCTTGTCGATGATCGCGTCGGACTCTTGAAGAGGATCCAGACGAGGCATCAGCGGCGCGGCGTGCGCCTCCTCAACAAGAATGGTCGGAAGCGTGATGGACGCGGCTGCTGCGCCCAAGCTCAGCGCCAGCATCTGGCGGCGATCAATGCGTGTCACTTGGCCGTCTCCCCGAGGTGGAAGTCATCCCTCCCCAGGGACCGAGCTTAGATAGACGGCATGAGTGGCGTACATCCGGGGAAACCCGCGAAGTGTAGAGACAGTCCCCGTTCCGCGTTTTGTCAGAAACTTCCTAAAATTGAGCCGAGCAGAATCACGGCGACGAGCGCGATGAGCGCGCTCACGATCGCCGCCATGACAATGTCGAGATAGCCTTGCTTGTGCGTCACGCCGCACACCGACAGCAAGGTCACGACGGCGCCATTGTGCGGCAAGCTGTCGAGCGTACCCGCGCCGATCACGGCGACGCGGTGCATCAACTCCGGGCTCATGCCGATCTCAGCGGCGAGCTTCATGTAGCTCGGTCCGAGCGCATCGAGGGCGATGGTGAGACCGCCCGAAGCGGAGCCGGTCAGCGCGGCAAGAATGTTCGTCGCCACGGCGAGCGACACGAGCGGTCCGCCTTCGATCGCGAGCACCCAGTCGCGCACAACGGCGAACGCTGGCAGCGATGCAACGATAGCGCCGAAACCAACCAAGCTCGCGACGGAGACGATAGGCAGCACGGAAGCATTGGCGCCCGCCGTCATGGTGGCGCGCAACTCCGGCACACTGCGGAAATTGATCGCGATCACGACGACGATGGCGGCCAGCAGCGCGAC
Source organism: Hyphomicrobium sp. CS1BSMeth3 (assembly GCF_900117415.1). Taxonomy (GTDB): domain Bacteria; phylum Pseudomonadota; class Alphaproteobacteria; order Rhizobiales; family Hyphomicrobiaceae. The sequence continues at coordinate 412,074 of NZ_FPEI01000005.1, forward strand.
GATCACCGACCACACGCCGCCCACGGCGGAGAGGCTCGTCGAGCCCCACTGCGGCTCGGCGAGGAAGGCCAGGTCCATGCGCGGCAGGACGACGAACGACATCACGAGATTGGTCAGGATCACCACGACAATGGGCAAAGCCGCGAGCACGATCGATGGCCCGCTCGGCGCTTCGGCACTGCGGTGGATCTCGGCTGGATCGAACTCGCGCGCGGTCGAGGCGCGCTCGCGGACAAGCGGATCGTCGGCCGCTTGCTCGGCGCTGTCCCCATCATCCGAGCCAAAGCCTTCGCCCACGAGGCGCGCCTTCGTTTCCGCACGCTTCAGCCACCACATGCCGAAGCCGAGCATGATCGCCGAGGCGATGATCCCGAGGCCGGGCGCCGCAAACGGCGTGGTCCCGAAGAACGGCATGGGAATGGCATTCTGGATTGCCGGCGTTCCGGGCATGGCCGACATCGTGAACGTCGAGGTGCCGAGCGCAATCGCAGCAGGCATCAGGCGGCGCGGCACACTCGCCTGGCGGAACAACGCCATGCCCATGGGCGCGAGCACGAAGAAGGCAACGAACAGGCTGACGCCGCCATAGGTGACGATCGCTCCCGAGAGCACCACCGCGAGGATGGCCCGCTGTGGCCCGAGCTTGCGCGTCATGTAGTTCGCGATGGACGTGACCGAGCCCGAATCCTCCATGAGCTTGCCGAACAGTGCGCCGAGCAGGAACAGCGGAAAGAACTGCGCGACGAACTCCGCCGCATTGCTCATGAAAATCTGCGTCCAGCTCGCGAGCAGCGGCTGGCCGGCGAAGGCGGCAGCGATGAGGCCGGCGAGCGGCGCCAGGATGAGGATGCTCGAGCCGCGATAGGCGAAGTAGATGAGCCCGGCAAGACCGACGAGAATGCCAATGAGCCCCATCCGTCACATCATCTCCGCAAGCAACTGATCGATATCGAGGGTGGAGCGCTTGCCGAGATCATCGCCGTGCGTGATCAGGAACTCCTCCGCCGACTTGCGACCCTCCTCTCGCAACATGCTCAGGAATTCCCATTCCGCGTTCAGCTTCGAGGAATAGCCGAGCGTGTTCATGATGGGGTTGCGCACGATATGGACGCGCATTCTCGCCCACTCGGCACCTTCATCGTTGCCGGGGATCGTGTTCTTGCGCAGCAGCGCCATCATCTTCAGTTCTTTGATCAGCACCGCGTTGAACGACACCTCGTTCAGGCGGTTGAGAATCTCGGCAGCCGATTTCGGTGTTCCGGGTCTCTCGACGGGATTGATGGGAACGAGAATGGTGTCGTCCGAGACGAGCTCGCGAACCAGCGGCGCCAGAGTCGGATTGCCCGAATAACCGCCGTCCCAATAGCTCTCGCCGTCGATCTCGATGGCCTGGAACAGCGTCGGCAGGCAGGCCGAGGCCATCAGCACCTCCGGCGTGATCTCCGCGTTCCGAAATATGCGCGGGCGGCCGGTGCGGACATTGGTGGCGGTGATGAAAACCTTGATGGGAGAGTTTCGAAGCCGCTCGAAATTGATCTCCTTCGCCAGTATGGGCGCCAGTGCGTTGCTGCCGGCCGGATTGAGCTGATACGGCGAGAACAGCCGCGACATGAGATCCATGGCGACGAACATCGGCGAATAGTCGAGCGACCAGCGGCCGAACATCCGATCGAGCGGCGTGCGCTGAAAGGGGCTGAAGCGGGCAGCTTCCGACACGTGCTGCCAGTAGGTGTCGAGCGCCCTGCGCGCACCTTGGGCGCCGCCTTCGGCCCACCCGTCTGCCATTACGGCCGCGTTCATGGCCCCAGCGGAGGTGCCCGACACGCCTTCGACTTCGAGCCATGGCTCCTCGAGCAGCCGATCGAGCACGCCCCAGGTGAAAGCACCGTGAGAGCCGCCTCCCTGAAGGGCAAAGTCCACGACGACCTTCGCCCGGCGCGGCGCCGCGCGCTTCGCGAGATCGGAGTCGGCAGGTAGGTCTTGGGAGATATTCAAGTGGGACCTCGCATCGCGCCGGAAGGGGGCAGTTGCTGTCCGTTCGTGACTTTACGGCGGTCTGCTGGGAACGTTCGCTGGAACATACGCGCTAGTGTCCCGGTTCCGAAGTTCGCCATACCTCGATGCTGGCGCCCCGAGCGAACTTCGGCATCATAAGGGACACTAAAATCATTAATTTTCTCGTGTGATTCGGATCGAGAAATTCGCTCGATACCGTGCCGCGAGATGTGGCGAATTTCTCGATCATCACACTAATGATTTCGCAGGTCGACGTGCTTGCCGGATGGATTACTGAAGGGGTCCGCAGGTTTGGGCTGTTCGGGGACCCACGTCGAAATGTTGCTGAGCTGCCAGCGCAGGCCGAAAACGCCGAGAATGACGGTGAGCAACGCTGGCAGGAAGCTTCCGATGGAATCTGCCGGCGTCGGGAGAAGGAGCTGCACGCCAGTGATGATCAGGGCAGCGCCGCCGAACGAAGATGCCGCGACGATGAAGAGGTCGAAATACTTGAGCGCGACAGTGGCGCCAAGAACCCCGCCGATGGCGGCAAGAGCGATGCCGGCGAAACCGGTCATCACGCGCTCGAGGCCGAGAAGAGACAAGATCGCCAGCACGATCACAACGCCGCCCGTGAAACCGACGAGCACGCGCCGATAGTGCTCGAGATAGTAGGCAACACCGGCGGCCAGAACCGCAAGCGCGATGCCGAGCGTGATCGCGACCACGCCGATCTCACCCATCAACCAGCGGCCGAGCAGAATTCCGAGCTCGAAGCCGAAGAGGCCATAGAAGAGCGGCAGCCACGCGTAGAACATGAGGAGACCAAATCCCATGATCCCGAGGCCGCACAAAATGAGCAGGATCGCTAATGTGATCGTCATTTCTCGTCCCCACGCGCGCCAAGCCCGCCGCGTGGCGGCCGGGCTGTCAAACGGTTTGCCGAGCGAGAATACTGAACACTGCGCGTACGCTCCTATCCGGGACATCCCCCAATCCGTCAGGGAGCACCCCTACGAAGCGGGCGTCGGGCGCCGAGGCGGCGGCATGTATGACCGGATCCCGTAATCCGGCGCGCGGGGAGGCAGCCGCGCCAACCATCGCTTGCGCGCAGGATGCCCAGGAGACAACCTCGGGAGATCTGGCAGTTAGGAGAGCTGCCTACTCCGCCGCGACCTTCGGGCCATAGCCCAGCGCCACATTGAGCTTCACGAGCAGGTCGGCGGCTGCCTCAGCGATGTTCGTGCCGGGGCCGAACACGGCCTTCGCACCCGCCTCGAACAGGGCCGGGTAGTCGGCCGGCGGGATCACGCCGCCGACGACGATCATGATGTCGCCGCGCCCTTCGGCTTCGAGCGCAGCCCTGAGCTCCGGCACCAGTGTCAGGTGCCCGGCTGCGAGCGACGACACGCCGACGATGTGCACATCGTTCTCGACAGCCTGGCGCGCGACCTCTTCCGGCGTCGAGAAGAGCGGCCCGATGTCGACATCGAAACCCAGATCCGCGAATGCCGTCGCAATCACCTTCTGGCCGCGGTCGTGGCCATCCTGACCGATCTTGGCGATCAGGATGCGCGGGCGGCGCCCGTCATTGCGCTCGAAGTTCTCGACGAGCCCCTGCACCTTGCCGAGAGCACTGGTCATCGCACCCGCCTCCGATCGATAGACGCCCGATACAGCGCGAATCTCGGCGCGATGGCGGCCGAAGACCACTTCCAGCGCATCGGAAATCTCGCCGACCGTCGCTTTCGCACGCGCGGCCTTGACCGCGAGATCGAGCAGGTTGGCGCCGCCCTTAGCGCCCTCGGTCAGCGCGTTGAGGGCCGCTGAAACTTCCGCCGGATCGCGCTCACGCTTGAGACGCGCCAGCTTCGCGAGCTGCTGCTCGCGCACCTTCGCATTGTCGACCTTGAGGATCTCGATCTCGGCCTCGTTGGCGACGCGATACTTGTTCACGCCGACGATCGTCTGCCGGCCCGAGTCGATGCGCGCCTGCGTGCGCGCGGCAGCTTCCTCGATGCGCATCTTCGGGATGCCAGCGGCGATCGCCTTGGCCATGCCACCGAGCCGCTCGACTTCCTCGATATGCTGCCACGCCTTCTCGGCAAGCTCGTACGTCAGCCGCTCGACGTAGTAGCTGCCGCCCCAAAGGTCGGCCGTGCGGGTCGTGCCGCTCTCCTGCTGGAGAACGAGCTGCGTGTTGCGGGCAATGCGCGCCGAGAAGTCGGTCGGCAGGGCAATGGCTTCGTCCAAAGCGTTCGTGTGCAGGGACTGCGTGTGGCCCTGCGTTGCCGCCATGGCCTCGATGCAGGTGCGCGTGACGTTGTTGAACACGTCCTGCGCCGTCAGGCTCCAGCCCGAGGTCTGGCTGTGCGTCCTGAGCGAAAGCGAGCGTTCGTCCTTCGGCGCGAACTCGGACTTGATGAGGCGCGCCCAGAGGAGGCGCGCGGCGCGCATCTTGGCGATCTCCATGAAGAAGTTCATGCCGATCGCCCAGAAGAACGAAAGCCGTGGCGCGAACTTGTCGATGCCGAGCCCGCCGGCGACGCCCGCCCGCGCATACTCGATGCCGTCAGCGAGCGTGTAGGCGAGCTCTAGGTCCGCCGTCGCACCGGCCTCCTGCATGTGGTAGCCGGAGATCGAGATCGAGTTGAACTTCGGCATGTTCGCGCTCGTATAGGCGAAGATGTCCGAGATGATCCGCATCGAAGGCGCAGGCGGATAGATGTACGTGTTGCGGACCATGAACTCCTTGAGAATGTCGTTCTGGATGGTCCCGGAGAGCTTGGCGAGCGGCACGCCCTGCTCCTCGCCCGCGACAATGAAGAGCGCGAGCACCGGCAGCACGGCGCCGTTCATGGTCATCGACACTGACATCTGCGAGAGGTCGATGCCGTCGAAGAGCGTGCGCATGTCGAAGATCGAGTCGATCGCCACGCCGGCCATGCCGACGTCGCCCTTCACGCGCGGGTGGTCGCTGTCATAGCCGCGGTGCGTCGCGAGATCGAAGGCGACCGAGAGCCCCTTCTGGCCGGCCGCGATATTGCGGCGGTAGAAGGCATTGCTCTCCTCGGCGGTCGAGAACCCCGCGTACTGGCGGATGGTCCACGGCTGCGTGACGTACATGGTCGGGTACGGCCCGCGCAGGAAGGGCGCGATGCCGGGGAGCGTATCGACGAAATCGAGGCCGGCAATGTCGGCACCCGTGTAGACCGATTTCAGCGCGATGCCCTCGGGCGTCTCGAAGCGCGCGGGGGGGACGGTAGCCGCCGCCGCAGACGACGCGGTGAGATTGACGGTCGTGAAATCGGGTATCCTGCTCATGCCTCGGCCCTGGTGATAGATCGCTGGTCAGCACCGCCGAGCATCTTGGTTAAGCTCAGCGTCCTTACTTTCGGGCGTGCGCCGCAGCGAACCGATCGAAATCACCTGTAAAATCGCGCCAATGGGGGGCGGGGTCAACCCCGGCTCGCGCTGGCGGACCTGCAGGAAATGGCGATCCGAAGCGGGGCCCGCCTCAACCGCCCTCGCCCTCCACCCAGCGGTAGCGGAAATCACAGTGGCTGGCCCCCTGCATGATGGTCTGGGTCCGCTCCATCTTAAGGCGCGGGTCGTAGCCCTCGCAGAATGTGCCGTCGCGCTGGCAGGAGAGCAGGTGGCCGATCTCGCCGAGGCCCATCTCGCGATACATCTCCGCATAGCGGCAGCGCGTGACGTTGAAATCGAACTGCGCGTCGCTCTCGAGGAGGGTCTCGGTCCTCAGCGCGTCGCCCATACGCCACTGCGACTGGCGCTCGATGAACGTGCGCATGGAGGTCTGGCCGCCGGGCTCCGATGCGGCGAGCTGACGGGCCTGCTCGATGGAGGAACGGCGCACCGCATCGCCAATCGCGCGGCTCGCGACCTCCGTGCCGTGACTCTCCTTCAACGTTTCATAGACATGCTTGAGGATCGTCGCCTCGATCCGTCGGCGCTCGATCATGGGGAGGGTGTCGGCGGCTGTCATACGGCACTCCCGATGGTTCGCTATGCACGCATCCTAGTTGATCCTCGTCGATCAGCCAGCCCGCATCGCGCTGCGCGTTGACCCTGATCGGGCAGCTCATTAACGTTGCGCGCAGCATAATGGAGCCACATACGCGAGCCAAAGATCCGGCCATGCAGAATCACCCGAAATTCCGGGCCTGGCGGACCAGAGTGGCGGCTGCGGCATTGATGCTGACAGTCGCGCTCGGCGCGCTCGCACGCCCGGCCGAAGCGCAAGGTTTGAGCTTCATCCGCGATACGGAGATCGAGGATCTCCTGAGCGACTACGCCCAACCGATCTTCCGCGCAGCGGGTCTCGGGACGGGCCGCATCGCCATGCGGATCATCCGGCATGAGGCCTTCAACGCATTCGTGCTCGACGGCCGCAATGTCTTTATCCACACGGGCGCTCTTCAGGTGTCGGAGACACCCAATCAGGTCATTGGCGTGATCGCCCACGAGGCCGGCCACATCGCCAATGCGCACCTCTCCGATCTGCGCTCGAAGATCGCCGCCGATCCGACGCGTGGCTTTCTGTCGCAGTTCCTCTTCGTCGGCGTGATGCTCAGCCAGATCCGGGGCAATGAGCTCGTCGCGGACCAGGCTGGCCTGCGTTACCTCAACGCGACGAAACAGTCCGGCCGCGGCATGATCGAGACCTTCGAGCGCTTTGCGCAGGAGGAATCCTTCTCGCTCCAACGCACGCCGCAGAGCCTTTTCGCGCGCACGCATCCGTTCGCCGCCGACCGCGTCACGCAGCTCCGCAGCCGCGCCCAGGCGAGCCCCTTCTGGGACACGCGCGACCCGCCGGCGCTCCAGCTCCGCCACGACATGATGCGCGCGAAGATCTCGGGCTACCTCGACCGCCCGCAAATCGTCTTCAACCGATATCCCCAGTCGGACCAGTCGCTTCCGGCACGCTACGGACGGGCCATCGGCACGTTCTTCGGGAGCGGCGTCGAGCGCGCCATTCCGCTGGTCGACGCGCTCATCAAGGACCAGCCCAACAACCCGTACTTCCACGAGCTCAAGGCGGATTTCCTCATGCGCTCGGGCCGCGCGCGCGAGGCCGTGCCGCTGCTGAGGCGCAGCGCCCAGCTTGCCGGTGCCAATGCACCCTTGATTACCGTGCGGCTCGCTCAAGCCATGGTCACGGCGGAGGACCCCAATCTCGACGAGACCATCAATCTGGCCCGGAAGTCCTTGATCCAGGACCCGAATCCTCAGGCCTACCGCATTCTGGCGAACGCCTACTACAAGCAGAACAAGCTGCCCGAGGCCGACCTCGCGACTGCCGAGGCCCTGTTCCTCGAAGGCGACCTCAAACAAGCCCAGATTTTTGCCAAACGTGCGCAGCCTCGTCTCAAGAACGGCTCGCCGAACTGGATCCGGGCTGGCGATATCGTGAACTTCAAAATTTCCGGTTGAGGGTATAACCCTGCCGATCTGAACCCCCAAGGAGGGCGCTCCCCTATGACGACCACACCTCGCGGCGGGCGCCGCCTGGCCGGCCTCGCCGCACTGGCCCTGGCCGCAGCACTGCTCCTGCCCATCGCCGCACCTTCGGCCGAACAGGCCGACCGCTCGGCGCCGATCCGCCTCGCCCAGGCCACCACGCCAGAGACGGCCGCGAAGGCCCCCGATGTCTTCTCGCCCGAGCAGAAGAAGGCGATCGAGGCCATCATCAAGGACTACCTGATCGCCAACCCCGAAGTGTTCCTCGAGGTGCAAAGCGCGCTCGAGACCCGCATGGAGGAGATCCAGGCGAAGCGGCTGCAGGCCGCGATCTCATCGCAGGCCGAGGAGATCTACCGCAGCCCGGGCGCGCCGATCGCCGGCAACCCGACGGGCGACGTCACCGTGGTCGAGTTCTTCGACTACAACTGCGGCTACTGCAAACGCGCCTTCGGCGACATCGCCAAGCTCGTCGAGAAGGACAGCAAGGTGAAGCTCGTCCTCAAGGAGCTGCCGATCCTCTCCAAGGGCTCCGAGGAGGCGGCACGCGTCGCCCTCGCCGCAAAGGCACAGGGCAAGTACTGGGAAGTCCACCGCGCACTCATCACATTGCGCGGTCAGGCCAACGAGGCGACCTCGCTCGCAGCCGCAGAGAAAGCCGGCGTCGACATGGCGAAGCTCAAGGCCGACATGAAGAGCGAGGCCGTGACGCAGGAAATCGCCCGGGTGCGTGAGCTCGCGCAGTCCATGGGCATCCAGGGTACGCCGCACTTCCTCGTCGCCGACCGCGCCATTGCCGGCGCTCCCCAGAACCTCCTCGAGCTGATGTCGCAGCACATTGCCGAAGTCCGCAAGGATGGCGGCTGCAAGGTCTGCTAAGGGCGTTCTGAATAAAGCAAATCAGGCATTTGGGCCCGCCCATGCACCATGCATGGGCGGGCCTTGACTTGCATAGGCCAACTTGGGCCTTCACCTGCGGAACTTCCGTGCCGCGGAAAGGCCCATAACCTGCTCTATCGCAGCGCCAAAGAAGCTGATAGACGAACTTGGATCAAGTGCAGGTGCAGCATGCCGACAGGCGCCATGGCCCCAAGCCTTGGCGGCAGAATGGTGGTGGTCGGATCAGGGGTCGAGGCGAAGCAATGGCGAAGCCGGTCTATGTGCTGAACGGGCCCAACCTCAACATGCTTGGGCTGCGTGAGCCGCACATTTACGGCTCGGAGACATTGGACGACGTGCGCCGGATGGTCGAGGACCATGCCAAGAGCCTCGGTCTCAGCGTAAGTTTTCGCCAGTCGAACAGCGAGGGCGAGCTCGTTACCTGGATCCAGGAGGCGCGCACGGAGGCGAGCGGCATCATCCTCAATGCGGGCGCCTACACTCACACCTCGGTTGCCATTCTCGATGCGTTGACCGCCGCCGAGGTGCCCGTGGTCGAAGTTCATCTTTCGAACATCTTCCGCCGCGAGCCTTTCCGACATCACTCGTATGTCTCGCCGGCTGCATTCGGCGTGCTTTGCGGCTTCGGCCCCAAAGGCTACCTTCTCGCGCTCGACGGACTGCACGCGCGCCTTGGCGCCGCTGCAAAAAGCTGAGCGGCCCCTCTGAACCCCATCTGCGGACCCACAGCATGGCCAAGGAAAACAAGGACCGCGATGCCCTCGATAAGGGCCTGATCCGCGATCTCGCGCAGCTCCTGAACGAGACTGGTCTCACGGAGATCGAGATCGAGAAGGAAGACCTTAAGGTGCGTGTCGCGCGCCACGCAGCGGCGCCCGCGGCCTATGCGGTCGGCGTACCGGCGCCACCTGCCGCTTCGGCGGGTCCGGCCTCGGCGCCAGGGGCGCCCGCGCCTGCAGCATCCGGTCCCGATCCGGCGAGCCATCCGGGTTGCGTCAAGTCGCCGATGGTCGGCACGGCCTACCGCGCCCCCGAGCCCGGCGCCGCAGCGTTCATCGATATCGGCACGCGCGTCACCCAGGGGCAGACGCTGCTGATTATCGAGGCGATGAAGACGATGAACCACATCCCGGCGCCGCGCTCGGGCGTGGTCAAGGAGATCCTGATCGAGAACGGCCAGCCCGTCGAATTCGGCGAGCCTCTGGTGATCATCGAGTAGCAGGGGATCCAGTAGCTGGGTCGGGCGCCGTCCGCTCCAGGGGCGCATCTGGGGCGAGGCGCGACGAGGACAAGGCATGTTCGACAAGGTTCTGATCGCCAATCGCGGCGAGATCGCGCTCCGGATCCAGCGCGCCTGCAAAGAGCTCGGCATCGCGACCGTGGCCGTGCATTCGACGGCCGATGCGGACGCCATGCATGTGCGCCTCGCCGACGAGAGCGTGTGCATCGGCCCGCCGCCGGCTTCGGAAAGCTACCTCAACATTCCGCGGCTGCTCGCCGCCTGCGAGATCACCGGCGCCGACGCCATCCATCCGGGATATGGCTTCCTGTCGGAGAACGCGCGCTTCGCCGAGATCCTCGAGGAGCACGACATCACCTTCATCGGCCCGACCTCCGAGCACATCCGGATCATGGGCGACAAGATCGAGGCCAAGGAGACCGCGAAGCGGCTCGGCATCCCCGTCGTGCCCGGCTCCGATGGCGGCGTGCCCAACGAGGTCGAGGCGCAGCGCATTGCGAAGTCCATGGGATTTCCAGTGCTGATCAAGGCCGCGGCCGGCGGCGGCGGGCGCGGCATGAAGGTTGCGCGCTCGGAAGAAGATCTCGAGATGGCCTTCAGGACCGCCCGCGCGGAAGCCAAGGCGGCCTTTGGCGACGACAGCGTCTATATCGAGAAGTACCTGACGCATCCGCGGCACATCGAGATCCAGGTCTTCGGCGACGGCAAGGGCAACGCCATCCACCTCGGCGAGCGCGACTGCTCGCTCCAGCGCCGCCACCAGAAGATCCTCGAGGAGGCGCCTTCGCCCGCGCTCAACGCCGAGCAGAGGAAGAAGATCGGCACGACCGTCGCCAACGCGATGAAGAAGCTCAAGTACCGCGGCGCGGGCACGGTCGAGTTCCTCTACGAGGACGGCGAGTTCTACTTCATCGAGATGAACACGCGCCTGCAGGTCGAGCATCCCGTGACCGAGATGATCACCGGCCTCGATCTCGTGCTCGAGCAGATCCGCATTGCCTCGGGTGGCTCGCTTTCGGTGACGCAGGAGGAAGTGAATTTCTCCGGCCACGCCATCGAGTGCCGGATCAATGCCGAGAACCCGAAGAACTTCCGCCCCTCGCCGGGCAAGATCACCTACTGGCATCCGCCGGGCGGCCTCGGCGTGCGTGTCGACTCAGGCGTGTATCAGGGCTATCGCATCCCGCCCAACTACGACAGCCTGATCGGCAAGCTGATCGTGCACGGCAAGAACCGCAACGAGTGCCTCATGCGGCTGAGGCGCTGCCTCTCGGAGTTCGTGATCGACGGCATCGAGACGACGATCCCGCTCTTCACCGAGCTCTGCCGCCATCCCGACATCGCCAACGGGCTCTATGACATCCACTGGCTCGAGCGGTACCTGAGCCAGAGCGAAGGCTGATCAGACCGCATTGCGCTTCGCTATCCCGCACGGCGCATGATGCGGGATCGGCCCACAAAAACAAATGCGCCGGCACAAGGCCGGCGCATGAATTCGTGCGGTCGTGAGCGTCAGGCTGCTTTTGAAAGCAGCGCCCGCGCTTCGACATTGTCGCGCACGACATCCAGCGGTCGACGGAAATCGATCACCGGAGCCAATGCACTCCTCAAGCACGACTTCAGTTCGCCGCGGCCACCGTTGAACGATGCGATCGGCGCGTAAGGCGCCATATCCACCGACGCAAGGTGACCGTAAAGGGCCTCATACTCGGCGCGATTGTCGAATGCCGGGATCTGCCCCGCCACGATCTGCAGGCTCTCGCAGGGCGCACCCTCAGCGAGAACGACTTCGTGGCTTCCCAATTCGACGTGGAAGTACTCGATCGCGTCGACGTCCGGCGTCACGGCAGAAATGGTTCCGCCATTGATCAGGTCCGAAGCCGGGATGAGGACCCCATTGAGATAGAGAAGATGCGCCCGCGTGACGTAGAGATCGCGGTGAGGCGTATTGGGGCCAAGCGCACCCTTGGAGATGCGGACCGGCAGTACGTCCTCATGCCACCCCTCGGCACGGGCCAACGCGCGCTTTCCGATCCAACGGATCGCCCGCATCTCGCCATCAGTCGTGGTGACGAAATCACCGATCTTGAGATCCTCGATGGCGATCTCGCCATCGGGCGTCAGCAGCCGCGTGCCGCGAAGGAAGCACTGGCATTTCGGCGGCGTATTGTTGGACGGGCCACATCCCGGGATGCCGGTCTGACCGTTGCCGTTGCCGTTGCCGTTTCCTTTGCCCTTCCCCTGAGCAAGCGCTCTGGTCGCGGTCGCGGGCCCCAATGCGGCGAGAAGCGCGCCTGCAGCCACTAAGCTGCGACGACTAAGCTGCGGATTGGGGCGATGGGTGGAAGTCTCTAGGGAATTCAATTTGGTCACTATCCCCTCCAAATAAAGCTACTACGCGTACGGAAAAGATATTGCTTAATGGAACATTACCGCGGATTCGGCAATCCAATATCATGTATCATCAACCGCATTCCGCGTTCGGTGTTGCCGGCGTGTTACGTAAACGCCGAACGCGCGACCGGCCCCGCCGCGAGCCGCGCCTCACGCCGCCTTTGAAAGCAGCGCCCGCGCCTCGATATTGTCGCGGACGACATCCAGAGGTCGACGGATGTCGACCACCGGGGCGAGCGCGCTTCTGAGCCTCGACTTCAGCTCGCCGCGACCGCCGTTATAGGCTGCGATCGGCGCATAGGGCCGGGCGTCAAGCGGAGGCAGATGTCCGCAGAACGCTTCATATTCTGCGTGATTGTCGAATGCCTTGAGGCTCGTGGGGGTCGCCAGCAAACTCTCGCAGGGCGCACCATCGGCAATGACAACGTCGTGGCTTCCGAGCTCGATGTGGAAGTACTGAAGCGTCTCCACGTCCGGTAAAACGACGGCAATGGTCGCGCCGTTGATCAAGTCCGCGACCGGAACGAGGACGCCGTTGAGGTACAGCATGTGCGCGCGAGAGACGTAGAGATCGCGCTGCGGCACGCCTCGACCGAGCGCATCCTTAGAGATGCGGACCGGCAGAACATCCCGGTCCCACCCTTCTGCGCGCGAGATCTCAATGCGACCGATCCACCGGACCGCACGCGTCTCGCCGCCGTGCGTGGTCACGACGTCGCCGATCTTCAGAGCCTCGATCGCGAGTTCGCCGTCGGGCGTGAGCAGGCGCGTGCCGCGAAGGAAGCAAAGGGCGCATTTGGTCTGGCAGTTCTCACCGCCAGTCCAATTGAATTTCGGTGCCTTCGAGCTTGAAAATGCAAGCGCTTTGCTGGCGGCCACAGGGCCCACCGCTGCAAGAACACCAGCCGCCGCCACCAAGCTGCGCCTGGTCAGGCGCGCATCTGGCCGCGTGGAATGACGCGGAATCGACTCCGACATACGCAATACCCCGCAGCACGCTTATACACACCTGCGTTCATGCTCTTTGTCGCAGCAACCGAAGGTCCTCGACAAGGCGCGTGCGGGGGCGCCGGCCCACTTAGGAGCGCGGCGTTGCAAATTCGGCACAAGGCGTGGAAGGCGAATTTCCTCGCGCGTGGGCTTCGTGCTGCGCCCAAGCTGGAGGATTGGGTTCAACTAAAGTCGTCGCGCGTCAGGCAAATTCCAGAATGACGGCGTCGACGGCGAGGCTGTCGCCAGCCTTGGCGTTGATCTTTTTGACGGTCCCGTCCCGCTCGGCGCGGAGGACGTTCTCCATCTTCATGGCCTCGACGACGGCGAGGGCGTCACCGGCCTTCACTTCCTGGCCGGCCTGCACGTGTATTGCCTTCACGAGCCCCGGCATCGGGCAAAGCAGCAGCTTCGAAGTATCGGCCGCAACCTTCTCCGGCATCAGGGACACGAGCGTGGCTTCGGCTTCCGTATAGACGCGGATGTCGGCTGCAGCCCCGCGGTAGGAGAGGTGCACGCCATTGAGCACCGGCCTCACCTGAACGGAGACCTCCTCGCCACCGACCGTTCCAGTCCAGACCGGCTGTCCCGGCCACCAAGTCGAGACCACCTCGATCGGCGTCCCAATCGCGCCATCACCGTTGACCTTCGCGACCTTGATCGGCCCGTCGCCACCGCCCGTCACCTCGAGGTGGACGTCGCGCGCACCAATGCGCACGACGCGCCGCTTGGCGAATGAAAAGGGCTGCCCGTCCATCTGCTGGGTGATGTGGCGTCGCCGCGTGTTGTTGAGATGGTCGATGGATGCGGCAACGGATGCCAGGATGCCGAGCCCGTAGCCGTCGGCGGCAGGCGGCGCGAAGCCGTTCGGATATTCCTCGGCGATGAAGCCCGTCGAGAGGCGGCCCTCCCGCCAGCGCTCGTGCTGCATGAGCGCGGTGAGGAAAGGAATATTGTGCTGGATGCCGTCGATATAGAAGGCATCGAGCGCCTGCGCCTGCAGATCGATGGCGCCAATGCGCGTCGGCGCGTGCGTGACGAGCTTGGCGATCATCGGATCGTAGAACATCGAGATCTCGCCGCCTTCGGCAACGCCCGTGTCATTGCGGATCGTACCGCCATGCACCACGCCTTCGGCGGGCGGCACGTAGCGCGTGAGACGGCCGATGGATGGCAGGAAATTGCGGAAGGGATCCTCGGCATAAATGCGGCTCTCGACCGCCCAGCCTTCGAGCTTCACGTCCTTCTGCTTGAGCGCGAGCTTCTCGCCGGCCGCGACGCGGATCATCTGCTCGACGAGGTCGATGCCGGTCACCATCTCGGTCACCGGATGCTCGACCTGCAGGCGCGTGTTCATCTCGAGGAAGAAGAACGAGCGGTCCTGTCCGGCGACGAACTCGACGGTGCCAGCGCTATCGTAACCGACAGCCTTGGCGAGGGCGACGGCCTGCTCGCCCATGAGCTTGCGCGTCTTCTCGTCGAGGAGCGGCGAGGGCGCCTCCTCGATGACTTTCTGATTGCGGCGCTGGATCGAGCACTCGCGCTCGCCGAGGTAGATCACGTTGCCGTGCTTGTCGCCCAGCACCTGGATCTCGATGTGGCGCGGGTTCTCGATGAACTTCTCGATGAACACGCGGTCGTCGCCGAAAGAGGACTTCGCCTCCGAGCGGGCAAGCGCGAACCCTTCCTCACATTCCTTGCGGCTGTAGGCGATGCGCATGCCTTTGCCGCCGCCGCCGGCCGAGGCCTTGATCATGACCGGATAGCCGATCTGCTCGGCGATCTTCACGGCCTCCGCTGGGCTGCCGATCTCGCCGAGGTGGCCGGGGACGGTCGAGACCTTGGCGGCCGCCGCTGCTTTCTTCGACTCGATCTTGTCGCCCATGGCCGCGATGGCCCTGGGGTTCGGCCCGATGAAGACGATGCCCTCCTTGGCGAGCGCGACCGGGAAGGCCTCGCGCTCGGAGAGGAAGCCATAGCCCGGGTGCACGGCCTCGGCGCCGGTCGCCTTGCAGGCTTCGACGATCTTGTCGATCAGCAGATAGGACTGCGCGGCCTGCGGTGGGCCGATGTGCACGGCCTCGTCGGCCATCTCCACATGCATGGCCTGGGCGTCGGCGTCCGAATAGACGGCGACGGTCTTGATCCCCATCCGCCGGGCGGTCTTGATGACACGGCAGGCGATCTCGCCGCGGTTGGCGATCAGGATCTTCTTGAACATTTGCTGGCAGTTCCGGGTGCTGGTCGGTCGGCAGAAGGTTCTTCTAGACCGGGGGCGGCGGCGCGTAAACGTGTTCCGTGCACCACTGGTGCCCGGCTTGTATCCACCGACGCGGGGCCTGCCCGCTATCCGTGCATCGTAAGGCCGCCGGAGACGCTGATCACCTGGCCGGTGATGTAGGCGGCCTCGTCGCTCGCGAGGAAGGCCACCATACCCGCAATGTCCTCGGGCTGGCCAAGCCGGCCGAGCGGGATGGCCCGTTTGAGCCCCTCACTCACCTTGGCGCCTTGGTCGCCGGCTCCCGTCAGCGCTTGGAGCAGGGGGGTCTCGGTCGGCCCGGGACAGACCACATTCAGGGTCACGCCGGATCGGGCCATCTCGCGGGCCATGGTCTTGGTGAAGGCAATAATGCCGCCCTTGGCGCTCGAATAAACCGCCTCCATGGACGAGCCGACACGCCCCGCATCCGAGGCGATGTTCACCACGCGGCCCGAGCGGCGCGCCTGCATGCCCTTGAGCACGGCATGATGGAGGTTGATCGGCCCTTCGAGGTTGATCGCGATGATCTTGCGCCAGAGGTCCGGCTCGGTCGTGAGGAAGTAGGCGAACTTGTCCCACCCGGCATTGTTCACGAGCACGTCCGTCGGACCGATGTCCTTCTCGAAGGCCTCGACCGCGCGTGCGACTGCGGCGTGGTCCGTGATGTCGACCTCGTAGGCCTTGGCCGTCGCGCCCTCACCCGCCAACGCCTCGACCGTGCGCTCCGCAGCGCCCTTATCGAGATCGAACACGCCGACACGCGCGCCGGCCTCGCCGAGCCGCTTGCAGATGGCGCTGCCGATGCCGCCGCCACCACCCGTGACGATCGCCGCCTTCCCCTCGAGCCCTCTCATGGATGCTTCCTCGCTGCGTGCTTTTGTTTTCAATACGTCTCGACGTGATAGCGGCCCTCGCCGCGCATGGCGGGCTTCAGGCTCGCCCAATCGAGCCCGTGCGCCGAGGCGATCTCGGCCAAGGCTTCGTCGACGCCGGCCTCCATGCCCTTCAACCCGCATATGAAAATGTGCGTCGAGGGTGCGCCGATCAGCGGGCCGAGCGCGCCGGCTTCCGCGCGCATGCGATCCTGCACATATTCCTTCGGCGCTCCCTTCACACGCGAGAACACGAGATGCTTGGCGAGAACCTCGTCACGCACCTTCTGCAGCGGCCCGAAGTAGGGGAGTTCGCCCGGCGTGCGGGCGCCGAAGAACAGGATCGCGCGGCCGGGCGCACCTTCCATGGCGCGGCGGCGGCGCTCGGTGAAGGCGCGGAACGGCGCCGAGCCCGTGCCCGTGCAGATCATGAGCAGATTGGCATTGGCATCGTTCGGCATGAGGAAAGTCGCGCCGAATGGGCCTGTAACGAACACCTTCTCGCCGACCTTACGATTGCAGAGCCATTCGGAAACGAGCCCGCCGGCCACGCGCTTCACCGTCAGCGACACATTATTGGCATTGCGCTTCTCACCGTCGCGCGCCGAGGCAACCGAGTAGAGGCGGATCGGCAGCTCCTTGCCGTCCGCATTCGTGACAGGCGGCACGATGCCGATCGACTGGCCTTCGAGCACCGGAAACTGCGTCTCGCCGAATGAGAGCACGATATGGCGCACGTCGCTTTCGGTATCGGGATCGGTGATGCGGAAATTGCCCTGGATGGTGGCGATCGCGGGTTTCGCGCGCGTGAAGAGGTTGATTGCGGGTTTCGATGCACTCGCCGGCGGCACGGCCTTGCCGCCGGCGCCCCCGTGCGCCGCTTCGATCAGCGCCGCGATCTCAGCCTCGCTGGCGTCAGCGAGCGAAGCTGCAAGCGCCACATCGCCGAGATCTTCCTGTGAGGGCAGCTCCGTCCATTCCATCTGCTCGCCGAGCGAGTAGGCCGTCTCGGCGCGCACAATCCGCCAGTTGTCGATCGAGCCCGTGGGGCACGGCGAGATGCAATCCATGCAGTAGTTGCACTTCTCGGGATCGACGACGTAGTTGGCGTCGTTGTGCGTCACGGCCCCGACCGGACACGTCGCCTCGCACGTGTTGCAGCGGATACAGATCTCGGGATCGATCACATGCTGCTTCTTGAGGCCATCGGGAAGCGCGGTCGCGGTCATGTCTTCTGCGGTCCGTAGAACAGAACCCAGGTTGCAAAGTCGCCGCTGAACTCGACGAAGCGGTGCTCCTCGCCGGCAGCCGCAAAGAGCTTGTCCCCGGGACCGAAGCGAACCCGCTCACCGCCGCGGATGTATGTGCCGCTGCCCGAGATCACGAAATAGAACTCGTCGCGGTCATGAGGCGTCTGCGTGTCCTCGCCCTTCGGCGCATAATGGCGGATCTCGATCCCGTCGCCCTCGAACCAGCGGCTCGAGAGGCGCCCGCCGATGAGGGGCGCGGCGGCGGCTTCGGAGGGGGTGATCCGGGTCGGGGTCGCCATGTCAAAGCTCCTCGGCGTGGCGCGGAATCAAATCATAGAACGGTTAAAGGCGCAAAGTCGCGAAGCCGGCCCAGGCGAGCAGAGGGGCGGATCCCGGTCCGGGCCTGGACCTGCGATGCTCCGGTACCGCCCAATTGAACGCGGGACAGCCAAATAAGCGTCAAGACGCTGGAAAAAGGCGTTTTCCTTTGGCTATGATGGGGGTTCACAGATGGCGTGCCGGCCCTTTCCGTGCACGTTCCAGTCGAGTTCGCAGTCGATTTGTACGAGTACGAATGGCCATGACGATGAACGGGACCTCGCTGGGCGAGCTGCGGAACGGCGCCGCACCGACTGAGGGCACGCACGACAAGCTCGAGCAGATCCGGGACCTGCTCTACGGTGAATTCAAGCGCGATCACGATGCGCGGCTGAAAGCCATCGAAGCACGCCTCAAGGATCTCGAAGGCGACCTCCATCGCAAGCTCGACGTGATCCAGGCCCGTGTCGAGGCTCTGGCCTCCGAGGGCGCGGCCGAGCGGCGCTCCTCCTTCGACGAGCTCTCCCGCAGCATCTTCGAGCTCGGCGACCGCATCCGCCGCATCTCCCATGACTGACGCCGCAGGCACTCCCCTGCATTGCAACGCCTAGGATACGGCAGCCCGCCATGTCGCAGGACGGCGTCATCCGGCTCAAAGAGCTGCTCTTCGACAAGGAGAGCCGCGAGCTCAATGCGCTAACGCGGCGCCTCGAGGAGGTCGCCGAACGCGCCGGCACGGACGCACGGTTCCGCCAGAGCGTCGCGGCGACCCTCGAAGGGGCGTTGCGCGACGCGGAGACGGCCAATCATCGCCAGGTATCCGACGCGCTCGCTCCCCTCGTCGTACGCACGGTGCGCACCGAGATCGAGACCAACAGCGAGACCCTACCCGCGAAGCTTTATCCGCATATCGGCGTCATGGTGCGCGACTATGTGCGCAGCGCCATCCGCGATCTCATGGAGGACATCAACCGGCGGCTCGAGGACGGCCTGACCAAGAACCGCCTCTCGCTGCGTCTCAGGAGCTGGACGACCGGCCGTCCGATGGCGGAACTCGCGCTGGCCGACAGCGGCCGTTTCGAGGTCGAGGAGCTTCACCTCATCCAGCGCGGCTCCGGTGAGCTGCTGGCGCATTGGAGCCGATCAGCGCCGGAGAGCGCTGCGAACGGCCCTCCTGACGGGCGCGGGGCCCTGTTCAGCGGCATGCTCACGGCCATGACCGCTTTCATCGAGGAAGTCTACGAGGCCGACAAGGCAGGGCTGCGCACGATCGATTTCGGCGGCCACACGATCTACCTGCGCGGCTCACCGCATCATCTGCTCGCTGCAAGGTGCCGCGGCGAAGCCGGCGCCGGGGTGCAGACCCTCCTCGACGAGGAGTTCCTTCACACGCTCGAAAAGCGTGGCGTGACACTGGACCTCGCCGATCTCGCCGCGCGCCTCGAGGCGGGCATCGCGACACGGCAGGAGAGCCTGAGAAAAGCCCAGCGCCGCTCAGGCCTGCGTCCGCTCCGTGCCCTCCTCTGGCTGATTGGACTCGCGCTCGCGGCGTACTTTGCCTGGCAGGCTTACATTTCACACCAAACGAACAGCCTCCAGGCTGCTGTCGACGCGGTCATTGCCGATACGCCGGCCCTGAAAGGCTATCCCACGCGAGCGCACGTCGCACGCGGCGGCGCGCGCATCGACGTCAGCGGACTTGCACCCTCCGGCGACATCCGCACACAAATTCTCGGCAAACTCCGCGACGTCGCTCCGGCCGCGACGATCAGCGAGACGATCGGCATCGTCCCCGGCGCCGAGAGCGCCGGTCTCGCCGACGAAGCCGCACGCACGCGCGAGCGGCTTTCGGCCCTCGAAACTCGCCTCGAGACAATAGCCGCAACGCTTGGAGACATGACCAAGTCGATCGACGGCATGAGCGCCTCGGTCGGCAGCATGGCAAGATCGGCAACGGTCGCCTCCGAGCTTCAGGACCTCCGCAAGGAGATAGCGGGGCTGACCACCTCGCTCGGCAGCATGGCGAAGTCGGCGGCCGTCGCCACCGAGCTCCAGTCTCTGCGCAAGGAGATCGCGGCGCTCGCGCCCAAGCCCGATCCTCAGGCAGACCTCGAACGCTGGATGCAGAGGCACGCCATCTTCTTCGCCGACGGAACCGCCTACCAGGCTCAGGGCGACGTCGATGCCGCGCTCGATTCCCTTGCCGGGCTCATGCGCCGCACGGATACGGCCATCCGCATTGTCGGCTATACCGACGAGCGCGGCACGGCCGAGCGCAACCTGCCGCTCGCGCTCGCGCGCGCCGACCGCGTCGCCGCCGATCTCGCGCGCCGCGGCGTGGATGCCGCCCGCATCAAGACCGTCGGCCGGACATCCGCGCTCGACATCAGCCAGCGCAGCGGGTCCTCGAGCCCCAACCGGCGCGTCGTCTTCGAGCCCGCCTTCGTGGGCGAGGGACAATGATTTCCCGCAAGCTCATGCTGCTTGGCGAGATCGGCGTCGGGAAGACCTCGCTCATCCGCCGCCTCGTGCAGGGACGCTTCGAGACGGAGTACAAATCGACGTTCGGCGTCGAGCTCTATCGCGTGCCGATCACGCGCGCGGGTCCGAACGGAGATCAGGCCATCGAGCTGATCGTCTGGGATACCGACGGCAACTTCGGCCAGAGGATCTTCCGCCACGTCTATATCAAGGGGGCTTCGGCGGCGCTCATCATCGGCGATCTCAAGCGGCGCGCGACACTCGAAAGCATGGTCGCGCTCGCCGAGAGCTTCCAGGATGCGCTGCCCGGCCGCCACTTCTCTTTCATTGCCAACAAGGTCGATCTCCTCTCTGAAGGAGAAGGCGCCGAGCTGCCAGCCAAGCTTCGCGAGGCGCGCCAGCCGGTCCTGCTCACTTCCGCAAAGACGGGTGCCAATGTCGAGGACACCTTCATCCAGGCCGCCAGCTCCATCCTCCGCCGCGAAAGCTGATCAGCTGGACGACGAGCACGCGCACCTCATCGCGGCCGGCAACTTCATTGCCGCACGCCGCTCCTTCGGCATGGTCTGGACCGATCGAGACCTCGTCGTCTGCCGCTGCTTTGGCCCGCTCGTTGATTTCGTCGCCGTCGGCCGTCCGCTCGCGGAAAGCGTCATCGCCCTCATAGGCTTTGAGCCTGAAATTGCGGCGCTGCGCGCTGGAGATGGTGGGCCGCTCACGATTCCGAATGTCATTCTGGACGGGCACGCCGAGCCTTCGCTTCGGCTGAGCCTCGACATCTACTGGGTCGATAACGCGCAGCGCCATCTCATGCTCGTGCGCAGCGTCCGGGATGTTTCCGCGCTCGAGTCCGAGCTTCGCACGCAGATGCGTTTGCGCGTCATAGCGGAGGCCGAGCTCGTCGAGAAGAGCGAGGCCATCCAGCGCGCGAATCAGGAGCTGGCGCTGATCAACCGCGATCTCGAGGAGTTCGCGTACGTCATCTCCCATGATCTGAAGGCGCCCTTGCGCGCGCTGCGCTACGACGCCGACGATGCGGATCGCGCTCTGGCCGCCGGCGACGTCACCACCGTGGGCACCAAGCTAGTTGCCATGCGCGGCTATCAGGCACGCATGCGTACGATGCTCGACGGCCTCTTCGAGTACGCGCGGGCCGGGCGCAAGATAGATACTCTCGAAGAAATCGATACACGGACGCTCGTCGAGAGCCTCGCCCAAGGTTTCGCAGCAACCACGAGCCTCAGCATCGAGGTCGAGGGGTGCTGGCCGCGCATGACGACACTCGGTCCACCGCTCGAGCTCGTGCTGCGCAACCTCATCGATAATGCGATCAAGCATCATGATCTGCCGCGCGGGCGCATCCTGATCTCGGCCCGAGATGCTGGAGATGATCTTGAGATCACCGTGGCCGACGATGGCCCCGGCATCCCGGACGATCACCACACCGCGGTTTTCCTGCCCTTCCGCACGGTCAACGACGCGCGCAACGCCGAGGACAGCTCCGGCATGGGCCTCGCCCTCGTGCGACGCACGCTCGACCGGATCGGCGGCAGCATCTGGCTCCGCTCCGATGCACCGCATCGGCGCGGCACGACATTTCACGTCCGTTGGCCCAGGACGATCAGCGTCTGAAAGCGATGCTTCAGCTCGCTTTCATGAGCTTGGGGCCCTGGGCGCCCTCACGCTTTTCGCGCTCGCGCGGAAGCGGTGGCGGCGCCGCGCCCCGCAACTCGCCTGATTTTGCCGATGCGACGCGCTTGCCGTTCACCGCCAGCAGGCATTCGGCATAGAGATCGAGAAGATAGGTACGGAACTCGTCGCTCGATGGTGCCGGCCGGCGCGGATCATCGAGCAGGATGTCGCGCATGAGATCGTAGGCGACCGCCGCCGGGCACGTGCGGTCGGCGGTCAGGCTCATGTCGTGGGTCATGAAAGCGATGTCCTTCTACGTCGGCTGTGCGCCGCATCCACTGCCCCTGCACGCGGCTGACGCTTTACTCACTCGTTTCCGATCGGGGCCCGATCAGGGAGGTCAGCTCGCGGTCTTGCCGCGCGGCTTCATTCCCGGCCGCTGCGAGTTCCGCTTGAAGCTCAACGTCAGACTGCCGTCTGTCAGCTCCGAGCACTCGACGCGGGCAACGAACGGGTCGGAGGCCTCGATCTTGGCCGCCTCGGCGCACGCCGCTCCCGTCTCGAAGGCCTTGAGGTGCACGCTCTGCTCGCCGTTCGGCATGGCCAGCAACGTGATCATCACAATGATGTTTGGGTCCATGGTCCACCTGCGCACGGTTGGCGTTCGGAGCGGCAAGCCGCTCCCCTGGACGCAGAACGCAATGGTAATCCCCGCTTCCCACCTCGCCGGACGAATGCGCACACCCTCCGTCGCCCGGCTGTAGCTGCCGGCGAATCGATGCAGCAGCCATCGTCAGTAGGCGTAGAAAAAATGGCAAGAATTCGAACGCCTTAAGTTCGAAACGTTCATTTCCCCGGTGCTACACGCCGGCAAGCACGCTGATGAGGAAGCGCGTGCCCATGGTCGCGAGCAGGAGACCGAACCCGATCTCGAGCTTGCGCCTGGAAATGCCGTGCGCAAAGCGCACGCCCCAGGGCGCGGCCATGACGCTCGTCGGTATCAACGCCGCCGCGCCGATGAGGCTGACATAACCGAGCGTGAACGGCAGCGGCACAGGCTCACCCCAGCCCGCCCAGACGAAGCCGATGGCGCCTGGGGCGGCGATCAACAGCCCGATGCCGGCAGCAGTCCCGACCGCGGTGTGGATCGAGCGGCCATAGAGCGTCAGCAGCATGGTGATCGAGGCACCGCCGCCGATGCTCAGAAGCGTGGAGAGAATGCCCGTGACGAGGCCCCACAGCTCGATGACCGGCCTCGGCGGCAGCACTTCGCCGAGACGCCAGGAATCGCGTCCGAACCAAAGCTTCGCTGCCATGCTGAATGAGAAGGCGATCCACACCCATTTGAGCGCCGTGCCCGAGGCGATGCTCGCGATCGCCGCACCAAGTACCACGCCGACGACAATGCCGGGCGCGAGGCGCCACCAGGCCTCCATGTCGACGCTGCCCCGCGCGCGATGAGCAAGGAACGATCGGATCGTCGTCGGGATCATCACGGCGAGTGATGTGCCGAGCGCCAGATGCATGCGCACAGCCGGATCGACGCCGAGAAATCCGAACACTTCATAAAGCACCGGCGCCGCAATACCCCCGCCGCCAATGCCGAAGAGCCCGGCGAGGAAACCCATGGCGACGCCCGCCGCGGCCAGCGCAGCCGCGATGGCCAAGAGATCCAGCACCGAAATTTCCATTGCGCCCCGGCCCCTTGTCGGCCGCGCCTCGATCTGGCTGGCCTGCACCAAGCGATGCCGGGCACCGCCCGAGGTGTCAACGATGAGCCCGGCTCATGCGGGCTCGTGCAGGGCGGTCATGCATAGTCGGCACCTTTGGATAAACTGCTTTCGCCGCGCGTGCGCCGCGGAAGTGCCCCAGATTGGCCCGGCTTCTAATCAACTTTTAACTCCCTCGGCTGCTAATGGACGGGTGCGAGCACGTATACGTCCGAACCGCCCCTCCGGCTCGGGCAAAAGGCCCAAAAAGGACTTCACATGCAGATCAAGGTGCCCCCTGGAAACAACGGCGACCTCCAGGAAACGCGAGAGCATCGCCTGATGGCTTTTGCAGCCGCCAGCATCGAAAAGCTCCCCGGCACTAACGATGACACCCCCGGGACGATCCTCGCCGTTGCCCGCTCGGCTGAAAGCCCGGTGGCCAAAGCGCTGGTCGCGCTCCGTCCCGTGCTCGCCGCCAACAAGGTGAAAGTGCGCCTCGTGTTCTCGAACGACGATGCGACGCTCGATCCGTTTTTCGCCGGCATCGCGGACGATGCGGCAGCGCCTCTTGCGGAAGTGCGCATCTTGCGCGATCCGCGCCTGCGCGATGCGCATGAGCAGCTCATCGTCGGTCACATGTCCGTCTGGTTCGGCGACAGCCTGCGCCGCGACATCCATCGCCGCGATCTCTTCGAGCAATTCCACGCCGATGCTCCCGAGGCCGCACGCTCGGCAGCGCACGGCTTCGAGCGTCTGTGGGCCCGGACCGAGCCGTGCCTTGCACTTCCTGCGCTCGCCGCGGACAGCCTGACGGCCATGCCTCCCCGCAAGCCCGGCAATGCCGGCCCGACGGGCACCGTGCTCTGCTGAAACCCCAGCTCCGGCCTGCCCGGAGCTGAAATTTCGTTGCCCCGTCGTCCGCTGACGGCGGAATTGCCCTGGCCCCGCCGATGCTGTATCAGAGGCGGTCTCAGCACCCGTAGCTCAGCTGGATAGAGTGTCGCCCTCCGAAGGCGAAGGTCGTAGGTTCGAATCCTACCGGGTGCGCCATTTCACTGTCGAGGCTTCAAACCGGATGGTCGCTGGTGATCACGCCAGCGAACGCGCAGCCGGTCTGCGCAGCTTGCGCCAACTCCATTTATTCACGATCCAAAGCGAAGTAATCCCCACCGCCGAAGTCGCCCGCATCATGCCTCGATCGCTGAGAGGCATGAGGACTGATGTGACGTGCTGTCATTCCTGAGCCGCTACGCAACGCTCGCGCTGATGACCTAAATCAATCTCACGCACCGCCTCGCGGGAAGCAAAACTCGAGCCCGTGACGACCACCGAGTTGTTGGCTGAAATTCAGCAGCCGCGATGTCTCGCCATAGAAGCCGTTAGATGACTTTGGTCTGATAGACCATCGTCCGAGCGCGAAGTGCGCCGACGTATGTCACCCTTGATCATTGCGCTGCGAGGCGCATGGCGCCTCGCAAAGCGGGTCTTTGGGAGGACACACCATGGCGACAACCATGAGCCACAGAGGCATGGGCGTGACGCAAGAGGAGCGGCGCGTCATTCTCGCTTCCTCAATCGGTACGGTCTTCGAGTGGTACGACTTCTATCTCTACGCAACACTCGCACCATTCTTCGCCGCGCTCTTCTTTCCTCCGGGCAACGAGACGGCAGCCCTGCTGTCCGCCTTCGCTACGTATGCCGCGGGCTTTCTCGTGCGTCCGTTCGGCGCGATCATCTTCGGTCGCGTCGGAGACATCGTTGGACGGAAGTACACCTTTCTCGTGACGATCCTCGTCATGGGCATTTCAACGTTCGCGGTCGGGCTCCTGCCGACGTTCGGCACGCATACGCTTCCGATCATCGGTGAGGTCGCAGGCATCGGCTGGACGGCGCCCGTCCTGCTGGTGATCCTGCGGCTCCTGCAGGGTCTTGCACTCGGCGGCGAGTATGGCGGCGCAGCCACGTATGTTGCCGAGCATGCACGACAGGGGCAGCGTGGGTTCGCCACGAGCTGGATCCAGACCACGGCGACGCTCGGCTTCTTCTTGGCGCTGTTCGTTATCGGCGGGTGCCGCTTCTTCCTGTTCGACGCGGCGGCTTTCGCGGCATGGGGATGGCGCATTCCATTCCTGGTGTCGCTCTTCCTGCTCGTCTACTCGGTCTACATTCGGCTGAAGCTGAACGAGTCACCGATCTTCGCGAAGATGAAGGAAGAAGGCAAAGGCTCGAGCCGGCCGCTCACCGACTCCTTCTTCACCTATCCCAACAACAAGTACGTGCTGCTGGCTCTGCTCGGCGCCACTGCCGGCCAAGGCGTCGTCTGGTACACAGGTCAGTTCTATGCCCTGTTCTTCCTCACGATCACGCTGAAGGTCGAGCTCGTGACCGCCTACATCATGATCGGTCTGGCGCTGCTCATCGGCACGCCATTCTTCATCTTCTTTGGATGGCTCAGTGATCGCATCGGCCGCCTCAAGATCATCCTTGCGGGCTGCCTCATCGCGGCGGTCACCTACATTCCGCTGTTCCAGGCGCTGTCGAATGCCGTGAACCCCGACCTCGTCGCCTTCCAGCAAGCGAACAAGGTCACGCTCACGACCGATACGAGGGAGTGCAACTTCCACATCTTCGTCGGTCCGTGGTCGAGGTTCACGGACTGCGACCGGGCGAAGGACTTCCTGACCAAGGCCGGTCTCTCGTTCGAGACGGTGCATCGTGATGGCGCCAAGAACGAACTGCAGCTCGGGCCGACGAAGCTCTCAGGCTTCGACGCGAAGACATGGACCGCCGCGCTCGCGGAGCTGAAGTTCCCGACCAAGGCCGATCCGGCGAAGATCAATTGGCTCGCCGCGATGGTGATCCTGTTCCTCTTCCTGATCTACGTGACGATGGTCTATGGCCCCATCGCCGCGTTCCTCGTCGAGCTGTTCCCGACCAAGATCCGCTATACGTCGATGTCGCTGCCTTATCACATCGGCAATGGCTGGTTCGGCGGAATGCTGCCGCTGCTGGCCACTGCCGTCGTGGCCTGGACGGGCAACATCTATGCGGGCCTCTACTATCCGATCGGCGTCGCACTGATGACGGTCATTGTCGGCTTCCTGTTCCTCAGGGACACGAAGGACGTCGATCTGGCCCGGGGCTCGGGCGTGCAGGAGCAGGCCGCTGCCTGATTGGAGCCGACGAATTCTTTGACAGCAAAGCGAGGGGCAGCAAGTCGCTGCCCCTCGACATTTTAGACTTCAAGTGCGGTGCAAGTGATGATCTGCTCGGCTCGCGCGAACGAAAACGCCGTCAGAGACCGCGCGAAAGAAGTGCCGAGGGGCGCGCGATAGGTTCGCGGCGGACCTTCTCAGGTGTCGGCTCCGCATTCTCGAGACGCGCATACGGGCAAAGGGCGCGCATCTCCGAAAACAAACCAGCCCCAACGCCGCGCCGTGCGCGCAATTCCCCGTCGTTCATGTGCCGGAGCTCGCCAAGCGTCCTGATCGCCTCGCGCCCGCTGCTCAATGCCAGAATGCGCATAGCCCAGCCATGGGTCTCGGAACCGGCAAGGATCAATACGTCCAAGGGGGTCTCGTCGCTCAGTCGAGCAATGTTCGGCCGCTTTCCGTATTGCGCTTGGAGTTCAGCCCGTCGCGCGTCGACCGTGCTGGTCGCGGCAACGATCTGGGCCACCCGGCCGTTGGTGACGTGATGTCGAGCTGCAATATCCGATCGGCTCACACCCTGCTTGTGGAGCTCCAGAATTCTGCTGTTTCGCCTGCGCTTGGCTCGCACTGGTTTTGCCTTCGACCGCCCACGGCCAATTGCGAATACGTATATTCACGTATCTAATACGTATATTTACGTATGGGCGAGATAGCAAGACGTGGCCTTTGGCGGCCAGGGCGGCGGGGAGGGCACGAGCAGGGGGCGGTCACCGGCGGCCGGGACACAGCCAGGGTGGGGGGTGAGGGAGAGCGGTGGCGCTCAGCGAGTTCCCTTGGCGCTCTCTCCGATCAGGAGAACGAGCCGGACCAGATCGGCGACACTTGCCGCGCCGGTCTTGTGCATGACCGCTGCCCGATGGACCTCCACCGTTCGCGGACTGATGCCGAGCTCCGAGGCCATCTCCCGGCTGGTGAGCCCTCGGGCGGCAAGATGCAGCACTTCCTGCTCGCGCGGCGAGAGCGTGTCCAGCCGGCTCCGCATATCCATGAACTCCTGCCGCTCGGCCTCGAATTGCTGAGTTTGAGCGACAGCCGCCTTGATGCTCGCGATCAGGCGCCGTTCGGAAACAGGTTTCTCGATGAAGTCGAAGGCTCCGGCTTTGATGGCCGACACGGCCGCGTCGATCGTGGCGAAACCCGTGATGAGAATGAGCGGCTCAGTCCACTTGGACTTGTTCAACAAAGTCTGCAACTCGAGCCCGGACAATCGCGGCATGCGTACATCCGACACGATGCAGTCCGCCGCCCCGTCGCGCTCTCGCACACGCAGGAAATCCTCGGCGTGACGATGCACGCGCGTGATGAACTTCTTTGCCCCGAGATACACGCTGAGAGCGTCGAGGACCCCCGCGTCATCATCGATGATATCAACAAGCACTTTCTTCATGGCGCTGGCAGGCTGCGATTGCGGATCGTGAAGTGAACTTCAGCTCCTTGGCCTCCATTTGCAAGCCAGATCTGGCCGCCATGCGCCTCGACAATGGAGCGGCAGAGATTGAGGCCTATGCCGAGGCCACCGCGCTTTGTCGTGTGAAACGGCGCAAATGGATTGTCGATCTGCTCGGCATCGAAGCCCGGTCCGGTATCGCCGACGACGATCTCCAAGTCGCCGTCCGGAGAACGGCGTACCCCCACGGTGATCATCCCCGAGCTGTGTCCGGCATCCTCTATGGACTCATAGGCATTGCGGAGCAGATTGATGAGCACCTGCTCGACCTGAAGCACGTCCACGGTGACGGTTGGAAGATCTCCTTCCACCTGGCTCACGATCGATACGCCCGCGCGCTGCAGCTCTGGCTTGACGACCTCGAGTGCGGCATTGAGCAGCTCGCTCACCTCGGCTTCGATCCGCTCGGTGCGGCCGGTCTGAATGAGGTCGCGCAAACGGCGGACCACGGCTGCTGCACGCTGCACTTGGGCGTTCGCCTTTTCTGCGCTTTCCCGGGCATCCTTCATGGAGAAGTCCCGCTCGCCGAGCTCCTCCGCCAGCAGTCGTGTGTAGGTCGCCGCAGCCGAGAGTGGCTGATTGATCTCATGAGCGACCGCGGCCGACAGCTCATTGACGCTGCCGAGGCGTGTAAGCCGGGCATGAGCCTCCTGTTGCAGGCGAAGGCGATACTCCGCCTGCTCACGCTCCATCACGACGCCGCCAGCAGCAAGACCGGTCAGCGTGAGAACAAGCATCATCTCCTGATAGGTGGTCGTGTCGACGCTGCCCGGAAGCAGGAACTCGATCACGAACATGAGCGCGAGCTGAGTGACGACGAGCCCCGTGCAAGCGCCCGGCAGTCCCGACCGAAGAGCAATCCAGATGATAGGTAAAAACAGAAGATAGAAACGATAGAGCTGCGGCGTCGCCGGCCCATAAAAGACGGCCCAGAGAGACGCGCACATGGCAGAAAACTGAGCCAGCGTCTCCCATGTGGTCTTGAGATATCTGCCCGCAGCCGAGAGCAGGACGAATGGCGTCACAACGGCGATGCCAATCAGCTCGCCAATCCAGAGACGGAGCGCTGCCACAAAGAAATCCGCCCACCCCATGAGATTGGCTGAGGCAAGAATGCCTGCATACAGGCAAGCCACGATGACCGTGCTGACCGCGGCCACGAGCAAGAGCAGCCAGATATCGTAGAGGCGCGGCAACCGAGCCTGAAAGCCATACTTGCTGCTCGAAAGTATGAGCGTGGCAGCCGAATACCCCGCGCCGACGACCAGCCAGAGCAGAAGCCCAACAGGCAACGGTGCGGGCAAATGCCGGACCACCAGATCTGCCAGAAAGGGCGCAACGAACAGAAGCGGAATGTAGCGGCGGCCGAACAGCAGGATCAGCGCAAAGCTCAAACCGGTCTGAGGATTCCAGGGCGTAATGCCGAACGGATCGAAGGGCTGTACATAGCTCGCCCAATCGAAGGCGACATAGGCCGCCAAGTAGGCAATGCCGATCAACCAGGCCGGCCCGCTGCGAACCCAAGCACTGAGCTCACTTCCCGACATTGGCAATTGGAAGAATGGCCGCCGAGAAGCTTCGCTCTCGGTGCACGGCGATGCTCCATGTCCGCTGATTTCGGGCGGCACCAGACGATCCTGGTATTGCGCGTGGCTACTCTCAGTTCGCAGTCATCTCATCTATAGAACGCGGGCTCCTTTGCGCAAGAAGCTCTTACCCGTCGGAACGTTCAGCGATCGGCGGGCGTATCGTGGTTACTCAGGCGGACCGCTGAAGCAGGTAGGGAAACCTTGATAACTGCGCTCTCCGCTCCTTGTGCAGAAGCGGAGGCGTGCCCCTTCAACGATCGGCGCCCCGCTAGGTGCGGTGCCCCTCATCGATCCTGGCCACCCATCTCTCGAACGAGAGCTTCAGAGCATCGACATCCCGCCCTATCTCGCTCGTCGAGCGCCCGCCGGATTTGGCTTTATTGAGAAGTTCGAGGTGCTGCAGCTTCCAGTCGGCCGCAGCCTTGCGCGCGGGCCCGTGCAGCGCGCTCTGCTTGTTGAACTCCTCGATCTGCGCGTCAATTTCCGTTCCAAGCTCTTCGAGCCGTTCCTTCAGGCTGTTCATCGATGCGTCCATCGTGCGGACCTCCATGGCTCATGTGCAAAGACTGTGTTGTCGGGCCTGAGCCGACGGTCCGGCAACGAGAAGAGCTTTGCTGTCGGCGCATCGCCTGCACCCACCGGGCTTGCCGGCAGCCAGCGTCTTGTCGCTCAATCCAGCCTCCCCGAGAGGCTTCTAAGTCCCGGGTCCAGCGCCCAAAATTTCACACGCGTTGGGCTGTGCCCGATAGACGTGGGGTTCACCTCCGCGAATTCAAGAACTCGTCCTCGGAACGGAAAGCGGCCGCCGGAAAACATTACCGATTTGTGATCTGGCGGCGAACTTCACGCCACCTTTGCCGCGGCAAGGTGAGAGCGAGCCGCGCCTGAGGCCGAGCCTCGGTCCTTCGAAAGAGAAGGCTCGTCGCGCGCATCGCGCCGCTCGATGAAGCACCGCACATGCGACGCGGCCTCGAGCTTTCCGCGCGGTGAGCACCGTGATGATGAACGGGCCATACGATGACCTCGCATGAGAGCGCGCCACGTCGCCTTGATGCACTCGGAAGCAACCGAGCATCGGATCCTTGTCCGACGCCGAAGGTCTCCATCCGCGCTTCGCTGCGCGATGCCTGGAAGCTCGCCATCCCCTACTTCGTAACGCGCGACGCGAGCGGCCTGCGGATCGGCCGTCTCGATCTCTCCCGGGTTCAAGAGAGGTGGATCGCGGGCGCCCTCCTGGGGCTGGTTCTTGCACTCAATGTTGCGCAAGTCGGCGTCAGCGTGCTCGTCAATCAGTGGAACGGCCGGTTCTTCAATGCATTGCAGGTAAAGAGCTTGCCGGCCTTCACGACCGAGCTCGGAATTTTCAGCATCCTTGCCACGATCTTCGTCATCCTCGCAGCTTACGAGCTCTACATAACCCAGCTCCTGGTTCTGCGCTGGCGAACATGGATGACGAACCGGCTTCTCGAGCGCTGGACGAACGGTCCCATCCACTATCGATTGCGACTGCGCGGCGACGAGGCCGACAACCCTGATCAGCGTATCGCCGAGGACGTGCAGCAGTTTGCTTCAGGTACGCTGGCGATCGGCGTGCAGCTCTTCTCGTCGGCGCTTTCGCTGGTCGCCTTCGCAGGAGTGCTCTGGGGTCTCTCGGCGGGATTTCCGCTGCGCATCTTCAATTTTGAGCTCTCGAGCATACCCGGATATCTGGTCTGGCTCGCGCTTGCGTACGCGATTGCCGGCACGGCGCTGGCGCACTGGATTGGCCGACCGCTCGCCACGCTCGACGCGGTGAGACAGCGCCGCGAGGCCGATTTCCGCTTCGGGCTGGTGCGCCTGCGCGAAAATGCCGAGCCGGTCGCGATGCTCGGAGGAGAAACCGTAGAGCGCAATGAGCTGCGATCCCGCTACTCGCTCGTCTACGAGAACACGATGGCCCTTCTGAAGCGGCGCAAGATGCTGACCTGGTTCACCGCCGGGTATCAGCAGTTCTCCGTGGTCGCGCCCTTCCTGCTGCTGTCGCCGGCATACTTCGCGGGAAATCTCGGCCTTGGCGTACTCACGCAAACCTCGGGAGCGCTCGGAAGCGTCCAGGACAATCTCTCGATCTTCGTGGGCCTCTATACGACGATCGCCGACTACAGCGCCGTCGTCAGCCGACTTGCTGGTTTCGATCGCTCGCTGGCTCTCGTGGCCAAGGCCTCTGACACGGGTGTGACGAGGCGCGCGACCATGAAGAGCGGGATCCGCATCACGGACCTCGTCGTGAACCAGGTGTGTGGCAAGCCGCTGCTGAGCGTACCCTCGCTCGAAGCTCGCCCCGGAGACCATCTTCTGCTGACTGGGCCATCCGGCATCGGCAAGACAACCCTTCTCCGGGCGCTTGCCGGATCCTGGCCGCACGCGAGCGGCACTTTCGAGATGGCTCCGGGTTGTCGCATCATGCTGATGCCGCAGCAGCCCTACATTCCCTGGGGCACGCTCAATGCAGCTTTGGCCTATCCGCGCTCAGCGCCGATCTGCCCCGAGGCAACGAAGCGCTATCTGCAAAGCGCCGGGCTCGGCCATCTGATCGAGCGCCTCCACGAGATCGCTCCCTGGCACCGCATCCTCTCGATCGGCGAGGCGCAGCGGCTATCGCTGGTGCGCGCCATGCTTGCCTCACCTGATGTGCTTTTCCTGGATGAGGCCACCTCCGCGGTCGATGAGAGCACCGAGCAGCAGCTATATGCGTTGCTTTCAAGCGCGCTGCCCGCGGCCATTGTCGTCTCGGTTGGCCATCGCGCGAATTTGCAGGGCTTGCATGACAGATACTTCGCTGTCGCAAGAGACGCTGCAGGTACCCCCGAACTTCAAGAGCGGCAGTGTGAAACCAGCAGGTCCCTGGCGCGCATCTCGACGATGCCAAGTTGATGCCCATTCACCGCCCGAGCTGATCGGGCTTGGGTTCTCATCCAATGAGAACGCGCGTGTCGGTCTGGAACTTGTAGGGCGGGACCTCGAGATTGCGCGGCGCTGGACCGCGCCGGATGCGGCCCGAGATATCGTATTGCGAGCCGTGGCAGGAGCAGAACCAGCCGCCGTAGTCGCCGCGGGCTCCGGTCGGTGACTGTCCCTGAGGAATGCAGCCGAGGTGGGTGCAAATGCCGATGATGATCAGCCACGCCGGCCGCTCGACGCGAGACTGGTCGGTGGCGGGATCAGGCAGCGACGCGTTGTTGTCTTTTTCGGCGGTCTCGATCTGCTCGGGTGTGCGGTGGACGACGAACACCGGTTTGCCGCGCCAGATCACCGTGATGCGCTGCCCCAGTGCGATGGGGGCGAGGTCGACCTCGGTTGTCGAAAGGGCGACCGTATCGGCCGCAGGGTTCATGCTGTCGAGGAGCGGCCACATGGCGGCGGCTCCGCCTATGGCAGCGAACACACTGGCGGAGACAATGAGGAAATCGCGGCGCGTGGTCCCCTCAGCAGTGTCGGACGAGAGAATTGCAGAGCTTTCGGGCGTCATGGGTGGGCCTCTCTACAATGCCGATCTCAACGAAAGCGCAGTCGCCCTCTCCGCCACCACTGAATAACGAGGAAGCCGCCGAGCATGCCGCCAAGGTGCGCAAAATGCGCGACCCCGGACTGTGTTCCGGTGACGCCCAGAAACAGCTCGAGACCGCCATAGAGCACCGCGAACATGGGCGCCGGCATCGGGATCGGCGGAAACAGCGGCATGATGATCCGATTGGGAAAGTACATTGCGAACGCGAGGAGCAGCCCGAAGACTCCGCCGGAAGCGCCGATGGTTGGGTAGATGCTCCCCGTCCAGGTCGTCAGTCCGAGCTGAACGAGGCCGGCGCTGAGAACGCAGAACGCATAGTAGAACGCGAAGCGCCGACCTCCCCAAACACGCTCGAGGTCCGCGCCGAACATGTAGACGCCAAACATATTGAAGAGGATGTGGGTCACGCTGGCATGAAGAAAGCCATAGGTGAGTAGCTGCCACGGCTCGAACATCGATCCGAGCGGCCAGAGCGCGAAAGTCGCCCAGGGAAAGCCGAGCGCCGCCGACTGCATCAGAAAAATGCCGACGTTCACGAAGATCAGCGCCTGGGTGACTGGAGGTAGCACGGCCAACGCTCCCGAAGCTCGATACAGTGACGATATAGTGCCGGTCACCGGCGTATTCGAGTGTCGGAGAGTGTTCTTGGCTGCCTTGGTCGGCAATTGCCGGACCTATACCGTTTCGTAATCCGGCGATCCGAGCCTCACCAGAGCGCTAACCATGTCTGCGCGGGCGCGCCTCCCGAGCACGCCTCGCGCGGCCATGCGCCGATCCGCACATTACTAATTGGTATAGATTTGGACGAGTGCTGGTAACGCCCGTGGCGGCACAGTCGTTCGCGTGATGAGCCGCGCCGAGACCGAGGCGCGCGATCGGCGAAGGGCCCCGATATGCGAGGCAGAAAGATCATACTCGGCATCATGCTCGCGACGATGGTCCTCAGCAGCGCGGCCGCCGTGATTTTTCAGCGGCAACCCAATGTCGACAACCAGCAAGTCCTCCAGTCCCGCCTTGCCGAGCTGAAGGCCCGGCTCAACAGCGCTATCAAGGCCGCCGAGCTTGGCGCCGGCGGAAAGGCCATCAGCGTTCGGCTCGACGAAAGCAGCTCGAAACCACGCTGGGTGATCGTCGTCGACGCCGCGGGCAAGAAGCGCGATGTTGTCGTCGATGAAACCGGATCGATCATCAGCACGACAGACCACGTAGAGCTTCCCACAACCCGCCCAGCCGATACTGAGGGAAGCACCGCAGTCCCCGCTCCAGGCCCACCGGATACGGGCGCGGCCGAACACAAGTAGCAGCCAAGCCCATCTCGCGCCTCCGTATCGCCTCTCCCGGAATTTCGTACAGCCGCGGGCTCGAGCCCCATCGAGAAGCAAAACAGCCGGCATTATGATGTTGAACTTGCCTCGAGCCGAGATGATGATTGATGGCACGTTTGCATTCGATCGGCGCAGATGCGGCGAGAGGAGCAACCTGCCATGAAGATCCTCGTCATCGAGGACGACCGCGAGACCGGCGAGTTCATCAAGAACGGCCTCGAAGAGGCCGGTCATGTCGTGGATCTCGCCGCGACCGGGCGCGATGGACTTTTCCTGGCTGCCGGCGAGCCGTTCGACATCATCATTGCCGATCGGCGATTGCCGGGCATCGACGGGCTCAGCATCGTCAAGACCATCCGGGCCAGCGGCATCAAGACGCCCGTACTGTTTCTCACCACGATGTCCGGCGTCGGCGACAGGGTAGAGGGGCTCGAGGCGGGCGCCGATGACTATCTCGTCAAGCCGTTCGCCTTCGCAGAATTGACTGCGCGCGTGAATGCCCTGAGCCGGCGTCCTCCGATGGCCGCTGTCGAGACGGTGCTGCACGTTGGCGACCTCGAGATGGATCTCATTTCGCGCAAGGTCCAGCGGGGAGGTCGGGAGATCGAGCTTCAACCACGCGAATTCCGCCTTCTCGAGTTCCTTATGCGTCACGCGGGCAAGATCGTGACGCGAACCATGCTGCTCGAGGGGGTCTGGGATTTCCATTTCGATCCGAAAACCAACATCGTCGAGACCCATATCAGCCGGCTGCGGTCGAAGATCGACAAAGAGTTCGATGTCGAGCTGATCGAGACGGTGCGCGGCGCGGGATATCGGCTCCGTGCGGCTCATTGAACTCGCGCGCGGCGTCGGCGCCCGGGTCGCCGCCCTGTCGGCGCTCCTGGTCATCGCGTCGATGGTGCTTCTCGGAGGGCTTGTCTACGCGTGGATCGACGATGCGCTGATCTCACGCGTACGGCGCAGCATCGAAGAGGAGATGGCGACGCTTCTGGTTCTCCCAGCGGCGGGGCAGCCGAATTGGCTGATATCGGAGATCGGCCGGCGGACGGAGCAGGGTCTCATACGGCGATATGCCTACCGCGTTGTCACCAGTGGCGGAATGCACATCGCCGGCGACACGTGGCTGAACGCGGCGGAGCCGGGATGGTCCGAGCAGGAACTGCCGGCCCCCGCCGGGGCGAACATAGGCGCGGGTCGGCTGCTGGTCCTGACGATCGCGGTCGACAGAAACCTGCTTCTCTCTGTTGGGCAGGACGTTCGCTGGATTGCCGATGTCGAAAAGGAGCTGCTCGAGCTTCTCCTGTGGTCGCTGCTCGGTGGCATGGGCCTGGCGACGCTCACGGCGCTGGTCGCCCAGCGCATTGTCGCGCAGCGCCTGGCGGTGGTGTCCAAGTCGGCGCACGCGATCATGGACGGCAATCTGAAGAACCGGATTCCCCTGACGGGTGCGAACGACGATTTCGATCGGCTGTCGCAAACGCTGAACGACATGCTCGATCGCATTCAAGGCTTGATGGACAACCTCGAACAGGTAACGGACGACATTGCCCATGATCTCAGAACGCCGCTCGGTCGCTTGCGTCAGGGTCTCGAGCGTGCGCGCGCCGAGGCCAGAACGCCGCAGGCCTACGGCGAGGCCATAGATCGCGCCATCACCGAGGCGGATGGCCTTCTGGCCACGTTCACGGCCTTGCTGCGCATCGCGCAGATCGAGGCAGGTGCGCGTCATTCGGCGTTCCGATCGACAGATCTCTCGGAGGTGATGAGGTCCGTTGCGGAAGCCTACGAGCCGAGTGCCGAGGAACGCTCTCAGCGCATCGCCCTCGACATCGAGCCCGGCGTAGAAATCCCGGGCGATCGCGATCTCCTCACCCAGGCGTTCGCTAATCTTATCGAGAATGCCTTGCTTCACACGCCGGCCGGCACGCAGATCACGCTCACGCTGGCGCGCGATGCTGCGGGCGTCGTTGCCGCCGTGTCAGACAACGGGCCGGGTGTCGCGGACGACGAGCGAGAGAGGATCTTTCGTCGCTTCTACAGGCTCGAAGCCAGCAGAACGACGCCGGGTACCGGGCTTGGCCTCAGTCTGGTGGCTGCGGTCGCGCGACTGCACGGCGCAACGATCGAGGCCAGTGACGCACGTCCAGGATTGCGGATCAGCCTGACTTTCCCCGCCTAGCCTCAGCAGAAAGGAGGCAGCGGGCACATTGGCAATTTTCAACCTTCACGTAAGGACGAGGCAATGGCCGAACGGTCATCCTCCGGCTGACAAGCCTGCAAAGCGGCTTGAGATGCCACGGAGATGAAACATGACCGACGATACCAATGCAGCGCCGCCTCCGGATGCCCAATCCCATAGCGGAAATTCTATATCGAGCTCGCCTCTGACGCGGCGGCGCGCCCGCCTTTTTGGATCTGCAAGTGCGGTAGCGCTCGTTGCTGCCGGCATTGCCGGAGGCACGCTGCTTCTTGCGCGTGATCCTGCTCTCGCAGCTCCGCCTCCGGTGACCGGCGCCGCCCAGAGCGGCCAGATGAACATTGCCGACCTCGTCGAGAAGGTGAAGCCGGCCGTCGTCGCCGTGAAGGTCAACATCCAGACCGCAGCCGATACCAGCGATGAGATGCCGTTCGCAATGCCGGATGTCCCGAAGGGAAGCCCGCTGGAGAGATTTTTCAAGCAGTTCGGTGATCAGTTCGGACGACAGATGCCTCCCGGCTTCAATCAGCGGCAGCCCACGCAGGCGCAAGGCTCCGGCTTCTTCATCAGCCCGGACGGCTACATCGTGACCAACAATCACGTCGTCGATCACGCATCCAACGTGCAGGTCACGCTCGACGATGGGCGTACGCTCGATGCGAAAGTCATCGGCACGGATACGAAGACCGATCTCGCGCTCATCAAGGTCGACGATAAGGGCACATATCCCTACGTGAATCTGGCGCACACGGCGCCGCGCGTTGGCGAAACAGTGGTCGCCATCGGCAATCCGTTCGGCCTCGGCGGCACCGTGACGTCGGGCATCATCTCCGCGCGCGGCCGCGATATCGGCGCCGGCCCGTACGACGACTTCCTGCAAGTCGATGCCGCGGTCAACCGCGGGAACTCCGGCGGACCGACCTTCAACCTGCAGGGTGAGGTCGTCGGCGTGAACACGGCCATCTACTCCCCGTCGGGCGGCAGCGTCGGCATCGGCTTTGCCATTCCATCCGAGACGGTGCAGAGCGTTGTCGCTCAGTTGAAGGAGCACGGCAGCGTTGAGCGCGGCTATCTTGGCGTGAGCACGCAGTCCGTCACGAGAGACATCGCCGACAGCATCAATCTCAAGCAGGCCAAGGGCGCCCTGATCGACAATGCCGAGCCCGGCACGCCGGCAGCCAAAGCAGGATTGAAGTCCGGTGACGTCATCACGGCGGTCAACGGTGCGGCAATCAGCGACGCCCGCGATCTCGCCCGCAAGATTGGCGGCCTGAAGCCCGGCTCGAAGGTCAGCATCAGCTATATGCGCGCTGGCAAAGAGCAATCTGCGGATCTCGAGCTCGGCGCAATACCTTCGCAAAAAGCGGCGGCAGCCGGCCAGGCAGAAGCCGGCAAGCAAGCGCTCGCGGGCCTCGGATTGCGGCTCGCTCCCGCTACGGCCGTCAAGGGTGCGGGCGATGAAGGCGTGGCCGTCGTCGACATCGATCCGAACGGCACCGCTGCACGCAAGGGAATGCGCGATGGCGACGTCATACTCGAGGTTGGCGGCAAGCCCGTCGCCACGCCCACCGACGTGAGGAGCAGCATCGACGCGGCCAAGTCAGAAGGCCGGACCGCTGTGCTGATGAAAGTAAAATCGGCGGATGGCACGCGGTTCGTCGCCGTGCCAGTGCCGAAGGCGTAGCAAAGTGGAATCGAGACGCCGGCGATGCCAGGAGACCTCTCTCCTCTTGGCACTCGGCATCTCGATCATAGCGGCAGGCTGGAGTCCGCGCTCTCCGGTCTGCCGTTGCATTGTCCCTCAGTCCAAGCGGCGCACGGATATCTCGTCGAACGAGATGGTTCCCGATACGAGCTGCTCGGAAGGTGTGCGCGCATCGAGGACAAGGCGGATCTCCTGAGCCGCACATCCCGTTTCCGGGACAACGACATCGAACGAGAAAGCCGTCCAGGCCCGTGTGCGCCCGCCGATCAATGCGCTCTCTCCGATATCCGATGCCTGATCCCCGACACAGCGGACGCGCCATCGCATGCCTCTTGAGGCCTGCATCTCGCCCATGGTGAGACCTTCGACCCGATAGCGCCCGGGCTGCAGACGCATGAGCTGCCTCAAGTAGTCGAGATCCGCGCGCCCCTGTCCGAAGCGGATGACAAGAGCGCGCTCGGCCGGCCGATCAGCCCGGCGTTCGATCGCCGCCGTCCCCCATCCTTCGCGGGCAGGACTCCAGTCGAAAGGCAGGCCCGTCGGTCGGCTCTCGAAGCTGCCATTGAAGAGCGGGCCAACGGACGCGAGCTGCTCAGGCGGGAGGAAGCGCAGCCACGTGGAGTAGGCAAGATCGTAGAACTTCCGCTCGATCAGGAAATTCAGATACCAGCGAAGCTCGCGCGCTGTCGGGGGATGCGATGTCGACTTGAGTGCGAGGAAAAGTTCCAATGGCACGCGCGCATCGGTGACGGCATCCGGCAGTCTCGGAATGAACTCGCGGCGCCACTCCGGCGCCGCAGCAACAGCTTTCACGACCGCTGGCGCGGCCTCGGGTTTCTGAAGCAGCTTGGCAAGCAGCGGCGTGAGAGGTGTTACGGCCTCCCAGTAGTAGCGCATCATGGTATCGACGTGCCGCACAGCAAGCGACCAGTCCTGATGCTTCAGGGCATCGTCGATCAGCCAGCCCAGCACTGCCGGATTCCGCAGAGAACGGTGCGCGCTTGCCTCGAAGAGCGTCTTCGCCTCCTCATCCTTGCCGGCCTGGCGCGCGACATCACCGAGCATGGCAAGTGCGCGTGCATTTTCCGGCTCCTGGGCGAGAATTGCCCGAGCCTGGCGGCCAAGATCGTCCTCGTGCTGGCGACCGGATGGGGCCTGCGCATCCGACGCTGGTGAGACCTTTTGCCGGCGCGCCTGATCCATTGTGCGATCGATCTGCGCCAGCAGGGCGGATGGATCGTCGGCTCGGATGGCCAGCGCCCGACGCGGGTCGATCTCGACCAGAGCGGCGACGAGGCTATGCGTTACGATCGCCCAGAGCAGGCCGGCAGCCAGGACGACGAACACCAGCAAACGAAGCGCTCGCATCCCACGACGCCGTGATGGCGCGATCTCGGCGCTGCTTTCCTGCACGTCTCCGGTTTCAGCCATGGTATCCGTGCAGCGCTAGTGTGATGAACGAGAAACTCGCTCGGGACAGGATTGACGCATCGCGCACTCCGGCATCCAGACCTTAGTGACGACGCTGCCCGAGCAATCGCGCGAGAATGCGCCACCAACGGCCGCGCCGCCTGGCGGAGCTCCTGCCGCTCCACGTGTCGGCCGGCCGTCTGCCAAGGGGCCGCGGCGCACCGCTCGGCACATGACCTTTCCGCTTGTCACCCGCCCGGCTCGATCCCCCGGCTGGCGCACGGTGCGCGGACTTGCTGGCCGCAGCGGTCTTGAGCGCCCTGTCGTACGCGAGACGACGTTCCGCAGTCTTGATGTTGTTCCAGGCTTCTGTGACGCGACCTACGTAGATCGTGCGGGCGCTGTTGGACTCGAGATCGGGGTGGAGCCATCGCAGCAGCAAGGCCATGTTGCGCCGGAGCTGCTCGAAGGACGCATCCGAGCTGGCCCCCAGCGCCCGATAGCAGTCGGCATCGGGATGCAGCAGGATCTGCTCGATGTAGAAGCTCGCGGCCTCGCCCACCGTGTGCTCCGAAAGCCCCGTCACGCGAGCCGCATCCGCGCGCGCGTGTCTTTCATCGGCGACGATGTCGAGCAGCGCATCCACGTCCCGGGGCAAGGGCGCATCTCTGAGCGCGCGCGCGCGCGAGGGTAGCTGCAGAAGACCAACCGCAAGCTCGAGCGCCGTTTCCTCACGCATCACACTGCTATCAAGACTGCGTCAGACGGGCCTGCTCCCGCCCCTGCTCGCCATCCTTCGGACCGCCATAGACATATGGATCGACACCGTAGCCGTAACCGTAGGCATACCCATATCCATAGCCCGCGTTGCGCGCATCGAAGCGCGTGAGTGCGGTGCCAATCACCGGGCCGCGCGCAAACCGCAAGCGCTTGAGCGCGCCGCGGACCTGGCCCGAGCGCGCTTTGCCGGAGCTGACAACGAGAAGCGTCGTGGCGGCGGCGTTGGACAGCAGCGGCGCATCGGCAAGTCCCATGATCGGCGGGCTATCCAGCACGATCAGATCGAAGGTTTCCATGCCGACCGACAGCAACGACAGCAGCCGCGGCCCCGCAAGGAGATCGGCCGCGTTGGTCGGAAGCGGTCCTGACGACATGAAGGTCAGGTTTGGAATGTCCGTGCCCTGGAACGCCTCCGGGGGTGACAGCTCGCCCGACAGGTAGCTGCTGAGCCCCACGGTGTGTTCGAGGCCGAGCTTGTGGTGCATCGAGGGGTTGCGTAGGTCGGCGTCGACGAGGAGGACTCTCAGTCCCATGTTCGCGAAGTGGCGCGCGACCGCCAGCGACGTGACCGATTTGCCTTCTCCGGGCATGGCGCTCGTCACCAGAAGGGACTTCGGCAATCCCTGCTCCGTTGCGAACTGAAGCGCCGTGCAGAGCGATCTGTAGGCTTCGGCAAGACCTGAGCGCGGATCGATGAGAGCTCGTTCGGCTTCGCCCGGCTCTCCGACGTCAGGAATGACACCGAGCGTCGGCAAAGCCGTCACGCGCTCGAGCTCTTCCGGCAGACGCACGGCATCATCGAGGCGCTCGAGGAGATAGGCGGCACCACATCCACCGCCCAGCCCGATCACGAGGGCCATCAGAAGCGCTCGCACGAGGTTCGGTGCGTACGGAGCCCCCGGTGCTTCCGCCCGGTCGACGATGAAGATGTTGTTGGCGCCGATCCCGCCCGCGACATCCACCTCCTTGTGGCGTTGCAGCAGCCCTTCGTAGAGCGTCCTGAGGGTCGCGGCCTCCCGGCGCAGGTTGTCGTACTGGATGCCGCGCCGCTGCAGATCCAGCGTCTCGACGCGCAGCGTCTCGATGCGGGCGCGCATCTCGTCTTCCTGCCGGCGCGCCTGCTCGAAGGCCGCCTTGTGCGAATCCTTGATGGCCTTCACCTCGGCCGCGATCTGCCGGTCGATCTCCTTCATCCGGTTGCTGATCTGCACCATGGCCGGATATCCCGGCTTGAACGTCTGGAGCTTCTCCTTGTACTCACCGTCGAGAACATTGCGCGCGGATCTCAGCCCTTGGACAACGGGGTTGAGAAGGAACTGCGGCAGATTGATCTCGTCGATCTTCTCGACCTGGCGCCAGAGCTGCTCGGTCTTGATCCGCTCCGCAATCAATCCGCCAAGTGCGGCATTGGCAGCCGAAAGATTGGCTTCGGCAATCGAAGACTTCTCGCTCGTGACGACGAACTCTTCCTTCTCGGCGAAGGCGACGACCGCCTTCTCCGCTTCCTCGTGGCGCACCTTCAGTTGGACGAGCTGATCCTCGAGAAAGGCCTTGGCATACACGTTGGCCTGCAAGCGCCTGTCGAGATTGGATGCAATGAAAGCATCGGCATAGGCATTGGCGACGCGGGCCGCGCGGGCGGGCGATGGATCCGAGTAAGAGATGTCGACGAGGCGGGAGCCAGGAAGGGGCCGGACCGACTGATTGGACGCAACGATCCCAGCCGCCGCCTCTTCGAGAGCCGCCTTGCTGGGCGTGACTTCCTCCTGCGCGGCCGCCCCACCGAGGAACGAGCGGGCAGCCTCCAGGATCGAAAATTCCCGGGGCTTGAAGAAATCCGGGTCATCGGCAAGTCCGGCCAGCTTCGAAACGCGCTGCGCGATGGCATTGCTGCGCAAGAGCTCGATCTGAGTCCGCAGGAATGCGTCGCCTGTTTCCGGCTGCTCGACCTGTCCGCGCTCGACGATCTTGAGGCTTTGCGGCTCGACCTGAACGCGAACGGCGGCGCTGTAGAGCGGCGTGATCATCAGGGTGCGCAGGCCGCCGATCGCGACCGCCACAAACGCAATGGTCAGGATGAGCCACTTGCGCTTGAGGGCGATGCGGAGGGACTCGAGCAGCAGGCGCCGGAACTCGTCATCGCGCGGCTCGTCATCGTGCGGGGGACCGCCATAATAGCCGCGCGCCAAGGTCGCGTCGCTTTGCGCAACGAGCCGGCCGCCATTGCCTTCAGGGACTCCGGGCGCCACCGCTCGGCCGTGCGACATCTAACACACCTGGCACTAACTTCGCACTTCTACAACAAGGTCGCGAACATGCCGACCATCGGCAAGGCCTTCATGATGTCATTATAAAGCTTCTTCGCCGCGGACGTGCCGACGATCACGACGTCGCCCTGCATGACGGGAGGATCGGGCGCCCGGCCGGCTTTGATCTCGTCCACGTCGAAGCGCGCGGCTTCGCGCGCGCCCGTCGCGGTGCGGAAGACCATCACCTCGCTGCCATCGGCCACTTCCTTCAGGCCGCCCGACGTGGCGATGAGCTGCACCAACGACATCTTGCCTCGGTAGGGGTACACACCGGGCGAATTCACCGCGCCTTCCACCGTCACGCGCTGGCTGTTGTATTCGCGCACGAAAACGGTCACTTGCGGATTCTGGAGGTATCGGACCCCATACCTCTTCTTCAAATCCTGCTCGAGCTCGCGCGCCGTCACGCCGCCTGCACGCACATCGCCGACCAGCGGCAGGTTGATCGTTCCGCTCTCGGCAACCTGCACGCTCTTGGTGAGATCAGGAGCTTGATAGACAGATACTTCGAGGACATCCTGCGGGCCGATGCGGTAGCCGTCACCACCGGCCGCAGTGCCCTTGACCTCGAGCTCCCGCACTTCCCGCAGCAGCTTCGCCGACTTCCTCTGCTCCGCGCCGCTCGGCGCGCTCTGCGGAGGTGGTGCACCCAGGCTTGCCGTCGCCACCGTCGGCACGGTCGCCCCCGAGGCCATGGTCGCCTCGTTCAGGTCGGCGCCGCAGCCGGAAAGCGCAAGCGCCATAGCAATTGGCGCGAGCAAAACCCCAATTCCCCTGAGAAATAAACTAATCGGCATTGCCCCACTCCCAACGCAGGCACACGTCCCCACAATCCAGTGCCCTTGGAATGCCCAATGTTCGCAACGGCTGAACGCTAACACACTCAGAAGCGCACAACGAGCAGCATCTTGAATGCGGAGCGAGCCACATTGCGACCATATTTGGAGCACATTCCCGCGGCGGTGGCCGCTAGGACAAGGGCCTTGCTGATCGGCACGCCGATTCAATCCGGCTTATGTGACAGAATGAGCACATTCCCGGACGGGCCCTGTCTGCTTGCGCCACCCATTTGACATGTAAGCAACTTATGCTGCCGCTCTGTGGCGCTTGCGCCTTCGAATAGGCCGGGTTAGCAATGGTCGGCCGTGGCGGCGGTCCAGATTTTTTTGTTGGCGTATTTAAGAGCGCTCCATGAACGATGGTTTTGGCCCCGCCCTCGATGCTCACTCATCCGAAGGCGTCCCGACGCGGTGGATCGCGATCAACACGCATCCCCATCGTGAGCACATAGCCGTCGAGCACCTCAACAGGCAGAAGTTCGCCGTCTACTGTCCCATGGAGCTGAAGCGCGTCCGACACGCGCGGCGCACGCAGGATGTCACGCGTCCGCTCTTCCCGGGCTACATCTTCGCGGAAGTGATGCCCGATCTCATGATGTGGCGCCCCATTCTCTCCACCTATGGCGTGCGCGCGATGATCCGCGTCGGCGACCGACCGGCCTTCATCGACAAAAAGTTCATTCA
The DNA here is from genome assembly GCF_900117415.1 of Hyphomicrobium sp. CS1BSMeth3. Classification (GTDB taxonomy): domain Bacteria; phylum Pseudomonadota; class Alphaproteobacteria; order Rhizobiales; family Hyphomicrobiaceae. Next base: position 456,646 of record NZ_FPEI01000005.1, read on the forward strand.
AGCCCTGAGGGATCGCGAGGTCGACGGCGTCATTGCGAAGCCGCTCAGGCCTTACGAGGTCGGGCAGCAGGTTCGCCTCAACGGCGGGGCCTTCGACGGCCTCATTGCAACGATCATCGAGATGGACGAACGCGAGCGGCTGGTGCTGCTCGCGAGCCTCCTCAGCCAAACCGTCCGGCTAAAGGTTGTCGCGAGCCACGTGCGCCCGCTCTAGCCGTTGAAGCCGTGGCTCGATAGCTGCCGGGCATCTGGCCGGGCGCCCCCTCAAAAGAGGGGGCCGGCCCCGGCCCTCGTACCTACGCAACCACCTTGTTCTTCAGCGTGCCGAGCCCGCTCCAGGAGATCTCGAGCTCGTCGCCGGGCACGAGAAAACGCTGCGGAATGCGGCTGCCGCCGGCACCGTCCGGCGACCCGGTCGAGACCATGTCACCCGGCTGTAGCTGCGCGAAGCCCGACACGTACGCGATGAGCGTCGGAATATCGAACACCATCTTGGAAACGGTGGTCGACTGCACCTGCTCGCCGTTGAGCTTGGTCGTGAGCTGCATCGCACCCACATCGGCGATCTCGTCGGCCGTCGTGAACCACGGTCCGCAGCCGCCCGAGGCATTGAAGTTCTTGCCCGCGCCGACCGAGTGCTTCTGCCAGCCGCGCACCGAGCCGTCGTTCATGATCGTGTAACCGACGATGTGGTCGAACGCCTTTTCCTTGGGAATGTGGCGACCCGCCTTGCCGATCACGAGCACCAGCTCACCCTCGTAGTCGAAGGTCTTGGCTGGCTCGCCCTTGGGATACTCGAGCGGCTCGTTGTGGCCGGTGAGCGCGTCGTGCGTCTTGATGAAGAGCGAGACGTCCTTGGGCGGCGGCACATCGCCGTCGACCGGATGGCGCTTCGGGTAGTTCACGCCAATGCAGATGATCTTGCCGGCATCGTGCAGCGGCGGCAGATAGCGGATCGCATCGAGCTTGAGCGACGGCGTCTTGCCCTTTGCCCACGACGCCACCTCGGCCAGCGCATCGGCGGCCAGGACCGCTCGGATGGTCGGGTACTTCTGGATGAGCGCGGCGTCCGCCGGAATGATGCCGCCGCCGGCCGCATCCGGCTCCACGACCACGCCCCAGCCCTTTTTGCCGCCCTGCTCGTAGCTGACCAGTTTCATTTCGTCTCCGCCCTGTCTGGAAGATTTTGCTGGCCATTCATGCACTAAGGCGACGGGGTCGCGCAAGGTGGCACGAGTGTCCCGCTTCCGACTAGAGCGGCTTTTCGCCCGCACGGCGTTCGAGCTCGGGAATGATCGTCGCCCGCTCCTTCAGAAAGGGGTTCACGGCCAGAGCCTGATAGTAGGCGTCCAGTGCCTCCTTCCAGCGTCCCGCCTGGGCGTGGATCATGCCGCGGCCGGCGAGCGCCCCGAAGTGGCGCGGCTCGATGGCCAGGACCTTTTCGATGTCCGACAGCGACTGCTCGTGCTCGCTCATGAGGAAGAGCACCGTCGCGCGCTTGTTCCAGGCTTCGGCAAAGCCGGGTGCAGCCTCGATAGCCTCGGAAAAGCGATCATGAGCCGCTCCGAGCTGGCGCACGGAGAGATAGCCGATGCCTTCCTCCATGAGCCTGTCGACGTCCACGCGCCCGGAACGCATCCACACCTCCCAGATGCGCGCGACCACCGCGTCCGCCTCGTCGTCCCCGCGCGCGACCTTGAGACCTTTGAAAAGCGCATCGAGCGCGCGGGCGCGCTCCTCGCCCGAGGAGCCCTGGGGAACATCCGACGACTGGCCCCAGGCTGGCAGCAGGCCCCCATTGGCGGCGGCCAACATCAGCAAAGCCAACACCAGCCAAGACGCCGCTGAGCGGCACTCCCGTCTGTGCTTCGACATGGCTCACCTCCTGCCGCGCACCGCCACCATGGGACTGTCACCCGAAACGCTAACGCACGCGGATGAACTCCGCTAGATTTGAGCGGAAGAGACCAATAACAGGGTGGAGACGACCGGCATGGCCATTCCGCGCACCGTGTTCGGCGAGGAGCACGAGATGTTCCGCGCCACCGTCAAGGATTTCATCGAGCGCGAGATCGCACCCCACCACGACAAATGGGAAAAAGACGGCATCGTCCCGCGCGAGCTCTGGCGCAAGGCGGGCGAAGCCGGTCTGCTGCTCACCGGCATTCCCGAGGAATACGGCGGCGCGGGCGCCAACTTCCTCATGAGCGCCATCCTGATCGAGGAAATGTCCAAGGGTCTTTATTCCGGCCCGGGCTTCCGGCTGCATTCCGACATCGTCGCGCCCTACATCCTGCACTACGGCAGCGAGGAGCAGAAGCGCTCGCTGCTCCCGCGCATGGCGCGCGGCGAGATCGTCACGGCTATCGCCATGACGGAGCCCGGCACAGGCAGCGACCTGCAGGGCATTCGCACGACCGCGGTCCGCCAGGGCAATGAGCTCATCGTCAACGGCCAGAAGACCTACATCACCAATGGCCAGCTCGCGGACGTCATCATCGTCGCCGCCAAGACGGATCCAGGGGAAGGCGCCAAAGGCATCTCGCTCGTGATTGTCGAGGCAGATCGGCCCGGCTTCGCGCGCGGGCGCAATCTCGAGAAGATCGGCAACAAGGCGCAGGATACGTCCGAGCTCTTCTTCGACAACGTGCGCGTGCCGCCCTCGAATGTCCTTGGGGCCGAAGGCAAGGGCTTCTCCCATCTCATGCAGGAGCTGCCGCAGGAGCGCCTGATCGTCGGCCTCGCAGCCGTCGCGATCATGGAGGCGGCGCTGGAATGGACGCTCGCCTATACGCGCGACCGCAAGGCTTTCGGAAGGCCGATCGCCGACTTCCAGAACTCGCGCTTCAAGCTCGCTGAGGTGGCGACCGAGGTGCAGGTCGCGCGCGTGTTCGTCGACAAGTGCCTTGAGCTCCACATCGCCGGTCAGCTCGATGTGCCGACGGCCGCCATGCAGAAGTGGTGGCTGACGGAAGTCGAGGGGCGCGTGCTCGACATCTGCCTGCAGCTCCACGGCGGCGCGGGCTTCATGTGGGAATATCCGATCGCGCGCGCCTTTGCCGACGCGCGCGTCCATCGCATCTTCGCCGGCACGACCGAGATCATGAAGGAGATCGTCGCGCGATCGCTGATGGTGGGGAGGTGAGGCCTTCCCCTTCTCCCCGTTCTTACGGGGAGAAGGTCGGGATGAGGGGCAGCGGCAAACGCCGACGTCAGCACGTGTCGCCGCCCCTCACCCTGGCCCTCTCCCCGTAAGGACGGGGAGAGGGGACTAGTGATCACCCAAACTGCACGGCGTAGACCGGCGGCAGCGTGTGCGAGACGCACGCCCAGCTCTCGCCTTGATCCTCGCTCACCCAGAGACCGCCCGTCGTCGAGCCCATGGCGAGGCGATCGCCGCTCTCGTCGATCGCAAGCGCATGACGATAGACCACGTCATAAGCGTGCGACTGCGGCAGCCCCTTCGTCAGCGTCTGGAATGTCTTGCCGCCATCGCGCGTGCGCGTCACGACGAGCTTGCCATCGACGGGAATGCGCTTCTCGTCCTTGATCTCGGGGACGAACCACGCCGTATCCGGCTCACGCGGGTGCACGACGACGGCAAAGCCGAACGCCGAGGGCTTCACGTCCGTCAGCTCGGTGAAGTTGTGCCCCTCATCCGACGAAACGAAAACGCCGTTGTGATGCTGCACCCACATGCGGTGCGGCGCCGCCCGGCACTGCGCGAGGCAGTGAACATCCTGCGCATTGGGTTCGCTCACCTGCTCGGGCGGCATGTATTCGGCGCGCATGCCATGTCCGCGCTGCGTCCACGTTTCGCCCGCATCCCCGGTGTGCCAGATGCCGCCGGTCGAAACGGCGATCGAGACTTGCTTTGAATTGCGCGGATCGACCAGGATCGAGTGAATACCCGGAAGATCAGCGCCGCCGCCGGCCCACATCTTGCGCAGAGGATGATCCCAGAGTGCGCGCACGAACTGCCAGCTCTGGCCATCGTCCTTCGAGCGGAAGAGACCGCCGGGGAGCGTCCCGCACCACAGAACACCCGGCTCATCGGCGCCTCCCGAGACGAGCGCCCAGATACGCACGGTGCTCCAGGGCAGCGGCCGGCCCCACATGTCGTTCTCTTCGAGCCCCTCGGGCTTTTCAGGATAGGCGGGCGTCGCGATCTCCTCCCAGCCATCCGCGGTGGAGCGATGCACCTTCACGCCGAAATGGCCGTGATCGAGGGCCGCGTACTTCCGGCCGCTGCGCCTATCGCTCAGTGCGAGCGTCACGTTGTCGGCGAGGAAGTCGACCTTGGCGATCTCCCAGCCGCGGCCTTCGCGTGCGACTGTGAACAATCCTTTGCGCGTCGATACGAGAAGTTCGTCGCTCATCGTGATCTAGCCTCCCGATAGTGCTTGAAACACGTAGATGGTGCTGCGATCGCCGACGGCATCGCCCAGATCTTTGCGATCCGAGATCATCACGCCGTCGATGAAGATCGTCATGTGCCGGCGCAGCGCCGCTTGATCATCCAGCACGTAGCTGCGCGCCTGCGGGTTCGCCGCAAACACCGCATCCAGCACCTCGCGCACAGTCGCGCCCGGCGCCTCGGCCTCGGGACACGCGACGTGCCGCTGGATGTTCGGCGTGAAGACGACCCGGGCCATGGCGGCTGCCTCCGTTGCCGAACTACTTGCCGGCGTACGCGCGCTCGAGCGTGGCGATGTCGAGCTTCTTCATCTGGAACATCGCTTCCATGGCGCGCTTGACGCCCGCCTTGTCCGGTCCCTTGAAGACGCGCGAAAGAGCACTCGGCACAATCTGCCAGGACAGCCCGTACTTGTCCTTGAGCCATCCGCACTGACTTTCAGCGCCGCCATCGGCCGTGAGCTTCGCCCAGAGATCATCGACCTCCGCCTGGCTTTCGCAGCTCACCGAAAGCGAAATGGCTTCGTTGAACTTGAAAATCGGACCGCCATTGAGGGCACTGAAGCGCTGTCCCTCGATCTCGAACTCCATGACCATCACCGAGCCGGGCTTGCCGCGACCACCCTCGCTGTAGCGCGAGACGTCGATGATCTTCCCGCCCTTGAAGACCGAGAGATAGAAGTTGACGGCCTCCTCGGCGTTGTCGTCGAACCAGAGGAACGGCGTGATCTTCTGCTTGGCCGCCATAACTCAAACTCCTTCCTTCGCGGGAACGGCGCTCATGTCCATCCAGAATGGCTCCCACACGTGACCATCGGGATCGGCGAACGCGCGACCGTACATGAAGCCCATATCCTGCGGCTCGCGCGCATCCTTGCCGCCCGCTGCAACGGCCTTGCGCATGATCTCGTCCACGGCCTCGCGGGAGTCATAGCTCAGCGCGACGAGCACCTGCGTCACCTTGTTCGCATCGGCGATCTCGTTCTTGATGAAGCTCTTGAAGTGCTTGTGCGTCAGCAGCATCGCATAGCTGTGGCCTTCGCTGATGATCATGCCGGCTGCGTCGTCGTTGGTGAAGCGCTCGTCGAACTTGAAGCCCAGCGCCGTGTAGAATGCGATCGTCCGCTTCAAATCCTTGACGGGCAGATTGACGAATACACTCGTGCTCATGATGACCTCGGGTTTTGCGCGTTGATCAATCAGCCGGACTTCGCGAAGCCGCTCAAAGCTGGACAATCGGGACGAAGCCGCCCCAGAACATCCGCTTGCCATCGAATGGCATGTTCGCCGGGTCGCCTTTGAGGCGCGGGTCCTTCATGACGGCGGCGGTTGATGCGGTCACGATCCTCGCGCGACTTGTAGGTGATCCACGAGAACACGACGGTCTCGCCTTCTTCGAGCTTAACGGCTTGCGGAAACGACGTGTGCACACCTGGCTTTACATCCTCGCCGATGCACTCGACGAACGAGAGCGCGCCGTGATCCATCCAGACTTTGCCGGCGAGCGACGCCATTTCCTTGTAGGCATCCAGGTTCTTGATCGGAACGGGAAGCACGTAACCATCGACATACATGGGCATTCTCCTTGATCGGAAAGGAAGAGAGGTCGGACTACTTCTCCGAGGCGATCGACCACATGACACCGAACGGGTCGCGCAGGACGCCATAGCGGTGGCCCCAGAACATGCGCTGCACAGGCACGACAACCTCGCAGCCGGCATCGACGGCGCGCTTCCATGCCGGATCGACGTCCTCGACCTGCAGGTGCAGCGTGTAGCCCTGTGGTTTGACGTCCGGATAGCCGTGCTCCGGGAATGGATCGCACAGCATGAGCGAGCCACCATTCACATAGAGGTGGATGTGCATATCGCGGCCCTTCTCGTCGGGCGGCGCACGCCCCACCTCCTTGGCACCGAAGGCACGCGCATAGAACTCGGCAGCTTTCGCCGCACCGTCGAGCTGAAGGTAAGGCGCTACGCCACCCCGAATCTCGACCTCTCCGGCCTTGCAGGCCTCACTCGGCATCGCTTGTTCGGACATCGATCCTCCATAGTTGGTCAAAGTTGCCGTTGGGCGCTCTGTTTGATCCGAGGACGATCTGGCGCGGCGACCGCCGACACCCGCGATCAAGAATTTTTCTCAGGCACCTTCTTTTTTCCGCCAGCTCGTGCCGCACCTGCGAGCTTGTCGAGCTGGAGGCGTATGTGCGCGGCCTCCGCCGGCGTATTGGCAAGCGCGATGGCACGATCGAAGGCGACCTTGGCCTCCTGCATCCGCTCGAGCTCGAGCAGGAATGCGCCGCGCGCACCGTGGAAGTAGAAATAGCCGTCGAGTTGGCCGGCAAGCGGCTCGATCATGGCGAGTGCAGCTTCAGGCCCCTCGGCTTTCGAAACGGCAACAGCCCGGTTGAGCGTAACGACGGGCGATGGCTGCATCTGCTCGAGCGCCCCGTAGAGCAGCGCAATCTGCGCCCAATCGGTGTCCTCGGCGCGTGCAGCACGCGCGTGGAGCGCCGCAATGGCTGCCTGCACTTGATACGGACCGGGCCGGCGATGGCGGAACGCCTTGTCGACGAGCGCGAGACCTTCCGCGATCAGACTGGAGTTCCAGCGGCTGCGATCCTGGTTCGGGAGCAGCACGGTGTTTCCGTCATCGTCGAAGCGGGCATCGGCACGCGCGTGCTGCAGGAGCAGCAAGGCCAGAAGCGCCATGATCTCGGGCTCGACCGGGAACAGATGAAGCAGCAGGCGTCCGAGGCGGATTGCCTCCTCGCAGAGTACGGCCCGCGCGCCCTGCTCGGCCACGTCATTCGTGTAGCCCTCATTGAAGAGCAGGTAGAGCACGCCGGCGACAGCGGCGATCCGCTCGCTGCGCTGGACCGCTCCCGGCGCCTCGAAGGGCACGTTGGCACCGCCGATCCGCCGCTTCGCGCGCGTGATGCGCTGCTCCATGGCCGCATCGGTCACGAGGAAGGCGCGCGCGATCTGGGCAACCGACAAGCCCGACACGATGCGCAGTGCGAGTGCGATCTGCTGCGTCGCCGGCAGCTCGGGGTGGCAGCATACGAACAGAAGACGCAGGATGTCGTCGCGGTAGTCGGATGCATCGAGGCGCTCGATCGTCGGCGTCTCGCTGTCGGAGAGATCCGAGATCGCGTCTTCCTCGGGGAGCGGCTGCAGACGGCGCTGCCGCCGCGTCGCGTCGATCGCGGCATTGCGACCGACCATGATTAGCCAAGCCGCAGCATCGCGCGGCGGACCCTGGGTCGGCCACAGGCGCAGTGCCCTGAGGCAAGCCTCCTGGCAAGCCTCCTCGGCCATGTCGAGATCGCGGAAATGGCGGAGCAGCGCCGCAACCACGCGGGGACGCGCGGACGTCAGAACGGCGTTGATCCAGCGAGTGTCCGTCACGGCGCCTGCTTTCCGTCTTTGAAGGTACCGACCGGCCGGATCTCGTAGGCACCGCCCGGATTGGCCTCGGCCAGCTCGCGCGCAACGGCGAGCACCTCGTCCAGGTTCTCGGCATCGACGATGTAGAACCCGAGAAGCTGCTCCTTGGTCTCGGCAAATGGCCCGTCGATGACGATCGGCGGCTCGCGATCCTTCCTGAGCGTCGTCGCGGCCGTCGTCGGCAGGAGGCGCGCGACCGGCCCGAGCTTGCCCTGGCGCGCAACCTTCTCGTGCACGACCGACAGCTTCGCCATCACGGCGGCGTCCTGCTCCTTGGTCCAAGCACAGACCACGTTCTCGTCGTGGTAGCAGAGGATGGCGTACTGCATCGGGCATCTCCATGTGATCACGCTTCAAGGACGAACGAGAGCAGGCGCGGCCGACAGCCGCCACCAAATTTTGCGTGCGGACCAAACGACTGATCCGCCAAGCAGTTAACCGGATATTTGCCATCGTCGGCCTAGGCTCGAGCATGGCGCGCATTCTCATACTGCTGGCGATCGCCGCGATTACCTATGCGGTCATCCTGCCGGGACCTCCCGGCGGGCCGGTTCTTGTCGACCCATCCGCTGCTGCGGCAGTAGCGCCTTCTGCGACCTCCAGCCTGCCCGGCCTGGACCTCCTGTCGCTGGGGATCGGCCTGATTGTAGGCTTCATCCTCGGCTGGCTGTGGCAGTTGCCCTGGCGGACGGTTCCGGAGCTCTTCCGTGAGGTCGCCTTCCGCTCCATCCGGGGCATCGGGCTCGTCGGCCTTGCCATGGGCGCAGCCGCCATCCTGCTCTTCTACTGACAGGGACGCGCTCATCCCTGACCGGTTCCCGTGGGCCAGCGCCTGAGGCTGCCCGGCGGAAAAATCCACTCCGGCGTGACGAACGGCTGATCAGGCCCCAGACGAAACCAGGGCGAGCCGTCCGGCGTGTCGCGGCCCTTGAGAACATGCATGTCCTGCGCCGGCATGAAGCTCTGAATGAGCAGGAAGCGGCGCTCGCCTGTCGTCGGATGCTCGGCGACGTCGGCGACCAGCACGGCATGGCCGGGGAAGCCGCCCTTGATGATCACATCGCCAATCTCGACGCGGCCATCCCGCACGGGAAGCAGCTCGCGCTCCAGTGAATGCGTGCCCGCCCACGTGAAGACCGTGTCCATGTAGCGTCGGAACGAGGCATAGCTCGCATCGGGCGGCGACCGCTTGGCCCAGACGAGGGCGCGTCCCTCCGCGCGTGGGCGCTCGCCGGCTGCCCAGCGGCTGAAGGACATGGGCTTGCTTCCGCCCGTGTCATTGAAGGCAATGCGCCGGGTCTCCCCGCGCGCGAATTGCCACTCGGCCCTGAGCCGCATGACCGCATCCGCACACTGCTGGAGGTCACGCATGCCGGTATCGATGTCGATCACCGCGGCATGGACGTCCTGGCGCCACTTCGGTGCGCCCGTGTGGAGAAGGACGGGTGTGCCATCGGGCTTCAGCGGCAAGCCGCGCAGCCACGCGGCAAAGCTCCCCTCCGGCACCGGAATGCGCACAAATCCCTCCGGCGGCACGAAGCGTCGGCCGAGCCGGTCGCTCTCGGCAGGCATCTCGGATCGCCAGGCATACTGCCCGGCTGGGGCCGCGCTGCTCGTGCCTGCAAGCGCCGCCATGACGACGAGCATGGCCGCACTCATCTGCCGGATAACTTGCATATCCCTGCCTCTGACGTTTCCTCCGGGCTTTCCTTGACCAGCAACGCGGCCACAGGGCTTTGGCATATTCATGACCCCAATTGACAGCGTGACGTCAGGAGCCAATGTCAGAGAACGAAGCAAGGGTGCGGGGCCGACGGGGAACGGGAGAGCGAGGCGATGTCGTCGCTGCTGACATCGGCGCAGAGGGAAGCCTTCGTGCGGCGCGTGCGCGTCGAGATGGCGAAGCGCGGCCTCACGCGGACGGCCCTCGCCGAGATCGCCGGCTGCAAGGAGCGCACGCTCGGCAATCTGCTGGCCGGGCAGCCGGTGCGCGACGCGACCGTTGCCGGCGTCGCACGTGGCCTATCGATCGACCTCGACACGCTGCTCGGGGGCCCCGTCGGCAATGGTGCCTCGGACGGCAGTATGCAGGGCCGTGCCGATGAGAGCTACGGCGGCTACCTGCTCTCGGCCTACGAGGACTATCTCGGCCCCTACCTCGCCTATCGCCGCGTATTCTCCCGGCGCAATGCCATCTATCGCTCCGTCTACGAACTCGACTGGGACGAGGATCTCTCGCGACTGCGGTTTCTGGAGTTGCAAGGGAATCCCAACGGCCGCGGCGCCGATGCCTCGACCCAGCACGCCGGCGGCGTGTACATCAGCCCGCACACGGGAATGCTGCAGCTTCTCACGACCTTCCAGGGGGCGCTGCGCCTCGTGACCCTCAACCGCTTTCAGCGCGGCAGCGACAAGCTTCGCGGCGTCATCCTCACGCAGAGCGACCGCGAGCGCTTCTATCAGCCCGCCGTATCCGCGATCTTTCTCCATAAACTGAAGGGCCGCCAGCGCCTTTCGGAGCTCGAGCGCCGCATCGGAACGCTGGAGCCGGATCATGCCGACTTCGGCACGGCCATGGCGGAGATCGAGGAAATCGAGCGCTCGGCCATCTTCATGGCCGGGCCGCTCAGCGAGAAGTAGCGCAAATCCTCCCCTCTCCCCGTTCTTACGGGGAGAGGGCTAGGGTGAGGGGCGGCGGCACACGCAAACGTCAGCGCAAGCGGCCGCCCCTCACCCCGACCCTCTCCCCATTGAAGACAATGGGGGGAGGGGGAAAATGCAGTCACCTAATTCTCGCCCACGCGCCGCAGATGCTCCTGCGCTGCCGCGTGCCCCGGCTGGATCTCGAGCGCGGCGCGATAGTCACGGATGGCTGCCTGCAAATCGCCCTTGCCTTCCCAGGCGCGACCACGCTCGATGAATGCCTCCGGCGCACGGCGGAAAATATCCAGCGCACGATCCGCGTCGTTGATCGCCTCGTCGAATGCGCCGCTCTCGACATGACTGCGCGCCCTGCGGATATGGGCGAGCCCGTTGCGCGGCTCCAGGGCGATGAGCTGCGTGAGATCCTGGATGGCCGCGCGGTGATTGCCGAGGGCGACGTGGATCTCGGCGCGCAGGGTCAACGCAGCCCCGAGGCGTGGATCGGCCTCGATGGCGCGCGAGACATCCTCCAAGGCGCGATCGAGCCGCGGACCCTGGGCCTGATGAAGCCGTGCGCGATTGAAGAGCGCGAGCGCGTAGCGCGGATTGATCTCGAGCGCCTTGTCGTAGTCGGCGAGCGCACCGGGGAACTCCCGGATCTGCACGCGCGAGAGGCCGCGGTTGTTGTAGAGAGCGGCATCATCGGGACGTATTTCGAGGGCACGGTTGTAGTCTGCAATGGCGAGATCGAACGAGCGTTGCGACTGGAGCGCAAAGCCGCGCTGCGCATAGGCGCGCCACTCCCGCGGATCGAGCTCGATGGCGCGTGTCAGATCGGGGATTGCCCGCGCGTGCTCGCGGGCCTGATTGCGGGCCCAGCCGCGCACGAAATAGGCCTCGGCAGCCTCGGGATAGCGCTTGATGACATCATCGCAAGCACTGATCGCCTGCTGATACGGTCGGTCGACCCGGCATGCGGTGGATCTCAGATCCGGGCGCTGGACAGCGGTGCCGCCCGACTCGTTCGGCGTCGATACAGGCGGTGGCGGCTGGCGCGCGGCGGTCTGCGTCTCACCGGTCCTACCAGAGAGACGGTCAAGCTTGCGCCGCATCTCCTCCACGATGTCGTCCGTACTCGGGCGCTTGCCCGCGGGCCCGCTTGCTGGCGGCGCAGGCTGTGCCACAGGTGGGGATGCCGGCTCAGCCGGGAATGACGGCGAGGTCGGCGACGTCGGCACCGTGAGCTGCTTGCCCGTCGCCTGCTCGAGCGCGCGCTTCGCCTGCTCGATGATCTCGTTCGGCTTGAAAGGCTTCGGCTCGGGCTCCCGGGGCGGAACGGCGTGCGAGGGTGGTGGCCGGTCAGGAAGGCGCGCATCCCTCGGCAAGGTGGTCGACGGCGGCGGGACTGGCTGTCGGGCTGCGGTCTCCCGCTCGCGGCGGCGCGCCTCCTCGTCTGCCTTTGCCTTCTCTTCTGCAGCCTTTTGCCGGCGCGCTTCCTTCTCGGCCGCGCGTTTCTCGTCCTCCCGGCGCGCTGCAGCCTCGCGCTCGGCTGACTTGCGAAGCTCTTCGCGGCGCTGCGCCTCCTGCCGCTCCGCAGCCTTGCGTGCTTCCTCCTGCTGGCGGGCGGCCTCGCGCTCGGCAACCTTACGGGCTTCTTCCTGACGCTCAGCAGCCTTGCGCGCCGCTTCTCTGCGCGCCTCCGCCTGTCCGGGCAGCGACCACACGCCGAGCACGTTCGTCGCGCCGAGGAGCAGGACGAGCGCAATGCCGATAACGATCAGAAAGCGCGCCGGCGATGTGCCACGATCGGCAAGCCCGGCCGTATTCTGGTCGAGCGTCGAGCGCGTGCGGCGCGTCTCGGTTCTCCTCGCGACTGCGGACGGGCCCGGCTCAGTGCCGGTCTCCGGCTTTGGATCGTGCTCCGTCATAATTTTTCACCGAGCCTCGTCAAATTCTCGCGTGCTGCCGTGAAATTCCCGTCGGCATCGAGGGCGCGCCGATAGTCGGCGACGGCCTGGTCGCGATTGCCCTGTCGCTCGTATGCGACGCCGCGCGCATTGAGCGCACGCGCCGAGCGCGGGTTCAGCTCGACCGCGGTGTTGAAGTCGGTCAGTGCCTTGGCAAGATCCTTCAGCTCGAGATGGCTGAGCCCGCGGTTCTCGAAGGCGAGCGCATATTTCGGATTGAGCTCGATCGCCCGGTCGAGATCGGCGATGGCGCGCGCATGATCGCCCTGGCCGAGCACGACCGACCGCGCGCGATTGTTGTAGGAGAGCGGATAGCGCGGATTGATCTCGATGGCCCGATCGAAATCGGCGACAGCGCGCGCAAAGTCTTTGAGGTCCATGTAAGCGACGCCGCGATCGTTGTAGAAGCCCGCGCTCTGTGGGCTCAGCTCGATGGCCCTGTTGTAGTCGGCAAGCGCGCGATCGAAATCGCGCATACGGACGTAGGTAAGCGCCCGCTGGGAATGCGTCGCCGCATTGTCCGGCTGAAGCTGCAGGGCGCGATTGAAATCCGTGAGCGCACGCTCGGGCTGCTGGCGCTCGCGCAGAGCCCAGCCGCGCACGGCATAGGGATCTGCATAGTCATTGTGCTTCGCGATGATCTCCGAGCAAGCCGGAACGATCACCGACAGAGGTTTCGAGGTCTGGCAGTCGCTCTCGGCCAGATTGGGCCGCGCAGGCACTGGCGGCGGGCGACCTTCCTCCTTGGCCTTGCTCTTCTCGGCCTCCTCGCGGGCGCGCCGAGCCGCGGCGTCGTCGGCGGCCTCACGCTGTGCCTCGCGCTCGCGGGCGAGCTTCTCCGACTGGATGCGATCGGCCTCGCGCCGCTCCATGGCAATGCGCTGCTTTTCGATCGCCTCCTTCACCGGGCCGGGGCGCTTGCGCTCGACTTCGAGACGCGCATCGCGCTGGCCGTCGGACTCCCAGAGCCCGGCATAGTTCGATCCGAAGATGAGAACCGTGGCGGCGAGCGCGCCGATGGCCACCCTGCGTCCGAGGCGCGCATCGCGGTCCGTGGACGCGCGACCAGCGCCGCCGAACGACCCTCCCGTATCAAACCGGCGCTGTGGCTGAACTACCGAGACGCGCGGCTTGGCCACGGCAGGCACGGAGGTTGTCGATGCCGGCTTTGCCCCCGTGTCGCGCTGCTGCCCGCTGCCCCATTTGGCCGGCTTGTCGCTACTCATGGAACGGCCATCCTCCGGCAAATTCCAGCGGGCGTGGCGAACTCGTCGATTCGCCGTCAATCCGCGCACTGTTGCACCAGCGGCAGAGTGCGCGCAACCGATAGCCATTGATAGTCAAGGGAATTGCCGCGCATGTGGCTTGCGCGCTGAGGTGTGGCGCCACCCAGCCGCCGCGCTATGGTGGGGCATGGCGCCGGCACCACGCTCGAGCGCGCAGGATCATAGCTATAAGGGAGGACGTCATATGCCATCGCTCGATGGGCGGGTCGCCATTGTCACGGGCTCGGCCCGCAATATCGGCCGCGCGACGGCGAAGATGCTGGCCGGCGAGGGTGCATCAGTCGTCATTCACGCGCGCAAGGACAAGGAAGGCGTCGACGAGGCCGTCGCCCTGCTCAAGTCCGAGGGCGCGGCGGCCATCGGCCACATCGCCGATGTTTCCACGGAAGCCGGCGCGCAGAGCCTGATCGAGGCGGCGGTCGGCCGCTTCGGGCGCGTGGACATCCTGGTCAACAACGCCGCCATCCGCCGCAACACGCCCCTCGTCGAGATGACCTATGCCGAATGGCGCGAGGTGCTGGCCAACAGCCTCGATTGCGCCTTCCTGTGCACACGCTACGCCGCCCCGCACATGATCAAGGGGGGCTGGGGCCGCATCGTCAACATCGGCGGCATCTCCATGTTCAAGGGCACGGCGGGGCGCACGCACGTCTCTGCCGCCAAGGCCGGCATGATCGGCATGGCCCGCTCGCTCGCTTCCGAGCTCGCCCCCCACAACATCACGGTGAATGTCGTCGCCCCCGGTGCCATCGATACGGTCCGCAGCGGCGCGGCCGGCGCCCGGCCGAGCGGGACGGCCTCTTCCGCCAATCCCATGGGCCGCGATGGGCGCCCCGAGGAGATCGCCCATATCGTCACCATGCTGTGCAAACCGGACGCGGCCTACACCACCGGCCAGACCATCGAGGTCAATGGCGGATCGCACTACCTCTGAGGGTGGCCACGGCGCGCCGAGGGCCTATGGCTCTCGGCCGCACACGGGTCGCAGTTGAAAGCGCTCCACCGGGCCGCTAAGAGAAGCGCATCATGGTGCTTCGCGCGTCCATATGCCGTTCCAGGCGAATTCGCGTCCCGGCCGCCTCCGGGCGCCGGGTCAGGGCACGTCTGCCAGCCAGAAGTGCACGTCAATTCAACACGTAAGGCTTACCGGACGCATCGCGGCCCGGCGCCACTACGATCTGAGACGGAGCGGGCTCCACTGAGGCCGCCTCCCGACCGTCCGAGCCCCCGAGGCTGACCTCATGAACGACACTACGACCCAAGCGCGCGACTGGAGCAAAACGCTCTTCCTGCCCAAGACCGATTTTCCCATGAAGGCCGGGCTCCCCCAGATGGAGCCGCGGATGCTCGAGCGGTGGGCGAGGATCCGCCTCTATGACAAGCTGCGCGAGACCGCCAAGGGCCGCGCCAAGTTCGTCCTCCACGACGGCCCGCCCTACGCCAACGGCAACATCCACATCGGCCACGCGCTCAACAAGATCCTCAAGGACCTCGTGACGCGCTCGCAGCAGATGCTTGGGCACGATTCCAACTACGTGCCGGGCTGGGACTGCCACGGCCTCCCGATCGAATGGAAGATCGAGGAGGAGTACATGGCCAAGGGCAAGGCCAAGCCGAACCTCAAGGACCCGGCGGCGATGAAGGCATTCCGCGCCGAATGCCGCGCCTTTGCCGAGCATTGGCTCAATGTGCAGCGCGAGGAGTTCAAGCGCCTCGGCGTCGAGGGCGACTGGGATCATCCCTACACGACCATGACGTTCCCGGCGGAAGCCCAGATCGCACGCGAGCTCATGAAGTTCGCCGAGACGGGCCAGCTCTATCGCGGCTCGAAGCCCGTCATGTGGTCGGTCGTCGAGAAGACCGCGCTCGCCGAGGCCGAGGTCGAGTATCAGGACTATCAGTCGGACATGGTGTGGGTGAAGTTTCCGGTGGTGAAGGGGAACCTGCCCACTGGAAGCGCCGTCGTCATCTGGACGACGACCCCGTGGACGATCCCCGGCAACCGCGCCATCTCGTTCCACTCGAAGATCGAGTACGGCCTCTACGAGGTCACGGCATCGCCCGAAGGCAACTGGGCCAAGGCCGGCGACAAGCTCGTCCTCGCAGACAAGCTTGCGGCCGACGCCATGAAGGCCGCGAAGGTCGAGGCTTACGAGAAGCGTGCGACCGTCAGCGCATCGGACCTCGCGAATGTCGTCTGCGCCCATCCGCTCCGCGATGCAGGTCTCGGCGGTTACCAGTTCAACGTGCCCCTCCTCGACGGCGATCATGTCACGGACGACGCGGGCACCGGCTTCGTGCACACGGCGCCGGGCCACGGCCGCGAGGACTTCGACATCTGGACAGCCTCAACGCGCCTCCTGCAATCGCGCGACGTCGATCCGGCGATCCCCTACACAGTCGACGAGAACGGCGCCTTTACGAAGGATGCGCCGGGCTTCGAGGGCAAGCGCGTCATCACCGACAAGGGCGAGAAGGGCGATGCCAACCAGGCCGTCATCGACGCGCTGGTGAAGGCCGGGATGCTGCTCGCGCGCGGGCGCCTGAAGCACCAGTATCCGCACTCCTGGCGCTCGAAGAAGCCGGTGATCTTCCGCAATACACCCCAGTGGTTCATCCACATGGATAAGGAGATCCCCTTCCTCGAGAAGATCTCGCGCGAGTTGCGCGCGAAGACAGCTTCGGCCAGTGGCACAGATCACAATCAGCCGATCCCGAAGACACTGCGCGAGGTCTCGCTGCAGTCGATCCGCGATACGGAGTGGGTGCCGAAGTCGGGCGAGAACCGCATCACGGGCATGATCGAAGCCAAGCCCGACTGGGTCATCTCGCGCCAGCGCGCCTGGGGCGTGCCGATCACCGTGTTCGTGCGCAAGAGCGACGGCGAGGTGCTGGTCGATGCCAAGGTCAACCAGCGCATCTATGACGCCATGTATGCCGAGGGCGCGGACGCGTGGTTCTCGGATACCGACGGCGCGCGCTTCCTGAAGCCCGACCACAATCCGACCGACTTCGAGAAAGTCAACGACGTGCTCGATGTCTGGTTCGATTCAGGTAGCACGCACAGCTACGTCCTCAATGATCCGCATTTCCCGAGCCTCATGGGCATCGAGCGGCAGGTCGACGGCGGGCGTGATCGCGTGATGTATCTCGAGGGCTCGGACCAGCATCGCGGCTGGTTCCATTCCTCGCTGATCGAATCCTCAGGCACGCGCGGCCGCGCGCCTTTCGACGTGGTGCTGACGCACGGTTTCTGCCTCGACGAAAAGGGGCAGAAGATGTCGAAGTCCGTCGGCAACGTGACGGCGCCACAGGACGTCATCAAGACCTCGGGCGCGGACATCCTGCGCCTTTGGGTGGCGGCCTCGGACTACTCGGACGACCTGCGCATTGGGCCGGAGATCCTGAAGAACTTCGTCGAGACCTATCGCAAGATGCGCAACACCTTGCGCTGGATGCTCGGCACGCTCGCGCATCACGATGCGGCGCAGGAAGTGGCACCGGCCGACATGCCGGAGCTCGAGCGCTACATGCTCCACCAGCTCGCTGCGCTGGAGCCGATCGTCCGCAAGGCCTATGCCGAGTACGACTACAAGCGCGTCGTCTCGGCACTCGCGCAGTTCATGAATACCGAGCTTTCGGCCTTCTATTTCGACGTGCGCAAGGACGCTCTCTACTGCGATGCGCCTTCGAGCATCCGCCGGCGCGCGGCGCTCACCTGCGTCGAGCATATCTTCCAGTGCGTGACGACATGGATCGCGCCGATCCTCGTCTTCACGTCCGAGGAAGCTTGGCTCATGCGCTATCCGAGCGAGGACAGCTCGGTGCACCTCGAAACGTTCAAGGCGGCACCCGCCGATTGGCGCGACGAAGCCCTCGCCCAGAAGTGGGAGCGCATCAGGCGTGTGCGTTCGGTGGTCACTGGGGCGCTCGAGATCGAGCGGGCAGCGAAGCGGATCGGATCGAGCCTCGAAGCGGCGCCGGTGGTCCACGTGACGAACAGCGAGCTCGCCGCTGCACTCTCAGGCGTCGACTTCGCCGAGGTCTGCATCACATCGAGCATCAAGGTGGTCGATACGCCGGCACTGGACGGCGCCTTCACGCTGCCGGAGGTCTCGGGCGTGGCCGTCGTCCCGGCTCGCGCCGAGGGCCGGAAGTGCGCGCGCTCCTGGCGGATCACAACGGATGTCGGGAGCGATCCAGCCTATCCCGACCTCTCCGCCCGTGATGCCGCCGCAATGCGCGAGCTGGATGCGGCATGAGCGAACTCGAGGAGCGAGCGGCACCAGCCAATAACCTCAGCCGGCGCAGTGGCTGGCTCTGGGGTGGGCACGCGCCGCTCGGGTTCTCGCTGCTGCTCGCAAGTTTCGTGATCGACCAAGCCTACAAGTGGTGGATGCTCAACGTCTATGACATCGCCACGCAACAGCCTGTACAGATCACGCCGTTCTTCGAGCTCGTGTTCGTCATCAACAAGGGGATCAGCTATGGCATGCTGGCCCAGGACGGACATGGCGGACAGTGGGCACTCGCCGGATTCGCGCTGCTGACCTCGATCGGGCTCTGGATCTGGCTCGTGCGCGGCGGCGTCGGGCCGCTGATTGCTGCATCGCTCGGGCTGATCATCGGTGGGGCGCTCGGAAATGCGCTCGACCGGGTCGTCCTCGGTGGCGTTGCCGACTTCTTCCACTTCCACGCGTATGGTTGGAGCTGGTACGTATTCAACCCTGCCGACGTGGCCATTGTCGCCGGCGTGGTGGGGCTGCTATACGACTCGTTCAAGCCGAGTCGCAATGAGGCCGCAAAGGGCTCATAACTAATAGGCATTCCGCCGTCTGACGCGCCCGGGGGATGGGCCGCAGAAGGCAAGACAGGGGTGGCAAGGTATGGCCGGCAAATCTGCACGCATCAGCCGTCGCATCCGAGTGGGACTTGCGGCCGTCATTTCGGGCGCCGCACTCCTGGGCGGTTGCGCGGACGGCGTCGAGGTCAACAGCCCGCTGCTCGACGCGGTGGGCCTTAGCACGGCGGCGCTCTCCAAGAGGGAAGAGCCCAAAGTGGCGCCGCGGGCCCCGCTCGTCATGCCGCCGAGCACCCAGCGTCTGCCGGAGCCCGGCGAGACGCCCGCTCCGGCTGCGGCGGCCGCAAGCGCCGACCCGGCATGGCCGAAGGATCCGGACCAGCAGCGGGTCGCCTCCGCGGCCCGGAAGAAGACGGAGCACGACCAGTACTGCCGCGATGGCAACTGGAAGGAGCGGGCCAAGGACAACGATTTCGGCGGCAGGAGCGGTCCGCAGGGTACGTGCGGCTCGATCTTCAGTGTGATCAGCGGCGGCTGGTTCGGCGGCGACGGCCCGCCGAAAGAGGACGTGCCGAAGCCCTGACCGGCAGGCCCCTCAGGTTTCGGCCTAACCCTCGGATCTGCCTCGACGCCGGTCTCTGCTCGCGCTTCATTTTGCACTGCAAAAATTGCAGTTGCTGCAATGCAAAATTACGTTTATATTGCGCGTGATATGCCAGCATAGCGCTGCGAGGCTCCCCATGAGTGCGCGTCCCTTCGATATTCCAGCTGCCTTCGCCCGCATGTGGGTCGACAGCTCGCTCCAGATGATGCGCGCAACCACCGAGCTGTGGACGAGCCTTTTGGACAACGCGCCCGCGCGCACGCCCACCTCGACCGCATCACCCTGGTGGATGCCTCCCCAGCAGTCGCGTTCGATCGTCCCGTTCGGGGTCTGGCCTCCGTACTGGCCACAGGCCACTGTGCTGCCCGCGATGCCGGTGGCATCCGACGCACTCTTTCCCTGGCTGCCGAAGACCCAAACCGCCGCCGGCAATCCCTTTGCTATGTGGCAGCAAATGTGGCTCCAGGCCGCCGCGCAGCCGGCCCAGTGGCCTTGGCAACCGGCGGCGCAAGCCGCTACGACGCCAGACGTCTGGCAGCCCATCGCCACGGCCTACAGGACGGCGAACGGCCATGCCATGGCCGCCGTGCTGCGCACCATGGCCGACGTCGTGGAGCCGAAGCCGCGCGTCCTCACGCCGGCGGACTACTGGCCCATGCCCCTCGGCACCCGCCACTGAGTGCATCCCACGCGCTTCAGGCTTTCTGCTCCCAGCGGCCGGCATCGCTCTGGCGCCAGTAGGTCGCTTTGCATCCCTGCGCCTTGACCCTCTGCCACTGAGCCCGCGCGGCGGCGACAGCCTCCTCGTCGCGCCCGTCGAAGATCACGACGATACGCACGTAGCCCGCATAGGCCTCCATGTCGGCCCCATCGAGCAGGAAGCGGACACCGGCGCCGTTGGCATTCTCCTGGTCGAGCGTAAGCAGGATCGGCTGGCGATCAGGCGGACCATCCTTGGCCGTACCATGTGGCAGGAAGCTATCGTCGGCGAACGTCCACAGATGCGCATCCAGCGCTTCGAGACGTTCCGAGTTGCCGACCTGCACGACCGCGCGCCATCCTCGCTCCAGCGTTCGCTGAAGCAGGCTCGGCAACACCCGCTCAAGCGGCTGGCGCTCGAGGTGATAGAAGAGCACTTCCGTGGTCGTCGTTTCGGCCATGCGCCCGATGCCTGCCCCTTAACGCTTTGTATCAGAAACCTGCGATCTTGCGTGTCGCTTGAAACCGCTGGGCGCGCTCACGTATGCTAACGCCCGTGCGGACCGATCAGAGGGCGGCGCTAGGTGACGGAACAACAAAAGCAGTTTCCCGAGTTCTACGTGACTGCTCCGCAGGCCTGTCCCTACCTGCCGGGGCGGGCAGAGCGCAAGCTCTTCACCCATCTCACGCACGACAAGCCGCGCGTCCTCATCGACAACCTGCTCAAGGGCGGCTTCCGGCGCAGCCAGAACATCGCCTACATGCCCTACTGCGAGGGCTGTCAGGCGTGCGTGTCCGTGCGCGTGCTCGTGAACGAATTCGAGCCCGGTCGCAACTTCCGGCGTATCCAGGAGCGCAATCGCGACCTCAAGGCGCGGCGCATTCAGGCCGTCGCGACGTCGGAGCACTTCAGCCTCTTCCGCAGCTACATCGATGCTCGCCACGGCGACGGCGGCATGGCCGACATGAGCGTGCTCGACTACGCCATGATGGTCGAGGACTCGATCGTCGACACCTTCCTCACCGAGTATCGCGTCGGACCGGACAAGCCGCACCTGCATCGTGCCGAGAGCGCACCGCTCAAGGCCGTCGCGCTTTGCGACCAGCTCTCCGACGGCATTTCGATGGTCTACAGCTTCTACGATCCCGAAGACGACGCCCGCAGCATCGGCACGCACATGATCCTCGAGCATATCGAGTATGCGCGCCGTCTCGGGCTGCCGTACCTCTATCTCGGCTATTGGATCGAGGGCTCACGCAAAATGAGCTACAAGTCCCGCTTCGTGCCGCAGGAGCGCCTAGGCGCCGAGGGCTGGACGCGGGCTTGACCGTCCGCACGGCGCGGCCCATACGGGTTCTCAGGCGCGCGTTGTATCAAAGCCCTCGTTAGCGACACCACACCACAAGAAAGATCAGGCGTTACGTGCGGACGACCTTGTCGCCCCGCCGAGGAACGCCGTCGCCGCCAACGCGCGGCTGGGAGAAGGCGCAGTTGCGCGTGGCGGTGCCGACGAAACGGCGCCACCGCACGCAGCGGGACGGGATCGAATGACGGAAGTCTTGGCGGCATTGGCGGATCTGCCAATCGCGCAACTTGCGGTGCGGATGGTCTCGGTTGCCGTCTTCATTGTCCTTGTATCGTTGATCTCCGAGCGCGTCGGCCCGTTCTTCGGCGCCATGGTAGCTTCGCTACCCGTCTATACCGGGCCCGTCTATCTGTTCCTGGCACTCGACCATCCGCCAGAGTTTCTCGCGCGCGCCGCCGTCGCATCCGTGGCTGCCCTCGGGGTCACGCCCATCTACCTTCTGATCTACGGGCTGTTCGCACGCGCCGGCCACTCGATGCCGCTGAGCCTATTGGCCGGACTTGCTGCCTGGATCGTTTGTGCCGTGCTCATCCAGTTTCATGACTGGTCCCTGATCGAGGCGCTTCTGTTCGGTGTTCCGATCTTCGCCGTCGCCACCCTGCTCGCGCCGCGCTTCACGGACGCCATACCGCTGAAGGCCGGTGAGCGCAGGTGGTCGGATCTCGTGGTTCGCGTGCTGCTCGTGACGATCGTCGTCGGTATCGTCAACGCGCTGAGCCCATTCCTGCCGACTCAGCTCACCGGCATCCTCTCGATCATGCCGACAATAACGACGAGCCTCATCGTCGTCCTTCACGGACGCATCGGCGGCCCAGCGACAGCGGCACTGCTCGCGCACTCCATCGGTGGCCTTATCGGAATGTTCTCGGCGGTCGCGCTCGTTGCCGCGACCGTCGCCGTCTGGGGACCAGCGCTTTCCCTCTCGCTTGCGCTGGCCGTCTGCGTGGCATGGAATCTCATGCTCATTGCAGCCAAGCAGGGGCGCGCACTCTTCAAACGTCGCTCGCGCTGACGCGGCGTCTCAGCCGACCACGGCCTGGCACTCGATCTCGACCTTCATGCGCGGATCGACGAGCCCCTTCACTTCGACCAGCGTCGAGGCCGGCAGATGCTCACCGAAATAGGCAATGCGGCGCGGATTGATGGACGCCCGCTCGCTGATGTCGGTCATGAAGACCTGCACTTTCGTCACGTGCTCCGGACCGGCACCCGCCGCCTTGAGGCACTCGTCCATGACATCCATGGCGATATCGAACTGAGAGACCGTGTCCGGCGGGATATGGCCATTGGCCTCCATGCCGACGACACCGGAGACCCAGACGAGATTGCCCGCCCTGACGACGTGGCAGTAGTGGCTGACCGGAGTCATGATGCCCGGAACCATGATGCGCTGGATCATTGCCGTCTCCTCCCGATGCACTGCGGATCTGCATCTGCGGACTATAGCGCTCTGCAGGCACGAGTCGATCTTTGGCCGGGCGCGATCTAGTCTCGGGTGCCAAGGAGGAACAACACCATGATCGAAGAAACGCTCGACATTCAAACGCGCGACGGCGCCATGGAGACCTTCGTCTGCCGGCCGGACCGCGGCACGCACCCCGCCGTGCTGCTGCTGATGGATGCGCCCGGCATTCGCGAAGAGCTGCGCGACATGACGCGCCGGCTGACATCGGTCGGCTACTGCGTGCTGCTCCCCAACCTCTACTACCGCGCCGGGCGCGACTCGAAGTTCGATCCCGCGACCGTGCTCACGCACGGCAGCCCCGAGCACACGCGCATGCGGGCGATCCGCACCAAGATGACGATCCCGCCGATCATGGACGATGTCGCTGCCATGATGAAGTTCCTCGAGGGGCGCGAAGGCGTGAAGCCGGGCCCCATCGGCGTGCATGGCTATTGCATGAGCGGGCCGTACGCGCTCGCCGCCGCCGCGCGCTATCCGGACCGCGTCGCTGCCGCAGCTTCCTTCTATGGCACATGGCTCGTGAGCGATGCCGAGGAGAGCCCGCATCTCACTCTCGGCAAGGCCAAGGGCGAGCTCTATATCGCCTGCGCCGAGATCGACGAGCTGGCGCCGCTGCCGATGGTCACCGAGCTCAAAAAGCTGTTCGACGCATCAGGAAACCCGGGCGAGCTCGAGATCTATCCCGGCGTGCACCACGGCTTTGGCTTTCCGCAGCGCAAGATCTACGACAAGGCCGCCGCCGAGCGGCACTGGGAGCGCCTGATCGCGCTCTATCGGAGGCGGCTCGGATAGCGAACTTCAGGCGCTTCGAGGCAAGCGGTCAGCTACACCACTGCACGAGCCGCCAGCTCTTGACCTTGCAGGTCTCGCGGCCGCGCTTGTCGGTGGTGCACACGCGGTTCGGCTCGCGCCGGTAGGAGCAGTAGACGCCGGGAGCAGGGAAACCCTCGTAACCCCGCTCGGGCTTCTTGGTATTGTACTGCCACTCCTCGTAGCGATAGCGTTGGGCTTCCGCCTCACTTGTTGTGAAAACGAGGGAGGCAAGAACGGCGAGCGACAGCCCGACGGCCGCGGTCCGCCTGATCAGATTTCTCGATCTCATTGTGTCCTCCCAGATGAAACTGGTCTGGCCCACTGCTCTGACACAATCAACCGGCGCGGCAAAGGGTTCCCTGCGACCCGCAATCGGCCGCTAACCACCAAGCTTCGCCGCCACCTCGGCCACGCGCTCCGGCGTGAGGCCGAAGTGGGCGAAGAGCTTGCCTGCGGGCGCCGAGGCGCCGAAATCCGAGAGGCCAACAAAGGCATCGCTCGGACGCAGCCACTCGCGCCAGCCCTGCTCGATGGCAGCTTCGATCGCGACCCGCGGCGCATCGCCGAGGACCGCCTGCTGATAGGCCGCGCCCTGCTTGCGGAAGAGCTCGAAGGAGGGCAGCGAGACGACCGCCGCCGCGATGCCCTTGGCCGCCAGCAGATCCGCCGCCTTTGCGGCAAGGCCGACCTCGGACCCGGTCGCGATGAGCGTCACGGCGCGCTTGCCGCCCGCTGCCTCGCGCAGCACATAGCCGCCCTTCGCGCTCGAATTCTCGCCGAGCGGGCCCTTGCGCAGGTTCGGCACGTTCTGGCGCGTGAGCGCGAGCACGGATGGCGTGCTGCCCTGCGCCACGGCAAGCGCCCAGCATTCCGCCGTCTCGACGCCGTCGGCCGGGCGGAAAACGTTGAGATTGGGGATCGCGCGCAGCGCCGCCAGATGCTCGATCGGCTGATGCGTCGGGCCGTCCTCGCCGAGGCCGATCGAGTCGTGCGTGAAGACATACACGACCTGCTGCCGCATGAGCGCCGCGAGGCGGATCGAGGGCCTGCAGTAATCCGAGAACACGAGGAACGTGCCACCGTACGGAATGAGACCGCCGTAGAGCGCCATGCCGTTCATGGCCGCGGCCATGCCGTGCTCGCGGATGCCGTAGTAGAGGTAGCTTCCCGAGAAGTCGCCCTTCACGATCGGCTTCTGGCTCTTGGCCTTCGTGTTGTTCGAGCCGGTGAGGTCGGCCGAGCCGCCGATCAGCGCGGGCTGCGCCGCGACGAGTGCCTCGAGCGCCCGCTCAGACCATACACGCGTCGCCCGCTCGGCAGTCTCTGCAGCGGCGGCGGCTTCACGGAGGTTCGCCACGGCGGCATTGACGGCCTCCGTGCGCGCGGCCGAAGGATTCTCGAAGGCTTCGCGCTCGCGCGCGTCGAGCTTCTTCCAGCGCTGCTCCCAGGCCTCGCGCGCCGCGCGACCGCGCGCGCCTGCCGCGCGCCACGCATTCAGCACCTCCGCGGGCACCTCGAAGGGCGCACTCTTCCAGCCGAGCTTCTCGCGCGTGCCGGCAATTTCTTCAGCGCCGAGCGGCGAGCCGTGCGTCGAGGCCGTGCCCGCCTTCTTCGGCGCGCCATAGCCGATCACGGTCTTGCAGGCGATGAGCCACGGCTTGCTGTCGTCGGCCTTCGCTGTCGCGAGGGCCTTGCGCACGGCGTCCATATCGTGGCCGTCGATCGCGAGCGTATTCCAGCCGGCAGCTTTGAAGCGCCCGATCTGATCCTCGCTCGTCGAGAGCGACGTCGGACCGTCGATCGAGATGCCGTTGTCATCGAAGAGCACGATCAGGCGGCCGAGACCGAGATGGCCGGCGAGCGTGATCGCTTCCTGCGAGATGCCTTCCATGAGGCAGCCGTCGCCCGCGATCACATACGTGCGGTTGTCGAACAGCTCGCCATGGCGCGCATTCCAGATGCGCTCGGCGATCGCCATGCCGACGGCATTGGCGAGCCCCTGGCCGAGCGGGCCCGTCGTCGTCTCGATGCCTTCGGCATGACCGTACTCGGGATGTCCCGCCGTCTTCGATCCGAGCTGACGGAAGTTCTTGATCTCCTCGATGGTCATGCCGGGCGTGCCGGTGAGATGGAGGAGCGAATAGAGCAGCATCGAGCCGTGCCCGGCCGAGAGCACGAAGCGGTCGCGCGCCGGCCAACGGGGCGCCGACGCATCGAATTTCATCACCTCGGCAAACAGCACCGTCGCCACATCGGCCATGCCCATGGGCATGCCGGGGTGACCGGACTTCGCCGCCTCGACGGCATCCATTGCCAGCGCCCGGATGGCATTTGCCATGTCGCGGGTCGCGAGGGCGCCCTTCGCCTTGTCAGTCATACGCGCGGTCCCTGCTGGTCGTGTGCCCCAAAACTCGATGGAGAACCGGGAAGATGGCGCACCATTAACGGTGCGGCGGGCAGGCGTCCACCATCCTCGGCTGGCTTATCCCGTTCATGCGGTCGCAGCGGCGGCCAGCTCCCTGAGGCGCACCAATGAACGCTGTGTGGCGCCGACAGGGTCGTCGGGGACGTGGGTTTCGACGGAGAGCGTCAGCGAGCGCTCCGGCGCGGCGGCGAGACAGGCCGCGATGAAGGCTCCGTAGGGCACATCCCCCTCGCCCACGGCGACATGCCGCCGCCCGGCGCGGATGGAGAAGTCCTTGAAATGCATGTGATCCACGAACGGCATGAGCGCCGCCATGCGTTCCGCGTCCGGGGTGGTGCCGGTCGCATAGATATTGCCGATGTCGAGGAGCGCCTTGAGGCGCGGGTGCCGCCGCGCCTGCATGAGCGCCATGAGGTCCGTCTCATCGCGGACATTGCAGACGGGCTCATTCTCGACATGGAGAACCAGGTCCTCGCGCTCAGCCACGGCCAGCAGCTCGTCGAGCGCAGGCCCGAGCTCGGCGAGCTTGAACCCCTCGTAGGTCAGGAAGCTGAAAATGCGGACGTTGCGCGTGCCGAGCCTGTGCGCCGCCTCGGCCGTCAGCCGCGCGATTTCGCCAAGAGAGCGGGAGCCGATCTCGAAGCCGAACTGGTCGCCCAAGCGACCGGCGGACCGGCCGGGCGCCGCCCATTTGAGCAGGGGCGAGGCGAGCCCGACCACCTTGAGGCCCGCATCGGCGATCTGTCGCGCCGCATCCTTCTGCTCGTCCGGCGAGAGGGCGAGGAAATTGCGGCCCTCGATGGAGCGCATTTCGAGCGCGCCGACGCCATTCTCCTGCGCGAAAGCGATTGTTTCGGCGAGCGGCGCCTTCAGCTCGTCGTTGACGAACGCAATGGTGTGTTGAGCGGCCATGCGAGACCTCGTGCCGGCATCCCTACGCCTACAATGCAGGCGTAGGATCACGCAGCAAACCCGTCAACCGTCGTGCAGTGCAACAAAGAGCTCGAGCTCGGTGCGCGTCGGCAGGCCAGCCCGGCTGCCGAGCCGGGTGCACTTCAACGCGGCGACGGCGGCCGCGCGCCGCACATTGGCCTCGACCGGCAGATTTTCGGCTACGCCCAGCGCAAATGCACCGTGGAAGGCGTCGCCGGCGCCCGTCGTGTCGACGACATCGATCTGGAATGCGGGCTGATGACCGGTACGACCGTCGCGCTCGGCCCAGAGATAGCCGCGTCCCCCGAGCGTCACGCCGGCATGCCGCGGCCCATGACGGAGCACCTGCTGGAGCGCATCGGCGTCACTCATACCGCGGGCAAATTCGTGCAGCGACGGCGCCGAGAAGACCGCATAGTCGACAAGGCCGAGCAGCTCGGGCAGGGCCTCGCGGCCCCCGAGATCGGCATCGAGCACTGTCGGCACGCCCTCGCGCCGCGCCCGCGTCAGCACGACCCGCACGGCCTCCAGCCATCGCAGATCGCAGAGCACGGCTTTCGCCTCCGCGATCCGCTCGATCGGCAGCCAGCTCGTGCCCGCCGGGATCGAGGTATCGCGCTGCGTGATGATCATGCGCTCGCCCTGGCTGTCGACGATGACGGCCGAGGTCGACGAGCGGGCCTCCTCGAAGGCGTGCACATAGCGGATGTCCACCTTCTCCGCCTTGAGACCATTGCGGATGGCGACACCCGCCTGATCGTCGCCGACGCGCGACCAGAGCTCAGCTTTGGCGCCCAGGCGTGCGGCCGCAACCGCCGCATTGGCGGCCATCCCCCCGCCAACCTCGATGTGCTCGAGCGCGCGGATCTTGGTCGGCTCAGGCGGAAAGCTCTCGATCCTGTAGATCCGGTCGAGGGCCGCATGTCCGACGCAGATGAGGGGAACCGGCTGAGCCATTGCATTCCGCTGGGTGAGGGCGCACCACCAGGAGCGTGGCGGACGCTGCAAACCGAAATTCCGAATGAATTTCGGCGTTTCGACGATCGCCAGCGAGGCAGAAACTTGGCAACGGCGCACAGGCCACCGCCATCAAGCAGCGCCTCCGCCACACACCCGAACCGCCGCACAAACAATCGTTCGAACCATAACGTGCGTACGACAACCTGACCAGCGCGCAGATTTCGGCGGCAAACCGGTCGCCCGGCGACGCTTTTGCACAACCGGCGCACGTTTCCCACGCCCCCCGCGCGGCCATGTCCCAGGACAGGACGGCGAAAACATGCTTATTCACGCCGAAAATGCCGCGGGGGGCGGCGGGGGCGCGAAGGCTTCCGGTTGCCATCATCGCCAATCGTTCACACCGTTTGGAGGCATCCGTCGCTTTGCCTAACTCAGAGATGCTCGCCACCCGCGATCCGGTGGAGCACCGAGCTGAACCCAGCCACGCCGATACGCTGAAGATCGAAGCCCGGCGGCTTGCAGCCCATTGCGCCAAGTACCGCGGCGCCGACCTCAGCCGCGCCCTCATCCAGCTTTTGACCACCACGGTGCCGTTCCTGGCTCTGCTCGCCGCGATGTGGGCGACCGTGGATCACGCCTATTGGCTGACCATACTTCTCGCCGTACCCGCTTCCGGCTTGCTGGTGCGCTTTTTCATCATCCAGCATGATTGCGGGCATGGCTCCTTCCTGCCGTCCGCGCGCGCCAACGACATGCTCGGGCGGATGATCAGCCTCTTGACCATGACGCCCTACGGGCTCTGGCGGCGCGTCCACGCGAGACACCACGCAACTTCGGGCAATCTCGACCGCCGCGGCTACGGCGACATCGAGACGCTGACGCTCGCCGAGTACCGCGCCTGCTCGCCTTGGCAACGCCTGCGCTACCGCATCTACCGCCATCCCCTGTTCCTGTTCCCGATCGGCGTGCCCTTCTTCTTTGTCGTGCTGCAGCGTACGCCTTGGGGGCATCCGCTCGAGCCCAAGGAGGGCTGGCGAAGCGTCGTCGGCCTCAACATCGCGATGATCGTCTTCTATGGTCTGCTCGGCGCTGCCATCGGCTTCTCCAAGCTCGCGTGGATCGTCGCCCCGATGATCCTGATGGCTTCGGCCCTCGGCGGGTGGCTGTTCTTCATCCAGCACCAGTTCGAGGACGGCCACTGGGACGCGAGCGAGGAATGGGACTTCCAGGTCGCCGCCATTCGCGGCTCCTCGTACTACGTCCTGCCGAAGCCGCTCGAGTGGTTCACGGGCAACATCGGGCTGCACCACATCCACCACCTGAATAGCGTCATCCCGAACTACCGCCTGCATGACTGCCTCGCAGCATCACCGGAGTTCCAGGCCATGAACCGCGTCACGCTCTGGGAGAGCTTCAAGTGCGCGCGCTTGGCGGTGTGGGACGAGGCGCAGCGCCGGCTGCTCACATTCCGCGAAGCGCACGCCACGATGGCCGCGGACGCGGCAGGGATCCGCGCGTCCGCGTCGGGCTGACGGCTCGCGCTATCGCCAACCATTTGCAATTACTGGCAAAAGTGCTTTCGCCAGTTGATTTTGCACGATCCTACGTGTTCAAGGATCCGTGCACGGCGCTGTGTCGGGCGACATCGAAACGCGAGATTGCGAAGCACCTATGCCCACGGTCGAAGCTCGCACCCATAAGATGGCGATTGCCAGCATTGCCGTCGCCTGCGCGGTTCTGGGCATCAAGTACGTCGCCTACTGGGTGACGGGGAGCGTCGCCCTCTTCTCGGACGCGCTCGAAAGTATCGTCAATGTCGTGACGGCCCTCGTTGCGCTGATGGCGGTCCGCATCAGCGCGCGGCCTGCTGACCGCCGCCACCAGTTCGGCCATCACAAGGCGGAGTACTTCTCGGCCGTGATCGAAGGCGTGCTGATCATCCTCGCGGCGCTCATGATCCTGCACGCCGCGTGGCAGGCGCTGCGCGAGCCGCGCGCCTTCACCGAGCCCTGGCTCGGCCTCGCCATCAGCGGCGTCGCCACGGTCCTCAATGCCGGCTGGTCCTGGGCGCTCATCACCTATGGACGGCGCTGGCGGTCACCCGCACTCGTCGCGGACGGCTGGCATCTATTTTCCGATGTCGCGACCTCGATCGGCGTCATCGTCGGCCTCATCCTTGCCATCGTGACCGGCTGGCAAGTGCTCGATTCAGCTCTTGCGGCGCTGGTTGCGGTCAACATCCTGGTCGCCGGCTGGCGGGTCATGCGCTCGTCGATCAGCGGGCTCATGGACGAGGCCGTCGACGGCGATATCGGCCGCCGCATTCGGGCTGTCATCTCGGAGAGTGCGGCGGGCGCGATCGAAGCCCACGACATCCGCACGCGCACGGCCGGACGCGCGACCTTCATCGACTTCCATCTGGTGGTGCCGGGCGCCATGAGCGTCGCCGATGCGCACCGCATTTGCGATCGCATCGAGCAGGCCCTCGAAGCGGAGATCGAGGGCGCCGAGATCGTCATCCACGTCGAGCCGGAGGGCGAGGCCCGCCACCGCGGCGTGGTGGTGATTTGATGCGCTCCTTCCCCTTCTCCCCGTGTTTACGGGGAGAAGGTCGGGATGAGGGGCGGCCGCTTGCGCTGACGTCGGCGTATGCCGCCGCCCCTCACACTAACCCTCTCCCCGCGAAGGGCGGGGAGAGGGGATGAGGTCTAGACCGACAGCGATGTCGCTTCGCCGTGCTCGTTGACGTAGGCAATGCGGACCATGTTGGTCGTGCCCGGCGAACCGAGCGGGACACCGGCCGTGATGATCACGCCGCTGCCTGCGCGCACAAAACCCTCTTCGAAGGCAATGCGGCACGCCTTTTTGACCATGTCGGCAAGGTTCTCCGGGTCGCTCGTCAGCACGCAGTGGACGCCCCAGACGGCCGCGAGCCGCCGCGCCGTCGCGACCACCGGCGTCAGACCGATGACCGGCAGCCCCGGCCGCTCGCGCGCGACGCGCAACGCCGTCGAGCCGGTCGCCGTAAAGCAGATGATGGCCGAGAGCTTCAGCGTATCGGCGACGGCATGAGTTGCAGCGGCGATCGCATCGGCGGCCGTCGGCTGCGGCGGCGTGCTCGTCGCGTGAACCAGCACGTCGTAAGTCGGATCAGCCTCGGCCTCGATCGCAATGCGGTCCATCATGCCGATCGCTTCGATGGGGTACTTGCCGACGGCCGACTCCGCCGACAGCATGATCGCATCCGCGCCATCGAATACGGCCGTCGCCACGTCCGACACCTCGGCGCGCGTCGGGACCGGCGCGCTGATCATGCTCTCGAGCATCTGCGTCGCGATCACGACCGGCTTGCCAGCCGCACGGGCCTTGCGCGTGATCTGCTTCTGGAGGCCCGGCACGCGCTCCACCGGCATCTCGACGCCGAGGTCGCCACGCGCCACCATGATCGCATCCGATTGCGCGATGATCTGGTCGAGATCGGCGATCGCGGAAGGCTTCTCGATCTTCGACATGATCGCGGCGCCCTGGCCGATCATCCGGCGCGCGAGCGCCACGTCCTCGCCACGCTGCACGAACGAGAGGCCCACCCAGTCCACGCCGAGCTTCAGGACGAAATCGAGATCGGCCTTGTCCTTGTCGGTCAGCGGGTTGATCGGCAGAACCGTGTCGGGCATGGACACGCCCTTGCGGCTCGCGAGCGGGCCGCCGACGATCACTTCGGCCGCAATGCGCGAGGGATCGGCCTCGATCACGCGCATCCGGATCTTGCCGTCGTCGAGCAACAGCGTGTGGCCCGCCTCGACCCCCTCGAAAATCTGCGGATGCGGCAGGAAAACCCGCTTGTCGTCGCCTTCGCGCTCCTCGGTATCGAAGATGTAGGTCTGACCGGTCTTGAGCTCCACGCGGTCCCCGCCGAGCTTGCCGACGCGGAACTTCGGGCCCTGCAGGTCGGCGAGAATGCCGATCGGGCGGCCATGCTTGAGCTCGGCAGCGCGGACAGCCGCATGCAGGCCACGCACCATGTCGAAGCTCGAATGGCTCATGTTGATGCGGAAGACGTCGACGCCGGCTAGGAAGTAGCTCTCGATCACTTCGGGCGCCGATGACGCCGGGCCCAGCGTCGCGAGGATCTTCACTCTCCGGTTTCGTCTCATCGTCCCTTCCCGCCGCTGTCGCCCGGATCTGTCAGGCGGATCGTCCAGTCATTCGAGTTCTGTGTATCGACTTCGAAGAAGCCTGTCCGCTTGAACCCCCGCCGCATGCAGTCCTCGACGCCACGAATTGTAAAGACCTTGTCGGCCGTGCACATCATGTTGGTGCCGCCCCACTCGCCGCCGCGGTCGTAGTCTACCGCATGCACGTAATAGAAGCGGCTGCCAAGCTTTCCCTTTAACAACGTCTCACAAGTCTGTGACGCGATGTTCCACCAACCCTCGGTCGCCCATCCTTTCGGGTCCTGGTAGCCGATGGCGACGCCAATTCTGCTCGACGTTGCATTGCAGAGTTTCAAGTCTGCACGCGCGACGCTTGCGCCAAGCATGACGGTCAACACCGTGAGGCACGCGGTCGTTGCCGGTCGAGAACAAAATAAAGGCAATAGGCGACGCGCATCAGCAGGCTTCCGGCCGTGGTCGGCCCCTTCATGTGCATCGGTCATGGGTGTCAGATCGGTTCGACGAGTATCGCGCGGAAATCATTGACGTTGGTATGTGTCGGCCCCGTGTGCACGAGGTCGCCCAGCGCCTCGAACAAAGTCGTGGCATCGTTGTTATCGAGGGCCTTTCGGGCGTCCGCGTGGCACGCCTGGGCGCGCACCAGCGTATCCGGACCGATAATCGCGCCTGCAGGGTCGTCGACACGGCCTTCGCCGCCATCAATGCCGTCCGTGTCCGCAGCAACGGCTGCGACGCCCGGCAGGCCATCGAGTGCACAGGCGAGTGCGAGCGCATATTCCTGGCTGCGTCCGCCGCGTCCGGCCCGGTTGCGTACAGTGACCTCCAGCTCGCCACCGCTGATGATCGCAAGCCGCCGGCCTTCCGCCTTGGCTTTTCGGGCGAGTTCGGCATGGGCAGCCGCGACGTCGCGCGCTTCACCCGTCACCTGGTCGCCCAAACTCAAAACCTCATATCCGCGCGCCCGGGCGAGCGCTGCCGCCGCCTCCAGGGCTGCAACCGGCGTCGCGATGATCTGATAGCGGTCGCCGGCAAAGAGCGCGGCCCCTGGTTTCGGCGTCTCGTTGGCCGAGTTCTCGAGCGCGCGATAGACGCCATCAGGCACCGGCAGATCCAGCTCCGCCATGCGCGGCGATCGCCGTGCAATGACCGCGCAAGCATCCGCGAGCGTCGTCGGATCGGGCACTGTCGGTCCCGAGCCAATCGTCTCGGGATCGTCGCCCGGCACATCGGATATGGCGAGCGTGATGAATGTGCCGGCCTTGGCCGCTGCTGCGCGCAACCGCCCGCCCTTGATCCGCGAGAGATGGCGGCGCACCGCATTCATTTCGTGGATATCGGCGCCGGACTTGAGGAGGCCGCGCGTGAGCGCCGTCTTGGCCGCGAGATCGAGCCCGGCCGCAGGTGCTGCCCACAATGCTGAGGCCCCGCCCGACAGCAGAACGAGCACCGTATCGTCAGGACCTGCCGACCGCGCCAGCTCGAGCGCACGCTCGGCAGCGGCGAGCGACGTTTCATCCGGTGTCGGATGGCGGCCTTCCAGGATTTCCAGGCACTCGGGCTGGGTGCCGGCATAAGCCGCCGCATAGCCTTGCGGCGCCGTCGCGACGCCCGTCAGGCGATCGCCAATGCCTGCTGCCCGATAGTGCGCCTCGGCGACGGAGGCCATGGCAATCGCAGCCTTGCCGGCGCAGAGCACGATCAACCGCCCTTTGGCCGGCACAGGCGGCAAATGCGGCGCGAGGCAGGTCCGTGGATGGGCTGCCGCCACCGCCGCCTCGAACATCTCGAGCAGGAGCCCGCGCGCTTCGGCCGGCATGATCTGGGGAGCCCTCGAGCAGAAAAAGTTGTCGCCGCCATTACTTGCGGTCGGCGACAGCGATACGTCAAGCGCTGAAGACCTAAGCTAGAAGGCTGGCCCGAAGCGGTTGGAGCGTGGGAAACCCTTCGGCGCCGTACGGCCCGCCTGGGCGCGCTGCCCCACCCATTCCTTCAACTCGCTGCTCTCGAGCGTATACGTGCGCCCCGCGGAGTCGAGCCACGTCAGACCGGCCTTCTTCTCGAAGGGCCGGACATCCGAAAGCCCGCCATCCTTGAAACGCTGCAGGATGATGCCCTTGCCGCGCGTCATCTCGTTGATTTCTTCAAGGCTGAAGACGAGCATCCGGCGGTTCTCGCCGATGGTCGCGCACATGTTGGCGCTCGGCGGTACGGGCACGCAGACGCGCGCCTCTGCATCCGCATCGACATTGAGGACCTGCTTGCCCTTGCGCGTCGAGGCCAGCACCTCGTCCTCGGGCACGATGAAGCCGTGCCCCGACGTGGCCGCCACAATGAGCTTGCGCCCCGGTTCGTGCACGAACATGTCGACGATCTCGTGGCTTTCCTCCAGATCGACCATCAGGCGCACGGGCTCGCCGTGGCCGCGCCCACCTGGAAGCTGGCTGCCTTCGAGCGTGAAGAACTTGCCGTTCGTCGTGAAAACCAGAAGCTTGTCCGTCGTCGAGGCGCGCACGGCCCGCTTGAGACCATCGCCGTGCTTGAAATCGAGCTTGGAGAGATCCTCCGGGTGGCCCTTCAGAGCGCGGATCCAGCCCTTCTCCGAGAGAATGACTGTGATCGGCTCCTTCTCGATGAGGGCCTGATCCAGATCGACCTCGATGGCCGGCGCGTCGGCAAGCTCCGTGCGACGGCGGCCGAGCTCGGTCTTTTTGGAATAGGTCTCGCGGATGGCCTTGATCTCGGTGCTGATCCGCTCCCACTGCAGGTCTTCGGACTTCAGCAGCGCCTGCAAATCGCGCATCTCGCCCGTGAGCTTGGCGTGCTCGGCCTTGATCTCCTGCTCCTCGAGCTTGGACAGCGACCGCAAGCGCAGGTTCAGGATGGCTTCGGCCTGCACATCCGTGAGCTTGAACTTGGCGATCAGCTTCGCCTTGGGCTCATCCTCGAAACGGATGATGCGGATGACCTCATCGATATTGAGGTACGCAATCAGATAACCGTCGAGCACCTCGAGGCGGTGCCTGATCTTGGCGAGGCGATGCTCCGAGCGCCGGACCAGCACCTCCTGGCGGTGCTCCAGCCAGTGCTTGAGCACATCGCGCAGCGACAGAACGGCCGGGATCTGGCCCGCCGTCAGCACGTTCATGTTGAGCCCGAAGCGGGTTTCCAGCTCCGTGACGCGGAACAGGCTCTCCATGAGCACGAGCGGATCGACCGTGCGGCTCTTCGGCTCCAGGATCAGGCGGACGACCTCGGCGCTCTCGTCGCGCACGTCGCCGAGCAGTGGCAGCTTCTTCGCCTGCATGAGCTCGGCGATTTTTTCGACGAGCCGCGCCTTCTGCACCTGATAGGGGATCTCGGTGACGACGATCTGATAGCCGCCGCGACCGGTATCTTCCTTCTCCCAGCGCGCGCGCAGGCGGAAGCCGCCACGGCCCGTGCGGTAGGTCTCGATGATGCTGTCACGCGGCTCGACGAGGATGCCGCCGGTCGGGAAATCCGGCGCCGGAATGAAATCGACGAGCTTCTCGACGGTCGCGTTCGGGTGCTTGATGAGATGCAGCAGCGCCGCGCATAGCTCGTCGACATTGTGCGGCGGGATGTTCGTCGCCATGCCGACGGCAATGCCCGACGAGCCGTTCGCCAGCAGATTCGGGAAATTGGCCGGGAGGACGACCGGCTCCTTGTTGGTGCCGTCGTAGGTCGCCCGGAAGTCGATCGTGTCCTCGTCGATGCCGTCGAGGAGCGCCTCGGCGACGTGCGTCAGGCGGCTCTCCGTGTACCGCATGGCCGCCGGGTTATCGCCGTCGATATTACCGAAATTGCCCTGGCCATCGACGAGCGGGTAGCGGACGGCGAAGTCCTGGGCGAGGCGCACGAGCGCGTCGTAGATGGCCTGGTCGCCGTGCGGGTGGAAGTTACCCATCACCTCGCCGACGATCTTCGCGCACTTCTTGAAGCCGCCCGCGGGATCGAGCTTCAGCTCGCGCATGGCGTAGAGAATGCGCCGGTGGACCGGCTTCAGGCCGTCGCGCACGTCGGGCAGCGCCCGGTGCAGGATCGTAGACAGCGCGTAGGTCAGATAGCGCTCTTCCAGCGCCTCGCGCAGATTGACGGGTTCAATGGGGCCCGGGCCGGGCAGAATCGGTCTGTCGCTCATGGCCTGGGGATTAACGCGCCGGCCAGCGGCTCTCAAGTGCCCGTGGCGCCACAGAGGCCCCAATCGCACAGCCTGTAACGCTCGGCCGTCTCATGCCTGCAACGCCCGGTGGAAATTTCGCTGCAGGCGGCGGGCAGACCGTGGATTGTCCACAACCTGCGCTAAACTCTCGCAAATCACCCCACGACACGAGGCCGCCTTGTCGCCGCTGCCGACCGATGCCCCTATCCTGCCGCTGAGCCAGACGGTCTCGGCGCAGCGTTCGGGTGATGCGCCGGCATTGGTAGCTGCCCTGGAGCGCTGCCGCGCCGAGGACGGCGCCTTCGCCTACAGTGCTGGTCAGGAGATCGGGACCTTCCGCATTGAAGCCCGGACGCTCAATGAGCTGGCGCAGCGCCTGGCGGGTGTCACCGCCGCGGCTGCCGTCGCGCTCGGGACCGGTCCGATCGCTATCCAGCCCTGCTGGACGCCCGGCCGGCTTGCCGAGGCCGAGCACCGACTCGGCAGCGCCGATAGCGGCACCGGGGACTTCGCGGTCGTGCGCCTGCGGATCGTCCCCCGGCGCTCGGGAGAGGGCAACATCTTCGAGACCGAATTTGCCGGCCCACCCGAGATCGATGCCCTCAATGCCGCCGTGGCGCGCGGCGTGGCGCGTGCCTCTGCCGAGGGCGTGGAGGGCGAAGGCCGGATCATCGACACGCGCGTCGTCTTCATCGACGGCGCCTTCCATCCCAAACGCTCGACGCCGAGCGGCTTCGAGGAAGCTGCCGTCTCGGCCATGCGGGCTGCCTGCCGGACGGCAGGCTTGCGGCGACTCGAGCCGCTGATGGAGATCGAGATCATGGCGGAGCGGGATCATGTTCTGCCCGTCGTCAACGATCTTGCCACGCGCGGCGGCAGCGAGCTGCGCCGACGGCTCGCGCAGAAAGGTGTGGCAATCGCCGCCGAGCTGCCGCTCCGCGCCTTCCTCACCTACGAGGGCGATCTCGCCGCGCTGACCCAAGCCCGCGCGAAGATCATCGGCGAGCCGCAACTCGCCCGCTGGGCCGAGGTCCGCCGCCGCTAGCGGACAAGCGCCACGTCCCCCTTCGCCCTTAACCATGCGGGCAGCTATGCGCTCACGTCATGGTTAAGGAGCGCTCATCATGAAGAGATTGTTCACGAAATTCTTCTTCCACTAACCCGCACGTCCGCTGGAGGCAGTCGGTGGGGCGGAAAGCGAGGGGTCAATGAAGCGCGGTGTAATCTCCATTGCGGCGGCTCTTGCCATGGCCGCGCTTGCTGTGCCTGCGGAAGCCAAGACCTTCCGCTTTGCTTTCCAGGGCGATCTCAACGCGCTCGATCCCTATGCGCTGAACGAGACTTTCACACTCGGCACGATCGGCAATGCCATGGAGGGCCTCGTCACGCGCGACAAGGACCTCAAGATCGTCCCCGCGCTCGCCGAACGCTGGGAGATCGTCGAGCCGACCCGCTGGCGCTTTCATCTGCGCAAGGGCGTGAAATTCCACAGCGGCGAGGACTTCACCGCCGACGACGTGCTCTTCTCGCTCGAGCGGGCGCTCTCGCCGGAATCGAACATCCGCACGCGCTTTGCGGCCAAGCTGAAGGCCGAGAAGGTCGACGCTCACACGGTCGACTTCGTTCTTGCCGTGCCGAACCCGATCCTGCACGCGGAGTGGGATTCCTGGTTCATGATGTCGAAGTCCTGGGCCGAAGCGAATGGCGCCCTCAAGGTCCAGAGCAAGAGCAATCAGCTAAGCCCCTTCGCGCTCAAGGCCAACGGCACCGGCCCGTTCATCGTCGAGAGCCACGAGCCCGGCGTGAAGACGATCTTCAAGCCGAATCCCAACTGGTGGGGTAAGCCCGAGCACAACCTCACCCAGGTCGTCTTCCAGACCATCAAGTCCGATGCAACGCGCGTCGCGGCCCTTCTTTCGGGCGAGGTCGACATGATCGATCCCGTGCCCGTGCAGGACATTCCGCGCGTACAGGCAAGCGCCAACACCGTCGTGCTCACGGGACCCGAGCTGCGCACCATCTTCCTCAATATGGATCAGGCGCGCGACGAGCTTCTCTATTCGGATGTGAAGGGCAAGAACCCCTTCAAGGACGCCCGCGTACGCAAGGCCTTCTATCAGGCCATCGATATCGACGCGATCCAGAAGCGCATCATGCGCGGCCACGCAGCGCCGACGGCGCTGCTCATTTATCCGCCGCTCTTCTCGCGCTCGGCCGAATTCAAGCGGCACCCCTATGATCCGGCTACTGCGAAGAAGCTACTCGCCGAAGCGGGTTATCCCAACGGCTTTGCCCTCGAGATGGATTGTCCGAACGATCGCTACGTCAATGACGAGGCAATCTGCCAGGCCGTCGTCGCCATGCTCGCGCGCATCGGCATCAAAGCGAAGCTCAATGCCATGCCAAAGGCGCGCTACTTCGACAAGGTCGGCGCGCCGCAGAAGTACGACAGCTCATTCAACCTGCTCGGCTGGACGGCGAGCTCCCTCGACGGCCTCAATATCCTGCGCTCCGTTGCCGGCTGCCGGGATGCCGACGGCAAGGGCGCGACAGCCAACTTCGGCGGCTATTGCAATCCGGTTGTCGATGAGCTCGCTGGTGCGATTGCCGTCGAGAACGACGTCCAAAAGCGTGACCTGATGCTCGCCAAGGCATTCCACCACATCCATGACGAGGTCGGAATGATCCCCCTCCATCAGCAGGCGCTGAGCTGGGGCGTCTCCAAGAAGGTCAGCATGGTGCAGCGCGCCGACAACCGCATCCTCTTCTATTGGGTGCGGATGCAATAGCGGCTCCTCGGCCCCATCCACCTTAGGACCAGCTAGACCGCCGGCTCGGGATACGACAGTATCAATGCAGGCCGGCATGGCACGCGAAGGACGCGCGCCATGCCGGCAGCCTTACTTATGCTCATCCTGCATCGAGCCGTCGGGAGTAGAGTTCCATGAAGCTGCGCATCATGACATTGGCTGCGGCTCTTGCCGCTGCCATGCTCACCGCACCTGCTGAAGCCAAGACATTCCGATATGCCTTCCAGGGCGACCTCAACGCCCTCGACCCGTACACGCTGAACGAAACCTTCACGCTCGGTGCCCTCGGCAATGTCATGGAGGGGCTTACGAAGCGCGACAAGGATCTGAAGATCATCCCGGGCCTCGCCGAACGCTGGGAGATCGTCGAGCCGACGCGATGGCGCTTCTATCTGCGCAAGGGCGTGAAGTTCCACAACGGCGAGGACCTTCACCGCCGACGACGTCCTCTTTTCCGCCGAGCGCGCGCTCTCGCCAGAATCGAACATCAAGAGCCGCATCGCCGCTGGCACAAAGCTCGTGAAGGTCGACGATCACACGGTCGATTTCATCACGACCGCGCCGAACCCGATCCTGCACTACGAGTGGGATACCTGGTACATCTTCTCCAAGAAGTGGTCCGAGGCGAATGGCGCGACCAAGGTCCAGACCAGCTCGAGCCAGCTCAGCCCCTTCACGCTCAAGGCCAACGGCACCGGCCCCTTCATCGTCGAGAGCCACCAGCCCGGCGTGAAGACCGTCTTCAAGCCGAACCCGAACTGGTGGGGCAAGCCCGAGCACAATCTCACCGAGGTCATCTTCCAGACCATCAAGTCCGACGCGACCCGCGTCGCCGCCTTGCTCTCGGGCGAAATCGACATGATGGACCCGGTCCCGGTTCAGGACATTGCCCGCATCAAGGCCAATGCCGGCACCGACGTGCTGACGGGCCCGGAGTTGCGCACGATCTTCCTCAACATGGACTCGCTGCGCGACGAGCTGCTCTACTCGGACGTGAAGGGTAAGAACCCCTTCAAGGACGCCCGCGTGCGCAAGGCCTTCTATCAGGCCATCGATATCGACGCGATCCACTCGCGCGTCATGCGCGGCAACTCGGCCAACTCGGCCCTGCTGATCTCGCCGCTGCTGTTCTCGCGGGCCGCCGAGTTCAAGCGCCACCCCTATGATCCCGATGCCGCGAAGAAGCTTCTTGCGGAAGCCGGCTACCCGAACGGCTTCGGCGTCGAGATGGACTGCCCGAACGACCGCTACGTGAACGACGAGGCGATCTGCCAGGCCGTCGTCGCCATGCTTGCGCGCATCGGTATCAAAGCAAAGCTCAATGCCATGCCGAAGGCCAAGTACTTCGAGAAGGCGGGCGCGACGCAGAAGTACGACAGCTCGTTCAACCTGCTCGGCTGGACGCCCGGCTCGTTCGACAGTCACAACGTGCTG
Source organism: Hyphomicrobium sp. CS1BSMeth3 (assembly GCF_900117415.1). Lineage (GTDB taxonomy): Bacteria > Pseudomonadota > Alphaproteobacteria > Rhizobiales > Hyphomicrobiaceae. Next base: position 497,073 of record NZ_FPEI01000005.1, read on the forward strand.
CTGAACATCACCGGCTGTCGCGATGACAAGGGCGCCGGCTCCTTCAACTACGGCGGCTACTGCAATCCCAAGGTCGACGAGCTCGCCAGGCAGATCCTCGTCGAGAACGACGCGACGAAGCGCGACGACCTGATCGCCCAGGCCTTCCGCATCGTGCATGAGGAAGCCGGTATCATTCCGCTCCACCAGCAGGCGCTGAACTGGGGCGTCTCGAAGAAGGTCAAGATCGTCCAGCGCGCCGACAATCAGATCCTCTTCTACTGGGCGCAAAAGGAATAGCGCTTCACAATCTCGGACGGGGCGGACAACTGTCCGCCCCGTCTTGGTTTCAATGACCGAACGGCGCTGATGCTCGCATTCACGATCCGCCGACTTTTCGAAGCCGCCATCGTCATGCTGACGGTCGCGCTGCTGGCGTTCGTGCTTTTCCGCTTCGTCGGCGATCCGATCAACCAGATGGTCGGGCAGGACACGAGCATTGCCGAGCGCGAGGAGTTGCGCGAGCGCCTCGGCCTCAATGATCCCGTGCTCGTGCAGTTCGGCCGCTTCATCTGGAATGCTGCGCGCTACGACTTCGGCATTTCCTATCAGGTCAAGCGTCCGGTCACCTCGCTGATCGCCGAGCGCTTCCCGGCGACATTCGAGCTGGCGATCACGGCAGCGCTCTTCGCCATCCTGCTCGGCATTCCCATGGGCGTGTACACGGGCATCCACCGAGATAGCTGGCTCTCGAAGCTCTTTTTATCGGTGTCCCTCGTCGGCATCTCGCTCCCGACCTTCCTGATCGGCATCCTGCTCATCTACGTCTTCGCGGTGCAGCTCGGCGTGCTGCCCTCCTTCGGGCGTGGCGAGGTCGTCAGGATCGGCGGCTGGACGACCGGACTTCTCACGGCTTCCGGCCTCAAGGCGCTCATCCTTCCCGCGATCACGCTCGGCCTCTTCCAGATGACGCTCGTGACGCGTCTCGTGCGCTCACAGATGCTCGAGGTCCTGCGCACAGACTACATCAAGTTTGCACGCGCCCGCGGCCTCTCCGATCGCGCCGTGAACTTCGGCCACGCACTGAAGAACACGCTCATTCCCGTCATCACGATCATCGGCCTGCAGCTCGGCGCCATCATTGCCTTCGCGATCATCACCGAAACGGTCTTCCAATGGCCGGGCATGGGCCTCATGTTCATCCAGGCCGTGCAGAATGCCGACATCCCGGTCATGTCCGCCTACCTGCTGCTCGTCGCCTTCCTGTTCGTGCTGATCAACCTGATCGTCGATCTGCTCTATGTGTGGATCGATCCTCGCGTGCGCATCTATGGGCGCGAAGCATGAGCACTGAGGAACAAGGCCTGCCCGTGCTCAAGACGCCAAGCGCTGCGCGTGCCGCACCGCGGGGGCTCGTCACCCGGTTCTTCGACAGCGATCTCTGGTACAGCTTCCGCTCCTCGCGCCTCGTGGTTCTTGCCGGCATCGTCACACTCCTGATGGTCGGCGCCGCACTTCTCGCGCCCGTCATCGCGCCGCATGATCCTTATGACCTGCGCGCGCTCAACCTGATGGACTCGGATCTGCCGCCCGCGTGGGTCAAAGGCGGCGATCCACGTTTCCTGCTCGGGACGGACGACCAGGGCCGCGACATCCTCTCGACCATCCTCTACGGCACCAGGAGCTCCATCGCGATCAGCGTGCTCGCGGTACTGCTGGCCATCGGCATCGGCGTCAGCCTCGGCCTCGTCGCGGGCTACTTCGGCGGCATCGTCGACACGATCATCATGCGCATTGCCGACGTGAAGCTCACGTTCCCCGCCATTCTCGTCGCGCTACTCATCAACGGCATTGCGCAGACGCTCTTCCGCGGGCGGCTCGGCGGCGCTGAGTTCTGGATCCTCGTGTTGTCGATCGGCCTGTCCTTCTGGGTGCAGTACGCCCGCACCGTGCGCGGCATGACCCTCGTCGAGAAGAGCAAGGAGTACGTCCAGGCCGCACGCCTCATCGGCATGAGCCGCACGGCCATCATGTTCAAGCACGTGCTGCCGAATGTGCTCTCGCCCGTGCTCGTCATCGGCACGATCAATCTCGCACTCGCCATCATCACCGAAGCTACGCTCTCCTTCCTCGGTGTCGGCCTGCCGCCAACCGAGCCCTCGCTCGGCACCATGATCCAGATCGGCAACAAGTATCTCTTCTCCGGCTCCTGGTGGATGGTCGCGTTCCCCGGCATCACGCTCGCCGTGCTGGTCCTCGCCGTGAACCTGCTCGGCGACTGGCTGCGCGACGCCCTCAATCCGAAGCTGCGCTGATGACCGAGACGCCCACCCTCTCCGTCCGCAATCTCCGCATCGAGTTCCCGACGCGACGCGGCACGCTCGTCGCCGTCGATGATGTCTCGTTCGACATCGCGCCGGGCGAGGTGCTCGGCATCGTCGGTGAGTCCGGTGCCGGCAAGTCGCTCACCGGTACTGCGATTATCGGGCTGCTGGAGCCGCCCGGCCGCATTGCCGGCGGCGAGATCCGCTTGAATGGCCAGCGCATCGACAATCTCGCGCGCGAGGCCATGCGCCCGATCCGCGGCAAGCGCATTGGCATGGTCTTCCAGGACCCGCTGACGAGCCTCAATCCGCTCTACCGCATCGGCGATCAGATCATCGAGACCATCCGCACGCATCTGCCCATGAGCGAGCGTGAAGCCCGCGCACGCGCCATCGACCTGCTGACCGAGGTCGGCATCCAGGGTGCCGAGCGGCGCATCGACTCCTACCCGCACGAGTTCTCCGGTGGTATGCGCCAGCGCGTGGTGCTGGCGCTGGCCCTCTGCGCGGAACCCGACCTCATCATCGCCGATGAGCCGACGACCGCACTCGACGTCTCCATCCAGGCGCAGATCATCCAGCTCCTGAAGCGCCTCTGCCGCGAGCGCGGCACGGCCGTGATGCTCATCACGCACGACATGGGCGTCATTGCCGAGACCGCCAATCGCGTCGCGGTCATGTATGCGGGCCGCATTGCCGAGATCGGCCCCGTGCGCGAGGTCATCAAGTCGGCCCATCATCCCTACACGCGCGGCCTCATGGGCTCGATCCCCTCACTGGAAGGGACGGGCGATCGCCTCACGCAGATTCCAGGCTCCATGCCGCGGCTCACGGCCATCCCCAAGGGCTGTGCCTTCAATCCGCGCTGTCCGCACGCCTTCGACCGCTGCCGCACGGAGCGGCCCGACCTCATGCCGGTCGATCACTCGCTCGCCGCCTGCTGGCTCGTCGCGCCCCAGACCGCAGAGGCGCCGCAATGACCGGCCGCTCCTTCGTCGAGGTGAGAAACCTCTCGCGCGTCTTCGATGTCTCGAAGCCTTGGCTCAACCGCGTCATCGAGCACGAGGAGCGCAAGCTGCTCCGCGCCGTGACGGACGTCTCCTTCGACATCGGCAAGCGCGAGACGGTCGCCCTCGTCGGTGAATCCGGCTCAGGCAAATCGACCGTGGCGAAAATGGTCGTCGGCCTCCTCGAACCCACTGGCGGCAGCGTCACGATCGACGGCGTCGACATGTGGTCGCTGGCCGATGCCGAGAAGCGCCAGGCGCTCCGCCGCCGCATCCAGATGATCTTCCAGGATCCCTACGCCAGCCTCAATCCGCGATGGCGTGTCGGCAGCATCATTGCAGATCCGATCTGCGCCTTCGGCCTCGCCAAGGACCGCGCCGAGATCGAGCATCAGGTCGGCGAGCTGCTCCGCCTCGTCGGTCTCGACCCCGCCGATGCCGCGAAGTACCCGCACGAATTCTCCGGCGGCCAGCGCCAGCGCATCTGCATTGCCCGCGCGCTCTCCTCCAAGCCCGAGTTCCTCGTCGCCGACGAGCCGACGAGCGCGCTCGACGTCTCCGTGCAGGCGCAAATCCTCAATCTCATGCGCGAGCTGCAGGATCGCCTCGGGCTCACCTACCTCTTCATCAGCCACAACCTCGCCGTGGTCCGCCACATGGCGACGCGAATCGGTGTCATGTACCTCGGCCGCATTGTGGAGATATCGCCGAGCGAGGAGCTGTTCCGCACGCCCCGCCACCCCTATGCGAAGATGCTGCTCGACGCCGTGCCCGATCTGGCCATGACCGGCCGCCCCCGCAAGATGGTCGAGGGCGAGATCCCGAACCCGATCAGCCCACCGCCGGGTTGTGCCTTCAATCCCCGCTGCCCAGCCGTGCTCGAGCGCTGCCGGCGCGAAGTACCCGAGCTCAGCGCGACCGCGACGGCCTCTTCAGCACACGCGATCGCCTGCCATGCTGTTGCCGAGGGTCGAATCTGACGGCGAAACGCTTGCCGATCGGCGCTCGGTCACTATGGTTATGTCCGGACCTGCCGGACTTTACGGAGAATACTGATGACCGAGACGATTGCGTACACGGGCCGGATCGAGGACGAGCGCCTCGCAACAGGCCGCGGCCGCTATGTGGCCGACCTGCGCCTGCCGCGCCTCGCGCACGCCTTCACCGTCCGCTCGGTCTACTCCCACGCCAAGATCCGCAGCATCGACACCGCCGCCGCCAAGGCTGCGCCGGGCGTGCTCGCCGTCCTGACCGGCGCCGATCTCGCCGCCGACGGCATCGGCGATCTGCCGTGCGGTGTCGAGCTGCCGAAGTCCGATGGCCAGAAGGCCCATCAGGCCAAGCGCCCGGTTCTTGCTCGCGATCGCGTGCGCTTTGTCGGCGAATGCGTGGTGCTGATCGTCGCTGAAAGCGTCGAGCAGGCCGAGGCTGCGGGCGAGCTTGTCGAGATCGATTATGAGCCGCTCGATGCCGTTGCGGATGTCGAGCCCGCACTCGCGTCTGGTGCGCCCGCCGTGTGGGACGAGGTTCCCGACAACATCGCCTATGTCTGGAAGAAGGGCGACAACGACACCTTCGAGAAGGCCGCTGCCGGCGCCGCGCACGTCGTCCGCCTGACCTCGCACGTCTCGCGCGTGACCGCCTGCAGCATGGAGCCGCGCGGCGCCCTCGGCCTGATCGACGATGAAGGCCGCTACGTCATTCATGCCTCGACGCAAGGTCCCTTCAACATGCGACCAACGCTGGCCGGCCTCTTCAAGGTCGACCAGTCCAAGGTGCGCATTCTCGCCGGCGACGTCGGCGGTTCCTTCGGCATGAAGAGCGGCGCCTATCCCGAGGACGTGCTCGTGCTCTGGGCGGCCAAGCGCCTCGGCCGGCCCGTGCGCTGGATCTCGGAGCGGCGCGAGTCCTTCCTTTCGGACGACCACGGCCGTGATGTGCACATCGACGCCGAGCTGGCGCTCGACAAGGACGGCAAGATCCTCGGCTTGCGCGGCAAGTTCGACGTGAACATCGGCTGCTACCTCTCGGGGCGCTCGCTGTTCATGATCGGCAATCTCGGCGGCATCGCTGGCGTCTATCGCATACCGACGATCGTCGCGAGCGTGCGCGGCATCTTCACCAATCAGCAGACCTCGGCGCCGTACCGCGGCGCCGGCCGTCCCGAGGCGACGTACGCCATCGAACGCCTGATCGACCTCGCCGCGCGCAAGATGAAGATCGATCCCTATCAGCTTCGCCTTCGCAATCTCGTACCGCCGACGGCCATGCCCTACGACACGGGATTCACGTTCGTCTATGACTGCGGCGAGTTCGAAGGGAACATGACCGGCGCCGCCGAGCTTGCCGACCAAGCGGGCTTCGAGGCGCGCCGCGCGGAATCGGCGAAGCGCGGCAAGCTGCGCGGCCTCGGCATCGCCAATCCGATCGAGGTCGCCGGCGGCCCGTTCGCAAAGCCGGGCAAGGACTACTCCTCGATCCGCGTGTCGAGCGACGGCACGGTCACGCTCAACACCGGCGTCATGAGTGTCGGGCAAGGCATCGAGACAATGATGTCGTATCTGGTTGCCGAGCGTCTCGGTGTGTCCGTCGACAAAGTCCGCTATGTGCAGGGTGATACGGACCTCCTGCCGGGCGGGCGCGGCAATGGTGGCTCGAGCAGCACTGGCGTCGGCGGCGCCTGTGTCGCGATCACGCTCGACAACACGATCGCCAAGGGCCGCGAAATTGCGGCCGACATGCTGGAAGCCAAGCCCGATGACATCGAGTTTGCCGATGGGCACTTCCGCTTGGGCGGCACCAACCGCGCGGTGACGCTCTTCGAAGTCGCCGAGCACGCGGAAAAGGCGAACGACGACGGCTTTACTGCAGCAGGCGAGTTCCAGCCGCCGTCGGTCACCTACCCGAATGGCTGCCACATGTGCGAGATCGAGATCGATCCCGACACGGGCGCGCTCGAGATCGTGCGCTACACGATCGTCGAGGACATCGGCACGGTCATCAATCCGACGCTCGCGCGCGGGCAGATCCACGGCGGCGTCGCACAGGGTGTCGCGCAGGCCATCGGTGAGAAGCTCATCTATGACGCGGAGTCGGCGCAGCTCTCGACAGGCTCGTTCATGGACTACATGATCCCGCGCGCGCACGATCTGCCGAACATCAACATCCGCACGCGCGAGGTGCCGACCAAGGTGAATTCGCTCGGCGCGAAGGGCGTCGGCGAGGCCGGCACAGTCGGCTCGCTGGCCGCGACGATCAACGCCGTGTGCGATGCGCTGTCGCCGCTCGGCATCACGCACATCGAGATGCCGGCGACGCCTGCGCGCATCTGGCAGGCCATCGAGAATGCCCGCGAGGCCAAGGCGGCATAAGACCGCCAGGCCACAACGCCGCCCAGGGAGGGCCGTCCCATGTTGCTCGGATGCATCGCCGATGATCTGACGGGCGCAACCGATCTCGCGCTCATGCTCACGCGCGGCGGGATGCGCACCGTGCAGGTCATGCAGGTGCCGGACAAAGGCACGGACCTCTCGGGCTTCGATGCAGTCGTGGTGGCGCTCAAGACGCGGACATGTCCGGTCGGCGAGGCCGTCTCGCTCTCGCTCGCAGCAGCCGATGCACTGCTCGCGGGCGGCGCGCGGCAGCTCTTCTTCAAGTACTGCTCGACCTTCGACTCGACGGACGAAGGCAATATCGGTCCGGTGGCAGAGGCGCTCCTGAACCATCTCGGCGCGCGGCAGGCCATCGTGTGTCCAGCCTTCCCGACGAACAAGCGTACGGTCTACCAGGGCAATCTCTTCGTCGGCGATGTGCCGCTCGCCGAGAGCCCGATGAAGGATCACCCGCTGACGCCGATGCGCGATTCGAACCTCGTGCGTGTCCTGCAGCGGCAGACGAAACTCAAAGTCGGCCTCGTGCCCTTCGCGGTGGTCGATGCCGGCGCGGAGGCCATCAAGATCACCATGGCGGCGGCGGATCAACGGGACGAGCACTTCCTCGTGCTCGATGCGATCACCGACCGCCATCTCGTCGACATGGGCACGGCCGCAGCCGGCATGAAGCTGATCACGGGCGGCTCCGGCGTCGCGCTCGGTCTGCCGGCGAACTTCGTGCGCCAGGGCCTGATGAAAGCGGCCGCTGCGCCGGCGTCCATGCGTGCACCGACGGGCCGCGCGCTCATCCTCGCCGGGAGCTGCAGCGCCGCGACACGCGGACAGGTGCAGGCCGCGATTGCTGCGGGCCTGCCGACACTGCGCCTCGATCCCCTCGCACTCGCATCCGGCGAGATGAATTCCGCACGCATCATCGCCTGGGCGAAAGACCAGTCGGCGGAGCGACCGCCGCTCGTCTATTCGAGTGCGGATCCCGATACCGTCGCCACCGCCCAGGCCAAGCTCGGCCGCGACAAAGCAGGTGTTATCGTCGAAGAGGCGCTGGCGAATGCAGCGATCGGTCTCGCCGACGCGGGTTTCAGCCGCATGATCGTTGCTGGCGGCGAGACCTCCGGCGCGGTCGTCAACGGCCTCGGCGTTACGACGCTGGAGATCGGCCCGGAGATCGATCCTGGCGTACCCTGGACGCGCGCCATCGGTGGCCGCGACATGGTGCTCGCGCTCAAGTCCGGCAATTTCGGCGCGCCGGATTTCTTCCTCAAGGCCTGGGACAAACTGTCGTGAGCGAAAGCCGCCTGCGCGAAGAGATCGTGAGAGCCGGCGCCTCGCTCTTCAATCGCGGGCTCACGCATGGCTCGACGGGAAATATTTCCGTCGCACTTCCCGACGGCGGCTGGCTCATGACGCCGACCGGCTCGTCCCTCGGCACGCTTGATCCGGCGCGGCTCTCCAAGCTCGATGCTTCGGGCAACCTCATCGACGGCGACAAGCCGACCAAGGAAGCCTTCCTGCACACGACCATGTACGGCGCGCGGCCGGGGAGCGGCGCGGTCGTGCATCTTCATTCGACGCACTCCGTCGCCGTGAGCTGCCTCGATGGTATCGATCACAGCAACTGCCTGCCGCCGATCACGGCCTACTACGCCATGCGCATCGGCCGCTTGCCGCTCGTGCCCTATTATCCGCCGGGCGACGAGACGCTCGCAAACGCCGTCGGCGCACTCGCCGGTAAGCACCATGCCGTGCTGCTCGCCAACCACGGCCCCGTGGTCGCCGGCACGAGCCTCTCGGCTGCGCAGGACGCCATCGAGGAGCTCGAGGAAACCGCCAAGCTCTTTCTCATGCTGCGCGGCGAGCGCCTGCGCCTTCTGACTGACGAGCAGGTTGCCGAGCTCGAACGCCGCTTCCGCTGAATTGAACCAACAATCAGACCCGAGGAAACGCCATGGCCAACACAATTGATCTCAAGGGCAGGATTGCCGTCGTCACCGGCGGCGCACAGGGCATCGGCCGCGCCATCGCCGAGCGCTTCATCGCCTCGGGCGCAAAGTTGGCGATCTGGGATATGGATAAGCCTCTTGCCGACAAGACGGCCGCCGCCCTCGGTCAGGCATCCAAGGCTTATGCGGTCGATGTGACCAATCCGGAATCGATCGAAGCCGCCGTGAAGGCGACGCTCGCCGACTTCCAACGCATCGACATCCTCGTCAACAACGCCGGCATCGCAGGCGGCAATGCGCCGACGTGGGAGCTGCCCATCGCCGACTGGCAGCGCGTCATCCGCATCAACCTCGACGGCCCCTTCTACTGCTGCCGCGCCGTCGTGCCGACCATGATCGCGCAGAAGTACGGCCGCATCGTCAACATCGCCTCCATTGCCGGCAAGGAGGGTAACCCGAATGCCGTGCACTATTCGGCGTCGAAGGCCGGCGTGATCGGGCTCACGAAGAGCCTCGCCAAGGAACTCGCGCAGTACGACATCTCGGTGAACGCCATCACACCCGCCGCGGCCAAGACGGCCATCTTCGATCAGATGACGCAGCAGCAGATCGACTACATGCTCTCGAAGATCCCGCGCGGACGCTTCGTGAATGTCGAGGAGATCGCTGCGCTCGCGGCGTTCGCGGCTTCGGAGGACTGCTCCTTCACCACCGGCAGCATCCTCGACATCTCGGGCGGCCGCGCGACGTATTGAGCTAGCGCTTGCCCCGCGGCTTTGGACGGCGGCGGGGCAATCCACCTGCATCATTGGCAGGAATGGCGCGCGTGCTGGCCTTCAGAGCTTCACGCAGCGTCACCGGGCGGCCGTGTTTCCTGAGAAGATCGCGGAAAGCCTCGTCCGCCAGCTCCTGGATGCTTGCCAGACGATCGCGCGAAAGGCCTTCGAGCGCGCGCCACGTCTCGCCATCGAACTCGATGAGCTTGCGGACGGAGCCGTTGGTCTTCGTTGCCATGCGACCTCCGCGAAGATGCGCGGCTATTCGCTCGCTGTATCGATCACCCGGCCCAGATACGTCAGGCAGCGCTCGAGCTCGCCGATGGCGACGAACTCGTTGGCCTGATGGGCCTGGTCGATGCTACCGGGCCCGCAGACGACCGACGAGCAACCGGCTGCCTGGAAATGGCTCGCCTCGGTGCCGTAGGGAACGGCGAATGTCTCGTTCTGCCCGACGAGCTTGAGCACCAGCGAGGTCGCCGCGGAATTCTCGCCCGACGAGAACGCCGGCAGCACGCCCGTCGGCGTCATCACGATCGCGCAATCGTCACTCACGGCCCGCATGGGCGGCAGAACATGCTCCTGCGCGTACGCGTCGAACTCGCGCACGAGCGCCGGCACATCGAGACCCGGCAGCGCGCGGATGCCCCAATTCATCTCGCAGTGCGGCGGGATGATGTTGTGCGCGACGCCGCCCGAAATCGAGCCAACCGAGATCGACGAATAAGGCGGATCGAAGCGCGGGTTGATCTGGCGCGCCTTCAGCCGCTCCTCGATGCGGCGCAGCTCCATGGCGAGATCGGCCGCCGCGAAGATCGCCGAGGCTCCGAGCTGCGGCTTCGAGGAATGGGCTGCCTGACCGGTGATCTCCGTGCGGAAGCGATAGCCGCCCTTGTGCGCATCGACGACGGTCATGAGCGTCGGCTCGCCAACGAGCACGATACCCGGCGTCGGCAGCCTCTTGCCGAACTCGGCGATCATGGGCTTCACGCCCGTGCAGCCCACTTCCTCGTCATAGGAGAACACGATATGGAGCGGCCGCTTCAGCGCGCGCTTCTTCATTTCCGGCACCAGCGCCAGAACGCACGCGAGATAGCCCTTCATGTCGCACGTGCCGCGGCCGTACAGGCGCCCATCCCGCTCGACCATCTCGAAGGGATCGGTGTCCCAGGGCTGACCGGCAACGGGCACCACGTCCATGTGGCCAGAGAAGGCAATGCCGCCGTCCCCGCGCGGTCCGATCGTCGCAAAGAGATTGGCGTGAATGCCGTCGTCCGAGGGGAGCAGCGTGGTCTCGACGCCGTGACCTGCGAGGTAGTCGCGAATGAACTCGGCGCAGGGCAGGTTGGTCTTCGCGCTGATGGTGTCGAACGACACCAGCTTCGCGAGCAAAGCCTTGGCGTCGGAAAGAAGGGACGACATTCAAACTCCTTGGATCATCACACTAGCTCAATTCAGGCTGCGCCGCGCGAACGGGCTGTCGAGCGAGAATGCGGGGATGGCGATATCGATCATCGTGCCGTTGGTCTTGGTCATCTGGTAGGAGCCGACCATGATCCCCGACGAGGTCCGAAGCGGACAGCCCGAGGTGTACTCGAAGGACTCGCCGGGGCCGAGCACGGGCGTTTGCCCGACCACGCCCGGCCCGCGCACTTCCTCGACGTGGCCGTTGGCGTCGGTTATGCGCCAGTAGCGCGAGCGGAGCTGCACCGTCTCGCTGCCTTCATTGACGATCTCGACCGTGTAGGCCCAGAAGAACCGCCCTTCTTCGGGAGCGGACTGCGCTTCGAGGTACTCCGGCCGGACACGCACGCGGATCGAGCGCGTGACCTGTTCGTACATGGGATGAGCTCGGTGGATTGGCACGAGCGGCTGCGCGGAGCAGCCGTCACAATCTTACGAGGTCGTGCCCCTGCTTGTCTCGGGCAAATCGTGCATGGAAGGCCGGCAACGCGCCTGCTCGGTCGCTATTGGGCGGCCTTGGTCCCGTAGCGCTTCTCGATGTAGTCCTCGACGATCGTCTTGAACTCGCTGGCAATATTCGGCCCGCGGAGCGTCATGGCCTTGCGCCCGTCGATGAAGACGGGGGCCGCCGGCTGCTCGCCCGTGCCGGGCAGCGAAATGCCGATGTCGGCGTGCTTCGACTCGCCGGGGCCGTTCACGATGCAGCCCATGACGGCAAGGTTCAGCCCCTCGACGCCGGGATAGCGCGCGCGCCACTCGGGCATGCGCTCACGGATCATGGTCTGCACGTCGCGGGCGAGCTCCTGGAAGACCGTCGACGTCGTGCGCCCGCAGCCGGGGCAGGCCGCCACGATCGGCATGAAAGTGCGCAGGCCCATGGTCTGCAGGAGCTCCTGCGCCGCCTGGACCTCGAGCGTACGGTCGCCGCCGGGCTCGGGCGTCAGCGAATAGCGGATCGTGTCACCGATGCCTGCCTGCAGAACGATGCCCATAGCGGCTGACGACGCGACGATGCCCTTCGAGCCCATGCCCGCCTCGGTGAGTCCGAGGTGCAGCGCGTAGCGGCAGCGCTCCGCCAGCATCGAGTAGACCGCGATGAGATCCTGCACGGCCGAAACCTTGGCCGAGATGATGATGCGGTCACCGCCGAGGCCCAGCTCCTCCGCGCGCTCCGCCGAGAGCACCGCCGATTGTACGATCGCCTCGTGCATGACCGAGCGTGCGGGCTTGGGCGTGGCGCTCTTGGCATTCTGATCCATGAGGTGCGTGAGCAGCTCCTGGTCGAGCGAGCCCCAGTTCACGCCGATCCGCACGGGCTTGTTGTGCTTGAGCGCAAGATCGATGATCGCCGAGAATTGGCGATCCTTCTTGTCCTTGAAGCCGACATTGCCGGGATTGATGCGGTACTTGTCGAGGGCCTCCGCGCACGCCGGGTTCTCGGCGAGCAGGGTGTGGCCGTTGTAGTGGAAGTCGCCGACGATCGGCACGCTGACGCGCATCTTCGCGAGCTTCTCGCGGATCAGCGGTACGGCCTTCGCGGATTCATCGCGATCGACGGTGATGCGGACGATCTCGGAGCCGGCTCGTGCGAGTGCTGCGACCTGCCGTGCCGTGCCTTCGGCATCGGCCGTGTCGGTATTGGTCATCGACTGAACGACGATCGGGGCGCCACCGCCGACGATCACACCACCGACGTTCACGGCATGGGTCTGGCGACGCTCAGCGGGACTTGTCAGCATGTCTCAGCCTGTTCGCTGTTGGGAAGCGCGGCTCGCGCGCCCCTGCTTGCCACACCTTCCTGTCATAGCCAACTGGATAGCCTCACTCGGAAATCGCCGGCACTCGCTGGCTATCCATACACCGGCGGGCGGGACGCCAAAGACACGACACACTCCTTGGGCTATCTTACGGCATTCTTAGCGCACTCCGGAGTTGGAGACATTCCATGGACGAATCGATTATCGCCGGCCGGCTTTACGAAACCGCCGATTTCGCAGCGAGGATCAGAGGCTATAAATTCAACTCCGGCGCAGAAAGCGAAATGCGCGAGAGGGCAATGATTGCAGCCCACAATATTGCGATTCATCCCGTCAGCAAGACGAACTTGCCCGGCCTTGTGAAAATTGGCGAGCTGACTTTCGAATATTTCGTCGAGGAGATGATGAAATCATCCGAGATCGAGAGGAGCCTCGATCCGGAATTCCCGAGCATTATCGGGACGCATACTATTCGGGACTCGATCCTCCGGTTTTGCCCTATGTGGCCCATCTGCTAGGGAGCTGAGAAAATGGCAGATAAACCGCAGCTCGAAGGATTGAAATCGGCCGCTGACGTAGCAAAGCAGATCATCGCACTCTCGACTGGAGTTATAGCGATCACGGTCACATTTCTTGAGAAGATCGTTCAACCCGGCTCAGCCACGACCGCACGCGAAGTGCCGCGATTATTGAAGTTCGCTTGGGGAGGCTATGGCCTATCCATCTTGTTTGCTTGCATCACCCTTATGGCCATAACCGGTACATTCACGGCGTTCGATCGCAAGGCCAATGGCCTGCCGTTGAACGAGCAACAAGAGCGAGCTGTTACGGGTTACGAAGGCCACATCAGAATGCCGGCTGGCGCGATGGTCTTTGCCTTCCTTGGCTCATTGCTCCTGACGATCCTTGTTGGCGTAACCTGGCTGTAGTTCGCAGGTCAGGTCTTGCTGGCAGTCTCACCGCCGCTGCAAGGAGAACGCCGCGGCCAGCGAGGCAAGGCAGAAGGCCGACAGGATCACAACGACCGCGGGTCCCGCAGGCACGTCCCAGGCGACTGAGAGCGCGAGACCACCGGCCGTCCCGACGACACCGAGGCCAGCGGCCCCCATCACCATGGCCTCGGGCGTCGCCGAGAAGGGCCGCGCGGCGGCAGCCGGCATGATCAGGAAGGCAACGATCAGCAGGACGCCGACGACCTTCATCGCCACGGCAATGATGAACGCGAGCAGCATGATCAGCGCCGCCTCGGCGCGCGCCGTATTGTGTCCCTCGGCAGCGGCCAGCTCCTTGTGCACGGCAACAGCCACCAGCGTCTTCCAGAAGAGCGCGATCGCTGCCAGCACGACCGCGCCACCAACGTACACCCAGAGCAGATCGCCTTCGGTAACGGCCAGAATGTCCCCGAAGAGGTAGCCCATGAGGTCGAGGCGCTGGCCGGAGAGGCGCGCCGCCGCGATGAGCCCGAGCGCCAGCGCCGCGTGCGAAAGTATGCCGAGCAGGCTGTCCACCGGCAGCAGTGGTTGGCGCTCGAGCACTACCAGCATGGCGCCGATCGCCAGCGAGACCACGATGACGCCGAGCGTCAGGTCGATGTCGAAGGCGATGCCGAATGCGACCCCGAGCAGGCCAGCGTGCGCCACCGTCGAGCCGAAATAGGACATGCGCCGCCACACCACGAGGCAGCCGAGCGGGGCTGCCACAATGGCGATGCCGAGGCCGGCAATGAGCGCGCGAAGCAGGAAAGGCTCCATCATGGCGGAGACTTTTGGGCTGTGCCGGCCCCCCTGTAAAGGGTGAACGCAATAATGTTGCATCCGTGTCCCGCGTCACGCGCAGAGCGCGCCCGTGCTGCAATGGCTCACGTCCGCCTTGCGCCGCTGGCATGGCAGGCAGTATTGCGTTCCCTCCTGATCCGTTTCGCTCCGGAGCCGCTCCATGGCCAAAGCTGATGCCGCCGTGTCCCCGTTCGCCCCCAAGGCGCTCCCCGAGGTTCCCGTCATCGACGGCGTGCGCTTTGCGGCGTGCGAAGCCGGCATCAAGTATCGCAACCGAAAAGACCTGATGATCGCGGTCATGGACGAGGGCACGGTTGCCGCGGGCGTGCTCACCCAGTCCAAGACCTGCTCGGCCCCGGTACTCTGGTGCCGCGAGAGCCTGAAGTCAGGCCGCGCGCGTGCGCTCGTGGTGAATTCCGGCAATTCCAATGCCTTCACGGGCAAGAAGGGGCGCGAGGCCGTCGAGATGACGGCTGACTACGCCATGAAGGCCGTCGGCTGCGCGCAGAGCGATGTCTATCTCGCCTCGACGGGCGTGATCGGCGAGCCGCTGGAGGCGGGCAAGTTCGCGCACCTGCTCGATGGGCTCGCGAGGTCAGCGAAGCCCGATGCCTGGGCCGACACGGCGCGCGCCATCATGACCACGGATACGTTCCCGAAGCTCGTGACGCGCACCGCGACCATCGGCGGCGTCCAGGTCTCGATCAACGGCTTCTGCAAGGGCGCGGGCATGATCGCGCCCGATATGGCGACCATGCTGTGCTTCATCTTCACGGATGCGGCCATTGCGGCGCCGGCCCTGCAGAGCCTCCTCGCCGCCGGTGCGCAGAAGAGCTTCAACTGCATGACCGTCGATGGCGATACCTCGACCAGCGATACCATGCTCATGTTCGCAACGGGCAAGGCAGCGGCTCGCGGTCAGAAGGCAATTACCAGCGCCGATGATCCCGCACTGGCCGACTTCACGGCCAAGGCGCACGATCTCATGCGCGAGCTGGCCATCATGGTGGCCAAGGACGGTGAGGGCCTGTCGAAGTTCGTGACCATCGAAGTGCAGGGCGCCGAGAGCGACCGCGCGGCGCGCACGATCGGCCTCGCGATCGCCAACTCGCCGCTCGTCAAAACCGCGATCGCCGGCGAGGACCCGAACTGGGGCCGCGTCGTCATGGCTGTCGGCAAAGCCGGTGAGGCGGCAGACCGCGACCGGCTCGCCATCTGGTTCGGCCCGCATCAGGTGGCGAAGGACGGCGAGCGCTCTCCGACGTATGTCGAGGAGACCGTCGCTGCCTACATGAAGAACCCCGAGATCACCATCAAGGTCGACCTCGGCATCGGCGCCGGCAAGTCCACGATCTGGACGTGCGATCTGACGCACGGCTACATCTCGGTCAACGCAGACTACCGGAGCTGAGCCACTTGCGGGTTCACCCTGTGCGACATCACCGAATGACGGCCGCGGGCATGGCATGACGGCAAGAGGCGATAGCACCTCTTCCCAGCAGCCCGCGGCAGATAACTAACGCGCCGTCCAGCCGCCATCGATCGAGTAGTTGGAGCCGGTGATCGAGGCCGCCGCATCGCTCGCGAGGAACGCCGCAAGCGCGCCAATTTCCTCGATCTCCACGAAGCGCCCTGTCGGCTGCGGTTCCAGCAGCTCCTTCTGCGCCTGGGCCTCAGGAACGCCCCTGCTCTTGGCGAGGTCGGGAACCTGCTTCTCAACGAGCGGCGTCTTCACGAAGCCCGGCGAGATCGCGTTCACCGTGATGCCCGCCGTCGCCAGCTCGAGCGCGACCGTCTTCGTGAACCCAGCGAGGCCGTGCTTCGCCGAGACATAGGCCGACTTGAACGGTGACGCGACGAGCGAATGCGCCGAGCAGAGATTGATGATGCGGCCCCACTTGCGCTTTTTCATGCCGGGCACAGCGGCGCGCGTCGTATGAAACGCCGAGGTGAGGTTGATCGCGATGATCGCGTCCCACTTCTCGATCGGAAACTCCTCGACGGGCGACACGTGCTGGATGCCGGCGTTATTGACGAGAATGTCGACCGAGCCGAGCTCGCGCTCGCATCGCTCCACCATCTCGGCAATCTGATTGTGACGCAGCATATTGGCGGGGTCGTAGACCACGCGCGTACCTGCGGCTGATACTTCCTTGGTCGCAGCCGCGATCTCGGCCTCGCTGCCGAGTCCATTGATCATGACGTTCGCGCCGGCCTTCGCCAGCGCCGTCGCGATCCCGAGGCCAATCCCGGACGTTGAGCCCGTCACAATCGCATTCCGACCCTTTAAGCTCATGATCTCGTGCTCCGTCCCTGTCGCTGTCCGAGTTCGCCGCACGTACTAGTAGTACCCCAGCCAATAGCAATAGCGCCATCAGGCCATCGGCCAAGCCGCCGCATGGGTGCCGAGCGCGACCGAGGGACGATCCCACTGCGGTGGGGTCTCCGACAACCGACCGGCATGGCTCATCACCGACATCGTGCCGAACGTGCTCGGCAGATCCACGAGCAGATCCTGCACGGCACCCCGGTCGATCTTGGCCGCCTTCTGTCCATCCGGCACCCGGCCCAAGCCAGTCAGCCAATGCCCGACCTGCGCGAGGGACACGCGCACGAGCCATGAGCCGCCGATCTCCGCGCGCCGCTTGAGTGCCATCATGGCGCCGGCGGCCATGAGGTAGCCCGCGCCATGGTCCAGCGCCTGGCACGGAAGCTCGACCGGCTTGTCGACGCCCGCGACTTCGGCTTCCGCGCGATTGATCCCCGTCGCTGTCTGCACGAGCGAATCGAAGCCGCGCCGCCGCGCCCAGGGTCCGACATGGCTCCAGGCACAAAGCGAGACATAGACAATCCCGGGACGCACCTCGGCGACCTGTTCCGGCGAGAACCCGCGTTCGGCAATGCCGCCCGGCCGATAGCCCTGCACGAAGATATCCGCGGACTTGAGCAGGCCGGCGAGCGTCGCCTTGCCTTCCGCTCCGCGCAGGTCGATGTGCGCGGAGAGCTTGCCGCGCCCCGTTTCCACATCGAGACCGGGAATGTCAGGAAGATGCGGCCCCGTCACGCGCAGCACATCCGCACCGTGCGCGGCAAGCGTGCGCCCACACACCGGCCCGGCCAGCACCCGCGTCAGATCGAGCACGCGCACACCCGAAAGCGGCCGCGCACCCGGCGGCAAGGCCTGCACCGGTGCATCCGCGATCTTTACGATCTCCATGAGCGGAAGTGCAGCGACCGCCGCTCCCTGCAGATGAGCGGCCCACTCGGCGGGACTGCGCATCATGGTGCCGACGAGACCGCGCCGCGCGACCTCGTCCTCGTAGTCCTGCGCGGTCCAGCGCTTCAATGCCGCGGCCACTTGCTCGCGATCATAGGGAACGCCCAGCATGTCGAGAATGCCGTCGCGATGATGCGGGAAATTCGTGTGCAGACGCACCCAGCGGCCATCGCCGGTCTGATACGTGCCCGCGATCTTGTCCCAGGCCCAGGCGGGCGGCTTGCCGTCGATCGTATAGAGGCGCTCGCTGACAAACTCCGCAGCCGCGTGGCGCATGTCGACTGCCACTTTCTGGGCGCGCCCATTGCGCACGCGATCGACCTCGCTCGCCGCCAACGCCGAGGCGGCAATCGTGGCCTGGGCGATCGTGCCTGTTTTGAAGGAAGAGGGCTGCGCCGGCTCTGCGCCGGTCAGGCTCACGCGCGCGAGGGCCGCGCTGTCGCCGCCGATCGTCCGCCAGATATCGGCCAGGGCATTGCTCGGGGTCACCATGGGCGTTTGCTCCATCAAGCACCGTGGACCGGCCACGCTCCCCAAATGAAGTAGAACGGCTTTGTCCGGGAGGGAAGAGTGGCTGTGTGAGCACGACTATCGTACGACGGCGTGACCTGCGTTCCGCAGCAGATCGATCTCCTTCAGCCCCCAAGCATACGTCGCCTCGTAGAGCTCGCGATGGCGCCCCCAGTCCATAACGGTCATGCGATCGAGCAGTGGCGGCACGAGCAGCGCGTCGGTAGGGCGCAAGTGCCGTTCAAAGCCATGGCGATTCGCCATGAGTGCACGCACGATCACCTGCCGCGGGCTCGGCGCCGGCGGAACCGCAGCCTGCTTGAAGGGCAGCAAGAGACGCAGCAGCAGCTCAGCGCGCGATGGCAGCGCCTCATATTTGACGTCGAAGCGCTGAAGCTGCGGCATCTCGAAGGAGACGACAACGTTCGGCCCCTGCTTCAGGTCGTGCATGATCCCGATCGGCACATTGTCCATGAGCGCGCCATCGACCAGCATCTCCCCGTCGGGCGTGTAGTAAGGCGGCAGCAGGCCAGGGATGGACCCCGACGAGCGGACTGCAGCCCATAGCTCGCCCCGCCGATGACAGTGCACCGTATGGCGCGAGAGATTGGTCGAGACGGCGAAGTAGGGGATCCAGAGATCCTCGATATCGATGCCGCCATAGTGCGCATGGAGCTGGCGGTCGAAGTGCGTGTGATCGAGCAGGCTGAAACGCGGCCACGTGTAGCGGCGCAGGGCCTTGCCCCGCACGAACATCTCGTGCGTCGCCTCGACGATCTCCTCCGGCGAAATGCCCATGGCGAAAGCGGCCGCCATGGCGCTGCCGCCCGACGTGCCGCCCATGATGTCGAACGTGATGCCATGCTCGAGCATGGCCTTGAACAACCCCGTGTGCGCCGCGCAGAACGCCCCACCGCCACAGGCGACGAAGCCCAAGGCCGTACCGCGGAGAAAACGCGCAAGCCGTTCGACATCCTCGTCATCGATGAGGGCGACGTGGTGGTGCGCGCCGACATGCCGGCCGTCGAGCCAATGCCCCGTGCCTTTGGCATGGCCACGCTTCGGATGGATCAGCACGAGGCGGTGAGCATGAGGGCGGAAATGGCCGTTCGCGAAACGCTCTTGGGCACTGAGGGGGACAGTATGGGACACATCGCCGTCTGCTGTTCCCACGCTCAGGACGACATCGGCGTGCCGGATGACCTTCTCGGACCAGGACGTCATCTCCTCGTCGGCCACCAGCAATACGAAATCGTGGCGGATCTCGAGCGCATTGAGCGCGCGCGTTGCCGCGTGGCTGTCGAGATCCGAATAGCCATCGAGCACACGGCGGATATTGCTCGCGCTGACAACCTCGATCGAGCCATCGCGCGCCAGCACGGCTTCGAGTCGTTCAACGAAGCGCGACGGGACAGGGCGCGGCCCAGCAGGAATGATGGCGATCACGCGCGGCGTATGATCCCGAGGCGCGGAGCGACCGGCAGTCTGATCGGCCAATCTCCTGGCGAGTGTCGCAGCCAACCGCGGCCAGATCGTCGGATGGCGGGCGCACAGGCGATCGAACTGCTCGCGCGAGAGCTTCATAACCACGCTGTCGCGCGCAGCCGTCACGGTGGCCGTGCGCGTGCCGCCCGCAAAGAAGGCGATCTCGCCAATGGGCGCGCCACCTCCGAGCTCGGCGATCGGCTGGTCGCGCCCGGCGACGGTCACTTCGAAGCGGCCACTCTCGACGATGAAGAGCGCGTCTGCCGGCGCATCTTGCCGGACCAGGACCTCGCCGCGCGCGAGCCGGAGGACCGTGAGCTCATTTGCAAGCGCTGCCCGCTCGTCCGGCTGGAGGTCGCTGAAGATGTCGATCGACGCGAGAGAACTGCTCATGCGTTGCACCAACCTCTCGGGCCGGTCGATGCACAGCTTGGAGCTTCAGCCCACAAGCCGCGCCGCCTGCCATTTGGCCGATCGCAGTATAGGCCAAGCGCGCCAGATTGTGCCCGGCGCGTGAGAGATTGGTTCACATGGAATGGAAATAACGCTGCGGTGCAGCGCACACGACGACGCCCCGCCCTGCATGAACGCAACATGCAGGGGCGGGGCGTGGATAAAGCGGATCAGGCATTGCAACGCTTGAGGTCGGCCGGCGCGCGGCGCCAGGTCATGGTCTCGCTCAGCATCTTGCTGCCCATGTAGCCCATGACCTTGAGCCGGTCGCCGCCCATGGGGGTGATCTCGACATTGTAGCGCGCATCGTCCTCGGGATCGTAGATCCAGCCCTTGTCCCATTTGCCGGCGCCGACGGCCTTCACGTTGCCGATGACCTGCCTGCCGCACGTCTTGTTGTCGGCAGCGTCCTTCAACCAGATGATGCGGCCGCAGAGCGCGCCGCCACAGTCGGTGATCTCGACGGCGCCGCGGCCGGTATGATCGAACCAGATGCCGGTCGGCTCGTTGGCAGCGGACGGCGTCGTGGTCGCAATGGTTGCTGCGAACAGAGCGGCAGCACGAACGATGCGCTTGACGGAAACGATCATGGCACTCTCCTTTGGCTTGTCTGTTGGGTTCCTGGTGTTGACCGCCCCGCTGTCTGGGTCGGCGCAGGAACCACTATGTTGAAGATCTCGATCGGGCGCTGTTCCGCCCGAAACAGGCTTGAAGATTCTCACGCCGCAGCAGGCGCGAGCATGGCGTCCGACATGCTCCGGCGACGGGCACGGCTCGCGATGCGGCCATCCTCGATGCGGATCATGCGATCGCCGTACTTGAGTGTGCGATGATCATGCGTGACGACGAGAACCGCGCGCCGCGTGTCCTTGGCCACTTCGGAAAGCAGCGCCATCACCGCTTGGCCGTTCTCGCTATCGAGTGCCGCCGTCGGCTCATCCGCGAGGATCACGGACGGCGCACCCGCGAGTGCACGAGCAATCGACACGCGCTGCTTCTCGCCACCCGAGAGCTTGCTCGGCATGACATTCGCGCGATGCGAGAGCCGGACAGCGGCGAGCGCTTCCCAGGCGAGGTCCGGCGCTTCGGCGCGCGAGGCGCCACGGAGGTCGAGCGCCAGCATGACGTTCTCCAGCGCCGTGAGCGTCGGCACGAGGTTGTAGGACTGGAAGACGAAGCCCACGTGCCGACGGCGGAGATCGGCCATGCCTTCGGCGCTGAGCCCATTCGTCGAGTAGCCGGCAATCTGGAGGCTGCCGCTCGTCGGCGAAAGAATGCAGCCGAGGATCGAAAGCAGTGTGGTCTTGCCGCTGCCGGAGGGCCCCATGAGCAGGGTGAGCTCGCCGGCAGCCAGCTCAACGCTGACGCCCTTGAGGGGCATGATGTCGCCGGCTTCCGAGTGGTAGACCTTGGTGATGTCGCGGGCTTCGAGCATGTAGTTGGTCATGGTCGTAATTCCTTGTGAGCGCGGTCAGCGGCTGAACACCACGGCCGGATCGATGCGGATGACCTTGAAGATGGCGCAGATGGCGGCGAGCACGCACATGCCGACCGTCAGGGCGAGCAGCATCAGCGCGAGGTTCGGGGTCATGACGATCAGGAGCGTCGAGTCCTCGGCCGCCCAGATGACGGCCAGGCTCAACGCCATGCCGAGCACGTAGCCGATCATCGCGCTGAGCATCGCCTGGATCAGAATGACCTTGTTGATGTAGCCCGCAGAGGCGCCGAGCGCGCGGAGCGTGGCGAACTCGTTGAGATGATCCTTCGTGCTCGCGTAGAGCGTCTGCGCAACGATGACCATGCCGACGATGATGCCGAGCAGCGCGCCGGCGATCAGTGCCGCGCCCGCGCCGGTCTCGAAGAGCCAGTAGTCGAGGCTGCGCTTGCGGAACTCGGCGTGCGTCAGGATCTCGGCATCCGGCAGGCGCTTGGCGATGGCAGCCCGCAGATCCTCGATCGACGTACCAGACGCGGCCTTGACCAGCGTGTAGGAGGACTGATCCGCAGGGGCGCCGAGGAGCGTGCGTGCCGTCGAAAGCGTCGTGAACACGTAGGGCAGCGTCGTGAACGAGCGGATGCCCTTGGTCACGGCCTGCACGGTGACGTCCATGTTGTTGATCTCGGCGCGATCGCCCATGCGCGTGATGCCGAGCTCCTGGAAATAGGTGCTGTCGACAGCCACCGCCGAGGGTGCAGCGAGCGCGCTCGCGCTCCCTTCCGCGACGTTCCACGGCAGTGTCGAGCCTTCGCGGATTTCGGAGCCAACTAGCAGCGCCGCAGTCGATCCGCCCTTCGGCTTGCGCCAGTTGACGAAGCCGACGGCCAGCTCCTGAACGCTCGCGACGCCGGGCGTCGAGAGCACGCTGTGACGCTCGCGCCCGGACAGCATGGCGGGATCGTCAAAGCTCTTGGTGCCGAGCGGCACGACCCACAGATCGCCTTCTGCATGATCGAACATGGCGGCGATGCGATTCTCCGAGCCGAGGTACAGCCCGAACTGGACAGCCACGAGGACGACCGAGAAAACGATACCGACGATCGTCACGACCAGCCCGAGGCGATCATGAAAAAGATTGCGATAGGCGAGCTTCGGGATCATGGGGAGCCGCATCATCCCTTTCCGGGCCGGCGCGGGCCGGCCCGGCAGAGCGATAGGGGCTGCATCGGCTGTCGTGTGCATCGCTGGTCTCCGAGGCGCGTCGTTGGCGTTGGTGCGGGCGATC
Organism: Hyphomicrobium sp. CS1BSMeth3; assembly: GCF_900117415.1. Taxonomy (GTDB): domain Bacteria; phylum Pseudomonadota; class Alphaproteobacteria; order Rhizobiales; family Hyphomicrobiaceae. The sequence continues at coordinate 519,935 of NZ_FPEI01000005.1, forward strand.
CGCGCTACTGATTGCAGGGAACGGAAACGGTCTCGCCGAGGCTCGGGAGGTACTTCTTGCAGTCGCTCGCGTTGGCCGTGGTTTCAGGTGCCTTCGGCTCGGCGCGGGCCGCCTTGGGCTCAGGAGCGCGCGCGGGCACTTCCTTCGCCGATGCCGGCTTCGCGACCTCGACAGGAGCAGCCGCGGGAGCTGCGGCAACGGGCTTCGCTGCTTCGGCAGGGGATGCCTCGGGAGCGGCGGCAACAGGCTTGATCTTGCCGGCGAAGGCCTTGGTGTCGGCGCAGTCGATCTGCTCCGGGACCTCGCCCGAGGAGACGCCCCAGCCATTGCTCGTCTGAACCCATCGCGCATTGCCGTAGAACCAGGCGCCACTGCGATAGGCGAACGTCTTGTTGCCCTTCCAGCAGGAGCCGGCGCCGTCGAACCACGTCTTGCTGGCGCGGTCGAACACACGGCCTTCGCCATCCGCGAACTTCACGACGGGCGCAGGCGCAGGGGCGGCCACCGGTCGCCGAACGACGCGCGGCTTGCGATAGACGTACACGGGCTCTTCATGACGGATCATGGGGGGGCCGAAGTGATGAAAGCGGAAGTGTCCGCGAAAACCACGGCCGGCATCGGCTTCGGTGGAGAGCGGGATGGACGACACCGTGGCCAGAGCCAGAGCGGCGAGAGCGATCGGGAGCTTGGACATTGGGCGTTCCTTTCGTGTTCGAGATGGGAGGACTATGCGGGAGGTTCTGCGCGGGGGCTGTTCCGCGGGGTACAGGCGCAAAACTTTCGCCCAATCCCCGCTCAGGCGGCGGCGCGCGCCGGCGCGGCGGTGCCGGCTATGGCACCTGCCTTCGCACCCATGCGCTGAGCGACATTCGCGACAAAGGCCGCAGTCCGCTCGACGACCACGTGGCGCTGACGATCGACCGTGACGATGTGATAGCTGTCGTCGAGCACCACCATGTCGACCATGCCCTTGAGCTGGCGCTGGAGGTACCAGGCGTTGTCGAGGTCGGCGTAGTCATCCTCGCGCGGGTGGATGATCAGCGCGGGCTGGTGGATCCGGCCGAGCTCGGCGCGGGCCGCCTGAACGAGCCGCCGGTGCTCGAGGACGGCACCACCCGGCGTCGACGGCAGACCAGCCACGGAGCTGTCACCGCTGAAAAGGGCATTGCGAATGAACTCGCGGATGCGCTCGTCCTTGATGCCGTGCGGGTGGAGGTCGGGAAAGCCGATCAGATTGGCAATGCGCTTGCTGAAAACCAGCCGGAAAAGGCGCGCGTACCAGGGAATGAGCCAGCCATTGAGCCAGAGCGTCGGGGCGAGAAGGGTGGTCCCCTGCACGTCGGCCGGACGGCGCGCCGCGAGCAGCAGGGCAAGCACGGCCCCAGTCGATAGCCCGCCGACGATGACGGTGTCGCAGTCCTCGCGGAGGCGGTCGAGGGCCCGTTCGGCGCTCGCGTACCAATCCTGCCAGGACGTGCCTTTGATGTCCTCTTCGGTGCCGCCATGGCCTGCCAGCATGGGGCAGTAGACGGTGCAGCCCGTCCGCGCGAGGCCATTCGCCACGAAGCGCATCTCGGTCGGCGTCCCGCACAGACCGTGCATCAGCAGCACGCCCGTACGGCCGCCGCGGACGTAGTAGCCTTGGGTCTCGAAGGTCATGTGCAATACCCCGGTTCGAGTGACGATGCTCGAACCGTAGGCACGGGAGGGCGCACGCGCTGTTCCGGCAGGAACAGGCAGGGCCCCAAAGAAGCGGCCTAGAGAAAAATCGGCAATTCATGGAGGCGGGGGACCCGCCGGCGCGTCGCAATGCGAGGGGAGCGCCTCAGCCCATATCCATATCCGCCACGGAGCCGAGGATCTCAAGGTCGCAGACATAGGCCGCGCCCGACCTCGTGATTGCGCCCATGTCCTCCAGCGCCGTGAGCGCCAGATTGACTTTCGGCCGGCTGGCCCCGATCAGGAGGCCGACTTCACTCTGCGAAAGCCCGAGATCGAGCTTGGCTTGGCCGTTCTTCGCCACCACGCCTTGCAGCTTGATCGCAGACAGCATGAGCCTCGCAAGCCGCACTTCGATGCGATGCAGCGCAATGGCTTCGAGCTTGTGGTCCGTATCCCTGAGGCGCTGACAGAGAAAACGAATCGCCGCTTTGGCGACTTTGGGATGGCCCTCGATGAGCTCGATCATCGCCCTTTGCGGAAGCGTCATTGCACTGACCGGGCCGATCGCCGTTGCACCCGCAGTCCGCTCCCCGCCATCGAGTGTTGCAATCTCGCCGAAAAGCTCGCCCGGTCCCGCATGCGCGAACGACAGCTCGCGCCCCTCGGCGGACAGCACGGACAAGCGAATGCGGCCGTCGAGCACGAGGTAGATCTCGCGGCCAGGGTCACCGCGCGCGAAAATCATCTGGTTCGTCTCGAATTGAACGCGCCTCATGCGCCCGACGACCGTTAACCGGTCGCCATCGTCGAGATCGCCGAAGAGGTCTGTTTGCGCCAGCAGATGGGCAATAGCCTTATGATCCATTGCGCCAGATCCCGAAGTGCCTATGGCCCCCGACGTACCATCAGGCTAAAAGGCGTGAAAGCTGCGTATCCTAACACAGCGGAGGCATGGACCAAGCCATCTGAATTGGGTTGAGATGGCTCGTCGTTGGCGGGAAAGTCCAAACCGGAGACGCAGGATGGGGACGTCTCGCATCCCACTGTTGGGCAACGAGCGCGTACGCAAATTCGCCGATCGGCTCGCACAACTATCGGCGTATGGCACCGAAGCCTACCCGCTGAACGTGCGGCGGCGCCTCAAGATCATGAATGTCACCGCGTACGTGATCGCGATCTTCACGCTCGTCTATGCCATCCAGCAGATGTTCCTGGATTTCCAGACCTGGAAGCCGGTCATCATCATCAATCTGGTCATGGCGGCGGTCGCGCTGACCGTCCCCTTCCTGCATCGGTATGGCGAACTGGTCGGGGCGTCCGTGATCCTTGTCTCGGAACTCGCCGGCATCTTCCTGCTAACCTCCTATCTCGGCCGCAACTCCGGCCTTCACATTCAGTATTTTGCCGCGCCCGCGGCTTTCTTCGTGATCCTCGGACTTGAGCGGCTGAAGCTGATCGTCCTTGCCGTTGCCATCTCGTTCGCTCTCTATCTCGGCGCCTGGCTGCTGTTCCTCGAGAGCGCCGACGGGTTCAAGATCTCCGACGCCGACGAGGCTGCCCATCACGCCATGGCGGTTGCGACGACGTTCTGCGTGATCTCCATCGTGCTCTTCTACGCCTTCCGGCAGGTCGAGCAGGCCGAAGCCCAGACGGATGCACTCCTCCACAACATCCTCCCGGGAACCGTCGTCAATCAGTTGAAGGAGGAGCCCGACGCGACCATCGCCAATGAATTCGAGGAGGCATCCGTCCTCTTTGCGGACATCAAGGGCTTCGTGTCGCTCGCCAAGGACCTGGGCCCCGCGCGAACGGTTGCGCTTCTCAATACGATCGTGCGCGCCTTCGACGAGCTCGCCGACCGGTGGGGCGTCGAGAAGATCAAGACCATCGGCGATGCCTACATGGCGGCAGCCGGCTTGCCCGTACCTGCCACCAATCACGCCGATCGCATTGCCGGCATGGCGCTCGACATGATCGATGCCGCCGCGCGCATATCGAAAGAGCACGACATCGACATCGCGCTCCGCGTCGGCATCGCCAGCGGCCCCGTTCTGGCGGGCGTGATCGGCGCCAAGCGCCTCATCTACGATGTGTGGGGCGACACCGTGAACCTCGCCTCGCGTCTCGAGAACCTCAGCCGGCCCCACGCCATCCTGGTTTCCGAGCTGACGCAGATGCGTCTCGGCGATAGCTACCGCCTCGAGCCGAACGGCAGCATCGACGTCAAGGGATATGGCGTCGTGCACACATGGTTCCTGCAGGGACGCCGGACCACGGATAGCCGCACGGCAATCCCCGCGAACGATGAGCGCGAAACGCCGCGAAGCGCGGCGGCGGGGGATGCCGCGGCGCGCTCCTCGGCCTGATCCGGGTTTCTCGCGTCTGGCGGTCGAGCCTGTACCGCACGGAACAGCTTTGCATCAGCCGCGTCTGGCACACTTGCGGCACACTCGTTGATGTGGAGCCGCTGACATGTACACGCTGATGAATCCCCGTCGCCTGGCCATGGTCGTCGTAGTCATGGTTGGCACCTTCGTTGGGAGCTGGGCGACAGCATCCCCCACCCCGCCGACGACACACGTCGCGTCCAGCACACGCCATTGCGCGAACACGCTCTGCACGAACTGGCTCTGGCTTCGCGCGCCCGTTCTGCGCGTACGCTCCTTGTGACCTGAGCGGTACGCCCCCTCGAAGGATGAGAATTTCCGGCCGCCGGCAGCCTCTGCCTGCGGCCTTGTTCGCGTAGATCACATCCGCGCCTAGTCCAAAGCAGGAAGCCCTCCGACCGGCGTCGGAGGGCTTAAATCTGGCCAATCTGCATGTGATCGACTCTCAGGCTGTACCGGCAATACCGCCGAACGCGGTCCAGGCGGATCCTGAGAGGACGATGATCTCAGCCGGCTGGCTGGCCGAAATGACGAAGTCGACTTCCTGGCCGACAAGGTCTGCCGCTGCGCTGATGATCTGTTTCCTGGCAAACCGGAAGCGGCGGCCGTCGTCCGTCATGATGACACCGAAACCGAGGTCGTCGCGATACTTCGTGATCTCACCTTGCATGACACTCTCCTTTGATGTCGCCTCCGGCTTGTCCCGGCTTTGGCGAGTTGCTTGATAGGAGAAGCATCGCAGAGCGGCGGCAGCAGCGCTGTTCCCGGCATAACAGGGCGAGATTTTCCTCATCGAGGCAGATGTATCGACCTGTTCCCTGCGAAACAGACCGCGCGCCGTGCGGCACCTAGGGTGAGGCATCGAACAAGCCCTGCGGGGCGACCTTGGAGGACGATGTCATGCAACCGCACCCGACCACGAACCCGTCCCACGCGATGCCCATTGGCGCCAATGCGCCGCGGCGTGGCCGACGCATTGCCCTTATGATGGGGCTCTTCGCAGCGGGCTCGGCGTCCGTCCTCATGGTGATGCAAACCGCACCGAAGCATTTCGTGGCGGCAATTGCGCCGGCTTCAGCCATCCCCGCGCCTGCCGTCACCGACCGCCCGCAGTCCACGTGGATCGCGGCAGCACCGGGACGGGTCGAGCCGCGCTCAGGCCAGGTGCGTGTCAGCGCTCTCGCGCCGGGGCGCGTCCTGGAGGTGAGCGCCGCCACTGGCGATCGCGTGCTGAAGGGAGACGTGCTCATCCGCCTCGATGACAAGGAAGCACGTGCCCGCCTTGCAGCGGCCGAGGTCGAAGTCACCGTGCGCCAGCGCGAGCGTGATGCACAGCCGGAGACGGCAGGCCGCGAGGACGTGCGCAAGGCAGAAGATGCGCTCCACGCCGCCGAACGCTCGGCAACCAACGCGCGCTTTGCTCTCGATGGCGTACTGGCGGCCGACCGCCGGGCACCCGGCAATCCGCAGGCCCTCATCCAGGCGCGCAATCAGTTGACCCAGGCCGAGGACAAGCTGAAGCAGGAGCGCACCGCGCTGGCCATGGCACATGCCAAGTCCAAAGTGCCGGCGCCTAACCGGGCCGAAGCGGCGCTCATTGCGGCCCGCGCCGAGCTGACGCTTGCCGAGGAGATGGTCGAGAAGATGCGCATTCGTGCACCGCTCACCGGCTCGGTGCTGCAGGTTCATGCCAAGGCCGGCGAGCTCGCCATGCCCGCCGTCGAGCAGGCGCTCGTCGTCATGGGCGATCTCACGCTCATGCGTGTGCGGGCCGAAGTGGACGAGCAGGACGTGGCTAAGATCAAGACCGGACAGCAGGTCTTCGTGCGCAGCACCGCCTATCCCGGCCGCGAATTCAGCGGCACGGTCAAGGAGCTTGCGGCGTCCCTGGCCATGCCGCGCATGGGTTCGCGCGGTGCGCGGCGGGCGACCGACGTCGAGGTCATGGAGGTCATGGTCGACCTCGAAGGCACCTCACCACTGCTGCCCGGGATGCGCGCCGACGTCTTCTTCCGGTAACGAAGATCGCGCCAGAGCCATAGGCGGTGTTGCCGAAGAGTCGCGAGCCATTTATAGCCCGGCTGCGGGGAGCCCGGTCCGAGCCGGGCTTCACGCGCGGACGTGGTGGAACTGGTAGACACACAGGACTTAAAATCCTGAGACGGCAACGTCGTGTGGGTTCGATTCCCACCGTCCGCACCAGTGCTCCCCAATCATGAGAAAGCTGGCCCGGCCCTTCAGCCGGACCTGACTTAGGAACCCGCTACTCGACTCGGGTTTCGCTCTTGAGGCGCTCGAGATAGGCCGCCGCGTCATTGGAACGAAAACGCGCCCAAAGCGGCTTGTGGTCCGACCACTGGTACGTGAGCCAGTCACGATAGTATTTTTTGAGATCGGTCTCCGACGACAAAGCCTCCCCGTTCGGCGACTTCTTCATCTGGTCGACGTAGTCTGACCACTGCGCCGGCCGGTAGATGCTCTTGAAGATATCTACGATGCCGGCGTTCATTTCCTTCGGCTTGTCGGAAACTGCTTCGAGGTGCTTGAGGACGTCAGGGTCGGCGACGATCGCGATCTGATCATAGTATTTGTCGCCGCTGAAGTTCGTCGGGTTGCGCAGCGTCTTGGGCACGCTGAAGCCGGCTTTGAGCAGCGCCGTCATCGTTTCATGCTCTGGGTGCACGATATTGAAGTCGCCCAGAAGGATGAGGGCCTTGCCCGCCTTCGCGGCCGCATCTGCCCTCTTGCCGAAGTAACGGGCAATCCGATCGATCTCCTCGATGCGCTCTCTGAGCGCCGGCCCCGATTCCTCGCCGTAGTAGAGATGGACGGTGCAGATATCGAACTTGAACCATCCCGACTGGAAGCTCGTCAGAAAGGGCGTACGGCGAAATTGCTTGCCGCTATAGAGCCGCTTGCCTTCCTCGGTGTCGACGATGGCTTTGCTGATCAGCATGGACGGGGGCAGGACGATCTCGCCGGAGATGTTCTTGAACCACATCTTGCGCTTGTCATAGCAGTAGGTGAGCCGCTCGCCATTCCCGCCAAGGCTGGTGTCCGTCACGTCCGTCGCGATGTAGTCCCAGTGGGAACCGAGGATGTTCATGACCTCCTCGAACTCCTCCAGCTCGTTGATCTCCTGAATAGCAATGAAATCAAATCGAGACAGCACCTCTGCAATGTAGAACAGCGTCTCCGGCTCCCGCTTGCCGAAGCCTCTGCGCGTGCCCACCTTGCCGAAATCGCGAATGTTCCAAGTGGCAACGAGAAGATTCTGGTCTGCGTCCTTGTCGGGGATATCGCTGTCGAGCTGCTTCGAGAGCTTCTGGAGGTTCTCGATGACGCGGCCCCGCTCCTTCTTGTCTCTGATCTTGTTTCTCAAATGAAAGTAGTAAGGCATGAGTTTAGCTCCCGAAAATCCGTGCTAAATCCGAATTCACGAGCAGCGCACGCCAGCGCTACTGCCTAGCCATTCACTCGTCCCAATAGACGGAGCGTAGCTGGAGGCAACGAGGGTGCGCAAGCTGATCCAGGTTGCTCAGCGCCTGCCGACCTACCGCCACCCTTCCTGCTCATAAGCCTCGGCGAGGAAGTCGATGAAGGCGCGGACCTTCGGCGAATTCTGGCGGCCCTGCGGGACCACCGCGTGCAACTGCACAGCCTCTGGCACGTGATCGGCCTCGAGAACGGGCACGAGGCGTCCGACCTTCAACGCGCGGGATGCCTGCTCGTTCGACAGACGAATGATCCCGACGCCGGCGAGGCTCGCGAGATAGCAGGCCATGCCATCGTCGAAACGGTAGCGGCTGTTGACCTTGATGCGGCGCGTGCGTCCTCCGTCCTTGAACGGCCAGAGATCGAGATCGGCCGTGGTCGAGGCAAAAAGGCACTCGTGCTCCAGCAGATCATCGGGCGCCTCGAGCCGCGGGGCTTTCGCGAGATATGCCGGCGCCGCGCAGAGGATCCGGCGGAACGTCGCAAGCTTGCGTGCGACGAACGAGCTATCAGGCAGCGCACCGAGCCGGATCGCGACATCGATCTGATTCTCGACGAGGTCGATGCGGCGGCTGCCGATCGCGAACTCGATGCGAACATCGGGATAGCGCTCACGAAAGCGCGGCAACGCACTGACAATGGTCGTGAAGCCGACGCCGGTCGCACAAGCGACGCGCAGCTCTCCGCGCGGCGCGGCCCCTTGTGCGATCACATCGGCCTCGCACTCGTCGATGTCGGCTAGAATTTTGCGCGCGCGCTCGACGTAGCGCTCGCCTTCGGCGGTCAACGTGACGCGGCGCGTCGTGCGGTTCAGCAAGCGCACGCCGAGGCGCTGCTCCAGGCGCGACACGAGCTTGGCAACGGCCGACGGCGTCAGGCCGACATCCTCCGCCGCCGCCGTGAAACCGCCGCGATCGGCGACGCGGACCATCACAAGCATTTCATCAGGCTGTCGCATTGGCACACCTGCTGGATCGCAATCGAAGGCCGTATGGAGGGCGCACATCCCCCGCCCCGCCTGCAGAGGCGGGCGCACTTGCGCCAAGTCATGGGGTATCCGGGATCACCGTATGTAGCACGGACATGACAGGATCTGTGAATGGAATTCCGCAATCTTTGTCCGAAACTGCGGATTATCAGATCACGCGAAGCATGACATTAAGCTCGCCCGCGCGCGGTTATTCCTCGGCCGACGCGCCTGATGACTCAGAGGAGAGATGACAATGAGCGAGAGCACCACCATGAGCGCGATGCACACGAAAGACGGCGCGCTTCAGTCGACGCCGAACACTGCCGCTTTTCCGAGCGCGTTTGTAACGCCGCCGAAAATGCACGCAGCACGAGTGCGTAAACAGGTGGTGTGTCATTGGACGGCACAACGCAACGTCCAACTCATTTGGAATGTGAGCCGCATCCGACGATTCAACATCGTCTGATCGCCACCGAACTCACATTCAGTCTCAACGCGAACTGCGAGAGCGATTTCCCATGTCTACGCCAAAGTATGAAATAGGCGCGCCCTATGGCGCTGCCGACGGCCCCCTTGCGACCTCACCCACCGGCCCGCTGTCGAGCTTCTTCGGCTTCATCGAGCGGATTGCGACGGAGATCATCCGCTACCGGGCATTCCGGACCGCGGAGAAGGAACTCCACGCACTCGATGACAGGATGCTGAAGGATATCGGCATCAACAGAGGCGAGATCAGGTCGGCGTTGACCAACGCCACCGACGTCCGGCGCAAGCTCTGGCGGATCTAGCTCCTCGCGGAGCTACCGGCGAAGCCTCGAGAAAATGCCACGCAGCGCCAAGCCGCACTGCGTGGCATTCGGCGTTGCGTATCAGGCCGTCGCGATGTAGTCGCGCATGGCCATGGCCTCCATCTCGACCTCGGCGATGTGATGCTTCACGACGTCGCCGATCGAGATGATCCCGGCAAGCCGGCCGCTGGAAACGACCGGCAGGTGCCGGCACCGCCGCATGGTCATGCGGCTCATGATCTCGTCGATGGTGTCATCCTCGCTGCAGGTGAGCACCTCACGCGTCATGATCTCGGACACCGACCACTCGAGACACTCCGCCCCTTCGCGGGCGAGTGCATGGACGATGTCGCGCTCGGAAACGATGCCGGCAATACCGCCGGTCCGATCGGTCACGACCACCGCACCGATCCGCTTGTCCGTGAGCCGACTGGCAACAGCCGTCAGCTTCACATCGGCGCGGACCGTCTCGACGGCGTGGCCTTTGACCTTGAGAATCGAGGCAACATGCATGGATGTCCTCCCGTTCACCGGGTGGATGACCCATCGCGCGGGTACAGGGCGCCCCGCCCCCCAAAGCCCTGTCGCTCCACGAACCGGTCACCGTGGCCGATGAAACCGTTCGTCGCTGCATATCGGCGCGCATCGTACTTCGGATCGCTGCGCCAATTTAGTTAAGTTGGGCCATTGCCAATGGCCTTGCAAGGGGAAAGATCCGTTCTCGCACGGAAGATACGTGCGGCGCACAAATCAACTCGGCCTTTCAAACCATTGATCATTGGGGCGCGGGCGCCTAATGCTGGCCACGACATCGCTTGCGCCCGGTTGCGGTGCAGCAGAAATTTCGCGGGAGAACGAGCATGAGTGTGGAGAAGGGCCTCAAGTATTTCATCAACGGTTCCTGGGCCGATCCGGTCGGTGCGACGGCGATCGACGTCATCAATCCCGCGACCGAGCAGCCCTTCGCCAAAGTAGCGCTCGGCACGAAGGCCGACGTGGACCGCGCCGTTGCCGCCGCGCGCGCGGCCTTCCCGGCATTTGCCGCAAGCTCGCGCGAGGAGCGCCTCGCCCTCCTCGAGAAGATCGCGGCGATCTACAAACGCCGCTTCGGCGAGATGGGCGAAACCATCAGCCGCGAGATGGGCGCGCCGCTCTCTTTCGCGACTCGCTTTCAGGCCGGCGCCGGCATGGGCCACTTCCGCACCATGCACGGCATTCTCAAGACCTATCCCTTCGAGGAAGCACACGGCGCGACGGAGATCCTGCGCGAGCCGATCGGCGTCGTCGGCATGATCACGCCGTGGAACTGGCCGGCGAACCAGATCTCCTGCAAGATTGCGGCGGCGCTGGCTGCAGGCTGCACGATGGTGCTCAAGCCTTCGGAAGTCGCGCCGTTCTCCGCCATTCTCATCGCCGAGATGCTGGAAGAAGCAGATGTGCCGGCTGGCGTCTTCAATCTCGTCCACGGCGACAGGGTCGTCGGCCAGGCCATGGCCGAGCATCCGCAGATCGACTGCATGTCGTTCACGGGCTCGACGGGCGCCGGCATCGACGTCGCCATTCGCGCGGCGCCGACGGTCAAGCGCGTCGGCCAGGAGCTCGGCGGCAAGTCGGCCAACATCCTGCTTGATGATGTCGACTGGTCGAAGGCCGTGACGGAAGGTGTGAAGCTCTGCTTCCGCAATTCCGGCCAGTCGTGCAATTCGCCGACGCGGATGCTCGTACCTGCGGAACGCATGGGCGAGGTCGCCGAGATCGCGAAGGCCGCAGCACTGAGCATGAAGGTCGGTGATCCGGCAGCGGCCGACAGCGAATTGGGACCGGTCGTCTCGGACCTGCAGTGGCGCAAGATCCAGGATCTCATCCAGTCCGGTATCTCGGAGGGCGCGACGCTCGTGACCGGCGGTCCCGGCAAACCCGAGGGCCTCAACCAGGGCTACTACGTGAAGCCGACCGTGTTCGCGGACGTGAAGCCGGACATGCGGATCGCGCGCGAGGAGATCTTCGGACCCGTGCTCTCGATCCTGCCCTACAAGGACGAGGCCGATGCCATCCGCATCGCCAACGACCACATGTTCGGCCTCGCCGGCTACGTCCACTCGTCCGATCGCGATCGGGCGAAGCGCGTCGCGCGGCAGGTGCGCGCCGGCATGGTGACGCTGAACATGGCAGCCGCCGACCCGGCTGCCCCCTTCGGCGGCTATCGCCAGTCCGGCAATGGCCGCGAATGGGGCCAGCACGGCATCGAGGAGTACCTCGAGATCAAGGCCGTCATGGGCTGGAACGCCGCCTGATCGCCCCTGCTAACCGGGACTGCTGGAAGACCTTGACGGGGGGCCATGCGCCCCCCTTATTGCTGCTCATGTCAGCCGGCCGGACGGTCGCTGCCGAGCGCCGCGCAAGCGATGCAAGGTGGAGGAAAGTCCGGGCTCCATGGATCGACGGTGGCGGCTAACGGCCGCCGGGGGCAACCCCAGGGAAAGTGCCACAGAAAGCAAACCGCCGAAGCGGGCTCGCCCGCGGCAGCAAGGGTGAAAGGGTGCGGTAAGAGCGCACCGCGCCTCTGGCAACAGAGGTGGCAGGGTAAACCCCACCGGGAGCAAAACCGAATAGGGGCGGCAGGACGCGACAGGTTCGCCTGTCACGTCGAGCGTGATCCACGCCGCTGCCCGGGTTGGTTGCACGAGGCGTCCAGCAATGGGCGCCCCAGATGAATGGCCGTCGCGGAGGGAAACCTCCAGACAGAACCCGGCTTACAGGCCGGCTGACATGATTTTTTCTTGCCGCGGGCTGCTGGGAAGGAGTGCTAACGCCTTCCAATGTGGTGCCATGCCCGCGGCGGCCATAGCGATAGTGGATCATTCGTAGCCACGGGGCTGCTGGGAAGGGGTGCTGTCGCCTTCCGCAGCTATGGCGCAGCAGATGGCCCGGCACGGCGTCAGCTCGGGCGGTGCTGCGGCTCGCCCGGCACCGTGTCCTCATCCCGAAGCCGCGAGCGCCTGATGGAACCCGTCCGCTCGAGGATCGGATAGGCCACCGACGCAATATGTGCCGCGATACGCTTCAGATCGCGCGTTATGTCGATGTGCAGCGAGCTCGTTTCGATGCTCTGCGGCTTGCCCTCTCTGAGCCGCCGCAGATGGTTGTCATTGGCCTCCTGCTCGAGATCGCGCATCCGATCCTTCTCCGCCATCAGCGCTCTCGCAGACTGGATGTCGCCGAGCACGAAGACGCTCGTCGCGAGATGGAGATTGTCCAGCAGGCAACGATGCATGTTGCTGATCTCCTCCAGGCCATCGTCGGAGAAGGTGAGCTTGCGCTTGATCTTCTTCGCGGCCAGCTCGCGCAGGTTCTTGTCCAGGATGTCACCGACGTGCTCGAGATTGATCGTGAACGCAAGGATGTCCGAGCAGCGATTCGCATCGACCTCACTGAGCCCGTCCTGACGGCTGATGGCCATCAGGTGCTGCTTGACGGCGTTGTGCAGCCGGTCGAGGTCATCGTCCATCTCCGCCAGCGTCGCAAGGAGCTTGCGGTCGTCGCTGCGCAGGGCCTCGAGGAACGTCGTGAGCATCGTCTGCACGATATCCACCATGCGCAGCACTTCGCGCGTCGCGTCCGCAAGCGCGAGGCTCGGCGACTTCACGACCGCGGCATCGAGGTACTGCGGCGCGCCAGGATCGGCAGCAGTCGGGCCGGGAGGGATCAGCTTCGCGCAGAGGCGCGCCAGCGGGTCCAGCAGTCCGATGAACACGACGGCCAGCGCCACATTGAAAAGCGTGTGAAAGTTGGCCACCTGACGGGCGGGGCTTGCATCCAGAGCCGCCATCGCATCGGCAAGCCACGGCAGCACCGGAATGGCGACCAGGCATCCCGCGCAGCGCACAATGAGATTGCCGAGCGCAAGCTGCCGCGCGGCCTTGTTCGTGCCGGCGGCGAAGTACTGCGGAATGACGTTGCCGAGATTGGCGCCGAGCACGAGCGCGATTGCCGCGACGGGCGCGACGATCTGGTGCTCCGCCAGCGTCATGATCAGCAGCACTGCCGCAATGCTCGAGTAGGCGGCCCACGTCAGCAGCGCGGCGAGCACGATGTCGATGATCGGGTCCGCCGACACGATCGCGAACAGATCGCGCAGCGCAGCCGTCTTTTCGACCGGCTCGATGGTCGAAACGATGAGATGCAGGGCGAGCAGGATGAGCCCGATGCCGATGGATACGCGCCCGAGATCGCGCGTGCGCGTTCTGCCGCCCCGATTGAAGGCGATGACGCCCGCCAGCATGAACAGCGGCGCCACGGCCGACACCTTGAAGCTCAACACCTGCACGATCAGCGTCGTGCCGACATTGGCGCCGAGCGTCACGGCAAGGGCCGGCACGATCGTCATGAAGCCGGCGGCGATGAAGCTCGTCGACATCAGCGCGGTTGCCGTGCTGCTCTGAAGAAGCGCGGTAATGCCCATACCGGCGAGAAACGCCTTCCAGCGGCTCTTGAGACCGGTCGCGAGGAACCGGCGCAGGTTGCCGCCGAAGGCGCGCACCATGCCCGTGTGCACCATGCGCATGCCCCACAGGAGGAGCGCAACGAAACCAGCAAGCTGGAGCAGTACGAAGGTGGCTGACATAACCCGCGCTCCTTGGTCCTGGCAGCGGCGAGCTGCCCCAAGCTATGAGCCAAGCAGGGGAATTTGGCCCCGTCCGACATGGGACGCAAGCCTAATATGACAGTTTTATGACAGTCTGTTCCGCAGGACGCCAACGCCCTTGCAGAACGTTCCGCGACAGGATCGGTTCAAGGGCGTTCAGCCGCGGACGTCACCGCCCGTCGCGCGCTTCACCTCGGCGATCACCTTCTTGGAAACGGCGTCGATTTCGGCGTCCGTCAGCGTCTTCTCCGTCGGCGAAAGCGTCACCTCGATGGCGAGCGACTTCTTGCCGGCGCCGAGCGCATCGCCTTCGAACAGGTCGAACACCCGGACGTTGGAAATCAGCGCCTTGTCGGCCGCAGAGGCCGCCTTAATGACATCGCCAGCGGCCACATCGCGATCCAGCAGGAAGGCGAAATCGCGTCTCACGGGCAGCAGATCAGCAGCCGCGAGTGGCGACCGCGCGCGTGCCTTCCTCTTCTCGGCCGGCAACGCGCTCACGAACACCTCGAAGGCCGAGGCCGGCCCCGTCACGTCGAGCGTCTTCAGCGTCGCGGGATGGATCTCGCCGAAGTGGGCGAGCACGACCTTCGGCCCGAGCCGTAGCGTACCCGAGCGGCCCGGATGGAACCATGCGGGGGCATCACGCGTGATCTGCGCGCGCGCCGGATCAATGCCGAGCGCCGCCAGCAGCGCCGCCGCGTCCGCCTTGACGTCGAAGACATCGGCGGGCTTTGCGGCACCATCCCAATGGCGGCCGTGCCCAATGAGTTGCGCTGCGCCGGCACGCACGCCGGACGCGAGCAGGAGCTGGTCCTCGGGCTTGTCGCCCTTATAGGCCTGCCCGACCTCGAAGAGCGCCACATCGGCAAAACCGCGATTGCGATTGCGCTGCGCCGCCGTCAGCAGGCCCGGGAGCAGGCTCGGCCGCATGGAGCTCATCTCGGTCGAGATGGGGTTCGCAAGCTCCAGCGCATCGCTGCCACCACCGAAGTGCTCGGCCCAGGCGCGCGGCGTGAACGACCATGTGATAGCCTCGACCATGCCCCGCGTCGCGAGGACGCGGCGCGCACGCCGGGCGCGCTTCTGCACGTCAGTCAGCACCGCGCGCGTGACGCCGTGCTGGCGTGGCATGGCGGCCGGCGGCACCTTGTCGAGACCGGCAATGCGCACGATCTCCTCGACGACGTCGGCCGCGCCATGGACATCCGGGCGCCACGTCGGCACCGTCACTTTGACGTTCTCGCCCGGGCCATCGATCTCGAAACCCAATGCGTTCAGCGTCTTGCGCGCATCGCTCGTCTTGAGATCGAGACCCGCAAGCTTCTTCACGCGCGAGAAGGCGAACGAGATCACGGTCTTCTTGATCGGCTCCTTGCCGGCAATCTTGGCGCGAGACGGCTCGCCGCCCGCGAAATCGAGCATGAGACGCGTGCCGAGGTCGAGCCCACCCTTGATGAAGGCCGGATCGACACCGCGCTCGAAGCGGTAGCGCGCATCCGTCTGCAGGCCGGCCTTGCGGCCCGTCGCGGCGGTCAGCAATGGATCGAAGTAGGCGCACTCGATCAGCACGTTCGTCGTCTCGTGCGTCGAGCCCGACTCTTCGCCCCCCATGATGCCGCCGAAGCCGAGCACGTGCTGCGTGTCGGCGATCACGCACATGCCGTCCTCGACAATGTGCTCCTTGCCGTCGAGACCCAGAAAGCGCTCGCCGTTGCGCCCGTTGCGCGCCCGGATGGCACCGATCACGCGGTCGGCATCGTAGACGTGCAGCGGACGGCCGCGGTCGATGCTCACATAGTTGGTCACGTCGACGACGGCATTGATGGGCCTGAGGCCGATCGCCTTCAATCGCTGCTGCACCCACGCGGGCGAATGGCCGTTCTTGATGCCGCGGATATAGCGGCCGGCGAACACCGGGCAGGCGTGCTTAAGCTCCGGCGGGAATTCGAGCAGGATATCGATCGGGCACTCGTACTTGCCTTCGACGCCGGGTGTCGGCAGCTCCGGCTTGAGCTTGCCGAGACCGCAGGCGGCGATGTCGCGCGCAATGCCGCGCACGCCCGTGCAGTCCGGCCGGTTCGGCGTGAGCTTGACCTCGATGACGGGATCATCGAGGCCCATGATGTCGACATACCGCTTGCCGACATCCTTCGCGTGGGCCTCGCCGAGGTCGATGATGCCCTCGTGATCCTCGGAAAGCTCGAGCTCGCGCTCGGAGACGAGCATGCCGTTCGAGACGACGCCGCGCACGGGGCGCTTGTCGAGCGTGATGCCCGTGCCGGGGATATAGCTGCCGAGCGGCGCGAACACGCCGATCATGCCTGTACGCGCGTTCGGCGCCCCGCAGACCACCTCGACGACACCCGAGCCGGTATCGACCTGACAGACGCGCAGCTTGTCGGCGTTGGGATGCGGCTTGGCATCGACCACGCGCGCGATGACGAACGGGCTCAGCGCCTTGGCCGGCTCCTCGACGCCTTCGACCTCGAGGCCGATGATCGACAGGCGGTCGACGATCTCATCCAGCGGGGTGGTCGTGTCCAGGTGGTCCCGGAGCCAGTTGAACGTGAATTTCATGAACGGGTCTCGCAATGAGGCGCGGCCGCCGGGGTCTGCCGGCGGCGCCACTCATGGAACGATTTCAAGGGAATTTCAACCGCACGGGCAGGCGGCGGCGCCATCCGGGTGCCGCCCGGCCTGCCACTTGATGCCCTCCGAGCCCGATGGGGCGGGGAGGGCGGCGGCTCGGCGCTATTTTGGCGCGAGCACCATGACCATCTGGCGGCCTTCGAGGCGCGGCTCAGACTCGACCTTGCTGATCTCCTGGACCTCGGCCTTGACCCGCTGGAGCACGGCCATGCCGAGCTGCTGGTGGGCCATCTCGCGGCCACGGAAACGCAGGGTCACCTTGACCTTGTCCCCTTCCTCGAAGAAGCGCTTGATGGCGCGCATCTTCACGTCGTAGTCGTGATCATCGATGCTGGGACGCATCTTGATCTCTTTGATCTCGACGATTTTCTGCTTCTTGCGGGCCTCGGCCTGCTTCTTCTGCTCCTGGAACTTGAACTTGCCATAGTCCAGGATCTTCGCGACCGGGGGTACGGCGTCGGGCGACACCTCGACGAGGTCGAGCCCGGCTTCCTCTGCCTTGCGGAGCGCATCGAGCGTCTCGACAACGCCAATGTTCTCCCCATCCGCATCGATCAGGCGTACTGTTCGCGAGCGGATGGAATCATTGATTCTGGGGCCGGATGGTTCGCGCTCCGGGCCTGCGCGCATTGGACGGCGTATGTTGCATCTCCTGAAATTGGCCGAACGATCAAAATTTGAGGAACCTGCCCGAGTATATCGTGTCACCCCGGCCGCAGGCGACAACTCGACGCAGAAACGGCACTAGAGAAGGGCGATTTTCCGACGCCTGTCAAGCGGGCGCAGGGACTTCGACGGTGACAGTTGCATGAGCCGCAGGGCAGCCGCTCCCTGAGCGCTTCATCGCCTGCGTGCCCGCGCGGAAAGGCCGACTTTTGCAGTCGGGACTTGTCTCCGGCGGATGATTAACTCACTCTGTCCGGACATCTGCTCAGGCCATACCCGGCCAACGCCGGCAACCATAGACGAGCGGCAGCCCATGCCGCCGGACGAGGAGACGCAGGACCGCCGATAGCGGCACAGCCAGCCCGTATGGAGCGCCCCCCATGAAGCTGATGTGGTTCCACCTCATGCCATACACCGAGCTCCCCGATGACTTCCGGGACAAGCATCCCTCGGTGTGGGTCGACATCCATTCCTCGCTCTTCGACCCCAAGCGCGCCCACCATATGTACAACGACTTCATGGACGAGATGGAGTTCGCGGCGGACTGCGGCTTCGATGCCATCTGCTGCAACGAGCACCACTCGAACGGCTATGGCCTCATGCCCTCGCCGAACTTGATCGCGACGGCGCTCGCGCGACGCACGACCGACACGGCGATCTGCGTGATGGGCAACAGCCTCGCGCTCTACAATCCGCCGACGCGCGTCGCGGAAGAATTCGCGATGATCGACTGCATCTCGGGTGGTCGCCTCATCGCCGGCTTTCCCGTCGGCACGCCCATGGACACGACCTTCGCCTACGGTCAGAACCCCTCGATGCTGCGCGAGCGCTATCTCGAAGCGCACGATCTCGTGATGCGCGCCTGGCAAGAGAAGGACACGTTCGCCTTCAACGGTCGCTTCAATCAGCAGCGTTACGTGAACATCTGGCCGCGCCCCGTGCAGCAGCCGCATCCGCCAGTGTGGATTCCCGGTGGCGGCTCCGTCGAGACGTGGCGGTGGTGCGCGGAGATGGACTACGTCTACTGCTATCTCTCCTACTACGGCTACAAGGCCGGGCAGGCGACGATGCAGGGCTTCTGGAGCGAGATGGATCGGCTCGGCAAGGACCGCAATCCCTACCGCGCGGGCTTCCTCCAGTTCGTCGGCGTCGCCGAGAGCCGCTCCGAAGCCATGGAGCGCTACGCGGAAGCCGCCGAGTACTTCTACGGCCGCTGCCTGCACGTCGATCCGCGCTTTGCTTCCCCGCCCGGCTACAACACCGAGGCGACGATGCGCGCGGGCCTCGAAAGCCAGGTAAAACGTGCCGCGGAAGAGGCTGCCCGCGCGCAAAGCGAGAGTGCGCAGCCGGGCCACAACAAGCCCAAGGACCAGCTCGCCGGCGTCACGACGGGCACCACCGCCGGCACGCGCTTCAACATGGTCGCGCGCAATATGGAGGACATCGTCGAGCGCGGCTATGTCGTCGTCGGCTCGCCGAAGGACGTGGCGGAGCAGCTCGAATACGTCGCAAAGACGCTCAACGTCGGGCACTTCATGCTGCTTCTCCAGTACGGCAACATGTCCAAGGAGCTGACGAAGTACAATACGAAGCTCTTTGCCGAGCAGGTCATGCCGAAGCTGAAGCCTTTGTTCTCGGAGTGGGAGGACAAGTGGTGGCCGAAGCCCATGGAGAAGTCCGCGCGCGCCGCGCTGCCGGCATTCCGACCAGCGGCCGCGGAGTAGAGGCGAGCGCCGGTGGCATCATGGAGCGCGTGCTCATACTCGGCAGCCCCGGCGCTGGCAAAACAACGTTTGCCAGGCGATTGGCCGAGCGCTCGGGGCTACCGCTAGTCCATCTCGATAAGCACTTCTGGCAGCCCGGCTGGGTCGAGTCGTCCCCCGACGAATGGCAGCGGACCGTCGAGAAACTGGTGCAGCAGCCGCGCTGGATCATGGATGGCGACTACAGCCGGACGCTCGGCCTGCGCCTCCAGCGCGCCGATACGGCCTTTCTGCTGGACACGCCGCGCTGGCTGAATTTGACGCGCGTCATGCGGCGCGTTGCAATCGGCTATGGGCGCACGCGTCCCGACCTTGCGGATGGATGCCCGGAGCGCCTTGACTGGGAATTCCTGCAGTACGTCTGGAACTACCCGAGGAAACTCCGCCCGCGAATTGCAGCGATGCTGGAGGAATATGGCGGAAAGGTCGTCACGTTCCGGAGCAGCCGGGAGATCGACAAGTACCTCGCCGAGTACGCTCCACGGACACGCGTTTAAGGTACGCCCCCTACGTCGCTGCCGCCGCGCGCTCCATGAGCGCGACCAAGCCCTGCAGCAGCGCCGTCGGCGTCGGAGGGCACCCGCGGATGTGCAGATCGACCGGGACCACGGCCTCGACACTGCCGATATTGGCATAGCCGCCAAAGAAGCCGCTGCCGCACGCGCAATCACCCGCAGCCACGACCCACTTCGGATTGGGCGTGGCGTTGTAGGTTCGCTCCAGCGCCTCGCGCATGTTCTTGGTCACAGGTCCCGTGACGAGCAGAACATCCGCATGTCGCGGTGACGCGACGAAGCGCAGGCCGAAGCGCTCGAGGTCGTAGTAGACATTGCTGAGCGCGTGGATCTCCAGCTCGCAGGCATTGCACGAGCCGGCATCCACCTGACGGATCGACAGGCTGTGGCCGAGCACACGGCGGGCCGATTTCTGCAACCGCTCGGCCAGCTCGGCGAGCATGGCGTCGTCATCGCCGGGCCGTGCCTCGGTGAGTGGCGTCTTCAGCAATCCCTCGATGAGCAGTCGGCGCATGAGGCAGCCTCAGAGATCGTGCCCCGAGTAGGAGCAGTTGAACGACTTGTTGCAGATGGGGAAGTCCGCGACGATGTTGCCTTCGATCGCAGCCTCGAGCAGCGGCCACTGCAGCCATGAGGGATCGCGAATGTAGGCGTTGGCGATCGTGCCACCCGCACCGAGCCGGACCCAGGCGAGTACATCCCCGCGGAATCCCTCGACGAGCATCGTTGCTTCCTTTCCGGCTGCATCGGCAATCGCGCTCTCCACCGAGATGGCGATCGCTCCTTCCGGCAGCTTCTCCAGGCACTGCTCGATGATCGAGAGACTTTGCGTGATCTCCTCGATGCGGATCCAGACACGAGCATCGACATCGCCCGCGGTTCGCGCCGGCACGTCGAAACGCAGCATGTCGTAAGGCGGATAGACGACATCACGGCGCGTATCGAACGCGCGGCCCGAGGCGCGGCCGACATAACCGCCGGCACCGTACTGCCGTGCCAGATCAGGCTTCAAAATACCCGTCGTGACCGTGCGATCCTGCAGTGAGGCCGTACGATCATAGATCCTCACCAGCTCGGGCAAATGCTGACGAATGTAGGCGATGAGCGCTCTGATATTGGCCGCACCTGCTTCACCGAGATCGCGCGCGACGCCGCCCGGCACCACGCGATCCATCATCAGGCGATGACCAAAGGCCGCGTTGGAGCACCGGAGGACCTGCTCGCGCAGCGCGCCGCAATGGGCATGGATCAGCGAGAAGGAAGCATCATTGCAGATGGCGCCGAAATCACCCAGGTGATTGGCGACGCGTTCCAGCTCGGCCATGACCGCACGCAAGATCTGCGCGCGCGGCGGCGCTTCGACGCCGGCTGCCGCCTCGACGGCGCGGGCGAACGCGAGCGCAATGGCGACCGTGCTGTCGCCCGATACGCGCCCCGCGAGTTGAACGGCACGCGCGAGTGGCGCCCCGCGCATCAAGCCTTCGATGCCCTTGTGCACATAGCCGAGCCGCTCTTCGAGCCGCACGACCGTCTCGCCATTGGCATGAAAGCGGAAGTGTCCCGGCTCGATGATACCCGCGTGCACCGGCCCGACCGGGATCTGGTGCAAGGGCGGCCCCTCGGCCGGAAGGAAAGTGTACGGCAGGCCCTCTGCAGCACACGCCTGCGCGGCCCCGAGCGGATGGCGCACGCCCCAGCGTCCATGATCTGGCCAGGGCCGCGTATCGGTCGCGTCCTCGGCAATGAGCCCATAGAGATCGACGATCGCGCGCTCGAAGCGCACGGCCGGAGGATGCGTCCGCCCGACGGACGGGAAGCGCCCGTTCGTGCAAGCGAGGCTCGCGATGCTGACCTCGCCGGCTGCTTCGTCGAGCACGGCCATGTGCACCTCGCGACCGTCACTCCACAGCGCAAGCAGTGTCGCATGTCCCTGCGCGACTTCGAGGGCGGCGCGCCACCACACCTCGCGATCGACCACGACGCGTGGCCATGGCCGATGTGCCTCCACCGGCGTTCCGAGTTCGAGAAGGGTCGCTCGATAGCTCATGTCCAGCGCCTCCCTCAACCCAGCAGCCGCGCGACGTTCTGGAACCAGACAACGAGCGGCCCCGGCAGATAGATGCCGGCCCCGACGACCAGTGCCAGATGCGAGTAGAGCGGCACATAAGAGGCCTCGACCGGCGCCATGCCGCCAGTCGGCTCACCGAAGGCGACCTCCGTCAACCGCAGCATGAGCGCGCCGAAAGCCACGAGCAGGCCGAACACCAGCGGCACCGCCAGCAGCGGCTCGCGCGCGAACGTCGAGCTGACCACGAGGAACTCGCTCATGAAGATACCAAGCGGCGGCAGCCCCGCAATGGCGACGACACCGATGACCAGGCCCCAGCCGAGTACCGGGTGGCTCTCCGTCAGGCCGCGGATCTCTGCCAGGCGCTGCGTGCCCTTGACCTGCGCGATGTGACCGACCGCGAAGAAGATCGCCGATTTGGTCAGGCTGTGCATGGTCATGTGCAGCAGCCCGGCAAAGTTCGCCAGCGGTCCGCCCATGCCGAAGGCGAACGTGATGATGCCCATGTGCTCGATGGAGGAATAGGCAAACATGCGCTTGATGTCGCGACGGCGGTACAGCATGAACGCCGCGAAGATCAGCGACACGAGCCCAAGCACCACCATCAGCGGCCCTGGAGCGATGGCGCCAGGATTGGCGCTGAGCAGCATCTTGAAGCGCAGCACGGCATAGAGCGCGACATTGAGCAGGAGCCCCGAGAGCACGGCCGAGATCGGCGTCGGGCCTTCGGCGTGCGCGTCCGGCAGCCAGGCATGGAGCGGCGCAAGGCCCACCTTTGTGCCATAGCCGAGCATGAGGAAGACGAAGGCGACATTGAGCAGGTCGGGGCTCAATAGATGCGCCTTGGTAACGAGCGTCGTCCACACCATGGAGTCGTAGCCCTCGCCGATGACCGGCTGCGCGGCCATGTAGACGAGGATCGTGCCGAAGAGCGCGAGCGCAATGCCGACGCTGCCGAGGATGAAGTATTTCCACGCGGCTTCGAGCGCCGCGTGCGTGCGGTACATGCCGACCATGACCACCGTCGACATGGTTGCGAGCTCGACCGCCACCCACATGAGGCCGATGTTGTTGGCCAGCAGCGCGAGGTTCATCGAGAACATCAGCGCCTGGTACATGGCGTGATAGAAGCGCTGGTTCGCCGGCGTGAGGCGCCCGATCTCCAGCTCGTGGCCGATGTAGCTCGCACTGAACACGCTCGTCGTGAAGCCGACGAACGTGCCGAGCACGATGAAGACCACATTGAGGTCATCGACGAAGAGATAACGGCCCATCGGCGGCCGCTCGACGAGGAGGTAGAGCGCAGAGAGCAGCGTCGCAAACGTGAGCAGAACATTGAGCCGCGCGCCGAGCCGGTAGAAGGGCAGCACGGCAAGCAGAGCCACGCCAAACAGCGGGATCAACAGGACAGCCATCGTCGGATCGAATGGCAGCGGAAAGGGCGGCACCGCGATCATCGCCGCTCTCCGCGATAGTCATCGAGCACCTGCAGCTCCACGGAGTCGAAGCGCTCGCGGATGCGGAACAAGAAGACGCCGATGACGATGAACGCGACGAGGACCGAGAAGGCGACGCTGATCTCGACCACCAGCGGCATGCCTTTCGCGCCGGCCGCCGCCAGGATGAGCCCGTTTTCGACCGACATGAAGCCGACGATCTGGCTCACGGCATTGCGCCGCGTCACCATGATGAGCATCCCGAGCAGCACCACCGAGAGCGCAAACGCCAGATCCTCGCGGGTGAGCGGATCGGCAGCAGCCATCGCCTTCATCATCACGACCATGGAGAGCGCGACGCAGCCCATGCCGGCGAGCATGGTCAGGCTGATACCGCCGACAGTCTCGATGGAGCGATGAATGCCGAGACGCACGACGACACGGCTCAGCGCATAGGGAATGATGATTGCCTTGAGGATGAGCGCGATCGCCGCGGTGATGTAGAGATGCGGGGCGTGCTGGACGTGCGCCTGCCACCCCACGGCCAGCGTCAGCACGAAAGCCTGAAGGGCGAAGACTACCAGGAGGCTCGACATGCGCGTCTGATAGAGCAGCATGAAGCTCGTCAGCACGAGGCCGCCGGCCAGCAGATGCGCAACGTCGAGGAAGAAGCGTTCCATCAGAATGTCCTCGAGACGAAGAGCAGGAGCGTGCCGAGCAGCCCGAGCATGAGCGCCGCGCCGAGGAACTCCGGCACGCGGAAGACGCGCATCTTGGCGATCGATGTCTCGAAGGCGACCAGGAGAAAGCCTCCGGCCGCGAGCTTCGCGAGATAGGTCACGGCGCCGAGCGCATAGGCGGCAGGGCTCGGCTCCCCGCTCGCAATGCCCCAGGGAAAGAAAATGCAGCCGACGAGCGACACGTAGAGGAGCAGCTTGAGCGCTGCCGCAAGCTCGATGACGGCAAGATGGCGGCCCGAATACTCGAGAACCATCGCCTCGTGGACCATAGTCAGCTCGAGATGCGTCGCCGGATTGTCGACCGGGATGCGGGCATTCTCCGCGAGCGCGACAATGACGAGCGCCACGAGCGCCAGACCGAGCGAAACCCGCAGGCTCGCGTGCTCCTGCATGAAGATCGCGATGTGCGAGAGCTGTGTCGAGCCGGCCACGAGCGCGACGACGAAGACGATCATGATCATCGCCGGCTCGGCGAGCGAGGCGAACATCATCTCGCGGCTCGAGCCAATACCGCCGAAGCTCGTGCCCACATCCATGCCGACGAGCGCGAGGAAGACGCGCGCGCTCCCAAGCAGGGCGGCGATCGCGATCAGGTCCGCTGTCCAGCTGAAATGCAGGCCCGTCGCGAATGTGGGAACGAGCGCAGCCGCCACCCAGGTCGCGGCGAAGATCATGTAGGGCGCGCTGCGGAACAGCCACGAGGCATTCTCGGCGAGCACGACTTCCTTGCGGGACAGGCGAAGGAGATCGCGGTAGGGCTGCAGCAGCGGAGGGCCTTGGCGGCGCAGGAGCCGCGCCTTGACCTTGCGCGTAAAGCCGAGCAGCAGCGGCGCCAGCGCGAGCACGGCCAGCATCTGCACGCCCTGCACGGCGAGATCGAGGATCAGGACCATATGGCGCCCCCCAGGAGCAGGATGATAAGTGCGGCGAAGACGAGGCTCAGGTAGCGGCGGATCGTCAGGAACTGCAGGTGATTGAGCTGCTCGGCCGCATAGGAGATGAAGCTGCTGAGCGGCGCATAGGCCACTTCCCAAATCGGATCGCGCACGGTGACGGTGAGACGCGCCGGGCGCGGATCACCGGGCGGCGGCATGTCCACCGTGTCGCGCGCCATGAGCACATTCTCGCCGAAGACGCGGCGAACGGGCTGAGCGAAACTGTCGGCCGTGTACTGCGTCGCCGGATCGCTGTTCGGGAAACCACAATCCCAGGCGGGTGCGCGCCGCAGCGCGTCACTCGCAAAGCGATGGATGAACTGGATGGCGACGAGCGTCGACACCGTGATGAAGATGAAGACAAGGAGGCCGTTGTAGGAGCTGCGGCTCTCGGCAATGGGCACGATCGACCACCCGGGAATGGTGGACTGGGCCGGCATGCTCTGGCCGATCTGGCCGGCAACAGTCGGCGCGATCGCGTCGATCAGCAGGCCGGGAAGCACGCCGGCAATCAGACATAGAGCGAGCAGCACGAACATGCTGGCACGCGAGGCGGTATCGACCTCGGCAGCCTTAGCGGCCTCTGGCGTGCGCGGCCGGCCAAGGAAGGCAATGCCGAAAGCGCGCACGAAACAGGCTGCCGACAGTGCTGCCGCAAGGGCCAGCATGGCGCCGACGGCCGGCACGGAGAGCTTCAGCCCCCATTGCGGCAGGTCCGGGCTCAGCAGCACGGCCTGGAACATCAGCCACTCCGAGACGAAGCCGTTGAGCGGCGGCAGCGCGGAGATGGCGAGCACGCCGCCGAGGAACACGAAGGCTGTCTGCGGCATCCTCAGAATGAGCCCGCCGAGCTTCTCGATGTCGCGCGCGCCCGTCGCGGTGAGCACGGCGCCAGCGCCGAAGAACATGAGGCTCTTGAAGAGCGAATGGTTGAAGGCATGGAAGAGCGCCGCCGTGAATGCGAGCGCGGCCGGCCCGGCCATGTTGTTGGCCATGAAGGCCAGCGCGAGACCGAGGCCGATAAACACGATGCCGACGTTCTCGACTGTGCTGTAGGCGAGAAGGCGCTTCAAGTCGCGCTGCATGAGCGCATAGAGAACGCCGAGCACAGCCGTGCTGCTCGCCAGTCCCAGAACCGGAAGGCTCCACCACCAGCTCGGCGGCCCGAGCAGGTCGAAGACAATGCGGATGAACCCGTAGATCGCGACCTTGGTCATCACGCCGCTCATGAGCGCGGAGACGTGGCTCGGCGCCGCCGGATGCGCGAGCGGCAGCCACACGTGCAGCGGCACGAGGCCGGCCTTCGAGCCGGCACCGACCAGCGCCAGCACGAGCACGAGCCCTTCGAGCCAACCGGCGTGCGTCATGCCGCGGATGTCGCCGAAAGCGTACTGACCGCTCGGACCTGCGAGCAGCCCGAAGGCCAACAGCAGCGCGAACGTCCCGAAGCTCGCCATGAGAATATAGATGTAGCCCGCCCTCGCGTTCTCGCGGTCATGGTGGTGCGCGAGCACGAGCGCCCAGGAGGAAAGCGACATGAACTCCCAGGCGACAAGGAAGGTAAAGGCGTCGTCGGCCACGAGCACGAGGTTCATGCCGGCCAGAAACACCGGATAGAACGGCAGCACGCGCCCGGGCGCTTCCTCATGCCGGCCATAGCCGAGCGCGTAGAGGCTCGCCGCGGCGGCGCCGAGATTGATGACGATCTGGAAGAAGGCCGTGAGCGCGTCGATGCGGAAACGCGCGCCGAGCCAGGGGAGGCCAATGGGCAACGTCAGATGCTGGGCCGGCTGGCGGCCGAGCAGGCTCGTCCCTGCCAGCGCGAGCAGCAGAAGGCTCACCGCGAGACAAATGCCATAGATCAGCGCCGTCGCCGATGGGCGACGGTGGGCGGCAATCGCCAGCGTTGCCGTCCCGAGCAGGACGGCTATGGCCGCAAGAGTGGCCGAAACAGCCATGTGTAGTCGCCCCCCTGCACCCACGAAGCGATGCAGAAATGCACTGGCAACGTCCTCTCCATCCTCACCGCACAGCCAGCAGGATGCCCGCTCCGCGAGATGCCGGAGCCTCAATCCATGGTGGCTTGGTGGCGCGTTCGGATGACAGCCGGTCCCGCATCAAAAGACAAGACGCTGCGGGCGGACAATATTCGTTGCGTCGGTCAAAGTCTGCATAACCGGCCGCATAAAGCAACCGTCATTGCTGCGCCTTTTTGCCCGGGCAGCCGAGCCGATCGAGCGCAGGGCAGCCATCACATCGGGCCGCGCCGACGGGACTTGCGCCGTGCGCGGACTTCCCACAATCTTTCGGCAACAAGCGAGAATGAACACGAGCGGCAAAACACCGCCAGCAGGGAGCGCGCCATATGAAGATGCTCTGGTTCCACCTGATGCCCTATACGGAGCTGCCGGACGACTTCAAGGAGAAGCATCCGTCGGTGTGGGTCGACATCCATTCCTCGCTCTTCGACCCCAAGCGCGCCCATCACATGTACAACGACTTCCTCGATGAGCTCGAGTACGCGGCCGAGTGCGGCTACGACGCCATCTGCTGCAACGAGCATCACTCGAACGGCTACGGCCTCATGCCCTCGCCGAACCTGATCGCCACCGCACTAGCACGGCGCACGACTGATACCGCCATCTGTGTCATGGGCAACAGCCTCGCGCTCTACAATCCGCCGACGCGCGTCGCGGAAGAGTTCGCGATGATCGACTGCATTTCCGGCGGCCGGCTGATCGCAGGTTTCCCCGTCGGCACGCCGATGGATACGACCTACGCCTATGGCCAGAACCCCTCCATGCTGCGCGAGCGCTACAACGAGGCCCACGACCTCGTGATGCGCGCCTGGCAGGAGAAGGACACGTTCGCCTTCAACGGCCGCTTCAACCAGCAGCGCTACGTCAATATCTGGCCGCGGCCCATCCAGGAGCCGCATCCGCCGATCTGGATTCCCGGCGCTGGCTCGGTTGAGACATGGAGATGGGCGGCAGAGCGCGACTACGTGTTCTGCTACCTCTCCTACTACGGCTACAAGATGGCCCAGACGGTCATGAAGGGGTTCTGGGCCGAGATGGACCGGCTCGGCAAGGACCGCAATCCCTATCGCGCCGGCTTCGCGCAGGTCGTCGGCGTCGCCGAGAGCCGTCAGCAGGCCATGGACCTCTACACGGAGCCGGCCGAGTACTTCTACGGGCGCTGCCTGCATGTCGATCCGCGCTTTGCCTCGCCGCCCGGCTACACGACCGAGGCGACGCAGCGTGTGGGCCTCGAGAGCCAGGTGAAGATGGCGGCGGAAGCGTCGAAGGCCGGGCCTTCTGCGCAGCAACCATCAGCCATGAAGATGCAGTCCCTCGCCCGCGATATGAAGGGCATTGTCGATAATGGCTATGTCATCGTCGGCTCACCGGACGATGTGACCGACCAGCTCATGGAGCTCGCCAAGACACTCAATGTCGGTCAGCTCATGCTGCTCATGCAGTTCGGCAGCATGTCCAAGGACGTGACCAAGTACAATCCCCGCCTCTTTGCCGAGAAGGTCATGCCGCGCTTGAAGCCGCTCTTCTCCGAGTGGGAAAACAAGTGGTGGCCAAAGCCACTGAGAGTCGCAGAGCGCGCGGCACTGCCGGCCTTCGCCGGATCGTCGCCGGCTGCTGCCGAGTAAGCGACGCACGGACTACAGCAAATCAACGATCAGGGGAGAGCGTCCATTGAGCGAGCCCACGACCACCACCGTCGATGTCAATGGCCATCCCTGCCGCGTGTGGACCAAGGGCAGTGGCCCGAAGATCGCCTTTCTTGCCGGTTTCGGCGGCCTGCCGCGCTGGATCCCGTTCCTCGACCGCCTCGCCGAGAGCCGCACGGTGATCGTGCCGTCCCTGCCGGGCTTTCCGGGCGCAACCGGCCACAACATCCTCGATACGCATCTCGACTGGCTCGTCGCCGTGCGCACGCTGCTGACTAAGGCAGGGCTCGATGGCGCGGACCTCGCGGGCAGCTCGGTCGGCGGCTCGTTCGTCGCGGAGATCGCAGCGCTCTGGCCGCAAAGCGTGCGACGCATTGCGATGATCGCGCCGTTCGGCCTCTTCGATGAGAATGATCCAGCGACAGATGTGTGGGCACAGCGCGCCGACGACGTGCCGGCCCTGCTGTGCGCCAAACCCGAGGCCTACAAGGAGCTGAAGGCCATACCGGCGGGCGCCAACTCAGTGGAATGGCCCATCGAGCAGACGCGCGCGGCAGAGGCAGCGGCCCGCATCTTCTGGCCGCTCGGCAACAGCAAGCTCGAACGGCGGCTGCCGCTGATCACCGCACCAACACTGCTGATCTGGGGCGAGGCCGACCGCGTCATGCCACACTCGTACGCCGACAAGATTGCAACGGCGATCCCCGGCGGCGCGAAGATCACGACGATTGCCGACGCTGGCCACCTCGCCGAGCTCGATCAGCCTGACGCGGTGGCCAAGGCGGTACTCGCGCATGTGAGCTAGTCGCTCACTCTTCGGGGCGGATGGCGAGCACGTCGCAGGCGAGCGTGTTGAGCAGCACCTCTGCCGTGCTGCCGATCATGTGCTCGGGTGTGCCCGCACGGCTGTAGGTGCCCGTCACGACCATGTCCGGCCGCCGCTCATCGACGTAGTCGGTAAGCACCGGCCCCGGCCGCCCCTCTATCATGACCGACTTCATCTTGCTTTTGTCCTTGCCGATGAGGCGGGCCATCTCCTCCTCGGCAATTCGCTGCACACGGGCCCGCTCGGCCGCCTCGATCTCCCCGACCGACTTGTTGGCCCCGTTGCCCGACCAGTCGGGCTGCACATCGAAAGCGTGCACCAGCGTCAAGACAACGGCCGGAAAGAGCGCGCGCGTGGCGGCCACCGCGTCACGCGAGGCCGTGGAGAAGTCCACGCTGACGGCGATGTTCTTGTATGCGCCCTCAGCCCGCCGCCGCACCGCCAGCACAGGCACGTGCGCCTGCCGCAGGATACGTGCCGCAGTGCTGCCGAGCAGATGCTCACCGTAGGCTTTTGCGTGCGCCGGGCCAGTGACCACGAAATCACTCTTGATCGCGCGCGCGTGCTCGATCACGCGTCCGGCCGGATCGCCAATCACGACATGCCTCGGGACAGCCCGCTTGAGGACGCCGCTTGCGCGCGCCTCGAGCTCGGTCATCTCCGCCTCGACATTGCGGATGCGCCGCTCGATACCGATCGGCCGCGCGGAGCTCGCCTCGACCACATGGCAGAGAGTGAGGTCGGCGTTCCACTCCTTGGCAAGTTGCACAGCCCGGTCGAAGGCGCGGTCGCCAGCGGCGGTCAGATCGGTCGCAAGGAGGATGTTCTGGGGCTGCTTCGGCGCGGGGGACTTGGCCATATCACCACCTTGTCTGCTTGAAGGACAAGGCAATGCAGCCGAGAGTTGGTGGGCCCGCCTTGATACTTATCAAGACGGGCCTGTAGCGCTCAATAAATCTCCGGCTCGGGCACAGGCGCCCCGTGCTCCGTCTCCAGGAAGTCGAAGTCGCAGCCCTCGTGCGCCTGGCGGACGTGCTTCGTGAACATCCAGCCAAATCCGCGCTCGTAGCGCGGTTTGCGCTCGGGCAGCTCGGCACGGCGCCGGGCGAGCTCGGCGTCGGAGACCTTCATATTGATCGTGCGTGCCGGCACATCGAGCTCGATCATGTCGCCCGTCCGCACGAGCGCGAGCGGCCCGCCGATGAAGGACTCAGGCGAGACGTGCAGCACGCAGGCGCCGTAGCTCGTGCCGGACATGCGTGCATCGGAGATGCGGATCATGTCGCGCACGCCCTGCTTCACGAGCTTGGTCGGGATCGGCAGCATGCCCCACTCGGGCATACCCGGTCCGCCGTGCGGCCCCGCATTGCGCAGGACCATCACATGATCCGCCGTCACGTCGAGATCCTCGCGATCGACGGCCTTCTTCATGGAGGGATAGTCGTCGAAGACGATGGCCGGGCCCGTATGCTTGAGGAGGCGCGGCTCGCAGGCAGAGGGCTTGATCACGCAGCCATCGGGCGCGAGATTGCCCTTGAGCAGCGCCAGCGCGCCCTCGGCATAGATCGGGTTGTCGATCGGACGGATCACATCGTCGTCGAAGACCTTGGCCCCTTCGACGTTCTGGCCGACCGTCGTGCCGCCGACCGTCAGCGCATCGAGATGCAGCTTCCCCTTCAGGCGCCCCATGAGCCCAAGAATGCCGCCCGCGTAGTAGAAGTCCTCCATCAGGTACGTCTTCCCACTCGGGCGCACGTTCGCGATCACCGGCACCGTGCGGCTGAGTCTGTCGAAATCCTCGAGACCGACCGCTGCCTTCGCGCGTCGCGCCATGGCGATGACGTGGATCACGGCGTTGGTCGAGCAGCCCATGGCCATGGCGACAGTGACGGCATTCTCGTAGGCATCGCGCGTCTGGATGCGATCGGGCGTCAGGTCCTCCCACACCATCTCGACGATGCGCCGGCCGGATGCTGCGGCCATGCGGATGTGATTGGCGTCCGGCGCAGGAATGGACGAGGCGCCCGGCAGCGTCATGCCGATGGCCTCGGCGATCGCGGTCATGGTGCTCGCCGTGCCCATGGTCATGCAGGTGCCATGGCTGCGCGCGATGCCGGCTTCGATGTCCAGCCAGTCCTTCTCGGTGATCGTGCCGGCGCGCCGCTCGTCCCAGTATTTCCAGCTGTCGGAGCCAGAACCCAGCACCTTGCCATGCCAGTTGCCGCGCAGCATCGGCCCGGCCGGCACGAAGATTGCCGGAAGCCCCGCGCTGGTCGCGCCCATGAGCAGACCCGGCGTGGTCTTGTCGCAACCACCCATGAGAACGACGCCATCGACGGGATGCGAGCGGATGAGCTCCTCCGTCTCCATGGCGAGGAAGTTGCGGTAGAGCATCGTCGTCGGCTTGACGATCGGCTCGGAGAGCGAGATCGCCGGCAGCTCCAGCGGGAAGCCGCCTGCCTGCAGCACGCCGCGCTTCACGTCCTCGACGCGCTGCTTGAAATGCGCGTGGCACTGGTTGAGGTCGGACC
This sequence comes from Hyphomicrobium sp. CS1BSMeth3, assembly GCF_900117415.1. Classification (GTDB taxonomy): domain Bacteria; phylum Pseudomonadota; class Alphaproteobacteria; order Rhizobiales; family Hyphomicrobiaceae. Next base: position 551,699 of record NZ_FPEI01000005.1, read on the forward strand.
AGGTATTGATGATCGCGATGATCGGCTTGCCGCGCCAGTCTTCGGGACCATAGCCCATCTGCATGGCCCGCGAGCGGTGGCCGAAGGCGCGCAGGTCGTCAGGGCCGAACCAGCGGTAGGAGCGCAGCTCCTCGGGGCTCTTGCGGCGGGTCGTCATGAGAATATCACTCCGGGTGGGATGCGCTCGAAATCGGGGCTCCGGTGCAGTAGCAGCCGGAGCCCCAAACTTCAATTCAGCCGGATATCAGAAAGCTGAGCCGGCGCTCGGCGAGGTCGTGGCCTTGGCCGTTGCCGGCGCCCCCGGCTCGGGCGGCATGACGAATGCCGCCGCTTCGGGACGGGGGATCATGACCTGAGACAGGATCGTCAGCGCAATCAGGCTCGCTCCGATGAGATCGGTGATCAAGCCAGGCGTGATGAGCACCATCGCCGCGCCGAGAAGCATCAGCCGCTCCCACCATTTCGCAGGCTTGATGAAATATGCGTGCAGGCCGGCCGCGAGGCAGACCACACCGATCGACGCCGTTACTGCCGCGAGAAGGACGTCCTGCCAGGGCCCCATGAGCATCAGGGCCGTGGAATAGACGCACATGAACGGCACGATGTAGCCCGTGGCGCCGAGCTTCACCGCGGCCCAGCCCGTATCCCAGAGATTGCCGCCCGCGATACCCTTGGCAGCGAAAACCGCGAGCGCGACAGGCGGCGTGATCGTCGACAGGCACGAGTAGTAGAACACGAAGAGATGCGCGGCCTCGATCTGCACGCCGAGCTTCACGAGCGCGGGAACGAGCAAGGCGACCTGAATAATGTAGGCCGGCGTCGTCGGAAGACCCATGCCAAGCACGATCCCGGCGATGGCCGTCAGAACGAGGGCCACAGTCAGCGTGTCTTGCGAGATGCGCACGATGAAGGCCGTGAACTCGATCGCCAAGCCCGAGAGAAGCACCACACCGATGACGATGCCGGCAGCCGCGCACGCGAGCGCGATGGTCAGGGTATCCTTGGCAGCCGAGGTCAACGCGTCGATGATCACGCCGATCCGGACGTAGTGGCGCGTCGATTTACGCAGCAGGGCCGTCGGCAGGACAGAGAAAATCCCGCAGAGCGCGGCATAAGGCGCCGAGTATCCGGCAAACAGCACGGCCGTGATCACCAGAAGCGGGATGAACTGATGTCCGCGCTCCTGAAGCACCGCACGCATCTGTGGAAGATCAGGCTTCGGCAGGCCCCTCATGCCGGTACGCCGCGCTTCGAGATGCACGGCCGCGTAGACCGCCAGGTAGTAAAGAAACGCCGGAAGCAAGGCCATCACGGCGACCGTGAGGTAGCTGACGGCCAGGTACTCCGCCATAACGAAGGCGGCAGCGCCCATGATCGGCGGCATGATCTGGCCGCCGGTAGAGGCCACCGCTTCGACGGCGCCCGCAAACGCCGGGCGATATCCGATGCGCTTCATCATCGGGATCGTGAAGACGCCCGTCGTCATGACATTGGAGACGGCGCTGCCGGAGATCGTACCGAACATGCCGGACGTAATAACGGCCACCTTGGCGGGACCACCCGGTTTGGCTCCGGCCAGGGCCAGGCCGAAATCCATGAAGAGCTTGCCGGTGCCGGTCTTCTCGACAAATGCCCCGAAAATGATGAACAGCACCACGTAAGTCGCCGACACGCTGATCGGGATGCCGAGGATGCCGTCCGTCGTCATATAGAGCTGATCCAGCATCATCTGCGCCGACACGTTCGTGAACGTCAGGCAGTACGCCATGAACACGATCGCCGTGATGGAGAGCGCGGCGCCGAGCACCCGCCGCGTTGCCTCGAGTATGCAGACGATGAGCGTCGTCCCGAGAATCCAGTCGGCGGGGCGCAGATCGTCGACAGTGGCAAAGCGCGTGATGAAATACTCGTACTCGTAGAAAATATATCCGACCGAGGCGAGGCTCGCGGCCACAAACAGCCAGTCGACGAAACCGGGAGGCTCATCCCGCCGCCCCGAAAAGCCCGCGTAGACCAGAAACGCAAGCACCAGCATCCACAGGAGGTGCGTGCCGCGGAAAATCAACGGCTCCGGCACGCCCACAAAGGCCACGTAGAGATGATAGACGGTGAATGTCGTGCCCAACACGGTCACGAGCATCTGCGTCGCGCGCGCGTACGTCATTGAAAGCTCCCCACAGCCGAACGGGTCGAGCGCAGCGCCACGAGTGGCGCTGCACAGATTGCTGAGGTCGCAGCGGCGCGACTACATCGCGCCCTTCTCCTTGAAGTATTTTTCGGCGCCGGGATGAAACTTGATCGAGACCTTCGCCCCGAAATCCTTCACGCTCTGGCCCTTGAACACGGAATTCACGCTGACCAGCTCCGGCAGTGCGTCGGTCATGGATTTCGCCATGCCGTACACGACGTCATCGGGCAGCTTGCAGCTCACGATGACATGGGCCGGGAATTGCACGGTCTGCACGTCCTTGTCCTGGCCGGGATACGTGCCCTTGGGGATGGTGAAGCGCGAGAAGCCGGCGTTCTTCTTGACCAATTCGTTGTAGATATTGTCGGGAATGTCGAGCATGCGGACCGGGCGGCTGTTCGCCATATCCATGATGCCGCCGGTCGGCAGCGTGCTAATAATCATCGAGACGGAAATCTGGCCGTCCTTGAACATATTGGCCTGATCCGCGATGCTCGCGAAATTGACCTTGCTCAGGCCTTTGTAGCCGACTCCCGTGGCATCCATGATCCAGGACGCGACGACTTCCGTCGTGTTGCCGCGCGGCAGCGTCCCGAGGCTCTTGCCCTTCAAGTCAGCGAGCGCGTTGATGCCCTGATCGCCGCGCGCCGCGATCTGCTGGACCTGAGGGTAGATGTTGGCGAGATGGCAGACGTTGACATAGGGCTTGGTGATACCCTGGCCGATGCCGTTCAGCGCATCGACCGTCGAGATCAGGTTCCCCATGCCGATCTCGGCCTTGCCCTCTTCGATTGCCTTCAGGTTGACGAGACCGGCGCCCGGACGGTTCTCGATCGAGAGACGCTTGTCAGCTTTCTCCCAGATCGATTTGAGCGCACCCGCGATCGGGATCCAGGATCCCCCTGTCGGCCCGGTGAAGTATGTGAGCTTGACGTCCTGCGCCTTCGCCTGTGTTACCGATAGTCCTGCGACCAGGGCCGCAAGCGCAATGGTACACGAGCCCATTTTTGAGCGTTTCATACCGAATATTCCTCCCTTTGGCAGTCTAGTGACGGACGGTTGTTTTTGTTGTCCTTCAATGTTGGGTACCGTGTAGCGCGACCGTTGTAAACCGGGACTGCGCTATGACCGGACAGAGCCTTCGCGCCTACGCGAGGCTGGGCGCAGCGAGCACCGAAATTTCTCCCTGTAGACGAACGATATTCTTCGGGAGGCCTTGCGGCCGTCTTGACTTCTATTCGGGCAAAAGCCTCAATACGCGCAATGAGAGGCTGCATCAGAGCGGCCGACAAGGGCGGTGCACTGCACAAGCACAACAACAGCCCACCAAGGAAGCGCACTGCAGGGAGGTTCCACACATGACGATTCCACGTCTGTTAGCAGCTTCGGCCTTCGTCACGACGATGGCCATCTCGAGCGCGATGCCCGCCGCGGCTCAGGAGCGCGAGATAAGACTCTCGGGCTTCGGCGCCATGTCCGGTGTCGTGCGCTCCTTCGGCATCAACTCCAAGGCTGCGCTCGAAGCTGCGGCCGACGAGATCAACAAGTCCGGCGGCGTCAAGCTCGGCGACGGCACGAAGGGCAAGATCGTCATCGACTACTTCGATGACCGCTGCAATGCCGAGGAAGGCATCTCGGTCACGCGGCGCATCGCCTCTACATCGTCGCTGGTCGGCATCGGCCCAACCTGCTCGAACGTCGCCGAGCCGCTCTTCGGCGTTCTCCAAAAGAAGGTGGGTGACGCCGGCGACAGCGGGCTGCAGTTCCCGATCTTCACCGATGTCGCCATCAAGGGCGGCCTCGCAAAGATCTCGGAGTGGGCATTCCGCAACGTGCCCGACGAGGGCGCGATGTACGCCGCTCTTTTTCAGTGGCTGAAGAAAACCCGGCCGGAGCTGAAGACGATCTTCGGCGGCGTCGAGGAGGACTTCGCTCACTCGCGCGCGACCTGGTACGCGGTGATGAAGGAAGTGGCCGCGAAGGAAGGCTTCGAGATCAAGGGTGAAGCCAAGTGGCTGCTCGCCGACACGAACTTCACCAACCAGGCGCGTGAAGCCCGCCGCGCGGCGGCGGATATCGTCGCCATCTCCGCGCATCCGTTCACCACGTGCGGCATGCTGAAGGAGCTGGGCCGCCAGGGCGTGAAGCCGAAGCTGGTGATCGGCCTCACGTCATCGTCGAGCCTCGAGACGCTGCAGGGCTGCGCAGCCGAGGCCGAGGCCATCATCATTCCCACGAGCTTCGCGCCGGTCACGCCCGAAGCCCGGGCGGCAGCCGACCGCGCTGCGAAGTTCAATGGTAGCCTCGATCTCCACTCGGGTGCGGCCTACGAGATCGTCGCGATCCTGAAGGACGTGATCGAGGGCGAGGGCGTGCTGGCGAAATCCGATACGGTCCAGGCCGATCGCGCGAAGATCCGCAACGGCCTCTCGAAGCTGACCGAGACCAAGGGCCTCATCGGCATCTCCAAGCGAACGGAGGAAGGTGAAGCCGTGAAGCCCTTCCTCTTCGTGCACGCCAAGGGCGGCAAGTGGGAAGTGCTGCACAACCCGACGAAGTGATGGCCTTCAGTCGATTTCCAGAGCCGGCGCCTCCCACTCCGGGGCGCCGGCTTCCCATTCTCACATCCCGCGTGCATCATGCTGATCGTTGATCTCGTCCAATCGATCGTCGATGGGCTGCTATTCGGCGCCACATATGCCCTGATCGGCATCGGCTTCACGCTGGTGTTCGGCGTCATGCACAAGATCAATATGGCGTACGCGGCCGCCTCCGTCGGCGCTGCCTACGCGGCATTGCGCCTGATCGCCTTGATCGGCGGACCTGCCTGGGCCTCGCTGCTCATCGCGGCGGCCGCAGGTGGTGTCTTCGGCCTCATCATCTACTGGCTCTGCTTCCGTTTCATTCCATTGTCGAACCCGCTTGCGACGCTGATGTCGACCGTCGGCATGTTCCTTCTTGCCGAGGAGATCATCGTCCACACGACCGATGGCATGCCTCAGAACTATCCCGTCGTCGTGCGCGGCATTCTCGATATGGGCGAGTTCATGATCCGCGGCGATCTTGTCTTTGTGTTCGTCTGCGCTCTGCTGGCGATGGTCGTGCTTCTGTACCTGCTCTACCGGACCAAGCTCGGCATAGCGACGCGCGCCGTCTCGCAGCAGCCGGTGGCCGCTCAGCTCGTCGGCATCCGTCTCAATCACATCAACGCGCTGACGTTCATCGTCACCGGCATGCTCGGCGGCTTCGCTGGTGCGCTCATCGGCTCGGCGGTCGGTCTGCTGTCGCCGCTTCTGGTCATCCCCCTGACCATCAAGGGCCTTATCGTGACCGTCATCGGCGGGCTCGGGAGCATTCCAGGCGCGATCATCGCGGGCCTTCTGGTCGGCATGGCGGAGAATGTCTTCCAGTACTTCCGCGGCGTGACCGAGCGCGACATCTACGTCATGCTCTTGCTCTTCGTTTTCCTCGTCTTCCGCCCCGGCGGCATCTTTTCGAATACCGTAAAGCGCGATTGAGGCTGAGCAGACAATGGATTTCTATCTCGGCCTCCTTCAGATCATGGGCGTGCACACGCTGCTTGGTCTCTCCGCCTATGTGGTTCTGCAGACAGGGCAGGTCTCGCTTGCGCAGGCAGGCTTCATGGCAATCGGCGCCTACATTGCCGCCATGCTGACGGTGCTCTCCGGCTGGCCGCTGATCGCGGCGCTGATTGCGGGTGCGCTGGTCGCGGGCCTCACGGCCTGCCTCGTCGGCTTCCCCGCGCTCCGTGTCCACGGGCTCATGCTGGTCGTCGCGACGATTGCCTTCACGGAGATCGTGAGGCTCTTCTTCTTCAACTTCGACTACCAGATCGCGCGCGGCAGCCTTCGCGTCGGCCCGCTCGGCGGCGAAGGCTTTCGGCAGATCCGCTACTTCCCCGAGAACGGATGGACGACACTGCACGTCGCCATCTTCATCTGGACCGTCGTGGCACTCGTCATGGCCGCGCTGTGGTGGATGGACCGCTCGCGGGCCGGCGCTGTGCTGCGCGCTGTCGGCGAGGACGAGATCGCGGCCCAGAGCTGCGGGATCAATCTGACGGCCGTCAAGGTCTCGGCCATGACTGCGGGCGGTGCCATTGCCGGTCTCGCCGGCGGTCTCTATGCGCACTACACCACACACATCGAGCAATCGAACTTCACGATCCTCCTGGCGACTTTCGCCATTGCCTATCCCATCCTCGGCGGGCTCTCGAGCGTGTTCGGCACCGTTGCGGCGGTGATCTTCATCCAGGGCTTTCTCGTCGAGGGCCTGCGCTTTCTCGGCGACTGGCGCAACCTGCTGTTCGGCGCCCTCATCGTGCTCGTGATGAACATCCGGCCGAGCGGGCTGCTCGACGCGCGCACCATGGCTACGCTTCGCCGGCTCTTCAGCCGGAAGGAGCACTAAGCCATGCTGGAGCTTTCAAAGCTCTCCAAGCACTTCGGCGGCGTGCGTGCTGTCGATAGCCTCGATCTCAAGATCGAGCCCGGCCAGATCTTCGGCCTGATCGGCCCGAACGGCTCGGGCAAGAGCACGACCGTCAATCTCATCACAGGCCTGCTCGGTGTCACGCACGGCAGCATCAAGCTCGCCGGCGAGGAGATCACCAACCTGCCGACGCACGTACGGCTCGAAAACGGAATCGCCCGCACCTTCCAGAATATTCGCCTGTTCGGGCAGCTCACGGTCTGGCAGAACCTCTGGGTCGCGGAGAACGCTCGCGCGCAACGCGAACGCTCGAGCTTTCTCTCGCGCTGGCTCGGCGGTGAGCGCGGCGCCCGCGCACGCATCACGCGCGCCCTCGAATTTTCAGGCCTTGCCGACAAAGCCGACGAGCTCGCCGCCAACCTCGCCTTTGGCGAGCAGCGCCGCCTCGAGCTTGCGCGCGCCTTGGCCGCGGAGCCGAAGCTGCTCCTGCTCGACGAGCCGGCGGCCGGCATGAACCCCGAGGAGATCGGCGCGCTCGACGACCGCATCCGCCAGATTCGCGACAGCGGCATTACCGTTCTATTGATCGAGCACCATATGGAGCTGATCATGGCGATCGCCGATCGTATTGCCGTCCTCAACTTCGGCCAGAAGATCGCAGAAGGCACGCCGGCCGAAGTCCAGGCTCACCCCGCGGTCCGCGAGGCCTACCTCGGCGCGGCCGATTGAGATTCGAGAGAGGCGCCGCGAGATGCTCGACGTCCAGGACATCGTCACCGCTTACGGCAAGATCGAGGCGCTCAAGGGCGTCAGCCTCGCCGCTGCCGAAGGGCGCATCACGTGCCTGCTCGGGCCGAATGGTGCCGGCAAGACGACGCTCATGTACTCGATTGCGGGCGTGCTCAAGCCGCGCCGCGGCGCGATCCGTCTCGGCGGCGTCGATATCACGGGCCAGTCGCCCTCCGCGATCGTGGCGCGCGGGCTCGCGCTCGTGCCGGAGAACCGTCTCGTCTTCCCGCAGATGACCGTCGCCGAGAACCTGGAAGCCGGTGCCTACCAGCGCCGCGACGCGGCGGAAGTCGCCGTGGACATCGAACGCATGTACGCGCGCTTTCCGCGCCTCAAGGAGCGGCGCACTCAGCTCGCGGGAACACTCTCGGGCGGCGAGCAGCAGATGCTCGCGGTTGCGCGCGCGCTCATGAGCCGGCCGCGCATCCTGCTCATGGACGAGCCTTCCCTGGGCCTCGCGCCGCTCATTGTCGAAGAGATCTTCCGCATTGTCGGCGAGCTCAACAAGGACGGCGTCACGATCTTTCTCGTCGAGCAGAACGTGCACATGGCGCTCAAGGTCGCCCATCACTTCTATCTCATGGAGCAGGGGCGCGTGACGTTCTCAGGCGAGCCCGGTAAGCTCGCCGAGGATGAAGTGATCCAGCGCGCCTACCTCGGCACAAGCCGCCAAGCTTCCAGCCACAAGACGGGATGATATGGCGGCCGTCGATCTCGCCCAGAACACGCTCGATGGGCTGATGATCGGCTCTTCCTACGCGCTGCTGGCGATCGGCTTCACCTTGATCTTCGGCGTCATGCGGCGCCTGAACCTCGCCTATGGCCCGACGATCATGGCGGGCGTCTATCTCGGCACAGCAGCGTTCATCTCCTTCGGCGCGCCGAGCCTCGTCGTGCTTGCGATCGTCATCATTGGCGCATCGCTCGTCGGTCTCTACGTCGAGCGGCTTTGCTTCCGTCCTTTCGGCGAAGCCGCGCGCACGGCTTCCATGGTCGCGAGCTTCGCGCTCTGGATGCAGATCGAAGAAGCGGCCATGCACATGCTGCCCCAGCATATGAACCCCTTCCCACCTCTCCTCGCGGCCTCGCCATTGGAGATCGGGCCGCTCATGCTGCGCGCCGACCATCTCATCATGCTCGCGGCGACGCTGCTGCTCGCGGGAGCCGTCACCTATCTGCTCGCGCGCACGAAGCTCGGGCTCGCCATCCGCGCCGTGATCGACCAGCCGCGCGCGGCGGCGATCGTCGGCATCCATGTCGAGCGCATCATGATGCTGACATTCGTGCTCGCTTCGGCAATCGGCGGGTTTGCGGGCTTTCTCATTGCTGCGACGGACGCGCAAGTGACCGCCATGATGGGCATGTGGGCAACCACCAAGGGCCTTGTCGCGATGATGCTCGGCGGGCTCGGCTCGGTAAAGGGCGCCATCGCTGGCGGGCTTCTGCTCGGCGTCCTCGAAGCGCACGCGCAGTGGTTTCTCGGTCCCCAGGTGCGCGACATGGTCGCCTGGGGCCTGCTGTTCGTGATTCTGGCTTTCTGGCCCGGTGGCCTGATGGGAGCAAAGGCGCTCGACCGCACAATGGCGGTCGGTCGGCGCGTCTGAGGCGCTGAGGGGCGGAGCCATGGACACCTACGTCATCACGGTGCTCAGCAACATCGGGATGATCTCCTTCGTGGCGCTGTCGGCCTACATCCTTCTGCTGTCCGGGCAGATTTCATTCGGCCAGCAGGCTTACTTCGGCATCGGCGCCTATACGGCGGGCATCGCCACCGTCATGTGGCAGTGGCCGATCGCGGGTGCACTCGTGCTCGGCGCGCTCGCGGCCAGTGTTGCAGCGGGCCTCGTCGGCCTCGCGACGCTTCGCCTGAGCGGCATCTATTTCGCCATGGCGACGCTCGCCTTTGCCGAGATCATGCGCATTGCCGCAGAGCTCTTTGTCTATCGCCGAGAGATCGGCGGCGTCGAGACGGGGCCTGACGGCATCGATGGCTTTCGCGACATCCGCTATTTCTTCGCGAACGACATCTCGCCGTTCCAGTCCTGCCTCATCGTCTATGCGCTCCTAGCGGCAGTGCTCGCCGCACTCTTCATCGTCGAGCGCACGCGCGGCGGGCGCCTGTTACGCCAAGTGGGCGAGGATCCACTGCTCGCCGAGGTGCAAGGCATTGACGTCATGCGCGTGCGCATGGCCGCAGCGCTCTCGGCAGGTGCGGTCGCCGGGCTCGGCGGTGGGCTCTACGCGCACCTGATGACTTATGTCGAGCCGCGCAGTTTCGACATCATGCTCGGCGTGCACGCGCTCGCCTACGGGCTGATCGGCGGCCTTGGCACCGCACTCGGACCTCTGCTCGGCGTGCTCATCGACATCGGCCTGCTCGAATCGACGCGCATCTTCAGAGGCTACCGCATGATCGTTTTCGGCGGTCTCGTCGCGGTGCTGCTGATCGTCAGGCCGCGCGGCCTCCTCGACGAGGTCGCGATCAGCCGCATCCGGCAAGCCTTGCGGAGACGCCGTCATGCTGGAGGTTGATGGCCTCACCGTGCGCTTCGACGGCGTCGAGGCGCTCCGCGAACTCAGCATCACAGTGCCGACGGGCGCGCGCGTCGGCGTGCTCGGGCCCAACGGCTCCGGCAAGACGACGCTCTTCAATGCGATCTCGGGGCTCGCCGGCATCGCCGCCGGCACGATCCGCCTCGATGGCATGACGATCTCGAAACTGGCACCGCATCGCATTGCCGCTGCCGGTGTCGCGCGGACATTCCAGTCCGTGCGCCTCTTCCAGCGCCTGAGCGCGCTCGACAATGCACTGCCGTCGGTTGGCGCCGCGTCCTCCCATGAGGCTCGCGAGAATGCCCTTGCCGCCCTCGATACCGTCGGCCTCGGCGAACGACGCGACACGCTTGCGGGCGACCTCAGCTTCTACGAGCAGCGGCAGCTCGAGATCGCGCGCGCCATTGCGCAACGGCCGCGGCTCCTGCTCGCCGACGAGCCGACAGCAGGCCTTTCGCCGGCGGAGTCCGATCACGTGATCGCGCTCCTCGGCCGTGCTTTCGGCGCCGAGACCGCGATCCTGCTCATCGAGCACAAGATTGCTGCCGTCGAAGCGCTCTGTCCGCGCGCGCTCCTGCTCATCGAAGGGCACGTCGCAGCGGACATGCCGACGCGCGAGATGATGAGCGATCGCGATCTCGCGAGCGTGTATTTCGGGTCACGGCTGACACCATAGCGCAACTATTGCGCTGCAAAAGACGCCGGACTTATCTCAAATTTGGCGATAATCTCCGAGTATGAATAAGTGTTCATGGCGAATATTGAGATTCAATGCTTGAAATTAATCAAGAAACGCGCCAGCTATAACATTACGCCGGGGTAATGTCGGAAAGTTGAGGAGAGCGTTCCGAATGTTGAGAACTCTCGCAATATCGGCGGTGGCAGCGGCAGGGCTGCTGCTCCTGCCGGGTCAAGCCACTACTACAAACGCCGCACCATCCATTGCACCGAAGATGGCGACGCCGGACAGCGCCGTCGAGCAAGTACGGCGCGGTGGCGGCCGCAGCTTCGGCGGTGGCCGTGGCTTCAGGGGCGGCAGCTTCCGCGGCGGCCGTTCATTCGGCGGCGGTCGCAGCTTCCGGGGCGCGCGGTTCCACAGTGGCCGCAGCTTCCGGGGTGCGCGCTTCCACAGCGGTCGCAGCTTCCGTGGTCGCCACTTCCGCGGCGGCCGTAGCTTCGCCTACTACGGCGGACGACGGCACCGCGGTTGGCGTCGTGGCGTCATCATTGGCGCCGGCCTGCCGTTCTTCTATGGCGGCGGCTACTACTACGGCGGCTGCAATTACTACTATCGCAAGTGGATGCGCACCGGCAGCCGGTACTGGCGCGCCCGCTACTACTCTTGCGCCGGCTATTGGTGATCGGCGCCACACAATAAGAAGAGAGGCCAGCCAAACGGCTGGCCTTTCTTTTTTCTCCAGCTTAGCCGCGCTGGCCGATCGGAACGTAAGCCCGCGCCTCCGGTCCGGTGTAGAGCGTGAGCGGCCGTATGAGGATGTTGTTGTCGAGCTGCTCGAGCACCTGGACGGTCCAGCCCGGCACACGCCCGACAGCGAAGATGGGTACGAACAGGTCTTTCGGGATCTTGTGCAGGTAGTAGATCACGCCCGAGTAGAAATCGACATTCACGTTCACGCCGTGCCGCGCGTACGGCTTCATTTCAGCGACGAGCGACTCCAGAATTTCGTACCATTTCGGCTCGCCCATCTCTTTCGATAGCTGCTTCACGCCTTCGCGCATGTGCCGCGCTCGCGGATCTTCCGCGCGATAGACGCGATGACCAAAGCCCGTAATCGGCTCTTTCGCCGCGCGCTTTGCCTTCACGTATGCCGCGGTATTTGCGGGATCGCCGATCTCCTCGGCCATGCGCATGACATCCTCGGCAGCGCCACCGTGCGCAGGTCCCGATAGCGCGGCAATTGCCGCGGTGATGGCCGCGTGAATGTTGGCATCCGTGCCGATCACCACGCGCGCCGTGAACGAGGACGCATTCGAGCCGTGCTCGGCATGGAGCACGAGGTCCGTGTCGAGCAGCTTCGCCGCATCTCCCGAGGGCTTATCGCCCTTCAGCAGCCAAAGGAAGTTCGCGGCGTGGCCGAGCGTCGGATCCGGCGCGAGCGGCGCGAGACCATTGCGGATGCGCTCGTGCGCCGCAACGATCATCGGCACTTGCGATGAAAGCCGCACGCCCTTGCGGATCGTCGCCGCGCGGGACGTATCCGCGGTCTCGGGATCGAAGGCCGCGAGTGCCGAGACCGCCGTGCGCAGCACATCCATGGGATGGGCACGCTGGATCAGCCGGATAACCTCGAGAACGTCTGCGGGCAGCGTCCGCGCGGCCTTGAGCTCGGCGTCGAAAGCCTTGAGCTCGGCGACCGTCGGCAGCTCGCCATGGATCAGCAGGTAGGCCGTCTCCTCGAAGCACGAATGGGCCGCGAGATCATGGATCGAGTAGCCGCGATAGCGCAGCTCTCCGGCCTTGCCATCGATGAAGGTCGTGCCCGACCGCTCGAAGTAAACGTCCTTGAGACCCCGGTAGATGCGGGGCTCGTTGCTTGGTTCGGTCATGGTCTGCCTCCCGAGCCGTTTCGTATCATATTCCGGAACGGTACTTGCACCATTCTTGCCATGGCCTACAAGTGCAATCGAGGTCCAGGGGCAAGATGAAGGGGACGCGGATGGACATCATTGCGTCGTGCAAGGCCGCCGTAAAGGGGCGCGGGCTCCGGGTGGTCCTGCCCGAGGGTGAGGACGAGCGCATTCTCGCCGCAGCGGCCCAAATTGCGCGCGAAGGCCTCGCCCGGCCGATCGTGCTCACGGACGACGTCAGCACCACGCGGGCGAAACTCGAGACCGCGGGCGGGCCCGCAGGCGCGATCGAAGTCCGCAGCCCCGAGAGCGACACCGCCGGCCCCGCCCTTGCCGGCCACGTCGCGGCCACCCGAGAGCGCATGAACGAGCGCACGGCTGCGCGCCTTGTCAGAAAGCCCCTCTATTTTGGTGGGGCCCTGGTCGCGATCGGGCAGGCCGAGGCGCTCGTCGCGGGCGTCGCCAATCCGACGCGCCGTGTGATCGAGGCCGGCCTTATGACCATCGGACCGGCGCCCGGCATCGCCACGCCGTCGAGCTATTTCCTCATGATGGTGCCGGGGCGCTCGGGCATCGAGCCTCGCGCGCTCATTTTCGCGGACTGCGCGGTCAATGCCGATCCGAGCCCCGAGGAGCTCGCCGACATCGCCATTGCCTCGGCAGCGAGTGCCGAAGCCCTGCTCAGGACGCCTGCGCGGGTCGCTCTGCTGTCGTTCTCGACCCATGGCAGCGCCACGCACCCGCGCGTCGACAAAGTGCGCGCGGCGCTGGCGCAGATCAGAGAACGCGCGCCCGATCTCATGGTCGACGGCGAGTTGCAGGCCGATGCGGCGCTCTCCGCCGCCGTCGCAGCCAAGAAGGTGAAAGAGGCAAGCACCGTCGCCGGCCGCGCCAACGTGCTCGTGTTCCCCGATCTCGACTCCGGCAACATCGGCTACAAGCTTTCGCAGGAGCTCGCCGGCGCGCAGGCCATCGGCCCCTTCCTGCAGGGCTTTGCCAAGCCGGTCTCCGACCTGTCGCGCGGCGCCACGGTCGCCGACATCGTGGCAACCGTGGCCGTGACGCTCGCGCGCGCGGCGCCGCCGTCGTAGGACGTCCCGGTCAGGGCGTGATGGCCACCTTCAGCACGCCATCGCGCTGGTGCGAGAAGAGTTCGTAGGCGGCCTCGATCTGGTCGAGCTTGAAGCGATGCGTCACCAGCGGGCGCGTATCCACCTTGTTGGCAGCCACGACGCTCATGAGACGGCGCATGCGCTCCTTGCCGCCGGGGCAGAGCGTCGTCGCGATGGTGTGGTCGCCGAGACCAGCCGCGAACGCGCCGAGCGGAATCTTGAGATCGGCGGAATAGACGCCGAGCGACGAAAGCGTCCCGCCGGGCCGCAGCACTTTGAGCGCCCACTCGAAGGTCTCCTGGCGCCCCAGGGCCTCGATCGCCACATCGACGCCGCGCCCATTCGTGAGGCGCATGATTTCCGCAACAGGATCGGCCGTTTTGAAATCCACGACGTGGCTGGCACCCATGCGGCGCGCCATCTCCATACGCGCAGGCACGCTCTCGACAGCAATGATCGTCGTCGCGCCCATCAACTGCGCGCCAGCCGTCGCGCAAAGACCTATCGGGCCTTGCGCAAATACAGCCACGGCGTCACCGATGCGAACGCCGCCGCGCTCGGCACCGGAAAAGCCTGTCGAGAGGATGTCCGGGCACATGAGAACCTGCTCATCCGTGAGGCCGTCCGGCACCGGCGACAGATTCGCCATGGCATCCGGGACGAGAAGGTACTCCGCCTGCGCGCCATCGATGGTGTTGCCGAACTTCCAGCCGCCGATGGCCTTCCAGCCGCTCTCCGTGCCCGCGCCGTCTTGCGAATGAAAGCCGCACAGGCAAGCCGTGGATGTGCCCGAGGGCGTGATGGCGCCTGCAATGACGCGTTGGCCTTCCTTGAAGCCGCTGACCTGCGCGCCGAGCTTGGTGATGATGCCAACCGGCTCATGTCCGACCGTCAGTCCCTTGGCCACGGGGTACTCACCCTTGAGGATGTGAACGTCCGTGCCGCAGATGGTCGTCGTGGTGATGCGGATCACCGCGTCGAGCGGACCTGGATCAGGAATGGGCTTCTGATCGAGAACGATCCGACCAGGCTCAACGAAAATCGCAGCTTTCATCTTAGGCATGACTTATCTCCTATATGTCTGCGTCTGCTGGGCCTGCGGCTCAGACGTAGCCAAGCCAGCGCCAGTACGTAGCTCCGAGCAGCATCACGAGTGCGAAGGCGATGACGGTCAGCACGAGCCCCGTGCGTACGAAGTCCTTCGCTTCGAATGTCTCCGTGCCGTAGGCCACCATGTTCTGTGGGGCGTTGACGACCAGGATGAACCCGAAGCTGACGACGAACTGCAGCAGCATGGTCATGCCGACGATGTTCATGTCCGGCGTCGCTACGCTCTGCAGGACGGCGATGATGATCGGGATCATTGCCGAGGCGAGTGCTGTCGCGCTGGCAAAGCCGAGGTGGATGACGGTGAGAAAGAGGCTCATGACGCCGAGGATGAAGAGCGCCGTCGCATTCTTCAGTCCGAACTGGGCAACCACGATGTCGGCGAGCCAAGTTGCCCCGCGGGTTTGCAAGAGCGCAGTGCCGAGGCTGATGCCGATCCCGAACAGCACGATGGTGCCCCAGGGAATTTTCGGTTGAGCCTCTTTCCAGGTCATGATGCCTATGCCGGGCAGAAACATCAGAGCGACTGCCGCGACCGTCGTCGTCGACGTGTCGAAGATGTGGAACACGCCTTCCGTGGCCCAGAAGGCCAGCAGCGTCAGCGAGATCGCGAGTAGTTTCTTTTCAGAGGTCTTCATCGGGCCGAGATCGGCGAGGGACTTGCGGATGGCGTCACGACCGCCGGGCACTTCCTTGATCTCGGGCGGCATCATCCAGGACATCACGAAGTAGAGCGCGATAGACATGATGATCGCAAAGGGCGCGGCCGCGATGAACCACTCGAGCCAGGTGATCGTCTGCTTCAGCGTGCGCTCGATGAAGCCGACGGCCACCATGTTCTGCGCTGCCGCTGTCTTGATGCCGACATTCCAGATGCTCGCGGTCTGGACCGTCGTGATCATCAACATGCCGGCGAAGGCGCCTTTCTTGTCGACGCCGAACGCGGCGATGATGCCGAGCATGATGGGCACGAGACAGGCAACGCGCGCCGTCGTCGAGGGCACGAGGAAGGCCATCACGAAGCCGACGAGGATCGCTCCCACCACCACTTGGCGCGTCTCGGTGCCGACGCGGGAGAGAATGACGAGGGCAATTCGCTTGTCGAGCCCCGTGGTCGCCATGGCCGCCGCGAGGAAAAGCGCCGCGGCAACGAGCGCCAACGCGGTGTTTGCGAAGCCGCTGAACGCGAGACCGAGGCCGGCGCTCGTTCCCATGAGCACTTTCGGATTGGCCGGATTAGGCGAGAGCCCGAGCAGGAAGGCCATGAGAGCGGCGATGACGACCGCAGAGACCGCGTAGTCGAGCGCCTCGGTCATCCAGACGATGACCGCAAACGCCAACACTGCCAGCATGCGGTGGCCCGCAACGGGGAGCCCCTCTGGCGTGGGTATAAGCAGAACCACCACCATTGCGGCGATGGCGGCGAGCAGTCCCCAGTATTCCCGCCCCCAGAACGGCGCGGCAACCGCCGCCTCAGCTCGCTTAGCGCTAGCTACGACGCTCGCGACAGGAGCAGCTTCGCGTCCCTCACTTACTTCCCTCATCGGGTGATCCTCCCACCGGCATTCGGCCGGCAAGATCACCGCAACAGAGCGGAATTTCATTGAGCAAGATCAATAGACTCTCAGATCGCCGCGACCGATCTGCGAGCAACGTATGTCACAATCTCAGCGCTTCCAGCCGATCCACGCGCAGATGGCATCGCCCATGATGAGCTTCTTGTCGGCTGCAGGAATCCAGTCGATCTCCTGAAAGTGCGCGACGCACTGCTGCCACGAGCACGGCATCTTGGTGATGTCCGTGCCCCAGAAAAGCCGACGCGGACCGAACGCGTCGTAAAGTGCGCGATAGTGCTTGTGCAGGCTCCTGAAGGGATAGGAGTCGTCGGCATAGAATGGGCCGCCCGTCAGCTTGACAGCGACATTCGGCAACTTCGCCAGCGCCGTCAGATCCTTCATGTTCGCGAACGCTGCATCGCCGCCTTTGAAGATGCGCTCGGCCCCCATGTGGTCCACAATGAGCTTCAGATCCGGATATCGCGCCGCCACGTCGCCGAGACGCGGCAGCCAGTGATCCGCGAGCAATGCGATGGGCAATCCGGCCTTCTCAGCCGCCGGCCAGAGCCAGTCGATCGTGCCATCGAGCGGCCAGTTCCGCTTTACAGGATCGCTGAAATAAAAGCGCAAGCCCAGCATGCCGGGACGCTGCTTCCACGCCGGCACGAGCGCGCGGCTCTCGGGCTTGTCGAGCGGGAAGTTGCCGAGAATGGCAAAGCGGCCGGGGTAGGCCTTCACGGCCTCGGCTGCGAGCTCGTTCGAATCCGGATCCCACATGGGCGGATGCAGGACGGCGCCATCGATGCCAGCTTCGTCCATGCCGCGGATGGCCTCATCGGCGAGATAGGGCCGCTCGAGGTGCAGCTTCGTCGGAATACCCTTGGCCCATAAGTGCACCTGCGCGTCGATGATGGCCATGCCGATCTCCCTGCGATCTTTTCGTTCGATCGCGAAGGTAAGTCAGCGCACCCATCCCCACAACGCAAATGCGCCCGCCGATCGCTCGGCAGGCGCATCGTGCTCGTACTCGAGGCGCGTCACCTATCAGTACATCGGCACGCCATAGTGCTGGTGCGTGCGCGTCTCCCAGTTGCGATCGCCCCACTCATCATCGCTGAACTCGGGCGCATCGTGGAGCTGCTGCTCGGTTATGCCGGTTCGATATCCGCCGAGCGTGGGATCGTACTTCAGCGCCGCCCAAGGCACGGGATAGTGGCTGTGACCGAGCCCGAGGAATCCGCCGAAGCTCATCACGGCGTACGTGACCTTTCCTGAGAACTTGTCGATCATGAGATGATCGATCTCGCCGACCTTCGTGTCGCCTGCGCCGAAGACATTCGTGCCTTCGACATCCTCGCTCGAGATGAGCTGATGATTGGGATGCTGTGTCGCTGAGGCCATCTGGTCCTCCTCTCCTTCAGTTCGAGTTATGGGCCCGTGATCGGAGCGCGTGTCATGCCGCGCATCGCGCCGGCCCTGAACAGAAGGGGCGCCACGAGGCGCCCCTCCAGTCGCGTTAGCGGGTCGTACCACCGCCGCCACTACCGGACGGCGCGGGCGCCTGGCGCATGGCCTTGGCCGGCCTGACATAGTCCGGCGCAGCCATGAGCTGCTCCTTGGTAGCATTGACGGTGAAGTAGGGCTGGCCATCGCTGTGGACCATGCGCTTCACCTGACCGGGTTCCATGGAGACTTCCTTCTCGCCGATACCGAGGAAGCCTCCGACGCCGAGAATGACCGCCGTGACGCGCCCGTCGTCGATAAGGATGTCGTTGACGTCACCGATGCGCTCGCCGTTCATGTTGTAAACGCGGCTGCGCATGAAGTCCTTTACGTTCCAAGCACCCTTCACCTCTTCAGTCGGCGCCTGAGATTTCATCTGTGTCTCGCCACCCGGCGTACGCGCAGGCGGCGTTGCCGTCGGCGGCTGTGTCGTTGCAGGCGGTGTTGTCGCTGGCGGCGTTGTCGTCGTCTGCGCGATCGCTGATGTCGTCATCAGAAGCGCGGTGCAGACCGCAAGAACTGAGGCTTTCATAGGATCCACTCCTCGAAAAGTCGTGATGCGACGTGAACGGTCGAGGCGTGGAATGGTTCCGCTGATCCGCGTTTGAAAGCGCTTATAGAGAACGGCAAAAACAATAGCGGTTCAGCGTCCGTGGGATGCTGAACCGCGTGATCGATCGTTGTCTTCGCGAATCTTTCTACGTCGCCATCAGGCAACGAGACCATCTTTTCCGTATTTCGCCGCGAGATCGCCGAAATTCTTCCAGGTTTTCGCGTCGACCTCGATGCCGCTCTTCAGACGCTCCTGCTCGCGGCGATACTCGACCTCACCGGGATACATCACTTCCGAGTAGCCCTCGGCCGGCGGCGTCGCCTTGAGGTAGCGCGCGAAGTCCGCGACCTCGGCCTTGAATTGCGCGAGCGGACGGAAAGCCTCGACCTTGAACATCGCGAGGAAGCAGCCGTCGTTGTGACGGCCCGTCGGA
Source organism: Hyphomicrobium sp. CS1BSMeth3 (assembly GCF_900117415.1). Lineage (GTDB taxonomy): Bacteria > Pseudomonadota > Alphaproteobacteria > Rhizobiales > Hyphomicrobiaceae. The sequence continues at coordinate 570,534 of NZ_FPEI01000005.1, forward strand.
TCGACGCCGAATCCGAGACCCGGCAACACGGCAGAGAGCACCTCGACCACCGCCGAGAGACCCGAACCCTTGAAGCCCTCCGCGCCGCCGAGCGGAAGCAGCACGCCGCCCTTGTCGTAGTCGAAAGGATCGGTCGTCGGCTTGCCATCCTTGTTGACGATCCATCCTTCCGGGATCTTCGTGCCCTTGGCCTGCGCGAGCTTGATCTTGCCGACGGCAACGCCCGACGTTGCCATGTCGAGCACGAACGGACCGTCGAGATCAGAGGGAATAGCGATCGAGATCGGATTCGTGCCGAGACGCGCCTCGCGCCCACCGAACGGCGCGACTGCTTTGGGGCTGCGCCCGCTGTCGGCGGTCATGATCGCGATGAAGCCCTCGCGCGCCGCCATGAGCGGATAGGCGCCGAGGCGACCGACGTGGCTCTGGCGCAGGATCGTCGCCGCCGCGACGTTCGACTTCTTCGCCTTCTCCATGGTGAGCTTCGCCGTCTTCTCGGCGACGACGAAGCCGAAGCCCCAGTTGCCGTCGACGACGGTCGTGGTCGCCGTCTCCTGCTTGATCTCGAAGGGCGCGCCGGGAACGATGTGGCCCTTGCCCATGCGGTCGATGTAGGTCGGGATCGCGATGACGCCGTGGCTGTCATGACCCGCGAGGTTGGCGGCGACGCAGCCCTTCGCCACGGTATCGCCTTCTTCCTTCGACGCACCTGCGCATTGCAGCAATGTGCTGGCGATAGCAGTGAGGCGGTCGGCGGCAACGATCGGCATGGGCGTTTCCTCGGGTTTGACTAGCGGCGCGGCACGGCGCACGACGGACAGGACGCCGCCATGCACAATCCGCGACTTCAGTTGCGTGTGGCGGCAGTCTAAGCTCGCAGCAAACGTGCTGTCACCTGTCCAGACATGAACATGGGGAGCCCCGAGATGACCCAAATGCAACGCAGTGCTGCCGAGACCGAGCTTGCCGAACGAGCGCGCAAGGTCCTGCCGGCCGGCACATTCGGCAATACTGCCCTCGATATCGTGATCGCGCGCGGCAAGGGCGGGCATGTTTGGGACGTCTCCGGCAACGAGTACATCGACTATCTGCTCGGCTCCGGCCCCATGCTGGTCGGCCACTGTCACCCGAAGGTCGAGGCGGCCGTGCTGGAGCAGGTCCCGCTCGGGACGACCTTCTTCGTCAACAACGCCCAAGGCATTCGGCTCGCGGAGGAGATCGTCGCGGCTGTGCCGTGCGCTGAGCAAGTGCGCTTCGTCTCGTCCGGTTCGGAAGCCGACCTCTACGCGATGCGCGTCGCGCGCGCCTACAAGCGGCGCGAGAAGATCCTGAAGTTCGAGGGCGGCTATCACGGCATGAGCGACTACGGCCTCATGAGCCTCGCGCCGAAGCGCCTCGCGAACTTCCCCGCCGCCGTGCCGGATTCGGCCGGCATTCCGAAGGCCATTCGCGAAGAGATGATCGTGGCGCCGTTCAACGATCTGGCGGCTGTCGAAAGCCTCGTCGCGCAGCATGGCAAGGAGATCGCGGCGATCATCGTCGAGCCCTTCCAGCGCCTGATCCCGCCGAAGCCCGGCTTCCTCGAGGGTCTCAGAAAGCTCACTGAGCAGAACGGCATCGTGCTGATCTTCGACGAGGTCGTGACGGGTTTCCGCTTCGCCTATGGCGGCGCGCAGGCCTACTACGGCGTGACGCCGGACCTCGCGACCTTCGGCAAAGTGATCGGCGGCGGCTTCCCGCTGGCTGCGATCGCCGGCAAGACCGAGATCATGCGCCACTTCGACAAGGCAGCCGTCGGCGAAGAGGACTTCACCGTGCAGATCGGCACGCTCTCGGGCAATCCCGTGGCGTCGGCGGCCGGCCTCGCGACCATGGAAATCCTCAGGGAGCCCGGCGCCTACGACAAGCTCTTTGCGACCGGTCGCGCGCTCATGGACGGCATTTCGGAACGCATCCGCGCGGCCAAGCTCCCTGCGCAGGTCATCGGTGAGCCGCCGCTCTTCGATGTCGTCTTTGCCGAGGGCGACATCCGCGACTATCGCGCCACGCTGCGCAGCGACGCCAAGATGCAGGGTGCGATCAATCGCTCGCTGCTGGCATCCGGCATCCTGAAGGGTGAGAGCAAGTACTACCTTTCGCTCGCCCATACCGAGGCCGATGTCGCGAAGACGCTCGACGCCTGGGATGGCGCGATTCGCGCACTGAAATCCGCGAAGGCGGCGTAGCGGCAAGTGAAGGGGCGCCGCGTTGTAAAGGCGCCCCTCCTACTTATCCCGCGTTCTCCCCAGGACACACAGCAGCCCTGAGCGCGCCTTGCTGCGGCCGAGCTGCGCCCCTACCGTTGCTGAGGCGTACTGAGTCGCTGCGAGGGCATTGCAGCAGCGCTCGTGCGCGTCACGACAAGAGTTGCGTGCGCGACACGCTCGTCCAATGGTGGGGTAAGGGATATGACGTCGCTTCAAGCATCCGCGCAGGCGCAGTTGCGCCAGCTCATCGAGCAGCTCGAGCGCCTCGAGGAAGAGAAGAAGGCGCTGGCCAGTGACATTCGCGACAAGTTCGCCGAAGCCAAGGCCATGGGCTTCGATCCGAAGATCATGAAGCAGATCCTGCGCCTCCGGAAGCAGCCGAAAGACGATCGCGACGAGGAAGAGGCGATCCTCGCGACCTACATGCACGCCCTCGGGATGCTCGACGCGCTGCCGTCCGACCCGCCCATGATGGCGGCGGAATAACAGCCCTTACTACTGCCCTGCCGCCACGCGCGCGCGATTCTGCTGCAGGCGCGCCACGAGCGGCGCCGAGATCCGGCCTGTCAGTGTCAGCTGATGGGCCGTTTCGAATGCGCGGATGGCAGCGACCGTCGGCGCATCGGGCACACCGCTCGGCTGGCCCCTGAGATAGCCCGATGCGATCAACTGCTGCTGGACAGCCCTGACGAGGCTTCCGGCCGCCTCCGTCGGCTTCTCCCAGCGTGCGCCACCAGCGACCGGCCGCCCCGGCGCACGAAGCGCAGCGAGCAGGGCTTCACTAGCTTCTGCCGTCGCGGCAAGACCATGGTCATGCTCGAAGGCAAGAATGGCCGCACGGGTAACCGGACCAGCACTGCCGTCCGGCGCCCCAGGCTGATAGCCGCGCGCGGCAAGCGCCGCCTGAACTTCCCTGACAAGCGCCGCAGGCGCCGCTGCTGGCAGCGGTGCGACCTGGGGCTCGGCACTGAGAAGCTGGTCGAGTGTTGGGGCGGCCGCCGGGCCTGACGGCGCTCCCTGAGCGCGTGCCTCGCTCTGCTCGATCAATGCCGCGAGAGACAAGGTCATTGGACCTTGCGAACGGCGCGCCTCGACAACCGGCTGGGCACCCGGCAGCGGCACGTGCACGCCGACCGGAACAACCGCCCTGCGGCGATCGCGCGGGCCTTCCTGCAGATAAGCGACGTTCCAGACGACACCGCCGGCCAAGACCACGATGAACGCGCCGGCAATCCGTGCATCACGAGGGCTGGTCATGTCACGGTACTCCTACTGATTACTCCAAAACTCATGCGACAAGCGCGATGGGACGTGCGGGCGCCACTGCGGGCGCGGGCACTGCATCCTTCTGAGGCCTCTCGACCTCGGTAGCGGGGTCAGCGTCGTGCATCTCGCTATCCATGGGCAGGACGAGCCTGAAGCACGAGCCTTCGCCAAGCGTGCTCTCGATCCTGAGGCGTCCGCCATGCAGCTCCGCGAGCCCGCGGACGATCGCGAGGCCGAGCCCGGCTCCTTCGAGCTGGCGCGAATGCGACGAGTCGACTTGAAAGAAGGGCTCGCCGAGCCGGGCAACGTGGTCAGGCGCAATGCCGATCCCGCTATCACGCACCGAGAGCAGCACATTCCCGCCGTCGACCAGCGCACCGAGCTCGATGCGGCCGCCCTCGGGCGTGAACTTGCAGGCGTTCGACAGCAGATTCATGAGCATCTGCTTGCACGCACGCTGATCCGCGACCATCTCCCCGACATCGTCAGAGATGGTCACATCGAGCGCGATGGACTTCGCCGCCACAGCGGGGCGCAGCGTGTCGACGCTGCTTGCGATCACGTCCGACAGCCGGAAGGGCTCTTTGCAGATCGTGAGCCGGCCCGCTTCGATCTTCGAGATGTCGAGCAGATCCTTGACGAGGCTCATGAGATGCTCGCCGCTCTCGCGGATAATGCGGCTGTAGTCGGCGTGGCGGGCGGTGCCCCCCTCGGCGCCAAGCTCACGCTGCAACATCTCCGAGAAGCCGATGATGGCGTTGAGCGGCGTTCTCAGCTCGTGGCTGATCGTGGCAATAAACGCGGACTTGGCGCGGCTCGCGCTCTCGGCTTCCTCGCGCGCCTGGCGCATGGCAATGGCGTGCCAGCGGCGCGTGGTGATGTCCCGCATCACGGCGACCGCGCTCTCGCCATCCGACAGCGGCTTGCAGCGGAACTCGATCCAGCGTGCGGCGCCACCGACGCTGATTTCAACTTCCGCCGATGTCGGCGCGCCAAGCTCCAGGCACTGTGAAATTGCATCCTGGCAGCGCGCCGCGTTGCCGGTGCTCATCGCGGCCGACAAACCGTGGCGCATGAGGAGTGCAGGGGACGCACCGAGCAGCGCACTCGCGGCAGGCGAGGCGTAGGTGATCGCTCCTTGTGCATTGTGGCGCGTGACGAGGTCCGCGGCATTGTCCGCGACCAGATTGTGGATGTCGCGGCTGGCCTCGAGCTGCGCGAGGGTGGCGCGGTGGGTCTTGATGAGCGCGGCTGCCGAAAGTGCCGCCGCGAGGCAGGCCGCCAGCAGGGCAGCCATCAAGAAATCGCCGGTCAGAGCGTAATGGCCGGCAAAAATGAGAGCGATGATCAGGCCCGAAGCGGCGGGCGGGATCGGCAAAACAGCTTCAGGCGGAGTGCCGGCCTCGGCACTGCGGACCGGAGGATTTCCCCATCCGGTCATGAACTTGCTGAAGGAACGACCCGACCACCGACGCCAATCGAAGCTCACGCTCTACTCACCGCAAACGCAGCGCCCCCGTAACTCGACTGGGGGCACTGTGAATTATTAAGCTTAATGAACTCTCACCGAGCGCTTGCGGTTTGTATCTTTTGGATGCGGTGGTCGTCGGCCGAGCGTCAGCGTTTGCTGGTGGCCTGTGCGCGCATACGCGCCCAATCCTCCTCCGTCCAGTTCATGAGCTCGACCGTGCGGCTGCCGGCGTCACTCATGAACTGCTTGCCGCCGTCGATGGCAATGCACTCACCCGTGATGTAGCTCGCCATGTCCGAGAGCAGGAACGCGGCGAGGTTCGCGAGCTCGATATGCTCGCCGTTGCGCCGCAGAGGGATCTCGCGATCGACGACGGAGTCGCCGCCGCCGGGCGTCAGGCGCTGCGAGGCACCGGCCGTCGGGAACGGCCCCGGCGCAATGGCGACCGTACGAATGCCCTTCGGCCCCCACTCGACGGCGAGGCTTCGGATCATCGCGAGCACACCGGCCTTGGCCATGGCGGAAGGCACGCGGAAGGCCGCGCCCTTGAGCGCCGACAGCGTGAGAATCGAGAGCACAGTGCAGTTGCGCCGTCCCGCATCGATCCAGCGGCGCCCGGCCGCCACCGTGCAGTAGGCCGTGCCGTGCAGCACGGTGTTGAGGATTGCATCGATCGCGCGCGGCGAGAGCTTATGCGTCTCGGCGATGAAGTTCCCGGCTGCGTTGTTGAGAAGACAATCGAGCGGGCCGCTTTCCCAGATGCGGTCCATCATGGCTTCGACAGCAGCCGCATCGCGCACGTCGCAGGATATGGGCATGACCTTGCCGCCCGTCTCGCTCCGAAAGCGCGCAGCGGTCTCCTCGAGAACCTCGATCCGGCGACCGCAGATGACGAGATCGGCGCCAAGCTCGAGAAAGCGCCGCCCCATGGCTGCACCAAGCCCGGTGCCGCCGCCGGTGACAAGAATGCGCTTCCCCTTCAACAAACCGTCCTGAAACACGTGACCTCCTCGCTCATGATCGATGCTTTGGTCATCAAGGTTCCGCAATTGCAGCAACTAATCAAGGGCACCGGTGTTCCGGATGAACGCGACATGAATGCAGCCTGCAGACTGCGTTCATGGTGGCGCCGTCACCCTGCCATCGGAGGGAGGCGTGAGCAGGTCGAGAATCGCTTGTGGCGAGCGACTTCGGCCGGCAGGGACACCAGCAGCTCCAGGAGGTTCGAGGCATGAGACTGATCGCTATGGCGACCGGCGCCATCGCCCTAATGACCCTGGCGGGGGGTACACCCGCGCGCGCCGCCGACTTGGGATACGGCGAACCGTCCGATCGCTACAGATCGGCGTACGAGGATCAGCGCTATCGCGATCTCTACGGCCCCCCACCGGGCCGTGTATCGCGACGCTACGTCGAGAAGGAAGAGATCGAGGAGCGCTACGCCGTCGAGGATGACGACTACGACGACAAGCGGCTCGCGCCGCCAGCGCGCGTCTACGGCTATCAGGACCGGTTTGCGTACGATTGCACGCCGCGTCATGTGATCCGCGATCGCCTCTACCGCCAAGGCTGGCAGGACTTCCGCGAGATCGACGTCCGCCGGGAGGTGGCCGTGGTTGAAGCGCGGCGCCCGAACGGGCTTCCCTATCGCCTGAGGATCGATCGCTGCTCGGGTGACGTCGTTTCGGCGCATCCGCTCGCGCCCGTGCCAGGCGGCCCGTACGCCTACGGACCGCGGCGGTACTATGGGTATGGTCCTTATCTCCGCTGAGCTTCGCTTTTTGCAGGCATGAGCATTTCGACGGCAGAGGCCCCCACCTCTGCCGTTCTCCTTTTGGTGCGCCAGCAGGCGAAAGATCCTGCCGCGGCGCATTCCACTTGCTAAAGTGCCCAACATTCGATTCGCAGTACTCCTCTCAAATCATCGGTGGTTCATGCCCCTGGTCTCGCTCGCGAAGAACCCTGTTCCCAGCGGAGCAACAACCGGAGATTTTCCCGGATACGATGGCGCACCGCTGCGCTATGCGCGCTGGAGCGCAACGCGCGGACCAGCCCGCGGCACGTTCTGCGTGTTCACCGGCCGGAGCGAGTACATCGAGAAATATTTCGAGGTCATCGCCGATCTGAGGCGTCGCGGTTTTGCCGTCGCCATCCATGACTGGCGCGGGCAGGGCGGCTCGCACCGGATGCTGCCCAACCCGCGCAAAGGCCACATCAAAGACTTCAGCGAGTTCGATCGCGACCTCGCGGCGTTCATGCAGCAGATCGTGCTCCCTGAGTGCCCGCCGCCCTACTACGCGCTCGCGCACTCCATGGGCGGCAACATTCTGGCCCGGCACGCCGTCGCCACGGACTCGTGGTTCGAGCGCATCGTCCTTTCCGCGCCAATGTTCGAGATACTGGCCGAAAAAGAGCGTGTTCCTGCCGGGCTTGCGCGCTTCTTCGTCGAGACGGCGTGCCTTCTCGGCTTCTCGACGCGATATGTCCCGACGGGCTCCGATCAGCCCGCCGAAATGACGACGTTCGAAGGCAACATGCTCACCTCGGATCGCGAGCGCTACATGCGCAATCGCCAGGTGATCGAGGCGGCGCCCGAGCTCGCTCTCGGCTATCCGACCGATGGATGGACGAGAGCGGCTTACCGCTCGTGCGCTTACGTCATGGATCCTTCATTCGCGCGGCGCGTGAAGGTCCCGCTGCTGCTTTTCAGCGCCGCCAACGACCGCATCGTCTCCTCGCGTGCGATCGAGGCATTCGCGAGCCGCCTGAAGATCGGCGCACACGTGACCATTCCCCAGTCCCAGCATGAGATCATGCAGGAGAATGACACGATCCGACAGCACTTCTGGTCGGTCTTCGATGCCTATCTCGGCATCGACGCCAATGCGGCGTGACTACGCTCTCGGCGCTTTGCCATCACCCGCGACGCCGGCTTGCTCCTTGAGCTCGCGCAGACGGGCCTGCGTCTCGGGATTGACCATGCCGGCCGAGATGATGATCTTCGCGGCGTCCTCGACGCTCATGCCGATGATCGTGACGCTGGCGCGGGGCACGAAGCAGACGAAGCCAGTGGGGGGCAGCATTCCTGTCGGCATGAACACGCTGACCAGATCTTCGTCCGGATTGAGCGCTGCAATCTGGCGCGCCGCCTCACCGGTAACGAATACGAGCGACCAGATGCCTTTCGATGGAAACTCCATCAAGCCGACCTTCTGGAAGGGCTGCTCCGGCGTCGTCACGCTGACGACGCTCTCGAAGATCTGCTTCAGCGCGCGATAGAGATTGCGGACGATCGGCATCCGATCGAGCATCATCTCGCCGGCGCTGATGAGGGAGCGACCGAGCAGGTTCGCCGCCAGCGCCCCAATCATGATCAGCATCAGGATCGCGAACAGGAGCCCGATCCCGGGCACGGCGAAGGGCAGGTAGTTGTCCGGGTTGTAGATGTTCGGGATGTACGGCTTGACCCATCGGTCGACGATGTTGATGACGTACCAGGCGATGTAGACCGTGATGGTAACGGGGCCGACGACGACGAGGCCGGTGAGAAAGTAGTTCCGCAGCCGCGCGCCGACGCGCCAGCGATGGACCTCGACCGTTTCCACGGTCGTGGGCCGCGCCGGATCCTCGCCGGGCGCACCCTCTTCGGGCGCTGACCTCGACAGCTTGTCCTGCATCCCGTCCTTTCCCGCGCGTTCGCCACGTCCCGCCGGGGACAGCTTCATCTCCCGCGCAAGGTATATCCGAGGCAGGCGGCCCGTACCACCCGATTGCGCCGCGACTTTCGTCGGCAGGCCGCGCCTGAATATCGTGCAATGGGAATGGATACGAGCGCTGAAGCCACCGTCAGCCCGCACCTGAAAGCAATTGACAGTAGGGGCCTTCCTTCTCCAGTCTACCGGGCAACACGGAACATCGGGTTTAACCGAGCCAACGCACCTAGGGAGTAGGAAACGCCATGAGGTTTTTGAGGTCTGCTGCGGCCTGCGCAGCAGCTATTGGGCTCGTCGCGAGCGCCAGCCTGCCGGCGGCCGCGCAAAAGGAAATCAAGCTCGGCATTATTTACGACTACACCGGCCCGTTCGCCGGCGGCGGCTCGCTGCCGGCCGCGATCGCGACCAAGATTGCGGTCGACATGATCAACGAGCGCGGTGGCGTCGAGGGGCACAAGATCGTCGCGACGTACGCCGACGCGCAGTCGAAGACCGACGTCGCGATCAACGAGGCCGAGCGGCTCTTGAACGAGGTCAAGGTCGACGCGCTGATGGGCGTGTTCTCGTCGGCGCACTGCGTGCCGATGGCCGCCAAAGTCGACGCCGCCAAGAAGTTCATGTGGGCGAACGTCTGCGTCGCCTCCGCCGTCTTCAAGGGCAAGGGCCTGCAGTACGTGTTCCGCCCGCAGGTCCATTCCGACCAGTTCGGCGAGGCGTCATGCAGCTTCATCGCCGAGAATGCCAAGGCCAAGCTCGGCAAGGATGCGAAGGACATCAGCGTCGCCATCCTTTATGAGGACGGCCCCTACGGCACCGGCGTTGCCGCCGGCAACGAGGCCAAGTGCAAGGAGCTCGGCATCAAGATCGCGCACAAGGAAGGCTACGCGGCGACCTCGACCGACCTTTCGGCTCTCGTCACGAAGCTTCGCCGCGCACGGCCTGATGTCGTCCTCCACACGGGCTACAATCCCGACATCACGCTCTTCCTGCGTCAAGCCAAGGAAGCCGGTCTGAAGTTCGACGCGCTGATCGGTCATGGCGCGGGTTACGGCCAGATCGACAAGCTGATCGAGACCTTCAAGGGCGACGTGAACTTCTTCTACAACGTCGATCCGGTCGCAGCTCAGCTCCTCGATCCCAAGAGCCTCGCCGCCGGCATGGGCGACGTCACCGCCGAGATGGTCAAGCGCTACAAGGCCGAGACGAAAGTCTCCGAAGTGCCGCCTCACGCGTCGATGGGCTTCAACCAGCAGTGGATCTTCCTGACCGACGTGCTGCCGCGCGCGATCAAGAAGCATGGCGGGTTCGACCCGGAGGCACTGCGCAAGGCCGCGCTCGAGACCGATATCCCGAGCGGCGGCACCATCCAGGGCTATGGCGTGAAGTTCTTCCCGCCGGGCCATCAGATGTCGGGGCAGAACGAGCGTTCGAGCCCTGTCGTGATGCAATATGTAGACGGCGTAACGAAGATCGCATGGCCGTCTTCGCTGAAGACCATCGATCCGGTCCTTCCATTCCCCAAGGGCCACGCGTACGCGCGCTGACCCCATACGTTGCGACACCATCGCTGCTGCTCTCGCCGGAGAGCGGCAGCGGTGACGCCTTTTATTGCCTACTCGTTTTCTCCTGACCGCAGGCAACCACACGCATGGCGATGCTCAAAGTCGATGGCCTGACCAAGCAATTCGGCGGTTTTACCGCCGTGAGCAACGTCTCCTTCGATGTCGCGGAGGGCGAGATCCTCGGCCTCATAGGGCCGAACGGCTCGGGGAAGAGCACGACATTCAATTGCGTTGCCGGCATGTATGCGCCGACAGCCGGCTCGATCATGTTCGAAGGCGGCGAAATCGGTGGCCTCGCGGCCAATCAGGTCTGCCACAAGGGCATCGCGCGGACGTTCCAGATCCCGCGGCCCTTTCGCAACCTCTCACTTCTCGAAAACGTCGCGCTCTCGGCGCACTTCGGCTCGAATGCGCACCTCTCGCGCAGCCAATGCTGGGCCAGGGCCGAAGAGTCGCTCGCCATGGTCGGCCTGCCGACGGACGCGGAAACATTGACCGACGGCCTCGGCGCCGCCTCCCTGAAGAAGCTCGAGCTTGCCCGCGCGCTCGCGACCGGCCCGCGCCTCCTGCTCGCGGACGAGAGCCTCAACGGCCTCGACCATAGCGAGATGGACCAGGCCGCGGACATGCTGGAGCGCATCCGCAAGGAGAAGGGCATCACGATCGTCTGGGTCGAGCACATCATGGGCGTGCTGATGCGCGTGGTCGACCGCGTCGTCGTGCTCGATCACGGCGAGAAGATCTTCGACGGCAAACCGGCCGATGCACAGACGGACAAGCGCGTCGTCGAGGTCTACCTCGGCGAGAGCGAGCACTAAGGGCTCGTGTGATGATCGAGAAATTCGCCAGATCTCGCAGCCCGGTATCGAGCGAATTTCTCGATCTGAATCACACGAGCAAATCTATGGTTCTAGTGTCCCTTTTGATTCCGAAGTTCGCTCGGGACACCAGCATCGAGGTTGAGCGAACTTCGGAATCGGGACACTAGGGCGAGCTGAGATGCTGGACCTCAAGGGAGTTGATGCTGGCTACGGGGCATTCCAGGCCCTGTTCGGCATCTCGATGCGGGTCAATGCCGGCGAGGCCGTGGCCGTGATCGGTGCCAACGGCGCCGGCAAGACGACGCTCATGCGCGTCATCTCCGGGATGCTGCCGGCGTCCTCGGGCACGATGACCATGGAGGGCGCGGACCTGCGCACGACGCCGCCGCACAAGGTCGTCGAGCTTGGCATCGCGCACGTCCCGGAGAGCCGCCGGCTCTTCCCGCGCCTCTCGGTCGAGGACAACCTGCGGCTTGGCGCCTACATTCCCTCCGCCCGCGCGCACTTCGCCGAGCGGCTCGACTACGTCTACGGTCTTTTTCCGCGCCTCAAGGAGCGGCGCAGCCAGCTCGCCGGCACCATGTCCGGCGGCGAGCAGCAGATGTGCGCGATCGGTCGTGCGCTCATGAGCAAGCCGAAGCTCGTGCTGCTCGACGAGCCTTCGATGGGCCTCGCGCCTGTCATCGTTCAGCAGGTCTTCGATCTCGTCCGGCGCATCCGCTCCGAGGGCTACACCGTCCTGATCGTCGAGCAGAACGTCTCGCAAGTTCTCAAGGTGTGCGATCGCGCCTACCTGCTCGAGGTCGGCCGCATCGTGCAGTCGGGCAGCTCTGCCGAGCTCGCCGAAAGCGACGAGATCCGCAAGGCGTACATGGGCATTTGAGCGCACGCCGCAGAAATTTGACGGGCTGACGGCCGGCCGCCGCGCCGGCCGCGAGGGGAGAAGGGGATGCTCGGGTTGTTCTCAAGTCTCGACTGCTCGCTCGACGTCTTCTTTGTCGAAGCGCTGCTCAACGGCGTGCTGCTGGCCGGATTGCTCGCTCTCCTGGCGCTCGGCCTCAACCTCATCTTCGGCGTCATCGACGTCGTGTGGATCTGCTACGCCGAGCTCGTCATGATCGGCATGTACGCGATCTTCTACTTCGTGCAGGTCGCCGGCATACCCTTGCCCCTCTCCTTCCTGCTGGCGATCGGCCTTGTCGCGTGCGCCGGCACGATCCTGCACTACCTCGTCATTCGACCCGTGCTCGACCAGCCGCCGATCAACCAGCTCCTCGTGACGGGCGGCGTGCTGTTCCTGCTGCAGGCGGCGGCGACCATGGCGTTCGGCATCGAATTCCGGAACCTCGGCATTCGGCTCGGCTCGGTGAACATCGGCGACATGAGCTTCGCCTGGAGCCGGATCATCACGTTCGCCGTCGCACTCGGAGCCATGATCCTGCTCTGGCAGTTCCTCACGCGCACCTACATCGGCACCGCGATCCGCGCGATCTCGCAGGACCGCCAGATCATGCCGCTCATGGGCGTCGACCAGAAGAAGATCTATCTCGCGACCTCGGCGATCGGCGGCGGCCTTGCCGGCCTCGCGGCCTGCCTGATGGTTCTCCAGTACGACATCTATCCGCAGATCGGCCTGCAGTTCGGCCCGCTCACGTTCATGATCTGCGTGCTCGGCGGCCTCGGCAACATGGTCGGCGGCTTCGTTGCGGCCTTCATCATCGCCCAGTTCATCACCATCGGCGGATCGTGCGTCGCGACCGAGTGGGGCTACGCAGTGGCCTTCCTGTTCTTCATGCTCGTCATCTTCGTCCGTCCGCAAGGCCTCTTCGGAGCCAAGTCATGATCACCCAAAAGCACATCGCCTGGGCGGTCGGACTCGCTGCTCTGCTGCTGCTCCCCTTGCTGATCAGGATGATCTTCCCGGGCACGGATCGCTACTACCTGCACCTTGTCATCCAGATCCTGATCTGGGCGTTCATCTACACGGGCTGGTCGATGATGGGGCGCTTCGGCCTCACCTCGCTCGGCCATGGCGCTTTCACCGGCATCGGCGCCTACGTAACCGTGATGCTCTGGAACTTCGCCGGCATCACGCCATGGATCGGCATTCCCGTCGCCATGCTGGTGGCCACCATTGCGGGCGTGCTCGTCGGCTACCCGTGCTTTCGCATGCGGATCACGGGCCACTACTTCGCGCTGCTGACGCTCGCCTTCACGGAGTTCATCCGTCTCTGCATCATCGGCATGCGCGACTGGACGGGCGGATCGCTCGGCACGCAGCCGGCGCGCTATGGCGATGGGCTCTCGCTGTACGCCTTCCAGTTCGAGCCGAACCGCGTACTCGCCTATTATATCGTGCTCGCCGTCTGGCTCATCGGTCTCATCATCTGGGTGAAGGTCGACCGCAGCATGGACCGCTACGCGCTCGACGCCGCCTCACAGGACGAGGACGCAGCGGCCTCGGTCGGCATCAACGTGACGCGCGAGAAGCTCAAGATCACGGCGCTGTCCTCGGCCATGTGCGCCTTCGGCGGCGCCATCTACGGCCAGTACCAGATGTACATCGGCCCCGACACGATCGCCGGGCTCGGTGTCTCGCTCAACATCGTGTTCGCGGTCATCGCGGGGGGCATCTGGTCGCTGTTCGGGCCGACCTTCGGCGCCGTTTTCACGCAGGTGCTGGCAGAAACATTGCGCGTCGGGCTGCGCGGCTCCGAGACGCTGAGCAAGCTGCTCGGTCAGAGCGCATTGGCGCTCGACACCTTCATCTACGGCCTGCTGCTGGTGCTCTTCATCATCTACATGCCGAAGGGCGTCATCGGCACACTTGGCGAGCGCTGGAAGCGCAGGTGACGGCGGCGCTCTACCAGGCCCGGAATCAAAAACGGCCGGGTCGCCCCGGCCGTTTCGTCTCAATCCGTCTGACTGCGCGCGATCAGAGCATTCCGCACACGGTTGCCGCGCTCGACTTGTCGACCGTCGCACCTTCCTCGAGGTTCAGCGACTTCACGACGCCGTTCTCGACAACCATCGAGTAGCGCCGCGAGCGCACGCCGAGACCGCGGGCCGTCAGGTCGAACTCGAGGCCGATCTTCTTCGTGAAGTCGGCAGAGCCGTCCGCAAGGAAGACGATCTTGCCCTCGGCGCCCGTCTGCTTGGCCCAGGCATTGAGGACGAACACATCATTGACCGAGACGCAGGCAATCGTGTCGATGCCCTTGGACTTCATATCGCCGGCCATCTGGATGAAGCCCGGCAGATGCGTGTTGTGGCACGTCGGCGTGAAAGCGCCCGGCACGGCGAAGAGGACGACCTTCTTGCCGCCGAAGACATCGGCCGTCGTCATCGGCTTCGGCCCCTCAGGGCTCATGGTGTTGAACGTCGCGTCCGGCAGCTTGTCCCCGACCTTGATGGTCATGATGTGTATCCTTCCCGGTTTGGCTTGAACGAGCTCGCGCTGGAGGCGGAGCGGCGCGGGGCACACGCGGCGCCGCCGTCGGGACAACCATAGCGGCTCCTGATGATGCGGCCAAGCTCCTCGGCCTTCAGAGCAGCTCTTACCAATCGAGCGCGGCGCCCTCGCGCAGCACGGCGTCGATGCTGTGCACGAACGCATGACCCTCGCCATGCAGCACGAGCCCCTGGAGCAGGCTGAGCGGCGCGCGGCTCCCCTTGCGGCCCTGGATGATGACGCGGTGCGCTGCCTCGCCTGCACGCGAATGCAAGGGCAGCACGCGGAGCGCGCCGAAACGTCGAGCCAGCCCGTCGAGCAGTGCTCCGAGCGCGTCGGCGCGATGGATGATCGTCACGAGGCCGTCACTTGCCGCAGCCGTCGCGAGAAAGCGACACCACTGGTCGAGCGCGCCGTCCGCCATCTGATGTGATGCTGCCTTGAGGAGTGCCGGCGGCCGTGTCCCGCGCCCCTCGGCATAGTAGGGCGGATTGGCAATGACATGCGTGTAGGCGCCTGCAGGAACATCCTCCCCGGAGCCGCCAGCCTGCGCGCGATTGATGGCGGCGCCGCCCTCCGCGACATCCAGCTCGACGACCCGGACACGCGCCTCGAGCTGATTGCGTGCTGCATTCCGGCGGGCGATCTCGGCGAGCACCGGCTCGCGCTCGACGAGCGTCACGTGTGCATCCGCGACGCGGCGCGCGACGCAGAGGCCGGCAACGCCTACGCCCGCACCCGCGTCGAGCACCCGGGCGCCCTTGCCAGCCTGCGCGCCGCACGCGGCGGCAAGCAGCACAGCGTCGAGACCGGCACGGTAGCCCTCTGCGGGCTGCAGAATGGCGAGGGCACCGCCGAGGAAGGCGTCATCCGTCAGCGCGCCTGCTTCCGCAGCGTTCATGGACTTTCTTCGGGCGGCACAGGGCGCCGCCGTGCTCCCTCGCGCACGATCCACTGACCGAGATCCGCTTCCTCGAGAATCTGCGCGGCGCGCGCCCAGTCCTCGTCGAGCACCAGCACGCGACGCGGGAAGACGCCGATCGAGCCCTCGGTGATGCTCATGTGGGTATCGGCAATATGCGCGGCGATGCCGGCTTCACGGAACAGCGCTTCGACGAAGCTGATGAGAACTGGATCGTTCGCTCGGACGATGACCCGCATCGGCGCTCCTGGAAAAGCTAGCGATCACCACGTGTCGCACGAGCCGGCGCCGCGGTCACGCCTCTTGCTGCGCCGTGGAGGTCGATGCCGTTTCCCCAAATCCTCAGCATTCTTGAAGGGAATCAGTAACCAGAGAGGGACTTCCACAAGTTGCAATGATGAGAATCATGCAATCAAAGATTGCAGACGAAGCGCCCGTCCCACAGCCACGCGGCCGCGGCGTCACGGCACTTAGGGGAGAGCCGACATGTCGACACTGGAGCTGCCAGCCAGCATCGCCCTGATCCTCGTCATGGCGAACCTAGCCCTCTGTCTCAGTGCCGAACGCTGGCATCCTCCGGTGCGCTCGTTCGTCGGGCCGGTTGCTACGACCCCAGCAGGCATCACCGCCTGCGAACCCCACCTCGGTCCCTGCTAGCCCTTGGCCAGCGCGCGATCGAGGAACTCCAGCCGGTCCTGGCCCCAGAAGAATTCACCCGTGGGCAGCACATAGCTCGGCGCCCCGAAGACGCCGCGCTCGAGCGCCTCGGCCGTGTTCTGGTTGTGGATGCGATCGAGTTCCTCATCCGACGGCCCGGCCCTGCGAATGGCCGCCGCATCGAGGCCGGCACGCTTGGCGGCTTCGGCGACCACGGCCTCATCGCCGAGGTTACCTTCAAGCTCCCAAAGCGATCGGCCGAGCTCCTGCGCGAGCCGGCAGGCATCCTTGCCCTGCAGCGCCGCGGCGATCACGAGGCGCGTACCGATCGTCTCATCGGAGGGGAAATGCTTGGGCTCGAGCGTGATCGGCACCTTGCGGTAGTCGCGCCAGCGCTTGAGCTCCATCATGCGGTAGGCCCGCCGCTCCGGCGATCGCTTCGGCAGAGGCAGACCGCCGGTCTTCGGGAAGACCTCACCGTACTTCGTCGGCTTGATGCGCACGGTCGCTCCGTGACGCGCGGCGATCTCGGCAAAGAGAGCCGAGCCGAGATAGGTCCACGGGCTGTTGAGCGTCATGTAGTAGTCGATCGTCGTCATCGAACAGTCCTCCCGTCCGCGTGGTCGCCGGCTATTTGCCGGCGCCGCGGATCATTGTGTAGATGTGCGAGAAGTCCTTGCCGTCCTGGCCCGCGAGCGCGTGCAGCGCATAGAGCTGCACGGCGAGCGCGCCCAGCGGGCTCGTCGCGCCGACGGATGCCGCTGCCGACTGCGCAAGCTTCAGATCCTTGAGCATGAGTGCGAGCGCAAAGCCCGGCTTGTAGTCGTTGTTGGAGACCGAGCGTTCGACGAGGCCCGGCACCGGACAGAAGCCGGTAACGGCCGTCGATTGCCCCGACGACGTCGACACGACGTCGAACAGGGCCTGCGCCGAAAGCCCGAGCCGCTCGGCGAGCGCGAAGCCCTCCGACGCGGCCACCATGTTGATGCCGGCCATCATGTTGTTGCAGATCTTGGCTGCCTGCCCGAGGCCCGCGCCACCACAATGCACGACCTTGCTGCCGACCTTCTCCAGGATGGGCCGGGCGCGCGAGACAGCCTGTTCCGTGCCGCCGACCATCAGCGTCAAGGTCGCCGCCTTGGCGCCGGCCGTGCCGCCCGATACGGGCGCATCGACCACGTCGAGACCGCGCGCCGCGGCAATGCCGTGCGCTTCACGCGCACTCGCGACATCGATCGTCGAGCAGTCGATCATGAGCGCGCCGGCCGGCACGGCCTCGATGATGTCGCGCCACACGCTCAACACATGCTGGCCTTGCGGCAGCATGGTGATGACCACCTCGGCGTCTTTCACCGCGTCGCGCGCGGACGCGGCGATCTCGACGCCCTCGCGCTCTGCGGCGGCACGCAGATCCGCGACGAGGTCGAAGCCGCGCACCTTGTGCTGTGCCTTCACGAGGTTGGCCGACATGTAGCCGCCCATGTTGCCGAGGCCGATGAATGCAATGTTCGCCATGGCTCAGGCCTTTCCGCGGATCATGTTGATGATGCCGGAGAAGTCATCTCCGCCGTGACCCTGCGAAACGAACAGGTTGTAGAGCTGGCTCGCGGCCGCGCCCATCGGCGTTGACGCGCCGGCACTACGGGCCGCCTCCTGCGACAGCCCCAGATCCTTCTGCATGAGGGCTGCGGCAAAGCCCGGCTTGTAGTGGTTGTTGGCCGGCGACGTCGGCACGGGGCCGGGCACGGGGCAGTAGGTCGTCACGGCCCAGCTCTGGCCGGACGAGGTCGAAGCCACATCGAAGAGCGCCTCGTGCGAAAGACCGAGCTTCTCCGCGAGATTGAAGGCCTCGCACGTGCCGATCATCGTGATCGCGAGCATCATGTTGTTGCAGATCTTGGCCGACTGGCCGGCACCGGGATCGCCGCAGTGCACGACCTTCTTGCCGACGCCCGAGAGGATCGGCTGGCCCTTGGCGAAGGCTTCCTTGGTGCCGCCGACCATCAATGTCAGGGACGCAGCTTCCGCGCCGCCGACACCACCGGAGACGGGCGCGTCGAGCGAGAGCATTCCCGCCTTCGCCGCCATGTCGTGCGCCTTGCGCGCCGAGGCGACGTCGATCGTCGAGCAGTCGATGAAGATCGTGCCGGGCTTTGCCGCCGCGAGCAGGCCGCCGCCCCACACGTCGAGCACGTGCTTGCCAGCGGGGAGCATGGTGATGACGCAGTCCGCGTCCTTGGCGACGTCGGCGGCGCCGTGCGCCTTCTCGACCTTGCGCGCCACCGCCTTCTCGACGTTCGAATTGACGAGATCGAAGCCCAGGACCTGATGGCCCGCTTTGACGAGATTGCCTGCCATGGGCAAGCCCATGTTGCCGAGGCCGATGAAGCCTATGCGTGCCATACCGTTTCCTCCATTTCTTGAATGCGTGGTCGGCTCGTGCGTGCGCCTCAGCCGCGCAGCACTTTGCCGGGGTTCATGATGTTCTTGGGATCGAGCGCCTTCTTCACGGCCGCCATCATGCCGATCTCGACGGGGCTCTTGTAGCGGTAGTTCTCCTCGAGACGCAGACGGCCAATGCCGTGCTCCGCGCTGATCGAGCCGCCGAGCGAGACGACGAGATCGTGCACGATCTTGTTCATGTTCGGATACTCGGCATGGAATCGCTCGTACGTCCAATCCACGGGACGGATCGGGTTGTAGTGGAGGTTACCGTCGCCGACGTGGCCGAAGCAGCAGTGCCGGACGCCGGGATAGGCCTGCGCGACGGCCGCATCGGCCTTTTCGATGAACTCGGGAATGCGCGAGAGCGGTACGGAGATGTCGTGCGCGATCGAGCCGCCGGCAGACTTCTGCGCCTCGGCGAGGTCCTCGCGCATCTTCCAGAGCTTGCGCGCCTGCTCGCCCGAGGTCGTGATCATCGCATCGCGCACGAGACCGGCTTCCATGGCCGCACCCAGCGCATCGGCAAGCGGCGCGTTGAGCGTGCCCGGCTCGCCCTGCCCCGCGACTTCCATCAGCACGTACCAGGGATGAACGCTCGGCATGGGATCGCTGTGGCCGGGAACGCCCGTCAGCAGCAGGTCGATGATGGCGCGGCGCATCAGCTCGAAGGCCGAGATCGATTCGCCGAGCTTGCTGCGCAGGAGCGACAGAAGCTCCACGGCGGCTGTCGGGCTCTCGATGCCGATGTAGGCGCTGATCGTATCCGAAGGTTTCGGGAACAAGCGGAGCGTCGCGCCCGTGATGATGCCGAGCGTGCCTTCGGCGCCGATGAAGAGCTGCTTCATATCGTAGCCGGTATTGTCCTTGCGCAGGCCGCGCAGGCCATTCCAGATCTCGCCGTTCGCCAGGACGACCTCGAGACCGAGCACGA
Source organism: Hyphomicrobium sp. CS1BSMeth3 (assembly GCF_900117415.1). Lineage (GTDB taxonomy): Bacteria > Pseudomonadota > Alphaproteobacteria > Rhizobiales > Hyphomicrobiaceae. Next base: position 590,019 of record NZ_FPEI01000005.1, read on the forward strand.
GGCTGCGCGTATTGCCGTAGCGCAGCACCTGGTTGCCGCCGGCATTCGTCGAGATATTGCCGCCGATCTGGCAGGAGCCCTCGGCGCCGAGGCTCAGCGGGAAGAGGCGGTTGGCGTCGGACGCCGCCTGCTGGATTTCCCTGAGGATCACGCCGGCATCGACGGTCATCGTGTCGTTCGCGATGTCGATGCCGCGGATGCGCTTCATGCGCTGCGTCGAGATGATGACCTCGCTGCGGTCCTCATGCGGCTGGCTGGCGCCGGTGAGGCCGGTGATCCCGCCCTGGGGCACGATCGCAGTGCCCGTTTCCGCGCAGATGCGGACGAGCGCGGCGACTTCCTCGGCGTTTGCGGGACGCAGGACGAGTGGCGCATCGCCAGCCCAAATGCCGCGCCAGGCACGACAATAAGGTGCGATGTCCGAGGGATCATCAATGGTACCGGCCGGCCCGACGACGCTCTTGAGGCGTTCGAGTACATCGTTCCCAACCGGGGCCCGCCGCGCAATCGTCGCCATGCCCGTGCTGTCTCCGCTTGTGTCGAAAATCAGGGCGGCACATTAGCAGCGCGGCTGGCAGCGGCAAACGCGACCGAGGGCTGATGACCGTACCCGCATGGGCCCTGCGCGCCCAATGCACGGCACCGCGACGGATTATTCGTCGGTGAGCGTTTGACCACAAACGGAAACGGCCGGCCGGCAAAGCCGACCGACCGTCCGTTTAGTCTGCAGTTAGTCTGCAGTCTTAGTGGTAGTGCCGCCGGTTGTAGCGGTGCGTCCAGTGGCGGTGCTGATAGTGCGGCCTCACATAACGGCGCGGGGCCGTGTAGTAGTGCCAGCGGACAACCGGGCGATGACGCCAATGGTTCCGATGGACGTAGCGGCGGTGGTGATAGCCATAGCCCGTAGTCTGCACAAGACTAGTCTCGGCCTCAGTGCTCTTCGGCACCGTAATCGGAGCTGCCTGCGCTGTAACCGCGCCGCCCACCAGTGTAATCAACCCACCCAATACTGCTGCCAGAAGAGTTCGCTTCATGCTTCACTCCTATGTATTCCTGCGACATCCCAGCGTTAGGTACGAATTTAGTGCCATCCATCTGAATGCGTGCTGAATTGCTTGTTCATCTCCTGGCGAGCTGCCGGACAAGAGTTCGCTCGATTGGCCCGTGCTTCCGCCACATTGTTGCCGGCAAATCGACGCTGCGTTATGGCCACTTCCGGGAGGGATTCGGTCGCCTGACCTTGTTTCTTGCCGATAAACGCGGAGGCCGGGGTCCGTGAGGGCAATGACGGGCACAGGATTGGCGAGATCGGGCACGCGCTGCGATCTCGGCGGCGGTGTTCGCTTTCGCGCGCGACGGCGGCGCGAATGACAAATCTTGCCGCCTTGCCCGTCGGCACCCACCTCGCGGACGACTATCGGATCGAGCGCGTTCTCGGCGCGGGCGGTTTCGGCATCACGTACCTCGCCGAGGAAGTGCCGCTCGCGCGCATGGTGACGATCAAGGAGTATTTCCCGGTCGATTTCGCCGTGCGCGACAACAGGCAGGCCGCACAGCCCCGCTCCGAGGACTGCACGGGCGACTACCAGTGGGGCCTCGAGCGCTTTCTCGATGAGGCGCGAACGCTCGCCCGCTTCGATCACCCGAACATCGTCCGCGTCTACCGCTTCTTCCGCGAGGCGAACTCGGGCTTCATCGTCCTGCATTACGAGGATGGAAAGAGCTTCAAGGCCTGGCTCAAGGGTCTCGGCCGCGCACCGCGCCAGCACGAGCTCGACCGGGTTGTACCGCCGCTATTGGACGCGCTGGCGCTGCTCCACGCCTCGGACTTCCTCCATCGCGACATCGCGCCGGACAACATCATCATCCGCAGCGACGGCTCGCCGGTGCTCATCGACTTCGGCTCGGCCCGTGGCGACATCGCCCAGCACTCGCGTACTGTCTCCGCGCTCGTGAAGCCGGGCTACAGCCCCTATGAGCAGTACGCGACCAATGCGCGTCAGCAGGGGCCGTGGACGGACATCTATTCGCTCGGCGCCACGCTCTATCAGGCGGTGACCGGGAAGCGCCCGCCAGACGCCCCCTCGCGCATGGTCGCGGACGAGATGGTGCCGGCGCGCGATGCCGCGATCAGCTCCTATCGGCCGGGTTTTCTGGCCGCGATCGATGCCGCGCTCGCCCTCGACATCACGGCGCGTCCACGCTCGATCGACGCATGGCGCAAGCAGCTCATGGCACCCGCCGGCAAGCCGGAGCCCGCCATGGAGCCGGAACCAGCAGCACCCGAGCCGGCCAAGACGCCGCGAACTGCCGGTAAATCGAAGGCAAAGCCGGCTGCCAAGGCAAAAGAGAGCGCGGAAGAGCGCGACGCGGCGGTCCCCAAGATCATCAAGGAAGCCAAAGAGGCCAAGAAGGCGCCGGCGAAAGCGGCGGTCGCGAGCGAGGCTCAGCCCCCACCCGCTGACGTGCCTCGCCGCCCGATCTCCGAAGGCAAAGTCGCGGCAATCTTCAGCGAATGGCGCGCCCGCCGCGCTGAGGCCAAGGCCAAGGAGCCCCCGAAGCCTGCGCCCGCCGCCGCACCCGCCAAGCCCGCAGCAGCAGTCGCCGCTGCAGCGGTTACCCCCTCGCCGAAAGCGAACCTGCCTGCGCCCGTACCTCGTCGCGCGCCCAAGCCCGCTCGACCGAAGAAGAAGCGCTCGTGGCGCCCACTCCTCTTCAAGGCCGCGATCGGCTTCGGCGTCGCCTGGCTCGCCGTTGCTTACCAGAATGCACCGCGCATCGAGCGGCAGGGCGCCGGCACCCTCTCCAGCGGAACCATCGCGTCGCATCAGGTCGGCGAGATCAAGGGCCACAAGGGCAGCGTAACCGGCGTCGGCCACTCATCCGACGGGCGCTTCGTCGTCACGACCGGCGAGGATGCCACGCTCAAGGTCTGGCAGGACGGCGGGCGAAAGCTGCTGCGATCCATCAACCTCGACGCCGGCAAGGCGACATCCCTGGCCGTCGGATCCACGCGCGCCGTGACCGGACACAAGGAAGGGCGCGTCACGCTTTGGGATCTCGAATACGGCCTGCGCGTCGCCGCCTTCAAGCGCAATGACGCCGACATCTGGTCCGTATCGTTCGCCGGCTCGCCCGAGCGCATTCTCGCGGCCGGCAACGACTGGAAGCTCACGCTGCTCGATGCCCGAACCCCGGTCCTTCCCGTGCACGTCTTCGACGGCCACGAGAATGCCGTGCAGGCCGTTGCCTTCTCCGGCCCGCGCAATCTGATCGCCTCCGGCGGCGCCGATCGCACGGTCCGCACCTGGAATGCGGAGACACTTGCCGAAACGCGCGTCTATCGCGGGCATCGCGACCATGTCGTCACCCTCGCGTTCGCCCCGGGCGGTCGCCAGCTCGCGTCGGGAGACCTCGCCGGCAACGTCCGCATCTGGTCGATGACGACCCGCCGCCTCGAGCGCTCCATCCAGGCGCACAAGGGGGCCGCGACCGCGCTCGCTTATTCAGGCGACGGGCGCTGGCTCGCCACGGCCGGCCAGGATGGCCGCGTGCGCCTTTGGGATACGACCCGGCTCCGGCAGCCCCGCACGCTCACCGGCCACACGGGCGAGGTTCGCTCCCTCAGCTTCGCGCCGGACGGCGCGACGCTCGCCTCGGCCGGTGTGGACGGGACCGTCCGCCTGTGGTCCACGGCCTTCATGACCCGTAGCGGCTCGTGACACGGTCCGCCTTTTCCGTCAAGGCCTTGTGGTAACAGCGCCGATTTGCTTGCCAAACGGGCTCGGGAAGTCCAAGTTTGAGCAACAACGAATCGTCGTTGGCGGACTCGGCATACAGTTGATGTGCGTCGGGGGTTTTGCTGTCTGCGGGCGCCGGGACGGATAGGTAGGTGGGCTAAAATGCGGTTTGTCATCGAACGTGGCGACCTTCTGCGCGCACTCGGCCATGTAGCAAGCGTCGTCGAAAAACGAACGACGATCCCGATCCTGTCCAACGTCCTGCTGAGGGCCAATGCCGAAGGGCTTCAGCTCAAGGCGACGGACCTCGAGCGCGAGGTCGTCGAGAGCGTCTCGGCCAACGTCGCGACGCCGGGTGCCGTGACGGTCCCCGCGCACATGCTCCACGACATCGTGCGCAAGCTTCCCGATGGCGTGCAGATCCGCATCGAGCGCGAGCCGGAGCGCGAGCGCGTCTCGATCACCGCCGGCCACGCACGGTTTGCCCTGCAGGCGCTGCCGGCCGATGATTTCCCGGACCTCGCCGCCGGTCAGATGTCGCACAGCTTCGAGATCGCCTCGGGTGATCTCAAACGCCTCATCGAGAAAACGCGTTTCGCGATCTCGACGGAGGAGACGCGCTACTACCTCAATGGCATCTACCTGCACCCGGCCAAGACCGGCGGCACGCCGAGCCTTCGCGCGGTCGCGACGGACGGCCACCGCCTCGCCCAGTTCGATCTCCCCCAGCCGGCAGGCGTCGACGGAATGCCGGGCATCATCATCCCGCGCAAGACGGTGCACGAGCTCTACCGCCTCATCGAGGCGAGCGATGCGCCGGTCCGTGTCGAAGTCTCGCCGGCCAAGGTGCGCGTCGAGATCGGCCCGATCACCATGACCTCGAAGCTCGTCGATGGCACGTTTCCGGACTACGGACGCGTCATCCCGCAGTCGAACGACAAGGTGCTCGAGGTCTCGAGCCAGGTGTTCATGGGCGCCGTGGACCGCGTCTCGACGATCGCGAGCGAGCGCGTGCGCGCCGTCAAGCTCAACATCGCGCCGGGCAAGCTCGTCCTCTCCGTGAACAACCCCGACGGCGGCAGCGCGACCGAGGAAGTCGAAGCGCAGTTCTCGGCACCCGCCATGGAGATCGGCTTCAACGCCCGCTATCTGCTCGATATTTCCGGCCAGCTCGAGAGCGACTCGCTCAAGTTCCTGCTCTCCGATCCAGGCTCGCCGACCATCCTCAAGGACGTCGGCGACGAGAGCGCTCTCTACGTTCTGATGCCGATGCGGGTGTGACGACACACGAAGGCATGGCTGAAGTTTCCGGCATGGTGGCGGCGAGCGCGGGCGCACGCGTATGGGTCGAGCGCCTGACGCTCACCGATTTCCGCAATCACGCGCGCCTGTCGCACACGTTCGACGCGCGCCCTGTCGTGCTGACGGGGCCGAACGGTGCCGGCAAGACCAATCTCATCGAGGCCATCTCGCTGCTGGCGCCGGGCCAGGGCCTCAGGCGCGCGCCCTATCCCGAGATCGCGCGGCGCGGGGCCGACGCCTGGGCTGTCGCCGCGCGCGTGCACACGCCCATAGGACCGGTCGACATCGGCACGGGCCTCACAGGCGCCAGCACAGCCTCGAATCGCGCAGGGCGCACCGTCCGCATTGACGGCGAGGCACAGAGCGGCTCCGGGATCCTCGCCGAGTACGTCGAGATGGTCTGGCTCACGCCGGCCATGGATGGGCTCTTCACCGGCGCGGGCGGTGATCGCCGCCGCTTTCTCGACCGCATGATCCTCTGCTTCGATCCGGGCTACCGCACGCGGGTCAATCACTTCGAACGGGCCATGGCCCAGCGCAATCGTCTGCTCGAGGAAGGCGTGCGCGATAACGCGCGCCTCGAGGGCCTCGAGATCGTCATGGCCGAGACGGGCGTCGCGATGGCAGCAGCGCGCGCGCAGACCGTCGCCGCGCTCGCGACCATGATCGAGGCACGACGCGACCGGACGACGGCCTCCGCCTTTCCCTGGGCCAAATTGGAACTGGAGGGCGAGCTCGAAGCCGCACTCGCCGTGCGCGCGGCCGTCGAGGTCGAGGATGCCTATGCCCGCACGCTCGCCAGCGTCCGCGAGCGCGATCGTGCCGCGGGCCGCGCGCTCGATGGCCCTCACCGCAGCGACCTCGTCGTCGGTCACGGCCCCAAGGATGCCCCGGCCCGCCAATGCTCGACAGGCGAGCAGAAAGCCCTGCTGGTCGGGCTCATCCTCGCCCACGCCGAGCTGATGGCCGAGCGTCGGCGGGGCGCGGCCCCGATCCTCCTGCTCGACGAAATCGCCGCCCATCTGGATGCCGCGCGGCGTGCTGCGCTCTTCGACGAGATCATCGCGATCGGCACCCAGGCCTGGATGACGGGGACGGATCTGGAGGCCTTTTCAGCCCTCGGCGAACGCGCCCAAAGGCTCACGCTCGGGGAGTATGGGACGCCTCAGTAAGGGTAAGTCCCGAGGCGCTCACCAATAGCTGCGTAATGCATTGAATATAAACGTATTTTATCGCTGGAAATCATGTCGCAGCGCGTACGATTTCGCACCCGTTTCAGCCATAGTCGTGATATAAGAATCTGCAGCAAATACAGGACCTCCAGGACACCTTTGACATGAGTGCTACGCCGGCCCAGCAGCGCAACGGCGCTGACGACTATGGCGAGGACGCCATCAAGATGCTCAAGGGGCTCGATGCCGTGCGCAAGCGCCCCGGCATGTACATCGGCGACACCGATGACGGCTCCGGTTTGCATCACATGGTCTACGAGGTCGTCGACAACGCGATCGACGAGATCCTGGCCGGCTACGCCAGCGAATGCCACGTCACGCTCAACGCCGACGGCTCGGCGACAGTGCGCGACAACGGCCGCGGCATCCCGGTCGGCATCAAGCAGGACGACGATCACGACCCGAAGCGCTCGGCCGCCGAGATCGTGTTCACCGAGCTGCACGCGGGCGGTAAGTTCGACCAGAACTCCTACAAGGTCTCCGGCGGCCTGCACGGCGTCGGCGTCTCGGTCGTCAACGCGCTCTCGACGTGGCTCAGAGCACGCATCTGGCGCCACGAAAAGGAGCATTTCATCGAATTCCACGACGGCGTCCCGGTCGCGCCGCTCAAGGTGCTGAACGAGGCGCCGGGGCAGAAGGGCACCGAGGTGTCGTTCCTGCCGAGCACGGCGACCTTCACGAAAGTCGAGTTCGACTACGGCACGCTGGAGCATCGCCTGCGCGAGCTCGCGTTCCTGAACTCGGGCGCCAAGATCGTGCTCACGGACGCGCGCCACGCGGACGTCAAGCAGCAGACGCTCGTCTACGACGGCGGCACCGCGGCGTTCGTGAAGTTCCTCGACCGCTCGAAGAAGACGCTCGAAGCCATCACCGAGCCGATCATGATCCGCTCGGAGCGGGACGGCGTCACGGTCGAGGTCGCGCTCTGGTGGAACGACAGCTACCACGAGAACGTCCTCTGCTTCACGAACAACATCCCGCAGCGGGACGGCGGCACGCATCTCGCGGGCTTCCGCGCCGCGCTCACGCGCATCATCAACAAGTACGCGGACGAGAGCGGCATCGCGAAGAAGGAAAAGGTCGACCTCACGGGCGAGGACTCGCGCGAAGGGCTGACCTGCGTGCTCTCTGTGAAGGTGCCCGATCCCAAGTTCTCCAGCCAGACGAAGGACAAGCTCGTCTCGTCCGAGGTCAAGCCGATTGTCGAAAGCATCGTCGGCGAGCAGCTCGCGGCGTGGTTCGAGGAGCATCCGCGCGAGAGCAAGTCGATCATCTACAAGATCGTGCAGGCCGCGCAGGCGCGCGAGGCCGCCCGCAAGGCGCGCGAAATCACGCGCAAAGGCGCACTCAATCTGAACTCGCTCCCGGGCAAGCTCGCCGAGTGCCAGAGCCGCGATCCCGTGGTGACGGAAATGTTCATCGTCGAGGGTGACTCGGCCGGCGGTTCGGCCAAGCAGGGGCGCAATCGCGAGTTCCAGGCCGTCTTGCCGATCCGCGGCAAGATCCTCAACGTCGAACGCGCGCGCATGGACAAAATGCTGTCCAGCCAGGAAATCGGCACGCTCATCACGGCGCTCGGCACCGGCATCGGGCGCGGCGAGGACGGCGGCTTCAATCTCGACAAGCTGCGCTACCACAAGATCATCATCATGACGGACGCCGACGTGGACGGCGCCCATATCCGCACGCTGCTGCTCACGTTCTTCTATCGCCAGATGCCCGAGCTCGTGCAGAAGGGCCACCTCTACATCGCACAGCCCCCGCTCTACAAAGTCGCCAAGGGCAAGAGCGAGACCTACCTGAAGGACCAGCGCGCGCTCGAGGACTACCTCATCGAGAGCGGTCTCGAAGGCGCCACCCTGCAGCTCGGCTCGGGCGAGCAGCGCACGGGCAATGACCTGCGCGACATCGTCGAGCAGGCGCGCGGCGTCTCGCGCATCATCGAGGACCTGCACTCGCGCTATTCGCGCTTCGTCGTCGAGCAGGCGGCGATCGGCGGTGCCTTCGATACCGAGCTGCTGCTCTCCGCGGCCAACGCGACGGCCAAGGCCGAGCAGATCGCGCAGCGCCTCGATACCATCGCGGAAGAGACGGAGAAGGGCTGGAGCGGCCGCTTCGGCAATGAAGGTTACAACTTCCGCCGGGAAGTGCGCGGCGTCACCGAGAGCCACACGCTCGACCGCTCGCTCATCCAGTCCGTGGAGGCACGCCGCCTCAATGATCGCCGCACGCATCTGCAGGAGATCTACGGCGGGCTCGCCAGCCTCAAGCGCAAGGACGGCGAAACACCCGTGTCCGGGCCCCGCGCGCTCCTCGAGGCGGTGTACGAGGTCGGCCGCAAAGGCCTCTCGCTGCAGCGCTACAAAGGCCTCGGCGAGATGAACCCGGAGCAGCTCTGGGAAACGACGCTCGACAAGGAAGCGCGCACACTCCTGCAGGTGAAGATCGGCGACCTCGACGAGGCCGACGAAATCTTCTCCAAGCTCATGGGCGATGTCGTCGAGCCGCGGCGCGAGTTCATCCAGGAGAACGCGCTGAGCGTCGCCAACCTCGACGTCTGATCGCTGCGCTGATGTATGAGCCGATCGCATTTCGTGATCGGCTTGAACCCTTCCAATCTGGCTTATTTGCTCTCCCGCCCGCTGCTGATCGCGGCTAGAGTGCCCGCGGGGGAGCACCACAGCTAATGACAGGAGGGGCTGTCATGATCATGCGACGGCTGCTGTTTTCGACGGGGAACATCTTCCTCTCGCTGATCCTTGGGGCGATCGCCTTCGGCTTCGTATTCCTCAAGTATCCCGACACCATGAACCAGATCCTCGACGCGGCCAGCGGTCTCAAGACCTGGCTCATCACGCGAGGTCTCTCCCCCGAGTACAACAACTGGATCCGCGTCCTGCTGGAAGAGCGCCAGCTCGCCTTCATGGGCTTCACGATCGCCGCCCGGATTGCCCTCTCGATCGTCACCGGCACGCTCACCTGGGTGTGGGACACCGTCCGGGGCAATTGAGCCCGAAGGGCCGCTGTCCTGACGCTGCTGTCCGTCCGCCTATGCGATTCTCGCCGAGCCAAGCGGCGCGCGGGCCAGTATATTGCCCGGCACGGCGCGTCTGCGCGCCCGACGAATGATCCCCAGGGAAGGAAACCTCGATGCGCAAAAACGAACTCAAGAAGGCCATTGCCGCGGGCACGCGCGCCCTCAACGGCTGGCTTGCCATTCCCAATTCCTACTCTGCCGAAATCATGGCGCATCAGGGCTGGGAGGCGGTCACCATCGACCTCCAGCACGGCGCGGTCGACTATCAGGCTGCGGTCGGCATGATGCAGGCCATCTCGACGACGAACGCGGTGCCGATGGCGCGCGTGCCGTGGAACGAGGCTGGCATCATCATGAAGATGCTGGACGCCGGCGCCTACGGCATCATCTGCCCGATGATCAACAACAAGGCCGAGGCCGAGCAGTTCGTCTCGTATGGGCGCTATCCGCCGATCGGCACGCGCTCCATGGGCCCGAACCGCGCCGTGCAGTACGGCGGCGCCGACTACTGGCAGGGCGCGAACGAGGAAGTCCTGCTGCTCGCCATGATCGAGACGCGCGACGGCCTCAAGAACCTCGACGAGATCCTGAGCGTGAAGGGTCTGAGCGGCGTCTACGTCGGCCCGTCGGACCTCTCCATGGCGCACGGCAAGCCGCCGACGCTCGATCCCTCGGATCCCGAAGTTGTCGAGGCCATCAAGCTCATCGCCAAGAAGACCGGCGAGAAGGGCCTCATTGCCGGCGTGCACACGGACGGGCCGAAGACGGCCCTTACCCGCTTCGAGCAGGGCTATCACTTCTGCACGATCCTGAATGACGCGCGCCTGCTGGCCGTGGCCGCGGCGCAGGCCATCAAGGACGTGCGCGGCGGCGGCGAGGTCGCCAAGCCGAAGACGTACTGAGCCTCGCAGCAAAGCACCCAAACGAAATGACCGGCCACGCGGCCGGTCATTTTGCTTTCAGCGTTCGAAGGACGATCAAGTCTCGGACATGAGCCAGCGCTCGAGTGCCTTGAGGCCGACGACAGCGCCGGCAACGATCGCCGCAAAGGTGACGAACGAGCCGAGCGCGAGCGTCGAGACGCCCGTGATGCCCTGCCCGACTGTGCAGCCGAGCGCCATCACGCCGCCGATACCCATCATCGCCGCCCCGAGCAGGCTGCGGACCGTGTCACCAGGATCGGAGAAGGTCAGAAGCCGGAAGCGCCCCATTGACTTCGCCGCGACGAACGCGCCGAGGATCGCGCCAAATACCGTCGCAACGCCGAAGCCCGGCATCGGCGCCGCCGTGAAGCGCTGCAGCCATTCGAGCGCATCGCCGCTCGGGCGGACGTAGGTGAGCGAGATCGGCTGGGTCGGCCGCTCCGCCATGTCGTCGAAGGCGAGGCCGGTAAGCGCCCAGCCCGCAACGGCGCAGAGCCCGACGGCAATGCCCGACAATATGTGCACGGGCGATGAGCGGAATTCCGGATCCTTGAAGCAGTAGGCAAGCCCGACGAGCACGATGATCCACGATGCGAAGATGCGGCCGAAGCCTGCAGAAAGCACCAAGGCACGATCGACGAGATCGCCGATGCCCTGGGTCGACGTCGGCAGCGTGATGTTCGTCGCCTGCTCGATGGCCGCGCGTGCCGGGCCGAGGAGGCCGCCGATGGTCATGTAGGCGAAGATGCCGACCACGACGAGCGTCAGCAGCGCGCGCAGATCACCGCCGCCGGCACGCGCGAGATTGCGGCTCGGGCAGCCGCCCGCGAAGACCATGCCAAAGCCGAAGATGAGCCCACCAGCGATGTGGCCGACCCAGTTGAAGGTCGCGCCGAGATACATCGACTTCGTGAGATCGACGACGCCGAGCCAGTGGAGCGCCTGCGCGCCAGCGAGCGCGACGACGGCCGCCAGTATCCATGCCCGGAAGCGGCGCCAGTCGCCGAGGTTCACGATGTCGGAGACCGAGCCCATGGTGCAGAAGTTCGTGCGAAAGACGACGGCACCGAACACGAAGCCAATGACGAGGCCGCCGATGGCCAGCCATTGCGGGCCGTTTTCGACGATCGCTTCTCTCATGTTCCCCTCCCCGGCGCGCGAGGTATCACACCAGCATATTCGCGAATGTGAATATACGAGCCGATTGGGAGGCGCAAGCTGCGCCGGACGTCACGCCGCGCCGGCCTGGGCGCCTTCGTGACCATTCTCGATGATCCGCTCGGCCGTCGCGAGGTCGACCGAGACGAGCTGCGAGACGCCGCGCTCGGCCATGGTGACGCCGAACAGGCGATCCATGCGCGCCATGGTCATGGGATGGTGCGTGATGACGAGGAAGCGGGTCTCGGTCTCGCTCGCCATGCGCTCCATCATGGAGCAGAAGCGGTCGACGTTCGCGTCGTCGAGCGGGGCATCCACCTCATCGAGCACGCAGATCGGCGAAGGGTTGGTCAGGAACACCGCGAAGATCAGCGAGAGCGCGGTGAGCGTCTGCTCGCCGCCGGACAGGAGCGACAGCGTCGCGGGCTTCTTGCCGGGCGGCCGCGCGATGATTTCGAGACCGCCTTCGAGCGGATCCTCCTCGCTCTCGATCATCTCGAGGCGCGCTTCGCCACCACCGAACAGCGTCCCGAACAGACGCTGGAAATGGCCGTTCACCTGATCGAAAGCCTCGCCGAGGCGCTTCTTCGCCTCGCGATTGAGCTGGCCGATGGCGCCACGCAGCTTGTTGATCGCCTGCTCGACGTCCAGCCGTTCGAGATCCATCGCCGCGAACTGCTCGTTCATCTTCTGCAGCTCGTCGTCTGCCGCGAGATTGACGCCGCCGAGGCGTTCGCGATCCGCCTTGAGGCGCTGGAGCGAGCGATCGACATCCGCAAGCGACGGGAGGGCCGCGTCGGGAGCAACCTCGGCCAGGGCGAGGCAGGCCTCCGGCGCGCACTCCATGGTCTCGCGGATGCGGCGCGCCTCTTCGGACCGCTTCTGGCGTGCCGCTTCGAGCTTCGCCTCGACCCGCGCACGCGACTCGCGCTCGTCGGAGACTGCAGCTTGCGCGGCCTTGAGCGCCTGCTGGCTCTCACGGTGCGCGGACTGGGCCTGGGCCAGGCGATCCGCCGCCGCACTCCGCTCAGCTTCCGCGGCCTGCATCTGATCGTGCAGCCTCACGCGCTGCGCCTCGAGCTCGGCCGGGAGTTCGGCCATCTCGGCAAGCTCACTCTCGGTCTCGCCCATGCGCGCGCTCAGCGTCGCGACATGGCTGCCGGCGTCCTCGCAGCGCGCCTCCCAGCGCGTTCGCTCGATCCCGATGGCATTGAGCCGCTCGGCGCGGACATGCGCATCGCGCTCGAGCCGCGAGAGGATCTGGCGGATTTCGCCGACCGTGCCGCGGTGCGCAGTCGTCTCGCGCTCGGCAGCCGCAACCTCGGCTTCGAGCGCATCGTCATTGTCGAGCGCGGCAATCGCCGCCTCGCTCTCGGCGAGACGCTCCTTGGCCTCGATAAGAGCCGCCTCGGCGGCGGTGCGGTTCTCGGCGACGGCCGCCAGCCGCTGCTCGGTCTCACGCGCCTGGCGCTCGATCACTGTGAGCTTCTCACGCGTGCGGGCAAGCTCGGCCTGGGTCTCGCGCCCGGCTTGGCGCAGGCGGCGCTCCTCGCTTTCCGCCATGCGGTGAACTTCGCGGGCCGTACGCGCCGCAGAGGCAAGATCCTCGGCCTCGCGCCGCGCCGCATCCTCGAGCACTTCGAGCTCGGACAGGCGGTTCCGCTCGGCAAGTCTGACCGCGGCCGCCGTCGGCGCCGTGGCGGCAACGGTGAAGCCATCCCAGCGCCAGAGATCGCCTTCCGGCGACACGAGCCGCTGACCGGTCCGCAGGTACGGCTGCAGCAGACGCCCATCCTCGCGCGCGACCACGCCGATTTGCGCGAGGCGCCGCGCCAGCTCGGGCGGCGCGTCCACTTCCAGCGCGAGCGGATGCACACCGACCGGCAGCGGCGGATCGTCCGCCACACGACCGACACGGCGCCAGTACATGTCCGCCTCTTCGGCGATCGGCGCGTCGAGATCGTCGCCGAGTGCAGCGCCGAGCGCGCGCTCGTAGCCCGGCGCAACGCGCAGCTCGTCGATCATCGGCGGCAGGCCGTCGTCGCGCACGGGAAGAAGCAGCTTCGCCAGCGTCTCCACTTCCGTACGGAGCTGCCCCGAGGTCAGCAGCGCGGCTTGGGCTTCCTGCTCGCGCGTCCGCCCCTCGATGGCGAGCTCGGCAGCGCGCTCCTCCGCCACCAGTGCCTCGTCCTCGATGGCGGCAGCTTCGCGCATCAAGCGCTGCCCCGCCTCGGTGAGCTGCTGCAGGCGCTCGGCATCCGGCGCCCGGGCCGCGATCTCGCGCGCCTGGGTCGCGAGCGAGGCGAGCTGGCTCTCGATGCGCTTGACCTGCCCCAAGCGTTCCGCGTGTGCACTTTCCAAGGCACGGCGGCGCGTACGCGCTTCGATGGCCCGCGCCGTCACCTCGGTCAGTCGCGCCTGCGCCTCGCCAAGCTTCGCCTCAGCTTCATCCAGGCGCGCGCGTGTCTCCTCCTCGGCGCGGCGGCCACCCTCGGCCTCGCCATTGATGGTCTCGGCTTCGGTCGCCAGCCGTTCGAGGATTGCGCGTGCTTCCGCGAGTTGCTGCTGCTCGCGCTCGATGTCGCGGCGCATCTGCTCGGCGCGCTCTTCGAGCTCGCGCTGGCGCTCGGCGAGACGGCGCGCCTCCTTCTCGAAATTCTCCTGCTCGATGCGGATGCGCGCGAGCGCTGCGCCCCGCCGCGCCTCATCCTCGCGGAGCGGATCGATCGCCGCTGCGCGCTCGGCTTCCTCGGTGACGAGCGCCGCTTCCCGCTCGGTCGCTGCCGCCAGCGCACCAAGCCCCTGCCAGAGGGCCGCCTCGGTCGCCACGACCTCGGCCTGGGCTGCAGTCCACGAGAGGTGCAGCAGCAGCGCCTCGGCCTTGCGGATCTCGCCGGAGATCTCGCGATAGCGCCTGGCCTGCCGCGTCTGGCGCTTCAGCGCCTCGATCTGGCTCGTGAGCTGCCCGAGCACATCATTGACGCGCGCGAGGTTGCCTTCGGCCGCCTTGAGCCGCAGCTCCGCCTCGTGGCGGCGGCTGTGCAGGCCGGCAATGCCCGCAGCATCCTCCAGAATGCGCCGCCGCTGCTCGGGCTTCGCATTGACGATCTCGGCAATCTGCCCCTGGCGCACGAGCGAGGGCGAGCGGGCGCCCGTCGCCGCATCCTCGAAGAGCAGCTTGATGTCGCGCGCACGTACCTCGCCGCCATTCACGCGATAGGCCGAGCCCGCGTCGCGCTCGATGCGGCGCGTGACTTCCAACACGTCGGCGTCATTGAGCTCAGCGGGCGCCGTGCGGGCCGCATTGTCGATCGAGATCGTGACCTCGGCCATATTGCGGGACGGCCGGGCGTTCGTCCCGGAGAAGATCACGTCCTCCATGGTCGAAGCGCGCATGGACTTGTAGGACGTCTCGCCCATGACCCAGCGCAGCGCCTCGAGAAGGTTCGACTTGCCGCAGCCGTTCGGCCCGACAACGCCGGTCAGTCCCTTTTCGATGACAAGCTCGGTCGGCTCCACGAAGGATTTGAAGCCGAGGAGCCGGAGTCGCGTGATCTGCACGTCAGCCCCCGCCTCTCAAGCGGAAATTGGCACCTCGTCCCAACGCCCTATACGGAAAAACGCTCAACGCGGCACGGACACCGATGTCGCGGCCGCGGTAGGGCCGGCAATGAGGGGATCGATGATCTCGCGAAGCTCGGCCAAATCGAGCGTTTTCTTGATCAGCCGGCCGTTGATGAAGAAATTCGGCGTCCCGATCACCCCAAGCTCCCGACCGCGGTCTTTCACCTGGTTCAGGGCACTGATCATGCCGTGATTCTGACGGCATTTGTCAAACTCGGAGGCCGTCAATCCAACACCTTGAGCGACCTTCAGGATCGGCTCGATGCGGACTTCCTGCGAGACCCACTGCGCCTGCGAGGAAAGGTAGCGCCCGTACAGCTCCAGGTAGCGGTCCATCGGCGCACAGCGCAGCGCGATCGTCGCCATGCCGCTGGTCTTGCCGATGGGGAACTCGCGGATGATGAAGCGGACCTTGCCGCGGTCGATGTAGTCCCGCTTCAGGACCGGGAAAACCTCCGCCTGGAAGCGGCGGCAGAAGGGGCACGTCAGTGAGGCGTACTTGATGATGGTGACCGGCGCGTCCGCATTCCCCATTGAGAACTCAGGGAGCGGTCCCGGCCGCACGACCTCGGCGAGCGTCGGGTTCTCGATGACCTGACGCATCGGCACCGAGGTCGCCAAGCTGTCGGAGAACGGATCGAAGGCCGGCTCCGGCGCACGCGCGGATGCGCCGACCGCCGCCGTCTCTACAGTCAGGTTGGAGGCGCGCCCCGGATCGAGCGCGTTCATGGCATCGCCCGAGCAAGCGGCGAGCCCAAACGCAACCGAAATCAGGGCGAGTGCCGCAGCACGCCGCCCCCGATTGCGCAAGAACATGCCGGTGGGCAGATGGGCGCGCACGGAGCCGTCAACCGCCGAGGAAGGGTGCGAGCGCCTGATCGAACGCCTCGATCGTATCGGACCGGCCGCGCAGCCGCTTGCCGTTGATGAAGAACGTCGGTGTGGCGTTGACCCCGAACTCGTCGCTCGCGCGCTGGCGGGCGGAGATCATCTGGTCGAGGGTCGCGTTGTCCTTGAGGCAGGTGTCGAAGCGCTCCTGGCTGAACCCTGCCTGCTGCGCGATCTTGAAGAGCTCCGGCACCGGGTTGCCTCGGACGAAGGCCCACTTGTCCTGGGTCTTGAAGAGCGCGCTGATCATGGCGACGGTCGCATCGCCGCCCGCGCACCGCGCCAGCATGGCCGCCGCGGCCGCCAGATTGTCGAGCGGGAACTCGCGCATGACAAGGCGCACCTTGCCGGTGTCGATGTACTTCTCCTTGAGCGCCGGGAAGACATTGTTGTGGAAATTGGCGCAATGGCCACAGGTCATGGAGGCGTACTCGACGATCGTGACCGGCGCATCGGCCTTGCCGACGACGATGTCCGGCAGCGCGCCGGGCTTCATGAGCGCCTCGACCGATACCTCGTCAAGGCCGCGGTCGCCGCGCCGCTGCGCCAAGGCCGGCGTCATGCCCACGGCGGTCGTGAGCGCGGCCACGCTTGCCGCACCGAGCAGAAATGCCCGGCGGTTGAGGCCACGCGCAAGGAAGGCAAATGGGTTCGCCGACACGTCGATCTCCTTCAAGACAAGGACTTCTCGCCGGCGCTCCGACCGCACGACCGGCGCACCCGACTACGTTTATTGGGCCGAAGCTTTACGGCATTTCGGCGCCCAGCGCCAATTGAACAGGTCGTGACCCGCCCGTGGGATGCTCCCGGCGGCAGCAATCCGCGGCCTGTAGCGAGAAATGCCCATGAGACGGCCGGCAACCGGCCGTTCCCTTCGGGGGCTGTGGGCAGAATTGCTCAGGGCCTCAGCGTGCCCTGAGCAATGCGCGATACGATAACCTAGAGGC
This sequence comes from Hyphomicrobium sp. CS1BSMeth3, assembly GCF_900117415.1. Classification (GTDB taxonomy): domain Bacteria; phylum Pseudomonadota; class Alphaproteobacteria; order Rhizobiales; family Hyphomicrobiaceae. The sequence goes on from NZ_FPEI01000005.1 coordinate 606,870, forward strand.
TTGCGCTGATCCCGCTGCCGACGCCGTTCGGCTTCTGGACGGCATAGGCCGGCTCAACGGCGATCGCGGGCGCCTCGAAGCCCTGGAACGTGCGATCGAACTCGAAGTAATTGCAGATGAGTTCATCGCCCGGATGGATGTCCGCAATGGCGTAGCCGACGTCCGGCCGTGTGAAGTCGGTGTTCGGCGTCATGCTGTGGTTCATGAAGCGGCCGTTGTCGAGCTCGAGCACGACGAAGCCCTCCCGCTCCATGTGCGGGTATCCGTAGCGCGTGAAGTAGTCCTGCACGTTCTTCGGGAAGCTTGCGACCTCTTCCTCGGTGAAGACCTTGTCGAAGCGCTCGTCGAGCGCCCAGATCGGCGTCCCCGCCGGGATGAAGTCCACTGCAAATACGCCAACGCCTTCGATCGCGCTGGCACGCACGGACGTAGCGACGAGCATCATGATACTTGTCTCCAGCTATTCAGCATTTTCGAGAGAAAAGTGAGGTGATCGAGGGCAAGGTCCACTTGGCCCCGCAGTGCGAGCATTGTGTCCTGACGGACATGCGCAGGTAGTCTCCAGTCACCACCCCGCGCTGTCTTGCGGATCATGATGGACGCGCGTTCTTGGAGGACGACAACCGCCCGAGAGGTCTGGAGCAGGTCCGCATCTCTGCGGCGCCTCGTCCATGCCCCCCGAACCCGGAACCGACTTGGTCCCGATGCGCGGAGCTTGTAGAGCTGGCGTAGCGCATGTCAAATCCCATTTTGTACGGACTGTGAAACTGTCACCAACTTGCTACAAGCGGTCCTGGCCCAAATGGTTCCGCGACGAGCGTGACAATCGAGAACGCGAGGACTCAGGCCGGTGACGATGCGCGAGCCCAGGTGGTGGTATGCCCCCGCGCCCGGTCCGGTGAGTCGGCTGCTCGAGCCGGTCGGCGCGCTCTGGGGCTCGCTCGTGTGCCGGCGATTCGCGCGCGCCAAGTCGTATCGCGCGGCGGCTCCCATCATCTGCGTCGGCAATTTCACGGCAGGCGGTACGGGGAAAACACCGCTCGCGCTGGAGGTCGCCGGTCTCGTTGCCGGCATGGGCCTCACCTGCGCCTTCCTTTCGCGCGGCTATGGCGGACGCCTCGCCGGACCGCACTGGGTGGATCCCGAACGCGACCGGGCGCGCGACGTCGGTGACGAACCGCTGCTTTTGGCCGCAGCCCGGCCGACGCTGATCTGCCGCGACCGGGCAGCGGGCGCGCGTGCCATCGCGACAGGCGCGGCCGCCGTGGACGTCATCATCATGGACGACGGGCTGCAGAACCCAGGCCTCGTAAAGGATCTCACGCTCGCGGTCGTCGACGGCGCGCGCGGCGTCGGCAATGGCCGCGTCATCCCGGCCGGCCCGCTCCGGGCGCCCCTCGGCTTCCAGCTCGACCTGGTCGATGCCGTGGTCGTCAACCGCGGCTCCGAGGACAGCGCGGCTCGAGGGGATTTCGCGGACCTGCTGCGCCGCGACTTCGAAGGCCCCGTGCTCGACGCCCGTATCGTCCCTGGTGGCGCGACCGAGTGGCTGTCATCGGCGCCCGTCATCGCATTCGCGGGCATCGGCGTGCCGGAGCGATTCTTCGCGACCCTCGCCGCCCTCGGCGCCGACCTCATCGCGAAGGTCGCCTTTCCCGATCACCATGACTTCACGGCCGCCGACGCGACTCAACTGCTGGACCTTGCCCGCAGCCACGATGCCACGATCGTCACCACCGAGAAGGACCGCGCCCGTCTCGCCGGTGGCGAAGGTCCGGTCGCCGAGCTCCACGCGCGAGCACGGGCGCTACCGATCCGCCTCAAGCTCGAAGCGCGCGACGAGAGCCGCCTCGTTGCCCTGATCGAGGGGGCCGTCGGACGGCGGGCACAGAAGGCGCGTTAGCCTGCTTCCCCCTCTCCCAATGTCTTCAATGGGGAGAGGGTCGGGGTGAGGGGCGGCCACATTGCAAACGTCAGCGTTTGCCGCCGCCCCTCATCCTAACCTTCTCCCCGTAAGAACGGGGAGAAGGGACAGCGCACGCTCAGTTCCCCCGCTCGTAGCCGGGACGCGGCACCTGGCCCATGAGGATCGTGTTGGCGCCGCCATCGACCAGCACTTCCGTGCCGCTCACGTAGCCAGCCCGGTCCGAGACGAGGAACGTGATGACCTGCGCGAGATCGTCGGGCGTCGCGACCCGGCCGATGGGGACCAGCTTCGAGCGCGCCTCGAGCACGCCCGGCACCTGGTAGTAGCTCTCGCTCAGCGCCGTGCGGACGAAGCCCGGGCTCACGACATTCGAGCGCACGCCTTCCGGCCCCCACTCGTAGGCGAGCTGGCGCGAGAGCATGTGAACGCCGGCCTTGGCCGTGCTGTAGGCGCCCGAGAACGGCTGCGGCTCGGTCGCGGCGATCGAGGCAATGTGTACAATCGCGCCGCGCTGGCGCTGGCGCATGCCCTCGCCGAACGCTTGCGCCGCGAGGAGGTAGCCCGTCAGGTTCACGGCGAGGATCTTGTTCCAGTCGGCGAGCGAGAGCTTGTCGAGACCGCCGGGGCGCAGGATGCCGGCGTTGTTCACGAGGATGTCGGCGCCGCCGAGCGCGGCCTCGACCTCCTTGCGCGCGGCAGCGATGCTCGCCTCGCTGGTCGTATCGCAGGCGACGGCGATCGCCTTGCCGCCTGTCTCGGCGATCGTCTGGGCCGCCGCCTTGGCGCCTTCGAGATTGATATCGAGGAGCGCGACGGCCGCCCCGACGCTCGATAGGCTGTTGGCGGTCGCCCGACCGATGCCGCTCGCGCCACCCGTCACTACAGCGATGCGGCCACCAAGGCCGAGCCAATCGCCACCCGAAGCGTTCGCGCTCATTTTGTCTTCCTCCCGATTGCAGGCTCTTGGCTTCAGCCTAGCCCACACTAGGCAGCATTGGGTAGCGCAGCTAAGCTCGCTCCCAGAGGCAAACGCTCAAGAAGAAGGCTCCCAATGGCGAACTCGCTCCCTCTGGAGGGATTGCGCGTGCTCGACGTGAGCTCGTTCATCGCCGCACCCGCAGCGGCCGTCGTGCTCGGCGACTACGGTGCCGACGTCATCAAGGTCGAGCCACCCGGCGAAGGCGATCCGCATCGCGGCAACACCAATCTCACGAGCTTCCCCAAGTCCGAGGTGAACTACCCCTGGCACCTCGACGCCAGAAACAAGCGCTCGATCGCCCTCGACCTCAAGCACCCGGACGGGCGCGCCGCCCTCGACCGCCTGATCGACACGGCCGACATCCTGATCACCAACTACCCCTTTCCCGTGCGGGCACGCCTGCGTCTCAGCTACGAGGAAGTTGCCGCGCGCAATCCACGGCTGATCTACGCCTCCTTCTCCGGCTACGGCGAGGAGGGCGCGGATAAGGATCAGCCGGGCTACGACAGCAACGCCTACTTCGCGCGCTCCGGCCTCCTCGATGCCATCCACTTCGAGGGACAGCCGCCGGGCTTTGCCCTTCCTGCGCAGGGTGACCGCCCCTCGGCCATGGCGCTGCTCTCGGCCATTCTTCTGGCCCTCATCGACCGTGGGCGCACGGGCAACGGTACGTGGGTCGCGAGCAACCTGCTCGCCAACGGACTCTGGTCGAACGGCGTCTATGCCCAGGCCGCGCTGGTCGGATCGTATCTGCCGAACCGCCCGCCGCGCGAGCGGCCGCGCTCGGCCCTCGCCAATATCTACCTGACCGCGGACGATCGCTGGCTCCAGATCAACGTGACGAACGAGACCCGCGACTGGCCGGCGATCCTGGAGATGATAGAGCGGCCCGAACTCGTCGACGACCCTCGGTTCGCCGAGAGGAAGGCGCGCCACGCCAATGCTGCCGCGCTGACGGAGATCTTCGATAGCGCCATTCGGAAACGGCCCTTCGCGCACTGGAACCGGCTGCTCAAGGCGCGAGCCATCCCGCATTCGCGCATCAACCGCCTGCAGGACATTCCCGAGGACGCCCAGGCCGTCGCCGCGCGTGCGGTCGTGGCAAGCGACGCGCCCGACATGCCGCTGACGCTGGCAGCGCCCTTCCAGATCGGCCATGCTGCTCCCCGCCGGCCGGGCCCTGGCCCCGCGCTCGGTCAACACACAGATGTGATCCTGCGGGAGGCGGGCCTTAGCGAGAATGAGATCGCGGCATTGAGGGCGAGTGGGGCTGCCGCATGACGGCGTAACAGACTTGGAGGTCTCAATGCGCGTGAGGAAGTTGCTCGTCGCTGCCGCCATGTTCCTCGTGCCGGCAGTCCTGCTGATCCTCGGCGCCCCTCCAACCAGAGCCCAGACCCCTTCGCAGGGGAAGATCGCCCCCGACCTCTGTCTCGCGCTCGCCGAAGCACCGCCCCGCCGCGGCCCCGGCGGCATCACGATCCCCTCGCTCGTGCAGAAGGCTCAGCTCAAAATCGGCGAGACGCGGATCAGCTACGTCGGGCACTCGACGTTCCTGCTCGAGACGCAGCGCGGCGTTCGCATTGCGACGGACTACAACGACTACGTGCGCCCGTCCGTGATCCCCGAGATCGTCACCATGAACCGGGCCCACTCGACCCACTACACCAACCACCCCGATCCCTCGATCCGATATGTCCTGCGCGGCTGGAACCCCGAGGGTGGCCACGCCCAGCACGACATCACGCTGGAGGATGTGCGGGTCCGCAATGTCCCGACGAACATCCGCAGCTACTCGGGCGGCACGGACGTCTGGGGCAACTCGATCTTCATCTTCGAGACAGGCAACCTCTGCATCGGGCATCTGGGCCACCTGCACCACACGCTGACCACCCAGCAGCTCGCCCAGATCGGCCAGCTCGACGTGGTTCTGGTGCCGGTCGACGGCAGCTTCACGCTCGACGTGCAGGGCATGATGGAGGTCCTGAAGGCGCTCAGGGCGCCGCTCATGATCCCCATGCACTACTTCTCGTCCTACACCCTGGAGCGCTTCCTGCACGAGGCGCGCCCTCACTTCGAGGTCGAGATGAGCGAGGTGCCGACCGTCGTCGTCTCGCGGGCGACGCTGCCGAAGTCGCCGAAGATCCTCGTCCTGCCGGGGAGCTGACCGCTCTCAGGTGAGCAGCAGCCGACGGATATCCGCGGCGGCATCCTCGCTCGGCGCGATGACGAGACCGCCTGCATTGTCACCCGGACGATAGGGGCTGCCGTCGTGCTTCGAGAAAACGAAGCCGAGCTCGCTCGCGAGTGCGAGACCCGGCAGATGATCCCAGGGCTCGGATTTGTTGTAGATCGCGAAGTGGGCGCTCCCCGATAGCAGCCGCGGATAGTCGAGGCCGGCGCAGGAGACATTCTGAAGAGCCGCGAAAGCTTCGCCGCGCGACTTGATCTCCGCGCGACGCGCGTCGCTCATGTGGCGGCGGCCGAGGAGACCGATCAGCTCCTTGCTGAGTGTGGGAACCTCAGGCCGAGGAAGTCGCTCGACCCCACCATGGCGGACGCGCCAGGCACCACTTCCGCGCTCACCCATGTGCAGCTCGCCACTTACGGGCGCAAGGATCCATCCTGCAACGAGCTCCTCGCCGCGCACGAGCGCGACCATCACCGCGAATGCGGTCTCACCCTTGGCGAAGGCGCTCGTGCCATCGATCGGATCGATCACCCATACTGGATCGCCGCTCGCGAAGTGCTTCGTGACGGACGGATCGGCGTGAACGCCTTCCTCGCCGATGACGCGCGAGCCGGCGATGATCTCCGCAAGACGACGCGCGAGCTGCACCTCGGCAGCGCGGTCCGCGACCGTGACGACGTCGCTCGGACCGGTCTTCTCGACGACATCTCCACCTGCAAGATTGCGCCAGCGCGGCATGATTTCTTCCGCCGCAACTTCGCGCATGATTCGCGCAACATGCTCGATTTCGACCACTTCTTAGCCCTCGACAGCGCTTTCGCGCGCTTCTTCTCGCTCATCCTTGCGCGAAATTTTCGAGGCCGTCCAGATGCATCCGCGATCGTGTGAATATGGCCGGTTTTATTGCATTACTTTCATTTTTGCGTTAGAGAAAGCAGATTGAAAATTTATTCGGATTATCTCGGCCGAGTATCGAGATTTGATTTCATTAACTTCCCATTAACCACCGAATCTCCAAATTCATCCTTGCAAGTGGACACGATTCGTCTTGACAGGCGAGTGACTTGCTACCGGGAAGAGATAGGAGATATCAACATGGCTAAGGTTGCAAAGAAGACCACGAAGAAGGCGGCTCCGAAGAAGGTTGCCGTGAAGAAGACTGCGAAGAAGGCCCCCGCGAAGCGCGCTGTGAAGAAGACCGCTGTGAAGGCTGGCCCGGCCCGCCGCAAGACCGCTGCGGCGAAGACCCGCCGCGCCCCCGCCAAGAAGACGGCTGCCCGTAAGCCGGCTGCCCGCAAGCGCGCCTAGAGCGATTTCCCGTAGTCGCTCGCCGCGTTTCTTATGTCCCAGTCGACCGGTGCCGTCTCGATCGCGGCGCCGGTCGATTTACTTTCGGGGCCATTTCCAGGCTCCGATACGCCGAATAAGCATGTATGTCCCCCCGTGAGTGCGGCGCGACTCGATGCCTGCGGGGTTCCATTGCCTCCCCACCTCGGACAAACTGCCGGAAGCTCGGCAATTGCCAGGCCGCTGATGCGGGATCAACCTGCAGGCGATAAGGCGGGGAGGCGCACCCATGAATTTCGGCATCTTCAATCTCATGGGCTATCGCACGCCGGGAACGGCCGCGGCCGCACTTTATGATGGCGCAATTGCCCAGGTGAAAGCGGCCGAAGCCGCAGGTTTTGATATCGCCTGGTTCGCCGAGCACCATTTCTCGAATTATTGCACATGCCCCTCGCCGCTCATGATGGTGGCCCGGCTCGCCGGCGAAACCTCCCGAATCAGGCTTGCGACAGGGGTGGTCGTCGTCCCGCTCTATGATCCTGTCCGGCTGGTTTCCGAGATCGGGATGGTCGACCAGCTCACCCATGGCCGTCTCGTCCTCGGCATCGGCAGCGGCTACCAGCCCTATGAGTTCGAGCGCTTCGGTGAGGACCTCACCGATTCGGCCCCGAAGCTCGTCGAATTCGTCGACATCCTCGAGAAGGCGTTCTCGGGCGAGACATTCACTCACAAGGGCCGCTACTGGGAGCTCCCGGAGACCCACATCGCCCCGCGCCCGGTCGGCAAGCTCCCCGACATCTGGATTGCGGGTGACAACCGCACGCTTCAGGGCCTCGCCGCGCGCAAGGGCTGGCCGATCATGCTCACGCCGCGCCATGCCTCGGTTGCGCAGCTCACAGAGGTGAAAGTCCGCATCGGCGAGATCTATGCCGAGCAGGGCCTCGACCCGAAGCGCCCGGCCATCGCGCCCTTGCGCCACGTCTGCATAACGGACAGCAAGGCCGAGGCCGCTGAGTTCGTCGACAACGTCCGCCATCAGATCCGCCTCTCGCAGAGCCTGCGCCGCCGCGAGGAGCTGATCGACGGCGCCATGCTCATCGAGAAGCCCTACCAGGGCGAGCCGCCGCTCGACGTGCTCGCGAACTCGCTGCTGGTCGGCGATGCCGCCTCGGTCGCCGAGCGCATGGCAGCGCTGATCCGCGCGGCCGAGCCCGTGCACATGCTCCTCCAGTTCCAGGCCGGCGCCTCGCCGTTCTCCATGGCGCTGAAGTCCATCGAGCGCTTCGCCGGAGAGGTCGTGCCCATGCTGGAGCGCGCGCTCGGACCGCTGGACGAGATCGGCGCCGCACGCCGCCGCCACTGACTTGCAGGGGAAGGAAACCCAATGACCGATGAGCTCATTCGCATGACCGCACGCGAGGCCGTGCGCCGCCTCGGCAAGAAGGAGATCACCCCGCTCGATCTCATCGATGCCGCCGAGAAGCGCATCGCGGCCTGCGAGGGCGCACTCAATGCCCTGCCGACCCTCTGTCTCGACCGCGCGCGCGATCATGCCCGCGCCCTCATGCGCGGCGAGCGGCGCGAGGCCGAAGGCGAAGCGGGCTGGCTTGCCGGCCTGCCGGTCACCATCAAGGACCTGACGGACGTCGCGGGCGTGCGCACGACCTACGGCTCGCCGATCTTCAAGGACCATGTGCCGACGGCCTCGCACCCGCTCGTCGAGCGAATCGAGCGCAAGGGCGGCATCGTCATTGCCAAGTCGAACACGCCGGAGTTCGGCTCGGGCGGCTCGACCTTCAACGAGGTCTTCGGGCGCACGACCAATCCGTGGAACACCTCGCTCACCTGCGGCGGCTCGACGGGCGGCGGCGCCGCCTCGCTGGCGGCTGGCGAAGCCTGGCTCGCGCACGGCAGCGACCACGCAGGGAGCCTCAGGCGACCGGCGACCTACTGCAGCGTCGTCGGCTTGAGACCTTCCCCCGGACGCGTGACGCGCGGCACGTCCAACAATCTCTACGCGCCGCTCTCCGTGCAGGGCCCCATGGCGCGCAATGTGCCCGACGTCGCCCTCTTCCTCGACAGCATGGCCGGCTTCTGCCCGCGCGACCCGCTGACCTTCGATGCGCCCGCGCAGTCCTTCAGCGAGGCCGTAGCCGCGCGCAGGCTGCCGCGGCGCGTTGCATGGTCGGCCGACTTCGGCGGCGTGGCGCCCATGGACAGCGAGACGCGGGAGATCTGCGCCAAGGCCGCTCAGCGCTTCAAGGAGCTCGGCGCCACGGTCGAGGAGGCGGCACCCGATGTCGGCCAAATCGCCGATGCCTTCATGGTCTTGCGCGCGCAGTCGTACGTCGTGGACCGCGAGCTGCAGATCGCCCAGTACCCCGACAAGTTCAAGCAGGACATCATCTGGAACACCAAGCTCGGCCTCGAGGCGACGCCCTCGCGGATCGGCTGGGCAGAGCGTGAGCGCGCGGCCTTCTACCGGCGCGTGGCCGCCTTCTTCGAGACCTACGATCTGCTGATCACGCCGGGTGCCTCGACACCGGCCTTCGATGTCACGCGGCGCATGCCGGAGAAGATCGATGGCAAAGTCGTCGAGCACTATCTCGGCGGCTCGCTGATCACAGCGATCCCGACGCTCATGGGCGTGCCGTCGCTGGCCGTGCCCTGCGGCTTCGATCAGTACGGCCGGCCGGTCGGGTTGCAGATCGTCGCGCCGCCGCGCGGGGAGGCCGCCTTGCTCGCAGCCGGCACGGCCTTCGAGGAACTGACGGGCCTCGACAAGCAAGTGCCGATCGCCCCGCGCTCCGGCAAGGTGCCGCCCGCGTAAGACACGCGGCTACTTCAGCCGGATATCCACGCGGTCGCTCTTGCCCTTGGCATCGATCACGGTGATGCGCATGAAGCCGCGACCATCCGGGCGCCATTCGACCTCACGTCGCTGCGGATCGGACGAGATCGGCGCGCCATCGGCGAGCCACGTCAACGGCAGCGCGCCGCCCTCGGCCTTGAGCATCACCGCGGCGTCATCGCCGTCGTCATGCTCCAGCTCCGCGCGATCGGGCGGAAAGGCAATGCGCACGAGCGGCTCGACGAACGTCGCGACTTCCTGGGGCTGCGCCTCATTGCCAAAGCGCCGGAGCGGCGGCGGCAACGTACCGCTCGTCGCGCGGATCGCGCCCGGCGGCGCCGCGGGCAAGGGCGTCGTCTTCTCGGCGATGCGCGCGAAGGCATCGAACAGCAGCGGCGCCGCTGCCGTGTGCCCACTCAGGCCCGGTGTCGCCGTGCCGTCGGCGCGGCCGATCCACACGGCAATGACGTGCTTGCCGTCATAGCCGACGGCCCAGGCATCACGATAGCCGTACGACGTCCCGGTCTTGTAGGCGATCCGGCCCCCGCGCGCATTGGCCGGCGGCGGCGCATCCTTGAGGATGTCGGTCACGTACCAAGCCGCAACCGGCGACAGGAGCCGCGGGGGCGCCTTCGCAAGCGTACGCCGCTCGCCGCGCACATAGTTGAGCTCCATCGCACGCCCGCCGCTGGCGAGACCTGCATAGAGCGTGGCGAGGTCCTGCAGCCTGAGCCCGATGCCGCCAAGCGCTATGGCGAGCGTCGGCTGCGCCCCCGCAGGAAGCTCCGTCTTGAGGCCCGCGCGACGCAGGCGCCCATTGAGACGCGCCGGACCGATCTCGGACAGCACCTGCACGGCCGGAATGTTCAGCGAGAGGCCGAGCGCCTCGCGGATCGAGACTGTCCCGCGGAAGCCCTGGTCGAAGTTCTTCGGATTGTACGTACCGAAGCGCGTTGGCCGATCCTCGATCAGCGTCTCGGGATGCGCGCGGCCACCTTCGAAGGCAAGGCCATAGATGATCGGCTTCAACGTCGAGCCGGGTGAGCGCACGGCCTGCACCATGTCATTCGCACCGAGCCGGCCCGCGTCGAAGTAATCCGCCGAACCCACATAGGCGAGGATGTCGCCGGTCGTGTGGTCAAGGGCGAGCACCGCGCTCGAAAGCCGCGAGCCCAGGGCCTCGGTGTGCTCGCGCGCGAGCTGTTCCAGCGCTGTCTGCGCGTCGCGGTCGAGCGTCAGACGATGCACACGCTTGTCCGGCAGGCGGGCAACCTCGCTCTCTGCGAGATGGGGCGCGAGCATACCGAAGGCACGCCGCGCCGTCGGCACGGCCTCGACAAGCGCGGCGCGCGCCTCGTCCTCCTTGATCACGCCGGCCTCCATCGCACGCGCGAGCACGCGATCGCGGGCCCGTCGTGCGTTCTCGGGATTGCGATCGGGCCGGCGCATGGCAGGGCTCTGCGGGAGCGCGACCAGCAGCGCAGCCTCACCGGGTGAGAGCCGCCGCGGCTCTTTGCCGAAGTAGGCGAGCGAGGCCGCACGAACGCCCTCGATGTTGCCACCGAAGGGCGCGAGCAGCAGATAGAGATCGAGGATCTCGTCCTTTGTCAGCTTCAGCTCGAGCTGGCGCGCGCGCACCATCTGCTCGAGCTTGCCAGCGAGCGTGCGCGGATGCTCGCCACTCAGCAGGCGCGCCGTCTGCATGGTGAGCGTGGATGATCCCGAGACGATCCGCCCGTGGCTCAGGAACTGCCAGCCAGCCCGAAGCGTCGCCAGGGCGTCGACGCCGCCGTGAGACCGGAAGCGCCGATCCTCGAAAGCGAGGAGCATATCGAGATAGCGCCTGTCGACATCGCCGACCGCAACAGGCAGTCGCCAGATGCCGTCCGGCGTCGTGAAAGCACGCAGCAGACGATCGCGGCGATCGAGAACAATGGTGGAGGTGTGCCCCGCGCGCTCGAGGCTCGGTGGTACTGTCCAGCGCGCCGCCAGCTCAAGTGCGAGAAGTGGAGTGAAGATCAGCAGGGCGGCTGTCAGCGCACCGAACGCACTACGACGAACAATGGCGCCGCGGGATTGCGTCTTCGACGTCTCACCGCGGCGCCAGGGCGCCTGACCCGTGGTTGGCGCCTCCCCCGTGTCTCGCCGTCCCGTTAATACCTGTGACGAGCGGCGCCATGGTGGCCGCCGGAAGAGGGCAAAAGCGTGGCACGCCGGGCGATATGCCCAACGGAACCGCGACGATCCGTGCACGCGATCCGCGCCGGTCCGTTCGCCGTCCATGCGAGAAGTCTCCAATTTCCTTGCTTCTCGCATACATGGCACGAATTACGGCGGAAATCCTCGACGGCACGTGAGCTCCGGGCCCGATCATCAGCTCGCCCTTGCCTTTTCTTGCACTCCAACGCCGTTCAGCCGCGGGCATTGCCGGAATTGAGCGGCTTCGGGGCATGAACGGAGGCGACGAGCACGAAGCTGATGATCATCAGAAGGAACCACGCGCCGAGCTTGCCGAGGCTCACCGGCGACCACGCCTTGAGCTGATGCGGGTAGAGCCAGACGGCGGAGAACGAGCTGATGTTCTCGGCAAACCAGATGAAGAGCGACACGAGGAAGAAGCCGAGCAGCAGCGGCATCCGGCGCGGGACTTCGTCGATCGTGAAGTGAATGACCGTACGGCCGTAGATCAGCGCGGCGAAGGCAAAGAGGCCGTAGCGCAGATCAACGACGTAGTGGTGCGTGAAGAAGTTCACGTAGATGAGGGCAGCGAGAAGCCAAGTCGTCCAGATCGGCGGGTAGTGCGAGAAGCGGAAGTCGAACAGGCGCCAGCAGCGCGCGATGTAGCTCCCGACGGCGGAGTACATGAAGCCCGAGAAGAGCGGCACGCCGGCGATGCGTATGAGGTTCGCCTCCGGATAGATCCATGATCCCTTGGCCGTCTTGAAAAGCTCCATGATCGTCGCGACGACATGGAAGATGAGAATGACCTTGGCTTCCTCGATGCGCTCCATCTTGAGCGCGAGCAACGCGCCCTGGGTCGAGAGCGCGACGAGAAACAGGAAATCGTAGCGCGCAATGGGCGCCCCGAGCGGCCAGGCAAATTTCGTCGTGACGATCGCGAGGAGCAGAATGCCGGCGAAGAGGCAGGCCCAGGCCTGCAGGACGCCGAACAGCAGGAGCTCATGCCACACGCGGCCGAGCGGCAAGGGCAGAAGCCAGCGCTCCGAGTGGCGCTTCAGCGCTGCAAGCCAGATGTCCCGGCGGCGTATGTCTGCAGTGGCGGTCGTGCTGGCCGCTTCGGCGCGCCATGCCTCGTCATTCATGCCCGGTATCCTGAAGCGCCGTTTCTCAGCCGCGCGAAGACTGAGGCGACGATCAGGGCATCATGAGGGCTTGTCGCTGCATGAACGACAACAGGCGGCGAAGTGCGTTCGCCGCCTGCTCGATAGACAACCTGCGCATCCAAGGCTGGATGCGCGGTGTTAGATCACTTGCCCGGAGAGGCTTCCGGGCGGCAGGGCCGCGCCGTCAGACGGCAGCGGTAGAATACCTGCCCGACGACGGAGCCGACCGACGAACGGCCGCACTCGTAGGTGGCATCGTGCGCGTGCTCGCGAGCCATGTAGCGCTCACCCCACTGCCAGCGTGCGGTCTGCATCCAGGCCTTGTCGGCCTCGCCCTGCGCGCCGCTCTCGCTTGCGTACTGGTCACCGACGACGGCGAGCTGCGGACGGCACTTGTCCGCCGCGTCTACGACCGGCGCCGTGCGGATGATGCGGGCGCGCCGAATGTACCGCTCCTCGCGCCTCTCACGCCTCAGCTCCGCCGCCCGCTCCTGCTGGCGGACCACCCGACGATGCTGACGGGCCTGTGCCGCAACGGTGTCCCCATGTGCCTCAGCCTGCCAACGCGACTGCGCCGATGCACAGCCTGTCATCGCCGTCACGGCAATGGCGACCAGGCCGCCGGTCAGTGCCGCAGAGAAGATTGCTTTCCTCGAGCTCACGAACGCCCCCATCTGATCAACGCACGCACAAAAAAGCCACATTCCCCCCTCTAGCCAGCGCCCAAAGGGGGGTCAATCTGAGGGCGCGAACTCGGCGGTGGGTAACCTGTGCACAGTCCGGCGTGTGACATGGCGGGCACCACGCTCGATGCCCCGCGCAGCATGGGAACGCAATCGGAGCGCGCGCATCAAGCGCTACTCTGCAACCTCGCTGAAGAAGGCATGGATCTCGTCCGCCAGCGCTTCCGGCTGCTCGAGCGCGGCGAAGTGGCCGCCCTTCGGCACCACCGTCCAGCGGCGGATATCGGCATACGTCTTGGCGGCCAGCGACTGCGGCGGCCGCAGGATCTCCCGCGGAAAGGCCGCGTAGCCGGTCGGCACCTTGATGGTCTCGCCGAGCGGCAGGAACCACGGCCGGTGCAAGCGGGAGTAGTAAGGCCAGAAGGACGAGCCGATCGCGCCCGTGAACCAATAGAGTGAGATGTTCGCCAGCATGGCGTCCCGACTGATGGCATCCTCGGGTACGCCGTTGTTGTCGGTCCAGCGATGGAACTTCTCGGCGATCCACGCGGCGAGGCCGGACGGCGAATCCGTCAGGCCGAAGGCGAGCGTCTGCGGCCGCGTTCCCTGGATCCACTGGTAGCCGGTCTCCTCCTTCAGAAACTCGTTGAGCTCATTGAGGAACGTCTTCTCCTCCGGCGTCGGGTTGGCGACGAGCGATGGATCGCGGCGCACGGCCAGGAAATTCAGATGGAGGCCGATCAGCCGTTCCGGATACCGATAGCCGAGGATCGAACCGACGAAGGCACCCCAGTCACCACCCTGATAGGCGAACTTCTCGTAGCCGAGCACGCCGGTCATGAGCTCAGCGTAGAGGTCGGCGATCTCCTCGGCGCCGAAGCGCTCCTGGCCCGGCTTGAAGGAGAGCGTGTAACCCGGAAGCGATGGCGCGATGACCGTGAAGCGGTCCGTCAGGCGGTGGATCAGGTCGTGGAACTCGAACACCGATCCGGGCCAGCCGTGCGAGATCAGCAGCGGAATGGGATTGGGCCCGCGACCGGGCTCATGAATGAAGTGCAGGTCTATGCCCCCGATCGGCACCGTGAACTGGCGAAAGCCATTGAGCTTCGCTTCCCAGGCGCGCCAGTCGAACTCGGTCCGCCAGTAGTCGGCGAGCCCTTTGACATAGGCGAGGCTCGCGCCGGTCGACCATGGCGCGAGCGGCGGCTCGTCCGGCCAGCGCGTGCGTGCGAGCCGTTCCTTCAGGTCCGAGATGTCACCTTCTGGGACACTCAGTGTGAACGGCCGTGGCTTGTATTGGCTCATGGTCTCCTCCTCCGCCTGGGAGCCCCATCGATCGTCGCGGCGGCACGCTCTCTGCACTGTCCCTTCGCATCGGAATAGAAACCTGAACGCCACATGCCCCAGGCGTTCACGATTGGGACAGTTCAGCTATGCGTATGTCACGCCGCGATGCGATCCGGGCCGGTTTGTGCTTCGCTGGAACACTTTCCGCCCAAGGCTACTTTAACTCTGCGTTCGCAGTAAATCAGGTGGACGCCCCCTTGGTCCCTTCGCTCAAGAAGGATGCGGAAATTGCCTGGCAGTTCTTCACCATGAAGACGCCGGGCGCCCCCATCGGACTCGTGCCGGCGGCCGTGTGGCCCGAGGGGAGCAGCCTTGGCCGCTACAATATCCTGACCATGTGGGATGCAGGCTCCCTCATCCTCGCCTATATCTCCGCGCGCTCGATCGGCCTCATCGAAGAGAAAGAGTTCGATCAGCGGATGCGGACGGTCATGGCCTTCCTCAAGAACTCCACGTTCCGCTGGAGCCAGCTCTCACTGCCCAACTATCGCACGCAGATCGTCGGCGGCTCCGCCGCCGAGGGCGGCTACGACACGACCGATACGGGGCGCCTGCTTTTGGCCCTGCATATCCTCGACAAGGCAACGAACAGCGCCTACGGGGCGAAGGAGCAGGTTGCACGCTGGAATATCGCTGCCACCGTCAACAAGGGCCAGCCGTACGATATCAAGTCGTCATCCCGATATGAGGCGCGGTGCTTCAATTACATTCACTATATCGCGAGGTCCTACGCGCTCTGGGGCATCGAGGTCGATACCGGCTTCGATCGCGAGCTGAAAGAAGGCGATGAGAGCGCCCGCCAGGCTTTCATCGATCATGTCGCCGCGGTCGGGCCGATCGCGACCGAGCCCCATGCCAATGAGGCCATCGAGCTCGGACACTCGCCGCGCTCGCGCATTCTGGCGGACGCGCTCTATGCCGCCCAGCAGGAGCGATATGCCGAAACGGGACGCCTCACGAGCGTTTCTGAAGCACCGATCGACAAGCAGCCGTGGTTTACCTACCAGGGCTACAATCTGGACGCCTACGCAGGTCCCCAGTGGCCGGTCGACTCTGTCGTCACCGAGCGCAAATGGGCCACCAAGGAGTTCGCCGAGACCTACCGGATGACATCGAGCAAGGCGACTTACCTCTGGCTGGCCGAGCGCGGCGACGCCTACTCTCAGAAGCTGCGCAACTTCATCTCGGCAAAGGCGCCGAGCAACGGCTTTGGCTTCCATCCCGGCATCTACGAGGCCTCGGGCCGCGCGCCGCGGATCATGGACGTCAACACCAATGCGACCGTGCTCGAGTCCATCGCCTTCGTCCTCGGCGATCGCAAACCGCTCGTCGAGATGCGTCTCTAGTCCACGCATCCGAAGTAAGGCCGTGCTGTGCTTCCGCGTGCAACACGGCCTGGCCGCTCTTGAGCTTCCCCCGCCTCACGGGCGGCAGTGCGGCGACGCTTGTCGCCGCACACTCTTTTCTCAGCCGATCTCAGCCGATTTCGCGCATTTACGTTTCGTTAAACCTAAATTCTGATTGCCGCCTGTCTCACCCCGAACCGATCCTAACCGGTCCCTAATTTGCGTTCCGTTCTGACGGGTCTGCACGACAGCACAACCGTCCGTCCGGCCGACCCAGCACAGCAATGCGTACCGCCGCGCCCCAGGGCTCACGGCGGTCTGGGGTCAGACCGGTCAACATGTCCGAAAAGAGCAAGCAGGTTTTCTTCGACGCCTCAGGGCGCCGCTCACCAGTCGTGTACGGCCTCGTCGGCCTTCTGGTCGCCTTCATCGGCGCGCTGGTGACGGTCTTCAGCATCAGCGTCGCGACAACGCCGGCGCTTCCGTCGGTGAAACTCAATCTCGAGCGGGAGTACCTGTCCGTGCTCGCCGTCGCACACCGCACGCCGGTGCGCGGCCCCGCAGTCAACCTCGCGCACGCGCGCTCGCGCGTCGACAAGGCGACGTCGGGAACGGATCGCTTCGCCTTCTACGTCAACTGGGACAAGAACAGCTTCCTCTCACTCAGGACTGCGGTGAAGCAGCTCGACGGGCTCATGCCCGAGTGGCTCCACCTCTCCGGCGACCAAGGTGACATCGAGCTCGACGACGAGCGCGAGCAGCAGAACGTCGATGCGTGGCTCACGATCAACGCGCCCGAGCTGAAAGTCATGCCGGTCGTCAACAACTACGACCCGCGCAACGGCGCCTGGCATGGCGAAACCACCGCGCGCGTGCTCAAGTCTCCGGAGGCCCGCGCGCGCCTCGTCCGCAATCTCAAGAACTATCTCGCGAAGGGCGATTTCGAAGGCGTCGTCGTGGACTTCAAGGAGGTCCCCGCAGAGGATCAGGAGCATCTCGTCTCGTTTCTGGGCGAGCTGAAGTCCATCCTCGCTGCGGATCGCCGCCAGCTCTTCGCCGTGGTTCCAGCCTATGCGGAGCCGACGCATTTCCACCGGATCATCGAGGCCGTCGACCGCGTCGTCCTCCTCGTCTACGACCAGCACGCTCCCCATGAGCGTCCGGGCCCGATCGCCTCGCAGGTGTGGTTCGAGACGATGCTCGACAAGCACTTCGCGACCACGCACGGCAGCAAGCTGATCGTCGCCATCGGCTCCTACGCCATCGACTGGGACCGCCCGGGCAATGGCCGGATGGCGTCGATCCGCGAGATGTGGGACGTGCTGGACCGCTCAGGCGCCACCTTCACGTTCGACCCGCACGCGCTCAACCCGACATTCTCCTATGGTGAGAAGAGCACCGGCGCGACGCACACCGTCTGGATGCTCGACGGCGTCACCATGTACAATCAGGTTGCAGCCGCGCTCGCCATGGAGCCGGCCGGCCTGGCTCTGTGGCGGCTCGGCACGGAGGACCCGACGATCTGGTCGACGTTCGCCCGCGGCCGCGCCCCGGACGATGCCGCGCTCGCGGCGCTCGAGACGCTCGATCCGGGCAAGGAGGTCACGTACACGGGCAAGGGCGAGGTCCTGAAGTTCATCAACCAGCCGAGCGTCGGCAAGCGCTCGGTCACGCACCTCCCCAAGTCTAATCTCATCACGAACCAGACGATCGTGTCGGTCCCGAAGCCGATGCTGATTTCCCGCTTCGGTCTCAACCAGGACAAGGTGATCGCGCTCACGTTCGACGATGGGCCGTCGCGCCTCTACACGCCCGCCATCCTCGACGTCCTCAAGGAAAAGGACGTCAAGGCGAGTTTCTTCGTGCTGGGTACGGCCGCGGCCATGGAGCCCCAGGTCCTCAAGCGCGTCTACGACGAAGGGCACGATATCGGCAACCACACGTTCACGCACCCGGACCTCAGCGAGATTCCGAGCGCTCAGCTCGATCTCGAGCTCAACGCAACGCAGCGCGTGCTCGAGTCGAAGCTCGGCATCCGCACCGCGCTCTTCCGTCCGCCGTTCGTGCGCGACATTGAGCCTGAGACGTCGGAGCAGGCGCGCACGCTGCTCGCCTCGGCCGCACTCGGCTACATCACCATCGGCCAGCGCATCGACCCGCTCGACTGGGGGCGCCCTGGCGTCGAAGAGATCGTTCGGCGCACGGTCTCGTACGCCCATCGGCGGAGCGGCAATGTCGTGCTTCTCCACGACGGTGGCGGCGACCGCTCGCAGACGATCGCGGCACTCCCGAAGATCATCGATCAGCTCCGTGCGGACGGCTATCGCTTCGTCACGATCCACGAGCTGCTGGGCCTGCAGCGCAACGAGCTGATGCCGACGCTCGACAATGCGAGCACGGTCGTTCCCTACGTCAACGGCATCGGCTTCACGCTGATGCGCGCCTTCAATAGCTTCCTGAAGTTCCTGTTCGTGACCGGCATCGTGCTCGGCATCGGGCGGCTGCTCATCATCGCCTTCGTCGCCTACCGGCAGTCGCGCATCCAGAAGCCGCTGTCCACGCTCGCGCGTCGGCTGCCGAGCTTTGCCGTCATCGTACCCGCTCACAACGAGGAGCGCGTCATCGTCGACAGCATCGAGTCCCTGCTTCGCTCGCGGAACAAGGACTTCGAGATCGTCGTCATCGACGACGGATCGACGGATCGCACGTACGATGTCCTCCACGAAGCCTTTGGCCGCCATCCGCGTGTGCGCCTGCTCACGAAGCGGAATGGCGGTAAGTCGAGCGCGCTCAACTACGCCATCGAGCAGACCGACGTCGAGGTCGTGGTTTGCATCGATGCCGACACGCGCCTCGCGCCCGACGCGCTCGACATCCTCCTTGCCCACTTCCACGACGGCAAGGTCGGCGCCGTCGCCGGTGTCGTCACGGTCGGCAATCGCTCGACCATGCTCTCACGCTTCCAGGCGCTCGAGTACCTGACGGCGCAGAGCATGGACAGGCGCGCCTTCGAGATCGTGAACGGCATTGCCGTCGTCCCCGGCGCCATCGGCGCCTGGCGCCGCTGCGCGCTGATGGACGTCGGCCTCTATGACAGCGACACCGCAGCGGAAGACGCCGACATTACCTTCAAGATTGCGCGTGCCGGCTGGCTCGTGCGCAACGAGCCGCGCGCACTTGCCGTGACCGAGGCGCCGGAGAAGGTGCGGGAGTTCAACAAGCAACGCTTCCGCTGGATGTTCGGCATGATCCAGGTCGCGTTCAAGCACCGCGATGTCTACCTGCAGCGCGGCGCGCACGGCCTGAAGTGGTTCACGATCCCGAACATCGTCGTGTTCCAGTTCGTCTTCACGCTCTTCGCGCCGATCATGGACGCGCTGCTCATCGGCACCTTGATCTCGGATGCGTGGGCTCATGCGCATCACGGCGGCAGCTTCCTTTCGGAGCGCACCGTCGAGATCCTGGTGTACTGGGGTGTCTTCCAGGTGCTCGAGCTCGCGTTCGCCGCAGTCGCTCTGTGGCTGCATCGCGAGCCCGGCAACTGGCGCCTGCTGCCGCTCACCGTGCTGCAGCGCTTCTACTACCGCCAGCTCATCTTCTGGATCTCGCTGCGCACCCTCTTCGCCGTGCTCTGCGGGCACTTTACGGGCTGGGGACGCGCGAAGCGCCTGGGCCTGCCGAGCCTCGCGCGCCTGCCCGCGCCGCCTCCGCCCGTAGCAGCCCCGACGCTTCAGGCCGCGGAGTAGCCCCCCAAAAAGCAACGAGGCGCCCGAAGGGGCGCCTCGTCATGCCTGATCCAGGGGTCAGATCAGAACGCCATTCCGAGATTGAAGCCGACGTAGGCGCCTTCACCACCAGCAGACGAGCCGACAAACGAGCTGCTGCCGTGGTCACCGCTGAGGAACTGATAGCCGCCGTGGACCGTCAGCTCGGCCGGGTTCCTGGTGCCGAACATGTCGAGCTTGAACATCACGAATGCACCGAGGCGCTGTGCGTCGAAGCCTTCGTTGCCGAGCGCGCCACCCTCAGGACCGATGATGAAGCGGCCCGTGTTGATGCCGGCGCGAGCGCGCGACCAGTAGGTGTCGAAAGCGGTCGAGTAGTAGCCTTCGAGCGAGAAGTAATAGCCCGGTCCGACAAGGCGGAGATCGCCGCCGACCCGGAGGCCAAACTCGCTGCCCCTGACGCTATTCGACGGATCGCGAGGCGTCAGATCGTGATCGGTCCAGTCACCGCCGACGTAGAGGCCGAACGCCGCGCCCTGACGAACCCAGAGATAGCCGAGCATGGCCGCGAGCTGCGAAACGTCACCGTCGACTCGGCCGCCAGAAATGCTCGGGTTGTGGTACTCGTACGAGCCGTAGCCCGCAAAGCCCTGGAAAACCCAGCCGCTGCGCGACAGGTCGCGCTGGAGCGAGACGACCGCGCCGGAGTACGTATAGAAAGAGTCCTTGGCCCAATCAGCGCCGGTGTAGGTCGCGATCCATGTCGGCTGCTCTACATAGCCGCCGTCCTTGTAACCGCCTCCGCCGCCTCCTGCGAGCGTCGGCGTTGCAGTAGCAATCGCGAGCCCGATCACTGTCGCAGCAATTTTCAATGTCGAGGTGTTCATGGTGTCGTCGCCTTCGTTGGCGCAGATGCCCCGCGGCACGGATTTAGTGAAAGCCCCCGTGCAATGTGCCGCTGCGCACTTCCCCTGGAGGTGACAAGTGGCTGATTCGGGTTAATGGACAAGTGACACTTCATTTTCGTGCATAACCGCTCAAAAGATGGTCGGTACGCGTGGCAATTCGAGAACACTCCTACTTCGAAGGAAGAAGGAGTCACAAGAACAGGGCCTCTGAGAGCCTTGGGCGTGCTGATATCCCCGCAACCCACCGTGGCGACGGCGCAACTCGGGCGACGCGAGATCGGTCCGCCGGCGCACTGCGCGGGTCGGCGCGAGTTAAGGAAAGAGCGGGGATCTGAAGGGGATGGTGCCCAGAAGAGGACTCGAACCTCCACGCCTTGCGGCGCTAGTACCTGAAACTAGTGCGTCTACCAATTCCGCCATCTGGGCAGGCGGGCATCAGTTAAGGGGGTCGCGGGCGCTTGTCAACGGCAGGGCGGAAGAGGGCCTCCCACCCGGCCTCCAATAAGGGCGTGAAGCCCATGCGCCGCGGCAAGCACCCGGCCACCGAGGGGTATTCGCCACTTTAGCTGGAGATGATCGCCAGTAGCGGCCTTAGAAGATGACGCGCGAGGCCAGCTTGGCACCTCAGCGAACTGCCGGCCACTCATCGCAATTCGGACACGCGCCTTGCAGTGCGTGTCCGCGCTGATGCCGGGCTCTCGATCCACAATACCTTCGGGCCTACACATGCCCCTCGACGACGACCTCGAGGAGCTTGGCGCCGGGCATCGTCGTCGCCTTGCGGATCGCCGGCTCGAGGGCGGCGGGATCGGTGATGCGGTGCGCCTCGAGGCCCATGGACTTGGCGAGCGCCGTGAAGTCCACCGCCGGCTCGACGAAGTCCATGCCGACGAACTGCTCGTTGCCGTGGAACAGCTTCAGGCGCTGCTTGATGATGCGATAGCCGCCGTTGTTGCAGATGATGTACGTGATCGGCAGCTTGTGGTGCGCGGCCGTCCAAAGCGCCTGGATGGAATACATGGCCGAACCATCGCCGACGACGCACACGACGGGGCGGTCCTTCTGCGCGAGCGAGATGCCAACCGAGGCCGGCACGCTCCAGCCGATGCCGCCCGACGCGAGGCCGTGATAGCCGTAGCGGTCGCGGTAGGCGAGCAGGCTGTTGAGCAGGCGACCGCTCGTCAGCGACTCGTTGACGACCACGACATCCTTCGGGATCGATTCGACGATCCGCAATGTCATGAAGTCCGGGTTGATAGGCTTGCCCTTGATGATCTCGCGACCGTCGATCGTAGCGACGAGCTTCTTGCGCTTGGCCGTCCAGTTCTTCTCTTTAAGCTCGGCGAGCGACTTCTCGGCGCGGTCCTTGAGCGCCTTGCCGCCCTTCTTGACGAGGGCCGGCGTCAGCGCACGCAGCGTCTCGCGCACATCAGCGCGCACAGCCATCTCGGCTGAATAGTTCTTGGCCAGATCCCAGTCATTCAGACCGATCTGCACCGTCGCGAGCTCGGGCGGCATCGGATCGATCTCGCTCCACACGGACATGCGGATCGGGTCGGCGCCGAGGACGATCATCAGGTCATAGGGCGAGAGCGCCGCGCGCACGTCCGGCTGCTCGCGATTGAGACCGCCGATGTAGCAAGGGCTCTCGGAGAGGAAGTGGGCGCCATAAGCGACGCTCTGCTGCAGCACCGGGCAGCCGAACGCCTCGGCGAATGCAGCCGCTTCCTTGAGCGCATCGCTCTTCACGATCTCGTCGCCGACGATGATGACCGGCCGCTCGGCCTTCAGGATGCGCGCGGCTAGGGCGTCGAGCACCTCATCGGAGGGACGCACGCGGCTATCGATGCGCGTCGAGGAGCCGAGATCGATGCCGCCTTCCATGTTCAGGATGTCGCCGGGGAGCGAGATGAAGACCGGCCCCGTCGGCGGCGTCATCGCGACCTTGGCGGCGCGGCGCATGATGCGCGGCAGATCCTCGAGACGCGTGACCTCGATCGCCCATTTGACGAGCGGCTCCGCCATCGGCACGAGGTTGTCGTAGAGCAACGGCTCGGTGAGGCCGTGGCCCTGCTCCTGCTGGCCGGCCGTGAGGATGATGGGCGTGCCGGTAAACTTCGCGTTGTAGAGCGAGCCGAGGGCATTACCGAGACCCGGCGCGACATGGACATTGCAGGCGGTGAGCTGGCCCGAAGCGCGCGAGAAGCCGTCAGCCATGGCGACGACGAGGCTCTCCTGCATGGCCATCACGTAATTCATTTCCGGGTGCTCGGCGAGCGCGTGCATGATCGGCAGCTCGGTCGTGCCCGGATTGCCGAAAAGATGCGTGACGCCCTCGTCCTTGAGCACTGCGAGGAAGGCCGAACGGCCGGTGATCTGGTTCTTTGCCATCGAAACGTCTTCCTTCCCCGTTGTCGCAGAATTTTGAGGGCGCAGGCGATTGTGTCTGGACATATGATGCGCTACGAGCGCGGGCGACACAATCGGCGAGCCATGCGCTCCACGCAAGCCCAGGCGCATGGGCATCGAGCCCATGAGGAAATCCATGCGCCCGACCAGACGGCGCCTGATTAAGATGCTTTCTGCGACCGGCATCGTCGGAACCGGCGGTTTTGCCATGCTCAGAGCCGGCGCTGCGAACGCCTATTACCAAGGCCCGGCGAGCGATCACTTCGACGGGACGCTGTTCTTCAACCCCGGTGGCAAGCAGCCGGGCGGCACGCATCGTATTCTCCAGCTCTACTTCATGGAGAAATGGGAGAAATGGCCCACGAGGGTCGAGAGCCCGTTCAACGATAGGCCGCCCAGCGAGGTGACGGGCGCGCGGGCGCGGATCGCCTTCATCGGCCACGCGAGCTGGTTGATCCAGACCGGCGGCCTCAATGTGCTGATCGATCCGCACTGGTCGGACCGCGCGAGCCCGTTCACGAGCTGGGGACCGACGCGTTGCTGCGTGCCCGGCATCCGCTTCGAGGATCTGCCGCCGATCCATGCCGTGCTCGTCACGCACAATCACTACGATCATCTGGATCTCCCGACACTGGTGCGGCTCTGGGAGCGCGATCGCCCCCGGATCATCACGCCGCTCGGCAATGACGCGATCATGCAGCGAGGCATTCCTGGCCTCGTGGCGACAGCCGTGGACTGGGGCGACCACACGGACCTCGGAAAGGGCATTGTGGTGCACACCGAGCCGACGCAGCACTGGTCGGCGCGCGGGACGCGCGATCGCCGGCACGCGCTCTGGGCGAGTTTCGTTCTCGAAACCCCGGCAGGGCGGATCTACGCCGTCGGCGACAGCGGGCTCGGCGATGGCCGCACATTCCGCCACGTCGGCGCCCGTCATCCCGGCATCCGGCTCGCGCTGCTGCCGATCGGCGCTTACGAGCCACGCTGGTTCATGCGACACCAGCACATGAATCCGGCCGATGCCGTAGAAGCCTTCCAGCTTTGCGGGACCGAGATGGCGCTCGGCCACCACTGGGGAACATTCCAGCTCACGACCGAAGCACGCGACGCACCACCTCAGGCCCTCGCAGAGGCGCTCCGGCAGCGGCGCATCGCGCCTGAGCGCTTCCGTGCCGTGCAACCCGGCGAGGTCATCGAGATCTGAGCGCGGCACCCCGACGCGATGCATCGCGGCACTGCATTGCCGAGCCTCGCGAAGGCGTGCCGGGTGAGCTAACGTGCCAGTCAGCCAAATCGGGAGGATCAGCGAGCGATGAAGATCAGAGGTGCCGTCCTTTACGAGCAGGGCCTGCCGCGTCCCTATGCTCAGAGCCGTCCACTCAGGATCGAGACGCTCGACCTCGAAGGACCGCGTGCCGGCGAGGTGCTGGTCCAGGTCAAGGCTGCCGGGCTCTGCCATTCGGATCTTTCGACGATCGAAGGCGTGCGGCCGCGGCCCCTGCCGATGGTGGTCGGTCACGAGGGCGCAGGCGTCGTCGCGGAAGTCGGCGCGGGCGTGACCGACATCGCACCCGGTGATGCCGTCGTCTTCATTTTCGCGCCGAGCTGCGGGACCTGCCGCCAGTGCATCTCGCAACGGCCATTCCTCTGCACGACTTTCAATGCCGCGCGCCAGAAGGGCGATCTTGCGACAGGCGGCCGCCGCCTCAGCCTCAATGGCCAGTCGATCGCGCACAACTCGGGGCTTTCCTGCTTCGCCGAGTACGCGGTGGTGCCGCGCAACTCAGTGCAGAAGATCCCCTCGGATGTGCCCATGCACGATGCCGCGCTCTTCGGTTGCGCGGTCGTCACCGGCGTCGGCGCGGCGGTGAATACGGCAAACGTGAAACCGGGTGAGACGGTTGCGGTCGTCGGCCTCGGCGGCGTCGGCCTTTCTTGCCTGCTCGGTGCGATCGTTGCCGGCGCAGGACGCATTCTTGCGATCGATGTCTCCGACGAGAAGCTTGCGCTCGCCCGCCAGCTCGGCGCAACGGACACGTTCAACGCGCGCGACGCCGATTGCATCGAGCGCATTCTCGCGACGACCGATGGCGGCGTCGACTCGGCCTTCGAAATGGCCGGCACGATCAAGGCCATGGAGCTCGCCTACAAGATCACCGTGCGCGGCGGCCAGACGGTCTCGGCCGGGCTCTCGCCTGCAACGGCGCAGTTCCCGATCAATCACTACGCCATGGTCCAGGACGGCCGCACGGTGAAAGGGAGCTACATGGGCGGCTGCGTCATCGCCCGCGACGTGCCGCGCTATATCTCGCTCTACAAGGACCGCAAGCTACCCGTGGATCGCCTGCGCAGCGCGCTCGTCAGCCTCGACGAAGTCAACGAGGGCTTCGACAGGCTCGCAGATGCCGCCGTCGTCCGGCAGATGATCGTCTTCGATTGATATGGCCATGCGTGCGCGCACGAGAAAGCTGGTCGGGACGGTGCTTCTGCTCGTCGTCCTGATCATCTATTCGCTTCTGGTGATGCTGGCAGCCGCGGCTGTGCTGCCGGCCGGCGGCAAGATCGTCGAGCTGATCTTCTATGCCGTGGCCGGCCTCGCCTGGGTGCTGCCCGCCGGCTATCTCATCAAGTGGATGTACGGCGCGCCGCCGGACCACCCCTGAGGCTACGCAGTCCGGGCGGATCAATCCTCGCGCCAGTTCTCTGCAATCCAGGGCGTCGGCCTGACGTGCTTGTAGATCCGCTTGTACCAGGGCGCAGGCCAGATGCCGTCGCGTGCCTCGTCGGGATCGGGGTGGCCGGTGAAGCAGACGACCTTCGTCTCGGACGGCAGCTTTGCCGTCTGGAAGAAATTCAGCGGCCAAATCGGCATGAGCGAATGCTTGAAGCTGACGCACCACTCGGCGGGCCAGTATTCCATGCTCGTGACGATGCGCGAGATGTACGTCTGCTCGTTCGCGTACCGCCTCACGACGCCTTCGGGGTCGGCCTGCACCTGATCGTAGATGTAGGTGTGGGCTCCGACGCGAAAACGAAAGACCGATGTATTTCCGATCTTCTGGCCAACCTGCGTCCAGTTCTCGATGACGCAGAAGGTCGCCTCAGGTTTGAAATCGAAGAACGCATCGATCGAACCGGTGATGACCACATCGAGATCGAGGAAAAGGAGATCCCCCGAAAGGTACTCGACGCCTTCCTGCCAGAAGGTCAACTTGCGCCACGTCTGAGTGGCCTTCTCCGGGGGGAGCCTCACCTCGGGAATAGGCTGCGTGATGACATCCGGATGCACGCCGACTGGATCATCGGTAAAGCAGACGAGGCGGGTATCGCGTTTCGTATTGCGCCGGATCATCGCCCACAGACAGTTCACATACGTTGCGGGATACCGGGTGCCCCACTTCACACATATGACTGTCTGCGCCATCGAATCCGTCCCGCGCATGGCTTGGGCCGGTCCCATGCCGGCGCGGCGACAATTGGCATGAACAAAGTTCGGGAACAAGGCGTCGATGCACGACAAAACTGTCGCAGAGGTGACGCAGGAGATCGTCCGCCAGTGGAAGAACTCAGGCGGCAGAGGCCGACAGGCGGCGCGCGGGAGGCCCTCCCGAGCCGCGCCACATGGCAAAGGGTGCCCCGGTTAGCATCACTTTCACATAACGCGGCTTCTGGAGATCGCCGTCGAGCACGATGCGAGGGAGGGCCGCCAGCCCCTCGTCATGCTGAGGTTTAAGCAGGCCTTTCCGCGCCGTCACTGCCGTAAGAAGACCCGCCTCGCGGATGAGCTGGAACTCTCGCGCGCCCGCGCGGTCCACCTCCCCCTCGGGAATGCTGAAATGTCGGCAGGGTCGCCCCAGCTCGTGCGCGATGCGCCCGCAGCTCGCCTCGATCTCGGCACGCGCCTCCGCATAGGAAAGCTGTCCTAGGGGCAAATGACTGCGCGTGTGCGCGCCGATTGTCACCAGAGGGTCGCGCGCGAGATCTCTTATGTCGTCCCAATCCATTGCCAGCTCGCGGCACAGCCCGCTCGCGTCCATGCCGTGCATCCGGCAGAGATCGGCGACGATGTCGCGAGCATCGCGCTCGGGCAGCGATCTCAGCCAATGATGGATCGCCCTGTACGTGCGCAACTTTGCTCGGGGGCTCCCGCAACTGAAGCGCCGCGTCACGCCATCAAATTGGAACTCGACGGCATCGACGTCCCGCAGAAGGCACTCCAGCGCACGCCACCAAAGATTGCCGCAACCGTCCGCGAAATCGCTCGCGACATAGACGGCGAACGGCACACCATGACGCTTGAATACAGGATAGGCGTGCTGGAGGGCATCGCGGTACCCATCATCGATCGTAAAGCAGACAAAGGGCCGATCGAGATCGCCCTCGCCGAGGCGGGCGCGCGCGTCATCGAGCGATATGATGTCGTAGCCGCGCTCAAGCACGAGGCGAATAGTGCGATCGAGGAATTCGGGCGTGACTTCCAGATGGGCGTTCGGCGCGTACACCATCGGGGCGGCCGGCAGCACGTGATGGAGCATGAAGATCGCGCCGGTCCCGCCGGTCAGCGGCATCACGAGGCGATCGAGCCCCGTGTAGTGGAGAGCTGAAAGCGACGCTTTGAAAACGGTCGATCCGGGATTCATGGGTTTTACGCCCCGTACTGCTGCAACCCGATCATCGGATCATGCTGAGCAGGCACAGACGCGAAGTAAAGTGGCGGAACGGTACTATCCCCGATGAATGCTAAAGCAACGGACTTGAAATTCGCCTCACCTCGAGGTTGGGCAGGGAGCGAATTTCAAGTCCAAAGTTGCTTTAGAACCCATAAAGTCTAAAGCGTCTTTGGATCTCGAATACGACTTCGAGCCTGGCCCGAACCGTGGGTCGCATTTGAGGTCCGACGCTTTAGCTGATGTGACGTCCCATCCACGTCACATCGGCACGCGCGAGAAAATCCATGATGGCGTGGAGGCTCATCTCGTCGCGCAATAGCGGCGCGTGCCCCTGCTCAGGCACGGTCAGCAGCGTCAGATCCGGGTGCTCGCGCTGCATGCGCTCCGCCGTCGCGGTGCTCAGAATGTCGGAGAGCTCTCCGCGAAGCACCAGCACCGGCACCCGCGAGAGCGCCTTGAACTGCGGCCAGAGCTCCGGCAGCGGGCCATCCATGATCGACGCCGTGCGATTGAGCTCCTGGTCATAGCCGTATGCCGGTCGGCCCCCCTCGTCGTTGTACTGCTGACGCGCCAGGTCCTCCCACATGTCATCGGGAACGGCCGGGTACTGGCGCTGGCCCATGGCGCGGGCGAGCTCGCCGGCCTCGGCCCAGGTTGCAGGCAGCGGGATCCGCCCGACATAGCTGACGATCCTCAGCAGCCCTTCGCGCTCGATGAGCGGGCCGATGTCATTGAGCACCACGGCACCGATACTGGAGGGGCGCACCGCCGCCATGATCATAGCCAGGATACCGCCGCGCGACGTGCCGACGATCGCCGTGTCGCTGAGGCCTTCGATGGTCATGAAATCGAGCACGTCGAGCAGCTCGTTCATGACCTGGTAGTTGCGCCAGTCCGGATCGTAGGCGGAGCGCCCGCGGCCACGATAGTCGACCGTGTAGACATGACGCGGCGCCGGCTGCTGCGGGCTCGAGAGCACGCTCGCGAGCTGATGGAAATCGCGGCTGTTGCGCGTGAGGCCGGGAAGGCAGAGCACGGGGCGCAGCGACGAGCCCGGTGCCGGATAGTGACGCGCATAGAGGCGAAGGCCGTCGCGCGACGTGAAGAAGATGTCGCGCCAGTTCTGGCGATCGGGAATAGCCGGCAGCGTTGGCGCTGCCGAGCTCGTGCCGGGATTGGAGAACAGAGGACGGGACGAGCGCATCAGGTCTCCTTCCCCCTTTCAAAATTAGCCGATGAGGCGCTCCAGCTCGGTGACGATGGCCTTGCCCATCTCGGTCGTGCCGACGCTGCGCATGTTCGGCTGCATGATGTCGGCCGTGCGGTAGCCCTGGGCGAGCGTATTCGCGATCGCCTTGTCGAGCAGGTCCGCTTCCTTGACCATGTTGCAGGAGTAACGCAACGCCATGCCGAACGACGCCATCTGCGCGATCGGATTGGCGATGCCCTTGCCCGCGATGTCCGGCGCCGAGCCGTGGATCGGCTCGTAAAGGGCCTTGCGCAGGCCCGTCTTAGGATCGGGCGCACCGAGCGACGCCGAGGGCAGCATCCCGAGCGAGCCGGCGAGCATCGCGGCCTGATCGGAGAGCATGTCGCCGAAGAGATTGTCGCACACGATCACGTCGAACTGCTTCGGATTGCGCACGAGCTGCATGGAGCAGGCATCGGCGAGAATGTGCTGCAGCTCGACATCCTTGGCCTCGGCAGCGTGGACGGCCGTCACGACCTGGTTCCACAGCACGCCCGTCTTCATGACGTTGCGCTTCTCGGCGGAGTGCACCTTGTTCTTGCGCTTCCTCGCGAGGTCGAAGGCGACGCGGGCAATGCGCTCGATCTCGTGCGTCGTGTAGACCGTCGTGTCGACCGCGCGCTTCTGGCCGTTCTCGAGCGTCACGATCTCCTTCGGCTCACCGAAGTACGTGCCGCCGGTCAGCTCGCGCAGGATGAGGATGTCGAGGCCTTCGACCAGCTCGCGCTTCAGGCTCGAAGCTTCGGCGAGCGCCGGATAGCAAATGGCCGGGCGCAGGTTGGCGAAGAGGTCCAGCTCCTTGCGGAGCCGCAGCAGGCCCGCCTCGGGGCGGATCTCGTAGGCGACCTTGTCCCACTTCGGCCCGCCGACGGAGCCGAAGATGATGGCGTCGGCGGCCTTGGCCTTGGCGAGCACTTCCTCGGTGAGCGGCGTGCCGTGCTTGTCGATGGAGCACCCGCCGCAGAGCGCCTGCTCGGTCTTGAACTCCACCTTGCTCTTTTTGGCGAGGAAGGCGACGAGGCGGTCGACCTCGGCCATGACCTCGGGGCCAATGCCGTCGCCGGGGAGGAGGAGCAGGTTATGAGTCGCCATGAGGAGCCGCCGTCGGTTGTCAGGATGCGGGAAGGATTGGCCGTAGTGCTAGACCGGAGGGCGGCATGATGCAAGGCGCGGTGCGGTATGGCGCCTGCCCGGTAGCACGGTCCGCCGCTCAGCTCTGCGGCGGGCCCTTCTCGACGGGATCCAGCAGGCGGTGCATGTGCACGATGAAATAGCGCATCTGGGCGTTGTCGACCGTCTTCTGGGCCGCCGCCTTCCAGGCTTTGTGAGCCTCGGCATAGTTCGGATAGATGCCGACGATGTCGAGCTTGTCGAGGTCGGTGAACTCATGCTTGGCGATGTCGGACAACTCACCCCCGAAAACGAGGTGGAGGAGCTGACGGGGCTTGGTCGAGGTCGAATCGGGCATGGACGGTGCCTTCTGGGAATGGATTTAGGCCAAGAGACAATGCACATGGCGCCATCGGCGCCAAGCCCACCATCGTTGCATTCCCCTCCCGTGGCGACCTGTTTTGGGACGCGGCTTCGCGCTTCGGCCAGCCCTTCTTAAGCCAGTTTGAAGGGAGCTGTGCGACACTGCAAGCCTCATGGCCGCGCCAAGACGGCCACGAAAGATGAGCTCAGAAGTCACTGGTTGGAGCGGTCCGGCGCCGTGCCCCTCGGCGCCGGGCCGCTTATCCTGCCCTGAGCGCGGCGAGCCCCATGTCGGCAAGGAAGCCGGCAAAGATCAGCCAGCCGAGGTCACGGTTCGACCTGAAGCGCTTCAGGCAGTTCTCCGGATCAGAAATATCGAGCGTCGCGACCTGCCAGGCCATGTGCGCGGCGGCAGCGGCGAGCGCGATCATGCCGATCGCCCCGACGCCCGTCATCCAGGCGGCAAGGGCCCACATGAGAACGGCGAAACCATAGAAGCCGCTGACCCAGGGCCTCGTCTGCTCGCCGAAGCGCAGCGCCGTAGACTTGAGGCCGAGCGCGAGGTCGTCCTCCTTGTCCTGATGGGCGTAGATCGTGTCATAGCCGATCGTCCATGCCACCGAGCCGAGATAGAGCACGATCGCCGGCCATTCGAGTTTGCCGCGCGCGGCCGACCAGCCGACGAGCGCGCCCCACTTGAAGGTCAGCCCGAGCACGAGCTGCGGCCAGTACGTATAGCGCTTCATGAACGGGTAGATCGCCACCAGTGCCAGCGACGAGGCGCCGAGGACGACGGTGTACCAGTTGAATTGAAGGAGCACCGCGAGGCCGATCAGGCACAGCAGGACCATGAAGAGGGCAGCGGATTTGACCGTTACCTCGCCCGAGGGGATCGGCCGGCCGCGCGTACGCGCAACGCCCGCGTCGTACTCGCGGTCGACGATGTCATTATACGTGCAGCCGGCCCCGCGCATGACGAAGGCGCCGACCAGGAAAAGAATGACGAACCAGAGGGACGGGTAGGCCACACCGTTGGCGTGCTCGGCAAGCGCGAGCGACCACCAGCAGGGAAAAAGCAGCAGCCAGCCGCCAATCGGCCGGTCGAAGCGCGCGAGGCGCGCATAGGGCCGGAACCACGCCGGCGCGTAGCGGTGCACCCAGTTGTCAGGCGGCGCATCGGGGACGGTCGGAGCGTTGAGCGTATGGGGCTGCATGGGCCAAGTCACGTTCGCATCTGTTCAGGCAATCTTATGCGCGATCGGGGCGGCGGAGGCGAACCATTTTGCCGCGATACTCATGTTCCGCGCGGCTTGGCGCGGCTCGTCGGTGCGGCGGCGCGCGGATCCTCAGGCCAGAGGTGCTTCGGATAGCGCCCGCGCATCTCCGAGCGGACGTCGGCCCATGACCCCGCCCAGAAGCCTGGCAGATCTCGTGTGATCTGGATCGGGCGATGGGCCGGCGAAAGCAGGTGCAGGGTCAAGGGCAGACGACCATCGGCAATGGCCGGATGTGCGGCGAGACCGAACAGCTCCTGGACGCGAATGGCCAGAATGGGGGCGCCTTCGCTCTCGTAGTCGATGGCATGGCGGTTGCCGGTCGGCGCGGTGAAGTGGGTCGGCGCCAGCTCGTCGAGGCGTTGCCGCGCGCCCCAAGGGATCAGCGCATCGAGTGCGCTACCGAGCAGATCCGCATTGATATCCGCGAGTGAAGTTGCGCTACCGAGGAATGGCGCGAGCCAGCCCTCGGCTGTGGCGGCAAGTGCGGCATCCGAGAGATCAGGCCAATCGTTTGCGGCCCCGGCGGCGCTAACGAAAGCGACGCGGGCGCGCAACTGTTGCTGAGCCTTGCTCCACGGCAGGCGCTCAATGCCCATCCTGGCGATGCCGCGTGCGAGAACGGCGGCAATCTCGGGACCGGGCTTCGTCGGACGCGGCTCCGAGCGCAGCGTGATGGCGCCGAGCCGCTCCGTGCGCCGTGAACGAACGGCTGCAATCGCCGGCTCGAAGTCACTGGCCTCCGACAGCACAATGCGATCGGCAGCCATTGCGCGGATCCCGGCCTCATCGGTTGCCGCCGCGAGCAGGATGCGCGCCCGTGCAGCCGCGCCGGCGACCTCCGCGACGACGAGAAAAGGCGCGAGCGCCAGCGGATCGGCTGCATCCAGCGCCGCCGCCCGCCCGTTCGCCAGCAGGTACTGGCCCGATGCGCCGCGCGCCATGGCAAGCCGCTCGGGATAGGCGAGCGCGAGGAGCGCCGCGGTCGATGCCGGGCCGCGTGCGGTCGTGCGCAGATCGCTCTCGGCCTCCTTGGCCCAATTGCGGGCGAGCGCACGCATGTCGCTCGCGCGACGCGAACGATCGCGCGCGAAGGCGGCGAGGCGCTGGTCGAGATCCGTGGCATTGCCGCCAAGGCTGCGCTCGACGAGCACCGCCGCGATGTGAGCTGCGCGCGCAGCCTCGCCCATGTCCGCGGCGGCGACGATCATGCGCGCGAGGCGCGGCGGCAGGGGCAAGCGGCGTAAATGATGCCCGGCTTCCGTCAGCTTGCCCTGGGCATCGAGCGCACCGATCGTGACGAGCTCCTCGCGCGCCGCAGCCAAAGCGCCTGCCGGCGGGGGATCGAGCCACGAGAGCGTCATCGGATCGGTGACGCCCCAGGCCGCGCAATCCAGCAGCAGGCCCGAGAGGTCCGCGGCCCTGATCTCCGGCGCGCGGAAAGGCAACAGGCCCGCCGTCTGCGGCTCATCCCAGAGGCGCAGACAGACGCCGGGCTCCGTGCGGCCGGCGCGGCCACGCCGCTGATCTGCTGACGCCCGCGAAACACGCTGCGTCTCGAGGCGCGTGATGCCGACATCCGGCTCGTAACGGGGCACACGTTCGAGCCCACTGTCGACGACGACGCGCACGCCGTCGATGGTGATCGAGGTCTCGGCAATGGAGGTCGCCAGCACGACCTTGCGCTTGCCCGGCGGGGCCGGCTCGATGGCGCGAGCCTGCGTGCGGGCATCGAGAGCGCCGAACAATTGCACCACATCCACATCGGGCGGTAGCGGGCCCTCGCTGAGCCGCTCGGCCGTGCGCGTGATCTCGCCCTGCCCCGGCAGAAACGCGAGGACGGAGCCGGCTTCGCTCGCGAGAGCCGAGCGGATGGCGTCCGCCATCCTCGCCTCGATGCGGGCCCCGGTCTCCTGTCCGAGATAGCGCGTCTCGACAGGAAAGGCGCGGCCTTCGCTCGTGATGACCGGCGCGCCTTCGCCGAGAAGCTGCGCGACGCGCGCGCCATCGAGCGTCGCGGACATGATGAGAATACGCAGATCCTCGCGCAAGCCTGCACGCGCATCGAGGGCGAGGGCGAGCCCGAGATCCGCATCGAGCGAGCGCTCGTGGAACTCGTCGAACAGAACGGCGCCGATACCCGTGAGCTCCGGATCCGCGAGGATCAGTCGCGTGAAGACACCTTCGGTGACAACCTCGATGCGGGTCCGAGGACCAACGCGCGTATCGAGGCGTGCGCGCAGACCGACGCGCTCGCCGACCTTCTCGCCGAGCAGGAATGCCATGCGCTCCGCCGCCGCGCGGGCTGCGAGACGGCGCGGCTCCAATACGAGGATCTTGCGGCCCGCGAGCCACGGCGCATCGAGAAGGGCCAGCGGCACGCGCGTGGTCTTGCCGGCTCCCGGAGGCGCGACGAGAACAGCCGATGTGCCCGAGGAGAGCGCGCTCGCAATCTCGGGCAGCACATGCTCGATCGGCAGATCAGATGCGTGCGGCATCGGTCCGTTGTTCGCCGAACACACGCCCTATTCGGCGGGCGTTACCGAGGCGGCCCCGTGCCCGCTCGGACCCGCGCGCCGTCCCCGCCGCCACTCCGTGAGCTTGCGGATGACGATGTAGAACACCGGCGTGAAGACGAGGCCGAAGAGCGTGACCCCGATCATGCCCCAGAACACGGCAATGCCGAGGGCCTGGCGCATCTCGTAGCCGGCGCCCGTTGCCATATAGAGCGGCACAACGCCGAGCGTGAAGGCGAGCGAGGTCATGATGATGGGCCTGAGGCGCATACGGCACGCCTCCACCGTGGCCTCCACGATATTCTTGCCCATTTCCTCCTGCTGACGCGCGAACTCGACGATGAGGATCGCGTTCTTGGACGCGAGGCCGATCAGCACGACAAAGGATATCTGCGTGAGGATGTTGATCTCCTTCCCTTCCATCCACACGCCGAAGGTCGCCGCGAGCAGACACATCGGCACGATGAGGATGATCGAGAAGGGCAGCGCCCAGCTCTCATACTGGGCGGCGAGC
This sequence comes from Hyphomicrobium sp. CS1BSMeth3, assembly GCF_900117415.1. Lineage (GTDB taxonomy): Bacteria > Pseudomonadota > Alphaproteobacteria > Rhizobiales > Hyphomicrobiaceae. Next base: position 641,563 of record NZ_FPEI01000005.1, read on the forward strand.
GCCAGGAACACGAAGAGGACCGACAGCGCGAAGATGATGTAGCCGGTCCGGCCGGCCTTCTTCTCCTGATAGGAAAGATCCGTCCATTCGAAAGTCACGCCCGGCGGGAGTGCTTCGGCTGCGATCTTCTGCATGATGTCGAGCGCCTGCCCGGAGGACACGCCAGGGGCCGCCGTACCGTTGATCTCGACGGTCGGGAACAGGTTGTAGCGCGGCACGCGCTCGGGGCCGGATATTTCGCGGAACGTGACGAGCGAGCCGAGCGGCACCATCTGGCCGTCGGCATTGCGCACGCGGATGCGCGAGACGTTGTCGGGATCGGCACGGAAGCCCGCGTCAGCCTGCACGACGAGCTTGTAGGGCCGCCCGAACATATTGAAGTCGTTGACGTAGGCCGAGCCCATGTAGACGCGCAGCGCCTCGAATATGGTGCCGACAGGAACGCGCAGCATCTGCGCCTTCACGCGATCGACATCGACGAAGACCTGCGGCGTCGAGATCTGGAACGTGCTGAAGATATTGGAGATGCCCGGTGTCTGGCGCGCGCGCTCGATGAGATCCTGCGACGCCTTGTAGAGCGTCGCCGACCCCAGCGCCTGGCGGTCCTGCAGGCGCATGGAGAAGCCGCTCGCATTGCCCATGCCGCGCACGGCCGGCGGCACGAAAACGAGCACCTGCGCATCCTTGATCACGGCAAGGCGATTGCGGATGTCGCTGGTCATGGAATCGATGGTCAGGCCCAGCCTGTCGCGCTCGTCGTGATCCTCGAGCACGCTGAAGAGCGCTGCGGCATTCGAAGAGTTCGAGAATGTCGCACCGGATCGTCCGACGAAGCCCGACGTGTGCTTGTAGCCGGGTGTCGAGAGGATGATATCGTTGGCTTCCTTGAAGACCTCGTTGGTGCGCTCGATCGAGGCGCCCGGCGGAAGCGTCATGGAAATGGTGACGATGCCGCGGTCGGTCGCCGGAATGAAGCCCGTCGGCGTCGCCATGACGAGCATGACCGAGCCGGCCATCAACCCTGCATAGACCAGAAGCATGATGGGCGCGGTCCACGACAGGCCGCGCACGAAGTGCCCGTAGCCCCGCTCCAGCGCCCCGAAACCGCGATTGAACAGTCCGAAGCCCGCGTGCACGGGCCACATGACGATCTCGCCGACCGACTTGCGGCGATGGTGCGCCGCATCGTGATCTTCATGCGGCTTGAAGAGCCGGGCGCAGAGCGACGGTGAGAGCGTCAGCGAGACGAACACCGAAATGATCGTCGCCGTTGCGATGGTGACGGCGAACTGCCGGAAGAACGCGCCCGTGATGCCGCCGACGAAGGCCGATGGCACGAACACGGCGACGAGCACGAGGGCGATGGCGATCAGGGCGGCACCGACCTCGTCCATGGTGGCGCGCGCGGCCTCCATGGGCGAGAGGCCCTCTCGCAATCGGCGTTCCACGTTCTCGACCACGACGATCGCGTCATCGACGACGATGCCGACCGAGAGCACGAGACCGAACAACGTGAGCGAATTGATGGAATAGCCGAGGGCCAACATCACGGCGCATGTTCCGATCAACGAGATCGGGATCGCCAGCAGGGGGACGAGCGTCGCGCGCCATGTCTGGAGGAAGATGATGATCACCAGCACGACCAGTGCGATCGCCTCCAGGATCGTCTTCATGAGCGCTTTAATCGAGACCTCGATGAACTCGGTCGGATTGTAGATGATCCGATACTCGAGGCCCTTCGGGAAGTTCGGCGCGATCTGGGCCATGGTGTCCTTGACCACGCTCGCCGTCTTCAACGCGTCACTGCCGGGCGCCTGGGTCACGGCGAGCACGGTCGCCGGGACGCGGTCCATGTAGCCGTACGTGTTGTAGGAGATAGCGCCGAGCTCGACGCGCGCTGCATCCTTGAGCTTCACCGTGCGCCCGTCGGCGCCGGTCTTGATGACGATCTCCTCGAACTCGCGCGCATCGAGAAGGCGACCGCGAAGCTGCAGCGACTGCTCGAAGGCGCCCTGATTGGGCATTGGCGGCTCGCCGATGGAGCCGCCCGCGACCTGGACGTTCTGCTGACGTAGCGCGCCCAGGATTTCCTCGGCGGTGAGGTTCAGCGCCGCGATCCGTTCAGGATCGAGCCAGACGCGCATGGAGTATTCGCGCGCGCCGAACGCGTTGACCTCGCCGACGCCTGGAATGCGGGCGAGTACGTCACGCACGTTCAGCAGGGCGTAGTTCGAGATGTAGACTTGATCATATGTGCTGTCGGGCGACACCATGTGCACGACGAGCAGGAGGTCGGGCGAGTTCTTGCGCACCTGCACGCCGGATCGGCGCACTTCCTCCGGCAGGCGCGGCTCGGCCGCGGCGACGCGGTTCTGCACGAGCACCTGCGCCTTGTCGATGTCGTAGCCGACGTCGAAGGTCACGGTGATCGACATCGTGCCTTGCTGCGTCGACTGGGAGTACATGTAGATCATCCCGTCGACGCCGTTGATCTCCTGCTCGATCACGGCAGCGACGGTATCGGCGACGGTCTGGGCGCCGGCACCGGGATAGGTTGCGGACACGGTGATCGTCGGTGGGGAGATCTCGGGGAACTGGGTGACCGGCAGCCCCATGTAGGCAATGCCGCCGACGATCGTGATGAAGAGCGAGACGACGGCGGCGAAGATCGGCCGATCGATGAAGAACCTGCTGATGGGCATTCAGGAAGCACCCCGTCTATCGGCCGGGGCCGTGGCGGGCCTCCGAGCACCGTCGTGCCCAATACCTTGGGCGGAAACACGGAACTGTTAGCACGCCGCGGCGGCGTGCGCACCTTAAGGCATAGGACCTCGATGGGGTTTCTTCAGGCAGGCTGCCTCACCAGGCGAGGTGAACCATCGCTGCCACTGGGCGAGGGGCCGGCGGCGCCAGCAGATCGGCCAGACGGACGGGGTCGATAGCGCCGTTGGCCATGACGTCCTCGCGATGCAGGCCACCGGCGATGAGCAGCGCATCGACGCCAGCCCCTTCGGCCGATGCAAGGTCGGTCCGGATGGCATCGCCGATGCCGAGAACCTGGGAGGGATCCACCGGCCCGCCCAGCAGCTTGGCAGCGCGCTGAAGTGCCGTTCGATACGCGATCGGATGGGGTTTGCCGGCCCAGAATACCGGCCCGCCCCGCTCCTCATAGAGCGCAGCGATGGCTCCGGCGCAGGGCAGGAGGTCATCGCCGACGTGAACGGCAAGATCCGGATTGGCGCAGATGAACGGCAGGCGCCGCTCGAGAGCCTGTTCGAGCAGGGGGAGATAGACTTCAGGCTGCTCATGGCGATCGCGGTTGAGGCCGGTGCAGACGATGGCCTCGGCCTCATCGATGGGCGCGTGCGGCCCCGGCAGGCCCTCGAAAAAGGCGCTGTCCCGTCTTTCCGGGCCAATGCGATAGAGGCGCCTGTAGCCGGCTTCAGCGATGTGCGTAAGCGCGATGTCGCCGGAGGTTACGATGTCATCCCACACCTCGCGGACCACCGCCTTTTCGTCGAGCAGGTGGGCGACCGACGGTCCCGGGCGCGGCGCATTGGACACCAGAACGACCGTGCCGCCCGCCTTGCGAAACCGTGGCAGCGCATCGTTTGCGCCCGGATAGGCCCTGATGCCATCGTGGACGACGCCCCAGACGTCGCACAGCAGCACGCGATAGCGCTCGAGAAGCGGTCCGGCGCGCTCGATGATCGGAATGGTCATGTCTGTTGCGGAGATACCAGATGGATTGTTGCGGCGAAAGCACGCCCGTTAGTCTCTGCGGCGGCTCGGCTGGCCAGCATTTCCTGATGCGGCCGCGGAGACATAGTGACATGTAATTCGTTCATGTGACACCGCCAAAACCCACTGTTGTGGCACTGCGAAGGGTTGACGCGGCTGCCGCCTCGGCCCCATTCGGTCGCGAAAGTCCTGGCCCGAAATTCTCGGAGGTCAGCCCCGAGCACACGGGGTGGCCGCCCAGATACTAGGGCGCCATGCGCTTCGCCATCCTGAACAAGGGCGAACCCGGAGCGTCGGAGCCTCATGAACGCGCTGCTCAGGGATCTTCGCTATCGGTTGGAGTACGCGGTGCTGCGGCTCCTCGTTGGGCTCGTGCGCCTCATGCCCCTCGATACGGCGGCGAACCTCTCGGCCTGGGCATGGCAGAAGATCGCACCGCGCAGTCGGCGGCGCCATGAGCGGGCCCTGGCCAACCTCGCCATCGCCTTCCCGGAAAAGAGCGAGGCGGAGCGGGAGGCCATCGCCCGCGCCATGTGGGGGAACCTCGGGCGCGTCATGGCCGAGACCATGCAAATCGACAGGCTCATCAGCGAGCCGGATCGCATCGAGATCCTGAATCAGCAGGTTTTTTCCCGTTACAAGGACAAGCTCGGCCCGGCCATCGGCGTCTCGTTGCACATGGGCAACTGGGAGCTTGCAATTTGGCCACTGACCGTCGCGGGCGCCAATCCGGCGGCCGTCTACCGTAGTGTGAACAACCCTTATGTCGACGCTTTCCTGAGGCGCCAGCGCAAGGACCTCTATCCTGCCGGCCTGCTCGGAAAGGGGCGGATCGACGGGAGCCCGGAGGAAGGTCAAAAAACCGCGCGCATCATCATGGATTTCGTGCGCAAGGGGGGAAGACTCGGTTTGGTCTGTGATCTCTACGACAAATATGGCATGCCGGTGCCGTTCTTCGGCCAACTGGCGCCCTCGGTCGTCATCCCGGCCATGATTGCTCGCCGCGTCGGCGCGCGCATCTGGCTCGCTCGATGTCTGCGTGTCGGCAATCAGAGCCGTTTCACCATCGATATCAAAGAGCTCAAGGTGCCGCGTACGGCAAGCCAGGCCGAAGACGTGAAGTGGATCACGACGAAGATGCAGAGCGAGTTCGAGGCTTGGGTCCGGGAAGCGCCCGAGCAGTGGATGTGGTCCAACAGGCGGTGGTCCTAAAGGAATGGATCAGGTCGTACGCCCGCCGTCCGAAAGTCCGCTCGCGCAGCCACAGAGGCGTGCGGGAGCGCGTGCGCGCGACATCAAGCACCGCGTCGAGTTCGTGCTCGTCTGGATAGCAATCAAGCTCTTCCGCTTGCTGCCGATGCGCGTCGGGGTCGGCTTCGTCGCCGCCGTCTGCCGGACCGTCGGCCCATGGCTCCGCCAGAACCGGCGCGCGCTCGAAAACCTCGCCATAGCATTCCCCGATCGCAGCCCGGAGGCACACCAGGCGATCGCCCGCGCCATGTGGGCCAACATGGGCCGCGTCTTCGCCGAGACCTTTTACATCGATCGCATTCTGGCCGATCCGACACGGCTCGAGATCACGAACGAGCCGCACTGGCGCGCGGAGATGCAGGCAGCCAGCTCGCAGGTTGGCGTGACGGCGCACATCGGCAACTGGGAGCTTGCCATTTGGCCGATGACGAAGTTCGGCCTCGCACCGGCGGGCGTGTATCGGCCGCTCGCCAATCCCTACTTCGACCGCCTGCTGCGCGAACAGCGCGCGCCTCTCTATCCCTCGGGATTGCTTGGCAAGGGCGCGGAGACCGAGGCCGGGAGCGGACACAAGACGGCGCGCCTGCTCGTTGATCACGTTCGCCAGAGCGGCGCGATCGGCTTCGTCAGCGATCACTACGAACGCCGCGGCGTCGTGGTGCCGTTCATGGGACGCCACACGCGCGTCACGCCCGTCCCCGCGATGATCGCGCGCCACCTCGGCGCACGCGTATGGATGGGCCGCTGCCGCAGGATCGGCACGGAGAGCCGTTTCCGCCTCGATCTGACCGAGGTGCCGCTCCCCAAGACCAGCGCGCGCACCGCGGACACGAAGGCGCTCACCGCGGCCATGTTCGCCGTCTTCGAGGGCTGGATCCGCGAGAACCCCGAGCAGTGGATGTGGTGGAATACCCGCTGGGTCGCCGAGGCGGATACCAAGGATGAAGGTTGAGGGCTGAGGGCTTGCGCCAAGCGCCTGAGCGCTTGGCAGCCCGGCCAGATCCGTGCCTTTCGCATGTGCGAAGGCCGCGCTACAAAGAGGTCGACAGACCCACCGAGCGAGGATCAGGCGACCCATGAGCGTTACCCGCACCCCGGCAAAATTCTTCGCCCCTCTCGCGACCGGCGCTCCCGAGCCCTATCGCCAGCTTCCCGTGCGGCTCGAGCGCATGATCCACTTCGTGCCGCCGCACAATGCGAAGATCCACGCCCGTCTGCCCGAGCTGATCAATCAGGTGGACGTCGTGCTCGGCAATCTCGAGGACGCCATTCCCGCCGACCAGAAGGAGAATGCGCGGGCTGGTTTCATCGAGATGGCGGAGGCCAATGACTTCGGCAGCACGGGCCTATGGACGCGCATCAACTGCCTGAACTCGCCCTGGGGCCTCGACGACATCCTCGCGATCGTACCGGCGGTCGGCCGCAAACTCGATGTGATGATGCTGCCCAAGGTCGAAGGGCCGTGGGACATCCACTATCTCGATCAGCTCCTGGCCCAGCTTGAAGCCAAGAACGGCATCAAGAAGCCCATTCTCATTCACGCCATCCTCGAGACCGCGGAAGGCGTGAAGAATGTCGAGGCGATCGCCGTCGCCTCCCCGCGCATGCACGGCATGAGCCTCGGCCCCGCCGATCTCGCGGCATCGCGCGGCATGAAGACGACGCGCGTCGGCGGCGGACATCCTGACTATGGCGTCATTGCCGATGCGACCGCGGATGGCAGCAAGCGCGCCTTCGCCCAGCAGGATCTGTGGCACTACACGGTGCAGAAGATGGTCGATGCGTGCTTGAGCGTCGGCATCAAGCCCTTCTACGGGCCGTTCGGCGACTTCTCGGATCTCGCGGCCTGTGAGTCCCAGTTCCGCAATTCGTTCCTGCAGGGTTGTCTCGGCGCCTGGTCGCTGCATCCGACGCAAATCGACATCGCCAAGCGCGTTTTCAGCCCCGACCCTGATGAAGTCGCGTTTGCGAAGAAGATCCTCGCCGCCATGCCGGACGGCACAGGCGCCGCGATCGTCGATGGCAAGTTCCAGGACGACGCGACGTGGAAACAGGCGAAGGTGATCGTGGATCTCGCCAAGCTGGTCGCGACGAAGGACCCCGAGCGCGCGGCGCTCTACGGCTTCTAGGGCGATTTTCTCAGAACAAAAGAGCCAAACAAGGCCCACGCCGACGACCGATCGTCGGCGATCGTTGCACACCCGCTTGGCTCGGTTGGAAGCGGGACGCGTATCATATTGATATTTAACAAATATGACCGATGAACCGTGGCTGGCCGGGGACAGCCGGCCCATCTCCGCTCGGGTAAGAGGGACGCGCTCCGCGTGGAGCGAAAACCAGTTCGGGGATGCGTATGAGTATGCGTTGGATCGGGACGATTGCCCTTGGAGCGGCGCTGTGCGCTGGCGGGGCGCAGGCGAGTGAGCCGACACAGGAGGTGCTGTCTAGCTGGGCAGGGCCCTACATCGGAGCCCACATTGGATACGGCTGGGGCAAGAACGAGTGGCGCGATTTCATCGACCCGGTGAATCCGCCCAACGTCGTGCCGGGCCCGGATGCGGACTTCGCGCTCCGCGGCGTCTTGGGCGGCGGCCAGATCGGCTACAATTGGCAGTTCGGCTCCACCGTGTTCGGTATCGAAGCCGCAGCGAGCGCCGCCAACATCAATGGGACGGGCGACAACGCACCCAATCCAATCTTTGCCGGCGGCTGCCTCCAGCAGAACGACTGCAACACGAAGATCCAGGCCTTCGGCACGCTGACGGCCCGCATCGGCACGGTGGTCGACCGCGCACTCGTCTATGCGAAGGGCGGCGCGGCCTGGGGTGTGGCCAAGCACAGCACCGGCGCAAGCGATCCGGATTTCCCGAACGACCCATACGCAAACTACAGCGCTTCGGTGGATCAGACTCGCTGGGGCTGGACCATCGGCGCGGGCATCGAGTACGCGCTCGCCCCCGGCTGGTCGGCCAAGCTCGAGTACAACTACATCGACCTCGGCAAGGATCAGGCGACGTTCAGGTATCAGCCTGATCAGAGCTTCGCCGCGCGCGCCGACTCCGAGCTCAGCCTGCACACGGTCACACTCGGCGTGAACTATCGCTTCGGCGAGTGAGGAAGGTCGAGCCTCGCATTCTAGCGGTCGGTGCTGCGCCGACAGGATTGCGCGCAGTACCGATCGCCGGGACTTCAGGACGAGTCTCGGGTATCTCCTCGCCGTTGAATCGGCCAGTATGGCGTCCTGTTATGAGGACGCGAGGAGTACATAATGACTGCACCGACGACCGTCGGCTCCGGCATCCCCGCCGTCGATGCCTATCTCGAAGAGAGCTACGACAAGGTCATCGGCATGTCGTCGCGCTTCGCGGCGGGCATCTGCTGCGGGCTCATGCGCATTCAATCGGAGCTTGGCGTCAAGGGGCCGGTCGCGGAGCTAGGAGCGTTCGAGGGACGCTTCTTCATTGCCCTTGCCAAGGCGCTGCAAGATGGCGAGCGGGCGCTCGGCATCGACATCTTCGAATGGCCCAACCCACAGGTGATCGATCGTTTCGAAGCCAATTGTGTGCGCCAGGGTGTGCCGGCGGAAAAGCGCATCACGTGGAAGGCCGACAGCAACAAGATGGCGCCGGAAGAGCTGCTGGCGAAGCTCGACGGCAAGAAGGTGCGCCTCATTCATGTCGATGGCGAGCATACGCAGGCGGCACTGACCAAAGATCTGGAGCTGGCGACGGCCGTGATCGGCGATGGCGGCGTCATTGTGCTCGATGACATGCTGCATCCCGGCTATCCGACGCTCATGGTGGCCGTGCAGGCGTATCTGGACCGGCATCCCGAGATGACGGTTCTCTGCATCATCGACCGCGAGTCGATCTATGCCGCGACCAAGTTCATTCTCTGCCAGAAGACCTGGTTCAAGAAGTACGAGGCGGGCCTGCTCGACGCCTACCGCGCCAATGTCTGGCCCATGGGCTCCAACTTCGAGCCGCACTGGTGCCTCGTGCTCGCACTCGACACGCGACTTGCGCCGCTGGAGTGAAGGGGACACTTGACGCTTGGCGGTAAAGGGACGATGCCCTTGCCGCCATGCCTCCTGCTCCAGCACACAAAACCAAAACCGACCACTTCAAGATTTTCCTGGCGACTGCGCCGGGCCTGGAAGCCGTGCTGTGGGAGGAAGTGAAGTCGCTCCGCTTCAGGGCCGCGAAGCAGGTCGCAGGCGGCGTGACGGTCAACGGGAACTGGCGCGACGCCTGGCGCGCCAATCTCGAAGTGCGCGGCGCGAACAAGGTGCTCGCCCGCGTGGGCGCGTTCCGCGTCTTTCAACTCACCGAGCTCGACAAACTTGCCCGCCGCGTACCATGGGGCTCGGTTCTGCGCGCCGATGTGCCGTTCCGCGTCGAGGTGACGTGCAAGAAGTCGAAGATCTACCATTCCGGCGCAGCGGCACAGCGCATCCAGAAAGCGATCAGCGAGAGGCTTGGCGCGCCCGCCGCCGACGAAGCCGACGTTACCGTGATGGCGCGCATCGAGAACGATCTCTGCACCATCAGCGTTGATACCTCGGGCGAGCTGCTGCACAAGCGCGGCTTCAAGGTGGCCGTCGCAAAGGCACCCATGCGCGAGACCATGGCCGCGCTCTTCCTGCGCCAGTGCGGCTACGTCGGCACGGAGCCGGTCGTCGATCCCATGTGCGGATCGGGTACGTTCGTCATCGAAGCGGCCGAGATCGCCGCCGGACTGAAGCCCGGCCGCGAGCGGCACTTCGCCTTCGAGCAGCTTGCGACATTCGATGCGGCCGCGTGGGAGGAAATGCGGCGCGCAGCGCCCGAGGTGAAGCCCGCATTCCGTTTCTACGGCAGCGACCGGGATGCCGGCGCCATCGAGATGAGTCGTGCCAATGCTGCGCGAGCGGGTGTCGGCGATCTCGTCGACTTCCACCAGCACGCCATCAGCGATCTCGTGCTGCCGCCGGGACCGCCCGGCCTCGTCATCGCCAACGCGCCCTATGGCGACCGCATTGGCAACAAGAAGCGCCTCGAAGCCCTGTACCGCGCCTTCGGCGAGACGCTGCGGACCCGCTTTTCCGGCTGGCGTATCGGGCTCGTTACGGATGCCTCCTGGCTCGCCAAGGCGACGGGTCTTCCGTTCCTGCCGACGACGGCCCCGGTCGCGCACGGCGGCATACGGGTGACGCTCTTCAGGACGGAGGCGTTGCCTTAGGCAGTCCGGACAAAGCTCAGGCCAGCCCTGAATGCCCGCTATGCTGCAATCTATTGTCAGTTGACGGCCGGAGCGGCGAGCGTCATTCCTCCCCGGCCATGACAGCCACCCTCGCCAATGCCGCGTCCCGGCCGCTGCTGCCGATCCTGGTCGCCTTGAGCGGGGCGCACCTGCTCAACGACCTCATCCAGTCGATGATCCCGGCCATGTACCCTCTCATCAAAGAGGCGTACAATTTGGACTTCGCGCACATCGGCCTCATCACGCTGGCCTTCCAGGTCACCTCGTCGCTGCTGCAGCCCGTCCTCGGTCACGTCACCGACAATCGGCCGTGGCCCTATGCGATGGTCGCGGGCATGGGCGCGACGCTCATCGGCCTGTTCGGCCTGTCGTTCGCGCCGAACTACGCCATGGTCCTGCTCTCAGCGGCCATGATCGGGCTCGGCTCGGCCGTGTTTCACCCAGAGGCGACGCGCATGGCGCGCCACGCCGCTGCCGGGCAGCAGGGCCTCGCGCAGGGCGTCTTCCAGATCGGTGGCCATGTCGGCTATGCAGCAGGCCCGCTGCTCGCGGCGATGATCGTCGTGCCGCGAGGCCAGCAGAGCCTCGCGTGGATGTCGGTCGTCGCACTGATCGCCATGGTCCTCATGGCGTGGACGGGCGGCCGCTATGCTGAGATGCGCCGCGAGCAGGCGGCAGCGGCCGCCGCTGCGGCACCGCCGAGCAAGGGAACGAGTACGAGTGCCGCCGGTCCCATGCTGCCGACAGGCCATGTGCTGTTCGCCATGGCGATCCTCATTCTGATCCTGCTGTCGAAGAACGCCTACACGGCCGCGTTCACGTCCTACTACACGTTCTATCTGATCGAGCAGTTCGGCGTGTCGGTGCAGCTCTCGCAGATCATGCTGTTCATCTATCTCGTGGTCGGCGCGATCGGCGTGATCATCGGCGGCATGGTCGGTGACCGCATCGGGCGTCACCGGGTGATCTGGATCTCGATCCTCGGCGCGCTGCCCTTCGCCCTCATCCTGCCCTACGCGGACCTCTTCTGGACGGGCGTGCTGAGCGTCGTCATCAGCCTGATCATGGCGAGCGCGTTCTCGGCCATCCTCATCTACGCGATCGATCTCGTGCCGCATCGCGTGGGGCTCGTCGGTGGGCTGTTCTATGGTCTGGCCTTCGGGCTCGGCGGTCTCGCAGCTGCGGCACTCGGCCTGCTCGCCGACTGGATCGGCATCATTGCCGTGTTCAAGCTCGTGGCCTGGGTCCCTGCTCTAGGCCTGCTGACGTTCCTGCTCCCGCGGACGTCGTGAAACCATAGCACGCGATCGGCCTGCGGCGCCTTGACTTCTGCCCGCCAACGGACGATCGAAGCGCGAGAGCGACTGCGCGCGAGGACGCATCACGCATCCGGGAGCCCGAAATGCCCGACTTTCCCATTCCCGTCAGCGCCACTGTCGCCGATCTCCGGCTGCGCGTGCGTACATGGCGCAGCGAGGGCCTGCGCGTGGGCCTCGTGCCGACCATGGGCGCGCTGCACGAGGGGCATATCTCGCTCGTGCGCATCGCGCAGCAGACCTGCGATCGCATCGTCACCTCGATCTTCGTCAACCCGACGCAGTTCGCGCCGACCGAGGACTTTTCGACCTATCCGCGCACGTTCGACGACGATGTCGCGCAGCTCGCCGAGGCCGACTGCCATCTCGTGTGGGCACCGACGCCGTCCGAGATGTACCCCGAGGGCTTCGCGACGCGCGTCGTCCCGGCGGGTGCGGCCGAAGGGCTCGAAACGGATTTCCGCCCGCACTTCTTCGGCGGTGTCGCGACCGTGTGCACGAAACTCTTTCAGCAGGTGACGCCGGACATCGCCGTGTTCGGCGAGAAGGACTTCCAGCAGCTCGCCGTGATCCGCCAGATCGTGCGGGATCTCGATATGCCGCTCTCGATCGTCGGCGCGCCGACCGTGCGCGAGGCAGACGGTCTCGCCATGTCGAGCCGCAATCGCTACCTCTCCGCCGACGAGCGCCGGACGGCACCGCTCATTCACGAGGTGATCAGCGGGGTGGCAGCGCATGTTCTGGAAGGCGGCAATGCCGATTCCGCGTGTGCGGAGGCCGCGCGCCAGCTCACTGCCGGTGGCTTCCAGAAGATCGACTACATCGCGGTGCGCGATGCAGCGACGCTCGGCGCCTACGATCCCAAGAAGGGTGCGGGCCGGGTTCTGGCAGCGGCGTGGCTCGGCAAGACGCGCCTCATCGATAACATCGCGATCGAGTCCTAGCCCTGCGAACGCCTGCCTGTCCATTGGACAGCGGCTGCGCAACAGCGCACACTTCAGCGCATGATCGAGCTGGACATCGCCGAGGCTCAGACCATAGGCACGCGCGCCGAGCAGCAGGATGCGACGGCGATCGTGCGCATTGGCGATGCGGGCGATGCCGTCCTGCTCGTTCTTGCCGACGGTCTCGGCGGCCATGCAAACGGTGCCGAGGCGGCGCGCCTCGTGGCCGAAACGTTCCGCGAGCGCGTGCCCGGCGGTGGCTTCCGGAAACCAGAGGATCGGCGGCGCGCCCTGGACGAGACGATCCAGGAGGTCAATCAGCGCATTCTAGCCGCCAGCAATCCTGCAGACGGCGAACGCAGCATGGGAAGCACGGCGGTCGCCGCGATCGTCGCCGAGGGACGCCTGCGCTGGATCAGCGTCGGCGACAGCCATCTCTATGTCTGGCGGCGCGGGCGACTGGCAAAGCTCAATGCGGACCATTCACAGGCCGGCATCATGATCCGGCAGGGCTATGCCACCGACCATCCGGCCGTGCTGAATGCGCGCTCGCTGCTCGCCTCCGCGCTGACGGGAAGCTCCATCGAGGAGATCGACGCCCCCGTCGACGACCTGGCCCTGGCGCGCGACGACGTGGTCCTGCTGGCCAGCGACGGGCTCGATGGGCTAAACGGGACCGAAATCGCCCGGATCATCGGCGAGACCTTCGCCTCAGGGGCGGAGGCCATTGCGAACGCGCTGATCGCGGCCGTCATCGCCCATAGGTTGCAGCGGCAGGACAATGCCACGGTCGTGGTCGCGCGCGTCCTCGGCAGCGGCGCGCCGGCCCATAACGACGATCCCCTGCCCGACAGCGTCCCGACCCCGGCTGCCGTAGGTGATTACTCCGGGGCTGGACACGGGTGGTCCCTGACGGTCGGCGCCGCCGTGCTGCTGGCGATCCTCGCAGGCGTCATCATGACGCAAATTTAATGACGGCTCGGGCCGCAATTGCAGGTAATACCTGCTCTCGGAAAAAGGTACTCGAGGCCCTGACCGGCCAGCGGCGGTGGCCGGTCTCGGACGAACGGCTGGGCGGCGTTCACTGCTTTTGCGCAAGATCCGAATCGTAAGGTACGATTCGTCCACCAATTCTTGGCAAATTCGGTTCTCCAACCTATCTTAAGCCCAGCACTTGTGGACCGGGCCTTCCCGAGGCCATGCGATGTGTGCGGGATTGCCGTCGCGCACGATCTGGTGCCACCAGGAAGGGGTGCATATGAACACGCATTTCCGGAACTTCGCGATCTGGGTCATCATCGGCCTGCTGCTGATCGCGTTGTTCAATATGTTCCAGAACCCGTCCCAGACCCGGCGCGGGAACGAGATCAGCTATACGGAGCTGCTGGCTCAGGTCGATGCTGGCAACGTCTCCGAGGTGACCATCCAGGGCAATCGCCTGACTGGTCAGTATGCCGACAAATCACGCTCGTTCACCAGTTATGCTCCCGACGATCCAAACCTCGTCGAGCGGTTGAACAAGAAGGGCGTGCGCATCTCGGCGCGGCCGAAGGACGAGGACGTCCCGTCGATCTTCAATGTCCTGCTGTCCTGGTTCCCCATGCTGCTGCTCATTGCAGTGTGGATCTTCTTCATGCGCCAGATGCAGTCGGGCGGCGGCCGGGCCATGGGCTTCGGCAAGTCCAAGGCCAAGCTGCTCACGGAACGTCACGGCCGCGTGACCTTCGAGGATGTCGCCGGCGTCGACGAGGCCAAGGTCGACCTCCAGGAGATCGTGGAATTCCTCCGCGACCCGCAGAAGTTCCAGAAGCTCGGCGGTCGCATCCCGCGCGGCTGTCTGCTCGTCGGCCCTCCGGGCACGGGTAAGACGCTCATCGCGCGCGCCGTCGCCGGCGAGGCGAACGTGCCGTTCTTCACGATCTCGGGCTCGGACTTCGTCGAGATGTTCGTGGGCGTCGGTGCAAGCCGCGTGCGCGACATGTTCGATCAGGCCAAGAAGAACGCGCCCTGCATCATCTTCATCGACGAAATCGATGCTGTCGGCCGGCACCGCGGCGCGGGCCTCGGCGGCGGCAATGACGAGCGCGAGCAGACGCTGAACCAGCTCCTCGTCGAGATGGACGGCTTCGAGGCCAACGAGGGCATCATCATCCTCGCCGCCACGAACCGGCCCGACGTGCTCGACCCGGCGCTGCTGCGTCCTGGCCGCTTCGACCGCCAGATCACCGTGCCGAACCCGGATGTCGTCGGCCGCGAGAAGATCCTGCGCGTGCATATGCGCAAGGTGCCGCTGGCGCCCGACGTCGATCCCAAGACGATCGCGCGCGGCACACCCGGCTTCTCGGGTGCGGACCTCGCGAACCTCGTCAACGAAGCGGCCCTGCTCGCGGCCCGGCGCTCCAAGCGCATGGTCACGCAGGTCGAGTTCGAGGATGCCAAGGACAAGGTCATGATGGGGGCCGAGCGGCGCTCCATGGCCATGACCGAGGAGGAGAAGCTCGCGACGGCCTATCACGAGGCCGGCCACGCGATCCTCAATATCCTCGTTCCCGGCAACGACCCGCTGCACAAGGTGACCATCATTCCGCGTGGACGCGCGCTCGGCGTCACCATGAGCCTGCCCGAGCGCGACAAGCTCAGCTACTCCAAGCTGTGGTGCGAGGCGCGCCTCGTCATGACGTTCGGTGGCCGCGTCGCCGAGCAGATCATCTACGGCATGGATCACCTCAACACCGGTGCCTCGAGCGACATCACGCAGGCGACGAACCTCGCCCGCAGCATGGTGACCGAGTGGGGCATGAGCGACAAGCTCGGGCCGCTCCGCTACACGGACAACCAGCAGGAAGTGTTCCTTGGCCATGCCATCACGCAGCGCCAGAACATGTCCGAGGAGACGGCGCGTCTGATCGACGAGGAAATCCGCCGGATCGTCACCGCCGCACAGGCCAAGGCCTGGGAAGTGCTCGGCGCGAACCGCGACGCTCTGGAGGCAGTCACCCAGGCGCTCATGGAGCACGAGACCATCTCGGGCGACGAATGCCTCGCGGTTATGCGCGGCGAGAAGATCGTCCGTCCGACAGACGACGACACGACCAAGGGTCCGACCGGCTCGGCCGTTCCGGTTGCCGGTCAAGCCCGCCCCTCGCGGCCCGAGCCGGGCCCCGGCGGTATGGAACCGCAGCCGACGTGATCAGCGGATACCAGAACGTAGAGCATCGAGATCGGGCCCCTTCGCAGGGCCCGATTTTTTTGGCAAGTGTCGGGATGCTGGCGATATCAGCACGACCGCGGAAAGCATCATGAGCTCCCAGATCGATCAGCGAACCTACGTGCGACCGACGGCCCTGCTGACGCCTTCCGTGCACACGCCGCGCGACGGCGCGATCTGTATCGCCGGCCGTACGGATCTTGGCGCCACGACTGCCGAGCTGATCCGACGCCCGGTTGGTGCTCCTCGCAATCAGGCAAGGTATCTGACGGCGTCCGAACTGCGCGCGGTTTCTGCCGGCGACAGGGCCATCGCGGCTCTCCTCGCGCGCCATGAGGCGCCACGCCCGGCCCTTGCCGGGCTCACGCTCGACCGGCCGCGCCTCATGGGCATCGTGAATGTCACGCCGGACAGCTTCTCGGATGGAGGCGCGTTCTCGTCGGCGCAAGCCGCGATCGATCACGCGCTGCAGCTCGAAGCCGAGGGCGCGGACATCCTCGACATCGGCGGCGAGTCCACGCGGCCAGGCGCGCATCCTGTCAGCATCGAGGAGGAGCTTGCCCGCGTGATCCCCGTCATCGAGGGGCTCGCCGGCAAGACGAAGGCGCTCATCTCCATCGATACGCGCAAGGCGGAGGTCATGCGCCGCGCCCTCGCGGCCGGCGCGCATATCATCAACGACGTCGCGGCGCTCACGTACGAGCCCGAATGCCTGGAAGTTGCGGCGGCTTCGAACGCGCCGGTCATCCTCATGCACGCGCAGGGTGATCCGCGCACCATGCAGGCGGCGCCGCAGTACGACGACTGCCTGCTCGATGTGTGCGACTGGCTCGAGGCGCGCCTAGCAGCGTGCGAAGCTGCCGGCATCCCGCGCGATCGGCTTATCATCGATCCGGGTATCGGCTTCGGGAAGACGCTCGCGCACAATCTGGAGCTGCTGGCCGGACTCACGCTGCTGCACGGACTCGGCGTGCCTGTCCTGCTCGGGGCTTCGCGCAAGAGCTTCATCGGCATGTTGACGGGCGAGAAGGACGCGCGCCACCGTGTGCCCGGCTCGATCGCGGCGGCACTCGCGGGCGCCTCACAGGGCGCGCAGATCCTTCGCGTGCATGATGTCGCCGAGACGCGGCAGGCGCTCACCGTGTGGGAGGCCATGCGGCGCGGCGAAGGCTAAGTTGCCGTCTCGCGACGATGCTCCCGCCAGCAGGCAAATCCGAGCATCGCGCAGTAGATTCCCGAAGCCATATGGAAGGCGATCGAGCCAAGCCACGCCGTAGCATGAGCGACGATCAGGGCATCGGCAAAGCAGATCACCGCCCCCAAGCCGAGCCAGAGCGCGAGCGCCCGCCAGTCGCGCCAGCACGCGAATGCGATGATGAGAACGCCCAGCCAGATGTCGCGCACGGCGACGACATAGTGCAAATGCGCAGGATCCGGCGGCATATCGATGCCGAAGAAGCGCGCAGCCGAGCGCGGCATGAGCCCGAAGCGCACACCAATGAGCGCCAGCGCCACGCCCGCCGCAATTGCGAGCCCCTGCAGCCATCGCCGACGGATGTGGTCTTTCATTGAGCTTCACGCCTCGGGAAGCGGACATGACAAAGGGCCGGGGCATGATGATGCCCCGACCCTTGGCTTTGCCAGAACCAGCTCGCGATGGCCAGATCGCAGGTGAAAGCCGCTTACTCCGCGGCTTCCTCTGTCGTCCGACGACGACGGCGAGCCGGTGCGCCGACGCCTTCCTCAGGCCCCGACAGCGCGCGCTCGGAGGCGAGGCGTGCCTTCTCGGCCGCGATCAGCTCGTCGCGCTTCGCCGCAACACGGCGCAGGCGGCGCAGCATGCCGCCCGTACCGGCCGGGATGAGGCGGCCGACGATCACGTTCTCCTTGAGGCCCTCGAGCGTGTCGACCTTGCCGTTGACGGCAGCTTCGGTGAGCACGCGCGTGGTCTCCTGGAAGGAGGCCGCCGAGATGAAGCTGTTCGTCTGCAGCGACGCCTTCGTGATGCCGAGCAGAACGGGCTTGCCCGAGGCCGGACGCTTGCCCTCCTTGTGGAGGCGCAGGTTCTCCTCGTCGAGCTCGGACTTGTCGACCTGCTCGCCCTTGAGGAGATGCAGGCTGTCGCCCGGATCCTCGATCTCGATCTTCTGCAGCATCTGGCGAACGATCACCTCGATGTGCTTGTCGTTGATGGTCACGCCCTGCAGACGATAGACGTCCTGGACTTCCTTGATCAGGTAGCGCGCCAGCTCCTCGACGCCCTTGATGGCAAGGATGTCGTGCGGGGCCGGGTGGCCGTCATAGACGAAGTCGCCCTTCTCGACGCGGTCACCATGCTGCACGGCAAGGCTCTTGCCGCGCGGGATGAGGTACTCGACCGCCGTTGCGTTCTCGTCGTCCGGCTTGATCGTGATGCGCTGCTTGTTCTTGTAGTCCTTGCCGAACTCGACCGTACCTGAGATCTCCGCGATGATCGCGTGGTCCTTGGGACGACGTGCCTCGAAGAGCTCGGCAACGCGCGGCAGACCGCCCGTGATGTCGCCGGACTTCGCAGACGCCACCGGGATACGGGCGAGCACGTCGCCGGCCTTGACCTTGGCGTTACGGTCGACCGAGAGCACCGCATCGACGGGGAGCAGCGCACGGGCATCACCGCCACGCGCGAGCTTCACGTTCTTGCCGCCCTTGCCTTCCTTGATCACGACCGCCGGCTTCAGGTCCTGGCCACGCGGGCTCGCGCGCCAGTCCATGACGACGCGGTTCGTCGTGCCCTTGACCTCGTCCGTCTGCTCGTTGACCGAAACGTTCTCGACCAGATCCTCGAAGTCGACCACGCCGTCCACCTCGGTCATGATCGGCCGGGTGTAGGGATCCCACTGCGCGAGGCGCGTGCCGCGCTTCACCGTGTCTCCCTCATCGACGTGCAGGCGGGCGCCGTACGGCACCTTGTGCGTCGCCAGCTCCTTGCCGCCCTGGTCGAAGATCACGATGGCCGTGGCGCGCCCCATGGCAACGAGGCGGTTCTGGCTGTCGCGGACGACGTTGCGGTTCTTGATCCGCACCGTGCCGTTGAAGTTCGACTCGATGAACGACTGATCGACCGTCTGGGCGACGCCGCCGATGTGGAACGTGCGCATGGTGAGCTGCGTGCCCGGCTCGCCGATCGACTGGGCGGCGATGACACCGACCGCCTCGCCGATGTTGACCGGCGTGCCGCGCGCGAGATCGCGCCCGTAGCACTTCGCGCAGACGCCGATCTCGGTCTCGCACGTGAGCACCGAGCGGATCCGCACTTCCTGGACCTGCGCCTTGTCGATGATCTCGGCCTCGCGCTCCTCCATGAGCGTGCCCGAGGGCACGATCACGGCCTTGGTCGCGGGGTCGAGCACATCCTCGGCCGTCGTGCGGCCGAGCACGCGCGCAGCCAGCGGCACAATGACCTCGCCCGAGTCGACGACTGCCTGCACGCTGATGCCGTGATCGGTGCCGCAGTCCTCCTCGGTGATGATGCAGTCCTGCGCGACGTCGACGAGACGGCGCGTCAGATAGCCCGAGTTGGCCGTCTTCAGTGCCGTATCGGCAAGGCCCTTACGCGCACCGTGCGTCGAGTTGAAGTACTCGAGAACGGAGAGGCCTTCCTTGAAGTTCGAGATGATCGGCGTCTCGATGATCTCGCCCGAGGGCTTGGTCATGAGGCCGCGCATACCGGCGAGCTGCTTCATCTGCGTCGGCGAGCCGCGCGCACCGGAGTGGCTCATCATGTAGACCGAGTTCACCGGGAGCTGACGACCCGACTTCTGGTCGACCTGGGCTGCCGAGATACGGTCCATCATCTCCTTGGCGATGCGGTCCGTGCACTTGGACCAGGCGTCGACCACCTTGTTGTACTTCTCGAGCTGGGTGATCAGGCCGTCCTGATACTGCTGCTCGAAGTCGCGCACTTCGGCCCGCGTCGCCTCGACGATCGCCGTCTTGGTGCTCGGGATGAGCATGTCGTCCTTGCCGAACGAGATGCCCGCCTTGAAGGCGTGATAGAAGCCGAGACCCATGATGCGGTCGCAGAAGATGACCGTGTCCTTCTGACCGCAGTTACGGTAGACGGCATCGATCAGGCCGGAGATGGCCTTCTTCGTCAGCAGCTGGTTGACGAGCGCAAAGCGCACGCCCGGCCGCTTCGGCAGCAGCTCACCGAGGAGCATTCGGCCCGGCGTCGTCTCGACGATCTCCGTGACCTCGTTGCCCTCCGCGTCGTTCGAGATAACGCGGCCGCGCACCTTGGCGTGCAAGGTGACCGAGCCGGAGTCGAGCGCGTGGCGCGCCTCCGAGACCGAGCTCAGCAGCATGCCTTCGCCGGGCTCCTTCTCGCTCATGATCGAGACGTAGTAGAGCCCGAGCACGATGTCCTGGCTCGGCACGATGATCGGCGAGCCGTTGGCGGGATGCAGGATGTTGTTCGTCGACATCATCAGCACGCGCGCCTCGAGCTGTGCCTCGAGCGACAGCGGAACGTGCACGGCCATCTGGTCGCCGTCGAAGTCGGCGTTGAAGGCCGCGCAGACCAGCGGATGGAGCTGGATGGCCTTGCCCTCGATCAGCACCGGCTCGAAGGCCTGAATGCCTAGACGATGGAGCGTCGGCGCACGGTTGAGCATGACCGGGTGCTCGCGAATGACCTCGTCGAGCACATCCCAGACTTCACCCTTCTCCTTCTCGACGAGCTTCTTCGCCTGCTTCACGGTCGCGGCCTGGCCGAGGGCCTGAAGGCGCGCGTAAATGAACGGCTTGAAGAGCTCGAGCGCCATCTTCTTCGGCAGGCCGCACTGGTGCAGCTTGAGCTCGGGACCGACCACGATCACCGAACGACCGGAGTAGTCAACGCGCTTGCCGAGCAGGTTCTGGCGGAACCGGCCCTGCTTGCCCTTGAGCATGTCGGCGAGCGACTTCAGCGGACGCTTGTTGGCGCCCGTGATGACGCGGCCGCGACGGCCGTTGTCGAACAGCGCATCGACCGCTTCCTGAAGCATGCGCTTCTCGTTGCGGATGATGATGTCCGGCGCGCGCAGCTCGATCAGCCGCTTCAGACGGTTGTTGCGGTTGATGACGCGGCGATAGAGGTCGTTGAGATCGGACGTCGCAAAGCGACCGCCGTCGAGCGGCACCAGCGGGCGCAGCTCGGGCGGGATCACGGGGACGACGGTCAGGATCATCCACTCGGGGCGGTTGCCGCTCTCGATGAAGGCCTCGATGACCTTGAGGCGCTTGGCGAGCTTCTTCGGCTTCAGCTCGGTGGTGGCCTCGGCGATCTCCTGGCGGATCTCGTCCTTGATCTTGTGGAGATCCATGGACGTCAGAATCTCGCGGATCGCCTCGGCGCCGATGCCGGCCGTGAAGGCGTCAGCACCATGCTCCTCGATAGCCGCGTGATACTGGTCCTCGGAAAGGAGCTGCTTCTCCTTGAACGGCGAGACGCCCGGCTCGATGACGATGTAGCTCTCGAAGTAGAGCACGCGCTCGAGGTCCTTGAGCGTCATGTCGAGCAGGAGGCCGATGCGCGACGGCAGCGACTTCAGGAACCAGATGTGCGCGACCGGAGCTGCGAGCTCGATATGGCCCATGCGCTCACGGCGCACCTTGGCGAGCGTCACCTCGACGCCGCACTTTTCGCAGATCAGGCCCTTGTACTTCATGCGCTTGTACTTGCCGCACAAGCACTCGTAGTCCTTGATCGGTCCGAAGATGCGCGCGCAGAAGAGGCCGTCACGCTCCGGCTTGAACGTACGGTAGTTGATCGTCTCGGGCTTCTTGATCTCGCCGAACGACCACGAGTGGATGTCCTTCGGGCTCGCGATCGAGATGCGGATCTGGTCGAAGACGGGGAGCTGAACCTGCGGTTTGAAGATGTTCGGAATTTCGTTCATCGCGTCACTCCTCGATCGGGACGGGGGCGGCGTCCCTGATGGTCGGATCCTAGTCGTTCAGCGCGCCCGAGATCCGGAATTGGGCACGCGATCTGTTCTTTGTCCTTCAGCGCGGCTGACTGCACATCGGCTGAAGGGACCGCCGCCCGTACGCAATGGGCGGCGGCGCATTCATCACTCCGCGGCGGACGGGAGCTGCGGCTGAGCGCCGGGCTCTGCCGGTGTCTCGTCCTCGATCTGCGCCGTTTCGCTGTTGACCAGCTCGACGTTGAGACCGAGGGCGCGCATTTCCTTGACGAGCACGTTGAAGCTCTCGGGGATGCCCGCCTCGAAGGCGTCGTCGCCGCGCACGATCGACTCGTAGGCCTTGGTGCGGCCCGCAACGTCGTCCGACTTGACGGTCAGCATCTCCTGCAGCGTGTACGCCGCACCGTAGGCTTCGAGCGCCCACACCTCCATCTCGCCGAAACGCTGGCCGCCGAACTGCGCCTTGCCACCGAGCGGCTGCTGGGTGACGAGCGAGTAGGGACCGATCGAGCGGGCGTGGATCTTGTCGTCGACGAGGTGGTGCAGCTTCAGGATGTACTTGTAGCCGACCGTGACCTTGCGATCGAAGGGATCGCCGGTCCGACCGTCACGAAGCGTCACCTGGCCCGACGTATCGAAGCCCGCCTTCTTCAGCATCTCGACGATGTCCGGCTCGCGCGCGCCGTCGAAGACGGGCGTCGCGATCGGCACGCCGGTCTTGAGCTGCTCGCCGAGCTGCTCGAGCTCGTCGTCCTTCATCTTGGCAAGGCCATTGCCGTCGCCGTAGATGGAGGTGATCTGCTTCCTCAGCGCCTCGGCTTCGCCGCTCGCATGGAACTGCGCGAGGGCGTCGTCGATGGCACGGCCGAGGCCGCGGCAGGCCCAGCCGAGATGCGTCTCGAGGATCTGCCCGACGTTCATGCGCGAGGGCACGCCCAGCGGGTTCAGCACGACGTCGACGTGCGTGCCGTCCTCGAGGAACGGCATGTCCTCGACGGGCACGATCTGCGAGACGACGCCCTTGTTGCCGTGACGGCCGGCCATCTTGTCGCCGGGCTGGATCTTCCGCTTCACCGCGACAAAGACCTTGACCATCTTCATCACGCCGGGCGGCAGCTCGTCACCGCGCTGGAGCTTCTCGACCTTGTCGACGAAGCGGCGCTCGAGGCTCTTCTTGGCGTCCTCGTACTGCTTGCCGATGGCCTCGACGGCGGCCATGGCCTTCTCGTCCTTGAGGCCGATCTCCCACCACTGGCTGCGCGGGATCTCGCCGAGGATCTCGTCGTTGATCTCCGTGCCCTTGCGCGCGCCCTTCGGCCCCTTGGAGACCTCGCGGCCCATGAGCGCTTCGCGCAGACGGCCGTAGACGTTGCGATCGAGGATCTGGAGCTCGTCGTCACGGTCCTTGGCGAGACGCTCGATCTCCTCGCGCTCGATCGCCATGGCGCGCTCGTCCTTCTCGACGCCATGGCGATTGAAGACGCGCACCTCGACGACCGTGCCCGCAACACCCGGCGGCAGACGCAGTGACGTGTCGCGCACGTCGGAGGCCTTCTCGCCGAAGATGGCGCGGAGCAGCTTCTCTTCCGGCGTCATCGGGCTCTCGCCCTTCGGCGTGATCTTGCCGACGAGGATGTCGCCCGGCTGGACCTCCGCACCGATGTAGACGATGCCGGC
Source organism: Hyphomicrobium sp. CS1BSMeth3 (assembly GCF_900117415.1). Taxonomy (GTDB): domain Bacteria; phylum Pseudomonadota; class Alphaproteobacteria; order Rhizobiales; family Hyphomicrobiaceae. The sequence goes on from NZ_FPEI01000005.1 coordinate 664,886, forward strand.
TTCGTCGAGGTTCTTCAGCGCTTCTTCCGAAACGTTCGGAATGTCGCGCGTGATTTCCTCGGGGCCGAGCTTCGTGTCACGGGCGCTGAGCTCGAACTCCTCGATGTGGATCGAGGTGAAGATATCGTCGGCGACGACGCGCTCCGAGAGCAGGATCGAGTCCTCGAAGTTGTAGCCCATCCACGGCATGAACGCGACGAGCACGTTCTTGCCGAGCGCGAGATCACCGAGGTCCGTCGAGGGACCATCGGCGATGATCTCGCCGGCCTTCACGTGATCACCCACCGTCACCAGCGGCCGCTGGTTGATGCAGGTGTTCTGGTTCGAGCGCTGGAACTTGCGCAGGCGGTAGATGTCGACGCCCGGCTTCGAAGGATCAGTCTCCTCCGTCGCGCGGACGACGATACGCGTCGCGTCCACCTGATCGACGATGCCGGTGCGGCGTGCGGCGATCGCGGCGCCCGAGTCACGCGCGACGACCTCCTCCATGCCGGTGCCGACGAGCGGCGCCTCGGCGCGGAGCAGCGGCACGGCCTGACGCTGCATGTTCGAGCCCATGAGGGCGCGGTTGGCGTCGTCGTTCTCGAGGAACGGGATGAGCGCCGCGGCAACCGACACGAGCTGCTTCGGGCTCACGTCGATGTAGTCGACCTTGTCCGAAGGAACCAGCAGCACGTCGCCATTGAAGCGGCAGGTGATGAGGTCATCCGTAAGCTTGCCCTTGCTGTCGAGCTCGGCATTGGCCTGGGCGACGTGATGGCGCATCTCTTCCATGGCGGAGAGATACACGACCTCGTCGGTCACGCGGCCGTCCTTGACCTTGCGGTAGGGGCTCTCGATGAAGCCGTACTTGTTCACGCGCGCGAACGTCGCGAGCGAGTTGATGAGGCCGATGTTCGGGCCTTCCGGCGTCTCGATCGGGCAGATGCGGCCGTAGTGCGTCGGATGCACGTCGCGGACTTCGAAGCCCGCACGCTCGCGCGTGAGGCCGCCCGGACCCAGCGCCGAGAGACGCCGCTTGTGCGTGATCTCGGAGAGCGGGTTCGTCTGGTCCATGAACTGGCTGAGCTGCGAGGATCCGAAGAACTCGCGCACCGCGGCAGCCGCCGGCTTCGCGTTGATCAGGTCCTGCGGCATGACCGTGTCGATGTCGACCGAGCTCATGCGCTCCTTGATCGCGCGCTCCATGCGCAGGAGGCCGATGCGGTACTGGTTCTCCATGAGCTCGCCGACCGAGCGCACGCGGCGATTGCCGAGATGGTCGATGTCGTCGATCTCACCCTTGCCGTCGCGCAGATCGACGAGCGTGCGCACGACCGCCAGGATGTCCTGGGGCCGCAACACTCGGACTGTGTCTTCGGCAGGAACAAAATCCCTGATGTCGCCGAGGCGCATGTTCATCTTCACGCGGCCGACGGCCGAGAGGTCATAGCGCTCGGGATCGAACATCAGGCCGTGGAAGAGCGTCTCGGCGGCGTCGAGCGTCGGCGGCTCGCCGGGGCGCATGACGCGGTAGATGTCGAGCAGCGCTTCGTCACGGTTGGCGTTCTTGTCGACCTTGAGCGTCAGGCGGATGTGATCGCCGACCGTCACGTGGTCGATGTCGAGCACCGTGAACTCGCCGACACCGGCCTCGGTGAGCTTGTCGAGCAGCTTCTGGTCGAGCTCGTTCGCGGCTTCGCCGTAGATCTGGCCCGTCGAGAGATCGACGATGTCCTCGGCGAGGTACTTGCCGACCAGATCCTCCGGCGCGACGAGTACTTCCTTGACGCCGCTCTCGGCGAGCTCGCGCGCACGGCGCACGGAGACCTTCTCGCCAGCCTTGGCGACGACAGTGCCGGACTTGGCGTCGACGATATCGGCGACGGGCGTTACGCCGCGCATCTTCTCGGGGATGAACGGCATGGTCCATCCCTTCTTGGTCTGACGCACGAGGATGGAGCCGTAGAATGTGCCGAGGATCTGCTCGTCGTCGAGGCCCAGCGCATAAAGCAGCGTCGTCACCGGCAGCTTGCGTCGACGGTCGATACGCACATAGACGACGTCCTTGGCATCGAACTCGAAGTCGAGCCAGGAGCCGCGATAGGGAATGATGCGGGCTGCGAACAGCAGCTTGCCGGAGGCGTGCGTGCGGCCGCGGTCATGGTCGAAGAAGACGCCCGGCGAGCGGTGCATCTGCGAGACGATGACGCGCTCGGTGCCGTTGATGATGAAGGTGCCGTTCTGGGTCATGAACGGCATGTCGCCCATATAGACGTCCTGCTCCTTCACGCCCTTGATCGAGCGCGAGCCGGTCTCCTCGTTGATATCGAACACGATGAGGCGCAGCTTCACACGCAGCGGGGCCGCGTACGTCATGTCGCGCTGCTGGCACTCGTCGACGTCGAACTTCGGCGGATCGAAATCATAGCGGACGAACTCGAGCGTGGCCTTGCCCGAGAAGTCCGAAATCGGGAACACCGACTTGAACACCGCCTGCAGGCCGGTCTCAGGACGGCCGCCGGCCGGCTCCTTGACCATCAGGAAGTCATCGTAGGAGCTCTTCTGCACCTCGATCAGGTTCGGCATCTCCGCCACTTCGGCGATCGAGCCGAACCGCTTCCTCATCCGCCTGCGACCGGTGAAATTTTCAGCCATGTGCGCTCCTCTCGCGTCGCAGATGCCGGGATGGGGCTGGCCTCCCATCGGCGCATCTCGTGAATGTCATCTCGCGGGCGCGGAACCGGTCGCTCTCAACCGATCCTCGCGCAACTCGCCGGAAGGTCCCTTGCCGTGCTTGCCACAGCGGGGCCCTCGGGGGAGTTGCCCGGGCCGGCCCCCGTGAAGGAGCCGGCCCAGACACCCGTAATCACTTGATCTCGACGGTCGCGCCCTGGTCCTCGAGCTGCTTCTTGAGCTTTGCAGCCTCGTCCTTCGGCACGCCTTCCTTGACCGGCTTGCCGCCGGCCTCGACGAGATCCTTCGCCTCCTTGAGGCCGAGACCGGTGATGGCGCGGACCTCCTTGATGACGTTGATCTTCTTGTCGCCGGCCGTCTTCAGGATGACGGTGAACTCCGTCTGCTCCTCGACAGCGGCAGCAGCAGCGGCCGGAGCCGCAGCAACGGCGACAGCGGCCGCAGCCGAGACGCCCCACTTCTCCTCGAGCATCTTGGCCAGGTCAGCGGCCTCGAGAACGGTCAGCTTCGACAGGTCGTCGACGATTTTTGCGAGATCGGTCATTTCAGTGTTTCCTTGAGTTCGGTTCGAACCGCTCGGCGGTCCAGGTTCTGTTGTTCAATCGGCTCGCGGCGATCAGCGCCGCACCACTTCTCAAGCAGCCTCGCCCTTGCTCGCCTGCGCCTGGATGACGCGCGCGAGCTTGGCTCTCGGCTCCTTGATCGTGCGGGCGATCTTCGTCGCCGGCGCGTTGAGGAGACCGATGAGCTTCGCCCTCAGCTCGTCCAGCGAGGGGAGATCGGCGAGTGCTTTGACGCTCGCGGAGTCGAGGATGTTGCTCCCCATCGCACCGCCGAGGATCACGAGCTTCTCGTTCTCCCGGCTGTACTTGACGGCAATCCTCGCGGCCACCATCGGGTCGCTCGAGTAGGCAATAACCGTTTGCCCCTTGAACAACTTCGAGATGCCCTCTGAGTTGGTCTCCTTGAGCGCCAGTACCGCCAGCGTATTCTTCGCCACCTTGACCGTTCCGCCCGCCTCTTTCATGCGCTTGCGGAAGTCGGTCATCTGGGCGACGGTCATGCCGGCGTAGTGGGCCACGACAATCACGCCCGTGTCCTTGAACACGTCGTGGAGCGTCGTGACGAGCTCTTGCTTGGCAGCTCTATCCACCTGGCTACACTCTCCATCGTGCGGACACACCCTTGCGGGTGAGTTCGCGGGTTGCACCTTGCCGCCGGGAGCAGAGGACATTTCAGTCCCTAGCTGCGGCGACGCTGCGGTTCCTGTCCGCCCGCGCGTCGAAACCGACGGCACGGCGCTTCCCAAGAGGTTCGAACCGGCCCACGCCTTTCGGCAAAGGAGCGCCCTTTCGAGCGCCGGCTTCCGGCCGTCTCCCGTCTCATGCTGGCCCAGTTGGCTTAAGGTGACCGAGGCCACCACCAGCAATCTCGGACAGGTCGGAGAGAGGGCCTGAGCCTTCTCTCCTCTCCCGGATCTCGCGACCCGGAATTCTCATTCGAGCGATCAGGCCGGACCGGCCGTACCGCTCGTCACGCTCGCAGTGTCGAGCTTGACGCCCGGGCCCTGCGTGGAGGTCACAGCAACGCGCTTCAAGTAGGTGCCCTTGGCACCCGCGGGGCGCGCCTTCACCACGGCGTCGACGAACGCCTTGATGTTCTCGGCAAGCGCCTGCTCGGTGAAGCTCGCCTTGCCGACGCCAGCATGGATGATCCCCGACTTCTCGACGCGGAACTCGACGGCGCCGCCCTTGGCGCCCTCGACGGCCGCCTTGACGTCCATGGTCACGGTGCCGACGCGCGGGTTCGGCATGAGGCCACGGGGGCCGAGCACCTTACCCAGTCGGCCGACGAGGCCCATCATGTCCGGCGTCGCGATGCAGCGATCGAAGTTGATGACGCCCTTGCTGACCTGCTCGACGAGATCCTCCGCGCCGACGATATCGGCGCCGGCAGCCTTGGCCTCCTCGGCCTTGGGACCACGCGCGAACACGGCAACGCGCTGCGTGCGGCCGGAGCCGTGCGGCAGGTTGCACACGCCGCGGACCATCTGGTCGGCATGGCGCGGATCGACGCCGAGGTTCATGGCGATCTCGACGGTCTCGTCGAACTTCGCCTTGGCATTCGACTTCACGAGCTTCACAGCCTCGTCGATGCCATAGCTCTTGTTGCGGTCCACGGTCGCCTGGAGCTTGGCAAGACGCTTGCCGCCTGCGACGCGGGTCGCCTTGATGACTTCTTTGCTCGGTGCTGCCATCGCCGTTACTCCGTCACCCTAATGCCCATCGACCGAGCCGAGCCGGCGATAATGCGCGCGGCGGCCTCGAGGTCGTCGGTGTTGAGGTCCTTCATCTTCAGCTTGGCGATGTCGCGCACCTGGGCCATCGTCACGCTGCCGGCAACGGCGCGGCCCGTCTCCTTGGAGCCCGACTCGATGCCCGCCGCCTTCTTGAGGAAGTGAGACGCCGGCGGCGTCTTCATCTCGAAGGTGAAGGAGCGGTCGGAGAAGACCGTGATCTTGACCGGGATCGGAATGCCCTGCTCCATGTCCTTCGTCTTGGCATTGAAGGACTTGCAGAACTCCATGATGTTCACGCCGCGCTGACCGAGCGCAGGCCCGATCGGCGGTGCAGGATTGGCCTGGCCGGCCTTCACCTGCAGATTGATGTAGCCTTCTATCTTTTTCGCCATCTTTCTACTCTATCCCCTGTCTCTACGTTCGGAGGCCAAGGCCCCCAGGGTTAGCGGTCAATCGGGCCGGCTTCAGCCCTCCCGCACAGACGCGACACGAGGCCTTTGGCTTGCGCCATCCAGACTTCGCATCGTGCCGATTCTGTCGTCTCTCGCGGCCTGTTGCCCTCAACCTGAGCGCCGGCCGCCTTCATCCTCTCCATCCGGCCATCGCCCCGAGGGCGCTGCCGGAACTTGGCTCATCCCACCTTCTCGACCTGCGTGAACTCCAGCTCCACCGGCGTCGGCCGCCCGAAGATCGAAACCGCCACCTTGAGGCGGGAGCGCTCCTCGTCGACTTCCTCGACCAGGCCACTGAAGCTCGCGAACGGCCCGTCCGCCACCTTGACCTGCTCGCCGATCTCGAAGGTGACGGTCGGCTTCGGCCGCTCGACGCCTTCCTTGACCTGGTTGAGGATGCGCATGGCCTCCTCTTCCGAGATCGGGACTGCCTTGTTGTCCGCGCCGAGGAAGCCCGTCACCTTCGGCGTGTTCTTGATCAGCAGGAACGCCGGGTCGGTCATCTCCATCTTCACGAGCACGTAGCTCGGGAAGAGCTTGCGCTCCGCATGGACCTTGCGGCCGCGGCGCATCTCGATGACGTCCTCGGACGGAACCAGCACCTCCTCGAAAAGGTGATCGAGGCCGGCGGCCTTCGCCCGCTCCTTGATGGCCTCTGCGACCTTCTTTTCGAAGTTCGAGTAGGCGTGAACGATGTACCAGCGCTTTGCCATGCTGCCCTGCTGTCAACTAACCCATACGCGCCGGAACGGTCCAACCGACGACCGGCCGCCCCGTCAGCGGAACGCGTTCAGCACAAGCTGCACGAACCATCCAATGCCTTGATCCACAAGCGTAAAGAAAATCGCAGCAAGCGTGACCATGACGAGCACCATGGCTGTCGTGATCCAGACCTCCTTCCAGGTCGGCCACGTGACCTTGGCCGTTTCCTGCCGTACCTGCTGGAGAAATTCGAAGGGGTTCGTTCTCGCCATCGCCTCTCATTCCCTGCCTGTCCGCGGCGAGAGGATCACTCAGGACGCTCACGCTCAAATTCCAGCCTTCGCGAACACCGCTCTCGCTTCGGGGTGAACTGGCAGGGGCGGAGGGTCTCGAACCCCCAACCTTCGGTTTTGGAGACCGACGCTCTACCAATTGAGCTACACCCCTCGAGGTCCACCCTCGAACACGGTCGGGCATTCAAATTCAGGTGGATTGGCCTTCGCGAGACCCCGCAGTCCGCGCCGCAACAGACATCGCAAACGAAGTGCAGCCGACAACGCAGTTCCCGGGTTTCAAGTCCCGCCTGCTGCAATGTCGACTTTCGCTTGGATGTGTTTCGGACGCCTCTTATAGAGGTTACCCGCAGCCGATACAAGCCCGCTCATAACTTTTTTCTTGACTTCGGCGGCGGTGGCCGGCGGCACCTCTCCTGCCCTCCGCGCCAAGGCAGTTTTATATAAGAGCGGCGGCATCTTAGTTCAAGATCGGAGGCTCAGTCCGGCCTCCGGGGTGCGCCGTAAAGCCACGGAGTGCGACATGCTCATGGACCGCGATCGCGCCCAGCTCCTGCTGATCGATATTCAGGATCGGCTCGCACCCCATGTGGCGGGCGGCGAGGTCGTCACGGCTAACTGCGCGCGTCTTGCCCAGTATGCGCGACGCCTGGATGTGCCGGTGACCCTGACCGAGCACTATCCCAAGGGCTTGGGGCCGACGGCGCCGCCCGTGCTCGCCGCGCTCGGCAATGAAACGGCCGCCTTCGGCAAGATCGCCTTCTCCTCCTGGAAGGATCCGGCCATCCGCGCGCGCATCGAAGCGCTCCGGGACGAGGGCCGCACCCAAGTGGTCGTCGCCGGCATGGAGTCCCACGTCTGCGTCGGGCAAACCTCGCTCGACCTGATCGCGGCCGGGCTCGACCTCTTTCTGGTTGCAGATGCCGTGGGCTCGCGCTCGGCCGAGGTGCGCGATCTCGCAGTCCGGCGCCTGGAGCGTGCCGGCGCCCACATCGTGACGCACGAGATGGTCGCCTTCGAATGGCTGGGGCGCGGCGACACGAAGGAGTTCAAGGACCTCATCGAAGTGATAAAGTGATTTGAAGCGCCGGAGTGACTGGCGAACACGCTTCTCAACTTAAGACGATCGGAAAATAGGATCATGCAGGATAAAGCCGCCAAGGCCTCGCGCGCCGCCTTCCAGTGGGACGACCCGTTCCTCATCGAGGAGCAGCTCACCGAGGACGAGCGGATGATCCGCGACACCGCGCGGGACTACTGCCAGGACAAGCTCGCCTCGCGCGTCATCTCCGCCTACCTCGAGGAGCGCACGGACCGCGAAATCTTCACCGAGATGGGCGCGCTCGGCCTCCTCGGCGTGACGATCCCTGAGAAGTATGGCTGCGCAGGCGCGAACTACGTTTCCTATGGCCTCGTCGCGCGCGAGGTCGAGCGGGTAGACTCGGGCTACCGCTCGATGAATTCCGTGCAGTCCTCGCTCGTGATGTATCCGATCTATGCCTACGGCTCGGAAGAGCAGCGCATGAAGTACCTGCCGAAGCTCGCATCTGGCGAGTACGTCGGCTGCTTCGGCCTGACCGAGCCCGATGCCGGCTCCGATCCCGGCGGCATGAAGACGCGCGCGGAGAAGGTGGCGGACGGTTATCGCCTGACGGGCAACAAGACCTGGATTTCGAACGCGCCGATCGCCGACGTGTTCGTCGTGTGGGCGAAGTCTGCCGCGCACAATGATGAGATCCGCGGCTTCGTGCTCGAGAAGGGCATGAAGGGTCTCTCGGCGCCAAAGATCGGCGGCAAGCTGAGCCTGCGCTGCTCGATCACCGGCGAGGTCGTCATGGACGGCGTCGTCGTCCCGGAAAGCGCGATGCTGCCGAATGTATCGGGGCTCAAGGGGCCGTTCGGCTGCCTCAATCGCGCGCGCTACGGCATTGCCTGGGGCGCCATGGGTGCCGCCGAGGACTGCTGGCATCGCGCGCGCCAGTACACACTCGACCGGAAGCAGTTCGGCCGTCCGCTCGCGGCGACGCAGCTCGTGCAGAAGAAGCTCGCCGACATGCAGACGGAGATCTCACTCGGCCTGCAGGCGGCGCTCCGCTGCGGACGCTTGTTCGACGAAGGCCGTCTCGCGCCGGAAGCGATCTCGATCATCAAGCGCAACAACTGCGGCAAGGCGCTCGACATCGCACGCGTCGCACGCGACATGCACGGCGGCAACGGCATCCAGATCGAGTACCACGTGATGCGTCACGCGGCGAACCTCGAGACGGTCAACACCTACGAGGGCGCGCACGATGTGCACGCGCTCATCCTCGGCCGCGCCCAGACCGGGCTGCAGGCCTTCTTCTGATCGCGGAATGCGGGAGGTTCGAGATGCTGGCACTCAGGCCGAACTGTGAATGCTGCGACAAGGACCTCCCGCCTGACGCACCCGATGCGCTGATCTGCTCTTTCGAATGCACGTTCTGCGCAGATTGCGCCGAGCAGCGCCTGCCCGGCGGACGATGCCCCAACTGCGGTGGCGAGCTCGTGCGCCGTCCCGTCCGGCCAGCCGATCGGCTGACGAAATTCCCACCATCCGACAAGCGCGTCGTGAAAGCGCACGGCTTCTGCGGGAGCGCGTGACGCCGACGCGAACTTAAAGCCCGCGGCCGCCCGCAACGTCGATCGTCACGCCCGTCACGTAGGATGCTTCCGGCGAGCAGAGCCAGAGCACGGTCTCGGCGACTTCGCGTGCCGTGCCGCCACGCCCGATCGGCACGCTCGACGCGATGCGCGCAACGCGCCCCGGATCACCGGCGCTCGCGTGGATGTCGGTCTCGATCACACCCGGGCGCACGCCATTGACGCGAATGCCCTCGGCGGCGTGCTCCTTGGCGAGGCCGATGGTCATCGTATCGACGCCACCCTTCGACACCGCGTAGTCCAGGCACTCGAAGGCGCCGCCGAGGCGCGCCGCCATCGACGACATGTTGACGATCGCGCCGCCTTTGCCGCCAAGCCGTGTCGACATGCGCCGGATAGCCTGCTGATTGGCATGAAATGGGCCGGCGAGATTGACGGCGATCGTGCGCGCGAGCTGCTCGGCCGAGATATCGACGAAGCGCGTGTGCGGCCAGAGAATGCCCGCGTTGTTGAAGAAAGCATCGAGCCGGCCGAACGTGCGATCCACGGCCTCGAAAGCAATGCGGATCGCGACGGGGTCGGCGACATCGCACTGAATTGCGACAGCACGGCGGCCCATCTTCTCGATATCGGCGACCACGCTTTCGGCCGAATCCTTGCGGCCAATGTAGGTGAGCGCGACATCGTAGCCGCGCTCGGCCGCGAGGCGCGCAGCCGCGGCCCCGATGCCGCGCGAGCCGCCGGTAACGAAGAATATGCCGCTCATGTAAGCCCCTGAAGATATGGAGGTGCCGTCGCACTATGAAATCATCAAGCATCGAGCCGCAATGATCGAACGCAAAGCCCGGCGCAAGAAAATGATCGAGGCTCTTGATCCGACCGGGCCCGTCTCCCACGTCCATAGTATGGCCAGCCGATAAATCCGCATGAGAAAGGTTGCCTCAGCATGACGACACCCCTCGAGATCTCCTTCCACGGAGTCGACAAGAGCGAAGCGCTCGAGGCCCGAATTCAGGAGAAATTCGCCCGTCTTCATGGCCATTTCGACCGCATCACGCACGCCCGCGTGGTGGTCTCCTCGCCGAACCGCACGGATGCACGGGCGAAGATGTTCACCGTGAAGGTCGATATCGGAATGCCCGGGCAGCCCCCAATCGTGATCAACAGCGAGGGTGACTATACGGACGTCTTCATTGCGCTGCGTGATACCTTCAATGCAGCGCAGCGGAAGCTCGATGCAACCGCAGGCAAAATCACCAATACGGCAAAGCGCGAGCGAGCGCGTCGCAAGCCGGCGCCGAACGGCGCGGCCTGAGCGAGATCAGATCCCGCGTTCTCGTTCGATGCGCTCATACTCGCGCTGCACGTCGACGGCATAGTCACGAACGATCGGCGCCGCGTCGCGCTTCCTCGAGAGCTGCATGTGGAAGACCTCCTGAGATCCGGTGCGGAACATCATCTCCGCGCTGATCAGGTAGAACTCCCACATGCGGCAGAAGCGCTCGTCGTACATCTCAGCAATTCTCGCGCGGTTCGCATCGAAGCGCTGGTGCCAATGGCGCAGCGTCGTCGCGTAGTGCACGCGCAGGAACTCGAGATCCGTCACCCAGAGGCTATTGTTCTCAGTAGCCGGGAACACTTCAGACAGAGCAGGCGAATAGGCGCCCGGGAAGATGTACTTCCTGAGCCAGGGGCTCGCCGTGCCGGGCGGGCTCATCTTGCCGATCGAGTGCAGGAGCATGACGCCGTCATCAGGCATGAGCTCATTCACCTTGGCGAAGAACTCGCCGTAGTGACCGACGCCGACGTGCTCGAACATGCCGACGGACACGATGCGATCGAATTTCGTCGTGAGCTGGCGATAGTCCTGCAGCGCGAATTTCACACGTCCTTCGAGGCCCGCGGCTTTCGTGCGCTCGACGGCGAGCGCGTATTGCTCCTTCGAGAGCGTCACGCCCGTGACCTCGACGTCGGCAACGCGAGCGAGATAGCGCGCGAGCCCACCCCAGCCCGAGCCGATATCGAGCACTTTCATGCCGGGCTTCAGGCAGAGCTTCGCGGCAATGAGGCGGCACTTGTTGATCTGTGCCGCTTCGAGCGTCTCGTTCTCGTCACGGAAATAGGCGCACGAGTAGAAGAGCTCCTTGTCGAGAAAGAGCTCGTAGAAGGCATTGCCGAGATCGTAGTGGTGCGCGACGTTCTTCTGCGCCTTGCCGATCGGGTTTGCCTGCTGGAAGCGCTTGAGGCCGCGCGAGACGCTGCGCAGCACGCGCTGCAGCGGCTGATTGCCGAGCGAGAGACGGTTCACCGAGAAAAGCGTGAGGAAGGCGCGCAGTCCCGTGTCCGGGAATGTCAGGCGCCCGTCCATGTAGGCCTCGCCGGCGTGCAGCTCGGGATTGAAGAAGAGCTTTCTGTAGAGGCTCGGATCGGTGAGCTTCATGTTCGCGGTCGGCCCCGGCTTCACGCCGCCGAACACATGCGTCTTGCCCTCGGCATCGACGACCGTGAGCGTTCCGACCTTCACGAAGGAGCCCAACATTTTGGACAATGGGAACATGGCACACCCCCCGCTGTTTGGTGCGACGCTATTGATCCCGGACTTTGGCCCGCGATCGCCCCTCAGTCCACTGCCTATGACAGCGCACCCAGATGTTTCACCATGTGCGTCAGGGACCGGTCGCTGAGTTCCTCGATGCGCTCGATGGCAAATCCGTTGCGCGCGTACCAGTCCACGAGATGGCGCAGCACCGTGCCCGTATAGAGGCGGACCGTGCCGAGGCCAAGCTCACGCGCACGTGCATCGGCGGCCGCGAGCATCGCATGTCCGAGGCCGGCCTTCTGATTCGTCGGATCGGTGGCAATGCTCCAGATCAGCAGATCATCGGCGCGCGGTTCGAGGATGAGCACGCCGGCAATGGCGCGATCCGCCGTGACCCACACCTCATAGTCGCGGAAGATGGTTTCATAGTCGACCATGAGCGGCATGGGCTCCACACCGAGCAAACCGCGATTGCGGGCATAGGCCGCGCGCTGAAGCGCAATGACCCCGTCGAAATCGGCGCTCGTCGCGCGCCGCAGAACAAGATCGCCAGCAATGAGCATCAGCCATCCTCCCAAGCATGGGGCGGCACCTTGCACGGGGGTGAGCATCGGAACAATATCGGACCGAACATTAGAAACATGCCAGGGAGGTCCCAGCCATGACCGCACTGCACGCGCCGGAAGCGGCTACCTTCGACTACGCGAAACTCGCTGCCGACCTCGAGCGCCTGCTGCGACTGCGGTCGTTTCCCTTTGCCATGAAGCTCTACGAGGATCGGGCAGAGATGGAAGCCATCCCGCGCATCCGCCGCCCAAAGGCCGTGCACACGCTCGATCAGGTGGTGGCGCAGGCCTCGCGTCTCGGCTGGACAGTCGGCATCACGTCGGATGACCTCGTCGGCGCGCAGTGCCGTGCCGTTGTCGGCCTCGGAGCCGCGAAAGACCCCAAGTGGCAGTCCGGCGCGCACATGGTCAATGTCTGGTTCTCGACGCCGGAGGATGCGCGCCAGCATCAGGCCGCCATGCACTGCGTTCCCGATGGCAAGTACGAGGCGCTGGCCGTGGCGCCGCTCTCTGCCGGCCGTCTCGATCCGCCGGATATCGTGCTATTCTACGCGACGCCGGGCGCCATGATGTACTTCATCAACGGCCTGCAGTGGGCGGGCTACAAGAAGTTCGACTGGGGCGTGGTAGGCGAAAGCGCCTGCGCCGACAGTTGGGGACGCGCGCTCACCAAGCGTGAACCATCCTTGTCGATCCCCTGCTTTGCCGAGCGGCGCTATGGCGGCGTGCTCGATGACGAGATGCTGATGGCGCTGCCCCCCGATCAGCTCTCCAAAGCCATTGTCGGCATGGAAGCGCTCGCGAAGAACGGCTTCCGCTATCCCTTCGCGCAGTACGGCATCCAGAACGACGTGCGCGATGGCATGGCCCGCAGCTACCCGGATCGTGCGAAGAAGTAGACCCGGGCAACACGATTGCGAATTCCGATCGTGTCTTTGATGCCGCGGGCAGCGGCGAATGACCGCGACCTTTGCCAATTCCGCAAGTTGGCCATGAATCAGCCCGCGGATCAGGCTAGAGTGCTGCTTCGTCGGATAAGCTCGCCGCCGTCGTCAATCGAACGGCCGGCCGGCGGCCTACAGTGCCAATCGGAATTGACACTGGCCGCCACGAACGCGGAATTCGGAGAGGGTCAGGCATAATGGTCGTGCGGAAGACCGCCATTGCGCTGGCGTTGATGCTCGGCTGGATGGGCTCAGCGGCAGCCGGGCCGGCACTGCTGTTTGACGCAGCCAATGGCCGGGTCCTCTACGCGGAGGAGCAGGACCAGCCGTGGCATCCGGCCTCGCTGACCAAGATCATGACGGCCTACCTCGTCTTCGAGGCTCTGAAGACCAATACGATCACGCTCGAGCAGAAAATCCCGGTCAGCGCCAATGCCCACGCGCAGCCGCCGAGCAAGCTCGGACTTCCGGTCGGCGCCGAGATTACCGTCAATCTGGCGCTGAAGGCGTTGATCGTGAAATCGGCGAACGACGCCGCGGTCATGCTCGCGGAAGCCATCGGCGGCTCGGAAGAAGCATTCGTGCGCTCGATGAACGCAACGGCGTTGCGGCTCGGCATGACGCAGACGCGCTTCGTCAATCCGCACGGACTGCCTGCGCCCGAGCAGGTGACCACGGCGCGTGATCTGGCGCGGCTGACGAGAGCCGTCCTCACAGACTATTCGGACCGCTCGGAATTGTGGACGATGCCGGATATGCAGATCGGCCGCCGGCGCCTCAGAACCCACAACGGCCTGCTGCGCACGTACGAAGGCGCCGATGGCCTGAAAACCGGCTTCATCTGCGACTCCGGTTTCAACGTCGTCGCCACCGCAACGCGCGACAACCGGCGGCTCGCGGCGGTCGTGCTCGGCGAGTACACGTCGCGTGACCGCAGCCTGCGCGCAGCGAGTCTGCTGGAGCACGGCTTCCGCAACTATGGCTGGAAGGAGCTGTTCTCCAACGCCACGGTCGACAGCGTCCCGGTGAGCGCCGAGACATCGACGCCGCGCAGCGTCCGCGAGCTGGTCATGTCCTTTGCGTGCAATGGAAAACGCCAGGCGCGTGCGGTGCCGACCAAGGGCCAGAAGAAAGCCCGTGCCAAAAAGCGTGCGACGGCCAAGGCCGATGCGGCGAAGCGCCCCGAAGCCGGCAGCGCGTCCGAAACCGCCGCGGCAAAGAGCAACTGACCGCCAGATCACCCCGGCGGCCACTCAGCCCATCAGACGATCAGATCGAGCTTGTTCTCGCGATACCGGCACCCGGCGGGCGGCGGATCGAAACTATCGTCCGCACGGGCGGGAGGTTCGGCCTTCGGCTCGCGCGAGGGGCGCGCCTCTGTGGCCGCGGGCGGCGCAGGCTCGGTCCGCAGAGATTGATCATTGCGCTGGACTCCGCCATCCGCCGGCCCCGTGCTCTGGGCCGCCGCCGGCAGAATCAGAAAGAGGGAGAGGAAGCCCGCCGCAGCGGTCGCTCGTACAGGCGTCATGGAAGGCCGCTCACCAATTGTTGACTGGTTGTTGCTGCACTGCCGCGAACTGCACGCTCTGCAGGCCTGCCATGCGGCCAGACGCGCGGCACGTCCAAGCGAAACTAATGTGATGATCAAGAAATTCGCCAAGTCTCACGGAACCGTGCCGAGCGAATTTCTGAATCACACTAGCAAGATCATGATTCTAGGTCCCTTTTGATTCCGAAGTTCGCCGCACAATGATGCTGGTGTCGCGAGCGAACTTCGCTATCGGGAGACTAGTCCGCGGGGCCGTTTCCGGCAACCGTCATCAAGATCTTATGGGGACGTCTTTATCTCGACTGGACCTGCAGTATGCGGGTTCTGCGAGGAGGGCTTCCAGAATGCAGCTCCAATTGCCATGCCGGCGAGCGCCGTTACGACCGCAGCGACCAATACGTCGCGCGAGGAAAGCCGCAAACGGCGCCGGTAAGTCTCGGAAATTCGTGAAATACGCGCCATAGCTCCGTGCCCGGTTGCTTTTGTTAAACTATGGCGCTTAAGGGCATTGGCGCCAGGGCACGTTTGGCCGCGCGACAGAACATCTCATTGCGTTTCGGCGGCGGATGGCGCCTTTGCTCCCGGCGCCGCAAGCCACGTCGAACGGGCCCGACAAATACCCGTTACGAACCAATCACCATCCAAGGCTTGAACACGCGGCCGCTGATGCCAACTTACCAAACGAGGGCAAACAGTCGACAACAGTAGGCTGATTTGTTCTTTGAAGTGGGAAAACTGGGGCTACAACAACGAGATAGTTCAGATCATTCCGAGTGCAAATTGTTTTTGCTGAGGATGATCTGAGCACACCGAGGCAATCGGTGGGCAGCCATTAACGAAAAACGGCGGCCCTCGCTGCACGTAATCCCAAAAGAGTTGTAGAAATTCGGTCTTTGGGGTAGCAACCCCAAATCATCGGACACAATCAAAGAGTTCCAACAACGTGTCGAGTGGACGTTTGAAGTGCTGCGTGCTCGTCGATTTCGACGGGACAATCGCAACGGTTGATACGACAGACGCGCTGCTCGAGCGTTTCGCCGAGCCGGGCTGGCTTGATATTGAAGCCGACTGGCAGGCTGGCCGCATGGGTTCGCGCGAGTGTCTTGTGCGCCAGATCGATCTGATCAAGGCTTCGCCAAAGGAATACGACGAGTTCGTCGAGTCGATCGAGATCGACCCCGGCTTCATTCCCTTTGTCGAAGAATGTAAAGCGCGCGATCTGGATATCATGGTGGTTTCCGACGGCCTCGACAGGACCGTGGGCACCGTGCTCAAGCGCGCCGGCCTCGACCTTCCCTTTCGCGCCAACCGCCTCCAGGCGGTAGGAACGGACCGCTGGCGGTTGACCTTCCCCCATGCACGGGGTGACTGCCAGCCGCTCTCCGGGAACTGCAAGTGCCAGTTCGCCGACGCCGCCCGCGGCTCCGTCCGCGTCGTGGTCGGCGACGGGCGCAGCGATTTCTGCGTCGCCGGGCGTGCCGACCTTGTGCTCGCCAAGAGCTCTCTTGTCGAGCACTGCCGCAAGAACGCGCTCCCGCACTTCGCTATCTCGAACTTCGATGAAGCGACCGACATCTTCCTGCGCTGGCTCGACGACCGCGCCGGCCGCGTGGAAGACGGTCCGATGATCCTCACCGAGCAATCAAGAGACGAGTAGCCCCATGGACAAGTCCATCCACTGGAACGATGCCGGCGCCAACACGGCATCGGGCTCTGCCACGCCGAGGACCGAGGCCGAGCTTCTCGAGCTCGAGAACGTGTACTGCTCGCACGGCGACACGGTGCACTACACCAACCCGCCGAAGATCTTCGACCGCTGCGAGGGCTCGTTCATGTACGACGCCCAGGGCCGGGAGTTCCTGGACCTGCAGATGTGGTACTCGGCGGTCAACTTCGGCTACCGCAATCCGCGCCTCAACGACGCCGCTCACCGCCAGCTCGACCGCCTGCCGCAGGTCGCCTCGCAATACCTCCACCGCGAGAAGATCGAGCTCGCGACGATCATCGCGCAGGACGCCGAGAAGAAGTTCGGCATGAAGGGCCGCGTGCACTTCAACGTCGGTGGCGCGCAGGCCATCGAGGACAGCCTCAAGCTCGTGCGCAACTTCAAGAAGGGCAAGAGCCTGATGTTCGCGTTCGAGGGCGGCTACCACGGCCGCACGCTCGGCGCGTCCGCGATCACATCGTCCTATCGCTACCGCCGCCGCTATGGCCACTTCGGCGAGCGCGCGCAGTTCATCGAGTTCCCGTATCACTTCCGCGGCCCCAAGGGCATGTCGAAGGAGGAGTACGGTGAGCTGTGCGTGAAGAAGTTCGCGCGCCTCTTCGAGAGTGAGTACAACGGCGTATGGGACGCGAAAGTCGGCGAGGCCGAATACGCGGCCTTCTACGTGGAGCCTATTCAGGGCACGGGCGGCTACGTCATCCCGCCGCCGAACTTCTTCAAGGGCCTGAAGAAGGTTCTCGATGACCACGGCATCCTGATGGTCGCCGACGAAATCCAGATGGGCATCTATCGCACTGGCAAGCTCTGGTCGATCGAGCACTTCGGCGTGAACCCGGACATCATCGTGTTCGGCAAGGCGATCACGAACGGTCTCAATCCTCTCGCCGGCCTCTGGGCGCGCGAGGAGATGATCAACCCGACGATCTTCCCGCCGGGCTCGACGCACTCGACCTTCAACGCAAACCCCATGGGCACCGCGGTGGCGCTCGAGGCCATGCACATGATGGCCGAGACCAACTACGAGACCATGGTCGCGGAGAAGGGTGCCTACTTCCTCGAGGGCCTGAAGGATCTCCAGAAGCGTCACAAGGTCATCGGCGACGTGGATGGCCTCGGCCTCGCGCTGCGCGCCGAGATCTGCGAGGCGCACGACAGCTTCACGCCGTCGAAGCGTCTCGTCGACCTGATGGTGGACGAAGGCCTCAAGGGCGATATCGACATCGACGGGCGCAAGTACGGCCTCGTTCTCGATATCGGCGGCTGGTACAAGAACGTCATCACCTTTGCACCGAGCCTCCATATTTCGAAGAGCGAGATTGATCTCGCGCTTCGTCTGCTCGACGCGCTCATTACGCGCGTGACGCGCAACTAGAGGCCTTGAGAATCGTTTGACGCAAGAGGCGCCCGCTCCGAACTGCGGAGCGGCGGCCGGAGCTGGGGTTGCGAAGGTGGCCGGCCCGCCGACGCGGAAAATCAAAAAAGGACATGATCTCAATCATGCAGGTAGTAGAGAGTACAGGTAAGAACATTGCGACCGACCGGTATGTCTATGACCAACCGGGCTTCGGCGAGAACGGTCGCATCGGCTTTCTCCTCGTCCACGGCCTCGGCGGGACGCCGGTCGAGCTGCGCTTCGTCGCCCAGGGCCTGACCCGTGCGGGCTTCGCGGTGTACTGCCCGCTCCTCGAGGGGCATGGCGGCACCGAGGCCGAGCTCAACGCCACGACATGGCAGGATTGGTACGACAGCGTCGCGGCTGCGCACGAAGAGTTGCGCGCGCGTTGCGACATGGTCGTCGTCGGCGGGCTCTCGACGGGCGCGCTGCTGGCGCTGCATCTCGCCGCCGAGCGGCCGGATGATGTTGCGGCAGCGGTCCTCTTCGCGCCGACGCTCTGGCCGAACGGCTGGGCGGTCCCGCGCGCGCTGCGTCTGATGAAGTACGTTCCGCAGAAGCAGATCGCGAACTACTTCAGCTTCGCCGAGACGGCACCCTACGGCATCAAGGACGAGCGCATCCGCCAGTTCGCGCTCGACTCGTTGCAGGGCGAGGGCCGCTCGATGAAGGACGTCTTCGGTCGCAGCGGTTCCATGCTCTGGGAGCTTCGCTCTCTGCGCAACAGCGTGCGCAAAGAGCTCGGCGCCGTGAAGCAGCCGACGCTCATCCTCCATCCGCGCAACGACGACCAGGCTGATCTCTCGAACACGACGCAGATCCAGCGCGAGCTCGGCGGTCTCGTGGATGTGGTGGTACTGGACGACAGCTATCACATGGTGACGCTCGACCGTCAGCGCACGCTGGTTGCCGATCGCGCCGTCGAGTACGGTCAGCGCCTCGTCGCCAAGCTGCAGCCGCGCGAAGCCGCTACGCCGGCAACCACGCAGCTCGCCGCCGAATAAGGCGCGGCGAGCTTCACCCTTTCAGACACGCTTCGAGATCTGCTGCGAGGCTGCGCAGCAGCGTCGTATAGTGCGACGGACCGGCCGGGATCGATACGCCGAGCGGGTCGAGCACGCCGCGGCGGGCGTCGGTCTTTTCCGTGATCGTCACCACGAGCCGCGGCTCGAACTGCGGCTCCGAGAAGACGCAGACCGCCTTCAGCTCGCCGATCTTGCGGCGGAGCGCGGAGAGCCGCCGCGCACTCGGCGCGACGTCGGGGCTGACCGTAACGGAGCCCGCAGCCTCCAGCCCGAAGCGGCGCTCGAAATACTGATAGGCATCGTGAAAGACGATGAACGGGCGACCGGCGAGCGGCTTCGTCTTTGCTTCGAGCTCAGTCAAAAGCGCGCCCATCTCGCGGCCGAAAGCGTCGGCATTGGCCTTGAAACGATCTGCTCCAGCCGGATGCGCTTTGCCGAGCACGTCGGCCATGTACGTAGCGATCAGCCTGGCATTCGCGGGATCGAGAAAGAGGTGGCCGTCGGTCGCGTTCTTTTCGTCGTCGTGCGCATGGTCGTGCTTGTGTTTGCCGCCCTTGCCGTGGCCATGGTCATCGGCCTCGAAGGTGCCGCCGGTCCGCATGGGATAGAGCGTCAGGCCGGGCGCTTTCTCCAGCGTCACGACCTGTACCGACTTCGGCAGCGACCGCATCACCTTGATCATGAAAGGCTCGAGGCCGTCCGAGACGCGGAACACGACGCGCGCCGCGGCCAACGTCTTGGCATCCGAGGGCTTGAGGCTGAAGGTGTGTGGCGAGGCCGCGCCGTCGATCAGGAGCTTCGGTTCCGCCACGCCGGCCAGGACGGCCGCGGCAATAGAATGGATCGGCTTGATGGTCGTCACGACGCTCAGGTCGTCGGCCCTCGCAGCGCCGCTGCCCAGGGCCAGCACGAGCGCCATCAGCATCCCAATCCGAAACCTCGACTGCCGCATCGACCCGCTCCTGATCTCCAACTCCCAGGGCACCTTCTATAAGATGTTATAACGTAACTTGTCCAGGGATCGAATGGGGGGTCTGATGCACTGGTATGCCTGATGATCCGCAGCAAACCATAGTCCAGTTGCTTCAGTCCGAGCACGGGATCGCCTGGTCTAGGCTATTGCCGTCCTCACGCCTGCTGCATGATCTGCAGGTTGATGGAGACGACGCGGTCCAATTGTTTCAGAAACTTCACGATAGGTACGGGACGGACTTCAGGGCGCTCGGAGAGCAATGGTCGACTTTCTTCGGAAATGAGGGGCCGAGCATTGCGTACCTCCTGCTCTCGACAGCTGTCCTCGTTCCATCTATTGCAATTTCCGTCCCCCTGGGACTGTATCTTGACTTATCAAGCAACTCCGTCGGTTTGCTCGCTGCTTCAGTGTTCTTCGGCTCTATCTTGTTGTTTCACGGAGTTTGGCCCAAGAGCCAGAAGCGCCCGGTGACCATTGCCGGGCTTGCGGAAATTGTCCGGCGCGGCTCTTGGCCGAGCGACCCGTCGTTGGTGCGCTAAGTTTGAGCCCATCATCACGTGCAGCGCGGACTGAACCAATTCTGCGTCAGCACTTGACGTTCTACCGCAAGCTTACATATTAGCTTTTCACCCGTGGTGATTTGGCCGGCCGGCTTGCAGCCACGTTAAACAACTCGCTAAAGAGGCCGCGCGCATCCGGTTCTCGGTTGAGCACGGCATCCATGGCCGGCCACGAGTCCGGATTTTTTGTGTCGGCCTTGGCCGACCGCGCGGAGGACGCATGGCGAGCGTATCGACGGAGCCAAGCCGAAGGGCCACGTCGCACCCGGCAACAGCGCCATCACCCGAGACGTTGAAGCGGACAGCGCTCGAAGAGGCGCTGTCGCCGACGAGCCCGTCGGTCACGTTTCTGGCGTCCGACCCGCTGCCCCTCGACTGCGGCAAGTCCATCGCCCCCTTCACCGTCGCCTACGACACGGAGGGCACGCTCAACGCCGCGAAATCGAATGCCATCCTCATCTGCCACGCCCTGACGGGCGACCAGTACGTGCTGCGCCAGCACCCCGTGACGCGCAAGCCCGGCTGGTGGGACGAGATGGTCGGTCCGGGAAAGCCGATCGACACGAACCGGTTCTTCGTCATCTGCCCGAATATTCTCGGTGGCTGCATGGGCTCGACGGGCCCGGCCTCGATCAACCCGGCAACGGGGCGGCACTACGGCCTCGACTTTCCCGTCATCACGGTCCGCGACATGGTTCGTGCGCAGGTGCGCCTGATCGACCATCTCGGCATCGGCCAGCTCTTCGCCGTCGTTGGCGGGTCCATGGGCGGCATGCAGGTGCTGGAGTGGGCCGCGCACTACAGCGATCGCCTCCATTGCGCGATCCCGATCGCGACGGCGGCGTGGCACTCGGCGCAGAACATCGCTTTCCACGAGGTCGGCCGCCAGGCCGTCATGGCCGATCCCGATTGGGCGGACGGCCGCTATCAATCCGAAGGGCGCGTGCCGCGGCGCGGCCTCGCCGTCGCGCGCATGGCGGCGCACATCACCTATCTCTCGGAAACGGCGCTGCACGCGAAGTTCGGCCGCAATCTGCAGGACCGCGACGCGCGCACGTTCTCCTTCAATGCCGACTTCCAGGTGGAGAGCTACCTGCGCCATCAGGGCTCGACCTTCGTCGACCGCTTCGATGCCAACAGCTACCTCTACATCACCCGCGCAATGGACTACTTCGACCTCGCGGGCGAGTTCGACGGCGTCCTCGCGAACGCCTTCCGCGGCACCAAGGCGCGCTTCTGCGTCGTGTCGTTCACGAGCGACTGGCTCTACCCGACACACGAGAACCGGAAGATCGTGCAGGCGCTCAACTCCGTCGCCGCCAATGTCAGCTTCGTCGAGGTCGAAAGCGACAAGGGCCACGACGCCTTCCTGCTGCACGAGCCCGTTCTCTTCAAGACCATCACCGGATTCATCAATTCGGCGGCCGCGCGACACGGCATAGCGCCAGCAAGGAGCGCCTGATGCTTGCCCGTCACGAAGATCTGACGACCACACCTCCGCGCGTCGACCATCTGCTGATCACCGAGCTCGTGAAGCCCGGCGCCCGCGTGCTCGATGTCGGCTGCGGCGATGGCGCACTGCTCCAGCTTCTCGCCGATCGAAAGGATGTCGACGGCCGCGGCGTCGAGATCGAGCGCGACCGCGTCAATGCGTGCGTGGCGCGCGGCCTCTCCGTCATCCAGGGCGACGCCGACCTGGACCTGGACGCCTATCCCGACGACGCCTTCGACTACGCGATCCTCTCGCTCACCATCCAGGCGACGCGCAATCCCAAGAAGGTGCTCGCCAACCTGCTGAGGATCGGCCGCCGGGCGATCGTCTCGTTCCCGAATTTCGGCCATTGGAAAGTGCGCGCGAAGTTCATCACGACCGGGCGGATGCCTGTTACCGAGCACCTGCCGGACACCTGGTACGACACGCCGAACGCGCACCTCTGCACTATCAAGGACTTCGCCGACCTTTGCCGGCTGGTCGATGCCAAGGTCGAGCGGGCGGTGGCGTTCAACGTCTCGGGCCATCAGCTCGGCACCTGGGTGCGCCTGCCGCTCACCATCCATAACCTGCTCGGCGAAAAGGCCGTGTTCCTGCTCTCGCGGCGTTCGGCCGACAAGTGAGGGCAGAGGCGCCGTTTTCTTACCGAATTCTCAGCCCGGGCGGCCGATAGCCGGGCGCCGTTTACCAATCAGCAAGACTGGCCGGGTCAGATCGTCCATCCGGGGTTCCAGCGCCGCAATTTCGGCCGCAAAATCCTTGACAAGGCCCGGTCCGCGCAGCTACCTGCTGCGACGGCGGCTGGCACTCTCAATTAAGGAGTGCTAACAGTCGCCTCCGGCCGCACCCCGCGGCTCCTGAAACCAGAGCAAAAACCCAATTCGGAGCAGGCCCTCCATGAAGTTCCGCCCCCTCCACGACCGCGTGGTCGTGCGCCGCACCGACAGCGAGACCAAGACCGCTGGCGGCATCATCATCCCCGACACCGCCGCCGAGAAGCCCCAGCAGGGCGAAGTGATTGCGGTCGGCCCGGGCGCCCGCGACGAGAGCGGCAAGCTCGTTCCCCTCGACGTCAAGAAGGGCGACAAGGTGCTGTTCGGCAAGTGGTCGGGCACCGAGGTCAAGATCGACGGCAAAGAGCTGCTGATCATGAAGGAGAGCGACATCATGGGCGTGCTCGACAAGTAATCGAGCCCGGTCCCGTCCTCCCTCCCAGAGAACGTACTTCCCCATACCCCACCAGGAACCCTGCACATGGCAGCCAAAGACGTAAGGTTTTCCGCTGACGCCCGCGAGCGCATGATGCGCGGCGTCGACATCCTCGCCAATGCCGTGAAGGTGACGCTCGGTCCCAAGGGCCGCAACGTCATCATCGAGAAGTCCTTCGGCGCGCCGCGCACGACCAAGGACGGCGTGACGGTCGCGAAGGAGATCGAGCTCGAGGACAAGTTCGAGAACATGGGCGCCCAGATGGTGCGCGAAGTGGCCTCGAAGACCAACGACGTCGCCGGTGACGGCACCACGACGGCCACCGTCCTCACACAGGCGATCGTCCGCGAGGGTCTGAAGTCGGTTGCGGCCGGCATGAACCCGATGGATCTGAAGCGCGGCATCGACAAGGCCGTCGCCCAGGTCGTCGAGGAGATCAAGAAGCGCTCCAAGAAGGTCAAGAACTCGGACGAGATCGCCCAGGTCGGCACCATCTCGGCGAACGGCGAGAGCGCCATCGGCAAGATGATCGCCGAGGCCATGCAGAAGGTCGGCAACGAGGGCGTGATCACGGTCGAGGAGGCGAAGAGCCTCGAGACCGAGCTGAACGTCGTCGAGGGCATGCAGTTCGATCGCGGCTACCTGTCGCCGTACTTCATCACCAACGCCGACAAGATGATCGCCGAGCTCGACGATCCCTACATCCTCATCCACGAGAAGAAGCTCTCGGGCCTGCAGCCGATGCTGCCGCTCCTCGAGGCCGTCGTGCAGACGGGCAAGCCGCTTCTGATCATCGCGGAAGAGGTCGAGGGTGAGGCGCTGGCGACGCTCGTCGTCAACAAGCTGCGTGGTGGCCTGAAGATCGCGGCCGTCAAGGCCCCGGGCTTCGGTGACCGCCGCAAGGCCATGCTCGAGGACATCGCCGTCCTCACGAACGGCCAGGTCATCTCCGAGGATCTCGGCATCAAGCTCGAGACCGTGTCTCTCGACATGCTCGGCCGCGCCAAGCGCGTCTCGATCGACAAGGAGAACACGACGGTCGTCGACGGCGCCGGCAAGAAGAAGGACATCGAGGCCCGCGTCAACCAGATCAAGGTCCAGATCGAGGAGACGACCTCGGACTACGATCGTGAGAAGCTGCAGGAGCGTCTGGCGAAGCTCGCCGGCGGCGTTGCGGTGATCAAGGTCGGCGGTGCGACGGAAGTCGAGGTGAAGGAGCGCAAGGACCGCGTCGACGACGCGCTCAATGCGACCCGCGCCGCGGTTGAGGAAGGCATCGTCCCGGGTGGTGGCGTTGCGCTCCTCAAGGCCTCGCAGTCGATCTCGGTCAAGGGCGAGAACGAGGACCAGGAAGCTGGCGTCCAGATCGTTCGCCGTGCACTGCAGGCGCCGATCCGCCAGATCGCCGAGAACGCCGGCGTCGAGGGTTCGATCGTCGTCGGTAAGGTGCTCGAGTCGCGCGGCCAGACCTTCGGCTACGACGCCCAGGGTGACGAGTACGGCGACATGATCGAGAAGGGCATCATCGACCCGGCCAAGGTCGTGCGCACCGCGCTGCAGGACGCCGCTTCGATCGCCTCGCTCCTCATCACCACCGAGGCGGGCGTTGCCGAGGCGCCGAAGAAGGACAGCCACGGCGGCCACGATCACGGCGGTGGCATGGGCGGTATGGGTGGCATGGGCATGTAAGCCCGCCGCTCAGGCAGCTACGCAAAACGGAGGCCGCTTCGGGAAACCGAGGCGGCCTCTTTGTTGTTTTGCCGCGGGCTGCTGGGAAGGGGTGCTGCCGCGCTCCACTGTTGTGCCATGCCCGCGGCGGAGCTCTATCCTTGACCGCGGGCTGCCGGGAAGAGGTGCTTCTGTTCTTAGGCACGGCCTAACGGCCGACGCGCAGCCGCGCGCTCATGAAGTTGTGCTACCGCCTACAATCGTAGCTCCATGCCCGCGGCGGGCATGAGGGCTCTTTGTCCCTTCTCCCCGTCCTTCACGGGGAGAAGGTTAGGATGAGGGGCGGGAGCTTGCTGAAACGTCGGCGTGTGCCGCCGCCCCTCACCCTGACCCTCTCCCCGCAAAAGCGGGGAGAGGGAAAATTCTAGGCCATCCTGAGCAGCACCACGCCCGCCAGCACGAGCGCGCCGGCCATGATGCGCAGCCGCAGCAGCGGCTCGCCCAGAAACACGACGCCGATCAGCGCCGCAAAGAGCACGCTCGTCTCGCGCATCGCGCCGACAATGGCGATGGGCGCCTGCGTCATGGCCCACAGCGCGATGCCGTACGAGCCGATCGACATGGCCGCGCCGAGCAGCAGCATCCGCGCAGAGCCGGTGAAGGCGGTCACAAGGCCGCCGCGCCAGCGCCACCCGCCATAGACACTGAGCACGACGGCACCGGCCACGAAATTCCACGCGACGTACGCGCCTACATGTCCCGATAGGCGGACACCCATTCCATCGACGACCGTGTACGCACCGATGGAAGCGGCCGTCAGCAAGGCAAAGCCTACGGCGCGCACCTCGATCCGGCTCGAATCACGCGCGCCCTTCAGCGAGAGCAGGACGACACCCAGCGCAAGGGTCGTGACCCCTACCCAGCCGAAGATACCGATCCCCTCACCGACGAAGAACATGGCCCCGATCGCCGTCAGCAGCGGCGCACTGCCTCTCGCCAGCGGATAGACCTGCCCCAGGTCGCCCGTCTCGTAGGCAATGCCCAGAGATTGAAAATAGACGAGATGGATCAATCCTGAAGCGGCGAGGAAAGGCCATGCTGCAGGCGCCGGCAGTGGAAAGAGCAGGCAGAAAGGCAGCGCGACGATACCACCGGCAATGCCGAGCAGCGTGCTCGCGATCCGCGGCTCGACGCGCAGCTTGAGAAGCGCGTTCCATCCTGCGTGCAGCGCTGCAGCGAGCAGCATGACTGCGAAAACAAAACTATCCATGAGCTTGAACTGCCCGGAGCCGGCCGGCTCCGTCCCCCTGCGGATGGCACCGGTCGTGCGAGCAATCGCAGCGCCGGCGCCGCGTCCATTGTGACAGCAGTTGTCATCCGCACCAAGTGCGGCGGGCCGCGATCTTTCTTCACGGCGGCTCACTGGGCGTCGGCGCCGATCACGAAACCTTTAAGCCGTAGCCCCCCTGTTTCGCCTGATTAGAGTCGTTATAGATGAAGCGTCCAGCCCGAGCTCGGGCGTCGGACCAAATTGGCAGGGAGCATCCGTATGAAGAAGTCGAGTGTGTTGGCGGGGGTCGCTGTGCTCGCGACGATCGCCGTTGGCGCAACTGGCGTCAGCGTCGTCGCGCAAGATACGATCGCTCAGCGCAAGGCATTGATGAAGGCGGTCGGCGGCGCCAGCAAGACCGGCTCACAGATGGCCAAGGGCGAGGTGCCCTTCGACGCCGCCAAGGCCAGCGAGGCCATGGGCACGATCGCGACGAGCTGGGCAGCCTTCGCGAAGCTCTTCCCCAAGGGCTCGGAAACCGGCGGCGAAACGACAGCCTCGCCGAAGATCTGGGAAAGCTTCAAGGACTTCGAGGACAAGGGCGCGAAGCTCGCGAGCGATGCGACGGCTGCGCAGAAAGCTGCCGCGAATGGCGCCGACGCCTTCAAGGCCGCATTCGGCGACGTGACCAAGAACTGCGGCGGCTGCCACAAGCCCTATCGCATCCAGAAATAGAGCCGCCACCCATCCTCGAGAAAAACCAACGCCGGCCTCTCGGAACTCATTCCCGAGAGGCCGGCGTTTCTTTTGATGCCTGCAGCGATGACGCCGGGCGGGCGCTCAGTCGTGCTCGTCCGCCGATCCCGACTGGAGCTGGCCGTAGTTCTCGACACCGATCGACGCGAGGAGATCGAGCTGCGTCTCCAGGAAGTCGATGTGGCCCTCCTCGTCCTTCAACAGCTCCTCGAAGAGCTGCATGGACACGTAGTCCTCCTCGCTCCGGCAGAGCTCGCGGCCCTTCATGTAGAGGTCGCGCGCGATGTACTCGCCCTTCAGATCGCACTCCAGAACTTCCTTGATGTTCTGTCCGATCATGAGCGGTGCGATGTACTGCAGGTTCGGATGGCCCTCGAGAAAGATGATGCGCGTGACGAGCTTGTCCGCGTGCTCCATCTCCTCGATCGACTCAGCGCGCTCCTTCTTGGCAAGCTTCGTGAAGCCCCAGTCGTCGAGCAGCCGGTAGTGCAGCCAGTATTGATTGATCGCCCCCAGCTCCAGTTTCAATGCCTCGTTCAAAATATCGAGAACCGGCTTCTTGCCCTTCATAGCGATCCTCCGCTTGCCTCGGACGGTTGGTCTACCAATCAATGATCAACCGGCGCGCGCCGTCAATGACATAACGGCGCGCTCGAAGGAGGTCGCTCCAGCGGATCTCAATGGCAAGAAGGGTTTAGCGAACTTCCGGCATAGCACCTTTGCCCTGAGGCATGCCGAATGGCTCACGCAGTCGATCGGGCAAACCACGGCATCACAGCCCTCGATCATGCCGTCGATGCGGACAAGGGCGTGCTCTTCCCCGCCGTCGTGGTGCACGAGCTCGGCGCCCATGCGCGAAGCGACGCGGCGCAGGTTCTCGATCGCCCCGCTGCGCCCGCCGATGTAGAGAATGCGCCGCGCGATCGAGGTCCGGACCGTCTCGTCGCACACTTCGGCGCCAGGACAGGCGGGCATGATGCTCGCGGCTCGCATGCGCTGTTGCCATCGCAGGCGCTCGAGCTGACGCTGAAGATCGACGATCATGCGCTCGGCCGCACGCGCCCGCTCGCGAGCAACGGTCAGCGCGCGCTCGCGCCGGGCCGGCGGCTGGTCGGGGCGGCGTTCGCGACTACCGGGTAGCGCCACAGACGGCGCAGACGAGCGCGCGGTCTCGCTGAGCTGCGCGCGCACGGCATCACGCTCGATGACGACCTGGCGATGCCGCTCGGCCTGCCGCAGGAGCTTGGCCTCGAGATCGTCGAGGCGCGCCTGCAGCTCACTTGCGCGGCTTGCATTCTGATGCGTCACGCGCCCCAGCACGTGGCTCAGCATGTGAACGTCGCCAAAGATGCGCGTGCCGAGCGCGCTCGGCACATGTGCCGCGCTCATGAAGGCCCAATAGGCACCGGCCACGCGTCCGCCGTCGAACTCCTCTTCCCACAGCCGCGTTAGGCAGGCTTCATCGCGCGCGCCCTGAACGCGACGGATGATCCCCGCATGTCGCTGGTCGAGCACCTTCTGCACGGTGCGCGCGACCTTGCTATCCTTGCCGACCTGCTGGACGAAGTAGCTGTGGACCTCATAGGCGCGGGCGCCCTCGCGCGGACGAACGCCGGCCTTGCGACCGATGGCGACGAGATCCTCGTGCGAGAGGCAAGTGCCGATGATCGAGCACTGCAGCCCACCTTGGATTTCCCAGATCTTGTGGCGGGACGAAGCGCGGGCCTGCGGCTCCGGCTCGAGCGGCACGACACGCAGGTCAATGGCCGGGCGCCCGATGCGCGGTCCCTCTGCGGACCTTGTCGTGCGGCCCCGCATTCGGCTGCTTACTCGCTCTGCTGTTGTTCAAGCCGGCTGGTCGGCGGCGACGCGCGGTTTCTTTCGCCCCGAGAGGCGCGCGAGCTGCTTCTTGGTCGCTGCGCAGCGATAGGGACAGATGAGGCCCTGCTTCTCGAGGCGCTCCATGGCCGTATAGATCGTCTCGACGGCGAGCGGCGCGCACGAGCAGCAATTGAAGCGTTGGTTGAGCGTGCGATAGACGAGACCGGGCGTCGGGATCGGTGCGTCCGGGAGGTTCAGCAAGTAGAGGAGCGCCCTGCCGATATCGGCATCGCTGATCACATTGCAGTGGCAGACGATCATGACAGTCGTTCCGGACGGTTACGCGCGCGGAGCCGGCAAAGGCCGCGCTGACCGTCGAGCAGACGCATCGGCCAATCGGCCGACAACTCCAGGCCATTTTCCTTGAGGGTCGCGGCAAGCGCACACGACTGGCCCATTACATCTTCGCAGTCGCAGGTCTCGAGGAGCGCCTTCGTGCAGGCCTGCATCGCGGGACATACGCCGTGTTGCATCGACGCGACAAGCGATACAGCGACGCACTCGTCACGGCAGAAGCCGCGGCATGGCCCCGGAAAGACCTCGATCTCGCGCCGGCTCGCAGCCGTGATCGCGCGCACCCAGCACGACAGATCACCGACGATCCGTCGTGCGGCCTTAGGCCCGAGCTCGGCCTCGAAGAGCTGCCACGCCTGCTCCCAGCAGGCGATGTCGCTCGTCTGGTAGCCCGCAACCCAGTGGCGGAAACCGAGCGCCACCAGCCGGTCGGCGCCGGACAGATCCGGCACATAGCTGAACCGCGCCGGCCCGGCTGCCGTATCGTCCCGATCCTTGAGCATCGTCATGACGCAACTACCGTTCGGTGGCGCCTATCCCTGGGATCCGGCCGTCAGGTGCCGGGGCCCGCATCGAACTTGACCTTGTCGACGAGCTCCGAAGCTTTCTTACGCTGAGCGGCGATATTGGCGAGCGGGGTCTTGTCCGGCTCGAGCTTGCCCCAGCTCTGCACGAGCTCCGTCGGCGGCACCTTCGGATCGATCGGATACTCGCTGTTCGCCTCGGCGTAGAGCCGCTGGCCTTCCTCGGAAGCCAGGAAAGCCATGAGCTTCAGCGCCGCAGCCTTGTTCGGCGCGCTCTTGATCAGCGAGACCCCCGAAACATTCACGTGCGTACCGGTCGTGCCGGCATCGGGGAAGATGATCCGGACGCTCTCCGCCCACTCCTTCTGCTTCGGGTCCTTGAGCATCGCCGCCATGTAGTAGGTGTTGGCAAGCGCAATGTCGCAGAGCCCGGCCTTGACGTCGCGGACCTGCTCGCGATCGCCGCCGGCAGGCTTGCGGGCGAGGTTGTCCCGCACGCCCTTGAGCCACTCTTCCGTCGCCGCCTCGCCCTTGTGCGCGAGGACGGATGCGATCAGCGAGACGTTGTAGACGTGCTGGCCGGAGCGCGTGCAGATCTTGCCCTTCCACTTCGGATCGGCGAGCTCGGCATACGTAATGGCGTCCTGCTTGACGCGCTCCTTGGAGGCGTAGATCACGCGGCCGCGCAGCGTCAGCCCGAACCAGTGCCCCTCGGGATCACGGAAGTTGGCCGGGATTGCCGCGAGCTCCTTGACGTCGGTCACGGGGACGCCGGCCGTGATGCCGCGCTCCTTGGCTTCCGTTAGGCGCCCGATGTCGACGGTGAAGAGGACGTCGGCGGGGCTGTTGGCGCCCTCGGCCTGGATGCGTTCCTCGAGGCCCGCGTTGGCGAAGATCACGTTGGTCTCGATGCCGGTCTTGGCCGTGAAGGCCTTGAGCAGCGGATCGATGAGCTGGGGCTGGCGGTAGGAGTAGATGTTGACCTTTTCAGCGGCCGAGGCGGCGCTTGAGGTCAGCGAAGAAGAAAGCGCGAGGGCCGCAGCCAGTGCGCCCACGCAGGCAGTCAGTCTCATGTCGAGCTCCAGTGTCTCGGGAGTCAAGGTCCCGGGTCTGAGCGGATAAACTGTACTATGTCGGTAGAGAAATACCTGCGCGCACGCGCCTGTCAAGGGGCGGGATCAATCACTTAAGCGATTGGAATTCTTCTAAATATAAAGTGCCGCGCAGCGATTGGACGTACGCCTCGCGAAGCTCTTCAAGCGTCACGATTTTGGCGGTAGCGCACGCCCCGGCCGCTCGACGCGCACCGCGCGCGCAGCGGTGGTCTGCAGCGGCTTGCGGGACGATTTGCCGCGCGATTTCGCCGGCGTCCGGCCGCCTCGCGACGCGGGTTTTCCGGCATCGGCTGCTGCCGATGCCTCGCGCGCGACCATGTCGGCAAGCGAATGACGGTCGAGCACGGCGATGAACGCCTCGAGGGCATCATCGAGCACGCGCGTCACGCCGGCACCCGTATCCAGCGCAGGCTCGGTCGATTCCATCGCACGCACGATATCGCCGACGAAGATCGTCTCGGCAGGGCGGCTCAGGCGAATGCCGCCGTGACGCCCGCGCACGGCCGCCGTCAGGCCGGAACGCGAGAGAATGTGCACGATCTTGAAGACGTTCTGCATGGTGATGTCGAGCGACGCGGAGAGATCGACGACCTTCACCAGCGCACCTTCCGCGCGCGCGCAGGCGATCAGGATCCGGATGGCATCGCCGGTCGATTTATTGAGCCGCATGGTGCCAGAGCCTCAATGATTCCAATCGTGCCAACTTTGCCTTGCATCCGCGCCGGCCGGATCCTGCCATGGCCGCCTGCCGGGCATATCTACCGCACCTACAGCCCCTTGGCGAGGCAGACCCAAATAAATGCGCCCGAGCCTGGGAAGCCGCCCCGTCATTTGGTCAGGATCAGCTTGCCGTTCGACGTGACGCGCAGGCGGTAGTCGGAGCCATTGTGAACGATAATGGCCTCGCGACGCCCGCCGAGCAGGTCGGCCAGCTCGATCCGTATCGGATCCTGCCCACGGGACTGGCCCGCGGCATCGGGCTGAGCCCCCCCGGGACCCTTCGAGCTCATCTCCACACACTCTCCAGGACATGCCATGGGGCATCCTTGGTATACTTGACTCAAATGGTCAAGAAGAATGCGCGCGGCACCCCGCCGACCTGACGGCGGCGACCGGGGGCTGCGCATTTGCCGCGCGGGCGCCGGGCGGCGGATCGTCGTGCTATCCTCGGCCGATCACCATCCATGTGGACCTGAACCCCAGGGAGCACACGATGTATATCGCCATGAACCGCTTTCGCGTCATCAAGGAGCGCGCGAAGGACTTCGAGCAGGTCTGGACGAGCCGCGACAGCTACCTCCACGAGGTGCCGGGTTTCGTCGCTTTTCATCTCCTGCGAGGCCCCGAGCACGAGGACTACCAGCTCTATGCCTCGCACACGATCTGGCGGAGCCACGATGATTTCGTCGGCTGGACGAAGTCGGACGCCTTCCGCAAAGCGCACGCCCGCGCCGGCAATGAAACCACGCAGCCGCTGGTCGCCGGGCCGTCGCAGTTCGAGGGCTTTCAGGTCGTGCAGGAAGTGCGTCAGGACGGCAGCAAGATCCGCCATGTAAGCGACTGAGGCCGGAACGCAGGCGGGCCATGCGCAGTCGCCGCAGGAATGAGAACAAACAATAAACTTCCGGTCGACCAAACGGCCGAATCAGCGCATGTTCTTTCTACGTTCTCACCCCGCCCCGCAGACCACGGACCCTCGCCATGCGCACCTATCTCGTCTCCTACGACCTCGCCAATCCCGCCATGAACCAGCCCTACCTCGCCGACGCGATCATGACCCTCGGCGAAGCCTGGGCGCGGCCGCTCGCGAACGTCTGGTACCTCCGCACGGACACGAGCCAGGACGCGATCGAAGGCCGTCTTGCGCGGCTCCTCGACGAGCACGATGGCCTGCTTGTCCAGGCCGTGCGCGAGGAAGCCGCCTTCCGCAACACGGGCCTGCGCTGGTTCCGCCGCCGCCGTCGTGAGGAGGATCAGAGCAACGTCGTCGCCTTCCCGGCGCCTGCAGACGCCGCGTTCCCGCAGGGCGACGTGCTCGACGAGCCGGCGCCGCTCAGGGCCGCCAGCTAAGGAAGTTGGCGATCAGCGCGAGGCCGAGGCGCTGACTCTTCTCGGGATGGAACTGCGTTCCCGCGAGATTGTCGCGTGCGACCATGGCCGTGACCGGCCCGCCATAGTCGGTCACCGCCACGAGATCTGCCGGATCGGCCGGCGTCAGGTGATAGGAGTGCACGAAATAAGCGTGCAGCCCATCCGGGCCGGTCGAGATCCCCTCGAGCAGGGGATGCGGCCGGCGGACGTCCAGCGTATTCCAACCCATGTGCGGGATTTTGAGTGCCGGATCAGAGGGGTGGATCGCATCGACCTCGCCGCCGATCCAGCCGAGCCCCTCGTGCACGCCATGCTCGAGGCCGCGGCTCGCCATGAGCTGCATACCCACGCAAATGCCGAGGAACGGCCTACCCTTCTGGCGCACGGCGAGCTCGAGCGCATCGCGCATCCCGCTCACGCGGTGCAGCCCCTGATAGCAATCGGCAAAGGCACCGACGCCGGGCAGCACGACGCGGTCGGCCGACGCCACCACGTCCGGATCTGACGTCAGCACGATCTCCGCGCCTGACCCGCCCTCTCGCGCCGCCCGCTCGAAGGCTTTCAGTGCCGAGTGCAGGTTCCCGGATCCGTAGTCGATGATGGTCGTGCGCGCCATGACCGCCTTATTCACCGCCGCGCACTAAAAGGAAAGGCCGAACGCCAGCCGCCGCGGTCGCCCCTCATGCCACCGAGCGGCATGGAGGCTTCGCCACTCCCCGTGATCTGCGAGACCGAAAGCGTTTCCGGGCGCAGGAGCGGCTGATCCGGCAGCCAGGAATCGAAGAACCGGCGCTCGCACTCGACGACGTCGCGACCGGAGACCGTGCCGATCATCTCCCAGCCCTGGCGCTTCAGCGTCCAGCGCTCGATCGTGTCAGCCTCGAAGCCGACGAGCACGTGAAGGGCGATCATGAGGAGCGATTGTATCTCGTCGCCGAGCCCCAGTGCCTGAACGCCGAAGGTCAGAACCACTGCGACGATGACATAGACGAGCAGCGCCAGCCAGAAGCCACGAACGAGCAGCCAGAGCGGCGCAAAGATCGCCGCCGTCCAGGAAAAGCCGTCGCGGACGAAGCGCAGGGCCTCGGCCCGGTCGAGCCGGTCGGACGGCGGGTCCTTGGATTCATGCACGGTATAGACGCGCAACGCTCAACTCCTCGCGTGCAGGCCCAAGACGATGGCCTCAGACCGAAAGCGTGCCCTTGGTCGAAGGGACGCGCTGCTCCTGGCGGGGATCGATCGCGATCGCTTCCCGGAGCGCGCGGGCAAGTCCCTTGTAGCATGTCTCGGCAATATGGTGGTTGTTCTCACCGTAAAGGTTGGCGACGTGCAGCGTGATGCCGGCGTTCTGGGCGAAGGCCTGGAACCACTCGCGGAAGAGCTCCGTGTCCATCTCGCCGAGCTTCGGGCGCGTGAACGTCACATCCCAAACGAGATAAGGGCGGCCCGACACGTCGATCGCGACACGCGTCATGGCCTCGTCCATGGGGAGGTGGACGCTCGCGTAGCGCGTGATGCCGCGCTTGTCGCCGAGCGCCTTGGCCAACGCCTGGCCGAGCACGATGCCGCAATCCTCAACCGTGTGGTGGAAGTCGATGTGGAGGTCGCCCTCGGCCCTGAGCTCGATGTCGATCAGGGAGTGGCGTGCGAGCTGCTCGAGCATATGATCGAGAAAGCCGACGCCGGTCGCAACGTCGTAGGCGCCCGTCCCATCGAGGTCGAGGCTCGCGGTGATGCGCGTTTCCTTGGTCTGGCGGTCGATCGTGGCCCGGCGGGCCGCTGACGTCGTCATCGGAGCATCCTGGTTCTTCGTCGCCCACGGGTTGCTGATCCCGCGGGTCGGCGGCATTGCCACGCAGATGTGACAAGCAGGGTGCCGCCGTCAAGGGCGAAACCCTGCATTTTCATTTACTTCCAAAAACTACAAGAATTTGTAACGCGCTCTCTCTTAAGCATTTTTTGACGCCCTCATTTCGGCCGTGCAGCCATTATGCCAAGCATCAGTTGGCCGACTATTGCAGCGGTCGGCCCCTATCAGCTCGAAAGGCAATAGCCATGAGACATCTGTTCTCAGTCGGATTGGTAAGCGCAGCGATGGTCGGTATTGGAGCAGCGAGCACTTCCGCGGCACCGCTTTCACCGTCGGCAGCTTCGGTTGCAGCCGAAAACTACATTCAACAAGTGCAATACGAACTCCGCTATCGTGGCCGAAACTACGGCAACCGTGGCGGAAGCTACCGCTATCGTGGCCGAAACTACGTCTATCGCGGCCCAAGCTACGGCTATCCTGGCCGAGTCTACGGCTTTGCTGGCGAGCGCTACGGTGATCGTGTCTGGAGCTTCGAGAACTTTGGCGGGAGCTACGGCTATCTCGGAAGCTACGGCTATAGCCACCAGTACTATGGCTCGCGACCCTAGTACGCGCCGACGATCGACTTGCTGAAGTGTTGATCAGCCGTTCCGGCCGACCACGGTCAGCGTGGGGCCCTGCTCGTCGTAGTTGGCCAGCAGCCCCTCTACCGTTTCCCAGGAGGCGTAGTCGTCGCGCTTCTGGCGGGCGATCTCCATCGAGAGCAGGCGCATCTGGCCCTGCATCCGGTGGTCGACATCGCGATGGCCATTGTCCGGCGCGCCCGCTGCGTCAAGCTCCTCCAGGCACTGGCGGAGCGTCGTTTCGAACAGACCATCCGGAAGCAGCATCAGGATCGGCAGCGTGCGATGAACGGCATTCGCCGCCTCGCCGATCATACGGAGCCGCACCGCGTCGTGATGACCCGCCTCGCGCTCCAACCGCTCGGTTTCGCGGTCGAGCTGCTCCTTGCGCGCGCGCTCCAGCTTCCTCAACTGCTCACCGAGCCGCGTCCGCGTCACCATCAGCTTCTCGAGTGCATCGCCGGCCTTCAGCGGGCGCTCCTCGTCATCGGCGAGCAGCCACTCGAGGCGGTCGAAGTTCGCGTTGATGCCGAGGCGCCCGATCAGCGCATCGATGCACTCGTGAAGGGCAAGCTCCCTGACAGCGGGCTGGGCAGGCCTCTCCGAAAGATCGCCAATGCGCTGTGTCAGGCCTCGCGGCAGCGCATCATCACTGGATAGCTGGAGGCGCTCCTCCCGCAAGGCGCCGCCATGGCTGCGCCGCGCATCCTGGATCGCCGCGGGCGAAGGCCCGCGATGGCCGCCGTACTCGCCAGCGCGCATCAGCAGCAGCGTGCGATAGAAGTCGCTGCTGACGAAGTACCGTCCTTCATCGCGCTGGTCGCGCAGCACCGCGCCCGAGACCGTCGCGCCAGCGCCGAGCACGCCGCGCACGAGCCGCAGTCGCGAGGGCTCGGCGAGACTCTGGACATTCACCTCCGCGGCGTAGCCGGCGAGATCCGAGATCGGATGCAACTCCTCGATAACGGCCTCGGCCGCCCCCTTCGTATCCGGCAACAGGGCGACTCCGATCACCCGCAGCAGATCGCGCCGCGCGGCTTCCTCGCTCTTCTTCGGCCACTTCTTCTTCTGCGCAATGGCGATGTAGCGCGAGAGACCCGTCTTGATCTGGAACTGCGTGCGGCCATCGCCGAACGGGCGCACGGCACCGATCGAGGCGCCCGCGGTCAGCACGGCGCGCATGTCGTCGGCCAGCGGATCGTGGTCGTCGATCCAGACCTCCGAGGTGTAGCCGTTCGTCCCGGCGATCGGGCGCTGCGCCTGGAGCAGTGCGGAAAGCGTCCGCGCTGGCTCCGCCGTCTGCAGGAGCGTCGCGTCGATCGCCGCTTCGAGCTGCTCGGGCGTTAAATCATTGACGCCATCGAGGTCCGTCAGCGGTGAGCGCACGGCACCTGCACCGAACAGCGCCGCCATGAGGATCAGAGAGTCGATGCCGATGGCAATCGCGAGCGCGAGGTAGGCCAGCCGGTTGCCGTCTGTAAACGCATTGGCGCTCACGACGAACTTATGTGCCTTGTCGTCACGCGAGAGGTCGAGTGCGGAAAGGCGCGCAGCCAGCGGCGCGACCTCACGTGAGGCGAGACCTGCATCCTGCAGGCACTTGCGGCCGAACTGGAGCAGGGCATCGGTACCGCCCATCTGCGGCAGGCGCTCGCCGCCGGCACAGTTCTGTGCGTACGCCGCGAGGCCGACATTGAGCGCAAAGACGGGTGCCGCTGCCTCTGTGGCTTGCCTCGGATCGCAATCGATGGCGGCAGCCTCATTGCGCAGCGATGCGACTTTGAGGCTCACGCCCTGCATGGTGGTGCAAAGGGACTGCAGGCTGGCAAGCGTTGCCTGCTCCGGCTTCTGGCGGAAGTGCTGGCGCTCGCGCTCGAGCGCGGCGGCCGTCGCCGAAGGGTCGGTCATTTCCTGGCGGTCGCCCGTGCCGGCGGTCTTTGCAACGGCGATCATGCGCTGTGCGGTCTCGGCCTCGCCGATCAGCTTGGCGAGATCGCCGTCGATCTGGGCAATTTCCGAGCGCACAGTCGCAATGCGGCGATCGATGCCGGTGAGGCGCGTCTCGTGGCCCTTCAGACGCTCGCGCGCGACCTGCATCTCGGCTTGGATCTTGCCCTCTTCCTCGCGCGCAGCACGCCAGAACTGGCCACGACCCGATTTCCCTGAACCCTCGACGCCCTTCTCCTCGGCAAGCACCTTCGCGCGCTGCTCATCGAGTCGCTTCTCGATGCTGCTGACGACGCTCTTCTGCTCCTGTACGGCAACAGCGACTTCGGGCCGCTCCGCGGTGATACGCGTCAGCTCCTCGTTGAGCGCCGTCTTGCGCTGCGCGAGACCGGCCTGCCCGCCGGATGCATTGGCGCGTTGCTCTTCGAGACGCGCAATGCGGCTCTCCTGATCGCGGAGTGCGCGCACCATTTCCTCGCGGATCTTGTCCGGCGCGCTCGCGGCAAGCCGCGCGGCCTTGTCGAGCTCGCGCTCGTACGCGGCCCAGGCGGGTGACTGGAAGAGCACTTCGGCGTCCGCAATGCGCCGCCGCGTGGCCGTCGCGCCGATGTCGGAGACGACGCTCGCGACCTGGTTCATCGCGCGGATCTCGGCGGCGCGCTCGCGCTCCGAGGCCGGGAAGATCGCATCGAAGAGCGAGATGTACGAGAAGAACACGCTCGTGCCGGCGCAGGCGAGGAACATCACCCACAGCACGGCATTGCCGAGCACGATGCGCAATCCGTTGGCGTAGTCGCCGATGATGCCGCCGCTGCGGGCCATGAAAAGCGGCCCGATCAGCACGACGGCGCCGGCTGCGAACGCGACCTGATGAATGAGCTTGTCGGGCGCCGCGAAGTCCCAACCCGGGCGGCTCGGATCGATAAGTCCGAAGTAGATGGCGGCCAACAGCGCCACCGCCGCGAAGACGAG
Organism: Hyphomicrobium sp. CS1BSMeth3; assembly: GCF_900117415.1. Classification (GTDB taxonomy): domain Bacteria; phylum Pseudomonadota; class Alphaproteobacteria; order Rhizobiales; family Hyphomicrobiaceae. The sequence continues at coordinate 702,857 of NZ_FPEI01000005.1, forward strand.
CCCGCCGACCACGAGCCCAGCGAGCCCGCCCGAGACGCGCCGGATGACGCCGTGCGCAGCCTTGGCGCGGCCCGCAGCGAGCCCGGCTGCGAAGCTTTCGCCGATCAGCCAGGCGATGATGAGCATCACGCCCTGGATGCCGAACGTGATGAGCGCCGACATGACCCAGTCGCCGGTGAACTGGCTCATGCCGTCCCACGTGCGATAGCCCGACGCAACGGAGAGCAGGAAGGCGCTCGTCGCGAGGATCGTGAGCTGCCAGTTCGTCGTGAAGGCGCTCTTGATCGTTTCCGAAAGGCCGCCGCGCAGCATCTGCGCGGCCACTCTCAGCGCGACCAGCACACTGATGAGGACGAGGGCGTTCCAGAGAAATTCGGACGACGACAGCCACCGCGAGACCGCGACCAGATCAATGTCCGCCATCCATCTCTCCGCCCAGCCCTGCACACACGTGCACGTTGCCCTCGCGCGGAATGTTAACCATGTCCCGGGGCGTTTTCACGCCGAGATTGCGGCCGCACTGTGCCTTGAACTGGAGCTGATCGCAGGGAGGCCGGCAGCCCGAGGAAGATCTCAGGTGCGCTCGAACAGCGCCGCGAGGCCGAGCCCGCCGTTGGCACCGAGCGCCGCCACGCCATAGCGCGCGCCGCGCGCCGCCTCATTGCGGATGAGCCGCGAGAAGAGCCGCGTCACGAGCACGGCACCGGCGGCACCGAGAGGATGGCCACGGACCACCGCGCCGCCTTCCGGATTGATCGCGGCCTCGTCGAGACCGAGCTGGCGACCGAGCGCAATCGCCTGCACGGCCGCCGCCTCGCTCAGCTCGAAGAGCGAGATGGCGCTGCGGTCGAGACCATTGAGCCGGCTGTAGAGCTTTTGCACCGCCGCGATCGGAGCTTCAGCCTCGAGACCCGGCTCGACGCCCAAGGCGGCATTGACGACAGGCCTCAATGCCGGCGGCCGGCCACGTCGCTCCCACTCGGCCTCCGAAACAACGAGCACGAAGGCGGCGCCATCATGGAGCGCGCTGATATTGCCGGCGGTGAGGGTCCCCATCTCGCCGGCGATCGGCTCGAGATCGGCGAGATCGTCGGCATCGGGCCCGACGGCGCTCTGATCGCGGGCCTCCTCCGTCGTCGCCCGGAGCGGCACGATCTCGCCGACGAAGTGCCGCGCCTCGCGCGCCTCGGCAGCCTTGCGATGCGAGGTAAAGGTCCATGCATCCTGCTCGGCGCGCGTGATGCCGAGGCGCAGGGCAAGCTTCTCACAGGAGATATGGGGCACGTGCTCCGCCATAGGCACCGCACCGGTCGGCTCGGGCCGGATGAAGTGGGGTGTCTGAAAGAGGTTCCGAGGCTTGGCGATGCGCCAGGGCGCGGTCGAAAGGGATTCGACACCACCCGCGACCACGATCTCCGCCTCACCGGCCGCGATCCGCCGCGCCGCCGCCAGGATCGCCTCGAGACCCGAGGCGCACTGCTGGTCGATGGTCGTCGCCATGGCCGTGACGGGCAGACCCGACGCGAGGGCGATCAGGCGCGCCGGGTTGTCGCCGGCCGTACAGTTGCCGACGATGATCTCGTCGACTTCGCTCGCCTCGACGCCGGTATCCTTGAGGACGGCCTCGACGACGGGCGCCGCCAGGTCCTCGACCCGGCGCAATCTGTGCAGGCCACCGATCCGCCCGATGGCCGTCCGTCGCGCCGCAATAATGTAGACGGGTAGGCTACGCATCTCCCAAACACGCTCTCAAAAAATGTCCGGCCACGAACTGTGGCTCGGCCGGCACCCGTATCCCACCCAATCGTCACGTAATGATGCGGACATTCTGGCGTCATCGGGGCGAACCCTGGGGATTGATGGGCTTGCACCGCCATTTGTGATCACCGCGCCACAAACCCCCCGTCGGCCCGACGGCTTGAGGCCTGGGCCAAAGGGTGTCAAAAGTCGCCCCGGACCGCATCGATGGCGATGGGGCGAGGAAACTCCGGGAGAAGAACATGGATCGCGAGTTGTGGGAGAAGGGCCTGAAGGCACGCAAGGCAACGCTCGGCGCCGAGTACGTCGAGAAGAACCTCGCGACGGCGGATGCATTCAACGCCGACTTCCAGGACATGCTGAACGAGTTCTGCTGGGGCAAGATCTGGGGGGATTCGACCATCCCGCCGAAGATCCGCTCCATGATGAACCTCACCATGCTCGCCTCGCTCGGCCGCATGCACGAGTGGGAGCTCCATCTGAACGGCGCCCTCAACAACGGCGTCACCCAGGACGAGCTGAAGGCCATCCTCCACCAGATCGCGATCTATGCGGGCTTCCCCGCGGGCGTGGAATGCTTCCGCATTGCACGCAAGGTGCTGGCCGAGCGCGCCGGCAAGAAGTAAGTCCGCTTGCCGCCGATGCGCGCCGCCTCGTAGGCCCGAGCCGCGCATCGGCGTCTCCATTTCCCGACATGCCGAAGACAAGAGATGAGCCCGCGATGACCAAGCGCCTCCCCCAGGACTGCAAGGACCTCTCCGAAGTCCGCGTCGAGATCGACCGCTGCGACACCGCGCTCGTCAGCATGATCGCCGAGCGCTTCGGTTACGTGGAGCGCGCCTGGCAGATCAAGCTCGGCCTCAACCAGGAAGCCAATGTTCCCTGGCGCAACCAGCAGGTCTTCGACCGCGTGCGCCAACTCGCCGAGGAGAAGGGCATCCCGCCCGACATGTGCGAGGCCCTTTGGCGACAGATGGTCGGATGGTTCATTCAGTACGAGGAAGAGAAGCTCAAGGACGAGATCACCGCCAAGGCCAACAAGAGCTGACCCGCACCGAGGAGGCCGGTGCTCATGCTCCGCAATATTCCGCCAGACCTCATCGAGATCATTACCCACGCGGTGATGAACCCCGGCACGATCGTCGCCGGCTATCTTGTCGGCAGGTTCGCCGACCAGCCCCAGAAGATCATCGTCGGCGCCTTTGCAGCGGGCATCGCGGGCGTCGCCTTCTCCTGGCTCATCATGAAGCTCGGGCTATCGCCCGACCACCCGCGGCTATTTCCGGGGATCTTCGTCCTCTCCTTCATCCTCGGCGCGGGCTGGGCATGGCTCGGCTATTTCGCCGGCAAATCGCGACGGGGGAAGTAGCTCCGCCTCACCCTGGCCGCGTGACCGTCACCTCGTCGAGCACGACGCGACCGTCGTCGATGTCCGAGAGCAGGCGGCGCATGATCTTGCCCGAGGACGTGATCGGCACGGTTTCCACGAACTGCACGCCGCGCGGGATCTTGTAGGCTGCGAGATGCTTGCGGCAATGCTCGGCAAGCTCCTTGCCGCTCGATGTCGCGCCCGGCTTCAGCATGACGTAGGCCTTGGCGAGCTCACCTTTTGCCTCATCCGGCACACCACGAACCGCCGCCAGTGCCACCGCCGGATGACCGCACAGAATGCGCTCGAGCTCCGCTGGATAGACGTTGAAGCCGGCCGTCAGGATCATGTCCTTCTTGCGGTCGACGATCGTGTAGTAGCCGTCCTCGTCGACGGTCGCGATGTCGCCCGTATGCATCCAGCCATCGGGGCGCAGCGTATCGCGCGTGCTCGCCTCGTTGCCGTAGTAGCCGTCCATGACCATGAGGCCCTTGACCATCAGCTCGCCGCGCTCGCCGGCCGGCATCTCCTTATCGGGATCCGTCACGTCGACGATCTTGCAGGAGAAGCCCGGGATCGGCACGCCGATCGTGCCCGGCTTGTTCGCGCCGTAGAAGGGGTTGAAGGTCGCCGCGCCGGCCAGCTCCGTCATGCCCCAAAGCTCGAGCACGGGCGCGCCCGTCCGCTCCGTCCACTCAAGCGACTTCGCGACAGGCAGCGTTTGTCCGCCAACGGTACAACGGGTCAGCGAGGAGAGATCGTAGCGCTCGAACTTCGGGTGCGCGAGCATGTAGTAGTAAGCCGTCGGAACACTATCGATGATCGTCGCGCGGTGCTCCTGAATGGCGGCGAACATGCCCTCCTCGCTGAAGCGCGGCAGGATCACCATCTTCGCGCCGACCAGGAAGGCCGCGTTGAAAACACAGCTCGAATAGACGTGCGGCGACGGCAGCGGCGACACGACCGTATCGGCGGCCGTGCGCGTGTTCATCAGTGCCGCGGCATAAGCCGCCACGACGATCGAGCGGTGCTGCTGAACGGCGCCTTTGGGATGGCCCGTGGTGCCCGAGGTATAGCAAATGGCACCCACGTCCTTCGGCGAACGGGGCACGGCATCGAAGCGCGCCGCGCCGAGCTTGAGCCAGAGATCAAAGGGAATGGCGCTCGTTGGCGGCTTTTCACCCCAGGCGACGATCTCGGTAAGCTCGCCTTTGCCTTTGAGGCCCATCAGCGGCTCGGCCTTGTCGGCTGATGCGACGATCACGCGAGCGCCGGAATCCTGAACGATGAACGCAACCTCCGACGGCGTCAGCATGACGTTGATCGGATTGACCACCGCCCCCGTCTTCGCAATCGCGAAGTAAGCGACCATCCACTCGATCGCATTGGGACCATAGAGCGTCACGCGATCGCCGGGCCGTACGCCGGCGCCGACAAGTCCGTTCGCGAAAGCATTGGAGGCTTCGTCGAGCTGCCGGTACGTGAGCTGATCGGTACCGATGATCAGGGCCGTACGGTCGCCATAGCGGCGTGCAGCGAAGGGCAGGACCTCGCCCAGCGTTGAAACCATGATGAGCCTCCCAGGAAGATGCTTTTTTTGCGAACCTGTCGTCGCCGGTTCTTCAGGCAAACTTAGCGGAGAGAACGTGCAGTCCACAATAAGCTTATCCCGTCGAGGCTCATTGACCGATCCGGGCCGGGCTGGTTTGATGGCATACAAGAAGACAACCGTCACTGCCGCACCGGGCGCCCTGCCCGGCCAAAGGGCAAGCTCAAAACCGCTGGAGTGTTCTCATGAAAGAGCATGAGTTGCGCGCACTGATCGACAACGTGAAGGACGGCAAGCTTACGCGCCGCTCCTTCGTCAATCGGATGCTGGCGCTCGGGCTGACTGCGCCGATGGCAAGTCAGATGCTCGACTTCTGTGGCGTCGCGCGCGCCGATACGAAATTCAACTACAAACCGACGAAACGTGGCGGTGGTGGAGCTCTGCGGCTCCTCTGGTGGCAGGCGCCGACGCTTCTCAATCCTCACTTTGCGACCGGCACGAAGGACCAGGATGCTTCGCGCATCTTCTACGAGCCGCTCGCCGGTTGGGACTCCGACGGCAATCTCGTTGCTGCGCTCGCCGCCGAGATTCCGAGCCGCGAGAACGGCGGCCTCGCCGCGGACGGCAAGTCCGTCACGTGGAAGCTGAAGCAGGGCGTGAAGTGGCACGACGGCAAGCCCTTCACGGCGGACGACGTCGTCTTCAACTGGGAGTTCTCGTCGGACCCGGAGACGGCGACCGTCACGAGCGGCTCCTATAAGGACGTCAAGGTCGAGAAGGTCGACGACTTCACCGTCCGCATCCTCTTCGACAAGCCGACGCCCTTCTGGGCCGATGCCTTCGTCGGCACCGCCGGCATGATCATTCCGAAGCACCTCTTCGTCGACTACAAGGGCGCGAAATCGCGCGAGGCGCCGACGAACCTGAAGCCGGTCGGCACCGGCGCCTTCAAGTTCGTCGACTTCAAGCCGGGCGACATGGTCCGCGCTGAAGCCTTCGCGGACTATCACATCCCGAACCAGCCCTACTTCGATACGCTCGAAATGAAGGGCGGCGGCGATGCCGTCTCCGCGGCACGCGCTGTCCTGCAGACGGGCGAGTACGACTATGCCTGGAACATGCAGGTCGAGGACGCGATCCTGAAGCGCCTCGAGACCGGCGGCAAGGGCGAGGTCCACGTCGTCCCCGGCGGCAACATCGAGTTCATCCAGCTCAACTCGACCGATCCCTGGACCGAAGTCGACGGCGAGCGCTCGAGCATCAAGACCAAGCATCCCGCCTTCTCGGACCCAGCCGTCCGTCAGGCCATGATGCTGCTCGTCGACCGCAAGTCGGTCGAGGATCACATCTACGGGCGCACCGGCGTCGCCACGGCGAACTTCCTCAACAATCCCGAGCGCTTCAACTCCAAGAACACGAAGTACGAGTTCAGCGTCGCCAAGGCGAACGAGCTTCTCGACAAAGCCGGCTGGAAGAAGGGTGCCGACGGCATCCGCGAGAAGGGCGGCGTCAAGCTCAAGTTCGTCTATCAGACGTCGATCAACGCGCCGCGCCAGAAGAATCAAGCGATCGTCAAGCAGGCCGCTCAGCAGGCCGGCATCGACCTGGAGCTGAAGTCGGTCGTCGCCTCGGTCTTCTTCTCGTCGGACGTGGCCAACCCGGATACCTATCCGAAGTTCTACGCCGACATACAGATGTACACGACGACCATGTCGCAGCCTGATCCCGATCGCTTCATGAACCAGTACTGCTCATGGGAGGTCGCGACCAAGGACAACAAGTGGCAGGGCCGCAACTCCTCGCGCTTCCGCAACGGAGAGTACGACAAGCTCTACAAGGAGGCCCAGGGTGAACTCGACCCTGTGAAGCGCGCCGCACTGTTCATCCGCATGAACGATATCGTCGTCGGACCGGAGAACGGCACGATCATTCCCGTCGTCTATCGTCCGCGCGCCCATTCGCGCTCCAAGACCTTGCGCGCGGATGTGAGCGGCTGGGACAATGATACGTGGGCCCTCGCCCGCTGGTACCGGGAGGCGTGAGGCACGGCGACTGACAGGCTCGGAAACGAGAACGGATCCAAGCACCGATGGGATATTACATCCTTCGCCGGCTTCTCATCGCCATTCCGAGCCTGCTCGGTATCAGCGTAGTGCTCTTCACGGTCCTGGCGCTCGCGCCAGGCGACCCCTTCGAGGAACTCGCCACAAATCCCGCAGTGCCGCCCGAAGTTCGGATGGCACTGCGCGCCAAGTTCGGCCTCGATGATCCAGTCGCGGTACGTTACGTCCGCTGGATCACGGCCATGGCCCAGGGCGACTGGGGCTACTCCTTCGTCAGCCGCATCAACGTCGATCAGCTCATCCTGCAGCGCCTCGGCGTGACGCTGTTCGTGATCGGCTCGTCGCAGATCCTGGCGCTGCTGATCGCGATACCGGTCGGGGTGATTGCGGCGACACGCCCGTACTCCGTCTTCGATCAGATCGCGAATACGCTCGCCTTCATCGGCTTCTCGCTGCCGACGTTCTTCACCGGCCTGCTCTTCATCCTCGTCTTCAGCATCTGGCTCGACTGGCTGCCGTTCGTCTATCAGGCGGACATAAAGGCCGTGGGCTGGCGATGGTATTGGGAGCACATCCGGCAGGCCATCATGCCGATTGCCGTGCTCGGTCTCTTCCAGGGCGCCTCGCTCGTCCGCTACGTGCGCTCGGCCGTGCTCGACGTGATCCGCCTCGACTACGTGACCACCGCCCGCGCGAAGGGCCTCGGCGAACGCGTCGTCATCGTCAAGCACGTCGTGCGCAACGCACTGATCCCCGTCGTCACGCTCGTCGCGCTGCAGATGCCGGCGATCTTCGGCGGCGCCATCGTGACCGAGCAGATTTTCCGCATCCCCGGCATCGGCTCGCTGCTCATCAGCTCCATCCTCGCCAACGACACGCCGGTCATCATGGCCGTGACATTCGTGTTCGCCTGTCTCGTCGTCCTCTTCAACCTGATCGCCGATATCCTGTATGGCTGGCTCGACCCTCGCATCACCTTCCGCTGAGGCGGCCGCACCCGCACAGCAGCGCGCGCCGACGTTCTCGCCGACGCGCGAGGCATGGCGCCGCTTTCGCCGGCACAAGCTCGCGGTCATCAGCGCCTTCATTCTCGGCCTCATGGTGCTCGCCATCCTGATCGGGCCGCTCATCTGGCGGATCCCGATCAATCAGATCGATTTCGCCGCGACCCTGCAGGGCCCATCCTGGAAGCATCCCTTCGGCACGGACGACCTCGGCCAGGATCTTCTCGCGCGCATGCTCTACGGCGGACGCATCTCGCTCGCGGTCGGGCTCGCCGCCATGTTCGTCGCGATCTTCGTCGGCACGATCATCGGCGCGATCGCCGGCATGTCGCGCGGCTGGGTCGGCTCGGCGCTCATGTGGCTCACCGACCTCTTTCTGTCGCTGCCGCAGCTTCCGCTGCTGCTGCTCGTCATCTACCTCTTCCGGGATACCCTCAAAGGTACGTTCGGTCCCGAGGGCGGAACGTTCATCCTGATCGTGATCGTGATCGGCGGCCTCAGATGGATGCCCGTCGCGCGCCTCGTGCGTGCGCAATTCCTGTCGCTCCGTGAGAAAGAGTTCGTCGAGGCCGCGCGCGCGCTCGGCGCCTCGAAAGTCCGCCAGGTCGTGCGGCACATCCTGCCCAATGCGCTCGGCCCCGTGATCGTCGCCGGCACGATCGACGTCGCCGCGGCCATCATCGCGGAGTCGACGCTCTCCTTCCTCGGCCTGGGCTTCCCGCCGGACATCCCGACCTGGGGCCGCCTGCTGTTCGATGCCAAGGACAACCTCGACTTCGCGCCGCACTGGGCGCTCTTCCCCGGCGCCGCGATCTTCCTGACCGTGCTGACGATCAACTTCATCGGCGACGGTCTGCGCGATGCCCTCGACCCGCGCCGCGTTCTGTGAGGACCCTGTGATCGACGCAGACGCGCCGCCGGACCGCACTCGCTCGATGCTCGGCCACTTGTCGTTCGGCGTCGAGGACCTCGCCCGTGCGACGGCCTTCTATGACGCCGCACGCGCGCTGTTCTCGCGTCCTGCCGTCGTCGCTTTTTACAGCGCAGCGCTCGAAGCCGGCGGCACCGACGCCGGCACACCGGGCTTGCGCGCCCACTATCGCCCCAGCTCCTACGCCGCCTTCGTGAACGATCCGGACGGCTGCAAGCTGGAGGCCGTGCACAAATAGCCCGCGCATCGGGGAGACCGTATGGACCAGCCTTTGCTCGAGATCCGGGGTCTCGAGACGCATTTCAAGACCGATGACGGCATGGTGCGCGCAGTCGACGGCGTGAGCCTCTCGATCTCGCGCGGCGAGACCGTCTGCGTCGTCGGCGAATCGGGCTGCGGCAAGACGGTGACCGCGCTCTCCGTTCTCAAGCTCATCGCGATGCCGCCAGGCAAGTTCGTCAACGGCCAGATCCTCTGGCAGGGACGCGACCTCATCCCGTTGCCGACGCAGGAGATGGACAACATCCGCTCCAAGGAAATCGCGATCATCTTCCAGGAACCGATGACGTCGCTCAATCCGGTCTTCACCGTCGGCGAGCAGATTGCGGAGGTCGTGCGCCGCCATGAGGGCCTGGGCCGTAAGGCCGCCATCGAGCGCACAGTCGAGATGCTCAATCTGGTGCGCATTCCCAATCCGCAGCGCCGCGTGCACGACTATCCGCACCAGTTCTCGGGCGGCATGCGCCAGCGCGTGATGATCGCCATGGCGCTCTCGTGCAATCCGAAGCTGCTGATCGCCGACGAGCCGACGACCGCGCTCGACGTCACCATCCAGGCGCAGATCCTCGAGCTGCTGCAGGATATGAAATCGCAGTTCGGCATGGCGATCATGTTGATCACCCACGCCATGGGCGTCGTTGCCGAGACGGCGCAGCGCGTCGTCGTCATGTATGCCGGCAAGGTCGTGGAAGAGGCAGGCGTCGAGCAGCTCTTCGCCAACCCGCGCCACCCTTATACGCAGGGCCTCATCCGCTCGATCCCGCGCATCGACACCGCCGCAACGCAGAAGGTCCGCCTCGAAGCCATCGGCGGCACGGTGCCGAGTCTGCTGAGGCCGCCACCGGGCTGTCGTTTCGCCGCCCGCTGTCGCTTTGCCCGCGAAGAATGCACCAAGGCACAGCCGCCACTGCGCGAGATCGAGCCCGGCCATAAGGTCGCGTGCATTCTTTATGACTGATCGGACGTCGCAAGGAGCCGGAGACCGAATGTCCTCAGATGGAGCCGCGCCGGTGACGACCAAACCGCTGCTGACCGTGAACGGTCTCGTCAAGCAGTTCCCCATTCGCGGGGGGCTCTTGTCGCGCGTGGTCGATCGCGTGCACGCAGTCGACGGCGTGAGCTTTCACATCGAGAAGGGCGAGACCTTGGGCCTCGTCGGCGAGTCCGGCTGCGGGAAGTCGACGACCGGCCGCTGCATTCTGCGCCTCATCGAGCCGACCTCGGGCGAGGTCTGGTTCGAAGGCAAGGACGTCGCGGCCATGGGCAAGAACGAGCTGCGCGCCGTCGCCCGCGACATGCAGATCATCTTCCAGGATCCGTTCGCGTCGCTCAATCCTCGCATGACCGTCGGCGCCATCATCGGCGAGGCGCTGGTGATCCACGGGCTCGCTGCCAATCGCAGGGCCCTGGAGGCGCGCGTCGTCGAGCTTCTGGAGCGCGTCGGCCTGCAGCCCGATCACATGCGGCGTTTCCCGCACGAGTTCTCCGGTGGTCAGCGCCAGCGCATCGGCATTGCGCGCGCGCTCGCGGTCGAGCCCAAGCTGATCGTGTGCGACGAGCCGGTGTCGGCGCTCGACGTGTCGATCCAGGCCCAGGTCATCAATCTGCTCGAGGATCTGCAGGAGCAGTTCGGCCTGACGTACCTGTTCATCGCCCACGATCTCTCGGTCGTCGAGCACATCTCGACGCGCGTCGCGGTGATGTACCTCGGGCGCATCGTCGAGATCGCGACGGCGCACGATCTCTACACCAACCCCAAGCACCCCTATACCGAGGCGCTGCTTTCGGCAGTGCCGATCCCCGACCCGAGCGTGAAGCGCAAGCGCGTGATGTTGCAGGGCGACGTGCCGAACCCGATCAACCCGCCGACGGGCTGCCACTTCCACACGCGCTGCCCCATCCGCCAGCTCCCGCTTTGCGCGAACGAGAAGCCGGAGCTGAAGACCGGCGCCAATGGCCACGCCGTCGCGTGCCACCTCAGGAGCACCTAGGCGGACGCCCTACTGGGACCGCGAGTTCTAAAGCGTCTTTGGACTTGAAATTCGCTCCCCGCTCAACATCGAGCTGAGGCGAATTTCAAGTTCGTTGCCTTAGCCCCGGCCCCTTTCAGAACGGGATTTCGTCGTCGAGCTTCTTGTCGAAGCCGCCCTTGCTGCCGCCGCCGCCACCACCCGAGCGGCGCGGAGGCTCGCTGTAGCCACCGCCGCCGTTGTCGCCGTAGTCGGACTGGGCGCTGTCGCTCATGCCGCCACCAGGCCGGCCGTCGAGCATGGTCAGCACGGCATTGAAGCCCTGCAGGACCACTTCGGTCGAATAGCGCTCCTGGCCCTGCTGGTCCTGCCATTTGCGCGTCTGCAGGGCGCCCTCGACGTACACCTTGGAGCCCTTCTTGAGGTATTGCTCGACGACCTTGCAGAGGGCCTCGTTGAAGATCACGACCGAATGCCACTCGGTCTTCTCGCGGCGCTCGCCGGAGTTCTTGTCGCGCCAGCTCTCGCTCGTCGCGATCCGCAGATTGGCGATCGGCCGCCCGTCCTGCGTGCGGCGGATCTCGGGATCGCGGCCGAGATTGCCGATCAGGATCACCTTGTTAACGGAACCGGCCATGGTCTCACTCCTTTGCTTTGGCCCTGTAGCTAAGCTTGCGCGCGACCTCAGCCGCGCCGGAACGCCCGCTTCCAGGAGCCCGATTCGTCCGGTAGAGAGTACGCGCTAACTAGGCCAAGCCTCGCGGCGAACCGATGCTTATGCACCAAATTCACGGCATTCTCGCCGCCTGCACTGCCGCCTCGGTGATGCCTGCCGCTGGCGCGCACATGTTCTCTTTCTGTTCACTCTATAGGAGTTGCCTTGCATGAGCAAGCGCCCGAGGAGAGTCTGCTCATGCGGGATCTGACCGTAGCCTTCGATCTCGACGGGACGCTCGTCGAGACCGCGCCGGACCTCATCGCCGCGACGAACCACGTGCTCGCTGCGGTGGATCTGGCACCTGTCGCGCCAGAGCTCATCAGGCCGTCGATCAGCTTCGGCGCAGCGGCGATGATCAAGGAAGGCTTCCGGCTGCACGGCCGGGAGATTGCGGCGCTTGAAGCGGCAGCCCATCTCGAGCGCTTTCTCGCCTACTACCGGACCAATATCGCCGCGACGAGCCATGCCTTTCCCGGGCTCGAGACCTCGCTGGACCGCCTGACGGCCGAGGGCGCACGGCTTGCCGTGTGCACGAACAAGCAGGCTGCGCTTTCCGAGCAACTCCTCGGCGATCTCCGGCTGCGCGCGCGCTTTGCAGCCCTGGCGGGGCGCGACACCTTCCCGGTCTGCAAGCCGCACCCCGACCACCTCATCGGCGCGATCCGCATGGCCGGCGGTGATCCGAACCACGCGATCATGGTCGGCGACAGCAAGACGGACATCGACACCGCCAAAGCGGCCGGCATCCCCGTCGTCGCGGTGACGTTTGGCTACACCGACGTGCACGTCCGCGACCTCGCGCCCGATGCCATCATCGAGCACTACGACGAGCTCATCCCGGCCATCGAGCGGCTGATCGGGCGCTGAGACTACCGCTTGAGCCGCGCCTTGAGCACGCCCGGCACCTCGTTCGGCGTCGCGCATACCGTGACGCCCGCCTCTTCCAGCGCCGCCTTCTTGCCGGCATAGGAGCCGCGATCGCCCATCACGATCGCACCTGCGTGGCCCATCTTCTTGCCGGGCGGCGAGGCGGCGCCGGCGATGAAGGCCGCCACCGGCTTCTTCATGCTCGCCGCGTACTCCGCTGCCGCCTCCTCCATGGCCCCGCCGATCTCGCCGACGAGCGCGATCGCCTTCGTCGCCGGATCCTTGTCCAGCGCCATGAGCGCATCGCGCGTCGTGGTGCCGATGATCGGGTCGCCGCCGATGCCGACGAACGACGAGATGCCAAGCCCCGCCTGCACGAGATTGAGGCAGAGCAGCGTGCCGAGCGAGCCCGAGCGCGAGATGACGCCGATATCGCCCTTCTGGAAGACGCGCTGGTTGAAGGCCGGCATGAAGCCGACGAAGCTCACGCCCGTCGTCACGAGGCCGGCCGTGTTCGGGCCGATGACTTGAGCCCCGCGCTCGCGCGCCGCGGCAAGAAAGTACATCGTGTCCTGCACGGGCACGTGCTCGGTAAGGCAGACGATCTTACGCACGCCCGCCGCGATGATGTCGAGCGCGGCTTCCTTTACGCCGAACGGCGGCACGAACATCACGGCCGCATCGATCTTCTGATCCTTCGCCGCATCCTGCGCCGAGGCCCACACGGGCAGATCCAGATGGCGTTCGCCCGCGCGGCGCGGATTGACGCCGCCGATGATCCTGGAGCCGTAGTCGCGCATGCGCTCGGACCAGAACGTCCCCTGCTTGCCGGTGATGCCCTGCACCAGCACGGTCTCCTTGCCGCCGATGATCATGCGCGCGCCCCCTTCGCCGCGGCGACAGCCGCCTTCACCGCGTCGTCCATGAGATCGTGCGGCTCGATGCCGAGCCGCTCGCGCACCATGGCAATGGCCTCATCCTCGCCCGTACCGTGGATCGTGAAAACGATCGGGATCTTCGGCTTGAGGTGCAGCCAGGCATTGATCACGCCCTCGGCCATGACGTCCGTGCGCGCGAAGGCCCCGCAGAAATTGACGAGCAGCGCCTTCACGTTCGGGTTCGCGAGCACGATCTCCAGCGCCGGAACGGCTTTCGTGTAGCTGTCGCCGCCGATCTCCATGAAGTTCGCCGGCTGGCCGCCGAAATGGCGGATCGCATCCATGGTCGTCATGGTGAGGCCGGCGCCGTTCGCGAGCACGCCGACTTCGCCGTCGAGCTCGATGTACTTGAGATGCAGCGCCTTGGCGCGCGCCTCGAGATCGGTCGTCTTGTCGGGCGTACCGGAGTGGGCGAGCGCCTCCTGGCGCGTCAGCGCGCTGTCATCGACCGTCAGCTTGCAGTCGAGCGCAATGAAGTGCCCGTCGCGCATCTGCACGAGCGGATTGATCTCCACGAGCTCCGCGTCGCTCGCACGATAGGCCTCGTAGAGCTTGACGAGGATGTCGGTGATGGCGCCGGCAGCCGGCGGATCGTAGCGCCGCACGGCGGCAGCGAGTGCCTCCTCGTCGAGCCCCTTGATGATGCTGATGGGAAGGCGCAGCAGCGCATGCGGGTGCTCGGCCGCGATCTCCTCGATATCCATGCCACCTTCGGGCGAGAACAGCAGGAGCGGCCCCTGCGTCTCGGGATCGTTGAGCACTGCGGCGTACATCTCGCGCGCGATGTTCACCTGCGGATCGACCAGCACGTGATCGACCTTATGCTCGCCGATCGTCATGCCGAGGATCGCACGGGCATGATTGGCGGCCTCCTCCGGCGTCGTCGCGAGCTTGATACCGCCCGCCTTGCCGCGCTTGCCGGTCAGCACCTGCGCCTTGATCACGCACTTGCCGATACGGCGCGCGGCATCGGCCACGTCCTCCGGTGTCCGTGCGACGATGCCCTCGGGCGTCGGGATGCCGGCCGCGCGCAGGGCGGCCTTTCCGGCGTGCTCGGTGAAGTTCATTCGGGCATTGCCTCCCAGCTTCTCTGCCGGTCCATCTGCCGAGACCGATTGGTCCACTATGGCACTGGAGCCTAGGGGCTGGCCACCCTCAGCCGCGCCTGTTGCTCACGAAGTCGATGGCGGCCGCCAGATGGTGCGCCCCTTCGCCGAACGGCGCCAGCGCCGCGCGGGCCTCGGCATTGAGCTCGGCGAGCCGCTTGCGGGCGCCAGCGATGCCCAACACCGTCACGAATGTCGCCTTGCCGGCAGCCGCATCCTTGCCGACGGCCTTGCCAGTCGCGCTTGCGTCGCCTTCGGCATCGAGAAGATCATCAGCAATCTGGAAGGCGGCGCCGAGCGCCTTGCCATAGACACGGAGCGCGCGGCGCTCATCCGGCGCGGCGCCGACCAGAATGGCACCCGCTTCGGCGGAAAAGCGGATCAGGGCGCCCGTCTTCATGCGCTGGATCGTGCTCACGCCATCGAGCGTGTGCAGCGCTGTCGCGTCGCCTTTCTCGGAGGCGAGGTCCAGGACCTGCCCGCCGACCATGCCGGCTGAACCGCCCGCTTCGGCGAGGCCGAGCACCAGAGCCGCCCGCACGGCTGCATCGGCGTGCGTCGATGGCCGTGCCAGCAGCTCGAAGGCGAAAGTGAGGAGCGCGTCGCCAGCTAGAATTCCTGTCGCCTCGTCGAAGGCCTTCCAGACGGTCGGCTGGCCGCGGCGCAGCTCGTCGTTGTCCATGGCCGGGAGATCGTCATGCACGAGCGAATAGCAATGCAGGCACTCGACGGCGCAGGCCGTGTCCACGGCCGCCATATCCGACATGCCGAGCACGCGCGCGCCCTCGATGACGAGGAACGGCCGAAAGCGCTTGCCGCCGCCGAGCACGGCATGGCGCATGGCGGCCCCCAGCACCGGCGGCGTCGCCCCGAGCGCATCCTGGCCAAGCAACGCGGCGAGGCGATTTTCGACGAGCGCGGCGATTTCGCCCAGCCGTTCCTCGAATGCCATTTCTTCTTCCTTGAGCCTATTCCCTGTGAACCATGCGGCCGCTCGTGTGATGATCGAGAAATTCGCCACCTCCCGGGCACGGTATCGAGCGAATTTCTCGATCTGAATCACACGATCAAGTTTATGATTCTAGTGTCCCTTTTGCTTCCGAAGTTCGCTCGGGACACTAGCATCAAGGTTAAGCAAACTTCGGAATCGGGACACTAGATACGTGCGCCGCTCCGGCGCCATTCTTATGATGCTATTTCCGAGGCGTCACGGGCGTTTGATAAGCTAAAATGGACCATGAACGACTACCGAGGCCCCTTCACCGGACCGGGCGACGAGCCGCCTGACGTCGTCCCCCGCACGGGGCCGCCGACGGGGCCTGCGGCTGCGCCCCTGCACGATCCGGCCATGCCGGCGGAGGGTCCGCCGCCCGTGGAGATGGGGGCCGTGGCGGAGGCGGAGGTCAGACCCGAACCAGCGGCCAGCCCCCAAGCCGATGTGCGCCCCGAGCTGCCTGCCGAGGCGGAGCTATATGCGGAAGTGCCGGCGTTGCCTCCACTCGACCTTCCCGAACCTCAGCCACCTGCATCAGAGCTGGATGTGGCGGATGCGACGCCGGAACCGGCGGCCGAGGCGATGCCCGCAGTTGACGGCGCAGAGCTCCCCACGGCCGAGTTGGCCTTGGAGGCCATCTCGACAGTGGCTGAAGCAGAACTGAGGGTGGAAGCGCCGGAAACCCGTTCGCCGGAGCCACCCGCACCCGAACTATTGCCCCGCGTGATGCCTGTGGCTGCGCGCACCGCGGACTTTGCCTTCGGCTCCGCGTTCGCGGCGGTGCCAGAACTTCGCCTCGAGCGTCCAGCCGCAGCGCCAGCCCCTCAGGCGCAGCCGCCCTCGCTGGAGCCTGCCAGCAGTACGCCACTCTTTGACGGGAACGGGCCCGCGCCATCGCTTGCCGTCGCGCCTATGGTCGCCGCCTCCATCGCGGCCGCAAGTCATCCCACTCTCGATGCACCGGCACCTCCCTTATCGACAGCGGCACCGCCGTCGCACTCGGTGTGGCCTCGCCGGATCCGGCGCGCAGTTCTCATGCTGATGGGCCTCGTGGTCGGCTATGTCGTGCTCGTGCTGGCTCTGATCGTCGCCTACCGCTGGATCGATCCGCCGCGCTCGGCGCTCATGATCACCACGCGTCTCTCTGGCCAGCCCGTGCTCTATGCGCCGGTGCCGCTCACGAGCATCTCGTCCTATCTCCAGCGCGCCGTCGTCACGTCGGAGGACGCGCGTTTCTGCCAGCACGGCGGCGTGGACTGGGGTGCGCTCTACGAGGCCATGAGCGAGTCGCGCGGTGGCAGCACGATCACCATGCAGACGGCGAAGAACCTCTTCCTGTGGTCCTCGCGAAGCTACGTCCGCAAGGCCATCGAGATCCCCGTCGCGCTGACCATCGACGCATTCTGGCCCAAGCGGCGCATTCTCGAGGTCTACCTGAACATCGCCGAATGGGGGCCCGGCATCTTCGGCGCGGAGGCGGCGTCGTACTATCATTTCGACAAGCCGGCCTCGCGTCTCACGGCGCACGAAGCGACCCTGCTCGCCGCGACGCTGCCGAATCCGATCGCCCGCGATGCCGGCGATCCAGGGCGCATCACCTCCGTGCTGGCTTCGCGCCTGCGCGGACGCATGGCGAACTCCGATGCCTTTGTTCGCTGCCTCGGCCTCAGATCCATGCCGCGCGCCGAGACGCCGGCACCTGCGAGGCCAGCCGCGAAAGCGCCGGCCAGACAGCCGGCAGCGGCAGACCAGAAGTCCTGGAAGACGACGACCGAGCCCGCCTTCAATCCTTGGCAAAATTGAGCGCGAGCGCTTCCGCGACGCGGATGCCGTCGACGCCCGCGGAGAGAATGCCGCCGGCAAAGCCCGCGCCTTCGCCTGCCGGATAGAGGCCGCGCGTGTTGACGCTCTGGTAGTCCTCGCCGCGCGGAATGCGGATCGGCGAGGACGTGCGCGTCTCGACGCCGGTCATCACGGCATCGGCCATGGCGAAGCCGGGAATACGCTTGTCGAAGGCCTGCAGGGCCTCGCGGATCGCGATCACGGCGAACTCCGGCAGGCATTGCGCGAGATCCGTCGGCGTCACGCCTGGCTTGTAGCTCGGAACCACATCACCAAGCGACGTCGAAGCGCGGCCGGCGAGAAAATCGCCAACTCTCTGCGCTGGCGCCGCATACGTGCCACCACCCACTTCAAAGGCCTTGGCCTCCCATTGACGCTGAAAAGCAATGCCGGCCAGCGGTCCGCCCGGAAAGTCCTCGTCGGGCGTGATGCCGACAACGATGCCGGCATTGGCATTGCGCTCGGCACGCGAGTACTGGCTCATGCCGTTCGTGACGACACATCCAGGCTCGGATGTCGCCGCGACGACCGTACCGCCGGGGCACATGCAGAAACTGTAGACCGAGCGGCCGTTACTGGCGTGGTGCACGATATGATAGTCCGCCGCGCCAAGGATTGGGTTGCCCGCGGATGGTCCGAACATACATCGATCGATCAGCGACTGCGGATGCTCGATGCGCACGCCGATGGAGAACGGCTTGGGGATGATCGTCACGCCGCGCGCGAGCAGCATCTCGAAGGTGTCGCGCGCGCTGTGGCCGACGGCGAGCACAACATGATCCGTTTCGATCGTGCTGCCATCCTCGAGCACGACGCCGCGCACGTGCCGCTTGCCGTTGCCGTCGTCCTCGATATCGAGATCGACGACCTTCGTGCCGAAGCGGTACTCGCCGCCGAGCGCTTCGATCTCAGCGCGCACGTTCTCGACAACGGTGACGAGGCGGAACGTGCCGATATGCGGCTTGGCGACGTAGAGGATCTCGTCGGGCGCTCCGGCCTTGACGAACTCAGTCAGCACCTTGCGGCCGTGATGATGCGGATCGCTGATGCCGCTGTGCAGCTTGCCGTCGGAGAACGTACCGGCGCCGCCCTCACCGAACTGAGCATTGGACGTCGGGTCGAGCACACCGCGCCGCCATAGCCCCCAGGTGTCTTTCGTACGCTCTCGCACGACCCTGCCGCGCTCGAGGACGATCGGACGAAAACCCATCTGCGCCAGAACGAGCGCGCACATGAAGCCGCATGGACCCGTGCCGATCACCACGGGGCGTTTTTCCACCCGCTCCGGCACACGCGCGACGAACTTGTAGGTTGTATTCGGTGATGGATTGACGTGACGATCGTCCTTCAGCCGCGCGCGCACGCGAGCCTCGTCGCGCACCTCGGCATCGATCGTGTAGACGAGCTTGATCGCGGATTTCTTGCGCGCATCCCAGGCGCGCCGGAACACGCTGAAGCTCAGCAGGTCTGCGGACGAGACCCCGAGCCGCGTCACCACTGCCTCCCGAAGTTCCTCCTCCGGATGGTCAAGCGGCAGCCGCAGCTCGGTGATCCGCAGCATCCGCTATTCGGCAGCTTTGGCCGACGACTGCGCCGCAAGGCCGGCACGCACATCATCGACGAACTCGGTAATCGAGCCCGGCACGCGCGTCGCCGCAGCGCGTTCCTTCATGCCGAGATCGGCGCACCACTGCAGGCGCCGCGACGTGGCCTCCGCCATCGTCGGATCGAGGCCGAGCTCGCGCAGCGTCGTCGCCACCTCGCGCATCTCACCTGCGCGCCGGCCCGAGTGCTGCGCGGCACCGCCGAGCTTCTTGCCGATGAAGACCGGCCAATTGATCTCGGGGATCGTCACCTGCAGCGACGACACGATACGATCGGTCACGCCCGCCGTCTCGGCCGCGACCATGCACTCCATGAGGATGGCATCGAGCCCCTTCATGAACACGCTGCGGCACATCTTGATCGTCGACGCCGCGCCGATGTCATCGCCCACGGACTTCATGTCGACGCCGTAGGGCGCAAGCTTGCCGATCAGCTCCTCCGCATCCTTGCCTGCAAGCAGCATCGGCACTTTGTGCTGCGAGCGCGGCACCAGATCCATGACCGCCGCCTCGACGGAGCGTCCGCCACCGGCTGTAATCGTCTTGGCCACATCGCGCTTCATGCCCGGCGAAGTGGAATTGCAATCGAGGAAGAGCGTGCCCTTTACGATGTGCGGCGCCATCTGGCGGGCTGCGACGAGGCTCTCTTCCGTCGTCACGAGGCTCAGGATGATGTCGCTCGCCTGCGCTAGCTCCGCGGCGGCGCCGACGGTCCTCACACCGATCTTGTCGGCGGCAGCCTTCAGCGGCGCGCCCTTCTCGTTGCTTGGGAGAAGGATGTCCCAGGTCGAGATCTCGATCGGATGCTCGGCCGTCGCGGACTTTTTCAATCCGGTGGCCACGCTCTGGCCAGCCTCGCCGAATCCCAGAATGCCTACGCGCAGTTTGGCCATTACGTGCTTCCTCCGTCGTTTCTCTGTTTATCGCAGTGCCGCGCAGGCCCGCTGGATGCGCTCACAGGCGCGCGTGATGTCCTCGGTCGAGGCGGCAAAGGACAAGCGGAAGTGCGGCGAGACACCATAGGCTGCCCCGTGCACGGCCGCGACCCCCTCTCCGTTCATGAGATACATGACGAAATCGCGGTCGCTCTCGATGACCTTGCCATCGGGCGTGCGCTTGCCGATGAGGCCCGCACAGCTCGGAAACGCATAAAAGGCGCCGGCCGGCTTCACGCAGCTGATGCCCTTGGCCTGATTGAGCATGGCCACGATCAGATCGCGGCGCTCCTCGAAGGCCGCGCGGTACGTCTCGACCGAATCCTGAGGGCCGGTGAGCGCGGCGAGCGCCGCGGCCTGGCCGACCGACGACGGCCCCGATGTCACCTGCGCCTGCAGCTTCGACATCTGCTTGATGACCTCGGCGGGGCCGGCAGCAAAGCCGATGCGCCAGCCGGTCATGGAGTAGGTCTTGGACACGCCGTTGATGATGACCGAGCGGTCCTTCATGTCGGGACACACGGCGACGAAGCTCTCGCAAGTGTGCCCGTCGAAGACAATATGCTCGTACATTTCGTCGACCATGACGGCGACGTTGGGGTGGCGGCGCAGAACTTCGGCGAGGCCGAGATAGTCCTCGCGCGTGTAGACGGCGCCGGACGGATTCGACGGCGAGTTCAGCACGAGCCAGCGCGTCGCAGGCGTGATCGCGCGCTCCAGCATCTCGGGCGTGATCTTGAACTTCGTCTCGGCCGGGCAGGGCACGACCACCGGCTTCGCGCCGGCATAGAGCACGCAATCCGAATAGGCGATCCAGAAGGGCGCCGGGATGACCGCCTCGTCGCCGGCCTCCATGGTCGCGACGATGGCATTGAAGATCGCCTGCTTGCCGCCGGTCGAGACCATGACCTCGTCGGTCGTGTAGTCGACACCGTTCTCGCGCTTGAGCTTGGCGGCAAGCGCGGTGCGCAGTTCGAGCGTGCCGGGAATGGCGGTATATTTCGTCTCGCCGCGCTTGGCGGCAGCGGCAGCGGCATCGATGATGTGGGCCGGCGTCGGGAAATCGGGCTCGCCAGTGGAAAGGGCGATGATGTCGCGGCCCTGGGCCCTCAGCTCGCGCGCACGCTGGGCAGCGACGATGCTCGGCGAAGGCTCGACCCTTTGCAGGCGCTTGGCGATCTTGAATTGCATGGCTTGTTTCACTCCCCGCAGGCGGCGCGCACATTACACGAAGCGGCGCGGGGGCATAGGGGAAAGTCAGCCCTTGTCGATGGGGCCGATCTCAGCCGGGATGGCAGGGTAGGGATGCTGGCGACCCGAGACGTCCATGACCTCGGTAAAGCCCTCGATTTCATTAACGTAATCCGGCCCGATGGGCACCTTGCCGAAGCCGCCGGGCACATCGAGGACATAGGTCGGCAGCGCGAGACCTGAGACGCGGCCACGGAGTGCGCGCATGATGGCCTGCCCCTCGGCAATGGACGTACGGAAATGGGCCGTGCCCGGTGCGAGATCGGCGTGGTGGAGATAGTAGGGCTTCACGCCATGCGCGATGAAGGCGCGGAACAACTCAGCCAGCGTCTCGGCATTGTCGTTGATGCCCTTGAGCAGGACCGTCTGGCTGATCAGCGGGAAGCCGGCGGCAGCAAGACGCCGAAGCGCGGCACGGGCGGCGTCGGTCAGCTCGCGCACGTGGTTGGCGTGAACGGCGATCCACACGACCTTTCTGGGCGTTTGCAGAGCTTCGACGAGTGTTAGTGTGATCCGTCCCGGGTCCACCACGGGCACGCGGGAATGCCAGCGGATGACCTGAACGTGCGGGATCTCGGCGAGACCACGTGTGATCTCGGCAATGCGGCGCGGGGCAAGCACCAGCGGATCGCCGCCCGTGACGATGACCTCGTGGATGGCCGGATTGGCGCGGATGTAGTCGAGGGCTGCCGCCAACTTCTCGCCCGCAAGCGCCTGTTCGCCCCCTGGGCCGACCATCTCGCGGCGGAAGCAGAAGCGGCAATAAACAGGGCAGGCGTGCGTCGCTTTCAGCAGCACGCGATCCGGATAGCGGTGCACGATGCCGGGCACCGGTGAATGCACGTCGTCGCCGATGGGATCGGCGCGCTCCTCGGGGCGCGTTTCGAGTTCGCGGACATCGGGCACGAACTGGCGGGCGATCGGATCATTCGGATCGGCTTGGTCGATCAATGCTGCGAGGGCGGGCGTGATCGCGATGGCATAGCGCGCCCCGACCTCTGCGGCCGCATCGAGCCCGTCCGCGCCGATCAGGCCTGCATCGAGCAGATCCTGCGGTGTCCGCAGCGTCTTTGGTGCGCCTCTGTCGCTCATGGCGTGGTCACCGGCGCCCAGAGGACCTGTTCGATATTCCGCGCGCCCGTCGCCAGCATGACGAGCCGGTCGAAACCAAGGGCGATGCCCGATGCCGGCGGCATGATGGCCAGCGCCGCCAGAAAATCCTCATCGATCGGATAGCGCTCGCCATAGACGCGCTGTTTCTCGGCCATCTCGGCCTCGAAGCGGCGGCGCTGCTCGGCTGGATCGGTCAGCTCGCCGAAGGCGTTCGCCAGCTCGACACCGCAGGCATAGAGCTCGAAGCGCTCGGCCACCCGCGGATCCTTGGGTGAGGGGCGCGCCAGCGCCGCCTCGACGGTCGGGTATTCCATGAGGATCGTCGCCTGCCCGCGTCCGATGCGCGGCTCGACGCAATCCACGATCACGCGGCTGAAAATATCGGACCACGTGTCGTCCGCCGCGATCCGCAAGCCGATGCCGAGCGCCTGCGCCGCAAGCCCGTCGCGATCGGGTGTCGCCCCGCCGAGCGTCGCGAGGAGATCAATGCGCGCATGGCGGCGAAAAGCCTCCGCCACCGTCAGCCGCTCCGGCGGCGCCAGGGGATCGACCGGCTCATCGCGGAACGTAAGGATGTCCGTTTCCGCGGCAGCGGCCGCCAGCGCCAGCAGCTCGGCGCAGTCGCGCATGAGGACTTCATAGGGCTCGCCAACGCGGTACCATTCGAGCATCGTGAACTCGGGATGATGCAGCGCGCCCCGCTCACGATTGCGATAGACCTGCGCAAACGTGAACAGCCGCCGTTCGCCGGCCGCCAGCAGCTTCTTGCAGGCGAATTCCGGCGACGTGTGCAGGTAGAGCGGCGCCATCCCGCCGCCCTCGGACCGCCATTCGGTCGAAAAGGCATGGAGGTGCGCCTCGTTACCCGGCGATACCTGAAGGGCGCTCGTCTCGACCTCGACGAACCCCCGGTCCTCGAACCAGCCCCGCAGCGCGGCCTTGATCCGCCCTCGCGCAAGCAGGAACGGCCGCCGGTCGGCGTGCTTGTCCGGATGCCACCACGGGCGTTCCTTAACGCGCTCGGTCATGAGGTCTGAACGGTCCTCGCCCCGTCATAAAGTCCGGGCCCGATTGGGGCCCCGACTTGGCCTCGCGCCCCGAAACAGCTATGAAGCCCGCCAAAGGACGAGTTTCAGCGGCCCCGCGCGGGGAAATGGACGGAGAACGGTTTCGTGGTCAAGGTTATCGCAAGCGAGGTCCGCAAAGGCAATGTCCTGGAGATCGACGGTGATCTCTGCACGGTCCTCAAGGCCGAAAGTATTCGCCCGGGCAAGGGCACCCCGACGACACACATCGACATGCGCCGCATCTCGGACGGCGTAAAGATCGTCAAGAGCTACCGCACGACGGAAACCGTCGAGCGCGCGTTTCTCGACGAGAAGGACTACGACTATCTCTATGAAGACGAAATGGGCTTCAACTTCATGGAGCCCGAGACCTACGAGCAGATCTTGGTTCCCAAGGACCTGCTTGGCGATTCCGCCCAGTGGCTCGTCGAGAACATGCGCTGCTCGATCAAGCTCTTCGAGGGCAGCCCGGTCGCCATCGAGCTGCCACAGCGCGTGATTTTCGAGATTGTCGAGGCTGATCCGGTGGTTAAGGGGCAGACCGCCTCCTCATCCTACAAGCCGGCGAAGCTCTCGAACGGCGCCCGCGTGATGGTGCCGCCTCATATCGAGTCCGGCACCCGGATCGTCGTCATGACCGAGGACGGGTCCTACGTCGAGCGGGCCAAGGACTGATCCCAGTTCTACCGGCAGCAGGACCTCTGCAGGGCACGCCTGCAGCGAATGCGATTGACCCTCGGCACACGTCCGAGTTGACTGCACGAGAAGAGCCAAGACGGTGATCGGGGGGCTTCATCCGCCGCCGGCAAGCCGCAATGCCAGACATCCACGAGGGAACGCCCATGACAGCATCTGAGGGCTCGGCGCCTGAGGGGCCAAAACCGGCCTCTGCCAGCGTCACCCGCCAGAATGCTGCGGTTCTTCGTGAACTCCCTTTCGATGATACCCAGGATTTCGAGGACGCCCGGCGCGGGTTCCTGGGCACGATCGAGGATGCGCACATCGTCGGACCTACGGGCCGCGTGGTCTGGACCATGCGGACTTACGGCTTCCAGCGCGACGAGGCCGCGCCGCCGTCCGTAAATCCGAGCCTTTGGCGCCAGGCGCGCCTCAACGCCATTCACGGCCTCTTCGAGGTCGTCCCCGGCATCTATCAGGTGCGCGGCTTCGACATCGCCAACATGACCCTCATCGAGGGCCAGTCGGGTGTGATCGTGGTCGACACGCTCACGGGGGTGGAGACGGCACGCGCGGCACTCGCGCTGTATCGTCAGCATCGCGGCAACCGGCCGGTCACCGGCGTCATCTACACGCACACGCACGTCGATCACTGGGGCGGCGCTGCGGGCGTCGTCGAGGCGAAGGACGTTGCCGCGGGAAAAGTACCGGTCATCGCGCCGGATCAGTTCATGGAGCACACCGTCTCCGAGAACGTGATCGCGGGCAATGCCATGCTGCGCCGCGCCCTCTACCAGTTCGGCGCGCTCCTGCCGCGCGGTCCGGCCCAGCACGTGGACTGCGGGCTCGGCAAGGCGATCAGCGCGGGCTCCGTCACGCTGATGCCGCCGAACGACATCATCACGCATACGGGCGAGAAGCGCACGATCGACGGCGTCGAATTCGTCTTCCAGATGGCGCCGGAGACCGAGGCGCCGGCGGAGATGCACTTCTATCTGCCGGCCTTCAAGGTGCTGAACCTCGCCGAGAACGCCACGCACAACTTCCACAATCTGCTGCCCTTCCGCGGCGCGCAGGTGCGTAACTCGCTCGACTGGTCGAAGTACATCCAGGAAGCGCTCGATCTCTGGGGAGACGAGGCAGAAGCGCTCTGCGGTCAGCACCACTGGCCTGCATGGGGACGCGCGCGCGTCGTCGGTCATCTCGAAGCACAGCGCGACCTCTACCGCTACGCGCACGACCAGACCGTGCGGTTGATGAATCATGGCTTGAAGCCGGCGGAGATCGCCGAGCAGATCGGTACGCCCCAATCGCTCGACGGCGCATGGGCGACGCGCGGCTACTACGGCCACATGCGGCACAATGCGAAGGCCATCTATCAGCACTATCTCGGCTGGTACGACGCCAATCCCGCCAATCTCGACCCGTTGCCGCCCGTCGAGACCGGCCGCAAGATGGTCGAGTACATGGGCGGGGCCGACGCGATCCTGAAACGCGCCCGCGCCGACTTCGACAAAGGCGAGTTCCGCTTCGTCGCACAGGCCCTTTCGCATCTCGTGTTCGCCGAGCCGGACAATACCGAAGCCCGCGCGCTGCTCGCCGATACCTTCGAGCAGCTCGGCTATCTGAGCGAGAGCGCGACGTGGCGGAACACCTACCTGTTCGGCGCTCTCGAGCTCCGACACGGCATGCCGAACGTGCCGTCGCGCTCGGCCATCGGCCCGCACATCCTGCGTGCGCTACCGACCGATCAACTGTTCGACTATCTCGCCGTCCGCTTGAACGGCCCGAAGTCCGAGGGCTATCGCACAACACAGAACTGGCTCTTCACCGACACGGGCGAGACGTTCTGCATCATCGTCTCCAACTCGGCGATGTCGATGTCCCCGCGCCGCCTGGCGGAAGCGCCCGATGCTACGGTGACGCTCACGCGCAAGGATCTCGACGCCGTCATCGCTGAAAAATCGACCTTCGAGGCCGCCATCGCCGCAGGCACGATCAAGATCGAAGGCGATCCATCGAAAGTTACCGCACTCTTCTCACTACTCGACACCTTCGAGCGCATGTTCGAGATCGTCGAGCCGCGCAGAAAGACCGTCACCTAGCATTCCATCAAGCCAAGCCGAATACTTTCGGCGTCCAGCCAACGTTCTCATATGGGTTTTCCTCCATGCTCAAAGATCCGCCGCTTCTTACCGTTCGCCGCATGTGGCAGCGCCCTGACGCCTTCACGATCGGTCGTTTCAAGGGCGTGCAGACTGGGCAAGCCGTCGATGCCATGGACGGACGCGGCGCGCTCGATGCGGCGATCAAGGCCATTGATCTTGCGAATGCTACCTTCCTCGGCACGGCGCTGCCCTGCGAGACCGGCCCCAACGACAACCTCGCCATCGTTGCCGCAATCGCCCTCGCCCAGCCCGGCGACGTGATCATGGCGGCCTCCGAAGGTTTCACACAGTCCGCCGTCGTCGGCGACAACGTCACCACGATCGCCAAGAGCAGGGGCGTGGCCGCGATCGTCATCGACGGCATGGCGCGCGACATCGCCGGCATCGTGCCGGTCGGTCTTCCGGTCTTCGCGCGCGGCATCACGCCGAACTCGTGCGTCCGTAGCGGCCCCGGCCGCGTCGGGCTGCCGATCGTGATCGGCGGCGTAGCGGTCGAGGCCGGCGACCTCGTGATCGGCGATGCCGACGGCGTGGTTGTCCTGCCGCGCAAGCACCTTCACACGATCCTGCCCTCCGTCGAGGAAGTGCTCGCCGCCGAGGCGGCCACGCAGGGCAAGATCAGGAACGGCTTCACGAACATCGGCGGGATCGAGGAGCTGCTCGCTTCCGACCGTGTCCGCTACGTCGACTAGTGTGATGATCGAGAAATTCGCCATATCTCGGGGCACGGTATGGAGCGAATTTCTCGATCTGAATCACACTAGCAAGTTTATGATTCTAGTGTCCCTTTTGATTCCGAAGTTCGCTCGGGAGGCTAGCATCGAGGCGTGGCGAACTTCGGAATCGGGACACTAGAGAAGTTCGCGGAACAGAACCGCAGAAGCGCTACCACCAGGAGGAAACGCATGGCGACCAACAAGAAGAAAGTGCTCTTCACGGATTCGATGGGCAAAGCCGGACGAGAGATTCTCGCAGCGCGCCCGGATGTCGAAGCCATCCCTTTCCCCAACATGGCCCAGGATGAGGAATATCGAGCCATCCTGAAGAAGCACGCGCCGGTCCATGCGACCATCCTCGGCGGGACGCGCTTCCGCCCTGCCGAGCTCGATGCGGCAGGCGGCATGCAGGTCGTCGCCCGCGTCGGCGTCGGCTATGACGCCATCGACATCCCCGGCATGACATCGGCGAAGGTGCCCGTCATGATCGCCGGCACAGCGAACTCACCCTCGGTTGCCGAGCACGCCATGAGCTTCATGCTCACGCTCGCGCGCAAGGGGCCGGAGCTTTCCGCGCTCGTGAAGGAAGGCCGCTGGGGCGATCGCCTCAAGCCGGCGATGGTCTCCAACGACATGTTCGAGAAGACTGTGCTCATCATCGGCTTCGGCCGCATCGGCACGCGTACGGCGAAGCGCTGTCTCGCCATGGAGATGCAGGTTCTGGTCTATGACCCGTACCTCAAGGCCGAGGCGATCAAGGCGGCCGGCTGCGAGCCCGTGACGAGCCTTGACGATGCCCTGCCGCGTGCGGACTTCGTGACCGTCCACTGCCCGAAGACGCCGGAGACGGTCGGCATGTTCGGCGCTAACCAGTTCAAAGCCATGAAGCGCACGGCCTACCTCGTCTCGACCGCGCGCGGCGGCATCATCGACGAGAAGGCGCTGCATGCTGCGCTGACGGACGGCACGCTCCCGGCCGCGGCGCTCGACGTTTTCGATCGCGAGCCGCCGGATCCGGCCAATCCGCTCTTCAAGCTGCCGAACCTCATTGCCTCGCCGCACATTGCAGGCGTGACGGCCGAAGCCATGGAGCGCATGTCGGCCGAGGCGGCGAAGAACGTGCTCTCGGTCTTCGACGGCACGCCGCGCAAGGAG
Source organism: Hyphomicrobium sp. CS1BSMeth3 (assembly GCF_900117415.1). GTDB lineage: Bacteria > Pseudomonadota > Alphaproteobacteria > Rhizobiales > Hyphomicrobiaceae. The sequence continues at coordinate 730,932 of NZ_FPEI01000005.1, forward strand.
AATGCGATCAACCCCGAAGTTTTCGGCTGAGTTGAGCAATGGAATGCAGCGGCCCGCCCAAGCCAACCTTGGGCGGGCCGTTTGCTTTATGCGCCCGACTTGCCGAGGAAGGCCTTGGCCGCGCCGGTGTCGATCAGCGGATAGACCTCGAAAGTTGCCGGGATGATCTCCGCCCATTCGTTCATGAGGCGGTGCAGCGTCTCGTTGTTCGGCACATCGAACAGGATCACGGCGCCGCGGCCGGTCCGCGCCCAGGCGCCCTTGCACATGCCGTTCGCCTCGAGCGGCGCCAGCCATTCCCAATAGGCTTTGCGGCTCGGCACCATCGTCGAGGGCTTCTCGGGACGCGGCGTCGATATCACCATGAAGAGCATTGCGGGTCCTCGATCAGATCAGATTGCGCTTGGCGAGATTGCGCATGAGGTCGGCGACGCCGAAGCGCCAGGGCGGCGCCTGGTCGGAAGTGGCCATCACGTTCGTGAGCGCGCCGAGCGGATCGGCATGAATGGTGACGACGTCGCCGACCTTGTGCGTGAAGCCCATGCCGGGATCGCCGCGGTCCTCGCTCGGCGCGAACATGGTGCCGAGATAGAGGATCGCACCGTCGGGATACTGGTGCGTCTTGCCGATGAGCTGGCTAACGAGATCGGCCGGATCGCGCGCGATCTCGCGCATGGAGGATTTGCCCGTGAGGCGGAAGCCCTCTGGACCGTCGACCGTCAGGTGCACGTCGAGCCCGCGCACCGTGTCGAGCGAGAACGTCGCATCGAAGAAGCGCACGAACGGGCCCACCGAGGCCGAGGCATTGTTGTCCTTCGCCTTGGAGAGGAGCAGCGCCGACCGGCCCTCGATGTCGCGGAGGTTCACGTCATTGCCGAGCGTCGCGCCGACGAGCGCGCCCTTCGAGTTGACGACCATTGCCACTTCGGGCTCGGGGTTGTTCCACGTCGACTTCGGATGCAGGCCCGCGGTCATGCCGTGTCCGACCGCCGACATGGGCTGAGCCTTGGTGAAGATCTCGGCATCCTCACCAATGCCGACTTCGAGATACTGTGACCACGCGCCGGCCGCGATCAGCGTCTGCTTGAGCGCCATGGCCTCCTTCGAGCCGGGCTTCAGCGTGCGCAGATCGCCGCCGAGCTGCGCCTGCACCTGCTTGCGGATGGCCTCGGCTTTTTCCGGCGCGCCCTTGGCCTGCTCCTCGATCACGCGCTCCAGCATCGAGCGCGGGAAGGTCACGCCTGCGGCCTTGACGGCCTGCAGGTCGATCGGCACCAGGAGCCAGGGCTTCTTCTCATCGCGGTAGACCTCGGGTGTGTTGGCGAGGATCTCGCCAAGCGAACCGATCCGCTCGCCCGCGCCGCTCTTCACGATCGCCGCAGCATCCGCGCGCTCGGCGAGATCGCGCATGGTCGGCGCGTGCCGGGAAATGTCGTAGAGGCCGTCAGCGCGTACGGCAACGACCGAGGGCCCTTCCACATCCGGCCGCCAGACGCGCCCGGCGAGCGCCCCCGCCGTTCCATCCGTCGGCAGCGTCAAAGCTTCGGTCATTCGCGTGCGCATGGCGTTTCCCTTCAGCTCCCAAAGATCATGCTCCGGTTGGTCCGGATTTGTCGCCAGCAGACGCCGGCATTGGATGGCCGGCCTGACTGCTCGGCCGGACGTCGCGCGCCGTAGCGTAGACCATGAGGCCCGCACCGAGCGCCGCGGCAATGGTAGCAAAGATCCATTGGTAGGCGACGGGAGAATATCCGGCGGCCGTCTGCGGGAACCAGTTCGGAATGTACCCCGTCACGACCGGCACCATTGCACAGCCGAAGAGCTGGGCCATGTTGGCGGTCGTCGCGCCGCGCCCCGCGAGATGATCGGGATAGAAGGTGCGCGCGTGCGTCACGACGGCGACGCCGTACGACGACGTCGCGCATACGCCGATGATGAGCGGGATGGCCAGCACCGTCGGTGGATTCGAGGCCAGAGCAAGCAGCACCAGGATCGTCGCGGTCGCTCCCGTAATGGCCACCCACTTTCGCGTATCGAAAATGCGATCCATGGGCCCGAAGGCGAGCACACCCAGGAATTGCGCACATGCCATGGCGATCAGGACGTTGCCGCGCGCCACCGCATCGAGCCCGTGCACATCGTGGAGATAGGGACCGGCCCACAGGCCCATGATCGTCGCCATTACGGCATAGGCCACCGTCTGCAGCCCGAGCACGCGCAGAAGGCCCGGCAGGCGCAGGATCGCGATGAAGCCGGCGAGCGCGGCGGCGAGCGTCTCCGGCGGATTGGGCGGCGGCACCTTGCCCGGCGGATCGTCGCGCACGAGCCATACGAAGAGCAGCCCGACAACCCCCGCCGCACCCGCCATGATCATGAAGGTCGTCCGCCAGCCGACCAGTCCGGCAGCGAGCGCCAGCGGCGTGCCGGCAAGTCCGACACCGATCATGCTGAGGCCGAACACCCAGCTCATGGCGGTGGCCCAGCGGGCGCGCGGATACCAGCGCGAGCAGAGCACGACCACCGACATGAAGCTGCCGCCGAAGCCGAGACCGAGCAGAAAGCGCGCCGCGATGAGCTCGCTGCCGTCGCGCACCACCGCGTGCAAGAGCGCACCCGCGACGCCGAGCACGGCGAGACCGCCAACGGTGAAACGCACGCCGATGCGGTCGAAAAGAATGCCCACAGGCACCTGCGCCGCCATCAGGGCGAAGAAGAAGATGGCGTTCGACATGCCGAGCGCTTCCGACGTCAGCTTCAGCTCAACGATCAGCTCGGGCGCGAGAACGGTGACGGACGAGCGGAAGAACTGCGAAAGGATCGTCGTCGCCGAGAGCATGACGATCAGGATCGCGGCAGCCCGCGCGGGTGGGTTCGAGGTTGCTGTCGTCACGCTGGGGGCTCGGATCTGTGAGGTGCCGGTCCGTGTGCCATCGCAGGAGGCAATAGGCAATGCGCTTCGCGGCCGGCCGCGCGGCGGGCAGACATGCGCGGCGCCCACGCGTTGCCGCAATGTTCTGTCAGGGTATAGTGGTCCGATGCGTCAGACCGAAGTCGTGTACCAGCCGATGATTGCCTCGTCCCTCGCCATCTCCGACATGACCTGCGCGCCCGTCGTTGCAGCGCGCGAGAGTGCGCCGCATCCTCTCGGCGAGGCCGACGCCATCGAGATCTGGATTGCGCGCTGGCTGCGCGTGCGGCGCAAGGATCTCATGGCGCGCTATGGCTGCGACCCGCGCCAGCTCTATGCCATCTGGTGGGGCGAGAAGTTTCCGGCGAGCCGCGAGAAGGCCGAGGCCGCGTTCCGCGCGCGTCACCCCGGCCTCGTCGATCGCGTGAGCTTCGGCTATCGCCGCATTCCGCGCGGGCCCGCGAAGGAGCCCGAGGGCCAGCTCTCGCTGTTTGAGTGATCGCAACGAGCTGCTAGCCACTGGCTCCAACGCGATCCCTCCCCCCTTGTGGGGGAGGCTAGGAGGGGGGATTGCAGGACAATAGCGGTAGGGGTTCCCCCCACCCCTAACCCCTCCCCACAAGGGGGAGGGGAATCGTCGCGGTTGTGTTGAGAGACTCGACTAGAGGAAGAGTACGTTCCGCGTCGCGATCGGCGTGCCCCAGGTCGTGTTGGAGTTGAGCGCGGCGATCGTCGTCATGGCATCGAGGCGCTTGCCCTTGTCCACGACGAAGGCGCTGTAGCCGTACTTCTCGCAGACCTCGCGCGTGACCGCGAGCGGATCCTGATAGGTGCCGGACAGCAGCTCGAGCAGCAGCGCCGGATGATCGCGCAGGATCGTCTCGCGCGCACCTTCGAGCACCTCCAGCTCGCTGCCTTCCACATCCACCTTGATGAACTGCACGTTGGTGAGCGCGAAGCTGTCGAGCGTCCGCACCTCGACCTTGATCACGGTCTGGCGCTCGAACTGGCTGTGCGAGTTCTTGAGATTGCCGGCGAGATGCAGCTCGCTGCCATCCTCGGCGAGCGGCACGAAGAACGAGGCATGGCCGGAGTCGTTCGACAGCGCGAGCTCATGCACCTCGGCGCGCTCGCCGAGCATCCGCTGGGCGAATTCCGCGAACCTCGGATTGGCCTCGAAAGCATGGACGACGGCGCCAAGCTCGCTCAGCGCGTAGGCAAAAATGCCTTCATTCGCCCCGATGTCGACGGCAACACCACCCTTGCCGACGAACGATCCGAGCATGGCCAGCTCAGGCTCGCCGCCCTCGACTTCTTCGCGCAGGCGACGGGCATAGAACTCATCCGGGGTTTCGCTCAAGCGTGCACCTCACTCGTAGTTCCCTATAGGCTCCATATATGGGGAGAGGGCCGGGACGGGAGAAGACAGCGACCGCGTGCCTCGGCGCGTGGCCGCGCTCTTACCCTTCGCATCTCCCCGCAGGCAGGGGGAACGTCTGGCTCCTACCGCTTTTCCATGAGCAACGTTCCCACGCGCTCGATGGCTTTGCGGATGTTCTCGATCGAATTGGCATATGAGAAGCGAATATAGCCTTCGCCATGGATGCCGAAGCTCGTGCCGGCAACAGTCGCGACGCCGGCTTCCTCCAGCATCCTGTTCTGCAGCTCGCGCGCGCTCATGCCCGTGCCGGTGATGTTCGGAAACGCGTAGAACGCCCCACCCGGATTGACGCACGTGAAGCCCGGCAGCTGGTTCAACATCGGCACGATGGCGCGACGGCGCTCGTCGAACGCCTTCACCATCTTGACCACGTCGTCCTGCGGACCTTCGAGCGCGGCAATACCGGCGAATTGCGTCGGCGCGTTGACGCAAGAATGGTTGTTTACGCACAGGCGCACGACCGTATCGACGATCGATTTCGGCCAGACGGAGAAGCCGAGGCGCCAGCCCGTCATCGCGTACGTCTTGGACCAGCCGTCGAGGATGATCAGGCGATCGCGGATCTCGGGATAGCGGAGGAAGCTCTCGTGCTCGCGCCCGTCGTACAGCATCTGGCTGTAGATCTCGTCGGACATGACCGTCACGTGCGGATGCTTCGCGAGACCCGCGACGAGCTTCGCCACTTCCTCCTTGGGCACGGCGCCGCCCGTCGGATTGCCAGGGCTGTTCAGAATGATAAGCGAGGTCTTCGGCGTGATCTGCGCGAGCACCTCGTCGGCGCTGAAGGCAAAGCCGTTCTCTTCCTTGAGCGCGATCGGCACGGCCTTGGCGCCCGAGTACTGGATCATCGAGCGATAAATCGGGAAGCCGGGATCTGGGTACATGATCTCCATGCCCGGCTGGCCGAACATGAGCACGGCGAAGAACATCGTCGGCTTGCCGCCCGGCATGATGACGATGTTGTCGGGGCTCACCTCGACGCCGTGGCGCTTGTGCAGGTCCTTCGCGACGGACTCGCGGAGCGGCAGGATGCCCTGCGCCGGCGTGTAGCCATGATGGCCGTCGCGCAGCGCCTTGATGGCGGCTTCGACGATATGGGCCGGCGTCTGAAAGTCCGGCTGGCCGATGCCGAGATTGATGACGTCCTTACCCTGCCGCTGCAGCTCGGCGGCGCGGGCCAGCACCTCGAAGGCCGTCTCCGTGCCCAGTCTTTTAAGGTTTTCGGCGAGCAGCATGGTTTCCTCCCCAGTATCGCGTTTGGGCGCTCTTATGCACGTCGCACCCGCGCTTGGAAAGAGAGCGCCGCGCGCGCGTCACGTGCTGGTGACGACGAGTTACTTGACTCAGTCAAGTAATTGATTGACTGTCATGGGTGGAGGTGCGCCATGACCCAACTCGCAGAAGCCCCGTCCTCGGGCCCGTCGCAGGACGATGTCGCCGCCATACGGCGCTTCAACCGCTTCTACACGCGCCAGCTCGGCCTGCTCGCCGAGAGCATGCTGGCGAGCCCCTTCTCGCTCTCGGAGGCCCGCGTGCTCTACGAGCTGGCCCACCGGCCCGAGGCGACCGCCAGCGACCTCATTCGCGAGCTCGGCCTCGATGCCGGATATCTGAGCCGGATGCTCAAGAAGTTCGAGGACCAGGGCCTCATCCGCCGCGCGCCCGCAGAGGACGATGCGCGCCGCGCCGTCATCGCGCTGACGCCCGAAGGTCGGGATGCCTTCGCCCCGCTCGATCGCGGATCGCAGGAAGGCGTCGTCGCCATGCTGGAGAAGATCGCGCCGCCGGATCGCGACCGGCTCGTCGCCGCGACCAAGACGATCGCGCGCCTGCTCGGCGAGCCCGCGCCGACGCCCGAGCCCTACATCCTGCGCGGCCTTGAAACCGGCGACGCCGGCTGGATCACGCATCGCCATGCGCTCATCTACGCGCGCGAGTACGGCTGGACGGATCCCCAGTTCGAGGCGCTTGTCGCCGAGATCCTGAAAACCTTCATCCTGAATTTCGATCCGAAGCATGAGCGCGCGTGGATTGCCGAGCGCGACGGCGAGGTGGTCGGCTCGGTCTTCATCACGCGCGCCTCACCCGAAGTGGCGCAGCTTCGCCTGCTCTATGTCGATCCTTCCGCGCGCGGGCTCGGCCTCGGCCGCCGCCTCGTCGATGAGTGCATCCGCTTCTCGCGCGCCAAGGGCTACAAGACGCTCATGCTCTGGACGCACGACATACTCGTGCCGGCCGTGCGCATCTATCAGGCCGCGGGCTTCAAGCTCATCAAGGAAGAGCGCCACAACGAATTCGGCCACGACGTGAACGGGCAGATCTGGGAGTTGGGGTTGTAGTTCATTGTCGCGTCCTGGTGGGAACCAGATGAAGCGCAGAGATCGCTTCAGACTTGTTTTCGTTTAAAATCTGCCATCCGGTAACGAATTCTCAATTAGGATTCGAGAGCTTCCTTCGGGGAGCCTCGCATGACTGCTGACCCGGTAATGACCATCGCGCGCCTTCGGGAACTAGGAGTTCCCGAGGATCACGCCTTTGCGGTCGCGACTATGATGCTTAAGCGATTCAAATGGGACTCGCAGGAGGCTGAAGTCGAGTGCCGTCGGTTTGCCAGCCGCTTCCTTGAGAAAGGCGACGATGATAACGCAGGCGTCATGCGCCTCGCTGCCCGCCTCTGTCTCTTCTACGGCTCTGGAAGGTAGCTGACCCCATATCCTTGTAGCCGCGCGTCACCCAGTCCTTCAGCGGGGAAAGCGGAAGATTGGAGAATGGAACATCCAAAGGCTCGACGATAAAGTAATCTGTTATGGCCTTTGCCTCTAATAGGCTGCCAAGAGCCTCCATGATTTCCTGGCATCGTAACGGATGCGTGAAACAGTAGCCGCGCAATTCTCTCCCTTGCCACACCGGTCGGTACTGCCCCAACGTACGCTTGATGCGTTCGTCCGCACGGTTGATACTGGCCTCGTCGGCTTCCTCGAAGATGACAAACAGCAGCTTCCTGCTCCTTGCAGGCGGGTCGTTCGAGGTGGGTAGCACATAGCGGATCAGTTGCTGGCTCGGTCTCTGCACTTCCACTTCGTACATCTCTGAATCGTCGTAGAGATCGAAATCATCATCTAAGTACTTCATTTCACGCAACGGCGGCGCGTGTGCAGCATAGTACCCGACTTGGATTATCTCAAAGTGTTCCACAATTGATGGCGGACCATCCTCATCGAAGACTGCTTCGGAGAGCATTTCGCCCGATTGCACCTCGACGCCCATGATGATTGTGTCGTGAGTGGTAACCGCCACCGATCTAACCGGTCGTGTTTCCTGCGATCCCCAATCATCAGCAGGAGCCGCAGGAAGTGCGGCCCACCAAGCGTATTTCGTCCGAATCAGCGCCAAGTGTGAAAAGCGCATCTATTGCCCCCGATATGAAGGGCGGAAGTTTAAGCTGATTCGCACTTTTTATGCGCGTCCACTCGACCGTCGATCACTCGTGTAGTTACAGCGATAGCTGAGCCAAAAGAAGAGCGCGGCACCTTTCAGCGCCGCGCTCCTGTTTTCATTCCGGCAAATGAGCCGTTGGCTCACTCCGCCGCCGCGATGGACGCCTCGTGCGGAGCCCGGGCGCCGCGCTCGGTTTTCAGCCTTTCGGCGACCAGGAAAGCAAGCTCCAGCGACTGGTCCGCATTCAACCGCGGATCGCAGTGCGTGTGGTAGCGGTCCGAGAGATCCGTCTCGCTGATCGCCACCGCGCCGCCCGTGCACTCCGTCACGTTCTGGCCGGTCATCTCGACGTGGATGCCGCCGGCGTGGCTGCCCTCCGCACGATGCACCGCGAAGAAGGTGTCGACCTCCTTCAGGATGCGCTCGAACGGCCGCGTCTTGTAGCCGTTCGCCGCCGAGATCGTATTGCCGTGCATGGGATCGCACGACCACACGACCTTGCGGCCGGCCTTCTCGACCGCACGCACCAGCTTCGGCAGGTGGCTCTCCACCTTGTCCGAGCCAAAACGGCAGATCAGCGTCAGACGCCCCGCGACGTTGTTCGGGTTCAGCACGTCGATCAGCTTAAGCAGCGTGTCGGGCTCGAGCGAGGGCCCGCACTTCATGCCGATCGGGTTCCTGATCCCGCGGAAGTACTCGACGTGCGCATGATCGGGCTGACGCGTGCGATCGCCGATCCAGATCATGTGGCCCGACGTCGCGTACCAGTCGCCGCTCGTCGAATCGAGCCGCGTCATCGCCTGCTCATAGCCGAGCAGGAGCGCCTCGTGGCTCGTGTAGACGTTCGTCGTGCGCAGTTGCGGCGTGTTCTCGGCCGTGATGCCGCACGCGCGCATGAACTCGAGCGTCTCCGAGATGCGGCTCGCCAGCTCCTCGAAGCGACGGCCCTGCGGGCTGTCCTTGATGAAGCCGAGCGTCCACTGATGCACGCGCTCGAGGTCGGCATAGCCGCCCTGGGCGAACGCGCGGATCAGGTTCAGCGTCGCCGCTGCCTGCCGGTACGCCTGGAGCTGGCGCTGCGGGTCCGGGATGCGCGACTCGGACGTGAACTCCGCGCCATTGATGATGTCGCCGCGGTAGCTCGGCAGCTCGACGCCATCCTTCTTCTCGAAGGGCGAGGAGCGGGGCTTGGCGAACTGGCCGGCAATACGGCCGACCTTCACCACCGGCACGCCGCCGGCATAGGTCAGCACGACCGCCATCTGCAGGAAGACGCGGAAGAAGTCGCGGATGTTGTCGGCGCGGTGCTCGAGAAAGCTCTCGGCACAGTCTCCGCCTTGCAGGAGAAACGACCGGCCCTCGGCGACCTCGCCGAGCGCCTTCGTCAGTTGCCGGGCCTCACCGGCAAAAACGAGCGGGGGAAAGGTCGCGAGCCGGCCCTCGACAGCAGCCAGAGCGGCCGCATCGGGATAGTCGGGCACCTGGACGATCGGCTTCGATCTCCAGCTGTCAGGCGACCATGGGGCAGGCATGACAAGTCTCCACTATAACCAAGGGGTAATGCCCCGGAGCGCCTTGGGCGTCCCGGGTTCCGTCTGCATCGTCCAGAGATTGGGCTTGCAGTGTCGCCTTATATGTCATTGCCGGCCCGAGGGCTAGGGCCGCGGTGCCACCCTCCGATCCGAGGTGGAAGCGGCCCGCGCCTTCGCGTATAAGGCGGGCGTTCGGCTGGCGCCCACAGGGTGGTTCAGCCCATATGCCGGCTTAGCTCAGTGGTAGAGCAGCGGTTTTGTAAACCGTTGGTCGGGGGTTCAAATCCCTCAGCCGGCACCATATTTCCGCTCACGCCGAATTCGCTCCGCTCATCGGCTCCGCGGGGGCGGCGCTCGCGCCGGCGCACACTCGCGCGCTCAGGAGAGCAGGTTAGCCAGCTCACGCCGAATTCGCTTCGCTCGCCGGCTCCGCGAGGGCGGCGCTGGCGCCGACGCGCAGTCGGGCGCTCAGGAGAGCAGGTTAGCCAGCTCCGGTACGCGCTAAGGCGTATGGGTTTCAAAAGCGCCCAGTCGCCACCATATGTGCGAGGAAAGCACTCTGACTCGCACGCCCGCGCGCCAACCGGCGCGCGTTTCGCGTTGCGGCTGGAACCCCCATCATGTCCCGAAAGAAGATCGGCTTCCTGTCCTTTGGACACTGGTCGCCCTCGCCCCACTCGCAGACGCGCACGGGCGCCGATGCCCTCCTGCAGTCCATCGACCTCGCCGTCGCGGCCGAAGAGCTCGGCGCGGACGGCGCCTATTTCCGCGTGCACCACTTCGCGCGGCAGCTCGGCTCGCCCTTTCCGCTGCTGGCCGCCGTCGGCGCAAAGACCAGCCGCATCGAGATCGGCACGGCTGTCATCGACATGCGCTACGAGAACCCGATGTACATGGCCGAGGACGCCGGCGCCGCGGACCTCATCGCTGGCGGTCGCCTGCAGCTCGGCATCAGCCGCGGCTCGCCCGAGCAGGTCATCGATGGCTGGCGCTACTTCGGCTACGCACCGGCCGAGGGCGAGACGGAGGCCGACATGGCGCGCCGTCATGCCGAGTTCTTCCTCGAGGTGCTGAAGGGCGAAGGTTTCGCCAAGCCGAACCCGCAGCCCATGTTCCCCAATCCGCCCGGCCTGCTGCGCATCGAGCCGCATGCGCCGGGCCTGCGCGAGCGCATCTGGTGGGGCGCCTCATCCAATGCGACGGCTGTCTGGGCAGCAAAGCAAGGCATGAACCTGCAGAGCTCGACGCTCAAGACCGATGAGACCGGCGAGCCCTTCCATATCCAGCAGGCCAGCCAGATCCGAGCCTATCGGGAGGCCTGGAAGACTGAAGGGCACACGCGCGCGCCGCGCGTCTCGGTCAGCCGCAGCATCTTCGCCCTGGTCGATGATCGCGACCGCGCCTACTTCGGTGGCGATCAGAGCGGCGACCATATTGGCTATATCGATCCGAGCACGCGGGCCATCTTCGGCCGCAGCTATGCCGCCGAGCCGGACGTCCTCGTGAAGCAGCTCGCGGAGGACGAGGCCATTGCCGAGGCCGACACGCTCCTGCTGACGGTGCCGAACCAGCTCGGCGTCGACTACAACGCGCACGTGATCGAGGCGATCCTGAAGCATGTCGCGCCTGCGCTTGGCTGGCGCTGAGGCGCTTGTGGGCCGCACGCAGTTGTGAAGTGCGGCCCCGCGCGCGCTACGCCACAAAGGCGCGACCCCAGCAGCCTCCATGAGCGGCCATGTCCGACAGCTTCACGCGACGCACCTTGCTCCAGCTTGCGGGCGCTTCCACGCTTACCGCCGCCATGGCGGGAGCTGTCCGCGCGGAAGGCGGCGCGCTCATGCCGTTCATCCATCGGACGCAGGCGCGCGACGCAATGCCCGCGGGCGAGCTTCCCTTTGCCAATCGGACGCCCGTACGATGCGGCCAGGCCGCACTACGCGTGCGCGATCTCGATGCGATGATCGCCTACTACCGCAGTGCTATCGGTCTTCACCTGCTCGAGAAGCCGGATGATCGCGCCGTGATGGGCGTGCCGGGCACGCCGCTGCTGCATCTCGTTTCGCGGCCGAACGCGCCGATCGAGCATCAGACCGAGGCGGGTCTTTTTCACATTGCCTTCCTCATGCCGACGCGCCTCGATCTGGCGCGATGGCTCATGCACGCTGCTCAGAAGCGCATTCCCTTGACCGGCTTTGCCGACCACAGCGTGAGCGAAGCCATCTATCTCGATGATCCCGAGGGCAACGGGCTCGAAATCTATAGCGACCGGCCAACGAACACCTGGCAGTGGCGCGATGGTGCGGTCACCATGGGCACGCATCAACTGGATCTCGACAACATCGTCGGCCTCGTCCGCAAGGAGCACGCGCCCTACGCACAAGCGCCGGATCAGCTTCGCATCGGCCACATGCACCTGCGGGTCGGCGACATCCCTTCGGGCCGGGACTTCTACGAGCGCACGATCGGCCTCGCCTCCACGCGCGGCCAGAGCCCGCATTCGGCCTTCCTGGCTTCGGGCGGCTATCATCACCATCTCGCGATCAACATCTGGCACAGTGAAGGCGCCGGCGCGCGCAGTGCGGAAAGCACCGGCCTCGACTGGTTCTCGCTTCATGTAACGCAGGATGAGCTGCTCGCCGTCCAACGCGAGCGCCTCAGCAAAGAAGGCGCGGCCGTCACCAATATCGAGGGCGGAATTGAGGTCGCCGATCCCTGGGGCACGACCCTCCGTCTGGTGAAGGTCTGAGCGCCGGCAATTCCGCTTGCGAGAAACGACCCCGAGCCGTAGCGCATCTGAAGTCGGGCGTAATGCACCAGGGGTCCCGGGTTGGTGGTTCCTGTCCACCAGACTTACAAGTCAGCCCTCCCGATCCTACATGAATCAAAGCATTAGTACGTGGCACGAAAGGTGCCTCGGAACGTCGACGCCGAACTTCGGCACAGGCGGATTTTGCCTCTCGACGCGCGCGTACTGAGCGACACTTCCGCAGCCGGCAACTCGGCAATTGCCAAGGGAGTAGCCCTATGCGTATGGCACAGCATATTCTCACCCCCATTCCGCACGTGCTTGCAGCGTCGGTTCTGGTCCTCGGTCTGACCGCCGGCGCCGAGCAATGCTTCGCCCGGGGCGGCGGTGGCTCGCACGGCTCATCGTTCCACTCGAGCATCATGCGTGGCGGCGGAGCGCCGTCGCCAGCAGGCCAGACATCGTTCGGACAATCGTTCGGGCATATGCCCGGTGGTCAGCTCACGACCGGCGCTCCGACGGCCCCGACGAACACGACGAGCACGATATCGGGCCCTCGCCAGGGGCAGCCTGGTTCCGATCCCCATCATCACCATCCGCCGCCACCCCCAGGCTCGGGCAGCGGCACACCGACCACGACGGGCAGCGGCGTAGTCGTCGTGCCTGACACGACGCCCCAGAATACGCTTCCCAACGTAGCGCCAGCCGAGTCGGCGGCTGCGGTGCCCGCCACACCCACCACGACGACAGCCACGCCCCCATCAGTGGGCCTGACGCAGGATGCGACCGTCGCGACGAGCGGCGGCACGCTCGCGCCGGTGCTTGCCGGTGGTGGCGGCGATACGCTGCCCGCCTGCATGGCGCTCTGGGATGTCAGCACGCACATGACCAAGGTGGAATGGCATGACACCTGTGTGCGCACGCTGAACGGCATGGATATTGGCGGCGGCGTGACCACGGAAGGGGGCCAGCCCAGCAACGCGATACAGGCCTCCACCGGAGGCCGCCGGGCCACCACCGCTCGGGTCATCAGGCAGCGCCAGCGCCCGACCCCGACGCAATAGAACCTGAGCAACCCCACGCAACGAACGAGCGCGCACCAGATGGTGCGCGCTAACGCGTCGTCGGCTGAAGCGGCGAGCAATTCGCGTGACCAGCCTCGACGCACATTTCGATGCGCACGCTCGTACGAAGCTGCGTGATGAGCCAGCCGCCCGCCACGAGGATGGCAATCAGCACAATGGCCGCGGCAATGTTCTGCCGCATGCGAAGGCGATCCTCCTCCTCGGCTCTTAGTCGCGCGAGATCACTACCCGGCGGCCGTTTCATCGCGCCAGCCCCTGCTTTGCGCTTGAAAGGAATGACCTGCGCACTCCGAGGTTCAGGTCCCTCGTGGTCCCCGTGATGATCAGTTCCCCGGTCCGGTTGGCGCATCGCACTCCCCATGCATCAGCGGGCGACTGTATGCCGTTCGGCGGCCTCTTCCCGAGCACTTTCCTCGACTGACGTGCCGCCAAGATAGCTCGCGAAGCGGTCGAGATAGATATAGATGACGGGCGTGGTGAAGAGCGTCAGTGCCTGGCTCACGATCAGCCCGCCCACCATGGCGTAACCCAGAGGCTGGCGAATTTCGGCACCCGTGCCGGCGCCGAGCATGAGCGGGACGGCGCCGAGCAATGCCGCCATGGTCGTCATCATGATCGGTCGGAAGCGGAGCAGGGCGGCGTGGCGGATGGCCTCCTCCGGCGAGAGATGATGATCGCGCTCGGCCGTGATGGCGAAGTCGACCATCATGATGCCGTTCTTCTTGACGATGCCGATCAGCAGAATCACGCCGATCATTGCGACGAGGCTGAAGTCGAAGCCGAACAGCATCAGCGTCGCGATGGCACCCGCGCCCGCAGACGGCAGCGTCGAGAGAATAGTCAGCGGATGGATGTAGCTCTCGTAGAGAATGCCGAGGATCAGATAGACGACGAACAGCGCCGCGGCGATCAGCATCGGCACGGTCCTCAGCGAATCCTGGAAAGCCTGCGCATTGCCCTGGAAAGTGCCGACGACGGTCGCGGGCATCTGTATTTCACGGATGGCCTGCTGGATGGCGGCCGTTGCGGTGCCGAGTGAGGCGCCTTGCGCGAGATTGAAACTGATGGTCACGGCCGGGAACTGGCCCTGGTGGCTGATCGACAAAGGCTTGGTGAGGCGCGTCGTCCAGCGGGCAAAGGCGGCGAAGGGCACCTGCTGCCCGGTCGTGGGTGACTTGATGTAAATTTTGTCGAGCGTATCCACCCGGCCTTGCAGGTCCGGGAGGATCTCCATCACCACGTGGTAGCTGTTCTGCTGCGTGAAGTATTGCGCGACCTGACGCTGCCCGAAAGCGTCGTAGAGCGTGTCGTCGATGAGCTGTGGCGTCAGGCCATAACGCGAAGCCTGGTCGCGATCGATAGTGAGTGTGAGGGACGTGCCGGACATCTGCTGGTCGGTCGCGACGTCGCGAAGCTCGGGGATGGTCTTCAGTTTATCGAGCACGCGCGGCGCCCAGGTATTCAGCTCATCGATATTCGCATCCTGTAGGGTGTACTGGAACTGCGTGCGCGCAAGTCGCCCACCAATGTTGACGTCCTGCGATGCCTGCATGAACAGTCGCGCGCCTTCGACCTTCTCCAGTTGCGGCCTCAGCCTGGCGATGACCTGGAAAACCGAGGCGTCGCGCTCACTCTTGGGCTTGAGCGTGATGAAGAAGCGTCCGTTGTTGAGGGTCGTGGTCGAGCCGCCGGCGCCGAGGGCCATGGCGTACGATGCCACGGCCGGATCCCTGCCGATGATCTCGCCGAGGGCCTCCTGCCGGCGCATCATGTCGGCGAAGGATATGTCCTGCCCGGCTTCCGAAATACCGGTAATGAGCCCCGTGTCCTGCTGCGGGAAGAAACCTTTGGGAATAATCGCGAAGAGATAGCCCGTCACCGCGAGGGTGCCGAGAAAGATGCAGAGAACCGCGAATTGGTGCCTGAGCACGGCATCGAGTGCGCGCTCATAGCCGCGCAGCATCGCGTCGAACATGCGCTCGGTCGCCTGATAGAAGCGACCGTGCCCGCCCGCTGTTTCATGTCGCAGGAAGCGCGACGCCATCATCGGTGTCAGCGTCAGGGCGACGAACGCAGAAACCGCGATACACATCGACACCGTGACCGCGAACTCGCGGAACAATCTGCCGATGATGCCGCCGAGCAGCAGAAGTGGGATGAACACAGCGACCAGCGAAATGCTGATCGAGAGAATCGTGAAGGCGATCTCGCCGGCACCCTTGTAGGCCGCCTCCATCGGGCGCATGCCGTCCTCGACATGACGCACGATGTTCTCGAGCATGACGATCGCGTCGTCGACCACGAAGCCGACCGAGATCGTGAGCGCCATCAGCGAGATGTTATCGAGGCTGTAACCCATGACGTACATCAGCCCCAGCGTGCCGAGCAGCGACAGCGGCACGGTCACACTCGGAATGACGGTCGCCCAGAACGTGCGCAGGAACAGGAAGATCACGGCCACGACCAGGCCGATCGTCAGGAGCAATGTGAACTGCACATCATCGACGGAGGCACGAATGGTCAGCGTCCGATCGCTCATGATGTCGACGTGCACCGATGGCGGAAGCGCGGCCCTCAGACGCGGAAGCTGCTCCTTGATGCGATCGACGGTGTCGATGACGTTCGCGCCCGGCTGCTTGAACACGATGAGAAAGACGCCGCGTTTGCCCGAGGCCCAGGCCGCCTTCTTGGCATCTTCCGGGCCCGCCACCGCCTGGCCGATGTCGCGCACGCGCAGCGGCGCGCCATTCCGGTAGGCGATGATGACGTCATTCCAGTCCTTGGCGACGGGAAGCTGATCGTTGGAGTAGATGGTGAAGCTGCGGCGGTCTCCGTCGATGATGCCCTTCGGCGTGTTGACGGTCGTCACACCGAGCTGCGCGCGCACGTCCTCGAGCGACAAGTTCTTGGCGACGAGCTTCGCCGGATCGATCTGGACGCGTATGGCGGGCTTCTGCTCGCCGCCGATCGTGACCTGGCCGACGCCCGCGAGCTGACTGATCTGCTGGGCGAGCTTGATGTCCGCGTTGTCGTCGAGCTCGGTCAGAGGCATCGTGTCCGAGGTCACGGAAATGATCAGGATCGGCGAGTCGGCCGGGTTCACCTTCCGGTAGGTCGGCGGCGAAGGCAGGTCGCGGGGAAGCTGGCCGGCAGCGGCATTGATGGCCGACTGGATGTCGTTCGCGGCGGCGTCGATATTGCGATCGAGATCGAACTGCACGGTTATCAGGGTCACGCCGAGGCCCGATGAAGACGTCGTCTGTGCGACGCCCGGGATCTGCGCGAACTGCCGCTCGAGCGGCTGCGCGACAGAGGATGCCATGGTCTCGGGGCTGGCGCCGGGGAGCTGGGCCGTCACCTGTATGGTCGGAAAATCAACCTTCGGCAGCGGCGCGACCGGCAGGTTGGGGTAGGCGACCAAGCCGACGAAGAGCAGCCCCACCATGATGAGCGAGGTGCCGATCGGGTAGCGGATGAATATTGCGGATAGGTTCGAGTTCATGGCTCGCCCGTCATGTTGCTACTCATGCTTTGGCTGTTGCCCGGGAGAACCTCGACGAGCGTCGCAGGCTGCAGCCGGTACTGACCGGCCGTGACGACGCGCTCTCCTGGCGCGAGGCCGTGCTCGACGACCGCCCAGCCGTCCTCTATCGGGCCGATATCGACGCTGCGAAGCTCCGCCTTTCCGTCCTTGTTGATGACGAAAGCGAAGAGGCCATTAGGCCCCCGCTGGACCGCGACATCGGGCACCGCCACCGCATTCTTGATGGTGGAAATGAGCAGTCGCGTCGTCACTGACAGCCCGGGCCACAGCGCATTGTCGGCATTGTCGAAGCTCGCCTTGAGCCGGATCGTGCCGCTCGCGGCATCCACCTGATTGTCGACAAGCGACAGCGTTCCATGCGCGAGCGTGCGCTTGCCATCCGACGTGAGGGCCGTCACTTGCAAGGGACCCGATTTCAGCGCCGCGCTGATGCTCGGAAGCTGCCCCTCCGGCGCCGTGAAGATCACCGAGATCGGCGTGAGCTGGGTGATGGTCAGAATGCCGTTCTGATCATTGGCGTGCACGATGTTGCCCGGATCGACGAGACGAAATCCCGCGCGCCCCGTCAGCGGCGACCGGATCGTCGTATAGGCGAGCTGAACCTTCGCGCTCTCGATGGCCGCCTGATCTGCTTGTATCTGCGCCGTGAGCTGCGCGACAGTGGCCGTGCGCTGATCGAACAGTTGCTGCGTGGCGTCACCCTGCTTGGCGAGCGTTGCGGTGCGCTGCAAGTCCTGCTTGGCATTGAGCAGCGAGGCCTGATCCTGCGCGAGCTTCGCCGTCGCCTGATCGAGCGTGGCCTGGAAGGGCGCCGGATCGATCTGCACGAGGAGGTCGCCCTGGCGCACGATTTGGCCTTCCTCGAAGGCGACTTTCTCGATCTGGCCGTCGACGCGCGATCTGACCAGAACCGAGTTGGTCGCCTGCACCGTCCCAAGCCCATTGAGGAATACGGGAATGTCGCGCGTGGTGACGGTCGTCGCCTGAACAGGCGTGGCGCTCACGGCGAGCTGCGACCGGGCCGCCACGCCTTTTTGCATCCCGGGCAGCCCGAGATACTGCCAAGCGACGCCCGCGGCGACGAGAAGCGCCACCGCTATGAGCGCCCATCGCCCTGGATGATGGCGGGTCTTGCGACCCGAGTCTCGTGTTTGCTTTTGCAAGCGTGTTTCCTTTCAAAGCCCGAACCGCGGGCAATCCACGCGACGCCGCCCCACGATCGGGTGGCGCGTCGCGTGGACTTTGAACGTCCTCTCAACCTCGTCCGATCGGCACGGCCACGAAATGCGTTTCCGTGGCCGTCTTGATGCGCAGCAGGACTGCGCGCTGACCGTTCTTCTGCGCGGCCTCGAGGTCGGTCGTCACATCTCGGGGCGTCGACACGCTCTTGCCGCCGACCTCGAGGATCACGTCGCCTGCCTGGATGCCCTTCTCAGCGGCGGTGCCCTGCGGATCGATGCTCACCACGACCACGCCCTCCGCGCCGGCGCCTTCCACTTCGCCCGCCGGTGCGAGCCATAGGCCGAGATTGGGCTGGCTCTGCCTCGACGGCTGAGCTGGAGGAGTTGGTTCGGTCGGCAGCGCGGCAACGGTCAGTCGGAGAGTCTGCTCCTTGCCGCTCTGCCAGATGCGGAGCGCGATCGACTTGCCCGGATCCTGCGCAGCGACCGTACGCGCCAGATCGCGCGCATCGGCGATGACTTTGCCGTCGATCGACAGGATCACGTCACCGGCCTTGAGACCGGACTTCGCCGCCGGCCCGCCCGGCTGAACCTGATCGACGAGGGCGCCCGTGGCCTGCTTAAGGTTCACGCTGTCGGCAACATCCTGCGTAACATTCTGGACCGCGACGCCCATCCAGCCGCGGGTGACTGCGCCCTTGGCTTCGAGCTGCGCCGCAACGGCCTTGGCCGTATCGGCGGGAATGTCGAACGCGATGCCGACCGAACCGCCGGACGGCGAGAAGATCGCGGTGTTAACGCCGACCACCTGGCCCCGGAGGTTGAAGGTCGGTCCGCCGGAGTTGCCCTTGTTCACCGGAGCGTCGATCTGCAGGAAGTCATCATAGGGTCCCGAGCCGATATCGCGGCCTTGAGCCGAGACGATGCCCGCAGTGACCGTGCCGCCGAGACCGAAGGGATTGCCGACGGCCAGCACCCAATCGCCGATACGCGGCACCGTCTCCGCGAATGTCACAGACGGGAATCCGGCTTTGCCATCGACCTTGAGCACGGCAAGGTCGGTTTTTGCATCCGTCCCGATCACCCGCGCGGGATAGGACTGTCCATCGATGGTCTTCACGTTCACGCTCTTGGCGTGATCGACGACGTGATAGTTGGTCAGGATGTAGCCATCCGGCGAAATGAAGAAGCCGGAACCCTGCGCCTGTATGATCCGCGGCGGCGCCTTGAGGCCCGGCTGGCCGAACTGACGGAAGAAGAATTCGAAGGGCGAGCCCGGCGGAATGACATTCTCGCCTTGCCCTTGCTCACCAAGCACCGACGCATCGCCCATCTGCTCGGCACTGACGTAGACCGACACGACGGTCGGCTTCACGTGCTCGGCGAGATCGGCGAAGCTCGGCATCTGCGCGAGCTGCCCCGGCGCAGCAACGGCAGCCGGGCTCGTCGTCGACTCGGTATTGGAGTTCTGCTCGGCTGCCCGGACGGCCCCAGCAACGATGGCGACGGCTGCGATGACGGCAACACTCGCGACCGGCCAGCCGCGTCCGATCGCGGGCCCTGGTTCCGGCCCTTTCGTCTGGCCTACGTGTTCGCTCATGATGTCTCTCCTTGGATGGTGAAGTTTCTTGACCCTCAGTGTTGCGCGGGGTGGGCGCCCAAGGCCGCGAGGATCAGCATGAGCCCCGCGACGGTGAGATTGATGCCCATGTAGAGGCCGAGCGCCCACGCAGCCGTGGTCGGCCACCCGGCGATGATGAGCGCGGCAAGCAGAAAGTCGGCGGCAGCGCCGAGTGCGATCCAGAACCAGTGATCAGTGGCGCCGCGGAGCGCGCCTGCTACGGCCAGGCTGGCGATGCCATGGGCGCAGAGGTAGATCACGAGGGCCAATGTCAGCGTGAGGACGCCATCGTACGGCGAGAGCACGAGAAGGGCGCCGAGCACGCTCGTGATCGCGGCCAGCAGAATTGAGCCCCAGTAGCCCGGCGCACCTTGCGCGCTGAAGATCGAGGCAAAACGGAAAAGCCCCGTGATCAGAAGAAGCCAGCCCAGGAGCAGATCGACGGCGAGAGCGGCAACCTTCGGCAGTATCACCGCGGCCATGCCGAGGACGACGAGCCCGCTCCCCTCGAGGATGACGAGCCGCCAGAAGTCCTGGAGCTGAGCTCCAGCTCGGCCGTTCGTTGCGCGCTCTCTCATCACGACGCGCTCCGAAATGTTCCGGAGGCGTCGCCACGTCTCAGCGGTGAATTCGGCTCCCTGTCACGATTGATCTCGTTGCTCTCAAGCATGGATGATGATCTCCGTCACTCGCCTGTCCACCCCAGTCAGCAGTGAGGCAAGCGGCGCCGAGCATCAGCCGTGCCATCCTTTCAGCGCGTTGATTCGACTAGGTTCTTCGTGGCGGCGTGCACGCGCGTGGTGGCCTCGCACCACCGCGCAGCCGGGACCGGTGGAAAGGCACCAGCGTAACGATCGTCGATCAGCTCTTCATCAGACCGTATTTCTGTATGCGGTAGCGCAGCGTCTCGCGGGTCGTGCCGAGCGCCCGCGCCGTGGCCATGACGTTGTAGCCGTGGCGCTCCAGCGCCGTCTGGATGATGTGCCGATCCATGTCGTCGAGCGCCATCGAGCCGTCGAGCGGCAGATGGATCCAGTCGCTGCCTTCCTGAACCACTCCGTGCTGCGAGGCCTGCGTCTCGTGCACCGGGGCAAGTTGCAGCCATTCTGCTGGCAGCTCCTCGTCATTGGAGAGGAGGATGCACCGCTCGATCACGTTGCGGAGCTGGCGAACATTGCCCGGCCAGTCGTGGGCTTGGAGCCGCGCCATGACTTCCGGGGGCACATGCCTCACGCGCTTGTTCGCCTTGGTGTTGAACTCGGCGACGAGCGCCATCACCAGCTCCTCGATGTCCTCCTTTCGCTGGCGAAGCGCCGGCAAAGTCAGCTCGAAAACACTGAGGCGATGATAGAGGTCCGCGCGGAACTGACCGTCGCCGACTGCGCTGACGAGATCCCTGTTGGTCGCGGCAATGACCTGGATATCGACCGTGATCTCGCGCTCCCCGCCGAGCCGACGCAGCTTCCGGCTTTCGATGGCCGTGAGCAGCTTGGCCTGCAGGGCTGGATCCATCTCGCTGATCTCGTCGAGGAAGAGGGAGCCGCCATCGGCCTGCTCCATCAGGCCGCGGTGGGGACCTTTGGCGCCGGTGAAGGCACCCTGCTCATGTCCGAACAGCTCCGATTCCAGGAGATCCTTCGGAAGGGCGACGCAGTTCACCTCGACAAAAGGTCCATCGGCGCGCACGCCCGAATAATGCAGGATGCGCGCGATGAGGCCTTTTCCCGTGCCAGTCTCCCCCGCGATCATGATGCTGGAAAGCGGCAGATCCTGAAGCCGCGCGACCAGCTCGCGCACGCGCCGCGCCGCAGGGCTCGAGCCAATGAACGCCTCAGGCGAATAGCGCAGACGCTCCGCGGATGCCTGGTCCTTGAGACGCCGCTGCGCGCGGGCACTGCGCACCGCGCCGGCAATGACGAGGTCGAGCGTCTTGAACTCGGTCGGCTTTTGGAGAAAGTCGAATGCCCCGAGCTTCTGCGCGCGCTCCGCATCCGTCGGCTCGCCGTAGCCCGTAAGAAATACCCACTCGCCTGTCTCGCCGAGAGCACGCGCCTTCTCGAGCAGGTCGAGCCCGTTGCCATCGGGAAGGTTCATGTCGGAGAGCACGACCAGCGGCGTGATGCGCGTGCGAAGCAGAAGGTGCTCCGCTTCCCTCAGCGTGGGCGCGAGCACAACATGCCAGCCAGCCCGCTGATAGTGGCGCTTCAGCTCACCGCCGAAAAGGGCCTCGTCCTCGATGATGAGCAGCGTATCCATCACGCCGCCTCGCTGCTGACGAGGCTCAGCGTCACGACAGCCCCGCGGGGCTCACGATTGGAAAGCTCGAGCTTGCCGCCCATTGCCTGCACCATGCGCTGCACTGTCGAAAGCCCGAGACCCGATCCGCCCGCGCGCTGCGTGAGGAACGGACGTACGCCGCCTTCGATGAGGTCCTTGGAAAACCCAGGCCCATCATCAACAACGGACAGGCGCAGCATCTGGTTCTCGCGACAGGCCGTCACACTGATGGTGCCCGGGCTCTCGCCAATGGCCTGGCTCGCATTGAGCACGAGATTGAGAAGCATCTGGCGGACCCCGTCCCTCTGCAGTCGGCAAACGACGCCCGCCGGCGTGCTGTTGTCGAGCGCGATCCGGTCCGGAACCTGGTAGCGCGCCAGCGCGAGAAGGTCCGAGACGAGCGCGCGAACATCGACTTCCGTCGGCGCCTCCGGCTGGCGGCGGGCCCTCACCAGCAGGTGGTCGAGAAGCCGCGCCATGCGGTCGACCTCCGCCGCGATGAGCTGCAGGCGCTCGCGCTGATCGTCGTCGACACTGTCCTGCGTGAGATTGGCGAGCGCTATCTTGATGCCGGCGAGAGGATTGCGCAGCTCGTGCGCCACGCGCGCGGACATCTCGCCGACGGCCGATAGACGATCCGCCTCGGCAATTTCGACGCGTTGCCTGACGAGGGTCTCGGCTGCTGCCTGCACCTGGGCCTGGAGCTGATCCTGGTAGCGCTTGTTCGTTTGCAGAGCTTTGGTAAGGCGATCCACCAAACGATTGTAGCCCTCCATGATGGGGCGGACCGTCACGGCCACGTCGCCGGCCGGGGCCGGCCGATATTGTGCCTCGCCGATCAGATTCAGCAGCCGGCTCAAATCCCGCAGCGGTCGCGTGATGTGATCCCGCAGGATGATCATCACGAGGAGCGCCGTGCAGGGCAGGACGAGAAGCGCGACGGCGGCCAGCATCAGCTCCGCCCGGGCGCCGTGCCGAATGCCGCTGAGCTCGCTGCGCCCTGCGGTTTTCTCGTGGTCCAGAACCTGACTGATGCGCGCGCGGGCATCCTCGGCGTTCTCCGCTGCAGCACGCGGGCTGTTGAGCGACTTGATGGCTTCGCGGAGGCGCTCCGCGCTGGTCGGGTCCGAGAAAACGTGCGCGCCGATGAGCTGCGTGAGCTGGACCTTCAGGAGGTCCATATCCGAGGAGCTCGGGTCGCTTCCTTTCACGGCGTGAAGAGCGAGGATGTTGTCGATCCGGCGCTCGATCTGCTGCAGGCGCTCCTGCTGCTCGAGGTGCACGTAGAATGGCTCGAGGCGCTGCAGTCCGCGCCAGGACACCGTGACGAGTAGTCCAAGCGCCACGAGCAGGGCCAACCCGCCGACCACAGCAAGAAGCTGGATGGGGCCCGAAAGCACGTCGTCGAGCACGGAACGCTGCGACGCGGCCGGTCGCGACGCGGCCTCGCGGGGCTCCGCAGCGGCCACATGGGCGATCGGGACGATGTCATCCGACATGTCGGTCTCCAGGAGGTTGTCCTCGACCACCCGCCGGCCCAACGGTGGTTGAAGGCCACCAACGCACCCTAGTCAAATATAAGAAATCTGCTGCAAATCAGCCTCTTAGATCGTCTGGCACAGGTGCTGCTGAAAGACCGACGAGAGACCTAGCAAACCGCAAGCGGCCGGGACTTCAGCGTGCGCGGACCGACCGCTCCGTCTCTCGATGAGGTGGTTGCAAACCATCGCCAACACAAGGACCCGGACCATGCCCACACGCGCGAAATCCATTATGTCGCTGATGATCGCTACCGTAGCGGGGGCCACATACGCCGGCTCGGCTCTGGCACAGACGCAGACGCCGGCACCAGCTCCGGCGCCGGCGCCGGCTCAGGCACAATCGCCCTCGATCGACGTATCGAACCAAAAGCTCACCAACAATACGGTCACGGTCAACGACGTTAACCTTCCGACGCGCGGCTATATCGCCATCCACACGACCAACGCCAACGGCGAGATGACGAACCGTATCATCGGCTATGCACCACTCCGAGCGGGAGACCACAAGAGCGTCAAGGTCCACCTGACCGGGAATCACAAGGCAGGCGAGACCCTCTGGGTGGCCGTGCATCAGCGGCGGCCCCGCCCCCTGATGGGTGCGCGCGGGAAAGGCCGCATCGGCGATCCATTCATGCAGATGGGTGTGCCGGTCGATAAGTCCTTCCAAACTCTCTAGCCCTGGAATGCAGCATCGGGGCCGGCCATGGCCGATCCGGCCGGAGCCGGCCCGCTCCGAGGAATAGTGTCATGGCCGCCATAGACGCTTCAGACTTAAACCTCACCGAACAACAGCATCGCGTGCAGCTGAGGCGTGCCGTGATCGCGAGTACGATCGGAACGACCATCGAGTGGTACGACTTCTTCCTGTACAGCACCGTCACCGGCCTCGTATTTGCGAAGTTGTTCTTCCCGCACTCCGATCCCCTCGTCGGAACGCTCGAGGCCTTCACCATCTATGCCGTCGGCTTTGCGGCAAGGCCCGTAGGCGCGGCCATCTTCGGCCACTACGGCGACCGCATCGGCCGCAAGGCGACGCTCATCGCGACCCTGATGCTCATGGGACTTGCCACCTTTGCCGTGGCGCTCGTGCCGACCTATGAGACGGCCGGCATCTGGGGTGCCGTCATTCTGACCGTGCTGCGCTTCCTGCAAGGCATCGGCGTCGGCGGTGAATGGGGCGGCTCTGTGCTCATGTCCATGGAGTGGGCGCGCACCAACGACAGTCGCGGCTTCATCACTTCATGGCCGCAGTTCGGCGTGCCCTGCGGGCTGTTCCTCGCCAACCTGGCCGTGCTCGCCTTCAGCCAGATGTCCGGCGATCAGTTCCTCGCGTGGGGCTGGCGTATTCCCTTTGCGCTCAGCATCGCGCTGGTCGGCGTCGGGCTCTACATCCGCCTCGGCGTCCTCGAGACGCCGACGTTCCGGCGCCTCATCGAGGAGCGAAAGATCGAGCGCACGCCCATCATCGAGGTCATCAAGCGCCAGCCTAAGGAAATCCTGCTGAGTGCGCTCCTGCGTATGGCGGAGCAGGCGCCGTTCTACATCTTCACGGCCTTCATCTTCGCCTACGGCACCGCGGCGCTCAACGTCTCGCGCGACTTCCTGCTCGTTGCCGTGCTGACGGCGGCGGTCCTGTCGTTCTTCTCCATCCCCTACTTCGGCCACCTGTCCGACCGCATCGGGCGCACGAACATGTACATGATCGGCGCCATCGTCACCGGTATCTTCGGCTTCATCTACTTCTGGCTGCTCGACACCGGCTCACCGACGCTCATCTTCCTCGCGATCGTGCTGTCGCTCGTGCCGCACGACATGATGTACGGGCCGCAGGCTGCCTTGATCGCAGAGGCTTTCACCGGTCGCCTGCGCTACAGCGGCGCATCGCTCGGCTATCAGCTCGCTTCGGTGATCGCCGGAGGCCCTGCACCACTCATCGCAACCTGGCTGTACAGCCGCCACCACTCGGGCATGGCGATCGCCGTCTACATCCTGTTCTGCGCCATTCTGAGCGTCGCAGCCACGGCGATGATGCACGACTACACCGGCAAGGACATTGGAAGTGAGTATGCCTGATGGGATCCCTGCTGGTTCGAGCCTCGCCTCGAAATTCGATGCGAGTGAGCCGGCAGGGGTGACCACCGAGCAGATCGAGGCATTCACAAAGCCTGCCGGCGCCCCTCCGGCTTCATCGACCGAACCCGGCAGTGCGTCGCCCGCACGGTCAGCAAAGAGCTGGCTGCGTTCCCATCCCATAACCTCCGCGGCCCTTGCGATCCTTCTCTGCGTGAGCGCCATCGCCGGCACGCTGTGGTGGCTCAACGCCCGTCACTTCGAAACGACCGACGACGCCTTCATCGACGCACGCCAGTTCTCGATCAGTGCCAAGGTATCCGGCTACATCGAGAGCGTCGCGGTGACCGACAACGAGCGGGTTGCCGCCGGCGCTCTCCTTCTCCAGATCGATAAGCGCGACTACGCCGTCGCTGTCGCGCAGGCCGAGGCGCAGGTCGCTCAAGCCGAAGCCAGCGTCACCAACAACAGCGCCCTGATCGCGGTGCAGAAGGCCCAGGTCGCCCAATTCAAGGATCAGCTCGCTTCGGCGGGGGCATCGCTCAGATACGCCCAGCAGCAGAACGATCGCTATCAGGCGCTCCTCCGCACGGGCACGGCGACCGTCCAAAGCGCGCAGCAGTTCCAATCGCAGTTCGAGCAGGCCGTCGCCGCCGAACGCAACGCCGCAGATGCCGTCGACGCTGCCGGCAAGCAGGTCGTCGCGCTCGAGGCACAAGAGACGAGCGCACGCGCCAACCTGCGCGCAGCTCAAACGCAGCTCGACCAGGCCAAGCTCAATCTTTCCTACACGACGGTCACGGCAGGCCAGGGAGGGCATGTGGCCCATCTTTCCGCGGCGAAGGGCGCCTATGTGCAGGCCGGCCAGAGCCTGATGATGTTCGTTCCTGACGATGTGTGGGTCACAGCCAACTTCAAGGAGACCCAGATCGCCGACATGCGTCCGGGCCAACCTGTCGACATCGATGTGGATGCCTATCCCGGACGCGCGTTCCGAGGTCATGTCGACAGCATTCAGTCGGGGTCCGGAACGGCTTTCAGCCTGCTGCCGCCCGAGAACGCAACCGGCAACTACGTCAAAGTCGTGCAGCGCGTGCCGGTCAAGATCGTGTTCGACCATATCCCGCAAGACGTGGTGCTCGGCCCCGGGATGTCGGTCGTCCCGAGCGTCAAGGTGCGATGAGCGCCGTTGCGACAGAGAGGACGGACGCGGCGGGCATCGGTCTCGACGGCACCCGGACTCCCTGGCTCATTGCCTTCGTGGTGTCGATCGCGACGTTCATGGAAGTGCTCGATATCTCGATCGCGAACGTCGCGCTCCGCCACATCGCGGGTAGCGTGGCCGCATCCTACGACGAGAGCACCTGGATCCTGACGAGCTATCTGGTCGCGAACGCCATCGTGCTGCCGATCAGCGGGTGGCTGGCGACTGTGATCGGCCGCAAGCGCTTCTACATGCTATGCGTGGCAACCTTCACGGCGAGCTCGCTGCTCTGCGGCCTCGCCTGGAGCCTGCATTCACTGATCTTCTTCCGCATTCTGCAAGGCATTGGCGGCGGCGGCATGGCCCCGTCCGAGCAGGCCATCCTCGCCGACGTCTTCCCGCCCGACAAACGCGGCCAGGCCTTTGCCTTCTACGGCGTGGCGGTCGTCGTCGCCCCCACCATCGGCCCGACGCTCGGCGGATGGATCACCGACACGGCGAGCTGGCATTGGATCTTCTTCATCAATGTTCCCATGGGCCTCATCTCGCTGCTGCTGGTCGGCGCACTTGTGCGCGAGCCGGCCGCCAGCGAAAACGAGCGCCAGCAGCTATTGGCGAAGGGCCTCAGGATCGATTTCCTCGGCTTCGTGCTGGTCGCGCTCGGCCTCGGTTGTCTCGAGGTCGTGCTCGATGAAGGTCAACGCAGCGACTGGTTCTCATCGCCTTTCATAGTCACCTTCGCCGTAGTGTCGGCCATATCGCTCATTGCGCTCGTGCCGTGGGAGCTCACGCGTGCAGACCCTATCGTCGATCTGCGATTGCTCGGGCGGCGACAGTTCGGCACGTGCTTCCTGGTGATGCTGCTCATCGGCGCGATCCTCATCAGCACGACCCAGCTCATACCGCAGCTCTTGCAGACGGAGTTCGGCTATACCGCCACGCTCGCCGGCATGGCGCTCTCCCCCGGCGGCGCCGTGCTCATGCTGCTGATGCCCATCGCGGGGCGCCTCACCGACAGTGTCCAACCGAAGTATCTGATTGCGACCGGCAGCGCGATCGTCGCGCTATCGATGTGGCACATGACCGGGTTCGACGGGAACATGACGTTCGCTTACGCGGCATGGGCACGTGTTTTCACGGCTGCGGGCCTGCCCTTCCTGTTCATTCCGCTCACGACCGCCTCCTATGGAGGGCTGCCCAAGGAGTCGACCAATCAAGCCGCCGGCCTTTTCAATGTTGCCCGCAATCTCGGCGGCAGCATCGGGGTGGCTCTAACGCAGACACTTCAGCAGCAGCGCGAACAGTTCCACCACAGCCGGCTCGTCGAGCACCTCGTTCCGTCAGGTATCCAGTACCAGGAGACGCTCAAGCAGATCACGGAACACTTTACGCGCTTGGGTTCGAGCAGTGCCGATGCGGCATCGCAAGCGATCAACTGGATCGGCGCCACGATCGAGCAGCAGGCGGTTTTTCAGTCCTACATCGATGTCTTCTGGGTGCTGGCGATCGTCTCGGCGTTCGCCATACCGGCAGCGTTCGTCTTGCGTCCGGTCGAGCTCGGCAAGGGACCCGGCGTTCATTGACACATGCGACAAGCCGGCGAACACCATCAATGATGCGTGAAACTACTGACGCGGGCATGGAAGTTGCAACGCGAAGCCACCATAGATTCAGTAGAGGAGCAGGCTTCGCGCAAAGTCCGTTGGCCTGCAGTGCTCATCAGAGCCTCCTGCACGATCACACGCATCGACCGCGACCTGTCTCCGCAGAAAGGAGAGTTCAAATGCTGCGTCGCTTGTCGATACTGTGTGCCGCATCTCTCATGTGTGCCGGCGCATCTGCTGCTTATGCCTTCTCCCCCGTTCAGCAGTTGTCCCCCGGCGCCGACGCGTATCTGACGTATGTGCGCGGCGGCGGCGGTGGTGGCGGCGGCGGAGGCCATGGTGGTGGCGGTGGATTTGGTGGTGGATTTGGTGGTGGCGGAGGCCATATGGGTGGCCCGAGCTTCGGCGGTGGTCATATGGGCGGCCCGAGCTTCGGCGGCGGCCATATGGGCGGCCGTGGCTTCAATGGCCCCAGAGGTAGCCACTCCTTTGTCAGCCACCGTCCGGGTCCCGGTGGCGGTGACCATGGGCGCAGGAACGGCCGCTTCATTGGCGGCGTGTGGATCTGGTACGCCGATCCCGGCTGGCCTGGCTGCTGGTACAGCGACTACTACGGTGGCTGGACCTGCGACTACTACTGACCCCACCGGCTGATCGTGCTCGCGGGGCAGGCGGCGAACTTCAGGCTGCCTGCCGACGCGGGATGCGCGCTGCTCGTGTCATTCGAGCTCGGCCATCACACCGGGATCAATTCCGCAGTGAGATGATGTACTCCGCGAGTTGGCGAAGCTCGCGATCCCCCAATGCGGGGCTCTCCATCGGACGATGCGGCAGTGCCAGCAACGCCTGCACCCTTTCTCGCGTCTGATGCGGGCGGTTCGCGATCTCGCTGAAGCTCGGCACGAGCGCGCCTTCGACCGTCACGCCCTTGGCGCTCCCGAGACCATGACAGCCCGCGCAGTCGCGAGTGGCGATCTGCTCACCGATCGCGCGTTCGCCGTCTTGGGCGAGAGCCGGCAGCGCTCCCGAGGCAGCAATCAGGAATGCAACCACGGCCCGTCCGGCCTTCGCAAAGCACTGCATCCAGCCAATCCCTTTCCAGC
Source organism: Hyphomicrobium sp. CS1BSMeth3 (assembly GCF_900117415.1). Lineage (GTDB taxonomy): Bacteria > Pseudomonadota > Alphaproteobacteria > Rhizobiales > Hyphomicrobiaceae. The sequence continues at coordinate 760,227 of NZ_FPEI01000005.1, forward strand.
AGCGCATTCACGGCCCCGTGGTTCGCATGCTCGACGCACGCTGCCCGAGGCCAACAGCGAGCAGGGTCCTATCCGGTTCTCCCGATCGGACCCTGCTGCGACACTATCCAGTGCGGTTGATCAATTCATCTTGACCATGGGGGGCACCTTCGCGCCCGTCTTCTGCAGGTCGTTGAAGAACTTCTCCGCATCGAACGCCGCCGGCAATCTCGCGCCCGTCTTCTGCAGCTCATCGAAGAACTGCTGCGGACTGAACGTACGCGAGCTCGCGCCCTGCTTCTGCAGATCGTCGAAGAACTTCTGCGCGTCGAACGCCGCCGGCAGCGAGGCGCCCGTCTTCTGGAGTTGATCGAAGAACTGCCTCGCATCGAAGCCTGACTGCTGTGCGCTCGCCATACTCGTAGCCGCTGCAAAGGCGATACCGGCTGCGAGAACGACTTTGCCAAGTGCTTTACGCATGTGACCACTCCTTGGGACCATTTACATGTCGACAGATAAGAGCTGAATTCCACTTTTCGTTTTGATGCGGGTCAATACGGAGATGCCCTTAATTTTCGCGGCATTCTCCGCTCAAGGGTGGCGGCATAATATTAAGAGTGGCCATGTTTCGAGCGAGCGCGCGCACACTGCAGTGTCGACGAGACAGAAATCAGGAGAACTACCGATTGCCTAATTCAAACTTTTAAGACGGCCGCTCTTTTCGAGGCGATCGACAGCCGCACATCACCGGCGCTTGGGGCCGAAGCCCTCAACAATGACAAGCGGCTAGCGCGTCATATGTCGCCGCGTGCTTCACGGTATCGTGCTCGATATATTCGCGATCACGGCGATCGACCGCACCGACCCTAATAAGCAAGCCGCTCCAATCGCAATGCAATTCCAAGGGCAATCCCGAAAACAATGCACTGAATGGCAGCCTTCTGCGTGTCGCCCCCTCCGAATTTTTAGTGCTGTTCCGCGGAATAATTCACGCGCCGCTGATGTCTATTTTGACGTCGTACTGACGAGGGCTTGATGGTCCGGCTTCATATGTACGGCGAGCGAGCGGTGGCATTGGGCTTATCGCATCGCTCAACGGACAGGAGGAAGCCATGACGATGCTGAAGCAGATGATGATCGCTATCGCCGTTCTGGTCGCCCTTTCGGCACCCAGCTCTGCCAAGACCCTCGCAGACGAGATCTGGGACCAGATCAATCAGACCATGCCGAATCGGCCGAGCGCCGATGAGTTTCGGGATGCGCTTCCCTAGGGAAGAGCGAGCGGCGGGTGGGTCCACGCACCTCTCGGTTCTTGGATCCGCCCGCCGCTAGAGCACGGCGACGAAGAGGCATACAGTTCACTCCAAAATAAGGGCGGCCTCAGATGATGATCATAGACGAGCACATGAGCATCGACGCCGATGCAGGCGGAGCCCCCGCTCGGGCGCTCCAGTCCAGCCTTCTTCACGAGATGGGGCGGCTCACCGCCGATCATGACTTCATCTCGGCGTCTCTTACCCTCAGCAGCTTGCGCCGATGGCTTTGGCGTAGAACTTTCGCGGTATCTGTCGACGCAGCCGACGTCTCTCTCGCAGGAGTCGGCACGCACGAAGCGGCAATAGCCAAGGTCGAGCAGTATCTGCACGGGTCACACGAGATGAGAAGCCCTGTCGATCCTCATTCGCATCTGCCGTTCGATTTGTAGGGAGGCGGAGGCGAGGCAGCGCGCGCTACACGGTTTCACATCCGTGCGGCGCGCATGCCTTTTCGATCGCCGATCCCGCACCTCAGGAGCAACTCTGCTCCATTCTCCAGCCCTTGATCTTGCAGACTTCGCGACCTCGCGCGTCGTAGCTGCACACGCGGACCGGAAAGCGCCGATATGAGCAGTAGGTGCCGGGCTGCAGAAAGCCTTCGTAACCCCGGAGGGGGCGATCGCTCTCGTAGGTCCACTGCTCGAAGCGCCGACCGCGCGCTTCGGCCTCATCCGAGGCGAGCAGGGTTACGCCACCGATCGCGACGGCCATGGCGGCGAGCAGCGCGCGCCTGATCACATTCTTCGACATCACAATATCCTCTCTCGTGCGAGTGTTCTGTGCCGCGCCAGCAAGCCTGGCTGACAAGGCGTACTCGCAAAGAGGGACTGGCCGCTGTAACGCACGGAACAGGTAGTTGGATGAGCGGATGTCGTGGCCGATTTCAGCCTGCGGCCACGATCGGCGGGCGGCTGTTGAGTGTCTCGCGATCGAAGCCGGCGAGCCGCTTGTAGCCCGCCGCCGCATTCTCCAGCTCCGTGAGCGACAGCACGTCCTCGATGCGAGCGTAGCCTTGGGGCGCGCGCTCCTCGACGAGCTGCATGACCTGCTCGGGGCCATTGGCGCGATTGGCGAGCACAATGCGCGCCGTGGCCGGATTGCGCTCGGCCGCATAGGCGGCAAGCGCCGCCGGGCCAAGCCCATGCACCCGAATTTCGCGCGTGAGCACGCGCACATCGAGAATGGCCTGCGACGCACCATTCGAGCCGATCGGATACATGGGGTGTGCGGCATCGCCGAGCAGCGTGACGCGACCGCTGCCCCAGCTCGGCAGCGGGTCGCGGTCGACCATCGGGTACTCGAAGCACGCGCGCGCCCCGCGAATAAGACCCGGCACATCGAGCCACCCGAACTGCCAGTTCTCGAAGTGCGGCAGGAACTCATCGAGGCGGCCGGCGCGGTTCCAGTCCTCGCGCCGCCATTCGTGATCGGGGTCGTAGCGCAGCTCCGCGATCCAATTGACGAGCGCACGCCCCTCGTCCAGCGCACGGCGCGAAATGGGATAGCACACGAACTTCTGCCGCTCGTGCCCGGCCATGATCATGGTGCGGCCATCGAGATAGGGCGTGCTTTCCGTCACGCCGCGCCAGAGGATCGCGCCATTCCACTTCGGCGGGCCTTCGTTCGGCACGAGCTGCGCTCGAAGCGTCGAGTGAATGCCGTCGCAGCCGACCAGCACCGCGCCTTCCGCCGCCTCGCGCGGCGCGCCGCTGCGCCGGTCGATGAACTCGGCCCTGATGCCCGTGGCGGTCTGCTCGAAGGAGGAGAAGTGATGTCCCGTTCGCACGGCATCGGGCCCGAGGCGATCGAGCACCGCACGATAGAGGATCATCTGCAGCTCGCCACGGTGGATCGAGAACTGCGGCCAGTTGTAGCCGGCAGCCTGCCCGCGCGGCTCCGACCAGATGGATTGCCCGCGCTTCGAGACATAAGAGAGCGTCGAGGTCGGGATGGCCGTTTCGGCGATCTCATCGGCGAGCCCGAGCTCGGTGAGCTCGCGGACGGCGTGCGGAAGCAGGTTGATGCCGACACCGAGCGGCTCGAGCTTGTCGACGCTCTCGTAGAGGCGCGCCGCGATTCCGACCTGATGCAGGCTGAGCGCCAGCGTCAGGCCGCCGATCCCCGCGCCGACTATGACGACCGCCACGGCAGTGCCTCCCTCGCAGATTTTCTTGCCGCATAGGCAGCACAGATTTCAGCCTAGCGGAAGAGCGTACACGCCGCCCGCTCCGGCCGAGGTGGACGGTCCGTCGGCCGCGCGGCAAGATACCGGCATCCACCGCGCAAGATTGGATGCGAACCATGCCTGATGCTCTCGGATGGCGTTGCAAGCTCGGGGTCATGGCCCCCTCGACCAACACGATCGTCCAGCCCGACTTCGACGACATGCGCCCCCTGGGCGTCACGAACCACTACAGTCGCATTTTCACGCCGAACGTGAAGGCGCTGAGCAACGACTCCTTCCGTGCCGGCATCGACACCATCGGCAGCAATGTCATGGACGCCATCCGCAGCGTGATGACGTGCGAGCCCGATTATCTCGTCATGGGGATTTCGGCCCTATCGTTCTTCGGCGGTGCGAAGGGCGCAGAGGCGTTCTCGAAGAGGATCGTCGAGGAGACCGGCCTCAAGGTCACGACAGGTAGCCAAGCGACCTCGGCCGCAATCGAAGCCATCGGCGGCATCAGGCGGATCGCGGTGCTGACGCCCTATTGGCCGGTCATGAATGCCGAGGTGAAGCGCTACTTCGAGGATGTCGGCCTGACCGTCGTCCGCGACACCGCGCTTCAGTGCAAATCGTGGACGGGCATCGCGGAGGTGAGCACAGCCGAGTGCCGCGAGGCTATCCGCGCGCTCGACGGCGACGACGTCGATGCGATCATCCAGGTCGGCACGAACCTCTCGATGGTCCGCTTGGCGGCCGCTGCGGAGCTCTGGCTCGGCAAGCCGGTGATCGCGATCAATACCGCCACCTACTGGCACGCGCTCCGTGCAAACGGCATTCGCGATCAGAAGGCTGGATTCGGCCGGCTGCTCGAAGCATTCTGACCGGCGCTTCGAGCAGCCGCTGCAATCTCGACCCCTACTGCTTCGGGGTCTCCGTCGGCGGCGCAGCTTCCGTGGCCGCGGGCGGAGCCGGCTGCGCACCAGGCGGCGCAACCGGCTGGACTGTCGGCGCCGTCGCGGCGGGCGGCGTTATCGGCGTTTGCTCCTCGGGGAGCGGCACCGCGTACCAGGCCAGAGCCAGGGCCAGCACGACAGCCGCGATCAAAAGCGCGGTTCTGTTCATCATGTGGATTCCTTCCCTGTCGTTAGAGCGGCGCACGACGCCGCGTCCTCGGATGCCGGAGATGGCCGACACATGAGCGCCGGACCATTTGTCCGGACGGCCAACCTTCGCGCCTCATGCGACTATAGCATGACCATCGAGTGAGGATTGCGTGGCACGCAGGTGTGACGCGCTCAAGCCGAGCGCGGTGCGAGCCGCGTTACGTGCCCCATCTTGCGGCCCGGCCGCGCCTCGCGCTTGCCGTAGAGATGCAAACAGAGGTCACGATCGGCCGCGAGCGCGGGCCAGTCATCGGCGTCATGACCGATCAGATTGCGCATCTCGGCGTCGCTGTGCCGCGCCGTCGAGCCGAGCGGCCAACCGGTGATGGCGCGGATGTGGTTCTCGAACTGCGACACCGCGCAGGCATCCATGGTCCAGTGGCCGGAGTTGTGCACGCGCGGCGCGATCTCGTTGACGAGCAGCGGCGTCGCGGACTGCTCCCCGAGATAGAACATCTCGACGCCGAGCACGCCGACATAGTCGAGCGCCGTCGCGATATGTCCCGCGACGTTGCACGCCTGAGCCTCGATAACCGCGGGCACACCTGACGGCACGAGCGAACGGCGCAGGATGCCGCCCTCGTGCGTGTTGCGGGGGGCATCGTAGCAGGCGAGGCTGCCGTCGAGCGCGCGCACGGCAAGCACCGATATCTCGAAAGCGAAATCGATCCGGCGCTCCAGCACCGCCGGCACGCTGCCGAGGGAGGCGAAGGCGGCTGCGAGGTCGTCGGGACCAGCTACGCCCGCCTGACCTTTGCCGTCGTAGCCGAGCCGCGACGTTTTCAGGATGCCCGGCACCTTCCAGTCCGCCATCGTCTTCGACGCTGCGGCGAGATCGCCCGCGTCGCGGATCGCGGCGAACGGCGCGACAGGAATGCCGAGATCGGAGATGAAGGCCTTCTCGGTGCTGCGATCCTGCGCGACACGGAGCGCCTGCGGCCCCGGCCGCACAGGTACGCGACGCGCGAGATGCTCGGCCGCGATCACCGGCACGTTCTCGAACTCGTAGGTCACGACATCGACGGCGCGCGCGAACTCGTCGAGACGCGCGAGATTGTCGTAGGGCCCGATGAGATGGCTCGCCGCGATGTCCAGCGCCGGCCCCCAGTCATCGGAGTAGACGGCCGAGCGGAAGCCGAGCTCGGCTGCGGCCTGCACGAGCATCTTGGCGAGCTGGCCGCCGCCAAGAATGCCGATCACGCTGTGCGGGGCGAGCGGCGCTGCTGCCGTCATGGTCCTTCCGGCGCCTCGGGAATGCTCGCCGTCTGGCGGGCGCGCCAGGCGTCGAGACGCGCGGCAAGCGCGGCATCGGAGATGGCGAGGATCTGGGCGGCGAGGATGCCGGCGTTCGCGGCACCGGGCTCGCCGATCGCGAGCGTGCCCACCGGAATGCCCGCCGGCATCTGCACGATCGAGAGCAGGCTGTCCTGACCGGAGAGCGCGCTCGTCTTGATGGGCACGCCGAGAACGGGGAGCGGCGTCATCGAGGCCGTCATGCCGGGGAGGTGCGCGGCGCCGCCCGCGCCCGCGATGATGACCTTGAAGCCGGCCTCGCGCGCCTTGTGCGCGAAGTCATAGAGGCGCTTGGGCGTGCGGTGGGCCGAAATGACCTTGGCCTCGTAGCTGACGCCCAGCTCGTCCAGAACCTCGGCGGCGCGTTTCATGGTCGGCCAGTCCGATCGGCTGCCCATGATGATCGCCACGTCTGCCGCCGCCCCGGCCATTTCCCGCCTCTTTCGCTCTCGTTGGCAAAAAAGAGAAACTATTGATCCACCCCCGCCGCCGCAAGCGCCCCCGCTCGGCATGGTTGTGGACGATCGGCCCGCCCCGAGGGGTCAGGCGATGATGTCAGGGGTGATCTGGTCCTCGAGGGCGGTAATCCGGTCCTTCAGCAGGAGCTTCTGCTTCTTGAGCCGTTTGATCGTGACCTGGTCGTTCGAATGCTCCGCCTCGAGGCGCACGATCTGCTCGTCGAGGTCGCGATGCTCCGCGCGAAGCACCGCCAGCATCTCGCGGACCTCGCGTTCGTCTGGTCGTTGCGTCAATGGGCTCTGCTCCGCTAGTCCGTGGCCGAACAGTGCTTCGGCATATCCCTGGAGACGTCTCGGCGCAAGTCGGGCGTTGTGCGGCGCCGGTAGCCCTTGCGCACGGTGAGCCCAGGCGGCCATTCTCGGCGCCATGAGACCGGGGGCAACATTAAGGATTGATGGATGAACGCGGGGCGAGGGGTGGGGTTGCTCGGTGCGACAATGGTTGCCCTGTGGTTTGGCGCCGGGTCGGCCTCGGCCAACGATGACATCGCGAAGGGGCGCGCCCTTGCGGAGCGCCTCTGCGCGCGCTGCCATATGGTGGCGGGACAGGGCGAGAAGCGGGCAGCCAATGAGATCCCCGGCTTTGCCGCCGTGGCGCGGCGACGCAACCAGACGTCCGAGGGCATCGTCGCCTGGCTGCGGAGCATCCCGCCGATGATGCCGAACCATCATCTGAGCCAGGACGAGATGTATGCGCTTGCCGCCTTCATCATGACGCTCGGCGAGGGGGCGAAGCGCTGAGCGGGCGCCGGGATTGCTGACAACCGTCCGCGCCTCTGCAATGCTCGCCGGCAACGAAATGACGCGCTCGGGAGGAATCGGACCATGCCGCGCTTCGCCGCCAATCTCTCGTTCATGTTCCTGGAAGTGCCGTTTCTCGACCGCTTCGAGGCTGCGGCCAAGGCGGGCTTCCGCGCCGTCGAGTTCCTCTTTCCCTACGAGAACCAGCCCGAGGAGATCGCCGCGCGGCTGAAAGCCAACGGCCTCACTCAGGCGCTCTTCAATCTGCCGCCGGGCGACTGGACCAAGGGCGAGCGCGGTCTTGCCGCCATTCCCGGCCGCGAGGCCGAGTTCGAGCAGGCCGTGGCGATGGCGCTGCGCTATGCCGAGGCAACGGGATGCCGGCGCATTCATGCCATGCCGGGACTGCGCCATCACGGCGCCGAGCGGCGCACATACGTCGCCAACCTGAAGCGCGCTGCGCGGCTCGCGGCGAAGGACGATGTCGACGTGATCATCGAGCCGATCAACACGCGCGACATTCCGGGCTTCTTCCTGAACACGACGGGTGAAGCGCGCGCGGTCATCTACGAAGTGGGCGAGCCGAACCTCGGCCTTCAGTTTGACCTCTATCACCGCCAGATCCAGGAAGGCGACACGGCGATGGCCATCCGCGAGTTCGGCCACCTCGCCCGCCACTACCAGATCGCGAGCCCGCCGGACCGCGGCGAGCCGGATGATGGGGAAATGAACTACGCTTTCCTTTTCCGGGAGATCGACGCGACGGGCTTCTCGGGTTATGTCGGCTGCGAGTACAAGCCGCGCAGGGGCACGGTCGAAGGGCTCGGGTGGGCCGCAAAGTGCGGCGTCACGCTCGGTTGAGCCGGCGCCGCCGAGACCAAACGTCCGACCGCGGGCTTCAAACTTTCGACACCTTGGCGTCGCACAGCCTCCAAGGGATCTTCCGGGGACGGGCGAAATAATGTCTGGCACGACGATGAAGCGCACGCTGACGCGGCGGACGGCCCTTCAGTTGGGTAGCGCTGCGGCACTCGCGCCGGCGCTGGCACCTATGCTGCCGGCGTTCGCGCAGCAGCCGCCGTCGCGCGGACCGCTGCAGGTGGACATCGACCAGGCCAACCTGCGCCCGCGACCGATCGCCATTCCGCCCTTCCTCGGCGAGGATCCGCGATTTGCCGCCGATGTGTCAGGCGTCGTCACGGCGGACCTCGAAAGCTCCGGCCTCTTCCAGCCCCTCGATCCGCAGGGCTTCATCGAGCGGATCAACGACCTGAACGCCGCGCCGCGTTTCGCCGACTGGCGCAGCATCGGCGCCGAGGCGCTGGTCGTCGGGCGCGTTTCTCAGATGCCGGACGGGCGCGTCAGGGCCGAGTTCCGGCTCTGGGATGTCGTGCTCGGCAAGCAGGTGACCGGCCAGCAGTTTACGACCGCGGCGGCGAACTGGCGCCGCGTCGGCCACATCATTGCGGATCAGGTCTGGGAGAAGCTGACGCTCGAGAAGGGCTACTTCGACTCGCGCATCGTCTTCATCGACGAGACGGGACCGAAGCAGAAGCGCGTCAAGCGGCTCGCCATCATGGACCAGGACGGCTTCAACGTCCGCATGTTGAGCCAGGGCGGCGAGCTCGTGCTGACGCCGCGCTTCAGCCCTTCGACGCAGGAAATCACGTACATGTCCTACGGCGCGGGCTCGCAGCCGCGCGTCGTGATGCTCAACATCGAGACCGGCCAGCGCAGCGTCGTCGGCGATTTCCCCGGCATGACCTTCGCGCCGCGCTTCTCGCCCGATGGGCAGCGCATCATCATGAGCCTCCAGCAGGAGGGCGACAGCTCCATCCTCGAGATGGACCTGCGCAACCGTCAGATCCGGCGGCTCACGCAAGGGCGCGCGATCGATACGGGACCTTGCTACGCGCCCGATGGTCGCCAAGTCGTGTTCGAGTCCGACCGCGAGGGCCACCAGGCGCTGTACGTCATGGGATCGGACGGGAGTGCGCCGCGTCGCATCAGCCTTGGCGAAGGACGTTACTCGACCCCGGTCTGGTCGCCGCGCGGCGACTACATCGCGTTCACGAAGCAGCTCTCGGGGCGCTTCCTGATCGGCGTCATGCGCACGGACGGCTCAGGCGAGCGCGTGCTCACCGACGGCTATCACAACGAAGGGCCGACCTGGGCCCCCAACGGCCGCTTCCTGATGTTCTTCCGGGAGCAGCAAGGAGCCAACGGAGGCGCGCGGATCTACTCCATCGATCTCACCGGTCGGAACGAGCGAGTGATTCGCACACCGTCCTTCGCTTCCGACCCGGCATGGTCGCCGCTGCTCCGCTGAGAGCCCTCCAAAACCGTATTCGGATCGTTTTCGCCGTTCAAATAGCCTGCATTTCGCCAACTCATGCTCGCTGAACCCCTTTCCAGTGTCATTTTCGCATCTCTGACGGCACAAAACATCCACAGATGCTTCGCCGTATCTTGATCTGAACACCGCTCATAAGTACCCAGAATAGGGCGACTGCCGCGTCCAAAGATTGGGCCGTAACAGTGCCGTCATTCGTGACGCCTGGGGGGGATTCCAATTGCGGTCGTGGCCATTGGGACATGCGCGCACCCTAGTGTCGTATGCGCCAATGAGCGTGGCGCCAATGCGCCGGTGACGGAGCAGGGTCTGCGTTGAGAGTTGATCCCATCACGGGGTTTTCTAGGGGAGACTGACTATGAAGAGTGCTATCGTTCTTGCCACGGTTATCGCGGCCGTTGCTCTTGGCGCGTGCCGCAAGGAAGTGGCCCACGAGTCCTACAAGCTCGGCGCGGGCGATGTTGCGCCTGTTACGCAGCAGGTCCGCTAACTGACCCTATTCCGGGGTTTCCGTTTAACGGACCATCCCGGTATTCGGACAGCATCGAAGCCGCATTGTTTGCCTCCGGGCGCTCAGTGCGGCTTTGTTGCATTTGGAGCCGCGTTTCGAATGCGCGGAGATTGGGCCAAACGCGCTTCCGCATCGGCCCAAAATTAAAACAGGCAGTTTGGATTTGATTGGAGCGCTTCGCGCTCAGGCCGTAGCGCCACCGCCCAGAGTGGGCAGCCGTCCGCGCAGCCGTGCACCGAAAGCCAGCACGGGAGCCAGCAACTCGATGCGGCGGATGTCGAGGCGGTCAGTCTGGGAGATCACGGCAGGAAGATTGCCCGAGGCCGGCACATCTGCGCGCCGTGCGATGGGATCGCGATCCACACCTGGGTCGTCATCCGGGGCCGCCATAGCGAACCCGGCAGCCAATGCAGCGCGATGCAGTCGTTCGATACTCATGTCGCCGACCTCGCTTGACCACCACCGGACCACAACGCGATCCAGGGCCGACCCTCGATGTCCTGCAGAGGCCTGCACCTTCACAGAACATTGTGGATAATGTGCGACACTTTATCATCACGTCAAGTAAAAAATGGTAAACAACCGTGATGCTTTTGAACTAGGCGCCGCAAGGAATTGGCGGAATTTGCTCTCCTCCGACCATAAGCACGGCGCGTGCCAACTGAAAGCCGGCCGGGCACCTAAATCGCTTTGAACGGCGCGACCACGCAGCCGGCAGCAGCAAGCACCTTCGACCACTCGTCGCTGGCCAGAAACGCCAGCTCCGCGTCGCGCTGCGTGGTCATGGAATCGAGGCCCGTCAAAGTTGTATCAGAGTACCCAGGGTGGCACATCATGAGCGGCCGCGGCCCGAGGTGCGCAACGAAGCGGGCGAACAAATCCGCGAGAGGCTGCCCGCCACCTCCGAGATCGTAGGCGCCGCTGAAGCCGTTGTTCATGGCGAACCCCTCGGCAGCGGCCGTTCGCGCAAAGCCTGCCCCGAGCGCCGAGATCACGAGCGCCTTCTTCCAGGCTACACCGCGCGCCAACGCGCGGCTCAGCGGCTCATGACATGAGCGCAAGTAGGGCCGCGGCCCGCCCCGCCGGGACAGCACGCTCAGCAACGCGCCGCGCACACCCGGCAACTGATGCACGTGGTGATGACCATCGACATGGGCGGGCGGGCGCTTCCAAATGGCGACGAAGGCCTCGAGCTGCCGCTCGATCTCGGCCTCGATCTCTGCAGTCGGCAAGCGGCCGAGCAGACCCGCCCGCACGACTTTCCCGATCGGCGGCAGGCGACCGGACGGCGCGAACTCCGGCATCGCGCCGAGCGGCGCCTGATCGGTCAGCGTGAGATGCAAACCAATATCCGCGTCTCCCGCCACGGCTGCGAGGGCCGGTCCTTCTTCAGGCCAGTACGGACACACGGTCATGACGCTCGTCGCCGAGATGCGGCCCGCGCCGATGAGCTCACGGATCCCGCGGCTGACGCCCGGCGTCAGGGCATAGTCATCGGCGCAGACGACGATCCTCGTTCGTGCATCTTCAGCCATTCGATGGCACCCCTGCGCGCGTTGCCCCGCTGCGCCGGCGACGCGCCATTGGCAATGGGGGCAGACTGCGATACTGCAAATCCATGTGCGCAGCCAGCGCTGCTGCGCAGACTATGTCCCCGCAGAATTCCAACGGGAGGTCGACATGAGCCGCCTCGACGTACACCAGTTCATCTGCCGCAGCGACAACTTCGCCGTGCTGCTGCACGACCCCGAAACCGGAACGACCGCGAGCATCGACGCACCTGATGCGGCTGCCATCCGCCGCGAGCTCGCCAACAAGGGCTGGCGCCTGACGCACATCCTCGTCACGCACCATCATGGCGATCACACCGAGGGCATCGCGCCGCTGAAATCCGAGACGGGCTGCAAGGTCATCGGCCCGAAGGCCGAAGCCTCCAAGATCCAGGGTCTCGACCAGCTCGTTGACGAGGGCGATACGTTCAAGCTCGCCGGCCATCAGATCGATGTCATCGACACCCCAGGGCACACCGCAGGCCACATCAGCCTCGTGATGCCCGACCAGAAGATGGCCTTCGTCGGCGACACGCTTTTCGTCATGGGCTGCGGCCGCATCATCGAAGGCGATCCGCAGATGATGTGGAACTCGCTGCAGAAGATCGCGCGCCTGCCCAAGGACACCGAGCTCTATTGCGGCCACGAGTACACGGTCGCCAATGCGAAGTTCGCGCTCTCGATCGAGCCCGACAATCAGAAGCTCGTCGAGCGCGCCGCGCAAGTGACGGCCATGCGTGCGCGCAATGCGCTGACGCAGCCGACACGTGTCGACATCGAGCTCGAGACGAACCCCTTCCTGCGACCGCACGTGCCGGCCATCCGCGAGCGTCTCGGCATGAAGGACAAGAAGGACTGGGAGGTGTTCGCCGAGATCCGCGAGCGCAAGAACCGCAGCTGAGCCGCATCATCCCGCACAGGCAGCATCCCATGCAGACCATCCTCCACGAGAACCCCTCGCCGGGCATGAATACCCACGGTCAACCGATCGGCACCGCCGTGCCGGGCTGGACGCCGCGCGCGCAGCCGCCGCGCACGCCCATGAAGGGCACGCGCTGCGATGTCGTCATTCTCGATCCTGCCGCACACATCGACGATCTCTGGGAGGCATTCTCTGCCGACCCGAGCGGGCGGAGCTGGACGTATCTTTTCGTGGACCTGCCGGCGAGCAAGGAGGCCCTGCGCGCCTATCTCGATGCGCAATCGAAGCTGACGGACCCGCTCTGCCACACGATCATCGAGCGTGCGAGCGGCCGCGCCGTCGGCATCGCGAGCTTCATGCGCATCGATGTGAACATGGGCGTGATCGAGGTCGGCAACATCAACTACTCGGAGCGCCTCAAGCGCACGGCGATCGCGACCGAAGCGATGTACCTCATGATGAAGCGCGTCTTCGACGAGCTCGGCTATCGCCGCTACGAATGGAAATGCGACAGCCTCAATCATCCCTCGCGCAAGGCTGCCGAGCGCTACGGCTACATCTACGAGGGCACATTCCGCCAGGCCGTGGTCTACAAGGGCCGCAATCGCGACACCGCGTGGTTCTCGATCATCGACAAGGAGTGGCCCGCGCTCAAGCGCGCCTACGAAACGTGGCTCGATCCCGCGAACTTCGATGCTTCGGGCAATCAGCGTCGCGGCCTCGCCGAGCTGATCGCGGAGGCCAAGCGCTAGCCGCGCGGCTGGTCAAATCTGGTGCTCGCATGACGACCACATCCGAGAGCGCGACGCAGGATACGATCTTTGCGCTCTCGAGCGGCGCGGGTCGCACGGCACTCGCCGTTGTCCGCGTCTCGGGGCCTGCAGCAGGCATCGCCCTCGACCGTATCGCGGCGCCGCGCCCCAAGCCGCGCTTCGCCGCCTTCCGAAAGCTTCGCCATCCCGACACGGGTGAGGAATTCGACCACGCGCTCGTGCTCTGGTTCGCCGGTCCGAACACCGAGACCGGCGAGGACATGTGCGAGCTTCATCTGCACGGCGGCCGCGCGGTCCTTGCCGGCGCCTTTGCTGCGCTCTCCGCCGTTCCTGGATGTCGGCCGGCGACTGCGGGCGAGTTCGCGCGCCGCGCCTTCGAAAACGGCAAGCTCGATCTCACGGTGGCCGAAGGCATCATCGATCTCATCGACGCCGACACGGATGCACAGCGGCGCCAGGCGCTCCATCAGGCCTCGGGGGCGCTATCTCAGCTCTACGAGCGATGGCGACAAGAACTCATCGGCGCGCGTGCGCTGATGGAGTCCGCCATCGATTTCTCCGATGAGGCGGATGTCTCGGAAAGCGCGGAGAAGCAGGCACTGGCGGAAGCGGCGCGGCTCTTTGCAGAGATCAGCAATCACCTGGAGGACGGGCGACGCGGCGAGATCGTCCGCGAGGGTTTTCGCATCGTGCTCGCGGGGCCACCGAACGTCGGCAAATCGAGCCTGATGAATGCGCTCGCGCGCCGGGACGTCGCGATCGTGTCCGAAGAGCCTGGCACGACCCGCGATGTGCTGGAGGTGCGCCTCGATCTCGATGGTTACATGGCCATCGTCGCGGATACGGCGGGGCTGCGCGAAGCCGCGGGCGCCGTCGAGCAGGAAGGCATCCGTCGCGCCCTCAATCGCGCGGAAGAGGCGGATCTCGTCCTCTGGATCATCGACGCAACGGCGCCCCTGCCGGACGTCCCAACGGATCTCGGAGGCCGCGGGCGACGGGTACTGCGCGTCCTCAACAAGATCGATGCAGCGAGCGCGCGCCGCGATACACCTTCGGATCACGCGATCTCAGCCCGCACGGGCACAGGCATCTCGGAGCTGGTCGGAAAGCTCGGACGGATCGTGCACGAGGCCACGGACGGCGCCAACGACACGCCGGTGATCACGCAGCTCCGCCACCGCCAGCAGATCGAAGCGTGTCTCGATGCACTGAAGGCGGTCAGCTCGTCCAGCACGCACGGCCCGGAGCTCGCCGCCGAGCAACTCCGCATCGCGGCGGATGCCCTCGGCCGCATTGTCGGCCGGATCGACCCGGAGGATGTCCTCGATCAGGTCTTTGCCCGCTTCTGTATCGGAAAGTGAGAATTCGGGGCGCCCGGTAACGATTGTTTCACGTGAAACGTTCGCCCGGGCCTGTCTCAGAGGCCAATTATGAAGACCCGAGCAACGGCCCTCATCCCGTTCGTCCCCTCGGGACCGGACTTCGACGTTGCGATCGCCTTCTTCGCCGACCTCGGGTTCGAGACGGCCTGGCGGAATGGCGACATTGCCGGGCTGCGCTTTGGCGGCGCGTACTTCATGCTCCAGAACATCCACATCCCCGTCTGGCAGGAAAACCAGATGCACGTCGTCGAGGTCGACGATCTGGATGCCTATTGGGCGGAGATCGACGCCCTGGGCCTTCCCGCCAAATACGCCGGCGTACGCACCAAGCCGCCGACCGACTATCCCTGGGGCCGCGAGGTCCACATCATCGATCCGGCTGGCGTCTGCTGGCATTTCCGAAAGGCGAGATAGGCCATGCGCCCGCTGATCGTGCCCGAGTTGATCTGCAGCGACCTCGACAAAAGCCTAGCCTTTTACGTCGGCCTGCTCGGCTTCCGCATTCTCTATGACCGCCCAGAGGACCGCTTCGCCTATCTCGATCGGGGCGGCGCGGAGCTCATGCTCGAGCAGCCTCACGCGCAGGACCGGCTCTGGCCGCGCGCGCCGCTAGAGCGCCCGTATGGTCGTGGCATGAACCTCCAGGTCCGCGTCGAGGATGTGGAGGCTCTCCATGCCAAGGTCCTCGCAGCCGGCCTCCCCATGTTCCTGCCGCTGGAAGAGCGCTGGTATCGCCGCGACGACGCCGAGATCGGCGTGCGCCAGTTCGTCGTTCAGGACCCCGATGGCTACCTGATCCGCCTTCAGCAGCGCCTCGCCACGCGTTCAGTCCAGGGATAAGGCCGCCACCCTTTTGACCGCCGGCGCGGTTTGCCCTATGGCTCTGGGCTCACAGCAAATCAAGCGCCCTGAGCAGCACGGATCATGACCGAGGCGACCTACGATGTGATCGTCGTTGGCGGTGGCCACGCGGGCGTCGAGGCCGCGGCTGCGGCGGCGCGCATGGGCGCGCGAACAGCCCTCGCCACGCACAGCGCCGCGACCATCGGCGAGATGTCCTGCAACCCGGCCATTGGCGGGCTCGGCAAGGGCCACCTCGTCCGCGAGGTCGATGCGATGGACGGCCTCATGGGCCGCGTCGCCGATCAGGCCGGCATCCAGTTCCGCCTGCTGAACCGCTCCAAGGGTCCCGCCGTGCAAGGCCCGCGGGCCCAGGCCGATAGAAAGCTCTACCGCCAGGCCATGCAGGCCGCGATCGCCGCGACGGAGGGCCTGACGGTCGTCGAAGGCGGCGTGGACGACCTCATCGTATCGAACGGCCATGTCGCGGGCGTGGTTCTTGCGGACGGACGCATCTTCCGCACCGGCGCCGTCGTCGTGACGACGGGCACGTTCCTGCGCGGCCTCATCCACATAGGCGAGACACGCATCCCGGCCGGCCGCTTCGGCGCCGCGCCTGCGGTCAAGCTCGCCGAGCGGTTTGCTGCCCTCAACCTCCGCATGGGCCGCCTGAAGACCGGCACGCCCGCCCGGTTGGCCGGCCCGTCCATCGACTGGGCAAGCCTCGACATGCAGCCGGGCGACGATGATCCCGTACCCTTCTCCTTCCTGACGACGCGGATCACGCGGCCGCAGATCTCCTGCGGCATCACCACGACGACCGAGCGCACGCACGAGATCATCCGCGCGAACCTCTCTCGCGCCCCCATGTACTCGGGCGCTATCCAGAGCGTCGGCCCGCGCTACTGCCCCTCGATCGAGGACAAGGTGGTCCGCTTCGCCGATCGCGCCGCGCACCAGATCTTCCTCGAGCCCGAGGGCCTGGACGACGATACGGTCTATCCGAATGGCGTCTCGACCTCGCTGCCGGCCGAGATCCAGGACGCCTTCCTGCGCACGATCCCAGGCCTGGAAAAGGTCGAGATCCGGCGACCGGGCTACGCCATCGAATACGACTACGTGGATCCGCGCGAGCTTTGGCCAACGCTGGCGGTAAAGCGTCTGCCCGGGCTCTTTCTCGCCGGCCAGATCAACGGCACCACCGGCTACGAGGAGGCTGCCGCCCAGGGCCTGCTGGCCGGCCTCAACGCCGCGCGGTTTGCGGGCGGTGGGGCTGGCGGCGGCAACGGGATCACGATCTCCCGCACCGAAGCCTATCTAGGGGTGATGATCGACGATCTCGTAACGCGCGGGGTCTCGGAGCCCTATCGCATGTTCACATCTCGGGCGGAGTTCCGCCTGCGTCTGCGCGTCGATAATGCCGATCAGCGGCTGACGCCCCTCGCGATCGACCTCGGATGCGTCGGCCCCGAGCGCCGTGCTGCCTTTGCCGCGCGCAGTGGCGCGCTGGAGGCCGGTCGGGCGCTGCTTGACAATCTGAGCCTCAGCCCGAACCAGGCCGCGACGCAGGGCCTGGAGATCAACCGGGACGGCCGCCGCCGCACGGCCTTCGAGCTGCTCGCCTATCCCGGCATCGATCTGGCGCGCCTCCGTGGGATCTGGCCGGAGCTCGGCAGTCTCGACACACCAATTGCCGGGCAGCTCGAGGTGGACGCTCGCTATGCCTCCTATGTCGCGCGGCAGGAGGTGGACGTGGCGCTCCTCCAGCGCGAGGAAAGCCGGCATATCCCTGCTGAGCTGGATTTCGGCGAGATCAGCGGTCTCTCGAACGAGATCGTCCAGAAGCTCGAGCGCCACCGCCCAGCCACGCTCGCCCATGCCGGACGGATCGACGGAATGACACCCTCGGCGCTGCTGCTCCTGCTCGCCCACATTCGCAAATTGGCTCGGAAGCCCTCCGGGCGACGGGTCGGATGAGCCGTCCCGGCCCCCTCCCGAAGCCGATTTCAAGTCCCGAGGACTTCTGCCGGGCGTTCAATGTTTCACGTGAAACCATCGATCAACTGAAGATTTACGTCTCGCTGCTGGCTCAGTGGCAGCCGCGGATCAATCTCGTCGCCAATGCAACTCTTCCCGACGTCTGGCACCGCCACGTTGCGGACAGCGCCCAGCTCGTGGCCCTGGCGCCCCCAAGCCCGCGCACTTGGCTCGATCTCGGCAGCGGCGGCGGCTTCCCCGGCCTTGTGGTCGCGATCATGCTCCACGGTGCCGGAACCCAGGTTACGCTCGTCGAGAGCGACCGGCGCAAGTGCGCCTTCCTCGCCGAGGTCGCCCGTCAGACCGGAATCACTGTGGAGATTCAGACCGCCCGCATAGAACAAACGGCGACTCAGGGTATGCTGGGAGCGGTTGATGTTGTGAGCGCGCGTGCGTTGGCGCCTCTGGCGCGTCTCATCTCCCTGAGCCTGCCCTTCTTTGGTGCTGATACCGTTGGGATTTTCCCCAAGGGGCGGGCAGCGGAATCCGAGATCGAGGAAGCGCGCGCCACCTGGGCGTTCGATGTCGAGACGGTCCCGAGCCTGACCGATGAGGAGGCCCGGATCGTGCTCGTGCGGCACCCGCGAGCGATAACGGAGGGCTAGGCCCGTGACTGGCAGATACTCTGGAACGCACGGCCTGCGCATCCTGGCCATCACCAACCAGAAGGGCGGGGTCGGCAAGACCACGACCGCGATCAATCTCGGCACGGCGCTCGCCGCTGTCGGCGAGAACGTGCTCATCATCGATCTCGATCCGCAGGGCAATGCCTCGACCGGCGTCGGGATCGCGCCCGAGGCCCGGCACGTGACGTCCTACGACGTGATGACCGGCCAGGCTTCGCTGAGCGCCGCCCGCCTGCTGACGGCGGTCCCCGGCCTCTCCATCGTTTCGGCGAACGCCGATCTCGTCGGCCTCGAATCCGAGCTGATGGACGATGGTGCCAAACCCTATCGCCTCCGCGATGCCGTCACGGCCCTCATTGCCGATCAGCGCGCGCGTGCCGGCGAGCAGCCTTTCACCTACATCCTGATCGATTGCCCGCCGTCGCTGAACCTGCTGACACTCAATGCGCTCGTCGCGGCGAATGCGGTGCTGGTGCCGGTGCAGTGCGAGTTCTTCGCGCTCGAAGGCATCTCGCAGCTCAAGGACTCGATCGATCAGATCCGTTCGACCCTCAATCCGGGGCTCGAAATCCAGGGCGTGGTTCTCACCATGCACGATGCGCGCACGGCCTTCTCGCGCGAGGTCGCCGAGAACGTGCGCGAGTTCTTCGGACCCAAGGTCTACGACACGATGATCCCGCGAAACATCAAGGTCGCGGAGGCGCCGTCGCACGGCAAGCCGATCCTCCTCTACGACTATGAATGCGCGGGCAGCCAAGCCTACATCCGCCTCGCCACGGAGATCATCGAGCGCGAGCGCCAATACAAGGCGGCTTAGTTCGGTACGCGCGAGGCATGAGAGTTTTCGAGAAAGCGGGGGAAGTTGAATGAATGCGCCATTGCAGAAGAGCAGGCTCGGTCGGGGATTGGCGTCGCTGATCGGCGATGCGCCGGTCACGCAGCCGCGCATTCCGCCCGAAGGCGAGCAGCGCATGGTGCCGATCGAGCAGATCCGCGCCGGCAAGCTCAATCCGCGCAAGACCTTCAAGGAGGACGAGCTCGCGGAACTCGCGGATTCGATCCGCGAGAAGGGTCTCGTGCAGCCGATCCTCGTGCGGCCCGAGCCCGGCAGCAGCAACGGCTATGAGATCGTCGCGGGCGAGCGCCGCTGGCGCGCGTCGCAGCGCGCGGGGCTGCATACGGTGCCCGTCATCGTGCGCGATCTTGCCGATCAGGAAGTGCTCGAGCTCGCGATCATCGAGAACGTCCAGCGCGCCGACCTGAACCCGATCGAAGAAGCCGCCGGCTATCACGAACTGATCGAGCGCTACGCCTACACGCAGGAGCGTCTTGCCGAGGTGATCGGCAAGAGCCGCAGCCATCTTGCGAACACGCTGCGCCTGCTCAAGCTGCCGACGTCCGTGCAGTCGATGGTCGAGAACGGCAAGCTCACTGCGGGCCATGCCCGCGCGCTCGTCGGCCGCGAGGATGCCGAGGCGATGGCCGAGCGCATCATCGAGAGCCAGCTCAATGTGCGCGATGTCGAGGCGCTCGTGCAGGCCGGCACGGAGGCCGTGCAGACCACGCGCCGCGTGCGCGACAAGGATGCCGACACGAAAGCCTTCGAGAAGGAGCTCGCGGACATGCTCGGCCTGAAGGTCGAGATCCGGCGCGGCTCGGGCGAGAGCGGCGTGCTGCAGATCAAGTACGGCAACTTCGATCAGCTCGAATACATTCGCCTGCGCCTGATGGGCGGCCCCCCAGGGTAGCCGCGGGGATTGCTCCGCCGCCATGGCACCACGCCGACGGTGGAGACTTACTTTCGGGCAGGCGGCGGATAACAATGTAAAGCGGCGGCTCTAGCGGGCCGCCGCAAGTCTTTTCAGCGCTCTTCCCCTTCTCCCCGTGCTTAAGGGGAGAAGGTCGGGATGAGGGGCGGCACAATCGCGAACGTCGGCGTATGCCGCCGCCCCTCACCCTGGCCCTCTCCCCGCGCGCGGGGAGAGGGGATTTCCCGCAAGTCGTTTGAGCGCCGCGGCGGGATCAATGCGCCCGTCGTAGAGCGCGCGGCCGGAGATGGCGCCGGCGAGGATCGCGCACTCGGGCGCGAGCAGCGCGTCGATGTCCGCCATGGAGGCGAGCCCGCCCGATGCGATGACCGGGATCGACGTCTCGCGCGCGAGCGCCACCGTGCCCGGCAGGTTCAGCCCCTTGAGCACGCCGTCGCGCTCGATGTCCGTGTAGATGATCGCGGCGACGCCCGCGTCCTCGAAGCGCTTGGCCAGCTCGATGGCCGTCAGCTCGCTCGTCTCGGCCCAGCCCTCGACGGCAACCTTCCCGCCCTTCGCGTCAATGCCGACAGCGACACGGCCCGGGTGCTTCTTGCAGGCTTCGCGCACGAGCGCCGGATTGCGCACCGCGACCGTGCCGAGGATCACGCGCGCGATGCCCTTCCCGAGCCAAGCCTCGATCGTCGCCATGTCGCGGATGCCGCCGCCGAGCTGAGCTGGAATGCTGATGCTCCGGAGGATGCTCTCGACCGCGGCGGCATTCGCCGGCTTGCCCGCGAAGGCGCCGTCCAGATCGACGATGTGTAGATACTTGAAGCCCTGCTGCTCGAAGGTCCGCGCCTGCGCGCCGGGATCGTCATTGAAGACGGTCGCCGAGCTCATCTCGCCGTGCTTGAGGCGGACGCACTGGCCGTCCTTGAGGTCGATCGCCGGAAACAGAATCACGCGAAGCCGTCTTTCTTCTGAACGAAGTTTATTTAACGCAAGTCACACGCAAGGTTCGACCGGCAAGTCGATGCGCCCCCACGCGTTGCGTGCGCTTTCTATGAAACGAGCTTCAGCCGCCGCGCAAGGGCGATGGTGGCGCGGGCCTCGCGGAAGAAGGGCTCGTCGACCATCTGGCCGTCGACCGTGAAGGCGCCCTTGCCGACATTCTCCGGCAACTCACCGGCGGCGAGCACCTTCTGCGCCCACGCGATGTCCTTCTCGCTGGGCGAGAACACGCGATTGGCGATGTCGACCTGGGTCGGGTGGATACAGCTCTTGCCGAGAAAACCCATGGCGAGCGCGTCGCGCGCATCGCGCTCGTAGCCGGCGCGGTCGTTCACGTCGGTCCACACGGTGTCGTATGCCGGCACGCCCGCCTCGGCCGCCGCCATCTTCACGGCGAAGCGCACCGGCCCCAAAGCAGCAGCGTGCCGCTCGATGCGCAGCGGCGCGAAGAGATCCGCGAGGCCGACCTGCAACGCAGCGACGCGCTTGTCCGCGCTCGTGATCTCATAGGCGAGCCTCAGACCCTTCGGGCTTTCGACCGTCGCGAGGATGCCGATCGCACGATCCACGCCTTTGCGCTTTTCCGCCTCCGCGAGCACGCGTACGGCACGGTGCACCTCATCCGCGTTCTCGAGCTTCGGCAGGCTGATGTAGTCGAGGCGCGCGGATACCACCGCATCGACATCCTCCGCGAAGTCCGGGTGTGTTACGCCGTTCGTGCGCACGATCATCAGCTTCCCAAGCTGAATGTCTACGCCGCGCAGGAAATCGCCGATCGCGCGGCGCGCCGCAGGCTTCTGCGCCGGCGCCACACCATCCTCGAGGTCGAAGGTCAGCGCGTCAGCGGCCGAGCGCATGGCCTTCTCGAAGAACTCCGGCCGGCTTCCCGGCACGAACAACTTGGATCGCATCATGGCTTTCAGCTCCGTGAAACCGGGCCGAACATCGGCTTGCCGGCAAATGGCATGTCGGCCACGAGGATGTGGCCGGTCTCGGATTCGGTCATGTAGAGCTGCTTGCCCCTGAAGGCGATGTTCGTGACGAACTGGCCAACGGGCGGCTCGATGAAGTGCGTCGGCCGGCCGAGCCGGTCAAAGCGCCAAACGCCGAGCCCGATATGCGCGACCACGAGCCCGCCTTCCGCATCGAGCGCCATGCCGTCCGGTCCGCCGAGGCCGCCGGAAAGCTGGATCGCCAAGCCGACCTTCGACACGCCGCCATCGATCATCAGCGGGATGCGCCACACGGCATTGCCGCGCGTGACGGCGACGTAGACGACGCGTTCATGCAGATCGAGCACGATGCCGTTCGGGCTCGGGATCGTGTTCACGAGGCAGGTGAGCTGCCCTGCTGCGGTGTAGCGATAGACGCGACCCGTCGGATCATGCAGCCCGGTCTGGCCCTGGTCGGTGAAGTAGAGATCGCCGTTCGCCGCGAAGTGCAGGTCGTTGACGCCCTTGAAGCTCTCGGAGCGGATCGTCTCGATGAGCGGCGTCACCTTTCCGCTCGCCATGTCGAGCGTCATGATCCCGCGCTTGTAGTCCGTGATGAAGGCGCGGCCGTCGGCGTGGAACTTGAGGCCGTTCGGCCAGCCGTCGTACTCCGTCACCTGCGTCCAGGCCCCCGACGACGAGACCTTGAAGATGCGCCCGTGCGGAATGTCGGTGACGACGAGATGCCCATCCGCGTCGAAGCTCGGCCCCTCGAGGAAGCAGTCGACCGGCTGACCTGCCTTGTTGAAGTCGCCCCATTGCGTGCGCTTGGGGCGGCGCAGCTCATCGGGCATGCGCGAGAAGATCTCGGCCCGGATCACCGCGGGCGGCGCAAACAAGTTCATCATCCTCCGCATCTCCCCTGGCACCACATGCGCGCCATGCGCCCACCGTCTCCGCAGGAGACTTGGCGGGCCAAGCCGCGTCGTGCTCTATATTCTCTGAGTTCAGCGGGCATCAAATGGCCCCCTGCTGTAGGTGTCAAGAAACGCGAGGCGCTGCATGACAGCCCCGCCCGCCAGGGAGATGATCGCTGCCATGCCCGCCAATGATTTGCCGCTCGCCGGTGTCCGCGTGGTCGAGTTCTGCCACGTCATCATGGGCCCGACCTGCGGCCTCATTCTCGGTGATCTCGGCGCGGACGTGATCAAGGTCGAGCCCGCCCCCAATGGCGACAACACGCGGCGCATGGTCGGCTCGGGCGCGGGCTTCTTCGCGACCTACAACCGCAACAAACGCTCGCTTGCCCTCGACATGAAGACGCCTGAAGGCATGGAGATCGCGAAGAGGCTCATCGCGTCCGCCGACGTGCTCACCGAGAACTTCCGCCCCGGCGCCATGGACGCGCTCGGCCTCGGCTATGAGGAACTGAAGAAATCACACGAGCGCCTCGTTTACTGCTCACTGAAGGGCTTTCTCTCCGGCCCCTACGACAAACGCGCAGCCCTCGATGAGGTCGTGCAGATGATGGCGGGCCTCGCCTACATGACGGGCCCGCTCGGCCAGCCGCTTCGCGCCGGCGCTTCAGTCAATGACGTCATGGGCGGCATGTTTGCCGCGATCGGCATCCTTGCGGCGCTGCGTGAGCGCGATAGCACCGGCAAAGGG
Source organism: Hyphomicrobium sp. CS1BSMeth3 (assembly GCF_900117415.1). Lineage (GTDB taxonomy): Bacteria > Pseudomonadota > Alphaproteobacteria > Rhizobiales > Hyphomicrobiaceae. The sequence goes on from NZ_FPEI01000005.1 coordinate 783,760, forward strand.
CAGCTCGTTCAGAGCGCCCTGTATGAGAACTGCGCGTTTCTTGTCGGCCAGCACATGATGCAGTACGTCGTTACAGGCACGCCCGCGGCCCCAATGCCGCAGCGTCTCCAGGCCGCCTGGGGAATTTACAATGTGTTCGACTGCGCGGACGGCCAGCTCTTCCTTGCCGTCGTGACCGAAACGCAATGGAAGATCTTCTGCGACGAGTTTGGCTTCGCTCACCTCCTGGCGGACGAGCGGCTGAAGACCAACGCCATGCGGGCGAATAATCGCGATGTTTTTCTGCCCTACGTCCGCGAGCAATTCGCGCAGTGGAAGCGCGACGACCTCGAAGCAAAGGTTGCTGCCGCGGGCCTACCCTATGCGCCAATCGCCAAGCCGCATGAGCTGTTCGACGATCCGCACTTGAACGAATCCGGCGGGCTCTTGCCGGTGACGCTTCCGGATGGCACCGAGACCGTGACACCCGCGTTGCCGATCGAGCTCGGAGGCCGCCGCCTCGGCACACGTCTCAACCCGCCGAAGATCAGCGAGCACGGCCGCGAGATCCTTGAAGAGCTTGGATACGGCGCCGACGCCTCCAGCGATCTCATCGCGCGCGGGATCGTCGCCGAGATGAAGTAGTGCTCTTGCTCACGCCCCGTGCACGAAGGGCTCGAGGCCCGAGAGCCGCATGCGCTGCTCGATCTTCGCGGGCTTCCTCGGCGGATGCTTCTCGACGTGCTCGCGGATGTGGCGGATGTGATCCGGCGTCGAGCCGCAGCAACCGCCGACGACGTTGAGCAGGCCATCGCGCGCCCAAGGCTCGATCTGGCAGGACATGTCGTGCGGCGTCTCGTCGTACTCGCCCATGGCATTCGGCAAGCCAGCGTTCGGATAGGCCGAGACGAGCGTATCCGCGACGTGCGCCAGTTCCGCGATGTACGGCCGCATCATCTCCGCACCGAGCGCGCAGTTGAGCCCGATCGAGAACGGCTTCAGATGCCGCATGGAGTACCAGAAGGCCTCCGCCGTCTGGCCCGAGAGCGTGCGCCCCGAGCGATCCGTGATGGTCCCCGAGATCATGATCGGTAACTCGACGCCCTTCTCGTCGTACACGTCGAGCACCGCGACACCGGCCGCCTTCGCATTGAGCGTATCGAAGATCGTCTCGATGATCAGGATGTCCGAGCCGCCATCGATGAGCCCGCGCACCTGCTCCGAATAGGCCTCGTGCAGCTCGTCGAAGGAGACATTGCGGAAGCCCGGATTGTTCACATCCGGCGAGATCGAGGCCGTGCGGTTGGTCGGCCCGATGGCGCCCGCGACCCATCGTGGATGCTCGGGCGTCGAGAATTTATCCGCGGCCGCCCGTGCGATCTTCGCCGCCTCGAAGTTGATCTCGTAGGCGAGCGGCTCCATGGCGTAGTCAGCGAGCGAGATGCGCTGCGCGTTGAACGTGTTCGTCTCGATGATGTCGGCGCCGGCTTCGAGATACTGCTCGTGGATCTTCTGAATGATCGCGGGTTGCGTCAGCACGAGGAGGTCGTTGTTACCTTTGACGTCCTTCGGATGATTGGCGAAGCGCGCGCCGCGATAGGCCGCCTCGTCCAGCTTGTACTGCTGGATCATCGTGCCCATGGCGCCATCGATGATCAGAATGCGCTCGCGCGAAGCCTGATGAAGCTCGACGATGCGCGCCTCCCGCTGGCGCGGATCCACGGGACTTGGGTTGGCGTCGTTCATGCTGCACCTTTGGCAACGACCGATCCTGCGCCTGTCGACTGCGGCCGCAACCCGAGCAGGTGGCAGATGGCGTAGACGAGATCGGCGCGGTTCAGCGTGTAGAAGTGGAACTGGCGGATGCCTTCATCGACCAGATCGATCACCTGCTCGGCAGCGACGGCCGCCGCGACGAGATGCGTGGTCGCAGGGTCGTCGTCGAGGCCCTCGTAGCGGCGCGCGAGCCACGCCGGCACGCTCGCGCCTGTCCGCGCGGCGAAACCCGAGACCTGCTTGAAGTTGTGAATGGGTACGATGCCCGGCACGATCGGCGCCCAGATGCCGCGTTTGCGGGCCGCTTCGAGATAGCGCAGAAAATGCGCATTATCGAAGAAGAACTGCGTGATCGCGCGGTCGGCACCCGCATCGATCTTGGCCTTGAGCGTGTCGAGATCGACGTCGACGGTCGCGCTCTCGGGATGCTTCTCGGGATAGGCGCTGACGGAGACGTCGAAAGCGCCGATCGCCTTGATGCCGCGTACGAGATCCGCCGTGCTCTGGTATCCGCCCGGATGCGGCTCGTAGCGCGCGCCGACACCCGCGGCCGGATCGCCACGCAGCGCCACAATGCGGCGGACGCCGGCATCCCAATACTCGCGCACGACCTCGTCGACTTCCTCGCGCGTCGCGCCGACACAGGTGAGATGCGCCGCGGGTGCGAGCTTCGTCTCCTGGACGATGCGGGCCACCGTCGCGTGCGTGCGCTCGCGCGTCGAGCCGCCCGCGCCGTACGTGACGGAGACGAACTCCGGCGCCAGGGGCTCGAGGCGGCGGATCGACGTCCAGAGCGCCTCTTCCATGCGCTCGGTCTTCGGCGGAAAGAACTCGAAGGAAACGGTGATCTCGCCGTCGCCGACGAGGCGGCTCCGCCGCTCGTGCAATTGCTGGACTGACTTCATCACCCGACAACCTCTACCTTTGAAATGCGCTCTGTCTGCCGGCTGTGGGCGTGCACGCGCAGGCGCTCCGCCGTCCACAGCATCACGGTCAGCTTTCCTTCGGGATCTCCCGCTTCAGGCGCGAGCTTGTTGACCGAAAGGACCTTCAGTCCGCTCTCCTGAAGCCACAGCTCCACTTGGGCGGGTGGGAATCCGAGGCGCTCGTGCGCCTGGCTCTCGCGCAGGAACTCGAGCTCGTGCGGGGCGAAGTCCACGATCAGCAGCCGTCCGCCCGGCTCCAGGATGCGCGCCGCCTCGCGAATGGCCTGCGCGGGATCACTGAGGAAGTGCAGCACCTGGTGCACGACCACGGCATCGGCGCTGCCATCCTCGAGACCGAGGTCGTAGAGATCGCCGTGGCGCACGCGCGCGTGGGCGACGCCCGCCGCCGTGAGCTTCGCGCGCGCATAGGCGAGCATGGCGTGGTTGATGTCGATGCCCGTGCCGCGCTCGAAGCGATCGGCAAAGAGCTGCAGGACGCGGCCCGTGCCGGTGCCCGCATCGACGAAATGACGGAACGGCCCGGCACCAAGCGCCGCACGCATCGCCGTCTCGACGGCACTCTCGGTCACGTGCAGCGAGCGGATCTCGTCCCACTGCGCGGCGTGTGACTCGAAATAGGTCTGCGCGGCTGCCTCGCGTTCGCGCTTCACGGCCTCGGCGCGGTTGCGGTCGCGCTGGAGCTGGGCATCGGCCAGATCGACGCTCTCGAGGAGGCGGCGCGCGAGCGCGCCCGCAGGCCCCGCGACGACGAGCTGGAAGTAGGCCCAGCTCCCTTCGCGCGTGCGCTCGATGAGGCCCGCTTCGGCGAGCAGCTTGAGGTGACGGCTGATGCGCGGTTGGCTCTGGCCGAGGATGCGCGTCAGGTCCTTGACGTTGAGTTCGCTGACCGCAAGCAGCAGCAGAATGCGCAGCCGCGTCGGCTCCGCGGCCGCTTTCAGGATGGTGACGACGCTCTGCGAGGACAGCGACATTGGGGCCCTTCTCCGGCTTCACTGCCGAGGGTCCTGAAATCATATAAAGATATCTTTATGTGTCAAGCGCCTTGCCGATCGGCTTTCCCGCAGACCGGCCTTACCGGACCAGGCGTTGACCAGCGCGGCGACCGTGCGCACGGTGCGGACAAGGCCACAAGGCGCACCCGAAGGCCCGCTCCGGCGGGGAAGCCCGCAGAGATCCAAAGGACCAGCACGTTGCCGGCGATCCATCTCCTCGGCTGGGCCACGGGTGCCCTGTTCTTCTTCTATGCCTGGATCCTGCGGGTCGCGCCGAGCGTCATGATCGACGAGATGATGCGCGACCTCGCCGTCGGCGGCGCTGTGATCGGCAATCTCTCGGCCGTGTACTTCTTCGGATATGCGGGCATGCAGGTCCCGGTCGGGATGCTGATCGACCGCTTCGGCCCGCGCCGCCTCATGACCATGGCCGCCCTCGGCTGCGTCGCCGGTTGCGCCATCTTCGCGCTCAGCGCCGGCATCTCGGGCGTCGCGGTCGGCCGCTTCGTCATCGGCGCGGCGGCGGCTTTCAGTCTGGTCGGCGCCATGGCGGTCGCGGGGCTGTGGTTCCCCGCCCAGCGCTTCGCACTCCTTTCAGGCCTCGCCATGATGATGGGGATGCTCGGCGGCGTGTTCGGCCAGGCGCCCTTCCGGCTCGTGGTCGAGGCCCTCGACTGGCGGGGCGCCATCCTCGCGCTCGCCATGGGCGGTGTGGGCCTCGCGGTGGCGGCCTGGGCAACGGTTCGCGACCGCCCGCACGAGGCGAGAGCGTCCGCGCCGATGCTCGCCGGCCTCGGGCGCGTTGCCCGCAATCGCCAGACCTGGCTCATCGCCATCGCGGGCCTCGGCACGACAGGACCCCTGCTCGGCTTTGCCGGCCTGTGGGGTGTTCCCTATTTCGTCACGACGCTTGGCATCGACCGGACCGCCGCGGCGTCGATCACCTCGACCGTGTTCCTCGGCTGGGCATTGGGCGCGCCGCTCATCGGCTGGGCCTCGGACCGCATAGGCCGTCGCCGCTCGCCATTCATTGCGGGGCTCGTCGTCTGCATTGCCGCCATGTCCGTCATTCTCTATGTGCCTGGTCTGTCGGTGCCCGCGCTGATGGCGCTCTGCTTCATCTGCGGGTTTGGCGGCGCATCGCAGATCGTCGGTTTCGCTGCCGCGCGCGAGAACAACCCGCCGGCGCTCAGCGCCACCGCCATCGGGCTGGTGAACGGCCTCGTGACTGGTGCGGGCGCGCTCTTCCAGCCCTTGCTCGGCTGGCTGCTCGATCTGAATTGGAAAGGCGAGATGGCTGCCGGGGCGCGGCTCTACGATGCAGGCGCCTACAGAACTGCGCTCAGCGTCATCATCGTCGGCTGCGTCATCGGCTTCCTCTGCACACTCGCCATGCGCGAGACCTACTGCCGGCCATTGGAGCAGCAGTAGCCGTCAAATCGCCAGCGCCTCACCCTTCAGCAGCTTCGGCACCTCGCCTGTCAGGCCCGCCGCTTCGCCGACGAGCGCGCGCTTGAGGCCGGGCATACGATCGACAATCCCGAGACCCGCATCGCGCACGGAGCGCAGCAGTGCATTGTCCTGCGAGAAGAGCGCATTGAGCGCGCTGAAGGCTGCCGCCGAGGCCGCGCCATCGAAGCGCCGCCAGCGCGCGTAGCGCTCGAGCGCCGTCGCATCGCCCACATCGAGGCCAACCCGCACCGCATCCACGAGGCACTCGCTCAGTGCCGCTACATCGCGCAGGCCGAGATTGAGGCCCTGCCCGGCGATCGGATGCACACCACGCGCGGCATCTCCCGCGAGCGCGAATCGCGGTGCGATCAGCTCGCGCGCGAGATGCATGGCGAGCGGCCAGCTTCCGCGCGGCCCGGCAAGTTCGAGCGCGCCGAGCCGGTGGCCGAAGCGCTTCTCGAGCTCGCTGAGAAATCCTGCATCATCGAGCGCGAGAATGCGCGCGGCCTCGCCGGCTTCTTCCGTCCAGGTCACGCACGCGCGATTGCCGGTCAGCGGCAGGATCGCGAATGGTCCGCCAGGAAGAAAATGCTGGACAGCGTGGCCACCGTGCGGGCGCTCGTGCCGAACCGTCGTGACGATGCCTGTCTGCTCGTAGCGCCAATCCACCGTCTTGATGCCGGCGGCCGTGCGCAGCGGCGAATTGCGGCCGTCGCAGGCGACGACGAGGCCCGCGTTCAATGACCGGCCATCGGCAAGCTGCACGGCGACACCACTTGCGTCCGCAGCCAGGCCGGTCGCCGTCGCGGAAATTTGCGTGACGCCTGCAACCCCCGCCAAGGCCGCCATCGCTGCCCGCTGGAGCGCATCCGCAGGCACGATCCACATGCCCGGCTCGCCCTCGGCGACAGCGGTGTCATAGCTCAGCAGGATCGGCCGGATGGCGTCAGTCAGGCTCGAATCCGTGATGTCGATGCCGCTGACCGGCTGAGCCTCACCAGCCACCGCGCTCCAGATGCCAACCGCCTCCAGCAGCCGACGCGAGCCGGCCGAGAGCGCGTAGCTCCGCGGATCCGCCCGGCCAGCGGCCCCGCCGGCATCGAGCAGGGCAATCCGGGCATCGCGACCGAAGACCCCGGCAAGCGTGCGCGCGAGGACGAGCCCGGTCAGCCCCCCGCCCGCAATGACAACGTCATGATCGCGCATTCAGCGCTCCAACTTTATGCTGTAGTGCGTACACCGAATTGCGACCCGCCCTGCCAACGATCCCGAGGATGCCGCCACCATGGCCAGAAAGAAAGCGTCCGAGTCCAGCGCCGTCGATGATCTCGTCTCTATACTGGACCTCGAGCGGCTGGAGCAGAACCTGTTCCGTGGTCGCGGGCCCAAAGCCGGCTGGCAGCGCGTCTATGGTGGGCAGGTGCTCGGCCAGGCTCTTGTCGCGGCCGTCCGCACGGTGCCGGAGGAGCGCGTCGCACATTCGGCGCACGCCTATTTCCTGCTCCCCGGCGATCCGGCCGAGCCGATCATCTACGACGTCGAGCGGATCCGGGATGGCGGCAGCTTCACCACGCGGCGTGTGAAAGGCATCCAGCACGGCCGCGCCATGTTCGCCATGAGCGTCTCGTTTCACAAGCACGAGGAGGGGTTCGACCACCACGCGCCGATGCCGGAAGCCCCCGCGCCCGAGGATCTCCCCAATGAGCAAGACCTCAAGGAGCGGATGCTCGACAAGCTCCCGGAGAACATGCGCCGCTATTGGGAGCGCGAGCGGCCGATCGAGATCCGCCCCGTCGATGTCTCCCGCTATTTCGCCCGCGACAAGCGCGAGCCGCGCCAGCTCATCTGGATGCGTGCGACCAAGCCGCTCCCCGATTCCTTCCCGCTCCACCAGTGCGTGCTGGCCTATGCCTCGGACTTCACACTGCTCGACACGGCGCTGATCGCCCATGGCAAGCTGATGTTCGACAAGGATCTCCAGCTCGCGAGCCTCGACCACTCCATGTGGTTCCACCGGCCATTCCGCGCCGACGAATGGCTCCTCTATGCCCAGGACAGTCCCTCGGCGTTCGGCGCGCGCGGCTTCTGCCGGGGAAGTGTTTTCACCCGCGACGGGCTGCTGGTCGCCTCGACGACCCAGGAAGGCCTGATGCGCCGCCAGCCGACCGGATTTGTGGTCAGCTAGCCCGACCCGAACTGTGAGTCGCATTCGAGGCCCGGCGCTTTAGCGGGCAAAACTGCCGTTTTGCCTGTTTTCCCGGCAATTATGATTGCCCAAATGGCTATCTTCTGCCCCCAGACGTCACATTAGTGCCATATATTTCAACGGCTTAATCGTTCCTCTCCAAATTGGCACGCCCCTTGAGTCTTAACCAAAGCCTGCTCTCCGCAGGCCTTGGAACGCGCACGTCTGCTGCTTCGTCGGGGGTGTGCCAAGACGCGAGGTCGGATGGCCATGAAGCTGATTACTGCGATCATTAAACCGTTCAAGCTCGAGGAGGTGCGGTCCGCGCTGACGGACCTCGGGCTGCAGGGCATGACGGTGTCCGAGGTCAAGGGGTATGGCCGCCAAAAAGGGCATACCGAGATCTATCGCGGCGCCGAGTACGCCGTGAACTTCCTTCCCAAGATCAAGATCGAGGTCGCCGTCACCTCGGCCGAGGTCGACAAGGCAGTCGCCGCCATCGCTAACGCCGCCAAAACCGGCCAGATCGGCGACGGCAAGATCTTCGTCTCTCCGATCGAGCACACGCTGCGCATTCGAACCGGCGAGACGGACGACAACGCTCTCTAGGAGACCCGACGCCGCGCCCGCCACTTGCCGGCCTGCCATGGCAGACGGGGGAGCAGTTCGGCTGGCGCGTCGACCTCGATGAAGCTCAAACCTCAAACCGGACTGGTGGCAGGAATAGACCCATGAAGACATGCATTCGTAAGATAACCAGCGTTGCGGCGATGACCGCCGCATGGGCCATGGTCAACATGACCACCGCGCTGCCCGCGCTGGCTCAGGCCGCCGAAACGAAGCCCACGCCGACGCTCAATTCTGGCGATACGGCATGGATGCTCACGTCGACCGTGCTCGTCCTGATGATGACGATCCCCGGCCTTGCACTCTTCTACAGCGGCATGGTCCGCAAGAAGAACGCGCTCGCAACCGTCATGCAGTCGTTCGCGGCTGCCTGCCTCCTCTCCATTGTCTGGATGGTCGTCGGCTACTCGATCGCTTTCGGCGATGGCGGTGCGCTCAATGCATATATGGGTGGCTTCGAGAAGATGTTCCTCGCGAGCATCGGCAAGGAGTCTCTGCAGGGAACGATTCCTGAGTCGGTGTTCGCGACGTTCCAGATGACGTTCGCGATCATCACGCCGGCCCTGATCGCCGGCGCGGTCGCCGACCGGATGAAGTTCTCGAGCTTCCTCGTCTTCATCACGCTGTGGCTGATCTTCGTCTACGCGCCGATCTGCCACTGGGTCTGGGGCGGCGGCTTCCTCGGCAAGGACGGCGTTCTCGACTTCGCCGGCGGCACGGTCGTGCACATCAACTCGGGCATCGCCGGCCTCGTTGCTGCGCTCGTCCTTGGCCGTCGTCGCGGCTATGGCGCGGAGAACATGGCGCCGCACAATCTCGTCTACACCGCAATGGGCGCGGCCTTCCTGTGGGTCGGCTGGTTCGGCTTCAATGCGGGCTCGGCCGCTGCTGCCAACGACTCGGCCGGCATGGCCATGCTCGTGACGCAGATTGCAGCCGCCGCGGCCGCTCTCGCCTGGATGTTCTCGGAGTGGATGACGCACGGCAAGCCCAGCATTCTCGGTATTGCCTCGGGTGCTGTTGCCGGTCTCGTCGCCATCACGCCGGCTGCGGGCTTCGTCGATCCGAAGGGCGCGCTGGTTCTCGGCCTCGCCGCGGGCGTCGTGTGCTTCATCGCTTCGACGGGCATCAAGCGCGCGCTCGGCTATGACGACAGCCTCGACGTGTTCGGTATCCACGGCATCGGCGGCATCGTCGGTGCACTCCTCACCGGTGTGTTCGCGGTCGAGGCGATCGGCGGCACCAAGGGTGTGCTCGAGGGCAACGTCGGCCAGCTCTGGATCCAGTTCTACGGCATCGTCGCCACGATCGTGTGGTGCGCGGTGGCGACCTTCGTGATCCTCATGATCATCCGGGTCACCATGGGCCTCCGTGTCGACGAGCAGACCGAGGTCGAGGGTCTCGACATCCGCCTGCATGGCGAGGTCGTGCCCTGAGGCTGAGTTCCGGATGCCTTCCGTCGGCATCCGGTCCGCTTCTTGACCCGTACTTTGTTGGGACCGTGCTAGCGTGATGATCGAGAAATTCGCCAGGTTTCGCGGAACCGTGCCGAGCGAATTTCTCGATCTGAGTCACACTAGAGAAATTCCGACACTAGTGTCCCTTTTGGTTCCGAAGTTCGCTCGGGACGCCAGTACTGAGGTGTGGCGAACTTCGGAACCGGGACACTAGGAACGGTCCCAATCTCCTCTCAAACATCCCGGCGAGACGACCTTCTTCCCGGGCGCCGGACGGTACCGCACCCTTGCGGTGCCGGACCGCGGGGCCTGAGCCGATTGCTCCCCCAGTGTCGTCGCTCACCCCGCGGTCTTTTTGCTCACGCGATCGCGATGCATGTGTTGCGCCCCGCCGCCGCAAGCACCAGGAGCAGGTGGCGCGGCGCAAGCGCAATGCACCCCTCGGTCGGGGCATATCCCGGCCGGGCCAGATGCACGAAGATGGCGCTGCCCGCCCCCTGCATCCGTGGGCGCCGGTTATGGTCCAACACGACGATCACGTCGTAGAGCGCGTCCAGGCGCCAGAGGCGCTCGGCACTTGCAGGATAAGGATGGCGCACCCAGCGATTGTAGTTTCTGTCACCTACGGCGTCGCACCATCCGTCGTCCGCCTTCAGCGGGCGCACGGGCAGGGCCGTTCTCGGCCGCTGTCGGCGGTCCGCCCGGTAGAGCACCAGCACCGGCCGCCATATTCCGCTCGGCGTCGCACCATCGCCCTCGCGCTTGATGGCCGATCGTCCGCTTCGTCCGAGTGCGCACGGAAGCATGAGCGAGCCGAGCCTGAGCCAGCCCTGCGCGGCCCCCCGAGAGCGCGCAGCAACCCAGATTCGGGAGCCGGAACAACGTGCCATATCTCTGGAATGGCAAGTCTCCTGACGCCGGATTGCCATCTTTGCCTCGATAGCTGTTTCCATTGGGCAACCAGTGATATGCTGCGCCCGCACAATTCGCCAATGGGGAGCGCTGCCACATGAGTACGGCACGGACGATCCTGCTCGTCGATGACGACGAGGAGCTTCGTGCTTCTCTGAAGGATCAGCTCGCGCTGCACGACGAGTTCCACATCCTGACCGCAAGCACGGCGAGCCAAGGCGTCGAGATTGCGCGCGAGACGCGCCTCGATCTCATTCTGCTCGACGTCGGCCTGCCGGACATGGACGGTCGCGAGGCCTGCAAGATCCTGCGCAAGTCCGGTTTCAAGAGCCCGATCATCATGTTGACCGGAAATACCGCGGATTCCGACGTCATCCTCGGCCTCGATGCCGGCGCCAACGACTACGTCACCAAGCCGTTCAAGTTCGCCGTGCTGCTGGCGCGGGTCCGTGCCCAGCTTCGCCAGCATGAGCAGAGCGAGGACGCTGTTTTCTCGATCGGGCAGTACACGTTCAAGCCGGCCTCCAAGGTGCTGATCGACACGACCGGCAAGAAGATCCGCCTGACCGAGAAGGAAACCTCGATCCTCAAATACCTCTATCGGGCCGGCGAGAAGGTCATCACGCGCGACGTGCTGCTGCACGAGGTCTGGGGCTACAACGCAGGGGTCACGACCCACACGCTGGAGACCCACATCTATCGCCTGCGCCAGAAGATCGAGAAGGATCCTTCGAGCGCCGAGCTGCTGATTACCGAGATGGGGGGCTACAAGCTGGTGCCCTGAACAACTGTTGATTCGGCAGCACCCCGAATCAGCCGCCAAACAACCACTGGCCAATTCCGGGGAAAGGCGCTATAAGCCGGCCCGATTGCGACGCTGGCCGCAGGGCGGCCGGCTGATCGCGACATCCCATTTTCAAGCCCGGGCCGTCACTCTGAAAGGTCGCGCCAGCTTGAGGCCGCCGCCTGCGGAAGCGTGGTGCGGCGCCCACACAGGAGAGTATGAACCATGGCCGTCCCCAGGAAGAAAGTGTCGCGGATGAAGCGCGGCAACCGCCGTTCTGCAGATGCGATCTCGGCGCCGACGCTGGTCGAGGACAAGAAGACCGGCAACATCCGCCGTCCGCACCATATCGACCTGAAGGCGGGCACCTATCGCGATCGCCAGGTCCTGCCGGCGAAGAGCGAGGTCTAGCGAGCTGCGGCCGGGTGCTGGTCTCAGCCTCGCGCCGCTTCGCGCTCCTCGGTCCCTTCGGGATATCTTCGGCAGCGCGCCGATCCCTTTGAACGGCCACTTCCGGCCATATTCGCACGATAGCGCGGTGAGCTTGCCGCCGCGGCGGCGCAACGAGGGAGATCGTCATGTCGCTGAGGGCTCTGCCGCTCATTGTTATCCCGTTTATTCTCTACAACATTGTCGTGCTGTTCAGCGGCGGTGCTCACGCGGACGACGTCCTGCGTAAGGTCATCTTCGAGCTCCCGATGGTCGGCGGCGCGCGGTGGCGCTTCTCGATGGGCGATCTGCTCATTCTGGTCACCATGTTCATGCTCTTCTTCGAGCTGATCAAAGCCACCTACACGTCCTCGGCTTCGCTGCTCGACCACGGCCTGTCGATGCTCGTTTTCATTGCCTGCCTCGTCGAATTCCTGCTCGTCCCGCAGGCGGCAACCTCCGTGTTCTTCTTCATCATGATCGCGACGCTTATCGACGTCGTTGCCGGCTTCATGATCGGCATCCGCACCGCTCGCCGCGATCTCAATATCGGCGATCACTGAACCGCCGATTGTAGCTCCCTGGGCACCTCGCCTACGCGATCCGATAGCTGATCGTCTGCGCCCGTTGGGCGGCAGCCGTGCTGACATGGCATGGCGATGGCCGCCCAATTCGCGCTGACTTGATCGCTTGTTAACTTGTTACCGGTACGGTTTCCCTGCCTCAGAGCGCTGAATTCCTTGAGAATCCAGATGCATACTGACGCCCGCACAACGGAATACTGTACCGTGTCATCCGTCCGCGATTTCGCCGAAGCACATACGCCCGCTCTACGCATGAGATCCGCAGGCGAACCATCGGGCAGCCGCGGCTTCGGTCGCGAGCCCCCACGCGAAGAAGCGGACGAGGCAGCGCCCCGCTCGGAGCTGGACCTTGTCGGCATCCTCTCGGCGGTCCAGGAAACAGCGTATACCTGGGATCTCGAGAGCGACCGCATCGAGTGGGCGGCCAACGCCGCCAAGGTGCTCGGCGTCCGCTCGGCTGAGCTCATAGCTTCGGGCGCCGACTTCCAGTTCCTTATCGCGCCAGAACATCATCAACGGCGCGCCGAGGCTGTCTTGGGTCCGGCCGGCGATCCCGTCGAGGGTAGCGTTCAGTTCCGCGTGCAGTACCGGTTCTCGCCCGGCGGACGGCGCACCGCCGGATCGCTTTGGCTGGAGGACCACGGGCAGAGCGTTCTGGACGAGAATGGCCGGCCGCAAACCGTGTGCGGCGTCATCCGCGTCATCAACGATCGCTACTGGGAAGAGCAGCGCCTGCTGCATCGCTCCGATCACGACGAGCTGAGCGGCCAGCTCAATCGTATCCGTCTCACCGAGGCCCTTGGCTCGATCCTTGCCCGGGCGGAACGCACCCGGCGGACAGCCTGCTTCCTCATGGTGGCCGTCGACAACATGGCGACCATCAACGACAGCTTCGGCTTCGAGGTCGGCGACGAAGTGCTCGCGGCCGTAGCCCAGATCATCCGCGCGCACATGCGTGTTGGCGATGCCGTCGGGCGCTACTCGTCCAACAAGTTCGGCATCATCCTCAATGACTGCGGTCCGGGGGCCATGCGCGTCGCGGCCGAGCGGCTCGTGCGCATCGTACGCGACACGACAATCCGCACGGCGGCCTGCCAGCTCTCCGCAACGATCTCCATCGGCGGCGTGCTCCTGCCCGACCAGGCGTCGACAGTTCCGCAGGCGCTGGGCCACGCGCTACAGGCCCTCGACAAGGCCAAGGCCCGCCGTCACGACGGCTTCGCCGCCTACGCGCCGTGCGTCTCCACCGAGGAGGCGCGCCAGCGCAATATCTCCATCGCCGACGAGGTCATCTCGGCCCTCGAGCAGAACCGGATGCTGCTCGCACTGCAGCCGATCGTCGATACGCGGACGCGCAAGCCCGCATTCTACGAGTGCCTGCTCAGGATGCAGCGTCCGGACGGCAGCATCGTCTCCGCCGGCGAGTTCATCCCACTCGCCGAGCAGCTTGGCCTGTCGCGCTTCATCGATCGTCGTGTGCTGGAGCTTGCCGTCGATTTCGCCAAGGAAAATCCGGCCATACGCCTGTCGATCAACGTCTCCGGCTACACTTCGAGCGACCACGAATGGCTGGTGGCGCTGCACCGGCTCACGGGCGGCCGCCGGCAGATCACCGAGCGGCTGACCATCGAGATCACCGAGACCGCAGCAATCCACGACCTCGACGTGTCGATCGCGTTCGTCGATACGCTGAAGGAGCTCGGCTGCCGCGTCGCCATCGACGACTTCGGCGCCGGCTACACGTCCTTCAAGAACCTGAAGACCCTCAACGTCGACATGGTCAAGATCGACGGCTCCTTCATCAGGAACCTCGCGTCCGAGCCCGACAATCAGGTGTTCATCAAGACGCTGGTCGAGATCGCGGAGACGTTCAATCTCGAAACCGTGGCCGAATGGGTCGGCGACGAGGAGACGGCGCAGATGATGGCCCGAGCCGGCATCACGCATCAGCAGGGCTTCTATTTCGGCCAGCCCATGCTCGCGAACACCTTCCCCGGCGTACCCAAGGACTAATCCAGCCTATTCCGCCGCGTCGCGCCCTGTCTTCGGCGGGCCCGCGTCGCGGAAAGCCGTGCGCCGCTGATCCCAGTCGGCAGCACCGACACGGGCGAAGGTCACCGAGGGGCCGCCGCCGCTGAATGTCGCCGGCGTCAGACCCGTGGCTTTGAGCTCGGCCAAGAGCTTGTCGCACAGCCCGATGATCGACGACATCAGCATGCCCGGCACGATCGCGAGCCGATAGCCCATACGTTCGATCTCCGGGTGCGGGATAGCCGGCGTCTTGCCGCTCAGCACATTATTGAAGAGGCACGGCCCCTTCACGGCGCGCGGCACGGCAGCCACTTCCTCGACGGACTGCGGCGCCTCGAAGAAGGCCATATCCGCACCGGCTTCCAGCGCCATGTTGCAGCGTGCGACCGCCTCGTTGAAACCTGCGACGCCGCGCGCATCCGTACGCGCGATGATCAGGAAATCGGCAGTCCTGCGGGCTACCGCAGCCGCCCGGATCTTGGCCGCATAATCCTCGCGGCTGACCAGCTCCTTGCCATCGAGATGGCCGCAGCGCTTCGGGAACACCTGATCCTCGATATGGATCGCCGACACGCCCGCCCGCTCGAAGGACTGCACGGTCCGATAGACGTTGAGCTCGTTGCCGTAGCCCGTGTCGGCATCGCTGATGAGCGGCACGCCGACCGTCGCGGCCATGCGACCGGCATTCGCGACCATCTCCGTCATCGTCAGCAGACCGTAGTCGGGGAGCCCATGCGAGACCGAGGTGCCGGCCCCGGTCATATAGACGGCCGGAAATCCGGCCTGCTCCACGAGGCGGGCGGTCAGGCAGTCGTACGCGCCCGGCGCGATGACCATCGGGCCCGAGCGGAGCATGGATTTGAGGGTGGCTGCTGCGGCCATTTTAGTTCCTCCCGATGGCGCGATTTATCTGTTGTAGGCGACCTTAGGGGTCACCTTTCCGGGCGTCCAGCCGTGGGAGCGCCGTGCTGGCCTGTGGGTTTCGAGGGGAAAAGGGATGGACCGGCCGTGCGGCCTTGGTGACGCCGCCCGAATCAGCCGAGCGTACCTAGGCCAAGCGTGGCAAGTGGAGTCCACCCATGTCCATCAGCGTGCTGGCGCGCCAGCTCATGTCGCAGGAGATCTTCAGAGGTTTGAGCCCTCTGCAGCTCACGGAGATCGTGCGGCAGTCGGAGCGCATCGTCTATGGCCCGGGGGAGACCATCGTCGAGGCGGGCGCCGCTGGAGATGCGGCCGTGCTGATCGTCGCCGGCGATGCCGTCCGCTTTCTGGACGACGAGCCGGCGGCCGGCCTCAACGCGCAGGCTATCGGCACCGGGTCGCTGTTGAGCGAGCTCGCCATGCTGGTCGAGCACGAGCACGGCGCGACGGTCGTTGCCCACACCACGGTCCGCGCCTTGCGGATCACGCGCACCGGCCTGCACGCTCAGATGCTCGATGACCCGGACCTCGCCGGTCATTTCGTCGATCGCATTACCGAGCGCCTCAATCGCGTCGCCGACGAGCTGCGACGTATCGACCACGCGCTGCTGGTAACCGAGGGCGTGCCTGCGCCCGCCTGAGATCTTGGGTTGCGCGCCCTTTTTATCTGCTTTAGAGAAGATGCAGTTCTGAAAAGGAAAAGCGCCCAACCCCGGGGGGAGAGGTTGGGCGCTGGAGCGCTTTTTCGGCGCTTCGCACCGGGAGGGAAGCCGGTGCAGCGGATTGATGTCTTCGGCTAGACGGGGGGCACTGCCGAGTGTGTGACATCCACCGCTCTACAGTCGAATTTAGTTGCCTGTGACCGAAAATCAAGGTCCGCCCAGCAAACACTCACGATTCTTTTACTGATTGTTTCAAGCGCCGCGCGAAGGGATTCGCGCAGCACCGAAGTCAAGCCATCAACTCGTTGATCTATTTCTGCTTTCTCAGCGCCGGGCTGATCACGCGGAATAATTCGACGTCCAGATCCTCGGGCCGGTCCAGGTTCGCAACCTCGACGCGCGTATCGGCGCCCTGCGAATCGGTCGTCACCCATTCCCTGAGTTCGAGCCCCGGCGTCTTCGTCATGAACAGGCGAATCTGGCCTGGCGCATCGGGGCTCTTGTCCTGCAGCGCGAGGATGATCAGGTCCTCCGCCTCCTGCACCTCGATGATGCTCGCATCCCGGAGCAGATCGACGTCCTTGCGCAGAAGCAGCCGGAACGGCGTCTGATCGAGCGCGATCCGATCATCCGATTGCACCTCGAGATCCTGGATCGCCAGCATTTTTCCGTCCGACACGATGAGCTGCCGACTCGGGCGATTGTACTCGAACCTGAGGCGCCCGGGACGCTTCACGAAAAACGTGCCGCGCATCCGCTTGTTGTCGGCGGTCGTCTGCACAAACGTGCCGCGTAGGTTCTCGAGACCATTGAAGTAACGACTGACCTTCCCGACCGTCTCGATCTGCTGCGGGTCTAGCGCGATCCCGGCGATCGTCGTTTCCGGTTTGACGTCCGTGTTCCAGGAAGGATTTCCGAGCGGACTGCTGCCTGCCGGCTTCCCCGGATTCTGCGCCGTGGCGGCGGACGCCCACGACAGTGCCAAAGCAGCGCAAAAGATCGCAGCGCCGCGTCCACCCAAACTCAGGAATGCACGCATACCAAGCCCCCAGCGCGAGATCATTGCATCCGCCCCACAAAGGTTCCAGTTCAGCATCCCATTCCCCCAAGATTGGGACGAGATCTAGGCGCCGGCAATCTCGCCAAAGGATTGCGACGTGCCGTCACGCGTGCTACCCGCCACCTGTGCTGAGCACATGACATCTTCACCCGATCACGTCCACTGTAGAGGCGCTGCATCACCATGCCGAAAAATCCGACACCTACATCCGGCAATGGTCCTGCCGCGTCCGCCGGTGCAGCGCAGCCCCAGCAGGTTCAGGTGCGCATTGCCGGCCAATACATCAAGGATCTTTCCTTCGAAAATCCCAATATCGGCAAGCTCATCACGAGCGCGCCCGAAAGCCCGAACCTCGACGTCGAGATCAATGTCAGCATCGCCGAGCTCGGCGCCAATCTCTATGAGTCGGCCATCGATTTCAAAGCACGCGCCGAGGCCAAAGATCTTGTGATCTACGAGTTCGAGGTCGTCTACGGCGGGGCCTTCCAGATCGAGAATGCGCCACCGCAGGCGCTCGAGCCCATGCTCTTCGTCAACTGCCCTTCGCTGCTCTTTCCATTCCTGCGCCGCGTCGTCGCCGACATCACGCGCGAAGGCGGCTTCCCGCCGCTGCTTCTCGATCCCGTTGATTTCGGGGCGCTTTACATGCGCAAGAAGCAGCTCGGCATGCCGCCCCAGGCCGGACCGTCAACCACTCTGTCCTGAGCTGTTTTCGCCACCCTCGGGACGTTCGAACCGGATCCACAGAGCCTCCGGGCCGAGCGTCTCGACGAAAGCACGATGCGCGGCGACGTCGGCTTCGCTCAGCCGGGCAGCAAGAGGCCGCGGCCGCGTGCGGATGGCGGAGATCGTCGCCACGCCCACGCTCCGTTGACGGGTCGCCGCCTGGGCCAGGCCCAATGTCGCCTGCCGTTCCCCGAGCAGCTCCAGATAGACCTCGGCGAGAAGCCACGAGTCCAGCAGTGCGCCGTGGAATGTGCGCTTGGAGTTGTCGATCTGGTAGCGTTTGCAAAGCGCATCGAGGCTGTTCGGGCCGCCCGGATACTTGCGCTTTGCCAAGGCGAGCGTGTCCACGACCCGGTCCATGCCGATCGCCGGATGGCGAAGGCGCTGAAACTCCGCATTGATGAAGCCGATGTCGAAGGCCGCGTTATGGATGACGAGCGGCGCATCGCCGATGAACTCGACGAATTTAGGCGCAACCTCGTGAAACTTCGGCTTATCGCGCAACTGGTCCATGGAGATGCCGTGGATGGCCTGAGCATCCGGATGGACGTCGCGATCTTCGGGATGAATGTAGTGGTGGAAGGTCTTGTCGGTCGGAATGCGATTGATCAGCTCGACGCATCCGATCTCGATGATGCGATCGCCCCGGCGAGCATCGAGACCGGTGGTCTCCGTATCGAGCACCACCTCGCGCAGCATGGAGAAGCCTTCCCCCGGATCCCGGAATTGAGACTGGGCCTCAGGCCCAGTATTTGGCGAACGCGGTCCCCGTTCGCCCGCTCAACTGGGCCATGATTCGATCGATCTGCGCTTCCGTCTCGGGAATGCTGCGCGAGGTATCCACAACGAAATCAGCGCGCTGACGCTTTTCCTCGTCCGGCATCTGGCGGGACAGGATCTGCTCGAGCTTCTCAGGCGTCATACCGGCACGCTCGAGCACGCGAAGCCGTTGAATGTCCGGCGGTGCGCTGACGACGACCGTCACGTCGACGCGCTGATCGCCGCCCGTCTCGAAAAGGAGCGGAACCTCCAGGACGAGCTTCTCGACGCCCTTGGCTGCCTTCTGCTGAAGGAACGCCCGCTCCGTTGCGAGCACGAGCGGATGAACAATGGCCTCGAGACGCGCATACGCACTCGGATCGGCGAGCAGTGTCGCGGCCAGTTTCTGGCGATCGATGCCGCCTTCCTCGTTGAGCGAGCCTGGAAATGCCGCCTCGATCGGAGCCACACCTGCTCCACCGGCCTTGTACAGCTTGTGCACAATGGCATCCGCATCGCAGACGGGAATGCCGAGCGTCCGTATGCGCGCTGCAGCCGTCGATTTTCCCATTCCGATCGAGCCGGTCAAGCCGATGAGCAGCATTACTTCCTCTCTATGTCGGCAACGAGAATATCGCGCAGAGCCTGCGTCACCTCGGGCCGCACGCCGAACCAGCGCGCAAAACCCGGCACGGCCTGATGCAGCAACATCCCCAGGCCATCCACTGTGCGATGTCCTCTTGCCCGCGCCCCGGAAAGAAGCGGCGTTTCCAGCGGCACGTAGACGATATCGGCCACGATCGCGTCCCTATCGAGCGCGGAAAGATCGAGGTCGAGCGGTGCATTGCCGATCATTCCAAGCGTTGTCGTGTTGACGACGACGCCGGCGTCCGAGACGCCCCGCGCGCGATCCGACCAGGCACAACTTTCGACGCGCGATCCGAAGTGCGCGACCAGCGCCTCGGCACGCTCGGGCGTCCGGTTGATCAGGCGAACCCGCTCCACACCGGCGTCGAGGAAGCCATAGACGATGGCGCGCGCCGCCCCACCGGCGCCAAAGAGCGCGACGGGCGCGTCCCGCTTGTCCCAGCCGGGGGCCGACTGGGCGAGATGCGTCATGAATCCGTAGGTGTCCGTATTGGCCACGCAGACCTTGCCGCCCTCGCGCCACACGGTATTGGCCGCGCCGACGGCCTCGGCGGAGGGATCACGCCAGTCGGCTGCCTCGAAGACGGCCTGCTTGTGGGGTGCCGTGACGTTGCAGCCTTCGAGGCCACGCGCCTCGAGCGAATGAATAAAGGCCGCAGCCTCACCCGGCGGCACCGCGACGCGGTCGTAGCGCCCGGCAATGCCGTAGGTCTTCAGCCAATGGCCATGAATGAGCGGCGAGCGGGATTGCTCGATCGGCCAGCCAATGACGCACGCTTGTTTTACTTCGCTATTCACGTCACCCATCACATCGACAATACGCCGCGCTCACGCAGCTCCTCGAGCAGGGGAAGCAGCGGCATGCCCAGTATGGTGAAGTAGTCGCCGGCTATTTCCTCGAAGAGCTGCACCCCGAGCCCTTCGAGCTGATAGGCACCGACCGACTCGCACACCCGCTCCCCCGCCCGCGACAGGTATTCCGCCAGAAAGTCGTCCGAGAAATCGCGCATGCTGAGCTCGGCACTATCCGTGCAGGTCCACAGCACCTCGCCACCCTGGGCAATTGCGACGGAGGCATGAAGCTGATGGGCGCGTCCCCGCAAACGCGACAAGTGCGCGCGGGCCGCTGCCATGTCCGCGGGTTTCTCGAAGATTTCGTAGCTCGCCGCGGTCCAGCGCTTGCCGCCGAACTCCATGCGGCGTTCAGTCGCGAGCGCCAGCACCTGGTCGCAGCCGATCACCAGCGCATCCGGCAGCCTGACGCTGACATCCACGGCCTTGGCAGCCGCCAGCATCTCGGCGACCTCGATCGGGTAGTCCTCGTCGAGCGCGCGCTCGGGCTCGAAGGTCGCACGCATGGCCGCCTCGTCGACGTCCGACGGCACGACATCGAAGATGAGCCCCGCCTGCTCGAGCATGGTCCGCCGGGAGCGGCTCTGCGAGGCAAGAACGACGCGCAAGCGCTCAGCCATCCGCCGGTTCCTCGTCGCGCATTTCCTCGCGCTCATGCATGAGCTTGATGATGGTCGCCGCCGTTTCCTCGATCGAACGTCGGGTCACGTCGATCACCGGCCAGCCGTGACGCGCACAGAGGCGCCGCGAATGGGCAATCTCCTCCGCAATACGCGTGCGGTCCACGTAATCGTCCAGGTCGCGGTCCGACATCATCATCGCGCGATGGCGGCGGATCTCGGCGATGCGGTCGGGGCTTGCGACCAGGCCGACGACGAACGCCTTGTGCGGCTCGAGCAGTGCGGGCGCGATTTCGATGCGGGGCACGAGCGGCAGGTTCGTCGTCTTGTAGCCGCGCTGGGCGAGATAAATGCTCGTCGGCGTCTTCGACGTGCGCGACACGCCGAGAATGATGATGTCGGCCTGGTTGAGATCGTCGGGCAGGCGCCCGTCATCGTGCGCCATGGTGAAATTCAGCGCATCGATGCGGCGGAAATAGTCGGCATCGAGCACGTGCTGGCCGGCGACGATCGGCGTCTTCGGCGCCCCGAGATAGCTCTCGAATATCTTCATGATCGGCTCGAGCACGTGCAGGCAGGGCACGGCAAGATCGCGGCAGCGCTGCTCGAGCGCCGTCTGCAACTGCTCGTTGACGACCGTGTACAGCACGATGCCCGGCGTCGACTCGATCTCCTGGAGCACGCGGTCGAGCTGACGCTGCGTGCGCACCAGCGGATGGACGTGCTCGATGGGCCGGACCTGGGCGTACTGAACCGCTGCCGCCTTGGCGATCGTGGTGAGCGTCTCGCCGGTTGCATCCGAGATCAAATGCAAATGGAAGTAGCTCGGCTGGGTGTGGGGCATTTGTTGATAGAGTTCCGACTTATCCAGCGCGGTGCCGTGGCCAGCGCCGGCACTCTACACCGTCCACCGATTGACCAACAGCACGATCAACAGGTCTCCCCGTGTGGATCCGCTGCCGGTCACTCGTGTGGGCGATCTTCGACCAGGGGTGGTGACTTCCGCATCTTTTCCAGCGGCCATCACCAGCCCGTTAGGCATATCTGGAGCTGCAACTGCGTCCGTAAGCCCATGGCACAGAATTCGGTTTTGTCGCTAGTAGGGGCATGGCTGCGGAGCTACCAGATCTGCGAGGGCGCGCGGGGCCCGCCCGAAGAACCTGTTGAGGCCCTTGTGACAGCCGGCCAATTCCCGCTACCCACAGCGGTAAGAAGAAGAAAAGAAACCTGAAGACTCTGAATTGAAAGATTAAGAGGCAGAGACCCGATCCGTGGACAAGTCCGATCCCAAAGACCGCCGCCGCTTCCTGCAGCCGTTCGCTGGCGAGGCTCTCGATCCACCACCGATCTGGCTCATGCGGCAGGCAGGTCGCTATCTGCCCGAGTACCGCGAGACGCGGGCGAAGGCCGGCGGCTTTCTCGATCTCTGCTACAGCCCCGCGCTCGCGGCCGAGGTCACCCTGCAGCCGATCCGGCGCTACGGCTTCGATGCAGCGATCCTGTTTGCGGACATCCTGCTGGTGCCCGATGCGCTCGGCCAATCCGTGCGCTTTGCCGAAGGCGAAGGGCCGCTGCTCGATCCGCTCCGCACCGCAGCGGATCTCACCCGCTTGTCACCGACGGCGACTCGACCCAAGTTCGAGCGCGTCTTCGAGACGGTTCAGCGCCTGCGCCAGGACCTGCCGGACGAGACGGCATTGATCGGTTTCTGCGGGGCACCATGGACGGTCGCGACCTACATGATCGAAGGGCGGGGATCGAAAGATCAAGCTGCCGCACGCCTTTTCGCTTATCGCGATCCGGATGGTTTTCAGAAGCTCATGGACGTACTCGTCGAGGCCTCCATCGAGTATCTCTCGGGGCAGGTGCAGGCTGGCGCCGATGCGCTGCAGATCTTCGATACCTGGGCGGGCAGTCTCCCCGATGACCAGTTCGAGAAGTGGGTCATCCACCCGACCCAGCGCATTGTCGAAGCCATGCACAAACAGCATCCGGACGTACCAGTCATCGGGTTTCCGCGCGGCGCGCAGGGCTCGGCCCTCTGGTATGTCGCCGAAACCAAGGTGGATGGCATCGGCTGCGACACCGCCATGCCGCCCTACATGATGGCCGAGGCCTTCGACGGCGAGAACGTCGTCGTCCAGGGCAATCTCGATCCGCTCCTGCTGGTTGCTGGCGGGGAGGCGCTCAAGACCCGCGTCGGCGAAATCCTCGAGCTCATGGAAGGCCGCCCCTTCATCTTCAATTTGGGCCACGGCATCGTGCCCGAGACCCCGCCCGAGCATGTGGCGGACCTCGTGCGCTGGGTTCGCGGGGGGGCTCAATGACAGGCGGCGACGATGCCGGCAGCCCTGCCCTCAGGGCGGCCGTGGCACTTGGGATCACGGCCATTGCCCTCGCCGCGGTGGTCCTCGTTCTGGGGGACGCCGCCTACATGTGGGTCAAGGCGGCCCACGTCGTTGCCATCATCTCCTGGATGGCGGGGATGCTCTATCTGCCGCGCCTCTTCGTCTATCACTGCGACGCGGCACCGGGCTCCGAGCTTTCCGAGACCCTGAAGGTCATGGAGCACCGCCTGCTCAGGGTTATCATCAACCCGGCCATGGTTCTTTCCTGGGTTCTGGGCCTGTGGCTCGCCTGGCGCGGCGGTTTTCTCATGGCCGGCTGGTTCCATGCCAAGCTGGCCCTCGTCATCCTGCTGTCAGGTTTTCATGGGTATCTTTCGGCGGCGACCCGACGGTTCTCACAGGATGCCAATACGGTTCCGGCGCGCCGCTGGCGGCTGCTCAACGAGGCGCCTGCCGTACTGATGATCGGGATTGTGGTGCTCGTGATCGTCAAACCGTTCTAAGCGCCGCTGCCGGTTCGTATCGTTTGTGCCAAAGCAGTGGGCAGAAACGAAAATTTGAGCATCTCGACACGCTGCCCCTTTGACTCCGAGGGAACCTCTGAGCTAGAGTTGCGTCTATCAGATCGAGTCGCTGTGTCGGCGTGACCATCGCTGAGCCACCAGCCGACGAGCCCGCACATTCCAAATCGCATCGGACCCCTAGCGCGGCTACCGCCGACAATGGGTTCCTTCCCGCACATCGCGATACGGTGCCCCCACCCCTCGGCGGCTCTTCGCACCCTCCCAACGAGTTTCCAATGCAAGACGTCATCAAAAAAGAAGTAAAGCTCCAGGACCTCAAGACAAAGACGGCGACGGAGCTTCTCAGCTTCGCCGAGGAAGCCGGTGTCGAGAACGCAAGCACCATGCGCAAGCAGGAGCTCATGTTCGCGACGCTGAAACAGCTCGCCTCCCAGGACATCGAGATCGTCGGAACCGGCGTCGTCGAGGTCCTGCAGGACGGTTTCGGCTTCCTGCGCTCGCCCGATGCCAACTACCTGGCCGGTCCGGACGACATTTATGTCTCCCCCTCCCAGATCCGCCGCTTCGCGCTGCGCACCGGCGATACCGTCGAGGGCCAGATCCGCGGTCCCAATACCAAGGAAGGCGAGCGCTACTTCGCCCTTCTCAAAGTCACCCGGATCAATTTCGAGGATCCGGAAGCGACCAAGCACAAGGTTCACTTCGACAACCTGACGCCGCTCTATCCCACCGAGTGGCTGAAGATGGAAATCGAGGATCCGACCATCAAGGATCTCTCGGCCCGCGTCATCGACATCGTGGCGCCGATCGGCAAGGGCCAGCGCGCCCTCATTGTCGCCCCGCCCCGCACCGGTAAGACGGTCGTTCTCCAGAACATCGCCCGGTCGATCTCGACCAACCACCCCGAGTGCTACCTGATCGTTCTGCTGATCGACGAGCGCCCGGAAGAAGTCACGGACATGCAGCGCTCGGTGAACGGCGAGGTCATTTCCTCGACCTTCGACGAGCCGCCCTCACGTCACGTGCAGGTTTCCGAGATGGTCATCGAGAAGGCCAAGCGCCTCGTCGAGCACAAGCGCGACGTGGTCATCCTCCTCGACTCGATCACGCGCCTCGGCCGTGCCTACAACACCGTCGTGCCCTCTTCGGGCAAGGTGCTGACCGGTGGTGTCGACTCGAACGCGCTGCAGCGCCCGAAGCGCTTTTTCGGTGCGGCCCGCAACATCGAGGAAGGCGGCTCGCTCACGATTATCTCGACGGCGCTGATCGAAACCGGCAGCCGCATGGACGAGGTCATCTTCGAAGAGTTCAAGGGCACGGGTAACTCGGAAATCATCCTGGACCGCAAGGTCTCGGACAAGCGCGTCTTCCCCGCGATCGACGTGGCCCGCTCGGGCACGCGCAAGGAAGACCTGCTCGTGCCGCGCGACCAGCTCAAGAAGGTCTATGTGCTCCGCCGCATTCTGAACCCCATGGGCACCATGGATGCGATCGAGTTCCTGATCGACAAGCTCAAGTCGACAAAGACCAACGGCGAATTCTTCCAGAGCATGAACACCTGATCTCAGGGCAGGAGGACGGGCGATGGCCGCGGTCCGCCCCGAGACGGCGACACTCGACGATGCCGAGGTCAAGCGCTTCGCGGCCCTCGCCGCGGAGTGGTGGGATCCGAACGGCAAGTTCCGCCCGCTCCATAAGCTCGGTCCCGCGCGCCTCGCCTTCGTGCGCCAGGAGATCGTGCGGCATTTTCCGCAAGCCACGGGTGGTCTCAGGCCCTTCGCGGGCCTGACCGTCCTCGATATCGGCTGTGGCGGCGGCCTTGTCAGTGAGCCTATGGCTCGTCTCGGCGCGTCGGTGACGGGCATCGACCCAGCCGCCGAGAATATCGAAGCCGCCCGCCGCCATGCCGACGGCCAAGGGCTGACGATCGATTATCGCTCCGCACTGGTCGAGGACCTGGTCGCGGAAGGCCGGACTTTCGACTGCGTTCTCTGCCTGGAAGTGGTCGAGCACGTCCCGGACGTCGCCGCCTTCATCGCGACCTGCGCCAAGCTCGTGCGCCCTGGCGGCCTGATGATCCTCTCCACGATCAACCGGACGCTGAAATCCTACGCACTTGCCATCGTCGGTGCCGAATACATCCTGCGCTGGCTGCCGGTCGGCACGCACCAGTGGGACCGCTTCGTCACGCCCGACGAGCTTACCCGCCATGCCGAGGCGGCTGGCCTCGCCACGTCCGCGCGCGAAGGCCTCGTCTACAATCCCCTGACGGATGCCTGGTCCCTCTCCCAGGACCTCGACGTGAACTACATGGCCAGCGCATCGCGGCCTGCATAGGTGCGCCCCTTGCGCCCGCAAGGACCCGCACTTAAGACTTTGGACAACCACTAAAGCGTCGGACCTCAAATGCGACCCACGCCTGGGCTGATCTCAAAGTCGCATTTAAGGTCCAGAGACGCTTTAGAGTCATAGCGTTCTAAAGCAACTCCGGACTTGAAATTCACTTCTCGCCCAGCCTCGAACTGAGGTGAATTTCGAGTCCGTTGCTTTAGCCACAAAACACATAAGGAATCGCCGATGCCGGGGCCCCTCTCGCACATTCGTGTTCTGGATCTGACGCGCGTTCTCGCCGGCCCGTGGTGCGCGCAGAACCTCGCCGATCTCGGCGCCGACGTCGTCAAGGTCGAGCGCCCCAAGAAGGGTGACGACTCCCGCGCCTTCGGCCCGCCCTGGGTGAAAGACGAGAGCGGCAAGGAGACGACCGAGTCCGCCTATTTCATGTGCGCGAACCGCGGCAAGAAGTCGATCACGATCGACGTATCGAAGCCCGCCGGCCAAGCCATCGTGCGCGATCTCGCGAAGAATGCCGACGTCTTCCTCGAGAACTACAAGACCGGCGACCTGGCGCGCTACGGCCTCGGCTACGAGGATCTGAAGAAGATCAATCCCCAGATCATCTACTGCTCGATCACAGGTTTTGGACAGACCGGCCCTTATCGCGAGAAGCCCGGCTATGACTTCATGGTCCAGGGCATGGGCGGCTTCATGAGCGTGACCGGTGAACGCGACAACAAGCCGGGCGGCGGTCCCCAGCGCGCGGGTGTGCCGATCGTCGACATCATGACGGGCATGTACTCGACCATCGCCGTTTGCGCGGCGCTCGCCCATCGCGCCGAGACGGGCCTCGGGCAGTACATCGACATGGCGCTCCTCGACACGCAAGTCGCCATCCTGGCCAACCAAGGCGGAAACTTTCTCGCGACCGGCGAGCCCCCGGGCCGCCTCGGCAACACGCACCCGAACATCGTCCCCTATCAGTCCGTGAAGACCAAGGACGGCAATATCATCCTCGCGTGCGGCAACGACAACCTGTTCAACAAGCTCTGCCAGGAAGCGGATGCCGTCCATCTGTCCAAGGATCCGCGCTTCGCGACCAACGCCGCCCGCGTGACGAACCGCGATGCGCTCGATGAGCTGCTCGAGCCGATCATGATGAAGCGTACGACGGCCGAGTGGGTGAAGGCACTGGAGGTGGCTGGCGTCCCCTGCGGTCCGATCAACAATCTCAAGGAAGTCTTCGAGGATCCGCAGGTCCAGGCTCGCGGCATGAAGATCGAGATGCCGCACAAGACTGCCGGCAAGGTTCCGCTGATCCGCGGTCCGATGCGCTTTTCTGCGACGCCCGTCGAGCACAAGATCGGCCCGCCCGTGCTCGGCGAGCACACGGACGAGGTTCTCAAGTCCCTCGGGAAGTCCGCCGAGGAGATTGCGAAGCTCAAGTCCGACGGCATCGTGTAGAGCAAAGCGCCACGATCGGATCAGACATGAGCAGCTCTCAGCTCGCCTATCGTCCCTGCGTCGGTATCATGGCCGTGAACCGCGCCGGGCTCGTCTGGGTTGGCCGGCGCGTCATCGGTCGCGCCGGCAAGGAGAGCGGCGGCTCGTTCGATCGCTGGTGGCAGATGCCCCAGGGCGGCATTGATGCGGGTGAGGAACCCGAGACCGCGGCGTTGCGCGAGCTGTGCGAGGAGACCGGCATGTGCTCGGTCTCGGTGCTAGGCCGCACGCATGACTGGCTGACCTACGATCTTCCGAAAGAGCTTCAACCCGTGACATGGGGCGGCAAGTATCGCGGCCAGAAGCAGGTCTGGTTCGCCGTGCGTTTTCACGGTGAGGAGAACGAGATCAACATCATCCCGCAGGCCGATCACGCCCAGGAGTTCGATGCCTGGCGCTGGGCGCGGGTCGACGAGCTCGTGGATCTGATCGTGCCCTTCAAGCGCGACGTCTACACGCGCGCGCTTGCCGAGCTCTCGTCCTACGCCCGGCCGGAATAACCGTACCTACGGTGTATTGGGCTCGGTCGACAGCCACCATCCTTCGCCGGCGTACCAGCACGAACCATCCGGCGCGTCTCTACGCAGAGATTTGACTTGGCGCCAGGTGCCGAGCGCGAAGGCCTTGGCGAGCTCGTCGCCCTCGCTATTGTCGCGGGCACCCTCGCAATAGATGAACGTTGCGGGTTGCACGAAACGAGCGTCGAACGAGCTGTCTGTCACGCGCGTGACGAGAAGCATGCCGCCCAGGCCGACATTGGGCGTCAGAGGAAACAGAAGGCGCCCGCCCGGGTTCAAAGCATCGAGCCACGCATCGGGCGGCCGCGTCGCACCGGCGCTGACATAGACGATGTCGCAGGCCGGAAGACGGCCATCGGTGGCAGATTGCGCGTTCACCGAGATATTGGGCCACGGCGCGAGGTTGGTTGCTGCTTTTGCAGCAAGATCCTGATCGATCTCATAAGCGATGACCGTTCCGGTCGGACCAACGAGATGCGCAAGAATAGCCGTGTAGTAGCCGGTGCCAGTACCGATGTGCACGGCCGTCTCGCCGTCCTTGATCTGCAATGCAGTGAGACACCGTGCGTGGAGTTGCGGCTCGCCATTGTTGAGCCGGCGTTCGGGAACGAGCGCTACGACGACGTCCTGGTAGATGTACACCGGATCGCTCGACGGCGTGTCGATGTAGCCGCCGAGGAAGTCATTGATCTTCCAGGGGCCAGGTCCGACGAAGCGCTCGCGCTCGATGGTCGCGAGCGCTTCGATGAGCTTTGGGTCGCTCGAGCCGGCTTTTCCAGCGATCAGACGGGCGTAGTAGGATCTGAGAGCCGCCGGCGAAACCATCGCGGAACCCTCCTCCTACGCCAATCCGTCAGGCCTTTGCCTTCATAGCCTGAAGAAAGCGCACGCGCGTCGACGCGGGGTCCATATCGCGCTTGAACTTCGGGCCATCCTCGGGCTTCACGCGCAGCAGCACGAAGCACGTGCCGTTGCTCTCACGGAGCATCCGCGCGCCAGCCGCGATCTGGTCCTGGGTTTCGACGGTCATCGTCGACTTGATGCCGGCGCCGATCGCCATCTGCTCGAGGTCGACGCCCTGGCTCGTGTGGCTCAACTGATAGCCGGTCTCGCCATAGTGGCCGTTGTCGACGCACAGAATGCGCAGGTTCGGCGGGTTCATGATGCTCGCTGTCGCCAGCGCGCCGACGTTCATGAGCAACTCGCCATCGCCGGTCGCGACGAACACTTTCTTGTCGGGGCGGGCGAGTGCGAGGCCGAGGCCCATGGCCACGGCGGCGCCCATGGCGCCGGCCATGCCGTAGTAGTTCGCCCCGTCATTGGTGATCGCGGCGAGATCCTTTGCGGTGCCCGCGAGGCCGCCGATGAAGAGGAAGTCTTCCTGCTTGCCGACGAGCTGAGGCACCACGACGCTGCGGTCGAGCTCGAACTTCGGCGCTGCTTTTTCTGCGTTGGCCATGATTTCCCCCTTAGAACTTCTTGGCGCCGATGAGCTTCTGCGTCAGCAGGACCGCGACGGCCTCGCCGGACTGGAAAGCCATGGTGCAGGCCGCGTCGATCGCGCGCTCGACCTCGTCCTTCTGCGTGATCTCGACGGTCACGAAGCCCATCGCGTCGAGGATCGGCCGGACGGCCTTGCCCATGCCCATCTGCCAGGGATTGCCCTCGCCATAGTCGCCGCGCATGGAGAGGATGGTCAGGAAGGGGAATTTGCCGCCCGTGATCATCGAGAAGAAGTTGATGCAGTTGCCGAGACCGCTGCTCTGCATGAGAAGGGCAGACTTTGCGCCACCCAGATGGGCGCCGGCCGCGAGTGCCACGCCCTCTTCCTCCGTGGTCAGGGCCACCGAGTGGACGTCCGGATCCGCCAGTGACAGGTCGATGGCCATGCGGTGGCCGGCGTCCGGGACATAGCTGAAAATCGTGACGCCGTTCTTCTTGAGCGTGTCGTAGACCACCTTCTGCCAGCGATCTTCTGTCGTGGCTTCCATCGTCTGCTCCTCCCTGGGATTTGGGCTCGCTTGATGGGCGGTGGCCCGCCGCGATACCCGCATATGTCCGGACTATTGTAGAGACGGCTCCGAGGACCTGCAAGCGCAGGCTATGGCGCCTCCGGAGGCTTTGGTGCAGGGGCCGTCTGCGACTTGTGCATGACTCTGGGCCCCAGGACAAACCGTTGCAACTGTGCACGCGATACGCGTCCAGATTTAGTCGGCGCCTGAAGTGCCAGGCCTCAAGCGGCTGAAGTTGAGGATTTATCGCAACACCTCGTGGGCAACATGTGAGCTTTTCACGGGAGTTTTCAATTTGCCTGTCAACATTCGCTTTGAAAAACAGCAATGCTTTTTTGCGCGCGAGTGATTCGTGCGTGGAACTCGACAGACACACGGAGATACTGAAATGGCGAAAGCTGCTGCGAAGAAGGCCCCGGCCAAGAAGGCCGCTGCGAAGAAGCCGGCCAAGAAGGCTGCCAAGAAGAAGTGAAGTGCCTGCGGGGTGCGCCTTTGGCAGCCCCGTTCGAAAGATTTCGCTGTTCGAGTTCTAGAGGCCGGAGGCTGCAGATTTCTGCCCTCCGGTCCTTGCTTTTTTAGGGCGCTTATTTCATCGCAACGAGCATCACGCCCGGAACGACGAGGGCGATCGTCGCCAGCATCCGCCACGAGAAACGCTCCCGGCGGAACACGAACAATCCCAGCAGCATCGTGAATACCGGGGTCGCCGATACGACCGGCACCACGGATACCAGGTCTCCGATTTGAAGGGCCGAATTCAGGAAATGCAGCGAGACCGCTGCAGACAGGCCCGAGGCGACAAACCATTTGAAGGATTTGGGCGTGCCGCTGATCGGCCGTCCTTCGATGCGGAAGGCCGCGCCTGCAATTGCCAGCGAGACGGTATTCGAGACCAGCACCGCGAAGGACGCACTGGGCACGTCCTCGAGGCCGAGTTTCGTTACGGCGTGGCCGCTGGCACGGATAAAGGCCGCGCCGACCGGCAGGACAATGGCCCAAAGGGGCCAGTCGCGGACGAGGCCCTGCCGGCTGTAGCTCGCGACCACGCCTCCCGCAATAACTGCCGCGATACCGATGGCGGTTTTGAAGTCGAGTGTTTCACCGAGCAGGGTGATGGCGAATAGCGCCCCGAATATGGGAGCCGATGCCGTCAGCGCACTCGTCAAGGTCGGCCCCATGACGTGAATGCTCTGGATGGCCAGCAGCGACGACAGTGATGGCCGGATGATGCCGACCATCGCAAAGAGCACCGTGCCCCAGGTGAACCAGTACCAGCTCTCGGCGACGAATGGCGCGAGCAGCCAGTAGAACACGGCTCCCGTCGCAATATTGATCAACGAGCCGGTGCGCGCATCCGAGCCCATGAGGCCGAGGCTCTGGAAATGGTTCGTCAGCGCGAACAGGAACGCGGAGGCGAGCGCGTAGACGATGGCAGCGTGCGGGAATGTGCTCATGGATCAGCGGACGGCCGCTCGGCGTAGCCGGTCGTTGATCGCTTCGCCCAGCCCCGTTTCCGGAATGGGCATCACGGCGATTGTGGTAGTGCCCGAGGCATCGAGCGCGCGGAGTGCGGCAAACAGATTGGCGGCCGCCTCGATCAGATCGCCGGACGGGCTCAGGTTGATCATGGGCCCATCGCTTTTTGTCGCATTTGGTCCAAATGCGAGAAATGCTTCCCCCGGTCGCGCTGTTGCAGCATCGAGCCGCACCGTCGCTCGCGGGGCATAGTGGCTCGCGAGCTGACCGGGCGAAACCGGACGGTCATTGTCATCGAGGTGCGCGGCGAGCGGTGCCCGAAGAACGGCTTCGATGGCTGCGCGCGTCACGCCGCCGGCGCGAAGCAGCATCGGCTCTGGCCCGGAAACATCCACAACCGTCGATTCAACGCCGATCGCGCAAGGTCCATCGTCGAGGATCATGACAACCTTGTCGCCGAGATCGGCCTCGACATGGGCCGCTGTTGTCGGGCTGACATGGCCCGAGCGGTTGGCGGAAGGTGCCGCGATCGGCCTGCCGGCTGCCCGTATGAGGGCGCGGGCGATCGGGTGCGACGGCACGCGTAATGCCACGGTGTCGAGGCCGGCCGTCGCGAGGTCCGCGATCGGGCAATCGGGCTGCTTCTTCAGAACGAGCGTGAGGGCACCGGGCCAGAAAGCCTCAGCAAGCGCCCGAGCCGCCGGTTCCATGACGGCAAAGCGTGCAGCATCCTCGGCATCTGCGACATGAGCAATGAGCGGATTGAACCGCGGCCGCCCCTTGGCCTCGAAAATGGCCGCCACCGCCCGCGCGTTCGTCGCGTCTGCGCCGAGCCCGTAGACCGTCTCCGTCGGGAATGCGACGAGCCGGCCCTCTCTCAGCGCCGCGGCGGCGTCGGCAATCGCATCGGTGGTGGCAGGGCGGATCGGCATCGGACTTCAGGTTGTGGGGTCGAGTGAATGGAACTGACGCGAGCGGTCTTCTCGGCTTGATGTCTTATGCCTATTGTGCGGGCAGAGAGAGCTTCGTCCCAGCACTGAGGACTGACCGCCATGACCTACCGCGCTCCAGTAGACGACATCGTCTTCGCGCTCAAGACCGCCGCCGGCCTGCCCGAGCTCGTGGCAAACGGAACCGTGGAGGTCGATGAGGACACCGTGCGCGCCGTCATCGAGGAGGCGGGCCGCTTCGCGAGCGAGGTTCTCGATCCCTTGAACGTCCCCGGCGACCGCACAGGCTCGCGTCTCGTCGAAGGCAAGGTCGTGACCCCGCCCGGCTGGAAGGAGGCCTACGAGGCGTTTTCCGAGGGGGGCTGGTCGGCACTGCCATGCCCGCCGGAGTATGGCGGCCAGGGCCTGCCGGAGATGGTCTCCATGGCGGCCTGCGAGATCTGGAATTCGGCGAATCTCTCCTTCGGTCTCTGCCCCCTGCTGACCCAGGGCGCCATCGATGCCCTCTGGCTGCATGGCTCGGAGGAGCTGAAGAAGACGTACCTCCCGAAGATGGTCTCGGGCGAATGGACCGGAACCATGAACCTCACCGAGCCGCATGTGGGCTCGGACCTCGGCCATCTCACCACCAAGGCCGTCAAGCAGCCGGACGGCACGTACCGCATCTTCGGCACGAAGATCTTCATCACGTACGGCGATCACGAGCTGACCGACAACATCATCCACATGGTGCTCGCGCGGCTCCCCGATGCGCCGCCAGGGACTCGCGGGATCTCGCTGTTCCTGGTGCCGAAGTATCTCGTGAATGCGGACGGCTCGCTCGGCGCGCGCAATGACCTCATCGCCGCAAGCCTCGAGCACAAGCTCGGTATTCACGCGAGCCCGACCGCCGTCATGAAGTACGGCGAGAAGGGCGAAGGCGCGATCGGCTATCTCGTCGGGGAAGAGAACCGCGGCCTCAACACCATGTTCATCATGATGAACGCGGCGCGCCTCGCCGTCGGTGTGCAGGGCGTTGCCGTCGCGGAGCGGGCCACCCAGCGCGCCCATGACTACGCCAACGAGCGCAAGCAGGGCCGCGGGCCCGGCACGCCGGCAAGCGTCATGAGCCCGATCATCGTCCACCCGGACATCAAGCGGAACCTGCTCACCATGCGGGCGCTGACGCAGGCCGCCCGCGCGATTTGCCTTGTCACGGCCCGCGAGGCGGACGTCGCCCACGGCGCGAAGGATGCCGACACGCGCGCCAAGGCCGCTGCCCGCGCCGCGCTGCTGACGCCCATCGCCAAGGCCTTCTCGACGGACATCGGCATGGAGGTCGCCTCGATCGGCGTGCAGATCCACGGCGGCATGGGCTTCATCGAGGAGACGGGCGCCGCGCAGCATTATCGCGACGCGCGTATTCTGCCGATTTACGAAGGCACCAACGGCATCCAGGCCATCGATCTGCTGACGCGCAAGCTGCCGCTCGAGGGCGGCAAGGTCGCCGAGGCCTATATCGGCGAGCTCGCACAGACCGTCGCCGAGGTGAAGGCCTCCAATCGCCCGGAGTTCGGCCGCATGGGCGAGCGGCTCGGCGCGGCCGTCGAGGCTCTTGCAGTTGCATCGCGCTGGCTCGGCGGCGCCCTGCAGAAGAACCCCGAAGCCGCGCTTGCCGGCGCCCAGCCGTATCTCCGGCTGTTCGGGCTCGCTGCCGGCGGCGTCTATCTGGCGCGCGGAGCGCTGGCTGTCGTCCGCGATGGTGCGAGCGATAGTGCGAACCGCATCGCGATCGCGCGCTTCTTTGCGGAGAACCTCGCAACCGCGGCGCCGGGCCTCGCCGACACCGTCACAACGGGCGCGGATACGGTGATCGCGGCGGCGGAGTAAGGCTTAGACGAGCTTTCCGCGGGCCGCCACTGGCAGCACGTCGACGATGTCGTCGCCGCGCACAGCAATGAGCTGGTCGACCATGTTCACGACCACGCACACGTGGTTCGGGATGATGCGCACGACCTCGCCGACGTTCGGCCGCTCGTTGGTGCGCGAGAGATCGAGGAAACCGTGCTCCTCGGCGAAGGCACCGATCCGCGCCTGCGGATACTCGAGAATATGGCCGAAGCCGTCGAGCCCGCCGCCGGGATCGGCCGTCAGCGTCTTCGAGCCCGAGTCGAGGATCCCGCGCGCCGGTCCAGCCCTGCTCACCACCGTCGCGTAGATGTGGAGCGCGCAGTCCTCCTCGGTCGCCCTGCCGCACGCGACCATCATGCGGTCATTGAAGATGTACGTGCCGGCGCGATGCTCAGTAGCGCCGACGAGCTTGCCGATATTCGGAAGGTTCGGTGTGCCGCCGGTGGAAATAATGCCGGGCTCGAGGCCCAGTGACCTGATGCCGGCAACGGCCTCGTCGTGGAAGCGCTGGGCGGCATCCCAGCCGGTTTCGGTCGGATAGAACAGCAGGCCCCGGAACTCGAGGCCTTCGGTGTCACGCACGGTCTTTGCGAGGTCGATCGCTTCCCTCGGCGTCTCGACGCCGGCGCGCTTGCGGCCCGTGTCGCACTCGATCATCACGCCGATCGGCGCCTGTGCTGATGCTGCCGCTTCGGCATAGGCCGCGAGCGTGACCGGGTTGTCGGCGCAGATCGTCACATCGGCCCGCTTTCTGAGCGCCGCAAGCCGGCCCGAGCGCGCCGCGCCGATGAGATTGTAGCTGACGAGGATGTTCTCGATGCCGGCATTGGCCATGACTTCGGCCTCGCCGAGCTTCTGGCAGGTGATGCCGCGCGCGCCGGCCGCAATCTGCAACTTGGCGAGCACCGGGCTCTTGTGGGTCTTGATATGCGGGCGGTTCGCGACGCCGGCCGCGTCGCAAAGCTCCTGTATGCGGCTGATGTTCTTGTCGACGCGGTCGAGGTCGATGACCACGGCCGGCGTGCCGAACTCGCGCGATATCCGCTCTTTTAGGAGATCGAGGCTCATAGGGGCATGTCCTGCTTCAGCGGATGGCTTCGCCGGGCGCATATGTCGCGAGCGCGAGCGCGTGAACCCGGCCGTTGAGCTCGTCTGCCAGCGCCTCGTTCACCATGCGATGGCGGGCGACGCGCGTCTTCCCGGAGAAGGCCGGGGAGACGATCAGCACGCGATAGTGGCTCTCGCCGGTGCCCGGCGAGCTGCGGTGTCCGGCATGGAGGTGCGACTCATTGATGACGTCCAGCCTCGTTGGCTCGAACGCGATCATGAGTTTCTCGCGAATTCTCTGGTCGGCAGACATTTGGTTGGTGGTCGCCCTGGTTTCAACGGGATGGATCGGCTCTCTCGCTAGAATGCATCAAGCCGAACCTAACCTGCGAGAACAAATGTTAAGGCGCACCTCAAATATACGGGATACGGACAATAAGCGAGACTACTAAACGCCGCGACCGTAAAAGACAGTCTGATCCGACTATAGTAATGGTCCGAGAAGGCTGGACATCCGCCATGCCCATTTCCCGACCTTTCGACTCATGTCACTCCTGAAATCCCTGCTGCTCAATCTCGGCCAGCACGACTCCGTATCCGGGGAGGAGGCGCGCCTCCTGTCGTCGGTGATCACCAAGGAAGCCTTGTTCTCGACCGGCGACGACATCGTGGCTATTGGCTCCCGGCCGATCTACAGCAGCCTGCTGGTCGATGGTTTCGCGGCTCGCTACAAAATGCTTGCCGATGGGGGACGGCAGATCACCGCCCTCCACGTCGCAGGCGATTTCGTCGATCTCCACGCCTTTCTTCTCAAGACGATGGACCACGGCATCGTCGCGCTTTCGCCCTGCCATGTGGCCTTCGCCGAGCACGGCGATCTGAAGATGATCACCGAGAAAGCGCCGCATCTCGCGCGCCTGTTGTGGCTCGATACGCTCGTGGACGGAGCCATCCACCGCGAATGGATCGTCGCCATGGGCCGGCGATCTCGAAAATCCCAGCTCGCGCACCTGATCTGCGAGCTCTATGTGCGTCTCCGCGGCGTCCAGCGCACGACGGACTGGAGCTTTCATTTCCCGCTCTCTCAAGCAGAAATGGCGGATGTGCTCGGTTTATCGGTCGTTCACATGAATCGCGTCATTCAAAGTCTGCGCCGGGAAGGCTTGATAAGTTGGACGCACCACACGATTTCTATACTCGATTGGGTGCGCCTTCAGGAGGTCGCGGAGTTCGATCCGACGTATCTCAGCATGATGCGGGAGCCGCGGTAGGCGGCAAGGCGCAAATTTCCGGTGGCATCGCAGCAACGCTTCCCCGTGGTGTCCGGGTGACCGCTTGTGCGCTGCGGTCACGCTGGATCATAATGCGAACCGAATGAAGCTCGAATCGAAATACTTCGACCAGATCAGGGTCAGCCCGTCCGAGCCCCGCCAGGCCGAGGAGCATACCCCTGTTTGCCAGTGGAAGGGCTGCCAGGCGCCGGGCGAGCACAAGGCGCCGATGGGACGAGGCCGCGAGAACGAGTATTATCGCTTCTGTCTCGACCACGTGCGGCAGTTCAACGCCTCATACAACTACTTCGCGGGCATGAGCGACGCCGAGGTTGAGGACTTCCGCAAGGGGGCCGTCACCGGCCATCGGCCGACATGGAAACTCGGCGCCGATAAGGGGGGTACGGACAACCTCTCCGAGGCCAATGTCGGCAACGCCAGGGCCCGCCGGTACGCCCAATTCGCCCGTCATGGCACGCAGGATCCTCATCACGTACTGGATGACAGCGATGCCGTAACGCATGGCACGGGGCGCCAAACCCCCCGCCGGGCGCTGAAGCCACTCGAGCGCAAAGCCTTCGAGACACTGCATTTGGCCGAAACGGCGCTGGGCCCGGAGATCAAGTCGCGGTTCAAGGAGCTCGTAAAACGGCACCATCCTGACGCCAATGGGGGGGACCGCGGCGCCGAAGACAAGTTGCGCGAGATCATTCAAGCCTATAATTACCTGAAACAGGCTGGTCTCGTTTGACCGGCCGATCAGCCAAACTCGATCGTCCCCCAGACATCAGCGATCCGTCGCGGGACAGCACGTGGGGGCGATTCCATGGACCTGCGGAACAGCACAGCTATGCGCGCTTCAGCTAACGCCGGTATGCCCGGCCTTCCGGACAAGACCGTCTCGGTCCGCGAGACGTTCGGCATCGATTCCGACATGGAGGTGCCGGCCTACTCGAAAGCTGACTCGCATGTACCGGACCTCGATCCCGACTACCTGTTCAACCGGGAAGTGACGCTCGCGATCCTCGCCGGCTTCAAGCACAACCGCCGCGTGATGATCCAGGGCTATCACGGCACCGGCAAGTCGACCCACATCGAGCAGGTCGCCGCGCGACTCAACTGGCCGTGCGTGCGCGTCAACCTCGACAGCCACGTCTCGCGTATCGACCTCATCGGCAAGGACGCGATCGTTCTGAAGGACGGCAAGCAGGTCACCGAGTTCCGCGAGGGCATCCTGCCCTGGGCGCTGCAGAACAATGTCGCGCTCGTTTTCGACGAGTACGACGCCGGCCGCCCGGACGTCATGTTCGTGATCCAGCGCATCCTCGAGGTCTCGGGCAAGCTGACGCTGCTCGACCAGTCGAAGGTCATCCGGCCGCATCCCGCGTTCCGTCTCTTCTCGACGACGAACACGATCGGCCTCGGCGATACCTCGGGCCTCTATCACGGCACGCAGCAGATCAACCAGGGCCAGATGGACCGCTGGTCGATTGTCGCCACGCTCAACTACCTGCCGCACGACGACGAGGTCGGTATCGTCCTCTCGAAGGCCAAGGCCTATCAGAAGACCGAGGCTAAGAAGAAGACGGTCAACAACATGGTGCGGGTCGCGGATCTCACGCGGCAGGCTTTCATCAACGGCGATCTCTCGACGGTGATGAGCCCGCGTACCGTGCTGACGTGGGCCGAGAACGCCGAGATCTTCGGCAATATCGGCTTCGCGTTCCGCATGACGTTCCTCAACAAGTGCGATGAGCTCGAGCGGCCGCTGGTCGCGGAGTTCTTCCAGCGCTGCTTCGGCGAGGAACTCCCTGAGAGCGCAGCCAACGTCGCGCTGAGCTGAGGCGCGGATAAATCCACGGCAACGCCCGCCGGATCGGACGGGTCCCGGGCGGTGCCGCGCGATGGAGCTAGTGTGATGATCGAGAAATTCGCCAGCTCTTGCCGCGCTGTGTCGAGCGAATTTCTCGATCTGAATCACACTAGCAAGTCTACAAATCTAGTGTCCCCTTTGATTCCGAAGTTCGCTCGGGACGCTAGCATCGGGGGCAGGCGAACTTCGGAATCGGGACACTAGCCGCGTGGCTACTCCTCCAAAGAAGAAAGAAGCCCCGACCGAGCCCTTCAAGCGGGTGCTCGGTC
Organism: Hyphomicrobium sp. CS1BSMeth3; assembly: GCF_900117415.1. GTDB lineage: Bacteria > Pseudomonadota > Alphaproteobacteria > Rhizobiales > Hyphomicrobiaceae. Next base: position 822,178 of record NZ_FPEI01000005.1, read on the forward strand.
TTGCCGCGCGCGCCATCGCCGGCGACGACGAGATGCAGGTCACCTACGCGCCGGGCAAGCCCGAGCTCGACGGCAAGGCCATGCAGCTCCCCGAGCCGTCGCGCGCTCCTTCGAAGAAGGAAATCGCGGTCATCCGTGGCTGGGCCGACAGCCTCGCGCTGACGGCCGCCATGCACGACGAAAAGTTGCACAAGCGCCTCGTGCCGGGGGCGGGTCCTGCGCGCTCCGTCTTCGAGGCTGTCGAGCGCGCCCGCGTCGAGGCCATCGGCTGCAATCGTATGCAGGGCATGGCGTCGAACCTCACCGCGAAGGTCGAGGACCAGTACGCCCACGGCCGCTTTGCCCACGTGACCGAGCGCGCCGAGGCGCCGATCGAGGACGCCCTCTCGCTCATCGTGCGCGAGCGCCTCACCGGACTGAAGCCACCGGCCTCTGCGCAGGCTCTGGTCGATATCTGGCGCCCCTGGATCGAGGAGCGCGCTGCCACGACGCTCGAGCGCATGGGCGACGCGGCAACCAGCCAGTCCAAGTTCGGCCGGTTGATGCGCGACATGCTGCGCGATCTCGAGCTCTCCGAGGAACTTGCCGACGGCGAGAAGGAGGAGGGCGAGAGCGACGACGAGCAGCAGCCCGACGGTGGCGAATCCGAGTCGCAGGACAGCGACGAGGGAGCCGAGGCCGACGAGCAGCCGAACGACGAGCAGCAGGCTGAGGGCGAGGAAGGCGAGACCACCGAGGCCTCCGACGCCGGCGAGACCGAGGACTTCGACCTCGACGCCGAAGGCGATGAGAGCGCGGAGACCAACGAGCCCTGGCGTCCGAACACCAACGTTCTCGATGACCCGGAGCGCTTCGGCTACAAGGTCTTCAACAAGACCTTCGATGAAGAAATCGACGCGGCGGAACTTTCCACTCCCGACGAGCTCGAGCGCCTGCGCGCGTTCCTCGACAAGGAGCTGCGCAATCTCTCCAGTGCCGTCTCCCGGCTCGCCAACAAGCTGCAGCGCAAGTTGCTCGCGCAGCAGAATCGTGCCTGGGACTTCGACCTTGAGGAAGGCCTTCTCGACACCGCGCGCCTGACCCGCGTCGTCATCGACCCCATGCACGCGCTTTCCTTCAAGCACGAGCGCGACACCGACTTCCGCGACACGGTCGTGACGCTGCTGATCGACAACTCGGGCTCCATGCGCGGGCGGCCGATCATGGTCGCGGCCTGTTGCGCCGACATTCTCGCGCGTACGCTCGAGCGTTGCGGCGTCAAGGTCGAGATCCTCGGCTTCACGACACGGGCCTGGAAGGGCGGACAGTCGCGCGAGGCCTGGCTCGCCGCCGGCAAGCCGGCCGCGCCGGGCCGCCTCAATGATCTGCGCCACATCGTCTACAAGCGCGCCGACGCACCCTGGCGGCGTTCGAAGCAGTCGCTGGCGCTGATGATGCGCGAGGGTCTGCTCAAGGAGAACATCGACGGCGAGGCACTGGCCTGGGCGCACAACCGCCTGCTGGGGCGGACCGAGCATCGTCGTATTCTGATGATGATTTCCGACGGTGCGCCGGTCGATGATTCGACGCTGTCGGTGAATACGGGCTGCTATCTCGAACGCCACCTTCGCCAGGTGATCGAGGAGATCGAGACCCGCTCGCCTGTCGAGTTGATCGCCATCGGCATCGGTCACGACGTGACGCGCTACTATCGTCGCGCGGTGACCATCACCGACCCGACCGAGCTCGCCGGCGCCATGACGGACAAGCTCGTCGAGCTGTTCGAGGAAACGACCGGTCCGGCGCGTGGCGACGGGCGCAGTCGCCCCGCTGCAGCAGGCCGTAGGTAATCTCCACTCAGGTGGTGTAGGATAATTCCGGCGCCGGCATCAGAATGCCGGCGCCTTTCTTATGTATGCTGTGCTCGAATTCGCTCAACGGGATCGACCTATGCATCTCGCGCCACTTCGCCCACACACCTTTCGCGCCGTGTGCCTCGCTGCCGTGCTTGCCGCCGGTATGCTCACGGGCCTTTCGATGCCGGTCACGGCTCAGAAAAAGGCAATCTCAGCAACCGAGAAGATTTCCGCGCTCGAAATTTCGGCGCGGCGGCTAGACAGCTTCCAACGCGGTCTCGCCGGCACGAAGAAGTTCGGACGCCTCGAATTCCGCGGCGGTCTCGTTCTGACATCGTCCGACGAAAGGTTCGGGGGGATCTCGGGCCTGATCATCGCGCCTGACGGACGGCGCTTTCTCGCCATAACGGATCAGGGCCACTGGCTTTCGGCCGAGATCGCCTACGCGGGCGCGGCGCCGAGCGGCATCGAGAAGGCGCGGATGGGCCCCATTCTCGCGCTCAACGGCCGGCCGCTCACGCGCAAGCGCGATGCCGACGCGGAAGAGATCGCGCTACTTTCCGGCACGCTCAAGAACGGCGTTGCTCTGGTCGCTTTCGAGCGCAATCATCGCCTCGTGCGCCATCCAGTCATCGACGGAGCGCTTGGCCGGCCGACCGGCGTTGTCACGCTGCCGCCCGACGCACGCCGCATGAAAAGCAATAGCGGCCTCGAAGCCGTTACGGTTCTGCGTGGCGGTCCCAACCGCGGTGCGATCCTGGCGCTCGCCGAGGATTTCCGCGACGCCAATGATCATCACACGGGCTGGCTGCTCGGCAAAGGTGCGCCTCAGCGCCTGGCGATCAAGGACATCGGCGGCTTCGCGCTGACCGGCGCTGCGGCGCTGGATGACGGATCGGTATTGATCCTCGAGCGCCGCTTCCGCATGACGGAAGGCGTCAAAATGCGCCTGCGCCACGTACCAACGGACGAGCTGAAGCCTGGCCGTGTCATCGAGGGCGAAACGCTGATCCAGTCGGACATGAGCTACGAGATCGACAACATGGAGGCGATCGCCGTTCACACCGCGCCTGGCGGCGAGACGGTCATCACGCTCATGTCGGACGACAACTTCAACCCGCTCCTTCAGCGCAACCTGCTGCTGCAGTTCACGCTGCATCGGTCCGGCGCCAAGTCCTCGTCGCAGTAGCGGGATCACACCGCGCGTGCGTGGCGCGATGGCGCCATGCCATGCCCATCGAACGGGGCCGCGGCGAGCCGCAGGAACGGCCGCCCGTCTTCAGTGATGCGCACCGCACGCCGATCACGCTCTACCATGCCGTAGGCAGCAAGCTCATCGAGTTTCGCGAGATCCTCGTCGAAGAAGCTGGGGTCGGCGCCGTGCGTGTGCGCAAGCTCGGCGAGATCGACGGAGCCCTGGCACATGAGTTGCGCGATGGCGTCGCCCCTGAGCTTGTCCTCCGGCGAGAGGGCATAGCCTCTGACCGTTGCGAGCCGGCCGGCGTCGATGGCGCGATAGTAGGCGCCAAAGTCGGGTGCATTCTGCACGAAGCCCTGCGGCAGACGGCCGATCGCCGAAGCTCCGAGCCCGATGAGCGCGTCCGCCTCGTCGTCCGTGTAGCCCTGGAAGTTTCGATGGAGGCGCCCTTCCCGCGCCGCCGTTGCAAGCGGATCGTCAGCACGGGCGAAGTGATCGAGGCCGATGGCTTCATAGCCCGCCGTGGTGAAGGCATCGAAGGCAGCACGCGCCTGCGCGAGGCGCGCCTCGGCGCCCGGAAGCGCGCTCTCCGCGATCAGCCTTTGATGCGTCTTGAACCAGGGAACGTGCGCATAGCCGAACAGAGCAATGCGGCTCGGCGCCAGCGTCAGCGCGCGCGCGATCGACCGCTCCAGATCATGCTCGCTCTGCTCGGGCAGGCCATACATCAGGTCCATGTTGATGGCCGCTATGCCGGCCTCGCGCAGCGCATCGACGGTGCGCGCCACCATCTCAAACGGCTGAATACGGCCGATCGCGCGTTGCACATGCGGATTGAGATCCTGGACGCCGAGGCTAGCACGCGTGACACCCATGCCGGCGAGACCACGCGCGATGGCATTGTCGACATGGCGCGGGTCGAGCTCGACGGCGTGTTCCGAAACATGTGTGAGATCGAAGCGGCGCGCCAGACGCGCGACCACCTCGGCCATGCTCTCGACGCCAAGCATTGTCGGCGTGCCGCCGCCCCAATGCAGTCGGCGCACGACGCGGGCCGGTGTCAGATCGGCGATGAGATCGATTTCGGCCAACAGACGCGCGAGGTAACTGTCGATCGGCTCGCGACGGCGTACGACCTTCGTATGGCAGCCGCAGTAGCTGCACATCTCGGCGCAGAAGGGGACGTGAAGATAGAGAGACAGGGCCGCGTCGGAGGGGAGTGCGGCCAACCAGTCGGCATAGGTTGCAGCGCCGATCTCGGGCTTGAAGTGCAGCGCGGTCGGATAGGATGTGTAACGCGGCACGGCCCGCTCGGCGAGTGCCAGATCAGTCCAGGTGCTGCGCGCGTTCGAGGCCATTCGGCTCTGTCTCTGCTTCCGTTCTCGGGAAACGGAACGATGCCGAGCCAATCGACGCCTTGATGCAGGTCAAGCGACCGCGATGCCGTACTCCGCGGCGGAGGCGACGAGCCACGACCACAGGCTCTCGGCCGTGCTGCGCGCGGAAATGATCTCGAATGTCGGCGCCTCGTCGATCAGCGCGATCTGCAAGCCGATGTAGGACGTGCTTGTCTGCGCGGCATCGCCGACTTTGAAGGCAATGGCATCGAGATCGATCGATATGCCTTTCGCCAGCGCGTCGCGTGCGCGCGAGCCGGTGATCTCGAGGACCACGCGCCCGTCGCCTTGGTCCGTTGCGGCAGCGAGCCCATTGAGGTCATTGCGCAGGGTATCAAGCAGAGCTGCCGCGTCGGAACCGCGGCATAGGGCGAGCCATTGGCCGGGCGCTGTGCCGGTGACGGAGAGGGTTCCGTTGCCAGCTCGCTTCGAAGCATCAACAACCGGGATGCCCGCGTGACGCGAGAGCACTGCGGCGACGTCGGTCACGCGTCCGCGCCGTGCGATGATGCTCATGGCCGCGAAGTCCGTGACCTCGTGGATGCGCACGCCGGGATCGCCTGTCTGGGCGCCGAGAGCACCAGGCACGGCGACGCCGGCCAGCGCAGAGCGGTTCATAATCTTTCGATCAGCCATGGAGGCGTTCTCCCTTGGGATCGTAGAATATCGGATCGCACACCTCGGCCTCGACGTCGGTGCCGCGCAGCAGATCGACGAGCCGCACGCGCGTGCCGTGCTTCGAAGCGCCGCCTGCAATCAGCCCAAGGCCGATCCAGCGCTCGAGCGTCGGCGAGAAAGCGACCGACGTCACGTAGCCGAGATCGTTCGCCGTTGTTGCGGCCGCACCGATCGGGATCAAGTGTGCGCCGGCGCGGATGCGCACGGTCCAGTCCAACGATTTCAAGCCGACGAGGCCCCAGCGATCGGGCATGACGAGCGCAGGTCGCTCGGCAAGCACGCGGCCGATGTAATCCTTCTTTTTGGACATCATCTTGCCGAGGCCGAGATCGCGCGCCGTCGTCTGGCCGTTGATCTCGTTGCCGGCGACATGCCCTTTCTCGATGCGCATGATGCCCATGGCTTCGAGCCCATAGGGCTGAATGCCGAGATCCGCACCGGCCTTCATGATCGCTGTCGCTACAGCCGAGCCGACACCGGCCGGCACCGCCAGCTCATAGGCCAGCTCGCCCGAGTAGGAGATGCGAAAGAGACGCGCGCGCGTGCCGCCAAGGATCGTCACCTCGCGGGTCGTCAGATAGGGGAATGCGGCATCGGAAATATCGTGCTGGCGGTCCACGATGCGTGCGAACGTCTCGCGAGATTTCGGGCCGGCGATCGCCATCTGCGCCCATTGCTCGGAGATGCTTGCCATCTGCACGTCGAGGTTGGGCCAGAGACACTGGTGGCAGAATTCCAGATGCCGCATGATCCCGACAGCGTTCGCCGTCGTCGTGGTCATGATGAAATGATCGGGCGCGAGGCGCGAGGTCGTGCCGTCGTCCATGACGAAGCCGTCCTCGCGCAGCATCACGCCGTAGCGCGCGCGACCGGCCTGCAGCGTCGAGAACGTGTTGCAATAGACGCGATCGAGCAGCGTTGCAGCATCCGGCCCTTGGATGTCGATCTTGCCGAGCGTGGAAACATCCGTGAGGCCGACAGCCGAGCGCACGGCACGCACCTCACGCGCAGCACTTTCGAGCCAGTCCTTCTCGCCGGGTCGCGGGAACCATGAGGCACGCAGCCACGCGCCCGATTCAATGAAGACCGCGCCTTGCTCTTTCGCCCATGCGTGCAGCGGCGAAAGCCGCGTCGGGCGAAAATCCTTGCCGCGGTGGTGGCCGGCAAGCGCGCCGATCGCGACGGGCGTGTACGGCGGGCGATTGAGCGTCGTGCCGACGGAGGCGATCGGCTGCGCACGCTCGGAGGCGAGAATCGCGAGACCATTGATGTTCGACGTCTTGCCCTGGTCCGTCGCCATGCCGAGGGTCGTGTAGCGCTTGAGCAGCTCGACGCCGCGATAGCCCTCGCGGTTGGCGAGCCCCACGTCCTTGGCCGTCACGTCATTCTGGAAATCGATGAAGGCAGGGCCGCGCCCACCGGCGACATGCCACAGCGCACGGATGGCAGCCGGCTCGTCGTCGGCCTTCGGCAGTGGCGCTGGAGTTGCGTTGCGCCCGAGATCGCTCAGGACGCGCGCACCGGCATCGCGGCCGCTCGCGAGGCTTGCAGCGAGCGTCATCATGCCGTTAGCAGCGCCGATCACGCTCATGCCGGGCGGTAGCGTGCCCGGCACGAAGGCGGCCAGGGCCTCGTTCCACGCTGGCCTGCCGCCGAGATGGCTCGTCAAATGCGTGATCGGCGACCAGCCGCCAGATACGGCGAGTACATCACACGAAATGTTGGTGATGCGCCCGGAAGCCTCGCACACCTCGATGGCTTGCAGGCCGCGTGAACCGAAGGCACGCATGACTTGCGCACCGCGCAGGATGCGCGTCCCGTTCGCGGTGAGGTTCCTGCCAAGTGCTGGCGAAGCGTCCTCGCGACTGTCGATCACGGCCTCGATGCTGATGCCGGCAGCAGCAGCATCGATGGCCGTCCGCCAGCCATCATCGCAGCAGGTGAACACTGCAAGTCGCTGTCCGGGCGTTGCGGCGAAGCGATTGACGTAGCTGCGCACCGCGCCGCCCAGCATGATGCCGGGGCGGTCGTTGTTGGCAAACACGAGCGGCCGCTCGAGCGCGCCAGAGGCGAGTATTGCGCGCCTGGCATAGATCCGCCACGTGCGCTGGCGCGGCGCAAACGGTGGCGGCACGGCGACATGATCGTTCACGCGCTCGATTGCGCCGTACGTACCGCCATCATAGACGCCGAAGACGGTCGTACGCCGCATGAGGCGGACGTTCGACATCGATGCGAGCTCGGCTGCTGCTATTGCGGCCCACGCGCTGCCGGGCGCGCTGTCGATTTCATGACGCTCGGCGTTGAGCCGCCCGCCCGGCACGAAATCTTCATCCGCCAGAATGACGCGCGCGCCGCTGCGTGCAACCGTCAGCGCCGCCATCAGACCGGCAGGCCCGCCGCCGATCACCAGCACATCGCAATGCGCGTGCGCCTTCTCGTAGTGATCAGGATCTTCGGCGTCTGCGCTCCGCCCGAGGCCTGCAGCGCGGCGAATGAGCGGCTCGTACACCTTTTCCCAGAAGGCTGCGGGCCACATGAAGGTCTTGTAGTAGAAGCCCGCAGAGAGAAAGCTGCCGGCGAGACCGTTCAGCGCCAGCACGTCGAAGCCGAGGCTTGGCCAGCGGTTCTGGCTTTGCGCCTCGAGACCGTCGAACAGCTCGACGGTCGTCGCGCGTGTGTTGGGCTCGCGCCGTGCGCCAGCTCTCAGCTCGACAAGTGCATTCGGTTCCTCGCTGCCGGCCGAGAGAATGCCGCGCGGACGGTGATACTTGAATGATCGACCGACGAGGCGGACGCCATTGGCGACCAGAGCTGATGCCAGTGTATCGCCGGCAAAGCCGGACATGGTGCGGCCGTCGAAGCGGAAGCGGATTGGCCGCGCGCGATCGATCTGACCGCCGGAAGGCAGACGCATGGCGATGCTCATGCTGCCTCTCCGTCGCCGCGTGTGCTGGCCAACGCGACATCCGCGATGATGTGCGTGCGCGTGTCGCGCGTCACGACCAGCCAGCGCCGGCAGCCGGCTGAGTGATACCAGAGCTCGCGATGCTGCCCGGCCGGGTTCGTGCGCAGGTAGGCATAGTCGTAGAACGCGGCCGCATCGTCGCCGCTCGGGCGAGCCATCAGCGCATCGGCGTCGCCGAGCACGGTGAACTCGTCATTCGATCGCTCGCCGCAATACGGGCACCGGATGCGCATGTTCGTTTGCCTTAGTGCAGATTGGGCTGGGCGCCGGCGCCCTTCTCGTCGATGAGGCGACCGCTCGCGAAGCGGTCGAGGCGGAAGCCTGCGTTGAGCTCGTGCGGGGCATCGCGCGCGATCGTATGCGCGAAGCACCAGCCCGAGGCGGGCGTCGCCTTGAAGCCGCCGTAGCACCAGCCGCAATTGAGGTAGAGGCCGTCGATCGGCGTCTTGTCGATGATGGGCGAGCCATCCATGGACATGTCCATGACGCCGCCCCAGTGGCGCAGCATCCGCAGACGCCCGATGGCCGGCCAGAGCGCCATGCCCGCTTCGTGCACATCCTCGATGATGTAGAGGTTGCCGCGCTGGGCATACGAATTGTAGCCGTCGATATCACCGCCGTAGACGAGGCCGCCCTTGTCCGACTGGCTGATGTAGAAATGCCCGGCGCCGAAGGTGATGACCTGATCGATGGCCGGCTTGATGCCTTCGCTGACGAACGCCTGAAGCACATGGCTCTCGATCGGCAGCCTGAGACCCGCCATGGCGGCGACGCGCGAGGAATTTCCCGCGCAGGCAAGGCCGATCTTGCCGGCACGAATGAAGCCGCGTGTCGTCTCCACGCCGACCGCGCGCCCTGTTTCAACGCGTATGCCCGTCACCTCGGTATTCTGGAGAATGTCGACGCCGCGACTGTCGGCGCCGCGCGCAAAGCCCCAGGCGACGGCGTCATGGCGCACTGTGCCGCCGCGTCGCTGCAGGAGGCCGCCCTGAATGGGAAAGCGCGCGTTGTTGAAGTCGAGGAACGGCGCCATCGAGCGCACGCCATCTGCGTCGAGCAGCTCCGCATCGACGCCGGCAAGCCGCATGGCATTGCCGCGCCGCACGTAGGCATCGCGCTGGGCATCCGAGTGGTAGAGATTGAGGACGCCGCGCTGACTCACCATCGCATTGTAGTTGAAGTCCTGCTCCAGGCCCTCCCAGAGCTTCATCGACCACTCGTAGAAGTGCGTGTTGTCGGGGAGCAGGTAGTTCGAGCGGATGATCGTCGTGTTGCGGCCGACATTGCCGGAGCCGATGTAGCCCTTCTCGACGACGGCGACGTTCGTCAGGCCATGCTCCTTGGCGAGGTAGTAGGCCGTTGCCAGTCCGTGCCCCCCGCCCCCGACGATCACGGCGTCGTAGTGCGCCTTGGGCTCCGGTTCGCGCCAGGCGGGCGTCCAGCCCTTGCCGCCGCGCAGGCCCTCCCTCAAAACGGCGAAGATCGAGTACTTCATGTCTGCTCCCGGCTGGCCGAGCTGCGTGCAGGCGCCTCGCGGTCTTAGAGCGAGATCGCCGCCGAGGGAAGCGGTGCCTCCTGCATATCAGGGCTTGATCATTAGGCACCGGCGCCCGATCCTCGCGCTTTCAGAGATCCGGGGAGCACCTCCATGCCTGTCCTGACATTCGAGCGGCGATCGGGCGTCGCCCGCGACCGTGTGAGCTTCACGGCGAACGAACTCGTCGTCGCGGGCTGGACTGGAACGGACGAGAAGGGCCTGCTGCACCATATCGAGGAGCTGGCGGTACTCGGCGTGCCGCGGCCATCGTCGGTGCCGGTCTTCTATCGAAATGCCGTCTCGAACGTGATGCAGGTCGACCGTCTCCAAGTGCTGGGGCCTGACACCTCGGGCGAGGTCGAGCCGGTGGTGCTCGCGATGGATGACGGGCTCTGGCTGACGGTCGGCTCGGATCATACGGACCGCAAAGCCGAAGCCATGGGCATCGCGCTTTCGAAGCAGCTCTGCGCCAAGGTTATCGGGACCGTCGCCTGGCGGCTCGACGACGTCGCCGGGCGCTGGGAAAGCTTGATCGTGCGCGCCCACGCAACGATCGACGGCAAGCGGGTTCTTTATCAGGAGGGTACGCTCAAAAGCCTCCGCCATCCGTCCGATCTGATCGCGCGCTATGCCGGCGGCAAGCCACTCTCCGTGGGGACGGTGATGATGGGCGGCACCATGTCGGCGATCGGCGGGATCAGGCCCGCCTCGCGCTTCGAGATGGAGCTCGAAGACCCGACGACGGGCGAGCGCATAACGCACGCCTATGACATCGAAGCGCTGCCGGTCGTTACGTAATTCGCCGCGCCGCCCTCAGCAGGATCGGCGGCACTGGCGCTCGACCTGCTCGATGGGCGAGAAATCGCAGGAGTCATATTGGAAACGGCCCCAGTTGCGCTCGGTGGTGCTGCCCTTGCGCGTCGTCGTGGTGACCGTTTCGCCGCCCGCCTTGGCCTGCCGCAATGGCGGCCGCCGCCGCATGTCGCAGAGGATGCGCTTCGCGCCCTCGACCTCGCTGACCACGCGGGGCGCGCACGCACAGCTCTCGTGCGAGCTTCGGCGCTGGTTCTGGGCACAGCACAGCACCGTCCGGCCCATGGCGAAGGCCATGCCGCCGATCGCGTGCTGGCGCAGCGCCAGGTCCATCTCGTCCACGTTCTCTCGCCGACGGACGCGGATCCATTCGGCGCCATAGATCTGATGGTTGCTGCCCCATCCGAACAGCGTTGCCGGCGCACAGAGCGTATGGGTCAAGGGATCGCGATCCTCGCGGATGTCCACGACTTGGCTTTCCATGTAGGGCTCGGTGAAGCGGATCCGGTTGGTGACGCACGAGGTGTTGAAGACCACGGCCGTCGTGCAGGGGAAGCCGCGCGCGACGTGCACGGCGAGGCCGCCGCCGAGCGAATGGCCGGTGACGTGGAAACGCACGACCCGCCCTTCAGCCCGCGCGAAGGCCTGCTTGCGGATGTCCGCGAAGGCCTCGCGAGCCAGACGGTAGCGATCCCAGGGGTTGAACCACTGCGTAACCCAGGACGCATTCGCGAGTGCGTCAGCCGGCGTCGGCAGGACCTTCCACCAGCCCTCGCCGCCGATTTGCTCGGTGCCGCGGAAGGCGACGAGCACATGATCCTCGTTGTTGACCGTCCGTGAAAAGACGATGTAGCCGAGCCCGTTCTGGCTGAGGACCGGCTCGCCGACAACTTTCCAGCTCGGCTCGAACTTTACGAGATCGCCGCTCTGCCGGCCGCTGCCGCCATAGGCATTGAGGCTCGCGATCGCGTATGGGAGGAAGGTCGCCGAGATGTGCTCCTTGTTCTCGCAGCCATCGGGATCGTCGCACCCAGCCTCGGGGCCGCTGGTGGGAGCGGCGCGCAAATCCGGCAGGGCCGGCGCCCGGCACACGGCCGGCGCGGTGTTCTCCGCGGTGATGCCGAGCGAGGTCCGTGTGACAGGACCGCCATGCCAGGCGGCCAGTGCGACCAGCGGCATAATCAGAAACATGAAAAAACGTCGCATCGGATGCCCCCCCCGGACGGTCCTCTCAGAGTATCCGAGTTTGTACTTATGGGATGAATGCGACATTCGGCGGACTGTGTCGGCGCGAAGCCATGACTGTGGAAATCGAGTGTGGCCGGGCGGACGCGGCTGCGGCGGTCGAGATACGTACGCAGTGACCGCGCGTCGCCTCGCTCTTGCCGCGCCGGCAGATTAGAATTAGGCAAAAAGGGGCAGTACGGACCGAGCGCCCATGGCGTCCCACAACGACATCACCATTGAAATCACGCCGCAGGTCCTCCTCAAGGCCTACTCGTGCGGCATCTTTCCGATGGCCGAGAGCGCCGACGATCCAGCCCTCTACTGGATCGAGCCGCAGGCGCGCGGCATCCTGCCGCTCGAGGCGGTCCACATCCCGCGCCGGCTCGCGAAGACCGTTCGTCAGGGAACGTTCGAGGTCCGCATCAACAGCGACTTCGCCGCGGTGATCGACGGCTGCGCCGCCTCCAAGGCCGGGCGCCGCTCGACGTGGATCAACGCGCGCATCCGCAGCCTCTACGGCGCACTCTTCGCCCAGGGCTACTGCCACACGGTCGAGGCCTGGCGGGACGGGCGGATGGTGGGTGGCCTTTACGGTGTCGCGCTAGGCGGCGCCTTCTTCGGCGAGAGCATGTTCTCGACCGAGCGCGACGCGAGCAAGGTCGCCCTCGTCTATCTGTGCGCGCGACTGGCCTATGGCGGCTTCACGCTGCTCGATACGCAATTCGTGACGGACCACCTGCGCCAGTTCGGGACCATCGAGGTCGAGCGGCAGGAGTTCCACCGCCTGCTGGAGCCGGCCCTGGCGCGTGATGCGGATTTCCACGCCTTGTCGGCCGAAGCACCACCCGATCAGATCCTCGCGATCCTCAGGGCGGACGCGCTCCACCACTAGCCAACGCGAGCAGCAGATCGCGCCGGCTCACATGGGCAGGCGTGCGCCCTGATGGCTGAAATAATTGTCGATCGCGGAGCGGATCGAGCGGGCAACGTTGCGACGCCAGTCCTCCGAGCGGAGCTGCGCGGCATCGGCTCGGTTGGTCACATAGGCGAGCTCGATCAGCACGGCCGGCACCTTGGCCGTCAGGAGGACCTGGAACGCGGCGTTGCGATCCGGGTTCTCGTTCATGTTCGTGCTGCGTCCCATGTTCTCGATCACGGCGCGGGCAAAGATGCTCGTGCGGTCCCGGTTCGACTCGACCTCGCGCCCGGCAAGGTCGGCGAGGATGCTCTTGACCGCGGGGCCCTGGCGCCCGATCGACTTGAGGGAGGAGAGCTCACTATCCGAAAGGGCGTCGTTGGCGCTCTGCCGGCGGGCCGACGCCGCGAGGTTGCTGGCGACGGATTCGCGCAGCGAGTAGATGGTCGCGCCGCGCGCCCGCGAGGTCGCGTAGTCGGCATGGATGGCGATGAACAGTGCAGCCTTGCGGTCCTCAGCGAATTGGCGGCGCTCCTCGAGAGGAACGAACGTATCGTCCTCGCGCGTCAGGGCCACGCGATAGTGGCCGGTTGCCCGGAGCTGATCGCGGAGCGTGCGCGCGAAGGCAAGCACGACCTCCTTTTCGACGGTTCCATTGCGGATCGCGCCAGAGTCGTGGCCCCCATGGCCCGGATCGAGAACGATGAGCGGCTTGTAGGCATTGGCCGCGCGCTTGTCGGGCCGCTCGGCGGGGCGAGGTACGGGCGGCTGGATGGTGCCACCGGCGCTGGCCTTCTGCACGGCCGAGGCCGGCATGGACGCGGCCGCCTGCACCAGTGAGCCCATGTCGGTGGCGGCCGGAGCGATCTCCAGCGACAGAAGGACGGGCCCGTTACCGCTGCTCCCGAGGAACTCCGACTTCTCGACGATGACCGGCTCGGTCACATCGATGACGACGCGCATCTTGCCGGGCGCGCCAAGTCCGGCGCGAAAGCCGTTGACGATGCCGACAGGCTGGCCGGCCAGGGAAGGGGGAAGCCGCAGCTTCACGTTCGGCAGATCGACGATCACCCGGTTCGGATTGGGCAGCGACTGGACCTGATATTCGACCTTTCGCTCGAGCGCGATGACGAAGCGGGTTTTCTTGAGCCGCTCGGCGGGCGCCGCAGGAAGAGGGATGGTAGCTGCTGCGAGCTCGGTCGGCGCGGCGGCGAGCGCAGTTTGCGCCTCAGCCTTTCCGGCCCCCCCGGCTCCCATCGACGCTGCAACCGCGAGCACGATTGCCGACAAACGCATGTACGCACGCAGCCGGAAAAACGCCCGGCTACCCGCACCCGCCCGAACCATGACGACTAACCCCCGTCAACGCAACACCGGTTACAGTGGTGGCTTCAGTGAACCTAGACCCGGAACGTGGCCTTTTCCGGGTATTCCGAAGTTCTTGTTATGAAGCCGTAAAGGTTAAGATCCTGCAAAGCATCGTCACGAAAACGAAGCGCCGGCCGCGGCGCGCCCAGTCGCTGTCGCCTGTCCGCGGGTGTGCGATCGGCCAGTCGGGCCGGCTCGTCGGGCGCATCTCGCGCCCTGGTCCTCATTTGACTTTGTGGGGAAAGGCGTCGTCTTATTGCGTTGGCGAGGGCCGCAAGGTCCGTCCAAGAACTTCGGCAGCCGATACGCGAGTTGCCGGCTGCGGAGAAGCGTCAACAATAGGGAGGCTCATTATGAGCACAATGCGTCGCGCGCTGACCGTACTGACGGCAGCCGCTACAATTCCTTTTCTCGCTACCGTTGCCAATGCTCAGAAGACCCTGCGGTTCGTGCCGCACTCGGATCTGAAGATCCTCGACCCGATCTGGACCACCGCCTACGTGGTCCGCAACCACGGCTATATGGTCTACGACACGCTCTTCGGCATGGATGCCCAGGGCGAGATCAAGCCGCAGATGGTCGACACCTACAAGCTGTCGGACGACAAGCTGACGTGGACCATGACGCTGCGCGACGGCCTCTCGTGGCATGACGGCAAGCCGGTCACGACCGAGGACATCATTCCGTCGATCAAGCGCTGGGCGGCGAAGGATTCGATGGGCCAGAAGATGATGTCCTTCGTGGCTTCGATCGATGCCAAGGACCCCAAGACCTTCGAGATCAAGCTCAAGTCGCCGACCGGTCTCGTTCTGCTCGCGCTCGGCAAGCCCTCGTCGAACGTCCCCTTCATGATGCCGAAGCGCGTCGCCGAGACGGACCCGAACAAGCAGATCGAAGAGTTCGTCGGCTCCGGCCCGTACGTCTTCAAGCGCGACGAGTGGCAGCCCGGCAGCAAGATCGTCTACACGAAATTCGAAGGCTATAAGCCGCGCTCGGAGCCGCCCTCCGGCACGACGGGTGGCAAGGTCGTGAAGGTCGACCGCGTCGAATGGCGGCCGATCCGCGATCATCAGCAGGCGGTCAACGCCCTCATTGCCGGCGAGATCGACTATATCGAGTCCCCGCCCCACGATCTCCTTCCGCTGATCAAGAAGAGCAAGGACATCTACACCTTCAACTGGAACCCGCTCGGCAACCAGTTCACCTTCCGCTTCAACGTCCTGCACAAGCCCTTCGACAACCCGAAGGTGCGTCAGGCGCTCTTCTATGCCTTCAATCAGGAGGACTTCCTGAAGGCCGTTGTCGGTAGCGACGAGTACTACAAGCTCTGCAAGGCGATGTTCATCTGCGGCACGCCGTTCGGGACCGATGCAGGCTTCGAGGACAAGCTCGAGTCGAACTTCAAGAAGGCGCGCGAGCTGCTCGCCGAGGCGAAGTACGACGGCACGCCGATCGTTCTGATGCACTCGACCGATCTTCAGGTGCTGACGAACCTTGCGCCGGTTGCGAAGTCGCTGATGGAGCGAGCCGGTCTCAAGGTCGACATGCAGTCCATGGACTGGCAGACGGTCGTTGCGCGTCGCGCCAAGAAGGATCCGCCGGAAGCCGGCGGCTGGCACGCCTTCCTGACCTCGTGGGTCGCGGGCGACCTGCTCAATCCGGTGATGGCCGGCTTCCTGAACGCCGGCTGCGAGAAGGCCATGTTCGGCTGGCCCTGTGACGAGCAGATCGAGAAGCTGCGTGACGACTTCGCCAGGGAGACGGACGCGGCGAAGCAGAAAGCCATCGTCGAGGCCGTCCAGAAGCGCGTCGCTGAGTACCCGACGCACATCCATCTTGGCCAATGGTACAACCCCGGTGCGCTCCGCAACAACGTGAAGGGCATTGTGGCCGCGCCGGCGCCGGTGCTCTGGAACATCACGATCGAGTAATCAGCTCGGCGCATCCGCGCGTCGAGTGCATTCAATCGGCCGAGCAGGACACTCCCGTCCTGCCCGGCCGAATTGCTTTCGCATCTGCGCAATTCGATTGCGGTCCGCTAAGTGCCAATTCTACCAGCATTAATGACCGCTTTTTGTGCGGTGCAACGTTTGACTTCCAACGATCGGCCACCGCCATAATGCTCCCCATCGGCTTTTCGCCTGCTCGTCAAACTTGGCGAGTTTGTTAGCTCGAAGGGAGTCTATGAATGAGCACTTTGCGCCGTGCGCTGTCCGTCTTTGCGATAGCGGCCGCAGTTCCATTTCTCGCAACTGAAGCATCGGCGCAGAAGACCCTGCGTTTCGTTCCCCACTCCGACCTCAAGATTCTCGACCCGATCTGGACCACGGCCTACGTGGTCCGCAACCACGGCTATATGGTCTACGACACGCTTTTCGGCATGGATGCGCAGGGCGAGATCAAGCCGCAGATGGTCGACACGTACAAGCTGTCGGACGATAAGCTCACCTGGACCATGACGCTGCGCGACGGCCTCATGTGGCACGACAATCAGCCTGTCACGACCGCCGACATCATCCCGTCGATCAAGCGCTGGGCGGCGAAGGACTCGATGGGCCAGAAGATGATGTCCTTCGTGGTATCGCTCGAGGCCAAGGACGAGAAGACCTTCGAGATCAAGCTCAAGGAACCGACCGGCCTCGTCCTGCTCGCTCTCGGCAAGCCCTCGTCGAACGTCCCCTTCATGATGCCGAAGCGCATTGCCGAGACGGACTCCAGCAAGCAAATCGAGGAATTCATCGGTTCCGGCCCCTTCGTCTTCAAGCGCGACGAGTGGATTCCTGGGAGCAAGCTCGTCTACGCCAAATTCGAGGGCTACAAACCGCGCTCGGAGCCGCCCTCCGGTACGACGGGTGGCAAGGTCGTGAAGGTCGATCGCGTCGAATGGCGGCCAATCCGCGATCACCAGCAGGCTGTGAATGCGCTTCTCGCGGGTGAGGTCGACTACATCGAGGCGCCGCCGCACGATCTGCACCCGCTGATCAAGAAGAGCAAAGACATCTACATGTTCAACTGGAACCCGCTCGGGAGCCAGTACACCTTCCGCTTCAACGTCCTGCACAAGCCCTTCGACAACCCGAAGGTCCGCCAGGCTGTGCTCTATGCCTTCAATCAGGAGGACTTCCTCAAGGCGACCGTCGGATCCGAGGAGTATTACAAGGTCTGCAAGGGTCTCTTCATCTGCGGCACGCCGTTCGGGACCGAGGTCGGCTTCGAGGCCATGCTCGAGTCGAACTTCAAGAAGGCGCGCGAGCTTCTGACCGAGGCGAAGTATGACGGCACGCCGGTCGTGCTCATGCATTCCACGGACAATCAGTCACTCACGAATCTCGCCCCCGTAGCGAAGTCGCTCATGGAACGGGCCGGCTTCAAGGTCGACATGCAGTCCATGGACTGGCAGACGGTCGTTGCGCGTCGCGTGAAGAAGGATGCCCCGGACGCCGGCGGCTGGCACGCCTTCCTGACCTCATGGGTCGCCGGCGATCTGCTCAATCCCGTCATGGCCGGCTTCGTGAACGCGGCCTGCGACAAGGCCATGTTCGGCTGGCCTTGCGACGAGCAGATCGAGAAGCTGCGCGATGACTTCGCGAAGGAGGTCGACCCGGCGAAGCAGAAGGCGATTGTCGAAGCGCTTCAGAAGCGCGTGGCCGAGTATCCGACCCACGTCCATCTTGGTCAGTTCTACAATCACGGCGCGCTGCGCAACAACGTAAAGGGCGTTGTTCAGGCCCCGGCGCCGGTTCTCTGGAATATCACAATTGAATAATGGGGCAGGTGACGTATTGTAATCCCGGCGCTCGCGCCGGGATTACGGTCCGGCGTTAGAACGCCAGCCTCGGCAATTTGCAGTGTGACAGACTTAGGAATTCCATGGCCGGCTATATCCTGCGGCGGGTTCTTTCGACATTGCCGGTTTTGGCAATCGTGGCCGTGCTCGTGTTCCTCATGCTGCGGCTCACACCATCGGATCCAGCAGCGATCATCGCGGGCGACTACGCAAACCCGCAGCAGATTGAATTGATCCGCGAGCGCCTCGGCTTGAACGAGCCGATCTTGAAGCAGTTCATCATCTGGATCGGCGGCGTGCTGCAGGGCGATTTCGGCGAGAGCTTCTTTTACAAGAAGCAGGTTGCTGAGCTGATCGGCGAACGCCTCGAGCCGACGCTCTCGCTGTCGCTTCTCACCATTCTTCTCGTCGTCATGATCGCGGTGCCGCTCGGTGTGATCGCGGCTCACAATCACGGGACGTGGATCGATCGCCTCGTGATGGGCTTCTCGGTCCTCGGATTCTCCATTCCCGTATTCGTCGTCGGCTACATCCTCATCTACGTCTTTGCCGTCACGCTCGATTGGCTCCCCGTGCAGGGATACCAGCGCATAAGGGATGGCGTCGGCGGGTGGCTGCTGAGATTGATCCTTCCGTCGATGACGCTCTCGGTCGTGTTCATCGCATTCATCGCCCGCATGACGCGTACGAGCGTCCTCGAGGTGCTGAACGAGGACTACATTCGCACCGCGCGCGCCAAGGGCCAGACCGAGATGAAGGTGCTGGTCCGTCATGCGCTCGCCAACGCCGCCGTGCCGATCCTCACCATCATCGGCCTCACCGTCGCGATCCTGATCGGTGGCGTCGTCGTCACCGAGTCGGTCTACACGCTGCCGGGCCTCGGCCTGCTTACGGTCGATGCGGTGCTCGCACGCGACTATCCGACCATTCAGGCCGTGATCCTCCTCTTCTCTTTTGCCTATGTGCTCATCAACCTGCTGGTTGACGTGGCCTATACGTTCCTCGATCCCAGGATCCGCTATTGATGGCCACCATCGACGCAGCTCCGCCGGTCTCCCGACGTCGTTCCGTCTGGTCCACCGTGCTGCGCAATCCGAGCGTTCTTTTCGGCGGCTCGATTGCGCTGATCATGCTGATCATTGCCATCCTGGCGCCCTTCCTCGACACGCGCGATCCCGCTGAAATCAATCCTTCGGCGCGCAACCAGAAGCCCGGCTACACCGCCACGGTGCGCGACGACGAAGGAAAGCGCATCCAGGTCAAGTACCACCTCGGGACCGATAGCCTGGGCCGCGACATCTACAGCCGCGTGATCTACGGCGCGCGCGTCTCGCTCATCGTCGGCATCACGGTTGCGGTCATTGCCGTCTTCGTCGGGCTCATCATCGGCATGATCGCGGGCTACGTCCGTTGGCTCGACAGCATCATCATGCGCTTCATGGATGGGCTCATGGCGATACCCGAGATCCTGCTCGCCATCGCTCTCGTGTCGCTGTCGCGCGCCGGATTGCCGGCTGTCGTCATCGCGATCGTCATTCCGCAGGTGCCACGCGTCGTACGTCTCGTGCGCTCGGTGGTTCTCTCGATCCGCGAAGAGCCGTACGTCGAGAGTGCAATCACCGTCGGCACGCCGACGCCGACTCTGCTCTTCCGCCATGTGCTGCCGAACACGACGGCGCCGCTGATCGTGCAGGGCACGTTCATCTGCGCCAGCGCCATCCTGGTCGAGGCTATCCTGTCGTTCCTCGGCATCGGCATTCCACCCGAGGTGCCGACGTGGGGCAACATCATGGCCGAGGGGCGGACCTACTTCCGCATCCTCCCGCACAACATCCTCTACCCCGGAATCGCTCTGGCGCTCGCCGTGCTCGCGATCAACATGCTCGGCGACGGTCTGCGCGACACGCTCGATCCGCGCTTCGCCAAGAGGTTCTGACCGGCCATGCAAGAGGTTCTCACTGGCATGACTGAGCCCGTTCTCTCCGTTCGCAATCTCACGGTGCGTCTGCCAGGTGGCGCCGATCGTGAGAACGCGATCGAAGGCATCAGCTTCGACATCGGTCCCCGCGAGATCGTCTGCATTGTCGGCGAGTCGGGATCCGGCAAGTCGGTCACGGCCCAGGCCGTCATGGGTCTGCTGCCGAAGCGCGATCTGGTCGTCACCGCAGGCGAGACTCTCCTGCAAGGCGAAGACACGACCAAGGCGGGTATCCACCGTCTCCGCGCGCTGCGTGGCACGCGCATGGGCATGATCTTCCAGGAGCCCATGACCGCGCTCAATCCCGTACAGCGCGTCGGCCAGCAGATTGCCGAGGTGCTCGAGATTCACACGAAGCTCTCGGGGACAGAACAGCGTCAGCGCGTGCTCGACATCATGAAGGCAGTGCATCTGCCCGATCCCGAGCTGATGATCGACGCCTACCCGCACCAGCTTTCCGGCGGACAGCGCCAGCGCATCATGATCGCCGCCGCCTTGATCCTCGATCCGGCGCTGCTCATTGCCGACGAGCCGACGACCGCGCTTGACGTGACGACACAAGCCCAGATCCTGCGGCTCATCAAGGAAATGCAGTCCCGCCGGAACACCGGCGTGATGTTCATCACGCATGACTTCGGGGTTGTCTCCGAGATCGCGGATCGCGTCGTCGTCATGCAGCGCGGCCGCGTCGTCGAGCAGGGTACGCGCGATGAAGTGCTGCGGCGCCCGCGCGAGGCCTACACCAAGATGCTGGTAGCTGCCGTGCCGAGCCTCGTTCCGCCGAAGCGCGCGCCTGTCGAGGGCAAGCTGGCGCTCGAAGCAAAGAAGCTTTCCAAGATCTACGGGCGGCGCACATTCCTCAATCGCAAGGCGCGCATCGTCAAAGCGGCGCAGGACGTAAATTTCCACATCTGCAAGGGCGAAACACTCGGCATCGTCGGTGAGTCGGGCTCGGGAAAGACGACCGTGGCGCGCTGCATTGCGCGACTGATCGAGCCGAGCGAAGGCGAGATCCTCATCGAGGGCGCGAACGTCGCGCACCTGCCCGAGCGCGATCTCAGGCCCTACCGCCGCGACATCCAGATCGTCTTCCAGGATCCCTACCGCTCGCTCAATCCGCGCCGCACGGTCGGGCAGTCCATCATCGAGGGGCCGGTCAACTTCGGGATGACGCGCGAGAAGGCCGTCGGCAAGGCGCGTGAGCTCATGCAGCTCGTTGGCCTGTCGCCGGACGCGCTCGACCGCTACCCGCACCAATTCTCCGGCGGCCAGCGCCAGCGCATCTGCATTGCCCGTGCGCTTGCCATGGGGCCGACGCTGCTGATCGCGGACGAGGCCGTCTCCGCCCTCGACGTGTCGGTGCAGGCGCAGGTCCTGGAGCTGCTCGACAACATTCGCAAGCAGTTCGATCTTGCGGTGCTCTTCATCACGCATGACCTCCGCGTCGCGGCTCAGATCTGCGATCGCATCGCGGTCATGAAGAATGGCGTGGTGGTCGAGCACGGGACGACGGCGGACGTCTTCCGCAGCCCGCAGCACGAGTACACCAAGGCGCTGTTCGATGCTGCCCCCGGCCGCGACTTCGGCGTGCAGCAGTCCGTGGCCTGAGCCCACCCCTCTTCCCGCCGAACTTCAGCACGCTTAGTGCTTGACCCCCGTCGCCCGACCGGCAAAACGATGCCGTGGGGTTGAGTGGGACGGGGGATGAGCATGGACAGCCCAGCCGCGGTGGCGGTTGATCGGCGGGCCGCGGTGGCATCAGGCACGGCCGCGGCACCAGAAGATCAACACCCGCTCGTCATCACCGTCCACGGTACATTCGCCTCGAGCCCGAACGACGAGGGCGAGCAGTGGTGGCAGCGCGGTTCGGCTTTCACGACGGCGCTGGCCGCGCGTCTCGCAGTCAAGGGAATTCCCGAGGTCGCCGTGCGGCCCTTTCACTGGTCGGGCCTCAACTCCGATCAGGCGCGGTTGCGTGCCGCCGCGGGTCTGGCGAGCACGATCGCCACCGCCAAGCGCAACGGCAGGCCGGTGGCCGTGCTCGCCCACAGCCACGGCGGTAACGTCCTCATGGAGGGGCTGGTCCAGCGCCGCACGCGCCGTCCGCTCGCCGCCGTGCTCACGCTGGGGACGCCGTTCTTCAGGCGCCGGCTGAAGCCGCTGCCGACACTGATAGCCGCCTTCAAGGTTCTGCTTGGCCTCGCCGTGGCACCGGCCATGATCATGTATGCCTGGATGGCGCTGCCGACGGCACTCGATGGAAGCCGCATCGAGCTCATCGTGCTGCCGCTCCTCATACTTGGCTTGGTGTTGTGGGCGTTCCTCTCGGGTACACGGGCGCTCCTGCGCCAGCGGCGCGCCAAGCAGCGTGCGCGAATGGCGATTTCGCCGGATCGCTGGCTCGTCATCCAGAGCCCGCGCGACGAGGCCATGCGGCTCCTCGAGTCCGCCGTCGCGATCAAGCCGACCTATGTGACGCGAGACTCGGCGCACGGGCAGTGGGTACGCTTTGGCACGCTCGCCGGCGTCGTCGGAACCGTCACGTTCCTCTACTTTATGATGTCGTATTTCCTCGCGCCCATCATCGAGAAGGTCAGCAAGCGTGATTTCGGACCAGGCATCATTGCGGACTTCACGTTCCTGCTCGTCGTGCCGGTGATCTTCGCGTTGATCTACGTCGCGATCCGCCTGTTCTCGCGGCTCTGCGGCGCGCGGCTTCTATCGTCCCTGCTCAATGTCTCGATCCACGGCGGTATTGTCGGCGCGGCCTACGGCGGCGATGATGCTTATGCGCTCACCGGCGTTGCGCGCACACCGCCCTATCTTCCGGGGGTGCGGGAGCAGCGCGTGGCGGCCGCAAATCTCGGCGGCATCGACGACAATGCGATCATCGACGCGGCGCGGGAGTTCTATTCGGGGATCGTCGCGGAAGAAACCGCGGAGGTCGCCTTTGCGGACCCGGATCTGATTTTGAAGCGCATGACGGACGCGCTCTATCACAATGCCTATATGCGCGACGACGATATTGTCGAGGCCGTGGCCGAGCACCTGGCGCAAAACTTCCGCAACTGGCCGGCGGCCTAAGCGTCAGCCTCCGGCAATCTGCGGCAGGATGTGGACTTCGGACTCGGGTCCGATCGGTTCGAGCAGGGCGTCCTGATAGATCTGCCCATCGATCGCGACGGCGAGGCCTTCCTCGAGGTGCGGCGCCAGCTCCGGGAATTTCTCGCCGAGCTTGCGGAAGAGCTGACGTATGGTCGCGGCATCCACGTCGAGCGCCGTCACGTCGCCTGTGTACTGGCGCAGGTTTCCGATCAGTACGACGTGGGCCATCACCTCACTCCTTGCTGAAACAATCGGGCCCACACGTTGTGCGGGCCCGTTGTCACTCTCAGTGGTGCGGATGCACCCGCACGTCACGCCTTGCCGGCGGCCTTCATGGCCTTCAGCACCTTCGGCGGCGACATCGGCAGCTCGAAGAAGCGGACGCCCGAGGCGCGACGGACGGAGGCACCGATCGCGGCCATCGGCGGCACGATCGGCGTCTCACCGATGCCGCGCACGCCGTACGGGTGACGCGGGTTCGGCACCTCGACGATGATCGTGTCGATCATCGGCAGGTCCGACGCGACGGGCACGCGATAGTCGAGGAAGCCCGCGTTCTGCAGCTTGCCGTCCGGGCCGTAGATGTACTCCTCGTTGAGCGCCCAGCCGATGCCTTGCACGGCGCCACCCTGGAACTGCCCTTCGACGTACGACGGATGGATCGCGCGACCGGCATCCTGGATCGCCGTGTAACGCGTAACCGTGACCTTGCCCGTGCCGGGGTCGACCTCGGTGTCGGCGATGTGCACGCCGAAGCTCGGGGCTGCGCCCTGAGCGCTGATCGCCGCGTAACCGACGATGGCGCCGCCGGTCTTCCCCGCGATCTTGCCGATGTCGCTCAGCGTCATCGGCTTGTGCTTGCCGGCGTTCTCACCTGCCGGGCGGACCTCGCCGTCCTCCCAGGTCACGGCTTCCTCCGGGATCTCCCAGAGCTTTGCCGCGCGCTGGCAGGCCTGCTTGACGATCGACCGCGCCGCCTCGACGGTTGCCATGCCGCTCGAGAAGGCCGAGCGGCTGCCGCCGGTGAGGAAGTTGTAGCCGAGCGAGCTCGTGTCCGCGATGATCGGGCGGATCTTGTGGACGTCGACCTTCAGCTCCTCCGCCGCCATCATGCAGAGCGACGCGCGCAGGCCGCCGATGTCCGGCGTGCCGGCCATGAGCGTGAGCGTGCCGTCCTCGTTGAGCTGGAGCGACACGGTCGTCTCGCCGCCGATGTTGAACCAGAAGCCGGCCGCGATGCCGCGACCCTGGTTCGGGCCGAGCGGCGCCTTCCAGTGGTCGCTCTCCTTGGCGGCTTCGAGGCACTCGACGAGGCCGACGGGCCCGAACTTCGGTCCGTAAGCGGCCTTCGTGCCTTCCTTGGCGGCGTTCTTGAGCCTGAGATCGATCGGATCGATACCGAGCTGCTCGGCCAGCTCGTCGACGACGCTCTCGACGCCGTAGGTCGAGATCGGGCCACCGGGAGCACGGTACGCCGCAACCTTCGGGCGGTTCGACACCACGTCGAAGCCGATGACCTTCACGTTCTCGAGGTCGTAGTTGGCGAAGGCGCACATGCACGCCGGCTGCACCGGGCTGCCCTGGAAGGCGCCGGCCTGCAGGATGATCTCGCCCTCGGCGGCCGTGATGCGACCGTCCTTCTTGGCGCCCATCTTCACGCGGACCGTGCCGCCCGAGGTGGGGCCGGTCGACTTGAAGACTTCCTCACGGCTCATGACCATCTTGACGGGCCGGTGCGCCTTCTTCGAGAGCGCCAACGCAAGCGGCTCGAGGTAGATCACCGTTTTGCCGCCGAACCCGCCGCCGATCTCCGATGAGGTGACACGGATCTTCGTCACGTCCCAGCCGAGCAGCTTTGCGCAGTGAGCGCGCTTCACCCAGTGACCCTGCGTGGTGGTCCAGAGGTCCGCAGATCCGTCCTCGGAGACCGAGGCGAGGCATGCATGCGGCTCGATATAGCCCTGGTGCACGGCCTTGGTCTTGAACTCGCGCTCGATGATCACGTCAGCCTCGGCGAAGCCCTTCGCCGTATCGCCGAGCGTGAACTCGACGCGCTTTGCGACGTTCGACGCCTTCGTCGGTGCCGGCGTGACGCCCTGCGTGATCATGTCTTCCTGCAGGAGCGGCGCATCGGCCTTCATCGCCTCGATCTCGTCGATGACGTGCGGCAGCACCTCGTAGTCGACCTTGATCGCGTCGAGCGCGGCGATCGCGGCCTTCTCGCTGATTGCGGCGACGGCGGCGATCGCGTGCCCCTCATAGAGCACCTTCTCGCGCGCCAGGATGTTGCGCACGACATCGCGATAGTTGATCAGCATCTCGCCGGCCGGCACGAACTCGGAGGCCTGATCGGCGAAGTCGTCGCGCGTGACGATCGCCTTCACGCCGGGCAGCGCCAGCGCCTTCGACACGTCGATCGACTTGATGCGCGCGTGCGCGTGCGGCGAACGCAGCACCTTGCCGACGAGCTGGCCGGCCATCTTGAGGTCGGCGCCGTACTTGGCCCGACCCGTCACTTTGTCGACACCGTCCGGGCGGACCGGACGCGTGCCGACGACATCGAACTGGGGCTTCTTGACACGCTCTTGCATGATCAGGCTCCTCTCATCTCGGCGGCCGCGTCCATGACGGCACGTACGATCTTGTCATACCCCGTGCACCGGCAGAGATTGCCGGCGAGCCAGTAGCGGACTTGGGTTTCGGTAGGATCGGGGTTCTTCGCGAGCAGGGCCTTGGCAGCGACGAGGATGCCGGGCGTACAGATCCCGCACTGCAGGGCCGCGTGCTCGAGGAACTTGCGCTGGAGCGGGTGCAGCTCATCGCCCTGCGCCATGCCCTCGATCGTCTCGACGCTGCGGCCTTCGGCTTCCACGCCGAGGACGAGGCACGAGCAGACGAGGCGGCCGTCGAGCAGCACGCTGCACGCGCCGCAGTCGCCCGACGAGCAGCCTTCCTTGGCACCGACGAGGTCGAGCTCGTCGCGCAGGCAATCGAGCAGCGTCTGCTCGCTCTCGCAGAGATATTCGACCGGATCACCGTTGACGGTGGTCGTTACATGATGTTTGGCCATCTCAAACCTTTCTTGCGCGCTCGAGCGCGATCTTCGCGGTCCTCTTGGCGAGGGTGCCCGCGACATCGATGCGGAACTCAACCGTGCCACGCTTGTCGTCGATCGGCTTGCACGCTGCCCGGACGGCAGCTTCCAGCTTCGCGAGCGCGGCATCATCGACCTTGGTGCCGATCAGGGCCTTCGCACCATCCTCGACCAGCAGCGGCCGCGCCGCCACGGCGCCGAGCGAGACGCGCGCCGCGGTGCACGTCCCGCCGGCATCGAGCGCCAGCGCGACGCCGCAGCCGACCACAGCGATGTCCATCTCCGTGCGGGGGATGAAGCGCAGGTAGGCATCGCCCCCATGCGCCGGCCGCGCCGGGATCTTGAACGAGACGATGAACTCGCCCGCCGTCAGCGCCAGCTTGCGCGGGGCGAGCATGATGTCCTCGACCGGCAGTGTGCGCGTGCCCTTGGGGCCCGCGATCGTCGCGACGGCGCCCGCCGCGATCATGCCCGGCACGCTGTCGGCAGCGGGCGAGCCATTGCAGAGATTACCGCCGAGCGAGCAGCGGCCCTGCACCTGCGTCGAGCCGATGAGGTTGGCGGCCTCGACGAGACCGGGCCAGTCCTTGGAGAGTGTCGGATGCTCCTTGAGCTCGGCTCCGGTGACGGCGGCGCCGATCGTGTAGCCGCTTGCGTCCTTCGTGATCTTGCGGGTGGCGTCGATGCCCTTGATGTCCACAAGGACATCCGGGCTCAGGACGCGGGAGCGCATCTGCACCAGGAGGTCGGTGCCTCCGGCGAGGACCCGCGCCCCCTGGCCGGCCAGGAGGGCTGTTGCCGCCTCGACCGTCGTTGGTTTCTCATATCTCATGCCGTGTTTGCCTCGTGCGTTCGCTCGCCTGACATTGAATCCTGTGTTGAAATTGGACGCCGCCCGCGGGAGAGCCGCTCGCAATTGACCCAGTTGCGGCTGCCGGCGCCGGGTGTTCGCAGGTACACGTACATTCCAACCCGTCCGGGCCCAGGTTGGCAAGGGCCCATGTCACAACGGAGGCATGCCGGCCGTCACTTTGGCCTGAGGTGCGCCTTAGCCCGACACGTACGGCGCGCCCGCGGTATCCACGAGATTGTGAAGTCGGCGGCTGCCGGGAATCGAATGCGCCCCACCCTCTCGATCGACCAGAAGGCGGCGCGCGCGGTCGAGCCACATCGCGGAGGTCTTGCCGAGGTCCGGGGTCCGCCAGACGCACGCCTCGACAAAGGCGCGGGCGAGGTCGGTATCCTCCGGCGCGAGCAGCGCTGCCCGCTCGCGCAATGTCAGGCTTTCGCCGATAAGGGCCCGCATGCCCTCGCGGTCGGGAACATCACGGGCGACGCGCGCCGCATCTTCGAGGTGGGCCGCAAGCGTATCGAGCGCGTATGGGTCGCCGCCAGCCTCGACCTCCCGGCGATAGGCGGCAATGCCTGCCTGCATTTCGTCCAGCGCCTCGGCTGCCCGGGCGCCGCGCTGGTAGGCGTGCGCAATCGCAAAATGACTGGCGGCAAGCTCGATCGGGACTTCGACGGTCGCGCGGAACAGGTCGTCCGCCACAGCCATGCGGGCGAGCTGCTCGCGAATTCTCAGACCGAGCCTGAGGATGTCGACGCCCGGCTCCAGGCGCCCGCGCGCAAGATGTGCCTCGCCGGCGCGGTCGCAGGTGAGCGCGAGATCATGCATCCGCCAGTGCGCGTTCTCCGGCGCGGCAGCGGCGGCCAGAAGCGACCGCTCGATCGCCGCGACGAAGCGCGTCTGGGCTGTCTCGGCATTGCCCATGACGAGCGCCCGGCGCAGGGCTTCGAGCAGCGCCTCGACCGATCCGGGATCGGCGCCGGCGACGACCTGACGCGACGACAGGTGTTCGATCTCCGAGGTCATGGGCGACCCACGTTTTCTTACCCTGTGCGACCACTTGGCGATTGCCCGACCGCGGCATCCTCCGCAAAGTTGCGAAAAGAGTACCGACAATCCGACACAACACTATGATCATGCCGGCTCCGCGAGCGGATCCGGTTGGCCTCATGCTATCGGTAGACGAGCGATGACTTCAAGCACAACGAACTCGAAGACGGGCGCCGGGAACTTCTTTGAGATGTTTCGTGTCGGCCAGGTGATTGCCCACGCGACGCCGCGGACGATCACCGAGGGTGATACGGCCGTCTATCAAGGCCTCTATGGCAGCCGCTTCGCAGTGCAGTCCTCGGCGCCCTTTGCGCGCGCGATCGGATACCCGACGGCTCCGATCGACGATTTGATCGTCTTTCACGTCATTCTCGGCAAGACCGTGCCGGACATTTCGCTCAATGCGATCGCGAACCTTGGGTACGCGGATTGCCGTTTCCTCGCGCCTGTCTATCCGGGCGATACGCTGACGGCGACCTCCGAGGTCTTGGGCCTGCGCGAGAATTCGAGCGGCGACAGCGGCATCGTCTACGTCCGCACGAACGGGATGAACCAGGACGGCGTGACCGTCCTGACTTATGCCCGCTGGGTGATGGTGCGGAAGCGCGACAAGTCGGCGCCAGCGCCCACGCCGACCGTTCCCAAGCTCCCCGAGGCCGTGACGGCCGATCAGCTCGGCGCCGCCGTGCCGTCCCTCCACATTCCCTCATGGGACAAGACGCTCGCCGGATCGGCGCACTTCTGGGATGACTACGCGGTCGGCGAGAAGATCGACCATGTCGACGGCATGACCATCGAGGAAGCCGAGCACCAGATCGCGACGCGCCTCTACCAGAACACCGCGCGCGTGCACTTCAATCAGCACGTCGAGGGCCAGGGCCGATTCGGTCGGCGCCTCGTTTATGGCGGTGTCGTTATTTCTCTAGCACGCGCGCTGTCCTTCAACGGCCTTGCGAATGCGTTCCACATTGCCGCGATCAACGGCGGGCGGCACGTCGCGCCGGCTTTCGCGGGCGACACGGTCTATGCGTGGTCGGAAGTGCTGGACAAAGCGGAAGTGCCGGGGCGCAGCGATGTTGGTGCGCTGCGCCTGCGGCTCGTTGGCGTCAAGGATCTGGCGCCGGCTTCGTTCCCGCTCGAGACCGCGCCCGGCAAGTATGCGCCGGGCGTCATCCTCGATCTCGACTATTGGGCGCTGCTGCCGCGGGCGTGATCACGCCCACCATTTGCTAGGCACCGGGAAGCGACCGGCCGCATTCTCGATGACCTGTGCGGCGCGGAAGAGCGTTCCCTCGTCGAAGGGCTTGCCGATGAGCTGAAGGCCCATGGGCGTACCCTCGCCCGAGAGCCCGGCGGGCACCGAGATCCCCGGCAAGCCCGCCATGTTCACCGTCACGGTGAAGATGTCTTCGAGATACATCGCGATCGGGTCACCGGCCTTCTCGCCGAAGCCGAAGGCAGGCG
The DNA here is from genome assembly GCF_900117415.1 of Hyphomicrobium sp. CS1BSMeth3. Classification (GTDB taxonomy): domain Bacteria; phylum Pseudomonadota; class Alphaproteobacteria; order Rhizobiales; family Hyphomicrobiaceae. Next base: position 851,443 of record NZ_FPEI01000005.1, read on the forward strand.
ACGGCGTCGTCGGTGTCAGCACCACATCGACGTCGCTCCAGGCATTGTCGAAGTCGCGCTTGATCAACGTGCGCACCTTCTGCGCCTTGAGATAGTAAGCGTCGTAGTAGCCGGCCGAGAGCACGTACGTGCCGATCAGCACGCGTCGCTTGACCTCCTTGCCGAAGCCTGCCTCGCGCGTCGCCTCGTACGTGTCGATGAGATCCTTGCCCGGCACGCGCAGGCCGTAGCGCACGCCGTCATAGCGCGCGAGGTTCGACGAGCACTCCGCCGGCGCGACGATATAGTAGGCCGGCAGCGCGTACTTTGTATGCGGCAGCGAGATGTCGTGGATGGTCGCGCCGGCATCCTTGAGCCAGGCAATGCCCTTCTGCCAAAGCGCGTCGACCTCGGCGGACATGCCGTCGACGCGGTATTCCTTCGGCACGCCGACGCGCAAACCCTTCACGCCGCGCGCAACCTCGGCCTCGTAGTCGGGGACCGGCATGTCCACGCACGTCGAGTCCTTCGGATCGTAGCCCGCCATGTGCCGCAGCATGATTGCGGAATCGCGCACGGTCTTGGCGATCGGCCCGGCCTGATCGAGTGAGGAGGCGAACGCCACGATGCCCCAGCGCGAGCAGCGGCCGTACGTCGGCTTGATGCCGACGGTGCCGGTCAGTGCCGCGGGCTGGCGGATCGAGCCCCCTGTGTCGGTCGCCGTTGCGCCGAGGCAGAGGTTCGCCGACACCGCTGCCGACGATCCGCCCGAGGATCCGCCGGGCACGAGCTTGGTGTTGTCGACTTTCCCGCCGCGCGTGCGCCGCCAGGGATTCACCACCGGGCCGAACGCGCTCGTCTCGTTCGACGAGCCCATGGCGAACTCGTCATTGTTGAGCTTGCCGAGCATGACGGCGCCAGCATCCCAGAGGTTCTGGCCGACGGTCGCCTCATATCGCGGCTTGAAGTCGTCGAGAATGCGCGAGCAGGCCGTGGTGCGGATGCCGTACGTGCAGAAAAGATCCTTGTTGCCGATCGGCAGGCCTTCGAGCGGGCGCGCCTCGCCCTTCGCGAGCCGCTCGTCGCTGGTCTTGGCCTGAGCGAGCGCGTGCTCGGGCGTCATCAGCACATAGGCATTGAGATGCGGGTTCGCTGCGTCGATGGCCTTGATGAAGGCCTGCGTCAGCTCGGTGGCGCTGAACTTCTTGGCGACAAGGCCATCGCGGGCCTCGGCGAGCGTCAGTTTGGTGAGATCGGTCACGCGCTCACTCCACGACCTTGGGCACGACGAAATAGTGGTCTTCGGTCATGGGCGCATTGGCGATGATGTCATCGGCCTTCTCGCCATCTGTGACCTCGTCGGCGCGCTTCTTGAGCTTCATGTCGGCGACGCGGGTCATAGGCGGCACATTGTCCGTATTGACCTCGTCGAGCTGCTCGACCCACGCCAGAATGCCCGACAGCTCGCCTTCGAGCGCCTTGGCCTCCTCGTCGGTGATCCTGATCCGCGCCAGCCGCGCGATCCGGCGGACGGTCGCCTCGTCGACCTGCATGATCTATCCTGCTCAATTGGGGACGGTTTCGTTGCCGAACTGATACCGGTGCGCCCCCGGCAGCGCAACATCGGCGTTAAGCCACGGTACAATGAGGGAAAAAGGATTATGAGCGAGCTGAAGCCGGCGCCGCGGCGCGTACAGCAGGCGGCCGACGGCCTGGGCCTTGCAGTCCGGGTCGTCGAGATGGCGCAGTCCACGCGCACGGCTGAGGATGCGGCCGCCGCCTGCGGCTGTGCCGTCGGGCAGATCATCAAGTCGCTGGTTTTCCGCGGCAAGCAGAGCGGAAAGCCGGTGCTGCTGCTGGTGTCCGGCTCCAACCGCGTGGATCAAGCGGGTGTCGCCTCCGTGATCGGCGAGGCGCTCGACCGGCCCGATGCGGCCTTCGTGCGCGAGGTCACCGGCTTCGCGATCGGCGGCATTCCGCCCTTCGGCCATGCCCAGCCCCTGCCGACGTGGCTCGACAAGGATCTGCTGCAATACGAGACCGTCTGGGCCGCCGCCGGCTCACCCGAAGCGGTCTTCGAGGTCGATCCGCGGCGGTTGGCGGAGGCCATTGGGGCGACGGTGATTGGTGTAGCGCCGAGTGGTGCCCAATCGAACTAGGCGTAGGCCACCCACCCGCGCCACGTGAACGCGGCATAGAATTGAGCGACCGCCGAAAAGCCAGCCTCCCCGAGGATGGCTTCGTCGTGTTCTGGGGTCAGCAAATGGAGATGCGCTTCGACCTTGGAACGTCCTTCGGCCGCCCGATCCGCATCTACACCTGAAGCAACGGCAAAGGCCGCATAACGCGACATCCATTGTCCGCGCTCTTCCGCTCCCTGAGGGAAGCTCGAATGGGCTACGACGAAGGGTGCTCCGGGAGCGAGGCGGCGGAGAATTTGGCGCGCGGTGCGGCGACGCTCGTCAGCATCGAGAAAGTGCAGCGTTAAGAGGCAAACCGCAGCGTCGAACGGCCCGTCAGGTGCGTCGTCGATGTATCCCTGTACGAGTTCGACGCGGGTGCCGAGCGGTCCGAGAGTGCGCTCAGCCAGCTTCAGCATTTCCGCGGCCGGATCGACGCCGACAAATGTCCAACCTTCGTGAGTCTCGGCCAACGCCTTCAGTTCGAGGCCGCCGCCCGCCCCGAGGACGAGCACGCGTGCGTTCTTTGGCGCGCGCTCCGCAATCAGAATTCCTGTCATTCGGTGGAGATCACTGAAACCCGGCACGAAGCGACGCGGACCGTCCGTGTATTTGGCGACGACGTTTGGATCGGAGAACGGCTCGAGCAGTGCTTTGGCTGTCGCGTCAGGACGCATGCACGGCCTCCAGATCAAGGCTGCCGCGCTTGTGCTTGAGGCGCCGGTGAATATCGACCCGCAGCGAAGCGAGGGTGACCTGAGCAAAGCGTGTCAGAAGGAGTTCTTCAGCCTCGCGCATGGCTTGGCTTACGGCAGTGTTGACCGCCTGCTCTACAAGGCACTTGGGCGCCTCGCTTCGGTTGCCGATTGCAAATATGGAGGACGGGCCGAGCGCGTCATGGACGTCCCGCAGCGAAATCGCTTCCAGATCCCGGGCCAGCGTCCAGCCGCCGCCGTGCCCCTTTTCCGATCGGACGTATCCCGGCTCGATCAATGCGGCCATGATCCGCCGTATCACCGCGGGGTTCGTTCCCATGGCTTTGGCAAGCATTTCAGATGTCACGGGGCCATCGTGCTCGGCCATGTGGAGAAGGACGTGAAGGATGTCCGACAGTCGACTGTTCAATCTCATGTAACAATTGATATTACGTGAGTGCCTCGAAGTCAAACCTGTGTGCGGGCTAAGGACGCTATCGCCCTCATTGCAGGGGTTGGTTGAATGCCGCCTTGAGGAATGACAGTCCTAGGCCCAAGCCGGAAACCATCACACGGCCCACACTAGCCTTTTCCCCCCAATTGCCCTATCCACACGGGCGCCGGGCCGACCCGGCGTGCCTCAGCGCGCCATCTCGTTGCGCTTTATAAATCGGAGATACATCCCATGCTCGACCGTCGTCGCGCTGAGGGCCTGCTGTTCCTCGCAGGCTTCGCGCTCTGTATTCCCGCCGCGAACTGGCTCATCGGCAACGTCGGCACGAAGTGCGTGCCGAACGGGCCGTGCCTGATGCCGGTCGGTTTCGGGATCATGGCGCCGACGGGCGTGCTGATGATCGGCCTCGCGCTCGTGCTGCGCGATCTCGTGCAGCGCCGCCTCGGTGTCGGCTGGTCGGCGGGTGCAGTCGTCGCAGGCGCGGCGCTCTCGGCATATCTGGCGCCGCCGTCGCTGGTGCTTGCGTCGGGCGCGGCCTTCCTGCTCGCCGAGATGGCCGATCTCGTCGTCTACACGCCGCTGCAGCGGCGCCGTCTCGTCACGGCCGTCGTCGCGAGCAGCTTCGTCGGCCTCGTCATCGACAGCATCGTCTTTCTGTATCTCGCCTTCGGCAGCCTGGACTATCTGCTTGGTCAGGTGCTCGGAAAATCCTGGATGGTGCTGGCGTCCATTCCCTTCATCACATGGCTGCGCCGTCGCGATGAGCGGCTCGGTCTCGTACCGGCATAGAGGAGGCATCGCCATGGCCTCAGCCACGGATCACACGACACTCGGCAAGCAGACAGCCCTGCCGCAGAGCCCTGAAGAGGCGGTGCTCGATCGCGTGCCGAACCCGCATCCCGACACGCTCTACGTCGCGCGCTTCACCGCGCCCGAGTTCACCTCGCTCTGCCCCGTCACCGGCCAACCCGACTTCGCGCATCTCGTCATCGACTACGTGCCGGGTGACTGGCTGGTCGAGTCGAAATCGCTGAAGCTCTACCTCGGCGCCTTCCGCAATCACGGCGCCTTTCACGAGGACTGCACGATCGCGATCGCCAAGCGGCTCGTCGAGCTCCTGGCGCCCAAGTACCTCCGTATCGGCGGATACTGGTACCCGCGCGGCGGCATCCCCATCGATGTGTTCTGGCAGACGGGCCCCTGTCCCGATGGCGTCTGGCTGCCCGACCAGGGCGTGGCGCCGTATCGGGGGCGCGGCTGATCGGGGCGGATACATCCGCGGCCCGCAGAGGAATTTGTCCTGCCGCGCCGTGCTAATCCGTCATTCACCAAGTCCGCAGGCAGTCGAAGTCCTCACGCGCTGCAGCATTGATATGTCACGCTGCTTGCATGGCGCGTGCTAAAAATGAGGGTGCTTGCAGACAATCGCTGATTGAACATCAATCGAAACGGCGGTCTGCGGGCGAGAGGCCGTGCGACCAAAGGCCGGGTTGTGAACAGCGAGGGGCTTGCTTAGAGGCGTGCCTTCTGGAAAGCATGAAGCCGACAGGATCGCGGGCGTGCCCACGCTCGGCGATCACTCTGCCGCTACCCGGCGGCCGTGAAGGCACCCTGCGGCAATCCGGGTTTTCAAGACGGCGATCCTCCGACGAGCAGCGATATCCGAATGAGCAATGAAACGTTTTCTTTGAGTGTTCCCTCGGCCGTCCGTCACAATCGGCCGCTTGTAGAGCTGATCGAGGAATCCATTCGCCGCGGCGAAGCGCATTTCGCTTCGACGGGCGCGCTCGTTGTCGAGACCGGCGCCCACACGGGCCGTTCGGCACAGGACAAGTTCACGATCCGCGACGAGGCGACGGAGCAGACCGTCTGGTGGGACAACAACAAACCCATCACGCGGAAACACTTCGACACCCTGCTGGAGGATTTCAAAGCTCATGCATCATCGCGTGAGCTTTTTGTTCAAGACCTCTTCGCTGGCGCCGATTCCAATCACCGCCTGAACACGCGCATTTTTGCCGAGTTCGCATGGCACGCGGCCTTCATCCGCCATCTGCTGCGCCGTCCGAGCGCCGCTGAGCTCGCGACCTTCAAGCCCGAGTTCACGGTCGTCAATCTGCCGAGCTTCCGCGCCGATCCTGCGCGCCATGGCTGCCGCACCGAAACGGTCATCGCCTGCGACTTCACGCGCCGCCTCGTGCTGATCGGCGGGACGTCCTATGCGGGCGAGACCAAGAAGTCGGTCTTCTCGTTCCTCAACTACCTGATGCCCGAGCGCGGCGTCATGCCCATGCACTGCTCGGCAAACGTCAGCAAGGACGGTGACTCGGCCGTATTCTTCGGCCTTTCCGGCACGGGCAAGACGACACTCTCGGCCGATCCGAGCCGCATTCTGCTCGGCGACGACGAGCATGGCTGGTCGCCGGAAGGCGTGTTCAACTTCGAGGGCGGCTGCTACGCCAAGACGATCCGCCTCTCGCAGGAGGCCGAGCCGCAGATCTGGGCCGCTTCGAACCAGTTCGGCACGGTGCTCGAGAACGTGATCCTCAACGAGAGCGGCGAGCCCGATTTCAACGACGGTCGCCTGACCGAGAACACGCGCTCGGCTTATCCGCTCGAGTTCATCGCCAATGCGAGCCCGACGGGCACTGCCGGCCATCCGCGCAATATCGTGATGCTGTGCGCCGACGCGTTCGGCGTCATGCCGCCGATCGCCAAGCTCACACCGAGCCAGGCGATGTATCACTTCCTGTCCGGCTATACGGCGAAGGTGGCGGGTACCGAGAAGGGGATGGGCAACGAGCCCCAGGCCACCTTCTCCACGTGCTTCGGCGCACCGTTCATGCCGCGCCATCCGAGCGCCTACGGCAACATGCTCCGCGAGCTCATCGCGAAGCACAACGTCGATTGCTGGCTGGTCAACACCGGCTGGACGGGCGGCAAGTTCGGCGTCGGCCACCGCATGCCCATCAAGGCGACGCGCGCGCTTCTCAACGCGGCGCTTTCGGGCAAGCTCAAGAGCCAGCCCATGAGGCTCGACCCGGCGTTCGGCTTCGAGGTTCCGACGGCGCTCGAGGGCGTCGATCCGAAGATCCTCGATCCGCGCGAGACGTGGGCCGACAAGGCCGCCTATGACGTCCAGGCGCGGGCGCTGGTGAAGATGTTCAAGGACAACTTCGCCAAGTTCGAGCAGCACGTGGATGCGGACGTGAAAGCGGCCGCCCCCGGCATCCGGGTCGCGGCCGAGTAGCCTTCGCCAAGCGTCCCTATTCTCCTGCCAGACGGGGCATCTGCACGCGGATGCCCTCCTGCTCCGCGTGCGCGAGCGCAGCCTCGTTGTGCATGATGTAGTCGCGGGTGAGGGGCAGGGCTTCGATGCGTCGCGTGAGCTGGATCTGGAACACGACGAGGTTCTGGTAGCGGAACGCTGTCTCCGATCCGGCCAGGTAGAATTCCCACATGCGGCAGAAGCGTTCGTCGCGGATGCGCGCGGCCTCCTCCCAGTTGGCGACGAAGCGCTCCCGCCAAGCCCTTAGTGTTTCCGCGTAGTGGAGCCGCAGGACCTCGACGTCCGTCGTGACGAGACCCGAGCGCTCGATGGCGGTCATCACCTCCGACAGCGCCGGGATATAGCCACCTGGGAAGATGTACTTCGCAATGAACGGGTTGGTGATGGCCGGCGGCTCCGATCGCCCGATGAAGTGGATGACCGCGACGCCATCGTCCTTCAGGAGCTCGCGAACCTTGCGGAAGTACGTGCCGTAGTGGTTGACGCCCACGTGCTCGAACATGCCGACCGAGACGATCCGGTCATACGGTCCGACGACCTCGCGGTAGTCCTGCAGACGGAAGTGGACGGCATTGGCGAGACCGGCGCGCCGTGCCCGCGCCTCGGCGATCTTGAGCTGCTCGACGGAAAGCGTCACGCCGTCGACGAAGCAGCCGGCAGCCTCCGCGAGATAGATCCCGAGGCCACCCCAGCCCGAGCCGATGTCGAGAACGTGCTGGCCCTCCGAAAGGGCGAGCTTGGCGGCCAGATGCCGCTTCTTGGCGCGCTGGGCGGCCTCGAGCGGTGTTTTGGCGTCGGGGAAGTAGGCGCAGGAATACTGCCGGTCGGCATCGAGAAAGAGATCGTAGATCGAGCCGTCGATGTCGTAGTGGTGCGCGACGTTGCGGCGCGAGCGGCTGGCCGGATTGAACTGTGCGAGCCGGCGCGTGAGGAAGCGCGCGACGTCCAGGCTCTGTGCCCAGCGCGGCAGCGGGTGCGCCATGGCATTCTCGAGCACCAGGGCCAGCAGGTCATAGATGCGCCCCTGCTCCATGATGAGCCGGCCATCCATGTAGGCCTCGCCGACGGCCAGATGCGGGTCGAGGGCGAGCTGGCGCTCGAGCTTGCGGTCCATGAGCCGCGCAGTCACCTGCGGGCCCTGGCCATCGCCAAAGCGGAATGTCTTCCCATTGTAGGTAATGAGGGAGAGATCGCCGTGCTCCACGATGCGACGGAGCAGGACTTCGAGCGGCTTGAACATGGCACGCCTCGACGCTACGCGCCCGCGTACGGGTCCCTCCCTGGTCCCGCGGACTTGGGCATTGGACTTCTGTATCGACCAAGAATAGCGCGGTCCTGACAATTTGTCACATGTTTGCCTTGCGCTGGCGCTTCGTCCTTAGACCGCCTTTCCGCAAACGTGCGAACCCGCCAAGTCGTTCCCCGGCGAACGCCGTTAACGAAAAGGGCGCACGACCGTCGGCCGCGCGCCCCAAGAACTTGAGTTGGCGTTATTTTCAGCCGATCAGACGTCCGGCTGCTCGCCGAGGCCCGGGGCGGCCGCGCCGTCGCCCTGATCCTCGCTGTAGGTCTCGATCTCCGGCAGCTCCTCGCGGATGACCGTGACATCTTCGCCGCGTGCCTGACGCTCGGCTTCATCAGCGGAGCGGGCCACGTTGATCGATACCTTGACCGCCACTTCGGGGTGGAGGGCGACGCGGACCTCGTGGAGGCCGAGTGCCTTGATCGGCTTGTCGAGGAGCACCTGGCGCCGCTCGACCGAGAAGCCGCCGGCGCTGATGGCCTCTGCGATGTCGCGGGTCGAGACCGAGCCATAAAGCTGGCCCGTGTCGCCCGCCTGGCGGATCGACACGAAGGTCTGGCCGTCGAGACGGCCGGCAATGCCTTCGGCTTCGGTCTTGAGCTCGAGGTTGCGTGCCTCGAGCTGAACGCGCTGGCCCTCGAAGGTCTTGCGGTTCGCTTCTGTTGCCCTGAGCGCCTTGCCCTGGGGCAGCAAGAAGTTGCGGGCATAGCCGTCCTTGACCTTGACGACGTCGCCCATTTGGCCGAGCCGCCCGACGCGCTCCAGCAGAATGACTTCCATGTTCAGCTCCTTGTTTGATCCTTGAGTGTTGTTCGAGATGGCGAATTCGGGATTGGCGCCGTCAGTCCGGGCCGCGCTGTGCGGGGGGCCCGGACGATGAGCGCGGCCAGCGCTTGAGCGGCGAGATGGGCTCGGCGATCGCGAGGAGCGCGATCACGGCAGCCGTCCAGCTATTGAAGAGGAGAAGGAGGAAGTAGACGCCCCATAGGATGAGCGGCCGCTGCGGCTTGCCGCGCGTCACGTAGTGAATGATGGCGAGCCCCATCAGCATGTAGGCGAAAAGCAGCGCGCCCGCGAAGCCGGAGGAGATGAGACCGGGGTAGCCCGGCAGGAAGGTGAAGGCGACCGCGATCGCCAGCCCGATAGCCATCCCCGGCGGGAACGTCATGGCGGCCAGATCCGGCCATGGGCGCACGAGCCGCCCGGAGGCGCTCGTGATCCGCCCGGCGAGCCACAGATTCAGGCTGAAACCCGCGAGCCACGAGGTCGCGGAGGCGGCCGGCAGCAGATAGAGGCCGAGCTGGGCAAGCGCGTCGATCTCCTGGCGCGTCAGCGGCTTGTCGCGCAGCGCGGCGAGATCCTGTGCGAAGACCTTTTCGATCATCTCGCGCAATGCATTGCGCACCTGCTCGAGGTCGCCGCCGAGCAAGAAGAGGCTCATCACCGACAGGCTGCCCGCAATGATGGCGCCGGCAGCGAGCAGACGGCCGACGGGATACCACTCGAGGGCCGGCGCGCCGCTTCCGTTATCGTCGCCTGCTGTCGCTGCCCCAACCGGCCTGTTGAGCAGCGCCAGATGGCAGAGAATGACGATCGGCAGCCCTTGGCTGACCAGGAAAACGAAAGCCGGCCAGATGCCGCCCAGAATGAAGCCGATGCCGGCCGATGCTGCGAGCGCGGCGACCAGCGCGGAAGGCGCACCCCAGCCGAGGCCCGCGAGGAAGCTCGGCAACGGCGCCAGAAAATAAAGGAGGACGCGCCCGGCCGGTCCGCCAGCGGTCGCTGACATAAAGAGCACGGCGGACGCAAAGCCGCCTGCAAGGCCGATGAGGGCGAAATAGGGCATGGCCCGAAGCTGTCCCGCGCTGGTGTGATGATCGAGAAGTCCGCACTATCATGCGAATTTCGCGATCAGGCCACTAGTGGCGGTTAGAGGCGGCCGACGATCGGCACGCCCCAACCCGTGAATGGAAAGGCCGCGCCAGCGGCCTTCCTGTCTTGTCGAAGTAGTGCCTTACTTGATCACGTAGGGCAACAGGCCGAGGAAGCGCGCACGCTTGATCGCCTTGGCGAGCTCACGCTGCTTCTTGGCCGAGACGGCCGTGATGCGGCTCGGCACGATCTTGCCGCGCTCGGAGATATAGCGGCCGAGCAGGCGCGCATCCTTGTAGTCGATCTTCGGTGCGCCCTCGCCCGAGAACGGGCAGGTCTTGCGGCGGCGATGGAAGGGCCGGCGCGCCGCGCCTGCACCCGAGCTGCTGGTATCGGACATGGATCAGCTCTCCTGATCAGGACGGGGAGGACGGGGACCACGCGGCGCATCGCCGTCGCGGGGCGGACGCGGGCCACGCGGCGCGTCGCCATCACGCGGCGGACGGTCACCACGATCGGCCCGGAAGCCGCCACCCTCGCGCGGCGGGCGATCGCCGCGATCACCACCGCGGAAGCCGCCACGGTCACCACCGCGATCGCCGAAGCGGCCGCCACCACCGCGCGGACCGCGGTCGCCGCGATCACCACGCTCGCCGCGCTCGTCCCGGTCGCCCTTGCGCATCGGCGCGGACGGCTCGGTCTCATGCGCCTCGACCTTGACGGTGAGGAAGCGGAGGATGTCCGTCGACAGGCTCATGCGGCGCTCCATCTCCGCAACCGCCGCCGGCGGGGCGTCGATGTTGAAGAGCGAGTAATGCGCCTTGCGGTTCTTCTTGATCTTGAAGTTGAGGGTCTTGAGACCCCAATACTCGGACTTGGCGACCTTGCCGCCGCCGGCCTCGATGATGTCCGAGAATTCCTTGGTAAGTGCCTCGACCTGCTGGGTCGAGACGTCCTGGCGTGCCAGGAACACGTGCTCATAGAGCGCCATGCTCAGCCTTTCTCTCGTTTCTGTCCCCTCCGGCGCAAAGCCCCTTATGGGCCCGGGAAAGGCCCACCAGGCACCCAAAGAGCGTAGACCCGGAAAGCCGGACCAGTGGTCCTGCGGCGATTGCCGCCTTTCCTCGAGCCTTCGACCGGAGCGGGTGATGGGGCGCTTTATACCTGGAATTGGGCCGGAGGCAAGGGTGTGCGACGTATGAATTCGGAGTTGCTCAGACATTCAGTGTGATACATTTCTGGTGTTCGATTCGTCAGGACGCATCATGAAAAGACCACAACTTCAGCTGATTGAAGGGTCTGGGTGGGAGCTGTCGCCGTGGATCGACTTGCCCCCAACGATAGCTGCAAAATCGCCGTTCGACCCTTCGGCGGCATGTTGCCATCGGGTTTCAGGACATGATGTGCGGAGGGCCGCGGAGAATGGCAGGCGACAGCCTGCGTTCGAGTTCTGGAGTGTTATCTGCGGTCAAGCGCCTCCAGTGAATAATGTGTTCTCTGCCGCCGGTCGCGTTGAAGCGGAGGCTGGCCTCATCTCTCTGAGTGAGGCGCATGCGTGCTTCAAGGGCATCAAGAGGCCGCTCGGAGAAGATGATGACGGTGCGGATTACGTTGTGTACGTACTAAGGCCACGGTTTTTTTACCGTTACGTACCAAGCATGGTTTGTGTGGCTGAGAAGGTGGAAGTGCCGGGCGACTTGCTGTTTACTGCGTATGCGCGGCTGGACCACCCCCCGGATGGTGGTGCAACCCTATTAATTGGAACCTTGACCCACTGGGACTTCGTTGAAGCTGATGCCAATGATCCCCGCTTGCCGGTGAGCTTTGGCAACAGGTACAGCGAGCGGTTGTGGTGATCGGTAAACGGACAACGCCATGAAGACGCGAGAGACCAGAATTGCGAACACTTACGAGCCGATCGCGATCTACTATAGCGATGCGGACTACGTTGAGTATATCCGCAAGGACGTCCCGTGCGTTCAAAGACGCGTCGATGAGTACCTGACGCTGTCTCTGGAGTTGTATTCACGCGAACTAGTTGGCTTCCGCATCAAGGGTTTCCGCAACCTGTATATCCAGCACCTTAGGGAAACTCAAAGGGTGCTCGATCACGAACAATTTCTTCGCCTTGTGCGTGTCATCGAGAAGACGGTTGAGCTCGTCGGGCATTCCGTTTTCGAGGAAGATAAAGTGCGTGCGGAAGCCTACAGAGCAGCTCACACGCTGGCGCAGGAAGATGATGCCGCGCTTCCTGAAATGGATGAGATTGCTGCTTAGCGGTTTCGTATAGGCCTGCGCAGTCCAGAAATAAGGCCGCCACGCGGGGTGCGCGGCGGCCTTCTTGCAGTGCCCGTAACTCTTGGCGTCGGCAGGATTTAGAAGTCCATGCCGCCCATACCACCCATTCCGCCCATGCCACCGCCGGGCATGGCCGGCATGCCGCTATCCTTCTTCGGCAGCTCGGCAACCATGGCCTCGGTCGTGATCAGAAGGCCGGCAATGGACGCGGCATCCTGCAGGGCGCAGCGCACGACCTTGGCCGGGTCGATGACGCCCTGGGCGACCAGATCGCCGTACTCGCTGCTCTGGGCGTTGTAGCCGAAAGCGTACTTGTTGTTCTCCAGCACCTTGCCGACGATCACGGAGCCGTCGTCGCCAGCGTTATGTGCGATCTGGCGGGCCGGCCACTGCAGCGCCTTCTTGACGATGTTGACGCCGACCTTCTGGTCCTCGTTGTCGACGTTGATCTTGTCGAGGGCCGCAATCGCGCGCAGCAGTGCCACACCGCCGCCCGGCACGACGCCCTCCTCGACCGCTGCGCGGGTCGCGTGGAGTGCGTCGTCGACGCGATCCTTGCGCTCCTTCACCTCGATCTCCGTGGCACCGCCGACCTTGATGACCGCAACGCCGCCGGCGAGCTTCGCCAGCCGCTCCTGCAGCTTCTCCCGGTCGTAGTCCGAGGTCGTCTCCTCGATCTGCGCCTTGATCTGCTTCACGCGGGCCTCGATGTCGGTCTTCTTGCCGACGCCGTCGACGATCGTGGTGTTCTCCTTGTCGATGGAGACGCGCTTGGCGCGGCCGAGCATGCCGATCGTCACGGTCTCGAGCTTGATGCCGAGGTCCTCGGAGATGACCGTGCCGGCCGTCAGCACAGCGATGTCCTCGAGCATGGCCTTGCGGCGATCGCCGAAGCCCGGCGCCTTGACGGCCGCGACCTTGAGGCCGCCGCGGAGCTTGTTGACGACGAGCGTCGCCAGCGCCTCACCCTCGACCTCTTCCGCAATGATGAGGAGCGGCTTGCCCGTCTGCACAACGGCTTCGAGCAGCGGCAGCATGGGCTGCAGGCCTGAAAGCTTCTTTTCGTGGATGAGGATGTACGGGCTATCGAGCTCCGTCGTCATCTTGTCGGCGTTTGTGACGAAGTACGGAGAAATGTAGCCGCGATCGAACTGCATGCCCTCGACGACGTCGAGCTCGGTTTCGAGGCTCTTCGCCTCCTCGACCGTGATCACGCCCTCGTTGCCGACTTTCTGCATAGCCTCGGCAATGATCTGGCCGACCTCGGAGTCGCCGTTCGCGGAGATGGTGCCGACCTGGGCGATCTCGGCGTTAGACGTGACCTTCTTCGCCTTGGCCTTCAGCTCGGCGACGACGGCGCTGACGGCGAGGTCAATGCCGCGCTTGAGGTCCATCGGGTTGGCGCCGGCAGCGACCGACTTCGCGCCTTCCTTGACGATCGCCTGGGCGAGAACAGTGGCGGTCGTGGTGCCGTCACCGGCAAGATCGCTAGTCTTGCTCGCGACCTCGCGCAGCATCTGCGCGCCCATGTTCTCGAACTTGTCGGCGAGCTCGATGTCCTTCGCGACCGTGACGCCGTCCTTGGTCACGCGCGGCGCGCCGAACGACTTCTCGAGCACGACGTTGCGGCCCTTGGGCCCGAGCGTCACCTTCACGGCATTGGCGAGGATGTCGACGCCACGCAGCATCCGCTCGCGGGCATCCTGGGAGAACTTGACGTCTTTGGCTGTCATCTTGGCTCACTCATGGGGTCTGGGGGGAACCAACCCGAACCGAGCCAAGGTGTTTGCGCCACCTGGCAGGTCCGGTACTCCGGTGCCTGATCAGGCGGCGGCTTTCGCAGAGGCCTTGCCTTCGAGAACGCCGAGGATGTCGCTCTCCTTCATGATGAGGAGATCCTCGCCGCTGATTTTCACTTCGGTGCCGGACCACTTGCCGAAGAGAACCCGGTCACCGGCTTTCACGTCGAGCGGGACGAGCTTGCCGGCTTCATCCCGTGCGCCCGGTCCGACGGCGATTACCTCGCCTTGCATCGGCTTCTCCTTGGCGGTGTCGGGAATAATGATGCCACCGGCGGTCTTGGCGTCCTCCTCGATGCGGCGGACGACCACGCGGTCATGCAGAGGGCGGAACTTCATGGGTTCATCCTCTTGAAATAGCGATGGTTTTCTGAATGTCGGGCCTCGTGATTGCCACAGCGGCGCGACTGCAGGGCTTCGCCGGGATCGGAGCCCGGTCGGCGCCGTCGGCGGCCCTGCGCCGGGTATATGCTGCCGGTCCTTGGCACTGTCAAGGCACGAGTGCCAAAAGTTGAAGGACCTGATCGAGCCTACTGGCTAGCGCTGCAACGCGTCCCAGCCCTGCAGGCGACGCGCGGCCTCGGCCATGTCCTCGGTCGAGCCGGCATACGAGAACCGAATGAACCGGCTGCCGCGGCCTCCATCGAAATCGACGCCTGGGGTCGCGGCAACGGCGGTCTCGTCGAGCATCCGCTTGGCGAAGGCGAGGCTGTCGTTCGTGTAGGCGCCGACGTCGGCATAGAGATAGAAGGCGCCGTCCGCGGGAACGATCTCGGTCAGCCCCGCCTTGGGCAGTGCCGCGAGCAGGAGATCGCGGTTCGCCATGTAGACGCGCTTGTTGGCTTCGAGCTCGTCGATGCCGTCGAAGGCGCCGAGCGCGGCGACCTGCGAGACGGCCGGCGGCGAGATATAGAGATTCTGCGCGAGCCGCTCGACCGGACGGACGAGCGCCTCCGGCACGACCATCCAGCCGACGCGCCAGCCCGTCATCGAGAAGTATTTCGAGAAGCTGTTGATGATGACGACGTCATCCGAATACTGCAGAGCCGTCGCCTGCGGCACGCCGTACGTGAGGCCCTGATAGATCTCGTCGGAGATGAACCACGTGCCCGTCTGCTTGCACGCGGCAATGATCTCGGCGAGGCGCTGAGGCTCGAGCATGGTGCCTGTTGGGTTTGATGGGCTCGCGATCAGCAGACCGGAGACGCGCTCGCGCGATGCGGCTTCGACAACCTGCGCGGCGGTCGGCATCCAACGCGATGCAGGGCCCGTTTCCAGCATGAGCGGGCGCTGACCGAGGGCCGTCAGGATATGGCGGTAGCACGGATAGCCGGGTGAAGGGAGCGCCACGGCATCACCTGCATCGAAGAGCGCGAGGAAGGCGAGCACGAACGCCGCCGACGAGCCGCTGGTCACGATGATCCGCTCAGGTGAGACCTCGACGCCGTACCAGTCGCGATAGAGCTGGGCGATCCGCGCTCTGAGCGGTTCCATGCCGAGCGCGAGCGTGTAGCCGAGCTTGTCGCTGTCGAGCGCGCGGCGCACGGCATCGCGGGCCGCCTTGGGCGCGGCGGTCGCGGGCTGGCCGACCTCCATATGAATGACGTGCGCGCCGGTTGCCTCCTTGGCCGCGGCAGCGCTCATCACGTCCATGACGATGAACGGGTCGATGCCACTGCGCTCCGAAGCGGCCAGCGCTCGGTGCGCGGCGGCCAGCTTGCTCGCGTCGCTCATGCCAGAAATCTCCTAGCGCCCGATGGTTGCGCTATCCGGGGCGTCTGGTGTCATAGTGCACCCGCGCGGGGATGGGAACATCCGGCGCCACGTTTCAGATCGTCACGATGCCGCCCTGCCGGCGCCGACCCGAGACCCAACCGAGGAGACGACCGCCGCCATGGCCGAGCCCATCAGCATCGAGTTCACCCGCTTCTCCGCCTTCTACAGCCCGCTGATCGCGACCTTCGCGGGCGGTTTCCTTCAGGATGAAGGCTTCGACGTGAAGCACGCGATCTCGCAGCCGGGAAAGTCCGCACTCACGGGCCTTGCGGATGGAAGCGTGCACGTGGCGCAGAATGCGGCGGGCTATGGCCTCATCGCGCTGGAGCGCGGCCAGAAGCCGAACATCCGTCACTTCGCGCAGATCAACGAGAGGGACGGCTTCTTCATCACAGCGCGCAAGCCCGATCCGAATTTCACCTGGGACAAGCTCAAGGAAGGGGAGATCCTCGTCGATCACGGCGATCAGCCGCTCGCCATGTTCAAATGGGCCTGCCACCGCATGGGGCTCGACTTCAAGAGCGCCAAAGTCGGTGATGCCGGCATGGGCAAGAACGACGCGGCTTTCCGCGCCGGCCGTGGCGGTTATGTCCACCTGCAGGGGCCGGGACCGCAGCAGCTCGAGCACGACGGCGCCGGCCATATTGTTGCATCGCTCGCCGATGCCGTCGGCCCGTGTGCCTTTTCGAGCCTCGCCGCGACGCCGGAATGGCTGAAGACGGACGCGGCTCATAAGTTCACGCGGGTCTATCGCAAGGCCCGCGCCTGGCTGATCGCCACGCCCGCTGCCGAGGTCGCGAAGAAAGAACTCAAGTATTTCCCCGGTATCGACGAGGGCGTGCTGCGGGATACGATCGCGGTCTACCAGAAACTCGGCAACTGGACGCCCCACGTCGAAATCACGCGTCCAGCCTTCGATGCCGTGCAGGACATTTTCATGCACGCGGGGCTGACGACGAAGAAATACAATTACGAGGACGTGGTCGCGCAACCGCCGGCTGGCTGAATTGCCTGAACAATGGGCGCCCCGGACTTTGACATGAACGACGAATCCTTCGATCCCTTCGATGAGGGATCGGGGGATGATATGGCGCTCAAAGCCACGTTCGAGCTTGAGCAGAGCGAGCTGCAACTCGGCAATGGGCCGATTGCGGGCGTTGACGAGGCCGGACGCGGGCCTTGGGCGGGGCCGGTTGTCGCTGCGGCGGTGATCCTGGACCCCGATAACATTCCGCCGGGAATTGCCGATTCGAAAGCGCTCGACCCCGATGCGCGCGAGGCGCTCTTTCCGCGTATCATGGAAAGTGCCCGCGTGGGCGTCGGCATTGCCGATGTCGTCCGCATCGACCAGGACAACATCCTCAACGCCACCATGTGGGCGATGACCGTCGCGGTGAAGGCTTTGCCGTCCGGCAAAGGTCAGAAGCCGAAGCTCGTCCTCGTCGATGGCAATCGCGCCCCGCGCTTTGCCTGCAAGGCCCGCACGATCGTCAAAGGCGATGCGCGATCGCTTTCGATTGCGGCAGCCTCGATCATCGCCAAGGTGACGCGTGACCGTCTCATGATTGCGCTGGGTCGTGAATTCCCGGGCTATGGCTTCGAACGCCACAAGGGCTACGGCACGCCCGAGCACGCAGATGCACTCTCGCGCCTCGGCGTGACGGAGCATCACCGGCGCTCGTTCCGGCCCGTGCAATTGGCGCTGGGCTTGGTAACGGAAGTGAGCGCGGAAGTGCTCAGCCTTTCCGATGCTCCTCAAGACGCGGCATGATCTCGACGAAGTTGCAGGGCCGGTGACGGTTGTCGAGCTGCCACTTCAGGATCTCGTTCCAGCCATCCTTGCAGGCGCCCGGCGAACCCGGCAGGCAGAAGATGTACGTGCCGTGGGCCACGCCGCCGCAAGCGCGTGACTGGATTGTCGACGTTTCGATCTTCTGAAACGAGATCATGTGAAAGAGGGCCGAGAAGCCGTCGATCTCCTTCTCGAAGAGCGGCTTTACCGCCTCCGGGGTCACGTCGCGCCCGGTGAAGCCCGTGCCCCCGGTCGTTATGACGACATCGATGGTCTTGTCGGCGATCCACTTCTCGACGCGGGCGCGAATGGCCGGGATGTCATCCTTCTCGATGGCGCGATCCGCGAGCTCGTGCCCGTCGGCGGCGATCAGGCCCGCGAGCGTGTCCCCCGATCTGTCGTCCTTGAGCGTCCGGGTATCCGATACTGTCAGAACGGCTATGCGGACGGGAATGAACGGGCGGGTTTCGTCGAGCCTGGGCATCGGTATTTCTCGGGCGGGTTATGAGCCGGAATTCATTTCATACTCTCAGTTTTGCACCGCAACGTCATCTGTTGCCGGCAGGCGACGCGGAACCTGTTTCGCACAGGTTCGTTATCGCAGTGCGGGATGCGCTTCACATCCGTGTCATGGCAGACTAGTATCCCGGCGCCGTAAACGAAATCCGAGTGCGATTCGGACAGGGAACTGTCAGGACTGCCTGCTCGTGAATCTTTCGACAGCGCAACCACATGCCTTTCCGGCTCTAGTCTTGAACGCCGATTTTCGGCCTTTGAGCTACTATCCGCTCTCCCTTTGGAGCTGGCAGGACACGATCAAGGCGGTGTTCCTTGATCGTGTGAACATCGTGTCCGAATACGACCGGGTCGTGCGCAGTCCCTCCTTCGAGGTGCGCCTGCCGAGCGTCGTGTCGCTGAAGGCCTACGTGAAGCCGGCCCTTTATCCGGCCTTCACGCGGTTCAATGTCTTTCTGCGGGACAGGTTCACCTGCCAATACTGCGGCTCCAAAAAGGAGCTCACCTTCGATCATCTGATCCCGCGTTCGCTCGGCGGTTTGACCCGCTGGGATAACGTCGTGACAGCGTGCTCGCCGTGCAATCTCGCCAAGGGCGGTTACCTGCCCGAGAAAATCGGGATGCGGCCGATGCAGTGGCCCTATCGGCCGACCGTATTCGAGCTGCACCGCAACGGGCGGCTTTTCCCGCCCAATTACCTGCACGAAAGCTGGCTCGACTATCTCTATTGGGATACCGAACTCGAGCCTTAGTTTTAGCGGCGCGGGCAGCCGGGAAGCGGTGCTGTCGCTTTCCGGTGCAGTGGCTTGCCCCGCGCGCACCATCAATCAGTCCCGTCGGATTTTCGGCGGCGACCCATGCGCTCGCATGTCTGGACAACGCGCGCCTAATTTGCGCGTATGAAGCCCGCCGCCTCCCGCGCCCGCGTCGAGGCCCACAAGACAAAACACCAGGAGGAAGCCATGGCCGCAGGCAAGGTGACGGTACGCAATCCCGCGCGTGAGCGCCTTCAGAAGGGCGAGCTCGCCATCGGCATCGGGCTGCGCCAGGCGCGCACCGTCGACATTGCGCCGATCATGGTTCAGGCGGGCTACGACTGGCTGTTCATCGATCTCGAGCACAATTCTATGACGCTCGACATGGCCGTGCAGATCTCGGTCACGGCCAATGCGGCCGGCATCTCGCCGATCGTCCGCGTTCCGAACGGCCAGTACGACATGGCGACGCGCGTCCTCGATGGCGGCGCCTTCGGCATCGTGATGCCGCATGTCGATACGGCGGACGAGGCGCGCACGGTCGTCGAGCGGCTCAAGTATCCGCCTGTCGGACATCGCTCGGCTGCCGGTGCCATGCCGCAGCTCGGCTTTGCCGCCATGCCGCCCGCCGAATCGACCAAGCTCGTCAACGACAACATGCTGGTCGTCGTCATGCTCGAGACGCCGACAGCCATCGCCAACGCCGAGGCCATCGCAGCCGTGCCCGGCATCGACGTGCTTCTTATCGGAACGAACGACCTGACGATGGAGATGGGTCTTCCCGGCCAGATCATGCATCCGGACGTCGCCAAGGCCTACGAGGCCGCCGGCGCTGCCTGCAAGAAGCACGGCAAGTGGCTCGGAATGGGCGGCGTCTACACCGACGAGGGCATGTCGAAGTATGTCGGCATGGGCGCCCGCTTCATCCTCGGCGGCAACGACCTCCCGCTTCTCGTGCAGGCCGCGACCGCGCGTTCCCAGTTCCTGAGGAAGTACCAGTAGCGCTTTCCCGATGCGGGGGGCAGCAGACGGGCATGAGGCCGACAGCCGGTCGCCGATGGCGGCTGGCGCGCGTGCCTCCGTCGGGGCGGCAACATGATCGGCGCAGCGACGGCGGGGATCATCGGCGTCTCGATCCTCGTCACCTCGTTCATATCCGGCATTTTTGGCATGGCCGGGGGGCTCATCCTCCTCGGCATCCTGCTGATTTTTCTCGACGTTGCGCCGGCGATGGTCCTGTTCGGGATCATCCAGCTCGGGGCGAACGGCTGGCGCGCGACGCTCTGGTGGCGGCTCGTGGAATGGCACATCGTCCGGCGCTATATCGTCGGCGCCGGTGTTGCCTTCGTGCTCATGCGGCTCATCGCGTTCGTGCCCGACAAGGCCGTCGTCTACCTCATGCTCGGCTCGATCGTGTTCATCGCCGATCGCCTGCCGAAGAACCTCACGCCAGATATCACCCGACCGGGTGCACCCTTCATCGCCGGCCTCTTCGTGATGACATTGCAGCTCATTGCGGGCGCCGCCGGCCACATTCTCGATCTCTTCTTCCAGAAGAGCCTGCTCGACCGTCGTGCGGTGGTGGCGACGAAGGCCGTCTGCCAGACCTTCGGTCATGTCGGGCGCATCGCCTATTTCGGCACGTTCGCCGCTGCCTGGGATACGTCCGTGCCCATGTGGCAGTACGTGGGTGCCATAGCGCTCGCGCTGATCGGCACGTCGGTCGCGGCGAAAGTCCTGCTCGGCATGACGAACGAGGGCTTTCGCCGCTGGAGCCGCTGGATCGTGGTCGGGATCAGCGTCGTCTACCTGATCCGCGGCGTGTCCCTGCTGATCACCGGCTAGGGTCTGGGCTCAGACGAGCGAACCCGCCCAAGACGAGGCAGTGTACAGCACGACCAAGAAAGTAATTACAGCGGCGAGAATGAACGCTCTCATACGCAACTCCTCAAAGAATATCTTAGATGCAACTTGGACAGCGCCAAACGCGCTCGAACGGCTCAATACACTTGTTGTTAACGGAATTTTAACGTAAACGAATTGTTTATGGTGATCAACGTGCGCCCTGGGGCACTGCGTACTGCTTCGATCATCAGGGGGACCATGGCTAAGATCAGCCGAGCGCTGGGTATTGCCGTCGTGGCCGGACTGTCGGCCGCTGTTCTCGCAGGCTGTGGCGGCGAGATCGCACCACCTCATCTGCGCCCCTTGTCCAAGGACGCCATGATGCTCCTTGGCAAAAAGGACATGCGTACCGACACGCAGATCTTCGTGCGCATCTTCAAGGAAGAGTCGGAGCTCGAGATCTGGAAGGCCCGCGACGACGGGCGCTTCTACCATTTCAAGACCTACCCGATCTGCACGTGGTCGGGGGAGCTCGGTCCGAAGGTTCGCACGGGTGACAAGCAGGCCCCCGAGGGGTTCTACACGATCACCAAGAACCAGATGAATCCGAAGTCCAGCTTCCATCTGTCCTTCAACCTCGGCTACCCGAACGCCTTCGATCGGGCGCAGGGCCGCACGGGTGACTTCCTCATGGTGCACGGCAAGTGCACGTCCGCCGGCTGCTACGCGATGACCGACGGTCTCGTCGAGGAGATCTATGCACTCGCGCGCGAGCAGTTCGAAGCTGGGCACGACTCCTTCGAGGTCCACGCATTCCCCTTCCGCATGACCGACGAGAACATGGTTCGGCACCGTGGGAGCCCCCACTACGGCTTCTGGCGGACGCTGAAGGAAGGCTACGATCACTTCGAGATCGCGCGCCAGCCGCCGAAGATCGCCGTGTGCGAGCGGCGATACATCGTCAATGCCGACTTCCGTGATCCCCGCGCCGGGCGCATCGATCCTGCGGCCCGCTGCCCGACCTATCAGGTCGCGCGGCCGGAGCCGTTCGTGCCGCGTGCTAACGACAAGGTGGCCTTCATGCCGCATGTCGTGGCGCCGGGTCTCAAGAGGCGCGACGTCATGATGAGCGCCATGCCGGGGGCAGGCCAGCGCATGGGCCTCGGCATTCCGCCTGAGCTTTTCGAGCTGACGGCAGAGCCGCCTCAATCGCCGGTCGTGCCAGCCAACCGCTAGCGGCTCTCCGCGGATGTGGCGTGCCCGAGACACTCGGCTGAGTTTTCAACATGGATGGCGGCTCGCAGGGTTGTCCCTGCGCGAGCCCTATGGTTCGTGATCGAAGCATAGGTAGCGTAGTTGCGGCGGGGGTCGCGTAGTGTACGGCGTCGGGTGGGATTCCGGTTTTGTCCGCGTGGTCATGCGGCCAGCATCGTTTGCCCTGCTTCTCGTTGTTGCATTCTGCGCTCCGGCGATGGCGCTCGTCGTCGAGCTCGACGATGTTGCCCCCGACAGGATCGAGCGGCAGCGGGCCTTTGCCCGCGGTGTCCTGCCGCCGTCCGGCGCCCCAGATCTCGAAGACCTTTCCGAACAGCTTGCCGCGAAGGGCATAAGCGAAGGCGCGCCGATCCTGATCCGCATCTTCAAGGCGGAGTCCGAGCTCGAGCTCTGGATGCGCAGCGGAAACGCCTTTGTGCTGAAGGCCACCTTTCCCATCTGCCACTGGACGGGCACGCTCGGTCCCAAGCTGCGGGAGGGCGACAAGCAGAGCCCTGAAGGCTTCTACACGATCGGGCGGCGTCAGATGCGCCATGTGGGGCGCTGGCGGGAGGCCTTCAACCTCGGTTTCCCGAACCTGCACGACAAGCGGCTGGATCGCACCGGCTCCTACATCCTCGTCCATGGTGGCTGCTCGTCCACCGGGTGCTACGCCATGACCGAGCCGGTGGCGAAAGTGATCCACCACCTTGCAGGCGCGGCGCTCCGCGGGCGCCAGGAGCACTTCCAGGTCCATATTTTTCCGTTCCGGATGACGGGCGCCAACATGGCGGCCCACGCGGATAGCCCTTGGGTCGATTTCTGGCGCGACCTCAAAGCCGGATACGATGCATTCGAGGAAACGCGCCTGCCGCCACGCATCGGCGTATGTCGGCAGCGCTATGTCGTTGCCAAAGCCAGCCCCGGCACACGCAGCGATGGCCCGTTGACACGCGTGGATCCCGGCAAGCCGAACGCTGCCGGCTTCGACATCAGCCGATGCGATGTCCCGGTCGTGGAGCCCGCCGAGCCTCTCGCCGCAGCGCCGGCGCCTCAGCCTGATGTCGGCCCGGTACGGTCCGACGCGACGTACTTGCCGACATCGGCGCGCACCGTCGCCCGGATCGAGCGCCGGGAGACTGTCGAAGCCGGATTGCCATCACCCGTGGAACGAGCTGACCATGGCCAGCGGGAGCGTGCTCTCTCTGAGCCTGAAGCGGACGCCCGCATGAAGGCCGAGGGCCCCGTGCGGGTC
Organism: Hyphomicrobium sp. CS1BSMeth3; assembly: GCF_900117415.1. Taxonomy (GTDB): domain Bacteria; phylum Pseudomonadota; class Alphaproteobacteria; order Rhizobiales; family Hyphomicrobiaceae. The sequence goes on from NZ_FPEI01000005.1 coordinate 874,505, forward strand.
CAGACGCTCGAGCGGAAGCGGCAGAGGGCGCAGCGCCGTATCCATCGTGAGGCGATGTACGAAAACTATCGCCGAACGCTGGTCGGCACTTCTCAGTAGCGCCCCGGGATGGAGCTACGCGGGCTTGCGGTAGACGTCCTTGAGCGCGATGCGCCCATCCTTGAACGTATAGACCTCGACGCCTTCGTGGTCGCTGACGGCGCCGTCAGCTCGGCGCGTCTCGGTCATTTTGAAGGTCATGAACGAGACCTCGGGCAGGTGCTGGTAGACGACATCGCGGAAACGCACCTCGCTGAACGTTTCCCGCTGGCGCTCGAAGTGGGCGTGAATGGCCTCGGGACTCGCGAGCAGGCGCGGCGCGCCCTTCTCGTCCTGTCCCCGCCACTGGAAATCCGGCGCGACGACACGGTAGAGGGCCTCTACATCCTTCTTGAAGAATGCGCGGCCAAAGGCCTTGAACAGCTCCTCACGCTCCGCCAGCGCCGAGCCTGTAAGTGTCATTTTTCGAGACCTCCCGAGATCTTATGCTGGGTGTAGTGCAGGCGATTTGGACGAAAGCTGCCCTTTCTTGTGCGCCGAAGACGGGCTAAGAGGGACGCCGTAACCGGCCACCACGGGGATACGATGCCATGAACATCCATGAGTACCAAGCCAAGGAGCTCTATCGGCAGTATGGCGTGCCGACGGGCAAGGGCTTCCCCGCATTCACGGTTGCCGAGGCCGTCGAGGCGGCCAGGAAGCTCCCGGGCCCGGTCTGGGTGGTCAAATCGCAAATTCATGCCGGCGGTCGCGGCAAGGGCAAGTTCGAGGAGGCTTCGGCCGGCAGCGGCGGCGGCGTCCGGCTCGCAAAGTCCGTCGAGGAGGTCGAGGCTTTCGCCGGCCAGATGCTCGGCAACACGCTCGTCACTGTCCAGACGGGACAGGAAGGCCGGAAGGTGCAGCGCCTCTATATCGAGGACGGCTCGGCGATCGCCCGCGAGCTTTATCTCTCCGCCCTCGTCGACCGCGCCACGAGCCGCGTCTCGTTCATCGTGTCGACCGAAGGCGGCATGGACATCGAGCAGGTCGCCCATGACACGCCCGAGAAGATCCTTACGTTCTCGATCGATCCCGCGTCGGGCTACTTCCCCTATCACGGCCGCAAGGTTGCATTTGCGCTCGGCCTCACCGGCGATCAGGTCGGCCAGTGCGTCAAGCTCGTCGGCGACCTCTACCGGATGTTCGTCGAGAAGGACATGGCGCTGCTCGAGATCAATCCGCTCGTCGTGACGAAGGACGGCAAGCTGCTCGCGCTCGACGGCAAGATGAACTTCGATTCGAACGCGCTCTTCCGCCAGAAAGACATCGTCGCGATGCGCGACCTCGCTGAGGAGGATCCCTCCGAGGTCGAGGCGTCGAAGTATGATCTCTCCTACGTCAAGCTCGACGGCCAGATCGGCTGCCTCGTGAATGGCGCGGGCCTCGCCATGGCAACCATGGACATCATCAAGCTCCATGGCATGGAGCCTGCGAACTTCCTCGATGTCGGTGGATCGGCCTCGAAGGAGAAGGTCACGGCGGCCTTCAAGATCATTCTCAATGATCCGAGCGTGAAGGGCATTCTGGTCAATATCTTCGGCGGCATCATGCGCTGCGATATCATCGCAGAGGGTGTTGTTGCTGCAGCGCGGGAGCTTGGCGTGACAGTGCCGCTCGTCGTGCGACTCGAGGGCACCAACGTCGAGCTCGGCAAAAAGATCATGGCCGAGTCGGGCCTGCAGATTCTCAGCGCCGACAACCTCGCCGATGCGGCGAAGAAGATCACCGATGCGGTGCGCGCCGCCGGCTAGGCGCAGCGACGGTTAGAATTATTCTTCATCGCATGAGGCACGCGCCCTCCGCGCGTGGAGCGAAAGCTCGTCCGGTTTTCGGACGGACTGTAACGTGTGTGCCACGAGCCGCGCACTTAGAGCGTGCAGCCATGTTCCCGTGCGATTGCCAATCGCCGCGGCTTGTCAGAGGATAGGCTCGGCCTGAGCGGAAGCATCTGCTGCTTGCCGTCGGGACGCTCGCCCAGGCTGTCGCCCGCAGTCGATTCTGCGGCCCTCTTGGAGACCTCGCATGGACCTCGGTACGACGAAGATGCTCGCCCGCAAGGAGGGCGGCATCGGCTGGATGATCTTCAACCAGCCGGAGAAGCGCAACGCCGTCTCCTACGAGATGTGGGTCGCAATCCCGAAGATCATCGCCGACTTCGAGGCTGATCCGAACGTGCGCGTGATCGTGCTCACGGGCGCGGGCGACAAGGCCTTCGTGTCCGGTGCCGACATCTCGGAGTTCGACAAGAAGCGCGACCGCGAAGAGACCATCAAGATCTACGACCAGGCCGGATCGACGGCGCAGGCAGCCATCAGCAATGTGAGCAAGCCGACCATTGCCATGATCCGCGGCCTGTGCGTTGGCGGCGGCGTCGCCATCGCCCTCAATACCGATATCCGCATCTGCGGCCACGACAGCTTCTTCGCCGTGCCGGCCGCGCGGCTGGGCCTCGGCTATCGCGCGTCCGGGATCAAGCGTCTCGTCGACATCGTCGGGCCTGCCTTCGCCAAGGAGATCTTCTTCACCGCGAACCGCTTCACGGCCGAGGACGCGCGCATCATGGGCCTCGTCAACCGCGTCGTGCCGGCGGAGGAACTCGAAGCCTACGTGCACAAGTATGCGGCGACGATCGCCGATAACGCGCCCCTGACGATCAAGGCCGCCAAGCTCGCGATCCATGCCGCGACCCAGGATGCCGAGAAGCGCGACACGGCCACGCTCGACGCCGCGATCAATGCCTGCTTCGCGAGCGAGGACTATGTCGAGGGGCGCCGTGCGTTCATGGAGAAGCGTCGTCCGGTATTCAAGGGGCGGTAGATAGCGCGGGGCAGGCTGGAGGCATGTGGATGCGCATCGAAACGCGGCTAACACAGCAGCTTGGGATCCGGCATCCCATCATACTGGCGCCGATGGGATCGGCTGCGGGTGGTGCGCTGGCGAGCGCGGTGACGAATGCCGGCGGCCTCGGACTGATCGGCGGCGGCTATGGCGATGCCGCGTGGATCGAGCAGCAGTTCCGCGAGGCTGGGAATACGCGCGTCGGTGGCGGCTTCATCACGTGGTCGCTCGCCCAAGCTCCGCAGCTCCTGGACGGAATGCTCGCGCACAAACCTGCCGCGGTGTTTCTGTCGTTTGGCGATCCGCGGCCCTTCGCGCCCGCGATCAAGGCATCGGGGGCACTGTTGATCTGCCAGGTCCAGTCCCGCGGCGATTGCATGGAGGCGCTGGAGGCGGGCGCCGACATTGTCGTCGCGCAAGGCACAGAGGCCGGAGGGCACGGCGCACGGCGTGCGACCATCACTCTGGTGCCCGAGATCGCCGACCTGCTGGCGCGCGAGGCGCCTGAGGTTCTGCTCTGTGCGGCGGGCGGCATTGCCGATGGGCGCGGCTTGGCGGCCGTGCTCGCGCTCGGTGCCGATGGCGTGGTGGTCGGCACGAGGTTCTGGGCAGCGGTCGAGGCGCTCGTGCATCCGAACGTGAAAGCCGCCGGCGTTCGGGCGACAGGTGACGACACGCTGCGCACGTCCTCGACGGACATCGTGCGCGAGAGGTACTGGCCGGGCCGGTTCGACATTCGGGTGGTGCGCAACGAATTCACGGATCGCTGGCACGGCAAGGAGGAGGAGCTGCGCGCCAACCGACCGCCCGAGACCAAGCGCGTGATGTCCGCGATCGATGCCGGTGACCCCGCGTTCGCGCCGATCATTGCTGGCGAAGCCCTCGGCCTTATTGAAGAGATCGAGCCGGCCGAGGCCATCGTCTCGCGCATGGTGCACGAGGCTGTCGATACGCTCAAGTCGACGGCGCGGCTCGTACGGTAGCTACACGATCCTCGCGTAGCGCCCCTCGACCGGATAGCCGGGATCAGTATAGCCGGGCGATGACGGATGCCCTGGCCTGACGAGACTATCGACCAGCGCCTCGTCCTCCTTCGTCCATGAGAACTCCAGCGCGCCCGGATAGATCGACCACTGCTCGAAGGTGCGCGGACCGGCGATCACTGAAGTGATGGCTGAATTGTTGAGGACCCACGCAACCGCAAAGTGGATGAGGCTCACGCCCTTGGCGTCGCAATGCGCCTTGAGCCTGGCTGCGACGGCGAGCGACTCGGCCCGCCACTCGGTCTCCATCATGCGCTTGTCGTTGCGCCCGGCGCGCGTATCCGGCGGTGCGTTGCTGCCGGGCTGGTACTTGCCGGAGAGGATGCCGCGCGCGATCGGGCTGTAGGACGCGACGCCAAGGCCGAAGGCGCGCGCGGCTGGAAGCACCTCCACCTCGGGCATCCGGTTCATGAGATTGTAGTAGGGCTGGAGAACGATCGGTGTCGGTGCGCCGACGGCACGGCAGGCCGTGTCGATCACCGGAATGTGCCACGCGCGCACGTTCGAGAGGCCCCAGTAGCGGAGCTTGCCGGCGCGAATGAGGTCGCCGAACGTCTCCGCGACGCTTTCCCATGGCACGCTCGGATCGACGCGGTGAATGTACTCGACGTCGATATGGTCGGTGCCGAGCCGCTTGAGCGACGCATCGACGGCTTCGATCATGTGCCTGCGGGAAAGACCGCGGTCATTTGGCCCCGGTCCCATCGGCTGGGCGAGCTTGCTCGCAAGGATCCAGTGATTGCGCCGCGCTTTGATGATGCGGCCGGTGACCTCTTCGGAGCGGCCTTGCTCGTAGACATTCGCGGTATCGATGAAGTTGACGCCGAGGTCGGCGGCATTGTCGGCGATCCGCTGGGCCTCGGCCTGCTCGGTCGGACCGCCGAACATCATCGTACCGAGGCAGAGCTCGGATACCTTGAGCCCGCTGCGGCCCAGCGTGCGATAGCGCATGGCGGCCATGGTGTGCTCCTGCTGATTGAGGTCCAGGACTGAATGGGTCGCGGCAATCATGGCGGCGGCACCGTCGCGGCGCAAGCGCGCGCCAGACCCAAGCCGAGATTTCAGCCGCGTTTCGACTTGGCGCTTTCGCCGAAGACATGCTCGGGGCCCGGGAAGCTGCGCGCGCGCACCTCCTCGGCATAGGCCGCGATGGCCGCTTCGGCATCACGGCCGAGCTCCGCATAGCGCTTCACGAACTTCGGCCGGAAATCGGTGAAGATGCCGAGCACATCATCGATCACGAGGATCTGACCATCGCATGCGGGGGAGGCGCCAATACCGATGGTCGGTATGGCGACGGCTTCCGTAATCGAGCGCGCAAGCGGCTCGGTGACTTTCTCGAGCACGACGCTGAAGGCACCGGCCTCGCTGACGGCCTTGGCATCCTGGAGGATCTGGTCAGCGCTGGCACCGCGGCCCTGGACCTTGTAGCCGCCGAACGCGTTGACAGCCTGTGGCGTGAGCCCGACGTGCGCCATCACGGGAATGCCGCGGCGCGTGAGGAAGCGGATCGTCTCGGCCATGCTGTCGCCGCCCTCAAGCTTGACGGCGCCGCAGCCCGTCTCGGCCATGACGCGGGCGGCGCTGCGGAAGGCCTGCTCGAGGCTTTCCTCGTATGAGCCGAATGGCAGATCGACGACGACGAGGGCGCGCTCGGCGCCGCGGTGCACGGCCCGACCGTGCATGATCATCATGTCCAGCGTAACGCCGACAGTGGACGGAAGACCGTGAAGGACCATGCCGACGCTGTCACCGACGAGAATGAGGTCGCAGTGGCGATCGACGATGCGCGCGATGGGCGTCGTATAGGCCGTCAGTGAGGCAATGGGCGTACCGCCCTTGCGGGCCCTGATGTCAGGCGGGGTCAGCGCCCTGCTGATGGATGTTGCGCTCATGGTTCTGTCCTGCTGAGGGGGCATCGGCTTGGAGCCGGGTCCTTTCTGTTCTAGCGCGATTGCCAGGCCATCGGTACCGGCAGCGAGCACGGCGCCCTGCGCACCGAGGCCTATCCAATGCGCTGCAAATGCGCTTTACTGGCCGCGCCGGCCAGCCGGCTAATCGAGCGGCGATATTACCCGCGCGCCGCTGGAAGCATCAGAAGCGGGGAGTCGAGGAGTCGGAGAAACCGACCCCGAAAGCGGTATCCGCGCCGCAGGAAACGCCATGTACGGCCGTCGATCGATGCCCTCATCGAGCCAGCCCGCTGCCGCCTTTCGGTCAGCGAGCCGAGATCGCGCGCGTCCCTCTCATGGCGAAACCATTGGGAGGATTGAAGCATGCCTAAGAAGAGGATTTCACGTCGCCGTTTCATAGCCGGAACTGCGGCCACTGCAGCCGCCATAACCGCGCCGTACGTCAGCACGTCATATGCTGCGGGAAGCCTCTCGCTCGGCATGTGGGATCACTGGGTCCCCGGCGGCAACAAGATCTTCGATCAGATCGCCCAGGAATGGGCGGCGAAAGAGAAGGTCGATCTCACGATCGACTACCTCAGCACCCAGGGCAACAAGCTGTTGCTGACGATCGCCGCCGAGGCGCAGGCGCGCGCCGGCCACGACGTCATGGATTTCTCGGCCTGGGAGCCGGCGCAGTATTCCCGCCAGCTCGAGCCCGTCGGCGACGTGATGAAGGAGGTGCTGGCGACCAATGGCCCGATCACGGAGGCCATGCAGTATATCGGCACGTACACGGGTGACTGGAATGTCGTGCCTTCGACGCGCGGCTCGCTGATCCTGCCGCCATGCTCGCGCATCGACTACTTCAAGCAGGAAGCCGGTATTGATTTGCAGGCGATGTTTCCTGCCGGCAAGGATCCCGCACCCGAAGCGGCGAACTGGACCTGGGACACGTTCCTCGTCGCTGCGGAGAAGTGCCACAAGGCAGGACACTCGTTCGGCCTGCCGCTCGGCGCAACGACCGACAGTCTCGATTGGGTCGGCTCGCTGTTCTCGGCGTACGGCGCGGCACTCGTCGATGCCAAGGGGAACATCACGGTTGACACGCCCGAGGTGCGCCAGGTGCTGGACTATTCCAAGCGCCTCTACGCCTTCCTGCCGCCGGACGTCGCTTCGTGGGACAATGCCTCGAACAACAAATGGCTTGTTTCCGGCAAGGGCGCGCTGATCTTCAATCCGCCGAGCGCGTGGGTGGTCGCGAAACGCGATGCGCCGGATGTGGCCGAGAAGCTCTGGACGCACGCCATGCCGAAGGGGCCGAAGGGCCGCTTCGCGCCGCTGCTGCCGCGCTATCAGGGCCTGTGGAACTTCTCGAAGAACAAATCAGCGGCGAAGAGCCTGCTCGTCCACATCAACAAGCCGGACAACATCCGCAAGCTGGTGGCCGGCGCGGCGGGCTACGACATTCCGCCTTATCAGAAGCTCCTCGACTACAAGGTCTGGGATGATCAGGGCCCGCCTCCAGGCACGCTCTCGCACTATCCCAATCGCGGCGACCAGAGGAATGTCATGCCGTGTTCACCTGCGCCTCCGCCGATCGCGTCGCAGCTCTACACGAATGCGATCATGCCGAAGATGATGGTACGGATCGGCCGTGGTGAGAGCATCGACAAGACACTGGCTTGGGCGAGGTCGGAGATCGAAGGCTACTCGCGCCAGTAATGTGAAATATGACTGAAATTTGTAGTGGCGTCGGCCCCTGACACGGGCCTAATATGTCAATGCGAACTTCGGGACATCGCCGCGAAAAGAAGCGATGCCAGACAACTAAATTCAAACGGAGGAAACTGCCAATGAGTAAGAAGACTATCAGCCGTCGGCGCTTTGTAGCCACGGGTGCTGCGGCGGCTGCGGGCGTCGTCGCTGCACCCTACGTCAGCACGGCTCAGTCCGGCGGAACCCTGAAGCTCGGTCTCTGGGACCACTGGGTCCCCGGCGCGAACAAGGGCGCCGAAGATGTGATCCGCGCCTGGGCTGACAAAGAAAAGGTCAACGTCGAGATCGACTTCATCACGTCGCAGGGCAACAAGCTGCTGCTGACCATTGCTGCAGAGGCGCAGGCGCGCTCGGGCCACGACGTCATTTCGCTGCCGACGTGGCAGCCGGCTCGCAATGCCAATCAGCTCGAGCCCATGGACGACGTGATGGGCGATCTGATCAAGCAGTATGGTCCGGTCAACGCCACCGTCGAATACCTCGGCAAGATCAACGGCAAGTGGACATCGGTGCCCTCGACCGTTGGCAGCCAGATGAAGGGCCCGGAGTCCCGCATCGATCTGATGAAGCAGCACGCGGGCATCGACATCCTGGCGATGTATCCGGCCGGGGCTCCGCCGAAAGCGGACGGATGGACGCTCGACGTCTTCCTGAAGGCGGCGCAGGATTGCAACAAGGCCGGCCATGCCTTCGGCATCGGCCTCGGCACGACGTCGGACTCGGTCGATACGGCCGGCGCGTTCTTCAACGCCTTCGGTGCCGTGCTCGTCGATCAGAAAGAGAACATCACGGTCAAATCGGAGAAGGTGCGCCAGGCGCTCGACTACTGCGTCCGGCTTGCGAAGGAGTATCCGGCGGACTCGCCCTCGTGGGACGACGCCTCGAACAACCGGTGGCTCGTTTCCGGCCGCGGCGCGATGATCTTCAATCCGCCGTCAGCATGGGCCGTGGCCGTTCGCGATGCGCCGCAGATTGCCGAGCAGATCTGGCATCACGGCATGCCGTCGGGGCCGAATGGCCGCCACGCGCCGTTCCTGCCGTTCTTCTGGGGCATCTGGAACTTCAGCAAGAACAAGTCGGCGGCCAAGTCGCTGCTGCGGCATATGTCGTTGCGCGAGTCGGCCGAGAAGATGGTGGAGGCGAGCAAGGGCTACGATATCCCGGCGTTCACCAGCTTCACCAACTTCAAGACGTGGGCTGAAATCGGCCCGCCGAAGGGAACGCTGTACCACTATCCCAACCCGCACAACCACCAGATCCTGTCGATCGCTGCGGCACCGAGCCCGCATCGCATCGCGGAGCAGATCTACACGCAGGGTCTGATGACCAAGATGATCGTGCGGGGTCTGCGTGGTGACAAGGTTGAGAGCGTGCTCTCCTGGGCCGAGAGCGAGCTCGAAGGCTTCATGCGCACCTGATCTGTCGTTCTCGCGTCACTCTTCGCCGCTCGTGCGGCGGAGAGTGCGCAGGCTCACAGGATCGAGGGGCGTTTGGCCGCAGATTGCGGCCAGCGAAGGAATGCCTGGACGGTGCACGTCTGCACCGTTGCAGCGAGGCTGCGGTCCCTGAGGCCGCCCGCATTTCTCATGAGGCTGAGGCAATGGTTGACGCAACAATGAAGTCGGACGCTGCTGTTGCGCGCGGCCGACAAAGCAGCTCACTTCAGCGCACGTTCCAAAGGAAGTCGACAATCGCCTTCCTGATGACGCTGCCGCTCATTCTGCTGATCGCGGTATTGGTGATCTATCCGGCATTCTATGCCGTTCACCTCGCGACGCTGAACAAGACCATGGAGCGCTATGTCGGCTTCTCCAACTTCTTGTTCCTCTTCAAGCGCGAAACGTTCTGGATGGTCGTCTGGCAAAGCTGCATCTTTGCCATCACCGCCGTGATCTTCAAGGCGATCATCGGGTTCATCGTCGCACACCTCGTGCACAACATTCCGAGCAAGGGCCAGCGCAAGTGGCGCGGCATGCTGCTCATTCCGTGGGTCATCCCTCCGGCGATGAGCACGCTCGCGTGGCTGTGGCTGTTCGATCCCTCGTACTCGGCCTTCAACTGGATTTTCGAGCGGGTCGGCATCAGTCCGATCCCGTGGCTCGGTGACGTCTACTGGGCGCGCTTCTGCGTCATTCTCGTAAACGTCTGGATCGGCGCGCCGTTCTTCATGATCATGTATCTGGCGGCGCTCAAATCGGTTCCCGAGCAGCTCTACGAGGCTGCGAAGATCGACGGCGCCAACTGGTGGCAGACGATGCGCTTCGTGACCATTCCGATGATGCGCAACATCATCGCGATCACGGCGCTGTTCTCCACGATCGTCACGTTCGCCAACTTCGACATCGTGCGCGTTCTGACGCGGGGTGATCCGCTGGATCAGACGCATGTGTTCGCGACGTGGGCCTTCCGCGTCGGCATCGAGGGTGGCGACATCCCGCTCGGCGCGTCGGTCTCCCTGTTCATGGTGCCCATCCTGACCATCGGCGCGATCTTCATTCTGCGCGATATCGTGAAGCGGGGGAACGAAGCATGACGGCGGCGGCATCAACTGGAGCGGTTGCCGTCCACCCGAAGTACGGCAGCATGAGCAGCGACCGGAGGTGGGCCCTGCGCTGGTCCTACTTCTTCCTGATCCTGTTCGCGATCTTCTTCCTCACGCCTCCTGTCTACATGCTCATCACGTCGTTGAAGACGAGCCAGGAGATCTCGGCGATCACCAATCCGTGGTGGGTCTACAATCCGACACTCGATAACTATCGCGAGCTGCTGACCTCAAATCAGTATCTGAGGTTCTTCCTCAACTCGTCGATCGTGTCGGTGTCGGTGGTCACGATCACCATGCTGATCAGCGTGCCGGCCGCGTTCGCCCTCTCGCGAATGAAGTTCTGGGGCTCGACGCTCCTCGGAACGGGCGTGTTCCTCACGTATCTCATTCCCGAGACGCTGCTGTTCATTCCGCTTTTCAAGATGATGGCAGTGTTCAACGATCTGACCGGCATTTCCCTGATCAACAGGTGGTGGGTGCTGCTGATCCTCTACCCGACGCTCACGGTGCCGTTCTGCACCTGGATCATGATCGGCTACTTCGCCTCGATCCCGAAGGAGCTCGACGAGGCGGCGCTGATCGACGGCGCCACCTGGACGCAGACGCTGACGAAGATCTTCATTCCGGTTGCCCTTCCGGGGCTGATCGCGGCGACGATCTTCGCGTTCACGGTGAGCTGGGCGCAGTTCCTGTATCCGCTCGCCTTCACGACGTCGGAGAGTCAGCTCGTGCTGCCGGTCGGCATCATCACGACGCTCATCAAAGGCGACGTCTTCAACTGGGGTCAGATCATGACCGGTGCGCTGCTCGGTGCCGCGCCGCCGCTCATCATCTACGCCTTCCTCATGGACTACTACATCGCCGGCCTCACCGCTGGTGCCACAAAAGGGTAAGGGCGAGCATCGATGGCCGAAGTACATATCAGAAAAGTCGTCAAGAAGTACGATGAGGTGCTCGCCGTACGGGGCATTGACCTCGACATCCGCGACCACGAGTTCGTGGTTCTCGTCGGGCCTTCAGGGTGCGGCAAGACCACGACGCTGCGCATGATCGCGGGCCTCGAGGACATCACGGACGGCGAGATCGCGATCGGCGGTGACGTCGTCAATGACGTCCCGCCCAAGGACCGCGACATCGCGATGGTGTTCCAGAACTATGCGCTTTATCCGCATATGACGGTCCACGAGAACATGTCGTTCGGGCTCAGGCTCAAGAAGTTCCCGAAGGACGAGATCAACCGCCGCGTCGACGAGGCAGCTCGCATCCTCGACATCACGGAGCTGCTCGACCGCAAGCCGAAGCAGCTCTCCGGCGGCCAGCGCCAGCGCGTTGCCATGGGACGCGCGATCGTGCGCAATCCCAAGGTCTTCCTCTTCGATGAGCCGCTTTCGAACCTGGACGCGAAACTGCGCGTGCAGATGCGCATCGAGATCAAGAAGGTGCATCAAAAGGTGCGCACGACGACCGTCTACGTGACGCATGACCAGGTCGAGGCGATGACGCTGGCCGATCGCGTCGTCGTCATGAACAACGGGATCATCGAGCAGGTCGGCACACCGAACGAGCTCTACCATCACCCGAAGACGCGCTTCGTCGCGGGGTTCATCGGGTCGCCGGCGATGAATTTCATCCCGTGCAAGCTGCAGGACGAGGGCGGTCAGCTCAAGTTGCGTATCAACGACGGCCTGGCGCTGCCCATCCCGCCTGCCCGCGCGGGCCAGTATGGCCAGCACAAGGGCAACGGCAGCGTGCTCCTCGGCCTGCGACCCGAGCATCTCACCGATGCCCGTTCTCAGCTCGATCCGGGCGTGGTCGCCTTCGACGCCAACCTCGAAGTGACCGAGCCGATGGGTATGGAGACGCTGGTGTACTTCCCGATCAACGGGGAGACGGTGTGCGGCCGTGTCAATCCCGCGGCCGGCGCGAAGGACGGTGCGCCGCTCAAGATGGCGGCCGACCTCAATCAGATGCACCTTATTGATGCGAAGAGCGGTCTCGTCCTCTGATCTGACGAGATACATCGAAGGGGAGCGGCAGACGGTTCCCCTTCGTCCTCCCAGGCGCTATCCATAGTTGTTTCGCCGGCAGCAGGCAGCGGCTGACCGGTGCGTCGTGCTGTCCCTATGATCGAACGGCTATGGATACCTTCGAACTTTTTCAGCGGCTTTCGGTGGCGTTGGCGATCGGCCTTCTGGTCGGTCTCGAGCGCGGTTGGAGTGGGCGCACGGAGGAGGAAGGCTATCGGACGGCCGGCCTCAGGACGTTCGCGCTGAGTGGATTGCTCGGCGGCGTATGGGGAGCCATCGCGAAGGAAACCATCAACAGCGGCGGCGCCGTGGCGCTCGGTGCCGCGTTCGTCGTCTACGCGGCGATCTTCGCGTTCTTCCGTTATCGCGAGGTCGCTCACGATGGGACATTCGGTGCGACGACCGTCGTCGCGGCCATGCTGACATTTGCCCTCGGCGCGTTCGCTATTCTCGGGAGCATGGAGGTGGCGGCAGCGGGCGGCGTCGCCGTCACGGCTCTGCTCGCATGGAAGAGCCTGCTGCACACCTGGCTGAGAAGGATGACGCAGGAGGAGCTGCGCTCGGGTCTCGTCCTGCTGGCGATGACCTTCATCCTGCTGCCCGTGCTGCCGAACCGGACGGTCGATCCGTGGGATGCGCTCAATCCCCACGAGATCTGGCTGATGACGATCATGATCGCGTTCATCAGCTTCGTCGGTTACGTCGCCGTGAAGCTCGCGGGGGACAGGCAGGGCATCGCGATCACCGGCCTCGCGGGCGGACTCGCGTCCTCGACGGCCGTGACGCTGACCCTCGCGAAAGTCGCAAGCGAGAACGCGGGGCAGGCGCGTTTGTTGGCGGCAGGCGTGCTTTTTGCGAGCGCGGTGATGGCGGGGCGGGTGCTGGCGATCGCCAGCGTCATCAATCCGACTGTGCTGGTGGCGATCGCTCTGCCGATCGGCGCGGTCGGCGCTGCGCTGGCGCTTGGCGCGTTGGTGTTGATGCTGCGCAGCGCGGGGGGCGAGGCAGACCATGGCGAAAGGTCGATCGCACTCAAGAACCCGTTCGAGCTGGGTACGGTGCTGCAGTTCGGCGCGATTCTGGCGGCGGTCATTCTCGCAACGAAAGTGCTGACGGGCCTGGTCGGCTCGGCGGGCGCCTATCTCGTCGCGGCGGTGTCCGGGATTGCCGATGTCGACGCGATTACGCTGTCGATGGCGCGCAGTGCCGGCGGCGGTGGGGCGACGGTGGCCGTGGCGGCGGTGGCGATTTTCATCGCCGTGGTGGTGAACACGATCACCAAGGCCGTGATGGCGTGGTCGATCGGGGGCTCGGCCATGGGCTGGCCAATGGCGATCGTGTCGGCGCTCTCCATCATTGCGGGCGCTCTCGGACTGATGTTCGGCGCCAGATAGTCGGTTCAATAGCGGATGACCGGCGCGAGGCCGGCCGCGCCCGGAGCAAGAATGCGCGGCAGTGCGACAGGCGCATCGGCAAAGGCGATCTCTTCGGTGACGAGCACGTCAAGCGCAGGATCGGCGAGGAGCGCGAGCGCCTTCTCGATGCGGCGGCGGTAGCTCCAGCGCGGGCGCCGGCCGGGTGAGACCTGACCGACCTGCGAGGACTGCAGCTTGAGGCGCTGACTGTGGAAGGCGCCGCCGAGCGGCGACGGCACATCCTTGTTGCCGTACCACGAGAGCTCGACGACCGTTGCCTCCAGGCCGGCGCAGGCGATGGCGGTCGCAAGGCCCGCTGCGGACGCGCTGGTGTGGAACACCACATCGGCATTGCGTGGTGCGTCGGCGGGTGTCGCGAACCGCGCGCCAAGGTTTGTCACGATACCATGCCGGTCGGCGATATCGACGACGGTCACATCGGCTCCGGGCAGGCGCGCGGCGAGGTGGCCGACGAGGAGCCCGACAATGCCGGCGCCTACAACCACGATCCGATCGCCGGCGCTGGCACCGGAGTCCCAGATCGCGTTGAGCGCGGTCTCCATGTTGGCGGCAAGCGTTGCCCGTCGGACCGGCACGTTGTCGGGAAGCGGGACGAGCATCTCGACGGGTGCAATGAAGCGATCCTGATGAGGATGAAGGCAGAAGACGGTGCGGCCCGCGAGCGCCGCGGGGCCTTCCTCCACCGTCCCGGTCGCGCAATAGCCGTATTTTACTGGAAAAGGAAACGCGCCCTCTTGCAGGGGCGCGCGCATGCGCTCCCATTCCTCTTGGCCGACGGCGCCACTGATGACCAGTCGCTCGGTACCGCGGCTGATACCGCTGAATGCGGTCCGCACGAGGGCTTGCCCCGGCTCGAGCGACGGGAGCTCGCTCAAACGTATTTCCACCGCGCCCGGCGCCGTGTACCAGATGGCCCGGGCGGTTCGCGCCGGGTCGGTCGACCGGAACGAATGGGCCGGTGAGGCGTTGGCGAGAGGCAATTCTCGCGCGGTGTCTTTCGGTTTGTCGGCCATGGTCGATCCGTTCCGCGGCGTCCCGCCCTTCATCAGGGCATTCCCCTCAAAACCCCAGCAAGCACAGCAATGACCAACAACGTTGATGATGCGGCGCCGCGCGGCGCGAGGCTCGCAGGCGCTCCAAGCCTTAGCGTACCGACCGGGCTCCAGGCAAACGCCGAGCTCTCCCGCCGTCGCCTGATCATGATGGTGCTCAACGTCGTGACGTGGCTCGCCATGCTCTGGCTCGCAGCGAAGGTGCTCGGGGCCGGCGGCTGGACCATCGTCGATATCATCATGTTCGTCTGCTTTGCCTTCGGCACGCCGTGGACGGTCGTCGGCTTCTGGAACTCGGTGATCGGGCTGTGGCTCCTGCACTTCCACAAGGACCCTATGGGGGCGGTCGCGCCCTATGCGGGTGCAGGCGATGTGCCGACGCCGATCACGATCAAAACGGCCGTCTTCATGACGCTGCGCAATGAGGACCCCGCGCGCGCCATCCGGCGCCTCAGGATCGTGAAGGAGAGCATCGACGCGACGGGCGAGGGCGCGGCCTTCAGCTACTTCGTGCTGTCGGATACGAACAGGCCGGAGGTGGCGGCGGCCGAGGAGGCCGCGATCGCGGCCTGGAAGGCGCAGGATCCTGATGCGGCGCGCATCACGTACCGCCGCCGCGAGGAGAACAAGGGATACAAGGCCGGCAACGTCCGCGATTTCTGCGAGCGGTGGGGCAAGGACTACGAGCTGATGCTGCCGCTGGATGCGGACAGCGTCATGTCGGGTCCGGCGATCGTGCGGCTCGTGCGCATGATGCAGGCCCATCCGCGGATCGGCATCCTGCAGTCGCTCGTGGTGGGAATGCCGTCGTCGTCAGCGTTCGCGCGCATCTTCCAGTTCGGCATGCGCCACGGCATGCGCTCCTACACCATGGGACAGGCGTGGTGGGTGGGGGACTGCGGCCCCTTCTGGGGACACAACGCGGTCGTGCGCATCAAGCCGTTCGTGGAGGACTGCGACCTGCCGCTGCTGCCGGGCAAGCCACCGCTCGGCGGCCACGTGCTCTCGCATGATCAGGTCGAGGCGACGCTCATGCGGCGCGCGGGTTACGAGGTGCGCGTGCTGCCGGTCGAGAACGGCTCGTGGGAGGAGAACCCGCCGACCATGCTCGACTTCGCGCAGCGTGATGTGCGCTGGTGCCAGGGCAACATGCAGTACATCAAGCTGCTGGATCTGCCGGGGCTCTATGCCATGAGCCGCTTCCAGCTCCTGTGGGCGATCCTGATGTTCATCGGCATTCCGGCGTGGACGCTGATGATCGCGCTGCTGCCCATCGCCGCCTGGGAGGGGCAGTCGATCGCGAACTATCCGGTGGGACTGGCGATCTTCCTCTATGTGCTGTTCTTCGTGATGTACCTGAGCCCGAAGATTGCCGGCCTCATCGATGCGGTGCTCACGAAAGGCGGTGTAGCGCGCTATGGCGGCCCGGTGCGGTTCGCCGTGTCGGCGGTGCTCGAGCTCGTGTTCTCGTTCCTGCAGGGCGCGATCTCGACGATCCGGACGTCGATCTTCATGATCGGCCTGGCGTTCGGGAAATCGGTCGTGTGGGGCGGACAGTCGCGCGACGCCTATGGTATTTCTTGGGCGACGGCCGTGCGCAATCTCTGGCCGCAGACGTTGTTCGGCATCGTCGTGTGCGGCTTGCTGTGGTTGATCAACCCGGCCGTATTCTGGTGGAGCCTGCCGCTGACGGCTGGTTACCTCGTCGCGGTCCCATTCGCGGTACTGACCGCATCACTGGCGCTCGGCCGCTGGTTCAAGCGGATCGGCCTCGCCGGCATTCCCGAGGACTTCGAAGCTCCGCCTGAGATCCGTGCAGTACAGGAGGCGAGCGCATGACACTCCAACCTCTGCTTTCGGCGAGCCCCGCCATACAGATGCACGCCTTTGCGGCCATGGCGGCGTTCGGCCTCGGCCTCGTGCAGCTCACACGGCGCAAGGGCGATTTTCCGCACCGGACGGTCGGTTATATCTGGGTCGGTCTGATGCTCCTGATCGCGGGGAGCTCGTTCTGGATTCACCAGATGAACCAGTGGCACGGCTTCAGCGTCATTCACCTCTTGTCGATCTGGGTGCTCTTCATCACCCCATTCGCAGTGATGATGGCGCGCCGCGGAAATATCTCGGCGCACAGGCGCGGGATGATCGGCCTCTATGCCGGCGCGCTTCTGGTCGCCGGCTTCTTCACGTTCATGCCCGGCCGGATCATGCACGCCGTGCTGTTCGGCGGCTGACAGCATTTGCCGCCGGCTGCGGTGTCGTGCCGGCGGCCTTGCTGTCGTCGTCGATCGTGCCTTACGCGGCTTGCCGTGCCGTCGCGTCGATGTGCGCGATAAGCTGCTGATCGAGGTCGAGATCGTTGGCCAGGCGCACGAGGAAGTCGTGCTCTTCCTCGTTGTCGAGGTCGATCGCGATGCGCGCGGCGGTGTAGACCTGAACGGCTTCCGCTTCACCGTGAACGGCGCTGGCGAGCTCCTCAGGCGTTGCAGGATTATTGAGCTCGTTGGCGAGGAACTCCTCGGCGTCGCGATCGACGCCCATCTGCTTCAGCCCGCCGACGATCCTGTTCATTTCCTTCTCGTCGATGCGGCCGTCGGCAGCAGCGGCAGCGATCATCGCGCGGATATAGAGGAGCGCGGTGTCGTGGGTTATGGCACGGGCTTCGTAGCCTGAGCCCGCCGGCGCCTCGACAAGTGCCTGGGGTGTGCCGCCGCCGAGCACGGGCTTGCCGGCCTGATAGTTCTGCATGGCCTTGTAGGCGAGGCCACCAATCAGCGCGAGCGCGCCGAGCTTGAAGGCGCTGCCGGCAATCGCGCGGCCAGTCTGCGTGCCGAGCACGACGGCGCCGAGCCCACCTGCGGCTGCACCAGCACCGAGCTTGTTCTTCTCGACGAGCTCTTTCGCTGCGTTCATCAGCTCCTCGGGTGACTTGCCCGTGGTCCTGGTGAGGATGTCGCGGAGCTGGCCCGAAGCGCCGGTCGCATCGTCGATACGCTGCGCACCTTCCTTCGCGCCGGATGTCGCTTGCCCGAGGATCTGGCCGAGGATGTCCATCAGGTTGCCGCCGCCGGCGCCTTGGCCGCCGGAGCCACCCGATTGCGACTGCGTGAGATTGCGCAGGAGATCGTCGAGGAAGCCACCGCCGCCTTGGCCCTGGCCAGGGCTTGCGCCGGGTGCGGCATTCGGGGCCGCGGCGCGACTGCTGGCGGGCGCGCCGCCGCCCGAGAACTGACGCATGAGATCATCGAGGGCGCCGATACCGGATGAATTGCCCGCACCGCCGCGCGCCGGATCACCTTGCTGGCGCGCGCCGCCGAGCAATTGTCCGAGAAGATCTTCGAGGCCGCCTCCCTGCCCGGACTGAGCTTGGGGGGTATTCGGCGAATTCGGGGACGCACCCCGAACCATCATCTCGAGTAGGCTTTTTGCATCGAACATGACCGCACTCCGCTACTGATACGAGCAGTGTGCGCATTACGGTATGCTTGTGGTCTGTCGCGTACAACCCGCAGAGCGCCGAAGAAAAACACCTATTCCGCGGCGACGGGCCGTGCGGGCTGCTGCCCGGAGTGGGTGGCCGGCTCCGTGGTGGCCTGAGCTTGCGCGCCATGCGCTTCGTCGCTCGGGCCGACGAAGCGCCCGAAGATCCACCACATGAACCGCGAAAAGTCGTCCATCACAGCGAAGACCGCGGGCACGAAGAGCAGGCTCAGGAGCGTCGAGGAGATGAGGCCGCCGATGACCGCCACGGCCATCGGTACGCGGAACTCGCCGCCCTCACCTGCGTTCAGCGCCGCCGGCACCATGCCGCCGACCATGGCGATGGTGGTCATGACGATCGGGCGCGCGCGCTTGCGGCCGGCATCGACGATGGCCTCGGCGCGGCGCACGCCTTTCGCCATCTCCTCGACGGCGAAGTCGACGAGCAGGATCGCGTTCTTCGTCACGATGCCCATGAGCATCAGGATGCCGATCACGACCGGCAGGCTGACCGATTCATTGGCGAGATAGAGTGCGAAGATCGCGCCGCCGATCGAGAGCGGCAGCGAGAACAGGATGGTGATCGGCTGCAGGAACGAGCCGAAGAGGAGCACCAGCACCGCGTACATCATCATGATGCCGGCGCCCATGGCCTTGGCGAAGCTCTCGAACACCTCGCCCATGATCTCGGCATCGCCGAACTGACGCACCTCGACGCCGGCCGGCAGGTTCTGTGCGGCGGGCTGTGCGAGCACGGCGGAAAGGGCGTCGCCGAGGGCTGTGTGGCCTGCGAGATCGGCGCCGATCACCACCTGACGGCGGCGGTCGTAGCGGCTGATCGCCGTCGGCCCCTGGCTCATCTTGAAGTCGGCGACGACGCTCAAAGGCACCGAACCGCCCGTGGCCGTCGGAACCTTGAGGTTCTCGAGCGTGGATCTTTCGCTGCGGGCATCCTCGCTGAGCTGAACCCGGATCGGGATCTGGCGATCATCGATGTTCATCTTCGCGAGCGCGGCCGGAATGTCGCCGATGGTGGCGATGCGCACGGTTTCCGAGATGGTCTCGGTCGACACGCCGAGGTCGGCGGCGAGCTCCGTGCGCGGCACGACGAGTAGCTCAGGGCGATCGAGCTCGGCCGTCGAGACGACGTTGAGCAGCATCGCGTTGCCGTCCTTGTCGACGACACGCTTGGCATCCGACGTAAGGGTCGCGGCGACGCGGTCGACCTCGGCGCCTTCGCGGCCGGTTACGACGACAGTGAAGGCGCGCTGGCCATTGTCGCGCAGAAACCAGTAGCGGATGTCGGGGACGGTCGCGAGATCGGCGCCGATGGCCTCGGTGATCGTGATCTGATTGTCCTTGCGTCGGGTCTTCGGCACGAGATTGATCGTCAGCGTCGCTTTCCGCACTTCAGCGCCCGAGCCGAGGATCTGGCCGCCGGTCACGAAGACGCTCACGACGTCGGAGCGGCGCTTGATGCGGTCGGTGATGTCGTTCGTGATGCGCCGCGTGTCGTCGAGGCGCGAGCCGGGCGGCAGCTCGACGGCGAGCAGAATGCGGCCGGTGTCGTCGGTCGGCAGGAACGCCGACGGCAGCAGGAAGAAACTGCCGATCGAGGCTGCGAAGATGCCGAGGCCCGCAATCAGGGTCAGAAAGCGGTGGCGCACCGACCAGCGTGCCAGGCGCGTGTAGGCGCGCAGCCAGCGCGGCTCGTGATCGCTGTGCGGACGCGGGCGGAGGAAGTAGGCGGCGAGCAGCGGCGTCAGCAGGCGCGCGACGATGAGCGAGAAGAATACCGCGATCGCGACCGTCAGGCCGAACTGCTTGAAGTACATGCCGGCAATGCCACCCATGAAGCTCACAGGCGTGAAGACGGCGATGATGGTCATCGTGATGGCGATGACGGCAAGACCGATCTGATCCGCCGCATCGAGCGATGCGCGGTAGGGCGGCTTGCCCATGGCCATGTGGCGCTCGATGTTCTCGATCTCGACGATGGCGTCGTCGACGAGAATGCCGGTCGCGATGGTGATCGCGAGCAGACTGACGAGATTGAGGGAAAAGCCGAGCGCGTGCAGGACGAAGAATGCGGGAATGATCGATAGCGGCAGTGCAACGGCGGTGATGATCGTGGCACGCCAGTTGCGCAGGAACAGGAAGACGACGGCAATGGCGAGCAGCGCGCCCTCGACGAGCGTCTGCATGGTCGACGTGTAGGCGCCACGCACGGCCGTCGTCGTCGTGTCGATCATGGAGATCTGGACGTCGGGGTAGAGCTTCACGAGCGCCTGGACGGCATTGTGGACGTCAGTAGACACGGTCGTGTCGCTCGCGCCCTTGGCGCGCGTGATCGAGAAAGCGACCACCGGCTCCTTGTCGACGACGGCGAAGGCGCGCGGCTCCTCGTAGGAGTCGGAAACCGTGCCGAGCTCGTCGAGGCGCACCTTCCGACCACCGGGAAGGGCAATCATCGTCGAGGCGAGCTTCGCGACGGTCGTCTGGCCCGCAAGCGTACGGATGGCCTGTTCGCGACCACCGATCTCGCCGCGTCCGCCTGCAAGATCGACATTGGTTGCGCGGAGCTGTCGGTTGACATCTCCCGCAGTGACGCCGAGCGAGAGAAGGCGGTCGGGATCGAGCGCAACGCGGATCTCGCGCTTGACGCCACCGACGCGGATCACCTCGCCCACGCCCCGCACACCCTGCAGCGTGCGGACGACGACGTCATCGACGAACCAGGAGACTTCCTGCGGTGTCATCGCCGGCCCACGCACCGCGTAGGTGACGATCGGCAGGCCTTCGACGTCGAGACGCGCAATGACAGGCTCCTCGATCGTGCGGGGAAGCTCGGAGCGGACGCGCGCGATGGCGTCCTTCACATCGTTGACGGCGCGGTCGGTGTTCGTCTCGAGGCGGAACTCGATGACGGTCAGGGAAATGCCCTCGGTGACGGTCGACGTGATGTGCTTGACGCCGTTGACGCTGGCGATTGCGTCCTCGACGCGCTTCGTAACCTGCGTTTCCAGCTCGGCCGGGGCCGAGCCCGATTGGTAGATCTGCACGCGAACAATGGGGACGTCGATGTTCGGGAAGCGCGTGATCGGCAACTGCTTGAAGGCGATGGTGCCGAGCACCATCAGCACGAGAAAGAGCGTGAGCGGCGGAACCGGATTACGGATCGACCATGCCGAGACGTTGAAGTTCATGGCTTATCGCCCGTCTGCGATGGCGCGGGGAAGGACGACAGGGCGGACCCGATCGCCATGGCGCAGGAAGGTGCCGGACTTGGCGACCACGAGCGTGCCCTCGGTGACGCCGCTGCGGATCTCGAGCTTGTCCGCCTCGGCGAGGCCGAGCGTGACCGGGCGGGTTTCGATGGTCTCGTTCTCGACAACCTGGACGCTCGGTCCCGACTTGGTGAACAGGACGGCCGAGCGGGGGACGGCGAGACCTGAGCCGTGCGCGATCACGACCTCGCCGCGCGCGAACGTGCCGACGCGGAGATTCGGATCATTGCCGAGCAGGATGCGCACGCGGCCGAGGCGAGTCGTCGGATCGACGGCCGGCGAGACGAGGCGCACGGTGCCGTCGACTTCGCCGTTTCCGGGAATGGCGATGCGCGCCTTCTGTCCTGGTGCGAGGCGGACGAGGTGTGCCTGCGGGACCTCGGCGTCGAGCTCGATCTGGCCGTTCGCGACCATACGGAACATCGGCTCCTGAGAGACGAGTGCTGCGCTGGCGCCGATGCGGGCGCGTCGATGGCTGATGACGCCGTCGGCGGGGGCCGTGACCTCGGTTTTCGAGCGGCGCCAGAGGAGCTCGCGACGCTGGGCCTCGATGCTGGCACGGTCGGCTTCGGAGGCCTTGAGGCCGTCACGCGCCGCGAAAAGCTGAGCCTCCGCGAGCTTGAAGAGCGACTCGCGCTGATCGAAGACTGCCTCGGAGACGTGACCCGACTCTTTGAGCGTGCGTGCGCGGGCAATTGCGTTCTGCGCTTCCTTGAGACGCGCTTCGGCCTCGGAGATCGTGCTGCGTGCCTGCGCGGTCGCGGCGGCATTGCGGGCGAGCGCCGCTTCGTTCTGCGCAAGTTGGGCATCGAGCGTGTCCGGCACGAGCCGCGCGAGCACCTGGCCACGCTTGACCGCCGCGCCCTCCTCGACGAGCACGTCGAGGACGCGCAAGCTCTCGATCTCGGGGCCGATCAGGATCTCCTCCCGCGGAATGAGCGAGCCGCTGAGCGCGAGCGTTTCGATAAAGGCGTGCGGCGCGACGCGGACGACACTGACGCTGGCCTGGAGTTTTGGCGTCGCGTCCGGGGCCGGCTGCGTCTTCTTCTCGGCGGCAAGCGACGGCAGAAGCCCGGCCTTGTAGGTGAAGGCTCCGGCACCGGCGAGCACGACGACCAGTCCCCAGAGGAGCAGTTTCTTCTTCATGACTTGGCCTCGTGGGCTACGGGACGGAGAAGCGCCGCAACCGCCTCCAAGAGCGGGGGCAGGACGACATCAGCTTTGAAATTCTCATCGACGGCGCGGCGCCAGAGCATTCCGTCCGCGATCGTCATGAAGGCCTCGACGACGGTGTCGATATCGAAGACGGGGGCGATGCGGCCTTCGGTCTTCAACTTGGTGAAGAGGTCGTGGAAGGAGCCGCGGATGAAGCCTTCGACCGACTTCTGGATCTCACCGACTTTGGGATTGCGGGTGGCCTCGATGCCGACCTCGACGCAGAGAAGGCGGCGATGGAGCGGGTCCTCGAGGAATTGCCGGCCGAGGGCGGCGAGCGCGCCCATGAAGTCGGCCCCCACGGGCATCTCGGCGAAGCGGCTCGCGAACTCCGCGCGCTCGCGCTCGCAAATGCCGGCGATGAGGGATTCCTTGCTGTTGAAGTAAATGTAGAGGGCGCCGGGGCTGACCTCGGCCTCCCGGCAGATGTCCTGCATGGTGGTGCGGTGGAAGCCGGCGCGCGCGAAGCAGCGCCCCGCAGCGTCGAGGATATGGTCGCTGCGTTCCCGTAGGGTTTCTGGACTGAGCTTGGCCATGGCTGAAGACCGTCCGCCGCGTCTTGTGCGATGCAATAAAAACGAACGATCGTTCTTTTTCATGGCGGGGGTGGGGTCGTCAAGCGGCATTTTGGTGACGCACGAGGCTGTGAAGGTGCGATACGGAGAGGTGCCCGAACTGCTGGACAGCAATGGGGTGGTCCCGTGACGTTGTAGAGGCGCCTCAAGGGGGAGCTCGCGGCGCACGCGCGGCACGAGTGCGGCAGCAACCCGAGGGCTGCGGACTTTCAGGTGGGCAAGGTCGGCGGCTACAATTGACGGCGATAGCGGACATTGCCAGATGGAGGCAGCTCCGGGCGCGCAGTCTGCTCGCCGGTTGGCTCAGGCCCAAGCGAGGGAAAGCACGCCATGCCCGCACCTCTCCTGACTGTCGTGCTGGCCGCCGGCCTCGGCACGCGGATGCGCTCGGCCACGCCCAAGGTGCTGCACAAGATCGCGGGCCGCACGATGCTCGGCCACGTGCTCGATGCCGTGCGGGTGATGACGCCTGAGAGGCTGGCGCTCGTCGTCGGGCCGGGAATGGAGGATGTGGCCGCCGAGGGGCGAGCCGCCGCGCCGGCCGTCGAGACCTACATTCAGGCCGAGCGGCGCGGAACGGCCGACGCCGTGCTGGCCGCTGCCGCGGCGCTGGACGGGCACGCGGGCGACGTGATGGTCCTTTATGGCGATACGCCGCTGCTGACGCCCGAAACGCTTTCGCGGATGCGCGCGGCACTGGAGCAAGGCGCAGGCGTGGTCGTGCTGGGGTTCGAGGCCGCGGACCCGACAGGCTACGGCCGGTTGCTGACCGACGCGGGCGGCGGGCTCGTCGCGATCCGCGAGCACGCGGATGCCAGCGAGGCCGAGCGGCAGATCCGCCTGTGCAATTCCGGCGTGATGGCTTTCCGGGTGCGGGGGCTCGCAGCGCTGTTGCGCAGGATCGGAAGCAGCAATGCCAAAGGTGAGTTGTATCTGACCGACGCTGTCGAGCTGGCGCGATCGGACGGTTATGCGGCGCGCGTCGTGGTGTGCAGCGAGGAGGAAGTACTGGGCATCAACGACCGATCGCAGCTCGCTGCGGCGGAAGCGATCTGGCAGCGCCGCCGGCGGATCGAAGCCATGCGCAATGGCGCGAGCCTTGTCGCCCCGGAGACCGTCTGGCTCAGCTATGACACGATGATTGGCCGAGATGTTCTGATCGAACCGAATGTCGTGATCGGTCCAGGCGTGACGATCGAGGATCGCGTTACGATCCGGGCGAACTGCCACATTGTCGGAATTCACGGGAAGGATCGCGCGGGGCTGCGCATTCGCGAGGGCGCGATCATCGGGCCCTTCGCGCGGCTGCGTCCCGGTGCCGATATCGGGACCGATGTTCACGTCGGCAATTTCGTCGAAGTGAAGAACGCGGTGATGGAGGCCGGTGCAAAGGCCAATCACCTCGCCTACATCGGCGACGGGCGCGTCGGTGCCGACGCCAACATTGGCGCGGGCACTATCTTCTGCAACTACGACGGCTACGAGAAGCACCATACCGATGTCGGTGCTGGCGCTTTCGTCGGCTCCAACTCCGCACTGGTGGCGCCGGTGAAGATCGGCGATGGCGCCTACGTTGGATCAGGCAGCGTTATCACCAAGGATGTGCCGGCGGATGCACTGGCTGTCGGCCGCGCACCGCAGGAGACGCGCGAGGGCTGGGCCGCGAAGTATCGCGCGCGACGCCAGCGCCGGAAGTGACCTCGCGCCGACGCAATCAGAGGCTCGTGCGCGACGATCTTACTTGAAGCAGCGCGGTGGCGCGGGTCCGGCCGAACAGCGCCATGAGCGTGCCGATCAGGCCGCCGGCGGCCTGAATGACGAGGATGATGTTCTGGCCGATCTCCTCGGCGAGCTCAGGCGTGATGCTGATGCCGAGCACCACGCCGACGAGCGGCAGGACTGTCGTGATCGCGGTGAGAACCGTTCCCCAGATGGTCATGGATTGCCACCAGCTCTTGGTCTCGGTGGGCGCGTAGGGCTTTGTGGTCGGCGCATCGGTCGGTCCGGTCATGAAGGGAGTCTCCTCGGTTTGAGCGGGATCGCTGGAGGGTGGGACGAGGTGCGTGGCAGCAGCGAGGGTGGCGTCGACCCGGCGAAGCCAGCCGCGGCCGAAGCGCCAGAAGTGAGGAAGTGCGCGGTAGCGTTGCCGCCGGATCGCGGCGTATCGGGTGAGTGCCATGCGTGGCTCGGCTGTGCGCGCCGCGCCGAGCGTGATCGGGCCGATCTCGCCGTCGATCTCGACGCCGAGCGCTTCCTGAAGAAAACGCGCGGCCGTGCCGACGCCGTGATTGACGCTGGCATCGAAGTGCATGAGCGCGAGCGATGGCCGCAGCGCCGGGCAGCGCGAAGGCTGCCAGTAGCGGCTCTCGTAGATGCTGCGGACGAGGTCGTCGGGGATCGCGCGGAGGGCCGCTTTCAGCTCGGTGAGAGTTTGGCTCGTCACGTCGATGCCGCGCTCGCGGGCGTAGACGGCAAGCGTGATGCCCTTGTTGGTCGGGCCACCCGGATCGTGCGGGTCGTCCGTCCAGCCGCCTTCCATCGCAAGAACGTGGCGGAGGGCGAGATCGAATTTGTCGCCCCTCGTGTCCGTGGCAGGTGAGGATGCGGGCTGGCGGAACCCGAGGACGAGGCTTTGATCGAACGCGGATACGTTCACAGCATTCGCCTGATTGCCGCCGAGAATGACGACGTGCGTTCCCGTCATGCCGACGAGAAAGCCGACGTGGCCGAGTGCCGGATCACTGCCGCGCTGAAGCACGGCGATCGCGCCGACGCTCGGCGGGTCCGCAGGACCGCCCCAGCCGAGGTAGGAGCGGGCGCGCAGCGAGCGTGTGCTTGCGATGCCGGCGCGCTCCAGGCAGGCGCCGACAAAGGCGGCGCACCACGCTGTCTCGTCGCCGTGGCCGTGGTGGCCAAGCTCATCGAACATCGCGACGATGCGCGGGTTGTGCGCCGGTCCGCGAATCTCGGACTGGCCAAGCTCGCGCCAGGCCTCGGCCATCCAGGATGGCTGCTGCATGAGGAACTCCGATGCGGGGACTAGAGGACGGCGGCGGCGGGGCTGCCGCGGCCGTAGCTCGCGCTGAGCTGGCAGATGCGGACGGTGACCACCGCCGGCGGGTTGCCGAAATCGCTGGTCTGATCGGCGAGCGTATAGACTGCCGAGGGATGCGAAGCCGCGAGCGTGCGCAGGACGGCATCTCCGTCGAGCACGTCGATCTCGTAGAGCTCGCTCTCCTCGCCGAGCGGCACCTCGGCAGTTTCCCAACTGTCGCCGCCGATGCGCGTGCGGCGGATCCAGTCGATGTGGAGATCGCCGCCTTCCCGGCGCCCGCGCACGTGCACAGGCGCAAAGGGGCGGCGGCCGATGCCGGCAAAGGCGTGGACGAACGTGTCGTAGGACGGCGCGCCGAGATCGCGGTTCGAGGGACCGAAGCGCCAGTTGAATGGAAGGCCAATGTCGTCCGGTGCGAGGTCCAGGCTGGTGAGTGCCGCATCGAGGAGGACGAAGCGGGCGCCTGCAGGAAGCACGGCGCTGATCGTGCCTTCGGTTCCCTGCTGGCCGCGGATGAGCATCGTGAGTGCGTAGGTTGAAGGTGCGACGAGCGTCGCCTCGCGGAACTGGATGATTTCCCAGTGGCCGGGCGCGTGCTCGATCGCGGCGGCATTGGCGCCGGAGAGGAGAGCGAGATCGCTGGCCGAGGAGAGCGTCCCGTAGTCGAGGTGGACGCGCAGCACGTTGGCCTTGTCGAGCCGGCCTGGCGGTCCGGGCATGAGATCGTCGACGGTCTCGCCCATGGTCGCAGGGAGCGTCGCGAGTGCGCGCAGCGTGAAGCCAGAGGTTTCAGGCGAGCTATAGAGTGCGACGGCGCCGGGCCACGGCCTCATCATGGCGACGAAGTAACCAGCGTCGGGCGGCTCGTTGCCGAGCAACATCGGCAGATCGAGGAAGGCGACGGATGGCCGGCTCGGGATCGTGGCGAGCGGCGCATCGGCCTCGCGTGGTGCGGCGGTGATCGGCGCATAGACGTCGGGCTCGATGCGGATCGCATCGATCTCGCGAGAGCCATGGTCGCCGATCTCGGTGATGCGGAAGAGGCGGGGATCGCCCGGCCGATCGAGCGCGACGATGTCGCCCGGCTCGAGCGCGATCCGGCTCGGCGGCAGCGCGAACTGCGCCCGCTCGCGCGCCGCCCAGGTCTCGAACAGCCAGCTCTCGGCGATCTGGGATGCCTGATCGGCCTCCATGACGATGGCAAGCTCGGCAAGTGAGATGCGGCCGCTGGCCCCGACGAGGCGACGCGCTTCTGCAACAGCACGGCGGTAGTCGCGCTCGGAGGCAGCATAGGCAATGCGCGCAGAAGCGGGCAGATCGGTTTCCTGCGCGCGCGCAAGGGCAACGAGGTCGGCGCCCGGTTTGAGCTCGACCGTCTCGCTCGCCGTGAGGCTGAGGACCGGAGGATCAATCCCGCGATGACGGAAGACGATGCGGCCCTCGCTCTCGAGCGAGTCGAAGAAGTAGGCGAGCTCGAGCGGCTGCAGTGCCTCGCGCGCCGACATGATCTGGTCGATCACATAGCCGGGAACGACGCCAGCGAGATGCGTGTCGTCGCGGCGTTCGAAGGCGTGCGATCGCAGAATGTCGGAGACGACGGCGCTGAGCGGTTGACTGGCGATGCGACCGTTGAGCCAGTGGCCCTGCCGCCAGTTCGCGCCGTCTCCCCAAGCGAGTCGGTTGTTCGGAAAGGCCGGATAGGGCCGCGCATCCCAGGCATAGATATAGACGTGATCGAGATCGACCATCGGGGCGCCGTAGAGCGGCGAGGTCGGGTTTGCGTCGGCGATATAGCCGGGATGGGTGGGATCGAGTCCCTCGGTCAGCGCCTGGAGGTAGAGGCGCTGCATGAGGTCGTCGCGGTTGCCCGTAGAGAAGTAGGGACGCGCGCTTTCCGTGCTCTTGGGATCGACGAAGACATTCGGCTGGTTGGCGCCCTTGTCGATGGCCGGGCAGCCGATCTCCGTGAGCCAGAAGGGCTTTGATTGAGGTATCCAGGCGGTCGGCGTTGCGCTTTCGATGCCGCCGGGGCGATCGAAGTGCGCGTTCTGCCACCACGAGCGGATGTCCTTGAAGCGGAATACCCACGGCTTGCCGGCATGACCATCCGTGATGGGCGTGCGGATCTGGAGATCGCGATCGGCGGCGCTCGCGTAGTGCCAGTCGTAGCCCTCGCCGCCGACGAGGTTCGATTTGAGATAGCTGAGATCGTGGAGCACGCGATGGCCGGCGTGCCAGTCGGCGTGGTCGCGCCCGTCGCGCCAATCGGCGAGCGGCCAATAAGCATCGATGCCGATGGCGTCGATGTTGGGCGATGCCCAGAGCGGATCGAGATGAAAGAAGATATCGCCGCTGCCATCCTGAGGATGATGGCCGAAGTACTCCGACCAGTCGGCGCCGTAGGTGATTTTCGCTGCTGAGCCGAGGATTGCGCGCACATCGGCAGCGAGCGCGATGAGGGCGTCGACGAAGGGATAGCCGGAGGCGGATGCGCGCGCTTGCGTGAGACCGCGCAGCTCCGAGCAGAGAATGAAGCCGTCGACACCGCCGGCCGCGGCGGCGAGATGGGCGTAGTGCAGGATCATGCGCCGGAAGGACCACTCGGCGGGGCCCGCGTAGATGACCTGTTGGCCGACGATGGAGAAATGGTGGCGCGCCGCCGTGCCGACGAAGGCGGCGATCTGGCTCGCGGCGCCGCCGGTCTTGTCGGGCGAGCCTTCGATCGTGGGAGCAGGGTGAACTGTGATGCGACCGCGCCAGGGATACGTGGGCTGCGGGCCATCAGGATCGTAGGGGTTCGGGCGCGCGTTGTCCTCGGGCACGTCCATGAGGATGAACGGGTTCAGCGTGACTTTGTGCCCGCGCGCTTTCAGATCCTGGATGGCGGCGATGACCGTCTGATCGGAGGGCGTGCCGCCGTAGGCCGGGCGACCATCGTGATGGCTGATCAGCGGCGCGCTGCTGCGTGTGAGACCGGCGACGCTCCAGCTCAGCGGCTCCGTGCTCTTGTTCCGATTGTCGACGGCGGGGCGGACTTGGCACTGCGAGGCGCGAAGGTCCGTGCCGAACCAGCTCGCGACCAGCGAGACGGCGCCGACATTGGGGAGCGTGGATGCGAGCTGATCGAGGGAGAGATGCCAGTCCGTATGACCCTGCAGCGTGTGCGCGTTCTCGGTCTCGCTTTGTCCGGGGCCGACGCGACGGGTCACCGGCGTCGTCGCATAGACGAACTCGCCGGAGCCGGGGATCATGACGACCGCGCGCACGCTCTGCTCGAAGGGATCGACGGCGCGGAAGACCTCGAAGGAGAGTTGCGGCAGGCGGTTGCCGTAGGACTCGAGCAGCATCCGCTCGAAGATGATGTAGGCCGTGCCGCGATAGGCAGGTGCCTGCTCGACGCCCATGTGCGCGACAATGAGGTCGTCCTGCGCCTGCGTCTCGGTGCCGGTGTAGAGGCGCCAGGTGAGCTGCGTGAGGTCGAGCTCCTTGCCGTCGGCCCACACGCGACCGATCGAGGTGATGGTGCCTTCGCACAGAGCGACAGCGAAGTTCGCATGGTAGCGGTAGCTGCGCGTGCTCCCGCCGGAGCTTCCTCCTTTGCCGCCGCCGCTGCTGTTCTTGAGGATCTCCTCTTCGAGTGGCGAGGCCCAGATGACTTGGCCGCCGAGGCGTGCGCGGCCGATGAGGCGCGGAACCGCGGCGCCTTCCGTGGAAGCCGTGACATGCAGATCGTCGAGGCGCGGCCCGCCGCGGGCACTGGATTGGCCAGAGCCGCCGAGCAGCGATTGATCGATGTAGCTGCCGGCGAGCGCGCCGATCTGACCGCCGATCATGGCGCCGCTGAGCGTGGCGCCGAGCACGGTCACGCCAGCAGGCAGCAGCGCGGAGCCGACGGCAGCGCCGGCAACGGCGAGAGCGAGTGTGGCCATCAGGAGCGGATCCCGGGAAAGGAGAAGACGGCTGCCGTGTGACGGCGCCACCATGGCGTGAACGGCACCTCGGCGACGGCGCGCCCTTCGATGGCGTGGATCATCGTGAGGGGGCCGGAGAGAATGCCGACGTGCTTGGCGATTGCGTCCGCGCGATAGCGGAAGATGAGGATGTCGCCGTGCTCGGCGGCGATGCGGTCGCGCTCGATGAGATGGCGTCGGGCGGCGGCCAGCATGGTCTCGACGCCGGTCGCTTCGGCCCAGTCGCGAGAGTATGCGGGGACGGCTTCGGCCTCGGTGCCGTGCAGCGCGCGCCACACGCCGCGTACGAGACCGAGGCAGTCGGTGCCGATGCCGCGAAGGCTCGCCTGATGATGATAGGGCGTGCCGATCCAGCGCCGCGCCTCGGCGACGATGTCGTCACGCGAATAGGACATGATCTCAGGTTCCCGAAGCCGTGGAGCTGCCGGCAGGGCGGGGTGTGCTGCCGGGCTGAGCTACGGCGGTGACGAAGTCATTGCCGGGCATGTGCGGAAAGCCGCGATAGTTGACGGCGTTAGCGAAGCGCGCGGCGCACGTTTCGAAGCGCTTGTCGCAGCCGGCTGTGGCGGTGATGGTGTCGCCGATGGCGATGGGCTCGCCCATGGGCTGCCAGAGCTCGATCTCGATCATGCCGGCGCGGGCGCTGTGGCTTTTGACTTCGATGGATCGGCCGGCATTGGCGCCGCTGGTGAAGGCAATGATCCCGCGATTGAACCAGCCGATCTCGTAGTCGGCGAGGCCGTCGACGGCGATGCGGCGTGTGTCTCTGACAGCGAGAACCGTGCCGGTGGCACGATAGGCCGGCGACGAGAGATCGACATCGCAGCGCGTGTCGCCGAGGTCGGCATCGCAGGTGTACTGAAAGAGGCGGCCTTTGGGCTGCTGCAGATAGTGTGCGAGGCCGCGCACCTCGGCGCTGAAAGCCGAGCCAGCGCGGCGGACTTCGCCGAGCGATCCTGCGCGCATGAGAACGCGTTGGCTGGGATCGTGCCAATTGACGCGGAAGATTTCGACGGCGGCATCGTCGAAGTCGCCGGCGGCGAGGGAAATCTCGGAGAGGCGGTCGGAGATGAGGGCGCCCGTCACCTCGAGATTGTCGACGCTGAGGCCGACCTGATCGCGGATCTCGCTCGCCGTGAATCCGCTGGCGGCTTCGAAGTTCGTATCGTCGAAGGCGAGATCGCGATCGTGGTCAGTGAAGCCGAGCTTCGTGCCGTCGCGGCGCGTGAGGCGCCAGCACCAGCAAAGCGTTGTGGCGCCGGACTGGAGGTGCGCGGTGAAGGCTTCGCTGAGCTGCTTCATAGGCGGACCTCCACGATCGGGATCGAGGGAATGGCGCCGTGACTGAAGCCCTGCAGGCTCACCTCAAGCTTGTCGGTGTCGAAGCGAACCGGGACGTCGAACTCGAAGCCTGCGGTGATGACGGCGCCCTCGGCGGGGATGTGCTCGGGTTCGAAGGTGAGCGTGCCGGTAGTCGGGTCAACGGTGACGTGCGTGCCGACGATGACAGGCTCGCCGTCGACGGCGACGAGGATGGAGCCTGCGACGGGCTTCGCGATGCGGCGCGACCATGGTGCGTGCGTGCTGCCGTAGCGCTTGCAAAGCTGGAATGTCGAGGTCTCGCCGTCGCCGACACCGATTGGCTGGTCGAGCGCGGACGGAGTGATCGAGGGTGGGCACGAGCGGAAGTCCGCGTGGTCCTTCCAGCGAAAGCCATAGAGCCGGCCGCGCCGTTCCTCGAAGAAGGCGATGACGGCGTGGAGGTCGTCGAGCGTTTTGACGCCGTAGCCGGCATTGTAGCTGCGACGCGAATCCGCCCAGCGGCTGTTGCGCTCCTCGTGGCCCGAGCCGAGCGCGACGACATCCGTGCGGCGCTCGGGACCACCGGTTGCGCCACGCGAGATGGCGGTCGGGAAGCGGATCTCGTGGAAGCTCATGGCGGTTCCTAGAGATTGCGTTCGGCGCGGCCGAGTGCGCGGGCGACAAGGGCCGCGATCTGGGTCTCGGAGCGCGCGAAGCTCTCGACATCCGGTGTCGCGATATTGATCGTTATGCTTTGGCTGCCGGTGCTCGCGGCCGCGACACCGAGGCGGCCATCGGCCGTACGTGTGAGCGGCA
Source organism: Hyphomicrobium sp. CS1BSMeth3 (assembly GCF_900117415.1). GTDB lineage: Bacteria > Pseudomonadota > Alphaproteobacteria > Rhizobiales > Hyphomicrobiaceae. Next base: position 906,896 of record NZ_FPEI01000005.1, read on the forward strand.
TGATGGCCTCAGGGCCACGTTCGCCGGCGAGGCCCGCGCGCCCGCCAGAGAGCGGAAAGGAGACCGGCGAGGCGATGACGCCGCCTTTGGCAAAAGGGATCGGCGTGCCGTGATGAAGAACGCCGCCCTTGGCGAAGCCGAGGCCCATGCCGCCGGAGAAGACGTTGCCGAGGAAGCGGCTCATGGCCTGGTCGAGCGGCTTGAAGGCGGCGCTCAGGACCATGCGCGAGAGGGACAAGCCGAGACTGCGCACGACATCGCCGAGCGAGCGGCCCTGCACGGCGATGCCTTCGAAGGCGGAGATCATCGAGCGGCTGAACTGGCGGCCGACGAGGGAAGTGCGTTGCAGCTCGGTGCGGAGTGCGCTGGTGTCGGCAGCGACGTTGATCTGCCAGTCGGCCACGGTTTCGGGCATGGGTCTCACTCATCTATCTGGATAGCGGGCCATGAGGCTCGCGAGCGACGGGCGGTCGATGGCGCCATCGCCGGGTGCGGGACCGAGGGCACCTTCGAGAGCGGTGGCGAGCTCGCGTGGCGTCATCGACCAGAGCGCGGCAGGCGAAAGGCGCAGCACGCCAAGCCCGACGCGCATCACGTCGCGCCAGGGAAAGGGCCGGTGGCGTGGCTCGCTTCTGCCGGCGCCGGCTCAAGTGGTTCGCCGGCTTTGGCCATGGGGGCATCGTCGGTCGTGCCGAAGGTAGCCGTCAGGAGGCGCGAGACGATATCGACAAAGCCGGCGGCGCCGCCTTCGGCGCGCATGCGGGCGACGGCATCGTCGGTGAACTGGTGGCCAGCGCCGCGCAGGCCGGCGCCGATGATGCGGACGGCGTCGCGGGCGCTGAGGCGGCCACGGCTGAAGCGCTCGGCGAGTGCGAGCATGTCCTCGTCGCCGAAGGTCGCCTCGAGCTCGGCAAGCGCGCCGAGCGTCAGGCAGAGGCGAAGGCTCTGGCCGTCGAGAACGGCATCGACCTCGCCACGGTGAAGGTTGGCCATCGGGTTTCCTTTAGGGCGCGGTGAAGGTGAGCAGGCCTGCGGATTCGAGTGTGATCTCGAAGGCGACCTCGGCATCGTGGCGCCCGGAAAGCTCGAACGACGAAATCTGGAAGAGACCTTCGATCGTGCCGAAGTCAGGGATCACGATCTGCCACTCGCGGATGGTGCCGTTGAAGACGTACGCGCGGATGACGGCATCGGAGGTGGCATCCTTGAAGATACCGGCGCCCGCGACGCGAGCACTCTTGACGCCTGCGCCGGCGAGCAGCTCGCGCCATTCGCCCGCGGACTCGGCGTGCGTGATGTCGACGGTCTCGGCGTTGAAGGAGATGGAGCGGGAGCGCAGACCGGCAACGGTCGAGAAGCTGCCGGTGCCGGTGGTGTCGACCTTGAGGAGTAGGTCCTTGCCTTTTTGAGCGGCCATCGCTGGGGATCCTTGGCTGGCGGAGATCAGGCGTTCGGTTCGAGGACGGCGCGGAAGCGGGCAGCCACGCGGTAGGTGTCGCCGTCGCGTTCGCGGTGCGTGCTCGAGGTTTCGTGGCGGAGGTTTACGAGGTGATGGCTGGCGAGGATGAGCGAGGCATCGTGGAGCGCGGCACGAGCGGCCTCGGCGAGGAGATGTGCCTGCTTGTGGCCAGCGCCGCGCGACCAGGCATTGACGGTGAAGATGATCTCGGCGCCGGGCTCCGTGCCGGTCGCCCAGTCGCGGGCGGTGAAGCCCGTGAGCGTGAGATAGGGGAAGGCGGCGCCTTGCGGCACGTCGTCGTAGACGCGCGCACTGCCGAGCAGCGCCAGCACATCGGTGTTGCCGGCAAGCGCGGTATGGACGGCTTGCTGAAGATCCCAGGCAGCGCTGGACATGCACTATCTCCTGCGATCGCGAGGTGGGCGATGGCGCGCGGGCGTCGGTGCTTCCGACGAGGCTGGATCGTCGTCGGTCTCGGATGCGGTGCGAGCGGCGCGTTCGCGTACGCGCTGCTCGATGCGCTCGGCAAGGCGTGCTTCGTCCTGGCCTGAAATGGTGATGGTGAGTTTCAAAGGCCGCGCTCCACGCAGAGGCATTTGAGCCAACGGCGACGCTCGTCGACATCGAGCACGGCCACGATCTCGAAGCGACGGCTCCCGATTGCAAGGCGCATGGCGGGCGTCACGCCGGAGCGATAGCGCATCGTGATCTCGTGAGCGTTGCGGCCGGACAGGCCGTCCGCGTCGACGCTCTCGCTGCCGCCTGTCGGGCGGATCTCGCACCAGACATGGGCGATTGTGGCCCACGTCTCGGCAGCACCGCCGCCGCCGTCGGGTGCGCGCGTCGCGGCCTCGAGCCTGAGACGGTGGCGCAGGCGACCGATCGAGGCGCGCATCAGAGGCGCCTCCGGCGATAGGGCGAGAGCAGCTCGGATACAGTACCCGGAATGGTGGTCGTGGTGGTGCCGATCTCGACGGGCTCGCGGTTCTCGTACCAGTGCGCGACGAGCAGCAGGAGCGCCTGGCGGACGGTCTGCGGTACGTCGGATGGCTCATCGCCGTAGCCGGCGACGAAGTCGATCTCGATGCCGTTGGCAGTGCGCCCGGGGATCGGGAGGCTGGCGCGGCCGCTCAGGACGAGACGCGCGGGATTGGCGGTGCCGTCGAGAATGAAGGCGGTGTTGTCGAGCGTCTCGCTCGTATCGGCATCGTCATAGACCTTCACCGCCGTGAGGCTCTGCACGGGACTGAGCGGGAAGTTCAGGGAGCGCGCGCGGGGCCAGCGGTCGAGATGCAGGCGCCAGGTTTGCGTGATGAGGGCCAGGTCGAGCGCTGCCTCGATATGCAGACGCGAGGCCATAATGAGGCTCTGGATCAGCGTGTCCTCGGCATTGGTATCGACACGCAGATGCACCTTGGCCTCACTGAGCGTGATCGGTTCGACAGCGGGCGCGCTGAGGAGGACGGTGGTCATGGCGAACTCGCGCAGCAAAGTGATGGGAAGAGGAATGCGCGGGCGGTACTGCCGCGGAGAAGGGCAGTGCCGCCCGCGCGCGCTTCGGTTGGCCGACTGTCAATTGCGCGGCGCCGGGAGGAGGCGTGCGCCGACGCAGCCGAGCAGGCGACGACGGACCGGCTGTGAGCGAGATCACCGGTGGTCGCGGAGAGCCTGATCGGGTCGGACAGTTGTGCGCAGGCCGTCGCCGTGGGGGAGTCCGGCGGCGGTCGCGTGGCTCAACCGAAGCGAGGTGGACGACGCGATCAGTCGCCGAACTGCAGAAGCTTGATCGCGTCGAAGTCCTGAACGCCGCCGCCGACGCGCTTCGTCGTGTAGAAGAGCACGTAGGGTTTCGACGAATAGGGATCGCGCAGGATGCGGATGCCGATGCGGTCGACGATCAGGTAGCCGCGGCGGAAATCACCGAAGGCGATCGCGTAGGCGTCCGCGGCGACATCCGGCATGTCCTCGGCCTCGGTGACCGGGAAGCCCATGAGAGACGGTGACTCGCCAGGCGCGATTGCGGGATGCCAGAGGTAGTGACCGTCGTCGTCCTTGAGCTTGCGCACGATGGCCTGCGTCGCGCGATTCATGACGAAGCGGGCATTAGCGCGATAGCCGGCTTTCAGCGTGTAGACGAAGTCGATGAGCTTGTCGCCCGGATTGGTTGCCGGGAAGGCTGCGTCGACGCCGGTCTTGATCGCGCCGATGTTGCCCCAGGTCCAGCTCGCCTCGGCGACCTTCGTGTAGTGCATGAAGCCCGTGGGGCGAGCGCTGCCGTTGCCGCTGACAAACGCCGTGCCTTCCTGCTCGGCGAAGGCTGAGCGAACTTCCTCGGCAATCCACTGATCGATATCGACTGCGGCATCGTCGAGGAGCGCCGGCGTCGCGGCCGGCATGGCGTAGAGCTCCATGGTCGGGAAGGAGAGCTCGGCGAGCGTCGGCGAGGTCGTGGTCGTGCGGCTGCCCGTTTCCGCGACCCAGCCCGCGCCGGCGCCCGCAACGGAGAACGGCTTCTTGTAGACGGAGCCGGAGACTTGGCGAACGCTGGCGATGGCGCGGATCGGGGAGATTTCCTTGAGCGCCATGTTGACGGTCGTCTCGGTCTCGGCGGGGACGAGATAGCCGCCGTCAGGACCGGAGCCGACAGAGAGCGCCTTGCTTTCGATGTCGATGAGGCCGGCGGTTTCGCCCTTGCGGACGTAGCCGTCGAAGGCGGCGCGATGCTCGCGTGCGAGGTGCGAGCGCGGGCCGTTCGAGGAGAGTGCAGGACGCGCAGCCTTGAGCGAGATTTCGTCGAGGCGGCGCTTGTTCTCGTCGAGGGCGCGATCGAGACGATCGAGCTTGTCGTTGGTCAATGGATCGACGGCCCCGCGCGTCTCGATGTCGGCAAGGCGGCGGTCGTTCTCCTCTTTGTAGGTCTCGAAGGCGCGGAGGAGATCATCGAGGGCGTGGTTCAGCTCGGGGCTGCTCTTGATTTCGAGGCCCGGTGTCGTGGCAGTCATGTGCGGTCTGTCCTTCAGATGGCAGGCGATGAGCGGAGATAGGCGGCGACGGCAGCGCAGCGGCTTGCGAGACGTGCTGCCTCGATGGGCGTGGCGGCTGCATCCCGCAGAGCGGCCAGACCCTTGAAGCCGGAGCGCAGGACGGCCCGGGCTTCGGTGCGCGTGAGCCCAGCGTCCTGCGTGAGCCAGCGTTCGAACTCACGTTCCGAAGGCCGCCGGTCGGCGAAAGGCCGCGCCTTGATGGAGGCGATGCGGGCCTCCGGCAGCAGCGGGAACGTGACGATGGAGATTTCCCAGAGATCGACTTTTTCGATGCGGCGGACGCCGCGCGAGCGGTCGCGATGAGCTTTGACGGTGCGGAAGCCGATGGAGAGACCGTCGATGGCGCCGGCGCGCATGAGCGAAAGCACCTCGCGGGCGCGGGCGACGGTCGGCATGATGCGGCCGCGGGCGAAGAGGCCTTTGGCGTCCTCGGCGAGCGTTTCCCAGATGCCGATCGGCTCGGAAGGATTGTGCTGGAAGAGCATTCGGACGCCGGAGGGGCCGCGGGTCGCGAGCGTGTCGCGAAAGGCGCCCGGCATGACGACGTCACGGCCGAGATCCTGCCTGCCGAAAATGGAGGCATAGCCTTCGAACGCACCGTCATCGGCAACGCTCTTCATGTCGAGGGCCGTGAACTTCGCTTCGTGTGGACGCGCGCGTTGGGGTGTCGCAGATCGAGGCTCGATCACGATGGAACGCTCCGGGTTCGGGGGTGGTTGCGTGGCGGGGAAAGTCAGGGCGCGGGTGTTAGCGTTTCGCTGTCGGCGAGCGGGCTGTATCCGGCTGCGGCGCGCTTCTCGTTGAGCGTGAGGAAGGACGCCTTTTCGAGACGCGCCCACAGTGCTTCGCGCTCCGGCGAGAGGGCTTCGACGGCATCGAGATCAGGACGCAGCTCCAGGTCGGCATCCCAGGCGGGGGCGAGCCAGCGCGAGAGAGCCTTCGACGTGCGGCCGACGAGCGGAATGATGGTCTGGCGCCAGAAGCCGCGTGTGGCTTCGGCCATGTTGGCGTAGGTGTTGTCGCCGGGAATGCCGAGCAGCATGGGCGGCACGCCGAGGGCGAGCGCGATCTCGCGGGCGGCGGCGTTCTTGGCTTCGAGGAAGTCCATGTCCTTGGGCGAAAGCGACATCGACTTCCAGTCGAGGCCGCCTTCGAGGAGAAGCGGCCGACCGGCATTGGCGGCACCCTGGAAGCCTTGCTCGAGCTCGGCCTTGAGGCGCTCGTACTGCTCGGTGGTGAGATTGCCGTCACGCGAGGTGTAGACGAGAGCGCCGGAGGGACGGGCGGAGTTATCGAGCAGCGCCTTGTTCCAGCGCGTCGCAGTGTTGTGGAGGTCGATGGCGGTCGCGGCGGCTTCGAGCGGGCTCATGCCGTAGTGATCGTGCGCGGCGTGGAAGAGCTTCATGTGGAGTACGCCGCGTACGCCGGGCACGCAATCGCCGGCGAGGCGCACCGAGCGGCCGGCGACGGTGTACTCGTAAGCTTCGGGCCAGCCGTCAGCGCCGGGCACGACCTTCATGCGGTCGGGGCGGAGCACGTGCAGCTCGCGGATTTCGTCATCGATGGCGACGGCCTCGATGTAGCTGTTGCCGGCGACGAGCAGGTGGCCGAAGAGCGTTTCGAGGAACTCGGGTCCGACCTGGGCCGGATTGGGCCGGTTGATCAAGTCGGGCAGCGCGTGCGCCTCGATCTCCTCCTCGCCGCGATATAGGAGCAGCGGCACCGAGGCGGCGGTCTCGGCGATCATGCGCACGCAGCGATAGACGATCGCATTGCCCATGAAGCCCTCGCGGGCGAAGGCGGCGTAGTCGCGCGGCGTCCACGCGGGCTGTCGAAGGGTTTCGAGCGCGATGAGCGGACCGACGGCGCTGGCCTTGGTTTCGGCCGGCGCGTGCGGCATGGCTCTGCCAACCCAGCGACCAAAGAGGGCGCCGAGCGAGATCGCAACGGAAGTCGGGGTCATTCAGAGCGTCCGTATGGTTGGGCTGCGCGGGTTTGTCAGCATGAGATCGGTGAGCGCCCACACGAGCGCATCGAGCCGATCCGGGCTCTTGCCTTGGGCGAGACCATCGGCGCCGAAGGCACACATCTGGCTTTCGAGCTCGGGCCATTCGCCGACGTGGATCACGCGGCCTTCGGCGTAGAGCGCGGAGACCGGCTCGGCGCGCACCCACTTGCCGCGCGTGGCGCGGACGGCGCGGATGGGTACCGAGGCATCGACCTGGCGCATGACGCCGACGACGAGATCACCGCCTTGGTTCACCTCGGCGACAATGCGGTCGGCGGCGAAATCGCGGTAGGCGGCGATGGCCGCGCGGGCCCACACGGTCGGCTCGCGGCCGCGGATGGTGCGGTCGGCGAGGACGTAGGCGCGGCCGTCCTCGCCGAGGCCGGCGACGATGATACCGCACGCGTCCGAGTTGGTGTTCGACGTGACGGGCGGATCGACGGCGACGACGATGCGCGCGATCTCAGGCGGCGCGGCGACGCGGTGCTGGTCGAGCCAGCTCTTGCGCCAGAGCCCGCCGCCGCGATCCTCGACGATCTCTCCGTCGATCTCCTGGCGGCCGAGAGCCGTACCGCCGTAGCGCTTCAGCACGCTCGAGAGGAACGACGGCGCGAGGTTTGCGGCATTGTCGGTCGTCTTGGCGCGCGATGTCACGGTGGCTTCGTCGGCCATGAGCTTTTTCAGCAGCGCGATGGAGCGCGGTGTCGTGGTGACGACGGATTGCGGGTGGCGTCCCAGGCGGAGTGCGAACTGCAGCATGTCCCAGGCGTGCTGGGCGCGGCGCCACTTGGCGAGCTCGTCGCACCAGGCGGCATCGAACTGGGGCCCGCGCAGGTTGTCCGGATCATCGGCAGCGTACATCTGGGCGATGGCTCCGTTCGACCATTGGATCTGATTGCGTGAGACGTCGAAGTGCGGGCGTTCATGCGGCGCGTGGACGGCGAGGAGGCCGGAGACGCCTTCGATCATGACGCTGCGGACCTGCGCGATGGTGAGACCGACAAGTGCGATGCGCCGCGCGGGCTCGTCCTGTTCGGTGCCGAGGCCGAGAGCGCGAGCGCGGACCCATTCGGCGCCGGCGCGGGTCTTGCCCGAGCCGCGGCCGCCGAGAATGAGCCACGTCTGCCAGGGCTGGCCGGTCTCGGTGGCGATGGGGGCGAGCTGGTCATCGCGGGCCCAGACCTGCCAGTCATGGGCGAGGCGGATGATCTCGATGGCCGAGAGCGCGGCGAGGGCTGCCTCGCGTTCTGGCTCAGGCCGGTCCGACAAGCCGAGCAAGACGCTCCGCAACATCTCGGCGGAAGCGCTCCGCCTCGTCGGCGAGCTGGCGGTCGCCTTGGCTGGTGGCGGGGTTTGAGGATCCGGGGAGGCGCTCGAGGTCAGCTTCCATCTCCGTTACGCGACTGAGGTTGGCAATGAGGGCGCCGATCGCGCGGGTGTCGCGCTCATGGTCTGCGGCGGTGGTGTCGGAGGTTCCTTCCTTGGTGGCGATGTCTTGCGCCATGCGCCTCTCCATCTGCTTGAGCTTGGTGTCGATCGCCTTGTAGAGCCGACGGACGAGCGCCCGCCGCGTCTTGAGCGAGGTGGTGCCGGGTGCGGCCACTTCCTGTTTGATGGCGGGGGTCGCGGCCTGCGGCGGTGCGCGCTTGTGGCCGGGGGCCGTTGCGGGCTTCTTTGTGTGCGATGCCGTAGCCGGGCCATCCCGAGCGGCTGGCCTGCGCCGAGGGCGCGCCGGCCAGCGCTCATTGCGGGCACGACGGGTAATCCGCTGGGCCGAGATGCCGTGTCGTCCGGCGATACAGGCGAGCGTGAGCTTGCCGGCAACGTACAGACGTCGGATCTCCGGCCAGTCGGGTTGATCCGAGCCGGTCATGCGGGACACCAGATTGTTTGCTGGGCGGCGTGATCTGAAACGTTCTGTGGGGCGGTCCGGCCGCCCGTCATCATCTGACGTTTTTCACGCGATACTGGATTTGTACCAAAACATCGTTGCGATGTCAATAATTGATTCAGGAATTTTCTGCGCCTTGGAAGTATAGTTCCAATATATACTTGGGCGCAAACACACGAATATCTCACGCGGCCTGTTGGGCGGGGATAAATTCTTATTGGGGCCGCGCGTGGAACAGATCAGGCCCGTTAGCTAGGGTTCAAGACATTTCATTTACCAGTCGGAAAGGCCGTGCCGCGAATTAAGCGATGATTCAGCAATCTCGTATTTCATGCGGGGTGATCTTCCGTGGCGTGAACGAGTGAGGCGTACGCCAATGCAGCCATTTTCCGACGCAGGCCCTGAGCGCTCCCGCGTGCGCCGGTCGCTGTTTGGGCGTTGGCGCCGCGATACGTCGGGCACGACGGCCATCGAATTCGCCTTCGTGGCAGGGCCGTTCCTCATGCTGCTGTTCGGCATCATGGGCGTCGGGCTCTTCTTCTTCACGACCTTCTCGCTCGAGAACGCGGTCGAGCGGACCGGGCGTCTGATCCGAACCGGCCAGGTGCAGCAGGGCGGAATGACGGAGCAGCAGTTCAAGGAAAAGGTCTGCGAGCTCGCGCCGGCCTTCGTCGACTGCGTGAACAAGCTTCGCATCAACGTTCTGAACTTCCCGGACTCCGAGGCGATCGGGCCCGGTACCACGGCGCAGTGTCTGGATGCCGCCGGCAACCTCAGCGACGTCACCCAATACAAGCCGGGCGATGCCGACCAGGTCGTCCTGATCTGGGTTTGCTACGAGTGGAGCATGGCCTCGAAGATCCCGTATCTCAATCTCGGAAATATGGGCAACGGCTCGCGCCTGATCCAGGCCGCGACGACGTTCCGAACCGAGCCATACAATTGATCGTTGATTGATGGGTGCTGCACGATGAAGAGCTTCATCACGCGACTCTCGAGCCGGCGCCGCACGAACGGCCGCAGCGGTCTCTTCGCCCGATTGCGCCGCGACAACAGCGGCCTCGCTGCAGTCGAGTTCGGCATGATCGTGCCGATCATGTTCTTCCTGTTCGTAGGCACCATCGAGTTCAGCCAGGCGCTCACCGTCGACCGTCGCCTCACGCTGGCGGCGAGCTCGACCGCCGATCTCATCGCGCGTGCGCCCAACTCGGGGCTGACGGCTCAGCAGGTGGACCGCGATCTCAAGATCATCGAGCAGCTCATCGCGCCTTATGATCTCCAGCGCCTCTACGTGAAGGTCATGAGCGTCATCGCGGCTGGGACGCCGGGCAATCCGAATGCCCTCACCTATACGATCGACTGGTCGCGCGATAACAACGGCGGCACGCCGCATCCGCGCGGCGAGGAATACAAGGACATTCCCCAGGGCCTCCTCGTTTCCGGCGAGAGCGTGATCGTCTCCGAAGCGCGGTACAACTACACGCCGCTGATCTTCAACTACTTCATCGAGTCGGCCTTCAACATGACCGAGCGCTTCTTCCTGAAGCCGCGCAACTCGAGCTGCGTGCACCTGAGGCCGATCAACTGCGTGACCGGCGGCACGATGTCCTGACGCCGCCGGCAGCGAGAAAAACGAAACGGCCCGCCGGACATCCGGCGGGCCGTTTTTCTTTGCGGGATTGCGGTCCGCTTAGCGCTTCGAGAACTGGAAGCTGCGGCGGGCCTTTGCCTTGCCGTACTTCTTGCGCTCGACGATGCGGCTGTCGCGCGTGAGGAAGCCGCCCTTCTTCAGCACGGTGCGCAGCTCCGGCTCGTAGTAAGTGAGCGCCTTCGACAGGCCGTGGCGGACGGCGCCGGCCTGGCCGGAGAGGCCACCGCCCGTCACCGTGGCGCGAATGTCGTACTGATCCATGCGCTCGGCGGCGACGAGCGGCTGCTTCAGGATCATCTGGAGGACAGGGCGCGCGAAGTAGGTCGTCACGTCCTTGTCGTTGATGGTGATCTTGCCGTGCCCGCGGCTGACCCACACGCGAGCAATGGCGTTCTTGCGCTTGCCCGTGGCGTAGGCGCGACCCTGGGCGTCGAGCTTCTGGATGTGCACGGGGGCGGCCGCTTCGCTGGCCTGGCCGGTGAGGTTCCCAAGGTCCTCAAGTGACTTGGCATCTGCGGTCATGGCGTCAGACTCTCTTGTTCTTGCGATTGAGCGCGGCGATGTCCAGCTTGGTCGGCTGCTGCGCCTCATGCGGATGGGACGGACCGGCGTAGACCTTGAGGTTGGTCATGAGGCGGCGCTGCAGGGGCCCGCGGGCGAGCATGCGCTCGACGGCCTTGAAGACGACGCGCTCGGGGAACTTGCCCTCGATGATCTGGCGCGGCGAGCGGGTCTTGAGGCCGCCGGGGTAGCCGGTGTGCCACTCGTACTTCTTGTCTTCGTACTTGTTGCCGGTGAACACCACCTTCTCCGCATTGACGACAATCACGTTGTCGCCCATGTCGACGTGCGGTGTGTAGGTCGGCTTGTGCTTGCCCTTGAGGCGGGTGGCGATGAGCGCAGCGAGCCGGCCGACGACGAGGCCTTCGGCGTCGATGAGCACCCACTTCTTCTCCACCTCGCCGGGCTTGGCGCTGTACGTCTTCATTTGCTTGGCCCTCGAGTATGGCGCCCGGGCCGGTCGGCTCGAAAGCCGGCGGCGTGGTCGCCAAAGTTCTGCTCAGTACGGTAGTTTTCGTTGCGGACGTGCGTGGACGAGTGCCGGGGCACCAGGCCGGTTTGCACGGCTGAAACAGTGAGCGGCGCGATCCTGCAATAGAGAGATCAAGCGCTGCGCGGCATCCTTCTAGGCTGCCTGAGCGCGCAGGTCAATGACATTCGGGTCCGGCGACAGGAAAATACTCCAATTATTTCAATGTACTACGTTGACGGTATCCAATTACCGCAGTTGCGGTATGGAGATACCTCATGCTTTCGGGATCGACGAAACAAGGGCATAGGTGCCGGTCGCGTGAGCGATCAGCTCGCTGCTGCCCTCGGAGTAGAGCGCGACCTCGGCATAGGCGAGCCGGCGGCCGACGCGCACAAGGCGGGCCTCGGCGATCACATCGCGGGCAGGCGGGCGCGTGAGGAATGTGATGTTGAGATTGCTGGTGACCGAAGGGATCGCTGCGGAACCAAGACGGCCGATGAGCGCTACGTAGATCGAGAAGTCCGCGACCGTGAACATGGCGGGGCCGGAGATGGTTCCGCCGTGGCGTGTGTTGTGTTCGCTGAGACGCATGCGAACGCGCGCAATATCGTGGCCGACGGATTCGATCTCCATCACGCGTCCTGAAGCATGGATCTGCGGAAAGGACGCGTCGATCAGCTCCGTGACAGCAGTGGCGGAAAGGTGACTCGTCTGTGGGGTATCAGTTGACATCCTTATTGGCGTCCCACTCTGGTGATCTGGTTCTGGTATAGGCACGCCGGCATCGAGGCCACGCTAGGCGATCTGCACAGGCAAACGACGCAGGCACGAGATTTCGAACGAGGAGAAGCCCCAATGCTCAGCAGGTTTGGAACTCTTGCCGCGTTTGCTTCGGCGCTGGCAATAGCTCTGTTGTCGCTCGTCGCCGCGCCGGCGGTCAAAGCCCAGGAGGCGTTCAATCAGCTCGAGCTCAGCGAGAAGCACGTCCAGGGCTTCATCTCGGCGCAACCCGATATTACGCAGTTCATCGAGCGCAATCCGGCCCAGGAAGGCACGGCACCGACGGACAAGCAGCAGGCTGAGCTCGACGCGATCGCGAAGAAGCACGGCTTCAAAGACTATACTGAATATGACGATGTGGCCTACAATATCTCGGTCATCTTGAGCGGCATCGACCCGGACACGGGCAAGTACACGGACCCGATCGAGCTGATCAAAAAGGAGATCGCTGAGATCAACGCCGATACGCAGATCAGCGCGGCCGAGAAGAAGCAGATGCTCGACGAGCTGAACGACGCGCTGAAGAACACGCCGCCGGTCAAGTTCCCCGGCAACATCGCGCTGGTCTCGAAGCATCGCGAGGCTCTGGAGAAGGCCCTCGGCCAGCAGTAAGCTAAGCGCGTTGAGGTGCCAAACCGGCACCACGCGCGAGGACGTCCAAATGCAGGACGGCGGACAGCAGCAGACCACCACGAAGGACGGCGCCTCGTTCCTGAGCGAGGCCCGTCATGATGCGGTTGCCGTCCTGACGCTGACGCGCCCGGCGGCTCGCAACAGCCTGAGCCTCGACATGCTGGCGGCCTTGCAGTCGGCGATCGACCGGCTGTCGGGCGAGCGCGGCGTCAGTGCCGTGGTTCTGGCGGCGACGGGGCCGGCCTTCTGCGCCGGGCATGATCTCAAAGAACTGACCGCACATCGCAGCGACGCGGACGGCGGGCGCGGGTTCTACGCGCTGACGATGATGCGCTGTGCGGCGGTCATGACGTCGATCATGCGCAGCCCGAAGCCATTCATCGCCGCTGTCGAAGGTGTCGCGACAGCAGCGGGCTGCCAGCTCGTGGCGACCTGCGATCTAGCCGTGGCGGGTGCGGCCGCACGATTTGCGACGCCCGGCGTCGACATCGGGCTTTTCTGCTCGACGCCGATGGTGGCGCTCACCCGCAACGTGCCGCGCAAGCGCGCCATGGAGATGTTGCTGCTCGGCGAGATGATCGGCGCGCGCGAGGCGGCGGACTACGGGCTGGTCAACCGCGTCGTGGCCGAGGGCGGGGCGCTCGACGGCGCGCTCGCGCTTGGCCGCACGATTGCGAGCAAATCTCCGGCGACGATACGGATCGGCAAGGAAGCCTATTACGCCCAGATCGAGAAGCCGGTCGCCGAGGCCTATGCTTATGCGAGCGATGTGATGGTGCGGAACATGATGCACCGGGATGCCGAGGAAGGCATCGGCGCATTCATCGAGAAGCGCCCGCCCGCTTGGAAGGGCGATTGAAAATGATACCGCAGCGGATGACGCTGGTGACACTCGGCGTTGCCGATGTGGCGGTTTTGCGCCGCTTCTATGAGGGCCTCGGGTTTCGCGCGGCGGGCTTCGACAGCGAAGGCGTGGCGTTCTTCGACATGAATGGCGTGGTGCTCGCGGTGTTCGGGCGCGAGGATCTCGCCGAGGACGCCAACGCCAAGCTCGAGAGCGGGAGCGCCCACGCGCGCATGTCGCTCGCCATCAATCTCGAGAGCGAGGCCGCGGTCGATGCAGCCATGGCCTTTGCGGCCGGGCACGGCGGGAGGGTCACGCAGCCTGCGCGCAAGGTGTTCTGGGGCGGCTACGCGGGCTACTTCGCCGATCCGGATGGATTTCTCTGGGAGATCGCCTACAACCCATTCTGGCCGCTGGATGCAGATGGCCGCCCGCAACTACCACCGCCGACGCGCCCATGAACCACGACCGCTATGACGACACCTACGTTGCCGCGATCCTGAACGAGAGCAAGGTGATCGCGATGGTGGGCGCTTCGGCGAACATCAACCGGCCGAGCTACTTCGCGATGAAGTATCTGCTGGGCAAGGGCTTCCGCGTGATCCCGGTCAATCCTAGCCTCGCGGGGAAGGAGATCCTCGGCCAGAAGGTGGCGGCGAGCCTCGCCGAGATCAATGAGAAGGTCGACATGGTCGACATCTTCCGCAACTCGGAGGCCGCACTCGAAGTCGTGCGCGAGGCGATTGCGCTCAAGGACAAGCTCGGGCTCAAGGTCATCTGGATGCAGCTTGCGGTGCGTAACGACATCGCGGCGGCCGAGGCAGAGGCTGCGGGGCTGAAGGTCGTGATGAACCGCTGTCCGAAGATCGAGTACGGGCGGCTCTCCGGCGAGATCGGCTGGGCGGGCGTCAATGCGGGCATGGTCAGCTCCAAGCGGCCGCAGCTCGGCACCGTCGGTGTGCAGAACCACGTCATCCGGCCGCGTTCGACATAGACCCACGAGCGGGCGATTGCGCGGATGCAACGCGGGCGATCTCAGCCGCCATTCTGATTCTTACGATACCAGCGGCCCATGAGCTCGATGGCGATCGTGGCCAGGAGGGCGCTGATGAAAAGGACCGTCACGCCGACCGTGCTGCCCCAGGTGTCGAGGATGAAGGCGTAGACCGTCGGCGCAAGGGCGCTGACGACGAGGATCGGCGTCGCGATCAGGCCGAGCACCCGCCCATAGCCTTCGGCGCCGAAGAGTGCGAGCGGCACCGCACCGCGCACGATGGTGATGACACCCTGCGAGGCCCCCATGAGCAGCGTGAAGGCGAGGATCGGCGCGAAGGCGCCTTCACTATAGAGAAGCAGCAGCAACGAGAAGGGCAGCGCGCCGATGGCAAAGCGCGCGACTGTAAAAGAGTGCAGATTGCGGCCGAAGACGATCTCGATGACGCGGCCGCCGAACTGCGCGAAACCTTTGAGCGAGGCGATCCAGACGGCCGTGGCGGTGGCCATGCCGGCGGTCTCGAACAGCGGCACGAGCTGGACCGAGACGACGCCGAAGACGAAGCCGTTGAGCGACATGATGAGCGCGAACAGGATCATGCCGATGGTCCGCGCGCGCCCCTTGAGCGGGGCGCCGTCGACCGCGCGGGCAGCCATCGTCGCGGCGGGGGCATTGTCCGGGCGGGTTTCGCGCACCGAGAGACCCCACCAGTTGAGCGGCAGGCAGACGACGAGGTTGATGAGCGCGAAAATGAGCAGCGTATTGCGCCAGCCCACGGCCTCGGAGAGCTGGTGGCCGATGACCCAGAACACGGAGGAGGCAAAGGCGCCGTAGAGCGTGAGATAGGAGATGGCCTTGCGTCCGCGGCTCGGCGCGACCTGTACGGCCGAGGCGAAGGCCGCATCGTAGAGCGACATGCGCATGGCAACGCCGAGGAAGGCCCACACGGCCAGATAGGCGATCCAGTGCGAGACCATGGCGAGAGCGGCGAGGCCGATCGCAATAAAGACGGCGCCAAGGCTCATAACCTGGCGGCCACCCCACTGATCCACGAGCCGGCCGATGGACGCCGAGACCAGCCCTTGCATGAGCATCGCGACCGTAAAGCCGAGGAACACGAAGCTGCGCATGAAGCCGAGCTCGTTCGCGATCGGGGTCGCGAGCACGCCGAGGCAGTAGAAGGCCGTGCCCCAGGCCGTGACCTGCGTGATGCCGACGGCATGAACCGTCCGATACATCGGGTCCCGCCACCAGGGGAGGCGCGGAGGGGCGGTATCGGATGGTTTTTGCATAGGTGGCGGGCGGGTAGGTATGGGCGCCGATGTCAGCAGACAGGCCGGTGGCTCTCCGATGCTCCGGGCGAGCCCCGATGCAACGCTTTTGTGACAATTGATGTATCTCATAGAGAAGAGGATTCTCAAACGAGAACAATTCGCGTCAGACATGACGATTGCGGGCGGCTGGGCCCGCCGCTTGACAAGCCGGCCGCCCGGGTGCTCGACGCTTCGCTCATGAACTACCGCCACGCCTACCACGCCGGGAACTTTGCCGATGTGCTCAAGCATGTCGTGCTGTCGCTCGTGCTCGTCCACATGGCGAAGAAGGAGGCGGCCTTCCGCGTGATCGACACGCACGCGGGGATCGGCATGTACGACCTCACGAGCATTGCGGCAGAAAAGACGGGCGAGTGGAAGGGAGGGATCGGCCGGCTGATCGGGCCGGAGGCTGCTCCTCTCCCAGAAGCTGCGGCGGCGCTGCTCGCTCCCTACCTGAATGCGGTCCATGCGCTCAATCCCGATGGCAGGCTGCACCGCTATCCTGGTTCGCCGTGCCTGGCTCTGGCGCTCATGCGCGCGCAGGACCGGCTCGTCGCCAACGAGCTGCACCCTGAGGACGCGGAAACGCTCACGCAGAATCTGGCCGGCGATCGGCGCGCCAAGGTGCTCGGCCTCGATGGCTGGCTCGCGCTCAAGGCGCAGCTTCCGCCGAAGGAGCGGCGCGGTGTCATTCTCGTCGATCCGCCGTACGAGGAGACCGGGGAGCTCGAGCGGCTGGCCCAGGGTCTTCAGAATGCACGGCGGCGATTTGCAGGTGGCGTGTACCTGCTGTGGTATCCGATCAAGGACCCGCGACTCATCGCGCGGTTCCATCAGGCGATCTCGAAGGTCGCGCCACCCGAGACATTGGCGGTCGAACTTCTCATCCGAGAGCCGTCGGATGCCGATCGACTCAACGGCTCGGGTCTCATTGTCATCAACCCGCCATACACGCTCGAGGCGGACCTCACAGAGTTGCTGCCCGAGCTGAGCGAGCGACTTGCCGTCGGCTACGGAGCACGCGCCGAGATCGTGCGACTCGGCTGAGCGATCTCTGCCGAGCCTTATCCTGCCTGGATTTCCGGCACGTTGCCTCTATGCCGTAGCTTCACGGAATTGTGCTTTGCCCGCATGATTTGACGGTCGGATATTTTTCGATGCGGGCTGGTGTGCCTGCGCCGACATGCATCAGTGGCCCGCCTGCCAATCGGCTAGGCAGGCGCGGGGGCATGGAGATGCGAGGGGCATTTGCGTCTCCCGAGCGGAAGGCAAGGGTTGCTCACCACCCTCGTGGAGAAGGATGGCAGGCATGCGGCAGACGGGCGTCGTCAAGTTTTTCAATCAGACTAAGGGTTACGGTTTCATTAAGCCAGACGAGGGCGGTGCAGATGTTTTCGTGCACGTCTCGGCAGTCGAGCGCTCCGGCGTCGGCTCCCTGACGGAAGGCCAACGCATTTCTTTCGAGACCGAGCCGGACAAGCGCGGCAAAGGTCCCAAGGCGATCAACCTGCAGATCTCGGGTTGATCCTCCCGCGCTTCGCGGAAGGCCGGCTTGGTTAGGTCACCCGGTGACCGGCCGCGCGGACCTTTTCGCGGTGTGTATTTGGGTCGCAACAGTCTGCGCAATTCTGAAATCTCTGTTTCCAGAAATGTAACCATATCCCCCTAGCCTCAGGTCGTGGTCACGGTCCTGGGTGAGGCGCTATGGGTATCTTGAATGGCGTTGCAGTCGACGAGATCAGTGCGCGTGGAAGCATTCGTGACAGCGACGTTGCGGCCATGCGGCGTGCGTTCAACGAAGACGGCACCATCTCGACATCTGAAGCCGAAGCGCTGCTGTCGCTGAACAGTGCCTGCCGCGTGACCGATGCCGCTTGGGCGCCTTTCTTCATCGAGGCGCTGACCGACTACGTCGTCCATCAGTCCGAGCCGGACGGCTACATCGTCGTCGACAAGGCCGACTGGCTCATCGCCCGCGTCAGCCGCGACGGCCACATCACCACGAATACCGAGCTCGAGTTGCTGCTCAACGTGCTCGACAAGGCGCGCTGGTCGCCGCCGAGCCTCGCCGCGTTCGCGCTCGCGCAGATCCGCGATGCGGTGATTTCGGGCGTCGGCGTGACGCGCGCCGGCCAGATGCTCAAGCCCGGGATGATCGGCCAGAGCGAGATCGACCTCATCCGCCGCATTCTCTACGCGTTCGCCGGCGACGGCGGCATCGCGGTGACGCGTGCCGAGGCCCAGGTTCTGATCGCGATCAACAAGGCGCTGGCCCCCGGCAAATGCTCGCCGGCCTGGACCGAGCTGTTCGTCAAGGCGGTCGGTGCCTCGGTGCTGGCGAGCCTCGGCCATCACATCCCGCCGCGCGAGGAGACGCTGAGGATCGAAGTCTGGGCGAAGGATGCCGATACTCGCGGCGCGAGCGTGCTTCTGGCAGACGCCGCCAGCAGCCGTGAGGCGGGAGCGACCGCGCGCGAGCGCATCGGCCATTTCCTCGGTCGCATGGTCGCGGGCGGCGCGGGGAGCGTTTGGAGCACGTTCCGCATGCAATCGAGCGAGGAGCGCGCGCTGGCGCGGCTCGAGCGGCAGCGCCTCGAGATCGTCACGCAGGAGCGCATCGACGATGCCGAATGCCAGTGGCTGATCGAGAACCTCGGCATCGGCGGCAAGCTCGACACCAACGAGCTCGAGCTCCTGGCTTTCCTCCAGCGCGAGAGCCCGATGCCGCATCCCGAGCTCGCAGCGTTCGCGGCACGGCACGGCGTGGCGGCCTAAAGCATCGACGCTTCAGGCACGCCGCTACAGTTTCGTGGCACGGGCGAGCATGGCTTGCCCTTGACCGAGCGTTCGGCAGTTCATACGGTTCCCGGTAGCTGCCATTTCTGGACGCCGTGCCCTGTCAGGGCCGTTTCACCGCACGAGGCCTGCGGTGGGTTCAGCCGGAACTGAAGCGGCTCATCACACACACTGCTGAAGCTTGGCTCGTCGCGCGCGATGCGGCGGCCCGCTGATGCGTTGCGATGCCGAACCTGGTCTCAGAGACCGGGGCGAACAGCATTTCTCATGGAGGAACCCCATGATCAATCGCCGCCAATTGCTCATTTCCGGCGTGGCCTCGATGGCCGCGGCGCCGGCCCTCGCACAACCGGCTGTCGTAACAGGGGAGGGAGCGCTGTTGCCGCGCGACGCCAGCGGGCGGCCGCGCATCGTCATTGCCGGCGGCGGCTGGGGTGGACTTTCGGCGGCGCGCCATCTGCGCGAGCAGGTGCCGAATGCCGAGGTCATCGTGCTGGAGCGCAATCCGGTCTTCTGGTCATGTCCTATCAGCAACAAGTGGCTGATCGATGTGGTCAACACCGACTACCTGCTGCACGACATGACACAGCCGGCGCGCAAGTACGGCTACCAGCTCGTGCAGACGGAAGTGATGGCCATCGAGCGCGATAAGAAGCAGGTGCGCACGGCCCACGGCCGCATCGACTACGACTACCTCATCCTGGCCGGCGGCATCCGCAATGCCTACGGCGCGTGGTTCGGTAATGACGCGAAGGCGATCAGCCATACGCGCAAGTCGTTCCCATCGGCCTACATCCCGAACAGCGAGCACGTCGCGCTGAAGAAAAAGATCCATGCCTTCAAGGGCGGCACGATGGTCATGACCCTGCCGCCGCCGCCGCATCGCTGCCCGCCCTCGCCCTACGAGCGGGCGTGCATCATGGCGTGGCACTTCAAGAAGAACAAAATTCCCGCGAAGATCGTCATCCTCGATCCCAAGCCGCGCATCATGCCGATCGGCGAGGGCTTCCGTATGGCCTTCCAGGAGCTCTACCCCGACATCATCCAGCATGTGCCGAATGCCGGCGTGAAGGAGGTCGACCCCTTCAACAAGAAGATCAAGACGGCGGCCGGCGAGTTCGATTTCGACGATGCGATCCTGATGCCGCCGCATCAGGCCGCCGACATGGTCTGGTCCGCCGATCTCATCGGCAAGAATGCCGAGGGCAAGCCGACGGGATGGGCGGATATCCATCCAACCATGCTGCATGCGAAGGCCGATGACCGCGTGTACGTCATCGGCGATGCCATGGGCTTCATCTCGAAGCAGTTCGGCCATTATCCCAAGAGCGGGCACGTCGCGAACTACATGGGCAAGATCGTCGCGACGTATATCGGCCAGCGCATCAAGGGGGCCGAGGTCAAGACGCTGCTGCCGGACAACCTCTGCTACATGATGGTCAACGGCGAGCCGCGCGAGGCGATCTCCGTGCAGTTCGACTACGAGCTGCTGCCCGACGGCACCGTCCAGCAGACGCAGCTCGATGTCGATATCCGTTCGCCGGATCTGCTGGAAGAGGACTTCAAGTGGGCGCAGCGCATGTACGGCGATTTCCTCGCCTGATGGTGCGCGGAAGGTCCGAGCTGCGGCCGGATTACGGGTCGCGGCTCAGAACCGGCCTTCCGAGACGAGGTCGGTCATCGTTTCGATGGCGGTGACCGCGCGTGTCAGGGCGGCGCGCGTGCGCTCGTTCAGCCGGCCGGGCGCGACACGCGACGAGAGCCGGATGCCCTGCTCGCCGTCCAAGAGTTGCTGCGTCAGCATGGCGGTCAGAATGGTGCGGTGAGCCTCGATCAGATCGGCGCCTTTGCTCTCGCCGACGAGCCCCAGATCGGCCAGTGCCTGAAGCCGTCCGGGTGTCGCGCGGGCGCGGACGCCGTGTTTGATGGCAAGCACGCGGGCTCCGGCGACGAGCGGGAAAAGGCCGTGCATCTTGAGGTCGATGCGTCCATCGCTGTCAGTCTTGAGATTGCGGAAGAGCGTGAGCGGGACGCGGGCACCGCGCGCGTTCTCCGATAGCAGTTTGATGAAGGAATGCGTGCGGCGGCCCTCATCATAGGCGTGATCGAGAAGGCCCTCCGCGAGAGATAGTGAGCCGTGGACACCAACGGCATCGAAGAAGATGTCGACATTCAGCAAGTCTTCGGGGCGCTGGCGTCTGACCCACCTGTCGATGGTCTCGAGCCAGCGCGCCCGGCTCATGCGCCAGGCGGCATTCTTGCTCATTACGCCGCCCTTGCAGAAGGGAATGCCGACCGCGTCAAGGATGTTCGAGATCTCCTCGCCGAGGGCGGCGAACCATTGATCTGCGGGCCCGTCGGGCTCGCCCTCTGCATAGACGATCGCGTGATCCTGATCGGCGGCGAGCAGGCTCTCGCCGCGTCCGGCCGAGCCGAGCACCATGAGCGCGTAGTCGACCGGCGGGCCGCCGCGGCCGGCATCGGCGAGGCGCCGCTCGGCCATGAGCGCGGCGCGGCGCGCAACCGCGCAGATCTCCGAGCTGATGACCGAGGAGACGAGGCGCGCATCGACCTCCTCCTCGAGCAGCATCCGCGCCATATGCGGGAGCTGCGCCCAGGCTTTCGCGAGCGCGGGGACGTCGGGCGCACTGTCGATCTGGTCGCCGAGCACCATGGCCGTCGTGGCGCGATGCCGGAGAAGATTGCGCGTGGTCAGCGCGCCAACCACGACGCCGTCGCGATCGATGACAGCGAGATGACGAATGGCGAGACGGTCCATACGGCCGATGGCGCGGTAGACGAAGGCGTCCTCGTCGACCGTGAGCAAGGGGCGCGTGGCGATGTCGTCGATCGGAGCGGCCAGCGCTGCAGTGCCACCGGTTGCCGTGGCTCTCAACACATCGCGCTCGGTGATGATGCCGAGGCCGTGCTGCGCTGATGTGACGATGACCGAGCTCACGCGCTTCTGGAGCAGCAGTGCCATCGCCTCCTGGAGGGTCGTCGTGCCGGGTGCGATGACGGGCGGCGTGCTCATCACATCCCGCACGCGATGGCGATAGGGGAAACTATCGACCTTGATGAGCGTGCGCGTGGGATCGGCGGCGGGCGGCACCTCGGGAACGACCAGGCCGCCGGCGGTCCGCCCGTCCTGTTCGGCCCGGGTGCGCGCCGCAGTCTCCAGCTCGGCCAGTGTTCTGATGCCGCGGGCACGCAAATGAGGGATGAGCGCAACAAAAGCCTCGGCGGCCGCTACCGCATCGCCGATGGCACTGTGCCGGTTCTTTATTTCGATGCCGAAGGCACTGCAGATGCTCTCGATATCGTCGTGCGGACCCGCTTCTGCCGTGAGGCGGGCGAGGAGCCGGACGTCGATCGTGCGCGGTTCCGTCCACTTCCGGCCGGCAAGCTGATACTCGCGGCGCAGGATCGCAATGTCGTAAGCGATCGTGTGGCCGATCAGAATCGCGCCGCCGAGAAATGCCTCCATGTCTGGTGCGAGCGTCGAGAAATCACCGGCGCCGACAAGGTGCTCGGCGGTGATGCCATGGATCTTGCTCGCCTGCGCAGGTATGGGGATGCCTGGATCGACCAGCGCATTCATGTGCTCGCGGTGCAGTACGGCACCACCATGGATGCGGACGGCGCCGAACTGGATCAGCCGCGCCGTCCTGATGTCGAGGCCTGTCGTCTCCGTGTCGATGGCGACGGCGTCGATGGCGACGAGCGGCGTGGAAGGTCCTGGCGAACGCATGACTGCAATATTCCCGATCGCACTTTAAACATAAGAGATAGAGCAGGATTCACGTTTCGGCCGAGGCGCCTCATTTGGACAAAACGATTCAATCCGAAACGATCCTGCTCTGGCAGGTCGGCGTTGCCCATGAGCCTATCCGATCTCGAAACGCGCGCGGTAGTATTCCTCGTCGGCGAGGCGCCGCGCAAAGCACGCGAGATGCTTGGCGGGCGTGCTGGCTGTGATAGGGAAGGTTGAGGGATCCGAATTCTGGCCGTCGCGCGTATGCCGGCAAGTTTGGTGTCGAGCGGGCGTCGATGCGGGAGGCCAAGGAGGCGTCAGGATGACCTTGTGGTCCATTCGGCCTTATGTCCGCAGGCTCGGCACTGTGGTCGGCGTCGTGTTGCTTGCGCTCGGCATGATGGCGGCCTGCCGGCCGGAGGTGCCGGGGTTGCCGGCGCTGGCGGCGCGGCTCGATGGCACGACGGTGTCGGGCGTGTCATCGGGCGCCTACATGGCCGGCCAGTTCCATCTCGCGCACAGTCGCATCGTCACGGGCGCGGCACTCATCGCCGGCGGACCCTATGGCTGTGCGCAGAGCGTCTACACGCGCGGGATCTTCGGGCCGGGCTCGGCCCTCATCAATGCCTCGCGGGCGATCAATGGCTGCATGGGGAATGATCTTGCCGCCTGGGGTGTGCCGAACCCGCAGCAACTCGCCGAGCAGGCGCGTGGCTTTGCGAGCGAAGGGCGCATAGATCCGCTCGACACGATGATCGGAGACCGCATCTATCTCTTCTCCGGCACCAAGGACGAGACCGTCCTGCCGGAGATCGGGGTCGCGGCGCTTCGCTTCTACGAGCGGATCGGCGTGCCGGCCGATCACATCAAGCGCGTCGCCGATATGCCTGCGGGGCACGGATTCATTGCCGAGGCCAAGGGCGTCGCCTGCAGCACGACGGCACAGCCCTACATCAACGACTGCGGCTACGATCAGGCCGGCGATCTGCTTAGCTTCTTGCTCGGGTCGCTCGCAAAGCCCGATGCAGCAGCCAAGGTCGAGCGGCTCGTCTTCGACCAGCACGCCTTCGCGAAGGATCTCATCGATCACGGCCTCGCGCGCGAGGGTGTCGTGCTCGTGCCCGAGCGTTGCCGGACGGAAGCCGGCTGCCGCATTCACATCGCCTACCACGGCTGCCGCCAGTCACGCGCGATCGTGGGTGACACTTTCATCGAGGACAGCGGGTATGGCCGCTGGGCCGGGCCGAACCGCCTGATCGTGCTCATGCCGCAGGCGGAAGCCAGCACGGCCAATCCCTATGGCTGCTGGGACTGGTGGGGCTACACGGGCACGGACTACCTCACCCGCAAGGGCCCGCAGATCGTGGCCGTACGCCGAATGCTCGACCGGCTCGCCGCGGCGAAATAGCTCTCCGATCATGCTAAGGCGTCGGACCTCGAATACGACCTGCGGTTGGGGCCGCGCTCGAAGTCGCATTCGAGGTCTAAAGACGCTTTGGACTCAATGGCTCTGAAGCAACTTTGGACTTGAAATTCGCTCCCTGCCCGCCTCGAGGTGAGGCGAATTTCAAGTCCGCTGCTCTAGCGCGATCCAATTGGCGTCCCTTGGTGCGGGAGATATAGTGCACGCCCGCTGAAATGGCGCTTCGCATGAGGGAACGGCCCATGATCTTGAGACGCATTGCTCTGCTGGCGCTGGCTGCGGCGTTGTTCGCTCCTGGGCCCGCAGCGGCGCAGTATGGCACCGGTCCTGGTGGCCGCGCTCCCTACGAGCGGCGCGACCAGGAGCGCAACGTGCCGGGGCGCTTCGACTATTACGCCCTCGTCCTCTCCTGGAGCCCGACCTTCTGCGCGTCGCTTCCGCGCGATCGCTACGAGCCGCAGTGTCATCGCCGCGGCGGCCGCCCCTATGCCTTCGTCCTGCACGGGCTTTGGCCGCAGCATGAGCGCGGATGGCCGGAGAACTGCCCGACGCGCCAGCGTCCGTTCGTGCCGCAGCCGCTCGTCGACAGCATGCTCGACATCATGCCGAGCTCGCGTCTTGTCATTCATGAATACCGCAAGCACGGGACCTGCTCGGGGCTGACGCCCGAGGGCTACTACGGCCTCGCGCGCCGCCTCTACAATTCGGTGACGATCCCGCAGCGCTTCGTTTTGCCGAACAATGACTTCACAGTCTCTCCGGATGCCGTCGTGCGCGCGTTCGTCGAGGCAAACCCGACGCTGCGGCCGGACATGCTTGCCGTTGCCTGCGGCGGCCCGGGCAATCGCTTGCGCGAGGTCCGCATCTGCTTCAACCGTGACGGCGGGCCGACGCGCTGCGGGCGCAACGAGGAGCAGGACCGGTTGTGCCGCGCCTCGAACATGCACGTGCCGCCGGCCCGTGGCATGCCGGCGCCTTCGAGCAGCGGCCGGCGCATCTGAGCCATAGGGCGCACGGGCTCGGGGCGTTTCCGCCCGTGAGCGCCATGCTGCGCCCTGTGGATAACTTGTCGATCCGTCGTCGAGCGAGGCGTCCGCGGCCTTGTCGACTCAATCGCGCATGGCCAATCATAAATCCCTCGGCAGAAAGCTGATTTGGGAGCGCATAGGTGCGCGGAGATGCTCACATCGAGACGGCTGCATCGGCTCCGGCCCCGCAGTCGCGCCATCGCCTCGACGATCTCGTGCGTGAGATCGGCAGAGGCGGGTTTTTCGGGAGGCGGGCTGCGCCGCTCGTGTGGGGCTTCGCCGGCTTCCTGATCGGGGCGATGTTCTGGCACGTCATCGGCTTCTGGGGCTTCCTCAGCGACGTCGTTCTCAAGGGGCCTGAGCCGCAGGCGAGTGTCGTCGTGAACGAAGCGCCGACCGCCATGCTGCCGAACTGCACGACGCTCGCGCTCAACCGCGCGACGGGCATGACCACCTCGGTTCCCTGCATCGAGCAGATGCCGCTGCTCGAGGAAGCCCGGATCGGCCGGCAGGATCTGGCCTTTGCCGAGATGCGCCTCGATGAGGTGAAGCCGGCATCCGTGGTCGTGGTCAGCCACCAGAACTAAGCTCTTCTGCTCGCGCGACGTTTATTGCGCCCTTGAGTCGAGACTTGAGTGGCGGTCGCTTGAACGCCGTCGATTCGTCGGCGTGCTGTCGCATTTGGGAGGCTTCATGAAGCCTCTTCAGGAGCGCAGCGGAACGCTCTTTCCCGGGATCGTGCGGAGACCGGGGATCGAGTGAGAAGCACTCTCGAGGAACGAGCGGCGGCTCCGGTGCTGCATTTATAGTCTCGCGTTGCAGCAGAACGGGCCGTCGCCAACGAATTTCGATCTCACGCCGATGCCTCGACAGAGGCTGGCGGAGCGAGCCGATGGAAACCGACAACCCCGCTCGTCGGAACATTGCATCGGCAGGTGGCCTCTACAGCGAGTACGCGTACTTAAGCCTGCAGAGCGTGCGCGGCTCGTCGATGGGTCACTGCCCGAAGGAACTGTCCGGCGCCGCATCGCCACACACCTCCCTCCCCACTGCGGTGTCGGACGGTTTCTTCCGGTTTTTTGTTTCCCGCCGGCTGCTGGAAAGAGGTGCTTCGCTGCCCGACTTTATCGGGTCACGCGACGGTGCCCCGTCGCGTCACAAGGAAAAGATGCCAGAGCGCAACGGCGGTAACGATCGCCGCCAAGCCTTGATGCGCAAGGCCGAGGCTCAGAGGCACCTGCGCAAGCAGCGTCCAGATGCCAAGAGCAGCCTGTCCCAATACGGCGATCGCGAGCGCGAAGGCTGAAGGCGCGAGCCGCCCGTCATCCGCGCGTGCCATGGACGCCGCGTGCCAAAGCACCAAAGCGACGATGACATAGGCGATCATGCGGTGATTGAACTGTATGGTCGTGGCATTCTCGAAGACATTCAAAAACCACGGCGACATCAGCCAGAGGCCGTCGGGTATGAGCTGCCCATCCATGAGCGGCCAGGTGTTGTGCGTGAGGCCGGCCTTGAAGCCGGCGACGAGTGCGCCCAGCACGAGCTGAAGGAAGATCAGCGCGACGATGAAACCGGCCATGCGCCGGTAGCGCGGCGCCGCGGGGCGGGCCACATGCTGCTCGGCGCGCGGTAACAGGCTCCATGCCGTCCATAGCAGCAGGGCGAAGATCACGAAGGCGACCGTGAGGTGAAGGGCCAGACGGTAGTGGCTGACGTCGATGCGATCGACGAGGCCCGAGCTCACCATGAACCAGCCGATGGCGCCCTGCAGGCCGCCGAGCGCGAGAATGCCGGCGAGCTTCCATGCGAGGGGCGCGTTGAGACGGCCGCGGACCAGGAAGTAGACGAAGGGGATCGCGAAGGCGAAGCCGACCATGCGGGCGAGGAAACGGTGGCCCCACTCCCACCAGAAGATGAACTTGAAGGCCTCGAGGCTCATGCCCTTGTTGACGAGCTTGTACTCCGGGATCAGCCGGTACTTCGCGAGGGCTTCCTGCCATTCGGCTTCATTCAGCGGCGGGAGGATGCCCATGATCGGCCGCCACTCGGTGATCGAGAGGCCGGAATCGGTGAGCCGCGTGGCGCCCCCGACAACGATCAGCGCGAAAACGAGCGCAGCAACGCCATAAAGCCACCAGCGCACGCCTTGCATGGGGTCCGCGAGCGTTCGTCCAGATCCGTCCGGCACGGCAAGTTCCTGACTTGAGGCAATAGGAGGCATACGACCTCATTACACAATTCGGCCGGTGCAGACGACGGCTGGAGGCGCGGCGAAGCGTCGTGCGGCGGATCGTCCGGCACGCAAGCCCGTCGGAAGCGTTGATTTCAGAGGACGACGAAGAGGACGCCGGCAATCACGACTGCGACGGCGAGCCCGACGAGAAATGCCGGGAGTGTGCTCGGCGGCGCGGCCACTGCAGGCCCCATGCGGCGGCCGCTCCGCTCGGCGCGGGCGCGCTGTATGATCATCGGCGAGTGCTCGGGAAGCACCGGCTCGGCGGCCGCGTCATCGCGCTCGCGCCGGGCTTGTACCTTCAGCGAGGGTGGCGGCAGCGCGATCTTTTCTGCGGGCGGGAGCGGTGGCGGCGCCTCGCGCTCGGCCTCGATCGCCGGCACGTCGATGACGGCAGGTGGCGGCGGCGCGAGCTGCTCGATGACCGAGGGGGGCTGGGCCTCGGCGGGCGCAGGGACCGGATCCGCAGTCTTCTCAAGCGTATCGTACGCCGGCGGGAAGCGGTTGAGCTGATCGAGCAAGGTCTGCTGGCGCCGGATGAGGTCGACGAGGCGAATATCGGGTGCCGATTGATCGGCGAGCATCAGCGGCTGGTCGCCGGCCATTGGCGCGGCAGTCGGTGTCTCGTCCTCGATTTCCGGGCGCGATAGCGTTTGGTCGGCGAACTGTGAAGCCTCGGCGGCGCCTTCGGACTTGAACAGTACGGTCGGCGCTTCGCCAGCAAGGCGCAGCGGTTCCGATGGTGTCGCGGCGGGCAGCGTGGCGACATCGATCGGCTCAGCGGGATCGCCAGCGTTGGCAGCCTCAGCAGCCTCGATCGACGGCGCGCTCACAAGCGCAACGAGCGGCGCAGCCGTGGCTGCATCACTGCTCGTGGGGGCGAGCGAATCGTCCGGCGTGTCCGGCGTTTGCTTGCGGCCGAGGGCGATTATGTCAGCGAGCGAAACAGGCTTGAATTCCGTGTCTGTCTCTTTGAGCGAGATCTTGTCGTCGGCGCCAGGCGGCGGCAGGAGGGCACCGGAGAGACGGGCCGCGAGCTCGTGCAGGCGTAGGGCGGCAATATCCTCGGGCGGCACAGTGGCATCCTCGCTCGTTCGCGCGAGAAGCAGCCGGGCACCGGCAGCGGGTTCCGCTGTCGTATCGAGCGTGGCGCGCTGTCGAGTGCTCATTAAATTGACCTGGGTAGAGGGCCACGCGGGACACTAGAAACATTATATGGCTAGTGTGATTCAGATCGAGAAATTCGCTCCATACCGCGCCGCGAGATCCGACGAATTTCTCGATCATCACATTAGTCGTAGCTTATCGTCCTCGGACTCTGCGGCAAATGTTTGCCCGGACGCGAAAAAAGCTCTCCTAGGCTTTCGAGAGATCCGAGATCCGGTCGAGCAGTCGGGATTTTATGCGCGAGGCGCGGCGATCCGGCTCGGCCCCCTTTGCCTCTCCGGCCGGGGTGCCGTTGGTGCCCTCATTGGCGGCTGCGGAAGGCCCCTCCGCCTTTGCCGGTGACGGGCTCTCGGCCGCGGGAGCGGCTTTGGGCTCGGCGTCTTTCGGCGGGCCTGCCTGCTCCTCGTCCTCGGCATCGCGCCGCGATTGGGCAACGCGCTCTGCAAGTGTCAGGCGGGGAATGGCACGGCGCTCGCGGGGGGCGCCGACGGCAGAAGTATCGGAGAGGGGCTGCGTCCCGCCACCGAGGCGACTGACGGCTGCGGCGTGCTCCGCAGCCTGCTGCGTGAGCTGCTCCTGCAGGCCCGCGATCTCGCTCTTCAGCGCCTTGATGGTCGATTCCTGCTGGCTAGCCTTTTCCTCGAGCGCCCCGAGGCTTGCCTTGAGTGCAATGCGGCTGTCGCCGCTGGACAGGCTCGCTTTTTCGTGGATCGCGACGGCCGCCTTGAGGCGCGCAATCTCCTGCTCCTGGGATGCGGTGAGGGCACGGGCCTCGCGAAGCCTCTTTTCGTCTTCGTCCGCGGACTTCGCGGCCGCGTCGGGGCGAAGAGGAATGGGCTTGCTGCCGTTGAGGCCCTGGGCGCGGGGTGCGGCGTCGGCCGTTTCGGCAATGGCCTTCTGCAGGCGGTCGATCAGCGCGCTTTGCTCGCGCGAGCGCGTGCGCAGCGCATCGAGCTCGGCGCGCATGGCGACGACGGCATCGGCGCCCGTATCCGCGGCGCCGGCGCCTGCCTTTGCGCCCGCCGTTTCGAGCGCAGTCGTGAGCCGCTGGACCTCGCGCTTCAGTTGCTCATTGATCGCGCCGGCTTCCTGGAGGGCCCGTGCCTGCCGCTCGGCGGCGCGGGTCAGGCCGGCGATCTCGTCGTCGCGGCCGGAGAGGTGCTGCTTGGCCTCATCAAGACGCTCGCCGAGGCGCGGCAGGCGGTCGGCAATGGTCTGCTCGAGGACGCTGCGGGCATTGAAGGCGCCTTCGAGCGAAGCCTTGAGCGCCTCGACATCGGCCTCGAGGCCATTGATGCGCGCATCGCGGCGATTGAGCTCGATGAGCTGGCGGGCGGCAGCCAGCTTGACCTCGTCGAGCTCGACTTGCTGGTGATGGATCTTCAGCGCGTACTCGGCGCGCATCCGATCCTTGTCGGCCCGGATCTCGGCCTCGGTGAGCGGCATGGATTCGCGCAGCCGCTCGCTCGTCAAGCGCACGGCGCGCGCCCAGAAGCCCGGTGCGGCCAGCAGCCAAAGCAGGCTCGCGGCGAGAAAGCCGAGCACCACGAACATCACTGATTGGATCGTGATCAAGCCCGAAATCCTCGGCCCCGAAATCCCCGGGTTGCTCCCACTGCTCGCCCGGACGGCAGAGCCGGGCTCCCAGGGGTCTCCCCCAAAAAGCCTCCCCGGTCAGGGCGGTTCGAACGGCAACGCCGATGCCTCCAGGAGACATCGATGCCACGCGGTCCTACCACGCCCGTCCGATGGGCTTGCGGGCCGGCATGGCTGCCGGCACCCTGCACCGCCTCAGAAGGGGTTCCAGGTCGGGCGACGTGTATACTTCAAATAGCCGATATTGGCACCCATGCGAAGGCCAATCCCGGAGCGGATCGGCGCCATGACCATGTCGTCGTTCGTCTGGAAGTTGATGCCGACGCCGCCGACGACATACGCGGAGCCCTCGACACCGGCGAACCGCCGGTAGATGTCGTGGGGGTCGCGCATCCGGTAGACGAGGATCATGGTCTTCGAGCCGTCGCCACCCGCGTCATAGCCGATGGATGGGCCCTGCCAGTAAACCGGGTGCTGGCCGGCGTCGCGCGTGTAGAGCGTGCCGCGACCATAGCGGAGGCCGGCGACGAAGGCCCCGCCCATGTCCTCACCGAGGATGTAGCCGTTCGGGCGGCCCTGCTTGCGGAAAGCGTATTCGATGACGCTGGCGAGCCCCTGGCTGACGGCACCGAAGAAACCGTGCCCCGCCCGCGTGATCTCGTGCATCGAATAGGTGCCGTCGCGCGGATCCTCGTCGTGATATCCCGGAGGTGGCGGCGGCGGATAGGCCTCGCCGCGGGGCGGCGGCGGTGCGTAGCCATCACCGCGATAGGGGGCCGCTTCCCGGTAGGGCGGTGCCGCAGGCGGAGGGGCCTGATAGTAGGGCTCAGGACGCGGGGCCGGCGGAGGACTGTAGGCATCGCCCCGCGGCGAGCCGTACGAAGGGACCTGGCGCCCCGTCTCGTAGGGCGGCCGGTAGGGCGGAGGATCGAGCGATTCGCGCTCGACGTAGCCGCCTGCCTGGGCGAGCCGCAACTGGGGCAGCGAGGCACCCGGCAGCGCCGCATCGCGCTCGCCAGCCGGGACGGCGTGGACAATCGGCGCCCCATCCTGATCGAGCGCAACGATCTGGGCCTTGGCCGAGGTAAGCCCCAAACCTAAGCCCAAGCCGAGCGCCAGCGCGCCCGCCTGCAGTCGCAGCAAAGTCGTCATAAGCATGGCTCGCCCGTAGGAGTGTGCAATCCCTCTGGCGGCCGCGTGCCCGCGGCCGTATGGTGAATAAAGTCTTGCCGGCAAAGTGTTACCAAACTGTGGCCTCGAGGGCCGATGCGCCCGATTTCGGCCGCAAGTTCGTTGGCTTCGGTACGACTTCCGGGCCGAGGCGCTGTCGCAACAGTGCCGTTGCACGTGTGGCAGACCGGCACTAATGCTTTATCGCATTCGAGCGGAACCACGCACGGTATGCCGTGCGGGCGAACGAAAAGTCAGGGAGCGACCGGGAAGGGGCTGCAATGGCAAAGAAATACAAGACGTTGGTCATGGGTGCGTCCTACGGGTCGCTGCTCGGTACGAAGCTCGCGATGGCGGGCCACGATACGGTTCTGGTGTGCCTCCCGGCAGAGGTTGAGAAGATCAACGCCGAGGGCGCGCTGGTGAAGATCCCGGTGCGCGGGCGCGAAGGGCTGGTCCAAATCAACAGCCGCAAGCTCCCGGGCAAGTTGAGCGCGGCCGGGCCGGCGGACGTCGATCCCAAGGAGTTCGACCTGATCGCGCTCGCCATGCAGGAGCCGCAGTACCGCACGCCGGGCGCCCGGGAGCTGCTGCAACTGGTCGCCAAGTCGGGCCGGCCGTGCATGTCGATCATGAACATGCCGCCGCTGCCGTACCTCGCCCGCATCCCGGGCCTCGACGTCAGCAAGCTACGCCACTGCTTCACGGACGCGACGGTGTGGGACGCCTTCGATCCCAAGCTCATGACGCTCTGCAGCCCCGATCCGCAGGCCTTCCGTCCGCCCGAGGAGCCGGTCAACGTCCTCCAGGTGCGTCTGCCGACCAACTTCAAGTCGGCGCGCTTCGAGAACCCGGAGCACACGGCCATCCTCCAGCAGATGGAGAAGGATATCGAGGCCGCGCGCTTCGACCTCGGCGGTGAGAAGATCGAGATCCCGGTGAAGCTCAAGGTGCACGACTCGGTTTTCGTGCCGCTTGCAAAATGGGCCATGCTGCTCGCCGGCAACTACCGCTGCGTGCAGAAGGATACCGTGCGACCCATCAAGGAGGCCGTGCATTCCGATCCGGCAGCGAGCAAGGCAGTCTACGAGTGGGTCGTCGATCTCTGCGTCTCGCTCGGCGCCGACAAGGCCGATCTCGTGCCCTTCGAGAAGTATGCGAATGCGGCGCAGTCTCTCTTGACGCCGTCATCGGCGGCGCGTGCCCTCGCGGCAGGTGCGCCGAACATCGAGCGCGTCGACCTGCTCGTGCAGGGCATCGCGGCGTCGAAGGGACGCTCGAACCCCGAGGTCGACCAGACCGTCGCCCTCGTCAACGGCTGGCTCGAGAAAAATCGCAAGAAAGCATCCTGAGGGGCACAAGAAGACCCATGCAAAAGGTCGACAATGCACAGGCTGTGAACCGTCTCATGCGGTTTCTGGCCGTAGAAGGTGTGACCGGGCGTGAGGCGGCGATCGGCAAGGAGCTGGTCGCTGCGCTCAAGGAAGTGGGTGTGCCGGCGCGCGCCATTCGCTTCGACGATGCGCACAAGCGCATTCCCGTACCCTGCGAGATCGGCAATCTGATCGTCGATCTGCCGGGCCGCGGGCGTCTCGGCAATCACCCGCGCATTCTGTTCATGACGCACATGGACACCGTGCCGCTCTGTGCCGGCGCCAAGCCGAAGATCCAGGGCCGCAAGGTCGTCAACACCGTGCGCACCGCGCTCGGCGGCGACAACCGCACGGGCTGTGGCGTGCTCGTCACGCTCGCGGCCGAGCTTGCCGCGCAGAAGCTCGATCATCCGCCGCTGACGCTGCTCTTCACCGTCCGCGAGGAGAGCGGGCTCTGGGGCGCGCGCTTCGTCGATCCGAAGGATCTCGGCGGCGTACGCATCGGCTTCAACTACGATGGTCGCTCGGCCTCCTACGTGACCGTCGGCGCCGTCGGTGCCGACCGCTGGGAGGTGGAGATCAGCGGCCGCGCAGCTCATGCGGGCGGCGCGCCGGAGCGCGGCATCAGCTCGACGCTGATCCTCGCCGAAGCGCTTTCCGACGTGCGGCGTGGCGGCTGGTTCGGCAAGGTCGTGCACGGCGACAAGGTCGGCACGAGCAACATCGGCGTCGTTGCCGGTCCCAACGGCGGCTCGGCCGGTGATGCAACCAACGTCGTGACGGACTACGTCAAGGTACGCGGCGAAAGCCGCAGCCACGACGCCAAGTTCCACAAGGAGATCACGGCGGCCTACAAGGCGGCTTTCGCCAAGGCGGCAGCCGGCGTCACGAACGTGCAGGGCCAGTCCGGCAAGGCGAAGTTCGTCTCGCACACCGACTACTATCCGTTCCGCATGAAGGACAACGCGCCGGTCGTGCAGCGCGCGATCGAGGCAGTGACGGCACAGGGCATCAAGCCGGAGATCCGGGTTGCCAATGGCGGTCTCGATGCGAACTGGCTGGTCCGCCACGGCATCCCGACGGTCACGTTCGGCGCCGGGCAGAACGAGCCGCACACGGTCGACGAGTGGATCGATCTCAAGGAGTACGAGGCCGCCTGCGGCCTCGCCGTGCAGCTCGCGACGATGAGTTAACCAGCCGCCACTAACCTCGCTCCAGTAAAGCAAAAAGTGATTCGCAGCAGGCTCTGCGCTCCCGCCTCGGCGGGCGGCGTGGCCGGCTGCGGCCGCAAATCGGGCGCGACCTCCCGCCAGACTAGGGAGGTAATTCCGCGCGCCGGGGCCAGCTTGCAGGAGCAATCATTATGCGAACGTCTACGCCTACGACACAGGGTCCAGGCGGCTCCGGCCGTTCGGGCCTGCCGAGCCTGAAGCTCGGGAGCTTCGGCCTCGCAGTCATCGCTGCTCTGGCGCTCATCACCATCTGGCTCGGCATCTACCGGATCGACGCCGGCCATGTCGGTGTCGTGAAGCGCTTCGGCAACGTGATCGACGTCGCCGATCCGGGATTGCACATCAAGCTGCCCTGGGCCGATACCGTCGAGGAAATGGAAGTGCGTGAGCGCGCCTTCAATATGACCCTCGAAGCGGCTTCCCAGGACCCGCTCGAGATTCCCATTCAGGTGACCGTCAACTGGCTCGTGAAGCGCGAGAAGGTCAAGGAGCTCTACATCCAGTTCGGCAGCCTCGATCAGTTCGAGAAGCGGATCATCCTTCCGCGCCTGAACGATACGGTGAAGGGCGTGACGAGCGCCTACACCGTCAACGACCTGCTGCGCAAGCGCACCGAGTATCGGGACCGGTCCATGGAGACTTTCGCCAAGCGCATGCCCGATGATGTCGAGATCACCGGCTTCTCCGTCGTCAACATCGGCTTCCCGCCCGAGTACACGAAGGCGATCCGCGACAAGCAGGTCGCGCGCGAGCAAGCCGAGACGGAGAAGTTCGTGCTCGAGCGCCAGCGCCTGACCTCGACACAGGTGACGCAGAGCGCTGAAGCACAGCGCGATGCCGACAAGGCGCGCGCCGATGGCCGCGCCTATGAGATCAAGGTGCAGGGCGAGGCGCAGGCCCAGGCGATCCGCATCATGGGTGAGGCGCTCGCTCAGAACCCGCTCGTTGTCGAGTACCGCAAGGTCGAGAAGTGGGGCGGCAATTTCCCGACGACATTCATGGGCGGCGACGCTGGCGCCAACACGCTCTGGAGCATGCCGGGAAGCGGAACGCCTCCAGCGACGGGCGGCCCGCCGCGTGCCGCAAACGCGCAGCCGCCAAGGCAGTGATGCGGGCGCGTGCCAAATGCCAACCTAGTTCCTCCCCCCTGGTGGGGGAGGTTAGGAGGGGGGGATTGCAGAGCACTAGCGGTAGGGGTTCCCCCCACCCCTAACCCCTCCCCACAAGGGGGAGGGGATTTGAGCGTCGTGCGGTGACGCAATCGCCTCAAGCCTTCCCGCTCACGACCTCGGCCTTTTCGAGCACGGCGTGCAGCAGTACGTCGGTGCCGGCGGCGGCCCATTCGGGCGTCATGTCCTCGGCCTCGTTGTGGCTGATGCCGCCAATGCAGGGCGTGAAGATCATCGCTGCCGGGGCAACGCGCGCGACGTAGACGGCGTCATGGCCGGCGCCTGAGGTGATGTCGCGGGTCGTGTAGCCGAGCTTGGACGCGGCATTGCGCACGGCCGTGACGCAGCTCGCCTCGAAGGGCTGCGGCGGGAAATCAGCGACCATCTTGATCTCAGCCGTGACGCCCGTGCGCGCGGCGATCTCCTCGAGGCCTTTGCGCAGCGCCTTGTCCATGGAGATGAGCTTCTCGCCATCGGGATGGCGGAAGTCGACCGTGACGAAAACGCGGCCGGGAATGACGTTGCGCGAGTTCGGATAGACCTCGACCATGCCGCACGTGGCGCAGGCGCTGGGATCGTGATCGTGACCGATCTTGTTCACGAGCTCGACGGTGCGCGAGGCGCCGAGTAGCGCGTCCTTGCGCCGGTTCATCGGCGTCGGGCCGGCATGGCTCTCGACGCCCGTCAGCGTGATCTCGTACCACTTCTGGCCGTTGGCCGCCGTGACGATGCCGATCTCGATGCCTTCTTCCTCGAGGATCGGGCCCTGTTCGATGTGCAGCTCGAAGAGTGCGTGGATCGGACGGCCGCCGACCTTCTCGGGGCCTGAATAGCCGATCCGGTCCAGCTCCTCGCCGAAGACTTTGCCCTCGGGATCGCGCGTCGCCAGAGCCTCATCGAGCGGGATCACGCCCGCGAAGACGCCCGAGGCAATCATGGCCGGCGCAAAGCGCGAGCCCTCTTCGTTCGTCCACATGCAGATCTCGATCGGGTGGCGCGTCTTGATGTCGAGATCGTTCAGCGAGCGCACAACCTCGAGCGCGGCCATCACGCCGAGCGCGCCATCGAACTTGCCGCCCGTCGGCTGCGTATCGAGATGGCTGCCGATCAGGACCGGCGGCAGGCTGTCGTCCGCGCCTGCACGCCGCGCGAACATCGAGCCCATGTGGTCGATCGAGATCGAGCATCCTGCCTTGCGGCACCAGTCCCCGAAGAGATCGCGCGACTGGCGGTCGAGATCGGTCAGGGTCAATCGATTGACGCCGCCTTTGGGCGTCGCGCCGATCTTGGCCATGTCCATGAGGCTGTCCCACAGCCGCTTGCCGTCGATCCTGAGGTTGCTGTCCGCGGTCATGACGTACTTTCTTTGATTTCGATCAACTGAGCTGCCTCGGAGCGGGCCCGATCCGGCCAATCGCCGCATGTCTATGCGCATGACGGGCCGGCGCCAAAGGACTATTGCCATTCGGGGCATACAATTGGAAGCTGGAAGGGTAGTGTGATGATCGAGAAATTCGCCATACTAGGCGGCACGGTACCGAGCGAATTTCTCGATCTGAATCACACTAGCAAGACTATGATTCTAGTGTCCCTTTTGATGCCGAAGTTCGCTCGGGGCGCCAGTATCGAGGTGGGGCGAACTTCGGAATCGGGATACTAGGCAGTCTGCCATCTGCAGGCACAGCGGAAAGGCGTCCGGTAGAGACGAATCCGGGAGCGAAACGACTGAAGATCGAAACCCATCCGCACGAAGCTCCATAGCATCACCTGAACCGGACCCTCCTCTCATGAGCAACGATGTGATCGTCCTTGGCGCCGGCATGGTCGGCGTGTCCACCGCGCTGCATTTGCAGGAACGCGGCCGCTCGGTGGCCCTGGTCGACCGCCGGGGTGTCGCCGAGGAGACTTCCTACGGCAACGCCGGCATCATCCAGCGCGAAGGTATCGTGCCGTACCTCTTTCCGCGCGAGTGGGCGACCATTCTGCGCCATGCACGCAACCAGTCGACGGAGGCGGCTTTCCAGTGGTCGTCGCTGCCGAGCATCGCGCCGTGGATGTTCAGGTACTGGCGCTGGTCGACCGATGAGGGAATGCACGCAACCGCGCGCGCCATGGCGCCGATCGTGACGCGCTGCGTCGACGAGCACGAGCACCTCATGAACGAGGCCGGCGTCATCGGTATGCTCCGGCGCACGGGCTATCTGCGCCTCTATCGTACCGAGGAGGGCCTCGAGAAGGCCATCCGCGAGGATTCACAGGTCAAGGCGAAGTATGGCGTCGTGGCGAAGGCGGTCGGCCGCTCGGAGCTGGCGGAACTCGAGCCGCACCTGAAGTCCGTGTATGTCGGCGGCGTCATGCTTCCCGATCCGTGCAGCGTCGCGGACCCGAGTGCGCTCGGAAAGGCTTATGGCGATCTCTTCGTGCGGCGCGGTGGTGCGCTCGTCGAGGGCGAGGCGCGCTCGCTGACGCGCGATGGCGCGGGATGGAAGGTCGCGACGCGCGATGGCTGGATCTCGGCGCCGGATGTCGTCGTCGCGCTGGGGCCGTGGTCTGACATGGTCACGAAAGCGCAGGGGATCAAGCTGCCGTTCGGCGTGAAGCGCGGCTATCACATGCACTACCGCCCCGAGGGCAATGCGACGCTCAATCGGCCCGTCATCGACACGACCGTCGGCTATGCCATGGCACCGATGAGCAAGGGTATCCGCATCACGACGGGCGCTGAGTTCGCGACGCGCGATGCGCCGCCGAACCCGGTGCAGCTCGAGCGCGTCGAGCCGCTCGCGCGGGCCGCCTTCCCGCTCGCGGAGCGCGTCGAGGCAGAGCCCTGGCTCGGGCGGCGCCCGTGCCTGCCGGACATGCTGCCGATCATCGGTCAGGCGGTGGGCAAAAAGGGCCTTTGGATGAACTTCGGCCACCACCATCTCGGCTTCACGCTCGGGCCGGTGACGGGCCGTCTGCTCGCCGAGATGATGACGGGCGAAAAGCCCTTCACCGATCCGCACCCCTACCGCGCCGAGCGCTTCTGAGCGCTCAGGCACCTTTCCCGAATTTGTCGCGCCACGCGGGCAGCGCGCCGTGGAAGGGTAGCGCCGTTGCCTCGTAGACGCCGCGGGCAATGGCGCGCGCGAGGCAATCGCCGGCTGCCATGCCGATCTCGGTCAGATCCGGTACGGGATCGGTGAGCACCTTCTTCTGCGTTGCCACGGCGAAGACGGTGTCGCCGTCCATGGGCGCGTGTGCGGGGCGAACGGCGCGAGCCAGCCCGTCATCGGCCATGATCGCCATGCGCTTGGCTTGTGCCTTGGTCAGGATTGCATCGGTCGCGACGAGACCGATCGTCGTTGCCGTCTGACGGCCGCCCTTCATGCGCAGCGCGAGGTCGGATGCGGACAAATGGGCCGGCATTCCGAGGCCGCCGAATTCCTTGCCGACTTCCACGGATGCGGCCCAGAAATGCGGCCCCGTGCCGATGGTCGCCGAGCCGACAGCATTCACGATGACGATGGCGGCGACCGTGAAGCCGCTCTCGGTGACCATGCTCGCCGAGCCGAGGCCGCCTTTCATCGTGACGGTCGTCGCGCCATAGCCGCCGCCGACCGTGCCGAGCGCGAATTCGCCGGCCGTCGCGCGTTCAGCCGCTTGCCAGCCGAGCTCCCAGTAGGGCGGCATCCGGCCCCAATCCTTGTTGCCGCCATTCAGCATGTCGAAGGTCGTGGCCTGGACCGCAATCGGGATGTTGATCGGCCCAATGCGGACGCCGGCCCCTTGCTCGCGCAGGCAGTTCACGGCGCCGCCGGCCGCATCGAGCCCGAACAGCGATCCGCCGGACAGGATCACCGCATTGACGCCGACGGCGCTCATTTCCGTATCGAGCAGTGTCGTGTCCCGGGTTCCTGGCGCGCCGCCCCTCGTGACGCCCGATGCCACGTTCTCGACGTCGATGACGATCGCCGTGATGCCGCTCGCGACCTTGGCATCATGGGCATTGCCGACGCGCAGGCCCTCGATGTCGGTGATGAGGTTTCTCACGATTGAGATGTCCTTCTAATTGCTGGCTGGCTCGCGTCCCGTTCTAAGTTAGACTGCCCAAAGGTTAACCGGTTGACGATGTCCAACAAAGATCACCGGGGCCGGGAGGCAAGCCCACTATGCGCAGGCAGGTCGTCATCATCGGCTCGGGGCCGTCCGGCCTGCTTCTGGGCCAGCTCCTTCATCGCATTGGCATCGATGCGCTGATCCTAGAGCGGTCCAGCAAGGAGCACGTGCTCTCGCGCGTGCGGGCCGGTGTGCTGGAGGAGGGGACGGTCGGCCTCGTGCGGGCGACGGGTCTCGCCGGCCGGCTCGATGCGCAAGGTCTGCGGCACGACGGCATCGAGTTTGCTTTCGATGGCCAGCGCCATCGCATTGATCTGCATGAGCTGAGCGGCGGCAAACGCGTCGTCGTCTATGGCCAGACCGAGCTGACGGCAGATCTGATGGCGGGCCGCGAGGCTGTCGGCGCCGAGACCGTCTATGAAGCCGCTGACGTCATGCCGCACGGCTTCGACACCGATACGCCTTATGTCACGTATGTCCACGGCGGCGTCACGCATCGCGTGGACTGCGATTTCATTGCGGGCTGCGACGGCTATCACGGCATCTCGCGTCGCGCCGTACCCGCCGGCGCGATCTCGACCTTCGAGCGCTCCTATCCCTTCGGCTGGCTCGGTCTCCTGGCCGAGGTGCCGCCCGTCAGTCATGAGCTGATCTACGCGAGCCACCCGCGCGGCTTCGCGCTCTGCTCCATGCGCTCGCCCACGCGCAGCCGCTACTACGTGCAATGCGACGGCGACGAGAAGGTCGAGAACTGGTCTGACCAGCGCTTCTGGGACGAACTGCGCCGGCGCCTGCCCGCGGATGCCGCCGATGCCGTGACGACGGGCCCCTCATTCGAGAAGTCGATCGCGGGGCTGCGCTCGTTCGTTGCCGAGCCCATGCGCTTCGGCCGCCTGTTCCTGTGCGGCGACGCCGCGCACATCGTGCCGCCGACGGGCGCCAAGGGCCTCAATCTCGCGGCGAGCGACGTCCATTATCTCTTCGAAGCACTCCGCGAGTTCTACGGCGAGCGTTCGGCGGCCGGCCTCGATGCCTATTCGCCGCGCGCGCTCGCCCGGGTCTGGAAGGCCGTGCGCTTTTCCTGGTGGATGACCTTGCTGCTCCACCGCTTCCCCGATGCATCACCCTTTGCCGAGAAGCTCCGGGCGACCGAGCTCGACTACGTGACGACGTCACGCCACGCAGCGGCGGCCCTTGCCGAGAACTATGTCGGCCTCCCCTACTGAGGGGCCTATTGAGCATGGCTCTCCGGCTTGTTTCGGCCGCTTGCTTACTGATAAGCTCCGGGAAAACAAGGGGATGGGGAACAACATGGGAGAGGGCCGATGACAGAGACCTACGCGCCGCGAGACTGGTCATCGCAGCCCCCTTACCTCCACCCGGACTACAAATCCACGGTGCTGCGCGCGCCGACGAAGCCGCTCATCCCGATCCGCCAGTCGCTCTCCGAAATCACCGGGCCGGTCTACGGTCATGAGAGCCTCGGCAAGCTCGACGCGGACCTCACGCGCAATGCCATCAAGGGCGGCGAGCCGATCGGCGAACGCATTGTCGTCACGGGCCGCGTGCTCGACGAGAACGGTCGGCCGCAGCCGAACATGCTGATCGAGATCTGGCAGGCCAATGCCGCTGGCCGCTACGTGCACGTCGTGGATCAGCACCCGGCGCCGCTCGATCCGAATTTCCTCGGGGGTGGGCGCTGCGTGACCGACAGCGAGGGCCGCTACAAGTTCACCACGATCAAGCCCGGCGCTTATCCCTGGGGCAACCACGAGAATGCGTGGCGCCCGGCGCACATCCACTTCTCGCTCTTCGGCCCGAGCCTTTCGACGCGCCTCGTGACGCAGATGTACTTCCCCGGCGATCCGTTGCTCGCGTTCGACCCGATCTACATGGGCACGCCGGCCGACTGCCGCGAGTTGCTGATCTCGCGCTTCATGCTCGAGCACACGCAGCCCTCGTTCGCGCTCGGCTACGAGTTCGACTTCGTGCTGCGCGGCCGTCGCCAGACACCGGTCGAATGAGGCGGATGGCATGAGCAAACTACGACAGACGCCATCGCAGACGGTCGGGCCCTTCTTCGCCTACGCGCTGACCCCCGAGCAGTACGGCTATGACTTCACGAGCATTGCCGGCGGCTCGCTCATCGAGGGCGATGTGCCCGGCCAGCGCATCCGCATCGAGGGGCGCGTGCTCGACGGCAAGGGCGAGGTCGTGCCCGATGCCATGATCGAGATCTGGCAGGCCGATGGAGAGGGGCGTTACGCGCACTCTGCCGATCCGCGCGGCTCCAATGTCGGCTTCAGGGGTTTCGGCCGCATGGGAACGGGCACGGACCCGCAATCGCGCTTCATCTTCGACACGATCAAGCCGGGCTCGGTCGACGGCGCGCAGGCGCCGCACATCAATGTCGTCGTCTTCATGCGCGGCCTGCTGCTGCACGCCTTCACGCGCATCTACTTCTCCGACGAAGCCGCTGCGAACGCCCGCGATCCCGTGCTCGCAAGTGTGCCGACCGAACGCCGCAACACGCTGATCGCTGTCAGGGATGAGAAATCCGCCGGTGCCGTCTACCGCCTCGACATTCATATGCAGGGGCCCAACGAGACGGTCTTCTTCGACGTCTGAGCGCCAGGGTGATCATCACACTAGGCGCTCTCCCAATAGGAGCACTCCATGTCCACGCCTGCCTATGATCCCGCCGCGCGGCGGCTGACGTTCTCCGACCGCGTCCGCGCCTTCGCCGATGGCAGTGACACGCCCCGCAAGTATCTTGAGCGCTGCCTCGAGACGATCGCCGCGCGCGAGCCCGTCGTGCAGGCCTGGGTGTGCACGAATGTCGATGGCGCGCGTTCGGCTGCGGACGAGGCAGGCGCGCGCTACAAGGCAGGCCGGCCGCTCTCTGGGGTGGACGGCTGTCCGATCGGCGTGAAGGACCTGATCGCCACCAAGGACATGCCCACCGAGATGGGCACGCCGGCCATGAAGGGCCGCGTCACGAACGAGGACTCCTCCTCCGTGCAGGCGCTGCGCCGCGGAGGCGCGGTCATCCTCGGCAAGCTCGTGACGACCGAGATGGGCATGTCTCATCCGGGCCCGACGACCAATCCGTGGGATCCCGCGCGTACGCCGGGCGGCTCGTCATCGGGCTCGGCGGCTGCCGTCGCGGCGGACATGGTGCCCGTCGCGCTCGGCACGCAGGTTGGCGGATCGATCATCCGCCCGTCGGCCTACTGCGGCAACATTTCGCTGAAGCCGACACAGGGCGCGCTCAATCGCGGCGAGCGCCAAGGCTACAGCCAGTCGACGGTCGGGCCGCACGCCAATTCGATCGAGGACATGTGGGCCTGCACCTGGCAGATCGGCGTCGATGCGGGCGGCGATCCGGGCTCGCCTGGGCTCTATGGTGATCCAACGCCGGCCGCGCCGCGCAAGCCGCGCCGTCTCATTGCCGTCGAGACCGAAGGCTGGGCTGTTGCCGACGCAGCCACGCATCAGGCCTTCGAGAAGATCTGCGCGAGCCTCAAGCAGGCGGGCGTGGAGATCATCACGCGCAAGTCCTCGGCGAAGATCGAGGCCTACGAGCAGTCGATCTCGACGGCGGGCGCAGGCACGGCCGTGACATGCGGCTGGGAAGCGCGCTGGTCCTGGCGGAACTTCGCCGAGCGCTATCCTGGCCAGATGTCGGCGAGCCTCGGCGAGCGCCTCAACCGCGCCGAGGGCTACACGCTCGAGACCTATCGCACGGCCGTCATGCGGCGCGAGGATATGCGCCAGCGCCATGCCGAGCTGATGGTCGATGCGGATGCCGTGATCGCGCTTTCGTGCCCTGGCATCGCGCCGCATTCGGGCCCGCCCGGCGGCAACGAGGTGCGCACGACCGGCAATGCCGCGTGCAACTACTTCACCTCGGCGATCGGCATGCCGGCGATCACGCTGCCGCTGATGGCCGTCGCTGGAATGCCCGTCGGCGTGCAGCTCTGCGGCGCCGTGCATGGTGATCATGCCCTGACCGGGCTCGCCGCCTGGGTGCTCGCCAACGTCAAGCCGGTTGCTGTCTAGGAGAATCACATGAGCGCACTCAAGAACGGCGAGTTCACCAAAGTCGATGTCGATGGCCGCATCCTGACGGTGACGATCAATCGCCCCGACGTCATGAATGCCGTGCATCCGATGGTGAGCCAGGAGATGTCGGCGATCTTCGACGCCTTCGCGGAAGATCCGGAGCTGTGGATCGGCATCGTCACCGGCGCCGGCGATCGTGCCTTCTCCGCTGGCAACGACCTCAAGTATCACGCGGAGCTGCGCGCGAAGTCCGGTGCGCGTCCGGCCTCCCCGACTTCGGGCTTCGGTGGCCTCACGAACCGCCACGACCTCGACAAGCCGCTGATCGCCGCGGTCAACGGCGTCGCCATGGGCGGCGGCTTCGAGATCGCGCTCGCCTGCGACATCATCATTGCCTCGGACAAGGCGCGTTTCGCGCTGCCCGAGCCGCGTGTGGGCTTGTCGGCAGGCGCGGGCGGCATGCAGCGTCTCGCGCGGCAGATCCCGCTCAAGAAGGCCATGGGCATGATGCTCACCGGGCGCCACGTTCCGGCCGCCGAGGGCTATGAGCTCGGCTTCGTCACGGCCGTGGTGCCGCACGCCGAGCTCATGAAGGAAGCGCGCCGCTGGGCCGACATGATCCTCGAGTGCTCGCCGATGAGCATACGGGCGACGAAGCAGGTGGTCATGCGATCGCTCGACAACCCGATTATGGAAGTGAGCATGAAGAACATGCGGTATCCGGCCTATGTCGCGCATCGCAACAGCGAGGATGCGATCGAGGGGCCCAAAGCCTTTGCCGAGAAGCGCAAGCCCAAGTGGACTGGCCGCTGAAGGCCCTTTCGAGCCCGGCAATGCATTGTTGGACGGCTGGGTTGCGCGCCGCCGTGGCGCGTGGCCTTGCGCGCGCCCCCGAACTGGCGACAATGCCCTCAAAGCACCAACACTGAGGAGAACGCCCATGAGCGTCCCTGCCGACGAGGATTTCGGCTTCGCGCCCGACCATTCCGAGCCCATTCCCTACAGGAAGCGCATTCGCGACTACTACGTCGGCCTCGGCTTTGGCGCGCCTTA
Organism: Hyphomicrobium sp. CS1BSMeth3; assembly: GCF_900117415.1. GTDB lineage: Bacteria > Pseudomonadota > Alphaproteobacteria > Rhizobiales > Hyphomicrobiaceae. The sequence goes on from NZ_FPEI01000005.1 coordinate 950,709, forward strand.
CAAGTGGGCGCACTACGACGATGTCCCGTTCGCGCCGCTCAAGAAGCCGCTCAGCCAGTCCAAGGTCACGCTGATCACGACGGCCGCGCTCTACCAGCCCGACAAGGGCGATCAGGGCCCGGGCTCGCCGTACAACTCGGCCGCCAAGTTCTACGTCGTCTATTCGCTGGATTCGTCGAAGGATCACGACACGCGCATCTCGCACGTCGGCATCGATCGCGCACACACCACGCAGGAGGACTCGGGCACTTGGTTCCCGCTGCCGGCATTGCGCGAGGCGGCAAAGCGCGGGCTGATCGGCGGGCTCTCGCCGCACGTGCACGGCCTTCCGACCAACCGCAGCCACCGCACGACGCTCGACGTGGACTGCCCCGAGCTGGTGCGGCGCGTACTGGCCGACAAGGCTGACGTCGCGATCCTCTGCGCGAACTGCCCGGTCTGCCACCAGAGCATCAGCCTCGCCGCGCGCGCGCTCGAAACGGCCGGCATCCCCACGGTCGTGATGGCCTGCGCGAAGGACATTGTCGAGTTCATCGGCGTGCCGCGCCTCGCCTTCAGCGATTTCCCGCTCGGTAATGCGGCCGGCAAGCCCAAGGACAAGGACTCGCAACGCAGGACGCTCGAGCACGCGCTGCGCGTTCTCGAGTCCGCGCCCGGTCCGCGCACGACCGTGCAGAACCCGATCCGCTGGAGCGACAATCCCGACTGGAAGCTCGACTATTCGAACCTCGAGCGCCTATCGGCCGAGGAGATCGCGCGCCGCAAGGCCGAGTTCGATCGCCAGAAGCAGATCGCCAAGGCCAAGCTCGCCGAGGACATGAAGCTCAAGGGGGCGGCCGAATGAGCCAGCCATTCACAGGCGTTCGCGTCCTCGATTTCACGCAGGTGTTTGCAGGACCCTTCGGCAGCTACCAGCTCGCGCTCCTCGGCGCCGACGTCATCAAGATCGAGCGGCCCGGCGGCGACGACATGCGCTATGGCCCGCCGAACAAGGAATGGTCCGACCGCGGTCTCGGCACGGGCTGGATGGCGATCAACGCCAACAAGCGCAACATCGCGCTCGACCTCACCAAGCCCGAGGCCATCGCGATCGTGAAGAAGCTCGCCGAGACGGCGGACGTCGTGATGGAGAACTTCCGTCCCGGCGTCATGGACAAGCTCGGCATCGGCTACGAGGCACTCTCCAAGGTCAACCCGCGCATCATCTACGCCGCGGTCTCGGGCTTCGGCCAGACGGGCCCCGAGCGCACGACCGGCGCCTATGACGGCAAGATCCAGGCCATGAGCGGCTTGATGTCGATCACCGGCTCCCAGGAGAGCGGGCCGACGCGCGCGGGCTTTGCGGTGTGCGATGCGATCGGCGGCATGTCGCTCGCGTTCGGTGTCGCGAGCGCGCTCTTCCAGCGCACGCACACGGGCAAGGGCCAGCTCGTCGATGTGGCCATGCTCGACTCGGCGCTGACCTTCATGTCGTCCTTCGTCGTCGACTACACGGTCGGCGGGCATGTGCAGGGGCCATCAGGGAATCGCGCGCAGAGCCGCTTGCCGACGGCCGATCTCTTCAAGGTCAAGGACGGGCACCTCCTGCTCGCGGTCAACAACGACAAGCAGTTCATCGCGCTCGCCAAGGCGATCGGCCATCCCGACCTGCCGAACGATCCGCGTTTCATCGACTGGCCCTCGCGCATCGAGAACGAGGTCGCGCTGCGCCAGATCATCGAGGAAGTGTTCTCGACGGCGGATGCGGCGACCTGGGATGAGCGGCTGACGGCGGCAAATGTGCCGTGCTCGCGCATCTGGTCGCTCGCCGAGGTGGTGAAGCATCCGCAGCTCGACTCGCGCACGATCCTGCAGAAGGTGGATTCGCCCTATGGCGAGGTCGAGCTGATCGCATCCGGTATCCGCTATGCGCACGGCGGCGCCGAAATCAGGCGCTTCCCGGTCATGCCGGGCGCGGATACGGACGCGGTGCTTGGCGAGGCGGGCTATTCGGCCGAGGAGATCGCGGCATTCAAGGCTGCTGGCGTGGCCACGAGCGGCATTCGCGCAGGGAGAAAGTCATGAGTGAGAGCCCAGCGGTCACCTATGAGCGCGAAGGCGCGGTTGCGATCATCACGATCAATCGCCCGGAGCGCATGAACAGGCTCGATGCCGAGATCGTCGATGGCCTGCACGACCGCTGGGTTCAGTTCATGGCCGATGACGCGGCGCGCGTCGCGGTGCTCACGGGGGCGGGCGACAAGGCCTTCTCCGCCGGCGCCGATCTGAAGGCCGTGCCGCACCATCTGTACCACGGCATTCCGGGCATTGGTTATCCGGTCGACAAGCCGGTGATCGCCGCGGTCGCGGGCTGGTGCATCGGCGGCGGCATGGTGCTGACGACCATGTGCGATCTCATGATCGTCGCCGAGAATGCGAAGTTCTCGTACCCCGAGGTGAAGATCGCCTTCTCCGGCGGGCTCATCTCCAACCTCGTGACGCGCATTCCGCACAAGATCGCCATGGAGCTGCTGCTCGTCGGCGATACCATCGATGCCAAGCGCGCCTACGAGGTTGGTTACGCCAACAAGATCGTGCCCATCGATCAGCTCATGCCGACCGCCATGGACTATGCGCGCCGCATCGCCGAGACAGCGCCCATGCCCTCGCGGATGCTCAAGCGCTTCGCCGCCGAGACGCTGCCCAAAGGGCCGACCGAGATCGCCGGTATCGCGCGCTCGCAGGTCGATGCGATCAACCGCAGTGAGGACTGGGTCGAGGGCCGCGCCGCCTTCGCCGAGAAGCGCCCGCCGAAGTTCAAGGGGAAGTAGGCGTGTGGGATGCGAGCGGCCTCGCTCATTCCCCTCCCCCTTGTGGGGAGGGGTTAGGGGTGGGGGGCATCCCTATCGCTGATGTTCTGCAATCCCCCCCCTCCTAACCTCCCCCACGTCGCGCCGAAGGCGCGCCTTCGGCGCTGGGGGGAGGAACGGGTTGAGCTAGAGGCGATCGCTCAAGACGACTTCAGCGGGGCGAGGCCGCACCAGCGCGCCGTGAAGAGCGCAATGGATTTCGTCGCCTGCCTGATGGTCGCGAGCTCCACGGCTTCGTCAATGCTGTGGATGTTGCGGCCCCCCGGTCCGTACACGAGCGTCGGGATCTTGTCGTAGAGGATGGTCACGCGCGCATCGAGATAGGCCGGCATGACTTGCTCTTGCAGGGGACTGCCGTGAATGGCCTCGTGTGCAGCAGCGAGCGTCTTCTCGGCATCGCTGCCGGGTTCCAGCACGAATCCCTCGCACGAGAAGCCCGTCCACTTGATGACCGGCGGCGTGTTTCCGCTGCCGGGTGTCCGGCGCGAGAAGTCGCTGATCGTCTGCTCGATGCGCCGCTTCAATTCTGAGGCGGGGACGCCCGGCAGCATGGAGAGCCGGCAGTGAACCGTGCATGAGGCCGGCACGGTCGAGTTCCAATCGCCGCCTTCGATCTGCCCGATATTGAGATTGATCGGGTGGACGAGATCCTTGAAGAGCGGGTGCTGCGCCGCCTCGACATTGAGCTGCTCTTCCAGCACGCGCAGGGCGGCGATCACCTGATAGGCCGCATCGATCGCGTTCAAGCCCGCCTGCATCTCGCGCGCGTGCGCGGGGCGGCCGTAGACGCGCACCGAGAACCACACGACGCCGACATTGGCGCGCGTGAGCTGGCCGCGCGTCGGCTCGGGGCAGATGGCGGCATCGGCGCGATAGCCGCGCACGGACGTCGCGAGTGTGCCGTTGCCGGTGCTCTCCTCCTCGGGTACGGACTGCACGTGGATGGTCGCGGCAGGCTCGAAGCCGGCGCGCTTGATGGCATCGAGCGCGAAGATGTTCGCGGCAAGGCCCGCCTTCATATCGCACGCGCCGCGGCCGTACATCCAGCCATCGCGGATGACGGGATCGTACGGCGGATGCGTCCACATATCCGTCGGGCCGGGCGGCACGACATCGATGTGCGCATTCATGATGAGCGAGCGGCCCTTCGTGGACTTCGGCCGATGCGTGCCGACGACCACCCACGCGTTCTCGTAGGAGACCGCGATCGGCGAGAAGCCGGGATGGTCCTTGATGTCCTCTTCGGTGACGCGCCAGCGATCCATGTCATAGCCGCGCCTGGAGAGCGCGTTGAAGACATAGTCCTGCACGGTGTGCTCGGCGCCGCGCACGGACGGACAGCGCACGAGATCCTGCAGGAAGGTCACCTCATCGTCGAAGCCGCGCTCGACCTCGTCGAGAATGCGCTGCTCCTCCGCGGTCACTTTGCTCATGAGCCGTTCTCTCTATTTCTCGATCTTTGCGAGCGTCTCGTTGAGCGTGCGCTCGACGATATCGACAATCTCGTTGACTTCCGCCGACGTAATGATCAGTGGCGGCGCCAGCATGATGTGATCACCCTCGTTGCTGTCCGCGCTACCGCCCGTCGGGTAGCAGAGCATGCCGTTCGCCATGGCCTGCTTCTTGTATGTCTCGGTAAGTTTGAGTGCCCGCTTGAAGGGCGCCTTGGTCGTACGGTCGGCGACCAGCTCGATACCGATGAAGAGACCGCGACCGCGGATGTCGCCGACGTGCGGATGCTGGCCGAGGCGCTCCTGAAGGCGCTTCTTCAGCTCAGCGCCACGCTCGCGACAATTGGCGAGCAGGCCCTCCTCCTCGATGACCTTCTGCACGGCGAGTGCGGCGGCGCAGGCCGTTGGATGCGCCATGTAGGTGTGTGTCCACTTGAGTGCGCCGGAGCCCTCGGCGAGCGGCGCGTAAAGCTCATCGCGCATGAGCACGGCGCCGATCGGCTGATAGCCGCCGCCGAGCCCCTTCGCGATTGCGATGAGGTCCGGCGAGACTCCATCCTCCTCGATGGCGAAGAGATAGCCGGTCCGCCCCATGCCGGACATGACCTCGTCTACGATCAGGAGCACGCCGTACTTGTCGCAGATCCGGCGGATTTCCTTGAAGTAGCCCGGCGTCGGCGTGGCGCAGCCGATGGATGAGCCGCTGACCGTCTCGGCGACGAAGCCCGCGATCTTTTCGGGCCCGACGCGCAGGATCTCCTCTTCGAGCGCGCGGGCGACGCGCATGCCATAGTCGGTCTCGCTTTCGTCCTCGCGCTTGTGGCGATAGGCGTAGCAGGGCGGGATGTGGCTGATGCTCAAGCTATCGCCGAACATGGGCTCGACGAGCTGGCGTGTCGGTCGCGGGCCGGCGAGCGCGATCATGCCGAGCGTGCCGCCGTGATATGACTGCCCGCGTGCGATGAAGTGCACGCGCTGTGGTTCGCCGCGCTCGATGTGGACCTGACGAGCGAGCTTGATCGCGGCTTCGACAGCCTCCGAGCCACCGGAGACGAACGCAACGCGGCCGAAGCCTTCCGGCGCGCGGGCGATGAGCCAGTCGGCGAGGTCTTCCGAAGGCTTCGACACGAAGAACGAGGTGTGGGCGTAGGCCGCCTGCTCGGCCTGTTCCTTGATGGCGTCGATGACTTTTCTATTGCCGTGCCCGATCGATGAGACCGCGGCGCCGCCGGATGCATCGATGTAGCTTTTGCCGTTCGTGTCGAACAGGCGAACGCCCTTGCCGCCGGCGACCGTGGGGTAGTCGTGATTGAACGTGCGGTTGATGAGATGTGTCATGTTGCTTTCCTGCGGCGGCTTCCGGCTCGGCGGGTGATGTCGCGCGATATGAGTGCAGCCAATGTGGCAGCGCGGTGCGTCGGCGTCGAGAGCTGTCGCGGCATGACAGTCCTCAGCGGCGCCGCAGTGAGCTCATGGCGCCCGCGAGGGGGCGGAAGGTGAACGTCACGCGATGGCGCCCTGGCGGCACTTCGACGGCACGGAAGAGCACGTTCGCGCGCAGGATGGGCACACGCCGGCCGTCGATCTCGGCGACCCACCAGGGGTGCGAGACGTCGTTGAGGACGACATAGCCGCCATCAGGGCTGTCGGCGTCGATCTCGATGCGCGTGTTGGCATAGGAGGCGAGTGTGGCCGTGCCCGGACGCCGTGGCTCCTGCCTCGGTTGTGCGCCTTCGATGAGGACGGTCGTGCGGTAGTCCTCATCGGGCCAGCTTCCATCATCGAGCATGATCTCGAAGGGGACGGATCGGGCGCGCGTCGCGAAGACGACACGCGGGAGGGCTTCGGGGTTCTCGTAGATCCAGGCATCCTTGGTCCGCTGACGAAGCGGTAGCGTATCGGGAAGCAGATGCTTGTCGATCTTCTCGATGGGCGCGCCGGCAACGATGTAGCGCAGGCCGAGCAGGTTCGAGAGCGGGCTGCGGTACGAGGGCATGAGGTGCGAGAACTTGCGCTGATCTGGAAGCGCCGCGTGATCCTCGGCGCCGGTCGCCTTCGTGTAGAGGCCGAGACGCACGGGATTGTAGCCGAGCGTATTCTCGAGCTGATGGGGAATGCTGGCATTCGGCCAATGGAAGCCGACACCGACCAGCTCGACACGATCGCGGTACGTGGCGTCCGTGCGCACGTGCGCCTTGAGCCAGGCAATGGTCTCATTGCGGCTCGCCGGATCGAGCACGTCGTAGTGCGCCGGTGGGAGGGCAGACGAGCCGTTGTTGCCATTGTTGAAGCCGAGGTCGGCGGCGGTGAAGCCTGCCAGCACGAGACCGGCGAGGACCGGCAGCAGCGCGAGGCGCGAGCGTGCCCAGGCGATCAGAAGCGCGGCGGCGGCGAAGATGCCGGCAGCAATGGCCTTCGGTTGCGGCACGCGTGGCAGGCGGTCGAGGCGCCAGCCGAAGAAAAGCGCGGCGCCCGCGGCGGTCACCAGCAGCAGCGCGACCACTGCGACCGCGACGTGGCTAGGCTTGATCCAAGGCGCCACGAACAGCCGGTGCGTTGCGTAGCCCGCGAGCACAGCGAACAGGGCGCCGATCAGGAAGACCGCATCGGCCGGCCGGCGGTAGAGATCGACGCCGGGGAATAGCGCGTACATCACGCGGAATGCCGGCGTGTACCACCCGAGCGCGTAGAGCAGCACGAGCATGAGCGCGATCGTGAAGAAGCGGATCTCGCGCGCCCAGAGCTGTCCGCTCAGCAGCCCGGTCGTGACGAGCAGGAACGGGATCGCGCCGACGTAGAGGATACCAACGTTCTGGGCCGTGAAGAGGCCGGTGCCACGCCACGTCCAGCTCGGCGGGCCCCAATAGTCGGCGCCGGCTGCGCCGAAGATGTCGGGGGAGATGAGCGTCAGCAGGAGTGCGGGATGCAGCGAGCCGCGACCAGCGCCGATGAAATCGATCGAGGGCCGATTGGATTCTGCTGCGAGCAGCAGCGTCATCAGAAGCGGCAACGCGACGAGCGCGATGCCGATGATACCGCCCAGGACGAGCGGCAGCAGCGCGCGCCGGATGGCGCGGGACGGCGCTTCGTCGCTCAGGAGTTGCCACAGGGCATAGCCCGTCGCGACGTAGAGCGCGAGCAACGCGACCTGGTCGCGGCCGAGCACGATGAGTGCGGCGAAGACGCCGGCGAGCAGGCCGCTGAGAACGGAGCCTCGCGCGATCGCCCGATCGATGCAGAGCAGCAGCCACGGCAGATAGGCGAGACTCACCACCTGACCGAAGTGTTGCAGCCGCCATGCCATGGCCGCGCCGAAGCTGAAGACGAGCGCGGCGATCAGCGCGCCTGCCCAGTGCCAGCCGCGATCATGGAAGTAGACGATCATGCCGATGCCGCCGAAGGCCATGGTGGTGAGCACGGTCATGTCGACGGCCCAGAGGCTCGGATTGCCATTCATCAGCGCCAGCAGCAGGAACGGCGGCGAGAAGATCATCGACTGCGGATCAGCGATCTGCGGATGACCGGCGAAGACATAGGGGTTCCACCAGGGCCAGTCGCCGCGGGCGAGGCTCTGCGCGAGGAACTGCACCTGCGGGTGGAAGTGCGCCTTGGCATCCCATGGGATCGTCGAGACACCCGCGATCCACCGCCATGCCATACCGGCGAAGAGGACGACGTAGGCCGCGATGATCGGCGCACGCGCCCAGTCGCCAGCCGCGCGTGCCGGCGTGAGGTCGGCCGCCAGATCGGAGAGGCGCAGGCGGCGAGATGGCATCGGGCGGGGCTTTCGCGGGTGAGGTGGGCCGAGGCTTCAGCATGGGAGAAACCGTGCCGGCGCGTCGCGGTCAAGCCGGTCCGAGGCCGCACACCGGCGCGCTGCATTCGCTTGCGCTCTGACGCCGGCACTCGCTAGGCTGCGGACCGCGAGGAAGAGGTCGAGAGAGGGTGCGGGAATGCTGCTGACGGTTGAAGGGCGCGAGGTCTATGCCGGGACCGGCGGGCGCCCGTTCGCGCCGGAGCGGCCGGCCATGGTTTTCATTCATGGTGCCGGGCTCGATCATACCTGCTGGCAGCTCCAGAGCCGCTGGTTCGCATGGCACGGCTGGTCCGTTCTGGCCGTCGATCTGCCGGGGCATGGGCGTTCGGCCGGGCCGCCGCGCGAGTCGATCGCCGATCTTGTCGCCTTTATTGAGGCGCTGCTCGCGGCGGCGGGCGTTGCCAAGGCCGCGCTGGTCGGCCACTCCATGGGCGCGATCGTGGCGATCGAGACGGCGGCGAAATCGCCCGACAAGGTCTCGCATCTGGCGCTGCTCGGTATTGCCTCGGCGATGCCGGTGCATCCGAACCTGCTGAAGAGCGCGCGCGAGAACCCGCCGGCGGCCTATGACATGATGACCGGCTGGTGCCACAGTCCGCCGGCCAAGCTCGGCGGCAATACGGCCCCCGGTCTCTGGATGACCGGCGGCTCGCGGGCATTGTTCGCGCATGGCCAGCAGGGATCGCTCGCCGTCGATCTTGCGGCCTGCGATGCCTGGAAGAGCGGCCCTGAGGCCGCCGCGAAAGTGCAGTGCCCGACGCTGTTTCTCTCCGGCGAAAGCGATGTCATGACACCGGCCCGAAAGGCGGCCGAGCTCGCCAAGCTCGTGGCCGGTGCGAAGATCACCACACTCCCGCGCTCGGGCCACATGATGATGTCCGAGCAGCCGGACGCCACCCTCGACGCTCTCATCGCGCATCTCGGCGCAGCCTGAGCCCTCCTCTCGACCCTCTCCAAGCATCACCGGAAAAGGCCACGTCCTCATGCCCAAGCCCACGAGCGCGCTCTCGCCCAACATCTCGCGCAAACGCACAGTGCGGAAGCCCTCGGCACGCTCGCGCGGCGGCATCGTCGTGACGCAGAACCGGATCGCGTCGGAGGCGGGTGCGCGCGTGCTGAAAGCCGGCGGTCATGCCGTCGATGCGGCTGTTGCAGCGTCGTTCGCCGTCGGCGTCGCCGAGCCCTGGATGAGCGGCATCGGCGGCGTCGGCGCCATGCTCGTCTACGAGGCGAAGACGGGGAAGATCCGCGCCTTCGACGGCGGCGGACGCAGCCCCAGGGCGCTCAAGCCCAGTGACTACGAGCTGACTGATCAGGCCGACGCGGGCAATCTCTTCGGCTGGCCGATGGTGAAGGGCAATATCAACACGGTCGGCGCCAAGGCGGTGATCGCGCCGACGCAGCCGGCATTGCTCGCGCTCGCGCACAAGCACTACGGCACCAAGCGCTGGCGCGATCTGATCAAGCCGGCGATCGCGCTTGCCGAGGAAGGTCAGCCGGTCGACTGGCACACGGCCCTCAACATCACGGCCGCGATGAAGGACCTTCAGAAGGACCCGGGTGCACGCGCGGTCTTTCTGCCGAACGGTTTCCCGCCCTATGTGCCTGCAGCCATGGACCCGCGGCCGATGGCGCGCCTGCCGCGTCCCGAGCTGGCACGCACGCTGAAGGCGATCGCCGAGGACGGTGCGGGTGTGCTCTACAAGGGGGCGCTGGCGCGCGCGATCGCGGAAGACGTCCAGGCCTTGGGCGGCTACCTCACCGAGGAAGATCTCGCCGCCGTCGCGCCGCCCGAGCGCGAGCCGCTCACGATCTCCTATCTCGACCGCACGATCCATGTGCTGCCGGAGCTGAACGGCGGGCCGACGCTGGCCGTCGCCTTTCGCGATCTCGTCAAGCGCCGCAAGAAGCCCGAGGCCAAGCCCAACGAGAAGACGTTCCTCGCGTATGCCGCCGCCATGCAGGCCGCGTGGAAGCACCGTTTCAAATACATGGGCGATGCCGGCGAGAAGACCGCGCCGACCTCGACGACGCACATTTCCGTGGTCGACCGCGAAGGCAACATGGTGACGCTGACGCAGACGTTGCTGACGCTGTTCGGCGCGCGCATCGTCCTGCCGAAGAGCGGCATCCTGATGAACAACGGCATCAACTGGTTCGATCCGACGCCGGGTGGGCCCAACTCGATTGCGCCTGACGCCCGTGCGCTCGCCAACTACGTGCCGGCCGTGATGACGGGTGGCGGCGCGACGATCGGCATCGGCGGCTGCGGGGGCCGGCGCATCCTGCCGGCCGTGTTCCAGCTCCTCGCCATGTCGGCCGACTTCGGCTTCGACCTCGATGAAGCCTTCCACCAGCCGCGGCTCGACATTTCCAATGTCAGCCCGATCATCATCGACCGGCGCCTGCCGCAAAAGGTGATCGATGCGCTGACGGCCGAGCACAAGGCGGTGATCGGCGAGCCTATCGAGTACCCCTCGAACTTCACGATTGCGGGAGCTGTGCGCCGCGAGCGGGGACGCAATGAAGGTGCGACGGAGCCCCATCACCCCTGGAGCGAAGCCGTCGCCGAGGACGAGGTGTAGGACGGGGAGCTGCTCAGGCTAGCCCAGGGTCGCGCCGCACGTGCACTTCTCGGGTTCGCGCGCCCGGATCCAGTCGCGCAGCATCGAGATGTCCTCGCTCGAAAGCAGGCGCCGCGCTGCCGGAATGAGGAAGGCGTTCTCCCACAGGACGTGCCGCCGCATGGGCACGAAGTGCGCGCGCAGGAGATAGCCGACCATCTCGGGGTTCTCGGGCGGACCGCCGCGAGCGAGATCATCGAGCGTATCCACGAGCTCCTGATCGAGGCTCGCGTCGTCGGCGTGCTCGAGCATGAGCTGATCGAGGCCTGCGAGAAGGTCGGGATTGCCGTGACGGTGGCGGGCGAGGATCGGAAAGAGTGCCTGCTCCTCGAAGGCCACGTGATTGGTCCAGCCGCGTTCGAGCGCTGTCGAGGCGAGCTGCGCAAGCTGCGGCGCGGCGTTCGCCGGGAGGCCGTCGGCGATGTGCTCCAGCAGGTCGCAGAGATCGAGCCGCAGGGCATTGTCCTCGTGCAGCAGGCGGATGGGATCCATTGCCCGACAGTTCGCCTCGGTGGGCGCACACGTTTGCCGGTCGTCTGTCACGGGTCTTGCCCTCTCTCCGCGAGCGCCGGCCTTTTCCCGCGGTCGGCAGACACTGCGGCATCCACCGCATCTCACGAGGCGAAGATATGTCACTGCTATGACAGGGACGCCTTGATGCGCATCAAGAGGGGAGGGGCGCGGCGAGGCCTCTCAGCGGCCTGATTTCTCGTCGCGGAGCCGCTGCCAATAGGCGAGGCGCTTCCTGATCTCGCGCTCGAATCCGCGCTCGGGCGGATCGTAGTACTGCTCGCGCTCCATCTCGTCAGGAAAATAGTCCTGCCCGGAGAAGCCTTCCTCCGTCGCGTGATCATACTCGTAGCCGGCGCCATAACCCTGCTCGGCCATGAGACGCGTCGGCGCATTGAGAATGTGCTTCGGCGGCGCGAGAGAACCGTTGTTCTTGGCGGCGCGCATGGCAGCCTTGTAGGCCGTATAGGCGGCATTCGATTTGGGCGCGGTGGCCATGTAGATCGTCGCCTGCGCGAGCGCCAGCTCGCCCTCCGGACTGCCGAGGAAATCGTAGGTGTCTTTCGCGGCCAGCGCCTGCGTGACGGCTGAAGGATCGGCGAGGCCGATGTCCTCGATGGCCATGCGCACGAGCCGGCGCGCGAGAAAGAGGCGGTCCTCGCCGCCGTCGAGCATCCGGCAGAGCCAGTAGAGCGCGGCATCGGGATCGGAGCCGCGCACGGCTTTGTGAAGCGCGCTGATCAGATTGTAGTGCCCGTCGCGGCTCTTGTCGTAGAGCGGCGCGCGGCGCTGGACGAGCGAGACGAGCGAGGCCGTCGTCATCGGCGGCTCGCCGGGCGCCACGGCTGCGAGCACTTCCTCGCAGAGATTGATGAGCGCACGCCCATCGCCATCGGCCATGCCGATCAGGGCTGCGCGCGCATCCGCATCGACCGGCAGCGCTCGCCCGGTCTCGTGCTCGACGCGCTCGATCAGCTCGCCCATGGCCGTCTCATCGAGGCGGTTCAGAACGAGTGTTGTCGCGCGCGAGAGCAGAGCGCCGTTGAGCTCGAAGGAGGGGTTCTCCGTCGTCGCGCCGACGAGCGTGATGGTCCCGTCCTCCATGTGCGGCAGGAAGCCGTCCTGCTGGGCGCGATTGAAGCGATGGATCTCGTCGATGAACAGGAGCGTGCCCCGGCCCTGCTCGCGGCGCGCCTTGGCGCGGTCGAAGGCCTTGCGCAGATCCTGCACGCCCGAGAAGATCGCCGAGAGCTGCTCGAACTCGAGCTTTGTCTCCTGGGCAAGGAGGCGCGCGATAGTGGTCTTTCCGACGCCGGGCGGTCCCCAGAGAATGAGGTTCGGCAGCCGGCCGGCGCGCAGCATCCGCGTCAACGAGCCCTCCGGCCCGACGATGTGTCCCTGACCGACGACCTCGGAGAGTTTCTTTGGCCGCAGACGATCGGCAAGCGGGCGCGGGGCACCCTGCTCGAGACCGGCAGCTTCAAAAAGGTTCGTCATGCTCTGAGCTCCGCCGCGCACATCTCCGACGCCACGGCGCGCTGACCGTGGCAAGGATGGAGCGGCGCCGTCAAGGGCGGCTCAGTGCAGCAGGTCAGGCCGTGCGCCGGATCAGGAAGCGATAGACGCCGCCCGCCTCGGAATGCTCGACCAGCTCGTGCTTGGTCTGCCGGCAGAAAGCCTGGAAGTCGGCGACGGCGCCGGGATCCGTGGCGAGCACCTCGAGCGTACCGCTGACCGGCACCTCGCCGATGGCCTTCTTGGCCTTCAGGATGGGCAGCGGGCAGTTGAGCCCCTTCGCGTCGAGCGTCTTGTCGGCCATGTTTGTCGAGCTCCGTGCGCTTCCCCGGCCTGTTCTGGATGCCACGTCCCTGTTGCGCGAGCCGCGGCGGCCGCTCCATATTCAAGGCTGCGTATAATTGAATGCGACAACGCCGTCGAGAGGCAGGACTGGGTGCGGCCGTTTCTTGTGACGCATGAGATCTTCCGGCGGCCTGCCTTCGGGCGTCATCATCCGCTGGCCACGGGGCGGCAGGCGGCTGTTCAGGACCTCATCGAGGTGCTCGGCTGGCGCGATCCGGCGTTGACGCGCGTGCCGGAGCTGCCGGGCCGGGCGGTGCTGGAGCGGTTCCATGAGCCCGAGTATCTGAGCGCCCTGGAGCAGGCGGACGCGGCCGGTCGGGCCACGGCCGAAATGCGCGAACGCTACAATCTCGGCACGATGGAATGCCCGGTCTTTCCCGGCCTTTGGGATCGCGCGCGGGCCACTGTCGGCGGCTCCATGCTGGCGGCGGAGCTGGTTCTCGGCGGCGGCATGGCTTTCCATCCGACGGGCGGCACGCATCATGGGATGCCCGGCCGCGCCTCGGGTTTCTGTTACCTGAACGATCCCGCATTCGCGGTGCTCCGCCTCCTCGATGGCGGGCTGGCGCGTGTTCTGCACGTCGATCTCGACGCGCACCACGGCGATGGTGTCGAGGCGGCCTTCGCGGATGACCCGCGTGTTTACATGGCCTCGCTCCACGAGGACGGCCGCTGGCCCGGTACGGGCCGGCCGGGGGATACGCTCGGCGGGCGCGCGCTGAACGTGCCCGTGCCGCGCGGCATCCATGACAGCGAGTACGCGCTCGTGCTCGAGCGGCTCGTCTATCCGTTCGTGCGGCGCGCTGAGCCCGAGGCGATCGTCGTGCTGCTCGGCGCGGACGGTCTCGCCGGTGACCCTCTCTCAGGAATGCAGCTCTCGAATGATGTGCTGTGGCGGGCTTGCCGGACGCTCGCCGCGATGGCGCCGCGCGCGGTGGTCCTCGGCGGCGGCGGGTACAATCCCTGGACCACGGCGCGGCTCTGGGCCGGCATGTGGGGCCTGCTTGCGGGGCACGACATTTCGAGCGAGCTGCCACCCTCCGCGCAGACCGTTCTCGCCGGTCTCGACTGCGATCTTGTCGACGACGAGGACCGCGATCCGGCATGGCTGACGACGCTCGCCGACGCGCCGAACGTCGGGCCGATCCGGCCGGAGGTCGGCGCGTTGATCGCGGGGCATCCGATGATGCGGGCGCCTTCAATCGCCTGAGAGTGCGCGCTCCATGTAGACGGCGTCGTCGCCATAGTCCTTCAGCTTCAGCCGCAGCGCCTCGGTGGTGGCATCGATGAAGCCGAGTTTCTTCCAGTAGCTGTCGGCGCCGCTGACTGCGATCAGCATGGCTGTCCGAAAGCCCTTGCTCCTGGCAACATCGAGAGCGCGCGCGCAGATATTCGCGACCACGCCGCCACCTCGCGCATCGGCATCGACGGCAACATCATGCACGTACCAGCAGTCCGATGCGGCGGGGATCTCGCCCAGCATCTCATGGAGCGCCGGCGGCTTTTTTCGCATCCACGGGTGGCTGCAGAAGTACCCGACGATGGCAGGGCCGCGTGCGAGCACGAAGCAGCCTTCGGGCGCGAGGCGAATGCGCTCGGCGAAGATCGCATCCCCTTCCGCATAGGGACCGAGGTGCGCTTTGGAGAGGCGCGCGATGTCGGCAACATCGGCGAGGAAGGCCGGTCGCCAGAGAGGCTGGTCGGGCATGGCTATCCGCATCGGAAACGAGAAAGGTGGTGCTTAGCGTCGCCGGCCCGCCGATTCAACCAGGCCAGCCTCACGCGCCGATTGCCCTATATTCGCAAATATGAATATGATTGCGCATGAACTGGATCGACAAGCTCTCGGCCATCGAGCCGCTCGAAGATGCCGAATTCGACGCGGCGCTCGTCGCGGCCATGCAGGAGGCTGCCGCAGCGCGCGGCGGGCTCGCCTCGATCCGTTTCTCGACGCCGACTTTCAAGGAATATACGACGTCGGAAATTCAGGGCTGCGGGAAGAATTCCTTTCCAGCGTTCTCCGTGACGGCTGGTGCCTGTGCGCTCGACTGCGATCACTGCCAGGCGAAGATCCTGGAACCGATGATCCCGGCGACGACGCCGGAGATGCTCGACGCGAAAGTGCGCGATCTCGTGCTGCTGCAGGACCTGCAGGGCTTCCTGCTCTCGGGCGGCTCCAACCGGCGCAATGAAATCAAGTACGAGAAGTATTATCCCGTCATCGAGAAGCTGAAGCGCGATTTCCCGCATCTGAAGATCGCGATCCACTCCGCGCTGCTCGACGAGCGCCGCGCGCGGCTTATGGAAAGTGCCGGCGTCGACACCGCCATGATGGATGTCATCGGTGCGCAGGAGACCATCCGCGAGGTCTATCATCTCGAGCGCTCGGTCGATGATTTCGAGGCGACGCTCGCGGCGCTGTGCGCGACGCGCATGGAGGTGGTGCCGCACATCGTCATCGGCCTGCACTACGGGCGCCTGCTTGGCGAGGCCAATGCGCTCGACATCTGCGCGCGCCACGGCATTCATAGTCTCGTGCTGGTGGTGGTCATGCCGTTCTATGCGCGCGCGGGCACGTTCGTGACGCCCTCGGCGCACGATGTGGGCCGCATTTTCCTCGAAGCGCGCCAGCGACTCGCGGAGAAGCCTGTGCTGCTCGGATGCGCGCGGCCGCCGGGGATGCACAAGCGGATCGTCGATGCTTATGCAGTGATGGCCGGCCTCGATGGGATCGCCTTCCCCGCCGAGGGTGTGATCGGCGTGTGCGAAGCGATCGGGCGGCCGTTCGAGCAGCAGCACGCGTGCTGCTCGATCAAAGTCGGCGGGAGCTTCGATCCGCGCGCGAAGAGTGCGTGCGTTGTCGAGAGCGCTGTCGCGGGGTAAGTGGCCGCCGCCGGCATAGCACTACGGCGATTGCGAGGAATCTTTTCCCGGCAGCCAGCGGCCAGCACTAAACAGCCGTAAACCCGCCATCGACCATCAGCTCGACGCCCGTGATGTAGGAGGCCTCGTCCGAGGCAAGGAACAGGTTCGCATACGCGACCTCGTCGATCTCGCCCGTGCGTCCCATGGGAATGCCGGCGAGCAGGTTCTTGCGCAACTCCGGATCGGCCGTGAGCTTCGATGTGCGCATGGGCGGCATGAAGCCCGGATGCACGGAGTTCACGCGGATGCCGTCCTTGGCGTACTGCACCGCGGCGGCCTTCGTCATGGTGCGCACGGCGCCCTTGGCGGCGTTGTAGCCCATGTGCACGTAGTCCTGCCCGAGCACGCCGCTGATCGAGGAGATGTTCACGATCGCACCGGCCTTCTGCTTCTGCATGACCGGGATGACTGCGCGCAGGCCGAGGAAGTTGCCGCGCGCGTTGATCGACATCTGCCGATCCCACATTTCGAGATTGAGCTTGTCGGGGATCGAGCCGCTGACGCCGGCGTTGTTGATCAGGATGTCGATGCGGCCATAGGCGGCGAGCGTCGCATCCACGACGCGCTGCCAGTCCGTATCGCTCGACACATCGTGCTTCTCGAAGCGCGCATTGCCGTTCGTGCGCACGATGTCGGCGGCGACGGCCGGGCCGTCCTTGTCGTCGACATCCGTGAGGACCACGATGGCGCCCTCGCGCGCGAAGAGGCGTGCCGTAGCCGCGCCCATTCCCGCCGCCGCGCCCGTGATGATCGCGACCTTGTCCTTGAGCCTCATGCCATTCCTCCCGGTCGGTCAGCCTGCCTTGCGCAGAGCATCTCCGGGAACAGCATAGAGCGTGTGCGGCTGATCTGCAGCCCAAAGCTCGGCGAGGAGGCGCTTCGCGGCGTCGGCGCCGAGCACGGGGCTCGCCAGCTCGAGGAACTTGTCGGACACGTCCGCGTCCGTGAGTGGCGCGTCGGGGTCGCCCTTGCGCGTCGGCTGGTAGTGCTCGAGCGTGCGGCCGTCCGCGAGCTCGATCGCGACCTTGGCCGAGCGGCGCTTGGGGAAGTCGGCGGCGCACTGCTCGTCGATTTTCAGCTCGACCTTGTCGGAAAGCGTTTGCACGCGCGCGTCGGCGAGCCGCTCGGGCTCATAGGCATTCAGGCGCACGCTGCCGTGGACGAGCGCACTCGCGACGAGGAAGGGCGTCGAGAACTTGCCCTCGAATGGCGTCGTCGCCTTCGGCACGCCGGCAACATCGAGCGTCGCGCGATAACCGCCGACGCGAATGCGCTTGATGGCCTCGGGCGCCAAACCGTGCTCGGCTTTGAGGTGCAGCGCGCCGTCGATGGCCGGGAAGGCGTGGCCGCAGCAGCCGTGGTTCTTGAAGGTCATCTGCGTGATGTTGTAGTGCGCGCCGAGACCGGCCGTGGCCTTCGACCAGTCGACGGTCGTGCTCATGGCGGCACCGAAGCCCGCCTCGCCTTCGAGCACGTCCAGCGTGCCGGTCATGCCGTATTCGGCGCTGAGCGCGGCCATGGCGCCGGCTTCGGCCGCGTGGCCTGCGTGCAGCGGCTTCGACATGGAATCCGAACGGAAGGCCTGCTGGAGCGCCGCTGCCATCGTCGCCGAGGTCGCGAGCGCGTGGGCAAACTGCGTCGCGTTGAGCTTCAGGATGGTGGCGACGGCCGCTGCGGCGCCGAACGTGCCGACCGTGCCCGTCGTGTGCCAGTACTTGTAATGCGAGGGCTGCACCGAGAGGCCGATGCGCGTCGAGACCTCGTAGCCGACGATGATCGCCGTCAGCAGCTCGGCGGCGGTCGCGCCCTTGGCCTGCGCGGCGGCAAGCGCAGCGCCGATCGTCGGGCAGCCGGGGTGATAGATGGCATCGCGGAAGATGTCGTCGAACTCGATGGTGTGCGAGGCCGTGCCATTGATGAGCGCTGCCGTCCGCAGCGGGCCGAACTTGCCCGAGCCGTAGACGTATGCCTTGCCGTGGCCCAGCTCGTCGCCGAGGCCCTTGATCATGGCCTGGGCAGGGTCGATCTCGGTGCCGGGCAGCAGCGATGCGAACCAGTCGATCAGCGCGCGCTTGGCGTGGTGGCGAACCTCCGGCGGCAGCGTGCGATCCCGCTCCGCGACCCCGTACTCGGCCAGCTTCTCGACAATGGTGCCCGCCATAATGCGCTCCCTCATGCCTGGTTGTTATGTCCGGACATGATACGCGGCAGGCGGCCGGTTGAAAAGAACGGGAACTACAGCTTGTCGGCCATCTGGCGCAGATCAACCCGGCGGATCTTGCCGGTCACGGTCATGGGCATCTCGGCAATGAAATGGACCCGGCGCGGGTATTCGTGGGCCGCCAGCCGCTCCTTCACGAAGGCCTGGATTTCATTGGCCAGCTCGGGTCCCGCGGCATATTCGGGCCGGGTCACGATGAAGGCCGTGACGGCCTCGCCGCGCAGCGGGTCCGGCGTGCCGATGACGCCGGCCAGCGCCACGGCCGGGTGCTTCTGGAGGCATTCCTCGACCTCGCCTGGGCCGATCCGGTAGCCGGCGGACTTGATGATGTCGTTGTCGCGGCCTTGGAACCAGAAGTAGCCATCGCTGTCCTTGGCGGCGATGTCGCCGAGCAGGCACCATTCGCCACGGAACTTGTCGGCCGTCGCCTCGGGCTGTTTCCAGTATTCGAGGAACATGACCGGGTCCGGCCGGCGCACGGCGACGATGCCGGTCTCGCCCGCGGGAAGGACATTGCCGTCGCGATCGACGATCTCGACAGTGTGGCCGGGGATGGGGCGACCCATGGAGCCGGGCTTGGCCGGGAAAACCGGTGGGCAGTTGCCGACGACGAGATTGACCTCGGTCTGGCCGTAGAACTCGCTGAGCGTGAGGCCGAACGTCTCGTGGCCCCAGTTGATGATGTCGGCGCCCATGGGCTCGCCGCCCGAAGCGAGCGAGCGCAGATTGTAGTCGTAGTGCGCGCGCGGATTGGGCACGGCCTGCAGCATCCTGAGCGCGGTCGGTGGCATGAAGATATTGCGCACGCCGTGCCGCGCCATGAGCGCGAAGGCCGCATCCGGCTCGAACTTGGCGAGGCGCTGCGCGACGACGGGCACGCCGAAATAGAGCGAGGGCAAGAGCACGTCGAAAATGCCGCCGGCCCAGGCCCAGTCGGCGGGCGTCCAGAAGCGATCGCCGGCTTGCGGAAAGAGATTGTGCGGCACCATCACGCCGGGCAGATGCCCGAGCAGCACGCGCTGCGCGTGGAGCACGCCCTTGGGATTGCCGGTCGTGCCCGAAGTGTACATGAGGTAGGCGGGATCATCGGGTGAGGTGTCCGTCGCGGTGCTGCTTGATGAAGCTGAGGTCGCAAGCTCCCAGAAGCCTTTCGCGCCGAGCGGCCCGGGTCCGTCGATCGAGATGATGTGGTGGAGCGTCGGCAGATCCGTGAGGCCGGCTGCAACGCGCCCGATGTTGTCGTCGGCGGTGACGAGAACGGCGGCGCCGCTGTCCTCGAGCCTGAAGCGGACGGCATCGGGGCCGAAGAGCGCGAAGAGCGGCATGGCAACTGCGCCGAGTTTGTGCACGGCGACATGTGTGATCAGGTTCTCGGGGCACTGCGAGAGATGGATCGCGACGATCGCACCGCGGCTGACACCGAGAGCCGTAAGCGCGTGCGCGAGCCGGTCGGCGCTCTCCTTGATACGCGAGAAGCTCCATACGTTGATACTGCCGTCGCCGGCTTCATGGATCAGCGCCGGGGCGTCGGGCGTCGCAGCGGCATGACGGTCGCAGATCGCGTGCGCGATGTTGAAGCGCGCCGGCACCTCCCAGCGGAAGCTGCCGTAGAGCTCGTCATAGGATGCGCCGGAGAGTTTCACGTGCGCGCCCTCCCTTTGGATTTTGTTTCCTCAGGTGGATGGGAACACATCCGAGAGGCCGAGGGCAAGACCGGCGACCACCCAGGCTTGCCAAGCTGCTCGGCCGGCTCGACATTGGCCCATATCGACCAACTCCGAGGAGCCTCGCTCATGATCAAGCGCTATACCGGCACGACCCCGACGCGCAGCCGCGCAGTTGCCCACGGCGGCATCGTCTATGCGGTCGCCACGGCCAAGGACAAGTCGGGGGCGCTCTACGCGCAGACGAAGGATGCGCTCGCCCAGATCGACGCGACGCTCGCCGAAGCCGGATCGAACAAGTCGCGCATCCTGCGCACCACGGTCTACATCACGGACATGAGCCAGAAGCCGGAGATGGACCGCGCCTGGGACGAGTGGGTCGATCGCGCGAACCCGCCGCAGCGCGCGTGCATCGGCGTCACGCTCTGGGATAAGGATCTGGTCGAGATCCTGGTCACGGCCGTCCAGGAATGAAAAAGGCCGGCGTAGCGCCGGCCCTTTCGATCTCGCTGCGATATGCCTGATCCTCAGGGCACCACGAGCCGCTCGGCCTGGGCCAGGAGGTCGTCGAGCGTGCGGCGGCTTTCGAGGCCCATGACCTCGACGGCCCGCTTCTGCGCGGCCTGCCAGAGCGGGAAAGCCTCCACGATCACCTGCTTGCCCTTGGGCGTGAGGTGCAGGCCACGGCCGCGGCGGCCCGCCGGCGGGTCCATGATGATATGGCCGAGCGCGAGCAGGCGCTTCAGGTTGCGCGAAAGCGTCGACTTCTCGATGTCGAGCGTGCTGCCGATCTCGGCGGCCGTGATGCCGTCCTGATTGGCGAGCTGTGTCAGCAGCGTGAACTGGCTGGCGGTGATCTTGTGGGGCCGCAGCGCATCGTCATAGACGCGGGTCACGATGCGCGAGAGCTGGCGCACACGCGTCGAGATGCAGGCCTCGGACGTTGCATTGGCAATCGCGCCGATGTCGAGGGGGACCTTGCTGCCGGCCGGAGTCATATCGTTCATCGCGTACCTTCCCGCTTGGTTCGCATGATGAGTCTCGTGCCAGTTGCTATGATTCGGGCTGTCTCGGCAACCATAGGTGGCTCTTCGGGCGGCGGTTTTGTGCGTGGTCGTACAACTCGACAGGGGTGACACCTTGCGGGGCCGCGATTGACGTTGCGGCCCGCTTCGCGCGAACCTCATCCGCGCCCGCCGAAGTAGGCCCGCAACAAAAACGCAACGCCCGAGGGAGATGCCCATGACCGTCCTCGATCACACCCGCGAAGGGCGGGGCCGTCCGACCATTGTCTTCGTGCACGGCTTCGGCTGCGCCCGCGACGACTGGCGGCAGCAGGTGGCGCACTTGCGTGGTCGCTTCGAGACGGTCGCGGTCGACCTCGGCGGCCACGGCACGACGCCCGGAACGGACGCGCACGAGATCATCGACACGCATGGTCGGGACGTCGCCGCGCTGCTTGGCGAGCTCGACATCGAGCGTGCCATCCTGGTCGGGCACAGCATGGGCTGTCGCATCGTTATGCACGCCATGAGCGAGCAGCCGGCGCGCGTGGCGGGGATCATCCTCGTCGACGGAAGCCGCCTCGGGGCTGCCGGCAGCACGGCGTACCTGGATCGGCGCAAGAGGGTTGCCGAGATCGGCTATCGCGCCTTCATCGAACCCATGTTCGCCCAGATGTTCCGGCCGGAAGCAGACCGGGCGGTCGCGCAGCCAATCATTGATCGCGCGCTCAACATGCCGGCCAAGCTCGCCGGCAATCTCTTTCCCAATATCGGCAAGTGGGACGCCGAACGCTTCGACGAGATTTTCGCGAAGGCGCGCGTGCCGCTGCTCGCGATCCAAACGACCTACATGACGCCGGCTGGCGAGCGCGCCTCGATGACCAAGGGGCAGTCCTCGGCCTATCTCGATGACGTGCGCCGCCTCGTGCCGGGCGCGCGCATCGAGATCATGGAGAACGCGGGCCACTTCCCGCAGATCGAGCAGCCTGCCGAGATCAACGCGTTCATCGACGACTTCATGACGAAGCTGAAGGTCTAGCGCGTGTTCATTTCATGCGGACGCGTGCAGCCCCATAAGCCGCTTTAATTCCTCCCCCCTTGTGGGGGAGGTTAGGAGGGGGGGATTGCAGAACATCAGCGGTAGGGATTCCCCCCACCCCTAACCCCTCCCCACAAGGGGGAGGGGGATTGCGCTTCCGTTTGAGCGAACAGCCTCTAAGGCGGCGGCCTTACAGGAAGGATCTGATATCGGTGGAGGACTCTTCGCCGATGCGATCGAACGAGTCATCGATCCATTGCGCCGCGCGCTTGCGACCGATGTCGCGAAGCTGCGTCAGGAACTCCCAGCTCGTGTTCATCTTGGAGACGGCGCTCAGCGTCTGCATAACGTCGTCGGCGGCGATGGAGTGAAGGAGCATCCGCTTCATCAGCCCTTCGGGAATTCTGCCCTGATCGATGAGCCGCGTGACGAAGGCGATTGCGCGCATCTCGCTGATGAGCGACGCATTGAAGCTGATCTCATTCATGCGGTTTTCGATCTCGAGCGCCGTGCGCGGCACGTCCGGCCGCACCAGCGGATTGACGTGCACGATGACCACGTCCTGCGAGGGGCTGTCGTAGATCAGCGGAAATATGGCGGGATTGCCCATGAACCCGCCGTCCCAGTAGGCCTCGCCGTCGATCTCGACGGCCTGGAACACTTGCGGCAGGCACGCCGATGCCAGGACGACATCCGCCGATACCTCCTTGGTGCGGAAGACGTGCACCTTGCCGGAGCGGACGTTGGTGGCGGTGAGAAAGAGATTGGTCCGCGGGCACGTGCGCAATCGTTCGAAATCGACGGTGGCTTCGAGGATCGAGCGCAGCGGATTGATGTTGAGGGGATTGAGCTGATAGGGCGACCAGCAGCGTGTCAGCAGGTCGAAGATCACGAAGGCCGGCGTGACCTCGCTGAAATAGCTGAGCGGCAATGGGAGCTGGAATGGGTGCGGGCCGATGTAGGAGCTCGGCTCACCGACCTTGCGCCAGAAGTCCGCAAGCGCCGCGCGGCCGCCCTCGCGCCCGCCCGTGCTCACGCCATGAGCTACGACGACCGCATTGACCGCGCCGGCACTGGCGCCCGATATGCCGCAGAGGTCGAGACGGCCATCCTCGAGGAGATAGTCGAGAACACCCCAGACGAAGGCGCCGTGAGCGCCGCCGCCTTGAAGCCCGACGTTGACGAGCTTGGTGATCTGTTGGGCTTGGGTCCGGGACCGGCGGTGCGGTTGTGACGGATCATCACTCGGCATGGAGACTCCGCTGAGAGGGATGTGGACAAGGCCATGCAGCCGGCATCAGCCTTCTGAATGTCGTGTCTCGCATCGACGAACACAAGCGGGCGCCACGTCGCTGCCGGGCGCACGGGTGTCGGCGCCGCTTTCAGCTGCGGCGCGTGTGGCTGCCGTCTGGTAAACGGGAGACGCGCGGCGGCCGGGAAGGCGACGATCATGGACTATGATGGAACGGGCATAGCGCGTGTCTACGACAAGGCACGCACCCTGGCGCCCGAGGCGCTCCGGCTCTGGCTGGATCTGGTGGGGCGCGATGCGGCGCCCGCGCCTGGATCGCTGATCATCGATCTCGGGTGTGGCACGGGGCGCTTTTCGGAGCCGCTCGCCGAGCGTTTTGACGCGCGCGTGATCGGCATCGATCCTTCGAGCAAGATGCTCGATCAGGCGCGCCGGAAGCTGCGGGGCGATCGGGTCGCGTTCGAGACTGCCTCGGCCAGTGCGCTGCCGATTGCGGATGGCGCCGCCGACCTCGTGTTCATGTCGATGGTCTTCCATCGTTTCGATGATGCCGCGGCCGCCGCCAGGGAATGCCGGCGCGTACTTCGGGCCGGCGGCCACGTGGCCCTGCGCAATAGCACGCGCGAAACCGACTTCCCCAAATACCATTTCTTTCCCGCGATCGAGCCCATTGTCGCAAAGGAGCTTCCGTCGCGGAGCCGGATTGCGGAGCATTTCGAAAATGCAGGCATGAGGCTCAGCGTGCACGAGATCGTGCCGCAGGTGGTGGCCGACGACTGGCAGGCCTATGCGCAGAAGACGTCCCTGCGCGCGGACTCGTTTCTGTCCCGCATTTCCGATGCGGACTTTGCGGCCGGCATGGCGGCACTTCGCGCCCATGCGGCCGAGGCGCCGCCCGGCGAGGCCGTCACTGAAGATGTGGATTGGTTCGTGTTCGTCGCCTGAGGGGCCGCCGAGCAGGCAAGTCTAGGCTCTTGATTCAGGCGCGCGGCGCCACCATACCAATCACCATCAGCATTTCAGCCCGGCTGAGCCGCCGCCGGAGGAGAGTTCATGGAAATCTGGCACGGCACGACAATTCTAACGCTCCGCAAGAAGGGCCGCGTCGTCATTGCCGGCGATGGGCAGGTCAGTCTCGGCGCGACGGTCATCAAATCAAATGCCCGCAAGGTACGGACGCTCGGCCGGGGCGATGTGATCGGCGGATTTGCCGGCGCGACGGCCGATGCATTTACGCTGTTCGAGCGGCTCGAGGCGAAGCTCGAGCAGTACCCGGGTCAGCTCACGCGGGCCTGCGTCGAATTGGCCAAGGACTGGCGGACGGACCGTTTCCTGCGCCGGCTCGAGGCGATGATGCTCGTTGCCGATCGCGAGCGGACGCTCGTCCTCACGGGCACCGGCGATGTGCTCGAGCCCGAGCAGGACATCATGGGGATCGGCTCCGGCGGCAACTACGCGCTCGCCGCGGCGCGGGCGCTGATCGATACGGATCTCGATGCCGAGACCATCGCCAGAAAGGCGATGGCGATCGCCGCAGAAATCTGCGTCTACACGAACGGGAACCTCGTCGTGGAAACGCTCGAGTCGGCGCGGTGAAGTTGCGCTAGGCCCTCGAACGCAAACGAGGCGCCACTCAGTGGCGCCTCGCTCGCGTGTTCTGTTCCGCGAAAGCTGCAGGCGGCGCTCAGAGCGCGTGCGCCATGCGCGCTTTCTTGGTCTCGAGATAGCGCACATTGTGGGCGTTGGGCGTGCACACGACCGGCAGTCGCTCGATCACGTTGATGCCTTCCGCACGAAGTGCGTCGACCTTGGCAGGGTTGTTCGTCAGAAGCCGGATCTCCGGCAACGCGAGATCGAACAGGATGTGTGCAGCCAGGTCGTAGGTGCGTGCTTCGATCGGTGCGCCCACGGCGACGTTGGCGTCGACCGTGTCGTAGCCCTGATCCTGCAGCGCGTAGGCCCGGATCTTGTTCACGATCCCGATGCCGCGCCCCTCATGGTAGGGCAGGTAGATCAGCACGCCGAGCGGCGATGTCGTGATCGTCTCGAGTGCCGACTGCAATTGCGGATAGCAGTCGCACTTGAGCGAGTGGAAGATGTCACCGGTTATGCATCCGCTGTGAACGCGCACGACCGGCAGCTCACTGTTTGCCTGGTTCGCCCTGTGGATCAGGACAAACGCTTGATTGTGGGGGTCATGGCCCTGGTAGGCGCGAGCCTCCAGGTGCAATTCCCGCCCACGAAACTCGATCGGCAGGATTGTCTGTGCCGACCAATCGAGCTCAAGCGCGTAGGACTTAACCGCATTCGACTTCATATTTGCGCCTCCAGACGCATTTCCAAGCGCTTACGCCATCGCACCAAATAACGTCCATAGCCCTGCTACGGTTCCGAAGATCCTTTTATGTTAGGTGGGGTCGTGCCGAGTACGCCCACACGCAGCCGATGTCTTCGCAGCACGTTCATCCGGCGCGCGCAGCGAGTTCGAACTGCTATAAATTCTTCTGGAGCGATGACAATGGAATGCCATCGCGGATGAATACTCTATGAATGTTTCCTGCCTCGGCATTCGGAATGCTGCACCTAGCGCTTGCCTGCTTGTGCTTTCTTCCACTCTATCCCGCGTTGTTCGAGAAGCCATCAGGTCCTCCCCCGAAAGACGCGGTAACGCATTCCCATATATGCGAAAAATGTGGCGAGAATTGACGCAAGCACAAGCGCCGCCAGCGGATGGGTTCCGGGCGACACGAAAAGCACTGCAGCAAACACGGCGTAGTTGATCGCGGCTGCCGCCCATGCCGTTGCAGAATACTGAGTAAACTCCCAGAGTGTCGGCGGGGAGGTTAGAGAAAAGGTTAACCGCCGATGGGCGAGCCAGCCGGCCACCATCGCCCCCGAGATCGCGACAAGCCGCGCGATCAGGGGACTGAGGCCGAGCGCCAGAATGCCGACCTGGAGCAGCAGCGCGTCCGAGGAAAGCGCGATCAGCCCGGCCAGCAGGAAGCCCCCCCAGTGACGGAGTGGCGGCAGATTGCGGGCTGGATCGTTCTCGGAGGATTCGCGGGTCATGGCTCCGCGGCTCTCCTCTCGCTGGCTCGAGAGGTGCGGCTCTCGTCGAGGCCGATCTCGCGGGCGACGACGAACAAGGGGCGCCCTTTGACCTCCTCGTAGACGCGGCCGAGATACTCGCCGATGACGCCGAGCGAGATGAGCTGCACACCGGCGAAGAACATCACAGAGATGATCAGTGTCGGGAAACCGGGCGCGTTGATGCCGAAGACGAGCGCCTCCACCAGGATGTAGAGGGCGAACATGAACGCGAACGCCGATACGATGAGACCGAGATAGGACCAGACCCTGAGCGGAATGGTCGAGAAGGAGACGAGCCCGTCGAGCGCAAAGCGAAAGAGCTGGCGCGGGCGGAAGCGGGAGCGGCCTTCGCCCCGCGCCTCGACCGTATAGGGCACGCCGATCGACTTGAAGCCGACCCAGGCGAAGAGGCCCTTATTGAAGCGCGCCCGCTCGTCCATGCGGTTGAGAACATTGAGCACCTTGCGGTCGACGAGCCTGAAGTCACCCGCACCCAGCGGTAGCTCGGTTCGGCTCATCTTATTGAAGATGCGGTAGAAAAACCCTGCGAACAGGCGATGGGCCTTCGTGTCGGTCGCCCGGCTCTCGCGCGTCCCGTAGACGACGTCGTAGCCCTGTTCCCACTGCCGGATGAACACCGGGATCGTCTCGGGCGGATGCTGCAGGTCGCCGTCCATGACGATCGCCGCATCGCCGATGGCGTAGCGCAGACCGGCGGCGACGGCGATCTCCTTGCCGAAATTCCGGCTGAGTACGACGGCCTTGAAGCGCGGATCGCGGGCGTTGAGCGCGGCGAGCGCGGCGGGGGTGCCGTCGGTCGAGCCATCGTCGATGAGGATGACCTCCCACGGCCGCGCGAGGCCATCGAGGACGGCGACGAGCCGCTCCACCAGGCGCGGCAGTCCGCGCTCCTCGTTCAGCACCGGTATGACGATGGAAAGCATTCTGGGTTCACCGGACGCCGGCGATCTGCTTGGTTCCGGTCTCGCTAGACTCGCCTGAGGCACGGCCCGAGTCTCGTTCAACGATCGCCCCACCTACGGAGGATCACCACAGATGCAGTCAAGACCCGCTCCTGCGTCAACTTGATGGCTCGCACAGGGCGGGACGCGCGCAATCGAGCGCTCGACGCTGGAAGAATCCCACGCAGGCCAGGTCATTAGCAAGGTCGGCAGGGGACGAGACGTCTCGCGGTCGGCAGATTTCTTATGGCTTCTTCGGGGCGCCCAGTCCGGTCGCGTATATAACGACAATCGGTGGATTTTGCACGAGGTGAAGCGTATAAACCCGCCGGTCGGCCCTGCGGCGTCGAGACACAGCGCCTTGTTGTGGCTGGCCGCTTGCCGGTTGGCCCTTCAGAAAAGGGCGAAATAACAAAAATTTAGGGGCATCTCCTCGAGCCGCACTTTCGGCGATGGGACGCCCGCTATTCGAGGCGCGACGGATCATCGATGGCTGGCCATTCGCAATTCAAGAACATCATGCACCGCAAGGGCAAGCAGGATGCTGCCCGCTCGAAGCTCTTCGCCAAGCTCGCCCGCGAAATCACGGTCGCGGCGAAATCGGGTCTCCCTGATCCCGAGATGAATGCGCGGCTTCGCCTCGCCGTGCAGAACGCGCGCGCCGAGAACATGCCCAAGGACAACGTCGAGCGGGCCATCAAGAAGGCGGCCGGCAGCGCCGACGAGACCTACGACGAGATCCGCTACGAGGGCTATGGCCCGGGTGGCGTCGCGATCATCGTCGAGGCGCTGACGGACAACCGCAACCGGACGGGCGGCGCGATCCGCGCC
This sequence comes from Hyphomicrobium sp. CS1BSMeth3, assembly GCF_900117415.1. GTDB lineage: Bacteria > Pseudomonadota > Alphaproteobacteria > Rhizobiales > Hyphomicrobiaceae. The sequence goes on from NZ_FPEI01000005.1 coordinate 978,808, forward strand.
GTGTTTACCAAGCACAATGGCAACCTCGGTGCGACCGGCGCCGTCTCGCACATGTTCTCGCGGGTCGGCGAGATCATCTATCCGGCGGCCGTCGGCAGTGCCGATGCCGTCCTCGAGGCCGCCATCGAGGCCGGTGCCGATGACGTCGCCTCGGACGAGAGCGGCCACACCATCGTCTGCGCCTTCGAGAGCATGGGCGCGGTGGCGTCGGCCCTCGAGGCTACGCTCGGGGCGCCGCAGTCGGTGAAGGCCGTCTGGAAGCCCGTGACCACCGCGCCGCTCGACGAGGACAACGCGGGGCAGATCCTGAAGCTCATCGCCGCGCTCGAGGACGACGACGACGTCCAGGCCGTGTTCGCGAACTTCGAGATCGACGACGCGACCCTGTCCCGCCTGACGGCGGCCTGATCGCGTCGCGCTTTTCGCTCAGATTACCGGCGCCGCGATCGGCTCGATCATCACGTTGACGCACGCCGGTTTGCCCGATGCGATCGCGCGTTCGATGGCCACTGGCAGCGCGGCGGCATCCTCGACGAACTCGCCGTGTCCGCCGAGCGCCGTGACGACCTGGTCATAGCGCGTCGGCAGCAGGCTGCAGCCGTGCATGCGCTGGGCGCCGTAGTCGCGGAGCTGGATCTGGCTCTCCGCGTTCCACATGGCATCGGTGCCGACGATCGCGACGAACGGCAGATTGTGCCGCACGGCCGTGTCGAACTCCGACATGTGAAAACCGAACGTGCCATCACCGACGACGGTAATGATCGGTGCCTTCGGCTCCCACGCGCGCGCGGCAACGGCGAACGGAATGCCGGCGCCGATCGAGCCGGCGACGCCATTGACGACGCGCCGCGGCGGCTGGATCAGGCTCTGGCCCCACTGGGCGAACTCGCCGCCGTCGCAGATGAGCACCGTATTCGGGTCGCGCAGGACGATCGGCTTCAGTGCCGTGAAGACCTCGACGGCATGCAGGCGGCCGTTCTTGCCTTTGAGCGTGGCCCAGCTCTCGGGGCGATGATCGAGCAAACGGCGCGCCTCGGCGAGCCATGTCGCTGCGCGCGGCGTGGATTTGAGCCCGCGCTCCGTCAGCGTGCGCACGGCGGCGCGGGCTTCGCCGATCACGCCCAGAGCCAGACGCTCGCCGATCTCCCCTTGAGCCCGGTCCAGCAGCGCGGCCTCGGCATCGATGCTGATGACGCGGCACGTCGGCTCGACGACCGGCGGCTGCGCCCACTTCAGCGTGAAGTCGAGCGGCTTGCCGAGCAGCACGATCAGGTCGGTCTGCTTGAGGAGCTGTGAGAAGGCGCCGAGCGTCGCGTCGCGGATGCCGCGCGGGCTCTCCATGAGCACGACTGGCGCCTGAACGGCCTTCTCCAGCTCTGCCAGAATTGGCCGGCCGTGGGGTCCGGAGAGATGAGGGGCCGCGATGATGAGCGGCGCCCGCGCCTTCGCGATGGCGTCGAGCACCGCATCGGCGATGGCGTCCGGAAGGGCTACGGGCGCGGCGCCGGGCAGGCGATCGGGGATCGCGCCGCGCGCCGCATCAACCTCCTCGTCGAGCAGGTCGGAGGGCAGGCTCAGATGCACAGGACCCGGGCGGCCGCTGCGGGCGATGTGCAGTGCCTTGGCGACGTCCTCGCCGAGGGCAGCCGCCGATGTGGATGTCCAGGAGGCTTTGGCGACTGGCCGGGCTAGATCGGCCTGCGCGATCTCCTGGAAGCCGCCGCGTCCAAGCTCATCCGTTGCGGCATGGCCCGAGAGCAGCACCATCGGCGACTCGTTGGCCAGCGCGGTGTAGAGCGCGCCGACGGCGTTCGCATGGCCCGGACCACCGGTCACCATCGCAATGCCGGGCTCTCCTGTCAGGCGGCCCCAGGCGTCGGCCATATGGACGGTCGCGGCTTCGTGGCGCACATGGATCAGCTCGAGCTTCGTCTCCAGCGCCGCGTCGAAGATCGACATGATGTGATTGCCGGAGAGCGTGAAGACCTTCTGCGTCCCGAGCTTCTCCAGCGTGCGCGCGACGATGTCGGCGCCCCTGATCGTGTCGGCCATGGCCGGCGTTCCTTCCCATACGGCGGTGTGCCCGTGATCCGGGCGCGTGACTGTAGGGGCCAACGGGTAGCACGTCGGCCTGGGGCTTTGAATGGTGAGCGGCGCGCGAGGTCATACGCACGGCGCATGGCCGACGCGATCGCAGCGGCGCCTCAGCTGAAGCGGACCTCGACCTTGCCGAGCGCGCCGAAATCGGCGACGGCGGTTTGCCCCCTCTGCAGAGGGACGATGCCCGTGCAGGTCCCCGTCGAGAGGATCTCTCCCTGTCTCAGGGTAGTGCCGGCAGCTCTGAGCTTTTCGACGACCCAGTCGAGCACGTTCCGCGGATCGCCGAGACATTCGGAGCCGCTGCCCTCGCCCGTGACCATGCCGTCGATGCGGAGTTGAACGGGGTGGCGCGCCGCGTCGATCCCGCGCCAGTCGGTGATCGGGGTGCCGAGGATCATCGCGTAATTGAGCATGCAGTCCGCTACGGCGGAGGCCACGTCGTCGAAGGGCATGCGCACGAACCGCGGGCTGATGATCTCGAAGCACGGGATCACGGCGTCGATCGCGTCGAGGATCTCCTCGCGCGCATAGGGCGCGGGGCGTGCCGGCAGATCCTTGCCGAGGCGATAGGCGAACTCGCTCTCGATGGCCATGTGCTGGAGGCTGCCGGCGGTGGGCGTCGCCGGGCTCGTGTGCACGTCGCGGGCGAAGAAGGGGCCGTAGATGGGCTCGCTGACGCCGAACCTCTCCATGGTGACGTGCGAGGTGGCGCCGATCTTCCAGCCGGCGAGCTTGTCGGGCCAGGTCTTGATGAAGGCATTCTGGATCTCGTAGCCCTCGGCCAGGGACCGCGGGCGGCTCGCCTCCGGCAACCGCTCCAGCAGGCGGCCCTCACGCCGGACAGTGGCGAGGGTCTCAGCAGCGGCCTCGAATCTGGCGCTATCCATTGATTGGGCTCCATCCCTGGTGAAGTGCTTGTTTGGCGCAGGCCCACGTCAGGTTGTGCACGAAGGCGCTCGCCGCAATTGCTCCGCATTGACGGCCTAGTTCACCATCATCATCATGCGCCGGCAAGTGCGCCGCCCTGCTGTTGCGGCGCGCAATTCTCCAGGTGCGCCGAGAGGCCTTGAATGAGCGGTTGGCGCAATCTGCGCTTAAGAGCGATCGCCGGGGTGGCGGCTGTGCTGGCCGTTACCGCGTTCGTACCTTTGCTCGGACCCTCCTTCGTGCCGTCGGCGCAGGCCCAGAGCGGCTGGTGGCCCTTCGGCGGTGACGATCGCCCGCGCCGCCCCGAGCCGCGCGAGCCCATGTATCGCGGTCCGGCCCAGCCGGGGTGGGGGCCGCCGGTGCGAGAGGCGCCGCCGCCGATGGCCGGTGGCAACATCTGTTTGCAGCTCGAGCAGCGGCTCGTCGCCGAAGGTCAGCGCGGCAATCAGCCCCGCGACGTTCTGCCGAAGATCGAAGCGGAGATGCGCCAGCTCGATCGCGATATCCGCTCGGCTCAGCTCCAGCTCGACCGGAACGAATGCTACGAGACGTGGCTCTTCTCGCGCACGCTCAAGCGCAGCCGCGTCTGCGTGGACCTCGCCCAGAAGTCCGAGGACATGCGGCGCCGGCAGAGCGAGCTCGACATCCAGCGCCAGCAGATCATGGGCACGAGCACGCGCTCGATGCAGGATGAGATCATCCGCGAGCTGGCGCGCAACAATTGCGGTGCGAACTATCAGCAGGAAGCGCGCCGTCGCGGCGGGTCCAACAACCCCTTCGGCTCGTTCTTCTGGCAGGATGAAGAGTCCGGTGCGCGTCCTCAGACACCGAGCAATCAGTTCGGTGCGCTTCCGTACGCGACCTACCGGACGCTCTGCGTGAGGCTCTGCGACGGGTACTATTTCCCGATCAGCTTCGCGACGCTGCCGAACCACTTCTCGCGCGACGTGGATGCGTGCCAGTCACGCTGCGCGGCGCCGACCGAGCTCTACTATCACCAGAACCCCGGTGGTGCGGTCGAGGAGATGGTGTCGGTCGCCGAGAACAAGCCTTACACCAGCATGAAGAATGCCTTCCGGCATCGCAAAGAGTACGTCGAGGGCTGCTCGTGCAAGCAGGCCGAGTACGTCCCCACGGCAGGTGAGCCCGGCGAGCGAAAAGCCCAGGCCACGGAGCCGCGCCCGGCGCAGGCAAGTCAGCGCCGATAGTGCGATTTGCGCTTCGGTGCGCCGCATTGCGGCATTAAGCCCGTTAATTCGACAAATGCCCTAAGCCTGTGGTCCGAAGGCACCACTCGGCCGCGAATCATTTGTCTAACAGGCGTTTAGAAATTTCCCCGTATTGCCGTCGGATCGCCGGACAGCCTAGGTTGCAACGTATCCGAAAAACGGTTGTCACAATCTGTAGATTGTAGTCAGCCGATTACTGGTATCTGCGTACAGGTCTTGTGTCATGAGTAGCCTTGCACGCCCGCACGACGTCCAGCAGAGCAGCGCGCATGACGCTCATGTCGCGGGACTTGTGCAGCTCCGTTCCATCAGCATCGATGACTGGTCCGATGTGCGCTACGTCCACGGCAGCGCATTCCGTGCACTCATCGGGCCGCATGTAGCGCCGACGTACGTCGACGAGTTCATGACGGCTCTCGGAGAGCCGGAATACGTCGACGGCTTCGGCGGCAGCAATCTGACCGGCGCCTGGCTCAACGGTGAGCTTGCCGGCACAGTGGGCTGGCGGCCGAGCGCCAGCTATGGACGTGTCGCGCGGATCGAGGGGCTGTTCGTACAGCCCCTTTTCACGTTCATGGGTCTCGGCTCGTCGTTGCTGGCCCATGCCGAGCTCGAGGCACAGAGTGCCGGCTTCAGCTCTGTGACGGTGCTCGCGACGTCTCACTCGCTGCCCTTCTTCATGCGCCTTGGCTACGACATCTACGTGCAGGGCGCGGGGCTGGCTCACGGTGCAGGCGACTTGCCGATGTTCCTCATGCGCAAGCAGGACATCGTGTCCTCGTCGAAGGCGGTGGTTTTGCGCAGCGGACTGCGGCGATCCCCGGAGACAGACGCGCCGACTGACGCCGGCCTGCCGCGGCGTCCGTTGCAGGCGCCCGAAAGGGTGCTGGCCGAGGATTGAGTTTCAAGAGCCCGCGGGGGGAGCGGGCGGGGGTGAGGGGCGGCGGTCATGTACCGCGTAGGGCCGCCCCTCACCCTCACCCGGCTCAAGCCGGGCGCCCGTTGAGCCGCGCCTCCGCGCGCGAGCGCCCGATCAGCGGCAACAGTGCGCGCAATTCCGGGCCGGCCTCGCGGGCCGTCAGCGCAAGTCGCAGCGGATGAAAGAGCGCTCGGCCCTTGATGCCGGTCGCATCGCGCACGGCGGTCGTCCACGCACCCCACGTCTCCGCATTCCACGGCTCCGGCGGCAGCAAACCGGCGGCGGTGGCGCAGAGCTTTGCATCCTCGATGCGCGGCGTCAGTGGACCATTGACCACCTCGAGCCAGGTGCGCACCTCGCCGAGTGTCGTGATGTTGCCGCGCACTGCTTCCCAGAGTTCCGCGGAAACCTGCAGGCCCAATGTCGCGAGATGCCCGGCCACCGCTTCGTGCGGCAGCATGTGAAGCAGCTTCGCGTTCAGGGCGCGCAGCTCGGCAATGTCGAAGCGCCCGGGCGCACGCGAGACCTTCGAGAGATCGAGGCGCTGGGCCAGCTCATCGAGGCTCGTGTACGGCGCAACGGCCTCGGATGTGCCGAGCAGCGCTGCGTGGCAAAGAACGGCGAGCGGCTCCAGGCCGTCGTCGCGCAGGCCCTTGATGGAGAGATCACCCGCGCGCTTGGAGAGGGCATGTCCATCGGCGCCGATCAGCAGGCTGTGATGGGCGAACTTTGGCGGCTCCGCGCCAAGTGCCTCGAAGAGCTGGATCTGCACGGCCGAGTTCGTGACGTGATCCTCGCCACGGATGATGTGGCTGATGGCGAAGTCGACGTCATCGATGACGCTGGTGAAAGTGTAGAGCGGCGTACCATCGGCGCGGATCAGAACCGGATCGGAGAGCGAGCCGATGTCCACCGTCTGCTCGCCGCGCACGACATCATGCCAGGTAACGAGCGTCGGCTGGGGCGCAAGGCCGCGCGACGGCTCGGTATTCTGAAGAAAGAAGCGCCAGTGCGGCTTTTCGCCGGCAGCGAGGCGCTGCTGCACTTCCGCCGCCGTCAGTTTCAGCGCGGCGCGATCGTAAATCGGTGGGAGGCCGCGGGTGCGCTGACGTGCGCGGCGGCGCTCGAGCTCGTCCTCCGTCTCGAAGCAGGCATAGAGGCGCCCCGCGTGCTTCAGCGCCTTCGCGACCTCCTCGTAGCGCGCGAGCCGGTCGGACTGGCGCGCCTCGCGATCCCACACGAGGCCGAGCCACGTGAGATCCTCGCGGATGGCATTGGCAAAGGCCGCGGTCGAACGCGAGAGATCGGTGTCGTCGAGGCGCAGCATGAAGCTGCCGCCATTGCGGCGCGCGAAGAGCCAGTTCAGCACGGCCGTGCGGATATTGCCGATGTGCAGGCGCCCGGTCGGGCTTGGTGCGAAGCGGACGGAGACGGTCATTGGTATACTCGGCGAGAGCGGATGATAGATCGAAGGCGGGCGCTAGCGCGTCTTCCCCCTCTCCCCATTGTCTTCAATGGGGAGAGGGCCGGGGTGAGGGGCGGCGGCACTTTCCGACATTAGAGTTTGCCGCCGCCCCTCACCCTAACCCTCTCCCCGCAAGGGCGGGGAGAGGGGATGAGTCTCCTTTCCCCGCAGCCTTCAACGCGAAAATCAAGAAACCTCACCGCCGTCGGCGCGCGGCTGCACCAGTTGCGGTGTGCGTTGGGTCGCGGTGGCGCCCTCGGCCTTCGGTGCCGAAAGCTCCTCGCGGAAGCGGTTGGTGATCGGATAGCGCCGATCGCGCCCGAAGCCGCGGCTCGAGATCTTGACGCCCGGTGCCGCCTGGCGCCGCTTGTACTCGGCAAGATAGAGCAGCCGCTCGATCTTCTTGACGGTCTCGGCAGCATGGCCGCGTGCGACGATGTCGGGGAGCGGCATCTCGTGCTCGACAAGGCAGTTGAGGATGTCGTCGAGCACGGGATAGGGCGGCAGGCTGTCCTGGTCGGTCTGATTGTCGCGCAGCTCCGCGCTCGGCGCCTTCGTCAGAATGCGCTCTGGGATGACGATGCCGGCCGGGCCTTTGCCGCCGCGCGGCACATGGGCATTGCGCCAGCTCGAGAGGCGGTAGACCTCCATCTTGTAGAGATCCTTGATCGGATTGAAGCCGCCGTTCATGTCGCCGTAGATCGTGGCATAGCCGACCGACATCTCGCTCTTGTTGCCGGTCGTCAGCAGCATCGAGCCGTTCTTGTTGGAGATCGCCATCAGCGTCGTGCCGCGCACGCGGCTCTGGATATTCTCTTCGGTCGTGTCGGGGGCGCGATTGCCGAAGACCGGCGCCAGCATGTGGTAGAAGCCGTCGACGGCTTCCGCGATCGGCACCGTGTCATAGTGCACGCCGAGCGCTTTGGCGCAGGCGGCAGCATCCGCGAGGCTGTCGCTCGACGTATATCGATACGGCAGCATCACGCAGTGCACGCGCTCCGGTCCGAGCGCATCGACGGCCATCGCGGCAACGAGGGCGCTGTCGATGCCGCCGGAGAGACCGAGCACGACGCTCGGAAAGCGGTTCTTCTCGACGTAGTCGCGCAAACCGAGCACGGACGCCTGATAGCCGGCGGCATCATCCTCCGCGAGGCGCGCGCGCGGGCCGGTCTTGCAGCGCCAGCCGTCGTCGGTCTTTTCCCAGTGGGTGACGGCGATGTCCTCTTCCCAATCCGGCATCTGGACGGCGAGGCTCGCGTCCGCATTGAGGACGAAAGAGGCGCCGTCGAACACGAGCTCGTCCTGCCCGCCCGTCTGGTTGAGATAGGCGAGCGGCAGGCCCGTCTCAGTCACGCGCGCGACGGCGATGTTGAGGCGGACATGGCTCTTCTTCCAGTCGAAGGGCGAGCCGTTCGGGACGATGAGGATTTCGGCACCGCACTCGGCGAGACATTCGGTGACCTCGTCGGTCCAGATGTCCTCGCAGATGGGCACGCCGATCTTGACGCCGCGAAAGTTGATGGGCCCCGGGAGCGGTCCCGCGTCGAAGACGCGCTTCTCGTCGAACACGCCGTAGTTCGGCAGGTCGACCTTCATGCGCACGGCCGCGACCTTGCCTTCATCCAGCAGGGCGACCGCGTTGTAGACTTTGCCGTTCTCCGGCCAGACGGTGCCGATGAGCACGGCCGGTCCCGGACCGAGGTCGGCTGCGAGCTGTTCGACGGCTGCCCGGCAGGCCGCGGCGAAGGCCGGCTTGCGCACGAGATCCTCGGGCGGGTAGCCGCACACATACAACTCCGGCATCACCAGAAGATCGGCCCCTTGGCGGGCGGCATCGGCGCGCGCACGCACGAGCTTCGCCACGTTTCCGGCGATATCGCCGAGAACGGGGTTGAGCTGAGCGAGCGCGATTGAAAGAGAGCGGGCAGGTGTGTTCGACATGCTCGGAAAATAGAGCGAGGGGGGGCCGTGGTGCAACGCCGCTCTTGCGCTGCGGTGTCAGCCATGCAGGGCCGCAACGGCCCTGCGCCAGGGGCTAGCCGAGAGCTACCATTCCCTGAGGAGCGCCGCGCCCACGATAGCGCCGGCATCTCCGTGCTGAAGGATGATGGCACATCCGTCGGCGCCGGACTGCTTCACGGCGTGGTGAGCGATCTTGATCGTGGCGGCCGAGCCGTTCCACACGCCGACCGGCATCCACTCGCGGACGACGTTGTGGTAGACGCCGACCTTGCCGGTGTTCTCGCCCCGCTTGATCTTCACCTCGATCTCGCGACGGATGAGAGCGAGCCAGATGGTCGCCTCAGCGGCCTTGGAGGGATCGCGGGCGGCCTCCAGGTCGATCACGATATGCTCTTTGCCGCTGCGTACCTGGACGCCGACGCGCATCGGATCGATGTAAGGCGTGGTAGCCGCGATCGCCTTGTCGATGTCCTTCTCGCTCGAGCCCAGGGCGTGCTTCAGTCCATTGACGACGACCTGCGGCGTGTATACGCGGCCGTCGCCACGCGCCTTGGAGTAGGCGCGCTGGCGCGCGCTGAACTTCGGGCTTGCGAGCGTGTCCTTCCAGCCGAGGTAGTCCCAGTAATCGACGGGGAAGGTGAGCGCGACGACGTTGGGGCGCTCTGCAAGGGTCTTGAGGAGTGCGTCCGCCATCGGGCATGACGCGCATCCCTGGCTGGTGAAGAGCTCGATCACCGTGATCGCGGGAGTGCCTGCAGTGGCGGGCTTTCCCTCGGACTTTTCGAAGCCCGCTGCCGAAGCTGGTCCCGCCAGCATCGCACCGACCACGGCCAGCGCGAAATACCTCGACCAGTCAGTGAGTGCGCGCATGTATCCTCGGTCCGGTAGAGCCAGGGTTCTCATGCGACGCGCGGGAAGCGGCGCGGAAACGTACTCCGAATGACATCATCCACGACGCGCTCGAAGCGTTGCCCGTCTTGGCGAGAGACGCCGGAGCGCAGCAGCAATACTGCGGAGCGGCCAGCCGAATTAACGACGGCTCGGGGCGCGGGAATGGTGTCGGCATGGCCAAGTGATATCGCTCTTTGCCACTTCAATTGCGAGTCACGAATGCTTGACGAAGTCGGTGGTAGCCGCTGCCTCCAGCCGTTGCAAATCGAATGACCCAGCAGCGTAACCGTTCAAGGTTCGTGCGCCGCTGCGTGCAGCACGAAGGCCACATTGCGCGTGTGCAAAATGAGCGCGCCGAGACTCCGCAGCGCTGCATACCTGCGCGCAACGTGGCCACACTTCTGGAACGCAAAACGATTGCGGCCTGCCGATGAAGGCAGGCCGCATACATATCGTTGGTGTTCGTCCGCGAGACTTGCTCAGTAGACGGAGACGCTTTGCTGAGGTGCCACAGCGTTGCTGCTCACCGGCGTCTGCTCCTGCTTCTTCGGCGCATTGCCGCTGCTGACGGGCCGCTTCTGCTGAGCGCGCTGCTTGGGGCGCTCGGCGCGGCGCGGCGCGGGCTCCTCCTGGTCCATCCACGGGAAGATGAAGCCCGAGCCGAAGCCGGACGAGGCCGAGAAGCCCGACGAGCTGCGCGAGGCCGTGCGATCCACGACGCCGCTGCCACCGCCCCACGACGCAACGGGCGCCGCCGAAGTCGTGTAGCGGTTCCAGGTCACGGTGACGCGCGTGCCGACGGGGATACGATCATAGAGATCGATCACGTCCTTATTGTACATGCGGATGCAGCCCTTCGAGACTGCCTGCCCGATCGACCACGGCGCGTCCGTGCCATGAATGCGGTACATGGTGGCGCCGAGGTAGAGCGCGCGCGCACCCATCGGGTTCATCGGGTGGCCGCCCGGCACGTGCCGCGGCAGCTTCGGGTTCTCGCGCAGCATTTCAGCGGTCGGCGTCCACGGCGGATCGACGCGCTTCGAGGAGACCTGCAGCGTTCCCTGCCAGCGGCTCTGCTCGCGGGGAACGGCGATCGGATAGCTGATCGCTTCGCCGGGCTTGGTGACCCAGTAGAGACGGCGGTCGCCGAAGCTCACGATGACCTGGCCGGGACGATGCTGCACTCCGAAGCGCACGATCTCCTTGCCGCTGCCGCCTACCTGGCTGCCGCCTCCCCAGAGCCAGCTCAGGCCCTGGGCTTGCGCTGTGGTCGGTGCGACCGGCACGAGGGCCGCGAAGGCCAGGGCGGCGCCGGCGAGCAGAGTACGGGTGGATGCATAACCGATCATTCTCGTCTCCGGTCTTGTTCTTTTTGCCCCCCGCATGGTGCGCATGGGCTTAAGTTCATTTTCTCGGGCGCCAGGGGCAGTACCCTGTGCGCGTATGCCGTTCAGTTCTCGTCCGACGCAAAGAGCCGGCGTCACCATGACCAGGGCGCCAGCCCAAGTCGGTGAGACGTGGTGCGCGAGGAAGGCGCTGCGTGTGTACGGTGCCCCGTTAAGCTGAAATTATGGTTACGAGTCCCCGCCATCGCCGCTAGTTGGCCAGCATCACGGTGGCGTTGTCTCAACGCGCCATCGCCTGAGTTGTTGCTGGATCTCCCCCGCCAGTGATTGCGGACGACCTGTCTTCGGCTCGGTGGCTGCCCACCCTTTGTCCCACCGCCGGGTCTGGCAGCTTCGGTCCGAACCGATGTGGCCGTCATTCTGGCGACGCTTCGAAGTGGATGCAACGGCACGAGGGGTGATCTGGTCTTCACGAAGGCGAGATTGTGCGCATTTCAAGGAAAGTGTGTGAATCCGGTCACGTAACTCGCGGCTATAGCGGATTCATCTTCCGATATTCTGTTTGCAGATGAGGTGTTGGGAGCCTGTCGGCCGGCTGTTGGGAACGTGTGATTTTGTTGGTGGCGAAGGTCGACCTTGAAAGGGCCGCTGGGCCCGTTGATCTCTTTTTGTTCCTGATTTTCGTTGACATCCGACGGGGTTGGAGGTAAGAACAAAGGAAGAACTTGAGCTGCCCTGAGTGAGTCTCCAGTCAGTAACGGGGCGGTTCTGCGGTAGGTGGACCATACGCAGTTTCGAAGAGCGTACCCTTGGACAAGGAGCCCCGAGACCCCCTCTCACCCCAGCCCTTGGCCAGGCGGATCTTCGTAGTTCGTAGCAATACGGACGAAAGTGGCAGTGCGAGTACGAGTGTAAGTACCAGTAAGAGTACGAGTAGGCGTATGCGTCTCCCTGGCGGCGGTGCGGTTGCCCCCTTTTTCGCACCGCCGCCAGCCCCCCATTCCCAACAGGCCCGGCCCCAGCAGGCACGGCTCGAGCAGCTCAGGGCTTTGCTGGCAACACTCGAGCGACGTCCGGGTTTTGACCGTGGCCCGGCGAGCGTGCCTGCTGCAGAGCTCCCCGAAGAAGCCTGCTGGACTCTCGGTCACCCGGACGTGGACGGCTGGCTGCCCGGCCGGCATCTCGATGCCGCCAGCCTCGGCGAGATCAAGCCCGAGACCTACCGGGACCTCCCGGCCGCCCTCACCTTCGCCCTCCTGCTGGCGTCTCGCCGTCTCGGCATGGACCGCACAGGCAACGTGGCGCCGACTGTTCCACGCCCTGTCTCGCCGGGCCTCGTGGTGTGGTGCTGGCCGGCGCGGCTCGCTCGCGAGTGCGGCGGGCTCTATGGCCCCGGCCTCGTGCGCCTCGGACTCGATCCGGCGCGCGTGCTGCTGGTCGAGACGGCCACGCCGGCCGAGACCCTCTGGGCCATGGAGGAGAGTATCGCATCGGCCGCGGCGTCGATCGTTATTGGCAACCTCGATACGGTTGCTCTGACGCCGGCGCGGCGCCTTGCGCTGGCTGCGGCCGCGCATCGAACGCCGGCCCTCGTGGTGACGGCCGCCCGTTCGCCCGCCATGGCGGCCACCTTCGCCCGCTGGCGCATTGCCGCTGCCCCGAGTGCGCAGCATCCCCTCGATCCCGCTGCGCCCGGCGATCCGCGCTTCACGCTCACCCTCGAGCGCTGCCGCGGTACGGCGATGGGCGCAGCGTTGCAGTCTTCTGTTGTGGAGTGGAGTCATGACGCGCATCGTTTCCGTGTGGCTGCCGGCATGGCCGATCGAACGTCTGAGACGGCATCGTGGGCTTGAGGAAGTGCCTGCGGATCGGCCGCTGGCACTGGTCGCCCATGGTGCGCACGGGCTCGAGATCGCGGCTGCGAACGAGGCCGCACGGGCGCTCCGCGTGCAGACCGGTGCCGGGCTCGCCGATACGCGGGCGGCGCTCCCCGCCCTGATCACCTTGCCTGCCGAGCGCGACAGAGATCGCGATGATCTCCTGCGTCTCGCGCGCTGGTGCGGCCGCTATGGGCCGGCGCGGCACGTCGATGCTGAGGACGGCCTCTGGATCGACATCACCGGGGTCGGGCATCTCTTCTTGCCGAAGCTGGCAACCGGATCAGCCGCAGCGATGCCGCATGAAAATGACGAGGCCGGCGAGCGAGCGCTGCTCGCCGATCTCACAGCGCGCTTTTCGAGGCTCGGTCTGACGGCGCGAGCGGCGTGCGCCGACACGCTCGGTGCTGCGCACGCGCTCGCCCGATTCGCGGCGGAAGGCTCTTTCGTGATCGCACCGCGGGGAGAGGCGAGCTCCGTGCTCGCGCCGCTGCCGGTTGCTGCCTTACGCATTGACATCGACGCCGTCCGCTTGCTCGAGCGGCTCGGCCTTCGGCGCATTGGCCAGCTTTATGGTCTTCCGCGCGCCGCTCTCGAGCGCCGCTTCCGTGCTCTGAACCGCAAAGACAAGCCAGGGGCCGAGACGATTGCCACGGTGCTGCTGCGTCTCGATCAGGCGCTCGGTCACTATGGCGAGCCTCGTGCGCCGCTCGTCCAAATACCGGACTTTACTGCCCGCCTGTCATTCTCCGATCCGCTGCTCATTGCGGCCAGCGTCGAGGCGGCACTCGAGCGGCTGTGCAGCGACCTGGTCGGGATGTTGGTCGAAGCCGGTGCCGGCGGGCGTCGCTTCTGTCTCTCGCTCTATCGCTCGGATGGCACTCTCGGCGAGGTCGCGGTCGGCACCAGTACGCCCTGTCGGGACGAAGCGCACATCGGCCGTCTGCTGCGTGAGAAGATCGCGCACTTCGATGCCGGCTTCGGCATCGATCTGATGACGCTCGAAGCGCACGAGGTGGCGCCGCTCGACGCACGCCAGCAAGGGCTCGATGCGGATGCGACCGGCGAGCACGCGCGCGCGGCCGCCCGGCTCGTCGATCGACTCTCGGGCCGTCTCGGCACGCGCTGCGTCATGCGTCTCCTGCCTCGTGCGAGCCACATCCCGGAGGCCGCGCAGAAGCACGCGCCGGCCCTTGGGATGGATCAAGCGAAGATATCAGCCGCGTTCGAGGCTTCCTTGCCCACTTTCGACGGCCGCCGTCCCCCCTTCCTGCTGGATCCGCCCGAGCCGATCGAGGTCCTCGCGGCCATTCCCGAAGGTGCGCCGGCTCTCATCGTCTGGCGGCGCGTGCGCCGGCGGATCGTGCGCGCCGAAGGGCCCGAGCGGATTGCGCCCGCCTGGTGGGCAGCCTACGTGCCCCGCGCGCCCGAGGCGTGTGCCGGCGCGCGCCTGACCCGCGACTACTACTTCATCGAGGAGGCCAGTGGTGCGCGCTACTGGGTCTTCCGCGCCGGCCTCTACGACAAGGAGAGAGACGGGGAGTGTGGCGGGGATGACGATGATCCTCAGGCCCGGACGCCGCGCTGGTTCATGCACGGGCTGATGCCGTGAAGCTGATGCTCAGAGACTTGATACCAAGAGACTCGCTGTCATGAGCACCTATGCCGAGCTGCAGGTGACGACCAACTTCTCCTTCCTGCGCGGGGGCTCGCACCCTCATGAGCTGGTGAAGGAGGCGAAGGCGCTGGGTCTTGCGGCGCTGGCGGTGACGGACCGCAATACGCTTGCCGGCGTCGTGCGCGCGCATGTGGCCGCAAAGCAGGTCGGTCTCAAGCTCATTGTCGGCGTCCGGCTCGATCTCACCGACGCGCCGAGCCTCCTCTGTTTGCCGACGGATCGCGAAGCCTATGGCCGTCTTTGCCGTCTGCTTTCCCTTGGTCAGAGGCGCGCCGACAAAGGCCAATGCATTCTCTCGCTCGAGGACGTCGCTGCCGCCGCACATGGCCAGATCTTCATTGCAATTCCTCCAGAGGGCTGGAGCTGGCGCGAAGCCTCGGATCCCGCAGGTTTCGAAACTGAGCTGCGGCGCCTCAAGATGAGCCTCGCACCCGCCGCTCTCTATCTCGCCGCCACGCATACCTACCGCGGCGAGGATCGCGCGCATATCGCCGCGCTCGCCGCCCTGGCGCGGCGTTGCTATGTGCCGCTCGTGGCGACAGGCGACGTGCTTTATCACACGCCCCATCGCCGCCCGCTGCAGGACGTGCTGACCTGCATCCGCGAGGGTGTGTGCATCAGCGAGGCCGGATTTCGGCTCGCATCCAATGCCGAGCGCCACCTTAAGCCACCGCACGAGATGGCGCGGCTCTTCGAGGGGCACGAGGTGGCGCTGGCTCGCACGCTGGAGATTGCCGCCGCATGCACCTTCAATCTGGATGACCTCAAATACGAATACCCCGATGAGCCGGTGCCGCCGGGCAAGACACCGCACGCCCACCTCGTCGATCTTGTCGAGCTCGGGGCCCGCGAGAAATTTCCCGATGGCGTGTCGGAGAAAGTGCGCGGCCTCATCGACAAGGAGCTCGCGCTGATTGAGAAGCTGAATTACGCGCCCTACTTCCTCACGGTCCACGACATCGTCGCCTTCGCGAGGAGCCGGCAAATCCTCTGCCAGGGCCGCGGCTCGGCGGCCAACTCGGTGGTCTGCTACTGCCTCGGCATTACGGGGGTCAACCCGACGGAGGTCGACCTTCTTTTCGAGCGCTTCATCAGCGCCGATCGCCGGGAGCCGCCGGACATCGATGTCGATTTCGAGCACGAGCGGCGCGAAGAGGTCATCCAGCACATCTATAAGCACTACGGCCGCGAGCGCGCTGGGCTCGCCGCCACCGTCATCAGCTATCGCTCGCGCTCTGCCGTGCGCGAGGTTGGCAAGGCCATGGGCCTCAGCGAGGATGTCGTCGCGGCGCTCGCGGGCATGGTCTGGGGTACGCGCTCGGGCGGCGCGCTTCCCGATCAGCGCATCCGCGAGGTCGGGCTCGATCCTGAGGATCAGCTCTTACAACGCGTGATCAAGCTGACGGACGAGCTCGTCGGCTTTCCGCGCCATCTTTCCCAGCATGTCGGCGGCTTCGTGCTGACGCGCGGTCCGCTCGTGGAAACTGTTCCAGTCGGCAATGCGGCCATGGAGAAGCGCACGTTCATCGAGTGGGACAAGGACGATCTCGCCGCGGTCGGGCTGCTGAAAGTCGATGTGCTTGGCCTCGGGATGCTCACCTGTATCCGCCGCGCCTTCGACCTGATCGCGGTACACGAGAACAAGCACCTGACGCTCGCGACGCTGCCGCGCGAGGATCCCGCCGTCTACGACATGCTGTGCCGGGCCGAGGCCATCGGCGTTTTCCAGGTCGAAAGCCGCGCGCAGATGAACATGCTGCCGCGCCTGAAGCCGAGATGCTTCTACGATCTCGTCATCGAGGTGGCGATCGTGCGTCCCGGCCCCATCCAGGGCGACATGGTGCACCCTTATCTGCGCCGGCGCGACGGCATCGAGGAGGTGGACTATCCATCTCCACGGGAGGGCGATACCAACGAGCTGCGCAACATCCTCCACAAGACTCTCGGCGTGCCGCTCTTCCAGGAGCAGGCCATGCGCATTGCCATGATTGCCGCGTGCTTTTCAGATCCCGAGGTCAATGAGCTCCGAAAGGCCATGGCCGCTTTCCGCCGTCCGGGCACCATCGGCAAGCTCGAGGAGAAGATGATCTCCAAGATGGTCGAGCGTGGTTACACGCGCGACTTCGCGCAGCGCTGCTTCAACCAGATCAAGGGCTTTGGCGAGTACGGTTTCCCCGAGAGCCACGCCGCGAGCTTCGCGCTTCTCGTCTATGTCTCGGCCTGGATAAAGCACTATCACCCGGCAGCCTTCTGCGCGGCGCTGCTGAACTCACAACCCATGGGTTTCTACGCGCCGGCCCAGCTCGTGCGCGATGCGCGTGAGAACGGCGTCGAGGTACGCCCCGTGGACGTCAATCATTCCGATTGGGACTGCACGCTCGAACCGGGTGGCGCCGATGGTAAGCCGGCGCTGCGACTCGGCTTCCGTCAGGTCGACGGCATGGCCGAGGAGGAAACGCGAGAGAAACTGCTCGCCGCTCGCGCCGAGGCGTCCTTTGCCGATGTGTACGACCTCTGGCGCCGAGCCGGCGTCCGCCTAGAGACGATCGAGCGGCTGGCCGCGGCGGATGCCTTTCGCTCGCTCGGGCTCGATCGGCGCCAGGGACTTTGGGAGGTCAAGGCACTCGATGGCGCGACACCGCTGCCGCTCTTTGCCTGGAGCGAGACGCGTGAAGCCGGCCCCGAGCCGCCGGTCGCGCTCCCGCAGATGCCCCTCTCCGAGCACGTTGTCACCGACTACCAGACGCTGCGCCTGTCGCTCAAAGCGCATCCGGTGGCATTCTTGCGCGGTGGCCTGACGCGTCGGCGCATTCTCTCCTGCGCGGACCTGCGTACGACCCGCGAAGGACAATGGGTTGCCGTGGCCGGCGTCGTGCTCGTACGCCAGCGGCCCGGGTCGGCCAAGGGCGTGGTTTTCATGACCATCGAGGATGAGACGGGTATTGCGAATGCCGTCATATGGCCGAAGGCGCTCGAACGCTATCGTCGCGTCGTCATGGCCTCTCGCCTGATTGTCATTCGCGGGCGCATTCAGCGAAAGGACAACATCATTCATATCGTTGCTGCGCGGCTCGAGGACCGCACGGAATGGCTCGGCCTGTTGAGTGAATCGGGCAGGGAGACAAGGCCGACGCCGATCGCCCACGCCGAAGAAGCTCTGCGTCCTGATGCCGGTTCCGCCCGACCCAAGGAACATCCACGCTGGGCCGGACATCCACGCAACGAGCGTATCCTGCCGAAGTCGCGCGATTTCCATTGACCGCCCGCGGCGGCGCTGCGAGCGTGACCAGAGCCATGCTACGGCCTGCCGCGCGGAGCCTTTGCTGTCATGATGCTTCGCCGTTTCAATCTGCTGCGCCTCTCCCTCGCGGCTATTCTGGCATTTTCAGCACACGCGCTCGTCCCGCCGGACGCTTCTGCCCAACAACTCACGAAAACAGGCCCGACCCGCAGCGCACCCGAGGCCGCATCCGGGCGTCATGAGCAGCGCCTCGCCATCGCGCGTCGGCACATGGTCGCGGCGGCGAACCCCTATGCGAGCGAAGCCGGCCGCGAGATCCTGCGCGAGGGCGGAAGTGCCGTCGATGCGGCGATCGCGGTTCAGCTCGTGCTGAACCTCGTCGAGCCGCAGTCCTCGGGCATTGGCGGCGGTGCCTTCCTTCTCCACTTCGATAGCGCGACGCGCTCGCTCAAAGCCTACGACGGCCGCGAGACGGCGCCGGCAGCCGCCCAGCCGGACCGCTTTCTCGATGCGGCAGGGAGGCCCATTCCCTTCGCGACGGCCATCGCGTCCGGCGCTGCTGTCGGCGTTCCTGGTGTGCTCGCGATGCTGGAGCTTGCTCATCGCCAGCACGGCCGCCTGCCATGGGCGCGCCTCTTTGCGCCGGCAATCCAGCTCGCGCGCGATGGATTCGTTGTGTCCCCCCGGCTCGCCCTGCTGCTCCACTGGATGGGCGCCGAGGCCTTCTCGCCAGCAGCACGTCGCTACTTCTTCGACGCGAACGGCAAAGCCTGGTCTGCCGGCCATCAGCTCCGCAATCCGGAGTTTGCCGATACGCTCGAGATCATCGCGCGCGATGGCGCGAGGGCGCTCCACGAGGGGCCACTCGCCGAGCGTATTGTCGCCGCGGTCGCGGCCGGACCCGCACCGGCGGGTGATCTCACGCTGGCCGATCTCGCCGCCTACCAACCCCGCGAGCGCGAGCCGGTCTGCGTTCTCTATCGCGAGCGCCGTGTCTGTGGCATCGGGCCGCCCTCTTCCGGCGCGCACACGATCGGGCAGGTCCTGCGCCTGATCGAGCCGTTCGATCTCGGCCGCGGTCCGAGTGCCGCGCTCAATGCGCGTGCCATGCACATCATCGCCGAAGCCGAGAAGCTCGCCTATGCGGACCGCAATCGCTTCATCGCCGATCCAGAGTTCGTGCGCGTGCCGCTCGGCCTGCTCGGAACGCACTATCTCGAGCGGCGCCGCGCACTGATCGCGCCGCTGCGCGCTGCCGAGCGAGTGGAGGCGGGCAATCCCGGTGGGGACGGCGCGCACTGGTATGGCGAGGACGCTACGGTCGAGGCCTCTGGCACCAGCCACGTCTCGATCGTCGACGGCGCCGGCAATGCCGTGGCCATGACGACGACCATCGAGGCGGCGTTCGGCTCGCGCATCTGGGCCGCGGGCTTCCTGCTCAACAATGAGCTCACCGACTTTTCATTCCGCCATACGGACACTCAGGGCCGGCCGATTGCCAATCGCGTCGCGGAAGGAAAGCGGCCGCGCAGCTCGATGGCGCCGACGATCGTGCTCGACGCGGAGGGTGAGCTGAAGGCTGTCCTCGGCTCGCCGGGCGGCAGCCGCATCATTCTCTATGTCGTGAAATCCCTCGTCGCGCTGATCGACTGGGAGATGGATGCGCAGGCGGCCGCGGCGCTCGTCAACTTCGGCAGCCAGGGCCGCGGCTTCGAGCTCGAGTCGACGACGGCTTCGGCGTACGACGCCCTGACGCGGCCCTGGGCATGGGGCTCGACGATCTGGCAGGCGCTGCGGCTGAAGCCCTTCGGGCACCGGATCGACTTCGATCTCATGACCTCGGGCACGCACATAATCGTACGCCGCGGACCTACCCGCCTCGAAGGCGGCGCCGATCCGCGGCGTGAAGGCGTAGCGCTCGGCGATTGAGCCGTCTCAGGTCTTCATCTTCGGGTCGAGCCAGTCGCGCAGCGAGTCGCCGAAGAGGTTGAACCCGAACACGGCGAGCGTGATCGCGAGACCGGGGAAGATCGCGACCCAGGGCGCGCTCTCGGCATACTCCTGCGCGCCGCCGCGCAGCATGAGGCCCCACGCCGGCACCGGCTCCTGCACGCCGAGGCCAAGGTAGGAAAGCGAAGCCTCGATCAGGATCGCCTGGCCGACCTGCGCCGTGAGGATGATCAGGAACGGCGCCATCACGTTC
This sequence comes from Hyphomicrobium sp. CS1BSMeth3, assembly GCF_900117415.1. Lineage (GTDB taxonomy): Bacteria > Pseudomonadota > Alphaproteobacteria > Rhizobiales > Hyphomicrobiaceae. Next base: position 998,646 of record NZ_FPEI01000005.1, read on the forward strand.
GGCATCATGTGGCGGAAGATGATGCGGGTGTGGCTGAAGCCGTTGGCACGTGCAGCATCCACGTACGGCATTTCGCGAATGGCGAGCGCGCTCGCACGCACGATACGGGCTGCGCGCGGGATCACGGGGATCGTGATGGCGATGATGACGTTGACGACGCCCGTGCCGAAGATCGCGACCACGGCGAGCGCGAGGATGATCAGCGGGAACGCCATGAAGACGTCCATCACGCGCTGGAAGAGCAGGTCGAAGCGGCCGCCGAAGTAGGCCGACGAAACGCCGAGGATCAGCCCGAGGAAGCAGCCGGCAAAGGACGATACGAAGCCCACGAGGAGCGCCGTGCGGGCGCCGTAGATGATGCGCGAAAGGAGATCGCGGCCGAACTGATCGGTCCCGAGCCAGTGCTCCCAGTCGGGCGCCGAAAGCATTGCGCCGAAATCGTTGGCCGTCGGGTCATAGCTCGTGAGCAACGGCGCGAAGACCGCCATCACGCACATCGCGATGACGATGAAGCCGCCGAAGGCGCCGAGCGGATTGCCGCGGCAGAACGCGCCGAGCGTCCCGAGCATTGTCGGCTTGCGCGGGATGTCTTCGACGATCGTGCCGGGAGATGCGGTCTCAGTGGCCATGGTGCGCAGCCCTCAGCGAGTGTAGCGGATGCGCGGATCGAGCCACGCATAGCAGATGTCGACGACGAAGTTGGTGAAGGCGAAAATGGCGACCACCATCATCACCAGGAACTGGGTCATGGCATAGTCGTGGTTGAGAACCGACTCGACGAACAGCTTGCCCAGTCCATTGAGATTGAAGACCTGCTCGGTCACGACCAGTCCGCCCATGAGAAATGCGAACTCGATGCCGACGACGGTGACGACCGGCAGCAGTGCGTTCCTCAGCGCGTGGCGATTGATGACGAGCTTCTCATAGAGGCCCTTCGCGCGCGCCGTGCGCACGTAGTCCTCGCGCAGAACCTCGAGCAGCGCCGACCGCGTCATGCGTGTCGCGACCGCCGAATAGCGATAGCCGGTGGCCAGTGCCGGCCAGATCAGCATGGAGAGATTGTACCAGGGGTCCTGCCAGATCGGCACGTAGCGTATCGGCGGCATCCAGGGCACGCCGAACCAGGCTTTGCTGGTCACGAGAATGGTCAGGATGATCAGGATGCCGAGCCAGAACGACGGCATGGCGATGCCGGCAATCGTGAACGTGCGGACGAAATAGTCGATCCAGGTATTCTGCTTCACCGCGGCAATCGTGCCGAGCGGGATCGCGATCAGGACCGCCGTCAGCGTCGCCATGATGGCAACCTGAAGCGAGAGCTGAAAGCGCAACGCGATCTCATCGATGATGGGGCGGTTCGTCCACATCGACTTGCCGAAGTCGAATGTGATGAGACCTTTGATGAACGTCCAGAACTGCATCCACATCGGCTGATCGAGGCCGAGCTCGCGGCGGCAATTGTCCAGGACATCCTGAACGACCGAGCCGCCTCCCGCCGCGAGGCGGAGGTAGCAGATGTCGCCGGGTATCGTCCGCATCAGCAGGAATATGAGCACCGCCGCGCCGAACAGCGTCGGGATCATGAGCAGAAGTCGCTTGATCACGTAACGCAGCATGGTGGTTCAAGGTCCTGTGATGTTCGTTTGGTTGAGGGCCACGGCCTCATGGCCGTGGCCCGTTTCCGTTCAGCTCATCCGAGCCGGATCACTTGTCGATCCAGACGACGTCGAGCTGATTGTTGATGTAGTGGCTCGAGCTGATCTTCCACCCCTTCATGTACGAGCGGTGCGGAATGATGCGGTACCACCACAGCGAGATCGAGTTGTGCGCCTCTTCGTCGAGCACGATCTTCTCGAACTGACGCATGATCTTGCGCTGCTCGCCGACATCGGCGATCTGGTTCATCTTCGCGTGCAGGTCCTCGAGCTTCTGGCTCTTGTAGCGGCCGTACTGATCGCCGGCTGCAACGCCGAGGAACTTCGACGTATCGGACAGCGGGTTCACGACCGACTGGCAGTTGAAGTCGAGTGCGACATCGAAGTTGCCGGAGCGAAGCTGGGCATAGAACGGACCCGTTGCCTCGGCCTTCTGGGTCACCTCGACGCCGATCTGCTTCCACTGGTCGATCAGCCAGGTGCCGACAATGGTGTACGGCTGGTCGACGGCGCGGTTGGCGAGGGTGAACTTGAGGTTCTCCTGACCTGCCTCCTTCAGCAGGCGGCGGGCCTCAGCGCGCGACTTCTTGATGTCGGGCCAGTAGCCGGCCATCTGCTGCAGCTCTTCCTTGGTTGCTGCGAGCGGATGGTTCGGGAACACGATGCCGCCAACCGTCTTCACGATCGCGATCTTGGAGAGAGCCTCGGCACCGCCCCAGCGATCGACGGCGAGCGTCAGCGCGCGGCGGACGCGGGCGTCGTCGAAGGGCTTGCGCTCGTGGTTCGGCGACGTGATCAGCAGGCAGTTCCAGTCGCTCTCCTGGACGGTGATGTCCTTGCCGAGCGCGGCGACGAGATCGTCACGGCTCTTCGGCGGAAGGCCACGGAACTCGGCGGCGGCCTGATCACCGCGAATGGCCTGGACGCGGAGCGTCTGGGTCTTCGCGAAGATCGCCTCGAAGCCGTCGAGGTACGGCTGGCCCTTGTGATGGTAGCCGTCGTAGCGCTTGCCGGTGATGCGAGCGCCAGCCTCACGCACGTCGAACACGAACGGGCCGGAGCCCATGATGTTCTGCTCATACCACCGCGGATCGGCGTCCAGCTTCGCCTTCGAGTAGATGAAGTGGAACGGCGCGGCGAGCGCCGGGATGAAGGCACCCGACGGATGCTTCAGCTTGAAGACGACGGTGTCGGCGTCGGGAGCGGTCACGCTCTCGACCATCGAGAGCTGGGCCTGACGGGCGCTCGAGATGCCTTCCTTGGGGAAGATAATGCGCTGGAACGTCGCCAGCACATCCGCCGACGTCAGCGGGCTGCCGTCATGGAACTTGATGTCCTTGCGGATCTTGAACGTGAAGGTCTTGCCGCCATCGGCCGGCGAAGGCATCTCGGTGCACACGTCGCACTCGAACTTCGCGGGATTGTCGGGATCCTGCGGGTTCGGGCGGATGAGCACGCTGTAGAAAGGCGCGATCGGATGGATCAGCGCGAACGTCGTCTCGCGATGGCCATCGAAGCTCGGCGGCTCATCGGGCACGACGAACTTCAGAACTCCGCCCCTCTTGGGCGTTTGGGCGTCAGCGGGAGCGGTCAGGCCGGCTGCAGCAAAAGCCGCCGCCAGCGGTAATGCAAAAACACTCTTCTTCCACTTCATTACCAGTCCTCCTCAGTAAACTTCGAGCCGGATGCCGTTCTTTGATTCCATTATTCCGGCGGCCGTGATGGGTGCCTGCGTTCTGCAGGTCATCCGTCTTTGCACGGCCTACACCTCGCTGCAGGCGACCCAATGTTTCGGGCCGAGCTCCCGCAGCGCGGGGATCTCTTTGCGGCAATTCTCGACCGCAAGCGGGCATCGTGGATTGAACACGCACCCTGGCGGCGGACGTAGCGGGCTCGGCAACTCGCCGGTGATGATCCGGCGTGGGCGCGAGCGCTCGATCACCGGATCGGGGATCGGCGCGGCCGCGAGCAGGGCCTGCGTATAGGGATGCTTGGGATTGGCGAACAGCTCGTCCGCCGGCGCGTACTCGACGATCTTGCCGAGATACATCACCGCAACCTTGTGCGAGATGTGGCGGACGACAGCAAGATCATGCGCGATGAAGAGGTAGCTGAGGCCGAGCTTCTGCTGCAGCCCTTCGAGCAGGTTGATGACCTGGCCCTGGATCGACACGTCGAGTGCGGAGACGGCCTCGTCGCAGACGATGAACTTCGGATTGACGGAGAGTGCGCGCGCGATGCCGACGCGCTGGCGCTGGCCGCCCGAGAGCTGATGCGGATAGCGGTCGGCCATGTAACCATGCAGGCCGACCAGCGAGAGGAGCTCGGCTACGCGATCGTGGATCTTCTCCTTCGGCAGGATCTGATGGACGCGCATCGGCTCGGCGATGATCTCACCGACGGTCATGCGCGGATTGAGCGAAGAGAAGGGATCCTGGAAGATCACCTGCATCTTCTTGCGCACCGCGAGCATCTGATCAGCGCCGGCATTGGCGAGATCGGCGCCCTCGAACAGGATCTTGCCGTCCGTCGGATCGTCGAGGCGGAGGACGACGCGCCCGAGCGTGGATTTGCCGCAGCCCGATTCGCCGACGAGGCCGAGCGTCTCGCCGGGCGCGATGTCGAGCGTCACGTTGTTCACCGCCCGGACGAGCTTCTTCGCTTGGAAGAAGCCGCCGCTGATCGGGAAGAACTTCGTCACATCCTTGAGCTGCAGGATGGGACCGGACCCGCCATTGGCGACGGCGCCGATCGTCTCGTGGCTGGCTGCGACCGGCTTGTCGATGCTTTCGAGCTCGGCCGAGCGATGGCAGGCCGCGCAATGGCCCGGCTCGAACTCGACGAGCGGCGGATTGATCGTGCACTTGTCGATCGCGAAGCGGCAGCGCGGCCGGAAGCGGCAGCCCTCGGGGGGCTTGAGCAGGTTCGGCGGCGCGCCTTCGATGGTTTGGAGCCGCATGGCGCGGCCGCGATCGAGGCGCGGGACGGCAGACAGCAGGCCGCGCGCATAAGGATGGCGCGCATTGCCGAAGACCTCTTCTGCCGTGCCGCTCTCGACGATGCGGGCGGCGTACATGACGTTCACGCGGTCGGCGTAGCGCGCGACGATGCCGAGGTTGTGCGTGATGATGATGACCGCGATGCCGAGGCGGCGCGAGAGATCCTTCATCAGCTCGAGGATCTGCGCCTGGATGGTGACGTCGAGTGCCGTCGTCGGCTCGTCGGCGATGAGGAGCTTGGGATTGCAGGCAAGGCCGATCGCGATCATCACGCGCTGGCGCATGCCGCCGGAAAGCTGGTGCGGATACTGCTCGAGCCGGCTCTCGGGGTCGGTGATGCCGACGAGCGTCAGGAGCTCGATGGCGCGGGCCTTGGCCTCCTCGGGCGACATCTTCAAGTGAATGAAGAGCGGCTCCATGATCTGCAGCCCGATCTTGAGGACCGGGTTCAGCGACGTCATGGGCTCCTGGAAGATCATCGACACGTGATGGCCGCGGACGCGGCGCATCTCTTCGTCCGAGAGCTTCAGGAGGTCGCGGCCATCAAAGACAACAGTACCGGATGTGATCTCGGCTGTCTGCGCGAGGAGCCGCATGATCGTGAGCGCGGAAACCGACTTTCCCGAGCCGGACTCGCCGACGATCGCGACCATCTCGCCAGGATGGACGGTATAGCCAACATTCTCGACCGCGCGCACGAGGCCATGGGATGATCGGAACTGGACGCTCAGGTTCTCGATCTCGAGAACGGGTTTGCCCGTCTTCGCAGCCGCGTGGCTGGATAGCACTTCCCCGCTCAGGGGCTTCGCCGCCCCCTCCGCCGTCGTCTGCAAACTGGACCTCCCTAGTACACCCTCGGCAGCTCGCTCGCTGTCTGCCGTTTGCCGGATGCGCTCTACACATCATCCACCTGAGCTACATTGCTGTCTTTTCGCAGGGAATGCAACCCGCTGTCCAGACATTTGGATGCTGGGATTAATGGCAAGGGAATGCCGCAGTGCACCCTTTTTTAGAGGGCGCACTGAGCAATACTTTGACCGCTCGATGCGGACGAGAGCCGGCGGATGCGGGCCTAGAACAGACCTTCGATCTGGCCAGCCTCGTTGAAGCGGATCGTCTCCGATGCGGGGACCTTGGGCAGGCCCGGCATGGTCATGATCTCACCGCAGATGGCGACCACGAAGCCGGCGCCGGCGGAGAGCCTGACCTCGCGGATCGGCACTACGTGATCGACCGGCGCGCCGCGCAGGTTGGGATCCGTCGTGAACGAGTACTGCGTCTTCGCCACGCAGATGGGAAGATTGCCGTAGCCCATATCCTCCCAGGTCTTGAGCTGATCGCGCACGCTCTTGTCGGCCGCGACGCTACCGGCGCGATAGATCTTCTTCGCGATCGTCTCGACCTTCTGGAACAGGCCCAGCTCGTCCGGATAGAGCGGCGCGAACTTCGAGGTGCCGCCGTCGGCGATCTCGACGACGCGGCGCGCCAGCGCTTCGATGCCCTTCGAGCCCTGTGCCCAATGCTTGCAGAGGAAGGCCTCCGAGCCCTGCGCTTTGGCGTACTCCTGCACGGCGGCGATTTCCGCTTCGGTATCGGAAATGAAGTGGTTGATCGCGACCACCGCGGGTACGCCGAAGCCCTTAACATTCTCGATGTGGCGGCCGAGGTTGGCGAGGCCCTTCTTGACGGCCTCGACGTTCTCCGTGCCGAGGTCCTCGCGCTTCACGCCGCCGTTCATCTTGAGCGCGCGGACGGTCGCGACGATCACGGCCGCGGCCGGGTTGAGGCCGGCTTTGCGGCACTTGATGTCGAAGAACTTCTCGGCGCCGAGGTCCGCACCGAAACCCGCTTCCGTGACGACGTAGTCGGCGAGCTTGAGCGCGGTCTTCGTCGCGACGACGGAGTTACAGCCGTGCGCGATGTTCGCGAACGGACCGCCGTGGATGAAGGCCGGGTTGTTCTCGAGCGTCTGCACGAGGTTCGGCTGCATGGCCTGCGCGAGCAGCACGGTCATGGCGCCGTTGGCCTTGATGTCGCGCGCGTAGACCGGGCTGCGGTCGCGGCGGTAGGCGATGATGATATCGCCGAGGCGCTTCTCGAGATCCGCGATGTCCGTGGCGAGGCACAGGATGGCCATCACTTCGGAGGCGACGGTGATGTCGAAGCCCGCTTCGCGCGGGAAGCCGTTCGCGACGCCGCCGAGCGAGCAGACGATCTCGCGCAGCGCCCGGTCGTTCATGTCCATGACGCGGCGCCAGGCGACGCGGCGCGTGTCGATGTTCTGTGCGTTGCCCCAGTAGATGTGATTGTCGATCAGCGCCGAGAGCAGGTTGTGCGCGCTCGTGATCGCATGGAAGTCGCCCGTGAAGTGGAGGTTGATGTCCTCCATGGGCACGACCTGGGCATAGCCGCCGCCGGCTGCGCCACCCTTCATGCCGAAGCAGGGGCCGAGCGAGGGCTCGCGCAGGCAGATGGCCGCCTTCTTGCCGATCGCGTTGAGGCCGTCGCCGAGGCCGACGGTGGTGGTGGTCTTGCCTTCGCCCGCAGGTGTCGGGTTGATCGCGGTGACGAGGATCAGCTTGCCGTCCTTGCGGCTCTCCAGCGACTTGATGAATTCGGCCGAGACCTTCGCCTTGTCGTGGCCGAAGGGAAGAAGGTGCTCGCTGCCGATGCCGAGGCGGGATCCGATCTCCTGGATCGGCTTCTTTTTCGCTTCGCGGGCAATTTCGATGTCGGACTTTACGGCCATGGTGGGCTCCAGCGGATGGGCGTTTGCGGCGTGCGCTCGGGCCGATCTCTGTGACCTGACGCGCGTCTCTTGTGTTTCGCCTAGCCATCGGACGCGAGGCTCTGCCGCGTCCGTCGGCGCGCTGTGAAATCAGGCGGATGCTTTGGGCTGTGGTGCCGAGCAGACATCGCCGACCGCAAGGCCGACGGATTTCGCCCATTCGGCCGCCCCGATCTTCTTCGTGTCGGGGGCCTTGACGCGCTTTGCGAGGATCGCGCCGCCACTGCCGGCAATGGTGATGCCTTCATCCGAGATGGCGATCACCTCACCGGGCTTGCCGCTGCCGCTCGTGCGCGCGGCATCGTAGATGTCGAGCTTGGCGCCTTTCAGCGTGGTCCAGGCGCCGGGCGCCGGGTTCGCCGCGCGAATGATATTGTAGACATCCGCGACGGGCTTCGACCAATCGAGCTCGGCAAGATCCTTCTTGAACCAGCTCTCGTAGGAGCCGGCGGCGAGGTCCTGCTTGTGCTTGAGCATGACGCCGGCTTTGACGAGGTCGAGGCCCTCCATCATGGCGTCGACGCCCATGGGGAAGAGCTTCTTGAAGTAGACGTCGCCGAGCGTCTCGTCGGGGCCGACCTCGACGGACTTCTGGATGAGGACCGGGCCTTCGTCCAGGCCCTCGTCGGGCCAGAAGATGGTGAGGCCGGTGCGCGTCTTGCCCATGGCGATCGGCCAGTTGATCGACGAAGGGCCGCGGTGCGCCGGCAGCAGCGAGGGATGGTACTGGAACGTGCCGAGGCGCGGCGCATCGAGCACCGGCTGCGGCACGAACAGCAGGACGTAGGCCATGAGGCAGACGTCCGCGTTGAAGGACTTCATGAGCTCGAGGGCCTCGGGCGTCTTCCAGCTCTTCGGCTGGTGGACGGGTAGGCCCTTCTCATTCGCGAAAGTCTTCAGCGGGTCTTCCGGGCGGCCGGCCTTGTCTGGCGCGCAGCACACGGCCACGACGTTCTCACCGCGCTCGAGCAGCTTCTCGAGTACGGCCTTTCCGAAGGCCTCCTGGCCATGGACGACGATACGCATCGCTTATGTTCTCTCCCTGGTCCCGCATTGCACTCACGAGCACGCGGGTTTCATTCTCGCATTGATTGCACGCGACGATGTCAGCTCTTCTTCCTACTCCGCCGCTGCACGCTTCTGCGGCGGCTCGGTGGCGCCGGAGGCCTTGATCGATGCGACCTCATCGGCCGAGTAGCCGAGTACATCGCGCAGCACCTCCTCGGTGTGCTCGCCGAGCAGCGGCGAGCGCTTCACGTCGGCAGGCGAGTCCGACAGCTTGATCGGATTGCCGACCGAGAGGTACTTGCCGCGCTTTGGATGATCGACCTCGACGACGGTGCCGGTTGCGCGCAGTGACTGGTCCTCGGCGAGCTCCTTCATGGAAAGGATCGGCCCGCACGGGATGTCGAACTCATTGAGGATGTCCATGGCCTCGAACTTGGTCTTGGTCATGGTCCACTGCTCGATGCGCTCGAAGATCTGGTTGAGGCGCGGCAGGCGGGCTTTCGGCGTCGCGAAATTGGGATCGGTCTTCCAGGTCGGCTCGCCGATCACGTCGCAGATCTTCTCCCAGACGGGCGCCTGCGTGATGAAATAGATGTAGGCATCGGGATCGCCTTCCCAGCCCTTGCACTTCAGAATGCGGCCGGGCTGGCCACCACCCGAGTCATTGCCGGCGCGCGGCGTCGCGGAGCCGAATGGCACGCCCTCGCCGAACTGGCTGTACTCGGTGAGCGGACCGTGCGCGAGGCGCTGCTGGTCGCGCAGCTTCACGCGGCAGAGATTGAGCACGCCGTCCTGCATGGCGCAGGTCACGCGCTGGCCCTTGCCCGAGTGCGTGCGCTGGAAGAGCGCGGTCACGATGCCGAGGGCGAGGTGCAGGCCCGTGCCGCTGTCGCCGATCTGCGCGCCCGTGACGAGCGGCAGGCCATCACGGAAGCCGGTCGTCGAGGCGGCGCCGCCCGTGCACTGCGCGACGTTCTCGTAGACCTTGCAATCTTCGTACGGCCCCGGACCGAAGCCCTTGATCGAGGCAACGATCATGCGCGGATTGAGCTTTTGGATGGTCTCCCAGGGGAAGCCCATGCGGTCGAGCACGCCGGGTCCGAAATTCTCGACGAGCACGTCGCACGTCTTGATCAGCCGCTCGAGCACTTCCTTGCCCGTCTTGTTCTTCGTATCGAGCGTGATCGAGCGCTTGTTGTGGTTCAGCATCGTGAAATAGAGGCTGTCCGCGTTCGGCACGTCCATGAGCTGGCCGCGCGTGATGTCGCCCGTGCCGGGCCGTTCGACCTTGATCACGTCGGCGCCGAACCACGCGAGGAGCTGCGTGCACGTCGGCCCGGACTGGACGTGCGTGAAGTCGAGAATGCGAACGCCTTCGAGCGCTTTCATGGTGCCCTCCCTTACTTCTTCTTGAGTGCGCTTTGCGGATTGAGATTGCCGATGCGGCCGCTTTCGCTGCCGGCAGCGGGGTCGATAACAGCGTTGATGAGCGTGGGCTTGCCGGAGTCCATCGCCGCGTTCACGGCGCGGCGCAGCTCGTCGGGCGTCGTCGCGTTCACGCCGACGCCGCCGAAGGCCTCCATCATCTTGTCGTAGCGCGAGCCCTTGACGAACACGGTCGTTGCCGGATCGTCGTTGGCCTTGTTCACGTCCGTGCCGCGGTAGATGCCGTCATTGTTGAAGATGACGATGCAGACCGGCAGCTTGTAGCGGGCGATCGTCTCGACCTCCATGCCCGAGAAGCCGAAGGCGCTGTCGCCCTCGACGGCAAGCACGGGCTTGCCCGTCTCGATGGCGGCCGCAATGGCATAGCCCATGCCGATGCCCATGACGCCCCACGTTCCGACGTCGATGCGCTTTCTCGGCTGGTAGATGTCGATGATGCCGCGTGCGAGATCGAGCGTGTTCGCGCCTTCGTTCACGAGGATCGCGTCGGGGCGCTCCTTGATGACCGTGCGCAGCACGCCGAGCGCGCCGTGGTAGTCCATCGGGTTGTTGTTGTTCATGAGGCGCGGCGCCATCTTGGCCACGTTCTCATCGCGCTTCTTGGCGACGGCGCCCGTCCAGTCCGCCGGCGGCGCCGTCCAGTTCGTGTCCATGCCGTTGAGCAGCGCCGTCACGCACGAGCCGATGTCGCCGACGACCGGCGCCACGATCTCGATGTTCGAGTCCATCTCGCGCGGCTCGATGTCGATCTGGATGAACTTCTTCGGTGCGTCGCCCCAGGTCTTGCCCTTGCCGTGCGAGAGCAGCCAGTTGAGGCGCGCGCCGATCAGCATGACGACGTCGCTGTCCTTGAGCACCGTCGAGCGCGCAGCGCCCGCGCACAGCGGATGCGTGTCCGGCAGCAGGCCCTTGCCCATGCTCATCGGCAGGAAGGGAACACCGCTCTTCTCGACGAAAGTGCGGATCGCGTCATCGGCCTGCGCATAAGCCGCGCCCTTGCCGAGGATGATGAGGGGCTTCTTCGCGCTCTTGAGCACGTCGAGTGCGCGCTTGATCGAGTCGGGTGCCGGGATCTGCGCCGGCGCGGGATCGATGACCTTCACGAGCGATTTGCGGCCCGCCTCGGCATTCATGACCTGGCCGAAGAGCTTGGCCGGCAGATCTAGATAGACGCCGCCGGGGCGCCCCGAGACGGCGGAGCGGATCGCGCGCGCAATGCCGATGCCGATGTCCTGCGCGTGCAGGACGCGATAGGCGGCCTTGCAGAGCGGCTTCGCGATCGCGAGCTGGTCCATCTCCTCGTAGTCGCCCTGCTGGAGATCGACGATCTCGCGCTCGGACGAACCAGAAATGAGGATCATCGGAAAGCAGTTCGTCGTCGCGTGGGCGAGCGCGGTGAGGCCATTGAGGAAGCCCGGCGCCGAGACGGTGAGGCAGATGCCGGGCTTCTTCGTCAGGAATCCCGCGATCGACGCCGCGTAGCCCGCGTTCTGCTCGTGGCGGAAGGAGATGACGCGGATGCCCGCCGCCTGCGCCATGCGGCCGAAATCGGTGATCGGAATGCCCGGCACGCCGTAGATGGTGTCGAGGCCGTTGAGCTTCAGCGCATCGATGATGAGATTGAAGCCGTCGGTCAGCTCCTCCTCGCCTGCGGACACTTTGGTCTCAGCGCTTTGTGCTGTTGCAGACATTTCGCTTCCTTCCCACGCAATTTGCGTACTTTGTTGATCTGATTTTGTTTGGACCGGCCCGCCCCGGGGCCTCAGACGATGTTCACGAAGCGCTCGACGTGTTCGCGCAGCTTCAACGTGTGCTCGCGCACGAGCCGCTCTGCTTTTTCCGTGTCGCGGGCTTCGAGCGCTGCAACGATCTCCTTGTGGTCGACGATCGAACGACGGGCGCGGTCGTCCTCGAAGATCGTGCGCTGGCGGATGGCGCGGACATGGAAGAACAGGCTCTCCGTCATCTCGGCAATGAGGCCGCATTTGCCGAGCCTGATGATCGCCTGATGGAAGCGGATGTTGGCGTCCGAGTACTCGCCCATCTTCGCCGCGACCTTGTCAGTCGAGAAGCTGTCGACGAGCTCGTGCAGGCTCGCGATCTCCTCGTCCGTGGCTTCCTTGGTCGCAAGCCGGGCGGCCATGCTCTCGAGCGCCGCCCAGACCGTGATCATCTCGAGGATCTCGGCCTTCGTCCGTCGCACGATGAAGATGCCTTTGCGCGGCACGATGCGCACGAGGCCTTCCGAATCGAGCTGCGCGAGCGCTTCTCTCAGCGGCGTGCGCGACACGCCGAAGCGCGCCGAGAGATCGCGCTCGTCGAGCTTGAGCTCGGCATTGTCGTCGTAGATGTTCATGCGCAGGATCGCCGACTTGAGCGCGGCATAGGCCTTCGCCTTGAGGCTCAGGCTTTCGACGATCGGTGCAATTCTGATCTGAGTATCTGACAAGAGCTCACCCCTGAGCATCGAGCAAACTACGCGCGCCGAAGCCGCGCATCGGCGGCTGGTTCTTGGTATACCATACGCCGAGTTCAGCGGCCTGGACAAGCCCTCTATCCCGCATGTGCGTTCGTTCGGGGCGTGAGGAAGCAAGGCCGTAAGAGCTTTGGTGACTTGAGCGCGGGACGGAAAGTCTTTTGACGTCGATGTTTTCTTGAAGCGGCGGCTCATGCGGCACCGCGCAATCCATCTTCTTCCGCGCCGTCTTCGCGCCTGCGTTGTGGCTTCTTGTCACGGCGGCGGAGAGGGGTATATGGTATGCCAAAATATATCATCTCCGAGTGCCTGATCACGAAATTCAATCGATGATCAGGAAAATGATCTCGAGGATGAGCCCGCAACGACGGGCAGGGCGGGGAGCGAGGCGCCGGGGTCTCTGAACCAAGGACCTTCCCCGCACCAGGGCGGAACGCTAGGTGTGCGGAGGGAATGTGGAAGAGGTCGCCTCTCTGATGCAGGGCTTCAGCATTGCGCTGACGCCCTATAATTTGGCTCTGATGTTCATCGGTATCGTCCTCGGGGTGATCATCGGTGTGCTGCCGGGCCTGGGTGGTGCGAACGGCGTCGCCATCCTTCTCCCTCTCACCTTCACGATGCCGCCGACGTCGGCCATCATCATGCTCTCCTGCATCTATTGGGGAGCGCTGTTCGGCGGGGCGATCACCTCGATCCTCTTCAATATCCCGGGCGAGCCCTGGTCGGTCGCGACGACCTTCGATGGGCACCCCATGGCCCGCAAGGGCCAGGCCGACGAGGCCTTGACCGCTGCCTTCACCTCCTCGTTCGTCGGCGCCTTCGTCGCGGTCGTCGTCATCACCTTCCTGGCGCCGATCATCGCGCGCTTCGCGCTCAAGTTCGGGCCAGCGGAGTTCTTCTCCGTCTTCTTCCTCACATTCGCGAGCTTTGTCGGCATGGGGCGCGGCAGTCCCTGGAAGACGGTCGCGGCCATGGCGCTCGGTTTCGCGCTCGCAGCCGTCGGCATGGATGGCGTCACCGGCCAGCTCCGCATGACCTTCGGATACGATCAGCTCCTCAATGGCTTCGACTTCCTGATCGCGGTGATCGGCCTCTTCGGTATCGGCGAGATCCTCTCGTCGATGGAGGACGGGCTCAAGTTCCAGGGATCGCAGGCGAAGCTGCGCCTGCGCGTCGTGCTGACGACATGGAAGAAGCTGCTCGCGTACTGGTCGACCTCGATCCGCAGTTGCATCATCGGCTGCTGGATGGGCATCACGCCGGGCGGCGCGACGCCCGCGTCGTTCATGAGCTACGGCCTCGCCAAACGCATCTCGCCGCGCGGCAACAACTTCGGCAAGGGTGAGATCGAAGGCGTCGTGGCGCCGGAGACGGCGGCGCATGCCGCGGGCACCAGCGCCCTTCTGCCGATGCTGACGCTCGGCATTCCGGGCTCGCCGACGGCCGCAGTGCTGCTTGGCGGTCTGCTCATCTGGGGGCTTCAGCCCGGGCCGCTTCTGTTCGTCGAGCAGAAGGAATTCGTGTGGGGCCTGATCGCCTCGATGTACCTCGGCAATATCGTCGGTCTCATCGTCGTGCTGACGTGCGTGCCGTTCTTCGCGGCGATCCTGCGCGTGCCCTTCTCGATCATCGCGCCGGTGATTCTCGTGATCTGCGCGATCGGCGCCTACACCGTGAACAACAACATGTTCGACGTCTGGATGATGCTGGTATTCGGCGTCGTCGGCTACGTCTTCAACAAGCTGCAGTATCCGCTCGCGCCGCTCGTGCTCGCGATCGTGCTCGGCGACAAGGCGGAGGAATCCTTCCGCCAGAGCATGCTGCTCTCGCAGGGAAGCCTCAACATCTTCTGGGCCAATCCTCTTGTGGCCTCGATCATGACGCTCGGTCTGCTGATGCTGCTGTGGCCGCTCGCGAGCTCGCTCAGGGCGCGCTTCGGTGCGTCGCGTTCGGCAACGGCTTAGAGAGCGCCCACAGCGTACGTCCAGCCGGGCGCTCTGAGCATTGCGCTATTCCGCCTCCGGGACTGGGGCGGCAAGAAAGCCTCACAAACGGAGGCGGGTGAAACGGAGGAAAATGGCAATGCACTTTCGACGCACGATGTTGAGGCGCGGACTTGCCGGAGCCGTTCTGGCCAGCGCGGCGCTGCTCACCGGCGCCGCCTTACCGGCTCAGGCGTGGGAGCCGACCAAGCAGGTGACGTTCATCATCCCTGCCGGCACAGGCGGCGGCGCCGACCAGATGGCGCGGTTCATCCAGGGCGTCGTCGGCAAGCACAATCTCATGAAGCAGCCCGTCGTCGTCATCAACAAGGCGGGCGGGGCCGGCGCGGAAGGCTTCCTCGAGGTCAAGAAGAGCAAGGGTGATGCGCACCAGATCATCATCACGCTCTCGAACCTCTTCACCACGCCGCTGGCGACCGGCGTGCCCTTCAACTGGAAGGACATGACGCCCGTTGCGATGCTGGCGCTCGACCAGTTCATCCTCTGGGTGAACAGCGACACGCCGTACAAGACCGCCAAGGACTACATCGAAGCCGTGAAGGCCGGCGACGACAAGAAGTTCAAGATGGGCGGCACGGGCTCCAAGCAGGAGGACCAGATCATCACGGTGGCGCTCGAGGGCGTGACCGGCGGCAGGAAGTTCACCTATGTGCCGTTTGCCGGCGGTGGCGCGGTCGCCGTGCAGCTTGTCGGCAAGCACGTGGATTCGACGGTCAACAATCCTATCGAGGCCGTCGCGCAGTGGCGTGCGGGTTCGCTGCGCCCGCTCTGCATCTTCGACGACAAGCGCAGCACCTACACGACGAAAGTGACGGGCGCGATGGCATGGTCCGACATCCCGACCTGCAAGGAGTCGGGCGTCAATGTGGACTACCAGATGCTGCGCGGCATCTTCATGCCGGCCGGCGTCACCAAGGACCAAGTCGCGTTCTACGTCGATCTTTTCAAGAAGGTGCGCGAGACGCCCGACTGGAAGGAGTTCATGGAGAAAGGCGCCTTCAACAACACGTTCATGGCCGGTGACGAGTATGCCAAGTGGGTCGAAGCGGCGGAGAAGCGCCACTACGAGCTCATGAAGTCTGCGGGCTTCCTGGCAGCCGGAAAATAAAAATAAACACGCGGGGCGCGCGCTCAGCCCTGCCGCAGGCCTTCGCGCCGAACACACGTCGCGAAGGCCTCTGAGATGTGAGGGAGAAAGGCAATGCACGAGCAGGGTGATGCGACGGACGAGCCAGCTCTGGTTTCGAACCGGGTGATGGAGATCGTGGTGGCGTTGCTGCTTCTAGGCGTCAGCGCGATCATCATTACCGACAGCGTGCGGCTTGGCATTGGTTGGGCCGAAGGTGAGGGGCCGCGCGCCGGGTACTTCCCGTTCTACATCGCCGTGGTTCTGGGGACGGCCAGCATTGCCATTCTGCTCAAGGCGGTCATGGGCAAGGGTGAGGGTTTGAGCGAGGCGTTCGTCTCGCGGCCCGCATTCATGCGCGTGATCACGGTGCTCCTGCCGGCGATCGCCTATGTCGGCGCCGTCCAGTTCCTCGGCATCTATGCGGCCTCGGCCGCCTTCATCCTCTTCTTCATGATCTTCGTCGGTGGGGAGAGCGTGCTGCGCGCGATTTGTGTCGGCCTGGCCGTGCCGGTCTTCTTCTTCTTCATGTTCGAGAAGTGGTTCCTCGTCCCACTGCCAAAGGGCCCGATCGAGGCCCTGCTCGGGTACTGAAGGCGCCGCCTCCAACCTCTTCCGAAGCATTAAAAAGGCCCCCGCTTCGCGCTGAAGCGGGGGCCAGTTTGTTGCAGGAGATGAGCGGGAGTGAGGAGTCTAAGGAGATCAGAAGAGTCGGAGCGTGGGATTGGTCAGGTGGATCTGGGCGTCAGCCGACACGCGGGTCGGTGACATGAGGGAGCTCACCAGCAGGACGCAGGCAATCAGGAGGCAGATCACCGCGCAGATCCGCGCCGCACGCCCGAGGCGTCCGACCGACTGGAGGTTTGCACTGTGATCCATGGCTTGCGCCCTGCTGTGTCGTGTTTCGTGGTATACAATGAGTAATACATTTGGTGGACTTAGTCGATTGTTAGTAATCGCCTTGGTAAATGAGGTGAATATTAATTTAATTGCTTGTTTACGACTTGGCGGTCTCGGCGCGGGTATGAAATGATAACGGCCGCCCAGCCAGAGGCTGGGCGGCCGTTGAGGCCAAGTAGTTGGTTTTGCCTTACTTCTTGCCGCCAGCCTGGCGGATTTGGCTCATGGTCTGGCGCGGTGTCAGAGCCTCGGGATCGAGGTGGCATTCGATGATGGCGGGCTTGCCGGCATTCAGCGCCCGCTCGAAAGCCGGTTTGAAGTCCTCGGTGCGCTCGACGGTCTCGCCATGGCCGCCGAAGGCGCGCGCGTAGGCGGCGAAGTCCGGGTTGACGAGCGTCGTGCCGACGACGCGCTCGGGATAGTGCCGCTCCTGGTGCATGCGGATCGTGCCGTACATGCCGTTGTTGGCGACGATCGTCACGACATTGAGCCCATACTGCACGGCCGTCGCGAACTCCTGCGACGTCATCATGAAGCAGCCGTCGCCCGCGTAGTTGACGACCGTGCGCGTCGGGTCGGCGAGCTTGGCCGCGATTGCCGCGGGCAAGCCGTAGCCCATGGAACCTGACGTCGGCGCGAGCTGGCTCTTGTAGCCCTTGTACTGCGTGTACTTGTGAACGAAGCCCGCGTAGTTGCCGGCGCCGTTCGTGATGACCCCGTTCTCCGGCATCATGTCCGAGACCGTGCGCACGACCTCCGCGAACTGCACCGCGCCCGGGGTCGGAACCGGTTTCAGAGATTCTTCGTAGCTGGCGCGCAGCTCTTTGCGCAGCCCGCTCCAGGGCGTCGCCGCCGGTTTGCCGAGCCCATCGAGCGCGCGCGCGAATGTCTCCGCGGTCGCATTGATCGGCAGATCGGCGCGATAGACCGAGCCGAGCTCGTTGCCCGATGGATGAACGTGCACGAGGTACTGGCTCGGGTTCGGAATGTCGACGAGCGTATAGGTCGACGTCGTCATCTCGCCCAGACGCGCACCGATGACGATCAGCACGTCAGCGCCCTTGATCGCGTTCGCAAGCTTCGCATCGAGGCCGATACCTGCGTGACCGACGTAATTCGGATGCCGGTTGTCCATGTAATCCTGATAGCGGAACGCCGCCGCCACCGGCATGTCGTAGCGCTCGGCGAAGGCCTCGACGCTCTTCTGGATATCGCGGCTCCAGCCCGGGCCGCCGATGATCATCACCGGCCGCTTCGCCTTTGCCAGCGCGGCCTTCAGTTCGTCGAGATCGCCGGCGCTCGGTGCCGGATGAGCAAAGCGTGCGGGCTTGGCATCGGTCGCCTCGCCCGTGCTCGAGAGCATATCCTCGGGAAGGCCCAGCACTACGGGACCCGGCCTGCCGTTCTTTGCCGCGTGATAGGCGTGGCTGACGTATTCGGGAATGCGCGTCGTCGAGCGGATCACTGCCGCCCACTTCACGAACGAGGAGAAAAGCTGCTTGGTCTCGATCTCCTGGAAGGCCTCGCGGTCCTCGTGCTTCTCGCCGGGCAGGCCGAGGAACATGATCATCGGCGTCGAGTCCTGCTGCGCGACGTGCAGGCCCGCCATGGCGTTCGCCGCACCGGGGCCACGCGTCACGAAGCAGATGCCCGGCTCGCCCGTGACCTTGCCCCAGGCCTCGGCCATCATCGCCGCGCCACCTTCCTGGCGGCAGATCACCGTCTTGATGCGATTGGAGTCGTGAAGTCCGTCCAGGGCGGCAAGGAAGCTCTCGCCCGGGACTGTGAACGCCGCCGTCGCGCCCTGAGATTCAAGCTGGTCGATCAGGATCTTGCCGCCGTGACGCATGTTTCGTCTCTCTTCCTCGCCTAGGGGGTGGTTTGGGCTGCGTCGCGCCGGGGAAATTGGCGCGCGTCGTTGATCTCGCCGCGCAATCTAAGACGCCACGTCCGCCTGAGATAGTCCTATAGTGCCGAGCTGCCATTGCGGCGCGCGCGAGAACGAGGCGACCATTGACAGATTGAACGTGGATTGGCGATACCTCGAACCATGAGCTCAGCAAAACCGCCGAAATCGCGCCGGGCCGACCGCGGCATGCGACTGGCCAAGTTCCAGCTCGGCCAAGTCGTGCGCCATCGGATCTATCCGTTTCGAGGGATCATCTTCGACGTGGATCCGGTCTTCAATTCCACCGAGGAATGGTGGGAGTCGATCCCCGAGGAGATCCGCCCGAAGAAGGAGCAGCCCTTCTATCACCTGCTCGCTGAGAACGCCGACACCGAGTACGTCGCCTATGTCTCGGAGCAGAACCTGCTGCCGGACACGACCGGCACGCCGCTGCGCCATCCGCAGGTGAAGGAGCTGTTCGTCGCCGGTGCCGACGGCCGCTATCGCGCAAAGTTCCTCCAGCCGCATTGATTGGTGACCGCCGGCTGCTGGGAAGAGGCCTTCAACCACAATCGTGGTGCTATGCCGGCGGTGTCGCCTGACGGGAACGCCGCCTGCCGCGTGCGCCGAGATCAACTCGTCGGCCGCTCCTCGCACGTCGGTGCAGCATCATCGCGCCACATGCGGCCGTTCCAGTGCCCTTCAGCATTCGGCGGGGCAGGCGGCGCGGTGCCGCTCGTCGTGACGGCGTAGAGCTCGTAGCAGTTCGCGCCAATGCGCACGACGCGGAAGCAGCCTCCCGACATCGGCAGCTCGTAGCGGAAGCAGAACTGATCGCCGCGCATCCACCAGCGGCCTTCGCGTCGGTTTCCGCCTTCGCGGTAGTCGCTCGTGCCGTCGGCGCGGATGAGCTCACTCCACGGCAGGCCGCTCGGATAGATGCCGGAGAGTTGCTGATCGACAAAAGCCGCGACGATCTCGTCGCGGCTCATGGCATTGCGGTCGATGAAGCTCTGGGCCCGCGCGTCAGGGGTGACCCCGAAGGTCACAGCGAACGCGAGCCATGCGGCAAAGCCTGAAAGCCGTCCCCGCATCGCCCGCTGATCCTCGTGCCGAAGCGCGATTACGCGACAGCCTTTTCCTGCTGCTCGCTCCACTTTCCGGCAGCGGCGAGGCCGTTCATCTTCGCGCGGTGGCTGAAAGCGCGCTGACCGGCGGCGAAGTTCTCACCCTTGCCGCTCCAGGCCTTGAGCGCGGCAGCCTGCAGCGCGCGGCCATAGGAGAACGAGAGCTTCCAGGGCAGGTTGCCTATGGCGTTCATGAGATGGAGGTGTGCCGTCGCATCCTCGTCGGACTGGCCGCCGGAGAGGAACGCGATGCCCGGCACAGCCGCCGGCACACAGCGCTTCAGCACCATCACCGTCTTCTCGGCCACTTCCTCGCGGCTCGCCTGGCGTGCGCACTGCTTGCCGGCGATGACCATGTTGGGCTTGAGGATCGTCTGCTCGAGCACGACGCGGTTGTAGTAGAGCTCCTGGTAGACCTCCTTGAGCACCCACTCCGTGACCTCGGCGCAGCGATCGATGTCGTGCGCGCCATCCATCAGCACTTCCGGCTCGACGATCGGCACGAGGCCGCCCTCGATGCAAATCGCGGCATAGCGCGCCAGCGCGTGGGCGTTCGCCTTGATGCAGGTGTAGGAAGGAATGCCGTGGCCGATGTCGATCACCGCGCGCCACTTCGCGAACTTCGCGCCGAGGCCGACGTACTCCTTCACGCGGCCGGGAAGGCCGTCGAGGCCCTCGGTGACCACCTCGCCTTTGCAGAACTGGAGGGGCTTCGTGCCGCCATCGACCTTGATGCCGGGCAGCGCGCCCGTATCGGCGATAATCTTCGAGAGCGGCGTGCCGTCCTTGGCTTTCTGGCGGATGGTCTCATCATAAAGGATGACGCCGGAGATCGCGGTTTTCATCGCGTCGGTCGAGCGGAACAGCATCTCGCGGTAGTCGCGGCGGTTGTCCTCGGTGTTCTCGACCTTGATGCTGTCGAAGCGGCGCTTGATGGTGCCGGAACTCTCGTCGGCGGCAAGAATGCCCTTGCCGGGGGCGACCATCGCCTCTGCTACCTGTTCAAGCGTCATCGTCATGGTTTCCTCCGCTATGCTGGGGCCGCTCGGGGCGCGAATTCGGTGACCGTCGATTTAGCGCGGATGGCGCTCTGCCGCTAGCCTCGCACCATGGCTTATCCGTACGGGGTAAATCGGGCGGGCTCTTGCGAGTGCAACCGGTATGCGGCCCCCAAGTTCCTTGACGGGGTGCGGCGTGTCGAGTACCCGTGGGCGCGGTTCCCTGCCGGCATTTCTACAGGCGGGGGCCCTCAGCCCCGAGGCGCCGTGAAATGCACGGCAGAACAGGCGGCTGGGGCCCGGCTTGGCCCTCCATGGGGCAGGTCGGCAAACGGATCGGAGCGTAGCGCAGCCTGGTTAGCGCACCAGTCTGGGGGACTGGGGGTCGCGAGTTCGAATCTCGCCGCTCCGACCAATTAAAATAAGTCAATAATATCAGATCTTTATGAGTTAAGCCGATGGCGGATCAATTTCCCATTTGAACACTGTTTTTTCGCGGCGGGGACACATATGGGACGCAAAACGGCGAAGCTTCCCAGCGCTGGAAGAGAAGGCGTGATCGACCTTTTCGGGGGATGAGCAGTGCGTTCGTGCGCATCCGTTCTTGCCGCGAGGCCGTCGCCTTCCGTCTCTCGGTGCTGAGCATCTGCTAGGCTGTAGATTGGCGCAGCAAGCTGGACGCCTTGTTCAGGTGATCCGCCTAAAGTCCTGAACGGGCATAGAGCGTGGTCGTTCCAGTTGCCCTGCAGCAGCTTTGGCTACCAGACCAAGCCAACGCTCGGCGAACTCCCCTTCATTCTCGCCGTCAATCGCCAGCGGCCCGTAGGCGACCGCGACCGTGTGCATGGTGGGCGAGAGCGCCTGAAAGAAATCCACTTCGTGGATTTCGAGCGCATAGGGTTCGTCACGCTGTCCGCTGCGGCGGCTAAGGGCACTTGTGAAGAATGCGACCTCATACCAACGGTAGCCTGCGCCATCCCCGCGATCCGCATAGATCAATGTTGACGACCATGTGTAATTGCCACCGCTGTGCTGACGGCTCTGCGTCACGCCGATCGTCGACCAAGCCACCATGTCCCAGCGAAGCCGATCAACGAGCGACCGCAAGTCGCCGCGGTGCCACCAATGTTGGTCGATCGCCTCAGGCTCGCGCAGGATGCCGAACTGCGCAAACCCGAATTCCAACAAGCCCTTGTGGCTGGCCTTCGCACGCTCGTAGGATTGCTTGATCTCTTCACTGACGTTACCCACCAGCGCTTTCAAGTCGGCGATCGCGCTTTTGGCAAGCGCCGCCCGCCGCTTTTGCGCTTCTTCGCATTGCGCCCGTTCGGCATCTTCTCGCGCGGTTCGCTGCTCCACCTCCGCAGCCGCTTGCGTCAGAGCGTGGCGTGCAGGCGAAAGGGCCTTCGTCTCAATGTGACTCTCCGCGAAAATCTCACGGCAACGTCCGAGCGTAGGCCGCGCATCTGGCAACTTGCGAAGCATGAGGGAAGCGAAGGTTGCTAGGCGGGGTGGACATGTCGCGATCGCAGGCGGCGGGCTATTGAGATGCGCGTTGCGCACATGATCGAGGCTGCCAACGAAGGGCGGCTTGGCGGTCGTCAGCGCGTGGAGAATACAGCCGAGCGCGTAAACGTCGGTGGCGCTGGTCGGGCGTTCCAGGCGCCATTGCTCTGGAGCGGCGTAGAGTGGCGTCAGGCTGGAGCGAAGCGTTTCAAGCGAGGTTGAATCCTCGACGAACTTTGCAATGCCGAAGTCTGCCAGCTTCCACACACCCTCGTGACAAAGCACGTTAGCCGGCTTCAGGTCGCGATGCACAATGTCTTTCACTTCAAGGAGACCGGCAACGATGGCCCGCAGCGCTACGAGCGCTGCATCGAGCCCGAGGTTTTCGCCCTCTTTGTCGATGACATCCTGAAGGCTGTGATCGCACACCGGCATGACAATGAAATAGCGATCGCTCTCGGCGTCCTGCCCGGCATCGAGTATGGGGACGACGTTCTGAAGTGTCCGGCCTTTCAGGTTTCGGGCAATATCGAGTTCGCGGTGAGCTGCCTGGGTCGCGGTAAGCTTTAGGCGTTTAATCGCGACGTTTCCTGTCGAACCGACGCCACGAAAGACTTCGCCAAAGCCGCCGGCTTTGCCGAGCGGAGCGTTCTGATCAAATTGCCATTCCCCGCGTGGAAGCTTGATTTTTTGCATGCTTCTGGTCCTTGCTGCGCCGTTCGCCCTGCGTGGTCTTCGACCGGACTCAAGACGCGCTCGTCGCCTTCATTGAGGCGCCAGGAATGATGTCCACCCAGTGAAGTCCTCTCGCCCTTCGCATGGGATTTCTGCGGACATGCGAGCGCGTAGGCTCTGTTTCCCTGTCACGGCGGCTTGGTCTCCTCCGCGTCGCGCCCGGGATGGGCATCGACGGCTGGGCCGCAGTCGATCGGAAGGCGCAGGGTTAGTTAAGATCGGTTAATAAGGGCTGTGCTTAGCACCGGCATATGGGTTGTGCAAGAGATATGGATGGATTATTTGCAGAACTTGTGCAAATATCGACCTCAAACGAGGTGATATCATGCTGTTAGAGTTCCGCCTGCGCAACTATCGCTCCTTCGGTGAAGAGAGCACGTTCTCTTTGGTCGCAAGCAGCGACAGAGAGCACGCTGAGACTAATCTGACAGCCACAGGAGTAGCCGCGCTTCCCCGCGCTCTGCGGAGCGGCGTCGTGTACGGGGCCAATGCGAGCGGTAAATCGAACCTGCTGCGTGCGATGTTATTCATGCGCAATGTGGTGCTTGGCTCTTTCTCTCTACAGCCAACGCAGAAGCTTAATGTTCAGCCGTTCTTGCTCGACGAACAGCTCAAAACAGAGCCGACGCTCTTCGAGGTGACGGTGATCCTGGAAGGCGTGCGCTACCAATATGGCTTCAAGCTCACGCCGGACCGCATCGTTGGCGAGTGGCTATTCGTGTATCCAAAGTCAAAGGCTCAGCGATGGCTTGATCGCAACTATGACGCCAAGACGGATAAAGATGTCTACGAGACAACCTCCTTCCTGCTGGGGCAGAAGAAGGCTTGGCAAGATGCGACGCGCCCGAATGCGCTGTTCCTATCTACGGCTGTGCAATTAAACAGCGAGCAACTTGCACCCTTGCACCGCTGGTTTGCGGACTATCTCATCGTTCATCTGGACGGCGGCCATATCCCGTATGATTTCACGACGCGGATGGTGCAGGAAGCCGAGGGCGAGCTTGCCATTCGCTCGATGATGGGCTCTGCCGACCTTGCGATCGCTTCGATTGGGGCCGAGAAGCGCAAAGGATTTCAGCAGATGTTCCAGTTTGATCTCGCGACGGGGAGAGCAAACTCCAAGCGAGAGGAAGGGGAGCTTCTTTTTCCAATTTTCGAGCATCGTGCAGGCAAGACCACCGCAAAGTTCGAGTACGCGGACGAATCCCAAGGCACGCAGAAGCTTTTCTCGCTCGCTGGACCAATCCTGGACATCCTGAAGCACGGCAAAGTGTTGGTGATCGATGAACTTGATCGCAGCCTTCATCCGCTGCTTGTCCGCCAGATTGTGAATACCTTTCACGATCCTGAACAAAACAAGCGCGGCGCACAGCTCGTATTCACGACGCATGACACAAGCCTGCTCGACGGTCACTTGCTGCGGCGCGACCAGATTTGGCTTGCGGAGAAGCAACAGGATCAATCGTCGGCGCTCGTCCCCCTCACGGAATTTGCGCCGCGCAAGGGCGAGGCGCTTGAGAAGGGCTATCTCAGCGGCCGCTATGGCGGCGTGCCCATTCTAGCGGAGCGGCTTGCAGCTGGGGGGCAGCGTGGCTCGCCGTAGTCCTCGCAGCGCGAGAGACCTTAGACGAAAGCGCGGTCAACGGCCGCCTTATGACCGTGTCCTCATTGTATGCGAAGGTAAAAAGACGGAGCCTCAGTACTTAGAGGAAATTCGCAAAATCAACCGCGTTCCGCCTGTGCATGTGCGCGTCGTGCACGCAGGGCGAACCCAACCGCGACAGATTGTCGACGACGCAGAGGCACTGTTCAATGAAAGCAGGGAATACGAGCACGTCTATGCTGTCTTCGACCGCGACGATCATGCGACCTACCACAATGCATTGACGAGGGCGGAGCAGCTCGACAACACGCTCAGGAACGATGAGAAAAAACTCGTTAGGTTCTTTGCCGTCCCCTCTGTTCCCTGCTTCGAGCTCTGGCTTCTACTTCATTTCGAGAACGTCCTGGCGTTTTTTTTCGCGCAATGAGATCTTAGCGAAGCTGCGGGAATACCTCCCTGGCTACGACAAAGGGATGGCAGGGACCTACGCAGCCACGGAAGACCATCTGGCGGTCGCGAGCCAGCGTTCTGCTCGGCTGCGCGAAGATCACAGCCCTCATACGGGGACAGATCCCTACACAGATGTTGACATGCTTGTTGCCAAACTGAGAACTATCGTCGTCAAGCGATAGGCGGAGCATTCTCCCCGCAGCTGGGACGGTCTTAGAATGGGTTCAACTGAGGCTTCTGCGTGCCAGCTTTGTCGGCAACCTCCGCGATGAACTTCGCGAGCTATGATGTTGCGGTCGACTGGTCTGCTGCAATGCAAAGCGTATGGCGGAATCGAGCGCCGCGGGTACCGCTTCCCAACTATGCCTTGGGCTCAGGCCGGCTTTCACTCCATGCCTTCACCTCCGATGCGAGCCAGGCGACGCGATTGGGACCGATCTTCCGCCGGGCTGGGAACAGATCGAGCGCCATGTAGCGGTAGATTGACGCCGACGAGAGGCCTGTCTTCTGCCGTACTGTCTTCAGGCTCCAGAAGATGTCGTCGGACGCCGAGCTTGCAGTCGTGCTGACGTCCTGGTCGGTCGTCATTGTTATGTAGCTCCTTTCATTGCATTGACCTCAAGTAGGCGATCATACGCGCGGGCAAGGCATGAGCCGCAGCCACGGTGGGGTTTTCGCGCGATGTGAACTGCGCGAGTGGTGGTACTGAAGTGGAAGCCGGAAACAGGAGCGAGGAGCTGATCGCGGCCATGATCACGACCGACACCAGCGCCGTCGAACGCCATGCGGCTACTTGGCGCCGCGCGATCGCTTGTCGGGACCGCCAATCCTGCCGCGCCTGAAGGTAGGGAATGGCCACGGCGGCCGGCACGCCCAGCGTCCTGGCCAGCGCGTGGATGGGATGAGCCGGCAGGCTTCTTGCGAAGACTGTGCGTCGCCTCGGTCGCACGAGCCATAGGAACGCAGCGACTTGCAGCGCGAGGTTGATGCCGAGCGCCGTCTGGTAGGCCACGGGCGGATGGCGGCCAGAGTCGACCGGCCAAAGCTCGACGATGAAGCCTACGGTCACCTGCACGGCGAATGCACTACCAATGTGCAGGAGGTTGAGCGCGCCGTTGGCGCGTCCTGACGCGGATTTCGGAAAGAGCTCCGTCACGATGGCGTAGCTCAGGACTGTGCCGGCGCCCATACCGGCGATCGCGATCCAGGGGAGCCAGGCGGGGACTGGCCAGCGCAGAACCAGGGCGAGCTGCGCCAGCATGGCGAGCCCGGTAACGAACCCGAAGGTTGCCGAATGCGAGACGCCTCGTCGGCGTAGTCGATCGCCAGCAGTGCCAAAGATCAGCGCGGACGCACTGAGACCGAGCGCCATGAGCAGGAGGTGCATGACGACGTCGTGGCGCGGTAGTCCTTCGACTTCGTCAAGCCACGGCCCGGCCCACAGGCTCTGGAGCGCCCAGGCCGAGCCGATGGTTGTGGCTGAGAGCGGAGCGATGCGCCAGAACTGAGCATCTCGATAGACCGCTCGGATGGTCATGCCGGAAGCGGTCGTTTCACCTCGCCCTCGTGTGGGGCGTTCCGGCACGAACTGCAGGATCAGCAGAGCAGCACTCGCGGATAGAATCGCGAGGAGCAGGAACAGGCCGCGCCATCCGATGGATGCGATCAGCATCTCGGCCGGTGCTGTCGCCGTGACGGCGCCGAGCGCGCCCAATGTGATGAGCCAGCCGTTCGCGAGTGCGATGCGCTCGGTGGGAAACCACAGCACGAGAGCTTTGAGGCCAGCCATCAATGCGCCGGCGACGCCGAGGCCGATCAGAGCTCTCCCGAGGATCAGGCCGAGGAGATCGTGCGCGGAGGCAAAGACGGCGGCACCGATCGCAGCAACGGCAAGCAGAACAGCTTGCACGCGTCGCGGCCCGAAGCGATCGAGCCATACGCCGAGCGGAAGCTGAAGTGCGCCGAATGTCAGGAACAGGACGGCCGTGAGCACGCCAAGATCGGCTGCGGACAGGCCGAACTCATTGACGAGCGTGCCGGATATCAGCGCATTGATCGTGCGATAGAGATAGCTGAGATAGTAGCCTACGGCGAAGGGGAGCAGGACTGTGGCGACGAGATGCCAGAGACGCGGTCCATCGCCTGCTTCACTTGCTTGACCTGTTGGCCTGCTCAGGATCCGCGGCATCTGCTCGTCTGGATCGGCAACCAAGCCATGGGTGGCATGCAAATATGGATCGTGTGACCGTTCTACCGCGATCTCCATGCCGGCTAGCTCTCCTGTTCCTGCGAGTAGGGATGCAGCAGGCCATTCCCGTTCAGCGGAGCGCAGAACGCCTGGAGTGCAGAGGCCGTTTCCGGCGGCAGCGACGTCGCGCGGCGAGTCGTGCGATCCATCAGCACGACCGTTGATCTGGCACTTGCAGCACATCGCCCATCGACGAACAGGGCCTGTGCCATCATGAGCGACGTGCGACCAATACGCTCGCACCGCGTGCCGATCACGACCGTGCCCGGCCAGCGCATTTCGCCGAGGAAATCGATCTCGAGCCGCGCGATGACGAATTGGCCATCGATCGGCAGCGGAACGCGTCGCGGGTCGTGAAGCACCTCCATCCGAGCGTTTTGGCAGCAAACGGCGAACACGGCATTGGAGATGTGCCCGTTGCAGTCGGTATCTGCGAAGCGCAACTTTTCCGTTGTGCGGAGCGGATAGTCATCGAGGCTATGACGCAGGCGGTCGCGCTCCCCTTCCGGCAATGACCGGTGAGCGGTGCTCTTGATGGCATCGGAGGCAGACATGGGCTCAGGCTCCCTCCGGCTTGTCACGACGCCAGATCAGCCGGACAACGTCGTCCTCTGTTGCCTCGAGGAGGATCGCCCATATCGGCTGTGGCCAAGACGGATCGTCGATCCGCACGCGCAGGTAAGTCTGCTCGGAGCCCTTTCTTGTCTTGCGCCAGGCGGCCCCGATCTCCGTGTTGCCATGGACGATGCGGAAATCCGGTGCGCTCTCCGTCTCCTTACGGTCGTTGGCGAGGAATCTTATCGGCGCGTTCGTGCTGAGCGTGTGGAAGATGCCGGCGTAGCCGTTGTTGACGGCTGAGAAGGTTCCGATGACGGGCATGCTCTGCGTTCTCCTTGGTCAGTTAGCGGTGATTGGTGCGGCGGCGCGGTAGGGGCGCAAGATGATGTCCTTGTGGGCGATAATCCGAAGTGGCCAGCCCGGTCGCACGGTGATCGTTGGCTGGACGTTGAGATGACGCTCGATGAGGCGCTGGCCGGCGCGATTGGTCGTCGATTGCGTCGAGAGCTGCAGCGCGCGAATGAGATCGCTGTCGCCAGAGCCGCCGAACACAAGCTCGCTACCGACGCCGAGCACGGTCGCGAGTGCGACGCCCTTCAACAATTGCCAGGTGTGGAGGTCGACCTGATCGGCAAGGCCGGCATATCCGCCAGTGTCCGTGGCCGGCAGATTGTCGATGACCACAGACGAGCCGTCCGGCATGATGATGCGCTGCCAGACGACGAGCGCACGCTCCTGGCCGAAGGCGACGACGTTGTCATACCTGCCGATCAGACGAGAGCCCTGTGGGATCAGCAGAAATCGGCCGGAGACAGAATCGAAAATGTTCTCCGTCACCTGAGCAATGACGAAGCCCGGAAGATCGGAATTGAGTCCTGTCACGAGGCTGGCGGCGATGACCGTCCCGGCCATCAGCTGATAGGGGGAGACCGGCGTCTGCAAGCCATGCGGATTGTAGATCTCCTTCTCGGGGCCGGAGCGGAGGAACGTCAGCTTGCGCAGGCTTTCCGTCGCGTCCGTACCGGAGGGCTCCACGCCACCTGCGGTAAGCGCGCGAGGCTGGTCCGCCGTACGCAACGCGGTCAGCGCCGCAGAGTCGCCGGCGGTTGTTGTCGATCGCGATTGCGAGATCGGCTCGGCGCGGACCGCGTTCTCCTGCGGCGGTGCGTTCAATTGAAGACGGAAGAAGACCTGGGATTCCCGCGCCTGCCCCGCCATGCGCGCGAGCCGCGCGCGCTCCATCTGTTCCGTCTGGTCGATCGGATCTCCGCCAGGCTCGGTCAGTTGCGGGATGCCTGATGGCGGACGTACCGGCTCGGGCGGCCGCTCCGTGCGCACGCCGTCGTAAGTCGCCGGCAACCTGGAGAGGTTTTCTGTGATCGGCTTGTTCTCAACGTTGATGAACTCGCGCGGCGCGCCGACCTGGAGCTTGGGCGGCTGTAGCGCGACCAGCATCAGAAACGAAACCAGCAGGAGCACGACGGCCGCGCCACCGAACACAACCTTGCGGTTGATGCGGGTCACCGGTTGCGGCCGCGCGCGCAGCTCCAGCGTCTCGGGCGCGACCTTCTCCGTCTCGGCCTTCTTGTTGGGTTCGGGCTTCTTGTCGGGTTCGGTCTCGCTCATGAGCGTGTCTCCCGCCAGACCGCATCCGTGCGGACAATGCGCACGACACGCTGCGGGGCCGTGCCGAGACGCAGCTCGGCCGCGGCAAACAGACGATCGACGATGTAGGTGGTGCCGCGTACGCGGTAATTGACGAGTGCCGACTTGCCGTCCGGGCCGATGACGAACAGTGGCGGCGCTTCGCTCTGTGCAAGGCCAGAGGGGAATTGGATGTAAACTTTGGCGCCGTCATCGAAGACCTGTCGCGGCTTCCACGGCGCGTCGCCCTCGATTCGATAGCGGAAGCGCAGCTGATCGATGTTGACGCCACCATCCGCAATCGAAGCGAGCGAGGCGGCCGCTTCATCGCGCTGCTTGCGCAAGGAAACCAGCTCGGCGGCGGTATAGGTCCACGACACCGAGGCCATGTACGTCTTGTCGCTCGAGCGCATCTCAAGGTGATAGGTGCGCCGGTCGGTGGTGATGACCAGATTGGTCTCGAGGTCGGCACCGACCGGCTTCACCAGGATGTGGACCTGGGCGTCCTTGCCCTCGCCGCTGGTCGTATCTCCGACCACCCATCGCACCGTGTCGCCGGCAGATACCGAGACGAGCTTCTCACCCGCCTCGAGCGCGACGTCCGTCACTTGATTGACGGCGGCATAAAGCTGGTAGAGCGCACCCTTGGTGTAAGGATAGACTTGGATGGCATTGATGTAGCCATCCTTGACTGGCTCGAGACGCGCCGCGGCGTTGGCCCCTGCCACACGCTCCGACGGCGAACGGGTGTCCGTCCCCTTCTCGGCACGCTTGCCGACGGGCTTGAGCTGGCCGGGAAGAGGAAGCGGCGTTGGCACCTCGACATAGCGGACGGGCGGTTTCGGTTCCGGCTCGCGCCGTGCAGCTGCCATCGCCGGGCTGTCGAGGATCGGGATCTCCGGCACCCTGACGCTGCTGGCGCACGCGCCGAGGCCGCCCGACGTCATCAGCACAATCGCAAAGCTACGCAGCCTGCTCATTTGGACTCTCCGGTGGTGACGTCCTGCGACCAGTTGAAAGCGTGCACGTAGATGCCGAGCGGGTTCTTGCGCACGGCCTCGACGGTTCGTGGCGGGGTGATGACGATCGAGAAGAGGCCGGTGAGGTGCTTTGTATCCCTCACTGCTCCACCCTCGAAGGTCCGCTCCTGCCACCGCACCTGGAAGGAGGTGTCCGATGCGCGGACGACGCTCGTCACCTCGACAGCGACGGTCTGCCGGCCGACGCGCGAGAAAGGGTCGATCTCGCGGGCGTACTCGTTGAGCGTGACTGCGGCCGCGTTGGTCACGAGGTCGTACGCCTTGAGCCAGTTCTGACGGACGACAACGGGATCTATCGACAGCGCGCGCACGTGGTCGACGAAGCGGGACAGGTGAAAGGCGATATGCGCGTCGCTCGGCGTGTAAGTCTCGGCCGCTGGGCCTACGGTGCGCGTCCCGCCGCGCGAGTCCACCTCGACGATGTAGGGCACGACTGCGCCGGTCCGCCCAACCCAGAGCAGAATAGCCGCGAGCAGAAGGGAGAGCCCGAGACTGCCGACCGCGACGAGGCGCCAGTTGTGCGCTTGCACCCTTGCACTCCCAATGCGCTCGTCCCAGGCCTGCGCCGCCTTCTGGTACGGCGTCACTGGCTCGGGCGTTTCGCCGTAGCGCAAGGTCGACCGCTTGAACGACATGGTCTCTGTTCCCCTTCTAGGTCTTGTTCTTGAGATCCGGGCCGCTGCTCATGCCGGGGCGGTCGCCCTCCCTGAGCGCGTGCGCCGCCATCATTCCGGCCTGGGTCATGCGCTGTCGGCGGGCCATGCTCTGCGCCCAAGCCGGCGGTCCGGATGCGGGTGCACTGCCGCCCGGGCCATCGACACCGGGGCCTTGGCCGCCAACTTCTCCCGATGGGGCTGCATCGCGATATCCCTGCGCGGCGCCGTGACGGTAAGCATTGCGCACGGGCGCGGTTGCCGAAGACGCCATGCGCGAGGCCGGCCCGGAGACAGTGGCGCTTGCGATGCCGGCTGCGCCACCCGCCTCATAGGCCGCGCCGACACGGCCCGAGAGCGACGCGGCCGACTTGATCGCACCACCGGCCGCGCGGCCCGCCATGCGCGCCGCACCTGCCGTCGCAATGCCACCCGCAACCGCGACGCCGCCGAGTGCGGCCGTGGTCGCAACCGTGGCGCCGGCTCCGAGTTGCGGTGCGCCGGTGATCAGTCCGGCGGCAATGCCGGGCACGAAGATCGCAAGGCCGAACACAGCGATGGCGCCGAGGATGCACGACGCCGCCTGCGTCAGTGTCACCTCGCCAGTCGGGCGCATGACCGTGCCGAAGATCGACGACCCGATCCCGACCACGATCGCCAGCACCATGAGCTTGATGCCTGACGAGATCACGTTGCCGAGCACCCGCTCGGCGAGGAACGCCGTGTGGCCGAACAGCGCGAATGGCACCAGAACGAAGCCCGCCAGCACCGTCAGCTTGAACTCGATGATGGTGATGAAGAGCTGAACCGACAGCACAAAGAAGGCGAGCAGCACGATCACCCAGGCGAGCATCAGCACCGCGATCGTCACGAAGTTCGAAAAGAACGTCGTGATGCCGATCAGCTCGCCGGCCTTCTCCAGAAGCGGTTTCGACGCGGTGAAGCCGGTCGAGGCAACAAACCCCGGCCGCATCAGATCGGCCGAGGTCAGCGACGTACCCGTGGCCTTCAGCCCCAACCCCGCAAACGACTGGAAGATGATGTCGGCGAGGCTCTGGAAGTTGGACAGCAGAAGGGCAAAGAAGCCGACGTACAGCACCTTGCGGATGAGCTGCGCGATGACATTGTCCTCGCCCATCAGCGCCCAGAACAACCCCGCGAGCGTGATGTCGATCGCAATCAGAATGCTCGTCAGGAACGCCACGTCGCCGGCAAGCAGGCCGAAGCCGCTGTCGATGTAACGGCTGAATGTCGCCGTGAACTGATCAATGATCGCCAAATCGTCCATTCGCTTTTCGAGCTCCGGGCAAGGCTCCGCCGTCGGCGGAAATCGCGTTCGCCGTTACATTGTCGTCAGAGGTGAAGTGTCAGGCTGTGGCGAATATCATCGTCGTCTGCCGCGGCGGTGTCGCTGCGCGAGCGGGCTGCCGCCCGCACCCGCTTGAGGGACGTGTCCCTCAAACTCCCTCTTTTTTGGATATCGCAAGAGACGGTTGGTCCGGCCCGTGCGCGCTCGCGCATAATGATGTAGGCGGTTCTGCCGGCTGGGGTGCGGGCGATGCTGGACGCATGTTTCCGACATGGCTCGGCGTCGCGAAGTGAACATTGCGCGTTCCATCTCAATTTCTCCCATTCTCATCGACTTGCCGAATATCCGGATCCCGTACCAACGAAGGATTTGAAGCGCTGGCGGGCTTCGTCCTCAGTGGCGAGATCGCGGGCGCGGCTGACGGTTTCTGCGCGATGTTGCGCGGCCAGCAGTCCTTGCAGGGAGAGCGACTGTTTGACGGCGAGGCTGGTGAGCTCGTTGCCAGCCTGGGTGGCTTCCAGCGCACCGACGGCGTTGCGGGATCGCGTCATGGCATCGCCGAGCAGTCGCGTGTCCGTTTCGATGCCGTCGACGATCTGGCCTTGCAGGAGGGCGGCGCGTTTAAGGCCTGCGTATTCCTCGCCCCACCGTGTCTTGGCATTGCGAAGCACGTCGTCGGATGACAGCGCAGCCGAGACCTGGGCCGGGAAGAGGCGTTCGTAGGTGCTTTGCGTCTGCTGGAGTTTCAGAGCGATACCGTTGCCGGAGCGGAGCTGCGTTTGGATGGCGGTCAGAGTGCGCTGGAGATCAGGAGACAGGGTGCTTCCGAGGCGCGTCAGGTTCTGATCCATGCGCAAGATCATCTGCGCCTGGTTCTGCAAGGCCCGGATTTGGTTGTTGATCTGCTCGAGCGCACGGACGGCCGACAGCAGATTCTGCTGGTAGTTTACCGGATCGAATACGGTCAGCGCATGTGCTCGGGGCGGGATGGCCGTCGAGGTCAAGAGCGCCAGCGCGATCGCGGTGAGGACGCCACGTGCCGCGCGTCGGCGCTCAGCACGGTTGGGCTTGGCCGTTAACGGGGGTGGCGCCAGTCGCTCGAGCAGATCGTCGCGGGTTGGTGCTGTCGGCGCTGGCTCCGGCGCTCCCACCGCTTCCGGCGTGTCGGATTGCGGTGACGATGCCGTCGGCAGGGTGCGTGGCAGCGGCAGCGGCGGCGGTGTCGTCCGCGGACGGGGTGCGCCGGGGAAGGACTTCAGCAGATGGGCGGCCCAGTCGAGTCCCTTGGCACGAAGGAACGTATCCGCGAAGCCGGCCTCCGAAGCTTCCATGATGACGTCATCGATCAGCTTCTGGTCGTCGGGGGACGAGGCGGCGGTGAGTGCCAGCGCTATGGGACTGAGGCCGAGCTCGAACAGCCGGTTGCCTTGCGCCGACTGCACGTAGTAGTCGCGCTTGGGCGTCGCGAGACCGAGGATCTCGATCTGGCGGCCATTGAGGCCGAAGCGCTCGTAGACGGCACGCATCTGCGGCTCGAGCGCGCGATCATTGGGCAGGAAGATGCGCGTCGGGCAGCTTTCGATAAGGGCCGGCGCGATCACGGAGCGCTCGATGTCGGCGAGCGACTGTGTGGCGAACAGAACGGCGACGTTCTTCTTCCGCAGGGTCTTGAGCCATTCGCGTATGCGCGCCGCGAACATCGGTTCGTCGAGAAAGGTCCAGGCCTCGTCGAGGACGAGCAGCGTCGGCCGGCCGACGAAGCGCGCCTCGAGCCGGTGGAAGAGATAGGTGAGCACGGGCGGAATCAGCCGCTTGTGCTGCATAAGAGGCTCCATCTCCACATGCAGGACATCGGTGAGCGCCAGGTTCTCGGTTGCGCCGTCAAGCAAGCGGCCGTAGGGACCTTCAAGCGTGTACGGCGCCAGTGCCTGGCTCAATGCACTCGACTGCACGAGCACGGCGAGGCCTGTCAGCGTGCGTTCTGTTTTCGGCGCCGAGGCGAGGCTCTTCAGGGCGGTCCACAACGCATCCTTGATCTCGGGCGTGATCGTCACGCCTTCGTTGGTGACGAGACCGCTGACCCATTCGAGCGCGAAGGCGAGTTCGCCGGGCTCGTCGATGCGCGCGAGCGGCTGCAAGGACAGCGTGCCCTC
Source organism: Hyphomicrobium sp. CS1BSMeth3 (assembly GCF_900117415.1). Lineage (GTDB taxonomy): Bacteria > Pseudomonadota > Alphaproteobacteria > Rhizobiales > Hyphomicrobiaceae. Next base: position 1,032,959 of record NZ_FPEI01000005.1, read on the forward strand.
GAGGCCCAGCTCGATGCTCTCACCGCCCATGGCGAGGGATGCCGCGCGCGCCGACCTGCCACGATCGAAGATCGCGACCTGGGCGCCGATGAAGCGGCGGAACTGGAGAGCCAGGAGGGAAAGAAGAACCGATTTGCCGGATCCGGTCGGGCCGACGACGAAGGCGTGCCCGACGTCGCCGCTGTGCAGGTCGAGCCTGAACGGGGTCGCGCCGCGCGTCTCCGTCATCATCAGCGGTGGTGCATCGAGATGGCGGTTGCGCTCCGGCCCGGCCCACACCGCCGAAACCGGCATCATGTGTGCGAGGTTCAGCGTGTGCACAATCGGCTGCCTCACGTTGGCATAGGGGTTACCGGGCAGCGAGCCGAGCCAGGCCTCGACGGCATTCAAGGTCTCTCGGATGGTCGTGAACCCACGACCGTTGATGATGCGCTCCAGTGCCAGGAGCTTCTCGTCGGCGCGTTTGGGATCAGCATCGCCGACGATGAGCGTCTTCGTCAGGTAGCCGAATGCGACATCGTCAGCGCCAAGTTCTTGCAGCGCCTCGTCCGCATCGGCCGCTTTGTTGTCAGCGTCCGAGTCGACGAGCGCCGTCTCGCGGTTGGACAAGACTTCGCGCAGAATGGCAGCGACCGACTTGCGCTTGGCAAACCATTGGCGTCGGAGCTTGGTGAGCTGCTTGTTGGCCTGGATCTTGTCGAGGGCGATCCAGCGCGTCGTCCATCGATAGGCAAAGCCGAGATCATTGAGCGCGTCGAGCAGGCCAGGTGTCGTCGTGTTCGGGAAGCCCGTCACGGTCAGCAGGCGCAGGTGCTGGCGGCCGAGCTTCGGCTCGACGCCGCCGAGGAACGGCGTATCGCACAGGATGGCATCGAGGTGCGTCGGAACGGTCGGCACCGCCACCGGATGACGCTTCTCCGAGATCGTGCCGTGCAGATAGGCGAGCGTCTCGGCATCGTCGAGCGCTACGGCCTCGGGAAGGATCGACGCCAAGAGCTCCAACGCCCGCGTCGTCTCGGTCTCGAACCAGGCGAGCTGACCCCAGACATCGGCCTCGTCGCTGTAGCCTTCCTGACGCTCATAGAGCAGCCGCTCAACGCGGCCGTGATGCTCGGGCGGCGGCAGATAGAGAAGCGTCAGATAATACCGGCTCTCATGATGTGCGCCGTCGGCCGAGAAGGCCGCATACCGCTCCTGGTCAACAAGCCACGAGGCGGCGTCGGCAAAACGATGGCCAGGATACTGGTTTGCGGGCACGCGCTCGGCCTCGAAGAACAAGGCCCAGCCCTCGCCGAAGCGGCGCAGCACGTTATTGAGGCGCGCCGAGACGGCAACGAGCTCCGCATCCGTCGCGCTGTCGAGATCGGGACCGCGGTAACGGATCGTGCGCTGGAAGGACCCGTCCTTGTTCAGCACGATGCCGGGCGCGACGAGGCAGGCCCAGGGCAGGTAGTCGGCAAGGCCGGTCGTAGTCTTTCGATACTCGGCGAGGTTCAGCATGAAAGCGCTCCCTTATGGCGGGCGTGACGGGACAGAACGGTGAGAAATTCGGCATCCTTCCGCGTGACCCACACCGCGAAGGCGTGGCCGACGAGCCAGATGATGAGACCGGCGATCCACAGCCTCAGGCCGAGGCCGATCGCAGCGGCGAGCGTGCCGTTGAGGATCGCGAAGCTGCGTGGTGCACCCGCAAGCAGGATCGGTTCGGTCAGCGAGCGATGTAGCGCGACTTCGAAGCCTGGAAGTGAGGTCGGTTGTCCGAGCATGGGTGTTTCCTGATCAGTCGATGAGCGCGCCGCCCGCGAAGGAGAAGAACGTCAGGAAGAACGACGTGGCGGCGAACGCGATGGAGAGCCCAAACACGATCTGCAGCAGCCGGCGCAGACCGCCGCCCATGTCGCCGAACGCAAGGCTCAAGCCGGTCACGATGATGATCACGACCGCGATCACCTTGGCCACCGGTCCCTCGATAGACTCGAGGATGCGCTGCAGCGGCGCTTCCCACGGCATGCCGGAGCCGGCGGCCGTGGCGGGTGTGACGATCAGCATGGTGATGACGAAAGCGAGCATTCGCTGCGCGAGCGGGCTATCGCCCACACCCATTCGGGGAGACCCCGAACCCCCTTCTTTTTGTGAACTGCAAAAGACGGGTGGTCCGGCGGGTGTCCCGCCGGGCGGGTTGCAGGGCGGCAGCCCTGTTGCGTAGCAAGCCGTTCCGATACGTGGGCGCATTGTCATGCTCCGGTCGGTCCGACAGGTCGAAGGATGGGTGTTCCGAGCGGCTTGAGCTGATAGTCGCCGCTGTCATCGAGGCCGGTGAGCTCGACGAGCGCGTCAAGCCGGCGGTTACCGCCGCGGCCCGCGAGGAAGGCGATGACATCGATGGCCTCGAGGATGAGATCGCGCGGGACCGTGATGACGGACTCCTGCACGAGCTGCTCGAGACGATAGAGTCCCGCTTCGGCGGAGTTGGCGTGGACCGTCGTGATGCCGCCGGGGTGGCCGGTGTTCCAGGCCTTCAGCATGTCGAGGGCTTCTGGGCCGCGCACCTCGCCGACGATGATGCGATCAGGACGCAAGCGCAGTGTCGAGCGCACAAGGTCGGCAAGGGACGCAACCCCTGGCTTGGTCCGCAGCGCCACGCAATCGGTGGCCGCGCATTTCAATTCGCGGGTGTCTTCCAGGATCAGCACGCGCTCGTCGCAATCGGCGACCTCGGCGAGCAGCGCGTTGACTAGTGTGGTCTTGCCGGAGGATGTGCCGCCGACGACGAGAATGTTGCGGCGCTCACGCACGGCCATCGTGAGGGCGTCGGCCTGCAAGGGCGACATGATGCGCGCGGCGACGTAGTCCTTGAGGCGGTAGAGAACGTCGGCCGGCTTGCGCACCGAGAAACACGGTGCCATGGCGACGGGCGGCATGATGCCTTCGAAGCGCTCGCCGGTCTCGGGGAGCTCGGCCGAGACGATCGGCGCACCGGCGTGCACCTCGCGATGCACATGGGCCGCGACGAGGCGGATGATGCGCTCGACCTCGGCGCTGCCAATCCTTTCGCCGCTGTCCTGGCGGCCGATGCTAGCGCGATCGATCCACAGCCGTCCGTCCGGGTTCACCATCACCTCGATCACGGTCGGGTCAGTCAAGGCGGCGGCGATCGCCGGACCGAATGCCGTTCGCAGCATCTGGCGGCGACGGCCTTGTGCCTCCAGGCTAGCGTGAAGGGATAGAAGATCAGCCATGGCCTGTATCCTCCTTGGAGTCGGTAGGCTCCTTCGCGGCAGGCACCTCGCGATAGGCGCCATTCCCGTTTCCGGCCTCCTGCCTACGCAGTGGCGCGTCGTCCGCAGCAGTCGCGAAGAGATCAGGATTGTTGCTGGTAATGGTCTCCAGCACCTCGGTTACGAGGCGGTGATCGGTGGCGAGGCGGCGGCCAACCTGGGCGACGAACACCTGGAAGCGCTCGCGTCCGAGCAGGCGGGCGGCCTCCTGCTCGCTTTGCGGCAACGGTGGCGTGATCATCAGGAAGTAGCGGACAAACAGCGCCAGGGTCTCGGTCACGATGGCGACGTCGCGATTGACGATACCAACGACCTTGTGCAGCTCGTCGAGACGCCGGACGAGAACCTCCTCGACGCCGGGCACCTTCTCTGGCTCGAGACATAAGCGGAGAGCTTCCTCGAGCATGGCCGACTTCGAGCCGTGCCGCTGCTCGGCAACGAGATCGAATTTGTTGGCAAGGGCGCGCGAGATGTAGAGCGCGTAACGCTTCTTGGCCATCAGCCCCGCGCGCCTCCCGGAAACGGCACGATCGTGTCGTCATCGTCGCGTGATGGGCCGACATGGGGTTGCGGCGCGGTTTTCGCCTCTGTCCCAAGATCGGCGAACAGGGGCAGGTCGCTAACCTGACGGGGCTTCGCTTTGGTCTTGGTGCGCGCGATCTGGCGGGTGCGGGGCGGATCTTCCTCAGCCGTTGCCGTCTCGGACCAGGCCTTGTCGAGCTTGGGATGCGTGGTGCGTGCTTTGCTCGGCCAATCGTGGGCACGGATTGGGGGCGCGTCCGCATAACCGCCTGAGGCGAGCGTCGGTGGTGGCAGCTGGCGTGCGAGGAAGTTGCGATCGGCATAATATTGCAGCTTCCGGGCACGGATTGGTGCCGCGCCGGAAACGAGGACAAGCGCATCGGTCGAGGGGAATTGCAGGATCTCGCCCGGCGTCAGCAGCGGCCGCGCTGTCTCCTGCTCCGACACGGTGACGTGCGATAGCCAGGCGGCGAGACGGCGGCCCGAGAGGTTCTTCTGCGCCCGAAGTTCGGTCGCGGTGCCGAGCGCATCCGAGAGACGCCGTGCCGTGCGCTCGTCGTTCGGGGCGAAGGCAACGCGGACATGACAGTTGTCGAGGATGGCGTGGTTGGGACCGTAGGCCTTGTCGATCTGGTGCAGGGATTGGGCGACGAGAAAGGCGCGCACGCCATAGCCGGCAAGGAAGGCGAGCGAGGACTCGAAGAAATCGAGCCGGCCGAGCGCGGGGAACTCGTCGAGCATGAGCAGCAGCGGTCGATCGGACACACTATTCTTCGGTAACGTCTCGGTCAGCCGACGCCCGATCTGATTGAGGATCAGGCGCACGAGTGGTCGCGTGCGGGAAATGTCGGACGGCGGTACGACCAGATAGAGCGAGACCGGCTGCCCGGCCTGCATGAGATCGGCAATCGACCAGTCCGAGGCCGCTGTCATCGTGGCGATGATCGGATCGCGATAGAGCCCGAGCAGACTCATGGCCGTCGAAACCACGCCGGAGCGTTCATTGTCGGCCTTGTTCATGAGCTCGCGCGCCACCGACGCGACGACGGGATGTACGATTGGAGTCGTATCCGTGCCCAGGTGATTGGTGGTCAGCATGATCGAGAGCGCGCGCCCGATAGAGCGCGTGGGATCAGAAAGGAAGGTAGCGACGCGGGACAGCGTCTTCTCCTGCTCGGCGTAGAGAACGTGCAGGATGGTGCCGACCAGTAGCGCATGCGCGGTCTTCTCCCAGTGATCGCGTTGCTCGCGTGCGCCTTCCGGATCGACGAGGATGTCGGCGATGTTCTGCACATCGCGCACCTCCATCGCGCCTTTCCGCACCTCGAGCAGCGGATTGAAGCGCGCCGAGAGCGGATTGGTCGGATCGAACAGCAGACAATGGGAGAAGCGCGAGCGCCAGCCGGCAGTCAGCGTCCAGTTCTCACCCTTGATGTCGTGGATGACGACCGAATGGGGCCACGTCAGCAGTGTCGGTACGACGAGGCCGACACCCTTGCCCGAGCGCGTCGGCGCTACGGCGATGACATGCTCGGAACCGTCATGGCGCAGGTACTGGCCATTCCAGAGGCCGAGGACAATGCCCTTCTCGCTCAGCAGTTGCGCATCGCGTACATCCGCGTCGTCCGCCCAGCGGGCCGAGCCGTAGGTTGTTATTGTGTTCTTACGGCTGGCCCGCCGGGCGGCTCCCCCGACAGCGACAGCGCCGCCGGCAATCCCCCCGAAGGCGGCAACGGCGCCGGCGCGTGCGAAGACGTCTGGTGCCTGGCTGTCGAAGGCCAGCCACCAGACGAAGAGCTTCCATGGCGCGTAGAGTTTGAGTCCGAAGATCTCGCACCATGCTGCGCCGAGAGCGGGTTGAGATCCCAGCATCGCAGCGGCCCACTGTGTGGCGACCACGAGCGACGTCGCGATAAGCGTGGTAGCGATGAGACCCTGGATGATCGCGGAGCGAAGCGGGAGCATGATCGGCGAGCCTTTCGGACGGAATGATCGTCGCAACGAAAGGGTCGCAAGAGAGCGCGCGCTTATTCAATCCAGTAAATTGCGCTCGATTGTGCTGAAACGTGAAGGGTCGTGCAGCCTTTGCGGCGGAATGTCGGCAGTGCCGTCCGTGCGTGCGAATGGAAGATACCAATACGACCGTTGATCGCAAATCGAATGTGAAGCTGCAGATTCGAACGTACAGGGAAATGACAATGAGAGATGTCGATCCGCTATGATGCTTGCTGTCAGCGACGCGAGCAGCGCTCGTCCAGCGGAGCTGGAATTGCTCCGATGAATTTTATCAATGATGTTGAGTGAAGCGGCGGCTACGTGCTGCCGCGGTTGCGGCAGTCGCACAGCGGAATGCCGCGCGCCTTCGCCTTATCGGCGAGGTTGCCGGTCACGCCGGAACCTGGGAACAGGACGACTCCAATCGGCATGGCATCCAGGAGCTGGTCATTGCGCTTGAAGGGCGCAGCCTTCGCATGGCGTGCCCAATCAGGTTTGAAGACGATCTGCGTGATCTTGCGCGCTTCCGCCCAGCAGGCGGCGATCTTCTCGGCGCCGCGCGGCGCACCGCCGTGCAGGAGGATCATGTCGGGATGCTTGGCCTGGACCTTGTCGAGGACTGCCCAGATGCCATGATGATCATTGCAGTCGACGCCGCCGGCGAAGGCAATCCTGGTGCCCTTCGGGAGCAGCGTCTCGGCGTCGACCCGGCGGCGGGCATTGATGAACTCCCGGCTGTCGATCATCGCGGCTGTCATCGTCGACCGGTTGACCATCGAACCGGCACGGGGGCGCCACACCGATCCGGTATGGATGCTGAACAGCTCGGCAGCGCCATCACGGATGAATTCGAAGCTGTTGCGACGTTCGATCAGCGTCAGCCCCTCTCGGATGAGCTTCTCGAGCTCGACGGAGCGGACCTCTGAGCCGTCCTGATCGCGCTGGCTTGTCCGCTGGGCGGCCTCGTTCTTGTCCAGCTCCTGTTCGATGCGGTCGATCCGGCGGTGGAAGACGTTGACCACCGACCACAGCAGGACCTCGAGGTCAGGCTCGAGACGGGTGTCCGACAAGGTCGCGACCAGCGCATCGAAGATGTCGGCGAGAGCGCCCTGGAGCTTTGCCGGCTCGGGCAACGGACGTGGATCAGCTTCATCGTCGAAGGGACGATGAGCGTAGAGCGCGAGCTCTTCGAGCAGATGGGCCGTTGGAGATGCGGTGGCGTCAGTGGTGTGATCGAAAGGCATGGAACACCTCTCCTCAGCGAGGCCGCGCCCATCGCGGCCTTCCGGCGACGGACCAGCCGGAACCGGCCGGGGCCAGCACCCAAAGGCGCAGCCTGCCAGGCCGGAGCGCAGCGGAGGAGGGCAAGCGCGGCCTCCGGCCGCGCGCCGCCCTTGCGGCCGCGACCGGTTCTGGCCCGATCGCCTCTTAGGAAGGCCGGGTGCGGCCCCGTCTGCGTGGAGTGCGGTCCGTGCCGCTCGACCACGGACGGCACAAATCACAGCCGGCCGGACGGCCCTGCGAGAAGGAAGCGTTCGGCATCACCCGGCGTGACTTGCGGACGTACGAGCGCGCGCAGATCGTTCAGGCCGAACGCGACGAGGTCCTCGTTGAAGTCGCCGAGGCGTGGCGACAGTGGGATCGTTTCGATGCCGGCCGCTGCAGCCCGTGCGGTCAGAGTCGTCATGGCACCATCGCCCGCGGCATCGATATCGCGAGCGATGTAAAGCCGGCGCAGCGTGTCCGGAAACAGAATGGCGGACAGATGCGCGGCCGACAGTGCCGCCATCAGCGACAGGCCCGGCAGGGCCATCCGCAAGGAGAGCATGGTCTCGATCCCCTCGCCGGCCGCCATGACGTCACCGTGGGGACCGAACCGAACGGCATTGCCGAGCAGTGAGCCCATCGCCTTGCGCGATGTCTCGAGCGGTGCCTTGCCGAGGCCGGATGGATCGAGCCACGTGCGGTGCGCGCCGGTGATGAGGCCGCCGAGATCCGTGACGCTCGCAATCATGGCAGGCCAGATCTGTGTCGGCCCATCATCCGGGCGATGATAGCAACGCGGATGATAGCGGAGCGCTCCGACGTCATGCAGATCATCAATGCTTCGATGCCGCAGGTAGGTCTCCACCAATGTGCCGTGGATCGTGTGCGATGCGGCGACCAGACGGCGGGCCGCCTCGGGCGAGCCGGTCGGTGCCGGTATCGTGTAGGTCTTGCACTGCGGATCGGGCTCCGGACGTGGCAACGAGAGGAAGCGACGCGCTTCGTCGGCCACATCTCGGAAGTCGATGAGCCCCAGGCTCTCGCGGATCACGTCGAGCAGATCTCCGCGCTCTCCCGTCGCGCCATCCGTCCAGCGCCCCGCTGCACCTTTGCCGCTCTCCGGGCCAAACAACCGGACGTACATGGAGCGCCCTGGTGTGTTGTGCACATCACCGACAATCCAATAGCGCCCCACGCGGCGACCGTTGGAGAGGTACTTGCGGCACACCGCCTCGGCCTCGCGCGCGAGGCGATGTGCAAGCTCTGACGCATCACGCCGGGCCATCAGGCGGCCTCCCGCTCGCCAATGCGCTCGACAGGGTAACGCTCCATCAGCTTGGCGATGATCGAAGGACCGCTAGTGTCGGTCGGCACGAACATCCTGAGCTTCCACGAGATGATCTCGTGGAAGAGGCCATACGCGGACAGACGGTTCCGCATGGCATCGGAGAAGCCGAGCAACTCGATGCGATGAGCACCCATCGCGCGAACGCGGCGAAGCTGGAGGCCTTCGGCCAAATCGAGGACCGTCCTCCCGTCCATCAGGGCCGAGAAAGCTTCTTCGGGTGTCAGCGTGGCGCGATCGGCAGAGAGCGTGCCCGCGACCCAGGCCGGTGAGACGCGCCGTCCGATCACGCGCTCGCCGTCGTTCGTCTGAAGTCGATAAACCCGCGTCGACTCGCCCGGCAGACGCTTCCATATGGGCAGCAGCAGACCGGCAACGATGTGCAGCGTGCTCTCGGAGAACTCGGGCACCTGTGCGAGCTCCGCGATCCAGCTTTGCCGGAACGGAGAGTGGTCGGCCTCGATCCAATGGCTCTCGGCCATAGCGCTGATCGGGACCGAAACCGTCTCCATCGGCCGGATGAGGCGCACGCGGCGTTCCATCTCGCCGTCGTCGAGCATGATGCTCGGCGCGGAGACCTGAACGGCCGCACGGCCTGATCGCTCGTTGACGAGCAGCCGGCCACTGCGATCGGACAGATGCGCGAGGGCCTCGTCGAGCGTTACCGGCCGGTTGCGCAGGCGTTGCAGGATCGTCAGGAGCCGCGTCTCGGCACCTGTGCCGGGATGCACATGGATCGTGCGCCGGTCGGTGATCTCAAAACTCTCCGCCCGCAGCGTCTCAAGGCCGATATCATAGGTGCCGGACGCGATGGCACCTTCGACACGCGCGTTCAGCAGTTGCTCGAAGGCGGTGAAGAGCACGCCCTGGAGCTCGATCGTCAATGCCAGCAGCCGATTGAGGAACGTGGTGATCGGCGGCAGTCCGTCCTTCATGCCATTGGAGTCCATAAGCGAGAGGCCCGTTGCCTGCTCGAAGGTCTGAAGCGAACAGCCTTCGACCTTGCCGCGCACGATCAGCGTGTAGAGCTGGCGCAGTGCATCGCGCGCATAGGGGCTCTCGAGATTGTCCTCCGGACGGAACAGACCCTGGCCGCCCGTCTGACGTTGGCCACGGGTGATCGCCCCGAGCGTATCGAGCCGGCGTGCGATGGTGCTGAGGAAGCGCTTTTCTGCTTTCACATCCGTCGAGATCGGACGGAACAGCGGCGGTTGCGCCTGGTTCGTTCGGTTCGTGCGGCCGAGGCCCTGGATGGCGGCATCGGCCTTCCAGCCCGGCTCGAGGAGATAGTGGATACGCAGGCGCTGGTTCCGCGCCGAAAGCTCGGCGTGGTAGCTTCTGCCCGTGCCGCCCGCATCGCTGAACACGAGAATACGCTTCTCGTCGTCCATGAACGCGGCTGTCTCGGCGAGATTCGCGGATCCCACACGACTTTCGACGACAAGCCGCTGACCTTTGCGGATGATGCGGCGGGAACGCCCCGTCACTTCCGCCACAATGTCCGTGCCGAAGCGCTGCACGATCTGGTCGAGTGCGCCCGGCACCGGCGGCAAGGACGCAAGCCGCTCGATCAACTCGTCGCGGCAGGCGACGGCCTCGCGACTTTCGACGGGTTGACCATCACGGAGCACGGGGCGCGTCGACAGATTGCCCTCGCTGTCCGTGTAGGGCTCGTAAAGCTGCACCGGGAAGGAATGGAGCAGATAATCGAGCACGTACTCGCGCGGGGTGATGTCGACCTGGATGTCGTTCCATTCCTCGGTCGGGATCTCGGCCAGCCGGCGCTCCATCAGGGCCTCGCCGGTCGAGACGATCTGCACGACGGCGGCATGGCCCTTCTCGAGATCGCGCTCGATCGATCTGACGAGTGTCGGCGTCTTCATCGACGTCAACAGATGGCCGAAGAAGCGCTGCTTGGCACTCTCGAAGGCTGACCGCGCGGCAGACTTGGCCTGGGCATTGAGCGTGCCCATCTCTCCCGTGATGTTTGTTGCACGCAAAGCCGCGTCGAGGTTGTTGTGGATGATGGCGAACGCTCCGGCGTAGGCATCATAAATGCGCGTCTGCTCGGGCGTGAGCTGGTGCTCGACGAGTTCGTATTCAACCCCGTCGTAGCTGAGCGACCGCGAGATATAGAGGCCGAGCGCCTTGAGATCGCGTGCGAGCACCTCCATCGCGGCGACGCCGCCCGCTTCGATGGCCTGGATGAACTCGGCCCGATTGGCGAACGGAAAATCCTCCCCGCCCCAGAGCCCGAGCCGCTGCGCGTAAGCCAGATTGTGGACGGTCGTCGCGCCGGTGGCCGAGACATAGACCACACGGGCATTGGGCAAAGCGTGCTGCAATCTGAGACCGGCACGTCCCTGTTGAGAGGCCTCCTGTTCGCCGCGCTCACCCTTGGCCGAAGCGGCGTTCTGCATGGCGTGCGATTCATCGAAGATGATCGCGCCATCGAAATCGGCACCGAGCCAGTCGACGATCTGGCGGACGCGCGATTGCTTCTCGCCACGCTCATCCGTGCGCAGCGTCGCGTAGGTGAGGAACAGGATGCCTTCGTTGAGGCGGATGGCCTTGCCCTGCGGAAAGCGCGAGAGCGGCGTGACGAGCAAACGCTCCATGCCGAGTGCGGACCAGTCGCGCTGCGCATCCTCGAGCAGCTTGTCGGACTTGCTGACCCAGATGGCACGGCGCCGTCCCTGCAGCCAGTTGTCGAGGAGAACGCCGGAGGCTTGGCGACCTTTGCCCGCGCCGGTGCCGTCGCCGAGCATGTAGCCGCGGCGGAACCGGACTGCATTCGGCGCTTCATCCGCCGCCGCGGCGACAACGTCGAAGGTCTCATCCACCGTCCAGGCGCCGGCGAGATGTTCGCTGTGCGCCTCGCCGGCATAGACGACGGATTCGAGCTGGGCGTCCGAGAGGAGGCCGTCCGCAATCACCTTCGCCGGTAGACGTGGCCGATAGCTCGCCTTCGGCGGAGCGACCGACGCCATGGCCGCCGATTGCACGAGCTTGGTCGGATGCCGCTGCGCACCGGGAATCCGGATCGATTGCAGCGCATAGTCTTCATAGATCGCGTCCGAGAGACGCGCGCCTTCGGGTGGAGTCCAATCAAGCGTCTCGTAGGCGAGCTCGATGCCATCGGGGACATTGCCGGCAACAGGAGCGGTGCGTGTCGGGACGCGCGTCGTTGTCGCCCGCCGTGTCCGCGAGACTGTCGCAGACATCGTGCGCGCGGGAGCCTGCACCGCCGAGCATGGCGGCCGCGGTGGGACGTGCGTGCCGATCCAGCCGAGAAGCGTGGCGACATCGGGGGCCGTACCGGGCGATGGCGGGAACTGCGTCGGATCGTCGGCGGGCTCCTTGTCGATGACGATGAGGCGCGTTTCGATGCTCGTGCCGTGCTTCGCATAGACCGAGCCGTCGATGGCGGCGGTGAAGACGACACGGCCGTGGGCTTGCAGCCGCTCGAAAGTCTCGCGCCACGTCGAGGTATCAGGTCCGAAGCTCGCGCCGGTGATGGCGACCAGCCGGCCACCATCGCCGAGGCGGGCCAGTGCGGAGGAGAGATGACGGCAGGTGGCATCGGCCACGCGGCCGCTAACGTTGGCGAGCACCGAGAACGGCGGGTTCATCAGAACGACCGTCGGCAGGATCGTGCGATCGAGATGATCGTCGATCTGCGCCGCGTCGAAGCGCGTCACGGAGATTTCCGGAAAGAGTTGGGGGAGCAGGCCGGCGCGGTTGACCGCGAGCTCGTTCAGGATGAGGGTGCTGCCGGAGATGTCAGCGAGGACGGCGAGCAATCCCGTGCCGGCTGACGGCTCGAGCACGCTGTCGCCCGGCACGATGGCGGCCGCGGTGAGCGCGGCAAGGCCGAGCGGCAACGGCGTCGAGAGCTGCTGGAAGGCCTGGGATTCCTCCGATCGCCGCGTATGGGTGGGAAGAAGATTGGCGATTTTCGCGAGCGTCGGCAGTGCGGCGGCGGGCGTGCCTGCCTTGCGCAGGATCGCCTTGCCGTATTTGCGCAGGAACATCACGGCCGCGGCTTCGCAGGCGTCGTAGCCCGTCTTCCAGGTCCAGGCGCCGGAGGCGTCGGACGCGCCGAAGGCTTGTTCCATGGCCGCCCGCAGCATCGCGGTATCGACGCGGCGGCCATGTTCGAGGTGAGCGAGGAGCAGACGTGCCGCCTCGGCGAGGCGAGCGGCGGAGTCGTCGTAGGAGGAACGTGCGAGCGGCGCGCTCGCGCGGTTGGCATGGGATGTCATGTCGATGAGCCTCAAGGAGAGCGGAAGATAGGCGAGCCGGCCGGCGCTCTCTCTCGACCACACCGGCTCAACCCGACCGCAGCCAACCTCTCCCTCGACTTCCGCCCGCCATCAACCGAAGCGATGGCCGTCCTCCGTGAAGGTATACGCGTTGGCGACGATCGCTTCGTCGACGACGGCGTCGGAGGTCAGATACTCGTATTCACCTTCGAGCTGGCGATAGAGCCAGCAGGCGAGATCGCGCAGCGCCTCGATGACGGCATCTTCGGCGCCGGTCGTCATCTCTTGCGAGACGGGGCTGTCGCGTTCGACCGAGATCGCCATGCTGAGCTCGTGGTGGGCGCGGCCGCGGTGGGTGACGACCGCGTGGAGCTGATAGAAGTTCCGGCGTTGGATAGCCTGGAGCGCATCGGCGATGCGGTGGAGCTCCTCATCCTTCGGCGCGTGCTCGCGAATCTTGCGAGGTGCCGCCTTGGCATGGCTATAGCGCCCTTCATAGCAGGCGCCATCACCCTGGCTCCAGAAGCCCGAGAACCAGATGCAGGGCTTACCTCGCGTGCCGCCGCCCCAGAGGCGAACGGAGCGCGTGTCGAGGCGGACACCAAGGATTTTGCAGATGCACTCGAAGTCCTCATAGACGCTCTCATACCAATCGTAATCGAACGCACCTTCGCGATACCAGGCGCGGGCCTTCTCCTTCGCCTCGTCCGAGAGCTCGTCGAGGAGATAGACAGCGGTTTCGATGATCTCAGGCATCTCGATCACCGCCTCCCAGCACCATGGCGAGCCAGGTGATGGCCGCAGTGGAGGTCAGGGCGAGAAGAGCGTCAAAGCAATCCGCCTTGCGCTGCACGAACTCGTCGAACTCCGAGGGGATCGCCAGCGTCGGCACGTCGTAAGGCTCGATGTCCTCCGGCCAAATGCCCGTAACATAGGTATGTCCCGAGCCGTCGATGTCCTCCTTCTGCTGGGACCAGTTGTCGTCCTGGATGGCGAGGCGGCAGGCTTCAGCGAGCGTGTCGGCCGCGTAGCGGCGGCGCCGATAGACGGGGAGACGGAAGGTTGTTTCGATGATGAAGATCGGCATGGCGAATACTCCAAAGATCGTCGCCCGCCGAGGACCGCGGGGCGCGAAAGCAGACTGATGGGGATGGGGCGGAGCGGCCCAGGGGCCACTCCGCCGTCGCGGCTCACTCGGCCGCAAGCACGGTCGATTGCGTGTCAGGCTCGTTCGGATCTTCCTCGTCGTCGCTGAGGAAGGCGGGCAGCGCACCGGCATCGTCCGTCGCCTCGCCATCACCACCGGCGTCGAGATCGAGACCGCGTAACGGCTCGGGAAGCCAATCGGTATCGGCGAGAAGCCGCTCGGCTTCCTTGGCCATGTCCGGCTTCTTCAGGTGATCGATCAGCTGGACCGCCTGCTCGCCTTTGGCCTCGCGCACGGATTCGAGAATGCGCGCCTTGGTGATGCGTCCGAAGTAGTTGGCGACCGTCGGCCGCCAGCCCACCTCGGCCATGTCGAGGCCGAGCGCATGGGCAAGGCGGTCGGCTTCGGCAATGCGCTGCCGGACGCCATGTGGCGAAATTGCGCTACCGCCATAGCGGTCGCCGCGCTCGTAGAGCGCATTGACGCCATAGCTGACGCAATGGGCCAACAGCGCCAAGCGGCTTGCTTCATCAAGTGCGTTCAGCCAGTCCCAGAGCGCGTCATCATCATCGGGAAGATCGCGCTTCCAGCCCACCTGGCGCTCTTCGACGGCCTTTGCCGAGGGGCTGTCGTTGAGCCCATCAGGTTGCGCGGGAAAATGCACCTCATGGACGGATGCGTCGAGGCACGAGATCGCGGTGCCATGACGGAATGTGTCGCGCACCAGCTTGTGGAGGAGCACCGTCATGGCAACGTGCGGATTGGCGGCAACGGCGTCGCGCAATGCCAGTGTGCGGGAGACGGTCAGCTCCGTGACGAGCCGTTCCGGCAGCGGCTTGATGCCATCCTCCTCTTCTTCCTCGTCGGCTTCGGTTGGCTTGCCGCCTAGCGTGATGACCGTGCGCTGGATTGAATGCGTCGAGGTGGGATCTCCATCGTCACCACTGCTGTATTCGCCATTCTCGCCATTCTCGATCGACTCGGGCTCTTCGTCTTCCGGCCGGACGAAGCCGCGCTCGACGCGGAGCCGGCCATCGGAGCTGACGCTGATGAATGTGCCGGCACGCTTGACCTCGTCCGGATCAAAGGTCAGTGGCCGTTCCTCGAGCGCTTCGATGGCCTCCTGGATCTCGTCGAGCCGCCGGTCGACCTCGTCCGGCACCTCCTCGGCATCCTGGTACTCGGCTTCGAGCTTGGCCTGCTCCGTGTTCAGGGCTTTGAGCGTCTTCTTCTCCTTGGCAATCATCTCCTTCTCGATACTATCGAGCTCGCGCAGAGCGCGCGTGTGGCCGTAGGGGAAATCGACGGCGACCTCGATCCACTTCCAGCCCTCGGCGGCGACGGTCTCGGCCTCCGCCTTCAGCTTGTCGGCAACCAGGCGATCGAGAAGCGCCGCGTCCTGCAGCCAGCCGCCATCATCGGCCTCGAACAGATCGCGCAGGACGAAGCCGCCGGCCGTCTCGTAGGCTGCGAGACCGACAAAGCGAGCCCGCTTGTCGGAGGCGCGCACGGTTTGCTCGGTGAGCATCCGGCGGATGTGATACGGCGTGTCGTTGTGTGAGTCCTCGATTGCGGCCCACACGTTCTCCTGCCGCGCATGATCGGTGCTCACGGTGAAGGCCATGAGCTGCTCCAATTCCATGCAATCGTCGGCATAGGCCTCGAGCAGCTTCTCCGACACGGCCGCCAGACGCAGGCGTTGGCGGACGACATTGACGCCGATGAAGAAGGTGGCGGCGATCTCCTCCTCGCTGAGCCCCTTCTCGCGCAGCGTCTGAAAGGCGCGGAACTGATCGAGCGGATGCAGCGGCGCACGCTGCACGTTCTCGGCGAGCGAGTCCTCCTCCGCCAGGGTCGCGGCGTCGGCGTCGCGGATCACGCAGGGAACTAGCGCGGTCTTCGCCATGCGCTTCTGTTTGACGAGAAGCTGCAGGGCACGATAGCGGCGCCCTCCGGCCGGCACCTCGTACATGCCGGTCTCGTTGCCGTTGTCATCCAGTTGCGGACGGACAGTGAGGCCCTGCAGCAACGAGCGTCGCGCGATGTCCTCGGCGAGTTCCTCGATCGAGATGCCCGCTCTCACGCGGCGGACATTCGCTTGGCTGAGAACGAGCTTGTCGAAGGGAATGTCGCGCGAGGACGACAGAGTGATCTTCGGTTCGGCTTTGGCCACGGCAGTTTCTCCGCGACGGGCCGGCGAGAGACCTTCTCTCACCTCTTCAGCCCGTCACGACAACCGCCACCTCCCTCTCGCTCTTTCCACGGCAACCGGCCGCCGACCGTCCGACCGCGCGCGTTGCGTTCCCGGCCTGCCCTGTTGCTCAGCGACATGGCCTTTTTGCGCATCGTGAACATCGCAACATCATGGTCCGCGCCCGGCTGACCGTTACCCGATAGGGCCGAGACCCGCCGTGCGGGGCTCGGGCGAGCGGCCGCAGGCCGCGAGGTAGGGCCCGATAGCGGCCGCCGCCGGCGGCCGCGAAGGCGCCCAAATGAGACTTACTCAAATCAGTGACCATCTGCGGAAGCATGTGCAAAGACAGCGATTCTACGATTGCATGAGGCGGGAAGTTTGAGGCAGTTCATTTGTTAGAACTAACTAGCAAACTAACTAACTAACCGCGCCGGCGATCGGATGGATAGGGGAGCAGATCGCGCATCACCGGACGGCTCCAGGGAGAAAGCACGCCGCCGCCCGCTGCGCTCTAAAACAATCGCTCCTGCCTTCTGGCCTTCGGCCGAGATGCTCGCCGCGCCGGTTGCTGCTCCGTCATCGTCCAGTTGCCGTCATCTTCGAACGTGCGCAGCAGCGACTTGACGTCTGCCGGCGAAGCGCCGGCTTCATGCGATCGGTGATCCGGGAGATGAGCGTGTTGCGGTCACCGTCACCTGCACGAAGGTGTCGAGCATTTCGGGGCCATTGAGTACTGTTCCCATATCACCGCAATGGCGATGGGCTGGCCATCACTCGGCGTGACGATCCACTGCTTGGTCCTGCTCTCGATCTCTTCGCCCTCGTTGAAGGTGTGGACCATCAGGACGCCGCGGCGTTCGGAGAACGCCTGCCGGAAGGCCGAAAGCTTGTCGATGGTCTCGGCGCGGGCGTGCATATGCTTAGGCTGCCGCAATGGCGTTGCGGATTTGCGGTCGGCAAAGCCCCAACGCATCGGTGCGTGCTCGCGGGCGCCACCAGCATTAAGGCGCATGACGTTGGCGAAGCGCATCGGCGTGGATGTCACGACCACATCCGCCGGCGCCTTTTCAACGAGCGGCTGGGAGAAGGCGTGAACCTCCTGCCAGGGCGCCAACTGTGTGAATTTCCCGCACATCTAAGCTGCATCCCGGCCAAACGGGCTGGACTCCACTCCCTAAAGCCAATAGAACATAACGAGAACATTCATGGAGCAAACTGATGCAGCGCATCGACATCCTAAAATCCTGGGAAGCCGAAGTCGAACAGGAATGGCTGGGTCTCATCGACGCCACGGTCGCTATCCTAGACCGTCTCGCCGCACGGAATGACAAACCGGCTGACACGGAAGCCGTCCGGGTGCTCAATGACCGTACCCTCGCTGTCAGCCGGCGGCGCGGCGAGCTATGGCGGCAGATTGCCGAGCTGGAGGGCCGGCCGTGAGCCGCGCCAGGGGACGTATGCCGGCGACCATGGCCAATGCACGCTGGCCGCATCAGATCGTGCTGCCGGCGGAGAAGGTCAATGGCCGGTGCCATCCGCCCGTCATGGCGTTCTGCAACGGCCTCGATAAAGATCCGCTCGGGCACAGCTATGCTCACGACGGTGGTTGGCATATCGTGTTCGCATTTGCGCAGCGGGAGGACGCGGAACGGTTTCAGGCGACGTTTGGCGGCGAGTGGACGGACCATGAGAAGCGGCGGGCGCTTAAGTCGAGGACCGCGTGCCGCTAGACGGCCAATAGCGTGTGGCCCACCACATTGAATTGCTGCGATTGGAGCCTAGGCCAGACCGGCCGAGCTACAGCAGGTCGCTTCCATCTGGAGATAGCTGGCGGGCATCGTTCTCCAGGCGCTCCGCCCCCAATCTACAGATTCAGCACGTAGGCTCCTTATCGGGGCCTGCGTGGCTCTTTCTGGGGGGGGGCGCACCGGCAAGTCTCGAGCCTCCCTTTCGAACACATATCTGCCTTTGGATGATTGCACAGCCCTCGGGATTGAGCCATATCTACTTGATTGGGGATGGGGCATGGCGCGACCAAAGAAAGGCGGGCGGCAAAGCCGCCAAAAAAAGAAATCTGCGGCAGTTATTCGTCTTACGCCAGAGGTGCGCCTCAAGCGCAATCTGACAACCCATCTTACGTCGCTGGGATTTGTGAGACAGCCTGACGGAACGCTGGAACTCCCTGGCGAGGACAAGGATACGGTCCGCGCGTTACATGCCACACAGCGAGCCGACCGTCTTTTGGCCAGCAATGACTTCTTGAAAACGGCGTGGGGGAAGTTCTCTCATCACTTCGCCGACGGCGCCGAGGTCATCCCAGACCGGATCGAATTGCGCCTTTCTCGGATCAAAGCAGGTACTTGGGAATCCGATCTGTTTCGGCTGGCTTGTATGAGTTGGTCGGTGCCGGTCTCCGCCGGATACGGTCGTCGCCTACGCTATCTAGTTTGGGATGCTCACAACGACAAACTCGCTGGAGTGATCGCGCTCGGGGACCCCGTATTCAACCTTGCCGTACGCGATAATCTGATCGGGTGGACTACAGCGGATCGCGGTCTTCGCCTCGTCAACATCCTAGACGCGTACGTTCTTGGCGCCATACCACCGTATTCACACCTGCTTGGCGGGAAGGCCGTAGCATGTCTCGTGCGATCGCGTGAGATCTACAATCACTTCTCCAGAAAATACGGTTCTATGGAGGGGGTCATCTCCGGTGCGAAAAAGAAAGCGCATCTCCTCGCTGTGACTACGAGTTCATCCATGGGCCGCTCGTCGATTTACAACCGCCTGAAAATTGGCGACGTGCAGTACTTTCAATCAATTGGCTTCACGGAAGGTTGGGGTCATTTTCACATTCCGGACGATCTCTTCCTGGACATGCGCCGCTACCTACGAACGATTAGGCACCCGTACGCCGATCAAAACCGCTTCGGCCAGGGTCCGAATTGGCGCCTGCGCTCAATACGGGCCGCGCTCGACGCGGTTGGCTATAGCGACGCAATACTGCGCCACGGCATAAAGCGCGAGGTATTCATGTGCCAACTCGCCGAGAACGCGACTTCGATACTAAAGAAAGGCCGGGGGCGCCCCAACCTCAAGTCACTCCAACATGCCCATGAAATCTCGAGGGCGGCGGTTGAGCGCTGGATGATCCCTCGCGCCCGCACGCGCCCGGACTTCCTCCACTGGACCCGCGAACAAATGCTCGCCCGCATTCTCGGTGACGGCCGCGCGCATCAAGCCGCTTCATTTGCTTCCACGGGGTAGCAGCCACGACGGGCGGAGGCGCCCATGCTAACGGCCTATCAGGGGCGACTAGCCTCTCACTTTGCGGATTTGCGAAAAGCCCGGGCTGGTACTGGAAATCCCGTATTCGCTCTTGAGCATCCACTGTCGACCGAGGAACTGCGGTCGGCGCGAGGCGAACTCTCAACGGCTCTGTCGGCTGCAGGCCGCTTAACGGATAGTCACTGGCTCATTTGGGCCGTCGTGGCTGCCGAGGTCGGATACGACTTCTCGGGCGACGAATATTGGCCATCACTCGCTCGCGCTGTGCCTGGCTGGATCCGTTTTGGGGAGCGGACGCGCATCAGGGATTGGTTCATTCGTTTTGCAGCGACCTATGACGGCTTCCGACCATTTGGACCATGGGCGGAGCATCGTTCAATCATCGCCTGGCCGATCACCCACGCGATCTTGCCCAATGATCTTCAAAGCGCATTCATGCGCGAGTTTCATGCTCTGCGTCATGTGCTCGCCGAAGCGTCGTCTTCGGACGCTGACCAACTGGGTCACTTATTCGCAGCGCGATCCTCGAACGTCTCTTCTCGCCTGCAATGCTTCCTTGAGCAGGCGCCGATTGTTGGCCGTCTTGTTATGAGCCTGGGTGACGGTGATATAGACCAAGCAACGGTGCCGATCTCCTCCCATGCTCTCCGACGCATTGTCCAAGATCTCAATCAGGATGAAGCCCGGAAGATCCGACTGATCGAAGCCCGCCGGACCTTCCATGATACGCGCCTGAGAATCTCTCGGCACCTCGAAGGCGCATCCGCCAGTGTACCCCTCAACGCATCGCCGACCCAGCGCACCCCAACGATATTGAACGCGGCTTCCCTTGTCGCTACGCGCACTGCCTCGGGCGAATGGTCACTTTGCGTCACGCTCCCAACGCTTCAAGACCTGGCCGGTCGGACCCCCGATCTCGCCGCTGCGCTCGGCAAAGGTGGCGTCAGATTTTTTGATTCACGCGACCGATTGAGGCCAGCGAGCCTGCTCCTACAAAGCCGCCTCGAGCGTCAACTGCGCCAACTCCCTCCTGAGGGCTTTTCGCTCGCAGAACTTGAGTTGGCAAACGCCGCTTTGAAGGAGCCAATCGATCTGGCATCCGCCTACAGGTTCCCGAATGGCTCCCGATGGCTGCTACGAGTACAGGCCGATGAGCGCGCCCGGCAGGTATTGGGCGCTTACGTCAGGCCATCCCAGGAATACATCATTGTTTCTCGCCAAGCCCTTCCTGAAGCAAAGGCACTCGCGTCCATTCTCTCTCCGTTGCCGTGCTCAACGCAGGGGGCTTACCTATACCAACTCCTGATGCCCGCCACAGTTGGGGAAGCACAGCTCAGCGAACTAGATGCGCTCGGGTTCGGTTACCGCCTGGCGCTGTCGGTTGAGCCTGTAGGCCTAGTGCCGCGCCGAGATTCGGAGAGCGGCGAGGCAGAATGGCTCACAACGGAGGAACCCATTCTCTCGCTCGCGGCCGACTATGATGTTCGCGAGTACGCTGTTGCAGTAGATGGCACGACAGCGCTTCGAATTCCCGTCGGGGAGCAGCGCTCGCCGGTACTGGTCTCGCTTGGGCGCCTGGCCGCCGGCACGCATAGCGTCACTATATCGGCTCAAGCCATGGGAGGCACCGCTGCCAGGGATTTGCAGGCATCGATTCGTCTTCACGTCACTCCTCCTGGTCGAGTGGAAGGGCAGACCAGTAACCACGCCGGTATCACCTGTGAACTCGTTCCAATCGACGCACGCCTTGAGGATCTGCTCGACGATAAGGCAAGGATAGCCATTGTAGGACCTCAAGCTCGAGAGGTTCTTGTTTCATGCAGCTACCTGGTCTCTAGGCATCGACCTGCCGAGACGATCCTGCTCGGTCGACTGCGATTGCCGATCAGCAAAGAGCGATTTCGACAAATCCTTGGAGATCATGAAGACACGCTGCTGTCCTCGGCTGGCGTCACTTTTTCGTTCGACTGCGGCGATCTGGGGCGTGCTCGCATTCCTGTTGTCCACGACACTGATCCACTCCGCTGGATAGCCCAACGAAACGACGGAAATCTAGGTGTCGCTCTTGCCGATGAGAGCGACGATCCAATGGTCAAGCTCCGCCAAGCCTCCGTTGCGCAACCAGATCGCCTTGTCCCGATAACTATCGATCCGCGAGTAGAACCCATCGATGTAGCCAGTCCTGGCACGCTGTTCTGCGCATCGTTGCCAGGCAGACAGTATGCTCTGTTCGTCAGCTCACCTGCGCCTGTTGGTCGCCTGGAGGACTTGCGGCTGCAGATCACGCTCAATCCGCACAAAGTCGGGCGCAATCATTTTAGCTACTATCTTGGTGTACTGAGGCTCTGGGCCAAAGCTCGCGTTGTCGGCAAACTCGGCATCGTCCGACGAGACCAGGTTGTTGATGCCGTCCTTCACCGCTTACTATCCATGGCCTGCTCAGACAGTTGGGTCAGGGCCCTGGCCAGAGCCCAGCCTGCCTCAGCCTCATCTGACGACGTTGATACCCTCCAACGCTCCATAGCCGCTCCCGGATTTGCAGCGAGGCTGAGGCGCGAGGACTGGAGTGCAGGGGGCGATGACCTTGTCCGACTCATCGATCAAATGTTCGAGGCGGCTGCCCTCTACCGGGTCTGCGCCGATAAACCTCTGATCACCGCTGCGATGACGTTGGCGTTCAGGCCGGATGCCCTCAGCCTGAGGCGTAGTGATCCCCTCGCCAATCGACTGCTAGACCATGGCATACTCATGCGCGGAGCTAGCTTTGCTGCCTTTCTCGCAAAATCAGCTGCCACGGCTAAGCGAATGGGCGGATAGGGGGCCACCATGCCGACGGAACAAATCACCCCTGAGGTCGCGCTCCGGCGAACTGCGATGTCGCTTGGCTTAGGCCCCGTAGTTGCCGACCCGAGGGTATTCGTTGCCGCAGCGCTGCGCCGTACGGCCGGTATCTTGGCCCCTTGTCGATCCTGGCAACTGGTCCGTGCAACGTGGAGCAGCTTGAGGCCGTTGGCCGAGGGCACTGACCTCAAGGAGAGCCTGGTAGAGGACATGCTCGACGAGCTCTTGATGATCGGGGACGTCGCCGAGGTGGCGTTTGGTGGAGACGATATCAATCTCGACGGACAGCTTCTCTTGTGCCTAACCCCGTATGCGTTCGTTCGCCGCCCTGGGGGATATGTAGCACTTCTGGGTGGCTCCGCCCATGATTCCGTGACGTTACCGAGCGAACTCGCGCTACGCGTTGCGCGCAATGGCGCCGCTCGAGAGATCGCTCCACTGCCCGATGAAGACCTCGCTCTGAAGCTCGCGGAATTCGGGCTTATTGAAATTGATGCCGATGCTTGGCAGCGCCTCCCAGCCAAGGAAGCCGCCCAAGCGCATATTGAAGCGCTCCGGGCCAGTATGCCTCCAGTATCCCTCCCAAGGAACATGGAAGCCATCAGAGTCATCGGCCCTGGTCGGTTCTATTCTGATCGCTGGTGCGAACCCAGCTCCGACCTCGACGGATTGTTCGTTGCACGGCGACCACAAGCCTTTGGGGCACCCGTGTGGTCGGCGGTCCTCCTCAATCGTGGGGGTGTCACCAGTTTGCTCGACCTCCATGCGCCGGGTTCGCGCTGGCGTCCCTGTGATCTTGCGTGGCAACTCCAGGCGGCCCTGGATGCCGTAAGCGGCTCTCCCCAAACCTTCGCGACCACTGCAGGCCCAAGCGGCAGCACGATACTCAAGCTGTTCGCGCCGATACCGAGTTGGGCCGAACGCAGATTGCGTCTCTCCGCAAGGCGCATGCCGATGCCGGGCTGCTTAATGGCCTTTGTCGTTCCGGAGCATCTAATCGTCGCCGAATACAAATTCCTGCAAGACTATCTTTGGATGCGCGAATGCGCAGCGGGGGAGGGGGTTGCATGAGCCGCACCATTCACGAGGCTATTGAGGAACTGAGACACACTCTCATTCGCTACATTGAGGCCAACTACCATATCGGCGATCCTCGTCTTGTGCATCAGCGTCGCGCTCTATTGGAGCAGGTGGGCGGCGTATTCCAGGTCCCCTTCATAGAGTCCACGCCACGGTATCGACCCGGTCAGCGTTTTGCCGATATGGCGAGCCTCCCCGTCGCGGCTCGTGAAGCGTACTGTCGATTAGCTCAGCAGCAAGGTGCTCGGCCGCCTCTTCTGTTCGATCCCCCATACACGCATCAAGGCCGCGCGATCGAAGAGATTTTGGTAGGCGGCCGCAATCTCATGATCACGACCGGCACTGGATCCGGAAAGACCGAGTCGTTTCTACTACCTATCCTTGGCAAGCTTGCCATCGAGGCACGGGAGCGCCCGGAAATATTCCGAGAGCAATCTGCTGTAAGGGCAATGGTCCTGTATCCAATGAACGCACTGGTCAACGACCAGCTTGGCAGGCTCAGACTACTTTTCGGGGATCAGCGTGTCGTCGACTTGTTTCAAGCTTGGGCAGGTCGCCCTGTTCGTTTTACGCGCTACACGAGCCGCACACCGTATCCTGGTGTGCGAACGACACGGGGCGATCAGGATCGACTGAGGCAAATCGGCGACTTCTATGCGACCATAGAAAGGGCCGCCACAAGAGGTGGCGAAGACGACGCCGAAGCAAGTGCAGCCAGGGCGCTCTACGAGGAACTCACTCGCCGTGGCAAGTGGCCGGCAAAGGAAAGCGTAGCGGCCTGGTACGGCGAGTCGAACACTCGATGGCAGGATAATCAGGGCAATTTCCGTCGTGCTGTAACGCGTCTGCGCGACGCTGAACTTCTCACCCGGCACGAAACCCAGATCGCGCCGCCCGACGTCCTCATCACCAACTATTCCATGCTCGAATACATGATGATGCGTCCGATTGAGCGAACGATCTTCGACGAGACACGGCGCTGGCTCAGCAACAACCCACACGAGCGCTTCCTCGTCGTGCTTGACGAGGCGCACCTCTACAGGGGAGCCGCTGGGGCTGAGGTGGGACTGCTCATGAGGCGGCTTAGGGAGCGTCTCGGCATCGAACAACAGCGATTTCAAGTCATATGCGCGACCGCAAGCTTTGGTCAGGCGGACTTAGCCGCTCAGTTTGGAGCGCAGCTGACGGGCTGCTCCGAGTCAAGCTTCTCGCAGATTTCTGGTGACCTGCTCACGCGCGAGCCTGCTGCGCCCGGTAGTGCGGATGATGCCCGAACCTTATCGGAGATCGAACTGGAGGCATTTTATTCCGATGACGAGCAACGTCAGCTTGGAGCCGTGGCTCAATTCCTGCGATACCGTGGTGTTACAGATGTACGTGATGTCGAACCGGCGCTGCACGCTGCGCTTGAGGCCTTTCCGCCGCTCAATCTGCTAGTGAATGAGACGATGCGGCAGGCGCGTCGATTGGACGAACTGGCGCCCGCACTTTTCCCAGACGCAGAGCCTTTGTTAGCCAATCGAGCGCTCACGGCTCTGCTTGCCACTGGAAGCAGGGCGAAGCCCGTCCAGACCGCGGCAAGCTTGATCCCGTGTCGCATTCACAGCTTCTTCCGGGGACTCCCGGGATTGTGGGCGTGCATGGACGCACAGTGCACCGAGTTGCCGTCCGAATCCCGCGGAGGCCTCGTGGGGAAGCTCTACGACCAGCCACGTGAGCGATGCGGCTGCGGTGCTCGCGTCCTAGAGTACTTTACGTGCAGAAACTGCGGTGCTTCATATGCTCGAGCATACACCAATGATCTCGCCGATCCCCACATGATATGGGCTGATTCCGGCGAGCGGCTCCATACGCAGCAGGGGCCGATCGAAGGTGTGCACCCTCTTGACCTCCTTCTCGAGGAGACCAGCCCCGACTTGGGAGAAGCGGCCTTTTTCGATCTGGAATCTGGTCAAATCAATCCCGGTCGTTTGCTCGCAAGGAGAAGGACGGTCTGGTTACCGCCTGGCAGCGCTCGCGGCGGAACCGGAGACGGTCGCGGCCATCTTGGACATGCGCCCGGCCAATTTGTTCCTTGTGGCGTGTGTCAGAGCGCGGCCGGTCACAATCGCTCCAGCGTCCAGGACCACCAAACGGAAGGCGACCAACCATTTCAGGCACTCGTAGCGAGTCAGATCGCCATCCAACCACCGGGGCCACAGGCCGCGACCCCCTTTGCTCCATTGCGGGGCCGCAAGGTTCTGCTCTTCTCAGATTCCCGACAGATGGCCGCAAGGCTCGCTCCAAGGCTCCAATCGTATTCAGCGAGGGACGCCGCAAGAAGCCTTGTGGCTTGGGGCTATTCCTACTTGCGGCAGTTCCCTCGCATTGCGCCGATGCTGACGCTTGAGAGCGCCTTTGCGGCTGCCATGGTCGCGGCAAATAGACTTGAGGTCAGCCTTCGTCCCGAACTCCGCGACGGAGAGGTCCTCCCGTCGCGGGAGATTGACGCTGCCGCGCGAAGGGGTGCGTTCGAGAATGAGGATCAACTCATTGAGCTATGGCTTGATCTTGCGCCGCGTGTTTGGCCGCGTGCAATCATCGAGACCCTAACGAAAGCAATTGCTGATCGTTTCCTTGGCCTCGAAGCCTTGGCTGTGGCCTCATTGCGAGAGCGCCCGAACATTACTCCTCTGCTGGATGCGCTCCCGGATTTGCCGGGCTTAGCAACCGACAATGTCGCGAAGCGAACTGTGGCGCGAGCATGGATACGCTGTTGGGTGTCCGGGCGGGCTCCGGCCGGCATCTGGTACAACAGCATGCCGCCAGAGTTCTGGACGCGTGAGGTGAGGGGCCACCGTGGTGCCTTTGGGCGCATGGACCGTGTGCTGGGCACCAACGAATGCCGCCGTGCATTCCAGCAGCGCTGGTTGCCGGTCCTAGCTGGCACTGCATCGCTCGTCGAGCGAACGCCCGATGGATCAAATCGCCTAGTTGCTCGCGCTCTTACTCTCGAGTTTGGTGGAGAGTGGTGCCGATGCCCCCGCTGCAAGTCCGTGCACCGCCCGATCCCCAATATTGCCGTTTGCATCGACTGTGGCAGCAACGGCGTTCTTCGGTTTGATCCAAATACGGATCCTGTCTTTGAGGCCCGCAAAGGATATTACCGGGCTCCCATTCTTGCATGTCTGCGGGATTCTAGTCGGGCACCGGTCGCGTTGATTGCCGCTGAGCACACAGCACAGCTCAATACGTCGCAAAGCGAAAGCGTATTTTCGGCCGCGGAGCGCCATGAGCTCCTGTTCCAGGACGTCGACCTTTCGAGGCTCGGCGGGCCTGAGACGACAAACGCCATCGACGTCTTGTCGAGCACGACGACGATGGAAGTCGGTATAGACATCGGCGCACTGTCCGGCGTCGCACTGAGAAACATGCCACCGGGGCGGGCAAACTATCAGCAGCGTTCGGGGCGTGCGGGACGGCGGGGCAACGCGGTCGCTACAGTAATGGCCTATGGGTCATCCGACAGCCACGACGAGCACTACTTCGCCAATCCGGCCGAGATGATTGCGGGACCGGTCGTAGATCCCCGGCTCACACTCGAGAATGCCGATATTGCGAGACGGCACATACGAGCATTTGTGCTGCAAAGATACCACGAGGCGCGGATCGTCGCCATCGTGCCAGGCCCCCAGCAGAACCTGTTCTCCGTCCTCGGCACGGTCGGGGACTTCCGCGACGGCACGGGAGTTCTAAACCGAAACGATTTCGTCGCGTGGCTCGGTGAGAACATTGCCGATTTGCAGGACGCGTTACGCCGCTGGCTGCCGACCGAACTGGCGACAGAGGATAGAGTGTCTTTGATTGCCGGTGTGCGCGACGACGTCATCCGTGAAATCGATCGGGCGATCAACTATGACCCAGAGCAAGACAGCGAGGGGCAACCCGATGACGATGTGGATGACGCTGATACAGAGGGTGCCGAGAATGAGGCTGAAGATACCCAAGGCGATGATAGTCGGCGCGTGGAGGATGGCCAAGCGGACCCACTAGCGCAAAATCTGCTTGAACGCCTCTTGTTTCATGGTGTGCTGCCGCGCTACGCCTTTCCCACAGACGTGGCCAGCTTCTACATCTTCGATCTCGAACGCTCGACACGCTTCAGGACTGTTACGCGCTTCGAGCCCTCGCAAGGCCT
This sequence comes from Hyphomicrobium sp. CS1BSMeth3, assembly GCF_900117415.1. Taxonomy (GTDB): domain Bacteria; phylum Pseudomonadota; class Alphaproteobacteria; order Rhizobiales; family Hyphomicrobiaceae. The sequence continues at coordinate 1,060,357 of NZ_FPEI01000005.1, forward strand.
TCCCGTCGCTCTCAGTCAGTATGCGCCTGGCAAGCAAGTGTGGGTCGCCGGTCGTTGCTACACCTCCAAAGCAATCTACTCGCCTCACGGCAATGCCCGCCGTCAGTCATGGCGAAGCCGGGAACTCTACTTCGAGTGTCAGGACTGCGGGCACGCGCGAAAAGAACCCTTCGTCTTTGAAAACCTGCGCACCATCAGGGACTGCGAAGCGTGTGGGGCCCAGGGTAGATTCGGACCAGGGCGCGCGTGGTTCAGGCCTCCTGGCTTTGCACATCCAGCCGATATGCCGGCCGAGACCGAGCCAGACCGCGTACCGGAGGCTAGCCGTGCGACGCGCGCCAAGCTCACCATGCCGACCCCAGACGCGGGAATGGGCTGGATGCCCATTAACGAAAGACTCCGCTCCTTTCCGACCAGGGAGCGCCTCCTCGTCTCAAACACGGGGCTCAACGGCGAGGGCTATACCTACTGTCGCTTGTGCGGCCGCATCGAGTCGTCGCAAGCACCGGAAGTGGATCTATTCAATCCCCACAGTAGGCCCTATCCGGGCGACGAGCGGCCTTGCCCGGGGAGTCCGGCAATGCACACGATTTTGGGAACGGACTTTCCGACCGACGTGACCCTCTTCTCTTTGCTGCTGACCGCGCCATTTCGACTGGTCCCAGGAGTGGATGAGACTGCGGTTGCCTTGCGCACGATCTGTGAAGCCCTGGCCCTTGCCGCCTGTCGGATGTTGGAACTCGAGCAGGGTGAGATCCTCGCAGAGTTTCGGCCAGCATTGACCGTGCAGGGCGTGCGCGGGCATGAGGCTGAAATCTTCATCTATGACACGCTTCCCGGCGGTGCAGGGTTTTCCACCCAGTTGGCCGAGCGCGGCCGAGAGCTCTTCGAGGTTGCGCTCGGCATCATGACCGGTTGCTCGAGCGGCTGCGATGTATCCTGCTATCGATGCTTGAGAAGCTTCCGCAACAAGTTTGAGCACGCCCAGATTGATCGCTTTGTCGGTGCTCAGCTGCTCCGCCATGTTCTCTATGGTGGCATTCCGGAATTCGATCAAGAGCGCGCAGATCAGTCCGCCGATTTGCTCTTTAGTGATCTGATTCAGCATTCCACCGACACGTTCGCCTACGAACGTGGTGCCGAGCGGGACGCTGCGGATGGTCAACGGCTTCGGGTGCCGATCGTGGTCCGCCGGAATGCAACTGGTGCCGAGACATGGGTTGCAGTGTCGTCTCCAATCGCCGACGCGGTACCTGCTCATCAAGGTCTGACTGGCGTCACGGAAGCGATCGTGTGCGTGAATGAGATGATCGTGCGTAAAAATCTTCCGGCGGCCGTGCAATCAGTATTGGACAACGCGCGTTAGGATCCACCACGACGCACGAGACGCCTCGCGCGGTCGCCGACCGAATTGACCAATTGCTTGCTGCTTGGCTCCGGGCGCGCGAACCTGCCATGGCTCGGCTCGGCTCGGCAAGTGGGAGGCCCAGGTCGAGGCGAAAAACCTCTTCAACTTGGTCGTCCGAAATGCCGAAGGGGTAACAACGATTGCCCGCCACGAGTGGAGCCTTGTGCCTCCGGCCGCAGTGGCAGCCAGGGCGGCGTGATCCATCCTGTTACCTGCCAACTGCAGGCGAAGCCCAAATTCGTGAGTTGCCGGATGGCCTCATCCAGCAAGCACCTGTGCACTGAAAAATCCTGAGAACTCGCGATACTGCGCCCATTTCTCGTCTGGCTTCCCAGTTTGTGTCGGGCATCAGGCGCGCCCTGGCAGGCCCCTTCCACGAGCGTGCGTCCAGGTCATGCGGGTGGGTCCGACGATCCCCGCGACGGCTTGACCGCGGAAAGGCTCGAGCGCCGGTCGCCACGGCGCAAGCGTGAAGGTGTCCTCGCGGCGGATGACCGCGATCTTGCCCGTCGGCGTCGTGATGGCATGATCGTAGGTGCCGGTGATCCTGGCTCCGGACAGGGCCGGCACGAAGGCAGCGTTGAGGCGGCGCGAGACGTCGGCAGTGAGCTGCTGCGTCTCGGCCTGACGTAGCGTCTTCATCATGTCGGCGCGCGGCACGCGCCGTCCGTCCGGTGACTGCTCGATGAGCTGCCGGCTGACGAGCCAATCGGTGCGTGCCTTCAGGGCTTTGTCCGCCTCGGCTGTGAAGCCCGTCGTCCGGATCTCCGGCTGCCATCTGGTCACGATCGCCTGGTCCAGCCAGGTCGGCCCCTCGTAGGTCGTCTGCCGGTCGAGGTCGGTCGCGGACAGCAGATGCAGACGGGGCACAGACGATGGTTTCCCCTTGAGGCCGTCACCTGCGAGAGCGACAATGTTACCGCGTGCCGGAACGGCTTCCGCTTTGAGACGGCCGAGATCGGCGTAGTGAACGCGCCCGTCGACGGCATCGATGATGACCCAGGTGCGGTCGGTGATCTCGTCCACCATGCCGACGCCGACCACCTTGCCGACCAGCGGCACCTTGCGAGGCAGGCGCTCGAACAGCGCCATGGCGGCCGCGCCGCGCTCGATCCCGGCTTCCTTCAAGGCGCGCTGCATCATCTTGAACTTGTCGCCTCGCTCGCCGAGTCGGCGCAGCTTGGCTTCGACGTTGCTATCGAGTGACCAGACGCCCGCTTGCCGTTCGGAGGCGAGGCCCAACCGCTGCAGTGTCCTGAGACGGCCGATGCGCAACGTCCGCTGCGTTGGGTCGTTCTCCTCGGAGGCACTGATGACGAGGATGTTGTCCTTCGCACGCGCCATGAGTTGACGATCGAGGCGCGTCAGGCGCTCCTGGCCCACTTCGTCGAACAGCTTCTTCATGCGTTCGAGCTGTGTCTCGGGGCCGAGCTCCAATGTCACCAAGCCTTGGGCACGGGCACGCACGCCATGGCTGATGTAGTCCCTGGCCATGACAAGGTCGCGGCCCTGGTCGTCGCGGCCGCGGATGACGACGTGGGTGTGCGGATGGCCGGTATTGAAATGATCCACCGCGACCCAATCGAGCTTGGTGTCGAGATCGCGTTCCATCTGCGCAAGGAGATCGCGGATGAACGGCTTCAGGTCCGACAGCCGTGCACTGTCCTCTGCGGAGACGATGAAACGGAACTGATGCGGGTCGTTCTCCGAGCGATCGAGGAAGGCTTTGCCATCGACATCATCGTGCTGCGCATCGTACAGCCGCCCCACATCTCCCTCGCGGGTGACGCCATCGCGCTGGATGTATTTGAGGTGCGCACGCGCGGCGCCCATATCGCCAGCGGTGATGCGCGTGTAGCGCGCCTTGACGATGACGCGGCGACTACCGGGCGCGATGAGGCCGGCGGCGGCGCGCACGCCAGCACCCATGCCACGCTTCGGCATCGCCGATGTGATGTGGCCGCGTTGCCGCACCGCGCGCGCGCCACTTCGTCCGGTCTCTCTGAGCACTTGCGTGTTGGCCTGCAGTTGCGCATTGCTCGCGATGTCGCGAATACGTCCGAGCTTTGGTTTGAAGTCGTCTTGAGTCATGGTGATCCCCCAATGATGAAACGTGTGGGGGAGATGCGGAGGAGGCCCCAAATTTGCAAGACGGAGTCGCAAGAAGTGCCCGTATCACAAGGCTTATTTCGCGCGACGACTCCACGAGGAAAAATTTGGAGTCACGGGAGGCTTCGTAACTTCAACGCGTAACGCACGAATGACTCCATCTTTTTATCTAGATGTACTCTCCAGCCGTCTCAGACCTCACAAACTGTCCGAAATCACGTCTGCAGAACGCGCTCGAGATCACGATCGGTGACCTCCTCGCAGCGTATCGAACCGTCGCCGGAAAGGGGAGACGAGCCGTCGCAAATGCAGCGAGCACGACGGCGATGAGCGCGAGAAAGACAGGCGTCAGCCTGTTGCTCGCGCTCATCAGGGGCTGTGGCACAGACGCTCGTCTGGGTGGGCGGGTGGGCCTCTTCGCGGAACGCGAAGGAGCCCTCGCGCCGGTGTCGGCGCGAGGGCCTTGAGCCGGAGGCTCAATCCTGCGGGTTCCAGATCAGAGCGAAGACGTTCGGATCGGAACGGCCGGCGGCGCGGCCGAGGTTAGCGTAGAGCTTGCCGAGCTCGGGCGCCGAGATCGAGAGCGAGATGTACTCGACGCCAGAGGTCTTACCGATCCGCAGCCAGCCAGCGCCGATCTCGGTTCCGTTGGCGAGGACGCGGAAGTCCGGATGGTGCTCGGAGGGCTTGTCAGCGACCGGGACGATGCTGATTTGCGCCCGCCGCGAGAGGGTCCGGAGTTCGCCGTCGTAGCGGCCGTCCTCACGCTTGGTGACGTATCCGATCGTAGCCATGGTGTCGTTCCTCACGTTGTCCCGGCGGAGACCTATTCCCCGCCGGCGCCGTGCAGATCGTGGCAGGCTGGAGCTGGTGGCACCCGACGGAGCGAAGCCTTGCTTCGCGGAGACGGGCCGGAACGAAGTGGAGGGGCCGCGCGGCACGCGCGGGTTGCCGCCGAGGCGACGCCTGCCACATCGTCGCACGAAGCTATGCGGGGATAGGACTCTCCCCCGCGGCCAGAGGAGCGGCGGCTTGGTGTCCGGGACGGTGCCGGGCAGGACATGAGCGGAGTGGGCGACGGGGCAACGAGCTCCCGCCGGGCCGATCGCACGGCCGCCGGAGAAGACACGCGGTCGCCGACGCTTCGGCGCGCTACGAGCGAAGGCGCTGAGACGTCGCCGCGCGGTGAGGACAGAGCCGCAGGTGCGACATTCGTCGTGAAAGGCGAGAGCGTGCCACGGCGACCGCGGGAGGATCGTTACGCGAATGCGCCGAGACGCCGTCTTTACGGCGGCTCGGTCGAACGAGCTCGCAGAGCCGTGAGATAGAGCCGTACCGAGCGAGATCGCAGATCGAGTGAGGGACCGCCCAAATTTCCTTGCTGTCGAGGCAACGAGACTTGGGCATGGTTATGTTGCACCACCGTGGTTCATGGCAGCGGCGACGACGTCGTCCGCCGACGTTTCGAAGCAGGCGCATGGGACTGACCCCATTCGCCGATCACAAACCGCGGCCGCAACTGCCGGATGTTGCAGTCCCCACCTCCCGGCGCGCTACAGCGATGGGCATTTATCTTGGAACAGGAGAAGCAATTTTGGTCGAACGCGACACCAATCCGACACTACGGACGGGGTCAAATATGGTAAAAGATGCGCCGAGCGTTCGCACACATGGTTGTGTGGGACGCAAAGTCCTATTTGGTGCGGGTGCGCTCGATGGGCTCGATGGAAAGGCAAAAAGACGGCCATTCAGGTGGTGTCGCCATCCAGGACTTTCAGGAGTTGGCGCATGACGGCGACAGGCTCGAGGCCGAGTGCCTGCACGACGTCGATAAACTCGATCGCGCTCAGGTCCCGTTCCCCACCCTCGTACTTGGCGACGAAAGACTGCGGCTTGTTGAGGCGCGCGGCAACATCCGCCTGGGTCAGCCCGCGCTTCTCGCGACAGTCGCGCAGCAGCTTGCGGAGCTTGATTTGGCGCGGCGAGCGCAGCGTGTCGCGCATTGCGGGAAGCCGAGATCGAAGATGAAGGCTTCACTGCATAATCCTGATTTCGGATTATCCCATTTCGGGATATATTTATAGTGGACCGGGATCTGACTGTGGAGAGTAAAGTGTGATGACCGGAACGGAAGCAAAACCTTTCTTCGAGCGTGAAGACGACGGCATCGAGTATCTGCCGGCAGAGTGCTATGTGGTGGGCCTGCGGTCGTCGGACGACGAAGAGCCCACGGTCAGAATGACCCTGCCGACCGAAATCGTCGATCGGACCGTGCTGACAGGCGCGCGGCTCTGCGTGTGGCTGTCGGCCGGTAGTGGCAGGCTGATACTCGACGGGGAAGGCGTCGACAACGAAACACTGGACGCCGCTCTCGATGCCGGTCCCATGCGCGAGCAGACGCTGCTGACGCTGATCGAGGCGTGCATCGATCCGGATCATCTGGCGATGGAAGAGGATCCGGTTGGCGATCTCACCTCCTTGCGGAAGCAACTCGTCGAGGCGCTCTCCAAGGTCGACGGAGCCTTGGCGCGCCTGCAGCGCGGTTAGCGGGTCCAGATGGGAACTGCTGTTCCCAGCACGTTCCCACGCTCGATCGGCCCGAGATAGCGGCCATCAAAGCTGCCGCTGACAGTCGAAAGGACGAAGAACTCGGATGTCGCTAAGCGGCGGCATCCATGCCAACGCGGCAGCAGGCGTCGTCGCGCATCCTTTCCGTCGGCTATGGCGCGGAGCCGCCCGTTGATCGTCACGAACGGGCCATTCCGACATACGGTATCGCCGGGGGCGGCAGCGACGGGCTTGATAAGCACTGCGCGCCTTGGCAGATAGCCGCGTGCGTCGGCTAGGGCCCTTGCCGCCTCAGGGAGGCGGATAGCCGCCAGTTGGCCCTTCGGCGGGACTTGGCTTGTCAGCACGTAGAGACCAGTTGGGGTGCTTGCGCTGGTATTCCACAGTAGTCTTGGGGTGCTCGCCTCTGTCGCGGCGAGCGCGAGGGCGGTTACGGCCAGAATGACCAGACGACGACGTGCGGCTTTTCGTGTTCCGCGCCGCCACTCGGGCAGCGCGCTCCTCTGACCACGACAGGAGATCGCCACGACGGTAGACGATGCGGCCTCCGTGGCGTCGAAACTTCGGGCCGGTTCCCTTCCATCGATGATTGTCGAGCGTGCGCTTGGCCATGCGCAACTCTACGGCTGCTTCGGGAACAATGAGAAAGTCATCGGGATCGCCGGACATGGGGTTCCTCCTTACTATTGGAGCGCCAGTGTCCCGCATTTGAGTTCATCAGGGGACCGATCGTTATCGCTCCCCCATCAAACAGTCGCATCTCACTCCAGATATCGGCGCCAACCGCTCACAATGAACTGTTCGGCGCGTACCCAATCGCGACGCATGCGAGCGGGTAGTGCGTCTTTCCGCCAGTCGCGCGCAACGGCTTCCGGACCGTGAACAAACAGCGCCGCTTCCTTGTAGCGATGACCGGCGCGCCTGAAGTCGTGCACGATGAAGGCGTCGCGCATATTGCGGGTGCGAATCGTCCAGCGCAGGGCTGGAGATGTGGTCGCGCGGCGGGAGAGAATGCGGCGCAGATCAGCGATCTGCATTTCGGTCCGGCGGAGCTTGTCGAAGCCGCATGACTTCAGAGTCGGCACGACCGGCTTGCTCAGAATATCCGCGCCTTCGAATTCCAATTGAAGGACGGCACCATGGGCGCGCAAGAGCACGTGTTGACGCCCATCCGCGTCGATCAAAATATGCTGGATCCCCGGAAGTTCCGGGACGAAGACCGATCTCTTATCCGATCGGCAAACTGGCTCGACGGCAACAGAGAGAGTTTTGCACCCTGCCGGCAGTATCCAGATATGATTTGAGTCGGGGGCTGTCAGGAATGGATCGACGAAAGCAACGGAGCGCCCACGCCGCAGCACGAGGCGATGGCTCGTGCATCCGCGTGAGAAGCGCTCCGCTCTCCAGTCGAGTGCTGACCTGTCCGTCTGTCGAATGCGCTTGTGCGTCATCCTGATAAGCTGGAAGCCGTCGAAGGCCTTCCCACGCCAAATCACGGCGACGCAGTAGGCCGAGGTAGTCATAGGCATCCAGAGTCGGCCGCAATGATGGGCCGACGTAGTGCCTTACGCGATACATTTGCATCTCCGTTTTTCTTCCCACTGTCCGACTTGGCTTCTGATTGCGCAGCACATAATGAATGGAAGGAACGTTCTTCAATCTGGCCTTACCGATCTCGCGAGCACTTTCCTTCTAGGCTCCCTCGGGTGCCCCGCACTAGGTTGTGTTGAGTCGTTAAGATGATCGATGGCGCTTCGGCCTTGCGGGCACTCCTCGTGCATGTCGTATTTTGTTGCAAGTAGCGGGCGGTGCTAGCCTCGATAGGCCGTTCTTTTTTGCGGTCACAGTGCGGCCGATGCAAATATCTATGTCTGATGAACCTTCAATCATTGCTGAGATGACGTAATTGTTATTGAACATCATTGCGCACCATTGCGGTGATCCCGCGCGCTAAGGAAAGATCATTTCTGCTGACGTTCACTTGCGAGCTCCTCGATTACAAAAAACTCTCCGCCATAGCCAGCTTCGAGCGGGATTCGGAGAGTAACTTGGCTGTCCCTACGAGTGACGAATTCCGGGACGACCGTCACTACTGGCGTGCGCGAGACGTCGTCTAGAACCCTTTGAATAGTAATGCCTCCCATCAGGCGAAGCAGGTTCATACGGGTCGGAAACATAAGCTTGTGTAAGCCTGTTTCCGCATTCGCAACGGCAGCCTGGGGAGCGAGCCAACTCGACTCGATTGCTTCTGCTCCGTCGTGGGCGCCGGCATCGTGGCTCGGCGCACGCGCCAGGAAAAAGTGCGTATCAAATCTCTTGGGACGATCAACTGGCGTTATCCAGTGGGCAAAATGAATCAAATCTGAAGCAGAGAGAATAAGCTTCTCACTCGCGAGGAATGCGCCAAATGGCTTATCTGGCAGCCCCTCCAGATAGTCCCGTCGCAACGTGAGGATTTCGGCCGTGCTTAGCGCCGCGCCTTCGGCACGCTTGGCCAGCAGCAGGCCGCATTCCTCGAAGGTCTCACGAATGGCCGCAATCTTGAGCACGAGCATATCGAGGTCCTCACTGCCGGATCCGGTGCTGAGAACCTGGCCCATATCGACGGCAGTGCGGAAGTCATCCTCCTCTACACTGCCGCCGGGGAAAACAAGCGCGCCCGCCGCAAATGACATCTTTTGATTGCGAACTTGCATGAAGACCTGCAGCCCCGTCAGCGGGTCCTCGCGAAGGAGTACAAGAGATGCGGCCAAACGCGGGGACGAACGGGACACAGGAGCTTCCCTACTATCTGAGTTGGCCTTTAGGCGATCGTTGCAACGGCTCAACTCGTCTTCATTAAGGTATAGCTACATGGTGCCGGTGCGAACGATGCCCTCGGAGATCAAGTCGTCGATTTCCTTCGGCGAGTATCCGGCCTCCATGAGTATGGAGCGAGACTGCTGACCAATACCCGGAACAGCGGCACTTGTCGGATCCTCCTGGACGGCCGGTGTGCCGGGGATGTTTATTACCGGAAGCGTGCCGAAGCCCGGACAGTCAGAGTTGCTGTACGCGCGGACGCTGTTGACGTGACCATTCTCAAGCCAGTCGCCATAGTTGAGAATTTCCTCCGCCATTACTCCGACCGCCTGCAGTTTTTCGATCCACTCCGCGGTGGGGGCCTTCACGAACTCCCCACGTAACTCGGGCAGCAGCGCGCTTCTGTTCTCAACCCTGAGTTCTGTTGTCGCGAAGCGCGGATCGTCTCTTAGGTCGAGGCGTCGGACGACTTCACATAGCGAGTGGTAATGGGAAGTGCGCATGGCGCTCACGAGCATGCGCCCATCTTTGCTATCAAATATCCCTGAGGGAACGTATTGCGGTGGCGGATTTGGGCCTTCGACCTTGTACTCCATGATCTTGGCCGCCTGGAGAGCAGCTGCACTCTGCATTAGGCTTGCGTCAATGTAGCTGCCCTCGCCAAACCTAAGCTGCCGTATGATCGCCGCGCTCAGCGCCTGGAAAGCGTAGAGACCGGTGATCACATCAATCAGAACCATGTTGGTCCGATGCGGGTTTCCATCCACGGTCGCGTTCATGGTCATCATCCCAGAGAAAGCCTGGATGAGGCCGTCAACCGCGGGGCGCTCGCGATAGGGGCCCGCTTGGCCGAAACCAGAGACTGACATGTAGACGATATCGCTACGTGCTTTTCTGAGTTCGTCATAGTTCAGGCCAATGCGTGAGGCTACACCCGGGCGGAAGCTCTCCACGATGACATTGCATTCCCGTGCAATGCGTTGGCTTATTTCGCGCCCTCCCTTTTGGCGCAGATCAAATGAAATCGAACGCTTCCCTCTATTGTACGCGAGGAAGTGTATCGAGTACTCGCCGGATGGCTTGCCAAGGACACGACACCAGTCCCCCTCTGGGGGCTCGACCTTGATCACATCGGCACCATGCAGCGCCAAGAGCATGGTGGCGTGCGGGCCTGCTACACCTTGACTCGCGTCGTAAACGCGGATGCCATCGAATGCTTTTCGGGTGGGCACTGCTGCCTCTCACATCAAGAATTGCGGTCGGTCAGGCGCAGGAGATGATCGTGCTCACCCAGCAACGGATATCCTGCAGCCTCAGCGGGTTTTCGGAATTGGGGATCCAGCGGTACGTGGGTCGCTGGTATCTCCAGCCCGTCACTCTTCACATAGTGAGCGAATATGCCGCGAGCCTTGACGTGGTTGTCTGCCGTTGCCTCTTCAAGCGTGGCGGAGATCACGGCGCAAACATCCCGACCAGCGAACACTCCCCGCCAATGGCTGCTTGGTTTCCCGCCTATGATGCGCGCGACCTCGGCGATGCAGCCGGCTGGGTCACGCTCATCGTCATGCCACTGCGGAGAAAGACCAATAGCGTCGCAGAAAGTCAGCCAGAATCGCTGCTCCAGCGGGGCTGCGGCGACGTAGCGCTCGTCTGCGGTCTTGTAGATCTGGTAACGAGGTGATCCGCCTGTGAGCCGCTCGCGCCCTGGGATTGGCCAACGCCCATCAGAGAATCCCTCTCCAATCGCGGAGTAGGGGAACATGAGGAGGTTCTCGGCCATCGCCACGTCTACGTGGAGTCCAGCACCATGGCGCCGCCGATAGAGCAGCCCCATGAGGATATTGACGACTGCCGGCAGCGCGCCTCCGCCGAGATCTCCTAGAAGGGTATTTGGAAGGGTGGGAGCGCCGTCAGAACCGGTAGTCAGACTAAGCAGACCAGCTTCTGCAGCATAGTTTAGATCATGGCCCGCTACCGCTGCCTTTGGACCCGTCTGCCCGTATCCTGTGATGCTGCAATAGACCACACCCGGATTCAGCGCTTTGACCTGGCGATATCCGAGCCCCAGGCGCTCCATGACGCCGGGCCTGAATTGCTCAAGCAGGACATCGGCGTCCTTCAGTAAGGGTGTCAATGTGCTGATAGCATCTGGCTGCTTCAAATCTATGGCAATGCTCTTCTTGCCTCGATTGAGAAGGGCAAACGCAAGGGCGTCGGCGCCGAACTTAGGCAAGGCACGGCGCATTTCCTCTCCTTCGGGACGTTCGATCTTGACGACGTCTGCGCCGGCTTCTGCCAGTAAGAGACTTGCCATTGGTCCTGGGAGCAAGGTGCTGAAATCCAGAACCTTGACTCCGGATAGGGGAAGATCGCCTGACACTCTCTTTTCACCTTCTCAGGTTGCTATCCAGCTCGATGCTACAAAACTAGAGCTGCAGCACACGTCATGCTGGCTTACGGCGGTACATCAGAGTTGCCCTCATGGTCTGTGCGACAGTGCCGTTCTGCTTCACACACTTCCGGTCGAAAGTGACAACGCCGCGATCAGGCTTGCTGGTCTCCTTTTTCTCCACGACGGTCGACAGCAGGCGAATCGTGTCTCCATGCTTCACAACATCAAGCATCCGCCAGCCATCGATCTGGAGAAGTGCTAGAAGCGTCCCGTCATTTATTCCGCTGGCGTACTGCAGTCCGCCCATGATCGCGTATACGAGCGGCCCGTGCGCAATCGGCTCCTTGAACTGCGTGGTCTTGCAGTACTCGAAATTCGTGTGGACCTCATTGAAGTCACCTGAAAGGCAAGCAAAATTCACGATGTCGGTACTGGTCACGGTGCGAGCCGGACTTTCGAAGCTCTGACCCACAGTGAAATCCTCGAAGTACAATCCCCGTCTTTTCGGCTCTGTCACTAATCTCTCTCCGTGTGTGTGTGCGAATTGGGGCGCGATCATCTTTGCTGGTTGGCAAGAATGAGCGTGCAGTGCGATGACAGGATCCCGCCTTCGTTGTGCACCAATGCCGTTTCGGCCCCGTCGACTTGACGTGGGCCAAGCCCGCCGCGAAGCTGGCGTACGGCTTCTACGATCCCGAAAAGGCCACCCGCGGCACCAGCATGTGCGTGTGAGAGCATGCCGCCATGCGTGTTTACTGGCAGCTCGCCGCCAATAGCGGCCTTGCCGTCCGCGTAAAACGCGCCGCTCTCGCCGCGCTTGCAGAAGCCAAGTTCCTCGAGTTCGATCAAGGGAACGATGGTGAAGCAGTCATACAGTTCTGCGAAGTCCATATCGGAAGGCCCGAGGCCCGCCATCGCATAAGCGGCCTGGCCGGAGACCGAAGCACCGAATTCCGTCAGGCTCGGCGCGCACAGGAGATGTTCGTGGGTGTGGTACTCACCGATGCCCAAGAGATAAATGGGCCGTGAGGGCAGGTCACGGGCGCGCTCCGCTGAGGTGACGATGAAGGCTCCACCCGCGTCCGAAAGTAGGCAACAATCAAACATGCCAAGCGGATCGGCAATCGGCTTGGCGGCCAGGACGTCCTCCATCGCGAGTGGCTTCTTCATATGCGCGTTGGGGTGGAGTAGTGCGTGACGCCGGGCCGTAACCGCGACCTGTGCCAAATGCTCACGAGTCGTCCCATACTCAGCCATGTGCCGCTGGGCGATCATCGCGTAGAAGCCGGGGATCGAAGGGCCGTAGGGCTGCTCGAAGTAGGGGTGACCCACAGCGAGAAGTGCCGCGACAGCCTGATCGCGTGTCTGTCCGCTCGCTCTGTTCTCGCCTGCGCAGATCAGTACCGTTTCAGCGTGTCCTGCGGCGATTGCTTCTGCCGCGTGCTTCAACATGACAGCTGGTGAGGCTCCTCCAACAACCATCGATGCATTGTAACGGGGCTTCAAACCCAAGTACTCACACATGACCGAGCCCAACATGAAATACGGCTCAGTGAATGAGTAGGCCGTAAGCAGGCCATCAATGTCTGTAACCTTGAGCCCCGCATCATCGAGTGCACGTTTGGCGGCCTGAGCGTTAAGACCTAAGCCGGTCATGTTCGGAACCTTGCCGATGTCGGACTCTCCCACTCCGACAATGGCAATCTTGTTTCTTAGGGACATTCGCTCAGTCTCCCGTAGTTCCGGCTTTGATGATTAGGCTATCGACGATGAGGCAACCACTCGTGCTTAGCATTACGGGATTGACGTCGATTTGCTCGATTTCATCTCTCAGATCAGCGATCAGCTCAGATAGGCAGCACACGAGATCGGCAAACTCGTCCACGGCGAGAGCGGGCTGGTTCCGATAGCCCGTGAGCAGCTGAATGCACTTCAGCGACGACACCATGCTGCGGGCGAGATGGCGGTCCACGGGAGCCAGCGCCGTGACAACGTCCCGAAACACTTCCACCCCGACACCGCCGAGCCCACAAGTGACAAGGGGGCCAAACTGCGGATCGTTTCGAGCCCCGATGATCATCTCTGTGCCGCCGCGAACCATGCGCTGGACGAGCAATCCGTTAAGGCGAACGTCTTTGTGCATCGCCGCAATTTTACCGAGGATGTCCGTGCAGGCTGCGCTGACGCCCACCTCATCCGAAATATTGAGGTGCACCACGCCCGCCTCTGTCTTGTGCGGGATGTCCGGGGAATCGGCTTTCACGACTACGGGAAAGCCGATGCGGATCGCTGCCTGCACAGCCGCCTCCGCATTGGGCGCGAGCTCTTCTGCTGCGATGGGCAGGCCATAGGCCGCCAAAACCGACTTCGATTGATGTTCGCTAAGCACGCCCGTCGTCACGGAGCGCAAAAGGGCTTTGGCACGAACTGCAGCAGCAGTGGACGTGCGGCGCCGCTCACTAGAACGGAGCAGATCAGCGCGCTGAGCGTGATAGGAATTCCAGAGGGCCAGCGTTTGCATGCAGCGTCCCATGGAACGGAACATCGCGATATGCTGGCTGGAGTCGTAGATCTCGCTGCCCGGTCCTTCGAGCCATTCATTGATCCACACAAGACAGATCGGCTTGTCGAGATCGGCTGCAAGATCGCTCAAGTACTTCGCTCGATCAACTGTGATAGGCTTTTGGGCTGAAAGCATTGGTACGACCACCGCGCCGTAGCCCGGATCTTGCGCGAACGCCCGGATGCAAGACCCATAAAGGTCGAAACTCTTGAGCGTCTCTGCGGTCATATCGGTCGGATTGGAGATCGACCCAAAGTCCGGAACGTACTTTGCGAGTGTTTGTTTCGTGGGGTCCGTCGGCGGAGGCAGCTCAACCCCGAACTCCTCAGCCTTGTCGGCAGCCATTACAGCTGCACCGCCAGAGCTTGCCATCACACCGACGCCGCTTGCTCTTGGAGCATCGGCTCTCGCAAAGAAGCCGGCTGTCTCAAGCACATCCTCCCAGTTATCGAGCACGATGGCGCCGATCTTCCGGAAGGCGGCGCGATAAACCGCATCGGCACCGGTCAGAGAGCCCGTGTGTGACAGCGCTGTGCGCCGGCTGATCTCGCTGCGCCCCATCTTGTAGACAATCAATGGCTTGCCGGCAGCCAGGGCGCGTCTTCCGGCCTCCACAAGACGGTCGCCATCGCGCACACCCTCGAACATACAGGCGATTACGTGTGTGGCATCGTCTTCGACGAGATAGTTTATGAGGTCGCAGATATCGACATCGCAAGAATTCCCTGCAGACAGGAAATAGGAAAAGCCGATGCCACGCTGCATCGCTTGAATAATTGTGTAACCGAGCCCTCCGCTCTGAGATACGAGGCCAATCTTTCCTTGATGGATCGGCATATCGCTGAATTTCGGCATAAAGTGCAAGCCGACGTGCGAGACAAGATTCGCGATGCCGACTGTGTTGGGGCCAATTATTCGCAGCCCCGTTTCACGCGCGATGCCGGACAAGCGATCTTGCGCGGCACGGCTCGTGGCTGAGCCAGTCTCAGCGAAACCTGACGCATAGACGATCACGCCGCCTACGCCGAGTTTAGCGCATGTTGTAACTTCAGCTTCGACAGCTTCTTTGGGTACGGCGAGGATGACGCAATCGGGTACTTCCGGGAGCGCCTCGAGAGAGCCGAAACAGGGCATATCGAGAATACTGTTCCGGCGAGGGTTCACCGGGAACACTTTGCCTTGGTATCCGATGCGGATGTTTTCAAGCGTTCGCAGGCCGAAAGACCCCGGCGTTTCTGAAGCACCCACGACGGCGATGCTGTTAGGCGATATGACGCGAGCCAGCTCGCGCCTGCCAAAGAGCTCCCGCTTGAGAGGCGATGTGTCAGTTGTCATGTTAGGCTGAATTGGATCTGCCATGTTACGCGGACAGGAGCTTGAACTGGGGTACGGCACCTTCTCCTCGGCGCTCGAAGGTCACTTCGACTTCGTCACCTATCCTTATATTGAGAGCATTCTCTCCCACGATATTTGCCATCATGCGTGGTCCCTCGGAGAGATCTATCAAAGCAACCGCATAGGGCACCCGGTCGACAAATGCGGGTAGTGGTGCACGGCGGATGATGGTAAAGCTGTGAATCTTGCCACGACCGGTGGCCTCGACCCACTCCAGGTCATGTGACCAACAACTCGGGCAGACGGCGCGCGGCATGAAGTGCAACGCGTCGCAGGCGCGGCATTTTCGGATAACAAGCTTTTCCCGACGTGCGGCCTCCCAATACTGGGCAGAATCGGCGTTGATTGTCGGTGGTGGCAAATTGTCAGCCACAGGCTCCTCCCGTCGGGTTCATTGAGTGACGAATTTCAGCCACCGTCCGCCATCCACGACCAGGTTTTCCCCGGTGACGTAGTTTGCGAACGGTGAGGCGAGGTAGACGGCAGCGTTTGCGACATCGCGTTTGCTTCCGAACCTCCCCAATGCAACGCGCCTGCGTTCAAGGTCGGCTCGGGCACGCTCTTCGTATAGTCTGCGCACGCCCTCGGTATCGGCGATAGGGCCGGGGGAAATGGTGTTTACTCGGATGTTGTCTGGTCCCCACTCGACGGCCAAAGTCCGAGACAGCGAGAGTATGCCTGCCTTGGCGGCAGCCGCATGTGCGGCGCCGGGCCAGCCACTGAGAGCATTCATCGTGATGATGCTGATGATATTGCCGCCATCTTTCGATCGCTTCAGAAATTCGTAGGCCGCGTGACAACAATGGAAAGTGCCATTGAGGTCGATATCGACTACAGTACGCCAGCCATTCGGCGACAACTCGGCAGTTGGACAGAAGAAATTACCGGCGGCGTTGTTGACCAGAATGTCCAAGCTGCCGAACCGCTTGACAGCGATCTCAACCGCATTGCGGACTTCCGGATAGTTGCGCACATCGGCAGGGCAAGCGATTGCAACATCGCTGCCGCCGAGGTCTTTGGCGGCCGCCTCCAATCTTTCGGCGTTGCGGCTGGCGAGTACCACCCTTGCGCCAAGCTTGACGAATTGGCTTGCGATCTCGAGCCCGAGTCCGGTTCCGCCACCAGTAATAAACGCGACTTGGCCGCGCAGCGTGTCTGCTGGCAGCATAGGCTCGTCGTGGGCAAGTTTTCCGTTCATCATTCGGCTTCCTCCGCATTGGTTGCGCTTAGGAAGTCGGCGTTGCGCTTTTCAACCGCAGCAGAGAAGCCTTCCTTGAATTCAGCGCCAGACATTGCAAGCGCCTGCCCCAGTCCTTCAAACGCAAACATGTCAGCCATGCTCGTTTCGAAGCTGCGCGCCATGAGTGATTTGGCAAGTCCAATGGTCTCCGCGGGACCCGCTGCAAGGCGTCGTGCCTCTGCAAGGCCTGCAGCTTCGAGTTCATCGTCCGCAACAACTTTGGAAACCAAGCCGAAATCGTAGGCCTGCTGCGCTGAGAGGGTCGAATTTGCGAACAGGAAGTTCTTGGCGCGCGCCATGCCTATAAGGCGCGGCAAATGGTACATCATGCCGATATCGGGTACCGCGCCTAGTCGGAAAAAGCCGCTGACGAATGTGGCGCTCGCGCCGGCAATGAGGATATCACCGCTGAGCGCTAATCCCATGCCCCCACCTACGGCTGGGCCGTTGACGCCGACAACGACCGGTTTCTCAAGGTAGAGCAGCGGCAGCAGCCAACGCTGCAGCCCTCGGAATCGACGGTGGACCGACCAGGGATCGGATGCCTTCTGCAGCATCTTGAAATCACCCCCAGAACAGAACGTAGGTCCATTTCCTGTCAAGTAGACAGCGCGGACGGAACGATCCGTTTCCGCAGTCGCGACCACGGCGCCCAGTTCTTGTCGCAGCTCTGCGGTGAGCGAGTTGCGGGTCTTGGGGCTATCCAGCTTGATGACGAGGACGGCACCATCGCGGGAGATGTTGAGCGTCTTGAACGAAGTCTGCATTGGAAACTCTGCTAGTGCCCACCTGATCGGCCGCTCGGATAGGAGCGTTGCGCAGTAGCAAAGAGCAAGTGCCATGCCAGTGAATGAAAGAGCGCACAGCTGCGATGATGTGCGCGACGCGGCGGGGAAGGCTGTCCATATCACGGACAGTGTCGCGTTGATTGTGTGGCTGGCAGACAGCGCTAGGGCGGTCTATGCCGCCGACTACCCGAGCTCGCCTAGAATCTTGTAAAGGTAGGAACGCGATATACCCAGTTGCTGGGCCACTCGCTTTTTATTGCCCTTGTGTCGGACCAGAGCTTCGCGGACCATCTCTAATTCGGTCTTCGCAAGGGACTCCTTTAGAGTGATGGTTGCAGTCTTCTTCGCTTGTCCACCTTGCCCGACAGCATCGGACCTTGGCGGCGCATCGCTATACCGAGCGAGCGTCGCGGCGCTGATGGAATTGCTTTCAGCGAACACGAATGCACGCTCAATTTCATGTCGCAACTGCCGCACGTTGCCCGGCCACGCCTGATCCATCAAATAAGCCGTCGCGTCGCTGGCAATCTTCGGGCATGGCCGCCCATGGCGCCGGGCGACCTCGTTGAGGAACTGGTCCGCCAAAATTGGGATGTCCTCGATCCTGTTGCGGAGTGGAGGTACCTCGATAGTAATGGGAGAAATGCGGTAGTAGAGATCCAGTCGAAAATCGCCCTGCTCAATGGAATCATGCAGGTCGCGATTTGTCGCGGTGACAATCCGAAAATCCACCTCCCGCGGTTGACTGCCGCCGACGCGCTCGATCATGCGATCCTGCAACACGCGCAGCAACTTGGCTTGCATCTCTATCGGCATGTCGCCAATTTCGTCGAGGAATATTGTGCCGCCGGCGGCCTGTTCAAATTTGCCTTTCCGACCCTTGCGATCTGCGCCCGTGAATGCGCCAGGCTCGTAACCGAAGAGTTCGGCCTCAACAAGTGTCGCTGGCAAGGCAGCCGCATTCACGGTGACAAGGGATGCATCACGGCGCGGGCTCAGCCGGTGCAGCGCGTGGGCCACAAGCTCCTTTCCGGTGCCGCTCTCACCACGAATGAGAACCGGAATTTCAAGCGGCGCGACCTTGATGATCTCAGAACGCAAACGCTCCATGGCCGGGCTGTCGCCGACCAGAGCATCAAGCCCATAGGAGGAGCGGTCGCGAAGAGCTGCGGCCTCGGCCTTGTAGTATTCCACCTGCACTTCCAGGTCGTTGATCCGGCGACTCAACGCCTCGAGCTGCTCTGGTCCTTTGAACATAACGCGGCCGAAGGCGCCGACGATTGTCCCGTTTCTGCGAATTGGCGCCCGCGAGACAACGCGCTCTATGCCGTTCATGTGTTGGATCAGCCCGACCTCACTGCGGCCGGTCTTGACGACGCGATCTAGACGCGTGTTCTCGATTATGTCTCGTACGGGCCGCCCGGTCGCCTCTCCACGGCCAAGACCAAAAAATCGCTCGTGCACTGGCGAAATGAAGGCGATGCGTGCGCGATCGTCGACGATGATCATGGCGTCAAAGCGATCGGAAACGAGATGGTTTAGGATGTCATAGGCAAAGTCAACCGAGCCAAGAAAGTCAATCACGGCTTCGCCGGGAGAGGAGCTGAGCATCAAAACACTCCCGCCGTTCAGCTTGGAAGCGACGACCGCGTATTGAGTTTGTCCGAGGTTGATCGACAGCAGGCGGCGGTGGAGCGCGTTGGCCATCCACGCCTTATCCGTCGCGAGTGACCCCACGCGAGGATCCGCACCAGAACCCCAGGCGAAGAGCACTCGATCATCCGGCCCGAGTACGACTATCCCCTCGATCAACGGGGATTGCGAGTCCACCCTACATACCTTCTTTTGTGGAGTGTCTTTCTTGCGGTCATCTTAGCCCGATCACTGTCCGGCGCAACTACTTTCGCAGGCACAGCCGCTGGCAAGCCTCGGCCTAAGCCCGGGAAAATGCCTGTGGCACAACGATTGCTAAAGCAGATAGAGGCTCGCGCGACGACTGCGACGAGATGACCAGCTCAAGTGGTGGGGGAGCCGTTGTTCGGAATGAGTAGGACGCTCGCGGTGGTGTGCGGCAGTTGTCTCCTGCGGCCGTCGCGCCGTGATGGATTCTGACTTGCTGTCGCAATTGCGCTGAAGATGCCAGTGCGATGGTGCGCAAGCATGTGTCGGCTAGCCAGATAATGCCCGTGAAACCCGAAACAAGAGACATGCATCCGTATCTCACGCTTCATGATCCCGCGCGCGCGGCTGCCTACTATGCTGGTGGTCTCTGGCAGAGCGATACATTTTATGGACTGCTTTCACGTCATGCAGAAGCCCGGCCTGAAGCGCTGGCACTTCGGGATGGTCGGCACCAGTTGACATGGGGGCAGCTTCGCGAGTGGGTCGACGGCGTGGCGGCGGAGCTGCGGACTTACGGTCTGGCAGGCGGCGACCGCATGGCCATCTGGATGTCCAACCGCGCAGAGGCAATCGTAAGTTTCTTGGCCTGCTCACGAGAAGGGATCGCGTGCAATCCGTCTTTGCACCGAACCTATACGTGCCGTGAGGTCGGCATCTTGCTGGAAAGGCTTTCTTGTCGTGCGCTGCTGACCGAAAGCGGTTGGGGCGCGGATCGAGATCGGGCGAACTTCGATGCTGTGCTCTCCGGTGTGTCGTCGATAAAGGTCGTGTTCACTCCGCAATTGTTCCCGCGACCCGGTCCGAACCGAATGCCGCCTTGCGATACTCCGGATAAGGTTACGTATTTGGCCTTCACGTCCGGCACGACCGGAGCACCTAAGTGCGTCATGCACTCCGACAACACTCTGCTCGCCAACGCGCGTGATCTGGTTCGCGACTGGGGGCACGGTCCGGAGACGGTCATGATGTCGCTTTCCCCATTGTCTCATCACATCGCTTGGGTGGCTGTAGCGCAATGGTTGCTCACGGGCTGCCGTTTGGTGACCGATGATCCACCCGCTGGCATCAGCCAGCTGGACTGGATCATTCAGACAGAGGCGACTTATCTGCTTGGTGTGCCCACGCACGCGATCGATGTGCTGGCCGCACTTGATGCTTCGGGGCAACCAAAGCTTGGATCGGTAAAGCTGTTCTACATGGCAGGATCGGCGATCGCGCCATCACTGGCTGAAAGCTTGGTCCAACGAGGCATAACGCCCCAGAATGTGTACGGAATGACGGAGAACTCATCTCACCAATACACGCATCCGCTTGATGATCCCGAGATCATTGTAACGACCTGTGGTCGTGGCGGTAGGGCCTATGAGATTTGCCTGTTTGATCCATCTGATCCCGATCGCCCTGTTCCGCAAGGTGAGGTCGGGGAGATTGGGGGGCGAGGAGCCGCGCTGATGCTCGGTTACTTCGATAATCAGGGCGCAACAGAACGAAGCTTCAATCGCGACGGCTGGTTCCTCTCCGGCGATCTCGGGGTCGTGGACGAGCACGGAAACCTGCAGGTGCGGGGTCGGCTCAAGGAAGTGATAATTCGTGGTGGAAGGAACATCTACCCTGCGCACATCGAGAATGCCGCAGCGCGCCATGTCGGCGTTGAGGCAGCGATCTGCTTCCCTATAGCTGACGATCGGTTGGGAGAGCGTGTGTGCATAGCGATCATAGGCAATGTCAGCGCCACGCAACTGCTCGAGCATTTGGCCACGGAAGGCCTTTCCAAGTACGACATGCCGGAGTTTTTCGTGCGCGTTACTTCGTATCCGCTCACGGCAAGCGGCAAGGTCCTCAGACGCTCTCTCGTCGAGATGGTAAGGCGTCGGGAACTCGTCCCGGAGCCGCTGCGCATCATTCGATACTCCGTTTCTCAAAGGAGCTCGGCAGAGCAGGTTCACTAGTCACAAGGATAGTGAGGACAAGGCATGGAGTTCGCGGCCCTAAACGGCGGAGACACAACTTTCGGAGTAACGGAAGAACAACTGATCATGCGCACGAGCGTGTTAGCGCTACTTGAGCGCGCGTTGCCGGCCGCAAAGATCGCTGAACTGGACGAAAGCCGCGCTTTTCCGTTCGAAGCCTACCGAGCCCTTGCTGAGGCAGGTTGGATGGGCTTGCCCTATCCCAGCGAGCTCGGTGGTCTAGGAGGTACTTTTAAAGACCTTACGATCTTCATTGAGGCCGTCTCATACCACAATGCACAGATGGCTTCAGCGTATCTGACTACGGTCATATACGGTGGCATGCAGATTCGCCACAGTGCCAATCACGATCTTCGCCACCAGATCATGCCGGAGATCGTCAGCGGTCAAAAGAAGCTGGCGTTCTGCATGACAGAGCCCGGCACAGGCTCGGACGTGAGCGCGGTCAGCACACGCGCGGTTGTCGATGGAGGTGACTTCATCGTCAATGGGCAGAAGACGTACATCACATGCGCCCATGTTGCCGACTATTTGGTGGTGGTCGTGAAGACACGCGCTGATGCTGGTCACAAGGGCTTGAGCTTGCTCCTTGTCGATCGTGAAAGCGCCGGTGTCACCATTCGCCCGCTGAGAGCGCTAGGGCGAAGGATGATCCATACAAATGAAGTGTTCTTTGATTCCGTGCGTGTGCCGCGCACGCGTCTGCTTTCCGAGCTAGACGGCGGGTGGGCCAACATTATGCGCGGCTTGAGTATCGAGAGGCTGTGCTTGTCCGCGGCAGCCAGTGGCAACTGTCGCAGGATCATTGCGACTGCCGCCTCGTTTGCGCGCGATCGCGAACAATTCGGCAGACGTATCACCGAGTATCAGGCGATATCTCACAAGCTGGCGGACATGCGAATTCTCGCCGAAACCGCTCAGGTTCTGTCCTATCGCGTTGCTGAGATGCTTGATGCCGGACTCAACCCTGTGACTGAGACAGCGATCGCCAAGGTCGTCGCCACAGAGAACAACTTCCGCTGCGCTGACATGGGAATGCAGATCATGGGTGGCGCCGGATACATGATGGACAGCGAGATGCAGATGTATCTGCGCGACTCCCGAGTCGGCCCCATCGGCGGCGGCACGAGCGAAATCATGCGCAACGTAATTGCCCGTCAGATGCTGGCATAAGAGGTGGAAGAAGCAAACGATCAACTGGGAGGAAGAACAAGATGCATATTTCACGCAGAGGCTTCATTGGCGGGACACTCGCTTCAGGAGTTCTGGGCATCCCGGCTCACGCTACGTCCTCCGTCAAAGTCGGCATGATGCTGCCGGTGAGTGGCGTGCTCGCTCGATACGCCGCGGAGCAATTTCCTCCGTTCCGCTACATCATCGATAAGATCAATGCGGAGGGTGGAATCAAGAGCATGGGCGGCGCTCGCATCGAGCTTGTAGTCGCCGACAACGCGAGTACCACGGCGGGTACTGCAAGTGAGGGCCGCCGACTTGTCTCTCAGGAGAAGGTCAGCCTCATCGTTGGGCCGCTTATCACCACTGAGATGCTGGCTATTACCCCAATCATCGACCAGTACAAGATACCGACCTTATCCATGACCTCTGGCGGGAGTCGCTCAAAATACTTGTACTCGATCGGCTTCCCGTATGACGAAGGGTATGCTCGACCGCCGGTAGATTTTATCGAGTATTTGGCCAAATCCAAGGGACGGCCAATCAAAAGAGTTGCGCTCGTCTACTCCAACTACGAGGCAGGCCAGCAGATTGCCAATCTCATGGAGGGCCATCTCAAGGCAAAGGGCTTCGAGGTCGTGGGCCGCGTGCCGGTCGATCGGACTGCACCGGACCAGACGGCTGCTGTACTCAGAATCCGATCCCTTAAACCTGACGCAGTTACTGGACTCTTGATCGCGCGTGACGGTCTGCTGGTGCACAAGGCGCGCTTTGATCTCAACTATCACGATACGACCTTTGTCGGCCCAGGTGCAGGCTACGCGGATCCGCCGCTCTGGCGCGAGTTAGGTCCCGATGTTGCGAAGGCCGTTCTTACTCGCAACATGTTCGTGATGACGGGCTTTAATGATGATGTCGAGATACCTGCCACCAAGGCGCTGATGGAGGAACTGCGCGCGGATATGGTGAAGAACAAACAGGAGGGGCCCATCGGGCACTATCAGATCTGGGGTGCGCAAGCTGCTCGTATTGTTCAGGCGGCGCTTGAACTGGCGGCTTCTAGCGATCCTGAGGCCATTCGTGATGCATTCTCCAAGGTGAGGATTTCGACAGGTCACCCGCATCTCTATGCGCCACGTAAAGAGATTGCTTTCAACGCAGACAATTTGCTGACTGACTCGAGCGTGCTGTTCACGCAGTGGACCGAGGACGGAAAGCAGCAGACGGTCTGGCCCGAAGAATTCGCCCGCGTGGAGCCACGGGCCTTCCGATAGCCGTAGCCATCATTGCGGACAAGGTTTGGGCAGCTTGCCTGTGGCTGTCCAAACGTTCGCGACTGCAGTTCAGCATTCGATCCAAGGGCAGCAATGACCCCAATTCTTGAAGTCCGTCATGTGACGAAGCGTTTCGGAGGTCTTGTCGCCGTTGATGACGTAAGCTTCTCCGTTTCCCCTGGCGAAATCCTGTGTGTGATCGGCCCGAACGGTGCGGGAAAGTCAACGCTATTTTCGGTGCTATCGGGTTTCACCCGTCCTGAGCAGGGGGCAGTCTACTTCTGCGGCAAGGACATTACAGGCCATCAGCCGCATCGTATTGCGCGGATGGGACTGAGCCGAAGCTTCCAGATCGTTCAGTTCTTTCCGGACATGACGGTCGAGGAAACGATCGTGACTGCGGCCCTGCTGCGCCATCCGCTTCCCGTCGCTATACAGAAGGCCGACACACTTCTGCAGATTATGGGGTTACACGAGCAGCGTAACGCCAGCGCAGCAGCCATTCCGATCCAAGGCAAGAAGCGCCTCGAACTCGCCAAGTGTGTTGCGACCGAACCCAAGCTCATCCTTTTGGACGAGGTGATGGCCGGTCTAACATTGGCCGAAGCCGAGATACCAATACAGATCATTCAAACATTGCGCGACCAGGGCATGACGTTTGTCCTAGTGGAGCATGTCATGCCGGTAGTGATGAAGCTTGCAGATCGCATTGTGGTTCTGAACTTTGGCAAGTTGCTCGTCGAAGGCAGGCCCGCTGACGTCGTGCGGGATAAGACCGTCCAAGAAGCCTATCTTGGGGGCGAAGATCATGCTTGAACTGCAGAGTGTTCATGCTGGGTATGACGGCATTGAGGTTCTAAGCAATGTCTCACTATCTGTCGGCGACGGAGATTATGTCACGCTTCTCGGTGCCAACAACGCCGGCAAGAGCACGCTTGTAAACTGTATCAGTGGTTTGGTCCGTCCTACCAACGGTCGCATTATCTACAAGGGCAGCGATCTCGTAGGCGTGCCGCCGCACGAAATCACAAGCATGGGGATTTGCCAAGTGCCGGAAGGTCGGCAGCTGTTTCCCAGCATGACTGTCCTGGAAAATTTGTTGATGGGAGGCATAGCGCCGAACGCCCGTTCCCGGCGGCCTGAGCGGCTTGAGTTTGTCTTCGAGCTGTTTCCTCGCCTTGCAGAGAGGCGGAAGCAGCAGGCCGGAACCCTTTCTGGCGGCGAGCAGCAAATGGCGGCGATCGGAAGGGCGTTGATCGGTGGCCCGACATTGCTCGTACTTGATGAGCCGTCGCTCGGCCTTTCGCCGCTGTTCGTGAAAGCGATCTTCGAAGCATTGCGGGGCTTGCATCAAGGTGGCTTGAGCATCCTGCTTGTTGAGCAGAATCTGAGTGTAGCGCTCCGACATGCGCAACGCGGCTATGTGCTTGAGAGAGGAGAGATCGTCCTCGCTGGCAACAATGCAAAGTTGCGTGACGATCCGCACGTGCGCCGTGCCTATTTGGGCCTCTAGGACCGAACCAGATGGATCTCAGTATTCTTCCGCAGACTATTGCTCAGGGTGTGCTTGTTGGAAGCACATACGGGCTCATTGGCCTAAGCATGGGCTTGATGTACAGCGTCAGTGGCGCGATCAGTCTTGCTCAAGGGCACATGGTGAGTATGAGCATGTATCTCGTGCTCAGCTTGTACACCGGATTGCAACTGGACCCCTATGTCTCGGTGGCGATCACTCTGCCCGTTCTGGCGCTTGCTGGTGCCGCCCTCTATTGGTTTCTCATCCGGCCGCTGAGCGGCAATGCCATTATGGTGTTTCAGGCATCCTTGGGCCTGATGTTTCTCATCGAGAACGTCTTGCTCATGATCTACGGTGGTCAGTTCCACCAGGTGCCGTCGATAGTGAGCAATCGCTTTATAACGTTTGGTGACGCGATGATCATGAAGTTGCCATTGCTCATCGGCTTTGGCGTTACTGGGGCATTGGCTGGGATCCTCTTTGTCACGCTCGAGTATACAGACTATGGACGCAGCATGCGGGCCGTGCATCAGAATGAACGCTCAGCTGCCCTAGTCGGCGTCAATGTTCAGAAGGTTCGGTTGTGGGTTTTCGCTATGAGCGGCGCGGTTATCGCGATAGCCGGCGTGTTGCTTGTGCCTTCCACGCCCCTGCACCCTGCAGAGGGTCTGAAGTACACCCTCGTGGGGTTGATGCCACTCGTTCTCGCTGGAATGTCCAACTTCTTTGGTATTCTCCTAAGCGGGGTCATCATTGGTCTCGCAGAGGCAATAGGTACTGTCTATATCAGCGGGGCCATTGGCCTAAGTCTTCCCTACATCATCTTCATTCTCATTCTCATCTTTAGGCCGCATGGCCTATTCAAGGGGCATTGATGATGACCGAGCACAACGTCATGCGGGTGATGGGTGTGGCGGCGACCATAGTCGCTGTGGGTGTAGCCGGCTGGTTCCTGCCTGACTACTATCTCGGGATTGCCGTCAAGGCGCTTATATACATTGGATTGGCGGTCGCCTGGAATCTTATCGGTGGTTTTGCCGGGCAGCTGTCACTTGGGCACAGTGTGTTCATTGCCATCGGCGCCTTGCTGCCGAGCGCGCTTCTTCTCAAAGAGGGAGTGAACTTCTGGGCCGGTATGGCGATTGCGGCGATTGTTTCGGCCTTGCTCGGCGCCGTGATCTCCTGGATTGCCTTTCGTTTTCGGCTTGGTCACCTCTACTTTGCTCTGATTACGCTCGCGTTTGCGGAGCTCGGTTGGTTTGTGATCATCGGCACGGAATATCTCGGAGGTGCGTCTGGCTTCTTCCTAGCAAGCGGTCCAATGAACCTGGCGCGTTTTGAGTTCGCTACTACGCAGCAATACTTCGTAGTCGCATTCATGGCTGTGCTGGCGGCAATCGGGCTCAGCGCCTGGATATTCCATAGCAAGCTCGGATACTACCTGCGGGCTATTCGCAACAACGAGGATGCGGCCCAGGCAATCGGCATCAACCTACTGGCCTGCAAAGTTGTCGTCATGGTCATCAGTGCCGCTTTGAGCTCGGTGATCGGCTCCATCTACGCTCGCTTTTCGGGCTTCGTTGATCCTAACCTGTTTGCTTCGCCTCTGATCATAATCGAGATTGTCTTATTCACGGCAATAGGCGGAATCGGCACCGTTTGGGGCCCTGTTGTCGGAGCTGGATTGTTAGTGCCGCTCGGGGAGGTGTTGCGTGGCCATCTGGGAAACGCACTGCCCGGACTACACCTCGCGATCTATGGATTTCTCATCGTCATAGTGATTCTTGTTATGCCGGGCGGCATCACGCGAGGTGTGGCTTCAATACGCAAGGCCTTGCAGGGGCTCTTCACGAAGTCGAGGTCCGACGTCCCCGCATAGGCGTGCCAGTCGGTGGTCGTGCCGCAGACACTTTGTCCTGCGCCTGCCTGCAACGGAAACAGTTTGAGTGGATCATTGCGCACGCTATCGCGCCCGCATCTCTGGCACGGTGCTTGCTCCCATGGAGCTGTCAGAAATAGCAGGGCGGATAAAGTTCTCGATGAAGCATGACGCAAGAGTAGATCGCCACGCAAAGTCGCCCGCCGCTGGTCTACCGTTGCGCAAGGCGGCATATGGGAGATCTCGGCCGTTTGAAGGCGCTCGCGGGCTTGATCTTGCGACGTCGCTCGCCGAGCCACACATCACCACGCTGCTTGGTGAGGTGCGCGTCCCGGCAGGTCGGCTGAATTGCATAGGTGATGCTGCCGCTGATCAGCACTTAGTCGATCGCGGCCTCTTCTTTCATCTTTCTGATGCCGGCCGGTCAATTCCTCAGGTCGAATGGGCATCCCTTTTGACGGCGAGGCGAGCAATCGCCGTTGTCGGACACCAGCAATGGGAGAGCGTGCGCTAGTCGTCTTACCGGAATGGCTTGACCACAGCACGCGGCTGACAACGACGGGTGAGAGAGAATGAGCGCGAGATGGAGCGGGGAGTTCAATGCCCTTTGAGACGATTCTCTATGAGGAAGATGGCCCGATTGGCATCATCACACTCAATCGCCCCGATGATGGCAACATGTTCACAGCGGTCATGTGTCACGAGGTGCGTGATTGTATAAACGATATTCGCCGCGAAACGCGTACGCGCGTGGTCGTGCTGACTGGTTCGGGCGAGAAGTTCTTTTGCATCGGTGGACGCAAGGAGGGCATGGAGGATACGACACTCTATGCCGGCACGCTGCCGACATTGGACATGTACGAAGCGATCGAGAAGTTACAGAAGCCGGTGATCGCATCCGTGAACGGATTTGCTGTTGGTGGCGGTAACGTGCTGCAGATGCTCTGCGACTGCACCATCGCCAAGGAAAGTGCGGTATTCCGCCAGGTCGGGCCTATGATGGGCTCGTTCGATGCGGGCTATGGCACGTGGTATCTGGAAGATCTCGTGGGTAAGAAGCGCGCGAAGGAGATCTGGTTCCGCAATCCGAAGATCTCGGCTCGCGAGGCGCTCGCGATGGGTCTGATCAATAAGGTCGTACCTGACGCACAGCTCAAGGAGGCCACGCGAGAATTCGTACTTGAGATCGCTGAGCGCGGGGCCTTCGCCCTAGCATCCGTGAAGGCGGCGTTCAATGCCCGCCATGGCGGTGTGTCAGGGCTATCTCGTATGGCTCACGACCTGCTACTGCGGACCTATCTCACAACCGAAGAGAGCAAGGAACTCTCCAAGGCGTTTGCAGGCAAGCGCAAGCCCGACGCATCCAAGTTCGGCAAATAGGTCGGGGGAGCTCAGCGGTGCGTCCTTTCCTCACGCTGCATCACCCCACACAGGCCCAGCTGTACTACGAGCAGGGGGTGTGGCGCGCAGAGACTTTCTATGGGCTGCTTGCTCGTCACTCTGAGGAGAGACCGGAGGCAATAGCGCTACAGGACGGGCGGCGGAAGCTGACGTGGAAGGAATTGCGCGAATGGGTCGATGGTGTTGCGGCAGATCTTCTAGCCAGAGGTATTGCGGGCGGTGACCGCGTAGCGATCTGGATGTCCAATCGAGTCGAGCCCGTCGTCATGTTTCTCGCTTGCGCGCGGGAGGGATTGGCGTGCAATCCGTCGCTGCATAGGACATTTACGTGTGCCGAGATCGGGCAGCTTCTCGAGAGGTTGCGAGCTCGGGCACTGCTGACCGAGCCGACTTGGGGTGCTGATCGCGCGCACGCCGATTTTGATGCTGTCCTCGCCGGCGTCCCGTCGCTGAAGGCTGTCTACGCAGAGGGTAGCCTGCCGGGTCCAGCAGTGAATCTCGGTGCAGCCGTCGCCGATCCCGATCGCGTGGTCTACCTAGCCTTCACGTCCGGAACGACCGGAAGTCCCAAGTGCGTCATGCATTCGCACAACACTCTGCTTGCTAACGCGCGAGATATGGTGCGTGACTGGGGACATGGCCCGGACACGGTGTTGCTAAGTCTCTCGCCACTCTCGCATCACATTGCGTGGGTGGGCATCGCGCAATGGCTTGTCGCTGGATGCCGTTTCGTGACTAACGACCCACCGCATGGTGTCAGCACTCTTGACTGGATCATTCGGACAGGGGCGACATACGTGATGGGCGTACCCACGCACGCCATGGATGTGCTTGCGCAGCAGAAGGCAACTGGACTCGAGCGATTGGGCCGAGTTTCGGTGTTTTATATGGCGGGAGCGCCAATTCCGCCTTCCGTTGCGGCTGCGTTCGTGGCGCAAGGCATCAAGCCGCAAAATATCTACGGCATGACAGAGTGCTCATCACACCAGTACACGCATCCCGACGACGAGACAGAAATCTGCATATCCACCTGCGGACGCGGGGGAGCGGCTTATGAGGTGTGCTTGTTCGATCCCGCGGACAGGGATCGGCCGTTGGGGCCGTCGGAGACAGGCGAGATCGGCGGTCGCGGCGGTGCACTGATGCTCGGCTACTTCGACAACCAGACCGCCACGGAAGACAGTTTCAATCGTGACGGCTGGTTCATGTCGGGAGACCTCGGCTCGCTGGATGAGCACGGCAATCTCAAGGTGGAAGGCCGTCTGAAAGACCTCATAATCCGCGGCGGACACAATATCTATCCGGCGCATATCGAGGCGCTCGCCCTGCGGCACGCGGACGTAGAGCGTGTTGCGTGCTTTCCAGTGACAGACGAGCGGCTTGGCGAACGGGTGTGCATTGCCGTAACCGGCAACATCGCGTCGGGTGAGCTGTTGGGGCATCTAGAGCGCGAAGGCCTCTCCAGGTACGACATGCCCGAGTACTTTACGCGCCTCGACGAGTTTCCCCTGACGGCTAGCGGCAAGATCCTCAAGCGCGAGCTGATCGAGATGGTGAAGCGAGGTGCGATCGCACCAGTACTGGTGCGCTTCGAGGCTAAGTAGGACGGTATATTCATGTCTGTCGAATTAACCGAACGTGGCGACTGTGCGGTCATTACGCTCAACCGACCTGAGGCGTTGAATGCCTTGTCTTTTGGCGTTCTGAGGCGGCTGGGGGAAGTATTCGACGAGCTTGCCGAGACTAACGCGCGCGCTCTCATCGTCACAGGAGCGGGCACGAAGGCGTTTTGTGCAGGCGCAGATATCAAGGAACTGCGAGATCGTGATCTGAAGGCACAAAAGCGCGGTGCCGAACTGGGCCAGGCCGTATTCGCGAAGCTGGACAGGCTGTCGATGCCGTCAATTGCGGTGATCAACGGGTTCGCGTTTGGGGGCGGACTGGAATTGGCCTTGGCGTGCACGTTCCGGATTGCCACGCGTAATGCCAAGATGGGTCTTCCAGAGATCAAGCTTGGACTGATCCCCGGATACGGTGGCACCCAGCGATTACCCCGAGTGGTGGGCGAGGCACGCGCACTTGAGATCATTATGACCGGTCGCTCGGTTGCCGCCGATGAAGCGGAGAAAATTGGCCTTGTGCATCGGCTGGTGGATGGCGATGCGCTTGAGGCAGGATTGGCATTCGCAAGTGAGTTCACGAGCTACAGCTTGCCGGTCTTGCTGTTTGCCAGAGGTGCCGTAAGGCGTGCATTGGACGTGCCCATTCATGAAGGCCTAGAGATCGAAGCGGATCTGTCGACGCTCGCATTTCAAACCAAGGACGCTGCGGAAGGTACAGCGGCCTTCGAGGAGAAGCGCAAGCCGAGGTTTAGTGATGAGTAAAGGCATCATCATCGTGACCGGCGCTACGCGCGGCATAGGCGCGGCGATCGCCGCGGAGCTTGACGCGTTGGGCTTCAGGGTCGCAGGGCTCTCTCGCTCGGGAGAGACAGTTGCTGGCGAGGGGTTTGTCTGCGACGTATCGGATGAAGAGAGTATTGCGAACGCAGTCGCTGAGGTAGCGTCGCGCGGTAGGATTGTAGGTCTTGTCAACAATGCGGGCCTCTATCGGGAGCACAAGAGCGCCAACCTCTCCGGCGCGGAGTTCGAGCATCTGATGCGGACGAATGCCACGTCTGTTGTGGTCGCTTCTCGCGAAGCGTACTCGCACCTCAGAAACGGCGGCGGCGGCCTCATCGTCAACATCGGATCTTTCTTCGACAAGCTTGGTGTTGGTCGCAGTGTGGCCTATTGCGCATCCAAGGCTGCAATAGGTGCTATCACGCGCTGTCTGGCAGTTGAGTGGGCCAAGGACAATATCAGGGTGCTGGATGTGGCACCTGGCTATATCGCCACCAACCTCAATGCGGATTTTCTCAGCAAGGAAGCTGGAATGCGCTGGATCGAGGAGCGTATCCCGGTGAAGCGTCCCGGCCAACCGAGCGAGGTAGCGAAGCTCGTCGGGACGCTATTCACGTCCGATATAGGCTTTCTCACTGGCGAGACCATCTACATGGACGGCGGTCAGGGCATGCACCTCTGATGGATTTCGACATGACCGCACGGCGCTCCGCTGCCTCTCTTGTTGGCCATATGTGAGCGAGCGGGTCTGCGTCGGCTTGGATTGCCCAATCGCGAGCTTTGCGTAAGAATGAGGGGAGAAGCGTGAAGATATTCAGTCAGCTCGAGCGGAAGCGAGCATGGGAGCCTGAGGAGCAGGCGATCCTCGACGCTGTCCAGGCGGTGGTGAACGATGTGGTGGCCCCCAACGCAGCCGCCTACGACAAGAGTGGCGAGTTTCCATGGAAGAGCGTTGAGGCGCTCAATGGACTAGGGTTGAATAGCATATTCGTGCCGGAGACCTA
This sequence comes from Hyphomicrobium sp. CS1BSMeth3, assembly GCF_900117415.1. Classification (GTDB taxonomy): domain Bacteria; phylum Pseudomonadota; class Alphaproteobacteria; order Rhizobiales; family Hyphomicrobiaceae. The sequence continues at coordinate 1,092,143 of NZ_FPEI01000005.1, forward strand.
CGGAGGAAACCCGGTGCGCTATAAGCTCTATCTCGCAGTGGTGAAGATAATCTCTGAGGCTTGTGCATCCAGCGGCATCATCTACGCCACCAATTTCCACGGCATGAAGCCACTCATCGATTTCGGCACCGAGGAACAGAAGCAGCGATTGCTGCCACGGATCGCCGACGGCGGATTGGGCTCACTTGCAATCACCGAGCCTAATGCGGGTTCCGATGCGACAGGGATGAGGACGCGGTTCATACCGGACGGCGACCATATCGTGGTTGAAGGAGGCAAGATCTTCATCACTAGTGGCAACGCCGCTGACCTTCTCCTTGTATTCGGCAAGTGGAGCGAGATCGATGACCCGCGTCGCGCCATATCGGCGTTGATCGTTGAGAAGGATACGATCGGCTTTTCGGCGGGACGTCCGGAGGACAAGATGGGCCTGCGAGCTTCTGCCACCACGCCGCTTAATTTCGATAGCGCACGTGTCCCACGTGCAAATTTGCTGGGCGCGCCTGGCGACGGTCTTGCGATCTTGTTGGCCTCGCTCAATAGATCGCGACCAAGTATTGCGGCGCACGCGCTTGGAATCGCCGTGGCTGCATTTAAGGACATGACGGGATACATGAACACGCGTCGGCAATCCGGTCGGCGCATCGCGGAGTTTCAGGCCAATCAGTTCCTGCTGGCTGATTTGGCCAGCGAGCTCGCACTGTGCGAGGCCTGGCTCGACCATGTAGCTGATCTCGTCGACGGAGGATCAGATGATTTCGGCGTTGAAGCGTCCATCGCGAAGCTAAGAGCTTCCGATCTCGCCATGCGCATGACGACGGAGGCGGTACAGATGCATGGCGGCTACGGCTATATCCGCGACTATCGCGTGGAGCGCCTGATGCGCGACGCCAAGATTACGCAGATCTGGGAGGGCACCAATCAAGTGCATCGCCAGCTCATTGGGCGGAGCTTCGTAGAGAAATGAGCAAGCCGATCGCGACTGTAGCCGTTTGCGGCGCCGGGGGAACGATGGGCGCAGGCATCGCAATCGTTGCCGCGCGCGCTGGCTTCAGGACCATTTGCCACGACGTCGCCATTGAGGGTCTCGACCGCACTCTGAAGCAGACTGAAGGCTTTCTTACAAAGTCGGTCGAGCGCGGCAAGATGACCGGTGCCGACAAAGACGCCGCTATGAGCAGACTGTCGCGAACAACGGCGCTCGACGATCTCGGCGTTGCCGACCTCGTCATCGAGGCGGTATTTGAGGAGCTCTCTGTCAAGCGTGCGTTGTTCAAAAAGCTCAACGCGATATGCCCAGATAGTACGATATTCGCATCAAACACCTCGACCCTGTCCATAACCGAGATCGCCGGCGGATCTGGTCGTGACGATCGTGTTATCGGCCTCCATTTCTGTTTGCCGGCTCAGATGATGAAGCTGATTGAGGTGTCGCCTGGTATCAAGACGTCCGCCGCAACGCTCGAAGCAGCTTGGTTGTGGTGCGAGAAGGCGGGGCAGCTACCAGTTAAGACGCAGGACAAACCCGGCTTCATTCTCAATGCGCTACTGGTGCCCTTCAACAACGACTGCATCCGGGCAGTCGAAGCGGGCGTGGCCTCGCCCGAAGACATAGACAAGGCTATCAAGACCGGGCTCGGCTATAAAATGGGGCCTCTAGAGCTGGTTGACCTCGTAGGCCTCGATACGCAAGTGCGGCTCTGCGAGGCGTTCTATCCCATCACGCTCGATCCGCGAGCCGCAGCACCGCCGCTGCTTCGGCGTATGGTGGCAGCAGGTCTTTTGGGGCGTAAGACCGGTCGTGGATTCTTTACCTACAACTCGGGCAAGATGTTCGGAGCTTAGGATGCGCTATTCGATCCGTCAGCAAGGTGAGAGCCGATCGTTTCCACAAGGCGATGCCTTTCTGGCTGCCGCTGCGAGTGATGGCGAGGTCGTTATCTATCTCGGCGTGCCGCTTGAGACGGACGATACGAAGGGAGCCATTCTTATAGAGCTCGGCCTGGAGTGCCTCGGAGTGCACACTGGTGAGCGCGTCGGCGAAGAGGGTTCCAATGTGCTAGGGTTCGCGCGCTATCGGAATGGTGGTGATGCGCCAACTCAATTGGTTGAACTCGTCCGCCAACCCAACACTAGGCCCGACGCCATCGCAGCTGCGAGGGCTGTCTTTGAGGCATCAGGCTTTGTAGTAGTGGTGGCATCCGATCAAGCAGGCCGCATCATCGATCGACTCGTGCGCCCGAAGTACAACGCTGCGCTGCGCTTCTTGGATGAAGGCTTGGCCACCTCCAAGGACATGGACCTCACCTGCCGTTTGGGGCTAGGCTACCCGGACGGGCCGATCGAACGCGTCGAGCGTGGCGGGCTCGCCTATCACTACGATGTGACGGCCGCGCTTTTTGCAGTCACGGGCTTTGCGGCTTACGCTCCGGCGCGCCGCGCGATGGTGGCAAAGCAACGCGACGGTGCGTAGCGCACAGCGCAGGCAGACGTAGTAATTGGGCTAGAGCCCCAGTTCGCGGGCGATGAGTTCCCGCTGAATCTGTGACGTCCCGCCGCCTATGGTGGCATTGCGGCCGTCTCGCCAGTAGCGCTGCATATCGTGGTCATACGTATAGGCCGCGCCTCCGAGAATCTGCATGCCTTGCGTCGTTACTCGGTTGAGCATCTCGGAAACGAACAGCTTTGCCATGCAGGCCTCGCGCACGCACGGCAGACGTGCGTCGTAGCGCCACGCGGCCAACGCCGTCATCCATCGACCAGCTTCGAGATCTGTGGCCATGTCCGCCAGCATATGGGCGATCGCCTGAAACTTACTGATTGGTCTGCCGAACTGAGCTCGCTCGCGAGCATAGGCGGTGGCGTCTTCAACGGCACTCGAGGCGCTGCCTAGGTAGTTGGCAGCGAGCATGATGCGCTCACGCTCAAGATGGCGAACGATGTACTGCCAGCCCTCATTCACGTTGCCAACTAAGCCAGCATTGGGAATACGCACATCATCAAAATAGACCTCGCACAGACCGAGTATACGCCGGCCGATAATGTTCAAGCGTCGCACGGTCACGCCTGGAGTTCCATTGGGGACCAGGAAAAGGGAGATGCCGGCGTGTTTGGGCCCGTCAGTTCCAGTGCGCGCGGCCACAATGATCATATTGTCCTTGGCATGCGCGCCACTCGCATAAAGCTTCTGGCCATTTAACACCCAATCACCGTTTAGCTTTGCTGCGCGGGTCTGAAGCGATGCGGCATCTGAGCCCGATCCTGGCTCAGTCAGGCTGAAAGACAGTTTGACGGTTCCTTTTAGGACTCGGGGTAGAATCTCGCCCTTCATCTCATCGCTTGCGAATTCCGATAAGATCATAGAGCCCCAACTGATGAGTGCGAGGCGCGTCGCAAAATCGACACTTGGGCGCGCAATCTCTTCCAGTACGATGGCTATATCGGAGATGCGCGCGCCGACGCCCCCGTATGCCTCGGGCACTACCATAGCGATGTATCCAGCATCAACCATGGCTGCGTACAGTTCCTCCGGGAAAGTGCCCTCCTCATCCCATCGGCGCACCTCAGTTCGAGAGCAATGTTGCTTGATGAAAGCGGCAACTGAGTGTCGTAGAAGTTTCTGTTCTTCGGACGGCTCGAAGTTCATTTGTGGGTGACCTCTTCTGGACCTGAGATAGTCGGGCAAAGCTTCTCACTTTTGCCCGGGCACCTTCGATCGAACTCTTTCAATGGCTATTTTGTGCCCGTCCGTTGCCGTTACCAGGCCGAAAGCGTCTGCCTCGTGTGCAAACGCTGCCTCCATATTTGTCGCCCAGCATTGATGACACACAGCTTTGGTCAGCATCAGAGCCTCTGATGGGAGTTCACTCAACGAGAGCGCCAGCTCTCGGCTTGTTTGAAGCAACTGATCTTCTGGAACTACGCGACGTGTGAGCCCCAGCGACCGTGCTTCGTTGGCATCGAGAGATCCACCGCTTAAAAGGAGATCCTGTGCGATCGCTGGCCCTACCTTAGCCTGCAGTAGAAATGTGGCCCCTCCGTCCGGGATCACACCGAGCTTTACAAACGGGAACCCCAAACGCGCATTTTCCGATAGCACGAGGATATCGGCCGCTAGAGCGAGGGAGGCGCCGCCACCGAAGGCGGCGCCTTGGACTGCGGCGACAACTACCTTACCCATGCGCATCAAAGCCGTATGCTGTCGTTGTGCCAGGAGGACGCGATCCCGCCAAGCGAGAGGGCTTTCCGGGATCGTGTCGAGATCGGCTCCTGAGCAGAATGCCCGACCTTCACCCCGCAACAGAACAAGGCGCACGGCTGGATCGGCAGCAACGGTCTCGATACATTGGCCAAGCAGTTTGCGCATCGATGAGGAAAGCGCATTGAGTTTCTCGGGGCGGTTAAGCGCGATCTCCGCTACGCCATGCCGAATCTCCAGAAGTACATCGCCCATCGGATGCTGACCTATTTGCTGTACGTGCTTCGAGCTCAGAACTTGGTCTTGTCGTATATCTCACGACGAAGCGCGGCTTCGAACTTCTTTTCGTCCGCGCCGATTTCGTCGACGATACCCTCCCACTTCTTGAGAGCATCAAGGAAAGCCTGGATAGCAGCCTCGGGATTCTTAGCTCCCCTCCGCTTAGCCATTGCCGTGGCTTCTTTGATCTCATCGGCTTTATGCGCCGCGAGGAGATCGACAAAAGCCTTGTCGGGCGTCGACAGCGTTACGCCCTTGGCCTTGGAACGCCCGAGTACATCAGCGTCGTCCGTAACGTAGCCTACGGCAAGCTTCGCCAGGTAGGTCGGCATAAGCTTAAGGAACGTGCCCTTGTCAGCCGCGGAAAGTCGCGTCCAGCTATCGCTGTTCAAGTTGAGAAACGCACCTCCGAAGTACGCACCCTGAGGGACATCGACGACGTACTTGGCAGTATCCCAAAGCGAAAGCGTCTCGAGCCATGAGAGCGCACCGAGAACGCAATCGATCTGGCCTCGTTGGAGGGCCTCGTACGCTTCCGCATTCTCGATGTTGACTGGGACGCCGCCCATACGTATCGCCCATCGGCCATAGACATTGCCCGGGGCACGCAGCTTGAGAGACTTTACGTCGGCAAGGGACGGCACCGGCTTTCGGCACATCAACTTATACGGCGTTGTGGAGTAAGCGCCGAAATACATGATCTTGTATTTCTTGTACTCAGCCAGACAATCCGGGCAGCGCAACAAGACAGTCTCGTTAATGGCACCCATTACGGAAAGGGGATCGCGAGCAAGGAATGCAAGGTCAGAGAGAGCGGTATTCAGTGGGATCTCATTCTGCGCATAGAGGGAGACAATGAAGCCCCCGTCTGCCAATCCATCGCGAACAGCCGAGAGGGTGCCTTTGCCGGCCACCAAAGCGCCGCCAGGATGCAGGGTGATCTTGAGGCTACCCTTCGTTTCCTGCTCCAGGGCCGCGAACATCGGCTGCAAGGCATAGCGGTTCGTCGCATGACTTGGCGGTAAGTAGTTCGTATATGCCAAGTTTGACTGGGCACCAGCATCGACCGAAGCGAGACCCGATAGGAGCGCTGCCGCGATCGAGAGGGTGATCGGTAGTTTCAAATTCTGAGCCATCTTAGGGTTTCCTCCAGCTACTTTGTTAGGGGACCATGAGGTCAGGCAAAAAGAGACTGATTTGCGGATACTTGATCAATATGACGACGATGAATACTTCTGCTGCGATGAACCAGAGCAGGCCTCTGAAAATTGTCATCAGAGGTACTTTGTCTCCGACGACTCCGCTGACGACGTACGCATTCAATCCGACGGGCGGCGTTAGCAGCCCTATTTCGAGATACTTGATGACCAGGACGCCGATCCAGATCAGATCCATGTTCAAAGATTTGAACAACGGCAGCAGCACTGGCAGCGTGACCAGCATCAGCCCAAGCGGATCGAGAAACATTCCGAGGAAGAGGTAGAGCAGCGAAGCGCCAATAAGAACGGTTGTCTCGTTTAAGCCCCAGGCCACGATAGCATCGGCCAAGTACTTTGGGACGCCACTCAGCGCAAGAAAACGGGTCAGGAGAATCGCACCGATAGCCACAAAGAAAATGGTGCCAGTGCTCGTCGCTGTCTCCTTTATGCTGTCCTTGAAGTTCGTCCACGTCAGGCGCCCTTGCGCGAACGCAATCACGCAAGCAGCAAAAGCACCGATTGCAGCCGCTTCGGTCGCGGTGGCCAGACCCGAGTACAGGCTGCCAACAATAAATATCACCAGCACAGGCGTCGGCCAGACACTCTTCAGGGCAGCCAGCCGTAGGCGCCAATCCACTTTCTCATCAATTGCGGGTGCCAATGACGGATTGTGGATGCATCGACCAATGATAACAGCAGCGTAAACTACTGCAGTTAGTACGCCCGGCAAGATACCTGCGATAAGCAGGCGGTTGATGGGCTGCTCCGTAAAGATACCGTAGATGACCATAAGAATGCTGGGTGGAATTAGTGACCCCAGCGTGCCACTCACAGCAACCACGGCCGTGGCCAGGCCTGGATCATATCGGGACTTTAGCATTTCAGGGATCGCCAACCTACCCATCGCGGCTGCCGTCGCCATGCTCGATCCCGAAACACATGCGAAAGCCGCGCTCGCGAAATTGGTTGCGACCGCGAGGCCGCCAGGAAGCCGACTTAACCAGACGCGCGCCGCGTCATAGAGAGATCCTGTCAGCCCAGTGTGATAGGCAATCGAACCCATAAGAAGAAACATCGGAACCGCTGAGAGCGACCAATGTGCGACGAACTCATATGGAAGATTGCCCACTGCACTAATCGCGGCGTATGGCCCGCGAATTGCTGCAATTCCCAGGAGCGCAACAGAGCCGAGCGCAACCCCCACTGGGACACGCATAGCAATGAGGACGATAAGGCCACCGAGGCCCCAAAAGCCAATGGCAAGCGGTGTCATTTGCCGACACCACGAGTTTGAGACAATTCTTTTCCAAGCTGATAGAGGATCCAGAGGAACGTCACTGCGATCGCTAGAGGCACACACCATCGCGATGGCCACACCGGCAACTCGTAGTGCACAATTCCTGTCGTTTCGCCTACCGAAGTCGCGTGCATGGCTGACAAGGAGGCGGCCCACGCAAACACGGCTAGATAAGCGAGAGACAGCACGCGAGCAGCGTTCTCGATAATTGCCGCAATTCTCCGCGGTAAGAGATCGGTAAAGAGGCTGATTTCGATATTGTGGCGGTGCTGCTGCACATGTGCAAAAGAGCAGAATACGATAAGCGGCATGAAGTAGAATGCGACGCACTCTAACGTGCCGGGTATCGGTTGGTTCGCAGTGTACTTCAACAGGACGTCGAAGTTTATGAGAGCCAGCATGGCGACACACGCGAGCCCTGCGATGAACAACAACAGTCGGCTGATTTGCTGAAGGCCGAGTTCCATCTATCGCTTCGCTCCCTCGTGTTTGTCGGCCAGTTGATCGAGGCCGATCGTCCGTTATCGCCCTGCATGGCAAGGTTTGTGCCACTTCGGAGCAATAGAAGAAGTTCGCGCTTGACCTACGCTCGCGTATTGGGACAGGCCTTGAATGTGTCTTGCCCAACGACAGTTTGATGCAGGGCGTGTCTTGCGGGGGGACAAGAAGGCCTTGACGATCAGCCCTTGCAAGCTGCTTTGGCGAGCCGCTGCCAATCGACTCATCGCAGCGCAACTGGAAAAGGCTTGGGAGAAGGCGCTTCGGCGTGTCGAGGCGCGCCGGCAGAGGCTCGACGCCATGAGCATATCCGATACCGGCAACGTCCTTCCCGATCCCGCAGGATTGGCTGATGACCTGTCGGCACCGTGTCGGGTCGGTGCGGCGGGTCAACGGCATCCACGGCTATCGCTCCGCCAAGAAGAACGGTGAATGGTTGACGATGCGCGACGCGGCCGCGAAGCTCGGGGTCAGCCATCATCAGGTTCGTAAGTTGATCAAGGCAGGCGTCTTGCTGGGGATCAGCTTCAGCCGTGCCTCGAAACAGTCCGCCAGCCTGTCGAGCCTGGGTTTGGCCTGGGTGATCCTCACCGCGCGGCGCTCGTCCGGCGGCTTGCCGGCGATGGCGTGCTCGACGTCGAACAGCGCGCCGATCCGCTCCAGCGCCTCTCCTTGGCGGTGCTCAATCTGTTGACCTTGTGCACGGTCGCAGATCGCAGCAACCGACGCGTCCGGTCGCAGCAACTAGTCGAGAATTTTCACCTTCGCCTCTGGCGGCCGAAGCCACCGCCGCGCCACAACCGCGATCACCTCTGAGCTCATGTGCCTTGGCGTCCTTACGCACGTGAGTAGGGACAGTAACCGGCATGGCGATGCGGCATTGAGCAAGTCCGCGTCACCGCAGCTGTCAGCTGACGCTTATCAGCACGGCGACGCCGGGTCACTGGTGGGCGAGACCGGCGATGATGACGGGCCAAGGTTAGTGGAGCCGCTCTATGATTGTTGCGTTGGCCATCCCACCCGCCTCGCACATGGTCATGAGACCATAACGACCTCCGGTCTGCTCGAGAGCGTTGAGCATGGTCGTCATGAGCCGAGCACCCGATGCACCCAATGGATGGCCGAGTGCGATTGCACCGCCGCGCGGATTGAGGCGCTCTGTATCCACACCAATCTCTTTCTGCCAAGCCAGTGGGACGCAGGCAAATGCCTCGTTGACCTCAAAGTGGGCGATTTTATCTACCGCAAGGCCGCTTCGTGCTAACACGCGGCGAGTCGCCGGAATCGGTGCCGTCAGCATCAGAAGCGGGTCGTCACCGCAGACGTCAAACGCGACAAATCGGGCACGCGGCCGCAGACCGAGTCTGGCGGCAGCGCGCTCACTAGTGACGAGCAATACAGAGGCGCCGTCTGTGATTTGAGATGAGTTTCCTGCAGTCACGCACCAGTCGATCTCCGGAAAGCGCGCGGTCATGGCGTCATTTCGGAAGGACGCTTTCAGTTCGGCCAGGCCCTCGGCAGATGTCGCCGAGCGGATAGTCTCGTCCGCCACGATCGTTCCGTCGGGCGTCGTGACAGAAGCAATCTCGTTGTCGAATTGGCCAAGATCGCGCGCGTTGGCTGCAAGTCTGTGTGAACGCAGCGCATAATTATCGAGCTCTGCCCGGCTGATGCCCCATCGGCTAGCGACAAGTTCAGCCGAAACTCCCTGCGGCACCAAGCCGGGAGCGAATCGAGCCGTTACAGACGGGCCAAACGGATCCCCGCCCATGCGGGCGCTGCCCATGGGCACGCGGCTCATCGATTCCACACCGCCGGCGATAACCACCTCTTGCACGCCCGCCATAATTGCCTGGGCTGCAAAATGGATCGCCTGCTGGCTAGATCCGCATTTGCGATCGATCGTTGTTGAAGGAACATGGACTGGAAAGTCGGCAGCGAGCAGCGCCATTCGGCCCGGCGTGGCCGATTGCTCGCTCGCTTGGCTGACGCAGCCAACGATCACGTCATCGACGATGCCGGGATCGAGCGAGTTTCGGCGCACGATCTTCGATAGAAGCCCCGCAAGCAATTCGACGGCATGGACGGACGACAAGGCGCCGCCGGATTTGCCGCGTCCCATGGGCGTTCTGATGGCATCAATGATGACGGCATGCTCGGTCATTGCACATTGCTCTCGATTTCGAGGGTCTACCACCGATCAAGAAGTCACGATTGGGACCAGGCCGGTGTGAGGTCATATATCCGGCAGGCCGTGGCGCTGAAGAGGTCCACGCGCTCGTCAGCGGACGCTCCGGTGGTCAGTTTCTTGAACGCGTTCCAAAGCACCGTATAGCTGCAGGACCTTCGATCGACCGGAAAATTGCTCTCGAACATCGCCCGCTGAGTTCCAAACGCTTCAATGCATGTATCGACGTAAGGGCGCCATGCCGAGGCAAGGGTATCGGATGATGGGGGATCGGCGCGTTTGTCGAAGTCGAAGCCTAGCAGATGCATGCCTAAGCCACCGAGCTTCACTGTGACATTCGCCTCCGCGGCTACTGCCCGAATGCCCTCACGCCAGATCTTGAAGACTTCGTCGCGTTTGCCGGCGTAAGGGCCTACGCCCAATGGACAACCGCAGTGGTTCAAGACAATGCTCGTGTCGGGAAAGGATCGGGCGAACTCGGTAAACGCCGGCAGCTGCGAATGGAGAACCCATGCATCGAAGCTTAGCCGCAGCTTCCCGAGACGGGCAAAGCCCTCGCGAAAGGCGGGGTTCTGGAACTGGTCACCAGGAACGGCGAGTGACCCGACACGGACCTGCACGTGTGGGTCACAGGCAAGCAGATGTCGAATGCCGCGAAAGCGCCCGCCACCTGCCGCAATGTGAGCGAGAAGGACCTCCTCGACAGCAGCGCCGTTCGCAAGATTGGCATGCGACACGATAGCAGCACACAACTGCAATCCACCATGGCTCGAGGCGTGGTGATTCTCGGCGACGGATGCAGCAAACTCCGTTTCGCCGACCGGCCTCAACTGCCTGGGGCCGCTAGTCCGGTAGCCGACACCCGAATCGACGAACACGGTCGCAACGATGCGGTGCCCGGCGTTGGCATCTGCGACGACATCGTCCGCGCGATACGACGTCAAAGGGTTCGTCCAGATATGGTGATGCGTATCGACAACCGGCAGCTCGGGATCAATGGCCACCTCTGTGTGCTTGGCCAGCCATGCGAGATCTCCCGTCGAGAAGTCCCTGTCGAGCTGGACGATGTAGGCATCACTGTTCATCGTGAAATCCCCGCGCGGCACGCTCAGTTTAAGTTCATGCCGGCGTAGTGCCGCGGAATACCGCCGAACCGGTGCGAAACTCGACTTCGGACGCGGATATCGGACACGACAGCTCCATGAGCTCACTGACGTCGTTCTGATGCTCCAGTGCGCCGACGAACGCGACGATTCGGTCGCAAGACTCTCGTCCGATCTGTGGCTCGGCGCACGCCCGGAACTTGGCGGTGACTTCGTCCATCGTAAGAGGATTGCGGGGATGGCCCTTGGGATATTCCACACACCCCTCAATCCGGCGGCCGTCGGTGGTGAGGATCTCGACCTTTCCGGGCATCGGAAAGCGAGGCTTTCCCGGCGTGGGCATCCGAGGCTCAAGGATCACCTCCACTCGATCGATCATGGAAAGGATCTCTGGTGCGTCGAAATTCGCCGCGTCGATGGTGTCCTGATCGAGCTTTCTGGAAACCGCCACGGAAGCAAGGATGAAAGGAAGGCTGTATTGGGCATCGGCGGACGCCCGAGGCCTGCGCTTGCGATCATGAGGCAGCGTGATCAGCGCATGGATGTCTTCATTGTCGACCGTTGCGCGAATTCCGGCGATCTCGGCCGAACCGACAGTGTTCCGCCCCAAGCAGTCCGATAGCGCCTCGGCAAATCCATGCGTGAAGCGGCAGCAGGGATAGAGCGGCTTGATGCTGGCATCCAACGCCTGCCAGATCTCGCCGAGGGCGTCTTCGAGCGCGGAAGGCTCGTATTGGCCTCGATGAAAGAACTCGAAGTAGCCGAATTTTCCTTCGAAAGTATCTGGCGCCCCGGACAATCCGGCCCCAGCCATAAGCGCGGCAATTATCCCGCCCTCGGCGGCAATTCCCTGCATGATCTTGACCGTCGAGGCACCCGCAACCAGGCCGTGCTGATTGCCGCCAGCGCGCGCGTGAGCGATGCCGAGGGCATGCCGCGCCTCGTCTCGCGAAAGCCCGAACAGCTTCGCTGCCATAAGAGCTGTCGCATAGTACGGGCACTGGTAGGTGCGGGAGCTTCCGGTCTGTCCGTAGGAAATGCGTGGCGCTGCCGAGAGGCGACACACAATTTCCATGCCGACGGCGAGCGCAGTCAGCAATGCCTTGCCGGACACCGGCGCCCGCGCCTCGGCGATGGCCAGTGCTGAAGGAACGAGACTCGCGCTGACGTGGCAGGTGTTGTCTTCGTGCACATCATCGAGATCGAGTGCGCGCGCTGCAATGGCGTTGATCTGTGCGGCAAAAGGTAAGGCCGTCTTGCGGCCCGTGGTGACGAGGCGGGCGTCCGCTTTGGTGGACCAGTCGGCAACCAGGCTCGAAGCCCGCAAGACATCGGGGTCGTGCCGGCCCGCGATCATGGTTCCTAACGTATCGAGAAGCGCCGATCGGGCGCGCTCCCGCATCGGCGGGGCCACATCGGCGTAAGTTGTCGCGAGCGCAAACTCGATCAGTCCGTCGGAGATGCCCATCGCAGTCCGCTGCCTGTTCAGACCGCGCCCCTGGGCGGGACCAATTTCCAGCCAGGAGCACGGTGCTTCTCACACGATCCTCACGTCGGGATGCCGCGTACCTTCGCCACTTCCTTGAACATTGCCTCTGATGGCGCTTCGTAGAGCATCCGTCTGCTCACATGCACGCCCGTCAGCTTCTTCATCTTCACCATGACCTCACCCATCTTCGCCAGATAGGACTGCACGTCCAGCAGCGGCACTCCATCGATCTCGTTGACGCCATGCTGGCCGAGCAGGGCTGTCAGCGGGCCGGTGGCGATGATGACTTCCGATCCCTGGGCGATCGCGCGGCGAGATGCCCTGAGCGTCTCCTCAACCAACTGCGCGCCGGCATCTCTGTCGGCGAAAATCGCATCAAGAGACCTGATGTTGTTCACCTCGACGGCCTCGATGGCCGCCAGCCTGTGCCGCAGGCCATAGCCGACGACGATCTCGCGATAGCGCGGGATCATCCGCTCATTGAGGGAGATCAGACCGAAGCGTTCGCCCATCATGCACGCGACGTGGCATCCTACCTCCATGAAGGTAAGCACGGGGATATCGAGAAGTTCCCGCAGTTCCACAATGCCAGGATCCAGGGAATTGCCCACGAGGAACGCATCGTAGCCGCCGGACTTGCGGATCTTCAGCGCATTGTCGAGCACCTCCCTGACATCGTAGTGCCAGAACAGGCGATACTGATCCCCGAGCGCCCCATGTGTCGTTCCACGCACCTCGACGGTAGTGCCGGGCTCGACTGCTCTGTCACAAAGCGATTGGATCGCCTTGATCATGTGACTCATCTTTGTTTCCGAGGAAACGACCTGATACCAGAGCTTCATCTATAATCTCCCAGACTCGTTGCTCTCGATTGAGCGGTCACTTCTTGCCCCAGTTCCGCGCCATCTGCCGGATCTGCTCACGATCGAAGCTGTTTGCTTCCTTGAGCACACTTGGATCCCAGAATGTCACCTCCTCAGACGATCCTTTGACCACGCCGCCTCGGCGCAGAAGATCGATATAGCCCTTGATCTGTTGCTCCGTGGAAAGGCCGAACTGACCATCGACGTCGTAGACATTCAATAGGCGCGCCTTCAGGCTGGCGGCTGCCGTCCGCAGGGCCTCTTCTTCAGATACGCCGCGCTGGCGCGTCTCCGGAAACATCTCCCAGTGAATGCGAATGGCGGCCTCCGGATTTTCAAGCGTGAAGAGGGTGGCCTTTGCGAACGCGCTGGACAGATGAACGAAAAGCTCGCGCTTTTGCGCAAACAGCGTTTTTTTTGTGATCACAGCCCCGGTAAGGCCGACGCGCTCGCGAGATACCTCCGGGCTCGTAAGGAAGCGAATAGGAACGCCCGCGGCCTCGACCTGTCCGTAGAGTCCATCAAACAATGCCAGAACCTCCACGCGTCCCGACTTCAGCGCGTAGGCCGCCTCTGGACCGTCACCAACCGCGACGAAGTTGACTTTTGAACCGTCGCCACCGGTCATACCCACGAGCGCCCGCGTAAGCGGTACCTGCGAGTTCTCCAGGCCCTGAACTCCGATCGTCATGCCTTCGAGCTCGCGCAGCGTCTTGATTCGGCTCTCGGGCTTGACCGCAGGGAAGCTCTGAAATCCGTTGATGAAGGTGTAGAAACCGACGATGTCCGCATTCGGTACCTTGTCGAGATACGCGAGTGTTGCGGCCGTGGCGGGCATCGCAACGTCGATCTTGCCTGTCTCGAGCGCCTGCACAACGACACTCGCGCCCTGCATGCGTACGACGCGGACATTCAGCTTGTCCGGGTCAACGAAAAGCTTGAGCGGGACCGAGCTGTAGTAGGCGGTCGATGCAGGCATCGTTGCCGTCGGATACCCTATGGTCAGTGATTTTTCCGGCGAGGTTGCTTGAGAGAAGGCGTCCGCGCTCGTCAGAAGCAGGGCCGTGCCCACTAACAATGCGCATAGCGGGTTGGTAGATATTTTCATTGTTTCCTCCTGATGTTTTTTCTGAAGTCTGGGTCTGATCCCGATGCCTTGATTTAGATCTGGATGCGGGATTGGTCGTGCAGCCAGAACGAGATTCTCCGCTCCACCAGCGACGTGATGAAATGCAGAAGCAGGCCGACTGCCATGAGAAGCACGAGGCAGGCATAGACACCGGGAACGTCGAATTGCGCCTTAGCCTGTATAAGAGCAAAGCCAAGCCCGCTGTTCGCTCCAAGAAACTCGGCTACCACCGCGCCAATGAGTGCGAAGATCACGCCGATCTGGGCGCCGGCGGATATGAAAGGCACGGCATGAGGGAGCCGCATGCGAAAGAACATCTGGTGCGGCTTGGCGCCGAGCGAGCGGAAGAGATCGTAGTGATCCCGGTCGCGGACACGAAGCCCCTGCATGGTATTCACCATGATCGGAAAGAAGCAGACGATTGCGACGATCGTGACCTTCGAGAGATCACCGAAGCCGAGCCACAACACGATAAGCGGCGCGATGGCCACTTTTGGCAGGCTCTGGAACGCCACGATGAACGGCAGAAACACGCGCTCCAGGAACTGGCTACTCGTCAGAACGCTTGCCACAACAACGGCAGCAAGGAATGCACAGACGAAGCCGAGAGCGAGCGAGCTCAAGGTCGAGATGATGTGTTGCTGAAAGAACCCGGTGGAGAAGCCGTCAACAAGCACCCAAGCCACACGGCTCGGTCGCGGTAGGACAATATCGCTGATCCAGCCGGCGCGCGTGGCGTACTCCAGGAAGCCAACGAGCGCGGCTGCCAAGGCCACTGAAACAACGGGCTCGATCCGGAACGCAAGGCCGCTATGGTTCTTGTCCGCAGCCGGCAACGACTTCTCATCGACGGATACTGTTGTCATGGCACTAGCCTCCCGACCGTCCTTTTGTCGAGCAGCTGATGGATGCGCTCGACCACGGCGTAGAATTGCGGATCCTTCTTCGCAGCCAGCCCTCTCGGGCGTGGCAGCTTGACTGGGATATCGGCCACTATCCGCCCCGGATTGGCCGACATGACGAGGATGCGATCCGACAGCAGCGTGGCCTCTTCGATGTCGTGCGTGACGAAGAGCACTGTCTTCCCCTGCGACATGTGAAGTCGCTGAAGCTCCATATTGAGGTCAGCGCGCGTCATGGCATCAAGGGCACCGAAGGGCTCATCCATGAAGAGAAGATCGGGATCGTGCAGAAGGGCCCGCGCAAGCGAGACGCGCTGCTGCATGCCACCGGACAACTCGCTGGGGCGCTTTTGATGCGCATTGCCCAACCCGACCATATCGAGCAGCAATGCAGCTCGATCCTTCGCCTCCTTGATTGGCAGTCCGAGAATACGCGCCGGCAGCAGAACATTGTTGAAGACGGTCAACCATGGCAGCAGAGCCGGAACCTGGAACACAAATCCGTAGCTTCCCGGCTGCACCTTCTGCCCCGTTCGGCCGTGCACGATCTTGCCGCCGGAGAGCGACATGAGGCCGCTACACATCTTTAGAAGCGTCGTCTTTCCGCAGCCGCTCGGACCGACCAGACTGACGAACTCACCTTCGCGAACCTCCGCGTCAACAGGTGTGAGCGCGAGGAACTGTGGCCCGTTCGGCCGCTTGTATGTCTTGCAGGCCCCCTGGATCGTCAGAGCCGATGCACACCGCATTCCGGTCGCGAACTGCGCGTGGGTGCCTCCGTCTATTGTGGTGACCGGCGCGTTGCTCGTGTTCATGATACTCTCCGAAAGTCCAGGGCCGTCGCGCATCATCTCCTCAGCAGGGCGGCTTACGACTAGCGCTTGCCGGTCCGACCGACAGTAACGATGCGGCGGAGGAAGTGCCGAACTCATCTCTTGAACTGGATGCATTTGCGGAAGCCGAAGCTGTATTGGTTGCGCTTGTGCGCGAATGGCCAAATGCCTGGGTCTGAGCATCCCACTCGTCGGTACGGTCGGTGCGACGCCTTAGCAGATGCTTCTGCACGCGCTGTGAAGGCGTTCTCGGAAAATCACTGTAGAGCTGCACGTAACGCGGGACGGCAAATCGCGGCAGGTGGCTACGGCACCATTCGACGAAGGCTTGCGGAGAAAACGAACTGCCGGGCCGCAAGACGATGCACGCTTTGACTTCGTCCTCTCCCCCTTCGAAGTCGGACGGGACGCCGACGATCGCCACATCTTCGACCGCGGGGTGCTCTCGGATCGGCTCTTCGATCTCGAACGAGGAGATGTTTTCGCCGCGACGGCGGATTGCGTCTTTGATGCGATCCGAGAAGTAGAACCACCCCGAATCATCCTTTCGGAAGCCGTCTCCGGTGTGAAACCAAAAGTTCCGGAAGGCTTCCAGGCTGCGCTCCGGCATGCTCACGTACCCTTGATTCAACGTCCAAGGAGTTCGCGCACGGACGACGAGTTCTCCAACTTCGCCATTCGCTACCGGCGCGTCCGTTGCAGGATCGACGATCTGGAGATCGAACCACTGCTGCACAGCCACACCGCAGGCACCCTTTGGACGCTTGATCCCATAGGGCGACAGCAGAGGGAGGCAGATCTCCGTCTGCCCGTAACCTTCAACAATCTCGATCTCGCCAAAGCGTTCGCGAAAGGCTGCGAGCATGTCGTGAGGTGTGGGCGCGGCAAAAATGCAGCGCAGCCGGTGCGCTTTGTCCCGAGGGCTTGGCGGTTGCGCCATGACGAAGGGCAATGTCACGCCAACCGAGTTTACGATCGTCGCACCGGTATTGATCAGACGCTGCAGCCACTGGCCGGCCGAGAACTTCTCATAGAGAACGCAGCGAATGCCGTAGATGAGCGAGGGATAAATCGTGAGGAACTGGGCATTGGCATGATAGAATGGAAAGCTGGTAAGATAGACGTCGTCCTCGGTCATTCGAACGAGCTGCGCGCTGAGCTCTCCGAAGAGATAGAGCTGCGCGTGCGTCATGAGCACGCCCTTCGAGGGGCCAGTGGTTCCCGACGTGAAGAGAATGGCGGCGGTATCTTGCGGTAGAATCTCGCATTCAGGATTGCGTTCGTCGTCGACCTCGATCTGCTCAAAAGCAAAGACCTCGGCACCCTGCTGCAGCGACCGTTTGCTCCTGGCTCCCGGTGCGCCGATCACGATCAAGCGCTTCAGCGTTTGATATTCACCGAGATCCGCCTCGATCTCCTCAAGCATGTCGTGGGTGACGACGATCGTGTTCCCGCCGCTCGTCTCAAGCTGATGCCGCAGGAATCGATCGCGATACGACGGGTTGATGGCGACCTCGACGGCGCCGATTTTGTTCGCCGCAAACCACAGCAGAACATACTCGAGCGAGTTCGGCAGGAGCAGTACGACGCGATCACCCTTGGCCACTCCAGCCCTGCTCAACCCATGAGCCAGTCGGTTTGCCCTGCGATTGACTTCAGCGAACGACAGCGGCGCCTCGTCGTCCGTCCATTGCAGGAATGGCCGCTCCGGTATGCGCGCGGCCTGCCGTTCGAGGAGCCTCGGCACAGTCCAATCGGCCTCGGCGAAACGCGGTGAGAAATTGGGATAGCTGAGCTTCACGCTTGTTGCCTCGTGTTGGCCAACCAAATCAGCATCAGGTCCAGCCCTTGCTGGTTCGCAGGTGATATTCGAGAAGATCGGGGGTCCGCGTCATGTGCCAGTAGTCGACATGACGCCACGGCATCACGGAGAACACACGGCCTGCGCTGTTGCGGTACCAGTTGCGCATGCCGGGGTGCGTCCAGACGAGCTTGTCGTGCTCGGCGTCTAAGCGTCGGTTGTAATCGGCATGAACCTCGTCCCGAACGTCGATGCCGTCGATGTCGCCGTCGATCATTTCGACAAGACAGGACGCGATGTAACGAGCCTGACACTCCGCCTGGAATATGGCGCTTCCGCCGTGGCCCAGATTCGTGTTCGGTCCGTAGAGACAGAAGAAGTTTGGAAAGCCGGGCACGGTCATTCCAAGATATGCGGTCGGATTGTCTTCGCCCCACACGTCACGGATCGTCGAGCCGTGGCGTCCCCTGATTTCCATTGGGCTGAGCAGCCGCTGCGCTTCGAAGCCCGTTGCGAGCACGAGCACATCGAGCGTGTGTCGCCCGCCGGAATCATCGATGACATCAGACTCCTCGATGGCCTTGAGGGATGTGTCGATCAGTTCGACATTGTCGCGGCGGAGAGATTTGTACCAGTCGTTGTCGACCAGTATGCGCTTCCCATACGGCGGGTAGTCCGGCAGCGACTTCGCGATGAGATCCGGGCGTCCCTCGAGTTCGTTCAGAAGGTACTCGGTCATCTGCTGACGGTGGCGGTCGTTCGACCTGTTGACCGACCGCATGGGCTCCGGCCAGTCGGGATCGCGATAGAGGGACGGCAGAAGGCCGTCCGCGAAGCGCCAGAACAGTCCGAAACGGTACCATTGGTAATAGTAAGGTACGTTCTCGAAGAGCCAGATCGTGCCTGGATTGACCCGGCGATGGTAGTCGGCTGTCGGGCGGACCCACTGAGGTGATCGCTGGAAGATCGTCACATTTTTCGCTTGGCGGGCAACAGTTCGCAAGAGTTGCATGGCGCTAGCGCCAGTTCCGACGATGCCCACGCGCTTGCCGGTAAGATCGACATCCGTTCGCCACCGCGCAGTGTGAAAGCACGGCCCCGGAAATGTCTCAAGACCGGGGATCTTGGGTACTTTTGGCTGATTGAGCTGTCCAACGGCCGCGATGACCGCGTTCGCGCGAACTGTCTCTCGCGTACCATCCTTGCATTCCACCTCGACGTGCCACTTCGCAGTCGCTTCATCCCACTCCATTGCGGAAACGGTTTTCTCCAGCTCGCACGAGGCGCGTATCGCGAACCTGTCGGCCGTATCATGGATATAGTCGAGCACCTCGTTGCGCTTCGAGAAGTAGTGCGCCCATTTGTAGTTGGGCGCAAAGTCGTAGGAGTAGAAGTGGTTCGGCGTATCGACACCGGCCTCGGGATAGACGTTTTCGAACCAGGTGCCGCCAACGTCCGCGTTCTTCTCGAACAGGCGATATGGGATGCCGAGCCGCGAAAGAGCGATGGCCGCGCAGATTCCGGATAGACCCGCTCCGACAATGACAACCAGATGATGGTCGACCTTGGCAGGATCAACGCGCTTGACCGACGCATCAGGCGTCTGCAGGGCGAACTGCTCAATGATCATCGGAACGTACTCGCGGGGCACGTTTTCGCCCACGCAGATCGAAAGCATGCGCCCAAACAGCTCTGCGTCGATCGTTCCGTCGACAATACGCCGACCTACGCGGAGGTCCTCGATCAGGTCGATCATCGCGGCGCGCACCTCAGCTTGAACCTCGTCACTGAGGCCACCGCTGTCGTCGGCAAACAACCGGATGTCACGCTTGGGCGCGTACCGAGGCGATAGCCATTTAAGATCGCGCGTCAGCTGGACCAGGCACATGAGCAGCGCAGGGATGGACCCGTGCTCAAGCGCTGTCCTCAGCGCCCCAATGGATAGAGCCATGGCCTTCACAGTGCGTTCCTTCCCACGAGCGCTTTATCGGTTGGAGCTCAAGGCTCCCGCGCATGATGCTCGACTTGTCGATTTTGTCAATATGAGCTATCTATTGTCTATAGACAATATTCAGGAGAGCGTGAATGCGCATTCGGCAAGTCCCTGCAGTCAAGAAAGCGTCAGACATTTTGTTCTTCCTGGCCGGCGCCAAAGGTCCGGTGGCCCTCAGTGAGATCGCACGCGAGCTGGGCCTCATCCCGAGCAGCTGTCTCCATATTCTGCGCGAGCTGGCCCTTACTGGACTTGTAGAATTTCATGCCAATACGAAGCGCTACGAGATTGGCATCGGCGTTGTCGCACTGGCGCGGCGTCATGCGCAGAAGGATGTCTTCACTGCGCTCGCGCAGCCTCATCTGGAACATCTTGCCGCTACGCATCGATTGCGATTTGTCGCGAGCAAGAGCGACGGCAATGACGCCGTCGTTGTTCTGGCAGGCGCATCGGCCGCAACGAACGACGTCTATCTCGATACGCCCGTCGGATTTCGCGTTGAGCTCTTTGCGGGCGCCACGGGCCGCTGCGCCGCGGCTTTCGGAGGCTTCTCACAAGAGGAGCTGCGCCAGCGTTTCAAGTTCATCCGCTGGCAAACGCGCCCCAAGCTCAAGGACTGGCTTGCCAGCCTAGAGGAAACCAAGCGTCGCGGCTGGGCGATCGATGCCGGTATCTATCGGCGCGGAATTACTTCGATCGCCTGCCCAATCTTTGACAATGCACCTGATGCTAGGCATTTTATTAACGTTGTCGCGCTAACGCCTGAAGTGTCCGACGATCGCGCTATTTTAATCGCTACCTCGCTGGCTGACGCTGCGCAGCAGATCAGTAAGAGGTTGTTGGAACTCGAGACTGCACCGGCGTAATGTGAATAGCGTCAATCATGCAGCTCAGTACCTCCAGCCCCAGTCCGTACGTAGAGACGAACGCGAGATGTTCGTCAGTTCAGGATCTGCGATGCGATTGACGGAGGTGAGTGCATGGGGGGAGATCACGCTTCCAAAGCGCGAGCTGTCGTGACGCAACCAAATCGAGGCGATCTTGACGGAGCGAGTAGGTTGCATCTCTCTTCCGGAGCAGGCAGCTTCACCGTTATATCAATCGGTGCGTAGACTACACGCGTACGCGCTCGATATCGCGAAGTTCGCAAGCGCATTAGCTCGAAGACATCTTTCGAGCTGGCTTCACTGCCGGGGCGACGACGCTCGCATCCTCCGCCCTGGCGACAAGCGCATTACGCCATCCTGGATGGCGGGCCAGCGGAACCGGCCATCCTCGAGCCGCTTGGCCATCGACTTGATCGCAGCGTACCCTTTGAGATCATGTGATGAACCGCCGCTTTTCGATCTCAGAAGACGGGTTCCCTTGTAGGAACTCCGCCGCGAAGGCCCTGAGGTGCCCAGGAGGCTTAAACTAGTTCAGTTCCATTGTGCCGTGAATTGCGCTGCACGATCCCTTGTCTAGAAAAGCCTTGTGTCCCTAATCTTGCGCATATCGTCTTTCAACGATTCACCGCCCTTGTTCGCCGTCGGCCTGCACCGTGAGCACTCCTCTGGTCGTCCCTCATGCGCTTCATAGAGAACGGTTCCGATATTCCCGACGACCTCATTCGTACGGTTAGTGATGGGGATGCAGTGTTCTTGTGCGGGGCCGGCGCATCTATGCGCCTCGCTGACATGCCCTCGTTCCAGACGCTGACCGATCGCATTTACGCTGAGCTCGGCGAGTCGTATCAGAATGAGCCGGCCGAGCGCATTGCCTACGAGCGCAACGAGTTCGACCGCGCACTGCGCTCCCTAGAGAAGCGAACACTGTTCCCGAAGTCGCCATCGCGTGTTCGGGCGGCAACCGCACAAATCCTAGCAGCCAGAACGGTTGTCAACACAGCCGACCATCTCGCTCTGCTACAGCTGTCCCGCGACCATGACGGTCGGCCGAGGCTATTGACCACCAACTTCGATACGCTCTTCGAACGCGCCGCGCGAGATGGTGGGTTGGTCGATGCGCCAAGCCACGCGGGAAAGGCTCTTCCGAGCCCTGGTAGTGACAATGACTTCGGTGTCATGCACCTGCATGGCCGACTCCCGGACAGCGAACTGTCCCTTGCCCACACGGATCTGGTTTTGACCAGCGCCGACTTCGGCGACGCCTATCTTCGCGATGGCTGGGCGTCACGATATATCGAGGATCGGATGCGACAGAACACGCTGGTTCTGGTCGGCTACAAGGCCGAGGATGCGGCTCTACGCCTGCTGCTTGAGACATTGGACGCAAACCGGGATCGCTTCCGTGATCTCAAAGATATCTACGCGATCGATAAGCGGAGAGACGAGTCTGCTTCTATTTGGAAGGCCAAGGGAATCAAGCCGATCGAATTCGCGGACTACGATGCCTTATATTCAACGCTCCACGAATGGGCGCGTTATGCGCTCAAGCCGGCAGAGTACGGTCGCCGCCGAGTGAAAGCCATTCTGACAGGGCCGCCTGCACCTTCGGCAAGTGAGGGGGCATGACTGGCCGAGATCCCGGAAAGAGGCGGACGCCCGTTGATGCGTCGGAGTTCGAGCGCGAGCAGCTTCGTTTCTTGCTGGCGCGAGGCGACCTCACGGCGACGCTCACGGAGATCAACCCTTCGATAGCGTGGCTTCCATGGCTTTCCGAGGTGAAGCTTCTTCAGCCGAACACGCAACTCGCCCCGTGGATCGAGAAAAACTTCTTCGATCCGGACAGCGTGCGCGATGTTGCCGCCAGTATTCATTTCTTCAACGCGGACACAGCCGAAGTATTGGAATCCCGATTGAATCGGCAATCCGATACGCTGCCGCCGGTGCTTGCCCAATCCTGGCGCCTCATCGTTCAATACATGCGCGGCGCGCGAAGCGACACGTTGACCAGTGAATGGTTCGATATCGAGCCGCGCATCAGAAAGGGAGATCGCTCTCCGGAGATCATGGAGAGGCTCGCCCGGGCGCTAAGGCCAAAACTAAAAATCAGCAGATACTTCGCGTGGCGCCAAGAACCTCCTAAGTCGCCGAAGGCGCCCACCGACCTCATGTCCATCGAATTTGAGGTCGAGGACGGATTGGACGAGCAGGAAGTCCTCTCCACTTGGCCGGTCGATGCCCAGGCAGAAGTCGACGAGAAGTTGCTGGAATACCTTACTGTTTCCGTCAATGCGGCGCTCGCAAACGCCGTTGACGCGGGCGTCGAGAGCGATCGAGGGTACAGCACCTCCGATAGCGATGTACCTTCCATCGCAGCACACCACCAGAATGCGCATCATGGTGGTTTTCAGCCGATTGTGCGCGTCATGGCCGAGATCTGGAGCCGGCTGGCGAGCAAGGACGTAAGTCGTGCGCTTCGTATCTATGAGTTCTGGCGACAAAGCGCGTTCCGTCTCGGCAGGCGTCTGGCACTCTTTGCCGCCGCGAACCCAATTGTCTCGGCCTCAGCGGTGACGAAGATCCTCGCCGAGCTCCCGCAGAGCGAACTATTTCTTACAAGCGCCTCGGTAGAGATTCACCGGCTGCTGCGCCAGCGATGGCCCGATCTAGACACCAAGCAACGAGAGGCCATCGAGAGGCGCGTCGCCGAGGGGCCGCCCGCGGAGGCGTTTCGGGAGGGCAGCAGCACCGCTCGCTTCGTGGATCGCTGTCGCTTCGATCTCCTGGGCGACCTTGAACGGGCAGGGCTCGAGCTCACTGATGCGTCCAGAGAACTGCTGATTGAGCTGAGAAAGCGTTGGCCCGACTGGGAGCCTCGCCCTTCCGAACAGGCAGGCTTTCATGTGTGGAGTGGAGGCGCTGATTGGGTCGCCGGTGATGCGAAAGGATTGGAAAATGTCCCCGACGAACTCCTTGTTGCCGCAGCGCAGAAGGCCGCCGAGGCTGACCGTATCGGAAACGATCCTTGGCCGGTGATCTGCGAGAATGATCCTCGTCGAGCGCGCCGCGCTCTCGAAGCTCAAGCGACCCAAGAGCTGTGGCCAGTGTCGGCTTGGACTAATTTCCTGGGGGCGACTCGCAAAATTGAAGCACCTGAGGATGCCGACGCCATTGCCCGGCTGCTTCTTGGTATTCCTGATGCTTCATTTGTTGAGATTGCGTCGGCAGCGTCCTGGTGGCTCAGCAGCACAATCGACATTCTCGACGATGCCCTCCTCTGGGCCCTGTGGGACAAAATCGCAGTGTGCGCACGCAGAAGCGTGAACGAGGTTGAAGATGCCGGATCAGTTCACTGAGGCTCTCAATGCGCCAAGCGGGCGGCTTGCAGAAATACTTCTCAAGAAGCTGACGCGGACCGACGACGGCGGGGAGATGTCAGAGGAGATGCAGGCCAGATTCGAGAAACTCATCTGCGCCGAAGGCCAGTTTGGGGACCTGGCACGTGTGCGCCTTGCGGCGGACGTACCGTTCCTCTTTGACCGCGCACCCAGGTGGACGACCGAGAACATCCTCCCCCTCTTCGACTGGTCTTCTCCCGACGCACGCGCCGCATGGTCGTCGCGAAAGTATTCCACGAGCATCGGCTCTCCGGAGCTCGTGTCGCTCGTGAAAGAGCCGTTCCTCCAACTGTTCGGTAGGAGTGACATGGAGGAAAATGACATCGAGACGTTTGCCGATTGGCTCGTCGCGATGATGCTCGCGAACCAGTCAGGCGAGACAAACTATCCCATCAACGCCACCGAAGCGCGCGCTTCCTTGCGCCATGCTGGCGCACGAGGCATGCGCATCGTCGCCCATCGCCTCGCTCGGCAGATGGAGAAGGCCGAAGCCGATCAGAAGATTGAGCAGTGGCGGCATACCGTGGGACCGGTGTTCCAAAGCATCTGGCCGCTCGATGTCGAGCTGCAGTCCCCTTCTTTAACTTTCAAGCTTGTGCAAATCCTTCGCGCGACGGGAGCGGCCTTCCCCGAAGCTGCTGACGTGATTGTGCCGTTCATTCGCCCAGAGGATCCGCGGAGACACACGAGCGTCTACTCAATTTCGAAAGCGCCAGATATCCTATACTCGTCCTCACCTGAGAGAATGCTGGACCTCCTGTCCGCGATCGTCGGCGACGTACCAGGCCGTAGCTTCTACGCCATCAACGAAACTCTGGAGCGCATCCGTGGGCACAATGCGCGTCTAGCTGACACACGGAAGTTCCAGAGGCTCGGGGGCGCCGACGTCACCGCACCCTGAGCCAAAACCATCTGCGTTGCGCGAGGGCGTGAGCAGTGCCTCCTCCAGTTCATAAACGTCGACACGGGGATCTGACCCGGGATTGGGACGGCTATGCCTGAACTTCGACCGGAGGTGCGAGACGTCCTCGCAACGTGCTCATACGTGCTCCCGCAGGCTCATGCTTGCGCAAAATTTTTGTGGGGTAAAATGTGGGGTAGGCGTTTTGGGGAACGCTTTAAACATCAACTAAATCAGTAGTTTAGTGCCATTTCATTGGTGGAGCCGAGGCCAATCAAACACAAAAGCAATTGCCAGTGCCTCAACATCTTTCGCTCCTTCGTTCGCCGGTGTCACAGTGACAGGGTCTCCATTTGAGGTAGATTGTGCGTTTGTATGGTTTGCTCTTGTTCGGCTTCTGCTGGCACAGCCAACTCCTTCCGCCGAATGCGCCGCGGAACGGAGCGAATTCGTGCCCTGGCAAGAAGGCTCTTCCGGATGGTGGGTGAACTCTCCCCGGAGATGCGATGGACGTGGTCGGCCCATAACTGCATCGCAGAGCGGACAAATTTGTCCATGAGCGCGAAGTTATAGTGGCGCCGGGTTATGCTCTTCGGCTTGTGGTTGAGAATACGGTCGATGACGTCCGGCCGTACCC
This sequence comes from Hyphomicrobium sp. CS1BSMeth3, assembly GCF_900117415.1. GTDB lineage: Bacteria > Pseudomonadota > Alphaproteobacteria > Rhizobiales > Hyphomicrobiaceae. Next base: position 1,117,735 of record NZ_FPEI01000005.1, read on the forward strand.
CTTGATCGCCAAGCCAGGTTGAGATCGCCGTTCGCATATCGTGGATCGTTACGTCATCGATCTCGAAGTCAGCTCTGAGGCGGCGCACGGCCTTGCTCACGCTTTCGCCGTGAATGTGTGGGAGACGCGTCTTCCCTTCCGGATCCCCTTTCTTGGGGGCGGCAGGGAAAACGAATGGCGATTTGCCCGCCAGGGCGACCGCTTCCCTGAAAAGCGTGACCGCCTGTTTCGATAGTGGCACGACCTGCGCCTTGCGATTCTTAGTGCGTCCCCGCACAACTCGCCCGGAGCGGCGAGTGTGCCCTGCTAGGGTCCAAATGGGCGTCTTACCGTCAAGCTCCAGCTCTGAAAGGCGAGCGCCTGCGACCTCCGTGCGGCGCTGCCCAGTGAGTATTGCGAGTTGCAGGATTAGCCGCATGCGCTTCGACAGCCACGCCTTTTTGGATTTGGTGGCGCGCCAGAAAGCACTCATTTCTTTGTCGCTGAGTACGCGATCTCGCTCCACACTTGAAGATCGCTTTCCCAGACCTGCGGTCGGGTTCGCCGTCATGGCATGCCGTTTGCGTCCCCAAGCGAACACGCCGCTGATCGCTGATTTGGTCCGATCCGCTTGGACCAACGAGCCGCGGTTCTCAATCTTGTCGAGTATGGGGACGATCTGTGCTGGTGTGACCTCATCAGCCGGGAGATTGCCGATCGCGGAATAGACGTCTGCCTCGAGTGCCTCGCGATAGAGTTTCTTTGAGCTGTCAGCTAGATCCGGGTCGCGATTGAAGCGATCTTCGGCAAGCTCCTTGAACGTGATGGCCGTCAACCGCTCTTCGGCGACCGCGACCGGATCGATGCCGTCAGCGATCTCGCGGCGTTTTTCGTCAGCGATGTCACTGGCCTTGTAGACGGTGATAGCGTCGCGGCGTCCGATCGCGAGCTTGCGGTGTATGCGCTTTGCGCCGACCTCGATTTCATAGCGAAGGACGTATGTCCCGACTCCCGACTCGCGAACGATGAGTTTCAGACCGCGTTCAGTCGCGATTTGATACTCGGTTCGCTTCTTATCGATCGCCTTTGCAGCGAGCGCAGCCTTATCGTTCAATGGCAGAACGTGATTTGCCTTCTTTGCCATCCTACTAGGCCCTTGAGCTAATACGCGGCCAATTGGTTCGTAGACGGATTAATTGGGACGCATATGGGACGCAAAAAGTGGGAGCTAGATGAGATTTTCTGATGCTAGCTGAGGAAGGAAAATGGAGTCAATGGATTGATTTATAATATGAAATGTCTCTCATAGCTTCTCAGGAAGTGTCAGATTTTTGCAACGCTCATCAAACTGGGGGACTGGGGGTCGAGAGTTCGAATCTCTCCGCTCCGACCATTAAAAATCAAGTAGTTAGGCCATGCCCTGATTTTTTCGGCACGCCTGCTGGGTCACGATTGGGTCACGGCTGGACACCCACTCGCAGGTGCGACGCAGATTACGGATGTGCGCAGGCAAATCCGACGTTTAGGGTTCTTTCCGCGGCACGGATACAGCTAGGCGCAATTTGCCATGCCGCTCGTTCGATGCCGCCCCTGCTCAGGTCCGTTTGCCCAAACGGGCGTACTCCTCAGCCGTCAGTCCATACGTCCAGGCGACGGCTTCCCGAGCTGTGCGCATCTGAGATGGTACACGCAGAAAATATGTTTTGTGGGTGCCGTCGGGCTCGGCAGTTCCGTTCCTCACCTCGACAGCCGCCCAGGCACCGGTGAGGGAGGTGGGATATCCCCACCGCTTGCGCCAGAGAACGCCGCACTCATCTTCGTGGACACGCGACGGCACACCGCTCTTCACGAAGCGTTCCGGCGTCATGATGTCGATCATGCAGTTGCGCAGGGCGGGATCCAGGGTGGAGGCAATGGCCGATCGCGTGATCCGCTCGGGCTCCTCAATCAGCCAGGCGGGAATCGGCACGCCTCGCCAGGCATAGGTGGACCAACCGTCGCGATAGCGTAGTGCGGGTCCGTCCGGACCATGCAGGTGACCCGTGGCATCGAGGCGCAACAGGTTCGGGCGCTCCGCGATCCAGCACACGCGCTTATGCGGAACGATCCAGCCGGCCGACGCGCCGATACGCCAGAGACCATGCAGGGAGCCCGTCACATCTTTCCGCGGCAGGACGTCGTGGAGATATTCATAGATGGCCAGCGATGTGAGCTGACTCGGGCCAATGGCGATCTCGTCGAAGCTCCACCTGGGCAAGAGCCGCGATTGCCCGCGCAGTCTTAGCAGGACGTGACGGACGCGTACGCCCAGTTGTGAGAGGGCTTCGCTCACGGCGTTGTCTACGCGCTCATTGATATCCGCGGCTGCCTGTCTGCACTTCTCGTACTCGTTGGTCGCCGTGCTTGCGCGCGAGAGATTGGCCAACTGCCTCTCGGCAATCGGGATCTCGTTGCGATAGATCTCGGACAGCAGGATGATCTTCTGCTGCAGATCGAAGTGGAGCTCGTTCCTGACGTTGGCCCCGATCACGGCATCGGCCGATGCCGAGGCCAACTGCGCCGCGATTTCGACGGGGCCGCCGCACCACACGATCGTGTCGGGTGGTGCGAGATTGGCAGCGCGATAGGCGCGGTGAATGCTTTCCTCTGCCGCTGACCGGTCGGCAGGCTCGCAGGAAAGATGCCTGATAGCCCAACTATTGAAGTAGTCTTTCAGACCTGCGAGCGGATCAGGAGCCGACATGAGCTCTTAGTCCTCGACGAATCCGGCCCGATCTTGAAGAGCGGCGTCCAGAGGCTCTAGTTGCCGTTGCCGCCGGATGCGGTATGTGCCCGCTGGAAGCGTGATGGTTGCGTGCTCTTCATGCTCGAGACGCGCTGTCGGGCTTTCAACGCGCACGTGCGTCACATACAGGCCGCCCGGGACGTCTCTCGCGAGAGCATCGTCGCGATACATGAGAATGGACCCGACGAGGCGGTGATGATGTCCGGTGGCTTCGCCCTCGGCGACGATCACGGACTCGCCTCGTTCTGATCGGCCAACGATTCCATCGATCGGGAGGGCAGCATCGATACGTTCGATGAGGATGTCGCCCTGCGCGTACAGACGGAGCTCGGTTGGACGACCGTCTGTTGCGTCACGCGTATTCTGGAAGGTTGCGGCCTGCGGGGTCGCTGACAGTGTGCGCCTGTACATGTTCCGCCTCCTGTCGTGGATCTTTGGATCCGGAAAGGATCGACCTCGCCGTATAGGAAATCGAGGGGGGCGGAGCGGCTTTCGCATAAATAAGAAATATAGGTGTAGGCGCACGATCGGCTGCGACCGTATTCCGCGCGCGTGCGGCAACACTCGAAGAAAAGGCGCTCGCCGCCGACCGTCCTTCACACATGGCGTCAGGAGATGGCCGCTTTTGGGGGCGCGCGCTTGCCTAAAGAAGCTGGGCGGTGGCCCTCATATATAGTTCCTATGCGATCGCCCCGCCGCTCCCTCTCGATTTCATATGCCGTCCCGCACAAGTATGTGCCGGCATCGGTGTATTGGCCCTGATCTTCAGACCAAGACCGTGCGCTTCGCGGCTCTCGTCAGCCGGCATCCTTTGCGCACGGATCGCAAGGAGCAACCCATGCTGGACGTGATCTTTCTGGTTGGTGGCATCGGCTTCTTCGCCGTCGCCATCGCTTATGCCTACGCCTGCGATCATCTGTAAGGAGGTCCCATGCTCGTCGAATACATTCTCGGCGGTGCCGTGACCGCGGCGGTGCTGCTCTACCTCGTCTATGCGCTGCTGCGTCCCGAGCGGTTCTGAGCGAGGTACCACGCATGACCATCGTCGGCTGGATTCAGATCGTCGCCTTTTGCGCTCTCGTCGTTGCGCTCGCGAAACCGCTCGGCGGCTACATGACGCGCGTCTTCACTGGTGAGAGAACCTTCCTGTCGCCCGTCCTGCGGCCGCTCGAGACCGGCCTTTACGCACTGGCCGGCATCGACGCCAAGCGCGAACAGCATTGGCTCACCTATGGCATCGCCATGCTGCTCTTCAATGCAATCGGCTTTCTCAGCCTTTACGTGCTGCTGCGCCTTCAGGCCGGCCTGCCGCTCAATCCGGCGGGCCAGTCGGCCGTGGCGCCCGATCTCGCCTTCAACACCGCCGTGAGCTTCGTCACCAATACCAACTGGCAGAACTACGGTGGCGAGACGACGATGTCCTATCTCTCGCAGATGCTCGGAATGACCGTGCAGAATTTCGCCTCGGCGGCGACAGGGATCGTGCTGGCGGTCGCGCTCATCCGCGGCTTCTCGCGTGTGTCGGCGGCGACGGTCGGCAATTTCTGGGTCGACCTGACCCGCTGTACGCTCTACGTCCTGCTGCCGATCTGCATAGTCCTCACGCTGTTCTTGGTCTGGCAGGGCGTTCCGCAGACGCTCGGTGCATATGTCGATGCAGCGACCCTCGAGGGGGCCACGCAGACCATCGCCGTCGGGCCTGCGGCCTCGCAGATCGCAATAAAGATGCTCGGCACCAACGGCGGCGGCTTCTTCAATGCCAATGCGGCCCATCCGTTCGAGAACCCGACCGCATTGTCGAACTTCGTGCAGATGCTGTCCATTTTCGCTATCGGCGCTGCGCTCACCAACGTGTTCGGCCGCATGGTCGGCAACCAGCGCCAGGGCTGGGCGATCCTCGCCGTCATGGGCGTGCTGTTCATCGCCGGCGTCACCGTCGCCTACTGGGCGGAAGCGCACGGCAATGATGCCTTTTCGGCGCTTGGTCTCACTGGCGGCAACATGGAGGGCAAGGAGGTCCGCTTCGGCATCGTCGCCTCCGCGCTCTTTGCGGTTGTGACGACGGCAGCGTCGTGTGGCGCCGTCAATGCCATGCACGACAGCTTCACGGCCCTCGGCGGCATGATCCCGCTCATCAATATGCAGCTCGGCGAGGTCATCGTCGGCGGTGTCGGCGCCGGCCTCTACGGGATGCTGCTGTTCGTCGTCATCGCCATTTTCGTCGCCGGCCTGATGGTCGGGCGCACGCCGGAGTACGTCGGCAAAAAGATCGAAGCCAAAGAGGTGAAGATGGCCATGCTCGCCATCCTGATCCTGCCGCTGATGTATCTCGGCTGGACGGCGGCTGCTGTCGTCATTCCCTCGGCCGCCGCCTCGATGGCCAATCCCGGACCGCACGGCTTCTCCGAGGTGCTCTATGCCTATACCTCGCAGACCGCCAACAACGGATCGGCTTTCGCCGGCCTCACCGGCAACACGCTCTGGTACAACACGACCGGTGCCATCGCCATGCTGGTCGGCCGCTTCCTGATGATTGTTCCGGCGCTGGCGATCGCCGGATCTCTGGCGGCAAAGAAAAGTGTGCCGCCCTCCTCGGGAACCTTCCCGACCACCGGCGCTCTGTTCGTCGGCCTCGTCGTCGGCGTGATCCTGATCGTCGGCGGCCTCACCTTCTTCCCAGCCCTCGCGCTCGGCCCCATCGTCGAGCATCTGGCCATGCGCGCCGGGACGGCATTCTGAGAGAACCACTCGGAGTCACTGCATGCAGACCTCCACCATGCTCCGTAAGGCGACCCCCACCACGGCTCTCCTCGATGCGCGGATCATCCTGCCGGCGATCCGATCGGCCTTCGTCAAGCTCGATCCTCGGGTGCAGATACGGAACCCGGTGATGTTCGTGCTCGAGGTCGTCTCGATTCTGACCGCCATCGTCCTGATCCGGGACCTGGTGATCGGCGGCCAGAATGTCGGCTTCACGTTCCAGATCGTCCTGTGGCTCTGGTTCACGCTGCTGTTCGCGAACTTCGCAGAAGCCGTGGCTGAAGGGCGCGGCAAGGCGCAGGCCGATACGCTGCGCCGCCAGCGCACGGAGACGCAGGCCAAGCGACTGCGGAATGAAAGCAAGCGGCAGTACGAGCTGGTTTCGGGCACCGACCTCGAAGTTGGTGACATCGTGCTCGTTGAAGCCGGCGACCTCATTCCGTCGGACGGCGAGGTGATCGAAGGTGTGGCTTCGGTCAACGAGGCCGCGATCACCGGCGAGTCGGCTCCCGTCATTCGCGAGTCCGGCGGCGACCGCTCGGCCGTCACGGGTGGCACGCAGGTGCTCTCGGATTGGATTGTCGTGCGCATCACGGCGGCGCCCGGATCGACGTTTCTCGATCGGATGATCAGGCTCGTCGAGGGAGCCGAGCGTCAGAAGACGCCCAACGAGATCGCGCTGAACATTCTTCTGGTCGGTTTGACGATCATTTTCGTCATCGCCACTGCCACCATTCCGAGCTACGTGAACTATGCCGGCGGCACTGTCTCGCTAGTCGTGCTGGCGGCTTTGTTCGTGACGCTCATTCCGACCACCATCGGCGCACTGCTCTCGGCCATCGGCATTGCCGGCATGGATCGTCTCGTCCGGTTCAACGTGCTTGCCATGTCGGGCCGGGCTGTCGAGGCTGCTGGCGACGTCGATACGCTGCTGCTCGACAAGACCGGCACGATTACGCTCGGCAATCGTCAGGCGACCGAGTTCAAGCCTCTGCGCGGCGTGAGCGAGCAGGATCTTGCCGATGCGGCGCAGCTTGCCTCGCTCGCCGATGAGACGCCGGAAGGGCGCTCCATCGTCGTGCTGGCCAAGGAGAAGTACGGTATCCGCGGGCGCGACGTGAGCGAGCTCAGCGCGCGGTTCATACCATTCTCAGCGCAGACGCGGATGAGCGGCGTCGTGCTCGGCACGACCTCGATCCGTAAGGGCGCCGTCGACGCGATCCTCGGCTATCTCAATGGCGGATCGGGGCGCGGGCATGGGGACGTCCAGGTCGCCACCAAGCCTCTGGTCAGCGCCGAGACCGCGCGCGAGATTCGCGCTATGGCCGACGATGTCGCCAAATCCGGCGGCACGCCGCTTGCCGTCGCGCGCGATGGCCGCTTGCTCGGCATCATCCACCTCAAGGATATCGTCAAGGGTGGGATCCGCGAGCGCTTCGCCGAGCTGAGGCGGATGGGCATTCGCACGATCATGATCACCGGCGACAACCCTACGACGGCGGCGGCGATCGCGGCGGAGGCCGGGGTCGACGACTTCCTCGCCCAGGCCACGCCCGAAGACAAGCTCAGGCTCATTCGTGCCGAGCAGGAAAAGGGAAAGCTGGTCGCCATGTGTGGCGACGGCACGAACGATGCCCCCGCTCTTGCGCAGGCCGATGTCGGCGTCGCCATGAACACCGGCACGCAGGCGGCCCGCGAGGCCGGCAACATGATCGACCTGGATTCCAACCCGACCAAGCTGATCGAGGTGGTCGAGATCGGCAAGCAGCTCCTGATGACGCGCGGCGCGCTCACTACCTTCTCGATCGCCAACGACGTCGCGAAGTACTTCGCCATCATCCCCGCAATGTTCGTGGTGTTCTATCCGCAGCTTCAGGCGCTCAACATCATGAACCTGACGACGCCGCAGAGTGCGATCCTGTCGGCCATCATCTTCAACGCGCTGATCATCATTGCGTTGATCCCGCTGGCACTGAAGGGTGTTGCTTTCCGCCCGATCGGCGCCGGTCCGCTGCTGCGGCGCAATTTGCTGATCTACGGCCTCGGCGGGATCCTCATCCCGTTCGTTGGCATCAAGGCGATCGACGTGGTCGTCACGACCCTGCATCTCGTCTGAGGAGAAGCACCATGTTGAAAGAGCTTCGTCCGGCGATTGTCGTTTTCGTGGGGCTCATGCTGATCACGGGCCTCGCCTACCCGTTGGCCATGACCGGTATCGCCCAGACATTGTTCCCCTGGCAGGCGAATGGCAGCCTGATCGAGAGAGATGGCAAGGTCATCGGCTCCGCTCTGATCGGCCAGCAGTTCGCCAGCGACCGCTACTTTCACGGCCGCCCTTCGGCCACGCTCGGCCCGGACCCGGCCGACGCGAGCAAGACCGTGCCGCAGCCCTACAATGCGGCGAACTCGTCGGGCTCTAACCTTGGGCCGACGAACAAGGCGCTGATCGACCGTGTCAAAGCGGATGTCTATAGGCTCAAGGCGGAGAATCCCGATGCCAAGGTGCCGGTCGACCTGGTGACGACGTCGGGCGGCGGTCTGGATCCTCACATTTCGCCGGAGGCAGCCTACTTCCAGGCGCCGCGCGTGGCCAAGGCGCGCAATTTGCCCGAGGTGCGCGTGCGGGCGCTGGTCGGCCAGCATATCGAGAGCCACTTCCTTGGCTTTCTCGGTGAGCCCCGTGTTAATGTTCTGGCACTCAACATGGCTCTCGACCGAACGGCGAGCGAATAGCCCATGAAGTGGCAGGCCTGATGCACCATGGCCGATCAACAGAGCGACTCTGAGCAGCGACCTTCGCCGGACGCTTTGCTGGCGGAGGCTCAACGCGAGGAGAAAGGCCGCTCCGGGCGGCTGAAGATCTTCGTCGGGGCCGCGCCGGGCGTCGGCAAGACCTACGAGATGCTGACCGCGGCCCACGCAAAGCAGAAGGAAGGCGTGGACGTCGTCGTCGGTGTGGTCGAGACGCACGGTCGCGAGGAGACCGAAGCGCTGATCAGCGGGCTGGAGGTGCTGCCGCGCAAGCTGACGGTGTATGCAGGTCGCGCGCTCGATGAGTTCGATATCGACGCCGCGCTTGATCGTCGTCCGAGCTTGGTTCTCGTCGACGAGCTCGCGCACACCAATGTCCCGGGGAGCCGTCATCCGAAGCGCTATCAGGACGTCGAGGAGCTGCTCGACGCGGGTATCGACGTCTACACCACGGTCAACATCCAGCACATCGAGAGCCTCAACGATGTCGTTGCGCAGATCACGCGCGTGCGCGTTCGCGAGATCGTTCCTGATGCCATTTTCGATCGTGCCGATGCGATCGAGCTCGTCGACTTGACCCCCGAAGATCTCATCCAGCGCCTCAAGGAAGGCAAGGTTTACGTCCCGAAGCAGGCAGAGCGCGCGCTCCAGCACTACTTCTCGCCGGCCAATCTCACTGCGCTGCGAGAGCTCGCGCTGCGCAGGACCGCAGAGCGTGTCGATGAGCAGTTGCTCGAGCAGATGCGCGCGCGTGCCATCCAGGGGCCGTGGGCCGCAGGCGAACGCATTCTCGTGTGCATCAATGAGGACCCGCGCTCAGCCGGCCTCGTCCGCTATGCCAAGCGCCTGGCAGATCGGCTGCACGCACCGGTGACGGCACTCTACATCGAGACGACGCGGAGCTTGGACTTCACGGAGGCCGATCGGGATCGCATAGCCGAGACACTGCGGCTCGCCGAACGCCTGGATGGTGAGGCTGTCTCCATTCCGGCGGTCGGGCGGCGGGTCGCCATGGACATACTGAGCTACGCGCGCAAGAGCAACGTAACGCACATCATCGTCGGCAAATCGGACCGGTCGCGCTGGTTCGAGATCCTGCACGGGTCTGTCGTCCATGACCTCGTGCGGCACGCCGGCGCGATCTCGGTGCATGTCATTGCCGGAGAGGCCTCCTCCGAGCCTGCGCCATCCCGTTCGGCGGCGACGACGACATCGGTTGCGTCGGATGCGGCTCGGACATTCGATGCTATGCCGTATTTCTTTGCCTTGCTGGCCGTGGCTGCCGCTCTCGGGATCAGCCTGCTCGTGACTTCATTTCTGGGATTGAATGTCGATCTCATCTTCCTGACGGCCGTTGTCGGCGTCGCCGTTCGCCTCGGCCTGGGGCCTTCGCTCGTTACGTCGTTCGTGTCGGCAGTTTGCTACAACTTCTTTTTCCTGCAGCCGACGTACACCCTCACGATCGACGATCCGAACAATGTCTCGGTGTTCCTGCTGTTCACCGCTCTGGCCGTGCTCATTTCGAGGCTTGCCGCGCGCGGCTGGCATCATACGGTTGCCGCGCAAGAACGCGTGCGCGTGGTGGAGACGCTATACGGCTTCAGCCGCAAGCTGGCCGGCGCGGGCGCGCTCGACGATGTCCTGTGGGCCACCGCCTATCAAATCGCGATGATGCTGAAGGTTCGCGTGGTGGTGCTGCTGCCGGATAACGACACGATCGCGGTGAAGGCCGGCTATCCACCCGAGGATGCGCTCGATGAAGCCGATCTGGCCGCTGCAAAGTGGGCATGGGAGAAGGGCCAACCGGCCGGTCGCGATTCCGATGCTTTGCCCGGGGCCAAGTGGCTGTTCATGCCCATGCGCACAGGGCGCGGAGCCATCGGTATCGTCGGGATCAGCCGGAACGGTACAGGTCCGCTTCTGCGCGCCGACCAGCGACGTCTTCTCGACGCGCTTGCCGATCAGGGTGCGCTCGCAATCGAGCGCGTGCACCTGGTCGAGGATATCGATCGGGTCAAACGGACCGCCGAGACCGAGCGCCTCCGCTCGGCTCTGCTGACTTCTATATCGCACGATCTAAAGACACCACTCGCCGGCATCATCGGCTCAGCCGGTGCGCTCCGCGATCTGTCGCAGTCGTTCGATGAGCTGGCAAAGGCCGATTTGCTCTCGACGATCATCGAGGAATCGGAGCGCCTCAACCGGTTCATCGCCAATCTGCTCGATATGACCAAGCTCGAATCCGGCGCAGTCGCACCCAACACGGCCGCACACGATGTCGGCGAGATCGTCGGGAGTGCGTTGGAGCGCGCAAGCAAGATCCTTGCTGAGCACCGTGTCGAGGTCGACATGAGCCCGAAACTGCCGATGGTCATGGTTGACGCGGTGCTGTTCGAGCAGGTGCTGTTCAACCTGCTCGACAATGCCGCCAAGTATGCGCCACCGGCGACCACGGTCCGCATTTCGTGCTGGCACGAGGACCAGCATGTAAAGCTGCAGATCCTGGACGAAGGGGATGGTATTCCCGACGTGGAGCTGGAGCGCATTTTTGACAAGTTCTACCGCGCGCGAAAAGGAGATCAGGTGCGTGCGGGCACCGGCCTGGGGCTCGCCATTTCGCGGGGCTTTGTCGAGGCCCTGAACGGCACTATTATTGCCGCCAATCGCACCGACCGTAAGGGCGCCGTGTTTACCATCACGCTGCCGGCGCCAAAAATTTACGAGCGAAAGAAAGATGCGGCATGAGCGCGACCTCCTTGAAGATCCTTGTCGTCGACGATGAGCCGCCCATCCGCAAGCTCCTGCGCATGGGGCTCACCTCGCAGGGCTATGAGGTGATCGAAGCGCCGAGCGGCAAGGTCGCTATCGAGCTGTTGGCCAAGAAGCCCGCGCTTGTGATCCTCGATCTCGGCCTGCCCGATATCGACGGCCTTGAGCTTCTGAGGCGCATCCGTCACCACGGCGACAATCTCCCCATCGTCGTGTTGTCGAGCCGTGGCGATGAAGCCGTCAAAGTGACGGCGCTCGATCTTGGCGCCGACGACTTCGTCACGAAGCCATTCGGTATGGATGAGTTGTTTGCTCGCATGCGCACCGCGCTCCGGCACCAACTGCAGGTGCAGGGAGAGCGCCCGGTGTTTCATCTCGGCGACCTGAGCGTCGATCTCGTGCGCCGGATCGTCAAGCTCGGCGAGGGGGAAGTGAAACTGTCACCCAAGGAGTATGATCTGCTGCGGCTGCTCGTTCAGCACGCAGGCAAGGTCCTCACGCACCGATTTCTCCTAGGCGAATTATGGGATGAGCTGACGGATGCTCAGTATCTGCGCGTGTATGTCCGCCAGCTCAGGCAGAAGATCGAGAAGGATCCAGAGCGTCCGCAGTATCTTCTTACCGAAACCGGAATCGGCTATCGGCTCCGCGCGCCTGACTGATTGACACGGGCGATGCCTGTTCGCCAGAACCACCCTTGGAATAGCAATGCAAATCTCTACCTTTCTCGCGCCGGAGAACGCGCTTGTCGATGTGGAGGCAAGTGACAAGGCGCGCTTGCTGACCGAGTTGAGTGCTCGCGCGGCGAGAAGCCTCTCGCTGGAGCACGAGCAGGTGTCGCAGGAAATTCTGAGGCGGGAGGAGCTGGGGTCAACCGGGGTCGGCGGTGGCGCGGCCATTCCGCATGCGCGCATTCCGGGCCTCACTTCTCCTTTCGGCATTCTTGCGCGCCTGCGCAAACCAATCGATTTCGACGCGATCGACGGAAAGCGGGTCGACGTGGTCTTTCTGCTGTTGTTGCCCGCGTCGTCAACCGGCTACCATCTGAAGGTGCTGGCAGCCGTGGCGCGCGCGCTGCGCAATGAGCCCGTCCTGAGCGCTCTTCGTCATGCCGAAGATGCCGCGGGGTTGTACGCCGCGATTACGTCTGCAACCTAGAGAGAGCGGCGCTTCAAGCGGCCCCGACACTGCATTCGTCGCGCCGCGTCCGCCCTCGCTCAGATCTGCAACTCATCAAATTCGACGAGAGCGTCGTTCTCCGTGCGGATCTGGTTCTGCGAGGATCCGGACGACCTCGCCGCCTGCGCCGGCGTGAATGGCACCGCAGAAGGCGTTCCACTCAACGGAACGACTCTGCTCTATTTCCGAGACATTCAAACTAAGCTATCAATGACGTTGCGTGTCAACGGCCAACAACAGTGTCGTGGCTGGTCGCCCGAGTGCATGGCCTTTTTCCGGAACCACGCAAAGCCACGGCAGACGGAGGTCAACTCCGCTGCGCAACGAGAGAGGAAACGCGAATGGGCTTGATGAAATCCTTACGGTACGTGGTGGCCGCCGCGGGCGCCGCGATGTGCTTGCTGTCCCTCGATGCTCGCGACACATCCGTGGCTGCGCAGACAAAGGACAAGATCCGTCTGGCGGCACAGGTCTGGTTCCCGAGCTTTCCACAGTACACCGCCATCGAGCGTGGCATTTATGCGAAGTGGGGCCTCGATCCGTCGATCAAGGTCTATCCTTCGGGTGCCCCCATCGTGCAAGCGGCGGCAACGAGCGAGTGGGACGTCGCTCATATCGGCCTGCCTCCGACAGTCCAGGGCGTCAAGCTCGGCTTGATCATTGCCGGCGTCATCAGCGAGGAGGCCATCATCCAGGAGATGATCGGTCGGGCCGACTACGTTGCCGCGGTGCAGAAGGATCCATCCAAGCTCAAAGGCGCGAAGATATTCATCACCACCGCGTCGACGGGGCACTTCATGATCGAGGGCTGCCTCAAGAAGCGCGGCATCGCGATGTCGGATGTGCAAATATTGCCATCCGAGCAGCAGGCGTCACTGTCCGCGTTTGTTGCCGGCAATGGCGATCTGGCTCAGCTCTGGCCGCCGCAGACGACCGCCGCCCGCGAGCGTGGAAATAAGAAGCTCTGCGACGGCGTCGAGGCCGGCCTGAAGATCCCGTCTGTCTGGGTGATTCATCCGGATTTCGCAAAGAAGAATCCCGATGCGGCCGTGCGCTGGCTGAGGGCCACCCTGGAAGCCGTGGACTGGGCGCGCAAGAACAAGGCCGAAGCGGCCGTGCTCTACAAGAAATGGGATCAGTTCCGCGGCACGCAGACGCCCGACAGCTTCCTGAAGGAAGAGGTCGATCTCGCCACCGATCTCTGGCCGATCGAGCAGCAGCTCAAGGCCATGAAGCCCGATGGTGCCAAGCCCGCGTACGTGAACGAGGCCATCGACGGCATCGCGCAGTTCTATGTCCGCATCGGTCGCATGAAGGAAGTCTCTCCGGCGATCTTCAAGATGATCGATACGAGCTGGATCGATAAGGCTGCCGCGCTGCCCGCCCGGTGAGCGGTATTCCCGCTGGGGTGGGCGCAAGCCCGCCCCAAAATCCTCACAGAGCGCGCAGTGGACAGATGCCGAACAACCTCTCGTATGAAAACGTCACCATGCGTTTCGAAGGACGATCGGGTGCCGTTCAGGCTCTCGATCGCTTCGATTTTCAGGTCAAATCGAGCGAATTTCTCGTCATCGTCGGGCCGTCCGGTTGTGGCAAGAGCACTCTGCTTCACCTGACGGCAGGGCTGTACAAGCCGCCGACCGGCCGCATTCTGCTCGGCGGCGAGGAGGTTCGAGAGCCTGGCCCCGACAAGGCGATCGTCTTCCAGAACTTCTCTCTGTTCCCCTGGAAGACCGTCCACGACAACATCGACTTCGGCCTGCGCATCAATGGCGTCCCCGCTGCCGATCGCGAGGATCAGATCAAGCGCGTGATCCGTTTGATCGGGCTCGACGGGTTCGAGAACCACTACCCGCGCCAGCTTTCCGGCGGCATGCAGCAGCGCGTGGCGATCGCGCGAAGCTTCGTCCTCAAGCCGCGAACGCTGCTCATGGATGAGCCTTTTGCTGCACTCGATGCTCAGAACCGCCAGATCATGCAGGAGGAGCTCGTCCGCATCTGGCAGACGCAGCGTCCGACGGTGATGTTCATTACGCACAGCGTCGAGGAAGCGGTGTTTCTCGCCGACCGGGTCATCGTCATGACGCGCCGGCCGGGTCGCGTGAAGGAAGTCATCGATATCGCGAACATCACCGGTGATCACCACTGGCGGGCCGATCCATTCGACGAAGTGATCCGACGGGCCGATTTTCAGGATGTGCGCTCGCGCATCTGGGGGCTTGTCAAAAGCGAGATCAGCGTCAGGAACTGAATGCGATGAACGGCTCCGCACGCAGCAATGCTCTCGCCCGCGCGCTGTTCGGCGCGCTTTCCGTCGGGTCTTTGCTCTTCACTTGGTGGCTGGTCACCTCGCTGGAGCTCGTAAAGCCGCTGATCCTCCCGCCTCCGGCGGACGTTTGGGTGGGCTTCCTCGACATCTGGTACGGCTATCTCAACGTGCCGTTCTGGAACCACTTCCTCGCGAGCATTTCGGTCATGCTCGGCGGCTACGCCATGGCAATTGCGATCGGCGTGCCGCTCGGGATTTTCATGGCGTGGAACCGCGCGGTCGATTGGGTTGTCGGACCGCTCCTGCAGATCCTTCGCCCCATACCGCCACCAGCATGGATACCACTCGCCATCCTCTGGTTCGGCATCGGCTACGCAGGAAAGATCTTCATCGTCTTCATTGCGGCGGCGGTGCCGTGCATCCTCAACAGCTACCTGGCGATCAAGCAGACACCGTCCGAGCTGCTGAGCTCTGCGCGGAGCCTCGGAGCGAAGCCGCATACGCTCCTGTTCGAAGTCGCGATCCCGTCAGGGCTTCCGACAATCATGACCGGCCTCAGGATTGCGCTTGGCATCGCCTGGGCGTCCATTGTCGCGGCTGAGCTCGTCGTGTCTCTTGCAGGCTTCGGCTTTCTGATCATGAACGGTTATCGCAATCTCGAGAGCAACATCGTGTTCGTCGGGATGGCGGCGGTCGCGCTTTTGGGGCTGCTCATGAACCTCGTCTTCCATCGAATTGAGCGCGCCATGCTTCCGTGGAGAGAGGATCAGGACAATGGCTGATGGGACGGCAGAGGCCAGCGTCAGCCGCTTGCCGACGGAAGCCGATCGGACATCGACCACGCGCACGCTCGGCGATCGGATCGAAGCACTGCCGAACGCGCTGCGCGTCGGCGTCATGCTCTTCTTCTGGCTGGCCGTGTGGTACGGCGTCGTCGAATTGTTCGCCGTGTCGAAGGATTTCCTTCCCAATCCGATCGACGTCATCAGCCGAATTGTGCGATTGGCGTGGGAGCCCGTGGGCGCCGGGCCGCTCCTGACGCACGCATGGGCCAGCATCGTCCGTCTGTTGTGGGGGTTCGGAGCTGCGATCGTCATCGGCGTGCCGCTTGGTCTTGCGATGGCCTACTTTCGTCCTCTGCAGTGGATCGTCGCGCCGCTCTTCGAGCTCTTCAGGTACATCCCGCCCATTGCCTGGGCGCCGTTTGCAATGTTCTGGTTCGGCGCCGGCAGCAGCGCGCAGGCCTACGTTATCTTTACCTCGTCTTTCGCGCCGATCCTGATCAACTCGTTTCGTGGTGTGCAGCTCGTCGATAGTCGTCTCATTGATGCGGCCCGCACGCTCGGCGCAAAATCATGGACTATCCTGTTCGAGGTAGCCTTGCCGGCGGCCTTGCCGCATGTCGTTACGGGATTGCGTATTGGTCTCGCTACGGGTTGGATGGCTCTGATCGCGGCGGAGATTGTTGCCGGCACCGGCAGTCGTGACGGGCTTGGATACCTGATCCTTCAGGGGCAGCAGCAGCTACACGCGGATCTCACGATCGGCGCCATGGTCCTCATCGGCATTCTGGGCTCGCTCATAGATCTCGCCATTCGCGCCGTAGAAGGGCGTTTCGCTTACTGGCGGAGCTGATTGGAAAGCAGGCGACCCCGAAGAAAAAGGGGCGCTCCGACTGTTCGAAAGTCGGAGCGCCCCGCTTTGGCCCTCGGCCAGCCTCCCAGCATCTATGATGGCGCAGAGTCCGGTGTGCGCATCGAGCGGAATTTGAGTACCGTGCCGACGGCTGCAAGAACTGCGAAGCCGGCGAGATCAGCCATCGCCGCCGGATAGAACAGCAGCAGCCCCGCGATCACGAGAGCGGCGCGCTCCCAGAGGCGCACGGCAGTCCAGAGCCATCCGCCCACGCCGGCGCCGATCGCCACGACCGCCAGCAAGGCTGTCGTGTTGGTCCAGATGATGTTCTCCCACGATCCCTCGAGCAGAAGTCCAAGTCCGTCAGGGCTGAGGGTGAACATGAACGGGACCACGAAGCACGGCAACGTGTAGAGCCACGTGATCATCGTCGTACGCCACGGATTGCCGCCCGTGAGCGCCGCCGCCGCCATGGGCGCCAGTGCGACCGGCGGAGAGACCTCCGACAGCAGCGCGTAGTAGAAGACGAACATGTGCGCGGCGACATCGGGGACGCCGAGCTTCGTCATGGCCGGAACCGTAATGACAGCCGCGACGACGTAGGAGGCCGTGATCGGCATCGCCAGGCCGATCACCATGAGAATGATGGCGGTCAGAATCAGCGTGATGACGAGGCTGCCACCTGCGAGGCCGAGGATGATGTCGGAGAATTTGAAACCGAGGCCGGTCAGGTTCACCGCTCCGACGAGCATGCCCGCCGCCGCACATATTGCCGCCACCGATAGCACCTCGCGCCCCGCATGATAGAGCGAGGTCACGGCGCGACCGGGCGTCAATCGGGTATCGGCGCGAAGATAAGAGAATGCCGCCGCTGCCACGATCGACCAGAGAATTGCGTACACGGTGGAGAAACCGACCACCATGAGGATGACGACGACGAAAAGCGAGGACAGGTGGAACCAGTACTTCTTCATCAGGTTCCACGCCGTATCTGGCGGCGTGTAGTCGATCCGGACACCCGCGACCTGCTGGCGGCGTGAGTCGGCTTCGATCATCACGAAGATGGCCACGTAGTAGAGGATCGTGGGCATCAGGGCCATCTTGATGACGGTCAGGTACGGTACGTTCAGCATCTCGGCGATGAGGAACGAGGCCGCGCCCATGACCGGCGGAGAGAGCACCGCGCCGATGCCGCCGGCGGCGAACAGCGCGCCGGCACGGTCCGGGCTGTAGCCCGCCTTTTTGAGCATCGGGTAGGCAACGGCACCGACGGTCAACGTCGTCGCCGTGCCGCTGCCGGATGGGCCGCCGAGCAGAAATGACGACAGGATCACCGAGCGCGTGACGCCGACCGTCGTCTTTCCCCGCGTCAATGCGAATGCAAAATCGAGGAAGAAGCGACCAGCGCCTGTCTGCTCAAGGATGGCGCCGTAGATCACGAAGAGCGTGATGAGCGTCACCGACACATCGAGCGGCACGCCGAATATGCCGTCCTGCGTGATGAAGAGATGGCCGATCAGCCTAACGATGCTGTAGCCGCGGTGTCCCCAGGGCGGCGGCAGATAGTTGCCGAAAAGGGCATAGGCGAGCACAGCCAGGATCACGATCACCAGCGGCCAGCCGACCGTGCGGCGGCATGCCTCCAGTGTCAGGACCATGATCGCGCCGCCGAAGAAGAGATCCCAGTTCGTCGGGATCACTGCCCGGTTCACGAAGTCGTCCAGATCGATGTGGACGTACGCCAACCCGGCGACGGCTATGCCAATGCAGATCCAGTCGAGGATCGATGGCTGCGTCTTGCTCCTCGATCCGGCCGGGAAGAGCCAGAAGATCCCGGCCAGAACGAGGCCCAGATGGACCATGCGGAACGTGTACGACTGCACCAGGTAGATGGTGCCGTACAGTGTCCACACAGCGACGAGCACACAGATGATTTGGAGCACACGGAAGCTCCACCCGTGCAGAACGCGCACGGGGGCCTCCTCCATGATGGGAGATACCGGAGCTGCGGCAGCACCGGCTTGCTCGGATTTGATGTCGGAGTTCTGCATCGGGCTACTTCAGCAAGCCTTTTTCCTTGAAGTAGCGCGCTGCGCCGCTATGCAGCGGCACTGGCGTATTGGCGGCGGTCTCGAGCTTGATGTTCCGCGCTTCCGGATGGATCTTTGCCAACTCGTCCAGGTTTTCCATCAGGAGCTTCGTGATCTGGTAGACGAGGTCTTCTGGCAGATCCTGGCGGACAAAGAGGCTGTTTCCACCGCCGACCATCGGTACTTCCGCGCTCTGGCCCTTGTAGGTGCCCTTGGGAAGCGTGAGCTTGAAGTAGACAGAGCTACCCCAGTCGTTCTGCAGACCGCCAACGGCGGCCGACGTGTCGAGGAACTTGATCGTCGTGCCTGGCGTGTTCGCTATGTCTTCCCAGGCCGGCTGCCTCTGTCCGGCAGTATGCAGCAGGGCATCGATGCGGCGGTCCTTCAGCGCTTCCGCGGCCTGCTGCGGTGGCAGACGCTCACGCTTGATGTCGCTCAGCCCGAGGCCGGCCGCTTTCAGGATATTGAGCGCGTCGAGCTCGCTGCCGCTGCCGGGATTGGACGTTGAGACGCGCTTGCCCTTGAGGTCGGCCAGCGTGTTGATGCCGGTTCCCTCGACGGTCACGGCCCAAAGGTACTGCGGATAGATATTGACGAGACCGGCGACCGGATACTTCGTCCCCTTGAAGGGGCCGTCGCCCTTCACGCCCTGGACGATCGCGACGCTGGTTCCGAAGCCGATGTCGGCCTGCTTGGTGCCGACGAGGCGCATGTTGTCCACTGACGCATTGGTCGTCTCGGCCGTGACGTCGACGCCATTGAGCTTCTCGCGAAGCAGCTTGGCCATGCCGCCGCCCAGCACATGGTAGATGCCGCCGATGGCGCCGGTGGCAATGCTGATGCGATCGACCTTCGCTGCGCTCTGCGCCCAGGATGCAGTGCTGAAGGAGCAGGCCAGAGCCAGCCCCACAGCAGTGAACTTCGCTAATGCACCTAGTTTCATTGTTTTTCCTCCCGGTCGTTGGATTGTTGGTGTTGGTTTTATTGTCGGTGTCCGGCCGCGTATGAAGCAATCCTGCGGGCACGCCGATGTAGGCTGCACCCGACAAGCTCTACGCGACTGCCTTAGGCAACCGCTGGCAATCTGTCCGCAATTCGTCCCTCGAAGTACGGCATGACTTTCTGGCTGAAGATGCGCGCCGCTTCTGCGTGCGGGTAGCCCGACAGGCAGAAGGTGGTGCAGCCGGCATCAACGAACTCCTGGATGGTCGCGGCCACCTGCCGAGGATCGCCCACGATCGCAATGCCCGCGCCGACGCGCACCGTGGAGATGCCGGCCCAAAGGTGGGGATGGATCCTCATGTCGTCGCCGGACTCATCGAGGAGCTGCCAGACGCGCCGATTGGCATCCGACGTCTTCTTGATGTCCTCGAAAGCGGCCGCCCCCGTGCGCATGTTCACGAAGTTGAACTTTCCCGCGCCTTTGATGAGGCGATGCGCTTCGTGCCAGGCCTCTTCCTCTGTATCGCGGCAGATGACCTGCAGGCGCATGCCGAAATTGATCACGTCCTCGCGCCCGTACTTGGCCGCGAGCGCGCGCATTTCCTTGACCTTCTCTGCAATGACCGTCGGCTTGTCGCCCCAGAACAGGTGGACCGTCGAGTGCTTCGCGGAGATCTCGGCGGCTTGTGGCGAACCGCCGCCGAGAAAGAACGGCGGGTGCGGCTTCTGGAACGGCTTCGGCTCGATGACCTGGTTCACCTTGTAGTGCTTGCCTTCGAAGGCTATGGGCTCGCTCGATTGCCAGAGCCGCTTCATGATCTCGACTTCCTCGTCCATCTTCTCGTAGCGGACGATCTTGTCATCGAAGACGCCATCGGCGACGGCATCGGCATCATTGAGGCCGGCAATGAGATTGATGCACAACCGACCATTCGACATTTGATCGAGCGTCGCGAACATGCGCGCGGCCAAGGTCGGGTTCATGTAGCCCGCACGAAGCGCGATCAGCGGCATGACGTTGCGCGTCTTGGCAACGTAATAGGAGGCGAGCACGGTCGCTTCCCAGCATGTCGTGTTCACGGGAATGAGCATGTACTTGAAGCCGCCGTTGTCGACGACGTTCACGATCTCATCGAAGACGGCGCGGCTCGATGGAATGCGATCTTTGGAGCTGCCGAGGGCGCTGGCATCACCACTCGAGGGAAGGAACCAGCCAAACGTCAGATCATCCCTCGCCATCTCGCGCTCCTTGCACGTTCGATCCCCGATGTTGGTTTCTTGTAATTTGAGACGAACGGTATTGAGCAGCGAGCCCTTGTGCAATCCCCTGCCGCCTGCGATTTTGAGGGAGCCATGCGCAAAAAGTCGACCTTCGCGCTGTCAGTTCCACGTGGCGGAATGACGGGCTCTCCGCTTGCTCATCGCATTTCTTGCGTGGCGCGCAGCTTGACATGGCTTTCACAGCTTTCCTAACGTTGGCTGGAAAATGAGACTGATCGTTCCATTAAATGGAATGCCGAGGAGGAGGACGTGGCCATGAAGCCGACCATACTTACCTGCGCCGTCACGGGGACCTTTCCGACCCGCGCACACAATCCGGCCCTCCCGGTCACGCCTCAGGAGATCGCGGACTCGTGCATCGGTGCGGCTAAAGCCGGGGCCGCCATCTGCCACATTCATGTGCGCGATCCGCAGAGCGGCGTGCCGAGCATGAAGCTCGAGTACTACCGCGAAGTCATGCAGCGCATTCGTGCGAGCGGCACGGACCTCATCATCAATCTGACGACAGGGCCGGGCGGGCGCTTCATCCCGAGCGATGACGAACCGGCCAAAGCCGCACCCGGCACGCTTCTGACGACGCCGGAGATCCGAACCGAGCATGTTGTCGAGCTGAAGCCGGAAATTTGCACGCTCGATCTCAACACCATGTGGTTCGGTGGCGGCGCGGTGATCAACACGCCGCGCAATCTCAGGGTCATGGCGGAGCGCATGTATGCCGCTGGCGTGAAGCCCGAGATCGAGGCCTTCGATACCGGCGACCTCGTGATGGCGCAGGATCTCATTGCGGACGGCACGATCAAGCTCCCGGCGCTCTTCCAGATCGTGACGGGCGTGAAGTACGGAATGCCGTCGACGCCGGAGACCATGCAGCTCGCCAAGTCACTGCTGCCGAAGGATTGCGAGTGGGCCGCTTTCGGGGCCGGGCGTCACGCCTTCACCATGCTGGCTCAGGCGTTCATCCTCGGTGGACATTGCCGCATCGGCATGGAGGACACGGTGCATCTTTCCCGTGGCGTTCCGGCGCCGAGCAATGCCGCTCTCGTCGAGAAGGGAGTGACCATCATCGAAAACCTCGGCGGCAAGATCGCGACCGTCGAGGAAGCGCGCAGCATCCTGCAGCTCAAGCCGCGGAAGGCCTAACAGGTCAATTGATCCCGAACCGGAATGCTCTGATGGTGGGCCGCGCCGCCAGCCCTTTGACGAGGGCCAGCAGAGGCGTGTCCATCAGCGGGTAGTCCGTGGCTATGGGGCCTGCATCCTTTAGCGCACGATACTGCGTGTCGTCATAGAAGGCCGCGAGCAGGAGATCATCGTCCGAGGCAAACGGCCCTCGCATCTTGCGGATGCGGTCGAGCGCTGGCGGGAGCAGCGCTCCGGGCCGCTCCTTGATCGGCGGAGCACCGCGCGTGATCTTGTCGTAAAGGTTCTGGTCGATCGGCCCCGCGATCTCGCCGTAGCCGCCGCGGACATAGAGACGCACCTCGTCGGGTACGGTGTCGTAGCGGGCATGACCCTTGTCGCGGCCGACCACGTTCAACACGGCCTGCGTGACGATGAATTGCGCAAAGGGGCTCACGACAATCGGATAGCCGAGATCTTCGCGAACGTGCCACGCCTCCTCCAGGATCTCCTCCAGGCGGTCGCGCAGTCCCATGGTCTCGAGCTGGTAGGCGAGGTTCGAGACCATGCCGCCGGGGCATTGATGCTGGAAATGGAACTCGTCGTACTCGTTGGGCGTGCCGACGGGCTTGTCCTCCTGCTTTGCAATCGCGGCGAGGCGCTCCGCCACCTCCTTGATGGCCGCGAGATCGATGCGCACATCGTGCCCACGCCGGCGCAGGTTGGCGACGACGCGCTCCGTCGGTGCGTGTGAGACCCCATTCGCGAGCGTCGAGGTCGCGGTGTGCACGACATCCACGCCGTGCTTGACGGCCTGCAGCAAAACATAGGGCGCCAGGCCCGAATTGCAGTGCGTGTGGAGCTGCAGGGGGCGATCTCCCAACACCTTCTTCACGGCAGGCACGAGCGTCGCGACGCGCTCGGGCGTCAACAGGCCGCTGGCGTCCTTGAGGAACACGGCATCAACGCCGAGCCTGACGAGGTCCCGCGCCTTGCGAACGTAGTAGTCGTCCGTGTGCACGGGGCTGAACGTGAAGACGAGGCCGCCGGCGACGTACATGCCATGCCGCTTTCCGGCTTTGATCGGGATCTCCAGGTTGCGCATGTCGTTCAGCGCGTCGTAGGGCGTGTGATAGCGCATGCCGTTTGCAGCGAAGCGCTCCGCCGCCAGCTCGACGATGTCGTCGGCAAAAAACTCGAAGGTGAAAAGGCTCTGCCCGCGCGTATGTATGATGAGCGGCGTCTGCTTCACCCATGACGACAGGAGACGCATCCTCTCCCACGGATCCTCCCGCAGGTAGCGGACGCAGACGTCAAAGACGGCGCCGCCGACGAGATCGATGGCCTCGAAGCCGGCCCGGTCGAGGCGAGGCGCCACGTCACGCATCATGGCCGTCGTCATGCGCGTCGCCCACAAGCACTGATGAGCGTCGCGAAGCGTCACGTCGATAAGCTTGATGGTCCTGCGATCAATCATGAGGTGACCTGCTTTGGCGATGGGCGGCATTCGTCCGCGTGGCGGTGCGGATGATCGACAATCTTCGGCGAAGAAACGCGCACGTCAAGAAACAAGACATAACGTCTCATTTTTGATAGGTCTTGAGGTGTGAGTGGCGACGCAGAGAGATGAGGCCGAGATGCTGGCCGGAGCAGATCCATATTTCACTGTTGCGGAGCACAATATTCTCGTGGCGGGCGGCGCGGGCGGCCTCGGCGCACCTTTGGCCCGCGCGCTCTCGGCACGTGCCGCTCGTATCGCCATTGCGGACGTCGACCCGGTGCGGGCGGCGGCACTCGCGGATGAGATTAAGGCTGCAGGAGGAGAGGCGCTTGCCGTATCTCTCGACGTGGTGGAGCAGGCATCCTGCACTGCCGCCGTCGATGCCGCGGTGCAGCAGTGGGGGCGTCTGGATGGTCTCGTCAATGCCAGCGGCATCTACAGAGTGGCGCCGGCGCTCGAGCTGGCGGACGCCGAGTGGGAGCGGACGCTCGACATCAATGTGAGCGGGGCCTTCCGGCTTGCGCGGGCGGCAGGCAAGGTGATGATCGAGCAACAGCACGGCTCGATCATCTCGCTGGCATCCGTATCAAGTGCGGTGGCGAACCCAAACTATGCCGCGTACGCGGCCAGCAAGGCGGCGGTTGCACACGTGACCCGCGTGCTTGCCGTGGAATGGGCGCGGCATGGCGTACGCGTCAATGCCATCGGCCCGGCGGTCACACCCACACCCTTGGCAGCGCCGATCCTCGCCGATGAAGCCACGCGCAGCTCGGCGCTCGCGCGAATTCCGATGGGACGCTTCGGGACGCCCGACGATCTGGTGGCAGCGACAATATTCCTGCTGTCGCCTGGGAGCGCCTTCGTGACCGGGCAGACGCTCTACGTTGATGGTGGCCGCACAATTAGCTGACGGCGGATGGCCTTAGTGGCAGGTCCGATGCCGAGGGACGCTTGAGCCCGCAGTCCCCCGGACCGGAATAGTCCTCCAAGGCTCTCCACCGTGACTGCCGGGCTATCTCAGCGAGATCGCGAGGCCGCTCAGATCGGCGTTCGCCATGAGCCCGACCTGGCGACCTGAGAGCTCCAGCACGGCGCCTTTCTGGTTGGTCAGGATGATCGCGCGGGCGCCCCGGCCGACAGCAAGGCCTGCGCCCGCCGCGCCATAGACGCCGGCGACATCAGACGGCCGCCGGATGTTCCTGACGTAGCCCCTGAGGACGGTCTTCGAGCCGCCAAACACGAGGCCGTAGTCGATCCCGCCAACCGACAGCGGGTAGCGCCTGCCCTGGAAGTAGAGCGTGCCGCCACCGCCCGAGCCACCGATGATCCACCCCGCCTTGTAGATCGTGAGCGTCACACCGCCGCTCTCGGCGAGGCTGGCGCGCGACATTCCGACGATGGCAACCAGCGCGATGAGCGCCGTGCGAAGGACTGATGAAATCCTCATGGAGCACCTTTCCCTGGAAGGTTCACTGCTGGCGGCGACGCAGAGCGAATCGCACGCGCTATTTAGCCCCTTGTTTGGGGAGACAAGATGTTCGCGATGATTGCCGAGGCGGACGTGTGCTTTTGACGCATCAGGGGAAGAGGCTCCTGCTGGCGCAGCGCTTCCGCAATCATCGTGCCCCCTAGGCAACGGCGGAAATACAAAGCTGGAAACCAAGGAGAAAACCGCCCGCTATCCTAGCCCGTGCCTTGCGAATAATGATCAAATAGTATTGTCGGAATACTTGGCACGAATTCGCTATTTGGAGTGGGGCTATGAAATCCGCCTGCGCGCTCGTTCTGGCCATCGGTGCGGCCGTCTTGTTCGGATCGCCTGCTGCGAGGCCTGCGCTCGCGCAAGGCTCATCGCTCAACGAAAAGATCAACGCCTACATCGGGTGCATCAACCGACTCTCCGAGCGCTCGTATGCCTCGCGCCAGCGCTACTTCAGTTGGGCTGCCAAGAGCGGCCCGACCGGCAAGGAGCGCATCATCTATGGGCTCTACACGATCTATGACACGACCGACTGCAGGCGGAACGTGGAGAAGGCGAACGAGCTCGAGCCGCGCGATGTCGAGCTCGAGACGGCAGCATCCAACTACGCCGAGGCTGTGACGGCGCTCGAAGCGCTGCTGAAAGAGGCGGACGACTATTACACGCAGGAGAACTACAAAGACGACAAGATGGCCAAGGGCAGAGCGCTCCATCCGCGTCTGGTCGCGGCGTGGGATACCTTCGCAGCCGCGGACCAGAAGCTGCGCACGGGCATCGACGAGCTTCAGGACGCCATGGCCGCTCAGCGCATTGCCGAGATCGAGCGCACGGAAGGCCTCAAGGATCGCTATCACGTCGAGGCCGTGATGCTCAGCGCCAAGCGCCTTATGCGCGCGCAGACGGCTTCGCAGCAGGATCTCAAGGCCGTCGCCAAGGCGCTCGATGACTACGAGGCCATTCTCAAGGCAACGGAGGCGTATGCCGAGGCCAACAAGGACGTAAAGATCGGCTCGAGCTTCATCAGCACGGCCAAGACCTACCTGACGACCGCAAAGCAGCTCATGCGCCGCGTGCGGGACAAGGTTCCCTACAACCAGGGTGAGAAGATGATGCTGGATACCGGCGGCGGTGCCTGGATGGTCGAGGGCTCGCCGGCCCGCGCGACGCGGGACTACAACCAGCTTGTGAGCAGCTACAATCGCGGGGCAAAATTCTAAAAGCGATCCGGGTCTGCCCCGGTTCATGATCAGGCGCAGGTCGATTGGCGCAGTACTCGGGAGGCACCGGTGCTGGACAAGCTGGAGTTTATGATTGCCCTCGCCCGCGAGAAGCACTTCGGGCGGGCCGCCGAGAGCTGTGGTGTGGCGCAGCCCACGCTCTCCCAGGGCATCCAACAGCTCGAGGAAATGCTGAACGTGCCGCTCGTGAAGCGCTCGTCGCGCTTTCTCGGCTTCACGCCGGAAGGCGAGCGCGTGTTGGTCTGGGCGCGCCGCCTCGTCGGGGACGCTCAGGCCATGCGCAAGGAGATCCTCGGGATGCAGCAGGGCCAGGGCGCCCAGCTCCGCATTGCCGCGATGCCTGCTGCCATGCCGCTCGTTGCCTCCCTGACGGCTCCCTTTCAGCTCCGCAATCCGACCGTGCGGTTCACCCTGCTCACGCGTACCTCGGACGAGATCATGAGCCTGCTGCACGAGCGCGAAATCGATGCGGGCGTTCGCTACATGAGCAGCGCGCCCAGCGGCGACGTCGACGAGGTCCCGCTCTATGAGGAGCGATACCTGTTGCTGACGACCGCGGGCGGCCGCTACGGCGACGCCACCGAGATTGCCTGGTCCGAGCTCGCGGCGCTCCCGCTCTGCCTCTTCGCGCCGAGCCTGCAGCAGCGGCGCATCATTGACGAAGCCTTACGCCGCCGAGGTGTCGAAGTACGCCCGGCCATCGAGACGGATTCCATTCTGGCGCTGACGACGCATGTGCGTACGGGACGCTGGGTCAGCGTCGTCTCGAGTCTGGTCGGAGATGCCATCGATTTGTCCGGCTCGCTGCGGGTTGCCCCCATCGTCGATCCCGAAGTCGTGAGCTCGATCGGCCTCGTGGTCTCGAAGCGCTTTCCGCTTCAGCCTGCCATGGCAGCGCTCATGGCCGAGGCACGCCGTGGCTTCACCTATGAGCCTGCATCGCAGCTCGATGGTCAGGCCAGTAACTGAGGCACTGAAACTTACTAATGGCGACCATCACACTGACTTTCGACAACGGGCCCGAGCCCGATGTGACACCGCACGTGCTCGACACACTGCGCCGGCACGATCTCAAGGCGACGTTCTTCGTTCTCGGCAGGAAACTCGTCGAGCATCGCGCTCTGGCGGAACGCGCCCATGGCGAAGGCCATTGGATCGGCAATCACACCTTCAATCATGCTGTGCCGCTTGGCCTGATGACGGGGCCGGGGGCCGCGGATGAGATTGCGCGGACGGAAGCGCTGATCGGTGACCTCGCCCATGAGCGCCGTTTCTTTCGTCCCTATGGCGGCGGCGGCCTGCTCGACAGGCGCCTCCTCAATGGCGAAGCGCGCGATCATCTGGCGGCGCATGGCTATACGATGGTTCTGTGGAATGCCATTCCCGAGGACTGGCGAGATCCTGAGGGCTGGGTGGCGCGTGCGATCGAGCAGTGCTTTGCGCAGGAAGAGACGCTGATCGTGCTGCACGATCTCCCGACCGGCGCGATGAAGCACCTCGATCGGTTCATCGTTGCCGCAAAAGATCGCGGCGTGGCCTTCCAGCAGGATTTTCCGGCAAGTTGTCTGCCGATGATCAAAGGCCGCGTCGTACTGCCGATCGACAACTACGTCAGCGAGGCCGCCGCCTGAGTGGGGCGTTAGGCGCGCCGCGTGTCGGGGCCTCAGCCGGCGCGGCGCCGTCCGCGTATGGGCCCGACATGGGCCTCTGCACGGGGCTCTGGCAGCTTACGGTCGACAGCCAGTTCTTTGGCGCTGTGAACCAGTTGCACCATCGGCTGCGGCTTCCCGAGCAGATAGCCCTGCGCCTCGTCGCAGCCTTCGCTGCGCAGGATGACAAGCTGCTGATCCGTCTCGACGCCTTCTGCGAGAACCTTGATCTCGAGCGTCTTGCCGAGGCTGAGCACGGCGCGCACGACGGCCTTGGCCTGCTGGCTATGCTCCACCTCGTTCATGAACGAGCGATCGAGCTTGATCTTGTCGAAGGGGAACTCGCGCAGCGTCGAGAGCGAGGAGTACCCCGTCCCGAAGTCGTCGATGGCGATCGTGACGCCGAGCGTCTTGAGCTGGCGCAGGATGTGCAGCGTCCGCGCCTTGTCGGCGATGATCGTCGATTCGGTGAGCTCGAGCTCGAGCCGGCTCGGCGAAAGATCAGTCTGGAGCAGCACCTCGTGCACAACGCGCGCGAGATCGGCATTGGCGAACTGGACCGGCGAAAGATTGACCGCAATCTTATGCGGGACGCTCCAGCTTGCAGCCTCGCGGCAGGCCGTCCGCAGCACCCATTCGCCGATCGGGAGGATCGCGCCCGTCTCCTCGGCGATCGGGATGAACTCGACGGGCGACACCATGCCATGCACGGGATGCCGCCAGCGGAGCAATGCCTCGTAGCCGCAGATCTCGCCGCTCGCGATGGACGTCTGCACCTGATAGTGCAGCTCGAGCTGATTGAGCTCGACGGCGTGGCGGAGATCCTGAGCCAGCGAATGGCGGGCGCGGGAGGCTTCATCCATGCGCGCTTCATAGAAGCACGTGATCCGCGTAGCGTCGGCAATGGCGCGATACATGGCGAGCTCGGCGTTGTTCACGAGCCGCTCCTGCGTATCGCCATCCTCTGGATAGACGGCGACGCCAAGGCTCGCGCCGGTCACCGTCTGGAAATCGCCGAGATGGATCGGCGCGAAGAGAACACCTTCGAGACGCGAGATGAAGTCGAGGAGATCGCCCTGCTCGCTGAAGCGCTTGGAAGCAGCAAACTCGTCACCGCCCGCGCGGGCGACGAATTCCCCGTCCCTCAGGAGCTGGCTGAGTCTCTGGCTGATGTTTCTCAGAGCCGCATCGCCTGCTTCGAGACCGCGCAGGTCGTTGATCTCCTTGAAACGGTCGAGATCGATGCCGATGACAGCCACCCGGCTGTTTTCGCTTTTGGCGCGTACGATCTCGTGGCCGAGATTTTCCGCGAAGCGGGCGCGATTGGGCAGGCCGGTCAGGGCATCATTGTGCGCCAGATGATGCAGGCGCTCGGCCATGTCCTCGGTCGCCTTCGTATCGATGATGTAGGCGGCCACGCCCGTGCCGGCGATGATGAGGCTGACACCTGCGATGGCGATGGCCATCGCCACGAGCAGCTCGGGATCGACAAGCGGTGCGCCAGTGGCAGGCGGCGTCACGCTGAGCGCTGTCATGCCGGTAAAGTGCATCGAAAGATCAGCGAGGACGAACAGGCCCATCGCTGCATGATGCGCGTGCGCCCAAGGCTTGCGAACGGCCTGGCGAAGAGCCATGGCGCAGAGCACTACGGCCATGGCGACCGACGCGACGACGTAGCCGGTGCTCCACGCGATGACGCCATCAATGCGATAGGCCATCATGCCCGTGTAGTGCATGGCCGCGAGAGCGAGCCCGATGAAAGCGCCGCCCGCTTCGGGGAGCTGCCCGTTCCTGTAGCGAAGGGCGATGTGAAAGCCCGTGCCGCAGCCTGCAATCGCGATCAGGAGCGAGAACATGGTCAGCAGCGGATCGAAGCTGATCGGCGCCCGGACGTCGAAGGCAAGAATGCTGATGAAATGCGTGCACCAGACGGAGGCGCCTGCCGCGACCGCTGCGAGGAACGTCCATCCATAGCGCTGCGTGCCGAGCTTTTCGCCGGCGCGATGGAACAAACCGAGCGCCACCCAGCTTCCGCTAAGGGCAACGAATGCGGCCAGAAGAACGAGCCGCAGATCATGCTCGGTGAGAAACACGGAAATGACGCGCATACCGGTGCCCCAATGCGAACGACCGCGCTCTCTCCCTCTGGGAGCGCATAAGTTCGAGCCTCGAGGCTAGCGGGCGAGGTGCTAATATTGAATAAAAACTATCGCTTATTTACCGCTCTAGCGCGGTAATTTATCGGCATCTTTCGCGCCGGGCGCAACGCGACAATCGAGATTGCGCCCGGCTGATGCGGCCCTTTACTTCGCGGTAACAACCTCGGCCGGCGGCACCGAGCCCTTTCGGATGGTCGCTTCGGTGAGCGTCGGCGAGCACAGCTCGATAAAGCGATAGGCATAGCGGCGCAGGTAGCTGCCGCGCCGCACAGCGATCCAGGTCGTGTTCGGCGGGAAGAGCCTATCCGCAGGGAGCAGCTTGAGCGGTGCATCGCGCTTCGCATCGAATGCCACCGACGCGATGATGCCGACGCCGAGACCAAGCCCGACGTACGTCTTGAGCACATCCGTATCCATCGCGGACATCACCACATCGGGGGAGAGGCCTGCCTCGTGGAAGGCCTTGTCGATGTTGCCGCGGCCGGTGAAGCCTTCGTGATAGGTGATGATCGGGTACTCGGCGAGGGTCTCGAGCGTAAGCGGGTCGGCGCGCTCCAGCTCATGCCCCTTGGGTATGACCACGCCGTGGTGCCAGGTGTAGTAGGGGAAGGTCGCAAGCTGCGGCGTCAGTGCAAGCGTCTCGGTGGCAATGCCGATTTCGGCCTGACCGCTCAGCAGCATGTCGGCGATCTCAGGCGGGCTGCCTTGGTGCAGGGCAAGATGCACCTTTGGGAAGGCCTTGACGAACTCCTGTACGACGCCGGTCAGCGCGTAGCGCGCCTGCGTGTGCGTCGTCGCGATGGTCAGCTTACCTTCGTCCTGATCGGCGTACTGCTGGCTGAGCTTCTTGATGTTGGCTGCATCGACCAGCATGCGGTCGACGATTACGGCCAGCTCCTTGCCGGGCTCGGTGAGGCCGAGGAGCCGTTTGCCGCGACGAATGAAGAGCTCGACGCCGAGCTCCCCCTCGAGATCGCGGATGTGCTTGCTGACGCCCGACTGCGATGTGTAGAGCGCACCGGCGACTTCGGTCAGATTGTAGTTCTGCCGGACAGTCTCGCGAATAATGCGCAGTTGCTGGAAGTTCATATCAGGACTCCCATCCGTCTTGTGAATATGCTCTGTGCAACGAGATCATTGCTGTGCCGCCCCGATGCCCGCTCGACGCGAGCGCCAGCCGCGTGTCGCAGTTTCAGCCCCGCTCTGATAGACGCGTGACACGGCAGGCAGGGGTGCAACTTCGAGGGCGTGAATGGTGGCCGCGTTGACGATCTCGAAGGTCGTGAAGCCCGCGCGCAGCATGAGCGGGAGCTGATCGAGCAGCACGTCGCCCGTGGCCCGGATCTCGCCCGCATAGCCACTCTCGCGCAGGCGCCGCGCCGTCGAGTATGCGCGGCCGTCCGTGAACTTCGGAAAGACGAGCGCAATCACGGCGAGGCGGTTGACGTCGTCCGTGTCGAAGTCGAGGGCTTCCGAAGATTGCACGACGACGCCGACCGGCGCTCCAAGTGCGGCCAGTGCGGGCTGCTCGGCTCGCCAGCGCGTGAGCGAGACAATAGCCTGACCGCCAATCGGGAAGGGCTCTGCATCGGCGATCGTGCGCCACGGATCGGGGACAAAGCTCGTTCCCGTCCACAGGCGCGGTTCGGTCGTGGCCGGCTTGAGCGGGCTGAAGAGCGGGGCGGGCTCAGACATGGGCAGCCTCCCTGTCGGCGCGCCGCGTTGGCTCGGGACCGTAGAGCGCCGTGCGGAACGGCACTTTGCCGAGGCGACGATAGGCCACGACAAAAGTCTCCGAGGCGTCGCGGCGCAGCGAGAGGTACGTTTCGACGATCTTCTCTATGGCATCGGGCACCGCGTCGGCCGTGAAGCTCGGGCCGATGATGTCTCCAACTTCGGCGTCGTCCTTCGGGCTGCCGCCGAGCGTGATCTGGTAGTGCTCGGTGCCTTTCTTATCGACGCCGAGGATGCCGATGTTGCCAGCATGATGATGCCCGCAGGCATTGATGCAGCCCGAGATGTTGAGGCGCAGCGGCCCGATTACCTCGGCGCGTGCGGGATCTGCGAAGCGCTTGGCGATCTCCTGCGCGATCGGGATCGATCGCGCATTGGCGAGATTGCAGTAGTCGAGCCCGGGGCAGGCGATGATGTCCGTGATCAGCTCGGTGTTTGCGGTCTCGAGTCGCTGCTTGATCAGTGCATCGTAGATGCGCGCGAGGTCTGCAACGGCAACTGTCGGCAGCACGAGGTTCTGCTGATAGCTGACGCGGATCTCGTCGTGGCCGTACTGCTCGGCGAGCGCGGCGACGGCCTCCATCTGCTCGGCCGTCGCATCGCCCGGCACCTTGCCCGGCTCCTTGAAGGAGATGTTGACGATGGCATAGCCCGGCACGCGGTGCGGCAGCACGTTCGTGCGGAGCCAGCGCGCGAAGAGCGGGTCGGTCGTGCGGCGCGCCTCTATGCCGGTGTCCTCCTGCGGGCGCGGCTTCAGCTTGCGCGGCGCGAAATAGGCCGCGATGCGCTGGAACTCCTCGTCGGGAAGGTCGATCGACGGGGCATCGAGCGTCGCCCACTCGGCCTCGACCTGGCGGCGGAACTCGTCGATGCCGAGCGCATTGACGAGGATCTTGATGCGCGCCTTGTAGATATTGTCGCGACGGCCATGCAGATTGTAGACGCGCATGACAGCCTCGAGATAGGAGAGCAGGCGCGCGCGCGGCACGAAGCGCGCAATCTCCTGCGCGACATAAGGTGTGCGGCCCTGGCCACCGCCGACGTACACGCGAAAGCCCGTCGCGCCTTCCGGTCCCTTCACGATCTTGAGGCCGATGTCATGGAAGAGGATCGCAGCGCGGTCCTCGGCAGCACCGGTGATGGCGACCTTGAACTTCCTCGGCAGGAACGTGAACTCGGGATGGATCGTCGACCATTGCCGCAGCACTTCCGCCCACACGCGCGGATCCTCGATCTCGTCCATCGCGACGCCGGCATAGGGATCGGCCGTGACATTGCGGATGCAGTTGCCGCTCGTCTGGATGGCGTGCATCTCGACTTCGGCGAGAGCGTCCAGAATGTCCGGCGCGTCTTCCAGCTTGATCCAGTTGAACTGGATGTTCTGGCGCGTTGTGAAGTGTCCGAAGCCGCGATCCCACCGCCGTGCGATCATCGCAAGCTGGCGGAGCTGGCGCGATGAGAGCACGCCATAGGGAATGGCAATCCGCAGCATGTAGGCGTGGAGCTGCAGGTAGAGGCCGTTCTGCAGCCGAAGCGGCTTGAACTGCTCCTCCGTGAGGTCGCCGGCGAGGCGGCGGGTCACCTGACCTCGGAATTGCCTCGCGCGTTCGGTGACGAAGCCATGGTCGAACTCGTCGTAGCGGTACATCGTGGAAAGTTCCTCAGACGGTTGGGGCGCCGGCAGCGCGGATCTTCTCGCGCACGGAAAGCGGCGTTGGGTGGCCATCGACGATGGCGACATCGAAGGCGTAGACGGCTGTGACTTCGCTCCGCTCGACGGCGGCGAGCGCGAGCTTCTCGAGCTTCGCGCGCGCGTCAGCATCGGGAGCAGCGGTGGCGTCGGCGAGCTTCTCGACCCAGGTGCCATCATCCTTGAGATAAACGACGGCGCCGGTGCGCAGGATGTTGGCGGTGACGATACTAGGCATGAACAACCTCGATATGATCCTGCTGCGCCAGCCGTTCGACGATGCCAGCCGCATCGAGGCCCGCGACCTCGCCAATGATCAGGAGTGCGGGCCCTGTGATGTCGAGCTTTGTCGAGGGCGCTGCAAGTACATCGAGAGTGATCGCGATCCGGCGCTCGCCAGGCTGGGAGACGCGGGACGCGATGATCACCGGCATGGCCGGCGACCAGCCGGCGTCGATCAACGTCCGCGCAAGGTCGCGGGACGTCGAAAGCCCCATGTAGACGGCAAGCGTTGCGCCCTGGTTCGCCAGTGCCGCGAGGTCGACCTGATCGAATTCGGGAGCGCCATCGCCGGCCGCGTGACCGGAGAGGAATGTCACCGAGCGCGAGAGATCGCGATGCGTCAGCGGGATCTGCAGGGAGGCGGCCGCGGCGGTTGCTGCCGTGATGCCGGGAACGACCTCGACGGCAACGCCCGATGCGCGCAGCATCTCGATTTCCTCGCCGCCACGGCCGAAGATGGACGGATCGCCGCCCTTGAGCCGCACGACCGTCTTGCCTTCGCGCGCGAGCGCGACGAGCAGGGCGTTGATTTCCGCCTGTGTCTTGGAGTGGCGACCCTTGGCCTTGGCAACCGAGATGAGCTGGGCCTCGCGGCGCGCATGATCGAGCACGCCCTCGCCCATGAGGCCGTCATGCACGATCACATCGGCAGATTTCAGCGCCCGCACCGCCTTGAGCGTCAGGAGATCCGGATCACCAGGGCCGGCGCCGACGAGGATCACGCGGCCGACCGGCGCCGTTTGCGCGCTCTCGCTCGAAAGAAGGGCCTCGATCGCTGTGCGGCCCTCGGCTTCATCGCCCTCGAGAATGGCGCGGGCGGCCGCACCGCCGAACACCTCATCCCAGAAAACGCGTCGAGCGGCGCCGGGCGCAATCGCGTCCGCAACGTCATCGCGATACGCGCGCGCGATATCCGCGAGGCGGCCGAGGCGCGGATGCAATTCCAGCTCGATGGACGAGCGAAGCCGCGTCGCAAGAACCGGCGCCGCACCCTCCGTACCGATCGCGACAGTCACGGTGCCGCGATCGACAATCGCACCTAGCGCGAACGTCGAAAGATGCGGCCGATCCGGCACGTTGACCGGAACACCGAACGATCGCGCCAGCTCGGACAGGCGCCTGTCCTCGGCATCGTCCTCCGTCGCTGAGATCACGAGGGGCCGACCGGGGAGCGATTCCCATAGCGTAGCCGGGTCGAGGCGCTCGACGTGGCCCTCATCGATCAGCGGCCGGAAGCCCTCGACGAGCGCTCCCGCCGCAACCGCCACGCGCTCGGCGCGCTTGAGCAGCAGGCGGACCTTGCTCAGAGCCAGATTGCCGCCGCCGACGACGAGAGGTGCGGTTCGGCCGACCTCCACAAAAATCGGAAATGTCGCCATAGACTCACCCTGCCACCCAATAGGTCTGTACGAGGCTGTCGGGCTGGATCTCGAACTCGAGGCCGTCCATCTCGTTGGTGGTTTCGATCTGGCAGGCGAGGCGCGAGGACTCGTCGGCCGTCGGGATGTCATCGAGCTTGGCAAGTTCCTCGTCAGTGGGCGGGGGAAGAACGTGCTGCCAGCGCTCGGGAATGCGGATGTGGCAGGTGCCGCAGACGCAGGCGCCGCCGCACTCGGCCTTCACTGGAAAGCCGTACATGCGGAGAAGGTCGAGAAGGCGCAGGCCCGCGATCGCTTCCCGCTGGAAGTGACTGCCGTCGGCCAGATAAATGTGGATCTTCAGGATCTTATCTTCGTCGTCTTCGACGAGGGGCGGCTCAATGCGGGCCACTGCGATTGTCTGCATCACACGCTCCGTTGATCGTGCAGTGCAACATAGTGGAAAAATAAACTAATGATAGCTCGTCTTGAAAATAAGAATAGAAAACCATTCCTAGTTATGGCGATAGGAGCGCGCGTATTTCTCCCCCAAGCCGCAAGAGGAACCCGATTGCCGGTCTCAGCGAGACAATAGGAAATCGTGCCTCCGGCCGCGGCCGGCTGGCCTTCGCTCCGTGACACGAGAGGGCGGGGCCGGCGCGTTCGCGGCTGCCGGCGTCGTAGATACGACTTTCAATCTGATAGACACTTGTGCAGGCCGATGCCAATTTGAGCGCGACATTCGTCATGGCCTTCAATAAGCCTGCAAGCTGCAGAGTGAAGGGCCCGGGAGTTCGACGTTGACTTATTGCGCATGGATACGTGTCAGGTTCTCGAAACCTGGCGCGGCAGGGGGGTGATCGATGTTGCGGCGGGCCCTCGATGCTCTCTATCTCGCTGCTGGTTATCTCGCCGGCCTCTTTCTGATCGCGATCTTTCTGCTGATGATGGCGCTGTCGCTCGGCCGCCAGGTCGGCGTCAATGTGCCATCGGGCGATGACTTCACGGCCTGGTCTCTTGTCGCGATGGCGTTTCTCGCCCTCGCACACACGTTCAAATCCTCCGAGCTGATCCGCATGGGGCTCGTCATCGAGCGCCTCAGCGGGCGGGCCCGGACGGCTATGGAACTCATCGCCTTGGGCATCGGCACGGCGATCGTCGCGACGCTCTCGTGGGCCGCGGTGACGATGACGTACGAGAGCTGGCTCTTGAACGACCTCTCCAGCGGCGTGGTCTCCGTGCCCCTCTGGATCCCCCAGCTCGGTTTCTCGGTGGGCTCGTCCATTCTCCTCATCGCCTTCCTCGACGAGTTCTACAACGTCGCGACCGGCGGCTATCCGCGCTATTCGAAGCCGCCGCCGAAGACCAAGGAAGAAATTGTCGAGCGGGCAGCATCGGGGAACCTGTGACGATGCAGCTCGAGCTTGTGGAAGTCGCCTTTGCGCTGCTGCTCGTTTTGGGCGTGGCGTTGGTTCTCGGCGTATGGGTGGGGCTGGCGCTCGTCCTCAGCGGCATCGCGGCCATGTATTTCGTCGCCAACGTGCCCATGACGGCCGTCATGGCGACCACCATCTGGAGTGCGAGCGCCTCTTGGACGCTTGCAGCCCTGCCGCTCTTCGTCTGGATGGGCGAAATCCTGTTTCGGACCCGGCTCTCCGAAGAGCTTTTCCGAGGGCTCGCGCCCTGGGTGGGGCGCCTCCCAGGCGGCCTCGTGCACGTCAATGTGCTGGCGTGCGGCATATTCGGGATGGTTTCGGGCTCTTCCGCAGCAACATGTGCCACGATCGGCAAGATCGCACTGCCGGAGCTTACAAAGCGCGGGTACGATGAGAAGCTCGCGATCGGATCACTCGCCGGCTCTGGAACGCTCGGGCTCCTGATTCCGCCCTCGATCATCATGATCGTCTACGCCGTCCAGGCCGAGGTGTCGCTTCTGCAGATGTTCCTTGCGGGCTTCCTGCCCGGCGCCGTGGTCATGGTGCTCTACTGCGGCTACATCGCAATTGTGTCCCTGCTCAATCCCGACAAGCAGCCGCCATCCGAGCCTTGGATGGGCTTCCGGCGGGCATTCAAAGAGTCGGCGAACCTTATCCCGACACTCCTCCTCATCCTGTTCGTCTTCGGGGCGCTCATATCCGGCTCGGCGACGGCAACGGAGTGCGCGGCCTGGGGTGTGGCAGGCGCTCTGATCATCGCGTGGCTGCAGGGGTCGCTGACCTTCCAGTCCTTCTGGGCGAGCGTGATGGGCGCGACCCGAACCACCGCGATGATCATGCTCATTCTCGGCGGTGCGGCCTTCATGTCTGCGGCGATGGCGTACACGCAGATACCGGCGGCCATTGCGGACGGCGTGTCTCGCTTGAACCTCGGCCCGGGAATGCTCATCGCGTGCCTGACGCTGTTCTACATCGTCCTCGGCATGTTCCTCGATGGCATCTCGATGATCGTGCTGACGATGGCGATCGTCCTGCCCTTGGTGCAGAAGGCCGGCTTCGATCTCATCTGGTTCGGAATCTTCGTCGTGCTCGTCGTCGAGATGGCGCAGGTTTCGCCGCCCGTCGGCTTCAATCTGTTTGTGCTGCAATCCATGAGCGGCCGAGACAGCTGGACGGTCGCGTATGCGGCGCTTCCCTTCTTCATTCTTTTGATTGTCGCCGTGGCGATCATCTATGCCTTCCCGCAAATTGCGCTATTCTTGCCGAGGCTGGTGTTCCCGGCTTGATGGCGTGCCCGCACGACCAGAAGACGAAATGGAGTAGATGGATGACGACATTCAAATTGATGCTGGCTGCGACCGCCGTCGTGGCGGCAACGGCGACGACGGCCACCGCTCAGACCAAGTGGAACCTGCCTGCCGCATACCCGGCGTCGAACTATCACACCGAAAACCTTGCCTGGTTCGCCGAAGAGGTGAAGAAGGCGACCGGCGGAAAGCTCGAGATAACCGTCCATGCGGGCGCCTCGCTATTCAAGGCGCCGGAAATCAAGCGCGCGGTTGCGACCGGCCAGGCGCAGATGGGCGAGGTGCTGATCTCGATCCACGAAAATGAGGACTCGGTGTTCGGCCTCGACACCATCCCGTTCCTCGCCTCGAGCTATCCCGAAGCAAAGAAGCTGTGGGAGGCGCAGCGGGCTGCGATCGCCAAGAAGCTCGACAGCCAGAACATCATGGTCCTGTTCGCAGTGCCGTGGGGACCGCAGGGCATCTACGCGAAAAAGGAGCTGAATACGGTTGCCGATATGAAGGGGCTCAAGTTCCGCGCCTACAATGTCGGCACGACGCGCATTGCCGAGCTCGTCGGCGGTCAGCCGGTCACGGTGCAGGCGGCGGAGCTGCCGCAGGCGCTCGCGACGGGAACTGTCAATATCTTCATGACCTCGGGTTCCACGGGCTACGACAGCAAGGCCTGGGAGACCATGAGCCACTTCTACGACGTGCAGGGCTGGATCCCGAAGAACGTGACCTTCGTCAACAAGGCCGCTTTCAACGGCCTGCCGAAGGATCAGCAGGAGGCAATCCTCAAGCTCGCCAAGGCGGCGGAGGAGCGCGGCTGGAAGATCGCGCCCGAGAAGGCCACCTGGTACAACGAGCAGCTCACCAAGAACGGCATGAAGGTCCTCCCGCCGAGCGCCGAGCTGAAGGCGGGGCTGAAGAAGATCGGTGACCAGCTCACCGAGGATTGGCTCAAGAAGGCGACTGACGACGGCAAGGCCGTGGTCGCGACCTATCGCAAGTAAAAAACGATCGGCCGGTCAGCGATGACCGGCCGATCGGCATGATTGCTGGAGCAATCGAGCGAGCCGTGCCCTTAGGCGCGGCTCGCTTCATTTTCAGAGCGCGACTTCGATGAGGTAGGGGCCCTGCGAGGCCAGGCCGGCATCGAGCGACTTTGCAAGCTGCGTGCAATCCGTGGCCCGGGAAGCCTCGACGCCCATGCTGCGCGCCATGTGCACCCAATCGATGGCGGGATTGCCGATCGTCAGCATGTTCACCGCGCGCGGGCCGGGATTGCGCACGCCGACGTTGGTCAGCTCGCCGCGCAGGATGTTGTACGAGTGGTTGGCGAAGACCAGCACAGTGACGTCGAGGCCTTCGCGTGCCATCGTCCATAGCGACTGGATCGTGTACATGGCGCTGCCGTCGCCCTCGAGCGCGATCACTTTGCGGTCCGGGCAGGCGACCGCAGCGCCGATCGCGACCGGCAGGCCATAGCCGATCGATCCGCCGCGATTGTTGATCCAGCTATGCGGCGGCGCACCCGCCGTCTCGGGAAAGAATTCGCGTCCCGTCGTCACGCTCTCGTCGACGACGATCGCGTTCTCGGGGATCTTCGCACCGAGGATCGAGGCAATGCCGGCCGGACCGATCGGCCCCGTCGGAAGGGCAGGGCGGCGCGGCGCTGCAACCCCGGCAGGCGGCGTGTTGATTGCGTCGAGCTCGATGGCGAGGGCCTCGAGCGCGGCTTCCATGTCGTCCTCGAGGCCGGCGAGCTTCGTGGAGCGCGCATCCTTCGGCATGAGCAGGCTGGGCTTGTTCGGATAGGCGAAGAAGGCGACGGGCTCGCGTGCGCCGACGAGGACGAGGTTGCCGGCGGCTTCCATCACCTTGAGTGCCTGATCGACGACATAGGGAATGCGGTTGACCTGGACCCGGCCGGCCCCCCGTTCGAGGCGCGTGTTCGCGCCCTCAGTGAGAATGCCGCAGCCGGTCTTGGCAGCGATACGACCCGCAAGCTCCAGCGGGCGCGCGCGCAGCGCTGCACCGCCCATGAGTAGGGTTGCTTTGGGGCTCTTGCGCAGCATCTCGGCCGCTGCCTTCACGGCATCGCCCGACACCTTGGGTGGCGCGACCCTCGGCGCCGTCTCGGCAATGCCGTTCGCAGGCCCCCAAGCCGTATCCGCAGGCAGGATCAGCGTCGCGATCTGGCCCGGTGTCTGGCGTGCCGCTTCGATCGCCAGCGCGCCGTCGGCTGCGATGCCGGCCGAGTTCGGCGAGGTCTTCACCCAGTGCGACATCGGCCGCGCCACGCCCTCGATATCGGAGGTGAGTGGGGCGTCATGGGTAATATGGTAGGTCGCGTGCTCGCCAACGATATTGACGATGCCGGAGCTCGCCTTCTTGGCATTGTGGAGGTTGGCAAGACCGTTGGCGAGGCCAGGACCCAGATGCAGAAGTGTCGATGCCGGCTTGTCGAGCATGCGGTAGTAGCCGTCCGCCGCGCCCGTCACGACACCCTCGAACAGGCCGAGCACGCAGCGCATACCCGGTACTTTGTCGAGCGCCGCGACGAAGTGCATTTCCGACGTGCCCGGATTGGTGAAGCAGACGGTCACGTCGCCTGCAATCAGTGTCCGTACAAGGCTTTCCGCCCCGTTCATCTCGCTCGACATCGGCCTACATGGCTCCCATTGCATGAAAAAGCCCGGCACCTGGAACGGCCGACGGGCGATGCCGCCGACTTTATGCCGAACCGCAGGGGGGTTCAAACCGCTGCTGTCGCACGGCCGCATCAGCAACGTGCATGGATGAGCTGGACTGGTTTCTGAGCAGTGGTGATGCACCCCTTCTGAGATAAGATGAATGCTCGAGGGTAGCGGCACACCGCGCGCGTGCCGTGAGAGTGGGGCGTTCGCCATCAGGCGGGCGGAATTCTTCTGGCAGTTTCGCATTCCGCTTCTTGCCGAGCTGGCTGTCGCGAGCGATGGCGGCGCGGCCGCGGATGGCGTCGTTAAAAGTGAGTGGCGACATGAGCGTGGCTGCTGACGGCATTGGATTGCGTGCCGCATGGCCGTCGGGGGTGTGGTGGCATCGGGCCCTGGTGGCGTTCGCGGCCGTCCTTTGGGTGGTCGGCTCTACGCTTCCAGCGGCGGCCATCAAAGAGGCGGAAGCCGCGCAAGGCCCGCCATATAATGTCGCGCTGCTCGTGAGCGCGCCGCGCGATGATCTCTGCCACGACCCTGGTGATATCGCCGCGATCCGTCGGCTGGCGGCGGACGAGCAGGCGCGCATCAACCAACGGGGCGGGATTGCCGGCAGACCCATAGCGATCAGGATCTTCGACGACGGCCGCGATGATGCGAAGGCCATCGCCAACATGCGCGCCGTTCTTGCTGACCGCAACATGATCGGCATGATCGGGCTCGGCAACGCGAGCCGGGCCAAGGCAGTGTTCGACGCGCTCGGCGAGGACATCCGGCGCAGCAACATACCGTTCCTTTCGGATATCGCCGTCAGCAGCATCTTCGCGGGCCACCCGAACGTCTTCACGACGCGCGCCTCGCAGGACGAGGAGCGGGCGCCCGTTATGGCCGCCTTCACGCGCAGCATGGGCTTCAAGCGGCCCGCTTTCATTGGCGCGTCGGGCATGGTCTCCAGCGAGGCGCTGCGCGAGAGTCTCGTCGATCTCATCGGCGAAGCCAATCTGAGTGGCGATCATCGAATGCGTCTCACCGACGGCAAACCTGACGCTAGAGAACTGGCCGCCGTCGTTGCCGATCTCGCTCAGCGTCAGCCTGATGTGATCTATCTCGCCGTCGGCTCGCGGGCCGGCGGTGAGGTCATGTCTGCGCTAAAGACGGCCGGGGTGACGCCGGCAATATTCATTAGCGGGCGCATCGACGCGCTCCCGCCAGCCGTCGCGATGTCCTATCCAAGCCCGCTCTATCAGATCTCATGGGACAACCTGCCGGAGCTCTACAACGGCCGCCTGCGCAAGCTCGCCGTGCTGGCACCTTCCAATCCCTGGATCTTCGAGGGGCGCAAGAACGCGCGCGCGCCCGGCTGGGCTAAGGGCGAATGCCAGGAGCGGGCCGAGACCCGCGGTATACGCGATCCCTTTGAAGCGGCGAACATGCGCGCCATTGCGACCGGTGCGCGCTACGCGGACATGATGGCGCTCATCGCCGACGTTTTGCGAACAGCCGATCGCAGTGCCGACATCGAGACGCTGCGCGCAGCCGCCGTGTCGCGCATCACGTCGGCCTACGCGGCCGGCCGCGGTGCCTTCAGGGGGACGTTCGAGAACTGGTCTTTCGATCCGACCACGCGTACGGCCACGCGCACGCCTTTCATCATCATTCTGCCGCGCGGTCTTGGCCGTTTGCAGCTCGCGCCCATCCAGTTCCGCCGCGCGCGCGACGGTACGTTCCGGCGCGTCGAGACGCTTTATATGGACATCGATCTCGTCAAGGCGCATCGCGTCGACGACAATGAGAAGGCCTACTTCGCGGAGTTCTATCTATCGCTCCACGCCAATCCTACGATCGACATCGGTGAGATCGAGTTCGCCAACGCCTACATCGATCCGCGCACCCATGGGCGCCAGCTCACGATCGAGCCCCTCCACGGCGGCGCCAGCGACCGCATCTATCCCGCTTCGATGAAAGTCTACAAGGTTGTCGGGCGCTTCCTGTTCGAGCCTCGTCTCGAGACCTTCCCTTTCGACACGCAGAGCTTCTCCATCGAGGTCCAACCGCGGCGCAGCGATGCCGCATTCATCGTTCAGCCACCTCCCGTTTCGTTGCGCGACGCACGCGTGATCACCGAAAGCTGGACGCCCATGGTGCACTATGTGGGCTATGACGAGGACTTCGTTCCTGTCGTCGACTCCTTCACCCATGAGGCAAGCGTCGCGCCCTTCTACAAGGCGAGCTTCGTGTGGCAGATGCGGCGCGAGACGACCGACTATTTCCTCCGCGTGGTCGTGCCATTGGGCTTCATTCTCGGCATCGCCTATCTTTCGATCTTCATTCCCATGGCGCGCTTCGACTCGATCGTGGCCATCCAGGTGACCGCCCTCCTGTCGGCAGTCGCGCTCTACATCTCCCTGCCTAAGCTCGACTCGGATACGGCGACACTGTCGGATCGCATTTTCGTCTTCGACTACATGATGGTGAGCCTCATGATCGCGATCACGGTCTTGAGGATCAATCCATTCGTCGCCAGCCGCCGGTGGCTGGTCAGCGTGCTCGAGTTCATGCACGTAGCCGTCGTGCCGGCCCTTGTGGTGGTCGCGGCGTACTATGCCTACGGCATGAGCATTGCCGCTCAGTAGGCCGGGGTGCTGCAACTAGACGTGCGGCATGACCTCTTCGGCAAGAAGCTTCATGGCGCGCTCAACGTGCGCCTTGTCGATGCCGCCGATGTTGAGCCAGAGCGCAAACTCGGTAATCCCGAAGCGCCGCTTCATATCCTTGAGCTTTGCGATGCATGTTGCAGGATCATCGGCGATGCAGGCGCCGTGCTCGTGCAGTTTCTCGAAGGAGAGATAGCCCATCTCGCGCGTGCGTTTGCCTTCGCGCATGGTGAGCTCGTAGCCCTTGACCTCGCCGGCTTGCGGCGCGCCGGCGAGCTGGTTCGCGGTCACCTTGGCATAGAACCACTCGACGTGCGTCTTGTAGATCTCGCGCGCCTTGGCCGCATCTTCATGTACGAAGAACGGCAGCAGGATCATGCGTTCGGCCTTCTTCGGATCTCTGCCAAGCTCTCTGCACACCGCGTCGTATTGGCCGCAGCTCTTCTCGAGTTCGTCCATCCAGGTCTCGCGATAGGTGCGGTACGTGAAAGGCGACGCCATTTGCAGGTTGACACCGCTCCGCGCAGCCTGCTCGAAACTTTCCGGGCTGATCGTCGCCTGATAGACCGGCGGGTGCGGTTTCTGCACGGGCTTCGGCAGCACCTCCACGGGCTCGGGGATCGTCCAGTACTTGCCTTTGTACGAGATCTTCTCCTGCGTCCACGACTTCAACACGATG
Source organism: Hyphomicrobium sp. CS1BSMeth3 (assembly GCF_900117415.1). Lineage (GTDB taxonomy): Bacteria > Pseudomonadota > Alphaproteobacteria > Rhizobiales > Hyphomicrobiaceae. The sequence continues at coordinate 1,161,139 of NZ_FPEI01000005.1, forward strand.
TCGAGGCCTTCGGCGAGCATCGCGCGGCTCTGGTCCATCGGCAGGCCGAGACCGACGAACTCGTGCGGCTGGTAGGCACGGCCGACGCCGAAGTCGAGCCGCCCATGCGAGAGGACATCGACGAGCGCGTAGTCCGAGGCCGTCCTCAGCGGATGATTGAAGGGGATCGCACACACGGCCATGCCGATTCGCAGGCGCTTCGTGCGCTGGGCGATGGCGGCGGCATAGACCTGGGTCGAAGTGACGAGGCCGTAGGTCGAGAAGAGGTGCTCTGCAATCCAGACGCTGTCAAAGCCGAGTTGCTCGGCCAGCTCGAAGAGGCTCAGGTCCTCGTCGAAGGCTTCGACGACGCGCGAGAGATCCGGAACCTGACTGAGGCTGAAGATGCCGAATTTGGTTTTGCCCATTGCCGACGTTTCCCTGAATGCTTGTTCAGGAGTAATGGTGTTCTTGGAAGCTCCGGGCGTCAAACGACATTCGTGCGTCCGTAACTTGCCGCATGTGCATGGGGAGGAACTCTAAGGGTGCCAGAAGAGTTTTTCCTCGGGCACTCATGGGGATGGGGGTTCGGACATCATGCAGTCATGTCTCCGACACTTTTTGCCCGTAGCCGCGGACCGACGGATGCCGGTCGCATGGAAAGTTCCGTGCCGCAACGGTCCGCGCATTCAGAGAGCGAATAGCCATGACTCGACGTACTCGACGTACTAAGGGATCAAACATACTGCCGCTGGCGATGACGGTCGCGCTCGCAGGAACGAGCTGGATCGGCCTTGCGGGCGGGCCGCTGGTACCGCAAGCGCAGGCTCAGCGCTCGCAGGAGAAGGACCAGGACGATCAAGGGCGCCAGCGCGATCAGCGCCAGCGCCAGGAGCGTCCGCAGGAACGGCCCGGCGATCGTGGCGGTCAGGGGCGTGGAGAGGGGCGCGGCGATCCTGGGCGCCAAGGCGATCGCGCGGCGCCGCAGCGCCAGGAGCAGCCTCGCGGGCCCGGACGCGAAGAGCGCCGCGAGCGCGCCGCGCCGCAGCCTCAGCAGATGCCGCCGCAGCAGCAGCGCCCGCCTCAGCAGGTTGCGCCACAGCAGCCGCGTGCACCGCAGCAGGTCGCACCGCAGCCTCAGCCGCAGCAGCCGCGCGCACCGCAGCAGGTAGCACCACAGCCCCAGCCACAGCAGCCGCAGCGTCCCGACTTCGGTCGCGCGCCGCCGTCGGGTGCACCGACTGGCGATCCGCAGCAGCGTCAGGTCATGCCGCCGCGTGGGCCGCAGCCGGGAGGTGATGACGGTCGCCGTGGTCGCGGCCCGGAGCAGGCGCGTCCGACGCAGCCCGGGGGCGATGGCGATCGCGGGCGCCCGGGCCAGCCGCCGCAGCGCGAGGGCCGGCCCGATGGGCGTCCTGATGGGGGACGTCCCGATGGTGCGCGTCCCGCGGAAGGGCCGCGCGGTCCAGGGGCGCCGGATGGAAGAGCGGCCGAGCGGTTTCAGCGCGGCCCGATGCGCCTCGATGAGGTGAAACGCGGCCGTGTCGAGCGCAATGAAGGTGGCCGCCGCGTCATCGAGGAGCCGGGCAATCGCGTGATCATCCGCGAAAAGGATCGGATGGTTATCCGCCGCGACGAGGGTCGTGCCTTCGAGCGCTTCAGCCCGAACGCCCGGAGCCGAGATCTAGGCGAAGGACGGCGCGAGACCTGGTTCGAGCGCCCCGATGGCACGCGCGTCTACAGCGAGGTCGACCGCAACGGCCGCATCCTGCGCCGCTGGCGTCGCGATCGCGGAGGTCGCGAGGTCGTCCTGATCGACAACCGCCGCTTCTATCGCAACGTCGCAATCGGAATCGGCGTCGGCGCGCTCGGGATCGGCGTCGGCCTTGCGCTCGCACCGCCGGCGATCAGCATCCCGCGCGATCGCTACATCGTCGACTACGAGCAGGCTTCCGACGACGACCTCTACGAGGCACTCTCGGCGCCGCCGGTCGGCCGTCTCGAGCGTGGCTACTCGCTCGATGAGATCCGCTACAGCGCATCCCTGCGCGACTACATGCGCCGCATCGATCTCGACACGATCAACTTCGAGTTCGGCTCGTTCGAGGTCGCGCGGGACCAGTATCCGAAGCTCGCACGCCTCGCGCGCATCATCCAGCGGATGCTCGAGCGCAATGAGGCCGAGATGTTCCTCATCGAGGGGCATACGGATGCCGTCGGATCCGACGAGGACAATCTGACGCTGTCCGATCGTCGCGCCGAGTCGGTTGCCGACATCCTCGTCAATGAGTTCGGCGTACCGGTCGAGAACCTCGTTACGCAGGGCTATGGCGAGCAATATCTGAAGATCAACACGCAGGCGCCGGAACGGCAGAACCGACGTGTCGCGCTTCGCCGTATCACGCCCCTGCTCGGCGAATTGCACGATCGCTAGAGATCGCGGCGGACAAAAAACGAAGGGAGCCCTTGGCGCGGCCAGGGGCTCCCTTTTTTATTTCGTCGATATCCGGTCAGCGGCCGTTGCCGTTTGAGCGCAGCGACTGCACGAAGTCGTAGATCAGCATCGCCATGACGGCACACACTATGATGATCAGCGGCGGCGCGGGTACCCAGATGAGCATGAACGCCAGAAAGGCTATTACCAACGTTATGCCGATGATGCCGGTGATGAAGTTGGTCACTTGGCCCTCCTTTGGCTGGTCCGGCGGCCGGAGCTTTTTGATGATGTGGATTTGCGGTGGGGCTTGCCGCCTTCGGCAAGATGGCGGGAAAGCCAGCGCGCGGTCCTGAGAAGACGGGCATCGTTGCCACGCCGTCCGACGAGCTGCACGCCGATCGGCATCCCGTTCGGGCCCTCGAGCAGCGGCAGGGAAACGGCTGGCGTGCCGAGGTACGTCCAGAGCGAGCAGAAGATCGGGTTGCCTGTTGCAGTCCCGATGGGAGCCTCGCCTGGCGCCGACGCGGTCAGGATGGCATCGTACTCGTTGAACAGGTCGTCCAGCAGGCGGTTGAAAGTCTCGGCCGCTGTCGTTGCCTCGAGGTAGTCGAACGCCGTGTGCTGCTGACCGCGCGTGAGCAACTCGCGGAGCTGAGGGCTCAGAGCGTCGCCGCCCTTCGCGAGATCCCGGCGGAAGTTATGGGCCATGTCGGTGGCCATGACGATGCCGTGGAAGTCGATCGCGCGATCGAACGCGGTGCCGAGGTCGACGGGCTGGATGGTCTCACCGAGGGCGGCAACGAGCTCGGCAAATGCCTCGTCCAGAACCGGCTCGGCGGCTTTCCATGCGGGCCCCTTGACGAACGCGAAACGCGGCGGCAGGGGCGGCTCGCCGGCTGCCGTCATCGCAAGTTGCGGAGCCGCGATCGGCCGGGTGTCAGGATCCTCCTCATCATGACCGGCGAGGACATCGGCGATCAACGCCGCATCGACGATCGAGCGGGCAAACACGCCGACATGATCGAGTGCGCGAGAGAGGAGCAACGCGCCGGAGCGCGGGATGAGGCCGTGCGTCGGCTTGTAGCCGACGACGCCGCAGAACGCCGCGGGGCGGATCACGGAGCCATTGGTCTGCGAGCCGATGGCAGCAGGCACCATGCCGGCGGCAACGGCAGCAGCGGATCCGCTCGACGAGCCCCCGGGCGTGCGTGCCGGGTCGTGTGGATTCCGCGTCTTTCCTGGATGGTAGTAGGCGTATTCGGTCGTCACCGTCTTGCCGAGAATGACCGCGCCCGCCGCACGCAGACGCGCGACGGCGGCCGCATCATGCCGCGGTGTTCGACCCCGCCAGAGGGCGGAGCCGAACTCGGTCGGATAGTCCGACGTGTCGAAGATGTCCTTGATGCCGAGCGGCACGCCGTGCAGGGGCCCGAGCGCCCTGCCCGCCATGCGCTGATCGTCGGCTGCCTGCGCCTGCCGCAGCGCGTGATCGGGGTCGAGGAATGCCCAGGCCTGAACCTGTCCGTCGACCTCGCGCACGCGGCTGAGGCAGTCCTCGGTCAGCTCGACGGCGGTGACGCGACCCTCACGGATCGCCGCCGCCGCCTCAGCCACACTCAGATCTGCCAATCGCGTCATCTTCCGAGCCTTGTTGCCTCGCCGGCACCTAGCGTGACGTGTAGAGGTAGTCAGGCAGCCACAGTGCAATGCCTGGGAAGATGTAGACCAGGAACATCGTCAGGAACACCATGCCGACGAACGGCAGGGCGCCACGGAAGATGTGCGTGAGTTCCACTTGTGGTGGGGCCACGCCTTTTAAGTAGAAGGCCGCCATCGCCACGGGAGGCGTGTTGAAGGCCGTCTGCGTATTCAGCGCCACCAGGATGCCGAAGAAGATCGGATCGATCCCGAAGTTGTCCAGGAGCGGCAGGAAGATCGGCACGAAGATCACGATGATCTCCGTCCACTCCAGCGGCCATCCCAGAAGGAAGATGATGGTCTGGGTAAGCAGCAGGAACTGGATCGGTGACAGATTGAGGCCGAGAATGAAGTCCTCGACAACTTTCTGGCCGCCAAGAATTGCGAAGACCGAGGCGAATGTCCACGAGCCGATGAAGAGATAGCAGACCATCGCCGAAGCGCGGGCCGTCAGGTAGACGGATTCCCTCAGCATCTCGTAGTTGAGTGCCCGATATGCTGCAGCGAGCACGAGGCTCGCAAGCGCACCGGCTGCCGCCGCTTCCGACGGTGTCGCCAGGCCGAATAGGATCGCGCCGAGCACACAGACGATGAGGATCGCGAGGGGCAGGAAGGAAGTGAAGAGGGCCCGCAGCACCTCGCTGATCGGCACGTCCGTCTGCTCCTTCGGGAGCTTCGGGCACAATGCCGGATTAATGACCGCCCTGATGATGATGTAGAAGATGTAGAGTGCTGCCAGCAGAAAGCCCGGAAAGAAGGCCGCTGCGTAGAGCTTCACCGCGGACACGCCGGCTGTCGCCGCGTAGACGATCAGCAGAATGCTCGGCGGGATCAGGATGCCGAGGCAGCCGCCCGCGCACACGACACCTGTCGACAGTTTGATGTCATAGCCGGCGCGCAGCATGGCGGGCAGCGCGAGCAGCCCCATGAGCGTCACCACGGCGCCGACGATGCCGGTTGCGGTGGCGAACATCGCGCAGGTGATCATCGTCGCGACGGCGAGCGCCCCGGGTACGCGCGACATCGAGAGCTGCAGGGCATGGAAGAGGCGATCGAGGATGTTCGCCCGTTCTATGAGGTATCCCATGAACAGGAATAGCGGCACCGCGATCAGCGTATCGTTCGATGTCACCTCGAACGTCTTTTGAACAAGCAGCGTGAATATTCGATTCTCGAAGAACGCCTGGGTGGCATCGAAGTAGGCGTAGAAGCCGAAGCCGACACCCATGGCTATGAGTGTAAAGGCGATCGGAAAACCCAGCATGATGATGAAGATGAACAATCCCAACATCAGCATGCCAACTGCCGGGTCGGACATGCTTAGCCCCCCTTCGACGGATCGTGGAGCAGTTGCTCCTGTTGTTTTTCTCGAATGATGACGCTCTCGGTCTCCTCCACGTCGTGCAGCCGCTGCGGCCAGCTTCCTTCGCGGATGCAAATGATGCAGCGGATGATCTCGGCAGCGCCCTGCAGCAGCAGGAGCACGCCGGTCACGGGGATCAAGGTCTTCAGCGGAAAGATCGGAATGCCCGCCGGGCTGAAGATGCTCACTTCCTTGAAGCGGATCGAGGTCGCCGCGTACTTCCAGCCCGAATAGATCAGGGCGGCAACCGCCGGCAGGAAGAAGATCACGTAGAGGATGAGGTCTACGCTCGCCTGCGTTCGCGGTTTGAGGAAGCGGTAGACGACGTCGGCGCGGACGTGGCCGCCGCGTGAGAGCGTATAGGCACCGGCCATCAGGAACATCGCGCCGTAGTTGATGTAGCTGAAGTCGAAGGCCCAGGTGGTCGGCGCTCGGAACGCATAGCGCACAAGGACTTCGTAGCTGACGCCAAGCGTGAGAACCATGATGAGCCAGGCGAAGGCCTTGCCGGTCCACGTGCTGAGGGAGTCGATGAAGAAGAGGAAGTTTTTCATTTGCGCACCGATCTTCGGCGGATGCCGCCCAGGGGGCTGCCGTCAAAATATCGGGCGGCGCAACTCTACGCCGCCCGATACTTCGTCATGGCATGAAATGCCGAGGCCCGATCAGATCTTCAGGACGCCCGGGAAGTGGTGCTCGAAGGCGCCACGGTAGTCGGTGGCGTTGTACATGTTGTAGTACACGACGCGGCGCACCCAGGCCTTCTGCGAGTCCATCACCTTCTTCATGAAGGGGTCTTTCTCGAGGCCGGCGATCAGGCCGTCCCACGCCTTGATCTGGGCGTCGAAGACGTCCTTCGGCGTGCGCAGCACGCTGACCTTGTCCTTCGACATCAGCTCCTGCAGGTCCTTCGAGTAGTAGTCCATCGCCTTCCACTCGTTGGCGGAGGAGACGGCCTCGGCGGCGTACTGCAGGATGGCTTTGTGCTCGGCCGGCAGGGCGTCGAACTTGCCCTTGTTGAACATGATCTCGAAGTATTCGGTCGCCTGATGGTGGCTGCCCATCATGTAGTTCTTGGCGACGTCCTGGGCGCCGAAACGGCGGTCCGACGTCGGGTTGTTGAACTCGAAGCCGTCGATGACGCCGCGCTCCATGGCCGGCACGATCTCGCCGCCCGGAAGCTGGGCAACCGAGGCGCCCATCGCCTGGAAGAGATCGGCGGCAAGGCCGACCGTGCGATACTTGAGGCCCTTGATCTGCGCGGCCGAGGTGATCGGCTTCTTGAACCAGCCGAGCGGCTGGGTCGGCATGGGCATCGCGAAGAAGCTGACGATGTTGACTTTCATGATCTGCGTCTGCAGCTCATGGAAGAGCTCGCGCCCGCCGCCATTGTGGATCCAGCCGAGGCCTTCGTTGGCGTTGAAGCCGAACACGGGGCCGGTGCCGAACAGCGAGGCGGCCTTGTGCTTGCCGTACCAGTAGACCGTGACGGTATGGGCGCCGTCGATCTGGCCGCCGTGAACGCCATCGAACACCTGGAAGGGATGAACAACTGCGCCGCCAACGAGATAGTCGATCTTCAGACGACCGCCCGCCATCTTGTTGACGCGGTCGACGTAGTCCATCGCCATCTCGTTGAAGACGTCCTTCGCGCCCCACGAACCCTGCATTTTCAGGGTCACGGTCTGGGCGCGCGAGACGTTCGGCATGGTAACCGTGCCCGCCGCAGCGGCCGCAGCAAGCGCGCCACCCTTAAGAAAGCGGCGTCGGTTTACGCGCGTGGAATCAGAATTGTTAGTCATGGGCTTCCTCCAAATTGGTCGGTCTTTGCCGACGCTCGTTATTGGTGCGAACCATGGCACGCATGGTATGCCATATGCAATACCTGCCGTTTCATGTTTGGGCCGGCTGTCCTCAGTCCTTTGGACGATGTGCTGATTGTGCGACGCAGCGGCCTTGGCAGGCGCGTACGCGATAGCCAATCCGTTGCCCTGCGAGCGGATCTCTTCCCCCGGGCTCTATCCAATATTTTGTGTCTCAGACACTTTCCCGCGGCTGGCATCCCAGGTCTGGGATCGCATCCTGCTGCGCCTCTACAAGCAGGAGCTCAAGTCACGGGTAGCGACGACCCGCCCGATGTGTTGCGACGATCCGGGCGTCGAGCTCTCGATAGGGCGGGACGGCGACATCCAGAGACCTGACGAAGTGCTGCCGGTGCGTCCGGCAAAGAAATATGAAAAGAATGTCTAATGCTCGGGCCTGTTGCTACGCATTCCGCCGTAGCGTGAAGATCGCGATCAAAATTCGCCTTGGTGCTTACTGCGCAAAACGCACTTTCACCGATCGGCCGAGAATGAGATCCGCGTCCTTCACGCCGAGAATGCCCTGCTCTTCTTTCGACTGTTTGTGATTTGATTTGGCTTATCGTCCCTCGATAGTTGCCGACGACCAGCGTGAGCGCGATCGGTGATCCGCCCCGCCAGAAGTACCGAAATCAACGAGGCGAACATGAGCACATCACGGCAAATGCGGCTCGGCGCGTTCATGCGTCCGGTCAGCATTCACACGGCCGCCTGGCGCTATCCCGGCGGCACGCCCGACGCCAACTTCAACTTCACGCACCTGAAGCGCTTCGCGCAGAAGCTCGAGCAGGGGAAGTTCGATGCCTTCTTCATGGCCGACCACCTTGCCGTGCTCAACATGCCGACCGAGGGGCTGAAGCGCAGCGCGACCGTCACATCCTTCGATCCGCCGACGCTGTTGCCTGCGCTTGCTGTCGTCACCGAACGGCTCGGCCTCATCGCGACGGCTTCGACGACATTCGATCAGCCCTATCACGTCGCCCGGCGCTTCGCGGCGCTCGACCATCTGAGTGGCGGCCGCGCCGGATGGAATGTCGTCACGACCTCGAACCCGGACGCGGCTTTGAACTTCGGCCTCGAAGAGCACGTCGAGCATGGCGATCGCTACAAGCGCGGCCGCGAGTTCGTCGATGTCGTCAAAGGGCTCTGGGATAGCTGGGCGGACGACGCTTTCATCCGCGATGTCGAAAGCGGCATCTACTTCGATCCCGAGAAGATGCACGTGCTCGATCACAAGGGGCCCCATTTCTCCGTGCGCGGGCCGCTCAATGTCGCGCGTCCCATCCAGGGCTGGCCGGTGATCGTTCAAGCAGGCGCCTCCGAGGCCGGGCGTCAGCTCGCGGCCGAGACCGCCGAAGTCATCTTCGCGGCGCCAGGCAATCTCGCGGGCGGCAAGAGCTTCTACGCGGACGTCAAGGGGCGCATGGACAGGCTTGGCCGGCCGCGGGATCACCTGAAGATCCTTCCCGGTGCGCTGGTGGTCGTCGGCGATACGGTCGAAGAGGCGCGCGCCAAGCGGGCGCTTCTCGATAGTCTCGTGCACTATGAGAGTGCGATTGCGTCGCTTTCCATTGCCATCGGGCACGACGCCTCGAAGTTCGATCCTGATGGGCCGCTTCCCGATATTCCCGAGACGAACGCCAGCAAGAGCGGACGCGAGCGCGCGATCGCGCTCGCGCGGCGCGAGCACCTCACTGTGCGTCAGCTCGCGCAGCGCTTCGGCGGTTACGCGGGCCTTTCTTTCGTCGGTACGCCGAAGACGATCGCCGACGAGATGGAGCAGTGGCTTGTCGAGGACGGCAGCGACGGCTTCAATATCATGTTCCCGTACCTTCCCGCGGGGCTCGACGACTTCGTCGATCGGGTGGTTCCGGAGCTGCAGCGGCGCGGCATTTTCCGCCGCGAGTACGAGGGGCGCACCCTGCGCGAAAATCTGGGTCTTCCGCGCCCCCCGAACAAGTATTTCCCGGCCTGAGCGCCGCCGCTTGTCCTCGGCCAATGGAGCAATATGCTTCATAAGCATCTGAGAAACACTTCGTTGGCTGAGGACAAAATCCCCTTATGTTGTCAGTGTCGGCCCTTGCGGGGCCGGCCGCGGTGATTTGGGGCAAAGAGACTTGCGCCGCGTCATCAAACGCTAAGGTTTCGCGGGCGGCGCCCGTGAACTCCTGACGAAAGGAGCTCTGTGATGACGATTCTGACAGGTGCGATGAACGCACAAGATTTCGCCGTTCGCAGCATGTGTTGCGACCGCTGCTGTTGTTGCTGAGACGCATGCCGACCCGCGCCTCGCGCGGGGCATGATCCGCAACATCCCATCGACAATTCGATCAGCAGAGGCGTCGCGCATTCGCGGCGAACGGAGAGCTATGTCCGAAGGCTACACAGTGGAAGACACGCAGGGTGAGACTATTGGCATTGTCGTGCGGAAGGAAGGCGGGCGTGGATTCCGCTTCTTCTCTTCGGCGCGCGCATTCGATGTGCTCGACGGGCACATTTTCGCCAGCGCTCAGGCGGCACAGCGCGCCGCACGCGATATCGAGCGCGTCGGCAAGCGCGGTTGGCGCGCCATCTCGAGTTCGGATCAACGCACAATGGAGGCGGTCACATGAGTGGGTTGCTCGATGCGCTCCGCAACTTTGCGGCGTGGTGGCAGGAAGGCCTGACGAAGATCGGTGCGCAACTGCTGCAGGCCTATGACTGGCCTGGGGCGCCGATCGAGCCGGACAGCGATTCCGAGGCCGATCGCGAGGCCTGGGAAGAGGAGCGTGCGCGCCTCGCACTCTCCCCCTGGTGGATGTGACGGGCGTGTGCCCGGCTGCTTTGTCGAGATCACTCCGGGCGCATGACTTCCTGCGCCCGGAGTGCCGTCCCATGGATTTACATCTTTCCGATCGCCGCCTTCTAGGCCTGCGCGCCGTATGGCGCTGAGCGCGTTCCCCTCCAAGCTGTGCCATCCGCGCGACCGCGCCATGCGGGCGACACGTCCGCTGTCGCTCAAGCTCGGCGGACGTGCTTAGCTGGGGCACTGTCGCTCGACGGCACCTGGGAGGATCAATCAATGAAAGTCGGTTTCATCGGCCTCGGCACGATGGGCGCGTACATGGCGGCCAATCTGTCGAAGTATCTCGAGAGCTCGAACCACGGGCTCGTCGTGCATGACGTGCGGCGCGAAGCAGCCGAGCCCTTCCTCGCCAAGGGGGCGGCTTGGGCCGCGAGCCCGCGGGCGGTTGCCGAGGCCTGCGACGTCGTCTTTCTGTCGCTGCCCGGGCCGAAGGAGGTCGAAGCCGTCGCGACGGGCGATGGTAACGGTTTGCTCGAGGGCCTCAAGGCGGGAGGCGCCGTGTTCGACCTATCGACGAACGCGCCGAGCATGGTGCGGAAGATCGCCGCGCAGTTCGCAGAGAAGGGCTGCCACTTCCTCGACGCGCCGGTGAGCGGCGGCCCGAGCGGCGCACGATCGGGCCGGCTCGCCATCTGGGTCGGCGGCGACAAGGCGAGCTTCGACGAGTACAAAGTGCTCCTGGACGCCTTTGCCGATCAGGCGCGCTACATCGGTGCGATCGGCGCGGGCTCGGTTGCGAAGCTCGTCCACAATTGCGCGGGCTATGCGATCCAGACCGCACTTGCCGAGGTCTTCACCATGGGCGTCAAGGGCGGAGTCGAGCCGCTGGCCCTATGGGAAGCCGTGCGCACCGGCGCTGTCGGGCGCAGTCGTGCGTTCGACCGCCTCGTCGACCAGTTCCTGCCGAGCAAGTACGAGCCCCCGGCCTTCGCGCTCAAGCTCGCATTGAAGGACATGACACTTGCGACCGATCTTGGACGCGAGCTCGGCGTGCCGATGCGCCTATCCAATCTCGCGTACGCCGACATGGTCGAGGCCATGGGCCGCGGCTGGGAAGCGCAGGATTCTCGCTCGGCAATGAAGCTGCAGATCGAGCGTGCGGGTGTCGAGATCGCCGTCGATCCCGAGCGCATCAAGGCCGCCCTCGAGCGCGACCCGTCGGCGGCGGGTGACCCAAAGCGATCCTGAAGGAGGCGCTAAGCTCGGTTCGCCGCGACCTTGACGCCGCGGCGCCGTGGCCCGAACAGGCAGCACAGAAATAGGATGATGCCCGACACCGTGGCGATCATGCCGGCGGCGCTGACGCTCGAGCGTGCGCCAACCCAGAGCGGTCCGTAGCCGGCCAGAACGTAGCCGAGCACGGCCGAGAGGACGGCAAAAACGACGCTCCAGGCGATCTGCGGTCCCATGCGATCGGTCATCAGCCGTGCGGCCGCGGGCGGGCAGATGAACATGGCGATGACGATGATCGAGCCGACGGCGTCGAACGCTGCGACGGCGGCCACGGCGACCATGACGATGAGCGCATAGCTCGTAATGGTCGGCCGCGCGCCGATGCTTTCGGCAAAGGCAGCGTCGAATGTGCCGATCACCAGCTCCTTCCAGAAGATGGTGATGAAGCCTGCGACCACGAGTAAGACGAGCGCGAGGCGGGGAAGCTGGGGGGGAAGCTCGGCAAGTGCCGCCGGGTCGACCAGCGAGCCCCAGCCGTCGCCGGCGAGCCAGATCAGGCTTTCGAGATTGCCATAAAGTGCATGTTCGACATCGAGGTGCACCTTGCTCGTGTCGGAACGCTCGAGCAGCAGCACGCCGGCAGCAAACAGGGTTGTGAATACGACGCCCATCGCCGCGCCGGGCTCGATCTTGCCGACCTTGCGAATGAGCTCGATAAGCAGTGCCGCAACGACGGCGGAAGCGGCAGCTCCGATCAGCATCGGGCCGGCCGCGACGGTTCCCGTGATGAGGAATGCGACGACGATGCCGGGCAGCGCCACGTGTGCCACGGCGTCGCCGATCAGGCTCTGGCGGCGCAGAACGAGGAAATTGCCGACGAGCGCGCATGTCACCGACGCGAGCGTTCCGATGAGCATCGGCGCCAGGGAGAGCTGGACGAACTCGCTGCTCATGATGGCGCCTTTTGCACGGTGAGGTGGCGATCGAGCTCGGCAACGATGTCGGCTGGAAGGGCCTCGGTGATGGGTGTCACGCCGTGATGGGCGGCGTTGGCGGCGTCATCCGGAAAGAGCTTCTGGTAAAGCGACCAGCGGGCCTCGTCCAGCATCACGCCGGCCGCCGCGCCGCGCCCGGCGAGCGTGGCGACGCCATCGGCGCGGATGAACCCCTTACGTTTCAGAACCCGGAGTGTGAAGGTATCGTAGATGGGCTCGCCGCGCGCGAGGGCCATGAGCCCTTGCCGTTCATGCACCTCTCTCTGGAATGAGAGCCGCTTCAACGCGCTCGCGAGCAGTCCGCGACGCGGCGAAAGGAGAAGCGAGACGAGGAACAGTGCGAATGCGACGAGCACGATCAGCGCGCCGGTCGGCAGGCCGCGGTCGAGCGACGAGATGACGGCGCCGAGATAAGCGGCGACTGCACCGAGCGCGGCGGCGATGATCACCATGGGCTCCGGTCGGTCGGTCCAGAAGCGTGCCGCGGCGGGCGGGATGATCGTCAGCGCGACGATCAGCACGAGACCTGCAACCTTGAGCCCGATCACCGTGATCACGAGCAGGAGGCCCATCATCGCAAGATCCGTCGCGCGTACGTTGATCCCGCGAACGGCGGCGTACTCCTGATCGAAGCAGACGAGCGTCAGCGGACGACGCAGGGCGAAGATCGCAGCGCCGGAAATCAGCGCCGCGATCGCGATCGTCTCGGCTTCGCTGCGCAGCATTCCGGCTGTCGAGCCGACGAGATAGCTGGATATGCCCGCCTGCCGGCCGGTTTCGAGCGATTGAATGACCGTGAGCAAGACGATCCCGAAGCCGAAGAACACGGCCAGCACGGAGCCGATGGCCGCGTCCTCCGTCAGGCGCGTTCGCCGACCGATCCATTCGACGAGAACGAGGCCGAGACCTGCACTCGCGCCGGCGCCGATCATGAGGCCGGCGATCCAACGCCCGTCGCCCGTGAGAAGTGCCATGATGATGAATGCGAGGGCGAGACCAGGAAGTGTCGCGTGGCTGATAGCGTCGCTCACCAGAGAGCGTTTGCGCAGCAGGACGAAAGTACCGATGGCGCCCGCGCTCGCGCCGAGCAACGCGGCGCCTATGGTTACCAGGGCTGTGTTGTAGCCGGCTTGAAGAAGGAGTGCGCTGAGAAAGGCGTCCATTGGATGCGGTCGCTAATGCCGGGACGCTATGGTCGATGCGGCCTCGTCGGCAAGTGCCTCCACCTGCGTACTCGCAAGCCGTCCGCCGTAGGTCGCCTGAAGGTTCTCGGCCGTGAACGTCGTCGCGACGGGACCGGCCGCAATCCTGCGGACATTGAGTAGCAACACATGATCGAAGTAGTCGCGGACAGTCGAAAGGTCATGGTGGACGCAGATGATTGTCCTGCCCTGGGCATTCAGCTCCTTGAGCACGGACACGATCGCGCGCTCGGTCGCGGCATCGACGCCGGCAAATGGCTCGTCCATCACATAGAGCTCTGCGTCCTGGGCGAGCGCTCGCGCAAGAAACACGCGCTGCTGCTGTCCGCCCGAGAGCTGCCCGATCTGTCGATGTGCGAAGCTCGCCATGCCGACCCGCTCGAGGCATTCGAGCGCCCGCTGGCGATGCCGCCGTCCGGCAAAGCGCAGGAAACCGATCTCGCGATAGAGGCCCATGATCACGACATCGAGTGCCGTTGCCGGAAACTCCCAGTCGACGCTCGCGCGCTGTGGGACATAGGCAATGCGATGGCGCACCTTGTCATAGGCCTGGCCGAATGCTGTCACCTCGCCGCTGATGCGCGGCACGATGCCGAGCGCTGCCTTGATGAGGGTCGACTTGCCGGCGCCGTTCGGTCCGACGATTGCGACCATGCTGCCCGGCGGCGTGACAAAGTCGACAGAGAAGAGAACGGGCTTCTCACCGTAGGAAACCGTAAGCCCCGAGATCGCGAGCGGGCTATCTGAAATTGCCGGGGCAAGTGTGCGGCCATTCTGCGCGATGAGTTGCGGCGTGGCTTCGGTCATGCGCTCTCTCACATTGCGGCCAGTCTGTTGTTGAGGCCCTTTGCCGGTGCTTCGCCACCAAGCGCGCGGGTGATCACCGTCGTGTTGTGATCGATCATTCCGATGTAAGTGCCCTCGTACGTGCCGGGTGCCCCCATGGCGTCGGAAAAGAGCTCGCCGCCGATGACGACCTTGTGGCCTTTGGCAGCAGCGCCCTCGACCAGGGCCTTGATGTTGCGGTCCGACACCGACGACTCGATGAAGATGGCGCGGATCTCCTTGTCCACGATGACCTGGACGAGATCCTCGATCTGTTTCAGCCCGGCCTCGCTCTCCGTCGAGATGCCCTGAATGCCCAGCACCTCGTAGCCGAATGCCCGGCCGAAGTAGCTGAAGGCATCGTGAGCCGTCACCAGCACGCGGGACTTTTCCGGCACGTTGGCGAGAACGCGCTTGGCGTAGACAGTCAGCGCATCGACTTCAGCTAGGTGCCGTTCAGTGTTCGCCTTGAATTGCGCCGCGCCGCCGGGATCGAGCTTGATCAGCTCGCTGTACGCCGCCGAAATCACGCCCTTCCACAGTTGAGGGTCCATCCACACGTGCGGATCGTATCGGCCGGGATACTGAGCACTGCTGTGGAGCTTTTCCTTCGGCAGCGCCTCCGCGAGCGCGATGACCTTCTTGCGCTTGGCGAGATCCTTGAAGAAGGTCTCGAGCTGCGCTTCGAGATACAGACCATGCCAGAAGACGACGTCGGCCTTGGTCATGGCCACGATGTCGGATCGCGTCTGGCGATAGGTGTGTGGATCGACGCCAGCGCCCATGAGCGCCGAAACCTCGACACGATCGCCGCCGACTTGCTTGAGGGCATCGGCGATCATGCTGGTCGTGGCAACCACCTTGAGCTTCTGCTGCGCATTCGCCGGGGACACTGCGCAGGCAGCAACGAGCGCTGCGGCAAGCAGCCCTCCTGCCACTATTGCCCGTCGCCACCCCCCAATTGCCCTCTTCATCGTGCCTCGCCGACCTGAACTTGCCCGCGTCTCTCATCTGCCCCCTAGAGGCAGACGCAAGTGCAAACCATTTGCAGGAAGATCTGATAAGGCAATTGCGAATGATTTGCAAGAGAGATCGGTGGCCGGGTCCGAGGGGGATTGGGAAGGAACGCGCGTGCTGGCTGGGTCAGCGAACGCCACGCCCGGGCAAGATTATGCCAACATCACAGGAAGTTGGAGCGGGAGGCGTACATGCCGCCGCCGCTCTCGGCATGTGCAACTTGCATAGCCGTATGCTCGATGGTCGGGCATTGGCCGGTCATCGAGCCCGTGGATGGCGCCTCGCCAACTCCCCCGGGACACACTATGCCCCGGGGACTGCGGGCGGGCGACGTGCCCTTACTCTGCGGGGGCCGGCCGCGGCGCGTGGGCTTCGGCGATGGCCGGCGGCGCGCCGGTCTGCTTCAGCGGCCGGTTACCGGCGAGCGCACGGAGCATCACGTAGAAGAGCGGCGTCAGGAAAATGCCGAAGATCGTCACGCCGATCATGCCCGAGAAGACCGCGATGCCCATGGCCTTTCGCATTTCGGCGCCGGCGCCGACCGAGAGGACCAGTGGCACCACGCCCATGATGAAGGCGAACGAGGTCATCAGGATCGGCCGGAGACGCAAGCGACTTGCCTCGATCGCGGCCTGCAAAGGCGTGCGTCCCGCGAACTCGAGCTCGCGTGCGAACTCGACCATGAGGATCGCATTCTTCGCCGAAAGGCCGACCAGCACGACGAGGCCGATCTGCGTGAAGACATTATTGTCACCACCGCTGATCCACACACCCGCCAGTGCCGCCAGCAGGCCCATCGGCACGATCATGATGATCGACAGCGGCAGTGTCAGGCTCTCGTACAGCGCAGCAAGCACCAGGAACACGAGCAGCACTGACAGCGGGAAAATCAGGATCGCGGAGTTGCCGGCCAGGATCTCCTGGTAGGTGAGCTCGGTCCATTCGAAGGAAATGCCCTTCGGCAGTGTCTCGGCGGCAATGCGCTCGGCGGCAGCCTGGGCTTGGCCCGATGAAAAGCCGAGGGCCGGGCCGCCGGTGATGTCCGCCGAGAGAAAGCCGTTGTAGCGCATGGCCCGCTCCGGCCCCGATGCCTGCTGCACCTTGAGCAGCGCCGAGAGCGGGATCATGTCGCCCGACTTCGAGCGCACCTTGAGCTGGCCGATGTCGTCGGCGCGCGCGCGGAACGGGGCGTCCGCCTGAACGCGCACCGAGTACGTGCGGCCAAAACGGTTGAAGTCATTGGCGTAGAGCGAGCCGAGGTAGATCTGCATGGTTTCGAAGACATCCGTCACGGCCACGCCGAGCTGGCGCGCGCGTGTTCGGTCGATCTCCGCATAGAGCTGCGGCACGTTGATCTGGTAGCTCGTGAAGAGGCCGGTGATCTCCGGTGCCTGCATTGCGCGCGCAAGGAAGGCTTTCGTCGCCGCATCCAGCGCTTCATAGCCGAGGCCGGCGCGATCCTCGATCTGCAACTTGAAGCCGCCGACCGTACCGAGGCCGGAGACCGGCGGCGGCGGGAACATGGCGATGAACGCATCCTTGATGCCGGCATACTGCTGATTGAGCGCCATGGCGATGGCGGGACCGGAAAGCCCCGGCGATCGGCGTTCGCTGAAAGGCTTCAGCGTCGCGAAGACGATGCCGGCGCTCGCGCTGTTCGTGAAGCCGGCAATCGAGAGGCCAGGGAAGGCGACCGCATTCTCGACGCCCGGATGCTTCATGGCGATCTCGCTCATGCGACGGATCACGTCCTCGGTGCGATCGAGCGTGGCGCCGTCGGGAAGCTGCGCGAAGCCGATGAGGTACTGCTTGTCCTGCGCGGGAACGAACCCTGAGGGCACCGCCTTCAGCACGCCGAACGCAGCCGCGATCAGCACGAGATAAATGCCGAAGCCGGCAGCCTTGCGCGACAGCACACCCTTAACGCCGCCCGTGTACGCGTTCGTGCCGCGATGGAACACGGCGTTGAAGCCGCGGAACAGCCAGCCGAGCGTCAGATCGAGGAAGCGCGTCAGGCCATCCTTGGGCGCGTCATGGCCCTTGAGGAGGAGCGCTGAAAGCGCGGGCGACAGGGTCAGCGAGTTGATCGTCGAGATGACCGTGGAGATGGCGATGGTCAGGGCGAACTGGCGATAGAACTGGCCGGTCAGCCCGGTGATGAACGCGAGCGGCACGAACACGGCGACCAGCACGAGCCCGATTGCAACGATCGGTCCCGAAACCTCCTGCATGGCCTTGTACGTCGCCTCGCGCGGCGGCAAGCCCTCCTCGATATTGCGCTCGACGTTTTCGACGACGACGATCGCGTCATCGACGACGATGCCGATCGCCAGCACGAGGCCGAAAAGCGTCAGCGCATTGATCGAGAAGCCGAGCGCGTACATGACCGCGAATGTGCCGACGATCGAGACGGGCACGGCGGCGAGAGGAATGATCGAAGCCCGCCAGGTCTGAAGGAACAGTACGACGACGAAGACGACGAGCGCCACCGCCTCGAGCAGCGTCATGACCACGGCCTGGATCGAAGCGCGCACGAACTGTGTCGGGTCGTACACGATGCCGAAGTCCACGCCCTCCGGCATGTTCTGCTTGAGCTCGGCCATTGTCGCGCGCACGGTCTCGGAGATCTGCAGGGCATTGGAGCCGGGCGCCTGGAAGACGCCGAGGCCAACCGCGGGCTTGTTGTCGAGCAGTGCGCGCAGCGAATATTCGGAGGCGCCGAGCTCGATGCGTGCGATGTCGCGAAGGCGGACGATCTGGCCGTTGGCGCCGGCCTTCACGACGATCTCGCCGAAGTCCGCTTCACTCTGCAGGCGCCCCTGCGCATTGACGGGGAGCTGCAGATCGATATCGGCAGGGGCCGGCGAAGCGCCGATGACGCCGACGGCGGCCTGAATGTTCTGCGCGCGGATCTCGTTGACGACGTCGGCGGGAGAAAGGCCCACCTCCGCCGTCTTGGCCGGATCGAGCCAGATGCGCATGGCGTAGTCGCCGCCGCCGAAGATCTGGACCTGCCCGACGCCCTCGATGCGCGCCAGCCGGTCC
Source organism: Hyphomicrobium sp. CS1BSMeth3 (assembly GCF_900117415.1). Classification (GTDB taxonomy): domain Bacteria; phylum Pseudomonadota; class Alphaproteobacteria; order Rhizobiales; family Hyphomicrobiaceae. The sequence continues at coordinate 1,179,580 of NZ_FPEI01000005.1, forward strand.
TTGACGTTCAGCACGGCGTAGTTGCGCAGGTACGTCATGTCATAGCGGCCGTTCGGCGAGAGCAGATGCACGACCATGGTGAGGTCCGGCGCGCTCTTGACGGTCGTCACGCCGAGCCGGCGCACTTCCTCGGGCAGCCGCGGCTCGGCCTGCGCAACGCGGTTCTGGACGAGCTGCTGGGCCTTGTCGACGTCCGTGCCGAGCCGGAAAGTGACCGTGAGCGTCATCACGCCGTCGGCGGTCGCTTGGCTGCCCATGTAGAGCATTCCCTCGACGCCGTTGATCTGCTCCTCGAGCGGCGTCGCGACGGTCTCGGCGATGACTTTCGGATTCGCGCCCGGATAGACCGCGCGCACCACGATCGAGGGTGGTGCCACCTCGGGATATTCCGAGATGGGCATCACACGCAGCGCCAGAAGGCCGGCGAGGAAGATCAGCACCGACAGAACGCCGGCGAAGATCGGACGATCGATAAAAAATCTGGAGATGTTCATGACAGGCTCGCGGGGAGGCTTGGACCGCTCCCCGCAGGGCCGGTCAGTTGTGCTTGCACAATTCCGAGTTCACGATCGGCTGCCGGTAGCGTCAGTTCTGCGCGTCGGCGGACGTCACGCGGCCTGGAGGCGCTGGCTCGGGCTTGACGACGGCACCGGGCCGAACGCGCTGCAGTCCGCTCACGACGATCCGCTCGCCGGCATCGAGACCACTCGTGACGATGCGTTCGCCGTCGGCCATCGCACCGAGCGTAACCTCGCGGTAGGCGGTCTTGTTGTCATGGCCGACCACGATGACGAAACGCTTGCTCTGGTCCGTGCCGATGGCCCGTTCGCTGACGGCTACAACCGGAGCGTTTTGTGGCTGCGCCATGCGCACGCGCACGAACTGGCCTGGGATCAGGCGCCCGTCCGCATTCGTGAACACCGCGCGCAGGCGTACTGTGCCGCTCGTCGCATTGACCTGGTTGTCGATGAGCTGAAGCTTGCCGGCGGCCCAGGCGCCGTTCGCGGCCGGGTTCGAAATCTCGACAGCGACCTCGCCGACGTCCCCGGCGGCATTGGCCGCGGGGCTCTGTGCCGCAAGGACACGCGACACCGTCGTCTCATCGGCATTGAAGCTCGCGTAGATCGGATCGACGGAGACGAGCGTGGTCAAGACCGGCGCTCCCGGTCCCGCTGCGACCAGATTGCCGACGGTGATCTCCAGTCGTCCGACGCGTCCCGCCACGGGTGCGCGCACTTCGGTGTACTCGAGATTGAGGCGCGCAGCCTGAAGTGCGGCTTTGGCGGCCCGCAGCGTCGCGTCCGCTTCGTTGAACGCGTTCGTGCGCTGGTCGACATCGCGCTCCGAGAGGGCAGAGCTGCCGAGCAGGCGCCGGCCGCGGTCGACCTCGGTCCGCGTGAAGACAACGCGTGCTTCGGCGGCCGCAACCTGCGCCTCGAGGCGCTCGACCTCGGCCGCATAGGGGGCCGGATCGATCGTCAGGAGGAGTGCGCCCTTCTCGACGAGCGCGCCTTCGCGGAAGTGCACCTGTTGCACGCTGCCGGCGACGCGCGAGCGCACGTCAACACGCTCGACGGCCTCCAGACGACCCGAGAACTCGTCCCATACGGTTGCCTGACGCGGCGCGATGGTCAGGACGGAGACGGTGGGCGCGGGAGGCAGCATCGGTGCTGGGCCTTCTGAGTGCCCTGGTGCCGCCGAGTAAAGGACGGCGCCAGTTGCGGCGCTCGCAGCCAGTATGGCGGCCGAACCCCAGAACCAGCGGCGCCCACTCCTCGGCTGCCGATCGGCTCCCGACTGCATGTCATTGGGAGTACTGCTCATGATCATCTCCTAACGCTTGCCTGTTTCAGGCTTTTGTCTTTCGAGCGTCCGTTGCTCAGGCGGTTCGCTCTTCGTCTCGATCTTTGTGCTCGACTTGGGCCCGGCGTGCCGGATTGCCCAGTCAGTTCGTGCAACGTGCTGCTAAGTCTTGTTCTCTGTATCCCGCGCTCGGCTTTTCATCGCGCGGTGTGCTCATGCTCATCTCCACCTCTTCGAGTGGATTTGCCGTGCTCGTCATCGCTCGTCATCTAGGACGTTGGATCGCCGCTTCGGCCGACACGGGCGGGGCAACTTTATTTATGGGCCCGAGCAAAGGCGGCGTCCTGCCGCTGTGCTCAGTCTGCCCGCGTTTTGTGTCCTGTTTGAATCAACCGCCCGCGTGTATTGCTCATCCTTCTGTTGCCCTCGTCTGCACTGGCCGCTTCTCGACCACACCGATCATTCGCTCAATTACCCGCCACGTTATGGCCGGGTAGCCCGCCCGATTGGCGGGCTCCTGTCTGTCTTCACTGACGCGTGGGGAGGCTTGACCCGATAGACCCCGTCGCTAGGTATTTATATACCGATCGGTAAGTAATGGGTGACAAGGGATCTGTCAATGACTATCTATACCGATAAGTACTGAAATGCGATGATGCTCGCAGAGATGTGAAGGAGATCGTGTCGTGGCGAAGGGCCGTCCAAGAGAGTTCGATGCCGACGAGGCGTTGGACAAGGCCATGATCGTATTCTGGCAGCGCGGCTTTGAAGGCACTTCACTGACAGACCTCACGGAGGCCATGGGCATAAGCCGGCCAAGCCTTTATGCCGCGTATGGCAATAAGGAGGAGCTGTTCCACCGGGCGCTCCAGCGCTACTTGGAAACAGGCCCCGCTGCGATGTATCGCGCGGCGCTTCAGGCGCCGACGGCGCGAGGCGTCGTCGAGGAGTTGCTGCGTGGCGCGGCCCAGTGCCTTACGGATCCGTGCCATCCGGCCGGCTGCCTCTCGGTCCAGGGCGCGCTTTCGTGCAGCGAGGCCGCGCAATCCATAAAGAACGAGCTTTCGGCGCTGCGCTGCACAGGCGAGGATGAACTGCGGGCGCGCTTCGAACGCGCCAAGGCCGAAGGCGATCTTCCGGCCGCAAGCAACCCCGCCGCGCTCGCGCGCTATATCGCAACGATGCTGCAGGGCATGTCCGTGCAGGCAGCCGGCGGCGCCACACGAGAGCAGTTGCTGGACGTCGCCGAGATGGCGCTTGCCGCCTGGCCGGCGTAGCGGCACTCAATTCCCATCGCGTTGTTTAGGCGTTTTGGCTAAGCTCTAGTGTCCCGATACCGAAGTTCGCTTAACCTCGATGCCAGTGTCCCGAGCGAACTTCGGAATCAAAAGGGACACTAGAACCATAATCTTGCTAGTGTGATTCAGATCGAGAAATTCGCTCTACACTGTGCCGCGAGATTTGGCGAATTTCTCGATCATCACACTAGTCGCTAAGCCGACCTTGCCGCACGAGCTGGGTTATCCGGCTCCCCCCATACGGCATCGAGAACAGGCCACTCGTTTTCTATCAAGGGAGACGATGCCATGTCGCTGCGCGCTGAAGTCTATTCGTTCGACTCTTTCGAAACGGCCAGCATTGAAGAGCTTCGCGAACTCCAACTCGCTCGACTTAGCAGCATGCTCGCTCGCACGTATGAGCGGGTTGCTCACTACCGCCGCAAATTCGATGCGGCCGGTGTCCAGCCGAATGATCTGAGATCCCTCGCCGATCTCTCGAAGTTTCCGCTCACGACCAAGGAAGACCTGCGCCAGAACTACCCATTCGGCATGTTCGCCGTGCCCATGGACAGCATCGTGCGCGTTCACGCATCCAGCGGCACCACCGGTCAGCCGACGGTCGTCGGCTACACGCAAGGCGACATCCGCACGTGGGCCGGGCTCATTGCACGCTCGATCCGTGCGGCCGGCGGCAAGCCTGGAGACAAGATCCATGTGGCCTACGGCTATGGCCTCTTCACGGGCGGTCTCGGCTTGCACTACGGGGCCGAGCAGCTCGGCTGCACCGTCATTCCGGTTGGCGGCGGTTTCACCGAACGCCAGGTTCAGCTCATCACGGACTTCAAGCCCGACATCATCGCTGTGACGCCGTCCTATCTGCTCGCTATTGCTGATGAGTTCGATCGGCGAGGTATCGATGCGCGGAAGACGAGCCTGCGGATCGCGATTTGCGGTGCCGAGCCCTGGACGGACGGCATGCGCGACGAGATCGAGCGACGCATGGGCCTCCAGGCCGTCAACATCTACGGGCTCTCCGAGGTGATCGGTCCCGGCGTCGGTCAGGAGTATGTTGCCGACAAAGATGGTCTGACGATCTGGGAGGATCACTTCCTACCCGAGATCATCGATCCCGATACCGGCAAATCGCTTCCTGACGGCGAGGAGGGCGAGCTGGTCTTCACCTCGCTCACCAAGGAGGCTATGCCGATCATCCGCTACCGCACGCGCGACCTCACGCGCCTGCTGCCCGGTACGGGACGCGCGATGCGCCGCATCGAGCGCATCAAGGGTCGCAGCGACGACATGCTCATCATTCGTGGCGTGAACGTCTTTCCCTCACAGATCGAGGGGGTGTTGGCGAACATTCCAGAATTCGCGCCGCACTATATTCTGGAGGTGACGCGTCCCGGTCAGCTCGATGAGCTCGACGTTCTCGTCGAGACGCGCACGCCGGCGGCACCACATACCGAGGCCGCTCTGGCACGACAGGCAGAGCATATGATCAAGGCGCTCGTCGGCGTGACGAGCACGGTGCGCGCCATGCCGCCAGGGGGCATCGAGCGCTCGCAGGGCAAAGCGCGGCGGGTCATCGACAAACGTCCAAAGGGCTGAGCATGAGCGGGCCGAGCACAAGCGAACTCCTCATATCTGCCGGCTTGTCGTCCCGTGCGATCGCAGACTGGATCGCGGCGGAACCTTCCGGTGTTTCGGATTTTGCATCGGATCGCCGCGACTACAGCGAATATTGGGTGGCCAGTGCCCGCCTGCTTGCCGCACTTCCGAGAAAGCCGGCGCGGAACGATGCCGAGCGCGCGGCAGCAGAGGCCATTCTCTCGGCCGCCCGCGGTGCGCGCGACCGTTTCCTCGCCGTGCACGCCCGCGCGGTCTACGACGAATTGACCGCCGCGCGGATGCGCTTTGTGCGCCTCGAAGATCTGGTTTGGATGGCTGCCGAGGCCGTGCCTGGGCTCGTTCCCACGCGTCAGGAGGTTGCGGCGGAGGCGAAGCTCGATCAGCGCGACAAGGATGGAGTGGAGATCGACCAGGGGCTGTTCACATCGCGTGTTCTTGCCGACGAGCAGGCGGGTCTGCATCTCTGTCACGCCATGCTGCTGCCGCGCGAGGACGGTGCCGAGCCCGCGGCCCGCCTTGCCGCTGATGGCGCGCTCGATCTCGGCGCCGTGCGCCTCGAGCGTCACGGCCGCGCCCTTCATCTCATTGCGGTGAACGCGCGCTTCCTGAATGCAGAGGACGACACGACGCTCGACGCCATGGAGATCGCGACGGACGTCGCCACGCTCGATCCGGGAAGCGACATCATCGTCATGCGCGGAGGGCCGGTCGAGCACCCGAAGTACCGCGACCGTCAGATCTTCGGCGCCGGCATCAACCTCACTCATCTGTATCGTGGCGCTATTCCCTACCTCTGGTTTCCGCGCCGCGAGCTCGGCTATGTGCACAAGATCTTCCGTGGTGTGGCGCGGCCGGATGCACTCCCCGACGACGTGAGCGGTTTCGGCATCGAGAAGCCGTGGGTCGCCGCGGTCGATACGTTCGCCATTGGCGGCCATTGCCAGATTCTGCTTGCCATGGACTACGTCATTGCGGCTGCTGATGCGTTCATGACGCTGCCGGCGCGCAAGGAAGGGATCATTCCCGGATTGGCCAACCTGCGCCTGCCGCGCTTCGTCGGCGATCGCATTGCCCGGCAAGCCATTCAGTACGAGCGGCGCTTGCCCTGCGACTCGCCCGAAGGGCGGCTCATCTGCGACGAGATCGTCGCGCCTCAGGACATGGCCGTGAGCATCGAGCGCGTCGTCGGCGGCCTCACCAGCGCCGGCGCCGTCGGAGCGATCGGCAATCGCCGCGGGTTGCGCGTCGGTCAGGAGCCGATCGACGTCTTCCGGCGCTACGTATCGCTCTATGCGCGAGAGCAGGCCTACTGCCACTTCAGCCCGGCGCTCATTGCCAATCTCGAGCGCAACTGGGACGCGCAGAACCGCAAGATGTGAGCAATTGCGTTCAAATTCCCGGGTCGTCGATCGTCGCAGCCGGTTTGGCGAGCGTTCGCAAGGCTTCGAGGTCTCTGATCTCGACCACCGGACCCCGTACGACGACTTTGTAGGGCACGAGTGACGCGAATGACCGAGAGAGAACCTCCGGCGCCATGCCGAGGCGGGAGGCGAGGACCTTCTTCTCGAAGGGAAGCGAAAATCGCCCATTCGCGCCTGTCTCGGCGTCGTGAGCCAGCAGCCAGTTCGCCAGCCGCTCGAGGCTCGACCTGAGCTTCTGGTTCTTCAGCTCCTTGACGATCCCGCGGTAGGCATAGGCAAGCTCCTGCGCAAGCGCGCGGGCGAATGCGGCGTCGACTGCAAATGTGCGGCGCACTGCGGCGGCCGGGATCAAGAGAACGCGCGCCGACGAAAGGGTCCGCGCCGACTTCAAATAGACCCGGTCGAGGATCACCGCGGCGACGATGAAGCTCTGCCCCGGCCCGAGCACCGATACAGTCGTTTCCCGGTCGCGATAGGCCGAGTAGACCTCCACATGGCCATCGACGACCACATGCAGGAAGTCCGCCGGGTCGCCCTCGCGCGCGAGTTCCACGGCAGCAGGAAAGCGCTGCAGGAACGATACGCGCAGAAGCGCCTCGGCATGGGCTGGATCTACCTCGGCAAACAGCGGCAAATGCCGCATTTCCTCAATTTCTTCCGCGCGCATGGTTATGTTCCTCCCTTGGAGCACGCTAGCAGCGTCTCGCAAGCCGGAACTTGATCTTTATCATGTCTGGAATGGTTATTGTTCGGCGATCGCGATGATTTGCGTCCGCTCCTGATTGATATTTCTCCATCGTCTTCTTGCAAATTTGCGCACTGCAGCGGTCGTTGACCAAGGTCAAACGCGGCCGCGGCGCCCCCTCACATCGTCCCTCAGCAGATTTTTTGCGATTGAGGAGCAGAGGGAGCGCATGTCGATCAGTGCCGTCAGCCCATCGGACCAGAGCCGGGCACTTTGGCTTTCCACCATCGCCTTTACCGTCTGCTTCGCCGTCTGGACCATCTTCGCGATCATCGGCATTCAGATCAAAAACGATCTGGGCCTGACGGACACCCAGTTCGGCCTTCTGGTCGGCACGCCGATCCTGACCGGCTCGCTGATCCGCCTGATGCTCGGCATCTGGTCGGACCAGTACGGTGGCCGCGTCGTCTACACGCTGACGATGCTGAGCGCGGCGGTCATGACCGCGCTCCTCACGTTCGCCTACGACTATCCGACCTTCCTTCTTGCCGCGCTCGGCGTCGGCATCGCGGGCGGCTCCTTCTCCGTCGGCGTCGCGTATGTGGCGAAGTGGTACCCGAAGGAGAAGCAGGGCACGGCGCTCGGCATTTTCGGCGCCGGCAACGTCGGCGCGGCCGTGACCAAATTCGCGGCGCCGGTGATCATGGTCGCCTATGGCTGGCGCACGGTCGCGCTCGTGTGGGCTGCGGTGCTCGCGCTGATGGCTGTCGTGTTCTTCCTCATGACGAAGGACGATCCCGACCTCGCGCGCCGGCGGGCTTCAGGGCAGAAGCCCGAGTCGCTGAAGGCGATGCTGGAGCCCCTCGCGAACGTCCAGGTCTGGCGGTTCTCGCTCTACTACTTCTTCGTCTTCGGTGCCTTCGTCGCGCTCGCGCTGTGGCTGCCGCGCTATCTGATTGGCGTCTACGGTCTCGACATCAAGATGGCCGGCGCGATCGGAGCCATGTACTCCATTCCCGCGTCGGTCTTCCGCGCCTATGGCGGCCACCTCTCCGACAAGTACGGCGCGCGCAGGGTCATGTACTGGACCTTCCTCGTCTCCGTCGTCTGCACGTTCATCCTGTCCTATCCGCCGACGCAGTATGTCGTCGAAGGCATCCATGGACCGGTGACCTTCTCGACGCGCATGGGGATCGTCGGCTTCATCGTGACCGCGTTCGTGCTCGGCTTCTTCATGAGCCTCGGCAAGGCGGCCGTCTACAAGCATATCCCCGTCTATTACCCGGATCGGGTCGGCGCGGTCGGCGGCGTTGTCGGTCTCGTCGGTGGTCTGGGCGGGTTCGTTCTGCCGATCGCCTTCGGCGCGCTCAATGATCTCACCGGCGTATGGCAGAGCTGCTTCTGGCTGCTCTTCCTGATCGTCAGCGTCTCGCTCGTGTGGATGCACTTCGCCATTCGCGAGATGGAGCGGAGCGCCGCCGAGGCCGGCACGCCTGTGAGCAAGCTCCCCGAGCTGCCCGAGATGCAGCCCGTGCACGGGCCTGAGCTCGAAGGGGCGCTGGCGGCAAAGGGCGCCATCCAGGACTGGCGGCCGGAAGATCGCGGGTTCTGGGAGGAGCGCGGGCAGGCGATCGCTCGGCGCAATCTGTGGATCTCGGTCCCCTGCCTGCTGCTCTCCTTTGCCGTGTGGATGGTGTGGTCGGTGGTCGTCGCCAAGCTGCCGAGCGTCGGCTTCGACTTCACGAACGATCAGCTCTTCTGGCTGGCCGCTTTGCCGGGTCTCTCCGGCGCGACCTTGCGCATCTTCTACAGCTTCATGCCGGCCATCTTCGGCGGTCGACTTTGGACGACGCTCGCCACGTGGTCCTTGCTGATCCCGGCAATGGGCATGGGTTTTGCCGTGCAGAATCCCAATACGCCCTACTGGATCTTCCTCGGGCTCGCCCTGCTCTGCGGTTTCGGCGGCGGCAACTTCGCATCCTCCATGGCCAATATCTCCTTCTTCTTCCCGAAGGCGGAGAAGGGTAACGCGCTCGCCATCAATGCCGGGCTCGGCAACCTCGGTGTCAGCGTCGTGCAGTTTATCGTGCCGCTCGCCATTACGGCAGGCGTGTTCGGCTGGCTCGGCGGCGACCCGCAGACGGCGACCGTCGGCGGCGTCACCTCGACGCTCTGGCTGCAGAATGCCGGCTTCGTCTTCGTGCCGTTCATCATCGCATCGGCATTCGCGGCCTGGTTCGGCATGGACGACATCGCGAGCATGAAGGCGAGCTTTGCCGATCAGGCCGTCATTTTCCGGCGCACGCACAACTGGATCATGTGCTGGCTCTACACCGGCACCTTCGGCTCCTTCATCGGCTTCTCGGCGGCCTTCCCGCTGCTCGCCAAGATCCTCTTCCCGGAAGTCAACGCACTTCAGTACGCCTTCCTTGGCCCGCTCGTCGGCGCGGTCTCGCGGGCGCTCGCAGGAAAGGCCTGTGACCGCATTGGTGGTGGGCGCATCACGCTCTGGGTCTTCGTCGCCATGAGCCTTGGCGTGCTCGGCATCCTCTATGCCATCGGCATGAAGGGCGACCCGACGGCCTTCCCGGTGTTCTTCTCGAGCTTCCTCTTCCTGTTTGCGGCGAGCGGTGTCGGCAACGCTTCCACCTTCCAGATGATCCCGGCGATCATGCGCAAGGAAGTGGCGCGGCTGGAACCCAGCTTGACCGGCGAGGCACGAGCACGCCAGTCCGACAAGGAGTCCGCGGCGATCATCGGCTTCAGCTCGGCGATCGCGGCCTACGGTGCCTTCTTCATCCCGAAGAGCTTCGGCACCTCGATCAGCCTGACGGGCGGCGCGGAGAGCGCGCTCTACGCCTTCCTCATCTTCTACCTGAGCTGCATCGCGATCACGTGGTGGTTCTACACGCGGCGCGGCGGCCTGCTCTTCGATGTGGAGCGCGGCGGCGGCCCACAGACGCCGAGCTCCGCACTGAGACCGGCCTAGTAGCTAAAAGACTCAATCCCACACCTGCATTCGAGGCAAGCGACCATGAGCCAATTTCTCGACCGGCTGACCTTCTTCAACAAGGTCAAGGAGCCGTTCTCCAATGGCCACGGCATCACCACCGACGAGGACCGCGGCTGGGAGGATGGCTATCGCCTGCGCTGGCAGCACGACAAGATCGTGCGCTCGACCCATGGCGCCAACTGCACCGGTTCCTGCTCATGGAAGATCTACGTCAAGGGCGGCATCGTCACCTGGGAAACGCAGCAGACCGACTACCCGCGCACGCGTCCCGATCTGCCGAACCACGAGCCGCGCGGCTGCTCACGCGGGGCGAGCTATAGCTGGTATCTCTATTCCGGCAACCGCGTGAAGTACCCGTTGATCCGCTCGCGCCTGCTCAGGCACTGGCGCGCGGCGCGCAAGACCCTGGCGCCCGTCGCGGCCTGGAAGAGCATCGTCGAGGATCCAAAGAAGCGGCAGGACTACATCTCCGTGCGTGGTCACGGCGGCTTCGTTCGCGCCAAGTGGGACGAGGTCACCGAGATCATCGGCGCGGCGAATGCCTACACGGCGAAGACCTACGGTCCCGATCGCGTGATCGGCTTCTCGCCGATCCCCGCCATGTCGATGGTGTCCTACGCGGCCGGCTCGCGCTACCTGTCGCTGCTCGGCGGTGTCTGTATGTCGTTCTACGACTGGTACTGCGATCTGCCGCCGGCCTCGCCGCAGACCTGGGGCGAGCAGACGGACGTTCCTGAGAGCGCCGACTGGTACAATGCCGGCTTCATCATCCTGTGGGGCTCCAATGTCCCGCAGACGCGCACGCCCGATGCGCACTTCTATACCGAGGCGCGCTACCGCGGCACGAAGAGTGCCGTGATCTGCCCGGACTATTCTGAGGCCTCGAAGTTCGGCGACATCTGGCTCTCGGTGAAGCAGGGCACGGATGCGGCGCTCGCCATGGCCATGGGACACGTGATCCTGAAGGAATATCACGTCGACCGGCAGGCGAAGTATTTCCGGGACTACGTGCGCCAATACACCGACATGCCCTTGCTCGTGAAGCTCGTGCGGCAGGATGGGCGACTGGTGCCTGACCGCTTCCTGCGTGCGAGCGACTTCGCACAGAGCCTCGGCGAGGCCAACAATCCCGAGTGGAAGACGGTGGGCTTCGACGAGATCTCGGGTAAGGTCGTCGTGCCGAACGGCTCGATCGGTTTCCGCTGGGGCGAGACCGGCAAGTGGAACATCGAGGAGAAGGAGGCCGGTGGCCGGGCGACGACGCTGCGGCTTTCCCTTGCAGATATCAAGGACGAGTTCGCCGACGTCGCCTTCCCCTATTTCGGCAACATCGAGAACGAGCACTTCACGCATTCCGATCACGCGAGCGTTCTGAACCGGCGCGTGCCCGTGAAGAAGCTCGCGCTGGCCGAGGGCGAGACCCTGGTCACCACCGTGCACGATCTCTTCATTGCCAATTACGGCGTGGATCGCGGCTTCGGCGGCGAGAATGTCGCGAAGTCCTACGACGAGGACACGCCCTACACGCCCGCATGGGCCGAGCGGATCACGGGCGTGTCGCGCGACAAGATCATCCAGGTGGCGCGCGAGTTCGCGACGAATGCCGAGAAGACCAATGGCCGCTCGATGGTGATCATCGGCGCCGCCATGAACCACTGGTACCACGCCGACATGAACTACCGCGGCGTGATCAACATGCTGGCCATGTGCGGATGCATCGGCCAGTCCGGCGGTGGCTGGTCGCACTATGTCGGACAGGAGAAGCTGCGTCCGCAGGCGGGCTGGGCACCGCTCGCCTTTGCCCTCGACTGGGCTCGCCCGCCGCGTCAGCAGAACTCGACGTCGTTCTTCTACGCGCACACCGACCAGTGGCGCTACGAGACCATGCACACGTCGGACATTCTCTCGCCGACAGCGCCTCCAGGGCCGTGGGATGGCGCGATCATCGACTACAACATCCGCGCGGCGCGCATGGGCTGGCTACCGGCTTATCCGACGCTGACGCAGAACTCGCTCGGGATCGCCAAGCAGGCCGCCGACGTCGCGCTCGAGCCCAAGGACTACGTGGCGCGCGCACTCAAGTCCGGTGAGCTCTCCTTTGCCTGGTCGGATCCTGACAGCCCGCAAAACTTCCCGCGCAATATGTTCGTGTGGCGCTCGAACCTGCTCGGATCCTCCGGGAAAGGGCATGAGTATTTCCTGAAGCACTTGCTTGGCACGTCGCACGGCGTGCTCGGCAAGGATCTCGGCGAGGAAGGTCGCGAGAGGCCCAAGGAAGTGCGCTGGCATGACGAAGCGCCGCGCGGCAAGCTCGATCTGCTCGTGACGCTCGACTTCCGCATGTCGACGACGTGCGTATACTCCGACATCGTGCTGCCGACGGCCACCTGGTACGAGAAGAACGATCTCAACACCTCGGACATGCATCCCTTCATCCATCCGCTGACGGGTGCGGTGGACCCGGCTTGGGAAGCGAAGTCCGATTGGGAGATCTACAAGGCGATCGCCAAGGCCTTCTCGAAGGTGGCGCCGGAGGTGCTCGGCGTGGAGAAGGACGTCGTCCTCGCGCCGATCATGCACGACAGCCCAGGCGAGATCGCGCAGGCCTTCGAACCCAAGGACTGGAAGAAGGGCGAGTGCGCGCTGATCCCCGGCAAGACCATGCCGATGGTTACGGTCGTCGAGCGCGACTATCCGAACCTCTACAAGCGCTTCACGGCGCTCGGTCCGCTCATGGAAAAGGTCGGCAACGGCATCAAGGGCATTGCCTGGCAGACCGGTCATGAGGTCGAGCATCTGAAGCATCTCAATGGCGTCGTGACCGAGGAGGGACCGACCAAAGGCATGGCCCGCATCGACAGCGACATCGATGCGGCTGAAGTCCTGCTGATGCTGGCTCCCGAGACCAACGGCGAGGTCGCCGTGAAGTCCTGGGAGGCTCTTTCCAAGACGACGGGGCGCAAGCACGCGCACCTTGCACTACCGAAAGAAGACGAAAAGATCCGCTTCCGCGATGTCGTCGCGCAGCCGCGCAAGATCATCTCCGCGCCGACGTGGTCGGGCCTCGAGAGCGAGAAGGTCTGCTACAACGCCGGCTACACCAACGTCCACGAGCTGATCCCCTGGCGCACGCTGACCGGTCGCCAGCAGCTCTACCAGGATCATCTCTGGATGCGGGCGTTCGGCGAGGGCTTCTGCGTCTATCGTCCGCCGATAGACCTCCGCGCCGTCAAACCCGTGCAGGGCATGAAGCCCAATGGCGAGAAGGAAGTCGTCCTCAATTTCATCACGCCGCACCAGAAGTGGGGCATCCACTCGACCTACACCGACAACCTGCTGATGCTGACGCTGTCGCGTGGCGGTCCGATCGTGTGGCTCTCCGAGGTGGACGCGCGCAAGGCCGGCATCGTCGATAACGACTGGGTCGAAGCCTACAACGCCAACGGCGCGCTCGTTGCGCGCGCCGTGGTCTCGCAGCGCATGAAGGAAGGCACGCTCTTCATGTACCACGCGCAGGAGAAGATCGTGAACGTGCCGGGCTCCGAGATGACGGGGCAGCGCGGCGGCATCCACAACTCGGTGACGCGCACCGTGTTGAAGCCGACGCACATGATCGGCGGCTACGTCCAGCTCGCCTATGGCTTCAACTACTACGGCACGATCGGCACCAACCGCGACGAGTTCGTCGTTGTCCGCAAACTCCGCAATGTCGATTGGCTGGAGCGCCCGCTGCAAGGCGCGACGCCCGCTGTCGAAGCCGCCGAATAAGGGGAACCAGAAAAATGAAAATTCGCGCGCAAATCGCGATGGTGCTCAATCTCGACAAGTGCATCGGGTGCCATACCTGCTCGGTCACGTGCAAGAACGTGTGGACCAACCGCGAAGGCATGGAATACGCCTGGTTCAACAACGTCGAGACCAAACCGGGCATCGGCTATCCCAAGGAGTGGGAGAACCAGGATCGTTGGAAGGGCGGCTGGGTGCGCAAGCGCAACGGCCGCATCGAGCCGAAGATCGGCGGGAAGTGGCGCATTCTCGCGAACATCTTCGCCAATCCCGATCTCCCCGAGATCGACGACTACTACGAGCCCTTCACCTTCGACTACGAGCATCTGCAGAAGGCGCCGGAGCTGCAGGCCTTCCCGACTGCGCGGCCGCGCTCGCTCATCTCTGGCGAGCGCATGGAGAAGATCGAGTGGGGGCCGAACTGGGAGGAGATCCTCGGCGGCGAGTTCTCCAAGCGCTCGGCGGACGTCAACTTCGAAGGCGTGCAGAAGGAGATCTACGGCCAGTTCGAAAATACGTTCATGATGTACCTGCCGCGGCTCTGCGAGCACTGCCTCAATCCGGCATGTGTCGCATCGTGCCCGTCCGGCGCGATCTACAAGCGTGAGGAGGACGGCATTGTCCTCATCGACCAGGACAAGTGCCGCGGCTGGCGCATGTGTGTATCGGGCTGCCCGTACAAGAAGATCTACTTCAACTGGTCGAGCGGCAAGAGCGAGAAGTGCATCTTCTGCTATCCGCGCATCGAGGTCGGGCAACCGACCGTCTGCTCGGAGACCTGCGTCGGCCGTATCCGCTATCTTGGCGTGGTTCTCTACGATGCCGATCGCATCGAGGAAGCCGCCAGCGTGCCGAACGAGCAGGATCTCTACGAAGCGCAGCTCAAGCTCTTCCTCAATCCCAACGATCCGGCCGTGATCGCTCAGGCGCGCGCCGATGGCGTGCCTGACGCCTGGCTCGAAGCCGCGCGTAAGTCACCGATCTGGAAGATGGCCATGGAGTGGAAGGTCGCCTTCCCGCTCCATCCCGAGTACCGCACGCTGCCCATGGTCTGGTATGTGCCCCCGCTCTCGCCGATCACGGCGGCGGCCGAAGCCGGCAAGATGGGCACGGACGGCGCGATGCCGGATGTGCGCTCGCTGCGCATTCCGCTCAAGTACCTCGCCAATCTGCTGACGGCCGGTGACGAGAAGCCGGTGGCGACCGGCCTCGAGCGGATGCTCGCAATGCGCGCCTACATGCGCGCGAAGACGATCGATGGCGTGATCGACGAGGCTATCGCGAAGAAGGTCGGCCTCACGGGACTTCAGATCGAGGAGATGTATCACGTGATGGCGATCGCCAACTACGAGGATCGCTTTGTCATTCCGACGACCCATCGCGAGGTCACCGAGGATGCCTACGAGCTGCGCGGCCAGTGCGGCTTCAGCTTCGGTGATGGCTGCCTGCCGAGCGACAACCGCGTCAATCTGTTCGGCGGCGTGAAGCTCAAGAACGATCGCCCCAAGGTGGAGGCCTGATCCATGAAAACGCTCAAGGTCCTCTCGGCGCTGCTCAGCTATCCGAGTGATGAGCTCATCGATGCCGCGCCGGAGTTGAAGGCCGTTCTCACCAACGAAGGCGTCCTGCCGCGGCGCGATCTGGCGGCAGTTCTCGCGCTCGTCGACGATATCGGGGGACGTGATCTCTTCGATGCGCAGGAGCGCTACATCCTGCTGTTCGATCGCACGCGCTCGCTCTCCCTGCATCTCTTCGAGCACGTACACGGCGAGAGCCGCGATCGCGGGCAGGCCATGGTGGACCTCATCAAGCTCTATGAGGACGGCGGATATACGCCAACGATCGGCGAGCTTCCCGATTTCCTGCCGCTGTTCCTGGAATACGCCGCAACGCGAACGCCGGAGGAGGCCATCGAACTCATTGGCCAGCCCGGTCATGTGCTCGCGGCGCTGAAGGAGCGTCTTGTCAAACGCAGCTCGCCCTATGCCGCCGTGTTTGCCGCTCTGGTGTCGCTCTCCAAAGCGAGGCTGGACGAGGCCGCGCTCGCCGCGCTGCGCGCCGAGCCGGATCCCGAGCCCGATGACCTCGAAGCGCTCGATGCGGCCTGGGAGGAGGAGGAAGTTACCTTCGGGCCCGGCGCGGCCAAGGGCGATTGCGGCGTCGATGGTCTCGCCGCGAAGCTGCGCCAGGCGCGCCGTCCGGCTCCAGGCCTCGAGCCTGCGCCCGGAGCCGGCCCCCGTACTGTCATCACCACTTCGCCAGCATCTCGCGGCTGAGGAGAGCGGCCATGCGCGACACCATCTTCCATATCCTCTTCGTCTGGTATCCCTATTTCTGCCTGACGACTTTCCTCGTCGGCAGCCTGATCCGCTTCGATCGCGAGCCCTATTCGTGGCGGGCCGGATCGAGCCAGATGCTGAGGAAGCGCCAGCTCTTCTGGGGCTCGAACCTCTTCCACTTCGGCATTCTCTTCCTGTTCTTCGGCCACGCGGTCGGCCTGCTGACGCCGACTTCCGTCTACACGCTCGTGATGAGCGTCGAGCAGAAGCAGCTTCTGGCCGTGACCGCGGGCGGCATCGCCGGCGTGATCTGCTTCATCGGACTGACGCTGCTGCTGCATCGGCGGCTCTTCGATGCACGCATTCGCCAGACTTCCACGGTCATGGATCTTGCGGTGCTTGTCATCCTCTGGGTTCAGCTCACGCTCGGCCTGCTGACGCTGCCGTTCTCGCTCGGACACCGCGATGGCTCGGCAATGTTGATCCTGTCGCACTGGGCGCAGGGCATCGTGACGCTGCAGCCCGTTGATGCCAGGACGCTGCAGGATCTCGAATGGCCCTTCCGCGCGCACCTCGTTCTCGGCATGACGATCTTCCTCGTCTTTCCGTTCTCGCGCCTCGTGCACATCTGGTCGGCGCCCGTCTGGTATCTCGGTCGGCGCGGCTATCAGGTCGTGCGCACGCGCAGGCCGTTGGTATCCGGCGGCGCGCGGCGCCCAGTTGAGCCCGCGGAGTGATCGCCATGAGCACAGAGGTTGCGCACAACGGCTGCACGATCAAGCCGGCCATCACCACCAAGCAGAAGGCCGTCGCCGTCAATGGCGTCGTCATCTCGCGGGCAGCCATTTCGCGGGAGACGCAGAACCATCCGGCAGGCAAGCCGATCGAAGCCTGGCTGGCGGCGGCGCGTGCGCTCGTCGTCCGCGAGCTCCTGCTTCAGGAGGCACGGCGCATCGGCATCGCGGCCGAGCCCCTGGCTGATGCGGATGGCCGGCGCGAGACGGACGAGGAGGCGCTCGTGCGTACGCTTATCGTGCGCGAGGTCGTGACGCCGAGCGCCGATGAGCCTGCGACGCGTAGGTACTACGAGCAGAACCGGGCGCGCTTCCGCACACCGGATCTCCACGAGGTGCGGCATATTCTGCTTGCGGCACCGCCGGGCGATCATGAGGCGAGGCAGATTGCTCGCCAGCGCGCTGACGCGATCATTGCGATGCTGCGCGAGGCACCGTCTGCATTCGGCGATGTGGCGCGGGCGGAGTCCGCCTGCCCCTCGGGCAAGGTGGGCGGCGTCCTCGGGCAGATCGGTCCCGACCAGACCGTGCGGGAATTCGAGCGGGCGCTGACGTCGCTTCCCGTAGGGGAGATCGCGCCGGCGCCGGTCGAGAGCCGGTATGGCTTCCACATCGTCGTCGTCGATCGCCGTATCGCGGGACGTGAGCTGCCCTTCGAGATGGTGCAGGCGCGGATCGCCGCGTGGCTCGACGAGAAAGTGCGCCGCGTTGCGATCCGCCAGTACATCGGCATCCTCGCCGGGCGGGCCGAGATCACCGGTATCGCGCTCGATGCGAACACGACGCCGCTCGTGCAATAGGAGACATCCATGCAACTCGGCACGCTGATGGATCATCTGGCATTCGAGGAGGATGCGGCCGCTGCACTCGAGGCGCTCGGCGATATCGTCCTGTTTTCCAATGTGCAGACCATGGGAGAGCGCTTCGAGGAAACGCCTGGGGAGTACGTCGCGAACGCTGCACGCCGTTTTGCGGCCCTTGGCAGTGACGAAGAATGGCTCGGCCTCATGGCAGCAATGGAGCGCAGTGACGATCCCGCGCGCGCGGCCCTCGATCGCATGCTCCGCTGGGCCTTGAAGGTCGATGCCGCGGACACGCCGTCGGCGCCACATCCCGGCTGCACATGCGGCGGCGGGGCGTGCCACGATCAGCTCGGCTGAGAAGCGAGATCGCTGACCTATGTCCAGGACGCTCGACCACCTGCTCGACCAGAATGTCGCCTGGTCGCATCGCAAGACGCGCGATGATCCGGGCTTCTTTCGCCGCATGGCCGAGCAGCAGGCGCCCCGTTATCTCTGGCTCGGATGCTCGGACAGCCGCGTGCCGGCGAATGACGTGCTCGGCATGGATCCTGGTGAGGTGTTCGTTCACCGCAATATCGCCAACATGGTCCACACGAGCGATATGAACATCCTCTCCGTGCTCGAGTTCGCCGTCGAGCATCTCAAGGTGGAGCACGTCATCGTCTGCGGTCACTACGGATGCGGCGGCATTCAGCAGGTATTGGCCAACGAGCGCGGCTCGATGCTCGACCATTGGCTGCAGCCGCTGACCATGATGTACCACAAGCATCGCAGGCTCATAGATACAGTCCCAAGCGAAGCCGTGCGCCTGAACCGGCTCTGCGAGATCAACATCGAAATGCAGGTACGGCGTGTTGCTGCGACGCCGATCGTGGAGAATGCCTGGGCGCGCGGCCAGCGGCTGCACGTGCACGGCTGGATCTACGCAATCCATGACGGCCTGCTGCGCGATCTTGGTCCGCACCTCTCCTCGATCGCCGAGCGGGACGCGCTGCCGTCGATAGATCAGCGGGTATGTGATCCTGTTGAGCCTGTGAGTGCCATGCGCCGCCAGGCCATGGATGTCTTTGCGCCCGTCGCCCACGCCAACACACGGGGATAGGAGATGAACTATATGAGGCCATCGGCGCCGATCATGGCGATCGTCTATGACGACGGGCAACGCATCGCTCCGCTCATGGATCGGATCGTTACCTATCTTCGAGCGACGGGCTGCCAGCTTGCCGGCCTCCGGCAGATCGCGGTATCGCGACCGGGCCAGTCCCGTTGCGACATGATCCTCGAGGATCTCGCGAGCGGGGCGACGGCGGCGATCTCCGAGGACCGGGGGGAAGGCGCACGGGGCTGCCGCCTCGATGTCGATGCGCTGCTCAAGGCCATGGCGCGCGCACGCGATGCGCTCGATGAGCGCCCGGACCTGCTGCTCGTGAATAAGTTCGGCAAGACGGAGTGCGAGGGAGGTGGACTGAGGCCCCTTATTGTCTCGGCTTTGGAGCGCGAGGTGCCGGTTCTGGTCGCAGTGCCGAGAGGAAATATCGACGGCTGGCGCGCCTTTGCAGGTGAGCTTTCAGTCGAGCACGATCTCGCCGATCTGCCGGACGATGTCGCGCGCGTCGTCGATCTGCTTGGGCTGGAGATCGAGAGGCAAGGCAGCGAGCATAGGCCCCATGCGCTCTCGGGTATTGAATGGCCGGCCGCATAGAATGGGAATGGCCCCTCGCGCGGAGCGGTAGAATCAGGTGAGCGGTTGAGACATGAGCAGCGACAGGCCCAGACTGCGTGAAGCCGAGGCGCGGCGCGCGGCCTTTGCGGCGGATGTGCAGGCGCGCACGGGCATCAACGAGGAGATGATCCAGCGTTTGGTGCACACGTTCTACGATCGCATACGGGCCGACGAGGTACTCGGGCCGATCTTTGCTGCGCGCATCACGGACTGGGCGCCGCATCTTGAACGCATGTGCGCCTTCTGGTCGTCGGTGACGCTGATGACGGGCCGCTACCACGGCCGCCCCATGCAGGCACATGCATTTCTGCCGATCGGCGGCTCGCACTTCGACCGATGGCTTGCCCTCTTCGCACAGACTGCGGGCGAAGTCTGCCCCCGCGCCGCGGCTGACTATTTCGTCGAGCGTGCGCGGGCGATCGCAGAGAGCCTGGAGCTCGGGATTGCCACGGCGCGCGGTCTGATGCTCGCCAAGGGCGAGCGGTTGCCAGCACGCGAAATTTCCTAGGAGTGAGACATGGCCAGTAGTGCCGCGCAGATTCGCGCCTTCGAGGGACCGGCGCTGCTGAGCTACGGCTTCCGGCCGTTCTTTCTTTTCGGCGCCGTCTGGGCCGCTGCCGCCGTCGCTCTCTGGCTGCCCATGCTGAGCGGGCATCTTGCGCTACCGAGCGCATTCACTCCCGTCGAATGGCATGTGCATGAGCTCATCTTCGGTTATGTGCCGGCGATTGTGGCCGGCTTCCTGTTGACGGCCGTGCCGAACTGGACGGGCCGGCTGCCGGTGGTCGGCACGCGCTTGCTCATGCTGTTCCTCGTGTGGCTCGCGGGCCGGATCGCGGTGTTCTTTTCTCTCTGGATTGGGGCTTGGGTTGCGGCGATTGTTGATCTCGCGTTTCTCGTCGCGCTCGCCGGCGTGATCGGGCGTGAGATTGTTGCGAGCCGCAATACGCGCAATTTGAAAGTGCTTGTCGGCGTTGCGCTGTTGCTCGTGAGCAATGCCCTCTTTCATGTGGAGGCGGCGGCCGGTATCGGCGATGGCCACGGAACGCGGCTCGGCATCGCGGTTACGCTGATGTTGATCATGCTGATCGGCGGACGCATCATTCCGAGCTTCACGCGCAACTGGCTGGCGCGACGCGGACCGGGACGCTTGCCGGCACCCTTCGATCGCCTCGACATGGCAATCATGGGAGCGAGCGCGGTCGCACTCGTGAGCTGGATCGTGTTGCCGCACGCGCTGACCACCGCCATCCTGGCCGCGCTCGCGGGCGCCTTGAATACGGCGCGGCTCTTCCGCTGGGCAGGCGAGCGCACGGGCTCAGAGCCGCTCGTGCTGATCCTGCACATTGCCTATGCCTTCGTGCCCACGGGGTTCTTCCTGCTGGCCCTCGGCATACTGCGGCCCGACATTGTCCTGCCGAGCGGCGCGCTGCATGGTTGGACGACCGGCGCGATCGGCGCCATGACGCTGGCGGTCATGACGCGCGCAAGCCTCGGCCATACGGGGCAACCGCTCACGGCGACGCGCCCGATCCAGCTCATCTATGCAGCCGTCGTCATCGCAGCTCTGGCACGGATAGCCGCCGCATTCGACGTGATGAGGGAGCCGATGCTGCACCTCTCGGCGACAGCCTGGGTGGCGGCGTTCGTCGGCTTCGTCGTGGTCTACGCGCCGCTTCTCATGCGTCGAGCATAGAATTTCTCGCCCCCGATCGCGGCGGAATCAGCCCCGCACTGGCGCGTGAAGATGGCAGGCGACGGCGCGTCCGTTGCTGAGGTCGGTAAGCTCCGGATCGATCGTCTTGCAGACTGGCATGGCCGATGGACAGCGCGTGTGAAAGCGGCAGCCCGGCGGCGGTCTCAGCGCACTGGGGACTTCGCCGGTGACGATCATGCGCGGTCGTGCGGCCTCCACTTCCGGATCGGCGACAGGCACAGCCGCAAGCAGGGCCTGCGTGTAGGGATGCAGTGGCCGCGCATAGAGCTCGTCGCGCCGCGCGATCTCGACAATGCGGCCGAGGTACATGACGGCAATGCGATCCGAGATGTGGCGGACGACGGCGAGATCATGGGCAATGAACAGGTACGTGAGCCCGAGCCGCTCCTGAAGATCCATGAACAGGTTCACCACCTGCGCCTGGATTGAGACATCGAGCGCCGAGACCGGCTCGTCGCACACGATCAGTGTCGGCTCGAGTGCGAGCGCGCGAGCAATGCCGATGCGCTGGCGCTGACCGCCGGAGAACTCGTGCGGATAGCGATCGGCCATGTCGGGCAGCAGGCCGACGAGACGCAGCAACTCGTCGACGCGCGCGCGGGCCGCGGCTCGGTCGTCGGCGAGGCCATGCACCTCGAGCGGCTCCAGGATGATGTCGCGCACGGTCATGCGCGGATTGAGCGAGCCATAAGGGTCTTGATAGACCATCTGCATGCGCCGCCGGACGGCGCGCATGGCTGCGGCGTCGTGCTTGGCGATGTCAGCGCCCTCGAAGAGGATGCGCCCCGCAGTCGGCGTAAGCATACGCAGCACCGCGAGGCCGGTCGTCGATTTACCGCAACCGGATTCGCCGACAAGCCCGAGTGTCTCGCCGCGATTGAGCGCGAAGGATACGCCGTCGACGGCCTTCACGGTTGCGATTTCATGCTTGAAGAGCACGCCGCTCATGATCGGGAAGTGCACTTTGAGGTCACTGACGCGGAGAACCTCGTCGGTGGCACTCACGCGCGCGTCCGCCCGCACCTCACTGGACAACGAGTTCTGCATTGGCGAAGCACGCTTTCTGGTGAGTGGGCGAGACGGGTTCGAGCTTCGGTCGCTCATGATGGCAGCGCGCGACGGCGGCCCGGCAGCGCGGCGCGAAGGCACAGCCCGCAGGAAGCCGCGCGAGATCGGGCGGCTGGCCGTCGATCGGAATGAGGCGGCGGCGGGTATCGCCGTCGAGCCGCGGCACGGATGTGAGCAGGCCGACGGTGTAAGGGTGGCGGGGCTTCTTGTAGAGCTCGCGCGCTGGTGCCGTTTCGACAATGCGGCCGCCGTACATGACGATCACGCGATCGGCATAGCGTGCGACGACGCCCAGATCATGCGTGATCAGCATGAGGGCGGTGCCGCTCTCCTGCGTGATCTGCTTCAGAAGATCGAGGATCTGCGCCTGCACGGTGACGTCGAGGGCCGTCGTCGGCTCATCGGCGATGATCAGGCTCGGCGCGCAGCCGAGCGACATGGCGATCATGATCCGCTGGCGCATGCCGCCCGAGTACTGATGCGGGAAGGAGGCGAGGCGGCTCTGAGCATCGGGAATGCGCACACGTGAGATGAGTTCCGCAGCTTTCTCAAGTGCCGCCGCCCAGGGCGTGCGGCGGTGCTCGTTGATCGGCTCCGCGACCTGGATGCCGACCGTGAGCGATGGATTGAGCGACGACATCGGCTCCTGGAAGATCATCGCGATCTTGTTGCCGCGGATGTCACGGATGCTCGCGTTGTCCAGCTCCAGCAGATTGCGGTTCTCGAAGATGACCTCGCCGGCGGCGATGCGCCCCGGCGGCGACGGGATCAGGCGTAGGATCGAAAGTGCCGTCACGCTCTTCCCCGAGCCCGACTCGCCGACGATCGCGACCGTCTCGCCACGGCCGACATCGAAGGACACATCGTCCACGGCCGTCAGCTCGCCGCGATCTGTGCGAAACCGCGTCGTCAGTCCGCGAACCTGGAGGACCGGTGTGCTCATGCCGCCGATGGCTCCTTAGAAATGGTGCGGGCCGCGGAGAATTCCGCGGCCCGGCGGCCGGCTTCAGTAGCCCATCTTCTTCTTCAGATCCTGATCGATCCACATGCGTGCGTAGATCGGGCCGGGACGCACGGCGCCCGCACGCAGCTCACCGTTGTAGTTCTTCACCCACGGCCACCAGGCCGTATAGAGATACGGTGTCGGCAGCCAGATATAGGGCGCCTTGTCGAGGATCTCGATCGTCAGCTCCTTCAGCATCTTCTGGCGCTTCGCCTCGTCAGGCTCCTGGTACACCTCGTCCATCTTCTTGTCGTAGGCGGGGTCGGACCATCCCGAGGGGTTCCACGTCTGGCCGGTGGTGAACGACTTGCGGATCGTCGTCGTCGGATTCGTATGGCCGTTGTTCATGAAGTAGCCGGCCGTCATCTTGCGCGAGGTCATTGCCGAG
The DNA here is from genome assembly GCF_900117415.1 of Hyphomicrobium sp. CS1BSMeth3. GTDB lineage: Bacteria > Pseudomonadota > Alphaproteobacteria > Rhizobiales > Hyphomicrobiaceae. Next base: position 1,202,975 of record NZ_FPEI01000005.1, read on the forward strand.
AGGAACGCCGCGTACTCCATGGGCTGGATCTCGATCTTCACGCCGACCTGCTCGAGATAGGCGGCGATGAGCGGCAGCAGCTCCATGTGGTCGGGATTGCACGAGCAGACCTGCACCTTGAAGGTGAAGCCCTTGGGATGTCCGGCTTCGGCGAGCAGCTTCTTTGCCTTCGCGGGATCGTACTTGAAGAGCTCCTGCACGGACGCCGGCATTTCGGAGAGCGGCTGGAAGTAGCCCTTGTAGTCGGGGTGCATGGGATAGGCGAAGAGCTCGGCATGGCCATTGTAGTACGCCTTGACGATCTCTTCCTTGTTGACGGCGTAGTTGAGCGCGCGCCTCACGCGAATGTCGTCGAACGGCTTCTCGGCCACCTGAAAGGCGAGGAAGGTGCCCGACATGAAGAGCCAACGCGACCACTTGAGGTCCGGGGCGGTCTTCTTGAGGTTGTCCACGGCCTGCCAGCGGATAGTCTCGAGAATATCGAGCTTGCCGGTGCGCAGCGAGGCGTGCTGCGTCGCTTCATCCTTGATCGTGCGATAGATCACGGAGTCGATGAGCGGCAGCTTGACCTTCTCGCCGCCGATGGTGTCGCTGTCCCAGTAGTTGGGGTTCTTCGTGTAGGTGTTCGAGCTGCCGGAGACGAAATCCGTCAGCGCGAAGGGGCCCGTGCCATTGCCGTTCTTCCAGTTGGCGATGCCGGCGTCGACCACTTCCTTGGGATAGATGCAGGAAAAGTAGCCCCAGCCGAAGCGATAATCCCACTCCGCGAAGTTATGCTTCATATTGAAGACGATGGTGTGCTTGTCGGGCGTTTCGACCTTGTCGACGTGGTCGAAGTAGCCGCGAATGCGCTTCGGGCTCGCGTCGAGGCGGTTATAGGAAAAGAGCACATCCTCAGACGTGAACTCGCGGGCCTTCATCACCCCTTCCTTCTCGGGGAACATGATGCCCTTGCGCAGCTTGATCTCGACGCGGAGCGGGTTCTGCTTCCACTCCCAGCTTTCGGCAAGCTCGCCGCGGATCGCATCAGAGGGCAGCCAGGCATCGGCATAGAAGGGATGCGGGCCGCCATTCTTGACCGACTTCGTGAGGTCGGCGGCAAACAATTGCTCGCAGTAGTGGCCGATATCGTGGTTCTGCTTCCAGTTCCAGTCAGCCGGATCGAACGAGAGCGCGGAGATCGTGACATAGACCGTGCCGACGGTGAGCGTGCCGCCGGGCTTTGGCTTTTCTGCAGCGGCATTGCCCATGGAAATGGCAAGGCCGAGTGCCACTGCGGCGCCGAGCCGGAGCGGCTTTGCTAAATCGTGTCGCATTCTATCCTCCCAGTGTCATTTCAGTCTTCGGCCGTTTCGGCTTCTGTTGGTGGTGTCTGTGTCCGCTCCCACGGGCGGACTAGCGTGATCCTCTCATGCGTGGATCGAGCAGATCGCGGAGTGCATCGCCGAACATGTTCGTCGAGTACACGACGAGCGTCAGGCAAAGGCCCGGCGCCAGCGCGAGCCATGGTCCCTGGAACATGAATGTGCGACCGGAGCCCGAGAGCATCCCACCCCAGGTCGGCGCTGGTGGTGGTACGCCGAGCCCGAGGAAGGAGAGACCCGACTCGGCAAGGATGACGGTGCCGACGCGCGTCGTGAAGAGCACGATGATCGGCGGCATGACGTTCGGCAGGATGTGCCGCCAGAGAATGCGCGGCGTGCGCGCGCCGACCGATTGCGCAGCATGGACGTACATATTCTCGCGCACGGTGATGACGGCGCTGCGGATGATGCGCGAACCGGCGATCCCAAGCAGCAGCCCGAGCGTGCCGATGATCTGCGGCATTCCGGGACCCAGCACCGAAACGACGACGATCAGAATGATGAGATCGGGAAAGCTCATCCAGGCATCGACGAAGCGCTGCGAGATCATGTCGAAGCGGCCGCCGAGGTAACCGGTCAAAATGCCGAGCACGACGGAGATGATCGTCGCAAGACCCGCGGCACAGAAGCCGATGATGACCGAAAGCTGGGCGCCGTAGAGACAGCGCGAGAGCATGTCCCGGCCGAGGTTGTCCGTGCCGAAGGGGTGTTGCCAGGAGGGCGGTTTCAGGCGGTTCAGCGGCGAGATCTGGTTCATGCCGTAGGGCGCCAGAAAGTCCGCGAAGATCCCGCAGAACAGGAAGAGGAGGAAGATGATGGCGCCGGCCGCGCCGAGCGGCTTCTCCTTGAACAAGCGGACGAGGAAGGTGGCGAGGGGGCCGCGGCGTCGAATGGCTCCTGTCTCCGACGCGCTCGCCATCAGCGATACCTCACCTTGGGATCCAGGAGGCCGTAGCTCAGGTCGATAAGCAGATTGAGCAGCATGATCGCGACGCCGACGACGAGGAATACGCCGGTGATGATCGGATAATCACGCTGATAGACGGCATCGAGCAGCAGGAGGCCCATGCCCGGAATGACGAAGATCTGCTCCATGATGACGGCGCCGCCGATCAGCAGCGGGGCCTGTACGCCGATCAGCGTCACGACGGGAATGAGCGCATTGCGCAGGGCATGGCGCGAGACGACGAGGCGTTCGCTGAGGCCCTTGGCCCAGGCTGTGCGGATGTAGTCCTGCCGCAGAACTTCGAGCATCATGGTGCGCGTGAGCCGCATGGACACGGCCGAGAGGGCTGTGCCGAGGATGATCGCAGGAAGGATCATCTGTTTGAGGTTCTGGATGGGGTCTTCCATGAACGGGACGAAGCGCACTTCCGGCGACCAGCCCCACCAGATCGACGGAAACACCATGACCATGGTGCCCGTCCAGAAGCTCGGCACGGCCAGCATGAGAATGGAGAAGGAGCGCGCGACGTAGTCGCCGGGCGTGTCCTGGCGGATGGCCGAGTAGACGCCGATCGGAATGGCGACGGTGAGCGCAACGATCAGCGCGAGAAAGCCGAGCTCGAGCGTGATCGGCATGCGGGCAAGCAAGAGCTCGCTGACCGGCACGTTCTGCCAAAGCGACTGCCCGAAATCCCCGCGAAAGAGGATGCCGCCCATCCAGAGCGCGTACTGCTCCCACATGGGCTTGTCGAGCCCAAGGGCCGCGATCAACTGATCACGGGTGAGCTTGCTGGCGCTGACGTCGTTCTGGCTCAGCATGAGGTCGATCACGTCACCCGGGATCAACCGCACAGTCACGAACACGATCAGGCTCGCGAAGAACAACGTCGGCACCAGCGCCAGAAGGCGCCGGGCGACATACGTCTTCATTATACTTTTCTTCCTCCCTATTCCCGTCAGAATGCCCGCATGGGGCCGTCCTTGCAAGGATCGATTGGCGCGCGGCGCAACGAGAGACAAGGCCGGCCGCGTGAAGTACAAAATAGAAAAGCATCTGCGCTCGGGAGGACTGTGGCCAATGGCAAGTCGCAGGGAGAGGGGCGAGGAGCTGGCGGCCGGATCGGCACCGCCTGATGCCGTTGCGCGCGCTCATGGCATTGTCGAGACGCTGCGTGCGGCGGCCGACCGGATCGAAGAGGCGCGTGCGCTGCCGTCCGACATTATTGCTGCACTGCACGAAGCGCGTCTCTTTCGTATGCTCCTGCCGAAGTCGATCGGCGGCGATGAACTGCATTTGAAGACCCTTGCCGAGGTCATCGAGATCATCGCACGCGCCGACGCCAGCACGGCGTGGTGCCTCGGGCAGGCAGCGGGCTGTGCGATGTCGGCGGCGTACCTCAAGCCCGAGGCCGCGCGCCGCCTGTTCGGTCCCAAGGATGCCGTCCTCGCATGGGGCGCCGGCATCCAGGGCAAGGCGATCGCGGTCGATGGCGGTTATCGTGTGAGCGGCAAATGGACGTTCGCGAGCGGCTGTGCCAATGCGACCTTGCTCGGAGGTCACAGCTATGTTTTCGAGGCCGATGGCACGCCGCGCCGACGCGATGGCCGCCAGCTCGATCGCACAGCCCTCTTTGCGATTTCGAAGGCGCGCATTGACGACATGTGGTTCACGCTCGGGCTGCGCGGTACGGCGAGCTACACATTCGAGGTGCAGGATCTCTTCGTGCCCGAGGACGAGACGGTCGATCGCGACGAGCCTACGGAGCGCGCGGAAGACGGCACGCTTTTCGTCTTCAATGGAACTGCTGCCTACGCGTCGGCTTTCAGCGCATTGATGCTCGGCATTGCCCAGGGCATGGTGAGCGATCTTTCTGCGCTCGCGATGACGAAGACGCCTCGCGGGGCGCCGTCAGCGCTTATGGAAAGTCCGGTGTTCCAGTCCGAGCTGGCGCAGCTCGAGGCGCGGCTCAGGTCAGCGCGCGCTTACCTTCACACGACGCTCGACGAGATTTGGGAGAAGACGCGCGAAACGCGCGACTTTCCATTGATCGAGCGCGCGAACCTGAAGCTCGCCACGACCTACGTCATCAATCAGGGCGTACAGATCGCAGCCGATGCTTATCGCGCTGCAGGGCAGACCGCGATCTTCCCAGTCAATTCCTTCGAGCGGCGACTGCGCGATGCGTACTCGGCATCGCAGCAGATCCAGGGACGGCCCGCGAACTTCATCACGATCGGGCGGGTGTTCCTTGGTCTCCCGCCCGATTCGCCGGTCGTGCTCGGCTAAAATCCCTTCAGCCGCCGCCCGCCGCATTGTAGCCCCGGCCGCCGTCGCCGAGGGCTTCGTAGCCGTTGTCCGTGACGAGGATCGTATCCTCGAGCTTGACGAAGCCGCGCGTCGGATGGCCGATCGTCGTCTCGATGGAAATCACGTAGCCGGCCTCCAGCGGACGATCCTTGTCATAACCTTCGTAGGACATGCGCGGATGGTCCTGCAGGCGCGGCGCCTCGTGCGTCACGAGACCCATGCCATGAGCCATGAAGTGCGTGTATTTGCGGTGCGGCGAAGCGTCGAGCATCTTGTCGGCAATGGCAGCGATGTCGCCGCCGCGCGCACCTGCGCGGATCGGCTTGCGCACGGCCTGCTGCACTTCCTCGACGAAGGCGAGCAGATCCTCATATTCGGCGTCCACCTTCCCGCCGACGACGCCCATGCGGCAGAGATCGCCGATGTAGCCCTTGTAGTTGCCGCCCGAGTCGAGGGAGATGATGTCGCCCTTGGCGAGCCGCTGCTCGGAGGGCGCGCGGTTGAGGCTCGTGCCGGCTGTCATGAGGCAGTAGTCGAAGACGAGCCCGCGGTTCACTTCCTCGCGCCGCAGGGCCTCGACGACCTCGAGCTTGGTCGCACCCGGCACGCAGTGCTTGCGGAAGGTCGTCATCATGGAATCGACGACCCGCTCGGAGGCCTCGCGCAGATAGCCGATCTCCTCCGGCGTTTTCTTGGCGCGGAGGCGCTCGAGCGGGAAGACCGCGTCCACCACGTCCGCATTGGCGATGCCGCGTCGCAGCACGGCCTCGCCGTCGGCCGGCAGGAAGGCGGCCTCGACACCGATGCGGCGCACGGGGCCGAGCTTCGCGATGTGGCTCACCACTTCGCTCATGGTTGCCTGCGTGCCCGTGGTGCCAAGCTTCAAGGTCGGCTGCCAGAACTTGCCGAGTTCGCGCTCGAAGTTCTCCATGGTGCAGCCGACGTAGGCGGCATTCTCGGGCTTTCCCTTCTGGTAGACAATGGCCGGCAGATAACGCGTGGTGCCTGCCGCTTCCATGGTGTCGAAGAAGAAGAAGCGGTAGCCGCCGAGCAGGTACTGCACATTGTGCTTCGAGGTGGCGACCAGCACGTCGATGCCGGCGTCGTCCATCAGCTTGTCGAGATGCTTGGTATCGAACGGAATGGGCTTTTTGATTTCGGCTTCGGCAGCAGCCATGGGCGAACCTCCTGACACAGCGCGTCGAAATTTATGTGCCCCGGCCCGGTCGCGCGGCCGCCCGGCGGTCATCGCGACTATAGCGCTCTTGGGGGCGGCGCGACCACCGCTTTGCGCGCGAATGGCGCGCGTTCAGGCCATGCCGAGGCGCTTCGCACCTTTCCGGAACAGTTCCATTCCCGTCTCGTCGAACCGGAATGCGCGGAAAAAATCTTCGACGGAGTAGTCCGGCAGCGCGCGGCGAATTGAGGCGGCATAGATCTGTGCGTCCTCCATGCGGCCGGCGAGCGCCTGGCTGTAGGCTCCAATGGCGAGCACATGAGGGTGCGCATTGGGACGCGATGCGGCCTTGGCACCCCAGTCCGCCGCACTTTCGAAATCCTGAAGACGCACGAGGGCCATCGTGCGCGCGCCGAGCATGGCGAAGAGGAGGGGATCGAATGGGCTGAGGTGGCGGGAATGGTCGGAGGCATCGATGGCCGCCCGCGGATCACCGGCCTGGGAGCGCACGAATGCGAGCGCGTAGTGGCCGGCGGCAAAATTCGGGCTGAGGTCTACGGCTGTTTCCAGCTCTCTGACCGATTGGCCATGCTGGTTCCTGAGCCACAGAGCACGGCCCATGGCCCAATGCGCGGCGGGATCGCGATCGTCGGCCATCAGGCTCCTGCCGGCAGCGTCGAAGGCGAGGTTGGTTTCGAGCTCGCGTGGTGCCCATCCTTGAAACGCATTCTGCCAGTGCGTGAACGAAAGACCGGCGTAGGCGCGCGCAAACGTCGGATCGAGACGTACGGCCATCTGGAAGAAGTGGCGCGCCTGATCGTTGTCGGCCTTGTTGAAGCGATACATGTGCCAGAGGCCGCGGTGATGCGCCTCCCAGGCATCGAGCGAGTTCGGCGGCTTGAGGATCGCGCGATTGCGCTCGGCGGATTCGACCTCGCTGGCGATCGAGGCGACGATGCGATTGCCGATCTCCTCGAACGCGAGGAAGACGTCGTCGAGCTTTCGGCTGAACACGTCCGACCAGACGATGCGCGCGGTGCGGGTTTCGGAGAGCTCTACCGCGACCGTGATGTTCGGGCCTTCGATCTGCAAGGTGCCGGTGACGATGTAGTCGACGTTCAGCGCGCGGCCCGCAGCCTCCGGATCGAGGCGGCGTTCGTGCAGGGCAAACACCGTACCTGGAGCAATCACGAACAGACTGCGGAGCTTGGCCAGCCGCGTGATGACGTCGTGGACGAGGCCGGCGGCAAAAGCGCCGCGATCTCGCGTTCGATCGGCGAACGGCATCACGGCAACCGAGGCGCGGCGCGGGGCTGGTGGCGAGATCGCGGATGGTTCGGGGGCGGCCTCTGGCTCGCGTGACACCAAGGTCTGGAGCACCGATATGGGGGCCGCCGTAGTCGTCGGTGTCGCGATGGGCAGCGTGCGGGCGGCGCGCCATGCATGACGGAGCGGCGTCGCGTCCAGCCCTTCGGCCTCGAAGAGCTGAACCGTTGTCGCAAGATGTGTCTCGGCGTCAGGAATGCGACCGCGCCGGACGAGCGCCCGGAGCATCAGCTCATGGACGCTCTGATCAAAAGGCGCAAGCTCGAGCCATTTCTCGAGGTGGCCCAGTGCCTCTTCTTCGGAGGCGCGTTTGGCGAGATGCTCGAGTACAGCGGTGTGACGGGCGCGGAAGCGGCGCCGCTCAGCCGCCAGCCATGTATTGAAGTGGGGATTGCGGTCCATTTCCAGACCGTCGAGGAGATCTCCCGCGAACATCGCCGATAGAACACTGAGGCGCGGCGCATCGAGTGCCTCGATGCCGGTCTGTGTCGCGCTGGCGATCTCGATGACATCGACGAAGCAGTCCTCGAGGTCCAGCCGAACGGTATCGCCGTTGGTTTCGACGCGGCGCCGGTCAGGCGTATCGATGAGGCGCCGCAGCTTGCTGAGACACCAGCGCAACTCGCCGCGCGGATCGTTGGGAACGTCCCAAAGAAGCTCGCAGAGGCGGCTGCGCGATACCGGATGCGGAGCCAACGCCAGATAGGCGAAGAGCGCACGGACCTTTCGCGAGGACGGCAGCGCCAGCGCGACGCCGTCGCGGCGGATGGAAATTGGTCCGAGCAGGCGCACGTCGAGGCCTCCGGCGGCGCCGGATGCCGTCACGTCGTGCGTTTCCACGGGCTTTTCCACGCCGCCTCCAACGCTCGCGCCCATGCCGGGCGTCTAATTCATAGATCAGCCGACGGGCCCCGAATGCCAGGGCCGTATGCGGCGGAAATCAAAGGCGAATGCGCCATCCAGTCAATCAAAGGGAACACCCCATGGTTACAGCCCCTTCCGTAAACAGTCAAAATCCGCAGTCGGCTGGCCCCAATCTCGCGGCGGTAAAGGCGCGCCAGCAGGGCGCCTGGTCGTCCGGCGACTACGCCGTTGTTGGCACAACCCTTCAGATCGTCGGCGAGGACCTCTGCGAGGCGCTCGACCTCAGAGCGGGGCAGAAGGTGCTCGATGTCGCCGCAGGCAACGGCAACGTATCGCTCGCTGCCGCCCGCCGGTGGTGCGATGTCATCTCGACGGATTATGTCCCGGCGCTGCTCGAGCGGGGCCGCCAGCGCGCCGCAGCCGAGCGCCTCAAGATCGACTTCCAGGAGGCCGATGCTGAGGCCCTGCCGTTTGCCGACAATACCTTCGATGCGGTCGTCTCCACTTTCGGTGTGATGTTCACGCCGGACCAGGAGAAGGCGGCCTCCGAGATGGCGCGCGTTTGCCGTTCCGGCGGCAAGATCGGGCTCGCCAACTGGACGCCCGAGGGCTTCATCGGCCAGCTCTTCAAGACCCTCGGCCAGCACCTGCCGCCACCGGCCGGCGTGAAGTCTCCCGCGTTGTGGGGCAAGCGCGAGCGTCTGGCCGAGATCTTCGGCTCGGCCGCGGCGATCAAGGCCGAGCCTCGCGCCTTTGTCTTCCGTTATCGCTCGCCGCAGCATTTCCTCGATGTCTTCAAGAATTACTACGGCCCGCTCCTCAAGGCCTTCGAAGCCCTTGAGCCGCCCAAGCAGGCCGCACTCCATGCCGATGTGTTGGACCTCATCGCCCGCTTCAACCGTTCGGGTGACGACACGATGGTCGTCCCGAGCGAGTACCTCGAAGTGGTGATCACGAAGCGCTGACGCCAAGAGCACGTCAATAGCGACCGCTCGTTCGAAGACGCAAAAGGAATCTAGACATGAAGATTATAGCGCGCTCGATTTTCCTCGCGGCCCTGCTTTCGCTGCCGCTTGGCTACGTGGCCATGGGACAGCACCATGGCGACCACGTGATGGTCGTCCCCTCGGACATCAAATGGGGGCCTGTGCCTTCGCTACCTGCTGGTGCACAGATCTCGGTCCTCGAGGGGCCGCTCGACAAGGCGGGCCCGATTACGGCGCGGATCAAATTCCCCGCCAACTATCGCCTGCCGGCGCACACACATCCAGTAATCGAGCATGTCACAGTCCTCTCCGGCACTTTCAATATGGGTACGGGCGACAAGCTCGACATGGGCAAGACGAAACCGCTGACGCCGGGCGCCTTTGCGATCATGCAGCCGGGCACGCAGCACTTCGCATGGACGACAGAAGAAACGATCGTCCAGATTCACAGCGTCGGGCCGTGGGGTGTTACCTACGTGAACCCGGCCGATGACCCGCGTAAGAAATAAGGTCATGAGCAATGCCGGCCTGCCCGTTAACCGGGCAGGCTGGTGTCCGAGCAGCCCTGCTTTCAGGTCATGTCGGAAAACATAATGCGATGATAGCCTAGTCTCACGGTTAGTCATCCAAACGCAACTTTCAGAAAACACCTGATCAATGAGGAGACACCGATGGCCCGCTTTGAAAGCATCCTCGGAACAGTCGGCAATACGCCGGTTGTGCGCATCAATCGTCTCGCGCCCCCGGGCGTGAACCTCTACGTGAAAATCGAAGCCTTCAATCCGCTCGGTTCGGTGAAGGATCGTTTGGCGCTCGGTGTCATCGAGGCGGCAGAGAAATCCGGCGAGCTCAAACCCGGCCAGACTGTCATCGAGGCGACGAGCGGCAACACCGGCATCGGTCTCGCCATGGTGTGTGCGCAGAAGGGCTATCCGCTGGTCGTGACCATGGCGGAGCAGTTCAGTGTCGAGCGGCGCAAGCTCATGCGCTTCCTCGGCGCGAAGGTCGTGTTGACGCCGGCTGCGGGGCGCGCGGTCGCCATGGTCACCAAGGCCGTCGAGCTCGCCAAGACGCACGGCTGGTTCCTCACGCGTCAGTTCGAGAACGAGGCCAATGCCGACATGCACTCGCGCACCACGGCGCGCGAGATCGTCGAGGACTTCAAAGGCGACAAGCTCGACTACTGGGTGACCGGCTATGGCACCGGCGGCACGCTAAAGGGTGTCTCGCGCGTGCTCGCGAAAGAGATGCCGAACACGAAGGTCATCGTATGCGAGCCGGAAGATGCGTCGCTCCTGACGAGCGGCATCGTGCAGGAGCGCAATGCCGATGGTTCGGCGGCAGCGCCCCATCCCGCATTCAAGCCGCATCCCATGCAGGGATGGACGCCGGACTTCATTCCGAAGCTGACCAGCGATGTCGTCGACATGAAGGTGATCGACCGCATCATCCGCATTCCGGGCGCTGAAGCGCTTCGCCTCAGCATGGAGCTCGCGCAGAAGGAAGGCATCTTTGTCGGCATCACGGCGGGCGCTACCTTCGCCGGCGCGCTGAAGATCGCTGCAGAGGCGCCCAAGGGCACGACGATCCTGTGCATGCTGCCCGATACCGGCGAGCGCTATCTGAGCACGCCGCTGTTCGGCAATGTGCCGGCGGACATGACGCCCGAGGAGGCGGAGATCTCCCGCTCGACGCCGAGCGCGCAGTTCCCGGCCTGAGGACGACACGGCCCCGCGAGGGAGATGCGATCATGATCGAGGATCCCCGCGGGCGCATCGACTACGAGGAAAGCGGCACCGGACCGACGGTGGTTCTGGTGCCTGGCTCATGCAGCACGGGTGCAGCCTGGCGGCCGATGATGGCCGTATGGAACGGCTGCTTCCGCTGCGTGACGACGAGCCTGCTCGGCTATGGCGGCACGGCTGAGCGCCGCGACCCGAAGGCGCCAGCGATCGGGCCGGAGGCGGATGCGATCGAGGCGGTCGTGCAGAAGACTGGCGGCCCCGTTCATCTCATCGGACACTCGTTCGGCGGATCGGTGGCGCTGGTGACAACGCTGCGCAAGCGCGTCCCCGTCGCGAGCCTCAGTATAATCGAGGCGCCAGTCGCGCCCCTGTTGAGACATCTCGGCGAGGATGAGCTCTACGCGGGCTTTAACCGGATGACGGATGTCTACTTCGCGGCTTTCGAGCGCGGCGAGCCGGAAGCCGTCGCCGAGATGATCGACTTCTACGGCGGCGGCGGTACGTTCGCTTCATGGCCGCCGCGGCTCCGCGCCTACGCCATCGAGACGACGCACGTGAACATCCTCGACTGGTCGTGCGGCTATGCCTTTCCCGAATCCGCCGCGCAGCTTGCCGAGATCGACGTTCCGACGCTCATTCTTTGGGGTGGAGCCAGCCCACGGGCGGTGCAGCGCGCGAATGAGCTTCTGGCAGATCACGTTCCGGGCGCCGAGCGGATGACCATCGCTGGTGCCGCGCACTTCATGATCGCGACGCACGCCGTGGAGGTTGCGGAGGCCGTCGCGCAGCACGTGGCAAAAGCGGATCGGGCAGCCGCGGCCTAGCGCGGTGTGCGGCGAGCGCACTTGACCTAGAGATGTCCGCGGTGTGCCGTGCCCGCAGCCCCGGCCATGAGCCCCTCGTCCTCGTATCGCTCGAAAGAAAGCTGTCTGGCGAGCGTCGATGGCGCAGCGCCGGCAACCCAGCGGGCGCACATGTCGCCAGCCGCGCAGGCAGCCATGGTGCCGTAGCCCGATAGCGCCGTGATGAGGAAGACGCCGGGCGTCTTCGCAGGTCCGATGAGGGGCCAGTTCTCGCCGGTCATCGGGTAATACCCGCCATAGTGAATGCGTTCGCGCGGCATGGCCGCAATGTACGGTTTGAGGCGCGGATGCAGGCGACTGGCACCGCGCAGCACGATCTCTGGAAAATTCGGATCGAGCGGCGGTTCGAGCATCGGCGCACTCGGTGTGCTGTTGTACGCCCAGCCGAGCTTGATCCACGTGCCGCGCTCCCCGCCATCGGGCCGGCAGTGGATGTTGCCGGGCATGGGCTCCAGAAAGCGGGCGAGGTTTGGATCCGTCGCGAGGGCCTCGCGCTCCTCAGGCGTCCATTCAATGGACTGGCCGTCGAGATCGATAGAGAAGGGCATCTGGCGCGAGATGGCGCCCTGCTGATCGGGGAAGGCGATCTTCTGCTGAAGGACATTGATGATCGGCAGGCTCTCGCCATGCAGGGCCGAGACGTGCGCAGCAAAGGGGCCGGCAGCGTTGATGATGACATCGGCGCGCACGATCTCGCGGGCGCCGTTCGCCTCGGTCTCGAGCGTGAAACGGCCGTCCGATCTGATTGCCGTGACGCGCGCCTGACGGAAGCGGCCGCCCGCGGCCCGTATTTCCTCGAGCATGTACTGACCGAGCTGCTGGCCGCTGATATCGCCAGCGCGGCGCACATGCAGGATCGTCGCGATGTCGGGATCGAAATACGGGAAGTGCCGGCGGATCAGCTCGCGATCGAGCAGGACATCGACGCCGCCCGGTGCTGCCTCCCAATCGGCCGAGACCGGTGGCTCGTAACGCGCGTTCGCGCTCTCATGAATGCGGATGGTGCCCGCGGGTGCCGTGCCGTAACTTGCATCGAGCTGGCGGATCAGATCCTCAGGGCGAGGCCGGCGCGTCGCCAGGACATAGCCGCGCCGCGTCATATGAAAGCGATTGTTGGTCCGCCGCGCGATGTCCTCCATGAGACTGATGCTGGTGTCGGTCAGCGCGGTCATGGTGGGATGCGGCCACCAGTTCCGGTAGTTCTCGCCTGATGCAGCAGACGTGAGCGCCATGGGCTGGCCCATGTCGAGGATCAGGAGCCGAGTTCTCTTGTGCTCCGTTGCGAGGTAGTAGGCCGCGGCAATGCCGGCGATGCCCGCCCCGATGATCGCGACATCCACGTCGTATGATTGCATGCGCGTCGCCCCCTCGAATTGCGATCGGTACCTTTCCGGCCTGATGGAGCGGCATGGCAGCTAGGTTCCGCCGCTTCTGGAAGCCTACACGGGATGGTGGCACTGTGCATGGATATCGGCGAGAGACGTCTCGAGAACAGCAAGAACGAAGCGAGGAGCGACCATATGGAATTTGGGATCCTGTTCACCTCCCATCCCCACAGGGACCGCGAGCCCTATCCTCATCAGGCCGTCCACGCCCGCGTGACCGACGAGATCGTCACCGCTGACCGCCTCGGCTTCGACTACGCGTGGCTCGCCGAGCATCACTTCTCGACCGAATACGGCATCATGCCTGATGTCTGGGTCTATGCCGCGCACCTCGCAGCGCTCACGAAGCGTATCCGCCTCGGCATGGCCGTGGTCACGCTGCCGCTCGCGAACCCCGTGCGCGTCGTCGAGAACGCGAACTTCGTCGATATCCTGAGCGGCGGTCGCGTCGCTCTCGGCCTCGGCTCCGGCTATCGCAAGTACGAGTTCGACGGCTTCGGGCTCGACTTCGAAGTGCGCCGCGATATGCAGGACGAGGCGCTGGCCCTGATGGTGGACCTCTTCCGCACCGGCAAGACCAGCCGCAGGGGCAAGTACTTTACGGCCATCGTCGATGGCGACTACGAGCTGTTGCCGCAGCCCCTGCAGAAGCCCTATCCGCCGCTTTTTCTCGCCGGCGGAACGGACCGTTCGATCGGGGCCGCGGGCAAGCTTGGCTTCGGTCTCATGCTCTCGACGCTCACGCCGTTCGACACTCTGGCCAAGCAAACGGCGCACTACCGCGCCAACCTCGCCGAGGCGAGCGCAGATGCCCGGGCCAATCCCGCTTTTGGCCAGATCGATATCGCGCGCTGGGTCTATGTCGCCGAGAGCGATGCGCAGGCCAAGAAGGATAGCGAGGAAGGACTGCTCCGCCACCTCAGGCACTTCTCAGGCGGTCATCAGTCCGGCTATCTCGGGCAGGTCTCGCAGGGCAAGGACTCGATTTCCGATGCCCTCGACTATGATGCGCTCGCTCGCTCGACGATCATTCACGGCTCGCCGAAGACGGTCATTGCGCGCATCGAGGAGCTCAAGGCGAAGACGGGTCTCACCTCGCTCATGCTGCACTATCCGCCCTGGTATGGAAGCGAGAAGGCCAAGACGTCGCTGGAGCTCTTCGCGCACGAGGTGATCCCGCGGCTGCGCCCACCCGCCAAGGCGGCAGAATAGGCGCAGCAGTATCCGTGTGCGATCAGAGAGGGCGTGGGATGATCTCGCGCCCTCTAAGCGTTCGTGCTCTCGCCTTCCACCGGTGGCGTGTCGGCAACCGCATCCTGCATCTCGCGGCGGCTGAACAGGCGCATCACGAACACGTAGAACACCGGCACGAAGAAGATCGCGAGGACCGTCGCCGTGATCATGCCGCCGAGGACGCCCGTGCCGATCGCGTTCTGGCTCGCCGCGCTCGCGCCGACGGCACGCGCCAGCGGAACCACGCCGAGCGTGAAGGCAAGCGACGTCATGAGGATCGGTCGGAAGCGCAGATGCGCCGCCTCGATCGTGGCATCGAGCACGGACTTGCCTTCGGCGTGCAGATCCTTGGCAAACTCGACGATGAGGATGGCATTCTTCGCCGAGAGGCCGATGATCGTGATCAGGCCGACCATGAAGTAGACGTCGTTCGGCATGCCGCGGAGCGTGACGGCCAGCACCGAGCCGATGACGCCCAGCGGGACGACGAGCATGACCGCGAGAGGGATCGACCAGCTCTCATAGAGCGCCGCCAGCAGCAGGAAGACGAACAGGATGCTGAGCCCGATCAGGTAGGGCGCCTGCGATCCGGACTGGATTTCCTGTAGCGACTGGCCTGTCCACTCGTAGCCGAAGCCGGCGGGCAGCGTCGCCGCGAGCCGCTGCATCTCAGCGATCGCGTCGCCGGATGAGTAGCCGGGGCCGGCTTGTCCGCCAATGCGAACGGAAGGATAGCCGTTGTAGCCGACGACCTGCGCGGGCCCCTTTGCCCACTCGACGCGCGAGAAGGCGGAGAGCGGCACCATGCCGCCGGCCGCATTGCGGACGTTCAACTTGAGGAGATCCGGCGTCTGCAAGCGCTGTCCCGCCTCGGCCTGAACGGTCACGCGCTGCATGCGGCCCGCATTGGGGAAGTCGTTCACGTAGCTCGAGCCGAGATTGGCGCTGATCGTCGAATTGATGTCCGCGAACGTGACGCCGAAGGTGTTCGCCTTCTCGCGGTCGATGATGAGCGTGACCTGCGCAGCATCGGGAAGGCCTTCAACGCGCACGCCGGCGAGCTTCGGGTTCTTCGATGCCGCAGCCATGAGCTGATCGCGCGCGGCAGCAAGTTGTGCCTGCCCAAGACCGCCGCGGTCCTGCAGACGGAACGAGAAGCCGCTCGTCGTGCCAAGACCCTGGATGGGCGGCGGCGACAGCGCGAACGACAGCGCGTCGCGGATCTGCATGAGCTTGCCGTTGACGCGATTGGCGATCGCCTGGGCCGAGTCCTCCGGGCCGCGCTCGCTCCAGTCCTTGAGCGGCACGAACGCCAGCGCCGCGTTCTGCCCGGCGCCGGAGAAGCTGAAGCCGGAGATGGCAAACACGCGACTGACGCCCTTCTCCGCAAGGAAGGCATCCTCGATCTGGCGGATGACGTCGAGCGTGCGGTTGGCGCTGGCTTCCGGCGGCGCCTGGATATCCACGATCAGGTAGCCTTGATCTTCGTTCGGTAGAAATGCCGTAGGCAGCCGGACGTATGCCCATCCGAGACCGACGAGCAGCGCAAGATAGATGACCATGAAGCGCGCGGGCCGGCGTACGATATGGCCGACGGCGCCGCTGTAACGCTTCGACGTCCGCGAAAAGCCGCGATTGAACCAGCCGAAGAAACCGCCTTTCTCATGATGTCCCTGAGGAATGGGCTTGAGAAAGGTGGCGCAGAGCGCCGGTGTGAGCGACAGCGCCAGAAAGCCCGAGAATAGGATCGAGACGACCATCGTCAGGCTGAACTGCTGGTAGATGATGCCGACCGCGCCCGGAAAGAACGCCATCGGCACGAAGAC
The DNA here is from genome assembly GCF_900117415.1 of Hyphomicrobium sp. CS1BSMeth3. Taxonomy (GTDB): domain Bacteria; phylum Pseudomonadota; class Alphaproteobacteria; order Rhizobiales; family Hyphomicrobiaceae. Next base: position 1,218,997 of record NZ_FPEI01000005.1, read on the forward strand.
GGCCGTGAGCACCAGCGTGATGCCGATGATCGCACCCGTGATCTGCCCCATGGCCTTGCGTGTCGCCTCGCGCGGCGACAGGCCCTCCTCGGCCATTATTCGCTCGACGTTCTCGATGACGACGATGGCGTCGTCGACCAGGATTCCGATGGCGAGCACCATGGCGAACATCGTCAGTACGTTGATCGAGAAGCCCGCGGCAAAGAGCAATGCACAGGTCCCGAGCAGCGCGATCGGCACGACGATCGTTGGGATGATCGTGTAGCGGAAGCTCTGCAGGAACAGGAACATCACGAGGAAGACGAGCACCATCGCTTCCGCGAGCGTGTGCAGCACCTTCTCGATCGACACCTTCACGAACGGCGATGTGTCGTAGGGGATGCTGTACTCGATGCCGGGCGGGAAGAAGCGAGCGAGCTCGTTCATCTTCGCCTGGATCGCGTTGGAGGTCGCGAGGGCGTTGCCGGTCGCCGAGAGCTGAACGCCGATGGCGGCTGTGGGCTGGCGATTGAGACGCGTGGAGAAGGCATAGCTTTCGCCACCGATCTCGATCCTGGCGACATCGCGCAGGCGAACGGACGAGCCGTCTGGATTGGCGCGCAGCACGATCGCGCCGAACTCATTCGTCGAGGTGAGCTGGCCCTGAACGAGAACCGTGGCGGAGATCTGCTGTGTGATCGGATTGGGCTGGGCGCCGATGGCGCCAGCGGCTACCTGCGCATTCTGGGCTCGGATCGCGGCCAGGATGTCGTTGGCCGTGAGGCGCAACCCGAGCATCTTGTCCGGATCCATCCAGATGCGCATGGAGCGCTGCGTGGCGAAGAGCGTCGCGCTGCCCACGCCGGAGATGCGTCGGATCTCGCCCATGACGTTGCGATTCAGATAGTCGCCGAGGCCGACGGCATCGAGGTTCCCATCAGTCGACCTGAGCGCAATGACGAGGAGGAAGCCGGTGCCGGCTTGCTCGACGCGCATTCCCTGCTGCACGACGGCCTGCGGCAGGCGCGGCTCGACGCGGCGAATGCGGTTCTGCACCTCGACCAGCGCTTCGCCGATGCGCGTGCCCGGCGTGAACGTCACCGTGAGCTGGATGCGGCCGGAGTTGTCAGAGGTCGATTCGAAATAGAGGAGCCCTGGAACGCCGTTGAGCTCTTCCTCGATCGGTCGTGTCACGCTCTGATACATGTCCTCGGGCGAAGCACCCGGGAAGGTCGTCTGCACCGAAATCTGCGGCGGGGCCACGTTCGGATACTGTGCGACCGGCAACAGCGGAATGGCGATCGCGCCGGCGATCATGATGAAGATCGCGACGACCCAGGCGAAGATGGGCCGCTGGATGAAAAAACTCGGCATGGTTCTGGACTTCTCGCTCGCTGAGGGCGTTGCGGTCGCGTCTACTTCTTGGGTGTGCTGCCGCCGTTGTTCGACGCGGCTTTCCACGGCTGGGGAGCGACCGGTGCGCCAGGGCGTAGTTTCTGGAAGCCCTCGGCCACCACCTGATCACCCGGCTGAAGGCCGCTCTCGATGACCCAGCGGTTGCCGAGGATGCGCCCTGTCAGGACGACGCGCAGCTCGGCTGTCTTGCCGTCTTTTACGACGTAGACCTGCGAGCGACCGCCGGCATCACGCTGCACGGCCTGCTGGGGGACGACGATGACATTGCGCTGGATGCCCTGCTGGATGAGGACACGCACATACATACCGGGCAGGAGATCGCCTTCCGGGTTCGGGAACTCACCGCGCAACGTGACCTGACCGGTCAGGGCGTCGACGGCGGCTTCGGAGAAGAGCAGTCGGCCCGAGTGCTGGTACGGCGTGCCGTCGTCCAGCAGAAGCCGAACGGGAGCTTCGCCCGCCTTGTTGCTCCCCAGCTCGCCGGCTTTCAGGGCGCGGCGCAGGTGGAGAAGCTCGTTGGCCGATTGCGTGAAGTCGGCATAGACGGGATCGAGTTGCAGGATGGTCGCCAGAATATCCGCAGCGCCAGTCCCGACGAGCGCGCCTTCGGTGATGAGCGCGCGACCAATGCGGCCGCTGATCGGCGCGCGCACCTCGGTGTACTGCAGGTTCAGCTCGGCAGCGGCGAGGCCAGCCTGGGCCGCTGCGACGTCGGCGTCGGCCGTCGCCAACGCCGCGACAGCCGTCTCGTACTGCTGGGCACTGGCGATATCGCGCTCGCGCAGCGCTGTTTGGCGGTCGGACTGCTGGCGAGCCTGCAGGCGTGCGGCCTCGGCCCGCTTGAGCGTGGCGCGCGCGCTGTCGACCTGAACTTTGAACTGCGCGGGATCGATGCGGTAGAGGACATCGCCTTGCTTGACGAGGCTGCCTTGCTCGAACACGCGTTCGATGACGATCCCCGACACCCGCGGACGGACCTCCGCGATGCGCGTCGGCGCGATGCGCCCGGGCAGCTCGTTGGTGATCGGCACGTCCTCGGGCGCGACCGTGATCACGCTGACCGGGACCGGCATGTTCGGGGGCATTTGTGCCGCAGCGGGCAAGGGGGCGGCGGCGCTTGCGAGCAACGCTGCCGCGCCCAATACAGCGCCCGTCTTCCTGAAGTTCATGACCATGGAGTATTTCCTGAATTGGTGAGTACTGCAGCGCTGCGGTCGTCGGTATGCACCAGCCTTACAGCGCCAGATCCTGCATCTCGTTCGGCGTCTCGGGGCGTAGGAGCGCACGGATATCCTCGAGTATCCGAGCGCGCTCCCCTGGCGGCCATTCGTACAGTCCGAAGGATTCGATGAGTTTCAGCCCCTCGACAGCCAAAAACGCCACGGTGCCCCGGCGCGGGTAGGTGGAGCTCGCCTGGATGGCCTCGATGAAGCTGCCGATGCTCTCTTGAATTGCGCACCGTAGATCATTGTGCTGATTGAGTGCGACGGCAAGGTCTAAAGCGACGTTCCTATGGAAAGCCGTCTCGTCGCTCTCGGCAGCCGCGATCAATCCCAGTATCGCGGCATTCGGTTTGTCGCCTTCCTTCTCGATGAACGCGTGGAGACGCGCGACCTCGGCGGCGGAGAGGTGCTCGATCACGGCCTTTATGAGGGCCTGCTTGGTCTTGTAGTCGTAGAGGACGCTCGCCTTGCTGATCCCGGCCTCGGCGGCAACGGCATCCAGCGTCAGCCGCGTGGCGCCGTCGCGGGCGACGACCCTCTGGGCAGCCTCGAGCATTGCAGTGCGATCAATCGTTCGGGTACGCGCCATAGGTCGCCCCATTTATTTCCGACCGGACGGTTATTTATGGGGGAGTTGTTCGACCGTCAAGACACTTTTCGATGAGCCCCGCCCGATTTGAGGAAAGGTTTTAAGGCGTTCTTGTGGCGTAATCCATTGAATTAGAATGATAATAATCTAATCTGCAAGCCATCCTGTCCGGTCGCAACGGCCTAGCGACGAAGGCCAACCGTGGCCCGAGTGAAGCTCTCGACATAGTCGAGCAGCTTGTCCGAGGCCGCCATGGCACGGTCGGTCTGCCCCTTGGCGATGGCGCGCGCTTCGTCGGCGTGCAGGCGCGCGCACTTCGGCAGGTCCGCGGCCTCCTTGTAGTGGAGGTACCAGAAGCGCCGCGAATGGCCATTGAGGAAGCGCATCGAGCGCGACGCGTACTCATTGTGCGCGGCCTGGATCAGCAGCGCGTTCATTTCGCGATCCAGCCTCATGAAGGTGATGTCGTCATTGGCGCGTGCGGCGGCTCCCATGCCCTCGGCAATGGCGAGGAAGCGCTCCCGCTCGGCGTCGGTGGCGCGTTCGGCACTCGTGCGCGCGAGAAGCCGTTCCAGCTCGCGGCGGACCTCGAGCACGAGAAGCTGGCGGCGCGGGTCCGTATCGGTGACGATGATCGCCTTGCGCGGCAGCACCAGCACGAGGCCCTCGTGGGCGAGACGCTGCAGGGCCTCACGAACGGGCGTGCGGCCGATGCCGAGCTCCGTGGCCAGCGCCTGCTCCGAGAGCACTGCGCTGGGCGGGAGCCGCAGGGTAACGATCATCTCCTCGAGACGATTGTAGGCCTGCTCCGTAAGCGTCTCTGATTTGGCTGCTGCAACCTGATCCGGCTTTTTGATCTGCAAAACACGCGTCATGGAATGTGCTCAGGTCCCAGGTCGCCGGGTTCTCTCCCCTTGTCGGACCATGAATAAGGCCGGCCCCACGAAAGGGCCAGCCACAACTCACGGGGTCTGCCGCGTGGCCACTCTGCTCAGCGTGGCTTCTTCGGCGGCATGTCGCCTTTCTTCACGCCGGCCTCGGGGAAGATCCACATGGCAACGACCGCGAATATGGCAAAGCCGATGACGAACCAGGCCGGCACGGTCCTGGCGATGGTCGCCTCCCAATAGGCGAAGGCCAGCGCCGCTAGCAGAGTTACCACCGAGACGATGGCTTTGACGTCGTTTGGCATGACGCTTCGCTACCGCTCTCTCAGTAGTTGCCCATGGTCGCTGCCGCCGCCTCGTCCGGCCGCTTCGGCGTGCCCCTCAGATCCTTTTTGAGGTGCGCCGTGTCGTAGCCGTTGAAGATATGGCCGAGCAGGCCGCGCTTGAGGTCCGAGGTCCCGAAGAACCAGTCTGCGATCGGGAAGGTGAGGTTCATGTTCACCTCCATCATCAGCCGCGCGTTGTGATGGGCGGTGTGATGGCGCCGCAGCGTGTTCACGAACGGGCAGTGGCGCACGAACCAGTTCTCATCCACGTGGCAGCAGAAATGCATGAACTCGTAGATGAGATACATGCCCGTCGTCGTGCACATGAAGAGCCAGCCGACATTCGGCGAGAACAAATACCCGAGGATCAGCCCGCCTGGGATCGACATCAGGATGAAGACGACGAGCGCGTAAGGCGGGAAGACGGTGACGCGCCAATCCTTGTGATCGCGGAAGCGCATTTCCTCGTCAGTGAAGAACTGGTGATGATTGAGCGTGTGGCGCTCGTACACGGAGCGCAGGCCTTTGATCGGGATCGGCCGGTGCATGATGTACTTGTGCACGAACCACTCGAAGACGTTGGTGAAGAGGAACGTGACGGGGATCGTGAGGAGCTCGAGCCAGGTCGGCGCGTGAATGTGCTGCAGGTAGATGTAGAAGGCCGCGGCACCCATTGCGTAGATGATCGCGATGTGCAGGTAGCCGTCGTAGAACCCCATGATGCGGTCGCGATACTGCGCCCGGAACTGCTTCTGGCGTTCTGTAATCATCTTTTCTTCCTCTCGTACCGTTGAGGCGGCCGGCTACATCATGCCGCCGGCTGCAACCTTGCGCTCTTTGGACCAGTCTTCCTCCTGCTGGAGGGCGAAGATCGATGTGTACCCGCCCGACCAATCCGGCGGCAGCAGGCAGGGTCGCGGATCATGATACGCCCATTGTGCGGGCTTGCCGCGCACGACGGCGCCATAGTACCGCGACTGCAGGGGGTTATACGTGTAGGGCATGGCGTTGGCTGCGGAATAGACGTTGAGCAGCAGCGGCCGCGGCGTCTCTGACCAGTTCGCCTTCGAATAGTGCAGCGTGCGGCAGTTGTGGATCGTCACCGATCCCGCCGGACCTTCGAGGTAAACGACCTTGCTCATGTCGATCGCTGCTGCGTCCTCGGGCTTCATGCAGCCGACCCACTGACCCTGATCATTGTATTGATCGACGACCGGGCCGTTGTGGCTGCCAGGCAGCACGCCGAGCGGTCCTTGATCGGCCGTGCAGTCGAACACGTACGTGCCGGCCGTGCATGGGCTGTAGTTGGTGTGCGGCCAGAAGGAAATGTCCTGGTGCCACTTCACTTCGTCGCCCCCCTTCGACCATTTGAAGTTGAGCTTGGAGTGGTGGAATTTGACGTCCGGTCCGACAAGATCGGCGATCGCATCGGGAAGCGGTGAGCGCGGCCCCGCAGCGTACTCCCAGTATGTGGGGTGGTGATCGTTCATGCTGGAGAGGCGGCGCAGGCGCGGCGTGTCTCTTGTGTGGCCCTTGTCGAGGTCCCAGACGGCATCCGACTTCGCGACGCCGCGGCTCTTGTCGACCATCTCGTCTGTCGTCGCGCGCAGGCGCTCGATCCACTCATCGGGGAGCAGCTTCTCGAGCAGAATGTAGCCGTTCTCGAAGTAAAACTCGCGCTGCTTCTGCGTCAGCACCTTGGGCTTGATGGCAAGGATCTCTTCGGGCGTCATCGGGCACTCCCTATCGTCGCGGAGCCGTCTGATATATCAGAAGTACATCATTATCGCTGTCATGGTCAACTGGACAGTTTCGTCTGCACTACCTGAAGCCGAGCAGCACCGTCGGCAGCCACAGCACGAGCTGTGGAAATGCTGCGACGATGATCAGGCAGACGAATTGAACCGTGATGAACGGCACGACGCCGAGGAACATGTGATTGATCGTTATTTCCGGCGGCGCGATGCCTCTTAGATAGAAGATTGCCGGCGCCATGGGCGGCGACAGGTAGCTGGTCTGGATGATGATCAGGAAGAGGACGCAGAACCAGACGGGATCGAAGCCCATCGACTTCACGATCGGCACGAAGACCGGAATGAAGATCAGCAGGATCGAGATCCAGTCGAGGATGAAGCCGGCCAGGAAGCAGATGAACAGGAAGACGGCCAGCGTCAGCCACGGGCCGAGATTGGCGGCGGCAATGAGCTTTTCGGTGGTCTGAACACCGCCGCCGGCGATGAAGACGCCGGCGAACATGTTGCCCGCCATCAGGATGGTGAGGATCATCACCGTGATCTTCAGCGTCTTGATCAGCGACTCGTTCAGGACCCGTAGAGAGAAATCGCCGTAGACCACAGAAAGCAGCAGCGCACCGAGCGCTCCAAGTGCGGCCGCCTCGGTCGGCGCGGCGATGCCGAACATGATCGAGCCGAGCACGGCCATGATCAGCAGCATCGGCGGCCAAAGCGCAATCGCCGAGATGCGCACTTTTTCGAGGAATGGCGGATCGTCAGGCGAGGGCGGGATACGCGGGCCCTTGTCTGGCCACACAACACACAGGACCAGGATGTACAAAATATAGAGCAGCGCGAGGAGCAGGCCAGGGATCAGCATCCCGAACATGAGGTCGCCAATCGACACGTTCGCCACCGGGCCGAGCAACACGACCACGATCGAGGGCGGGATGATCGTCCCGAGCGATCCTCCGGCACAGATCACGCCCGAGATAAGCGACTTGTCGTACTTGTACTTCAGCATCACTGGGATGGTCAGCAGGCCGACCACGGTTTCGGTCGCACCGATAACGCCCGACGAGGCCGCGAACACGACGCACATCAGCACCGTGCCGATTGCGAGGCCGCCAGGGAGGCGGCGTGTCCAGAGGTGAATGGCCTCGAAGAGCCGCTCCGCGATGCCGGCGCGCTCGAGCATTGCGCCCATAAAAACGAAAAGCGGCACGGCGGCGAGCACGAAGTTCGATGCCATGGCATCGACCTTCTGGATGAACTGGTAGATCACAGAAGGGCCGAAAGCCCAGTAGCCGAAGCCGAACGCCACGCCGATCATGGCAAAGGCAACGGGAAAGCCGATGAAGAGGGCAAAGAGCAGCGCAGGAAACATCAGCAGGGAGGCAGCACCGAGCATCTAGTGAGCCTCCGCCGAACGATTGCCCTCGTAGCTGGGGCGCTTGCCTGTGAGAAATAGGATTGCCTTGAAGATCTCCGCGAAGATCTGGAGCACCAAAAGTACGAAGGCGATGAAGAAGACGAGCTTGAAGGGCCAGATGATCGGGTTCCAGGCCGATTGGCCCGAGAGCTCGTTGGTCACAAAGGAGTGCCACCAGTAGCTCCATAGCGACCAAGTCATCCAAAGCAGGCACGGCAGCACGAACAGCGAATAGCCAACGAGATCTATCCAGGCCTTCGTGTTTTCGGAGAACATCTGCGAGAAGGCGTCGATGCGGATATGACCTCCCTCGCGGAGCGTGTAGGCCATGCCGAGGAGCGCATGCGTTCCCATGGCCATATAGGCAACCTCGTAGGCCCACTGCGTCGGCGAGTTGAACAGATAGCGTGCTCCGACGTCATAGACCGTGGCGAAAATGAGAGGTGCCACGAGCCAGGCTGTCACATAGCCGCTGATGCCGGAGATGCGCTCGATCGTGCGCACGAGAGATCTCATGCGGTCCCCCTTGAAGTTGGGCGGAAGTGATTGTGGGCCGAGCCCGAGGGGCCCGGTCCAGGGCGAAAATCAGTAGCGCGTGTTGCGGTAGCTCGACGCGTTGGCCCAGAGCGCCTCGAAGGCACGCTGGCTCTCCCAGACCTTCTTGAACCAGGGATTGGTCGCGGCCTGCTCCTCAGCCCATTTCACCGACATGTCCTTTGTCGCCTTTTGGACCTCGGGTGAGAGCTCGATGATCTCGTTCCCCTGCTCGCGGAAGAACTTGAGTGCCTTGGCATCCTCAGCACCAACGCGCATCCAGCTCTCGAGCGTGACCTGCTTTGCGGCCATCTCGACGAACTTCTTGTCTTTGTCGGAGAGCTTGCCCCAGGCGGCCTTGTTCACGCACAGCTCGAACGGCGCGGATGGCTGGTGCACGCCGGGGATGATCACGTACTTCGCGATCTTGTGAAATCCCATCGAGATATTCTCGTAGAGGGTTCCCCACTCGGTGGCGTCGATGGCGCCGCGCTCGAGCATTGGATAGGTCTCAGGCCCGGGCGTCGTGACCGAGGCTGCGCCAAGCGAGCGCGAGATCTCGAGCCAGGCTCCCGCCGTTCTGAGTTTCAGTCCCTTGAGGTCGTCCATCGTCCGCACGGGTTTGCGCGAATGCAAGAAGGCCTCGGCCGTTCGCGTGAAGAGCGGCATCGAGATGATGTTGAACTTCTCTTCGTTGAACTGACGCCACAGCTCGAGCCCGCCGCCCTCATAAATCCAGTGCAGCATACGCTCGCTGTCCATCGAGCCGGAGAAGCCGCCGAAAAGAACGGTGGTCTTGTCCTTGCCCCAGTCGTAGCCGATCCAAGTGTGGCAGGCTTCGGCAACGCCGTTGGCTACGGCCGTCCGCGACTCGAGCCCTTTGGAGAGCGTGCCGACCGGCAGCACCTGAACTTCGATGCGGCCATCGGTGAGCAGCTTGATGCGCTCGGCAAAGGCTTTGGCGCCGAGATCCATCAGCGGACCGCCGCCCCACTCGGTCTGCAGTTTCCAGTTGTGCTCGGCGGCTTGCACGAAGGTCGCCGGTGCCGCGAGCAGCAGGCCGGCGGTCAAGCCGACCGCTGCCAGAGAGAGCCCAAGGCTGCGTCTCATGTCTTCACTCCTTTGACGTTTCCCTATGTCGTTTTGTCGGGGCTCTGTTGTTGGCCCCTTCTGAACGCTCACGTGTTCATCTCAGTCTTCTTGATCGCGACCCTTTCTGTTGCGGCGCTGAAGGCACGCGGCGGCCGCAGTGGCCGACGGCGTCCGAGCGCAAGGGAGATGGTAGGGGAGGCAGCCGGCTTCGTCGTGCTCGTCACGGAGAACGCGCACGACAGTCACTTCAATAGTCATTCGATTGCTTGTGGACTTGGCCACGTGGCCCCCACCACGTTGATAATAGGCGAGTGATATATCATTGTGGGGTAGATTGGCCAGAGCCTCTGGCATTTTCAACCCCGATTTCGAGGCGGGCGGGGGGATGGGTGACCGATGGGCGCCAGCCCCGCGCGTTCACTGTGCAGGATCGGCAGCACGCAGCGCAATGCTGTCAGTACGCGCCGTTCGTGCTGAAGCTGTCGCCTCAGAGCCAGCCGCGCCACTTGTAGGCGTAGTATCCGATCCACTCGCGCAGGGCGCCGCTGGTCATGGCGAAGGCACTGGCTTGCGGCAACCAGTCGAGTGCCGTGCCGGTAAGCCGATCGCTCGCGCGAAAATCGCACGGCGCGGGCTCGGCCGGAAAGCCGGCCTTGCGAAATATGGCCAGCGCGCGCGGCATATGTGCGGCTGATGTCACGAGCAGGACGCGATCGAGGGGGATCCCGCGCAGGATTGATGCAGCCTCGGTTGCGTTCTCATAGGTATTCCGGCTGCTGGTGCCGACCATGATGGCTTCCGATGGCACGCCGAGCGTGACCAGCATGTCGCGTATGACCTCGCCCTCGGGCTGCGCCGCCTGTTCCCAGGGCAGTTGGCCGCCGACGACCACCATCCGTTTGACTTGGCCTGACCTGTAGAGGTGGGCCGCATACCAGACGCGGTCGGACGCATCATAAAGCTCCGGCGTCGGATGCGGCGCCTTGGGTGCGCTCACGGCCCCGCCGAGCACGATGGCAAGCTCGGCTTTGGGGAGCGCTGCCGAATTGGGCGGATACTGCCGCTCGAGCGTGCCGAGAAGCCAGTTGGCGAAAATCGGCATCGCACTCAACCAAAAGATGGCGAGCGCGAACACCGCGAGCACCCCGGCGATCCGCGTCGCCCGGAGGAGAAGAGCGAGACAGGCCCCGACAAGCGCAAGCGTCACCAGCCCTTCAGGAAGGAGCGTGAGTGGGAGGACCTTCGAGAGGAATAGCTGGAGTTCGGCGGGCATTGAGCTCCTTCGACCGGTTCATCGTGTGCGCACGGCAGACGTCGGCCATTTCGCGCAGCATAGTTCGTGCGCGTACACCGCACGAGCTGCAGCAATACGGCAACAGCAATGGCATAGACAGTGTTGCTGATTGTGACTACGGACTAGCTCTGCTGTCTGGCCGCTGGCTGGCTGCGGGCGCATGTGGGCAAGGGTGGACCCAGCGATGAAGGTGTTGTCAGTCGCCTTTTCCGCGATGCTCGCGACGATCATTGCGACATGCGTTGCGGCCGCGCAGGTTGCCGAAGTTCGCCCGGTCCGCGGTGAAATCCTGGTGAATACCGGTGTCGGTTTTCGGGCGATCACCGAGACAATGCAGCTCAAGCCGGGAGATGCGGCGCTTGCCGGAGACCAAGCTTCCGGCAGCCTCATTTATGAGGACGGCTGTCGCGTCGATGTGGTGCCGGGCTCCCTCGTCTGGGTTCGCCCTCGCTCTCCGTGCAGTGCCGATGCCGGTCCGCCGCCGCCCCGTGATCCGGAGCCGACGCTCGTACCTCGCACCAATTGGGACTCATCTTGGCTCGCGGGCGGAGCCGTCATGATCGACGGCCGCAAGCCGCCGGCAGGCCCCTGACGGCGTCGAGGATCGCGTGGTGAGAGGCGAGCCGTTGCAGGAACGAGCGAAATCTTCGGGACCTCGAATTTCGCGGTCGCGCGGACCGTTCACGCCATTCTTTGCGGCGGCTTCAGCTTACTTTGCGGCCTGCCTGATGTTGGGGGGCGGCACGCGAACCGGATTTCTCTCGGATGTCGTGCTGCAGGTGCTCGCCGTCCCGCTTGTGCTGTGGGCGGGCTGGCGACTGCTCGATGTGCCGCTAGAGGCCGGGAGCCGGCGTGCACGAGGAGCCTTGCTCGTTTGCCTCATGGTGGCGGCGCTCCCGATCGCACAGTTGGTGCCGCTTCCGCCGGAGCTATGGCGGGCGCTGCCCGGGCGTACCGACGTCGTCGACACGCTCGCGGCGGCCGGGCTCGAGGTCGGCTGGCTGCCCCTCAGCGTCGTGCCGACTGGAACATGGCTGAGTGCGCTTGCCGTTTTGCCGCCGATGGCGGTGCTGTTCAGCGTCTTGCAACTCGACTACGCCGAGCGGCGCCGACTATTGCTCGTTTTCCTGATCGTCGGCGTGCTCGGCGCCATTCTCGGCTTGGTGCAGCTCGCGCAAGGACAGGCCAGTCCATTGCGATTCTACGCCTTTACGAATCCGACGGAGACGGTCGGGTTCTTCGCGAACCGCAATCACCACGCCGCGTTGCTCAATTGCCTGCTGCCGATTACGGCCGCGTGGATTATCGCAGCCCTGAGCAAAGCGATGCGGACGGGCTCGATCTGGTCGCGACGCGCAACACCGCACCTGACAGCGGCAATCATTGCAACTTTGATCTTGCTCGTTGCGATTGCCGCGCAACTCCTGGCCCGCTCTCGCGCGGGTCTCGGTCTGATGCTTTTTGCTCTCGCCGGTGCGCTGGTGATCGCCTATGCGATCCCAAGTGGCACGGCCGATCCGAGGCCTGGAGCACGACGCAGCGGCGTGCTTCGCGTTTTCAACTGGCTCCTGTTGGTAGTGGTCGGACTTGCTCTCGTTTTAGCGGCGCAGTCGGCATTCGACGGAATTCGGGGACGCCTCATTGCGGATTTGCTGGCTGACGGACGCATCCCGCTGGCGCGCAACACATTCGACGCTGCGATGGCCTACATGCCATTCGGGTCCGGCATGGGGACATTCGTCCAGGTTTATCAATCGTTCGAGAGCGCGGCCGACGGTTTCACATTTTCCTACGTCAACCGCGCCCACAACGACTTCCTCGAGCTTTGGCTCGAGACCGGGCTCCCCGGACTGGTGGGAATGCTCCTTTTTCTGGCCTGGCTCGCACGTGCCAGCGTGCGTGTCTGGCGGCGCGGGCTGCCCGGCGCCGGCCATGAGAACAACCTGCTCGGATGTGCCGCGGCGCTCGTTCTCCTCCTGCTGCTGGCGCACTCCGCTGTCGACTATCCGCTCCGCACAACGGCCCTGATGGCTGTATTCGCTTCGGCGATCGCAATGATGATCGAGCCCGTCGGGAAGAGCCTCGCTTCAGGGCGGCCTTCCAATGCTGCGATCGCTACGGAGGAGGGTGTCGCTCTGCCCGAGGTATCGTCGATGGGGCAAGCTATGGGGCCATCCACCGGCTTCAGAGCGGCCACGCCGCCGAGCGGCGGATGGCCGGAAGCATGGCGGGCACGGCAGCACTCGGACAGGACCGATGCCCCCGGCTAAGGCTCGGTGGGCAATGGCCCAAACGAGTGCAAGTGCGAAGCCTGAGTGATCAGAATGCCACGATCCAGCCCGGCGCGGTCGAATCACGGAGGCGATCGCCAGAATCTAACAATCTGATTTATATGTATATTTCTCTTTTCCGCATTGAGCCTATGTGCGGCTTTTTTGTGTTGACTGTGTGGCACGCTTGGAGGAAGCATGCGGTTAACAAAGAATTAACGGCAAATGCTTTTCGCAGCGGACCATCGGGCGGGGCGGTGAGTTTTGCTCACCGGGTTAGTATGTCGACAGTTAGTCGGGGGCGTTACTTATTTCTTGATTTCTTGATTTATTGGTTGTCGGCCTGGCTTCGATCGCAGCCTTGGCCTTGCGCGAGAACTTTGCTCTCGCCGACGGCCGTTGGGGCGCATTCGTACCCTATCTCCTGTTCACGCTTGCGATCTCCGGGCCCATCCTGATCGTGCTGGAGCTGGACCGTTCCGTCTGGCGCTTCAGCGGGCTCGCCGACTACGGCCGGGTGGCGTTCGCCTCGGTGCTGATCGTGATTGGCGCGGTGGCCACGGGCTTCGTCGTGAATCGACTGGACGGCGTCGCGCGCTCGCTGCCGGTGCTGCAGGCGGTGCTCATGGCTGCGGGCTTGATCGGAACCCGCGTGCTGACACGCGTCGCCTACGAGCGTCGGCGCCGCGCGGGCGGCCACACACCGCTCGCGCTGCCAAGGGCTGACGACACGGTCCTGCTCGTTGGTTGGAGCAGCCTCGTCGAGCTCTATGTCCGCTCGGCTGCCGAATTTGGCAGCGGCCAGATCCATATCGCCGGCATTCTTTCGCCGCACGAGCGTCATGTCGGGCGCCTCGTGCAAGCGATCAGGGTCCTCGGCACGCCGGAGGACGCCGACAAGATCCTCACAGACCTCGATGTCCATGGCGTTCATGTCGGGCGGATCCTCATTGCCACATCGCTCGATCGTCTGTCCGACGAGGCGCAGCGCGTGTTGCGGGAAATCGAGAGCACGACGGACGTTCGCCTCGAATTCTTCGCGGAGCGGCTCGGGTTGACCGGCTCCAGCGAGGCGCTGTCAGCTCAGCGTCAAGAAAGCTCCTCGAACGCAAAGACTGATGTGGCCTCCGCACTCGCTGTCGAGGAGGCCGAATTCACGCAGGCTTTGCGCCGGCCGTACTGGCGGCTCAAGCGGATGATCGATGTGGCGGTGGCGCTGACGCTCATCCTTGTGTTGTCGCCATTGATTCTGCTGGTCGCGCTGTTTGTGGCGCTCGATGTCGGCCTGCCGGTGCTGTTCGTGCAGCAACGCCCCGGGCTGCGCGGAGCGCGCTTCAACCTCTACAAGTTCCGCACAATGAGCCCGCCGCATGACCGCGCAGGCCTCAGAGTATCGGATGAGGCGCGCATTTCCTGGGTCGGTGCCTTCTTGCGTCGCACACGTCTCGACGAGCTGCCGCAGCTTTTCAATATCCTCTTCGGCGACATGTCCTTCGTCGGGCCGCGTCCCCTGGTGGCACGCGAGCAGTCACGTGACGTCGTCGCGCGCCTGCTCGTGCGGCCTGGCCTCACCGGTTGGGCACAGGTGCACGGCGGCAGGACGGTCTCGGTGGCGGACAAGACGGCCCTCGACATTTGGTACGTGCGCCATGCATCGCTCATGCTCGACTTGAGAGTCGTCTTCGCGACGGTTCCGATGGTCCTGTTCGGTGAGCGCGTCGACGGGGATGTGGTCAGGCTCGCATGGCGGGATCTCCACGGCCTCGAAGGGCGCGGGCAAGTGCGCGAGTAGGGCCGGATGCGATGATCTCGGGCGTGCCACGGCTGAATGGCAGCATAGGCGGCTGGTGCGCGCAGCTCCGTGGCACATTGCGCCGCGAGACGCCGACGTGGAACGTTGATATGCGATATGGTGCGGGCTCGTTGGGCCGTGTTGCGGCGCGCAGGACGCCCGCTGGCGGCGTGCGGGGGGGCTCCGGGGCAGTGAGACCTTCGTCCCCGGTTAGCCTTGAAGGCAATAGGACTTAAGGGCGCTCGCTGGCGCGCCATGATCGCGCCGGAAATGGGCTGCTTCCTTGGGGTGTGCGTTCGGTTGTAGTTCGGGGGCCCGTTCACCCGAAGTGCGGTAGCTTTCCCTACGCACCATCCTCCACAAACTCGGCAATTGGAGAGAGACTTGCAGGCACGCACGACAGTACGAGTTCACGGCGACAGCGAGCACCTGGCTTCGCGCAAGACCGTATTGGTTACAGGAGGTGCCGGCTTTCTCGGCTCGCATCTCTGCGAGCGACTGATTGCCGACGGGCATGATGTTATCTGCCTCGACAATTTCTTCACGGGCGCCAAGCAGAACATCGATCATTTGCTCGCGCACCCGCGCTTCGAGATGATGCGCCACGACATCACGTTTCCGCTCTATGTCGAGGTGGACGAGATCTACAATCTCGCGTGCCCCGCCTCGCCGATCCACTACCAGCACGATCCCGTGCAGACGACGAAGACGAGCGTGCATGGCGCAATCAACATGCTCGGTCTCGCGAAGCGCCTCAAATGCCGGATCTTCCAGGCCTCGACATCTGAAGTCTATGGCGACCCCTCGATCCATCCGCAGACCGAAGACTACTGGGGCAACGTCAATCCGATCGGCCCGCGCTCCTGCTATGACGAGGGCAAGCGCTGCGCCGAGACGCTTTTCTTCGACTACTATCGCCAGCACCGCCTGGAGATCAAGGTGGCGCGGATCTTCAATACGTACGGTCCGCGCATGCATCCGAACGATGGCCGCGTCGTCTCGAACTTCATCGTTCAGGCCCTTCGCGGCGCACCGATCACAATTTACGGCGATGGCAGCCAGACGCGGTCCTTCTGCTATGTCGACGACCTGATCGAGGGCTTCGTCCGGTTGATGAACAGCCCCGCCGAGGTCACCGGCCCGATCAATCTCGGCAATCCGGGAGAGTTCACGATCCGCGAGCTGGCGGAGCTCACCATCGAGATGGTTGGCTCCAAGTCGAAGCTGACGTTCGAGGCACTTCCGCAGGACGATCCCAAGCAGCGCCGCCCGGACATCTCCCGCGCCGAGGCACAGCTCGGCTGGCGGCCGACCATTCCGCTGCGCGAGGGCCTGCAGCGGACAATCGCCTATTTCGATCGCTTCCTATCCGGCCGCGCGGGCACCTAGGGCAACGCTTGGGTCAGCAGCAGCCATTTGGCGATTGTAATGGGCAGACGCGATGCCTCTCGCGGCTGGCGGAGCTCGTGGCAAGACGACGCCGGTCGATGAGGATCGCCGCTGAGTATGTTGGTGCTTCGAGAGTGAGCTGAAGGTGCCTTCGGCGGACACCTATGTTCAATTTGGCTGTGGGTTTTCCGCGCCCGACGGATGGCGCAACTTCGATGCGTCTCCAACGCTGCGTTTTGAGCGTCTGCCGGTCATCGGGCGCATGTACACGCGCAATGCTGCGCGATTTCCGCTGAATGCCGAGTTCGGCGATATATGCAAAGGGCTTCCGCTTTCGTCCGGAAGCTGTGCCGGCGTGTACGCAAGTCACGTCCTCGAGCATCTGTCGCTCAAGGACTTCCACCTCGCCTTGGACGAGACGTTCAGGATACTGCGGGGTGGCGGCATTTTCCGGCTCGTGGTGCCGGACCTCTACACGATCGCCCGAGACTATGTCTCAGCCCACGACAATAGGGACACCGGCGCGAGCCTTTCCTTCATGCGCGCATCACATTTGGGACATCCAGCTCGCTCACGAGGCATCGGCGGGATAGTTCATGAACTGCTTGGCAATTCCAGGCATCTCTGGATGTGGGACGAGCTATCTCTTGCCGAAGCGCTTCAGAAGCATGGCTTTGTTGGCGTGCGCCGCGCGTATCTTGGCGACAGCGAAGATCTCGCTTTCGCACGCGTGGAAGAACCTTCGCGTTTCGACCACGCGTGCGCAATGCAGGCAGTCAAGCCATCATAGGATCGCGTAAGCATTTTAGGAGTTCATCGGGCCCTTGATCTGAGATGTGCGGCATCAACGGCATTCATGCCTTTCACTACGCGGCCAATCCGGTCGATCGCTCGGAGCTGATCCGCACGCGCGACCACATGGCGCCGCGCGGGCCCGATGGCGCAGAGGCTTGGTTCTCCGAAGACGGCCGCGTGGCGCTCGGACATCGGCGCCTGTCGATCATCGACTTGTCGGATGCTGGCACGCAGCCGATGGCGAGCTCCGACGGGCGCCTTGTCGTGACCTTCAACGGTGAAATCTACAATTTTCGTGCCCTGCGCGCGGATCTCGAAGCCAAGGGCCACGTCTTCGTCAGTCAGTCGGACACCGAGGTCCTGCTCCATCTCTATGCGAGCAGGGGCGAAGCCATGGTGCATGATCTCAGGGGGATGTTCGCCTTCGCTATCTGGGACAGCACGCGACAGGTGCTTTTCCTGGCGCGCGATCCCTACGGCATCAAGCCGCTCTACTATGCCGATGATGGGTGGACATTTCGGTTTGCCTCCCAAGTGAAGGCTCTGCTTGCCGGTGGCGCCATCTCCCGCGATCCCGATCCGGCCGGTCAGGTCGGCTTCTATCTATGGGGCAGTGTCCCCGAGCCCTTCACCACATGCGAGGCCATCCGCGCGCTGCCGGCCGGCTGCACCCTCACCGTCGACCGCATCGGCGCACGCGAGCCGCGTCGCTATCATTCCATCGCCGCGGTCTATCGCGAGGCCGATGCGCTGAGGCTGCCCCGACATGACGCCAGCGATGTCCGTGCAGAGTTGCGCGATGCCCTTGCGGACAGCGTGCGCCATCATCTGGTCGCCGATGTGCCGGTCGGCGCATTCCTTTCAGCCGGTATCGATTCCGGTGCGCTCGTCGGCCTCATGCGCAGTGTCGGCCAGCAGAGCATCCAGACGGTCACACTGGCGTTCGAGGAGTTTCGAGGACGCCCCGAGGATGAGTCACTGCTCGCCGCAGGTGTCGCGCGGGCCTTTGAGACACAACATACGACGCGCGTGGTGACGCAAGCGGAATTCGAGGCCGACCTGCCGCGGATTCTGGACGCGATGGACCAGCCGACAATCGATGGGATCAATACCTGGTTCGTGGCCAAGGCGGCACGCGAGCTCGGCCTAAAGGTTGCCATTTCAGGATTGGGCGGTGACGAGCTTTTCGGCGGCTATCCGTCGTTCCGCGACATTCCGCGATGGGTGAAACTGCTGGCGGTACCGTCGCACGTGCCCGGCTTTGGTCGCGTTGCCCGCCGGCTCTCTCAGCCTCTGGTCTCCGCCGTCGGTTTCAGCCCGAAGGTTCCAGGGCTCCTGGAATACGGCGGCACGTACGCCGGAGCCTATCTCGTGCGCCGCGGTCTCTTCATGCCGTGGGAACTGAGGCAGCTACTCGACCCTGATGTCGTCCATAGAGGTCTTCGTCGTCTCGCGCCGCTCGCCCGTGTCGAGGCTGAACTACCGCCGGCGCCGGCCAGTGCGCACGCCAAGGTCGCTTCGCTCGAATCGTCGCTCTACATGCGCAATCAGCTCTTGCGCGACACGGACTGGGCAAGCATGGCGCATTCGCTCGAGGTGCGCGTGCCGCTCGTCGACAGCGCGCTTCTACAGACGGTTGCCACCGCACGAGCGGCGGCGCCGGCGCAGGTGGGCAAGGAGCTGCTCGCCGAGAGCCCGAACGTGCCTCTGCCAACCGCTATCCGAGAGCGTGCCAAAACGGGCTTCACGACGCCGATTGGCCGCTGGATACGCGATGCGCGATTGGGCGCAGCGGCGAGGCGCGAACGTGGCTTGCTTGAAAATGCGCACTGGTCTCGGCAGTGGGCCGAGCGTCTCGCGGCGATCTGAGTGATGGAAGTCCTCGCCCTTCTCTCTGACGGCTTCGGGGCTGTCGGCGGCATTGCGCGCTACAATCAGGCTTTGATGACGGCACTCGGCGCGTGCCCGCATATTTCGGGCGTCACGATCCTGCCGCGCTTCGGCACGCCGACGTCTCCCTTGCCGGACGGCGTGGTCCAGCAGCCAGCCGCCGGGAAGTTCGCCTGGGCCGCTCGCGCACTGGCTTCGGCCGCGCGACAGAAGTTCGATCTCGTGTTTTGCGGGCATCTGAATACAGTCGTTCTTGCCGCAGCTATCGCCAAGGCCCGGCACATTCCGCTCTGGGTGCAAGTGCACGGCATCGAGGCTTGGGAGCCGCGCGGACGCGCGGTGCGCGCCGGGCTCGAAGCTGCGACGATAGTGACTTCCGTGAGCCGATACACGCGCCGCCGCCTGCTCTCCTGGAGCGACATTTCGCCGGATCGCGTCCGCGTCCTGCCGAATACGTTTACGGTGAGTTTCGTGCCGCGCAGCCGCAACACGGCGCTCGCCGAGCATTTGGGACTAGCCGGCAAACGCATCGTCCTTACTGTCGGGCGGCTTTCGGCTACTGAACGCTACAAGGGGCACGACCGCATTATTAGAGCCCTTCCCGAAGTTCTCCGGCAGGTGCCGGACGCCGCGTACCTGATTGTAGGAACCGGGGACGATCGCTCCCGCCTCGAGAAGCTCGCTATCGACGAAGGCGTTGCGCATGTCGTCAAGTTTGCCGGGGAAGTTCCCGAGGCCGATCTGCCTGATCATTTCGCGGTCGCAGATCTCTTTGCCATGCCCAGCACTGGCGAGGGCTTTGGCATAGTCTTTCTCGAAGCTGCCGCCTCGGGCCTGCCGGTGATCGGCGGCAATAGAGATGGCAGTTGCGACGCGCTCGCTGACGGCGCTATCGGTTGCGCTGTCGATCCAGATGATCGCGCTCAACTCGTCGAGGCGATCAGCGCGGCATTGCAGGGGCGCCAGGTCTCGCAGCCAGATGCCGTCTCGCGTTTCGCGATCGAAAATTTCGCAAGTCACGTCGATGAACTCGTTCGATCGCTTGCCCACTGACGGCGCGCGCGCAGTGCCCATCGCGGAAGATGCGCGATCCACTGCCTCCGCGGGCGCCCAGCCCGAGCGGCTTCTCATCCTCGAGGCCGGGCGCACCGAGCGCAACTATTGGCGGGACCTCTGGTACTATCGCGAGCTGTTCGCGATGCTCGCCTGGCGCGACGTCTCCGTCCGCTACAAGCAGACCGTGATCGGCATCGTCTGGGCCATCGTTCGCCCGCTGCTGACCATGGTCGTGTTCACGATCGTCTTCGGCAATCTCGCGAAATTGCCAAGCGACGGCGCGGTGCCGTATCCCGTTCTCGTCTTCGCCGGAATGCTGCCGTGGTTCCTGTTCTCGAGCATTCTCTCCGATGCCTCCAACAGCATCGTCTCGAACGCGAACCTGATCTCGAAAGTCTACTTCCCGCGCCTCATCGTGCCGTCGGCTGCAGGCGTCGTCGCATTGGTGGACTTCGCGATCAACATCGTGATCCTGTTCGCGATCATGGCCTGGTACGGCTTCATGCCGAACTGGCAGATCGTGTTCCTGCCGCTCTTCGTCGTGCTTGCCGTGCTGGCAAGTCTCGGCCCCGCGCTCTTCATCACGGCCCTCAATGTCAAGTACCGTGACTTCCGTTTCATCATCCCGTTCATCGTCCAGTTCGGGCTCTACGTCTCGCCCGTCGGCTTTTCGAGCGCCGTCGTCCCCGACGCGTGGCGCTTCTGGTACAGCCTCAATCCGGTGGTCGGCGTCATCGACGGCTTCCGCTGGTGCCTTCTCGGCGGCGAGAGCCAGCTCTATATGCCTGGGTTCCTCGCGAGCCTCGCCGTCGTCGCGGTTATGCTGTGGCTCGGCATCCGCCATTTCCGCAAAACCGAGAAGACATTCGCGGACCTGATCTGATGTCCGACGTCGTCATCCGCGCCGATGGTCTCGGCAAGCGCTACCTGATCGGCCACGAGAGCGAGCGCGAACGCTACATCGCGCTACGCGACGTGATCGCGCGCGGGGCGCGGAACCTCATGCGCTCGGCCAGCGACATGATGCGCGGCCGCCAGCTCATCGTGGGCGACGAGGTCGAGGAGTTCTGGGCGCTCAAGGATATCGACTTCGAGATCAAGCGTGGCGAGGTGGTCGGCATCATCGGGCGCAATGGCGCCGGCAAGTCGACGCTGCTGAAGATCCTCTCGCGGATTACCGAGCCGAGCACGGGGCGCGTCGAGATCCGCGGCCGCGTGGCGAGCCTGCTCGAGGTGGGGACAGGCTTTCACCCGGAGCTGACGGGGCGCGAGAACGTCTTCCTCAATGGCGCGATCCTCGGCATGACGCGGGCGGAGATCCGGCGGAAGTTCGACGAGATCGTCGCCTTCGCGGAGATCGAGAAGTTCCTCGATACACCGGTCAAGCGCTACTCCTCGGGCATGTACGTGCGGCTCGCCTTTGCGGTGGCTGCGCATCTCGAGCCGGAGATCCTCATTGTGGATGAGGTGCTCGCGGTCGGCGATGCGGAGTTCCAGAAGAAGTGCCTTGGGAAGATGGGTGAGATGGCCCACCACGGCAGAACCGTGCTGCTCGTGAGCCACAATATGATGGCGGTCAGGCAAATGTGCCGGCGCGCAATTGTACTGCGGGCGGGCAGCATAGTGTTTGATGGCGCGGCCGACAGTGCCGTCGACAACTACGCCGTGAACCAAATCGATCGGTCCCCGCGTGAGACGTGGTTGCGTCCTGCCTCGCGGCCGATTGAAGCACTGGGATTCTCCAAGATCGACGCGACGATATCCGGTCGACAACCAGATCATGTGCTCGAATGCAAAATCGATCTTGAAAGCGTCGCGGAATTTGCATCGGCCTTCGTCGCGATTGATATCCTGGATGAGGTAGGTGTTGCTCTGATGCAGGCCTTGCCGACGGTGCAGCCCTTCATTCTGGGCAAGCCGGGAAGACATCACATAGCCCTCGACGTGCAGTTGCCGCCATTGGTTCCAGGCACCTACACAACCGAATTTTGGGTCGGTTCACACAACACGCAAACCCTGGACGTCGTGAGAGACGAAATAGCGTTCGAGGTTCTAGAGACTCCCACGCCCGGTCGTACCTTTCCTCACACGAGGGATCACGGAGCTATCGTGCCGAAATCAGTTCAGCAGTACAGTTTTCTTGGTAGTTCCGACAGGCTTACTGAAGCTCACGTATCCGAGGGGCGACGGCCGGAATGACGTTCGAGCTCCAGCATCTGGTCGATGAGCTTAAAATTTATCGACATGGCATTCAGCGCCATATGTCGGTCTTCTCTCACACGTCCCGAGGCGAAAGATTAGCGCTCTATCAACTGGCGAGTATCCTCCCGCCCAATGCACGCGCGTTGGAAATAGGATCTCACATCGGATCGTCGGCGCTCTTCATCTGCGCGGGACTGGCGCGGGTCCATGGGCATCTTGTCTGCGTGGATACGTGGATGAATGAGACCATGCCTGATGGCGCAAAGGACACCTTTGCCGAGTTCCAGGCAAACACCGCTCCGTACCGCTCTATGATTACTCAGATCCGCAAGATGAGTGGTGAAATTACGGATGCCGATATCGGCGGACCGCTTGATTTTGCCTTTATCGATGGAGATCACGGGGAGGTTGCGGTTCGAGAGGATTTTCGGCGCGTCGCTCCCTGGGTGAAGGTAGGCGGCTACATCGCTTTCCACGATTTGGATCCGCTGTTCCCCGGGGTCTCCATCGTTTTTGGTGAAGCCCTTGCCAGCGGCAGTTGGCAGATTGTGCGCATCGTACGCAGTCTCGCAGTGCTCCGTAGGGTAAGTTAGCTCGGAATGGGCAGCATCAGCGTCGTCATCTGCACGCACAACCCGCGGGCGCATTTTCTCAAGCGCGTTCTCGCTGCTCTCAGGTCGCAGACGCTGCCACGTGAGGCGTGGGAGCTCCTGGTCATCGACAATGCATCAGCGGAGCCGGTGGCAAAGCGCTTCGATCTCTCATGGCATTCGGCCGCGCGGCATGTGCGCGAGGACGAATTGGGATTGACGCCCGCCCGGCTCCGCGGCATCGCCGAGACGAATGGCGATGTGATCGTCTTCGTGGACGACGACAACGTTCTGGATGCGAACTACCTCGCAGGGGTGCGCGACATCGCCGAGCAATATCCCCATCTCGGGGTGTGGGGTGGTTCCGTCCGACCGGAATTCGAAAGCCCGCCCGAGCCGTGGACCCATGCCTTCTTCGAGTTGCTGGCGATCAGGGACGCCGACCAGGTGCGCTGGTCCAACACGCTCGATGATTGGCGTGCCCAACCTGTTGGCGCCGGTCTATGCGTTCGCAGGCCTGTGGCAACGTACTATGCCCAACGCGTGCGCACCGATCCTTTGCGCCAGTTGTTAGGCAGACGCGGCGGCTCGATGACGAGCGGCGAGGACGTGGACCTTATCTATGGCACTCGCGACCTAGGACTGGGATTCGGCACGTTTCCGCAGTTGTCGCTGATCCATTTGATGCCGGAGGATCGCCTGTCAAAGGAGAAGCTGCTGAAGTTGGTGGAGGGAATTTCGACATCCAACGTGCTTCTTAGCAACAGGTACGGCCGCAGCATCGAGGAAACGGTGTTGTGGAAGACAATGCTGCGCTCGCTGCTTCTGTTGGTGACGAAGGGCTTCAGGGAGACGCAGTTCTATCTTGCCCGCAAGCGCGGCACCAAGCGGGGCAAGGAGTTGATTGCCTCATTGCAGAGGTCGTCCGCGGCGCCGGTTTCGAGCGATCCCCGCACGTCGAGCGTTGAGATTTGAGAAAGCGCGCGATGCGCATAGCGCTCGTCTCCTACGAGTACGCCGGCGGCGTCAATAGCGGCGGCATCGGCACATATGTGCGTGCGGCGGCGGCAATGCTCGCCGCACGAGGTCACGATGTCGAGGTTTTCACGTCAGGTGACGCATTCGGCAGCCACGGGGCATCGCAGGGACATTTGGTCCACACGGTGCCCGGATCGCGCGTGAGCTTCGCCGAGGCCATCTGCCCAGTGTTCTCACGTCGTCATGAAAGTCGCCCGTTCGATGTGGTCGAGGGGCCGGAGTACGGCGCCGACGCATCAGCAGTGGCGCGGGCATTTGCGGATCTGCCATTGGTCGTCAAACTGCATGCCCCGTCCTTCACCATTCAGGCGAGCAACGACAGCTACGTCGGCATGAGGGTTCGTAGTCGATACTATCTGGGCGCGCTCCGTCGCGGGCGCTGGCCGGACAATCCATGGCAGTATGATCCAGCGCAGGATGGTGAGCGCGAGCACACGCTCGCGGCGGACGAGATTGCGGCAAACTCTCGCGCAACAGCAGAGCGCGTCGTGGAGACGTGGGGCTTGCCTGGAGACAGGACGTCGGTTGTGCCGCTCGCTTTTGCGCCACCTCGCGCGCTGCTCGAGATAGATGCCGCCAATGAGACGAAGTGCGTGCTCTTTGTGGGCAGGCTCGAAGTCCGAAAGGGCGTGATCGAGCTCGCGAAGGCCATACCGCTCGTCCACCAGGCTATGCCGGGCGTCCGATTTCGCTTTGTCGGGCGGGACCTGCCGCACCCTGCCGATCGCGTTCCCGTTTCACAGCACATTCTGAAAGCCGCCGGCACGAGCGGGACCGTGGTTCAAATCGCTGGCGGCTTACCTCACGATCGCATCCCACCCGAGCTACAGAGCTGCGATGTCTGCGTCTTTCCGAGCGACTGGGAAGCCTCGGGCTATGTCTGCCTCGAGGCCATGGCGGCGGCGCGCGGCGTGATCGGTTCGAGCGCGGGCGGCATGGCGGAGATCATCGAGCATGGACGAACGGGCCTCCTCGTGCCGCCGCGCAAGCCCAAGGCTATTGCCGAGGCGATCATCGCCCTGCTTCGCGATCCCGAGCAGCGCATTGCCATGGGGCGTGCCGCGCGAGCGCACGTGATAACCGCTTATGCTCCTGAAGTGATCGGGCCGCTCCAGGAGGCCTCCTATATGCGCGCGATCGAGCGCGCCAGAGCTCGTTGTGCAGCCTGAACGCATGGCCGTCCCCGCGCTCACTGCCATCATCTGCACGCACAATCCGCGGATAGACTACCTCGAAGCGACGCTGGCGTCTCTTCGAAGCCAAGAGCCGCTCTCGAACGCTCGCTCATGGGAGCTCATTCTCATAGACAACGCGAGCGATCTGCCACTCTCGAAGCGCGTGGATCTAAGTTGGCATCAGAATGCGCGCGTCGTTCGGGAGGATCAGCTCGGGCTCAGCCACGCCCGTCTCAGAGGTTTCCGAGAGTCCCAGGCGGAGGTCCTCGTCTACATCGACGACGATAACCTGCTCGAGCCCAGCTACCTGCGCGAGACGCTCGGAGCGTTCGATGGCGACAAGAGACTCGGCGCGGTGGGCGGAAAGTCCATTCCCCGATACGAGATCACGCCACCGGCATGGTTTGCCGGCTTGGGCATATCGCTCGCGTGCCGTGATCTCGGCGATAGACCCATGATCGCCGACTGGTCCAATAAGAAGCAAGAGGGCCGAGTCTATCCTGAGTGCGCGCCGATTGGCGCCGGCATGGGCCTCCGTCGACGCGCATATGCCGCCTATATCGATGCCGCGCACAGCGACCCGGCGAGAATGGCGCTCGGCCGGCGTGGCGGGGATCTGGCATCGGCCGAGGACAACGACATCGTGCTCACTTTGCTCGCATCTGGTTGGAAGGTTGCCTACCTCCCTCAGCTCTACCTCGAGCACTTGATCCCGGCGGGCCGCCTCTCCACGGCGTATCTCGAGAGGTACGCGTACAGTTCCAGCAAGACGTGGGTGCAGGTCCTGAATGTGCATGGCATCGCGCCGTGGCCGGCCATATCGTCCTGGACGGTCATGTTGCGCAAAGTGCGCGCCTACGTGCGCCTCAGGGCGTGGGCGTCGATCGAAAACCGGATCGGTTGGCGCGGCGCCTGCGGCTTGATCGAGGGAAGAGCTGCAATAGGTGCTCGACGTCAATGAAGGCGGCGCCTGCACTGCGGGATCTGGTACGCCGGTTGAGCCTTGGACGTGCCGCGCTCACTCTTTATCACCGCCCCATCGGCCTCGTTCGCCAGTCGATTGCCGAGGGGGGGCCATGGGAGCAGCGGCGCACAGAGATGGGGCGTCGCGAAATGATGGAGGCGGCACGAGCGCTGCCGCCTTTCGATCCGCCCGCCGTAGATCTGGGCGCGCGCGTGGTCTTCCTGAGCGGTGCGCAGTATTGGTATCAGACCCTCTTCTGCTTTGCTTCCTTGCAGCGGCAGGTGCCCGAGCGCGTCACGCCGGTCATCCACGACGACGGCACGCTGGCGGAGGAGACGCGTGCGTTGCTTCGTCGCGTCGTGCCGTGGGTCGAGTTCATCGATTGCGCTCTCGTCAACGAACGGCTGGATCGCTTGCTGCCGGCAGCATCCTATCCCTCGCTGCGCGATCGCCGTCTCAAATATTTCCATCTCCGCAAGCTGACGGACATTCATGTCTGCGCGTCGGGTTGGACACTGGTCATGGACTCCGACATGCTGTGCTTCCGGCGGCCCGATGCGCTGCTTGCGTGGTTCAGGCGCCCGCATGCCATGTTCATGCAGGACGTCCACAAGAGCTATGGCTACTCGGATGAGCTCATGTCGGCGTTGGCCACTGGCTCGGTTCCAGAGCGCGTCAACGTCGGGCTCTATGCAGTTCACAGCCCGAGCATCGATTGGGGCCGTGTCGAGTACAACTGCAGGCGCCAGATCGAGCAGGAAGGTCCACACTATCTTCAGGAGCAGGCGCTCACGGCGCTGGTTCTCTCAGGCTTCGACGCCAAGCCTCTCCCGGAAGTGGACTATGTCGTCATGCCGTCGCTGGCCGAAGGCCGGGTTCCGAGAGCCGTGTTCCATCACTATGTCGCGCAGTCGAAAAGATCGTATTTCCAGCACGGCTGGCGCCACGTCGTGAAACTCCTCGAGAGCCGGGCTGGGCTTGTCCGCGCGCATCAGAGCATCGGCGCATGACCGAGGCTTCCGTGCCGAAAGTCTCGATCCTCATGCCCTGCTACAACGCGGAGCCGTACATTGCGGAAGCGCTGGAGAGCGTGCTCGCGCAAACCTGGCCGAACCAGGAGATCATCGTCGTCGACGACGGTTCGACGGACCGATCCGTTGCCGTCGCTCAGCAGTACGCGCCGCGCGGCGTCAGTATACTTGAGCAGAGGAACGCAGGCGCGGCCGCTGCGCGCAATCGGGCACTGGACGCCAGCACCGGGGACTTCGTGCTGTTCCTTGATGCCGACGATCTTGTGGGCCGAGAGCACATCGCAAGTCTCTACGCGGCGATTGTCGGAGCGCCGCGTTGCATTGCCATGAGCCAGTGGGACCGCTTTTATACCTCGCCGTCCGAGGCCGCGTTTCCGAGCAGGCGCAGCTACCGCGACGGATCCGGCGTTGATTGGCTCGTGCAGGATTGGGCCGATGCGCAGCCGATGATGCAGCCAGGCATGTTTCTCATTCCTCGC
Organism: Hyphomicrobium sp. CS1BSMeth3; assembly: GCF_900117415.1. Taxonomy (GTDB): domain Bacteria; phylum Pseudomonadota; class Alphaproteobacteria; order Rhizobiales; family Hyphomicrobiaceae. The sequence goes on from NZ_FPEI01000005.1 coordinate 1,246,173, forward strand.
GGATTGCCCTCGCAACTTGGTGGGTGGAATGAGCGCCTGACATTGATAGATGATTTCGAATTTTTCGCTCGCATGATCGCCGGATGCGATGGTGTGCGCTTTGCCTCGCCTGCGCGCCTGTATTACCGATCGGGTCTGCAAGGGAGCTTGTCCGGCCGAAAAAGCCGAAGGGCCGTCGAATCGGCTTTTCTTTCAATCATGCTCGGCACGCAGCATTTGCTCGCGGCAGAGGACAGCCCGCGTACGCGCCGCGCGTGCGCCAATGTTCTGCAGAACTTCGAGTACACGTACTATCCGGACCACGATGACCTGCGGGCGAGAATTTGTGCGCGCATTGCCGAGCTAGGCGGCGCCGATCTCGCGCCGGACGGCCCGCCGGGCTTTCACCGGCTTAAGCGCATCATCGGCTGGCGCGCCGCGCGCCAGGCTCAGCATTTTGCCGAGCGCCTTGGACTGAATGGTGCTTCCCGCAAGCGCTTCGTGCGCGGGCTCGGTCCACTCATTTCTCGCGAATGATGCGCATCGCACTTACAGCGGATCCGGAGATTCCCGTCCCGCCGCGGCACTACGGCGGCATCGAGCGCATCGTCGATATGCTGGCGAGGGCGCTCGTGGAGCGCGGACAAGAGGTGACGTTGTTTTCTCATCCAGCATCCGAGTGTCCCGTCCCGCGCGTGGCATGGCCGGGCGCAGACAGCTTCAGCACGAGCGACACCGTTCGCAACGCGGCGACATTGGCGCGGCATGTGATGGCGGGGCGCTTCGACATCGTGCACAGCTTTTCGCGCATCGCCTACATGATGCCGATCCTGCCGTTTCCGGTACCGAAGATCATGACCTATCAGCGTGCGATCACGCCGCGCTCGGTGAAGCTGGGACATACGCTCTCGCGCGGCACGCTCGCCTTCACCGCCATAAGTGAATGGATGATGCGCGATGTTGCAGGCATCGGGCGTTGGTACGTGGTCCCCAACGGCGTGCCGCTCGATACATACACCTTCGTTCCGCATGTCTCGGAGCGCGCCCCGCTCGTGTTCCTTGGACGTGTCGAGGAGATCAAAGGGCCGCATCTGGCGATCGAGATCGCGCGCCGTGCCGGGTGCCCACTTGTCATTGCTGGCAATATTCCAGACGAGCATCGAGCGTGGGCCGAGGCGCACGTGCTTGCTCATGTCGATGGCGAGGCGGTCCGCTACATCGGCTCGGTGGATGATGCGCAGAAGAACGCCCTGCTTGGTGCGGCCGCGGCGATGCTCATGCCAATCGTTTGGGACGAGCCGTTCGGTATCGTCATGGCTGAAGCCATGGCTTGCGGTACGCCGGTGCTGGGTCTTCGACGCGGTGCTGTGCCAGAGGTGGTGGAGGACGGCATCACAGGCTTCGTGCGTGATGACGTGGACGGGCTTGTCGCGGCGGTCCATCAGCTTTCGGACATCGACCGCGCGAACTGCCGTGCGCGTGTGGCCCAACTCTATAGTGCGGAGGCGGTCGTCGAAGGCTATCTCGGTGTCTATCGATCCGTCATCGGCGTCGGCAAGAAGGCAGTAGGAGAGCAATGCGCGTCTGCCTGATTTCGCCGGGGCATCTCTCGACGAATCCCCGTCTCGTCAAGGAAGCGCAGGCTCTCAGCGCCTCCGGTTACAATGTCAGCGTCATCTGCGGCCGATACCTCCCTTGGGGTTGGGAGCAGGATCGGGCGCTGATCGATCCGCGCTGGAATGTCTCACATGTCCCCTTCGGTCCTGCTGAAGCACCGAGACTTACGTATCTGGCGCAGACGATTAAGCGCCGTGTCGCGACATCGCTCGTCCGCGCCGGCATTGGCGCAGGCTCAATTGTCAATACTGCGCACGGATCGGTCGTTCCGGCGCTGCAGCGGGCCGCGAGCGCCGTGCCAGCCGATCTCTACATTGCTCATTACGTCGCGGCGTTGCCTGCCGCCGCACGTGCCGCGAAGAAGCACGGCGCGGACTACGCTTTCGACGCCGAGGACTTTCATCTGGGAGATGCGGCGGAGACGCCTGACAACGTGCTCGAAAGGCGCCTCATCCGCGATATCGAGCAGCGCTATCTTCCAGGTGCGGCGTACCTTACGGCCGCCTCGCCCATGATTGCCGACGCCTATGTCGAGGCCTATGCCGTCAGTCGGCCAGAGGTCGTGCTGAACGTATTCCCGCGGCGCAATGCGCCTCCCGCACCAACCGCGCGCGGGACCGCGCAGCCGGCCCCCAGCCTCTACTGGTTCTCTCAGACCATTGGATCGGGCCGCGGGCTGGAGACTGCCATCGAGGCCATCGCCCGTGCCACCACCGCGCCACACCTCTACCTGCGCGGCACACCGACCGAGGGATATGTTGGCGCGTTGCGCGCACTGGCTGGCAGGCATGGCGTCAACGATCGCCTCCACATCCTAGCGCCAGAGGTGCCGAGCGAGATGGAGCGCATCGGCGCACAGTATGATCTTGGTTATTCGGGCGAGACCGGCTTCTCGCGGAACAACTCCCTCGCTCTCGGAAACAAGCTCTTCAGCTACCTGCTCGGCGGCGTACCCATCCTGGGCTCGGACATACCCGCCCATCGGGCCCTTGCGCCGGAGTTAGGGGACGCCATGACGCTATTCCCGATCGGCAATGCAGCGGCGCTCGCAGCGGCGCTTGATCGGTATCTGCTCGATCCGGGCCGCTTGGCCGCCGCGCGCGCTCGTGCATGGCGCCTCGGACAGGAGAGATTCTGCTGGGATGTCGAGCAGCAACGCCTCCTCGAGGTCGTCGAAGGCGCGCACTCGGGAGCAAGCCCGAAGGCAGCATGATGTCGGCAGCCACAGCAGCGCTCGAGATGGTGCCTGCCCGGGCAACTGCTCACGCGGGGCCGGAGCGGACAGTGCTCATTGTGTCGCCGCATTTTCCGCCGTCCACCCTCGCCGGGGTGCATCGCGCGCGGCATCTGGCCAAGCATCTGCCGTCTCATGGCTGGCGGCCGATCGTTGTTCGCGTCGATGATACGCACTACACCGAGCGCGCCGATGCCGCTCTCGCGGCGCTCGTGCCCGCGAGTGTGCAGCAGATCCGGTGTGGCGCCATCCCCGCCTCGCTCGCGCGACTGGCGGGCATCGGCGACATCAGTCTGCGCGGATACTTTCCCCTCCGCCGAGCTATAGCGGAAGCGGTTGTGGCGTATCGCCCCCACGCGATCCTCATCACCGGCTCGCCCTACTATCCGATGCTCTTGTCCTCGTGGATCAGACAGCACGCGAAGATCCCCGTGGTGCTGGACTTCCAGGACCCATGGGTATCAGCGGAAGGTGCGATGCACCGGACGTGGACGAAAGCCGGCCTCGTACACAGGCTCGCGGTCGCTCTGGAGCCGCGAGCGGTCCGGCAGGCGGATTTCGTCACTTCGGTGTCGGCGCGCCAGAATGCGGAAATGGCTCTTCGCTATGCCTGGCTCGATCCTCGGCACATGGCTGCGATACCGATCGGCGGTGATCCCGACGACTTCGATGCCCTGCGCAGTGGACCGCCCTCCGAGCTGCAGGTGCAGTTTGATCCTGACCGCATCAATCTCAGCTATGTCGGCACGTTCCTGCCGCGCGCCGAACATTTGGTGCGCACGATACTCCGCGCAGCAAGGGCTCTGAAGCAGACGCAGCCCGAACTCGCGGCGCGCATTCGTCTGAATTTCATCGGGACCAGCAATCAGCCGGATCGCACCGAGGCTTATCGCGTCCGTCCGATCGCCGAAGAAGAGGGCGTGGGAGATCTCGTCTCGGAGACGCCGCAGCGTGTGCCGTACCTGGAGGCGTTGTACCTGTTGGCCATGTCTCATGGATTGCTGCTGATCGGCTCCGATGAACCGCACTATACGGCTTCGAAAATTTACCCGGCTCTCATGTCGGGCCGGCCCTATGTCTCACTCTTTCATCGCCAATCCAGCGCGCACGACATTCTTGCTGGAGCCGGTGGCGGACGGACCTTCTGCTTCGACACGCCGGATGACCTTGCGAATTTGGTCCGTCCGCTCGCGGGGACGCTCGCGGATCTGGCGGCGTCGCCTGGCCAGTTCGGCCGCGCGGATCCAGCCGCTTATGATGCCTACACCGCCCATAGTGTGGCCGGCGATTTCGCGCGCGTGCTCGATCAAGTCGCAAGCTCTCAGTCTCGATAATCCGGACTTCTGCAGTACATGCGTCTCGCAGTCCTGACGTCGCATCCGATCCAGTATCAAGCGCCGATATTTCGCGCGCTGGCTCAGCGTTGTGACCTCACCGTGTTCTTTGCGCATTCCGCGACATCCGCGGATCAGGCTGCAGCGGGCTTCGGTGTGACCTTCAACTGGGATGTCGACCTTCTTGCCGGCTACAAGCACGTATTTCTTCGCAACGTTGCGACGCCGCCGGGCCTCGATCGGTTTTCCGGCTGTGATACGCCCGAGATCGGCAGCCGTCTGCGCGAAGGAAATTTCGACGCTCTGCTCGTGGCTGGGTGGCACTTGAAAACATTCATCCAGGCTCTTGCTGCCGCCAAGCGCATTGGCCTTCCGGCATTGGTCCGTGGCGACAGCCAACTCGAGACGCCGCGCTCGTTCTGGAAGAGGGGCGTCAAAACGGTCGCGTATCCGGTCTTCCTTCGTCTGTTCGACGCCGCGCTCTATGTGGGCGAGCGATCGCGCGCGTACTGGGAGCACTACGGATATCCACGCCAGCGCATGTTCTTCTCGCCGCATTGCGTGGACAATGACTGGTTTGCGGCCCGCGCAACGAAGGAAGCGCGCGCTGCCTTGCGCGCCCGGCTTAGCGTCAGCGAGGAGGCCAAGGTCATTCTCTTTGCCGGCAAGCTCGTGCCCTTCAAGCGGCCTCTCGATGTCATTGACGCCGCGGGCCTGATGCGACGCGACGGTCTCAGCGTCGAAGTGATGGTGGCGGGCAGTGGTGCGCTGGCTGACGAGATGACGAACGCCGCGGCGGCGGCTGGCGTACCTCTGCATCATCTCGGGTTCTGCAACCAGACGGAGATGCCCGCGGCTTATGCAGCCTCCGACGTTCTGGCTCTGCCCTCTGACGGTCGCGAGACATGGGGGCTCGTCGCCAACGAGGCGCTCGCCGCCGGCCGACCGATCGCCCTCTCGGACGCGGTCGGCTCCGCGCCGGATCTAGCCAGCGATGGTCGTGCAGGACGCGTGTTTCCCGTGGGAAATGTCGAGGCACTCGCGGAAGCACTCGCCAATGTCATAGGTAGCCCACCGTCGGCAGCGACCATCGCGGCCAAGTCGGCGCGCTATTCCATTGGCGCTGCTGTCGACGGGATCATGGATGCTGCTGCGAGTGTCCGCAGCCGGGGCCGGATGGTTGCGCTGTGAGCACACAATTCGAAGTTCGCAGCTCATGCGATCGTCGGCGGTCGGCAGAGCTACGACGAGACAAGACTTAGCCACCCATGCAAAGCGTAAGCTCCGATCTAGCTGACCGGCATGGATTTCGCATCCATCGCACGTTGCTGCCTCCCGGCGCGATCGTGGCAGCATTCGCGTTGCTCATTATCGGCGGCATGGGGCCGAACATTGAGCTTGCGCTTCTTTCGATCGTCGTTCTGATCGCGGGCTGCTTGCTTCTATGGCGACCGGGCGAGTCGCCGATCCTTCTTTTCATATTCGTGCTTCCGTGGCTGCAGGGATCGATTGCGATCTTTCATGCCAATTGGCTTGGCATGGGCGTGGAGATGCTCGCGCAGGTTCCCTCTGACATGCGCACGGCAATTCTGCTCACCCAGGCGGGCCTTCTCGTGCACGCTTTGGGCCTGCGTATCGGAGCGGGCCGATGGCGCCGCCAGGACGCGCATTTGATGCACGAACAGGCGCTGTGGCTCCCCACGAGACGTTGGGCGCAGGCCTACGCAGGAGCATGGCTGGTGAGTTTCGCGGCGCTCACCTTTGCCTGGCTTGTTCCTGGGCTCGCTCAGATCCTGCTCGCCTTTGTGACGCTCAAGTGGGCATTCTATTTCATGCTCGCATACGTGGCATTCGCGGGCGCGCCCGGAGGCCGGCATATTCTCGCCGTCGCCTTTCTCGTGGAGCTCGCGCTCGGGATCGGCGGGTTCTTCTCGGATTTCAAGACGGTCATCTTCGTGACCGCATTCGCGGCTGTCGCTTCGGGTGTTCGCATGACCGCGAAGAGGCTCTTCGGCATCGGCGCGCTCGCGATGCTCGTCGTGGCCCTGGCCATCGTGTGGACTGCAGTCAAGAGCGACTACCGCCGTTTCGTATCCGGAGGGGAGGTCGCCCAAATCGTCTCCGTCGACTACGGAGCGAGGATCAGCCATCTGGCAGGCTTGGTTGGCCAATTGGAGGGGCCGAACCTGTCGAAGGCTTTCGACGAAATGCTGGGGCGGCTGACGTACGTGGAGTTTTTTGGCGCAACGATCAACTATGTTCCCACCTATGTGCCGCACCAGCATGGTGACATCCTCTGGGATGCAATCTCCCGTCCGTTCATGCCGCGCCTCTTCTTCCCCGATAAGGCGCCTATCGACGACAGCGTTCGCACCAACGAGTTCACAGGATTGGGCGTCGCCGGCGTGGCGGAGGGGACGTCGATCAGCCTGGGCTGGATTGCAGAGGCGTATATCGACTTCGGTCGCTATGGGATGTTTCTCTCGATCCTGGCCATCAGCGTGTTCTACGGTTCGATCTATCGTCGGCTCATAAGGTGGGATCTGACCCGAGGCCTCTTCGGCGCTGCTCTCGCGACAGCGGTTCTCCAGGGGGCGGGATTTCTCGAATCCAGCATAACCAAGGTCTTCGGTGGCGTGATCGTGTCGCTCCTCATGGCATGGATGCTGGTGAAGTTCATCTTGCCGCGCATCGCGCCGTGGCTTTTGGCAAGATCTCCACGCCGCGCACGTCTTTGATGCTGCATCGTCCAGGACCTTACAGTGACGCTGGCACTTCATCGCAGGTGCTCGGCGTCACGCATGTGATCGCCAGTTTGTCCAGGGACGCGGGTGGTCCGTCCTACAGCGTGCCTGCGCTGGCAGCGGCGCTTGCGCAGCGCGGGGCCGCGGTGCGCGTCCGTACTGTAGAAACAGATGATGTGCCCCCGGATGCCGGCGATGACGTTGCGCGTTGCGCGCATCCCACTGCAGGGGGGCCTCTGGGGAAACTCCTGCGGGCGTCGCCAAGCCTGAAGGCTGCTCTCGCCGCCGATGCACATGACAATTCAATCCTGCACACGCATGGCCTTTGGCTCATGCCGAATATCTATCCAGCTCGACTGAAGCGGCGCTCGGATCGCCCCCTCAAGGTGGTCCATTCCCCGCGAGGTATGCTTGCGCCTGCGGCTCTCGGCATCTCTGCGTGGAAGAAGCGCCCATTCTGGTGGCTGCTCCAGAAATCCGCGCTGGAGACCGCCGACTGCATTCATGCCACTGCGGCCTCCGAGTACGAGGAGATCCGTGCCGCCGGCCTCGGCAATCCGGTCGCGATCATCCCGAACGGGATCGATCTGCCGCTTCTCGCCGAGACCTCGCGAGGGCAAAGCGACGGCAATGTCGTCCTGTCGTTCGGGCGCATACATCCCAAGAAGGGCCTGGATCGCCTGTTGCGCGCATGGGCCCGTATCGAGCACGAGTTCCCAACCTGGAAGCTCCGTATTGTCGGGCCTGCGGAGGTTTGCCACGACGAGGAGCTTCGTGCTCTCGCGCAAGCACTCGGAGTAAAGAAGGTCTCGATCGAGGGGCCGATTTACGACGCCGACGAGAAGCTCGCCATGTACCGCGATGCCGGCCTCTTCGTTCTTCCGACCCTCAATGAGAATTTCGCGCTGACGGTCGCGGAGGCACTGGGAGCAGAAGTGCCGGTGATTTCCACCAAGGGTGCCCCATGGTTGGGCCTCGAGAAGGAGCGTTGCGGCTGGTGGATCGATCATGGTGAGGAGCCGCTCGCCGCAACTCTCAGGAATGCCATGACGATCGGGCAGGCCGAGCGTCGCGCCATGGGGAAGCGCGGACGCGCGTGGATGGCGCGCGACTTTGGCTGGGACCGGATTGCCAGCGACATGCTCGAAGTTTACCGCTGGCTCAAAGACGGCGGTTCGCCGCCGCCGACCGTGCGATTGGGCTGACGAGAGTGGATCGAGAAGTGCAGCCCGTCACCGAGCTGACCGCTCGAGATATCAGCGCCAATCGCCAGGCGTCCAAGTGGACGCGGCAGGAGCTTGTGGGGCGTGTTCTATGGGGTCTCGCCCATCCGCTGTTTGCGTGGAGTCCGAGACCGTTCTGGGGATGGCGGCGCCTTCTGCTGCGGCTGTTCGGGGCCCGCATCGGACGGGAAGTTCATGTCCATCCGAGTGTGCGAATAACCATTCCTTGGAATATCAGCATCGGTGATCAGACTGCGGTCGGTGACCGCGCAATTCTCTATGCACTCGGCCCCATCATGCTGGGCGAGCGAGTGACCATCTCGCAGGGCGCGCATTTGTGCGCCGGCACGCACGACCATCGCGATCCTGCGATGCCGCTGCTCAAGCCACCGATTTCCATCGAGCGCGACGCCTGGATCTGCGCCGATGCCTTCGTCGGGCCTGGTGTTCGCATCGGCGCTCACGCCATCATTGGCGCCCGATGTGTCGCGATGAAGGATGTTGCTTCAGGCATGATTGTGGTGGGCAATCCGGCGCGCGCGATCGGCCATCGTTCGGAGCAGAAGAATAGGGCCAAGTCTCCTGATGTCTGAGGACCTAGCCTAGAGCGTGCAAACCGTACTCGTCACGGGTGGGGCAGGGTACATCGGCAGTCACGCATGCAAGGCGCTCGCGGCTGCAGGCTATCGGCCCGTGACGTTCGATTCGCTCGTGACCGGCAATCGTTGGGCAGTTCGATGGGGCCCCTTCGAGCACGGGGACATCAGGGATGTCGGACATCTAGCAGGCGTGCTTCAGGCCTATAAGCCTGTCGCCATCATGCATTTTGCAGCCTCTGCGTACGTGGGAGAGTCTGCTGTCGATCCGGAGAAGTACTACTCGAACAACGTGGCTGGAACGCTTTCGTTGCTGCGCGCGGCAAGACAGTGCGGGGTAGGAAGGATCGTGTTCTCGAGCACCTGCGCAACCTATGGCGAGCCGCAGCAGGTGCCCGTTCCCGAGACAGCGGCGCAAGTCCCCATAAACCCGTATGGGCGCTCCAAGCTGATGATCGAGCAGATGCTGCAGGACTACGTCCGGGCCTATGGCATGGGGACGACCGCGCTACGCTACTTCAATGCTGCCGGCGCGGATCCCGAGGGTGAGATTGGCGAAGAGCACGCTCCCGAAACCCATCTCATTCCGCTCGTATTGCAGTCCATCCTACAGCCCGAAAAGCCCGTCACCATCTTCGGCATTGACTATCCGACGCCCGATGGGACTTGTGTGCGCGACTACACGCACGTAACCGATATTGCGGCTGCGCATGTCCTCGCCCTGCAGACGTGCAATGGCGGGCTCGGCTTTCGCGCCTTCAATCTCGGCACGGGGGCCGGCCATTCGGTCCGCCAGATCATCGAGACGGCAGAGCGCGTATCCGGCAAGAAAGTGCACGCGAGCTTTGGACCCCGCCGCGCCGGAGATCCAGCCGCGCTCGTGGCGGACCCTACGATGGCGCGCCGGGAACTCGGATGGCAGCCTCGCCGCTCCGAGCTCCACGAAATCATTGGCACGGCATGGGCATGGATCACGAGACCATGAACGTCTCCGTCCTGATCCTGACATTCAACGAGGCCAAAACACTGCCGCGGTGTCTGGCGGCGCTCGAATGGTGTGACGACATTCTCGTCGTCGACTCGGGCAGCACCGACGGAACGGTCGCAATCGCCGAAAGCGCGGGCGCGCGGGTGATGTACCGACGCTTCGATGATTTTGCGAGCCAGCGCAACTTCGGCCTCATGTCCGGTGGGCTCCGTCACGAATGGGTTCTGCATCTCGACGCCGATGAGGTCGTGACGCCGGAGTTTCGGCAGAGCCTGCGTGATCTCTCACCGGCGGCGGGCATCGATGCCTATCGGGTACCTTCAAAGCTCATGTTGAATGAGACCTGGATTCGGTATGCCGGGATGTATCCGACCTATCAAGTGCGGCTAGGTCATCGCGAGCGGCTGCGCTTCAAGCAGGTCGGGCACGGGCAACGTGAAGATCTGCCGCCGGAGCGGGTCGGCACGTTCGAGGAGCCGTACCTCCACTACAACTTCTCGCATGGCTTGGCGAACTGGCTTCGCAAGCACGTCAAATATGCCGAGGACGAGGCTGATTTGCTGGTGCGAATGCGCAAAGGCGAGCCTCAGGCGGCAGATCCCGTCATGCGCGGCGACGCCACATCCCGGCGTCGGGCATTGAAGCAACTGGCCAATCGCATGCCCTTATTGCTCCGCCCCGTGGCGCGCTTCTTCTACATCCTCATCTGGCGGCGCGGCTTTCTGGACGGTCGTTACGGTGTTCTTTACGCACTCATGCTGTCTGTCTACGAAGCGATGATCGCTGTTCTTGCGGCTGAGAGGCTGATGCAGCATTCGCAGCGGAGAGCGGTCTCTTCGGCCGGAATCCGCCTTCGAAGCAATGCCGGCGACGACCTCGGCGGCCGATCATAGGTAGAGTAGGCTCAAAGCCGGTCTCTGAGAGGCGCCCAGACCCATTTCATGATAACAGTGTAAGATGAAGGTTCTCGTAACAGGTGCTGCAGGATTTATCGGCTTCCACGTCGCAAAGCGCTTGCTCGAGCGTGGCGATACGGTCGTCGGCATCGACGTGGTCAATGACTACTACGATCCGGCGCTCAAGGAGGCCCGGCTCTCGCTTCTCAATCAGGCAGCGGGCGGCGCGAACAGCGCGTGGACGTTCATCCGCGCGGATCTTGCCGATGCGGACGCCGTCAGTGGTTGCTTTGTCGCGCACGAATTCGATCGCGTCATTCATCTCGCGGCGCAAGCCGGTGTCCGGCACAGCCTGACGCATCCGCACGAGTATGTGCAGTCCAATATCGTGGCGTTCGTCAACATCCTCGAAGCATGCCGCCATGCGGGGACGCCGCATCTCACGTATGCGTCGACATCGAGCGTCTATGGCGCCAGCACGCGGATGCCGTTCTCCGAGCACGACGATGCCGATCATCCGCTCCAGCTCTATGCCGCGACCAAGCGGGCGAACGAGCTCATGGCGCATTCCTACAGCCACCTCTTCGCGCTGCCGACGACGGGGCTTCGCTTCTTCACCGTGTATGGCCCTTGGGGGCGCCCCGATATGGCGCCGATCCTGTTCACGCGCGCCATCGATGAGGGGCGGCCGATCCAGGTATTCAATCACGGCAATCACAGCCGCGACTTCACCTACGTCGACGACGTCGTCGAAGGCGTCGTGCGGATCTCCGACCGGCCGGCCGAGCCCGCACGGGACTGGGACAGCAGCAGGCCAGATCCAGCCATCTCGAATGCGCCGTTCCGCATCTACAATATCGGCAACAGCGCGCCGGTCCGGCTTGCCGATTTCATTTCGGCCATCGAAGCCGAACTCGGCAAGAGGGCCGTGAAGGAGTTGCTGCCACTGCAGCCCGGCGATGTCCCCGATACATTCGCTGATGTATCCGAGCTGGCGGGCGCTGTCGGCTACGCGCCGACGACTTCGGTTGCCGATGGCGTCGCCAAGCTGGTCGCGTGGTATCGCACGTACTATGGGCGATGAGTGATCGCGATTGGGTTCACTGATACGGTGTGCATCCTGATCGTCGGCACCGTCGCGTCTTGTCTATCGAGACATGAGCAATAAGCTGACGCGTCAGCGCGAGCGCCTGCTCTATTTGTGTGACTGGCTGCCGCCCGACTATGGCGCCGTGGGGCAGTACAGCCTTTTGTTCGCGCGCGAGCTTGCCGAAGAGGGACGGGACGTCGTTCTGGTCGGGCTTTCGTCGCGTGGGAGCAGCGACCAGTCGCAGACATTCGAGGCCGGTTCCTTGCGCGAGATGCGCCTCTATGCGCCCACGTACGACAAGGCCTCCAACCTGCGCCGGCTGCTGTGGACGGCTTGGACGAACACGCGTCTGATCTGGCACGCCCGGCGGGAATTGCGCGCGGCGGATACCGTTCTGTTCACCGGAAGCCCGCCCTACCTCCTGCACTGGCTCTCGCCGCTCAATCTGATATTGCGCAAGAAGCTCGTCTACCGGATCACGGATTTTCATCCTGAATGTCTCATGGCGCAGTACGAGAAGCCCGGGCTGCTTCTGCGCCTGATCTATCGACTGACCATGTTTTGGCGTCGTCGCGTACATGAATTCGAAGTACTCGGGCACGATCAGGCAAAGCGGCTCCAGGAGGCTGGCATTCGGCCCGAGCGATTGAGGCTCAAGCGCGATCCGTCACCTGTCGAATTCGTGCCGGGCACTTCGCCACTGCCGCGGCCTGCTGCCGCCGACGGCCGATTGCTGCTGCTCTATTCAGGCAACTGGGGCATGGCGCACGACTATCGCACATTCCTCGCCGGTTACGCGCTTCACCACCGCAAGGGCACGGGGCGTTTCATCCTCTGGCTGAATGCTGTGGGCGCTGCCGTAGGCACCATCGAGGAGGAGCTCAAGCGTCAGGCGCTGCCCTATGTGCGTGGGGCTCCGGTGCCGCTGCCGCACCTCGCGAGCCTCTTGCTCACTCCGGACGCGCATCTCATCACGCTGTCGGATGCATTCGTCGGCTATGTCCTGCCTTCGAAGGTGCACGCCTGCATCGCATCGGGAAAGCCGGTGCTGAACATCGGTAGTGCGCGATCGGATGTGCACGGCCTCTGCAGCGAGCTGATGCGCGCGCCTTATCGGCGTGTGGAGGTCGGCGACGCGGAAGCATGTCTGGCTGCTCTGGAAGGTTTGGCCAACGAGATCGATAGCGGAAGAGCCGGGCGCTCCGAAGAGGATGCCTGCCAATTGAACGTAGGAGTAAGAAGATGAAGCGGGCGTTGGTATGCGGTGCGGGCGGCTTCATAGGTAGCCATCTCGTCAAGAGACTGAAGCGGGAAAGCTTCTGGGTGCGGGGCGTCGATATCAAGTATCCGCGTTTCGCAGAAACGGAGGCCGATGACTTCATCAAAGGCGATCTGAGAGACTTCTCGACATGCTGCGATGCCGTCGACTGCCGCTTCGATGAGATCTATCAGCTTGCCGCCGACATGGGCGGGGCCGGCTATATCTTCACGGGTGAGAACGACGCCGACGTGATGCACAACTCGGCGCAGATCAATCTCAACATTCTCGAGGCGTGCCGCCGGCGGAACTCCAAGCGCATCTTCTATTCCTCGTCGGCGTGCATCTACCCCGAGCACATCCAGCGCGATCCCGACAATCCTGGGCTCGCCGAGCCCGATGCATACCCGGCCGCCCCTGACAGCGAGTATGGCTGGGAGAAGCTCTTCAGCGAGCGGCTTTACGGTGCGTATGCCCGCAACCACGGTTTCACGGTCCGCGTCGCGCGCTACCACAATATTTTCGGACCCGAGGGCGCATGGAACGATGGCCGCGAGAAAGCGCCCGCCGCTCTTTGCCGCAAGGTGGCCGAGGTCAAGGATGGTGGAGAGATCGAAGTCTGGGGCGACGGCGAGCAGACGCGTTCGTTCCTCTATATCGATGAGTGCCTTGAGGGCAGCATCCGCCTCATGCGCTCGGGCTGCACGGATGTGCTGAACATCGGCTCGGATGAGATGGTCTCTATCAACAAGCTCGTCGCGCTTATTGCCGGCGTTGCAGAGAAGAAGGTGCGCATCCGGCATATTCCCGGGCCCCTCGGCGTGCGCGGGCGCAACTCCGACAACAGGCTGATCCAGGAGAAGCTCGACTGGCGCCCCAATGCGCCTCTCGTACGTGGCGTCGAGCGTACATATGGGTGGATCGCCGAGCAGGTGGCGATCCTGCGGCAGCGGGGAGCTTCAGCGGCGTGAGGATTGCCGCCCTACGCCGCAGGCCGGCCGTAGTAGAGCATCGAGACGTGCTCGGCTTCTGCGAAAAAGAGCCAGCGCTCCATCGCGACACCCACACCTGCAGCGACGACCGCGAGCAGTGCCGCCAGCGTGCCGAGTAGCGCGCTCGGCGCGAGCGTGATCAGGCACAGCGCTCCAGGAACGAGGAAGGCGAGGAGGCGCACGTAGCCGCGCAGCTTCTCCGCGTGGTTGCGCGCCACGGCGAAGCCCATCTCGCGCATGACGAAGTTGGCCTGCGTGTGCGGGAAGTCGAGCACGCGCACCTGGCCGTGCTTGCCGAGGCCGGTCGCATCGCCGATCGTCCAGGTCTTCTTCTCGCTGTCGATCGTCGCCCAATAGCGCTGCTTCAGGAGCAGCGCGACGCCGACAAGCGCCGCGGTCAGGATTGAGAACCATGGACGCGTCGTACCGAAGAGGTACATGAGCGCGAGCATCAGCAGGCCGCCCGTCGCGAGCGCGAGCGCGATATAGATCCAGGGCACGAGCGGCTGGTTCCACTGGCGGATGGTCCTGAGCGAGGCATAGATCATGCCCGTACAGTAGACCGTGACGAGCGCGAGTGCCGCCGCCAGCAAGCCCATGAGCGCAAAGATGCCGTCCGTGCGCTCGAGAAAGACCCAGCCGATGCCGAGGAGGCCGGCGGGCACATAGGTCGCGACCGCCGCGACGCCTTCCCGAGAAAGCCACGAGCTGCGCCATTGCGAGAACGCGCGCCACGCGCGCTCGGGATGGCCGAGGTGGAATGTCGAGGCGAGCAAGCCGACAGTGATCAACGCGAGTGAGATCGCGAGCCCAGTAAAGCCGAGCCAGCGGTCGGCGGGGAGGACGCGGAAGGCGGACAGCACGCCGAGCCAGACAAGCAGGCCATAGCCGGCGCCGGACGCGGTGGTGAACAGGATGACCGAGTAGGCGGGATGCATCGAAGTCCAATGCCTAAGGCGTGAGGAGGTCTATCGCGAGAGCGCGCGATCGACCCAGGAGAAGAGACTTTCAATCGCGGTCGTCGGGGCCGCGATTTTTTGTTTCTGCGGGGTCTTGTCGGTGGCGACCGTGCGCGCGTCGCGCCGTTCACGCGGCGGCAGGTACTTGTTCACCGGCTTGTAGCCGAAGGCGCCGAGCAGATCGAAGCCGCCGCGCTCGGCGACGAGCTTCGAGACGTCGCTATCGGGATCACCGAGGTCGCCGAAGTGACGTGCGCCCGTCGGGCAGGCGCGTACACAGGCCGGAACCCGATCCTCGGGCGCGAGATGCTCGTTGTAAATGCGGTCGACGCACAGCGTGCACTTCTTCATCACGCCATGGCTCGGGTCGTACTCGCGTGCTCCATAGGCGCAGGCCCACGAGCAAAGCTTGCACCCGATGCAAAGATCGGGATCGACAAGCACGATGCCGTCCTCGGCGCGCTTGAAAGACGCGCCGGTGGGACAGACGGTCACGCAGTCCGGCGTTTCGCAGTGCAGACAGGAGCGCGGGAAGTGGACCGTGCGGCTGTCCGCACCGTCGCCGACTTCATAGCTGTGAATGCGGTTGAGCCAGGCACCATCGGGATCGGCGCCATAAGGATCGGTGTCCGAAAGCGGCGCAGAGTAGCCGCCCGTGTTCCATTCCTTGCAGCTCGTCGCGCAGCCGTGACAGCCGACGCACGTGTCGAGGTCGATGACGAGGCCGAGTTTGCGCTCCGTATGGGTGGGAAGGCAGGTCATCGACGTGCCCTCTTGAATTCGGCGCCATAGGCGATGACATCGGGATGGCCGCGGCCGATCGGATCATCGAACGGCTCGAAGCGCGGCTCGCTCTGCTCGATTGCCTCGGGCGAGGCTTTCTCGATGTGGACGCGCAGGTCGTACCACGCAGCCTGTCCCGTGATGGGATCCGAGTTCGAGTAGCGGTAGCCGCCGCCCTTGGCGGGCAACAGCTCGGAGATGAGATGGTTCAGCAGGAAGCCGCGCGTTGCTTCCGGCGCGTCGTTCGAGAGGCCCCAGGCGCCTTTGCGCTTGCCGATCGCATTCCACGTCCAGGCCGTCTGATCGTTCACGCCGTCCATGAGGCGAACCTGACAGCGCACGCGGCCGAGATAGCTGCTGATCCAGACCCAATCGTCATCGGCAATGCCGAGCTCCTTGCCGCGCGCGCGGCTCATGTAGAGCCGGTTCTGGCCGGTGATCTGGCGCAACCACGCATTCTGCGAGCCCCATGAGTGGTACATGTGCATGGGGCGCTGCGTGATCGCGTGCATGGGGAACTTGTCGGTATCGACCATCGTGCCTTCGAAGGGCTGATACCAGAAGGGCAGCGGGTCGAAGTATTTCGCGATGCGCTCGCGATGGCTCTCGGGCGGCTGCACGGGGCCATGGCCTTCGGCCGCGAGACGGAACGCCTGCAGCGGCTCGCAGTAGAGCTGGAAGGTCATCTTCGCATCGGCGGCGCGGAAGCCGACCGAGGCCGCCCAGTCCAGATACTCCTTGTTGGCGTGCTTGAAGTAGCGCTGGCTCGGCGGAAGATGATGCGCGTGGAAACCGCCGTTGGCGATGTAGCGATTGAGCTGGTCGGGATTGGGCGCGCCCTTGCCGAAGCTGTCGCCATTGCCGCGCCAGCCGGCGAGCGGGCCGATACCCGGCGCACGCTCGTGGTTCACGAGATAGTCGGCATAGCCGCCGGGGAACTGCGGTGAGCCATCCTCTTTCACGAGGCCCGGCAGCTTGAGGCGCGCGCCGAGGTCGAGCAGTACAGACTGGAAGCCGCGGACATCGCGGTCCGGCTCGATGACCGGATGGCGGATCGCGTCGCACGCCGCATCGGGCTCGGAGATCGGCCGGTCGAGCATGGAGATGCAATCCCACCGCTCGAGATAGGTCGTGTCGGGCAGGATGAGATCTGCGTAGGGCACCATCTCGGAGTAGTAGGCATCCGAGTAGATGATGCGCGGAATCTTGTACTCGCCGGTCTCGGGATTCTTGTCCGTCAGATACTTGAGCGTATCGCGGATGTTCATCGACGAGTTCCAGCTCATGTTCGCCATGTACATGAACAGGGTGTCGATGGGGTACGGATCGCCGAGCGCCGCGTTCGTGATGACCATGTGCATGAGGCCATGGGCGGCGAGCGGCGCATCCCAGCTATAGGCTTTGTCGATGCGCTGCGGTGTGTGAGCGGCGTCGATCAGCAGGTCGGCTGGGCTCGTCGGGAAGCCGAGATGCGGACCGGGAAGCGGCTCGCCGGCTTTGACCTGGCCGGGCTTGCCGGTCGGCTTCAGGCGAGGTGCGATCTCTTTCGGATAGGGCGGCTTGTAGCGGAAGCCGCCGGGGCAATCGATCGAGCCGAGCAGGATCTGCAGGATGTGAATGAGCCGGCAGGTCTGGAAGCCGTTCGAGTGGGCCGAGATGCCGCGCATGGCGTGCATGGCGACGGGACGGCCGACCATTTTCTCGTGACGGCGCCCGTGGATGTCCGTCCAGGGAACATCGAGCGTGATGGTCTGCTCGAAGGCGACCTTCGCCATTTCGTCGGCGTAGCGGCGGATCGTGGCGGCCGGCACGCCGCACTCTTTCTCCGCGCGCTCGGGTGAGTATTCCTCGCCGAGATAGCGCTCGGCCATCTTCTGGAAGACCGGGATGGCCGTGCGGCCATCGGGCAGTTTCACGGGCCCCGAGAGCTGCGGGACGACATCGGGTCCTTCGGCGGGAACGAGCGCGCCCGAGCGCTTGTCGAAGGCGAGCGCATTGCCCTTCTCGTCGCGCACGAACATGCCATGATCGGCAGCGCCCGGCGCCTCAATGACGAGCCAGGGCGCATTCGTGTAGCGCACGAGATAGTCGATATCGATGCGCTGCGTCCTGAGAAGCTCGTGAATGAGCGCGCCGACGAAAGCGCCGTCCGTGCCGGGCCGGATGCCGACCCACTCATCGGCAACGGCGTTGTAGCCCGTGCGCACGGGATTGACGGAGACGATCTTCGCTCCGTTCGCCTTGAGCTTGCCGAGGCCGATCTTGATCGGGTTCGAGCTGTGGTCCTCGGCGACGCCGAAGAGCATGAAGAATTTCGCGTGGTCCCAGTCCGGCTCGCCGAACTCCCAGAACGAGCCGCCGAACGTGTAGAGGCCGGCGGCTGCCATGTTCACCGAGCAGAAGCCGCCGTGGGCTGCGTAGTTCGGCGTGCCGTACTTGATGGCCCACCAGCCGGTCAGGGACTGCGACTGGTCGCGGCCCGTGAAGAAGGCGAGCTTCTTCGGGTCCTCGGCGCGGACCTTGCCGAGCCAGTCGGTGGCCGTCTGCAGCGCTTCTTCCCAGGAGATCTCCTTGAACTCGCCCGAGCCGCGCGGACCGACGCGCTTGAGCGGCGCCTTGAGGCGCGCCGGCGAGTAGTGCTGCATGATGCCGGCGGAGCCCTTGCCGCACAGCACGCCCTTGTTCACCGGGTGATCGCGGTTGCCGTCGATGTAACGGACCTTGCCGTCCTTGAGATAGACGTTGATCCCGCACCGGCAGGCGCACATGTAGCAGGTGGTCTTTTCGATCCTGTCAGCCGGGTTTTCGCTGAGGACGACGCCGTGTGCATCCGGCTCGGATGTCCGGGCGCTCGAGGTGGAAGTCTTGGCTGTCGCGCGATCCTGCACGGTCTAATGTCCCGATTCCGAAGTTCGCCCCGCCTCGATGCTGGTGTCCCGAGCGAACTTCGGAATCAAAAGGGACACTAGAATCACGGTCTTGCTAGTGTGATTCAGATCGAGAAATTCGCTCCATACCGAGCCGCTTGACGCGGCGAATTTCTCGATCATCACACTAGGCTCATGCTCCGTTCGGGCGATCAACGCCGTTTCCATCAAGGACTTGACTATATTCGATCCCTTGAATGTTCAACCCTGAGTGGGGAACGTTTGCACCGGGGATGAGCGATGCGTGCGGTGGCGTATTCGCATTGTCCGTGCGCTTGCGGAATGCAATTCCGCGCATGGGGTGGCGCGCCGAGGATCGGCAGCCGTGCACAATCTCGCGCGCCTTCAAAGTCTTATATAACACTTCTGCCGTGCCCCCGCTCGCCGCGACCTCGATCCGGTGTGCTTCCGGTTGCGAGATCGCCACTCCCCCCGCTATGCAATTTCAGATGAGAGCTATAGTCGCTCGGGAATGAGAAGAAAAGTATCGGAGAGCGATCCGCGATGCGGAACGCGCGAAGCGCCAATCGGAGGTGAGGCCATGACGTCAAAAGTCCGCGTCGAGCAGGATGGTCCCGTCACGACGGTCATCATCAACCGGCCCGAGGTCCGCAACGCCGTCGACAACGAGACGGCCGAGGCGCTTGCTGATGCATTCCGCGCCTTCGATGCCGATCCCGAGCAGCGCGTCGCCGTGCTCTGGGGCTCGGGTGGGGCATTCTGCGCCGGTGCCGATCTGAAGGCGATCGCATCGGGCGAGAGGCGCAAGCGCTACAGCCTCGATGGCGATGGTCCGATGGGGCCATCGCGGCTCAAGCTGTCGAAGCCGGTGATCGCGGCAGTGGCCGGCCACGCCGTTGCGGGCGGGCTGGAGCTGGCCATCTGGTGCGACATGCGCGTCGCCGAGGAGGATGCTGTATTCGGCGTGTACTGCCGGCGCTGGGGTGTGCCGCTGATCGACGGCGGCACCGTGCGGTTGCCGCGTCTCATCGGCCAGAGCCACGCCCTCGACATGATCCTGACCGGGCGGCCGGTCGGCGCTGAGGAGGCGCTCCGTATGGGGCTTGCGAACCGTGTCGTCGCCAGGGGCGAGGCGCGCGCAGCGGCGGAAGCGCTGGCGCGCCAGCTTGCCGAGTTCCCGCAGATATGCATGAACCTCGATCGTGCGTCCGTCTATCGACAGTGGGAGCTGCCGTTCGAACATGCGATGAAGGCGGAGTTCGCGCACGGCATTGCGGCGGTGGCGGCCGAGGGGCAGGCCGGCGCGGCGCGGTTCGCGGGCGGGGCCGGACGCGGCGGCAAGTTCGGCGAGTAATGCGGCACGCCGGGTTGGGGGCAGGGGGCTAGATGCGGTTTTCACTCTTCTCTCTGGCGCGCCAAGCGCTCGGTGGGCACGCGCGCTGGCCGGCGCAATGGCGTTCGCCCGAGCCCAAGGCGGCCTACGACGCGGTGATCGTCGGTGGCGGCGGGCACGGCCTCGGCACGGCTTACTATCTCGCCAAGGAGCACGGGCTCCGGAACATTGCGGTCGTCGAGAAGGGCTGGCTCGGTGGCGGCAACACCGGGCGCAATACGACGATCATCCGCTCGAACTATCTCTGGGAAGAGTCCGAGGCGATCTACGAGCTGTCTGTAAAGCTCTGGGAGACGCTCTCGGACGAGCTCAATTACAACGTCATGTACTCGCCGCGTGGCGTGATGATGCTGGCGCACACGATCCACGACATTCAGGTTTTCAAGCGGCACGTGCACGCAAACCGCCTTGCGGGCATCGACAACGAGTGGCTGACGCCGGAAGCGGCAAAGGATTTCTGTCCGCCGCTCAATATCTCGCCAAAGCTGCGCTATCCCGTGCTCGGTGCGGCCCTGCAGCGGCGCGGCGGCACGGCACGGCACGATGCGGTTGCGTGGGGCTATGCGCGGGCGGCGAGCGCGCTCGGCGTCGACATCATCGAGAATGCAGAAGTGACGGCCATCCGCCGCGATGCGAGTGGCGCCGTCGAGGGTGTCGAGACGACGCGCGGCGTCATCAAAGCGAAGAAGGTCGGCGTCGTCGCGGCCGGACACACGTCGGTGCTCATGGGCATGGCGGGCGTACGGATGCCGCTCGAGAGCTATCCTCTGCAGGCGCTCGTCTCCGAGCCCGTGAAGCCCGTGCTGCCGTGTGTGGTGATGTCCAACACGGTGCACGCCTACGTCTCGCAGTCCGACAAGGGCGAGCTGGTGATCGGCGCCGGCACGGACGTCTACACCTCCTACAGCCAGACGGGCGGCCTGCACGTCTCGGCGCACACGCTCGATGCGATCTGCGATCTCTTCCCGACCTTCCGGCGCATGAGGATGATGCGCAACTGGGGCGGCATTGTCGATGTCACGCCGGATCGATCGCCAATCATCGGGCTCACGCCGGTGCCGGGGCTTTATGTCAACTGCGGCTGGGGCACGGGCGGCTTCAAGGCAACGCCGGGCTCGGCATTCGTCTTCGCGGCGACGATGGCGCACGGCGAGCCGCATCCGATCGCGGCGCCATTCTCGCTCGAACGCTTCACCACTGGCCGCCTGATCGACGAAGCGGCCGCAGCCGCGGTGGCGCATTAAGGGTTCCCATGCTCCTGATCACATGCCCCTACTGCTGCACAGCGCGGCCCGAGTCGGAATTCCGTTACAGCGGCGAGGCGCATATCGCGCGGCCGCTGGAGCCTGCAACTGTTAGCGACGATGATTGGGCAGCCTTTCTCTACATGCGCACCAATCCGAAGGGACTGCACGCCGAGCGCTGGCGACACATTCACGGCTGCGGGCGCTTCTTCAATGCGCTGCGCAACACGGTGACCGATCAGATCTTGAAGACGTATCCGGCTGGAACACCGAGGCCCGGTCTCGGTGCACCTGCTGAGGGTGGTCGCTGATGGCCGGCCTGCATCGCACGAATGGTGGCGGTCGCGTCGATCGCACGAAGCGGCTCTCCTTCACTTTCGACGGCAAGGCCTACGAGGGGTTCGCCGGTGATAAGCTCGCTTCCGCGCTGCTCGCCAATGGCGTGCATCTTGTCGGTCGCTCCTACAAGTATCACCGCCCGCGCGGCATTCTCTCGGCCGGCGCCGAGGAGCCAAATGCGCTCGTGACCGTCGATCGCGGGAGAGGCCGCACCGCGCCGAACCTGCGCGCAACACAGGTCGAGCTCTATGATGGCCTCGTCGCCGAGAGCCAGAACCGTTGGCCATCGCTTGCCTATGATTTCGGCGCGGTGAACAGCCTGTTCTCGCCACTGCTGGCGGCGGGCTTCTACTACAAGACATTCATGGGGCCGCGCCTGCTCGGCTCGAACTGGGCGTGGCACAAGATCTATGAGCCGCTCATTCGGCGTGCCGCGGGCCTCGGCAAGGCGCCGTCGCTCCCCGATCCCGATCGGTATGCGAACCGCTTTGCACATTGCGATGTGCTGGTGATCGGCGCTGGGCCGGCCGGTCTCGCTGCGGCACTGGCGGCGGCTGAAGCCGGCGCGCGCGTGATCCTTTGCGATGAGCAGGCCGAGCTCGGAGGCTCACTGCTGAGCGAATGGTCCGTCGAGATCGACGGCGTGCCCGCTTCCTCGTGGGTCGATGAAGCGGTGCGCACGCTCGCGGCATCATCCCGCGTGACGCTGCTCCCGCGCACGCAGGCATTCGGTTACTTTGCGCAGAACTTTGTCGCGCTGGCGGAGCGGCTCACGGATCATCTCGGTAATCCCGATCCCGCCGCACCGCGCGAGCGGCTATGGCAGGTGCGCGCGAAGGAGGTCGTCCTGGCGACGGGCGCCATCGAGCGGCCGATCGTGTTCCCGGATAATGACCGGCCCGGCATCATGCTCGCGGATGCTGCGCGCACCTACGTCAATCGCTATGGCGTGCGACCGGGGCTTCGCGCGGTCGTGATCGCGGCTTGCGACAGCGGTTATGCGGCAGCCCTCGATCTTCATCGCGCCGGCACCGCCGTGGCGATGGTGATTGATCCGCGCGCGAATGGCGATAGCGGGCTGGCTGGATCCGTCCGCGCCGCGGGCATCGAGGTTCAGATCGGCGCGACCGTGACCGCGACCCGCGGAAGCCAGCGTGTGAGTGCGGTGCAGATCGGGCGCGCGGGCACCGAGGGGCGCGCGAGCACGGGGGAATGGGTGCCGTGCGATCATGTGGTCATGGCAGGTGGCTGGACGCCTTCAGTGCATCTGTTCTCGCAGTCGCGCGGCAAGCTCGCATGGAGTGACGACGCGCAGGCTTTCTTGCCGTCGGCCATCGCGCCCGGACAGGCGCAGCGCTCGGCGGGCGCGTGTCGCGGGGTGTTCGGCGTCGCTGCAGCACTCGATGATGGCTTCGCGGCAGGTCGCGCGGCGGTCGGCAGGGAGCCGCTAGGGCGCACGTTCAAGGTCACGCATGACATCACTGACTTCCGCGGCATCGCCGGGTCGCATGGTGCGGGCGCTCGCGGGAGCAAGGCGTTCGTCGACTTCCAGCACGATGTGACGGTGCGCGACCTGAAGCTTGCGGCGCAGGAGGGCTTCCGCGCCATCGAGCATGTCAAGCGCTATACGACGACGGGCATGGCCACCGACCAGGGCAAGACGTCGAACATCAATGCGCTCGCCATCGTCGCAGACCATCTCGGTAAACCGATTCCCGAAGTCGGCCTCACGACCTTCCGTCAACCCTATACGCCCGTAACGTTCGGCACGATCGCCGGCGCGAGCCGCGGTGATCTCTTCGATCCCGTGCGGCGCACGCCTTGTGATGCCTGGGCGCAAGCCCAAGGCGCGATGTTCGAGGATGTCGGCGCCTGGAAGCGCGCGCACTACTTCCCGCAAGCCGGCGAGGACATGCACACGGCTGTCGCGCGCGAGTGCAGGACGGTGCGCTCCGCAGTTGGCATGTTCGATGCCTCGACGCTCGGAAAGATCGAGGTCGTCGGGCCGGATGCGGCCGAGTTTCTCGAACGGCTCTACATCAATTCATTCCAGAAGCTGGGTGTCGGGCGCTGCCGCTACGGCGTCCTGCTGAACGAGGCCGGCTTCATCATTGACGATGGCGTGATTGGGCGCATTGCGGCGGATCGCTTTCATGTGACCACGACGACGGGTGGTGCGGCGCGCGTCCTGCACATGATGGAGGACTATGCACAGACGGAGTTTCCCGATCTGAAGGTGTGGCTGACTTCCACGACAGAGCAGTGGGCGGTGATCGCCGTGCAGGGTCCGCGTGCGCGCGACGTTCTCGCGCCGCTCGTGGATGGTGTCGATATTGGCGCTACGGACTTCCCGCACATGAGCGTCAAAGCCGGCCGCATTTGCGGTGTCGATGCGCGCATTTTCCGGGTGAGCTTCACGGGCGAGCTCGGCTTCGAGATCAACGTGCCGGCGGACTTCGGCGCCGATGTCTGGGAGGCCGTGTGGCGCGAAGTGCAGAAGCACGGCGGCTGCGCGTACGGCACGGAGAGCATGCACGTGCTGCGCGCCGAGAAGGGCTTCATCATCGTCGGCCAGGAGACGGATGGCACGGTGACGCCGGACGATGTGGGGCTCGGCTGGGCCACTGGCAAAGGCAAACGCGATTTCGTCGGAATGCGCTCGCTCTCGCGGCCCGACATGGTGCGCAGTGGCCGCAAACAGCTTGTCGGTCTGCTGACAGCGGATCCGAAACGCGTGCTCGAGGAAGGCTCGCAGGTGGTCGAGGGTTTGCGTCCGCCGGCCGGCACGCCGGCGCTTGGTCATGTCACGTCCGCGTACTGGAGTGAGGCGCTCGGCCGGTCCATTGCGCTGGCACTTGTCGCTGATGGACGGACGCGCATCGGCACGCGCCTCAATGTGCCCATGCCGGATGGCGATGTGGCCGTAGATGTCGTAACGCCCGTGTTCCTCGATCCGAAGGGAGAGCGGCTCAATGGCTGATCAAATCGCCAGACGTCGTTCGGTGCTCGATGGATGGGCGTTGCCGTCGCGAGCCGGGCTTGCCTCACTCACCAATGCCGGCACAGCGGCGCGGTTCGTCTATCGCGGGGCGCCCGAGCTGGTCGGCGATGCATTCGGCGTGTCGTTGCCGACAGTGCCGCTGCGGGCGCACGCACAAAGCGGGCGGGCGGCGCTGTGGCTCGGCCCAGATGAATGGCTATTGCTGAGCGCCGAGGCCGACGGATCGACGCTGGCAGTTGCGCTTTCGAGTGCGCTGAACGGCAAGCCGGCCGCGCTCGTCGATATCAGCCATCGCCAAGTTGGTTTGATCGTGTCGGGATCGAGCGTTGAAGCCCTGCTCAACGCCGGTTGCTCGCTCGATCTAGACATGACCACATTTCCGGTCGGCATGTGCACGCGCACGCTCCTCGCCAAGGCCGAAATCGTGCTCTGGCGCACGGCCGGCGATACATTCCGCATCGAGGTCGCGCGCTCGTTCGCACCCTATATCGTCGCTCTCCTGGACGAAGCCATGCACGGCATTGCATGAAGGCGCGGGCGCGGTAGAGTCGAATTTCTGCGGGAGGACGCCACATGCAGATCATCGACGCGCAGATCCATCTCTGGAACGAAGGCACGGTCGTGCCGCCGCACCGCACGACGCCGTATCTCACGGACGAGGCAATTGCGGATATGGATGCGGCCGGCGTGACGGGCGCGATCATCCATCCGCCGAGCTGGGACCCGCATTCCAACGAGCTGGCCATTGCCGCAGTGAAGGCACATCCCGAGCGCTTCGCGATCCTCGGGCGCATTCCGCTCGATGAGCCGGACAAGCGCCCGCTGATCGAGACATGGCTGCAGCAGCCTGGAATGCTCGGCCTGCGCTACACGTTCCTCAAGCCGCACATGAAGTCCTGGCCGCACGACGGCACCATGGACTGGCTCTGGCCGGCGGCCGAGCGTCTTGGCATTCCGATCGCGTTGCTGGCGGGAGACTTCCTGCCGCTCGTCGGGCAGATTGCGGAGCGCCATCCGCGCCTCAAGCTCATTGTCGATCACTTCGGCGTGCGGCGCCTCAATGTGGATGATGCGGCGTTCGTGACTATTCCCGAAGTGGTGGCGCTCGCACGCCATCCCAATATTGCGGTAAAGGTCACAGGTGGGCCGCAGTACGTGAGCGACAGCTATCCCTTCAACAGCCTCACGCCGCACTACAAGGCCATCTACGACGCCTTCGGTCCGCGCCGCATGTTCTGGGGTACGGACATCACGCGCATGCCCTGCACGTGGCGCGAGTGCGTGACGGCTTTCACGGAGCATCAGACGTGGATACCGGCGGCGGACCTGCCGCTGATCATGGGGCGCGGCATTGCCGATTGGCTCGGCTGGCAGCGGAAGTGGGATTAATGCCGTCCCGCCTATGAACTGACGCAACGCGACATTGCCCAGAGCCGTGCCGCCGGGGCGACGTCCGGCGCGTTTGGCCGGCCGGAGCCCTATTGGCCACGCGGATGTGACTTTGGGCCGTAAGGCCGATGCTCTAGAACCCTAAAATTACGATCTAAATTACGGGGGGACGAGACGAAGGAAGCTGTACCATGTGGCAGCAGGTCTATGACCCCTTCAACAATCAGGCCCTATCGACAATAGCGGCGGCTCTGCCAGTGGTGACGCTGCTGGCTCTCATCGCCACGAACAGGGTTAAGGCTCCCATCGCTGCCCTCATCGCGCTGGGTGTCGCTATCCTGGTCGCAATCGTCGCTTTCACCATGCCCGCGGGCCTCGCTTTGCGCGCAACCCTGCTCGGCGTGGTGACCGGCTTCTTCCCGATCGGATGGATCATCTTGAACGTCATCTTCCTCTATCGGTTGACGGTGGAGACAGGCGCCTTCAAGACGCTCCAGACCACGATCGGCGGTGTGACTGCCGATCGGCGGCTTCAGCTTCTTCTGATCGCATTCTCGTTCGGCGCCTTCTTCGAAGGTGCCTCCGGCTTCGGGACGCCCGTCGCCGTCACCGGCGCGATTTTGATCGGGCTCGGCTTCTCGCCGCTGGCTGCTTCCGGCTTGTCGCTCATCGCCAATACCGCTCCGGTCGCCTATGGCGCGCTCGGGACGCCGATCGCGGGCCTGGCGAGCGTCACCGGTCTGGATCCGTACATCCTCGGCGCGATGGTCGGACGGCAGCTACCGTTCTTCTCGCTCATCGTCCCCTTCTGGCTGATCTGGGTGTTCGCCGGACGGCGCGGGATGATGGAGATCTGGCCTGCGATCCTCGTGTGCGGCGTCTCCTTCGCCGTGCCGCAGTTCCTGATCTCGAACTACATCAATCCCTGGATCGTCGACATCGGCGCATCGCTCATATCGATGGCCTGCCTCATCGGCTTTCTGAAGATCTGGCAGCCGGCCAGGATCTGGACGTCGCCGGCATTGCGCAGCCGCGACGACTCGGCCGCGACGATGCCGCCCAGATCGGAGGCTTCGGTCGAGCAGCCGACATCGGGAGAGGTCTGGCTTGCGCTCATGCCGTGGATCATCGTCTGCGCCATCCTGCTGATCTGGGGCACAGGCTGGTTCAAGAACCTGGTGAACCCCTACGCCACCTGGAACTATGCGGTTCCCGAGCTGCACAACATGATCCAGAAGGTACCCCCGGTGGCTGCGAAACCCACGCCGGAGGCTGCCACGTTCGCGTTCACCTGGCTGACTTACACCGGCAGCGGCATGCTGATCGCTGCCATCATCTCCGGTTTCCTGATGGGCTTTTCGCCCTGGCGGCTGGTGACAGCCTACGGACGGACGCTGAAGGTCGTCTCGGCTTCGCTCATCACCATCTCGGCGATGCTGGCGATCGGGACGTTGACCCGCTATTCCGGCATCGATGCGACGCTTGGACTTGCGTTTGCGGGCACCGGCATCCTCTACCCGTTCTTCGGCACGCTCCTCGGGTGGCTGGGTGTGGCACTGACGGGCTCGGATACCGCCTCGAACGTGCTGTTCGGCAATTTGCAGAGGATCACGTCCGAGCAGCTCGGGCTGTCGCCGATCCTCATGAGCGCTGCCAACTCGTCAGGCGGCGTCATGGGCAAGATGATCGATGCTCAGTCGATCGTCGTGGCATCGACGGCGACAAACTGGTTCGGCCACGAAGGCGCGATCCTGCGGTTCGTGTTCTGGCACTCGATCGCGCTGGCGTGTCTCGTAGGCGGGCTGGTGATGCTCCAGGCCTACGTTGCGCCGTTCTCGCACCTGGTGATCCAGTAGCTGCGTTAAATGCGCGGCGCGAGCGGTTGCGGCGTGCCCCAGGCGATAAAATTCGGATTGCAGAGAGTGGCCATCGAGTTGCCGTAGCGGAGCGGCTTGCCGTCGAGTGTCGTGACGCTGCCGCCGGCTGCTGCGAGCACGGCGTGGCCTGCGGCCGTGTCCCACGCCATGGTCGGGCCCATGCGCGGGTAGATGTCCGCCGCACCGCGTGCGATGGCGCAGAATTTCAGCGACGAGCCGGCATTCGTTCGGGATGCAATGGCGAACTGCGCGAGAAGAGCTTCTGTCTCGGGCGTTGCGTGCGAGCGGCTCACGAGCGCGACGAGCGCCTTCGGATCGGGCGTGCGCGTGCGGATCGGCGTGAGGCCGATTTCGTCGAGTGTAACGGGGCCCTCGCGCGGCGCCACCTTCGCCATGGCCGCGACGTCGGGTGCGAGCGTCACGTAAAGCTCGTCACACGCGGGCGCGTAGACGATGCCAAAGACCGGGGCGCCGTTTCGCACGAGCGCAATGTTGACTGTGAACTCGCCGCGCTGCGCGATGAACTCGCGCGTGCCGTCGAGCGGATCGACGAGGAAGAACTCCGAGCCGAGCGCGGGGATCCGGCCAGCCGCGACTTCCTCCTCGGCGACAATGGGGATCCCGGGAGCGGCGGCCGCAATGGCGGCTACGAGCACCGCTTCGGCCTCGCGGTCGGCCGCCGTGACCGGGCTCGCGTCGGCTTTGGATTCGACGGCACAGCCTTCGCGGTAGTGACGCATCTCGATGGCGCCGGCGGTCAGGACTGCCGGCAGCAGGGCCGCGACGAGCTGTTTGTGGTCGATGGCCGGCATTGATTCCCCTGGGGGGCCACCGCGGATTGCGGCGATTTGTTGCCTCGCGACTTCTACTCCAAATGATTCGCCACGAGATGCGGCGATATTGCATCAGAGTTCTGTCAATTGCCGAGCAACTCTAGTCCACACTTGGCGCGAATCTCAGGCGCGTGTATCAGAACTAGGATTGAATTCGCAAGCGGTCGCCCCCGTTGCGCTCGCGTAGCGTCGCTAGAGCCCGGGCCAGTGCGAGCGCTTGTGCGACCAACTCAACGAGCCGGGGATCATGAGCCAGCCCGCATTTCCGAACGACTTGGAGCTTGCGGCGCTGATCGCCAGCAAAGTCTGCCACGACGTCATCAATCCGGTCGGCGCCATCAACAATGGCCTCGAGATGCTGGATGAGGAAGACGATCCGGAGTCTCGCGACTACGCCCTGGACATGATCCGCAATGTCACCAGCCAGGCGACGGCGCGGCTGAAGTTCGCCCGCTTTGCCTATGGCGCGGCGGGCTCGGCCGGCGATGCGATTGACCTGCGCATGGCGGAGGAGATCGCGCGCGAGTACGCGACCAAGGGCGGCAAGCACACGCTCGCGTGGCAGGGCCCTGTCGGCTACATGGCCAAGGACAAGGTCAAGCTGGTGCTGAACCTCGTCTCGCTCGGGCTTTCGGCGCTGCTCCGCGGCGGTGAGCTCACCGTGATGATCGACCAGCGGCCGGACCATCCGGCGTTCGCCGTGCGTTGCCGTGGCCAGGGTGCCCGGCCGCCGACGCACCTCATCGAGTTCCTGACGGGGCAGAACATGCCGCCGATCGATGCGCTGACCGTGCAGACGTACTACACGTGCCGGCTCGCGCAGCAGTGCCGCATGCGCCTCGAAGTGCTGCGCGATGGCGCCGACATCATCCTGAGTGCCCGCGCCTAAGGCAGCCAGCAGCCCCTTTCGCTTTTACAAGCCCGCTTGATGGGCATAGCTTTGTCGGCATGGATTTATCCTGCCGATGGAGCGTGTGCCCATGAAGCTCGACGAATATGCGTCCTATGACGGTCTCGGCCTAGGTGAGCTTGTCGCCAAGGGCGAGGTCAGCCCCAGGGAGCTGGCGCGGACAGCCGCGTCGGCCATCGAGGCTGCGAACGGCGAGATCAAGGCCGTCATCGAGACCTATGACGATCGTATCGACGCGCTCGACGAGAGCACGCTCGGCGCCGGGCCGTTCCGCGGCGTGCCCTTCCTCATGAAAGACGTGTTCGGCCACGAGAAGGGGCGTCTCATCGAGTTCGGCTCGCGCCTCTGCCGCGGCATGACCGTGACGACGAGCACGTATTTCACCGATCAGCTCAAGGCGGCGGGTGTCAATATTCTCGGCCGTTCGGCGGCGCCCGAGTACTCGATGTCGGCGACGACCGAGAGCGTGATGTTCGGCAATACGTCGAACCCCTGGAAGAAGGGCTATTCGGCGGGCGGCTCATCGGGCGGCGCGCAGGCGGCGGTGACGAGCGGCATGGTGCCGATCGCGCATGGCTCGGATATCGGCGGATCGATCCGCATTCCGGCGAGCTGGTGCGGCGGCGTCGGCCTGAAGCCTTCGCGCGGGCGCGTGTCCATCGGGCCGGTGGTGGACGAGGGCGGCCTCGGCTTCTCGTGCAATCACATCCAGGCCAAGACGCTGCGCGATGCCGCGACCATGCTCGACTGGGTGTCGAAGCCGCAGATCGGCGATCCGTTCGTGATCCCGCGCCCGACTCAGTCCTATGCCTCGTTCGTGAATGCGCCGAGCCCGCGCCTCAAGATCGGCATCGTGCTGAGCGAGCTGTTCGGCGTGCCGATCGATCCCGAGGTCGCCCAGGCGGTGAAGGATACGGGCAAGGTGCTCGAGCGCATGGGGCACCATGTCGAGATTGCCGAGGCGGACTTCGGCGGCATCGCAACGCTGCACCACATCAATGATCTCTTCTTCTTCGGCTTCGACGCGCGCCTCGACGGCTATGCGAAGCGCACGGGGCAGAAAGTCGGGCCGGATACGCTGGAGCCCGTGATCCTGTCGGTCTACGAGTTCGCCAAGCAGATCACGCCGGCGCGCTTTTTCACGGCGATGAGCGAGATCAACGTCGCGCGCCGCAAGCTCGCGCGCTTCTACGCCGATCATGACGTATGGCTCTCACCGACGACGTCGCGCGTGTCGGAGCCTTGGGGCAAATATCATCTGAGCAAGGCGGGCGTGGATGCGTCGAGCCTCGTCGAAAAGCTCTTCGCCGAGCCCTGCCAGTTCACCGTGCCCCACAACATCATGGGCACGCCAGGGCTCTCGCTGCCGCTCGCCATGCATTCGACGGGCGTGCCAATCGGCGTGCAGCTCGCCGGTCGGCCGGCAGAGGAGCACGTGCTGATCGGCCTCGGCGGTGCACTGGAAAAGGCGATGCCGTGGGCCAAGCGTGTGCCCGCGCTGCACGTGTCGAAGATGGGGTGAGGCGAAGCGAGAATACAAGATACATGTCGACGGCAGTGCTTGTGATCGGATTGGCGGTGGCAGGTATGTTGCTCTGCCTGCTCCTGCTGACGCTGCTCGCTAGCACCTTCCGCATTTGGCCGACGCCAGGGCCGGGTACGTGGCAGAGCTACGTGTTCTGGCCGCTCTTCCGAAGCCTCAACGTACTTTGCTTCGTCGTGGCTGTGCTCGATCGGGCGGGCTACCTTGGCCTGCCCATCTGGCTACGCACCGCCGCGTTTGCAGCGCTTGTGACCTCCACAGCGCTGTTCATCTACGCCTTCCGCGTGCTCGGCCGGGACAATAGCTATGGCGCCCGAGACGGGCTCGTCACCGGCGGCATCTACCGCTGGAGCCGCAACCCGCAGAACGCCATGCTGATCGTCGTCTACGGCTGTCTAGCGCTTGCGGCGGATGGCGGCGCGACGTTTCTGTTGTGTGCGGCCATGATGGCTGTCTACGTGCTGATGGTGCTCTGCGAGGAATCGTGGCTCGAAGGCGTATATGGCGCTCCGTACCGGAGTTACTGCCGGCGCGTGCCCCGCTTCTTCAACTGGAGACGCGCGCTTCTCATGGCTCGGTTTGCTTCGAAGCATCTCGGATCTAGGTCAACCTGACCTTGGTGTCCGAGGTTCTCGGAATTGGGCTTTACTCGTTGGCATTTGCTTGGCAGCATCCGGCGATCATTTCCTACTGGTCGATCCAACGGAGAATATGCCTGTGCCCAAGATGACAAACTCACGTCGTAAGCGCATCCAAGCGGCACAACGCAAGGCATCCAATGCCTTGCGACGCGCTGCCAAGGCGGAGAAACGCAACCGCAAAGCCAGCGCAGCGTCCAGCTAGTGGCATAGGCGACCACGGAAAAGTTGGCGTTGCGATGCTTCGAAGATAGGGACAGGCCAGCCGCGCCCGCAGGATTGCGGGCGTGGGTTGGGCGCGGACTGGCCTATTGCACGCGATCAGAGTTTCGTTGCTGCGCGAGAGAGAAGCTTCCAGTCTGCACCCTGCTTTTGCCAGTTCATCAGGATGTGCAGATTGGCGGAGCTCTTCTTGCCGTCGGCGACCGCTTCACTTTCGTGCATCCAGTGGAACCGTACGATCGCCGCGGGGCCTACGACTCGAATCGAACGGTCCTTGTATTCCAGCGACAGCATTTTCGATTTCCCGCTCGTGGCATTGGCGATGAAGGTCGCCTTGTCCTCGACGGCGCCGCTGGAATGACTGTAGCTGAGCTCTGCCGCGCAGAGCGCATCAAGCGCTTTGGCGTCGGCGGCGAACTGCGCTGCGCGGAAGGCCTCTAAGTTCTTTGCGACTTCATCCTCATCTGCCGAAGCTGCGAAGGCTGGGGCAGCGCCCAGGAGGCCGGCAGCAAGAGCGGATAACGCCAAGTGACGACGATTTATGTCCACTGTTTCCTCCGTTTGGTTTTTTATTTTGACGCCGGGACAGTCTTGCAGTCGCCTTCTTTCCTGTCCAGCGCCCGCTTCCGTTCCGCAATCACATTGCAGGGACAGACGGAAATCTGAGATCGCCATTCGCAGTTTTGGGTTCGCTCATCGCAGTGCCGGAACCAAAAACAAAAGCCCCTATCCCTCCGAGGTGAGAGGGATAGGGGCTGGCAGATGGTCAGCGCGATAGGTGGCGCTATCTCAGTAGTTGGCTACGCCGCCTTCCGCTGTGCTGCGTCGATCAGCACGAGGTCGCCATTGCGGACGGTGAGCGAGACGATCTCGCCATCCTTGACGCGGCCTGCGAGGATCGCCTCGGCGAGCGGATCCTGAACGTACTTCTGGATCACCCGCTTCAGCGGTCGCGCGCCATAAGCCGGCTCATAGCCGCGGTTGGCGAGCCACGTCCGCGCGCTGTCGTCGAGGTCGATCGTGATGTTGCGATCGGCGAGCAGCTTCGACAGGCGTCCGAGCTGGATATCGACGATCTTGCCCATCTGCTCGCGCTTGAGGCGATGGAACAGGATGATCTCGTCGATCCGGTTCAGGAACTCCGGCCGGAACTTCAGCTTCACCTCGGCCATGACGTACTCGCGCACCATGTCGCTGTCCTCGCCCTCCTTCTGGGAGACGAGGTACTCGGCGCCGATGTTCGACGTCATGATGATCAGCGTGTTCTTGAAGTCCACGGTGCGGCCCTGGCCATCGGTCAGGCGGCCGTCATCGAGCACCTGCAGGAGCACGTTGAACACATCAGGGTGCGCCTTCTCGATCTCGTCGAAGAGAATGACCTGATAGGGGCGCCGGCGCACGGCCTCGGTCAGCGCGCCACCCTCCTCGTAGCCGACATAGCCCGGAGGCGCGCCGATGAGGCGGGCAACGGAGTGCTTCTCCATGTACTCGGACATGTCGATGCGCACCATGGCCTGCTCGTCGTCGAACAGGAAGGCGGCGAGCGCCTTGGTCAGCTCGGTCTTGCCGACGCCGGTCGGGCCGAGGAACATGAACGAGCCGATCGGCCGGTTCGGATCCTGCAAGCCGGCACGCGCACGGCGCACCGCCGTCGAGACGGCCGCAACGGCCTCCTCCTGACCGATGACGCGCTTGCCGATGGCTTCCTCCATGCGGAGCAGCTTATCCTTCTCGCCTTCGAGCATCTTGTCGACGGGCACGCCCGTCCAGCGCGAGACGACGCTCGCGATCTGATCCGGTGTAACGGCCTCCTCGACCATGAGCTGGCCGGGATCCGCGCCTTCCCTGCTCTCCAGCTCCTTCAACTGCTGGGCGAGCTTCGGAATGATGGCGTGCTGCAGCTCGCCGGCGCGCGCGTAGTCGCTCCTGCGGACCGCCTGCTCCAGCTCGACGCGGCGCTGCTCCAGCTCTTCCTTGACCTTCTGGGCCGATCCGAGCTTGGCCTTCTCGTTTTCCCAGCGGCGCGTGAGCTCTGCCGATTGCTCTTCCAGATCGGCAATCGACTTGTCGAGCTTGGCGAGCCGGTCCTTGGACGCTGCGTCCGTCTCCTTGCGCAGGGCCTCGCGCTCGATCTTCATCTGCATGAGATCGCGGTCGATGGCGTCGAGCTCCTCGGGCTTGGAGTCGATCTGCATTTTCAGCCGCGCGCTCGCCTCGTCGATGAGGTCGATGGCCTTGTCGGGGAGGAAGCGGTCGGTGATGTAGCGGTTCGAGAGCGTGGCCGCAGCGACGATCGCGCTATCGGTGATGCGCACGCCATGGTGCATCTCGTACTTCTCTTTGAGGCCGCGCAGGATCGAGATCGTGTCCTCGACCGTCGGCTCGCTGATGAAGACGGGCTGGAAGCGCCGCGCGAGTGCGGCGTCCTTCTCGATATGTTTCCTGTACTCGTCGAGCGTGGTCGCGCCGACGCAGTGCAGCTCGCCGCGGGCGAGGGCCGGCTTCAGCAGGTTGCCGGCATCCATCGAGCCTTCGGTCTTGCCGGCACCGACGATCGTGTGCAGCTCGTCGATGAAGAGGATGATGCCACCGTTCGAGGCGGTCACCTCCTGCAGCACGGACTTCAAACGCTCCTCGAACTCGCCGCGGTACTTGGCGCCCGCGATGAGCGCTCCCATGTCGAGCGCGAGCAGCTTCTTGTCCTTGAGGCTTTCGGGGACGTCGCCTTTGATAATGCGCTGGGCGAGGCCTTCCGCGATCGCGGTCTTGCCGACGCCCGGCTCGCCGATGAGCACGGGATTGTTCTTGGTCCGGCGCGAGAGCACCTGGATGGTGCGGCGGATTTCCTCGTCGCGGCCGATCACCGGATCGATCTTACCCTCGGCAGCGGCGGCCGTGAGGTCGCGGGCGTAGCGCTTCAGCGCGTCATAGCCCTCCTCGGCGGACGCCGTGTCGGCCGTGCGGCCCTTGCGGATATCGTTGATCGCGGCATTGAGGGACTGCGCCGTGACGCCGGCATCCTTGAGGAACTTAGCGGCTTGGCTCGAGCCCTCGACGAGGATGGCGAGCAGCAGCCGCTCGGCGGTCACGTACTTGTCGCCGGCCTTCTCGGCGATCTTCTCGGCCTGGTCGAAGATGCGGGCGAGCTCCGGGGCCAGATAGAGCTGGCCTGCGCCGCCGCCGGAAACCTTGGGGCGCTGGGCAAGGGCGCGCTCGACGGCCTGAAGGGCAGCGCGGGGCTGTCCGCCGGCCTGTTCGATAAGCCCGGACGCCAGACCCTGGTCGTCGTCGAGAAGCACCTTCAGAAGGTGCTCGGGGCTGAACTGCTGATGTCCTTCACGCAGCGCAAGTGCCTGTGCAGCCTGAACAAAGCCCTTGGCGCGGTCGGTGTAGATGTCGAAGTTCATTGGTCCTCCTCGGCGCGCCCTCGCCGCCCCCTTTGGGCCCGGTCGAAAGCGCCGTCATCGAAAGAATGAGTGCGGCCCAGGTTCGGCGCCGCCCCGTTCATATGGGGTTAATCGGCCGCCGGAAAAGGGGCGTGCAGCGAAAGAGTTGCTGGCCATTCTCCTGCTCTGGCGGGCCCGTCGCGGTTGAAAGCTCCGTACTCGGGTCACACATACTACTAAGGGCAAAGCGCCCTCTTGAGATGGAGCAAACGGTGCCCCGAGCAAGGGGAACAGGGAGGAGGAGAGCATGGCCATCCGCATGCGCGACGAGGTGCGCGCGCTGAGCAATGACGAGCTGGAGATGGTGGTGAAAACGCACATCCCACTCATCCTGGATCTCTCCGAGGCGGAGCTTCGCGACCTCATCAAGCAGGTGCGCGAAAGGCGCAAGCGGGCCCGCGACGTCGCCAATCGCCAGCGCCGCGAGATGCGTGGCAAGGCCGGACGTCCCGGCGCGGCGCCGGCCAGGGAAAATGCCGGCACCAAGCACAAGGAAGCGGTGCTGGCCGGCGCGCTCAAGCGCCTGAATAACGAGAAGGAGCGTCGGGAGCGCCTGTCGGCCGTGCCCGAGCAGGTCCGCATTGCCAAAAGGGCACTGCAACTCAAGCGGGCTTCCGGCAAGGGCCACAGCGGCCCGAGCTACCGCACGGCTTCCAAGGGCATGCACAGCATCGAGAACCAGAAGCCCGAACGTCTGCTCCATCCAATGGAGATCGGGCGGGTCTCCCAGTTCGTGAAGGACGCCCAGGCGAAGCGCGACTCACAGCGCGCCGAAGCCGGGCGGTAGTGTCCGTGGGTTGAGAAGGCCCTCGTGCTGCCGTTCAAAGGTTGCGCGAGGGCCCCTCCCGCCGGTCCTCTCCTCTGATGCAGCCTCGCCACAGAGTGCCCCGTAGATGTGTGGGCGGAGGCAGCCTCTAGTAGGTCGAAAGCAGCCCTTGGAGCACTCTCCACGCTGCCTTCTGAACGGGCTTGACAAGCACGCTGACTGTTCCGCGTTCACGTCTCGGTCGGGGCGTGGTGCCGCAAATCCGCCGTAAATTGAAGGGGTCCGGCAATATTCGGGACGTTCAATTCTTGTGGGTCTTGCGGGCCGCGGATTTGGCGTCAAATGACTGGCACACAGTTTCTCCACCAGATGTACAGACCGACTAGATCTAGTGGCGGGACGCATCAGCAACCCCAATAGATCGTGACGAATGCCCTCGAATCACCGACATTGATGACAGCCGATGCGGCGCTCGGATGCGGGCCCCGTTGGCGGGGGAAATGAGGGGGCCTCGCGTTCTGCGAGGGTTCGGAAGAGTTTCCAAACTGTGGGCGTGAAGAGCGCGCGAGTCGATGACTTGCAGCGGTGAGCGTCCTTGTGCCTGTTGCGTTCAATTGCGTGGGACCGTCCAGCCGTGGGGGCATGGCTCGGACCGAGGGACAACAGAATCAATCGCACTGACGAGACGCTACAGGGTTTTGTGGCGCGTACCCTCGTCGGCCTCAACGGCAGTGCCCATGAACGAGCAGCAGGGCACATGAAAATCGCACGCGCCTTCACGGAAGCCGGTAAGTCACCCTACGATCGCATTGCCTTCCGCAAGGCGACCTCCGAGATCAAGAACCCCGACGGCTCCGTCGTCTTCCGTCTCGCAGAATTCAGCGTGCCCGAGCACTGGAGCCAGGTCGCCGCCGACATCCTGGCGCAGAAGTATTTCCGCAAGGCCGGCGTGCCGAAGAAGCTGCGCAAGGTCGAGGAGAGCAGCGTCCCCTCGTGGCTGTGGCGCTCCGTGCCCGACGAGCGCGCGCTGGCCGACCTTCCCGAGAATGAGCGCACGAGCGGCGAGACCGACGCCCGCCAGGTCTTCGAGCGCCTTGCCGGCACCTGGACGTATTGGGGCTGGAAGGGCGGCTACTTCACGACCGAGGAGGATGCGCGCGCCTTCTTCGACGAGCACTGCTACATGCTGGCGAACCAGATGGGTGCGCCGAACAGCCCGCAGTGGTTCAACACCGGCCTGCACTGGGCCTACGGCATCGACGGCCCCGGCCAGGGTCACTTCTATGTCGACTGGCAGACGGGCCGGCTCACGCAGTCGACCTCGGCCTACGAGCACCCGCAGCCGCACGCCTGCTTCATCCAGTCCGTCGAGGACGATCTCGTCAACGAGAACGGCATCATGGACCTCTGGGTGCGCGAGGCGCGCCTCTTCAAGTACGGCTCGGGCACGGGCTCGAACTTCTCGCTGCTGCGCGCCGAGAGCGAGCGCCTGTCGGGCGGCGGCAAGTCCTCCGGCCTCATGAGCTTCCTCAAGATCGGTGATCGCGCGGCCGGCGCCATCAAGTCCGGCGGCACGACGCGCCGCGCGGCCAAGATGGTCGTCGTCGACGTCGATCACCCCGATATCGAGGCCTACATCGACTGGAAGGTGCAGGAAGAGCAGAAGGTCGCGGCGCTCGTGACCGGCTCCAAGATCTGCCAGAAGCGCCTGAAGGCCGTGATGGCCGCCTGCGTGAACTGCGGGGCGGATGGCGTCACGCCGGAGGCGGGCGAACTTGAAGAGCGCTGCTTCGATCCGCAGAAGAACCCCGCACTCAAGCGCGCGATCCGCGACGCGAAGCGCGATTCCGTGCCCCAGAACTACATCCTGCGCGTCATCCAGTTCGCGCGGCAGGGCTACAAGGACCTCGACTTCGCGACCTACGACACCGATTGGGATTCCGAGGCCTATCTCACGGTTTCCGGCCAGAACTCGAACAATTCCGTCCGCGTGACGGACGAGTTCCTCAAGGCCGTGGAGGACGACAAAGACTGGGCGCTGACGGCGCGCCTCTCGAAGAAGACCATGAAGACGGTCAAGGCCCGCGAGCTTTGGGAAAAGATCGGCTATGCGGCATGGGCGTCGGCGGATCCCGGCATCCAGTACCACACGACCATCAACGACTGGCACACGTGCCCGAAGTCCGGCCCGATCCGCGCGTCGAACCCGTGCTCGGAGTACATGTTCCTCGACGATACGGCGTGCAATCTCGCCTCGTTGAACCTCATCCGCTTCCGCAAGGAGGACGGCTCGTTCGACGTCGCGGCCTACGAGCATTGCTGCCGCCTCTGGACGATCGTGCTCGAGATCTCGGTCATGATGGCGCAGTTTCCCTCGCGCCAGATCGCGGAGCTCTCCTATCGCTACCGCACGCTCGGCCTCGGCTTCGCCAACATCGGCGGCCTGCTCATGGCGGCGGGCATTCCCTATGACAGCGCCGAAGGCCGCGCGATCTGTGGTGCGATCTCGGCCGTCATGACGGGCGTCGCCTATGCGACGAGCGCCGAGATGGCATCGGAGCTCGGGCCCTTCCCCGGCTTCGG
The DNA here is from genome assembly GCF_900117415.1 of Hyphomicrobium sp. CS1BSMeth3. Lineage (GTDB taxonomy): Bacteria > Pseudomonadota > Alphaproteobacteria > Rhizobiales > Hyphomicrobiaceae. Next base: position 1,284,938 of record NZ_FPEI01000005.1, read on the forward strand.
GCCGAACGCGGGCGACATGCTGCGCGTCATCCGCAACCATCGCCGCGCGGCGCACGGTGCGGCGGGCGGCTACGAGCAGATCAGCACGGATCCGGTGCCGCTCGATCATGCCGCGCTCAAGGATACGGCTCTCTCGGCGGCGGCGCGCCGCGCCTGGGATCGCGCGCTCGAGCTTGGCGAGCAGCACGGCTATCGCAATGCGCAGGCGACGGTGGTCGCGCCGACGGGCACGATCGGCCTCGTCATGGATTGCGATACGACGGGTATCGAGCCGGACTTCGCACTCGTGAAGTTCAAGAAGCTCGCCGGCGGCGGCTACTTCAAGATCATCAACCAGTCCGTCCCGCAGGCACTGCGCACGCTCGGCTATCGCGAGGCGGAGATCGCGGAGATCGAGGCGTATGCCGTCGGCCACGGCTCGCTCAAGCAGTCGCCGGGCATCAACCACACGACGCTGCGCACGAAGGGCTTCACGGACGAGGCACTGGCGACGCTCGAAGGCGCGCTGAAGACCGCCTTCGACATCAAGTTCGCCTTCAACCGTTTCACGCTCGGCGAGGACTTCCTCAAGACCTCGCTCAAGGTGCCGGCCGAGAAGCTGCTCGAGCCGACCTTCGACCTGCTCGCCTTCCTCGGCTACACGAAGAAGGACATCGAGGCCGCGAACAACCACGTCTGCGGCACCATGACGGTCGAGGGTGCGCCCTACCTCAAGGCTGAGCATCTGCCGGTGTTCGACTGCGCCAATCCGTGCGGCCGCATCGGCAAGCGCTTCCTGTCGGTCGAGAGCCACATCCGCATGATGGCGGCGAGCCAGCCCTTCATCTCGGGCGCGATCTCGAAGACCATCAACATGCCGAACGACGCGACGGTCGACGACTGCAAGAGCTCCTATCGCCTGTCATGGAAGCTCGCGCTCAAGGCCAACGCGCTCTATCGCGATGGCTCCAAGCTCTCGCAGCCGCTGAACTCGCAGATCCTCGCCGATGATCCCGACGAGGCCGAGGAAGTGGCGGCGGAGCTGGCTTCGGATCGTCCCGCGCAGCAGCGCGCGGCGGTCGCGGCCGAGCGCATTGTCGAGCGGATCATCGAGCGTGCCCGCGATCGCGAGAAGCTGCCTGGCCGCCGCAAGGGCTACACGCAGAAAGCCTCGGTCGGCGGGCACAAGGTGTACCTCCGGACGGGCGAATACAACGATGGCCGCCTCGGCGAGATCTTCATCGACATGCACAAGGAGGGCGCCGCCTTCCGCAGCTTGATGAACAACTTCGCCATCGCGATCTCGCTCGGCCTGCAGTACGGCGTGCCGCTCGACGAGTACGTGGATGCCTTCACGTTCACGCGCTTCGAGCCGGCCGGTCTCGTGCAGGGCAATGAGGCCATCAAGAACGCAACCTCGATCCTCGACTACATCTTCCGCGAGCTCGCCGTGTCGTACCTCGAGCGGCACGACCTCGCGCACGTCGATCCGACGCAGATCGTCGGCGCGACGGGGCTCGGCGCTTCGGATGAGGCGCTGGAGGATGAAGCCGAGGCGCCGATTGCTCCGCCGCCCGCGCGCTTCGTCAGCAAGGGCCTGCTGCGCGGCGTGCCTGTGCCGAATGTCACGACGATCAGCCGCAGCGCGCCGGCGACGGCGGTCGGCACTCTGCAGAAGGACGTGGCAACAGCGTTCGCGGGGAACACGGCGACGGCGCTCTATCAGCAGCGCACGGTCGAGACGGTGACGCATGTCACGGAAGGTTCGCTCGCGCTCAAGATGGAGACCGAGATGGTGTCTGCAGCCGACCGGCGCACGGAGGCGCGTCTCAAGGGCTACGAGGGTGAGGACTGCCGCGAGTGCGGAAACTTCACGCTCGTTCGGAACGGGACCTGCCTCAAGTGCGACACGTGCGGAAGCACGAGTGGGTGCAGTTGAGGTAGTAGGCGCGACCAACCACAAAGGCAGCCGTGGGGCACCACGGCTGCCTTTGTGCGCAGGGGCCCCCAGGCTACGCTCCGTTTAAGCGCGACCTTAGAGCTTCTTCCACTTCTCGGTCTCGTAATCGAACCAAGCGCTCACTCTTTCACCATCCCACTTGAGCATGATGTGTTTCGTTTGGATGGGAATGCCGACCACATCCGGCCAGAACGCGCCGACGCACTGGCCCCGCGCATGGCGGACGCTCGGATAGACAATGCCGTTGCTGCCGGCATCGCGGAGCTGCCTCCCGAGTTCTTGTGACGGGCCGTAGCTCGTCGGATCCAGGAAGCGCTGAAAGTCTCCTTTCCGTAGATCATGCAGGATGCTGTCGATCGCGCCTTGGTAAGTCCGGTAGGCTTCGTCGTGCGGGCCGTCACCCGTTGCTCCATAGAACTGCCCCATATGAAACGCGACTTCTCTGAGCGCGGTTTCGAATCTCATTCCAGCGTAATAGAGGCCATATGCGCCCGCAGAGAAACGTGACGGCCGATCCGGGCTGGCGTGTGTAAACGGGGCCATCACAACGGTAGCGCCCGGGCCGGTTACTCTTCTTCCCGGCGGAACAAGGCTGATTTCGCCGGCCTGTTGCCGCAGCCGAGGGTTTGTCATCCCTTCGAGCTCATAAAGAAGTTGCCAGTCTTCCGGGTCGGCAATGCGCTCGAAAACATCTATGGGCGGAAATCGTGACGGTACCAGCCGGAATGCAGATTTCCAGCGAACGCGGCGCGATGGAATGCCTTCGACGATCTTGGGATCAATGAAGAGGTCGGGGTGCCTCGCCACGTCACCAGCCGCCTCTGACGCTGTCCAGGTAGTTCCGCACGCTGGCTAGATCGACCATATGCCCGGCGCACATGCGATCCAGAGCGGATTGGTCACCAAATGCCTTGTTTGGCCGCCGTACCCACTCATCAGCCATTTCGGGGCGTTGATAAAGGATTTCCAGGGCTTTGAAGATGCCGAGTATGTAACTGATACGGCTCGCCAGATCGAAGCTGTGTGCCATATGGCTCACATTCCCACTCTTCCAGTTGTGGAACGTCGACCTGCTTGGATGACCCAACAGCGCCATGGCTTCTTCGTTGGAGAGTTTCCACTTTTCTGCGATCTGGAAAAAAGCCCGCATGCCTATGGCAAGTGTGTTGTCGTGAATACCCCGGCCTGGAAGCCGATCACGCTTGGTAGTTTTGGCGATGGTCGTTGGCATGGCTCACTCCCGACTACTTGGATATTGAGTGATGTCCAATATTATTCCATTCTGGAATATTTGTCCAATCTTGTACTCATGCACCATCCCAGATAAGCTCAATCCCTACTCCAAGCTCAATACCCATACCCCTCCGCCTCCATCCGCCCTATAAGCTCGCGTCATGACCTGGGTGCCTCCCGCGCCCACCGAACCGAGCCGAACGCACCATGTCCCAAGCCCGATCGCTGAGCGACTATGCTCAAGCCATCCTCACCGCGCGCGTCTATGACGTCGCCGAGGAGACCGCCCTCGATGCGATGCCGCGCCTCTCCGAGCGCCTCGGCCGCAGCGTCCTGCTGAAGCGCGAGGACCTGCAGCCCGTCTTCTCCTTCAAGATTCGCGGCGCCTACAACAAGGTCGTGCTGCTCCCAGAGGAGGCCCGGCGGCGCGGCGTGATCTGCGCATCGGCCGGCAACCACGCGCAGGGCGTCGCGCTGGCAGCCAAGAAGCTCGGCATCAAGGCGACGATCGTCATGCCGTTGACCACGCCTGCCATCAAGGTCGAGTCCGTGCGCCGGCTGGGTGGCAATGCGGTCCTGCACGGCGATGCCTTCGACGAAGCCTATGCCAAGGCGCGTGAGCTGGAAAAAGCCGAGGGCCTGACGTTCGTCCATCCCTTCGACGATCCCGATGTGATCGCGGGCCAGGGCACGGTCGGCCTCGAAGTGCTGCGCCAGCATCCTGATCGCATCGAAGCGATCTTCGTGCCGATCGGCGGCGGCGGCCTCGCGTCCGGCATTGCGGCGTTCGTGAAGTTCCTGAGCCCGACGACGAAGGTCATCGGCGTCGAGCCCGTTGGCGCGGCGAGCATGGCGGCGGCGATCACGCAGGACCAGATCGTGACGCTGAACCAGGTGGATCTCTTCGCGGACGGCGTTGCCGTGCGGCGCACGGGCGAGGAGACCTTCCGCCTCTGCCGCGAGCTGCTCGACGAGATCATCACCGTCGACATCGACGGCATGTGCGCCGCCATCAAGGATATCTTCGACGATACGCGCGCGGTCGCCGAGCCCTCGGGCGCGCTGAGCCTTGCGGGCCTCAAGATCTATGCCGAGCGCAAGGGCGCCGACACCGGCAGCCTCATTGCCATAAACAGCGGGGCGAACCTGAACTTCGATCGCCTGCGCACGATCGCGGACCGCGCCGAGGTCGGCGAGCACCGCGAGGCATTGCTGGCCGTGACGCTACCCGAGCGGCCCGGTGCCTACCGCGGCTTCATTCGCACGCTTCAGGGCCGTGGCATCACCGAATTCAATTACCGCTATGCGGATGCGTCCACGCCCGCGCAGATCTTTGCCGGTATCGCGCTCAATCGCGGTGAGGCCGAGAAGAACGAGCTCATCGCGCGCCTCAAGTCCGAGGGCTATCCCGTCCTCGACTTGAGTGAGAACGAAATGGCCAAGGAGCACGTGCGCTACATGGTGGGCGGGCGCGCGCCGGGCCTGACCGACGAGCTGATCTATCGCTTTCAGTTTCCCGAGCGGCCGGGGGCGCTGCTGACCTTCCTCGAAAGCCTGGCGCCGGAGTGGAACATCTCGCTCTTCCACTACCGCAATCACGGCGCGGACTACGGGCGCATTCTGGCCGGCATCCAGGTGGCGCCGGGCGCGCGCGACCAGCTCAAGGAGCGGCTCGACGCGCTCGGCTATCCCTATTGGGACGAGACCGACAATCCGGCCTATCGGCTGTTCCTCTCGGGCGACTATGAGGCTGCCGCGAAGTAGGACCGGCTTTCGACAAGCAAAGGACATTCCATGGCTGAGACAAAAGTGGCGGTCGTCACCGCCGGCGGTAGCGGCATGGGCGCGGGTGCCGCGCGCCGGCTCGCAGCGGACGGCTTCCAGATCGGCATTCTGTCCTCGTCGGGCAAAGGCGAAGCGCTGGCGAAGGAGCTTGGCGGCATCGGTATTACGGGCTCGAACCAGTCGAACGATGACCTCAAGCGGCTGGTCGATGCGGTGATGGCCCGTTGGGGGCGCATCGACGTGCTGGTGAACAGCGGCGGTCACGGCCCGCGCGGCCCGATCCTCGATCTGACCGACGAGGACTGGCACCGCGGGCTCGACGTCTATCTGATGAATGTCATCCGGCCGACGCGGCTGATCGCGCCGATCATGCAGAAGCAGCGCGCGGGCTCGATCATCAATATCTCGACCTTTGCGACTTTCGAGCCCGACCCGGTGTTCCCGACGTCGGGCGTGTTTCGCTCGGGGCTTGCGGCCTATACGAAGCTCTTTGCCGACAAGTATGCTGCGGACAACGTGCGCATGAACAATGTGCTGCCGGGCTTCATCGACAGCCTCCCGGAGAAGGAGGAGTTCCGCAAGCGCATTCCCATGGGGCGCTATGGCCACAGCTCAGAGATCGCGGCGACCATCTCGTTTCTGGCCTCCGAGGGCGCAGGCTACATCACCGGCCAGAACATCCGCGTCGACGGCGGTATCACGCGCTCGGTTTGAACGGGGGCCCGCCGTCGCGAGGACGGTGGGTCCAGAAGCTTAAGTCGTGATCTTCACTTCTTCCCCTTAACTTCCTCCGCCCAGCTCTGAGCCTTGCCGTAGCCGTCGAAGAACGGCAGCACGGTGCGCGGCAGCTCGGGGCTCATGAAAAGATCGTAGTGCGTAACGTTCGGCAGGATCGCGAGGCGGTTCTGCGGCATGGTCTCGCGCTGCCAGCCGGCATCGCGCAGGCCACCCCCGAGAAGCTGATAGAACTTCACGATGTGCTCGGGCCGGAACATGTCGCCGTCGCCATAGACGAGCATCACGGGCATCTTGAGCTTGGGCACCTCCGCGGACCAGTCGAAGGGCTTCTTGATCAGCACGCCCATGGCCTCGACGAGGCGCGGGAAATCCTCCGGCTTCGGCGCGATCGCCACGTAGGACTGGTACATCGGCGTGTCCTTCATCATCGCCGCCATCTCCGCGCCGAGATGAGCCTGCTGGGCGAGGATCTCGGGATAGAAGCCGTCGCGGGCCATGAGACCTGAAGCCAGGACGAGGCGGCGTACTTTGTGCGGGTGCTGGAGGGCAAGCTGGAAGCCGACGCCGCCGCCCATGGAATAGCCGAGCACGTCGGCCTGCTTGATGCCGAGGCTGTCCAGGATCGTCGCCATGTCGCGGCCCATGGCGTCGAGCTCGATCGGGCGATTGCCGAGCTCCGTGCGGCCGTGGCCGTGGAGGTCGACGCCGATCACCCGCCGCTTCTCGGCGAGCATCGGCAGGATCGGGGCGAACATGCCGGCGGAGCCGAGGCCGCCATGAAGGAGGAGCAGCGGCTCGCCGGAGCCGTGGATCTCGTAGTAGTAGCGGATGCCACCGGCTTCGACGTGGCCGGCCTCGATGCGCGCGGGCGCGGCAGCGGTCTTGCTCACGGTGGGCTCCTGGGCATGGGTGGGTGAGGTGAGAACGAGCGCCGCGGCAGCGGCATAAAGGGTGCTCAGCACAGAACGTTTCATCGGAAATCCCCTGCGATGACGCTTGCAGGTCGTTTGCCTGGCAGGTGATGCGGCGGACAATGACCTTGCTGGTCATAGGACGAGGCTGGACTGGCCGAGCCGACAGGGAAAAAGAGAAATTTTTGCAGGCCTCATCGATGCGTCCGCGAGCGCTGGCCGGCCCTGCGCGCTTTCGCCGCCTTTGCGGCCACCAGAGGGCCATCACGCTTTCTTGACACCCCCCTGGGGCCTATCTATGGTCCCCCGCGCAGCTGGAAGCGGCCGTGCTCCGATCCTCGGAGCGCGTCGAGGCAGCCAAAATGTCGGTCGACGGCAGCAAGCAACCCGATCCCCGCGGCGAGATCTCGCCGGAGGAGCGTGAGGCTCTGAGACGGCGATCGGAAGCGATTGGCCAGCGCCTGGACGAGGTCAAGCGCGAGCGCGAAGCGGTTCAACGGCCGAAACGCCCGGCGACCGCGGGACGCGCATTGCGTGCTTCTGCTGAGCTGATCGGCGGCATCGTGGCCGGCGGTCTGATCGGTTGGTATCTGGACGCATGGCTCGGCACTCAGAAGCCGGTCATGTTCGTCCTGTTCTTTTTGCTGGGCGCTGCCGCGGGCATCCTGAACGTCATCAGGGTCGCGATGCGCGAGAAGACGCCGCCGGCGCCGTCCGTCAGGGACGACGACGAGGACGAGAACAGGTAAGGGGCAGGGGCACGTGGCTGCTGGCGCTGACGGGGTACATAGTCCGATTGCACAGTTCGAGATCAAAAGCCTCGTTCCGCTGAGGCTCTTCGGTTTCGATACGTCCTTCACGAATTCCGCGCTGTTCATGGTCATCGCGGTGGGGCTGATTTCCGCCTTCCTCATCATGTCGATGCGCGGGCGCTCGCTCGTGCCGACGCGGATGCAGTCGGTCGCCGAGGTGTTCTACGAGTTCGTCGCGAATACGGTGCGCGACAACGTCGGCCACGAGGGGATGAAGTTCTTCCCGCTGGTCTTCTCGCTCTTCATTTTCGTGCTCGTCTGCAACCTGCTCGGCATGGTGCCGGGCATGTTCACGGTGACGAGCCACATCGTCGTCACGGCGGCGCTGGCGCTGCTCGTGATCGGCATTGTCATCGTTTACGGCGTCGCGACGCAGGGCACGCACTTCCTCAAGCTCTTCGTGCCGGACGTGCCGGCGCCGCTGCTGGTGCTCATGGTGCCGATCGAGGTCATCTCGTTCCTCTCGCGCCCGCTGAGCCTGTCGGTGCGTCTCTTCGCGAACATGCTCGCCGGGCACATCGCGCTCAAGATCTTCGCGGGCTTTGTCGGCTCGCTTCTGGCTGCGGGCGTGTGGGGTCTCATTTCGCCGCTACCGCTTCTGCTCGCCATCGCGCTGACGGCACTCGAGGTGCTGGTTGCGGTGCTGCAGGCCTACGTCTTCGCGGTGCTGACCTGCGTCTATCTCAACGATGCGGTGCACGGAGCCCACCACTAGGCGGCTCATCGCATCGACCCTATCAACCTACACAGTCGATCAACCCAGGGAGATCATCATGGATCCAGTGGCAGCAAAGTTCATCGGTGCGGGCATCGCGTGCCTCGGCATGGCCGGCGCCGGCATCGGTCTCGGCAACCTGTTCGGCCAGTTCCTCTCGGGCGCGCTGCGCAACCCGTCGGCGGCTGACGGCCAGCGTGGCACGCTGCTCCTCGGCTTCGCACTGACGGAAGCGCTCGGCATCTTCTCGCTGCTCATCGCGCTGCTGCTGCTCTTCGTCGTCTAATACAGACGATCCTTTCGGCGGCAGGTTGAGAAGCGGCGGCCGCGGCCGCCGCACCGCGTATTCCGGCATCGGCATCGGCTGGTGCCAAACCTAGGGCAAGGCGCAATGTCCATGTTGCTTCTCGGGGCGGTCGCAGTGACGACCGGCGAGTTCATTCCGAGCGCGGGTGCGCCGGATGTGTTCCCGCCGTTCGACCCGCGCACCTTCCCCTCGCAGCTCTTCTGGCTCGCCGTGACCTTCGGCGCGCTGTATTTCCTGATGGCGCGGATTGCGCTGCCGCGTATCGGCGAGGTCATCGAGGAGCGTCGCGACCGCATCCAGCGCGATCTCGACGAAGCTTCGCGCCTGAAGGCGGAGACGGACGCGGCGCTCAAGGCCTATGAGCAGTCGCTCGCGGATGCCCGCGGCAAGGCGCAGGGCCTCGCCAAGGAGACCCGGGACCGGCTCGCGGCCGAGACCGACGCCGAGCGCCATCGCGTCGAAGGCGAGCTCAACGCGAAGCTTGCCGAGACGGAGAAGCAGATCGCGGCGACCAAGGCGCGGGCGCTCGCCAGCGTCGACGAGATTGCCGCGAGCACGGCGGCGGACGTGGTCTCGCTGCTGACGGGCAAGGGTGCCTCGGATGACGAGGTGCGCCAGGCGCTCGCCAAGGCGCGGGCGGGCTGAGGCGGCCGGATACGAAGGAAGCGACAGCTATGTTCTTCAATCCTGAGTTCTGGGTCGCCATCGCGTTCTTCGCCTTCGTGGGTGTGCTCGTGAAGATGGGCGTGCCCTCGATGATCACGAAGTCGCTCGACGACCGCGCGGATGCCGTGCGCAAGGAGCTGGATCAGGCGCGCCGTCTACGCGAGGAGGCGCAGGATCTGCTCGCAGATTACCAGCGCAAGCAGCGGGCGGCTGACGAGGAAGCCAGGGCGATCATCGAGACGGCGCGGCGCGAGGCTGAAGCCATGAAGGCCGAGAGCGCGCGCAGCCTCAAGGAGCAGCTCGAGCGGCGCACGCGGCTCGCCGAGGACAAGATCGCGCGCGCCGAGGCGCAGGCTGTCAGCGAAGTTCGCGCTGCTGCAGTCGATATCGCGATGTCAGCGGCGGAGCGCCTGATCGGCGACAAGCTCAAGACCGACGGCGGCGCCGATCTGGTCAACCGCTCGATCCGTGATCTCAAGGGCAAGCTGAACTGAGGTTCGGCAGCGTCCTGCGGCGCGCTCAATCGATCAAATGAATTCGGGGCGCTCTTCGGCGCCCCGTTTTATTTGGTGCCCGGTGCTTGGTGCTAAGCCCGGCAGGGACGCGCGATGAACCGGCACGAGGTCCGCGCGCCGACCTTGCGGCAGATATCGCGGGCGCCGCGGGCGCGGCTCACCGAGGCATAGCGCGGGCCGAGCTGCCGGCGGACGGTCGTGCGCCACGTGTTGCGTGCGCTCAGGCGCGCACCGATGGCCGTGAGCGAGGTCTTGCCGACCGCAGTGACGACGTTCCTGGCGCAGACCTGCGCGTTTGCCGGGCCGCTCGCCGAGAGGGCGATGGTGACGGCAGCGGCCACACCGAGCGCGAATTTCTTGATCATGGCTTCCTCCTTCACTGCTCCACTTATGTGGGGCGGATAGAACCACTGGTGACGTGCGAAATGGTGGCCCTCCGATGAAAACGCATTCATCGGTCGCGAGGTCATCATAGAGGAGCTGGGCGCCGCCTCAGGCGTTCAGAATCTTCAGAACCTGCGCGTGGAGTGCCGGATCGCCGGCCGCGAGAATCCGGCCGCCGTTCGTCGCTGGTTCGCCCTCCCAGGTCGTAATGCGACCGCCGGCTCGCTCGATGATCGGGATCAGGGCCACGACGTCGTGCGGCTTGAGGCCCGTCTCGATCAGGACGTCCGTATAGCCGCCGGCGAGCAGGCAGTAGCCGTAGCAGTCGCCGCCATAGCGGGTGAGACGCGCGCGCGCCGAGACCTCAAAGAACTTCCTGCGGTCCTGCTCGCCGATCAGATCCGGGCTCGTGGTGGTGAGGATGGCTTGCGCGAGCTTCGGGCAGGCGCGGGTCTTGGCGCGGCGCGTGCGCCCGTCCGCCGTGCGCCAGTGGGTGCCCGTGCGGCTCGACCAAATGCGCTCGCCGGTGAATGGCTGGTTCATCATGCCGAGCAGTGGCGTATCGCCGTCGAGCAGCCCGATCAGGGTGCCCCAGAGCGGGCTTCCTGTGATGAAGGCCTTCGTGCCGTCGATGGGGTCGATCACCCAGCGGTATCCGCTCGTGCCGTCGCCGTCGCGACTGCCGTGCTCCTCGCCCACAATCGCGTGCGAGGGATGGTGGCGCAGCAGGTAGCGGCTGATCACGCGCTCGGCGTCGCGATCGGCGGCCGTGACGGGGTCGAAACCATGCGCGCTGCCCTTGTCCTCGACGGCGATCGGCCGGCGGAAGCGGCGGAGGATGAGCTCGCCGGAGAGGTCAGCGAGCGTGTGCGCGGTCTCGAGCAGGGCGGCAAATGAGGTGGTCGACGGCTTCATAGTGGGCGTCACAGGTGGTCTCGCGAGGGATGGGCAGTGCAGGGATCGTTGTGGCTTTTTGATCAATGATCAGTATCGGGATATGTGGCCTGTATGACGCACAAGGCTTTTCAACATGCGTCTTTCCGCATATTCTCGATGTGTTGACATTGCCGAATCAGCAGTGTGTTGGCATGGTCAAATCGTAGCTGCGATGACGATCTATCGTCGCTATTGCCCACTTCGGGCGTTTCCTCCCTAGACTTGGGCCGTTCTTTGGTGAGCGGCCCCTTTGTTCTCTAAGCGCCACAGCGCTTAGACTTCAGCGGCCGTACATAACGCGCTTACCTGCTGGCCACGACACCCGATAACCGAATTCGATCTGCCGCTCCTCGTCGGGCTGGAGCTGCGCTTCCCAGGCCAAAACCCCGCGCTTTTCATCGACATCACGTCGCGTCGGCGGCGTCTTGCCGGTCAGCTCCACCTTGATGTCCTGCTGCCGCGAGGTCGGAATATTGTCGAGCACGGAGACGGCAATGGCGCGCTCGTGGAGGTTCTTGATCGAGATGCGGAAGGCGCGCGTATCGGTCTGCTGTGAAGAAATGAGGCCGGTCTCCCCACGCTTGTCCTCGACGGTCGCATAGCGAATGCGGACCGAATCGTCCCCACCGAAACCGATTTCGTGCTCCTGTCCTGGCCCGAGCAGCGGCAGCTTGCCGGTGCCGACATAGGTCCCGTCGCGGAAGAGGGCGATCGTGCCGGGAAGGTAGGCCGCGGCCTTCGGCGCGGCGAGCTTGGCGTAGAGATAGGCCTGGGTTCGCAGGCGCGGCACGGCGCGCGCGAGGAGGCTCGGCTCGACCTTCGCCTCGTCGATCAGGGCGCGCTTGACCTCGCCGGTGGTGAAGACTGTCACCCGGCCAGGGATGTCGAAGCGGGCCTGGAAGGCGGAGATCTCGGCGCCTGCCCGCTGTTCGCCCATAGCAACTTCTTCATCCTGCAGTTTCTCCGCGGCTGCGGCTGCGGCTTCGCCGGCGGGGGCGCCGCCATCGGCGCGACGAGCCCTGCTGGCTAGTGCCGTCGGCGGCGGTGCGCTTGCGACCGGCCGTGGTTGCGGCAGGTCGGGGATGAAGTCCACGGCAATGGCATCGAGGGTTGGCGCCGAGGCACCATTTGCCGGCCGCGCTGTCGAAAGCGTCAACGCGACATCCCGCCAATCCTCGCCCGTACGCTGTTGGACAGCGGCGCGGCGCACGAGCGTCAGGCTCGGCGCCACATTCCGTGCGCCCGTGCTGAGGCGCGCATCATAGAGGGACTGCCAGGAGGCGGACGGGACCTGGTAGCGCAGCAGCAGATTGGCCTCGAGCGCTGCCGCGGCGGTCACGTGGACGCGTACTTCCGTGCGCGCATCCTCGATCGGAGCAAGGTCGGAGAGCGCGCGCTCGAGATCGGCGATGCGGCGGTCGAACTCGCGCACTTTCAGGCCAGCCGCGAGGCGTGCTTTCTCGGCCTCGGCGAGCCGGCTGCCGATCAGGACGAAGACATCGCCCCACGCTTCTCCCTTCTCTGCCTTGTCGTCCGGCTTCGCGCCGGGGCGCGACGGCAGCGCGACAAGCCCTTCGACGAAGCGCTTCTGGGCATCGGCGGCGTCCATTTCCGCGGCAACGAGCGCGCGCTCGTCCTGCAGCTTCTCGATGGCCTCCTCGAGCTTGCGCCGCTCGCTCTTGCTGACGACCGGGTCGAGATGCGGAATCTCGACACGGCGCGTGTCGACGGAGCCCATGTCGAGCTTGCCGGTGCTGCGGCCCTCGATGCGGATCGAGCCGTCGATGGCCTGCGCGGGGAGATCCTTGAAGACGATCAGATGCTCGCCCTGCGGAATCTTGAGCTGTGCCGTGCGCGTCACCTCGGCACCGCGAGAAAAGACCGTTACCGCCGTGATCGTGGACGTGCCGCCAATCTCCGCCGCGGCGACGGGCATGGCCGCCATCGCCACGGCGGCGGCCGCCACGAGCCACCGAACTTCGATACGCATTACCTGTGCTCCGGTAGGTGCATTCTGGGCTCGGCCAATGTCAGACTACCGGACAGGCGCCGCCGTCGATGTTGATGGCGGTGCCGGTGATATAGGAGCCCGCGTCCGACGCGAGGAACAGCACCATGTTGGCGAACTCCTCCGCGGTGCCGACCCGCTTCATCGGAATGTCCTTGCCCATGTCCTCGTAGTAGGCCTCGAGGCTGCGCCCCTTGTTCTCCTGGGCGTGACGCTGCACCCACTGGTCGCTCTCGATGCGCCCGACGAGCACGGCATTGACGAGCACGTTGTGGGGCGCGCCCTCGCCAGCCAGCACCTTGGTCAGCGCCATGCCGGCGGCGCGGGAAACGGCGGTCGGCGCCCGGCCGGCCGCGGGTGCCTTGGCGCTCGTGTTGAGGACATTGATGACGCGGCCGAATCCGCGCGCCTTCATGCCGGGAAAGGCGAGCCGGCAGAGACGAATGGCGGCGAACAGCTTGAGATCCAGGTCGGCCTGCCAGACTTCGTCCGTGATCGTCTCGAATTGGCCTGTCTTGGAGGTGCCGGCATTGTTGACCAGCACGTCGAGGGAGCCGAGCGCCTTTTCGGCGGCCGCGAAGACGCGCGCGCAGTCTTCCGCCTTGCCCATGTCGCCGGTGATTGTGACGATCTTGCCCGAGCCAGCCGTCTCGAGCTCGCGCTTGGCCGCATCAAGCCCCGCCTGGTTTCGGGCGACGATGGCGACATTGGCGCCCGCGCCGAGAAATGCCCTGGAAATGGCGAGGCCGATCCCCTTGCTGGCGCCAGTGATGAGCGCGTTGCGCCCGCGCATTTGAAGCTGCACGTGTTTCTCTCCCCGTAGACGGTCCTTCGCTGCGCCGGAACAGTACGCTGGGCCGCTCGGCAAAGAAAGCCGTGTTATCAGCCCGGTAGGGTTCTCCGGGGCGAGGAACAAACGCCGAATTGTTGCCGCCGATCCCGTGCTATAAGGCCCTGTCATGTCAGCGAATCAGGTAAAAATGAGTGGGCCGTCGGCCGAGGATGTCGACGAGCCGCCCTTCGACCTTCCCGAGGCGCCGGACGCTGCTGCGTCGGGGGCCGAACCGGTGGGACGACTCACGATTTCCGAGCGCGCGGCGGCGCAGGTTTCTGCGCCCTATCTTTCAGGCCTCAATCCAGAGCAGCGCCGGGCCGTCGAGACGACCGAGGGGCCCGTGCTGGTGCTTGCCGGCGCCGGCGTCGGCAAGACGCGGGTGTTGACGACGCGCATTGCCCACATTCTGGCGAGCCGCAGGGCGTACCCCTCGCAGGTGTTGGCCGTCACCTTCACGAACAAAGCCGCGCGCGAGATGAAGGAGCGCATCGGCACGCTCATCGGCGGTGCGGTCGAGGGCATGCCGTGGCTCGGCACGTTCCACGCCATCGGCGTGAAGATCCTGCGCCGGCACGCCGAGCTCGTCGGTCTCAAGAACGGCTTCACGATCCTCGACGTGGACGACCAGCTCCGGCTCATCAAGCAGGTCATCGAGGCCGAGGGCCTCGACAAGGACCGCTGGCCGGCGCGCCAGCTCGCCGGAATGATCGACAACTGGAAGAACAAGGGGCTCACGCCGGACAAGGTGAGCACCGGCGACTCGCAGGTCTTCGCCGGCATCGGGGCGCGGCTCTACGCGGCCTACCAGCAGCGCCTGAAGGAGCTCAATGCCGTCGACTTCGGCGATCTGCTGCTCGAGACGCTGCGGCTCTTCCGTGAGCACACGGATGTGCTCGCCGACTATCAGCGCCGCTTCCGCTACATCCTCGTCGACGAGTATCAGGACACCAACGTCGTCCAGTACCAGTGGCTGCGGCTCATCGCGCAGGTGCCGGGCGGTCAGCCGAACCTCTGCTGCGTCGGCGACGATGACCAGTCGATCTACGGCTGGCGCGGGGCGGAGGTCGACAACATCCTGCGTTTCGAGAAGGATTTTCCCGGTGCCGTCGTGATCCGGCTCGAGCGCAATTATCGCTCGACAGGCCACATCCTCGGAGCCGCCGCAGGGCTGATCCGGCACAATACCGGCCGCCTCGGCAAGACGCTCTTCACCGATGACGAGCTCGGCGAGAAGGTCTCGCTGCTCGGCGTGTGGGACGACGAGGAGGAGGCGCGCGCGATCGGCGAGGAGATCGAGCGCCTGATGAAGCGCGGCCATCGCCTCAACGAGATGGCGATTCTCGTGCGCGCTTCCTTCCAGATGCGCGTCTTCGAGGATCGCTTCATCACGCTGGGGCTTCCTTACCGCGTCATCGGCGGTCCGCGCTTCTACGAGCGCCAGGAAATCAAGGACGCCATCGCCTATCTGGAAATCACGCACAATCCGTCGAACGATCTCAAGTTCGAGCGCATCATCAACGTGCCGAAGCGCGGGCTCGGCGATGCAACCATCAAGCAGATCCACGACGTCGCGCGTGCCGGCGGTGTCCCGATGTTCGAGGCAGCGCGCCAGCTTGCCGAGAGTGACGAGCTGAAACCCAAGGCGCGGCGCGCGCTCGGCGATCTGGTTGCGGCGTTTCTGCGCTGGCGCGGGCAAGCCGAGGGCGTGAAGCACACCGAGCTTGCCGAGCTGATCCTCGACGAGAGTGGCTATACGGCCATGTGGCAGGCGGACAAGAGCCCGCAGGCGCAGTCGCGGCTCGAGAACCTCAAGGAATTGGTGCGCTTCATGCACCAGTTCGAGACCCTTGGCGGGTTCCTCGAGCACGTGGCGCTGGTCATGGACGCCGAGCAGGGCGACGATGGCGATCGCGTGTCGCTGATGACGCTGCACGCCGCCAAGGGCCTCGAGTTCGAGACGGTCTTCCTGCCGGGCTGGGAGGAAGGGCTCTTTCCGCACCAGCGCTCGCTCGACGAGAGCGGGCTCGCCGGCCTCGAGGAGGAGCGCCGCCTCGCTTATGTCGGACTCACGCGCGGCAAGCGGCGCGTCCAGGTGAGCTTTGCCCAGAACCGGCGCAATCGCGGGCTCTATCAGTCGGCGAGCCCGTCGCGCTTCATCGACGATCTGCCCGAGTCGCACATCGAGGTGCTCGAATCGCGGAGCCCCTTCGGTGGTGTCTACGCCGGCATGGGCAGCGAGCCGCGCTATGGCCGCGCCAACCCTTATGGCAAGAGCCGCTTCGACGATGCGCCCTCGCCCTTTGCGACGAGCTATACGACGCCTGGTTGGCAGCGGGCGCAGGAACAGTGGAAAGCCGCACGCCCCGCGCGGCCGCCGCCACAGACGATCGAGGGGCAGCTTGTTGCGTCGTCCGATCATGTCTCCGCGTTTGCGGAGGGCGATCGCGTGCGTCACCAGAAGTTCGGGCTCGGTACGGTCACATTGGTCGATGGCAACAAGCTCACAATCGACTTCGACAGCGGCGACCGGAAGCGCGTGATCGAGAGCTTCGTCGCGAAGGCTTAGCTAACGCACATCGATAACGATGCCCGTCCGCCAGATCTCGCTCTGCGGCACGTGCGTTGGCTTCTCGCGCTCGGAGCGCTCGCTCTCGGGAACCGTCGAGCGCTTCAGTGCGGCATCGAGAAAAGCGGCGTAGGGACCAAGCTCCTGGAAGCGCTGTCGCTCGAAGTCGTGGCGGATGCCGTCGACGCTCCCCTCACTTCTCGTACAGAGCGCGACGATCCGCTCGCGGCCCTTGTCCTTCAGTCGGAAACGATAGCGCGCGTTCGCGGCGGGGATCGAGACGCGAACCTGCGCGGCGATACGATTGTTGGTCGCGAAGTCATTGGGGAAGATGACGGTGCCGAAACCCGCGGCATCGACGCTGATCAGCGTCAGATGGCAATCGATATTCGTGCGGACCGACAGCCTCAGCTCGTCGCCGGCTGCGTAGCGCGCTCGATCCGGATATAGGATGAGCTCGATCGGGGTTGCGGATGTGATGACCGGCGGGGCGGCGTCCTTTGAAACAAGCGGCACGGCTTGTGCAGGCGGAACGACGCGGGCGAGACGCGCGATGAGCGGCCAGTTTTCCTCGACCTCATGGCGTGGGACCGTGCCGTAGATCAATTGCCGCAAGACGTGGCGCTCACCACGGGCCGCTGGCTCGAGGACGCGCGCGAGCGCGTCCGGGCGCATGGCGATTTCGGCTGCAACCCGAGGCAGGTTGAGTGGCGCGAGATGGTGGCGCGCCAACTGCAGCATCAGCTCGGCATTGCGCTCGAGCTTGTCCGGTGCGGTCACAGGACCGAGGATCCCGCGCGCGATTTCGCGGTCGGCTTTCTGCAGGACGTGTGCGACGAGCTGATCAGCCCGCACAATGAGAGGATCTGCAGAGCGCCGAACCTGTGGCTTCAAGCCAAGGACGGCACGCCATCGGTGAGCATCCCAGCCCAGGTCCTGGATGTCGAGGGCGAGATGATGGCCTTGCGCATCGAGTACGTGCGTTGCGACCGGATGTTTGACGCCCGCCACTGCGGCAAGAACCAGCTCCAGCATCTGCCGCCACTCGGCACGCTGCTCCGGCGTCGCGCAGCCGAGGTCCAGATGAGCGAGGCTCAGAACGCGCAGTGCCGCGACAGGTTTTCTGAGCTTCGCCCCGACGCGCGCGAGCTCGGCTTCGATGCGTTGGCGCGGAACGAAGGCTGCCGAGGGGCATGTCGCGGCTTCAGTGGGCAGGCTTTCGATCCAGGAGCGAAGGGCGCCAAGATCGTCGGGAGTTGGGCTCGGGCCGCTCGCCCCGAACTGGCGCAGCAGCGTGGTGTACGCGGGAGAGCCATCGGGATTACCGGGCCGGATGAGACCCGGGTCGCGCGCCATTGTCGCGAGGTCAGGTGCCGCGCCTGTGCTCGCATCGCGGCATAGGGCACAATGCGTCGCGAGAACGTCGCGCACGCGGGCAGCCAGGGCGTCGTCCGCGTGCGCTGGAAGAATTGCGGCGCCGGCTAGCAGCAGGACAAGAGCCAGCGCAATCAGTCCGGCGCGCATCATTTGCCTGCGCTTATTTTCCCGCGTGTGCGTCGAGGAACGGCAGGACATGCGAATGGAACAGCTCCGGCTCCTCATTGTGCAGCATATGCGAGACACCCGGCACGATGACGAGATCCGAGCCAGGAATGGCGTCGTGGATTGCTTGCGAAGCGGCAACGGGCGTTGCGGGATCGATCTCGCCGACGATCACGCGCGTCGGCAGGCGGATGGCGCCGAGGCGGTCGGTGACATTGAGGCCGCGGATGGCCTGGCACCAGCCCACATAGCCATCGATGGGCGTCAATTTGATCATCTGGCTCAGGCGCTCGACCAGGGCGGGGTTCTCCTTGATCGCGCGCGGTGAGACCCACCGCTGGATGGCGCCCTCGACCTGCGTGACCATGCCGCCGGTCGTGACCGCATGAATGCGCTGGTCCCAGAGTGGCTGCGCCTCGTCGGGGATGCGGCTCGAGGTCGAGACCAGCAGGAGGCAGTTGAAGCGTTCGGGATAAAGGAGACCGAGATACTGGCCGACCATGCCGCCCATGGAGAGGCCGAGGAAGCTCGCCTTCTGAACGCCACAGGCGGTCATCAGCTCGGCGACGTCCTTGGCGAGCGTCTCGAAGGCATAGGGGCCGGCCGGGGCGTCGCTCTTGCCGTGGCCGCGGGCATCAAGGCGCAGGACCCGGTAGTTGGGCTCGAGGGCCGCGGTCAACTCGTCCCAGCACGTGAGGTTCGTGGCGAGCGGATGGTGAAGGACCACGACCGGGCCGTCGGCCGCGCCGGACAGCTCATAGTTGATGTCGATGCCGTTGACGGTCGATTTCATCGCCTGTCCTCCTGAAAGTCCGCCGGGCCCGTCTGGCGCGGGTCTCGTTTGCTCTAAGGATCTAGTGTCCCGATTCCGAAGTTCGCCCCACCTCGCTGCTGGCGTCCCGAGCGAACTTCGGCATCAAGAGGGACACTAGAATCATTGTGCTGCTAGTGTGATTCAGATCGAGAAATTCGCTCCCACTGGGCCGCGAGATACAGCGAATTTCTCGATCATCACACTAGTACCCATGGGGCAGAAGGATGTACAGACCGGAGCGGCTGGTCCTTTGCCCGTGATCGGCTGGAAGTGATTGGATACTCATGCGTACGGCTGACTTCGACTTCGATCTGCCCGAGGACCGCATAGCCCTCCATCCGGCCGTGCCGCGCGATGCTGCGCGCTTGTTGGTCGTGCGGCCGGGCGGTGATCTGCTGCTCGAGGATCGTGTGGTGGGCGATCTTCCGGCACTGCTGAAGCCGGACGATGTCCTCGTATTCAACGACACGCGCGTCATTCCGGCAGCGCTCGAAGGTATACGCGTGCGCGGACCGCACGAGACGCCGGTGTCGTTCAATCTGACTAAGCGCGTGGACGAGAGCCGCTGGCGCGCCTTCGCGCAGCCGGCGCGGCGTCTCAATGCTGGTGACCTCATCCGCTTCGGCGCGGAGACGGACGGCCGTGTCTGCCTGCTCGGCACACTCGATGCGAGCGTCGCCGCCAAGCACGACAATGGCGAGGTCGAGCTCGCATTCTCCTTCCACAGTGCTTTTCTCGACGAGGCCATCGAAGCGCTCGGGCGCATGCCGCTGCCGCCGTACATCGCCTCGCGGCGGCCCGCTGGTCCCGAGGACCGCGAGAGCTACCAGACCATGTTCGCGAAGCGCGAGGGGGCGGTGGCGGCACCGACCGCGGCGCTGCACTTCACGCCAGCGCTGGTCGATCGGCTGAAGGCGAGTGGGATCGCGACCGAGCTCGTGACGCTGCATGTGGGGGCGGGCACGTTCCTGCCGGTGAAGGTCGAGGACACGGATGACCACCGCATGCATTTCGAGTGGGGCGAGGTCACGCCCGAGACCGCCGAGCATCTGAGTGCCGCGCGCCGAGCGGGGCGCCGCATTGTTGCGGTCGGGACGACGGCGCTGCGGCTCCTCGAGTCAGCGGCAGACCCTGATGGCACGATCCGGCCGTTCCGCGGCGAGACGGGCATCTTCATCACGCCGGGCTACCGCTTTCGCGCCGTTGACGTGCTCATGACCAACTTCCATCTGCCACGCTCGACGCTGTTCATGCTGGTCGCTGCCTTTTCCGGCCTCGAAACCATGAAATCCGCCTATACGCACGCCATCGCGCACGGCTATCGCTTCTACTCCTATGGCGATGCCTGTCTGCTGCACCCTGCGACCGCTTGATCGTTCAGCATAAGACAAAGCGGGCGTGCCAAGGCGCGCGTGCCGCGCTATAGGGCTCCCATGCTCGATGCACCGACTTCCAAGCCTGAGTTCCGCTACACCCTCCTCGGCGAGGACGGCTTCGCACGCGTAGGCGAGATCACGACGCCGCGCGGGATCATTCGCACGCCGGCCTTCATGCCTGTAGGCACCGTCGCGACTGTGAAAGCGCTCTATCCCGAGCAGGTCAAGGAGGCCGGCGCCGATATCCTGCTCGCGAATACCTATCACCTCATGCTGCGGCCGACGGCGGAGCGCGTTCATCGTCTCGGCGGACTGCACAAGTTCATGCGCTGGGAAGGGCCGATCCTCACGGACTCGGGTGGCTTCCAGGTGATGAGTCTTTCCAAGATCCGCAAGGTGACGGAGGAAGCAGCCGTCTTCCAGTCGCACCTCGATGGCTCGCGGCACACGCTGAGCCCAGAGCGCGCGATCGAGATTCAGTGCCTGCTCGGCGCGGACATCCAGATGCAACTCGACGAGTGCATCGAGCTGCCGGCGAGCCACGCCGAAACGGCACGCGCAATGGAGCTTTCACTGCGCTGGGCCGAGCGATGCAAGCTCGCGTTCGCGAAGAACCTGGAAAGCGGGCTCGCCAAGCCGGGGCAGGCGCTGTTCGGGATTGTCCAGGGTGGCATCGAGCACGACTTGAGGCGGCGCTCGGCAGAGACGCTCGTCGGCATGGATCTTCCCGGCTATGCAGTCGGTGGCCTCGCCGTCGGCGAGGGGCATGATGTCATGCTGCGCACGCTCGAAGGCGTGCTGCCCTTTCTACCGACGACCAAGCCGCGCTATCTCATGGGTGTCGGCACGCCCGAGGATCTCATCGAGGCGGTCGCGCGTGGTGTCGACATGTTCGATTGCGTGCTGCCGACGCGTAACGGACGGCATGGTCTCGCCTTCACCTGGAACGGGCGCGTGAACCTGCGCAACGCGAAGCACGCCGAAGATATGGCGCCGCTCGATCCCGAAAGCACGTGCCCGGCGGCGCGGGATTACTCGCGCGCCTATCTCCACCATCTCGTGAAGTCGGGCGAGCTGCTTGGCTCCATGCTTCTGTCGTGGGTGAACACGACCTTCTACCAGGAGCTGATGGCGGCGATGCGTGCCGCGATCCGCGAGAAGCGGTTCGCTGCCTGGGCCGAAGAAACAAAGGCGCGTATCGCTAAGAGCTAGAGGAAGACTGCTCTGCCTTCCGCCGCTCCTGAGCTGTCACGTGCTCGCGGTGAACGAGGTAGACGCCCGACGCGATGACGATCAGCGCACCGGAGATCGTCCATGCATCCGGGAGCTGGCCGAAGACGAGATAGCCGAGCGCGGTGTGCGTGATCAGTCCGAAGTAGATGAAGGGTGCGAGCGTCGGCGCGGGCGCGTGGCGATAGGCCAAGATGAAGATGTAGTGGCCGAGCCCGCCCCATAGGCCGGTCGAGAGCAGCAGCGCCCAGGTGAAGGCATCGGCCGGCCAGATCCATTCGGCAATGGCGAACGGCGCCATGACGAACACGCCCGCCAGCATCGAGTAGAAGATCGTCACCTCGGGCGGGTCGAAGCGCGTGAGATAGCGCGTGAGCAGCATGAAGATCGCATAGCAAAGCGTGCCGAGTGCGGCGAAGATCATGCCGAATTCGAATGCCGCATAGCCCGGTCGTACGACGACCAGAATGCCGCAGAAGCCGACGACGATGGCGACGAAGCGGCGCCAGCGGATCCATTCGCCGAGGAAGGGGCCGGCAAGTAGCGCGACGATGAATGGCGCCAGGAAGCCGATCGTCAGCGTCTGATCGAGCCGCAGCGTCTTCAGCGCCAGGAAGTTGAACATGGTCGAGCCGAGCATCAGGAAGGACCTGAATGCCTGGTGCATCCACTTGCGGCTGTAGAGCAGGCGCGGCACGGCGATGATGCCGAACGTCAGCACCACCAGCACGAACTGGCTCATGAAGCGTAGCCACGTCACCTGCGAGACGGGGAGGCCGCTTCGTGTGGCGATATATTTTGCGGTCGCATCGAGCGCCGAGAACAGCACCAGCGCCACGCACATGAGGCCGATGCCTCGGAGCGCGCTGGTCCCTGCCTGGGCTGTCTCGCCCGCCGCCTCGCGCTGCATGGCGCTCGTGTCCCGATTCGGATGTTCGCTGGGGTGATGATTTTCGCTGCTTCGGGCGGCTTATACCTGTTTCGGATGGCGCCCGTGAGAAAATGACGTGAGAATGCACATGCGGCACAGGTATGCCGGCACGCCAGAATAAGGGGGTGTCATGAAGTCGCTCTTTCCGGTGACCGAGCACACGATCGCGACGGCGCGGCACAAGACGTTCTTCCTTGCTTGTGGCGCTCCCGAGGCGCCGCCGATCATTTTCGTGCACGGTTGGCCTGAGCTGTCATTGAGTTGGCGACATCAGCTCCCCTGTTTCGCCAGCCTCGGCTTCCGCGCCATTGCACCGGACATGCGCGGATACGGGCGGTCTGCCATCTATTCCCGGCATGAGGACTACGCACTCGAGGTCATTGTCGAGGACATGCTGGAGCTCTTGTCCGCTCTCGGTCGCGAAAGCGCGATTTGGGTCGGACATGACTGGGGAAGCCCCGTCGTGTGGAGCATGGCGAGCCATCACGCCGATTGTTGCCGGGCTGTTGCGAGCCTTTGCGTGCCGCATTTCCCCGGCGGCTTCCGACCGGAGAACATGGTGCCGTTCGTCGATCGCAACGTCTATCCCGAGGCGCAATATCCGGTCGGGCAGTGGGACTATCAGCTCTTCTACGAGGAGAACTTCGAGAAGGCGCACCGCGATTTCGAGGCGGATGTCGCAAGCACCGTCAAGGCGTTGTTCCGGTCCGGCAATCCTGCGCACAAGGGCAAGCCGGCGCGCACCTCGGATGTGCGCCGCAGGGGCGGCTGGTTCGCGCCGCTCGATCGTGCGCCGCCATTACCGCTCGACACGCGCGTGCTGAGCGAGGAGGAGCTGGCCGTCTACGTCGCGGCGCTGGAGCGCAACGGCTTTTTCGGACCGGATAGCTGGTACATGAATCACCAGCGCAATGCGGCGTACGCCAAGCGTGCGCCGAACGGCGGGCGGCTCTCGATGCCTGTGCTGTTCCTGCACGGCGACTACGATGTCGTGTGCGAGACGACCGTGTCGCGGCTTGCCGATCCGATGCGGGCGGCGTGCGACGACCTTAGCGAAGTCGTCATTCCGTCAGGTCATTGGATGGCGCAGGAGCAGCCCGTGGCGGTGAATGCCGCGCTCGCGCGATGGCTGGCAACGAAGGTGCCGGACGCATGGCCGGCCTAGTGTGATGGTCGTCGGCTCCAGGATGTGGAGGGCCGCAGCGCGGCCCTCCGATCCGCCTTCATGCTTCGTCACTTGCCTGGGGATTGCACGTCAGCGGTAAGAGCGAATCAGTGCCTCGTGGCGGCGCTGGGCGGCATTCAGCTTGATCTTCTCGATGAACGTGATCCGCCCATCGGCAAAGGCTGCGCGCCTCTTCGCGGCGAGTTCCGCGGCGCTCAACTGGACCGGGCCGGGACGATAGACGGGGCGATAGACCGGCCGGTACTCGTGGCGATGGACGACGACGCGCGGCGATCCGCGGTAGATCTTGCCGGCCTGCGTGCCATGCGGCCTCCAGGTCGACTTATTGACGGTCTCCGCGAACGCGGCGCCAGAAGAAATGGTGATGGCGGCGGCGGCAGCAGCGGCGGCGAGCAAGGCGGTCTTCATGGCGTGATCTCCTTTGTTTCGGCCGCGCTGGCTCAACGCGGCGTGCACAAGGGAAACGCTATGGTGAATATCGATCCGTCGAGATTTTTGTAAATTTTTCAGTAGCTTAATGGCCATTCATGTGAATGAACGTTCATCAGCTATCGTGGCCATCTAACGCTTTGAGATTGCTCGCGGGATCATCTCGGGTCCACCGACGGTCGGTCGAGCCCGTAGTGCGCGCGCAGCGTTGTGCCCTCGTAAGCCGTGCGGAAGAGACCGCGCTTCTGCAGGATCGGCACGACCTCCGCGATGAACACATCGAGCATCCACGGGAGGATCGGCGGCATGAGATTGAAGCCGTCGGCGGCGCCGTTCTCGAACCAGTCGATCATCAGGTCCGCAACCTGCTCGGGCGTGCCGGCGAATGTGAAGTGACCGCGCGCACCGGCGAGACGCGCGAGGAGTTGGCGCAGTGTCGGTTGCTCGCGCCGCACGAGACCGATGATGACCTCCGTCCGGCTGCGCGCCGCCTCGTGTGCATCGGACTTCGGGAAGTCTTCGATGCGCAGCGGCTTGTCGAGCGGCAGATGCGAGAAGTCATGACCGCCGAAGCGGGCTGATAGCCGCTTGCGCCCGACTTCGGGATCGCTCAGCTCGTTGAGTTCGCGCTCGAGGCGCTGCGCTTCGGCCTCCGTCGACGCGATCATCGGGCTCAAGCCCGGCAGGATGAGCGCCTGATCCGCGCGCCGTCCGGTTGCGACGACGCGCGCTTTCAGATCGCCGTAGAACTCCTGCGCCGTCGTCTTTTCCATGTGCGCCGTGAAGACCGCTTCGGCGTGCCGCGCCGCGAAGCTGCGGCCGGTGTCGGACGAGCCCGCCTGCACGAGCACGGGTCGGCCCTGCGGCGAGCGCGGTACGTTGAGAGGGCCCGCGACCTCGTAGTTCTCGCCCTTGTGGTTGATCGGCCGAATGGCCGTGGCACGCGCGTACTTTCCGCTCGCGCGATCATCGAGCACGGCATCGTCGGCCCAGCTATCCCACAGCCCGCGTACGACCTGCATGAATTCCTCGCCACGCGCGTAGCGATCAGCGTGCGTGACCTGTCCGGCGCCGCCGAAGTTGCGTGCGGCAGCCGCCATCCATGATGTGACGATGTTCCAGCCGATGCGGCCGCCGCTGATGTGGTCGAGCGAGGCGAACTGGCGCGCGAGGTTGAAGGGCTCGGTATAGGTGGTCGAGGCCGTCGCAATGAGGCCGATGTGCGATGTCGAGACGGCGAGCGCGCCGAGCGCGGTGATCGGCTCGAGCCACGTGCGCGGCGCGCTCGCAACGTCATCGGGAAGCGCGAGCTGGTCGGCGAGGAAGATCGAATCGAAGTGCCCGGCTTCGGCCTTCCGGGCGAGCTCCTGAAAGTAGCGGACGTCGCTCAGCGCCAGCGGCGATGACTTCGGATGCCGCCAGGAGGCCTCGTGGTGCCCGCGGCTGTTGATGAACAGATTGAGGTGGAGCTGCCGCTTCATGATTTTCCGCCCGGTCTTGTTGTGCGCGTTTTGGTGCAGCCTACCGCGCTTGTACGGACATGACAGCCGTAGGTCCGCGAGGGCGGATATGCGCGGGCTGCTGGTGCCTCCCTCTCGCGCTCCCCCGATCCTCCAAATTGCCGCGGGAGGAGGACTTGCTTTCACTTGCTGACAATATATAAATATATATTCAAATATTGTGGCGTGACCGAAGTAGGTGGGTGAGATGAGCGGCAGTGGCGCGCGGGAAGAGAATAGGGGCGGCCCCGGCGAAGAGCGTCGTGGGCACGCGGATCATGCGGGCCACGCGCATGGGCCCCGGGAGGCGCATGACCATGGCCCAGGCCCAGGCCCAGGCCGCGGGCACGGCCACGATCATGACCACGGCAGCCACGACCACAACCATGCTCCGACCGTGACCGCCAGCAACGAGCGCACGGTCCTGCTCGCGCTGGTGCTGACGGCCTGCTTCATGGTCGCGGAAGTCGTTGGCGGCGTGCTCTCCGGCTCGCTCGCACTGATCGCGGACGCCGGTCATATGCTGACGGACGCCGTGGCGCTCGCGCTCGCCTGGGCGGGCTTCTACTTCGGCAAGCGGGCCGCGAGCGCGAGCAAGACGTTCGGCTACCTGCGCCTCGAAGTGCTCGCGGGCTTCGTCAATGCGGTAACGCTTCTACTGCTCGTCGCGTGGATCGCGTGGGAAGCCGTCGGCCGCCTGCTCGCGCCGTCGCCGGTTCTTGCAGGCCCGATGTTCGTGGTGGCGGTCATCGGCCTTGCTGTGAACATCGGGGTCTTCCTGATCCTGCGCCGCGCCGACACTGCTCACGTCAACATCCAGGGCGCGATGCTGCATGTGCTGGGCGATCTGCTCGGCTCGGTTGCGGCGATCATCGCGGCAGTGGCGATCTATTTCACCGGCTGGACGCCGATCGATCCGATCCTGTCGGTGCTGATCCTGCTGCTCATTCTCCGCAGCGCCTGGAAGCTCCTCAACAACTCGCTCCATATTCTTCTGGAGGGTACGCCGCCGCACATCGACATCGAGGTTATGCGGCGCCATCTCATGGAGAGCGTGGAAGGCGTCAGCGGCATAGATCATGTTCATGTCTGGTCGATTACGTCCGGCGTGCCCTCAGCGACGCTGGAGGCGAGCATCGCGCCCGGCGCGGACGCGCGCGCCGTGACCCGTGCCATCAAGCACGAGCTCGCGACACGGTTCGGCATCGGCCACAGCACGGTCGAGATCGTATGGGGTGACGAGGCGTCCTGTGCGCTGGACGCCAAGCCCGCCAGCACGGGGAGGCACCAGCATTGATCCCGCCGACCTCCGATCAGATCAGCGTCATAGCCGAGACCTATCGTCTGCTCGGCGATCCCACCCGTTTGCGCGTCCTGCTCGCCTGCCTCGAAGGGCCGATCGCTGTCGGCGACATCGCCAAGGCCGTGGAAGCGAGCCCGTCGCTCGTCAGCCACCATCTGCGATTGCTTCGTGCGGCGCGCCTCGTGCGCGGCACGCGCAAGACGCGCCAGATCTTCTACGAGGCCGCCGACGACCACATCCGGCACATGCTCATCGGCATGATCGAGCACGTCAGCGAGGACGACGCCTAGGCTTTCCGCTCGAAAAAGAGGCATGTCGCGCCTGCTGAGCAGATTGCCAGCAGGCCGATTGGCTATATTAGTAGTCATATGCCCAACGAAGGCGCAGCCGTGCGCCGCCGTGGGGTCGATCGCGGATGGCATGAAGCGGGACTACGCGCGTGTGCGGGATCGTCGGGTTGTTTCTGAAGGACAAGGCGCTGGAGCCGGAGCTCGGTCGCCTGACGGCAGCGATGCTGCATGAGATGTGCGGTCGTGGGCCGGATAGTGCGGGTTTCGCGATTTATGGCAGCGCGTCGGACGGCACGTCGAAGATCTGCGCCGTGCGGCGCGCCTCGACGCTGGACTGGGCTGACGTCGCGGCTCGCCTTGGCGAGGCCACTGGCCGCAAGGTCACGTACGAGACCATCGAGGACCACGCCATCATTCGCATCGACGGCGATGGCGCCGCCGCACGCGCGTGGCTGATCGAGAATGTGCCCGAAGCAACGGTGCTGAGCGAAGGCGAGGCCATCGAGATCTATAAGGGCATTGGCGATCCTGATGCGATCAGCCAGCGGCTGCGACTTGCCTCGTTCAGCGGCACGCACGCCATTGGCCATACGCGCATGGCGACCGAGAGCGCCGTGACGATCGCTGGCTCGCATCCGTTCTCGACCGGGCGTGACACCTGTCTCGTGCACAATGGCTCGCTCTCGAACCACAATCGCCTGCGCGAGACGCTGCGGCGTCACGGCGAGCGCTTCCAGACGGAGAACGATACCGAGGTCGCCGCGGGCTATCTCTCCTGGCGCATGAAGGAGGGCGATAGCCTTCAGCAGGCGCTGGAGCACGCGCTCGACGATCTCGACGGCTTCTACACGTTCGTCGTCGGGACACGCGATGGCTTTGCTGTGCTGCGCGATCCGATCGCGTGCAAGCCGGCCGTGATGGCAGAGACGGATGCATGGGTCGCGTTCGGCTCGGAGTTCCGCGCGCTCGCAGCGCTTCCCGGCATCGATGCCGCACGCATCTGGGAACCGGCGCCGGCCACAGTCTATGCCTGGAGCCGGAGCTGAGCATGTCGCCGTCGGTGCGAGTGGGAATGAAGGCGACGCACGAGACGCAGAATGCCGGTCTCGATATGGCGAGCCTGTCACTGCGGCAGGTGAACGAAAGCCTGCAGAAGGCCGAGGCTGGATCATTCGTGGTGTCGAACCCGCGCGGTGCGCACGCGCTGGCGGCCGGGCTCGTCAGTCCGATCGACGTCACCGTCGAGGGCCATGTCGGCTACTACTGCGGCGGCATGAACCAGAAGGCCAGCATCACGATCAATGGTAATGCCGGTACCGGCGTGGCTGAGAACATGATGTCGGGACGCGTGCACGTGAAAGGCGATGCCTCGCAGTCTGCAGGCGCGACCGGCTGCGGCGGGCTCCTCGTCATCGACGGCAATGCCTCGGCGCGACTCGGCATCTCGCTGCGCGGTCTCAATATCGTCGTCAAAGGCTCGATCGGCCATATGGCGGCGTTCATGGCGCAGGCCGGGAACATTGTCGTGCTTGGTGACGCGGGCGATGCGCTCGGCGACAGCATCTACGAGGCGCGCCTGTTCGTGCGCGGCAAGGTCAAGAGCCTAGGCACGGACTGCATTGCGAAGGAAATGCGCGATGAGCATCGCACGCTGCTGCGCGGCCTGCTCGACGCGGCAGGCATCGGCCCCGAGGTCGATGTCGCGGAGTTCACGCGCTACGGCTCGGCGCGCAAGCTCTACAACTTCCATATCGACAATCTGGGGTCCTACTGATGACCGGCGATGAGCGTTGGATCCACACGCCGCCGCGCGAGTCGGCGACCTTCGACCGCGCCACGATCGCGGAAATCCACCGCGCGGCCGCGACGGGCATCTACGATATCCGCGGCTTCGGCGCGAAGCGGAAGCTGCCGCACTTCGATGACCTCCTGTTTCTCGGCGCTTCGATCAGCCGCTATCCGCTCGAAGGCTATCGCGAGAAGTGCGGCACGAACGTCGTGCTCGGCACGCGCTTTGCGAAGAAGCCGATCGAGATCAAGATCCCGATCACCATTGCGGGCATGAGCTTCGGCTCGCTCTCGGCGCCGGCCAAGGAAGCGCTCGGTCGTGGCGCGTCGGCGGTCGGCACGTCGACGACGACGGGCGATGGCGGCATGACGGAAGAGGAGCGTGCGGCCTCGAGCCTGCTCGTCTACCAGTACCTGCCTTCGCGCTATGGCATGGAGCCCGATCAGATCCGGCGTGCCGACGCGATCGAGATCGTCATCGGGCAGGGCGCGAAGCCTGGTGGCGGCGGGATGCTGCTCGGGCAGAAAATCTCGGAGCGCGTCGCGACCATGCGCACGCTCCCGGCGGGCATCGATCAGCGTTCGGCCTGCCGTCATCCCGATTGGACGGGGCCCGATGATCTCGAGATCAAGATCCTCGAGCTGCGTGAGATCACGGGCTGGGAAAAGCCGATCTACGTGAAGGTCGGTGCGGCGCGGCCGTACTACGACACGGCGCTTGCCGTGAAGGCCGGCGCCGATGTCGTCGTTCTCGATGGCATGCAGGGCGGTACGGCGGCGACGCAGGACGTGTTCATCGAGCACTGCGGCCTGCCGACGCTCGCAGCGATCCGGCCGGCAGTGAAGGCGCTCACCGAGCTCGACATGCATCGGAAAGTGCAGCTTATTGTGTCCGGCGGCATTCGCTCGGGCGCGGATGTGGCTAAGGCGCTGGCTCTCGGCGCAGATGCCGTTTCGATCGGTACGGCGGCGCTGATTGCGCTCGGCGACAACCATCCGCGTTGGGAAGAGGACTATCGCAAGCTCGGCACGACGGCTGGCTGCTACGACGACTGGCACGAGGGGCGCGATCCGGCGGGCATCACGACGCAGGACCCTGAGCTGACCAAGCGCCTCGATCCGGTCGCCGCAGGCAAGCGCCTCGCGAACTATCTCTCCGTGCTCACGCTCGAATGCCAGACGATTGCGCGCGCGAACGGCAAGAGCCACGTGCACAATCTCGAGCCCGAGGATCTCGTCGCGCTGACGGTCGAGGCCGCGGCAATGGCGGGCGTGCCTCTGGCTGGAACGAACTGGATCCCGGGCCGCGGCCCGCAGGACTAATGACGAAGACTGCAAACTAGGGAGTCACTCCAATGAAAGAACCGACCAAAGTCAGCGCCACGATCAGCGCCGGCGGACAGCCGAGCGAAGAGGATATCGCCGCGCTCAAGGCAGCGGGCTACCGCAAGATCATCAATCTGCGCCGTCCGGGCGAGCAGAACCAGCCGCTCGATCCACAGGCTCAAGGCGAGGTGGTCACCGGCTTGGGCATGGCCTACGCGCACATTCCCGTCGATCCGAAGAACCTTCATCCCTCCTCTGCTGCCGCTGTGATCAAGGAGATCGAGGAAGCAGATGGCCCCGTCTACGTGCATTGCGCGGCGGGTGGCCGCGCCGTTACGCACGCATTGCTCGCCGATGGCAAGGGCAAGTCTGCCGACGCCGTCTTCAAGAAGGCCGAGGAGATCGGCGCGCCCGTCACGGATGAAGGATTCAAGGCCTTCGTCAACAAAGTCGCTGACGGGAAGTAGAGGCGCCTCGCATCAGGATCATCCATCGCCGGAGGGTTGGGCCGCATGTCACTGTCAGAGTATGCCAAGAAGAATGGGGTCAAGTATTTCCTGATCTCCTTCGTGGACCTCTTCGGCACCATGCGGGCCAAGATTGTTCCGGCGACGGCGATCGACAGTGTCGCGAAGTCCGGCGCTGGCTTTGCCGGCTTCGCGGCGTGGTTCGACATGACGCCGGCGCATCCCGATGTGCTGGTGTCGCCCGATCCTGAGACTGCCATTCAACTTTCGTGGAAGCCCGAGGTCGCCTGGGTGACCGGCGACCTCGTGATGGATGGCAAGCCTGTCGATCAGAACCCGCGGCAGGTCCTGAAGCGCGTCATTGCTTCGGCTGCCGCGGACGGCCTCGAAATGAAGACGGGCGTCGAGTGCGAGTACTTCCTCATCTCGCCGGATGGCACATCGATCTCCGACGCTGCCGACTTCCAGGCCAAGCCCTGCTACGACCAGCAGGCGCTCATGCGGCGCTACGACGTGATCAAGGAAATCTGCGACTCCATGATCGCGCTCGGCTGGGGGCCGTATCAGAACGATCACGAGGACGCGAACGGCCAGTTCGAGATGAACTGGGAGTACGACACGTGCCTCAAGACGGCGGACAAGCACGCCTTCTTCAAGTTCATGGTGAAGTCGATCGCCGAGAAGCACGGGCTGCGCGCAACGTTCATGCCGAAGCCCTTCGCGAACCTCACGGGCAACGGATGCCACGCACACGTGTCGCTGTGGTCGACGAGCAGCGGGAAGTGCGTTTTCGAGGATGTAGCGGGTGAGTTAGGCCTCTCGCAGCAGGCTTATAACTTCATTGGTGGGCTGTTGCATTCGGCAGGGTCACTTGCTGCGATCACGAATCCGACCGTGAACTCCTACAAGCGCATCAATGCGCCGCCGACGATGTCCGGCGCGACGTGGTCGCCGAGCTCGATCTCGTATGCCGTCTTCTGCTTGACAAA
>NZ_FPEI01000002.1 GCF_900117415.1 Hyphomicrobium sp. CS1BSMeth3
CTGGCTGGCCTACAAGAACTACTCGCTCGACTCAGCGCAGTTCAACGCGACGGTCGGCGGTGCGGAAGACCTCCACATGTTCACGGCTGGTACCCGCATCCGCTTCTGATCCGAAGCAGATCGAGACGCACAGCTAACGGAAAGGGCCGCCCGAGGGCGGCCCTTTTCATTTGCCCGCTTTCCGCGCGCGCACGCCGTACTACAGCGCCGGACCTCAAATCGACCCACGGTTCGGGCCGGGCTCAGTATTGCATTCTGAGGTCCAAAGACGCTTTAGCCTTATGGGGTTCCAAGGCAACTTTGGACTTGAAATTCGCTCCCTGCCCGCCATCGACGGGCTGCGAATTTCACGTCCGTTGCTTTAGCCGCGCACCAGCCAGACGATCAACACCCCGAGCGCCAGGACCACAACGCCGGTGATGCGCAACACCGCCTCCGGTGTCTCGACCACCGACTGGAGGATACGCGTCGTCAGTGATGGGAACGCGGCCCAGAGAAGGCCCTCGATAACGAGAACCAACCCGAGGGCCGCGACCAGATCGCTCATCTTTGCCCGGTGGTCTGGGGCGCCGGCGTCGGCGTGCCCGACGGGTTGTTGAAGTAGCGGAAGAACTCGCTATCGGGCGAGAGCAGCATCCGCGTATCACCCGACTTGATGCCCTGCTCATAGGCCTGCATCGAGCGATAGAAGGAGAAGAAGGCCGGATCGCGGTTGAACACCTCGGCGAAGATGCGATTGCGCTCGGCATCGCCTTCACCGCGAAGCTGGTCCGCCTTGCGGCGCGCCTCGGCGCGGATGGTGATCGCATCGCGGTCTGCGTCGGCCTGGATCTTGTTGGCCGCGGCACGCCCTTCGGCTCGGAGCTCCTCGGCCTCCTTGAAGCGATCGGCCTTCATGCGGTCGTAGACGCTCTGGAGGTTCTTCTCCGGCAAGTCGGCGCGCTTGATCCTGACGTCGACGACCTCGAGACCGAACTCCTGCCCCTGCTTGTTCACCTCGGTCGCGATCTGCTTCATCAGCGCCTCGCGCTTGTTGCGCACGATGTCGATGAAGCTCGCCGTGCCGAGCACGCGGCGCAGCGTCGACTGCACGATCGGCCCGAAGCGCTGGGGCACGTAGTATTCGCTCGTCACCGCCTGATAGAACTTCAGGGGGTCCTTGATCCGGTAGCGCGCGAACGCATCGACGAGGAGCAGCTTCTGATCCGCCGCCGGCACTTCCTGCGGGGTCATGTCGAGGTCGAGAATGCGCTTGTCGAAGTACTCGACGGTCTCCACGACCGGGATCTTCCAGTGAAGACCAGCGCGATCGATGACCCGCTTCGGCTTGCCGAACTCGAGAACAAGCGCCTGCTCGTTCTGGTTCACGATGAAGAACGCGAAGTAGGCGAGCAGCGCTGCACCTACGATCACCGCGATAAGGAAGGAGAAAATAGCACGCATGGTCACTTCACTCCCTGCGGCTGCGGCTTGCGCTGAAGCTGGTCCAGAGGCAGGTATGGCACCACGCCCGAGCCGACTTTGCTGTCCAGGATGATCTTGTCGGCACCGCCGAGCACGCGCTCCATCGTCTCGAGATAGAGACGCTCGCGCGTCACCTGAGGCGCCTTCTGATACTCGGCGAGCACCGCGCCGAAGCGGGACGCTTGGCCGATCGCCTCCTCGACGGTCTGCTTCCTGTAGGCTTCCGCTTCCGCCATGATGCGGTCCGCGGCGCCGCGCGCCTCGGGCACGATCTTGCTGGCATACGCCTGCGCCTGATTTTTCAGCGTCTCGAGATCGATCTTGGCCGCCTGGACGTCGCGGAAGGCGTCACCCACGGACTGAGGCGGGAACACGCGCTGCAGCGAGACCTCGTCGATGATGATGCCCGATTGATAGCTGTCGAGCGTATCCTGCATGAGCTTTTGAACCGATGTCCGGACAGCGCCCAGCTCGCTGGTCAGAATGCGCTCGAAGTCGCTCTTGCCGACCACCTCGCGCATGGCGCTCTCCGCCACGTCCTTCACCGTCTGCTCGGGATTCTGGATGCGGAAGAGGTACTTCTCGGCATCCTGAATGCGCCAGATGACGACGAACGGCAC
This sequence comes from Hyphomicrobium sp. CS1BSMeth3, assembly GCF_900117415.1. Taxonomy (GTDB): domain Bacteria; phylum Pseudomonadota; class Alphaproteobacteria; order Rhizobiales; family Hyphomicrobiaceae. Next base: position 2,085 of record NZ_FPEI01000002.1, read on the forward strand.
CTCGACGACGTTCTCGTCGCCGGTCAGCATGCCGCTTTCCTCGGGCACGTTGGTCGTACCCGTGGTCCCGCGGCGTACGACGCTCGAGCGGAAACCGACCTCGATCGTGTTCTTGCGGGTCACCTTGGGGAGACGGACTTCCTCGATCGGGTAGGGCAGGCGGAAGTGCAGGCCCGGCGGCTCCTGGCGCACGAACTCGCCGAAGCGCAGAACGACGCCAAGCTCGTCGGGCTGAACGCGGAACGTGAACGCATAAAAGCCAGCAACGGCGATGCCGATGGCCGCGAGGAGGAAGAGCAGCGGGCCCGGAATGCCCGATCCCGGCATCACCTGCTTGAGGCGGTCCTGGCTGCGCCTCAGAAGCTCTTCAAGGTCAGGTTGCTGGCCGCCGCCGCCGCCGGACGGGCCCTGTCCCCAGGGGCCACCACCGCCGCCGCCTTTCCATCCGCCGCCCCCGCCTCCTTGATTGCTCCACGGCATTACCACGCCCTTCTTCGCTGTTGGGAAATAAGCAGATGCCGGACTAAGAGCCTCGCTCCAGCTCCGCCCGGCATGTTGCTCTCTATATAGGTCGCTTTCGCTTATAGGCTATTCCGTCCGCCTTTCGCAAATTACGAGGCGGTCATCTTACTGGCTCGTTTTCGCCCACGCCCCGGCGCGGCACCAAGGTTGCGGCAGCCCGGCGAGCCGAGTATGAGTACGCCCGCGCTGCGTCGCCCGCGGCCCCCATCCGCGGCCTCTCGGGCGCGAGCGCTGGTCACCGGGCGATCCCGCAGCCGGGACACTTGAACTTAGCCATTATGGCACGGCCGGACAACCTGCGGCTGTCGAGAGCACGTTCTGCACCGGGAGAGCCATGACGACGGTCGTGATGAAGTTCGGGGGCACGTCGGTCGCCAATGTCGAGCGCATCCGCAACGTCGCTCAGCACGTCAAGCGCGAGGTCGACGCCGGCAACCGCGTGGCCGTCGTGGTCTCGGCCATGGCCGGGACCACCAACCAGCTCGTCGGCTGGGTCCGCGAGACGTCCCTGCTGCACGATGCACGTGAATACGATGCAATCGTCGCCTCGGGCGAGAACATTACCGCCGGCCTCCTGGCCATCGCGCTCCAGTCGATCGGTATTCAGGCCCGCTCATGGCAGGGCTGGCAGATCCCGGTCCTGACGGACTCGGCGCATGGTGCTGCACGCATCATCGACATCCCCGGCGAGAAGCTGCGCGAGCGGCTCGACTCGGGCGAGGTCGCCGTGGTCACGGGCTTCCAGGGCATCGAGCCCAACCGCAACCGCGTCGCGACCCTCGGGCGGGGCGGTTCCGACACGAGCGCCGTCGCCCTGGCAGTTGCCTTGCGCGCCGACCTTTGCGACATCTACACGGACGTGGATGGCGTTTACACGACCGACCCACGCGTCGTGCCCAAGGCGCGCCGGCTCTCGCGCATCTCCTACGAGGAGATGTTGGAGATGGCGTCGCTCGGGTCCAAGGTGCTCCAGACGCGGTCGGTCGAGCTCGCCATGGTCCACAGGATGCGGACGCGCGTCCTTTCGAGCTTTACGCCGCCGGACGAGATCCCGGCTGCACATCCGGACACCTGGCACGAAATCGGCACGATTGTTTGCGACGAGGATGAAATCGTGGAACAGCAAGTCGTCAGCGGCATCGCCTTCTCTCGCGACGAAGCCAAGATCACGCTTCGCAAAATCGCCGACCGACCGGGCGTGGCCGCCGCCATTTTCGGGCCTCTCGCCGACGCCAATATCAACGTCGATATGATCGTGCAGAACCTGTCCACGGACGGCAAGAACACGGACATGACCTTCACGGTGCTCCAATCGGATCTCGTGCGCTCGCTCGAGGTCGTGAAAAGCGCCGCCCGCGACATCGGGCACTTCGACGTCGAGAGCTCGGGGGATGTGGTCAAGGTATCCGTGATCGGCATCGGCATGCGCAGCCACGCGGGCGTTGCCGCGCGCATGTTTACGGCGCTGGCCGAGAAAGGGATCAACATCCAGGCGATCTCGACCTCGGAGATCAAGATCAGCGTCTTGATCGACCGCGCCTACTCCGAGCTTGCCGTGCGCACGCTCCATTCGCTCTACGGGCTCGACGCCGAGTAGGCGCCAGACGACAGGTCCCAAGGCCGGCAGGCGCCGCACGGGCGCCTGGCCTAGAAGGTCTAGAAAGACGGCGAGCCCCGGACTTGGGTAGTTCTGCCTGATCTTCGGGATCGCGGCTGAAGACGAACGTCGCATATTCTTGAGACACGAGACGTCGTCACTATTGGCAATGGGCCCGGCTGAAGGAGATCGGGCAGGGACAATCGCCGCGAGTGGCCGATCTGGGTCTCGCTCGGGCACGGCGTGGGAATGGCAGGGCCGAAATGATCAAGGCACCGTTCCAGGATGAGCATGTGCCGCCCACCGAGCCGGGGTTGCGGATCATCCTGCGTCGCCTGCGCGAGATCATCGAGGAACCAGGCGACGGACAGAGCCGGCTCGACAAGATCGTGCGCCAGATCGCCGGTCTCATGGTGGCCGAAGTCTGCTCGATCTACCTGAAGCGCCAGGACGGCAGCCTCGAGCTCTTCGCCACCGAAGGTCTCAACGTAACGGCCGTCCATCGCACCTTCATGAAGCGTGGCGAGGGCCTCGTCGGGCGCTGCGCCGAGATGGCCGTGCCCATCAACGAGCCCGATGCGCAGAGCCATCCGGCCTTCTCCTACCGGCCGGAGACGGGCGAAGAGATCTATCATTCCTTCCTCGCCGTGCCGATCCTGCGGAGCGGCGACGTCCTCGGCGTGCTCACGGTCCAGAACAAGACGCCGCGCGAATACTCCGACGAGGACGTCGAGATCCTCCAGACCACCGCCATGGTGCTCGCCGAGCAGCTCGTCTCGGCTGGCATTCCCGGCGCCAACATGGCCATCGAGTTCAGCCGGCGCGTCGGACACGTGGTCAGGGGACAGTCGATCTCCGATGGCATTGCGCTCGGCCATGCCGTGCTGCATCAGCCGCGCGTCGTCGTCACGCGGCTCACGGCCGATGATCCCAACGCGGAGTCCCTGCGCCTCGAAACGGCCATCACCGAGCTCAAGGCGACCGTCGATGAGATGCTCGGCTCCGGCGACCTCGCGCGCGAAGGCGAGCACAAGGACATCCTCGAAGCCTACCGCATGTTCGCCAACGACCGCGGCTGGCAGCGTCGCCTCAAGGAGGCCATCCAGTCGGGGCTGACGGCGGAGGCGGCAGTCGAGCGCGTGCAGAACGAGACGCGGGCGCGGATGCTGCGCCAGCGCGATCCCTACTGGCGCGACCGCGTGCGCGATCTCGAGGATCTCTCGGACCGCCTGCTGCGCATCCTGACCACGCCGAACGCAGGCGGCAGCGCCGCCGACAAGCAGCTCCCGCACGATGCCATCGTCATCGCGCGCAACATGGGAGCCGCCGATCTCCTCGACTACGACCGCACGCGCCTGCGCGGCCTCGTCATCGAGGAAGGCGGCGGCCAGAGCCATGTCGCCATCGTTGCGCGCGCGCTCGGCGTCGTGGCCGTGACGGATGTACGCCGCGTGATCGAGCGCATCGACGCGGGCGATCCCGTCATCGTCGACGGCAACACGGGCGAAGTTTTCGTGCGCCCCACGGGCGACGTGATCCAGGCCTACTCGGACAAGGTGCGTTTTCGCGCGCGCCAGCAGCGCCAGTACCGCTCGCTCGTCGGCCGGCCGGCCATTACTGCGGACGGCGAGCGCATCGCGCTGCAGATGAATGCCGGTCTTCCCGATGACCTCATCCATCTCGAGCAATCGGGCGCCGAGGGCATCGGGCTTTTCCGCACCGAGCTGCAATTCATGGTGGCGGCGACCTTCCCGCGCGGCGATCGCCAGACCCAGGTCTATCGCGCCGTGATCGAAGGCGCGGAAGGCAAGCCCATTACCTTCCGCACGCTCGACATCGGCGGCGACAAGGTGCTGCCCTACATGCGCCAGCACGCGGAGGACAATCCGGCGCTCGGCTGGCGCGGCATTCGCATGGGGCTCGACCGCACCGCGCTCCTGCGGACACAGCTCCGCTCGATGCTGCGTGCCGCGGAAGGTGCCGATCTGCGCGTGATGATCCCGATGGTGTCGGAGCCCGAGGAAATCATTGCGGCGCGCGCCATTCTCAATCGCGAGATCGAGGTCCTGCGCCGCCGTGGCGTGGGTGAGCCGACGCGCGTCCAGTTCGGCATCATGATCGAGGTGCCGTCGCTGCTCTTCGCGCTCGACCAGGCATTGCCGCTCGTCGATTTCGCCTCGGTCGGCAGCAACGACCTCATGCAGTACTTCTTTGCGTCCGACCGCGGGAATCCGAAGGTCTCGAGCCGCTTCGACGTGCTCGCACCGTCCTTCCTGCGTGCGCTCAAGAGCGTCACCGAAGCCGGCAAGCGCCTCGGCGTTCCCGTGGCGCTCTGCGGCGAGATCGGCGGCCGCCCGCTCGAGGCCCTGGCGCTCATCGGCGCCGGCTTCCGCACGCTGTCGATGGCGCCAGCGAGCATCGGCCCGGTCAAGACCATGGTGCTCGGCATGCACGCCGCGCGCACCGAGGCGGCTGTCGCCGAGCTCATAAACAAGGGTGGCCACAGCATTCGCGATGGTCTTGCGGCCTTCGCAGCAAGCGAAGGCATCGAAATCTAGGGAGGTATAGAGGAACGACCATGAGCGAGCGCGACATCGACATCAGCGTTGCCGACGAGATCCAGGTCATCCGCTTCACCCGACCCGACAAGAAGAACGCCTTCACCGGCGGCATGTACGATGCCATGTCCGAGGCGCTCGATCGGGCCGAGAAGGACGACGGCATTATCGCCAACGTCTTCATCGGCTCAGGCGGCATCTTCAACGCCGGCAACGACATCAACGACTTCATCCGCCGATCCAAAGCTGGCGGTGGCGAGGGCATACCGACGCCGTCGCTGAGCTTCATCCGGCGCCTGCCCAAGGTGACCAAGCCCATGATCGCCGCCGTCGACGGACTCGCGATCGGCATCGGCACGACCATGCTCTTCCACTGTGATCTCGTGTACGCGAGCCCGACGGCGAGCCTCAGAACGCCATTCCTCGATCTCGGTCTCGTGCCCGAGGCGGCATCGAGCCTCACGGCCGTCATGCGCATGGGCAATGCGCGCGCCTTCGAGCTGCTCTGCCTCGGCGAGCCCTTCAATGCCGAGCGTGGCAAGGAAGCCGGTATCATCAACGCCATCGTGCCGGCCGCGGAGCTGGAAGCCACGGCCATGAAGGCCGCGCGGCGTCTCGCGTCCAAGCCGCGGGCCGCGCTGCTCGCCGCACGGCGCCTCATGCGGGGTGATCCGGCGGCTCTCAGCGCCCAGATCGAGGCGGAATCCGAGGTCTTCAAGCAGTGCATGAGCAGCCCCGAGGCGCAGGAGGCCTTCGCGGCCTTCTTCGAGAGGCGACCGCCCGATTTCGCCAAGGCGCGGGCCAAGGCAAAGGGCTGAGGCCGCAACTCGCGCTGCATCCGCCGCAATCCCGCTGTTAGACTGGCGGCATGGATTTCTCGAAGGGCCATTTCCGACTGCTCGTGGCGGGTCTTCTCGCGCTGATGGCGCTTGCAGGGGCGCCCTCTGCCAGCGCGAACTGGCTGACGCGCATCCTGAAGCACGCGGACGATGGCGTCCCACACCGGACCGGTAAGCGCCTTGCGGCGATCGACGAGGCGGGCGCACATCTGAAAACGCTGCCGGCGGCGCGGCGGTCGCGCGCCGTCGCGGTCGAGCTGAGCGACGAAGGCCACTGGCGCCTGCGCAATGCCGAAGGCGAGATGTTCACCGCCGCGACGCCGGATGAGCTCAAGCGTGGCTTGCGCGTACTCACGCCCCTCAGCGAGGAGGCCGCCAAGCAAATCCTGCTTCTGAGCGGCAACACGCTCTTCAAGGACAGGGCGAAGCTCAAGGAATTGCCGGCCGATGCCGAGCTCACGGCGCTCATCGAGAGCCGCGTTTATGGCCTCCATCGGCGCATGGTCAACGGCGTCGAGCGCTACAGCCTCGATGTCGGCGGCGGCGTGCGTGTGCCCGTTCGCAGTAGCACCGAAGTCCATGAATTGCTCTGGCAGCTCGCGCGGCCGGTCGAGCTTTCGACGATCCGCGTGCTGGCACTGGAGCCGGGCGCGACGGGCCTCCTGAAGCGCACGCGGCCAGGAGATCCGGCACCGGCCCGCGTCGCCGTCGAGAGCGTCGATCCCGAGCGGTTGCCGCACATGATGAGCGCCGTCGCGCGCAGCACGGTCGTGATCACCGGCCGCATGAACGGACAAGCTCTGCTGTACCGGCCCTCTAGCGGCCCCGAGCGCACGCTCGCGCTCGATGAGCTACGCCAGGCGGCAGCCACGCACGACGTCAACCTCGTGGTCATCGAGAGCGGGAGTGCCCGCCAGCCGGGGACGCGCAACTGGTTCTGGCAGCGCGTGGCGCTCACCTCGCTCGATGGCCCGCGCGCAAAGCCCGCGCTTCCGGACCTCATCGGCCAGCTCACGGGCGGCATTCCTGTCGAGATCGACGCCGTCGTCATGCAGGAGTTGAGAACGGCCTTCCAGCTCATGGGGCTGGCGCGGGGAGCCGCGGGTGGGTGGACGGCGCCCGTCAGCGAGACGTGGCGTGATCTGGCGCCGGAAGTGACGGGTACGATCGTCGCCAGCGGACTGCGGCTCGATCTCACCAGCCGGGGGCGCCAGCGTGAGCTCGATGCGCGTCTCGTGCCCGGCATCCCCTCGCTCGTACAGATCGGCTACCTCGTGTTCCTGGTGCTCGGTCTCGCGGGCTTGAGTGTCGCGCGTGATTGGTGGCAGCGCCTCTGGCCTCTGGAAGCACGGTCCGACTATCCGCGCCGCGCCGGATACTGGGCTGCGCGCGGAGTCCGCGGCACGATCTTTCTGCTCATGTTCATGCCGCTGGTTGCGGTCGTGAGCGCCCCCGTCGCGTTCGTGCGCGGGACGTGGCGGTCGCTCGTCGCCATCGGCACGATCCTGGCTTATCCGTTCACGCGCCGACGGGCTGCCTGAAGGCGTGTCTGCCGGGACACGCCACCTTGGCCCCGCGCGCCCGCTTCTCGTTGATTTTATTAGATTTGTTTCTTCATGAAGGCCCGCGGATATTCTGGCCATATAAGAGCAAAGCCGGCATAATTCCGATTCGGTATTCAGCGACAGGCAGCACAAGCCCTGGCGCCTTGGTTTTCACCAGTTCCGCTTAGGACCAACGCGCCGCCGGGCCATTTGGCGATTCCCGGGACGGGATGGACACGACGGAACGCACGGGCAGACGGCGGCTGGCACGCGAGGATCTCGTCCTCCTGCTGATGGCGGCGGTTGCCTCCGTTTCCGTGCTGGCCATCGCAGCCTTCGACACCAGTATTCAGCTCTTCGGCACGATCAGGCTCGGCTGGCTGCTGACCGTCACGGTTCTCACTGGCGCCGCGGTCGCCATGGTCATGCTGATCTGGCGTTCCTGGCTGCAGCAGCGCTTGCGCCTTTGGCAGCGACGCGACGAGGTCGTCGAGCTGCGCCGCAGCCTCGCGGCCGCCGAAGCCATCATCAAGGCCGAGCCGCAGGTCCTGATCTTCTGGCAGCAGGGTGAGAACATGCGCGTTGCCGCGCATACGCTGACCACGGTGCCGGGCCTTCCCGAAGATCCTCAGCTCCTCATGCGCCTCGGCGCCTGGCTCGAGCCGGAGTCGGCGCGTGATCTCAAGGCCAAGCTCGATACGCTTTTCACGCAGGGCCAGCCATTCAACCTGCTGCTCCGCACGGGCGCCGGCGGGGATGTCGAGGCGGACGGACGCGTCTCGGGCGGCCGCGCCATCCTGCGCTTCCGGGACATCGCCGGTTACCGCAAGCAGGTCGCCGAGATCATCTCGCAGCACCGCCAGCTCGCCCGCGACATCGGCCTCGGCCGCGCGCTCTACAATGCCCTGCCCCATCCCGTATGGATCCGCGGCGGCAGCGGCCAGATCGAGTGGGTGAACAAGGCCTACGTGCGCGCGGTCGGCGCCAAGAGCGAAGTCGAGGTCACGGACCGCCAGCTCGAGCTCCTGGAGACGCGCCAGCGCGAGGAGCTCGCCAATGTGCTCGTGCGCGGGGAAAGCTTCCGCAAGCGCATGCCGCTCATCATCGGCGGCGAGCGCCGCCATCACGACATCGTGGTGCTGCCGTTCGGCGAGGCGAGCGTCGCCTGCGCGATCGACGTCACGGCCATCCAGAGTGCCGAAAGCGAGCTCGACCGGCTCGTCGCCACCTTCTATCGCACGCTGGACCGCGTCTCGACCGCCGTCGCCATCTTCTCGCGCGATCAGCGCCTGAGCTTCTTCAACGATGCCTTCGCCAAGCTCTGGCAGCTCGATGCGGACTGGCTCAGTCAGCGCCCCATGCACGGCGAGTTGCTCGATCGCCTGCGCGAGCGCAGCCGCATCCCCGAGGTCGTGAACTACCGCGAGTGGAAGACGAAAGTGCTCGCCGGCTACAAGACCGGCTCCGAGCCCGAGGAATGGTGGCACATTCCCGATGGCCGCTCGGTGCACGTCATGGCCGAGGAGCGCCCCGACGGCGGTATCACCTATCTCTATGAGGATGAGACCGAGCGCCTTGCGCTCGAAAGCCGTTACAATGAGCTGATCCGCGTGCAGCGCGAGACGCTCGACCATCTCGCGGAAGGCGTCGCGGTGTTCGGCACGGACGGCCGCCTCAAGCTCTTCAACCAGGCCTTCGAGCGCATCTGGAAGCTCGGCCGCCGCATGCTGCAGGACGAGCCGCACATCGACGAGATCATCCGTCAGTGCCAGATCCTGCACGACGAGCCGACCGAGTGGGGCAACATCGCCCAGGCGGCAACGGCCTTCTCCGACCAGCGTCAGCACGCAACCGGCCAGATGACGCGCGCGGATCAAAGCGTGATCGATTATGCTGCGCTGCCGCTGCCGGATGGCGGCACGCTCGTCAGCTTCGCCGATGTCACGGTCACCAAGCGCTACGCCCGCGCACTCGAGGAGCGCAATGAGGCGCTCATCGCGGCCGACCGGCTCAAGAGCCAGTTCATCAGCCACGTATCTTATGAACTGCGCACGCCGCTCACGAGCATCATCGGCTTCACGGAGCTGCTCGAGAGCCCGCGCATCGGTGAACTGAACGAGAAGCAGAGGGAATACCTTTCGGCCGTCTCGCGCTCGTCCGAGACGCTGCTCTCGACCATCAACGACATTCTGGATCTCGCCAACATCGACGCAGGCGCCCTGGAGCTTCGCCTTGCTCCGGCCAAGGTCGTCGGGCTCATCGAGGCGGCGGCGCTCGGCGTCAAAGAGCGCATGAGCCGCATTCATCTTGCGCTCGAGGTCGAGGTCGCCGAGGATGTCGACGAGTTGATCGCCGACGAGGCCCGCGTGCGCCAGATCCTCTACAATCTGCTCTCGAATGCGATCGGCTTCTCCGATCCTGGCGGCTTGATCCGCCTTTCGTGCGTTCGCGAGGGCCAGATGATCGCGTTCACCGTCACCGACCAGGGTGCCGGCATTCCGCATGACCAGCAGCGCGACGTGCTCGGACGGTTCGTCTCGAGGAGCCGCGGCTCCAAGCATCGCGGCGCCGGCCTCGGCCTGCCGATCGTGAAGAGCCTGGTCGAGCTGCATGGCGGCACCATGAGCCTCGTCAGCGAGCCGGGCGAAGGTACGTCCGCCACTGTGCGCTTCCCCGAGCATGGGCCGCGGCCGGGGACGGAGGCGGTGAGGTCCCTGTCCATCGCATGAGCGGCTCCTGGATCGTTGAAGGCGTCGACGAGGCGCGGCTCACGCGATTGGCCGAGCTGATCGCGCTCAAGGTGCGCGCGGGCGATCTCATCACGCTGACCGGCGATCTCGGTGCCGGCAAGACGACCTTCGCGCGCGCGCTCATCCGCGCCATGCTTGGCGATCCCGAGGCCGAGGTGCCGAGCCCGACCTTCACGATCGTCCAGCCCTATGCGACCGCGCGGATCGACGTCGCGCATTTCGATCTGTACCGGCTGACCGACCCCGCGGAGCTCGACGAGATCGGTTTCGATGAAGCTGTCACCGGTGGCCTCGCGCTTGTCGAGTGGCCCGAGCGGGCCGAGGGGCGCCTGCACGGTCATCATCTGGATATTGCGTTGAGCGCGGGGGCATCGGCAGAAACGCGGACGCTCAGTCTGACGCCTGATGAGCATTGGACGGCGCGCATCGAGCGCTTGCGCGAAATCGATGACTTCCTCGCCGATCGCGAGGGGACAGTGCACTATCTGCAGGGCGATGCTTCGACGCGCGCCTATGCGCGGCTCATTAGCGACGGCGGATCGCTCGTGCTCATGGACAGCCCGCGGATGCCGGACGGACCGCCGATCCGCGATGGCCTCCCGTACAGCCGCATCGCGCATCTCGCCGAGGATGTCACAGCCTTTCATGCCGTTGCGGAAGCGCTTGCCGCCTGCGGCATGATCGTGCCGACGATCCGTGCCTTCGATCACGAGCGCGGCCTGCTGCTGATCGACGATCTCGGCGATCTCACGTTCGGCCGTGCAATCGAAAGCGGGATGGATCAGCAGGCGTTGTGGTCTGCCGCCGTCGACGGGCTCGTCGCGCTCCGCGCGCATCCACCGCGGGATCTGCTACCGGTACCTGGCGGCGCCGATCATTTCCTCAACCGCTTTGATCGCACCGCGCTGCTGATCGAGGTCGAGCTGCTGACGGACTGGTATTGGCCCGCGGTCAAAGGCGCGCCCATGCCGCCTGATGCGAAGGCCGAGTTCCTCCGCCTCTGGAACGCTCAGATCGACTGGCTGGAGACGCTGCCGCTCGGCTGGGTGCTGCGCGACTATCACTCGCCCAATCTCATGTGGCTCAGCGACGGCCGCGTCGGCGTGCTCGATTTCCAGGATGCCATGCGCGGCCCCTGGGCCTATGACGTCGTGTCGCTGGTTCAGGACGCCCGTCTCGACGTGCCCGAGAATGTGGAACGCGCGCTGCTCGTTCACTATCGGAGCGAGGTCGCGCGCCGCGAGCCGGATTTCGATGCGGCCACCTTCGATACGGCCTACGCGGTGCTTGGCGCGCAGCGGAACAACAAGCTGCTGGGCCTCTGGAAGCGCCTCGCCAACCGCGACGGAAAGCACGGCTATCTCGCGCATCTTCCCCGCACATGGCACTACCTGGAGCGCAATCTGCGCCACCCCGCTCTCGCCGATCTCGCGCGCTGGTTCGATCGGCACTTCCCGCCAACCGCACGGGAACGAAACTCATAAAAGGCGGGGGTTCGGGGGTGTCCCCCGACTAGGGGTGCGGGGACTGGTCCCCGCGTCGCGAAGCGACCTTCGTGCCTTTGGCACGAACAGGGCTGCCGCCCTGTAACCCGCATCGTGCCGAAGGCGCGTGTCTCCGACACGACGGACCCCCCCCGGAACCCCCGCCTTTTTTTGACTATTTCCTCGCGAGCGAATAGCGCTTCCTCCATGACGCCACCGGATGAACAGCCGCAACGCCTGGACCTCGCGCTCGTCGCCCGCGGGCTCGTCGCGACGCGCGCCAAAGCGCGTGACCTCATTGCGCGTGGCGAAGTGCGCGTCGATGGCGAGGTCGCGCACAAGCCAGCCATGAGCGTGCGTGAAGAGCAGACGATTGTCGTTGATGCGGCGGCGGCGGCGCAAGTGTCGCGCGGGGCGGTGAAGCTTACGGCGGCGTTGGACCACTTCGGGCTCGATCCTGCTGGGCGGATCGCGCTCGATGTCGGGGCGTCGACGGGCGGTTTCACCCAGGTGCTGCTAAAGCGGGACGTGACACGCGTCTATGCGGTGGACGTCGGCAAGGGACAGCTTCATGCCTCGCTGGCGGGCGATACGCGCGTCGTGGCACTCGAAGAATGCGATGCGCGAACGCTGGATCGCACGATGGTGCCAGAGGCGATCAACGCGATCGTCGCGGATGTGAGTTTCATCTCATTGAGGAAGGTACTGCCGGCGGCGCTGGGGCTCGCGGCGCAGGGATGCTGGCTCATGGCGCTGGTGAAACCGCAGTTCGAGGTGGGGCGCGAGGGCGTCGGCAGAGGCGGCATCGTGCGAGATCCGGCTTTGCGGGAGAAGGCGCTGGCGGATGTGCGCGACTGGCTGGCGGCGCAGGAGGGCTGGACAGTGCTGGGCACGATGCCGTCGCCGATAGAAGGTGGATCGGGGAATGTCGAGTTTCTACTGGCGGCAGTGCGGTCATGAGCGAGATTGTAGAGATCACCGGGCTTGGGGCCGAAGGCGATGGCGTCGCAACAAACGCGGCGGGCGCACCGATCTTCATTCCGCAGGCTCTGCCGGGCGAGAGGTGGCAGGTCGAGGAGGGTTACGCACCCGAACCCGTGGAGCTGCGGCCTGATCGGCGCCGGCCGCCTGATCCGGATGACGAGCCGTGTGGCGGGTGCGTTGCGCGCCATATGCCGCTCGCAATGTACCAGGAATGGAAACGCGAATTCCTCGTGCGCGCGCTGCGCCAGCAGAATATCTCGGCCGACATTCAGCCGTTGATCACGGTTTCCGAGCACACGCGCAGGCGCGCGACATTCAATGCGCGCCGCATTCGTGGGGCAATGCGCATCGGCTACCACGGTCGGCGTTCGCACGATCTGGTTGCGGCCGAGGATTGCCCAGTACTGGACAAGCGTATTGTCGAGCTGCTGCCGGCGCTCGCTCAGCTCGCCAGTGTCGTGGCGGGGCAAGAGGAAGAGACGCGCGTCGCGATCACGCTGACCGATACGGGTGCGGATGTCGATCTGGAAGGCAATGAGCGGGCCTTGAGTGCTGCGGCACGGGCGAAGATCGGCGAGATCACAGGAGCGGCGCGCATGGCGCGCGTTTCCGTGGGCGGCGTGCCGGTGATCGAGCGGCAGGCGCCTGTCCTGCAGTTTGCGGGCAAGGCCGTGACACCGCCACCGGGTGCTTTTCTTCAGGCCGTACCCGAAGCCGAGCAGGCGATGATCGATCTGGTCACCGCGGCGCTCGGCAAGGCAAAACAGGTCGGCGATCTCTTCTGCGGGCTCGGCACGCTAACGCTGCCCATTGCGCAGAAGGCACGCGTGACGGCATTCGATGCCGATCGCAATGCCATCGCGGCGCTCAATGAAGCGCAGCGTAAGAACCAGGGGCTCAAGCCCTTCACGGCGAAGCCGCGCGATCTCTTCCGCGATGCGCTCTCGCCCATGGAGATGAAGGATCTCGACGCGGTCGTGCTCGATCCGCCGCGCGCAGGGGCGAAGGCGCAGTGCGAGCGGCTCGCGCAGTCCAAGGTCAAGCGTGTGGTGATGGTCTCGTGCAACCCGGCGACGTTGGCGCGCGACCTGCGCATTCTGATCGACGGCGGCTATCGGCTCGATGCGATCACGCCGATCGACCAGTTCCTCTATTCGCCGCACCTCGAGGCCGTTGCGGCGCTCACGCGCTGATCACTCCGCCACCGACTTTTCCTTCTCCCCGTGCTTACGGGGAGAAGGTCAGGATGAGGGGCGGCACAAGCTCAGACCTTGGCGTATGCCGCCCCCCTCATCCCGACCCTCTCCCCATTGAAGGCAATGGGGAGAGGGAGAAGTGAGTTACTCCGCCGCTTTCGGGAGCGCTGGCACCTCGCATCCGGTGACGCAGCAGCGGCCGGGCTGCTTCGAGACGCGATCGCCCGTATCGAGCACGCCGCGGTCCAGCAAGCGCTCGACGATCTCGCGCTTCTCGCCGACAGGGTAGTTGCGCCAGATCTCGCGCTTCATGGCTTCCGGGCTGCCGCCGCCGTGCAGCGAGATGAGGCTCATCCAGCCGCCGGTGTAAGAGGCTGTGAGGTCTTCCATCAGGCGCGCCACTTCGAGGCGCTGCGACGCCGGCACGTCCGGGCGACCCGCGAGAACGGCAGCAAGCGAAGCCTGCGTCTCGGGATTGTGGTCCTCGTCAGGACCGGGAAGCGCCACGATCAGGCCGCCCGAGACATAGTGCGCAAGGCGGTGCATGTCGTAGATCTGCGTTGCGAGCAGGAGCTTGCCGACATTCGAGAAGACCGCGTCCGGCATGACCGAGCCTGCGGGATCCTTTGCCGCGTAGACGGACGCCGCGACGCCGCACGCGAAGAAGCCCTCGACGATCTTGATCAGATCGACCATGGCATCGCGGATGTGGCCGTGCTTGGCCGGGTCGAGCCCGTTGGCCTCGATCATGAGCGCGCCGGCGCCGATCAGCAGATCGCCGAAGCCGGCGCGCGCGCCAATGCAGGAATGGCGGTGATGCGTCGCGTAGCTCGTCGTGAGGTAGCCTGCTTCTTCGTACTGGCCATCGGCGAACACGCGCTCCCAGGGCACGAACACGTCGTCGAACTGGACGACGGCCGTGCACTGGCCATAGCGCGCGGAGAACTTCGCGGCGCTCTCGCCGGGCCGGCCGGCCGGGCGCGAGATGATCGTCACGCCTTCGGCGTCGACGGGCACGGCACAGCAGACGGCGAAGTCGGCGTCCTCGGCCGTCATCGTGCGACAAGGCATGACGAGCAGCTCATGCATGTACGGCGCGCCAGTGACGATCGCCTTGGTGCCGCGGATCACGATGCCATCGCGGCGCCGCTCCTTGATGTGCACGTAGACATCGGGATTTTCCTGGCCACCGGGACGCCGTGAGCGATCGCCTTTCGCGTCCGTCATGGCGACGCCGAGCGTCAGATCCTCGTCCTGAACGCGGTGGAGATACGCGAGGAAGCGCGCGTGATAGTCCGTGCCGTTGTTGGCATCGATGCGCCGCGTCGCCTGGAAGATGGCATTGAGGCCGTCGTGGCTGAGATAGCGCTGCGCGCATCCGCTCTCGCAGCACACGAGCCGCACGGCTTCCAGCTTGTAGAGAAGGTCGGTCGACGTCTCGCAGATGTGCAACATCCGGTTGACGGTCTTGCCGGACGTCATCTGCCGCGCGGTCATCAGCGGCGCGTGCTGCTCTTTGAGGGCGAAGTCATAGGTCACGCCGACGGCGGCGACGCCTGGGGCGAGCAGCGGCTCGTCCGCGACGCTTTCGACCTGCTGCCCGTTGATGAAGACCCGCGGGCGATAGCGGCGGAGGGATTCCCGATAGTCGGCGGCCGACATCAGCATTTGGGCGCTCCTTTGTTGAAAGCGCGTTTCCTCGCCCGGAAGTCTAGCACGCCGCATTTCCGGCAACAGCCGTCAACGCGGCGGGTCAGAGCCTCCGCCCCTACAAGAACGCAGCCTGCCTGTGCGCTCACGCAGGGCTCAGGGCGATGACAAGGCGAGGAAAAATGAGCTATGAGCAAACTATCCGATAGGCAGCTCCGAGGGTGCAGAAATGCAGCTTCATACGAAACGCGCACTCACCTCGCGGGTCCACGAAGCGCCGGACTTTGCCGCCGCCCAGGAACTCTATCACAGCAATGGCTGGACGGACGGCCTGCCGATCGTTCCGCCGACCGAGGCGGCCGTCGAAGCGTGCCTCGAATGGGCCGGCATGGACCCGGACCAGCTCCTCGGCATAGAGCCCGTGCGCGGGCAGCCGATCACCGCCGAGAAGCTTGCCATCAATGCTGTCATGGCCGGCTGCCTGCCGATGCACTTCCCGGCAGTGGCGACGGCATGGCAGGCTATGCACAAGGATGAGTTTCTGCTCCACGGCGTGACATCGAGCACGGGCGGATGTGCGATCCTCGTGATCTTGAATGGTCCGATCCGCCTGGAGATCGGCGCCAACGCCACGTTCAACGCGCTCGGCAATAGCGATCGTGCCACGGCCGTCATCGGCAGGGCGATCCGGCTGGCGCTCATCAACCTGATGGACGTGCGCCCCGGCGGCATCGACCGCGCGACGCTCGGGCATCCCGGGAAATACTCCTACTGCCTCGCCGAGGACGAGGAGGACATGACCTGGGAGCCGCTGCACATCCAGCGCGGCATGCCAGAGGGCACGTCCGGCGTCACGGTGTTTGCGGCCATGGGCCCGCGCCAGATCATGAATGAGTGGACGACCGATCCGAAAGAGATCCTGGAGACGTTCGCCGCCGAGATGCGCGCGAACCAGCTCCATTACTCGATCTATGGCGGCAACTACGTCATCGTCATTCCGAAGCAGCTCCGCGATCACATCCAGGCCGCCGGATGGACCAAGAAGAACATCGCCGAGTACATCTTCGAGCGCGCGCGCGTGGAGCGCGGCGAATGGGCCAATGTCGGCAAGGGCTCGGTCGTTCGCGATCGCGCGAGCAAGGTGCACCCGGCACTGCAGTCGCCCGATGATCTGCTGGTGGTGGCCGCCGGCGGTCCGGCGGGCGGGTTCGGCGCCGTGATCCCGCCGTGGATGGGCAGCAAGACGCGAGCCGTGACGGCGGCGATCGGCGTCTGCGTCGATTGCGAGCCGCCGAAGCCCGTCAAATGAGATTTCCGGTCCCCGAGGCCGGTAAGAACAAGAAACTCAAGAAAAGGATACGCTGATGAGACTACTCGATCCCACGAATGAGACGATGGCGGCGGGCCTCACGCCCGCACCGCGTCTCGCTTCGCTCGAGGGCCTGACTGTCGGCATCATCACCAATGCCAAGGAAGGCACCAAGGGCTACTTCGGCCACCTCGATCGGATGCTGCGCGAAGAGATGGGCGTCGCCGACGTCGTCTGGCGCGAGAAATCCAACTACAGCGCGCCCTGCGATGCCCATATCGTGCAGGAGATCACGAACTGGCACGCGGTCTTCGCCGGTGTCGGTGATTGAGGGAGCTGCTCGTCGTGCAGTCTGCATGACACGATTGTAGCTGAACGGCTTGGTGTCCCCGCGGTCGGCGTGATGACGACGCGCTTCGTGAGCGCGGCCGAACTCATGTGCCGGGTGCTCGGCGCACCGGATTTCAAGTTCGCGGTGATCGATCATCCGATCTCCAGCGCCTCGGACGAGCTGCTGCGCGCATATGCGCGGGCGACCATCGATCAGGCGCGCGAGCTGCTGCTCGCCCGCTAGTACAAAGCGGCCTGGACACTGCTCGGGGTCTTAGCGATTCTGGGCAGGCCGGGCCGTTGAGCTATGATGGACGGTACGTCTGAACAGAACCGAGTTACCAGGAGCGAAAATGGCCAAGCAGCGCGAGATGATCCTGATCGGGTTCCTGCAGGCCCAGAATTGCTCCAACTACGTCGGCTCGTGGCGCCATCCGCATTCGGCGACCGACTTCCTCGGGCCGGAATATTTCATGCGCATTGCGCGCACGCTCGAGTACGGCAAGTTCCACCTCGGCTTCTTCGACGACCGCCTCGCCATGCCGGACATCCTCGGCAGCGACCATCGTGAGGCGGTCGCGAACGGCGTGCGCGTCGTGAAGATGGATCCGACCACGATCCTCTCCATCATGAGCACGGCGACGTCGCGCCTCGGCCTCGGCTCGACCTACTCGACGACCTATTACGAGCCCTTCCACGTCGCGCGCGTGTTCGCGACGCTCGACCTCATGTCGAACGGGCGCAGTGCTTGGAATGTCGTGACGTCGCTCAACGATTCGGAGGCCGAGAACTTCTCGCAGTCCGAGCATCCCCAGCACGATCTGCGCTACGACAAGGCCGACGAGTTCATGGAGGTCGTGCTCGGGCATTGGGACTCCTGGGAGGACGACGCGATCGTCATCGACAAGGAGACGGGCCTCTTCGCCCACCCCGACAAGGTCCACCGCCTCGACCACCAGGGCCGCTGGTTCCGCTCGAAGGGGCCGCTCCCGGTGCCGCGCAGCAAGCAGGGCAGGCCCGTCGTCATCCAGGCCGGGCAGTCCGGACGCGGGCAGGTCTTCTCCGCCCGCTGGGGCGAGCTGGTCTTCTGCGTCTATCCGAACATCGATATCGGCAAGAAGAACTACGCGACATTCAAGGATCTTGTCACAAAGTGCGGCCGCAATCCCGACGAGGTCGGCGTGGCGCCGGCCATCTACGCCGTCATCGGCGAAACCAAGTCCATGGCCGAGGATAAGATGGCGGTCATCGACAAGCTGGCGAAACCGGTGGATGGGCTGGCGCTGCTTTCGGAGGCCCTGAACTTCGACTTCTACTCGAAGGGGATGGACGAGGCCTTCAACGACGACGAGCTGCAGCGCATCTCAGGCCTGCGCGCCATTCTCGATCGCGTCGTCAATCTCTCGGGCAAGAAGAACCCCACCATCCGGGACTTCGTTGAGTTCTCGAACCGCGGCACCGTGCGCGAGTTCCCGCGCTTTGTGGGCACAGCCAAGGATGTCGCCGACGGGCTCGAGGAATGGTTTACGGGGCGTGCCTGCGACGGCTTCGTGGTCGCGGCGACCCACCTCCCGGGGGGCTATGAGGACTTCGTGCGCATGGTCGTGCCGGAGTTGCAGCGCCGCGGCCTGCACCAGAAGGACTACAAGGGCCCGACGCTCCGCGACAACCTGGGGCTCGCCAAGGCCGAGATCGGTGACTGGAAGCTCAAGAGCTGAGCCACCCTCGCTGATCAAGAATGCGGCTGGGCGGCTTGCATCGCCGGCGCGGTCAGATACCCTGCGTGGCGCCCGCGCAGGAGCGGTCGACGAGGAAGAGCATGGACTCCGACAAATACCGCAATGTGATGCGCCATCAGGCCGGCGCAGTGACGATCATCGCCGTCGGATCCCCGGGCAACCGCACTGGGTTGACCGCAACGGCCGTCTGCTCGCTGACCGACAGTCCACCCATGGTGATCGCCTGCGTGAACCGCAATGCGAGCGCGCACGCGCCGATCCATTCGGGGCAGAGCTTCTCGATCAATCTGCTGGCGAGCGACCAGAACGAGCTGGCGCGCCGCTTCTCCTCCAAGAAGCTCGAGGGCGAGGCGCGTTTCGATCCTGATACCTGGGACACGCTCGTCACCGGCGCACCGCTCCTGAAGGGCGCCATTGCCAACCTCGACTGCGAGGTGGCGCAGGAGCACTCCTTCGACACGCATACGATCTTCATCGGCCGCGTGCGCGACTGCCGCTTCCGCGCGGATGTGGAGCCGCTGCTCTACTTCCGCGGCGACTTCTGGGATCTGAAGGCGAGGTAGTCTTCTTTCCGCGGACTGCGGGGAAGATGCCCAAAGAAGGATTAGCCGTCACCCACTAATTGATGCAAGATCCTCGGATTGGTTCGTCCTTATTCCGGGGGGCACTATGCGGCACTGGATATTTGTTGTGGCAGCAGTAGTTGTCGGCAGTGTCGTTGGATACTTGGTTCGGGGAAACGTCACCAACAAACAAACCATTCACTTCTCGAAGTACGCGGTGACCTCCAATCAACTAGGCTGTAAGGCCCAGGCGAGCGCAACACTGTTTGTGAGCATGTTTGATAATACCATTGAGGCTGAGAGTGGCCGTGCTACGGATGTCGTCGCCTTAAATATCGACACCGTGGCGAAGCGCATTTCCTTCCTGACAGCTGCGGCAGTTCGAAATGGGACCATGGATGGCGACAAGTTCGTCATCGTTCACGAAGATGATCGAAAAATCTCCGCGGTACACGTCAATGACATGGGTGGCGTTAGCGCCGTGATTGTGATCAAGGAATCCGGGCTAGCGATTTGGACCAAGGCAGCTGACGTTTTGTTCACAAATGCTCAAGCATACATTCTTCAATGCTCATAGCAGCCATCGCGCCACGAATTCTTGGCGACATTGGCTAGGACTATCTCTGCGTTCGGGCAGCAGGTGGAACATCACGCCAAGCCTCCAGCGACACAGCCCCATCCTCCGCCATCCAGCCGGCAATGCGGCGCGCGATCTCGGCTTCGCCGTGCTCGGGCGGCAGTAGCCCGTAGTGGCGCGCGAGCCGGGTCAGCGCGGTTCTCAGCAGCATCTTGCCGGAGCGCATGGGCAGGCCGTTCGTGCGCTCGATGTCATCGAGACCGAGCATGTGACCGCACACATCGATGAGTGGTCCGGCGAACTCGGGGCCAACAGCCCTGAGCGCACGCTCGACACGGACTTTCGCCGCGATAACCGTATCAGCAATGTCGATGCCAGCGCCGGGCGACGCACGGCGACTGCCTGCATCGCCGGGAACGCCGGTCCACACCGACGTCACGCGCGGCGTCATGCGCGCCCGCCAGAGATCGCCGGCGAGACGTTCGCCGGCCGCAAGCTGCTCGGCGCTGATGAGGGGCTGGCCATCCTTGTCGCGGCGGCTGTGCAGCCAGGCGAGTGAACCACCCGCATCACGCGAAGCCCCATGATGGACGTCGCGTGATTTTTCCGCAGGCCGGCGCGCGACGGGCAGCGACAGCGCGCGACCACTCGATTGCGGCGACGCTGCCGCACGCGCTGCAACGCCTGACGCGCGGGCGGCGCGCACGACCGCAGCACCAGCGCGCGTGATCTTCCAGCCCCAGCCGTCACCCGCGGCCTCGATCCAGCCCTGTGACGCAGCAGCTTCGGCATCCTCAGGCGCGAAGGCTGCGGACGGCGTCGCCACATCCGCACGGCTCGAGACGACGATCGCAACCGGATCCTCGGGATTGCCGGATGCCATCAGAACCGCACCCGGCCGGGCCAGCGCCGAGAGAAGCGGCAGGCATCGCGAACGAAGCCTCTCGTCCGATGGCGCCGCCGCCACCGGCAATTTCGCAGCATTGGTCATGGCAATCACTCCGCGTGGAGGTCCGGACGCATGGCGTCGACAGAGGCGAGATGCTTGGCAATGGCTTCGAGCAATTCGAGCGTGCGGTCGAAATCGGGATTGTCGCGCGCATCCTCGACGAGGGCGCAAGCATGAGCGACGGTGGTCCGGTCGCGGCCAAAGGCCCGGCCGACCGTCGTCAGCGTCAGGCCGAACGTGACGTGAGCGAGGTACATGGCCACCTGCCGGGCGAAGGCCACACGCGAGCTGCCCCGCGTTGGATGGCCGAGAAGCCCCTTATCAATTCGGTAGACCACCGCGACGGCCTCCCGGACCGAGCGCACCTTGGTCTCCAGCGCGCTCTGCGCCCCGTGTTCCGATCGATCTACATGCCGGCCCGAGTACAGGATCGGCCCGGGCGCCTCTATTGCTATTGAGGTCATAAGCCGGCTACCTCCGTTGGCTGCGCATCCTCGATTCAACTTTTGTTAGTAGGAACAAATGCCTACGCTGCCCGTAGTGTACGGACGGAATAATTGAACGGGGATAACTCACGGATTGGAACCAGCGGATGTGGTTTCGGCCGGGTTTTCTCGAAGGCAGCACGAGCCACGGGCTCGGGAGCTGTGCGGGGCGGGGGAACGTCGGGTGGACAGTATTTCGGCGCCTCGCTAAGAAGTGAAGGGAGGCCTTTCAGCACGGCGCAGATACGTCGGGGCACCCGCCCGTGGGCGGGCCAGCTCGGCTTGTATGCGCTGCGGTTCGGCGGCCGGCCCGAGAATGTGCCTTGAGCCTTGACCGCAGCGCCTTCGAGCGCGCGCTCTGTGCAGGCTCTTGCCCAAGAGAAACTATTCAGGTGCGCTTTCCCGCGCCCCATCGATGCGAGCCCGCGACATGACCGGCGTCAACCAGATCCGCTCCACGTTCGTCGACTTCTTTGCCAAGAACGGCCACGAGCATGTGCCCTCGTCGTCGCTCGTCCCGCGCAACGACCCGACACTGATGTTCACGACCGCCGGCATGGTGCAGTTCAAGAACATCTTCACGGGTGCCGAGACGCGGCCCTACAAGCGCGCGGTCACCTCGCAGAAGTGCGTGCGTGCCGGCGGCAAGCACAATGATCTCGACAACGTCGGCTACACCGCGCGTCACCACACGTTCTTCGAGATGCTCGGCAATTTCTCGTTCGGCGACTACTTCAAGGAGCTCGCGATCGAGCTTGCCTGGAACCTCGTGACGAAAGAGTACGGGCTCGACAAGAAGAAGCTCTACATCACCGTCTATCACACGGACGACGAGGCCTTCGGCATCTGGAAGAAGCTCACGGGCTTTGCCGACGAGAAGATCATCCGCATCCCGACCTCGGACAACTTCTGGGCCATGGGCGATACCGGCCCGTGCGGTCCCTGCTCGGAAATCTTCTTCGATCATGGGCCGAAAATTCCAGGCGGCCCTCCAGGCTCGGCGGAAGCGGATGGCGACCGCTTCATCGAGATCTGGAATCTCGTCTTCATGCAGTACGAGACGCTCGAAGGCGGCGAGCGCATCGACCTGCCGAAGCCCTCGATCGATACGGGCATGGGCCTCGAGCGCATCTCGGCCGTGCTGCAAGGCACGCACGACAACTACGAGATCGACCTCTTCAAGGCGCTGATCGCGGCGTCGGAAGAGGCGACCGGCGTCAAGGCCACGGGCGAGCACAAGGCCTCGCATCGCGTGATCGCCGACCACCTGCGCGCGACGAGCTTCCTCATTGCGGACGGCGTGCTGCCTTCGAACGAGGGGCGCGGCTACGTGCTCCGCCGCATCATGCGCCGCGCCATGCGCCATGCGCACCTGCTCGGCGCGCGCGAGCCGCTCATGTACCGCCTCGTGCCGGCGCTCGTGCGCCAGATGGGCGATACCTACACCGAGCTCGTCCGCGCGCAGCCGCTCATCACCGAGACGCTCAAGCACGAGGAGACGCGCTTCAGGAAGACGCTGGAGCGCGGCCTCGTGCTGCTCGACGAGGAGACATCGGGCCTCAAGAAGGGCGCGACCTTCTCCGGCGCGACTGCTTTCAAGCTCTACGACACCTATGGCTTCCCGCTCGATCTGACGCAGGACGCACTGCGCGCGCGCGGCATCGAGGTGGATACGGCCGGCTTCAGCAAGGCCATGGAGCACCAGAAGGAGGAAGCACGGCGCGCCTGGAAGGGCTCGGGCGAAGCAGCGACCGAAACCATCTGGTTCGAAGTGCGCGAGCAGGTCGGGCCGACGGAATTCCTCGGCTATGAGACCGAAACGGCGGAAGGCGTCGTCAAGACCGTGATCGCCGGCGGCAAAACCGCGGCGGCCCTCAAGATGGGCGAAGAGGGCGCGCTCGTCCTCAACCAGACGCCCTTCTATGGCGAGTCGGGCGGCCAGGTCGGCGACCAGGGCGTGATCAAGGGGCCGAAGGGCGCGATCTTCCGCGTGACCGATACGCAGAAGAAAGTCGGCGATCTCTTCGTGCATTTGGGCGTCGTCGAGAGCGGATCATTCGCGACCGGCGATGCAGTCGAGCTCGTCGTCGATCATGGACGCCGCTCGGCGACACGGTCCAATCACTCCGCGACGCACCTCCTGCATGAGGCGCTGCGCGAGGTCCTCGGCACGCACGTCGCGCAGAAGGGCTCGCTCGTCTCGCCTGATCGCCTGCGCTTCGACTTCTCCCACACGAAGCCGATGTCGCCGGAGGAAGTGGCGCGGGTCGAGGAGATCGCGAACACGATCATTGCGCAGAACGCGCCCGTGGAGACGCGGCTCATGGGGCTCGAGGACGCCATGCAGTCCGGCGCCATGGCCCTTTTCGGCGAGAAGTACGGCGATGAGGTGCGCGTCGTCTCCATGGGGCTGCCGCAAGCGGGGTCGAACAAGGCCTGGTCGGTGGAGCTTTGCGGCGGCACGCACGTATCGCGCACGGGCGACATCGGCCTCGTCCACGTCATTGCCGAAAGCGCGAGCGCGGCAGGCGTTCGCCGTATCGAGGCGCTGACCGGAGATGGCGCGCGGGCCTATCTCGTCGCCCAGGAGGCGCGGGTGCGGGAGCTTGCCAGCCTGCTGCGCACGAAACCCGAGGATGTCGTCGACCGCGTTAAGCAGATTGTCGAGGAGCGCCGCCAGTTCGAGCGCCAGCTCGCCGATGCCAAGCGCCAGATCGCCCTTGGCGGCGGGGGCAATGGTGCCGCGGGTGCCGAAGCGCCACAGGCCATTCGCACGATCGGCCAGGTGAAGATGCTCGCGCGCACGGTTCAGGGGCTCAACCCGAAGGATCTGCGCGGGCTCGTCGACGACGGCAAGAAGCAGGTCGGCTCCGGGATCGTCGCCATCGTCGGCATCACGGAGGACGGCAAGGCCGGTCTCGCCGTCGGCGTCACCGACGATCTCACCAAATCG
The DNA here is from genome assembly GCF_900117415.1 of Hyphomicrobium sp. CS1BSMeth3. Classification (GTDB taxonomy): domain Bacteria; phylum Pseudomonadota; class Alphaproteobacteria; order Rhizobiales; family Hyphomicrobiaceae. The sequence continues at coordinate 26,114 of NZ_FPEI01000002.1, forward strand.
CACAGTGCCGTCGAGCTCGTGAAGGTCGGCGCGGCCGCACTCGGCGGCAAGGGCGGCGGCGGTCGGCCGGACATGGCGCAGGCCGGTGGCCCCGACGGCTCGAAGGCGGCGGATGCGCTGAGCGCAATCGAAAAGGCGCTCGCCGGTTAAGGACGAGCGCCACTTTCCTGAACACGCAGAAAAACGCGCGCGCGTGCGGCATCCCCGATGCCGGACCGCGCCGTTTCGCGTTTAGTGCCAGGGATTTCGGATCAGTGGATTTCGGATCAGTTCTTGGGGGCGGGCGCAGAAGGCGCCGGGCCGCCGGGGCCGGGTGCTGCTGGCGGTGCCGGCGAGGCCCCGCCACCACTACCCGGCCTGTCGGGTGAATCGGGACCGTCGTAGTAGAGGAACCCGTCCTCTATGGCCACGATGTCCTCGGCCTCCACCTCGTACTCGTCTTCCTCGCCATCGTTGAGGCGAACGATGCACCCCTTCATGCAGACCTTGTCGAGCACCCCCATCGGCGGGATCGTATGCTCGGCGGTGGTCCCGCCCTCGGTGATCGTAACCTTGACGTCTTTGGTGTCGCGATTGGTGATGCTGGCGGCTTCGGCAGCGATGCTGCTCATGAGCAGCGCTGCCGCGCCAGACATCGAGACAAACCTCGATGGCATTTAGTGTCGCTCCGTTGCGTTAAGACAACGGAGATAGTCTTACCGCTTTGCGGCTTTCTTCGCACGCTTCACGGCGACCTTCTTGCCCGCCTTCTTGGCCGGCTTCTTGGCGGGCTTCTTCGCCGCCTTCTTCGCTACCTTCTTCGCAGCGGACTTCTTCTTTGCGCTCTTCGTCGCGACTTTCTTCGCCGCAGCCTTCTTCGCTCTCATTGCCATTTGAAAGGCTCCTTTCCAGCTATTCAACTTGTAGTGTGGTGCCGATGCATCATCTAATGTGTGCAATGAATGAACATCGCAAACGCAAAATTTCGCTGTCATCTATCGATCATTTCGATACATCACGTCGATCGACATCACTTGAGCGAGATCACACACCATGGACATCGCGCTCGCACGCACCTTTCTGATGATCGCTGAAACCGGCAGTTTCATTGAAGCTGCGCGCCGCATGAACATCACGCAATCGACTGTCTCGTCGCGCGTGCGCAACTTGGAATCGCTGCTTGGCCGTCAGCTCTTCGAGCGTTCGAAGGTCGGCGCGCAGATCACGCCGGCCGGCGAACAGTTCCAGAAACACGCACTCGCCATGGTGCGTGTATGGCAACAAGCCCAGCTAGATGTGGGTTTTTCGGGCCAACACGACCAGCATCTCGCAGTCGGCGCAGAAGCGGCGCTGTGGCAGGGACTGCTCATCTCCTGGATCGCAAACCTCAAGGCCGACTACCCCGAGCTCGCGCTCACGGCGGTCACCGATACGGGGCCGATGCTCACGCAACGCCTGCTCGATGGCACGCTCGACGTTGCCGTCGTTTACCAGCCGCTGCAGTCGCCGGGGCTTCTGATCGAGCATCTCTTCGAGGAAGAACTCGTGCTCGTGTCGGGTGGAAGAGGCGACGCGCGACGGCGAACGGACGACTACATTCTTGTGGATTGGGGCCCGGACTTCCGCGAAGACCACGCCATTGCCTTCCCAAAACGGGCCGGCGCGCGACTCACTCTCGACATCGGACCGCTCGCCATCGACTACGTTCTCAACAGCGAAGGCTCGGGCTATCTGCCCTATCGTCTCGTGCGCGGACACCTCTCGCGCGGGCGCCTGAAGCTCGTCGCGCGTGCCCGCCGCTTCAGTGTGCCGGTGGGGGCCCTCTATCCCGAAGCGCGAGAGGAATCCGAGTTCGCCCCCATCCTCGACAGCCTTCGCGCCCGCGTCGCCCGGCTTGCTTGATCATTGTCCACTAAGCTGCGCCACGTCCTGCTCGCTCAAACCACAAACAAACGAGGAACGTCCCAATGACAGCGCTTACGCCCGAGAACCGCGAGAAGCTCAGGAAGATCAGCGTCGCCACGATCACGACGGCGCTCTTCAAGCGCAACCTCCGCAATCAGTTCATCCAGGATGTGCGCCCGGTCGGCACAAAGGCGCCGCAGATGGTCGGCGAGGCCTACACACTGCGCTACATTCCGGCGCGCGAGGATCTCGACCACATCGGCGTCTTCGAGGACCGCTCACACCCGCAGCGCCGCACGATCGAGGAGTGCCCGCCGGGTCACGTGCTCGTGATCGACAGTCGCAAGGATGCAAGGGCAGCTTCCGCAGGCGGCATCTTGGTCACGCGGCTCATGATGCGCGGCGCGGCCGGCATCGTTACGGACGGCGGCTTTCGCGATTGTCCCGAGATCGCCGAGATGGCCTTCCCCGTGTATCAGAACCGCCCCGCACCTCCGACCAACCTCACGCGCCAGCGCGCCGTCGACATCAACGTGCCGATCGGCTGCGGCGATGCGCCCGTCTTTCCCGGGGACATCATCGTGGGTGATGGCGAAGGCGTGGTGGTCATCCCCGCGCATCTTGCCAACGAGATCGCCGAGGAGGGCCACGAGATGACGGCCTACGAGGACTTCGTCATGGAGAAGGTGCGCGAAGGGCGCGGCATCTTCGGTCTCTATCCTGGCGGGCCGGAGACCAAGGCCGAGTTCGCCGCGTGGCGCAAGGCGAACGGGCGCTGAGAGCAGGAAGAGACCAATGGCCGAGCAAACTTCCGGAGCTGGGCTTGTCCAGGGCGTACCGCCAGCCGAACGCGCGCCCCGCGCCGTCGCGGACCTCTATCATGCCTATTTCACCGGCCTGATCCTGACGCTCGTCAGCCGGCGCGGCAGCGGCGATGCGGCGCGCTGGATGCACGCCGTGTTCCGCCATCAGCATCACGAGAAATTCCTCTCGAGCTTCGAGAAGCTTGGCCTCTCCGGGATGCCGCACGCGGTGGCCTGCGCGGCTTATCATTACCTCTCGAACAGCATTGGCGGCGTCGGCGTCGAGTTCATGAAGGAGAGCGACCGCAAGGCGTGGGTACGTTTTGTTCCGCCGCGCTGGATCTACATGGGCGCGGCCATCTGCGGTGTGCCGAGCGAGGTCTCGCGCGGCTTTCTCACCGGCTGGTACGCGCAGAACGGTGTGTCGCTGAAGAACCCGCGGCTTGGGTTCGTGTGCACGGCGCAGACGGTCGATGGCCAGCACGGGCTCGCCGGCTACTTCATGGAGTACGACCACGATCTCGCCCCCGAGGAGCGGCTCGTCTTCCGTCCGGGCGAGATACCGCCGCCCTTCGATCCTGATGCGGCGCCGCGCCTCCCCGCAGGCGATTGGACATCCGAGCGCCTAGCGCGCGCCTATCGCAACTACGCCATGGAGTACGTCCGCTCGGGCCTGCCGCGGCTCATGGAGCTGTTCGGCGAGACCGAAGGTGCGCACCTCGGCCACCTCACCGGCCGCATGATTGGCGCACAGTTGTATAAGGACATCGCGAACGCGGCCGGCGTTCAGAACGATGATGCCGAAGCGCTGGCGCAGCTCCTGGCGTGGATTGCAGAGGGCGAAGGCGACAGCGCGAGCATCACGCGCGATGGCGACAGCGTGCTGCTCTCACGTACGGGCTGGCGGCTCATGCGCGGTATCGCCAATCCTTCTCAAGGCGTGCTCGAAGCCTGGAACGGCCTCATCGAGGGCCTCGCCATGGTGCACAATCGCTTCCTGACGATTGATCTCATCGCCCGCGTCGATCACGGCGCGCCGCAGACCGTCTGGCGCATTCAGCAGCGGCCGCACGGAGCGATCGTGATCGCGTAATCGCCGCCGGCAGTCCCGAGCCATGCGGCAGTGATCCGCGCGGGCCCGCCAATTGGCACTTGTCGCACCCGCCAGCGAGCGCTTACTCACTTCAGCAACAAAACAAGAGAGGAGCCGCCCGCCATGCCGGAGTTCCGCTTCGAGCCGGTGGACATGCCGCCGGCCGCAACGCATCTCAGAGCCGAGGTGCGCGCCTTCCTCGATGAGGAGAAGGCCAAGGGCACCTTCACGCCGACCGTCGGCGCCATGGTCGCGGCCGATCCTTCCTTCAGCGCACGGCTTGGCGCCCGCGGCTATCTTGGTATGACATGGCCCAAAGAGTACGGCGGGCACGAGCGCTCGGCACTGGAGCGCTACGTCGTCGTCGAGGAGTTGCTGGCGGCCGGATCGCCCGTCATGGCGCACTGGATTGCCGACCGCCAGAGCGGCCCGCAGATCCGCAAGCATGGCGCCGAGCGCGTGAAGAAGATGATCCTGCCCGAGATCGCGGCGGGCCGCTGCTTCTTCGCCATCGGCATGAGCGAGCCGGATACGGGCTCGGACCTCGCCAGCGTCAAGACGCGCGCCGTGCCCGTCGAGGGCGGCTTCCGCGTCACGGGCCGCAAGGTGTGGACGAGCTACGCGCACATGGCGCACTACGTCATTGCCCTCGTACGCACGGGCGGGCGTCCCGAGGACCGCCACGTCGGCCTCACGCAGCTCATCATCGACATGAAATCGCCGGGCATCGAGGTGCGCCCGATCATCAACGTCTACGGCTCGCACGAGTTCAACGAGGTGACCTTCGACGATGTGTTCGTGCCGGAGGACATGAGCGTCGGCGGCATCGGCAATGGCTGGGCCATGGTGACCTCGGAGCTGGCCTTCGAGCGCTCGGGGCCGGACCGCTTCATGTCGACCTATCCCCTGCTCGTCGAAGCCTTTCGCGAGATCGGCGAGAGCCCGAATGCGAGCGAGGCCGCGGAGCTTGGCCGCCTCGTCGCGCATCTGGCGACGCTCCGGCGCATGTCGACCTCCATTGCGGGAATGCTCAACGAGGGCAAATCGCCGGTCACGGAGGCGGCGCTCGTGAAGGACCTCGGCACGACCTTCGAGCAGTCCATCCCCGAGATCACGCGGCGATTGCTGCCGCTCGAGCCGCGCGGTGGCGGCAACGGACAGGTCTATGACGGCCTTCAGCAGCTCGCGCAGATGCAGGCGCCCTGCTACTCGATCCGCGGCGGCACGCGCGAAATTCTGCGCGGCATGATTGCACGGGGGCTCGGCCTCAGATGAGCAACGAAACCGAAGACGGCGTGCGCGACCTCATGCTGCGGTCACTGGATCGCATCGTGGAGGAAAAGGCCGAGGGTGCGGCGCAGAAAGCCGATGGCAAGCCGGGTTTTCCGGCGGCCCTGTGGACGGCACTCGAAGAAGCGGGGATGACCGCGCTCGGCGAGGAGAACGAGGGTGATCTCGGGCTTGGCAATGCCGCGGCGCTCATCGAGCGGGCGGCCTACCACACGCTGCCCGTGCCGCTCGCCGAGACCATCCTGGCCCGCCGGCTGCTCGCCAAGGCAGGTATCGATATTCCCGATGGTGCCCTCTCTGTGGCGCCGCCATCGGCCAATCGCGATGGCAAGGCCGCAGGCGTGCCCTGGGCGGGCTCGGTGGCGGGCGTGGTCGTGGTGACCAGCCCCGATACGCTCGCCCTGGTCGATGCGCGTGGGGCGTCGTCGCCGGGCTTCAACATGGCCGGCGAGCCGCGTCAGACCATCGATCTCGCCCGCGCCAAGGTCGTGGCTTCGGCCAAGCTCGCCGAGGCGGCCAAAATTGCGGAAGCCGAGGGCGCACTGATCCGCGCCGTGCAGATGTCGGGCGCCATGTCGCGCGTGCTGGAGCACGGGCTCACCTGGGCCAATGACCGCGTCCAGTTCGGCCGGCCCATTGCCCGCTTCCAGGCCATCCAGCATCTCATGGCGGAGCTCGCCGCCGAAGGCGCCGCGGGCAGCGCATCGGCCCTCATGGCCGTCGAAGCCATGGCCGAGCGCGGCGATCGTCTCTCTGCTGCCATTGCCAAGGCGCGCACGGGCGAGGCGGCGGGTCGCGTGTGTGCCATCGCGCACGAGGTGTTCGGCGCCATGGGCTTCACGCAGGAGCATACGCTCCACTATGCGACGCGGCGGCTCTGGAGCTGGCGCAACGAGTTCGGCTCCGAGGTGCAGTGGCAGGCGGAGATCGGGCGCACGATCGCGGCCGGCGGTGCCGATAATCTCTGGGCGACGCTGACGGCGCATGGCTGACGGGCGCTCGGCCGTCCTTGTACGGCCGAGAAAGCCCTTGCGCGAGCCGACCACGGCCCGCCAACTTAGACATATGAAATGACGTGGTTCACGCCCACGAGAGGCGAAGGCATACGCGCGGGAGGAAAAGAAACATGAAAGTTCTCATCATCGGCGGCGCCGGCATGGTCGGGCGCAAGCTCGCGGAACGCCTTGCCAAGGAGGGCAAGCTCGGCAGCAAGGCCATTTCCTCGCTCGCGCTCTATGATGTCGTGCCACCGCAGAAGCCGGCCGGCGCCTCATTCCCAGTCGAGATCTCGACCGGCGATCTTCCCGCGCCCGGCGAGACCGACAAGCTCGTCGCCGGCAGGCCTGATGTGATCTTCCATCTGGCCGCGATCGTCTCCGGCGAGGCCGAGCAGGACTTCGACAAGGGCTATCGCATCAATCTGCAGGGCACCATGAACCTGCTCGACAGCGTGCGCCGCGCCGGCAACAAGCCGCGCCTCGTCTTCACGAGCTCGATCGCGGTGTTCGGTGCGCCCTTCCCGGAGAAGATCGGCGACGAGTTCTTCCAGACGCCGCTCACGTCCTACGGCACGCAGAAGGCCATCGGCGAGCTTCTGATTTCAGACTACACGCGCAAAGGCCTCCTCGACGGCGTCTCGATCCGCCTGCCGACCATATGCGTGCGCCCGGGCGCGCCGAACAAGGCGGCTTCCGGCTTCTTCTCGAACATCATGCGCGAGCCGCTGGCCGGCAAGGAAGCCGTGCTTCCCGTCTCCGAGGACGTGCGCCATTGGCACGCCTCGCCGCGCGCCGCGACGGGCTTCCTGATCCATGCCGCCACCATCGACGGCGAGAAGCTTGGAGCCCGCCGCGCGCTCTCCATGCCCGGCCTTTCCGTCACGGTCGGTGAGCAGATCGAGGCCTTGCGCAAAGTGGCCGGCGACAAGGTCGTCGCGCGCATCAAGCGTGAGCCGGATGCCTTCATCCAGGGCATTGTCGCGGGCTGGCCGCGCAATTTCGATACGCGCCGCGCGCTCGAGCTCGGCTTCAAGCCCGATGCGAGCTTCGAGGAGATCATCCGCATTCACATAGAGGACGAACTCGGCGGCAAGATCGCCTGAACGATCATCCGCGCCACACGAAAACAAGAGACCGAGGACGAGATCATGAGCAACAAGCTGCAGGCCCTGCTGTATCTGTCGAACCCCAAGCCGTACCTGGAAAGGCTCGCTGCGGACGGGCTCAACGAGCGCGTCGACTTCAAAGTGATCGCCGCCGGCGAACAGGCAACGGACGACGATCTTGCAAAAGCCGAGATCCTTTTCGCACCGGGCGTGCCGCCGGGCACGCTCTCGAAAATGCCGCGCCTCAAGGTCATTCAGTCGCTCACGGCGGGCGTCGATCATTGGCTCGCGCGCAAGGATCTGAAGCCGGAGCACACGCTGATCGCCGCGCGTGGCACGCATCGCATCCAGGTGCCCGAGAACATTCTCGGCGCGCTCTTCCACATCACCAAACGCTATCATCAGATCGCGCTCAATCAGGCCGAGAGCCACTGGCAGCGCAGCGTCTCCGATACGCTTGCCGGCAAGACGCTCGGTATTCTGGGTCTCGGCGCCATCGGCCAGCAGCTCGCGATGAAGGCCTCGGCCCTCGAGATGCGCGTCATCGGCACGAAGCGGACGCCTGAGCCTGTTACGGGCGTCGATAAGGTCTATGGCTTCAATGAAACCGATAAGGTGCTGGCCGAAAGCGACTATGTCGTCGTCCTGCTGCCAGTGACGCCGCTCACCGAGAATTTCTTGAACACGACGCAAATTGCAAAGATGAAGCCGAGCGCCTGGCTCATCAACTTCGCGCGCGGCGCCATCATCGTCGACGACGACCTCATTGCGGCGGTGAAGGCGAAGACGATCGCGGGTGCTGTACTGGATGTGTTCCGCACCGAGCCGCTGCCGCCCGAACATCCCTTCTGGAAAACGCCGGGGATCTCGGTGCTCCCGCACATCGGTGGCTATCATCCGCAACGCGATAGCTGGGTCGCCGAGCTGCTCGCGGACAACATTCGCCGGCATCTGGATGGCCAACCGCTGCGTGAAGTCGTCGACCGCGAACGGGGTTATTGAGTATCGCCGTCGCGGGCCGAATGGGCGCACAAATGGCGGCGAAGTGTCGCGTCGCGAGACATGCCTAATTTGCGCCCCGATGCGGCAAGACGGCACCGAAAGCGAGCGTTGATGTGGCCGCCGGGCCGTGCTAGACGAACGGCCGTCTTTCTGAACATGGCGCCGCCGGTATTGCAGCCGCGTGGGCGCCGTGGTCTATCCCCACGCATGAGGGGCGGCTTTCACCCGACGGGGCCGGCCGCGCATGGGTTCAGCGCCGGTCACGCGGCGCAGATGTTGAGCATTATGAGAGGGGCAGAGCGCGACCAGTGGCCACGGACGACACCATAGCAGGGGGCGTGGCAGGTCGCTACGCATCGGCCCTGTTCGACCTCGCCGAGGAAGCCAATCAGGTCCGGCAGGTAGAGGCGGATCTGAAGTCGCTTCAGAGCCTGCTCGATGAGAGCGCCGACCTCAAGCGCATGGTCAGGAGCCCCGTGTTCTCGAGCGAGGAACAGGGCCGCGCCATTGCCGCCGTTGCAGAGAAGAGCGGTCTCGCGCCGCTCGTCGTGAACTTCCTCAAGGTGCTGGCTCGCAACCGGCGCCTTTTTGCACTCAATGAAATGATCCGCACGTTCCTCGCGCTCGCCGCCCGCCAGCGCGGCGAGGTCAATGCCGAGGTCGCGACCGCCTATCCCCTGAGCGATGAGCAGCTTGCCGCGCTCAAGGAGACGCTCCGTGCCACTGCCGGCAAGGACGTCCAACTGATCACCAAGGTCGACGCAACGCTGCTCGGCGGGCTCATCGTCAAGATGGGCTCGCGCATGATCGACAGCTCGCTTCGCACCAAGCTCACGTCACTCAAGACCGCCATGAAAGAGGTCCGCTGATGGAAATCAAGGCCGCTGAGATCTCCGCGATCCTCAAGGAGCAGATCAAGAATTTCGGCCAGGAGGCGGAAGTCTCCGAAATCGGTCAGGTGCTGTCGGTCGGCGACGGTATTGCCCGCGTCTATGGCCTCGATAACGTCCAGGCCGGTGAAATGGTCGAGTTCCCGGGCGGCATCCGGGGCATGGCGCTGAACCTCGAAGCCGATAACGTCGGCGTCGTTATCTTCGGCGACGACCGCGGCATCAAGGAAGGCGACACCGTCAAGCGGACCGGCGCCATCGTCGAGGTTCCCGTCGGCAAGGGCCTGCTCGGCCGCGTCGTCGACGCGCTCGGCAACCCGATCGACGGCAAGGGTCCGATCAAGGGCGACCACATGGCCCGCGTGGACGTCAAGGCGCCGGGCATCATCCCGCGCAAGTCCGTGCACGAGCCGATGGCGACCGGCCTCAAGGCGATCGACGCCCTGATCCCGATCGGCCGCGGCCAGCGCGAGCTGATCATCGGCGACCGCCAGACCGGCAAGACCGCCGTCGCCCTCGACACGATCCTCAATCAGAAGCCGCTCAACCAGGGCAGTGACGAGAGCCAGAAGCTCTACTGCGTCTATGTCGCCGTCGGCCAGAAGCGCTCGACGGTCGCCCAGTTCGTGAAGGCGCTCGAGGAGAACGGCGCGCTCGACTACTCGATCGTCGTCGCCGCCACGGCCTCCGACCCGGCACCGATGCAGTTCCTGGCGCCGTTCGCCGGCTGCGCCATGGGCGAGTACTTCCGCGATAACGCCATGCACGCGGTCATCATCTACGACGACCTCTCCAAGCAGGCCGTCGCCTACCGCCAGATGTCGCTCCTGCTCCGCCGCCCGCCGGGCCGCGAAGCCTACCCGGGCGACGTCTTCTATCTCCACTCGCGCCTCCTCGAGCGCGCCGCCAAGATGGGCGACGCCGCCGGCAAGGGCTCGCTCACCGCGCTCCCGGTCATCGAGACGCAGGCCAACGACGTGTCGGCCTACATTCCGACGAACGTCATCTCGATCACCGACGGCCAGATCTTCCTCGAGACGGATCTCTTCTTCCAGGGCATCCGCCCGGCCGTGAACGTCGGTCTCTCGGTGTCGCGCGTCGGCTCCTCGGCCCAGACGAAGGCCATGAAGAAGGTCGCCGGCAAGATCAAGGGCGAGCTCGCGCAGTACCGCGAGATGGCCGCCTTCGCGCAGTTCGGCTCGGACCTCGATGCCGCGACCCAGCGCCTCCTGAACCGCGGCTCGAAGCTCACAGAGCTTCTGAAGCAGCCGCAGTTCTCGCCGCTCAAGATGGAAGAGCAGGTCTGCGTGATCTATGCCGGCGTGAACGGCTACCTCGATCCCATGCCGCTCGCGCAGGTGAAGCCTTTCGAAGAGGCGCTTCTGACAGCGCTGCGCGGGCCGAATGCCGCGATCCTCGACGACATCCGCTCGACGAAGGATCTGTCGAAGGACACCGAGACCAAGCTCAAGGGCGTGGTCGAGAGCGTCGCCAAGCAGTTCGGTTAATGGTGCCCCCGGCCCCAACGGGCCGGGCTCAACTGAGACAGGGCCCAACCAAGACAGGGTAGCCGCGACGTCATGGCATCACTGAAAGACATGCGCACGCGCATCGCCTCGGTCAAGGCGACGCGCAAGATCACCAAGGCCATGCAGATGGTCGCCGCGGCGAAGCTGAGGCGCGCCCAGGAGTCCGCCCAGGCGGCACGTCCCTATGCCCAGCGCATGGACCAGATCCTGGCGAACCTGAACAGCCGCCTCGCCAGCAAGGAGGGGATGTCGCCCCTCCTCGTCGGCACCGGCAAGGAAGACGTGCACCTGCTGATCGTGATGACCGCCGAGCGCGGTCTCTGCGGCGGTTTCAATTCGAACATCGCGCGCCGCGTCCGTCAGGACATCCGGCGCCTCGTCCCGGCCGGCAAGACCGTGAAGATCCTCGCGGTCGGCCGCAAGGGCTTCGACAACCTGCGCCGTGATCACCAAAGGCAGATCGTCGATCGCATCGACCTCAAGGGCGTCAAGCAGCTCGGCTTCGCCAATGCCGAGGAGATCGCCGACAAGGTCATGGCGATGTACGCGGCGGGCGAGTTCGACGTCGCCACGATCTACTACTCCGAGTTCCAGAACGTCATCACGCAGAAGCCGACGGCGCTGCAGATCATCCCGGCCAAGCTTCCCGAAACCGCCGAGGGCACGCAGCCCGGCAAGGCCGAGGCGATCTACGAGTACGAGCCCTCCGAGGAAGAGATCCTCGGCCAGCTCCTCAAGCGCAACATCGCGACGCAGATCTTCCGCGGGCTCCTCGAGAACGCGGCCGGCGAGCAGGGCGCGCGCATGACCGCCATGGACAACGCCACGCGCAATGCCGGCGACATGATCAACAAGCTGACGATCAAGTACAATCGCCAGCGCCAGGCGAACATCACCAAGGAGCTGATCGAGATCATCTCGGGTGCCGAGGCGCTGTAGCGGCCGGCCAATGATGGGTTAGCGCGATGAGTAAATTGGGCGGGTTGATCTGGCTCGGTCGCGACTTGCGGTCCTTCGGAACCGGAGTCATCCCATTCTATGCTGCCCGCTTGTGGGGACGGCCCAGAAGTACGCTTGTGCTGGCCGGAATTGGCGAATTGACCGTACGGACCCGAGATTCGGACATGGACGTCCTTCGGCAGGTCTTCGTGGAGCGCCAGTATGACATCGGCGATGGCGCTCATCGCGAATGGTTGCGCCGGCGCTACGAGCGGATATTGAGTGAGGGGGGAACGCCCATCGTGATCGATGCCGGAGCCAATATAGGGGCAGCCTCGCTCTGGTTCTCGCAGCAGTATCCCTTGGCTCGCGTGATTGCTGTCGAGCCGGATCGGGAGAATGTCGAGATCTGCCGGAAGAACGTCGCAGGACGATCCAACATCGAGGTCCGGCTGGATGCGATCGGAGGGACATCGGGCCGGGTAGCGGTGCTGGCAGTCGACGATGGAATGTCCTGGGGTGTCCAGACGACCCGTGCTGATGCTGCCGTGGCTGAGCATGGCAGCGTCGGCGTCGTTACCGTCGCCGACATCATGAAGGCCGCGGGAGACGGCGCGGAGCTGTTCCTGGTCAAGGTGGATATTGAAGGCTTCGAGGACGACTTGTTCCGCCACAATACAGAGTGGCTCGACGACGTCTCGGCACTCTACATCGAGACCCACGACAGTTTGTTCCCCGGGCAGGGCAAGAGCATTCCGCTGCAGCGCGCGATTTTCGACCAGGGTTTCGAGATCCTGCTGCGCGGCGAGACGATGACCTTTCTCCGCGAGGAAGGAGCGGTCGGCCAGCCGGCGGACATGTAGGTAGAGCACACGGGACCTGTCGATGAGACAGGGTTGATTGGGCATTCGGTCGCCAACGCGATCGACGATAGGTTGAGACGAGGAACACCATGGCATCGAACAAGGTTGGCAAGATCCGGCAGGTGATGGGCGCCGTCGTGGACGTCCAGTTCGAAGGGCATCTCCCGGAGATCCTGAACGCGCTCGAGACGACGAACCAGGGCCAGCGCCTCGTCCTCGAGGTCGCCCAGCATCTCGGCGAGAGCACCGTGCGCACGATCGCCATGGACTCGAGCGAAGGTCTGACGCGCGGCCACGAGGTGACCGATACCGGCCAGCCGATCTCCGTGCCGGTCGGTGACGAGACGCTCGGGCGCATCATGAACGTGATCGGCGAGCCGGTCGACGAAGCCGGCCCCGTCAAGACCACCTCGAAGCGCGCGATCCACCAGCCCGCGCCCATGTTCGCCGAGCAGTCGACCGAAGCCGAGCTGCTCGTCACGGGCATCAAGGTCGTCGACCTGCTGGCGCCCTACGCCAAGGGCGGCAAGGTCGGCCTGTTCGGCGGCGCCGGCGTCGGCAAGACCGTGCTGATCATGGAGCTCATCAACAACGTCGCGAAGGCCCACGGCGGCTACTCGGTGTTCGCCGGCGTCGGCGAGCGTACGCGCGAGGGCAACGACCTCTATCACGAGATGATCGAGTCCAAGGTCAACATCGACCCGAAGGAGAACAACGGGTCGACGGCCGGCTCGAAGTGCGCGCTGGTGTACGGCCAGATGAACGAGCCGCCGGGCGCCCGCATGCGCGTCGCGCTCTCGGGCCTGACGGTCGCCGAGCACTTCCGCGACCAGGGCCAGGACGTGCTCTTCTTCGTCGACAACATCTTCCGCTTTACGCAGGCGGGCTCTGAGGTGTCGGCCCTCCTCGGCCGTATTCCTTCGGCGGTCGGCTACCAGCCGACGCTCGCCACGGACATGGGCGCCCTGCAGGAGCGAATCACCACCACCCAGAAGGGCTCGATCACCTCGGTGCAGGCCATCTACGTGCCCGCCGACGACCTGACCGACCCGGCGCCTGCGACCTCGTTCGCCCACCTTGACGCGACGACCGTGCTCTCGCGCTCGATCGCCGAGAAGGGCATCTACCCGGCCGTGGACCCGCTCGACTCGACCTCGCGCATTCTCGAGCCGCGCGTCGTTGGCGAGGAGCACTACCAGGTGGCCCGCCAGGTCCAGCAGATTCTCCAGAAATACAAGTCCTTGCAGGACATCATCGCCATTCTGGGCATGGACGAGCTCTCCGAGGACGACAAGATGACGGTCGCCCGCGCGCGCAAGATCGAGCGCTTCCTGTCGCAGCCCTTCCACGTCGCCGAGGTCTTCACCGGCTCGCCGGGCGTCCTCGTCTCGATCACAGACACCATCAAGGGCTTCAAGGGCCTGTGCAATGGTGACTACGACCATCTCCCCGAGCAGGCCTTCTATATGGTAGGCACGATCGAGGAGGCGATCGCCAAGGCCGAGAAGCTGGCCGAGGCGGCGTGATCCGGGAACTTGGCAGGGGCAGGGGCTGAGCCACGGGCCACGGTCGGCGCGTCGCGGAGGTCCCATCAGGAGACGGCCACGGCCGCAGAGAGGGGAACGGCATGAGCGACGAATTCGGAACCTGCTGCGCGACGCTCAAAGAGCTGATTTCGACGAAAGAGTTCTCGCCGCTGATCGAGGTGGGTGACGACGGTGTGCTCTATATGTCCGTCGGCATCATGGACAACGGCAAGGAAGACGAAGAAGGCATGGTCGACTATCCGGTTTTCTATTGCCCCTTCTGCGGCACGCAGCTGCAGGAGCAGGACGAAGAGAAGACCTGAGGCGATCACGCACCGCCCCACGGCGCACGAGTAATCGGCGAGCGCTCCCCGAGAGGCTGGCGCTCGCCTCGGTAGCTAGAGACCAGGAACGGCCCGGATACAGTCATGGCAGGCACTTTCAAGATCGAGCTCGTGAGCCCCGAGCGGGTGCTTCTCTCAGGAGAGGCCACCGAGGTGATCGTGCCGGGCGTCGCAGGCGACTTCACGGTGCTCGCAGGCCATGCGCCGGTCATCAGCGCCATCAGGCCCGGCGTCCTCGACATCCGCCTGCCCTCGGGGCAGCGCCGCATCTACGTGCGCGGCGGCTTCGCCGAGGTCGATCCGACGCAGCTCACCATCCTGGCGCAGAACCTCGTCGACGTGACCGAGGGCGATGCGGCCCAGCTTGCCATGGAAATGCGCGTCGCCGAGCAGATGCTGGCCTCCGCCACGGACGACGACAGCCGCCTGCTGGCGAACGACGCCATTGCCGCGCTCAAGTCGCTCGGCGCCCGGGTTGCGGCCTGAGATCAACTCAGGTCCGGCCAAACCATCCTCTGATCCGCGTGAAAAGCTCCGCCGCGCTGGCGCGCATGGCCTGCGCCAGCGGACGGAGGGCACGGCGCAGGCGTTCCTTGAGCACACGGCCGTAGCGCCAGGGCCATGAATTGTGGACCCAGGCCGTCATCGCGTTCTTCCACGGCATGAAGACAGCATAGGCACGCGCGAACCAGGGGATGCGCAGGAGCTGCGTTTCCGTGAGCTGGAAGAGCCGCGCGACGAGGGCCGTGCCGACGATCTTCGCGCCTATGAAGAGCAGCGTGGCCTCGAATTCGCGTCCTGATGCGATCAGAAAGACCGCGACGAGCTTCAGCGGCAGGATCAGCACCGAGGGCGCACCGAAGACGAGGAGCGCGCCGTAGGGCGGCAGCTCCTGGATGCGAGCCTCGAGCCAGGCAATCGGTTTCAGCCGCGCGAATTGCGCCAGCGCCGCCGCCAGCGGTCGCCAGCCCCATTCTTCGAAGACGATGATAAGGGCCAGCAGCGCCTGCAGGGTGAGCTTCGCGGCACCGGCGAGCGCGCGCAAAGCCTGCAGCGTGAAGCGCGTCACCTGCGTATTGGCAAAGCGCGGTCTGCGTTGCGGCGGTAAGGGTTCGGTCGGCAAGCGGCGCGAGCTCCTGGAGATTGGACAAGCTAGCCGAATTCGTCGTCTCGCGCCTCTGGTGCGAAGCTCGCCGCTTGCCGCTGCCACGACATGTCCCTTCTCCCCGTCCTCAACGGGGAGAAGGTTAGGATGAGGGGCGGGAACTTGCGCGACGTTTGCGTATGCCGCCGCCCCTCACCCTAACCCTCTCCCCGCAAGCGCGGGGAGAGGGGATTCTGGGGCGCCTCATACGATCGCTGTCGCTCTTGCCGCCGCGGGCATAGCACCGCGGTGGGGTTGCGAAGCACCCCTTCCCAGCAGCCCGCGGCACCAAATAAAAGGCAGGGGCTCCGGGGTGTCCCGTCGTGTCGAAGACGCGCCCCCGACACGGCGGGTTACGGGGCCGCGGGCATGGCAGCGCCATTGTGGTTGAGCCTCAGTGCCAGCAGCCCGCACAAAAAGAAGCGCGGCCTGTTCGCGCCGCAGGCGCGAGCGCCCCCAATAAGAAAAGCCCGCGGGATCGCTCCCACGGGCCTTCTGGCAGGGCGCTGCGCCGCATCAGACGCGCTTGCGGGCCTTCTCGACGGACTTGGCAGTCGCCTCGCTCGCGCTCTCGAAAGCCTGGGTCGCGAAACGGGTCGACAGCTCGAACAGCTCCTTGGTCTGCTCGCTGGCTACGGTGAACTGGCGCTGGACGAACTCGGCCTGGAGCCGGAGCGCCTCGGGAACCGTGTTGGCGCGGGCAATAGCGCGAGCGGCCTCGAACGCAGCCTCGGTATTGACGACCGTGTTGT
This sequence comes from Hyphomicrobium sp. CS1BSMeth3, assembly GCF_900117415.1. Taxonomy (GTDB): domain Bacteria; phylum Pseudomonadota; class Alphaproteobacteria; order Rhizobiales; family Hyphomicrobiaceae. The sequence continues at coordinate 42,277 of NZ_FPEI01000002.1, forward strand.
CCATGATCTTGTGGCTGATCGACTTGAAACCGGCCTGGGTCGTGAGCGCCAGTTCCTCCGCAACCTTGACCTGATCCTTGGCCGCGGCACTGAGCGTGTCGAAAGCCTCTTTGGAGCGGCTCACGCCCTCCTGGGCAAGGGCCTGAATATTCTCAGGGATCTTGGCCGCCTTGGCAGCATCCATGAACTGCTCTGCCTGGCGCGTGAACTGCTCATTCATCCGATTGTCTCCATTCTTCGACGAGGGTCGAGGGCTCGCTTGCATGAAACTCGGGCAAGTGCCCGGGGGCGTTCGTAGCTGCTATGTAGGGAGATCAATTGTGCATTGCAACATTATTGTTGCGTCGCACAATTACGACTTTAGTCGTAGGAAGCGGTGTCAGCCAAGCGCGCCGCTTCCGTGCGGACTCGTTAATTGCAGATGCTAGGCACAGAGCGAGGCTAGCGGACTTGATCTCGCTCAAGAGAGCTCGTCGCGATCGCCCGGCCCGAGCAGGATCTCGCGCTTGCCGACATTGTTCGCCGGCCCGACGAGACCCTCGCGCTCCATGCGATCCATGAGATCGGCGGCCCGGTTGTAGCCAATGGCAAGGCGGCGCTGCAGGAAGCTCGTCGAGGCCCGCTGCTCGCGCACGACGAGCGCCACGGCGCGGTCGAAAAGCTCGTCGGCCTCGTCCTCGGGATCGGCTTCCTCATCCTCGGGCGCGTGGTCGAGGACGACGTCGACGTACGCCGGCTCGCCCTGCAGGCGCAGATGATTGGCGACCTGCTCGACTTCCTCGTCCGACACGAATGGCCCGTGCACACGCATGATGGAGCCGGAAGCGAACAGCATGTCGCCGGCACCGAGGAGCTGCTCGGCGCCTTGCTCGTTGAGGATGGTGCGGCTGTCGATCTTGGATGCGACCTTGAAGCTGATGCGCGTCGGGAAGTTGGCCTTGATGGTGCCGGTGATGACATCGACGCTCGGGCGCTGCGTCGCCATGATGAGATGGATGCCGGCCGCGCGCGCCATCTGCGCAAGACGCTGCACGGCGCCTTCGATCTCCTTGCCCGCGACCACCATGAGATCAGCGAACTCGTCGACCACGACGACGATGAACGGCATGGGCGCGTAGTCGAGCGCCTCGCTCTCGAACATCGGCTTGCCGGTCTCGGGATGGAAGCCGGTCTGCACGCGGCGCGCGAGCTTCTCGCCGCGCTCGGCGGCCGTGCGCACGCGCGTGTTGAACATCTCGATGTTGCGCACGCCGAGCTTGGACATGCGCCGATAGCGCTCCTCCATCTCGCGCACGACCCATTCGAGCGCGGCCGAGGCCTGATGCGGATCCGTGACGACGGGCGTCAGAAGATGCGGAATGCCGTTGTAGGCCGAAAGCTCCAGCATCTTCGGATCGATCATGAGAAAGCGGCACGTCTCGGGCGAATGCCGATAGAGCAGCGACAGGATGAGCGCATTCACGCCGACGGACTTGCCCGAGCCCGTGGTGCCGGCGATCAGCAGATGCGGCATACGCGCGAGATCGACGACGATGGGCTCGCCGGCAATACTCTTCCCAAGCGTGATCGGCAGATGCGCCTCGCTCGCGACGAACGGCTCGGTTTCGAGCAGCTCGCGCAGGAAAACGGATTCGCGTCGTGCGTTCGGCAGCTCGATGCCGATGGCATTGCGGCCCGGAACCACGGCAATGCGGGCCGAGGCCGCGCTCATGGAACGTGCGATGTCGTCGGCCAGCGCGATCACGCGCGCCGACTTGGTGCCACGCGCCGGCACCAGCTCATAGAGCGTGACGACGGGGCCCGGCCGGATGTCCTTGATCTCGCCCTTCACGCCGAAGTCGGCGAGCACGTCCTCGAGCAGGCGCGCATTGCCGCGCATGACCGCGTGATTGATCTCGGCGCCCTGCTTCGAGGGCGGCGGACGGCGGAGAATGTCGAGCGAGGGACGCTGGAAGCCCTGTGGACGCGGCGCGCGGCGGCGCGGCGGCGGCGGTGCTGGCTGAGGTTCCGGCTCGAGGCGAGGTGCGGGCTCGGGCGCGAGCGACGGCTCACGCTCCAGACGCGGCCCTGGCTGGGGGCGCGCGCCCGGCGGCGCGAAGCGCTCGGCAATGCGGCGGCTCTGCTTCTCGGTTGCCGTATCGAAGGTGATCGGCGGCTCGTCCTCGCCAGGGACGTGAACGGGCGCGCGATGGACGGCGCGGCGATCGGAGGCGCCGGCGTAGGCCATCATGGGGCCGGTCGGCGGAACGAAGTCCGGCTCGTTGTGGTAGTCGTGGTGGCTCTTCGTGCGGCGCCAATTGCTGCGGCCGTCCTTGAGGCGCTGCGTGAGGCCGCTCATGGCCTCGCCAAAGACGCTCGGCTCGGCGCGCGGATCGCGCTGCCAGATGAGAGCGTACTCGCGCTGCGTGAGACCGAGCGCTGCCGAAAGCGCGCACATGCCGCTGGCGAACAGCAGCAAGCCCGCGACGATCCCGGCCCGCGCCGGATTGATGAAGGCGAAGACGCTCGACGCGAGCTTCAGGATCATGCCGCCGAACGCGCCGCCGAGCCCATGGTGCAGCGGCCAGCTCGCGGGCGGCGGCAGAGACGAGAGGGCGCCCGCCAGGATCAGCAGCGCGACCGGCGCCACCATGATGCGCCACCGCGCTTCGATGAGGCGGCGGCGCAGGATCAGCTCCGCGCTCCAGAAACTGAGCACGACCATGCCGAAGATGGCGGCGAGGCCGATCGACTGCAGCAGGAGATCGGAGACGATGGCGCCGAGCGGGCCCATCCAGTTGCGCGTTGCGCCGCCCGCGGCGTGCGTGAGGCTCGGGTCGGCCGCCGACCAGGTCATCAGGCTCAGCCAGCCAGCCGCCGTCAGCGCCGCGAGCACGAGGCCCGCGAGCCGCCAAAAGCTGCCTCTCAGCCGCTCTTCCAGTGGATGAGGAAGAATCGGCCTCGGCTCATAGCTGGAGCCATGCAACGCCTTAATCCCATGTTGCTGCTACGCCTCGACCGCAACGATACGCTGAAGTGCTTCCCGGATCGTGGCCACATCGTGCACCAGGGCAACACGAATGTACTGCTCGGCCGGATTGACCCCACGCGCATTCGGCTGCGCCAGATAGGCACCTGGGACAACCTTTACACCGCAGCGTTTCCAAAGCGTTACGGTTGCCGGCACAGAGCCGCCGAGATGGCTCATATCGAGCCACAGAAAAAAGCCGCCAGCAGGGCGCTTGTAGCCGAACTTGCCCTTCAGCAGCTCGTCGCAGACGTCGAATTTGGCGCGGTAGGCCTGCCGGATGACGGCGACGTGCTGCTCCTCGCTCCAGACGGCGACGGATGCGTGCTGGACGACGCCCGGCATCTGCGGGGCGGTGAGATTGCGAATCTCGGCGAAGATTTCGAGGAAATCGGCGTCGCCTGCCGCGAATCCCGAGCGCAGGCCCGGCAGGTTCGACCGCTTCGAGAGCGAATTGAAGACGATGATGTTCTTGAAGCCCTCGGGCGTGCCCGCCGCCACCTGCAGGCCACCGATCGGAGGCTCCTGCGTGTAGATCTCCGAGTAGCACTCGTCGAAGAAGAGCATGAAGTTGTACTGGCGCGCGAGCGCGAGCGCCTTGCGGATGTAGTCGGGCGAGGCGACGGCGCCCTGCGGATTGGCCGGCGAGCAGAGATAGAAGGCGACCGTGCGCGCGAGGATCTCGGGTTGCTTCTCCAGCTCGTCAAGATCGGGCAAGAAACCGGTTTCGGCCGTCGCATCGAGGAACACGGGCTCGCAGTTGGCCGCGTACGTCGCCCCGAGATAGGCGTGGTACATGGGGTTGGGCAGGAGCACGACCGGCCGCCCCTCCACGACCTTGCGACCGACCGCCGGCAGGATCGCGAAGAAGAGCCCCTCGCGCGATCCATTCAGCGGATGCACGTGGCGCAGTGCGTCGATGCTGCCCGTAATGCCGTAGCGCCGCTCGATCCAGGCCCCGATGGTCTTGCGCAGCTCCTCGCTCGTGCGGATCGGCGGGTACTTGGCGAGCGTCTCCCTGGCTTCGACCATCCTGTCCGGCACGAAGCTCGGCATGACCTCGCGCGGCTCACCGACCATCATCTCGATCGGCGGCGAGATCCCAGGCTCGATGCCTTCGAGCAGGCGGCGCAGGCGCGTGAAGGGAGAAAGGATCACGCCCTGGGCGAGCGCGTGCAGTCCGGTCGGGGCGGCGGTCATGTCTGGTCGATCCTGCTGGTCAGTAGTGCTCAGTCGACGATCGCCTGGAGCACGAGCGAACGAATGAGCTGGCGGTAGCGGAGCCGAAGCGGGCCTGGCGCCACGATCCCGGCGACGACAGTCATGCGCTCAGTCGGGTCGTTCCAGAAGTACGTGCCGTAGACGCCGGACCAGTAGTAATCGCCGGCCGTGCCGTTGGCTGCCGAGAGGCCTTGCTCTTTGCGCACGGCAAAGCCGAGGCCGAAGCCATAGCCCGCAAAGGCCGGATCCATGGTCTGCGTCAGGCGATTGACGATCTTGTCGCCGAGATGGTCGGACGTCATGAGGGCAATCGTCTTCCGCCCGAGAATGCGCTGGCCATTTCCGACACCACCATCGAGCAGCATCTGCGAAAAGCGCAGATAATCCGCCACCGTCGAGACGCAGCCACCGCCGCCCGACTCCCACTTCGAGACCTTGCCCGTCGCATGATGCACGACCAGCGGATCGCCCGTCAGCGGGTCCTTGGGCAACGCACGCGCATAGCGCTCGCGTGTGTGATCGGTGAGCTCGAAGCCCGTGTCGGCCATGCCGAGCGGCTGCCACAGGCGCTCTGAGAGGAACGCGCCGAGGCGCTGGCCCGAGACGGCTTCGATGATGAAGCCGAGAATGTCCGTCGAGAGGCCGTACTCCCAGGTCGTGCCCGGCTGGAAGAGCAGCGGTGCCTTGCCGAGCTGAACGAGGAAGTCGTCCTTGCTGAGCGCCGCGCTCGTCCCGTGCACGGGATAGGCGCGATAGGCCGCGCTCGTGCCGCGGTTCTGATACGTGAGACCCGAGGTATGCCGCAGCAGATCCTGCACGGTCATCTCGCGCTCGGCCGGCACGGTCTCGAGCGTATCGCTCGTGATCGACTTCGCGACCTTCATGCCTGCGAGTTGCGGCAGGAACTTCGAGACGGGATCGCCGAGGAGAAGGCGCCCCTCCTCGGCCAGCATCATGATGCCGACGGAGGCCATCGGCTTGGTCATCGAGGCAATGGAGAAGACGGCGTCCGCCCACATGGGTGTGCCGGCCGTCTTGTCGCGGAAGCCATAGCCTTCGAGCAGCGCGATCTTGCCGTGCCGCGCAATGCCGATCACGGCACCGGGGATGAGGCCCGCGGCCACGTCGCGGTCGATGGCCTCGCGGATGCGGCCAAGCCGTCCGACGTCGAAACCGAGTTCCGCGGGCGCGGCCCGCTGAAGGACGGTGTTGGGAATCGATACGGACGGCATGGGCTTGTCTCCTTCGCGTGCGTACCGCCGGAATCTGCCCCGGCGGCGCCATTCGCCAATTTCGTTACTCGACGAGTGCCTGGAGCACCAGCGTGTTCACGAATTTCCGATAATAGGTCCGGATCGCCCCAGGCCCCTGCGACATGAATACGACCGTGAGCTGCTCCTTCGGGTCGTTCCAGAAGAACGTGCCGTAGGCGCCGCCCCAGTTGTAGTCGCCTTCCGTCCCCGAGACGCCGGCAACGCCCGGGGTCATGCGCACGGCGAAGCCGAGGCCGAAGCCGTAGCCCTCCCGCGACGGATCTGTAAGCGCGACGTTGTTCGCGATTTGCGGCCCGAGGTGGTTGGCGGTCATGTATTCGACGGTCTTCTTGCCGAGAACGCGCTTGCCATCGAGGACGCCGCCATTGAGCAGCATCTGCGAGAAGCGGATGTAGTCGCCAGCCGTCGCCACCGCGCAGGCGCCCCCGCATTCGAACTTTATGGGCTTGCTGCCCGCATGCAGAACCGTCTGGGGCTTGCCGGTCAGCGGGTCATTGGGGAAGGCGCGTGCGTAGCGGCCCTTCTTGTCGTCGGCCAGCGCAAACGAGGTGTCCGTCATTCCGAGCGGCCCCCAGATCCTCTCCGAGAGGAAAGCCGAGAGCGGCTTGCCTGTGATCGCCTCGATCACCAGGCCGAGCACATCAGTCGAGAGGCTGTAGTCCCACACTGTTCCCGGATCGTGCAGCAAGGGCAGCTTGCTGATCGTCTCGAGGAATTCGGGACCGGTGAACTGCAGCACGGCACTGCCGGAGCCGGCCGGCCAGAGCTTGTGCACCGGCGTGGTTCCACGCCCTCCATACGTCAGGCCCGAGGTGTGGCGGAGAAGATCCTGGATGGTCGGCTGGCGCTTCGCGGCGCGGGTGCCGACGGTCTGCTTGCCACTGGCGTCCGTCGTGACCTCGGCGGCCTTCATGTCCTTGAGCTGCGGCAGATACGTGCCGACGGGGTCGTTGAGGAACAGCTTGCCCTCCTCATGGAGGATCATAATGCCGACCGACACCATCGGCTTGGTCATGCTCGCCAGCGAGAACAGCGCATCGGTCGTCATCGGCGCCTTGGTCGCCGGATCGATTTCACCGATAGCCTCGAAGTAAGCGAGCTTGCCGCGCCGGGCAATCGCAACGACTACGCCCGGGATGCGCCCCTTTTCGATCTCGCTCTTGAATGCCGGCACAATGCGCGCGAGGCGCTCGGGCGAGAGGCCGACCGTCGCCGGATCCACCCGCGGCAGCGGGTCCTTGCCATTGGCATGGGCAGCAGCGGCCAGCGGCACCATCAGCGCGGCCGCGCATAGTCCTTTCAAGGCACTCGATGCAGGCATGGTTGGAATCCTCCCGTCAAAGCCCGGCGCTCTTGGGCGGCGCCGGAGATTTCGGAAGGATAAACCAACTCAAGTGGCGGAACTACGCCATGGTCGAAGGGCAGGTCACGCGGCAATGCGTTGCTGCGAATGCGAACGCACGCCGCGCACCTATTGAACGATCGCCTGGAGCACGAGCTTGGTCATGAGCCGGCGGTAGTGATAGCGGATCGGCCCTGGCGCCTGCGACATGAACACGACCGCGAGACCGAGCTTCGGGTCATTCCAGAAATAAGTCCCATAAGCGCCGCCCCAATTGTACTCACCGACGTCACCGGGTGCGGCGGGCGTGCCGGGCTTCAGGCGCACGGCAAATCCTAGGCCGAAGCCAAAGCCGGGACGCGTCCCTTCGGCATTCACGCCGAAATCCGCGCCGAGGTGGTTGGTGGTCATGTCGGCAACGATTTCAGGTTTGAGAATGCGCTTGCCGTCGAGCGTGCCGCCGTTCAGCAGCATTTGCGTGAAGCGAATGTAGTCCGCCGCTGTCGAGACAGCGCAGCCGGTCCCGCATTCGTATTTCAGCGGCTTGCCTTCCGCGTGCAGCACGCGCTGCGGTTTGCCCGTGCGCGGGCTCAGCGGGAATGCGCGCGCGTAGCGATCCCACTTGTCTTTGGGAACGACGAAGCCCGTGTCCTTCATGCCGAGCGGCTGCCAGAGGCGCTCTGACAGGAAAGCCGAGAGCTTCTGGCCGGATATCTTCTCGATGAGCAAGCCGAGCACGTCCGTCGAGAAGCCATAGTCCCACGCCGTGCCGGGATCATGCAGCAGGGGGAGCTTGGCGATCGTATCCAGGAGTTGATCGCTGGTCATGCTCACTGCCGCGCGCGCACCGCTGTACGGCCAGAGCTTGTTCACCGCCGACTTGCCGCGATTGCCGGATGTCATGCCGGAGGTGTGGCGCAGCAGATCCTCGATCGTCGGCTGGCGTTTTGCTGGCCGTGTCTCGACCTCACCGCTCTTCGCATCCGGATCCACGGCGACGCGCAGATCGGCGATCTGAGGCAGATACTTTCCGACCGGATCGGAGAGCGCGATCTTGCCCTCCTCGACCAGCATCATGATGCCGACCGAGACCATCGGCTTGGTCATGCTTGCAATCGAGAAGATCGCGTCCGTGGTCATCGGCGCCTTGGTGTCGGGGTCGCGCGCGCCGAAGGCCTGGAAGAAGCCGATCTTGCCGTGCCGCGCGATGAGGAGCACCGCACCGGGGATCTGCCCCTTGGCAATGTCGGCATTGAGCGTATCGGCAATCGTCTTCAGCCCATCCGCGGAGAGGCCGAGCGAGACCGGATCAGCGTTTGGCAGGGGGAGGGGATCCGCAGCCTTGGCCGCAAAGGCAGACAGCGCCAGGACGAGCGCGGCGGCCATGGCGCATTTCGATAGGATGGACATGAGGAAGCCTCCCGCATGGACCGGGAACCTGAATGCCCTGAGTTGTAGTCGAAAATTACGGCGCCGCCGTTAGCGCATTCGCCGCGGGTTCATGTAGAGGTCGGCTTCCTGGCGGTCGATCTTCGGGATGATCCGGCCCGACCGCACGCCACGCCACAAAGCCTTGAGGTGATTGCGAACATCCCGCGCGAACACCTCCTTGGCGCAGAACAGCTTCAGAACGTGCAGCAAGCGCGGATCGGCATGATCGCGCAGAATGCGGCAGCGCCACTTGCCGCCAAGCGAGAACACCTTGCCGTCCAGGAAGGCAACGATGTTCCCGGCTGCATCGTAGAGTTTGAAATCACCGCCGAGGTCGATCATGTCGCGGCGCAGGCGATAGAGGATCGGCTGGTGATTATCGAGCACGAAGAACGAATAGTTCTCCGGCATGAGCGGCCATTTGTTTGCGGAGCGCTCGAGGTAGATGTTGTGGACCTGCTCGCCCGTATTGATCGAGTAGGCCGACACTGGAATCCCGCGCGCGCCGATCGTGAGCTGGAGCGAGCGCGCCAGCATGAGGTCCATGGTCGCGCGCCAGTTCAGCTTGTCGCCGAACAGGCGCAGCACGAGCCGGCGATCCATGCCCTCCTTCTTCTTCCAGAGCTCCTCGCGATAGGCGATGAGCCCCGTCCGCTGGCCGCCCTCGATGACCTCGGCGAACACGTCCATGTCGGTCGTGAACTGGCGTGACTTGGCGCGGTTGCGGCTGTGCTTGAAGATGCCGAACTCGACGGAGTTGAAATTGGTGATCCAGACGTCGACGATAAACTCGTGCCAGTCGCCCTTGCCGCGCCGCACGCGCTGCGTGCGCTTGCCAGACGGAATGGGGAGCTTTGAAGCCGCCTGCTCGAAGGCCTCGGCCTTCGCCTCGCGGGCCGCCTCAGCGCCCGCAGCTTCTGCCTCGATCTCGATCGTCCTGCTGCCGTCTGCCATGACCGGCCTCCCCTCTCACGGGTGCCCGCACGCAGAGACAAAGCATGGGCGAATCGTCGGAAAACATAGCACCGGGCACACCTTGGGCGGCGCCCGACACTGTGGATAACCCGCGGATAAAGTGATCGGTTCCGATGTGACAATCAGAACATGGCCGGATAGACACGGTCCGGCGGCGAGTGGCCGTCGAGGAAGGTCTTGATGTTGATGATGACCTTCTCGCCCATGTCGACGCGCCCCTCGATCGTCGCCGAGCCCATGTGCGGCAAGGCGACCACACGCGGCGACGCGAGCAGCTTCGGATTGATCGCCGGCTCGTTCTCGAACACGTCGAGGCCGGCGCCAGCTATCGCGCCCGACTCGACGAGGCGCGCAAGCTCGTTCTCGTCGATCACCTCGCCGCGCGCCGTGTTCACGATGTAGGCCGTTGGCTTCATCAGCTTGAGGCGCCGCGCCGAGAGCAGGTGATAGGTCGCCGGCGTGTGCGGGCAGTTCACCGAGATGATGTCCATGCGCGCCAGCATCTGGTCGAGGCTGTCCCAGTAGGTGGCATCGAGCTCTTGCTCGACGGCCTCGGGCAGACGGCGGCGGTTGTGATAGTGCACCTGCAGACCAAAGGCGACGGCGCGGCGCGCCACGGCCTGGCCGATACGGCCCATGCCGATGATGCCGAGGCGCTTGCCGAAAATGCGATGTCCGAGCATCCAGGTCGGCGACCAGCCGCCCCAGTTCGCGCGCGGGTCCCTGAGCAGGGTCGCGCCTTCGACGAGACGGCGCGGCACGGCCAGGATGAGGGCCATGGTCATGTCGGCCGTGTCCTCGGTGAGGACGCCCGGCGTATTGGTGACGGTGATGCCGCGGTTGCGCGCCGTGTCGAGGTCGATGTTGTCGACACCCGTGCCGAAATTGGCGATCAGCTTGAGCTGGGGCCCGGCCTGGGACAGCACGGCGCGATCGATGCGGTCCGTCACCGTCGGGACCAGGACCTCGGCGGCCTTTGCGGCCTCGACGAGGGCGGCCTGCGACAGGGGCGCGTCATCGAGGTTGAGCCGCGCATTGAACAGCTCCCGCATGCGCGTCTCGACGATCTCCGGCAGCTTGCGCGTGACGATGACGAGGGGCTTTTTGGGGGCATTGGGCATGGGGGATGTCCGAAGCTCACTCTTGCGGCAGCCGCCTGCCGCAACCTCGGCCCTCTCTAGCAGAAGCCCCGCGGGAACTCAAAGCCAAGGAATGACAGTGCATTGCACACTATTTCAGCCCTTCGCGCCCGCCCCGGAGGCACCGCATTGCCTCGCCGCGCGGAAGCCGCTAGAGCAGGCGGGGCGTTGCGATAAACGCAAGACTATCGCAACAGCCTCTTTGCGTTAAAACACAACACCCTATCAACAACCCGTTGCGATAGCCGCAACGGCAATCGCAACACCCTGGTCGAGAGCCCCCATGCGCCTCACACGCTTCTTCCTGCCGGTCCTGCGCGAGACGCCGAAAGAGGCGGAGATCGTCTCCCACCAGCTCATGCTGCGCGCCGCCATGGTCAAGCAGGCGAGCGCCGGCATCTATTCCTGGCTGCCGCTCGGCTACCGGGTGCTGAAGAAGATCGAGCAGATCGTGCGCGAGGAGCAGAACCGCTCGGGCGCCATCGAGGTGCTCATGCCGACCATTCAGTCGGCCGACCTCTGGCGCCAGTCGGGCCGTTACGACGCCTACGGCAAGGAGATGCTGCGCATCAAGGACCGCCACGAGCGCGACATGCTCTACGGGCCGACCAACGAGGAGCAGATCACCGAGATCTTCCGCGACAGCGTGAAGTCCTACAAGGACCTGCCGCGCAATCTCTATCACATCCAGTGGAAGTTCCGTGACGAGGTGCGCCCGCGCTTCGGCGTCATGCGCGGTCGCGAGTTCCTCATGAAGGATGCCTACTCGTTCGACCTGAACGCGGAGGCGGCGCGCCACGCCTACAACCGCATGTTCGTCGCCTACCTGCGCACGTTCGCGCGCATGGGGCTCAAGGCGATCCCCATGGCGGCGGATACCGGCCCGATCGGCGGCGACCTCAGCCACGAGTTCATCATCCTCGCCGATACGGGCGAGAGCCAGGTCTACTGCCACACGGATCTCGTCGAGATGCCCGTGCCCGGCAAGGACGTCGACTTCGACGGCGATCTCTCGCCGATCATCAAGCAGTGGACCTCGCAGTACGCCGCGACCGACGAGAAGCACGATGCGGCGAAGTTTGTGGCCGAGGTGCCCGCCGACAAGCAGGTCTCGGCGCGCGGCATCGAGGTCGGCCACATCTTCTATTTCGGCACGAAGTACTCCGAACCCATGGGCTGCAAGGTGCAGGGCCCGGACGGCAAGCTCGTCGCCGTGCACATGGGCTCGTATGGTGTCGGCGTCTCGCGCCTCGTCGGCGGGATCATCGAGGCGAGCCATGACGACGCGGGCTGCGTGTGGCCGGTGCCGGTCGCGCCCTTCGAGGTCGGGCTCGTCAATCTCAAGTCGGGCGACAAGGACACCGATGCGGCCGCTAATGCGGTGTACGAGAAGCTGACCAATGCCGGCATCGACGTGCTCTACGACGACACGGACGAGCGCGCAGGTGGCAAATTCGCGACCATGGACGTGATCGGCCTTCCTTATCAGATCGTGATCGGGCCGAAGGGCGTGAAGGCCGGCGAGGCCGAGATCAAGACGCGCAAGGGCGGCGCCAAGGAGACGATCGGCATCGACGCCGCCGTCGCCAAGGTCATCGACCTCGTAACCACGGGCCGCGATCTGGCCTGAGAGCTTCTGGCTGAAGGCCCCCGAATCGCGGGATAATCGGTTGCATGAACCAGCCGGATCCCGCGAGCCGGACCCACATTCGCACGTTCCTCGAGATGCAGGCGGCCGAGAAAGGTTCCGCCCGCAATACGCTCGACGCCTATGCGCGCGACCTCGAGGACCTGGCGCTGTTCCTCGATGATCTCGGCTGTGCCGTCGAAGATGCTTCGCCGGCCGGCCTGACGGCCTACGTGACCCACCTCACGGATCAGGGCTTCGCGACAGCGACGCGCGCGCGAAAGATCTCCGCCGTGCGCCAGCTCTATCGCTTTCTCATGATGGAGGGGATCGTCGAGGAGGACCCCGCCGCCGGCCTGAGCGGTCCGAAGCTCGCGCGCGCCCTTCCGAAGACGCTATCCATTGCCGAGGTCGAGCGCCTGCTCGAGACCGCACGGCGGCGCACGGAAACGGCCACAGGCCGCGAGCGGCTGCGCGCCTTGCGGCTCCACGCCATGCTGGAGGTGCTGTACGCCTCGGGAATGCGCGTCTCGGAGCTGGTAGCGCTGCCGCGTCAGGTGCTGAGCGGTGACCCGCGCGTGCTCACCATCACCGGCAAGGGCCAGCGCGAGCGCCTCGTGCCGCTGAACAACGAGGCGCGCATGGCCCTCGATCGCTATCTCACCGCGCTCGCCGATCCGGAGAACACATCACCGACCTTGCGACCCGCGAAGTGGCTCTTTCCGGCGCGCAGTGCCGAGGGGCACGTCACGCGCCAGCATCTCGGCGTCGAGCTCAAAGAGCTGGCAAGCGAGGCCGGCCTCGATCCCGAGCGCGTGAGCCCGCACGTGCTGCGCCATGCCTTCGCGAGCCATCTGCTCGACCGCGGTGCCGATCTGCGCGCTGTTCAGCAGCTTCTCGGCCACGCCGATATCTCGACGACGCAGATCTACACGCATGTGCTCGAAGAGCGGCTCAAGAAGATCGTCTACGAGCACCATCCGCTGGCGCGCACGAAGTCGGAGCCTTCGGGTTGAGGCCCGACCTCGGCCCTACGACCGGCTCGCGCCGCCCGCTTTGCGCTCCTGATTGCGCTGCCAGTAGACGAAGGCCACCGCGACCGCGGCCGTCAGGATCATGGTCGAGAGAATGTCGGGCCGCTGGATGAAGGACAGCCAGACGTTCCAGCCGCTGCGGAAGCTCGGCGCCTTCCCGACCAGGAAGCCGTTGCCGACGATGACGATCAGCAGCACGCTCGCCGTCAGCGCAACCGCAGTCGCGATCTGAAGCATCCGTTTGAACAACCGGGGCACCATGGCCTTTTTCCCGGCCGCCACCAGCATCGTTCTCTCGATCATGGCGATGTCTCCATGCGGGATTTCGTGTTGGATTCGGTGAATCTACCTGACTCGTGGGCATTTTTCCATGTCGGCCCGCGCGGACATCACGCCGACATCTGACGTTCTCGCACTCGGCTGAGATAAGCCGCGCACACAAGCCATCTCGATGCGCGTTCTCTTACGGTCACTCCAGAAAAGCGCGCACGATTTCGATCGTGGCCCTTGGATTTTCTTCCATGATCCAGTGACCCGATTCCGGCACGACGGCTTCGTGCACGTCATTGGCTGCAAAGCGCATGATGGTTGCCATCATCGGCCCGAACGATTTCTCGCCGCCGACGGCCAGTACTGGCATCGACAATTTGCCATTTGCCAGGAACGCCTTGTTGTCGGCGGCGTCCTGGTCGAAGGCTGCGAACTGAGCGAAGCCGGAGTGCATGGCCCCCGGTAGCGCATAGAGCTTGGCATAATGCTCGCGCGCTGCTTCGCTGAAGCGGGCCGGCGTGGCCGAGAACTCGTTCCAGAAGCGATCGAGGTAGATGCGCTCGCGGCCGGCAACCAAACGCTCCATGTCGGGGCCTCCGAAACGGAAGTGCCAAAGCAACGGGTTCTTGAGGATCTCCTCCCAGGGCCCAATACCAGGGATAGGCGCATCGATGACAACGAGCTTCCTCACACGATCGGGATACTGGGCAGCAAAGGCGTAGGCCACCATGTTGCCGATGTCGTGCGCTACGACATCCACGCGACCAAGATTCAGCGTGTCCAGGACGCCCACCACATCGACGGCCTGCGTTTTCTTGTCGTAACCACCGGCCGGCTTCGACGACAGGCCAAGTCCGCGGAGATCGGGCACCACGACGGTGTGCTTTTGCGCGAATTCGACCGCCATCGGCACCCACATGTCGCCGGTCTCACCATAGCCGTGCAGGAGCAGGATCGCCGGACCCTTCCCTCCGACGCGCACGTGGATCGTCGCGCCGTTCGTCGCGATCTCCCTGGTCGTGAAAGTCGCCGGATACGAGAGTTCCTGCGCGGTGCATGGCGACGCCACGAGCGCAGCAATGACAGCGAGAAGATTGCGGAGCATGGATCACTCCAAATTGGCTGGTGGACGCGCTTTATTGGCCCGATAGGGTCGGCCCATGCCGCGCCGATTGGCTAGAAACTCATTCGGCTTCAAACGGTTAGAGCTTCTGGCCGCTGCTGAGAGCCAGGCTGTACCGCAACCAGCGAGGGCGTCGTCACTGTCATCTTAAGCAGTTATCATGGTATCTTAAAACAAGCCGATCGGCGACAGCCGGCCGGCCAAACCGAGCTGGAGCCCTCACGCCCAATGCGCATTCTCGTGACCAACGACGACGGCATCGACGCCCCTGGCCTGCACGCGCTGCGCCAGATCGCCGAGGAAGTCGCCGGGGCTGATGGAGAGATTTGGGTCTTCGCGCCTGAGACGAACCAGTCGGGCACCGGCCATTCGCTCTCGCTCAACGAGCCGTTGCGCATGCGCGAGGTGAGCCCGCGCGTCTATGCCGTGCGCGGCACGCCGACGGACAGCGTCATCATGGGCACGCGCCACGTCATGCGCGATGGCGGGCCGGATCTCGTGCTGAGCGGCGTCAATCGCGGCGCCAACATGGCCGAGGACGTCACCTACTCGGGCACGATCGCGGGCGCCTTCGAAGGCACGCTTCTCGGCATCCGCTCCATGGCGCTCTCGCTCTCCTATGGCATGCGCTCGCCGGCCGACAACCTCCGCTGGGAGACGCCGATCGCGCACGCCCCGCGCATCATCCGCAACCTGCTCACGCACGAGTGGCCGGCGGGCGTGCTCATGAACATCAACTTCCCAGATTGCCTGCCGGACGAGGTCGTGGCCATCGACGTCACGGCGCAGGGGCGGCGCGACATCAATCCCCTCGGCGTGGAGGAGCGGCTCGATACCTGGGGCACGCCCTACTACTGGCTCGGTTTCGCGCGGCGGCGCTCGAACCCGCGCGAGGGCACGGACCTCTGGTCGGTCTACAACAACCGCATCTCGGTCACGCCCCTGTCGATGAACATGACCGACCGCGGAATGCACCAAAAGCTGCGGGGCAGCCTGGTGCTCTGACCAAGCTGCCCCGCAAGGATCGGGACGCGGCGTCTAAGGGGAGGGCGTACGAATCCGCGCCCCGCTACTCTGCTCAACCCAGCCGCAGTTTCGGCTGCTTGAGGCTGAAATCGGCGTTGTCCGTCTCGCGGCTCTCCGGCCGGGAGAACAGGTTCTGGAGAATGGCCCACACGGCCTTCGACCGCTCGATACGGGCCTTGCGCATCGACTTCTCGATGAGCTCGGTGGTGATCTCCGGGTGGTCCCAGATGCTGTTGCTCATGTTAGCTCACCTCAACTCTTGTTTTGTTTGTGCACTCTATATGCCTCAGGATTTTCCGTGATACAAACGAGCGTTCCTCACCCCATGATTGAGATAAACTAATCGATCGATGCCCAAGCTGCTGCCCCCGCTCAACGCACTCCGCGCCTTCGAGGCAACCGCCCGGCACCTCAGCTTTTCCCGGGCTGCGGAGGAACTGAACGTGACGCCGGCCGCCCTCAGCCATCAGGTGGCGGGGCTCGAGGCCTTCCTCGGCGAGCGGCTTTTCAACCGCAGTGCCCGCACGATCTCGCTGACGCCGGCCGGTGATCTGCTGTACCCCGGGCTCAATGCTGCCTTTGCCCAAATTCGCCAGTCGGTCGAACGGGTTATGGAGACGGGCGACGGCCAGATCCTGGTCGTCAGCGCGCCGCCGGGCCTCACCGCGAAGTGGCTCGTGCCGCGCCTTCATCGCTTCCTCGCCGCCCATCCCGAGCTGGATGTGCGCGTCTCGGCGAGCCTGATGCTCGCGAGCTTCGCCGGCGATGGCGTCGATGTGGCGATCCGCAATGCCACGGGGCCCTTTCCGGGGCTCTGGTCGCGCAAGTTCCTCGAGATCGAGACACTGCCCATCGTCAGCCCGCGCCTCATCGAGCAGTACGGGCCGCTGGAGACCCCAGACGATCTCGCACGCTTCCCGATCATTCATGACGCCTCGCTCGGCCGCATGTTCGGCCTGCCGACCTGGATGGACTGGCTCAAGGCCGCCGGTGCCGAGCACGTGGACCTGAGCCGCGGCCTGCACTTCTCGAGCGCCGATCACGCCATCGAGGCGGCGCTGGAGGGCGCGGGCGTGCTGCTCGGCGTGCGCTCGCTCGCCATTGACGACGTGCGGGTCGGCCGCCTCGTCTTCCCTCTCTCGCTGAGCCTGCGCTCGGAGCGCTCATTCCACATCGTCTGCCCGGCGGGGCATGAAAACCGGCCCAAGATCGCGGCCTTCTGCGCCTGGATCCTCGATGAGGCGGCGAAGCTTGGTCTTGCCTGCACGGACGACAGCCCGCAGCCAGTCAGCGAAGGCAAACGGGGACGGCGCAGCGTCAGCGCGGCTGGAAATGATCCCAGCCCGAACGCCCCGGCGCCAGCGGCACGCCCTCAGCGTCGAGGACGCGCACGTCAGGCCCCGACGTGACCTCGCCGATCCGTGTCACCGCGATGCCGGCCTGCTGAGCCGCCGCCTCGAAGCCAGCACACGCCGACGGAGCAACTGCCGCGAGAATTTCGTAGTCGTCACCGGCGGCCACAACGTCCCGGATCCGCGCCGGCTCCGCAATGAGCGCGCGCCGCATGACCGGCGAGAGCGGCAGATCAGCCGTTTTCACGATCGCACCGACAGCCGAGGCGCGGCACATGCGGCCGAGATCCTTCATCAATCCATCCGAAAGATCCATGGCCGCGCGCGCGTGCAGGCGCAGGGCCTCGGCGAGCGCCACACGCGGCTGCGGCCTCAGATAGCGCCCGATCGCGTATGCCGCCTCGTCCGCGCTGAGGCCGAGCCGCGCAGCGAGCGCACCATCCAGCTTGAGCGCGAGACCGAGCGCCGAATCCCCCAGCGTCCCGGACACGTACAGCACATCGCCGACCTGAGCTGCCGCCCGCCGCACCATGCACCCCGCCGGCACCTCGCCGATCACGGTGATCGCCATGGAAAGATGTCCCGGCGTGCGATCCGTATCGCCACCGGCGAGGTGGATGCCGAACGCGCGCTGCGCAGCACCGAGACCCTCGGCAAAACGCGCCATCCATTCACGCTCGGGCGCCTCGGGCAGCGACAGCGACATGAGATAAATGCGCGGCGTCGCCCCCTTTGCCGCCAGATCCGAAACGTTCACCGCGAGCGCCTTCCAGGCAATGTCCGCCGGATCATCATCCGCGAAGAAGTGTACACCGGCGACCACCGGATCCGTCTTCAGCACGAGCTCCGATCCGGGCGTCGGCGCGAACGCCGCGCAGTCGTCCTTGAGGCCGAGCGCGCCGGGAAAACCGGCTGCCAGCGGCGCCAGGAATGTGCGGACGAGTTCGTCCTCGCTATCGATGCGTGTGCCGCTCACGCGCGCCTCTCCGTCCTAACTTTTCAGAACACTACCATGGATTTAGGGTGAAGCCGCACGATCCCGGTAGGCACGAGCGCGTCCGGTGTGGCACATCTCGGGAATAACCATCAATAAACTTCAGCCGGAAACAGCCATCATGAACGCCTTCCCGCACCTCACGGCCCCGCTCGACCTCGGCTACATCAAGCTGCCGAACCGCGCCATCATGGGCTCCATGCATACCGGTTTCGAGTACCTGGACCGGCACGTGGAGCGCACGGCCCGCTTCTATGCCGAGCGCGCACGGGGCGAGGCGGCGCTGATCGTGACGGGCGGCTACTCGCCGAACGCCGACGGGCTCTTCGGTCCGGGCGGACCCGAATTGAGTCGCGCCGAGCACGTGCCCGAGCACCGGCGCATCATCAGCGCCGTGCACGCCGAGGGCGGGCGCATTGCACTGCAGATCCTGCACGCGGGCCGCTATGCCAAGCACAAAGGTCTCGTCGGCCCCTCGACACTCGCGTCGCCGATCAATCCGCTGCAGCCGCGGCGCATGACCGCCGAGGACATCGAACGCACGATCGAGGATTTCGCCATCTCGACCGCGCTCGCGCGCGAAGCCGGCTACGACGGCGTCGAGATCATGGCGTCCGAAGGCTATCTCATCAACGAGTTCACGGCGAAGCGCACGAACGACCGCGATGATGACTGGGGCGGCAGTCTCGAGAACCGTCTGCGCCTGCCTGTCGAGATCATGAAGCGCGTGCGCCAGCGCGTCGGCGACGACTTCCTCATCATCTATCGCATTTCCTCGATCGACCTCGTGGAGGGCGGGCTCACGGGCGACGAGATCGTCGCGCAGGCCAAGGCCGTCGAGGCCGCCGGCGCCTCCATCCTCAATCAGGGCATTGGCTGGCATGAGGCGCGCATTCCCACCATTGCGCAGAAGGTGCCGCGCGCGGCGTGGACGTTCGCGGCGCGGCGCCTGAAAGATGCGGTGAAGATCCCCGTCGTCGCCTCGAACCGCATCAACACGCCGGCACTCGCGGAAGACGTGCTGGCGTCCGGCACGGCCGATCTCGTCTCCATGGCGCGCCCCTGGCTCGCCGATCCGCATTTCATGCGCAAATCGCGGACTGGTAAATCGGACGAAATAAATGTCTGCATTGCCTGCAATCAAGCCTGTCTCGACTACATTTTCTCGAGCCGCGCGGCGAGCTGCCTCGTCAATCCTGTCACGGGCCGCGAGCTCGACTTCGATGCCTTCCCCAAGCCGCAGAAGAAGAAACGCGTCGCGGTCGTCGGCGCCGGTCCGGCCGGCCTTGCCTGCGCGACGACAGCCGCCGAGCGCGGCCATGACGTGACGCTCTATGAAGCGGCGCCCTCCATTGGTGGGCAGCTCAACATCGCGCGCAACATCCCGGGCAAGGAGGAGTTCGACGAGACCATCCGCTACTTCGGCCGCATGATCGAGACGCGCGGCGTGGCGCTCAAAGCGGGCAAGGCCCCCGAAGCCAGCGATCTCGCGGGCCAGTATGACGAGGTGGTCGTGGCGACCGGCGTGCGACCGCGCACGCTCGACATTCCCGGCATCGAGGATCCGCGCTGCGTCTCCTACATCGACATTCTCTTGGGGGCCGTGCAGGCGGGCCGCCGCGTCGCGATCATCGGCGCGGGTGGTATCGGCTTCGACGTTGCTGAATTCCTCTCGGGCCCTTCGCAGAAGGAGGCCGCCAACGTCGCGCACTTCCTGCACGAATGGGGCGTCGACACCGGCATTGCAGTCCCCGGCGCGCTCGCGACACCGGCCGAGCCCGAGATCAATCGGCAGATCGTCATGCTGCAAAGAAAGCCGGGCCGCATGGGCCGCACGCTGGGGCTCTCCACGGGCTGGGTGCTGCGCATTACGCTCGCCAAGCGCAAGGTCGCACAGCTCACGGGCGTGACCTACCAGAAGATCGACGCAGAGGGCCTGCACATTCTGGTCGGCGAGGAAGCGCGCGTGCTGCCCGTCGATACGATCGTCGTCTGTGCGGGCCAGGAGAGCGAGCGCACGCTCGCCGACAAGCTCGTCGCCGCCGGCACGCCGCCGCACGTCATCGGCGGTGCCGATGTCGCTGCCGAGCTCGACGCCATGCGCGCGATCGACCAGGGCGTGCGGCTCGCCTACTCGTTCTAATCATAAAAATGGAGGGAACGATGATCCGTTACGATCTATCCGGCAAGACCGCGCTCGTGACCGGCGGCGCATCCGGCATTGGTCTCGCCGCTGTCGAGCAACTCGCGCGTTCGGGCGCGAAGGTCGCGATCAACCATCTCGCGGATGATCCGCGCGGCGCGGAAGTCGTGGCGCGGCTCTCGGGCGAAGGCATGGACGTGGTCGCCGCGCCGGGCAATGTCGGCGATGCCCTTGATGCCGTACGGATGGTGGAGAGCGCTGTCCAGAAGCTCGGGCGCCTGGATTTGCTCGTCGCCAACGCCGGCACACCGGGCACGCGGCGCAAGATCGATCCGCCCGAGCTCGACCTCATCACGGAAGAGCTCTGGCAGACCGTCATTCAGGTGAACCTGCTCGGCGTGTTTCGTTGCGCCAAAGCGGCGGCACCGGCGCTCAAAGCCTCGCGCGGCGCCATCGTCAGCACAGCCTCCATCGCCGGCCTCGGCTTTCCCGGCAGCAGCCTCGCCTATGGCGCGACAAAGGCGGGCGTCGTCAGCCTCACGCAGAACCTCGCGCGAGCACTCGCGCCGGAGGTGCGGGTCAATGCCGTCGCGCCCGGATCGGTCGACAGTCCCTGGATGGTCGAGTGGACGAACGCGCAGGTCGCGGCCATGAGCGACGGCGCGCTGCTCAAGCGCCGCTGCACGCCGGATGATATTGCCGAGGTGATCGTGTTCCTCGGCTTCGGCGCGTCCATGGTGACGGGGCAGACAGTGACGGTGGATGGTGGATTGACGTTGTAGTTAGTGATCAGCCCATCAGCTCGGCCTCGGTCCATCCGAGCGCCGTCATCTCGGGGACACGCGCATTCGTGTCCGCGGGACCGTCGAGGATGAATTCGTCGAGTTGCGGCGGCTTGACGGACGTTCCGGCGAGCATGGCGTGCACTTGTCCGCGGTGATGCACCTGATGCAGGAAGAGATGCGCCAGAAGGTCGTCGGTGCGCGTCACCTGGATGCGTTTCGCACGATGCACCCGGCTGAGCCCCACGAGCCGGTCCGGCGTCAGATTGCAACAGAAGGCCAACAGGCGCTTATCGACGGCGGTCTGCGCGTCCGCCAGCGGTCCGATGGCATCGAACGGCTCCTCCGGATCCCACGCCTTCGGTCCGAGCGTGCCGCCTTCGAGCGCATCCACATAGAACCAATCGATCGTGAGATTATGGTTGAGTGTCGCCTTGATGGATGGAAAGAAGCTCGTGCGCTTTGCCTCGAACTCGCCGGGCTGAAGCTGCTTGCAGGCATTCATCAGGCGGAGATTTGCAAGGCGGTTGGCCTGGGCGAGTTTGCGGAAATGACGAACGCTCATGGGACATCCTCCCGTTTTGATGGAGCCATCTTACAAAACCGCACAGGCATGTGTTAGGCGGAGAGCATGAAAGCGTTCCCCGCCGGATCGTGCCCAGCATCGCGTGTCCGTCATGCCTGAGCCCTATGACTTCCGCAGCCCACGCCTTTATGTCGAGGCCGATCTCGGCAATGGCGCGATCGTGCCGCTCGCGCGCGAGCAGGCGAACTATCTCCTGAACGTGCTGCGGCTTGGCAATGGCGACGGCGTGCTCGTCTTCAACGGGCGCGACGGCGAGTGGTATGCGGGGATCGAGGTCGCGGGAAAGCGGAGCGCGAACCTCGTCCTCGAAAAGCAAATGCGCCCGCAGACGGGCGGCCCAGATCTCCACTATCTCTTTGCGCCGCTGAAGCGCGCGCGCCTCGACTACATGGTGCAGAAGGCGACGGAGATGGGCGTCGCACGCCTTCAGCCCGTGCTGACGCGGTACACGGTCGCCGAGCGCGTGAACGGCGAGCGCATGCGCGCCAACGTGATCGAAGCCGCCGAGCAGTGCGGCATCCTGCGCGTGCCCGAGGTTGCAGCGCCCGAGCGGTTGGAGAAGGTGCTCGCTTCTTGGGATGCCGGGCGGCGCCTCATATTTTGCGATGAAGGCGCACCGATTGCCGATCCGATCGCGGTGCTGCGCGGAATCGGACCAGGCCCACTCGCCGTGCTCATCGGCCCCGAAGGCGGATTCGCACCCGAGGAGCGCGAGGCGCTGGTCGCGCAGCCCTATGTCGTGCGTATCGCCATGGGACCGCGCATCATGCGCGCGGACACGGCGGCCGTCGCCGCGCTGACGCTGGTCAATGCCGTGTTGGGTGACTGGCGCTGAGCAGCTACCGCGCCAGCTCTCTCAACCCACGCCGGATGAGCTTCGCGGTATCCGCCTCGGCGCCGAGATCGCGTGCGGCAATCGCAATGGCCTGCGAGGCCTGGGCCGGGTTGTAGCCGAGATTGGTCAATGCGGAGATGGCCTCGGCGGTCGCGTGCCCGTCGCCGGATGCCGAAGCCTCGCGTGCGCCCTTGCCGGCACCGTTGACCGCAGCGGGCACATGGAGCCCGGCAACGGCCAGCGCCGGCGCCTTGTCCTTCAGCTCGGCGACAATGCGCAGCGCGAGCTTCTTGCCGACACCCGGTGTCTGCTCGACGGAGGCCCAGTCCCCGAGCGCGATCGCGTTCGAGAGATCATGCGGCGAGAGCGTACCGAGCACCGCGAGCGCCACCTTCGAGCCGACACCCTGTACATTCTGCAGCGTGCGGAACCAGCTTCGCTCGACCTCGCTCGTGAACCCGAAGAGCCGGATCGCATCCTCGCGCACGTGCGTGTCGATCACGAGCGTCACCGGCTGGCCGATCTCCATGTTCCTGAGCGTGCGCGCAGAGGCTTGCACCTCGTAGCCGACGCCGTTCACGTCGATGATGCAGTGGCTCTCGCCGATCGCGTCCACAAGTCCCTTGAGCTTGCCGATCATTTCGCGGCCTCCCGCAAGGCCCGCGCCGCGCGCGCGGCCGGGCTCGTGCGATGGTTGGCATGGCAGATGGCGATCGCGAGCGCGTCGGCTTCATCGGCGCTCTCGAAGCGCGCCTTGGGCAGCAGGAAGCCGATCATGGCCTGGATCTGGCGCTTCTCGGCGTGGCCGGCGCCGACGACGGACTTCTTGACGAGGTTCGGCGTGTACTCGGCGATCGCGAGGCCCTTCACGGCCGGGGCGAGCAGCGCCATGCCGCGCGCCTGTCCGAGCTTCAGCGTGGCGCGCGCGTTGTCGTTGACGAACGTCTCCTCGATCGCGGCCTCGTGCGGCTTGAAGGACGCGATGACGCTCGAAAGCCCCTCGAAGATCGCGCGCAGGCGATAGGCGAGATCGTCCTCGGCGTCGGACGTCACATGCCCGCTCGCGATATAGACGAGCCGCACGCCGTCGCTGTCGACCACGCCCCAGCCGGTGCGCCTAAGGCCCGGATCAATGCCGATGATGCGAATCAGTCGCCCCGTCATGTCTTCGGCGATAGCACAAGCGAACGCGACGGTCGTTAGCAGGAGGGCAACGGCGGGACGCGGCGTGCGTAGCGCCCCCTGTTGCGGGCGAGATCGGCAGCGGAATCAACATCGTGGTGGCGCTTGGTAAAACCCGCGCGGAACCCCGAAAGGTTCGCCAGTGTCCGCTCGAGCGTGTCGGGGCGCGACCAGGGAACGCGCCCGCGGTAGGGATCGATCACGCGCGGCCTGCGCTTGAGGCCGACCAGCCAGAAACCGCCATCCTCCGCCGGGCCGAAGACCGCATCATGATCGCCGAGCTGCCGAAAAGCGCGGCGCACGTCCGCAACTGAAATATCCGGCACGTCGGTGCCGATGAGGCAGACCGGCCCGGGCGGCAGTATCCGCATCGGCCGCTGCATGCGGACGCCGAGATCGCCGCGTCCCTGGCCGGCGCGCGTCACTCCGCCGGGAAGCATCCGGCTCGAAACCCCGCTGTCGGGATCGATGACGAGAACCGTGCGCCAGAAGGGCTGGCGCGCCAGGTGCGCGATCACACCGCGCATGGCATGGCGGTAGAACATCGTCGCGCCGACGATGCCGACCTCGCGCGCGAGCCGCGTCTTGACCCGGCCGGCGACAGGCACCTTCGCCATGATCACAAGGCGGCACGCGAAAGGCGCCGCCCGTTTGGGCAGCGCCTCGCAATGTGTGTGTCGGCGAAGGCGCATCGCGCGCCACGCCGGTCGATCAGACCGCCGCGGGCACGAGGGCGTAGCCGTTGCCATCCTTCTGGATGGTGCCGGCACCCGGCAAGCCCCAATGGTAGCCGGTGATGACCGACTTGTCGGCGACCACCTGATCATAGAGCTTGCGGCGGTTCTCCTCGGCCAATGTCGGGTTGCTGTCGAAGACCAGATGCCAGCCCGGATTGGCGAGATTGAGCGCGGCGATGTTCGTCACGTCGCCACCGACGATGAGCGAGTCGCTACCCGAGGACACGACATAGGATGTGTGTCCTGGCGTATGGCCGTACGTCGCCATCGAGCGCACGCCGGACATCACCTCGGTGCCCGCCGCCGCCTGCTTGATGTTCTTCCACGTCGGCAGCGTCGCCTGGATGCGCCGAATAGCGCCGCGGGCCCCTTCCGGCACCTTCTCGATCAGCTCCGGCGCTGTCCAGTGCTTGTACTCGGCCTCCGGCACGATGATCTCGGCGTTCGGGTAGACTTGCGCGTTCGTTTCCTTGGCCATGAGGCCCCAGATGTGATCCGCGTGGAAATGCGTGACGACGATGCTGGAGATGTCGCTGGGCTGAACGCCGGCAGCAGCGAGATTCTTGGCGACGAAACTGCCCGCGGTCGGGGCCAATTGACCGCCCGTGCTCGAGTCGAACATGATGGTCCGCCCGCCGACGCGCACAACGGTGACGGTGAAGGAGATCGGCACGAAGGCGTCGGTGAGACCGGCCTTCTTCAGCGCCGCCTTGGTCTCGTCGAGCGAGGCATTGCGGACGAAGCCCGGATCATGCGCCTTCTCCCAATGGCCATCATAAACCTGGATGACCTCGATCGAGCCGACCTTGAACTTGGCGAAACCTTGATCGACCAACGCCTGCGGCGCGCCGATCGGATTGCTTCCCTGCGCATGCGCTGCGGAACTGAAAACTTCGAGAGGGCCATCGAGCCCGAGCGCAGCTCCGGCAGCCGCAGCCGAAATGACGAAGCTGCGACGTGTTAGGTCATACATTAGCCAGTCCTCCCAATGAGATTTGAAGCCCGCCCGGCTCTATCATCATGCTAAGCGCGCTTCCGCACAATTAGATGACCAATGGCCCTCACGCAGTGTTGAAGGCGCAGCACACTATCCGTACAGGCGCGCAATAATTCGCGTCGGCACACGGAGGAAATAGAGCGCGAGGCACGAGAGATTGCGCACGCTGCGCCGCACATACCCATCCTGCTGATATCGCGCCGCACTCGTCACGGCGTGCGTCCGCAGCAAGGTCATGCGGCGCCGGCCGATGCGTCGGACGAGATCCACGTCCTCCATGAGCGGCAGGCGGTTGTAACCACCCACCTGCTGATAGAGCTGCCTCGGAATGAGCAGGCCCTGGTCGCCATAAGGGAGACGGAAAAGGGCACAGCGCAGCGCAACGCCCATCTCGATCGTGCGCGGACGAAAACCGTCATCGTCGAGCGCGAAGCGGAACGCCGCCGCCGTCGGACGCCGTCTCCCGCTGTCGATCCGCTCCATGAGCGCCGACACCTCGCGCTCCCATCCCGGCTCGAGGACGGTATCGGCATGGAGGAAAAGCAGCCAGGGCCCGCGCGCCCGCGCCGCGCCCGCCGCAAGCTGCTCGCCTCGTCCAGGGCCCGAGCGCACGAGCTCGGCGCCCGACTGCTCGATGATCTTGAGCGTCCGGTCGCTCGACCCGCCATCGACGACGATGACCTCGCGCACCATCCCCTCGACGGCCGCCGGAACGATCGCCGTCAGGCAGGCTGCAAGCCCGCCTTCGGCATTGAGCGTTGGAATGACGACCGAAATCATCGACAGCAGTTCCGAGCACGAGCCCTGCCTTGCTGGGCGCCGGTGCCATTGGTACAGCTCGCGGCATGTCCGTTGAACCAGATTTTTCGCTCCATCCGGACCCGGCGCTCGCTAGCGCGGCGGCGCAGGATCTCTTCGAGCGAATGGAGGCGATGTTGCGATCGCTGCTCCCCGCCTCGGCAGACATCCGCCACATCGGCGCGACCGCCATCCCCGGATGCCTCACAAAGGGCGATCTCGACATCGTCGTGCGCGTGGAGGCCGCTGATTTTGCGGGCGCGGACGCGGCTCTTGCCGCGCATTTTGACCGGAACACGGGCTCAACGCATTCGGACACCTTCTCGAGCTTCGAGAGCGACAGCACGAGCCCGCGTCTCGGCGTGCAATTGACGGTCATCAGGGCTCCGGGCGACTTCTTCCACACGTTCGCCGAGGCGCTGGCGCGCGATCCCGACCTGCTGACCCGCTACAATGCCTTGAAACGTCAGTTCGACGGCCATCCGATGGACGACTATCGCGCCGCCAAGAACGCGTTCATCACGAGCGTGCTGCACGGCGCCGAATGTTCTTGATATGTTCTCATCCTGCTGGTACGGTCCTCTGTAGGTTGCGTGTCCAAGAGGACGTGCCATGCGGGACGATCGCGAGCACATTATCGAGACCGAGTTGGCGCCTGCAGAGGGAGCGGATCTGAAGCCCGATGCCGAGCGGCGGCGCGGCCGTGGCGCGCGCTCGAACCGTTCGAGCCGCTATGACGAGGGCAAGCGCGAGGCCTTTGACGACGGCTGGGAGACGCTGGCAACGCTCGACGCTTTCCGTACGGACGTGATGGACGAGCACGCCAAGAGCATCATCGCGACCAACGACAGCCCCGATCTGAGCTTCGACCAGTCGATCAATCCCTATCGCGGCTGCGAGCACGGCTGCATCTACTGCTATGCCCGCCCGACGCACGCCTATCTCGGCCACTCCCCCGGCCTCGACTTCGAGACCAAGATCTACGCCAAGGTCAACGCGCCGGAGCTCCTCGAGCAGGAGCTCGCGCGGCGCAACTATGTGCCGAAGACCATCGCGCTCGGCGCCGTCACCGATCCCTACCAACCCGCCGAGCGCGAACGCGGCATCTCGCGGCGCATTCTTGAGGTTCTCGACCGCACCTCACATCCGGTCGGCATCGTGACCAAATCGGCGGGCATCGTGCGCGACATCGACATTCTCGCCCGCATGGCCGAGCGCGGTCTGGCGAGGGTAGCAATCTCGATCACGACGCTCGATCGCCAGCTCGCGCGCAGCATGGAGCCGCGCGCCGCGACGCCGCCGAAACGCCTCGAGGCCGTCCGGCGCTTGAGCGAAGCCGGCATCCCCGTCGCAGTCCTGACGGCGCCGATCATCCCCGCCCTCAATGACAACGAGATCGAGAGCATTCTCGAAGCAGCTTACGAAGCGGGCGCGCGCGAAGCCGGTTTTGTCGTGCTCCGCCTGCCGCTGGAGCTGAAGGAGCTCTTCCGCGAGTGGCTCGAGACGGATCACCCCAATCGCGCCGCGCGCGTGATCTCGATCCTGCGCTCCATGCACGGCGGGCGCGACTATGTCTCCGAATTCGGCATTCGCCAGCGCGGGACAGGGCCCTACGCCCAGCAGATCGGGCTGCGCTTCCGCCTCGCGTGCCAGCGCCTGGGGCTCAACAAGCGCTCACTGAAGCTGCGGACGGACCTGTTTACGCCGCCCGTCCCCAAGGGAGGGCAGATGCGCCTTTTCTGAGATCAGCTCGCAAGTGCGTGTGCGACCTCGGCGTTGCTCTTGAGGAGCTTGTAGTTGATGGCGTCGACCAGCGCCTCGAAGATGGCATCGACGATGTTGGCAGAGACGCCGACCGTGAACCAATGCTCGCCGGTCGTACGGTCACGGCTCTCCACATGGACGCGCGTTACAGGCCCGGGACTGCCCCTCAGGAGACGAACCTTGTAGTCGACGAGCTCGAAATCCCTGATGTGCGGCTGATAGGGACCGAGGTTCTCGCGCAAGGCCTGATCGAGCGCGCAGACCGGCCCGGGGCCTTCCGCGACGGACCATACGGGCTCGTGGTCTCCATGGATGAGCACGCGCACCGAGGCCTCGGACACGGTCGTCGGGCGCCCATGATCCGTGCAGCACTTCTCGATCACATGAAAACTGTCGACGGAGAAATACTGCGGCACCTGCCCCATCAGGCCGCGCGCAAGCAGCTCGAAGGACGCATCGCCTCCCTCGTACGCATAGCCGCGCGCCTCGCGCATCCTGAGCTCTTCGCCGATGTGCACGACGCGCGGATCGTCCTTTTCGAGACTGATGTCCAGGCGCTCGAGCTCGGAATGAATGTCGAGCCGCTTGCGGTGACGACTGAGCTTGGCTGCAACGCGCCGCCCCCACATCTGCAGCTCGTCAACCGCGCCAGCGGCGCGTTTCTCCGTGGACATGGCGCTCAGAGAACTCCGAAGATGCGCAGAGCGAAATAGATACCGCAGGCAAGCACAACGATCTTGATGAATGGATAATAGAGCGGATGCTTGCGGAAGGGCGGCCGTTCAGGATGCTTGTCGTTCATTGATGCGGCTCCGTCGCAGCGCGGGTGCGCGCTTCCCATGCATCCGTGTCGTGATCAGGATGCTGATATGAGACGACGCGCGCATAGCGCTCGGCCATTGCGGGGCTCTCGGGTCGCGGCGGCAGCGCATTGAGATGGTCACCCCACGGAATGCGCGCCTCGGCAGCGAGCTGGATTGTCGGCGGCACGTCGGCAGGGCGGTCGAAGGCCACGATCGAGAGATCGACGGCGCCTCCGCTCTCGAATGTCAGCGGCGTACCGCAGTCGCCGCAGAAACCCCGCCGCGCGACATCGGAGCTGACGAAATATTTCGGCGCGCCGCGCGTCCATGCGAACTCTTCGGCCGTGATCAGCAGACCGCCGAGGCCGGCCGTCGCCTTCTGGCACATGCGGCAGAAGCAGATCGAGCCGCGGCCGAGCTTCGTCACGCGAAAGCGCACGGCCCCGCATTGGCATCCGCCGGTGTGGGCCTGATCGCTCATGGCGGCGCCGTCTTTCGATCGCGACCAACGCGATTGCCGAGCCCTGGCCCCAGCGGATCGGGGTTCAACACCTGCCCGAAGGCAATGACGTGCCCATCAGGATCGTCGACGACGAACTCGCGGCAGTTGTAGACCCGCGTCTCGGGCGGATGCGGAAGCTCAACGCCCAGCGCCTCGTACTCGGCATAGAGCACATCGACATCTTTCACGTAGAGGTAGGCAGCCCAATTGCGGCTGACTGCGACTTTGTCCTTCGGCATCAGCGCAAATGCGATCGAAGCCGTGCCGCGCTGCATGATCGCGAATGTAGGTGGCTCGCCCCAGGTCGCGCCGTCAAAGCCGAGCTTGTCGCGCCAGAAGACAATGGTCGCTGTCATGTCCGAGCAGTCCAGCACGGGCATCGCACGCATGAAGGGGAAATCGGATGTGGTGGTCATCGCTTGACCTCCCACGTCGTGACCGGCTCTCCGGTAGCAGGGTCCTTGCCGTCCTTGAGCTGGATGCCCATGGCGGCAAGCTCGTCGCGGATGCGGTCGCCCTCGGCCCAGTTCTTCGCCTTGCGCGCGGCGAGACGGGCGGCGATTAAGTCCTCCGCATGCTTGACGTCGATGTTGCCGGCCCGACTGTGCCAAGCGGCCCACTCGCTGGCAGTTGAGTTGAGGAGCCCTAGTAGGTTCGCACTGGCCTTCAATTCCTGATTTGGAAACCCATCTCCGCTATCCGGATTTGCATACGTTGCTTCATTGATGATCCAATGAACGGCCTCAGGCGTGTTCAGATCATTGAGAAGCGCGTCCTGGAACCGGTATTCAGGCTTCGCCCACGGCTCCAAACGAGTCTCACCAAGCTTGCGATACAAATAATCCAGTGTTCTTGTGGCCTCCCTTAAGCTCTCTTCAGTGAAGTCTATTGGCTGACGGTAGTGTGTTCTGAGCATTGCCAATCGCAGCGCCTCTCCATGCCATCTCTGACCGCGCCATCCTGAGAGCAGCTCATTGATCGTCACGAAATTCCCGAGGCTCTTGGACATCTTCTCGCCCTCGACCTGCAGGAAGCCATTGTGCATCCACACATTGGCCATCACGCGCGTGCCGTGAGCGCAGCGCGACTGCGCGACCTCGTTCTCGTGATGCGGAAACACGAGATCGATGCCACCACCGTGGATATCGAAAACATGCGGCTGCTTCAGGCCCGCCTCGGACAAAAGCCCGCGCACGCGCGGCTCCTCCCAGAGCCAGCGATCGGCCATGGCCGAGCACTCGATGTGCCAGCCGGGCCGTCCCGGCGTCGCAATGCCCGCAGGCGATGGCCAAGCCGGTTCGCCGGGCTTCGAGGGCTTCCAGAGCACGAAATCCATCGGCCCTTTCTTGTAGGGCGCGACATCCACGCGGGCGCCGGCCTCCATCTCCTCGAGCGAACGGCGCGCGAGACGGCCATAGTCCGGCATGGAGCTGACCGAGAACAGCACGTGATCCTCGGCGACATAGGCATGGCCGTTCGCAACCAGCGCGTCGCAGAGTGCGCGCATCTCGGCAATGTGCTCGGTCGCGCGCGGCTCGACGGTCGGCTCCAGCACGCCGAGCCCGGCAATGTCCTTGTGGAACTGCGCCGTCGTCTCCTCGGTGAGCTTGCGGATGGCTTCGGTCGGCGGCAGCTCGGGATAGCGCTCGACGGCGCGCGCGTTGATCTTGTCGTCGACGTCCGTGATGTTGCGCGCGTAGGTGACGTGCGCCTCGCCATAGAGATGGCGGAGCAGCCGGAAGAGCACGTCGAAAACGATGATGGGCCGCGCGTTGCCGATGTGCGCGAGGTCGTAGACCGTCGGCCCGCAGACGTACATGCGTACGTTCTTGGGATCGATCGGCTGGAACGGCTCCTTGCGCCGCGTCAGGGTATTGTAGAGCGTGAGCGTCATACCGCACCTCGGCATAGTGTAATGATCGAGAAATTCGCCCTATGAGGCGGCACGGTAGTGAGCGGATTTCTCGATCTGAATCACACTAGCAAGACTATAATTCTGGTGTCCCTTTCGATTCCAAAGTTCGCTCGGAACACCAGCGCCGAGATCTGGCGAACTTCGGAATCGGGCCACCAGAAGGCTGGCGGGAAGGTCTCTGTGCTCGGGATTTCTGGCAAAGAAACGCGGCCGCGCCAGCGCGAATGCTAGCCCGTAATGTTCAGGATGCCGCAACAATTGTTGACGGCGGGGTTTTGCGCGTACCGTTTCATGGGGCGCACCTTATCCGTGGTCGCAGCCATCGCGTCAAGTCACGTTGCGCGACAATGACAAATTCGACCGCCGCCGTCCTGCTGCCGCCATATCCGCCTGCAAGGGAGCGCCCATGAAACTTCGCCCTGCCACGCTTGCCGACGTGCCTGCGCTCGAAGCCTGGGACCAGCAGGCGCACGTCATTGACGCGACGGGCAGCGACGATGGCATGTACGACTGGGCCGCGGAAATACCGCGTCAGGTCGACTGGCGCGAATTCTTGATCGCCGAGATCGGCGACCGCCCGATCGGGATGCTGCAGATCATCGACCCGGCACGCGAGGAAAGCCACTACTGGGGTGATATCGCACCCGATCTACGCGCCATCGACATCTGGATCGGCGATGCCGCGGACCTCGGGCGCGGCTACGGGACGGAGATGATGCATCTCGCCCTCGTGCGCTGCTTCGCGCCAGCGGAAGTCACAGCCGTCCTGATCGATCCGCTCGTCGCGAACACACGCGCGCACCGCTTCTACGAGCGCATGGGCTTCCGCCGCATCGAGCGGCGCCTGTTCGGCGAGGACGACTGCTACGTCTATCGCCTGGAGCGGGCAGATTGGCGCGCTCAGGGCAAGGGATAGAGGGCAAGGACCGCCAGAAAGAAGATGTTCGTCGCGGCGTGCGCGATGATCGGCATCCAGAGGTTGCCCGTCCGCCAGAGCAGCCACGACAGGTAAAGGCCGCCAACGAACACCTCGAGCACGCCCGCAATCGAGTAGCCGAAATGGAAGCTGGTCCATACGGCGTTCGCCAGGAGCGCTGCAGGCCAGAAGCCGCCGCGCCAGCGGGCGAGGGCCGAGAGCAGGAAGCCGCGGAACAGAAACTCCTCCGAAAGCGGCGCCCCGATGCCCACCGCGAGCATGGTCACGGGCCAGAGCGGCGCCTCGAGCATGGGCCGGAATGGCGCCACGTCGGACATGAAGAGGTCCGGGCGGATCAAGTAGACGAGGGCATTGTAAGTGCCCAGGACGAGTGCCAGCCCGACAAGAGCGGCGACGACATCGCGCACGCTGGGAGCACCACGCTGGAGTTGCAGCACGGCGCGCCGTTCGCCTCCGAAAAGGCCCGCCCCCCACCACGCGAATGCGACTACGCCCACCTGGGAGAGCGCCAGGAAGACGAGCACGGCGAGCAGCAACTGCTTCGCCGCCGGTATGCCGGATATGAGCTGAGCATCGCCGCCGCCCACGTAGGCCCCCAGCACGCCGCCGAGCAGTTGCAGCCCCGCCTGGGCGACAACTGCCGCGACCAAAGCGACCAGCGGCGGCCAGGCACTGTGTGCGGTATAGCGAGGCGGTCCCGCCAGCAGAGGGTTTGCCAAAGTCGTGTTTCTCCGGTCACGGTGCCTGAGCGCTTTACCACGCGAATTTGAACGCGCGTCGTTGCGCGCCGTCCACACGTGTGGCTGAGCGCGCTTTCATTTGGTCAAAGGCCATCCTATATTGAGGGTGCCGGATTCGTCCGGCTATGGCGATAAATGGACATCGGAATAAGCCTTTCGGACCCGGGGGCGGTACCCGGCGCCTCCACCATCAGCCCACGAAGGTTCAGGCCACGGCCGTGGCACCCGCCAGGGGAACCGAAGTGCCCGTGGTCTGTTGATGGGGGCGAAATAGGATCGACGAGGGTGTAAAGGGTGCTCTTTTGCCCGGCATGATACCGCCGTTATCGGGTCACCAGAATAGTTGCCAACGACAACTATGCTGAGGCTGCTCTCGCTGCGTAATGCGGCTGGAATAGTCTGAACTTGAAGCCCTGTCGTCTAGCAACGGCAGGCGCGGTTCGGAGGGCACCGGGCAACAGAAGCCCTCCACTTACTTCTCGCCTCCATGCGGGTGGCATGCAGGCACACTGTGCGGGCTCGTGCGAAGACTGATGTAGCATGACGGCAGAGCATGACATCGATTACGACGCTCTGGCGCAAGAGGCCATGCGTGGCGTCGTGCGCGCGGTGCTGTCGCGAGTACAGAAGACCGGGCTTCCCGGCAATCACCACTTCTATATCGCCTTCGACACCCGCCATCCGGGCGTGGTGCTCTCGAAGCGCCTCAAGAGTAAATACGCTGAGGAAATGACGATCGTGCTCCAGCATCGTTTCTGGGAGCTCATCGTCACCGACGCGCGTTTCGAGGTGAAGCTGACCTTCGACGGTATCCCCGAGCGGCTGGTCATCCCGTTCGATGCGATCAAGGTCTTCTTCGATCCGAGCGTGCCGTACGGCCTCCAGTTCGACGAGGCCGGCGCGACGCGCGAAGGAACGGGCAGCGTCGTTGGTCTCAACGAGGAGAGCGGCATTGCCGGCCAGATCACCGGTGTGCCGGGCCTCGGCCGCGCATCCGGGCGTCCGAGCCCGGGCGACCGCAAGCGCCCGCCGCGCCGTACCCGCTCCGACAAGGAAGACGAGGCCGTTCCGGTCGGCGACGAGCAGATGACGGAAGGGGCACAGGGCCGACGCGCCGAGCCGGCTGCGCGCCCACACGCTGCGCTCGTACCCATTACGACGGGCGTGGATGGCGATGCCGATGCCCCGGACGACGGGACGCCGACACAGGACAACGTGATCAGCCTCGATCGCTTCCGCAAGAAGCCTTGAGGCGCGTCTTTCGCGATGCGACCGGAGTGCAATTTCAGCCCGTTCGGCACATGAGCCGAGCGGGCTTAATTTTTTAGCTCTTGGAGCGCGTGTAGACACGGCGCGCCGAAGCGAATGGAGGCCAGCATGGCACCGATCGGGCTCTTCACCGGACAAAGCGCGCTCGTCACCGGCTCTGCTTCGAACATCGGCCGCGCCATTGCCGAGGCGCTCGCCGCGGAGGGCGCGAAGGTCCTGCTCGCGGATGTTGATGCCGAGCGCAATGCGGCGACGCTGGCGACGATCACGGCAGCAGGCGGGAAGGCGGAAGCCATCGCCACCGATCTTTCGACGCCGGACGGCTGGCGTGATCTGCTGGACCGCATCGGCAATACGCCGCTCGACATGTTCGTGCATTCGGCCTGCCCGCCGCGCAAGGAGGTGGACGACGCTGCAGCCGTCAGCGAGGCGACGTGGGATGCCTTCCAGAACGTCAATGTGCGCTCGGGCTACTTCCTCGGCCGCGAGATTGCCGGTGCCATGCAGGCGCGCGGCACGAAGGGAAGGTTGCTCTTCATCACCTCGCTCCACGCCGAGACGCCCCGCAACCTGCCGCACTACTCCGCCGCCAAGGCCGGTCAGACCATGGTCGTACGCGAGCTTGCGCGCCACTTCGGGCCGGCCGGCATCCGCGTGAATGCGATCGCGCCGGGCGCCATCCCGGGCGGCGGCTTCAATGCGGCAGCTTATGATTTCAGCGGCAAGATCGCGCTCGGACGGCTCGGCACGGCGGCCGACCTCGCCGGCCCCGCGCTGGCGCTGCTCTCGGACCGCTTCGCGGGCTATGTGACGGGCACGACGCTCGTCGTCGACGGCGGCATCGACCTCTTCAACTGGATCAAGCCGCCTTGGGGGTGAGGCCCAGTCATGCTTTCCCGTTCCGGCCGTAGGTGGAGAAGCGCTCGAGCACGCGCGCCATCTCATCCCGGGCAAGGACGTGCGGCGTCCCGAGCATGAGCACTTTCACGTACTGCTCAGCCAGCACCTCGACCTCTTCGGCGAGCGCCAAGGCCTCGGGACCGTTCGCCGCGACGGCAATCTGGCCGTGATTGGCCATCAGGCAGGCATTGCGGTGAGCGAGGCCGTCGGCCACGTGACGGGCGAGCTCCTCGCTGCCGAAGGTCGCATAGGGCACCAGCGGGATGTCATCGCCACCGGCCACGGCCACCATGTAGTGAAATGCCGGGATCGGCCGGCGCGCGCAGGCGAGCACCGTCGCGTGCATCGAATGGCAGTGGACGACCGCACCGACATCAGGCCGGGACCGGTAGACGGCCAGATGAAAAAGCAGCTCGCTCGACGGCGCCTGCTGTCCGGGCGGGACATGGCCATCGAGCCTGACGCGCACGATGTCGGCCGGTGTGATGAGGTCATAGGGGAGGCCGCTCGGCGTGATCAGCAAACTATCCTCGAAGCGCGCCGAGACATTGCCCGAACGGCCGGGCGACAATCCCCCGCGGCTCATGGCCAGGGCGGTATCGACGACCCCGCGGCGCGCGACCAGCTCGGCCGTCCCGCGCTGCGGGGCCCGCCTGCCCGCCCCGACCGCTCTCCCGATCTCACGCGCCATGATGCGACTCCCAATCCTGACCGCGACCCGATAGCCTGCCACGCGAGGCAACAACGAGGGCCGACATGAGCATGACCCCCAACCCCGCCATCCCGATCACCGTCCTCACCGGCTTTCTCGGCTCGGGCAAGACGACGCTCCTGAAGCGCCTGCTCGACGACCCGGCGATGGCGGGCACTGCCGTCATCATCAACGAGTTCGGCGAGGTCGGCCTCGACGATGCGCTCGTCGAGAAGATCGACGAAGATGCCGTCCTGCTTCCCTCGGGATGCGTGTGCTGCGCCGTGCGCGGCGATCTCGTGCAGGCACTCGAGCGGATGCACACCAAATCGCTCTGGGGCGACATCCCGCCGATGCAGCGCGTTGTCCTCGAGACCACCGGCCTCGCAGATCCAACGCCGATCGTTCACACGCTGATGACGGAAGAAAGCCTCTACCGCATCTATCAGCTCGACGCCGTCGTTACGACTGTCGATGCTCAGCACGGATTACACCAGATCGATGCGCATTTCGAGCCCGCAAAGCAGATCGCGATCGCAGATCGACTGATTGTGACTAAGAGCGACCTAACAGAGCCCGACGCTGTCGATGCACTGGAGCGGCGCCTGCGCGCATTGAACCCCGCCGGACAAATCAGACGCGCCGTGAAAGGTGATATCGCGCCGTCGGAGCTGATCGGCCTCGGTGCGCACGAGCCCGCGCTGACGGGCGTCGATCCGGAGCGCTGGCTCGCGGCCGAGCGCTATCACGAGGATCACGGACATCACGAGCACGGTGCAAATTGCGGCCCCGACTGCAGCCATGATCACGAGCACGATCATGAGGGCCACCACCATCACCACCACGCGCACGACGAGGCCTGTGCCGATCCGCATTGCGCGCACCCTGCGCACGAGCATCTGCATGGCATTCGCTCGTTCTGCCTGAGGTTCTCGGAGCCGCTCGACGGGCGCGAGCTGTCGAATGCCATGCAGCTTCTCGCGCAGCTCTACGGCGAGCGTCTCCTGCGCGTGAAAGGCATTCTCAACGTAAAGGATCAAACGAAGCCGTTCGTCGTGCACGGCGTGCAGCACATTTTCTATCCGCCGGAAACGCTCGCCCGCTGGCCGGGCGAGGACCATCGCTCGCGGCTCGTTTTCATCACGAAGGACCTGCCGGAGGAGAGCATCCGCAAGCACTTCCGCCCGTTCGTCGGCGAGGCGGAAGGGGCGGTGTAAATCCGCCCTCCCCATTGAAGACAATGGGGAGATGGGGAAGTGGGGCGCGTCATACACCGCGCTCTCGCGACCGCGGGCATGGCACCACCGCAGAATGCGATAGCCCCCCTTCCCAGCAGCCCGCGGCAAACAAACTAACGCCGATACTGCAGGAAGGGCGACTTCGTCGCGAGCTTGTCGTAGAGGCCGCGCGCCCGATAGTTGAACTCCTGCGTCGCCCAGTAGGTGCGCGTCGCACCACTCGCGTCGGCCTCGGCATAGACCTGCTCGATCAAAGCACGGCCGATGTCCTTTCCGCGCACCTTTGGATCGACGAACAGATCCTCAAGGTAGCAGTACCATGTCGGTGACCACGTCGAGCGGTGGAACAGGACGTGCGCGATGCCGACCGGCACATCATCGTCGCCGACCGCAACGAGGCCGATGTGAAAGCCTTCCTTGCCGCTCAGCAGGCGCTCCCACGTGGTCTCGATGACCTCCTCGGGGATCGTGGCCTTGTAGAACTCGATGTAGCCCTTGAAGAGCGGCAGCCAGGCCGGCTTGTCCTTGGCTTCGAGGCGACGGACGCGGATGCTCATGTCTGATGATCCTGTAGTTGGGCGCTGGACTTGCCGCCAGGGTAGCGAAGCCTAACCCAACGTCCGCATCGGATACCAGACGCACGACCGCTCCGACCGTCGCACGCGTCGTGCGACCCGATCGAAGCGATCATGCTCTAGGGGTAGAGTGAGGCCTTGTCGCCGTCAGCCGCGCAGACGCGTGCGGACGATGCGAGGGAATTCATCGCTCGTGAACTCGTCGGCCGTTCGCGGCTGCGCGGGAACACCCCCGCGCGCCGGATCCGACGCCATGCCCCCTTGGGGTGGCTGATACGGCGCCGCCGTCTGGGCGGCAGCACGCTGCCCTGCAGCACCGGCCGGGGCACCATTGCCGACGAACCACGCTTCGATGAGATCGAGCTCATCGGCCGAGAGCTTGAGGCCCTGGCCCCGGCAGCGCGCAACCACGAAGTTGCGGAACCGGCCAGCGAACAGGTTCGCCGAGGCGCCCTGCTCGAACCACGGATCGGCCTCGCTCACGACATCCATCACGAACCGCACATCATCCCGGCGCAGCTCGAGCCCGTGCTCCTGCGCGCGGCGGAGGACGTTCTGGATGGTCTGGGCGCCGAGCAGATTGTTCTCGTTGATCTCGAGCGCCATGACCTCGAAGAGCGTGCGGTACTCAGGCGGCGCGAGCGGCGGCGCCTGGCAAGCCTCGTGAATGCGCGCAATCGACTGCTGGATCGTCGAAGTCGCTTCCTTCGGCCGTGCCTGCGACGCTGCAGCGGGCTGCATTCCCTGAGAGGCAGAGGCGGTGTGCGTCGGTGCGGCAGGCTTCGGGGCCTGGGCCGGCACCAGCGGCGCCGAAACCGTCGACGGGCGGAGCGAGGGCTCGCGCGCGGGAATGTCGTGCTGTGCGTAGCGCGGCGTCCCGCCGAGCGAACGCGTGTCCTGCGTCGCTGCGGCAGGCGGCGGCAGCGAGCGCTCGGGACGGAAATCCTCGTCATGATGATCGAATGCGGGCTGCTGCGGGCGACGCTGCAAACCGCCCATGCTCCCGAGCTGGCTGCCGGTCTGATCCGCGAACCCACCGCGCGTGCTGGTGTGAGCGGCGGCTGACGACGGCGGCGCGATCGCCCGCGACGGCGACATCTCGCGCATTTCAGGCATCTCGGGCAGTGGGGCGGCGCGCTTCGTCTGCAGATGACGGCGCGTGTCGATGACGAGATAGGGCGGCTGCTCCGAAAGCCTGAGATCATCGGGCAGGGACTGCGCGAGAAGCTCGCGGAAGCCGCCGGCTCCGGCCCAGGACGTCGCGACCGTGCGATCGTGCCCGATCGAGCGCACGGCCCGATCGGCCAGCACTTCGAGGGGCACCGGCGTCGGCGAAGCCTGCACGGCCTGGACGACATCAGCGATGATCTCGTGACGAAGCGCCTCGCGATCCACCTCCGGCAGCACCATCGGCTTCGTCTGC
Source organism: Hyphomicrobium sp. CS1BSMeth3 (assembly GCF_900117415.1). Lineage (GTDB taxonomy): Bacteria > Pseudomonadota > Alphaproteobacteria > Rhizobiales > Hyphomicrobiaceae. Next base: position 80,909 of record NZ_FPEI01000002.1, read on the forward strand.
GGCGCAGCCAACTGCGCTGGTGCGGACGTGCCGATCTCGCCCTGCTGCTCAAGCAGCAAGGCGATCAGATCCGATTCGCGCACCTCGCCGTCGCTGATCGCCGTGTAAGGTGCGGCCGTGTAGTCATTGGCGAAGATCACCGTGCGCCGGGCGTGCGCGCGCAGGCGATGCAGGACAGGCGTGAAGTCCGCGTCGCCCGAGAGAATGACGAACTCGTCGAAGTGCGTGCCGTGCGCGAGATAGTCGACGACATCCATGACCATACGGATGTCGGAGGAGTTCTTGAGCTGAGCGGTGAGGGGCGGGCAGTCGACGATCTCGAACCCGGCGCGCAGGAAATGGTGGCGCACGAACGGGAAGGAGTTCATGTCCGTCGAGTTGTCGCTCTGATTGCGCCGCGGGACGGGGTTGCCGTAGCAGCGATTCATGACGATGCGGCGCGGCTCCGCCGAGAACGATCCATTGGTGGAAGTGATCAGCGCGCCACTCTCGATGGCCTTGATCCACGACGCGGCGTCACGGGCAAAGCGCTTGGCAGCCTCTTCGTTCTTGCGCTTCAACGACAAATAAATGTTGTCGTAGTCGACGAAGACGGCGCTCAAGAACGCACGCCCAGCTTCACGCCTGATCATCCAACGCCCCCTGAATATTCACGGACAAGCACCGCCGCCCCGGGGTCACTGTTTATGAGTCGCATAGCGGGGGCAAGGTCCGGGCCCCTGGCAAGCGAATCAAGCCAGTGGATTTGCTGTTGATTCGGCCGGAGCGCGGCGCGCGAGCCGCATATCCGATGTTGCGCGCCTACCACAGGCTGCCCGCGCCACCCGTCCAACTCCCGCACGGCGCTTAGCGCTCCATTAACCCTGTTCTCTCATAGTCCTGGGCGTCAGTGCCTGTTGCTTCCGTGCGTGAAAGGCGTTCGTGATGTTTCCCAAGCGTTGTGGCCGCGCGCCGCACTTCATCCGGCTGAGCGCCGCCCGCACAGGCCTGATCGGCCTGCTTGCCGTCCTTGCCGGCTGCGCGAACGAGCGAGGCGCCACCACCACCTCATCCACTTCCGCAGCCACGCCGATGCACATGGCCGGCGTGCGCACCGTCATCGAGGCCGATGGCCTGCCGGCCCAGCTCGCGCCGCGCGACTACAAGCCCGGCGCCGACGACCCGCGCGAGCCGTGGAGCCCCAACTACGGATCCGCGCGCCCGGCAAGGACAACCGAAGCCGAGCCGGCGCCCGTCGCGCCTGCGTCACCGGCGCGCGTTATTCCCGTCCGCTACACCCAGCCGATCGATGCCGAAGACGTTATCCGCCGCGCCGTTGCCGCGCATGAAATGCGACAGGGGGACCAATGAACGACTACACCCGCGCGCCCGCTCCGGGCTCGGTCAAGCCGCTCTCGAGCCCGTCAGTGAAGGGCGATGAGACGCGCCTTGTCGGTGAGCACGTACATGCGGCCGTTGGCGACGACTGGCGGGATAAATACAGGCGCGCCGAGATCGAGCTGCGTCTCCACCTTGCCGCCAGCCGCATTGATGCCGATGAGCTTGCCCGAGTCGGAGGCGAGCCAGAGACGGTCGCCGGCTAGCACCGGGCCTGCCCAGCTCTTGCCGCCAGCAACGCGCGTCGTCCACAGCGCCTTGCCGTCGCGCCGGCTCATGGCGATGAGCTGGCCGCCGGTGTCCACGACATAGACGGCGTCGCCGGCAACATAGGGCCGGTTGATGCCCGCCACGTTCGCCGACCAGACCCGCTCGCCCGTGCGCGCCTCGGTCGCGACCATGCGACCGGCATGGCCGATCGCAAACACGGTGCCGCCATCAATGGCCGGGCTCGCGGCATCGCTCATGGAGCCGAGCGAGGAAGCCGCGCGCGTGCGCGCCAGCGATTCCTGCCAGGCCACCGTGCCATCCGCTATCCTGATGGCAACGACGTCACCCGAAGGATAGGGAACGACCGCGACATCGCCATTGAGCGCTGGGCTCGCGCTGATCAGCAGGCTCGCACGCTCGGGGAGTCCGCGGAAAGCCCAGAGCTCGGCGCCGTCGTGGCCTGCGAGCGCGACCGTGCGCCCGTCGGTCGTGAGGACGATCACACGTCCGCTGGCGACGGTCGGCGCCGCGCGCACCGGCGAGCCGACGTTCTTGTCCCAAAGCTTCTTGCCGCCCTGCATGTCGAGGGCCGTAACAATGCCGTGCCCGGTGGCGACGAACAGCCGTCCGCCCTCCGCCGCAAGGCCACCACCATAGGCATTCGTATCGGTTGCCTTCTCCGGCACCAGCGACGTCCGCCAGGACACCGAGCCCGAGGCACTGAGCGCGGTTACGCGACCTGCGGCATCGAGCGTGAAGATGCGGCCGTCGGCGACGATGGGGCTTGCGGTCAGCCGCCCATACTTGCTGGAGCCCTGCCCGACGTCGGCGCTCCATGCGGTGCGGATGGAAGCTGGAAGCGCGAGATGGCCGGGTGCATTCGACGGCGCGCCGCCCGGGTACGCCCAGGCATCGTTCTGGCGTGCCGGCGGAACCGAGATCGGCCGGTCCGCGCTCGCGAGCTCGACGCTGCCCGTGGTGCCCTCGGTGAGCACGACGGGGACGCGCGTGCCAGGAAGCGGCACCTGCTTTTCTGCGAATGGGTTGAGTGCCGCGATATCCGAAACACTCGGCATTCCGCCCGAGCAGCCCGCCAGGCCCGAAAGCGCCAATGCGCTCGCGATGGCCGCCAACCGCCCTGTGCGCAAGAGGTCCACGATCAACTCCCCCCTAGTGTCCCGTTTCCGAAGTTCGCTTAACCTCGATGCTGGCGTCCCGAGCGAGCTTCGGAAACAAAAGGGACACTAGAAGCATAGTCTTGCTCGTGTGATTCAGGTCGAGAAATTCGCTCCATACCGTGCCGCGAGATCTGGCGAATTTCTCGATCATCACACGAGCCGCCACCCCTATTTCGTCGCCGAGCCTTCGCCCGGTTTCGCCCCCGCGCCCCCCGGCTGGGCAGCCTTCGATAGTGCTGCCTCGGTCAGGATCGTCATCAGGATCCGCGCCCGCTCGGTAGTCGACGGCGGCGCCGCGCTGTCGGCCAGGATCTGCTCGAAGGCCTTGCGCGCTTCATCCTGATTTCCGGCCTTCATGGCCGCAAGCCCAAGCACCTCGCGCGCGGGCGCACGCCAAGCATTGGTATCATTTGTGAGATCTTTGAGGCGATTCTGCATCTCGGTCCAGTCGGCCTCGTCCACCCTCAACAGGGCTGCCTGGAGCGTGGCGTAGTCCCGGAGCAGCGGATCGGCGCTCGTGTCCTTCGAAACCGCGTCGTAAGCGGCGACCGCGTCGGCGCGCTTGCCCTCGGCGGCGTATGCGCCGGCATTTCTGAGGCGCGCCAGCGTGCCGTAGCCGGGCGGCGCGTTCTTGACCATCGCATCGAACGCCTGGTGCGCTTCCTGCGCCTTGCCCCCGGCAGCGAGCCGGGCCGCGGCCTCGAACTCCTGCCCCGCGGCCTGACGTGCACTGAGGCTGCGATGCTCGGCGAACTGATAGCCGCCCACGCCAAGCACGAGCAGCACAGCGGCAGCGACGATGAAAACGCCATACCGATCCCAGGTCCTCGCGAGACGCTCCTTGCGCATCTCGTCCTGGACTTCACGCATAAAGTGGTCGGTCTGGTCGGCCATGCTGATCCTTGCTTCCTCGCCACCGGCTATAGGGCGTCGGCCACTCTATAACCCGCGACGCCGCCACGCGGAAGGTGGCAGGCATCGCCGTCGATGAACGGCGTTTCCGGCGATTTCGTGGCCCCCACAATCACGCTCGATGTCAGCATGTTCCATGCCCGCCGGGGGACCTCAGAGCAGCCCGAGCTCGGCGAGCTCGCGGCGCAGCTTGGCGGGCATCGCATCGAGATCATCCGCGCGGCCGCCCGCGAGGTCCTTGGGCGCATCCTCCACGGCGAGATAACGCCACCCCTGGAAAGCCCGGCGCGGCACCGGCCGCACGGCCACGAGCTTACGGTCGAGGATGAGCAAGGTGCAGGGCGTGCCATCGGGCCTCGTGCCTTCCTTCAGATCGAGGAGGCGCTGGCGAGCCTGGATGATGCCTTTGATGACCCAATAGATGGACCCGCCGTCGAGCAGCTCCTCGCGCCGCTTCGGCATCTGGAAGGTCCGGTGGAAAAGCTCGGGCTTCTGCTTCTCGGCCTTCATCTGCTTGAGGCGTTCGACCTGCCAGCCAGCCAGATCCTCGATCGATTCGGTGCCGACGCTCAGCTTCACGAGATGAATCGTCACGACTGGGCTTCCTCCTCGAGGCTGACGAGCAATGCGCCCTGATTCACCTGCTGTCCCTCGCTGGCCGCCACGCTCGCCACCACGCCGTCACGCGCGGCCGCGAGCACGTGCTCCATCTTCATGGCTTCGACGACCGCCAGCCGGTCCCCCTTCGCGACGGTATCGCCGGCCTTGACGAAAATGCGCGCGACTTTGCCATTGATCGGCGCGCGCACGGCATCGCCCGCATGGCCATTATCGACGTCATCGGCATCGTAGGTCGGCCAGCGCACCTCGACCTGCTCGCCCTCGAAGAGGGCATAGAGACCATCATGCGCCGTGACGCATGCCGTCGGCGCCCGCGCCTCGGAGCCTGCCGCGGCGGCGCCGGCGGCAACAACGTGCGGCGTCGTCTCACCACGCGGCCACGTCGCCGCAAATGTCCGCGCCTCACCGTTCACGACCAGCGGCACGGTAAGCGTGCGCGGCGCGCCGAGCTGAAAGCCATCACCGGCACTCCAGGGATCTGAAGCCGCGCCCTCCGCTGGAGCGAGCAGCCGGGCGACCGCGGACATGACCTCGGAGTTGCCGATGTGCGTCCGCGTGAGCGCCGCGAGGTCGCGTCCGATAAGGCCGGTGTCCATGCGTCCGACGCGGACATCGGCGTGCTCGAGAAGTGCACGCAGGAACGCCGCATTCACGCGCGGGCCCGCAACGACGAGTTGCTTGAGAACGGCCACCATCGCATCGGCCGCCTCGTCGCGCGTCGCACCGTGCGTGATGAGCTTGGCGATCATGCTGTCATAGAAGGGCGAGATCACATCGCCCGCACGCACGGCCGTCTCGAGGCGCACGTCCTCGGCACTATCAGGCAGCGCGAACGCCGCAATCCGCCCGATGCTCGGCAGGAAGCCCTGCGCCGGATCCTCCGCGCAAAGCCGCACCTCGATGGCGTGACCGTGCATGGTGATGGCGCCTTGCTCGAGCGGCAGTGGCTCGCCGGACGCCACGCGAAGTTGCCACTCGACGAGATCGAGCCCGGTGATCGCTTCCGTCACCGGATGCTCGACCTGGAGGCGCGTGTTCATCTCGATGAAGTACCACGGCGCTTCGGGCCCGAGGCTGCCGTCCTCGACAAGGAACTCGACGGTGCCCGCGCCCTCATAGCCGACAGCGCGCGCGAGGCTGACGGCCGCCCCGCACATCTTCTCACGCAGCGCCGCGCTCATGCCCGGAGCCGGCGCCTCCTCGATGACTTTCTGGTTGCGCCGCTGGAGCGAGCAGTCGCGCTCGAAAATGTGCACGACATTGCCGTGGCGATCGCCGAACACCTGCACCTCGACGTGGCGCGGCTGCTGCACGACCTTCTCGATCAGGACGGCGGCATCACCGAACGACGAGAGGGCTTCGCGCTGCGCGCTCTCCAGCGCCGCTGCGAACTGTTCGCCGCTTTCGACGAGCCGCATGCCGCGACCACCGCCACCCGCCACGGCCTTGATCATCACCGGATAGCCAATGCGGTCGGCTTCGCGCCGGAGCAGCGCGGGTGTCTGGTCGGCGCCATCATATCCCGGCACGACGGGCACACCGGCCGCGCGCGCGACGGCCTTGGCGGCCGCCTTGCCGCCGAGCTGGCGCATGGATGCGCCCGAGGGGCCGATGAAAACGAGGCCCGCTGCTTTGCAGGCATCGGCAAAGTCGGCGTTCTCGGCGAGGAAGCCGTACCCCGGATGGATCGCCTCCGCGCCCGTCGCCCGCGCGGCGGCGATGACGCGATCAATGCGCAGATAGCTTTCCGTCGAGGGTGAGGGACCAATGTGCACGGCCTCATCGGCCGTCGCAACGTGAAGAGCCTCGCGGTCGGCATCCGAGTAGACGGCCACGGTCGCCACGCCGAGCCGGCGCGCCGTTCGCATGATCCGGCACGCGATCTCACCGCGGTTGGCGATCAGGATCTTTTTCAGCATCGGCACACCCTTCGTCCGGGCGGCAGGTTGGACGCCCGCGGCCTGGCCGCGACGGGACTGCCACTGGGCCGCCACCGGGCCACGAGGGAAATGTGTCGGACGTTTTCGGGGGCCATTCAAGGGGGAACACACAAGGCTCCCCCGGTCCTTGCGGCGGGATCAGTTGCTGGGCTGGTTCTCGGCGCCGACACCGCCGGCAACGTTCGAGTTCAGCGCGAACTGACCGAGGTGCTTGAACTCGAGCCGCAGCATGACGGCCTTGTCCGGCTCGATGCCGAGCGTCGGGTTCGCAATGAACGATTCCGTGTACGACGCCGTCAGCACGAAGCAATCGTCGGCGTAGCGAAGCTGGATCGTGTCCTGAAGCCGCTCGCGGGTGTCGATGTCGTAGCGAATGCCGCCGAGCAGCGTCCAACGATCGGTCAGGCGCAGGGCGCCGCCGAACTGGACTTCCTGCTCAGGCTTGTCGGTGGGCTGATCCGGGTTGAAGCGCATATAAGAGTACTGAACCTGCGCAGTGAGCGGACCGGCTGTGAATGAGGTGTACGTGTCGTTGCGGCGCAGCGACAGATCCTTGTCGTCGAAACGCGCCTGGGACACGAGACGGAAGCCATCAGCCGGCGCAAGGTAGGCGCCGAGGACATAGTCCGAACGCGTCGTCTCGAGACCACTCTTCGAATTGAAGATGAACGGGTCGGACGGACTCGGGGGCTGGCCTGGCGCAGGAAGCTGGCCTGGATTGTTGAAGGCGTTCACCCCGGCGACCTGATAGCTCTGGCCGAGGATGAAGCGCGCGTACGCACCACCGGTCGCCTGATAGGTATATTGCACACCGACGTTGGCGCGCGTGCCGGTCTCGACGCGATCCCATCCCGAGAACTTGTCGACGTCGAAGAGAAGCGTGTCGTCCCAGACAAGGCTCTTCGCGTCCTCATCCGGCAGGCGGCGCTGAGAGGCGACGGCTGTACGCGTCACGACCTGGCCGATCGGCTCGACGATGTGGCTGCCAGCCCCAGTATGCTTCACGAAGGGATAGGCATAGGTGAGCGCGGCCGTACCCAAGGCGCGCGTCATGCTGCCGTCTTCCCACGTGTTGTTGTTCGGATCCCAGGCATTCTGGAACGAGGTCACGTCGCCCCGCGCGGAGACGTACGGCGTCCACACCTGTCCGAGTCCGTCGACGACTTTGCTCCGCCAGCGGCCATCGAAGGACGCGCGGTGCATATCCGTGGCGGCGGAGTTCGAACGCGTGAGGGACACGGCATTCATATTGAAGGCCAGCTCGCCACCCGCCACCGGCCGATCGACGACGTAGTTGTAGTCGATCACGGGCAGCACGCGACTCGCAGCATCGGCACCGCCGTCGACCAGCAGACTGCCGAAGTGATAGAGCGTCGCGGCGAAGTAATTGCGCTCGCTCATACCCTGCAAATAGACCGTATTGATGCGGTCGGTCTGCAGAAGACTGTCGAGCTTGTAGAAGCGGCGGAAGGCGTCGTCACTCTCGACCGTGACATCCCAGCCGAAGCGCCACCACGTCGAGAGAGAGAACAGACCGCGCGTCTGCACGCTGCCGCGCCAGCCGTCGAGCTTCGGATCCGGCGTGCCAGGGAGCGTGTTCACGTCCTGATCGATACCCGCGACCTTGATATTGTACGTGCCGCGGATGTCGCCCCAGTTCACCCTATGCCGCCACTCACCCTGCCAGAGCATGCCCTGGCGCGAGGTGTACATGGGGTTGAACGTGAAGTCGTAGTTCGGCGCGAGCGCGAAATAGTAGGGAACGCTAAGCGTCGTGCCGAGGGTATTGGTGTGGCCATACTCCGGCGAGAGGAAGCCCGTGCGCCGCTTCACCGACGGATCGGCGTGCGAGAACCACGGCATATAGAGAACCGGGACGCCGAAGAACTCGAACGCCGCATCCTGATAGGTGATCGTGCCGGCCTGCTGGTCGTGCGTGACGCGGGCGGCGCTGATGCACCAGAGCGGCGGGCTGCTGCCGTCAGTCCGGCACGGTGTGAACCGGCCCTGCTCGAACTCGGTGACATTGCCCTCGCGACGTACGGCGCGGCGCGCCGTGATACGGGTGTCGTCACGTGCCGTCACGCTCAGCGCCTGGACGAAAGCCTCGCGGAAGTCATCCGTCGCGGTGAGCTTGTCCGCGCGCACGATGTTGCCGTTCGGCTCCTGCAGCTGCGCGTTACCTTCTGCGGTGAGCGTCTGCGCACCCTGGTCGTAGACGACGCGATCGGCTGTTAGAATGTAGTTGTTGAACACGATCTCGACGTTGCCGATCGCGATGACGCGATTGTTGGCCGTGTCATAGATGAGCTCATCGCCCTGCAGATAGAGGGGCGCTGCGCGATCCACCTTGGCGGGCGTCCCGCCGAAGATGCCGCCTTTGGACTTCTTGAACTGCTGCTTCTGCGAAGTCAGGTTGCGAACCGGATCGTCGATGCGAATTCCGGTGCCGCGCGTGAGCGGATCGGTGGCATCGCGCGCGGCACCCGGCGAAGGTGCAAGGAGCACGACCGCGGTTGCGCAAAGCCCGATCAGGGACAGTGCAGACAAGATCAGGCGCGCGCGCAGCCGAAACGGCTTGCGCGGAGCTCCCCCTCCCGCCTGAAACGCATGCCCCGTTACTTCCACCTCAGCCGTCCTCCTGGTGCAACAGCACCGTCAACGACCCGCACAACGCCACGAGGACCGGGACCCATACCGCCATCATGGACGGCGTAAGTCCAGCCACCCCAACCTGCCGAGAAACTTCGGAGAAAAGGAGAAATCCTAAGCCCCCGATCGCCCCCATTCCCACCATAGTCTGTAAGCCACCTGAGCGGAATGACCGCAAAGACACAGACGCCGCCAAAAGGACCATCACCGCCAGCAACATAGGCCGGCTCAGATGGAGATCATACTGGACTTGGAATCGGGCCGCAGAGAGGCCTGCACGCTCAGTTTCATTGATAATTCCAGGGAGTTGCCAAAATGACAACGAAATGGCCGAACCGAGTGCATCGCTGATACGGTCCGGCGTCAGATACGTGCTGACCGTGAACGTCTCGAACTGTTCCGGCTCGCGTCCCGGCCGGGCGACCTTCGCCTGCTCGAACTGCCAATAGCCGTCACGCAGGAGCGCCCTTACCCCTTCGACGCGCTCGATGAACCGCCCCTCGGCGTCGAACTGGAGCACCGTCGGGTTGTAGATCGTGAGCCCATCGCGGGACGCCGCGCTCGCACTCAGAACGGATGATCCGTCCACACTCTGCTGACGGAGCCAAGCGCCGCTCGCCCCTCCGCCGAACGCCGGCGTGGCCTCGCGGCCATATAGCTCCGCTAAGAGACGATCCGCCTCCGCCCTAGTGACCGCGGCGAGCGGATTGAAGGCCGCTGTCGCAAGCACGCCGAGCACGATCGCGACCAGAATCCCGGGGCCAATGAACTGCCAAGCCGACATCCCGGCCGCCCGCATCACGGCGAGCTCCGAGCGCCGGTTGAGCTGGATCAGCGCCACGCCACTCCCGACCAGCACGCAGAACGGCAGCAGAACCTCGATGTAGCTCGCCAGCCGGAGCACGACGATCAGCGCAACGGAGGCAACCGGAATACTGCCCGTACGGCCCGTCATGCGCAGGAGCTCGACGAGATCGATCATGATGATCAGCGAGGCGCAGACCGCCAGCGTACCCATCATGGCAACCACGAAGCGGCCACCGACATAGCGACTGAGAGTTCCGAAGGCGCCACTCATCGGCTGGGCACTCCCACGCCGTGGGCTCCCGATGTGGGCCGCCGCTGCGCCGCCGCGCGCCGGGCACGCCGGCGCTCGCCAAATCGATCGAACAGCTCGCCGATCGCTGCCGCCGCGCGGGCCAGAGGCGTATTCGTGCGGCGCGGGCGCATTCCGGCATGGGCGTGCGTCGCTGCCAGCAGGGCTGTGCCGAGAGGGATTGCGTAGACCAGCGGGATGGCCGTGGGAGTGACGCTGATGAGATTGGTCACGGTCAGACCGCCGACGCGGGCAGCCGTGGCCAGAACGAACGCGAGGATGAGCGCCTGCCCGCGTCCCTGGCGCGTCGTCCGCGCCTGGCCGAGCAGGGCGACGGCGATCATCACGAACGTGAGCGGATAGAGCGGGCTCGAGAAGCGCTCGTGCAGCTCCTCGACGATCAGGTTGCGGGCACGCGCCGTCGCGACATCCTGAGGCGCCGGGTTCAGCAGTTCGCTCAAGTAGCGCTCGCGTGGGCGCAGCCCCCGCTGCTCGGTCTTGGCCTCGAAGTGAGCAAGATCAACGCCGTAGCTCTCGAAGGCAATGATCTGAGTCGGCTCGCCCGGTGCCGCCCGGCGCAGGATGTGACCGGTCTGCATGAGCATGAAGGTCTCGCCGCTCTGCTTCACGATTCGTGCGCGCTCGGCGAGGAAGGTCGTCGTCTGCTTGCCATCGCGGGCATCGTGGAGCACGAGGCCGAGGAGCTCACCCGAGTGCGCACGGTCGCGCACGTGGAAAGTGAGCCCGCGTTCCGGGCTCGTGAAGCGGCCCGGCTGGATGACCTGCGTGATGAGGTCCGTGCGGACCGCGATGATGGCATCACGCAGCTCGCGGCTCGCCCAGGGCATCACGACAAAGTTGAACAGCAGGACGACGAGGCTCACCAGCACGGCCAGCAAGAGCAGCGGCCGCGCTGGCGCCCATACCCTGGCACCGGCCGCCGTCATCACGATCAGCTCGCTGTCGGCGCTCAGTCGATTGAGAAGCTGAATGGACGCAATGAGCAGCGCCACCGGCGCAATGACCGCCATCAGGCTCGGCAGGCCGAGCAGCGTGATCTTCAGGAAGGCGAATGCGTCCTGGCCCTGTGCGGTGACGAGGTTGAGCTGGCGGAGCGCCAGCGCGATCCACACGAGGGAGGTCAGGGAGATGACGATCATGACCGTCGTCGTCGCTGCCTGACGGAAAATGTAGCGTGAGAGCGTGCTCATGCCTGATCCGTCACGGCACCCGGCGTTCGGCCCGACCGAAACCCGGCACGTGCACTCTTTCCCCCCTTCATGCGCTGCGGCCCCCCGGCGTCACATTCATGAATCACCGGCCACGCTCGAGGATGGTTGCGCGAGCAAGGTGGCGGAAATTCGGCTCTCCACAGCCTGCGATTTCACGGGCGCCGCCCCAGGAACGCGAGCACCCCGTCCTTGTAGATTCGGTCGCCGACCGCCTTCATGTGGTCGCGGCCCTCGATCACCAGCGCCTCGGCCCCCGGGATGATGGCGGCAAGCTCCTCCGCCGAGCCGCCGATCACATCCTCGCTGCCGACGGCGACCAGCACGGGGCAGGTCAGCGTCGCCAGCGCCTCCGGGCGGATCGGATCGCGCGCGCCGCGGATGCAGGCGGCCAAGGCCTTGAGATCGCTACGCGTTTGCTCAGCGAAGGCGCGAAAGGTGCGAGCCGTCTGGCTCGTCACGTCGTCGATCGTCGGCGCCTCGAGCGCGTGCGCAATCGGACCGGTCCCCGCCATCGGACGCACCATATTGACGCCGAGGCCGCCGAAGATGGCCGAGCGGACGCGATCCGGGTGCGCCATGGCGAGGAAGGCCGTGATCCGCGCGCCCATGGAGTAGCCCATGACGTCGGCGCGGGCGATGCCGAGGTGATCGAGGAGCGCGCGGGCATCCTCGGCCATGGCCGGCGCGGTATAGGCTGCCGGATCATAGAGTTTCGCGCTCTGGCCGTGCCCGCGGTTATCGATTGCGATCACCCGGCGACCATCGGCCTTGAGCGTCCTGACCCAGCCGGTATCCACCCAGTTGACGGTCCGGTTGGAGGCAAAGCCGTGGATCAGCAGGATCGGGTCGCCTGTTCCCTCATCGAGGTAGGCGATCTCGATTCCGTCGTGGATGAACGTCGCCATGGGCCTCCTTTACCTCGCGGGCGCCGCCTGCGCTTCCGGCTCCCCTACCATTTCGGGAGGCAAGCCGCTATGGTGCGCCCCGCTTCATCCGCAGGCACGATCCGCTAGCGTACAGCGCGGCGCGCCAAAGCTCAGGGAACTTCCGATGGCCGCGAGCGTCGTGCCGCATTTCGCCAATGACCTCGGCGTCGAGAAAATCTACATCGGCGCCAAGGAACTTCAGTGCATGGGCGCACGCGCGCCCTACGATCATCCCCATGTTTATCTCGACATGGGTGCCGACAGCCAGATCCTGTGCCCCTACTGCTCGACACTCTATGTCTACGATCCGCGGCTCGGCGCCGGCGAATCGGAGCCGAAGGGCTGCCTGGTCGTGGCGGAGGCCGAAGGGGTCTGAGCCCCCAGCATGGCACACACTGAGCCCGTCCTGATTGCCGGCGGCGGCATCGCCGGGCTCGCAACGTCATTGGCGCTCGCGCAGCACGGCATCTCCTCGCGCATTTTCGAGCAGCGTGAGATCTTCTCCGAGGCCGGAGCCGGCATCCAGATCGGCCCCAATGGCGTCCGTGCGCTCAGCGCGCTCGGCGTCGCGCCGCTTCTCGCCCGGCACGTGAGCGTACCCGAGGAAATCGTCGTTCATCAGGGCGCGAACGGCCGCATTCTCACGCGGATGCCGCTCGGGGGCTGGATTGCCGATCGCCACGGGGCTCCCTATTGGGTCGTCCATCGCCGCGACCTGCAGACCGCTCTGCTCGAGCGCGTGCGCGCGACGCCAGGCATTGCGGTCGAGACGGGCTTTGCCATCGCGGAGGCAGCCGACCATGGCGATCATGTGAGCGTTCGCAGCTCCACAGGCACGACGGTCCGCGGTCCCGTGCTTGTCGGCGCCGATGGCATCCGCTCACGCATCCGAACGGCCGTGGCTCCCGGCACGCAGCTCCGCTTTTCCGGCAAGGCGGCTTCGCGCGCGCTTCTTTCTCCTGATGCTGCCGCCAGTCTTGGCGATGCCGCGAGCATGGGCGTGTGGCTCGCGCCCGGCGCCCATGTGGTGCACTACCCCATCGCGGCCGGCGCGCAGATTGCCGTCGTCGCCATCGTGCCCGATGACCGCATGACCGACGACTGGGCCGCCCCGAACGACTGGAGCGCGCTCGCCCCCCACCTCGCAAGCTTCGCGCCCGAGCTGCGCCAGGTCCTCGCTAGCGCGCCCGAATGGCGCCGCTGGGCCCTCTTCGAGACCGCGCCGCTCGCGAATCTTGCAAATGGCCGTATCGCACTTGCGGGCGACGCAGCTCATCCCGTGTTTCCGTTCCTCGCACAGGGCGGCGTGATGGCTCTCGAGGATGCCCTTGTGCTCGCCAGTGCCCTGGCCAACCAGCCTGAAGATCCCGCAGGCGCGCTGAAGGCCTACGAGGCCGCGCGACGGCCCCGCGTCAATGCGATCGTTGCAACTTCGCGGCAGAACGGCCGTATCTTCCACCTTTCCGGTCCGGCTGCGTTTGCGCGCAATCTGGCGATGGCCACAGTGCCCGCCGCGCGCCTCATGGCCCGCTATGACTGGGTCTACGGCTGGCAGCCGCCGGCTTAATCGAAGGAGATTGATTGTCATGCGCCTCGATGCCGTGCCGACAGGCAAGAACCCACCCGAGGACATCAACGTCATTATCGAGGTGCCGGTCGGCGGCGAGCCGATCAAATATGAGATGGACAAGGCCTCGGGCACGCTGTTCGTCGATCGCTTCCTCTACACGCCCATGCGCTATCCCGGGAACTACGGCTTCGTCCCGCATACGCTTTCGGCCGATGGCGATCCGATCGACGTGCTCGTCTGCAATACGCGCGCGATCGTCCCCGGTGCGGTCATCAACTGCCGGCCGGTCGGTGTGCTCGTCATGGAGGACGATGGCGGCGGCGACGAGAAGGTGATCGCGGTCCCGTCCGCCAAGCTGACGCGCCGCTATGAGCGCGTGCGCAACTACACCGATCTCCCCGACATCACCCTCCAGCAGATCCAGCACTTCTTCGAGCACTACAAGGATCTGGAACCCGGCAAATGGGTGAAGATCCACCACTGGGGCGACGCCGACGAGGCCAAGCGCCTGATCAGCGAGGCCATGGAACGGGCGCGCGGCGAATAAACCAGCCGCCGCGCGCTTCACACTGGCTACTTGTCGAGCCAGACGTTCTCGAAGCGCCAGTTGTTGTAGATCGAGTTCTGGTGCAGCACGTGGCCCTTCACGTGCGGGTGCCAGCAGGTGCCGGCGAAGCCGTGATAGATGATCGGGCGCGCCTGGTCGTCGATCAGGATCTTCTCGATCTGCCAGACGAGCTGCTTGCGCTTGGCAACATCGATCTCACGCGACTGCGCGTCGATCAGGCGATCGACCTCCTTGTTGCAGTACTTCGTGTAGTTGCGCTCCGAGCCGCACGAGTAGCTTTCCACCATGGTCACATCCGGCTCGTCGACACCCGAGCCGGTGAGGTTCAGCACCACGGCGTAGTCCCCGCGCGTCACGCGGCCGTAGTAGAGCGTCGACTCGATGATCTCCAGCTCGGCGTCGAAGTAGATCCGGTTGAGCTGATCGACCAGCAGCACCGCCGGGTCCTTGAAGGCCTGGAAGTCGCGCGTGCCGACCTTGATCTTGAGCTTGTTGCTCGGGCCATAGCCGAGCTCCTGCATGATCTTGCGCGCCTTCTCGCGGCGTTCGGCGGGCGTGCCGGCATACTCGGCGAACTGTTCGAGCATAGCTTTCGGCATACCCCAGTTGCCTTCGGGCTCGGCCATCATGGCACCCGAGATGCTGGCCTTGCCCGCCGTCACGATCTTGACCATGGCATCGCGATCGAGCGCCAGCGTCATGGCCTCGCGCAGCTTCGGATTGTCGAAGGGCGGCTTCTCGCGATTGACGAGCAGATTCGTGCTGACGCCCGAGGGCACCAGCTCACAGGTTGCCTGCGGCGAGCGGGCTTTCACATCGCCGACCAGCGGCGCCGTCACGTCGGCGACGAACGTGATGTCGAACTCATTGGCGGAGAAGGCGAGGAGGCGCGTCGAGCGGTTGCCGATGATGCGGACCTCGATGCCATCGACGTAGGGCCGGCCTTCCCGCCAGTAGTCCTTGTTGCGCTCCATGCGGATCACGTTGTTCGCCTCGAAGGAAACGAACTTGAAAGGGCCCGTGCCGACCGGCTTCGTGCGCATGTCGCGCGTCGGCACGTGGCACGAGTAGACCGGAGACATGTTGGAGGCGAGCAGGCTCAGGAACGACGCCTGGGGGCGCTCGAGCACGAAGGTGAACTCGTGATCGCCCTTGATCTCGATCTCCTTGATGTTCGTCCACCAGAGCTTGCGCGGATTCTTGCGGAACGCGTCCGGGTCCTTGCCGAGAATACGGTCCCAGGTGCACTTGACGTCCGCCGAGGTGAACGGCTTGCCATCATGCCACTTCACGCCCTGGCGCAGCTTCATGGTGAGGCGCGTGTTGGCCGCGTCCCAGGCCCAGCTCTCCGCCAGCTCGGGGCGAATGACCTCGGGTTTGTTGATCGGCTCGGCCTGGTCGAAAATGACGAGGTTGTTGAAGATCGGCGCGAAGGCAAAGGCCGTCGCGATCGTCGCCTCCTCGATGATCGAGGCACTCGGCGGGTTCGAGCTGTTGTACGTTCTCAGGATGCCGCCGGACTTCTGAGCAAAGGCGGCAGATGGCGCAAGCGCGCACGCTGCAATGACAAAAGCAGCAGCACCGCGGGTCACGCGGTTGGTCATCGTATCCTCCCGGATGTAGTTCTTGTTCTATCCGCGCCCGTTCGTTGACGGGCACAGGGGCAGTGTTTCATCCAATGCGCGACACATCAAGGCGAATGCACTGCAGCAGGTCCTCAGAGGCCTGAGAAAGCATGAGGGCGGCAGGTGCCTGGCACCGCCGCCCTCACGTCATCGACGATCAGGAACGTGGCTTACTTGTCGAGCCAGACATCCTCGAAGCGCCAGCTATTGTAGATCGAGTTCTGGTGCAGCACGTAGCCCTTCACATGCGGATGCCAGCACGACGCGGAGCGATTCTGGAAGATGATCGGCCGCGCCACGTCCTCGGCGAGGATCTTCTCGATCTGCCAGACGAGCTCCTTGCGCTTCGCCGTATCCAGCTCGGCCGACTGCGCGTGGATGAGGCGGTCGACTTCCTTGTTGCAGTAGTTCGTGTAGTTGCGGCTGGATCCGCAGAGATAGCCTTCGAACATCGTCACGTCGGGATCATCGACGCCCGTACCCGTCAGGTTGAGCGCAACCTGATAGTCACCGCGCGTGATGCGCCCGTAGTAGAGCGACGTCTCGATGATCTCGAGCTCGGCATCGAAGTTGATCTGGTTCAGATGGTCGACGAGCAGCACGGCCGGGTCCTTGTAGGACTGGTAGTCGCGCGTGCCCACCTTGATCTTGAGCTTGTTGTTCGGGCCGTAGCCCAGCTCTTCCATAATCTTGCGCGCCTTCTGCCGGCGCTCCTCGATGGTGCCGGCATACGACGGGAGCTTCATGAACTCCTCGACGGAGTTGCTCCACACACCTGCCGGCGGCGGCAGCATGGCGCCACCGATCAACGCTTCACCACCCGAGACGATCTTCACCATCGCGTCGCGATCGAGCGTCAGCATCATCGCTTCGCGGAGCTTGGGATTGTCGAAGGGCGGCTTGTCGCGATTGACGAGGAGGTTGGCGCTCACGCCCGTCGCGGCGAACTCGCAGGTCGCATTCGGCGAGCGCGACTTCACGTCGGGGAGCAGAGGCCGCGTGACATCCGACACGAACGTCAGGTCGATCTCACCCGCGGCGAACGCCAGGAGGCGCGTGCCACGGCTGCCCATGATCTGGAACTCGAGGCCATCGAGGTAGGGCCGGTCCTTGCGCCAGTAGTTCGGGTTCTTCTCGAGGCGGACGAACTTGTTGGCCTCGAAAGCCACGACGCGGAAGGGACCGGTGCCGATCGGCTTCGTGCGCATGATGCGGGCCGGCACGTGGCACGGATAGACCGGCGACATGCCCGAGGCCATGAGCGTCAGCAGCGAGGCTTGGGGCCGGTTCAGCTCGAAGGTGACCTCGTGGTCGCCGTTGACCGTGATCTCCTTGATATTGTCCCACCAGAGCTTGCGCGGGTTCTTGCGGAAGCCGCTCTTCGGATCGGCTTCGCGGCTCCAGTCCCAGGTGCACTTCACGTCCTTGGCCGTGAAGGGCTTGCCGTCGTGCCAGGTCACGCCCTGGCGCAGCTTGAAGGTCAGCTTCGTTTGGGCGGCATCCCAGGCCCAGCTCTCGGCCAGCTCCGGGCGGATGACCTCGGGCTTGTTGACCGGCTCGGCCTGGTCGAAGATCACGAGATTGTTGAAGACGGCCATGAACGGGTGCGTCGTCCCGCTGGTCGCCTCTTCGAGAATGGAAGCACTCGGCGGATTGGCCACCTCGTAGGATCGCAGAGTTCCGCCGGACTTCTGGGCTAACGCGAGGGAGGGTTGGAGGGCGCACACCCCGGCAAGCGCCGCGATGAGGCCAAGGGACTTCGTAGAGCTCAATATTTCCTCCTAGATTGGTCAGATCCGGTGCCCATCGGGCAGGGCGCCGCGCTCGAGTGCGAGGAAGCCAAGCCGTGTCGGCAGAACCCTCCTTGTCCCTGCCGACTTCAGCCGAAACCCCCGCGTACGGGGCCTCGCGGCCCGGCAGACGCGCGATCGCATATGTCCGGACGTGAGGGCCCGCCGTCTTTTAGCGGGCGATGACCGGCTTGTCTCCCTTGGCAAGCACAGATCATCCATGCAGCGTGCTGACGAGGAAGCGACTTGATCCCCGATGGAGGAAAAAATGGCCGCCAACGATCACGAGGTGCTCCACGCGCTCAACGCGAACTATGTCCGCTCGGTCGCCGAATCCGACGTGCGCTGGTTCGATGAGAACCTTTCCAGGGACTTCCTGAATACGAACCCGGACTGCACGATCATCGACCGGGCGGGCTTCCTGAAGCGGATTTCGAACCCGGTTGGCGTCACGGGCCTGCACCCCGAGGACGTGAACATCCGCCTCTTCGGCGACTTCGCGATCATCCACGCCCGGACCGTCTACACGAAACCCGACGGCAGCCCCGGCGCCGGCCGCTACACCGACATCTGGGCGCGCCAGGGCGGGCGCTGGCTCTGTGTCGCGGCCCACGTCGCGCGGGGCTGAAGCCCCGGGGTGAGGAGAGCGCCCCTTCCAAGCCGGCGGGACCGGGTGCTATAGGGCCTCAGCACATTCAATTCGGACGGGTAATCAGGACAAATCCGATGAGCGCGATGAAGCTGGCCGTGATGGGCGCCGCGGGCCGCATGGGGCGCGAGCTGATCCGTGCCGTTCATGCGACCGGCGGCGACGCCGTAGTCGCCGGCGCGGTCGTTGCCGGCGCCATCGAGCGGCCCGGCTCGAACGCCATTGGCCAGGACGCGGGCGAGCTCGCCGGCATCGGCAGGATCGGCGTGCCGGTCACGGCCGATCCGCTCGACATCATCGCCAAGGTGGATGGCATCCTCGACTTCACGGTGCCCGAAGTCAGCGTCGAGATTGCTGGCCTCGCCGCCAACGCCCGCATCGTCCACGTAGTCGGCACGACCGGCCTCACAGCAGAGAACGATGCCGCGATCAAGGCCGCGGGCCGCCACGCGACGATCATCAAGGCTGGCAACATGAGCCTCGGCGTAAACCTGCTCGTTGCCGTGACGCGCAAGGTCGCGCAGGCTCTCGATGCCGACTTCGACATCGAGGTGCTGGAAATGCACCACAAGCACAAGGTCGATGCGCCTTCCGGCACGGCACTGATGCTCGGCGAAGCCGCAGCCGAGGGGCGTGCCGTATCTCTTGCCGAGACGAGCGTCCGCTCCCGCGATGGCCATACGGGCGCGAGAAAGCGCGGCGACATCGGCTTTGCGACGCTGCGCGGCGGCAATGTGGTCGGCGAGCACAGCGTCATTTTCGCTGCCGAGGGCGAGCGCATCGTGCTGAGCCACATCGCGACCGACCGCGGCATTTTCGCCCGCGGTGCCGTCAAAGCCGCACTCTGGGGCCGCGGCAAGGGGCCGGGCCTCTTCACCATGGCCGACGTTCTCGGGATCTGAGCGGCGCTTCAGCCGTTAGAAGACTGTGCACACCAACCAACGGAACTGCTCGCGATCATGACCCACCTCCTCGTCCTCGTGCGCCACGGCGAAAGCGAGTGGAACAAGCTCAATCTCTTCACCGGCTGGAAAGACCCCGACCTCACGGAGAAGGGCGTCGAGGAGGCCAAGCGCGCCGGCAAGCTGCTGAAAGAGGCCGGCCACCACTTCGACATCGCGTACACGAGCGACCTCACCCGCGCCCAGCACACGCTGCGCCTCATCCTCGCAGGGCTCGGCCAGTCGAATCTGGAAACGATCCGGGACCAGCGCCTCAACGAGCGCGACTACGGCGATCTCTCGGGCCTCAACAAGGACGATGCGAGGAAGCGCTGGGGCGAGGACCAGGTGCTCATCTGGCGCCGCAGCTATGACGTCCCCCCGCCGGGCGGCGAGAGCCTCAAGGACACGGCCGTTCGCGTGCTCCCCTACTACGAAGCCGAGATCTGGCCGAAGCTCAAGAGCGGCAAGAAAGTGATCGTCGCCGCGCACGGCAATTCACTGCGCGCGCTCATCATGCAGCTCGAAGGGCTTTCGGGCGAAGAAATCATCAAGCGCGAGCTCGCGACGGGCGCCCCGATCGTCTATGAGCTCGATGACGCCGGCAAGGTCGTGAGCCGCCGCGATCTGGTGGCGTAGCGCTCACTCCAGTCGCCGGGATCGAGCTCGCTGAAGGGGCCGGTCTTGATGCCGGCGAGCGTGCGCAGCATTTGCCCCTCGGCGAATGGGACCATCGACGCGAGCCCGAAAGTTGCATCGCGCACGAGCCCCAGCACGCGGCTGTCCGACTGGAAGAACGGCGTGAGCCAGCGGCTCGCGAGCTGGTAGAAGGCGACATGGCGGCGGCGCGCGGCCTGGTATTCCCCGAGTGCCGCTTCGATCGTGTCTTCGCGCGAGAGCGCACCTGCAAGCGTCATTGCATCCATGAGCGCGAGGTTTGCGCCCTGACCGAGCTGCGGGCTCGTGCCGTGGGCGCCATCGCCAATCACGGCGAGGCTCAGATCCGGGCAGTAGGGCTGCTCGACCACCACATCCGCATAGGACACGAACGAGAGATCGCCCGACGCACGCACACCATCGAGGATCGGCGCGATGGCCGGCCAGAGCGTCGCGACGCGCGTCTTCCACGCATCGAGCCCCGCTGCCATCCACGCCTCGCGCTGATCCACGCGCACGCTCCAGAAAAAGGCGCAGCGCGGCGTCGGATCCTCCGGCAGGCGCCCGATGGGAAGAACGCCGATCATGACCGGCGCGCCGTCATAGCGTTGCATAAGTGTTGCGCGATGCGGCCAGCCGTCCGTGATCGGCAACGCGGCCCAGATTGCACCGTACTTGAACTGGCGATCGCGGATGCGGCCACCAAGCGTCCGGCGCAGTGGCGAGCGCATACCGCTCGCATCCATGACGAAATCGTACGGACCATGATGGCGGCCGAGCTTGTCGATCACGACCGTGCGCTGGCGCGCGTGCGGCTCGACGCGGACAGCCTCGACGCCCGTCGTGATCGGCACACCAAGGCGGGCGACCTCGTCGTGCAGCAGCGCAAACAGGCTCCCGCGGTGAATGCCGAGCCCAAAGAGGTGCGGTTGTAAGCGCCGGTAGTCCATGGCGAGCACGCGCCGGCCGCCGACCGTGCGCCCTTCCAGATCATGGATGACCGCACCGAGCGATCGCGCGCGCGCATCGAGGCCGAGCTGCGCGAGGCAGGCGAGACCTGTCGGCTGCAGCAGGAGCCCGGCGCCGACCGGACGCGCTTCGGCGAAGCGTTCAAGCAGGTGAACTTCGTGGCCATCGCGCGCGAGGAAAGCCGCTGCCGCAAGCCCGCCTGTGCCGGCCCCCACGATGCCTATGCGCAGGTTCCGCATCCGACGATCCCAGTCTACGGGCCCAGTCTTGGGGTGAAAGATATCAGCCGAGGTGACCAGCCGTGGCCTAGGTCACCGGCCCCGGCGCGCGCCGCGATGCAGCCGCCGCTTTGGCCGCGGCACTCTGAGCGGCGGCCTCGGCTTCGACAGCGCGCCGCCGCTCTGCTGCGCTCCGTCCAGCGACCAGCCAATAGACCATTCCGGCGACGAAGCCGCCCGTCATGAAGGCCGTGAAGGCGTAATTGTTGACGATGGTCGGTGCGCCCTGCAGCTCGCTCACGTACTGCGCCAGAAACCCGACGCCAGCTATGAGCAGGCCGACCAGCGCGTAGTAGATCCACTCATTGATCCCGCGCCATTCGGCCATGGCCGCTGCGAAGAACGCCAGCGGTGCAGCAAAGATCAGGACCTGTATGAAGCTCGCGAGGAGCTGGAAGCCCGCCATGGAAAAGCGGCCCGATCCGGCGCCGGTACTCACAAGCTCCGCCGGTGTGAACACGAAGGCCACCAACGCGAGGGCAAAGGCCACGCACGCCAGGACATAGCCGGCCAATATCCAAAGTACGCGCAACAACATGCTAGCCCCACCGATCCCCGCGGCCTGGGTCGAGATTACAGGGATCGCAAGGGGTGCAGCAATTGCTTTCACGGCACACCGAGAACCCGCCGTTTGCCGACGACCCAACGCGCAGCGCGCGCCCACTGCATAGGCCCTTGCCCATGCCGGACTTGACGCCGCCAATCTGAGGCGTAGACGTTCAACCCCATCCAACTGAATGAAATGACGGGAGTTCTGGGAGAGCATGGCCGGATGAGCACCAAGGGCAAAGCGTATATTGTCGGGGCCTATGAGCACCCGACGCGCAAGGCGCCGGACAAGTCCCTGGCGCAGCTTCACGCCGAGGTCGCCAAGGGCGCGATCGAGGACGCGGGGCTCAGCAAGGACGACATCGACGGCTATTTCTGCGCAGCCGGCGACACCCCCGGCCTCGGCGGCAACTCGTTCGCCGACTACATGGGCCTCCGCCTCAAGCACATCGACACGACGGACACGGGCGGCTCGTCCTACCTCCTCCACGTCGGCCATGCCGCTCAGGCAATCGCCGCGGGCAAGTGCAATATCGCGCTCGTCACGCTGGCCGGCCGTCCGCGCTCGGAGGGCGTGCAGACCGGCACGAACCCGCGCCTCGGCAATACCAACCAGCCGGATCTCCAGTTCGAGTTCCCCTACGGACCGGCGACCGCGAACATGTACGCCATGTGCGCGATGCGCCACATGCACCAGTACGGCACCACAGCTGAGCAGCTCGCCTGGGTGAAGGTCGCGGCCTCGCATCACGCGCAGTACAATCCGCACGCCATGCTGCCGAAGGTCGTGACCGTCGAGGACGTCGTCAACTCGCCGATGGTGGCCGACCCGCTGCACCGTCTCGACTGCTGCGTCATCTCCGACGGCGGCGGCGCGCTGATCATCACCAAGCCCGAGATCGCCAAGAGCCTGAAGCGGCCGCTGGTCAAGGTCATCGGCACGGGCGAGGCCGTGAAGCACCAGATGGGCGGCCAGGATCTCGACCTCACGTTCTCGGCCGGCCGTTGGTCGGGCAAGCGCGCGTTCGAGGAAGCCGGCGTCAAGCACAAGGACATCAAGTACGCCTCGATCTACGACAGCTTCACGATCACGGTCGTGATGCAGCTCGAGGATCTCGGCTTCTGCGAGGTCGGCCAGGGCGGCAAGTTCGTCTCGGACGGCAATCTCATCTCGGGCGTCGGCAAGCTCCCCTTCAACACCGACGGCGGCGGCCTCTGCAATAACCACCCGGGCAACCGCGGCGGCATGACGAAGGTCATCGAGGCCGTGCGTCAGCTCCGCGGCGAGGCTCATCCGAAGGTACAGGTTCCGAACTGCGACATCGCGCTGGCGCACGGCACGGGCGGCTCGCTCGGCACGCGGCACGTGGGCGCGACGGTCATCATGGAGCGGGAGTAAGCGACTATGGCAGGTGAAGAGAGAATTTATCCGGTCGTCCCGCCGACCCCAGGCTCCGAGCCCTATTGGGAAGGTGCCAATGCCGGCAAGCTGATGCTCAGCCACTGCAAGTCGTGCAACAAGTCCTTCTACTATCCGCGCGGCGCTTGCCCCATGTGCCTCTCGACCGACGTTGAGTGGCGCGAGGCCAAGGGCACGGGCACGATCTACACCTACTCGGTCATGCGCCCGGCGAAGCCCGTGTACGTCATTGCCTACGTGACGCTCGACGAGGGCCCCTCGATGATGACGAATATCGTCGATTGCGATCCGGCAGCCGTGAAGATCGGCCAGAAGGTGAAGGTCGTCTTCAAGCCGCGCGAGGACGGCACCAAGATCGCCTGCTTCACGCCCGCCTGAGGAGCGGACTGAAGCGCGCCACTCCTGCCGACAAAAGACCGCCCTGATGGCGCACCCCTCCATCAGGGCATTTTCTTTGCGGCGTCAGAACCTGAAGCGCTTGCCGACGGCGAGCGGCACGAGCTTGCTGTCGCCGAACGCATTGGCGAGCGCGGTCATGGCGCGCCACCCTGTGCAATGTCCGGCCGCGATCACGCCGAGATCGAACTCCTTCATCGCTTCGACCGTCTGCGGGATCACGCGCTCGTTCGTCCCCGAGAGATGCAGCCCGCCCATCACCGCGTGTAGCGGCACATCCGGGAAGCTTGCGCGCGCGTGCTTCAGAACGTTGACGACGCCCGCGTGCGAGCACGCCGAGAGCACCACGAGCCCCTTGCCCGCGACGTGCACAGCCAGATAGCGCTCGTCCATGAGCAGCTCGTCGGGCTCCCAGCCCTTGCCGTCGAGCGTGCGGCGGTGCTGCCCCGGCAGCCCGGTCTCGAAGGGCGTGACACGTGGGATCTCACCGCTGACAAAGGCGAGACCATCCAGCGGGAAATGCGGCTCCCCTGAGCTGATGACGCGCGCACCATAGGCCGTCAGAGCGCCGATGCTCGGCACATCCTGCATGAGACGCATGGAGCCATCAGGAAGCTTCGCGGCGCGCGCACGGAACATGTCCGGGTGCGCGTAGTAGGGCACCTCGCGTCCGCCATTGCGGTCGCGCACGATCTGCAGCGCACGCAGCATGGCGCCGCCGTGATCCCAGTGGCCATGCGAGAGCACCATTGTCTCCACAGCGCCGAGGTCGGCCCCGAGACGCGAGACATTCTGCTCGAAGGTGCGATCTTCCGGCCCCGCGTCGAAGAGCAGCGTTCGCCGCTGCCCGTCCTTTATCACCGTGACGAGGCAGGCGAGGCCGTGCGCGGCACAGCAGAGGCAATCCCCCGCAAGGACCCAGGCCCCGCGTCGGCGACGCCCGAGTGCTGCGATCTCCGTTTCGACGAAGGCGGGCGTCGACGAGAGGTTGTCCGTCACGTTATCGACGAGGATGAGGATCTCGACCTCGTCGACGCTCTCCAGTCCCAGCATTGCCGCCTCCCCCAGTTGGGCTCGCCCAAAGCGAGCGCGGATCATCAGGCAATGCACAGCGCCTTGGCAATTCGCCCCCCCTTGTTCCGTCGATTGCCGGGGTTCAGAGCACATTTCCCAATCGGTCGATGAAATTGCGGGCAGCCCGCATTCATTGCCTGATTTTTCATCAGAGAAGCCTGCCTCCAAAACCCGCCACTGCCCTGCCTCCTCAGATCAAGCGCCTGAAATGAATTGATATTTCACGCTGGCCGCGGGTTGGCACACGGCTTGCGACCAGCGTTAACCGTCAGTTCACCCGTCACAGGAGGAAGGCATGCTGAAACGTCGGAACGTGCTCGCGGGACTTGCCGCGACGGCACTGGCGGGAGGCGCACTGCTTGCGGGCACCCCGCTCGCTCAAGCCCAAGACACGATCAAGATCGGCGTGCTCCACTCGCTCTCCGGCACCATGGCCATCAGCGAGACGACGCTCAAAGACGTCATGCTGATGCTCATCGACGAGCAGAACAAGAAAGGCGGCGTGCTCGGCAAGAAGCTCGAAGCCGTCGTCGTCGATCCTGCTTCGAACTGGCCGCTCTTCGCCGAGAAGGCACGCGAGCTCATCACGCAGCACAAGGTCGCCGCCACGTTTGGCTGCTGGACGAGCGTCAGCCGCAAGTCCGTGCTGCCGGTCTTCAAGGAGCTGAACAACATCCTCTTCTACCCCGTGCAGTACGAGGGCGAGGAGAGCGAGCGCAACGTGTTCTACACGGGCGCGGCGCCGAACCAGCAGGCCATTCCCGCCGTCGACTATCTCATGAGCAAGGACGGTGGCGAGGTGAAGCGCTGGGTGCTCGCCGGCACCGACTACGTCTATCCGCGCACGACCAACAAGATCCTCGAAGCCTACCTCCTCGCGAAAGGCGTCGCGAAGGAGGACATCATGATCAACTACACCCCGTTCGGCCATTCCGACTGGCAGACGATCGTGTCCGAGATCGTGAAGTTCGGCAGCGGCGGCAAGAAGACGGCCGTCGTCTCGACGATCAACGGCGATGCCAACGTGCCCTTCTACAAGGAGCTCGCCAACAAGGGCGTGAAGGCAACCGACATTCCGGTCATCGCCTTCTCGGTCGGCGAGGAAGAGCTCGCCGGCATCGACACGAAGGACCTCGTCGGCCATCTCGCGGCGTGGAACTACTTCCAGTCGGTGAGCAATCCCGGCAATGCCGAGTTCATCAAGAAGTGGCAGGCCTTCACCAAGAACCCGAAGCGCGTGACCAACGATCCCATGGAAGCGCATGTCGTCGGCTTTGCCATGTGGGTGAAGGCCGTCGAGAAGGCCGGTTCCTTCGATCCCGACAAGGTCATCGACGCGCTCCCCGGCATCGAAGCGCCGAACCTGACGGGCGGCATCTCGAAGATGCTTCCGAACCACCACATCACCAAGCCGGTGCTCATCGGTGAGATCCGCGCCGATGGACAGTTCGACGTCGTCTGGCAGACGAAGGATCTCGTCCCCGGCGACGCCTGGACCGACTTCCTCGACGGCTCGAAAGATCTCGAGGCCGACTGGGTCGGCAAGAAGTGCGGCAACTTCAACATGAAGACAGGAAAGTGCGGCTCCTGACCGTGCCAGTGTCCCGATTCCGAAGTTCGCCATCCCTCGATGCTGGTGGCGCGAGCGAACATCGGAATCAAAAGGGACACTGGGAAATATTCCCTTGGCTAGTGTGATTCAGATCGAGAAATTCGCTCCGTACGGTGCCGCGAAATCAGGCGAATTTCTCGATCATCACGCTAGCAGGGCGGCGCCTCCTCCTCCACGTCGCCCTCATGCAGCAAGCGTGCGTGCACTACGTCTCCCCGCCACCTCGGCGGGGAGACCGTCTCGGAAGCCCGCATTGATCGCGATAAATTGGAGCTGACGGCATGGGCCGCCTCATCCGCCTCCTCCTGCTCATGGGTAGCCTGCTGGTGGCCGGCGCCGGTGCACCTCAACAGGCCGCGGCCGCACCCGAGGATCTGGCCGCCGGCCTCGCGCTGATCGCCAAGGACAGCTTCAACGACACGATCACCGGCATCTATGCGATCGCGCGCTCCGGCGCGCCGCATTCCGCCGCTCTCGTCGAAGCCCTGCACGATCGCCGCCTGCTCATCGACACGGCGAACCAGAAAGTCTTCTACCGCGATACCGCCGGCGCCGTGCGCGACGCCCAGAGCAACGACGTCGTCGCCACGCCGCCCGCCAATCTCACGGCCGTGCGCCTGAACAATCGCGTGCGCAGTGCCGCCAGCGCCGCACTTGGCGCGCTGAGCCTCATGAATCCCGATCCGGCGCGCCGCATCCAGTCCGCGCAGGCCGTCATGAAGTCGCGCGACCCCGCCGCGCTTCCCGTTCTGGAAGCCGCGATCGCCGCTGAAAAGCTGCCGAATGTGCGCAAGGAGCTCCAGCTCGCCTGGGCCGCCGTGACCTTCAGCAAATCCGACGCCCCGCTCGACAAGCGCCAGGAAGCCGTCGCGCTCTTGCGCGATGCCGGCACGCGCGACGCCGTATCCGTTCTCCGCTCGCTGCCCGCCGATACCGCCGCCCCCTTGCGCGAGGCGACCACGAGCGCCATCACCTCCATCGAGCAGCGCCTCGCGCTCTGGGGCTACGCCCAGAACATCTGGTACGGCATCTCGCTCGGCTCGGTGCTTCTGATTGCCGCGATCGGTCTCGCCATCACCTTCGGCGTCATGGGCGTGATCAACATGGCGCACGGCGAGATGGTCATGCTCGGCGCCTACACGACCTTCGTCGTGCAGGAGTTCTTCCGCACGAGCGCGCCCGGCCTCTTCGACTATTCGCTGGCCGTCGCCATCCCGCTCGCCTTTCTCGTTGCCGGCGGCATCGGCGTCGCCATCGAGCGCGGCGTCATACGCCACCTTTACGGCCGCCCGCTCGAGACGCTTCTCGCGACGTGGGGCATCAGCCTCATTCTGCAGCAGGCCGTGCGCACGACGTTCGGCCCGACCAACCGTGAGGTCGGCACGCCGCAGTTCATGTCCGGCGCGATGGAGATCGGCGGGCTCGTCATCACCTGGAACCGGCTCTACATCGTGATCTTCGCAGGGCTGATCTTCGTCGGGCTGCTGCTGGCGCTCCGCTACACGCCGCTCGGCCTGCACATGCGCGCCGTCACGCAGAACCGGCGCATGGCCTCATCCATGGGCATCCGCACAGGCCGCGTCGATGCGCTCACCTTCGGTCTCGGCTCGGGCATTGCCGGGCTCGCCGGCGTCGCGCTCTCGCAGATCGACAACGTGAGCCCGAACCTCGGCCAGTCCTACATCATCGACAGCTTCCTCGTCGTCGTGTTCGGCGGCGTCGGCAATCTCTGGGGCACGCTCGTCGGCGCGCTTTCGATCGGCATGGCGAACAAGCTGCTCGAGCCCTATGCGGGCGCCGTGCTCGGCAAGATCATCCTGCTCGTCGCCATCATCTTCTTCATTCAGAAGCGGCCGCGCGGCCTGTTCGCACTCAAGGGAAGGGCCGTCGAGGCATGATCACCCGCGCCCTCCTCACTGACGATCGCACGGGCAAGTGGTTCCTTGCCATCGTGCTCGGCCTGGCCGTGGTCGTGCCGCTGCTGCATCTCGCTGTGCCGCCATCCTCGCCCTTCCACATCTCGACGGCGACGCTGGCGCTGCTCGGAAAATACCTCTGCTTTGCGCTGCTCGCGCTTTCGCTCGATCTCGTGTGGGGCTACTGCGGCATACTTTCGCTCGGCCATGGTGCCTTCTTCGCACTAGGCGGCTACGCCATGGGCATGTACCTCATGCGGCAGATCGGGACGCGCGGCGTCTATGCCCACCCCGTGCTCCCCGACTTCATGGTCTTCCTCAACTGGAAAGAGTTGCCATGGTACTGGTACGGTTTCGAGAACGCCTGGTTTGCCTTCCTCATGGTGATGGCGGTCCCCGGCCTGCTCGCGTTCGTGTTCGGCTGGTTCGCCTTCCGAAGCCGCGTGACGGGCGTGTACCTCTCGATCATCACGCAGGCGCTGACCTACGCGCTGATGCTGGCGTTCTTCCGCAACGACATGGGCTTCGGCGGCAACAACGGCCTGACCGACTTCAAGGACATCCTGGGCTTTCCGGTTCAGGCGAACGCGACACGAGCCGCGCTTTTCGCAGCATCGGCAGTGGCGCTGGCTCTCGGATACCTCGTGGCGCGGGCGATCGTCGCGTCCCGGCTCGGTAAGGTCCTCGTCTCCATTCGCGATGCGGAGAGCCGCACGCGCTTCCTCGGCTACCGCGTCGAGCACTACAAGACCTTCGTCTTCACAGTGTCGGCCATCATGGCCGGCATTGCCGGCGCTCTCTACGTGCCGCAGGTCGGCATCATCAATCCGAGCGAGTTCACGCCGGCAAATTCCATCGAGGTCGTGATCTGGGTCGCAGTCGGCGGGCGCGGGACGCTGGCCGGCGCTGCGCTCGGCGCCGTGCTCGTGAACTTCGCCAAGACGACCTTCACTACAGGTTTCCTCGCTCCCTACTGGCTCTTCATGCTCGGCGCGCTCTTCGTGCTCGTCACGATCTGGCTGCCGAAGGGCATTCTCGGCACGCTCTACGACTTCTGGGCGCGCCGTCGGCCTGCCGAAAAGTCGGCGGCCAAGTCCGAAACCGTCCCACAGCCAGCCGAATAGGACGCGCGCCATGACAACGCTGGTTCCAACGGACGCCCCTGCACCGCTCACGCCGAGCCTTCTCTATCTCGACGGCGTGACCGTTTCCTTCGATGGCTTCCGCGCGCTCAACGAGCTGTCGCTGCAGATCGCGCCCGGCGAGATGCGCGCGATCATCGGCCCGAACGGCGCCGGCAAGACGACCATGATGGACGTGATCACGGGGAAGACACGCCCCGACACGGGCGAGGTGCTCTTCGATCGCGGCGTCGATCTCACGCGCCTCGACGAGGCGGCGATCGCCAACCTCGGCATTGGGCGCAAGTTCCAGAAGCCGACCGTCTTCGAGAGCCACACCGTCGAGGACAACATCCTCCTCGCGCTCAAAGGCGACCGCCGCGCGCGCCACGTGCTCATGGCGCGCACAAGCGCAGAGGAAGCGCGTCGCCTCGAAGAGATTCTGGAGATCGCCGGGCTCAGTGCCCAGCGCGAGCGCCTCGCGGGCCTGCTGAGCCACGGCCAGAAGCAGTGGCTGGAGATCGGGATGCTGCTCGCGCAGGATCCCAAGTTGCTGCTCGTCGATGAGCCCGTCGCCGGCATGACGGACGCAGAGACCGAAGCAACTGCCGCGCTGCTGAAACGTATCTCGGCGGCGGATCATTCCGTCGTCGTCGTCGAGCACGACATGGCCTTCGTGCGCGCGCTCGGTGTGAAGGTGACGTGCCTGCACGAAGGCTCGGTGCTGGCCGAAGGCGCGATCGATACGGTATCGGAGAACCCGCGCGTGATCGAAGTTTATCTCGGGCGCTGAACAACAAGGAGAGAGCGCCATGCTGAAGGTCGAGGACGTCGACCTGCACTACGGGGCCGCGCAAGTCCTGCGCGGGGTAAACCTCGAGGTGCGCAAGGGCGAGGTGACCTCGCTCATGGGCCGCAACGGCGTCGGCAAGACCACGCTGCTCCGCGCAATCGCCGGCCACCATCCGGTGAGTGCCGGGCTCATCGAGTGGGATGGTCAGACGCTGAACGGCCTGCCGCCCTACGAGCGCGCGCGCCGCGGCATTGCACTCGTGCCGCAAGGTCGCGAGATCTTTCCCTTGCTCACGGTCGCGGAAAACCTGCAGACAGGGCTCGCGCCTCTCAAGGGCGCCGAGCGCCAGATCGACGACGAGATCTTCACGCTCTTTCCGGTGCTGAAGTCCATGCTGCGGCGGCGCGGCGGTGATCTTTCCGGCGGCCAGCAGCAGCAGCTCGCCATCGGCCGCGCGCTCGCCATGCGCCCGAACCTGCTCGTGCTCGACGAGCCGACCGAAGGCATCCAGCCTTCGATCATCAAGGACATCGGCCGCGCCATCGACTACCTGCGCAAGAAGGGCGAGATGGCCATCCTGCTCGTGGAGCAGTATTTCGAGTTCGCCCGCGACCTCGCCGATCGCTATGCGGTCATGGAGCGCGGGCAGGTCGTGCTTTCCGGCAAACGTGCCGACATGGTCGAGGCCGACGTCCGCCGCCGGCTGTCGGTTTGACCTTCTTCCCCCTCTCCCCGCGCGCGGGGAGAGGGTCGGGGTGAGGGGCGGCGGCACTTACCGACGTTTGCGTTTGCCGCCGCCCCTCATCCTAGCCTTCTCGTCGCGCCAGAGGCGCGCTTCCAGCGCGACAAGGACGGGGAGAAGGGACAAGTGGTGCCCGCTACTGCCGCAGTGCTATGCTCAGAGTTCCCAGCAACTGCGGGAAAGGTCCGAGCCATGCGCGTCGTGCGCCTTCTTTCCGGTATTGCACTCATCTGCGCCGTCTCGGCGCTCGCACTCTCATTGCAACGCGCCTCGGCCCATCCCCCCGCCATCGTCAGCGAGGCCCAGCGCAAGCTGATCAGCGAGGAGGTCGCCGCTTTCCGCAGGGACGTCGCTGCCGCCATCAAGGCCAAGGACGCCAAGCGCCTTCAGCGGATGTACGCGCCGTCCTTCGTGCACACGCACACATCCGGCAAAGTCGATGGCAAGGACGCGCGCATTGCGACGCTGCTGAAAGGCGATCCCGTCATCGAGACCGCGCCGGTGAGCGATCTCGTCATCCGCATTCCGAACGACTGGGTCGGCATCGCGACCGGCGTCTCGCCTATCAAGTCCGACGACGGCAAGACCTACGACGTCCGCTGGACGGCCGTATATACGCGCGAGGGCCAGAGCTGGAACGTCGCCGCGAGCCACGCGACGCGGCTCGGCGAGACAAAGCGCTGAGCGGACCTGCTCTCGATCAGTAGATCGTCTGCTTGATGCGCTCGGGATAGGCGATGTCGTACGCCGCGCCGTCAAAGCCTTCCGTGGTGGCAGCGACCATCTGTCCGGCACTCGGGACCGAGGCCCTCGGCACTTGCGATGCGGGATCCCAGAGCTTCGAGCGCACGAGCGCCTTGGTGCACTGGAAGTAGACCCGGTCGATCTCGACGACGATGAGGCTCTTCGGGATCTGGCGCTGCATCTCGAACGTCGCGCAGAGCGCGGGATCGGTCGTGATGTGCGCACGGCCATTGACGCGCAGTGTCTCGCCGACGCCCGGGATCAGGAACAGCAGCCCGACGCGCCCGGTCTCGACGATATTGCGGAGCGTATCAATGCGGTTGTTGCCGCGCCGGTCAG
This sequence comes from Hyphomicrobium sp. CS1BSMeth3, assembly GCF_900117415.1. Classification (GTDB taxonomy): domain Bacteria; phylum Pseudomonadota; class Alphaproteobacteria; order Rhizobiales; family Hyphomicrobiaceae. The sequence continues at coordinate 112,806 of NZ_FPEI01000002.1, forward strand.
GGATGAGGAGCGTGCGCTCATCGACGATGCGCACGAAGCCGGCCGGATCGCCGCGCGGCGTGCAGTCGAGACCTCCCTCGCCCGCCGAGGCAATGGCGACGAACGGCGCCTTCTCGATGAACGTCCGATACGGACCGTTGAGATGATCGATCTCCTTGGTCACGGCGGCGCCCGCCGGCTTCCCGTAGAGCGCCTCCAGCTCGGCGATCGAAGTGATGCGATGGGTATCGGTGACCACAGGTGCGTCGTTCATGCGCGTCCGCCTTCCTCGAAGTCCTAGAACGCTCCGACCATAGGCATGTCCGCCGCCCAAGTCCATCCGCTCAGCCGGCAGCGCTGTCCCGCGCTTTGGCCTCGATCCGGCGCGCGTGCAGGATCGGCTCGGTATAGCCATTGGGCTGCTCCCGCCCCTTGAGCACGAGGTCGAGCGCCGCGGCAAAGGCAATGGAGCTGTCGAAGTCGAGCGCCATCGGCCGATAGGCGGGATCACCGGCATTCTGCTGATCCACGACCGCCGCCATGCGTTGCATGGTCTCGATGATCTGCGCCTCGCTGACGACGCCGTGATGCAGCCAGTTGGCCATGTGCTGGCTCGAGATGCGCAGCGTCGCCCGATCCTCCATGAGCCCGATATTGTTGATATCGGGCACCTTGGAGCAGCCAATACCCTGATCGATCCAGCGCACGACATAGCCGAGAATGCCCTGGGCGTTGTTCTCGAGCTCGCGCTGGATGTCCTCGGACGACCAGTTGGGCCGATCGGCCAGCGGCGGGGTCAAGAGATCGTCGAGCGATGCCCGCTGGCGGCCGGCGATGGCTGCCTGCCGCGCACCGACATCCACGAGATGATAATGCACTGCGTGCAAGGTCGCGGCGATCGGCGAAGGCACCCAGGCCGTGCTCGCGCCGGCTTCTGGGTGCGCGATCTTCTCCGCGAGCATGGCCGCCATCATGTCCGGCTTGGCCCACATGCCCTTGCCGATCTGCGCACGGCCCGGCAGTCCGCAGGCAATGCCGATATCCACATTTCGGTTCTCGTAAGCCTTGATCCAGCGCGTCGCCGGCATCTCCGCCTTGCGGATCACCGGGCCCGCTTCCATGCTCGTGTGGATCTCGTCGCCTGTGCGATCGAGGAAACCCGTATTGATGAAGAACACGCGCGACTTCGCGGCCCTGATACACTCCTTGAGGTTGGCGCTTGTGCGGCGCTCCTCGTCCATGAGGCCCATCTTGAGCGTGTTGCGCGGCAGGCCGAGCACATCCTCGGTCATCGCGAAGAGCTTGTCCGCGAAAGCGACCTCCTCGGGGCCATGCATCTTCGGCTTGACGATGTAGATAGCTTTCTCGCGGCTGTTGCGGAGCGCCCCCGTCTCCTTGAGATCGTGCAGTCCAATGAGGCTCGTGACGAGCGCGTCGAGAATGCCCTCAGGCGCGGGCGCGCTCGAACTGTCGAGCACGCTCGCATCGCTCATGAGATGCCCGACATTGCGCACGAGCATCAGGCTGCGCCCCGGCACTGACGCCTCTCCCGCATCGGGAAGCCGATAGACGCGATCCTCGGCGAGCCGCCTGACCTTCGAACCACGCGCCGTCTCGATCGTCGCTTCGAGCGTGCCCTTCATCAGGCCGAGCCAGTTGCGATAGCAGGCAACCTTGTCCTCGGGATCGACGGCCGCTGTCGCATCCTCGAAATCGATGATCGTCGTCAGCGCCGCCTCGACATGCACGTCCGACAGACCGGCAGCGTGCGCCGCACCGACCGGATTGTTGCGATCGAAGCGCAGCTCGATGCCGAGGCCGTTGTGCTCGAGGAGAATGGCGCTCGGGTTCAGCGGATCGCCCTGATAGCCGAGGAACTGGGCGCTGTCGGAGAGATAGGCGCGCGGCTCGGTGTCGCCGACATCGAAAATGAGCGTGCCGACCTCGATCGTGTAGGCAAGCACCTCGCCGTGCGAGCGCGGTCCTTTGAGGTTCTCGATCGGCAGGAAGGCATCGAGCCACTCGCGGACCTGCGTCACGACCCTGGCGCCGCGAACCGGGTTGTATGCCGCCCCGCGCGCCGCGCCGCCATCCTCGGGAATGGCATCCGACACGTAGAGGGCATCGTAGAGGGAGCCCCAACGCGCGTTTGCAGCATTGAGCGCCATGCGCGCATTGCTCACGGGCACGACGAGCTGCGGCCCGGCCATGCTCGCGATCTCATCGTCGACGCCCGTAGTATCGATGGTGAAATCCGGGCCTTCCGGCACCAGATAGCCGATGCCTTCGAGAAAGGCCCGATAGGCCACGGGATCGTGCGGCTTTCCGCGATTGGCGCGATGCCAGGCATCGATTTCGGCCTGGAGTGCGTCGCGCTTCGCGAGGAGCGCGCGGTTCTCCGGCCCAAGTACGTCCACTATGCGTTCGAGGCCTGACCAGAAAGCCGCGCCATCAACGCCCGTACCAGGCAATGCTTCCTGATCGACGAAGTCGGCGAGGATTTTTGCAACGCTCAGCCGGCCCTTCGAGACGTAGTCGATCATGGTCGCGCAACACCCTGCTTTTGATGGAAAACCATGCCACAGGCTCCAAGGGCCGCGGCGGTCGCAGGGGTTGTTCGCCGAATGCGGCTCGGGGTCAACCCCCGGCGACCACTTTCGGGCATTCCTCGCGGATGAATTTATTCACGGCCTTGATCATCCGGCGATGAAAGAGGCCGACGGAGTCCTCGAGCTGCGCTGCCGACCACACGACCCCTTTGATCACGCCCGGCGCCTTGATGTCGGTGACGTTGACCCAGATCTTCTTGGCTTTGCCGTCCTTCAGCTCGATGATGGGCGCGAGCGTGATCTGCGCCTTGTCGACGCTGTTCTCGCGCTCGACCTCGCAGTCCACGGTATGGGGCGGCAGCGTGACCTTGATCTCGGCCGCGGAAAGCGCTCCGACGATCGTCTCGCGCGGCACCTTGAGATCCACCTCGCATTTGGCCGCGCCAAAGCCCCAGCGCAGCTTGCTGCCCGAGCCTTCCTTCATGGTCTTCTTGGACCAGGCTTTGCTCAGGGGGCACTGCAGGTCGCCCTTCACGGGCTTCTTCGCGACAATGAGCGTGCAGAGGGACTTCTCACAGGCCTTGAGCCGGTCTTTCTCGTCCTTGCGCGGCTCGATGGCCGAAGCAGGCGCAGCTAGGCTCCAAATGAGCGCGATGAGCCCGGCCAGCCGGACATGATGCATCCAGTGTTGCACGTTCACCACCTTGGCCCCCCTTGGCGGGCTGAGCTGTGCGGCCCACCGCCTTCACTGCACTGGGCCGAGCCGTTAACCAGCTCTCGGCCTGGGCGCCACGCCGAAAAATCCGGCTCGCCCTCTGCCTGCTGTCGGGGCGCATTGCGGCATCAGCGTGACAGCTAAAGCCCAAAATTCAGCATTTTGACATTAGATACACAACGTGATCGGCGCTTCGGTGTAAGCTCTCGCGGAACCACGTGATTCGTCGCCCGGGAGGGCGGCGCGCCCGCCTGAGGAGACCGACGATGCGCTGGACAATGCCATTGCTGGGGCTTGCCGCCGTAGCTGCTTTCGGGGCCGTGCCGCTGCAGCAGGCTGCCGCGGACGGCATGAAGGACCGCGGCAAGGTGAAGGTCACCCGGAAGTACGCTCACCACGATCACCGCTACGTCTTCGACGTGGATCCGTACGCCTACCGCTACAAGCCGCGTGGCTACTACCCCTATTACAATTCAGACTACTGGTCTCCCGGGCGCTATGTCCGCGCACGCCAGCTGGCTCACTACTACCACTGGATCCAGGAGCGGCCGCCGTACTTCCAGTCGTGGGGTCATCCGCGCAAGGACTGGAACCAACGCGAGTGGCACGCGCGCCATCACGGCTACATCCGCCGCAACCACTGGTGAGAGCTTCAGGGGGCCGCGCGTAGCGGCCCTCTCAGTTTAGTGAGCCGATGACGGCGACCATCCAGAAATCGGCGTTCTGGACGCGACGCCGGCCGACATGACGGCCCCCGGCGTGCGCTTGAGGTCCGCCTCGACGGCCTCAGCCATCAGCTCGGCGAGGCAGCCGTACGCTACGTCGCTGAGGTGGAACTTATCCTTCCACAGTAGCTCTTCTACCGGGTGCTGGCCGCTCGAGATGAGGTGCTGCATGATCGCGTAGCGGCGGAAGACCGGCACGCCTTGCTCATGCGCGACATTCCGCATGACCGCGACATAGTCCTCGTACCGGGCTACCCCCGCCGAGCGCGGATAGAATTGCGGGTCGACCAGCACGACGTCGATGTTGGCGGCCTTGAGCGCACTGACCCCACTCAGCAACGTCTTCCGGAATGTCTCCACGTCGACGCCCGAGATGGCGTCGTTGACCCCGGTCTGCCACAGCACCAGCGCCGGCCGCGTGGGAATCACATCGCGAACGAGGCGCGTCAGCATGGCATCCGCCAGCTCACCGCCCTTGCCGAGATTGGCGACCTGAAAATCCTTGCCCGGGAAGCGCCGGTCCATCTCCCGGTCGAAGCGCGCCGGATAGGCGGCCTGCTTGCTGGATGCCCCTGTCCCTTCAGTCGAGGACGAGCCGAGCGCTACGACGCGGATCTCATGGCTGCGCTCGACGACGCGCGCAAGCCCCCGCAGAGGTGCATCGAACGTGTTGAGAACGCCCGGCGCGTCGCAGGCGACAAGCTCGCTGGCATTTGCAGTCGGGACAAAATGAAAAACGGCGGTCAAGCCGATGGCCGCCAGAGCCATGCGTCCGCACGAACCAAACCTCGGGGGAGTCGAGTCCGACCCCACCGCACTTCTGGAGTGCCACATGGCCCGTCCTTACGCCAGCCGTTCACAGCGGCGTGATATTACGCGAAGCCTTTGGTCATTGTCGAGGTTTACCGGAGCGGCCAGTTACCACAGTGTTGCCGTCGGGAAACCCCTGCGCGAAACCGAACGTTACTCACGCGAGCGTGAAGGGGGCGGTTTGGCCCGGTCTCCGGAAATCAGCTATAGGTCCGGCAAGAGATGAACGCGCAACCTTGCTGTTGCCGCAAAGCACAACTAAGCGGGCAGATGGGGCTACGCTGATGCGGGCGTAGCGTCCGGCGGATCGGCCGGCTCAGAGAACACCGATCGTGAGCAGACGATGACAAATGAACGGGGTAAGAAGTCTGCCTCCCACAAGGGGGTGGGGGAGCGAACCAATCTGACGCGCCGGCAGGCACTTGCTGGGGGTCTCGGCCTCGCGGCTGGCCTCGTTGGTGCTCAAGCCCAGGCCCAGGAATGGTGGCAGCAGCTTCCGGGCTTTGCGTCGTTCACCGACCCGGGGCGTGATCGCCGCCCGCGCCAGCAAACCCCGTCCGACGTGCTGGACGATCTGCGCCAAGGCGCCGTGCCGCTCAGGTCGCAGGAGATGCTCGGCGCCATGGGCGACGCCATCGAGCGCGTCGAGCGTGTCGTCGCCGAAGGTGGCTGGCCGAACATTCCGGGCAACCGCATGATCCGCCCGGGCGACGAGGACGAGCGCATCCCGATGGTCCGCCGCGTCCTCGTGCTGTGGGGCGATATGCGGCCGCAGCGCGGCTTCAGCTCATTCTCGCTCGATGGGGAGATGGAAGCCGGCATCCGGCGCTTCCAGAGCCGCCACGGGCTTCGCGTCAGCGGTCGCGTCGACCGCCCGACCCTCCAGGCCCTGAACGTGCCGCCGGCAGCGCGCCTCGCGCAGTTGCGCATGAACTACAATCGCGTTCGCGACCTGCTCTCGCTCAAGATCGACGAGCGCTATGTCCTGGTCAACGTGCCGGGCTTCCAGGCCGAAGCCGTATGGCGGCACACCGTGGAGCGGCGCCACCGCGTGATCGCCGGCAAGCCGGATCGCCAGACGCCGGTCGTCACGGCCAACATCCGCGCGCTCAACTTCTTCCCCTTCTGGCGCGTGCCGGAGAGCATCGCCAACCTCGATGTGATCCCGCGTCTCGCCAAGGAGCCGGACTACCTCCAGAAGGAGCACATCCGCGTCCTCACGGGCAGCTTCGTCGGCCCGGAAATCGATGTGAGCAACGTCGATTGGCGCTCGGTGGACGCCAAGAACCTGCGCTTCCGCCAGGATCCGGGGCCGCACAACGCGCTTGGCCTCGTGCGCATCGACATGCCGAACGAGCATGGCGTCTACATGCACGACACGCCGATGAAGCCGCTCTTCGAGCAGCGCTCGCGCGCCTTCAGTGCCGGCTGCGTGCGCGTGCAGGATGTGTTCGATCTCGCCGCCTGGATCGGGCGTGACGAGCTCGGCATGAGCCGCGAGCGCATTGAGGACATTCTCCAGGGCGGCCAGGCGGTCGACATCAACCTGTCGCGCCCCTTGCCGGTCGCCTTCGTCTACGTCACGGCGTGGGTCGAGGAGGATGGCCGCATCGTCTACCGTCCCGACATCTACGGCAAGGATCAGGTCCGCGAGCTTGCGAGCGACCGCGAGCGTGAGCACGATCCCGACGCGCCGCCGATGCCGCGCGAGACACTGGCGCCTTAGTTTACTTGCCGCGGGCTGCTGGGAAGAGGTGCTATCGCCTCTTTCCGTCGTGCTATGCCCGCGGCGGGCTTTGTTTACTTGCCGCCGGCTGCTGGGAAGGGGTGCTATCGCCTACCGGCGTCGTGCCAGGCCGGCGGTGGCAATTTCCACACCGGCGAGTGATGCGGCGGGCTGCTGGGAAGAGGTGCTGTCGCCTCTTTCCGCTCTGCCATGCCCGCGGCGGGCTTTGTTTACTTGCCGCCGGCTGCTGGGAAGGGGTGCTATCGCCTACCGGCGTCGTGCTAGGCCGGCGGTGGCAATAGCGACAGCTTGGAGTTTGACGCGGCGGGACTGACAGCTCTTCCCCTTCTCCCCGTTCTTACGGGGAGAGAAGGTCGGGATGAGGGGCGGCACAATCGCTGACGTTGGCGCACGCCCTCCCCGCACGCGGAGAGAGGGGAAAGTAGTGCCGAATAGTGCCCGCTACTCCTTCTTCCGCGTATTCGCCGTGCCGGGCAGCGTGCCCATGTACTTCGCCAGAATCGTCAGCATGATCTCGTCGGCGCCGCCGCCGATCGAGGAAAGGCGCGTGTCGCGATAGGCGCGGCTGACGACCGTCTCGTTCATGAAGCCCATGCCGCCCCAGTACTGCAGGCATGAGTCGCTCACCTCGCGGCTCAAGCGCCCCGCCTTGAGCTTGGCCATGGACGCAAGCTTGGTCACATCCTGGCCCGCGAGATAAAGCTCGCAACAGCGATAGACGTGGCTTCGTAGCAGCTCGATCTCCGTCTGCAGCTCGGCAAGGCGGAAGTGCACGACCTGATTGTCGAGGATCGGCCGACCGAAGGCGATGCGCCCCCGCGTGTAGTCGATCGTCGCATTGATGATGCGCTCATTCCCCTTGAGCGCGCGCGCCGCCGCCCACAGGCGCTCCTCCTGGAACTGCAGCATCTGGTAGGTGAAGCCCTTCCCTTCCTCGCCGATGCGGTTCTTCTGCGGCACGCGCACGTCGTCGAAGAAGATCTGTGCGGTATCCGAGGCGTGCATCCCCATCTTGTCGAGCTTGCGTGCGACCTGGACGCCCTTCGTCTTCATGGGCACGCAGATGAGCGTCTTGTTGAGATGCACCGGCCCGTCGGACGTGTTGGCGAGCAAACAGATCCAGTCGGCCTGCGTGCCGTTCGTCGTCCACATCTTGCCGCCGTTGATGACGTAGTCATCGCCATCCTTGCGCGCGGTCGTCTTGATCGAGGCCACATCCGAGCCGGCGCCGACCTCCGACACGCCGAGACAGGCCACGTAATCCCCCGCGATCGAGGGCGCGAGGAACTCCCGACGCAATTCGTCCGAGCCGAAGCGGGCGAGCGCCGGCGTCGCCATGTCGGTCTGCACGCCGATCGCCATGGGAATGCCACCGCAGTTGATGGCGCCGAGCTCCTCCGCCATCACGATCGCGTAGGAGTAGTCGAGCCCCTGGCCGCCGAATTCGACCGGCTTGTTGAGCCCGAGAAAACCGAGATCGCCCATCTTCTTGAACAGCGCGTGGGCCGGGAAGGTCTGCTCCCTCTCCCATTGGTCCACATGCGGATTGATCTCGGCGGCGATGAACTTCTGCAGGCTGCGCCGCAGCTCCTCGTGCTCGTGCGTGAACTGCATGGGCGTCTTCTCATGGCGCGAACGCCCGCGCCTTGCGGCACGGGCGCGCGTCGATCTCAGAACTTAGACGGTCAGAACGAGAGGCCGTCCTTCACCGTCTTCCAGCGGCCGTTCTCGATCACGCTGATCTGCGTGATCGTCGAGGCGAGGTGGTTCGTGTTCGAGAACTTCGTCGGCGGAGAGGCGAAGATGTCCTGGAACACATCGCCCGACTCGAGCGCCGTCAGCAGCTTCTGCCCAGTGAGATCCTTGCCGGCGAGGTTCGCATAGTGAGCGAACGTCATGATCGTATTGTAGCCGATGACGGCCTGCGTGTTCGGCTCGGCGTTGTACATCTTGAAGTACGCCTCGGCCCACTCCTTGACCTTGCCCTTGGCCGTGTCGCGATAGGGCACCTCGAAGCCGCAACCCGAGTAGAGACCTTCGACCACGCCCTTGCCGAGCGCCGGCACCTCGAGCACGCACACCGGGGTCGCGCCGAGCCATACGGGCTCGAAGCCGATCTTCTTGGCTTCCGCGACCACGCCGATGGTCTCGCGGATGATGGTGCCGAGCACGACCATGTCGCAACCGTCAGCCTTCAGCTTCGCCGCCTGGGCCGAGAAGTCGGAGGCGCCGCGCTTGTAGGTCGTGATGGAGGCGGGCTTCATCTTCATGGCCTCGACCTGCTGCGTGAAGCCGTCGAGGACGTTCTTGCCGTACTCGTCATCCTGCGACATGACGCACGGCTTCTGGATCTTCTTCTCGGGGATCATGTACTTCACGATCGCCCGCGTGCTCTCGACATAGGGCAGCAGGTTGTTGAACTTCAGTCGCTCCTGCGGCTTCGAGGCGTCGAACTTGTAGGTGAACTCGGCCGCCGTCAGCGGGAAGAGCTGCGGAATGCCGGCCTCGAAGAGAATGTCTTGCGCGGCGAGCACGGTCGGCGAGCCCATGGGCCCGATCATCGCGAAGATCTTGTCGCGCTCGACCATCTTCTGCGTCGCGAGCACGGCCTTGCGCGGCTCATAGGCGCTGTCCTCGGCGATGAGCTTCAGCAGCCGACCGTGAATACCGCCCTTCGCGTTCACCTCCTCGACGGCGAGCTTCATGCCGTTGAGAACAGGCACGCCCCAGACCTTGATCGGGCCGGAGAGATCCTGGTGCGTGCCAATCACGATCTCCTTGGCGCTGATGCCCTGGTTCGTCACCTTGGTCTGCGCCAGCGCCGGCCCTGCCACAACCGCGAGCGCGGCGCCGAGCAGACTCATTTTCAGCATGTGAAGGCTCATTCGTTTCCTCCTCCAAACACCACGCATCGCCCTGTTGTTCTGGGTCCGAAAGCCGGGCGATCCTGGCCTTCGGCAATTGATCGGAGAAACCGCGCTCAAGCCGCAGCTCTCTCCTTGTACATCGCCTCGATCTCGGGCGCATATTTCCTGTTCACGAACGCGCGCTTGAGCTTCATCGTCGGCGTCAGCTCCTCGTCCTCGGGCGTGAGCTGCTGCTCGATGAGATGGAAGCGGCGGATGGTCTCGACGCGCGCGAACTTGGCGTTCACCTTCTCGATCTCGGCCGCGATCAGGTCGCGCACCTCCTGCGCGCGACAGAGGCTCGCGTAGTTCGTGAAGGGGACATTGTGGTCCTGCGCGAACTTCTCGACGTTCTCCTGATCGATCATCACGAGGCAGGTCAGATAAGGCCGCTTGTCGCCGATCACGACGGCATCGGAGATGTAGGGCGAGAACTTGAGCTGGTTCTCGATCTCCGAGGGCGTGACGTTCTTGCCGCCCGCCGTGATGATGATGTCCTTCATGCGGTCCGTGATCTTCACGAAGCCATCCTCGTCGATGAAGCCGACATCGCCCGTATGCAGCCAGCCTTCCTTGTCGATCGTCTCAGCCGTCTTCTCGGGGTGGTTGAGATAGCCGGACATGAGGAAGTCGCCGCGCAGCAGGATCTCGCCTTCCGGCGAGACTTTGGCCTCGGCCCAGGGCACGGACTTGCCGACCGTGCCGAGCTTGATGTGATCGGGCGGCATGACGGTCGCAACGCCGCAGTTCTCGGTCTGGCCATAGACCTCGTACATGTCGAGGCCGAGTGCCAGATACCAGCGGATGAGATCCGGCGAGATCGGCGCAGCGCCCGTAAACATCACGCGGCAGTTGTCGACGCCCATCATGCGCCGCACATTGCGCAGCACGGCCCAGTAGCCGACCGCATTGAGCGCCTTCAGCAGAGCCGAGGGTTTCTTGCCCACAAGGCGCGCGTCCGCAATGCGATAGCCGACGCCGATGGCCTTCTCATAGGCCCATTTCTCGAGCCCCGTCGCATCCTTGAGCGCGATCATGGTGCCCGAATAGAATTTCTCCCACACGCGCGGCACGGCGAGGAAGGTCGCCGGCTGCACCTCGCGGATGTTGTCCGGCACGGTCTCCGGGCTCTCGGCGAAGTTCATCACCGGTCCCATGCCGATCGACATGTAGTAACCGCCGACCCGCTCGGCGACGTGGCAGAGCGGCAGGAAGAGCAGCTTGGGCTCACCCGGCTTGGAACCGAAGATATCCGACGCATGGCGCATCTGTGCGAGCACCGAGCGGTGCGGATGCATGGCGCCTTTCGGCGGGCCGGTCGTGCCGGAGGTGTAGACGAGGATGGCGAGATCCTCGGGTCCGCGCGAGGCGAGCATCTCGTCGATGAGGCCCGGGCGACCGACCATGTGGGCGCGGCCTTCCTCGATGAAGTCGTCGAACGAGATCACCATGGGGTCGCTGAAGCGCGTCAGGCCTTCCATATCGAAGACGACGATCTTCACGAGCGTCGGGCAGCGGCCGCGCACCTCCAGTGCCTTGTCGAGTTGCTCGTCATCCTCGACGAAGAGCACGCGCGTCCTGCTGTCGTTCACCAGATACTCGACCTGGCGCGGCGAATCCGTCGGATAGATGCCCGACGAAACACCGCCCGCGAGCAGCACGCCCATATCGGCGTAGACCCACTCGGGCTTGGTGTTGCAGAGGATCGACGCGACGTCGCCGGGCTTGAAATCCATGGCGTCGAGCGCGTAGGCGACGGCCTTGGAGCGCTCGAGCCATTCGGCCCACGTCACCGTCTTCCACACGCCCATATGCTTCTCGCGGATGGCGGGCTCGTTATGCCAGCGCTCGACGGCGCGCATGAAGCTCTTGGGGATCGTGTCGGAAATGATCGCATCGATGTCGCTGGCCATCTGCTGCGCCTCCAGACTTCAACGCCACGTTTTCTTGCGCTTCCACCGCCGCTCGCCGCGCTCGCCGTGGTCGCGCGCGCCAAGATAGAACTCCTGAATGTCCTTGCTCTCGCGCAGACGCTCGCAGGTATCGGCCATGACGATGCGCCCGACCTCCAGCACGTAGCCGTGATGCGCCGTCTCGAGCGCCATGCGCGCATTCTGCTCCACGAGCAGCATGGAGACGCCCTCCTCGGCATTCACGCGCCGGATGATGCCGAAAATCTCCTTCACCAGGATCGGCGACAGGCCGAGCGAGGGCTCGTCGAGGAGCAGGAGCCGCGGCCTGTTCATCAGCGCGCGCGAGATCGCGAGCATCTGCTGCTCGCCGCCCGAGAGATGACCCGCGGGTTGGTCGAGACGCTCCTTCAGGCGCGGGAAATAGCCGTAAATGCGCTCCAGATCCTCCGCGATGCCGGCGCGATCGCTGCGGATGTACGCGCCCATCATGAGGTTCTCGCGCACCGTCAGGAAGGGGAACACCTCTCGCCCCTCGGGCACATGGCCGAGCCCGAGGCGGACAATGCGGTCAGGATCGAGGCGCTGGATCTGCTTGCCCTCGAACTCGACAGTGCCCTTGAGCGGATCGAGCACGCCCGAGATGGTCTTCAGGATGGTCGTCTTGCCTGCGCCGTTCGCGCCCAGCACCGTGACGATCGAGCCGCGCGGCACTTCAAGGCTCACGCCGCGGATGGCCATGATCGGCCCGTAATAGCTCTCGATGTTCGAGACCTTCAGGATCGGCTCCGCGGAAGGCGCGGCGGCAACCGGCGCGTCCGCCACCGACTTCATCTCGCTCTCGGCGGTCATCGTCATTCGCTCAGGCTCCGAGATAGGCCGCAACGACGTCGGGATGACGCTGCACTTCGGCAGGCGTGCCCTGGGCGATCACGCGGCCATAGTTCAGCGCGAGGACGCGGTCCGACACGCGATTGACGAGGCTCATGTCGTGCTCGACCATCAGCACGGTGATGCCGAGCTCGCTCTTGATGTCGCGGATCCAGTACGACATGTCGTCGGTCTCCTCGACATTGAGGCCCGATGACGGCTCGTCGAGAAGAATGAGCTTCGGCTCCGAGCAGAGCGCCCGCGCGAGCTCGACGACCTTGCGCACGCCGTACGGCAGGCCGGCGATGATCTTCTCGCGATAAGCCTGCAGGTCGAGAAGCTCGATGACCTCCTCGACCTTGGCACGATGCGCCTTCTCGGCGCGCCGCACGTTGGGCATGAAGAGGATCTCCTGCCAGAGCTTCGTGCGTGAATGGCAATGGCGCCCGACCAGCAGGTTGCTGAGGACGCTGGCATTGTCGAAAAGCTCGATGTTCTGGAACGTCCGCGCGATGCCCATGCTGGCAATCTGGTGCGGCGGCACTTCCGTGATGTCCCTGTCCTCGAAGAAGAGATGCCCCGTTGTCGGCTCGTAGAGCCGCGAGATCATGTTGAAGATCGAGGTCTTGCCGGCGCCGTTGGGACCGATGATCGTGAAGATCTCGCCCTGGGGGATCTCGAAGCTCACGGCATCGACGGCCTTGAGGCCACCGAAGTGAAGCGAGAGATTGTCGACCCTGAGGTAGCTCACCGGTTGCGCTCCGACTTCACATAGGTCTTCTGCCGCCTGAAGGTCGCTTTCTTGTAGAGAGGGAAGAGCTGGAAATAGAGCTTGATCTTGAGCCAGCGACCGTAGAGGCCCATGGGCTCGAACAGCACGAACATGATGATGATCAGGCCGTAGATCGCGCCTTTGAGGCCCGGCGCCGAGAAGATCGCATAGAGCCGATCCTGGACCGCTCGAGCGCCCTCCTCGCCGACGCCGAAGCCGCGCGAGAGGCTTGCGACCATGCCAGGCAGGTCGTCCTTGAGCATGGTGATCAGCGGATCGACCATGACGATGAAGATCGCGCCGAGGATCGCGCCGTGCAGCCCGAAGGCGCCGCCGATGATGATCACCATGATGAATTCGATCGACAGCAGGAGCGTGAACATCTCCGGGCTGATGAACGACATCTTGTGTGCATAGAGCGTGCCCGCGAGGCCGGTGATCGCCGCGCTGATCGCGAATGACCGCACCTTGTACTTCGCAAGATCGATGCCCATGCTCTTGGCCGCGGTCTCGCTGTCGCGGATGGCGATGAAGGCGCGGCCCGTCGGTGAACGCATGAGGTTCAGCGTCCCGATGATGACCAGCACCAGAATGCCGAGGCAGAGGAAGTAGAAGGAATTGCTGTCACGCGAGACCGTCTGGCCGAAGAACTCGACGGCGCGCACGCGCATGCCTTCATTGCCGTGGGTCACGCTCTCCCAGCGTGCGAGCACTTCCTCGACGATGAAAGCGAACGAGATGGTCGCGATCAGCAGGTAAATGCCGTGCAGCCGCAATGCCGGGATGCCGACGATGGCGCCGACCACGCCGGTCAGGATGCCGGCAACCGGGAAGTAGACCTCGAAGGGATAGCCGCGCGCCTGGAGGAAGGCCGCGGTGTAAGCGCCGATGGCGAGGAATGCAGCGTGCCCGATCGAGCCTTGCCCCGTGAAGCCGACGAGGATCATCAGCGCGACGCCGACGATTGCGTAGATGAAGACGAAGACGAGCTGGCTCTGCAGATAGCTGCCGATGAGGTACGGCGCCACGGCCAGCACGGCGAACAGAAGCCCATAGGACCACCAAGCTCCGCCGTGCTGGAAGAGCTTGATGTCCTGCTCGTAGTCGGTCTTGAAGATGAACCGCATGGCGCGCGCCGCTCCTCAGACTTTTTTACGCCCGAGCGCGCCGAAGAGCCCCTCGGGCCTCAGCAGCAGCACCAGCAGGAGGATGATGTAGGGCGCCACGTCCTTCCAGCCCTGCGGCAGGTAGAAGCCCGCGAGGGTCTCGACGACGCCGATGATGAGACCGCCAACGAGCGCGCCCGGAATGGAGCCGAAACCGCCGAGCACGGCAGCGGGGAATGCCTTGAGGCCGAGGGCGAGGCCGACGTTCGAATGCACGAACGTGATCGGAGCGAGCAGCACGCCGGCGACGCCCGCCACCATCGCGCTGATCGCCCACACGAGCGAGACGACGCGCTTGACGGGAATGCCCATGTAGTAGGCCGCGAGCATGTTCTCCGAGGTCGCACGCATGGCCGTGCCGAGGCGCGTACGGTTGAAGAACAGGTAGAGCACCGCGATCAGGATCACCGTGACGACGATCACCGAAAGCTTGTCATAGGCGAGCACGAGGTCGCCGATCCTGAGCACGCCCTCGGAAAAGGGCGCCTCAATCTTGAGGTCGTCCGTGCCCCAGATCATGCCGGCGAGCGAGCGCAGCAGGAACCCGAGGCCGATCGTCACCATGATGATGGAGAAGAGCGGGTAGCCGAGGATCGGGCGGACGACGAACCGCTCGATCGTCATGCCGACGAGCCCCATGGTCAGCACGGCGAATAGAAAGCCGAGCCAATAGTTCAGTCCGAGGATGGTGATATACGTGTAGGCGACGAATCCGCCGAGCATCATCAAATCGCCCTGGGCGAAGTTGATGACCTCGGTCGCCTTGTAGATCAGGACGAATCCGAGCGCTATCAGCCCGTAGATACAGCCTAACGCAAGACCGCTCACGAGCTGCTGAAGAAAATCCAGCATGCCGGCGCTACCTCCCACACATCCGGCGCAGCGGCTCTAGGACGGCCGCCTTTCCCCGCAGGATGTCAGCGCACCGATCATTGCGGGAGCTTTCAATTTCTGTCAACGCAGTCGGTGGATGCCGGGCGCCGTTGCGTCCGCGGCCGTGGCGCGCTAGAGCAGTCCCGGGCAATTGGCGGGGTCGCCACAGACCCCCGTAGGGCAACCGGGATTTGACGATGATCGATCACGCCACGCAGCGCCTCAATATGGTCGAATCCCAGGTTCGTCCGAGCGACGTCACCGACCGCCGGATCACCCGCGCCATGCGCGAGATCCCGCGCGAGAACTTCGTGCCGGGCCCCCTGAAGTCGATCGCCTATGCCGACGAGCACCTGAAGGTCGCCGACACCGGCTCGACGCAGCGCTACATCCTTGCGCCCCGCCTGCTCGCGAAGCTCGTTCAGCTCCTGGAAATCGAGCCGGATGGGCTCGTTCTGGACATCGGCCCGGCCACTGGATACTCGACGGCGCTGCTCGCACGCCTCGCCCAGACCGTGGTTTCGCTCGAGGAGGATGCGCGCCTCGCCGAGCGGGCCCAGGAAGCGCTCTCGGCACTCGGCGTCGACAATGCGGTGATCATCGCGGGTGTCATGCGCAATGGCGCCTCCGATGAGGGCCCCTACGACGGGATCCTCATCAATGGCGCGGTCGCCGAGGTCCCTGCCGCGCTGCTCGATCAGCTCAAGGACGGGGGCCGGTGCGTGGCCGTCAGCGTCGAGAACGGCGTTGGCCGCGCGACCGTCTGGCGCCGTCACGGCATGTCCTATGACCGGCGCCCGGCGTTCGATGCGAACGCGCCCTATCTGCCCGGCTTCGAGCCGGCAGCAGGCTTTGTGTTCTGAGCAAAGTCCCGGCCGAGGCATTACGCCCGATCGGGCGCCGCCCGGCTTTCCTCAGGGCTGGTTTGTCGACGACGCCGGAGCCGTAACCGGCGTGAAGCGCTGTTGCGTCTCGTCCGCGCGCCCGAGCCTGATGCTCGGCGATCCCCAAGGCCCACTGAGCAGGACGACATCGCGCGCTGCCGGACGCAACGACGGGTCGGTCGACCCGAGCGCGAGACTGAAATCCAGTGCCTGCTTGGCGAGATCGATAGTGCCATTGCCGGAGAACATGTTCGTTCCCGACTTGGCCTGCAGGATCGTTGCGCGTACCACGCCTTGGCTCGCATCGAGCCGCAGCGCGAGCTCATCGAGCCCGGTCGTTGACGTTCCCGCGGCCTGCCAGCCCTTGAGCTCGCCGCGCTTCACCGATTGCGCGAGCCCCCTGAGATCGAGACCCAGGCGGCTGCCGCCGCGCATCTCGATCTGGGCCTTGCCACCAAGGCTCGTCAGCAGCTCCTCGGTGGTGTCGCCGACGGTGGTGAGGCTCAGGTTGATATCGGCGCGCCCCTGAAGCGGATTGCGGCCGAGCGCGCGCTGCAGAAGCCGCCCCGCCTCGACACCTTCGAACTTGCCACTGAGGGCGTAGCGCGGATCCGGCCCGGCGCGCTCTACAGCAAGCTGGCCTTTGAAGACCCCCTCCTCGATGGCGACTTCCGCCACATCTGCGAGCAGCTTGCCGTTCTTCAGCGTGATCGCGACGGCGGCCTGGCCGGTCTCGATACCGGGAATGACCAGGGTCTCGCAGGAAATGCGCAGGTCCGCATCGACATTGTCCAGAAGCGAGGCGATCGCCGGCGGCCGCGTCGCCGCGAAGATCGGCGCCAGCAGCGTGCGCTCGACCATGGCCGAGACGACGTAAGGTTTGAGATTGAGCTGCTTGAAGGCGAGCGTGCCTTCCACGGCCGTACGCTCGCCGATGCGCGTCACGCTGATCGCCCCGAGCCCCTCGTTGCCGTCGAGCGTCAGGGTGGCGTTCGAGAACGCCATCGCACCGCCAGTCCAATCGAACGCGCCACGCAGGCGCATGGCCTCGAGATTGCCGGCGCGCGGCGCCCCGATGCCGATCCAGAGCGCAATCTCCCTCAGGCGCGGAATGCTGAGATCGATCGTGCCGTTGAGCCGCAGACCCTTCTCCTCCCCGAGCACGCCGTCGAAGCGCGTCTCGAAGAGGCCGCTGGAGATGACCGCCTGCACCGGCCAGCGGTACTCGGCACCGTTGGCCGCTGCTCGCGCCATCGTCGCCGAGAGGCTGAGGCGCTGGCCGAGATAGGCGAACTGACCGGAAACGCTTGCAGATGAGCGCCGCTGGGGCGTGATCTGGATATCGACGTCGGTCAGGACCTCAGGATCCTCGGTGCCCGAATACAGCTTCACCGTGCCGCCCCGGATGACCAGGCTTTGGACGTCGAGCGCCGCAATACGGGTCACGACCGGCTCCAGGGCCGCGATCAGCGACGTCTCCCTGGCAGTACCTGCGGCTGCGACATCAATACTGAAGGTGGGCCGGTCGAGGATCAGCCGGCGCGACCGCGCGACAGTCTCCGGGCCATCGTCATCTGCCCCGGCATCGGCGCCGTGAATGGCAGCACTCTCGAGGACGAGGCGCGGCCTCGCCATGAGCTGGACCGGCTCGGAGAGCACGTAACCGATGCGGGGTGCGGCCTGAAGGCGGAACTGGGCGAGCATATCGCCCGTCTCGTATAACCACGTGATGCTGCCATAGCCGAGCGACGCAGCGAACGCGATGCCGCCCAATACAATGGCCAGCCTACCAATCCCCCAAACTCGGCCACTCGATTTCATAACCGTGGACAGCTTCCCATCGCCCGCACGCCAATTGCGGCACGGGCGTCCACCACGCCCGGAGCCCTGAGTAACACCGCTCCGCACCAGCCAGCCCTCATCCCCGCTATCGCGAGGGCGCGTCCGGCGCGTGGCCCCGCCGTTCGTCTTAGCGGCGCCCTCGGATTGCGGCAAGCTCGGACAAGATTGTGGCAGGGGAGCGTCAGCCAACCACTTGTCGAGCAACAACCTTCAGGCTAGGCGTCAATTAGACTAAGGCGAAGGAGCCAGACCATGTCGCAACCGCTGTGGCAGCCGAGCGAGAGCGCGGCCCGGAGCACGAACCTCGTACGCTTTATGGCCGATGCCGAACGGTCTTGCGGCCGCAAGCTCACGAGCTACGAGGACCTCCACGCATTCTCGGTAGAAGACCCCGGCGCCTTCTGGCGGCTTCTCTGGGATCACTGCGGTGTCAAAGGCGACCCTGGTCCCGCGCCTTATCTCATTGATGGGGATAAAATGCCGGGCGCCCGGTTTTTCCCCAAGGGCAAGCTGAACTTCGCCGAGAACCTGCTCGCCGGCGCGTCTCTGACCTCTGGCGACGCGTTCGTCTTCCGCGGCGAGGACAAGGTGAGCCGCCGCATGAGCTGGGCGGAGCTCGGCCAGCAAACAGCCCAGTTTCAAGGGCACCTGCGCCGCTCCGGCATCAAGGCGGGTGACCGCGTCGCGGCCATGCTGCCGAATGTACCCGAGGCCATCATCGGTATGCTGGCGGCGAGCTCGCTCGGCGCGATCTGGTCGTCGTGCTCGCCGGACTTCGGCGTGCAGGGTGTCCTCGACCGCTTTGGCCAGATCGAGCCGAAGGTCCTGATCACCTGCGATGGCTACTGGTACGCCAGCAAGCAGATCGATGTCGCCGACAAGGTCGTCGAGATCGCCAGGAAGCTGCCGAGCGTCGAGCAGATCATCGTCGTCTCCTATCTCGGCAAGGCCGATGCGGTCGTGCAGAGCCTCAATGCTGCCGGTCGGCCGGCCGCGACGTGGGATGCAGCCGTCCTCGGCGCGCCCGTCGAGGCCATGACCTTCGAGCGCTTCTCCTTCGATCATCCGCTCTACATTCTCTTCTCGTCGGGCACGACGGGCGTGCCGAAGTGCATTGTGCATTCGGCCGGCGGCACGCTCCTCAAACACCTGAGCGAGCAGCAGCTCATGTGCGACTTCCGCCCCGGCGATCGCGTGATGTATTTCACGACGCTCGGCTGGATGATGTGGAACTGGCTGGCCTCCGGCCTCGCGAGCGGCGTGACGCTGCTGCTCTATGACGGCTCGCCGTTCCACCCGGCGGCCTCCGTGCTCTGGGACTACGCGCGGGACGAGCGCTGCACGCATTTCGGCACTTCGGCAAAGTACATCGATGCACTGAAGAAGGCCGGCGCACGGCCCATGGACACGCACGATATCTCGTCGCTGCGCGTCATCCTCTCGACGGGCTCGGTGCTGGTGCCGGAGAGTTTCGACTACGTCTACGAGGCCATCAAGAAGGACGTGCATCTCGCCTCCATGTCAGGCGGCACGGACATTGTCGGCTGCTTTGTCGGTGGCGTGCCCGGCAAACCGGTGTGGCGCGGCGAGATCCAGGGACCGCAGATCGGCATGGGCGTTGCCGTGGTCGACGAGCTCGGCGGCATACTCGCGCACGGCAAGGGCGAGCTCGTGTGCACAGTGCCGTTCCCGTCGATGCCCGTCGGCTTCTGGAATGATGCCGAGGGCAAGAAGTATCGCTCGGCCTATTTCGAGCGCTTCCCGGGCCTCTGGCATCATGGCGACTTCGCCGAATGGACGGCGCACGGCGGCATGATCATTCATGGCCGCTCGGACGCGACGCTCAATCCGGGTGGCGTGCGCATCGGCACAGCGGAGATCTACCGGCAGGTGGAGCAGCTTCCCGAGATCAAGGAAGCGATCGTCATCGGTCAGGACTGGGACAATGACGTGCGCGTTGTCCTCTTCGTGATCACGCAGGACGGCGTCGCGCTCGACGATGCGCTGCGCGACAAGATCAAGAAGCAGATCCGCGTCGGGGCCTCGCCGCGCCACGTGCCGGCGCGCGTTGTCCAGGTTGCTGACATCCCGCGCACGAAGTCCGGCAAGATCACCGAGCTTGCCGTGCGCGAGATCGTCCACGGGCGCGAGGTGAAGAACAAGGAAGCGCTCGCCAATCCCGAGGCGCTGGACCTCTACCGCGGCATTCGCGAGCTGGCGGAGTGAGCGCTGCGAGCCCAACATGTCCCTTCTCCTCGTCCTTACGGGGAGAAGGTTAGGATGAGGGGCGGCGCCAATTACCAACGTTTGTGTATGCCGCCGCCCCTCACCCCGACCCTCTCCCCATTGAAGACAATGGGGAGAGGGAGAAGAGAAACGCCTCACCCGCCGCGCATATCCTTCACGGGCAACAGCAGCACCGCTCCGGCGATGGTCGTGAGAGCCGCGATGGCGCCGTAAGCCGAAAGGTAGCTGCCGGTCGCGGTGATCGCGACGCTGCCCAGTGAGGGCATCACGAGCACGCCGAAGAACATGGCCGCCGAGCCGAGGCCCGTCGCTTCCGTCCGCCGCGCGCCGCCGAGGCGCGCATACTCCGCATAGGCGAGGCCGGTGAAGCCGCTGGCCGTCGCACCGGCGACGGCTGCCACGGTCATGATCGCCCAAACCGGCCAGCCAGGCGCGAAATTGGCCGCGAACAGCGCTGCTGCGGCCATGACGAACCCCTGAATGGCGAGCATGAGGCGGGCGTCGACGAAGCGATCCGCCACCCAGCCGAGAATGGGGCGGCTGATGACGCCAGCGAGCTGAAAAGTCGCGAGCGCCCAGCCTGCCGTGACGAGGCCGAGCCCCGTGCGGCTCGTGACGTGCACGGTCATGAAGGCGACGAAGGCGAGCTGCGCGCCCGAATAGACGAAGCTCGCGAATGTCAGGCGCTGCATGGCGGTGTTGCCGCGCAAGAGAGCGAACGAGCGCCCGAGCACGCCCTGTCCTGAGACGCTCGTCCGCGAGGCGGCGCTATCCCAATCGCGGCGCGGGATTTCGAGGAGGAGGATGAGCGCGATGATCGGAATGGCCTGGAGCAACAGCCCGCTCTTCCAGCCGACGGCGAGGGCCAGTGGCGGCATCAGTGTCGCGGCCAGAACACCGCCGAGCGGCACGCCGATCTGGCGCGTTGAAAGCACCATGTTGAGGATGGCGGGCGGTGTGCGCGGCACGAGCAGATGCGTGCTGACTGGCGCCGTCAGACCGTAGGCAATGCCCAGTGCGAAAGCACCGAGCGCCACGCTCAGCGCCGTGCCCTGCGCGCAGATGACGACAAGACCGAGCGCACAGACCAGCACGAACTGTGCGGCGCGGACGGCGCCATAGCGCGCGATGAAGCCGGCCGCCAGTAGCGACGACACGATGCCGACGCCATAGACGACCGACACGAACATGCCGATGAGTGCGCCGTCGACGCCGATGTCGCGCGCCACCATCGGCGCTAGCGCGGGTATCGAGTAGGCCGCCATGGTGGCGACCGTCTGCATCGCCATGGTGGCAATGAGCGGCCAGAGCGGAAAGGCCGTCGGCGCGGCATCTGGCAACGGCGAGCGATCGACCATCAGCGGTGAAATTCCCGCGCGGCGCGCGCCGATATCGGCGCGCATTCCCCTCCCCCAGCGCCGAAGGCGCGCCTTCGGCGCGAGTGTGGGGAAGGGTTAGGGGTGGGGGGAATCCCTACCGCCAACGTTCTGCAATCCCCCCCTCCTAACCTCCCCCACAAGGGGGGAGGGACTGGTGCACAGGTTGGAGCGATGCGGAGCGGCATATGATGGCCGAGCCTACTCATGCCGCGGCGTAGCAGCCATCGACGTTGTAGGCAGCGCCACTCACGTACTTCGCCCGATCCGAGCAGAGCCACACGACCATCTCCGCGATGTCCTCCGGCGTGCCGAGGCGGCCGAAAGGAATGCGCGACATGATCTGCTCGCCCTTGCGCTCCATGGGTTCACGCGTCATCTCGGTGACGATGTAGCCAGGGCAGACCGCATTCACGCGGATGTCCTTCTTCGCATACTCGAGGGCCGCCGTCTTGGTGAGGCCAATGACGCCGTGCTTCGCGGCGACATAGGCCGACGATGTCTCGAGGCCGACGAGCCCCGCAATCGAGGCCGTGTTGACGATCGCGCCGCCCTTGCCGTCCGCCAGCATGGCTTTGATCTCGTCGCGCATGCAGAGCCACACGCTCTTCAAGTTGATCTCGATCATGCGGTCGAAGGCCTCCTCGGACCAGTCGGCTGTCAGCTTGCCCTGGGCGCCGACCGCATTGCCGGCGATGCCGGCATTGTTGAAGGCGCAGTCGATCCGGCCGAACGTCTTCACGACCGTGTCAACCCACGCCTTGACCATCTCCGGCTTCGTGACATCACCGCTGACCGACACGGCCTGACCGCCGCCGGCATTGATCATCGCGAC
Source organism: Hyphomicrobium sp. CS1BSMeth3 (assembly GCF_900117415.1). Taxonomy (GTDB): domain Bacteria; phylum Pseudomonadota; class Alphaproteobacteria; order Rhizobiales; family Hyphomicrobiaceae. The sequence goes on from NZ_FPEI01000002.1 coordinate 135,012, forward strand.
GGTTTCCTGCGCACCGTCGGCCAGAAGATCCGACACGACGACGCGCGCGCCTTCACGCGCAAAGGCGAGCGCCGCGGCGCGACCGATGCCTCGCGCGCCGCCGGTGATCAGTGCCGCCTTGCCTTCGAGCAGTCCAGCCATGGCTTCCTCCGCGATTTATTTGTTCAGCGACGATCAGCCCAGCCTACGCCGGAACTCCTCGTAGCCGAAAGTCTTGATCACGCGGTAGGTGCCATCCTCCTCCAGCATGGCGAGGTCCGGGAGCGGCGTGCCGTTGAAAGTCGTGTTCTTCACGAACGAGTACTGCATCATGTCCGAGAAGATCAGCCGGTCGCCGGGTTGCAGCGGCTTGTCGAACGAGTAGTCGCCGATCACGTCGCCGGTCATGCAGGTCTTGCCGCCGAGAATGTAGCCGTGCGGCTTCTCGCCGGGCGCACCCGCACCGATGATGGCGGGCCGATAGGGCACCTCCAGCACGTCCGGCATGTGCGTCGAGGCGGACGTGTCGAGGATCGCGATGTCCTGCTCGTTCTTGTGAATGTCGAGCACGGTCGCCACCAGCCAGCCCGTATCGACGACGAGGCCCGCGCCCGGCTCAAGGATGACCTCGACGCCGAACTCGGCGCGAAAGGCCCTGAGCGCCGCGATCAGGCGATCGACGTTGTAGTGCGGCTTGTTGATGAAGTGGCCGCCGCCGAAGTTCACCGCCTTCACCTTGCGCACATAGTCGCCGAGCGTGCGCCCGACGTGCTCGATGAGCCCGACCGAGCCATCGTCGAGCGACTCGCACAGCGCGTGCGTGTGCAGGATGTCGATCGAGCCCCAAGGCAGCTTATCGATCTCCGCGATCGTCGTGCCGAAGCGCGAGCCGGGCGCGCACGGGTCATAGAGCGCGCCGCCGAGCGTCGTGTTCGAGTAGCCGGGATTGATGCGGATGCCGACCTTGCGGCCGGCCGCCTGCACGGCGCCGAGATGGCGCGCAATCTGGCCGGGCGAGTTGAAATAGATGTGGTCGGCAATGCCGACGAGGCGCTCGACCTCGCCGGGCCCATAGGCCGGCGCGTAGACGTGCACCTCCTTGCCGAACTCCTCGCGGCCGAGGCGTGCCTCCTGCTCGCCGCTCGCGGTCGTGCCGTCGAGCGTGTCGCGCATGAGCGGGAAAGCCGCCGGCATGGCCCAGGCCTTGGTCGCGAGCAGGATCTTTACGCCCGCCTCGTGCCGGATGCGGGCTGCCGTCGCGAGGTTGCGCTTGAGCAACGCCACGTCGAGAACGTAGGCGGGCGTGCGGATATCGGCAGGGAGGCGGGGCGCCATGGCAGTATCCTTGGGCGTGGGAACGGCTCGGTTGCCAGAGCCTATAGAGCATCCGCGGACGGCGTGCGACAGTGGGGTGCAGCCGGCCGGAACGGCATGATGTGGGGTTCGCAGGCGTTCACTGCAAGTCCGCGCAGAATCAGGCTATCCAGCATCGCGGATGGGGGCACGGGGAGCCGATGGCCAAGGCAGCAAAGACGAGCTTCGTCTGTCAGGCGTGCGGCGCGACGTCCTCTCGCTGGGCGGGCAAGTGCACGGCCTGCGGCGAGTGGAATACGATCGTCGAGGAGGCGGGCGTCGCGGCGCTCGCGGCAGCGCCCGGCAGCGGTCTCACGCGCTCGGCCAAGGGCAAGCCTACGCCGCTGGAGACGCTTGCCGGCAGCACAGCAGAAGCGCCACGCATTCCAACAGGCCTGCCCGAACTCGACCGCGTGACGGGCGGCGGCATCGTGCCCGGCTCGGCGCTGCTCATCGGCGGCGAGCCCGGCATCGGTAAATCGACGCTTCTGCTTCAGCTCTCGGCGCAGTTCGCCAATGCTGGCCGCCGTGCCATCTACTTCTCGGGCGAGGAAGCCGCGGCGCAGGTGCGGCTCAGAGCCGAGCGGCTCGGCCTTGCGGCGGCGCCCGTCGCACTCGGCGCCGAGACGAACCTCGCGAACATCCTCGCGACACTCGAGCAGGGCGGGCGTCCTGATCTCGTGATCATCGACTCCATTCAGACGCTCTGGGCCGATGGTCTCGATGCGGCGCCCGGCACGGTCTCGCAGGTGCGCGCGGCATCACAGTCGCTCATCCGCTTTGCCAAGCAGTCCGGCGCGGCCATGCTGCTCGTCGGCCACGTCACCAAGGACGGGCAGATCGCGGGCCCCAAGGTCATCGAGCACATGGTCGATACCGTGCTCTATTTCGAGGGCGACCGCGGCCATCCCTACCGCATTCTGCGCTCGGTCAAGAATCGCTTCGGCCCGGCGGACGAGATCGGTGTCTTCGAAATGGTGGAGAGCGGGCTGCGCGAGGTCGCGAACCCGTCGGAGCTATTCCTCGGCGATCGCGACAACAGCGCGCCAGGCACAGCAGTCTTCGCCGGCATCGAAGGCAGTCGTCCGCTGCTCGTGGAATTCCAGGCGCTCGTGGCACCGTCCTCGCTCGGCACACCGCGCCGCGCGACCGTCGGATGGGACTCGAACCGCCTGTCCATGCTGCTCGCCGTGCTGGACGCGCGCTGCGGCGTGAGCTTCTCGCAGGCCGATGTCTATCTGAATGTCGCCGGCGGCCTGCGCATTGCCGAACCTGCTGCCGATCTTGCAGCCACGGCGGCGCTCGTGTCGTCGCTGCTCGCAACGCCGCTCGCGCCCGATGACGTGTTCTTCGGCGAGATCAGCCTATCAGGCGCCGTGAGACCGGCAGGGCACATGAATACGCGATTGCGCGAAGCGCACAAGCTCGGCTTCAAGCGGGCAGTCATCCCTGCAGCCGGCGACATCGACAAGGGCAACGACAAGCCGAAGACCCAGCGCCTGACCCATCTGCGCGAGCTCATCGATATCGTCGGTGGGAGCAAAAGAAGCGCGGCTACTTCCTCATCTCGCGCGCGCGGAGAGGACTAGGATGAAATGCGGCAACTCCCCGTGGTGGTGAGCCCCTCTGGCCGCGCGTCCCCCCGGCCCTCTCCTCGTCACGAAACGGGCGATGTCGGAAGAAGTTCCGCCCTGGCGCCAAAATCTCACCCCTCCGCCGTCTTCTCCAAGTGCGCGTGAATGTGCGGATAGACGTCGCTCGCTGCGTCCTTGCCGAAAATGCAATCGATGTGGCCGTAGCCCTCGATCACGTGACGCGTGTAGAGGTCCGCTCCGTTGCGCGCCGCGAGCCTTGCAACCGTGCGCTCCGTGCTCTCGGGCAGGAAGCAGCGGTTGAGCGCGCCGTGAATGAACGTGATCGGGATCGCGAGGCGCTCGAGGTTCGGCACGTAGATATCGCTGCCGTCGGCGCCGAGGATGGTCTGGTGGCGCGCGATCAGCGCGAGTTGCTTGAAGGCACTGATGTTGGCTTCGCCGAACATCTCCGGCAGCGCGACCTCGAAGGTCAGATTGTTGAGCTGCGCGGTCTCATAGAGCTGGCCGTAGAGCGCGGTAATGCGGTTCGACGTGGCGCTGCGTGTGCGCTCCTCGCGGCGGAAGGGTACGAACACGCGGATCATGCCATCGGCGATGCGCCCAGCGACGCCATCCTCGGTCGTCGCGCGCGCGTTGACGTGATCGAGACCCATGACACTGAACAGTGAGGGCGCTCGAAGCTGCGCCAGCATCCGCTGCGGGAAATACGGCACGACCACATCCGTCGCGATCTGCGAGATGACCGCCGAGCGCACGCCCTTGAGCCAGCCGCCGAGCATGGCCATGACGAAGGTCGTGGCGCCGAAACAGTGCGCCATGACTTGCACGCTTTTCGCACCCGTTGCCTTGAGGATCAGGTCCACGGCGGGCTGGTAGTCCTCGCGGGCCGCATCATCGGCCGTCCAGAGATCGCGCGCATAAGGGAGGTCGATCGAGGCGCGGTAGTCGAGCAGCCAGCAGTCGTAGCCGGCGCTGACGAGATACTCGACGAGGTTCGTGTCGATCGTGTCGATCGTATAAATGAGTGACGAGACGCCGAGCCCGTGCGTGAAGAGCACTGGCCCTTTCTTCCCGCCGGCATAGCGGATGAGCCGCAGGCGCTTGCCATCACCCGTCGTGAAATAGTGAACCTCAGGCTCGCCGACACGCAGGTCGCGCTTCTTGCGGGCACGCTCGGCATCGAAGCGCTTGAGCGGCGAGAACACACCGCCATAGATGTCGAAGAGCTGGCTCGCGAAGAGCGCGCCGAATTTTGCGACCGCCGTCGCCCTGTCGCGCGGACCGCTGCCGCCAAGGCCCTGGATGGTCCGCACCTGCTTGGTGAAATCCTTGAGCGCGATCTTCAGCACGCCGAGCCGCTTGCGGCTGCCGCGACCGCTCCCGTCGGCATCGGTCAGAGTGACGAAGAGCGTCGTCGTATCGCGAATGAGATCGCCCGGCAGGCGGTCGTTGTGCACGACCTTGTGGCCGGCGAACTGGAAGCGACGGCCGTTGCGCGCCGTGAGCAGCATGTTGTATTCGAAGCGCCGGGTTTCGACGTTGTTCTCGTCGCGGCGCATGAGACTGAAGCGGCCGTCCGAGATGTCGAGCGGCTCCGGCGAGAGATGCGGCGCCTCGACAGTACCCGTGAGGGTTCCGGCGTGTGCGGCATCTCTGAGGAAGACGTCGATATCGTCGATACGCACCGTGACCGTGAAGGCGAAGTGCTGGTTGATGGTCTCGCCTGTCTTGGCCGCAGTCTCGTAGTTGCCGTCCGTGCTGTCGGCAATGAAGCCGGCCATGCGCTCGGTGAAGGTCACCCCCGCCGACCGATGTGCCTCGGGCGCCGGCATGAGCGAGATGACCGACGCATTCGGGATCGGTGCATCCGTGAGCGCACGGCCGAGATCGCGCGCGAGATGGATCATCGCGCGTTCGGCGAGTGCGGTGATGGTCAGCAGCGGGTTCACGCCGAGCGGGCGCGGAATGATCGAGCCATCGCAGACGTAGAGGCCCTTGTGCACCGCCTGCGGATCGGACGACGCCGCATCGAACACGCGCGCGGTATCGTCCACGACGCCCCGCTTGGAGTCGAAGCCGATGCCGCAACCGCCGAGCGGATGAACAGTGATGAGGTTCTTGCCGAGGAAGGTGTTCTGGATGGGATTGCGGACGTACGTGGCGCCATTGGCCCCCGCCGCCTTGATAAGATTTTCCTCGATCTCCTTGAACACGCGCTGACCCGCGACGCCCGGCCAATCCACCTGGATGTCATCGCCGCGCATGGCGATCCGGCCCTTGCCATCGTCGTGCGCCATGACGAGGTAGGTCTCGGTATTGTGCATGGCGCCGCGCCAGGCACCGAGGAGGATGCTGTCGAGACGGCGCGCCTGCTCCTGCACGGTGTCGATGAGGCCCGTGTCCGTATCCTTGCCGAAGAGCCGCGAGGCCACAGAGAAGGTCGCAGGCAGGATCTCGGCGAGACCCGAGGGCAGCACGCCTTCCTCGATGATCATGCCGTCTTCGAGACGGCGCGCCGCCCGCAGATCGATGGCGCCCGTGATGCACGGTCCCGGCGGCGCGGCGCCCGAGCGCGGCGGATGGCCGATGCCGACAGCGTTCGCCGGCAGATCGCCGTTGTAGGCAAAGGCAAGCACATCGCCGTTGCCTGTGAAGCCCTCGCCGAGCCGATCGGAAAGCGCGAGCCCTTCCTGGCGCGAACGCAGCAGGATCTCGGTCGAGCCGAGCGCGCCGGCGCCGAGCACGACAATGCCCGCATAGACCGAGCGATCAGGCTGGCCGAACCTGTCGCGGCGATTGCGCGTCGGCATGAAGAAGACGCGCCAGCCCTCGCCTTCCTTACGCACATGACTGACGGTCGCCTCGGTGAAGATCTCCGCGCCATGGCGCACGGCATCGGGCAGATAAGTCATCTGCACGGTATTCTTGGCGCCGACATTGCAGCCCGAGCAGCAGTCGCCGCAGAGCGTGCACGCGGGCTGCTCGACCCCCGCCGCATTCGGTCCTGCAGTGAAATTGACGTTGATCGGCACCGTCGACATCTCCGTGCCGAGGGCGGCGGCCGCCGTCTGCAGGCGCGCGCGCTTGTCGAGGCGCACGGTGTTCGGATAGGGCACGGGCCGCAGCATGCGCGTCGCGCGCTGGAAGCCTTCCTCAAGCGTGCCTTCGGAGAGGATCGAGGCCGGCCAGCAGGGGTCCTCCCAAACGCGCGGATCCGGCGGCAGCGAGACATTGGCATTGATGAGCGACGTGCCGCCGAGCCCGCAGCCCGTGAGCACGTGCATGTCGCGCCCGAGGTGCAGATCATAAAGGCCCGTACGGCGGCCGATGTGCCCATCGCCGAGCGTGTACTGCAGCTCGGCGGTCGCTTCCTCCATGGTGTCCGGGAACGTGCCGCGCTCGAACTCGCGGCCGCGCTCGAGCACTGCGACCTTGAGGCCGATCCGCGCGAGGCGCGAGGCGGCGACGCCAGCGCCGTAGCCTGAGCCGACGACAACAGCCTCGTACTCCGGCTTCAGCTCATCGAGGCTGGAAGACAGGCGCATTGGCAATCCTCAGGCGGACTCGGCGCGGCCGAACAGACGACCGAAGCGGGAATGGGCAGCGCTGCCGTTGGGCGCCGGCTCGGCGCGGAAGGTGCGCTTCGGCGCCTCGGGGTTCGGCGAGACATCCAGCGCCAAGCCGTGCTCGCGCGCGAAAAGCATCATGGCGCGCTCGGCGACCGCCGTGATCGTGAAGAGCGGGTGCACGCCGAGCGGACGCGGAATGACCGAGCCATCGCAGATGTAGAGCCCGTCGTGCACGGCATCGGCGCGCTTGGTGGGATCGCCATCGAAGACGCGACCCTTGTGATCGACGACGCCGCTGGTGCGGTCGCGGCCCATGGCGCAGCCACCGAGCGGATGGACCGTCATGAGGTCACCGCCGAGCCACTTGCTGCTGACGGGGTTCGGCACATAGGTGCCGCCGTTGGCCGCGACGCCGGTCCGCAGCATCGCCGAGATGTGCGTGAAGACCGGCTCGTCAGCCGCGTTCGGCCAGTGCACGGCCGCCGTGTCGTCCTCGAAGAGAAGGCGGCCCGCCGCGCCGTCATGGCCGACGGCGAGAAAGGCATGACTGTGGTGCACCGGGCCCTGGTAGGCGCCGGCAAAGAAGCTCTCGGTATTGCGCTTCACGTCAGCGAGGAGGCCGGAAAGGCCGCCGCTCGCTTCCTCGGGCGCAAGCGTCGCGCCGGTCGCGAGCAGCATGGGCATGAGCCGCGCCATGACGCTCGGCACGGTCGCTTCGACAAGCGCGAGACGATCGAGCGGATCGCGGCGGCGGCGCAGATCTATGAGCCCGACCACCGCGGGGCCCGGCGGCGCGACGCGTGCCTTGTCCGAGCGGCCGATGCCGACCGAGTTGACCGGCTTGTCGTAGTTGTAGCCGAAGGACATGACATCGGCGTTGGTCGAGAAGCGCCAGCCGAGGCGGTCCGAGACGCGCAAGCCGTTCTCGCGCGAGCGCATCATGATCTCGGCCGTGCCGAGCGTGCCGGCGGCCAGCACGACCATGGCGGCTGTCACCGTTCCGACCGGCACATGGCTGTCCTTGTCGCCGATCTTGCGGAAGACGACGCGCCAGAGATCGCCGCCGGTCCGCTCCACGAGCCGCACGTTGGCGCCCGTGAAGAGCTCGGCGCCGTGATTGACCGCGTCGGCGAGGTAGGTCGAGTGCACCGTCGTCTTGGCGCCGACATTGCAGCCGCCCATGCAGTCGCCACAGAGCGTGCACGCGGGCTGGACTACGCCGGCTGCGTTCGTCTTCTCCTGAAAGGCAACATGCAGCGGCACGCGCTCGACGTGGTGGCCGATGGCCTTGCCGGCACGCTCGAGCGAGGCGAGCTTGGTCGGCGTGGCCGACAGAGGCAGCGGCTCCGGCGCCAGCATCTGCCGAGCGCGGTGGAAGCCGAGGTTCAGGCGGTGATCGACACGGATCTCCTCGGGCCAGGAGGCGTCCTCGAGCACCATCACGTCCGGCGTCAGGCAAACATTCGCATTGATGAGCGAGGTGCCGCCGAGGCCGCATCCGACGAGCGCGTGCACGTCCTTGCCGACGCGGAGATCGAAGAGGGCATCCTGCGGGCCGATCCGGCGGCCCTTGCCGTTGATCTGCATGGCCGTGCTGGCGGCGAGCAGGTTCTCGGCGAACTCACCGGGCAAGTACTCGCGCCCGCGCTCCAGGACTGCGACCTTGAGGCCGATGCGCGCGAGGCGCGACGCCGCAACGCCGCCGCCATAGCCTGAGCCAACGACGATCACGTCGTAGGTCGGCTTCGCTTGCGCGACCGGACGCGCCAGACGCGACATCTGATTGAACTCCCACCCGTGTATGCGAAACCCGCCAACTCCCGGCGGAAATATCTAACGGGCTATAATGGCATTTGCGAGAGAGGCGCACGCACCTCCGCCGCCGTTGCTGACGCAAGGCGTGGCGGAATGGCAACAGCGAACCGTGCCGGAGTAGCGACGCTGCCGCGACTAAAGCGTCGGGCCTCAAATGCGACCCATGGCCTGTATCGGGGTTCGTAGTCGCATTTGAGGTCCAAAGACGCTTTAGATCCTTAGAGTTCTAGAGCAACTTTGGACGTGAAATTCGCTCCCTGCCTAGCTTCGAAGCGCGGCGAATTTCAAGTCCGTTGCTCTAGCTCTTGCGGATCGCCTTGATGGGCTGGCCGATCTTCCTCTCGAGACGGGCGAGCAGGCGGTCGAGCTCGGCCATGTCGGTCACATCGAGCTTGGGACCCGGCGCGCGGATCGCGGACGAGCGGATAGCACCGCGGCGCTTCAGGATCTCCTTGCGGAGCGGCAGGCCGATACCCTGTTGCAGCTCGTGGCGCAGCAGCGGCAGATAGAGGTCGTAGAGGTCCTCGCCCTCCTCGGGCTTGCCCGCTGCGAAGAGCGCGTGCATCGCAACCATCATGTCCGGGAAGGCAAAGCCGGTCATGGCGCCGTCGGCGCCGCGCAGATATTCCTGCGGCAGGTGGATGCCGCCGTTGCCGCAGAGGATCGGGATGTAGCGGCGCGCCTTGCCGTCGCACGCCTTGCGGATGACCGAGAGCTTGGCGAGCCCCGGCATGTCCTCGTGCTTGAACATGGCAATCTGCGGGAAGGCATCGACGAGGCGCACGAAGCAGTCGGCGCTGAAATAGACGTCGGTGAGCTTGGGATAGTCCTGGATGCAGACCGGGATCGACGGCCCGAGCGCCGTCAGGATCGAGCGCAGGTAGTTCTCGACGGAGGGCTCCGTGGTGAGGCCGCGGATCGGCATGGCCATGACGCCGGCCGCGCCCATCTCCATGACGGCCCGCGCCGTCTTCACGAGCTGGTTCGTGCCGGGATTGGAGACGCCGACGATGATCGGCACGCGCCCCGCCGTGCGCTTGATGAAGCGCTGCGAGACTTCGAGCGTCTCGCTTTCGGAAAGCTTCTGGAATTCGCCCATGACGCCGAGAATGGTCATGCCCTGCACGCCGCAGGCGAGGTAGAAGTCGACGAGGCTGTCGATGCTCTCGAAGTCGATGCGGCCGTCGTCGTGGAAGGGCGTCGCAGCGATGACGTAGAGACCCTTGGCGTCGGCAGTGAGCTTGGCGGTCATGGCGCTCCCTCTTGAGGCCGCGTGGGAAATGATCAAAATCAAGGAACTGTAACACGCCGGCCGGCCATCATGTCGACGGCTCGCGCATATCTCGTGTGGGCTAGCGGAAATCTCCGTGAATGCGGCCTCGACCATCGTGCGTGCGGTCGGAAATCAAGAGAAGGAGCCTACAGCCATGCCTGATCCGTTCGCGCCGCTGGCGGCCATGATCTACGGCAGCGGCCAGGGTCCAGAAATGGACCGCATTCTCGAGAGCGTCGCGCATGATCTCGCCGCAGATGGCCTGCGGCTCGCGGGCGCCGTTCAACACACGGCGCACCCGGCAAGTTCTCCGCGCTGCGGCATGGTGCTCGAGGATCTCGGGAGCGGCGGGATCCACCCCATCGCGGTCGATCCGGGCATCGAGGTGCAAGGCTGCCGCATGGAGCCTGAAAAGATCGAGACGCTGGCCATGCTCGCCGGCGAAGCCATCGATCGCGGCGCCGATCTCTTCGTACTCAATCGCTTCGGCAAGAACGAGATCGCAGGACGCGGCTACCGCGACGTGATTTCCGAAGCCGTCAGCCGCGGCATACCAGTTCTGGTCGGCGTCAGCTCCGCCAATGCCGGCAAGTGGGATGCGTTTGCAAATGCGGGCTACGAGCGTCTCGACATCGATGGCGAAGCGGCGCGGGCATGGTGCCGGAAGGCCGTCGACGCACGACGGCGGCAGAGAGAACAGACATGTTTGATGAAAACCTGATCCGCACCGCCGAAGCCCTGCTCGCGACGCTTCGGGCGCGCAAGCTCATGCTCGCGACGGCGGAGAGTTGCACCGGCGGCCTCATCGCCGGCGTGCTGACCGAGATCGCGGGCTCGTCGGATGTCGTCGAGCGCGGCTTCATCACGTACTCGAACGAGGCCAAGATCGAGCTGATCGACGTGCCGGCCGAGATGATCGCAGCGCATGGCGCAGTCAGCAAGGAGGTGGCGCTCGCCATGGCAGCAGGTGCGCTCGCCCATTCACGCGCGGACATCGCCGTCGCTGTGACGGGCGTGGCGGGTCCCGGGGGCGGCAGCGCGGCAAAACCTGTCGGCCTCGTGCATCTGGCCGCCCAACGGCGCGGGCTACCGCCGATCCATCGCAAGTGCCGCTTTGGCGAGATCGGCCGGCGCGGCATCCGCATGGCGACCGTTGCGGTGGCCTTCGAGATGGTGGACGAGCTGGTCCGGGTGTGAGCGGTTTCAGGCCGAGCTGACGCGCCGGCCGTAGATTGCGTGGGCGCGTTCTTCGAAAGCTTCGGCAAAGCGCCCGAAAGCCTGCTGAAAGAGACCGCCAACGAGCATCTGCAGCAGCATCGACTTGAACTCGTAGTCGATGAAGAACGTCACTTCGCAGCCCCCCGGCTTGTCGACGAAGCCCCACCTGTTGATGAGCTTCGTGAAGGGGCCTTCGACGAGATCGGTCCGCACGCTCGGCGCGGCCCCGTCGAGCGTCACGCGGCTCGTGAAGGTCTCGCGGATGCCCTTGTAGCCGACCTCCATGGCCGCAACGAGCGTACGCTGCTCGCCGTCGCCATCGCGCGAGAGTACGCGCAGGCCCTCGCACAGCGGCAGGAACTCGGGATAGCGCTCGACGTCGGCGACGAGATCGAACATCTCATGCGTCGTGAACGGCACCTGCCGGCGGGTCTCGAATGAGGGCATGGTTTAGCTGCGCCCTTCGCCGCGCAAGGCCCCTGTCCCTCCCCCCTGGTGGGGGAGGTTAGGAGGGGGGGATTGCAGAACGCTGGCGGCAGGGATTCCCCCCACCCCTAACCCCTCCCCACAAGGGGGAGGGGAATTTAGGGCGGCGAGTATTGAAGTGTGCGGCATCCGGCAGAACGACACGTCAGGCCACCTGCGCGGCGCGGGCCGCCTTGAGCCGGGCGAAGTCCGCGTCGGCGTGATAGCTCGAGCGCGTAAGCGGGCTCGACGAGACCAGCAGGAACCCCTTGGCCTGGGCCGTGCGCTTGTAGCTCTCGAACTCGTCGGGCGTGACGAAACGCTTGACCTCGGCGTGCTTGCGCGTCGGCTGCAGGTACTGGCCGATCGTGAGGAAATCGACGTCGGCGGTCCTGAGATCATCCATGAGCTGGAGCACCGCCTCGCGCTCCTCGCCGAGCCCGACCATGATGCCGGACTTCGTGAAGATGGTCGGGTCGAGCTCCTTCGCCCGCTGGAGAATGCGCAGCGAGTGGAAGTAGCGCGCACCAGGCCGGATGCTCGGATAGAGGCCCGGCACGGTCTCCAGATTGTGGTTGAAGACGTCGGGGCGCGCCTCGATGACGACCTCCAGCGCACCGTCCTTGCGCAGGAAGTCCGGCGTCAGCACCTCGACGGTGGTGTTCGGTGCCAGCTTGCGGATCCAGCCGATGACCTCGGCGAAATGCTGCGCGCCGCCATCCGGCAGATCATCTCGATCGACCGAGGTGATGACGACGTGATTGAGCCCGAGCTTGGCAACGGCCTCGCCGACATTGCGTGGCTCTTGCGCGTCGAGCGGCTTCGGCAGGCCGGTCGCGACATTGCAGAAGGCGCAGGCGCGCGTGCAAGTGTCGCCCATGATCATCATGGTGGCGTGGCGCTGGCTCCAGCACTCGCCGATGTTCGGGCAGCCGGCCTCCTCGCAGACCGTATGCAGGCCATGCTGGCGGACGATATTGCGGGTTTCGGTATAGACCGGCGATCCAGGGGCCTTGACGCGGATCCAGTCCGGCTTGCGCAGAACGGGCGTATCGGGTCGCGCAGCCTTCTCGGGATGGCGCGCCGCCCCGGTTCGCTTTCCCCCCGTCATGTCGAAAACGGTGACCATCGGCCTTTACATGCTCTTTTTGGGCTCACCCAACAAGTGCGGGCAACAAGTGAGGCAGCAAGATGGGCGGGCCCTCATCGGCGCCCGCCCAGAAAATACACGATCTGTCAGCCAGTTGCTATCGTATGAGGCGCGCAATCAGGATGACCACGATGGCACCGATCGCGGCTGTGACGATCTGATTGACGATGGGATGCCCCAGATTGATGTTCAACTTGGCCATGTTCAGGAGCCATCCACCGACCACACCGCCGATGACACCGGCAACGATGTAGCCGAGGAGACCCCAAGGGCCGCCGACGACGAGGCTGGCGAGCCAGCCCGCGATGGCACCAACGACAAGCATGACAACGATTGCAGCAGCGTCCATGTGCTCGACCTTCCCGTTTGCGCCGCCCAGCGCGCGGGCGGACCGTCCGAACGATCTTACGCCAACCTGCATTCACAATTTTGAACTGAGTCGTCGCCGCTGTCGATAGGCCGTCCGTCGCACCAACATATTGATGCGACGCACAATATTTTCAAGCTGGCGCGCTAATGTTCCGTGCGCGGCCGGTAGGCCATGATCGCGGCCGCGACAATGACGGTCACAACCACCATGCCAAGCGACCACGGCAGCAGCCGGCCGTGGAAGAGGGGCAGGGTCGCAAACACGAGCAGGCTCGAGGCGAGCTGGGAGACGAAGCCGATGGTCGAGGACGCGACGCCGGCGATCTCGCGGTGCGGGTCGATGACGAGGCTCACGGCGTTCGACATCACGACGAGGAACGCCGCGTTGTAGATCAGCATGAGCGCGGCGAACATGAGCAGACTGATGACGCCGAGATGGCTCAGCAGCGCGATCGTGATGGCCGTCGCGGCGAGCACGAGCGCCGAGGAGCGCGTTGCCGCCATGACGCCGAGGCGACTGATGAGGCGCGCATTGATGTACTGGCCGGCGATGATGCCGGCGCCCGTCGTCGCGAACAGCGCCGTGAAGGCGAGCCCCTCGATGCCGAACGCGCTCTTGTAGAGGCGCGGCGCGTTCGTGACATACGAGAGAATGGCGAACGAGTTGATGCCGGAGAGCAGCACGAAATAGCGAGACTGCCGATTGGCGAACACGCGGCCGATCGCGTTCGCGAGACGCACCGGCGCAATGGCCCCCCGATCCGGCGACTTGTTGGTCTCCTGAAGACGCATCAGGGTCATGGTTGCGAGGCCGGCGCCATAGATGGCCATGCCGACGAAGACGCCGCGCCACTCGCCGATGACGACGAGCCCGTAGCCGACCAGCGGCGCGATGATGGGCCCGAGTGCGATGACCGAGCTCGCAAAGGCCATGGTGCGGGCAAGCTCGGGGCCCGAGTGGACATCGCGGAGCAGGGCGCGGGCGATCACGGCGCCGCAGGCACTGCCGAAGCCCTGCAGCGCGCGGCCGTAGAGTGCGACCGTCAGCGTGTCGGCCGCAGCGGCGATCAGTGCGCCCGCGATATAGCAGGCGACACCCGTCAGGATGACGGGTTTGCGCCCGTAGGCATCCGAGGCGGGACCGAAAACGAGCTGGCCGATGGCGGAGCAGAACAGAAACACGGGGATGACGGCCTGCACGTGCTCGATGGGCGCCCCGAGGCTCTTCTCCATCGACCAGAAGGCCGGCAGCGTGATGTCGCAGGAAAAGGCGTTCAGGGCGAGCAGCAGCCCTGTGAACATCACCAGAAACGGGCGCGACATGCCGTGGCCCCCCAAAGCCTATCGTCAGCTTTTCGTCGATCGCTGGGAGCGTGTACGGACGGCCACCCGCGGCATCTGCTTATAGGCGGGGGCGAGGGGCAGCGGCCACAGGGCGTTTTCGCGCAGGTCATGCGCATTTGCGGCAGGGCCCTCTGCCGCCGCCGGGCGACACGGACCGGGGCGGACTGCTATAGTGAGCCCGATCCCCTATCCCGACATTGCATGAGGTAGACGATGGTGAAGGCGATTTCCGCCCGGACCGTAAAGACAATGCTCTCCGATGGCGAGGAGATCGCTCTCCTCGATGTACGCGAGACAGGGCAATACGCCGACGGGCATCCGTTCTTCGCCGTGCCGCTGGCGTATAGCCGCCTGGAGATCGACCTCGAGCGCCTGGTCCCGCGCCGGAGCGCGCGCATCGTGCTGATGGATGACGGTGATGGCGTCGCGGAACGTGCCGCGCGCCGGGCCGAGGGCCTCGGCTACAGCGACGTCGCGATCATGGAAGGTGGCGCGCCGGCCTGGAAAGCCGCCGGCTACACACTCTTCGACGGCGTGAACCTGCCGTCCAAGACGTTCGGCGAGCTCGTCGAGCTCGAGCGCCATACGCCGCGCGTCACCGCCGAAGACCTCGTCGCCATGAAGAAGCGCGGCGACAACATGGTCATCGTCGACGGCCGCACCTGGGCGGAGTACCAGCGCTTCAACATTCCGGGCGGAATAAGCTGCCCCAATGGCGAGCTGGCGCTGCGCATCGACGCCATCGCGCCCGACCCGAACACGCGGATCGTCGTCAATTGCGCCGGCCGGACGCGCTCGATCATCGGCGCGCAGACGCTGATCGACCTCGGCGTGCCGAACGAGGTCGTGGCACTGGAGAACGGCACGCAGGGCTGGTTCCTCGCCGGCCATGAGAACGAGCGCGGGGCCTCCCGCAAATACCCGGAACCGTCGCTCAGCGGGGAGAAGCTCGCCGAGCGCCGCGCTCGCGCCGCCGAGCACGCTGCTCGTTGTGGCGTGCGTGCGGTTACGGCGGCCGATGTGCGCGCCTGGCTCGCCGATCCGCGCCGCACGACCTACCTTCTCGACGTGCGCACACCCGAGGAAGTTGCCGCTGCGCCGCTTCCCGGCTTCGTGCACGCACCGGGTGGCCAGCTCCAGCAGGCGACGGACCAGTGGATAGGCGTCAAAGGCGCACGCGTCGTGCTCGCCGACGGCGAAGGTGTACGCGCACCCATGGTGGCGGCGTGGCTGCGTCAGCTCGGTCATGAGGCCTGCGTGCTCGAAGATCGCGACAATGCTCCGAGCATTGCGGCGTCCTTGCCGGAGGATCGCCGGCCGCGTGGGCCCGAGCTCCTCAAGGCGCGCGCCAGAGAGCTGCACGCCGTCACCCCGCAGGGGCTCTCGGCCCTGCTCTGGTCCGGCGGCAGCGTGGCGCTCGATCTAAGAGGTAGCCAGGACTATCGCGATGGCCATATCCCCGGCTCGGTCTGGGCCACGCGTCCGCGGATCGCGAAGGCGGTCGCAGATATCGCCCAGCCCGTGGTCCTGATCGCGGACAGCCCCGAGATCGCGGCGGCCGCGAGCATCGACCTCGCCGAGCTCGGCGTTCGGGAAATCTCCGTCCTCGCCGGCGGCGCCAAGGCCTGGAAGGCTGACGGGCAGGCCCTCAATGCAACGGCCGACAATCCACCCGACGGCACTCGGATCGACTTCGTTTTTCACACGCACCAGCGCCACGATGGCAACGTCGAGGCCGCTCGCGCGTATCTCGCCTGGGAGGTGGACCTCGTCGGCCGCCTGGACGAGCAGGAGCGTGGCGTCTTCCGCATTCCCGGCCACTAAGGCCGGCCGGAAAAAGGACGTCTTGCAAATGACACCGGGCGGCGCCACTTGTTCGGGGTTCGCCCGTATGCTGAATTGTTCTTGACTGGCGGCCCTTCGGCCGGCAAGGGCTCGCGGCGCCGGGAGACCGAGGCCAGGAGTTACCGTCATGCGCTACGATGATCAGGATCGCGAGAGCAGCAACGTCGAGGATCGGCGCGGGCAGGGCGGCGGCGGTGGCTTCCGTTTCCCGGGCGGCGGCGGTCGCGGCGTCCAGATTCCTATTCCCATGGGCCGCGGTGGCGGTGGCTTCAGCATCACGACGCTGCTGATCATCGGCGCCATCATGCTGCTGTTCGGGCTCAATCCGCTCGATCTCCTGCGCGGCGGCAGCCCGGGCGGCTTCAGCTTCCCCGATATGCCGCAGAACCAGCGCGTCGACCGCCCCGGTAGCGGCACGAACCCGTTCGACATTCCGGGCCTGCCGGGGAGCCGCGACGGGACGCCTCAGCAGCCCGGCCAGCCGGCGCAGCGCTCGGCACGCCCCGACGATCAGGCTGCGCAATTCGTCCGCCGCGTGCTCGCCGACACCGAGGATGTCTGGGGCCGCGTCTTCCAGTCCTTTGGCCGCAAGTACGAGGAGCCGCGTCTCGTGATGTTCTCGGGCGGCACGAATTCGGCGTGCGGCCAGGGCGTCGCGCAGATGGGCCCGTTCTATTGCCCGCTCGACAAGAAGGTCTACATCGACCTCTCCTTCTTCAATGAGCTCGACCGGCGGTTCGGCGCGCCTGGCGATTTCGCGCAGGCTTACGTCGTCGCGCATGAGGTCGGCCATCACGTGCAGAACCTGCTCGGCATTGCCAGCAAGGTGCAGGAAGCCAAGCAGCGCATCCCCGAGCGGCAGGCGAACGCGTTGCAGGTCCGCATGGAGCTGCAGGCCGATTGCCTCGCGGGCGTGTGGGCCTCGGTCAACGATCAGCTCAAGAAGCGGCTGCAGCCGGGCGACGTCGAGGCGGGCCTGCGTGCCGCGGCTGCGATCGGCGACGACATGATCCAGAAGAAGATGCAAGGCCGTGTCGTGCCCGAGGCCTTCACGCATGGATCGTCGGAGCAGCGGGTGCGCTGGTTCCGCCGCGGTCTCGAGTCCGGCCAGATCCGCGATTGCGACACGTTCAACACGAGCGATCTCTAGCTCTCGGTCTCGAGGCCTAGCCGCTCGCCGCCGTAGACGCCCTCGCGCAGAGGGCGCCACCAGCGCTCGTTGTCGAGATACCAGCGGACCGTGCGCTCGATCCCGCTCTCGAAGGTTTCTTCGGCGCGCCAGCCGAGCTCGGTCTCGATCTTCGTCGGATCGATCGCGTAGCGCCGGTCATGGCCGGGCCGATCGGCGACGAACGTGATCAGCTCGCGATATGGACGTGCTGCCGGGCGCAGCCGGTCGAGCGTTGCACAGAGCGTCTCCACGACCCCGATGTTGGTTCGTGGCGCGCGCCCGCCGATTGCGTAGATCTCGCCTACGCGCCCGCGCTCCAGGGCCAGCACGAGCCCGCGCACATGATCATCGACAAAGAGCCAGTCGCGCTGATGGAGGCCATCGCCATAGACGGGCAGCGGCACGCCTTCGAGCGCGTTGATGAACATGTGCGGGATCAGCTTCTCGGGAAACTGATACGGGCCGTAGTTGTTCGAGCAGTTCGTCGTGATCGTCGGCAGGCCGTAGGTCTCGCGCCATGCGCGTGCGAGATGATCCGAGGCGGCCTTGCTCGCCGAATAGGGCGAGTTGGGCGCGTATGGTGTCCTCTCGTCGAAGATGACTTCGGGCGGCGCGCTGCCGAACACCTCGTCCGTCGAGCAATGCAGAAAGCGGAAAGCGCTGCGCTTCGCCTCTGGCAGCTTCTGCCAATAGGCTCGCGCGGCCTCGAGCAGCGTATAGGTGCCGACGACGTTCGTCTCGATGAACCGGGCCGGGCCGTCGATCGAGCGGTCCACGTGGCTCTCGGCGGCAAGATGCAGGATCGCATCGGGCGCGGCCTCGGCAATGATCGCATCCATGGCCACGCGATTGCAGATGTCAGCCTGGACGAAGCGGTAGCCGGGCCGATTGGCAATGGGATCGAGCGAGCGGAGATTGGCCGCGTACGTCAGGCAGTCGACGTTCACCACCTGCCAGCCCCGCTCCGTGAGCAGATGCCGGCAGAGCGTCGAGCCAATGAAGCCGGCACCTCCCGTGACAATGACTTTCATAGCACCTGCATCGGATCCCGCTGCCCGCCCCGGATGCACGATGCATCCAGCAAGAGCCAACTCGCGCAAGGCCTACAATTACCGTTAATTGGGGCAAGTGGACCGCATTTCATAGGGCCGCAGGCGTTGCGGGCCCGGCGGCGAGCCTCTATGTCTGCCGCGAGAGCCGGAACCGCAAACACAATGTCCAAGCCCCGCCCCAGCCCCGATACCGCGTCGCGCCAGCCGGCGCCGACCATGGGCCTGAGCCTCATCGAGAGCAATGGCTTTGCCGACTACCGGCTCATCGACAGCGGCAATGGCCGCAAGCTGGAGCGCTTTGGCAAGATCATCGTCGACCGGCCCGAGCCGCAGGCGCTCTGGCGCCCCCTGGCCGACGAGAAGCAGTGGGCCGGCGCGCACGCCGTGTTTTCCGCGAGCGATGATGAAGAGAGCGGGCGCTGGCGGAATAACAAGCCGGTGCCGGAAAGCTGGCCTGTTCGGCTCGAAGATGCCGTCACGCTGAGCTGCCGGCTCAGTGCCTTCCGCCATCTCGGCATCTTCCCCGAGCAGCTTCCGCACTGGCGCTGGATGATCGACGCGCTCAAGCAGCAGAGCGGCAGCGAACGTCCCCGCGTGCTCAATCTCTTTGCTTATACGGGCGCCGCGACCTTGCTCGCAGCACATGCCGGCGCCGAGGTCACGCACGTCGATGCCTCGAAGAAGGCGATCACGTGGGCGCGGGAGAACCAGGCGGCATCGGGTCTGAAGGACGCCCCCGTCCGCTGGATGCTGGAGGATGCGCGCAAATTCGTGCAGCGCGAGGTGCGTCGCGGCAAGAAGTACGACGTGATCCTCGTCGATCCGCCGAAGTTCGGGCGCGGGCCGAACAATGAAACGTGGGATCTCTTCATCGACCTGCCGGATATGCTGCGCAACTGCGCTGCGCTGCTCGCGGGACCGCGGAGCGCGCTCATCCTGACGGCCTACGCGATCCGCGCCTCGGCGCTCATGCTCGACCAGCTCTGTCGCGAGGCGCTGGCTGAAAAGGGCGGCCGCTTCGAAAGTGGCGAGCTCGCCATTCGCGAGGAAGGCGGCGCGCGGGCCGTGCCGACATCGCTCTTCACGCGCTGGTGCGGCGATGACCTCAAGATCTGATCGTGGCCCGCCCGCCTCGCGCGTCATCACCAGCCTGACGAACGATCGCGTCAAGCTCATCCGCTCGCTCGACATGCGCAAGGCGCGCCGCGAGACGGGGCTTTTCGTTGCCGAGGGCGCCTCCGTGCTCATGACGGCGCGCGAGAACGGCTGGCGGCCGCAGATCCTCGCTCATGGTGCGGAGGCTCGCGAAAGCCGCGCGCACCGCGAGCTCATTGATTGGGCGCTCCGTGAGGGCACAGAGGGGCTCGAAGTCTCGCACGCGGTGCTGGAAAAGCTCGCAGCGAAGGAGAACCCGCAGAACCTCATGGGCGTGTTCGAGCAACGCTGGGCGGCGCTGCCGGAGACGAAGTCGCTGGCGAAGTCGGCGCTCTGGGTGGCACTCGACGAGATCCGCGATCCCGGCAATCTCGGCACGATCATCCGGACGGTCGATGCGGTCGGCGCCGATGGCGTGATCCTGGTCGGTAACTGCTGCGATCCCTATCAGCGCGAGGCCGTGCGCGCGACCATGGGCTCGCTGTTCGCCGTGCCGCTCGTGAAGGTCGAGCGCGCGGCGTTCGTCCATTGGGCGAAGACCTGGCCCGGCGATCGCATCGGCACGCATCTCGATGCGACCGCAGACTTTCGCGATGGTGGCTACAAAGGACCGACGCTGCTGCTCATGGGCCGCGAAGGTCCGGGCATGTCGGACGAGGTGGCTGCCGTCTGCAACCGCCTCGTGAAGATCCCGATGGCCGGGCGCCTCGACTCGCTCAATCTCGCTGTCGCGACAGCACTCATGCTCTATGAAGTGAAGCGCTCAGCGTTGAAGCTTTAGCGTCGCGCCTTCGGCGCGAGCGGGGCTACCGCCCCTGCACCCCGTCCGGGGGACACCCCCGGAACCCCCGCCTTTTTGTCATTTGGAGATTGTGCATTCGGCAGCGTCATACGCGACGCTCTGACTTCCCCCTCTCCCCGCAAGCGGGGAGAGGGTCGGGGTGAGGGGCGGGAGCTTGCTGAAGCGTCAGCGTATGCCGCCGCCCCTCATCCTAACCTTCTCCCCGTAAGGACGGGGAGAAGGGACAACGGCGCACTCATGGCGAGCGGCTGCGTCCGCTCAAGCCACCTTATCCATCTTCTCCAGCTCATCGATCATGCCTTCGATGACCGAGAGGCCCTTCTTCCAGAAAGTCGGATCCGCAGCGTTCAAGCCGAACGGCGCCAGCAGCTCCGTGTGATGCTTCGAGCCGCCCGCCTTGAGCATGTCGAAGTACTTCTCGACGAAACCCGGATGCGCCTCCTGATAGAGCCCGTAGAGAGAGTTCACGAGGCAGTCGCCGAAGGCGTACGCGTACACGTAGAACGGCGAATGAATGAAATGCGGGATGTAGGACCAGAAGACCTCGTAGCCCGGCTTCATCTCGATCGCCGGCCCGAGGCTCTCGCCCTGCACCGACATCCATAGCTCGCCGAGCTTGTCCGCCGTCAGCTCGCCCTCGCGGCGCGCCTCGTGCACCTTGCGCTCGAAAGAATAGAACGCGATCTGGCGCACGACCGTGTTGATCATGTCCTCGACCTTCTGCGCCATGAGTGCCTTCTTCTCGCGCGGATTGGTCGTCCCCGCGAGAAGAGCGCGGAAGGTCAGCATCTCGCCGAACACTGAAGCGGTCTCAGCGAGCGTCAGCGGCGTCGGCGCGAGCAGCGCCCCCTGCGGCGCCGCCAGCACCTGATGCACGCCATGGCCAAGCTCGTGCGCGAGCGTCATCACGTCCCGCGGCTTACCCTGGTAGTTGAGCAGGATGTAGGGATGCGCGGAGGGCGTCGTCGGATGCGAGAAGGCGCCCGAGGCCTTGCCTTCGCGCACGGGCGCGTCGATCCAGCCCTTGTTGAAGAACGGCAGCGCGATCTCGGCCATGCGCGGCGCGAAGCCGGCGTAGGCATCGAGCACGATCTTCTCGGCGTCCTTCCAGGCATAGACCTGATCGGGTTTGTCGGGCAGCGGCGCATTGCGATCCCAGTGCGCGAGCTTGTCCATGCCGAGCCAGCGCGCCTTCATCGCATAGTAGCGGTGCGAGATGCGCGGATAGGCATCGCGCACCGCGCTGACGAGCGCCTCGACGACCTCCGGCTCGACGCGGTTCGCGAGGTGGCGCGAGTCGGCGACATCCTTGTAGCCGCGCCAGCGATCCGAGATCTCCTTGTCCTTGGCGAGCGTGTTGGTGATCAGCGTGAAGAGGCGGATGTTGTCCTTGAAGACCTTCGCCAGCGCCTCGGCACCGGCCTGCCGCCGCGCGGATTCGGGATGCATGAGCAGGTTGAGCGTCGGCTCGAGGCTCAGGGGCTTCGCCTCCCCCTCGACCTCGAAGCGCAGCGCCGCCATGGTCTCGTTGAAGAGCCGGTCCCAGGCCGCCCGCGAGGTCGCGGCCTTCTCCACGAAGAGTCGCTCGAGCTGCTCCTCGAGCTGGTAAGGCTTTTCCTTGCGCAAGTCCGCAAACCACGGCGCATAGCGCGCGAGATCGGGATGCGCGAGCGCCTTGGCGATCGCCGCATCATCGATCTGGTTCATTTCGAGTTCGAAGAAGACGAGCTCGGTCGAGATCGCCGTGATCTTCGTCTGCATGTCGCCGAAGAACTTGGCGCGCTCGCCGTCGGACGTATTAGCGTAGTAGAGGAGGCCAGCGAACGAGCCGATACGGCCGATCACATCGGCGAGCTTCTCGTAGGCCTTCAAGGCCACCGCCAATGCCGCGCCGTCACTGCCGATGGCGAGGAGCTTGCCCTGATATTCCGCCCGAATGCGGCGCGCCTCCTCGCTTGCCCAGGCGAGATCCCGCTTCAGCTCGGCGGAGTCCGTCCCTGGATAGAGGTCGCGGAGGTCCCATTCCGGCATTGGGCCGAGGGCGGCTTCGCTGGTGCTCATGAGCGGTCTCCGAATCTGTTTGCCGTCTTGTCTCTCAACATTCTTGCACGGCACTGGCAAGGCGCGGACGCGGCGCGGCATTGTGGCTCGGCTTAGCGTCGCCTGAGATTCGAGTTGTATTTCAAGCGCCTCAGCCTGCAGAGCCAGGCCGCTCAGAAAAAATTCAAAAGCGATCGTTTCGAAACGATCCATTTACCCCGCTCGGGCACTCTCGCCCCGTGAGTAAGCCGCTCCTGAGGATCTGTTCGAAATTGGGCCGCGCCCCGAACGACCCAGGATGACCGGCCTACGTGTCCCGTATCGTTGCGTGAGTATGCCTCATGTCCAAGCGCGTCCTCGTCGTCGATGACGACCCCGCTCAGCGCCGCATCCTTGAAGAAATGATCAAGCGGTTGGGCTACGACGCCCGCACCGCACAGGGCGGCGAGCACGCCCTCCAGATCCTCGAAGGCCCCGAAGGCCCCTCGATCTCCATCGTCCTCCTCGACCTCGTCATGCCCGGCACCGACGGTATGACCGTGCTCGAGCGCCTCGGCTCGAAGCCCGGCACCCCGCCGATCATCGTGCAGACCGCTAACGGCTCGATCGAGGCCGCCATCGGTGCGATGCGCGCCGGCGCCGCCGATTTCGTCGTCAAGCCGGCGAGCCAGGAGCGTCTCGACGTCTCCATCAAGAGCGCGCTCAAGATCGAGGCCTTGCAGGGCGAGATCACGCGCATCAAGAGGAAGGTCGAGGGCACGCTGACCTTCAACGACCTCGTCATGCGCGGCGACGTCATGCACAAGGTCATCGCGCTCGGCCGCCGCGCCGCAGCCTCCAACATCCCCGTTCTCATCGAGGGCGAGTCCGGCGTCGGCAAGGAGCTGATCGCGCGCGCCATCCAGGGCGAGAGCGAGCGCGTCGGCAAGCCGTTCGTCACCGTGAACTGCGGCGCCATCCCCGAGAATCTGGTCGAAAGCATCCTCTTCGGCCATGAGAAGGGCTCGTTCACCGGCGCCGTCGACAAGCGCATCGGCAAGTTCCAGGAGGCCGACGGCGGCACGCTCTTCCTCGACGAGGTCGGCGAGCTTCCGCTCGATGCCCAGGTCAAGCTGCTGCGCGCGCTGCAGGAAGGCGAGATCGATCCGGTCGGCTCGAAGAAGAGCCTCAAGGTGAACTTCCGCCTGATCTCGGCGACGAACCGCGACATGATCCAGCTCGTCAAGGAAGGCAAGTTCCGCGAGGACCTCTACTATCGCCTGAACGTCTTCCCGATCGTGGTGCCACCGCTGCGCGAGCGCATCGATGACGTGCCCGAGCTCGCGCGCCATTTCCTCGCCCGTTTCGCGGCCGAGGAAGGCAAGCGGATCACCTCGATCACCAGCGACGCCATGGACATGCTCGTCAGCTACGCCTGGCCCGGCAACGTCCGCCAGCTCGAGAATGCTGTCTTCCGTGCAGTGGTGCTGGCCGACAAGTCCGAGCTGACCGTAGACGAGTTCCCACAGATCGCCGCGCACGTCGAAGGCTTCCGCGCCGAGATGCCCGAGGCGCCGGAGTACGTCGATCCCCATCCGGCCTACACCGGCCCGGCCCTGCTCGGCGCCGAGGACAGCATCCCGCGCACCATCGAGGTGCGCGAGTCCGGCAAGGGCGCGCTCGGCATTCCGGCCATCGACGACAGCGGCGAGATCCGCTCGCTCGAGGCCATGGAAGCCGACATGATCCGCCTCGCGCTCGGCCGCTACCGCGGGCACATGACCGAGGTGGCCAAGCGCCTCAACATCGGCCGCTCGACGCTCTACCGCAAGATGCGCGACTACGGCCTCGAAGGGCGCTTGAACTGACCGGTACCCCGCGCGAAACCACTGATTTCTTGTCTCGGCCGGGCCTCGGTGCCCGGCCGATGTGCATTTCGAGGCTCATTCCTCAGCGGCCTTGTGTTCGCCATTGGGACGGCTAATCTCCCCGCCCATAAGCTCAAGCCGGAGAGAAGCGCATGGCCAAGGGATACTGGATTGCCCACGTGAAGGTGCGTGATCCCGAGCGCTACAAGGACTATGTCGCGGCAAACGCCGTTGCCTTCAAGAAGTACAATGCGCGGTTCATCGTGCGCGGCGGCAAGAACGAGGCCCGCGGAAACCCGATTACGGGCGATCGCCACGTCGTCATCGAGTTCGAGAGCTACGATGTCGCACGCGCCTGCTATGACAGCCCGGAGTACAAGGCGGCCGCCGCCATTCGCGACGAAGCGTCCGACGCCAGCGTCGTCATCATCGAGGGATATGACGGCTGAAGCCAGACGGAAGTAAGACAGTCCCCTCCCCGTGCTTACGGGGAGAGGGAGAGATAGGAGCGACCACTTGATCGAGGATGAGCCATTCCGGGATCCGGGCGTGCGCCGCCGCCGGCGCCTGCTCTTTCGCGAGCGCAAGATCCCCGTGCGGATGCTGGTGCCGAATTTCTTCACGCTGCTGAGCCTGTGCGCCGGCGTGACGGCAATCCGCATGGCCATCGAGCATCGCTTCGAGTTGGCGATCGGCCTCATCGTCGTCGCCGCTATTCTCGACGGTGTCGATGGCCGGCTCGCACGCGCGCTCAAGGCGCAGTCGCGCTTCGGCGCCGAGCTCGACAGCCTCGCCGACTTCATCAACTTCGGCGTCGCGCCCGCGATCGTGCTCTTCACGTGGGGACTTTCCGGCCTCAAGGGCTTCGGCTGGATCTCGGTGCTGCTCTTTGCCTGCGGCATGGGACTGCGGCTCGCGCGCTTCAACTCCATGCTGGAGGTGGACAAGCCCAAGTGGCAGTCGAACTACTTCACCGGAATGCCGGCCCCTGCCGGCGCCATCACGGTGCTGCTGCCCTTCTACATCAACGGCCTCGGCTGGATCGATGTGCGCGGCTATCCGCTGGTGATTGCGATCTACACGCTCACTATGGCCTTCCTGCTCGTCTCAACGATCCCGACCTTCTCGGGCAAGCTCATGGGTGAGCGCATCCGTGGCGAGCTGATACTTCCGATCATGACGGCGGCGGCAGCTCTCGTCGGACTGCTCGTGACATATCCCTACGGCACGCTGACCGTCCTCACGCTCGCCTATCTCGCGATGATCCCATACAGCTACCGGCGCTTCCAGCAGCTCCAGAGAGAGTGGGACCGCGCCCACCCGACGGAGGCATCGAAAGAAGCCGCGGCACCTGCGACAGGCAGTGTGACATCGCGCGTCGCCGCCAACGATCCGGGCTCGGAGAGCGACGCGAAGCGGGGCTCGTCCTGAGCAGGTGATCGTACCTCTGCCCAAGGCCCTCTTCGGGTCGGAAGGGGTCATGACTTCGGCTCGCCGACCAGGAAAGACACACCAGCGGTCGCGCGGCGCAGCCGATGATCCGCCGGATATTCAGCTACCTCACATCACCGCGCCATCAGCGCGAACACGCCCCACCCAAGGTATTCACGCGTGTATGCGGCGTAGCGTTCGGGTGCCGAGATCAGCTCGGCTCGAACATCTTTCGCAAAGTCGTCGTCGGGATTCGCTTCGAGCCATCGGCGCATGGTGAGCCACTTGGCCGCCTCGTACCTGTCCCAGCTATCTTGGTCTGCCAGAACCATTTCCACGACGTCGTAGTCGAGGTCGCCGAAGGACGCGAGAAGTTCTGGAAGCATGAGAAAGTCCGAGATGCCACCTGCACGGCATCCCTTGGCGACCTCTTCTGTCGGCGGCGACTGCCGCCAGTACGGCTCGCCAACGAGGATGATCCCTCCGGTGCGAAGGCTCTCCGCCAGAAGCTCGATGGTGCCGACGACTCCCCCGCCGATCCATGTGGCACCGACACAGGCTGCCACATCGACCTTTTCGTCGGTGACGTAGCCGGTAGCATTGCCGTGGATGAACTCGACCCGATCGGCAACGCCGAGTTCTTCTGCGCGGAGTTTCGCCTGATTGGTGAACAACGGGCTCATGTCGATGCCGGTGCCACTGATCCCGTAGTCGCGTGCCCAAGTGCACAGCATCTCGCCCGAACCGCTGCCGAGGTCGAGCACGCGGGTCCCCGGTTCCAGGCGCAATGCCGCGCCGAGAGTGGCGAGCTTCTCGGGTGTGAACGGATTATGGATGCGGTGAGCGCTTTCGGTGATGTTGAAGATCCGTGGAATGTCCACCGTGGAAAAATCCTATAGGTGTGAATGGATTCGGCACGCCGCCAACAGCACGTCCTGCAAGCCATGCCGCGGAAGGTGCGGGTGGCAGAGAGGGCAAGGAACGCCTCACTCGTCCTGCTTCGGATCCCAAGCGGAGGAACTTCAAGCTGAGACGCGCCGAACTCTCCCTCAGCGCGTCTCGTCGGCCGCGCGGTGGTAGATGTCGTCCGTGCGCTCGATGTCGTCCTCGCCGAGGTAGCTGCCGATCTGCACCTCGATGATCTCGACCGGCACCTTGCCCGGGTTCTCGAGACGGTGCCATTGCGTCGCGACGATGTAGACGCTCTCGTTCTCGCGCACGAGTTGCTCGTTATCGCCGATCACGACCTTGGCCGTGCCGTGCACCACCACCCAGTGCTCGGAACGATGATGATGGCGCTGCATGGAGAGCTTGGCGCCCGGCTTTACGTGCAGCAGCTTGACCTGAAAGCGCGGGCCGATGCTGAGCGTCTCGAAGAAGCCCCAGGGCCGGTAGTTGCGCACGTGCTGCTCGTGCTCGCGGCGGCCCTCGCTCTTCAAGCGCGCTACGATCTTGGACACGTCCTGCGCGCGCTTCTTGTCGGCGACGAGCAGCGCGTCGGGCGTATCGACGATCACGAGGTCCTTGACGCCGATCGCGGCAACGAGCGAGCGATCGCTGTGCACGTAAAGCCCGCTCGAGTCCTCGATGATGGCAGCGCCGCGGGCATAGTTGCCCTTGTCGTCCTGATCGGCGATTTCCCAGAGCGAGGACCAGGAGCCGACGTCGTTCCAGCCGACGTCGATCGGAAGCACCGCGGCTTTCTGCGTGCGCTCCATGACGGCATAGTCGACCGAGATGGCCGGCGCCGCGGCAAAGGCATTGCCATCGAGGCGCAGGAAGCCCAGATCCTCGCGCGCCTTTGAAAGCGCACCCCGCGCGGCGGCAAGGATGTCGGGCGCGAGGCGCTTCAGCTCATCCAGGAACGTGCGCGCGTGCAGAACGAAAATGCCGCTGTTCCAGAGGTACGTGCCCGCAGCGAGGTAACCTTCGGCCGTCGCCTGATCCGGCTTCTCGACAAAGGCCTCGACCACGCGCGCGTCACCGTCCGCCAGCGGGCCGCCAGATCGAATGTAGCCATATCCCGTATGAGCCATGTTCGGCCTGATGCCGAACAGAACCAGACGCCCGGCCGCGGCAACCGCCCCCGCACGGCGCACGGCATCGGCAAAGGCCGCCTTGTCATCGATCACGTGGTCGGACGGCATCACGACCAGAATGCCCTCGGGATCGCGCGCCGCGACGTCCAGGGCCGCAACGGCAATCGCCGGCGCAGTATTGCGGGCTACCGGCTCGAGATAGATCGCCTCGGGCTTGATGCCGGCGCGCTCGAGCTCCTCGCGCACGAGAAAGCGATGGTCGTTGTTGCAGAGAAGGATCGGGGAAGCGAAGCCTTCGGACGGGAGGAGGCGCCGCAGCGTCGCGCCGAGGAAGCTCGGGTCGCCGTCGTCGAAAAAGCGGATGAACTGCTTCGGGTACATGGCGCGCGAGAGCGGCCAAAGCCTCGTGCCGGAGCCCCCGGACAGAATGACCGGATAGAGTGTCGCCACCGAAATCGCCTCCAGAACCCACCCAATGCATCAATAGCACGCAGGGCCCCGTCGGCGTGGCACCTCCACTCCGATCGGGTTAACGCCGGGACTATGCACTCAAAAATGTAACAGCAAAAAGGGCGCGTGGTCGCGCCCTTCTGCCGTCGTCTGAAATGTGGCGCCGCCCAGGCTACTTGAGGCTGGCGCAGAAGCGCTGGATGCGGGCGCAGGCATCCTCCAGCACATCCAGCGAGCTCGCGTAGGAGATGCGGAAGAACGGGCTCAGCGCGAAGGCTGCGCCGTGCACGGTGGCCGCCCCCGTATCCTCGAGAAGTGCGGTGACGAAATCCTCGTCATTGTTGATCTTCTTGCCGCCCGGTGTCGTCTTGCCGATCGCACCCTCGCAGCTCGGATAGACGTAGAACGCACCCTGCGGCGTCGCGCACTTGATGCCCTTGGCCTGGTTCAGCATCGAGACGACCAGATCGCGGCGCTCACGGAAGGCTTCATTGTTTTTCGGAATGAAGTCCTGCGGGCCGGTGAGCGCCTCGATGCCCGCCCACTGCGAGATGGACGAGGGGTTCGAGGTCGACTGCGACTGCAGCTTGCGCATGGCGTCAATCAGCGGCTTCGGGCCGCCGGCATAGCCGAGGCGCCAGCCTGTCATGCAGTAGGCCTTGGAGAAGCCGTTGACCGTGAGCGTACGCTCGTAGAGCCCCGGCTCGACCTGCGCGATCGTGTAGAATTTCAGGTCGTCGAAGATCAGGTGCTCGTACATATCGTCGGTCAGCACCCACACGTGCGGATGGCGCATGAGCACGTCTGTCAGCGCCTTCAGCTCGTCGCGGGTGTAGGCCGCGCCGGTCGGATTGCACGGCGCATTGAACATGAACCACTTGGTCTTCGGCGTGATGGCCTTGTCGAGCACGTCCGGCTGGAGCTTGAAGCCATGGGCCTGCGTGCAGGGGGCCTCGACCGGCTTGCCGCCGCCGAGCAGCACGATGTCGGCATAGGACACCCAGTACGGGGCCGGAATGACGACCTCGTCGCCGGGGTTCAGCGTGGCCAGCAGCGCGTTGTAGAGCACCTGCTTGCCGCCGGTGCTGACCGAGATCTGGCTGCGGTTGTACTCGAGGCCGTTCTCGCGCTTGAATTTGCCGCAGATCGCGTCTTTGAGCTCGGGAACGCCGTCGATGTCCGTATAGCGCGTTTTGTTCTCGCGCAGGGCGCGGATCGCGGCTTCCTTGATGTTGTCGGGCGTATTGAAATCCGGCTCGCCCTGGCTCAGCACGATAATATCGCGTCCCTCGGCGGCCAGCGCGCGCGCTTTGGCCGAGATCCCCATGGTTTGGGAAAGCTGGATCCGGTTCAAGCTGTCGGCAAAAAAGCCCATGGCAGGGGGTCTCTCGTTTGATTCGGGCATACCTGTCCCGGGGCCGGCCTCATGCCGGTCCCCGCAAGGCGGCGCGGACACTAGGCGCCACGGTCCGGTGGCGCAAGCGGCGTTTCACCCAAAACCGGGAAAAATGCGCCTCCCGGGCAACTGCGAATTGGTTTTGACACCGCAAAAAGCACGTGGCAATGAGCAGGCCCGAAAAAACCCGAAGTTCCGCCCCTGAGGCGCGAGGCCAAGCCATGTCGATGAAAGCTGAGCGTGGCACCAAGCGGACGTGCCAGAGCGCGTCCTGTGGTGCCCGATTTTATGATCTCAATCGCGATCCGATCGTCTGCCCGATCTGCGGCACGATCTATGAAATGATGACCACGACCGCCGTTGGCGCGGTTGCCGGAGCTGCGGCCGAGAAGACGCGCCGTCCGGTCGCCAAGAAGCCCGAGTTCGAAGGGGCTGCGCCGACCGACACGCCCGATGTCGAGGCCGATGACACACTCGCCGATATCGAAACCGATGACGAGGCCATCAGCGACGACGACGACGAGACCTTCCTCGAGTCCGAGGAAGAGGACGGCGGCGACGTCAGTGGCATCATCGGCGGACCGGTGCCGGAGGGCGACGAGGAGCCCTGAGACGCGGAGAACCGCGACGGGTTTCCCGGCGACGCGGTATCTCATGTGCGGCGGAGGGCCCAACTGGAGCTGAGGCGGCCGTGAGCATCCGCGCGCCCTTCGAGATCGGCGGACAGCAGGTGCCGGCAGGCACCCGCGCGCTCGTTGATCTGCCCGTCTCCAAGCTTTCGAACCACACGCCCGTCACGCTGCCCGTGCACGTCATCCATGGACGTGAAGGCGGCCAGACCATGTTCGTGTCGGCCGCCGTGCACGGCGACGAGCTCAACGGCGTCGAGATCATTCGGCGCGTGTTGCGCTTCGTCGATCCGAGCACGCTGCGCGGCACGCTCCTCTGCGTGCCGGTGGTGAATGCCTATGGTTTCATCGGCCGCTCGCGCTATCTCCCCGACCGCCGCGACCTCAACCGCTCCTTCCCCGGCTCGCCGACCGGCTCGCTTGCGGCGCGCCTCGCGCACATCCTGCTCGGCGAGGTGATCCGCCGCTCGCACTTCGGCGTCGACCTCCACACCGCGGCGGTGCATCGCGTGAACCTGCCGCAGATCCGCGCCGACTTTTCCGAGCGGCCCGGCTGTCGTGCGCTCGCCGAGATTTTCGGGGTGCAGGTCGTGCTGGCTTCGCCCGAACGCGATGGATCACTCAGGGCGGCTGCCACCGAAGCAGGCGTCGACGTGCTCGTCTATGAGGGCGGCGAAGGCCTGCGCTTCGACGAGTTCGCAATCAAGGCCGGCGTCGAAGGCATTGGCCGCATCATGGCAGCGCGCGGGCTCATCGAGCTGCCGGGCGGCGAGATCGAACCGCCGGCCAAGGAACTGCTGCGCGGCCCCGTGTTTGCCAATGCCTCGAAGTGGGTGCGGGCGCCCGACGGGGGCGTGTTCCGCAGTGCCCGACGCATCGGCCAGGCCGTGAGCGAGGGAGATCTCCTCGGCTGCGTCGCCAATCCTTATGACGACAGCGAGATGGAAGTGCGCGCGCCCGTGCGCGGCATCATCATCGGCGCGACGACACTGCCGATCGTGAATATGGGCGACGCGCTCTTCCACATTGCCTGGGCGCGCGAGCATCAGCGTCAGACCCAGCGTCAGCGGCCTGCGCGTCCCGCCGATCTCGCTGCAGAGCCCGTCATGGACGAGGACGAGATCATCTGATTCGGGCTCGCTCGGGGCTTTGGATCAGGCGCATCATTTCTGTGGCCGTCACGTCTCACCGCCGTGCCTCCCCGGCGAATGATCCCCATTTACCTTGGACAGGCCAATTGCCGAGTGCTCATTTCCAGGCGGATAGTCCGGCCACACTCGCTTCTGTATCGATTCGCGGGCGGCATCAGGACAAGTTGAGCTGTTTGGGAGATGGCTATGTTCCTAAGGTCATTGGCAGTTGGCGCGTGCCTTGCGCTGGCGGCCTGCTCATCGACGGAGATGGGCAGCGACGTCTTCGCGACAAGCGCCACAGGTACGGAAGGACGGCCGCAGAAGAAGGCGCAACTCCCGCGGTGCGAGCAGCCGCTCGGCACGGTCGCATTGGTCGACAAGGACATCCCGGCGCTGGCGCCGACAGGGCTCAGTGCGCCGTCGTCGGTGCTGCGCCTCATGATTGCGCAGTCGAACTGCTTCCAGGTCGTCGATCGCAATGAGGCGCTCGAGAAGATCAAGGAAGAGCGCAAGGTCAGCAAGAAGGGCAAGCGCCCCGAGCTCGTCAAGGCGGACTACTTCCTGACGCCCGACGTGCTCACGGCGAACGAGAATGCTGGTGGCGTCGGCGGTGGCCTGGGCGGGCTCCTGCCGGGTTACGCAGGCACCCTCGCCGGTTCGGTCGCGGTCAAGGTGCAGGAAGCCGAGGTCGCGATCTACCTCACCAACGGCAAGACGGGCGTCCAGGTCGCCGCGGCGACGGGCAAAGCCTCGACGGCCGACGCCGGCTTCGACGTCGCGCGGGCGACGTGGGGTGGCGCGGGCGGTGGCGGCGTCTATTCCAATACGGACATCGGCAAGACCGTCTCGGCGGCCTTCTTCGATGCCTACACGAACCTCGTAGCTCAGGTGCGGGCACAGCAGCTCCAGGTCGCTGCGAAGGCTCCGGTGGCCGCGCCGAAATCGGTCAAGCGCTAGCGCCGCTGATCGAAAACCGAACTGCAAACACCGAGCGGGCCGCTATCAGGCGGCCCGCTCGTATATGTGCAGCGTCGCGCGCGCCGTATCGCGGGCGTCCGGCGCGATCGGCTCGGCGGAAACTTCGCGCCAAACAGCAGCATCCAGCTCGGGAAATGCAGTATCCCCATCGGGCCGCGCATGAATGCGCGTGAGGTAAATCCGATCGGCGAGCGGCAGCACGGCCGCAAAGACCTCCGCGCCGCCGATCACCATGACCTCGTCGGCGCCGCGCGCCTCGGCTCTTACTCGAGCAAGATCGAGCGCCTCCTCCACGCTGCCTGCACGCTCGATGCCAGCAGCACTGAACGCCGCATTGCGCGTGACGACGATGTTGTCGCGACCTTCGAGCGGCTTGCCGATCGAGGCATAGGTCTTGCGCCCCATGATCACGGGCTTGCCCATGGTGAGCCGGCGAAAGATCTTCAGATCGGACGGCACGCGCCACGGCAGCGAACCGTCGCGCCCGATGACGCCGTTCTCCGCCACGGCGACGACGAGTGAGATCGTCAGCTCAGTCCGACCATGCCTTCGGCTTTTCGGCGCGTGGCTTTCGATCGGTGGAAGCCGTCTGGATGGATGCCTGGCGTCGGAAATCAAAACCGCACTTCTTCTGTATGGCGACCTGCTCGATGGTCTCGAACTCACCTTTGAGGCGAGCCAGCTCGGCGGAGTTCTGGTCATTACCGCCGACAAGGAAGGCTGCTGGCCAGAATATCACGAGCGCCACGCCGGTCGCGATGGCGTCGTTCGTCGCCTTCTGATCCTGGACGCCGGACAGGTGCGCGACGCGCGACGAAATCCGCTGTGCTTCGAGCGAAAGCTGACCGCAGTCATAGTTGCTGAACTGCAGTGGAGAAACATACTGAGGACCAATATTGTCGGCTGTCGACGCACAGCCTGCCATCAACGTCAAAACGGCGGCTGAAATCGCCACCTTCCCCAAAATATGCATTTTCGTGCTCCCAGCGTCCCACCCGCGCCAAATCGAGCACCAACGTGGGTCATCAGCAACAGCCGGCGATGCAGAAATATCGCGATGCTGTTAGACTGGGATGGTTCTGCCACACTCGCGTGACTATGAACTGACAACGTCGATAGCCATCCAGAAGTTGTGCCACCGCCGGATCCCGGATCAAAGATGAAGCACGTCTCGGTCATCCAGCACACGCAATCCGAGTGGCTCGGCCAGATCGAGGACCATCTCGAAGGGCGCGGCATTCGCTTCGGCTATTTCCGTCCTTTCACGACGGGTGGGAGCATCCCGCAAGCCTCCGTCGTCGGGGACGGTCTCATCCTGCTCGGCGGCGGCCCGTGGGGCACATGCGCACCAGGGCCGGTGTTGCCGACGCTCGAAACCGAAGTTCGCCTCGCTCGCGCGTGCCTCATGCTGGGCAAGCCGGTCATCGGCATCGGCCTCGGCAGCCAGATCCTTGCGCTCGCAGCGGATGGCGGCGTTGAAGCGGCGCCGCTGACGTTGTCGGTCGGCGAGGCGCGGCGTGTGGCCGGTGACGCCCTGGGCGGACTGCTGCCGGAGCACTTCCCGAGCGTGGTCTACATGCGCGACCGGCCCGTGCCGCCCAGCTATGCGACAACGCTCGCGGTCGATGAGCGCGGGGGCCCCACGCTCTTCCAGGTGGCGCCCAATGCCTTTGGCTTCACCAGCCATCCGGGCGTGCGCCGCGCCATGATCGAGGATCTCGTCATGGAGTTCGACGAGGCACCGCCGGACACGGCCGAGGGCCTCGCAAAAATCGCGACGCTCGGCGCGGCCATCGATGATGCGCTCGTGCCGATCATGGCCGGCCTGATTGCCGCGACCGGTTGGATGAGCGTGTAGCGTTCAGCTCGGAATTGCGGCTGCCTTGAAGGGCCCGAGCGCCTCGCAGCGCGCCGCGAAGCGCGCGACGTTCGGCGCCTTCTCCGCAAGTCCGAGATTGGGCCGCACGATCTGCACGAACGTGAAGCCGACGGCCGTCGTGATATCGGCCTGGCTCATGCGTTGCGTGCCGGCCATCCACTCGTTCTCGCCGAGCTTGGCCGCGATGGCATCGAGATACGTGAAGCCCGCGACGACCTGCGCATCATTGTGCCGGACCCAGGGCTTGTGCACGATCTCCGCCGGCCGAAAGCGGTACTCGTAGGCGGACCATACGGCCTTGTCGACGGCGCCGAGCGCAACCGTCGTGAGCTTCAGAACGTGGCGGCGTTCGGCCCCGCGCTCGGGCACGAGGCGCTTCTCCGCGCCGGCAATCTCGTCGAGGTAGTCGAGGATCACCGAGCTGTCGATCAACGCTTCGCCATCATCGAGGACGAGGGCCGGGACGCGCGTCAGCGGATTGTGCGGCGTCACGCGCTCGGGTTTGTCGAAGACCGGTACGGCATCGAGCTCAAAGGGAATTCCCATGACGTTCAGGCTGACCGCCGTGCGCCGGACGTAGGGGGATCTCAGGATGCCGATCAGTCGCATGTGCATTCCTTGCAATCGGGAGGCGAGTTGCCCGCCCTTCCATTCGTCGATGGCAGTCTGCAGGTACATGGATGCGGACAGCAACCCATGCCGTACACAACCCTGGTCCCCGTCCCGGCTGGGCGCTAGAGTCCGAGGTCGAAGGTCCACGCAGTTGGGCCGACGCCCCGGGAGAAAGCGCGTATGTCCATCGGCAAAGTCATTCTCGGAGCTGCCTTGCTTGCCGGCACGACGACATCGGCGCTCGCGGCTGACCGCGCAAGGGCAACGCTTTCCTGCAAGGCGCTGCCCAGCCCCGAGTTCGCCTATGATTGCACGGTCGATCTTGCCAATGCCCGGACAGGGGCGCCGCTCGAAGGCGCAACGATCATCCTCGGCGCCGACATGCCGTCGATGCCCATGGTCCACAATGTCCCACCCTTCGAGTTCAAGGCGGGCGACAAGCCGGGCCGGTATCAGACGCACATCCAGCTCGACATGTACGGGCCGTGGGCCATCAAGCTGCGCATTGCGGGCCCGCTGCGCGACGAGGTGGTGGCCGTCTATCAGTTCGGCCCCGAGGGCTCGGAGGCCCGAAAGCGCGGTGGGGCGGGCGGCAAGTCCGAGCCGCAGCCAGCAGCCAAACCGGGCCAGCTCCGCCATTGACGGGCCACGGGAAATTCCGCCCTCGGGAAGTCCTCAGATGCAGAGCCCTAGGCAAGGTGCTATCTACGGCCTCGGATCAACCCACCGAAGGCTGTGTCGACCCCGTCTCGGCCAAGGCCTGGCGAGGCAAGCGCAGGCATTCAATTGACAATACCCAATCTCATCACGCTCGGCCGTGTCATCTTTATTCCGATCATTTTCTGGCTGCTCGTGAGCGGGCAGACCCGCGGTGCATTTCTGCTGTTCGTGCTCGCGGGGATCACCGACGCGGTCGACGGCTGGCTCGCCAAGCGCTGGAACATGCAGACCGAGCTCGGCGCCTATCTCGACCCGATGGCCGACAAGCTGCTCGTCGTATCCATCTACGTGGCGCTCGGCGTCGCGGGCGAGCTTCCGTCATGGCTGGTGATCGCGGTCGTCTCGCGCGATATTCTGATCGTGCTCGGCGTCATATTATGCTGGATCATAGGTCAGCCGATGGCGATCCAGCCGCACATCGTGAGCAAGGCCAATACGCTGAGCCAACTGGTGCTCGTGGCACTCGTGCTTGCGGATGAGGGCTTCGATCTCGAGCTCGACGTGCTCAGGACCGTGCTCATCTGGATGACGGCCGTGCTGACGGCCTCCTCGCTCGCCGTCTATGTGCGCGCCTGGGTCGCGCATCTTGCCGGCAGCGGTGAATGATGCCGACACTTGATCGGCGGATGCCGGGAGAACGGCACATTCGCATGTCATGAGCTAGCGTGATGATCGAGAAATTCGCCACATATCGCGGCACAGTATGGAGCGAATTTCTCGATCTGAATCACACGAGCAAGATTATGTTTCTAGTGTCCCTTTTGATTTCGAAGTTCGCTCCGTACGCCAGCATCGAGGTGGGGCAAACTTCGGAACCTGGACACTAGCGTGGCGGCACATTCGCATGGTCTGCACTGGCGCGCCGGTGCAATGGCTTGGAAGGGGATTCCAGGTGTTGAACGAGGACAATAGCGCACCGCGCACCGCCGTCCGCCCCGGCCGTCACCTCGTGTTCTGGCTGGTTGCAGGAGCGCTCGCACTGGCGCTGCTATGGCTCCTCAGCGATATCCTGCTGCCGTTCGTGGTCGGCGCGGCCATCGCGTTCTTCCTGAGCCCGCTCGCCGACCGTCTCGCCGCCACCGGCATGGGGCGCACGGCTGCATCGGCCCTGATCATCATCGTCGCGGCCCTGGGCCTGCTCGGCGCTCTCCTTCTGCTCGGGCCGTTGGTCGTCGACCAGCTCCGCCAGCTCGCCGAGTCCCTGCCTGGAGATTTCAAACGCCTCGTCGCGCTGCTCGAGAGCTCCGCGCGCGGCTGGCTCGGGGGGCGTTATGATGACATCTACGCCAGTTTCGAGCGAGGCATGTCCGGCATGGCGCAAAGCTGGACGGCGACTGTCGGCTGGGCCATCCAGCAGGTCTGGGATCGCGGGCTTGCCCTCGTCAACCTGCTCTCGCTCGTGCTGATCACGCCGGTCGTGGCGTTCTACCTGCTTGCGGACTGGCCACGCGTCGTCGCCCGCATCGACGAGGCGCTGCCGCGCGATCACGCACCGACCATTCGCGCCCTCGCGGCCGAGATCAATGGCGCAGTTGCCGCGTTCGTGCGTGGCCAAGGCACGGTTTGCCTGATCCTCGCCGTGATCTACTCCGTCGGGCTCTCGTTCATCGGGCTGCGCTATGCGCTGCTGATCGGTCTGACGGTCGGGCTCATCAGCTTCGTGCCGTTCATCGGCTGGGCCTTGGGGCTCATTCTGGCGGGCATCGTCGCAGTCGCCCAAGGTTGGCCCGATGTCACGCTGCTGGCGAAGGTGGTGGCGCTGTTCGCCGTGACGGCCGCAATCGATGCGGCAATTCTCTCGCCACGCATCGTCGGGCCGCGCGTCGGCCTGCACCCCGTTTGGCTGATCTTCTCGGTGCTCGCGTTCGGAGCGCTGCTCGGCCTTGTCGGTGTCCTCATTGCCGTGCCGGTAGCGGCCGCGATCGCGGTGCTCGTGCGCTTTGCGCTGCGTCTCTATCTCGACAGCGAGATCTATCGCGGCACGCCGGGTGCGGGAGGGCCGGCACCATGAGCCGGACACGAGAGCAGTTCGTTTTCGACTGGGGCGCACGACCGGCCCTCGGCGCGGAGGACTTTCTCGTCGGGCCGTCCAACGCGGCCGCCGTCGATCTCGTCGACCGCTGGCCGGACTGGTCCATGTCCTCGGCCCTCGTCGTCGGACCGGCGCAGAGCGGCAAGAGCCATCTCGCCCATGTCTGGCAGCTCCGATCCGAGGCTGCCGTGCTCGACGCCGCGGTACTCGACGAGGTGCACGTACCGGAGCTGATGGTCCGTTCGGCCGTTGTCGTCGAGGACATAGATCGCGGCATCCGCTCGGAGAAGGCGCTTTTCCATCTCCTGAACCTCGCACGCGAGCAGCGCACATCCCTGCTGCTCACCTCGCGCGCACCAGCAGGGGAACTTACGATCGCCCTCCCGGATTTACGGTCACGCCTCAGGGCGCTGGCCATGACCGAGATCGGCCCCCCGGATCAGACCCTGCTGACGGCGGTGCTGGTGAAGCTCCTTTCCGACCGTCAGATCACGGTGGCGCCGACGGTCGTGCACTATCTGGCCCGCGAGCTGGACCGCTCCTTTGCGGCGGCAGCCTCGCTCGTCGAGGCCATCGACCGGCTGTCCCTGGCGCGGCGCCAGCCGGTCACCAGGGCCCTGGCAGCCGAGGCTCTGGCGGAGCTGAGAGCCGCTGAAAGGGCTAAAAAAGCCACTGAACGACGGTTATTAAGAGACATTTGAATGTCGTGAAGCAATGGCAGGTATAATCCCTTCGGCCGGCTTACCGGACATTGGCCATGCGGCAAGGGAGAGAGCTGTGTCGGGCAGCAAGGCGCGGTCGCGCGCGAAGGTCGAAGCAGGCGTGCCGGAGGCCCCCGTGGAGGTGCCGCAGGGCCCTGCGCGCTATTACAATCGCGAGCTCTCCTGGCTGCAATTCAACACCCGCGTGCTCGACGAAGCCCGCAACCGCCGCCACCCGGTTCTCGAGCGGCTGCGCTTCCTGTCGATCTCGGCCTCGAACCTCGATGAATTCTACATGGTCCGCGTCGCGGGCTTGCATGGGCAGGTCAAGGCCAAGGTCACGAACCTCAGCAATGACGGCCTGACGCCGGCCCAGCAGCTCGATGCCATCAACAAGTTCGTGGCGGGTCTCTCGGCCGAACAGCAGGCCTGCTGGAACGAGCTGAGCCGCGAGATGTCCGAAGTCGGCATCTCCATCGTCTCGCCGGACCAGCTCACCGAAGCCGAGCGGACCTGGCTCGAGAGCCATTTCATGACGCACCTCTTCCCGGTGCTGACGCCGATCGCGGTCGATCCCGCGCATCCCTTCCCCTTCATTCCCAACCGCGGTTTCACGCTCGGCCTCGAGCTCGCCAAGAAGAAGGGCGGCGAGGCCATGCACGCGCTGATGCCGATCCCGGCGCCGGTCGACCGCTTCCTGCAGCTACCTGCCGGTGAGGATCCGAACGCGATCCGCTTCATGCGCATCGAGACGCTGATCGGCCACTTCGCCTCGCTCCTCTTTCCCGGCTACGCGGTCAAGCGGCAGGGCGCCTTCCGCATTCTGCGCGACAGCGACATCGAGGTCGAGGAAGAGGCCGAAGATCTCGTGCGCTCGTTCGAGAGCGCGCTGAAGAGGCGTCGCCGCGGCTCCGTGATCCGCCTCGAGATCGACGCCTCCATGCCGCAGGAGCTGCGCACCTTCGTCGTCGAGCAGCTCAAGGTCGGCGAGGCCGACACCTACGTTCAGGAGGGCCTGCTCGGTCTCGGCGACACGTCGCAACTCATCGTCGACAACAGGCCGGATCTCGTCTTCCCGCCCTTCAACATCCGCTTTCCCGAGCGCATTCGCGAGTACAACGGCGACTGCTTCGCGGCGATCAAGGCGAAGGACATCGTCGTTCATCATCCCTACGAGGCCTTCGACGTCGTCGTGCAGTTCCTGCGCCAGGCAGGTGCCGATCCGGACGTGCTCGCCATCAAGTGGACGCTCTATCGCACGTCGAAGGACAGCCCCATTGTCCGCGCTCTCAAGGAGGCGGCCGAGCTCGGCAAGTCCGTGACGGCAGTGATCGAGCTCAAAGCGCGCTTTGATGAAGCCGCCAACATCCGCCTTGCGCGCGATCTCGAGAGCTCGGGCGTGCATGTGGTCTATGGCTTCATCGAGCTCAAGACGCACGCCAAGCTCGGCATGATCGTGCGCAAGGAAGGCTCCGAGCTCGTCTCCTACTGCCATATCGGAACGGGCAACTACCACCCGCAGACGGCGCGCATCTACACCGACCTCTCCTTCTTCACGGCCGATGCCGCGATCGCGCGCGATGTGAACCGCATTCTCAACTTCGTGACCGGCTATGGCGAGCAGGCCGAGCTCGAGACCATGGCGGCGAGCCCGTTCGGCATCCGAAAGCGCATTCTGGAGAGCATCCGCGGCGAGACCGAGCACGCACGTGCAGGCCAGCCGGCGGCCATCTGGATGAAAATGAACGCGCTTGTCGATACACAGATCATCGAGGCGCTCTACGAGGCTTCCAATGCCGGCGTGGAAATCGACCTCGTCGTACGCGGCATCTGCTGCCTCAGACCCGGTATTCCCGGCATGTCCGAGAACATCCGCGTCAAAAGCATCATCGGGCGTTTCCTGGAGCACGGCCGCATTTACTGCTTTGGCGGTGGACACGGGCTCCCGCATCCGAAGGCGATTGTGTATATCAGCTCCGCGGACATGATGCCGCGCAACCTCGACCGGCGCGTCGAGGCTATGGTACCGGTGACGAATCCGACGGTGCATGCGCAGATCCTCGATCAGATCATGACGGCGAACCTGAAAGACAACCAGCAGAGCTGGCTGGTTCTCTCCGATGGATCAAGCCGGCGGATCGTGCCCGATGAGGGCGAGAAGCCGTTCAACGCGCATGAATACTTCATGTTCAACCCGAGCCTGTCGGGGCGCGGTCAGTCGCTGAAGAGCCATTCGCCGCCGCGCTTCAAGCTCGAGGACAGGGACGAGAGCGGCCGGCAGTGAAATTTCCGTGGAGCAGAGACGACCGGCCGGTGGGGCTCGACGAGCTCGAGCCAATCTCGGTGGTCGACATCGGGTCCAACTCGGTGCGCCTCGTCGTCTACGAGGGGGCCATTCGCAGCCCCGCGCCGCTCTTCAACGAGAAGGTTCTGTGCGGCCTCGGCCGTACCGTTGCCTCGACCGGCAAGCTCGATGCCGACGCCGTCGAGCGCGCCATCGAGGCACTGCGCCGCTTTCATGCGATCAATCGTGTGCTCAGCGTCAAGAACGTGCGCGTCATCGCGACAGCCGCCGTACGCGAGGCTGCGAACGGCCCCGAGTTCATTGCGCGCGGTGAGGAGGCCATCGGCGCCCGCATTGCCGTGCTCTCCGGCGCACGCGAGGCCGAGCTTGCCGCCATGGGCACGCTCATGGGCATTCCCAATGCCAACGGCATTGCCGGCGACCTTGGCGGCGGCAGCCTCGAGCTGATCGACGTTGCGAGCGCCAAATCGACGGCTTCAGCGACCTTGCCGCTCGGCGGATTGAGACTGATCGATACTTCGGGCAACAAGCTCGACAAGGCCATCGAGATCGTCGATACGAGCCTCGCCGAGTTGCCCTGGCTCTCGGCTGGCGAAGGCCGCACGTTCTACGCCGTCGGCGGCACCTGGCGCTCGCTCGCCCGCCTGCACATGGACCTGCGCAAGTATCCATTGCGCGTCATGCACGGCTACAGCATCGAGAGCCGCGCCTGCATCGACTTCTGCGACAGCATCCGCCGGGCGAAGAAGATCGCCGATATCCGCGGCATCGAGGACATCGCACGGCCACGCCGCGAGGTGCTGCCCTACGGCGCGCTGGTGCTCGAGCGGCTGCTGAGGCGCATGAAGCCCAAGGAAGTGGTCTTCTCGGTGTTCGGCGTGCGCGAAGGACTGGTGTTCAGCCTGCTTTCACCCGCAGAACGCGAGCGCGATCCACTGCTCGCCTATTGCGAGGACCATGCGCGCCTGCACTCGCGCTCGCTCGCCCATGCCCGCGAGCTGTGCACCTGGACGGACGCCGTCTTCAGCGAGCCGGGGCCGCGCGAGAGCGCCGAGGAGCAGCGCCTGCGGCACGCCGCGTGCCTGCTCTCGGACGTCGGCTGGCGGGCGCATCCCGACCATCGCGGCGAGCAGAGCCTGAACATCGTCGCCCATGCCGGCCTCGGCGGGATCGATCACGAGGGCCGCATCTTCCTCGCGCTTACCGTCTATTTCCGCCATGTCGGCACGGGGCGCGTCTCGGGCGCCGAGGACGAGCTGCCGACGGCCCTCAAATCCCTCGTCTCGCGGCGCACACTGAAGCGCGCCCGCATTCTCGGCGCGGCCATCCGCTCGGCGCACATGCTCTCGATCGGCCGGCCCGGCATCATCGACGAGACCCCGCTCACGTACGAAGGCGGCAAGCTCGT
Source organism: Hyphomicrobium sp. CS1BSMeth3 (assembly GCF_900117415.1). GTDB lineage: Bacteria > Pseudomonadota > Alphaproteobacteria > Rhizobiales > Hyphomicrobiaceae. Next base: position 176,767 of record NZ_FPEI01000002.1, read on the forward strand.
CCTGACCCTGCCGCCGACCCATCGCGACCTCGATGGGGAGCGATTGCGCCGCCGCTTCGAGGTGCTCGCCCAACTGGTCGATCAGCGACCCGAGATTCGCTATTCCTGACAATGCGCTAGCGGTGCTCGTCGCGAATGGGCGACGGCTCGGCGATTCTCAGGCACGGGTGTGGATTGGCGCGAAGTTGCCGAAATCCCGCGCTAGATATTCTTTGTTGCAGATGGGAGGATACGGCAGTTCCATCGGCAGCACGAATCGCGCTCTCTGGCCGTGACGGCAGTGGGCGTTTTCTTTTGGTGCCGGGTTTAAAACGGGCTGACACGCGGTCCTCATGTCGGATGACCTCTATACGGTTCTGGGCATAGCCAGGGGTGCGCAGGATGACGAGATCCGGCGGGCCTATCGTCGGCTCGCCAAGGAGCTGCATCCCGACGTGCGCCCGGATGATCCGGCCGCGAGCGAACGCTTCAAGCGCGTGACGGCCGCCTACGACATTCTCGGCGATGCGACCAAGCGGCGGCGCTACGACGACGGCGAGATCGACGCCCAGGGCGAGCCCGTGCGCACGTACGCGCGCAATGGCGCAGGGGCGGGCGGCGGCTGGGCGAACGGCTTCGGCGGGCGCGATACCGGCGTCACGGACATCTTCTCGGATCTCTTCGGTGCCCGCGGCACGCGCGGTCCCGGCTTCAGCCTGCGGGGCCAGGACGTGCGCTACACGCTCGAAGTGGACTTCATGGAAGCCGTTGGCGGCGCCAAGAAGCGCGTCACCATGCCGGAGGGCGGCACGCTCGACCTGACCGTGCCGGAGGGCGTCAGCGACGGGCAGGTGCTGCGGCTCAAGGGCAAGGGCGCACCGGGCCTGCGCGGCGGCGAGAACGGCGATGCGCTCGTCGAGATCCACATCCGCCCGCATGCGAAGTTCAAGCGGATCGGCAACGACATCCTGCTCGAGCTGCCGATCACCATCGACGAGGCTGTGCTCGGCGGAAAGATCGAGGTCGCGACCATCTCGGGGCGCGTCGCGCTACAGATTCCCAAGAGCACGAGTTCCGGGCGCATTTTCCGCCTCAAGGGCAAAGGCGTGCGCAGTGCGACGGATGGATCCGTCGGCGATCAGCTCGTCACGATCCGCATCGTGATGCCGGAGAACGTGGACGAGTCCCTCTCCTACTTCATGGCCGAATGGCGCCAGCGCAATCGCTACGACCCGGGCCGCGACTGAGCGCGTCTATCTCGACGATCCGAGGTGTTCCGCCACGTGCGCCAGCCGCGCGAAGGTTGCGACGTCGAGCTGCTCGGCGCGCAGCTCCGGCGCGACGCCCGCCGCTTCGAGCAGCGGCAGTGGATCAGAGACGAGCGTCTTCAAGCTCTGGCGCAGCATCTTGCGCCGCTGGCCGAACGCCGCTGCCGTCACGCGGCCGAGCCACTTTACCGAGCATTCGGGCATGGGTTGCGCGCGCGGCAGGAAGCTCACGACGGCGGAAGCCACCTTCGGCGGCGGCGTGAAGGCCTCTGGACCGAGCGTCAGCGCGATGCGCGGCGTCGTGCGCCACTGCGAGATGACCGCAAGACGGCCATAGGCCTTGGTGCCCGGCTGCGCGACGATCCGCTCGGCTACTTCCTTCTGGAACATGAGCACCATGCGCTCCCACCAGGGTGGCCACGGATCGGTTTCGAGCCAGCCGATGAGCAGGCGCGTCGCGACGTTATAGGGGAGGTTCGCGATGATCACCGTGCGGCCGGCATCCGGCGGCAGCAGCGCCGGCCATTGCACATCGAGCGCATCGCCGAGGTGGACGGCAAGCCGCCCCGGATAGGCCTCGCCAATCTGCGCGAGCGCCGGCGCACAGCGCTGATCGCGCTCGACGGCGATAACACGGCGCGCACCCTCCATGAGCAGCCCGCGTGTCAGCCCGCCGGGGCCGGGGCCGATCTCGACGGCCGTCGTCGCGTCGAGCGGCGCGGCAAGACGCGCGATCCGCCGCGTCAGATTGAGATCGAGGATGAAGTTCTGGCCGAGGCTTTTCTTTGCGTCGATCTCGAGCGCGGCAATCACCTCGCGCAGCGGCGGCAGGCCATCGCCTGCAGGGGACTTGGGCGGCTTGCCGGGCTCAGGCATGGCGCTGAGCCGCAGCGCGGCGCTCGGCCAGGTCCGCAGCGAGCTTCAGCGCCGCAACAAGGCTCGACGGCGAGGCTGTGCCCGTCCCCGCAATGTCGAATGCCGTGCCATGATCGGGTGAGGTCCGCACGAACGGAAGGCCCAGCGTGACGTTCACCGCCGACTCGAACGACAGCGTCTTGATCGGGATCAGCGCCTGATCGTGGTACATCGTGACGACGGCGTCATAGCGCTTGCGCGCGTCACCATGAAAGAGCGAGTCCGCCGAATGCGGGCCCGTGACAGCCAGACCTTCGGCGCGCAGCGCGGCAAGCGCCGGCTCGATCACGTTCACTTCTTCACGGCCGATCGTGCCCTCTTCGCCCGCGTGCGGATTGAGGCCGGTCACGGCGATGCGCGGGTTGGCAATGCCGAAATCCGAGGTCATGGCATCGGCCACGATGCGAACCGTCTCGTTGATGCGCTCGACGCTCAACAGCCCCGGCACGCGCGCGATCGGCACGTGAACCGTGAGCGGCACCACGCGAAGAATTTCCGACGCGAGCATCATCACCGGCACCCAGTGTTTGCCCGGATGATGGCGGCCGGCGAGCTCCGCGAGATACTCGGTATGGCCCGGGTGATGGAAGCCGGCACGCAGCAGCGTGCTCTTGGCTATGGGGTTCGTCGCGACGGCAGATGCGCGGCCGGCAACCGCATCGGCAACGGCGAAATCAATCGCCGCAATGATGCCGCCGGCATTGAGCATCTCCGTGCGCCCGGCGACGACCGGGACCGCGAGAGGGACCGGTCGCACCGGCAAACGAGTGGCGAACGCGTTGCGTCCAGCCTCGATATCCTCGGAAACGGCAAGATCAACGGCAAGGCCGAGCGTGCGGGCGCGCTCGGCGACGGACGTCGGATCGGCATAGAGTACGAAAGGAGGAAGGCCGTTCTTGGCCCGGTCACGCCAGGCGAGAAGCGTGATGTCGAGGCCGATGCCGGCCGGATCGCCCATCGTCAGCGCCAGCGGGCGACGCGAGCCCGCCGCACGCCCCACTTCGCTCGCCAAGGCCTTAGCTCCCGACCGTCCTGATCCGCCGGATCAGCGCTTCTCGATCAAGGCTTCGGCGCGAAGATCCCTCAGATGGCGGCGCGACACGACGTCGAACTCGCGCATCGTCAGCTCGGCCTGAGCCTTGAGGCGCTTTTCCTCGTCCACCTTGACGGTCTTGCGCCCGCAGACGGCATATAGCTCGACGCCGGTGCTGGCAAGGGTGGGCGGCACCATCTCGCCGTCCTTGGCATTCAGAAGGAGGCTGCGGGTCGGCTCGCCAATGCTGGAAGCCGCCTGATTGGCGAGGCTCTCGAAGCGGGCGTCGGGCAGGCCCTTAACCAACTCCTGCGTATTGCGGCAGCCGCGGAAGCGCTTGCGCAGTTGCTCGGCTTCGGAGAGGCGGCGGGCAAGCGCGGACTGGTCGATGACGCCCGGCACCGCGAGCGTGATCTTGTGAAGCTGCATTTCGACCGCGGGCGCGCCCTTGTCTCCGCCGGACTGTTCGACGAAGCGGTCGATGTCGCGATCGTTGATGTTGATCTGGTGGCCGTACTTGCGCCGGACGACGTCGCGCCAGTAGAGGGCGGCACGCGTGCGCGCCTTGATCGTCGCCGGGTCGATGCCCTGCGACTTGAGCTGCTCGGTAAACTGCGCCTCGGTGATCTTGTTCCGCTGCGCCATGTCCACGAAGGCGCGATTGACGTCATCCTCGCTGATGGCAATGCTGTTGCGCTTGCCCTCCTGGATCTTCAGCTTCTCGTCGATCAACTCTTCCTGCGCCTGGGTGCGGAATTTTTGGATGCTTCCCACGCGCGCCTCGCGGCGGAGCTGCTCCAGCATGTTGCGCTGCATGTCGCCGATGTACTGCTTCTGGAGTGCGACGGCTTCGTCCCTGCTGCGCGGCTGCTTCTCGCGCAAGTACTGCTGGAAACGCTCGTTGGTCTTGGGGTCCTGAATGATCTGCTTCCAACGCGCCTCGGCCCGGGCGCGCATATCCTGCCCGCCGCCCGCACCCGCCGCCATGAGCGTCGCGCGCTGCTCGATCTCGTAGCCTGTGATCGGCTCGTCATTGACGAGTATGACGATGCCCTGGCGGCGCCCCGGCGCACCACCACCGGCCTCACCGCTCGTTGCCGGTGCCGTGCTTGCCTCGCGCCGCGGACGCGGTGCGGGCTTCGGCTTGGCCGCCTTGGGAGGCGCAGGATCCGTGCGCAGCGGAGCGACCGGCTCGCGCGGCTGCGAGGGCGGTGTAGTCGTGACGACAAGTCCCGGAATCGACGGCGTCTGCTGCGCAAACGCCATGCCGGCGCTCGCCATCACGGCGCCCGCCACCATCCACGACGCCACTTTCACGACGCCACGCCTGTCGCGCTGAATACGCGCGCTGTTCATTCCCAGATCCGCCATCATTCCCCAAGCCGGCTGCGATTCGTCGATCCGATCCTAGTGGTTATCGCAGGAAGCAGATGCGATTATCCACATCAAGCATGGCGCTGGCATGGCGCTTGCCGTGCGCCGCAACAGGCTTCCGTACCCTCTAATCCCGTGACAGGCCCTGCCCCTTCGGGTAGCCAGGAAAAAAGTCCAATTCCCGGGAGCTGAAAATGGCCGCCACCAATCTTGCACAGATGAACGCTGCCGAAGTCACCATTCGGACCATGGCTGCCAACGGGCTCGATACGCTCTATTGCCTCCCCGGGGTCCAGAATGACGATTTTTTCGATGCCCTGGTGCGCGCGGGGAACCCGCTGCGGCCCATCCATACCCGCCATGAGCAGGCCACGGCCTATATGGCCCTCGGCGCCGCGCTCGCGACAGGCAGGCCCCAGGCCTATTGCGTGGTGCCGGGACCGGGCTTCCTCAATACGACGACGCCGCTCGCCACGGCCCAGTCGCTCTGCGCCCCCGTGCTCGCGCTCTCCGGCCAGATCTACGAGCAGTACATCGGCAAGGGCATCGGATTCCTGCACGAGATCCCGGACCAGCTCGGTATCATGCGGACACTGACCAAGTGGGCCGGGCACATCGAAGGACCGCAGGATGCCGCGGCGAAGAGCCGCGCCGCCTTCGACCAGCTTCTGAGCGGGGTCCCCGGCCCCGTCGGCCTCGAATGCGGCTGGAATATGTGGCGCTCGGCGGCCGAGGTCGCCTTCGACGACACGCCGGCCGTGCGCAAGACGCCGCCGCTCGACCTCGACGCCATCAAGGCCGCGGCCAAGGTGCTCGCCGGCGCCAAACGGCCGATCATTCTCGTCGGCGGCGGCGCCCAGGATGCGAGCGCGGAGGTGACGCGCCTCTCGGCACGCATTCAGGCGCCGGTCATCGCCTACCGCACGGGCCAGGGCGTCATGGACGCGCGCAATCCCTTCATGCACCGCTTTGCGACCGGGCACGCGCTATGGAAGGACGTCGATGTCGTCATCGGCATCGGCACGCGTCTCCAGCATGTGATGGACTGGGGCCGCGATGATGCGATGAAGATCATCCATCTCGATATCGATCCTACGCGCATCGGGCGCACCTGCACGCCCGACGTCGCGATCGTGGCCGATGCGGCCGAGGGCGTCGCGGCACTCCTGAACGAGCTCGAGCGTGTGGGCGACAAGCCCGCCGACCGAACCGACGAGATGAAGGCACTGCGCGCCACGATGGACGGCGAGTTCGCCCGCCTCGCGCCGCAGAAAGCTTGGATCGACGCCATCCGCGCCGAGCTTCCCGAGGACGGCATCCTCATCGAGGAGCTGACCCAGATCAGCTACGCGAGCCGCCTGCTCTATCCGGTGTACCAGCCGCGCACGTATCTCTCGACGGGCTATCAGGGCACGCTCGGCTGGGGCTATCCGACAGCGCTTGGCGCCAAAGCCGCCATGCCGGATCGCGCTGTCGTCGCGCTGCATGGCGATGGCGGCTTCATGTTCGGCGTGCAGGAGATGGCGACGGCGGTCGCGCACAACATCGGCGTCGTCGCGCTCGTCTTCAACGACAATGCCTACGGCAACGTGAAGCGCATCCAGCAGAGCAACTACGAAGGTCGCACGGTCGCCTCGGATCTGGTGAACCCGGATTTCGTGCGGCTCGCCGAGAGCTTCGGAATGCGCACCGAGCGCGTCACGACGCCGGAGGCCCTGCGCCCCGCGCTCAAAGCTGCGATCAAGGCCAATGCGCCGGCACTGATCGAGATCCCCGTCGGGCAGTTCCCCGATCCCTGGTCGTTCTTCTTCAGGAAGAAGGTGCGCGGGCAGGCACCGTCGTGGTCGATGAAGGGACCGGATTGAAGGCTGCAGTCTATTGGCGGCCCAACAGCTCGGCGGGGATCGGCCGCGTGTCGGTCGCCTTGTCCCAAGCCTGGGCCGCTATCCTCCACTGCCCGCCGTCTTTGACGAGCAGCATCATCTCGATGTTGCGATTGACCTCGGCATCATTCTCCGTGTTTTCGCACGCCGCGACCGCAACTGCGACATTGCCGAAAACATGGATCCGCGTGCCGATGACCTGCTCGTCGAAGGACTTGAGCGCCGTTCCGACGAGCCCCTTCATGCGCTCGACGAACTGACCGACAGATTGCGCGCGCACGGGCCGTGCCGAGGCGAAGAGCGACGCATCGGGAAGGAAATCGCTGCCGAACTTCTCCAAGTCGGGCGCCGCGCCCGTCTTCCAGCTCATGCTGGCAAACTGCCGGGCGATGAGATCCTCGATGGCCCGTACATCGTCGTCCGCTGCTGCGCTCATGAGCCCCAGTCTCCGAAATCGCCTCCCCAGGAAGTGAAGCTCATTCTGCCATTCGCGCCCGCCGTCGAACAGCAGACTCGATAGGTCGCTCCCGCTATGGTCCTCATCCCCGCAGCATCGAGGGCGCCCCATGACCGCCGCTGTCAGGACTGCCACGCTGGCCGACCGAACGGCCTTGTATGATCTCTACGCACAGCTCCAGCCGGCTGATCCGCCCTGGCCATCAGAAGCCACAGCAGCGGACGCGCTGTCGAAGGTGCTGGATCATCCGGGCGCGACCATCCTCTTGTGCGAGGTCGACGGGGTGCCGGCCAGCACGTGCACCCTGTTCGTATGCCCGAACTTCACGAGATCGGGGCGCCCCTTTGCGCTCATTGAGAATGTGGTGACCCATCGCGACTACAGGAAACGAGGACTTGGCCGGCAGGTTGTCCAGCGCGCGATCGAGATGGCGCGCGAGCACGGCTGCTATCGCGTCACGCTGATGACCGGCTCGAAGCGCGAGGAGACGCTGCGCTTCTACGAGGCTGCGGGAATGAACCGCAATTCGAAGACGGCCTTCGAGGTGAGATTTCTTTAGCGAAAGCCCTCGCGTCGGCGCCTATCGGCTCGACCGATAAGCACCGTCGAAAGCCACGCAATGGCTCGGGCTTGCGCTACTTAAGCTTGCCGAGGATCTCGGTCATTTCCTTCGGGCCGAAAGCGCGCAGCGTTTGCGTGCGCACATTTCCTGCCTTTGCAAGGCTGAGGCCGAGGGCGGTGACCGCCATGTCGTCCTTGGCCTCTCCTGTAATGACAACGTCGTAGTGGCCGAGCGTCCAATAGACTTCCTTCACGGTGACCCCATCGGCCTTGGCGATCTCCTTGAAGGATTCGGCGCGTTTGACGGTGTCCTTGACGCTGTGAATGCCCTTGTCAGTGAAGTTCGCGAGCATGACGAAGGTAGCCATGACGAGCCTCCATGTTACGCATTACGCATCACCCTGATATTTTAGTCCTTCCGCCAAGGAGGCGATAATCACATCCGGGGGAACGGCGCCGGACCCGCCCTTGTCCCGGGAGCATTCCGCATTGCAAAGCAATGCTCTGGCGCCTTCGCCCCGTGTGCGTCATAACCATGACGCCGATGCTCCGCATCGAGCCCCAAAACAAGATCGAAGGAACGCCCGCCTCCATGTACCCGCTGCTCGCCGGTCTCCGGATCATCGACATCACCACGATCGTGCTAGGTCCGTTCGCGACCCAGTTCCTCGGCGACCTCGGTGCCGAGGTGATCAAGATCGAGACCGTCGACGGCGACATGAACCGCTACACGCCGCCGACCACGGGGCCGGGCCTCGGCGCGGTCTTCGTGAACAACAACCGCAACAAGCGCTCGCTTGCCCTCGATCTCAAGCAGGAGCAGGGCAAGGAGGTGCTGCGCCGCCTCCTCAAGACGGGCGACGCGCTCGTCCACAACATGCGCCAGGATGCGCTCGACCGCCTCGGCTTTTCCTGGGAGAGCGTGCACGCGCTGAACCCGCGCCTCGTCTACTGCGCCGCGCTCGGCTATGGCAGCGACGGCCCTTACTCGGGCAAGCCCGCCTACGACGACATCATCCAGGCAAGCTCGGGCCTTGCGGGCCTCACGCACCGCCGCGACGGCACGCCGGCCTATCATCCGACCGTCACCGCCGACAAAGCCGGCGCGCTCCATGTCGTGTACGCTGTGCTCGCCGCGCTCCTTCATCGCGAGCGCAATGGCGGCGAGGGCCAGCTCGTCGAGATGCCCATGTTCGAGGCCATGGCCGCCTTCTCGCTCAATGAGCACCTCATGGGCGCAAGCTTCGCATCTGACGGACCGACGGGCTATCACCGTACGCTCTCGCAGAACCGGAAGCCCTTCGCGACGAAAGACGGCTGGATTGCACTGCTCCCGTACACGCAGACCCAGTGGTCGCGCGTTCTGAGCCTGCTCGGCCGCGAGGACCTCACCAAGGAACCCTGGTTCGCGAACAACGCCGAGCGCTCCAAGCGCTCCGACGAGCTCTACGGTATCATCGCGGCTTCGCTCGGCAGTCGCACGAGCGCGGAATGGCTCGCCGCATTCGAGAAGGCTGATGTACCGTGCGGTGTCGTGCACACACCCGACAGCCTGCTCGAAGATCCGCATCTGAAAGCCGTCGGTTTCTTCGAGCCGAACTTTGCGGGCGAGAACGGCATCGTGCGCACGCTCCGCCAGCCCGTGATCTTCCGCGGCGTGGACGCCGGACCCGACCGTGCGCCGCCTTCTCTCGGCGCCGATACGCGCACGCTGCTCACCGACCTCGGATACAGCGAGAGCGAGATCGGAGCCATGCTCGACAAGCGGATCGCGGCCGGTGACTGATCGCGCCTTCGGCGCGAACAGGGCTGCCGCCCTGTAACCCGCATCGTGCCAGAGGCGCGTGTCTTCGACACGACGGACACCCCCGAACCCCCGTCTTTTTTTGATTTTACCCTCAACGGGTGGCCAGCCGCCGATCCACGGCCTCAGCCGTATCGGACCAGCTCGGCAAGCGCGCCGCCTGGGCCAGGGCCGCGGCCCGCAGCCCAGCCCTGAGCGCGGGCTCGGAGAGGACGCGCGCGAGCGCCACGCGAAGTGCCTCGGGTGACCGCTCCGGCACAATCAGTGCCGCCGCCGGATCCAACCAGCCGCGAACCGCATCGGCCCCCGTCGTCACGGTCGGCAGACCGCGCGCGATCGCTTCCGCGACCGCCATGCCATACCCCTCATGCAGCGACGCCGCGACATACACATGCGCCGATCGCCACTCCGCATCCAATTCCGCTGATGCGATTCCGCCCCTGGACACCACCCTGCCTTCAAGCCCCGCATGGCGGATCATCCCGGTGAGCTTCGCCACATAGTCCGGCGCCCGCTCGTGATCGCCGACGATGCTGAGCGTCCACGGCAGGTCCGCGAGGCCCGCCAACGCCTCGATGAGATCGTGATAGCCCTTGCGCGGAATGACGGCCCCGACTGAAAGCAGACGCAGGACATCAGCCGGCGATGGCTCCGCCGCGGCGAACCGCTCAATGCCCGGGAGCGCCACAACGATCCGCTCGGCCGGCACGCCGTAGTCCCTCCTGAGCGTCTCCGCCGTCGTTGATGACGTCGCAATGACCAGACGGCACGCCGCCAGCGCCGCGCGCTCGGCCGCCATGAAACGCGCGCGCTCGCCAGACGGCAGCCCCTCCTCCATCGCGATCGGATGATGGAAGATCATCACGAGCCGCAAACGCGCTACCTCGTGCGCGAGCAAATCCGCCAGTGGCGAGAGGCAAATCTGGTCGGCCGCGACCAACGAACCATCGGGAAGCTCCGCCAGGAGCGCCGCCGATCGCGCCCGTGCCGCAGCATCAGGATGCGGAAAGCCCGCCGGCAGATCGAGCGGCACGACATCCCACCCGCGCGCGGCGAGCTCCTGCATCAGCCGCGTGTTGTACACGTAACCGCCCGTATGGCGCGCGTAGTCCAGGGAGCTCGCGAACACGAGGCGGCGCTGCGACATCATTCATCCTCGACCAACATGCGCTATGGCACGAACGCGCACCATGCTATGCGCTCGGACCGGAGAGCAACCCGGAGCGTCACACGAGGCTACCGTTCATGAGCCAGGAAGCGCCCGAGACCGAGGCTGGCGATAGCCAGGAGACAGTGAACGGGCGCCGCCTCGAAGCCCTCAGACTGGCGCTCCAGGAAGGCCAGGCCGCCAATGTGCGCGTCCTGACGCACGGTCTCAGGGCGCCCGATCTCGCCGACCTCATCGAGCTCCTCGAGCCCGATGAGCGCGTCCAGCTCATTCAGATCCTCGGCGACGACTTCGATCCCGAGGTCATGTCGGAGCTCGAGGAGGGCGTCCGCGACCAGCTCGCCGAGGCCCTGCCGAACGAGGTGCTGGCCCGCGTCATCACCGAGCTCGATACGGACGATGCCGCCTACGTCCTCGAAAGCCTCGACAAGGAGGACCAGGAGGACGTCCTCGCGCAGATGCCCTCGAGCGATCGTATCGCGCTCGAGCGCAACCTCGAATACCCGGAAGAAACCGCGGGCCGTCTCATGCAGACGGACTTCGTCGCGGTGCCGCCCTTCTGGACTGTCGGCCGCGTGATCGACCACATGCGCGAGGCCGATGACCTGCCGGAGACGTTCACCGACATCTTCGTCGTCGATCCGAGCTTCCGCGTCATCGGCACGATCGACCTCTCGCGACTCCTGCGGACAAAGCGCGAGGTGCTCGTCGAGAAGATCATGGAGGCCGACCAGCACACGGTCTCTGCGACCCTTGACCAGGAGGAGATGGCGCGCCAGTTCGAGCGCTACGATCTCAAATCGGCGCCCGTCGTCGACGCCAACAAGCGGCTCGTCGGCGTCGTCACGGTCGACGACATCGTCGAGGTCATCGAGGATGAGACGGACGAGGACCTCCGCCGCCTCGCCGGCGTCGGCGACGAGAGCATCGGCGACAGCGTCATCACCACCGTCCGCAGCCGCATTGTGTGGCTCGCGATCAACCTGTGCACGGCCGGACTCGCAGCCTCGGTGATCAAGCAGTTCGACGCCTCCATCGAGCAGATGGTGGCGCTGGCCGTGCTCATGCCGATCGTGGCCTCCATGGGCGGCAATGCCGGCACGCAGACCATGGCCGTCACGGTGCGCGCGCTCGCAACCAAGGATCTCGGCCCCGCGAACCGGACGCGCATCATTCTCCGCGAGGCCGCAGTCGGCCTGATCAACGGCCTGACGCTGGCGGCGATCCTCGGACCGATCGTGTTCCTCTGGTTCGGGATCGGCACGCTCGGCATCGTCATTGCCGTTGCGCTGATCATCAACCTGTTCACGGCCGCCGTCGCCGGCATTCTCGTGCCGCTCACGCTCGATCGCCTGGGCTTCGACCCCGCCGTCGCCTCCGCGACATTCGTGACGACAACCACCGACGTGATCGGCTTCCTTGCCTTCCTCGGGCTGGCGACGCTGGTGCTGCTCTGAAGTGACCGCGTCGCGGAGCGCGAGGGGGCCTCGACCCCACTCGCGAAGCCATCTGGCACCGAAAACTGCCCAGGAACTACATCGCGACTTCGAGCATGAACGACATCTCGACGCGGACGCTGAGCGTCTCGCTGCCGACCTCGATCGGCACGCTATCGGCCGCCATGCTGCGCGCCACCATCGGCCGCGGCGGGCGCGGCGCACCGATCACTTCCTCGGTGATCGTCATGACCGATCCGAGCCGTGCACCTGCCGCTTCAGCGAGAAGGCGGGCACGATGCATGGCATTCTCGACGGCCTTCTTGCGCGCCTCGTCCTTGCGCTTCTCGGCATCCGAGACGATGAAGTTGATGCTGCTCGCCTGATTGGCGCCGAGCGTCACGACCTGATCGAGGATCTCGCCGAGGCGCGCGATCTGGCGCACTTTCACCTCGACCTGATTGCGCACGCTGTACCCGTCAACCTGTTGCGCGCCGCGATCCTTGTAGTTGCGGTAGCGCGGCTGGATCTGGAACTGCTGGGTCTTGATGTCCTTGGCGTCGATCCCCGCCGCCTTGAGGCCTTCGATGATTTTGCGCATGGCGGCGTTGTTGGCCGTCAGCGCCTCGCGCGCGGTCGCGGCATCCGTAAGCACACCGGTTGTGACGTCGGCGCTGTCGGGCGCGGCCTCGACACTGCCATGCCCCGCCACCATGACCCAGCGGCCCGTGCGTAATTCCTGGGCTTCGGCACTGGTCATGTGGGCGGCTCCGAGAATGGGGACGAGCGCGAGGAAGCCCGCGATCGCCAGTGAAGTGAGGGATTTCATGAGGGGATCCATTGGTTTTCCGGCTGGATACTCTGTGCCCGGCCAATACGGCGAAAGCGTGCTTGGATGCGCCGAGGGCGGATCAGCCGCGCGCGGGGCGTCCGTCGGATGCCCATGGGGTGCCAAGAGCAGGCCGAACCTGTTATAGAGGCGCGCTTCGCTGAAAGACCTAAGGTCTAGTGCCGAGGATCAGAGAGCTGAGCCACGTCGATGGCGCGCGGCGCTTGTCCTCGTGGCTGCTGGCCGAGGGATGTCTCAGGCAGCGAGGGCTCGTAGCTCAATGGTTAGAGCTGGCGGCTCATAACCGCCTGGTTGCAGGTTCGAGTCCTGCCGGGCCCACCAGAATTGATCAAATTCCGACTGCGCGACCGCATAATCGGCTGCGAACGACAAATTTTATGCATGTCGTTCAGTGATTTGTGAGAAGCCTGCCCCATGATGGCCGGTACGAGGTGCCAGCCCGATCCGGCGGCGCCGTGGAATTGAGGTCGCGAATGACCTCGGCAGGAACCGCAGATGATCGTCCTCGATGGGCCATCACATCCGGGGCGCGTGCTCAAGGACCACTACCTTGACCCCCTCAACATGAGCGCCGGCGCCCTGGCGACCCGGACCGAGCTGTCTGTCGCCTTGCTCGTGCACCTCGTGAAGGGCGAGACGGGTATGACTGCCGAGATTGCAGTCCGCCTCGCGCGCTTCTTCAGCACTGCCCCCGAGTACTGGATGAACCTCCAGCGCAACTACGACCTGCACGAAGCCCGGCGGCGGGTGGACGTCACGAGGATCGAGCCGCTGAAGGGGGCGTAGGGCCGCACGCTACGTGACTGGCCCTTTCTCCGTCTCCTTCCGTCCCCCACCACCTTCCCGCTGATTGAGCACCATCAGCAGCGGCGTCAGACCTTCCGTTTCGACGAGGGGCAGCACCTCGATATCGGCGCGGGCCCTGTCGCTCCAGCCGGCGAGTTGCAGGGCGACCTCGGCCTTCGAAAACAGGCCGTGATTGCGCAACGGCTCGGCCTTGCGCCGGCGCTCTGCCTCTTGCGGATCGAGCGCAACGCCACCGGCAGCTTCCATCTGTTTCAGCCGCTCCTGGCGAACCTCGGTGAGGTCGGTGAAGCTGCCCTCGCGCTCCTCGGCAAGCAGCTCCTTGAGCTCGTGCTTGCGGCCCCACCACTTATCGTGGCGCGGCCAACGCACGAGGTCGAGGTCCGTGAGCACCCCGGCGAACTGGTTCATGGCGAGCCCGCGCGCGGTTTCCTCGATGTTGGCCTGGCAGCTCGCGAGATTGGGGATCACCAGATACGATCGGTCTCGATGGTGAATGAAATGGCGGCGTATCCATGTGCGGTCCGCACTTGGCGCGTCGGCAATGGCCGTATCGATCGCCGCGTTGAGCTGCTGCACGACCTCGCGGGTCGGGATGGCCATCTCGGCTTGGGCTACGGCGCCCCAGCGGCGGACGGGCGCCTCGGCCGGCGGATTGAATGCCGCGAGCGCCAGCAGCCCGAGGTCGACACCGATGGTCGCCAGCAGCGCGATCAAATCGCGTCCCGAGACCTGTCCGGCTGGGGCCGGCGACGCCTCGCCGCCTGAGACCAACCGCGTCCAGGTATTCGAGATGTAGGCACCGATGTTCGACCACAGGTTCTTGATGGCATTCGCGACGCCGGCAGGGCCCTCGTTGAAGGCCGCTTCGCGCAGGTTCAGCACGGCCGGCTGCTCGGCCTGCCGCGCGGCCTGGACGAGGCGCTGCGCGAGCGTCGGATCGTAGCAGGAGAAGCCCGCTTGCCCGGGCGCGACCGAGACCGTCGTCGCGATCGCGGTCATTTCCCCGGCCGTCGACTTGCCGAACTCGTTGGAGCGCGCGGCGATGCTGCGGGCACGGCTGCGGATCTCGGTCGCGCGCGCCTCGAAAGCCTTCTGGCGCTCCTCGAGCGTCGCGCCTTCGAGCGTCGCCACGCTGCTGCGCAGCCGCTCGAGATCCGCCTGCACGGGCTGGAACCACGAGCCGTTGAGGCCGTCGCGCATGGATATGATCTGGTCGCGCACATTGCGGCGCGCGTTGTAAAGCGGTCCCTGGCCCGCGCCGGACGGCACGCCGCAACTGCCGCCGCTCGCCTGTTCGCGCGACATCTGGCCCTCGGACCATGTCACGACATTGTCGAGCGCCGCGCGGACGGCGTCAATGCGGGCCGCGACTACGCCACCGGCGTCGCGTGCGTCTTCCTGGAGGCCGGCGAGGCCGGTGCGCGTCGCTTCTTCACCGGCGATCAGGCTCCACCAGAAGCCATAGCCGAAGCCGATCGACCACGTTGCGAGGAAGAAATAGAGCGGCAGCATGATCATGCGCTCGCGCATGGAGCGGCGCGCGCCGAAGGTTTCGCGCAGCGCCAGCCACATCAGGAAGGTGAGCGCGATGACGATGACAGCGACGAGCACGTCGTTGGAAATCGAGAGGCTGCCGGGCTCGGCGGTCGCCGTCGAGGACGAGAGCCCGATAATGAAGTCGCGCATCCCGTGCCAGGTGGCGTAACCCGAGATCAGCAGCAGCATCAGGGAGGCGATGCCGATCAGCGTATTGCGGCCGAGGAGGTAATCCACGAAGCGTGAAAATCCGCCCGTCGCCGGCCGTGCCGTATCAGCCATGTGCGCCCCCTCCCTCGCCGTACCGAGCCCCGAGATTAAGTTGAAAAATGCTACTGCTGGCCGACAACATGCCCTGCCGCGCACACTTCCGCGCCGACCGTGGCCTTGCGGCGACGAACGTGGCGGGCAGCGGGGCGGTTCCGGGGGGCGCCTTGGTCGGCCGTGCCGCGTGACGCTTCGATTGCCGGCAGTACGTTCTCGCTCCCCCAATCCCATCCGCAATAACTTGGGATGAATATCTCCGCCTCTACGGCAGCGAGAAATCGTCAGATCGCGATCTTCGCTCCACTAGCAGCGCGACGCGCGTCGATTGTATCTTGAAGATGGCGAGCGCGAATCGCCTTAGTGATTTCTTCCTTGCTGCTATAGGTTCGCGGAAACCCCAAATAGTACTCGGCAACCTTAGCGAGCTTGAGCTTCGGGAGCTTGGCCACTTCATTGAGAAATGCCTCAAAGCGCGAGCCGTCTTGCGACAGAGCAGTTAGCTGATCGGCTGCAGCCCGTGGCTCGATGGGAGCCGGCTTAGGGGGGCGCTGCTTCTTTGGTGGTGGTGCAAGGGCCTTAGAGACAACTGCCGGTATCTCCGCGGGCTCCAGATCTCCCAGGGCTCTGATAACGCGCTCAGCAGCGATGAAATCCTTTGACAGTGGCCCTGCCCCGGCAGCCTGGGCAATCTCTCCCATCCGCCTCATCATCTCAGCTGCGCCGCTATCGGAGGGAGTACGACCCACAGCAGAGAGCGCCTTCTCCAGCCTCGTGCAGAAGGAGCCGAGAGGCTTGTCGCCCTCCTGCTTAACGATTTCTCCAAAGTTCGTCAGCTTCGCAGCTTCGCTCTCCTCAAGCAGGGGCGCAATCTTGCGCAGGCACTCCGCCATTTGCGCGGCTTTCATACGATACCCTCCCCGTGGGTGCGCGACGCGCAACCTCTCTTCCGATGGCCGCAAACATTTCGCGGACGCCGCTGTCTTTCAAGTACGCGATACCTTCATCTGTGGAATACGACACCTTGGTCGTCCGAGACATAGTCGCATCGCGCATAAAATAGTCACGCGACGAGCCAAGGGCCGCACGCACGGCTTCGTTGGCTCGTTCCATGGGGCTTGCAGCCCGAGGACTAAGTTTGCGATGCGCCGTCATCGTGCCAATGATGCCTGAAAAATCGAGTGCTGGGTTTGTCGCTCCTCGAACCTTCGCAAATTGTATGGCAAAGGTCCCGACCGCAGCGGCGGACAAGCGATCGACCACACTCGGAACAAACAGGTGGGTGCTCGCGCACATTCCGTTCACGAAGCCGGTCGTAAATCGCGGCGGCGCGTCGATGATGACGCGATCATAGTTGTCCTGTACGTCTGGAGAATGAATAGCCCTTGCTAGGCGAAACCGCACATCATCGCCGGTCTCGCCCATTCCCCATCTGTACTCCAAGCGCCGTTCAACATTTTGGAATGTGTACCAGCAAGGGACAAAATCTAATCCTGGAGCAGCGCTCTTAATTGTGGCGGAGGCCCACAGATCGTTCAAGCTGTCGGCAAATAGATTGTCGACTAGCGACGCAGAAGCATCAAAACCACCTCGTCCAGCCTGCGCAAAAAGGAGTGCCGTCGCCGATCCTTGATAGTCGAGATCTACCACAAGGACTCTTTCCCCCGCCCGAGAGAAATATGCGGCGAGATTAGTGGCCAACGTCGTCTTGCCAACCCCGCCCTTTTGATTGGCGAACATGAGCACGGGGATGCTCTCGCGCACCTTTCTATCGAATTGGGCCGGCCATGCGGCTACCGGCCTCGCCCAGAAATCGGCATCGTCTTTGCCGAGGGGAGCCCTCAGCAATTCGAGCTTCTCGCGGAGTTCCGAATTATGCCTTTCCAGTGCTTGGAGCTTTTCGTCCACCGGCCCCCGAATAGCCTGAAGGGCAGCCAGGGCCGCTGTCAGGTCGGCTCGCGCCTGCTTCTCAAGCTCTTCGGCGGCTTGCTGCTTATCGAAGGCCATTTTAACGGCCGCCTGTAGCTCTCCCTCAACACGCTCGTGACGCTCTGTGTCGGCTCGATACTTTTGAAGGTGCCAGAGTAGGGCGGCCACAGCCCCAAGGGCACCCAATCCGAAAAGAGATAGAACTAGGCCAACAAATGGCTTTGCCCATTCAATCCAGGCCTGAATAGTGCGTACGCAGGCCGCCACCTCTTCCGGCGACCCAGACAAGCATTCCATTACTCCCCCCAGCAATCGGAGCACCACCCCTTAAATTTGGAGCAGCTTGGCATACTGAAACAGAGTTAGCTACCCGGGTTCAATGGGCCGTTTGATGCCGGGCCTCGGGATGCTTCTCTTGATCTGTGACACCCCCCAGCCTTGCGCCTCGCCCACCCCAGCTCCGCGCCCATTCCCGCTGGCCCCGCCGCCCAATTCCCCGTATCCAGAACTTGAGGAGTATCAACGCGCCGGGCTGCCCGGACGCGCTGACTGCCTCGTGAAACGCCCTAGGACTTGGCCCGAGACCCTCAATGAACGAGATGTCCCCGAACCGCGCCCGCCTGCTCTCCCCTGAAATCGTCGAGCGCTTTGCCGCGATCGTCGGGAAAGCGCACGCCCTCGTCGATCCCGACCAGCAGCTCCCCTACCTCAAGGAACTGCGCGACAAGTACGTCGGCCGCTCGGCCCTCGTGCTGCGCCCCGGCTCGACGGAAGAGGTGAGCCGCATCATGGCGCTCGCCAACGAGCTGAACCTCGCCGTGGTTCCACAGGCGGGCAACACAGGTCTTGTGGGCGGCCAGATCCCCCAACATGGCGAGATCGTCGTCTCGGTCGCGCGCATGAACAAGGTCCGCCATGTCGATCCGGTGGGCACGAGCATGACCGTCGAGGCGGGCCTGACGCTGCAGGAATGCCAGGACGTCGCCGAGAAGGCGGGCCGCCTCTTTCCGCTGGCGCTGCCCTCGCAGGGAAGCTGCCGCATTGGCGGCAATCTCGGCACGAATGCGGGCGGCGTCGGCGTGCTCGCCTATGGCAATGCGCGCCAGCAGGTGCTGGGCCTCGAAGTCGTGCTGGCGGACGGGCGCGTGTGGAATGGGCTGCGCGCGCTCAAGAAGGACAACACGGGCTACGACCTGCGCGATCTCTTCATCGGCTCGGAAGGCACGCTCGGCATCATCACGGCGGCGGTGCTGCGCCTGCTGCCGCGCCCGGCCGAGATGGCGACGGCCATGGTCACGCTGCCCTCGATCGAGAATGCGCTGACGCTGCTTTCCGAGGCACAGGCGCGCGCGGGCTCGACGCTCACGGCCTTCGAGTTCATCCCGCGCCTCATGGTCGAGATCGTGCTCAAGCACATCAAGGGCACGCGCGATCCCTTCGCGACGCCTTATCCCTGGTACGTGCTGCTCGAGATCTCGGGGCCGAAGGCGGACGGCGGCGCACAGGCGCAGATGGAAGACATTCTCGTCGCCGCGAGCGAGAAAGGGCTCATTCTGGACGCCGCGATCGCGCAGTCGCCCAATCAGGCGCGTGATCTCTGGCTCATCCGCGAGTCCATCTCCGAGGCACAGCGGCCCGAAGGCGGCAACATCAAGCACGACATCTCGGTCGCGGTCGCGCGCATCCCGGAGTTCCTGGAGCGCGCAGCAGCCACCGTCGAAAAGCTCTGCCCGGGTGCGCGGCCCCTGCCGATCGGCCACTTCGGCGATGGCAACATCCACTACAATATCGCCAAGCCCGTCGGCATGGACGACAAGGTGTTCCTCGCGCAGTGGGATACGATCATGGCGGGCGTGCACGACGTCGTCGCGGCCATGGACGGCTCGATCTCGGCCGAGCACGGCATTGGTTTCATGAAGCGGGCGGAGCTCGCGCGTCTCAAGGATCCCGTCGAGCTCGACCTCATGCGCCGGATCAAGGACGCACTCGATCCCAAGGGCCTGCTCAATCCCGGCAAGGTGCTCTGACGCCGACAGAAAGGAGCCGCGCGAAGCGCGGCTCAGGCGTCAACAGGGAGGCATCAAAACGGAGAGTGACGCACCCGCCACTCCGGAGTCCGGTGCACGAAGGCGCCGGATACGTTGCTTGAACTACTCGGTGCCGATGAGGGTTCCCTTAAACACCGTTCGCTATGCCAGTCGGTTCGCATATGCGAAAACGGGTTTACAGGAGCGGCCAGTGAACGCTAGACGCTGGTACGCGCGAAAGGTCTGGGGGCGGTTAGCTCAGCGGTAGAGCGCTTCGTTTACACCGAAGATGTCGGGGGTTCGATCCCCTCACCGCCCACCATGATTTTCCTTGTGCTTCAAATGCTCGGGCCGAAAGCGCCACAGCGCGGGATCAGGCCCAGCGGTCATCCGCCATCAATGGGCTGTCGGATCTGACGAAGACGAAGTCACCCTGCTTCAGCCGGTTGTCCCTGGTTCGCCCGGACAGTGCGGCAATGTCGTAGAGAATGAAGTTCTTGGCGGCCAGGAACGAGACCAGATCGGCGATCTTCGGCTCGTAGGCCTGCTGAAAGAAAGACACCTCGCTCAGGATGACTTCGATCCTGGGCAGCACCTCGCGGGCACCCGACAAGGCGTGCATCTCGTACCGCTGAAGGTCCAGCTTGAGCAGCGCACGATCGCTCGCTGCGACACTGCCGGCAAAGAGCGCATCGAGCGTGCTCGCGGCTATGACCGCGGTTCCCGTATCCGCATTGCTTATGTGCGCCCCGGTACTCGGCTCGTCTCCGGCCGCCATCCGCAATTCCCCGACCTCGGAGCCGAGCGCGCACTTGTGGAGATGAAATCCCTCCCGGGCACAGAGCGCGTCGAGCTGAGCAAAGCAGGCGGGTTGTGGCTCGATGAGATGGTGTGTGGCGCTCGGAAAGAGCGCCTTCGTGGCCGAGCTGAATGACCCGATATGAGCGCCACCGTCTATGACGATCTTCGGTGCGTAGCCATGCTCGCGCAGGTGCTGGAGGCAGCTCTCGATGGCCTCAAATCTGTTGGCCCCTCTGGCTCTGACAATTCTATAGGGAGTGTGCGCGAGCGCCGCTTTCACGAATTGCTTCACAATGAACTCCACTAACTGCAGCGGGACTTGTCACGCCATCCGCGGGCCTTGGTCAAAGAGAGGAACGCCCGGGCGGCGCATGAACACGATCAGGAAGGCCCCCGCGAGGATGCCGCCGATGTGTGCCCACCACGCGACGGGGCTGCCATCGGGGATGAAAAGCATCACGAACTGCGTCGCGATCCAGGCGCCGAGCGCCCAGGCCGCCGTGATCTTGAGCGGAATGAAGCGGAAGGCCAGCACCCACACGCGCACGCGCGGGTGCAGAATGAGATAGGCCGTGATGACGCCGGCGACGGCACCCGAAGCGCCGATCAGCGGGATGGTCGAGGAGGGCGTCATGACCGCGTGCGCCAGACCGCCGGCAATGCCGCAGAGCAGGTAGAAGACGAGGAAGCGGATGTGCCCCATGGCATCCTCGACATTGTCGCCGAACACCCAGAGGAAGAGCATGTTGCCGATGAGGTGCATCGGACTGCCATGAAGGAACTGGTAGGTGATGAGGGTCAGCACCTCGGGAATGGCGAACACATTGGGGCCCCGCACCGCGCCGCCGCCCGTGCCGAGCAGCTCGGCGGGTATCTCGGCGAAGCTCGCGGCATAGATCTGGCCGGGCGCCGTGAGCTGGAGCAGAAAAACAGCGATATTTGTGGCGATCAGGCCTGCCGTCACCCACTGCCAGCGGATCACGCGCAATGGGTTGTCGTCTCTGAGAGGCACGAACACGCGCTAAGACTCCCTCGATGGCGGACAGACGTCAGTTGAATTCCGGCTTATTGAATGCGGGAATAATAGCCGAATTCAGGTGTCCGGCATCAGGGATGTTTCGCGGCCCCTGCTCTGAGAGGTAGCGAATTTCTCGATCATCACACTAGG
Organism: Hyphomicrobium sp. CS1BSMeth3; assembly: GCF_900117415.1. Lineage (GTDB taxonomy): Bacteria > Pseudomonadota > Alphaproteobacteria > Rhizobiales > Hyphomicrobiaceae. Next base: position 198,027 of record NZ_FPEI01000002.1, read on the forward strand.
TTTTGCCGCCCTCGCGGTTTTGGCCTGGCACCCAGAGGACGTCGCGATCGCCGCGATCGTTGACGTAGCGGCTCGCGACGAAGAGAAGGTCGGAGAGGCGATTGAGGTAGCGGATCGCCGCCTCGCTCACCGGCTCGTCAGGCGCGGCGGCGAGCTCGACGATGAGGCGCTCGGCCCGCCGGCAGACGGTGCGGGCCACATGGAGCGCCGCCGCCCCGGCCGTCCCCCCCGGCAGCACGAACGAGCGCAAGGGCTTCAGCTCCGCGTTCATCGCGTCGATTTCATTCTCGAGGCGCGCCACCTGCTCGGGCACGATACGGAGCGGCTCATAGGGGAGGGGCTTGCCGCGGTCGGGCAGACACAGGTCTGCGCCGAGGTCGAAGAGATCGTTCTGGATGCGCCCGAGGATCGCATCGACGTCGAGGGGAAAGCTGAGGCCTGCAAGGTGCACCCTCGCCATGCCGATGACCGCGTTGGTCTCATCGACCGTACCGTAGGCCGAGACGCGCAGACTGTCCTTGCGCACGCGCTCGCCGCTGCCGAGCGCCGTCGTCCCCTTGTCGCCCGTGCGGGTGTAGATCTTGTTCAGAACAACCATGGCGCCACGCCCTCCGTCAGCGGTTGAGCAGGAAGAACGCCATAATAATCAGGATCGCAAGGAACTGCAGGCCTACGCGCCAGCGCATGAGCTTCTGGCTGGTATTGGGGCTCGTCCCCCGCATCATGTTCCAAAGTCCAAGAAGCAGCACCACGAACACGGCCAGGACGGCCAGCGTCGTCATATGAAATAGGGCCGTGCTCATGGACGCTCCTTGGCGTGTGTTCGCGGCGTGGGCCGCATCGACGGGCCGCCTCCCTGTGTACAAGTGGGCGCGCGCCGGCGGGACATTAACGGGTCTTGCGCCATTGCGTGGCAAAACTATTGCCGCAATCATGGTGGCATGACATTCGATCCTCCTGCGTGATCGAGGGGGCCTGCCACTCGAGAGGCCACGTTTGGCGACAGTCGAGCATACCGCACAACCGCCGGGGGGCGATGCGACGGGACGGCACTGCCGTGCCCGCGGCGCGATGTACGCCCGCGGATTGAGGTGCGCCAGTGCGTCGGCAGCAATCCTGATCGTCCTCGCGGGCGCCCTGCCAGCGGCCCTCGCACAGGGCACAGGCCAGGCCCGCGAGAGCCTCGAGAAGTCCCGGCGCGAGCTCGACCACACCCGCCAGCGCACGAAGGGTCTCGAGAAGAGCATGGCCGAGATCCAGGCCGAGCGCGAACGGCTGATCGACAGCCTGCGCGAGACAGCCCGGATCATCCACGACAGCGAAGCCCGGCTCACCGAGATCGAGCGCCATCAGACGGCCCTCGCCGAGCAGGAGCACAAGATCCGCGACCAGCTTTCCGAGCGTCACGGCAAGATCGCCGTGATGCTGGGCGCCATGCAGCGCATGGGGCGCAATCCGCCGCCGGTGATGATCACGCGGCGCGAGGATGCCCTGCAGATGGTGCGCAGTGCCATGATCCTGGCCCGCGCCTTCCCCGAGCTTGCCGAGCAGGCGACGATCCTCGCAGGGCGCCTCAGTGAGCTCGTGAAGGTGATGGAAGCCAGCAAAGCCCAGAGCGCGATCCTGCGCGCCGAGACCGCCCGTCACGAGATCGAGCGAACACGCATCGCTCAACTTATCGAGAGCAGGCGCCAGTCGCTCGCCGAGCATCAGCCGGCGCTCGACGCCGCGCGCAAGCATGCTGCCGATACCGCAAGGCGCATCGACGACCTGACGACGCTGATCGCGCGCCTCGACGCCGGCCCGGGTGACCGTGGCGCAACGCCGCGGGCCGACGCCCCCCCGACGGCCGGCGGGGTGCCGGCAGGCCTTCAGCCGACGCCGCCGATGCTCTCGGCCGAAAAGCCGCCAGCAGCCCGTCCTGCGGGCCCCGGCGCACCGGAAGGGCCCGCGCCAGCCGAGGCCAAGGCAGGGCCCGCCATGGCGCAACTCTTGCCTTCAGCAAGCCAACTTGCCTCGCTAGCCCCTGGACCTATGAAGCCGGCGATCCCATTTGAGAATGCCAAGGGCTCGCTCCCGCTGCCGGCCCAAGGCAAACGCGTGCTTGGGTTCGGCGATAAAACGCAGTTCGGTACACAGTCCATGGGCGTGGTGCTGGAGACCCGCCATTCGGCCCAGGTCCGCTCGCCGAGCGATGGTTCAGTTCTCTGGGCGGGACCATTTCGCGCGTGGGGCCAGCTCTTGATCATAAATGCCGAGGGCGGGTATCATGTCCTCTTGGCTGGGCTATCTCAGATCGACGTACAAGTCGGGCAATTTGTCCTTGCAGGCGAGCCGGTCGGGCTCATGAGCGCCGCCCCGCGATCGCAGTCGGCAAAGGCCGAAGGTAGTGCCCCAGTTCTCTATGTCGAGTTCCGTAAGGACAATCGACCCATCGACCCCGGCCCCTGGTGGGCGGTACGCTCTTAGAGGGTGCAAGAATGAAGCGAAAAGCGGACTACGCATTCTGGACATTCGTCACGCTCTCGGCTGTGGCCGGCCTGACAACGGTTGTCAACGTCACCCGGACCTACTCGGCGACGTCCGCCAACAGCGAGATCTACAAGCAGCTTGACCTCTTCGGCGACGTCCTCGAGCGCGTGCGGTCCGACTATGTCGAGAAGCCCGATGACTCGAAGCTCATCGAGAGCGCCATCAACGGCATGCTGAGCTCGCTCGATCCCCACTCCGCCTTCCTCAACCGCAAGCACTTCAATGATATGCAGGTGCAGACGCGGGGCGAGTTCGGCGGCCTCGGTATCGAAGTGACGATGGAGAACAACGTCGTCAAGGTCGTCGCTCCGATCGACGACACGCCCGCCGCCCGCGCCGGCGTCATGGCCAACGACCTCATCACCCATCTCGACGGCGAGCAGATCGTCGGGCTGACGCTCGAGCAGGCGGTCGAGAAGATGCGCGGCAAGGTCGGCACCCCGATCACGCTCACCATCCAGCGCCGCGGCAACGACGACCCGATCGAATTGCGCATCGTGCGCGATCGCATCCGCATCAATGCCGTGCGTGCGCGCGCCGAGGGCGACATCGCCTACATCCGCATCACGACCTTCAACGAGCAGACGCACGCCAATCTCGTGTCCTCGGTGGAGCGCTTGAAGAAAGAGATTCCGAATCTCAAGGGCTACATCATCGACCTCAGGAACAACCCCGGCGGCTTGCTCGATCAGGCGATCGCCGTGGCCGACGATTTCCTCGAGCGCGGCGCGATCGTGCTGACCAAGGGTCGCAACCTCGAAGAGACGCAGCGGTCGAATGCGCGCCCCGGCGACATCACCGATGCCAAGCGCATCCTGGTGCTGATCAACGGCGGCTCCGCCTCGGCTTCCGAGATCGTGGCGGGTGCGCTGCAGGATCACAGCCGTGCGCTCGTGATCGGCACACGCTCGTTCGGCAAGGGCTCCGTGCAGACGATCATCCCGCTCGGCCAGAACGGTGCCATCCGTCTGACGACGGCCCGCTACTACACGCCGTCGGGCCGCTCGATCCAGGCCAAGGGCATCGATCCCGACGTTGTCGTCGAGCAGGAGCTGCCCGATGAGCTGAAGGCGCGCGCGAGCAAGGAGAAGCCGCGCGGCGAGGCAAGCCTGCGCGGCCATCTCAAGGGCGACGCAGCGAAGGACGGCAAGGAGGAGTCGGGCTCGAACTCCTATGTGCCGCCCGAGGCGGACAAGGACGCGCAGCTCCAGTACGCCATCAAGCTCATGCGCGGTGAGATCCCCGAGCCGCCGCCGCGGCCGGTCGACTCGTCCAATGCAACGGATGCGCCGGCGCCTGCTGCCACGAAGTAGGTTTCACGGCGCCCGGACGCGCCGCGACCTGACGGGAGAACTTCGACGCCCAGGCCATGCGCCTGGGCGTCGCTGCATCGAGGACCATGCGCATGAGCCTCTCGCCCCTGGCGATGATCACCCTCGACAGCGTCACGCATCTCACGCCCGCACATCGCGGCGCCGTCGTCTATGCGGCCTCGCACGGCGGCACGTACGCAGCAGCCTACGCAGCGGCCAAGGGCATTGCTGCGATCATCCTGAATGATGCCGGCATCGGCCGCGAGCACGCAGGTATCGCCGGCCTCGATCTGCTCGGCGACCTCCGCGTGCCCGGGGCAGCGATCGCCCACACCAGCGCCCGCATCGGCGATGGGCGCGATGGCGTGGCGCGCGGTATTCTTTCGACCGTGAACGCGCCCGCCTCCGCCTTGGGTCTCACCGTCGGCATGAGCTGCCGCGAGGCGCTCGAGCGGCTCGCGGGCGCGGCGCTCAACCCGGCGCCTGCACCACCGCTCGGTGACGAGGCCCGTCATGAGATCGCCTCGGATGTCCGCCCCGGCGCCAAGGTGATCGTGATGGACTCGGCGAGCCTCGTGACGCCCTCAGATGCCGGTGCCGTCGTCGTCACGGCGTCCCACGGCGGCCTGCTCGGCGGCAGGCCTGAAACGGCGATCAAGGTCCCTGTCTTCTCGGCCGTCTATAATGATGCCGCCATCGGAGTTGACGGCGCCGGGATCGGCCGCCTGCCGGCGCTCGATGCCCGCGGCATCGCGGGGGCGTGCGTCTCGGCCTTCTCCGCGCGCATCGGTGACGGCCTCTCGACCTATCATGACGGCTTCATCAGCGCGCTCAATGAGACGGCAACCCGTCACGGCGGCCGGATCGGACAGTCGGCGGCCGAGTTCTGCGATGCCATGCTGGCGGCGTCGCTCTAGCCTGACCATGAGCGGGGTCGACAAGGCGCGTCCGCGTCTGCAATCCTCGGCCTCCCGAACTCTGCAGAGAGCATTCCCATGAGCAGCCCTACGCCGAACTCGACGCGCCGCATGACAGGGGGCCAGGCCCTTGCGGAGATGCTCAAGCTCTCCGGCATCGGGCCGATGTTCGGCATGGGCGGCTTTCAGCTCCTTCCCTTCTACGAGGCCTGCCGCGCGCTCGGCCTCCGGCACGCGCTGATCAACGACGAGCGCGCCGGCGCTTTCGCGGCCGACGCCTACGCGAAGGTCACGAACCGCCCCGGCGTGTGCGATGGCACGCTCGGTCCGGGCGCGACGAACCTCGTCACCGGCCTCATCGAGAGCCTCAATGCCGGCCTGCCCATGATCGTCATCACGGGCGACGCAAACCGCGAGCACGCGACGAAGAACATGACGCAGGAGGCGCGCCAGCTCGAGATCTTGCGCCCGGCCGTAAAAGAGGTCATCCGCGTCGAGGTGATCAAGCGCCTGCCCGAGCACGTGCGCCGCGCTTTTGCGGTGGCGACGAGCGGGCGGCCGGGCCCCGTGCTCATCAACGTGCCGGAGGATGTCGCGCACGCCGAGCATGATTTCGACGCGAGCGACTTCTGGGTGGACGAGACGACGCTGAAGGCCCAGGCGCGGCGCACGCGCCCCGATGGCGCGGAAGTGGAGAAGGCCGCAGCCATGCTCGCGCGCGCCGAGCGGCCGTTGATCCTGGCCGGCGGCGGCGTGCACATCTCGGAAGCCTATGCGGCACTGCAGAGCTTTTCAGAGACGTACGGCATTCCCGTCGCGCACACGATGTCCGGCAAGGGCGCGATCGCGTGCACGCATCCGAACTCCGCTGGTCTCTTCGGCCGCTATGATCGCATTGCCAACGAGCTGATCGCGGCATCGGACTGCCTGCTCGTCGTCGGCTGCAAGCTCGGCGAGATCGCGACCAAACGCTTCGCACTCATCCCGCCGGGCAAGCCGATCATCCATGTGGAGATCAACCCCGAGGAGATCGGCCGCACGACGCGCACGTCGGTGGCGCTCGCGGGTGATGCGCGGCTCACGCTGCTCGATCTCGCCGCCGCGCTCGGCGCGGGGACGACTGTCGCCGCGAGGCGCGCTGCCTACCTCGCCGAGTTGCCGAAGCGCATGGCCGAATGGCGCCGCGGTGCTGCCGACCGTCTCGAATCCAAGGAAGTGCCGATCAACGTCGGCCGCCTCATGCACGAGATCAACGGCATCATTCCTGCAGACGGCATTCTCGTCGCGGACGGCGGCTTTGCCGGTCACTGGGGCGGGCTCATGTTCGACACCAAGGCTGCCGGCCGCCACTTCCTGCCCGACCGCGGCTTTGCCTCGATCGGCTATGGCGTGCCGGGCGGCATCGGCGCGCAGATTGGCGCGGGGCCGAAGCGCCGCGTGATCGCGCTCACGGGCGACGGCGGCTTCAACATGAGCCTGGGCGAACTTGAGACGGCGCGGCGCCTCGGTGCGAGCTTCGTCGCGGTCGTCTTCAACAATGCTGCATCAGGCTATGTGAAAGCGCTGCAGCACGCCGTTTACGGGCCGGGCAACTATCAGTCCTCTGACCTCGTCGAGATGGACTATGCCGCGATCGCGCGCGGCTTCGGCTGCCACGGCATCCGCGTCACCGATCCCGAGAAGCTCTCGGCCGCAATCCGCGAGGGCCTCGAGAACACATCGACACCGACCGTGCTCGACTGCATCGTCACGCGCGATCCTGCGCGCATGCTGCCCGCCGCCGACAACCGCACGCTCAAGGTTCAGAAGGGCGATCGACCCGTGTGATGACGCACCGAACGCCGCCGTCGGCCAGGACAAGCGCGTTCTTCGCGAGCCTGGTCGTCTGCCTCACGGCGAGCTGGCCGCAGGTCGGCGCGGCGCAGAACCCTGGCAGTGGCGTCTGCTTCACAAGTCACGGGGAGCACATCGGAAGGATCGCGGATACTTTCGTCATCCACGCGAAGCCCGCCGGCAGCACCAGCCAGTGGGAGCCGTGGGACCGGCAATTCTGGGCGCGCGCAGAGCGCCTCATCGCGGAAGTGAACCAGAGAGCCAAGACCGCCGGCACCGAGCCGATGATCCAGTACGACCTCTACGCAGCGTCCTCGCGAGCCACACTGCGTCGGAGCGGATCGATCCACGCAACGGGTGTGCTCTGTACGCGCAGCCAGCGGCGTGCCTGCCGGAGCAGGAGCTATTCGGCGCAGTCCTCAGTAACGCCGGAGCGGCTTGCTGAGATCGTCGTCGAGAATACGCTGCGCCAGCGCCCCGATCTTCCGCAGTGCCAGCTCAGGTCCCCTGGCAATCGATCGCCTCTGACGCCAGGCCGCAGATTTCACAACGCGGGATCTTCGTGAGCGCCGGCCTCAGGCCAACCGCCCGGCAGCGTGGGCGAGGAAGAGGTACACGCGCCCGCCATCCGACACGACATAGGACTGCGTAAGACGGCCGCTCGCATCCTGCTGGTCGGCCTCGCGCAGCACGTGCTCGAAGTCCATGAGATAGCGGTCGACCGTGGCCTTGAAGGGTCCCTCGCTGCGATAGCGGCGCTGCACGTCGTCGAAGATCGTGCGCCCTTCGTTGGAGTAGATGCTGCGGACCATGATGCCGCGCTGGCCCGTGCGGAAGCGCGACCAGATCGCCGCTGCCGTCGTCGCATCGAGCGAGCGCGCGATGCCCGGCACGTTGATGCCCGGATCGGGCGGCGCCGACTGCGTGGCGGCGGATGCACGACCGGCTTCCTCCTCCGAAGCGCGAGCCAGAAGATCGCCGAGCTTCCAGCCCTCGCGCCCGGCTCCCGCCGCAGCACGCGCCTGGGCTTCGGCTGCCGCGGCCTGGCGCGAGGCCTGCTGATGACTCTGGCCGACAGCCGCGTGCGCACCGCTCTGAGAGCCCGAGGGAGGCGGCAACTGGGCGGGCGGGGAAATATCCCGGCGCGCACTCTCGCGAATGGTCAGGCTCGAGAGCTGCTGGAGTGCCCGGAGCTGCTCCTGGAGCACGCGCTTCATGCCATCGGTGCTCGTACGCGTCGTGTCGGGCAGGCGCTCGAGCTGGTCGCGCAGGCGCGCCTGCTCGGCCTCGAGCTCGGCAAGCGCAGTGCGGGCACGCACGCGCATTTCCTCCGAGGTCGCGTTAAAGCGGCTCGAGAGCGTCCCGATATGCTCGTTGACCTCGCGCGAGACGTTCGAGAACTTCGCACGAAGCTCATCGAGCGCGCGGTCGGTCTCGCTGCCCGCGGTCGTGCGGAGGCGATCCATCTCGGTGAGTGCAAGGCGCGCCTGCTCCTTGGCGCCGCGCGTGAGCTGCTCGCCGACCTGCTTCGCGCGTGTCTCCGCCTCGGCGAACGAGCCTTCGAGCTGTGTCGAGTAGCCGCGCATGACGCGATCGATGTCGCCCGTCTTGCCGGCAAGCTGCTCGAGCGTATTCGAGAGATCGTCCTGCCGCGCCTGGAGCGTGCGGTCGATGCGCGTGTTGGCGGACTCGAGCGCCTGGGCCGCGGTCATGATGACCTTGCCCTGCGTCTCGAAACGGCCGGTGACGCTGTTGATCTGCGTGAGCAGGCCTTCGGAGACATGCTTCAGCATGTCGGCCTGATTGGCGAGGCCCTCGATGGCCGCCATGGACTGGCGGGTCACAGCCTCGCTCGCCCGGCGCACGGCCTGCACGCCTTCGAGCACCTGGCCGTCGAAAGCCTCGGCCTGGTTGCCGAGCACATTGCCGATCTGCGCGGCGTGGCCTTCCAGCGCTTCGGTGAGGGCGAGCGCTTTGTCGGCAACGGCGCCGTCGATGGCGAGCGTCGAGCGTAGAATGCTCTCGTCGAAGAGCTTGAGGCGGTCGGCAAAGGCGTCGTCGAGCACCTTCGTGCGTTCGATGAGCTGGCGATCGATCGCCTCCTGGCGGCTCGCCATGGTCGCTTCGAGCGCGCCGGCGAACTGCTCGAACACGGCCTGCAGGTTCTCGGTGCGGACAGCAATGCCCTCGTCGATCTTCTGGGCACGCTCGTCGAAGGTGATCGTGAGCCGCTCGGCATGACCGTCGAGTGCGGTCTCGATGCGCTTCGAGCTGTCGGCCATCTCGACCGACATCTTCTCGAAGGATAGGCGCAGGTTCTCGGTGCGCTGCTCGAGCGCCACGGCGAGCGTCGTCGTGAAGTCCTCGAAGACATGCTCGATCTTGGCCGTCTGGCTGCCGAGCTTGTTCGAGACGCTTTCGGCAGTCGACGCGAGCGAGGTCTCGAGCGCGACGAGGTTCTGCCCCGCCCCCTCGATGAAGCCCGCGAGCTTCTGCTGCTGCTGGCCGAGCTTGTCGACGAGCGAGGGGATCTCGGTGCCGATCTCCTTGAGCGCCCGGTTCACACGCTCGCTGGTCTGGAGGAGCGCCGTACGCTCGCCGGAGAGCTCGCCGAGCAGGCCACGGATGCGGTGCTCGTTCTCGCTGTAGGCGCGCTCCAGCGCGGCGACCTCGCTGTGCACAAGCGCCTCGAGCTCGCCGGCGCGGCCGAGCGCGCGCGAGACCGCCTCGTTCATGAACGAGACCTGGCGGCGCACGGCCTGGCCGACCGAGGCGATCTGCTGCTCGGCCATGCGGTCCGGCTCGGCGAGGCGGATCGCCACCTCGGTCATGGCCGAGGACATGAGGCGCAATTCCTGGGCGCGCCAGATGAGGAGCGCAAGGAACCAGAAGAGCGCGATCGGAATGAGGATCGTGGCGGCGAGCGTGATCGCGGTCGGCCGCGAGAGCATCTCCATGAAGGTCGGCGCGCGCGCGAGCTCCGGCGCCAGCATCGCCCAGCCGAGCAGGAGGCCGAGCACGGCCCACACGCCGCTGGCGATCGCCGCGACCGTCATCGGCCGCTGCGAGGGCTTCTGCTGAAGGGCGTAGATCAGGCCGCCGATCGACGGCACATCGTCATTGGCTGCGATCGTCGTGCGCGAGGGGCCAGCCGCGCGCCGGCGCCCATTGCGTGCCGAGCTTCCGTTTCCAGAGCTGCGTGCGCTTTCGCCTGCAGGCTCGGCCGGCGTTGCTGGCGGGGCCTTCGGCGGCGCATCGGTCTTAGGTGCAGGATCAAGTTTGGCCGCAGCCGCGCCCAAGGGCGGTGGTCCACCGCTCGCCACGACCTTGGGGCCTGGCTTAGCAGCAGACGTCGGCGGTGCGGCTGGCGACGCACTGTTCGGCGCTGCCCCCGAGATGATGCGGGGAGGCGCGGGCGGACTGGCGGCTGCCGCGGCGGATGACTTATCGGCCTGGGATGGCGCGGGAATGGCCGGCGGCGGCGCAGCAGGCGCGGCCGCTGACTTCGGCAGCGGCGGCGGTGCGACCCGGGCCCCCGTCGGACCCGAGGTTCCAGTCATTTCGACGCGCAGTGGGGGCGGCTGGTCGGCAGCAGGAGACGTCTCGTCCTTCTTAGGACCCTGACTCATCAGCATGTCACGCTGCAGCCACAGTTGCCTGTAAGCCGCAGCCCCCCTTCAAAGCGATATTTACCCAAACTTTTTAGCTTATTGCCGGCCTAACGCCCAGCTCGAATCAAATCTCTTCCACGCGATTCGACCAGAAATTTGCGGCCGGTCCCGCGCCAAGTACCCCGCCGGGTTCCCCGATTCGATTGGCGCTGACCCCGAATGAGCGTCGCAGTTCAATGGGGCTGCTTTGCGGCGCAGCAGGCGGCTCTTCATCGGTAGACGGCATTTGGCGAGCATTTGCGGCCCGCCGGTTACCGTAGTTTAGGGCCTTTCATCCATATTTCCTTCATATCCGGGTGCTCCGGCACCGGCGCTCCGCGCCGAGGCCGCCCCGGAAGGCCAGTGCCGGCAGGGTCGCCGGCGACTGCAGGAGGTGGCAATGGCGACGCAGACGCAAGAGAGGCTCGCGCGGGGACGTTCCGGCCTGCGGCGCTCGCGCGACGTGGAGCGCCGCCAGGACACGCCGATCGACTGGGCGCACCTTTCGCGCTTCACGCTCAACGACAGGGCGCTTGAGCAGGAAGTCCTCGGGCTATTCGCAGACGAGGCGCCGCGCTACCTGGCGCGGATGCAGGCCGCAGCCGACCGCAAGGACTGGATCGAGGCCGCTCATACCCTGAAGGGCTCGGCCCGGGCCGTCGGAGCGTGGGCCATCGCGGAATGTGCGCAGGCCGCCGAAGCCCTCCAGCTCAGTGCCCAGCGCCAGCTTGCCGGCGGCAACGCCGCCAGCGGCGACGTCCGTGCGGCGCACGGCGCCCGCCAGGCACTGGAGCGGCTCAGCGAAGCCGTCCATCGGACCCTGACGTACATCGAAGAGGTGCGCTCGACTGGTGGCGCGGCCGCGCAGCCGTCCGCATAAGGCCACGGCGTTGCCGTCACTTCACCGCGATTGTTGTTTTCAGTTGTGTAGAAAACTTTCACGCAGCTCTTGATTGCGCGCTTTGTGGCATGCAATCACGAATTGCATGGGCCTTTGTAGTCGCGTGCCCTCTGTGCCGGTCGGCCGCAACGCATCTGCCTTTCGATGCGTTCCGCCATGTACCAAGGAGGCGAACATCGCTACGCTCATGAATGTGTTCAGTCATGCCACGGGAGCGCTCAGGCTTCATGTCCGTCGAGCATCGAGCTTTGCGACGCTCAAGGCCGATCTCAAGGCTGGCGCTCAGAGAGCTGCGCCGATGGTTTTCGACAAGGTCGCTCGCAGACTGGCCCAGCGATACTGGCGTTGGCGGCGGGCCCTGACGCTCGGCGTGCGTGGCATCGTGATCGACGATGACGGACGGATCCTGCTTGTACGCCACACGTATGTCGAGGGCTGGGCTCTGCCGGGAGGCGGCGTCGAGTTCGGCGAAACGCTCGAGGAAGCCCTCGCCCGAGAGCTCGACGAGGAAGGCGGCGTCACGATCGACGGCACGCCCGAGCTGGTCGGCATCTACGACAATCGCGCGCTCTTTCCGGGAGATCACGTCGCGATCTATGTTATCCGCCAGTGGCACCGCAACCGCGTGCCGAAGCCGAACCTCGAAATTGCGGAGACCGGGTTCTTTCATCCCGATCATCTGCCGGAGAACGTCGCCCCGGCTGCTCGCCGGCGCATCGAAGAGATGCTCGGCCGGCGGAGCCCGCAAGCCGCGTGGTAGACGGCCGCACTTGCATATCTCGATAGGATGCAGCGGGCGCGTCCGCGCGCGCCCGAAGCCTTCAGCGCCCGGAGCTGGGTCCGATCAGCGCTTGCCGCCGCGGAACTGCGGGCGACGCGGAGCGGAAGACGGCGCTGGCGCCCGCGTGTCCTTGTGACGGAAATTGATGCGCCCCTTGGTGAGATCATAAGGCGTCATTTCGACCGTGACGCGATCCCCCGCGAGAATGCGGATGCGGTTCTTCTTCATTCGTCCCGAGGTGTAGGCGATCACCTCATGCCCGTTTTCGAGCTGTACGCGGCAGCGCGCATCCGGCAGCACTTCGGCAACCACGCCCTCGAACTCGAGCACCTCTTCCTTCGCCATTCGGTATTCCTTCCATCCGGCCTCACCCCAGCGGGAGATACTCCCGCAGCGGCACGGCTCCAAGCGCCATTTCCGAGGCCCAAGCAAAAAGGGGCGGGCCGAGCCCGCCCCCAAACCCCTCGAGGGGGTATTCTTCAGTCGACTCGCAGGTTGACGGCAGACGACTTACCGTTGCGGCCGCGCTCGATCTCGTAGGAAATCTTCTGGCCTTCGCGAAGATTGCTGAGACCCGCACGCTCGACGGCTGAGATGTGCACGAACACGTCGTTCCCACCCTCGTCGGGCTGGATGAAACCATAGCCCTTCTGAGAGTTGAACCATTTGACGGTGCCGGTAGCCATTCGTAGTTCTCCAAGGATGACTTGAGCCGCGAGCGGAATTGCCGCGGCCATCAAAGCACGCATTGGAGTGTTAACCGATCTCAGCGCGGGAAAACGCTGCCGTGTAGAAAGCACCAAAGCGAGTTCGACGCGCTGTATATGCGCTTTTTCTGCCAATTAGGCAAGATGCCGCGTTAGTGAGCAGCGCAAAAGCAGGTGATTAGACAACTCGCGCGCCGACGCCCTACCGTCGACCCGTTATTGCCTTCCCGCAGCAACTCTGTCTTAGACCTCAATAAAAGAGGCTCGACACGCTTTCTTCACGGGCCGTCCTACCGATCGCCTCAGCCAGCAGCGGCGCAAGCGACAGCACCCGCATATTGGACGCCGCCTTCACCGCTTCGGTCGGCTGGATCGTATCGGTGATCACCAACGACCTGATCCGTGAATTGGTGATCTTCGATACCGCACCGCCGGACAAAACGCCATGCGTCAGATAGGCCACAACCTCGAGTGCGCCGGCTTCGAGAAGTGCATTGGCGGCATTGATGAGCGTGCCGCCCGAATCGACGATGTCATCGACGAGCAGGCAACACTTGCCCCGCACATCACCGATGACGTTCATGACCTCGGACTCGCCGGGCCGCTCGCGCCGCTTGTCGCAGATCGCGATCGGCACGTTGATCCGCTTCGCCAAGGCGCGCGCGCGCACCACGCCGCCGACGTCCGGCGACACGACCATCAGCTTCGAGACGTCGTGACGCTCGAGGATGTCGCGCGTCATGACCGGCGCGGCGAACAGGTTGTCCGTCGGAATGTCGAAGAAGCCCTGGATCTGTCCGGCGTGGAGATCGACCGTCATGACGCGGTCGACACCCGCGCGCTCGATCAGGTTGGCGACGAGCTTCGCCGAGATCGGCGTGCGCGGGCCGGGCCTGCGATCCTGCCGCGCATAGCCGAAATAGGGCATTACCGCCGTGATCCGCCGTGCCATCGAGCGCTTCAGCGCATCGACCAGGATCAACAGCTCCATGAGATTGTCGTTCGCGGGAAACGACGTCGATTGGATGACGTAGACGTCCTCGCCGCGCATGTTCTCCTGAATCTCGACGAACACCTCCATGTCCGCGAAGCGCCTCACGACGCCACGGGCGAGCGGTACCTTGAGAATGGAAGCGATCGATTCAGCGAGAGGGTGGTTCGAATTGCCGGCAACGAGCTTGATCCGCGGCGGTTCATGACCGCCGGCGTTCTGGCGCGCGTCGAGGGGCATGGCCCGATGCTCCTTGCTGGCTGCTGCAACGGGCTTCTAAAGCAACGGACTTGAAATTCGCCTCACCTCGAGGCGGGGAAGGGAGCGAATTTCAAGTCCAAAGTTGCTTTAGAGCCATCAAGTCTAAAGCGTCTTCGGACCTCAAATGCGACTTCGAGCCGGACCTCGAACCGCAAGTCGCATTCGAGGTTCGACGCTTTAGCAGCCGCCCCCGGCCATGTAAACGCCGCCACACAGCTCGATGACAGATTTGTTGCTGATAGATTACAAGCAGTTCCCGCGCCCGACGCGCATCGCGTCAGCACCGCAACTTCGCGCTGTAATCTGACTGTGCGCGATCAGCGCAAGCGCCGGGGACGATAAACCTGCTGCGCCTCGTCCCACTCGAGCACGCCGAGATCCTTCTCCGGGACGCGCACCTCGGCCGTCCGACGGCTGAGCTCATCCTCCGCGCGCGCCATCTGCTCGGAAACCTGCTGCGCGATCCGCCCGAGTGCCCTGTAGGCCGCATAGAGCCCTGCGCCGACGACCATCAATCCTACGAGTTGCGGCATAGTCCAGCCCTCCTGGCCGGAAGTTTAGCACACTTAGAGGCCGAAACGTGACCACAAGGCCCGGGTTTCGAGCGCGGAAATCACTTCGGCGGGAAGTGCGGAGCTCCACGTCGCGGCAACGGCGTCCGAGGGCCCGCCCATGCCGAACCCCGGCATACGGCGGAAGCGGGCGAGCAGGCCGCCGCCACCCATGGGGATCACCCGCAGGCGGACCTTGTCGCCGTGAACTTCGCGCATGCGGGTCCTGACGTCGGCAATGCCATCGATGAGGCCAAATTCGAGCGCCTTCGAGCCGGTCCAGAAGGCGCCGGAGAAAAGCTCGTCCTCAGTCCCCGAGAGGCGGATGCCGCGCCGTTCTTTCACGAGACCGATGAAGGTTTCGTGGATGTCCTTCTGGAGTGCGCGGAGGCGCGCGATGTCCTCAGACTTCTCGGGCTGGAAGGGGTCCAGGATCGCCTTCGACGTGCCCGCCGTGTAGACGCGCCGGTCGATGCCGAGCTTTTCGATGGCCTTGTCGAAGCCGAAACCCGCCGAGACGACACCGATCGAGCCGACGATCGATGAAGGATCGGCATAGATTTCATCGCCGGCAATGGCGAGGAAGTAGCCGCCCGAGGCCGCGACGTCCTCACAGAAGACGTAGACGCGCTTGCCGTGCTCGCCGGCGAGCTGGCGGATGCGCTTGTAGATGAGATGCGACTGCACTGGGCTGCCGCCGGGCGAGTTGATCAGCACGGCCACGCTCGGCAGCTTCGAGGCTTTGAAGGCCTTCTCGATGGCACCGGCAGTGCTCGCCAGCGACAGGCCGGGCCGCAATGGCGTCACCATGCCGATCGGGCCGGTAAAGCGCAGAACCGGCACCACGGGGGCGCGCGAAAAGAGGGAAAACACCAGGAGAACCTCGAACGTCGGTCGGGTCCGGCCATTGCCGGACCATCACCCTAGATATGGTCCTGCGACAAGGACTTACAAGCTCCGCGCGATCGGGACACTAGGTGCTGCCCATATCAACACGGGGTTAATCGCCGCGCCGCTTGAGCTTCTCCAGAGCTGCAAACGGATTTTCGCGCGTTGGCGTCTGCTCCTCCTTCCAATCGAAAGCGGCACCATCACTGCGCGGAAAAGGATCGACCGTGCTCGCCAGCTCCTCGTAGACGACGCGGCCGACATCGAGGCGACCATCCTCGATGGGCTCGGGATCATCGGCGAGCGAATCGATGTCCGCGCCCGGGCCATCACCGAGCAACTCCGGCGGCCAGTACGCCACATCGAGACGCACGCGATAGATCCGCTCGATCGGATCGAGCGTCACGACGCACGTCTGCTTTGCCGTCATCTCGGCATCGCCATGCAGCTCGAAGCGGCCCGACTCGAAAGGTTTGATCGTGTAGCGGGCGACGAGCCGCGTGCAGGCATCAATGCCGAGCGCCTCCGCGAGCGCCGCGCGCATGTCAGGCGTCGCCTCGCGCGTCACGTCGAGCCCGGCTTCAGGGATCGCGCGTGTCTCGTGCGTCCAGTCGAGGACCGTGTCCATCGTCATGATCCTTCCTGCGCCGCGCTCGGAAAACTTACCTTGCCGTCAGCAAGGCCCGCGCCATCTTGCACTTCGAGCGACGCGACCGCCCGACGCACATAATCCGCAAGGGCGCGTGCGCCGGGCACCTCGGCCGGATCACTACGCCAGACCTCGGCCGCTAGCGCTGCGGCGAGCGCATCGCCATCGAGCGCCTCGGAGCTTCCAGCGATGGCAGCACGATAGGCATTGCCGCGCTCGAGCACTGCCGCTGTCGCCTTTTTCACGTGGCGCGGCACGCCCATGTCGCCAATGCCGAGCCGGCGGCAGGCATCATCCATGTCGGCGACGAAAGCCTCGAGCATCGCGCGTCCCGTCGGCTGACCGTCCGCCCCCTCGAGCTCGAGCCGCGAGAGCACCAGCGCCACGTGCAGCACGATCATCTCGAAGCGGCCGTGCACGGTGTCCGGCACGCCGTACTGCCTGTAGAAGGGCTCGGAGCGCGCTTGTGCCACAATTGCCTCGTAGAGGCTGAGACCGGCACGATGCTGCGGCGCCCGCCGGGTCAGGGACGAAAAGAACGATCTTGCGCGTGACGGGGCGGAAGACATCTAGCTCAGGGTGCTCCGAAGCGGTGCAGGGCCGGGCCTGCGAGGGGGTTTGAACACACCTGGGACGGATTGACCAGTCCTGCCTCTGTGGTCTCCAGGGGGCGACAATCCGGTCGGGGATTGGGTGGCGCCACGGCATTGCCAGTGTAGGATGGGGACGCTAAAGCAACGGACTTGAAATTCGCCTGGCCTGGAGGCTGGGCGTGGAGCGAATTTCAAGTCCAAAGTTGCTTTAGAATCTAAAGCGTCTTTGGATCTCAAATGCGACTACGAGCCCGATCCGAAGCATGGGGTCGCATTTAAGGTCCGACGCTTTAGGCGGGTGTCAAGGGCGGCGCGAGGACGATTCGGCAGCTCGGCCAGCAATGCCCGGCAGGTGGGGAAGTAGCTCGGGGGAGCAATTGGTAATGACGGGCACGCGAGTTTCACGCCACGCGATCCGACGCACGAGCGTACGCCTCCCCGTAATCGGCGCGCTGTTTGCCGCGATTGCGATATCGACCGGCGCCTGCTCGCCGACCACCATGCGGCACGGCCATCAGTTCCAGGAAAGCGACCTTCAGCAGGTCCAGCCCGGCATGACCCAGGATGCGGTGCGCCTGGCCCTCGGCACGCCCGACACGACCTCCACGATCTCGGGCGGCATGGCCTACTACTACATTTCCAGCACCACCCAGCAGATGGCCTTCATGAAGCCGACCGAGACCGATCGGAAGGTGCTCGCGGTCTACTTCAATCCCACCGGCTCGGTCGATCGCGTGGCGCAGTACGGTCGCAAGGACGGCAAGATCTTCGACTACGTGAAGCGCGAGACGCCGAGCCATGCGCGTGACCAGGGTCTCGTCGGCCAGATCCTGCGCGGCCTCGGCCCGGTCAACCCGCTCGGCAACTACTGAGCGGTTGGCCAGCTTCAAAGCACGCGAAGCAGCCCGAGCCCGGCGAGCATGAGCACGTTGAGCAGGCTCGAGAGATTGACGTCGCCAGGCGCCTTGACGCGGATGACGCGCACCTGAGGCACGCCGCTCCCTGATGCATCGCTCCCAGAGCGCGGCTCGCGTGCCGTCGCCCAGCGCCAGAGCCAGCCGCCGAGCGGCCGCGCCCGGAGCCCCATTTCCAACGGTGCGCGCCGCCAGCCGTACTTGAAGGCGAACACCACGAAAACGATCACCAGGATCTGCAGCAGCGTCGAGACCCAGCCGCCGACAAGCAGCCAGGCAATGGACCAGATCCAGCCGGCGATCGCGGCCAGCAGCCAGACGATCCAGCTCACGATTTCCATGAGTTGGCTTTCCCCGCTTCCTCGGCCCCGCTGCGGTGGCCTTGATCACCCGGCCGAATGCTTAATGACGCGCGGCCCGGAATGCGTATAGTGCGCCCTGACCGATAACCCATGACTTAGCGAAATCCGTGGCCATGCCTCAGTCGACTTTGAAAAGGTCGTCCGCCAAAGCCGCGACCGCGCCGGCAGGCGCGCTCGACCCGCGCCATGCGTTCCAGGACCTTATCCTGACGCTCCAGCAGTTCTGGGGCGCGCAAGGCTGCGTCGTCCTCCAGCCCTATGACATGGAAGTGGGCGCCGGCACGTTCCATCCCGCAACGACCCTGCGTGCGCTCGGGCCGAAGCCGTGGAACGCGGCCTACGTGCAGCCCTCGCGGCGCCCGAAGGACGGGCGCTATGGCGAGAACCCGAACCGGATGCAGCACTACTACCAGTTCCAGGTGATCATGAAGCCGTCACCGCCGGACATCCTGGACCTGTACCTCAAGAGCCTCGACGCCATCGGCATCGACACGTCCGTCAACGACATCCGCTTTGTCGAGGACGACTGGGAGAGTCCAACGCTCGGCGCGTGGGGCCTCGGCTGGGAGGTGTGGTGCAATGGCATGGAGGTGACGCAGTTCACCTACTTCCAGCAGGTCGGCGGCTTCGACTGCAATCCCGTGTCGGGCGAGATCACCTACGGTCTCGAGCGCCTCGCCATGTACGTGCAGGGCGTCGATCGCGTGTACGATCTCAACTTCAACGGCCGCGAGGACGCGCGCAAGCTCACGTACGGCGACATCTTCCTGCAGTCCGAGCAGGAGTATTCGCGCTTCAACTTCGAGTATGCGGATACCGAGCTGCTGCTGCGTCACTTCAAGGATGCCGAGGGCGAGTGCCAGTCCCTGCTCGAAAAGGGTTGGGTCGATGGCCCGAGCGGCCGGCGCCATCTCATGGCGCTCCCGGCCTACGACCAGTGCATCAAGGCCTCGCACATCTTCAATCTGCTCGATGCGCGCGGCGTGATCTCGGTGACCGAGCGCCAGAGCTATATCCTGCGCGTGCGCGAGCTGGCCAAGGCGTGCTGCGCCGCGTGGCTGCAGACAGTGGGAGGCGGCGCATGAGAACGATCAAGGCGCGACAGGCCGCCCGCAAGGAGGCCAAGGCCAAGCAGCCGCGGAATACCGCCGCGAAGAATGCACCGCTCTGGATGCGCGTGTTCTCGACGGTGAGCATGCTCGGCATCTTGAGCCTTGCGGTGATGGGCGCCTGGTTCGGCTTCTACGCGGGCGGTCTGGGCGCCGGTTTTGCCGGACTGATCGGCGGCGGCGCGCTCGGCTGGTTCGTCAGCTATGTCATCGGCAACATGCTGAAGGAAATGCTGCCGCTGATCCGCGTGCTCCTGGTGCTCGCCATCATCGGCGCGACCATTTATGTGCTGCATCTTCTCGGCGTGCAGCTCGGCATCAATCCGAAGTAATGCGGCCCTAAGCCATGTCAGAATTGCTGCTTGAGCTATTCTCCGAAGAGATCCCCGCGCGTATGCAGACGCGTGCAGCCGAGGATCTGAAGCGCCTCGTGCTCGAAGGCCTCAAGGCGACGGGCCTTGCCACCGGCAATGCCATGAGCTTCTCGACGCCGCGGCGCCTGACGCTGGTCGTGGAAGGCGTGGCCGCGCGCTCGCCCGCCATCTCGGAGGAGCGCAAAGGTCCGCGCGTCGGCGCGCCCGAGGCGGCGCTTGCGGGCTTTCTCAAGTCGGCGGGCATTGCCTCGATCGGCGAGGCGACCGTCGTCAGTGATCCCAAGAAGGGCGACTACTACATCGCCAAAATCGAGAAGCCGGGCCGCGCGGCAGCCGAGATCATCGCCGAGGTCGTGCCGGCCGTGCTCGACAAGTTCCCCTGGCCGAAGTCCCAGCGCTGGGGCAGCCGCCCCGAGACATGGGTGCGGCCGCTGCACGGCATTCTCTGCCTTCTCGGCGGCAAGGTCGTGCCCTTTGCCTGGGCCGGTGTCGAAGCCTCGAACATGACGCGGGGGCATCGCTTCCACGGCAATGAGCCCTTCGCCGTCACGAGCTTCGAGGACTACGGCACGAAGCTCAGGGAAGCGAAGGTTCTGCTGCCCGCGCCCGAGCGCGCGGAGATGATCCGCGAGCAGGCCGAGGCGCTCGCCAAAAAGCACAAGCTCGAGCTGGTCGCGGACGATGCGCTCCTCGCCGAGAACGCCGGCCTGACCGAATGGCCGACCGTGCTCATGGGCCACTTCGACGAAGCCTTCCTCGAAGTGCCGGCCGAGTGCCTCATCACGTCCATGAAGGCGCATCAGAAGTGCTTTTCGCTGCGCGATCCGAAGACGGGCAAGCTGGCGAACCGCTTTCTCGCGGTCTCGAACCTCATTGCGACGGACGGCGGCAAGCAGATCGTCGAAGGCAACGAGAAGGTCATTCGCGCGCGGCTGAGCGACGCCCGCTTCTTCTGGGAGCAGGACCTGAAGCGCCCGCTCGACGAGATGGCGACGGCGCTCGAAGGCATCACCTTCCACGAGAAGCTCGGCAGCCAGAAGGATCGCGTCGAGCGCATTGCCGAGCTGGCCTTCCAGATTGCCGGCGCCGTCGATGCCGTGCCCGAGGACGCGCGGCGCGGCGCTCAGCTCTGCAAGGCCGATCTCGTCTCGGGGATGGTCGGCGAGTTCCCCGAGTTGCAGGGCCTCATGGGACGGTACTACGCGGAGAAGGCGGGCACGAAGCCCGAGATCGCGCGCGCCATCGAGCTTCACTACAAGCCCAAAGGCCCATCCGACGCGGTGCCGCTCGCCTCGGAGGGCGATGCGACAGCGATCGCGGTGGCGCTTGCTGACAAGCTCGACACGCTCGTCGGCTTCTGGGCCATCGGCGAGAAGCCGACAGGATCGGGTGATCCCTACCAGCTCCGCCGCGCCGCCCTCGGCGTGATCCGCATCGTGCTGGAGAATGATTTGCGGTTGCCGCTGAGCAAGGTAATTGGCTCAATGGAACGCGCGCTTGGGCGTAGGAATATTGAGCAACTATTGGCCCGCGCGAATGATCCAGTAGCAAGAGCTGAGGACGAAGCGGAGCTCAAGAGGATCAAGGCTGCGGCTAAGCGCGGCGAATCAATCGAAGTGAATCCCAAGATGCCTGGGCTACTGGATGGGATCACTAGCGACCTCCTCTCCTTCTTCGCCGATCGCCTGAAGGTGCACCTGCGCGAAAAAGGCGCGCGACATGATCTGATCGACGCCGTGTTCGCACTCGGCGGGCAGGACGACCTTGCGCTCATCGTGAAGCGCGTCGAGGCGCTCGACCAGTTCCTCAAGACCGACGACGGCGCGAACCTGCTCATCGGCGTGAAGCGCGCGTCCAACATCCTCTCGATCGAGGAGAAGAAGGACAAAGCGAGCTACACTGGCGACTACGACCTCAAGCTGCTCAAGGAGAAAGCCGAAGTCGCGCTCGCCGCCGCCATCGAGGAAGTCAAGCAGGACACCGTCGCCGCGATCAACGTCGAGAATTTCACCGGCGCCATGAACGCGCTCGCCGAGTTGCGCAAACCTGTCGATGACTTCTTCGATCAGGTGACCGTCAACGCCGACGATCCCGCGCTGCGCAAGAACCGCCTCCATCTGCTCTCGCAGATCCGCGCGGCCACGCTCGGCGTCGCCGACTTCTCCAAGATCGCGGGATAGCTAGCCGTGGGGTTGTCGATGCGCTCTCCGCACTCGCGCCGGAAATCCCCCTCCCCCTTGTGGGGAGGGGTTAGGGGTGGGGGGAATCCCTACCGCCGGCGTTCTGCAATCCCCCCCTCCTAACCTCCCCCACAAGGGGGGAGGGACCGCGTTGGCGAACCGGAAGTCGTTCCCGAAAAAGCAAAGCTTCCAGCCCAAATCGAGCCCATCCATATGCTCGCGATCATCACGCTCGTCGCTCCGGTTTTCGGGCTCATCGCCATCGGCTGGGGCGCCGCGCGCATCCGGTACGTGCCCGAAGCCGCCGGCCCGCTGCTGAGCGAGTTCGCCTACAAGATCCTCATCCCGGCGCTGCTCTTTCGCGCCATGGCGACCATGGCGCCGCCCGCACAGTCTCCTTGGCTGCTCGCGGGCACGTATGCGACGGCCGTCCTCCTCGTCTGGCTCACGGCCACGCTCGCGACACTCATCCTGCTCCGCCGTCCCGCTGCCGATGCGCCAGCCATTGCCTTCGCGACCACGTTCGGCAATGGGCTCATGCTCGGCATTCCGCTCATCCTTTCGGCCTTCGGGCCGGAAGCCGCAACGCCCGTCGCGATCCTCGTTACGTGCGACTCGATCCTGCTCTGGATGCTCGGCACGCTGCACATGGAGCTGGCGCTGCGCGGTTTCGGCGGCGGATCGCTCATGCAGGTCGCACGCACGGTGCTCCATCTCGTGCGCAATCCGATCATCGCCGCCGTCATCATCGGCACGCTCTGGCGATGGAGCGGCCTCGCGCTGCCGGGCGTCGTCGACAAGCTCATCACGCTGCTGGCGGGCGCCGCAATCCCCGTCTCGCTCACGGCCCTCGGCATGACGCTCGCGCGCTATGAGATCAAAGGCCAGACGCCGACGCTCCTGCTCATCACCGTGCTGAAGCTCGTCGCCTTTCCGGCCGTCGTTCTATGGCTCGGGATGTTCGTCGTGGGGCTGACGCCAGTCTGGGCAGGCGCGCTCGCGGTATTCTCCAGCATGCCCGTCGGCGCGAACGCCTTCGTGTTCGCGGCACGCTACGAGCGCGCGGTCGGCTCGGTCTCGGCGGCCGTCGCCGTGACGACCGTCATCGCCGTGCTCACGGTCACGGCCATGCTGGTGATCCTGCAAGGGTTGGGTCTGCCGGTGCGGGTCTAGAATTCGCGCCTTCGGCGCGAGTGGGGCCTTGGCCCTCGCTCGCGCAGCGACTTACGCAGCGAGCGCGCGCGGCCGGCTGGCGACACGCATGGGCACGAGCTCGGCACTCTGCACGACCGGCAGCGTCATCACGGCAGCCAGCTCGCGACGCAGGTTCTCGAGGGTGAAGTCGAGCGAGTCGAGCTCGCGGCGGATGGCCTGCTGATCGCGCGCGACCGCCATGGCGCGTTCGGCGCCGACACTAACGAGGCGCGAGACGGCCTGCCACTGTTCAGTGGCCGTCAGGCGCCTTGCGGCCGGCATCACGGGCTTGCGCTCGCCCACTTCGTCCAACTGACGGGGCGCCGCCGCAGGAAGGGGCTTCACGCCAGCGATCTCAGAATTCTGCCGGGCAGTCTTGATCAGGCGCTGGCGCCGGATGTCGTCGAGCGGCACCACCGGCGCTGCGAGGAAGGCTAGCACCAGCCCCCACGCCACGAGGTCCGTGAGCGGCACGCCGAGGTGCGTCGCGGTCATCCCGAGGACAAGGCCAGTTTCAAGCATCCGCTGAACTCCAGTCGTGGAGCTAATTTGCAGCTATTTTTGCATGTCTTATTCGAGGATTACTTACGTTTTTTAATACATGATTAAAACGTATGACGATCGGATGGCGACCACGACGCCTAGCCGCTAATTCATTGAAATATCGTGATTTTACGCAACTCCAAAAGCAACGAGGGCCCGCCCGGATTTTGCCAGGCAAGCCCTCGTGAGACTATTAATTCCGTTAACACCCTAAAGGTGTATCAGCCCTTCTTGGGCGGCACGCGACCATCGCGCGTGTAGGGGTACATGTGCGTGATGTCGGCGCCCGGCCAATCCTTCTCGAACTTCTTCCAAACGTCCAACACGGCGGTCGCGACCTCGTCGGAGATTCCGCTCTTCCGCGCATTCTCGAGGTAGAGGCTGACGTCCTTCGCCTGCAGCGCTGCCGTGAACCCGGCATCGTAGGCCTCGTTGATGATGCGGCGGGGGGACTTGTCGTCCGTCGCCGTATTGCGGCCCGTCGAGACGTTCACCACCTCGAGGATCTTGGCCATGGGGATGCCCTGCTTGACGCCGAAGGCAATGGCCTCGCAGCTCGCGGATTGCGCCGCCGCCGAGAGGAAGTTGTTGAGCAGCTTCACGGCCTGCCCCTGCCCCGCCCTTGGGCCGATATGGAAGGGCTTGCCCATGTGCGCCATGAGCGGCTTGAAGCGCTCGTAGTGCTCTTCCGGGCAGGCCAGCATGACCGAGAGCGTCGCCTTGTCTGCGCCTGCAATGCCGCCCGAAACCGGCGCGTCGATGTACGTGACGCCCACGGCAGCGAGGATGGCCGCGGCTTCCTCGGCAGCACCGATGCCGATGGTCGAAGTATCGATCACCGTCTTGGCTTTGCGGTTCGGCGCAGCAGCAATTTCCTTGGCGACGAGGACGCTGATCTTCCCGTCGGGCAGCGAGAGGATGATGGTCTCGGCGCTCGCGGCAACTTCGGCGTTCGACTTGGCGATCTTGCTGCCTTCGGGCGCGCGCGCGGTGCTGCCGGCATCGGCGACGACGAGTGAGTACCCGGCCTTGGCCAGGTGCTTCGCCATGCGATGCCCGATGCTGCCGACGCCGATCCAGCCAATTGTTTCGCCCATGATGAGCACTCCTCCTGAGAATTATCCAATGGCGGCATAGCGAACTGCGGGCGTATCGGCAACGGCTGGCGCGAGATATGATAGGGAGGCATAAGCAAAACGCGGATCTTTCGGTCCTCCGAGGCCGGATGAAAACGCATGGATACGGAGAGGGAGCCGCCATGGCCTACACACTCGCGATTGCCGGCCTCGGCGCCATCGGGCTCAAGGTGGCGCGCGCCGTCGATGCGGGGGCCGTGCCGGGCATCACGCTCTCGGCCGTCAGCGCGAAGGACGTGGCGCGGGGCCGGGCGCGCGTCGCCGAGCTCAAATCGCCGCCGGCGGTGGTGCCGCTCGCTGAGCTCGCCGAGCGTGCCGACATCATCATCGAGTGCGTGCCGGCCGCGCATTTCCGCGAGGTGGCGGAGGCGGCGATCGCGCGCGGGCGCTGGTTCCTGCCGCTGTCGGTCGGCGCGCTGATCGCCAACATGGACCTCGTCGAGAAGGCCAAGGCGACCGGCGCGCGTATCGTCGTGCCGACGGGCGCGCTGCTCGGCCTCGACACGGTGCGCGCGATGGCCGTCGGCAAAGTCCACGAGGTGCGCCTCGAGACGCGGAAGCCGCCGAACGGCCTCGCGGGCGCCCCCCATCTCGTCGAGAACAATATCAACGTCGACAACCTGACGGCACCGCTCTGCGTCTTCCGCGGCAGCGCGCGTGCGGCGGCAAAGGCCTTCCCCGCCAACGTCAACGTTGCGGCAGCGCTCGGGCTCGCGGGCGTCGGCCCGGACGAGACGCAGGTCGAAGTTTGGGCGGACCCGGGTGTCGATCGCAATACGCACACGGTGACGATCAGCTCGGATTCAGGCAGTGCGACCATGACAATCGCGAACATCCCCTCGCCGGAGAACCCGCGGACCGGCCTCACGGTCGCCAACAGCGTGATCGCGACGCTGCAGCGCTTCACGGCGCCGCTGACGGTCGGGACTTAACCCTCAGTCCATCTGCTTGGGAAGCGCGTCCATCAGGAGCTGGCCGACCACGACCAGCTCCGGGCTCGTGCGGCGGTAGGTCTGCCCGACATTGAAGAAGTCCGCGCGATCGGCATCGGAAGGACGCGGGCGCTTGGACGAGACTGCCGGCAGGCTCGCGAGCACTTCGGGCACCGCAGCGTCAATGCGCCGTCGCAGCTCATCAAATACCGACATCACGGGCGCGCTCGTAAGACACGGGCGCAGGACCGTCGCCAGATGGGCCATGAGCCCTGGCCAGTGCGCGAGCATCCGATAGAGCCCCGGCACGAACGGTTTGCCGCCCATCTCCGAAGCAAGCAGCATGGTCACGTCGCGCGCGGCCGGATCGAGGCGCGCGAGGTCCACCATCTCGGGCGGTGCCGGCAGTGGCACAGGGGCGGTCCATGAGGCCCGCTTCGCAGCAATGCCAGTCGGCTCTGCGCCTTCGAGAAGCTGCTTCACGAGCCCCGCGAAGACCATGTTGACGGGTGCCACGCGAACAAAGCCCTCGGCCGCATTGCGCACATCCGCGAGCGCCGCGCCGTCCACGCCCCATACGCGCAATGCTGCCGCCGGGATCGGATCGAGCGGCGGTACGGCAAGCCCCGCCGCGCAGCGCCACGCCGCCTCCTGCCCGCTGCCATTGCGGAAGGCTGGCGCCACCGCATCCCAGGACCACTCGAGAAAGCCCGGCTTGGCTGCCAGATAGCGATGGATCGCGGACACATAGGGCACGCCCCACAGCGTCCTCAGCTCGGCAAAGATCGTCGCGATCTCGCCGGTGGCTTCACCTTCGCTGATCTCGCCGGCCATAGGCGCCTCCCGCTCGAGCCGAGATGCGAGCTACGCCGCGCCCAGAGCTAAGCCCCAGGCACCGACAATGGGCAATCTCGTCTAGAATTCCGGGCCTGATGCTAGGCCTTCCGGCCGATGCCGACAATGGTGAAGCCGTGGCGGCTCACCTCCTCCGGCCGGTAGACATTGCGCAGATCGACCAGCAGAGGCGTCGCCACAGCCGACTTCAAACGCGCGAAGTCCAGCGCGCGGAACTGGTCCCATTCGGTCACGAGCGCAATGGCGGACGCCTCTTTCGCGGCCTCATAGGGATTCCGGCAATAGACCACGTCCGGCATGAGCTGCTTCGCCTGCTCCATGCCCTCGGGATCGTAGGCCTGAATCACCGCACCAGCATCCTGCAGGGCCTGCACGATCGAGAGTGAGGGCGACTCGCGCATGTCGTCGGTGTTCGGCTTGAACGTGAGGCCGAGGATGGCGATCGTCTTGCCGCGCACATCGCCGCCCATGGCCGAGATGATCTTGCGCGCCATGGCCCGCTTGCGCGTGTCGTTGACGGCGACCGTGGTCTCGATCAGGCGCAGTGGCGCGTCGTTGTCCTGCGCCGTCTTGACCAGCGCCACCGTGTCCTTCGGAAAGCACGAGCCGCCATAGCCGGGGCCCGCGTGCAGGAACTTGCCGCCGATGCGGTTGTCCGCACCGATGCCGCGCGCCACCTCCTGCACGTTCGCGCCGACCTTCTCGCAGAGGTCCGCAATCTCGTTGATGAAGGTGATTTTCATCGCCAGGAAGGCGTTGCCCGCATACTTGATGAGCTCGGCCGTGCGGCGCGTGGTGAACATCATCGGCGAAGCATTGATGAAGAGCGGCCGGTAGATCTCGTTCATGACCTGGCGCGCACGGTCGTCATCCGTGCCGACGACGATCCGGTCCGGTCGCTTGAAGTCGGAGATCGCCGCACCCTCGCGGAGGAACTCGGGGTTCGAGGCAACGGCGACATCGGCATTGGCGTTGGTCTCGCGGATGATGCGCTCGACTTCATCGCCCGTGCCGACCGGCACCGTCGATTTCGTCACGACCACGGTGAAGCCTTGTACCGCACGCGCGATCTCGCGCGCGGCCTCGTGCACATACGAGAGGTCCGCGTGGCCGTCGCCGCGCCGCGAGGGCGTGCCGACCGCAATGAAGGCGGCGTCCGCTTCGGCGACCGGCCCCTCGAGCTCGGTTGTGAAGGCGAGCTGGCCGCTCTTCGCGTTCTTGGCAACGAGCTCTGCGAGACCCGGCTCGTAGATCGGGATGCGGCCTGCCTGCAGCGCCTCGATCTTGCGCGCGTCCTTGTCGACGCAAGTGACGTTGTGGCCAAAGTCGGCAAAGCAGGCGCCGGACACCAAACCCACGTAGCCGGAACCAACCATCACGATGTTCATGAACCCCACCCGTCATCAATAGGCGCACCGCGCCGGCGACCGCCACGCGCTACGGCCCGAACATGTCAGCGTTGTGTCACAATCTGGCCGCAGCATCAGCACCCGCAGCCCCCATGGTCAAGCCTCGAAGACGGGCCGATCCGTTCGGTAGTGCTCACGCATCAGCGGGCGGTAATATTTCATGAGCGCCTCGTGCGGCCGCAGGTCCGGCTGGCGATCGAGCGGGATCATCGGCCGGTAGGTCGTCCCCGCGATCTCCTCCGAGAATGACGTCCTGACTTCCGCCCGGAGCGCCTCGTCGCACAGGCATTCGAGAATGCTGCCGGATAGTGCCTTCGCGGCGGCGATTATCCCTTTGTGCGCGATGGAGGTGGTGAGCATGGCGCCGCCACTCCAGTGATGGAAATGGATGTTCGGCACGCTTCCCGGGAACCACAGCCTGCCCATCGGCACTTTCCAGGATATATCACCGCAGTCGTTGGACGACATTTCGGGCTGGTCCGGGCCGCGCATTGGCGAGATCTCCGTGCGCAGGCCATCGACGCGCACGCCGGCAGACTGCTGCAGACGACGCGCGAACGAGACTTCCTCATCGGTCCAGACGGGCATTCCGATGTCGCGCATATTGCGGTCGAGAAGGGCCGCGAGCACACGATTGCAGCGCGTGGGCCAGACGGCGCTCTTCACGTCGACCGAGAGCGTCGTCCGCGTCATCTTCGCGGCGCCCTCGGCGATCTCGGTCGCACGCTCGAAGAGATCGCGCGTGTCGTCGGCCGAGAGGCCGCGGAAGTACCACCACGCGGCGGCCTTCTCGGTGATGACATTGGGCTGTGTGCCGCCGTGCGTGATCACGCGATGAGCGCGCATTTCCGGACGGATGTGCTCGCGGTGCTGCGCCATGCCGTTGTCCATCAGGATGACGGCGTCGAGCGCATCGCGGCCGAGCCACGGCGTGAGCCCGGCGTGGGTCGTCTCGCCGTGGAAGGTGAACTCGGCTGATATGAGCGAGATCTGCGTCTGGCCGACTTCGGTGTAGAAGGCATCGCGGATGTGATTGTGGAAGGCGATCTCGACATCGTCGAAATAGCCATCCCGCACGAAATAGGGGCGGGTGAGGACGAGCTCCTCGCCTGGCGCGCCGAACAGCTTCAGCGTGCCGGCGATCCCGAACTTTTCCATGGCGGATTTTGCTGCCAACGCGGAGGCGAGCATGACCGTCGAATTGGCCTGGTGGCCTTCGGCATGACCTGGCGCGCCCGGAACGATCGGATCGTGCGTCGCGCTCCCTGATTTCTGGGAGCCGCCGGGCGTTCCATCGTATTCGGCATGAAGCGCGATAACGGGACCGCCGCCCTTGTTGCTCCAGGTCGCAACGAACGCGGTCGGGAAGCCGGATATGCCGGTCTCGACCTCGAAGCCGGCCTCCTTCAGAAGCGCGACGAGGAAAGCGGCGGACTCGTACTCTTCCATCGACGGCTCGCCGAAGGAGAAAAGGCAGTCGTTGGTTTGGAGGATCGCTGGCGTGTTGCGATCGATCCAGGCCGTGGCTTGGGACTTTGCGTCTCTGATTGTGCTGAGCACCGCCGGCATGACAGCTCCTTCGATCGCCTTTGATGGCAAACACCGCTCACAAGGACATAAACGTCCACGACGCATCCGCAAGCGACAGCACCGAATTGGCGCGGCCCGGCATTGCCGCCGCGCGTGCAGCGCTTAGGAAGGATCAAGTCGTCTAGGACATGGCGCGCGCGACAAGTGTTGAACCTGCGCGCGCGCGCGAAGGGCAGCAGAGATTTCAGTACGTGCTGGCGGTCTTCTTCCCCGCGGCGGCCGGGGCGGAGCCCGTCAGCATTCCGCGCATGCCTTCGCCGTTGATGCGCCACCAGTCGTACAGGATCCGAACATCCCACCCGATGCAGAAATGCTTTACGCCCATTTCGATGTACGGCGCGGCGAGCGAGATGTCGGCGAGCTCCACGCGCGGATGCAGGCCCATCTTCAATGCCGTTTCAATGGTCTTGCGTTCCGCCTTGACGACATCGGGGTGTTTGCGCTGGCCGGTGAGGCCGAGGCTCATCGAATAATCGGACGCACCGAACTGCACCATGTCGATCCCTTTGATGGACAGGATCGCGTCGAGATCTTCGACGCATTCCCGCTTCTCGACCATGATGGCGATCACCACCTCGTTCAGCGCCTCGACATAGGCCGGCGAGCCGCCTTCGCGCACCGTGCCGACATCGCGCCGCATGCCGACGCCAAGGCGACCGCCGGTGCCTGGCGTCTCCGCGCGCACGGCCGCGATGCAGGCTTCGGCATCGGCGACAGTGCGCACGTCCGCGAACAGGATGCTCTGGAAGCCCGAGCCGATGGCCCGCATGGCCTGATGCGTCCATTGCGTTTGCTCGACCTTGATCATGCCGCCGAGGTTCTTGAGCTCCAGCGCGCGGCCGATATTGTCGAGGTCGTGCATCGTGAAAGGCGAGTACTCGGCCGTGAGCTCGACATAGTCGTAGTTGCCGGCATCGCCGATCAGCTCGACGAGCGTCGGCCAGGTGGACAGCAGATGCGTGCCGATCGTCGGCTGGTTCGCATTGAGCAGGGCGCGGAGGCGGTTAGGGCGCATGATGGGCGTTTCCTCATTTTTTTGGTTGGCAGAAGCCGGGATCAGACGAAGGTCGTCCAATATTGGCTTTTGATCAAGAATAGGTCTTCGCCGTGCGCTCATGCACTTTAGGCACGAGAGGGTTTCGATGGCCGGCCAACTGGGGGATTTTCGAGGACCATGGTGGGCGCGACAGGGATTGAACCTGTGACCCCACCCGTGTGAAGGGTGTGCTCTACCGCTGAGCTACGCGCCCGCTCTCTCTCGCTGCGCCGAACCGCCGGGCGCGAAAAAGCTCCCGCTCTTTATCGCAGGCCGCGAGGTCGCGCAACCTCAGTTACCGGGTTCAATTGCTTTGGGTCTCGCGGCCCTCCTGGAGGGCCAGCACGTGGCCCGCCAGATAGAGCGAGCCGCAGATCAGGATGCGCAGCGGCCCTTCCGCCGCGCGCGCCGCGACTTCCAGGGCCTCTTTTACGCCCTCAGCCGCCACCGCATTGAGGCCCACGCCGCGTGCGACCTCGGCGAGCACTTCGGGCTTCACGGGCGGCATGTGCGCGCCGGGAACGGGCACCGTGACCACCCGCCGCGTCAGGCCGGCGAAGGGCTGGAGGAAGCCCGCGGCATCCTTCTGGCCCATCATACCGACGATCAGCGCGAGCGGACGCGGCGAACGCTCCTCCAGATCGGCGAGCGTGCGCGCGAGCACCTCGCCGGCCGCCGGATTGTGTCCCCCATCGAGCCAGAGCTCGCAGTCGGGCCGCAGGTCTCGCGTGAGAGCGCCGCGTCCGAGCAGTTGCATCCGCGCCGGCCAGCGCGCGCCCGTCAGCCCCGCGGCGATGGCGCGCTCGTCGATGCCGAGCTCCAGCGCGGCCGCAACCGACGTGCCGGCATTGACGATCTGATGCGGGCCGATGAGCGCGGGCATCGGCAGGTCGAGCAAGCGGTCCTCGCGCTGGAAGACGAGGCGCCCACGCTGCGCGAAGGCATCGAAGTGCTCGCCCCAGCGAATGAGCGGGGCCCCACGCTTTTGCGCTTCCGCCGCAAGCACGTCATCGACCTCCGGCGTCTGACGCGCGACGACGCAGGGCGCGCCGCGCTTCATGATGCCGGCCTTCTCCGCCGCGATCTTCTCGACGGTATCACCGAGCTTGTCGGCATGATCCATGGAGATCGGCGTGATGATGGTGAGGGCCGGCTTGGCGACGACGTTCGTCGTATCGAGGCGGCCGCCGAGACCGACCTCCAGCAGCAAGAAGTCAGCAGGGTTCTCGGCAAAGGCGAGGAAAGCCGCCGCTGTCGTGATCTCGAAGAATGTAATCTGCTTGCCCGCATTGACAGCTTCGACGCGGCTCAGCAGGGCCGTGAGCAAATCCTCGTCGATCGGCTGCGCACCCTTGGGGCCTGCAAGCGCAATGCGCTCGTTGAAGCGCACGAGATGGGGCGAGGTGTAGGCGTGCACGCGCTTGCCGGCGGCCTCAAGCATCGCCCTGAGGAAAGCCGTCGTCGAGCCTTTGCCGTTCGTGCCGGCAATGTGGACGACGGCCGGCAAGCGCTCGTGCGGACTGCCGAGCTCGGCAAGCATTCGCTCGACGCGTTCGAGCGAGAGGTCGATGAGCAGCGGATGGAGCTGTTTCATGCGCGCGAGCACGTCATCAAGGCTGGTCATGGCGATGGCGCTTCGACCTCGCTGAACATGCGCAAACGACCGCTGCGGAAGCCCCGAGCAGCGGCCCCACGCGATAGGCCTCAGGGTGTGTTGGGGGCGCCCTTCGTCGGCGGCTTCGCTCCGGCCCCCTTCTTGGATTGCGTCACGAAGCGATCCTCGTCCGGCACCGGCTCGACTTCGATCGTCTCCGCATCGCGCGCACTCGTGCCGAGCAGCTTGGGATCGACGGGCGAGCCATTGGCGTGCCCATTCACGTGCTTCAGCGGATCAGACGACTTCGCCGCCGTCGCGATCTTGGCACGTCCGGCCATGAGAATGCCGACGATACGCGCCAGCGTCTCGGTGAGCTTGTGGCGATGCACGACCATGTCGATCATGCCATGGGCAAACAAGTACTCGGCGCGCTGGAAGCCCTCGGGAAGCTGCTCCCGGATGGTCTGCTGGATCACGCGCGGGCCGGCAAAGCAGATGAGCGCGCCGGGCTCGGCAATCTGGATGTCGCCGAGCATGGCATAGGAAGCGGTCACACCGCCGGTCGTCGGGTCGGTCAGCACAACGATGTAGGGAAGGCGCGCCTCGCGCAGCTTCTGCACCGCGATCGTCGTGCGCGGCATCTGCATGAGCGAGAGGATGCCTTCCTGCATGCGCGCACCGCCCGAGGCCGCGAACAGGATGAAAGGATGGCCCTTGGCCACCGCGTGCAGCATTCCGGTGATGATGGCTTCGCCCGCCGCCATGCCGAGCGATCCGCCCATGAAGCGGAAGTCTTGCGCCGCAACGGTCACGGCCTGGCCGCCGAGACGGCCATCGGCGAGCAGCACGGCATCATCGAGCCCGGTCGACGCCTTGCTGTCCTTGAGACGGTCCGTGTAGCGCCGCCCGTCGCGGAACTTCAGCGGATCGACGGGCACTGCAGGCACCGGAATGCGCGTGTAGCTCGCGCCATCGAAGATGTGCTTCAGGCGCTGGTCCGCGGACATGCGGTCATGATGGCCGCAGCAAGGGAAGACGAGCTGGGATTCCTCGAGCGTCCGCCGGTCCGACATCTGCCCGCAGCCGGGGCACTTTTTCCAGAAATCATCGGGCGGCTCACGACGGGTCGTGAGCAGGCTCCGAATCTTCGGACGGACGACGTTGTTGATCCAGTTCACGCGACTTCGGCTCCTCAGAGCAATCTTTCGAGCAGTTCTCGGCGAGCAGTCCTATCTCAGCCCGGCCGCTCCGCCTACTATGCCCGCGCGTCCAGCAGCACAGCGATCAAACGTCGCCCAATTGTGGCGAGCCTGTGGCGCGAGGACCTGTAAGTCTAGAGATCCTTAACCAAGAGGCCAATTCGCCGCCGCCGATGTGCACATCAAACACGCGCCGTCGCGCTGCGCAATCCCGCCGCCAGGTTCTGAACGATCCTGTGCACGGCGGAGATGGTATCCGGCCCGGCCCGGCCATCCGGCCCGAGCGTCGTGCGGATCGTCTCGACCAGGGCCGAGCCGACCACTACGCCATCGGCGCAGTCCGCGAGCGTCCGCGCCTGCTCCGGCGTGCGAACGCCAAATCCCACCACCACCGGTAGCGGCGTCGAGCGTTTGATGCGCGCCACCTGCGCGCGCACATCCGATACCACCGGGGCGGCGGCCCCGGTAATCCCGGTAATGGAAACATAGTAGACGAACCCCGACGTGTTCGCGAGGACCGCGGGCAGGCGTGCATCGTCCGTCGTCGGCGTAGCGAGGCGGATGAAGCTCAGGCCCCGCTCGATAGCCGGCAGGCAGAGCTCTTCGTCGGCTTCGGGCGGCACGTCGACGACGATCATGCCATCCACGCCCGAATCCCGCGCCTCATCGAGGAAGGCATCGTTCGGGTAGACATAGATCGGGTTGTAATACCCCATGAGGATGATCGGCGTGAGATTGTCCTTCTCACGGAATTCGCGCACGAGCTGAAGCGTGCGCTTCATGGTCTGGCCGGCCTTGAGCGCGCGCAATGAGGAGGCCTGCACGGCAGGGCCGTCGGCCATGGGATCGGAGAACGGCATTCCGATCTCGATCACGTCGGCGCCGGCTTCGGGAAGCCCGAGCAGGATCGCCTTGGAGGTTTCGTAGTCCGGATCGCCAGCCGTGACGAAGGTCACGAACGCCGGGCGCCCCTCGCGCTTCAGCGCGGCAAAGCAGCGGTCGATGCGGGTTTCGGGGCGCATTGGGGATCAGCTTTCGTTCTTAGCGGCCAGCTCGTTGAGCGAGGCCTGCAAGGCTTCGAGAATCTTGCCGCGCAATTCCTGCTCGGCTGGCTCGCGCTCGTTCATATCGGCAGGAATGAGCAGATTGGCGATGTCCTCACGCAGCGCATCGATCAGCTCTGCAGCCGCAAGACCACTGCGCACACTCGGCAGCACGACATCGTCGTTGTCGGCCTTGACCTCGCGCACCTCGCGCGTGCCCTGCGATGTGGCTTTGGAAACCGGCGCACCTGCCGCGGCATTGCGCCCGGGAAACATCTTCTTGTGCAGGCCCTCGATATAGCTCGCGTCCTCGGCGGCAAGCGTGCCAGCCTTGTGCTCGCCGAGTAGCTCGCGCAGCGTCTCCTTGGTCTCGTCCCACACGCCCGTGTGCTTGAGAAGGTCGTCGACGCGCTGCTCGATATCCACGGTCATTCTCTCCCCGTCCCTCCCAAGCCGATCAGATTTTCATCCCGAGATAGCCGGCGACCGCAAACACGTCCTTGTCGCCGCGCCCGCACATGTTCATGACGAGGAGATCGTCCTTCGGCAGTGTCGGCGCGAGCTTCATCACGTAGGCGAGCGCGTGCGAGGGCTCAAGCGCGGGAATGATCCCTTCGAGCTTGGCGCAGAGCTGGAAAGCTGCGAGCGCTTCGGTGTCGGTGATCGGGACATAGCTCACACGCCCCGTATCCTTGAGCCATGAGTGCTCGGGGCCGACGCCCGGATAGTCCAGGCCCGCCGAGATCGAATGGCCTTCGAGGATCTGGCCGTCCTCGTCCTGGATGAGATACGTGCGATTGCCGTGCAGAACGCCCGGGCGGCCACCATTCATCGATGCGTTGTGCCCGTTGGGCACATCAATGCCGTGACCGGCCGCCTCGACGCCGAAGATCTTGACGGACTTGTCGTCGAGGAAGGGATGAAAGAGGCCGATCGCGTTCGAGCCGCCGCCGATCGCCGCGACGAGCGTGTCCGGGAGCCGGCCTTCGCGCTCGAGCATCTGCTTGCGCACTTCGTTGCCGATCACGGCCTGGAAGTCGCGCACCATGGCAGGATAGGGATGCGGGCCCGCCGCTGTGCCGATGATGTAGTAGGTATCGCGGACGTTGGTCACCCAGTCGCGCAGGGCTTCGTTCATGGAGTCCTTGAGCGTTCCCGCACCCGCCGTCACCGAATTCACCTTGGCGCCGAGCATGTGCATACGCGCGACGTTCGGCGACTGACGAGCGACGTCCGTCGCGCCCATGTAGATCTCGCACGGCAGACCGAAGCGCGCGCATACGGTCGCGACCGCGACGCCGTGCTGGCCGGCGCCCGTCTCCGCGATAATGCGCGTCTTGCCCATGCGCCGCGCGAGCTGGATCTGACCGAGGCAATTGTTGATCTTGTGGCTGCCCGTGTGGTTGAGCTCGTCGCGCTTGAAGTAGATCTTGGCGCCCTTCAGGTGCTCGGTCAGGCGCTCGGCGTAGTAGAGCGGGCTCGGCCGGCCGCCGTAGTGCTCCAGGAGATCGCGTAGCTCGGCCTGGAAGGCCGGATCGTTCTTTGCCGCCTCGTAGGCCTTTTCGAGCTCGAGGATGAGCGGCATGAGCGTCTCGGCGACGAAGCGCCCACCGTAGAGACCGAAGAAGCCGTGATCGTCAGGCCCGGCACGGAAGCTGTTGGGGGCCTGAGGCTCGGATTTGGTCGGGGATGGCATGGTTGTGCGTATCCGGTTCTGGCGCGGTGTCGGCGCCTCAGGCTGGGGCGTGCACCGCGCGGGCGGCGTCGATGAAGCGGCGAATGAGATCAGGGCTCTTGATGCCGGGCGCCGTCTCGACGCCCGAGGAGACGTCGACGATCGTTGCGCCGGTCGCGGTGATCGCGGCGCCGACATTCTCCGGCGTGAGCCCGCCCGACAGCATGTACGGCACGCGGTCCTTCACGCCATCGAGCAGGTGCCAGTCGAAGGCGAGGCCGTTGCCGCCCGGGAGCGCGCCGGCGAGATCCTTCGGGGCCTTCGCGTCGAACAGGACGAGCCGCGCGATGCCGACATAGGCGAGCGCCTGCGCGGCGTCGGCGGCCGTCTCGACCTTGATCGCCTTGATCACGGATTTGCCCCAGCGGCGCGTGATCTCGATGACGCGCTCGGGCGTCTCCGATCCGTGGAGCTGGAGCATGTCGGGATTGACCGTCTGCACGATCCGCTCGATCTGCGCGTCATCGGCATCGACGATCAGCGCCACGATGGTTGCCTGGCCGCGGGCGAGCTCGGCGAGCTCTGCCGCAACCTCGGGTGCGAGGCTGCGTGGGCTCGGCGGGTAGAAGACGAAACCCACGAGATCGGCACGCGCGGCAAGCGCCGCCTGGAGCGCCTCCGGCGTCTTGATCCCGCAGATTTTGACTTTCACCGCCATTCAGCAGCCTAAGGAGCGATTGTCGTGCGGCCGAGGCCGCGGATGCCCGCATCCTATGCCGGTTTTTCGGACCCGGATCAACGTCTGCCGCCATCCTGGGGGCGCCCGGGACGGGCCCGGTAGGGCGGCAGCGACCAGCCGAACCAAAGGGCCAGCCCGCGCACGAGGAGGCAGGCAAGGAAGCCCGCCAGCAGGGCATTGGACTGGGCGAGGCCGAGCGCCTGACCGCCGACGAAGACGGCCGCCCCTGCCAGCGCCGCCGTCACGTAGATTTCCTTCCTAAGGAGCACCGGCACCTCGCCGCCGAGGATGTCGCGAATGATGCCGCCGAAGGTCGCCGTGATGACGCCCATCACGATGGCGATGACGGGGTTCGGGACCACCTCGAGCGCCCGATCCGCGCCGACCACGGCGAAGAGCGAGAGCCCGATCGCGTCGAACCAGAGGAGCAGGCGGTAACGGGACTCGGGCAGGTGGGCGGTGAAGAACAGGACGACCGCGACGATCACGCAGACGAGGATGTAGGCCGGCTCTTGCACCCAGAAGACAGGAAGGCGACCCAGCAGCAGGTCGCGCACCGTGCCGCCGCCGACGCCCGTCACGATCGCGAGCAGCGCGAAGCCGAAGACGTCCATCTCCTTGCGCGAGGCGACGAGCGCACCCGTCGCCGCGAAGACGGCGATGCCGAACCAGTCGAGCGCGATGAGAAGGGATGCGTGCATGCTTTATGGCCGCGGGCTGCTGGGAGGAAGGTGCTTCGCTTGCGATCCGTGGTGCTATGCCCGCGGCGGCCATACCGACAAGTCGAATGCGTAGCCGCGGGCTGTGCTTTCTTCCCCTTCTCCCCGTTCTGACGGGGAGAAGGTCGGGATGAGGGGCGGCGCCACTTACTGACGTCGGAGTATGCCGCCGCCCCTCACCCTAACCCTCTCCCCGCAAGTGCGGGGAGAG
The DNA here is from genome assembly GCF_900117415.1 of Hyphomicrobium sp. CS1BSMeth3. Lineage (GTDB taxonomy): Bacteria > Pseudomonadota > Alphaproteobacteria > Rhizobiales > Hyphomicrobiaceae. The sequence continues at coordinate 235,411 of NZ_FPEI01000002.1, forward strand.
GGGATCCGCTGCGATTTGTTGGAAGCTTGTGCCTTATCGCCCCGCGACGGCGAGGGCCTTGCCGGCACCCTGCTCGCGCCGTTGAGCGGCGAGCGTCTGATCGCGCTCGCGGGCGAGGCGGTCGGCCTCGGCCTGCCAGCGCAGCGCCTCCTGGGCGCGGCGGCGGGCCGTGCGGCGCCATCGGGCCTGGGTCATCCAGGTCGCGGTCCCGCCGAGGGCGACGCCGATCACGAGCGCAGTAAGCAGGTAGACGTAGAAGGGGAGGTCGATCCAGAGGACGGGCGTCTCAGGCCGGAAAGGATCGAGCACGAGCCGGACCGCGTGCCGGTTGGCGACGGCCAAGGTCACGAGGATTGCGGCAGCCGGAAATGCCACCAGCAGCCAGACGATACGCCTCAGCACGATCTCACCCTCCGACCCCGGCCGGAGGAGACATCTCCGCCCGCCAACCACAAGCGCCACCACCCTCCGCCAGGGCGCGGCGCGTCACGCACGTTTACCCGGCGTCGCCGTTGAGCCGCTCGCGCAGCTCTTTTCCGGTCTTGAAGAACGGCACGAACTTCTGCCCGACCGAGACCGTCGCCCCGGTGCGCGGATTGCGCCCGGTACGCGGGGGGCGGTGCTTGACCGTGAAGGCGCCGAAGCCACGGAGCTCGACCCGGTCACCACGGGCGAGCGCCTCGACGATTTCGTCAAAAATGACGTTCACAATGCGCTCAATGTCACGATGAAATAAATGCGGATTCGCCGCGGCGATCCTCTGTATAAGTTCTGACTTGATCACGACAGCCTCGCTCCCCGGTGAACTTTCTTGAAATTCATCGATTTTCCAGAGGCTGCCAAACTGCAACAAGACCGTCAAGCTGCAACGTCGCAAGAACACGCGCATTCATCAACCGCGTCGCCGCATCTCCGAGCGGTCCCCCGATCCACTGCGCCATGGCCATGGCGGCATCCCCGAGGAGCCCCCAGGCCGGTTCCCGCGCCGGCTTCCAGTCGACGATCCTGAGGTCCTTGGTCACCCCTCGGGTCTCCTCGAGCCAGCGCCGCACCTCGTCCTCGCCGCCGATACGGTCGATGAGCTTATGGCTCAGTGCCTCGCGTCCGGAGTAGATGCGCCCCTGCATGAGGCCCGGCACGGCAGCCGTATCGATGCCGCGCCGCTCGGCGACGAGGCCCGCGAACCACTGGAAGGAGTCCGCGATCATGTTCTGCGCGACCTCCTTGCCCGCCTCGTCGGTCGGCTGGAAGGGCGAGGGCGTCGCCTTGAGGGGGCCGCTCTTCACCTCGTGCATCTTGACGCCGAGCTTGGACATGAGCTCCGTCACCTCGGCCCATTGGAAAATCACGCCGACGGAACCGGTGATCGAGTTGCCGCGGGCGACGATCTGGTCCGTCGCGAGGCCGGCGATATAGGCTGCCGAGGTCGCGACCGTACCGAACTGGGCGACGACCGGCTTCTTCTCCGAGACCTTGCGAATGGCGTCATAGAGCGCCTCGCCACCGGTGGTGGTGCCGCCGGGGCTGTTGATGAAGAGAATGAGCCCCTCGACATTGCGCGCGTCCGCGACCCGCCTGAGCAGCTCGAGCTGCTTGCGGTCCTCCGTGATGACGCCTTCGAGCGATACGCGGGCGATCTGCTTGGTGCCGATCCGCGATGTCTGGTCGGCCGTGAGGCCCACTGCGGCGCCGATCGCCAGCAGAACTGCGAGAATGGCAAGTCCCCGCCAGAAGGAGGCGCGCCGACGAAGTCTGCGGCGGTCGAGTACGGCTTCGGTTTCGAGCGACATGAGGGAGGCCTCTTCAGTTGGGCTGCGCTGCGCGCCGCCAACGCCCTTGGCGCACTGATAGCGGGATTATTCAGGTCCCTCAATGTAGTACCGCCCTCGACGGAAAGAAAGAAAAGCAGCGCACGGCTGGATAACGACTGGTTGAGCGTTCACCGCCGGTTCAGCCACGGGCCCACGATCCGCCGCCAAAAGGCCCGCCCCCATCCGCAATGCCTCCGAAATACGGCCCGGAACACCGGCTAGTTGCATGTGGGCTGAATTTTCTGGGAGTGACACTCAATGCATTTGCGCCTCGCCGCCCCGATCATGTTCGCCGCCGCCAGCCTCGGCATGGCCAGCGCCGCGACCGCGGCCCCCGACGCCGCCACCACGATCGCCGCCCCGCACACGCACGAGAACCTCGCCATCTTCCTCGTGCGCGGCCGCTCGATTGAAGGCGCCGCGCCGGCCACGCTCGAGGAGGCCCTCGCCAAGGGCTCTGTCGTCGTCCACGAGACCGGCAACGTGCGCGAGCTCAAGATCGAGAACACGGGCAATGAGCCGGTCTTCATTCAGTTCGGTGACCTCGTGAAGGGCGGCCAGCAGGACCGCGTGCTGACGACGAGCCTGCTCATTCCGCCGCGCTCGGGCCGGATCGCGATCGGGGCCTACTGCGTCGAGCAGGGGCGCTGGAACAGCCGCGGCACTGAGGACGTGACGAAATTCTCGGCGTCGAACGCTCAGCTCTTCTCGCGCAAGGCCAAGGTTGCGATCGCACGCGCGCCTGTCGCGGGGGCCGAGTCGCGCCCGGCCGCTCCCGCGGAACGTGGTACGTGGCGAAACAGCTTGAGCGCCGAGCCGCTCATCAACCAGGTCCGGCCTGGGGTCCAGCTCCCGGCCCCGGATTCGCAGCGCATCATCCAGGAGCGCAGGCCACGCAGCCCGAGCGGTCAGGGCGAGGTCTGGGACAGCGTCGCCGTGGCGCAGCACCAGCTCGCGGCGCGCCTCGCAGCGCCCATGGCTTCCGAGCAGTCCAAGACAAGCCTTCAGCTCACGATCGAGAACGAGCGGCTGAAGAAGGCGCAGGAGACCTTCGTCACGACGCTCGAGCCGAAGGCGCTCACGGACGATACGGTCATCGGCGTCGTGATCGCGATCAACGGCAAGGTCGCGAGCGCCGACATCTACCCGTCCAACGGGCTCTTCAAGAAGATGTGGCCGAAGCTCGTGCGCGCAGCCGCGACCGAAGCACTCGCCAATCCCCTCAGTGAGGCATCAAAGGCTCCCGAAATCGCGGAAGTCGAGGCGTTCCTGGCCGCCGCCGAGCGCAGCGAGGCCAACACGCGGGCGCTCGCGAACATCGCCCAGCACGAGACGCGCGAGAGCGCCGACGTCCTCAAGGTCGAGGCGCGCACCGCCGAGGGCCGCTGGATCCATCGCAACTACCTGGCTGCCAAGTAGGAGCGGCGAAGTAGGGAGGGCTCAAGCCGCCGCGGGGCGCGCTGCGGCCGGGCGCGCGGCCCTGTGCTTGTGCGGGTTCTTCATGAAGAGCAGCGCCGGCATGCACACCAGAATGACGACGGTGATGAGCTGATAGTCGGCGATGTAGGCGAGCAGCTTTGCCTGCTGCACCACCGCGCGCTCGAGCGCCGCCAGACCGACCGGATCGGTAAGGCTCCACGGCGCGGGCAGATGGATGTGGCGGAAGATCTCGTTGTCCGGCCGGACATGCTCGGTCAGCGTCGACTGATAGGTCTGGCTCGAGCGCACGAGGTAGCTCGAGAACAGCGCAACGCCGAGACTGCGGCCGATATTGTTCACCAGTGAATAGAACGAGGTACCGGCATCGCGCAGCTCGGGCTTCAGCGTGACGAAAGCCACCGAGTTCAGCGGCACCATGAACGCACCGAACGCCAAGCCCTGGACGAAGTTGTTGATGACGAAGGCCGTCATGTCGATGTCTTCGGTGAAGGTCGAGAGCTGCCACATGGTGGCGGCCATCACGATCATCGCCGTAGCGATCACCTTCCGAGGATCGACGTAAGGCAGCAGGTAGCCGACCAGGAACGAGGCGAGCATGGTGCCCGCGCCTCGCGGGGCCATGGCATAGCCGCTGAGCAGGGGCGGATAGCCGCCGATGTCCTGGATGAAGGGCGGCATGATCACGAGGCTGCCGAAGATGAGCACGCCGAAGAGCGTCCTCAGCACCGTGCCGGCGAGATAGTCGCGATCCTTGAAGAGCACAGGCTCGATGAAGGGCGTGCTGGTCGTGAAGACATTGACGATGAACAGCCAGAGGGCCGCGAAGCCGACCAGCGCGATCGTCACCATCATCGGCGACTCGAACCAGTCGTAACGCTCGCCGCGGTCGAGGATGAACTGGAGGGACGCAATCGCGATGCCGAGCGTGACGAAGCCGTAGTAGTTGAACTTGCGGAACGTGCGCACGCCCGTCCGCGGCACTAGAAAGGCCGTCATCAGGAAGGCGGTAACGCCGATCGGCAGATTGATATAGAACGCCCAGCGCCACGTCAGATACTCGGTGACATAGCCGCCGATCGTCGGGCCGAAGACCGGGCCGAACATCATGCCGACGCCCCACCACGCCATAGCAATGCCGAGCTTCTCGCGCGGGTAGATCGTCAGCAGAGAGGACATGCCGAGCGGCAGCAGCGCCGAGCCGAAGAAGCCCTGGACAGCGCGCCACACGAGGATCTCCGAGAGCGACATCGAGTGGCCGGCCAGCATGGCACTGCTCGTGAAGCCGGCGATGCAGATGAGGATCAGTCGCTTGCGACCGAACATGCCCCCGAGCACGCCCCAGACCGGCGTGAACACGGTGAGCGTAATGAGATAGGACGTGATGACCCAGGCAATCTGGTCCTGGGTCGCGGAGAGCTCGCCCTGCATGTGACGCAGCGCAATCGATACGGTCGCCGTATCGAACACTTGCACCAAGGGGCCCAGAATGAGGGCAATCGTGATTAGGAGCAGGCGGCCGCCACCATAGGCAGGGGGCATTCCCGCCGGTGACGCCGCAGTGCTCATTGTTTTGTTCCGGGCCGCGCTGCTTCTTCAGCCGACACGACATCCGCCCAGCCGAGGAAGCTCATTGCCCATTTGGGCACGGCGCGCCGATGCTCCGTGTCGATCGACACGACGACGCTCATGCCCGAGCGCAATGTTGGCGCGTCCTCGGCATCGATGCGCAGGCGCACAGGCAGCCGCTGCACGACCTTGACCCAGTTACCCGTGGCATTCTGCGGCGGCAGCAGCGCGAACTCCGCGCCCGTCGCCGCGCTGATGCTGGAAACTGACCCGCGGAACGCCCTACCCGGGTACATGTCCACGTGGATAGTCGCGCGCTGGCCGATCTTGACGTTGGTGAGGTCCGTTTCCTTGAAGTTGGCCTGCACCCAGATGTTTTCCGAGCCGACCATGCTGAAGACGACGCTGCCCGCCGTCACGTAGGTACCAGGCTGCAGATCGAAGTTCGTCACGACGCCGGCAACCGGCGCCCGGATCTCCGTGCGCTCGAGATCCCACGCGGCGCGGTCACGCACGGCACGCGCCTCGCGCACCGACGGCTGCTGCTCGGGCGGGCGTGCCGGATCACCGCCGAGACGCGCCTGCACCTCCGCGATCTCCTGGTGTGCAATCACGATCTGGTCGCGCGCGTTGCGCAAGCCCCGCTCCGCGAGATCCATGCCCGAGCGCGAGACGACGCCGGTCTTGGTGAGCGAGTCCTGGCGATCGAAGTGCTGCTGGTGGAAGGTGAGATCACCCTCGGCAAGTTTGAGGCGCGCAACCTTCTGATCGTAGAGCGAGCGCAGCGACTGCGCCTCCTGGGTCGCGGCGGCAAGCTGCGCTTCGGCGCGATCGAGCGCGATGCGGAAGGGCTGCGGGTCGAGACGGAAGAGCAGCGTGCCCTGCTGCACAACCTGGTCGGCGTCGACATAGACTTCGCTCACGCGGCCGGCGACGTCGGCGCTGACGGCGATCTTGTGCGCCTTCACATAGGCGTTGTCGGTCGCTACGTAGCGGCCACTGGCGAAGTAGTAGTAGCCACCCGCGATCGCCGCGACGAGCGGGCCGAGCAGGGCAATAGCCAGGATCGACAAGGTTCGTCGCGATGGCCTGAGCTGGAACCGCCGCGCTTGTGCGGCGCGTGCGGCCTCGACGTTTCCCACCGTTTCACGATCCGGCTCTGTCGCGCTCTTCTGCATTGGCGCGCCTCATTCTTCGTCCAGGGATTTGGCCTCATCCTCAGGCTTCGGCCCGGGCGGGTCGGCGGCCTCGAGAGCAGTCAGATTGGCTTTGATTTTCAGAAGGGTGTCGATCAGGGCCTCCGACTCCGCGAGCGGGATGCCCTGCAGCACTTCCTTGCGATTGGCGTTCGAGATGGTGCGGAGCCGGTCGAGCACCGGCTGCACCTCGGGCTTGAGAAAGAGGCGCCAGGCGCGCCGGTCACGCGGGTCGGGGCGCCGCTCGACGAAATCCTTCTCGACGAGCCGGTCGATGTGGCGGCCGAGGGAGATCGGCTCGATCTCCATGATCTCGGCAAGCGCGGTCTGATTGATGCCTTCGCGGCGCCGGAGCTGCGCCAGCACGCGCCACTGGGCGCGGGTGAGGCCGATTTCCCGGGCACGCTGATCGAAACGACGGCGCATGAGGCGGGAGACATCCGCCAGCAGGAAGCCCAGGGCCCGGGTCAGAAAGGGGTCTGTCGTCATAAAGTTGCAAAATATATACATAGCTTATTATAAGCCAGCATATACTTGGCCATCTGATACTGCACTTTGTGCATACCGGGCAGCGATTTTGCGCCGGTTTCGCCCCTAACCGTCTTCGAACTCGGCCTCGTTGTTGGCAGGCGCGAGCGCGCCGCGCGTCCATGTCGAGGGCCGCTTCAGGAAGTCGTGGAGGGTCTTGCCCCGCTCGGACTTGAAGGGGTCCTGGGTGACCGCAAATCCGTCCATGCGGTCGAGGCGGAAGGTCCTGAAATCGCTACGGAGTTCGCACCAAGCCGCCATCACCCACACCGGTCCGAAGAAGGCGAGCGACAGCGGCCGAACCGTGCGCTCGCTACCCTGGCGCAGCACATCCGTATAGCGGAACCGGACCTTCAGACGGCTCCTGACGGCGCGCCTCAGCTCGGCGAGATCGAACGCGATCGGCGCCATGTAGTGGGCACAGGGGGCGAGCAGCGCCGTATTGGCCATGTAGACCTTGAGCTGGTCCGGGATGACGGCCTCGATCTTGGCAATGGCATCGCTCGCGGCCTCGGCAAGCTCCGCATCCGCCCAGCTCTCGACGATCCGCGCGCCCAGGACCAGCGCCTCGATCTCCTGCTCCTTGAACATCAGCGGCGGCAGGTCGAAACCGGCCCTGAGCACGTATCCGACGCCGGCCTCCCCCTCGATCGGCACGCCGCTCGCGATGAGATCGCGCACGTCGCGGTAGATCGTTCGCTCGGAAACTTCGAGCGATTCGCTGAGCTCGCGCGCTCTCACGGTCGGCTTGCGCCGCATGTGCTGGATGATCTCGAAAAGGCGATCGGCTCGGCGCATGACGCGTCTCCCGGGAGGCGCTGGATTGGGGATAATTTTCGACCCCGCACCTCCTAGCGCAAGCCTCCTGACAGCACCCTGTCAGGAGCCTCCAGACCTGCTGACACAAGGCTGTCAGGGGCCCTCAGGCATTGTCCGCTCGTCGCCGGCGCTCGATGTCCGGCGGCGCTCACAAAACAAGAATAGCCCAGGAGATCGATCATGATGCAAGTCGTCCTGACACAAGCATTGAGCAGAGCCGAAGAGCAGGCCCGTCCAGGCCTTTGGGCCCGGGTGGTCGGTTGGGGCCATGGCCGGTGGGAGGCCCACCGCCAGCAGCGACGGTACCGGAACACGGTTCGCGCGCTGAGCGTCCTCGATGACCGGACCCTGCACGACATCGGGCTCGAGCGCAGCGAGATCACGTCCTACGCCACGCGTGGTGGCGAGGGCCGCCATCCCGTTGACCGGTTCATGCCTCGGTACATCACGCCGATGTTCTGAGGCAGCCTCGGCCGCGCGCCAGCTTTTGGCCCTTTCCCTGGCGCGCGGCCGACCCCATGTCGAGACTAGTGAGTACTGCAGGCCAGAGTGATCGAAGGAGTAGGACCATGATCAATCACATCTCGATTGGCAGCGCCGACCTCGCCAAGGCTCGCAAGTTCTATGACGCCGCCCTGAAGCCGCTCGGCTACACCTGTCTTACCAAGGACGACACGAGCGCCGGCTACGGAGAGGACGAAGCCCAGTTCTGGGTCCTGAAGTCGGAGCGGGCGTCTGCGCAGCATCCCGAGAGGGGCCTGCACCTCTGCTTCGATGCACCGACGCGCAAGAGCGTCGATGCCTTCCACAAGGCTGCGCTCGCAGCCGGCGGCAAGGACAACGGCAAGCCGGGCGTTCGCGAGAACTATTCGCCGAACTATTACGCGGCCTTCGTGATCGACCCGGACGGTCATCACATCGAAGCGTACTGCGGCGGCGCCGCGTAAGTATCCCCATGCCGCAGCCTGCTCGGCATCGCAAGGAAGCCGAGAATCACCACACTAGACGCAAGGAGCCCGACTCAGGAGTTGAGACCATGAGCCGCGATACGAACCAAGCCGACGAGCGCTACCTCCTCTTCCCGACGGCGTTCGGAACGTGCGGTATCGCGTGGACTGACGGTGGCCTGACGCGCTTGCAGCTTCCCGAGCGCGACGTGTCGGCCACCGAACGCCGCATCGCTCTGCGTGCGACGGCGGCGCTCCCCGACGAGGAGCCACCGTGGGTACAGTGGGCCATCGTCGCGCTTCAGCGCTATTTCGCCGGCCGGACCATCGACTTCAGCTCGATCCTCGTCGATCTCGAGCGTTGCACACCGTTCCACCAGCGCATTTATGCGGCCCTGCGCGAAATCGGCTGGGGCAAGACCACGACCTACGGTGCACTTGCCACTGTGGTCGGCGCCCCCGATGCGGCGCGTGCCATCGGGCAGGCCATGGGCCGCAATCCCGTGCCGATCATCATTCCCTGTCACCGCGTGCTCGCGAGCGGCGGCCGCATCGGTGGCTTCTCCGCGCCCGGTGGCGCGACGACAAAAGAACGGCTCCTCGAGCTCGAAGGCGTGAAGCGACCGAGACCGGAAACGCCGCCGCTGCTGGCGCTGTTGGAGCAGGGCCGGAGCTAGATCGCGCCTGACTAAGTGAGCTACGATCCTGCCAACTATGTCGGCTTGCGACACGCTCGATCGGAGCTATTCATCGCGGAGGCGCGCGATGTATCGCGCGACCGAGCCCGCGACCACCTGCTTGCCATTTGCATCTATCTGTCCCCGGCCCGAAAACGAGCCGTAAACGGCATCGAACGCGAACGGCTCGAGAATTTGCGCCATGCGCTGAACCTTGGCTGCGGAGAGCGGAAGCAGGTTCGGGTAGGACCACATGAAGCTGACGTGCCCGCTCGGGACCACCTGTAGGATATCGCCCGAAAGCAGTACGCCGCGCCCCTGGTTCCAGTCCGCCCAATGCAGAACGGTGCCGCCGTCGAAGTGCCCTCCCAGCCGTACCAGCGTGAGCCCTGGACCGATTGGTTTCGTGTCTCCCTCCCAGAGCTGAACGGCAGTGTCGGTCCGCATTACCCACTGCCGATCATCCCCGTGCAGGTAGATCGGCACATTGCCGAGCGCGCGGCTCCACTCCACCATGGTGGTGTAGTAGTGCGGGTGGGAGATTGCGATCGCCTTGACGCCACCAAGACCGTTCAGCACGTCGACCGTAGCGTCATCGATCAAGGCAATGCATTCCCACAATACATTCCCCGCCGGGGTGCGTACCAGGAACGCTCGTTGTCCGATGCCGAACGCTGGCGTGGTCTCGATCGTAGTCAGACCTGGCGCGAGACGGCGGAACTTGTTGCTGTACGCCTTCCGCATTCCCTCCAGCGTGGTCCAAGACTGCCCAGATGCGGGAACGAACTGCCGCTCGTCCGTGCAGACCCGGCAAACGCTGGGAGGCGCGTCGGATGGCGGATACTGCGTGCCACAGGCCGCACAGATGAAGCTCGTCATCGCACCGATGGTCCTTAGGTTGGGATCCCACAGTTCAGCCTCAGGCGAGAAGAACTCGCAGAAGCAGGCTGACGACGGCAACCATACCCACTTCATCGCGAGGAACAAAAATACATAATGAGCGCGTTCGTATAATCTCCAGTTATGAAACTGGAAGCCCGCTTACGCGCATTCGCGGCGTTTGCCCGGCAGAGATCCTTCTCTGCAGCCGCTGTAGAGCTGCGTATCAGCCAGCCGGCGATCTCGAAACACATCGCCGAGCTGGAGAACGCCTTGGGTCTCAAATTGGTCGAGCGGACGCGGCGAGGCGGTGCCCTCACCAGCGCCGGCGATTTCCTGGCCAACTACGTTCTTCGGGCGGAGGCCCTCCTGGTGCAGGCCGACCTTGGCGCCGCTCAGCTCCGCCAGAGCCGGCAAGGATGAACCGGCGTCCCTTGTGAGTATTGCATGGCGGCGTTCCAGCAGGCTCCTATCTGCCATTGTCCCGCCTATTGAAGACCCTATCTAGGAGTATCCAACGTCACGATGGCATCGAGCGAGATGCGGTCATGAAAATCGACATCAATAGCCAAGAGTACTTTCGGGATCCTGCTGCGTCTCTCGCGCGTCTGCGCACCATGGGCCCGGTCGTCGAGATCCGCTTTCCCATCGTCGGCAAAGTGTGGATCACGACAAACCAGGAGACTGCCGGGCGCGTCCTCAAGGACAGCGAGACGTTCACGCTCCGAAAGAACGGCGGTGCGATCGCGGGTCTCAGGTGGTGGATGCCGGGCGTCATCAGAACGATGGCCGACAACATGCTCACCATGGACGAGCCGGACCACACGCGGCTTCGAGGCATCGTCGATGAGGCCTTCCGGCGCCGCGCCATTCTCGATATGGAACCGCGCATTCGCGCCATTGCCGATGACCTCGCGAACGCGCTGTTCGCCGACGGCAGTCCCGCCGACCTCGTCGACCGCTACGCCCGCCGCGTCCCGCTCGCGGTGATCTGCGAGCTTCTGGGCCTGCCGCTCCGCGACCGGCCGCGCTTCATGAAGTGGACCAACAGGCTGTTGAACATCACCAATGCTGCCGGCTTCTTCGGCCTGATCCCGACCATGTATGTCATGAAGCGCTATCTGGGAGGCCAGCTTGAGGCTGCCCGCCGGGATGGCGGCGAGGGCCTGATTGCGGAGCTTATCCGTGTCGAGCGGGAGGGCGGCCGGATCAGCCCGGACGAGATGGTCGCGATGGTCTTCCTATTGCTCGGCGCCGGCACCGAAACCACCACGCACCTGATCAGCGGCTCCGCTTTCGAGCTGTTGCGCGATCCCAAATTGCGCGACTGGCTCGAAGAGGATTGGAGCCGCGCCAACATGGCCATCGAAGAGTTCCTGCGCTTCGTCTCGCCCGTGCAGTTCTCGAAACCGCGCTTCGTGCGCAAGGACGTGGAGCTCGATGGCGTTCGCCTCAAGGCGGGCGAAAGGGTCATGGCCATGGTCGCCGCCGCCAACATGGACCCGGCAGCGAACGAAGCCCCCGAACGGCTCGACCTCACGCGGCGCCCGAACCGCCATATGGCGTTCGGCACCGGCATTCATTTCTGCCTCGGCCATCAGCTCGCACGGATCGAGGGCAAATGTGCGCTCGAAGCCCTGCTGACGCGATGGCCGAAGCTCGCGCTCGCCGTCCCCGAGGATCAGATCAGGTGGCGCGAAAGGCCGGGCATCAGGGCGCTCGCCAGCTTGCCGGTCATCCCCGAGCGACATTGATGCAGGCATCGCCAGCAAGCAGTATCGGCAGCGATTGTGAGCGCAGTTATTTTTTCCGTTCATGAATTGGAGAACGATTGGATGACCTCATCACCGAAGGACATGGTCGCGGTCGTGAAACCTGGCCAGACATACGTCGGAAAGCAGGGGATCACGTATGGGGCAGGTGCGTCGGCCGAAACAGTGGGGACGAGCAAGATCTGCATGAACGTCATGCCGATGCCGCCCGGCGCAAGCGCCAAAGCCCACTATCACAAGAGCATCGAGACCATCGCCTACATGCTTGAGGGAGAATGCGTCGTCTACTACGGCGCGGGTCTCAAGAAGAGCGTGCTCATCAATCAGGGTGAGCAGTGCTTCGTTCCTGCCGACTTGCCCCACGCGCCGAGCAACGAGAGTGGGAAGCCGTGCACTTGGATCGTCGTGCATTCCTCTGCCAGCGACCAGGATGACATCGTGATGCTGCCGGAGCTCGATGCCGAGCTCGCCAAAAGGCTCAAGGGCGCGGCGTAGATTGCCCCCGGGCCATTCGTACGGCCTCGGCGCCTCGGAAAATGGGCTCTACCTCCCTGTCCTCACCGGCAGCGACTTCAACCCGCGCATGACGAGGCTGTCGAGCCAGACGGGCGGCGATGAGCCGGGCGACATGTTCGGGAAGCGCTCGATGAGCTGCGGGAGTGCAATGCGCGCCTCGAGCCGCGCGAGCTGGGCACCGAGGCAGAAGTGCGGGCCCTGGCCGAAGGTCAGATGGCGGTTCGGCTGGCGGCCGACATCCACCTTGTCGGGATCGGTGAACTGCGATCCATCGCGGTTCGCCGCATTGATGATTGCGAAGAGCCGGTCGCCTTCCTTGAGCGTGACGCCGCGCACCTCATGTGTCGTGCGCACGACGCGCCCCATGGCGTTCGTCGGCGCCTCGGTGCGCAGAAACTCCTCGACGGCCGTCGACGCCATATCCGGGCTGGCCGCAAGCCGAGCCCGCTGATCGGGATTGCGCATCATGGTCAGCGTCGCGGTGCTGAGCAGGTTCGTCGTCGTCTCGTGACCGGCGAACAGCAGAAGCATGGCCGTTGCGACCAGCTCGTCCTCGCTCAAGCGGTCCTGCTCGTCGCGCGCCGCGATCAGCAGGCTCAGGAGGTCGTCTCCCGGATCGGCGCGCCGCTTCTCGATCTCCTCGCGGAAAAGACCCGCCATCTCCACGGCTCCGCGGCGCGCGCGCTCGTACTTGTCCGGCGTCGCTCGGGCCGTGCCGATGAACAGCATGATGTCGTCCGACCAGCCCTTCACGTCGTAGAGGCGCTCCTCGGGCACGCCCATCATGGCCATGATGACGAGCGCCGGCAGAGGCATCGTGAAATCCGCGACGAGATCGGCCTCGTCCTTCTTGGCAAGCCTGTCGAGCTGGCGCGTGACGATCTTCTCGATGAGCGGCTTGAAGCTGAGGATCGTGCCTGGGAGGAAGGCCTTGGCCACGAGACCGCGGAGCCGCGTGTGCGCGGGCGGATCGCGGAACACGATCCAGAGGTTCAGGTAGCGCATCATCTCGGCGAGCAGGCTCTGGGTCTCACCGGGGAGCGCAGCATAGAAGGGCGTGAGCCGGTCCGGGCTCATGGCGGGGCCGGAAAGGGCAGCCGCCACATCCTCGTAGCGCGTCAGGATCCAGCACCTCAGCCCCGGGTGCCAGTGCACGGGATCCTCTTCGCGCAGGCGCGCGTAAGTCGGATGAGGGTCGGCGCGCACGACCGGATGAGCCGGATCGTAGATCATGGTCATGACTGGCATTTCCCCGCGGCAGCATTGTTGTTGTCGCGATCATACAGGCTTCTGCCTCCGACGGCAGGCCGGCAGACGCATCGCGCCAATGCAACGACCAATCGGCGGCGCGAGCAACGCCCGTTCGATCCTAAGGGGTCATTAAGTCGGCTGGCTGAGAATTTGTGTGATTCGTTCAGTTTCTTTCACACAAGCCATCAGGGGGGAGCATGCGCGCGCTGGTCATCGCAGGCCTGATTTTTGCTGCCTTTGCAAATGTATCGCAGGCCGCGGAGAGATCTTCCGTCTCCGGGTACAATTGGAGCGGATTTTACGTTGGCGCACATGTCGGCCGCGCCTGGGGAGAGGCTGGCAACTCGTGGCGCAACATATCGGCGGGCTATCCCAATTGGGGGCCGGATGGAGACATTTCCTACAGCAGCACAACGGGCGGTCTCCACGCCGGCTACCTCTGGCAACAAAGCTGGTTGGCCTATGGCATCGAGGGCGATTTCAGTTGGGCGTCCCTCAAGGGCGACGACAGCCAGTTCGCAGGCTACGTGAATGCCCTGGAGATCGACTACATCGGCACCATCAGGGCGCGCGCCGGTGTGGCGTACGGTCGTTCGCTCGTCTACGCGACAGGGGGCATCGCCTTCAGCTCCATCGAAAAGAAGGATCTTACCAACGGCCGCTCCGTGTCCAACGACCTTGTCGGCTGGACGCTCGGCGGGGGCTACGAGCTCGCGCTTGGCAAGGGCCTGCGCGGGCGGATCGAGTATCAGTATGTCGATTTCGGCAGTGTCGTCTCCGCTCTCGACTACGATCATCGCGCCGATGGCCTGAGCGTACATTCGGTCCGAGGTGGCTTGAGCTACGCCTTCTAGGTCGGGAGCGAAATCTCCAAGGCGGCCTCCGCGATGCGCGGCTTCATCGCCGTGCAGCACGCGCGATCGTGCATCCCGCCAATGCATCTTCCCAAATCACGATCATCGGGTACGATCGCGCCAACGAAAAAACCCTGCCTTTCCCCCGGAGGATCGCCGATGGACGCCCAGACGATCGAAACCCCTCTGCTCGAGCGCTTCTACGAGCAGATGCAGCGCGTGCGCCGGTTCGACCAGCGCGTACACGAGCTGTTCCTGGAAGGGGTCGTCAAAGGTACGGCGCATTCCTACGTCGGCGAGGAAGCCATCGCCGTCGGCGCCTGCGCGGCGCTCGAGGACAAGGACTACGTCGTCAGCCACCACCGGGGCCATGGACACTGCGTCGCCAAGGGCGCCGACCTCACGCGCATGATGGCCGAGCTGTTCGGCCGCGACACAGGCTATTCCAAGGGCCTCGGCGGCTCCATGCACATCGCCGACATCGAGCGCGGCATCCTCGGCGCGAACGGCATTACCGGCGCCGGTCTCGGGCTCGGTTCCGGCGCCGCGCTCTCGGCCAAGCTGCGCGGCAGCGGTCAGATCTGCGTCGTCTTCTTCGGCGATGGTTCCTCCAATGAAGGCATCTTCCACGAAGCGCTCAATATGGCGAGCATCTGGAAGCTGCCGGTCGTCTTCGTTCTGGAGAACAACCAGTTCGGGCTTTCGACCCGCATCACCGACGTTGCTGCCATCGACCGCTTCTCGCGTCGCGCCGCAGGCTACACAATGCCGGGCGAGACCATCGACGGCAACGACGTCGTGGCCGTCTACGATACCGTCAGCCGTGCCGCCTCGCGCGCGCGCAACGGCGAGGGCCCCTCGCTCATCGAATGCATCACGTGGCGGTGGGGCGACCATTCCATGCGCGCCAATCTCCCGGCCTATCGCGGCGAGGACGAGGACCGCGTCTGGCGCGAGGAGCGCGACGCCATTCGCCGCGCCGGCGACCGCCTGAAGGAGCGCCAGGTTACGGATACGCGGCTCGCCGAGATCCGCGCAAAAGTCGAGAGTGAGCTCGAACTAGCCATCGAGACGGCCAAGCAGGCCGCCGAACCCACCATCGCCGTGTTCGAGGATGCTGTCACGGCACCTCATCATGACTTCGGGCCCGAGCCGGGCCCGGGCCATGAATCCGCGCGCGAGCTCGGCTACGGCGAAGCCATCCGCGAGGCCATCGACCAGGAAATGGCGCGCGATCCACGCGTCTTCGTCATGGGCGAGGATGTCGGCAAGATCGGCGGTATCTTCGCGGCTACGCGCGGTCTCATCGACAAGTACGGCAAGGAGCGGGTGCGCGACACCCCGATCTCGGAGATGGCCATTTCCGGCTCGGCGGTCGGCGCGGCCATCACCGGAATGCGGCCGATCGCCGAGATCCAGATCTTCGATTTCATCACCCACATGATGGATCCGATCGTCAATCAGGCAGCGAAATTCCGCTACATGCTCGGCGGCGTGCCGAAGGTGCCGGTCGTCTTCCGCGGCCCGCAGGGTGGCGGCGTACGCCTCGCCGCACAGCATTCGCAATCGCTCGAGGCGTGGTTCTGCCACGTGCCCGGCCTCGTGGTGATGGCGCCGTCCACGCCATATGACGCCAAGGGCCTGCTCGCTGCCGCCGTGCGCGACGACAACCCCGTGATCTTCTGCGAGCACAAACTGCTCTATGTGCAGACCAAGGGGCCCGTGCCGGCCATCGAGTACGTCATCCCGGTCGGCAAGGCGGACATCAAGCGCCCCGGCAAGGACGTGACCGTCGTCGCGACGCTGGCACTGGTCGCACCGGCCTTGCGCGCAGCCGAGCAGCTCGCCCGCGAAGGCCTCGATGTCGAGGTCATCGATCCGCGCACGCTGCGCCCGCTCGATACCGAGACGATCATCAACAGCGTGAAAAAGACGGGCCGCCTCGTCATTGCGCACGAGGGCTGGAAGAAATGGGGCTTCGGCGCCGAGGTCGCGGCCGTCGTGCAGGAGGAGGCGTTCGACTATCTCGACGCGCCGATCGCGCGCGTCGGCATGCGCGACGTGCCCATGCCCTACAACGACACGCTCGAGCGCATTGTCATCCCCGGTCAGGAAGACATCCAGGCAGCGATCAAGGCCGTGGCGTATCGGTGATGGAGAAGTGAGGGCACGCCTCACTCCTCCCCCTGCTCGCCCACGGCATTCGCATCGCGCCACGTCGCCGGAGGGACGCCGACGGCGCGGCGGAAAGCGCGGCTGAAGGCGGCCTCGGATTCATAGCCCACACGCGCCGCCAGCTCGGCGAGACCGGCATTGCTTTCACGCAGCAGCCGTCGCGCGAGCTGCATCCGCCAGCCCGCGAGATACTGGATAGGCGCCTCGCCGATCAGATCGACGAAGCGCTTGGCCAGGGCCGAGCGTGAGGCTCCCGCCTCCTGCGCCAGGGTCTCCACTGTCCATGCACGCGCGGGATCGGCGTGCATGAGCGCCAGCGCGCGCCCCACGTGCGGGTCGTTCAGGCCGGCGAGCCAGCCGCCATGACCACCGCTGATGTACGTGAGCTGCCAGCGCAGAACCTCCATGAAGAGCAACTCGGACAGGCGGCCCAGGACCGCGCGATTGCCCGGCCCCGAGCGTTCGGCTTCGCGGGCCAGATGAACGATCGCTGCCCGCCACCAGTCCGGCAGCTCCGGTAGCTTGACCGGCGCGGAATAAGGCCCGCCGTCGGTATAGGCCTCGAGCCACAGCGCGCCATCGCGTGTCCGAATGCAGGTGAGTGCCGGCATGGCATCCATGAGCGGGCCAAAGCGCTGGTCCGAATGCAGGAAGCCGCAGATGAAGCGCGCCTCCTCGCCGCCGCCGCCGTGACGAAGCACGGTGACGCGATCTGCCGCCGGTCGGTAGATGTCCCTAATGGGAACGGGCGCGACGTCCTTCGCACTCGCGAGCACGTGCTGGGTGCCGCGCGCGAACACGACGACATCCCCGGCCTCGAACGCGATCGGCGCCACCTCTCCCCAGCTCAGCCAGCATTTGCCGCTCGTCGCCACATGAAAGGGCGTGATCGCTTCCGCGCCCGGAAAGAAGCGCTTGGCCAGCATCTCCGGGGGCGAGGAAAGAATGGCCCACGGGTGGGTGAACTCGGCGCAGAAATGAATCGCGCCTGAAAACCGTACAACACGCAGCACCTCGGACAGGACGTCCATGGCATCCCCTCAGAATTGCGCGAGCATCGAGCAGAAATGGCGTTCCGGCAAGGATTCTGGGTGTTGCGGTCATGGCGTCAAGGGTCACGTCGGATCAGACTTGGCGCGCTGACAACCCGTGGAACCCCACATGGACGCAAGACTGCAAAAGCGCGTGCAGCGATATGGCTGGGACAGGGCTGCGCCGCACTACGAGCGCTACTGGCAGGAGCAGCTCGAGCCGGCGCAAACCGCGCTTCTGGAAATGGCCCGCCTGATGGGGCGAGAGCGCGTCGTCGATATCGCCTGCGGAACGGGGCTGGTGACGTTCAGGGCCGCCTCGGAAGTAGGGCCGCACGGAGAGGTCGCGGGCGTCGATATCTCGGAGGAGATGATCACCGCAGCCTCGGCAATGGCGCACGCGCGCGGGGCGAGCAACATCACATTCTCGCGCATGGATGCCGAGGCCCTCGAATTCGATGACGCCTGCTTCGACGTTGCGCTGTGCGCGCTCGGCCTGATGTATACGCCCGACCCGGAGCGCGCCGTCGCCGAGATGCTTCGCGTAGTACGGCCCGGCGGGCGCGCAGTTTGCGCCGTGTGGGGCGAGCGCCGCATGTGCGGCTGGGCGTCGATCTTCCCCATTGTCGACGCGCGCGTGCAGTCCGAAGTCTGCCCGATGTTCTTCCGCATCGGCACGGGCGACGCACTGCGCCTCGCGTTCGCCTCCGCGGGTTTCAAGAACATCTCGCTCCGGCGACTGCAAACGACGCTCTTCCATTCGAATGCGGCGGAAGCCTGCGCCGCAGCGTTCGTCGGAGGGCCTGTCGCACTCGCCTACAGCCGCTTCTCGGAGGACGTGAAGGCAGCGGCGCAGCAGGATTATCTGCATTCGATCGAGGAATACCGCCTGGGTGATGGCTACGCGATCCCGGGCGAGTTCGTCATTGTCGCCGGCAACACATAGCGAGGAGATACCCCATGTCCAATTTGCGCGCCAAAGACGCTCTCGAGCGGGCGCACCGCCTCTTCCTGGAGAAACCGGCCGCAGCGAAGCGGCCCAATGCGATGGCGACGGCCGTGTGGCGCGACGGCCTGCTCTGCGAGGTCGCAGGGCCTACAGGAGAAAAAGCCACCACCGATATGCCCGAGCCTATGGGCGGCAGCGGCGCGGGCTCCAATCCTGGCTGGCTCTTGCGTGCCGGCATAGCTTCCTGTGCCGCAACCGCGATCGCCATGCGCGCCGCCATGCTGGGCATCGAGCTTCGTACGCTCGAGGTGAATGTGCAGAGCGAGTCCGATGCGCGCGGGCTTCTCGGCATTCCTGACGCGCCAACGACGCTCGGCAATATGCGCATGGCGATCAGGATTGCCGCTGAAGGGGCTGACGAAGCGACATTGCGAGAGTTGGCGGCATGGGGCGAAGCAAATTCACCCGTGAGCTGTACCCTTCGCGACAGCCCAGTGGTCGCCGTCGATGTCACGATAGCCTGAAGCAGTGGGCCGAGCGAGTTTGCCCGGCCGGGCGACGGCATGAATTTTATGGATCGGGAGCGAGCGGTCACCAATTCAGCCGCTCGCTCCGCGCGCACGCGCGCAAAGGCGAACTTACTGCTTCGGTTTCTCGGCTGCCTGCGCCGCGTCCTTGACCTCTGACTCCTTGAGCTTCAGCGTGAGGCTATCAGGCTTGACCTCCTGGATTTGGTCAGAGGTGATGCGGTAGCGCACAGCGCCGATGCCGAGGAAGTTGCCCGTGTCTATGAAAGCCTCGGTGACCTTGTTTTCAGGATCACGCCGGAGCTCGACAATCTCCCCGATCTTCTTGTTGTCGCTGCTGTAGACCGGTCTCGCGATCCAGTCCTTCACCTGATCTGCCGGCACGATGATGGTGACGCGTTCCGGCGCTGTGATGGGCGTCTCGACCTTGGTCGGCGGAAGCGTGGCAACGGTCTCGGTCGGACCCCGGAGCATGTACCAGGCAAGGCCGCCCAGCACGAGAAGTCCGAGCACGGGCAAGATCCAGCTAAGATGCCGCGAAGCCGGCTGCGGGCTCATATAAGAGGAAGGGCCGACGCGCGCCGTCGTTGCGCCGACGCGATCGAGAATGCCCGCACCGCTGAGATAGTCGGAGAAGCCAGAAGGCATGGCGCGGGCAATATTGTCCTTTTGTGAGATGAGCAGGTTTCCGAGACCTGCCGCATCGAGGCCACCTGCGCGCTGCTGTTGTCCGAGCACGCCCAACACGACCGGCCCAAGCAGGCCCATCAGGTTTCCCGAGGTCTCCGTCCCGATACCGACAAAGCGGCCGACAGCGCTCGTGAGTGCCGACATGGTCGGGGCTCCTAGAAGTGACGTCAGCGTGCTGCTGCCGCTGTCAGCAAGGGATGCTTGCCCCGAGCCGCCGAGCACGCCGGCCAGATTCGTCAGCACGCCGGGCTCTTGCTGCGCGACGGCCTTGCCCAGCATGGACGCGCCTCCGGGCTTGGAGACGAGAGACGTGAGCGCGGCCAGCAGGCCGGGGACACCCGCTTGGAATGCTCTTTCGACGAGTGATCGGTCGATGCCGAAGTTCGAGGCGAGTCGTGCCACGACATCGGTGCCGAGGACCTGAGCGATGGTCGAGACAAGATTCGTCGTCATGGGATCCTCCTTGCAACTGTCCCCCGAAGACGAAACCCTCCATCAGCAGAAAGCACGATTTCGCGCCCTCGATGCTTTCACATTCGTAAGCACGGGCAATCAATTCTTGGAGAGCGGCAGGCAAACGGCGTTCCAGCCGCCAGCTACCGCCGCCCTTTTCTCGAGAACCCGCCGAGGGGCTCTCAGGTCGCAAAGCGGCGATGCAGCGTCTCGGGCCACTGCGCCGTCAGATAGCGGTAGAACCAGTTGCCGCGGGTCTTGAGCCGCTGATAGCTGGACTTGAGATCTAGAACGAGCGTGATCCGCCGGCTCCCGCAGTTCAGCTCGCCATGATCGTGGGTGGCGATCTGCTGGAAGCCCATGACCCGCGTATGAAAACCGAGCGGGCTGTGCGGATCATCCTCGAATACGTCGGTGATCACGTGCGTGTAGCCGCGCAGCACCATCTCCCGCGTCGACGCGCGCATCAAGGCAGCCGCGAGCATCAGGTTGCCACGATGCTCGGGGAGCACCGCGAAGCGCCCGACTTCTGCAATGCGCGTGCCGCTGAGCAAGCGCTCGATGTCCATGCTCGGGTTGGTGAACTTCAAGCCATATTCGAGATACTGCTTCACCGGCGGATCGAAGAGCGTCCGCAGCACGCCAGCCGGTTGCCCGTCGACGCGCACGATGTACCAGGCGATGTCCCTGCGGCGCACATCGCTGCGGGGGATCTGGGCCTCGGGATCGCTCACCCAGCCCTTTTCGCCCTGATAGGTCGCAGCGAGCACGGCGAGAGCCGCGCGCCTGCCTGTTTCAGTGAAGATCCGTGCGGCTCTGATCCGCTTGCTTTCATCGGCCACGGCTCGCTCCATCGGTCCAGATCATGTTTGAAAGTCGCGCAATCTCGCCCATGATTGTCGCGTGCCAGGCACGCACCTCGCTCAGAGATGCACGCGCCTCTGCTACCTTCTCCGGAGCCATGGGCGCTCCGATCACCAGTTCCATCACTGATTTCGATCGTGTCCTTCGGCCTGCTTCGGCCTCAGGAAAGCGGATACCCATCGGAACTACGGGAACGCCTGTTTCGAGTGAGAGCCGCGCCGCCCCGTGGCGCCCGCGCAGCAAATTTTGACTGTCCTCGTTGACCTGCCCTTCGGGAAAGATGCCGATCGAGCGCCCCGCGACGAGGTGGTCTCTGGCATCGTGGCGCGGCGCCGGGAAATGCCTGTAGAGACCCTTGAGAAAATTCAGCGCCGGCGGCCGCGCCGGCTTGCGCAGGACAGTGACCACGCCCGCGCGCCGGTAGATGAGACCGATCCCGGGCACGAGCCTGTAGTTCCAGTCCGCAAGGAAATGGATTCGCTTGCCGCCTCTGTGGAGGAAGAGCATCGACGGCACCAGCACGGACTCGTGCATGGTGCTGTGGTTGGCGGCCAGAATGAAGGGATCACGGGCGGGGAGTATGTGCTGCAGACCCTCGATCGACACGATACTGCGCGAGGCGATGAGCGCCAGCCCACGCAACAGGACGCGATCGGGCGCGCCGATATGGGGGAGATCACATCCCAGTATCTGACCGAACGCCGGGGCTTGGGCGGCGGATCGGCTGAGTGCCGTCGTCTCGGCACTGTCGGTGGTCCACATGGCGGCACCTCCGGTGAGGCTTCCTCATATCCGGAGATTCCGTTGCAGGAGCATGACGTTACGGTTGCGGATTAGTGAAGGCACGCGGCCCGCGTCACGCCGGTGACATATGCCCGTCGATACCCGGGACGTAGTGAAGACAGTGACGTAGAATCGAGCCGTCGTGCCTCTCCATCTTCCCGATCCCGCTTCCCGATCCCGATAGGCTGTTGTCGCGAGGACGCTTCCTTGGACCTGAAGGCAAATGACGCCAACGCAAACGCCGCCCACTTCGACATGCGCGTCGACGACATCTTCGCGCGGATCGCGGGGCGTTACGATCTACTGTGCGATCTGTTCAGCCTCGGCCTCCACCGGCTGTGGAAGCGCCGTGTCGCCAATCTGATCGCGGTCGCGCCATGGGAGAGCATGCTCGACGCCGCAGCAGGAACCGGCGCGATCGCTTTGCGGCTCGCGAAACTCCATCCCGAGCGATGCCGGTCCGGTTCGATCGTCGTCTCGGACATCAGCCTGCCGATGCTCGCCATCGCCGAGCAGCGCACCGCCGCACTCGGCGTGCCGTTCGCCTTCCGGCGTCTCGATGCCCATGAGATGCCGGAGATTGCCGACGCGAGCGTCGATCTCTATTCGATCTCACTGGCATTGAAGATCTGCGACCGCCATCGCGTGTTCGCGGAGGCACTGCGCGTGCTGCGCCCGGGCGGCACATTCATCGCGCTCGAAGCATCGAGCATCGGAAGTGCCCGGATGCAGCAGCTCTATCTCATCTACATGCGGCTTTGCATGCCGCTGATCGGGTGGATCGCCACGCGCGGCGATGCATCCGCCTATCTCTACCTGCTGCGTGGCATCGAAGCCTTCCCCGACGCAGCGAACCTCGCCGAGGAAATGCGCGGCATGGGCTTCGAGAATGTCACCTTCGAGCGCATGACCCTCGGCATCGTCGCCATCCACATGGCAAGGAAGCCTGGCTGAAGCTGTTCAGATTAAGCCTATCCGTTGCGATAGGTGTAGCTGTAGCCGTTGATCGCCGGCGCCCCGCCGAGGTGCGCGTAGAGCACCTTGGATCCCTCGGGAAAGTGGCCTTTTTTCACGAGGTCGATCATGCCCTGCATGGATTTGCCCTCGTAAACCGGGTCCGTGATCATGGCCTCGGTGCGCGCGGCGAGACGGATCGCATCGTTCGTCTCCGCGCTCGGCACGCCATAGGCGGGATAGGCGTAGTCCTCGATGATGACGATCTCGTCGTCGCGCACTTTGCGGCCGAGCTCGACCAGCTCGGCGGTATTGTCGACGATCTCGCGCACCTGCGTGCGCGTCTGCGCCGGCGTCCCTGAAGCGTCGATGCCGATCACGCGGTCGGCACGGTTGTCATCCGCAAAGCCGACGATCATGCCGGCCTGTGTCGAGCCCGTGACGACACACACGATGATGTAATCGAACTTGATGCCCATCTGCTTTTCCTGGGCGCGCACTTCCTCGGCAAAGCCCACATAACCGAGCCCGCCGTACTTGTGCACGGAGGCGCCGGCCGGAATGCCGTACGGTTTGCCGCCCGCATCCTTCACGGACTGGATGGCATCCTCCCAGCTCTTGCGAATGCCGATGTCGAAGCCGTCCTCGACAATGCGGCTGTCCGCACCCATGAGACGCGTCATCAGGATATTGCCGACGCGGTCGTAGACGGCATCCTCGTGCGGCACCCAGCTCTCCTGGATGACGACGCACTTCATGCCGATCTTGGCCGCCGTGGCTGCGACCATGCGCGTGTGGTTCGACTGCACGCCGCCGATGGAGACGAGCGTATCGGCATTCGAGGCGATGGCATCCGGCACGATGTACTCGAGCTTGCGCAGCTTGTTGCCGCCCATGGCGAGGCCCGAGTTGCAGTCGTCGCGCTTCGCGTAGATCTGCACCTTGCCGCCGAGCGCGGCCGTCAGACGTGGCAGATGCTCGATGGGCGTCGGGCCGAAAGTGAGGGGGTAGCGTTCGAACTTGTCGAGCCTGAGCATGTCCGTCTCCTCGTCGCGCGAATGTGCCTGGAGACTAGCTCAGCAGCAGAGATAAGTGCTTTCAATATTGAGCCCCATACTACAAAATGGCCTCATACATCTCGGCGCAGACATGCATATCATCCGATCAGATCGCATAAAATGAAACAATCTTCCAATAGTCCAAACCTGGATCGCCTGGATCGCCGCATCCTCCAGCGGCTCCAACGCGACGGGCGCATGACGAACGCCGACCTCGCCAAGGCCGTGAACGCGAGCCCCGCGACGTGCCATCGCCGCACGGAGCGGCTCTTCAAAGATGGCTACATCCGCCGCGTGCGCGCCGAGATCGCGCCCGAGAAGGTGGACCGCGGCACGCTCGTCATTGTCGGCGTGGTGCTCGACCGCTCGACACCCGAAAGCTTCGGTGCCTTCGAAGCCGCCGTGCGGAAGCTTCCCTTCGTGCTCGACTGCCATCTGGTGGCCGGAGACTTCGACTTCTTCCTCAAGATCCGCGTGCGCGACATCGCCGACTTCAATCGCCTGCACGGCGAGCAGCTCATCGCGCTGCCCGCCGTCCGCCAGACGCGCACGTTCTTCGTGATGAAGGAAGTCGTCGACAACGCGATCCTGGACTTCTAGCGCTTCGGCCGTGGGCGCGGCCTCGGCTGCTTGCCGACAGCCTCACGCGCGGCCTGCCCAAGACGGCGCGCCGCTTCGCGCAACTCACCAAGCGGATGACCCGAATAGCCGAGGATGAACCCTTCGGGGCCTGCTGCCGTGAGGCGTGTCTCGGAAAGAAGCTTCGCGTCGACATTGGCGCTCGCGCGAATGCGTACGGCATCGTCACGCGACAGCCCGCCCGGCAGGCTCGCCACGAGATGAAGTCCCTGCACCGGCCCGTAGAGCTGAAGCGCATCGCCTGCCGCCTCGCGGAGGGTTGCAACGACGGCATCGCGCGCCTCCCGATATCGGCCGCGCATACGCCGCGTGTGACGCGCAAGCGAGCCGTCCGCGAGCAGGTCGGCGACGGCATCCTGCATGAAGCGCGGCGGGAAGCGGTCCAGCGTCGCGCGGATCGCGATCACGCGCGCAGCTATTTCGGGCGGCAGAACCATGTAGGCAAGACGCAGGCCGGCGAAGAGGATCTTGGTGAAGGTGCCGACGTAGATAACGCGCTCACCTCCGATGCCGGCCAGGGCCGTCAAAGGCGGACCAGCGAACCGATACTCGCTGTCGTAGTCATCCTCGATGATCCAGCTTTCGTTCGCCCGCGCCCAGTCGATGAGGGCTATGCGCCGGCGCATGCTCATCGTAACGCCGGTCGGGAACTGATGCGACGGCGTGACGTAAGCCGCGCGCGCCTTCACTTTCATGCAAAGCCCGGCAGCAACGTCGATGCCTTCGTCATCCACCGCCACAGGCACGAGCTTCAGACCCGCTGTCCGCAGCGTGGCCTGCGTGGCGTAATAGCCTGGATTCTCCATCCAGATGGCATCGCCACGCGCGAGGAGTGCCTCCACGCACAGGCGGAGCGCGTGCTGGGTGCCGCTGACGATCATGATACATTCGGGATCGCAGCGCACGCCGCGGTGGACAGCGAGATGCTGTGCAATCTCGGCGCGGAGCCGCGCACTACCGCGCGGATCGCCGTAGCCGATCTCCTCCGCGCCTGCCGTCAGCACATGATGACGCAGATAGCCGCCGAGCCTGCGAAGTATGTCGTCCTCCACGAACGTATGCCCGAGGGCGAAGGCTCGCCGTCTCGGCGGAGCAAAACTCAGCTCAACAGGCGACGCCTCGCCGACGGGCATGGGCAGGTCCTTCGCCACGTACGTGCCGGCGCCGTGCCGCGCATCGAGGAGGCCATCGCTCGCGAGATGCTCGTAAGCCGCGACGATCGCATTTCGCCGCACGCCAAGCTGCTCGGCCAGGCTCCGGCTCGATGGCAGTTGCAGGCCCGCCTGAAGGCGCCCCTCCACGATGGCCGACCTCAGCGCAGCGTGCACGCGGGCGCTCTGGTTGCGGATGGAGCTGTCGAGCGCGATCGGCAGATCGGATATACGGCTGCCGCCGCGCGAAGTGGTTGCTGATTTCATGGCAAAGTGGACCTCGATTTCGACCACTCTGCGCATTCATTCTAAGGAGGTCAACGCCCAAGGAGCCCACCATGGCTGACGGCCAGAGCTATCCCGTCGATGAGGTCAACAAGGTCAAGCGGCGGCACGACCGCGGTCACTACGACCACGAGACTGTCCATGCGCTGCTCGATTCAGCCGTGCTCTGCCACGTCTCGTACGTGATCGACGGCCAGCCGTTCTGCACGCCGACCCTGTACTGGCGCGAGGGTACGCGCCTCTACTGGCACGGCAGCAGCGCGAGCCGGATGCTGCGCAATCTCTCCGAGGGCGAGCCCGCCTGCCTGACCGTCACGCATCTCGACAGCCTCGTTCTCGCGCGGTGCGGCTTCAATCACTCGGCCGACTACCGCTCGGTCATGGCCTTCGGCAAGGCGCGCATCGTCGAGGATCAGGCGGAGAAGGAACAGGCGCTCGTCATGATGGTCGACCGCATCTTCCCAGGCCGCACGGCGCAGCTCCGCCAGAGCGACAAGCAGGAGATCAAGGCGACGGCCGTCATCTACATGGATATCGAGAAGGCCTCGGCGAAGATCCGCGCCAAGGGCGTCGCGGATGACGACGAGGATTATCTCCTGCCCATCTACGCCGAGCGCCTGCCCATCTACACGGTCATTGGCAAGCCCGAGCCCTGTCCGCGCCTCATGGATGGCGTCGCGCGGCCGGCCAATCTGGCGCCCTACGCTACGGGACGTCTGCTGGAAGAGGCCGCAAAGGAATCGTACGCCGCAGCGTATGCGGTGACGGAGAAGGCCTGAGCCACCGAGGTGCTTGTCCAGCGGAGCCAAAAAACCCCGCTGGACTCAGACCTTTTACGCCGGCAGGCGCCGCTCGTATTCCTTCTGCAGGCGGTTGTAGGCCGACCAGAAGGTCGTGGGCTTGCCGCCTGAAGCACGCAGAACCAGCACATCGAGATGGCTGTGCCAGCCTGGGGCGACCTTGAGCAGCACGTCGCGACTCGGAATGCCGCGGTGCGTAACCGTGAGCAGCACGCGCTCGCCGCGCGGCGCGAGCTCGAAGGTCACGCTGCCGCTGCTGAACCAGGTGAACGTGATCCGATTGGGCGGATCGAGCTCGGTGATCCGGCTCTCCATGCTGTGCTCTTCCGACTGGCCGGGCGGCCTGACTTCAGGCGGGTCCGTCAGCTCGCTGTTGCGCCACGTCAGCGTGAACGGCGCGCCGACCTCCATCTTCATGTCGCCTGCCGCGAGCCACTGACGGCGCAGGTCGCTCTCAGTCAGGAAAGCCCACACGCGCTCGATGGGGCCGGGCAGAAAGCGCTGGATGACCAGCGTCGAAGGCTCCGTCAGGACACCGTATCCGTCGTTGGGTGCGAGATCACTCATGACTTAACTCCTCTCTTCGGGGCAGGTGATTTGCGGGCAGGCGCGGATTGTTTGCGGGCGTCGTCCTCGCGAAGAAGACGTTCGAGGGCGTCGAGATGATCCGTCCAGAATCGCTCGTAGAAGCTCAGCCAGTCGTGCGCGCCGGCCAGCGGCGCCGGGGCAAGGCGACACATGTGCGTGCGTCCGCGCACCTCGCGGTGGATGAGCCCGGCGCTCTCCAGGGCCTTGATGTGCTTCGAAGCTGCCGCGAGCGACATATCGAAGGGCTCGGCGAGCTGGCTCACAGTGCGTTCGCCTTGGGTCAACGCGCGAAGCATCTTCCGGCGCGTGGCATCGCCAAGAGCGTGGAAGACAGCGTCGAGCTGAGCGGGATTATGTTCAACCATGAGGTTGAATGTAGAGGCGCGCGCAGCAATAGTCAACCACATAGTTGAATATTATCGCGGCGCTCGAAGAAGCCGCCGAAATGCCCGCATCTGCGGCCTTTGCGGAGGGCCCGTAGGTAGTTGCGACCTCGAATACGGGGGTTGCCCCGAATTCTGAGCCGGCGCCCCGATGACACTATTCGTGCTCGGCCTGCTCACAACGAGGATTGCCAAGCCATGAAGCGCAAACTCTCGCATCCGGGGTCAGGAACGCAGGCAAACAGCGGCACGCCCAGCGTCCTCCCCCGAGCCGATTTCCATTTTCCCGGAGAGGTCGGACGCACCTATCTCGAGTCCGATCCGGCACAGTTCCCGAAGCCCGTGCAGGCGCCCAAAGGCGCACCCAACATCCTGCTGATCCTCATCGACGACTGCGGCTTCGGCCAATATGGGACGTTCGGCGGCGGCATACCCTCGCCCACCATGGACAAGCTTGCCGCTGAAGGACTTCGCTACAATCACTTTCACACGACCGCCCTTTGCAGTCCGACGCGCGCCGCGTTGATCACGGGCCGCAATCATCATTCGGCATCGTTCGCCGGCATCACGGAGCTCGCCACCGGATACGACGGCTATACCTGCATCCTTCCGCGAAGCTGCGGCACGGTCGGCGAAGTCTTGCGCCAGAACGGCTACATGACCGCGTGGATCGGCAAGAACCACAACACGCCGACCTGGGAGACGAGTGCTGCTGGTCCGTTCGATCGCTGGGCCAATGGTCTCGGGTTCGACTACTTCTACGGATTCAACGCCGGCGATATGAACCATTGGAATCCGGTGCTGTATCAGAACCGCGATCTCGTGCCGGCTTCGACCGACCCGAACTATCACCTCACGACCGACCTTGCCGACAAGGCGATCGCCTGGGTGCGGCAAGCGAAGAGCATCGCGCCTGACAGGCCGTACTTTCTCTACGTGGCGACCGGCGCGACACATGCGCCCCATCACACGCCCAAGGACTGGATCGAGAAGTTCAAGGGCAAATTCGACGGCGGTTGGGACAAGTATCGCGAGGAGACGCTGGCGCGGCAGAAGAAGCTCGGCGTGGTGCCGAAGGATACCAAGCTCACCGTGCGCTCGAAGGGACTGCCTGCGTGGGACCAGCTCAATGCCGAGCAGAAGCGCCTCTATGCGCGCATGATGGAGGTGTTCGCGGGGTACGCCGCACACTGCGACCACGAGCTCGGGCGCGTTGTCGAGGCTTGCAAGGAGATGCCCGACGCCGACAACACGCTCGTCATCTACATAGCAGGCGACAACGGCGCGAGCGCCGAGGGCGGTCTCGAAGGATCGCTGTGCGAGAACATGTTCTTCAATGGCTTTGCCGAGAAATGGCAGGACAACATCAAAGCCATCGACGAGCTCGGCGGCCCGAAGCACTTCAACCACTTCCCTTCGGCTTGGGCCCACGCCATGAACACACCCTTCCAGTGGACGAAGCAGGTCGCGAGCCATTTCGGCGGCACGCGCAATCCGATGATCATTTCATGGCCCACGCACATCAAGGACAAGGGCGGATTGCGCAGCCAGTTCCTGCATACGATCGACATCGTGCCGACACTGTACGAAGTCTGTGGCGTCACACCGCCGACCGAGCTCAACGGCGTGCAACAGAAGCCGATTGAAGGGCTGAGCTTCGCCCATACATTCGACGATGCAAATGCCGAGAGCCGGCGCAAGACACAGTACTTCGAGCTGGCCTGCAATCGCGGGCTCTATCACGAGGGCTGGATGGCCTCATGCCCATCCTTCGTGCCCTGGGATCCGAACCGTGGCGATTGGGATCCCGACAAGGCGCCGTGGGAGCTCTACAAAGTCGACGAGGACTTTTCACAGGCGAACGATCTCGCCAAAAAGCACCCGGAGAAGCTGCGGCAGCTCCAGGACATGTGGTGGGTCGAGGCCTCGAAGTACAACGTCCTGCCGCTCGACTGGCGCGGCACGATCCGCATGAACGCCGAGGCCATGGGCCGCCCGAGCCTCACGCGTGGACGCACCAAGATGACGTACTATCCGGGCACCGTCGGCCTGCCGGACGCGGCCTCTCCACCCATGTGCAACAAGTCCTGGACGATCACCGCCGAGATCGAAGTGCCTGCCGGCAAGGCGGAAGGCATGATCATCACGCACGGGGGACTCGAAGGCGGCTACGGTCTCTATCTGCGCGATGGCAAGCCGACGTTCGTCTACAATTTCCTGTCGGTCGAGCGCATGACGTTCGCCAGCACCGATCCCCTCCCCAAGGGCAAGACGAAGCTCGTCGTGGATTTTGCCTATGACGGCGGCGGCATCGGCAAGGGCGGCGACATCACGATGAAGGCCAACGGCAAAAAGATCGCCGGCGGCCGCTTGAAGCGCACCATCCCGATTCAATTCTCGCTCGGCGAGGGCATCGACATCGGCATGGACCTCGGCTCGCCCATCGACTTCACGTACGAGCTGCCCTTCGCGTTCACGGGCAAGATCGAGAAGGTCACCATAGAACTGAAACCTGCCCATGCGGCCGGCATGGCCGAAGCGGCCGAATAGCAAGCGCCCTATTGCGACGAGCAACCGATAGAACGGCGGCGCCTTCTTCGAGATGAGGAAGGCGCCGCATTACCTCCTGAGGTTTTGCGCCCGATCATTCCGGGTTCTCCCCCATTCTCCGACGCGCCCATTGCAGCAACCATCCGACGCTGCAGCAACGGCTTCACGTTCGCGGCCTCAAACAGGCCTCCGCGCAGGCTCGAGCCAAAGGAGACTTTGCCGTGAGAGTTCTCAACACACACTTGCTGGCAACGGCGCTGATGACGGCGGCAACTTCAATCGCGCTGGCACAAGCGCCCACCGGGAAGGCCGTTCCTGTCACGGTCGATAACTTCCCGCGCGCCGAGTCGGACATGTACATGGGCCGGACTGTGAAGGACGGCGGCTTCGGCAAGTTCATGCATTACCGCACGCCGACGGAGATCGACAAACAGACGGTCATCCGCATGAACCGCGACACGCTCTATTCAGCAGCCGTGTTCGATCTTGATGCCGCCCCGGTGACGGTCACCCTGCCGAATGCCGGCAAGCGCTTCATGTCCCTGCAGGTCATCAACGCGGATCACTACGTGCCGCTCGTCGTCTACGGGATCAAGCCTGTAACCCTGACCAGGGACTCCGTCGGCACGCGGTACGTGATGGTCGCCGTGCGAACGCTCGTCAATCCAACGGATCCCAAAGATCTCGATCAGGTCCATGCGCTGCAGGACGGGATCAAGGTCAACCAGAAGAGCACTGGCACGTTCGAGGTGCCGAACTGGGATGAGGCATCGCAGAAGCAAATTCGCGATGCGCTGTTGGTGCTCGCATCAAAGATCGACGGGTTCAAGAATGCGTTCGGGCCGAGAGGAAAAGTCGATCCCATCCGGCATCTCATTGCTACGGCAGCCGGCTGGGGCGGCAACCCCGACAAGGACGCGACGTATTTGAGCTTCGTCCCGGCTCAGAACGATGGTGCGACCGTCTACAAGCTCACCGTCGGTCAGGTTCCGGTCGACGGGTTCTGGTCCATCAGCGTCTATAACAGCGAGGGATACTTCGAGAAGAACCCCTACAATGCCTATTCGATCAATAATCTGACCGCCGCGAAGGACCCCGGCGGTGCGGTCACGGTCCAATTCGGAGGATGCGACGGACGCACGCCGAATTGCCTGCCGACCATGAAGGGGTGGAACTACACCGTGCGGCTCTACCGCCCGCGCCCCGAAATCCTGGCCGGAAAGTGGAAGTTCCCCGAGGCGCAGCCGATCGAATTCACATCGCGCGCTCTTCAGTAGGCCCGTCGTGCGGCCAGCGCGCAACTGGCAGGTCGTGCAGGACGATTGCAATCACATTCGGATGTGCGAATATCCGAATCCACCTGTCAGACGTCCCCAGCGGAGCGGCCCTTGTCCTGCCTGAAGAAAGAGATCGCGCTCCCCTCGCGGGCTGGCATCGGCGGCCTCGACTTCAACCCCTATGATGTCATGGCGCCGCGCAAGCCTGGTGCGACGCCGGCCGCTGCGAAAAATGGCGCGCGCGTGAAGCACAACAATGTGCCGCCCGAGGGCGTGTACCTACCGAACAACAACCGGCTGGCGCCGCACATGCGCTCGCCGGACTACGTGCAGATGTCGACCGCCGCGGCCATCACGCTCGGCGTCATGCCGGGCAAGATGCACCGCTGCTCCTGCACGCGCTGCCTGAACCTGCTGCTGACCTATCCCGAAGGTTGCCGCGCGAACTGCGCCTACTGCGGACTCGCCCGCCATCGCGAGGCCGACCGCGACTACGCCGACCGCAATTTCATCCGCGTGGACTGGCCCGCCGTGCCCATGGATCAGGTCGTGGAGATCGTCGCGGAGCAAGGCGAGGCGACGCCCTTCCACCGCATGTGTATTTCCATGATCACGCACCCGCGCTCCGACGAGGACACGGTGACGGTGCTGCGCAATTGGACGAACCGCATTGATCCGGCGACCGTGCCCGTCTCGATCCTCTCGAATCCGACGACCATGACGCGCGCCGACGTGCAGCAGCTCCGCGATCTCGGCGCGGACATCTTCACGGTCGCGCTCGACGCAGCGACGCCTGACCTCTTCGATCGCACGCGCGGCAAGGGCGTCGCGAGCCCGCATTCCTGGGCCAAATACTGGGAGATCCTGGAGGACGCGCGCGACATCTTTGGCGCTGAGAAATTCGGCGCGCACATCATCGTCGGCATGGGCGAGACGGAGCACGACACGCTGACACTGATCCAGCGCCTCGTGGACATGGGCGGGCACAGCCACATGTTCTGCTTCTTCCCGGAGAAGGGGTCGCTCATGGACCACCTTCCGGCAACGCCGCGCGACCAGTGGCGGCGCGTGCAGCTCGCGCGCTATCTCATCGACTACCGTGGCGTGCGCGTCGAGCACATGCGCTTCGACGAGCAGGGCCGCGTCGCCGACTTCGGCGTTCCCAAGACTGAGCTCGATTCAACCATTGACGAGGGCGTTGCGTTCCGCACGTCGGGATGTCCTGGCAAAGTGCGCGAGGACATCTCGGCGTGCGATCGCCCATACGGCGACAGCCCGCCTTCGAACATCGCGAGCTATCCCTTCCAGCCCGTCGCGGTGGACATCCGCAAGATCCGCCACCAGCTCGACATGGAAAAGCCGGGCGAAGCCTACGTCGAGGGCGAGGAGTTGGAGGTGTAGGGGAGTCACCGGCGACGCCCACTTCCCCTTCTCCCCGTCCTTCACGGGGAGAAGGTCGGGATGAGGGGCGGGAGCTGGTTGAAACGTCGGCGTTTGCCGCCGCCCCTCACCCTAACCCTCTCCCCGCACGCGGGGAGAGGGGACAGGTCGCGTTCGTTGCGAGCGCTTCCTCACTACCCCTTCCACGTCTCTGGATCGCGGACCGCGTCGACGAGCGCATCGCGGCACACGTCCATGAGACGTTTTCCCTTGTCGGCCGTCGATCGGCGGGCGTCGCCGACGACGCCGGTGGGTGTGAACTCGCCATAAGAGCGATGGCGCAACACCTGCAGCGGCAAAGGCGTCTGCCGC
The DNA here is from genome assembly GCF_900117415.1 of Hyphomicrobium sp. CS1BSMeth3. Lineage (GTDB taxonomy): Bacteria > Pseudomonadota > Alphaproteobacteria > Rhizobiales > Hyphomicrobiaceae. The sequence goes on from NZ_FPEI01000002.1 coordinate 268,576, forward strand.
GCAGGCCCGACAGCCTCGGGAAGCTTCTCGGCGCGCACGAGATCCGGCGCCACGGCCATCATCATGGAGGTCTCGCCTTCGCAGGCGTGCCGCACGCGTTCCTGATCCTCGAGGATGGCCGGCATACCCGGCTGCGCGAGCTCGAAATACGTCGTCACGCGGATGGTGAGGCCCGTCTCGCGCACGAAGTCCGGCAGGAAGGCCGAGAGCGCGCTGATGTTGCCGCCGTGACCGTTCACGATGAACACGCGCTTGAAACCGTGCCGCTCGATGCTCTTGAGGAAGGCGAGCAACACCGCGCGATAGGTCGGGATGTCGAAGGTGAAGGTGCCGCCGCGCGGCATGTGGTGCTCGGCCATGCCGCACCAGAGCGTCGGCGCGACGACGATCGGCATCTCGGCTGCGAGCGCCTCGGCCGCGCGCTGACACACGGCCTCGCAGAGCACAGTGTCCACGCCGACGGCCATGTGCGGCCCGTGCTGCTCCATGGAGGCAACGGGCATCACGACCAGCGCGCCGGCCTTGGACTTCTCGACCAGCTCCGGCGCCGTCAGCTCCTTCCACATCACCGACTTCGCCATCGCCGCATTACTCCTTGATGACCTGGCCGGTCTTCTGCCAATCCGCCATGAAGGCTTCGAGGCCCTTGTCGGTGAGCGGATGCTTGATGAGCGCCTGGAGGATCTTCGGCGGGATGGTCGCAACGTCCGCGCCGGCGAGCGCCACCTGCTTCACATGCTCTTCCGAGCGGATCGAGGCCGCGAGGATCTCCGTCCCGAGTTCCGGGTAGTTGTCGTAAATCGTGCGGATGTCCTGGATGAGCTCGACGCCGTTCTGACCGATGTCATCCAGGCGGCCGATGAAGGGCGAGATGAACGTTGCGCCGGCTTTGGCGGCGAGCAGCGCCTGGTTCGCGGAGAAGCACAGCGTCACGTTGACCATGATGTCGTCGTCGGTCAGCGCGCGGCAGGCCTTGAGGCCGTCCCACGTCAGCGGCACCTTCACAGCGACGTTGTCGGCGATGTCGGCCAGGATCTCGCCCTCGCGGATCATGCCCGCGGCATCGAGCGCCGTGACCTCGGCCGAGACCGGCCCCTCCACGATGTCGCAGATCTCCTCGATGATGGTCTTGAAATCACGCCCCGTTTTCGCCACCAGGGAGGGGTTCGTGGTCACGCCGTCGAGGAGGCCCAAGGAGGCCAGCTCACGGATTTCGGCGACATCCGCCGTATCGACGAAGAACTTCATGGGTACTCCTCCTGGGGACCAGCCGGGACCGCCCTCGGATCGCCGCCCGTGAGCGGCTAAAGTGGCGGGCTGATTCGAGCTGTAGTCCTAGTCTGAGTGTAGGGTCTTTGGAAGACTTGCTTGCAACGATGCTTGGTCCACCCGCCGTCGCGCGCCCGCGCGTGCCGGTGCTGCTGCCCGTTGCCCTCGACCAGACCTACGACTACGCCGTACCCGCCGGTTTGGAGATCGAGCCCGGCGATTTCGTGATCGTCCCCTTCGGGCCGCAGACCCGCATCGGCCTCGTCTGGGACCAGCCGGTCGGGGACCAGGGCAAGCCCGTCGACGAGAAGAAACTCAAGGCCATTATCGAGCGGATGGACGTGCCAGGCCTGCCGGCCATCTCGCTGCGCTTTGCCGAGTGGGTCGGGCGCTACACGCTGGCGCCGCTCGGTATGGTCGTGCGCATGATGATGAGCGCGCAGGCGGCCTTCGAGCCGGCCAAGCCGCGCCTCGGCGTCGCGCGCGTCGAAGGGGCCGCCGAACCGCCACGCATGACGCCGGCCAGGAAGCGGGCACTGGACATTGCGGCCGACGGCCTGATCCGCGCCAAGAGTGCGCTGGCTTCCGAGGCGGCGTGCAGCGCGGGCGTGATCGATGGACTAATCGAAGCGGGCTGTCTCGTCGAGGTCGTGATCCCGGAGCGGCGCTTTCCACGTCCCGATCCCGCGCACGCGACCGTCACGTTCACGGATGCCCAGCAGGAGGCAGTCGAGACGCTGGCCGCTGCCGTCGAGGCCGGGACGTTCTCCGTCTCGCTGCTCGATGGCGTGACCGGCTCGGGCAAGACGGAAGTCTATTTCGAGGCCGTCGCGCGCACGCTCGATCAGGGACGGCAGGCACTGATCATGCTGCCCGAGATCGCGCTCACCAGCCAGTTCATGGACCGCTTCAAGGCGCGCTTCGGTGCGCCCCCGGCGGAGTGGCACTCGGCCCTTTCCGGCCCCGAGCGCGGGCGCGTGTGGCGCGCCGCAGCGACCGGCGAAGCACGCGTGATCGTCGGCGCGCGCTCGGCATTGTTCCTGCCCTATGCGGACCTCGGCCTCATCGTCGTCGACGAAGAGCACGACCCGGGCTTCAAGCAGGAGGATCGCGTTCACTACCAGGGCCGCGACATGAGCGTCGTGCGCGCGCATCTCGGCCGCGCGGCCGTGGTGCTGGCCTCCGCGACGCCTTCCATCGAAAGCCACGTGAATGCCCGAACCGGGCGCTATCGCCATCTGATCCTGCCGGGTCGCTATACCGGCGTGGATCTTCCCGAGATCACGCCGATCGACCTGCGCTCAGCGCCGCCGGAAAAAGGCCGTTGGCTTTCGCCCGTGCTGGTCGAGGCCATGGCCGAGACCATGGCCAAGCGCCAGCAGACGCTGCTCTTCCTCAACCGGCGCGGCTATGCCCCGCTCACGCTCTGCCGCTCGTGTGGCCACCGCATTGAATGCCCGCAGTGCACGGCTTGGCTCGTCGAGCACCGCTTCCGCAATCGGCTGAACTGCCATCACTGCGGCTTCTCCATGCCGCTCCCTTCCAAATGCCCGAAGTGCGGGGAGGCCGACAGCCTCGTTGCCTGCGGTCCCGGCGTCGAGCGCATTGACGAGGAAGTGCGCGAGCGTTTTCCCGAGGCGCGCATTGCGCTCCTCTCCTCGGACCTCATTCCCTCGCTCACCGAGATGCGCGACATCATCAAGCGCATCGAGGGCGGCGAAATCGACATCATCATCGGGACGCAGATCGTGGCCAAGGGCCACCATTTCCCGGATCTCTCGATCGTCGGCGTGATCGACGGCGACCTCGGCCTCGCCCAGGGCGCCGACCCGCGCGCCGCCGAGCGCACCTTCCAGCTCCTCCATCAGGTGACGGGCCGCGCCGGCCGCGCGCTCGCCAAGGGCGCCGGCTACATCCAGACGCACATGCCCGAGCACCCGGTCATGGACGCCATCGTGCGCGGCGACCGCGAGGCCTTCATCGAGCGCGAGATCCGCACGCGCCAGCTCGCCATGCTGCCGCCCTTTGGCCGGCTGGCCTCGCTGATCGTCTCGGCCCGTCATAAGGAGACCGCAGAGAGCGTCGCCCGCGACATTGCCCGGCGCGCGCCCGCCGCCCCCCGCATCGAGGTGCTCGGCCCCGCGGAGGCCCCTATCTCCGTGATCCGGGGGCGCTACCGCTGGCGCCTCTTGCTGAAGGCCCCCCGCGAGCTGGACATCCAGGCCTATCTCCGTGCCTGGCTGGCCGAGATCCCCGAGATCAAGGGCGACCTGCGCCTCACGGTCGATATCGACCCCTACAGCTTTCTCTAGCTCGTGTGATGATCGAGAAATTCGCCAGATCTCGGGGCGCGGTACCGAGCGAATTTCTCGATCTGAATCACACGAGCAAGATTATGATTCTAGTGTCCCTTTTGATTCCGAAGTTCGCTCGGGACGCCAGCATCGAGGTGGGGCGAACTTCGGAATCGGGACACTAGCGGCCATCTGTCCCAGCCCTGCGGCGAACGGCTCAACGAGCGGGCCCAATACTGCCGTATTGAACGGAATTATGGCGCCGCAACAAGCATTGTTGCTCCGGGCTAAGATATCAGAATTGCTCGGAAATTATGCTTAACATAGCTGTCATTCGGGAGCAGTATTGTGCAACGCAATAGAGAACCCGATATGACAGTGTGAGACCGGTGCCGCCAAAGAGCACCGGCTCGCGTGTGCCAACTCAAGGGGTACATCATGAGCAACACAACATCGCGCGCCGTCATAGACCCTGACGACGCACCCGAGGCGCTGCAGCCCGGAACCCGCGCGATCTCGGCCGCGACCGTGCGCAAGCTTTGGCCGACCGAGGCCGAACTCTTTCGCAACCATCTGCTTCGGCTCGACAAAGACAGCCGACGGCTGCGCTTTGCGCATGGCGTGTCGGACAGCTTCATCGAGGACTATGCCGCGCGCATGAACGACATGGGCTCGATCGTCTTCGGCTACTTCGTCGATGGCGAGATCCGCGCGGCGGCAGAGTTGCGCAAGCTCGCCGATGACTGGGGCGTGGAGGCGGAGGCCGCTTTCTCGGTCGAGCGCACCTATCAGGATCAGGGCATCGGCTCGGCCCTCATGGGCCGCGTCATCCGCTCGGCGCGCAATCGCGGCATCAGGCTCCTCTTCATGAGCTGCCTCGCCGAGAACGCGAAGATGCAGGCCATCGCCAGAAAGCACGAGGCGGATCTGCGCTTCGAGTACGGCGAGGTGATCGGCGAGATCATCCCCGATGGGCCGGACTACTTCTCGCTCCTCGCCGAGGCCGCCGACGACCGCGTCGGCTACATGATGGCGGTTCTGGATCTCTCCTCGCGCCTCGTGAAGGCCGCCTAGTGTGATGATCGAGAAATTCGCCATATCAGGCGGCACGGTACCGAGCGAATTTCTCGATCTGAATCACACGAGCAAGATTATGATTCTAGTGTCCCGATTCCGAAGTTCGCCCCACCTCGATGCTGGCGTCCCGAGCGAACTTACGGATAGGGACACTAGTTACTGAACCGGGGATACTCGGACAATCGTCACAGGTTTGACCTGTTCCGACGCGATGGAATGTGCTGGCCGTGGTTGCCTCGCGAGGCACTGCGCGCTAGCACAACTACGAACGCACGGACCGGCGGCACCTGCGGATGACCGAAAGCCTCACACAGCTCATCAAGGAGAACCGCACGCTCGCCGTGGTCGCGGTGATCCTGCTGCTGCTCGTCTTCGTGCCGCCCGTGCGCGCGGCGACCAAGGTCGCACTGCGCATCCTGGCGCGAATTCTCCTGCTGCTGGCGCTCATTGCGCTCGTTAGTGACGGCACGCGCACAATCGCCAATGACAGCGGCATCGTGATCACCTCCGCGCTCCAGTACTGGAACGAGGCTGCCCCGACGATGCTCGAGAACCTGAAGCGGACGCTTTCGCTGAAGATCCATCCGCTTTTCTGGGACGGGTTGCTGGTGCCATTGCTGAGCCTGCCGGCCTGGCTCGTTCTCAGCGGGACGGCGCTCCTTATCCTCTATCTCGCCCGCAAGCGGCGCGAGACGAACATCTTCGCAAATGCCTGAACGAGGCGACCGATGAAGGTCCTGGTGACGGGCGCCAATGGCCATGTGGGGTTCGGCGTGTGCAAGGCCTTCGCTGCCGCTGGCCACGAGGTTCGCGCCTCGATCCGCTCGGCCAACGACGCGGCGAAGTCTGCGCCGCTGCGTGCGCTCGGCGTTGACGACATCGTCGGCCTCGACGTGCGGACGTTCGATCCGTTCGTCGAGGCCTGCCGCGGCGTCGATGTGCTGGTCCACGTCGCGGCGACGTACGCCATGCATGTTGCCGGCCCTGCCGAAACAGATGCCATGCTGCGCGACAGCACCGAAGGCGCCGCGAATGCGGTCCGTGCCGCCGCGAAGGCCGGCGTACCGAAAGTTGTGCTCACATCCTCGGTGGCGACGCTCCCGCGCGTCAGTCCCGATGCCGCGCCCGTGACCGAAGCCGATTGGGCGACCGACCTCGGCGTTCCCTACTTCCGCGCCAAGACCGAAGGCGAGCGCGCCGCCTGGAAGGCCGCCGAGGACACCGGCATCAAGCTCGTCACACTGCTGCCAGGCACGGTCGGCGGCCCCGATTTCCATCGCCGCACACCATCAATCGGCATGATCGAGAGCATCATGCTCGGCTCCATGCGGCTCGGCGCGCCGAACACGAACATTGCCTACGTCGACGTACGCGATGTTGCCGCCGCCCACGTGCTCGCCGCCGAGCGCGACGTCACGGGCCGCTTTATCATCGCCAATGATCATGCGCCCGAAATGCGCGAGCTGAGCCTGCTCATGCACTGGTCGGACGCGTCCATTCCGGCAGCGCCCGCCGTGCTCCCCGACTTCGTCATGAGTGCCGGCCCAGCTCTCGACTGGCTGCGCGCGAGCCTCACCCGGACACCCCGCATGGTGAGCCCGGAGCTCGTCGCGACCATGCGCGGCAAGGTCACCAAGCTCAGCAACGAGCGCGCCAAGAGCGAGCTCGGCTGGCACCAGGCCATTGGCCTCGACCGCAGTCTCTCCGAGACCATGGCCGCCATCCGGGCGCTCAGGCGCCGGGAAGGTCACAGGCGCGTCATCTAGCATTCCCGCATTCGAGGACATTCTCCTCGGAATTCGTTCGCCATTGACATTCGGGGGGCACTTCATCATGTTCCCGCGCATGAGCAACGGTTTCGCCCTCATCCGACGTATGCGCGCGCGCCCCCTGGCGCGGCAGCGATGACGGCTTGTTGTCCGAAGAAGCCCGTTAATCGTAAGCCGCGCCCTTGACGCGGCTTTTTTTGCGCCTTCGCGCACCTGCTCTCTGAATAGGACGACGACCATGGCCACCATGACCGCTGCCAAAACCAGCAATCCCGCCGGCATCAAGGGCAAAGTCCCGGCCGTCTTCATCGACGGCGAGGCCGGCACCACGGGCCTCGAAATCCGCCAGCGGCTCGCGGGCGCCAAGGGCATCGAGATCAAGTCGATCGATCCGGAAAAGCGGAAGGACCCGGCCGCGCGCAAGGCGCTCATGGCCGAGACCGATGTCGTCATCCTCTGCCTGCCCGATGACGCCGCGAAGGAGGCTGTGGCCCTCGCCGACGAGCTTGGCGGCAAGAGCCCCCGCATCATCGATGCCTCGACCGCGCACCGCGTCGCGCCCGGCTGGACGTACGGCTTTCCCGAGCTGACCAAGGGCCATGCCGAAGCCGTCGCGGCAGCGAAGCGTGTGACGAATCCCGGCTGCTATCCGACCGGCGCCATCGCGCTCATCCGCCCGCTCGTCGAGGCAGGGATCATGCCAGCCGACTATCCTGTGACGGTCAATGCCGTGTCGGGCTACTCGGGCGGCGGCAAGTCCATGATCCAGGCCTATGACGCGGGCACCGCGCCGTCCTTCGAGCTGTACGGCCTCGCCCTCACACATAAGCACGTGCCCGAGCTGCAGAAGTACAGCGGCCTCACGCGGCGGCCGATCTTCGTGCCCTCCGTCGGGAACTTCCGGCAGGGCATGCTCATCAGCATCCCGCTCCACCTCGACACGCTGCCCGGCAATCCGTGCCCCAAGGACTTGGAGCTGGCGCTCGACAAACACTACCAGGGACTGAAGCTCGTCAGCGTCCTCAAGGAGCCGGTCGCCACACTTCCGAGGATCGAGGCCGAAGCTCTGAATGGCACGGATCAGCTCGAGCTCTACGTGTATGGCAGCTCGGCGCTGCATCAGGCCGTGCTCGTCGCGCGGCTCGACAATCTCGGCAAGGGTGCGTCCGGCGCAGCCGTGCAAAGCCTCGGGCTGATGCTCGGGCTGAAGTTCTAAGCCTGCCACGCGTTCGCGCCTTCGGCGCGACGAGGGGTTAGCCGCGATCGCCCCGGCGTCCCTTCTCCCCGTCCTATACGGGGAGAAGGTTAGGATGAGGGGCGGGAGCTTGTGCGACGTTGGCATATGCCGCCGGCCCTCACCCTAACCCTCTCCCCGCAAGCGGGGAGAGGGGACAGCGGCACGCTCGCGGCTCGCTCCAAATCTACAAAAGACGGGGGTGCGGGGGTGTCCCCCGCGCGGGGCGTGGGGCCTGCGGCCCCACTCGCGCCGGAGGCGCGATCAGCTCACGGTAATCGGCGCGAAGCTCGCAGAAAGCTGCAGCACCAGTTCGTTGAGCACAAAGCGGCCGGCGCGCGTCGCGACAAGGCGATCGGGTGCGTGGTGCTCCACAAGCCCGAGCTTCTCGAGACGCTCGATAGCTACACGGGACGGCCGCACCCCGCCGAGGGCTTCGAGGCGCCGGAGATCGATGCCTTCGGCGAGTCTCAAGCCCATGAGCAGCATCTCGTCGGCCTCTTCGGATCGAGCGAGCGTCGTATCCTCGATGATGCCGTGGCCGTGCTGCTCCACGGACGCGGCCCACGCTTCCGGCTGGCGCTCCGTCACGAGCGCGTGGCGCACACCATCGATGACCAAGCGGCCGTGCGCGCCTGGGCCGACGCCGGCATAGTCGCCATAGCGCCAGTACGTGAGGTTGTGCCGGCTCTCAGCGCCCGCGCGTGCGTGATTGGAAATTTCGTAGGCAGGAATGCCGGCGGCTTCGGTCAGCTCCTGCGTGATCTCGTAGAGTGTGTCGGCCAGTTCGGGATCCGGCACGGCGAGCTTGCCCGCGCGATGCAGGCCGGCGAACGGCGTACCTTCCTCGATGGTGAGCTGATAGAGCGAGAGGTGATTGCGCATCATGGCGAGCGCTTCGGAAAGCTCCGCGCGCCAGGCATCGGGCGTCTGCGCCGGCCGCGCGTAGATCAGATCGAAAGAAAAGCGCTCGAAGGTGCGCGCGGCGATGTCGATGGCGCGACGCGCTTCGGCAACCGAGTGCAGGCGGCCAAGCGTTTTCAGGTCGCCATCATTGAGCGCCTGCACGCCGAGCGAGACGCGATTGATACCGGCAGCGCGATAGCCGGCGAAGCGTTCGGCTTCGACGCTCGACGGGTTCGCTTCCAGCGTGATCTCGGCATCGGACGCGATGGACCATGACGCGGCGATGCGGTCGAGAATACCGCCGACCGTCTCCGGCTTCATGAGCGACGGCGTGCCGCCGCCGAGAAAGATGCTCGTCACGGTGCGCCCCGGCGCGAGCGCGGCCATATGCGCGATCTCGCGCGCGAAGGCGGCGGCAAAGCGCGGCTCGTCGATGCCGGCCATGCGGACGTGGCTGTTGAAGTCGCAGTAGGGGCACTTGGACGCGCAGAACGGCCAATGGACATAGATGCCGAAGCCGGGATCTGCGGTTACCGGGCGATCCGCATCGCGATCGCGCGACGCCTGTCCCCCTCCCCCTTGTGGGGAGGGGTTAGGGGTGGGGGGAATCCCGACCGCAGATGTTCTGCGATCCCCCCCTCCCTTACCCTCCCCCACAAGGGGGGAGGGGATTGCGGAGCGGCCAGCCCTACCCATCGCTTCGATCCAGACAGGCGGCGACGAAGAGTGCGAAGGCGCGCGCGCGGTGGCTGATGGCGTGCTTGGCCTCGGCTTCCATCTCGCCAAAAGTCAGCGTCTCACCGTCGGCCAGGAACATCGGATCATAGCCGAAGCCCTTTTCGCCGCGCGGCGGCCAGACCAGATGGCCGAAGACCTTGCCCTCGAAGACTTCGGCCTCGCCATCCGGCCATGCGAGGCAGAGCGTGGCGGTGAAATTGGCACGGCGGCTCTCGGGATCGCGCGCGAACTTCTCCTGCAGCTCACTCTCCACACGCTGCATGGCGTAGTTGAAATCCTTCGCGGGACCGGCCCAGCGCGCGGAGTACACGCCCGGCGCGCCGCCGAGCGCCTCCACTTCGAGACCGGAGTCATCCGAGAGCGCAGGCAGGCCGCTCGCCTTCGCACTGTGCAGCGCCTTGAGGCGCGCGTTGCCGGCGAAGGTCGTCTCGGTTTCCTCGGGCTCACTGATGTTGAGCTCGCCCGCAGAAACAGCGCTCATGCCATAGGGGCGAATGAGATCGTTGATCTCGCGGATTTTGCCGGGGTTGTGGCTCGCGACCACGAGGCGGGTCCCGGCTTCGAGTTTGCGCATCAGCAGAATCCTTAAGAGTCCAGGCCCCAGATCTTGGGCTCAGCAAACTCGAGACAGTTGCCCGCAGGATCGCGGAAGTAGATGGAGCGCCCGCCGCTCGGCCAGATGAAATCCGCTTCGATGGCGACGCCCGCCGCTTCGAGGCGCCGCTTCCAATCGTCGATCTCATCGCGGCTCGCGCGGAAACAGACGTGCCCTTCACCTGTCGCGCCATGCGGCGGCACGGGGAGCTTCGCATCCGCATGCGGCGGCACGACCGTCGCCTTTGGATTGAAGATCAGCAGCACCTGATCGCCGCAGCGGTAGAAGAGCTGGCGCCCCGCGAGCTTGGAGAAGGGCACCATGCCGAGCACATTCGCGTAGAAGGCCTCTGCCGCGTCGAGGTCGATCGCGTACATGACGGTTTCGAGAATGCCGGACGGTGGTGCCTTCTCGCGCAAGTTCTCTGGCATGGGGCGGTCCCCAACTACTGCAACTCCTTAGCTCTTCTGCCCGCGATTGCGCTGTGCGAGCGTGCGCAGGCGAAGCGCGTTGAGCTTGATGAAGCCCTGAGCGTCCTTCTGATCGTACGCGCCCTGGTCGTCCTCGAAAGTGACGAGCGTCGAGGAATAGAGCGACTTCGGGCTCTCGCGGCCAGTGACGATCACATTGCCCTTGTAGAGTTCGAGCGTCACTTCGCCTTCGACGTGCTCCTGGCTCTTGTCGATCAGTGCCTGCAGCATCTCGCGCTCGGGGCTGAACCAGAAGCCGTAGTAGATCAGCTCCGCATAGCGCGGCATCAGCTCGTCCTTGAGATGGCTGGCGCCGCGATCGAGCGTGATGCTCTCCATGGCACGATGCGCGGCGAGCAGAATGGTTCCGCCCGGCGTCTCGTAGATGCCGCGCGACTTCATGCCGACGAAGCGGTTCTCGACGAGGTCAAGACGGCCAATGCCGTTGTCGCGGCCGAGATCGTTGAGCGCCTTGAGCAGCGTCGCCGGGCTCATCTTCTGGCCGTTGAGCGAGACGGCATCGCCCTTGGAGAAGCCGATCTTGATGGTCGTCACCTTGTCGGGTGCCGCCATGGGCGAGATCGTGCGCTGATAGACCATCTCCGGCGCCTTCTGCGCGGGATCTTCCAGCACCTTGCCTTCGGACGAGGAGTGCAGGAGGTTCGCGTCGACGGAGAACGGTGCCTCGCCCTCTTTGTCCTTGGCGATCGGGATCTGGTGGCTGCGTGCGAAGTCGAGCAGCTCCGTGCGGCTCTTGAACTCCCACTCGCGCCAGGGCGCGATGATCTTGATGCCCGGCTCGAGCGCATAGTAGCTGAGCTCGAAGCGCACCTGATCATTGCCCTTGCCGGTAGCGCCATGGCAAACGGCGTCCGCGCCCGTCTTGCGCGCGATATCGATCTGCGCCTTGCTGATCAGCGGCCGCGCGATCGACGTGCCGAGCAGGTACACACCCTCGTACACCGCATTCGCGCGGAACATGGGGAAGACGAAGTCGCGGACGAACTCCTCGCGCAGATCCTCGATGAAAATGTTCTCGGGCTTGATGCCGAGCATGAGCGCCTTCTCGCGCGCCGGTCCGAGCTCCTCGCCCTGGCCGAGATCGGCCGTGAATGTCACGACCTCGCAGCCGTACGCCTCCTGCAGCCACTTCAGGATGATCGAGGTATCGAGGCCGCCCGAGTAGGCGAGGACGACTTTCTTTACGGACTTCGGCGCAGACGACATGGCAGCTCGACCTCTCGGGCGCGGATATGGGTTTGCGCCGGCACTATAGGGAGCGGCGCGGCTACCGCAAGAGCCGCGGCAGGCGGCCAGTTCAATGGAACAGCCTGAACGATTTACCCTGAAGCGCGCGACGGGTGCTTCCTGAGCGATGGGTTGTCCGCGAGAACCTCGGCGAACCAGGGCACGAGCACTTCGGCGGATTTGTAGGCCTCCTCCGATGAGGCATAGACCGCACCGGAGAAATACTGGACCGGTGTCCACACTCCGCCGTCCTCGACGTCGCGTCTGAACTCTTCGAAGCCGAACGTCTGGTCAGGCCGCCAGAACACATCGACGCATCTGCTGTGGTCGTCGTTCTCGACGCTGGCGAAGACCACCCATGACTTGTCGATGCGCTGCGACATCGCTTGGCTCAGCCACCCCCGACGGACTGGCGGAAATAGTTCAGGCCCTGTCCTATGACATCGCCGAACATCAGGAGCACGAACGCCCAGAGAAAGGCCGAGGACCAGTTGGCGAGCTGGAATTTGGCGCGCGGCATCTCGACGATGCCGGCAACCAGCGGCACCGAGGCCCGGAGCGGCCCGGAGAAACGGCCGAGAACCACCGCCCAAGGCCCCCACCTTTCGAAGAAGGCATGACCTTTGGGAATGAGGTCGGGGTAGTTCCTGAGTGGCCACATGGCCGCGATCTGCTCGTGGTAGTGCCGCCCGAGCCAGTAGGAGACCCAGTCACCGAGCGCGGCACCAATCGCGGCCATGCTCAGAATGAACCAGAAGTCGAGGCCGCCGCTCGCGCCGATGAGCGTGCCGATCGTGACCAGGATGGCCCAGAATGGCAGCACGAGCGAGATGAATGCGAGGGACTCGCCGAATGCGAGCACGAAGACGGTCGGTCCCGCCCAAGCCTTGTGCTCTTTCACGAACGCGATGATGGCGTCCGCATAAGCTTCCAGTCCCATTCGCCCTCCCGAGATCTCCCCCTCCCCGCGCGCGGGGAGAGTGGATCAAGTAAGGCAACGCTGATTTGACCGCAACTGATTGCGCGCCGTGTCACACCCGGACCCGGCAGCCGCGCCGGCGGATCTCCGCGCCGAGCTCCTTGGAGACCTCGGCCGCGAGCATGGTGCCGCGGGACTTCTGAGCGGGCGAAAGGCCGCCCGAGTACGGACCGTTCAACACCGTCGGCGCCGCATCGGCCTCGCGCTTGCCGTGTGCAAGCTCGTCGCAGGAAAGCTCGCGCTTGCGGCTTCTGAACGCAAAGAGTCGCACGCCTGCCGCATAGGAATGTGCGCTCGCCGGCTCGCGGATCCAGGTCCGCTTCGGATCGGCCAGCATCTGCTTGAGGGCTTCACCGCGCCGCTGAACGCACGGCGGGCTGTCATCCACGCAATCCGCCCGCGGAGGCTCGGTCGCCGCGGTCTCGAGGTTGATCCCGGCACAGGAAGCAAGCGCGCTCGCGAGCACGGCCACCGAAGCTGGCATGAGAAGGCGCCCTGTCGGGCGTCGGACGGTCATGGATGGCCCTCTTGTAAGCAATGCGGTGCGGGCATAGAAGCCTCAGAAATGCGGCCATCTGAGCACCGGCCGCCGCGGAAATATCACAATTCAGTAACCGGAGTAACGGAATTCGGGCTAGGTCGCTAAACTTGGTAGGAAAAGTAGCCTAGCAGCCACCACTCATCATCACATTCAGGGAGAACGCTCTTCATGGCGCACGCCATTCGAGTTCACAAGTACGGCGGCCCCGAGGCCATGAGCTATGAGGCCGTCGACGTCGGCGCACCGGGTGCCGGTCAGGTCAAGCTCAAGCAGCACGCGATCGGCGTCAACTTCATCGACGTTTATCAGCGCACGGGTCTCTACCCGCAGCCATCCATGCCATTCACGCCGGGCAACGAGGGCGCGGGCGAGGTCACGGCCGTCGGCGAAGGCGTCACGGACCTCAAGGTCGGTGATCGCGTCGCCTATGCCGGTGCGATCGGCGCCTATGCCGACGAGCGCCTCGCGCCCGCCGACAAGCTCGTCAAGCTTCCCGACGCGATCCCCTACGAGACGGGCGCGGCCATGATGCTGCAGGGCATGACCGTGCAGTATCTGCTTCGCCGCACCTACAAAGTGGGTCCCGAGACGACGCTGCTGATGCACGCCGCTGCGGGCGGCATCGGCCTCATTGCATGCCAGTGGGCGAAGCATCTCGGCGCGACGATCATCGGCACGGCAAGCTCGGACGAGAAGTGCGCGCTCGCCAAGGCGGCTGGTGCGACGCACATGATCAACTACAAGACCGAGAACTTCGTCGAGCGCGTGAACCAGATCACGGGCGGCAAGAAGTGCGATGTCGTCTACGACTCGATCGGCAAGGACACGTTCCCGGCCTCGCTCGACTGCTTGAAGCCGCTCGGCCTGTTCGTGACCTTCGGCAATGCCTCGGGTCCGATCGATGCCTTCAACGCGGGCATTCTCGCGGCGAAGGGCTCGCTCTACATGACGCGGCCGACGCTCAACACCTACACGGCGACGCGCGCCGATCTCGTCGCGACGGCGAAGGACCTCTTCGATGTCGTGGCCTCGGGTGCGGTGAAGATCAACGTGAACCACAAGTTCGCGCTGAAGGACGCGGCGCAGGCACACAAGGATCTCGAGGGCCGCAAGACCACAGGCTCGATCATCCTGCTGCCTTGATTTTTGCTTGCCGCGGGCTGCTGGGAAGAGGTGCTGTCGCCTTCCTTCGCAGTGCCATGCCCGCGGCGGCCAGATCGACAGGACAGAGCAAGAGGCCACGGGCTGCTGCCTCCCGTCCCCTCTCCCCGCGTGCGGGGAGAAGAGGGACAAATCGATAGGACAGAGCAAGAGGCCGCGGGCTTGTTCCGCGGCCTTTGTTTATGGGCGCGCAACGATCAGGCGCAGCGAGCCATCGAACTCAGGCGCCGCGCGCAGATGACCGTGCTTGCGATCCCAAGTGCCGGACTGAAGATCACTGCGCAGGTGATCGACATAGCCCGCGGCGGTCTCCTCGCTCACGAAGCTCCACGCCGAGCACGCAAGGCGCGCCGCCGGCTCGAGCAGCCGCTCGGGTCGGCCGTAGTAAGCCTCGTTGAAACCATCGCGGCACATGAGCGGAATGGGGACCGGCACGATCTCCACTGAGCCACCGATGATTGCCGCCATGCGATCGCGCGCAGGATAGCGCCGCGCCTCGGCCGCAAGCACACCCGGCGCGTAGTCGTTCAGCCAGAAGCGCTGCACGAGATCGGGATCGCAGGAAAGAATAGCCACAGGTCCGCGCGTCACACGGCGCATCTCGCGCAGACCATCCTCGAGGCGCGTCCATTGATGCACGGAGAAGGTCGTCATCGATGCATCGAAATACCCATCCGGGAAGGGAAGGCTTTCGGCCACGGCATCGATTGCGGACGCAAGATGCGGCGGGCGCTGCGCGCGCATGGAAGCGGACGGCTCGACGGGCGTGACATCGCGATCGGTCGGTTCGTACGAGCCCGCGCCCGCACCGACATTCAGCACCGTCCGCGCCGCGCCCAGCACGCGCGCGATCAGCGCAGCAATGGCGGGGTCGGGCTGCCTGTAGCTCGCATAGTCGCGCCCGATCGTGCCGTAGTCGGCATCCCCGGCGCTGCCGTCGGCTTTCCGCTGCACCATGCTTCTCTCGAATGATTGGAGAGCAACGGCGCAGCGCGCCGTCAGACCTTTTCCTTGAGCGTCGTCGGCCCGCCGAGCGGTGCGGAAGCCTGCCGGCCGATCTGCGAGCCGGGCTTGGGCGGATTGCCGGAAGCAAAACCGTCGAGCACCTTCTCGAGAAGCTCAGGCGTCAGGTCCTCGTAGGTATCCTTGAAGATCTGCACCATGGGCGCATTGGCGCAGCTTCCGAGACACTCGACTTCTTCCCAGGAGAAATTGCCGTCCTTGGAAAGATGGTGCGGATCGTGGTGGATGCGCCGCTTGCAGACTTCCTTCAGCGCCTCCGAGCCGCGCAGCATGCACGGCGTCGTTCCGCATAGCTGGACGTGCGCCTTCTTCCCCACCGGCGCGAGCTGGAACATCGTATAGAAGGTCGCGATCTCGTAGACACGGATGTAGGCCATGTCGAGCATGTCGGCGACGTAGCGGATCGCCGGCTCCGGGAGCCAGTTGTCGTGCTGCTCCTGCGCCCGCCAGAGCAGCGGGATCACGGCCGATGCCTGCTTGCCTGCCGGATAGCGCTTGATGACCTCCTCGGCCCAGGCAAGGTTCTCGGGCGTGAAGTCGAACGTAGCCGGCTGATCGGGATACAGTCTGCGGACGGCCATTGGATTCCTGCTCGCTCGGTCGGTTGCTGCGACGCGACACGGTGAATGCCACGCCGGCGCGCCCAGGGCAACGGTTACGCGGCCGCGGCAGCCCCGCTCAGGCGACGAACCAGCTCCCCAGCAAGAGCACGACGGCGCCGGGTGCCAGCAGCAGGGCGCTCTGCGCGCCGACCTTGAACAGCACGACCCAGATGAATGCGCCGATCAGACCGAGCAGCATCACGAGCGGCACCGAGGCGCCGCCGAGAGCGAAGGCGACAGCGAGCGCGACGGCGATGGCGCCGAGGCCGATCAGAAGCGGTAGCAGCGGCCGCTGGGCCTGCCATGCGCCCATGGGCCAGGCATTCTGGAGTGCGATCCACCGGTAGGACGCGAGCGAGAGCCCCCAGGCAAAAGCTGCCACAGCGAGTACGAACACCATCACGCTGTACATGCTCCGTCCTCTGATTCGTCCCATCATGCCACGACACGCCGCGCCTGTGCATGCCGCTGCACGTCGTTAATCCGCGCGCGTCATAACTCGCCCTGTCGCAAGGCGCCAGCAGCCTCGACAACCATGTGGACAACTCCCACGTCCGGTCGCAGATCAGGCTCGGCGTGGCAAGAGATATCCGCATCCTTCGAAGGCGGCCACCGCGTCTCATGCGCGCGCCGCCATCGCGGGAATAATCATTTGATTTCAATCAATGATGGCAATTTGTCGCCAGCACTCTGCGCGGCCCATTTGGGGCCTCCAGGCACCATGCCGCGGCAAAATCTGTGACCTTTGCGCAACCCAAAGGCGCGGCCATGCAGTTTGACGGTCGCAAGAGGACGAACTAACCCTGACTTTGGCGTAAACCATATTAGTCTCCGGCGCGATGCCGCTTCGAGGTTCGCGAGCCATGCTTATACGTGTGCTGACTGCCATAGTGGCGACAGTGGCCCTTTCGGGCAGCGCCCTCGCTCAGCAGGAGCAGAGCTGCGGCCGGGAGACCTTTTCGAAAGCGGTGGACGATGCTGCCGCCGTGCTCCGCCGGCACAGCAGCGAGACACAGCCGCGTATCCAGGCCGGCATCCGTCAGCTCAAGACCCGTCACGGCTGGCGGGACGAGGAAGAGGCGGAGCGCGCGCGCGAGCTGCTGGCGAATCCGGAGTCCGAGGCGCTCGATCACAAGGCGGCTCAGCTCCTGGCCGCCATGGACCGGCTCTCCGAAGAGGGCAATCAGCGCCCCGGCGACTGCGCGAAGCTCGCCGAGCTGCGCGCGACAGCGTCAGCGCTGAGCACCACGGTCCGCAGGAAGAGCGATCTCGCCCTCATGCGCATCGATGCAGCCCTGGCGCTCCCTCCCGGGGGGCGCCTGCCGAGGCCGTCGGAAACCGCGCAGCCAAAGGCGCCGTCTCTCAGCGCGGCGCCGCGGATCCCTTCTGCGGCCCAGCCCATCGATGCGGTGCGCCCCATCGTCGAGACGCGTGCGCCCGAGACCGCGAGCGCTGCCGCCAGTGCACCTTGGACAGCCCCGTGGGCCGCACCTTTGGTGCCACCGCCGGCTGCCGCAGTGCCGCCCCTCGGCCAGTGGACCGTGACGACGACGCCTGAAGCGACGACGCCACCTGCGGGCGCCGTACCGCCACTGCCGGAGCCTCGCAGAGTTGCAGCCATCGCGCCAACCGTCGCAGCCATCCCGCCGACCGCGAAGCCCGGCAACGGCAAACCCGCCGGCGAGACCTATTCAATCGACGAGATCAAGACCGTCGCGCGTGGCGGCCTCCCCAATTGGTCGGCGAGTGTCGGGAGCGTGATCGAGCACGCCTTCTCCAACTATGGCCGCCCGACCGCCTACGTGATCGGTGAGGAGGGCGGCGGCGCCTTCATCGCCGGCGTCCGCTACGGCAAGGGCAAGCTCTACATGAAGGGCAAGCCGGTGGCGAAGATCTACTGGCACGGCCCCTCGGTCGGTTACGACTTCGGGGCCGCCGGCTCACAGACGCTCTTCCTGATCTATGGAATGCGCGAGGCGCGAGACCTGTACCGCGGCTTTTCGGGCATCGACGGCTCCGCCTACTTCATCGGCGGTGCCGGCATCACGTTCCTGAGCAACCAGGAAATCATCATGGCGCCGATCCGCACGGGGCTCGGCTTCAGGCTCGGCGCCAGTGTCGGCTATCTCCGCTTTTCGTCCAAGTCGACCTGGAACCCCTTCTGAGGGCCGCTCAGCTCATCGGGCAGGCGTGCGCGAACGAGCTTTGCGCAGTCACTGGTTGTCGTATTCCGGCGCTTCGAGCGCCGGCGGTGAAAGCGCATCGATCTCCTCGAGAGCCTTGCCCGCGATGCCCTGCAGGTCTCCGTACATGCCGACAGTGGCCTCGACGACGCCGCGGATCTGGGCTTCCCGCTTCGCCCACAAACGCGTGGTTGCCTTGCGCTCCTTGTCCAAGTCGGACTGCATGTCGGAGAACTTCTCGACGATCGCCTCGATGCGATGGCGGAAGCGCGGGCCGGTCAGGTACTCATAGACCAGCTCCATCTTGGTCTGCTGGCCATTGCCCGCCTGCCGCACCTTCGCGATCTCGATTAGCGACTGCCGCAAAGCGATGGCGACGGGGATCGCGCAGCGGTGCTCGGCAACCCAGATGCCATCCACATGGTCGAACGCTGTCACGCCCTTTGGCAAGGCGTTGGAGATCAAGAGCGCCAGCTCCGCATTGGCGGACCTTTGATCGTCACGAAGCTTGGCGAGCCAGCCGTCGCTCCAGTTCTTCGTCCGCTTGGATTCCCACAGTATGGTTCCGCAATGCTGGCCTGAAACGCCGAGGACGCGCTGCAGCACGTCACCGCCGAACTCGCCCTTCGGCACAGGTTCGATCGAATCCAACGGAAACTTGGAGCGTAGCAACGACTCGAGCTCCAGCTCCTGAACCTCGCCCTGGAGCTGCTGTGATCCCTGCTCGGCTTTGCGCTTCAACTCCTCGATCTGCCGCTGCATGGAGGAAATCTGCTCCTCCTTCTCCAGCACGCGCAGCTTGAGCGCCTCTTCGCCTTCCTGCCTCGCCTTGTCGCGCACGGCGATGAGGGATTCCTGCACCTTCTTCTCGATGGTGAGGTCCATCTCGCGCTTGGCATCGTCGAGCTCGCGCTGCTTGCGGATGAGCTCGGCCTGCGCCTTCTGCGCATCGGCCAGCTTGGCGTCCCGCTGCTTCAGCACTTCCTGCAGCTCGCCGAGCTCTTTCGTCTTCTGCTCGAGATCCGACGCTGCCAGAAGCTTGGCCTTCTTTGCCTCCTCGGCCGCGATGGCGGCGCGCTCGGCTTTCACCTTCGCCGCGACCTGCTCATCCATGGATGCCTTGGCCGCTGCAAGCTCACCCTCTCTCGTCTTGAGCGCGGCCTCGCGCTTCGCAACCTCGGCATCTTTGGCTGCGAGGGTCTGCTCGAACTGCCGGCGCGTCTCGGCAATAAGCGGCGCCGCAAGGGATTCGGTGAGCTTGATCTCGGTGCTACACGTTGGGCAGTGGATGACGGGTTCGTTCATAAGCTCCCATCCGGTGGGACCACCAGGAAAGCGGTGGTCACGTTCGTTATTTCAAAGCTGATCCACCCTAACACATGTTCTCTAATTGTTCTACGGAAATTTCGCAATTTTCCCCCGGCAATTTGGCCGAGGCGGCGAGCCAGAAAATCAATGGGGGATGGGTCCGGGGGGTGTGTCCCTCCCGGTGGAGGTTTGAGCAAATCGCGATTGCTCCGGCAATCCCGCTCGCGGGGAGAGGGCTAGAGTGAGGGGCAGCGGCATACGCTGACGTCCACACAAGCTCCCGCCCCTCATCCTAACCTTCTCCCCGTATAGGACGGGGAGAAGGGACGCCGGGGCGATCGTGGCGAATGGCGAAGTCATAAAGGCGGGTGGGTTCGGGAGGGTGTCCCTCCCGATGGGGGATCGGGGGCTAGCCCCCGTCGCGCCGAAGGCGCGAGCCCTCTCCCCGCAAGAGCAGGGAGAGGAGGATTTAGGAAGCGAACTACCGTCCGACGTTCGCAATACGCGTCGGTACGCCGAACTCGCGATTGCAGATCTCGGCGAGCTTGGCCACACCCTCGCGGATGGTCTGCTCGGTCGGATTGGCGAAGCAGAGACGCAGCCGCGACTGGCCGTACGCGGGATCGACCGACCACTCCGCCCCGGGGTTCAGTGTGACGCCTTCCTTGCTCGCCGCCTGGAAGAGCTTCGCCGTATCCACGCTATCCGGCAGCTTGATCCAGAGGAAGATGCCGCCGTCCGGATAGTCGAACTCTGCCGCCGTGCCGAAGTTCGCACCAACCGCCTCGACCATCGCGTCGAGCTTGCGTTTGAGCGTCTTGCGCAGCTTCACGACGTGATTGTCGAAGTGGGCCTCGCAATACTCCGCGATGACCATCTGATCGATGGCGCCGGTGCCGGAATCCGTTTTCAACGACAGCAGCCGGCTCATGAGCGGCCAGCCCGCGACGATGTAGCCGAGCCGCAGCGCAGGCGCGATCGACTTCGAGAACGAGCCGACGTAGATCACGCGATCATCGCCTGTGATGCCGCGCATGGCCTGCGGCCGCTTGCCGTCCCAAACGAGATCCGAATAGCACTCGTCCTCGAGGATCGGCACGCCGTAGCTCTCGCAAAGCTTGATCAGCGCGTGGCGCCGCTCCAGCGGCAGGATGCTCGCCGTCGGGTTCTGCACGGTCGGGATGGTGTAGAGATACTTCGGCCGGATGCCTTTGCTCTTCAGGTCGGCCAGAGCGCGCCCCACCGCCTCGATGTCGAGCCCCTGCTTGTCGAGCGGCAGCGGGACCATATTGACCCCGAAGCGCTTCACGCGGGAGAGAAAGCCGCCGTAGCTCGCCTCTTCGACGACGATCGTATCGCCCTTCTCGAGCAGCAGCGAGTTGACGAGTTCGAGCGCCTGTTGCGAGCCGCCGGTGATGAGGATGTCGTCGGCGGCGCAGGCGATGCCGGCGTCCCGGCCGAGCTTCTTGACGAGGAACTCGCGCAGCGCGCGATAGCCCTGCGGGCCGCTCTGCAGGCCGTACGTCGCGAGCGTCGAGCCTTCGCGCTTCAGGACATTGCTCGCCGCCGCGATGAGATCGTCGACCGGAACGCTCCCCGCATCATTGTGGCCGCCGACGAAGTTGTATTTCGGAAAGCCGTTGTACTTGACGGCAGCCGCCGGCAGGTTGGCGCGGAACAGCGTGGTGTAGTCGATCATGCGAGCATTTCCTCGGTTGGTTTGATTTTCGGGTTTTCTGGATCGGGCCTATTCGGCGGCATCCTTGCGCGCGCCGGCATAGCGGCTCTCGGCATCGTAGTAGGCATCGAAACCGACGGTGCGCTTCAGGTCGTCGAAGCTCATGAGCTGGTCCGCGGGATGGCGCTCCGTCTTCATGGCGGCGAGGCTTGTCGCGATCGCGCGCATGGAGGCCGAGAACAGGGTCAGCGGGAAGATCGCGAGATTGAAGCCGAGCTCGCGCAGGCGGCCCATGGGCGGGATCGGTGTCTTGCCGCCCTCGACCATGTTGGCCATGTGGATGCCCGGCGCTTCCTTCGTGATGCGCACCATCTCGGCCTCGGACTGCGGCGCTTCGACGAAGAGGATGTCGGCGCCGGCATCGCGGAAGGCATTGGCGCGCCAGACGGCCTCATCGAGGCTGTCGACACCACGCGCGTCGGTACGCGCCAGGATCAGGATGTCGCCCCCTGCACGCCGCACCTCGTCGCGGGCGTGGGCGGCAGCACGAATGCGATCGACGGCCTCGGCACGGTCGACCACCAGCTTGCCCTTGGTGTGCCCGCAGCGCTTCGGCGCGAGCTGGTCCTCGATCATCACGCACGCCGCGCCGGCCTGGGCATAGCCCCTGACGGTGCGCTCGACGTTGAGCGCGTTACCGTAGCCGGTATCGCCGTCGCCGATGACCGGGATTGGTGTCGCCGCGCAGATGTCGCGAAGCTGGCCAGCCATCTCGGCGTAGGAAATGAGGCCCGTATCGGGAAGCCCGAGGCGGGCCGCCGAGACCGCAAATCCCGACATGAATGTGAACGGAAAACCGGCATCGCCGATCATCTTGGCCGACAGGGCATCCCAGCAGCAGGGCACCATGTGGCAGCGATCCTCCTTCAGGCTCGCACGCAATTTTTCCGCCTTCGAGGCCATGCCCCCGCTTCCTCCTGACCGTCTTCTTTCTGAGCGGCTCGGGCCAACATCGCAGACGCCGGCCAGAGCGGCAAGCCGATGACCGGGGCCGATCTGCCATGCGCCGGCAAGGGTCTCCCGCACCTTGCCTCCCTACCAAGTCGGCCGCTATTGTCCAGACAATCATAACGAACCGGGAGAACGCTCATGGCCTCTGAAAATGCCGCCCCCGAGATCCGTGCCTTCTGGCAGCCGGGATGCACGAGCTGCCTGCGCATGAAGGAATTCCTCCAGCGCCATGGCGTGCCGTTCACCTCGGTGAACGTGCTCGAGGAGAAGGGCGCCATGGAGGAGCTCGCCTCGCTCGGCTACCGGACCGTGCCGATCATCCGTCGCGGCAATGACTCGGCCAACGGCCAGGTGCTGCGGGATGTGGCCCGTGTCGCCGGCATTCCCTATGGCGGCACCAAGATTCATCCGCCGGCAGAGCTGATGCGGCGCCTCAACGAGGTGCAAGGCGCGGCCCGCCGCTTCCTCGCGCAGCTTCCCGACGAGAAGATCAACAACTTCCTGCCGAACCGGCCGCGCACGTACGCGCAGCTCACCTACCACATCTTCAATATCGCCGATGCCTGGCTCGAGCATGAAGTGGATGGCGAGCCGCTCAAGGAAGGCGCTTATAATCGCGTGCCGCCGCCCGAGATGGACAGCAAGGCCAAGATCCTTGCTTACGGCGAAGGCGTGCAGCGCCGCCTCGACGACTGGTGGAAGGCGAAGAGCGCGACGACGAACTTCCAGGACAAGGCCAAGGTCTATTACGGCGACCAGTCGAAGCACGAGTTCTTCGAGAGGACGACGTGGCACTCGGGCCAGCATGTGCGCCAGTACAGGCTTCTCCTGGAGACGCTCGGCATCGCGCCGGATAAGCCGCTTCCCGATTCGATCTGGGAAGGCCTGCCGATGCCGGTGAAGGTCTGGGACGACGAGAAGCCCTTCGTAGCGGCTTGATTCTACTTGCCGCGGGCTGCTGGGAAGAGGCGCTGTCGCATTCCTTCCGCGGTGCTCTGCCCGCGGCGGCCATATCCACAGCGGTCAGGTGGGACCGCGGGCTGCTGGAAAGAGGTGCTGTCGCATTTCCCTCCGCGGTGCTCTGCCCGCGGCGGCCATGCGGACAGCGCGGCGCATGAGGCGCCCTACTTCCCCTTCTCCCCGTTCTGACGGGGAGAAGGTCGGGATGAGGGGCGGCACACATGCCGACGCTCGCGTATGCCGCTGCCCCTCACCCTAGCCCTCTCCCCGCAAGAGCGGGGAGAGGGGATGAGATGGGCGCTTACGACAAAGAAAAAGGCGGCGCACTCAGGGTGCGCCGCCTTCTTGTTTTCAACCGTCTGGCGCGGCTTAGTGCACGCCGTAGATCTCGAGCGTCGCGGCGCCGCGGAAGTTCGGGCGAGCGCGGTACACGAACTCGATGCGGTCGATCACGCGGGCCTCGTTGCCCCTGAGATCGATCGGCTCCGAGCGCTGGCCGGCGCGCAGAACGCGACGGAGCTGGATGTCATCGGGCGGGCCACCACGGCCGTAGAACACCTTCATGTCCAGGATCTCGATGTCGTTATCGAGCGCGCGCAGGGCGATCCGGCGGAAGCGACCTTCCTTGCGACCGACCCGAAGCACATCGCGGTCAACGGCGAAACCGATCTTCTGAGAGCCGAGCAGCTCGACCTGCGGGCCGGGGCCCGGGCCTGGGCCTGGCGGGCCGCGACGCGCTGCGAGCGCCTCGACGCGCAGCCTTGCCTCGCCCTTGAAGTTCAGCCGCGAACGATAGACGAACTCGATCTGCCGCAGAAAGCTCCGGTCACCACGCAGGTCGAGAGTGAAGCTCTGCCGCTGGCGGAGAAGCTGATCGATGCGGAAGTCCTCCGCAAAACCATTGAGGTACACGACCCGCACATTGATCATGTGGATGTCGTTGCCCTCGGCCGTGAAGCGGAGGGTGCTGAACGGCCCCTCGCGGCGGAACCAGTCCTCATTCTGGTTGATCCGCAGCACATCGCGATCGACCAGAAACCCGACGCGCTGCTCGCCCAAGGGCACCCAGCGATCACCGCCCGGCCCGCGCTGCGCCACAGACGGCCCAGCCAACAGCATCAACAGGAGTGCTGCTGCACTCGCAATGCGGAACATTGCCGAACTCCCTTCCTTGCGTTCTTCCCAGGAAATGCGGGCTGGCAGAGCCCGCCGAAAAGCCAAATCATAGAGACCACGCCCGAAGTACAGACGTGCCGGCATCGTGGCCGAGCTCATTGACACGCGTTAGACGACCCCCGCCCCGACGCCGCACCAGTACGGTCCAAATAAGGTTAAGTGGTGTACCACTTAAGTCAACAGGAAGAAGGTCCTTCTAATAATAACATCATAATAGGCCGATCATCCGGCGGATGTCGGCTGGCGTAGCCCCAGCCGCCCGAAGCTCAGCGAGACTCGTATCGCGTGCACTCTTGGCGAGCTTGCGCCCCGCCTCGTCGACGATGAGGCGGTGGTGCGCATAGAGCGGCTCGGGCAGATCGAGCAGCACCTGAAGCAGGCGATGGATGTCGGTCGCCGCGTAGAGATCGCACCCGCGCGTTACGTGCGTGATGCCCTGGCAGGCATCGTCGACAACTACGGACAGGTGATAGCTCGTTGGGACATCCTTGCGCTGGATCACGACGTCACCCCACCGCGCAGGATCACAGAGAATACGCTGCGCGGCCCCCTCCTCATCGAGCTCGACAAAATCGAGCGGCGCGCCATCGAGCCGCTCCGCTGCTATCGCGAGCGCGCGCTTCATGTCGAGACGCATGACGTGCGGCTCCCCGCGCCGGCGTCGCGCGGCAACCTCCTCGGCCGGCATGGCGCGATGCAGGCCGGGATAAAGCGGGGCACCATCAGGATCACGCGGCGCACCTTCGGCGGCGCTCGCCTCGGCAATCTCACGGCGGCTCGCAAAGCAGGGATAGAGAAGGCCAAGCCCGGCGAGCCGATCGGCGGCGGCTTCATAGCGATCGAGATGTTGCGATTGGCGCAGCACCGGCTCCTCCCAGGGTACGCCGAGCCAAGCGAGATCGCGGAAGATCCCCTCGATATGGGCCTCGCTCGAGCGCTCCGGGTCGATATCCTCGATGCGCACGAGAAAACGGCCGCCGAGGCGCTGCGCCCAGGCCCAACCCGTCAGCGCGGAGAGCGCATGGCCAAGATGCAGCGGCCCATTCGGGCTCGGGGCAAAGCGCAGCACCGGGCGGCTCGTCGTCGGCATTCTGCTCGTCTCATCCCTGCTCGAGCCTGCCTGGAAAAACTCCAGCATTCTCCGCCGTTGCCATGCCCGCGGCAGCTACCTACAAAGCCTGCGAACGAGATCGGCCTCAGCGCTCTGCTTCTCGACCATCACAAGCGCGCGGATCATAAGCGCACGCGAGGGCTCCGACATATCATGATCGACCGGACTGGCTTCATCCTCGCCAACACGCGGCTTCTGGCGCCGCCATTGGTGCCGGAGATCCGCCTGCACCTTGCCGAGGAATCTCTTCCGATCTGGCGCAAGACGGAAGAGGAGCTTGGCGAGATGGGGCTGCCGCCGCCGTACTGGGCCTTTGCCTGGGCGGGCGGGCAGGCGCTCGCGCGCTACATTCTCGACAATACCAGCCAGTTTGCAGCAAAGCGCGTCCTCGACATCGGCGCCGGCTCCGGCATCGCGGCCATCGCCGCTGCGAAGGTCGGCGCGGGGCAGGTCACGGCTGCCGACATCGATGCGCTTGCCGTCGCCGCCATGGGCCTCAACGCGACGGCCAATGACGTCGAGATCGCAGCCACAACCGACGACTGGCTGAGCGGCGCGGCGCCGTCGGGCGATATCGTGCTCGTCGGCGATCTCTTCTATGAGCGGCCGCTTGCCAAGCGCGTCATGGCATTCGTCCGCCAGCAGGCCGAAAAGGGCAGCCTCGTACTCGTCGGCGATCCGCGGCGGAGCTATTTTCCGACGGATGATTTCGCGCCTGTCGCGCACTACGAGGTGCCTGTGACGCGCGAGCTCGAGGATGCCGAGATCAAGCGCGCCGCCGTCTGGCAGCTTCGGAAGTGATGGAGGAGGGCAAGGACCATGCACGTCACAGGGATCAGCTACACGGCCGTTCTGGTCGCCGCAGTTGCGAGCTTCATCTTCGGCGGCATCTGGTACGGCATCTTCGCGCGGCAGCGCATGAGCGCCGCGAATGGTGCGGAGCGCGGGCCGCGCGCAGGCGGCCTGACGCCCATGCAGTTCGTCATCACGTTCATTGCGCAGCTCGTCATGGCTTGGATGCTCGCCGGCATCCTGCTCCACGTCACGCGCGGCGGCATTCCCTTGACGATGCGGAATGCACTCATCTCAGCCATCTTGATCTGGGTCGGCTTCGTGATGACGTCG
The DNA here is from genome assembly GCF_900117415.1 of Hyphomicrobium sp. CS1BSMeth3. Lineage (GTDB taxonomy): Bacteria > Pseudomonadota > Alphaproteobacteria > Rhizobiales > Hyphomicrobiaceae. The sequence continues at coordinate 295,034 of NZ_FPEI01000002.1, forward strand.
CTGGCTGCGAGCAACGCGCTGCAGGGTACGCGTTTCAGCGTCACGCTCATCGACGGCGGGCATTGGCTCGGCGTGCTGCTGATCCAGAGCGCCGTGCTGGTGGCGATGGCGACCTAGCCGAAGCCGGTCGCCCACCGGAACGCGACTAGAGAGGCTCCCCGCCAAAGGCCGACACGCCGCATGTCACGCGCCGCGCGCGCAGCTCGCCGCACACGCGGTTCGCGGCCGTGGTGCTATCGATCGGCCCGGCGATCAGGCGGTACGCGGGACCGCTGCCGCTCGTCGAAGGCACGAAGCGCGGCTCGTAGCCACCGAGGATCTCCTTGTGCCGATCGGCAAGCAGCATCCAGCTAATGCGAAGGGCATCGACCGACGGACCGGTCGCGATCTGAATGCCCCTCGGTGTTTCGGGTGCGGCGGCCGCCGGCTTGACCTGCGGCGCACTGAACGTGATGCGTTCAGTCTCGCGTGGCGGTGGTGGACGACGCGTCGGAAGCTCGGCAGCCCGCGGAGGCTCCACGATCTGTCCCTCGATCGCGCTACCTGCCCCGTCGCTCGGCCCCCGATTGACGCTGGCTGTCGCGAGCGGCACCCCCTGCTCGCTCACGCGCTGCGCCTCGACGGCCGCTAGGCGCGCCGCAAAAGCCTGCTCCCGCTCATCGCGCGTGGCAATCTGCGTGCGAAGCGCGGTGATCTCACGCTGCAGGCCCTCGACGCCTTGGCGCAGTGCGGCAATGTCCGTGCGCACGCGCTCGTCACCGGCATCACCGGAGCGGCCCTCCACGCCGACGAGCGCCGCGACCTGATCGCCGACCCCTTCGGCAAGGTCTGGGCGAACAGAGAGCATGACAAGATACGTCAGCGCCATGCTCGATAGCACGACCCACACTGCAACATACGGACGCGGCAGACCGCTTCGGCGCCGCGACGATGCATGGCTGGCCGGACTACGTTCCACGATAACCCCCAATACTCCCCCGGAGAGCCTGCCGACCCCTCGGCAAGCCCGCCCCTCACGTAGCCGATCGCAACCCGAGTCGGGGGTGGGGGTCAACGAGGCCCCGGGCAGGATAGGGGGGCGGATTGTGGATTGTGGGCTGATCGATACACTTCGCAGCCGCTGCGTTGCATATCGGCCATTAGCGCGGCGGCCGGCATAAGTTTCAATTCAAATGGAAGTCGCCGGCGGCAATCCGCAGCTCCCGGGGAGAGATCAGCGCTTTGTGGGCCACGGTTATGCGGAAAAGCCGCCCTTCGAGATTGGCCGTCCAGAACCCGAGAAAAGCCATGAGCCGTGGAAAACGCGGGTGGAGATCATACTCCTGCCAAACATAGGTCTGCAGCAGGGAAGGATGATCGGGCAGGCGATAGAGTATTTCTGCCGTCGTCAGACTGAAGCCCTGCAATTGCGCGAGCGCATCACGATCCGCCATGCTCGGCCTCCATATGCCGTCGCTGCCGTCTCACCATCAGAATATCCAGGCCTACGGCGGCCGCAATCCCATTATCCAGGCATTTCAGCGTGTTAGCAGCGGATATTTGTGACTGCTAACACTGCCCGAAGCAGGTCCGCTCGACCCGATTTTACGAGGCCTGCAAACCGGCGAGCCGCCATTTCCGCTTCCGACAGGTCGCCATTCGCCATTGCGCGAGCATGGGTCATTTCGTCGAATGCGAACGTACTAAGACGGCGACAAATGCTCCGCGCGGTGAATGCACGCCGTTCGCATAGAGAGAAACAGCGCGTTACTCCGGGCAGTGATTGTCAATATATCTGTGGCGCCCGCGGCATATCCCATCGCACAACGCGAACCATCGCCAAAAATAACCGCAATTCGTATTGCGTGGCGCCCAAATTAGAAATAGAAAGCGGCAACAACCCGAGTTTCGGCATGACCCCAATCCGCACAAAGGGAGCGCGAGGTAAGAAGATGGCGACCGTGAATTACGATAAGATGCCCCTCAAAGAGCTGCTGGATCACGAGGCTCGGATCGCGAAGGCCATCGTCGCAGCTCGCCGCAACGAATTCAGCAATGCCCGCCAGAAGGTCATCGCGATGGCCGAAAGTCTCGGCTACAAGATCGAGGAGCTGGCTGGCGCGGCGCGTACCGGAAAGCGCGGGAACAGCTCGAAAGTTGCTGTGAAATATCGCAACAAAGACAATCCGGAAGAAACCTGGACGGGCCGTGGTCGCCAGCCGAAATGGCTCGCCGCAAAACTGGCCAAGGGCTCAAAGCTCAGCGATTTCGCCGTCTGAAGTTTGCAAATTGGGGAGTGGGCCAGAGTTTAGCCCACTTGCGATAAATACCTTGAACGTGGCCGCCGGATGATGCGCGTTTCGCGCGGAATCTTCGGCGGCCATTTGCTTTTCGGCCGCCGCTGGCAGCCAAACACTTCTCCGGCCAGACAGGTCCCCTGGAGCGGGCACCGTAGCACCCCGGCATCATCGCCCGGAAAAGCGGCGTTCGCGCCTGAACTCGCGGCAGGAAGCCGGCTATCCGAATGTCATACGAATCACCTATCATCCTAGAGAAAGCAGGGGTTTTTCTGCTTTCCACGATCCGGTCACAGGCCGGGGCGTTGGGTTGGTTGCGTCGCTTACCTGCAGCCGAGGTGGAAACCACCCCTGGCTAGGCAATGAGCGAGGGCATGCTGGCGAGTTACTCGAACAGCGCGACTGAGATCCGGCGGACATGGATGGGGCCGCCCCCGGATCTTCCCCCGTCTCGGACCAAGAAGCCCATCCTCACCAGCCTTCATTGCACCCGATACGACGGAAACTGCCGTCCGACCGAGGCCGTTACGCGCGCGTCGCGTGGCGCCAACCCCGTTCGGGCGTCTGGACTTTCTCGGCAGGGAAAGGTGGGGCTTCGCAACGACGATGGAGTGGCCAATGCCGACACGCCGTCTTCCACATCGCAGTCGCTCGGGTCCGACAACCGGCAAGTCCGGTTGGAACGGGCCCCGAAGCCGTAGGCTTTTCGAGTTCGAAGATCTGCGCTGGCGTGTCAAACCACAGCATCCGCCAACTAGGCCCTAGTCACGTACCCGCCGTTACGACGGCCACAAGTCAAAAGCCGGCCCGTAGGCCGGCTTTTTCTTTTTATGACCGCGGGCTTCGTTGATTTTCTGTACGGCCTAGCGGCCGGCGCGCGGTCGCACGCTCATGAAGCAGGTGCGGAACGGAGGCCCCGCAACGGCGCAGGCTCAGCGCTTCGGCTCGTAGTTGAGCACCGGAGCGAGCCAGCGCTCGACCTCGCCAACTGACCAGCCCTTGCGCCGCGCGTAGTCCTCGACCTGGTCGCGCTCGATACGGCCGACGCCGAAATAGTGGCTGTCCGGGTGCGCGAAATAGAGCCCCGACACGGAGGCGCCAGGCCACATCGCGAAGCTCTCGGTGAGCTTGATGCTGGTGGCCGTCTCGACGTCGAGGAGCTGCCAGATGGTCGCCTTCTCGGTGTGATCGGGCTGGGCGGGATAGCCGGGCGCCGGCCGAATTCCCTGGTAGGATTCGAGGATCAGCTCATCGTTCGACAGCGTCTCGTCCTTGGCATAACCCCAGAACTCGCGCCGCACGCGCTGGTGCATACGCTCGGCGAACGCCTCGGCAAGACGATCGGCCAGCGCCTTCAGCATGATCCGCCCGTAGTCGTCGGTCTTGCTGATGCGTGCATCGAGCGCCGCCTCCTCCCCGATGCCGGCGGTGACTGCGAACGCACCGATGTAGTCCTGCCGGCCGCTGTCCTTCGGCGCGATGAAATCGGCGAGCGCAGTGTGGGCGCGATTGCGGCCGGGATCCCGCGCGATCTGCTGGCGCAGCGTATGGAACACGGCGACCGGCGCGTTGCGGCCGTCCTCGGCATAGACCTCGATATCGTCGCCGACGGCACTCGCAGGCCAGAAGCCGATGACGGCATTGGCCGTCAGCCACTTCTCCTTGACGATGCGATCGAGCATCGCCTTCGCATCGTCGAGCAGCTTGCGCGCCTCGGGACCGAATTTCTTGTCCTCGAGGATCATCGGGTAGCGCCCCTTGAGCTCCCAGGTCTGGAAGAAGGGCGTCCAGTCGATGTAGGGCACGAGCTCGGCGAGATCGTAGGCTTCGAAGCGGGTGGGCCCCATCGCGGCAGGCCGCACGGGATCGAAGCTCGTCCAGTCGACCTCGAACCTGTTCTGCCGCGCCGCGTCGATCGAGATGCGCTGCTTGTTCTGCTCGGAGCGCAGATGCGCCTGCCGCGCCTTGTCGTACTCGGCGCGAATGTCCGCAATGTACGGCGCGCGCTCCGTATCCGACAGGAGCTTGGAGACCACGCCGACGGCGCGGCTCGCATCGAGCACGTGAATGGCCTGGTTGCGCACGTAGTTCGGACTGATCTTGACCGCGGTGTGCACGCGGCTCGTCGTCGCGCCGCCAATCAGCAGCGGCACGTCGAAACCCTCGCGCTCCATCTCAGCCGCGACGGTGCACATTTCATCGAGCGAGGGCGTGATCAGGCCCGAAAGACCGATCACATCCGCGTTCTCCTTCCGCGCCACCTCGAGGATCTTGGCCGCCGGCACCATAACGCCGAGGTCGATAACCTCGTAGTTGTTGCACTGGAGGACGACGCCGACGATGTTCTTGCCGATGTCGTGCACGTCGCCCTTCACCGTCGCCATGACGACCTTGCCCGCAGCGGGTCTGTCGACAAGGCCCGACGCCTCTTTCTCCGCCTGCAGGTAGGGCTGCAGATAAGCGACGGCCTGCTTCATCACGCGCGCCGACTTGACCACCTGCGGCAGGAACATCTTGCCGGCGCCGAACAGGTCACCGACGACGTTCATACCGGCCATGAGCGGCCCTTCGATCACGTGCAGGGGCTTGGCGGCGGCCTGCCGCGCTTCCTCGGTGTCGGCCTCGATGAAATCGGTGATGCCGTGCACGAGCGCGTGCTTGAGGCGCTCCGCGACGTCGCCCTGGCGCCACGTCAGATCGGCTTCCTTGCGCTTAGCGCCATCACCTTTGAAGCGCTGCGCCGCCTCGAGCAGACGGTCGGTGCCATCGGCACGGCGGTTGAGGATCACATCCTCGCAAAGCTCGCGCAGATCCGGGTCGATGTCGTCATAGACGGGAAGCTGGCCGGCATTGACGATGGCCATGTCCATGCCCGCCTTGATGGCGTGGTAGAGGAACACCGAGTGCATGGCCTGGCGCACGGTCTCGTTGCCGCGGAAGGAGAACGAGAGATTGGAGACGCCGCCCGAGATGTGCGCGCGAGGGCAAGCCTCCTTGATCCGGCGCGTCGCCTCGATGAAGGCGACGCCGTAGCCATTGTGCTCGTCGATGCCGGTGGCGACAGCGAAGATGTTCGGATCAAAGACGATGTCCTCAGGCGGGAAGCCGACCTTCTCCGTCAGCAGCTTGTAGGCCCGCGCGCAAATAGCGACCTTGCGCTCGACGGTATCGGCCTGCCCCTGCTCGTCGAAAGCCATGACGACGACTGCCGCGCCGTAGCGAAGCACGCGACGGGCGTGCGCGAAGAAGGCATCCTCGCCTTCCTTGAGGCTGATCGAGTTGACGATCGGTTTACCTTGAACGCACTTGAGGCCCGCTTCGATCACGCTCCACTTGGAGCTGTCGATCATCACCGGCACGCGCGCGATGTCGGGCTCGGAGGCGATCATGTTGAGGAACGTGGTCATGGCCTTCTCGCTGTCGAGAAGACCCTCGTCCATGTTCACGTCGAGGATCTGGGCGCCGCTCTCGACCTGCTCGCGGGCGACGGCGAGCGCGGCTGCGTAGTCGCCGGCCTCGATCAGCTTCCTGAACTTGGCCGAACCGGTGACGTTCGTGCGTTCACCAATATTGATGAAAGTCGCCGCGGTTGCGGGCGCGGACTCTTGAGTTGCAGTGTCCATGATGAGGAGCGGGATCCGCCGATGCTGCATCGAGGCCCGGACCAATTGGCGGTGCGGGCGGGCTGGCGGCTACGTGTATATGAAATCACCGGAAACTCAAGGACAGGGAACGCGGCCAATGGACCGATACGAGTCCGTCACACGGGCGCGCTGAGCCAACCGCGCATCGAAGCGCACAAAAAAGCAGAACGCCCGCTCCGGGGAGGGAGCGAGCGCACTGTTCGGTGATATCTGCTTCTGCCGGCCGCGCAAAATGCCGCTAGGCCAGCCAGAAATCAGCCGCCGCCGGCGCCGGCGCCGGCGGCACCCTTGTTGAGCTCCGTCGAGACGTTGGTGAACACGCTCGTCAGGCTGCCGCTCACCAGGTTGAGCGACGCAATGATGGCAACCGAGATGAGGGCGGCGATCAGGCCGTACTCGATGGCCGTGGCGCCCGACTCGCACTTCGCAAAACGAACGAGGGTCTTCATGACAATTACTCTCCCACTCTGACTAACTCCGCGACCCCGTAGGTCGAAGCCCGCCGTCCATTGTGTACCCGGCTGAACTTGAGGCCACACTACGCCGCCCGAATTAATGACAAGTAAAAATGACATATTTTCGCGAAAGAAATCCACATTGGCAAACAACGCATTAAATCTATGAGCGATGTTCTTTAGTAAACATCACCAATATCCACTCAAATATCATGGATTTTATTTTACACTACATCCTATGATTGGCAGTCACTCCGCGTATATCGTGGTTTATTACCAGTTAATATGATCATACAGAAAGTCATATGCGAGCATTTCGCCCACGCAGCACCCGAGCGGCCTGCTCGCTAGCCTGCCCAGACTGCCCCGGCGCACCAGATCTGCAGGAATGGCGGGCGCGCGCGCCAAGCGGATGCTTGGCCGGCTGCCGGCAGCGTGCTTCCATGCCCATCAAGAGTGCAAGAGCTGCTCGCCGACAGACAGGGAAGGAACGCCTCAATGAAATTGGGAGATGCCATAGCGACGATCCTCAAACAGGAGGGCGTCGAGTACATCATCGGTTATCCCGTCAATCACCTCCTCGAGCACGTAGCGAAGTTCGATATCCGCCCGATCATCGTCCGCCAGGAGCGGGTCGGCCTCCATATGGCCGACGCCGTGAGCCGCGTGACCTCGGGCAAAACCATCGGCATCTTCGCCATGCAGCACGGCCCTGGCACGGAGAACGCCTATGGCGGCGTCGCACAGGCCTGGAGCGAGAGCGTCCCCATCCTCGTGCTGCCCATGGGCTACCCGCGCCGCCTGGCTTGGGTCGAGCGCAACTACAATGCCTCGGTCTCCATGCGCTCCATCACCAAGACCGCCGAGCCGATCACCTCCGCCAAGGAGATCTCGAACATCTTCCGGCGCGCCTTCCAGAACCTGAAGTCAGGGCGCGGCGGCCCGGTGCTCGTCGAAATCCCGACCGACCTCTGGAATGAGGAATTCGATCCCAAGGACTACATTGTGCCGCAGCGGATCCGCACCGGCACCGACCTCTCGGCCGTTGCCGAGGCCGCCAAGATGCTCGTCGCCGCCAAGCGGCCGGTCATCTACGCCGGGCAGGGCGTACACTGGGCCGAAGCCTGGACCGAGCTCAAGGAGCTCGCCGAGCTCCTCGCCATCCCCGTCACGACGAGCCTCGAAGGCAAGAGCGCCTTCCCCGAGACGCATCCTCTGTCACTCGGCTCAGGCGGCCTCGCGATCCCCCAGGCCGTGCGCACATTCCTCGACAAGTCGGACCTCATCTTCGGCATCGGCTGCTCGTTCACCGAGACGAGCTTCGGCGTGAAGATGCCGGCCGGCGCGCGCATCATCCAGGCGACGCTCGATCCCGGCGACATCAACAAGGACGTGCCCGTCGTGCTCGGCATTGCGGGTGACGCCAAGATCGTGCTCGAGGCCATGCTTGCGGAAGTGCGCAAGCTCCACGGCAACAAGCCAAAGGATGCGAAGGCCGTCGCCAAGGAGATCAGCGACACGAACGAGCCCTGGCTTGCGAAGTGGATGCCGAAGCTCACCAGCAACGACGCGCCGCTCAATCCTTATCGCGTGCTCTGGGAGCTGCAGAAGACCGTCGATGTCGCGAACACCATCATCACGCACGACGCCGGCAGCCCGCGCGACCAGCTCTCGCCCTTCTGGAAGGCGATCACGCCGCTCTCCTACATCGGATGGGGCAAGACCACCCAGCTCGGCGCCGGCCTCGGCTTCGCGATGGGCGCAAAGCTCGCCAAGCCCGATAAGCTCTGCATCAATGTGTGGGGCGATGCGGCCATCGGCTTCACGGGCATGGACTTCGAGACTGCGGTGCGCGAACGCATCCCGATCCTTTCGATCCTGCTCAACAACTTCTCGATGGCGATCGAGCTCAAGGTGATGCCGGTCTCGACCGAGAAGTACCGCGCGACGGACATCTCCGGCGACTACGCGGCCATGGCCCGCGCCTTCGGCGGCTACGGCGAGCGGGTGGAGAAGCCGGGCGACATCGTCGCCGCCATCAAGCGTGGCGTTGCCGCCACCGAGAAGGGCCAGCCGGCGCTGCTCGAGTTCATCACGTCTAAAGAAGTCGAGGTCTCGCGGCTTTGATTTCTTTTTGCCGCGGGCTGCCGGGAAGGGGTGCTATCGCCTCCTACCGTGGTGCCATGCCCGCGGCGGCCACACGGACAGGTCCGCACTCGGGGCCGCGGGCTGCTGGGAAGAGGCGCTTCGCAACCCTTCCGCAATGCTATGCCCGCGGCGGCCAGACCGCGGGCTCATAGTTTGCTGCCGCGAGCTGCTGGGAAGAGGTGCTTTCGCCTCCCCTCTTGATGCCGTGCCCGCGGCGGACTTGCGGGCAGCTTGGCATTAGCCGCTGCGGGCGTTACTGCCGCGGCACGCTTGACGTGGTGATACGCGAGCGCTCCTGCTCATGAGCCACCTCGGCCGCGATGGCCTCGCGGATCAACACATCGGGATCCGCCTCGGCCACGGGAGCAGCAGGCACCCGCGGCCGGGCAGCAACGGCGCGAACGGGCGGAAGCTCGTTGCGCGCAACGGCCTGCTGCGGGGCCGGCATTGTACGCTCGGCCGTCGGCGCAGGCGCGACCACTCGCTGAGCGGCCGGCGCGGCGGACGCCACGTTCGCGGGCGCTGGCCGCGCTGCAATCGACACCGGTGCGGCCGCCGGCGGCAGCGGCTGGTCATATCCCATGGCCACCCGCGTCGCCTCCTCCTTCTTTCCCTGGAGCTGCAGGACCAGAGCGAGGTTCTGGCGCACGCGCGGATCGGCGCCCGTGCTGGCATTGGCCTGCCTCAGCATAGGCTCGGCCTGCGTTGCCTGCCCGTCCATGGTGTAGACGAGCGCGAGGTTGTTGATCACGCTCGGCTGGTTCGGCGCCAGGGCGCGCGCGCGCTCAAGGAACGGGACCGCCGCCTTGTAGTGCCCCTGCTGGGCAAGCGCGACGCCACGCGCTGAGAGAACGCGCCAGTCCGGCTTCGCAGGGTCGTCGGCCCGTTCCAGAAGCTGCTGCGCCATCGGGGCGTGGCCCTGATCCAGCGCCAGTCGTCCGAACTCCGAAAGGTACTCGCGATCCTGCGCATTATAGAGGTAGGACGACTGGAGCACCGCGAACGCCTCTGCCTTGCGATCGAGCGCCTTCAGGCTGCGGGCGTAGTTGAGCGCGGCCTTCCCGTTGCGCGGCTGGCCGGCATGCGCCTTGCCCCAATGCTCGGCGGCCTTCTCGGCTTCGGAACGCGGCACCTCAGCACCCGCGACCTTGGAGGTTCCAGGGACTTCAGGCTCGCTCGTGAGCAGACCGCTCGATTGTGAGCAGGCTCCCAGTGACAGCGCCAGCCCGGCGACCAGCGCCACCCGCGCCGCTGACGCGCGCGCCCGCAACGACAACCCGTACGTCATCGAAATTCATGCTCCCTGCCCAAGCCCGCGCATCGACCCCGCACGGACCGCCCTGGCGCGATATTTCGGCACAGCCGTCAATAAACATTTAAAGGATTCGGAGCACAACTGGAGGTTTAAATATAGAAGGGGATACACGCCATTGAGACGTCCCGAGAGCATCGAGAAATGCTCTTTGTCATCAATGTGCTAAATGCGCCAACCCGAGTGAATGGCAGCAACGCCGCCCGTCAGGTTGCGGACGCTGATATTTGCAAATCCGGCCGCCTTCACCAGCTCCGCAAAAGCTTGCTGATTCGGGAAATTGCGAATGCTCTCGACGAGATAGCGATAGGGCTCAGCAGCTCCGGCAGCGAGGGCGCCGAGGCGGGGAATGACCTCGAACGAGTGGAAATCATAGAGCTTGTCGAGGATCGGCACGTCGACGTGCGAGAACTCGAGACAGAGGAAGTGCCCGCCCGGCTTCAGCACACGATAGGCTTCCGCCAGCGCCCGATCGATGTGCGTGACGTTCCGAATGCCGAACGCGATCGTATAGGCGTCGAACGACCGGTCGGCGAAGGGGAGCGCCTCGGCATTGCCAAGGACAGTCCCGATGCGCTCCGCGTAGCCGGCTTCGGCGATCTTGCGCTTCCCAACGGCCAGCATTTCGGGACTGATGTCGCACACGACCGCGCTGACGCCCGTCCCGCCCGCCGCCAGGGCCTTGAGCGCAATGTCGGCCGTACCACCCGCCACGTCGATGAGCCGGAAGGGCGTCGCACTCTTGGGCGGATTGAGGCGGACGATGAGGTCGTCCTTCCAGAGCCGATGCAGGCCCCCAGACATGAGGTCGTTCATGAGGTCGTAGCGCTCGGCGACGCCACTGAAGACCTCGTTCACGAGCCCCTGCCGTTCGCCCTCCGCGACCTCGCGGAAGCCGAAGGTGGTGCGCGCCGCGTCAGTTGATTTCTCTTGAGGGCCGTTCATCCGCGGGACACTAGCGCCGCAGCGCGGGCCGCGATAGCCACTAAACCGCCGCGGCCCGCACGCTGCTCAGGTCTCGCGCGGGCCCTGCATTAGGCGCAGCGCATTCTCGATCCGGCGCCAGTCCGAGGCCCCGGCTTTGTCGCCGGACTGCTCACAGTCCTTGGCCTTCTTGTTGGCCTCGACGATCGCCCGTGCGCCGTGGGCTTCAAAAAGCATGCGCGCTTGCGTCTGAATCTCGACTGCCTGCATTCGGGTATCTCCTCACGCTGTTTCTTTCCGATGCATTCCAGTCCCCAACACCCAAAGTTGCATATGGAGCCTGCGCGGGATGTTTCAACCGCAGGGCGCGCTAGTGTGATGATCGAGAAATTCGCTACCCCTCGCGGCACGGTATCGAGCGAATTTCTCGATCTGAATCACACTAGCAAGCCTATGATTCTAGTGTCCCTTTTGATTCCGAAGTTCGCTCGGGACGCCAGCATCGAGGTCATGCGAACTTACGGATAGGGACACTAGCAGCAAGCCTCGCGCCCGTGCGCTGAGTGGGCTAGAAGAGGCGGTCTCATTGCTCCAAAGGAGTGCTGCTCCATGAAGCTCGCCGTGGCCCAGGGCATGGTCGAAGCCGCCCGCGCTCACGCCCGCCAGAAGGGCATGAACCCGCTCGTGATCGTCGTTCTCGATGCGCGCGGCGTGCTGAAGGTCGGTATTGCCGAGGATGGCACGAGCCTCCGGCGCGCCGACGTAGCCACGGGAAAGGCGCACGGCGCACTCGCCATGGGGCTCGGCTCGCGCACACTGCACACCCGCGCGCAGAACCAGCCCTATTTCATCGCGGCCGTAACGCACGCCGTTGGCGGCTCGCTCGTGCCTGTGCCCGGCGGCGTTCTCATCCGCACGAAAGAGGGCGAGCTTCTCGGCGCCATCGGCATCTCCGGCGACAGCTCCGACAATGACGAGGAAGCCGCCATGGCGGGGATCGCCGCTGTCGACCTCGTCGGCGATCCAGGAAGCTGAACCGCACATGCCCGAGCTGCCCGAAGTCGAAACCATCCGGCGCGGCCTCGAGCCCGTGCTCGTCGGCCAGCGTATTGCCCGCGTCGAGCAGCGCCGCGCGGATCTGCGTTTTCCTTTTCCGGAGAACTTCGGCAAGCGGCTCACGGGCCGCACGGTCGTCACGCTTCAGCGGCGCGCCAAATACCTCCTCGTGCATCTCGACGACGGCACGGTGCTCATCATCCATCTCGGCATGAGCGGGCGTATCAGCATCACAGGCCAGGGCCAACTCGGCGAGTTCACGCACAATCAAGGCAACCGCAACATCCACGATCATGTCGTGCTGCGCCTCGGGAGCGGCACCGAGATCGTCTACAACGACCCGCGTCGCTTCGGTCTCATGGATCTTGCGAGCGCCACCACGCTCGACACGCATCCCCTGCTTGCGGGCATCGGCATCGAGCCCCTCGGCCCGGACCTCACGCCCGAGTACCTTGCTCGCCATGCGGCCGGCCGCCGCAGCGACCTCAAGAGCTTCCTGCTCGACCAGCGCATCATTGCAGGGCTCGGTAACATTTATGTTTGCGAGGCCCTTTTCCGCACGCACCTGAAGCCCTCGCGCGCCGCGGCCTGTCTCGCAACGCCGACCGGCAAGCCGAATGCGCGCACCAGCGCCCTCATTCCGCTTATCAAGGCCGTTCTTGCCGACGCGATCGAAGCCGGCGGCTCGACGCTGCGCGACTATGCGCAGGCCGATGGTTCGCTCGGCTATTTTCAGCACAGCTTCCAGGTCTATGGGCGCGAAGGAGAGCCTTGCCTGACGCCGACCTGCCGGGGCATGGTGCGCCGCACTGTCCAGGGCGGACGCTCGACATTCTTTTGTCCCGTCTGCCAACGCTGACCACAATCGCGAGCGCCGACGCGCCGTACCAAATCACCGAGAGAAGAGGAAGCTCCCATGGCCTACACGAACATCATGGTCGAGACGCGCGGCAAGGTCGGCCTTATCACGCTCAATCGGCCGAATGCGCTCAACGCACTCAACGCCGCGCTGATCTCGGAGCTCTCTCACGCCATCGACGGCTTCGAGGCCGATGACAACATCGGCTGCATGGTCCTCACCGGCAGCGAGAAAGCCTTCGCCGCCGGCGCCGACATCAAGGAGATGCAGTCCAAGACCTACATGTCCGCCTACAAGGAGGACTTCATTGGGAGCTGGGATCGCGTCGCGCGTGCGAGGAAGCCCGTCGTCGCCGCGGTCGCCGGCTATGCTCTCGGCGGCGGCTGCGAGCTCGCCATGATGTGCGACTTCATCATTGCCGCCGACACCGCGAAGTTCGGCCAGCCCGAGATCAACCTCGGCGTCATGCCGGGTGCGGGCGGCACGCAGCGCCTCGCCCGCTTCGTCGGCAAGGCCAAGGCCATGGACATGTGCCTCACGGGCCGGATGATGGACGCCGACGAGGCCAACAAGTGCGGGCTCGTGAGCCGCGTCGTCCCGGCCGACAAGCTCATCGACGAAGCCCTCAAGGTGGCCGATGTCATCGCCGGCAAATCGACTGTGATCGCCATGATGACCAAAGAATCCGTCAACCGGGCCTTCGAAACCACCCTCGGCGAGGGCATCCGCTTCGAGCGCCGGGTCTTCCACGCCATGTTCGCGACCGAGGATCAGAAAGAGGGCATGACCGCTTTCGTTGAAAAGCGTAAACCCAACTTCAAGAATGCTTGAGCGGCGCTTATCCCTGGAATTCCACGCTTTTTTGCACGCTGCACTGCGAGATTTCCAGGCAAGCCGCCGTTCAATCCTGCAGAAGGCACTTGCAAGGCCGTCCAAGGCTCGCTATCTTGTGATCGCTCATGATCATCTCAACTCTGAGAGTGGGCCCGCAGGGTCCGCTCTTTTTGTTTTTGTAGCTCTGATCTGGCATTATCGGAAATCGTCATCGGGCACGGATGGAGCGCTTGAGCGGTCCGGCTGAAGAAGCACGTTTTGTTGTCGAGAACGGTGTAGCGGCGCGCGTGGCAAGCCTCATTGAGCCGGTTCTCGAAAGCATGGGCTATCGCCTCGTGCAGGTTCGCCAGATGGGCGGCACCGACGCCATTCTCGAGATCATGGCCGAGCGCTTGGACGGAACGATGACGGTCGAGGATTGCGAGGCTGTCTCGCACGCGATATCGCCGCTGCTCGACGTTCACGATCCCGTCGAGGGCAGCTACCGGCTCCAGATTTCCTCGCCCGGCATTGACCGTCCGCTGGTCCGCCCCGCTGACTTCGAGCGCTGGGCCGGCTATGAGGCCAAGATCGAGCTGAAGGAACCGGTCTCGGGGCGCAAGCGCTTCCGGGGACCGATCGAGGGATTTGCCGACGGCGAGGCGCGCATCGAGATCGAGGTGCCGGACGCCGGCCGACAGATCGTCGGGCTGCCGCTCGCGCTCATCGGCTCGGCGAAGCTCGTGCTGACCGACGAGCTGGTACGGGACACGCTCCGGCGCGCCAAAGGGAATGACACGACGGCCGAAAAGACCGACAAGCCGGCCCGGAAAGATGCACGAAGCAAAGACGCACGAAAAGATTCGAGACGAACTGACGTCACCAAAGTGAAGTGAAGGGTGCCAAAGCATGGCTCAGGCAGGCATCAGTGCGAACAGGCTGGAGCTTCTCCAGATCGCGGACGCGCTCGCACGTGAAAAGTCCATCGACCGCAAGATCGTCATCCAGGCGATGGAAGAGGCGCTGCAGAAAGGCGCCAAGGCCCGCTATGGCGCCGAGAACGATATCCGCTGCGAGATCGACCCGCGCACAGGCGAGACACATCTCTCACGCGTCATGACCGTCGTTGATGTGGTCGAGAACGAATCCCAGCAGCTCACGGTCGACGACGCCAAGCGCCGCAAGCCCGATGCTCAGGTCGGCGATCTCCTCGTCGACAAGCTGCCCCCGCTGGAGTTCGGCCGCGTCGCGGCGCAGAACGCCAAGCAGGTGATCGTGCAGAAGGTCCGCGAGGCCGAGCGCGAGCGCCAGCACAACGAATACAAGGATCGCATCGGCGAGATCGTCAACGGCACGGTGAAGCGCGTCGAGTACGGCAATGTCATCGTCGACCTCGGTCGTGCGGAAGGCATCATCCGCCGCGACGAGATGATCCCGCGCGAGAACGTGCGCCTCGGCGACCGCATCCGCGCCTATATCTACGACGTGCGCCGCGAGCAGCGCGGCCCGCAGATCTTCCTCTCGCGCACGCGCCCTGAGTTCATGGCCAAGCTCTTCGCCATGGAGGTGCCGGAGATCTACGACGGCATCGTGCGCATCATGGCGGTCGCCCGCGACCCCGGCTCGCGCGCCAAGATCGCCGTTATTTCGCGCGACAAGTCGATCGATCCCGTCGGCGCCTGCGTCGGTATGCGCGGCCAGCGCGTGCAGGCCGTCGTCGCCGAGCTGCAGGGCGAGAAGGTCGACATCATCCAGTTCCCCGAGAACAACGACGCCGCGACGCTGGTCGTGAACGCGCTCGCGCCGGCGGAAGTGTCGAAGGTCGTGCTCGACGAAGACTCCAACCGCATCGAGGTCGTGGTCGCGGAGAGCCAGCTCTCGCTCGCGATCGGCCGGCGCGGCCAGAACGTGCGTCTCGCTTCTCAGCTCACGGGCTGGGACATCGACATCCTCACGGATCAGGAAGAGAGCGAGCGCCGCCAGAAGGAATTCACCGAGCGCTCGCAGATGTTTATGGAAGCGCTCGACGTCGACGAGGTCATCGCGCAGCTCCTCGCGACCGAGGGTTTTGCCTCCGCCGAGGAAGTCGCGTTTGTCGATCCTTCGGAGATTGCCCATATCGAGGGCTTCGACGAGGATACGGCGACCGAGATCCAGACCCGCGCGCGTGAATATCTCGCCCGCATCGAGGCCGAGCGTGATGCACGCCGCGTCGAGCTCGGCGTGTCCGATGATCTCGCGAAGATCGAGGGTGTGACGACCGCGATGATGGTCGCCCTCGGCGAAGCCGGCATCAAGACGCTCGAGGACTTCGCCGACTGCGCGACCGACGATCTCGTCGGCTGGACCGAGCGCAAGAAGGACAAGGACTCCGAGCCCGTGAAGCACAAGGGCGCGCTCGACGGCTTCGAGGTCGGGCGCAAGGAGGCCGAGGCCATGATCCTTGCTGCCCGCGTCGAGGCGGGATGGATCAAGGCCGAGGACATCGCGCCGCCGGAGCCGGCGACCGAGGAAACTGCACCGGAAAGCGCTGAGGCCGGGGCTGACGCCCCCGCCAAGGCCTGATCCGGATTATGAGGACGGAGCGAACAGACTGGGTATGGGCGCCGAAGCGGCACCAGAGCGTGACATGGACGCAGGTCCTGCCGACAAGGCAGCGGCCGAGCGCACATGCGCGCTCACGCGCCAGCCGCTGACGCCTGACGAGGGTCTGCGCTTCGTCGTCGCACCGGACGGCAGCATCGTCCCTGATGTGGGGCGTCGCCTCCCGGGCCGCGGCGTCTGGCTCTCCAACAGCCGTTCCGTCGTCGCCGAGGCGGCCCGCAAGGGCGTCTTCCAGCGGAGCTTGAAGCGCCCCGTAACGGTGCCGGAAGACCTCCCCGACCTCATCGAAAACTTGCTGGTCAAGCGGGTGATCGAGGCGCTGAGCCTCGCCAACAAGGCGGGTCTCGTCACGACCGGCTTTACCAAAGTCGAGATCGCCGTTCAGCGGGGGACCTGCGCCTTTCTGCTGCATGCCAGCGATGCGGCCGAGGATGGAGTGTCCAAGCTGGACCGCAAATTTGCGGCAATCCAGGCGAGCTCGGAGGCCGGAAGTGCGGAGAATAGCCTCGAGAAGCCCAATACGGAGCAATTGAGGCAACTGGTTTGGGATTGCCTGTCATCGGCCGAATTGAGCTTGGCCATGGGGCGTTCGAATGTGGTACACGCTGCACTGGCACGTGGCGGTGCGGCCACCAGGTTTTCTCGCGAGGCAGAGCGGTTGAGGCGCTATCGGGCGCCCACTTCCGCTCATGCAACGCGCGAACCGGGTTCAAGGGCGAGATCGGAACAGGCATGAGTGAGACCAAGGAAACCCCGGATAAGGCCCCCGCGGCCGGCGCCCGCAAGCCGCTGAGCTTGAAGCGCACTGAGTCTTCCGGGCACGTCCAGCAGAGCTTCAGCCATGGCCGCAAGAACGTGGTCGTGGTCGAGCGCAAAAAGCGCCGGACGCTCACAGGCCCCGGCCAGGGCGAGGACGAGCCGCGTGGCCGCGCGGGTGGTGCCGCGACGGCTGGTGGTGCGCGCCTCGGCGATCTTTCCGCGGGTGAGCTCGACGCGCGCCGCAAGGCGCTCGAGCAGGCTGCCGTCGACGAGAAGATCCGCGTCGAGGAAGAGACCAAGCGCCGCGCTGAAGAGCAGCGTCTCGAAGCCGAGCGCGTGGCTGAGCGCGCCCGTGAGGAAGCTGCTGCTGCCGCCGCCGCCGCGGAGGCTGCGAAGAAGCAGCCCGTCAGCGAAGCTCCTCCCGCAACACCGGCTCCCGCTGCTCCTGCAGCCCCTGCGGCCGCCGCCGCGCCGGCTCCGCAGACGACAGCCCGTGCGCCGCAATCACCGGCCAGCGCACCGAAGCCCGCGAGCGGCGCAGGCGCACCCGCCGCGCAGAAGGCGCGCGACGGCGGTGCCCCCGCGACCGAGACACGCCGACCCGCCGAGACGACAGTCGTCAAGCGGCGCCCGATCGCCGACGAGACGCCGGACGACGATGACCGCAAGAAGAGGGGCGGCGCCAACCTCAAGGGCGCACCTCGCGCGCCCGTAAAGGTGGCCGACGATCGCCGCGAGCGCGGCAAGCTCACGGTCGACAAGCTTCTCAACGACGAGCAGCGCGAGCGCTCGCTCGCATCGCTCCGCCGCAAGCGCGAGCGCGACGCGCGCCGCGCCTCCGGCATCCAGATCTCGCGCGACAAGATCGTGCGCGAAGTAACGATCCCCGAGGTCATCACCATCCAGGAACTCGCCAACCGCATGTCGGAGAAGTCGGTCGACGTGATCCGCTTCCTGATGAAGCAGGGCGCGATGCATCAGATCAACGATGCGATCGATGCCGACACGGCCGAACTCATCGTGCAGGACTTCGGCCACACGCCGAAGCGCGTTTCGGAAGCCGACGTCGAGGAAGGCTTCGCGGGCGGTGAGGACACGGATGCAAACCTGCAGCCGCGCGCCCCGGTCGTCACGATCATGGGCCACGTCGATCACGGCAAGACGTCGCTGCTCGACGCGATCCGCCATGCCAACGTCGCGAGCGGCGAAGCCGGCGGCATCACCCAGCACATCGGCGCCTATCAGGTGTCGACGGACAAGGGCCAGAAGATCACCTTCATCGATACGCCAGGCCACGCCGCGTTTACGGCCATGCGCGCCCGCGGCGCCAAGGTCACGGACATCGTCGTGCTGGTGGTTGCCGCCGACGACGGCGTGATGCCGCAGACGATCGAGGCGATCAATCACGCCAAGGCTGCCGGCGTTCCGATCATCGTTGCGATCAACAAGATCGACAAGCCGCAGGCCGATCCGAACCGCGTGCGCACGGAGCTGCTCCAGCACGAGATCGTGGTCGAGAGCATGTCGGGCGAAACGCTCGAGGTCTCGGTTTCGGCACTCAAGGGGACGAACCTCGACAAGCTGCTCGAAGCCATCGCGCTTCAGGCCGAGCTGCTCGATCTCAAGGCCAATCCGGACCGTCTCGCCGACGGCTTCGTCATCGAGGCCAAGCTCGAGCGTGGCCGCGGTCCCGTCGGCACGCTGCTCGTGCAGCGCGGCACGATCAAGGTCGGCGACATCATCGTCGCTGGCAGTGCCTGGGGTCGCGTCAGGGCGCTCCTGGATGACACCGGCCACAATGTCGTGTCGGCCGGGCCGTCCGTGCCCGTAGAGGTGCTCGGCTTCGACACCGCACCCGAGGCCGGCGACCAGTTCGCCGTCGTCGAGAACGAGGCCCGCGCCCGCGAGATCACCGACTACCGTATCCGCAAGCGGCGCGAGACGCTCGGCACCGCGGGCACACCGCGCACGCTCGAGCAGATGATGCAGAGCCTCAAGGAGACCGGCAAGAAGGAGTTCCCGCTGGTCGTCAAGGGCGACGTGCAGGGCTCGGTCGAGGCGATCATGGGTGCGCTTGCGAAGCTTGGCAACGACGAGGTCATGGCGCGCATCGTCCATTCGGGCGTCGGCGGCATCACCGAGTCCGACATCAACCTCGCCAATGCCTCGAAGGCGGTCATCCTCGGCTTCAACGTGCGCGCCAATGCGCAGGCGAAGCTTGCGGCCGACCAGCACGGCGTCGAGATCCGCTACTACTCGATCATCTACGACCTCGTCGACGACGTGAAGGCGGCCATGTCCGGCCTGCTCGCGCCGACAAAGAAAGAGGTGTTCCTCGGCTACGCGACCATCAAGCAGGTCTTCAACATCTCGAAGCAGGGCAAGGTCGCGGGTTGCCTCGTCACGGAAGGCAAGGTCGAGCGCGGCGCCAAGGTTCGCCTGCTGCGCGACAAGACGGTCATCCACGAGGGCACGCTCGCCATCCTCAAGCGCTTCAAGGACGATGTGAAGGAAGTGCCGGCCGGCCAGGAATGCGGTATGGCCTTTGCCAACTACCAGGACATCCGCGAGGGCGACGAGATCGAGTGCTTCCAGGTGGAGACGATCGCGCGCACCCTCTGAGTACCGTCATGCTTCTGGAGGCGGATGGGCGATGAGCTCATCCGCCTTTCGCATACGGCAAATTGTCGAACTGGAATTATTGAGGAGCTGGCGACGGTCCGAGCCCGGTGCCAGAGTTGAGAATGTCACGACAGAAATCGAGCGCCGGCCGCGGGTCGGCTCATGGCGCTTCCGCCGGCCCGTCGCAGCGCATGCTCAGGGTCGGCGAGCTTGTACGCCATCGCCTCGCCGAGCTTCTGGCGCGCGGCGACATCCATGACGACGTGCTGGCCGCCGCGGTGGTCACCATTCCCGAAGTACGCATGTCGCCGGACCTCAAGCTCGCGACCGTCTACGTCATGCCGCTCGGCGGCAACGACGTTGCGCCCGTGCTCGCGGCGCTGAGGCGCAATCAGAAATACATCCGCGGCGAGGTCGCCCGTGCCCTGAACTTGAAGTTCGCGCCGGACGTCCGTTTCCGCGAGGACGAGAGCTTCGAGGAAGCAACGCGCATCGATCGCCTGCTCGACAGCGAGCGGGTGAGACGCGACGTGAAGGGCAAGAACGACGTGCAGGGGGATGAATAAGGTGGCGCGCCGCAAGAAGGGCAATCCGATCAACGGCTGGGTCGTGCTCGACAAGCCCGTCGGTATGACGTCGACGCAGGCTGTCGGCAAAGTACGCTGGCTCTTTCAGGCGCAGAAGGCCGGGCACGCCGGCACGCTCGACCCGCTGGCGACCGGCATCCTGCCGATCGCACTTGGCGAGGCGACGAAGACCGTGCCCTACGCGGTCGACGGCCAGAAGGCCTACCGCTTCACGGTCCGCTGGGGCGCCGAGACCGACACCGACGACGCCGAGGGCCAGATCGTCGAGCGCAGCGACCTGCGCCCGACCCGCGCTTCGATCGAGGCGCTGCTGCCGAGCTTCCTCGGCGAGATCCTGCAGACGCCGCCCGCCTTCTCCGCGATCAAGATCGACGGCCAGCGCGCCTATGACCTCGCGCGCCAGGGCGAGACCGTGAAGCTCGAAGCGCGCCCCGTGCAGATCGACCGTCTCGAGCTCGTCGAGATGCCCGATCACGAGACCTCGGTGTTTGAGGCCGAATGCGGCCGCGGCACGTACGTGCGCGCCATTGCCCGCGACATCGGCCGCACGCTCGGCTGTCTCGGCCATGTGACGGCGCTCCGGCGCACGCGTGTCGGGCCCTTCGAGGAAGCACAAGCGGTCACCATCGAGGAGCTGGAAGCTGCGGCTGGCCACGACGACGGCGGCGCCGAGATCAAGACGCTGCTGCGCCCGGTCGAGAGCGCGCTCGCCGAGCTGCTCGAAGTCAACGTCTCGCAGTCGGATGCGGCGCGCCTCGCGCGCGGCCAGCCGGTGCTGCTGCGCGGGCGCGATGCGCCGGTGATGAGCGGGGAGGCCTTTGCTCTCTCGAAGGGTACATTGATCGCGCTCTGCGAGATCGAGCGTGGCGAGCTGCGCCCGCTGCGCGTCTTCAATCAGGCCTGATAGCGAGATTATCTCGCCTACGCCGCCTTGGCAGTTCATGAGCGCGCGGGGCGCGCCGGCGCTGGCGCCGCCCCCGCGGAGCCGATGAGCGAAGCGAATAGCGGCGTGAGCGAAATAAACGCATGAGGCGCGGAGACCCTGGGCTCCGCGCCTCAAATCTTCACGCCGGGGAAGATGGTTTCTCCAGGGTACACCGATCATGCGCCGGTGGCCGTGAACTCGCTCTGAATGCAGCATTCATTGGGAATTCATTGGGGGGACGTCTGCCCTTCGGTGAACGGCCAAGCGCTTGCTTTGGCCGCCGTCCCTGCGGACCGAGTAGCGCCTACCAGAGCCCACGCCGCGTGCTGAGCGCGCGCGCATCCTCGCCGCGACCACCGCCGCGCTCCGTGCGCGGGGCCCAGCCGCCACCGGGCTGTCCCTGCTGGCCGCCCTCCTGATCGGGCTGCTGCTGCTGCACGAAGCCGCCGGTCTCGTCGGTGAAGCCGATGATCGAGTAGGGATCATCCGGCTCCTCGTCCGGCTTGAAAGCCTCGAGCACACTGCGCTGATCGGCCGACTGCACGCGCAGGCCGGTCGACGGGTTCACGCGAACGAGCTTGATGCCGGGCGGAATGCGGAAGGGCGTCGCCGGCTTGTCGGCGAGCGCCATCTTCATGAACGAGCCGAAGATCGGCACCGCGATCGCGCCGCCCGTCGCCTCTTTGCCCATGGGCTTCGGGATGTCGTAGCCGACGAACACGCCAACGACGAGGTCCGGCGAGAAGCCGATGAACCACGCATCCTTGGCGTCGTTGGTGGTGCCCGTCTTGCCGGCGAGCGGCTTGCCGACCGAGCGGAGCGCCGTCGCCGTGCCACGCTGCACGACGCCCTCCATCATCGAAGTGATCTGGTAGGCCGTGTGCGGGTCGATGATCTGTTTGCGGTCATCGGCAAGCTCGGGCTCCGGCTGGCCGTTCCAGCTTGCCTGCTGGCAGTCCTGGCATCCGCGATCGTCGTGCCGCCAGACGGCGCGGCCCCAGCGATCCTGGATGCGATCGATGAACGTCGGACGCACCTGGCGGCCGCCATTGGCGAGCATGGCGTAGCCAGCGGTCATCCTGAGCAGCGTCGTCTCGCCGGCGCCGAGCGCCATCGAGAGGACAGGCGTCAGCTCATCGTAGACGCCGAAACGGCGCGCATACTCGGTCACGAGCGGCATGCCCATGTCCTGCGCAAGACGCACCGTCATGAGGTTGCGCGAGTGCTCGATGCCGACCCGCAGTGTCGTCGGCCCATAGAACTGGCCGCTGTAGTTTTTCGGCCGCCACACATCGAGTCCGGCGCCCTGCTCGATGGTGATCGGGGCATCGAGAATCACGCTCGTCGGCTTGTAGCCATTGTCGAGGGCAGCGGCATAGACGAACGGCTTGAAGGACGATCCGGGCTGGCGACGCGCCTGCGCGGCGCGATCGAACTGGCTCAGCGCGAAAGAGAACCCGCCGATGCTCGCCAGCACGCGGCCGGTATGCGGATCCATGACGACGATGCCACCGCCGACCTCCGGGATCTGCATGAGCGACCACACGCCCTGCGTCTCATCGGGGTTCTTGGGCGCAACGTAGATGACATCGCCGACATTCAGGACATCGCCGGCGCCCGGCGGCTTGCCGGGCTTCCTGTTGGCCCAGCGGACCTCCTCATAGGGCACCTCGACGGCCTGACGCTCGGGAACGAGGCTGCCGTCCTGGCGGCGTGCCGGCCGCAGCCCAACCACGGCCTTCTCGCGCTCGGCCTTGAGCACGACCCCTAGGCGCCACGGATGGATATCGTTCGGCGTGTCGATGGCGCCGAGCGGCACGCCCCAGTCGCCCGTGACGGCAATCTTGTCGACGGGCCCGCGCCAGCCACTCTTGCGGTCGAACGCGACGAGGCCCTCGACGAGCGCGCGGCGCGCGAGATCCTGCAGGCGGGGCGAGAGCGTCGTGCGGACGGAAAGGCCACCGCTGTAGAGCTTCTGCTCGCCGAACTGGGCGATGAGCGTGCGGCGCACTTCCTCGGCGAAGTAGTCGGCGGCGCGAATCTGGGTGCCGAAGTTGCGGACGTTGACCTCGAGCGGCTTGGCCTGTGCTGCAGAGGCTTCGGCATCGGTGATGTAACCGTTCTCGGCCATGAGGGCGAGGATGGCATTGCGCCGGGCTACAGCCTCCTTGGCCCGCCGGAAGGGATGGTAGTTGTTGGGGCCTTTCGGGAGCGACGCGAGGTAGGCCATTTCCTCGAGCGTCAGATCCCTCAGCTCCTTGTTGAAATAGGTGAGCGCCGCCGCCGCCACGCCGAACGTGTTCAGCCCGAGGTAGATCTCGTTGAGATAGAGCTCGAGGATCTTCTCCTTGGAGAACGACCGCTCGATGCGGATGGCGAGGATGGCTTCCTTGAGCTTGCGATCGGCCGTGCGCTCGCTCGTCAGCAGCATGTTCTTGGCAACCTGCTGCGTGATCGTGGAGGCGCCTTCCGCACGCCGCCGGCCGCCCTGCGCCAGATTGGTCGCATACCGAAGGCCCGCGCGCGCCATACCCACGAAATCGAGGCCGTTGTGCTCGAAGAAGCGCTTGTCCTCCGCCGAGAGGTAGGCGCCGATCAGCAGCTTGGGCACGGTGTTGATCGGCACGAAAATGCGTCTGTCGTGCGCGTACTCGGCGATCAGCGAGCCGTCATGGGCGTGAATGCGCGTCGTGATCGGCGGCTCGTAGTTGGCGAGGCTCGCATGGCTCGGCAGATCAGCCGAGGCCTTCCAAAGGAAGTAGCCGCCGACCGCGGAGCCGGCGAGGAAGAGGACCACGCCCGAGGCGAATGCAAACCCGAGGAGGCTCAGCAGAAAGCTGCGGCGCTTGCGCTTCGGCTTGCGCTCCACGGGCGGCAATATCGGGGGTGGTCTCATAAATCTCGATCGATCCGGTCGTGCACGGATGGCTCTGTCTAGCCCCCGGCGTACGGAGAAGCAAGCACGCCTCCCGGTTTCATCCCGAGGTTACAATCGATTGTGTCATTAGCAGGTCACAGCGGGGTGAATGTCCGCAGCATTCTGCCGGCCATTGCACAAGACCTGCGCGTGCGTGGTTAATGCGCCTCTGCCCGCCCCCATTTTGTCCATCTTCTTGCTTCGCCGGGCCCCTGGATCGAGAGTTGGCGCCTCGACGACAGCACAGAATGGGGAAACACCATGGACATCGAGGACCAGCGCAAGAAGGGCCGGGAGATTCTGGGGGAGGTCATCGGCGCCGCCTATCTCGAGCGGCGCGATGCTTCGACGAACGATTTCAACAGGCCATTGAGAGAGTTTTCCGAAACCTACGCGTTCGGTGACATCTGGGCCCGGCCGGGCCTGCCGCGCAAGGTCCGCAGCATGCTCTGCATGGCCATGCTGACGGCCATGGGCAAACCCGCCGAGCTGCGCCTCCACGTCAATTCGGCGATCAACAACGGCTGCACCGTCGAGGAAATCCAAGAGGTGCTCTACCAGACCGTCGCCTATTGCGGCATTCCGGCGACGATCGAGGCCTTCAAGGTCGCCGAGGAGGTATTGGCCGAGCGCGGCCTTATCCAGCGCAAGGGCTGACCAAGGCCGGTATGGCCGGCGCGGACCGCGCCGGCCACAATCCAGCAATCAGCCGACAATGCCTTCCTTGCGGGCCCAGTCGAGGCCGCGGTCGAGGGCGCGCGCCATGCGATCGAACATCGTGTTGACCTGCTCGGTGCTGATGACGAGCGGCGGGCAGAGCGCGATCGTATCACCGCCGACGGCACGGCAGATCAGGCCCTCGTCCTGGGCGAAGACGCTCACCTTGGCGCCGACGCCCTGGCGCGGATCGAAGGACTGGCGGCTCCTCTTGTCCTTCACGAGCTCGATGCCGCCGAGCAGCCCGACGCCGCGCGTCTCGCCGACCAGCGGATGGCTGTCGAACTCCTTCAAACGCTTCAGGAAAGTCGGCGCCACCTTCTGCACATGGCCGACGATGTCGATGCGCTCGTAGATCTCGAGCGTCTTGACCGCCACGGCCGACGCCACGGGATGACCCGAGTAGGTAAAGCCGTGGGCGAACATGCCGAGCTTTTTGCTCTCGTCGACCATGGCCTGATAGACGTGCTCGGGCACCGTCACGGCGCCGAGCGGCATATAGGCGGACGTGATCGCCTTGGCCATGGACGCCGTGTCCGGCGTCATCCCAAAAGTCTGCGATCCGAACATGTTGCCGGTGCGCGCGAAGCCGCAGATCACCTCGTCGGCGATGAACGCAATGTCGTAGTGGCGCAGCAGCGCCTGCACCTTCTCGAAGTAGGTCTTCGGCGGCAGGATCACGCCGCCCGCGCCCATGACAGGCTCGGCGATGAAGGCGGCGATGGTGTCGGCCCCCTCGCGCTCGATCAGGGCTTCGAGCTTGCCCGCAAGGCGCGACGCAAACTCCTCCTCACTCTCGCCGTCCTTGGCAAAGCGCCAGTAGTGCGGCGTATCAGTGTGCAGGATGCCCGGGATCGGCAGGTCGAAGTCCGCGTGGAAGATCGGAATGCCGGTCAGGCTGCCGGAGCCGATCGTCACGCCGTGGTAGGCGCGCAGGCGCGAGATGATCTTCTTCTTGTTCGGCCGCCCAATGGCATTGTTGTAGTACCACTGGAGCTTGATCTGCGAGTCGTTGGCCTCGCTGCCCGAGCTCGTGAAGAACACTTTCGAGGTCGGGCAGGGCGCGATCTCCTTGATCTTTTCCGCGAGCTGGATGGCCGGCTCGTGGCTGCGCCCGCCGAAGAGGTGCGTGAACGAGAGCTTCCTCATCTGATCGGCTGCCGCGTCGACCAGCTCGGTATTGCCGTAGCCGAGACCCGTGCACCACAGTCCAGCCAGGCCCTCGATGTACTCCTTGCCCGCCGCATCCCACACGTGAATGCCCTCCGCGCGCTCCAGCAGCATGGGGCCGGTCGTGCGGTGCGAGGCGAGGTTGGTCGCCGGATGCAGCAGCGTCTCGACGTCGCGGGCGGCAAAGTTGGTGAGCGTAGCCATTGCGCCTATGTCCTGTTCTTGACGGGAACCGCGACTATGAGTAGCGCGGACGGGGCGGCTGACAAAGCCGATAAGGGCTGTGGAGCGCACAACGTTTGCGCACTTTGCAGTCAAAGATGCCGGTCACCTGGGACGATCCGCCGACGCCATGACGCTGGCTGCCTCAATGCCCCGGACGAAGTTCGCGACAACGGCGCGGCGCATTGCCTTGTTCAGCGCCGTGCTCATCCTGCTCGCGCTCGTCCTGCACAGGCTTGGCCGCATCGAGACGCCGCTCGCCATCGGCCTCGTGCTCACGGGATTTGCGGGGGCGGGCCTGGCGCTCATCAGCGGCATTGTGGCCGGCATCGTGATCTGGCGGAAGGGCTCGGCTGGCGCATGGAGCGCCGCCGCCGGTGTGGCAATCAGCCTTGCGATTTTCGCATGGCCTGCGAGCGTCGCTCCCATCTTCTTCAGGCTGCCCCCGATCAACGACATCACGACGGATCCCGAGCACCCGCCCGAGTTCGCCGCACTCGCCCGCGACCGGCCGAAGGCGGCGAACTCGATCGCCTACCATACGAACTTCGCCGAGATGCAGGAGCGCTACTACCCTGAGGTCCGCCCGCTGATCCTCGATCGCGCCGCCGAAGAAGTCTTCGACGCGGTCGGCGAGGCCGCGCGCCGTCTCAAATGGCGCATTGTCACCGAAGAGCCGCCGCAGGCTGACGGCACCGCCGGTCACATCGAGGCCGAGGACCGCACGCTCATTCTCGGCTTCACGGACGACGTGGTCGTGCGCGTCGAGAACGACGGCGGCTCGACCCGCGTCGACATCCGCTCGCTGTCGCGCTACGGCCACCACGACTTCGGCCGCAATGCGAGCCGCATCAAGGAATTCTACGCGGAGCTGCGGGCGCGGCTCGACGCCACCGTTCCGACCGCTGCCGCGCCACGCGGCAAAGCCAAGGCGCGCGGCACGAAGGTGCCGACTAGGGCACGGAAAGGCGCACAGGATCCAGCACAGGCCCCTCGCAGCGGAGCAGGCCCCGCTCAACCAGATGCTCGACGTGCGCTGCCACAGAAAGGGACGCGGCCTTGACGAGTCTCGGGTCGATCCCGCGATAGATCACGGCGACGATTTCCGGGATCGTCGTCTGCCCGTTCTTGACGCATTCGAGGATGGACTGCTCGCGCATGCGCCGGTGCAGAATGTAGGCCTTCACGAGCCGTTGCGGCTCGTACACGCGCCCGCCGTGTCCCGGGAAGTAGATCTCGTCATTACGCTCGAGCAGGCGCTCCATCGCCCCGAGATAGGCGCTCATGCTGCCCTCGGGCGGCGCGACGACGCTCGTATTCCAGCCCATGACGTGATCGCCCGAGAAGAAGAGCCGCGTGCCTTCGAGCGCAAAGCAGAGATGGTCCGGCGCGTGGCCCGGCGTGTGCAGGGCCTGCAGCGCGAAGTCGCTGCCCTCCAGGCGGTCGCCGTCCTTGAGCACGATATCGGGCCTGAAATCATTCTCCACGTACTCGCCGCCGGCCGGGCTCGATTTGGTGCGGCCGGGGTTGGCGACCGTACGGCCGAAGCCCGCCGTCAGCGCGCCCGTGCGCTCCCTGAGCGCATCGAGGCCATCGACGTGGTCGTGGTGCGTATGCGTGATGACGATGTGCGTAAGTTTGCGGCCCTGGAGCGCGGCAAGGATGGCGTCGAGATGCGCCGCGTCGGCTGGACCCGGATCGATGAGAAATACCTCGCGGCCCTCGCCGAGGAGATAGGTGTTCGTGCCCTTGTAGGTGAACGGGCTCGGGTTGTTGGCGACAATGCGCACGATGCCCGGCGCGAGCTGTTTCGCCTCGCCATAAGCGAACTCGATTTCTTTGCGGAAGGGCAGCTCTTCGGCCATCTGGTGTGTCCTGCGCTCACGTCAATCTAGTGTCCCGATTCCGAAGTTCGCCAAACCTCGATGCTGGTGTGCCGAGCGAACTTCGGAATCAATGGGGACACTAGAATCACAATTTTACTAGTGTGATTCAGATCGAGAAATTCGCTCCCTACTGTGCCGCGAGAGGCGGCGAATTTCTCGATCATCACACTAGCCTGTTGTCATAGCCGAGGCGGCGCCGATTGACCATCGGCAGGCGCGCAGGCCTAGTAGACGCCGAGATGCGCGAGCAGGGCCCTGCCGATCTGAATGCGCTTCGGCGCATCTGCGGATTTGCTCATATCCATATTCAGCGCGAAGGCGGTTTTCCGATCCCCTCGCTCGACCCAGCCCGCCCACCAGCCGATCTTGCCATCCCATCCGGTCTTGGCGAACAGCGCGCGGCTGTCCTTCTCCTCGATGCGGATGATGTCGCGGACGATCGCCTGCGAGCGCGCGCTCATGGGCAGGGTCTGCTCGGCGAACCGCGCAAGGAAGCGCGCCTGCTCGATCGCGCTGATCGCCAGCGGCCCATCGAGCCAGAAGCGATCGACGATCTCGCCGGTCTCGCGATTGCCATAGTCGAGCTTCGCGAGCCAGGCCTTGTAGCTCTCGAGGCCGACGCGCCGCGCGATCTCCTGGAAGACCGGCACATTCGAGGCCGCCACGGCCTCGCCGAGCGTCATATCCTTCTGCCATGCGGCGACCCTGCGCGGCTTGCCGTCATAGCGGAACACTTCATCCGCATCCTTCACGGCACCGACTTCAAGCGCGATCAGGCTGTTCGGGATCTTGAACGTCGAGGCAGGGACGAAGCGCGTCTCGGCGCGGCTCGCATTGAGCATGATGAGGCGATCGGCACGTGCGTCGAACGCAGCAAACGTCCCCGAAAAACCTTCGCGCGCGAACGCATCCTCGGCATCACCAAGCCTGATGATCTCGCTGGCACCTGCGGCGCCCGTTCCGGCCAGCGCAGCGGCCACAAAGCAACCGCCCGCCCTCAGCACGTCGCGCCGCGAGTGCCCTAAATGGCTTGTTTTGCGCATACTCAGAGCTTGTTCAGCGGCACTTTCAGATAGCGCACGCCATTGTCCTCGGGCTTCGGCAGATCGCCCGCGCGCATGTTCACCTGAATGGACGGGATGATCAACTTCGGCATTCCGAGCGTCTTGTCGCGTGCCTCGCGCATGGCGACGTACTCGTCCTCCGTCACACCGTCGCGCACATGGATGTTGGACTTGCGCTGCTCGGCGACCGTCGTCTCCCAGGCATATGCGTCGCGGCCCGGCGCCTTGTAGTCGTGGCACAGGAAGAGCCGTGTCTCGGGCGGTAGCGCCAGCACCTTGCGGATCGAGCGGTAGAGATCGCGCGCGCTGCCGCCGGGAAAGTCCGCCCGCGCCGTGCCGTAGTCCGGCATGAAGAGCGTGTCGCCGATGAAGGCCGCATCGCCGAAGACGTACGTCATGCAGGCGGGCGTATGGCCGGGCGTGTGCATGGCATGGCCCGTCATCTCACCGACGCGGATACGGTCGCCGTCCTTGAACAACGCATCGAACTGGCTGCCGTCGCGCTCGAACTCGGTGCCTGCGTTGAACACCTTCCCGAACACGTCCTGCACGATCGTGATGTTGGCACCGATCGCGATCTTCCCGCCGAGCTTTTCCTTCAAGTACGGCGCCGCCGAGAGGTGGTCCGCATGGACATGCGTTTCCAGCAACCACTGCACGTCGAAGCTGCGCTCTTTCACGAAGGCAATGACTTCGTCAGCCGCCTTGGTCGACGTGCGCCCGGCGGCTGCATCATAGTCCAGCACGCTGTCGATGATCGCGGCGGCGTTCGACGCTGGATCCTTGAGCACGTAGCTCGCGGTGTTGGTCGGCTCGTCGAAGAACGAGAACACCTCTGGATGGAGCATAGGAACCTCCGTTCCGTCCCTGCTAGAGCATTCTCTTTCATTTAGAAGGCGAATGACGAATATTCAATACTGCTGATATGCATGCGCCCAGGTGCCGTTGACGCTCGCGCATGGTGGGTGCACTGTTTGATGAAAATTGCGCATCAGGCGCCCGAGGAAACGCTGAAGGAGCCCCCATGACCGCCGGCATTCTGGCGTACGGCGCCTATATCCCGCGCCTCAGACTGCAGCGCCAGGCCATCGCCACCGCCAACACCTGGTTCAATCCCGCCCTCAAGGGCCTCGCCAAGGGCGAGCGCGCCATCTGCAATTGGGATGAGGACACGGTCACCATGGCCGTCGAGGCGGCGCGCGACTGCCTCACGGGGATCGACCGCAAGAGCGTGCGCGGCCTCCAGTTCGCTTCGACCTCATTTCCTTTCCGCGATCGCCTCAATGCCGGCATCGTCGCCGAGGCCCTCGACATCGCGAGCCATGTCGCAGCCCTCGACGTGACCGCAAGCCAGCGCGCGGCAACCTCGGCGCTGCTCAATGCGCTCATCGGCGGCGGGCCGACGCTGCTCATTGCCTCAGAGAAGCGCCGCGCCAAGACCGCGAGCCCCTATGAGATGACGAACGGCGACGGCGCTGCGGCCGTGCTCGTCGGCGAGGGCCCCGCCATCGCGCGCCTCGTCGGCTCGGCAAGCCGCACGGCCGATTTCGTCGATCACTACCGCACGGACGATCAGCCCTTCGACTACCAGTGGGAAGAGCGCTGGATCCGCGATGAAGGCTACATGAAGCTCGTGCCGCCGGTCATCGCGGAGGCGCTCTCGCGCGCGGGCCTCCAGGCGAGCGACATCACGCACTTCATCATGCCGGGCACGCTACCGCGCATTGCCGGCACCATCGCCAAGGCCGCAGGACTCCCCGAGACGAGCGTGCG
Source organism: Hyphomicrobium sp. CS1BSMeth3 (assembly GCF_900117415.1). Taxonomy (GTDB): domain Bacteria; phylum Pseudomonadota; class Alphaproteobacteria; order Rhizobiales; family Hyphomicrobiaceae. The sequence goes on from NZ_FPEI01000002.1 coordinate 325,767, forward strand.
CGACAATCTTCAGGCCCAGCTCGGCGAAACCGGCGTCGCGCACCCGCTCATGCTGCTCGGGCATACGCTGGAGCAGGCCAAGACAGGCGACCGCATTCTCGTCGTGGGTTTCGGCCAGGGCGCCGACGCGATCATCCTCGAAGCCACGGCGGAGCTCGCAAAGCTCCCCGCGCGCGCAGGCGTCAAGGGTCATCTCGCGCGCCGCAAGGAAGAGACCTCGTACAATCGCTATCTCGCCATCAACGATCTCGTCGAGATCGAGCGCGGCATGCGCTCGGAAGTGGACAAGCAGACGCCGCTCTCCTCGCTCTGGCGCAATCGCGCGCTGCTGACGAGCTTCCTCGGTGGTGAATGCACGAAGTGCGGGACGATCCAGATCCCGAAATCCAACATCTGCGTGAACCCGAACTGCAATGCCATGCACTCGCAGGTGCCGCACGCGTTCGCCGACAAGGCCGGCCGCATCAACTCCTTCACCGCCGATCGCCTGACGTTCTCGCCCTCGCCGCCGGCCTGCTACGGCATGGTGCAGTTCGATGGCGGCGGACGCATGATGCTCGACTTCACCGACGTCGATGCCGAAGCGCTCGAAGTCGGCCAGACCATGCGCATGATGTTCCGCATCAAGGACCACGACACGCAGCGCGGTTTCACCCGCTATTTCTGGAAAGCCGCACCGGCACCCACATCCTCGAAGGAGAGCTGAGCCATGGCTTCGGGCATCAAGGACAAGGTTGCGATCCTCGGCATGGGTTGCTCGAAGTTCGGCGAGCGGTGGGACAAGGAAGCCGACGACCTCATGGTCGAGGCTTACGAGGAAGCACTCGCCGACGCCGGCATCGAGACCAAGCAGATCAATGCTGCGTGGCTCTCGACGGCCATCGAGGACCAGCACGTCGGCAAGTCGGGCGTGCCACTCGCGATTGCGCTGCGCCTTCCCTACATCCCCGTGACACGCGTCGAGAACTACTGCGCATCCGGCACGGAAGCCTTCCGCGGCGCCGTCTATGCCGTCGCCTCGGGTGCTGCCGACATCGCGCTGGCCATGGGCGTCGAGAAGCTCAAGGACACGGGCTATGGCGGCCTGCCGCAGCGCTCGCGCGGCGTGCTAAATGCCATGTCCTGGGCGAACTTCTCGGCGCCCGGCGCCTTTGCCCAGCTCGCGGCCGCCTACCGCACCAAGCACGGCGTCGCGCAGGAGGACATCAAGCGCGCCATGGCGCAGATCTCCGTCAAGAGCCACGACAATGGTGCCAAGAACCCCAAGGCGCACCTCCGCAACAAGATCAACATCGACACCGTGCTCGGCGCGCCGACCGTCGCCGAGCCGCTCGGCCTCTATGATTGCTGCGGCGTCTCGGATGGCGCCGCCTGCGCGATCGTGACGACGCCCGAGATCGCGAAGAGCCTCGGCAAGCATGACATCGTCTCGGTGAAGGCGCTCCAGCTCTCGGTCTCGAACGGTCAGGAGGCGAGCCACAATTCCTGGGATGGCAGCCACTTCGTGACGACGCGCACGGCCTCCAAGCGCGCCTACACCGAAGCCGGCATCGCCGATCCGCGCAAGGAGCTGTCGCTCATCGAGGTGCACGACTGTTTCTCGATCACCGAGCTCGTCACCATGGAGGACCTCTTCATCTCCAGGGAAGGCGAGGCGGTGAAGGACGTGCTCGACGGCTTCTATAACGCCGATGGCGGCGTGCCCTGCCAGATCGACGGTGGCTTGAAATGCTTCGGTCACCCGATCGGCGCCTCGGGCCTGCGCATGATCTACGAGATCTATCTGCAGATGCTCGGCCGCGCCGGCCCCCGTCAGCGCCAGGACGAGCCGCGCCTCGGCCTCACGCACAATCTGGGCGGCTTCCCGCACCAGAATGTGTGCTCGATCTCCATCATCGGCCGCTACGGCGCCTAAAGCGTCGGACCTTAAATGCGACCCACGCCTGGGCCGATCTCAAAGTCGCATTTAAGGTCCAAAGACGCTTTAGATTCATAATGTTCTAAAGCAACTTTGGACTTGAAATTCACTCCCCGCCCAGCCTCGAACTGAGGTGAATTTCAAGTCCGTTGCTTTAGGGCCGCCTCGCGCTAGCGATGGGCGGCTTCCTCGCGCCAGCAGCCGCCTTGCGCACGACCTCGGCCGTTGCCTTGTCGGCCGGATAGAACGCTTCGATCGCGATCTCGGCGAGCGTGATGTCGACCGGCGTGCCGAACACGGTCACCGTGCTGAAGAACGAGAGCAGGCCGTCAGGCGTCGCCAGTTGCAGCGGCACGACCACATTGCCGTAGTCGCGTTTGGGCGCCGGCATCCTGATCGCCCCGCCACGAGGACGCGGAAAGGCCTTCAGCTCGGCGAGCAGATCATTGAGCTTGGCATCCGCTGACGCATCCACCTGCTGCGCAACACTCGCGATGATGAGCGCGCGCCACTCGTCGTAGTTCACGATCCGCGGCGCCATGCCTTCGGGATGGAGGCTGATCCGAAGCACATTGAGCGGCGGCTCCAGGAGCTTTGCATCAATGCCGGCAATAAGCGGCCCGATCGCTGCGTTCGCGGCAACCAGAGTCCAATAGCGATCGACGGCGAGCGCGGGAAATGGCTCGTGGCTCTTGAGAACGACATCGATCGCCTCACGTTGCGCGGCGAGCGCGGGATCATCGAGACTGCGCTCCTGGTAGATGGGCGCAAAGCCGGCTGCGACGAGCAGGATATTGCGCTCGCGCAGCGGGATCGAAAGCCGCTCGGCCAGATGCAGGATCATCTCGCGGCTCGGCGCGGAGCGTCCTGACTCGACGAAACTCAGATGGCGCTGCGAGACCTCGGCCTCGAGCGCCAGCTCGAGCTGGCTCATGCGGCGGCGCTGGCGCCAGGTCCGCAGCAGGTTTCCGGCAGTGGGTGCATCGTTCGGCATGGTGGCGACCCTAGCGATGGCCTGATCTCGATCCAATTACCTGGAGCGTAATCGACCACACGCACGGCTGTCGCCATCTTCGAGGGCATGAAGCCGCATCGAGGCTTCTTCACAAAGCCCACGGAGAGACACCATGAGCCCCATCCACTCTAACAACACCCTCCAGAACATCCTCCTGCTCGACGCCGCAACGTGTGTCGGCGCCGGTGCCCTGATGGCTTTCGGATCGAAGTTCGTCGCCGGTCTCACCGGCATTCCGGTGCCGCTGCTCTATTGGGCGGGCCTGATCCTGTTCCCCGTCGCGGCGTTGATGATCTTCGCCGGCCTCCAGTCATCGCCGTCGCGCCCGATCGTCTGGCTGATCGTGCTTGGCAATGTCGGCTGGGTGATCGCGAGCCTCGGCGTGTTTGCCTTCGTCGCGCCGAATGCGCTCGGCACCATCTTCATTCTCGCACAGGCCGCCGTCGTCGCCGTGCTGGCACTCCTCGAGCACAATGCGTTGCAGCGACCTCACACGGCCACCGCCTGAGACGTACAAATCAGGCCAGCTCAAGAGAGGCGGGCGACCGCCTCTCTCAGCGCGTTCGCAGTCGTGTCGTCGAAGGCGACGAGTTTCACCGCGAGATTGTGCCGCGGCGCTTCGACAGCGCACACCGATACCGCCTCCGCGCACGCCTCGCGCAGCGGATAGCCATAAATGCCGGTGCTGATCGCGGGAAAGGCAATACTGCGGCAGCCGTTCTCCGCAGCAACTTCGAGCGCCGACGCATAGGCACCGCGCAAGACCGCCGCGGCCTTCTCCGGCACGTACTCCGCATAGATCGGCCCAACCGCGTGCACGATGAACTGCGCCGTCTTGATACCGAAGGCCGGCGTGATCACCGCATGTCCTGTCGCGCATTCACCGATCGCGCGGCACGCAGCATTCAGCTCCGCAACGCCCGCAGCGCGGAAGATCGCGCCGCACACGCCGCCACCCATGGCGAGCGCGCTGTTTGCTGCATTGACGATCGCATCCGCGGGAACGCGCGTGATGTCGCCTTGGATGACGTCGATTTGTGCTTTCGACATGGCTTTACCTCCACGCCGGCCGGCTCGCGGCGACAATCACTGGGTTTCGACCCGGATATGCGGCCACCTCGCTGCGAGCTTCCTGGCCCAGGCCTCGAAGGGTGAGGGTATGACCTCACCGTCGAAATAGGGCTGCCGCACACCATCGAGATCATACAGATGGACTTCGTCCATGTTGTCGCTTTGCGAGACGATGCGGATCGCACTTATGCGTGATGGGTGAATGCGCCCTTCCTTGCCCCCCTTCGCGCCGAACCGGTTCTGCCACCAGATCAGATCGCCGCTCACGAGATCGATCCGGCTTCCGCGCCTCGGATTCGCGACAAGGTGCGCGAGCCCTGCGAGCCCGAAGACGGCACCCATCCACCTTGCAATCGGCACCAGCCAGGGCGCACATTCGCGTCCCGAAGGATCGCAGTTCGTCGCCGGGTCGACCACCAAGCCGGCATAGAGAAACATGGCGCCCACGAGAAACAGTCCCCACCAGCGTAAGTCCTCGCGGGCGGTCCGTTCGTAGTGCATCGGGCAACACCGCTTGTCAGTGGATCGGAGATCAACCCCAGGCGATGGGCTTTCCTTCCATGTCGTCCGCAGGCAGGCCGAGGAACGTCAATATCGTTGGCGCGATGTCGATCAGCGACGTGCGCTCCGTGCGTCGCGCGGGCTTGCCGGCGGGATGATCGACAATCAGGAACGGCCGCGTCTCGTCCGGCCCCCAGCCACCATGCTGGCCGAAGCCGAGACCTTTGAACTCCGAGCCATTGAAAGCGGCCCACCGCTGCCCGGCGACGCCAAAGTCGTTGGGCTCGGGCTTGCGGGCTAGGCTGATGCCCGCGACGAGCCCGCCTTCTGGCGCAATGCCGAGCTGCTCCAGCTCCACGCCCGTCGCGATGCCGCCGACCCAGGGTTCGTCCTTAAGCTTCCCGAGCACACTCTGCACGACGCGCTCGGCCTCGCCGATGGCGTAGAGAAGCGTCGCGGTTCCTTGCGTCGCAAAGCCGAGCTGACCTGCTTCGCGCAGCGCGCTGTAGCCATTCTCGTCGAGCCACGCGGTAACATTGATGCCGTTGCCGACGGTCTCGTGCCCGTGATCGGAGCCGACGATGAGAAGAATGTCCTCGCCCTTGGCGCGCAGCGCATCGACCGTCGCCGCGACCTTCCCGACCAACTCGTCGATCTGCGCGAGCGCGGCCATGTGCGCGGGCGAGCCGATCGGCGCGTTGTGCATGGTGAGATCGGGATCGCCGAACCACATGACGGAGATCGCGCGCGGCCTTCCGCGCAGCACCTCGTCACAGAAGAGATCCGCCATGGCGATATCGCCTTGGAGACCTGCCTTGACCGGCAGCGGCGGCACCACCAATCCGCCGGGGCCGTAGGAGCCGGCACGATGGCGCACCTCGCCGTGCTCGTCGGGATCGAGGAAGTACGCCGCACCCGGCGACACATTCGAATAGGCGACGAAACCACCCTGCTTCGCCACGCGCTGCGACATGGTCGGCACGCGCAACGTGCGTCCGAGCGCCTTGCGCATGTGGCCGCGGAAGTCGGGCGGGCCGGCATCGCGCACGACAATGCGTCCGTCCTCCAGAAGCCCCATGCGGTTGCCATGCAGACCATGACGGATCGGCCGGCAACCCGTCGCGACCGCAGCGGCGGACGCTCGCGTCACCGAAGGGAAGATCGCGCGGTGCTCGGCGCAACGCAGGCCGCGCGCGGAAAGCGCTGCAAGCGCCGGCGTCCGCTCGGCACTGATCCAGTCGGTGCACAGGCCGTCGCAGTTGACATAGACCGCGCGCTTCATACGGGTTCCCCTCTCACTTCTTCTTGCTTGCGACACGCGCCTCGATCTGGCTGACGAGCTTGTCACCGATCGGCGGATCGTTCGGGATATCGAGCGTTTCCGTCAGCCGCGCGAGCATGATGTAGAAGCCGGCGACGAGGATCAGCTCGACGATCTCGCGCTCGGAGAGATGCTTGCGCGCTTCCGCGAGCGAAGCCTCCGACGCACCGACATCGACGACGACCTCGCGCGTGAAGCGGAGCGCCGCCTTCTCGGCCTCGCTGAAGCAGGCAGCCCGGTCATCACCCGCCTTGAGCGCATCGATCTGCGCCTGCGTGCCGCCGAGCGCCAGCACGATCGGCACGTGCTGCACCCACTCGTACTCGCCACCTTCGAGATTCACAGCGTGCAGGATGACCAGCTCGCGCAACAGCGGATCGAGCTTGAGCTTGCCGAGAAACGTGCCGCCGAGCTTCATGAGCGGCTTCAACGCGGTCTCGGCGTGCGCGATCATGTTGAAGATCCCGACCGGTGCCGGCAAGCGCGCGAGCATTTCGCGGACCTCGGCGGGCGCCTTGTCGAGGTCGGGATAGGGAATGCGGGTCATTGAGCTCCTCGGCTGTCTTCGATCCCGATCATACCGGGTCGAACTCCTGATCCTTCTTCGGGATGAGATCATAGGGGAGCGCGAAACCGGGCATGGCCTTCAGCCGCTCCGACCACGCGAGCAGGTTCGGCCAGCGGTTGATGTCGAGGCCGCCTTCGGCCATGAACACCATGCGCCCCCAGCAGGCGATATCCGCGATCGTGCACTGCTCGCCGACGAGCCATTGCCGGCCCTTGAGCCACTTGTCGATGAAGGTCAGTGCCGCCTCGGCCTCGGGCCGGAAGTAGGCCATGACCTCGGGGTGCACCTCGCGGAAGCGGCTGTAATGGCGCACCTTCGCGACATTGCTAATCGCATCAGCCTCCCAGGCGCACCACTCGCGCGCCGTCCAGCGCTCCTGCTCGTTCGCACCCTCGAAGTGGCCGGTCGTGCGCGCGAGGTAGTCGAGAATGATGTTCGAGTTGACGATCGTCAGGCCTTCGTGCTGCAGGACCGGCACCTTGCCATAGCGATTGCGCGCAATGTGCTCGGGCTCGTTCTGCACGCCCTTCTTGAGATTGACCGTGCGGAAGGAGAACGGCAGCCGCGAGAGCGAGAGATAGAGCATCGGCTTGTAGCTCGAGCTCGACGTGAAACTGCCGTAGATCGTGAGGCGTGACGACATTTGGGCGTATCCTTTGCTGGCTCGCCTCTGTTCGCCGAGACGTTGCCTGGTTTCTTGTGAGACCCTGCTACTTCATCACCGGGATCGAGAACTCCGCACCTTCCTTCACGCCAGACGGCCAACGCTGCGTGATGGTCTTCGTGCGCGTGTAGAAGCGGATCGAGTCCGGTCCGTGCTGATTGAGATCGCCGAACGCGCTCTTCTTCCAACCGCCGAAGGTGTAGTAGGCGAGCGGCACGGGGATCGGTACGTTGATGCCGACCATGCCGATATTGATCTTCGAAGCGAAGTCGCGCGCCGTGTCGCCATCGCGCGTGAAAATCGCGGCGCCATTGCCGTACTCATGATCCATCGCGAGACCGAGTGCCTCGCTGTAGTCCCGCGCACGCACGACCGACAGCACAGGCCCGAAGATCTCTTCATTATAGATGCGCATGTCGCGCGTCACTTCGTCAAAGAGGCAGCCACCCATGTAGAAGCCGCCCTCATAGCCCTGCAGCTTGAAGTTCCGGCCATCCACGCGGAGCTTGGCGCCTTCCTTGACGCCGAGGTCCACGTAGTCCTTGACCTTCTGCAGATGCGCGGCCGTGACGACAGGTCCGAAGTCCGCTTCCTGCGACATCGACGGTCCGATCTTCAGGTTCTCGACGCGCGGAATGAGCTTGTCCATGAGCGCATCGGCCGTCTTCTTGCCGACCGGCACCGCGACCGACACGGCCATGCAGCGCTCGCCCGCCGAGCCATAGCCCGCACCGATCAGCGCGTCGACGGCCTGATCGAGATCGGCATCCGGCATGATCAGCATGTGGTTCTTGGCGCCGCCGAAGCACTGCACGCGCTTTCCCGATGCCGTGCCGCGCGCATAGACGTACGCCGCAATCGGCGTCGAGCCGACGAAGCCCACGGCCTCGATCTGCGGATGGTCGAGGATGGCGTCGACGGCTTCCTTGTCACCATTCACGACATTGAGAATGCCGGCAGGCAGGCCCGCTTCCATCATCAGCTCGGCGAGCATGAGCGGCACGCTCGGATCGCGCTCCGAGGGCTTCAGGATGAAGGCATTGCCACACGCGATGGCGGGGGCGAACTTCCACATGGGGATCATGGCCGGGAAGTTGAACGGCGTGATGCCGGCAACGACGCCGAGCGGCTGGCGGATCGAGTAGATGTCGATGCCGGGGCCGGCGCCATCCGTGTACTCGCCCTTGATGAGATGCGGAATGCCGGTCGCGAACTCGCAGACCTCGAGGCCGCGCTGGATATCGCCCTTGGCATCGGGCACCGTCTTGCCGTGCTCGCGCGCCAGCACATCCGCGAGCTTGTCCATGTCGCGGTTCAGCAGCTCCACGAACTTCGCGAGCACGCGGGCGCGGCGCTGCGGATTGACGGCCGCCCAGGCCGGCTGCGCGGCGCGCGCGTTCTGCACAGCGGCATCGACATCGCTCGCGGACGCGAGGGGAACGCGGGCCGCGACCTCGCCCGTCATGGGCCAGAACACATTGCCGAAGCGACCGCTCGTGCCCTTGACCTTCTTGCCGCCGATGAAATGGGTGAGCTCTTGCGCCATGGGACTTGAGATCCTGTCGAGAGTTACTGTCGCCGCCGAATGCATGGTGAAGTGGCGGCCGCCAGACTAGGCCCCGAGGTAGGCCCCGGCAAGGCGGCCAAACTGCGGCTCAGATGCCCGGCCCGCGCCGGGCAAGGATGCTGCCGGCTACATCACGATCACGCCCTTGCCGGTGGTCTGCTTGTCGAAGAGTTTATAGGCCTCGTCGGCCTGCTCGAGCTTCCAGCGGTGCGTGAAGAGATCATCGACCTTGATCTTGCGGTCGGCGACGAATGTCGCGCATTCCGCCTGGCCAACCGTCGAGAACGTCCACGAGCCGATCAGCGTCACCTGCCGACGCAGCAGATCGGGGCTTACGTCGAGCGTCACCTGCCCGCCCTCGCCGACGAAGCAGGCCTTGCCCCACGTGCGCACGCTCTGCACAGCCTGTCGCCGCGCCTCCGGAGAGGACGAGGCATCGAGCGTCGCATGCGCGCCGAGCCCGTGCGTTGCCTGCTTGATGGCGCCGACGACATCGTTCGTGCTCGCGGGATTGATGGTGAGATCGGCGCCGAACTCCCTTGCGCGGGCAAGCCGCTCCTCACTCACATCCAGCGCGATCACGCGCGCACCCATGGCCGCGGCGAGCTGAGTTGCCGAAAGGCCGACCGGTCCCTGGCCGAACACCGCGATGGTCTGATCGCCCGAAAGCTCGAGCCGCTTGAGTGCACCCCAGGCCGTGCCCGTGCCGCAGGAAATGGCCGCACCTGTCTCGAAGGAAAGCTCGTCGGGAAGCGTCACGAGCGTGCGCGCCGGCACCTTCATGTAGGGCGCGTGAGCGCCGTGGCCGGTCGCGCCATAGATCTCGGCAACGCCCTCGTTGCAGAGCTGCATCCAGCCCGTCGCGCAGTGCGGACACACGCCACAGCCGCGATAATGATGCACCATCACGCGCTGGCCGACGCGCGCCTCCTTCTCGCTGACGCCCTTGCCGACCGCAGCAACGACACCGCACGGCTCATGACCGGCGATGACGGCCCCCGTATTGCCGAGCCCGAGCAGCTTGGCGGCCTCGCCCGGCGCGGCCCGGTAGAACTTGAGATCGCTGCCGCACATGCCCGAGGCTTTGATCTCCAGAACGACCTCGCCCGGTCCCGGCGTCGGATCCTCGAATTCGCGGAGCTCCACGCGCCTGTCACCGGCAAAGACCGCTGATTTCATGGCTTCCTCCTTTGGTGCTGCGCCTCGCTACAGGACCGGGCGCACGTTGTTGTGCCCACCACAGTACGGCATCGGCGGCGCTTGTCAGCAGGGGACCGTCCCGCGCCTCGCGAAACACAGGCGTGCATGGCGGCGCGCCCCGTTGCCTTGGGCATCCCAGGCGTGCCAGGGTCCGCCGTCAGAACAACGCTCGCTGCCGGTCACCGAGCAGCGCCATCCAGGGAGCACGACATGCCCAAGCTCAGGATCCTCACGCCTGCCGGCGCCTCGTTCACGGTCGCGGGCGGCGGCTATGGCTATGAGATGGAAGCCCTGGAAGGGCTCGACGCCGAGATCATCGAGTGCCCGGCGAGCGAAGAGGGTTTCATCGCCGCGGCCAAGGGCGTCGATGCGGTCTATGCCAAGGCCATGAAGTTCACGCGCCCGATGATCCAGGCGCTCGACAAGTGCAAGCTGATCGCACTCGGCACGGTCGGCGTCGATTATGTCGATGTCGCCACCGCCACCGAGAAGGGCATCCCCGTCACGAACTGCCCTGACACCTTCATCGAGGAGGTGGCCGACCACGCCATGATGCTGCTGCTCGCCGCCCATCGCCGCGCGCTCGAGCAGGACCGCATGGTGCGCGAGGGCCGCTGGTCGGAAGGTCGGCCGCAGGTGCTGCAGGTGCCGCGCCTCCAAGGGCAGACGCTCGGATTCATCGCCTTCGGCCGCGTTGCCCGCGCGACGGCTGCGCGCGCGAAAGCCTTCGGTCTTCACTTGATGGCCCACGACCCCTTCCTCGACGAGCTCTCGATCTCGGCGCATGGCGTCGAGCCTGCGAGCCTCTCCGAGCTGCTCGCCAAGTCGGATTTCGTCTCGATGCACTTGCCGGCGACGCCTGAGGCCGTGGGCTTCCTCAAGGAGCACCACTTCCGCCAGATGAAGAAGACCGCGCTCTTCATCAACACCGGGCGCGGGCCGACGGTCGTCGAGAGCGCGCTGATCAAGGCGCTGCAGGAAGGCTGGATCGCAGGCGCCGGCCTCGATGTGTTCGAGATCGAGCCGCCGAAGCCCGACAATCCGCTGCTGAAGATGAACAACGTCATTCTCTCGCCCCACAATGCTTCCGCCTCGGCGCGCTTCGATCCGGCGCGCAAGCGCCGCGTCGGCCAGGAGCTCGCGCTCGTGCTGACGGGCCGCTGGCCGATGTCGTGCGTGAACCCAACGGTGCTGCCGGCGAGCGGTCTCAGGCGCTGGCAGCCGGTCTCGATGGACCGCGGGCCGAATAGCTGAGTCTTTGTTTAGCGCCGCGGGCTGCTGGGAAGGGGTGCTTCGCAACCACTTCGTGATGCCATGCCCGCGGCGTCCACGACGCCAGCTTGGCGTATGACGCGACGAAGCGGCAGAGCCGGTCGCTACACGGCTCGACCACGTCGGTACCTACCGCGATTGAATTGCGCGGATCGCCACGATCGCGCATCCGTCACCGGCTGTCGGAAGCAGCAGATAGCTGAGATCCTCCGGCAGTTGGATGAGGGCGAGGCCGGCCAGATTGGCGACGGCCCGCCCATTTTTCATAAGATCGGCTTGTATGGCGTTGCATGGACGAAGCGTCGGCATGACTTGCAAGGTCGTCGCCTCGCAGGCGCCGCCGACCGGGCTGTTGATGATGATGGAAGCGCCGCGCGGCGCTGCGGCGTGCGGATAGCGGAGCGAGACGATCGAGCGGAAGGTCCCGTCATTCGGGCGCTTCTGATCCCAGAAGGAAAAGGCCTGATGCTCGCCATCCACGGCTTGGCTCGAGGCGCGGGCGAGCGTGTCGAAGCAGGCCGTGATGCCGCCGTTGTTCGCATGGACCTGAGGCTGCATCTGGCCTGCAGGCGTGCCGCGATCCTTGTCCGCATCCGGCTTCGGCGGATCGGCAGCCGCCTGCTTCTTCTTGGCTTCGGGCGCCTTGACGGACGATGACCAGGTATCGAGGCGCTGCTTGCCTTTGGCCTCCGTAGCCTGCGCCATTCGAACGAGCGCTTGTGGCTCCTTGCTGAGGTCGCTCGCACCGGCGGGCTCGAATGTGAGCGAGCCGCCAACGGCGACGAGCGCCACAACGCCGATGGAATAACCTTGAATATGCTGCGGACGCATTTGCACGACCAAGCTCCATACACATAGATCAAGGGAGCCAACGGGAGAGCGCGTCCGAGGACACGCCCTCCCTCACTTCCCCCCAGAAACGCCCGATCAGTTCAGCGTGAAGCTCACGCCGCCGCCGAATGCAGCTTCGCCGTCAGTGAAGCTCCCGGACACATTCGCGCGCCACAGGCGATCCGACGACGTGTAGCCGAGGCCGATCGCGCCGGCGCCTTTGCCATGGAAAGCGCCGCCCCCCATGGCGACCGACAGCTTGCCCGGCCGGTCATCGAAGCGGAGCTGGGCGGCTGCCATGGAGAGCGCGCCAGCCGCGATGGCGATGTCGCGCACGTTCTCTACTCGGGTCTCGAGCCTACCGACACGGCTCTCGAGTCCACTGACGCGGCCGGTGAGCGCGTTGAGGTCAGTCCTGAGCGGCTCGACGGCGCCCTGGAGCTGGGCAACGTTGACGGCGTCGGTTGCCTCGGAACCAGCCGCGACGCCCGTGATCTGGCGTGCGCCCGTCTCTGTCCCGAACGACACTTCTCCCACTGATGTCTGAGGCGCCGTCAGATAGGCTGCCGTGTAGTCGGTCTGCGCGCCGCGCGTCGTTACCGACATGCCGCCGATTGCAATGCTGCTCGCGTGCGTGCTCGAAGCGCCGCCACCGATCGCGATGCTGCCCTCTTGCGTCGCCGAGGATCCGATGCCGACCGCAATCGCGCTCGTGCCCGACGCCGTCGCGAACCAGCCGACCACCACGGAATTATCGCCCGAGGCTGTCGATCCATATCCAATGGCGGTGCTCCAGTTACCTGTCACGGTGTTGCCGCCGTAATCCACCTGCGCCTGCGCGCTGCCTGTGCCAGCAAAGAGCGCGCCCACGATCGCCAGTGCTCCAATCCACCGGCACCCCGAGTATCCCCGCATTCTACGTTCCTTCTCCAAAGTTCCTAAAAGCTGCACCTGACACGGCCAGGCAACTCACGCACCTCACTCTCCATGCTCGATACGCGGCCGCGTGCATGACTTTCGCTCCGGGAGAAGCCGACGCAGATTGCGCAATTTTTTGGGGTACCTGCGGGCATGTCGGCATCCATCAGAACGACTTGCGCAGGTACACGCCGACGTGCGGGAAGCCCGCGCTCGCCTTTTCCCCGCTCACGCCTACGTATCGGCCCTTGGCCTCGGTCGTCGTGTAGCCACCCTCGACGCCGAGCACCATGTTGGGCATCGGTATGAATTCGAGGCCGGCCTGCAGAACCGTACCGCGCACATCAACCTCGAATGCGAGATCCGGCGCGACCGGCATATCGATGGCCGGGATCACTGGCTCGCCTTTCGAGTGCATCGAGACATTGAAGAAGGACGCATTGAGGTTCAGCTTCACGCGCGGCGCGAGCATGTGCTCGTAGGAAACGAGCCCCGACCATCCCGTCGAATTGAAGATCCGCCCGTCGCCGGCGGCGATATAATCCGGTGCGAAGAAGGGAACACCGAGATAGCCGAGAGCGCCCGAAGCCTGGGCGAACGTGAGGCCGAAGCGCCCGTACACGCCTTGCGCCCCCTGGCCGATAAGGTCCTCCCACTTCACGCGGTGCTGCAAGCCTGCGGACCAGGCCCAGCCCCACACGCTCTTTTCATCACCGCCGATGAAGTCCTTCATCACGTGATCATCCGCATGACGGATGGCGCCCGAGATATGATACAGCGTCGACGGGGTGGCGATGCGCGCCATGGCGACGATGTCCGGGATGTCCCCTCGGCCAGGGCGCGCGAGAATGCCATCTCCCATGAGGCGCCGCGTAGGGTCTTCCATGGCAATGCTGATGGATGCATTGCGCGACAGACCGACCGTGTATGAGGCGGCGAGAGTCGTGACGATCGACGTGTAGCCGGGGGTCACGACGCTCGGCAGACGATTGAAGCCGAACATGGATGGCTGGATGCCGAGCTTGAAGCCGTTCCACTGGACCCAGGCCTCGTCGAGCGCGCCATAGTAGTAGGAGTTCTCGATCTTCCTGAGATCGAAGACCATGCCGCCGTCATGGGTGTAGTGCGTGCGGGCATCTGCTGCGATGCGGATGAAGCCGCGCAGAAGGCCCATATCCTCGTTCTGGGCCTGCAGCATCATCTGGGCGAAGGCGTACACGCCAGCCGAGGGATTCTTGGTCTGCTTGCTGACGTCGTCCTTGTGATAGTAGACGATCGGCGCCCCCGCGCCGGTGTTGAACAATGTCGGGATGCGCTGGCCGAGCATCACGACGTCGTGGTCCGTGAACTCCTTGCCCGAATAGACGAGGATGCCACCGCCCATTCTGGCGCAGAGCCCGCTGTCGCCGACGGCGGTGTAGTCGGGCCCGAAGGCCTTGCAGATGTTGTCGGCGCCGTCCTTCAGTGAGCTTGCTGCGGACGGCGGACCATCCTTCGCGCCCTCGGACAGCACTGCGACGCTCATGCTTGCGAGCGCCATGGCGCACCCGAGCAGTGCGGCGCAAATGCGGGTGGCACGAGGCCTTCTCGAAACCAGTCGTGTCATGGAGCGCAATCCCCCCGGCTTGGGTCGGACCGATCCCGGTCCGAAATGTCCCGGCACGCCGCCGCCGCGACGGAGCAGAAATCTGTGAGCGTCACGCTTCGCACGCGGCACCTCCCCTCAGCGCGCCCGCCCGAAGCGGCTGATCCAGGTGTGATTGCTGTCAGTGAGGGTGACCATGCTGAAGCCGCCGGTCATGAAATATGAGAGGTAGCCCTCGTCGGTGTTGCGGCCGCTGTATTGCGTCGGCAGATGCTTGTGGCCGGTGAAGCTGCCGGGACCTTCCTGCACGACGCGCGCCGCGGTGATCCATCCCGACTGATGGAGGCCTACTGCGTTCCGGCGCCCGCGCTGATGCGTCTGGATCTGGGCATTGTTCTCCCCGGACATCTGGACGGAGGAAATGCCGTTGATCGTGCCGTGCTGGTTGAGGCGCAGATCGGATTCTTTCTTCGTCGTATTCACCACGATCGCGTAGTTGAGCCAGGCACTTTGATCGATCGTGAGCGGCTCCGCGTGGGCACCAGCAGAAAGAAGCGCCAGAAGGACGGCGCCGGCTGCAGCATGTCGCATCGAAATCCTCTTGCGGTTACGTCACGCGTGATCTTCACGGGCAGCCGTAGCGATACAGTCGGTCGCAACGGACGACAGAGAGCGCACGCAGGCAGCGGCTACGAAAGCAATCGACTGAACAAATTTCGGTCTGGCGGCCGGACGTGCGACGGATTCACGGAAGCCCGTCGCACGCCTGGTTTGCGCTCAGGGCAAGTAGCCATTCACGTCGACGTTCACGCGGACGCGCGACTCGTCGATGTAGGAGCCGACCGGATCCGAGATACGGATGTCGCCGCCGCGCGATGCGTTGAAGGAGTCATTGAAGTACGGCATGATGAACGCGCCGCCATCGATCTTGATCAGCGGCTCGTTGCGCGGCGACTCGAGCGTCACGCGCTCGCCCTGGCCGATCTGGCTGAACGCCATCGCGCCGGCCATCTGCTCGACACGTGCGGAGTTCGCGATGCTGCCCCTCGATGCGCTCTGGGCGAGGGCGGGCGTAGCGATGGCGCAGGCTGCGACCACCAATAGCAACTTCTTCATGTGCTCTCTCATCTGATGGAGATTCGGGGCTGCTCCCGCCCCAGGGCACGCACGCGTACAAAGAGAGAAGCCGCAGCTCGCCGTTCGCGGATTGCATGCAATCCGCGCTCAACTGCAGAGGATCAGGCGATCAGCGGGAGTGTGCCGACAGAAGGTGCGCGGGTCGCGCCCTTGCCTACCGGCGCGCGTCGTCAGCCTGGATTGTTGTCCACGTCGATGGTTATCCGCCGACGGGATTCGTCGACGAACGAGCCGACCGGATCGGAGATGCGTATGTCGCCGCCCCGCGCGTTGAAGGACTCGTTGAAATACGGCATCACGAATGCGCCGCCATCGATCTTGATCAGCGGCTCACTGCGCGGCGACTCGAGCGTCACGCGCTCGCCCTGACCGATCTGGCTGAAGGCCAGCGCGCCGGCCATCTGCTCGACGCGTGCTGAGTTAGAGATGCTGTCCCTCGATGCGCTCTGATTGACCCGCTGGGCAAGGGCCGGCGTCGCGATGGCGCAGGCTGCAACCACCAATAGCAATTTCTTCATCTGCTCTCTCTGCTAATGAAGTAACGGGGCTTCGGCCTGCCCCCAGGAACGCAACTAGAGGTAGTAGTACCCGATTCGCCATTTCGCGGTCTACGTGCAGCCCAAGTGTGAGCACAATTGTGGAATTACGGCCACACATGGCACCATTTAAGAGGACAGAGAAGCCCGGGCCTGCGCCGTTATTTCGCGCACAGCGTGCAAATTCCGGCATCGCCATGGGGAGAGCCGAGCTTCGCGCAGAGGTTGTTCTCTTGCCCCGCCGCGGCTCAATCTAGGATTTATCTCAACGTCCTGTGGATCAATCTTAGGTTGAATATTGTCGCCATGCGTCGAATCTGGCGCCGTGATCGGTGGTTGCCCTGCGTCCCGTCGTGGACGCCCTGGAGGATCGACGAATGTCCCGGATCACGAACTTGGCGCCAAATATTCAGCCGGCGCCGCCATCGCCCTTCGCCGGCCTGATCCGGATGCCTGGGCAGCTCCTCTGCCCGGACGGCATCGTGTTCGACGAGCTCGAGCGGGCGATCCGCCGGCATCTCTTCAAGCAAGTGCTGCCCTCGCTCAAAGGACGTGCCGAGCGATACCTGATCATTCAGGGCGCGCGCGGCACGGGCAAGACGGTGTCCGCAACCGATGCTTCGCTCCGCTATGGCTTCGCGGTGGCGCTGCTGCCGGCCTCCATGCTGGCAAGCGAGCACGAAGGCGGCGCCAGCGCCGTCCTCAACGACTTCATGACTTTCGCAGCCGAGACGTCTCGCGCGCGCAAAGCACGTATCGCGATCGTGGCCGATGACTTCGATCTCTCGATCTCCGCCGCCGATAGCCAGACCGGCAAGACGATCAACAGCCTCCTCGTGACCCATCAGCTCCAGCAGCTCGCCGATACACAGGAGCCGCGCAACTTCGACGACAGCGGCATGCCGGTGATCTTCACCGGCAACAATTTCACGACCATGCGCACCTCGCTCTTCCGCGACGGCCGCGCGACATGGCACACGCATCGTCCGACGCTCGACGACAAGCTCGTAATCGCCTTCCAGCTCTTCAATCCACGCTCATTCGAAGACCGCCGCGTGATCGAGCGGCTGGTGCGCGCCTATCGCGATGAAAGCGTCGCCTTCTGGCGCGCGCTCCACAACGACCTGATGACCGACCGGCTCGACGACATCATCGCGCGCAGCCTCCCGGATGTGGCAACCGCCGAAGCCGAGTTCCGCCGGCCCGTGCCGCTCGACGGGGACAAGCTCTGGGCACTCGCGCGCGCCCGCGCCAAAACGAAGCCCGCTTCGTTCCTTTGAACGTGAAAGCGCCGCCGGTCAGCCGGCGCGCTGCTTGCCGATGGTCGCGCGGCCGGCCATGTATTCGGCTGGTGCATTGACGGCTTCGACGGCGCAGAGCCTGCCCTCGCCATCCAGATGCGCGACAGCGAACTTCCCTTGCTCCATATCGCCGCGCACGTCGATGCGCGTCGCGCCGATCGGCAGCCCGGCAATCTGAAGCTTCAGGTCGTACTGGTCGGACCAGAACCAGGGCACTTCCGGCGCGGGCGCCTTGCCGCCGCAGATCGCAGCCGCAGCCTGTCGCGCCTGCTCGAGCGCGCTCGCAACGCTTTCGAGGCGTGCGCGGCAGCTATAGTGCAGCAATGGCCGCTCTGTGCAGTCGCCGATCGCGAAAATATCTGGATCGCTCGTGCGCGCTTCGAGATCGACGGCAATGCCATTGCTGCAGGTAATACCGGCAGCTTGAGCAAGTTCCGTGTTGGGAACGGCGCCCACACCGACGAGCACCATGTCGGCCGCTGCAGTCTCGCCGCTACTGAGCTGCACACCGGCTACACGGCCATCGCGCACATCGAAGCCGGTGACGCCCGTCTCGAGCTGAAATCTGACGCCCTGGCGCTCATGAAAGCTCTGCATGAACGCCGAGATAGGTGGAGAAGCGACGCGGGCGAGCAGGCGCGCCTCGCGCTCGACCACGAGAACGTCCATGCCCTTGAGGCGCGCTGACGCTGCCACCTCCAGCCCGATGTAGCCGCCGCCGATCACGACGAGACGCCGGCCCGCGACGAGGGCGGCCTTGATGTGATCAGCGTCGGCGATCGTGCGAAGCACATGGACGTTCGGCAGATCCTCGCCGACGAGGCCGAGGCGTCGCGCCCGCGCGCCCGTTGCGAGAATGAGCGTGCGATAGCCGAGCGTCTCACCACTCGCGAGCGTGATCGTGTGGGCGCCACGGTCGATGGAGCTCGCGCGCGCGTCGAGACGCAGCGTGATGCCGCGCTGCTCGTAGTAGCTCTGCGGGCGAAGGCCGACGGCAGCAAACACCACGTCGCTCTTCAGCCAGGCCTTCGAGAGCGGCGGACGCTGGTAGGGCAGGTAGGGCTCATCGCCGATGATGGTGATGGGCGCATCCGAGCCGAGCTGGCGCAGATTGGCCGCTACGGCGCCGCCTGCATGGCCCGCCCCAATGATCAGAATGCTCAAGGCGCTCTCCCTCGTATGGTCCGTCAATGATAGCGCGTCTGCGCGCCGCCGATCAGCGCTTCATTGCCACGCACGTCAAATGTGTGCGCCTCCCCGGGCAGTGGACATCCGCGCCGGGCAGTTCACCGTCCGTTCCGCTCGTGCTAGATGTATCGGCGCCATGAGCGAGTCGTCGATCCGCAGGATCATCCACATCGACATGGACGCCTTCTACGCGTCCGTGGAGCAGCGCGACGATGCGGCCCTACGCGGCCGCCCGGTAGCCGTCGGGCACGGCGCTGCGCGCGGCGTCGTGGCGGCGGCGAGCTACGAGGCACGCAAGTTCGGCGTGCGCTCCGCCATGCCGTCGAGCACGGCGCTCAGGAAATGTCCCGAGCTCGTTTTCGTGAAGCCGCGCTTCGAGGTCTATCGCGCGGTGTCGCAGGAGATTCGCGCGATCTTCGCCGAGTACACGCCGCTCATCGAGCCGCTCTCGCTGGATGAAGCTTACCTCGACGTGAGCGAGAACCTGCGCGGCATTCCGACAGCCTCCGCCACCGCGACGGAAATCCGCGCCCGCATTCTTGCCAAGACGAGCCTGACGGCCTCGGCCGGCATTTCGTACAACAAGTTCCTGGCAAAGCTCGCTTCCGATCACCGCAAGCCCAATGGACAGTTCGTCATTCCGCCGGGCGCAGGCGAGGCCTTCATCGCGGACCTGCCGGTCGGCAAATTCCACGGCGTCGGACCGGTGACGGCGGAAAAGATGAACCGCCTCGGTATTTTCACGGGCGCGGATCTGAAGCAGCAAACACTCGCATTCCTCCAGCAGAACTTCGGCAAATCCGGCCCCTGGTACTACGGCCTCGCACGCGGCGAGGATCATCGCGCGGTCGTGCCGGACCGGCCGCGCAAATCCTCGGGCTCGGAGACGACGTTCTCGCGCGATCTCATCGAGCCGGCCGAGATCGAGACCGCCATCTGCGAGATGGCCGATGATGTCTGGGCATGGTGCGAGAAGACGCACGCGCTCGGGCGCACGGTGACGGTCAAGATCAAGTACGCCGATTTCCAGATTGCAACGCGCAGCCGCACGTTCGACGCGCCCATCAATTCTCGAGAGGCCCTGCACGCGGCGAGCCTTCAGCTCGTCCGCTCGGTCTATCCATTGAGCAAGGGCATTCGCCTCGTCGGCGTGACGCTCTCGAGCTTCGGCGCGCGCGACGAAGCATCGACAGAGCAGCTCAGCTTGGCGCTTGCGGAAGGATAGGGAATGCGCCGGGCTGAGGAGCGGCGATAAGCGCCGGCCGTGAGCGCCTGTGGTCGCTCCTCACCCCGGTTACGCCCCAGGACGTGGGACAAAGGGTTCCCCTCTCCCCGCGTGCGGGGAGAGGGGAAAAAAATTCGCTACCCGAACAACCTGAGCTGTCGTTCGCCCTGACCTTTGGTCTCGAAGCCGAGCTGTTCGATGCGGTCGAACGGCACCTGTTCGGCCGTGATGAGCGAGCGCTGCGCCTTGAGCGCGCGCACGAGACCTTCCTGCACGAGATGGAACTCGCCGACCGTCTGATGCGGCAGCACGGCGGCCGGATCGAGACCCGACTCGCTCTGGAAGGCTGCCTTGAGCTTCCTGAGTGCAGTATCCTCGCGCACGCGGCCGATGAACCAGCTCGTGATCTGGTCGCGCGACTTGTAGTCGAGATCGCCCGGCGACTGCGTCGCGAGCATGAGGCCGAGGCCCGCGGAGCGCGCGCGCTTCAGGAGGCTCTGCAGCGGCTCTGCGGTCGCAGGCTTCGCGTTCGCCGGGATGTAGAGGTCCGCCTCGTCGAGCATGACAACGGCCTGCAGCTCGTCGTTCGGATTGCGCTGGCAGAAGCGCAGCGCCTCCGAAAGGAACTGCGAGACCCAGAAGAGGATGTTCTCGTTGTCGCCGAGGAAGCCTGTGTAGATGATCGAAAGGCGCGTGCGACCGTCTGGGCGCGCGTGCGGCCCGATGCCAAGCAGCGATTCCATGCGCAGCGGCTCGCCGCCCGTCTCAAAGAGCGCGGCATTGCGGTGACGGAGGCTGTCGAGCTGCGCGACGAGATCGCGGCGGATCTTGCCCGAGGGATCCATGCGCTGCGTCAGCTCGGTCAGCTCGGGATCCTCGTCTTCCAGCAGGTGAATGAGGTCCGTGAGGCCGACTTCCGTGCTGAAGCGCGAGCCGAGAATGCGTAGCGCCACCGAAAGCGTGCCGGACTGCTTCTGGTGCGTCGCCGAGTTCTTGAGATGCAGCATGTCGCCGAGCGCCGCCGCCGAGAGATTGGCGAGGAGCTGCTGCTCATGCTCGGGAAGCTCGTTGATGCCGGTCGGCAGCAGCGTGATCGAGATCGGCCGACCCGACGCGCGACCCGGCGTGTAGACAGCAACGTCGATGGCATCGCCGAGCCTCTCGCGCAGGCCGCTCGCCTCGCCGAAATCGTCGTCGCGATCGCGCCAGACTTCGGGATTGGCGTAGGAGCAGAGATCGCCCTTGCGGTCGAGCAGGATGACGGGCGTGCCGTTCATCAGAAGCTGCTCGATGAGACAAAGCGCGAGCGTCGTCTTACCGGAGCCCGAGCCGCCGAGCACAGCCGTGTGGCGCTTCAGAACATCCTTGTTGAGCGTGATGCTCTTGCCGCGTCCGCCGATCTCGCGACCGGCAAGAATGCTCGAAGAATTCGAACCGTGCTCGTCGAGGATGACGCTGATCGGCAAATCCTGCTCGTCCTCGCCCGCTGCGGGCGCCGGACCACCGGGATTGGACGAGGACCAACCCGTCCAATCGGCGAGACGGCTCTGCAAGCTCGGCAGGCTGAAGCCATCGCGCGGCGGTGCCTCGGCCGGCAGCGGCGGCGGTCCCTTGGCCCAGGGAAGCGTGACGAGATTGCTCTGTTCGGCGGATTCGAGCGGGGCTTCCACGCCGCGGCGCTTCGCCGGAATGTCGCCCATGGGCATTGGGCCGGCGAGCAGGTCGAGGCGCAGGAGCTGCCCGAGTACGGAGAGGCCCGACAGCAGTTTCGCCTGCTCGAGCCAGCCGCCAAATCCCGGATCCGTGCGATGGCGCGCGTGGAATTCGCGCACCGTCATCATGCGCTCCCACTCGGTCATGGGCACGACGAGCGTGCGCCCGCCGCTCTCGCGGAATTTGCGAAAGGCCTGCGCCGTCTGGTTCTTGCGAGCCGGGGGATAGTCGCTCGCGCGCAGCATGACGGCACTTGCCGCGGAGAGGCTCGACAGAACCTTGTCGAGCTGGCGCTTCAAGCCGCCGCCCTGGGTCGGCCGATTGCAGATGAAGACGCGCGTCTTCTGCATGATGCCGGACGCGTGCGTGACCGTGACATCCGCTGCCGGCAGATCGTCGCCGAGGTCGGCACGGCGCACGGAGAGCGTGACGGCACTGCCCCATTCGGCGCGCGCCAACTCCAACGCGGATGTGAGCACGCCGAGCAGCTCCTGATCGTCGGACGGCATCTCGGCTTCGGAAAGGCTCGCGAAACGCTCCCAGCTCGCGCGGAAATCAATCTGGTTTGCCGATGCCGGCGCACTCTCGCCACCACCGCCGAGGCCGAAGCCAAGGGCGGCCGCGAGCGTCGAGATGAAGCCGGCACCATCCGTCTCCTCGGGCTCGTTGGCCGGCGCTTCCTCGTCGGCGGCACGGCTCTTGAGGCGCGCCTGCGCATCCTCGAGGAGGCGCCGCGTCGAGAGGCCGCCAAGCTCGGCCATGAAATCAGCGCCGAAGAGTTTCGTCAGATCGACGGTCGTCGGATCGACGCCGCGCGCGATCGCGTGCTGCTCGACACGGCGCGAAAGAATGAGCCGCGCCTCGTCGGCCGTGCGGCTCTCGAGCAGCGCGACAGGGCCCGCCTTCTCGATGCGGTCGATGTAGGACTGCGCGAGCACGCCGCGCATCTGGTCGTAGAAATCGCCGAGGCAGGAGATGACGATCAGCGCGCTCGGCACACGGTTCGCAATCTGGATGAGATCGCGCACGGCTTTCTGGAAGCGATCATCGGCATCAGGGAAGAAGCGCAGGTCCTCGACCTGATCGATGCAGAAGACGAGCGCCGCGCGGTCAACCGTCCACATGAGCTTGCCGAGGCTCTCGATGATCTCGAAAGCGCGGCCCTCGCCCGTGCTCGGATCGAGCGCGGCGACGGACGACTGCGACAGCTCGTTGAGCTGGCGGCCCTGCAGATACTGGCGCACGCGCTGGTCGATGCGCGGGTCGGCGCGCTGGAGATAGAGGAGCGCGCGAACGATGTTGATGTCGAGCTCCTGCTCGGCGAACGACGGGCTCGCGACGATCTCGTCGGCATAGGAGATGATCAGCTTGGCGAGCTGGTCCTCGTCGAGCTTGGCTTCAGTCAGCTCGTTGAGCTGCTCGTCGTTGAGCGCGGCGGCGGCGAGCTTGTTGGTGAGCCGTGCAAGACCGCTCTCGCCCTCGTCATCGGGATCGTAGGGCTTCTCGAGCGAAGCCACGAGGCGGCGCAGGTAGTAGTCGGCATAGCTCGCGACGTCCGGCGTCATCTGCGCATAGCCGAAATAGGCCGTGCCGGCGCGATGGCTGGCCGTCCTGAGCGCGCGGATGAGATGCGTCTTGCCGGCACCGGACTGGCCGTGGAAGAGCAGCAGACGCGCGGGCGTCACGGTCCCTTCGGCTTTGACGATCGCGTCGAGCGCACTTTGAAATTTCGCGCGCGCGGATTTATGCACGGCCGCGATGTCGACCGGGTCGGCATGCCAGACGTCGTCTTCCCAGGTGATCGAGTGCTCAAATGCCGACGCAAAACTCTCGACCGGGGCCGCGCTCTCTACTGCACGCTGCATGTTCTTGTTGTTCCTCGATACAAAGAAATGTGTTGCCCCTGGAGGGACTACTCATCGACACGCACGAAGTGCCAGACCGTATTCTTGAAGACGGTGGCCGAGGCCTGGATGTCGTCGAGATCGCGCTTCTCGCGCAGATCCGATGTCCCGAGCACCAGAAGCCCTGTGCGATGTGCCTCCGTGAGCATCGCCTTGAACTCGATCTCGCTCAGTCCCCAACCGGCGTGCCGTTCGCGCACCGCGGTCCAGACTTGTGAGATGTAGACCTTGCGGCTGCCCGACCAGCCGCCGACCGCGAGCGGCCGCGCCAGAGCTTTCACCGCACGCGCGAACGCCTCGGGGCCGGGCCTTCCCGTTTCCACGGGCGCAGGCGCCGGTCGCAGTTGCTGGACGACGGCCGGTGCATTTGTCGACGGCGCCACGGATGGCTTCGCTGGCGCCGGTGCGACTTCGGCCCGAGCCTGCGGCCTCGGCACCGCCATCGGCCACTCGAGGTCGCCCGTCACGAATCGGCGCAGCAGCGCGAGCCGCATGGCCTGCAACGTGGCGCTCGTGACGCCGATCGCTTCCGCTGCGAGCCCCGCGACGAGCCGGCTGTCCGAGCCGAAATCGCGCGGGCGCACCGAGAGCTGGCCCGCAAGCAACCGTGCTGCCTTCGCCGAGAGCCCTGACTTGGCCCCCAGATCGCGCTGAAGGCGATTGCCGAAAGCCCGATCGAGCGCCAGCAGCGCAAGGTCGTTCCTGAGCCGCGAGGCGCTCGCCGCAGAGCGCGGCTTGAGCCCGTGCGCCGCGATCACGATCGCGCTTCTCAGCCCCTCGATCTTGCCGAGCGCCTTGAGGCGCCGAGCCGGCAAGCCCGGCGTCCCGAGCGCGCGGGCGATCAAGAGCCCATCGCGCACCGCCGCCCAGTCACCCAAACCCACCGGGCTCACGCCCAGGAAATTCTGCGCCTGGCGCCGTCCGGTCGCCGTCGCGTGCAGGCGATTGCTCCGCCGCACAGCGAACTGATCCTTGATATGCGCCGCCACCAGCCGCCCGAGCAGCAGCCGCCACTCCGCGGCTTCGACAACGGGACTGACCAAAGGTTGCAGGTCCCGCGCGAGCTCGGCCTCGCTGACGCCTGCCTCGCTGATCGACAGCCGAACCAGAACGAGCGCGCCAAGCCGCAGCGCATCGACTCGCGCCGGCTCCGCGCGCGGCGCGTTCAGTACCGCCACCGCCATGTCCTTGCCCCCTAGCAAACCGCCGTCTGCCTCCGAGCTGTCCAACACAGGCGACAATGCGCACATGGCCGCGGTCGCGTTCGACCCGACCTTTACCCAGCACTCTTTACCCAGCACATGGGGATCTGCCGGTCGCGCACCCCTGCGCGCTCCACCGGACGATCGGGCAGGATTTCTTGTTTCCCTCGCGAAATCCCAGCCGCCGGGCCCCTCAACCCGGACGAATCACCGTAGAATCAACAGCATTCTGGAAGAGTGCAACAAATCCGCCAAGCAAAATCGCCCCGAATCGGTCCGTCCCGGCAGCCGTGAGGGCATCAGGCCACGGCGCGGGCCAATTATATTTAACGACGAGGGCCCAATGGCCCCAATAATGTCACGAAGATTCCATCTCTTATGCCCCGGCAGGACAGGATTCTCCCGCGTACTGTGCAGGTGAGGCGACGGGCCCGAACACTTCGGGCTCGTACAGGGGATCTGCAGAAAACGACGCGGCCAAGGCCCGGTCCTGACAGAGGGGAAATGATCTCCGTGCGCGCATCGTTAAGGGCAAATTAACTACCCGGCGGCATAGTTAATGCTGGGTATGTTGCGCGTCGGACGGCAGGAGTTGAGCCCATGTATCGCGTGCTGGTGGGGGTTACGGTCGCTCTCTGGACGACCGGTTGCAGCATGAATTCGAGTGCCCTGACGGCCGGCTTCGCAGATAGCCCGAGCCTCTCGGCCCGACCGACCCGCCAAGCCTCTTTGGGCGGCGATCTCGACACCCGCACCCCGACCCGCGTCGAAGGCAGCCAGCGCACCGCGAGCCTCGCGCCGAGCGCCAATCGCCCCTCCGAGCGCGCGCCCAAGGGGGCCCTCGCCGACCGCGATTACTCCCGCGCCGCCCTCAATCCCGAGTCCGCCCGCGACGCCATCAACAATTACCGCCGCTCCAAGGGCTTGAAGCCCTTGAAGCTCGACGCCGAGCTGACCACGGCCGCCCGCGCGCACGCCCAGGATCTCGCCAAGTGGGACCGCATCTCGCATTACGGCTCCGACGGCTCGAACCCCTGGGATCGCGTCAAGCGCGCCGGTTATAATGCCAAGCTCGCGGCGGAAAACGTCGGCACCGGCCAGGCGACGTTCGATGAAGTGCTCAAGGGCTGGCAGAACAGCCCCGGCCACAACAAGAATCTCCTCCAGCCAGAAGCCCAGCACATCGGCCTCGCCCTGGTCCACGATCCCAAGACCGAGTTCAAGACCTTCTGGACCCTGGTCATCGGCTCACGGCTCTAGCCATAACGCGCTTGCGGCTCTGATCGCCGCGACGCTTTAGTTGCGGCTGCAGCGACCGCGCGGCCATTTAGCTCTTCTACCTCCGATCGGCTTTTCGTTCCGGCGCGCGCGGGCTATACCCGCGCGCAACCGACATCCCCACGCCGACTGGAGCCCGATATGACCGCCATCGTCGACATCATTGGCCGCGAGATCCTCGACAGCCGTGGCAACCCGACCGTCGAGGTCGACGTCACGCTGGAGGACGGCTCGGTCGGGCGGGCGGCTGTTCCCTCCGGCGCCTCGACGGGCGCGCACGAGGCCAACGAGCTGCGCGACGGCGACAAGTCCCGCTATCTCGGCAAGGGCGTGCTGAAGGCCGTCGATGCGGTGAATGGCGAGATCTTCGACTCGCTTTCCGGCATGGATGCCGAGGACCAGCGCCGCATCGATGCGGCGCTCATCAGCCTCGACGGTACGCCGAACAAGTCGCGCCTCGGCGCCAACGCCATCCTCGGCGTCTCGCTCGCCACGGCCAAGGCGGCCGCCCTCGCGAGCAACCTGCCCCTCTACCGCTACATCGGCGGCACCAACGCCCGCGTCCTGCCCGTGCCGATGATGAACATCATCAACGGCGGCGCTCATGCCGACAACCCGATCGACATCCAGGAATTCATGATCATGCCGGTCGGCGCCGAGACCTGCGCCGACGCCATCCGCATGGGGGCGGAGGTCTTCCACACGCTGCGGAAGGGTCTCCACGATGCCGGCCATTCGACGAATGTCGGCGACGAGGGCGGCTTCGCACCAAACCTCAAGAGTGCCGACGAGGCTCTCGGCTTCATCATGAAGTCGATCGAGAAGGCGGGCTACAAGCCCGGCGATGACATCGTGCTGGCGCTCGATTGTGCGGCCACGGAATTCTACAAGGACGGCAAGTACGCGCTCGAGGGCGAGGGCAAGTCGCTCGACGGCGCCGGCATGGCGAAGTACCTCGCGGATCTCGTCGCGCGCTATCCCATAGTCTCCATCGAGGACGGAATGTCGGAGGACGACTGGGCGGGCTGGAAGACGCTCACCGAGGCGATCGGCAGCCGCTGCCAGCTCGTCGGCGACGACCTTTTCGTCACCAACACCAAGCGCCTCGCCGAGGGCATCGCCAAGGGCGTCGCCAACTCGATCCTCGTCAAGGTCAATCAGATCGGCTCACTGACGGAGACGCTCGACGCCGTCGATATGGCCCAGCGCGCCCGCTACACGGCCGTCATTTCGCACCGCTCCGGCGAGACCGAGGACTCGACCATCGCGGATCTCGCGGTCGCGACCAACGCCGGCCAGATCAAGACCGGCTCGCTCTCGCGCTCGGACCGCCTCGCCAAGTACAACCAGCTCATCCGTATCGAGGAGCAGCTCGGCGACGTCGCTCAGTACGCCGGCCGATCGGTGCTTCGCAGGGCCTGATTCGAGCCCCCGCGACAACGTGTGCCGCGCCTCCCCGACCCTGCGTCAACAACACGTGGAAGACATGCGTGTTGGGGATGGATATTGACACGTTTTTGACATATAGGACCGCGTATTGGCGCTGCCTCTTGACTTGAAGTTAAGAAGCTTGCGTCACATATCCGGCGCTCAACCGGCAGCGATGGAGCCGCAGCGATGATGTCCGTTCCGCAAACCCAGGACGCCGACACGCTGCAAACCGACGAACCCGACTGGTATGGCGATCGGCTCCGCGAGGAATGCGGGGTCTTCGGCATATTCGGCCACGACGATGCGGCCGCGATCACAGCCCTCGGGATGCACGCGCTCCAGCACCGCGGCCAGGAAGGCTGCGGCATCGTCACCTACGACGGCACGCGCTTCAATCAGGAGCGTCGTCTGGGTCTGGTGGGCGACAACTTCTCTAAAGCAAGCGTGATCGAGCGGCTCAGGGGCCGCATGGCCGTCGGCCACAACCGCTACTCGACGACCGGCGACGTCGTTCTCCGCAACGTGCAGCCGCTCTTCGCCGACCTCGATACGGGCGGCTTCGCCGTCGGCCACAACGGCAATCTCACGAACGCGCTGACGCTGCGCCAGGAGCTCGTCTCTTCCGGCGCCATCTGCCAGTCGACCTCCGACACCGAGGTCATTCTCCATCTCATTTCCCGCTCGAAGAAGCGCCGCATCGTCGAGCGCTTTATCGATGCGCTTCTCCAGATCGAAGGCGCCTACGCGCTCGTCGGCCTCACCAACGACATGCTGATCGGCGCGCGCGATCCCGTCGGCATCCGCCCGCTCGTGCTCGGCCGTCTCGGCGAGGCCTACGTGCTCGCCTCGGAGACCTGCGCCCTCGACATCGTCGGTGCGCAATTCGTGCGCGAGATCGACAACGGCGAGGTGGTGGTGATCACCGCGGAGGGCGTCGAGAGCCATCGCCCCTTCCCCAAACGCCCGGCCCGCCCGTGCATCTTCGAGTACATCTACTTCGCCCGCCCGGACTCCATCTCTGGCGGGCGAAGTGTTTATGAGGTCCGCAAGAACTTCGGCATCGAGCTCGCACGCGAGTCGCTCATTCCTGCCGACGTGATCGTGCCGATCCCGGACTCGGGCGTGCCGGCCGCCATTGGCTACGCGCAGTTCTCGAGCATTCCTTATGAGCTCGGCATCGTGCGCAATCACTACGTCGGGCGCACGTTCATCGAGCCCGAGCAGCGCATCCGCCAGCTCGGCGTGAAGCTCAAGCATTCGGCGAATGTCGGCGTCATCCGTGGCGCCCGCGTCGTCCTTATCGATGACAGCGTGGTGCGCGGCACGACCTCGAAGAAGATCGTCGACATGATCCGTGACGCCGGGGCGAAGGAGGTCCACATGCGGATCTCGAGCCCGCCGATCAAGTATCCGGATTTCTACGGCATCGACACGCCGCGCACCGAGGAACTGCTGGCAGCAAATATGTCGGTCGAGCAGATGCGCGAGTTCATGGGCGCCGACAGCCTCGCCTTCCTGTCGATCGACGGTACGTATCGCGCCATGGGCTTCGACCGCCGTGATCCGAAGAATCCGCAGTTTACCGATCACTGCTTCACCGGCAGCTACCCGACGCGCCTCGTCGACCGCGATGGCTCGAACGGCTACCAGCTCTCGCTTCTGGCCGAAGTGAGCTGAAGCCGGTCTCACATCACTGAAACAATTGATGGGCCCGCGCGCTGTGCGTTGCGGGCCCTGCTGCTTTGCGCGGTGAGGGCATTGCGCAAGAGCGCTTCCGTGCCGCACTATGTATGGACTTAATCAAAATTATCCCGGAAACGCCCTCATGAAACTGATCGACGCCGCGCGCGTCATTCGCTCGAAGAACGCGGGGCCGACCCAGGTCACGCTCGACCTGATGTTCGACACCCGCGAGATGTACGAGCGTGCGCTCGCCGCGCCGAGCCTCAAGGCCGCGGTGATCGCCCAGCGCTTCAATGTCGCCGAGGCCGAGATCATTCCCTATCCGGCCGCCAACGCGATCAAGATCGTGCTGCCACGTCGCATCATCGCCGGCACACCCGGCGACACCGACGTCTACGGCGCCCAGCAACACCGCCCCATCCTGGATCTCGAAATATGAGCGCGTTCGCCTCGACCATCGACGCCTGGAAGCGCGAGAAGGGCCCGCTGCGCATCCTCTCTGCCTCCGGCCAGCTCGGCTATGGCATTCCCGAGCCCGCCTTCCGCGCCGGCCTTGCGCGGAAGCCGCACCTCATCGGCGCCGACATGGGCTCGGTCGATCCTGGCCCCTACTACCTCGGTGCAGGCAAGCTCGCGACCGCGCGGCGCTCCTCGAAGCGCGATCTCGGCCTCGCAATCGTCGGCGCGGTGAGAAATCGCATTCCCTTCATCCTCGGCACGGCCGGCACCGGCGGCGGCGATCCGCATCTTGCCGAGACCATGGAGATCATTCGCGAGATCGCGCGCGAGAACGATCTCAACTTCCGCGTCGCCACGATCGGCGCCGAGATGCCGCGCGACGTAGTGAAGGCCGCCGTGCGCGCGAAGAAGGTCACAGCCATCGGCCCGATCAGCACCCTCACCGAAGCTGAGGTCGACGGCGCTGCCCGCATCGTCGGCCAGATGGGCATGGAAGCTTTCCAGCGCGCCATCGACCTCGAACCGGACATCATCATTGCCGGCCGCGCCTGCGATACCGCGATCTACGCGACGCTGCCGCAGCGTCTCGGCTTCCCCGTCGGCCCCGCCCTGCAGATGGCGAAGATCATCGAGTGTGCCTCGCTCTGCTGTGAAGGCGGTGGGCGCGATGCCATGCTCGGCACGCTCGAAGGTGAGAGCTTCGTCCTCGAAAGCATGAACCCGAACCGCCGCGCGACGCCGATGTCGGTTGCTGCGCACAGTCTCTATGAGCAGGCCGATCCGCTCTCCGTCGCCGAGCCCGAGGGCATTCTCTATCTCGCCGATGCCAAGTACGAGGCCGTGGACGAGCGCCGCGTGCGCGTGTCCGGCGGCCGCTGGGAGCCGGCCACCCAGTTCTCCGTGAAGATCGAGGGCGCAACGCGGATCGGCGCGCGTGCGGTGCTCGTCGCCGGCTCGACGGATCCTGTATTCATCGCCAAGGCGCAGGAGATCGCGGCCAGCGTCGAGGCCATGATCCGCGAGCTGGTGCCGCCCAATCCCAAGCGGCCCTACGAGCTCTTCTTCCGCTTTTATGGTCTCGGTGTCGTCGGCGGCCAGCCCGTGACGACCGTGCCCGAAGAGGTGGGCGTGCTCGTCGAATGCATTGGCGAGACCGAGGAAGAAGCCCGCGCCGTCGCCGCGACGGCGAAGCAGTACCTGCTGCACGCACCATTCCCAGGCCGCATCTCGACAGCCGGCAACCTCGGCTTCCCCTTCACGCCGCCGGAGATGACGGCCGGCGACGCCTATCGCTTCAGCGTCTATCACATCATGGAGGTCGACGACCTCGCGCCGCTCTTTCCTGTCTCGATTGAAACCATCGGCAGATAACGCCGCAAACGACATAAGGGAGGACGACCATGGACCTGCAGCTTGCGGGCAAGAAGGTGCTTGTCACCGGCGGATCGAAGGGCATTGGCGTCGCCATCGGCGAAGCCTTTGCCGCCGAGGGCGCGAACGTCATCCTCGTCTCGCGCAGCGCCGACTCTCTCAACGCGGCGGCTGACGACATCCGCTCGCGCCATCAGGCCAACGTCACGACGCACGCCGCCGACCTCTCGCAGGAGTCCGCGCGCGAGGCCACCATGGCGCGCTTTCCCGACATCGACATTCTCGTAAACAACGCGGGCGCGATCCCCGGCGGCAGCATTCTCGACATGAGCATGGCCAAGTGGACCGAGGCCTGGGCGCTCAAGGTCATGGGCTACATCCACATGACCCAGCTCGCGCTTCAGCAGATGAAGCCGCGCAAATCGGGCACGATCATCAACATCATCGGCATGGCCGGCCCGGCGCCGCGGTGGGACTACATCTGCGGCTCCACGGGCAACGCCGGCCTCAATGCCTTCACGAAAGGCATCGGCTCGGGCGCCGCGGACTTCGGCGTACGCGTGTTCGGCATCAATCCGGCGGCGACGCGCACGGACCGCATCATGACGCTCACGAAGACGCGCGCGCAGACCACCTTCGGCGATGAGAACCGCTGGGAAGAGCTGCTTCAGGGATTGCCCTTCGGCCGCCTCAAAGAACCGCAAGAAGTAGCAGCGCTGACGGTCATGCTCGCGGCACCGCAAGTGGCGTATCTCTCGGGCACTGTCATCGACATGGATGGGGGCGGCCAGTATCGGCGCTGAGCACGTACTGGTCGGGGGCGCTCACTTTGGGTGGCTCATTGGGGGGTGGCTCGCATGGCCATCGACACGACCCGCACGATCGAGATCAGGCTCTCACCCTGGCGGATGATCGGCACGATCGCCGTCAGCGCAGCCTTCGTCCTCATCTCGCTTTTCATCACGCCCGCGCACGGCGCCATCGGCGAAGTCGTTGGCGGCCTCGGCGTCGCCTTCTTCGGCTTCGTCGCCCTGGTTGCACTCTGGCGCCTGCTCGCGCTGCGCGGCCCCATTGTCACGGTCTCGCCGCGCGGCGTCAGGGACACGCGCCTCACGGGAGAGATCGTGCCGTGGTCGGCCATCCACGGCATCTCGACATGGTCGGCCTACAATCAACCGGCGATCGTGCTCGCCGTCGATCCGGCCTATGAGCGCGCGCTGAAGTTGACCACCATGGCGCGCCTCACGCGGCCGCTCAACACAGCCGTCGGTGCGGACGGACTCTGCATTGCCTCCCAGGGCCTGAAAATGGGGCACGAGGCGCTGCTGGAGACGATTACGGCCTACTGGCAGCGGGCGCGCGGCGATCGGACTTAGGATTGGGGGATCGCGCCACTGGACGCCCGCGCCTCGGCCCCCTAAGACAGCCCCCAACGCTGAGTTCACAGCCGTCAGGGCTATTTCCATGTTCGACATCAGAGCCATTCGCGAGAACCCCGCCGCCTTCGACGCCGGCCTCAAGCGCCGCGGGCTCGAGCCGCTCTCGGCCGGGCTCATCGCCAAGGACGAGGAGCTACGCGCGATCAAGACGCGTCTGCAGGAAGCCCAGGCGCGGCGCAATTCGGCCTCGAAGGAGATCGGCAAAGCCAAGGCCTCCAAGGACGAGGCGCTGGCGAGCACGCTCATGGCTGAGGTTGCAGCCCTCAAGGACCAGCTTCAGGCCGGCGAGGACAAGCAGCGCGATCTCGAAGCCGCGCTGGAGCGTGAGCTGGCCGTTCTGCCGAACATCCCGCTCGCCGACGTGCCCGAGGGCAAGGACGAGACGGCCAATGTCGAGGTCCGCCGCTGGGGCGATCCGAAGACGATGCCCGCCGCGAGCCTCAATAAGCCGAAGCAACACTTCGAGATCGGAGAGGCGCTCGGCCTCATGGATTTCGAGGCGGCCGCGCGCATGTCGGGCGCCCGCTTCGTCGTACTGAAGGGCCAGCTCGCCCGTCTCGAGCGCGCGCTCGCGATGTTCATGCTCGACATCCACACGGGCGAGTTCGGCTACACCGAATGCCAGGTGCCGCTGCTCGTGCGCGATCAGGCCATGTATGGCACGGCGCAGTTGCCGAAGTTCGAGGAGGATCTGTTCCAGACCACCGGCGAGAACAGGTTCTGGCTCATCCCGACCGCCGAAGTCTCGCTGACCAACCTCGCGCGCGAGCAGATCATCGACGAGGCGGCACTGCCACTGCGCTACACGGCATGGTCGCCGTGCTTCCGCTCCGAAGCGGGCGCGGCGGGGCGCGACACGCGCGGCATGATCCGCCAGCATCAGTTCAGCAAGGTCGAGCTCGTCTCCATCACCACGCCCGACAAATCGCTCGCCGAGCACGAGCGCATGACGAACTGCGCCGAGACGATCCTCAAGCGCTTGGGGCTTCCCCATCGCACGATCGTGCTCTGCACGGGCGACATGGGCTTCTCCGCGCAGAAGACCTACGACCTCGAGGTTTGGCTGCCGGGCCAGGATGCCTATCGCGAGATCTCGTCCTGCTCGGTGTGCGGCGATTTCCAGGCGCGGCGCATGGGCGCGCGCTTCCGCCCGGCCGGCGGCAAAGGCACGGAGTTCGTGCACACGCTGAACGGCTCCGGCCTCGCGGTCGGCCGCACGCTCATCGCGGTCCTGGAGAACTACCAGCAGGTGGATGGGAGCGTGCTCATTCCCGAGCCGCTGCGCCCGTACATGGGCGGCCTGGAGCGGATCTCTAAGCCGTAGGAGAAGGGCCTACGCGCCCTTCTTCTTTGCTTTCGCCTTCGTCCCCGTCGAGCCAAAGCCGCCGGCACCACGCGCGGTTTCCGACACAGCCTTCACCTCAACGAGCGTCGCCTGCACGACGGGCGCGACGATGATCTGCGCAATGCGCTCGCCGCGCTCGATCGTGACTGTTTCCGTGCCGAGGTTGATCAGCATAACCATGACCTCGCCGCGATAGTCGGAGTCGATCGTTCCGGGCGAGTTCAGCAGCGTGATGCCGTGGCGAATGGCGAGGCCCGAGCGCGGACGAACCTGCACCTCATAGCCTTCGGGAATTTGCAGCACGAGGCCCGTCGGCACGAGCTTGCGCGCGCCGGGCGCCAGCTCCATCGGGCCGTCCTCGGGAACAGCGGCAACAAGATCCAGCCCCGCGGCACCCGTCGACTGATAGGCCGGCAGCTCCAGCCCCTCGGCGTGCGGCAAACGCAGCACCTCGATCGTCACTTTTCCCATCTGCGCCCCCACAATTCTCGCCGCGCCCCCGCGCGATCAGGCTTCGCCAATCAGGCCTCGCC
Source organism: Hyphomicrobium sp. CS1BSMeth3 (assembly GCF_900117415.1). Lineage (GTDB taxonomy): Bacteria > Pseudomonadota > Alphaproteobacteria > Rhizobiales > Hyphomicrobiaceae. The sequence continues at coordinate 359,943 of NZ_FPEI01000002.1, forward strand.
TGTGTTCTCCGCGAGCCAAGCCGCCACGCGATCCATGAGCTGGCGCGCGACATCGCCCTTGTCCATGTCCGGCCAGCTCTCCACGCCCTCGGCGCTCACAATGTGCACGGCATTGCGGTCGCCGCCCATGATGCCCGTCGCGGGCGACACGTCATTGGCGACGATCCAGTCCGCGCCCTTGCTCTTGCGCTTCTTCTTCGCGTTCTCGAGCACGTTGTCGGTCTCGGCCGCGAAGCCGACGACGAGCGGCGGACGGCGCCCGGCCTTTGCCTGCCCGACCGTCTTCAGAATGTCCGGGTTCTCGACGAGCGACAGCGTCGGCGTCGCGTGCTTCGCATCCTTCTTGATCTTCTGATTGCTCGCATCGGCGACGCGCCAGTCCGCGACCGCAGCCGTGAAGATGCCGACGTCCGCCGGCAGCGCCGCCTCGACCGTCGCCAGCATCTCTCGTGCGCTCTCGACGTGCGACACGAACACGCCGTGCGGGATCGGCAAGCCGGTCGGTCCCGAGATGAGCGTCACGCGGGCACCGAGCGCACGTGCTGCGGCTGCGAGCGCATAGCCCTGCTTGCCGGACGAGCGATTGGCGATGTAGCGCACAGGATCGATGGGCTCGTGCGTCGGGCCCGCCGTGATCAGCACGTGACGCCCCGCGAGCGGCTGCGTCGCGCCAATGTGGTTGGCGATCTCGTCGCCCCAGAGGCGCTCGATGGCCGCGAGGATCTCGTGCGGCTCGGCCATGCGGCCGGGCCCCGCCTCATTGCGCTCGGCCATCTCGCCGGCATTGGGCCCGATGAAGTGAATGCCGTCCGCTTCGAGCGTCGCGGCATTGCGCTGCGTCGCCGCGTGCTGCCACATGCGCGGGTTCATGGCCGGCGCGATGAGCACGGGCTTGTCGGTCGCGAGCAGGACAGCGGTGGCGAGGTCGTCGGCATGGCCGCCCGCCATCTTGGCCATGAGGTCGGCCGTCGCGGGTGCCACCACGATCAGATCCGCCTCGCGCGAAAGGCGGATGTGGCCGATCTCGCGCTCCTCATCGACGTCGAAAAGCTCGGTCAGCACGCGCTCGTTGGAGATCGCGCTCACGGAGAGCGGCGTCACGAAGGCTTGCGCCGCCTTGGTCATGACCGTGCGCACGGAGAAACCGCGCTCGCGCGCGCGCCGGATCAGCTCCAGGCACTTGTAGGCGGCAATGCCACCGCCGATGATGAGAAGCAGGCGTCGCTCGCGCACGGGTCTCTAGCTCCTGACTAACGGCGTCCAGTGTACCACCGTCGTCCGGTGGCCACTAAACACGATCAGGAATTACGCTTTCCACTCATATACTCAGGCAGCCAGGCTGCGTGGCTTTTGCGGAGCTGGGCCAGAGAGAGCGGGGCTTCCCCCTTGAGTTGTATGGCATCGCCACCCGTCCGCCCGATGATGCGGACCGCGAGCCCGAGGAGGCGTGCCCGCTCGGCAATTTCCTCGGCTGTCGAGGGCGCCGCGGCGAGCACATAGCGGCCCTGGTCCTCGCCGAACCAGACGGCGTGCGGCGGCAGTTTGCCCTCATAGGGGAACAGCTCGGCGCCGCGGTTCCCGGCGAGCGCCATCTCCGCAACGGCCACCAACAGGCCGCCATCGCTCACATCATGGACGGCCGAGACCTTCTCCTCGCGAATGAGCGCGCGCACGAGATTGCCGGCCTTGATCTCGTCTTCAAGATCGACAGGCGGCGGCGCGCCCTCGTTCTTGCCCGTGACATGGAGCTGGTAGAGCGACTGGCCGAGGTGGCCTTCCTCATGACCGATCAGGATCAGCAGATGGCCGTCGTGCTTGAGCTTGATGTCGGCCGTCTTCGTCCAGTCGGGAACGAGGCCGACGCCGCCGATCGCGGGCGTCGGCGGAATGCCCTTGCCGTTCGTCTCATTGTAGAGCGAGACATTGCCCGACACGACCGGATAGCCGAGCGCGCGGCACGCTTCGCCCATACCTTCGACCGAGCCGACGAACTGGCCCATGATCTCAGGCCGCTCGGGATTGCCGAAGTTCATGTTGTCTGTGATGGCGATGGGATCGGCGCCGACGGCCGTCAGATTGCGCCACGTCTCGACCACGGCCTGCTTCGTGCCTATGACCGGATCGGCGAGGCAGTAGCGCGGCGTGACATCGCAGCTCGCCGCGATCGCCTTCTTCGTGCCCGGCAGGCGCACGACGGCCGCATCACCACCGGGGCGCCCGATGGTCTGGCCCATGACCATGTGATCGTACTGCTCGTAGATCCAGCGGCGCGAGGCGAGATGCGGCCCGCTCATCATGGCCTCGAGCGTGCCGGTAAGGCTCGCAGCCGCCGGCACCCACTCGGCGAGAATGGTCTTCGGCGGATCGGTCGGCACCCACGGGCGCTGATAGAGCGGCGCCGAGTTCGCGAGCTTGTCGACGGGCAGATCCGCTTCGACCTTGCCCTTGTGCTTGACGATCATGCGGCCCGTATCGGTGGTCTTGCCGATGATCGCGAAATCGAGGCCCCACTTGCGGAACACGGCCTCGCCCGCAGCTTCCGAGCCGGGCTTGAGGATCATGAGCATGCGCTCCTGGCTCTCCGAGAGCATCATCTCGTATGCCGTCTTCTGCTT
>NZ_FPEI01000004.1 GCF_900117415.1 Hyphomicrobium sp. CS1BSMeth3
CGAGGTCGGCGCAGCAGTTACCACCGAGGTCGGCGGCAGACGCGGGGCCCATACCCACGATCAGCGCGGCGACGGCGGCCATCGAAATGCGACTGAGTGTCGTCATCGATCCCCCATTCATAGTTCAAGTGCTCCATTTCCTATGCTTCCAGCGCGGAAGCAGAGTGCGCAGCCCGGCGGCTGGCTGTTCACGCTCCTTCGGGGCCGCACGCACGCGCCTCAAGCGCACGCCGTCACGAGGGAACGCGTTCGACTACGCAGAACTTGGACTGGATACGCGGTCTGCGGCAGGACCCTTAGGCGCCGGGCTTGCTTCCTGCGCTGCGATCAACTCAACGTGGATTGACCACGTTACCGACCGCATTCCTGAGACCTCGACTGGAGGACTCGCCGCACGACTCGACTTGATGCTTGACCATTATGTTTCGGCGTGTGCGCGGTCTAACAACCTGGGGTTGAAAGCTGCTCGGCGGCGCGGTGCGGCGTTCGTAATGAGTCACATTGTGGCCTGAACGACACGCATTTCGTGGACGCACGCTGTTGAATTCTCACCAACAAGTTAATGGCAGCGGATTTCATGAACATTGATCGCCATGCCGAAAGCGAAGGCGCAATAGGTGTGGGAACCTTCGTTGCCCGGAGCGCGATTTGCAGGTGTCGCGTGGTTGGCGGAAGAGCAGCAATGAACACCTGACCACTGGCCAAAGCAATCGCCCTGTTGCATCCTTGCCGACGCTTGCGCACTGCCTCCGCGATCCGACATATGGCTTAGCGAGAAGAGCCGCTCACGAGCGGCTTTGGCCAACTCGACGATCACGCGCGCGTGCCTCGGTCCAATCCACGGCCCAATTCACGGCCATGCCGAAACCAGAACCGACAGGAGACCAAACAATGACCTTCAAGCTGCCCGATCTCCCCTACGCTTACGATGCGCTCCTGCCCTACATGTCGAAGGAAACGCTGGAGTTCCATCACGACAAGCATCACCTCGCCTACGTCGACAACGGCAATAAGTTCGCCGGTCCCGGCACGAAGTACGAAGGCAAGAGCATCGAGGATATCTGCAAGGAAGCGTTCGCCGCCAAGGACGCGCCGGTCATCAACAACATCGGCCAGCACTACAATCACATCCACTTCTGGAAGTGGATGAAAAAGGGCGGTGGCGGCAAGAAGCTGCCCGCCAAGGTGCAGAAGCTCGTGGACGAGATCGGCGGCTTCGACAAGGTGCGCGCCGACTTCATCGCAGCCGGCGTCGGCCAGTTCGGCTCGGGCTGGGCGTGGCTTGCGGTCAAGAACGGCAAGCTCGAAGTTCAGAAGACGCCGAACGGCGAGAACCCGCTCATGCACGGCGCGAAGCCGATTCTCGGCGTCGATGTGTGGGAGCACAGCTACTACATCGACTATCGCAATGCGCGCCCGAAGTATCTCGAGGCCTGGTTCGACAATCTGGTCAACTGGGAGCACGTGGAAGAGATGCTCGGCTAGAGCAACGGACTTGAAATTCGCCGCCGCTTTAGGCCCACTGAGCGGAGATAAAATAGAAAAGGCCCCGTCCAACGACGGGGCCTTGTTCTTTCAGAGGAATTCGAAGAGCACGCGCCTCAAGATCCGGTCGCGCCATCGGTGAGGTCAGGCTTGAGCTCATCGGCATTCTGCGCGCGGCGCACGCGGCCCTCGAGCTGGGCGCCTTCGTCCACGGTCAGCGTCTGGTGGTGCACGTCGCCCTCGACCTTGGCACCCGACTCGAGCAGCACCCTCACGCCGCGTATGGTGCCCATGATCGAGCCGAAGACGGTGATCGTCTCGGCCGAGACGACTCCAGTGACCTTGCCGACATCGCCGATGATGACCTCGGTGCCGACCACGTCACCCTGGATCTCGCCTTCGACGCGGATCTTGCCTTTCGAGATGATGCGCAGTCCCTGGCCGATGATCGTGAGATCCTGGCCAATGATCGAGATGCCGCTGCCCGAGCCGTCGTTGACTGGCCCAGTCGGGATCACGGCCTCCGCAGTGCTGTAGTGATGCTGCGTTGGCGGCGGCTCGCTTGGCCCCCGCGCAGTCGCCGGCGACAGCGTCTGGAGCCGCAGAGCATCGATCCGCTGCGGCTCGGCGGACGCTTTGGGTGAGGTCGAACCATTACGCGTGAACATTTTTCTCCCCCGAGTTTGATAGCGACGATCACTCTGCCGCCGCGTCAAGCAAACATGGCGCCATGGTCGAAATGTGTCTTTACCAAGAGCATAAGTTGAAGGGTGCATGAACGCGCCGCGCGGCCCGAGAGGCATTTCGACTGCCGATCTGCCATCCGGGCGCCTGCATTGACGCCACGCCGGGCCACTGCAAATCTGAGGCACCCTGCGCTCATGCCGAGCGCCAAAATCGCCGACAAATCACCGTGTCACGGAGAGAAAACGCCATGGATTTCAGCGGGCAAGTTGCCGTCGTCACCGGCGCCGCCAACGGTATCGGCCGCGCCGCCGCCCTCGCCTTCGCAGCTCGCGGCGCGAAAGTCGTTGCCGTCGACCGTGATGGCGCAGGTGCCGAGAAGCTCGCGCAGGAGATCCGAGAGAAGGGCGGGACGGCTCTGGCGGTCGCCGCCGACGTCACCAAGTCGGCTGATGTCGCCCGCTACGTCAAGGCGGCCGTTGATGCTTATGGTCAGATTGACTGCTTCTTCAACAACGCTGGCATCGAGGGCAAGGTGATGCCGATTGCGGAATACGACGAGGCGGTTTTCGACGCCGTCATCGGCGTCAATCTCAGGGGCGTATTCCTGGGCCTCAGGCACGTTCTTCCTGTGATGATTGCGAAAGGCCGCGGCGCGATCGTCAACACGGCCTCCGTGGCCGGTATCACAGGCACGCCCGGCCTCGCCCCCTACGTGGCCTCCAAGCATGGCGTCATCGGCCTCACCAAATCCGTCTCGGGCGAGGTCGCGCGCCAGGGCATCCGCGTGAACGCCGTCTGCCCTGGGCCGGTGGATACGCGGATGATCCACTCCATCGAGGCGATGATCAATCCAGGCGACGCGGAGGCAGTAAGCGCGCGCTATCAATCCTCTATCCCCATGGGCCGCTATGCCACAGTGGACGAAATCGCGAGCACCGTGCTGTTCCTCTGCTCCGACTTTGCCAGCGGCATCACGGGCGCACAGTACGTCGTGGACGGGGGGCGCACCGCAACTGGCGGTGCCGCCACCACCGTCGGCTCGCCGCGAAACTGAGGCCACAGGGCCTTCGGCAGCGCATCCCATCCCTGTGGCCGGGCGGGCACCCTCAGGGACGGGGGAGCCGTATTTCAGTGTAAAGCGCGACCAAAGGCGCACCATTGAATGTTGCATCGCCGCACCGGTTTTGGCATGGTCCGCCCGCTAAAACCCGACCGGGAGGCGTACTGACGGCGGGAGCCGGCGCTGCCCACCGGGCGGCGTCACAGTATCTTTCCTTGCATCGTGCCGGCAGGCCCAGCGGTGGCCGTCACGCTGCGGGGTCTTTGCTTTGTCTGCGCCGTGCGAACTTGGTGGTCACACCATGGCCGCACGCACTCCAAGCCCTGAAGGGGGCATCTGACCAACGGGGAGCACTCTACCCATGCAGTCCATCTTGTGGGCCATCATCATCTGTGGCCTGCTTTCGATTGCCTATGGCGCGCTGACGATCCGCGCCGTCATGGCGTCGGATGCCGGCAACGCGCGCATGCAGGAGATCGCCGGCGCTATTCAGGAAGGCGCTCAGGCCTACCTCACGCGCCAGTACCAGACGATCGCCATTGCGGGCGTTCCCATCTTCATCATCGTCGGACTGCTGCTCGGCTGGCTCGTCGCCATCGGCTTCCTGATCGGCGCTGTGCTCTCCGGCCTCGCCGGATTTGTCGGCATGCACGTCTCGGTACGCGCCAACGTCCGTACGGCCCAGGCATCGACGGTCTCGCTCGCCGATGGCCTCTCGATGGCCTTCCGCTCAGGCGCCGTGACCGGCCTCCTCGTCGCCGGTCTCGCGCTCCTCGGCGTTGTCGTCTACTACGGCATTCTGACCGGCGTGATGGGCTACAGCACGACCAGCCGCACGGTGATCGACTCGCTCGTCGCGCTCGGTTTCGGCGCCTCGCTCATCTCGATCTTCGCCCGTCTCGGCGGCGGCATCTTCACGAAGGGCGCCGACGTCGGTGGTGACCTCGTCGGCAAAGTCGAGGCCGGCATCCCCGAGGACGATCCGCGCAATCCCGCGACGATCGCCGACAACGTCGGTGACAACGTCGGTGACTGCGCCGGCATGGCCGCCGACCTCTTCGAGACCTACGCGGTGACCGTCGTCGCCACCATGGTGCTCGCCGCGATCTACTTCGTGGGCCAGCCCATCGTCGGCACGCTCATGATCTATCCGCTGGCCATCTGCGGCGTCTGCGTCGTCACGTCCATCATCGGCACGTACTTCGTCCGCCTCGGCGCTAACCAGTCGATCATGGGCGCCCTCTACAAGGGCATCATTGCGACGGGCGTGCTCTCGCTGATCGTCCTCTACCCGCTCACCGAGTACCTGCTCGGCATGGGCACGGTCTTCAAGACCACGAGCGGCTTCACCTTCACCGGCATGGACCTCTTCTGGTGCGGCGCGGTCGGCCTCGTCGTGACGGCGGCCATCATCGTCGTGACCGAGTACTACACGGGCATCGGCTATCGCCCCGTGCGCTCGATCAGCCAGGCGTCCGTGACCGGCCACGGCACGAACGTCATCCAGGGCCTCGCGGTCAGCCTCGAAGCCACGGCGCTCCCGGCGCTCATCATCGTCGCCGGCATCATCGTCACCTTCAAGCTCGCCGGTCTCTTCGGCATCGCGATCGCGGTCACGACCATGCTCGCGCTCGCCGGCATGGTCGTCGCGCTCGATGCCTTCGGTCCTGTCACCGACAACGCCGGCGGCATCGCCGAGATGGCGGGCCTGCCGAAGGAGATCCGCCGCACGACCGACGCGCTCGACGCCGTCGGCAACACGACCAAAGCTGTCACCAAGGGCTACGCGATCGGCTCGGCCGGTCTCGGCGCGCTGGTGCTCTTCGCGGCCTACAATGAAGACCTCAAGTACTTCATCAGTCAGGCCAAGCCCGGATCGATGTTCCACAACCTGACGGTCGACTTCTCGCTGTCGAACCCGTACGTCGTCGTCGGCCTGCTGTTCGGCGGCCTGCTGCCCTACCTCTTCGGCGGCATCGCGATGACGGCGGTCGGTCGCGCGGCCTCCTCGATCGTCGAGGAAGTGCGTCGCCAGTTCAAGGAGAAGCCGGGCATCATGAAGGGCACCGAGAAGCCCGACTATGCCCGCGCCGTCGACATGCTGACGCGCGCCGCGATCAAGGAAATGATCGTGCCGTCGCTGCTGCCCGTTCTCTCGCCGATCGTCTGCTTCTTCGTCGTGAAGTGGATTGCCGGCACGGGCAATGCCTTCGCGGCGCTCGGCGCCATGCTGCTCGGTGTGATCGTGACCGGCCTCTTCGTCGCCATCTCGATGACGGCCGGCGGCGGCGCCTGGGACAACGCCAAGAAGGCCTTCGAAGACGGCTTCGTCGACAAAGACGGCGTGAAGCACCTCAAGGGCTCCGAGGCGCACAAGGCCTCGGTCACGGGCGACACCGTCGGCGATCCCTACAAGGACACTGCCGGCCCGGCCGTGAACCCGATGATCAAGATCACCAACATCGTGGCTCTGCTGCTGCTGGCGATCCTGGCGCATTAATTGGTTTGCCGCCGCCTGCCGGGAAGAGGTGCTTCGCCTTCTTCCGTGGTGCTATGGCGGCGGCGGCCAGAAGGACAGGGCGCCATATGTGGCGTCCGCCTGCCGGGAAGAGGTGCTTCGCCTTCTTCCGTGGTGCTATGGCGGCGGCGGCCAGAAGGACAGGGCGCCATATGTGGCGTCCGCCTGCCGGGAAGAGGTGCTTCGCCTTCTTCTCGTGCGGTAGGCCCGCAGCGGCCACACCTGGACGATAAAAGCGCGGCGCTCGAAAGGGCGCCGCGTTTTGCTTTGGCCCGTCATGCCCGCTGGGCGAACGGGGCTGATTTTCTTTTTGCGCGGCGACCCACATGAGGTGTTATCGCTGTCAGCGAGCGATCATCGCCCCTCCCCTTTGCCTTCTATGGCGATAGGGAACAACGGCGCCATTCTGGGAATGATCATGAACACCCCCATGAACTTCACGCCCAAGGATCCGAGCTTCGACGCGCGCGTGCGGGCGAGCTTCGCGCGCCAGAAGGTCATGGCGACGCTCGGCATCACCATCAAATCGATGCAGCCCGGCGAGATCGAGTTGGAGATGCCCTATTCGGCTGAGCTGACGCAGCAGCACGGCTTCATTCATGCCGGTATTCTCTCGGTAGCGCTCGACAGTGCCTGCGGATACGCAGCCTTCTCGCTCATGCCGGCGGATGTCGCGGTCCTCACCGTCGAGTTCAAGACGAATCTGCTCGCGCCGGCCGCAGGCTCGCGCTTCGTCTTCCGCGCGCGCGTGATCAAGCCGGGCCGCACGCTCACCATCTGCGAGGCTCAGGCATTTGCGCATGATGGCGGCAGCGAAAAGCTGATCGCCACGATGACCGGCACGCTGATGGCCGTGCAGAAGCGCGGTGGAATAAGTCAATAAAGACGGGCGGGTCCAGGAGGGTGCCCCTCGTCGTGTCGAAGACGCGCCTCCGGTACGGCGGAGCGCGGTCGCGGCAGACACCCAACCTGTCTGCAGGGCCGCCGCGGGCATAGCACCACGGAAGAAGGCGAAGCACCTCTTCCCAGCAGCCCGCGGCAAATAAAATCAAGGCACGAGGATCATCCGCACGGTCCCGCCATCCGACAGCTTGTCGAAGCCCTCGTTGATCTCTTCGAGCTCGATGCGCTCGCTCATCAGGCGGTCCACGGGCAGCAGCCCTTGCTGGTAGAGCGAGATGAAGCGCGGGATGTCGCGCGAGGGAATGCACGAGCCGACGTAGCTGCCTTTGATGGTGCGTTCCTCGGCAACAAGGTGCGTTCCGGGCAGCGGCATGGTGTGCGTCGGATGGGGCAGGCTCGCGGTGACGGTGGTGCCGCCGCGCTTGGTGATCTTGTAGGCGAGTTCCAGTGCTTTGATGGAGCTCGCCATCTCGAAGGCGAAGTCGACGCCGCCACCAGTGATGTCCTTCACGTGCTCGACGACGTTGGGATCGCGCGCGTTGACGGTGTGCGTCGCGCCGAGCTGCTTGGCGAGCTTGAGCTTGTCATCGAGCATGTCGATGGCGACGACCTGCCGGCAACCGGAGAGCTTCGCGCCGAGCATGGACATGAGGCCGACCCCGCCGAGGCCGACGATGGCGGCCGTCGTGCCGGGCGGGACCTTCGCCGTGTTGATGACGGCGCCGGCGCCGGTGATGACCGCACAGCCGAAGAGCGCGGCTTCCTCGAAGGGCAGCGACTTGTCGATCTTGACGACACTGCAGCGCGAGACGACGGCATACTCCGAGAACGCCGAGACGCCGACGTGGTGATAGACGGTCTGGCCGTTGCGCGAGAGGCGCGTCACGTCGTTGAGCAGCTTGCCTGCGCCATTGGCCTTGAAGCCCGGCTCGCAGAGCGCGGGGCGGCCCTCCTGGCAGGGGGCGCAGCGGCCGCAGTTCGGCACGAAGACGAGAATGACGTGATCGCCGACGGCGAGGTCCTTCACGCCGGGGCCGAGCTCCATGACCTCGCCGGCCGCCTCGTGACCGAGCACCATGGGCAGCGGGCGCGGGCGATCGCCATTGATGGTCGAAAGGTCGGAGTGACAGAGGCCCGCGGCGCGGATGCGTACCAGGATCTCGTCCTCGCCCGGTGGGTCCAGGTCCAGCGTCTCGATGACGAGCGGCTTGGACACGGCGTAGGGGCGCGGCTTTTCCATCTCGTGGATGACGGCGGCGCGGGTTTTCATTGGGCTCTCCCTGGGCGAACGGTATGTCTGTTGCCAGGATGATAGTCGCCTGTGGCTAGCGGGCAACCGGTACTTGTCGCCTCCCTCCGGGCGCGGCATGATGCCGTGGCTGGTGGGATCTGTTTGGACCATTTACTTGGGGGATACGACGATGCGGATGATGAAGATCGGACTTGCGGTAGCATTTGCGCTCGGCATGAGCGCGCCGGTGATGGCACAGCAGAGCGCGCCAAAGGCGAAGGCGCCTGTCGTGAAGGCTGGCAAGGGCGAGAAGGTTTGCCGTCACACGTTCCCGAGCGGTGAGAAGCGCGCGTGGGTGTGTAAGAAAGAAGAGCCGTGCTGCGCCTGGGACCTCATCAACTACGTGAAGTGCGGCTCGACCATCACGAAGTGCCTGTAAGCTTTCCAGGCTGAAACGGGCACCACAATTCGGGAGGATGCCGTGCTGAGGCTCGGTTGTGGCGCCGGTTTTTCGTCGGACCGGCTCGAGCCGGCGATCGATCTCGCCGAGAAGGGTGCGCTCGACTATCTCGTCTTCGAGACGATCGGCGAGCGCACGCTGGCATTTGGCCATCGCGATCGCCAGCTCGATCCGAAGCGCGGCTACAATCCGCAGCTTGCCGCGCGCATGCGCGGCACGCTCGCGGCCTGCAAGCGCCACGGCACGCGCATTGTCACCAACATGGGCGTCGCCAATGTTGCAGCGGCCGCCGAGGTCGTGGTCGATGTCGCGCGCGCGCAGGGGCTCAGCGGCGTGACCGTCGCGGCCATCGAAGGCGACGACGTCTCGGATCTGATCGGGCCCGAGACCATCCTCTTCGACAATCACGACAAGACCGTCGCCGAGGTCGGGCGCCCCGTTGTCGGCGCAAATGTCTATCTCGGCATTGACGCCATCATTCCCGGTCTCGAGAGCGGCGCCGACGTCGTGATCACCGGGCGCGTCGCCGATCCTTCGCTCTTTCTCTCGCCGCTCGTCCATCACTACGGCTGGAAGCGCGACGACTGGCAGCGGCTCGGCCAAGGCACGCTCGTCGGGCATCTCATGGAATGCGGGATGCAGATCACGGGCGGCTACTTCGCCGATCCGGGCCGCAAGAATGTGCCGCGGCTGGCGGACTGCGGCTTTCCCATTGCTGAGGTCGCCGAGAACGGCGGCTGCGTCATCACCAAGCTCGCCGATGCCGGCGGGATGGTGACGTCGCGCACGGTCAAAGAGCAGCTCATGTACGAGGTGCATGATCCTGCGGCCTACCTCACGCCGGACGTGACCGCGGACTTCAGCGGCGTCACCGTGCAGGAAGCGGGTCGCGATCGTGTCGCTGTCGCAAACGGCAGCGGGCACAAGCGCCCCGACAAATTGAAGGTCACGATCGGCTTCGACGGCGGCTTCTTCGGCGAGGCGGGTGTGAGCTATGCCGGTCCGAATGCCACGGCGCGCGCCGCACTCGCCCGCGACATTCTGAGAGACCGCCTCGCGCGCCGCCCCGGCTTCGAGGCCCTGCGCATCGACCTCATCGGCATCAATTCGCTGCACGCAACGGCGCATGGCGTCCGGGAAGAGAGCGCGGACGTGCGCGTGCACACAGCCATGCGCTCGGCCAGTCGCGATGATGTCGCGACCATGCTCTGGGAGGTCGAGTCGCTCCTCTGCTGCGGCCCTGCGGGCGGCGGCGGTTATCGCGGGCAGATCACGCCGAGCGTCATCACGCACTCCACGCTCATCGACCGCGACGCGGTACGCCCGAGCGTGAGGATGTTCCGCGCATGACCCGCCGCATCAAGCTCCATGAGATTGCGCACGCGCGCGCCGGCGACAAGGGCAACACCTCGAACGTGTCGGTGTGGGCCTATGATCCGGGCGACTACCCCCTGCTCAAGGAGCAGCTCACGCCGGAGCGCATCAAGGCCGCCTATCCCGCCCTCATCCAGGGCAGCGTCACGCGCTATGCGCTCGACCATCTGCATGGCCTGAACTTCGTCATGCACGACGCGCTCGAAGGGGGCGTGAACACCTCTCTCGGCCTCGACAGCCACGGGAAATCCTGGAGCTTCCTCGTCCTGGACCTCGACGTGGAGGTACCTGACAACCGCCCAGCTTGATCGCCCTACTGAATGTCGGGCGCGCTCAGGAGCGTTTGATGTATCGACTAATCCTACTTTTGCCCGCTTATGTATTTGCTCTCATCGCGACATCCGCCGTCCTAGCCGACAACCCCACGGCCGACTGCCTAAGCGACGACAACGAGCGCCGCATCACGGGTTGCACGATCATCATCGAAGATCCGGCAACATCGCATCTCGAACGCAGCGGTGCTCTCGGTGTTCGGGGGGCGGCATACTGGCGCAAACGAGAGTTCTACCGCGCGATCGAAGATTATGATGCCGCAATCAAGTTAGATCCACACTCGGCGGCAACGTTGAACAATCGTGCCTGGGCTCTGGTGCGCCTCGGCCGCCCGCTCGACGCCCTTGCCGATATCGAAGAGGCACTTCGGATCGATCCAGAATCCGCTCACTCGCACGACACGCGCGCGCATATTCGCCTCGCACAGGGAATGCCGGCGGAGGCGCTTGCCGATTTCCTTTTTGCTTTTGAGTACGGCGATAGTGAAATTCACAAAACTTATGAGTGCGGCCTAGTCGAAGTCGGCATCATACCCGACTCGAGTAGAAGCACTGGGAAAGCCGATGCCGAGAGGACCAGCAGGAGGATAGAGATTGTAAAGGGGCTGGCTAGGTGCGTGCAGACACCGGGCTGCAGTCCGGTACCGAAAGACGAACATCGTTGCTGAGGGCCCGATATCTTCCCGCCAGCAGGGCCGCGCGAGGGTGCCCTGTAACGCAATGTCCTCATCTGAACGTCCGCGCACGCAGGAAGGCGCGGGGCCATCCGTCGCAACCCCTTCCACCGTCACAGGACTGGACATACTTGTGTCGCAGTGCTGTTGAACATCGGCGCCAATTGTCGGCGACATAAGGCGTCGGCCGCACTGCAGGAGCACTGAATGAGACGAGCAGGCATGATCCTGGCCGCCTTATGGCTTGCCACTGCAGCCGCAACCGCGGCGCGGGCCGACAGCAGTGCCGCCGACTGCCTGAGCGACGACAACGAGCGCCGTATTGCCGGCTGCACGGTCATCATCGATAACCCCGCGACGCCGCCCCTCGACCGCAGCAACGCACTCGCCATCCGCGGCCTTGCCCTCTCGATCAAGGGCCAGCTCGACCGCGCCATCGAGGACTATGACGCCTCGCTCGCGATCAACCCGAATTCACCCTCCGCGCTCAACAATCGCGCCTGGGCATTCTACCGCTCGGGCCGCGGCACCCAAGGCCTGCCGGATGTCGAGCGCTCGCTGATGCTCAACCCGGAGAGCGAGCACTCCTGGGACACGCGCGCGCATATCCGCCAGCTCATGGGCAATGTGGAAGGCGCGCTGCGCGACTACGAGATGGCCATCCATCTCGGCGGCGAGCGCATGATCAAGCTCTATCAGTGCGGCCTTGCCGAGCGCGGACACTACCGCGGCCAGATGGACGGCATCTATAACGCCGAGACCAAGACTGCACTGCACACGTGCGTCCAGGATCGCGAGTGCGATCCGCTCCCTGCCGACGAGCAGTGCCGCCTGCCGACTTCGTAGGAACCGTTGCGCTTTCAGCGCGAGCGAGGCCGCGGCCTCGCACTCCGCATCGTGCCGAAGGCGCGTGTCCTCGACACGACGGACACTCCCGGAGCCCCGTCTTTTATGGGCTGGAGCCCGCCGCAGGCGCCATCATGTCCCCTCTCCCCATTGAAGACAATGGGGAGAGGGGGAAGTAGGGCGCAACACGCGAGCGCTGTCCGCTCGCGGGCGAGGGGACGCGATTGGCACCGGCGCACAGTAGTCATGAGCGCGCGACTGCGCGCCGGCCGGTAGGCCGTACCAGGAAGCCACAGCACCCCTTCCCAGCAGCCCGCGGCACTAAGCAATGCGCAGGGCGCCCCTGCGCCGACAGCCCTCGCGCCAGCCGCGCCGGGGGTGCTAGGCTCGCCGCAATCCGCAAGCATCAGACCCAAAGGAGCGGTGAGCCCCAATGTCCAAGTCCCCGAAGGCTGCAGCCACAGGCACGATCACGGCCGCCATCGAGAGCACTCTCGATACCATGGAGGCAGCCAACACGAAGCTCCACGCGCTCACCCAGATCACGCGCGAGAGCGCCCTCGCCGAGGCCCACCTCGCCGATGCGCGCGTGGCGGCCGGAGCTGCGCACGGTCTGCTGCACGGAATGCCGGTCGGCATCAAGGATATTGCCGATGTCGAGGGCCTCGTCTCGGGCTGCGGCTCGCTCACACGCAAGCAGGCCGAGCCGGCGCGGAAAGATGCGCACGTCGTGACGAAGCTGCGGACTGCAGGCGCCATCATCGCCGGCAAGACGCACACCGTGGAATATGCCTTCGGCGGCTACGGCACGAACGTCACTGTCGGAACGCCGTGGAACCCCTGGGATCTGAAGGTGCATCGCATTCCGGGCGGATCGTCGAGCGGCACGGGCTCGATGGTCGGCGCGGGCGTACTGCCAGGCGGGCTCGGCACGGACACCGGCGGCTCGGTGCGCATTCCTGCTGCGCTCTGCGGCTGCGTCGGCCTCAAGACCTCGATCGGCCTGATCGGGCGCTCGGGGATTGCACCGCTCTCGCAGACGCTCGATACGGCGGGCCCGCTCGCCCACGACGTGACGACGGCGGCGCGCATGTTCGCCGCCATGCTCGGGCATGATCCCGAGGATCCATCGACTGAAGATTTCCGCCCCATTGATCCCTTGCGCGATCTCGAGAAGGGCGTCGCGGGCCTGCGCATCGGGCGCATTGTCGATGAGGATCTCACGCTCACGACCGAGGAGGTCAGGGCTGACATCGCCCAATCGGCAAGCACGCTCGAGAAGCTCGGTGCGCGCATCGAACCCTTCAAGATGCCGCAGTCGTTCGAGAGCTTCACGCGGGCGACTGGCATCATCATCGCGTCCGAAGGCTATGCCAACTGGCGCAAGCTGATCGATGATCCGAAGTCAGGCATGGCCGATCCGATCCGCACGCGCTTCCTCGGCGGCAAGACGATCTCGGCCGCCGACTATCTCGATGTGATCCAGGAGCGCGGGAAGGCAATCGACGCCTTCCTCTCGGCCATGGACCGTCTCGATGCGCTCATCCTGCCGACGATCCCGTTCCCGGCGATCGCCGTTGCCGAGGTGGACGAGACGAAGTCGCCCATGGCGCACTTCACGCGTTGGGCGAACTACCTCGCCCTCGCGAGCCTTGCCATCCCGACGGCGCTCAGCAAGAGCAAGCTGCCGATGAGCCTGCAGATCGTCGTCCGTCGCTTTGATGATGCGCTGGCGCTGCGCATCGGCCGCGCCTTCGAGAAGGCGCGCGGCGATTTCCCGGCACCGAAGATCTGAGGTTGGCATGACGGAGATGACTGACGAGGTCCTGATCCGCGTCGAAGGCACGGCCGGACGCATCACGCTGAACCGGCCGAAAGCGCTCAATGCGCTGACGCTCGGCATGGTGCGTGCCATCTGGCCGGCCCTGCTCGCGTGGAAGGACGATCCGGCCGTCGAGCTCGTGATCCTCGATGGTGCCGGTAAGCGCGGGCTTTGCGCCGGCGGCGATGTGCGCTGGCTCTATGACTCGCGCGCACGCGGGCTCGACGATGCACTGGCCTTCTGGCGTGAGGAATATGCGCTCAATGCGCTGATCCACCGCTATCCGAAGCCGTTCGTGCCCATCATGGACGGCATTGTCATGGGCGGCGGCATCGGGCTTTCGGCACACGTGCAGGGCGGCGCGCGCATTGTCACGGAGCGCTCGCAGCTCGCCATGCCGGAGACGACCATCGGGCTCATTCCCGATGTCGGCGGGACATGGCTGCTCGGCCGCGCGCCGGATTCCTTCGGCGAATACCTCGGCCTCGTCGGCGAGCGTATGCATGGTGCGGGCACGATCTTCTCGGGCTTTGCGGATGTCTTCGTGCAGTCCGCCAAGCTCGATGAGCTGCGTGCGGCCCTTTGCAAGGCACGTGCGGCGGATGTGAAGAGCGTGATCGCGCAATTCACCGAGCCACCGCCGCACTCCAACCTTGCCGATCGCGCGGATGTGATCGGCCGCACGTTCTCCGCGCCAACTGTTCCTGCCATCCTGGACGCACTTGCACGCGAGGACGACGAGTGGGCCTTGAAGACGCGCGAGGCGCTTCTGGTGCGATCACCGAAGGCGATGGCCGCGACACTCGCGGCGGTGCGTCGTGCGCGCAAGCTCGGCTCGCTCGAGGACGCGCTCAACGTGGAGCTCAGGTTGTGCCTCCACTTGTTCGAGGATGGCGAATTCGTCGAAGGCGTGCGCGCCCTGCTCGTCGACAAGGACAAGAACCCGCGCTGGAATCCGCCGACGCTGGCCGAGTTGAGCGATGCGACGGTCGAGGCGCTCTTTGCGCCGCTGCCGGCCAATCAGGAGCTGGGCCTGCGGGCGCCGAACTGATCCGACAGGCGCGGGCCGACAATACAGAACACAAGATTCTACGGAGGAAGCATGTCTCAGCATCAATGTCGCGGCCCGCTCACCGGAATGCGCGTCATCGATCTCTCGCACGTGATGGCGGGTCCGACCTCGGCGCGCATGCTCGCCGACATGGGCGCCGACGTGATCAAGGTCGAGAAGGCCGACGGCGGTGACGATACGCGCCGGATGCTGCCGCCCGACATCAAGGGCGAGCCGGCGGCCTACATGATGATGAACCGCAACAAGCGCGGCATCGTTCTCGATCTCAAGAAGCCCGCGGGGCGCGCGGCCTTGAAGCGCCTCCTCAAGGACGCGGACGTGCTCATCGAGAACTATCGCCATGACACGCTCGATAAGCTCGGTCTCGGCTATGAGGCCCTGCACAAGGAATTTCCAGGCCTCATCTACTGCGCCGTCTCGGGCTTCGGACGCAGCGGACCTTACGCCGACCAGGGCGGTTACGATCTCATTGCGCAAGGCATGTCGGGTCTCATGGCCATCACGGGGGAAGGCCCCGGCCGTCCGCCGGTAAAGGTTGGGTCGCCTGCTTGCGACATCACCGCGGGCATCATCGCCGCCATGGCCATTTGCGCGGCTTACGCGCACAAGCTCACGACGGGTGAGGGGCAATTCGTCGATACCTCGCTCTTCGAGGCCGGCATTACGCTCACCTATTGGCAGTCGGCGATCGCGCTCGCGACGAGCGTCTCTCCGGGCCCGATGGGCTCGCGCCATCCGCTGAACGGTCCGTATCAGGCTTTCGAGACCAGCGACGGCTACATCAATGTCGGCGCCTCGAACCAGAAAATGTATCCCATGCTGTGCGACGTGCTCGGCTGTCCCGAGCTCGGCAAGGATCCGCGCTTCCTGACCGGCCGCGACCGCATGGGCAATCTCGATACGCTCATCGACCTGCTCAACGAGCGCTTCCGCAAGCAGAGCACCGAGCATTGGCTCAAGAAATTGGAGGCCGTCGGCATTCCGTGCGGGCCCGTGCTCTCCATAACCGAAATGCTCCAGCATCCGCAGACGCGCGCCCGCGACATGGTCGTTGCGGTGGAGCATCCTGTGGCCGGCCGCGTCGAGACCATCGGCGTGCCGGCGAAATTCTCGGAAACGCCGACCGAGGTTGCGATGCCGGCGCCGCTCTACGGCCAGCACACGCGCGAAGTGCTGACCGAAGCCGGTTTCACGGCCGCCGAGATCAATGCGCTGCTCGCTGAAGGCGCCGCGAAGGAAACGGCACCGCCCAAAGCCGCAGCGGAATAGCTGACGCTTTCTACATTGGTGGAGGTTTCAATGACCACGAACCGCCAAGTCCTTCTCGCGAAGCGCCCCGCACCGGGGCTCGTCACGCCAGATGTTTTCAAGGTCGCGGACGCGCCACTCGCCGAGCCGGGCGAAGGCGAGGTGCGCGTGAAGATCGCCTACGTCTCGCTCGATCCCGCCATGCGCGGCTGGATCAACGAGGGCCGCTCCTACGTGCCGCCCGTCGCCATCGGCGGCGTCATGCGCTCCTTCTCGGTCGGCATTGTCGATGCCTCGCGCAATCCGGCCTTCAAGGTCGGCGATGCCGTGCAGGGAATGCTCGGCGTGCAGCAGTTCGCGATCTCGGACGGCAAAGGCCTCGTGAAGGTCGATCCCAAGCTGGCGCCGCTCGAGCGTTGGGTCGGCGGGCTCGGCATGCCCGGATGGACGGCCTACTTCGGTCTTCTCGAAGTCGGCCAGCCAAAGGCCGGCGAGACGGTCGTCGTCTCGGCGGCGTCCGGCGCAGTCGGCTCGATCGTCGGCCAGATTGCGAAGATCAAGGGATGCCGCGCGGTCGGCATTGCCGGCGGGCCGGACAAGTGCCGCTATGTCGTCGATGAGCTCGGCTTCGATGCCTGCATCGACTACAAGAGCGGCAACCTCGCCGACCAGCTCAAGGCCGCCTGCCCCAAGGGCATCGACGTCAACTTCGAGAACGTCGGCGGCGACATCCTCGATACGGTCCTGATGCAGATGAACGTGCACGGGCGCGTCGCGCTCTGCGGGCTCATCTCGGCGTACAACGCGACGAAGATGCCGGAAGGACCGAAGAACCTGCGCGCCGTGCTCACCCAGCGCCTGACCATGCGCGGGCTCATCGTCCTCGACTGGGCCGACCGCGTGCCCGAGGCCATCGCCCAGCTCGGGGCCTGGAACCGCGAGGGCAAGCTCAAGATCCGCGAGGACGTGCGCACCGGCGGGCTCGAGGCCTTTGCCGAAACGCTCAATTTGCTCTACACGGGCGGCAACAACGGCAAGCTCGTCCTCAAGGTCTGAATTCGTGCTCAAGGCTGGAATCACACTGTACTTCGTCCGCCACGGCGAGACGGACTGGAATGCCGTGCGGCGCTATCAGGGCCAGACGGACACGCCGCTCAATGACAAGGGCCGCGGTCAGGCCGCGCGGAACGGCCGCGAGCTCGGCCGCATTCTCGATGGCCGGATTGCGAGCTTCGACTTCGTCGCGAGCCCGCTTGTGCGCACGGCGGACACCATGCGCATCATCCGCGGCGAGATGGGGCTCGATCCCGAGGCCTTTGCCCGCGAAGACCTTCTGAAGGAAATCAACTTCGGGCACTGGGAAGGCCAGATCTGGGATGATCTTCCCAATTCCGACCCCGAAGAGTTCGCCGCCCGCAAGGCCGATCCCTACCGCTGGCGCCCGCGCAATGGCGAGAGCTACGAGGATCTCGCCCGGCGGGCCGGCCTCTGGCTCGCAAGCCTCGAGCGGGACACGGTGGCCGTCTCGCACGGCGGTGTCAGTCGGGTCGTGCGCGGGCACGTTCTCGGGCTCGACTGGGACGAGATTCACGCCCTGGACGTGCCCCAGGACAAGATCCTGCGCCTAAGACGTGGCGAGCAGGCGTGGCTGTAGCCACGCCTCAGGCTCCATCGGGGCCTGCGACGAATGATCCTTCCTGTCTCCGGCGCGCCACGGTGGGAAACCTGATCCGCCCGCGGCCCTAATTGCGGCGGATTGTGGTAGTCAACGGACGCGAGGGCGGGCACCCCGCCGAGGGACTATTTCCGCAGTCTCCGCGAACCGGAGCCGAACCACGATGACGACCACATCGGGCGCCGCCGGCGTCGACACGCGGCCCTTCGCGCCATTCGAGTGGCTGCTGGCCCGCCGCTACCTCCGGGCGCGGCGCAAGGAAGGCTTCATCTCGGTCATCGCCGGCTTTTCCTTCATCGGCATCATGCTCGGCGTCGCGACGCTGATCATCGTCATGGCCGTGATGAACGGCTTTCGCAGCGAGCTCATCCAGAAGATCCTCGGCGTGAACGGCCACGTGATCGTCTATCGCGTCGCCGATCCGTTCACGGACTACGACGAGGCGACCGCGCGCCTTTCCCAGGTACCGGGCGTGCGCGCCGTACTGCCGCTCATCGAGGGGCAGACCATGATCTCCTCGAGCGCGGTCACGCTCGGCGGCCTCGTCCGCGGCGTGAGCGAGGGCGCGCTCCGCCAGATGCCGCTCGTCGCCGACAACGTCCGCTTCGGCTCGCTCGACGGCTTCGACAACAGCGAATCCCTGGCGATCGGCATCCGCCTCGCCAATATGCTGCGCGTGACGGCCGGCGACGCGATCACGCTCGTCTCGCCGCGCGGCGCCGCAACCCCGTTCGGCACGGCGCCCAGGATCAAGCGCTATGCGATCTCGGCCATCTTCGAGCTCGGCATGTCCGAGTACGACAAGGCCATGATCTTCATGCCGCTCAAGGAGGCCCAGCGCTACTTCTCGCGCCCCGAGCAGGTCGATGTCATCGAGGTGCTGCTCAACGAGCCCGAGAAGGTCGGCGACATCCTCGCCCCCCTCCAGGCGGCGGGCGGACCGACGCTCAGTTTCACGGACTGGCGCAAGCGCAACGAGACGTTCTTCACGGTGCTCGAGGTCGAGCGCAATGTGATGTTCATCATCCTGTCGCTGATCGTGCTCGTCGCGGCGCTCAACATCATCTCGGGCCTGATGATGCTGGTGAAGGACAAGGGCCGCGATATCGCCATCCTGCGCACCATGGGCGCGACCAAGGGCGCCATGATGCGCGTGTTCCTCATTACGGGCGCTTCGATCGGCATTGTCGGGACGATTGCGGGGCTGATCCTCGGCGTCGTTTTCTGCTGGAATATTGAAGGCATACGGCAGCTCGTGCAACGTATCACCGGCACGACGCTCATGGACCCGACCGTCTACTACCTCTCGCGGATGCCGGCTGAGATCAATGTCCGCGAGACCACGGCGATCGTGATCATGGCGCTGGTCCTGTCTGTCCTTGCGACGCTCTACCCGTCGTGGCGCGCTTCGCGCCTCGATCCGGTCGAAGCGCTGCGCTACGAGTGAGGCAACCTGTGCAGGACGTCACACCCGATCGCGGCGAACCCTTCGAGACGGCTGTGCTGCAGCTCGTCGATCTGAGGCGCACGTTCCATCAGGGCTCGCGCCGCATCGACGTGCTCAACGGCGCCTCCGCCGTACTCCGAGCCGGCGAGGCCGTGGCCCTGGTTGGCCCCTCGGGCGCCGGCAAGTCGACGCTCCTTCACATCGCGGGCCTGCTCGAGACGCCCGACAGCGGCCAGGTGATCATCGGCGGGCGCGACTGCGCGCGCATGAGGGATGACGAGCGCACACGCGTCCGGCGCGCGCAGATGGGTTTCATCTACCAGTTCCATCAACTCCTGCCCGAGTTCTCGGCCCTCGAGAACGTGGCCATGCCGCAGCTCATTCAGGGCCGCACGAAGCGCCAGGCGCACGCGCGGGCGACCGAGCTGCTGACCTCGCTCGGGCTCGCCGAGCGCCTCGACCACCGCCCTGCGGAGCTTTCCGGCGGCGAGCAGCAGCGCACAGCCATCGCCCGCGCGCTCGCCAATACGCCACGCCTCCTGCTTGCCGACGAGCCGACCGGCAATCTCGACCCGCGGACGGCCGACGTCGTGTTCGCGGAGCTGATCGAGCTGATCCGGGCAAAGCGCGTTGCGGCGCTCATCGCGACCCACAATCTCGAGCTCGCTGCGCGCATGGACAGGGTCCTGCGCATGGATGGCGGCCAACTCATCGAGCTCGAGCCGCAGAGCTTGGCCTGAAGGCGTCAGCTCGAGATCGTGGCAGCGTCTGGCGCGCTTGCGGGCCTAACCGATACGGCCCCATAGATCACATATCGGTTCCACGGCTGCCATCGAGGACCGCCGTCCTTCAGCTTTGTCAGCGCCGTCGAACGTTGCAGCACGTCCTCGAATTGCGGGCAGATGTAGAGGACGTACGCCTCGCGCGGCGTCGAGTTCAATGACGCTTCCAGACTGGCAATGACTCTTTCGAGAATCTCGCGCCCAAAGGGGTCGAACAGGAAGAGCACGACAGGCTCGTTGCCGAACGCATAGTCGGCGGCATTCATGCACCGCAGCTCGAATTGCGCGCACTGCTGGGACGGAGGCTTGAATCGCTTCACGTTCTCCTCGGCGATCCGGTGCAGATGATCGGAAAGCTCGACGCCGACAATCCTGGCAAACGGAAACTCGGAAGCCACGAGCAGCGCCCGGCCTTTGCCGGATCCCAGATCGACGAATTCGAACTTGTTCGCCTCCAGGGGTAAGGTGCCCAGAACATGGGCCATCACCGATGCCGGTGCCGGCACATAGAAGTAGGCGCGATCCGCTCTTTGGCGCTCGATGAACGGCGATGTGGTGTCAGTCCCAAAGCGCGCATCGAAGGCTTCGACCCGCTCCTCGTAGTGCACTCTCACATACTCGAACAAATACAGGGCGGGCGACAGCAGAGGACCATTGAGATCGAGACACAGTCTCAGGACGTTCAAGAGCTGTCGAAGGGCAAGAAACACGGCGTGCTCCTACGATCGTCGCCGATGGTGCGCGTTCGGGGCGAGCCTCACTGATCGAACAAGAGGCCGCTCGGCTTTGTCACGGACAGCCTCGCCCGGGGCCGGCAGCCCAAGTCTGGGGGACGCGCGGGCAGTGCTGGCTCACTGACTTCTGTGGTTCTCTGTGTCGAACCGCTTAGATGCACATTGGCGCGGATCGCTGTCCGGCGTGAGCGACAGGGACGAATGTGTGCCTCTGAGGGCCCCCGGAGCATGCGACACGGGAGCACGGCGATGCCCGCCGGCTGACACCACGCCGAGCAGCAGCGGTTTCAGGCCCCACACGGTTTCAAAACTCACGGACGTTTGAAGCCATCCGAGCAGCAAGCCCCATCGCAGGACAGGCTCCACACTACCGCGCCGATCGATCCCCCTCCCGCATCCCGCGGCGGGCTCGCGGCACCAGCGCCGGCTGCCGGCGTAGCAGGGAGGGGCAGCTCCATCAGCGGGCGCCAAGGTGGCGGCGGTCCCTACCGTGCCCGGTTGACCGTCCCCCTCCGGGTCTTCTATACGGTTGCGCAGCGAACCGCCCTGGCCTCAGCGCCACGGGCGGCAGACTTGTTTGACGCGCAGTACGTGCCCGCGAGTGGCTTACAGCGAGCCGCGGCTGCGCCGACCAGCTTCGACATCAAGGAAGGACTACAGAATGGCCAATACGAGCTCGGCACAGAAGGCAGCCCGCCAGGCGGCGCGGCGGACGGCAACAAACAAGGCCCGGCGCTCGCGCCTGCGGTCGACCGTGCGCAGCGTCGAGGTCGCGATTGCGGCCGGCGACAAGGCCGCCGCCGAGCAGGCGCTGAAGGCCGCCGAGCCGGTCATGATGCGCTCGGCCCAGAAGGGCGTCGTCCACAAGAAGACGATGTCGCGCAAGGTTTCGCGCCTCGCTGCGCGCATCAAGTCGATCGGCGCAGCGGCTGGCTGACCACTGATCAATTCCCCCGCTACGGACGGCGGGGGAATGTGGCGGAAAGAGCACAACGGCGACTCGCAGGCGGTGCGAGGCGCCTCCCCCAATCGGTTGATACTTGACGATTTTGTGTCAGCGCGACTGCCGAGAAATCCGCCGCTTACGTCCGCTTATTGAACTCATTCAAGCAAAAACGAGATTCAGATGACGCTCCAACCGGGGTGTCATCTACGCCTCCCACGGGGGGTTTTGCGGTCGAGATTCAGCTCGGATTCTCAACGCCCTTGTCCACAGCCCTGAGTCGTCATCAACAGGGGGTGGCGCAGGCGTGCGCTCCCCGTCTCGACTCAACCAGAAGCTTCCTTGCGCGGGCCTGACTGAAGTCCGCTCTTGCGCCACCGGCAGCCAACATGGTTAGTATGCGGTTAAGGAGAAGGCGCCGGGGCCATCCGGCGTCGTTTTCCCCAAGCAGATGCAGGCATTCCGGGCAGAGGCCAAAGGTTAGCGCCCGGAGACGGGGTTCATAGGCGGTTTGTATCGCGTATTCTATCAGACCATCCGGTCTGATGGCGCTCATTGTACTTGTCGATTGCTTGTATGGCGGCAGCGAGTTCCTGCCGGCACCATTCTGCTGCTGTGTTGGTTGATGCGGAGACTGTTAAGTGGCGTTTGATTCTGGTGCGGTAGACGACGTACCGGTGCGGGATGTTTGGGGTGCCCTCAAGGCCAACCCCAAGGCCGTTCTGATCGACGTGCGGACGAGATCAGAGTGGGCCTTTGTCGGAATGACTGACCTCTCGGAGATCGGCAGCAAGCCGATCCTGGTCGAGTGGCAGACGTTTCCCGACAACCGTCTCAACCCAGCGTTCGTCGAGCAGGTGACCGAGCAGCTTGCCGCCCTTGGTGCGGACCAGGAGAGCGAGCTGTTTTTCATCTGCCGTTCCGGCGGGCGCAGCCTGATGGCGGCGCGCGCCATCGCAGCGCAAGGCTTTGCGCATTGCCACAATGTAGCGGACGGCTTCGAGGGTCCGCTCGATCAGCACCGCCGGCGCGGCACGGTGGCGGGCTGGAAGGCCGCAGGACTGCCCTGGGTTCAGGGCTGAGGCGGCGAAGAGGGCAGGACACGATCGACGCTCGGGACATTCGGCTGCCGAAAGGTGCGGGGACGCATCTTTGCGGGCCGAGACGCGGGATCGAGTCCTGAAGGCGAACAGAATTTACAGGTGGGGTACAAGCATGACGCACGACCGCGATCGGCCGGAGGGGCCATCCAGGAAATCAGGATCAGAGCAGGAAAGCGGCACCGTCAAGCGCACGAGTGGCCCGTCCGCTCTCGGGGGAAACAACGCACAGAAGCCTTCCGAGGAAGGCACGATCAACGCCCGCGGGCAGAGGGTCCGTCAGGCCCTCAAGGCCACCCTTGGCGATGACGTGTATTCGAGCTGGTTCGGCTCGCTGGAATTTGCAGCCTTCGACGGCAGCACGCTGACCGTCACAGTTCCGGTCAAGTTCCTGAAGAACTGGCTCGAGCAGCACTATCTCGACGCCATCCAGCGCTGTGCCGCCATCGAGTTCGACGGCATCGAGCGCGTCGAGGTCAAGGTGCGCAGCCCCGCGGCGACCGCGCCGGCAGCTCAGGCTGGCGCTGTGGCGTCGCGCCAGGAGAAGGGCTTTGCCGCGCCCAACGCGAAGATCGGCGAGGCGAACCCGCTCTCGGTATCCGTGCCCGGCTATACGGCGAGCGTCGGCTCGCGGACCGGCGTCGAAGGCCTCGAGGGCTCGCCGCTCGATCCGCGCTACACGTTCGACAGCTTCGTCGTCGGCACCGCGAACCGGATTGCCCATGCGGGCGCCATGCAGGTCGCCGAGACGGTGCCGGACGAGGCGCGCGGCAACAACCCGCTCTACATCCACGCTGCTGTCGGGCACGGCAAGTCGCATCTCCTGCACGCCATTGCGTGGGAAGTCCGCCGCCGTCAGCCCTCAGCCAACGTCGTCTACATGACGGCGGAGCGCTTCCGCTTCCAGTTCGTCGAAGCGCTGAAGGCTCAGGACGCGATGGCGTTCAAGGAGAGCTTCCGGCTCATCGACCTCCTGCTCATCGACGATCTCGAGTTCATGCACGGCGAGCAGACCGAGCTCGAGTTCGATCACATCATCAATGCGCTGCTCGATGGTGGCCGCCAGCTCGTCGTGGCCTCGGCGCGGGCGCCAAGCCAGTTGACGCGCCTCAATGACCGCATGCGCTCGCGCATGCAGCGTGGCCTCGTCACGGAGATCAACAGCCACGACCGGGATCTCCGCTTGAAGATCCTCGAGCGGCGCGTGCAGGAGAAGCGGGCTACCGATCCCTCCTTTGAGATCCCCCGCGATGTCGTCGAGCTCCTCGCCGACAAGCTCACCGAGAGCGGTCGCGAGCTCGAGGGCGCGGTGACGCGGCTCTATGCGACGTGGCAGTACACGCAGACGCGGATCACGCTCGATCTCGTCGAGACGACGATCCGCGATCTCGTCAACGGCATCGAGCCGCGCCGCATCAAGATCGAGGACATCCTGCGCCTCGTCTCGCGCCACTACGGCGTCTCCAAGTCGGACATCCTGTCGCCGCGGCGGCATCGCTCGGTCGTATGGCCGCGCCAGATCGGCATGTATCTCGCGAAGCAGCTCACGACGCGCTCGCTTCCTGAGATCGGCCGTCGCTTCGGTGATCGCGATCACACGACAGTGCTGCACGCCATCCGCAAGATCGAGGGCGAGATCGGCAACGACACCCGCCTCAAGGATGAGATCGAGGAGCTGAAGCGCCAGCTCAACATCGAGCGCTGAGCCACAAACCTCATCATCGCAAAATGAAACGGGGCCGCGATACTGCGGCCCCGTTTGCTTTATGGAGCTCCGCTCTCAGCCGTCGATGCCGAGCAGCTTTGCAGGGTTCTTGCGCATCATCGTGTCGATGTCCCCGTCGGAGATGCCTTCCTTCTTCATGGCGGCAATGGCCACTTCGATACCGTCGGGATGCGTAATGTTGGCGCTCTGGCCGAGGTCGGTCGATACGACCACACTGCCGGCGCCGAACTCCTTCACCGCCTGCGCTACGTGACGCGCATTGATCTGCGTCCAGTGCGTGAGGAAGGCGAGCGGTGCGTTGGGCCCGGCCTGGAACTGCAGGAAGCAGATCTCGATCATCGCGCCGTTGCTCGTGACCTCCTTGGCCTGAGCCATCGTGAGGCCCGGCACGTTGGTCAGCGCGTGCGTGATGATCATGTTCCTCACGCCGAGCTCTTTGCCCTTCTTGACCACCGCGAGGATCTCTTCCGGGTGCACGTGCCCCGTGGCCAGCACAAGGTTCTCGCGCGCGATGATCTTGAGAATTTCCTCCATCGCGGGAGAAACCTGCCCGTTCGGCGCGACCGTGAGGCCCTTGGCGTCCGGCTTGCCGAAGGTCTTCACGTGCTTGTCGGACTCGAACGTCGGCAGCCACACGACCTTGCCGCGACCGCCATAGACGCGATGCATCCACTCGACGGCATTCGGATTAACGCCGCCGACTGCGTTGTTGAGCACGATGCCGCCGAACACCTCGATACCCGGCACGACCTTCATCACCAGCGCCGCGCGGCTCGCCGTTTCGCTGATGTGGTTCTTGAGCAGGAGTCCGCGCATCCCGCGTGACCTGGCGAGCTGGGCAACATCGATGTCGTCCATGTTGCGACCGAACACGTCCGGATGCGAATGGACGTGCATGTCGATCACGCCCTTGGCCGGACTGACCTTGGGCGGTGGTGGCGGAAATGCGGCTCCCTGCGCGTGAGCGCCGTCGAAAGTCAGGCAGCCAAATAGCGTTACTGCCGCTGCAATCGCGACCCTTTTCATGTTTCGCTCCCTGGGTTCAGTGCAGTGCGTGGCGCTCGGGCCGAATGCTCGGCAGGCGCTCTTTTTCTGCATGCCAAGTGTAGACCATTCGCGGCCAGGGAATAAGGCCCGCCGGCGCGCGGGGGCACGCTGCATTGACGTCAGCCCCTCATGTGCCGTAACTAAAGCTCCTCATCGATATGGAGTGGCTTGGACGCACACACGTCAGCCAACAATGACGTGATCGAGCTTCTCATCGTCCTGGCACTTATTCTCCTCAACGGGGTTTTTGCGCTTTCGGAACTGGCAGTTGTATCCGCGCGCATCCCGCGCCTGCGCTCACTGGCGGCCGCATCGCATCCAGGCGCCGCCTCCGCGCTCGCCCTCGCGACCAATCCTGGGCGCTTTCTCTCGACCGTGCAGATCGGCATCACGCTCATCGGCATCATCAGTGGTGCCTACTCGGGCGAGGCCTTCGGCCAAGATGCCGGCAATGCCTTGAGGGCACTCGGCGTACCCTCGGCTGCCGCAGGACCGCTCGGCTATGGTGCCGTGATCGTCGCCGTCACGTATCTCTCGGTGATCATCGGCGAGCTCGTCCCGAAAAATCTGGCGCTGCGCAATGCCGAGCGCATCGCCTGCCTGGTCGCGCCCTTCATGACGATGGTCGCGACGGTCGCCAAGCCGGCCGTGTGGCTGCTCGATGCTTCGACACGTCTCGTCTTCCGCATCATGAGGCAGTCGACTGAAAGCGAGAGCCGCGTCACCGACGAGGAAATTCGCGCGCTCATTCTCGAGGCGGAAAGCGCGGGTGTTCTCGAGAGCGGCGAGCGCGAGCTGATCTCGGGCGTCATGCGCCTTGCGGATCGGGCCGTCGTCGGCCTGATGACGCCGCGCACCGACGTCGATTGGATCGACATAGCCGCGCCGGAGAGCGAGATCCGCGACCGGCTGATCACCACGCCGCACTCGCGCCTTCCTGTCGGAGACGGCTCGACCGACGCGCTGATCGGCGTCGTGCAGACGCGCGAGCTGCTCGCGGCCATCCTCGCCGGCAAGACTTTCGAAGTGAAGGGCCACATTCGCAAGGCGCCTATTATTCCCGAGACCATGGACGCGCTCGACGTGCTCTCCGTCCTGCGCGACGCAGAGGTGCCCATGGCGCTCATCCACGACGAATATGGGAACTTCGAGGGCCTCGTGACGCCAGCGGACATCCTCGAGGCCATTGCCGGCGTATTCCGCTCGGATACCGCCGAGGAAGAGCCTCATGCCGTGGAGCGCGACGACGGCTCCTGGCTCCTCTCCGGTGCCATGCCGGTCGACGAGATGGCCGACAAGATCGGCATCGTCGTGCCGGAGCAGCGAAGCTACGCGACCGTGGCGGGCTTCGTGCTGGCTCACCTTCAGCATCTGCCGCAGGTCGGCGAGCGGGTCGATGCCAGCGGCTGGACTTTCGAGGTCGTCGATCTCGACGGCCGGCGCATCGACAAGATCCTGGCGAGCCGCATCAAGGGCGGCCGCCGCCCGCGCGCGTGATGCGCTTCGATAGGCGCGCAGCTTCCACGAATGCTGGATGAGCGGCGCGTTTTACAGCAATAAATTGCGCGCTGGAGTATAAGCGCGATCGCTCGCGAATCGCTGCACTGCAAAATTTCGCGCTACTTGCGCCAATGCTGTCTGAAGACAGACGACTTGTTGTTGTCGTGACGGAAGTTCGGGCTGCAAAGCCGTTATCGAACACTCGTTACCGTGGTTTGGACAAATTCTGGTCCTCGCTGCGCCGTAAAGTCCGGCGATAAGATTCACGTTGCCTCTGGACCCGGCCTTGCAACGTGGTCTCGTATATCTCAGCCCCCCAGCCCCACGGGGTCATGTGGCGAGACCGGGTCATCAGGCAAACGTCATAACAGTTCAGTAATGCACGTCGGGTCGGTGCCATGCCGGCCCGATTTGCTTTTTGGACTCGGCCAGCTCGACATTTCCCCGCTTATCTGAACGCTGGATCGCTCGTCCCTGGGAAAATGCCGGACAATCGGCTTTAATCGACGCCGATGAGCCGCGCTGCGCGGAGATGGCATGGACCGGAAAGCGCTCGACGTGAACGATAGACGCGAAGGGACAGAGGCGGCGCCCGGCAGCGCACAGCGCGTCATCGCCGATCTCGAGGCGGTCGACAAAAAGCTCGCGCTCGCGTCTGCTGGTGCCGGCAGCACAGCGGAGATCGAGGAGGCACGTGCACTGTTGCGCGGCGCAATCACCGCGCTCACGCGATTTGCGTCGGCCGAGCTAGGCACGGGCAAGCAGCGGGTCAAAATAAAAGCCGAGAGCGAAGTTGCCGCCACGGATGTGAGCGCCGCCGCTGGCGCAAGCGCGCCGGCCAAGCCGGGATCAGCCAGCACAAAGCCAGCAGCCCGCGGCGCGCGCAATCAGGACGGCGCACGTGGGCGCCGTCCTGCGCCGACCGAGAAGGTGCCGGCAGGCTCGCTGATTGCGCGGCTTGGTGCGGCTGTTCCCGAAGCCCCCTCGCCCCCCGATCCTGCGCCGACGGCTGTCATCGAAGCAGCAAAGCCCATCAAGTCCGCCGCGCCCCTCAGCGATACCGCAGAACGGCTTGCCCAGCTCGAAGCGGAGATTGCCGATCTCACGGAGGCCGTCACGGCAACGCCTTCTCGCCCGGCACCGAACGAACCCGGGGCCGTGGCGAGCACTTCAACGGCCGCGCCGGCCGCCGTGACTGCAGCGGCATCGACCGCGAAGGGCAACGAGCCGGACTTTGACAGCGACGACGAGGATGCGGAGATCACGATCACCGGTCCCGATGGCGCGTCTCCCGAGCCGACCGCGAATGCTTCACGACAAACCCCGCGGATTTTCCGAGAGGGACCGCCATCCTACGAGGAGGAGGCGGAGGTGGAAATCCACGGGTCGGGCCCTTTGCCATCGAGCGCGCGCGCCACGGAGCGGCCCGGAACGGTACGCGTCAGCGCCCGCACGAGCATGGGCGGCCTCAAGGGTGGCGCGCTCGGCAAATGGCGGCTGTTCCGCGGCTCCTGAATCCGCGCGCGGCGTTTGCCCTGCCGTCGATTTGCGCGACGCAATGAGGTCCTTCCCCGTTGTCCCCATGGCGGCGGCGACATAAGTTAGACAGATACCTGTCCCGCTCAGCGGCTAAAGCGTCGGACCTCAATGCGACCCACGGTTCGGGTCTGGCTCGAAGTCGCATTTGAGGGCCAATGACGTTTTAGACTTTGTGGCTTCTAAAGCAACTCAGGACGTGAAGTTCGCTCCCTGCCCGCCGCCGACGCGAGGCGAATTTCAAGTCCGTTGCTTTAGCCGAATGGGAGGCCGCCCGTGCAGCCCAAACCAGAAGACTACGACTACGATCTCGACCGCGCGCTTTCGTCGATCGTTGGCGTCCGCACCACGATTCCTGCCGATGCGTTCACCGCGGACACCTTAGGCACCGAACGCGCAGGCCACGGCGTGATCATCCGCAATGATGGCCTCGTGCTCACCATCGGCTACCTCGTGACCGAGGCCGAAACAGTGTGGCTGACACTCGCGGGCGGGCGCGTCGTGCCGGGTCATGTACTCGGATACGACCAGGAGACCGGCTTCGGCCTCGTGCAAGCCCTGGCGCGCATCGACGTCCCGGCGCTCAAGCTTGGCGTGTCGTCCAAAGCCAAGGTCGGCGACCACGTCATCGTCGCCGGCGCCGGCGGCCGCCAGAACGCCGTCGCTGCGCGCATCGTCGCCAAGCAGGAGTTCGCGGGCTACTGGGAGTATCTGCTCGACGAGGCGATTTTCACGGCGCCATCGCATCCGCACTGGGGCGGGACCGGGCTGATCGGCCCCGCCGGCGAGTTGCTCGGCATCGGCTCGCTCCAGGTCCAGCAGGGGGGCAGCGAGGGCAACAAGCAGTCGGCGATCGACATCAACATGGTCGTGCCGATCGACCTGCTGAAGCCAGTTCTCGACGATCTCGCGACGATCGGGCGGCCGAACAAGTCGCCGAGGCCATGGCTCGGCGTATTTGCCGCCGAGGTCGGCGACCGCATCGTCATTGCGGGCATGTCGCGGCGCGGCCCGGCGAGCAAGTCGAGCCTGCGCGTCGGCGATATCGTCATGTCCGTGGCGGGGCAGGACGTGCGCGGCCTGCCGACGTTCTTCCGCAATGTCTGGGCCCTGGGATCTGCAGGCGCGCCGGTGCCGCTCACGATCAACCGCAATGGCCGCACCATGGACGTGACCGTGCAGTCCGGCGATCGGCGGAAGTTCCTGCGCGGGCCGGTGCTGCATTAGCGACACCGCATGTGGTGGCTACCATCGCGCCTTCGGCGCGAGTGGGGCCTTGGCCCCACACCCCAATCGGGGGACACCCCCGAACCCCCGTCTTTTATCGACTTGGAGCGAGCCGCTGGTGCCGCCATGTCCCTTCTCCCCGTCCTTTACGGGGAGAAGGTTAGGATGAGGGGCGGCGGCAAACGCTGACGTCAGCGCAAGTCCCCGCCCCTCACCCTAGCCCTCTCCCCGCGCGCGGGGAGAGGGGACACCGGTGCGCTAGCCGCGAGCGCCAAGTCATAAAAAGAAGGGGGTTCGGGGTCTCCCCGATTGGGGCCAGGGGCGAAAGCCCCGTCGCGCCGCAGGCGCGATCCGTCAGCTCGCGCGATCCGGCGGCGTCGTATCGCCGGGGCCGAGCGCCCGTTGCATGATCACGCTGTCGAGCCAGCGGCCATGCTTGTAGCCAACGGAATGGATCACGCCGCAGTAGGTGAACCCGAGCGCCCGGTGAAGCCCGATAGAGCCGGCATTTCCTGAGTCCCCGATGACCGCGATCATCTGACGGAAGCCGCGCTCCGTCATAATGTCGATGAGCTCTTTCAGCAGCGCGCGGCCGACGCCGAGGCGGTGCGCATCCGGCGAGACATAGACCGAGTTCTCGGCGCTGTTCCAGTAGGCCGGGCGGGTGCGATAGAGCCCGGCATAGGCATAGCCGAGCACCTTCCCATCCTTCTCTGCGGCGAGATAGGGAAAGCCGCCATCCACCACCGCGTGCATCCGGCGCGTTATCTCCGTTTCGTCGGGCGGGTCGACTTCGAAGCTCGCCAGACCGTGGCGGACGGCATGGGCGTAAATGGCGGTGATGGCGGGAATGTCCGTTTCGCGGACGGGGCGCACGTTCAGGGAGGTCATCCGGCACCTGTGGCATTCCGCGGGCCGCTTGGGCTGCAGCCGCTATGGATTCGCGTAACGTGCCGCAGGAATGGACGCAAGGGCGTGCCGTGCCCGTTTCTTGGGCACACCACTGAGCGCGCCCCAAACAACAAGGGCCCCGTCTTTCGACGAGGCCCTTGCTTCAACCTACCCAGTCAGCCGGCGGATACCGCCAGCCAACCGTGTTTCGTTATTCGCGGCTGCCGAACAGCGCGAGCAGGCCCTGGAACATGTTGATGAAGTCCAGGTAGAGGTTCAGCGCACCCATGACCGCGCCCTTCGCCAGCATCGTGCTGTCGTCGGCGATCTGGTAGTAGTTATCCTTGATCTGCTGCGTGTCATAGGCGGTGAGGCCGGCGAACACGAGCACGCAGATCGCGGAAAGGGCGAAGTACAGCGACGGCGACTGCAGCCAGATGTTGACCAGCGAAGCCAGGATCAGGCCGACCACGCCCATGAACAGGAACGTGCCCCAGCCCGAGAGGTCCTTCTTGGTCGTATAGCCATAGAGGCTCAGCGCCGCGAACATGGCCGCCGTCACGAAGAAGATCTGCGTGATCGACTGGCCGGTATAGCGCAGGAAGATCGTCGACAGCGACGCGCCCATGACCGCCGCAAACGCCCAGAAGGCGATCTGCGTGGCACCGACGCTCATGCTGTAGACGCGGAACGAGAGGAAGAAGACGAACGCCAGCGGCGCCAGGACGATCACCCACATCAGAGGCGAGCCGTAAACCGAGCGGCCCATCTCAGTCAGCATGACGCCATTGCGCAGCTTAGCTACGGCAAGCGTCGGGTCGGTGGTCGTGAGCATCGAGAACATAAGAAAAGCGACGATGCCCGTCAGAACGATACCGGCGGCCATATAGTTGTAGACGCCGAGCATATAGCTCCGAAGGCCCTCATCCATTACGCCAGGCTCGGCGCGCGTCGCGACGCCAAATCGCCCGTAACGCTTGTCGAGTTCAGCCATGAGTTCTGTTTCCCTTTGGTCCCAAGCGGCCCGTAACCTCTGCGGCCGCACTACGCGACAAATATGTGCCTTGACGGTGGCGGTTTCAAGCCGGAAGGGGGAGTACGAACGTTAATTCTGATTCATGTTTCCCAATTTCCGTGCACTTCGCTTGAATGGCGCCGTTCCGGGTTTCATTCCGAGCGCAGATAGGGCACCGGCGGCGCCCTGAGCACCTGCCACGTTCCGAGACCGCCAATGAGCGCCACCAGCGCCAGTGACACCCCCAACGCCTGCAGGATGGCCGCACCCGAGAAGACGAACGGCAGGTCCATGATCCGTGTCGTGACGAGCCACGCGGAGAGCCCGCCGAGCAGGAGCGCGAGCGTGGCTGCGATCAGCGCGAGCAGGGCGTATTCCATGGCGTGCGCCGCCAGGATACGCCGACGCGTGGCGCCGAGCGCCTTGAGGATGACGGCAGTCTGAAGCCGGCGGCGCTGTGCTGCCGCCAGTGCGCCGGCAAGCACGAGCGCGCCCGCCAAGAGCGTCACACCGCCGGCCGCGCGCACGGCCGTTATGATGCGCCGGAACAGTGTGTTGAAGTTGTTGATGGCATCCTTCACGCGGATCGCCGTCGTCGCCGGATAGGCCTGCCCGATGGCGCGGGCGAGTTGGGCCTCCTTGGCGAGTGACGTCGCCGGATCGAGGCTGATGGTGGCGAGAATGTTGTGCGGCGCCGCCTGCAGCGTGTTCGGCGAGAAGACCATGACGAAGTTGATCGCGAGGCTCTCCCAGTGCACGTCGCGCAGGTTGGCGATGCGGGCCGTGATATTGCGGCCGAGCACGTTGACGGTCACGGCATCGCCGATGTCGAGGCCGAGCCGCCGCGCAATCTCGTCCTCGAAGGATACGAGCGGCTCGCCGCTGTAGTCCTTCGCCCACCACTGGCCGGCGACGACCGTCGAACCTTCGGGCACCTCGTCCGAGTAGCTGAGCCCCCGATCGCCATTGAGCACCCAGGCGGCTTCGGGCGGAGCCTTGAGCTCCTCGACGGGACGGCCCTTGAGCGCGACGATGCGCCCGCGCAGCATGGGCGCCTGATTGACGATGGCGCCGGGCACTTCCTTCTCGACGAGGCCACGGAAGCCCGCCACATCATCGCGCGGCAGGTCGAGCACGAAGAAGTTGGGCGAGTTCTTCGGCACGCGCCCGTCGAGCTCATTGACGATCGAGGCATCGACGAGCGCCACCGCGACAAGCAGCGAGAGCCCGGAGCCGAGCGAGAGCACGACGGCGCGCGTCAATCCACCGGGCGCCCCGAGGCTGCCGATCGCCAGCGCGAGCGAGGGCCGGCGCGGGCGCGGCAGGCGGCGCGCGAGATAGGTGACCGCGCTTCCCAGAAAGGCAAACAGAATGAGGATGCCCGCCGCACCTGCGCAGAAATAGAGCGCGATGCGCTTCGAATCCGAGCTCAGGATCGCCAGCGCCAGCAGCGCAATGCCGACTGCGATAGTCGCCGCGATGAACGGCCAGGCGGGCCAGCGACGCTCCTCGCTCACCTCGTCGCGGAAGAGCACGCTTGGCCGGATCTGCTCGATGCGGCCGAGTGGCCAGAGCGTGAAAAGCAGCGCAACGAGCAGGCCATAGGCAATGGCCATACCCACGGCAAGGAAGCTGAATGTGGCTTCGGCGCGGAACGGCAGAGCCTCTCCCGCGAGCCAGTCGACGATCGAGGGCACCATGAGCCCGACGGCCAATCCGATCACGATGCCGATCGCGGTGATCGCGATGACCTGCACGAGATGCAGCGCGAAGACCGTGCGGCCGGTCGCACCGAGACTGCGGAACGTGGCAATGACCTTGCGCCGGCGGTCGATATAAGTTGCAACGGCATTGGCAACGCCGACACCACCGACGAGCAGTGCCGTGAGGCCGATCAGCGTCAGAAACTGGCGGACACGCTCGAGCGTCTGCGTGACGCGCGGCGAGGGATCGCGGCGGTCGAGGATCGTGAAGCCAGATTCGGGTAGCGCCTTGCGCACTTCGGCGGCAGCGGCTGTGAGATTGCCTTCAGCCCCGCGCGCGGTATCAGGGAGGCGGACGGCATAGCGCCACTTCGTGAGGCTGCCGAGGTCGGCAAGGCCGCTCGCGAGCAGCGTGTCGGTCGAGACCATCACGCGCGGGCCGAAGGAGAGGCGCTCGGCGATCTTGTCCGGCTCGCTGCGGATGACGGCCCTGAGCTCGACCTCGATATTGCCGAGGCGGAAGCTGTCGCCGCGCTTGAGGCCAAGCCGCTCGAGAAGAATGGGATCGGCGGCAGCACCGCGCCCGGCGAGCGCATCGGCCTGCTTGATATCGTCCTCGAGCACGAGCGCGCCGATCAGCGGATAGGTACCGTCGACACCCTTGGCCTCGATGAGCATCTGGTCACTGCCATCGAGGCGGCGTGCCATGGCGCGCAGCGAAGCCGTCTCGCTCATGGTGCCGAAGCGCGCGATGGCCGCCTGCTCCGCGGGCTCCGCGCGCTGGTTCGGTCGCGTGAACGTGAGATCGCCGCCGAGCAGCGTTGCGCCCTGGCGCACAAAGCTCGACTGCACGGCATCGGCGAGCGCGCCGACGCCGGCAATGACGGCAACGCCGAGCGCAATGCAGCCGACGAAGACGTAGAAGCCTGCGAGCCCGCCGCGCAGCTCGCGGAGTGCTAGCCGAAGAAGTGTGAACTGCGGGCGGGGCGCGCCGTAGTCGGTTTCCGTGGCGACGGTGTCGGCGCTCATGCGGGCACGGCCTCGTCGGCAGTCTCGACAATGCGCCCGTCGGCCATGCGGATGATGCGATGGCACCGCTCGGCGAGGCGCTCGTCATGCGTGACGAGAACCAGCGTCGCGCCGCGCCGCGCCTGGAGCGAGAAGAGGAGGTCGACGATCTGGCGTCCGGTCTTACCGTCGAGATTGCCGGTCGGCTCGTCGGCGAGCAGGAGGCGCGGGCGCGGGACGAGCGCGCGGGCGAGCGCTACACGCTGCTGCTCGCCACCCGAGAGCTGTGCCGGAAAATGCGTCATGCGGTGCGCGAGCCCGACCTCGCCGAGCAACTCTGCGGCGCGCTCGAAGGCATCGGGCTCACCGCGAAATTGCAGCGGCAGCGCGACGTTCTCCTGCGCCGTCATGGTCGGCACGAGATGGAAGGACTGGAAGACAATGCCGATGCTGGCGCCGCGCGCGAGGGCGAGCGCATCCTCGCTCATGGCGGAGAAATCGTGCCCGGCAACCATGACGCGTCCGGCAGTCGCCTGCTCGAGCCCCGCCATGATCATGAGGAGCGAGGTCTTGCCCGATCCGCTCGGCCCCACGATGGCGACCGAATCGCCCGCGGCAATGGAAAGGCTCAGATCACGCAGGATGGCGACCTGGCCGGCGCGGCTCGCGAGCGTGAGATCGACATTCGCCAGCTCGATGACAGGTTGGGAAACGATGGTGAGGCTCCATAATCGTGGGGTGAACTTCGAAAAGCGCCACAAAAGGCCGCATTTTCCAATCGACGGTAGCAACTTGCGCTCAGATACCTATCTGACAGATTCCAGTCCGGCTCCCAACGCAGGATGTTCTGATGATTCCTCGCACGCACTTACGGCCTGAGTTTGATCAGCATTGGGGGCAAATGGTGATGAGGCTCGCCGCCGTCAATCTTTGCCTCCTATGCTTGGGGATATTCGCGCAGATGAACGCGGCCTCTGCCCAGGAGCGTCCCATTCGTATTATTGCGTTCGGTGACAGTCTGACGGCGGGTTTCGGCCTGCCGCCGAAGAATGCCTTTCCGGTTCGCCTCGAAGCAGCACTCAAGGCGCGCGGGCACAATGTCGCGGTCGTGAATGCGGGCGTCTCCGGCGATACGACGGCCGGCGGCCTCGCGCGCCTCGACTGGGCCGTGCCCGATGATGCCGATGCCGTCATCGTCGAGCTCGGCGCGAATGACGGCCTGCGCGCGCTCGATCCAGCCGCCGCACACAAGAACCTCGATGCCATCATCACGCGCATCAAGGCCAAAGGCGCCGATGTCCTGCTCGCGGGCATGCGTGCGCCACGCAACCTCGGCCCCGAGTACACCAAGGCCTTCGATCATATCTTTCCCGACCTGGCCCGGAAGCATGACGTCCTCTACTACCCCTTCTTCCTCGAAGGGGTCGTGCTGAACAATGCCCTGAACCTCGATGACGGGATGCATCCCAATGCCAAGGGCGTGGACGTGATCGTCCAGGGTATCGTGCCGCATGTGGAAGAGCTGATCGAGCGCGTGAAAAAGAGGCATGCGGCCGCGGCGAGCAAATGATACGTCACATGAAGCCGACGGAATGAGACGAGAATGCCGCGCCTCTTCACCGCCATAGAAATCCCCGAGATCGTGCGGGCTCAGCTCGACCTCGTGAGGGGCAATCTGCCGGGCGCCAAGTGGGTCGACGTCGAGGACATGCACCTCACGATCCGCTTCTTCGGCGATATCGGAAATCTCGAAGCCGACGAGCTGGTCAGCGCACTCGCTCGTGTCGATTTCGATCCCTTCGAGCTGAAAATCACCGGGCTCGGGGTGTTCGGCGGGCGCGAGCCCCGTGCCCTGTATGCGGGTATTGCCGATGCAGAACCCCTCAATGCCCTTCAGCGCGCCAGTGAGCGCGCGGCCCGCGCCGCCCGCCTGCCGCCCGAGACACGAGCCTTCAAGCCGCACATCACCCTCGCCCGCCTGAAGAACACCAAGCCCGAGATGGTCGCGCGCTTCCTCAGTGGACGGCCGCCGCTCCAGGCATGGCCGTTCACCGTCGATCAATTCACGCTCATGTCGTCGCGCCCGGGGCAGGGTGGCGGCCCCTACGTGCGCGAGGAGCATTTTCACGCGCGCCCGGCCTGGGATGCGGCGCAGTAAGGACCGCACCGGCGCGTCCCACGCAGTTGTGATCACCGTCCCGGCGGATTGTCCCGCGCCGGGCACCTTCGCTGCCTAGTATGAGGGCGTCCAGCCCGATCCGCGGAGGAAACGGAATGACCGACATCGACCGTCGCCACCTCATTGGTGCCCTCGCAGCGGGCTCGGCTGCCTTGGCGGCTGCGCTGCCGACGGCAGCGGCAGGACGCGAGCTGAAGCTCACCGACCTCAAGAAGGATACCGACATCGCGTGTCTCTATCACTGCGATTTCGGCGACGACCGCCGCTATGACGCGATGCTGCGGAACATCAACAATCATCTCTCCGCGCACGACTTCGATCCGATGGGCATCAAGATCGTGATCGTCGCGCATGGTCCCGGCATCAAGTACCAGCTCACGGACCTCGCCGGCACACCATGGGAGAAGGCGCCCGCGATCGAGCCCGAGCTCGAGAAGCGCGTGGCCGGGCTCGCGCAGTACGGCGTCGAGGTTTATCTCTGCCGGATCACCTTCGAGCGCATGGGACTCGACCTCGCCCGCGCGAAGACCGCGCCGTACATCAAGATCGTGCCCTCGGGCGTCGCGACGGTCGCCTATCTGCAGTCGAAGGGCTATGGATATTTGAAAGTGGGTTGAGGGGCTCTGTTGGTTCGATTCCAATCCCCTCCATCATAACAACGGGAGGGGAGCAGGAAATGCCCGAACTGAAGTCCGCCTACATCGGTGAGCTCAAGATCGCCGTCACCGGCTCGTACATGCTCGGCAGCGGGCCGCTCGGCAATCGGCGTATCGACCTGCTGAGTCAGGGCCAGTTCGAGGGCCCGCGCATCAAGGCCAAGATCGTGCCGGGCGGGGTCGACATCCTGCTCGGTGGCAGCGACGGCGCCGTTCGCCCGGATGTGCGGCTGCCGCTGGAGCTCGATGACGGCCACCCGCTGCTGATCAGCTATCGGGGTGTGCGGCACGCGCCCGCTGAGATCATGGCCCGCATTGCCGTCGGGGAGCGCGTGCCCCCGGAAAGCCACTACCTCAGAACCGCGCTCACTTTCGAAACGGCCTCGCCCAAATACCACTGGCTGAACAGGATCGTGGGCGTGGGCGTCGGCCGGCGCGAGCCGGAATTCGCGATCTACGACGTCTTCGAAGTGCTCTGAACGCGGCACCTATGTCGTGCCGTCATGCGCCGCACGCGGATGACAACGCGCGCGGGCGCCGCTAACGTCCCAGGTGTTCAATTGATTGGAGCACGGGCCGGATTGCCATGATGGAACGCAAGTCGATCGGAATCGTGGGCGCGGGCGCCTCGGGGCTCACCTGCGCCAAGCACATGCTGGAAGAGGGCTGGGACGTCACCCTCTACGAGATCGGCAGCCACGTCGGCGGCATGTGGGTCTACAATAACGACAACAACCGCTCCTCGGCCTATCGCACGCTGCACATCAACACGGCGCGCGACCTCACGAGCTTCTCCGATTATCCCTTCGATTCAAGCGTGCAGCCGTTCCCCTCGCACTGGGACATGGCGAAGTACCTCAAGGACTACGGCGAGCACTTCGGCATCACGCAACGCGTGCGCTTCAACACGA
The DNA here is from genome assembly GCF_900117415.1 of Hyphomicrobium sp. CS1BSMeth3. Lineage (GTDB taxonomy): Bacteria > Pseudomonadota > Alphaproteobacteria > Rhizobiales > Hyphomicrobiaceae. The sequence goes on from NZ_FPEI01000004.1 coordinate 37,793, forward strand.
AGATCGTCGATCTGAGGCCGGCGCCCTCCTACCGTCCCGAAAAGCCGCGCTGGCAGCTCACGAGCGAGGCCGGCGAAATCTTCGAGCACGATACGGTCGTCGTCGCGAGCGGACATCTCACGAAGCCGCTCGAAGTGGCCATGTTCCGCGACGGTTTCAAGGGTGAGTACCTGCACTCGCACGACTACAAGGAGCCGGCGCCTTTCGTGAGGAAGCGCGTGTGCGTGGTCGGCGTCGGCAACAGCGCACTCGACATCGCGAGCGACCTCGCCGTTGGTGCGGAGCGCACTGTCCTCATCGCGCGCTCGAGCGCGCTGATCATTCCGAAGCTCGCTTTCGGGCGGCCCTTCTGGGATACGATCCAGCCCTTCTACAAGCCGTGGATTCCCGCGGCCGTCCGCAATCGCGTGCTGAAGGCGCTCGTCTATATCATCCAGGGCGACATGAAGCGCTTGGGCTTTCCCGAGACGTCCAAGCGCGTGCACGCTACGTCGAATGCCAACATCGTCAACCACATCCACTACCGCCGCGTGATCGTGAAGCAGGGCATCGAGCGCATCGAGGGCAAGACGCTGCACTTCGTCGATGGCACGGCCGAGGAGTTCGATACGCTGATCGCGGCAACGGGCTACGAAATCGATCTCGATTTCGTGCCGCCGGAAATTCTGGCAATCAAGGACAACGGGCTAGACCTCTACATGCGGCTCGTGCCGCCCGACTGGCGCGGGCTCTATTTCCTCGCCTTCTTCAACTCGGATACGGCGCTCAACTGGATCTGCGAAGGCCAGACGCGCTGGATCCGCGAGCACGAAGCGGGCCGCGCCGCTTTCCCGAGCAAGGCCGACATGCTGGCCGAGATCGACCAGCGGAAGTCGTGGGTGCGCACGAACTTCAAGGATACGCCCCGCCACGCCATCGAGGTCGAGCACCTCCCCTACTTCGCGGATCTCAGGCGCACGATGTCAGAGGCGCAGAAGCGCGCCGGCACACCTGTGCGTGACATCGGCATCGGCTTCAAGCCGAAGAAGGGGGCGAAGTTCTCCCCGCGCGCGGAGGCGGCGGAGTAGGCCGCGGAATAGCGAGCGCGTGACGGCTCAGCTTGCTTGCGGAAATCGCCCCCCGTAAGGCTCGAGCGGCAAGGCCGTGGCGTTCGTGAGGTAGGAAACCGTGCGGTAGAAGCCGGCGAGCATGAGCACCTCGAGGCACGCCGCATCCGAAAAATGCCCCGAGAAGGCCGTCCATAGCGGCTCGTCGATCGTCGCTCGCTCGTGGAGCGCGTCACAGACGCGGATGAGGGCGCGCTCGGCCTCTTCCTGCCAGCAGGCATCCTCGGCACTGCCATGAACCAGCGAGCAGACCTGATCGGGGCTGAAGCCCGCCCGCTCGCCGAAGAACGCGATATGGACACCCCACTCGTACTCCGATCCACACCGCGCCGAGACACGGTCGATGACGATCTCGCGCTGGCGGAGTGCAAGATGGCCCTTGTCCAGCAGCCCACCGCCCATGAACCGCTCGAAGAGCCGGGTATCCCGCGCAAGCATCCTGAAGAGCGTGAGCGGCGGCACGCCCGACGGCATCACTTTGTCGAGGCGCGCCTGAATATCCTGCGGATAGGGCGGTTCGGCAGGGCTGATCCGAGCAGACATCGGTAATCCTTTCTTGCTACACAAAGCATAGCATACACCTGCTCGCTACGGAATCAATAGCATGAAGACGCCGCTCCCAGGCGCGCCGGTCCGCGGCTCGAAGACCGGCCAGCCCGTCATGGCCCTGCTGGATCTTCTCGGTCGACGCATGGCGCTTCGCATCCTTTGGGAGCTGTCCAAGACTGAGCTCAAGTTTCGCCCGCTGCAGGCGGCGGCGGACACCAATCCAAGCGTGCTCAATACGCGGCTCGGCGAGCTGAAGCGCGCCGGCGTCGTCGCCCTGGGGCCGGACGGCTATCATCTGACCGAGACCGGGCGGGAACTCGTACAGCACTTGCTGCCGCTGACGGCGTGGGCCAACGAATGGGCAAGAAAGATCGAGCGCCAGCCCGGCAAGGGCTGATCGGCCCGGTGCGACCGATCGGACAGCAGAAAGCCCGGTCACAGCTTGCGCTGCCGGGCTTTCGTATTCTTGATGCGTGCGAAGCGGGCCTTCAGGCGGCCTGCGTATCGCCGGCACCCTCCTCGCTCGAGCGGCGCCCGCGGGCGCTACGCGAGAGGACGTCCGTGATGCGCTGCATGGCCGTGCGCTCGTCGAGCTTGTCGACGACGGCGATCTCACGTGCCATGCGATCGAGCGCGGACTCATAGAGCTGACGCTCCGAGTAGGACTGCTCGGGCTGCGTCTCGGAGCGATAGAGGTCGCGAACCACCTCGGCGATCGCGATCAGATCACCCGAGTTGATCTTGGCCTCGTACTCCTGCGCCCGGCGGCTCCACATGGTCCGCTTGATGCGCGCGCGGCCCTTGAGCGTCTCCATGGCCCGCGAGACGATGTTGTCCTCGGCGAGCTTGCGGATGCCGGCCGCCTCGAGGCGCGCCGTCGGCACGCGCAGGGTCAGCTTGTCCTTCTCGATCTGGATCACGAACAGCTCGAGGGACATGCCCGCGATCTCCTGCTCCTCGATCCCGACGATCTGGCCGACGCCGTGGGCCGGATAAACGATCGACTCGCCGATCTTGAAGCCATGGCGCGAGTTCACCGGCTTCTTCGGCTGAGCGAGCATCTGCTGGCGGCGCGCCTCGGCAGCCTTGGCCGCCACTTCCTTGGGGTTCGCAGCCGCAGCCCGGGGCATTGGCGGCTGGGCCGGCAGCACAGGCATGGACGGCGCCGTCATCATGCGGGCCGCCGGCTTGTGCACCGCTGCCGGCATGGCGCGGGCCGCCGGCGCCGCCGCAGACTTGGCGCGCGCAGCGAGCATCGCCTGAGCCGCAGCCTTCTGGGCCGTGATGGGCGTCTTCGCGACGGCAGCAGGCTTCGCCGCCCCGGACTTCACCTCAGCAGGCTTGACCTGAGCAGACTTGGGCGTCGCAGCTTTGGTGGCGGGCGTCTTGTCGGCGGTCGGTTTCTTCTGGACAGCGGTCACGTCGGCTTTGGCTTTCGTCTTGGGCGCGGCCGCGGCGACGGCCTTTGCCTGGGTTTTGGTCTTGGTCTTGGCCAGCACCTTGGCCGGCGTCTGAACCTTCGCCGCAGCGGGACCAGATTTCACGGTCTTGGTGGCCGCGGGCTTGCTCGGGGCAGGCTTCGCAACGGCCTTCTTGGCCTGGACGGCCTTGTCCGGCTTACGGGGCACGGCCGGCTTAGATGCAGACTTCGCCGGGGATTTCTTGCTCTGCGCCATCGCTACATCTCACTCCGCGACCATTCACATTCTACGAGACGCTGCCCCGGCACACACTTGGGTTGCGGCCCCCGCTACATGCCCGCAAACGTCGTGCGACAGGCCATGCCCTGCCGCGGCAGCCTAATGCGTCATCCCGAAACAGGAGCTGCTATGTCAGCAACCCCACCCGTTGGTAGTGGAAGAAGAGTTCTTCGCCGCGCCTCTCCGCCGGCGCGTCACGCGCGGCGCAAGCAGCTTCTCGGCCGATGGAGGCGCCAATGATCAGGCGACTGTTCACGCAAACCGCTCCCGCTCAGCCTGAATGCCGGCCACTGATCCGAACTCCGGAAGTTGGACTTCTGCCTCCACGGATCTTGTAACACATTTTTCATGCAAAAAGAAGCGGTCCGGGAGAAAGTTCCCGGGCATAGCCTGTCCGAATGCTTAAGCGGACAGTACAGCAGTATTCGAAATTCTTTGGATCGTTACTCTGCGCGGGTCGGTGACTATCGGCTGTTCAGTCACCTTCTCCCGGCTCAGGATTGAAGTATTTCTCGAACTTGTTCTGTTCATCGCGGAAGTTGTCCGCGTCGGCCGGGGCGGCCTTCTTGGCCGTTATGTTCGGCCACTTGTCCGCATATTCTCGGTTGAGCTCGAGCCATCGATCTAAACCGGGTTCAGTGTCCGGCTTAATGGCCTCGACAGGGCATTCAGGCTCGCACACCCCGCAGTCGATACACTCGTCAGGGTGGATGACGAGCATGTTCTCGCCCTCGTAGAAGCAGTCGACGGGGCAGACCTCGACACAGTCGGTGAACTTGCACTTAATGCAGTTCTCGTTGACGATGTACGTCATGATGGCTTCCCGGCGCCGGTCGGGCCTCAGCGGCTCCTCACAGACGCATAGTTAATCAGGGCCAAGCCGTTCGGCCAGCCCGGCACGTTTTCAGCAGAGCCACACTCGCGAGCGTGATTTCCCGATGAAGCGCTCGACCCAGCGGCCAAAGCGCCAACGCCGCGTCCATCAGATCCCCATGAGCATGTCGGGCCAACCTCCTAGAGCAAGCCATCAGGCATGACAAGCGTTCACCCGTCGCACCTCGGGCGCGGCGCAGGACAACGGAAAGGTCCGGCCTGGAAGCCCAGCGCGATCCAGCCCGGAACGCTCCTTCCAGCAATCCCCAAACTCGGAAAACGACCACCCTGTTCGAGAGCTTCCTGGAGGAATGCGGAAGCGGCTCGACGCCACTCCCGAGTGTGGCGATCCGGAGCCCAGGCCCTGGGACTTGAGGCCGCCAGCTTCACCGCCAAGCGTCAGACGCATACCCGCATAGGCGGCGATGCCGGGCTGTGCGTAGCCGAAGACCTCCCAGCCCGAACGCAACTCGTAGGATAGCGCCGCGCTGAGCGCGCCGCTATTTGACAGCGTCGCCGACGATGTCCTTGAGCAGCGTGGCGATGGCGGCGAGCGCCCTTTGAGACTCGCTGCCGCCGCGCTGAGGCGGCTCGCGGAAGCCAACGACGATCTCGCCGGGCTTGTCGACGCGCTCGTAGATGAAGATCACATAGGGACAGAAGCCGATATTGGCGGGATCGGCTTCCATCATCTGGCGCGAGAGCTTCGCCGAGCAGAAAACCAGGTACTCGGCCTGGCGATAGAGCTGTTTCGTCGAGCCGACGTCGGCCCCGGTACGCTCGAGCATCTGGCCGATGAAGCCGGTGTGATCGACGACGAGGCCGCGCTCGATAATCGCGTTGGTCAGATCGAACTTCACGTCCTCGAAGCTGCCGGCCTTGGAGCGCGTGAAAAGCTCGTCGGCTCTGGCGCCGAGCGGTCCGGTGACGACGAAGGCGATCAGGACGATCACGGCAAAGGCCAGCTTCTCGAGCATCGCGTACATGGGTTACCTCGCTGGCAGCCACTTCTCCGAGCTGCAGAGCCTATACCCGATAATGCGACCGGCGCCACGCTCAGCCCAGGCGCGCACAATTGGCCGATCCGCGCACCTCGACAAGATGCCGCCCCGCACTGTAGCCATGAGACCGGCCCGACACCGGGCCGACCGCCGGGGATTCCAAGGCCTCAATGACCGTCGAGACGTCCGAGCGCGCGATACGCCTGCCCGTCGAGCTGTTCTTTCTCGCGGCCGTCGGTCTTTTGTGGGGCGCCCAGTTCGGCCTCACCAAAATCCAGCTCGAAACGCTGCCGCCCGTGACCGGGGTCGCGATCCGCCTCACCATCGCGGCGGTCTTCATATGGGCGATCGTCATTGCGCAGGGCGTGCGAGTGCCCACGGCCCCGCGCATCTGGCGCGACTTCACGATCCAGGGGGTGCTGACCAGCGCCGGGCCAAGCGTGCTGATCGCGTGGGGGCAACAGTACGTCGACAGCGCGCTCGCTGCGATCCTGAACTCGACGTCACCGATCGTGGTGACGATCATCACGCTCCTCTACACACGCCAGGAGAGCATCGGACCGAAGCGCTTTCTCGGGCTCGCGATCGGCCTCGGCGGTGTCGTCACGGTGATCGGCTTTGGCGCGCTCGAGGGGCTCGACCGCGGCTTTGCGGGCCAGCTCGTGATCATGAGTGCAACCCTCGGCTACGCGAGCGCGACGCTCTTCGGGCGCCGTTTTACGACCATCTCTCCCGTCGCGGCGGCGGCCGCGACCGTCACCTGCTCCGCCATCCTCATGACCATCCTCGCCTTCATCGCCGAGCGTCCGCTCCTGATCGATCCTTCGGCCCGCTCGATGATGGCAACAGCCGCAAGCGGCATTCTCTGCAATGGTCTGGGCGTCACGATCTACTTCCGCTTGATCCGCACGCTCGGGTCGCTTGGCACATCGACGGTGAGCTTCCTCAAGGCCGCCTTCGGCGTCGTGATCGGCTGCTTCCTGCTCGGCGAGCCCTTCACGGCCTCGATCGCGATCGGGTTGACGGCGGTCCTCATCGGCGTCGCCGCCGTGAACGAGCCCGGCGCATCCAGGGGTACAGCCAGAGTATGAGCGCGCCGAAACAAGCGCGCGCGGAGCCACCGCTGCGCACGATCCTCCTGCTCGCGCTCGCCGCTTTTGCCGGCGCGCTCAACATCCGGATCAGCGATCCGCTGCTGGCGCAGGTTGCCGCAGGCTTCTCGACGACGATCGGGAGAGCCGCGATCATCGTCACGGCATTCACTGTTGGCTACGGCCTTTTCCAGCTCGCGTTCGGGCCGGTCGGCGACCGCTTCGGCAAGTACCGCATTGCGGGCATCCTCTCTCTCGCGGCCGGCCTGGCGACCACGTCGGCTGCGTTCGCGGCGTCGCTGAGCGATCTCACCATCGCCCGGTTTGCCGCGGGCGCGATGAGCTCGGCGGTCATCCCGCTCGCCTTTGCCTGGATCGGCGATGCCATTCCCTTCGAGCGCCGCCAGGCCGTGCTCGCCCGCTTCCTTACGGCCCAGTTCACCGGGATCGTGCTCTCGCAGGCCGCCGGCGGCTACATCGGTGCCGAGTTCGGATGGCGCACTGTCTTCGTCGTTGTCGGCGCGGTCCATCTCATTGCCGGCATCGCGATGCTCGCCGAGCTCAAGCTCAATCCTGGGGCTCAGCCCGTGGGGGCGCCCGGCGCGAACAGCTTTCCCGCGATGATCAACGGCGCGCGTCTCATCCTTCGCCGCCCGTTCGTGCGCGTGATGCTCGTCGCCGTCTTTCTGGAGGCGTTCGCGATGTACGGCGCCTTTGCCTATGTCGGCGCCGACCTCGTCCATCGGCTGGGCGCGAGCTTTGCGGTCTCGGGCCTCGTACTCGCGGTCTTCGGCGCGGGCGCGCTCAGCTACTCGTTCAGCGCCCGCTGGCTGCTCTCCCGGCTCGACGAGCGCGGCCTCGTGACGCTCGGCGGTGCGATCATTGCTGCGGGGTTCGTGCTTCTGGCGGTCGCTCCCTCGATCGGCGTGGCAATCCCGGCCATGGTGCTGCTCGGCCTCGGCTTCTACATGTTCCACAACACCCTGCAGACGAACGCCACCCAGATGGCCCCCGAGGCGCGTGGCTTGGCAGTCTCGCTGTTCGCCTTCTTCCTTTTCATCGGCCAGTCCATCGGCGTGGCGCTCGCGGCCCCCTTTGTCGACCACGTCGGCGCGCCACCGGTTTACCTGGCTGCGGCCATTCTGCTGCCGCTGACAGCCCTGTGGTTCCGCCGACGCCTCGCCATGCGCGATCCCGTCTGAGGTCTGACGAATTCCCCAGCCCGCTTGCCAAGCCTCGCCTGAGACCCCATTTTCGTGGTATCTGGGACATACCCAAATCAGCCACATGCGCGGGCCTTGAACCCGCACCATGGAGAGCGTTGCATGAGCACTCCCCGCCTACGGCCCAAGGTTCTGACCCTGACGGACGCCGCTGCCCAGCGCGTCAAGTCGATCATGGCCAGCAAGGGCCCGTCCGTCGCCGGCCTCAAGATCGGCGTGAAAAAGGGCGGCTGCGCCGGCATGGAATACACCATGGAATGGGCCGACAGCGTCGGGAAGTTCGACGAGGTCGTCGAGCAGGACGGCGCCCGCGTGATCATCGATCCGCAGGCCGTGTTGTACCTCCTCGGCACCGAGATGGACTACAAGATCGACAAGCTCTCGGCTCAGTTCGTGTTCAATAACCCGAACCAGTCGAGCGCCTGCGGCTGCGGCGAGAGTGTGAACCTCACCCCCGCCCCCAAGGAGCGACTCGAGGCGCTGAAAGCCTGATGTCGGTCCTTGCGCTGCCGGCGCCCGCCGGCGAACCGGCCTGGGTTGCGGACGTGCTCCGCTACTGGCTCGAAGATCTCACGCTCGAACAGTGTTTCGAGAAGAACGACGGCATCGACGCCACGATCGCCGCGCGCTTCAGCGCCGTGCATGAGAAGCTTGCGGCCAATCAGGACGCGATCCGCGCGGAGGCGCCGCGAGAGTTGCTGGCCGCGATCATCGTCTTCGACCAGTTCTCGCGCAATCTCTTCCGCGGCAGTGCGAAGGCCTTCGCGACCGATCCGACCGCCCGGCGCCTTGCGCGCACGGCAGTCGCCGGCGGCCTCGACCAGGCCATGAGCAAGCGCGAGCGCATTTTCGTCTACCTGCCCTTCGAGCACAGCGAGAATGCCGCCGATCAGCAGCATTCGGTGGCGCTGTTCGCGCAGCTCGGCGATCCCAAGTACGACAAGTACGCGATGGCCCACAAAGTGATCATCGACCGCTTCGGCCGTTTCCCGCATCGCAATGGCGCGCTCGGACGCGAGTCGACGCCGGAAGAGATCGCCTTCCTCAATGAGCCCATGAGCTCATTCTGACGCGCTCATTTTGATCGGCCTTTCCGCGGTGCCGGCTTTTTGGCTGTCGGCCCGCGCAGCGCTTCGAGCACTGCAGAAAAATCCGCGGGCAGCGGGCTCTCGAAGCTGAGGCGCTTTCCCGTCACCGGATGCTCGAAGCCGAGGCCTGCCGCGTGCAGCGCCTGCCGATCGAGCTCCGCGAGGGCCTTCTGCGCCTTCTCGTTTAGCCGCTTCGAGCTCGACTTGAAGCCGCTGCCATAGACCGGGTCGCCGAGCACGGGATGACCCATGTGTGCGAGGTGCACGCGGATCTGGTGCGTGCGGCCGGTCTCCAGCTCCAGCTCGATGAGGCTCGCGATCGGCGTGCCGCTCTCATCGCGGAAGATTTCGAGCACGCCGTAGTGCGTCACGGCATGACGCGCGGTAGGCCCCTGCGAGATGGCCATGCGCGTGCGATTGTGCCGGCTCCTTGCGATCGGCGCGTCGATGGCACCACGCGGCCGATCCGGCGCCCCCCAGACGAGCGCCACGTAGCGGCGCGAGAGCCGCCCGTCACTGCCGTGCGCAGCGAACTGCTCGGAAAGCCCGCGGTGCGCGGCATCCGACTTCGCGACGACCAGCAGACCGCTCGTGTCCTTGTCGAGGCGATGTACGATCCCCGGCCGGCGCACGCCACCGATCCCCGAGAGGCTGTCGCCGCAATGCGCGATGAGCGCGTTGACCAAGGTCCCGCCGGCATGACCGGGCGCCGGGTGGACGACCATGCCGGCGGGCTTGTCGACGACAATGAGGTCGCCATCCTCATGAACGATGGCGAGGCTCGTATATTCCGGCTGCGGTTCTGCGGGCTCCGGCGGTGGCACGGCGACGACGTAGCGCTCGCCCGGTTTGACCCTCAGGCCGGGCTCTTCTATCGTCCCGCGCGCGCCCGTCACGCGGCCTTGCTTGATGAGAGCCTGCAGGCGCGCACGCGAAAGCTCAGCAATATGACTGCCGAGCACGCGATCGAGCCTCTGGCCGACGTCGGCCTCGGTGATCTCGATCGTGCGGATGTCTTCCGGGGCGGTCATGTCAGCGGGCGAACACCAGAGCGGCCGACAGCGCGGCCAGGAGTGCATGAATGCGCGACGACAGCGCCGGACCTGAGCAGACTGACGGAAAGATGACGGGCATCGTGCTCGGCGAGCGCCAGATCAAGATGCTTCGGGTCGCCGTCATCGCCATGGGCGTCATTCTGGTGCTCGGGTTCATCACGGTCATCGCGCGCATTGTCTATCTCGTCAATCGCAGCAGCGATACAGGGACGGCGACAACAGTTTCCCAGCCGATCCGCGATACGGCGCGCCTCGCCCTGCCGCCCGGCGCGAGCGTGCGGCACATCTCGCTCGCGGGGCAGCGGCTCGCCGTGCACTATGAGAGCCCCGGCGGCAGCGGCATCGTTGTCCTCGATCTGCAGACGGGAAAGCCCGTCTCCCGCATCGAGATCGTGCCCGAAACACCCCGATAAGAAGAAATCCAGGGAGGAACGACATGAAAGCCTGGCAGATCGTCTCCGATGGCGGCATCGATGCCCTGAAGCTCGCCGATGTGGCGCCGAGCGCGCCGGGGCCTGGCGAGGTGCGCGTGCGCATGAAGGCCAACTCGATCAACTTTCGCGATCTTGGCACCATTCGCGATCCGGTCGCGCGCAAGCTCCCCTATCCGCGCATTCCGAACTCGGATGGCGCGGGTGAGGTGATCGCCGTCGGCGCCGGGGTCTCAGCCTTCAAGCCCGGTGACCGCGTGGCCTCCTGCTTCTTCCAGCGCTGGATCGACGGCCCCTGCTCCATAGAGGCCATGAACAGCGCACTCGGCGGCGCCATCGACGGCGTGCTCGCCGAGGAAGTGAATCTCAACGCCGATGGCGTCGTGCCCTTGCCGGCACACTTCTCGTACGCTGAAGGTGCGACGCTCCCCTGTGCGGCACTTACCGCTTGGAATGCCATTGTCGAGGTCGGCCGCGTGAAGGCTGGCGATACCGTGCTGCTGCTCGGCACGGGCGGCGTCTCGATCTTCGCGCTGCAGTTCGCGCACATGATGGGCGCGCGCACGATCATCACCTCGTCGAGCGAGGAAAAGCTCGCACGCGCTCGCGCGCTCGGCGCCTCGCTCACGATCAACTATCGCCAGAAGCCCGATTGGGAAAATGCGGTGCTTGAAGCCACCGACGGCAAGGGCGTCGATCTCACAGTCGAGGTGGGTGGTGCGGGCACGCTGCCGCGCACGATCAGCACGACGCGCGTTGCGGGAACGATCAGCCTCATCGGTGTGCTCACAGGCGGGCAGATCGATCCCGCGACGGTCATGCGCAAGTCGATCCGCCTGCAGGGCATCTACGTCGGCTCGCGGCGCATGTTCCTCGACATGAACCGCGCCATCGCGCTGCATGGGCTGAAGCCGGTCATCGACAAGACGTTCGCCTTTGCCGATGCACGCGCGGCCTATCATGCCATGCAGGCCGCGGGGCACTTCGGCAAGGTCGTGATCGAGATGTGAGGAAAGGCGCCGTCAGGTCGATCCGACAAAGCGCGCAAGAATGCGGCCCGTGAGCGTTGCCAGGAGCAGGATCACGTACATCGGGATCCCGATCAGGAAGAGCGCCATGGGCAGGAGCCCGAGCCCGGCGCCCGTCGGGTGAATGAGCATCATGCCGGCAATGTGGCCGCCGATCGCCCAGAGCGGCAGGCGCCACGCGCCATCCTCCGTGAGCGCGCCGGCTAGCCCGTGCAAGGTCAGCAGCAGCGGAACGCCGACAATCCAATACGGCGCCATGTCCCAGCCTTCGCGGACGCCACCGCCCGCCATGACTGGCATGAGCGAAAAGAGCGCCCAGACGCCGAAACCGGCGCAGGCCAGAATGGGACCGTAGAAGCTCTCGAGTTGCCGTGGCATGGTACGCTCCACACGTATTGCGTCCGCCAGAATAACGGCCGAAAGTTACGGAAGGGCGCAGCAGCATGGTGAATGAACTGCTTACGCGTTGATCTCACAACGCCGCGCCCCCAGATTCCGATCCATGCGCCCCGAGGAGCTCATCTGCCCGACGCCGCAAGGCCTCTACTGCCCACCCGCGGACGTCTATATCGACCCCATGCGGCCGGTGCCGCGTGCGCTCATCACGCACGGACACTCCGATCACGCGCGCGCAGGCCACGGCGCCGTCATGGCCACTGCGGAAACGCTCGGCATCATGGCCGTGCGCTATGGCGATGACTTCACGGAGCAGCGCCAGCCGGTCGCCTTCGGCGAGACGGTGAACATCAACGGCGTCGAGATCTCCTTTCATCCGGCCGGCCACGTGCTCGGCTCGGCGCAGATCTGCCTCGCGTGGCGGGGTTTCCGCGCAGTTGTTTCGGGCGACTACAAGCGCCTTCCCGACCGCACGGCCGGCACGTTCGAGGTGATCCGCTGCAATCTCTTCATCAGCGAGGCGACCTTCGGTCTCCCGGTCTTTCGCCATCCGCCAACCGAGCACGAAGTTGCAAAGCTTCTCGAAAGCGTGGCGCTCTTTCCCGAGCGCGCGCACCTCGTCGGCGCCTACCCGCTCGGCAAGGCGCAGCGGCTCATGGCGCTCATCCATGACGCCGGCTACGACAAGCCGATCTACATTCACGGCGCCATTGCACGCCTCACAGAGTTCTACCGATCGCGCCACATCGCGCTTGGCGATATCCGTCTCGTCGCACTCGATGATCGCAAGAACCTCGGCGGCGCGATCGTCATCTGCCCGCCGAGTGCCATGCAGGAAGCATGGTCGCGCAAATTTCCCGATCCGGTCACCGCCTTTGCCTCCGGCTGGATGCGCGTGCGCGCCCGCGCCAAGCAAAAGGGCGTCGAGCTGCCGCTCGTCGTGTCCGATCATGCCGACTGGGACGACCTCGGTCGCACGATCCGCGAGACGGGCGCGGAAGAAGTGTGGGTCACACACGGCGCCGAGGAGGCGCTCGTGCACTGGTGCGAGACGCAAGGTATCCGCGCGCGGCCGCTGCGACTCATCGGCTATGGCGATGAAGAAGGCGAGGCTGCATGAACCGCTTTGCCGCGCTCATCGATCGCCTCGGCTATGAGCCGCGCCGCAATGCCAAGCTGCGCCTCATGACGGACTACTTCCGCGAGACACCCGATCCCGAGCGCGGCTGGGCGCTGGCGGCATTGACCGGCGCGCTTTCCTTCCGTCACGCGAAGCCTGGGCTCATTAAAGGCCTCATCGAGGAGCGCACGGATCCCGTCCTGTTCGCGCTCTCCTATGACTACGTCGGCGACCTCGCCGAGACCGTCGCGCTCATGTGGCCCGCTGAAGGCGGCGCCAACGAGATCCCGCACCTTTCCGACATCGTCGCCGGCCTGAACGAGACGACCAAGGCCGATTTGCCGCGGCGCCTCGCGGGCTGGCTCGATGCGCTCGACGAGACCGGCCGCTGGGCACTTTTGAAGCTCATAACGGGCGCCATGCGCATTGGTGCCTCGGCGCGCCTCGCGAAGACCGCCGTTGCGCGGCTCGGCACGCTGGAACCCAACGAGATCGAGCTCGTCTGGCATGGCCTCACGCCCCCCTATCTCGATCTCTTCGCCTGGGCCGAGGGCGCGGGGCCGAAGCCCGACACGGTCAATCCCGCGCCCTTTCATCCGCCCATGCTCTCGCATCCGCTGGAGGATGTCGGGAACTGGCACGAGGCACTCGATGCCGCCGACTTCGCCGCCGAATGGAAATGGGATGGTATTCGCGTGCAAGCCGTCGGCGGACGTGACAGCCACGGGCGCCGCGTCGCGCGCCTCTATTCGCGCACGGGCGAGGATGTGTCTGCTGCCTTCCCCGATGTCGTCGATGCCATCCGGTTCGAAGGCGCGCTCGACGGCGAGCTTCTCATCCTGCGCGAAGGCCGGGTGCAAAGCTTCAACGTGCTCCAGCAGCGCCTCAACCGCAAAGCCATCTCGGCGAAGTTGCTGACGGACTTCCCCGCGCACATCCGCGCCTATGATCTGCTCGTAGATCATGGCGAGGACATTCGCGGCCTCACATTCATCGAGCGGCGCGCGCGCCTCGAAGCACTCGTCGCGAAGCTCGACCACGAGCGCATTGACCTCTCGCCGATTGTGCATTTCGCCAATTGGGACGCGCTCACGTCCGCGCGCGCGTCACCCGCCTCCGCTGGCGCGAGCAAAGACGCCGAGGCCGTCGAAGGCATCATGCTCAAGCGCCGCGACAGCACGTACGTGCCCGGCCGCCCCAAAGGCCCGTGGTTCAAGTGGAAGCGCGATGCCTACACGGTCGATGCCGTGATGATGTACGCCCAGCGCGGCCACGGAAAGCGCTCGTCCTTCTATTCGGACTACACTTTCGGCCTCTGGCGGCAGGGCGAGAACGGCATCGACGAGCTGGTGCCCGTGGGCAAGGCCTACTCGGGCATTACGGACGAGGAGCTCGCCGCACTCGACCGGTTCGTGCGCAAGAACACGACGAACCGCTTCGGCCCCGTGCGCGAGGTCGTGCACACGCGCGATGCCGGCGTCGTGCTGGAAATCGCCTTCGAGGGCCTGAACCGCTCGACGCGCCACCGCTCGGGCGTCGCGATGCGCTTTCCCCGCATTCACCGCATTCGCTGGGACAAGCCGGCACGCGAAGCCGATCGCCTCGAGCATCTCGAGGCGTTGCTGCGCGAAGCGTAGCTCGGGTCGCCGCGGGAGAAACCCGTTACGACTTGCAGGCTTTCTGGCGCGCCGTGCAGCTCGGCAGGCCCATGTTCATGCCGCAGGTCATGGAGACCTTGCCGACCGCCTTCGCGCCCATGTTGCTGATCGAGTTGTTGAGCGCGGCCGTCGCCATGTACTTCGCGAGATCCTCGGTGACCATGGTCGCCGTACCGCCCGCGCGCACGCACGTCGGCTTGGCTTCGACGCGCATCCCGACCGAACTGCCAACGACCAGAACGGCCGCCGTTGCCGCAAATGCAATCCAGTGAAGCTTCCTCATAATTGCCTCCCGTGTGGAATGCGCTGACGCGAATCAGATCGCGCATCAGCATGCCGCGAAAGCCGGGAAGCAAAATGTCGGAATATCAGTTTCTCCCGCGACCGTTGCGAGCGCGCCACGCAGGCGCCACCTCAGCAATCCGGCGACTGCGACGAGAGACGCGCCTGCAGATGCTCGACAAGGCGTGCGAAGGCCTCGACGTATGCGGCATCATGGAGCTCTTCCACGCGCGTCAGCAGGCCGTTCTCGACCCAGCCGCGCATACGAAACCGCAGCCGGATGCGCTCGCCCGTCGCCTTGTGCGTGTAGTTGCCGACGACGGCCGCGCGACTGAAGTCCGGCTCGTGGACGAGGCTCTCGACCGTGTAGGAATCGACGACGAAGGTATCGAGCAACAACTCGAACCGCCGCCGGACGTCCTCGCGACCGGTCGCGCTCGAGGCGTAAGGCACCTTCGTTCCGTCGACATTGACGACGTAGACGACGTCCTCCGCGAGGAGCGCCAGCACGTGCTCGAGATCACCGGCGGCCCAGGCGAGGAGCGCATTGTGGAATGCGGATCGTTCGTCGTCGGCAGGCATGGGAAAGAGTGGGGTCCTTCGCGCTTTCCCAGCAGACTTTAATGGGAACGCACGCCCGAACAACCCGCTATTCCCACGAGGCGCGGCCAGGCGGACCAAGTGGCTGAAGGTACTTCCGAATTGCTTTAGCTCGCATCTGGCGCGCGAAATGAGAATGGCCGCCGCACCGGTCGGATGCAGCGGCCACGCCCATAATCGATCAGTTATCGCACCAGATAGGGGCAAACGCGGCGCGGCCCGTCGAAGGGCTGGAAGGTGCCGTCGTCCCAGCTAAAGGACGCGTACCGGTCGGCGCACATCTGCCAGCGGTCGCCGTAGGCGGCGCGCGACTGCGCAATGCCGCCGCCGATGATCAGCGCTGCCGTCCCGGCGATGATCGCCGGACCGATCCAGCGGCCACCGCCGCGGTAATGGCGACGGCCGCCATAGTAGCCACCGCGGTAGCCACCGCGACGACGCACCTGCTCGACGTTACTCGTCGCGAGGTTCTGGCCGGCTGCGCCGACCGAGCCGAGAGCCGCGGTGTTGATCACAGCGCTCGTCTTCGAGATATGCGATGGCGCCGGGACCACCGCAGCCGAGGCCGGCACGCTGCCAAGCACGCCAAGGCCGATCGCCAGCGCGGCGATCTTCAAGTTCATGAAACGCAACGAGCTTCTCCTTTTCTAGTTCCTACGAAGGGACGTCTACGGGGGCGTCTCGGATCTCGGCGGGCAGTCCAGACGAAAAGACGTCCGCCGGCCGCAGATGCTCCGAGCCTGGATGATCAGCTTAAGCGCGCCTGCACCTCGCCTGCCCGTCCCGTCTTGAAGATGCTGAACAAAGCACTTGAGTGTGTTCAAAAATCGAACGTTCAGGTGCACCTCGATCCGCGCACTGCATGACGCAGAACGCAGCACCCTCCGCCAAGGGACCCTTGCAGGGGTAACGACGGACGCCGACAGATGTTCCGAATTTGGAGGATCTTCTCGGGAGCGGCGCTCAGACGCTGCGGGCGGCCGCATTCTCCATGTGGAAGACAAAGCGCTGGAAGGCCTCGATGTACTGGGCGTCGAGGTGCTCCTCCGCCCGCACGATCAGGCCATCCTCGACCCAGTAGCGCAGGCGCAGGCGCACGCAGAGACGCTCGCCCGTCGCCCTGTGCCTGTTCTCGACATTCACGATCGCGCGGCTGTAGTCCGCCTCGTGAATGACGCTCTCGGGCTCGAATTTGTCCTCGTAGAACGTGGCCTTGATGAGCTGCAGGCGCTGGCGGAGGTCCTCCTTGCCGAGCGAGCTCGCCACGAACGGCACCGCGAGACCATCGACATTCACGATGTAGAGAATGTCCTCGGAGAATTGCGCGAGCGCGCCCTCGAGATCGCCGGCGGCCCAGCGCTCCAGGGCCCGGTGAACTGCGGCGCGCTCGTGGTGGGTGGACATTCGGGGGCTCGGCGATGCTGCACTGCACCGAGAGATTAGCGGGAAGCGAGAGGAGGGGCAAATGGCTCGGGGCCACCCCCGGCTCATTCTCCGCGCGCGGCTTTCTGAAAGACCGCTGAGTGCGCTTATGGCGCACTCACCAGCTTGGCGTAGTCGATCGGCTTCAGACGATCCAGCCGCGCCGTGACGGGCGGCATCGCGTACTTGAGGCCGGACGCGCAGTTGAACAGAACGCAGCGATCTTCGGCCCGGATGCGCCCATGCTTCAGCGCCTTCCGGTACGCGACGAACGTCGCCGCCCCCTCGGGACAGAGGTGCACGCCATCGCGCGCCGCCATCTCCGCCCGTGCCGGCTCGACCTCGTCATCCTCGATCGTGATCGCGAAGCCGTTGCTCTCCTTCAGCACGCGCAGGATCATGAAATCGCCGATCGTCCACGGCACGCGCAGGCCCGGCACGTTCGTATGCCCGCCGACCACCGGCTCCGCCGTCTCGCGGCCCGCCTCGAACGCGCGCGCGATCGGCCCGCACGTCGCCGACTGCACCGCCACCATCCGCGGCCGCTTGGCGCCGATCCAGCCGATCGCCTCCATCTCCGCGAACGCCTTCCACATGCCGATCAGGCCCGTGCCACCGCCCGTCGGGTAGAAAATGACGTCCGGCACGTCCCAACCGAGCTGCTCGGCCAGCTCCAGCCCCATGGTCTTCTTGCCCTCGACCCGATAGGGCTCCTTGAGCGTCGAGAGGCTGAACCAGCCGGCCGTCTCCTTGCCGTTCTCGACGATCGGGCCGATCTCCGTGATGTTGCCGTTGACGCGGAACACGCGCGCGCCCTGCAGCGCGATCTCGGAGATCGTCGTCTCCGGCGCATCGTCAGGGCAGAAGACGATCGACTCGATGCCGGCGCGGCTGCAGTAGGCCGCGAGCGCCGCGCCCGCGTTCCCCGCCGTCGGCATGGCAATGCGGCTGACGCCGAACTCCTTGGCTTTCGACACCGCGACGCAGAGGCCGCGCGCCTTGAACGAGCCCGTCGGCAGGCGGCCCTCGTCCTTGACCAGCAGATCGCCGCGCCCGCCCGATGCGCGCGCACTCTCCGGCGCGCTGATGAGCGGCGTCGTCATCTCGCCGAGCGACACGATGTTGGTGGCATGGCGCACGGGGAGCAGCTCGCGGTACCGCCACATGTCGGGCGACCGCTCGGCGAGCGCGCTGCGCGGGAGCGCACGAGCCAGCGCGGGAAGGTCATAGCGGACGTAGAGGGGCTTGCCCGCCCGGGAGAGCCCGTGCGGCCGGTTCGCCTCGTGGCGCTCGCCGGTCGCCGCGCATTCGAGGTGCGTCACGAAGGACGGGCGTTCGCCGGTGGTGTTGTCGCGCATGGGGGCTCCCGGGGAGGACGCGTCCGGTCGTTGCTGCCGGACGTCAGGGAGATGCGTAGCAGATGGGGGTGGGGAAGGGGAGTGAGGGCGCGGAAATGCGGTGTGTGTGCGGACGTAAGGCACAATCCGCATCCTAAGCAGTGGACGTCCCACCGACTACTTCGATTGTGCCGAGCTTTCTTTCCTCCCCGTTCTTTACAATTCTAACCTTTATCTTGCCGGCCTGATTGATCGGGAATGGAGAGATGGTGAAGTGAAAGGTCAAGATGCGCTTTACGTCTGGTGCTGCATTTAAAGGCACCGGATCTTCTTTTGGCTTTTCTATATCGGCAGATATTGACGCCCGATCGTCTGGATCACCGGGAATATAGATGCGTAATGACATGGCAGAAATTGGCTCCCGAGGGTCCTCCTGATAGGTTATCCAAAGCCCAAGCTTAGGGAGGGCTACGGGAAATGGGGCGTGCACCAGTATTTTATGCTGATACACGCCAATTAGGCTAAATTTCTTGCCCAGCTCGCTTCGAATATCATCGCAAAAGATGGTAGATCCGAAGAATTGCTGCGTGGCAGTGGCATCAGGCGGCTTCATACATGAACGCCTTTGTAATTGACTGACGTGGGGCAGGCTTCACCTCATCGACCTTTACATAGTCGTCGTCGTTATCGCGCGGCCGACCAGCAACCAGAGCCGTGGCGATCGGCCGTTCAACCGCCGCGACGTTTATTTTCCCCGCCGGGGTGTATACCGCTCCCGTTTCCTTATGCGTCGCCTTGATCTCCAGCGAAATGCCTAGGGCACTCGATATGTCCGCTATCGTATTTAGCTCCCAGTTTGGATAATGACCGCTGAACCAACGAGAAACGATTGATTTGTCCTTTCCGACGGCGTCAGCAAGCATTTTCATCCTGAACCTATCGCGATCTTTCAAATCGCTGACAATGGCCCAGAATAGGCTGACAAACATAGAGCGGAACATCGCCCTATTATATTCACGCATTGCCGCCTTATTAAGCGATGGGGTAGATCGTGACATCGCGCACCACTCCGTCTAGATACTCAGCTACTGTTTCGCCTGTGTGAGGTCGCTCGTTTCCGAAGGTGTTATTCCAAAGTTGCGGCACTGTTTCCGCAACCTTTGTATACTTTTTTATCGATCCCAGTTCGCCACGATGGCGCGCAGTGAATCCAACAAAACAGTTCTTTTCAGTAAAGCGTCCGAATACTCGCCACCCTGGTTTTGGCTTGCGAAAGCACAGCACCCAAACTTCGTCCACGTTTTCTAGCCGCTCCAAATCGACTACACACTCCGTCATGGTTTCAGCGGTGAGAGATACAAAAACCAAATGGCCTCTCATGTAGGCTTCGGTTGTTGCAATCGCATAGCCTGACGGGAACGGTGGATTGTGTCTGGTGTTCCCATCCAATAAATCGATGACTTCCTGAGTGAGGTATAGACCTCGTACAGGATCGGAGCCGCAGACCAGTCCACGCTCTATGAGCCGCTTGTTCGCGGTTGCCTGGAGTAAAGGTAGGAAAGTTGCGTTAAAAGTCAACTTACATCTGCCTGAATGGCTAATGGTAGGCCGTGCTGGGGGAATCAGACTGCTGCCGATTGTAAGGCGGCAGGATAATGCGATGGGAAATAACAACAAACTTGATCGAGCCCTGCCAAGCGGCCATTTTAAACCTCGGCACGTTTGCTACGCAATGTCGCGACCAAGCTCGCATAGACGCAAATAAGTTCATCCGCTGGAAGAGCGCACCACCGAGCTGGTAGATTGGGCTTTTTCCTCGCCCACCACCTTGACCTCCCCCCCTGCCTCCTGTACACAGCGCGCACGTCGCGGGGCCCTTTGGGGCCTCGTGCGCTTTGGCTTTCGCGATGTGCACCAGATGCACATCTGTCGGCGGGTCTACCCGCAGAGGAGAAAGCCCGAGATCCCGTGAATAGCAAAAGACGGAACAAAACCAATGACTAAGCGCATTCGCGCCAAGCACAAGATCGACCGCCGCCTCCAGGAGAACGTCTGGGGCCGGTCCAAGAGCCCCCTCAACAAGCGCAACTCGCGCCCCGGCCAGCACGGCGAGCGCCGCGCCGGCAAGCTCTCCGACTTCGGCCAGCAGCTCAAGGCCAAGCAGAAGCTCAAGGGCTACTACGGCTCGATCACCGAGCGGCAGTTCCACCGCCTGTACGTGGAAGCCACGCGCCTCAAGGGCTCGACCTCCGAGCACCTCATCGGCCTCCTCGAGCGCCGCCTCGACGCCGTCGTCTACCGCGCCAAGTTCGTGCCGACCGTGTTCGCCGCCCGCCAGTTCGTGAGCCACGGCCACGTGACGGTGAACGGCCGCCGCGTGACCATCCCGAGCTACCGCGTCAAAATCGGCGACACCATCGAGGTGCGTGAGAAGTCGCGCCAGCTCCCGCTCGTGCTCGAGGGCGTCAAGAGCGCCGAGCGCGACGTGCCGGACTACATCGAGGCCGACCACAACAAGTACACGGCCCGCCTCGCGCGCGTGCCGGCGCTGGCCGATGTGCCCTATCCGGTGCACATGGAGCCTAACCTGGTAGTCGAGTTTTATTCTCGGTAACTTACATGCCGCCGGCTGCTGGGAAGAGGTGCTTCGCCCTCTTCCGTGGCGGCATGCCGGCGGCGGCCACAGCGATAGCGGCGCACTTCCTGAGCGCGCGACTGCGCGCCGGCCGGTAGGCTGCGCTAAGAAACTGAAAGGCGCGGCAGCTTCGGCTCCGCGCTTTTGTTTTAGTGCCGCGGGCTGCCGGGAAGGGGTGCTTCGCAACCCTACCGTTAGTGCCATGCCCGCGGCGGCCGGAGCGACGGCGGTCATTGGCCCTTGCCGCGGGCTGCTGGGAAGAGGTGCTTCGCAACCCTACGGTAAGTACTATGCCCGCGGCGGCCGGAGCGACAACGGTCATTGGCCCTTGCCGCGGGCTGCCGGGAAGGGGTGCTTCGCAACCCTACGGTGAGTGCTATGCCCGCGGCGGCCAGAGCGACGGCGGTCATTGGTCCTTGCCGCGGGCTGCTGGGAAGAGGTGCTTCGCAACCCTACGGTGAGTGCCATGCCCGCGGCGGTCGGAGCGACAGCGGTCATTGGCCCTTGCCGCGGGCTGCCGGGAAGGGGCTTTCGGAACCCTGCGGTAAGTGCCATGCCGGCGGCCGCCAAGGGGACAGCGACCATTTGTGGCCGTCACATCGATCTCACAAGAAAGCGAGCGCTCCCGCATATGTGACGCGGCAGCACTTGCAAACGCCTCCCAACGAGCCTACGTAGCACTATCGACTTTGGCCGGACGACCGGGCCGTTGCGCTACGATGGCATCGAGCGCGCGTTCACAGAACCCCTCCAAAATTCGACGAGTGTGCCACGTGCGCAGATGGCGCGCGCGGCATATGATTGGTCATGGCTCTGTTAAAAGGAAAATCGCCATGCAAGCTGGTACCGTGAAGTTCTTCAACGAGCAGAAGGGCTATGGTTTCATCGCGCCAGACAATGGCGGCGCCGACGTGTTCGTGCATATTTCGGCGCTCGAGCGCGCTGGTCTGCGCACCCTCTCCGAGGGCCAGAAGGTCTCCTTCGACACCGAGAAGGATCGCCGCTCGGGCAAGATGGCCGTCTCGAACATCCAGACGGCATAAGCTCCGGTCGCAGGCCCATTCCTGCGGCATCGACGAGATCTGAAGGCGCGGCAGCTTCGGCTCCGCGCTTTTTTGCTTTTTTTGCTCGGCCTTTCGGCCGGCGCGCGGTCGCGCGCTCAGGGAGCGGGCTCCACGCAGCACCCTAGCCGTTTGCTCCAAGTCCAAAAGGACGGGGGTGCGGGGGTGTCCGTCGTGTCGGAGACACGCGCCTTCGGCACGATGCGGGTTACAGGGCGGCAGCCCTGCTCGTGCCTGCGGCGCGAGCGCGGCCATGCCTCTGGCATGACCCTCGCACTCCATCGGAAGGGACACCCTCCCGGACCCATCCGCTTTTGAAGACTACTTCGTGGCAACCGCCCCGCGCGCCAGAGGGCCGATGCTCTCGATGTGGTTCGTCCAGATAAGGCCGCTGAAGCCAGGCGGCACCTTGGCCAGGGTCGCTGCATCGTCGATGCCCGATGTGCCGGGATCGCCGGCACCGTACGGCCCGAGCAGGATGATCTGGCTGCCCGCGTCCGCCATGCGCTGCTGGA
Organism: Hyphomicrobium sp. CS1BSMeth3; assembly: GCF_900117415.1. Classification (GTDB taxonomy): domain Bacteria; phylum Pseudomonadota; class Alphaproteobacteria; order Rhizobiales; family Hyphomicrobiaceae. The sequence goes on from NZ_FPEI01000004.1 coordinate 59,964, forward strand.
AGCGGCTGGGCCAGCCCCAGAGCCAGGGCGCGATGTTGATCGGCACCATGACTTGCGTAGTGCGACAGGGCGCCGGCACATAGCCCGACCAGCCGAGCGCCACGTACTGCATGAGGCAGGCCTTGAGGCCGCCGCGCGTCCAGATGTTGAGCTCCGGCAGATGCGCCTTCGCAACGAGCGTCGGCGGATCGCCGCCGTAAGCGCCCCAGACGGCCTTGCGCCAAGCGGGATTCTCGCGCAGCAGCGCGGCGATCATGTCGCCTTCGCGCGCCTCGTTGGACTTGAAGTTGACGATGAACTGCCTGTCCGGGAAAGCGGCAAGCACCTCGTCGAGCGTTGGCATAAGGCCGACGCCCTTGCCGCGCAGAGGAAACGTCTTGCCGCCGTCCGCCGTATAACCGTAGCCGACGTCGAGCGACTTCAAATACGCCATGTCGTGGTCGCGCGTGCGGCCCTTGCCTTCGGTGCGGCAGTCGAGCGTCCAGTCATGGAAGACGGCGAGCTTGCCATCGGTCGTCGGGTGAACATCCAGCTCGACGATCTCGGCGCCAGCGTCAAATGCGGCCCGCATGGCAGGCAGCGTATTCTCGATGAAAGCGTGTGTCGGCGGGTGAATGCGCGAAGCGGTGCAGGTTTCGCCTGTGAGGCCTTCACGATGGAAGGTCTGGTGGATGCCGCGATGCGCAACAGGGCGCAGCTCGGTCGAGGCCGGTGCAGGCGCGAGCCATGAGGCATTCCAGATGTAGATTGCGCCGACGAGGATCGCCACAACCAGCAGCGCGCGCTTCATGATGTGCCCTCCGCAAACCGGCGGGCTTCTTCGCGTGCGAGATGGACGCTTTTAGGGCTCCGAAGCGGCGAAGCTCAGCCGCCCCAGGAGCAGATGAGCTCGGTGCAGCGCGTGCGACCGGTCGCGAGATCAGAGGCGGTGCAGCGAACGGGCTGCGCGCGGCAGACGCGGCAGGTGTAGGATGAGAGGCAGCCACGGAATTGTCCGCCGCGCGAGTAGTTGCAGGTCAGGATGGTCTGGCAATTCCGGTTGCGCGGATCGGTGCCGATGACCTGGGCATCCGCAGACGTCGAGAGGCTCGTCAGGGCGAGCAGCAGGAGGAATGGCACAGCGAGGATCGCGGCGAGCCAGCCGCGGAACAGTGCGGAACTGCAAACTGCCATGGTGGCCTCCCGGAAACATCGCTCACGAGCCTAACGCCACATGAGCGCCATTCTTTCCCCGAAAGGCAACAGCGGCAATCGCGGGTGGTAAATCCTCCCCCGAAATGCAGGGCGGGCGTGCCCGTTCGGCCACGCGAAACACGCGTCAGAGGGAGCTGAGCCCATCGGCGACGACACAGACGGCCTCTATGGCCTTCTTCGGCGCCTCTACGACGGCGTTCTGGAGCACCTGCGCAACAACCTCGGCCCCCACCTCTTGGAGGGCCTGCCCCCCGAAATCCAGAATGTGATCCGTGACGCTTTTGGATGAGTTCGAGGCTTCCGCCTCGCTAAGCTTTTGAGTTGGCGCGCTGTCTTGCACGTCGACGCTCCTCCCATCGGATAGCTGAACTGTCAGCCCCCAATAACATGGGCGTGCCAAGCGCGAAGAAAAGGCCTCCAGGCCACAGTAGCCTGCAACCTGGTTAAGCCCGCGCGCCCCTCAGAAAAGCGAGAGGCCGCTCAAACAAGAGCACAAGCAGCAAGCGCCAGGAGATAGGCGAGCGTTGTCAGGCGCTCGCCATCCCCTAGCTACTTCAGCAGCTCGACAATGGCGTCACCGAGCTCCGTGCACATGGCCTTGCCGCCCATGTCACGCGTGCGGACGTCCGTGTCCTTAAGCAGCTTCTCGATGGCCCCGACGATGGCATCGGCGGCGTCCTCGTGGCCGAGATGCTCGAGCATCATGGCGCCCGACCAGATCTGGCCAATGGGGTTCGAAATGCCTTGCCCCGCGATGTCCGGCGCCGAGCCGTGCACAGGCTCGAACATGGAGGGGTAGTCCTTCTCGGGGTTGATGTTGCCGCCGGGCGCGATGGCGATCGTGCCGGTCGTGGCGGGGCCGAGGTCCGAGAGGATGTCACCGAAGAGGTTCGAGCCGACGATGACGTCGAACCAGTGTGGGTTGCGCACGAGATGCGCGGTCAGGATGTCGATGTGGTACTGGTCGGTCTTGGCCTTCGGGTATTCCTTCGCGATCGCGGCGAAACGCTCGTCCCAGTAGGGCATGGAAATCGAGATGCCGTTGGACTTCGTGGCGCTCGTGACGTGGTTGCGCGGGCGCGTCGCGGCGAGGTCGAAGGCATAGCGCATGACGCGGTCACAGCCGCGCTTGGTGAAGATCGCCTGCTGGACAGCCATCTCGTAGTCGCTGCCCTCGTACATGCGCCCGCCGACCGACGAATACTCGCCCTCGTTGTTCTCGCGCACAATGAAGTAGTCGATGTCGCCCGGCTTCCTGTCCGCGAGCGGGCACTTCAGGCCCTCGAAGAGGCGCACGGGGCGCAGGTTGATGTACTGCTGAAACTCGCGCCGGATCGGGATCAGCAGGCCCCAGAGCGAGACGTGATCGGGCACGCCCGGAAAACCGACCGCGCCGAGGTAGATGGCATCATGGTTGCGGATGCGATCGAGGCCGTCCTCGGGCATCATACGGCCGGTCTTCTTGAAGACCTCGCAGGACCAGTCGAAGTTGTCCCACTCGAAGGCGATGTCGAACTTGCGGGCCACGGCCTCGAGCACCTTGATGCCCTCCGGCACCACCTCGTTGCCGATGCCGTCGCCGGGAATGACGGCGATCTTGTAGGCGTTCGGCTTTTTGCCGGGTTCCTTGGCCATGGCGTTTCTTCTCCCTCGTCGATGAGAATTCGTAAGCGGCGGCAGGCTTAGCACCTTCCCAGCTCAATCTAAACCGCTCTGTGCCCTGGCGGATCAGGTATTCGTCCCGCCGGCCCGAATGGTTACCTCGTTCGGTATGTGCCCTGGAAGCGGATGCTGGAATCCCTACATGAGGCAGGTGGCGCCATCGACTTTGGGGCCTGCAAAGAGTACCAAAGCCCGCAAATGGGCCGCTGCCCGCCCTATTCCCGAAAGCTCGACCCATGAAGTTCCTCGACCAAGCCAAGATCTACGTGAATTCCGGGAACGGCGGAGCCGGGTGCGTGAGCTTCCGGCGCGAGAAGTTCATCGAGTACGGCGGACCGGATGGCGGCGACGGCGGCAAGGGCGGCGATGTCTGGGTCGAGTGCGTCGAGAACCTGAACACGCTGATCGACTTCCGCTATCAGCAGCACTTCAAGGCGAAGAACGGCATTCCGGGCATGGGGCGCAACCGCACCGGCCCGAGCGGTGACGACTGCGTCATCAAGGTGCCGCCGGGAACGGAAATCCTCGCCGAGGATGGCGAGACGCTGCTCGCGGACATGACCGAGCCCGGCCAGCGGGCGCTCATCGCGCGTGGCGGCAATGGCGGCTTCGGCAATGCCTATTTCAAGTCCTCGACGAACCAGTCTCCGCGCCATGCCAATCCGGGTCAGCCGGGCGAGGAGCTGACGCTCTGGCTGCGGTTGAAGCTCATCGCCGATGCGGGCCTCGTCGGCCTGCCCAATGCGGGGAAGTCGACGTTCCTCGCGGCGGTCTCGCGGGCGAAGCCGAAGATCGCCGACTATCCCTTCACGACGCTGCATCCGAACCTCGGCGTCGTGCGCGCGGGCGATGTCGATTTCGTGCTCGCGGACATTCCGGGGCTGATCGAGGGCGCGCATGAAGGCGCCGGGCTCGGCACGCGCTTTCTCGGGCACGTCGAGCGATGCCGCGCGCTGCTCCACCTCGTCGATGCGACGAGCGAGGATGTGGCCGCTTCCTACAAGACGGTGCGCGCCGAGCTGAAGGCCTATGGTGGCGGGCTCGCGCGCAAGAAGGAGCTGGTTGCGCTGACGAAATGCGACGCGCTGACCGAGGACGTCATTGCGGAGAAGGCGGCCGAGCTCCAGCGCGCCGCGCGCAAGAAGCCGCTCCTCATTTCGGCCATCTCCGGCCAGGGCATGAAGGAGGCGCTGTTCGCGCTTGCCCGCGAGGTCGAACGCGGCCGCGCCGACGAGAAGGCTGCCGAGCGCGAAGCTGCCGGCGTCAGCGATCCGCCTTACGATCCGCTTCGAAGAGGCGCATGACGGCGCGCTGGATGAAGGGCGCGGCGACGAGCACCACCGGCAGCATCGTCAGCCACGCAATACCCCACGCGATCATCCACCGCTCGACGAATTCCATGGCCGAATGTGCCAGCGGATAGATCGCGATAGCCGTCGCCACGGCCGTCGTAATTGCCGCCTGCAGAATGCCGTAGGCATAGGGCGCGTACCGGTATGGAAGCAGGGGTGCCATCAGCTCGACCGCGCGACCGTTGCAGACCTCGTCTACTCACAAAGCCGAATTCGATCCGAGGGTCGAGGTCGAAAAATCGGCATCTCGCCGCATTCTGCAGCGCAACGGCCCTCCTGCGACGGAATGCCCATATGTAATGGAGCTGATTGGCGACGCATCGCGAAAAGTTATGCTGTGAGATCATTCCTGCCATCCAGCCGAAAGCCCCTCTCCCCATGCGAGATCTCACGCCCGAAGCTCTGCTCGCTGCTGTCAATGCCTGGGTCGCGATCGAGAGCCCGACGCAGGATGCGGAAGGGGTCAATCGCGTCTCCGAGCATGCGGAGAGCCTGCTGCGCGCGATCGGCGCCAGCATCGAGCGCATTCCCGGTGAGAACAGCATTGGCGACATTCTGATCGGACGTGTACCCGGCGCGGCGAACGGGCCGGGCATTCTGCTGCTCGGCCACATGGACACAGTGCATCCCGTCGGCACGCTCGCGGAGCCGCTGCCCATGCGCGTCGAGGGCGATCGCGCGTACGGCCCCGGCATCTACGACATGAAGGGCGGCAACGCGATCGCCTTCTCCGCGCTCGCGCATCTGCACGCCACGGGAAAGCGCCCGCATCTGCCCGTCACCGTCATGATGATCCCCGACGAGGAGATCGGCAGCCCGTTCTCGCGGCCCTACATCGAGGCCGAGGCGGAAGCGAAGAAGCACGCGATCGTGCTTGTCGTGGAGCCGTCCGGCGATTTCGGCCGCATCACGATCGCGCGACACGGCATTGCGCGCTATCACCTCAAGACGACGGGCATTCCCGCGCACGCGGGCGCGTACCATTCAAAGGGACGCAGCGCGATCCGCGAGATGGCGCGCCAGATCCTCACCATTGAGGACATGACCGACTATGCGCGCAACGTCACGCTCAACGTCGGCATCGTGCACGGTGGCACGCACGAGAACATGGTGCCGCTCCATGCGGAGGCGATCATCTACTGTCTCGTACCCCTGCCTGAGCACGAGGCCGAAGTGCGTGCGAAGCTGCTCGCGCTCAAGAGCCACGATCCTGATGTGAAGCTGGAAGTGACGCCAGGCTTGTATCGGCCGTCGTTCGTGAAGTCGCCGGCCATTCAGCGGCTCTATGATCACGCCGCGAAGCTCGCCGAGGAAATCGGCTACCCGGTGAAGGGCGAGCGCGTGGCAGGCGGCGGCAGCGACGGGAATTTCACGGGCGCGCTCGGCGTGCCGACGCTCGATGGTCTGGGCGTGCTCGGCGACGGCCCGCACACGCATCAGGAATATCTGCTCGTGTCGTGCCTCGTGCCACGCACGAAGCTGCTCGTGCGGCTCTTCGAGACGCTGGATGCCTCGTTCGGCGCGAAGTCCTAACGCCGCGGCTCGGGCGGGTCATCGTCGAGGGCGCGCCAGGAGGCACCGTCGAGATCGTCGTACTGCCCGCTCTTGAGCGACCACAGGAAGCCCGCGAGGCCGAGGCCGCCAAGAAAGAGCGCAATCGGGATCGTCCAGGCGAGTGCCGTCATGACATCCTCCCCAAACCGTTGCCAAGACGCTGGCGCGAGAGGCGCAGCGCGTTGGCCGTCACCGCAATCGAAGAAGCCGACATCGCGATCGCGGCGATCAGCGGCGTCGCAAGCCCGATCACGGCGAGCGGCACGAAGATGAAGTTGTAGCCGATCGCAATGCCAAAATTCTCGAGCGCGCGGCGGCGGGCGCCGTGGGCCACGAGAAGCGCTTCGATGATCGGCGCGAGACGCTCGCCCTGGAAGACCGCATCGGCCGCCGTCTGGCTGATGTCGGCGGCGGAGGCCGGCGAGAGCGAGGCATGTCCCGCGGCGAGCGCCGGCGCATCATTGAGACCATCGCCGACCATGAGTACCTTGCGGCCCTCGGCCTTGAGCTGATCGATCCGCACAATCTTGTCGGCGGGCTTGAGCCCTGCCTGCCAGTTCGCAATGCCGACGGCCTGCGCGGCTTCGGCCACAGCCGCACGCCCGTCGCCGGAGAGGATCTCCATGTGGAAGCCGGCATCGCGAAGCCGTCCAACGACTTCGGCTGCGTCGGCGCGCAAGGGATCCGTGAAATGGAAGGCCGTTGCGCGGCCATCGGACGTGCGAAGCCAGATGGTCGAACCGCTCTCAGGAGACGTGTCCGCGATCTCGCAGAATTGTGCCGAACCGAGCCGCGTCTCGCCACTCGCGTCGACATGGGCGAGCCCCGCGCCGGCTATCTCCTCGACGCCGCCTTCAGCAACCACAGGTATGCCGCGGGCCTTTGCAGCAGCCACGATCGCGCGCGAATAAGGATGCCGGCTCGATGCCGCGATGCTCGCTGCGCGCTCGAGGGCGCGGTCGTCGATCGCGGTGCTGTCGATCAGTCTCGGCTCGCCGAGCGTGAGCGTGCCCGTCTTGTCGAGCACGATCGTGTCGATCTCGGCCATGCGCTCTAGACCGTCCGCAGCCTTCAGGATGATGCCATTGCGGAAGAGGCGTCCGCTGGCCACGACCTGCACGGCCGGCACCGCAAGCGCGAGCGCGCACGGACAGGTGATGATGAGCACGGCCACCGCAGCCGTGAGCGCCGGCTCCCAACCATAGCCAAGCAGCATCCAACCGATAAACGTGCCAAGCCCGAGCAAATGCACGGCCGGCGCATAGAGGCGCGATGCGCGATCGGCGAGGCGGACATAGCGCCCGCGCGCCTGCTCGGCGGCGCCCATGAGACGCGAGATGTCGGCGAGGAGCGTGTTCTCCTCGCGCGCAATGGCCTCCGTCTCGAGCGTGCCTGTCACGCTGATCGTGCCGGAATAGACAAGATCGCCGGGCGCGACGCGGCGCGGGCGGCTCTCACCGGTGATGAGGCTCTCGTCCACCTCGGCAATGCCGCGATTGATCCGCGCATCGACCGGAATGCGCTCGCCTGCAGCGACGAGGATGCGCATCCCCGGCACGACATCGCGCGTCGGCAGGCGCTGCGTGGTGCCATCGGGGAGGACGACCGTCGCGGATGTGGCGCGCAGGCCGAGCAGGTTCTGCGCCGCGCTCGATGCCCGCGAGCGCATGGCAATATCGAGGTAGCGGCCGATCAGCAGGAAGAAGAGCAGTGTCACGGCCGCATCGAAATAGACTTGATCGCTGCCGCGCGTCGTCTGGTAGAGGCTCATACCCGTCGCGAGCAGCACGCCGAGCGAGATCGGCACATCCATGTTGAGCTGCCGCGCCCGAAGCGCACGCGCCGCCGAGCGGAAGAAGGGCTGACCGGCATAGGCAACGGCGGGGATGGCTACCATGGCCGAGAGCCAGTGGAAGAGCGTCTTCAGGGACGCGTCCATGTCGCTCGCAATGCCGGCCCAGACGGCGACCGACATGAGCATGATGTTCGATGCGGCAAAGCCCGCGACACCGAGACGACGCAGGTACTCGGCATCGTGCGTAGCGTGCGCCGGCGTCGTGCCTTCGACCAGCTCGTAGGCCTTGAAGCCGACGCCGCGCAGCGCCTCGACAAGCGCATCGAGGTCCGCGCCGGCTGGTGCGGCCGTGACGTGCGCGCGCCCGTTCGACAGGTTCACGCGCGCCGCGACGACACCCGGCACGGCCTGCAGCGTACGCTCGACCTTGCGCATGCAGTTGCCGCAATGCATGCCTTCGACGACCAGCGTCAACGCGCGCGGGTTCTGCGCCGCATCGTCCGGCACGTCGCGGAGTGTCGTGACGCTCAGGGTTTCAGCCATAGCCGCTTCCGTAGCTGATAGGTGATCTCATTGGGCGCCGCGACCGGTCGCGCCTCGAGCGCGACGATCCAGGCACCGGCCTCGGGAGAGGCAATATGCGCGGCATAGGTGCCGGGACGCACCTCGTCGAGCGTGAGCTTCACATCGTGCTGTGCGGTGGACGGGCGCCCGAATGTGCCCGAGATGCTGAGCCCTTCGACAGGCGCGCCGAGACGGTTCGTCAGGCGCAGCGTCACCTGTCCGCTGCGCGTCACTTCGAGCGCCTCGTGCCAGCCCTGGGCCTTCTGCGCCTCATCCGCGGCAATGCGATCGTTGTAGTTGAGCCCTTTGCGATAGGGCTCGACGGCGACGATGCCGGTGTAGGTCGAGATGGCGGAGTACAGGAACACGCCATTGACAGCGAACACGACGAGGAAGAAACCGATGAACACCATCAGCACGTGGCGTCCCTTGAGGCCATCCACTCTCTCTGGCCGGACTGTATTCATGGCCGTTCTCCTTGTGGCGGCGCCTGGAACAGCGTCCCGCGGCGCGTCATCTGTCCCGAGTTCGTATCGCGCACCTCGAAGGCAAAGTTCGTCGAGGCGTCGCGCAGCTTGGGAAGTCCCTCGCGCGGCACGGTCACGAAGACGCGCAGCTCGCGCAATGTATTCGTCGGCACGGTCACCTGCATGGCCTCACCGGCATTCGCCCCCACCATCGACAGCGCGGCACCGGGAAGATCGCGCAGTGTCAGCGCGAACGTGCGCGGCTCGTGCAGCTTGTTGAGGATCTTCACAGTGTAGGCATTGCGGATGCCGCCTTCGGAGAGGCGCACGAAGGGCGGATTGCGGTCGTGCTGGATGTTGAGCTCGAGCGTCGTGCGATTCCAGAGCGCGACCAGCATGATGACGCCGACGAGCGAGATCATGGCGAAATAGAGAAGCGTGCGCGGGCGCAGAAGCTGGATGGGCTCGTGCGTAATGCCGCGCGCACTCGCCTCCTGCTTGGCGATGGTGTCGTAGGCGATCAGGCTGCGCGGGCGCTTGATCTTGTCCATGATCTCGTTGCAGGCATCGATGCAGAGCGCACACTGGATGCATTCGAGCTGCGAACCATCCCGGATGTCGATGCCCATGGGGCAAACGACGACGCACGCCTTGCAGTCGATGCAGTCGCCGCGCGCCGACCAGTCGACGAGCCCGTCCGGTCCCTTGCGCACGGGGCCGCGCGGCTCGCCACGCTCGGCGCGGTAGCTGACGAGGAGTGTGTGCGCATCGGTCATCGCGCCCTGGATGCGCGGCCAGGGGCACATGTAGATGCAGACCTGCTCGCGCGCGATGCCGCCGAGCAGGTACGTGGTCGCCGCGAAGATGCCGAGAAAGAGATAGGCGATAGCGGGCGCGGCGCCGGTCGCGAGTTCGGCCGCGAGCGTCGGCGCATCGCGGAAGTAGAAGACCAGGGCGCCGCCGGTCAGCAGACCGATGAGCAGCCACGAGACATGCGTCATGGTCTTCAGGAAGACTTTGCGAACGCCCCACGGCTCCTTGTCGAGGCGGATGCGCGCACTGCGATCGCCCTGCCAGAGGCGCTCGACGGCGACCATGAGGTCCGTCCACACAGTCTGCGGACAGGCATAGCCGCACCACACGCGTCCCGCGACCGAGGTCACGAGAAAGAGCACGAGCGCCGCCAGCACGAGAAGGCCCGTGACGAAGTAGAACTCCTGAGGCCAGATCTCGAGGAAGAAGAAAAAGAAGCGGTTGTGCGCCATGTCGAGGAGCACGGCCTGATCGGGAAGATCGGGCCCGCGATCCCAGCGCAGCCACGGCAGGCCGTAGTAGATCGCGAATGCGACGGCCATCACGATCCACTTCACCGTGCGGAAGCGGCCGTGCGCAAGCCGCGGATAGATCTTCTGGCGCGAGGCATAGAGCTGGCGATCGGCGGCACGGTTCACGGCCGCGACGTCGTGCGCCTCCACATCGGTTGCCGCTGCACGCGCAGTCTTCGGCCGTGCTGCCGAATCATTCCGCCGATCGAGGACCGTCGTCACCTTCCGCTCCCGCGGCTCAGGTTCTCCAGGGGCGAGCGCTGCATGGCCTTCTCATCGAAGAGGCAGGCGAGCCATGCCGCGATCAGCCGCTCGAAAACAGTTTGGGGCTGGCTCGGCACTCCAGTCAGCGCGGATGGCGAGGGGCCGCGGTGCACCTCAGCGGCACGACACGCCGCCAGCACCAATCCCAGCTCGCACCCGCAGCCACACATGGTGCCCGGCTCCTGCCGCCTCCGTTACTTGCCGCCGCCGAGGCTGTGCACGTAGATCGCCAGCGACTTCAGCGTAACAGGATCGAGACGACCATCCCAGGCCGGCATGGCGCCGCCACGACCGGTGACGATCGACTGCACGATGTCCGTCTTCTTGCCGCCATAGAGCCAGATGTCGGCCGTGAGGTTGGGTGCGCCGAGCTCGGGATTGCCCTTACCCTCGGGACCATGGCACGAGGCGCACTGATCCGCGAACGTCTTGGCACCGCGCGCGACGGCGGCCTGATCGGTCGCCCGCTTGCTGAGCGAGAGAACGAACTCGGCGGCGTCATTGATCTGGTCCGGCGTCAGCATGCCGTCCGTTCCGAACTTGGGCATGTCACTGCGGCGCGTCTCATTGTGCGCGCTGCGGATGCCGTAGAGGATCGTCTTCTCGATATCCGCAAGCGAGCCGCCCCAGATCCAGGCGTCGTCATTGAGGTTCGGATAGCCGGCAAAGCCCTGCGCACCGCGGCCGTGACACGGCGCGCAGTTCGTCGCGAAGGCCGAGGCGCCACCGACCATGGCGAAGCGCAGGAGATCGGGATTGTTCTTGACCTCGGCGAGCGGCGTCTTCTCGAGTGCTGCGCGGAACGTCGCCTGCGCGGCCTTGGCGCCCTGCAGCTCCTCCGACACCGTCGCGCGCTGGCTGTAGCCCCAGATGCCCTTCGTGTAGCCGTTGAGCGTCGGCCATGCCGGATAGACGATCATGTAGCCGATGGCCCACACGATCGAGGCATAGAACGTCATCAGCCACCACTTCGGCAGAGGCTTGTTCAGCTCCTTGATGCCGTCCCAGGTGTGGCCGGTCGTCTCGACGCCGGTAACCTCGTCAATCTCGCGCTTGTCGCTCATTCCCGCCCCCGCTTGGCATTGTGCCCCCGCTTGGCATCGTGATTGTCGTCGAGATCGAGGGCGCAGCGCTGCGCCGCATCGAAGCGCGGACCATTGGATGGCCAGAGCGCGTAGACGACGATGCCGGTAAACAATCCGACGAACATGAGAAGCGAAACCACCTGGCTGATGGTGGCGACGATGTCGTACGTCATGTCATCACCTCCCTAGTGTCCCGATTCCGAAGTTCGCAATGCGTCTCGGCTGGTGTCCCGTGCGAACTTCGGAATCAAAAGGGACACCAGAGCCGTGAACTTGGTAGTGTGATTCAGATCGAGAAATTCGCTCGATCCCGAACCGCGATGTGTGGCGAATTTCTCGATCATCACACTACCGCAGGTTGGGCCCGGCAGCGTCGAACGTCGCGAAGTCGACGAGCTGGCCGAGGATCTGAAGGTAGGCAACGAGCGCGTCCATCTCGGTCGGCGGCACACCCTGCTGGCCATCGAACTTGGCGACGCGCGCCTTGGGATAGCGCTTCAGCAGGTCACGCGCCGGGCGACTGTCGGGATTGATCTGCGCTGCGAGATCGGTGCGCACGTTCGCGATCATCTCATCGCTGTAGGGCACGCCGACCTTGCGCAGCGTCTTGAGGCGCGCCTCGACAGTCTCCGGGTCGAGACGGCGCGTCAGCAGCCAGGGATAGCTCGGCATTATGCTCTCGGGGACGACGGCGCGCGGATTGTTCATGTGCTCGACGTGCCATTGATCCGAGTACTTGCCGCCGACGCGCGCGAGATCCGGCCCCGTGCGCTTCGAGCCCCACTGGAAGGGATGGTCGTACATGCTCTCGGCGGCGAGGCTGTAGTGGCCGTAGCGCTCGACCTCGTCGCGGAGCGTGCGCACCATCTGGCTGTGGCAGTTGTAGCAACCCTCGCGGACATAGACGTCGCGTCCGGCCTGCTCGAGCGGCGTGTAGGGGCGCATGCCCTGCACTTTCTCGATCGTGCTGTCGACCCAGAAGAGCGGCGCAATCTGGAAGAGACCGCCGATCGACACCACGATGAGAATGCCGACCAGGAGGATGATCGAGTTCTTCTCGAAGACTTCGTGCTTCATTGATGCGGTCCCCCTCACTCGGCCGGCTGAAGACGGAGGCCGGGCGCGGCGGCGACGCGCGGCTGTTCGGCGATGTCGACAGGCTCATCGCCGCGGATCGTGCGCCAGACGTTGTAGGCCATGATCAGCGCGCCACTCAGGAACAGGATGCCGCCGATCGCGCGGATCACGTAGTAGGGATGCATGGCTTCGACGGTCTCGATGAAGGAGTACTGGAGGAAGCCGAGGCTGTCGTAAGCGCGCCACATCAGACCCTGCGTGATGCCGGATACCCACATCGCCGTGATGTAGAGCAGGATGCCGAGCGTCGAGATCCAGAAGTGCCACTCGACGAGCCGCATGGAGTAGAGGCCCTTGCGGTTCCACAGCCACGGCACGAGGCAGTAGATGGCACCGAATGAGACCATGGCCACCCAGCCGAGCGCGCCCGAGTGCACGTGGCCGATCGTCCAGTCCGTGTAGTGCGAGAGCGAGTTCACCGCCTTGATGCTCATGAGCGGGCCTTCGAACGTCGACATGCCGTAGAAGGCGACGGAGACGACGAGCAGGCGCACGACGGCATCGGTTCTGAGCTTGTCCCAGGCGCCGGAGAGCGTCATGAGGCCGTTGATCATGCCGCCCCAGGAGGGCATCCAGAGCATGATCGAGAAGGTCATGCCGAGCGTCTGTGCCCAGTCAGGCAGCGCCGTGTAGTGGAGGTGGTGCGGGCCCGCCCAGATGTAGATGAAGATGAGCGTCCAGAAGTGCACGATCGAGAGGCGGTAGGAATAGACCGGCCGCTCCACGCGCTTCGGGATGAAGTAGTACATGATGCCGAGGAAACCGGCCGTCAGGAAGAAGCCGACCGCGTTGTGGCCGTACCACCACTGCGTCATGGCATCCTGCACGCCCGACCAGAGAATGACGCTCGAGGGGCTCGTGAAGCTCACCGGCAGTGCGGCGTTGTTCACGAGGTGCAGCATCGCGATCGTCACGATGAAGGCGAGATAGAACCAGTTCGCGACGTAGATGTGGGGCTCCTTGCGGCGCCAGATCGTACCGAGGAACACGAGCAGGTACGTAACCCAGACGATCGTCAGGAAGAGATCGGCGTACCACTCGGGCTCGGCGTACTCCTTGGCCTGCGTGATGCCGAGCAGGTAGCCTGTGCCGGCAATGGCGATGAAGAGCTGGTAGCCCCACACGACGAACCAGGGCGACCAGCGCCCGGCGAGGCGCGCGTGGCACGTGCGCTGGACGACGTAGAAGGACGTGCCGATGAGCACGTTGCCGCCGAAGGCGAAGATCACCGCGCTCGTGTGGAGCGGGCGGAGACGGCCGAAGCTGATCCAGGGAAGATCGAAGTTGAGGGCCGGATAGGCGAGCTGGAGCGCCAGGAGAACGCCGACGAGAAATCCGGCAATGCCCCAGATGACCGCGGCGACAACCGTCACCTTGATCGGCCCGTCGAAGTACCCCTCCGGCGGCTCGTAGTTGCCGATCGCAATCGCCGCCTTCTCGCGGAAGGCGACCGTCATGACGTAGATGCCGGCAGCCGCCGACGCCAGCATCATGAGCAAGCCATGGAATGACATGGCCGGGTCGTTCGACCCAAAGAACCAGATCCCGCCGACGAGCGCGAACAACGCGGCGGCGATCACCGCCAGCACGTCGCCGAACGCCTCCAGGCCCTCTCTTGTATCCGCCATCGTAGATTTCCCCCGGATGCCCGAGCCACCGGCCGCCGCACCCACTGAGGCAGGAACGGCCAAACGCATCGGACATTAGAAAGCGGGGAGGTCGGAGGAGTTGATCCAGGTCAAGGCTGGAGACGAACAGGTGGCGACGCGCGGTCGCACGCGCGGCGAATTTCGCTGATATCTCAAATGCCGAGTATGGTCGGGAGCGCGGTCAGCGAGGTGATCTGATGCTGCGGGGCGCCGCCGTCGATCTGCTTGGTCGCGTCATGGATGCCGCCGTCGCGCACGACCTGCACGGTCGTCCAGCCGAGCGCGTTGGGCGCGATGAAATCCTTGGCGGGATTGTCGCCCACGTAGACGAAACGATCGCCGGACGCGCCGATGGCTGCCGCCACGCGCTCGAAGGCCATGGGATGCGGCTTGAAGTAGGCGCGATCAGCGCCGAGGGCATCGGTATAGACGATCTCGTGGAAACGCGGCTCGAGCGCGAGGGCGCCGACCTTCTTGCGCTGCACGGACTGCGTGCCGTCCGTAATGAGCCCAAGGGGCCCTTTGCTCCCGTAGTGGTCGAGCGCCCATGCGCCATCGTCGAACAAGGTCAGCTCGGCCGCCGCGCCCCGATAGACTTCCCTGAGCAGGTTGAGGTGCTCCGGGCCGTGCGCGGGGATGTGCGTCTCGAGCACTGCCTTGAAGAGCTTGCCGAGCATTCCCGCATCGAGGAGCCGCGTCATCTCGTCGGCAACGCCCTCGACGCCGAACTCGGCCCTGGCCCAGTCGCCGCACGCCCGAAATCCGCACAGCGCGAACTGGCGCTCGGGATAGAGCGTATCGTCAAGATCGAACACGACGCGCAGGCGGCCCACGGCGCGGCCTCCGTAAATGCATTGGGATGAATGTTTAAGGCAGCGGCAGCGTCTCGTGCTCGCGGAGCTTCGCGCCGGTCATGTTGTCCACCTCGACGAGGCGCACGCGGAAGCCCCAGAGCCGCGCCACGTGCATGAGCGTGCGGTCGCACTCGTCCTTGTCGAGCAGGATGCCGTCACGCACGAAGTGCGTGAGCACGAGGCGCCGGCTTCCCGACAGATCCGCATCCGTCACCTGGATGTCGGGGTCCTGCTGCGAGACGTCGTACTGGCGCGCAAGCAGGCGGCGAACATCGCGGTAGCCCATCTCGTCGTGGATGGCTTCGACGCGCACCGCATGATCCTCGGACTTGTTGCGGATGTGGAAGAGGCGGAAGTCGCGGATGACCTTCGGGCTCAGGAACTGGTGGATGAAGCTCTCGTCGCGGAAGTTCGCCCAGGCATCCTTCAGTGTCTCCATGGGCTGGCCGTTGCCGGCGAAGTCGGGGAACCACTTGCGGTCCTCGTCCGTCGGATCGAGGCAGATGCGCTTGATGTCGCGCATCATGGCGAAGCCCAGCGCATAAGGATTGAAACCACCGAAGCCGCGGTCCGAGAAGCCCGGCTGGTAGACCACCGCCGAGTGCATGTGCATGAACTCGAGCATGGAGCCGTCGGTGACGAGCCCCTTCTCGTAGAGCCGGTTCATGATCTCGTAGTGCACGAAGGTCGCGCACCCCTCGTTCATCACCTTGGTCTGGCGCTGCGGATAGAAGTAGGTCGACAGCACGCGCACGATGCGCAGGATCTCGCGCTTCCAGGCCGGCAGCTTGGGCGAGTACTTCTCGAGGAAGTAGAGAAGGTTCTCCTCGGGCACGATCGGCGGCGTCGGATCGATGACGACTTCCTCGGCCTTGGCCTCGGGCTTGGACTGCGGCAGCGTGCGCCACAGCTCGTTGTAGATCTCGATCTCGTACTCGCGCCGCTTGATCTCGCGCTGGCGCGCCTTGGCCGGATCGAAGCGGCGGCGGGGGGCGGCATTACGGCTCACGCCTTGGTTCATCAGCGCGTGCGCGGCATCGATCACGGCCTCGACAGCCGAGACGCCGAAACGCTCCTCGCAATCGGCGACGAACTTCTTCGCGAAGGCGAGGTACTCGAGGATCGCGTCGGCCTGCGTCCACTGCTTGAAGAGGTAGTTGTTCTTGAAGAAGTGATTGTGGCCCATGGCCGCGTGCGCGAGCACGAGGCACTGCATCGTCATGGAGTTCTCCTCCATGATGTAGTTGATGCAGGGATCGGAGTTGATGACGATCTCGAAGGCGAGCGAGCGCGCGCCCTTGCGATAGTACATCTCGTCGTGGGCAAAGCGCTTGCCGAACGACCAGTGGCGGTACATGACCGGCATGCCGATCGAGGAATAGGCATCGAGCATCTGCTCGGCCGTGATGACCTCGATCTGGTTCCGGTAGATGTCGAGCCCCATCTCGCCGAGGCCGACCTCGGCAATGGCGTCATAGACGTCGCGAATGAGGTCGAAGTTCCAGTCCGGCCCATCGAAGAGCGGCTTCTCTGCCTTGACCGCGGGCTTGAAGATGTCCGTCATGATCATGGGCGGCTTCCTCAGGAGCCTGCAGAGGCAGAGAACAGCTCGTGGAAGACCGGGAAGATCTCGGCCGGGCTCGTCACGCGGCGCATCGCGAAGTGCTTGTTGCGCTCCGCAATCTCCTTGTAGCCGTCCCACACGATCGTGTCACCGAAGCCGATCTGCTCACTGACCTCGATATAGGCAAAATACTGGCACGCGGGCAGCAGGTGGTTCTCGACGAGGTCGAGGCAGCGCCCCATGTCGTCGGGGATGTTGTCGCCGTCCGAAGCCTGCGCGGCGTAGATGTTCCAGTCCTCTGGCGAGTAGCGGTCGCGCACGATGCGGTCCATTTCCTCGAGCGCCGTCGAGATCACCGTGCCGCCGGTCTCGACGCCGCGGAAGAATGTCTCCTCATCGACCTCGCTGGCCGTGCTCGTGTGGCGGACGAAGACCACGTCCACCTCGCGATAGTGGCGCGACAGGAAGAGGTGGAGCAGCATGAAGAACCGCTTGGCGAGGTCCTTCAGCGGCTCGGTCATGGAGGCTGAGGCGTCCATCAGGCAGAACATGACGGCCTGTGTTGCCGGCCTCGGCACGCGCTCCGTACGGTTGTACTGGAGATCGATCGGATCGACGTAGGCGATCGTGCGCCGCAGACGCAGCATCCTGTCGAGACGCGCGCGCAGCTCGGCGATCCGGTTCTCATCACGCGGCTCGTCCGTCTCGGCCTCGGCAAGCGCGCGCTCGAGCTGGAGCACATCCGTGTCCTTGGGGCGCCTCAAGGCAATGCGCCGCGCGAGCGAGCGGCGCATGGTGCGCACGCGATTGAGCTTCGCCGGCGGTCCGTCGGTCGTGTAGCCCGCGCGCTGCGGCACCGGCGACTTCAAGTCCTTGAGGCGTGTCTTGATCAGGTTGGGAAGCTTCAGATCCTCGAAGAAGAGGTCGAGGAACTCGTCCTTGGTGAGCGTGAAGACGAAATCGTCCTGCCCCTCGCCGTCGGCACTCGCCTGACCGCCGCCACCGCCTCCGCCGCCACCCTGCGGCTTCGGGATGAGATCGCCGACCTTGTAGTCCTTGTTGCCCGGCAGGACCATGTCGCGCGTGCCGGTGTCGCGGCTGTGCGAGAACGAGGGCTCGCGCACGCTCTTCGAGCGGATCGAGATCTTCTCGGAGCCCTCGACCTCGGACACCTTGCGCTTCTTGAGCGCGTCCTTGACCGCCTCGCGAATGTCGGCCTTGGCCCGGCGAACGAAGCGCTGCCGGTTGCCAAGGCTCTTGGACTTGGGGTTGAGCCGACGATCAATAATGTTCATTCACGGCCCCCACAGCCCAGCCCTAGTGCCCCTTCTGATTCCGAAGCTCGCTCGGGACATCAGCACCGACGTCTGGCGAACTTCGAAATCGGGACACGAGCGGGTCAGCTCGACTTCTTCACGCGCATGTACCATTCGACGAGCCGGCGGACCTGACGCGGCGTGTAACCGCGCGCGACCATGCGGTCGACGAACTCGTGGTGCTTCTTCTCGGCGTCGCTGTCCTTCTTGGCGCCGAAGCTGATGACCGGGAGCAGATCCTCGACCTGGCTGAACATGCGCCGCTCGATGACGTCGCGGATCTTCTCGTAGCTCGTCCAATCCGGGTTCTTGCCACCGTTGCGCGCCCGCGCCCGGAGCGAGAACTTCACGACCTCGTAGCGGAAGTCCTTCGGATTGGCGATGCCGGCCGGCTTCTCGATCTTCGAGAGCTCCTGGTCGAGCAGCTCGCGGCTCATGAGCTGGCCCGTGTCGGGATCCTTGAAGTCGTGATCCTCGATCCAGGCGTCGGCATAAGCGACGTAGCGGTCGAACAGGTTCTGCCCGTAGTCGTTGTAGGACTCGAGATAGGCCTTCTGGATTTCGTTGCCGATGAACTCCGCATAGCGCGGCGAGAGATCTTCCTTGATGAACTCGAGGTAGCGCGCCTCGGTGTCCTCCGGCATCTGCTCGCGCTTGATGGACTGCTCGAGAACGTACATCAGGTGCACCGGATCGGCGCTGATCTCGTGGCTGTCGAAGTTGAAGGTCTCCGAGAGGATCTTGTAGGCAAAGCGCGTCGAAGCGCCGTCCATGCCCTCGGTGACGCCTGCCGCATCGCGATACTCCTGCATGGTGCGCGCGTGCGGGTCGGTATCCTTGAGGTTCTCGCCGTCGTAGACGCGCATCTTGGAGAAGAGCTGCGAGTTCTCGTGCTCCTTGAGGCGGCTCAGGACCGAGAACTGCGCGAGCATCTCAAGCGTGCCGGGCGCGCAGGGCGACTCGGCGAGCTCGCTCGCCCGCAGCAGCTTGTCGTAGATCTTCTTCTCCTCGGTCACGCGCAGGCAGTACGGCACCTTGATCACGCAGATACGGTCGAGGAAGGCTTCGTTGGTGCGGTTTGCACGGAAGCTCTGCCACTCGCTCTCGTTGGAGTGGGCGATGATGATGCCCTGGTACGGCATGGCGCCGACGTTCTCGGTGCCGACGTAGGTACGGTCCTGCGTCGCCGTGAGCAGCGGGTGTAGCATCTTCAGCGGCGCCTTGAACATCTCGACGAACTCGAGGAGGCCCTGTGACGTGCGATTGAGGCCGCCCGAATAGGAGTAGGCATCGGCGTCGTTCTGGCCGAAGTGCTCGAGCTTGCGGATATCGACCTTGCCGACGAGCGCCGAGATGTCCTGGTTGTTCTCGTCGCCGGGCTCGGTCTTGGCGACGCAGATCTGGCGCAGCTTCGAGGGGTAGAGTTTGACGACGGTGAACTTGGAGATGTCACCACCGAACTCATCGAGGCGCTTCACGGCCCACGGCGAGATGAAGCCGCCGAGCACGCGCACGGGAATGCCGTACTTCTCCTCGAGATGCGGGCCCATGGTCTCGGGATTGAAGAGACCGAGCGGGCTCTCGAAGATCGGACTGATCTCGTTGCCGGCCTTCAGCACGTAGATCGGGCACGCCTCCATGAGATCCTTGAGGCGTTCGGCGAGCGAGGACTTGCCGCCACCGACGGGCCCGAGCAGGTAGAGGATCTGCTTCCTCTCCTCGAGACCCTGCGCGGCGTGACGGAAGTAGCCGACGATGCGCTCGATCGTGTCCTCGAGACCGTAGAAATCCTTGAAGGCCGGATAGATCTTGATCGTCCGGTTCATGAAGATTCGGCCCAGGCGCGCGTCGTCCGCCGTGTTGACCATGGTCGGCTCGCCAATGGCTTTGAGCATCCGCTCGGCTGCCGTGGCGTACATCGAAGGATCCTTGCGGCAGCCCTCGAGGTAGTCCTTCAGCGGCATTACGACCTGCTTCTGGCGGTCGTAGCTCTGAGCGTAGAGGTCGAAGATCTCACTGCGCGTCGCCATTGCTCTGCCCTACGGTGTTTTAGAGCCCAACGGGTACCCGGCCTGTGATCCGTCGCTTCCAAACGCGTCACTCAGATCGGGCATTTCATCGCCAAGGCGAAGTATGAGCCATTTTACCGTCACGTGGACGCTTGCTCGTCTTTGCCTTTAGTATTTCGTTGGCCTGTGCGGCTATTCAACCGCACCTCCCCGCCACATTTTCATATCGCATTGCAACATAACGATACCGCATCGCAGCAACGATACAAGTGTCGTCTATGCCGCGGCCCCTCACGCCCGCCCTGGCGCCCATCAGAGCGCTCCAACGCTACTCGAAGAAAATGGAACAAAGACAATCGCGTGGCTGATCAGGTCCGAAAATCAGCATCCGCTGCAGTTCGATCGCGTTTCCAAAACGATCGCCGGTTCAGCCGACATTCCGCAGTATTCAACTCAACAAATTGCATACCGCGTACGCATTATGCCAGTTGCAAATTCGTAATGTGGATCGTGCCCGATTCGACGGGCCTGGACCGCTGTTTCCAACAGCGCCTTTGCTTTCAAGTCCTATGTGTCCAGAAGGTGACAGACGCGGCAGTTTCAAGACACGCTGCCGCATTGCCCTGCATTTGCCTGCGAAAATGGCGACGACGTCGGTTCAACGGTGCGGATCGCCAGTTCGTTCCGCACATCGGCAGTCTGCCGCACCCGAACTTCACCCAGCACGCCGCGCCACGCCAGCTCGCGCTGCTAAGCCGGTGGCCTGCCGAGAGAAACGCGCGGCGGCGTCATGCAGCCGCGCTCACGTCTCCTCGCCGAAGCCGTCCCTGACGAGTGCTACGAGCGCAATGAGCGCATCTCGCGCATCATCGCCCTCGGCCATGATCGTGATCGTCGTCCCCTGGCTGGCAGCAAGCGTCAGCAGCCCCATAATCGAGGTGCCACCTACGGCCTGGCCGTCACGGGACACGCAAATATGCGCAGAGAAGCCCTCGGCGCACTTGACGAATTTGGCAGAGGCCCGCGCGTGCAGGCCCTTCTTGTTGCGGATCGTCACGTCCGCGCGGTGGGTCTCGGCTTCGGTCAAGTCGACTGGCTCATCGCGGAGGTGGCGAGGGCACGTCAGGTTGTCCCGGAAAGAACCTGACTGGCCACGGAAATGTACTTCCGACCGGCTTCTTTTGCCAGATCCACCGCCTCTACGAGCGGGCGATCCTTGCGAACACCGGCGAGCTTGATCAGCATCGGCAAATTGACGCCGGCAATCACTTCGGCGCCCGTCGCCTCCATGACCGAGATGGCGAGGTTCGACGGCGTGCCGCCGAACATGTCCGTGAGCACGACGACGCCCTTGCCGCTGTCGGCGCGCTGCACGGCCTCTATGAGCTGCTGGCGTCGTCGCTCGATGTCGTCATCGGGACCGATCGACAGCGTTTCGAGCTGCTCCTGCGGCCCGACGACATGCTCGAGTGCCGCCTTGAATTCAGTCGCCAGTCCTGCGTGCGTAATGATGACCAGACCGATCATCGCTCGCTTCCGCCTCCTATCACCCCCGACGTGCGGCACATGATTGGCAAAGGCTAGGAGGGCGCGCAAGCAAAACCGGACACGCCCGAGGTTACATATTGGTCATAAATGCTCTGGACTTAACGAGAACGCCGCGCTGCCATCACTCGCCGAGCGAGGCCGCCTGGCGGTACCAGGGCTGGCGTTCCAGGAAAGCGCGCTCGGCATGGTCGCTGCCGTCGAGCGGCGCCCGCCCCGCATAGGTGACGCGGACGGTGGCTAGGCCCTGGCCCTTGAAATCGAGCAGGCGGGCGGCCTCCTTGGACAGGTCGATAATCCTATCCCCCTTGAAGGGTCCTCGGTTGTTGATACGCACCATGATCGTCCGCCCATTTACCGAATTGTGCACGTAGGCATAGGACGGCATGGGAAGCGTGCGGTGCGCCGCCGATAGACGGTGCATGTCGTAGGTTTCGCCGTTGGCGGTCACGCCGCCGTGGAAGCGGGGGCCGTACCACGAGGCAGTGCCCACCTCCTCATAGTCAGGATCCTCGGCCGGCGTGTAGGTGCGGCCCGCGACAGTGTACGGCCGCCCGATCTTGTAGGCGCCACGCTCCGGCAGGACGCGGGAGGCGCGCGGCCCCCTGGCGGCGCATTCGGACGGCGCATCGAGGCGGGGGGAGCCCCACTTCGTCAGGCACGGTCCGCGCTCGCCAGGCGCTTGAGGGCCCTGCGGAGGCAGGACCTGCATGGAGGGCGCGATCGGCGTCTCCGGCGCCAGGGATGGCGCAGGCATGGTGACGAGCGGCGCAGTGGCCGGCTCTGTGCTGGTCTGCCAATTTGCAGTGGGCGGCTCGTCGCGCGCGCAGGCGCCGAGCATGAGAGCAGCGCCGAGCACCAGCGCGATCCTGGGCCCGCCTCGCATCCGCCCGCTCATCATGCGGGCCGCGTTACCAGCCATGCTCATTAAGCGCATGGAACTCCATCGACTCGAAACCAGCCGGCGACATGCCGGCCAGCGAGCTGCGGACGCTCGATGATTCGCGCACTCTGCGCAAGCTTATGCTCAGATGTGTACCACACCGATCATCACGGGACGCCCCGAGCGCGACGCTACCGTCGCGTCCTAAGAGCGAGGGAAGATCTCGGCGTAAATCTCGAGCACGTTGCCGTCCGGGTCGCGGAAGAACAGCGTGCGATGGCCGAAGGCCTGATCTGTCGGCGGCGAGACGATCGCGACGCCGCGCTCGGCAAGCGTCGCGGCGCACAAATCCACTTCATGGGGCGCAACTCGAAACGCAAGCTGCAGCGAAAGCGCGCCGATGGGTGGTGCCGGATCGTCGAAGCGACCTCCTCGCTCGGTCAGGGCGAGAATGCTCGAACCAATCCGGTACTCGACCCATCGCGGGGACAATTCCTTGTGAAGGGGAAAGCCCATTGTCGTCCCGTAGAACGCCCGCATCTCGGCCATCTGACGCGCAAAGATGACGGTGTAGTCGAGGCTGCGAATGGGAAGCAGCGGGTCCATCACAACTCCTCGATCTTGCGCCCGTCGTGCCGGGACCTGCCTCACCCGATCGCCGCAAGGGCCTTCTCGATATCGGCGATGATGTCCGCCTCGTCCTCGATGCCGACGGAGAGGCGCACCACGTCATCGCCGGCACCAGCGGCCGCGCGCTGCTCGGGCGTGAGCTGGCTGTGCGTCGTGGAGGCCGGATGAATAACGAGGCTGCGCACATCGCCGATGTTGGCGAGATGCGAGAAGAGCTCGAGCGCACCGACGAATTTGACACCCGCCTCATAGCCGCCCTTGAGCCCGAACGTGAAGACCGCGCCGGCGCCGTTCGGCGAGATCTTCTTCTGGAGGGCATGGAACTTGTTCTCGGGCAGGCCCGCGTAGTTGACCCATGCGACCTTGGGATGCTTCGCGAGATACTCGGCAGCGGCCTGCGTATTGGCATTGTGCTGGCGCATGCGCAGCGGCAGCGTCTCGATGCCCGTGTTGATCAGGAAGGCATTGAACGGCGAGATGGCCGGTCCGAGATCGCGCAGCCCCATGACGCGCGCGGCGATGGCAAAGGCGAAATTCCCGAAGGTCTCGGCGAGCACCATGCCGTTGTAGCTCGCGTTCGGCGCGGTGAGCGTCGGATACCGATCGCCCGCCTTGAGCCAGTCGTACGTACCGCTGTCGACGATGAGGCCGCCGATCGAGTTGCCGTGGCCGCCGAGGAACTTCGTTGCCGAATGCACGATAATGTCGGCGCCATGGTCCTTGGGCTTGACCAGGTATGGCGTCGCGAGCGTGTTGTCGACGATGAGCGGGATGTTGTGCTTCTTCGCGATGGCACCGATAGCCGGCAGGTCGATGATGATGCCGCCCGGATTGGCGATGCTCTCGACGAACAGCGCCTTGGTCTTCGGCGTAATCGCCTTCTCGAAGCTCGCGGGATCGGTCGAATCCGCCCAGATGACGTTCCAGTTGAACTTCTTGAAGGAGTGGTTGAACTGGTTGATCGAGCCGCCGTAGAGCTGGCGGCCAGCAACGAACTCGTCGCCCGGCTCGAGCAGCGTGTGGAAGACGAGGAACTGCGCGGCATGGCCGGAGGCCACGGCGAGCGCCGCGGTGCCCCCTTCGAGAGCAGCAACGCGCTGCTCGAGAACGGCCTGCGTCGGGTTCATGATGCGCGTGTAGATGTTGCCAAACGCCTGGAGGCCGAAAAGAGCGGCAGCGTGCTCGGCGTCATTGAAGACGAACGAGGTCGTCTGGTAGATCGGCGTGACGCGGGCCCCCGTCGATGGGTCGGGCGCCGCCCCGGCGTGGACCGCCAGCGTCGCAAAGCCCGGGCCCTTGGTCGCATCCGTCATCAGATCTCTCCCTAATATTCGGTTGGCCTACCGGCGTTTCATCCCACTACAAGCTGATCGGCGCCCGTGGCGTCAATGGCGAAGTCGTGGCAAGCATTTCGCTGCGCGCAATATGGCCCTCGCGCGGTGCAGTTGGGCGCGCGACACGGCTCGGCTATCTTCGATCGGAAAGCTGACACTACGGGGACCTTGCGCATGGACAAGGACAAGCTCGCGGCATTGAGGGCCAAGTACGCAGGCGCCAAGGGCGGTAACGTCCTGGACCCCGCCTTTGCCGAGGTTGCCGCACGCGTCTTCTCGGCGCCCGACCGTCGCAAATGGCCGTTCGCCGATCCGGCGACGCTGCTCGGTGCGCGCTTTGCGCCCGATGCGGCCGTGACAGGTTTCGCCGGGCTCGATGTGGCCCTCATCGGCGTTCCCATGGACCTCGGCGTGACAAACCGCGCGGGTGCGCGCCTCGGGCCCCGCGCGGTGCGCGGCGTGGAGCGGATCGGCCCCTATGAGCATGTGCTGCGCGTTGCGCCCATGGGCGAGCTCGAAGTCGCGGACGTCGGCGATGTGCCCATGAAGAGCCGCTTCAGCCTCGATGAATGCCACGCCGATATCGAGGCCTTCTACAACGAGATTGCGCGGGCCGGCGTGATCCCCCTCTCGGTCGGCGGCGATCACTCGATCACGCTGCCGATCCTCAAGGCGCTCGGCCGCGAGCGGCCACTCGGCATGGTCCACATCGATGCGCACTGCGATACGGCCGGCGAGTACGAGGGCGCCAAGTTTCATCATGGCGGGCCCTTTCGCCTCGCCGTGCTCGAAGGTGTGCTCGATCCCGAGCGCGTGATCCAGATCGGCATTCGCGGCGGCGCGGAATATCTCTGGGAGTTCTCCTTCGAGAGCGGCATGACCGTCATTCATGCCGAAGAGGTGGGCGAAATGGGGCTCGCCACGGTCATCGCGAGGGCGCGGGAGGTCGTCGGCAGCGGACCGACCTATGTGAGCTTCGACATCGACAGTCTCGATCCGGCCTTTGCGCCAGGCACCGGCACGCCGGAGGTCGGCGGTCTCATGCCGCGCGAAGCCCTGGCCATCCTGCGCGGGCTCGCGGGCATCGATATCGTCGGCGGTGATGTGGTCGAAGTGGCGCCGCAGTACGATGCCAACACCACGACGGCGCAAGCCGGGGCGCAGATGCTCTTCGAGTTGCTATGCCTCGTGGCGCTGCGCGGGACGGCACGCGGCGCCTGAGTACCTCTAGCCGAGCCCAGCCTCGGCGATACGCGCGTAGAGCGACTCGCGATCGTAGGGCTTGAGCACGTAGTCGTTGGCGCCCGCGGTGATCGCGCGCGAGAGCTCGACCTTGTCGTTCTCGGTGGCGCAGTAGAGGATGAACGGCCGCTTCTTCTTGTTGAGCGGCCGGAAGGACTGAAGGAACTCCATGCCCCCCATGACCGGCATCTGCCAGTCGAGCAGGATCATGTCCGGCATCCCGGAATCGCAGATATCGAGCGCCTGCTGGCCGTTCTCCGCCTCGATCACCTCGAAGTTGAGGTTGGTCATGATACGGCTGGCGACCTTGCGGATGACCTCGGAGTCCTCGACGATGAGACACTGTTTCATGCACACGATCCAATTGGAGCGCCACACCGCGGCGCCAGGCTGCAATTGAAGAAAGGGCCACATCCGATCGGACGCGGCGCGAGTGTGCGAAACAAGCGTTAAGAATTTCCTGAGACTTGGATTGCATTCCGCTCGGAAGACAGGCCGCCGGCATGACGGACACAGAGCAGCAGAACACCAGAGACACGGCCGGCGACAGCGGGCTCTGCCAGTCGTGCGGCGCCTGCTGCGCGCATTCGCACGAATGGCCGCGCTTCACGCTCGAGAGCGATGACGAGATCGCCCGAATACCACTGGCAATGATCGCCGCTGACGGGTCGGGAATGCGCTGCGACGGCGAACGCTGCGCAGCGCTCGCCGGCACCATCAATAGTGCGGTGAGCTGCACGATCTATGCCGTGCGTCCCATCGTGTGTCGCGACTGCCTGCCCGGCGATGATGCCTGTACAATGGCCAGGACCGCACGAAACCTGCCGCCCATCGCCTGAAGCGGTGCCGGAAAACAATCCGCCCCGAGGAGGCCCCCGGGGCGGCATCTGCTATCGGCACGCACTGACTATAGAGGTCGGTCAGATATCGATATCGTCCGAGCCGCCACCCCAGTCGCCGTCACCATCGTCGGCGCCGGCATCGTGGTAGTCGGTATCGTAGTTGCCGGGATCGTTGTTCGAGGAGTCCTGATGACTCACCTCATTGGGCGTGGAGCCGCTGCCGCTCTGCCCGGCGTGTGCCTCTCCGCTCTTCGGGCCGCCGAACATGCCGCCGAGGCTGTTGGCGAGAAGCGTACCACCCGCAACGCCGGCTGCCATGGCTGCCGCCGTGCGGAAGAAGCCGCCACCACCGCCCGACTGTGCCTGCGGCGGAGGCGTACCAGGGCCGGGACCGGGAGGCGGAGACTGCGGACGCCCGCTGCTCCACGATGGACCACGCGCCGGCTCGGGCGATGAGTCGTACGCACTTGGGCCGCTGCGCGAGCCGATCGGCGGAATGCCGCTGCCGCGGTCGTCGCCATACCGGCGGTCATCCGCGTAGCGGCGATCGTCGGCATAGTCGTCGCGCTGCGGGGGTGCGGTGCCGCGCCGGCCACTGAGGAAGCCGCCGCCGCTCGATGCCGGGCGAGAAGCGTTGGCGAGCTGCTCCTCGAGCTCGTTGATCCGGCCTTCCAGATCCCCAATATGAGCCTCTTGAATGAGCGTGGTCTGCACCAGGATGTAGGCGCTGTCAGGTGTTCTCCGCATGAGCTGGTTGATCAACGCGTCGGCCTCGGGGTCCTTGTCGGCTGGACCATTGGCCTGAAGGCGCGCGAACAGATCATTGATTGCGTGCCGCTCGTCTGGGGTTAATGCCATCTGAGATTCTCCGCTCCCTTTACGTCGATGACGCGCGTTTAATGTCGTAAGCGGCAGGGGCGCGCACAAGGCCGCGCGCCTTTCTCGCAAAAATTTAATGTTGGGAGGCGTGCACGCGAACAAGCGCAGAACAGATGGTGACAGCCACGCTCGCGTTCTTCAGGTTAAGTTATCGCGTCTGCCGGCTGGCGCAGATCGAAGACCCCAAGTAGCAGCAGCCCGGCAGCAAAGCCGCCGAGGTGGGCTTCCCAGGCAATGCCGGCGGCATCGGTCAAAACAGGCGCCGCGAACGCAACGAGGAAGTTCACCACGACGAACGCGATGATGGCGAACAGCATGCGCCGGCTTTGAAAGCATTCGCCGACCGTGGCGAGACGGACCGTGCGCGGCGACTCACGCATCTCATGGAAATCGCCGTTATCGATCGTCGGCAGCAGCAGGCGGAAGCCGGCCGCCATCAGTCCCGAGATCGCCCCCGATGCGCCCACCATGGGCACGACCTCACCCCATCGCACGACCATGAAGGCAAGCGCGCCGGCAATCCCGCAGACGGCGGCAAACAGGAAAAAGCGGGTCGTGCCGACGCGTCGTGCCACCGCGCTCCCGAACACCAGCAGCCACGCACTGTTGATCAACAGGTGCGTCAGGTCTCCGTGAACGAGCTGATGCGTCAGGAATGATGTCCAGGACGCGAGGGGGCCGCCCGGAAGCTCGCCCGCAAGGCCGACGTAGCGTGCCGGAATGAACGCCAGCACCCAGACCAGGTGCTCGTCGTCGACGTCGGTGAGACGCGCCATGCCGACGTGCACAATCATTAACACGGCAAGCGCGGCAACGACGGCAGCCGGCACGTTCAGGATCGGTTCACGGGTCAAGGAGTGGCCCCAGCTCTGATATCGCTCTGCAGGTAGTGCATGATGCGGCCACCCGCAACCCGGCGGATGGAAGGCCACAAATCGGCACGATCGTTAACTGGCACGAAAGCTGCTGATCGAGTGTCGTGCAAGCACCATGTGGCGCGCCTGTCCTACTTTGGGCCGGTCTCCGCGACCCGTTGGGCGCCTGTACACGCGTCAATGGAGGGAACTCCACCCGGTCGGGGACCAGGAATGCAGCATACGACAAGCCAGATCCTCTACAAGTACTGGAACGAAATTCGTGGCCGACGCATGGCGCCACGCCGCTTCGAGATCGAGCCGGCGCGCTTCGCAGCCATCCTACCCGAAACCTTCGTCGTCGAGTGCGAAGAAGGCGAAGGACACCGCTTTCGCCTCGCGGGTACACGCGTCACCGAGAAGCTCGGCTTCGATTTGCGCGGACGGGAGTTCTCCGATCTTTTCGATGGTTCAGAACACGCAGATCTCAAGCCATTTCTTGCATCCATTACCGGGCAGGGCGCCGTCGGGGTCATCACAGCCGAGATGTCGACGGCGAGCGGGCGCAAAGCACTTTTCGAAACCCTAGTTCTTCCGCTGATCCATACCGAGGACCGCATCACCCGCCTCCTCGGCGCTCTATCGACCCGTAACCACGAGCCCTGGCTCGGCACCGAGCCGCTCAAACCCGGGCGGATCGTCGCGAGCGACATCATCTGGCCCGACGGCCGCCCGCACGCCGTAGCCGAGCGCATGGCGCCACCACCTCCGAGCCCCTTCAAGTACGACTTCACGCGCTCGCGCCTCGTGCGAAGCCGGCGGCGTCTGTTCCGCGTCTACGAGGGCGGGCGGTAAACAGCGTCACATTCCGGGACAGCAAGGATCACGTCCAAAAGTAAACGCGCGAGGTACTAGTTCAGCGTCCACCGCGATCTGCAGCAGCCTTGGCATCGGCCGTGAGCACCTCGCTCGCCCGCGCGCAGTCGACGTCCATCTGCGCCTTCAGGGCATCGAGGCTGTCGAACTTGCGATCGCCGCGCAGGAACTCGACGAACTCGACCTCGATGCGCCGTCCGTAAAGATCGCCGTCGAAGTCGAACAGGAAGACCTCGAGCACCGGCGAACCGTCATCGAACGTCGGGCGCGTACCGAGGTAGGCCGCACCCTGGTAGCGCTGCCCCTCGAAGTCCACGTGGACCGCATAGATGCCGTGGGCGAGCGCCGCGCCGCGCCCAAGCGCGATATTGGCCGTGGGATAGCCGAGCCCAGTCCCGCGCCGCGCACCACCCTGCACGATGCCCTCGACCTTCCAGCGGTGGCCCAGCATCTCCGCAGCTCCTTCGACATCACCCTGCGCCAGCTCGGCGCGCACCGCACTCGATGAATACACTTCGCCACCGCTGCCGATCGGCGGCACGACGGACACGCCAAAGCCGAAGGCCTTGCCGAGCTCCACAAGCTGCTGGGCATTACCGGCGCGGCCCTTGCCGAAGAGGAAGTCGTAGCCAATGACGATGTGCGCGACCCCGAGCCCCGCGACCAGCACGCGCTCGACGAATTCCTCCGACGACATCTGCGCGAGCTCGTGCGCGAACGGCAGCACGAACGTGATCTCGACACCGTAGATCTCGAGGAGCTTCAACTTCTGCGGCAGCGGCGTCAGCGTAAAGAGCGGCCGCGCCGGCTGGAAGAACTCGCGCGGATGCGGCTCGAACACCACGGCGCCGGCACGAATGCCGAGGCGCGCTGCTTCCGCCCGCACGCGTGCGATCAGCGCCTGATGGCCCTTGTGGACTCCATCGAAGTTACCGATCGCGACCGATGCGCCACGCGCACCGGGCGGGACATGATCATAGCCCTGGAAGACGTCCATGGGACTGGCTGCTCGATCCTTTGCCGCCGAACCTTACTGTGCCCCCTCCAAGCAACATAGAAGGGGGAGGAAAGAAACAGCCGCCTAGTGTGATGATCGAGAGAAATTCGCCACATCTCGCGGCACGGTACGGAGCGAATTTCTCGATCATCTGCGACGGCATCAAGCCGGGCGCGCGGGCACCATCAGAATGGCCTCGCCGTCGAGCACGGTCTTTCCGTCGACCGTGCACACGCAGTCGAAGCGCGCGCGACGCTTGGCGGGGAACAGCTCGGCGACCTTGACCTTGGCGACGACCTCATCGCCGATCCTCACCGGCGCCTTGAAGTTCAGCGTCTGGGAAATGTAGATCACGCCCGGGCCCGGCAGCTCCATACCGAAGACGGCTGAGATATAGCTCGCCGTCAGCATGCCGTGCGCGATGCGCTCCTTGAACATCGTGCGAGCGGCGAAGTCCGTGTCGAGGTGAACCGGGTTCTTGTCGCCAGTGACCTCGGCAAAGCCGATGATGTCGGTTTCTATGACCGTCTTGGCGAAGCTCGCTTCCATGCCAGGTTCGAGGTCCTCGAAGTAGTAGGACTTCCGCGTCATAATTGTCATGATCCTGCTCCCCCAGTAAGCGTCCTCCGCGCTGCCCCTTCGGGTCGGCGGCTGGCGCGGCGCAACACTAGGTCCCGTCATAATGCGATGCAACAACGAAAGTTGCGTATGGCACCGCATCGCACCAATGAACTGAGCTTTGGTTTCCAAGTCCGGGCCAGATCGACCATTTCTGCCCTTGGCGACCAAAGCCCGGAACGCCGGGAGCCATGCACCCTGTTCGCGCCTGCCAGACGGACCGATCGAGTTGTAGTGCTGGACGGCGCGAAGCGATTCGCAGATGGTCCGCCCGTGGCGCGTCGCGCCCCCCGGAGCTCAGGAAAATGATCTCAGGGCCTTGAGCGCGTCCTAAAGCAACGGACTTGAAATTCGCCTCACCTCGATGCCGGGCAGGGAGCGAATTTCAAATCCAAAGTTGCTTTGGAACCATTGATCCTAAAGCGTCTTTGGACCTCGAATGCGACTTTGAGCCCGACCCGAACCGTGGGTCGCATTCGAGGTCCGACGCTTTAGCCGGGAGCTGACGCAGCCGATGACTGCCACTGGTACAATGCTGAACGTTTGGCGCAACGTCAGTCTGCTTGCGCTTTCCCAGGGCCTGTTCATGTCCGTGCAGGCCATGGGCATCGCGACGACGCCGCTCGCGGCCCACTCCCTTCTCGGCGCCGACAAGTCGCTCGCGACATTGCCGATCTTCGCGACGCACGCCGGCATCATGCTGGGAACGATCCCGGCATCGCTGCTCATGGACCGCATCGGCCGGCGCATGGGCTTCACGCTCGGCACGATGATCGGTTTCATATTCGGTCTGGTTGCCGCCTACGCGATCACGGTGCGCAGCTTCGAGTGGCTCTGCGTTGCGGCAGTGCTGCAGGGCCTCTCGGCCTCCTTTGCCTGGTACTACCGCTTCGCCGCCGCCGACAGCTCGCCCGTGGACTTCAAGGCGCGCGCGATCTCCTACGTCATGCTCGGCGGTGTGATCGCGGGCTTCGCCGGGCCGCAGCTTGCCAAGTGGTCCGTCGACTGGTTCGCGCCCATCACCTTCAAGGGCGTCTACGTCACGATCTCGCTGGTCAGTCTCGTCAGCATGATGGTCGTGCAGTTCCTGCGCATTCCGACGCTGAGTGCGAGCGAGCGCGCCTCCGGTGGCCGGTCGCTGCGCGTCATCGCAGCCCAGCCGACGTACCGCGTCGCGCTCTGCTCCTCGATGCTCGGCTATGGCGTCATGACGCTCGTCATGTCGGCGACGCCGCTCGCCATGCTGGCCTGCGGCTATGGCTTCTCCGACAGCGCGACGGTCATCCAGGTCCACATCGTCGCGATGTTCCTGCCGTCGTTCTTCACGGGCACGCTCATACAGCGCTTCGGAGCGCTTCCGATCATCGCTTCCGGCGCGCTGATTCAACTCGCGTGCGCGCTCGTCAATCTCTCCGGCGTCGACTTCTGGAACTTCCTCATTGCCAACCTGTTCGTCGGCCTTGGTTGGAACTTCACGTTCGTCGGCGGCTCCGCCCTGCTGACGCAAACCTATGAGCCAGCCGAGCGCGCCAAGGTCCAGGCGAGCCACGACTTCACGGTCTACGCGACGACGGCAACGGCTGCCGCGCTCGCCGGTTTCCTCCAGCAGCGCGCAGGCTGGACCGTGCTGAACCTCGCAGCGATCCCACTCATGGCAACCGTCGTCGGAGCCACCATCTGGCTCGCCATGCGCCGGCGCCGGGAAGCGGTCACGGCACCGAACCCGGCCGAATAGCGCCGCGGGCAGCACCTCGAAGTCGGAACTTTTCGTTCGGCGCTGGCGTTCCCGAGGCCGGCTGGCCCCGCAGTATCGCGGCTGCGCCCACGTCTCTGTCTTGGATTGATGCTATGAGCGACGAGAAGGACGCGCGGCCGGCCGCCGCGCGCGAGGGCGACGCGCAGCCTCCCGACGCCCCTCCCGTGGTGGAGGAAGATATCCCTGAAGAAGGGGAGGCGCTCGAAGAGCTCAGCGAAAGCGAGAGGCGCCGCCTGCTGCTCTGGCGCTTCCTGCATACCGCACGTCGCTTCTGGACGGAGCGCGGGTCCGCGCGTGCGTGGCTGCTGACTGCCGGATTGCTCGCCATCATTCTGGCCATCGTCGGCGCGGCCTACGCCATGAACGTCTGGAACCGCGAGATATTCGACGCGCTGGAAAAGCGCAATGCGCCCGTCGTCGGCAAGCTCGCGCTCATCTACGTCGTCATACTCGCCGTCAGCGTTGCCTTCAGCATTCTCCAAGTCCAACTGCGCACCGCATTGCAAAGAGCCTGGCGGCGGTGGCTCACGACGCGCCTCGTCGCGCGCTGGCTCGACCACGGCCGGTACTATCAGCTCAATCTCGTCACCGGCGACCACAAGAACCCAGAAGCGCGCATGTCGGAGGACATGCGCATCGCGACGGAAGCACCGATCGACTTCGTGAGTGGCGTCCTGCAGGCCTTTCTATCGGCCGTGACGTTCATCGTGGTGCTGTGGACGATCGGCGGCGCGCTCGATCTGTCGATCATTGGTATTCCGCTCGTGGTGCCGGGCTTTCTCGTCATTGCGGCCGTGCTCTATGCCGTCATCGCCAGCGGCGCGATGGTGCTGATCGGCAGCCGTTTCGTGCAGGCCTCCGAGGCCAAGAACCAGAACGAGGCCGAGTTCCGCTACGTCCTCACGCGCGTACGTGAAAATGGCGAAAGCATCGCCCTCATTCGCGGCGAGGAGGAGGAGCGCGCGGGCCTTCAGAAATCGCTCTCGAACGTCCTCGCCGCGTGGCGGCGCGTCGCCATCCAGACCATGAAGACGACGGCGGTTTCGCAAACATCATCGTTCATCGCCCCCGTCCTCCCCATCATCCTCTGCGCGCCGAAATTCCTCGATGGCTCCATGTCGCTCGGCCAGATCATGCAGGCGGCATCGGCGTTCACGATCGTGCAGGCTGCCTTCAACTGGGTGGTCGACAACTACCCCCGCCTTGCGGACTGGACGGCCTCGGCCGTACGCGTCGGCTCGCTCATGGCCTCGCTCGATACGCTGGAGCGCGCGGAGAAGGGCGACCAGGTCGGCCGCATCGCGATCAGCAACGAGGGCAAGGACGCAGCGCTCAGGCTCAACGATCTCTCGGTCGCGCTCGACGACGGCACGGCCATCCTCGACGAGACCGAGGTCGAGATCATGCCCGGCGAGCGCGTGCTGATCGCGGGGGAGTCCGGCACCGGCAAGAGCACGCTCGTGCGCGCGCTTGCCGGCCTCTGGCCCTGGGGCGGCGGCTCGGTCGAGGTCAAAGAGGGCGCCTCGCTCTTCCTGCTGCCGCAACGCCCCTATGTGCCCGTCGGCAGCCTCAAGCGCGCCGCGACCTATCCCGAGGGCCCCGACAGCAAGACCGACGCGGAAGTTGCCGAAGCCCTCGAGACCGTGGGCCTCGCCCATCTCGTCGAGAAGATTGCCGAGGAAGGCCCGTGGGACCAGACGCTCTCCGGCGGCGAGAAGCAGCGGCTCGCCATTGCACGTATCCTGCTGCACAGCCCGGACATCGTCGTGCTCGATGAAGCCACGGCCGCACTCGATCCGAACAGTCAGGACGAGCTGATGGCGTTGCTCGTCGATCGCTCACCGAACACGACTATCGTCAGCGTCGGCCACCGGCCCGAGCTCGAGGCCTTCCATACACGCAAACTCACGCTCGCCCGCCGCCGCGAGGGCGCACGTCTCGTACGCGATGACGTCTTGCGCGACCGCCGTCCGAAGCGGTCGCTCACCAAGTGGCTCTTCCGGCGAAAGGCTGCGTGAGGGATGTGCGAGGCTTGTCGTGCCTCGCGCAGTTGCTGGCGTCAGTTGGCCGGCCTGATGTTCTGGTTCACACGAAAGAGGTTCGTGGGGTCGTATTTCTTCTTCACGGCCTGCAGGCGCCCGTAGTTCTCGCCGAAGGTCTCCTTGATCCGCGCGTCGCCCTCGTCATCCATCATGAAGTTCGGATAGGCACCGCCGAGATCGTAAGGATGAACAGCCTCCCAATAGGCCTTCGTCCACTGCGTGACGTCACCGGCCTTCTTCGCATCAGGATCGATCCCCGCGATGACCATCGACCATGTCGCATCCCGGCAGCTCCACGCCGTCTCGCCTTTGCCCACGCGATGGATGGCACCGTCGATCGGATAGAGATGCATGAGCGAGAGCTCGCTCGGCGTGTTGGCGGCCTGGGCGAGATGGGCGTCGATGGCATCATCCGACAGCGTCTTGACGAAGTCGCCGCGCCAGTACCACTGCATGCCTTTCGGATAGAGCCCATCGAACATGCTCTGCACGGCCGGATAAGGCATCACGCCCATCCAGTTAAACCACGGCTCCGGCAGGCTATCGAGCAGCGGCGCCAGCGCCTTCTTTCCATCTTCCTCGGAGCCATTGAAGCAGCACATGAGCAGGCAGATGCGCTTGCCCCAGTACTCCTGCGGAAACGGCGCGCTCGAAAGTATCTTCTTCAGGCCGAGGAAGATGCCGAGATCCTCGGGCGCCTTCGGCAGGAACTCGCGATAGCGCTGCATGATGGTGCGGGCGTGCTTCTGGTCGAAGGCGACCGGCCCGGCAAAGACCATGCTCACCGGATGGAGCCGGAACAGGAAGCTGGTGACCACGCCGAAATTGCCGCCACCGCCGCGGAGCGCCCACAAAAGATCCGCATTCTTCTCCTTGCTCGCAGTGACGAAGCTGCCGTCGGCGAGGACGACGTCGGCCTCGATCAGGTTGTCGATGGTGAGGCCGTACTTGCGCGAGAGGTAACCATGTCCGCCGCTGAGCGTCAGGCCCGCAATGCCGGTCGTCGAAATGATGCCTGCAGGCACGGCAAGCCCAAAGGCATGGGTCGCGTGATCGACATCGCCCTGCGTGCACCCCGCACCGACGCGTGCCGTGCGCGCAGCCGGATCGACGCGAATGCCTTTCATATCGGACAAATCGATAACGAGGCCGTCATTGACGCTGCCGAGACCCGGACCATTGTGGCCGCCGCCCCGGATGGCGAGCGGCAAACCCGCGGTGCGCGCGAAATTCACCGCCGCGATGACGTCGGCAACATCCGCGCACCGAGCAATGGCTCGCGGGCGCTTGTCGATCATACCGTTGTAGAGCGCGCGGGCCTGGTCGTAGCCCGGATCGGCACTGTCGATCACTGCGCCGCGCATGCTGGTCTTGAGATCGGAAATCGTCGCCATATCCTGCATGGCTGTTCTCCCTTTGCCTTTTGATTTAGATTGTGACGGGCCGATCGAAGAAGCTCGGCCCTCAGATATTCATTTCGGAATGCAATTCAGATCGTGATGTTACTGCCGGGCACGTGACCAGCGCGATGATTGAGCGTCTGCCGTTATTGCCCGTTCGTCCGCTTGATCGGCCAGCCGGATGTATTTGCCGGGAGTGCGACCATGGACGTGCTGTCGGATGTCCTGAAAACCGTTCGGCTCACAGGCGCTGTCTTTTTCGACGTCGATTTCACCGCGCCGTGGGTCGCAGAAACACCGCCGGGCGCCGCCATCGCCTCGAACGTCATGCCCGAGGCGGAACACATCATCATGTTCCACGCCATTACCTCGGGGGAGGGTTGGGCCGAGCTGCTGGACAACTCCACACCGCCCTTCCGCCTCGCGGCCGGCGACATCATCGTGCTGCCGATGTCGGACGCGCACGTGCTCTGCTCGACGCCCGGCATGCGCGCGACGCCGGACCTCGCCATGTATCGCCGCCCCACGGACCGGCACCTCCCGATCTATATCGAGAAGGGCGACGGCGGCGGCGAGCAGACACACTTCGTGTGCGGCTATCTCGGCTGTGATGCGCGCCCCTTCAATCCCGTGCTTCAAGGTTTGCCGCGCCTGCTCCATGCCCGCGGATCGGACGGCGTCGGAAGCATCACGGAGCTGTTCCGTCTTGCGATCAACGAGACGGCGACGCGTCGATCGGGCAGCGAGACGGTGCTTTCCAAGGTGGCCGAGCTCATGTTCGTGGATGTGGTGCGGCGCTACATAGATACGCTGCCGACGGCAGCGGCGAGCTGGCTGTCGGGCCTGCGCGATCCTCATGTCGGTGCCGCGCTCACGCTCATGCACGGCCGCCCCGCCGAGCCGTGGACGCTCGAGCACCTCGCGCGCGAGGTCGGCGTGTCGCGCTCCGTGCTCGCGGATCGGTTCACGCATTTCGTGCGCGAGCCCCCGATGCAGTATCTCACGCGCTGGCGCATGCAGTTGGCAACGCGCCTGCTCGAGCGACAGGGCATGGGACTGGCGCGCATAGCGGCAGAGGTCGGATACGACTCGGAAGCCGCCTTCAACCGCGCCTTCAAGAAGTGCGTCGGCGTGCCGCCGGGCGCGTGGCGGAGGGGCCATCAGGCGCCAGCAGAAGCCGACACTTCCCAGTGACCTCCGGCCCGGCCGCCTCTACACTCGCGCCGGGGGATTTCATGGTCGAATCACTGCTGCCTGTCGTGCAGAGCCTGCTCGGCATCGTGCTGATCCCGCTCTTCGTCTGGGCGACCGGCGAAGGGCGCACGCTTGCCCCGCGCCAGGTTGCGAGCACGATCGTGGCCGGCCTCGCGCTGCAGTTCATCATTGCGATCCTCTTTCTGAAGGTGCCGCAGGCGAGCCTGCTCTTCGATGCCGCCACCGGCGTGATCAGCGCCCTCCAGCGCGCGACCAATGCGGGGACGAGCCTCGTCTTCGGCTATCTCGCGGGCGCGCCCGCGCCCTTCGAGGCGACGCGGCCGACGAACGGCTTCATCCTCGCTTTCCAGGCGCTGCCGCTCATCCTGCTCATGAGTGCGCTGTCGCGCCTTCTCTACTATTGGGGCGTTCTGCAGCGGCTCGTCGCGGCGCTC
Organism: Hyphomicrobium sp. CS1BSMeth3; assembly: GCF_900117415.1. Taxonomy (GTDB): domain Bacteria; phylum Pseudomonadota; class Alphaproteobacteria; order Rhizobiales; family Hyphomicrobiaceae. Next base: position 97,302 of record NZ_FPEI01000004.1, read on the forward strand.
GCGCATTTGCTCCAGCGCACGTTCGGCATTGGCGGCCCGCTCGGCATGGCATCGGCAGCGAACGTGCTCGTCGGCATGGTGGAGGCGCCGCTGCTCATCCGCCCCTATCTCAGGGACATGAGCCGTGGTGCCCTCTTGGCGACGATGGCTGTCGGCATGGCGACGATCGCCGGAACTGTCATGGTCGTCTATGCGAGCCTGCTCGAGCCGCATGTGCCGGGCGCGGCAGGACACCTGCTGGCAGCCTCGCTCATGAACGTGCCGGCCGCACTTATGCTCTCCCGGCTCGCTTTGCCCGAAGGCTTCGACGAGGGACCGCCGGCCGCGCATCTTGTCATCGAGGATGGGCCGCGCTCGGCCATGGATGCAGTCGTCCAAGGCACGGCCGATGGTGTGCGGCTCCTCGCCGCAGTGGCTGCCATGCTCGTCGTCATGGTGGCGCTCGTCGCCCTCGCCAACGAAATCCTCGGCGCCCTGTCGGCGCTCGTCAGTGCGCCGCTTACCCTTCAGCAGGTTCTCGGTTGGGTCTGCGCTCCGGTCGCTCTTTTGCTCGGGATTCCCTGGAATGAAGCGGGCACGGCCGGCGCCCTGATCGGCCAGAAGATTGTGCTCAACGAGTTTCTCGCCTATCTCGATCTCGCGACGCGTGACGCGACCGACCTCGCGCCGCGCTCCCGCCTGATCATCACCTATGCACTTTGCGGGTTTGCCAATCTCGGCTCTCTCGGCATCATGATCGGCGGACTCATCGCCATGGCACCGGAGCGACGCGCCGACATCGTAGCCCTCGGCGGTCGCTCTTTGCTGGTCGGAGCGCTCGCAACACTTTTGTCGGCAGCCGTCGTCGGCGCATTGAGCTGGTAGCATCGAAACTTAATAAACGGGGGGAAGCGCGGCATGGCCGACGGGGCGGGCCGCCCGCAGAGCGAGCAGGATAGCGAAGACGCATCGAGTGCCGCCAAGCGCTCGATGTGGGCGCGCGTGCCGCGTTTTGCCCTCGCATTTCTCATCGGCACCATCGGCGCCGTCATCTTCGTCTACTTCCATCTGCCGCTCCCCTGGTATCTGGGCGCCCTTACGGCCTGCCTGATCGCCTCGGTTCTGCACGCCCCTATCGAGCGCCCGCGCCCGCTCGCGGGACCGCTCCGGGCAACGCTCGGCGTCGCCGTCGGCTCGGCCTTCACGCCCGCAATCCTCGGCCAGGTGAGCGCGATGACGGTCAGCCTCATGGTCCTCGTGCCGTTCATGATCCTCATCACGACGACGAGCATGACGTTCTACCGGCGCCTCGCCGGCTTCGACCGGCCGACCGCATTTTTCTCCGCCGTACCGGGCGGCCTCGCGGACATGACCGCCATGGCCGAGCAGGCCGGCGCCAATCAGCGCACGGTCATTCTCGTGCAGGCGACGCGCATCGTGCTCATCGTCTTCGCCGTGCCACTCTGGCTGCAGGTGCACGACGGCCTCGCCGCCTCGAGCCCGTTCGCGAGCCCCGTCCGGCTCGCGCAATCGAGTTTCACGGACATTGCAACGCTGGTCGCGATGGCGGCCGCGGGCTGGGGCATTGCTCAGCGCCTTGGCCTTGCAGGCGCACCCATTGTCGGACCGATGGTGGTGAGCGGCGCCGCCCATGCCCTCGGCTTCACGACCGTCCGGCTCCCGGTGGAGCTCCTGGTCTTTGCCCAGATCGGCGTTGGCGTGCTTCTCGGCTGCCAGTTCCGCGGTCTGACGCTCAAGGAGTTCAGCCACACCATGGTGTGGGGCATTCTCAATGCCGTTGTCCTGCTTTCGGTGACGGCGGTCGTGGTGCTCCTGGTCTCTCGCTGGACGGGCTTCGACCAGGTCTCCGTGCTCATGGCCTTCGCGCCTGGCGGCCAGACCGAGCTCAATCTGCTCGCCTTCGTGCTCGGCGTGGATGTGGCCTATGTGGCCCTGCATCATCTCGCCCGCCTGGCTATCGTCATCCTGGGCGCCCAGCTCGTCTTCAAGACGCAGAAAAACTGGCGCCAGTAGCTCGGGATTGAGCTGAAGTCCGGACCTAGCCCTTGATTGCTGCGCGGCATTCCTCCATCTGAGATTGTCTCTGTTTCCGGATGGAGAACCGTGGATGAGCCGGCAGAAGTGGGCGGAAGCACGTGCGCCGACGCTGAAAGAATTCGAGGAGCTGGCCGAAGCGGCCTGGCGCCAGATCCCGGACGAGTTCCGCCAACTCGCGAAGGACGTGCTGATCCGCATCGAGGATTTCGCGACGGACGATGTGCTCGACAGCCTCGGCATCGAGAACGAGTTCGATCTCATGGGCCTCTATCAAGGGGTGAGCCTCGAGCGGAAAAGTGTCATGGACATTGCGCAGGGGCCGGACACAGTGGTGCTCTACCGTCGTCCGATTCTGGAGTACTGGGCGGACAGCGACGAAACGCTCGGCGCGCTCGTCACACACGTTCTGGTCCACGAGATCGGCCACCATTTCGGCTTGTCCGACGCGGACATGGAGGCGATCGAGGCCAAGGCGGGCTAGATTGCATGTCCCGACAGATGCGGGTGTGGCCGGCACGCCGCGGGATCACAGGAGCGTGGTCGCGGCCGGGATGACGCATTGAAAGCGCGGCCCGTCCGCGCAATGATCAAATCAGTGCCTGCTGGCATGCGGCAAGTTGTTGAGAGGGCCTTACGGTGACGGTTGCGCGCGCACTCTGCATGGCAGGGCATGGCCTCGGAAAGCTTGCCGGTGCCGCGCTTCTGCTCTTGGCCGCGACGGCTTCGGGCGCCCTCGCCCAGACCGGAGGGCCCACACCCGAAGGATATGCCGCGCAAGCCAACGGCGCAAAAATCGTTTCACCCGGCGAGCTGCGCCTCGACGGCCGGCGCATGACGTGCGGGCAGCGTCCAACTGTGATCGACGACCAGCTCGATGACTACGGCGCCGCCTTCCCAGGCTTTCTGATTCTCAATTCTAAGCTCATGGCGCGCGTGCCGACGTCGGTGAAGCTCTGGATCTATGCGCACGAATGCGGCCATCAGTTCCGCGGCCCCGACGAGGAGACCGCCGACTGCTTCGCCGTCCAGCGCGGCCGACGGCAAGGATGGCTGACCCCGGAAGGCCTCGAGGAGATCTGCGCCTTCATTCGCCCCTCTAAGGGCTCGACCATGCATTTCTCGGGCTCGCACCGCTGCGAGGCCATGCGTCAGTGCTACGCGGATCCGAAAGTCCGCTGAAACCATACCGCGGCAGGTAATCCCCGCATTTCAGTCCGCCGCCTACGATGGCGCCATGCGCGCCCTCGACATCGCATTGAAGCTGCTCGGTCTCGCCGACGTGATCTGCGCCTGGCGGACGAAGCTCGCCCATCTCGACAAGGCAAAGCGCGCCAAGGTCGCCCAGTATGCCGAGGCGGTCGCCGACTCGCTCGCCCGCATGGCCGCCGCCTTCGAGCGCCTCGAGGGGGATGCCGCCGACCGCGCTGCGCGCCGTGGTGCGCTCCGCGAGATTGGTCGGCTCACTGGATATGTGGAAACGATCGTCGCGACCCTCAGGGGCCACGTCGACGGGCGCCGCCTCGCCGGTGTCGAGCGGCGCCTTCGGGCACTCAAGGCGTTCGAGGGCATGCCCACGCGCATCGAGCCGCACCGCATCGACCACGTTGTCGCTGCGGAAGGCTACATGCGAGCGCTCGCGGACAGCTTGAGGGCATGAGCCTCAGCCGCCGCGCAAGCCCCCGAAAGGCCTAGTCGACGAAATCGAGCTTCATGCTGAGGCGCGCCTGGAGCGTATGCGCATCAACATCGACTCGGGACTTGAAGGTATTGACCAACGCCCCACCGTTCTCCGTCAGGATGCTCGCGGCCGTGCTGCCGCTCAGATGCACGAAGTTGTATTCGATGCCGAATACGAGGTTGGAGTCGAGCCTGTACTCGATGCCTGAACCAAGTACCCAGCCCTTGTACCATTCGCGTGAGGAGGACACCCAGCTTTCCCCAAAGGGGTAGTGCTCGTGCGTCTTGAGCTGGACGGCCGCCCCAGCATATCCAGCCTTGCCGTAGAAGAGAGCGTTGCCCCACGCGTAACCGAGGCGCCCCGTCAGAAGCGCAAGACTGTCTACGCGTGCGATCATGTCGCCCGTCATGATGCCGGCGTACAGATCCACATTGCGCTCGATCACGCGATCGTAGCCGCTGGAGAGAGAGGCCTCAGCCCCCACGACCCACGGGCCGAACTGAAGCTGTGCACCCACGTGCCCGCCGAGGACCGTGTTGTTGCTGTCGAACTGCGTCGGCCGCGCAGCGGCATTGCCAAACGGATAATTGGAGGTCCAATCCACGTCCGCCCAGCCGTAGCCGGCGTGCAGACCGACGTAGGCCCCGCTCCATGATGGCTGCTTGATCCCACCAGGATCACTCGCCGAACCGATGCTCGGCGCTACAGCCAAAGCAGTCCCTACCGCCAAAGCGGTTCCCAATTCTCTCAGCAATTGAACGTCCCCCAAACCCCGAGTCCCGCTCAATCCCGCCAGAAATTGAGCGCGGTTTAGCTATCTTGATTCGAGGGATATGTCGCCGGATCGAATGCGAATGCCTCGAGAGCGGTGGCGGCAAACGCCTCCCGCCCCTCTATGCGTGGCTTGCGATGCGTGGGCATCGTCTCGCCGAAAAGCTCGCTGCAAAAGTGCAGCGCGGCCCGCCCCATGTATGCGGGGCGCTGGCGGACAGCTTGAGCCTGAGCTTCAGCCACCGCGCAAGCGCCCGGCAACCACAGTCTCAAGTTAGGGAGTGTTCAGGAAGTCGAACTTGAAGTTCATGCGCGCCAGTACCGTGTGGATGTCGAGATCGGCGCGGGAGTTGAACCTCGTACTGGGACCACTGATGAACGTGTCGCGGTTTGTGCTTTCCAGGCTCACGAAATTGTATTCGACGCCGACTGTTATGTTGGGCAGCCACAGATATTCAACGCCGGTGCCGATGGTCCAGCCGTTGTGCCACTTGCTGCTTGTAGAGGTATAGATGGGAGGAACATTGTCGTTAGTCTCGAGCCTGACCTCGGCCCCGGCATAACCGCCCTTCACATAGCCGAGCGTATTCCCCCACGCGTAGCCGATACGGCCGACCGCCATGAAGAGCCAGTCCACGCGCGCGGTCATCTCTCCAACGGGGGAGCCATAATACAGATCAACGCCTCTCTTCCTCTCTCTGTCGGTGAAGCCAGAGAGAGATGTTTCGGCGCCGAACACCCAGTTCCCGCGCTGCGTCTGGATGCCAAGCTGCCCGCCGTAAACGGGACTATCGATATCGAAGCTCGTCGGACGCCTCGGATCCACGATGTAGTAGGGATAATCGTTCCGCCAGTTCACGTCGGCCCACCCCCAGCCAGCGTGAAGACCGAAGTAAGCCCCGGACCACGTGAAGACGGGAACCGGCGCTGGCCCGTCCTTGAGGCTCTGAGCATGTGCTCCGGGTATTCCGATTGCGAGAACGCCGCACGCTACTAAGGCACGCCGAATTGCTCGAGCGAGTACCATAGCTCTCTCCTGATAACGGGTTCATGCATCGAATGCTGGTCGGGGGAATTGGCTTGCCAAATAGACGCGAATCACGCCCGGCCATGCCCAGTAAGGGAACACGCGGCCACGGGCGTCACAAACAACCTCCAATTGCGCGTTAAAAACCGCGAAATGGCGCGCACGTGGAAATTCTCTCAACGGGGAAGGAGGTTATATCCGTGCGCTGACAGTGGCCTGGACGCAACAATGATGATATATTAATCACCACCCATTTCCGAATGCTGATCAATTTCCATTCACTGCGCCCGCAGGCGCCCCGCCTCCCAGGCAATGAGCGCTCGTTTGCGCGTAAGCCCCCAATAGTAACCGCCGAGCGTGCCGTCGCCACGCAGCGCACGATGGCACGGCACGATGAACGAGATGGGATTGCGGCCGTTGGCGGTGCCGACCGCGCGAGAGGCACTCGGCTGGCCGATATGACGGGCAATGTCCGTGTAGCTCACGAGCGCGCCGATCGGAATGCGCAGCAGGGTCTGCCAGACTTTGAGATCGAAGGACGTGCCGATCAGGCTCAGCGGAACGGCGTCCCCATCCGATGAAGGGGAGGGGCCGAAGACGCGCGCGGCCATGACGCCGGTCTCCGCCGGCACTTCGCGAAAATGCGCATTCGGCCAGCGGCCCATCATGTCCTCGAGCGCCGCACGCCGGCTTTCGCCCTCGTCCTCATCGACAAATGCGAGACCGCAAACCCCGCCCTCGCTCATGGTGATGAACGCCTGCCCGAAAGGACAGGGATGAACGCCATACGCGATGTCCAACCCGGACCCGCGGCGCCGCGCGTCGTCGCTGACCGTCCCGGCGATCCGGACATCGAAAGCATGGATCCTGTGGCGACCGCCCGCAGCCTTGCCGCCGAGCACGCCATCCGACGCGGCCAGCAAATCTCGGATATGCTCTGCTGTGAGGGCCTGCGCGAACGCGGCGGGAGAAAGACCGCACCAACGCGCCAGCACCTGCTGGAGCTCGGCCGTGCCGACTTCGAGGTGAGCTGCAAGATCGACCGCCGACGGTTGCCTCTCGTGAGGCGCGGTCAGATAGGTGATCGCGCGCCGCACGAGAGCATAGGCGTCCCCTGCCCCGCTTGCAGTCGCCGGCATCTCCGCTATCCCCAATCGCCCGAGTTGCATGGCGGCCTCCTTCAGGCACGGGACGTGCCTCACCCGCCCTCCAAGCGTAGAATATCGCCTCACGTCAGCCTCGGCGACCCCGCGGCCCGGCCATGCCCCGGTTCGCCTTGCCCAGAGTGCCGATTGGGCCTAGGTCATGGTGCAAAGAGGCACTCTCCGGCGGCCCCATCGGGCCGCCCTGCGCGGAAAGTAGGTATGTTCACTGGCATCATCACGGGCATCGGCAGGGTCGTTGCCGCCGACGGCGGGCGATTTGCCATTGGCTCGGACTATCCGGCGGCCTCGATCGCCCTCGGCGCTTCGATCTGCCACGATGGCGTGTGCCTGACCGTCACGAGCATCGAGCCGGAGGACGCGGGCAGCCGCTACACGCTCGACGTCTCCAATGAAACGCTCTCGCTGACCACGCTCGGCGAGTGGCGCTCGGGCCGGCAAATCAATCTGGAGCGCGCCCTCAAGGCGGGCGACGAGCTTGGCGGCCATATTGTCTCCGGTCACGTCGATGGGGTCGCTCGGATCGTCGATATCCGTCCCGACGGCGAGAGCCACCGCCTGACCTTCAAGGCGCCCGCGGCACTCGCCCCGTTTATTGCGCCCAAGGGATCGGTCGCGCTCGACGGCACGTCGCTCACCGTCAACGAGGTCGAAGGCGCCCGCTTTGGCGTGAACCTCATTCCCCATACCTTGACGGTAACCACGTGGGGCGGCAAAAAGCCCGGCGATCGCGTCAACATCGAGATCGATCCCCTCGCGCGCTATGTCGCGCGGCTTCTGGAGATGCGCCGGTGACGAACGGCACCAACAACGACCTCGCCGACCTCGCGCGCGTCGCCTATTCCGAGGGGAAGGGCTTCGTCTCGCCCATTGCGGACATCCTCGATGATCTGCGCAACGGCCGCATGGTCATTCTCGTCGATGCCGAGGACCGCGAGAACGAGGGCGACCTCGTCATCCCGGCGCAGATGGCGACGCCCGACACGATCAACTTCATGGCCAAGCATGGCCGCGGGCTCATCTGCCTCTCGATGACCGAGCAGCGCGCCCATCAGCTCCGCCTCGAGCTGATGACGCGCAACAACGGCGCCCGCAACCGCACGGCCTTCACCGTATCCATCGAGGCCAAGGAAGGCATTGCGACGGGCATCTCGGCCCACGACCGCGCGCTCACCATCGCGACGGCCATCGATCCGAACAAGACGCACGAGGACATCGTCTCGCCGGGGCACGTCTTCCCGCTCGTCGCGCGAGAGGGCGGCGTGCTTGTTCGCGCCGGCCACACGGAAGCCTCTGTCGACCTCGCGCGCATGGCGGGCCTGCTGCCGGCCGGCGTCATCTGCGAGATCATGAACGACGACGGCACCATGGCGCGAATGCCGGACCTCGTCTCCTTCGCCCAGCGCCATGGCCTCAAGATCGGCACCATCGAGGACCTGATCGCCTATCGCCTGCAGAACGACCGCATCGTCAATCGCACGGCGTCGCGCAAGGTGGAGAGCACATTCGGCGGCACCTTCGACCTGCACGTCTATGAGACGACCGTCGACCCCGTCGAGCATCTCGTGCTCGTGCGCGGCGACCTCTCGGGCCCCGAGCCGGTGCTCGTGCGCGTGCACGCCGTCAACATGCCCGCGGACCTCCTGGGCATCGGCGCGCCGAACCGCCCCGAGGCCTTCCTGCAGAAATGCATGCAGATGGTGGCCGCCGAAGGTCGCGGCGCAATCGTGCTGATCCGCGATCTGCGGCCACGCTCGCTCTCCACGTGGCTTGCCGAGCGCGAGCAGCCCAAGACACCGCAGGCGCGCGCGGAGCGCCGCCGCGTCGAAATCGGCATTGGCGCACAAATCCTGCGCGATCTCGGCGTCACGGACATGGAATTGCTGACCAACGTGCCGCGCTCGCGCTATGTCGGCATCGAAGGTTATGGCCTGCGGATCGTAGGCACCCGAGAGGTTCGGTAAAAGATCATGGCCGGTAGAGGCACACCCATTGGCCCGCGCGCGGGCAAGATCGACGCGCACATCCTCATCATCGAGGCGCCGTACTATGAGGACGTCAGCGCCGCGCTGATCGAGGGCGCATTGGCAGTGCTCGATGCGCACGGCTGCACGTACGAGCGCATTGTCGTGCCGGGCGCGCTGGAAATCCCCCAGGTGCTCGCGGTCAGTGCGGCGTCCGGGCGCTTTGACGAGGATGATCCGCGTCCCGTCGATGGCGTCATCGCGCTCGGCTGCGTCATTCGCGGCGAGACCTCGCACTACGATATCGTCTGCAACAATGCGAACCACTGGCTGATGCACATTGCATCCGATCTCGCGCTGCCGGTCGGCAATGCCATTCTGACGGTCGACACGCACGTCCAGGCCATGGCGCGCGCCGAGGGCGGCCTCGCCGGCAAGGGCGCCGATGCTGCGCGCGCGTGCCTCAAGCTGATCGAGATCGGCCACGACTTTGCCAGGCGGCAAGAATGAAAACGCCCGCCAACGAGCCGCGTCCGCTCGCGCCGAGAAGCGCAGCGCGCCTCAGCGCCGTGCAGGCCCTCTATCAGATGGATCTCGCCGAAACCGACCTGAACAACGTCATCGGCCAGTTCAACATGCATCACTTCGGCGAGAATGCCGAGGACAAGTCGGTGGCCGCCGCCGACCGCGACTTCTTCGCGGCGATCCTGCGCGGCGTCGTTCGTCGTCAGCGTGAGATCGATCCGATTGTCGATGCCCAGCTCGCGGAGGGCTGGCGACTGACGCGCGTCGACTCGACCTTGCGCGCGATCCTGCGTGCCGGTGTCTACGAGCTGATCGAGCGCGCGGACGTGCCGGCTCGCGTCGTCATCAGCGAGTATGTCGAAGTCGCGAAGGCGTTCTTCAACGAGGACGAGCCGCGCGTGGTCAATGGCGTTCTCGACAAGATCGCACGGCGCACGCGCGAAGCCGAGTTCAAGCCGTCCGGCGGGGACTAAGCACCACAGCGCGAAGGGGGTGGCGATGCTGACGCTCTACTTCGCTCCCGGCGCAAGCTCCATGGCACCGCAGATTGCCTTGCGCGAGATCGGCGTGCCCTTCGAGGCTCGGCCGATCTCGTTCGCGCGCAAGGAGAACCGGGCGCCGGCCTATCTCGCGCTCAATCCCGAAGGCAAGGTGCCGACGCTGCTGATCGACGGCCGTCCTCTGACGGAGGTCGCGGCCATTCTGTTCTATCTCGCGCGGCGTTTTCCCGAGGCCGGACTTCTCCCCCTGAACAACAGCGAGGCCGAGGCGCAGGTCATCTCCTGGATGTCGTTCATCGCCGCGACGATCCATCCAGCGCGCCGCCGCGGCCTCGACCACGCCCGCATGGTCTATGCGCTGGCGGACAAGCGGCTCGGCGATCAGCCTTGGGCGGTCGGCACCTATTCCATTGCCGACATTCACCTCTTTCGCCTGTATTGGCGCTTCTTCAACTCGCTCCATCCGGCACCAGGCGAGTTCCCGGGCCTCGATGCCCACTACGCGCGAATGATGGCCCGCCCCGCCGTGCAGAAGACCATCGAAGTCGAGGCCGCGATCGGCTTCGAGCTGCCGGCATAGGTCGTCGCAGCCGGGCCCGCCGTCAGCCGTCCGCCGACCGAATTGTGCTACAAAGTCATGATTCTTGAGGGGTGAAGGCGCTAAGCGCCGGGTATCACACTTCATCCCCTCTCCCCGCTCTTGCGGGAGAGGGGGTCGTATGAGCGCACATGTCCTTTGAAGCAAAGACGCACGGCAGACATCGCAGCGCGCCTTGCAGGCTGCTCGCTGTGGCTGCGCTCGCGCTCATGCCCGAGCTTGCCCTCGCTCAGGCCGGCGGCCCGGCATCTACCGATGCAGCCATGCGCGTGCGCCAGGCCGTTGCCGCGCTGCGCTCGGACCGGCCCGACGACGCCATCCGCCTCTATGATGCGGCCCTCGCCGCCGACAGCCTCCCCAATGACCAGCGCGCGCTCCTGCACATCGACCGCGGCGTCGCGCGCGCGCGTCTCGGCCAGGTTCGTGCCGCCATCGAGGATTTCAACCGCGCCATCCAGCTCGTGCCGGAGAGCGCTACGGCCTACAACAATCGCGCCACTGTTCTCCTGGAGGCTGGCGCCACGGCCGAGGCCGTTCGCGATCTCGACCGCGCGCTGATCCTCGCGCCGAACTATGGGGCCGCACTCACCAACCGCGCCGCGGCGCACGTCAAGCTCGGCAATCATCGTGCCGCGCTCAGTGACTACTCGCGCGCCATCGGACTTCTGTCGAGCGATGGCGCCGCCTTTGCCGGCCGCGGTCGCGTCCATCTTGCGCAGGCGCGCCCTCACGCCGCCCTTCGCGATCTCGGGCGGGCGCTGGCCGTCGCACCCCGCTTCGCGCCGGCGCTCCGTGCGCGCGCCGAGGCCTATCTCGCGCTGGAGCGCTACAAGGATGCCATCGACGATCTCGGACGCGTCCTGGAGATCGACCGGGATAACATCGAGGTGGTGCTCTTGCGCGGCTATGCCGCCATCGCCGCCCGGGACATTCCCGCGGCGCTGCGCGATTTCGAAAGCGCGGTCTCGATGCAGCCGCAGTCGAATGCCGCGGTCGAGGCGCGCGGCTTTGCCGAGGCCAAGGCCGAACGTTACGAGCAGGCGCTCAACGACCTCTCGCGCGCCATCGAGATCGACCCGCGCTCGGCCCAGGCCTATGCCTATCGAGGCTGGGTCTATAAGCTCATGGGACGCCCCGAGCTCGGTCAGAAGGACATCGAGCGCGCCATCGGCCTCGAGCCCGAGCGGCCCGAAGTCATCTGGGCACGCGGCGAGATGTTGGAGGCCATGGGGCGCTCGGACGAGGCCATCGTCGAGCTGCGCCGCGCGCTCGAGCTCAAGCCCATGCTGCGCGAAGCCGCCATCGCCCTCGAGCGCAATGGCGCCGCGCAGATCGCAGCAAGCCACGAGCTCGACGAGCAGAGCCTCGGCGAATGGCGCCTTCAAGTCCGTGGCAATCAGTACTTCGCGACGAACGCACGATTTCCGCGCCTGACCGTCCCCCTCGAGCTGATGGGTGACGGCGTCCCGCGGCTCACGGACTGGTCCATGCGCCCCGAGGCTTCACAGCACATCGGCCTCCTGCGCTTCACCGCCGGCACGATCGACGGCAAGGGCGGCCCGGAGGAAGTCGAGCACGCCGCCGTCATCGACACGCGCGCGCGCCGCGTCATCACCATCGAGCAAGTGCGTCAAGGCGCGCGCGCCGCCGAGTGGACCTGGACAGAGACGAAGCTCACCGTCGCCGGGCTCGAGGGCGGCAGCGAGGAGTACCTCCTCGTCGCCCCCGTGGACCGCGAGCTCGCACAGCAGCGCCGCCCGGACAGCGGTCCGCGCTATAGCGGCGGCGGGAGCCAGACGCCGAGCTGGGCACCATGGGCACAGGGCAACTATGGCGAGTACACGCCCGAGCGGCGCCGCGGCCGCTCGAGCGACGGCGGCGGCAGCGCCAAGGCCAAACCCAAGACCCTGTTCGACCTGCTCTTCAAGAACTGAAGTGCATTCACGCGCGTTATGCCGGCTCCGATGCTCGCGCCTGCAGGAGCAAAGTCGCCGATGACGGCCGCCGTGATCATGTGGTTCCGCAATGACCTGCGCCTCGCCGACAACGCGGCGCTCCATGCGGCCGCAGCGACAGGCGCACCGGTCATTCCCGTTTTCATTCTCGATGATGCCGCGCCCGGGCGCTGGCGCGCGGGCGGCGCGAGCCGCTGGTGGCTGCATGGCAGTCTCCGGGCTCTTGCGGAGAGCCTCGCCACAGCCCGGTCGCGCCTCGTTCTCGCGCACGGTCCCACCCGCGAAGTCCTGCCGCGCCTCGCTGCCGAGAGCGGTGCCGCAAGCGTGTATTGCTCGCGAGCCTACGAGCCCTGGGCCATAGAGCTCGAAGCCGATCTCAAGGTCAGTCTGGAGAAGTCGGGCATTGCGCTGAAGCGCCATCGCGGCGCGCTGCTCTTCGAGCCGGAGGCGCTCCGCACGCGCCAGGGCGCACCTTTCCAGGTCTACACGCCGTTCGCCCGCGCGGCGTTCGCTGCCGGCGACCTCGGCACCTTGCTGCCGCCGCCGAGAACTCTGGAGGCGCCCAAGCGCTGGCCGACATCCGGGAAGCTCGCCGGCTGGCAGTTGACACCGACGAAGCCCGATTGGGCTTCCGGCCTCATGACGACATGGACACCCGGCGAGAAGGCAGCACAGCAGCGTCTCGACACGTTTGTCGCGCAGGATCTCGCACACTATCGCGAGCGTCGCGACCGGCCGGACATCGCGGCCACATCGCGACTTTCCCCGCATCTCCATCATGGGGAGATCAGCCCGCGGCAATGCTGGCAGCGCGCACGCGCTCACGCTGCGGCTCATCCCGAATGCGCCAACGGCGCCGATGCCTTCCTGAAAGAGCTGCTGTGGCGCGAGTTCTCCTATCATCTGCTCGTGCAGCACCCGTCGCTGCCGGAGAGACCATGCCGCGAGCCCTTCGTGCGCTTTCCCTGGAAGCGCGATGCCGAGCAGCTCGCCGCCTGGCAGCGCGGCCGCACGGGCTATCCGATCGTCGATGCGGGAATGCGCGAGCTGTGGGCGACGGGCTGGATGCACAGTCGCGTGCGCATGATCACCGGCTCATTCCTGGTGAAGCATCTTCTGCAGCCCTGGCAGGACGGCGAAGCGTGGTTCTGGGACACGCTCGTCGATGCCGATCTCGCCAACAACGCCACGAGCTGGCAATGGGTCGCGGGCTCGGGTGTCGATGCGGCCCCCTACTTCCGCATTTTCAATCCCGTGAAGCAGGCCGAGACCTTCGATCACTCGGGCGACTATGTGCGCAAATGGTGCCCCGAGCTCGCCAAGCTGCCGACGCCTCAGATCCACGCGCCGTGGGATGCGCCGGCCGACCTGCTCGCTGCGGCCGGCATCGAGCTCGGGCGGACGTATCCGCACCCGATGGTCGAGCACAAAGCGGCGCGCGCCCGCGCGCTCGCGGCCTTCGAGCGTTTGAAACAAGCCGACTGAAGTGCTGTCCGTGGCGCACCGTCGCTGCATGGCCGCCGCGGGCAGGCCTAAGCGGAAGAAGGCGACAGCATCTCCTCCCAGCAGCCCGCGGCAAAACAAATGCTTCGGCGATCCTCACCTGAAGTGGCAGGAGACCTTCTGGCCGTTGCCGACGTCGCGCAGCACCGGGCTCTCGACCTTGCAGCGTTCCTGCGCGATCGGGCAACGCGTGTGGAAGTGACAGCCCGACGGCGGCTTCATGGGGCTCGGCACGTCGCCTTCGAGCACGACCTTCTTGCGCTTGATCGAGGGATCCGGCACCGGCACCGCCGAGAGCAAGGCTTCCGTGTAGGGATGGCGCGGGCTCGTGAAGAGCGTGCGCTTGTCGGCGTACTCGACAATGCGGCCGAGGTACATCACCGCGATGTAGTGCGAGATGTGCTCGACCACGGCGAGGTTGTGCGAGATGAAGAGATAGCCGAGGCCGAGCTCCTGCTGCAGGTCCATGAGCAGGTTGATGACCTGCGCCTGGATCGACACGTCGAGCGCCGAGACCGGCTCGTCGCCGATGATGAGCTTCGGGTTGAGCGCGAGCGCGCGCGCAATGCCGATGCGCTGGCGCTGGCCGCCCGAGAACTGGTGCGGGAAGTTGTCCATCTGCGCCTGCCGGAGGCCAACGCGGGCAAAAAGCTCAGCCACCCGCGCGCGCCGTTCCTTGGCATTGCCGACGCCATGCACCTTCAAGGGCTCGCCGACGATGTCGCCGGCGCTCATGCGCGGGTCGAGCGACGAGAAGGGATCCTGGAAGATGATCTGCATCTCGCGGCGATAGGGGCGCAGCTCCGGCTTCGAGAGGCCGATGATCTCCTGCCCCGAGACCTTGATGCTGCCCGAGGTCGGCTCGACGAGCCGCAGGATGGCGCGGCCGACCGTGGACTTGCCGCAGCCGGATTCGCCGACGAGACCGAGGGTCTCGCCCTCGCGGATCGTGAAGGACACCCCGTCCACAGCATAGACGTGGCCGACCGTCTTCTGCAGCAGCCCCTTCTTGACGGCGAAGTGCTTCTTCAGATCCCGCACCTCGAGCGCAGGCGCCCGGTTGTGACGCGGGTTGCTGTCGCCGGCGCCGTTGGCCGTGCCCGGCACTACGCCGCTCTCCGCTCCGTCATGCATTGGCGCCTCCAAAAAGTTCTTCCGAGCGCCAGCAGGCAGCCCAGTGGCCGCTTCTCTTCTGCTCGTAGGGCGGATACTCCGCGCGGCAGCGATCGTCGGCGTGCGGGCAGCGCGGCGCGAAGGCGCAGCCCGGCGGCAGCGCGCTCAAGGCCGGCACGATGCCCGGGATCTCCTGCAGACGCTCCACGCTGTCCTTTTCCTCGCCGCGCATGAGGTCGAGCCGCGGGATCGAGGCCATGAGGCCGCGCGTATAGGGGTGCATGGGCCGCGCGAAGAGCTCGCCGACGTCCGCTTCCTCGACCTTGCGCCCGGCGTACATGACGATGACGCGCTGCGCGGTCTCCGCGACCACGCCGAGATCGTGCGTGATGAGCACCACCGCCGTCCCGAGCCGGTTCTGCAGCTCGACGATGAGATCGAGGATCTGCGCCTGGATGGTCACGTCGAGCGCCGTCGTCGGCTCGTCGGCAATCAGCACCTTCGGGTTGCAGGCGAGCGCGATCGCGATCATCGCGCGCTGGCGCATGCCGCCCGAGAGCTGGTGGGGGTACTCCTTCACGCGCTGCTCGGGCTCGGGGATCTTGACAAGCCTCAGCATCTCGACGGCGCGTGCGTAGGCCTCCCTCGTCGTCATGCCCTGGTGCAGCAGCAGCACTTCCGCGATCTGCCGCCCGATCGTCATGACCGGGTTGAGCGATGTCATCGGCTCCTGGAAGATCATCGAGACGTCGTTGCCGCGAATCCGGCGCATCTCCTCTTCGCTGAGCTTGATGAGGTCGACCCCATCGAGCTTGATCGAGCCGCTGATGATCCGTCCGGGCGGCACCGGAATGAGCCGCAACAGCGAGAGCGCCGTGATCGACTTTCCGCAGCCGGACTCGCCGACGATGGCGAGCGTCTCCCTCGGCTTCAGCGCGAAATCCACGCCGTCCACCGCCTTCACCACACCATGGCGCGTGAAGAAGTACGTGCGCAGGTCCGTGACTTCGAGAAGGTTCTCCGCCGCGGCCGCACGAGGCGGGGCGGTCTGCGGTGTTGAGGCTGTCGTCGTCATTGGACTCCCTGATTTCGTCGCCGCCTGTCGCGGTACCGGTTCCCTTGCCGCCCAGTCGTTCATGACGTCCGGTCCCCGGTCTGTGGTTGTGCCTTAGCTGCGCTCGCGCGGATCGAGAATGTCACGCACGGCGTCGCCGAGCAGGTTGGTTCCGAACACCGCGAGCGAGATCGCAATGCCCGGGAAGACGACGAGCCACGGCGCCGTCCTCACATATTCGGCGGCCGACTCCGACAGCATCCGCCCCCAGGAGGGGTGCGGCTCAGGAATGCCGAGACCGAGGAAGGAGAGCGAGGCCTCCGTCAGAATGGCCGAGCCGAGCTGCGCCGTCGCGAGCACGATCAGCGGCGCCACCGTATTCGGCAGCACGTGGCGTAGTGCGATCTTCCACTCGCTCATGCCGACGGCGCGGGCCGCCTCGACATAGGGCATTTCCCTCAACGCGAGCGTGTTCGAGCGTATGACGCGCGCCACGTTCGGGACGATGGGTATGGAGATCGCGACAATCGTGTTGGTGAGCGAGGGCCCGAGGGATGCCGCCATCAGCAGCGCCATGACCAGCAGCGGCAGCGCCTGAAGGATATCCATGAGGCGCTGTGTGAGGAGATCGAGCCAGCCGCCGTAATACCCGGACATGAGGCCGATGAGCACGCCGAAGAAGCAGCCGAGCACCGTCGAGCCGATGCCGACGGCAAGCGAGATGCGGGCGCCATAGACGATGCGGCTCCACATGTCGCGGCCCATGAAGTCGGCGCCGAGGATGTGGTCGGTCGTCGGCGGCGAGAGCGAGGATCGCGGATTGGTCGTGGTCGGGTCGTAGCTCGTGAGATAGCCGGCAAAGAGCGCTGTCAGCACGAATATGAGGACGATGACGGCCCCCGCCGCACCGAGCGGATAGCGGCGCGCGAGGTGGAGCGTCGTGCCCCAGAACCCGCTGACGCCGGCGCCGGCACGGGCGAGTTCGGCCTTGTGGTCGATGGTTGCCATGGTTTGCCTCAGCCCTCGTACTTGATGCGCGGATCGAGAACGACGTAGGCCATGTCGACAATGAAGTTCACGACGACCGTGACGACGGCGATCAGCATCACCAGGTTCTGGACGATCGGATAGTCGCGCCAGCGGATCGCCTCGACGAGGAAGCGGGCGACGCCCGGAATGTTGAACACGGTCTCGGTGACGATCAGGCCGCCGATCAGGAAGGCCGCTTCGATGCCGATGATGGTCACGACGGGCAACACCGCATTGCGCAGCGCGTGATCGTAGTTGACCGAGTTCGCCGAGGCGCCCTTGGCGCGCGCCGTGCGGATGTAGTCCTGGCGAAGCACTTCCAGCATGGACGAGCGCGTGAGGCGCATGATGAGCGCCGAGGCGCGGAAGCCCACCGCGGCCGCCGGGATACTGAGCAGGAAGAGCTCATGGAAGAACCCGCGCGGCGCGTCGGAATAAATGGGAATCCATCCCGCGTACTGCACGAAGGCCATGAGAATGAGCAGGCCGAGCCAGAACGAGGGCAGCGACAGGCCCGACAGGCTCACGACTCTCAGGAAATAATCGAGGCCCGTGTTCTGCCTGACGGCGCTGATGACGCCGAGCGGCACGCCGAAGAGAACGGAGAAGAAGAGCGCCAGCGCCGCGAGCTTCGCCGTGACCGGAATGCGCGGCAGGATCTCGTCGAGCGCCGGTTTCTCCGACACGTACGAGTAGCCGAGATCACCCTTCATCATGTTGGTGATCCACGTCACATACTGCTGCACGATCGGCTTGTCGAGACCGAGCTCCGCTTCGAGCCGCTTCTTGTCGGCGGGGTTCACCATGCCCGCGGAATCAAAAAGGATATCGACGATGTTCCCCGGCACCACGCGGAGCATGACGAATATCAGCACTGACATCCCGAACAACGTCAGGATCATCAGCAGAAATCGTCGGATCATATAGGCACCCACGCGGAGCCTCCTTCAAGCTCGTCTTGGACATCGTTGCGGTTCATCGAATGCGGCAATCAAGGCCGCCGCATCCGCTCTTGGCCCCGCCGAAGCGGGTAGACTCCGGCGCGGCAGAGAAGCGATGTCCTCTACCGCGCCGGGGCCTCAGGTCTCCGGCGTCACTTGTCGAGCCACACGTCCTCGAAGCGCCAGTTGTTGTAGATCGAGTTCTCGTGGCCGACGAAGCCCTTCACGTACGGCCACCAGCAGGTCGCGGCGCGATCGTGATAGATGACCGGGCGCGCGAGATCGTCGTTGAGGATCTGCTCGATCTTCCACACGACCTTCTTGCGCTCGGCGACGTCGACGATCTTCGACTGCGCCTCGATGAGCTTCTCCACCTCCGGGTTGCAGTAGCCGGTGTAGTTGCGCTCGGACTTGCAGGCGTAGTTCTCGACCATGTTGGCATCGGGGTCGTCCACGGCGACACCCGTCAGGTTCATGCCGACCTGGTAGTCCTTGCGGGCGACCTTAGCGTGCCAGAGCGGCGTGTCGACCACCTCGAGCTCGCCGTCCATGTAGATCTGCTTGAGCTGATCGATGAGGATCACGGCCGGATCGCGGTAGATGGCGATGTTGCGGGTCGAGATCTTCACCTTCAGCGGCTTCGCAGCGCTGTAGCCGAGGCTCTCCATGATCTTGCGGCCCTCGGCGCGGTTGGCAGCAACATCGCCGCCATAGCCCGCCATCTTGGCAAGCTCCTCGGGCGGCATGCCCCAGGCGCCTTCCGGCAGCGGCAGCATGGCGCCGCCGATGTCACCCTTGCCCTCGGTCAGGATGTCGACGAACGCCTTGCGGTCGATCGCCAGCGCCATGGCCTTCCGGATCTGCGGGTTGTCGAACGGCGCCGCTTCGCGGTTCACGATCAGGTTGCGGTGCACGTACTGAGGCTTGGTCTCGCAGATCGCTTTCGGCGCCTGCTTCTCCATGTCCTTCAGCAGCGGGATCGTGATGTCCTGCGAGAAGGTCATGTCGAACTCGCCGGCCTGGAAGGCCAGGATGCGGGTCGAGCGGTTGTCGATGATGCGCATTTCGATCATATCGACGTAGGGCTTGCCCTTCTTGAAGTAGTCCGGGTTCTTGGCAAGACGGATGATCTCGTTGCCGCGGAACTCGACGAACTTGAAGGGGCCCGTGCCGACCGGCTTCGTGCGCATGTCGGCAGCACTGACGTGGCACGGATAGATCGGCGTGTAGCCCGATGCGAGCAGCGTCAGGTACGCAGGCTGCGGCTCCTTGAGCACGATCGTCGCCTCGAGCGGACCATTGACGGTCACGTCCTCGACATTGCGGTGCCAGATCGCGCGCGGGTTCTTGCGCAGGCGCTGCTTGCCCTTGCCGAGCAACAGGTCGAACGTGCACTTGACGTCCGCCGACGTGAACGGCTTGCCGTCGTGCCACTTGACGCCGTCGTTCAGCTTGAACGTGAGCTTGGTCTTCGTCGCATCCCATTCCCAGCTCTTGGCGAGATCAGGAACGATGGTCTCCATCGTGTTCCGCTTGGCCTGCTGATCATAGACGACGAGGTTGTTGTAGATCGCCATGAACGGAAGCTGCGTCGAAACAGTCGCTTCCTCGTGCAGCGAAGCGCTTGCCGGCGTGTCGCGGTGATAAATGCGGAGCGTCCCGCCCGGCTTCTGGGCGAGGGCCGTAGCAACGTCACCGACGCCGACAGCAAGCCCTAGGGCCGCCGCCGCATACCAAATTGCTTTCATACGTCTCCTCCTTTGTTATTTCTGTCGGCGCCTCGCCGGACGCCAAACGCTTTACGTTTCCTCTGCGCCCCCGATTGTTGAGCCAATTCTTGCCTGTCGGGGCATCCTCTTGATCGTCAGGCTAGTCGTTCACCGACGCGTGATCAATCTTCGTCGTCATAAAGTTTGCTCGGCTCCTTAATCGCTCGAGCGCAGGAGGGCGCCGCCGTCAACCGGGAGGGCAACTCCCGTGATGAAGCTCGCCTCGTCCGAAGCGAGGAAAAGGGCCGCATTGGCCACATCCCAACCCGTTCCCATCGTCTTTCGCAGCGGCACACGGGCATTGCGCGACGCAACAACCTCGGCGCGCGGCTGGCCCCAGACGCGGGCGCGGGTATCCACCGCCATGGGCGTGTCCATGAGCCCCGGCAGGATGATGTTGGCGCGCACGCCGTACTCGGCATTGTGGCGCGCGATTTGCTCAGTGTAGGCGATCATGCCGGCCTTGGTCGTCTTGTAGGCGACGGTCGCGTAGCTCGCCGATAGAGCGGCTACGGACGAAATCGACAGGATCGAGCCCGAGCGCTGCTCGCGCATGATCGGCAGCGCGTGCTTGCAGGCCATGATGAAGCCGCGCAGGTTGATCGCATTGACCTTGTCGAAGGCTTCCTCGCTGATTTCCAGGGGCGGCTTGTCACCGCCGCCGAGCGAGACGCCGACATTGTAGTGCAGCGTGTCGAGGCGGCCCCAGCGCTTCACGGCCTCGTCGATGGCCGCCTTCATCTCGGCTTCCTTCGTCACGTCGGCCTTGAAGGCTGCCGCCGCGCCGCTGTGGTCCTTGTTGATGATCGCCGCCGTCTCTTCGGCCGACTCGAAGCGGTTGTCGACGCAGAGCACCTTGGCGCCTTCGCGCGCGAACACGATCGCCGTGGCGCGGCCGTTGCCCATGCCCTCGCCGGGGCTCTGGCCGGCGCCGATGATGACTGCAACCTTATCCTTCATCCGCATGGGGGCACTCCTTCAGGCCGGGGTCGCGGGAAACGGGTACTTGTTGAGGTACTTCTGATAGTCGGGCTCGACGTCGATCTCCAAGCTCGCGAGCACGCGCACGACGGCGTTGTAGAACGCGATGGTCATCACGAGATCGATCATGTGCTCGTTCGAGAGGTGCGTGCGCAGCGCATCGAACGTCGCGCGGCTGACGGCGCCATCATTCGTCGCCTCACGCGCAGCGAGCAGCACCAGCCGGTCGAGCGGCGCGAGCGATGTCGCCTTGCCGGCCGTATCGGCGATCAGTGCCTCGATGTCCGCGTCGGTCACGCCGAACTCGTAGCCGAGCTTGATGTGGTGCGACCACTCGTAGGGCGAGCGCGCGAGCCAGCCGACCTGGAGGATCGCGAGTTCGCGAAGGCGCGAATCGACCGTGCTCTTGTGGCGAATGAAGTAGCCGAGGCCCTGGAAGGCGCGCAGCGCATTCGGGCTGTTGACGAGCTGCTTGTAGAGCGTGATCTCGCGCTTCAGGAGATCCTGATGCTCGGGCGGAAGATCGGCTTTCTCGATGTAAGGAAGGCGGGCCATGGACAGTTTCCTCGGGTCGGCTTGTTATTCGCTCTCGCTCTCACGCTCGGGCGCCTGCAGCGTGGTGCCGCCATCGACGACGAGCGTGTGGCCAGTGATGTAGCGGGCATGATCCGACATCAGGAAGCGCACCGCGTTGCCGATGTCCCACCCCGTCCCCTCGATGGCGAGCGTCGAAGCGCGGCGGCGATTGTCGCGCGCCTGGTCGCTCATACCGCGTGCGTAGACCATCGGCGTGTAGACGGGCCCCGGGCAGATGCAGTTGACGCGGATGCCTTCCTTGCCGTGATCGACGGCCATGGCGCGCGTCAGGCCGATGATCGCGGCCTTGGTCGTCGTGTAGATCGTGAGGCCACGCGGGCGCAGCGCCGAGATCGAGGAGACGTTGACGATCGCGCCCCTGCCCGCGGTCTTGATCATGGCGGGAATGGCGTACTTCGAGGTGAGGAACATCGCCTCGACATTCACCTGCATCATGCGATGCCAGGTTTCCTGCGGCTCGGTGACGACCGTGCCGCGGCTCGAGATGCCAATGTTGTTGTCGAGGAAATCGAGCCGGCCGAAGCGGTCCACGGCCGCCTCGACCGTCGTCTTGCACTGCTTCTCGTCCGTGAGGTCGGCCGCATGTGCCGCTGCCGTACCGCCCTCGGCAGTGATCATGTCGACCGTGCGCTGTGCCAGCGCCAGCTCGCGATCGACGACGAGCACCTTCGTGCCCGAGGATGCCAGCAAAAGCGAAGCCGCGCGGCCGTTGCCGATGCCGTCGCCGGCGGCGCCGCCACCGGCGATGATCGCGACCTTGCCGGATAGACCCGGATCGTCATTGTAGCCCGCGGGCATGGTGTTCCTCCGTTGCTTGTCCATCCGGCTTCATTGAGCGAACCGGTTGTCACATCTCATGCGCCGTCCCGTACGTTACCGCCCCGTGAAGTTCGGCTTGCGGCGCTCGGCATAGGCCTTCACGCCTTCCTTGAAGTCTTCCGCAGCGCGCAGATTCTGCTGAAGGCTCAGCTCGTGGTCGGTCTGCTCCTTGACCTTGTCGGCGAGGCCGGCGCGGACTGTCGCGCGTGTCGCCTGCACGGCGAGCGGCGCGTTCTCGGCGATCTCGGCGGCGAACTCCTGCGCGCGCTTGCGCACGTCAGCGAGCGGCACGACCTCGTCGGCAAGACCAATGGCGAGCGCCTCCTCACCCGTGAGGCGGCGGCTCGTGTAGAACATCTTGGAGGCCTGCTGCACGCCGATCAGGCGCGGCAACGTGTAGGTCAGGCCAAAGCCGGGGTGGAAGCCGAGGCGGGTGAAGTTCGCCGAGAAGCGCGCCTCCGGCGCGGCAATGCGGAAGTCGCACGCGACGGCGAGCCCGAGACCGCCGCCGATGGCCGGCCCCTGCACGGCAGCCACGATCGGCTTTTTCGCGCGGAAAATGCGCACGGCCTCCTGATAGAGATGGCCAGAGCTGTTGAGCGTGCTCTCGCCGGGTCGGTTGCCCTGCTTGTCGAGGGCGCTACCATCGCCGAAGTTCGCACCCGCGCAGAAGGACTTGCCCTCGCTCGCCAGCACGATCGCACGGATGTCGATCTCGCTGTCGAAACCCTCGAGCGCCGTCGCGATCTGCTTGATCAGCGACATGTCGAAGAAGTTGTGCGGCGGGCGCTGGATGGCGATCGTCGCGACGTTCCCGCTGCGCTCGATGGTGATGTCGGTGAAGGTGCTCATAGGGCTCTCCGTCAGCAGGAAATCGTGTTGCGCGGGGGTTCAGCCGTGCCCGTGCTGGATGATGAGGGCATCCGCGATCGTCACACCCTGACCTTTAGGATGCACGAAGACGGGATTGAGGTCGATCTCGGCAATGGCCTCCGCATGATCGGCGGCAAAGCGCGACAGCTTCACCATCAGCTCGGCAAGGGCATCGACGTCCGCCGCGGGGGCACCGCGCTGCGCGTCGAGCAAGGCCCGGCCCTTGAGCTGGTCAATGAGCGCAAGTGCCGCCGGCTTCGAGAGCGGCACGGGGCCGAGCGCCACATCCTTCAGCACCTCGACATGGATGCCGCCGAGGCCGACCATGAGCATCGGCCCGAACAGCGGATCGGTGTTGATGCCGAGAATGACCTCGCGGCCCTTTTCGGCCATGGGCTGCACGAGCACGCCGTCGATCTTCGCATCCGGCGCATATTCCTGCGCGCGCTCGATGATCGTCGCGAAGGCCTCGCGCACGCGCGCCTCCGTGATGCCGAGCGCGACGCCGCCGGCCTCGGTCTTGTGCAGAATGTCGGGCGACTGGACTTTCATCGCCACGGGACCGCCGATGGCGGCCGCTGCTTCCGCTGCCTGCTCGACGGTCTTGGCGAGGTATTGGCCTGTCGTATGGCCAATACCGTAGGCCGCCAGCACGCGGCGCGCCTCGTATTCGGTGAGCGCACCGCGGCTCTTCGAGAGCATCTCGCTGGCGTGCTCGTGAACGGGTGCCGCGACGCGCGCGACCGCCGGGGCCGCGAGGAAGCGCTCGCGCCGCTCGCGATAGTCGGCCATGGCCGCCATGGTGCCGGTGGCATTGTGCATGTTCGTGAAGAGCGGATAGCCGGCCTCCGCCAGCGTCTCCAGCGTCAGCGACACGGGGAGCGTGTAGCTCCACATGAAGATCGGCTTCTTCGTCTCTTGGCGAAGCTTGATGAGCGCCTCGCGCTCGTGGGCGACATGCTCACCCGCGCGCCCGCTCATGACGACGATGATGCCATCCACCATGGGCGAAGGCGCGACGCGGCCCGCAAGGCCCGCATAGCCGGCGCTGCGAATGGCCTGGGCCGTGCCGTCGACGGGGTTCTGCGACGTGCCGTAGCTCGGGATGATCTTGTCGATCTCGCGGCGCGTCGCGGCATCGAGCTCGGGCACTTCGAGGCCGGCCGCCGCACAGGCGTCCGCAATCCATCCGCCGCCGCCACCCGAGGCCGTGCAGATGCCGACGCGGCGTCCGGCCGGCAGGTCGGGACCAGCAGCGAGGAAGCCCTGCGCCAGATCGACCATGTGCTCGAGATCGCGGCCCTCGACAATGCCGTAGTGGTGCGCCATGGCGCTGAAGCTCGCGTACGAGCCCGCGAGCGCCGCCGTGTGCGAGGCGGCTGCGCGCGCGCCTGCATCGGACTGGCCGATCTTGCTCAGGATAATGGGCTTGCCGGCGCGCAGGGCCTTCTCGGCAACCGTTGAGAACTTCGAACCCGTCTTGATGTCCTCGACGAGCATGAGCAGCACGTCGGTGCCGGGATCGTCGATCAGATGATCGGCGTAGTCGAGCACTTCGAGGCAGGCCTCGTTGCCCGTGGTGACGATGTGATTGAAGCCCAGCTCCTTCGGCCGGCCACGGTCATAGAAACCGAAGCCCATGCCGCCGCTCTGCGCGATCACCGACACGCGCCGGCCGCCGAGCGGCATCTTCGGCAACAGGGACAGATTTCCCGGCGCCACCGCCGGGCTGAAGGTCGGGCAGAGCGCCAGCGGCAGATTGGCGAAGCCCTCGGAGTTCGGGCCCATGATGGCCATGCCGTACTCGGCGGCAATGGCCTTGATCTCAGCCTGCTTCTTGGCGCCGGCCTCGCCCGGCTCCTCGGCAAAGCCAGAGCTCAGCACGATGATCGCGCCGACACCCGCCTCACCGCAGCGGCGCAGCTCGTCGACGACGAACTCGGCTGGAATGATGAGCACCGCGAGATCGACCGGCCCCGGCACGGCGCCGATGGTCGGGTACGCCTTCAGGCCCTGCACTTCACCATTGCTGCGGCTCACGGGATAGATCGAGCCGGCATAGGGGTGCGCGGTGAGGATTTCGAGGATGCGCCCGCGCAGGCCCTGCCCCTTGGGGGCAGCGCCAATAACAGCAACATTCCGCGGCGAGAGAAGCTTTGCGATATCGGCCATTGTTCGACTTACCTCAACGCAGGCCGAGACCGCGCGCGATGATGCCGCGCAGGACTTCCGTGGTGCCACCCTGAATGGTCAGCTTGGGCGCGATCGTCGTCGCGTAGGCAAGCTTCTTGTCGAAGGGGATCTGGTTGGTAGCCTCCGGCTCGCTGAACGCCGCCAGCTCGCGGGCGCGATGCGGCAAGCGCTGCTCCCAGATGGTGCCGACGTCCTTGACGATCGCGGCTTCGAGCACGGGCTCCTTGCCGGCGTGCAACATGCCCGCAACCGAGACGGACATGCGGCGCAGCGTGTGGAGCTGCGCGACCAGGCGGCCGAGCCCCTCGGCGCCGCGCACGTCGGGATCGGGACCGAGCACGCGCACGAGCTCCTCAAGCACATAGTACGTCTCAAGGAAGCGCTCAGGGCCGCTGCGCTCATAGGCAAGCTCGCTCGTCGCCTGCTTCCAGGCGCCATCGATCTCGCCAAGCACATGATCGTCCGGCACGAACGCGTCCTCGAACACGACCTCGTTGAAGTCGTGATGGCCGGTGATCTGGTAGACCGGGTTGCACGTAATGCCCTTTGTCTTCATGTCGACGAGGAACTGCGTGAGGCCGTGGCGACGGTTCTCCTTGGTCGGCGCGGACGTGCGGAAGAGGCCGATCATGTAGTCGGCCTGATGTGCGTTCGACGTCCAGATCTTCGTGCCGTTGATGAGCCAGCCGCCGTCCGTCTTAGTGGCCTTTGTCCGGGCGGCGAAGAGATCGGAACCCGAGTTCGGCTCGCTCATGCCGATGGCGAAGCAGCACTCGCCGCGGCAGATGGCCGGCAGCACCTTCATCTTGATGTGCTCGGGCGCATACTTCAGCAGGATCGGGCCGCTCTGGCGGTCGGCAACGAAGTGCAGGCGCGTCGGCGCATTGGCGACGCGCAGCTCCTCGGTGACGACGTAGCGCTCGAGGAACGTGCGCTCGTGGCCGCCGTACTTCTTCGGCCAGGTCATGCCGAGCCAGCCCTTGGCGCCGACCTTGCGGCTGAACTCGCGGCTGAAGCTGTCGCCCCCCGTGGCGCCGGTGGGCTTGATGCTGCCGCCCTCGGTCTCCTCGGCGATGAAAGCGCGAACCTCGTCACGCAGCTTCTCGCACTCGGGAGGGAGGCGGAGCTGATCGAACTGAATAGCGGCGGTCATGGGATTGCGTCCCTAAAAGCAGAGAGAATTGGGGCTCAGCGCGAAGCCCATCACCTTGAAGCCACGAGCGGCCAGAGCTCGTCCGCACCCTTGGCGGCAATCATGCGCCCGAGCCGCACGGCCCAGTCGCTCTCGTTGCCGAAGTCATCGCGCCAGGACCAAAGCCTCAGCGTGAATCGGTGCAGGATGTGCTCCTTGGTGAAGCCGATCGCACCATGGACCTGATGGCCGATCGAGGCACCTTCGGTCGCCGCTTCCGAGACGCGAACCTTGGCGCCGGCCGCTTCGAGGAAGAAGCGGTCGTCCAGGATGCCGTTGGCGAACGTGTCTGCCGCCGAGCCCGCAGCCGCAACAGCCGCAGCCGTCTCACCTGCGAGGCGCGCAAGGTTGTGCTGCACGGCCTGGAACTTCGAGATGGTCTTCTCGAAGGCGACGCGCTCGCCGGCATAGCGCGTGGTGATTGCGAGGACGGTTTCGAGGGCGCCGGCCATCTGGTTTGCGCGCACGGTCGCGCCGAGCAGCATGAAGCGCTGGCGATCGAGACCTGCGGGCGCCGCGGCGTGCGCGACGGCCTTGATCTTGTCGAAAGCGATCTCGACGCTCGAGTCACCTGCGAGATTGTGCCCGTCGCTCGGACGGACGTCCGAGAGCTTCACGAGTGCGACGACCGGACCAGACGGCCCATCAGCCAGCACGGCAATGTGCTCGGCGCTCTTGCCGAAGGGCACGTTGCGCGCCTTGCCCGTGAGCACGCCCGCGGCGTCGATCTTCAATTCATCGGACCAGCGCGAGGGCGCGACGGTCATGGCGCCTGTCGGCGAGGAGAGGCCCGCCTCGGAAAGCAGCCAGCCTGCGAGCAGCGTCTCGGCGAGCGGCACGGTCGCAGCAAAGCGGCCCGCCACCTTCACGACCTCGAAGCCGTCTGAGAGCGAGGCGCCGGCACCGCCGAGCGTGTCGGGCACCCACGCGAGCGTCAGCCCGCTTTCTTCGAGCGAAGACCAAAGCGGCGCCTGCCAGCTCTCGTCCTTGGCTTGGTTAACAGTCTGCGGATCTGCAAGATCCTCGAAAATACGTGCGGCCGTCTCCGCGACGATGGCGCTCGTCTCGCTCACTTTGGCTCCCCACGGGACAGCTTGGCGATCTCACCGTGCGCCTGTCCCCACGCCCGGTGACTTTGTCCGGACTTAGGGTTTGGCACCAAGAGGCCCGTGTTGGCAAGTGCGACGCGTAAAAATTGATCTGCCCGCTGCGCATAGCGGGCTGCGTCCGCTTGTCACCTCACCACTCGGGCGGCGTCCAGCTCACGTCCTCGTCGAGCGGATAGGAGGGTCGCGGAATGCGCTGCCACTGGCGGCGCTCCAGAACCGGTGATGTCAGCCCCTCCGTGTCGACCTCATAGACGTTCTGGGGCGGGAACCATGGGATGAAGCCCGAGCGGAAATGCCCGCGTGATTTGACCACCACCGTCGCCGCCTTGCCGATATCGAGACCGAACATCTCGAAAAACATCGGATCCGCCGTCTGCATCCGGTCGGAAATGACGATCGCCGTCACGCCGCCGATCCTAAGCGCCGCCGAAGGGCCGAGGTGCATGGTGCGCCCCTGCGCATAGCCGAGCCGCCCGACGATCGTGCCATGGTGGAGACCGACCACTTCCGCGTCGACCTCGAAAGGCGCGTCGCAGGGAAGGCCCGCATGGCTGTTGAAACACGCACGAATGCGCGCGCCGACGCCGGCCTCATGCGCCATTTTCGCGAGCGGTGGATCGAAGAAGCTGCCGATCAGCACATTCTCCGCACCGGCCCACACGAGTGCCGAAAGCAGCTCGGTCGTACGTCCCGTCCCGCCGCCGCCCGGGTTGTCGCCGGAGTCCGAATAGATGACCGGCGGCCGGTTGGACTTGAGCGCAAGCTGCACGGCGTCCGAGAGCGGTGTGAGCTTCTTCCTGAAGCGCGCGTGATTGTTCCAGCCGAGCTCGGCAATCTCGCGCGCGAGCATCTGCGCACGCGCAACGTCACGCCGTGCCGTCACGACAATGGCGACGCCGTTCTTCTCGCTGTCGGAGAACACGAAGCCGCCGAAGAGCGAGACATTGAGAATGTCGCCGGCAAGCTCGGCGCGGCGGCGCGTGCCATAGTCGATCATCTCGCCGTAAGGGCCGCTCGCGGTGAGCAGGTTCACGGAGGCCGGCGTCAGCGGCAGGCGGATGAAGGCGGACTTGGGATCGGCGAGGCCCGCAAGCATCAGACGGAGCGCGAGGGCTGCCTCCTCGCCGCGCTCCACGTAGTCCACGTGCGGGTTGGTGCGGTAGCCGACAATGAGATCGCACTGCTCGACCATGCGCTCGGAGATGTTCCCGTGCAGATCGAGCGTGACGACGACCCGCGCCTTGGGCCCTGCGATCTCGCGCGCGAGTGCGATCAGCTCGCCGTCGGGATCATCGCGGTCGGTTGCGATCATGGCGCCGTGGTTGGCGACATAAACGGCATCGAGCGGTCCTGCTTCGGCGAGCCCCTTGCGGCAGATCGCGAGGTACTTGTCCATGAGCGCGCCGTCGATCGGCCCGTGCGGATGGCAGCCCGCCAGCAGGATCGGTACGGGCTCCCATGGGCCGGTCGCGTCCATGGTTTTCACGAACGCTGCGGCCTCGCCCATGATCGAGGGATTAGCCTCGCGCGACCGCTCCAGGATCGCCGCGCCTTCGAGCTGGTAGAAGTCCTTGAAGTCCTGCTCGTAGGCGACGGGCGCCTGACGGTTGCTCTCGAGCCAGACACCGATGATGGCGACGCGGGGCGGGGCAATGTCGGTCATGATCGCGGGGCTCTCCTGTTTCTTGTTCTGCTGATCGCGCCGCTCGCCTTCAAAGCAAAGCTGCGATGGCATCCATGACGCGTGCGCGCTCGTCGGCGCCGAGGTGGAGCCCGGCCTTGGTTCGCCGCCAGAGGATGTCCTCGGCGCTCGCGGCCCACTCGTGCTCCTTGAGATAGACGACCTCACGCTCGGTGAGGCTCGGCCCGAGAAGAGCCCCCATATCGGCGAGACTGCGCGCATCGCCAATCACGGCCGGCACGCGGGCGCCATGACGGCGGGCAAGTCGCACGAGGTAGGGACGCTCGAAGCCCGGATACTGCTGCCCGAGGCGCACAACAAACTGCTGGAAGGCAGCGACCGGAGATGCGGCGAGGCGGCCGCTCTCGACAAGATCGCCGCCTGGGAGCGGCGCCCCGGCAGTCCAGGCCGGGCCCATGCCTGCAAGATGCGGGCGCAGGCGTTCGAGCGCCTCCTCGGCAAGGCGGCGGTACGTCGTCACCTTGCCGCCCATGACCGTCAGCAGCGGCGGCACGCCGGCGGATGCCGTGAGTTCGAGATGATAGTCGCGCGTGACGGCCGAGGGGTTGTCCGACTGGTCGTCGTAGAGTGGCCGGACGCCCGAATAAGCCCAGACGACCTCCTGGCGCTGAAGCGGCGTGCGGAAGAAGCGGCTCGCAAGGTCGAGCAGGTAGGCGATCTCGCTTTCGTCGATGGTGACTGACGCAGGATCGCCGTCATAGGCCACATCGGTCGTGCCGATGAGCGTGAAATGCTCCTCGTAGGGAAGCGCGAAAACGATCCGGCCGTCGGTATTCTGCATGAGGTAGGCATCGTCGGCGCCGGCAATACGCGGCACTATGACGTGGCTCCCCTTCACGAGGCGCAGGCGCGGAGCTGCGGCGCTGTCGATGAGGCCGCCGACCTTGTCCACCCAGGGGCCGGCAGCATTGACGAGCGCGCGCGCCCTGATCTCGCGTTCCTGTGCGCCATTGCGGATCATGATCCGCCAGAGCGCCCCTTCTGCCCGCACGGCCGTGACCTGATGGCGCGGCAGGATTTCCGCGCCGCGCTCCGCCGCCGCCTGCGCATTCAGAATGACAAGGCGGGCATCATCCACCCAGCAATCCCAGTAGGCGAAGCCGCGTGTGAGCTCGGGCTTGAGCGGGCGGCCACCAGGTTCGCGCGTGAGATCCAGCGCGGCGGATCCCGGCACGGCCTTACGCCGATAGAGGTGGTCGTAGAGAAAGAGGCCGGCCCGCAGCATCCAGGCCGGACGCTGGCCCGGCATGTGCGGGAGCACGAAGCGCAGCGGCCAGATGATGTGAGGTGCCTTGGCCAACAGCACCTCGCGCTCTCCGAGCGCTTCACGCACGAGGCGGAAAGCATAGTGCTCGAGGTAGCGCAGGCCGCCGTGGACGAGCTTGGAGCTTGCCGAGCTCGTCGCGCCGCCGAGGTCGCCCATGTCGGCGAGCAGGACCGTCAGTCCGCGACCGGCGGCATCTGCTGCGATTCCGCAACCGTTTATCCCGCCACCGATGATCGCGAGATCATATGCATCAGGAGGTCGCACGGGTCAGGGCCTGTCGCTCGGGCTCGTGCCGCCCTCCAGAAGCCCCGGTCGCGGTTCAACCGGGCCATCATGACGGGCGGCAGCTTCCATAGGGATGCCTGTAACCCAACCGCCCCCGCTAAGCTAGCCTCGACTGGGGGCTCAGGGTCCTGTTGGCTGCAATGCAACAGCCGTGCAGCACCGCGCCGCGAGATCAGGCGAAGTCTTCGACGATCGCGCTAGTTCAGCTTCATGACCTGGATGATTGCCGGGCCGAGAATGACGATGAACAGCACCGGCAGGAAGAAAACGATCATCGGAACGGTCAGCTTAGGGGGCAGCGCCGCGGCCTTGCGCTCGGCCTCCGACATGCGCATGTCGCGGTTCTCCTTGGCCATCACGCGCAGGGCCTGACCGACGGGCGTTCCGTAGCGCTCCGCCTGGATGAGCGCGGTGGCGACAGCCTTGATGCCGGCGATGCCCGTGCGCTTGCCGAGATTCTCGAAGGCAGCGCGCCGTTCCTGCAGATAGGAGAGCTCGGCCGTGGTCAGGCTGAACTCCTCCGCGAGCTCGAGCGACTGGCTGGAGACCTCCTTGGATACTTTGCCGAAGGCCGCCTCGATCGACATGCCCGCCTGCACGCAGATGAGCAGCATGTCGAGCGCGTCCGGAAATGCTTGCGAGATCGAGGCCTGCCGCTTCTGGACGAGGTTCTTGAGGAACACGTTCGGCAGGTAGAAGCCGCAGTAGCCCGCCGCGATCGCCATGCCGAATTTCGCAATCGGCGGATGCTGGAGGTTCAGGATGCCGAAGAGATAAATGAGTGCCACGATGGTGACGATGATCGGCATCACGAGGCGGAAGAACATGTAGGCCACAAGCGGCGCCTGGCCGCGCAGGCCCGCCATCTTCAGGAGGTCGCGCACCTCGTCGGTGTCAAATGCCTTGCGCAGATTGAGCCGGTTCACAATCTCCTGCATGAAGCCTTTCGGCGTCTGCCGCAGGCGACCAGCCTGACCTTCTCTCGAGAACTCCGCCATGCGGGCCGCGCGCATCTTGTCGCGCTCGGTTGCCATGGACTTCATGCGGAATGCCATGCGGTCGCGCGAAAGAAGCGGCATGGCGACCGTCAAGACCGTCGCGAAGGTTGCGGCAGCCGCGAGGAGCATCACCAGCAACTGCGGGCTCATGAAGGCTTCGATGAGATCGACCATGGTCCCCGGTCTCCTTTCGCTCGCCGCAGCACGCAGGCTGCACGGGCGGCTCAATACTTGAAGTTGATCATCTTCTTCATCACGAGGACACCGCAGGTCATCCAGATTGCCGCGCAAAGCAACAGGAACTGCCCCATCTTTGCCGTGAACAGGATCTTGATGTAGTTCGGCGTCGAGAAGTACACCATCAGCATCACGGCAAACGGCAGAGCCGCGAGCACGCCCGCCGAGGCCTTGGCTTCCGCCGACAGCGCCTTCACCTTTGCCTGCATGCGCTTTCTGTCGCGAAGCACGCCGGAAAGATTACCCAGAGCCTCGGAGAGGTTGCCGCCCGCCTGCTGCTGGATGGAAATGACGATCGCGAAGAAGTTCACTTCAGGGAGCGGCATCCGATCCATCATGCGCTCGAAGCATTCGGAGAGCGGCACGCCGACGCGCTGCTGCTCGACCAGCTCCTTGAACTCCTCCTTGATCGGCGACGGACTCTCGCGCGCAATGATGTTGAGGCACTCGTTCAGCGGCAAGCCCGACTTCACACCGCGCACGATGACATCGATCGAGTTGGCGAACTCGTCGAGGA
Organism: Hyphomicrobium sp. CS1BSMeth3; assembly: GCF_900117415.1. Taxonomy (GTDB): domain Bacteria; phylum Pseudomonadota; class Alphaproteobacteria; order Rhizobiales; family Hyphomicrobiaceae. The sequence continues at coordinate 129,699 of NZ_FPEI01000004.1, forward strand.
ACTTCGACTGACGCCGCTTGATCATGCGGTTGACGACCCAGCGCGGCAGTCCGAAGACGCCGACGAATGCGACGGCAAGTGAGATGAGCGGGGTCATGCCCGGCAGCGACACAAACGTGATCGTTCCAAAAGCCGCGCCCGCAACGATACTCGCAAGCCAGAAGACACGTGGCGTGACATCGAGGCCGGCGCGCTCGAGACGCTTGCGCATCGTCAGCTTCTCGCGCTGCTTCTGCTTCTGCTCGAGCTCTTTCAACGTGTCGGCGACCTGCCGACGACGGTTGCTGATCTGCTCCGCCTGGGCATTGCGGACCGCACGCTTGGTCTTGTTCTCCGTGACGCCCTGGATACGCTTTTCGGTCCTCGTAGAGCCCGACAGCAGCGGATAGGCGAGAATGTAGATGATGGCCGCTGCGGAAAGCGCAGCGAGCCCGACGAGCCCGAGCTGCATCACCTCAGGATCAAGCATCGGCCTCTCCCATCGTCCGGCCCATGGAGTCGAGAACTTCCGAGTTCGCCAATGCCCGCGAGAGCTTCTCGGTCTCGTTGTAGTACTCGGCCCGCTCCCAGAAGCGCGGGCGCGCAATGCCGGTCGAGCGATGGCGGCCGATGATCTTGCCGTTCGTGTCCTCGCCCGTGATTTCGAAGACGATCAGATTTTGCAGCGTGACCACATCACCTTCCATACCCACGACCTCGGTGATGTGCGTGATCTTGCGCGAGCCGTCGCGCAGACGCGACGCCTGGATGATGATGTCGATCGAGCCGACGATCATCTCGCGAATGGTCCTGGTCGGAAGCGAGTAACCGCCCATCATGATCATGGATTCGAGACGGCTGATGGCTTCACGGGGGCTGTTCGAGTGCAGCGTGCCCATGGAACCGTCATGGCCCGTATTCATGGCCTGCAGCAGATCGAAGGCCTCTGGTCCGCGGACCTCGCCGACGATGATCCGCTCAGGCCGCATACGCAGGCAGTTCTTGACGAGGTCGCGCATCGTGATCTCGCCTTCGCCTTCTAGGTTCGGCGGGCGCGTCTCGAGGCGGACCACGTGAGGCTGCTGGAGCTGGAGCTCCGCGGAGTCCTCGCAGGTGATGATGCGCTCGTCGGCATCGATCGAGCCGGTCATGCAGTTGAGCAGCGTCGTCTTGCCCGAGCCGGTACCGCCGGAGATGAGGATGTTGCAGCGGACGCGGCCGATGACTTCGAGGATCGCCTTCGCGTCGGGCGTGATCGATCCGAACTGGACGAGCTGCTCGAGCTTGAGGCGATCCTTCTTGAACTTACGAATGGTGAGCGCGGGGCCGTCGATCGCGAGCGGCGGCGCGATGACGTTCACGCGGCTGCCATCGGGGAGGCGCGCGTCGCATATCGGCGAGCTTTCGTCGACACGCCGGCCGACCTGGCTGACAATGCGCTGGCAGATGTTCATGAGCTGCGCATTGTCGGCAAAGCGCACGCCCGTCTTCTGCACCTTGCCGTTGACTTCGATGAAGGTCGTGCCAGCGCCATTGACCATGATGTCGGCGATGTCGTCGCGGGCGAGCAACGGCTCGAGCGGACCATAGCCGAGCACGTCGTTGCAGATGTCCTCGAGCAGCTCCTCCTGCTCGGCGATGGACATCACGACATTCTTGAGCTGGATGATCTCGCCGACGATGTCGCGGATCTCCTCGCGCGCCGCGGCGGCCTCGAGCTTGGCGAGCTGCGTGAGGTCGATCGTGTCGATCAGCGCGTTGAAGACCGACGTCTTGACGTCGTAGTACTCCTCCGAGTGGCGGCGTGCCTGCTCGATCGGATCAATGCGTGCAGGAGCCGGAGGCGCAACTGCAGTCGACCGCGGAGCAGCCGCCGCTGCCCGCTGCGGTTCCGCGGGGACAGGCGCACCGGCCGCCGGCTGGGGGACCGTTGGGCGCGGTGCACTCGGATCGTTTGAACGCCTGCCGAACATGCCAGCCACTCCTTAGCGCTTCAGTCTCAGCTTCTCGAGAATGCTGCCGAGCCCGCCGGAAGCCTTGTCGGATTTGTGCTCGCGGCGCCCGGTGAGAGCCATCGCGATCTCGTGGATCGCCGGTACGGCCTTTGACTTCGGTGCCATCTCCTCGATCATCTGACCGTTGTTGGCGGCCTGACCGAAGACCTCGCAGTCGAACTCGATGATCGCCGACGCCTTGGTGCCCATCGCCGACTCGAAATCCTTGATCGAGATCTCGGGACGCTTCGGCACACCAACCATGCTCAGCACCAGCATCGGCGGCTTGTCGTTGTGGCGCGCCTGCTTGACGAGATCGAACATGTTCTTGGCATTGCGCAGATTTGCGAGATCCGGCGCGGCCGTGATGATCACGCTGTCGGCGTTGAGGACCATGCGCTTGGTCCACTCCGTCCACATGTGCGGAACGTCGAGCCCGACGTAGGGCACGTTCTGGCGCACGACGTCGAGAACCAGATCGCAGGCATCCGCCGAGAGATCGTACTCGCGATCGAGGGCACCGGGTGCCGCAAAGATGCTCAAGTATTCGGAGCACTTCGTCAGCAGGCGATCGAGAAGAACCTCGTCGAGGCGCTCCGGCGTGGAGATCGCATCGGCAATGCCCTGCACGGGATCCTGATTGAAGTCGAGGCCCGCGGTACCGAACGGCAGATCGAGGTCGGCGATCACCACCGACTGCTTCATCATCTCCGAGATGGTCCACGACACGTTGTGGCAGATCGTGCTCGAACCAACACCACCCTTGGCGCCGACGAAGGCGTAGACGCTGCCGACTGGATCCGCCTGCGGGTCGTTGTAGAGGTTCGAGAGGCTTTCCATGAGCTGGAGCGGCGCGATCGGCGCGATCAGATACTCGCTGACCCCGCGGCGCAGCACCTCGCGATAGAGCGCGACGTCATTGGTGTGACCGATCACGATGACCTTCGTGCCGGAGTCGCACGATTCCGCGAGGCGATCGAGCTCGGCGAGGAACTCACGCTGCGCCAGCGTCGATTCGATGATGATCAGGTTCGGCGTCGGGCTTTCCTGATAGTGCGCGACGGCAGCCTGCACACCGCCCATATGCACGCTGACGTGCGTCTTCATGAGACGGCGATCCTCGGCGGCGACCTGCACCACGTCGGCCATCTCGGGACGCTCGCAGAACGCCTGGATCGAAATGCGCGGGATCGGGCGCGCGCGGTCCGAGATCCGCTCGTCGACGGCCTCCTCCACTTCCTCCAGTCTGGCAAGCTCGCGGCTCATAGTCTTGTCCTCGCTTACATTCGTTCGTTGTTGGTCGGCCCTCGGATCGAGCGGCCTCGCGTTCGTTATCTGGCTATGGGCCCCAACCGCTCGTCGCCCGACTTCGCGGCGCCCGCCGGCAGGCCTTTGACGTACCGGCCGTGCACCACTTCGCGACGGTCTGCGGGAGCCGGCGTCATGGTCCGCGGGCCGAGCAGATCAGCGGGATTGGCAACCTGCACCGCAAGATTGCGCTGCGAGGCGCAGCCGAAGTTCGCGTACGGCAGGTTCTTGCGATCATGCGCCAGGTTGTCCGGCCAGTGACCGCACTCGGGCGCCTCGGCGACGAAGCGGGCATACGAGATCTTGATGGGCGCGCTTGCTTCGCGGCCCGCGCGGTAGGGGCGCACCTGGATGTTCGCCTCGTCGATGCCCGCATCGCGCACGATCGCGCGGAGATCTGCGAGCGCGCGGACCGACGAGACTTCGTTGTCACTACCGCTCGGCACGCCAATCGCGAGACGGCCAGCCTCCGTACCCGAACTGCGATAGTTGCGGAAGAAGTGAATGGCCTGCGCGCGCTGCGCGGGCGTCAGTCCGCCGGCCCCGGCGGCAACGCGCAGCGTCAGGTTCGCCGGCTGATCCGTCACGACGATGGGGTGGCGCTGACGCGCATCGATCATCGCCCAGCTCGCCACGTGAACACCCGGTTCCTCTTCGCCCGGCCGGCAGCCGGAGAGCCCGGTGGCAATGGTTGCGAGCATCAGACCGGTCGCAACAGTACCCGCTGGAGCGAGCAGGCGCGCACGAAGGGACTTCTTGGCCGTCATGATACGTCTCCGTCGATCCTGCTCTGCTCAATCAATGATGAAACCAGCGCCATCCTTGAGCCCAACCTGCGTCGGCAGATCCTTGCCGTAGACGCGGTTGAGATGGCCGTAGAAGTTGAATTTGTGGTCGGAGGCCGGCGCAAGGCCGTCATCCGGGCGGGCAAGCTTCTGGCGTGCAACCGGCTTCACCATGTAGGGCGTGACGAGCACGACGAGCTCCGTCTCCCGCTTGATGAAGTCATTCGAGCGGAACAGCGTGCCGAGCACGGGTACATCCTTGAGGCCCGGGAAACCGTCGATGTTCTTGCGCGTGTCCTCCGAGAGAAGACCGGCGAGCGCCAGCGTGCCACCCGACGGCAGCTCGACCGTGGATTTCGCCTCGCGCTTCTTGAGGGCCGGGATCGAGATCGAGCTAAGCACCACGCCGCCGACGTCGGTCAGCTCCGAGACCTCGGTCTCGATCTTGAGGCTGATGCGGCCTTCGGACAGGACGACCGGCGTGAACGCGACACCGATGCCGAATTCCTTGTACGAGACCGACTGGCGACCGGTCGCGTCGACGACGGGGATCGGATACTCGCCGCCGGCCAGGAACTTGGCCGTCTCGCCGGATACGGCTGTCAGGTTCGGCTCGGCCAGCGTGCGGATGAGGCCATCGCGCTCGAGCATCCGAACGGCGTACGCGACCTGGGCCGTGCTCGAGCCGAACCCGCCTGCAAGCCCGGAGTTTCCGAACGAGCCGTTGGGGCCTGGATTGAAAACGCAGAGGCTGCCCGCTACAGCGCACCCTGCCGCGGTCGCACTGCTACCCGTGCCGATGCCGGGAATCGGCAGCCGTCCGAGGCCCGCAGCAGCCGTGAGCGGCAATGCGTTCTCCGTGAGTAGGCTCGTGGTGAAGTTGCCCGAGTTGATTGCTGCGCCGAGATTGATGCCGAACTGCTTCATGATCGAGCGCTGCACCTCGGCAACGACCACCTGAAGCATGACCTGCTCCTCGGCCTCGATCGTCAGCAGATTGATGACGAGCTTGTCATCGGCCACGGTCGTGCGGGCTCTGGCTGCCGCCGCGCCGTTGGCACGCGCATCGCCGTTAGCGCCTTCGACACCACCACCTGCGGGAAGGCTCTCCGCGGGCCCTCCGGCATTAGAGGAGTCATCAACCGCGGCTTGATATCTGGAGAAGCCCTGAGCTGCACCAGCAGCGCGCGCCTGCCCCATCAGCGCGCGTGCATATTCGCGAGCGATCGTCGTCGCTCGGGCAGACGCCGCTGGAGAAGGAACGCTGCCGGTGAGCACGATCGACTGGCCGACACGCTTGGTCCTGATCTGCGCGCCCGGCAGGAGGTTTGCCAGAACCTCGTTGAGCTGATTGAGCGAGCGCTCGTCGCCGTTCGTCGAGGAAAGAAGGCTGCGTCCCGCACCGACTTCGACATCGAGCGTGAGGACGTGATCACCCTTCTCGTTGAAGAAGAAAATATTGACCTCACCGATGCCCTTGGCGAGGAGGAACACGCGATTGGAGGATTGGACAACCGCATCCACCCTGTTGGGATCCGACACGAGGACCTCCCGAAGTCCGAACGGAAACTGGACCATCAGAGATTTGCCGCGAGAAACCTCGACCTTCTCCACGCGAGGAAAGGGCCCGCGCGGCGACACCTCGAACACGGCGTTCTCGAGCACGGCGCGCGTCGCCGACGTCGGAAGAGATCTCGTCTGCGCGCCAGCGTTATCGACAGCGAGCGCGGCAATCGCCAGGGCAAGGCCGAAACCGGCCAATTTCATCATCATCCGCATGGGGTTCAAAGCCTTCTGGCGACCGACCAAAACAAGGGGTGCACGCAGACGCAACTTCTGAGACACACACGCAGACTGACACGGGCAACTCGCACGCAGTATTCGGTTTGGCGGCGCTCCGGACGGCGCGCCGAAATCATTGCATGCCGACAGACACGCGCGACTTCTGGCCGTAGCGAAGAATGCGCACGGTCTCACTCTGCTTGCGCTCGCCGTCCTCCGCACCCGAGCCGTCACGCCTGAAATCGGCGATCGAGCGCAATGCCAGCGTGATGTCGCCCATGGACTTGGCGAGCGCGAGCTTCTCCGCCTGCATGGGCGAAAGCTCGAGCGTCGCGGTATTGCCTTCGACGCCCTTCTGGCCTTCCTTGGTCTCGAGCCGCTGGCCAATGGCAAGCACGCGAACATTGCTGAAGAGCAGTTCGCTCGAATGCTCCTCGCCACCCCGGCCCCTGAGGCGGCGGATCAGATACACGTCGACATGATCGTTCGGCAGGATCAGACGGCCGACGGCGGTATCCTCGGTGATCTTGGTCGAGATTGCGCGACGGCCTTCGGGCAGTATCGAGGCGAGGACGCCACCTTCACCCGGCTTGATCAGCTTGGTGCGCGTGATCGGCTCGTTCGCAAGGATGGGCGCCCGCGCAATGTGGCCGACCAGCTCCTTCATCGACGCCGCGCCGCGGCACATCACTGCGCCCTGCGGCACCGCTTCCTGCGGCCAGCCCTGGCAGCGGAAGCTCGATTCGGATGCGATTGCGCCGAGCCCCATGTCCGTGCGGGCGACGAGCACCTCGGCAACATTGGTGCGCACCTCGCGCTGGACGACCTGCGGTTTCGCCGTCAGCTTCTGCATTCCGATGAAGGCACCCACACCGCAGATGCCCGCGATTGCGATCCCGATAAGCTGTCCCTTCTTCATCGCCCGACAGGCCCTCTCAAACGAGCAATCCCGCTATCCCACGTTTGGGAATCTCGCCGACAATCCTCAATGCGGCGTTAATGGTGGGATTGATCAGGCACGAGACCATTGCCCGTCCCCATAGAGGCCGGTCGGCGCGGCAAACTTGACACAGATGCTTTGGCCCCTCTCCCGCCCGGTGAACGCGGCAATTAACGTGGGCCTACTCTCGCAATGGTAGCGATTCTGGAGCGAATTTTCTACCGGAGCGTGTAAAATCTTCTGTAATTCGCCATTGGCGGCACGCTGCAGGCATGGCGGAACGGCGTCAGATCCCGGCAGCAAACCAGAGCGTCGAGGGAAAAACGTGCAGGCCCGCAGCGGCCAGCGCTACGCCATAGGGGATGCCGGTCTTGGCATGGTGCAAGCGCATGGCCCAAGCCTGGCGCGTAAGCCAGAGCGGCGGCATCAGGCGACGGTAGAAGAGAATCGCCAGCGAGAGGGCACCGCCAGCCATGGCGGCCAGCAGCAGATACGGCAACAGATGATCGAAGCCGAGCCAGAGCGCGGTTGCGGCAAGCAGCTTGGCATCGCCACCGCCGAGCCAGCCGAGGGCGAACATGCCGATGCCGATCATAAGCATCAGAAGCCCCGCGCCAACGTGGCTCGCAAGAGCCCACCAGCCGATGCCCATCATGGCCGCCGCGACTGCGAAGGCTGCAACGAGCACAATCGAGATCCGGTTGGGGATGGTCATCGTGAGCATGTCCATGGCGCCGGCAAAGGCCATGGCGGCAGGGAAGATCAAGATGACGGCGTACTCGATCACGGCTCGATACTCCAACACACGCAGTCCGGGCTACTACAGGCAGCACGGCACTCGATGCCGAGTATGCGCAAGCTGGATGAAAGCTTGGTTAAGTCCTGGGCGGAGGCCGGGGCTTCGATTGTCGCGGCGCTAGGAAGAGGCCGACCGTATACAATTTTCGATACAAGTTCTTTACCGCATCCACGAGGATTGACGCCGAATGCGGGCCTTCTCGGCATCCATCCAAGAAATCCTTAAGAATGTCGCCTCTACAGTCCGCCCTCGCAGCGAAGGCATGGCAGGCCACGACATCCGCTGCTCGAGCAAAGGGAGATGGGGTCGTGTCAGGTCTTTTGAAGCGGTTTCAGAAGGACGCGTCGGGCGCTACCGCCATCGAATACGCGCTCATCGCCGGTCTCATAAGCATCGTGATCGTCGCCAGCGCCACGGCCATCGGCGGGTCCCTTTCCGACATCTTCACGAAGGTCAACGCCGGCTTCCCGACCTCGTAGGGCGGCTGCAATCCCAGTTCCTATTGTGATTGCGCACCGCGGTGGGAACGGGCTTCCCGCGCGGCGCGCTCTTGCACGTCATAACGGCTAGCTGCCGGACACGGTGGCACCTTCATCGGGCGGCGCATTTGGCTGAGCCGGCGGTCTCACAAAGACCAGCTTCTGATAGGCGAGCCCGATCCCGATCAGCACAGCGCCGAGCGTGATGAACGAGAGCGCGCGCCAGAGCCCCGTGAGCCCGGCGAGATCGAACAGGAAGACCTTGATCACCGCGAGCAGCACCAGGATCGCCGAAGCGAGCCGTGCCACTCCCGCGCCGCGCCAGATGCCATACGCAAGGTAGACAATACCGAGCAGGAGCCAGCCGGCCGAGTAGGCCCAGTGCTCGGCGCCGCCGGTCGAGCGGAAAAGGCCGATGCGTGGGCCCTGGAAGGCGTGGCGGATTTCGAGCGTGACATAGAAGAAGACGAGGACGCCCGCGAGGACATAGAGCATCGTCACGTACCAGTTCGGCCGCACGCCACGCGCATTGCGTGCAAGGAACGCCGCCGCGATGCCCGGCACGAAGTAGGCGAGCAGGAGCGAGCTGAAAATGACCGGCCCCATCACTGCATTCGCATTACCCGTCGAAATGAGCGGGTTCTCAAAGAGCAGCAGGCCGAAAGCGCCGAACAGGATCGCGATCACGCCAAAGGCAATCGAGGCCCAGCGGAAGACGACATTGCTGCGGGCGAGATCGAGGCGCATCAATACGTAGGCCAGCAGGATTGCCATCAAGACCTGAAGACCCTGCTCGATATGGCTCGACAGCGGGGACAGAGGATCGCCGGCATTCAGCGCGTGGCGGATCTGGAAGAAAAGCAGCAGCGCCGTGAAGACGACAGCCAGTGCATCCGCGAGCCGCTGCGCGAGGTCAGTGGCGCGCAGCTCCAACAAACGGCCGGCGATAGCGAAGGCCACTGCCGGCACGCCATAGCCGATGAGGAGCCAGTTGAGGATCGGAATGCGCCCGACGTCGGTGCCCATGATTGCCGGGTCCCACATGATGCGGCCGAGCACGATGAGACCGATGGCGGCCACGGCAGGCCGCAGTAAGGGAATGTCGCGCAGTGTCGCGACGTACGACGTCCCGAGCGCCATGAGCGCGAAGGCGACGGTCATATAGCCACGCGAGAGGAAGGCGACGAGCGCGAAGCTCAACGCGGCGATGGCTGCAGCCGCAAAGGCTCCGGTTGCGAGGCGGATGCCGGGAAGCGGCACGATCAGCTCGCGCGCGAGAAAGCGCTCAGCGACCCAGACGAAACCGCCAGCCAGAATGACGCCGAACAGCGCAAAGGGGATCGAGCTGTCGAACTGCGTCACGCGGAGATAGGCGAGCACCAGGGCGAGCAGCAGCGGCACGGTGGCGCCGAGCGCATAGAACCCGGTGACCGGCGCGCTGAGCGTCGGGCCCCGCCACATCCGGTACCCGGCGACCGCTGCCGTACCCGCGCCGAGCAGAGCGAGTGTCGTCAGATAAGCCGAGACATTCTCGGGAAGACGCAGAACCTGGGCGGCGAACGGCGCGAGCAGGCTCGCATCGGGCACGTCCTTGAGGCCCGGCCAGAAGGCGGCAACGGCAATTACGGGCAGGCCTGCGAATGCGGCGCCGGCGGCGGCAGGCGGACTGAGCCACGCCGTCACGGCCAGCAGGCCGGCGGCAGCGGCCGCGAACGGCACCCAGCCGACGGCCTCGAAGCGGCTGTCAGCGAGCATGGCGACGGCAAGCACGGCCATAGCCAGCAGCGCAGCAGCAGCCACCTGATCGACCTGCGCTTCCTCGTCCTTGACGCCGACATGCGGCTCGAGCGCCATGAACACAGCGGCGAGCGCAAGTTGCAGGAGCACATGCGCATAGCCGGCGCGTGCCCACTCGTAGCTGCCGGCGGCGGCCTGGTCGATGTACGGGAGTCCCCAGAGGAAGGCACCGCCAACCGCAAAGGCGGCGAGCCACAGCCAGTGCCGGAGGCGCGCCAGGCCGTGCGCCGAAGCCGCGACGACCGCGAGATAGAGCACGACCGGCCACGGGCTCGGCTTGTCGGATGTGACCAGTAGGGGCCCGGCGTAGGCGCCCGCGAGCCCGAGCCCGGCGAGCATGGGCCCGTGGAGGGCGGCGGCGAACATGGTCGCGACGCCGATCGCGCCAAGCAGCACGAAGGCCAATGCCGGGCCGATGAAGCCGTAGAGCGCATGGGCGGCATAGACCGTGCCGAAGGCGGTCACGGTGCCGGCGGCCGTCAGAATGCTCGGAATGTGCGCCGCCTCGAGCCCAGGGACGACGATACCGCGCGAACTCCGCCGCAGCCACTCGCCAGCGCCGACTAGGACGAGGGCCAGGAGGGCACCGAGGAAGACCCGTGCGCCAGGGCCGAAAATGCCCTGCTCGATGGAGTAGCGCACCATGAGGATGCCACCCAGCGCGAGCGCAAGCCCGCCGACCCAGACGGCCCAGCGCGTGCCGAGGCGCTCCTCGAGCGAGCGGGGGGGTTTGGCGGACGCAGCGTCGGCCGGCGGGGCGGAAGGTTCGGCATCGGCGGCCTCAGGCACCTCGGGAGCGCCCTCGGCAATCGGCGGCACCGAGGTCTCGACCGGCGGCGGCAGGGCAATCGGGGTGGGCGCCTCGGGTGCCGTGACCTCCCCTGCCTGCGGCCCTGTGCCGGCTCTCAACGCCGCGATCTGCGCCTCGCTGGCCGTAAGCCGCTCCTCGAGCTTCTTAAGGCGCTTCCCGAACTGGACGTAGATCCAGATCAGTCCGGCAAGCAGGATGATGGCGAAGTCCATGGCCTTGCGGCTCCAGTGGCGCGAGCGGGCACGAGTTGCAGAGGGAAAGAAAGGCGAATCAAGTCGGTTAGAAGCGGAGTCTCAGACGGGATATTAAACCAATCATTGCCGTTTTCGGGGCCGCTCGGCATTGACGCGCTGGAGTGGCTATACTGCGGCAGAACCCCAGCGGAAGCCGCGCCGAGAATGACATCACAGCCGAACATCTTCGATCGGGCGCTGCTGGCCCGCCGGCGGGCGCGGGCGGCATCCACGGCGGGGGAGCACGATTTTCTGCTACGCCACGTGAGCGAGGATATCGTCGATCGCCTATCGCTCATTCAGCGGCAATTTCCCGTGGGCCTGAACCTCGGCGCACACACGGGCGCGCTAAGCCGGCGCCTGCGCGAGCTCGGAAAGACCGGCCTCCTGATCGACGCTGATCCGAGCGCAGCCATGCTCGCCCAATGCGACGGCCCTCGTCTTGCCGCGGACGAGGAGCTTCTCCCCTTTGGCCCGGCGACGCTCGATCTCGTCGTGAGCGGCCTCGCCCTTCAGTTCGTCAATGACCTGCCGGGCGTTCTCGTCCAGATACGCCAGGCGCTGAAAGGGGACGGCCTGTTTATCGCCGCGCTCCTCGGCGCAGGCTCGCTCGCAGAGCTGCGCGAGGCATTTCTGATCGCAGAAACAGAGATTTATGGCGGTGCGACCCCGCGCGTTGCGCCTTTTGCGGATGTCCGCACGCTCGGCGGTCTCCTCCAGCGGGCCGGATTTGCGCTTCCGGTGGCCGATGTCGACAGCCTCCGCGTGACCTATGCCCATCCGCTGGCGCTCATGGCCGAGCTCAAGGCCATGGGGGCGAGCAATGTCCTTGTCGAGCGCTCACGCCGCCCCATGACGCGGCGCCTGCTGGCCCGCGCTGCCGAAGTCTATGCCGAGAAGTTCGGCACGCCCGACGGACGTATCCCCGCTACATTCGAGATCGTGACACTGACCGCCTGGGCCCCCGATCCCTCGCAGCCGAAGCCCCTTCGCCCCGGATCGGCCAAGACCCGGCTCGCTGACGCCCTCGGTGTTCCCGAGGGCGCCGCGCCTCCCAAGAAAAAAGAGAGTCCTTGAGTATCAAGGGTGCCACACCTTAGCCTGTACATCGCCCCAATCGCGCCGTGCGGCCACCCCGAATCGAGGTCCCTTTAGGAAACCGTTAGGAGCGAATCGGCTCAGTTGCGTCGACGCCCGCAAGGCGTCCTAGTTCACGGGGAGAGAGCCTTATGTTGATGACCACGCTCGAGGGTATCGAGTTCGCGAGCGCCTATCCCGATCTCCTCGGAAAGCGCGTTCTGATCACCGGGATCGACAATGCGCAGGGCGTGGACATCGCGCGCGCGTTCGCCGAGCAGCGCACGCGCCTCATCCTCCATGTGAACGAGATGACGCCCGAGATGGAAGTGCTCGGCGAGATCGTTTCCCAGGGCGCCCTCGACGTGCGCCTTTTCGATGGACCGATCGGCCCGACGGATGATGCCGTGAAGCTTGCGCGCCAGACCGTGCAGGCCTTTGGCGGCGTCGATATCGTCATCAACCTCGCGACCGTGCCGGCGCCGAAGGGTGGCGCTGCGGCGCGCGAGAGCGATGTCGAGGAAGCCGTGAGCGAGACGCTCTCGGCGGCCTGTCTCATGACCAAGATCGCGACGAACCGTATGCGCCTCACGATGACCGAGGGCCACGTGCTCACGATCGTAAGGCTGCCGAAGAAGCCGACCTCGGCGCATCGGGTCGTCGGCGCCCTTGCGCGCTCGGCGCTCGCCAATCTCACGCGCAACGAGGCGCGCGAGTGGGCCCCGCACGGCATTCAGATCAATGCGATCGCTCCCGCGGCCGTGAGCACGATGGCACCCTTCGGCGCGCTCACGGGCGAGCCGGACATGGCAAGCCTCGCGCTGCATCTCTCGAGTGGGGAGGGCCGAGACCTCACGGGTCTCATGTTCGAGTGCTACGGCGAATAAGGCCGCTCAGCTCGCGACGACACGCTCCGGAAATGCGCGCGCGATCGCCTCGCGCGTCGCCGGGATCACGCCGCGCTCGGTGATGAGCCGACTGACGAGGCGTGCAGGCGTGACATCGAATGCGTAGTTGGCAACGTATGTGCCTTCGGGGACGAGACGCACGCGCGCTACGTCGCCCTGCTCGGTCGCGCCGCTGATCCAGGCAACCTCGTCGCCGCCACGCTCCTCGATCGGGATCTGCTTGAGGCCGTCCGAGATCGAGAAATCGATCGTGGATGAGGGAAGCGCGACGTAGAAGGGCACGCCGTTGTCGTGTGCAGCGAGCGCTTTCAAATACGTGCCGATCTTGTTGCCGACATCGCCCGTCGCCGTCGTGCGGTCGCTGCCGACGATGACCATGTCGACGAGACCACGCTGCATGAGATGGCCGCCGGCATTGTCGACGATGACGGTGTGCGGCACGCCATGGTGGCCGAGCTCCCAGGCCGTGAGCGCGGCACCCTGATTGCGCGGACGCGTTTCGTCGACCCAGACGTGAACGGGAATGCCGGCGTCGTGCGCCATGTAGATCGGCGCAGTGGCCGTGCCCCAATCGACCGTCGCGAGCCAGCCGGCATTGCAGTGCGTGAGAATGTGCACGGGCATGCCTGCCCTCAATCGCGCGACATCGCGAATGAGATCGAAGCCGAATTTGCCGATGGCCTCGTTGGTCGCGACATCCTCATCGGCAATGCGCGCAGCTTCGGCATAAGCGGTCTCGGCTCGTGCGTGCGCCGGACGTGAGGCGAGCACGCCGCGCACGCGATCGAGCGCCCAGCGCAGGTTCACTGCGGTCGGTCGTGTGAGGGCGAGAACGGCGTAGGCTTCCTTCAAGTGCGCATCCGAGGCATCGGCGCGCATGGCGAGGGCGAGGCCGTAGGCGGCGGTTGCGCCGATAAGCGGCGCACCGCGCACCTGCATGTCGCGGATGGCGCGGGCGGCATCCTCGAGCGTCGTGAGGCGCACCACGGTGAACGCGTGCGGAAGCCGCGTCTGGTCGATGATCTCGACCGACCAGCCATCATCGCCGAGCCAGATGGTCCGCCAGCGCTTGCCGTCGACGTTCATGAGCGTCCTTCCCGATCCGAGCGCGCTGTGCACAATAATAGCCTACTCGGCAACTTCAGGGAGGCAATCCCATGGCCAGCAAACCCGTCTGCCTCGTCGTTGGGGCTGGAGATGCGCTTGGCGGCGCCATTGCCAGGCGCTTTGCCCGCGAGGGTTATCTCACTTGCGTCGCGCGACGTACGGCCGACAAGCTCGCTGATCTCACCGCAGCCATCGAGAAGGCCGGCGGCACAGCGGCCGCCTATGGCTGCGACGCGCGGCGCGAGGAGCAGGTGGTGGCGCTCTTCGAGCAGATCGAGAAGGGGCACGGGCCTATCGAGGTGCTCGTTCACAACATCGGCGGCAACGTGCGGGAATCGATCCTCGACGCGACCGCGCAGAAGTTCTTCAAGACCTGGGAAATGGCCTGCATGGCGGGCTTCCTCACCGGGCGCGAGGCGGCGCGCCGCATGGTGCCGCGGGAACGCGGTACGATCCTCTTCACGGGGGCCACCGCCTCCCTGCGGGGCGGCGCGGGCTTTGCAGGCTTCTCGGCGGGCAAGGCGGGCCTCAGGATGGTCGCGCAGAGCATGGCGCGCGAGCTTGGGCCCAAGGGCATTCACGTCGGGCATGTGGTGATCGACGGCGCGATCGACACGGCCTTCATCCGCGAGAACTTCCCTCAGCGCTATGCGCTGAAGGAGCGCGACGGCATTCTCAATCCCGAGCACATCGCAGACATCTACTGGATGCTGCACACCCAGCCGCGCGATACTTGGTCCTTCGAGATTGACGTGAGGCCCTGGATCGAGAGCTGGTGAGCTCGATCAGTCCTTCTTGTCCTTGGCCGCCGCATTGCGGAGCGCTTCGAGCTCGGCCTTGAGAGCCGGCTCGATGAGGCGCGGCATGTTGGCGTTCAGCCAATCGCGGAGCAGCGGCCGCAGAAGCTCGACGACCGTCTCGTCCATCGACTTGACGCCGGCAGGAGCGGTCGCGGCCGGCTTCGGCGCGGGAATGGCCTGAGCCGGTACGGGGGCTGCGCTCTTCGCGGCAGGCGCCGGTGTCGCGGCTGGCTTGGGTGCCGGAGCCGGCGCTGCAGCAGCAGGTTTGGGTGCCGGTGCCGGAGCGGGTGTCGTTGCCGGTGCCGCGGCGGCCGGCTTCGGAGCAGGCGCAGGGGCCGGCGTTGGCGTGGGCGCAGGTGCCTCCACCTTCTTGGCAGCAGGTGGCGGATTGGCGGGCGCCGGCTTTGTCTCCACCTTGGCGTCGGAGGCAGCCTTCGCGGTGGCATCTACCTTCGCAGTGTCGTCGGCGCGATCCGCGGCAGGTCCGGGCGCGGCGTCCGGCGCCTTGGCAGCAGGCGCGACGCTCGGATGGGCACTCGGCGGAATGACGCCGGCAATCAAACGGCGCAGCGCATCGGCGCCGGGAACTTCCGGCAGCGCTTCCAAAGCCGCAGGCACACGCGGCGGCTCGCCGAGCAGCGGCCCGGGCAGTGGGGGCCCGAGGACGGTCCGCTCTGCCGTCGCGGGCCGCTGCGGGCCAGCTTCTAGCTGCGGACCTCCGCTCTCGGTCTTGCCCGGTACGACGCTACCGAGATCGCCCAGCTTGGGCGTCGGTGGTCCGATCGTGGCGGCCTCTGCGGCAGGCTTTGCCGGCGCGGAAGATCCATCCAGTTTTGCCGCGGGGCTCGGCGATGCGGCCGGCGCGGCATCCTTCGCCGGAGCCGGAGACGGAAGGACGGGCTCCGCCACTGATTCTTTGGCGGCATCGGGGGCGTTCTGCCGCGGAAAGAGCCACTCGGGCGCACCGTTGACCGGTGAAGTGGAGGCCGGCGTTGCCTTGGCCGCTGGCGGCGGCTTCAGCGCGGGGCCGGCAGCCGCCGCGGCGTGCGGCGTTTCGGCGAGCAGCTCATCTAGGCTGACCGGCTCCGTGGCCGGTGCAGGGTTCGCGGCAGCGGTCTCGGCCGGATGCGGCGGCAGCTTGAGCTCCGGCTCGCGGGGACCAGATACGCCGTTCAGTGGCGCCCGCGCGTTGCTCGGCGGCGCAGCGACAGCGGGCTCCTGAGCCATGATCTTACGGATGGAAGCGAGAATATCGCTCATGCTCCGATCGTCACGCTTCTCAGGATTGGACATCTGCAAACCCTCCACTGCCCGCAGGTATGGCTGCCGACGCCGTACAAAACTTGCGAGTCCCCACCGCGATTCGTCGTCCTAAGCGGGAATAGTGGCATCAATGGTGCAAGTCACCCCTCACGGAGCCTCCGCCCACAGCCGAAAGCCTTCCGCCGCCCACCCTTTCCCAAGACTGTCGCATCTGATACATGCTGTCCGTCCAACAAGCCAAACCAGTGCGTAGAGAGGTTTTCCGCACCCCGCCCCCCGCGGGGCGCGGCAGCAAAGCCCATACCAGACGCAGGAGATGAGCATGGCAGGACGCAGCTCCATCATCGACGCCAATGTCGGACTGACCTTCGACGACGTGCTCCTGTTACCGGGGCGCTCCGAGGTCCTGCCCGGCGAGACGGACGTTGCTTCCCGCGTCACCAAGGAGATCTCGGTCCGCATCCCGATCCTCTCCTCGGCCATGGACACCGTTACGGAATCCCGCCTCGCCATCGCCGTCGCTCAGGCCGGCGGCATCGGCGTCATCCACCGCAATCTCACCCCCGCCGAGCAGGCCAACCAGGTCGCCGCCGTCAAGAAGTTCGAGTCCGGCATGGTGGTGAACCCCGTGACCATCGAGCCCACGGCCACGCTGGCAGCCGCCCTCGAGCTCATGGCCCGCCACAAGATCTCCGGCATCCCGGTCGTCGAGGCGCCGCGCAATGGCCGCCGCGAAGGCAAACTGGTCGGCATCCTGACGCACCGCGACGTGCGCTTCGCGACCAACCTCCAGGCGCCCGTCCATGAGCTAATGACGAAAGAGAAGCTCATCACCGTGCGCGAGAACGTGGATCGTGAGGAAGCCAAGCGCCTTCTCCACGCCCACCGCATCGAGAAGCTGATCGTGGTCGACGATGCCTACCAGTGCATCGGCCTCATCACCGTCAAGGATATCGAGAAGGCGCAGCGCCACCCCTATGCCTGCAAGGACGCGCAGGGACGGCTGCGCGCCGCGGCCGCGACCACGGTCGGCGAGGACGGCCACGAGCGCACCGAGCGCCTGATCGCGGCGGGCTGCGATCTCGTCGTGGTCGATACGGCGCACGGGCACTCCGCGCGCGTGCTCGAGGCCGTCTCACGCATCAAGCGGCTCTCGAACAGCACGCAGGTCGTCGCGGGCAACGTGGCGACGGGCGATGGCGCTCGGGCACTCATCGATGCGGGCGCGGATGCGGTCAAGGTCGGCATCGGCCCTGGCTCCATCTGCACGACGCGCATTGTCGCCGGCGTCGGCGTCCCGCAGCTCACCGCGATCATGGATGCGGTCGACGTCGCCATGAAGCACGATATTCCCATCGTGGCCGACGGCGGCATCCGCTTTTCGGGCGATCTCGTGAAGGCGCTCGCGGCTGGCGCCAGCGTCGCCATGATCGGCTCGCTGCTCGCGGGCACCGACGAGGCCCCGGGCGAAACCTTCCTGTACCAGGGCCGCACTTATAAGGCCTATCGCGGCATGGGCTCCGTCGGCGCCATGGCGCGTGGCAGCGCCGACCGCTACTTCCAGCAGGAAGTGAAGGACGAGCTGAAGCTCGTACCCGAAGGCATCGAGGGCCAGGTGCCGTACAAGGGTCCGGCCGGCCATGTGTTGCATCAGCTCGTCGGCGGGCTGCGTGCGGGCATGGGCTATGTCGGCGCGAAGGATCTCAACGAGCTGCGCGAGAAGGCGAAGTTCATTCGCATCTCGCCGGCCGGCATTCGCGAGAGCCACACGCATGGCGTGGGCATGACGCGCGAGGCGCCGAACTACTCAGGGAACATTTAGTGTGAAACCGGGTGCCCGGCTCGCCGCTGCCGTCACCGTCCTCACCGAGATCACCGTGCGGCACCGCCCGGCGGCGCTCGCCCTCGCCGATTGGGGTAAGGCGAGCCGTTTCGCGGGTTCCGGCGATCGCGCGGCGGTCGGCAACCTCGTCTATGACGTGCTGAGGCGACGCGGCTCCATTGCCGCGCGCATGGGCGCGAGCACGCCGCGCGCGCTGGTGCTCGGTGCAGCCAATCGAGCGCTTGGCCTCGATGCGGACGCGATCTCCGCGGCAGCAGACGGCTCGAAGCACGCGCTCTCGCCGCTGACGGATGGCGAACGCGCGGCGCTCGAAAACACCCAACCGCTGGGCGCCGATGAGCTGCTGGCCGATGTGCCTACCTGGATCGTGCCGCTGCTGCAGTCTGTACTCGGCGACAAGCTCGCCGCCGAGGTTGCCGCATTGTCCGAGCGCGCGCCCGTCGACATCCGCGTCAACACGCTGAAGGCCACACGCAAGCAGGTGCTCGCCGAGCTCGAAAGGCTCGGTCCAAGTGAAACCCGCTTCTCGCCGCTCGGCATTCGCTTCGCAGCGCCCGAAGGCGCCGGACGCACGCCGAACGTCGAGGCCGAGCCGGCGCACGGCAAAGGCTGGTTCGAGGTCCAGGATCAGGGCTCGCAGATTGCGGCACTGCTCGTCGATGCGCGCCCCGGACACGAGGTGCTCGATCTTTGCGCGGGCGCGGGCGGCAAGACGCTGGCGCTCGCGGCTGCCATGAAGGGCGAGGGGCACATCATTGCCCACGACAGCGACAAGACGCGTCTGCGCCCGATCTTCGAACGGCTCGCACGATCGGGCGCGAAGAATGTCGAAGTGCTCGCCGCAAGTGATGCCGACACCCTCGCGGACATGGCCGGGCGCTTCGATCGCGTCGTGATCGATGCGCCGTGCACGGGCAGCGGCACGTGGCGCCGGCGCCCCGATGCGAAATGGCGCCTCAAGCCGCGCAATCTCGAGCAGCGCCAGAAGGAGCAGCAGGAAGTCCTCGCTGCGGCCGCACCTTTGGTCAAACCAGGCGGGCGGCTCGTCTACATCACGTGCTCACTGCTGCCGGCCGAAAATACGGCGCAGATTACGGCCTTCCTCGATGCGAACCCTGGCTATTCGCTCGTTCCCTACGGCGACGTCTGGCGCGATGTTTTGCGAGGGACGCCGCCCCTCTCCGCGGATGGCAGCGCCGATACGCTTCTTCTCACGCCCGCCCAACACGGCACGGACGGCTTCTTCATCGCGTTCCTTGCAAGGAACGCGTAGGGCCGACGCCGCAGACGACTTCAGAGATCGAGGCGCATGATGACGCGCTTGGAAGACGGTCGATGGACAGCGCGAAAATCGCAGCTTTCGAACAGGCGTTCCGTGCCGACCTGACGATCGGTACTGCTGGGCTTGTCGCCAGAGGCCGGAAAACCCTCGATGGCGCTTGCGTTCGAGCGCCTCGCCAGATCCACGGCCGCCGCAAGCATTGACTTTACAATTCCCTGCTTTCGGCAATCGGGGCGTACGAAGAAGCACGGCACCAGCCACACGTCGTCGCTTTCCGACGGATCGATGCTCTTCATGGTTGGCGTGCGAACGGCACGCACATAGCGCGATCGCGGACCGACCGCAGTCCACCCCACGGCCTCGCCATCGAGGTACGCCACGACGCCGAGGGGCTGTTTCGAGATCGCGGCGAGCTCCTTGAATTTTGCCGCGTTCGCCGCGGAGCCGGCCGCGTGGAACTCCTTGACCCTGATGATGAACCACATGCACCAGCAGCCATGAGCCAACCGATCGCAGGAAACGAGCTGCTCGAGCGCGGGCAGATCGCTCAGCGCGAGCGGGCGTACCTCAAGCATAATCTGCGGCGTCCTCTTTCCCTGTGCTCGGTTCACCATAGGGCATGAGAGCCGCGCCCGTTGCAATGCAGCCTGCATCGCCCGAGCGCCCGTTGACTCCGCGGACCGGGGGCGGGCAAGACTTATGCCCAAGCCAAAGCAAGGCACCGCTGCCGGGAGAGATGCCCTATGACCGTATTCCGCTCGTTCCTGTTCGCGCCCGGCAATCATCCGCGCCGCGTCGAGAAGGCCCTGAGCCTCGACGCCGATGCCGTCATTCTGGATCTCGAGGACGCCTGCCCGATCGCCGAGAAGATCGCGACGCGCGAAGTGGTGGTCGCCGCCTGCCAGCAGCCGCGCTCCGGCCTCGCCTATATCCGCGTGAATGCGACGACGACCGAATGGGGCTACGGCGATCTCGTCGCCGTTGTCCGCAAGGGCGTCGACGGGCTCATCCTGCCCAAGGTCGAGACGGTCGATGAGCTGCGCGCGGCCGAGTGGGTGATCGGCAATATCGAGAAAGAGCGCGGGCTCGCAGCGGGCGCGATCGATCTCATCCCGATCATCGAGACGGCCAAAGGCCTCACGAACCTGCGCGCCATTGCAACGGCCGGCACGCGCATCAAGCGCATTGCCTTCGGCGCCGGCGACTTCACGCTCGACGTCGCCATGGCCTGGACGCGCAGCGAAGCCGAGTTGCTGCCCTATCGCAGCGAGTGCGTGCTGGCTTCGCGCGCGGGCAATCTGGAAGCGCCGCTCGACACGGTCTGGGCCGAGCTCAAGGATGGCGAAGGCTTCCGCGCCTCGGCCGTGCACGCGAAGAATGTCGGTTTCCAAGGCAAGATGTGCATCCACCCGGATCAGGTGCCGGTCGTGAACGAGGTGTTCGCGCCGACGGCTGCCGAGGTCGAATGGTCGCGCAAAGCTGTCGCTGCTTTTGCCGAAGCGGAGAAGGCGGGCTCGGCCTCCATCCAGCTCGAAGGCAAGTTCATCGATTATCCGATCGTCTACCGCGCCCAGCGCGTGGTCGCACTTGCCGAGAAGATCGCCGCGCGCCGCCGCTGAGCGCATGAATCAACGAAAACGAGAAGGAAACGCACACATGACCGGCGAGAGCGCCCCTTCCCCGCATCCGACCGTGAAAGCCTTGCAGGGCGTGCGCGTGCTCGATGTGTCGAGCTTTCTTGCCGGCCCCTACTGCACGACGCAGCTTGCCGAGTTCGGTGCCGAGGTCATCAAGATCGAGCTGCCGAAGGTCGGCGACGCACTCCGCAAATTCGGCACGATGACGCCGTCGGGGGATTCGCTCCCCTGGCTGCAGGAGACACGCAACAAGAAGTGCATCACGCTCGATCTCAGAAAGCCCGAGGGCGCGGATCTCCTTAAGCGGCTCGTGCGCCAGGCCGACGTGCTCGTCGAGAACTTCCAGCCCGGCACGCTCGAGAAGTGGGGCCTCGGCTGGGAGACGCTGAAGGTCGAGAACCACAAGCTCATCATGGTGCGCATCTCGGGCTTCGGGCAGACAGGCCCCTACAGCCCGCGCCCCGGCTTCGGGCGCATCGGCAATGCGTTCGGCGGCCTCTCCTATCTCGCGGGCTTTCCCGATCGCCCGCCGACGACGCCTGGCTCCGCCACCATCCCCGACTATCTGTCCGGCCTCTATGGCTCGCTCGGCGTGATGTACGCGCTGCGCGCGCGCGACATGACGGGACGCGGGCAGTACATCGACATCGGCCTCTACGAGTCCGTCTTCCGCATTCTCGACGAGCTGGTCGCGGCCTACGACTACAAGGGCTATGTGCGCGAGCGCATGGGGCCGGGCACCGTCAATGTCTGCCCGCACAGTCACTACCCGACGAAGGACGACAAGTGGATCGCGATCGCCTGCACGTCCGACAAGATCTTCGCGCGCCTCGCCGAGGCCATGGGCGCGCCGGAGGTTGCCGGCGACGGCAAGTGGGGCAAGATCGTCGACCGCGATCGCGACCGCAAAGAGATCGACACCTGGGTCGGGGACTGGACACAGAAGTTCACGCTCGCGGACTGCATTGCCGAGTGCGACAAATTCGAGGTGCCGTGCGGCCCCGTGTACTCCGTCGCCGACATCTTCAATGACCCGCACTATGCCGCGCGCGGGAACATCCTGCGCATGGCCGATCCGCGCGTCGGCGAAATCGCCATGCCGAATGTGGTGCCGCGCCTCTCCGATACGCCCGGCAAGGTCGAGTGGCTCGGTCCGACGCTCGGCGAGCACAATGACGACGTCTATAAAGGCCTGCTCGGCCTGAGCGACGGCGAGATCGGCCGCCTCAAGGACAAAGGCGTGATGTGACGTGGCAGGAGAACCGGCAGCCGTGCCTTATATCTTCGCACCCGCGCTGCGGGAGCTAATGGCCGCACGCATGGCGGGCTTCGAGCGCCACGCGATCAACGATGCCGCACTTCGGCACGCCGCAGTCGCCATCATCGTGGCAGCGGGCGAGGATCCCGCCGAGGCATCCGTGCTGCTCACGCGCCGACCACAGCATCTGAACCGCCACGCCGGGCAGTACGCACTTCCCGGCGGGCGCATGGATGCCGGAGAGACACCCGAAGGCGCGGCGCTCCGCGAGACGGAAGAAGAGCTCGGCCTCCATCTCGCGTCCTCGGCCATTCTCGGTCTGCTCGACGACTACGCGACGCGCTCGGGCTTCTGCATCACGCCGGTCGTGATCTGGGGCGGGCCTGCTTATCCGCTCGCGCCCGATCCCAATGAGGTTGCGCGCGTCTTCCGCGTGCCTCTGCGCGAGCTCGACGCCCCCGAGGTGCCTGACTTCGAGCGGCCCTTCGACGGCTCAGAGCCGATCTTCGGCGTGCCGCTGGCCACGCTCGGCCACAGCCTGCACGCGCCGACGGCCGCAATGCTCTATCAGTTCCGCGAGGTCGCGCTACGCGGAGCGGCGACGCGCGTCGCGCACCTCGAGCAGCCGCGCTTCGCCTGGAGCTGAGGACCGCCCCTCACTCGCTCTTCTTGGCGATCTTCGCGAGGCGCGCCTGGCTGCGCAGCTTGGCTTCGCGGCGCGTGATGTAGGCGGCCGAGATGAAGATCACGGTCGCCCCGACCCATGTCCAGATGTCCGTGACCTCGCCGAACATCCACCAGCCGATCAGCACCGCAAACGGCAGGCGCGAGAAGTCGAAGGTCATGACCAGCGACGCCTCGGTCGAGGCGAAGCCGCGCATGAGGCAGTAGTGCCCGAGCACGGCGGTGAAGCCGATCGTCAGAATGACCGGAAGATATTCCCATCCGGGCGTCTGCCAGACGAACAACGCCGGGATCAGCGTCGGCGGCAGCATCAGGATCGTGGTCAGGAAGACGATCTTGCCGGAATCGTCCTCGCCCGAGAGCTGCTTAAGGAGCACGGTGACGAGGCCCGAGCTCATGGCGTTGAAGACCGCGCAGGCCTGCCCGAGGCCAAAGCCGTCAGCCCCCGGCCGCAGGATGATCATCGCGCCGATGAAGCCGACGATCAGTGCCGTCCAACGGCGAATGCGCACTTTCTCGCCGAGAAAGACGATGGCGCCGAGCGTCCCGAACAAGGGCGCGAGAAATCCGATCGCCGTCACTTCCGCCACGGGGATGAGGGCGAGCGCATAGAACCACGCCGTCATCGAGAAAATCGAGATGCCGACGCGCACGCCGTAGAGATGAATGGCATTGGAGCGCAGGAGCGCGCGCCCACGCCACATCAGCATCGGCATGAGAAAGAGCGTCGCCGAGACATTACGCAGAAAGACCACCTGGAGCGGATGCATGCCCATGAGCGCCGCCTTGCGCGAGCAGGCAGCGAGAACGGCGAACAGCGCCATGGCGGCCGTGATCCAGAGCACCGCGTGGATCGGATCGTCCCGAACGAGCGGGCGCGGGTCGCGCGGTCTTGCTGGGGGTGGCGGGCCCGCAGAGGGCTTTTGGCTTTGGTTTTCCGGCACCCGTGTCCTCTGCGGCTATCGCAGGCCGTGTCGAATCGTCGACGCGGCGGCCTTTCTCAGTGCACGCCCAGAATGACGGAGACAAGACCGCCGATGTGCCGTGCAGCAATGCGAGGCACACTGCCTCTTTAGGCATTCGCCGAGCCGCCGCGACGAGATAGCCCAAAGCACTTGCATTAACGCCCCTTTTGATGGGAACTTGCGGGCCAAGGTCCGGACTTACGGGACCTCCGTCATCAGCTCAGCCATCAGGAGGGTTCGCCCCATGCGGCGCTTAGTTTCCGGTCTTGCAGCCACAGCTCTCGCCGTCTCCGCCTTTTGGGGACCGCCAGCCCAGGCTGGCAAGGCCAATGACACGCTCGTCTGGGCCACGGACCGCGAGAATCCGATCACCGACTCGAGCTATCTCAACACCCGCGAGCTCGTGATCATCGGAACGCTGATCTTCGATCGCCTCGTCCACCTCGACGACAACTACAAGCCCGTGCCGCTCCTCGCCGAGTCCTGGAAGTGGGAGAA
The DNA here is from genome assembly GCF_900117415.1 of Hyphomicrobium sp. CS1BSMeth3. Lineage (GTDB taxonomy): Bacteria > Pseudomonadota > Alphaproteobacteria > Rhizobiales > Hyphomicrobiaceae. The sequence goes on from NZ_FPEI01000004.1 coordinate 153,928, forward strand.
CGACACGACGCTCGACCTCGTCATCCGCAAGGGGGTGAAGTTCCACTCGGGCAAGGAGCTCGATGCCGAGGACGTCGCCTACACGCTCAACTTCATCGTCGATCCGGCCAACGGCTCGTTCAACCGCTCCTATCTGAGCTGGATCAAAAAGGCGGAGGTGCTCGACAAGCACAAGGTCCGCCTGACGATGGACAAGCCGTTCCCGACCGCACTCACATTCCTCGCGGGCTCGGGCAACATTCTGCCCAAGGGCCACTACGAGAAGGCACCCGCGCGGGCCGACGGCAAGAAGGACTTCGGCGCGGTCCCTTCGGACGGCACCGGCCCCTACAAGATCGCCGAGCTGAAGCCCGGCCAGTCGCTCCTGATGGTGAGGAACGAGGACTACTGGGCCGGCAGCCCCAAGGGCAAACCGCCGATCGGCAAGATCCTCTTCCGCACGATCAAGGACTCGAACACGCGCCTCGCCGAGCTGATGACCGGCGCGATCGACTGGGTCTGGGATGTGCCGAAGGACGAGGCCGAGCGCCTGCAGCGCGCCCCGAACCTGACGATCGAGAATGCCAAGACGCTGCGCATCTCGTACCTGACCATGGACGCGACCGGCCGCTCGCCCGACAAGCGCTTCATGGACAAGCGCGTGCGCCAGGCCCTCAATCACGCGATCAATCGCAAGTCGCTCGTCGACAATCTCGTCGGCGCGCCCTCGCAGGTGATCTACTCGCCCTGCCATCCGGACCAGTTCGGCTGCTCGGAGGACGTGACGAAGTACGACTACAATCCTGACAAGGCGAAGAAGCTGCTCGCCGAGGCCGGTCATCCGAACGGCTTCGAGTTCGACCTGCACGCCTATCGCGAGCGGCACATCACCGAGGCCGTCATCGGCGATCTCGTGCGCGTCGGCCTCAAGCCGCGTCTCGTCTATCTCCAGTACGGCCCGCTCGTTCAGGCCATCCACAAGGGTCAGGCTGCGGTCATCAACCTGACCTGGGGCTCGAGCTCCATCCCCGATGTCTCCGCCAGCACGGGCCACTTCTTCACGGGCTCGCCCGATGACCTCGCGCAGGACAAGGAAGTGATCGCGACCATTCAGGCAGCCAATGGCACGATCGATCCGGACAAGCGCGCGGAGCTCTGGCACAAGGCGCTGAAGCGGATCTCGGACGAGGCCTACTGGGTGCCGATGTTCACCTACGCCAAGTTCTACGCGTACTCGAAGAACCTCGACTTCAAGGCGACGTCCGACGAGATCCCGCAGTTCTACAAGGCCAAGTGGAAGTAAGGCCCGCACCGGGCTCGCGGCCAGCGCGTGCGCCGGCCGCCCTGCTGCAGTGTCAGCTATGACATCCCGGGCGCCGCCGATCAGATATCGGCCGCGCCCGGGAAACTTTAGGACCTTCGAGAGCAAACGCGCCCATGGCCATCTACGCGCTCAAACGGCTCGGTGTGGCACTCCTCGTCGCACTGACCGTGTCGCTGATAACCTTTTCGATGGTCTACATCTCGGGCGACCCCGCGATCACCATCGCGGGCGAGGGCGCGCGCATCGAGGACATCGAGAACATCCGCAAGTACTACGGCTTCGATCGCCCGATCTTCATCCAGTACCTCGACTGGCTGTGGCAAGCGATCCACGGCGACCTCGGCCGATCCTACAGCCTGCGGGTGCCGGTGGCCGATGTGATCTTCGAGCGCCTGCCGACCACCATGCTGCTCGGCGCCTGCGCGATCACGTTCGGGCTCGCGCTTGCAATTCCGCTCGGCGTGCTCGCCGCCGTCAAGCCGAACAGCATTTTCGACCGCGCGGCGCTGACCATCGCCGTCATCGGACAGGCCATGCCGACCTTCTGGTTCGGCCTCACGCTCATCCTCGTGTTCGGCGTCATGCTGCGCTGGCTGCCGATCACCGGGCAGGATAGCTGGTGGAACTTCGTCATGCCGGCGATCGCGCTCGGCTACAACGTGGCGCCGGCCGTGATGCGGCTCACGCGCGCGGGGATGCTGGAGGTGCTCGCCTCCGACTACATCCGCACGGCGCGGGCAAAGGGCCTGCGCCCGATGAAAGTGCTCTTCAAGCACGCGCTCCGCAATGCGGTGATCCCCGTCGTGGCGCTCGCGGCCGTGCAGTTCGGCTTCATGCTCGGAGGGTCGATCGTGATCGAGACGATCTTCCAGATCAACGGGCTCGGCTATCTCGCGTGGGAGTCGATCCAGCGCAAGGACCTGCCGATGATGCAGGCAATCGTGCTGATCCTCTCGATCATCTATGTCGTGATCACGTTCCTTGCGGACATGCTCAATGCCTTCCTCGATCCGCGCATCAGGGTGACCTGACATGGCCGAGTCAACCATCGCACGCTCGACACTCGCCCGCGCCGGCGTCCAGACCGCCGAGGAGATCCTCGCGCCGTCACCGGGCGCCATGATGCGGCGGCGCATCTTTGGTCACTACGGCTTGATGTTCGGCGCCTTCGTGCTGCTCGTCATCATCGGCATGGCGCTCTTTGCGAACGTCATCTCGCCGCACGATGCCTATGACCAGCAGCTTGGCCGCAAGCTGATCCCGCCCATCTGGCACGACAGCCCCAAGGCCACCTGGAGCCATCCGCTCGGGACCGACCACCTCGGTCGCGATTACCTCTCGCGCCTCTATCATGGCGCACAGGTCTCGCTGCTGATCGGCTTCTCCGCGATGATCATCTCCGGCCTCATAGGCACGGTTCTCGGCGTACTGGCCGGCTACTTCGGCGGCCGCGTCGACATGGTGGTGAACTTCCTCATCACGACGCGCCTCTCGATGCCCGTGATCCTGGTCGCGCTCGCGGTCGTCAGCATCATCGGATCATCGCTGACCGTGGTCATATGGGTGCTCGGACTGCTGATCTGGGACCGCTTTGCCGTGGTCATGCGATCGGCGACGCAACAAGTGCGTTCGCTCGAGTTCGTCACGGCGGCTGAGGCGCTCGGCTGCTCGCACACGCGCATCCTGCTGACCGAGATCGCGCCCAATGTGATGAACCATCTGATCGTCGTCGCGACGCTCGAGATGGCGCACGCGATCCTGCTCGAGGCGGCGCTCTCGTTCCTCGGCCTCGGTGTGCAGCCGCCGACACCGTCGTGGGGTCTCATGATCTCCGAGGCCAAGGGCCTCATGTACTTCGACCCCTGGCTGATCGCGATCCCCGGCGTGGCGCTTTTCATGCTCGTGCTGTCGATCAATCTCGTCGGCGACGGCCTCAGAGACGTCACGGCGCCAGAAAATCGCAGCTAGAACCGCAGCTAAGTCGCTATCAAGACCTGAGAAGAATCTGGGAGGCCAATGAGCGACCGCATCCTGACCGTCGAGGGGCTCGAAGTTTCCCTGCCGGTGCCCTCCGGAACGTTGAATGCCGTGCACGGCGTGAGTTTTCACGTCGACCGCGGCGAGACCGTCTGCATCGTCGGCGAGTCCGGCTGCGGCAAGTCGCTGACGGCCCTCTCGATCATGGACCTGCTGCCGAAGCGTGCGCGGCGCGCGGCGCGCGAGCTCACGCTCCTTGGCGAGCCCATTGTCGGCGTATCCGAGACGACCATGGCCGATCTGCGCGGCAACCGCATGGCCATGATCTTCCAGGAGCCGATGACGTCGCTCAATCCGGCCTACACGATCGGCAACCAGCTCGAGGAGGCCCTGCTGCGCCACCGCAAGGTGCCGCGGGCCAAAGCGCGCGAACGCGCCATCCACCTCCTCGAACGCGTCGGCATCACTGCGGCGGAGCAGCGCCTGCGCCAATATCCGCACCAGCTCTCGGGCGGCCTGCGCCAGCGCGTCATGATCGCCATGGCGCTGATGACCGGACCGGATCTCATCATCGCCGACGAGCCGACGACAGCACTCGACGTCACGATCCAGGCGCAGATCCTTCATCTGCTCGCCGAGCTGCAGCGCGAGTTCCATATGGGGCTCGTGCTCATCACGCACGATCTCGGCGTCGTCGCCCGCATCGCGACCCGCGTCGTCGTCATGTACGCGGGCCAGGTCGTCGAGACGGGCACGGCTGCGGAAGTGTTCGGCGCGCCGCGTCATCCCTACACGCGCGGCCTGCTCGATTGCATTCCCATTCCCGGCAAGACCAAGCGCGGTGAGCGTCTCGGCACGATCCCTGGCATGGTGCCATCCCTCGTCGGCCAGATACAGGGCTGCCACTTCGCCGGTCGCTGCAACTACGTGATCGATGAATGCCGCGCTGCGCCCATTCCGCTCGAAGCAACGCCCGACGGCGGGCACGAAGTCCGCTGCATCCGCGCCGACGAGCTGATGCGCGGCGGCTTTCAGCCTGCGGAGAGCGTGGCATGAGCACGACAGCAGCCGTTCGCCCTGAGATCAAAGCCAGCGCCGACACCGCAGCCCCGCCCATGCTCGAGGCCATCGACGTCACGCGCATGTTCATGGTCTCGCAAGGCTTCATGCGCGCGAAGAAGCCGCTGCACGCCGTCAACGGCGTCAATCTCTCGATCCGCCAGGGCGAGGTGGTCGGCCTCGTCGGGGAGTCGGGCTGCGGCAAGACCACGCTCGCGCGCATGCTGCTCGGTTTGATGCCGCCTTCGTCGGGATCGCTGAAGATCGACGGCCAGCCACTTACCGGCATGAGGCGCCGCGACGTCGCGCGTCTCGTGCAGCCGGTTTTCCAGGATCCCTACTCGTCACTCAATCCGCGCAAGTCCGTGGGCTCGATCATCGGTCTGCCGCTTCGCGTGCAGGGCGGCGTGAGCGGCGAGGAAGAGAAGAAGCGCGTCTACGAGATGATGGAGCTCGTCGGCCTCGCGCGGCGGCTCTTCGACAACTATCCGAGCCAGCTCTCGGGCGGCCAGCGCCAGCGCGTCGCCATTGCGCGCGCGCTCATCAACCGCCCGCGCATGGTCATCTGCGACGAGCCGACCTCGGCGCTCGACGTCTCGGTGCAATCCCAGATCCTGAACCTGCTGCAGGACCTGCGCCGCGATCTCGGCCTCACCTATCTGCTGATCAGCCACAATCTCGCGGTCGTCGAGCACATGGCCGATCGCGTGGCGGTCATGTATCTCGGCCGCATTGTCGAGCAGACGGATACGGACACGCTCTTCCGCAATCCGCGCCATCCCTATACCGAAGCGCTGCTGAAATCGGTGCTCACGCCCGAGCCGGGCCTCGGCGTACCCGATACGCAGCTCGGCGCGGCCTATCCGAACCCGCTGAACATGCCCTCGGGCTGCCGCTTCCATCCGCGCTGCGCGCGCCGCTTCGGCCCGTGCGACACGATCGTGCCACGCCCGCTCGTCAGCGCCGCAGGCATGGTCGAGTGCCACCTCTATGATGATGACGTGAAGAAGGAAGCTGCTGCATGAGTGGGAGCCGCACCGGCGCCATCGCCCGCGCCGAGCAATATGTCGATAGCGGCACGTTCGAGCGCGAGCTCGCCGACCGCGTTGCCGTGCGCACGGAGAGCCAGAAGTTCCCCGATCCCAAGGCGATCGCGGAGTGCCACCGCTATCTCAACGAGCACATGAAGCCGGCCTTCGAGGCCATGGGCTTCACCATCAAGACGTATGAGAACCCGTTCAACGGCCAGGGGCCCGTGCTGCTGGCGACGCGCATCGAGGATCCTGCCCTGCCGACCGTGCTCGGCTATGGCCATGGCGATGTCGTGCACGGCATGGACGAGCGCTGGACCAAGGGCAAGGGCCCGTGGATCACGGCGCGCGACGGCGATCGCCTCTACGGACGCGGCACCGCCGACAACAAGGGCCAGCACACGCTGAACATGGCGGCGCTCTCTGCCGTCATGGCCGAGCGCGGCGGCAAGCTCGGCTTCAATGCCAAGTTCATGATCGAGACGGGTGAGGAAGCGGGCTCCAAGGGTCTCAAGGAGCTCGTGCGCGCGAACAAGGCGGACTTCGCGGCCGATGTGCTGATCGCATCGGACGGCCCGCGCGTACGCCAGGACCGCCCGACCATCTCGCTCGGCTGTCGCGGTGCGCTGAACTTCGACCTCGTCGTGGACCTGCGCGAAGGCGGGCACCATTCGGGCAACTGGGGCGGGCTCATTGCCAATCCCGGCTTCATTCTCGCGCACGCGCTGGCGTCCATCGTCGGACCGAAGGGCGAGCTGCTCGTCGAGGCGCTGAAGGCACCGCCGATGTCGCGGGCCGTCAAGGACGTGCTTGCCGATGTCGAGATCGACGGCGGCGACAAAGGCCCCAAGGTCGACGCGTGGTGGGGCGAGCCGGAGCTGCGCCCCGCCGAGCGCGTGTATGCCGCGAACACGTTCAACATCCTGGCCTTCACGACCGGCACGCCTGAGAAGCCGGTGAATGCCATTCCGCCGAAGGCCGTCGCCAACTGTCAGCTCCGCTTCGTCGCCGGCACGAATATCGAGCAGATCATTCCCGCCGTGCAGGCGCATCTCGCCGCGAAGGGGCACACGCTCGTCAAGGTCGTGCCGCCGCCGGCTGCCAACGATGGCGGGTTTGCTGCGACACGCACGGAACCCGATCATCCCTGGGCCGCATTCACGACCAGCTCGGCGCAGCGCTCGACGAACGTGAAGCCCGCGATCATCCCGTCGACCGGCGGCTCGATCTGCAACGACATCTTCACGGATGATCTCGGAATGCCGACGATCTGGATCCCGCACTCCTATGCCGCGTGCTCGCAGCACTGGCCCGACGAGCACATCCTGATGCCGCTCTCGCGGAGTGCCATCCAGCTCATGGCGGGTCTCTATTGGGACATTGGCGAGGGCAAGGGCGTGCCCAAGAGCAGCTAAGCCGACCATCATGATCCGCGCTGCGCTCGCCGCTGTTGTCCTTGCCGGACATCTCGTGGCCTTGCCTCTTGGCGAGCTGCGGGCACAAACCTCCTGCCCGGCGCCTGCAATCGCGCTCTCTCCCGCCGAGCTGTGGGATGCGAAGCGCGGCGCGCATCCGCTCGTCGGCGCCATCTTGAAGGGCACCGAACTGCTGGCCACGAGCGCGGGCGCAGAGTGTGCCGCTGCGCCCATGGAGCAGCTGCGCCGGGCTCTGAAGACGCACCTCGAAGATGGCGGAATCGTCCTGCTCGGCGAAGTGCACGACAATGGCGCGCAGCACGCGCTCCGCGCCGCACTGCTGCGGGCCCTGGTCACCGATCTCGCCGAAGGCAAGAAGCAGCGTCCGCCCGCGCTCGTCTTCGAGCATCTCCGCGCTGATCAGACGGCAGCTCTCGAGGCTCGGCGGGAACCAACGCCTGCCGGCGCGCGCGATTTGCTCGAGCGCCTCGATTGGAAGAACAGCGGCTGGCCCGCCGCGGAGCTCTTCCTTCCGATCTTCGAAGTTGCAGTTACCCACGCCCTGCCGATCCTGCCGGGTCATCCGACGCGGGCCGAAGTGCGGGACGTTGCGCGGCGTGGGCTCGATGCCCTTCCCGCCGATACGGTCTCCCGCCTCGGCCTCGACGTGCCGCTGCCCGAAGCCCTTCAGAATGCTCTGCTCGACGAGCTCGAAGCCTCTCACTGTGGGCTCATGCCGCGCACGGCCTTCACGAACATGGCGCTCGCACAGCGCTATCGCGATGCGCACATGGCGGCGGCCCTGGCAGAGGCCGCCAAAACGCACGGCTCGGTGATCCTGTTTGCCGGCAATGGCCATGTACGTTCGGATCGCGCCGTGCCGTGGGATCTCGCGCGCATCGCGCCCGAGCGCAAAGTGCTAACTGTCATGCTGATGGAAGTCAGGGACGGCAGCACTGATGCCGCGAGCTACCTGGAGCGTGATCCTCAGGGGAAGCCTGCCGCGGACTTCACCGTCCTGACGCCGCGCACCGAACGCCCCGATCCCTGCGAGGCCATGCGCGCGCGCTTCAAGAAGCCAGGATAAAGCGGCGCGACCGCCGTCGGCTCACGCGAGCCAGCGCTTGCGCCGCTTGTAGTGCTTCACATCGCGGAAAGAGGCGCGCTCGCCGCCGGCCACGCCGAGATAGAACTCGGCGACGTCCGCGTTCTCGCGCAGCGCCTTCGCCTCGCCGTCGAGGACGACACGGCCCGTCTCCAGGATGTAGCCGTAGTTCGCGTACTTGAGCGCCATGTTCGTGTTCTGCTCGGCGAGCAGCACCGACACGCCCTGCTCCTGGTTGATGCGCTTGGTGATCTCGAAGATCTGCTCGACGAGCTGTGGCGCAAGACCCATGGAAGGCTCATCGAGGAGCATCATGCGCGGCCGGCTCATGAGCGCGCGGCCGATGGCCGTCATCTGCTGCTCGCCACCGGAAATGTAGCCGGCGAGGCTCTGGCGCCGCTCCTTGAGGCGCGGGAAATAGCTGTAGATCATCTCGAGGTCCTGGCGGACGGCGGCGCCGCCATCGCGCCGTGTGTAGGCCCCGGTCAGCAGATTTTCCTCGACGGTGAGGTGGCCGAAGCAGTGGCGCCCCTCCATGACATGGACGAGGCCGCGCCGGACCATGGCATTGGGCGTCAGGCCGTCGACGCGCTCGCCTTGAAACTCGATCGCACCCTTGGTGACCTCGCCGCGCTCAGACTGCAGGAGGTTCGAGATGGCCTTGAGCGTCGTGGATTTTCCGGCGCCGTTGGCACCGAGCAGCGCAACGATGCCGCCCGTCGGCACTTCGAGCGACACGCCCTTGAGCACGAGAATGACGTGGTCGTAGATGACCTCGATGTTCTTGATGCTCAGAATGGCGGGCGCCGCGGCCGTGGCAGCGGACGGAGCGGCAGGGGCGGCAGATACAGTCACGCGGGCGTGCTCCGGTTGGCTCGGCTCGTGGTGTGAATGAGGCGGCGAACCGCCTCATTCTTTGATGTTCGATGCGCTCGGCGCTTACTTCTCCTTGGAGCAGTCGCGCGGCGTGATCTTCTTCTCCGCGGCGTACTTCGCGGAGTACTCAGCCACCATCGGATCGAGGATCTTGCGATCGGCTGTGTAGAAGTCGGAGATAATCTTCCACTCCTTGCCATCCCACTGATGGACGCGGCCCTGGTCGGCACCCTGGTGATCCTCGCAGGAGAACTTGATGGGCGCCAGCATGCCCTCGAAGCCGAGCTCCTTGATGCGCGCGGCCGTGAGGTTGAGGTTTTCGAAGCCCCAGCGCACTTCCTCGCCCGTCAGAGGCTTCTTGCCGAACTTGGCCTGCGCGGTGCGGATGGCCTCGGTGCCGATCAGCGAGTCGATCAGGCCACGGTTGTAGAGCACCTGACCGAAGGTATCCTTGCCGACGCCCTGACCCTTGGCATAGACGTTCTTCTCGATGTCGGCATGGACGGCGAACTGGCCCGCACCATGCTGAAGCATCAGCGCCTTGTAGCCCTTGGCCTGATCACCAGCCGGAATAACATCCGGTTCCGCGCCCGACCACCACACGCCGATGATCTTGTCACGCGGGTAGGCGACGGCGGCGGCTTCCTTGATCGAGGTGGAGTTCATCACGCCCCAGCCCCAGAGCAGCACGTAGTCAGGACGATCCTGGCGGATGGCCAGCCACTGCGACTTCTGCTCGACGCCCGGATGCGTGACCGGGATGGCCTTGAAGTTGAAACCGTTGAGCTTGGCACGCACCTCGAGCGCCGCGATCGGCTCCTTGCCGTAGGGACTGTCGTGATAGACGAGGCTGATCTTCTTGCCCTTGAGCTTGTCGAAGCCACCGAGCTCCTTGGCAATGTGCTGGATCGCGATGTCGGCCGCCGTCCAATAGCTGCCGACGGCAATGAAATTCCAGGCAAAGACAGCGCCATTGCGACTCTCCGAGCGGCCATAGCCGGTCGTCAGCAGCGGGATCTTGTCGCCCGGCGCCTTCTCGGTCAGCGCGAAGGTGATACCCGTCGAGAGCGGTGAGAAGTACGCGGCGCCCGTCGGGCCCTTGCCCTTCAGGCGCTCGTAGCATTCCACGCCCTTGTCGGTCGCATAGCCCGTCTCGCACTCTTCCATGACGAGCTTGATGCCATTGATGCCGCCGTCGCGCTCGTTGAGCATGGTGATGTAGTCGGCAGCGCCGTTGGCGAACGGGATGCCGTTCGGCGCATAGGCACCCGTCCGGTAGACGAGGCGCGGGATGAACTGCTCGTTCTGCGCCATGGCCGGGCCGGCGGAGAGCATGATGCCGGCCCCTGAGAGCACGGCGCTGGCCGCTGTCGCAAATGCCAAAGTCTTTCGCAGCATTACTTCCTCCTCCACACGCCGGCAGATGCCGGCTTTTCGCGGGTGCTTCTTGTTCTTCGCCCGGCTCGCCGCACCACTTCGCGAACCAGCATCAGCTCCGACGTATGGCCTCAGTAGGGGAAGGGCCACAGCCTGAGTTTCTCCTTCGCAATCGACCACAGCCGCGCAAAGCCGTGCGGCTCGACGATCAGAAGGTAGCAGATGAGCGCACCCGTCACGATGAACACGAGGAGCGAGACGGTCTCGACGCTGATCGGCACGCCGAGCGCATGGGGCACCTGATCGAGCAGGATGGGCAGGATCAAAATGAAGGCCGCGCCGAGGAACGATCCAAGGATCGAGCCGAGGCCTCCGATGATGACCATGAACAGGAGCTGCAGCGAGCGATCGATGCTGAAGGCGAGCGGCTCCCAGGAGCCAAGATAGACGAACGCCCAGAGTGCACCGGCGACACCGACGATGAACGAGGAGACGGCGAACGCCGAAAGCTTTGCGTAAAGCGGCCGGATGCCCATGAGCTCGGCGGCGATGTCCATGTCGCGGATGGCCATCCACTGGCGGCCGATATTGCCGCGCACGAGGTTCTTGGCAATCAGCGCGAACAGCGTGACGAAGATCAGGCAGAGCAGGTAGCGCTCGATCGGCGAATGCACGAGATAGCCGAAGAAGCTCAGCTCCGGCGCGTTCACCGAGCCCGAGGGCGCGTAGTTCGTGAACCATTTGACGCGCAGGAAGACCCAGTCGAAGAAGAATTGCGCGGCGAGCGTCGCAACCGCGAGATAGAGGCCTTTGATCCTGAGACTCGGCATGCCGAACAGGATGCCGACGATCGCCGACATGAGCCCGCCGAGCAGGATCGATGGCAGGACCGGGAGCGGCGCAATCTTGATTTCGGTGCCGATGAACTCGAGCGGAATGTGGACGCCCGTCCCGAACTTGTAGGCACTGTAAGCGCCGATGGCCATGAAGGCGCCGCTGCCGAGCGAGATCTGCCCGCAGTAGCCGACGAGAATGTTCACGCCGATCGCGGCGAGGGCGAGGATCAGGAACGGGATCAGGATGGCGCGCAGCATGTAGTCGCTGCCGAGCGGCCAGAGCTGGAAGTGTGCGAGCAGCGGAATGCCGATGAAGGCGAACAGCAGCAGAATGATCAGGGCAATGCGGTCCTGGCGGATCGGGAAGATCGCCATGTCCGCGGCGTAGGAGGTCTTGAACTGGCCGGCCTCGCGATAGAGCACGCCCTACCTCCTCAGATGCGTTCGATGATGCGCTCGCCGAAGAGGCCCTGCGGCCTCACGAGCAGCACGGCCAGCGCCAGCACGTAGGCGAACCAGTATTCAATGCCGCCGCCGATCTGCTGGCCGAGATAGACCTCTGCGATCTTCTCGCCTGCGCCGACGATGAGGCCGCCGACAATGGCGCCCGGCACCGAGGTGAAGCCGCCGATGATGAGAACGGGGAGCGCCTTCAGCGCCAGGAAGACGATCGAGAACTGCACGCCGAGCTTCGTGCCCCAGACTGTCGCTGCCGTGAGCGCGACGAGGCCGGCAACGAGCCAGACGACGAACCAGATCCAGGTGATCGGAATGCCGACGGACTCGGCGGCAGCATGATCGTCTGCAACCGCTCGCAGCGCGCGGCCTGTCTTGGTGCGCTGGAAGAAGATGGCGAGGACGGCAACGAGCGCGCCGGCGATCAGCCCGCCCCAGACATCGAGCTTGTTCACGAGGAGCCCGCCCTCGAAGAGGCCGTCGAGGATGAACCAGGCATCGGTCGGGAAGAGCGAAAGCGGATAGACATCCGAGCCGAAGATCATCTGCCCGGCGCCTTCAAGCACGAACGTTATGCCGATCGTGGCCATGAAGAGCGAGAGGTCGCTCTGATTGACGAGCGGGCCGAGCACGAGCTTCTGGATGAGCGCCGCAGTGATCGCCATCACGACGGCGGCAAAGAGCAAGGCGAGAACGATCGCCGCCCAGGTCGGGATGCCGCGTGCCACCATGAAGTCGAGCGAGCGCACGAGCGCGAGGCCCGCGAGCAGCACCATCGCGCCCTGCGCGAAGTTGAACACGCCCGAGGCCTTGAAGATCAGAACGAACCCGAGCGCCACGAGCGAGTAGAGCACGCCCGCGAGAAGACCGCCGATGAGCACTTCCAGGAATTGACCGAGGACGACCACGCGCGCTCCTTAATGGCTGATGCCGAGATAGGCGTCGATGACGCGCTGGTCGCGCTGCACCTCGTCAGGCGTGCCGTCGGCGATCTTGCGCCCGTACTCGAGAACGACGACGCGGTCGGAAATATCCATGACGACGCCCATGTCGTGCTCGATGAGCGCGACCGTCGTGCCGAGCTGGTCATTGACCGTCAGGATGTAACGCGACATGTCCTTCTTCTCTTCGAGGTTCATGCCGGCCATGGGCTCGTCGAGCAGCAGGAGATCGGGCTCCATGGCGAGCGCGCGGCCAAGCTCGACGCGCTTCTGGAGGCCATAAGGGAGCTTGCCGACGGGCGCCTTGCGAATGTGCTGGATCTCGAGGAAGTCGATGATCTTCTCGACGGCTTCGCGGTGCTTGATCTCTTCCGAGAGGGCCGGCCCCCAGTGAAGGGCCTGCCAGAGCAGGCCGCGCCTCATCTTGAGCGCGCGCCCGGCCATGATGTTGTCGAGCGTGCTCATTCCCTTGAAGAGCGCGAGGTTCTGGAAGGTGCGCGAGATGCCCTGCGAGGCGGCGATGTAGGGCCGCATGATGCTGCGCTTCCGGCCCTTGAACGTGATCGCCCCCTGATTGGGGTGATAGAAGCCGTTGATGACGTTCAGCATGGACGTCTTGCCGGCGCCGTTCGGCCCGATGATTGCGCGGATCTCACCCTTGCGGATATCGAAGCTGACGTCGCTGATCGCTTTGACCCCGCCGAAAGCGAGCGAGACGTTCTCAACGGACAGCAGCACATCGCCGATCACGCGGTCAGCGACCGCATGTCCGGCGCCGGCCGCGCCCGATCGCTCCTGAACATCCGCCTTCATTCCGCGGCCTCCCTGACCGCCGCCTTGACGGGCGGATACGTCTTCATGTCGACGATCTTCACGTCACCCTCGATAACGCCTTTGCGGCCGTCCTCGAACGTGACCTCGGTTCTGATCTGGCAGCGCGGGGTGCCGTCGTAGAGGGCCGTGATCAGCGGCGCATACCGATCGGCAATGAAGCTGCGGCGCACTTTCTGGGTGCGCGTGAGCTCGCCGTCGTCGGCATCGAGCTCCTTGTGCAGGATGAGGAAGCGGTGGATCTGGGAGCCGGCCACCATCTCCTCGGTCGCGAGCGACTTGTTGAGCTCGTCGATGCGCCGCTCGATCATCGCGTACACATCGGGATGGGCCGCGAGCTCCTGGTAGCTCGCATAGATGACGTTGTTGCGCTCGGCCCAGTTGCCGACCGAGGTGAGATCGATGTTGATCAGCACGGTCACGAAATCGCGGCCATGGCCGATCGCGACGGCCTCCTTGATCTCGGGATAGAACTTGAGCCGGTTCTCGATGTACTTCGGCGCGAACAGCGTCCCGTTGGTCAGGCGGCCGACGTCCTTGGCGCGATCGATGATGCGCAGGTGGCCGCGCTGATCGATGAAGCCGGCATCGCCCGTATGCACCCAGCCGTCAGCGGTCTTGGTCTCGGCCGTCGCCTCGTCGTTCTTGTAGTAGCGGAGGAAGACGCCAGGGCTCTTGAAGAGCACCTCGCCGTTCTCGGCGATCTTGATTTGAACATCTGGACCGGGCTTGCCGACGGTCTCGGGATAGACCTCGCCGTTCGGCTGCAGCGTGATGAAGACGCTCGCCTCCGTCTGCCCGTAGAGCTGCTTCAGATTTATGCCGAGCGAGCGGAAGAAGCTGAAGAGCTCGGGGCCGATGGCCTCGCCGGCCGTATAGGCGACGCGCAGGTTCGAGAAGCCCATGCGATTGCGCAGCGGCCCATACACGAGAACGTCGCCGATCCGATAGCGCAGGCGATCGCCGAACGACACGGGACGACCATCGAGAATGGGCTCGCCGGCCCGGCGCGCGACCTTGAGGAAGTAGTCGAAGGCCGCCTTCTTGAGGCGGCCTGCATCCTCCATGCGCACCATGATCTGCGTGAGCATGTTCTCGAACACGCGCGGCGGGGCGAAGAAGTAGGTGGGGCCGATCTCGCGGCGATCCTCGGTGATCGTGTCCGGGCTTTCGGGGCACGAGACGCAGAGCGCGCCTGCAAAGGCCTGGCCATAGGAGAAGATGTGATCGCCGACCCAGGCCATGGGCAGATAGGCGATCATGGTGTCGTCGGGCGTGAAATGATCGAAGAGATTGGCGTTGCGCCCCGAGACGACGACGTTCTCCTGCGTGAGCATGACGCCTTTGGGCCGGCCGGTCGTGCCCGAGGTGTAGAGCACGACGCTGATGTCGCTGCCCTTGCCGGCGGCTATCCCGTCGAGCCACGCCTTGCGGACGGCAGGATCGGACTTCAGCGCCTTGCGCCCCGCCTCCTGCACGCTCTCGATGGAGACGAGATCATTGGGATCGTATTTCTGGAGGCCGCGCGGGTCGTTGTAGACGATCTTGCGGATCGTACCGACGTCGGCGGCGATGGAGAGCACCTTGTCCGCCTGCTCCTGATCCTCGACGATGGCGTACTTCACCTCGGCGTGCGTGAGGACGTAAGCCATCTCCTCGGCAACGGAATCCTGATAGACGGGAACGGGGATCGCGCCGAGGCTTTGCGCCGCGCAGAAGGCCCAGTAGAGGTGGGGCCGGTTGTCGCCGATGATCGCGACAGTCTCGCCGGCTTTCAGGCCGAGCAGCTCAAGGCCGACCGCAAAGGCCTCGATCTCGTCCTTCGTCTGGGCCCAGGTCCACGTCTGCCAGATGCCGAAGGCCTTCTCGCGGAAGGCCGGGCGCGAGCCATAGCGCTGCGCATTGTGCAGAAGCAGTTTCGGAACGGTGTCGAGCACAGACGCAGACGCGTCAGCAGGCGCAATTGTGGCGTTCACCGTAATCGCCTCCTCCCTTCCATCGCACGGCCGCTTTATCGCGACTTCTAGCGGATCGGAACCGCTTCCTTAGTTCAAGCCCGATCCTCGCGCAAGCGCGCCAAGTTCAAGACTTTCCAAGGTTCACGGCCGTTGTTCAGGACTCTGATCCTTCCCACAGGGAGGTCAAATGAAAAAATTGCCGGAGAGTAGAAGCGGGGTCGAATTGGCCGATCGTCAGTCGCCGGCAGTAACCACGACCACCGTCGTATTGTCCTGATGGGGGACCCCGGCATCTCTGACCGCCGCGATCAGCGCCTCGGCGGTCGCCTCCGGACCATCCTTGCGATAGGCGGCGATGACGCGGGCGATCTCGACATCGGCAATCGAATGAATGCCATCGCTCGCCAGCACGACGACGTCTCCGCCCTGCAGGGCCCACGGCGTCTGCGAAACATCCACGAGCTCCAGATCCTCGCCGACCACGGCCGAGCGCAGCATATGGCGACGAGGGTCGTCCTCGGCCTCCTCGGGCGTCAACCGCCCCGCCGCGACGAGCTTGTCGAGCACGGGCGCCATGGAATGGTCCTCGTTGAGGCGTGCCATTTCGCCGCGCCTGTAGAGGTAGAGGGGGCTATCGCCGACGCTGATCCAGCTCACGTGATCATCGTGGAAAGCGACACCGATCAGCGTCGAGCCCATGCCGCGAAGCTGCGGCTGGGCCGCGACGAGCGCGGTTATGGCGCCGTTCGCCGCGCTCAAGGCCGACTTGAGACGGTGCCGTGGGCTCCCTTGCTGCTCGATGAACTGGGCCTCGAAGCTCGCGCATACGGCATCGCTGGCGATGGCACCGCCGGCATGACCGCCCATGCCATCGGCGAGGATGGCCAGCACGCAGGTCGGATCGCCCGCGCTTGCATCGTGATCCGGCGGCTGCCAGACGGCCGCAGCATCCTCCTGGTAGCTGCGCGCGCCCTGGCTGGCCCGAATGGCGACCTGAAACTTCACGATCCAGCCTCCTGGCCCCGATCCGAGCCAAGGCGCCCGGGCGGCCTCCACCTTCATGGGTGCCTCGGTCCGGAGCGTCAAGGGGCCTTCAAGTGAACGTCATGCCGCTCGTGTAGTGATCGAGAAATTCGCCACCTCTCGGGCGGACCCTATTGGGGCTCCGTAGCTCAGCCCTTCAGGTCATTCAGCTCCGACCAGTCGAAATCGCCCCCGCAGAAGGGAACGAAGGCGAGCTGCGTGCGCCCGACCGTAATCAGGTCCATGGCCGATAGCTCAACGGCGCTCGTCGGCTTTTTCTCGTTCACGGAGATGATGTTGGTCTTGGCGAGGTTCGGCACCAGCAGGAACTTGCGATCGACGGAATCATAGCGGAGGTACGCCTGCTCCTCGTTCGAAATGGCCTCATCGCCGAAATTGAGGGGAATGCGCTGCGTCGTACCCCGCCCGATCGTGTTGTTGCCTTCGTAGATGGGCCGGAAGGCGCCGAGCCCTGGCCCCCCGACAATCACCAGCCAGCCGACCACCGGGTCCTGATGAAACTCGGTCCGCTTGACCGTCGAGCGTCCCCGCACGAGTTGCGTGCGCGGGGGCGAGGAGATCGGATCGTCGGCCGTGGATTGCACCTCGACCTCGACGTGGTTGTTTGCTGGGCGCAGAGCGGGCTTTGCCGCAATCACGCGAGCCGGCTCGGCTGCGGGAACAGGCGCCAATGCAGCAGGTGCCGCGGGCAGCGGCGGCGGCACGCGGACGGTCGTCTCTGCGTGGGTTTCAGGCGGCGCGCTGCGCTCGGTGATCTTGGTGATGCGGGCGTCGTCACGTCCGGCCGCGATGAGTGCCTCGCGCAGAGACCCGCTCGGACGGGCCGATACGGCGCGTTTGGATCCCGTCGGCGGGCCGTCCGGCGAGCCCGTCACCGGCGTCTCGTTCGTCATCTGTCATCTCCCTCGCAGATGGGGTGGTCGGCGTGCGCGCATCAGGCTGCCGGCTTGCGGCCGGAACCTCGACGCCGAGATGGAAGGTCAGGATCACGTCGCCGAGCGCGATGCGATCGCTATCGCTCAACATCGCCCGCGAAGCCGGTCGTCCATTGACGAGCGGCTGGTTGCCCGTGCCAGCGGTCAGATCCATGAGCACGAACTCTTCGTCCGGCGTGCGCTGGATGAGCACATGATGGCGATGGACGGACTCGTGCGCGAGCGCGATGTCGTTGTCGCTGTGCCGGCCGATGCGGAGAATCTCGCCTGTGAAGGCAACAGGCATGGCATCCGCACCTTCGCCGATGTTGATCCAGGCCTTGTCAGCGATCGGCGACGGCTCGGGCGCGGATGGTGCATCGCGCTCCCGGCGCGCCGCACGCCGCCGCATCGCGCGGCCGATCGCGAAAAGCCCGGCCAGGAGCGGCACGGCACCCGCAAGTGCAAGACCCATCCCCAGGACCGGCGACCGGCGATAGGCCTCGGCAAACTGCGCACCTGCCTGCCACGCGGCATCCATGACGCGCTGGTGCACGGGCTCCATGCCGAGCGGAACGGTCGTCCCGGGTGGTGTACCTTTCGGCGCCTCGGCGAGAACGGGGGATGAAAGCACGACAATGCAGGCTGCCGCCCGCAGTCCGCGCCATCCTGAGCCACCCCTCGCCAACGTCGCGCCCGCCATTATTCACAAAGCCGAATCACACAAGTGTCCCGATTCCGAAGTTCGCCATACCTCGATACTGGTGTCTCGAGCGAACGTCGGCATCAAAAGGGACACTAGAATCATAGGCTTGCAAGTGCGATTCAGATCGAGAAATTCGCTCGAAACCGTGCAGCAAGGTGTGGCGAATTTCTCGATCATCGCACGAGCACCCTGCGTGCCCATGTCGGCAGGAACATGGCTTTTCTGAGGGGCGCGTCTCTGAGCCGCCGAGGCCTGGGGAAAATCCATCGCACCGAGGGCGCAAGCCCCATCACAGCGAACGCGAAGCTCTCCGCACGGCGACCGCGGGCATACCGCCACGGAAGTAGGCGACAGCACCCCTTCCCGGCAGCCCGCGGCGAGCCAATTAATTATGCATGGCCTTGACGATTTCTTCCGTCATCTTCTTCGCGTCGCCGAGCAGCATCATGGTGTTGTCGCGATAGAAGAGCGGATTGTCGATGCCGGCATAGCCGCTCGCGAGCGAGCGCTTGTTGAACATGACGGTGCCCGCCTTCCAGACCTGCAGCACGGGCATGCCATAGATCGGCGATGACTTGTCCTCTTCGGCGGCGGGGTTCGTCACGTCGTTGGCGCCGATGACGTAAGCGATATCGGCCTGCGCGAACTCGGAGTTGATGTCCTCGAGCTCGAAGACCTCGTCGTAGGGCACGTTCGCCTCGGCGAGGAGCACGTTCATGTGGCCCGGCATACGGCCGGCGACCGGATGGATCGCGTACTTCACCTCGACGCCGTTGGCCTTGAGTGTGTCCGCCATCTCGCGCAGCGCGTGCTGGGCCTGCGCGACGGCCATGCCATAGCCCGGCACGATGATGACCTTGCCGGCATTCTTCATGAGGAAGGCTGCGTCCTCGGCCGAGCCGAGCTTGACGGGGCGCTGCTCCTGCTCGCCGCCCGCTGGGCCCGCGACCTCGCCGCCGAAGCCGCCCGCGATCACGGACAAGAAGGCGCGGTTCATGCCGCGGCACATGATGTAGGAGAGGATCGCACCCGATGAGCCGACGAGCGCGCCCGTGATGATGAGCGCGACGTTGCCGACCGTGAAGCCGATGCCGGCCGCGGCCCAGCCCGAGTAGGAGTTCAGCATGGACACGACGACGGGCATGTCGGCGCCGCCAATCGGGATGATGAGCAGGATGCCGAAGGCCAACGCGAGGATGGTGATCAGCCAGAAGAGCCAGGCCGAGCCGCCGGACTGCGTGAACTGATAGACGAGGAAGATCAGCACGAGGCCGAGCGCGCCATTGATGAGGTGGCGCACGGGCAGCAGGATAGGCTTCCCGGACATGCGGCCCGAGAGCTTGGCGAAGGCAATGACCGAGCCCGTGAAGGTGATCGCGCCGATCGCAACGCCGAGCGACATCTCGACGAGGCTCGACGGGAAGATGTGGCCGGTGCCATCGGAAATGCCGAAGGCGGTCGGCGCATAGAGGGCCGCTGCCGCGACGAACACGGCGGCGAGACCGACCAGCGAGTGGAAGGCCGCGACCAGCTCGGGCATCATGGTCATGGGGATCTGGCGCGCGGTATAGGCGCCGATGCCGCCGCCGATGCCGATGCCGGCGATGATCAGGAACCAGGTGAAGAAGCTGTCGCCGGACTGGAGCAGCGCGAGCGTCGTGACGATCGCGATGGCCATGCCGACCATGCCGAAGAGGTTGCCCGAGCGCGATGTCTCCGGGCTCGACAGACCGCGCAGCGCGAGGATGAACAGGACGCCCGAGGCGAGATAGAGCAGGGCGGCGGCGTTGGCACTCATGGTTTCATCCTGCTGAGAAACGTCATCAAGCGGCTGGGAATGGGGAGCTCGGCGAGTGCCTTTTCAGCAGCCTGCCTGAGCTCGGCCTCATCGGCTTCGTAGGCGCTGTCGGGATCGCGGAGTGCTGGATCGGGGCAATAGGCTTCGACAACGAAGAAGAGCGTCTCGATGGCGGGCGGCGCGGGCACGTGGTCGCGGTCGGCGGCATGCCAGAGCTCGAAGAAGCGGTCATGGAAGGCCACTTCGTCCATGCGGCCGGCCACGAAGTCGCGAACGAGCATGTGCCAGCGCGCATCGCTCACTTCTTCTCCTTCTTCTTGTACATCGCCAGCATGCGCTGTGTGACAAGGAAGCCGCCGAAGATGTTGACCGAGGCCATCACCAGGGCGAGGAAGCCGAAGAACTTGGCGAGGATCGATCCCGAGGCCGCGAGGCTGACGCCGACTGCGAGTAGCGCGCCGACGACGATCACCGAGGAAATCGCGTTGGTGACGCTCATCAGGGGCGTATGCAGGGCGGGCGTGACGGACCACACGACGAAGTAGCCGACGAAGATCGCGATCACGAACACCATGAACTGATAGACGAACGGACTGACGTCACCACCGCCGGCGGCAAGCGCGGGCGCGGTCGTCAGCGCGAGCAGCAGAGGCGTCCATGCTAGAGCGGGGCGCATCATTTCAGGCTCCCTTCGGCTGCAAGCTCGGATGCACGACCTGTCCGCCCTTGGCGACCAGCGTGCCCTTGATGACATCATCCTCCCAGTCGACCTTGAGGGTCTTTTCCTTCTTGTCGATCATGAGCTCGATGAAGGTGAGGAGGTTCTTGGCGTAGAGGCTCGAGGCATTGACCGGCACCTGGCCCGCGAGATTGAGCGTGCCGTCGATGCGCACGCCGTTATGCTCGACGATCTCGCCGGGCTTGGTCAGCTCGCAGTTGCCGCCGCGCTCGGCTGCAAGGTCGATGATCACCGCGCCGGGCTTCATGCTCTCGACCATGGCGCGCGTGATGAGGCGCGGCGCCGGCCGGCCCGGAATGAGCGCGGTCGTGATGACGATGTCCTGTACCTTGATGTGTCCCGCAACCAGCTCCGCCTGCTTCTGCTGGTAGGCCTCCGACATCGGCTTGGCGTAGCCGGCTGCCGTTTGCGCCTGCTTGAATTCCTCGTCCTCGACGGCGACGAACTTCGCGCCGAGCGAAGCGACCTGCTCCTTGGTTGCAGGGCGCACGTCCGTTGCCGAGACGATGGCGCCGAGGCGGCGCGCCGTCGCGATGGCCTGGAGGCCGGCGACGCCGACGCCCATGATGAAGGCCTTGGCCGCGGGCACGGTGCCGGCGGCCGTCATCATCATCGGCACAGCCTGCTCGAACATCGCCGCCGCATTCACGACAGCCTTGTAGCCCGCGAGGTTCGCCTGGCTGGAGAGCACGTCCATGGACTGCGCACGCGTGATGCGCGGCATGAACTCCATGGAAAAGAGTGTGGTGCCCGTTTGGGCGAGTGCATCGAGCCCGGGGCGATCGTCCGTCGGGCTCAACATGGCAATGGCCATGCCGCCCGAGGTCAGACCGCGCACTTCCTCCACGGAAGGCCGGCGCACTTTCAGCAGGATATCCGCACCCGCAACCGCCTCGGCGGCACTCGGCACGATCTCTGCGCCCTGCGCCTTGTAGGTCTCGTCGGAGAAGCGCGAGCGGGCGCCACTCCCCGAGGCAATGCGGACTTTGGCGCCGAGCGCGACAAGCTTGCGCACCGTCTCGGGCGAGATGGCGACGCGCGGCTCCTCGGGCGCCTCGGGCGTAACCGCAACGGTCACCATCGCGTCGCGTCCTTCGTCGTGAATGAGCTTGAGAGAAGGTGCCCCGGCGTCGATATGGAGCCGGGCGCGGCCGGTCGGTAGAGAGGATTGGCGGGTCTAAACCAGGAACCGCGCCATGCCGGCCAGGATGACCACGACGATGACGGTCAGAACGATGGCGCCGCGCACGAAGCCGTTGTAGGTCCGCACGTGCTCCGGGTAATCCATCTCGGGATGGCCATCGGTCGTGTCAATGCTCATGGGTGTCCCCTGCCGCTGCCTGAATTGCGTTGTTCTCACTACCCGATGGCTTTCGGCGCATCAAGCTTGGCTTTTCATCCAAAAGTTGCGCTCCCTGGGCCTTCAGGCAGCAATCGCCTGACGAGCGGAGGCGCCCCAGGCGGCAATGGCCTCGATATCGGGCGGCGTGCCATTGCGCAGTACACGCTGGCCGTCCGTGCTGGCCGCAAAAGCGAGAACGCGGGCACAGAGGTCGGCGGGCTCGGCAGCGGCGAGGCTCTCGGGATCTCGAAAGCCAGCGCCGACGATGAGCTGGGCATGTGTACCCCTCAGGTTCGGCACGGACATGACAAGCGCACTCTGGTCCTGCCAGTCGCGGATGCTGTCGGCTGTGATATGGCGCACGGCGAGCATCTCCGCGACCGCCGCCGGATCGGCCTCCATGAGATCGCCGACCGTCTTGAGGCCGACCGCAATGAGCCGCTCGGCGGTCTTGGGACCGATCGACGGCGCATCGACGATGTCGTGGCCGCGGGCGAGATAGAACTTGTGCGCGCGCGACGTCGCTCCCTCGATGCTCGGAACGGAGCCTGAGCGCGTGCGCTCGTGCGCATCGAGACGCGCGACGAGGCTCGTGCGATCCACGACGCTCTCGGCCTCCGCGGCCGGCGATGCTTCGGATGCTGGTGGTTCCGCCGGCTTCGGCACGGCAGGCACGGACGCCACCGGGGTGGCAGGCTTGCTCGCCGCACGGGCCGCGGCCTGCTCGGCAACACGCCGCGCTGCCTCTTCCAATGCGCGCTTACGATTCTCCTCACGCAGGCGCGCGGCGCGCTCGACGGATGTTTCGGGCGGTGTCACGCCCTGATAGGGAAAAGCCTTGACCGACGGAAGTTGCGCAATCTTTGCGAGCACTTCCTCGGCATGCGCGGCGCGCACAGCACGGTCATCCTCGGGCAGGTTGGCCTCGACCTTCCCGGTTGCCTGAAGCTCGTCATACATACGCTCGACGGCGCGGCGGTCCGCGGCATCGGCGAGGCTTTTCTGCAGGACCCGGAGCGGCACTTTGAGCGTCGCGAGGACAGTATCGAGCGTCAGATCGACCTCGGGCGCTGTGACGGCAGCCTCATCGATCGCGCGTTGCAGCACCATGCCGAATGTCATCGCCGCGCGGGCGATCAGCTCGGCGACGAGACGCTGCGCCACGGTATCGAGCCCCGCCGGCGGATCGACGACGCCACGCGTGAAGTCGTAGTGCGCGATCAGGCGCTCGTAGTGCCCGTTGGCGACGACCGCGCCGTCACAGACGAGTGTCTCGAGCCAGTTTTCAGCGTCTTCGATCTTCACGACCGGCGGCGGCAGTGTCGCCGCGAGCTTCCACAGCGTGTCGTAGGCGCGGTTGATGCTCCACTCGACGGCGCGGTGGATGTCGTTCTCCGCCTGGGACTGGCCCGTGTGAAAGGGATGGAGCGGATCCGTCAGGTAGTGGCTCAGCACGCCCGCGGCATAGACGGCCGTCGGCCAGTCCTTCTGCTTCAGCGCCGTGACGACATGGCCATACCAGTTGCGCACCTTCGGCGGCGCCCCGCCCCAGAAGTTCTCGCGCGGATGCAGGACGTGATTCTTGAAGTCCTTGAAGCTGTCATCGGGCGCCTTGGCGCCGAGCATGAGCAGCTCGGCGTGCTTCAAAAAGACGCAGCGCCATATCTCGGCGTCATCCCCCGCCAAATGGCGCAGGCCGTCGAGTGCGAGCTTGTGGTGCGTGCCCCGTGCATGGGCGGCATAGAGCACGCGAAAGAGCATATTCATCAGCGGCTCCGGCGGTCGCCTCTGCAGTTGGGCGCACGCTAAGGCGAGTCGTGCCCAGAGCGAAGAGCGCCCCGCGCGATGAGGTGTGGTCAAAGTCGTCTGGCCCTGCTCACATGGCCTATTGCCAAAGCACGTTGGGCTTCGGGGGCTTCTTGGACAGCATCTGGATCTGGGCGAGCGTCAGCGCGGCCTTCTTTCAGGCTCTGCGCTATGCGGGCCTCAAGGTGCTGAACCAGCGCCTGTCGGCGCCGGTGACGACCTACGTGCGCATCGTATTCACGCTGCCGTTCCTGATCGTCTATCTCATCGCCATTCTCTGGTGGACGGGCGAAAGTCTTCCACCACTCAACCGCAGCCTCCTCATCTACAGCAGCATTGCCGCGCTCGCCCAGTTCACCGGGACGGTCCTGGTCGTGCGCATGTTCGCGCTCGGCAACTTCGCGGTCGCGACACTGATCATCAAGGCCGATGTGATCATGACGGCGCTGATCGGCACTGCCTTCTTCTCCGAGGCGATCACGCCGATCGGTTGGGTTGCGATCATCGTCACCATGCTCGGCGTGGTGGTTGTCTCGTCCGGCCGGACGCCAGCGCCTGCCGGCGACACGGCAGCCTCGGGGCGGCGCGCTTCGTCGACCGCGCCCGTGGTCCTCGGGCTTTCGGCCGCGATGATCTACGCGCTTTCCTACCTCAGCTTGCGCGAGGGGATCCTGGCCATCGACCCTGCTGCGGGAACGCTCGTCCGCGCCGCTTATGCCGTGCTGGTGATGACCGCCATCTCCGCGGCCATGGTCGGCGCCTACCTGCTGGCACGAGAGCCGCGCGAGCTCGCGCGCATGTTCCTATTTCCGAGGTTGTGCTGGTTCATCGGAGCCGCGAGCGCGATCGCGTCGATCACGTGGTTCTTCGCGACCGCGCTCACGAACGCCTCCTACGTGGCGGCGGTCGCGCAAGTGCAGATCGTGTTCACGCTGCTACTATCGTTCTTCTATTTTGGAGAGCGGATTCGCGCGCTCGAGATCGCCGGCATCGCTATCATCGTGAGCGGGCTCGCATTATTCCGAATGGCATGATTCAGACATCGGAAATGTTTGCCGTTTGATGTCAAGTTGCACACCACACGAGGCTTGACTTCAATGGCCTTGTGACTAAATTGCGACCGATCAACTGCTCGCTTTACAACGCGTCGACGAGACCGAGATGGCCAAGCCCGCAACACTCAAGATCAAGCTGCTCAGCACCGCAGGTACGGGCTTCTTCTATGTGACCAAGAAGAACCCGCGCACCTCGACCGAGAAGATTTCGTTCAAGAAGTATGACCCGATCGCGCGCAAGCACGTCGAGTTCAAGGAAACCAAGATCAAGTAGGAGTCATCCTGCTGCGCGTCCCGCGCTGTATTTTCTTGCGGGCTCGCTCATTAACCACGATTCAGTGAATTTTCAGCAGCGTCCGTGCGGGCGTTGCAGCGGAATTTATTTGGCAAAAACGACGGGAGGGGTCCGGCCTGTGACCTATCTCGGCAGCGGGGTACGAAGACCGAGTAGTCACAGGCCGGCACTGTACCAAGCAGACAACCAAAGAGGGCGTTGGTTCGCTGCCTGGCCAACCGATCAGCGTTTCATGGCATCTTCGAGGAGGCCACTCCTGCCATAGTCGCTGATCGCCTCATTGGGACTAGGAGATGCGGCGGACCTAATCCCAAGAGCTCGGTGTTGCTTCTTTTCCCCCTCTCGACCAGGGCGTCAGCCACTGTCCGGCGACGCAGGTCTTTCGCACAAATAGAATCAGCGGTCTGATAGACGGACTGCAGACGAAATCTACCCCAAGACAATGGCAGATTTCCGGCAGGCGCGCAATGTCAAGATGGGAAATGGAGGGTGAACTCCGGACGCCAAATTTTGTGTTGATAATTAACAACGCCACTCGATGCGAGGCACATCGGATATTTGTCCTATGTGGCGCTGTTGCCTCGCTTTACTGAGCCTCGCAAACCGATCACCCGCCCCAGACCGAGCGGAACACGCGGAGCCAGTTCAGGCCGAGCACTTTGCGGGTCTCCGGCTCGTCGAAGCCACGCTCCGCGAGGCGCGCCGTGAGCCGTTCGAGCGTGCGCGGAGTCTCGATGCCTGCGGGATAGTAGTACGGCGGCGGTGGGTACTCCTCGCGCCGCCAGTGTCCTTCCCGGATGCGCCGCTCGTAGCGCGCAAGGGCCACTGCATCACTCTCCACGCCGTGCTGGCCCTCGTAGTAGTCGATGCCGAGACCGACATGATCGATCGACGTCAGGTCGGCCTTGTAGACGATGTCGTCGATGAAACGATCGAGCGACGGGCGGCTCTCGTCACCGAGAAAGGCCGGGAAGCCGACCGTGCCGACGATGCCGCCGCTTGCGGCAATGGCGCGAATGAGCTCATCCGGCACATTGCGGCCGTTCTGGTGCACGGCGATGGCATTGGCATGGGAGATGACCACCGGCGCCAGCGAAGCCTCGATCGCGTCGAAGGTCGTGCGCAGACCCGTGTGGGCGCAGTCGATCACGAGACGCAGTGCGTTAAGCCGGCTGATGACGGCGAGGCCGAAGTGGCTGAGGCCGCTGTCCGTGCGCTCGGCGGCGCCGTCGCCGATAAGGTTGCGGCGGTTGTAGCAGAGCTGGACCATGCGCAGGCCCGCGGCCGCATAGGCATCGAGGAAATCGAGCTCGTCCTCGACGATGGACGTGCCCTGGCAGTGCAGGATCAGCCCGAGCTTGCCCTCGGCCTTGGCGCGCTCGATATCGGCGGCCGTACGCACGATCAGCGCATCATCGCGCTCGCGGACATAGCGGTGCCAGCCGCCGATTTCCCTCAGCCCGCTCTGCGCGTTGCCGCTCATGCCAGTGATGGTCGGCGCAATGGCTGTGGCCCCACCCTCGCGCCACCAGTCGATGTACTGGTGCGAGCGCGCAAGCGGACAGGTCGCATCGATGATGATGGCTTCGCGATGAAGGCGCAGGGGATCGTCCATCTCGGGCCCTCTCCAGGATCGCTCGTGTCCCGATTCCGAAGTTCGCCGCTCCTCGATGCTGGCGTCCCGAGCGTACTTCGGAATCAAAAGGGACACTAGAATCGTAAACTTGCTCGTGCGATTCAGATCGAGAAATTCGCTCGACGCCGTGCCGCGAGATGTGGCGAATTTCTCGATCAGCACACGAGCGATCGCCCGAGTATAGGTCTCAGCCCGATCGCCGACTACGGCCCACCACTACTCCTGGATCATCGCACGGCCCTGCTCGACGTGGATCGCGACGTCGAGGCCCTCCGCGCCACCGCCGACGCGGGCGCCGCGCACGGCCGCCGCCTCCCGCGCATCACAGCCGATCGCAACGCGCACATGGCGCTCTGTCGTGCAGATGCCGTGGGCCGGATCAAAGGCAATCCAGCCGAGGCGCGGCACGTGGACCTCCGCCCAGGCGTGGCCGGCCTCCTGATCAATGCGGTCGGTTCGAAGATAGTAGCCGCTGACATAGCGCGCCGGCAGACCGAGCGCCCGGGCCGTCGCGAGCATGATGTGCGCGAAGTCCTGGCAAATGCCTTTCTTGCCTTCGAAGGCCTCGCCGGCTGTCGTCTCGGGCTTCGTTGAGCCGATCGCGAACGCCATGGCCTTGTGGATACCGCGATTGAGCGCATGGAGCGTGGCGAGGGCATCGCCCCCCTGCCCTGCCGAGGTCTCGCGCGCAAATCGCCGGAGCGAGGGCGTGAGCCGCGTCAGCGCCGTCTCGCGAAGGAAGAGGCGCGCCGGCTGACGCTCCACGCCGCCGCGGAGAAAGCCGTTCGTGTCGCGCGTATCGACCTCGCCCTCGATGGTGATCGTCGCCTGCGTGAGCGGCCCGTGCAGGAAGACGAGGTGCGTGATGTTGCCGTAGGCGTCCTCGCTGCGGTCGAGGCGCGCATCCGCGTCAACCGTGACGCGCCAGCGCCGCACGAACTGCCCCTCGTGCGGGCGCGGCGTCATGCGCAGGAGCTGCAGCGCGTCGCTTGCAGGCTCGTCGTAGGTGTAGCGCGTCTCGTGCCGGACTTTGATGCGCATCGCAGCGACCGCTTACGAGAGGTACTGCTGGGTGATCGCAGCGCCCAGCCGATTGTTGTCCTCGATGAACTCGACGAGGAACTCGTGCAGACCGGACTGGAAGATCTGGTCCATGTCGGCGTTCTGGAGCCGCGCCGTCGTCGAGCGCGCAATGTGCTGCGCGGGGCCCTGGCGGCCGTAGCGCTCCGCGATCTGATCGAGGTAGTCGTTGAGCGCCATGTAGCAGGAGATGAGCGAGCGCGGCTGCTCGGGTCTCAGGATCAGGAAGTCCGCAACGAGCCACGGCTTGACGTTCTCGCGATACACCCAGTGATAGGACGTGAGCGCATTCACGCTGCGCAGGATCGAGGACCACTGGAAGTAGTCGAGGCCGCCGCCGACCGGCTCCTTCTCCGGGAGCAGCAGGTGGTACTTCACATCGAGTAGGCGCGCCATGTTGTCGGCCCGCTCGATGAAGGTGCCGAGACGCTGGAACCAGTACTGGTCCGAGCGCAGCATGGTGCGATAGGCCGCGCCGTCGAAGCGGAGCGACATCTGCTGCACGCGCTGGAGGAACTGCGTCAGCGCCGACTGCGAGATGCCGTCGAACTCAATGCCGCGCATCTCGTTCCAGCCCTCGTTCAGGATCTCCCACATCTCGCTCGTAATCGCCGTGCGCACGGCGCGCGCATTCGAACGGGCCGTCTCGATGCAGGCCTTGATCGAGCTGGGATTGGTCGGTGAATCGACGATGTAGCGGATGACGTTCTCGCGCGTCGCACCGTCCGGATAGAGCGCCTTGAACTCATCGGCGCAGGCCGCGGTCGCGATCGCCGATTCCCACTCGTTCGAGGCGCCGGCATAGGCCGAAGGAAGCGCGGCGAGGCGCTGCGCCACGTGCAGAATGCGGGCGAGGTTCTCCGCGCGCTCGGTGTAGCGCGAGAGCCAGTAGAGATTATCCGCCATTCGCGAGAGCATCAGGTCTCCACCACCCAGGTGTCCTTCGTGCCGCCACCCTGGGAGGAGTTCACGACCAGCGAACCTTCCTTGAGCGCGACGCGCGTGAGACCGCCCGGCACGCAACGCACGCCGTCCGCGCCGCAGAGCACATAGGGGCGCAGGTCCACGTGCCGCGGCGCGAGCCCCGAGTCGACGAAGCAGGGCACAGTCGAGAGCGCGAGCGTCGGCTGGGCAATGAAGTCGTCTGGGTGCGCCTTGAGCTTGGCCGCGAAGGTGTCGCGCTCGGCCTTGGTCGCGTGTGGCCCGACGAGCATGCCATAGCCGCCCGAGCCGTTCACTTCCTTCACGACGAGCTCATGGAGTCGCGAGAGGACATAGCGGAGCGCTTCCGGCTCGCGGCAGCGATGCGTCGGCACGTTGGAGAGGAGCGGCTTCTCGCCGAGATAGAACTCTATGATCTCGGGCATGTAGCTGTAGATGGCCTTGTCGTCGCCGACGCCCGTGCCGATCGCGTTGGAAATCGTGACATTGCCGGCTTTGTAGGCCGACATGAGGCCCGGCACGCCGAGCATGGAGCCCGGATTGAAGGCGATCGGATCGAGATACTCGTCGTCGATCCGCCGGTAGATGACATCCACGCGGCGCGGGCCTTCGGTCGTGCGCATATAGACGACATTGTCGCGCACGAGCAGATCGCGGCCCTCCACCAATTCAACTCCCATCTTGTCGGCCAAGAAAGAATGCTCGTAGTAGGCCGAGTTGAAGGGGCCAGGCGTGAGCAGCACGACGGTCGGATCGCGCGAGGCCGAGCGCGGGGCGACGGAGCGGAGCGTCTCGAGCAGCGCATCGGGGTAGTTGTCGACGGGCGCGACGCGCAGCGAGCCGAACAGCTCCGGCATGAGCCGCATCATGGCCTCGCGGTTCTCCAGCATGTAGGAGACGCCCGACGGCGTACGCGCATTGTCCTCGAGCACGTAGAAGGTGTCGGCATCGACGCGAACGATGTCGATCCCCGCAATGTGCACGTGGATGCCGCCCGGTGGCATGAAGTCCGTCATTTCCGGCTGGAAGGCCGGGTTCTGCAGGATCAGCTCCTCCGGCACGATGCCCGCGGCGACGATCTCGCGCCCGTTGTAGCTGTCGGCGATGAAAGCATTGAGCGCTTTGACGCGCTGCTCGAGCCCGCGCACGAGCTTCTGCCATTCGGCTGCCGTGAGAACTC
The DNA here is from genome assembly GCF_900117415.1 of Hyphomicrobium sp. CS1BSMeth3. GTDB lineage: Bacteria > Pseudomonadota > Alphaproteobacteria > Rhizobiales > Hyphomicrobiaceae. Next base: position 183,630 of record NZ_FPEI01000004.1, read on the forward strand.
GCGGCACGATGTCGAAGGGGATCAGCCGCTCGGTGCCCTGGTTGTCGCCGTAGACATTGAAGGTGATGCCGATGCGGCGGAAAAAGTGCTCGGCCTCGAGCTTGCGGTTGACGAGAAGCTCACGGGGCGCCTGCTTGAGCCATTCCGATATCGCCTCATATCCGGCACGCACGCCACCATCGGGAATATTCATCTCGTCGAAGAATGCGGCGGCAGCGGCTGCGGACATAGGCTCTCCTCGTGCGCGGAGCGGGCAATCAGTGGATACTAGAGTCGGCCGCGTGGCAATTGAAGCGTTTGCTGATTAGGCGTTTGCCCCCTTATTGGGCGGCGCACGATGGCTGCGCCAGCAGATCGGCTGAGATTTGGGCAGATATTGCGCCGCACGATCGCCCGGAGGAACAGGCGCCGCCCAAAGATCGACCACTGACGGGCCGGCCCATCAGCCGATATTCTGTCACCACGCAAGCCCGGCACCGGCGTTCGTGCCGGCGCCCCCTTCATAGGAGACACGCATGAGGTCCCTGCTTTTGACTTGGCAGCTCTGGGCTGTTCTTTCCGCCGTCTTTGCCGCCCTGACGGCCATATTCGCGAAGATCGGCGTCGAGAACATCGGATCGGACTTCGCCACCTTCATCAGGACGATCGTCATCCTGCTCGTGGTGGCCCTGCTCCTTCTGGGGACCGGCCAGTGGCAGTCGCCGACGAGCGTATCGGGCCGCACCTACCTCTTCCTGATCCTCTCAGGCATGGCGACGGGGGCCTCCTGGCTCTGCTATTTCCGCGCCCTGAAGCTCGGGGACGCCGCGCGGGTGGCCCCGATCGACAAGCTGAGCGTGGTGCTGGTTGCGATCTTCGGCGTTCTGCTGCTCGGGGAGAAGCTCTCGGCCCCCAACTGGCTGGGCGTCGCCATGATCGGCGCCGGCGCGATCCTCGTCGCCTATCAGGCTTGAGCGGCGCGCAACGGCACACAACGGGCGGGAATGCGCCCGTAAGCCTTTGATTGTTCGCGCTGGCTGGGATTTTCGATGGAGCGGGCGATGGGATTCGAACCCACGACCCCAACCTTGGCAAGGTTGTGCTCTACCCCTGAGCTACACCCGCATCCATTCGAGAGCGACCGCCCCGGGGGCGATCGAGGGCCACCTTATGGCCGAAAGGCGGACCGATTGCAAGCCGCTCGCAACGCCCCTGGCGATCAATAGTTCCAAGGCCCGCGCCCGCCTCCTCGGAACAACAGCTTCCGCCAGCGTCTGAGAAACCAGAGCGCCCCTCTCGCGCTTTGCTTTAGCCGGGTAACGGAGAGGAGAATTCATATGCTTCGAGGACTGATCGTGGCGGCAACACTGGCCGTCGGCAGCTTGGCCTTTGGCAGTGTCGGTGCGATTGCTGCACCGGCATCGAGCGGCCTGTCCAACGGGATCGCGCCGCAGATGTCGCTCATCGAGAAGACGCAGGCCCGCTTCTGCCGCCGCTGGCACCGCGAATGCCGCGCACGCTGGGGCGGTGGCCGCGACTACCGTCGTTGTATGCGCCGTCACGGTTGCTGAGGTCTCACTTTGGCTTGGCGCGGCTCATGCCGCGCCAAGCTCGCCCGAACGTCGAGACTTTTTCCTCACGCCTTCGAACCTTTCTACGCAGGCCGCGACCAAAGGTGCAGGGACGCACGAAGCGTCTCGGACACCAAAGGAAGCGACCATGAAAACTCCAATCATTGCAGCAATCTTTGCGGCGGTCGGCATGACGGCCATCGCCCAGCCCGCCTTCGCCTGTCCGAACGGCTATGAGTCGGTTTGGATCCAGGGCAACCGGGTCTGCAAAATCAAGACGCCGAAGCTCGGTCTCAAGGCCAAGCAGGGCCATGAGCTGAAGAAGAGCACGACCTTCAAGGCGAAGAAGAGCGCCCGCTAAGCCCGCGATGCTGCCCCACGATGCTGCCTATGAGAACGAGCCCCGACTGCACCGTCGGCTGGGGCTCGTTTTCGGCAGAAACTCATGCCTCGCAGATGTAGCTTACCGTGCGGATGCGCCGCTCCAGGAGGTTGCGCACCTGATTGCGCGTCATCTCCTGAAAGTCGTCCCCGAGGAACGTGCGGAAGGTCAGCGGCGGCGCCGGCCCCTTGCTCATGCGCTCTGCCATGGCCTCGAACCAGCGCCCGCTCTCCTCGGTGGAATCGACGGCGCTCAGGATCTTGAAGCCGGCGCCGGAGAGGAGCGCCTGCATGGCGTCCGGCGTGGCGACATGGCTGATCGACGGCTCGCGCGCCCAGGGCACGGGGAAGAGAATATCGCCGCCTTCACCCTGCAGCACATCGTAGACACCGAAGCGGCCGCCGGGCTTCAGCACGCGCCGGGCTTCCGCGTACATGCGGTCCTTGGCGGCGATGTTCATCGCCACATGGATGGTCATCGCGGCATCGAAGAGGCCATCCGCGAAGGGGAGGTGCGTGGCATCACCGACCTGGAAATTCAGGCGATCGCTCAGCCCAACCCATTGGCTCAGCGCCGTCGCCGCCTCGCAGAAGGCTGGCGTGAGATCGATGCCCGTCATGCGGCATCCGTAGGTCTCGACGAGCGTCCGGGCCGGGCCGCCAAGACCACTGCCGATGTCGAGCACGTGCGAGCTCGCCGAGAGACCCAGGCCTTCGGCAAGCTCGAGGGTCGCCTTGCGGCCGCGGATGTGGAACTCGTCGATTGCGCCGAGATCGGCGGTCTTGAGCGTCGCGATATCCTTCCCGGCCTCTCGCAGCTTGTCGGCAATCTTGTCGGCCAGATTCTGCGTCGCGCTGTAGTGGCTTGCCACCTTGTCGGTCATGGGCATCACTCCGGTTGCTGCGCAATAGGCTTGTTGAGAATTCAGCGGAATCGCAGGTTCGAGCGCGACAACTGCCCGACGGACGTGCATCCCATGAGCTTCATGTCGCGCTCGATCTCTTCCCGCATCAATCCGAGTGCGCGCTCGACGCCGGGCCGTCCGGCCGCCGCCAGCGCAAACAAATAGTAGCGGCCGACGCCAACAGCCTTGGCGCCGAGCGACAGCGCCTTGAGAACGTGGGTCCCGCGCTGGATGCCGCCGTCCATGAGCACGTCGATACGATCACCGACGGCATCGACGATCTCGGCGAGCTGATCGAAGGCGCTGCGTGAGCCGTCGAGCTGGCGGCCACCATGGTTCGAGATGACGATGCCCGTGCAGCCGATATCGATGGCGCGTCGCGCATCCTCGACGCTCATGACACCCTTCAGGCAGAACTGACCGCCCCACTGCTCGACCATCTCCGCAATGTCCCGCCAGCTCATCGTCGGATCGAGCATGTTGGTGAAATATGCACCGATCGAGCTGACGCCGCCGTCCATGCTGATGTGCTCGTCGAGCTGCGGCAGGCGGAACTTCTCGTGCGTGAGGTAGTCGATGGCCCAGCGCGGCTTCATCGCGAACTCGAGTACGCCCCCGAGCGTCAGACGGAAGGGAATGGCGAAGCCCGTGCGCAGATCGCGCTCGCGATTGCCGCCGGTGATGGAATCGACGGTCAGCATCATGATCGGAACGCCGGCCGTCTTGGCCCGCTCGAGCATGGCGCGATTGAGGCCGCGGTCCTTGTGAAAATAGAACTGATAGACCTGCGGACAGGAGAAGTTCGACCTTATCTCCTCCAGGCTGACGGTGCCGAGCGAGGACACGCCGAACATGGTGCCGAACTTGTCGGCCGCATGCGCAACGGCGCGCTCGCCCTCGTGATGAAAGAGCCGCTGCAGGGCCGTCGGCGAGCAATAAACAGGCATGTCGAGCGTATGCCCGAGGACCTTCACAGAAAGATCGACTTCGCCGAGCCCTGTCAGCACGTTCGGTACGAGGTCGCAGGCCTCGAACGCGCGCGTGTTCCGGCGCAGTGTTGCCTCGTCGTCGGCGCCACCGTCGATGTAGTTGAATATCGGACCTGGAAGGCGCCGGCGCGCCAGCTCGCGAAAGTCGTGAAAGTTGTGGCAATGATGCAGACGCATTGAGCCACCTTCAGCGACGCTGGCCGCACTAAGACGGCGCTACTTCCCCCACTTCGCCCAGTACGGCCCGAACAGCGCCTCTTCCGATGGCTTGTCCTCGGGAATGGTCATGACGAGATGCGTGATATTGACGAAGTTACGCCAGGAAAGGTTATCCGAGAAGGCGTTCGCCTGCCACGTGCCGCAGCCCATGGTGAGCGTGAACGGAAGCGCGTTGTTGAAGCCACCGCCATTGCCGAAGGTGTGCGCCTGATTGACGAGGACGCGCACGACGTCGGTGTCCGCGGCAAGCTCGCGCGCGTGGTCCATGTTCTTCGTGTGGATGCCACAGGAATGGCCGCGGCCCTGATAGTCGAGAATGTTCTTCACGACCCGCTTGGCATCGGCGAAATCCTTCGCGCGATAGATGGTGAGCACCAGCGAGAGCTTCTCGCCCGAGAGCGGATGTGCCTTACCGATACCCGTCTCCTCGGCCATGACGAACTTGCAGCCGCGCGCGCGTGACGAAAGCTCGAAGACCTCGACGAGGCGCTCAGGCCCCTGCGCGATCACGGCGCGATTGAGCTTGCCGTCAACCCACAAGCGATCGACGATGCGCGCGCGCTCGGCCTTGTCGGCCATGTAGCCGCCGTGCTTCTCGAGCGCCTTGATCGCTGCATCGTAGACATCATCGACGATGACGACCGCGTTCTCCGAGGAGCACGACGTGGCGTTGTCGAATGTTTTCGACTGCATGATGAGGTCGGCGGCCTGATCGAGATCGGCGCTCGTGTCGATGATGACAGGCGCATTGCCGAGGCCGACTCCGAGCGCGGGCTTCCCCGACTTGTAGGCGGCCTTCACGTTCGCCTGGCTGCCTGTCGCGACGACGAGATCGGACATCTCCATGAGCCGCGTCGTCATCTCGCGCGATACGGGGTTCGGCAGCATCTGCACGAGGTCAGCAGGCAAACCGATGCGCGTCAGCTCCGCGCGCATTCCGGCGACGGCCGGCTCGGTCGCAGCCCAGGCGGCCGGCGGCGGCGCGATGATGATGGCGTTCCCGCCCTTGATGGCCATCATGGCCTTGTTGACGGGCGTTGCCTGCGGGTTCGTCGAGGGCGTGATGGCCGCGACGACGCCGACGGGCTTGGCCCACTTCACGAGGCCCTTCTCGGGCATCTCCTCGATGATGCCGGTGGATTTTGCGCGGAGCAGATCACGCAGCGTGCCGAAGGTCTTGCGCTGGTTCTTGATGACCTTGCTCTCGACATGGCCGATACCCGTCACCTCCACGGCCAGCTCGGCATAGCGCCTCGCCGTCTCCGGCTTGTAGATCGACCAGGCGAGTGCCGTAACCGCCTCGTCAATGCGGGGCTGGCCCTCGCGCGCGATCTCGGCCGCAAAGGTAGCCATGGCCGCGCGGGCGCGCCTGATGAGGTCGGGGACGGGGTCTGCGGCTGTGGTCTCGGCGGGCTTGCGGGCGGGCGTATCCTGCATGGCGTCCCTCTTGGGCTAGGACTTCCGGCTGTTTTTCTCTTTTCGCCTATTCGGCCATCAATTGACAGGCTGCGCACCGGCATGTCAAACCGCGAGACGAAACGTCCTGGTGAATGAGACGCTGCAGTGCGTCATCCGCGGCTTGGCGGCGCCTGGGATGTCCGCAAAGATAGCCGAGTACGTGAACGATCAAGGGAGGTGCGGCCATGACCAAGATGACGACCGAAGAAGCGTTTGTGAAAGTGCTCCAGATGCACGGCATCGAGCACGCTTTCGGCATCATCGGCTCGGCCTTCATGCCGATCTCGGACCTTTTCCCGAAGGCCGGCATCACCTTCTGGGACGTCGCCAACGAGATGAACGGCGGCTTCATGTGCGACGGGTACACCCGCGCCTCCGGCAAGATCGCCATGTGCGTGGCGCAGAACGGCCCGGGCATCACGAACTTCGTCACGCCGGTCAAGACCGCCTACTGGAACCACACGCCCATGCTGCTGGTGACCCCGCAGGCGGCGAACAAGACCATCGGCCAGGGCGGCTTCCAGGAAGTGGAGCAGATGGCCCTCTTCCGCGACATGGTCTGCTACCAGGAGGAAGTGCGCGATCCCTCGCGCATTGCCGAAGTGCTCAACCGGGTGATCCTGAAGGCGAAGCGCCTCTCCGCGCCGGCGCAGATCAACGTTCCGCGCGACTACTGGACCCAGGTCGTCGACATCAGCCTCCCGGCCGTCGTCGAGTTCGAGCGGCCTGCGGGCGGCGCCGAGGCGATCGCGGAAGCGGCCAAGCTGCTCTCGGAAGCGAAGTTTCCGGTCATTCTCTCGGGTGCTGGCGTCGTCATCGGTGGCGCGATCCCGGACTGCAAGGCGCTGGCCGAGAAGCTCGATGCGCCCGTGTGCAGCGGCTACCAGCACAATGACAGCTTCCCCGGCAGCCATCCGCTCGCCGTCGGCCCACTCGGCTACAACGGCTCGAAGGCGGCCATGGAGCTGATCGCGAAAGCCGACGTGGTGCTCGCACTCGGCACGCGTCTCAATCCCTTCTCGACGCTGCCGGGCTACGGCATCGACTACTGGCCGAAGGAAGCCAAGATCATCCAGGTGGACATCAACCCGGATCGGATCGGCCTCACGAAGCCGATCGCCGTCGGCATCGTCGGTGACGCCAAGCAGGTCGCGCGCCAGATCCTCGGCAAGCTCACGCCGACCGCCGGCAATGCCGGCCGCGACGAGCGCAAGGCCCTCGTCCATCGCACGAAGTCCGCCTGGCTGCAGACGCTCTCGGGCATGGATCACGAGGATGATGATCCCGGCACGACGTGGAACGAGCGCGCGAGGAAGCGCGATCCGAACCGCCTGTCGCCGCGTCAGGCCTGGCGGGCCATTCAGGCCGGCCTGCCGAAGGAGGCGATCATCTCCACGGACATCGGCAACAACTGCGCGATCGGCAATGCCTATCCGACCTTCGAGCAGGGGCGGAAGTATCTGGCGCCAGGCCTCTTCGGGCCGTGCGGCTATGGCTTCCCCGCCATCATCGGCGCGAAGATCGGCTGCCCCGATACGCCGGTCGTGGGCTTTGCCGGTGACGGCGCCTTCGGCATCTCGATGAGCGAGATGGGCTCGGTCGGGCGCAAGGAATATCCCGGCATCACGATGGTCGTTTTCCGCAACTACCAGTGGGGTGCGGAGAAGCGCAACACGACGCTCTGGTACGACGACAACTTCGTCGGCACGGAGCTCGATCCGAACCTGAGCTACGCCAAGGTCGCCGAGGGCTGCGGGCTCAAGGGCGTCGCAGTGAGGACGCAGGACGAGCTCAAGGCCGCGATCGCGGAGTCGTGCGAGGCGCAGAAGAAGGGCATCACGACCTTCATCGAGGTCATCCTCAATCAGGAGCTCGGCGAGCCCTTCCGCCGTGATGCCATGAAGAAGCCCGTCGTCGTCGCTGGCATCAAGCGCGAGGACTTCCGGCCGCAGAAGGTGGATTAAGGAGCGCTCTCCTCGCAGTCGCTCCGCGAGTGGGGCTTTCGCCCCACGCCCCAACCGGGAGGGACACCCTCCCGGACCCACCCGCCTTTATTTTGGTTACGCGGGCTGCTGGGAAGAGGCGCTGTCGCTTTCTGACGTAGTGCTATGGCCCCGGCGGCCATGCAGACAGCGCTCACGTGTTGCACCGTTCCTTCCCCTTCTCCCCGTTCTTACGGGGAGAAGGTCGGGATGAGGGGCGGCGGTATACGCAAACGTCTCACAAGTTTCCGCCCCCCCCCCTAACCCTCTCCCCGCATGCGGGGAGAGGGGATGATCGCTGCGCTCGCGGCTTGCTCCAAATCCATAAAAGGCGGGGGTGCGGGGGTGTCCCCCGCTCGGGGTGTGGGGCCTGAGGCCCCACTTGCGCCGAAGGCGCAACTTCCTCGCGGCAGTGAGTTAGGTCTTGGGCTTGCGATCGCCGGCCTGGAGGTGGCGGCCGCTGTCGAGCAGCTCCGCCGTGTATTCCTCGTAGGTCACGCCCGCCGCCTCGGCGCGCTTGAGGCGGAACATCATGATGCTGTAGGGCGGGTTCTTCCAGGCCTCGCGGTGCGCCTTGCGCCAGCGGTAGGCAACGAACGCGTCATTGACCGGCGGATCGAGCGGCGGGCCGCCATTGTGGCCGATAGTCGCCGCAGTCGGGGCAAGGCCCCATTTGATGATCTCCGGGGGAGGGCGCCTGAGCCCCGCGACGAAGGGCGGCCGCGGCCCCTTACCCCAACCTCGGTCGTAACGGTCGCCCATGTGCCGCGCCCGACGTCTGCGATTCCAAGCTTCATCTTGGCTTCCACGGAACCATGAGGCGGAGCCGCGTGGCGAGCCTGAAGTCCGGGCGCCGTGCCCAACAATCAGGCACGCCGTCCGGCTGCACGGACAGGAGGCGTCATTGCCTTCAGACGAAGTTAAGCATCGAGCTCTACAATCTATAGTTGTAAATATAGACGACCACCATCAGAGGAAGAGCGCCGGATGCCGGTCCTCGAGTTTCCCGCCATGTTCGTCAGGCCCGAAGTCGGATGCCCCATCGGCGCCAGGATCCGCTTCGGTAACTCGAAGGTCCATCGTGTGGTCCACGAAAGACGCGCCCGCAGAACCCGCCTCGATCTGAGCCTGCTCACGACCAGCGGCCCCCGCGAGGCCACCTTGGCAGCCATGACGCTCTACGGCGCCACGCTCGATGCGGGGCATCGTCTGCGCAGACGCGAGCTGGTCGCCATGCGCCTGCCGAGCGGCCGGCGGGTCAAGGCCCGCGTTGCCTGGCGTCTCGGTAAGCGATGTGGCGTCACGTTCCTCTCGCCCGTAGCCGACTTCGCCCAGCTCCTGCGCGAGTGCCACGCCGTCCACGGCACGCGCCGGCTACGCCGTGCCAGCCTGACGTCTCAGGAGGCGAAAATCGCCGGGAGAGACTGGGTCCGCCCGCTGCGATCGGCGCTGACAAAAGGGCAGCGGATGAGCCGGCAGCTCCTTCGCTGGTGCCGGACCTTGTGAGCACACCGACCAACGCCGTGCCTTATTTTCCTCGCGTTATCCTGATCGTGGACTGAAAGCCCATCGCGCCCTCCATCACGGCAGAGCGCGCCGGCTATTCATGTGCCCCGTCTGAAGGGCGCGCGAGAAAAGGAGATCGGTGAGCGATGAGGCGCCTGCGGCTGCCGGTGGGCATTGGCCAGCTTGGGCTGGCTGTCACGATCCTGATGACGACATGGACCGCGAGCGCGGTGGCACAGATGGCCACCTACCGCTTGGACAAGGACTACACCGCCATCAATTTCTCCTGGTCGCACCTCGGGCTTTCCCGCCAATCGGCCCGCCTCACGAATGTGGACGGACGCATCCAGTTCGATCCCATGATGCCGGAACTGAGCGTCATCGACGTCACCATGAGGGCGGCGAGCATCTGGACGGGCGTTGCCGAGTTCGACCAGCTCATCAAGTCGCCCGACTATTTCAGCGCCGCGCAGTTTCCCTTGATCACTTTCCGCTCGAAAGAAGTTCGTCGCACCAGCGACAAGACCGGACAGGTCGCGGGCGACCTGACGATCAAGGGCATTACCCGGCCAGTGACACTCAATGTCGTCTGGAATTTCTCGGGCGAGCATCCGCTCGCCAAGGTCAATCCCAACTACCGGGATGTCTACGTCGCGGGCTTCTCGGCGACCGCCGTCCTGAGACGCTCGGACTGGGATATGTCGCTGGCCATACCGCTGGTCTCGGATGAAGTCCGCCTCAGCATCGAGACGGAGCTCCTGCGCAGCGATTAGAATGAGAGCGCCGCGCTGCGTGACAGACCGCAGCCGCCGAACTAGCCTTCGAGGGCTCGGTTTCCACTCGGCGGAGAGGCTTCATGAAGTCGCGCTTCGAACAGCTCGCGGCCTACAACAAATGGGCCAACGCTCGCATCTACGAGGCGGCCCTGGCCCTGGATGAGAAGGACTACCGGCGCGATGTCGGCGCGTTCTTCAAGAGCCTGCACGGGACGCTCAATCATCTGCTCGTTGCCGATCGCATCTGGATGAAACGCCTGACGGGCGAGGGCGAGCATCCCAACACGCTGAATGCCATCATCCATGAAGATCGAAGGGCGTTGGCGCTGGCGCGAGCCGACGAGGACGATCGGATTGTCCGGTTTGTCACTTCACTGGATGAAGCAGCGCTGGCCGGCACGCTGAAGTACGCGACCACATCGGGAAAGACCTTCGAGCAGCCGCGGGCAGACGTCCTCTCGCACTTCTTCAATCACCAGACGCATCATCGCGGGCAGGCGCACACGATCCTCTCGATCTGCACGGGCGAGGAGCCGCCGTCGCTGGATCTGCTCGCCATGCAGCGCGGCGTTGTGGCACCGGATCTACGGGCGCTTGCGCGCGGTTGAAAACACAATCCGTCGACCGACATTCGGCTCAGTCGAACGTCAGCAGGACGTTGCCGATCTTCTGGCCGGAATTGACATAGGTGAAAGCCTCGCGGATGTCGTCGAGGGCGTAGCGGCGATCGATCAGCGGCTTGTACACGCCCTGCGCCAGCAGCGAAGAGACGAGCGCGAGGGATTGTGGAATATCGGTCGGTACGGGAAAGCGGACCTTGGGCCCGCGCATGAGCGGCGCGATGAGCGCCAGAAAAGGGTTTTCCCCTCGCGGCCCGAGCTCGGACGACAGATACACGCCCGTCTTGGCGAGCAAAGGGCGACTTTCTCCGAAGCTGCTCTTGCCGACAGCATCGAAGACGAAGGCGAATGTCTCCCCCTCGAGCTGGGCCGTGAACGGCGCGCGCAGGTAGTCGATCGTGCGGTCCGCGCCGAGAGCGGCGACGGCGGCACGATGCGGCTCGGCGCAGACGGCCGTAACAATCGCGCCGGCATTCTTGAGCAGGGCAATGGCGGCTGAACCGATGGCGCCGGTCGCGCCATTGACGAGCACCGCATCGCCTGGCTTCAGAGGAACGCACCTCAGGAAATTGCGCGCGTAGTGTGCGCCTTCCATGCTCGCGGCTGCCGCCTCGAGGGATACGCCGTCGGGAATGCGCACTATGGGGCGGCGCTCGGACACGCGGAGATATTGCGCGTGAGAGCCAAGGCCATGGTCGTGGAAGCTCATGACGCGATCGCCGGTCGCGAACCGCGTGACACCTGAGCCGATCGCGACGACTTCACCTGCGAAATCGGTGCCCGTGGCCACCTCGCGCGGTCGCGGCCAACCGACGAAGAAGCGAAATATGTAGGGCTTGCCCCAGAGCGCACCGCAGTCCGTGCGGTTCACAGTCGCGGCCCGCACCCGCACGAGAAGCTCGCCCGGCCCCGGCTCGGGGATGGGCATCTCGCGAACAGTCAGGACATCGGGTGGGCCGTAAGCAGTGCGGTAGCTCGTCCTCATCCGGCGGGCCTATAGCACAACCGTCGCAGACGCGTGACGCTTACACGCCGAGGTCCTTCCGCACGGCGAAGACCTCCATGATGCGCGCGCCCTTGTGCGGACCATCGCAGACGAACTGCCAGCGCCCCTCGGAGTAGGTGTCGCAGAGCTTCACGCCCTTCACGAGCACCCAGTGCCCCTCGCGCCCCTTGTGCACCGCGAGAATGTAGTGCGCCCAGGCACTCCGCGGCTTCTGCATCCAGGTCCAGAGGCTCGGACGCTCCTTGCGCTCGAGATGCATGTAGCTTTCGGTGAGATCCATGCGATAGCCGAAGTGCGCCAATGCAGCGGCCACTTCCTCGTTGTCGGTGCCCTTTACGACCGGCTTGCGGTGGGCCGGTATGTTGCGGAAGGTACGGATCTCGTCTTCCATCCGGCTGATCGGATACCCCGTGATAGCCGCGAGCACATAGGGCCCGCAGAAGGCAATGCGGCCCGTGTCGTTCGTGACCTCGTTGAGGCTCGCGGTCAGGTGTGCGCTGGTCATGGCTGGGGTCGGCGGCAGAAGCGGGATGGTTAACAAAATCTTTCCACGTATCGGTTAACGAAAGGTTTCCAGCGAGCGCCATCCGTGACGCGCAGGTGATGAATTGTCGCAATCAGGAACTGGGACCACGGCGCGTCGTTGCATGGGCATGGAAACGCTCCAAACGGACAACTCCCATGACGAAAATCACATCCCTTATCCCCGCTCTGGCAATCACAGCCCTCGTCAGCGGGTTCGGCAGCGGTGCGGTGGCAGCCGCGACAGCCCATCCGACGACGCCCCATTCGCGGCAGAGTACGCAGGGGACCCACGCGCGGCACCCAGTGGCCCATGAGCACGCCCAGCAGGCAGCGCCCTGCGGGCAGTACATGTACCATCACGACGGCAAGTGCACCGATATCAGGAACGAGAAGGGCAAGTCCTGGATGAACTCGGTCTTCTAGGATCACCGAGCTGGTGGTAGCGCCAGATCCTGCGTGCCGTCAGGATGGCGCGCGTGCCGACAGACCGGACTGACGACAGCGCCCCAGCACATCGATGAAGCGAAATCTTTTCATCGATCGCTTGCTGACCGCTTCTCCCCGTCGCAATCTCATGCGGTCGGGCGGGAGAGCCCGATCTCCACGGGTAGCGGGGCCGCCACGGCCCCGCCGGCGAGCAGAGGCGGGGCAATGACAAAAAAAGCGAAATCGGACGGCGCGGATGGCGGCAAGGGCAGCGGCGGCGCGAAAGCGAGCGTGCCGCAGAAGGGCTTTCTCCAGGGCCTCGCCAACTACGGCGATGCGGATTTCTCGATCTACATGCGCCGTGCCTTCGCGCGCTCGCAGGGCTTCTCGCTCGACGAGCTTTCGCGCCCCGTCGTCGGCATCGCCAATACCTACAGCCGCTTCAATCCCTGCCATCGCCATTTCCCAGAGCTCATCGATGCCATCAAGCGCGGCGTCGCCTCGGCCGGCGGCCTCGCGCTCGAATTCCCGACCATCTCGCTGCACGAGTCGACGCTCACGCCGAACTCCATGAAGTTCCGCAACCTCATGGCCATGGACACCGAGGAGATGATCCGCGCCCAGCCCATGGACGCGGTCGTGCTCATGGGTGGCTGCGACAAGACCGTGCCCGCACAGCTCATGGGCGCGGCGAGCGCGAACAAGCCCGCCATCCAGCTCATTGGCGGCCCGCAGATGACCGGCCGCTGGCGCGAGCATCGCGTCGGCGCCTGCACGGACTGCCGCAAATTCTGGGTCGAATACCGCGCCGGCCGCATGGGCAAGAGCGAGATCGAGGAAGCTGAGGGGCGCCTCGTCACGACGGCCGGCACGTGCGCCGTCATGGGCACGGCTTCGACCATGGCCGCCATCGCCGAAGCGCTCGGCATGACACTGCCGGGTACGGCCGCGATCCCTGCTGTGCACGCCGACCGCATTCGCGCGGCGGAGGCAACCGGCGTGCGCGCCGTCGCGCTCGCGCGTGGCGACCTGACGCCGAGCAAGATCATCACGCAGAAATCCGTCGAGAATGCCGCGCGCGTTCTGCTCGCGCTCGGCGGCTCGACGAACGGTGTCGTGCATCTGGCTGCGATCGCGGGACGCGTCGGCGCGAAGCTCGATCTTCAGCGCTTCAACGAGCTGTCCGACACGACGCCCGTACTCGCCGCCGTGAAGCCGGTCGGCAACGAGCACTACATGGAGGACTTCTTCGCCGCCGGCGGCATCGGCGCGGTGTTGCGCGAGCTGAAGGATCGCTTGCATCTCGACGCCATGACCATCACCGGTGAGACGCTCGGCGAACGCTTGGCGGCAGAAGAAGGCATCTGGGTCGACCGCCGCGTGATCAAGCCGATCAAGGAGCCCATCGAGCCGCAGGGTGGCCTCGTCGCGCTCTTCGGCTCGCTCGCGCCCAAGGGTGCGATCATCAAGCGCTCGGCGGCGACGCCGGAGCTTTTCGAGCGCACGGGCCGCGCTGTCGTGTTCACCTCGCTCGCGGATCTCTCAGCCCGCGTCGACGATCCCGACCTGGACGTTACGGCGGACGACTTCCTCATTCTGCAGAATGCCGGGCCAAGTTCGCCCGCGGGCATGCCTGAAGCGGGCTTCCTGCCCATCCCGAAGAAGCTGCTCGCAGCGGGCGTGAAGGACATGGTGCGCATTTCGGATGCGCGCATGTCCGGCACGGCCTACGGCACCATCGTGCTGCACGTCGCGCCTGAAGCCGCTGCCGGCGGCCCGCTCGCGCTCGTGCGCACAGGCGACAAGATCAAGCTGTCGGTGAAGAACCGGACGATCGATCTGCTCGTCGATGAGGCGGAACTCGCCAAGCGCCGCAAGGCCTGGGAGCAGGAAAAGCAGCCGACCGCGCCGCGCGGCTACGACCGCCTCTTCCGCGAGCGCGTGCTGCAGGCGCCGGAGGGGTGTGATTTCGACTTCCTGGCGCCGGGTGAGTAGGTCGCTTCGCGAGCGAGGGCTAGCCCTCGCGCTCCCACCGGGAGGGACACCCTCCCGGACCCACCCGCTTTTATTTAGTGCCGCGGGCTGCCGGGAAGGGGTGCTATCGCGTTCCTTCCGCGTGCAACGCCCGCGGCGGGTCATAGCGACAGGTCTCGCGTGAGGCGCCCCACTTCCCCTTCTCCCCGTCCTAACGGGGAGAGGGGACTGGCGATGAACTCGCGGCACGCGACCGTCATGAGCGCGCGACTGCGCGCCGGCCGGTAGGCCGTACTAGAAACTAAAAATCAAGCCGCGTCGGCGACGACGCGGTTGCGGCCTTCGCGCTTGGCTGAATAGAGCGCACGATCGGCGCGCTTGAAGAGTGTCTCGGGCGTATCGTCGCGATACTCGAGTGTCGAGATACCGACGCTCGCCGTCACGCGCAGCTCTTTGTTGCCGGACATCGGGAAGGGATCGGCGGCGATCGTCGCGCGCAGGCGCTCGCCGACCTGGATGGCGCGCGCGAGATCCGTATCCGGCATGATGATCACGAACTCCTCGCCGCCGAGGCGACAGGCGAGATCGATGCCGCGCGTATTGCGGCGGAAGCGGCGCGCGAACTCGCGCAGCACGTGGTCGCCCGCGTCGTGGCCGTAGGTGTCGTTGACGGATTTGAAGAAGTCGATATCGGCGACGAGCAGCGAGAGCGCGCGGCCGGACTGGATGGACTGCGCGACCAGCGTCTTCAGATGGCCTTCCATGTAGCGCCGGTTGTGGAGGCCGGTGAGGCCGTCCGTAATGGCCATCTCGACGCTCTCTTCGAGACGGGCCTTGAGGAGATCGGCGTGGCGCTTGCGCTTCACCTGCGTCTTCACGCGGGCCATCATCTCGTGGCGATCGATCGGGCGCACGACATAGTCGTTGACGCCCATGTCGAGGCCGCGCAGGAGCCGGGCCTCGTCACTGGGCTCGACGATGATGAGGATCGGCAGGTGCCGCGTGCGATCGAGCGAGCGCACCTGCGAGCAGAGGCGCAGGCCGTCCGCGTTCGTGAGGCTCAGGCTGACAACCAGCACGTCCACGGGCTGCTCGGCGAGTTTCAAGAGCGCAGCCTGAGGATCGCTTTCGAGAGTGACGGTGTGGACGGTGCGCAGTGTCTCGACGAGGCGCTGCGCGGAACGGCCCTGATCCTCGACGATCAGCACGTTGCCGCTCTCACCGGCGCTCTGCCAGTCGAGAGCCGGGGCGCCGCTGATGCCCATTTGGTGGGTGGTGGCGGCGCGCATCAGCATTTCGTCCGAGAGGACCTTGAGGCGCGCGAGGTTCTTCACGCGCGTCACGAGCGCGATGTCATCCACCGGTTTGGTCAGGAAGTCGTCGGCACCAGCTTCGAGCCCGTGCACCTTGTCGGCCGGCTGGTCGAGCGCGGTGACCATGATGACAGGAATGTGCGCCGTCTTCGGGTTTTGCTTGATGTGCCGACAGGCCTCGAAGCCGTCCATGCCGGGCATCATCACGTCGAGCAGCACCACGTCGATGCTTTCACGCTCGAGAATGTCCAGAGCCTCGCGGCCGCTCGAGGCCGTCAGGATCTCGAAGTACTCGGCCGAGAGCCGAGCCTCGAGGAGCTTCACGTTGGACAAGATGTCGTCGACAACGAGGACGCGGGCGGTCATGGGCGAGGTCTTGCCGCTGAGATGAGTTGAAGATCAATCCGCTTCGACGAACCGGCGCACGGTATCGATGAAAAGGCCGATCGAGATGGGCTTTGAAAGGTACGCCTCGCACCCGCCCTGGCGGATCCGCTCCTCGTCCCCCTTCATGGCGAACGCGGTCACCGCGATCACCGGAATGTCGCAGAGGTCCTCGTCGTCCTTGAGCCACTTCGTGACCTCGAGACCGGAGACCTCGGGAAGCTGGATGTCCATCAGCACCAGATCGGGCCGATGGGTGCGCGCGAGATCGAGCGCGTCATGACCGTTGCGCGCCTCGATGGTTGCATAACCATGGGCCTCGAGCAGATCGCGGAAGAGCTTCATATTGAGCTCGTTGTCCTCCACGATGAGCACCGTCGCCTGCCCGGCGCTCGCGCGCGGACGTCGCCCCTCGATCGCCTGTCGGCGCTCCTGGTAGCCCATCGATTTGGTCCGCTCGATTGTGGTCATCCGACTTTCCGCCGAATCGCATGTTTAGTTGGGGATCACTCTGCGCCAAAAGCCTAAGGATATGTTTAAGAATGGCGGTCCAACCGGCACTAGAGGCGCGGCACGGATGCCCAAAGACAACGATCGCGGAAGGGGCGCACCCCTTGAAACAGCACGGCAATTGGCGCTCGACGCGCTCCTCTTCCTTGCCGGGGATGCGTTAAGGATTACAAAGTTTCTCAACGTCACCGGCATGGAGGCCGCGACGCTTCGCGAGCGCGCCCGGGACGACGAGACGCTGATCGCCGTGCTGGAGTATCTGCTGGCGGACGAAACATTGCTCCTCGTCTTTGCCGCGAATGGCAATCATCGTCCCGCTGAAGTGGCGCCGGCGCTGGAGCGTCTGCAGCGCGAGGGAGATATGTCAGGAGGCCGGCGATGAGGCCAAAGGTCTCTGTCTCGGTGTCTCACCCGCCGACCCTGCTGCGGGTCGGCATCGACCTCGGCGGAACCAAGATCGAAGGCGTCCTCATGGACGAGACGGGCGCCGAGCGGCCGCGCCGCCGCGTCTCGACCCCGCGCGACGACTACGCGGCAACCCTCGACGCGATCGCTCAGTTGGTGGATGAGCTTCTGGCCGAGGCTGCAGCCGATCCGGCGCCCTCGACTGCGACAATCGGCGTCGCGACGCCCGGCTCGGTCTCCCCGCGCACGGGCCAGATGCAGAATGCCAATTCAACCTGGCTCAATGGGCGGACGCTCGGACCCGATCTTGCGGATCGCCTCGGACGCCCTGTGCGGCTCGCCAATGACGCCAACTGCTTTGCCCTTTCCGAGGCCCTCGACGGTGCCGCGGCCGGCGCGCGCAATGTCCTCGGCGTCATACTCGGCACGGGCTGCGGCGCCGGGGTCGTGATCGAGGGCCGTCTGCTTGATGGACCACGCGGCATCGGCGGCGAATGGGGCCACAACCCCCTGCCCTGGGCGACCTCGGACGAGTTGCCTGGGCCGCTCTGCTGGTGCGGCCGGCGGGGCTGCATGGAGACGTGGGTCTCGGGGCCGGCGCTGGCCGCCGCGTACCTCCAGGATGGCGGCACAACGACGCGGGCCGAGGAAATCGTTGAACGAGCTGCCGCCGGTGAGGAGAGGGCGCAAATAGCCCTGGATCGCCACGCAGACCGCCTCGCGCGTGGCCTCGCCCATGTCGTGAACATTCTCGATCCCGACGTGATCGTGCTCGGCGGCGGGCTCTCGCGGCTCAATCACCTCTACGAGAAGCTGCCGGGGCTCATGGCACCGCACATCTTCGCCGAGGATACGCGCGTGGACATCCGCCCACCCCGCTGGGGTGATGCCTCGGGCGCGCGCGGGGCGGCTTGGCTCTGGCAGGACACGGCCCAATGAAAACGGGGCCTCACGGCCCCGTCGTCCCATCGCGCCATGCGGAGTGGGTTCAGCTCACGGGCTGTCGAGAAAGCGCGACGGATCCGGCTTCAGGCCGGTGACGCGCTCGAGAGCCATCGCGGCGAGCATGCGATCGCTCATGGTCTTCTCAGGCAGGCGGTCGATGCCGTAGCGGTCCTGGCGCTCATGCGCCTGCGCAACCGAGCCGTAGCCCGGTCCGCCAAGCTTCATCGCGGCAAAGTCACTGCGACAGCCTGCAAGTGCCAGCACAAGGGCCATGGCGACGCCAGCACGCACGATCATGGGTAACCCCCCGTCTTCTGTGCCGCCGCCGAATTGTGGCGAAGTCGCCACGGCGATGGCCAATTCCCGTCTCCCCCGAGGCGGACGAGAGTTAATTTAATGGACTCGTTGCGAGCAGGCAACCAGGAAGAGTTGCTTTTCCACTTACGGCTGTATCGATCTTTTTCTATACACCAATACGGGCGTTCAGGTGCCGTCTCGCGGCTTTCCCGCAGCGTCGACCGAAAGTGCCTGCGTGATGAAGGCGTGCGTCGGCGTCGGCACGCCATGGCGCGCCCCGACACGCACCACGCCGCCCGAGAGCCACTCCACCTCCAGCGGCTTTCCCGCCCGCTTGTCGTGGGCCATGGACGAGACCATCCCGTCAGGGAGCTGATCGATAGTCTTCATGACACCCTCGAAGTCATCGGGCTTGATCGCGACACCCTCGGCCTTGGCGACGTCGATCACCTCCTGAACGGCCGAGCGGATCAGCGCGTACGTGCCGGGCGCATTCCGCAGCTCCTTGGCGGCGTGGCCAGTCAGCGCAGTGACGCCGGAGAAGGGCGCCAGCATCGCGAACTTGATCCACTGCGCGCGGCGGATGTCGGCCGGCATGATGGCGTCGATGCCGGCCGCCTTGCAGAGCGCATGGAAGGCCGCGAGCTTCTCGTTCTTGGAGCCGTCCGGCTCGGCGAACTCTATGCGTGCGAACTTGCTCGCGTGCTCGATCACGCCGGGCCGCGAGATATGCGAGGCAATGCGCGCGACACCCGGAATGACATGCGCTGCGGGCACGACACGCTTCACCACGTCCGCGCCTTCGACACCGTTCTGGAAAGCGATGACGATCGTCTGCGGACCGACAACGGACTTGAGCTGCGCCGCAGCACTCTCGGCATCGACCATCTTCGTTGCGAACATCACGATATCGGGCGTGCCTGCCTCGGCAGGATCGCGGACGGCGCGCACGGGCTTGACGAGCGCCTGGCCAAGCAGGCTGTCGAGCAGAAGACCGTTCTCGAGCATGGCCGCGAGATGGCTCCCGCGCGCGACGAACGTCACGTCGTTGCCTGCCGCGGCGAGCCGGCCGCCGAAGTAGCCGCCGACACCGCCCGAACCCATGATCAGAATGCGCATGACCGATCCTTTCGTTGTTCCTTGGGCGCCACTTTTGCAACCGAGCGGGCTATCGTGCAACGGCCCACGAGGCATTGCAGCCAAGCGGGCCGACTATCCGCCGCTCAGCTACTGCCGGGCTTCGTCAGCACGTATCGATGCTGCTGGATGCTCGCTCCGCGCGGGCGAGAAAAGCGTTCAACAATATCGAGCGGAACGAACCCGAGCTTTCGAAGTACCCGGCCGGAAGCCGCATTGTCATAGGCATGACCCGCTTTGATGCGCGAGAGGCCGAGTTCTGCGAAGCCAAAGCGGGTCACGGCTTGCGCGGCCTCGTAAGCATATCCGCGCCCCCAGCTCGCGCGCTCGATCCAGTAGCCGAGCGCCGCCTCGCTCTCGGTGAGGCCATCGAGATCGACCAGTCCGACGAGGTTTCCATCGCTCTCTATGGCAAAGCGATAGGCCTCGCCATCGCGCCACTCCCGCTCGTGATCGGCGAACCACTGCTCCATTTCCTGTTGATCAGGCGGGAAGGACGCCATGCTCAGCATGCGCGTCACGTCCCAATCGCTCTGAATTTCGAATGCGCGATCTGCATCCGTACCACGAGATGGGCGCAGGACGAGCCGGTCGGTCTTTATCGAACGCATCGGCACGGACGACATTACTGGCTCGCAACCCGGAAACATAAAGGTCCCGGCCAAAGCCGGGACCCTGAACACAAGGCCTCGCGCGGCAGGCTCAGTGATTGTCGCGCGGAAGGCCCTTTGTCTTGGCAATGCGCTGGTACTTCACAGCAGGCTTCAGCACCATGCCGTTCGACAGCTCGTCGACAATACCGCGCTGTATCTCCTGCCACGGCGTCTGATGGTCGGGATACTTGTAGCCGCCGGCCTTCTTCAGAGCCTCGCGACGCTTTTCCAGCTCGGCCGCACTGATCTTGATGTCGGCCGTGCGCTTCCTGAGGTCGATGCGCACGATGTCGCCGGTCTTGAGCAGCGCGAGCCCGCCGCCTGTCGCCGCTTCCGGCGAAGCATTGAGGATCGAGGGACTTCCCGAGGTGCCGGACTGGCGCCCATCGCCGATGCACGGCAGTGAGGTGATGCCCTTCTTCAGCAGATAGTCTGGCGCGCGCATGTTCACGACCTCGGCCGCGCCGGGATAGCCGACCGGCCCGGTGCCGCGCATGAACAGCAGACACGACGCATCGATCTCGAGCTTCGGGTCGTCAATGCGCTTGTGATAGTCCTCCGGCCCGTCGAACACGATCGCGCGCCCCTCGAAGGCTTCGGGATCCTTCGGGTTCGACAGGTAGCGCTGGCGGAACTCCTCGGAGATCACCGACGCCTTCATGATCGCGCTGTCGAACAGGTTGCCCTTGAAGTTCAGGAACCCGGCGCTGCGCTTCATCGGCTGATCGTACGTCTTGATGACATCGCGATCCGACGCGAACTTGCCCTCGCAGTTCTCGTAGAGCGTCCGGCCGTTCACCGTCACGGCCTTCTTGTTGATCTTGCCCTTGGCGATCAGCTCCGCGACCACGGCCGGCACGCCGCCCGCGCGATGATACTCCTCGCCGAGATACTCGCCCGCCGGCTGCAGGTTCACGATCAGCGGCACCTCGTAGCCGATCTTCTCCCAGTCGTCATTGTCGAGCTCGACGCCGATGTGGCGCGCGATCGCATTCAGATGGATCGGCGCATTCGTCGAGCCGCCAATCGCCGAATTGACGACGATCGCGTTCTCGAAGGCATGGCGCGTGAGAATGTCGGAGGGCTTCAGATCCTCCCACACCATCTCGACAATGCGCTTGCCCGTCAGATACGCCATCTGCTGGCGCTCGCGATAAGGCCCGGGGATCGCAGCGCAGCCGGGCAGGCTCATGCCCAGCGCCTCGGCGAGGCTGTTCATGGTCGAGGCCGTGCCCATGGTATTGCAGTGGCCCGCGGACGGCGCCGACGAGGCAACGAGCTCGAGGAATTCTTTGTACTCGATCTCGCCGCGCGCCATCATCTCGCGCGCCTTCCACACGATCGTGCCCGAGCCCGTGCGCTCGCCCTTGAACCAGCCATTGAGCATGGGCCCGCCCGAGAGCACGATTGCCGGCAGGTCGACGGTCGCCGCCGCCATGATCTGCGAGGGCGTGGTCTTGTCGCAGCCCGTGGTCAGCACGACGCCATCGAGCGGATAGCCGTAGAGCACTTCCACGAGCGAGAGATAGGCGAGGTTGCGGTCGAGGCTCGCGGTCGGGCGCTTGCAGGTCTCCTGGATGGGGTGCAGCGGAAATTCGAAGGCGATACCGCCGGCCTCGCGGATGCCCTCGCGCACGCGCTCGGCGAGGACGAGATGATGCCGGTTGCAGGGCGAGAGGTCAGAGCCCGACTGCGCGATGCCGATGATCGGCTTACCCGACTGCAGCTCGTCCAGCGTCAGGCCGAAGTTCATCGTGCGCTCGAGGTAGAGCGCCGTCATGTCGGCATTGTCTGGATTGTCGAACCACGCCTTGGAGCGCAGCTCCGAGGGTTTCACGCGGCGCGCGCCGTTCGGAGATTTCTTGCCGTTTTTCATGATTGAGCCCCGGTTCCGAGAACGTTTCCAGGATGGACCATAGCGGAAGGCTGGCCCATCGGACATACTCGGATCGTGCGGCGCATATCAGCTCAGGCCACCCGAGCGAACGCATGAGCCAAAATCGGAGCCAGATTCACGCCACGGCCATCGCCCTCGACGGGCGCGTGGCCCTGCTCATCGGGCCGCCCGGCTCGGGGAAGTCCGATCTCGCACTCCGCTGCATTCTGCAGGGCGCGTGGATCGATGGGCGCCATTGCCTCGCGACACTCCTGGCGGACGATCAGGTCATCGTCGATCGCAGCGGCGGCGGGCTCGTCGCCTGCGCACCGGACACGATCGCGGGGCGCATCGAGGTCCGCGGGCTCGGCATTATCGACATGCCGAGCGTACCGGCAGCCGAGATCGGGCTGGCCGTGGAGCTTGTGGCTCCGGCCGCCATCGAGCGCCTACCCGAGGCCGGATCGACGTGGCCGCTGCTCGGTGCGGAAGTGCCGCTTCTGCGGGTCTCGGCATTCGAGACCTCGGCGCATCTGAAGGTTCTGCTCGCTCTCGCGCGCGGCTTGCCGAGCGCCTGACGGATTTCGCGCCTCCGGCGCGAGCGAGGCTAAGCCTCGCGCTCCACTGGGAGGGACACCCCGCCTTTATTTAGTGCCGCGGGCTGCTGGGAAGAGGCGCTGTCGCCTTCCAGCGTCGTGCTATGCCCGCGGCGACCAGTGCGACGGCGTTTCCGAGCTACGGAATGAGGGGCGGCGGCATACGCCGACGTCAGCGCAAGTTCCCACCCCTCACCCTAACCCTCTCGTCGCGCCAGAGGCGCGCTTCCAGCGCGACAAGAGCGGGGAGAGGGGATTCGGGGCGCGCTCACGGCGAACTCCAGGTCATAAAAAGGAGGGGGTCCGGGGTCTCCCCGGTTGGGGCCAGGGGCGAAAGCCCCGTCGCGCCGCAGGCGCGAGCTGCGATCACCGCGCCGGCAGCAGCTCGGGCCGGTACTCGAAGTGCATGGTATCGTAGTGGTACCACTTGCCGCCCCAGATGAAGCCGTGCTTCTCGAAAATGGCGACGATCTCCTGTGGGATGCGATTGCGAAACGCATAGCTCCCGTCAGCGCCGGGCTTCCCCCAGCGCCAGTAGTCCGATTCCTTGGTCGAGATATCGATCGCGATGCCAAGGCCGTGCGGGCTGACGCGCTCCGTACCGGCGATCGCCCGGCAGTTGTAGGTGCCTGCAGGCGGATAGAGATAGACGTCGAAGCGCGCCGGCAGGCCATCGAGCTCGGCCGAGACAGCCGCCAGCCGCTCGGCAACGCCGTTGACACGGGTCACCTGCAGGGTTTTTCCCCACTTCTTCGGCAGCCACACCACCGGCGCGAGGTTCTTGCGCACCTCATCGCGGCGGCAGTCGCCGTACATGGTGGTGAAGAATTCACCATTGCGCGCCCGGCCGGGATCGGCGTCTCGCGCGGGCTGCGGCGCGGCGCCGAGAGGATAGGGCTGAGCCAGCATGTCCTTGAGATCAGGGGCATCCAGGCGCGCTGCCGGGGTCTTCGGGCCGAGGCCGTCGTCGATAGCCATGCGCTTGCCGTCACGCCACACCAAGGCGTTGCCCTCCCGCCGCGCCAGGAATGTGGGATAGGCCGCGATCAGCCGATCCGTGATTGCCGTAATATTGGGCGTTTCGGCCCTAAGTGCCTCCGGTGCCCAGAACAGAAGCCCGAGGATAAGCGGCAATAAAGCCATGCTTTTCCTGCATATCATGGGACCAGCTCGCTCCGATTCGACTTTCGGTGAACGATTGCTTTCGCCTCATCTGACGATCACGATCGCTTTACGCCACCGATTTAGCTGCTAAACTTTGCCGCAAGTACGATCCAGACCGAAGCCTGTTGACCCGTACCGGGGTGTTGCCGAGCGGCATCACGCGTCCCAGGCGCTGGAGTATCGCACCTATGGAGGCGGATGACGAACAGGGAGCCGTGGCTCCCGCCGGGCAGTTGGCACCCGCGATTTCGCCGGGGCTGCCGGACTGCGCCGCCGCCATTCAGCCGATCGCTTTCCGCAATGAAGTCCCGGACGTCCCCCTCACCGTCGAGCCAGTTCCTCCGCCCCGCACGATCGAGCGTACGGGCGAGCGCACAGGTGAACGCAACGGCGAGCGTCACAACGGCCCGACGTACGGCGCACTCGACCTCGGCACGAACAACTGTCGCCTGCTTGTCGCGCGGCCGTCGCGGCGCGGCTTCCTCGTCGTCGATGCCTTCTCGCGCATCATCCGCCTCGGCGAAGGCGTCTCCGCGACGGGACGGCTCTCCGACGCCGCCATGCACCGCACGATCGACGCGTTGAAGATCTGCGAGGCGAAGTTACGCAAGGCAAATGTCGCGCGCTCGCGCCTCATTGCCACCCAGGCCTGTCGCGTCGCCGAGAACGGCGATGAATTCCTGGAGCGCGTGCGCCGCGATGTCGGCCTCGAGATCGAGGTCGTCTGCCGGGAGACCGAAGCGCGCCTTGCCGTCTCCGGCTGTGCCGCACTGATCGATCGTCACTGCGATCTCGTGCTCGTCTTCGACATCGGCGGCGGCTCATCGGAGCTCATCTGGCTCGACCTGAACCGGCGCCGCGACGGCTGGCGCCGTTCGATCGCCGATCGCATCGAGGCCCAGCACTGCATTGCCGCCTGGACCTCGCTGCCCGTCGGCGTCGTCACCATTGCGGAGCGCTTCGGCGGCCGCCACGTGGATGAAGATTCCTTCGAGGCCATGGTCGACTTCGTCTCCGACCTGCTGGCGCCCTTCGAGCGTGAGCACGGCTTCCGCTCCCGCATGCACAATCGGCGCGTGCACCTGCTCGGCACATCCGGCACCGTGACGACCGTCGCCGGGATCCATCTGCGCCTCCCCCGCTACGATCGCAATCGCGTCGATGGCTGCTGGCTCAAGTCGGGCCAGGTGCGCACGGTCACGGCCGATCTGCTGGCGCGCGGCTATGACGGGCGCGTCAGCGAGCCCTGCATCGGCCGCGACCGCGCCGATCTCGTGCTCGCCGGCTGCGCGATCCTCGAAGCCCTCATGCGCATGTGGCCGTGTGAGATGCTGCGCGTCGCCGACCGCGGCCTGCGCGAGGGCATTCTCGCGACGCTCATGGCCGAGGACGGCGTCTTCCGCGCTTCACGCCGCGATGGTTGGCAATAGATGACGAGCGATGGCAAGCGCAAAGGCAAGGGCACCGGCAGCGGCGGCTCTTCGACGAAGAACTTCGGTGACGCGCGCCAGCTCACGGTGCGCCTCAAGACGGCGCGCGGGCGCTCGGCCTCCTCTCAGCGCTGGCTCGAACGCCAGCTCAACGATCCTTATGTCGCCGCCGCCAAGCGGGAGGGTTGGCGCTCGCGTGCCGCTTTCAAGCTCATCGAGATCGACGACAAATATCACATCCTCAAACCCGGCCAGCGCATCGTCGACCTCGGCGCGGCGCCCGGCGGATGGACGCAGGTCGCCGCACAACGCGTGAAGGCCGTCGAAGGGCGCGGCCAGGTGATCGGCATCGACTATCTGCCCGTCGATCCCATTCCCGGCGCCACCATTCTGGAACTCGACTTCCTCGCCGACGACGCCCCCGACAAGCTCAAGGCCCTGCTGCGGGACGGCGGCGCGGATGTGGTGCTCTCTGACATGGCCGCGCCGACCACGGGTCACGCCAGCACGGACCATCTGCGCATCATGGCGCTCGCCGAGGCCGCTGCCCAATTCGCGACGGAAGTTCTGGCGCCTGGCGGCGCGTTCATTGCCAAGGTGTTCCAAGGCGGCACGGAGCGCGCGCTGCTCGATATGCTCAAGCGTGACTTCGCCATCGTGCGTCACGTCAAACCCAAGGCGAGCCGCGCCGACTCCTCCGAGCTCTACGTCCTCGCGACGGGCTTTCGCGGCCGAAGCTAACCCTCACGCGGCCGCCTGCGAGCGCGGCTCGAATTGCGCGACCACGACATAGGCGAGGAAAGCCGAGGCAAGGCCCGCCACGTACGGCGCTTGGAGCTCGAAGACATGCGAGCCGATCAGCCACACCAGCGCTCCGCTTGCCATGGAAGCGAAGGCGCTGAGCTCACCGCCGAGGCGCGTGAACAGGCCGAACACGAGCGCCACGAAAATGCCGGCGCTCGCGAACGCCGATGCCAGCTCCACGAGATCGGAAATGTGCGTCGCGCGCAGTGCCAGCAGATAGGCGATCACGCCGAGCGTCGCCACCGACGTGCGCGCGACGGTGACCTTGGTCCGCTCGGTCGCTGTCGGATGAAGCCGGAGCAGCAGGTTGTGAGAGAGCAGCGTGCCCGCGGCAAGCAGCGCGGAATCCACTGTCGTCAGAATGGCCGAGATGAGCGCGCCGACGAACAGCACGTACAGCACCGGCGGCAGGTGTCGCTCCGCGATCTCCGGCACGATCTGCTCCGAGTTCGCGATGTCGGGCACGATATGTGGCCCGACGAGCCCGAGCGTCACCGGAACGAGCGCGATCAGCAGATAGCAAGCCCCACCGAGTGTGGCACCCGTGCGTGCGACCTCCGGCGAGCGGCAGGCGAGCACGCGCGAGATCAGCTCGACAGCAACTACCGAGCCGCAGATCGGGATGGCCCATTTTTCCATGATCGCGAGCAGCGACTGCTCCGGCGGGAAGAGCACCCAGCGCGATGGCTCGATACGCGCGAGGCTCGTCGCAATCCCACCGGCTTCGGCGACGGCAACCCAACACAGCCCGGAGAGACCAGCCACGATCACCGTGCTCTGAATGGCGTCGTTGTAGGCGTCCGCGAGCAGGCCGCCGAGCACCGTGTAGCAAACGACCGCGATGACGGCGAGCGTCAACGCCGTCTCGAGCTCGATGTCTGCAGCCGAGCCGACAATCTGCCCGAAGCCGCGGATCTGTGCTGCTGCCCACAGCACTGAGCCCGGAATGAGCAGTGCTGCCGCAAGGCGCTCGATGCGTCCGGAAAATCGAAAGCGGAAGAAGTCGGCCAAAGTCTGGATGCCGCGCCGCCAGAGGCGCGCCGCAAACACGAGCCCCATGACCATGATGCCCGCGGCATAGGCAAAGGGCTCGGCTTGTGCGCCCGAAATGCCCTGCGTGTAGACGCGGCTCGCAGCGCCGATCACAACCTCGGCGCCGAACCACGTGGCGAAGATCGAGACGCTCGCCAGAGCGACGCCGAATGAGCGTCCGGCCAGCATGTAGTCGGTCTCGGTCGCGATGCGCCGCGAGACCCAGGCGCCAACCAGAATCTGCAGGCCGACATAGCCGATGATGCCCGCAACCGTCGCGTTCATGCGATCCCCCGCCTCATCCGCGCCCGGCGCAAGCATCGTTCAAATCGCGCGAAGGATGCAAGAGGCGACGACGTCACTCGGATGATCGCGTGTTCGATGCATCGTGGCTTTGCCACGAACAGGGCTGCCGCCCTGTAACCCGCTCGGGGGACACCCCCGAACCCCCGTCTTTTGTGTGTTTGGAGCGCGCGGCAAACGCGACAGGTCCCTTCTCCCCGTCCTTTACGGGGAGAAGGTTAGGATGAGGGGCCGCGACACATGAGACATCGGCATATGCCGCCGCCCCTCACCCCGACCCTCTCCCCATTGAAGGCAATGGGGAGAGAGGGAAAGTGGCGCGTCTCATACGCTGGCTGTCGCTCTGTCCGCCGCGGGCATAGCACCGCCGCAAGGTTGCGAAGCACCCCTTCCCAGCAGCCCGAGGTACACAAATAAAAGGACGGGGGTTCGGGGTCTCGTCGTGTCGAAGACACGCGCCTTCGGCACGATACGGGTTTGGACGGTAGCCCATTCGCGCCGCAGGCACGAGCTGCGATCAGAAATCCAGCGGCAGGACGCGCACGGTTTCGCCAGGCACCACGGCCGGAGATTTCGGCGAACGCACGATCAGGCAATCGGCAATGGCCAGCGGCGACAGCAGCGAGCTGTCCTGCGAGCGCACCGGCGTCACGCGCGGCAGGCCGTCGCCGTCGCCCGCGAGCGTGGCGCGCATGTAGTGCTGGCGCGGGCCGTTCGCCTCGATGGCGACGGCCGCCTCAGCAAGACGCGTCGCCTCCGATGCTTCAGCGCGCCCCGCGAGATGCTCGACCAGCGGAACGAGGAACACGCGCGCACAAACCAGCGCCGACACCGGATTTCCCGGCAGGCCGATCACGCGCAGATTGCCGAGCCGTCCGCTCATGAGCGGCTTGCCCGGTCGCATGGCGATCTTCCAGAAGGCGAGCTCCATGCCCTGCTTCGAGAGCACCGGCGCGACGAGATCATGATCGCCGACAGAAGCCCCGCCGATCGTCACCAGGATGTCCGCGTCCTTGGCGCGCGCGACATGCGCGTTGAGGCTTTCCGCAGTGTCGCGCGCAATGCCGAGCTGGATGACCTCGGCCCCAAAGCCGCGCACCATCGCGCCGACACCGAGGTGGTTCGAGGCTACGATCTGCCCTGTACCCGGCGTCTCGCCCGGCCGCACGAGCTCGTCGCCCGTGGAAAGAATGGCGACCTTCGGCCGCCGATAGACGACGACTTCGCCATGCCCCATGGCAGCCGCGAGCGAAAGCTCGCGTGGCCCGAGGCGACGGCCCGCATCCAGCAGACGCAGTCCCTCGCGGAAATCTCCTCCGCGCGGGCGAATGTGATCCGTCTGGACGTCATCGCCCTGCACGAGCACCTGAGCGCCCTCACGCGTGGTGTGCTCCTGAATGACGATGCCGTCGGCACCCTCCGGCACCGGCGCGCCCGTGAAGATACGCACGGCTTCGCCTTGTCCCACGCGGCCGAAGAACGGATGTCCTGCCGCCGACTCGCCGATCACCGTGAGCTTGGCGGGAAGCTGTGCCACATCCGCCGCGCGCACGGCATAGCCGTCCATGGCGGAGGCATCGAACGGCGGCTGCGTGAGACGCGCGGCCAGCGGCTCGGCGAGAATGCGATCGTGCGCTGCGTCGATTGTGATGCGTTCCGTGCCGAGTGGCGAAGCATCCGCGAGTATGCGGGCCAGTGCCTCTTCGACGGACAGCAACGGCGATGCCATGACCTCAGTCCTTCGTGCTGGCCGGCGCCGCGCGCCACGTGCCCGAGCGGCCGCCGGTCTTCGCGACGAGTTGCACCGGACCGATGACCATGCCGCGGTCGGCAGCCTTGAGCATGTCGTAGATCGTAAGGCACGCGACCGAGACGGCCGTCAGCGCCTCCATCTCGACGCCCGTCTGGCCGCTCACCTTGACCTCGGCCGTCACGGCAATGCCGCACGGATCGGCACTCGTCTCGAAATCGACGCTCGCCTTGGTGATCGCGAGCGGATGGCAGAGCGGGATCAGCTCGTGCGTGCGCTTGGCCGCCATGATGCCGGCGAGGCGCGCCGCAGCGAGCACATCACCTTTCTTGGCCTCACCCGTCGTGACGAGCGCCAGCGTCTCGGGCGCCATGGCAACGAAACCTTCGGCGACTGCCGTGCGCGCGGTCACGGCCTTGTCCGACACATCGACCATGACGGCATCACCCGCCTCGTTGATGTGCGAGAGGCGGCTCATGTGGCTTGCCCCGTGAGCAGCTCGCGCGTCGCAGCCGTAACGTCGTCCTTGCGCATGAGGCTCTCGCCGACGAGGAACGTGCGCACGCCGACCTTGGCGAGACGCTC
Source organism: Hyphomicrobium sp. CS1BSMeth3 (assembly GCF_900117415.1). GTDB lineage: Bacteria > Pseudomonadota > Alphaproteobacteria > Rhizobiales > Hyphomicrobiaceae. The sequence goes on from NZ_FPEI01000004.1 coordinate 213,131, forward strand.
GAGATCGCCGTAGTTGGCAATGCCGCTCTCGCCGATGACGATGCGATCCTTGGGCACGCGCGGGGCGAGGCGCTCGGTCGTCGCAAGCGTCGTCTCGAAGGTCTTGAGATTGCGGTTGTTGATGCCGATCAGACGGCAGGGAAGTTCGAGCGCGCGATCGAGCTCGGCATCGTCGTGCACTTCGACGATCGCATCCATGCCCCAGGCCTGGGCCGCCGCCGCGAGATCGCGTGCCACGGCATCCTCGATCTGCGCCATGATGATGAGAATGCAGTCCGCACCCCAGGCGCGCGCCTCGGCCACCTGGTAGGTGTCGAGCATGAAATCCTTGCGCAGCGCCGGCAGCCGCGTCGCCTTGCGCGCCGCGGTCAGAAATTCGGGCGCACCCTGGAACGACGGCGTGTCCGTCAGCACGGAAAGACAGGCTGCGCCACCCGCCTCGTAGGCCTTGGCGAGCGACGGGGGATCGAAGTCCGCGCGGATGAGGCCCTTGGAGGGCGAGGCCTTCTTGATCTCCGCGATCAGGGCGAACTGGCCCTCGCGGATGCGCCGATCGAGAGCCCCGGCGAACGAGCGCACAGGCGTCGCGCGCCGCGCCGCCTCCTCTATGGCCGCCTGCGGCCGGGCGCGCTTCGCCTCGGCGATCTCGGCGAGCTTGTACTTTGTGATCTTGCTGAGAATATCGCTCATGATGCCCGTATACTCCGGTCGGGCCTCGCCTTTCCAGCACCAACGATCGCCGGGGCGGACACAACGCTGGGATTGCTTAAGGTTTGCGCCTTTGCCGCACCTCGGCAGCTCGCGTATAAGCCACCACATTCACCTTACCATGGCAGGCGCGGGCAGAATGACGGAGGCAAACAGGCGCAGCACGGACTTCACGCCCGATTTCACATTGGCGCATCTGTCGGACGTGCACCTCAGCCCCCTGCCGCCCATTGGCGCTCGCCATTGGAACCTCAAGCGCCTCCTCGGCTGGCTCAACTGGCAGCGCCGCCGACGCCACCTCTACAGCCGCGACGTTCTCGACCGGATCGTCGCGGACATCGCCGAGCAGGCCCCCGACCATATTGCCGTGACCGGCGACCTCGCCAACCTCGGCCTCCCCGCCGAGCACGAGGCGGCGCTCGCCTGGCTCCGCACGCTCGGCGACGCCGAACGCGTGACCGTCATCCCCGGCAACCACGACATCTACAGCCATATCGGCGCCGACCGCGGCACGGGGCGCTGGCATCCGCACATGTCGCCGAACACCGCGGCGGCGGACTATGCGATCGCCGAAGCCCAAAGCGCGGGCATGAGCGGCGACGCGGCTTTTCCCTTCGTGCGCCGCTTCGGCAAGCTCGCGATCATCGCGCTCAACTCGGCCGTGCCGACACGCCCCTTCTATGCCATCGGCCGCATCGGCAAGGCGCAGCTCGATCGCCTCGCCCGCATTCTCGATCGGCTCGGCGCCGAGGGGCTGATGCGCGTGGTGCTCATCCACCATCCTCCGCTGCCGGGCCTCGCGAAAGCGCGCCACGATCTCCAGGATGCCGATGCGCTGGCCGAAGTTCTCGCGCGCCACGGCGCCGAGCTCGTGTTGCATGGCCACGAGCACATTTCGAGCGAGCACTGGCATCCGGCGCCCTCCGGCCATATTCCGATCATCGGCGTGCCCTCCGCCTCGCTCGCGCGCCCCTACAAGAAAGAGCCGCCGGCGCGCTATCATCTCTACCGGGTTGCCCTCGACACGAACCGCCCGAGCATCGAGCTGATCGCGCGCGGTCTCGCCGAGCCCGGCGGCCCGATCATCGAGTTGGAACGGCGGCTCATCGTGCCGGATAGTCAATAAAGGCGGGCGGGTCCGGGAAGGTGCCCCTCCCGGCAGGGGTTCAGGGGTCATGCCAGAGGCATGCGCCCCCATCGCGCCGCAGGCGCGAGCAGGGCTGCCGCCCTGCACCCGCGCGGGGGACACCCCCGCACCCCCGTCTTTTATGGATTTGGAATCAGCCGCGAGCGCACCAGTATCCCCTCTCCCCGTCCTTCACGGGGAGAGGGTTAGGGTGAGGGGCGGCGGCATACGCCGACGTCGCAAAGTGGCCGCCCCTCACCCCGGCCCTCTCCCATTGAAGACAATGGGGAGAGGAGGAAGTGCGCGTCTCACTCCCCCAACAGCTCGAGCTGGCCTCTGCTGTCCACGACGATCACCGGGCCACGGCGCTGCTCGATCCAGCCGCGCACCAGAACGCGTCGGCCAACGAGCGTACGCGGCGCAGCGCCGCCAGTCACGTGCGCGCGGTTCGGCGGAACCACGGCCGCAAGCGGATAGGCACGGCCGCGACGTGCACCGAGCGACACGAATATTTCGCCGGAGCCGCGCGAGACGCGATGCACGGTGCCGCTCACGACCTGATAGGAACCGACAGCACGCGCCCAATCGCCGCGCGAGGCCACACGCGCGCGATAAGCGGCGTTCTCCCAGAGGCCGAGGCCTTCCTCGCGCGCGCTCCGCTCCAGCCTGACCAATGCCTCGGTGCAGGCGTCGACACCAGGACGCCCATACACGCGCGCGTGGCCGCGCGAAACGAGCGCGCCCTGCAGCCAGTCTTTGCCGATGGTAACGTGGGCAAGCACATGCCCGTAGCGGTCGCTCTGCACCGTATCGTGCCAGAGCGTCACCGATTGCCCCTCGGCGAGCGCCGCGAGCGCTGCTCGCGCCTCGTTCTCCGGTGGCCAGCTTCCGGCTGCCGCACCGACATCTCCGGCCCGCGGCGCCAGGGCGCCGATCAGGCGAACGCGGCGGCCATCATCAAGCGCGAGGGTCTCGCCATCGAGCACGCGCGCAACGGCGTGCGTTTCGCCACGCGTTAGGGCACACGGCGGCGCCTCCGCATACGCAACGGTCACGAGAAATGGCAGCGCCGCGACTGTGAGCCACGCGGCGCGCATCACACTAGTGTCCCGATTCCGGAGTTCGCCTCACCTCGATGCCGGCGTTCCGAGCGAACTTCCGCATCATAAGGGACACCAGAATCACAATCTTGCTCGTGTGATGCAGTTCGAGAAATTCGCTCGGTGCCATGCCCCGGGATGTGGCGAATTTCTCGATCATCACACTAGAGCCAGCCCTTGCGCCGGAAATAGACGTAGGGGAGCACGGCCGCGAGCACCATGAGCCCAATCGCGAGCGGATAGCCCCAGGGCCAGTCCAGCTCCGGCATATGCTTGAAGTTCATGCCGTAGATCGAGGCGATGAGTGTCGGCGGCAGGAACACGACGGCAGCCACCGAGAAGAGCTTGATGATCTGGTTCTGCTCGATGTTGATCATGCCGAGCGTCGCCTCGAGCAGGAACTCGAGACGCGTGCTCAGGAAGCGCATGTTGTCGAGCAGCGAGGAAATGTCGCGCTGCGCCGACTTGATGCGCTTGCTGATCTTGGAGTCGCCGCCGCGTTCGCGCATCGCGCTCGCGAAGAAGGCCAGCACGCGATCGATGGAGAAGGCGCTTTCCTGCACGCGCGCGATGATGTCGCCTTCCTTGCCGATCGTGCGCAAAGCCACATCGAGGCGCCTGCCGCGCGTCTGCTGTCCGCCCTTGATCACGAAGACGCTCGGCGCGAGGCGATCGACATCGTCCTGGATGCGCTCGATGAGATCGGCTTGGCGATGGATCAGCGACTCGATCAGCCCGACCATGATGTCCGGCCCGCTCGCGCATGGCGCGTGGCCCTTCTCTGCCCGCGCGAGAAATATGGGAAACGCCTTGGGCTCGGCATATCGCACGGTCACCAGACGGTTGTCCGCGATGATGAAGGTGATCGACGACGCGGCTGGAACGGCCTGCTCGATGGCGTAGATGACATAGGCGGTCATGTAGACCGCGGCATTCTCGATGTAGAGGCGGTTCGAGGCCTCGATCTCGCGCATCTCGGCCCGTGTGGGGACCGAAATGCCCAGGGCCTGCTCGACGGCTGCGTCCTCCTCCGGCGTCGGGTTGAGGAGGTCGATCCAGATGGTCGCCGCCGTGATCGCATTCACATCCTTGGAGGTCGCGAGGCCGTTACCGGCGACGTCATAAAGTGTCAGCATTCCCACGGGCCTCTGCTCGAATGGCCAAACGTCCGCTCCCTATAGCGCACATGCGACAGCCGGGCGACGGTTGCGCTGAGGCTCAGGTCAGGGGGCTGGGTTGAGACGGCACGCGGCCATTGGGCGGCCGATCTGTGCGCCAGAAGAGCCAGATGAAGGCTATGAGCGACAGCCCGACGAAGAGGCCGAACGTCCAGGGCTCGGCCCCGGCGCCGAGCAGGCGGACGGCCCAATCGTTGATCTGTGGATAACGCAGGATGGCAACAGCGCTCGCGATCACGCTCGCGCCCTGGGCAATCATCTCGCGGTTCTTGTCGAGGCGGCGGAGGAAGAAGAACGGCAGCAGGATCGCCCACGGCACGATGACGAGGCTCCAGCGCAGGTGCAGCCCGCCGTGCGTCCGCCCGAACATGGCCATGCTCGTCTGGAGGTAGGCGTAGTCCATGAGCGGCCACGTCAACATGGCGAGGCCGCCGATGATGATGCCTCGTTCGATCACCGGCACGTAGTCGGGATAGAGGACGTCGATGCGCTTGCGCCAGAAGGCCAGCAGGCCGGCGATGATCACCATGACGGCGATGAAAAAGACTTTGAGCGGCAGGAAGTACTGATCGAGCTCGGCTGATCGTGAGCGGAGGCGCCGGTCATCCTGAAGCGTGCGAACCTCGGCGGCGAAGGCCTTCTGCACGTCGCAGCACTGTCGCGCATCGAGGAGCGTATCGGCGGGGAAGCAGTAGCGCTTCTCGCGATACTCCAGCGGGCGCTCGAGGAGCGGATCCGGGCTGCAGTTGCGCGTGAACTCGGCAAAGCCGACGCGCTTGCGCCCATGTGCGCGCAACTGCTCGAGCGCCGTCAGGATCGGCACGCGCTGACAGGTCGAGCTGGTGCCATCAACAGATGTGCAGGGAACCGGGCTGCCCTTGTCGCGCGCGAGCGCCGAGGGTTGAACCTCCCAGACGCCGCGCAGATCCGTACTGTCAATCTGCTGCGCAACCCACCATGAGGCCCCGATCAGAAGCGCGAACCAGAGGAGGAAGCGAAATTTTCCGAACCTGACACCGGCATCCTTGGCCCAGTACAGGTGCGTGAAAATGACCGAAGGCCAGTAGAAGGCGGCCAGAACCACGATGCCGAAAGTCGGGAAGAAGACGAAGAGGTGGCTGTGGGCGAGCGCCATCGACAGCCAGTCCAGGTCCTTGAACTCGGCGATCATCGTGGCAGTGGAAGCGACGAAGCTGGCCGCCAGGGCCGCGTACACGACGGCCACGAAAAGATGAGCGCCCCACATAACCCCCTCCCACCACGCACGCTGGCCCAGCCTTCCGGCCAGTGCCTACACCCCCGCCGAGTACTACAACATTCTTGCGACGGCGGCACAACGGGAGAGGCCTGCGTGCCTATGGCACTGTGGCTCCGACGGAACATCACGCCCGTATCGATGACGACGTCGTGAAAAAGTTCGTGGCCGCCGCCCCGACTGGCAGGATCGGGGCAGCGGCCAATGTCCGCGGGAAGAGGGCCATGCGGTCGGGCATTCAAGGCTCTTGGACGAGCATGGAGGGACGCGTGGGATTGCCCATCCGGAACCTAAGCCCTGGCGGGGGGTCGACCGCCTTCCGCTGGCTTCGCTGTGCCGCGGACCAAAACGACATAAAAAATTGCACCTCCTTTCGCGTGGGCGCGATAAGTGTCTCGCCTGGAGCCGGTCCGCCACAGGGGTACGCAGATGGCGTCCGGCCGGCTGGTTTGGGGAGCGGCGCCCAGCCGGGCGAGGTCGTGGTGTCATTGGCCGCTACGTGATTTCCGCCACACGCTAAGGTTGACATCAATCCCTGAATACATTCTAAACGTGCACAACTTTAATCTTCTCCACCGGCAGTTGCATTTCTGCCTCGGCCGCACCCGCAGGGGGACCGACTCGGCGGCAGCAGGGTCTGGGGTCGAAGCGGATGCCTGCGGTGCCTGCACCTGATGCCGCACGCTGCGGACAAGGGGGCTGAAGAGCATTGCCAATCAGCCTCGCCGCGGCTATGGACTGCTCACCATTCCGGCGCGCCCCGAGCGCAGCCGCGTGCCGCAATAGCTCAGCCGGTAGAGCATCGCATTCGTAATGCGGGGGTCGGGGGTTCGAGTCCCTCTTGCGGCACCATCACACACGGCTCAAACCCTTGCTCCCAGTGAGTAACTGGCAACGGCTGAGCTAGTCCGTTTGGATGTTCCGGCATCCTGCGTCGGGTTCTTTCAAGCCAGTAACGTGCAACCCCGCACCTGTCGGCGAACACTCAAATGAGCGATGCGCATCTGCGCACGCCTGGAGGCACGTTCAATCCGGACGCAGGACGAACGGACCGGGATTGCAGCCGGCACGCTCCCCTTCGCAGACTCATTTCTGCGCAATGGCGGTGCAAGCAGGACGTTCGGACGGCCAGCGTTTATTGAAACGACCAAAGTCGTTGCTCGGCCCTTGTCTCTCGGGGCTCGCCTTCAGACAGGAGCCGGCGTTGCGCCGGGAGCGCCGATGTTCATAGCCTTCTCGGGTCCGCCGAACCGCGCGACTAGCGCCGCTTGATCGGCCTTGGCGCGTGCGTCTGTCGTCTCGGGATCGACGAGCGTCCTGAGAACGGCCTCGAAGCTCGAGACGACGGACGCGTATTTTGGATCGGATGCAAGATCGTGCGCCTCGCCTGGATCGACGCGAAGGTCGAACAGCTCGGCGGGATAACCGACGTAGTAGTTGTACTTGTAGTGCCCGTTGCGCAGCATGAATGCCGCCGAAGGCGAGCCGAAGGCGTGATACTCGGAGAATACGGTGCGCTTCGGATCGTCGGCTGTGCTGCCGATCTCGAACAGGGAGCGGCCCGGCAGGGGGATTTCGGACCAGGCACATGCGTCCTCGCCGACGGCGTCCATGATGGTCGGCGCTAGATCGATAAGACTGACCGGCGTGTGGCACACGCGACCGGCGGCTACGTCAGGGCCGGCAACGATCATCGGCACGCCCACGGCATCGTCGTAGTGCGTGCTCTTGCCCCACATGCCGCGCGCACCGATGTTGTCACCGTGATCGCTCGTGTAGATCACGCGCGTCGTATCGCTGAGCCCACTGCGTTCCAGTGCGCCGATGACCCGCCCCACCTGTCGGTCGACCCATGTGCAGAGACCGTAATAGCAGGCCGTTGCGAGGAGCCGGCGCTCGTCATCCAGTCCATCGTCCACAGGATGACGGCAGTGACTATCCTCGAGCCATGGATGACGCGGAAAGCCGTTCTTGGGATGCAGCCGCGGATAGGGCATCCGGTCGACGGGATAGAGATCGAGTATGTCCTGCGGGACCATCAGCGGGAAATGGGGAGCCACGAAGCCGATGTAGAGCACCCACGGGCGCTCGTGCTTCTCGCCGGCGGCGCGCTCGATCCAGGTCTCGGCCTCGGTCGCGATCCGATCGTCGTAAATGTTGTACTTCGACGTGCCGGCGCCCATCGGGTTCATCATGACATGCGCGCGCTCACTGAAATCGGCCTTGCCGTCGCGCAGCGCGCCCCAGACCATGCCATAGCCGCCATAGATGTGCATGGGATGATACTGATGGTCGAAGCCGGTCGGGTCTTCGGCATTGCGATAGTGCAGCTTGCCGATCGAATCTACGCGGTGCCCGGTCCGTTGCAGCGCATGTCCCCAGCCCGGCACCGAGCCGTCATAGGCCGTGGCATTATCCCACGTCCCGAGCTCATGCACGTAGCGGCCCGTCGCGAACGAGGCGCGCGAGGGAACGCATATCGGGCAGTTGCAGTAGGCCGCGTCGAAAAGTGTGCCGCGCGCGGCGAGCCGGTCGAGGTTTGGCGTTTGCACGAACGGGTGGCCTGCCGCGCCCATGGCGCGCGGGTGATGCTCGTCCGACATGATGACAACGAGATTGTGAGGATGCATTGCCTGTCCGTGACTGATGTTCGAGGTGCCGTGCTTTTGGATGGATGAAGCCCACTAGATGTCATACGCGAGACGAAACCCAACATGCCCGGTAGAGCTGTCGGGGCTCACGCCGGTTCGCGCCGCTATGCGGTAGCGGTAGCAATACGATCGATGGCAGAGGTACGAGCCGCCCTTGAGCACGCGCTCGCCGTTGGCGTGCGCCGCCTCGTTGCGCCGGCGGGCATTGCGTGAGAGGGAGCGTACGCGGAACGCGTCGGCGCACCACTCCCAGGCATTGCCGACCATGTTGAAGAGGCCGACGCTGTTCGGTGCGAAACTGTCAACGGGAGCCGTGCCGCCAAAACCATCCTTGCGGGCATTGTGCGCGGGGAAATCGCCCTGCCAGATGTTGCAGGGCTGGAAGTCCTTGTCATCCGGTTCTTGATCTCCCCAAGGGAAGCGCGCAGCCTGAAGCGTGCCGCGCGCGGCGCACTCCCACTCTGCCTCGGCCGGCAATCTGCCACCTGCCCAGGCGGCAAACGCGACGGCGTCGTTCCAGGAGATGTGCACGACGGGATGATTGGAACGTTCGGCAATCGAGGCATCCGGCCCTTCGGGATGGCGCCAGCAGGCGCCGTCAATGCGCCGCCACCATGAGGGCGCACCCGGCGCGTCGGGACCTGCAGGTGCGGCGGGGACGAAGTCCTTGAACACGAGTGACCAGCCGAAGCGCTCAGCATCGGTGCGATAGCCGGTCTCACTTACGAACTCGGCAAACCATGTGTTGGTGACGGCAAACGGATCGATGGCGAACGGCTTTACTGCGACGAGGCGGGAAGGGCTTTCTCCATCCTGCGGCAGCGGGCTGTCGTCCTCTCCAATACGTATTCGACGGCCACCATCGATGCGCACCGCGCGATCGGGTATGCGCGCAGCTCGGCTGGCGACCGACACACCCACCGGCAATCTCGGCGCACCGCGCGACGAGCCCGCGCTGCAGCACGTTCCTGTCGCGGATGCGATGCTCGTCGGTAGTTGATCCAAGTCGAGGCCCTAGTTGTAAACCGGCTTTGTCCCGGGCACAGGCGAATAGCCGAAGCTTCCTTTTGCGAGAATGGCCTCCCGGCCTCCGAGTGCAGCAATCTTCGCGCCTTGATCCTTGCGTGCCTGCGCGTCTGCCGCTTCGGGATCGACGATCTTTCGCAAAGCTGCTTCGCAGTCCGCAACAAAGCCGCGGTATCCCGCATCCTGACCAAGATCGCGCGTTTCGTACGGGTCGGCTTCAAGATCGAACAACTGCGGCGGCATGCCGACGTAGTAGACGTACTTGAACCTGCCGTGCCGGATCATGAAGGCGCCGGTGGCCGCGCCTGCGGCATGATACTCGCTGAGCACCGTGCGCTGCGGTGCCTTGCCGCTGACGATGTCGAGGAGCGGCGCACCAGGCAGACCGGCATCGTCGGGATGCGGCGCGAGCCCTGCGCAGTCGATGATGGTCGGGAAGCAGTCGACGAGGGTTACAGGCTCGCGGCATACGACGCCCTGCGGCACATCCGGACCGGCCATGATCATCGGCACGGCCGCGGACTCCTCGTACATGTTCGACTTGCCCCAGAGGCCGCGCGTACCGAGGTTATCGCCGTGATCACTCGTGTAGATGATGCGGGTATCGCCGGACAGCCCATTGTCCTCAAGAGCTTTCATCAGGCGTCCGACGTTATTGTCGACGAAGCTGACGAGGCCGTAGTAGGCAGCGATCGCCTTGCGCACCTTGCTCGGGTCATCAAAACCCTGATCGTAAATCTGGCAGGCGCGCATTGCATTGACGTACGGATGGTCGGGCCGCTCGGCTTCGGTATAAAGCCCAGGCCACGGCACCTTGTCCTCGGGATAGAGATTGTACCATTCGGGGCGTGCGATCAGCGGGAAGTGCGGGCACACGAGCGACACGAAGAGCGTCCAGGGCTTGTCGTCCTTCTGCGCAGCGCGCTCGCCCAGCCAAGTCTCGGCGGCGGCCGTGATGCGATCGTCGTAGCCCTGGTAGGTGGAGTCGCCGCAGCCGGCGTCCGCTGCCAACCTCAACGCAGCCTTCCGTGGAGGTGGAGGATCGCGCAGCATTCCGATCGGGTCGCCGATACCTTCCACGACGTGCAGCGGCATGTGCTCCTTGGTGAAACCGTTGTCCTCGTCAGCACTGCGGAAGTGCAGCTTGCCGATCGAGTCCACGCGATGGCCTGCGGCCTTCAGACGGTGCGCCCAGGACGGCACACTGCCGTCGTACGGATTGCCGTTGTCCCAAAAGCGAATGTCGTGGACGTACCGTCCCGTCTGGAAGCTCGCCCGCGACGGCACGCAGATGGGCGAATTGCAGTAGGCATCCGTAAAGTGAACGCCGCTCGCCGCCAGGCGGTCGAGATTGGGCGTGCGGATCAGCGAATTTCCGTTGCACCCGAGGACGCGCTTGCTGTGCTCGTCCGACATGATGAACAGCAGGTTTCTGGGCTTCTTGCTCATGGGCTGACCCTATTGGCTCGTATCGCCTTGCATGGCGACGCACTCGGTGATCGGGACGATGAGATTGACGTTTGCACCTGGCTCGAACGCCTGCTGGCGGTCGCCCTGCACGCGCATGAGCGATCCGCTGACATCGACCTGATGGTCGACGATGTTGCCGAGGAACGTGCTTTCGACGAGCTTGCCTGCGAGCACGTTATTGCCGGCCACGGGTGCAGCCTCGCCAAGCCGGATGGCCTCAGGCCTGATGGCGACGACGATCGCGCCGTTTGGATCGATACCGTCGCTCGTGCAGGCCTCGATCGTCTGCTCGCCAATGCGGACGCGGGCGCTGGTGCCCCGGCGCTCGACGAGCTTGCCCGGCACCTTGTTGACGAGGCCCATGAAGTCGGCGACGAAAATGTTGGCCGGCCGCTCATAGACGTCACGTGGCGCGCCCACTTGCTGCACGGTCCCCTGGTTGAAGACGACGATGCGATCCGACAGCGCCATGGCCTCCGCCTGATCGTGCGTCACATAGATGAAGGTGATGCCGGTCCGGCGCTGGAGCGTCTTGAGCTCGGTGCGCATGCGCTCGCGCAGCTTGGCGTCGAGATTGGACAGCGGCTCGTCGAGCAGAAGAATGGACGGTTCGACCACGAGCGACCGCGCGAGCGCGACGCGCTGCTGCTGACCGCCCGAGAGCTGACCGGGATGGCGCTTTTCCAGTCCGCGCAGACCCACGGCATCCAGGATGCGCGACACGCGCTCGCCGATCTCCGCGCCCTCGACTTTCAAGAGGCGCAGTCCGAAGGCCACGTTTTCGAACACCGACATGTGCGGCCAGACGGCATAGTTCTGGAACACCATGCCCATGCGCCGATGCTCGGGCGGAACGACGGCTTGCGGGGAAGAGAGCAGCTTGCCACCGACATGGATGGTGCCACTGTCGGGCGTGAGAAAGCCCGCGAGCGTGCGCAGCATCGTGGTCTTGCCGCAGCCCGACGGACCGAGGAACGTCACGAACTCGCGTTCCTCGATCGCCAGCTCGATGCCGCTCAAGGCCTTGAAGCTGCCGAAGCGCTTGTCGATGCCCGCGATATCTATGAATGCCATCGTATCAACCTCGTACCGCGGGAGTTTCGCTGGACGACCAGCTCGAGCCGGAGAGCCAGCTGACGAGCGCAGCGAGCGTGAGCACGACGACGATCGTAAAGACCGCGAGCGCCGACACGACCTCTAGCTGACCGAGGTCATTGAGCCGATAGATGGCGATGGCGATGGTCTCCGTGCCGCCGGTGTAGAGAAGGATCGTCGCACTGAGCTCGCCAAATGCCGGAATGAACACGAGCAGGAATGCAACGAGCAGGCCGGGGCGCGACAGCGGTACGAGAATGCGCCGGATCACGTGAAACCATGAGGCGCCGGTGATGCGGCCTGCTTCTTCGAGCGAGGGGTCGATCTGGCGGAACGTCGCGTTGGCGCTACGTGTCGCCAGCGGAATGAAGCGTGCGACGTAGGCAGCGAGCAGAATCCAGATTGTGCCGTAAATGGGAATGGGCAGCCGTATGAAGGCGAGGAGAATGCCGACGGCCATGACCGTTCCTGGCAGACCAAGCGGAAGGATGGCGAGATAGTCGAGCACGCGCCGCCCGCGGACATTCGTGCGCAGGTCCAGGTAGGCGACGGCAGCGCCGATCAGCACGGCGATGGCCGCCGCGGACGTCGCCAGCTTGAAGCTGTTGATGATACCTCGCACCGCGACCTGATCGAGGAACAGGGCCGTATGAAAGTGCTCGAGCGTCAGGTTGCTGAGCGACAGCGGATCGGTCCAGCTCTTGGAGAAGGCATTCAGGGTGAGGATGCCAACCGGCGCGATCGCGCTGAAAAAGACGATGGTGAGGCAGAAGGCAAGGAGTGCCCATCGCGCAGGACCGAGGTTGAGGAGCTGCGTGCGCACACCCTTCCCGCTGACGGTGACATAGGAGCGCCGTTCCAGGTAACCCCGCTGCAATGCCAGCCCGGCGACGGTCAAAAAGACCAGCAGCAGGGATAGCGCCGAGGCTTCGGCCCAGCGTGGCGGGTAGCTGCCGATCGTGGCGTAGATGCGGGTCGGCAGGAACACGATCTGCGCCGGTGTGCCGATGATGGCCTGTGGACCGAACAGCGCGAGTGAATCGATCGCCGACAGCAGCGCGCCGCCCGTGATCGCGGGCGCGACCAGCGGCAGATTTATGCGCAGTGTCGTCTGCCAGCGCTTCGCACCGAGCACCTGCGCCGACTCCTCGAGAGAGGCATCGACGGATTTCAAGGCGCTGTAGGTGAGAAAATACGTGAAAGCGAACACGTGGATGCCGATGACGAAGATCACGCCCGGCATGCTGAAGATGTTGAGCGGCCCGCTCTCGAAGCCGAAAAGACCTTGCAGCAAGCGGTTGAAGTGCCCCGCTTCCGGTCCGAGCAGGAAGATGTAGGCAAGAGCCGTAAGATACGGCGGCATGATGTAGGAGAGCGCCACCAGCGCATGGATCACGTAGCGCAACGGCATGTTGGTGCGCGACGTGGCCCAGGCGAGGGGCACGCCGATCAACACGCTCATGACTCCGGTGCCGAGGGCGAGCTGCAGCGTATTGACGAGCGCGGCGTAGTTCTGCGGCCGCGCGAACGCACGCTGAAGATGCTCGAGACCAAGCGACTGGGGTGCGCCGAGCGAGCCCAGGAAGAGCCACAGCAGCGGATAGCCGACGAGGAAGAGCAGCAATGCTACCGCAAAGCCCAGAACCAGGCCTTGGAAGCTTATCTTGCTCGCGATGGAGCGCCCGTTTGCACGATCGGCAACGGCGGCAGGTGCAGCAGCTTGCATTCTTGGCTATTCCCTGACGCGCAGCATCTGCGTCAATTTCCCCATTCGCCGCCGAATGTCGCCGCCAGGCGATCGAGGATCTGGGACTTGTTCTTCTTGTACTCGACGTGGTCGGGGGCGATGAGCTTGATCTTCGAAAGAGGCACGCTGCCCTCGGGCGGCTCGACATCGGTCCGGCTCGAGTACTTGCCTCCTTTGACGAGGATCGCTTGCCCCTCGGGGCCCATCCACCATTCATAGTAGAGTGCTGCCGCATGCGGTCGCGCCGAGCTTTTCAGCAGCCCGCAAGCACCCACTTCCGTCGGGACGCCTTCCGCAGGGAACAGGTAGTCAGTGGGCTTTCCCTGGCGCTTGGAACGCCAGGCAATGTTGTCGTTCTGCAAGAAGCCGGCGCCGCGTTCGCCGCGCTCGAGAACTTGCGCGATGACCTGCGGCGTTTGCACGCGCAGTGGTTTGGTTGCCGCGAGCTTCTTCAGCAGGTCCCAGCCAAAATTGCTGGCAAGCGTATAGAGACGCGGTGCGCCATCGCCGGAGGAGCTCGAGAAATAGACGAGGCGACCGCTTGCCTTCGTCAGATCTTCCCAGGTCGAAGGCGGCGCCGAACCGAACTCCTTGGTGTTGTAGTGGATCACTGCCTGCGTGAGCCGATCGGCAATCCAGGTGCCGTCGGGATCGCGCAGTTCCTTGGCAATGGGATCCATCGCAGGAGACTTGAACGGCTTGAGCAACCCCCGCTCTTTCATGAGCATGAGACCGGCGACGTCAGACGCATCGACCATGTCTGCTTGCGATCTGCCGGCATCGGCCTCCGCAAGCACCTTCCCGGTAACGTCCGAGGAGCCGCCGCGGAAGTACTGGACCTCGATGCCGTATTTCTTGGTGAACGCAGCGTTGATCGCATCGACGATCTGCGTGTCGAGGCTGGTGTAAAGAACAACCTTGCCCTCGGCCTTGGCCTTCTCGACATCGATCTGACCGGCGTCGGATGGACCTGCAGCCTGGCTCCACGCGTGGCCGGCTATGAACGGAGCCGTACCAGCCGCGGCCAATCCTTTGAGTACCGAGCGTCGCTCAATGCTCATGCCATTTCCTCCCGGCAAAAGTCGGTCGCAAATGCTTTGGCGCCCCGCCCATGGCCGCGGCGTGCTTTGCGTTTGTTGCTTTATTGGTGGAGCACTTGCCTGAACGCGACAAGTGACGCAAAGTCTCTCAATCCATGACCAAGAGACATAGATATGGACTACCGCCAGCTCCAACTATTTCTCGCAACTGCGGAACGCTTGAACCTCAGCCACGCGGCCGAGGCCATGAGCATGACGCAGTCCGGGCTCTCCAAAAGCATGCACCGGCTGCAGCAGGAAATGGGCACCCGCCTCTATCATCGGCGCGGCCGGGGCATCGAGCTGACGGAGTCAGGGCGCGCGCTCGCCAAACATGCGAGGCTGATCGAGAGCCAACTCGCGGATGCCCGGATCGAGGTCGTCGGGATAGCCAGTGGCAGGTTCGGGCAGGCCCGGATCGGGGCTGGCCCGTCCTGGCTCAGTCGTCATCTTCCGGCTGCCATTGCGCGTGTCATGGAAATCAACGCCAATATACGCTTCACCGTCGATACGGGCTTTCCGGGTCGGCTTATCCAGCGCCTGCGGCAAGGCGAACTCGATGTCGTTATCGGCGGGCTACCTGATAACCGGGTGGATCCTGATCTGCGCTTTTCGCGTCTGACCGCTGACGTCATCAAGGTCATCGGCCGCAAGGATCATCCGCTGTTAAGAAAGCAGGAGCGGTCGCTCGCCGACTATGCAGGCCAGCGTTGGGTTCTTCCCGGTCCCCGGGAGCTTATTCGCCAGCGCTTGGTTCAGGTCTTTGCTCAAGCTGGTCTGCCCGAGCCGGAAATTGGCGTCGAGACGGATTCCCTCTCGCTGAAGCTCGCCATGCTGAAAGCCTCGGATTGCATCGGGATGTTGACCACGCAGATGCTCCGGTTCTACAGCGCGCAAGGCATTGTTTCTATCGACCATGCTCAGCTCCAGTTCCGGCGCGAGGCGGGCATAATCCGCCGTCGCTACTCGGACATGTCGCCGTCGGTGAAGCTCCTGAGCGCAGAACTCCGCAAGGTCGCCGTGAAGTATGGGCCGACCTGATGCGGCGGGCGCCTTGCCGTCGAGAGCAGTAAGCCTCAATCCTGAGCGCATGGCCGAAGCCTCAAGGAAGCAAAGCCAAGCGCATCTAACATTCCGGATAGCCAATCGGGCCTCGTCGGAGCGGGTCGCACTCGTCGAGGTGAGCGGACGGAATACGAATCCATTCCGCAACGCTGACCGACGTCGCCAAGCGCTGTGGGTTTGGCGGCACGAGCCAGTTCAGCCGGGCATTCCGCGCGCGCTTCGGCTTGCCGCCGCGTCAGTATCGAGCGCTCGTCCGCCAACAGGATCGCGATTGGCACGAAGCACGGCTCGGGGCCGATGGCTTCGATCGGGATGCCTTGTTTTGGCGACACCCGGGATCGACCGGTTCGAAATAGTCCAGGCGGCTTGAACCCCTGCGCGTCGGCTCACCGCTTCGCCCTCTGATGGCCGCCTTGCAGCCCAACGCACGCCCCAATCAGCGCCTCACTATCCGGCGGGATATGTGGGTTTCCTGCACTGGCGGGGTCTCGGGTTGCATCCGATACTCCTCCCGGGACACTGCCAATTCACGTCACGAGCCTGTCTCATGCGCATCGGCGCCGGAGCCGTCTGTGCGGCCGTCGTAGTGGCCGCTGTCAGTGCTGTTTCTTCCTCCCCCATGTCCGCCAGCGAGGGCATTCTTTGGGAGAAGGATGGCTGGCGCGTGCGGACGCTTGCATCCTCCACCTCTGCTCAGGGTTGTCAGGCCGTCAAAGCCCCCACCAGCGCGCCCGACGCGAGCGGCGCTGCGGCCTGGGGTTTCATCGGCACCGTCGACGGACGCCTGAGCCTCGCGATGGTCGGGCCGGCCGCCGAGAGAATGATCGGCAAGAAAGTCACCATCACGGTGGACGATTGGCGTTTGCCCCCTGCCGTCCCGCGGCGCCTCTCGCGTGATCTCGCAGTGATCGGGGAGCTTCCGGCGAAGCAGATGAGCCGTATTGCCGCCGCCCGCTGGCTCACCATCTCCACGACGACCGCCAAAGCCCGGTACCGGATGACCGGCGCCGAAGCTGCCCTTTCCGCTGTCTCTCTCTGCGCCAATGCCATCCGCGCGGCAGGCGCCAAGCCCCCGGCCACGCCGCGTTCTGTCAACCGGGACACCAAGTCCGAGACCTCCCCGCGCATGTCCGCCGGCACCGGCTTCTATGTATCGGCGTCCGGCGACGTGCTCACCAATGCTCACGTCGTCGAAGGCTGCTCCGCCATCGGCATCAAAGGGCACGGGGACACCGGCTTCCGGGCTGTGCGCGTACGCGCCTCCGACATCAAGCACGACCTGGCCCTGCTCGGGACGCTCATGCCGCCAATCAACCCGCCCGCCGTGCTCGCATGGCGCCGCGAGACGAGGCTTGGTGAGTACATTTCCATTTTCGGTTTTCCCTACATGGGAAGGCTCGCCTCCGCGGGCACTTTCTCGCGTGGCGATATCGCAGCGCTCGCCGGCATGAATGACAACGATGCCCAGTTTCAGCTCTCCGCCCCCGTGCAGCCGGGAAACAGCGGCGGCCCTGTCGTGGACGAGCGGGGGCACGTCGTCGGCGTCGTCGTGGGGCGGCTCAATCCGCTGGCGATGGTGCGGGAGAAGGGCGACTTTCCCCAGAATGTGAACTTCGCGATCAAGTCGGCCCACGCAATTCCGTTCATGGAGGCGCACGGCATTGCCGTCGCCGCGGCCGAGCCGAACGCGCCCCGCTTGAGCGGCCCCGATGTTGCCGAGCGCCTGCGCAGCGGTGCTGTGCTCGTGATGTGCGCGGGAGGCCTGGAGACGAGTAGCCGCTGAATGCGGCCGAGCCTCCAGAAACGCCGAAGCCCGGCGAGCTGAGGGGGAAAGCTCACCGGGCCGGGCTGAGAAGAACGCTCCATCGACGGGGGGAGGCTCGGAGCGTTCATACTCTCCAACAACGCAAGCCCATTCGGGTTTCCGTCGCGGATCGGATTCTTTTCTAGCGTCTCTAGCGCCGCTCGCGTTCGTCGCTCTTCCGAGCGCCGGCCTCGGCACGGACTTTCTCGCCAATGCCATTCGAGAGCGCATCCAGCGTCGTGCTCAGCTCGTGGATGAAACGCTCGGCATCGGCCCAGCGCTCGTCCTTCACGGCCGCCGCGAGCGCGCTCATCTTCTCCATGGCCTCATGCGCCTGCTGCAGCATGTCTCAAGCCCGCGCCCTGCGCTCGGCGGCCAGATCGTAGACCCTGGCGCTCCGCATCATCGGCTTGCGAAGCTCGCGCAACAGAAGGCCCGTCTGGATGTGCATTTCCTCGATGACGCGCGCCATCGACGGCACATCGCCATCACGGGCGGCCCGCTTTGCCAGAACGATGATTGCGTGAAGCTCGTCGAGCTTTCTTCTTGGATCGGCCATGCCACAACTCCCGCACTATGCGGGCACAACGCCGCCGGAGCGCGGCGGTTCCGAAGCGGCGCCGGCGATCTGGAGACGACCTGCGCGCAGTTGCGCGGATGCAATGCCGAGAGCGGCCCCGTCGGCTTCATCGGCCGGGGCACATTTGCCCCATGCTCCCGCCGCACTGTCGCCCCATGAATCAGCTCAACTCCTCTCACTCGGGCGGTTCAAGCCATCAAGCTTCCCGGTATTTCAGGAACCCTGGGCTATGACGGCCCAGGGTTCTGTTGGTTCTGGGGGTCCTGATCCGGCACGACCAGCCCGAAGCTCGACACCTTCGAGCTGGTAGCGCACGCGACGGCGCGCGGACCATGACCAAGCAGGCGCCACCGCCGCGCCCACGCATCGCGCAAGGCTTCGCCTGCAGCAGATGCTTTCCCGATTACCAGTGGGCAGCAATGGCCTGGCCGACGCTGCTCAGCATCACGACCATGAGGCCCGCCAGGAGAGCCTGGCTCCATGCTGCGCGCTTCGGTGCCGAGGTCACGATCGACGGCCGCACAACCTCGGGCGCCGGCAAAGGCACGGGCGCGGCCTCGCAAGTATCCGGCTCGATCACCCGCAGCGGTGGCCAGCGCGCCTCCCGGCTCGACCGGGGCATGCGCACGAGCGCATCATTGCCACCAACCACCCGCAAATGCGGTCTTTTTTCCCCCGACATTGCCGTCCCGTTTCCCCCAGAAGCATTCTGATATGTTAGATGGGAAAGACGGCATCGTCAGGGCGCTGATTTAGATTTTTCCACAGGAACGCTGCACTTCGCGCGATCGTGCCTAGGATGCACCGCACTCGCTGGTTCAAACTTTCGTCAACTGCGCGCGATCGCGGCAACCGGAAGCTAGCCATTTTGCTGGGTTTGCTGCGCCGCATCAGGTTTACCGGCTGGTAGGTATCGGATTTTTCTCCCCTTATTGTCTCATTGAGGACATGCGCGCTGACTAGACGGAAGACAAAGCGCAGCGCGTGCAGTGCACGCCAATCAGGTTGACGCCCTGGTGTGTGCGCGCGCTAGCTCCAAAGACGAACGCGGCTGCATCGAAACAGGGGTAGTGCGATGATGATGCGTTTGAAGGGCCAGTCGATACTGGTAGTAGAGCATGAGCCGGCCGTGGCTCGTGATCTCGAGAGTGAATTCACTCAAGCTGGCGCGAAGGTGTTTGCAGCAGATCGGCTGCGCCACGCGCTCTATCTGGCGGAGTATCCGGCCCTGTCTGCGGCCGTGATCAATCTCCGTCTCGGCACGGACACGACGGCCGCTGTCTGCCGTCGTCTGGAGGATCTCGGCATCCCCTTCATGTTCTACACGAAGTTCGATCCGACGGAGTTCGCTGCAGCGTGGCCTAAGGCGCCGGTCCTTACCAAATCTTCAGACAGCGCCGCGGTAGCCGAGACAGTCGCGGGCCTGCTGCACTAAAGCAAAGGACTTGAAATTCGCCTCACCTCGACGCGGGGCAGGGAGCGAATTTCAAGTTGCTTTAGACCCATAAAATCTACATCGCAGAACGGAATTTCCGGGTTTGTGGGAACAGAGCGCACGCGGGCGCGTTGATGAAATGCGCCAGCGTGCGCCCACGCAAACCCAACCCGGAGATTTTAATGCGCCGAACGATCGCCGCGCTTGCTTTTGCTGCTGCTGCACTCGCAACGAGCCCTGCCTTCGCCGACCGTCCTGTGACGGCCGAGGAGCGTGCGACGCTCGATGACTTGCTCCAAGCTGAAGGCTGCATCGGCGGCGAGATGGAGTTCGACGACGGCAAGTACGAAGTCGACGATGCGCAATGCGCCGACGGCCGCGAGTGGGACTTCGAGTTCGATCGCGACTTCCGGCTGATCAAGAAAGAGCTCGACGACTGACGCACGGCAGGTTGCCCAAAGCGACTTTGGCACGCCCGACCCGGACCGCAGGTCGCAATTGAGGTCCGGCGCTTCAGCGCCACGCCTGCCAGCGGCCATCCCGCCATACGTGCGGCAGGTATGACGGCACTACGGCGTCGCCCTTGGCATCAAAGCGCACGGCGCCAACGCGCGTCGGATGCGCTGATGCCTCGAGCACCCCGGTGACGCGATCCAAGGCAAGGCTCCCGCTTTCGACGACGGCTGCCACCCACACTTCGAGTGCGGCGGCGGCAAGCTCGTGCGCCGTGCTCTCACTTTTCTCTCCGCCGGCGCCTTCGCCCATGCCAGGCCACGGCAGCATGACGAGGAAGGCATCCACGGCCGCGAGCAGCCGCGCCGGCGGCCTGTCGGCTGCCAGCACATCCGTGCCGATAGCCGTCGCGATCCGCGCGCCCGCGCGATCGGCCTGATCGAGGATCATCGATGCCTCGAAGGGCTGGCCGGGGAACACGACGAGATCCGCCTTGGCCTTGGCGAGCTCGCTGACGATGGCTGCGTGATCCTTGATGCCCGAGGTGTACGTCGCGACCAGCACTGGCGGCACCTGCGCCGCGATCATGCTCCGCCGGATCTCCTCGGCCATGCCCCGCCCTTGAACACTGCGGTCATGGATGATCGCCGCCCGCGCGGTCGGGAAGCGCGCGGCGATCAGCGTGGCGATGCTCTCGTCCTGACGATCGTCACGTCCGGCGAGGCGGAAGATGCCGCGATGCGCCACCGGGCTGGTGAGGCGCGGGTGGCGCGGCCCGGTCGCGATCATGAGAACGCCGGCCTGGGCGTAGAGGGCCGCAGCCTTGATCGCGCCGCTCGAGCACGGGTGCCCGATCACGACGCTGACGCCGTTCGCGACGGCGCGCGCGGCAATGGCGGCCGCTTCCTCGGCCTCGCACTGGTCGTTCTCATGAGTGACGCGCACGCGCCGCCCCAGCAGGCCGCCGCGCTGATTGAGATCGCGGGCAACTTCCTCGACACCATCGCCGACCGGCCGCAGCGCGACGCGATGGCCCGCGCCGTCGGGCTCGGGAATGCGGCTCGAGTCGACCGCCAGGATCACGACGTCGCCATTCGGGACCTGCGCTATTGCCGGCCTTCCCGCAAGCAATGCTGCACCGACGAGCGCGCCGAGCACGCCGAGCGCCACAAAACCAAAAGGCAGCCACGAGGGCTGCCTTCCGGTTATCGTATTGAAGCGCGTCGTCACCAACACGTGCTCAGTTCTGCACGTAGGTGATCTTGTCGCCCTCGACCTTCTTCCACGTGTACATCGTGTAGTCGGGCCGCGTGATGTCGCCCTTCTTGTTGAAGGAGAGCGATCCGATGACGGTCGAGAACGGCTTGCCGCCGCGGATCGTCTCGGCGATCTTCTTCGGATCCGTCGATTTCGCCTGCGTTGCTGCTACCGCGATCACCTGAATGGTCGCGTAAGCATAAAGCGTGTAGGCCTCGGGCTTGAAGTTCGCCGCGATGAACGTCTTCACGACCTCAGCCGCTTCCGGCCGGCGCTGCGGATCGGGCGCGAAGGTCATGAGCGTGCCTTCGACGCCGGGCCCGCCGATCGCGGCGAACTCGTCGGTCGCGATGCCGTCGCCCGACATCAGCGGCGCCTTCACACCCTGATCGCGCATCTGGCGCACGATGAGGCCGCCTTCGGTGTGCAGCCCACCCCAGTACACGAGATCGGCGCCGGACACCTTGATCTTCGAGACGAGCGCCGCGAAATCCTTCTCGCCCGGATTGACGCCCTCATAGAGGACTTCCTTGAGGCCGCCGGCATTGATCGTCTTCTTCGTCTCGTCGGCGAGACCCTTGCCGTAGGTCGTCTTGTCGTGGACGATCGCGACCTTCTTGCCCTTGAAGTTCTGCAGCAGATACTTGCCGGCAACCTCGCCCTGCTGGTCGTCGCGGCCGCAGGTGCGGAACGTATTCCAGAGATTGCGCTCGGTGAGGCGCGGGTTCGTCGAAGCCGGCGAGATCATCAGCACGCCGTTCTCGGCATAGACCTCGGACGCGGGAATCGAGACGCCCGAGTTGAAGTGGCCGAGCACGATCCGCACCTTGTCACCGACGAACTTGTTGGCGACCGAGACGCCTTCCTTGGGATCGGAGCGGTCATCGCCGAATGAAAGCTCGATCTTCTGGCCGTTGATGCCGCCCTTGGCATTGATGTCGGCGGCAGCCTGCTCGGCACCCCGCTTGAGCTGCGCCCCGAAGGTCGCATTGGCGCCCGTCAGCGGACCTCCGACACCGATCTTGACTTGCGCGCTCGCCACGCCGGTCATCGCGAGCAGCGCCGCAACGGCCACCCCCGACCACATGAGCTTTTTCATGCAACTGCTCTCCCTTTTCGCCAACTGGCTATTGCAATCCGAGGACCGGCACGGGCCCACCCTGCCGGCGCAGGCGACAATCCCGCCCGTCCGTGCAGGATTCCTCGAAAGTGCGGCAAAGTCACGCCCAATCCACAGCCGTCCCATGAGCGAGGATCAGGCTGTACAGTGCACGATCAGAGATCTGCGCGGCGTACCGTCTGCTCGGCCGTGCCGGGGGCGAGCCAGTCATACTGCTCGCGCATCTGGCGTCGGCGCGTGACGCGAAATCCGAACGCCGCCGCGGCGATGAGCACAATGAGATCAACCACATAACTGCGCGGCGCGATGAAGGGCTCATGGAAGAGCGCGTAGTGGATGAAACGCACCGCACACGCGATCAGGAAGCCATAGACGACGAGCTGCCAGCGCGGCCGCCAGGTCGCGGCAATGGCACTGCCCGTCGCATAAGCTGCAAGGCCGCCCATGACGACCGTAACCAGCACAAAGACCCAGTCGCCGTTCGGTCCCGCGTCGTAGAGCCATTCGGGCATGACCTCTCCTGATCGTCCTAGTGCCGCCCGCCTTCGAGGTAAGCAGCGCGGATGTCGGGCCGCTCGAGCAGCTCGGGGCCCGTCCCCTGCATGGTGATGAGGCCATTGACCATCACGTAGCCGCGGTGCGCGAGCTTCAGCGCGTGATAGGCATTCTGCTCGACGAGGAAGATCGTCATACCCTCGCGCCGGTTGAGCTCGCGAATAGCATCGAAGATCTGTCTCACGATGATCGGCGCCAGCCCGAGCGAGGGCTCGTCGAGCATGAGCAGGCGCGGACGACTCATGAGCGCGCGCGCAATGGCCAGCATCTGCTGCTCGCCGCCGGAGAGCGTGCCGCCGCGCTGTGCGAGACGCTCGCGCAGGCGCGGGAAAAGCTCCGTCACCCGCTTGAGGTCCTCGTCGAAGTGGCGCGCACGATCAATCTCGGCCCCCATCTGCAGGTTCTCGAGCACGGTCATGCGCGGGAAGATGCGCCGCCCCTCGGGCGACTGCGCGATCCTCAGGCGCGCGATGTCGTGCGTCTCGAGCTTCGTGATGTCCTGGCCGGCGAAGCTGATCGTGCCTTCACGCGCGCGGGGGTTACCGCAGATGGTCATCATCAGCGTCGACTTGCCGGCACCGTTGGCGCCGATCAGCGAGACGATCTCGCCTTCCGCAATCTCGATGTCGACGCCCTTCAGCGCCATGATGCTGCCGTAGAAGCTTTTGACGCCACTAACGCGGAGGAGAGTATTGCTCATGGCAGCTCTCCCTTGGCGACGGCCTCGACCTCGTCATCCTCGACGCCGAGATAGGCGGCAATGACTTTCGGATCATTGCGCACGTGCTCAGGCGTCCCGTCGGAAATCTTGATCCCATACTCCAGCACGACCACGTGGTCCGAAATCCCCATGACCACCGACATGTCGTGCTCGATGAGCAGGATCGATGTACCGTGCTCCCGCTGGATGGTCTTGAGCAGCTTGTTGAGCTCGGCGCTCTCGCGCGGATTGAGGCCGGCCGCGGGCTCGTCGAGACAGAGCAGCAGCGGATCGCTGCACATGGCGCGTGCGATCTCGAGGCGCCGCTGGTCACCATAGGGCAGGCTGCCGGCCGAGTCGTCGGCGCGTGCCGTGAGGCCGATGAGATCGAGCCAGTAGCGCGCGCGCTCGATCGCCGCGTGCTCGGCGCGCGTGTAGCGCGGCAGGCCGATGAGACCGAGCACGGTCCAGCCCGAGGCCTCCATGAGCGTATTGTGCTGGGCGACGATCAGGTTCTCGAGCGCCGTCATGCCCGTGAAGAGGCGGATGTTCTGGAACGTGCGCGCGACGCGTGCCTTGGCCGCGATCTCGAAGTCGGGCATCCGCTCCAGAAGGAAGAGCGCATTCTCCCCGTACCGCCTGAAGCGCGCGCCGCTGCGCGTGAGCGCGGCGACCTCGTCGGCAGCCGCGTTGCCCGTGTGGCTCATGACCATGCGCCCGGACGTCGGCTTGTAGAAGCCGGTGATGCAATTGAAGACCGTCGTCTTGCCGGCACCGTTCGGTCCAATGATTGCGGTGATGTCGCCGCGGCCGGCGGCGAAGGAGACGTCGTTGACGGCAATGAGGCCGCCAAAGCGCATCGTCAGATGCTCGATCTCGAGAAGTGGCGCCGTCTCCCAGCGCATCAGCCGTGGCCCTCCTTGACGAGATCGCCGGAGATGGCGCGGCGTGTGGTGAGAAACAGTGTCGGCTTGCGATTGGCGATGAGGCCGCGCGGCCGCCAGATCATGATGATCACCATGGCGAGGCCGAACAGCAGCATGCGGTACTGCGTCGGATCGAAGTCGGCGCCGAAGATGCGCTTCAGCCAGTCGAGCTCGCGCAGCAGCTCGGTGCCGCCGATCATGGCGATCGCAGCAATGGCGACGCCGATCTGGCTGCCCATGCCGCCGAGCACGACGATCGCGAGGATCACCGCGCTTTCGAGAAAGGTGAAGCTTTCCGGGCTGATGAAGTTCTGCCGCGCGGCGAAGAACGCGCCTGCAAAGCCGCCGAACCCAGCGCCGATCGCGAAGGCCGTGAGCTTGGTGTTCGTGGTGTTGATGCCGAGCGAGCGGCAGGCGATCTCGTCCTCGCGCAGTGCCTCCCAGGCGCGCCCGACAGGCAGGCGGCGCAGGCGGATGGTCACGGCGTTGGTGATGAGCGCGAGCACGAGGATCAGATAGAAGAGGAAGATCGTGCGATGCAGCGGCGAGAATTCTATGCCGACGGTCGCGGCAAAGCCCTCATCTGACGCGTTGAACGGAAGGCCGAAGAAACTCGGTCGCGGAATTCCCGAGATGCCGGCATAGCCGCCCGTGACGTCGACCCAGTTGATGAGCACGAGGCGGATGATCTCGCCGAAGGCAAGCGTGACAATGGCGAGATAGTCGCCGCGCAGCCGCAGCACTGGAAAGCCGAGGATGATGCCCCAGAAGGCGGCGAGAATGCCGGCCACCGGCAGACACAGCCAGAAGCCCCAGGCCGGCCAGAACCACGGGCCGATCATCTCGGCCATGAAGTCCTTCACGACATCGTTCGACGCGAGCAGCGCGTACGAGTAGGCGCCGACCGCGTAGAAGGCGACGTAGCCGAGATCGAGCAGCCCGGCGAGCCCGACGACGATGTTGAGGCCCCAGCCGAGCATCACGTAGATCAGGATCTGGATACCGAAGTTGTCGATCCACTTGATGGAGCCGGCCGGCCCGACCAGCGCCAGCGACAGCATGGGATAGGCAAAGAGGAAGATGAGCCCGCCGATCGCGAAGCGGCGCGCGGCCTCCGGGCTCACGCTCATTCCGGCCAGGATCGGCACGCGCGTCACGGGCGTCGGTCGGCGCGCCGTCCAGTTCGCAGCGAGCAGCCACACGAGGCGCGCGGCGAACGCGATGCCGACGAGCGTCAGCGTGAGCCCGACGCGCGGCTCCAGGATGAGCTGATTGGAAAAATCCTGATCCGTGCGCAGAAGCACGATCGGAATGCAGAGGCCGAGCGCGAGCAGCGCCGTCTTGCAGCTATCCCAGATTGCGGCCAGGAGGCCGATGGGTTGATGCTGTCCGCCGCGCGCCTCGCCGCCTGCCATGATGCTCAGACCTTCTCGACTTCGGGTTTGCCGAGCAGGCCCGAGGGCATGAAGATGAGTGTGATCGCCAGGATCGAGAAGACCGCGACATCCTTGTAGTCGATCGAGAAATAGGCCGACCACAAGGCCTCGATGAGCCCGATCAGCAGGCCGCCGAGCACGGCGCCCGGCAGCGAGCCGATGCCGCCGAGCACGGCCGCCGTAAAGGCCTTGATGCCCGGCACGAAGCCGTCGGCGAAGTTCACGACGCCGTAGTAGACGAGGTAGAGGACACCGGCCACGGCCGCGAGCGCGCCGCCCATGATGAACGTAATCGAGATGGTGCGATTGACGTTGATGCCGAGGAGCGCCGCCATGCGCCGATCCTGCTCGCAGGCCCGCTGCGCGCGGCCAAGCGGCGTGTGCTGCACCACCCACCAGAAGACCGTGAGCAGCGCGACCGTCACCAGCATGATGATCATCTGCTTGTAGGAGATCGTGACCGCGTAAGCCGCGCCCTGCTTGAGCGTGATGACGTCATTGAGCATGGGCGCGATCGGCTTGTTGCGCGGTCCCTGGGCGAGCTGCACCAGGTTCATAAGGAAGATCGACATGCCGATCGCTGAAATGAGCGGCGCGAGGCGGAAGGAGCCGCGCAGCGGCCGATAGGCGAGGCGCTCGATGGCCCAGCTCCAGAGCGAGGTCAGGAACATGCTGGCGAACAGGACGACCAGCAGTGCCATGGCCACCGATCCGACGCCGAGCACGGCGGTCATCAGCAGGAAGAAGATGAGCGCGATGAACGTGGAGACCATGAAGAGGTCGCCGTGGGCGAAGTTCACCATGCCAATGATGCCGAAGACCATCGTGTAGCCGATGGCGATCAGGCCGTAGATCGAGCCGAGCGTAACGCCGTTGATGATCTGCTGGAGGAAATATTCCACCTAGTGTCCCGCTTCCGAAGTTCGCCCCGCTTCGACGCTGGTGTCCCGAGCGAACTTCGGAAGCAAAAGGGACACTAGGATCATAATGTTGCTCGCGTGATGCAGAGCGAGAAATTCGCTCGATGCCGTGCCGCGAGATGTGGCGAATTTCTCGATCATCACACGAGATCGCTCCCTTCTCACCTCGATCGGGCGCGCGCCGGCGCTACTACGGTCGGGCCATGGGAGACGATTCGATCCGCCGGTATCGTTCCGGTCGTAGTTTTCTCCAGGAAAATCGGCTCGTCCCCAAGGCTGGAAACAAAGTCTGCGGGGAAGGCGCGGCGGAGTAAAGCACGGTTGCACTGCAACTTGGCCGGGAACGCCCATTCTACGGGCATCCTGTGCCGCACCCGTCACAGCCTGAGGCGCGCGCGCCTCAGAGCATGTTGTGCGTACCGTCGCAGAAGGGCTCGTCGTCCGTGCTCTTGCAGCCGCAGAGATTGAACGTGCCCGAAGATTCGGCGACGAAGCGGACGGGGAGGATCGACGTCCCCTTGTGGCCCTGCGAGTCGCAAAAGGGCTGGCGGGACGAGCGCCCGCACTTGCACCACAAATAAGCCCGGCCTTCCTCGAGCTCGACCTGATAGGGCCCAAGCTGCGCGACCACCGCTTCATCGGACATCGATCGGACTCCTTGCCCAGTCACCTTGCCATGACGGATCGGAAGGCCACCGAGCAGGATGGCCTGGTGCCGTATCTGGCCCAGGATCGAGACATGAGGCAAGAGCGCCGTTCGGCGCAGCACGCGAGCCCCGCCGTCCGACTATTCGACGAGCTGCAGACGATCGCGGACCACGGTTTGCTGCCGCGCTTCCGGCTCACGGGGCGCATCGTCCCAGCGCTCGTAGCGCACACCCGGGAAGAGGATGACCTCGCCCGGGGCTTTGCTACGGCGCATCGGCCGCCTGCGCGGGGCCACATGCATCTCGGGAAAATCGAGTATCGTCGCCATGGCTCACCTCCAACCGGGGGCGCTCTGATGAGATACGCGTCACGGCCGGGGTTTCCGGCGAAATTAACGATTACGTAATGAGAGCTGATGCGGTTAACAAAAGGTTAACGCCGGGCGTCGCGGAATATCCGCGTGCGGACACGATGCATCAGGGCAACAATTTTGGCGCGGAAGTCTAAAGCCGCCGGTGGCTCGCGACGGGGATCAGGCCGCGCACGCGCGTGATCTGATCGCGCTCGATGTTGGCGGTCGCGTAGCCGGTGCCATCGGACACCTTGGCGATCACGTGCCCCCAGGGATCGGCGATCAGGCTGTGGCCGTACGAGAGCCGCGTCGCACCACTGCCATCGACGAAGGGGCCGTACTGCCCAGGCGCCACGATGTACGTCTGTGTCTCGATGGCCCGCGCCCGCAGCAGAACCTCCCAGTGGTCCTTGCCCGTCTGCAGCGTGAAAGATGAGGGCACCATGATGATGTCGGCGCCGGCCTTGGCGAGCGCGAGGTAGAGCTCGGCGAAGCGCATGTCGTAGCAGATGGTGCAGCCGACCTTGAAGCCTTCGAGGTCGTAGAGCACGACGTCCGTGCCGGCCTTCACGGTCGCGCTTTCGTTGTAGGGCGTGCCGTCCGGCGCGGTGATGTCGAACATGTGGATCTTGCGATAGCGCGCGACCTCGGTCCCCGAGCGATCGAACACGCAGGTCGTGTTGTAGACCTGACTGCCGCCGGGGATCAGCTCGATCATGCTGCCGCCGTGCACCCACACCTTGTGCGTACGGGCAAAAGCCTGGATGGCTTCGTAGGCCTCGCCGCCGGGAATGCGGTCGGCATTGGCGATCTTGGTGGCCGTCGTGCCGCCGCGCCAGTTCCACACCTCGGGAAGCACCAGCACATCCGGCCGGTCCGTCTCGACGGCCCGCGTCATGAGGTCGAGGGCCTGGGCGATGTTCTTCGCCTTGTCGTGGATGGAGTTGGTCTGGACGACGGTGATGCGCATTGTTTTTCTTGCCCTCGCCTGCAGGAAAGAGGCGTCACCCTCCACCGTGGTGCTATGGCGAGGGCGGCCCTGCGGACATCTTGCGCCAAGTCCCGGCCTGCAGGAAAGAGGTGTCTCCCTCCGCCGTGGTACTATGGCGAGGGCGGCTATGCAGACATGTTGCGCCAGCAGGGGCGCTGTCTGCCGTCCGCAAAATCCCGCAGCAATAGGGCGCCCGCAATACCGCGGACGCCCGCGCGCTTACTCCTGATCGAGCGCCACGGCCTCCCGCTTTGCACGAAGCACCGGCAGGAGCGGCGCCAGGATCATCGCCGCTGCCACGATCAGGCAGGCGAGCGAGATCGGCCGCTCGATGAAGACCGAGAAATCGCCCTGCGAGAGGATGAGCGACTTCCTGAGGTTGTTCTCGACCATGGGCCCGAGCACGAAGGCGAGCACCAGCGGCGCCGGCTCATAGCCGAACTTGCGCATGAGATAGCCGATGAGACCGAAGACCGTCATGACGAACACGTCGAAGACGGCACTGCCCGAGCTGAACACACCGACGATGCAGAACATCAGGATCAGCGGGAAGAGCAGCTTGTAGGGCACCTTCAGCACCTGCACCCACATGCCGATCAGCGGGAAGTTCAGGATCAGCAGCATGATGTTGCCGATGTACATGCTGGCAACGATGCCCCAGAAGATCCCCGGGTTCTGCGTGATGAGGAGCGGGCCCGGCTGAATGCCGTGGATGATGAAGGCACCGAGCAGCAGCGCCATCACCACATTCGGCGGAATGCCGAGCGTGAGCAGGGGAATGAACGCGCCGCCGGCCGCCGAATTGTTCGCCGCTTCAGGCCCTGCGACGCCCTCGATGGCACCCTTGCCGAACATCTCGGGGCGCTTGGAGAGCCGGCGCTCGAGCGCGTACGAGGCAAACGAGGAGATGACCGCGCCGCCGCCGGGCAGAATGCCGAGGAAGAAGCCCAAGATGGTGCCGCGCGCGATCGCCCATTTCGAGTAGGCCCAATCCTGAAGGGTGGGCCAAAGGCTGCCGATGCGCGCGGAGACGACCTCGCGCTGTACGCTGCGCTCGATGTTGGCGAGGATCTCGGCGACGCCGAAGAGGCCCATGACCACCGGAATGAGGCCGACGCCATCGAGCAGCTCGAGGCGATCGAAGGTGAGGCGCGGTGCCGCCGTGATCTGGTCGATGCCGACGAGGCCGAGCGTGACGCCGACGCAGGCCATGAGCAGGGACTTCGCCATGGAGCCCTGCGTGAGGAAGGCGAGGACCGTCAGGCCGAGCACCATGAGGCTGAAATACTCGGGCGGACCGAAAGCAATGGCGAACTTGGCGAGCCAGGGGGCCACCAGCATCAGCGCCACGATGGCGAACGTGCCGGCGACGAACGAGCCGATCGCGGCAATGCCGAGCGCGGGGCCGGCGCGGCCGTTCTTGGCCATCTGGTGGCCGTCGAGGCAGGTGATGACGGAGGCCGCCTCGCCCGGGATGTTGACCAGGATCGAGGTCGTGGAGCCGCCGTACATGGAACCGTAGTAGATGCCGGCCATCATGATGATGCCGGCTTCAGGCGAGCCCGAGAGCGTGACCGGCAGCAGCAGCGCCATGGCCGAGACCGGCCCGATGCCGGGGAGCACGCCGACGAGCGTGCCGATGAACACGCCGAAGAAGCAGGCCATCAGATTGATGGGCTGAAGCGCTACTGCGAAGCCGTGGCCGAGCGCCGAAAGGATTTCCATGGGGCGCTCCTCAACCGAGCCAGGGGCTCAGCCACCCATTGGGAAGCTGGATCATCAATAGCTTGTTCAGGCAGTACCACATGCCGAACGTGGCACCGAACGAGACGAGCAACGCCGTCGGCCAGGGCACGGGGTCCACGACGCGCATGAGCACGAGCAACAGGACGAGCGAGCAGATGACGAAGCCGATCGTCTCGAAGAGGAAGCCGAAGACGAGCAGCATCACGATGATCAGCAGCACCTTGGGCCAGCGCGTGTCGCGCCACAGGCTCGCGATGTCCTCGCTGCCGTTCTTGATGGCGCTGAAGACGATCGAGGTGGCGAAGGCCGCCATCATCAGGCCGAGCCAGAAGATCGCGAAGCCGGAGCCCGGTTCGCGTGCCTGTCCGAGGCCGAGCTCGTAGCCCTGGAAGGCGATGAAGAGGCCGAAGGCGAGCCAGAAAAGCCCTCCCCACAGCTGAGCATTACGCAGCAACGAAATCGTCTCCTCCCGATGTTCTTCTCTGTTGGGCCGTGCCCGACTTCTTCCCCCTCTCCCCATTGTCTTCAATGGGGAGAGGGTCGGGGTGAGGGGCGGCGCAATCGTAGACGTCGGCGTATGCCGCCGCCCCTCACCCTAACCCTCTCCCCGTAAGAACGGGGAGAGGGGATTGAGAGCGATCAGTCCTTCTTGAGAAGGCCGATCTTGCTGAGCGCCGCGGTCTCCTGCTCGATGACCTGCTTCACGAACGTGTTGTAGTCGGCCGTATTCATGTAGCGCGGGACCATGTCGTAGCGCTCGAGCGCAGCGATGGTCGCCGGATCCTCGAGCGACTTCTTGAAAGCATCGTGCAGGATCTGCACGATCTTCGGATCGATGCCCTTGGGACCGGCGAGACCGAACGGGCTATCGAAGACGAAGGGATAGCCGAGCTCCTTGAGCGTCGGCGTGTCCTTCCAGATCTTGCTGCGATCGGCCGTCCAGATTGCGAGGAGGCGGAGCTGGCCGGCATCGACGAGCGGCTTCCACGCCGTCGAGTCCGCTTGCAGCATCGTGTGTCCGCCGAGGACCGCCGCGTTGGTCTCCGCGCCGCCCTTGAAGGGAACCTGCGTCAGCTTGATGCCCGCGGCTTCCGCGATCTGCTCCATACCGATGTGGAGCGAGGTGCCGGAGCCCGGCGTCGCGTACGTCACCTTGCCCGGATTGGCCTTGGCATAGGTGACGACGTCCTGCCACGTCTTGAACTGTCCGTCGGCCTTGGCCGTGATGCCGAACGTGTAGCCGGTCAGGTGGATGATGTAGGTGAAGCTCTTCTCGGCATCCCAGCTCACTTTCTGCATGAGCGGCAGGCGCATGACCGTGATCGGCATCTGCGCGACGGTGTAGCCGTCGGGCTTCGCGGTCGCGGCCATCGTCGCGGGCCCGAGCGTGCCGGAGGCGCCGGCCTTGTTGTCGACGACGATCGGCTGGCCGAGGATCTTCGAGGCGCCTTCCGCGATCGCGCGCATGGCGACGTCGGTCGAGCCACCTGCCGGCCAGGGCACGATCATCGTGATCGGCTTGGTCGGGTAGCTCTGCGCCGCGGCCATCGTCGCCGTGGCTGCGACGACGGCAGCCGCCAGCGTCGATGTGACAATATTCCTGATCCTCATGCGTTTCCTCCGGTTTGCGAATTCTTGCGGCGCCGCCGCCGGCCGCCTGCTCATAGACGGCCTTGCTCTCGAAAACGTGATAAGGGCCCAATGCCCGATCGCGGCGCTACTTGGCAAGTCCAATTCGCTCCAGAGCCTGCTTTTCGTAGGCAGTCGTCTGCTTGATAATCTCCAGATATCCTTTCTGGTCGGCGTAGTTCGGGACCATGAAGAACTTGTCGAGGACCGCGAGCGTCTCCGGATCGTCCAGCGACTTCTTGAAGGCATCGTGCAAGATCTGAACGTGCTTGGGATCCATCCCCTTCGGGCCGGCGATACCGAACGGGCTGTCGAAGACCCAGGGATAGCCCAGATCCTTCAGCGTCGGCACATCCGGCCACGCCTTGGCGCGCTCCTTGGTCCAGATCATGAGCGCGCGCATGGTGCCGTCGGCCACGAAGGGCACGAGCCCGCTGCCGCCAACCGCCATATCGATGTGCCCGCCGAGAACGGCAGCGCGCTGCTCACCATCTCCCTTGAAGGGCACATGCGTGAGCTGGATGCCGGACTGGCCGGCAATGAGCTCCATGCCGATGTGAAGCGAGGTGCCGGCCCCCGGCGTGCCGTAGGAGACCTTGCCGGGATTGGCTTTGGCGAAGTCGACCACGTCCTGCCACTTCTTGAACGGACTCTCGCCTCTGACGCCGACGGCAAAGGCGTAGCCCGTCAGATGGACGATGTACGTGAAGTCCGTGTCGGGGTTCCACGAGACCTTCTGGTTCTTCATGAGCGGCAAGCGGAAGATCGTGATGGGGATCTGCGAGATGGTGTAGCCGTCAGGCTTCGCCGTGGCCGCCATGGTCGCGGGCCCGAGCGTGCCCGAGGCGCCGCCTTTGTTGTCGACGATGACGGGCTGGCCGAGATGCTTCTCGGCGCCTTTCGCGATCGCGCGCATGGAAATGTCGGTCGAGCCACCTGCGGGCCACGGCACGATCAGCGTGATGGGCTTTGCGGGATAGGCCTGTGCATAGGCTGGCGCATGAAATGAGAATACAGCCGGAAGCAATCCAAAAGCAGCAATAGCAGCAACTACCCGGCGACGGGTCATAACAAGTCCTCCCTTGATGCTTCCCGCTTTTGTGCGGGATTTTTGTTCGACTACAGACGGAGCGCCCGTCGCGGTGGCCAAAGGCGCCGCGGCCGGGCTTTGTGGTGTTTCCGCCCTGTCGTTGCAGAACGGATTTTCTTCTCCCGACAGTGGCCTGTCAGGATGCGCTTGTCCAGCGCTGCAAACCCCGGTTCCGGGCCTCAGGAGCCGATCGTCACGCCGCCATCGGCGACGATCACCTGACCGGTGATGAAGGCACCCGCCGGCGCCGCCAGGAACGCCGCGATACCGCCGATGTCATCGGGCTCGCCGATGCGGCGCAGCGGTGTCGTGACGAGACGGCGCTCGAGGTTCGCCTCGTCCTCCCACAGTGCCTTTGCGAAGTCGGTCTTCACGAGGCCCGGGGCAATGCAGTTCACGCGGATGTTCTTCGGCCCCCACTCGACGGCGAGCGCGCGTGCGAGTGCGAAATCGGCGGCTTTCGAGATGCCGTACGCGCCGAGGATGCTCGAGCCGCGAATACCGCCGATCGAAGAGATGATGGTCACCGTGCCGCCGCCGCGCTCGGCCATACCGGGGATCGCGAGATTGGCGAGCCAGAGGTTCGACTTGATGTTGGTCGCCATGATCTTGTCGAACTGCTCGTCGGAGATGCCACCGAGCGGGCCGTAGTACGGGTTCACCGCGGCATTGCACACGAGCGCGTCGATCTTGCCGTACTTGTCGAGCGTGCCCTTGACGAGCATCTCGACCTCCTCGCGCCGGCCGATGTTGCAGGGAATGACGTGCGCGTCGCCGCCGTCCTTGCGGATGGCCGTCGCAACCTCCTCGCAGGCGTCCGCCTTGCGGCTCGAAACGAC
Source organism: Hyphomicrobium sp. CS1BSMeth3 (assembly GCF_900117415.1). GTDB lineage: Bacteria > Pseudomonadota > Alphaproteobacteria > Rhizobiales > Hyphomicrobiaceae. The sequence continues at coordinate 247,112 of NZ_FPEI01000004.1, forward strand.
CACCTTGGCCCCAAGCCCCGCCATGATCTCGGCAATGGAACGGCCGATGCCACGGCTCGAGCCGGTGATCAGCGCGACCTGACCCTTGAGATCGAAGGGGTTCTTCATCGTTGTGTCTCCTCGGTGGGAAATTGGGCCCTCGTGTCCCGATTCCGAAGTTCGCCACGCCTCGATGCTGGGTCCCGTGCGAACTTCGGAATCAATAGGGACACTAGGAACATGATCTTGCTAGTGTGATTCAGATCGAGAAATTCGCTCGATGCCTGGCCGCGGTCTGTGGCGAATTTCTCGATCATCACACTAGCGCATCTGAGCAGGCTTGCCATCGGGTGGCAATGGCTCTGGACAGGACCCCGCCTGCGCCCTACGCATGCGGAGCCCAATCAAAAATCCCTCAGAGGAGTGAAAGCCCATGAAGCTCGTTCGCTTCGGTGCGCACGGCGCCGAGAAGCCCGGCCTTGTCGGTTCCGACGGCACGATCCGGGATCTTTCGGGTCACGTGAAGGACATCGACGGCAGCACGCTGAGCGACGCGGGCCTCGCCAAGCTGCGCGCCCTCGATCCCGCCTCGCTGCCGGCAGCACCCGCCGGCGTGCGCCTCGGCGCGCCGGTCGGCAACGTGAAGAACTTCCTCGCCATCGGCCTAAACTATGCCGACCACGCCAAGGAGGCCGGCCAGCCCATTCCTGCCGAGCCGATCGTTTTCTACAAGCTCACGAACTGCATCTGCGGACCCAATGACGACGTGATGATCCCGCGCGACTCGACCAAGCTCGACTGGGAGCTCGAGATCGCCTTCGTCGTCGGCAAGCGCGCGCGCTATGTCGATCTCAAGGACGCCAAGAGCCACATCGCCGGCTACACCATCTGCAACGACGTCTCCGAGCGCGCCTTCCAGATGGAGCGCGGCGGCCAGTGGATGAAGGGCAAGTGCGCCGAGACGTTCGGCCCGCTCGGCCCTTGGCTCGTCACGGCCGACGAGGTCAAGGACGTGAACAACCTCACCATGTCGCTCGATCTCAACGGCAAGCGCGCGCAGTCCGGCTCCACGAATACGATGATCTTCAAGTGCGACTTCATCCTGCACTATCTCTCGCAGTTCATGGTGCTCGAGCCGGGTGACGTCGTGACCACGGGCACGCCGCCGGGCGTCGGCCTCGGCATGAAGCCACCGACCTTCCTCAAGGCCGGCGACGTGATGAAGCTCACGATCGAGGGTCTCGGCACGCAGCAGCAGAAGGTCGTGCCCTTCAAGCTCTAAAAAGCTCTACTGCGCCGGCGCGCCCGCAATTCGAAAACAAGAGGCGTGCCGGCTTGCCCCGGGAGGCACGCCCATGAAAGCGCTGGTCTATACCGGTCCGAAGACGCTGGTCTTCCGGGATGAGCCCGATCCGCAGGCCAATGAGGACGTCGTCGTGAAGGTCGACGTCTGCGGCATCTGCGGCTCGGACATGCACGCCTATCTCGGCCACGACGAGCGCCGCCCACCACCGCAGATCCTCGGCCACGAGGCGGCAGGCGTCGCAACCTCGGGCGCCTACAAAGGCAGACGCGTCGCGCTCAATCCACTGGTGACGTGCGGCACGTGCGATGCCTGCCGGGGTGGCCGGCCCCATGTCTGCCGCTCGCGCCAGATCATGTCCATGATGCCGCGCGCAGGCGCCTTCGCCGAGTTGGTCCGCGCGCCTGAGCAGAACCTCGTTCCCATTCCCGAAGGCCTCGCGACCGACATCGCAGCCCTCACCGAGCCGCTCGCGGTCGGCTATCACGCCGTCAATCTCGGCGAGCGGGCGCTTCACATGCCGCTTGCCGCCGCGCGCGTTGCCGTCATCGGCGGCGGTGCCATCGGCCTCTGCGTCGCTCAGGTGCTCGAATCCCGCGGTGCGCGCAACATCCTCATTGCCGAGACGAGCGCCATCCGCCGCGTGCGCCTCGAGAGCAAGGGCCGCTTCGGCGCGTACGACCCCGCTAGTACTCCACCGGCAGCGGCTTCCATGGATCTCGTGCTCGATGCCTATGGCGGCACGGCCTCGCGCAGCGAAGCCTGCCGTCTCGTCGCACCGGGCGGCGCGATCGTCCACATCGGCCTCGGCTCGGCCGAGGGCGGCATCGACGTGCGCAAGCTCACGCTGCAGGAAGTGACCTTCATCGGCTCGTACTGCTACACGCCCGTCGAGTTCCGCGAGACGCTCGCAGGCCTCGCCGCGGGCATCTTCGGCCCCATTGATTGGACAGAGGCGCGGCCCCTCTCCGAAGGTGGCACCGCCTTCGCCGAACTCGCTGCCGGCAAAGTCGCCTCGGCCAAGATCCTCCTCAAGATGTGAGAGAGCGCGCACGCATGACCGACACGACCATCACCGCCCTGAAGACCACGCTGCTCAGCGTACCCTGGCGCGACGGCCCACCCGCAGCCGGCATCGTCGATCCGACGCCGCGCCAGTTCGTGGTGGTCGAGATCGCGACGAAGGGCGGTCTCACCGGCCTGGGCTATCTGCACATTCTCGGCGACGGCTCCGCGACCATCGCAGCCTGTCTCGAGGAGATGATCGCACCGAGGATCCTCGGCCGTGACGCAACCGAGGTCGAGGGCATCTGGCAGTCGCTCTGGAAGAGCACGTACCGCGTCGGGCGTGCGGGCGTTGCGATCTTCGCCATGTCGGCCGTGGACATCGCGCTCTGGGATATCGTCGGCAAGCGTGCCGGCCTGCCGCTGCATCGGCTCTGGGGCAACGCACGCGCGTCGGTTCCCGCGTACGGCTCCGGCTGCTGGCGCGGGCTCGGCCGCGACGGCATGATCGATCGCGCGAAGTACTTCGTCGGCATGGGCATGAAGGCCATCAAGATGCAGGTTGCGCATCTCCGCCCCTGGCGCGAGGACGTGCGCAATGTCCACGCCATGCGCGAAGCGCTCGGCCCCGGCATCGAGATCATGATCGACGTCAATATGGGTTGGACGGCCGACACCGCCATCCAGGCGGGCCATCACATCGACGAGGCCGATCCCTATTGGCTCGAAGAGCCCGTCGTGTGCGAGGACTTTTCCGGCTACCAGCGAGTTGCAGCCGCACTGAAGACGCGTGTCGTCGGCGGCGAGAGCCACTTCACGCGCTATGACCTGCGCCCGTTCTTCACGACGCCCTCGTCACCCATTCTCCAGCCCGATCCCATGCGCGGCGGCCTCACCGAGCTCCGCAAGATCGCGGCCATTGCCGACACGTGGGGCATCCAGATCGCACCGCACCTCTTCCATGAGTTGACCGTGCACGTGATGGCGTCGATCCCGAATGCCAACTACCTCGAGTACATGGATTGGAACGACGATCTCTGGGTGAGCCCCGCCATACCCAGGGACGGCGTGCTCAAGCCGGGCGAGGCGCCGGGCCACGGCGTCGCCTTCAAACCGGAAGTCCTGAAGGACCACCGCGTTGGCGGGAATGAAGTTAAGGCCCGCTGATCGTCCTCGGTGGGCAGCAGCGGGCTATTCCAAGCCGGCCGTTTGCCTTTCCTTCACCAATTGGTGGCTAACTCGGCAAGAATTGCTCCACCCCGCTCGCCGAGGATGGCCCCTGATGACTGCCAAAGCCGTCACCCGTATTGCTCTTGCCGGATTGGCGCTTGCCGCGCTGGCCCCGACCGCCGTCGCCGGCGATCTCGTCGTCAAGTACGACCAGTCGCAGCTCCTGCGGATCCCGCGCCCGGTTGCCTCGATCATCATCGGCAATCCGAGCATCGCCGACGTGACCGTGCAGACCCCGAACCTGCTGGTCGTGACCGGCAAGACGTTCGGCATCACGAACGTGATCGCCCTCGACTCAGACCGCAACGTCATCCAGGACCAGCGCGTCGTCGTGGTGCGCGACGGCACGAGCCAGGTCAGCCTCTATCGCGGCCTGAAGCGTGAGACGTACAATTGCGCGCCGCAGTGCAATCCGAGCCTGATGGCCGGCGACGATCCGAAGTTCTTCGGCGAGGTCCGGGCCGGCTTCCAGGGCAAGACCCAGTTCTCCGACAAGGCAGCGGACGACACGGGCGGCTCCAGCAACTGAGCCGCTACCCCTTCTTGATCTCGACTTCGATGAACGCGACGTCGTGGCTCGTGGGGTTGATCACATTGTGCTCGACGCCTTCGCCGCGGTAGTACGGCACGCCGTTGGTCAGCGGCACGACGCGCTCGGTCCCGCCCGGCTCCTCGAGCTTGAGCGCCCCGTCCGTCACCGGCAGCACCACATAGTCATGGCCATGGCGGTGCCAGCCCGTCTCGGCGCCAGGGGCAAAATCCCACCGCGTCGTGATCACGCGCTCGTTGTCGATGAGCACCGTCGGGACGGCCTTGGGGCGGCTTGAGGTCATTCTCTTCACTCCAAAACGTAGCTGGTCGAGGCCGACTTTAGGCCGCTCGCGCCCCTCGCCGCAACGTGCCCATCTGCAGCATACCCGGCCCGCCTTCCATAGCGCCCTGCTTCCCTCTAGGCTATGCGCGCATACCCCTCGAGCGCGCGAGAGCCCTCATGATCTTCGATCACCGCACCTACACCTTGAAAGCCGGCATGGTCCGTGCCCATCTGGCCCAGTATGAGCAGTACGGCCTCAAGCCGCAGACCCGCCATCTCGGCCAGCCCGTGCTCTATGCGACCACCGAGGTCGGCGACGTGAACTCCTACGTGCACGTGTGGGTCTACAAGGATCTGGCCGATCGCACGGCGCGCCGCGCCGCGCTCTGGGCCGACCCCGAGTGGCTCGACTACGTGAAGCGCTCTCAGGAGCTCGGCGCGCTGCTCAAGCAGGAGAACAAGATCCTGGTGGCGGCGCCCTTCTTCAAGCTGCCGGGATCCTGAAACCGAGGCCCCTACTTCCAAGCGAGACCATCGCCGACATGACCACGCTGCTGCTGACACATCCGGTTTTCCTCGAGCACGACACGGGCCCCGGCCATCCCGAGCGCCCTGACCGGATGCGCGCCATCGACAAAGTGCTCGCGCACGACATCTTCCAGACGCTGAAGCGCGAGGAGGCGCCGCTGCGCGACGATGTCGAGGAATGGATCGCGCTGGCGCACCCCCAGAGCTACATCGACGCCATCAAGCAGCTTCGCCCCGCGCCCGGTGAAGGTCCCGTCCATCTCGACGGCGACACACTCCTTTCGTCGGGCTCGTGGGAAGCCGCGCTCCGGGCCGTCGGTGCCGGATTGCACGCCGTGGATGCCGTGCTCGACAAGTCTTCCGGCGTCGCCAACGCCTTCTGCCAGGTGCGCCCTTGCGGCCATCATGCCGAGACGGCACGCGCCATGGGCTTCTGCATCTTCAACAACATCGCCATCGCCGGCATGTACGCCCGCAGGAAGCACGGTGCCGAGCGCATCGCGGTCGTCGACTTCGACGTCCATCATGGCAATGGCACGCAGGACATCTTCTGGAGCGACAAGGATCTTTTCTTCGCCTCGACGCACCAGATGCCGCTCTATCCCGGCACCGGCGCACTCGCCGAGACCGGCGTCGGCAACATCTTCAATGCCCCGCTCCGGCCGGGCGATGGCGGCGAGCCATTCCGCGAGGCGATGGAATCGCGCATATTGCCGGCCTTGCGGAACTTCGGCCCGGACCTCGTGCTGATTTCCGCGGGTTTCGATGCCCATCGCGACGACCCGCTGGCAAACCTGCAGCTCGTCGAGAGCGATTTTGCCTGGGCGACCGGGGCTCTCGCCGAAGTGGCTCGCCGCCAGGCCGGGGGCCGCCTCGTCTCGATGCTCGAGGGGGGCTACAATCTGACCGGCCTCGCGCGCTCGGTCGCGGTTCACGTCAAGGGTCTGATGGACGCTGGCTCGTAGCGTTCCAGCCCCGGGAGACCAACAAGATGCAGACGGCCAAGCCGCAAGCGCGGCACACCGACATTCGCGAGATGACGTTCGAGCGCGCGCTCAAGGAGCTCGAGGCCATCGTCGGCCGCCTCGAGCGGGGCGACGTGGAGCTCGAGGAATCGATCAACATCTACGAGCGCGGCGAGGCACTCAAAGAGCATTGCGATCGCCTCCTCAAGCAAGCCGAGGCCAAGGTCGAGAAGCTCACCTTCGCTGGCGACGGCACGCCCAAGGGCACAACGCCCCTCGATCCCGACAAGGACACCTGAGGCTCACGCGGCAACGCCACGTCGGCCGTGCCCTTACGGCCCTCGCTGGGCCGACCCCGACAGCAATAATTATTTGGTGCGGACCGGACACACCGTCCGCGCGCTGAGCGTCGTGCGCGCAATCCTCGGGCAGGCTGCCAAGAAATTTCGCGGCAAATGCCTGGGGATAGGTCTGCGGCAGGTACTTGCTCGCGCTGAATCACGAGAAAATGAGCACGCTGCGCTGCAACTGGCGGCATCATCTCGCCGCTACTGGCAGCATGGTCTTGTCCCCCGGGCAAGACGCACGAGGGAACTTATCGAGAAAAGCGGACGCTATTGGGAGGGAGCACGGTGAAAAAATAACCCGAGAGGTCACCATGCGACTCGGACTTGGACTAGCAGTTCTCCCGGTTCTGATGATCCCCGCGCCTGCGAGCGCACATGACTGGTATCCGATCGAATGCTGCAGTGGCATCGATTGCGCGCCGGTCGATCAAGCTGAGTTCCGCGAGGGTGACACGCTGGTAGTCACCACTAAGCACGGCACGGGCATCGTGCCCTCCTCGATGACGAGACGCGAGTCCAAGGACAACAAGATGCACGTCTGCATGCGCAAGAGCTGGGACGGCCAGATGCGCGTGATCTGCGTATTTCTCCCCCCGCCGAGCTGAACAGGCAGACCTTTTCCTGCTCGGATCGCCCGGCGGAACCCCGTCTTCGGCGCCCGGCGGCCGTATTGCGCCGTCAATTGCGACCTTTGGCGCCTTCGCATGGGCTTACTGCTGGCTTAGGATCGTCTTTTGTTCGTGTATTGTCCGCACCTTCTGCTACGTTCTGTGGCGTGATAACGAGGCGCCCAGGCCCTAGATCCTGAGCGGGGAATTTAATGTCCGAAACGCCAAGCAAGACACCCCTTCTGGACCAGGTCCACACCCCCGACGAGCTGCGTCGCTTGCCGGAGAAAGACCTTCGACAACTGGCCGATGAATTGCGCCACGAGACCATCGATGCGGTCTCGGTCACGGGCGGCCACCTCGGCGCCGGCCTCGGCGTGGTCGAGCTGACCGTCGCCCTCCACTACATCTTCGATACGCCCCGCGACCGCCTCATCTGGGACGTCGGCCATCAGGCCTATCCGCACAAGATCCTCACCGGCCGTCGCGACCGCATCCGCACGCTCCGCCAGGGTGGCGGCCTCTCCGGTTTCACCAAGCGCGCCGAAAGTGAATACGACCCCTTCGGCGCCGCCCACTCCTCGACCTCGATCTCGGCCGGCCTCGGCATGGCCGTCGCGCGTGACCTCGAAGGCGGCAACAACAACGTCGTCTGCGTGATCGGCGATGGCGCCATGAGCGCCGGCATGGCCTACGAGGCCATGAACAATGCAGGCGGCCGCAACGAGCGCCTTATCGTCATCCTCAACGACAACGACATGTCGATCGCGCCACCCGTCGGCGCACTCTCGACCTACCTTGCGCGCATCACCTCGAGCGGCACGTACCTGCATCTGCGCGAGGCCATGAAGCAGCTTGCGAAGCGGCTCCCCAAGCAGTGGGAGCTGCGCGCTGCTCGCGTCGAGGAATACACGCGCACCTACTGGACCGGCGGCACCCTCTTCGAGGAGCTCGGCTTCTACTACGTCGGCCCGATCGACGGACACGACCTCAATGTGCTGCTTCCTGTTCTGAAGAACGTGCGCGAGGCCGACCACGGCCCCATCCTCGTCCATGTCGTGACGAAGAAGGGCAAGGGCTATCCGCCGGCCGAGGCCTCGGACGACAAGTATCACGGCGTCAACAAGTTCAACGTCGTCACCGGCGCGCAAGTGAAGGTCAAGCCGAACGCGCCGAGCTACACCAAGGTCTTCGCGGACAGCCTCATTACCGAGGCCCGCAAGGATCCGAAGATCGTCGCCGTCACGGCCGCAATGCCTTCGGGCACCGGCCTCGATCTTTTCGGCAAGGAGTTCCCCGAGCGCACGTTCGACGTCGGCATTGCCGAGCAGCACGGCGTGACCTTCGCTGCCGGCCTCGCGACCGAAGGCTACAAGCCCTTCTGCGCCATCTATTCGACCTTCCTCCAGCGCGCCTATGACCAGGTCGTGCACGACGTCGCGATCCAGCGGCTGCCCGTCCGCTTCGCGCTCGATCGCGCGGGCCTCGTCGGCGCTGACGGCCCGACGCATGCCGGCGCCTTCGATCTGGCCTATCTCGGCTGCCTCCCGAACTTCGTGATCATGGCCGCCGCCGACGAAGCCGAGCTTCGCCACATGGTCGCGACCGCGGTCGCCATCGATGATCGCCCGAGCGCGTTCCGCTATCCGCGCGGCGAGGGCGTCGGCGTCGACCTTCCCGACGTCGGCGTGCCGCTCGAGATCGGCAAGGGCCGCATCGTCCGCGAGGGCTCGGCCGTTGCGATCCTTTCGCTCGGCACGCGCCTCGCCGAGAGCCTCAAGGCCGCCGATCAGCTCGCAGCCCTCGGTCTCTCGACCACGGTTGCGGATGCGCGCTTCGCGAAGCCCCTCGACGAGGATCTCGTGCGCCGTCTCGCGCGCAATCACGAGGTGCTGATCACGATCGAGGAAGGCTCTATCGGCGGCTTCGCCAGCCAGGTCCTGCAGTTCCTCGCAACCGCGGGGTTGCTCGACAGCGGCATCAAAGTGCGCCCGATGGTGCTGCCCGATAGCTTCATCGACCACGACAAGCCCGAGCGCATGTACGAGCAGGCGGGCCTCGGTGCCGCCGGCATCGTCGCGACCGTGCTCGGCGCTCTCGGCCGCCCGGTCCAGGCCAACGAGGCCGGCAACCGGGCTTGAGGTCTCCCGCCGCTTTCAAAAGCTACTGAGAGTTGAGGCTGCGCAATCCGCACCGCGCGGGCCATGGTTTCCCGCGCCTTAAGCAAATCGATAAAATGCGCGCATCGTCATTGACCGATGGATCATATTAACTTCCGTAAAGCATGGCATTGAAAGCGTAATTCCGGCAAATTTGAAATATTCGGCGCCTCAGCGGAAATGCCGCGCCGGAGAGACGCATGGCGCGGGCATTTCATTGCCGCCAGGCGCATTCGCTTTTTCTGGAGCCAACAGAGATGTCCGCCGCCGTCATGGAAGAACAGCTTCTGGTCGCGCTCGGCACTGACGCGGATCTCAGCGCAGCCGGCTGCGCTGCCGAAGCCGCGAGCCCGGTCGGAATTATCGTGCGCCGCGGTGAGCACTATCGCGGCGCGTGGTCCTGGAAGCGCGGCGTCTATGCCTTTACGCCCGCCGGCTACAGCGAGGCGACGCTCAACGCCGAGACGATCGACGAGGCGCTTCGCGTCACGCGCCAGATTGCGCTGAAGTAGGCACGCAGGCGCTTCAATCTTGCGCACCGCGCGGCGCCCACTCGGGCGGCGCCATCTCGAAACCGCTGAACTCGAAAGCCGGGCTGACGGTGCAGCCGATCAGCGTCCACGCGCCGAGGCTCACCGCGCTCTGCCACACGCCCGCCGGCACCACCACCTGCGGCCGCGCGCCCGATGCGAGGTCATTGCCGAGTGTCGCAACCGCGACCTCTTCGCCGTCCCTCGACACCGATAGCTCGAGTGGCGCGCCTGCATACCAATGCCAGATCTCGGCGGCATCGACGCGGTGCCAGTGCGAGCGCTCACCCGTCTGCAGAAGAAAGTAGATCGCCGTTCCTGCTCCACGACTGCCATCCACGGTCGTGTGCCGCCACGTCTCGACGTAGTGACCACCCTCCGGGTGGGGCTTCATGCCGAGCGTCGCGATGATCTCCTCAGGTGTCATTTTTTTCTCCGCGGGCTGCTGGAAAGAGGCGCTCCACCCCCATCGTGGTGCCATGCCCGCGGGCTGCCATCTACCAACGTTACGCCCGCGGCGCACTCACCGACAGCGGAGCTCACGCTCGCGCGCCTGCAAGGCATCGACCGTCGCTCGGTTGGCCGGCGACATCGCCGCCCGCGCCGCCGCCTGATCGCGGAAACACGAGGACGTATCGAAGACCTGGCGCGCGCGTGCCGTTGTGAAGCAGTAGCCGTGACTGTGCCAGATGGCATTGCGGCGATACCAGAGCTCGTCGCAGCTCGACACAGCAGCCGGCGGTGCCGCGGATGAGGCGGGCGGCACGCGCGGCGGAGCGACTGGAACCACAGCCGGCTGCGGCCGCGCCATGGCCACCGAGCGGCAGCAGGCAATCCAGTTGCTGTGCGCCCAGCCGCTCATGCCGTCGATGAGCTCGACGCGGCGCCACGGCCCCCGGCTCTCATGCACTTTGAGAAGCGTGTCGGGCCCCATGGTGGCAATGCGCACGTCCGCCGGCGTCGGGCCGGTTCTCAGCGCGAGGAAGTTGTCGCCCTTCGGATCGAGGCCCGTGACGTAATGATACTGCTGCATGACCGGCGGCGGCATCCCGCGCGGCTCCGAGCGCGGCGTCGGCACCGGAACTTCGGCCGTGCGCTGCGGCGGAGAGGGTGCGGCGGCATCTCCGGCAAAAGCCACCTCGTCGACGAGCGACGAGTTCTCCCAGGGGATCTGCTCCTCGTTCGTCTCCTTCTGCACATCCGCGCGCACGCGCCGCATGACCGCGTGAACGTCGGCACCGGCGAGCGGCAAATGCTGCAGCAGTGACTTCGTGAAGGGGCTGTTGCGGCCCGTTCCATCGAGCGCGACATTCCCTGGCTGCGTCGAGTAGACGATGAACGAGCCGACGCCGGCATAGACGCGCGCAAGGCCTTTGGCCGTCCCCACCGAGCGGGTCTTCTCGCCGCCGGCTGCGATCTTGTCGGTGAACGGGTTGTCGCGGCAGGCATCGAGGATGACGATGCGCGTGCGCGAGAGCCGGGACAGGTCGGCGAGGAACGCATTGAGCGGCACGAACTGTCGCCGCACGCCCTCTTCACTCTCGATGCGCGCATCGATGGGAGCGAGATAGTTCTCGCCGCCCATCTGCAGGGCGTGGCCCGCAAAATACACGAGCGAGAGATCATCGGGCTGGAGCTGGCGCGAGAATGCCGCGAAGGCATTCAACATCTGAGCCCGCGAAAGATCGAGTTGCAGCGTCACGTCCCAGCCGAGATCGCCCAGCCGCTTGGCGACGTCCTGCGCGTCGCTCGCCGGATTGGCGAGCACGGAGGTGTACTGGTAGGCGGAATTTCCGACGATGAAGGCGCGCCGTGTGGCGGCATCTGCGGACGCGGAAAACGTCGCAAGCGCCACCAGCAGCGCGACGCACGACTTCAAGGCGCACGAGAGAGAGACCTGCATCAAGCTCTGCTCCATTGGTTCCGGACCGAACCAATAGCCGATGCAGGCCCGTATTTCTACGCGGCCGGAAGCGCCGGCTCGGCACTCGCAACCTTGACGGCCGGCTTCTGCGCCGCGGCCGGTGTCGCAAAGGCAGCCTCATTGCGCTGGACCCACTCATCGAGCTGCGCGACGCCATCGGCAACGCTCACCTCGGGCTTCCAGCCGAGCACGCGCTCGAGCTTGCGGATGTCGCTGATGTACACGCGCTGGTCGCCCGGCCGCCAGTCATCGAAGCGCAGCGGGATCTTGCGGCCGAGCCGCTTCTCGAGAATATCGACCAGATCGATCAGCGACAGAAGCTGCCCCGGTCCGCCACCGATATTGAAGGCCTGGCCCGCGATCTTGTCCGGTGCGACGATCGCCGCCTCGTAGGCGCGGACGAGATCATCGACGAAGAGCACGTCGCGGACCTGCTTGCCGTCGCCGAAGATGGTGATCGGGCGTCCGAGGCGCGAGGCGATCGTGAACCACGCCACCCAGCCCTGATCCTCGATGCCGAACTGGCGCGTGCCGTAGATGCACGACTGCCGGAATGCCGTCGCCGGAATGCCGTAGATGCGCGCGAAGTCGAGCGTGTACTGGTCGGCCGCCCCCTTCGAGCAGCCATAGGGCGAAAGAAAATCGAGCGCCTGCTCTTCGCCGATGCCATAGGGGCGATCCGCATAGGCATAACGGCTGCCGCTGAGCTGGTAGCGGGCCCCCTCGATCTTGCCATAGACCTTGTTCGTCGAGGCGAAAATGAAAACCGCCTCCGGGCGATGCCGCCTCACGGCATCGAGCAGGTTGAACGTGCCGAGCGCATTGATCATGAAATCTGTGCGGGGGTCCGTGACGGACGTCGTCACGGCGACCTGGGCCGCGAGATGGATGACCGCATCGTAGCGCCGCTCGCTGAACACGCGCTCGACCGCAGCGCGCTCGCGAATGTCCACCCGCTCGAAATCGAAGGACGTGCCGTCGCGCAGCCAGTGGAGGTTCTGCTCGGTACCGTCGCGGGAGAGATCGTCGAGCACTGTGACGCGCCAGTTCCGCGTGCCGAAATAACGCGCTGCATTGCAGCCGACGAACCCGGCGCCCCCCGTAATCAACACCCTCTTGCCGCGCATTTCACCTCCTAGTGCCCCACCACAACCGCAATCATGCGCTCGCATCCGACCGCACGCGGGTATCCCGCAGGCCCCGCCGCCGATTAAGACGCCGTGCCCCGCCAAATGGTTCAGATCGCAGACAGTACCTTAGCGGACATGAACGGATCCCGAGCACAGCGCAACGGCTCGTTCGTCGTGCAGGGCTGCCGGTATTGCAGGCGTGCATCAGTCGAAAGTTCAACAGCGACAGGATGGAACTTCTTCAGCCAGCCGGCGTTCATCGCGGGTTCATCTGCGGTTCCGCAGGGAGCGGGGGACGACTGCACGTCGGCCGCGTAGCGCATGGAGCGTCCGCATAAATGAGAATTCTCGTCACCGGGGGGGCGGGCTTCATCGGCTCCCACCTCACCCGACGCCTGCTCGCCGACGGCCACGAAGTCCACGTCATAGACAACGAATCCAATGGCTTACGGAGCGTAGTGCCGAACGGCGCGCACTTCGTCCACGGGGACGTCACGCGTCCCGAGGATCTCGAGCCGCTCTTCGCGAAAAAGCTCGACGCCGTGTGCCACCTCGCGGGCCAGGTCTCGATCATCCGCGCCTTCGACAACCCGGTCGGCGACCTCAGGACGAACACCGAGGGCACCGTGAATGTCGTCCAGCAGTGCGTGAAGCACCACGTGCCGCGCCTCATCTATGCAAGCTCGATGACCGCCTATGGCGATTGCGAGCAGGTGCCGACGCCGGAAAGCGAGCCCTGCGAGCCGGATTCCTACTACGGCATCACGAAGTTCGCGGCCGAGCGCTACGTGCATGCCACGGCCATCCGGCCCGATCTGGACTTCCGCTTCCGCGTCACGTCGCTGCGCATGTTCAGCGTCTACGGGCCCGGCCAGGCGCTCGATAACCCCTACCAGGGCGTGCTCGGCATCTTCATCGGGCGCCTCATCCGCGGCGAGCCCATCATCATCTTCGGCGATGGCGAGCAGACGCGCGATTTCGTCTACATCGGCGATATCGTCGAGGGCTGGGTGGCCGCGCTCAACAGCGACAAGGCCGCGGGCGGCATCTTCAATCTCGGCAGCGGCCGCTCGACCTCGATCAACGACCTCGCGAGCTATGCCGCTAGTGCCTTCGGCCACAAGCCCGGCGCTTACGACATCCGCCACGCGCCGTCGCGCCCCGGCGAGCAGCGCCGCGTGCAGGCCGATATTTCACACGCACGCGCCGTTCTCGGCTGGGAGCCGCGCACGCGTCTCGAGAACGGGCTTGCCGAGACCGTGCGCCAGGGCCGCGCGAGCACGGGCAGCTGAGGACACGCATGAAACTTCTGCTCGTCACTTCGTGTGACCCCTGGACGCGCAGCGTCTCGACCATCCATCACTACGTCGCCGCCGGGCGCGCCCTCGGCCACGACGTCGCCCTCTATGGGCCGCCGAACGCTGATCTGCCGGGTCTCCCGACCACGACTGATCTCGACGGCGTCGATCTCGCCCTCTTCGTGATCCAGGTGCCGGGCGACTTCCCGCAGATGCCGCACCTCGCGCGCCTCATCGACACGATCCCGCGCGAGAAGCGCGCCGTCGTCGATCTCTGGGGCCGCTACAATGAGACGATCTTCATCGAGCACGACTTCAATCATCTCGAGAAGCTCGACAGCCATCCCGGCTGGGAGTGGGAGGAGGCCCTTCGCGCTGCGTCCGATACGATCCTGCAGCCGACACTGAGTCCGCTGCGCCCCGACGTCGGCTCGTTCCTCTTTCATGCCTTCGCGCCCGATGCCGTCGTTCAGCCCGAGACGAGCGCCGAGAAAGCCGCCGCGCGGTGGCGCGACAGCGAGCGCTGGTTCGGCGTCGCCTACGTCGGCAGCAACTGGCAACGCTGGGAGCAGGTGCGCGACTTTTTCAAAGCCCACGCCCCTGTGCGCAAGGAAGTGGGCTGGGCCGGCCTCATCGGCTGGGATTGGAAAGAGCGCCCCGAGTGGGCCATCCAGCAGGGCATTGTCGGCATCGACACCGATCCCGAGCTTCTGCTCAGCATGGACGTCACCGTAAAAGGCGGCGTCCGCTTCGACGAGATCTTCCGCTATCTCAATCAATCGAAGTTCGCGCCGGTCTTCCATCGGCCGCTGTTCCGTCACCTGAACTTCGTCACGGGCCGCTCCTTCGAGACCTTCCACGCCGACACGGTGCCGCTGCTGATGCTGCCGCGCCCCTTCGTCGAAGCCATCTATGGGCCGGCAGCGCTGGCCCTCGTGCCGGGCGAGGACATTGCCGGCTATCTGACGAAGGCCCTCAAGGAGCCCGAGCCGATCTGGGATGCCGTGATCAAGACGCGCGCGCATCTTGCCGCGCATCACTCCTATGCGCGCCGCTTCGAGGAGCTGGCGGCGCTCGCCGCCGGACGCCCGCGATGAACATCCTGTTCGTCATGAAGCATCGCGGCAATGCGGGAAACACGCACGCGGTCGCCGACTACATGCGCGTTGCTCCGAAGTTCGGCCATCACGTCGCGATCTTCGGCCCGTCGCTGCCGTGGCTCCCGGAGATCAACTTCTCCGATCAGGTGCGCGGCTTCGACAAGGCCGTCTATCTTTTCGAGTCCGAGATCTATCGCCTGAGCCCGGTGCGCGAGACCATGCTGATCGGCGGCATCGCGCGCAAGGATCGCATGATCCTCGACATGGACGGGATGTATAACCCCGTCGTCTGCCTCGATGGCTACGACCGCAATCATGATACCGAGGAAGAGCGCGCCGCGTGGATCGAGCACTACCATGCGCTCGCCGATCGCGTGCACAAGCCGACGCTCGCGCCGCCCGCTACGCCGCGCGATGTGCCGCTGACTTTCTATGGCTACGATCCGGCGCTCGAAACCGATCCCAAGACCGCGCCGGAAAAGATCTACGATATCCTACACGTCGGCCATAACTGGTGGCGCGGGCGCGATATCGAGAACATACTCCTGCCGGTCGTCGACAAGAACCGCAGCAAAATCGGCCGTATCTGCTTCATCGGACTGTGGTGGGACAAGGCGCCGACGGAACCCGGTTCGGGCAATCCGCTCGCCTTTGCCTTCGATTCCGAAGCCTTCAGGCGGCTCGATATCGAGACGCGGGACTCGGTCATGTACGACAAAGTCGTGCACGCCATGAGCCAGGCGAGGATCAACATCTTCACGCAGCGGCCCGTGCTCCATCATCTGCGCCACCTGACGCTCAAGTACTTCGAGATCTTCTACGCCGACACGATCCCTCTCCTCGTGCTCGACGCCGACCACGCCGCCGATGTCTACGGCCCGGCTGCGCGCGAGCTGATCCTGTCCGCAGAGCGCGCGGAAGAGAGGATCATGGATGCGCTCGCGCGACCCGAGCGCTATCGCGAGATCGTGCAGGACGTGCGCCGTCATCTCGCAAAGCATCACGGCTACGAGCTGCGCATGCAGGAGCTCGCTGCGGCCCTGAAGAACTGAAAGCATTGCAGGAGCGCAGCGCATCATGAAGCTGGTGTTCGTCTACTGGGGCTTCGAGAACGCCGGCAGCATGCTGGACCTCAAGGGCTACGCGCGCGCTGCCGAGGCCGCCGGCCACGAGGTGACCGTCTACGGCCCGCCCGGACACGTGTATGCACTCAACTATTCCAAGGACCTCTCGAACGCCGATGCCGTCGTCTTCGTCGTCGAGTGGACGACCGAGCTGCAGTTCGGCGACCGCCTCGACTGGCTGCGCCTCATCGCCTCCGTCCCGCGCAGCCGCCGCGTCGTCATCGACTGCGATGGCGCCTACAATGAGCCGATCGCCTTCCGCGGCGACTACAATCACAAGACGCCCGAGAAGAGCCGTGCCTGGATCGATATCTGCGACAGCATTGCCGACAAGATCTGTCAGCCGACGCTGAAGCCCGAGCGGGCCAACGTCATTCCCTTCCTCTTCCACATCTACGATCCCGCCTGGGAGACACCGCTCGACTTCTCGGCCAAAGAGTTCGGCATGATCTATGTCGGGCACACGAAGTTCCGCTGGCACGGCATGTCGCAGGTGCTGCACGGCATCGAGCCCATTCGCGACAAGCTCGGCCGCATCGGCCTCGTCGGCGAAGGCTGGGATGCGCCCCTCGAATGGACCGAGTGGAAAGAGATCCGCGACGACTATTACGTCGATCGTGACTATCTCAAGCAGCTCGGCGTCGAGGCCCTGGGCGCGGTCAAATACAACGAGGTGATCGCGACCATGAGCCGGGGCATTTTCAACCCCGTCATCTACCGCCCGCTGTTCGAGCGGCTCGGCTTCGTGACCTGCCGGACATTCGAGACGCCGGCCTCGGGCACGATCCCGCTCTTTCTGCTCGACACCGACTATGTCCGCGGCATCTATGGTCCCGATGCCGAGGCGCTGGTGCTCGGCTCCGCCCCCGAGGAAAAGATCCTCGATGTTGTCAGCCGCCCGCAGCATTATGCGGATATTGTCATGGGTATCCGCGAGGACTTCCGGCAGCGCCACAGCCCTGCGGCCCGCCTCAAAGATCTGATCGAGATCATCGAATCCTAGTGCTATGGCCGAGGCGACCAAGCCAAGTGTCGTTTCCAGCGACCGCGTGAACGAGGGCTCGGCCCCCGCGCGGCGCATGGGCCTGCGCTATGGCTTCAACGAGATCAATGGCTGGTGGCATCTCTCGGAAGGCCCGCACGGCGCGGAGATCCGGCGGCGCCTGCAGCTCATGGACACGCAGCTCGTCCGCATTTTCGTCTTCGATCCGCAGGTGCCCGATCCATTCGCCGACTGGCGCAGCTTCAGCGTCTACGTGCAGGGCGTGCTCGATGCCGGCGCCCTGCCGATGATCACATTCGCGCGTTTCGGGCCGCCGTTCGACGGCGCGCACCAAATTCACTCGTTCGTCGCGCGCTGCCGCGAGATCGTGTGGGGTGCGATCGAGCAGTGGGGCGGCGAACGCGTCAAGGACTGGTTCTGGTGCATCTGGAATGAGCCGAACAATCCGATCATCGGCGGCGGGCTCACCTACGAGCAGTACCTGCGCATCTACGTCGAGGTCGCGACGTGCATCCATGCGCAACTGGCGCCGCACCTCGGCGGGCAGAAGGCGCATATCGGCGGGCCTGCCATCGACGGCAATCACCGCGCCTACTGGATGGACTGGATTGCCCGCCTCGTCGAGGACGTGGACGACCACCTTCTCGGCTTCGTTTCCTGGCACCGCTACGGCGACTGGCGGCCGGCAGTGACGAGCCGCTCGCTCGGCCTCGAAATGTGGGGCGCGCCGGACGCACCGCTCGGGCCCACGCTCGAAGCGCTGCTCATGGCGCAGCTCCCCGAATTCGAAGCCCGCGCCCGCGGCGTCGCGCGCCTGCTCAAGGGCCGCGACATCCTCAACATCTGCGGCGAGCTGAACACCATATCGCACCACGAGAACTACTATACGCTCGGCCTCAACCAGAACATTTTCGGCGCTGCGTTCTACATCTCCGCGCTCATCAATCTCATCCGCGGCGGCGCGGATGCCGAGATGCGCTGGACGGCGACCGCCCACGGCGACGATGCCTACGGCCTTCTCTCCATGCGCGGCGAGCCCACGCCGGCGGCCCTCGCCAAGCAGATCTTCGCGCAGCACGTGCGCTTCGGCGATCTCGTTCGTTGCCCGCCGGCGCCGCGCGACCACCCCGAGATCGACGCCATCATGGCCGAGAGCGCCGACGGTCGGCTCAGCGCCGTCTTCGTCAATACGTCGCGAGGACCTGTCGTCCTCGATGTCGCGGAATGGGGCGGCGCACTTGCATCCTGCAACGAGATCCTGCACCTCGATGCTGGCACTGGCGGTCGCGTCCTCCGCGCACCGTTCGACGGCACCGTGCGGCTCGATGGCTATGGGCTCGCCATCGTGAGCAACCGCGCAGCCGCGACCACAATCGACTAGAAATCTGCATTCGGCGCTGAGGGAGACGACGGGTGGATAAGGCATTCGGCTGGATTGGCGAGATCTTTCAGACGCTGCTGCGGCTGCTGCCGTGGCTGGTCATCGTGCCCGCGACGCACGCCGGCGTCGCATTCGTGCACGGACACCGGATCAAGAAGTGGGACCCCGGCCTGCACTTCTATTGGCCCGTGGTCACGACCTACAAGCTCATGATGACCGTGCGCCAGACGCAGAAGATCCAATCCAAGGTCATCATGAGCCGCGACCAGAAGACGATCATCGTCGGCGCGCTCGTCACGTACTATGTCGATGACATCGTTGCGGCCCTCGCGCACATCGCCGACCTCGCATCCGACGTCATCGAGCGCTCGCAGGGCGCTATCCTGAACGAGGTCAGCAAGCATACGCTCGAAGAAATCCAAGCCGACCGCGCGGCCTTCAACATCAAGCTCAAAGAGGTCAGTGGCGCCGCGCTCAACGGCTATGGCGTGCAGATCCTGCAGATCCAGCTCACCGAGTTCGCGCCGACCCGCTCGCTGGCCTTCAACGGTCATGCCGCCGTCGGCAACTACGCGCTCTGGAGCGGTTTTTGAGTTTCGCGCTGTCCGGCATGGGCGGCGCTCGAAGGTGTCGGCGATGTCACCGCACGCCGCCATGCACGCGGAAGGACGCGCAACATGCGCCCGGCAAGCTCACGCCGGGCGCGCGGTAGCGCGCAATCATCCGAGGGCGACTTCAGGCAGGTTGATGGGCGCCGCGCTTCGTCGCGTCGATCTGCGCGACGTTGCCCGCGAGTGTGTTCTCGATGTCGAAGGCGATGCGCGCCCGTTCGGCTGCGGACGTGCGCTCGATGCGGAAGTGCACCTCGTTGGCGCCGAGCGTCGCGCCGGCTTGGCGGATGCGCGCGAGGTTCAGCGAGCGCGCCTTGCTGTCGAGCGTACCGACGCGCAGGACACGGGCCGCGCCCCCGGCATCGCGATGCAGGAGCAGATAGGTCCCTTCCGGCATCTCCGGGCAGAAAATCAGGCTGGTGACCGTGTGCGTATAGAGCGCGCCGGAGGCGCCTCGCCAAGTGTGCTGCGCTGCCGGAGTGGTGGTGCCTGTCGGTGCATCGGAAGACGCAAGCGCGGGTACGGCATCTCGCCGCTTCCTCTCGCGCTTGGGCGCACCCTCTGTCCGACGCTCGGCCATCTCACGCACTCTCAAAACGCAACAACGCGCCATCCGACCGGAAGCCGGCGCGCACCAACAATGACTTCGTACGCTGAACACACAGGGTCGCAGAGCGGCACCCTGGAAGTTTGTTCTATACGCACATTATTCAAGTTCGAAAATCCTTGATCGCACGGTTTTGTTAACGGGCAACTCTCATGTGACGCGAGAGCAACACTTCTTTCAACCGGGCTCATGCGCCGGACACCCCTCTCCGCTATCCGCACGTCGAGTATCCACAATCGAGACATACGTGGCAGCCTTCCTGCGGAAGAAACTGATTTCCCTGGCATTTCGGGCAGCGCCGCACACTTCCGCGGCGCCACGGCGGGAGTGGCACGCCCCCGGGGCCCATCGGGCTGCCGACCGGATCCCCCCCTCCAGCCGGTTCCGCAGCCAGGGCCTTCGCCGGGAGCGCGACATCCGGGCGGCCCCCGCGTCCTTCCGGCGGCGCGAGGAAGCCAATGCGGATCATGTGCGCCTCGATGACCTCGCCGATGGCGGCAAGCAGGCTCGGCACATAGCGCCCGCCCATCCACTGGCCACCCTGGGGATCGAAGACCGCCTTGAGCTCCTCGACGACGAAGGTGACGTCGCCGCCGCGGCGGAAGACGGCACTGATCATGCGGGTGAGTGCGACCGTCCAGGCGTAATGCTCGAGATTCTTGGTGTTGATGAAGATCTCGAACGGGCGGCGGCGCCCCTCGCGCTCGATGTCGTTCATCGTCACGTAGATGGCGTGGTCGCTCGCCTGCCATTTGAGCTTGTAGGTGAAGCCCGGCAGGACGGGATCGCGCTCGAGCGGCCGCGACATGTACACGACATCGCCACGCGGCGAGGGCGCAGCAGTGGCAGCAGGCACACGCTCGGCGACTTCGGCAGGCGCGGCAGGGGCGGCAGGGGCGGTTGCGGCGGCAGCAGGTGCCGCCTCGAGCACGGCGCCGGTAACCGGGTTCGGCCGATAGGTCGTGCAGCCCTTGAGGCCGAGCGCATAGGCTTCTGTATAGATGCTCTCGAAGGCCTCGAACGGTATGTCGACGGGGCAATTGATGGTCTTCGAAATGGCGCTGTCGACGTGCTTCTGCAGGGCCGCCTGCATGGCAAGGTGGGCCGCCGGCGCCAGCATGTGTGCGGTCACGAACGCCGCGGGCAGCGGCGCGTCGGATCCGGCATGACGACGGAAACGGCGATAGGCGTAGTCCTCGACCATCTCCTCGCTGATGCTGTCACCCGCACCGCGCACACGCCGCTTGTAGGAAAGATCGAAGATCGGCTCGATGCCGCTCGACACGTTGCCGGCGAGCAGCGAGATCGTACCCGTCGGCGCGATGGAGGTCAGACAGCCATTGCGAATGCCGTTCTGCGTGATCGCACGACGCACGTGCTCGGGCAGGCGTGCGACGTTGGGCGCCGCGATGAACGCGGCCGCATCATAAAGCGGGAAAGCGCCCTTTTCCGCGGCAATTTCCGCGCTCGCGGCATAGGCCAGCGCCGCGATCTGCGCCATGAGCCTTTCAGCCAGGGCACGCGCTTCCGGGGAGTCGTAGCGCAACCCGCACATGGCGAGCGCATCGCCGAGGCCCGTAATGCCGAGGCCGATCCGACGCTTGGCCTTGGCCTCGTGGCGCTGCGCCTCGAGCGGGTAGTGCGAGAGATCGATCATGTTGTCGAGGAAGCGCACCGCGACTGGCACGAGCTCGGCAAGGCGCGCCTCGTCGATGTGCGCGATGGCCGTGAAGGGATCGCGCACGAGGGATGCAAGATTGATCGATCCGAGCAGACACGCGCCATAAGGCGGGAGCGGCTGCTCGCCGCACGGGTTGGTGGCGCGGATCTCCTCGCAGTAGGTGAGGTTGTTCATGGCATTGACGCGATCGATGAAGATCACGCCGGGCTCGGCATAGTCGTAGGTCGCGCGCATGATGCGCTCCCAGAGCGCGCGCGCCCGCACAGTCCGATAGACCGTGCCCTCGAACGTCAGCGCCCAGGTGTCGTCGCGCGCAATGGCCTCCATGAAGGCGTCCGTGACCAGCACTGAGAGATTGAAGTTTCTGAGGCGCGTCGCATCGGACTTCGCGTCGATGAAGGCCTCGATGTCGGGATGGTCACAGCGCATGGTGGCCATCATGGCGCCGCGCCGCTGGCCGGCCGACATGATGGTCTTGCACATGGAATCCCACACATCCATGAAGCTGACCGGCCCCGAGGCCCCCGCGCCGACGCTCTTCACGAGCGCGCCGGTCGGCCGCAGCGTCGAGAAATCATGGCCGATGCCGCCCCCCTTCTGCATGGTGAGGGCGGCTTCCTTCACATTCTCGAAGATCGAGCCGAGGTCGTCGGCGATCGGCCCCATGACGAAGCAGTTGAAGAGCGTGACGTCGCGGCTCGTGCCGGCACCGGCAATGATGCGGCCTGCAGGGAGGAACTGAAAATCCGTGAGCGCATCGAGAAAACGCTTCTGCCAGCTCTTACGCCCCCGCGCCTTCTCGACGCTGGCGCCGGCCGCGGCGAGGCGCGCCCAGGTCTCCTCGATGCCTGCCTCGAGCGCCGTGCCGTCAGCCGCCTTCAAGCGATATTTCGCATCCCAGATGAACCGGGAAATGGGCGGGATTTCTGGTCGTTCGCTCGCCATGCTGCCGGGGCGCTCCCATCCGGAGACAGGAGCTATATATAGGGCACCCGGAACAAATGGTCAAGAAATGTTCTTCTTTAGTTCCGAGTCAGGCGGCCCCTCGCCGAAGCAACCTTACGCTGCCAGATCCAGGTGGATCGAGGTGAAACGCCCCTCGACGGCGGCGTCCTGCTGCGTGGATGATGTGGCCGTGTCCGGCGGAACGTTCAGATCGCGGAGATCCCTCTGCCATGACCATGTCGGCTGCCGAGATCTCGGCGACGGTGGATTACAGCGTGGACAAATGGCACATGAACCGCTTGCCCTTGGGCCTGTGGTTCTGCGTTGGCGGCCTCGCCATCTGCCTGCATACGGAAAGCCGTGGCGCGAACGGGGCCGCACTGGCAGTCGTCTATGTCGCTTTGCTCGGCCTAGCCTTTGCCGGTTGGGCAGCGACAAGCCTGATCGAACGCTCCGCCTACCCTTTCTACGTCGTTCTCCCGCTGACCTTCCTCATCGCTTTCCTCGTCGTTTGCGTGATCGCCTTTTTCGGAGCGGTTGGCAGCAATCGCTCAGCCGGGCGAATGTGGTGGAGCCAGCTCGTCCATCCGCCATTCAGAGTGTTCGGCTGGATGCTGCTCTACCTCGGGACCGGATGGATCGTAATCGTGCTGTTCCGGCACTTCTTTCCGGCGCGACCAGTCATCAGGCTTTCGCCGGCCGGCATCTCATTCCACAGGAGCTGGCTGCCGGACCTGTTCATTCCATGGCAGGAGATCTGGGGCGTCGGCCCTCTGCAGTGGCCGAATGCACAGGGAAGCCCGACCAGCTACCCACACGCAGTTGCGATAGCCGTCACGCGAGATTTCTACGAAAGCCACATGGCGCCGAAGCGCAGCATCCTCTCTCCTCCCGGCAGCGAACGCATGTTCGTGCCGAACGGTGCGCACATGCAGATGGTCCTCACCAGCCCTGAGCTTCTCGTCGCGCCCGAGGACATTCGCGGGCCCATCGAGGCACGATGGAAGGAATTCCGGGGACTGTCCGCGGCAGTCCTGCCACTGAGCGTCGGGGCCCCCGTGGTATTCGGCCGCTGGTCGATGGACGGCTCGTGGTGGCAGGCATCGATGCTCGCGCTGCCGCTCCTCGTCGCGATCGCCATCGTGATGCAGGCGGCTGGCGTTTGGCCTCATTGATCCCCGATCCCAAGTCCGCGCACCGAACGCTCAGCCTGCGACGCTCCCTCGGTGAGCGAGTTCAGCAAGCCGCGCCACGGCCGTCGGCGGCAAAGGCGGCGCATCGGGTGCGGCCGCCGCTTCCTGCAGAAGACGGTCGCTCGCCGCTTCGAGGCGTGCTTCCAACACAGCCCGGAACTCCTTGCGCGAAAGCCCCGGCGGGATCGGGTCGAGGATCTCGACGATGATCGTGCCCGGGTAGCGCAAGAGCTGCCGGCGCGGCCAGTAAAGCCCGGAATTGAGCGCCAGAGGATAACAAGGCAGGCCCAGGCCCTCGTAGAGCGCCACATAGCCCGGCTTGTAGTCGGGCTCGGCGCCGGGCGGGCGGCGTGTGCCCTCGGGAAAGATGAAGACCTCGCGGCCCTCGGCGGCGCGGTCCTTGGCATCGGCGACGAGCTTCTTGAGCGCGGCGCTCGCGCGATCGCGGCTGACCAGGATGTGCTCGAACTTCAGACAGAACCAGCCGTAGAAGGGGATGTACTTGAGCTCTTCCTTGAGCACGATCGCGGGATCATGGAAGAGCGGGATGAGCGCGAACGTGTCCCACGCCGACTGGTGCTTGGAGACGACGAGGCAGGCGCCGTCGGGCAGCTTCTCGCGCCCGCGCACCTCCATGCGCGTGCCGCAGATGAGGCGCAGCAGCCACGTGCAGGTGCGGCCGTGGATCTCGAGGCCCTTCATGGCCCACGAACGCGGCGCCACGAACAGCCAGCTCCCGAGCACCACAAACAGCGCCGTGACGATGTAGAACACCACGAAGTAGACGAGCGAGCGCGCGAGTGTCATGACGCGGCGCTCCGAAAAAACAAGCTTTGCCGTCCCCCTCCCCCTTGTGGGGAGGGGTTAGGGGTGGGGGGAATCCATCCCGCTGATGTTCCGCAATCCCCCCCTCCTAGCCTCCCCCACAAGGGGGGAGGGATAAGGTCACCGGATGATGCGGACTGAACCATGTCAACGGGCCGTGCTGCTAGATCGTCAGCACGATCTTGCCGACGTGCTGGCTCGTCTCCATGCGCTTGTGCGCCTCCGAGGCCTGCGCCAGCGGGAAAGTCGAATCCATCACGATCTTGATGCGGCCCGCATCGAGCAGCGGCCAGACCTTCTTCTCGAGCGCGCGCGCAAAGCCGGCCTTCACCTCGCGCGTGCGCGGACGCAGCGTCGAGCCCGTCAGCGTCACGCGCTTCATCATGAGGCGCGCGAGCGTGAACGTGGTACTCGGCCCGCCGAGCGTCGCGATCTGCACAATGCGGCCGTCCTCGGCAGCCGCCACGATATTGCGCTCGGTGTAGTCACCGCCGACCATGTCGAGCGTGACGTCGATGCCGTGGCCGCCGGTCGCCTCTTTCACGACGGCAACGAAATCCTCGGTCTTGTAGTTCACAGCGACGTCAGCGCCGAGATCGCGGCAGACCTGACACTTGTCGGCGCTGCCGGCCGTCGTGATGACGCGCGCGCCGAAAGCCTTGGCAAGCTGGATGGCGGTGGTGCCGATGCCGCTCGTGCCGCCGTGCACGAGGAACCAGTCGCCCGCTTCGAGCCGCCCCCGCTCGAACACGTTGTTCCAGACCGTGAAGTACGTCTCGGGTACGCCGCCCGCCTCGGCCATGGAGAGGCCCTTCGGGATCGGCAGCGCCGTCACTTCCTCGGCAATGCAGTATTCCGCATAGCCGCCGCCATTCACGAGCGCGCAGACCTTGTCGCCGACTTTCCAGCGCGCGACACCCGGGCCGACCGCCGCGACCTCACCTGCAATCTCGAGGCCCGGAAGCGGCGAGTGCCCGGCAGGCGGCGGATAGGCACCCATGCGCTGCTGCACGTCGGGCCGGTTCACGCCGGCAGCCGCGACCTTGACGAGGATCTGGCCATGGCCGGCCTGCGGCACGGGCATGGACGCCGGCTGCAGGACCTCGGGGCCGCCTTTGCCGTTGAGGGCTATGCCGGTCATGGTCGCGGGAAGAGAGGACACGGCGCTTCTCCGTCAATGAGGTTCGAATTGGGGCGGGCGCGCGCCCACGGGAGAGCTTAAAGCAGGGCGCGCAAAGGGTGGCAAGCGGCCCGCTCGCTCATCAAGGGCCGGCATTCCCGAGCTTCAGTAAATGTTGCAACAGCCGCTCCGCGGGCGCAGGTAGCCGGCCGGCCGAGCGCGTGCAGACAACCAGCCGGCGCCGGGCCCAGGGCTCTGCCAGTCCCACGATAGCAACGCCCATCGAACGGCGGCATCGCCTGGCGGCGGCTTCAGGCACGACGGCAAGACCGACGCCCATCTCGACCATGCGGCAGATCTCGTCGAAGCTGCCGACGCCCACACGAAGATACATGGATCGGCCGAGCCGCGCGGCATGACCGGCCAGATGCCGCTGCAATGCGCTCTGGCGCGGCAGGCCGACGAAGGGCCGCTCGATGACCTCCTCGAAGCGTGCGCGACGGCGCGCCGCAAGCGCATCGCTCTTCGGCACGACCAGCACGAGGCGGTCCTCGCGAAAGGGATGCGCACGCACGCTCTCGGGCACGGCACTATCGGTCGCAATGCCGATGTCGGCCGCGCCCGCCGCGATCGCCTCGGCAATGCCCGCACTTTCCCGCTCCTCGAGATCGACGCTGATCGTCGGATTGGCCTTGAGGAACGACGCGAGCCCCCGCGGCAGATGCTCGCTGAAGGCGGCCGTGTTCGAAAGCACGTGCACACTGCCGCTGAAGCCGCGCGCAAAGGCGCCGAGATCGCCGCGCATGGCCTCGACCTGCTGCGTGACGATGCGCGCATGATCGAGCAGGCACTGCCCGGCCGGCGTCAGCGCCACGCCGCGACGCCCGCGCTTCAGAAGATCGACGCCGAGCGTCTCCTCCATGCCGCGAATGCGCGCACTCGCCGAGGCAAGTGCCAGATGAGAGCGCTCAGCGCCGTGTGTGATGCTGGCCGTATCGGCCACATGGAGGAACAGGCGCAGATCGACGAGGTCAAAGCGCATGGGTAGGCCTCCTCAGCCTTCGTTTAAAACGAAGGCTAACTCCTTATGCTCCACATTGCGAGTTTCTCGGGCTTGAGGCACAAGGCGCTCATGATGGAAACCTCCGCCCTCTTCATTGCTGCCGTCTTCGTGCTCGCCGGGCTGACCAAAGGCGTGATCGGCCTCGGCCTGCCGACGATCTCCATGGGTCTGCTGGCCCTCGTCATGCCGCCCGTGCAGGCCGCGGCACTGCTGGCGCTCCCCTCGTTCGTCACGAATTTCTGGCAGATGGCGGCCGGACCGTCCTTCAAGGCGGTGGTCTGGCGTCTCTGGCCGATGATGGTAGGCGTGTGCCTCGGAACGTGGGCCGGCATGGGCCTCATGACCGGCGCCAGTGCGCGCTACGGCACGGCGCTGCTCGGCATCGCGCTCGCGTTCTATGCGGTGACGGGGCTCGCCGCTTTCCGCTTTTCCATCGCGCCGTCGCGTGAGGTCTGGGCCGGGCCGCTCATCGGCGCGCTGACGGGCGTGATCACGGCCGCAACGGGCGTGTTCGTCATTCCGGCCGTGCCCTATCTCCAGGCCATCGGCCTCGAGAAGGAGGATCTCATCCAGGCTCTCGGCCTGTCGTTCACGGTCTCGACGGCAGCGCTCGCGGTCAATCTCGCCGCGGACAATGCGCTCAACTTCGGTCTCGCCACACCGGCGCTCGGCGCGCTCGCCATGGCCGCAATCGGCATGTGGCTCGGGCAGGTGCTGCGGATGCGCATGTCGCCGACAACCTTCCGGCGCTGGTTCTTCATCGGGCTTCTGCTGCTCGGCATCTACCTCGCGCTGCGCGCGTTCGCCTGAGCAAGCGGCTGCATCTGGGCCAGGGCGAGATCACGCCGAACCGTCCGGTTGCGTCCGCCGCCCTTGGCGAGCGAGAGCGCCTCGTCCGCCACCTGCAGCAGAGGCTCGATCGAGGTCGGTGCCTGGGTCGCGCAACCGAGCCCGATGCTCAATGTCGCTTCGACCTGGCGGCCATCTCCGAGATCGATCGGCGTTGCCGCAAAGACCTGGCGGATGTGCTCGGCCGCCGCGGCACCATCTGACGGCGACGCGCCAGCCAGCAGCGCGGCGAACTCCTCGCCACCGAGGCGGCCGATCAGCACACCATCGCTGAGCGTGTTCTTGAGGACCGCGGCGAATGTCTGGATGGCGCGATCGCCGGCCCAATGCCCGTAGGTCTCGTTGATCTTCTTGAAGTGATCGATGTCGAGCATGAGCACCGCAACGGGCATGTTCGCCTGGGCCGCTTGCGCGAGGACCTGATTGGATCGCTCGGCGAAGGCGTGCCGCGTGAAGAGCCCGCTCAGCACATCGTGCGCGGCCAGCAGCTCGTAGCGTTCGCGCAGCCCTTCGTGCGCGGCCATCGTGCTCGCGACCGTCAGCGGCGCGAGACCCATGAGCGTCACGGCAAGGCGCACGGAGACGAGCGCGTATCCCTCGTCGAGATCCGGCCAACCCGAGATGACGTCGAGCGCGAGACCGCCGAGCGTCCAGATCCCGACGAGCAGCGTCAGCACGGCCGTCGCAAAGACGCTGTAGCTGAGCGCACACCAAAGCAGCGCCACGAGCGGGAACATCAGCGCCGCGGGTCCGCCGACAAAGAGCCCTGCCGCGCACGCAATGATGAGTGCGCCCGCGGGCGCGAGAGCCAGGAAATCGATCTGGCGGAGGTCGGGACGGCTCTTCAGGTCGTATTGCCGGATCAGCCCTTCGGGGAGGGTCAGCATCACCGGCAGGATGGCGAGATAGTTCACGAACTCGCCGACCAGCCAATAGACGAAGCCCGTGAAGCTCGCCGAGCCCGGGACGAGCAAGTTGCCGATCGTCCCGAAGAGCGCTGCCACTGCCGATGCCGCAACGAGGATGATGGCGACGCGCACCACGGCCATCGGCCCGACGAGCTGGCGCGTCGCACTGCTCTCGCGCTGCAGGAGGACATAGCCCGCAACCACGCCGGCCAGGCTCGCAACCGTCAGCAACAGCGTGTTGAGGAGACTATTCCCGGTCAGAAGGTCGGCGATGAAGTAGGCCGCGACGCCCGCCGCCCAGCCGGCCGGCGTCGCCAGATGCGGATAGCGCACCATGAGACCGAGCAGGATCGCATTGGCCGGCGAGACGGCGGCGAGAAGCCCGGCCGACCTGAGCCCGATGCCGACCAGCGCCGCCACGACAACAATGCCGCCGACGATCGCCGCAATCTCGAGATGCTGGCGCGGTGTCCCGTCCAGACGGACCTTGTCCAGAAAGCCACGTGCCATTCCGAGAGCCATTGCGATACGCCTCGACGCACGGCGGAAGGAAGCCCGCCGGGACGGAAGATGTTGCGAACAATAGAGTTATTCGTGGCATAGAACAGTAGGCCAATCAGCGAAAACGATTAACGGCCGCCAAGAACGCGCGCCCCCTGCGGCAGTGCGGTCACGGACAGCGAAAACCGCGGCAGAAGGGGCTGACACGAGCATAAGCCTCGCAGTCACATCATAGTTGCAAAACTGAAGAACGCGCGACATCGGCCAATCCTATTCGGGTGCGTCCTCAATAGGAGACCGCAATGCTACGTCGACTTCTGCTCGCTTCGACCGTTTCCGTCCTCGCCCTTTCGACGGCCATTGCCGAGGAGCACCCGGCCAAGCTCGCCGGCCATGTCGTGCTGCCGGCCGCCACGTTCATCGATGCCCCGGCTGACGCGCCGGCCGATCTCAAGACCTCCGGCAAGTTCTCGACGGGCCCGACCCGCGTCGAAGCTCTAGGCTCGGTCGAAGGTAAGTCGCGGGGCCGTCCGACCGGCCTCAAGGTGCCCTTCAAGGGCCAGCCCGTGCAGGGCCACTCGGGCATCAAGCGGATGGCTGACGGCACCTTCTGGGTCATCATCGACAACGGCTTTGGCTCCAAGGCCAACTCGCCCGACGCCGCGCTGTTCCTCAATCAGTATCGCATGGAGTGGGACAAGGGCACGGTCGAGCGCCTGAAGACCATCTTCCTGCATGACCCCGACAAGAAGATCCCCTTCCGCATCGTCCACGAGGGCACCGAGAAGCGCTACCTCACCGGCGCCGATCTCGACCTCGAAGGCTTCCAGATCATCGGCGACAAGATCTGGATCGGCGAGGAGTTCGGTCCCTACATCATTCGCACCGACATGAACGGCAAAGTCGAGGCGCTCTTCGAGACGCTCTCCGACGGCAAGCCCGTCCGCTCGCCGGATCACTACACCGTCACTGCAGCCAATCCTGGGGCTTCGAACGCGAGCGTCAATCTCCGCCGTTCGAAGGGCTATGAGGGCTTTGCCGCTTCCAAGGACGGCAAGTTCATCTATGGCATGCTCGAAGGCCCGCTGTGGGACACCGAGAAGAAGGATTGGGAGAGCGTGGACGGCAAGACCGTGCTGCGCATCATCGAGTTCTCCGTCACCGACGAGAAGTGGACGGGCCGCCACTGGAAGTACCTGCTCGAGCCCGGCGCGTCGGCGATCGGCGATTTCAACATGATCGACGCGACGACGGCGCTGGTCATCGAGCGCGACGACAAGGAAGGCACCGCCGACAAGGCCTGCCCCGAAGGCAAGAAGGCTACCGACTGCTTCGATGACATCGCCAAGTTCAAGCGCATCGTGAAGATCGAGATGACCGATGCGAACGCCGGCGCCGCCGTGCGCAAGGTCGGCTACATCGATCTCATGAAGATCCAGGACCCGGACAAGAAGGCGCGCAAGCCGCTGAACAACGGCGTGCTCACCTTCCCGTTCTTCACGATCGAGAACGTCGATGTCGTGGACGCGCGCCACATCATCGTCGGCAACGACAACAACCTGCCGTTCTCCACGAGCCGCGAGCCGAACAAGGTCGACGACAACGAGTTCGTTCTGCTCGAGGTCGAGAGCTTGCTCAAGGCGAAGTAAGGCGTCCGATTTCTAAGGTGACGACAAGGGGCGGTCGCTCGCATGAGCGGCCGCCCTTTTTATTGTGCTTCACAACTGCAGCGGACTCAGATCTCGATCACCAGGCCGTCGTCGGCACATTCCTCCGGCACGCGATGGCGGTTCGCGAGCATCTCCGGCCCGAGGTGCGTTAGCACAATGCGCTTCGCTTTGAGCTCGTGCCGGCGCTCGCGGATCGTCGGATAGTTCAGGTGAAAGCGGATAGGTTTCTCGTAGTAATAGCACTCGCAGATCATGAGGTCGGCGCCGTCCGCGAGCTTCGGCGTGTCCTCCGTCCAGTCGCCATCGCCCGTGTACGAGATGATCTTGCCGCCGCAGTCGACGCGCAGGCCGGTCGGGTTGGTCTCCCGCGTATGATCGGCGGGATAGGGCGTCACCGAGAGCCCGCACACCTGATGGGTCCGATGCGTTTCCATCTCGATGTAGGTGAGCGGGAACTTCGGCTTCATCACGTGCATGCCGGGCATCAGCGCATCACGCATCTGAGCGAGCCGCGCCTCGACATCGCGCGGTCCCGCAATCGTCAGCGGCTTCTCGCGCCGCGCGCCGAGCATGGAATCCGCGAGCAGTTGCGGAATGCCGCCACTGTGGTCCGCATGAATGTGCGTCAGCAGGACGAGGTCGATGCTCGTGTGTGCAATGCCGAGCTTGTTGAGCGCAATGAGGCTCGAAGCCCCGAAGTCGATGGCAAAGCGCAGGCCCGGGATGTCGACGAGGATGCAGGTCTGGAAGCGCCCGCCGGAGCCGAAGGCATCGCCCGAGCCGACGAACGTCACTGTAGCTTTCACTGGTCTCACTCTCCCTAAGGGCGGCTCCGATTCATTGGGTTGGGATAGGGCCACGTCGCCGCGCGCACGTCCAGATGCCAGTCCTCGATGCGGGGCATCCACTGCGCCTGGCCGAAGGCGGGCAAGTACGATGAGCGTGCCCTGACGCTCGGACATTCCCAGCGCCAGGCCCCGTGCCGGGCCCACCATTAAAGATCCCGTGGCTACTTGCGGGGAATGCAGCGCCGCTGGCGGAGCATTTTCTTGCTCCCGCCCACTGAGGTGTGATTGCCGCCGACGACTTCCTTGATCTGGCCCTTTGGACAAGTGCCGTCATCGACGAGCACGCGCTGGCCTTCTTTGAGAGCCCCCATGGCGGGCTCCTGTTTCAGTGTCGCAGCAGAGGCCCAAGTGCCGAGGCCGGCCAAAGCCATTCCGGAGAGAACCGTGATGACAATTCTTCGCATGGTGCGAGATCCCGGCAGCCACTGAACGCCGAGCAAGAATATCGGGACGTGTCGCCCGAGGCCATCCAATTCGCAAGCTGCCGAAATAGCGCCCCCGCGACCCTGACGGAGTACCAAGACTGCGCTTCCGGGGCCTTTTCTGGGGCACCCCCGGTTACGGCGATCCGGTAAGGAAATTGATCTTGTTGGTCGGAGCGGGGAGATTCGAACTCCCGACCCCTTGCTCCCGAAGCAAGTGCGCTACCAGGCTGCGCTACGCTCCGCCAAATATTCAGCCCGCACGCGGCGGGCTCGGGAAACGAGGCGGCCCCAAGCCTTCCGGGGCCACCACGCGTGGGCTGCGTTATGCCTTTCGGCTTGACGTAATGTCAACCCCGCGCCTATAGAAGCCGCCACACGCTCCGCCAGTGCGCCCCGGGCGCCCCAGTGCGGAGCCTTCTTTCATTCGAGAGGCCCGATTGCGGCTGCCGGCACAAGCTGGCGCCCGGCCGCGGCCCAGAACGGCCCAGAGGGGCCAAGGAGCACGTTATGACGAGGCGCTGTGAGCTGACCGGCAAGCTGCCCATGTCCGGGAACCTGCGGAGCCACGCCGAGAACAAGACGCGCCGCGTCTTCCGGCCGAACCTGTGCGACGTGACGCTCATGAGCGATACGCTCAAGCGCAAGGTCCGCATCCGCGTCAGCGCCCACGCGCTGAAGTCGATCGAGCACCGCGGCGGCCTCGACGCCTACCTCATCAAGGCCAAGGCGGACGAGCTTTCCGACCGCTGCCGCAAGCTGAAGCGCGAGATCGAGAAGGCCACTGCCGAGACGGCGGCCTGATCCGAGCGCACATGCCGGAAACGGACACGGCGGCCCGCAAGGCCGCCGTTCGTGTTTTCTGCGCCGTCGCTGCTGCCTAATTCACCAGCGCGGCCTGATCACGCCACGCAGCCGCTGCCTGCTCAGCTTTCTGGCGGTCGGCGCGCGAGAGCTTCTTCGCGATCTCGTCGAGGCTCGGATCCTCGATGCCGCCCTCCTTGGCAATGAGGTGCCATTTCACGGCTTCGACGACGTTCATCTCGACGCCGGCTCCGTGCGCAAGGCAGCGCGCATAGCGGTTCTGCGCGACCGGATTGCCCTTCTCGGCGGCCGTCTTGAAATAATACGCCCCGCGGACCTCGTCGGGCGTCAGGCCATGCCCCTTGAAGAGCAGGATGCCGTATTCGACCTCGGCATCCGCGTGGCCGGCCAACGCGGCGCGTCCGATCCAGCGGGCGGCCTCGAAGACATTGGCCGACGTGCCGGTACCGGTCGCATAGAGCGTTCCGAGGTCGTACTGCGCAGCGGGTAGGCCCTGCTCGGCCGAGTATTCCATAAGCTGGAAGGCGCGGATCGGATTCTCGGGCTTGCCCTCGCCGGACAGGAAGAGCAGCGCAAGGTTGTAGGTCGCGAGCGGATTGCCTTTGCGCGCCGCCATCTCGAGATACTTCGCGCCGAGCGGCACGTCCTTGGCGACGCCATTCCCCTGCACGAGCATGGTGCCGACGGCGAGCGCGCCCTCGACATCGCCGAGCTCCGCGGCCTTGGCGTACCACTGGCCCGCCGTGACCATATTCTGCGGCGCGCCGAGCCCCTCGGCATAAATGCGCCCGATGAGCGTATGCGCCTGCGGCTCGCCCTTGGCGGCAGCTTCCTCGGCGAGCTTGAGTGCCGTCAGGTACTTGCCGAGCTCGAAAGCCGTATAGGCCGGATCGTTATCGGGCTTGCTCGGCTCGCTCGCGGCCTGCCCCATGGGCTTCAATTTGGTCGAAGGCCCCGGCGCTGCCGTCGTCTTCACGGATCGCGCCGGTCCCTTGCCGGCGCCGGTCTGAGCTGGCGCCGCGCGCGGTGCGGTGGCCGTCGGCGGCGCGCTTTTGGCCTTGGGTGTGCGCTTCTGGATGGGCTCGGGCGTGACCGTATGGCTCCAGCTACTCGTCTGCGCATTCACCGCGACGGGCGCGACGGCCCCAGCACAGAGTGCGGCACCAAGGATGTACGGCAGGCTCACTTTCATGCGACCGCCTCTGCAGCAATGGCAGCGCTCACCGCCCGCAGAAGCTCGCCGGAGACAGCCGGCGGCTCGCGCGACGGCAGTGTCAATGCAATGAAGTCCGCGCCGGCCGCAGCCAACTGGCCGGCTTCCTCGGGCGCCGTGACATCGAATGCGACCACGGGAATCTCGAAGATCTCCGACCACCAGGCAATGAGCTCGCAGCGGCGCCGATGCGCCTTCTCGCGGTCGTCGACGTGATCGGGAATGCCGAAGGCGACGTACTCGGCGCCGGCCTCGCCGGCCACCATCGCCTCATGGCGCGAGCGCCCCGCATCGACGCCGACAATGCCGCGGCTGCCGATGATCTCCCGTGCCTCGCCATAGGCCTTGCCGTTGCCGGCCGACAAATGGACGCCATCGGCCTTGAGGGTCCGCGCCAGGCGCGCATCATCGCGCACGAGGGCTGCGGCACCGGCCGCCTGAGCAGCGCCGATGAGCGCCTGCACGTCCGCGGCAGGCGTGCCTTCGGGAACGGTGATCACGACCGAGGTAATGGCGCCCGCGGCAAGCGCCGCGGCGAGCCGCGCGGGCGCGCCGGCACCCGTCTCGATCACGGCCATGATCTTGCAGTCTGCCACGAGGCCCCCTTTTCGCGTTTACCGGCAGCGTATCATGATTGAATGGGGCGGAAATCCGGCCCCGGCGGCGAGCTTCCCACGTCAGGCGACTGTGGCTCCATATTGCAACTCTTTAACCGATTGGTGCATTGCAGCAAGCGGCAGACATTGCCATAAAGGGCGGCCGTCCGCCGTGGCAGGAAGTTTGCAGGCCCGGCGGCGCTAGTGTGATGATCGAGAAATTCGCCATACCAGGCGGCACGGTACCGAGCGAATTTCCCGATCTGAATCACACTAACAAGGTTATGATTCTAGTGCCCCTTTTGCTTCCGAAGTTCGCTCGCGACGTCAGCATCAAGGTGGGCGAACTTCGGAAGCGGGGCACTAGTTAGGGTGCGGAGTAAGTTGAGACATGGCGCCGACGAAGAAGGTTTTCATCAAGACCTACGGCTGTCAGATGAACGTCTATGACAGCGAGCGCATGGCCGAGGCGCTGGCCGGCGGCGGCTACGCGCCGACCGACGCCCCCGACAACGCCGACCTCATCATCCTCAATACCTGCCATATTCGGGAAAAAGCTGCGGAGAAGGTTTATTCCGAGCTCGGCCGCCTGCGCTCGATCAAGGAGGAGCGCGCCCGCGCCGACCAGGAGACGGTCATCGCCGTCGCCGGCTGCGTCGCCCAGGCCGAGGGCGACGAGATCGTCCGCCGCGCCCCCGTCGTCGACCTCGTCGTCGGGCCCCAGAGCTATCACCAGCTCAACACGCTGATCGCCCGCAACCGCACGACCGCGCGCCCCGTCGTCGAGACCGAGTTTCCCGAGGACGACAAGTTCCGCCACCTCCCCGCCCGCGCCCCCGCACCAGCGCGGACACACACCGCGAGTGCCTTCCTCACGGTTCAGGAAGGCTGCGACAAATTCTGCACGTTCTGTGTCGTCCCCTACACGCGCGGCGCGGAGTATTCGCGCAGCGTCGCGGCCATCGAAGAGGAAGCGCGCCGCCTCGTTGCTGCCGGCGTGCGCGAGATCACGCTGCTCGGGCAGAACGTCAATGCTTATCACGGCGAGAACAGCAAGGGTGGGACGGCGTCTCTCGCCGACCTGCTGCGCCATCTGGCCGCGATCGAGGGCCTCGAGCGCCTGCGCTACACGACGAGCCATCCGCGCGATATGAGCGAGGACCTCATCGCCGCTCACCGCGATCTTGCGACGCTCATGCCCTACCTGCACCTGCCCTTCCAGGCCGGCGCGGACCGCGTGCTCGCGGCCATGAACCGCAAGCATACCGGCGCGGAATACCTCGACATTGTCGCCCGCATCCGCGCCGCCCGCGCCGACATCGCCCTCTCGACGGACATCATCGTCGGCTTTCCCGGCGAGACGGACGAGGAGTTCGAGGCGACGCTCGACATCGTACGCAAGGTGCGCTTCGCCCAGGCCTATTCCTTCAAGTACAGCCCTCGCCCGGGCACACCCGCCGCCACCATGGAGCGCCAGGTGCCCGAGCCGGTGAAGATCGCGCGCCTCGCCCGCCTCCAGGCCCTGCTCGAGGAGCAGCAATCCTCGTTCAATGCCGGGTGCGTCGGCCGCGTCCTGCCCGTCCTGTTCGAGCGCCAGGGCCGCCGCGAAGGCCAGCTCATCGGCCGCTCGCCCTATCTGCAGTCCGTGCACGCCGATGCGGCACCCGGCCTCATGGGGCGCATCATTCCGGTTGAAATCGCAAAGGCGGGTCCCAATAGTCTTTCTGGTGTGATCAGGGCGGCGTGATATGCTGCTAGGGACTCAGGCGCCGATCGGGTTGCATCGGCGCTAAGTCGACCGTCAACAGGCCAGGAGAGCCACATTTGACAACTGCGCGCGGGTCGGCGGCCGCACGGCCGTCCAAACCCGAGAGGTCCCCGGAGAGCGCGAGAGAGGCTCATCGTGAGGGAACCCGGGCCAAGCACCGCATCGTCGTGC
Source organism: Hyphomicrobium sp. CS1BSMeth3 (assembly GCF_900117415.1). Lineage (GTDB taxonomy): Bacteria > Pseudomonadota > Alphaproteobacteria > Rhizobiales > Hyphomicrobiaceae. The sequence goes on from NZ_FPEI01000004.1 coordinate 283,356, forward strand.
CTTTCGACGACAACCGGCTGCTGGCCCATCTGCTCGGCGAGTATGATTCCCACCTCGCCCTCATCGAGAGCAGACTTGGCATCGAAGCCCATGCCCATGGCAACGTCGTCACGCTGACAGGACCGCAACCGGCCTGCGAGATCGGCCGCGAGGTTCTGAACGCCATTTATGATCGCGTGCGCAAGGGCGAGAGCGTCTCAGCCGGCGACATCGACGGCCTCATCCGCCATGCCCGCTCGGGCGCCCCGCGCAATGACGGTACGGCCCAGATTCGCACGCGCCGCCGTATAGTTACGGCCCGCACGCCGACCCAGAGCGACTATATCCGCGCCCTCGACCGCCACGATCTTGTGTTCGGCGTCGGCCCTGCCGGCACCGGCAAGACCTACCTCGCGGTCGCGCAGGCCGCCTCGTACCTGGAGCGCGGCCTCGTCGAGCGGATCGTGCTCTCGCGCCCGGCCGTCGAGGCCGGCGAGCGACTCGGCTTCCTGCCGGGCGACATGCGGGAGAAGGTGGACCCCTACCTCCGCCCCCTCTATGATGCGCTCTATGACGTTCTGCCGCCCGAAAAGGTCGAGCGGGATCTCGAATCCGGGATCATCGAGATTGCGCCCCTCGCATTCATGCGAGGCCGCACGCTCGCGCACTCGTTCGTCATCCTCGACGAGGCGCAGAACACCACGAGCATGCAAATGAAGATGTTCCTGACCCGCCACGGCGAGGGATCGCGCATGGTTGTGACCGGCGATCCCACCCAGATCGACCTGCCTCCTGGGCAGAAATCGGGTCTCGACGAGGCCGTGAGCCTCCTCGAGGGCGTCGAAGGCATCGAGGTGACGCACTTCACCGCCGCCGATGTCGTGCGTAGCGAGCTCGTCGCGCGCATTGTCGCGGCCTACGACGGCGCGCCGACGATGTCGGGGCTCGGCTCCGGCGTCGCCTCGACTCTCGCGCGGGGTCAGGCCCGCACGGAATAGGACAATGAATACGGTTTTGGATCAACCCGCAGTTCCCGGCGGCGATGCCGCCAGTGGCGAAGACCGATCTTGTGACGAGGAGCCTCCGTCGCGATTGCGACTCGTACTCGAACGTGTGGACGACGACGGCGATTGGGATACCTTCGGGCCCGTCGACGACTTGATTTTGGCTGTCGGCCGTGTGCTGGCCGAAGCCCCCGAGCTTGCCGACGGCCTGCCGGCCTCGGCGGCCGTCGCGCTGAGCAGCAATGCCGCCGTGCGCCAATTGAACGCCGCCTACCGTGGCAAGGACGCCCCGACGAACGTCCTTTCTTTTCCGGCGCCGGAGCTCCCGCCCGGCATGACCGCCGAGGATGCGCGCGAGCTCGGCGATGTCGTGCTCGCGCTCGAAACACTCATCGACGAAGCCAAGGCCGCAGGCATCCCGCCTGCACACCACTTCCAGCACCTGCTCGTCCACGGCGTCCTGCATCTCATGGGCTACGACCACGAGACCGATACCGAAGCCGAGCACATGGAGGCCCTCGAGACCGCGCTCCTCGCGCGTCTCGGCATTCCAGACCCTTATGCGGAGGCACGCCCATGACGCGCAAGCGGCCCCGACCCAAACCCATTGCGTTCACATCTACGACTTTATGAGCCCCAGACTCTTGAACCATGACAACTCTTGAACCATGACACTCGCTGACGATACCGGTCCCCGCCCTGAAGGCACTAATGGTGCCGAGACTACGAGGAATGCCGAAGGCTGGCTTTCCGCGCTGCGCAACCGTCTCGGCCTCGGCACGCAGCCGACGCTGCGCGATACGCTCGACGAGACATTGCGTGCGGAGGATCAGACCGGCACAGGCTTCTCGGCAGCCGAGCGGGAGATGCTCCTGCGCCTCCTCGAGTTCGGCACCGCCAAGGTCGAGGACGTCATGGTGCCGCGCGCGGACATCACCGCGATCGACGAGAGCGCGACGCTGGCCGAGCTGCTGCATCTTTTCGACACCTCCGGCGTCTCGCGCATTCCGCTCTTTCACGAGACGCTCGATGATCCGCGCGGCGTCATCCACATCAAGGATCTGATGGCCTACCTCACGCGCGGCGGTCTGCCCGCGCCGCGGCCGACGACGCCGCCCGCCGAAGATGCAACGGACGCTGCCCTGCCGCCGATCGATCTTGCCAAGGTCGATCTTTCGGTGACGATCGCCTCCGCCCAGCTTCGCCGCCGCGTGCTCTATGTGCCGCCCTCCATGCCGGCCGTGAACCTGCTCGTGCGCATGCAGGCGACGCATGTCCACATGGCCCTCGTCGTCGACGAGTACGGCGGCACCGACGGCCTCGTCACCATCGAGGACCTCATCGAGCAGGTCGTCGGCGAGATCGAGGACGAGCACGACGTCGCCGAGGCCGCGAACATCGTCGAGGACCCCAAGCAGGGCCTCATTGCCCAGGCGCGCACGCCCATCGAGGAGCTCGAAGCCCACCTCGGCGTGAAGCTCCTCAAGAATGGCGAGGAAGAGGATATCGATACGCTCGGCGGCCTCGTCTTCACGCTGGTTGGCCGCGTGCCGGCGCTCGGCGAGATCGTGCGCCATGAGAGCGGCATCGAGTTCGAGGTCATCGACGCCGACCCGCGGCGCGTGAAGAAAGTCCGCATCCTCCGCCCCGGCCCGAGCGACGACACCAGCACCCAGACGCCACCCGCCACAGGCTGAGCAGGCAACGCGGCCTCGTAGCCCCATCGGGCCGTGAGGCCGCCCGAACGCACACGCGAAACACGCGATTGCCAACGCACGCGAGTGGGGCCATATCTCGTGTGCCATGACCATCATTCACCCGGTGCCGCCGACCATCTACACGGAGCCCGAGTTCCGCGTACGGGCCACCTCGCGGCTGTTTCACAGCCCGAGCGAGAGCGTGTTCGATCCGCGCACGGGCCGCGCATGGTCGCGCAGCGACTGGGATCTCAATCCCGAGATGCTCGCCGATTTCGAGGTCATGGCGCCGCCGCGGCCGGCCGCCGTGCTCGTGCCCGTCATCGCGCGCCCCGAGCTGACCGTCCTGCTGACCGAGCGCACCGCGCATCTTTCGACTCATGCCGGCCAGGTTGCCTTTCCGGGCGGCAAGGTCGAGGCTTCGGACATCGACGCCGTCCACACGGCGCTGCGTGAAGCCGAGGAAGAGATCGGCCTCTCGCGCACGCTCGTCGAGCCACTCGGCTTTCTCGATGGCTACCGCACCGGCACCGGCTTTCTCGTGACGCCGGTCGTCGCGCTCGTGAAGCCTGATTTCGTCCTCGCGCTCGATCCCGGCGAGGTGGCGAGCACCTTCGAGGTGCCGCTCGCCTTCCTCATGGATCCGGCCAATCACAAGCATCATTCGCGCCCCTGGCGCGGCCGCGAGCGTCACTACTACGCCATGCCCTTCGGCGATCATTACATCTGGGGGGCGACGGCGGGCATGCTCAAGAACCTTCACGAAAGGCTCTACGGGGGATGATCCGCGTCGTCGTCGAGAACATCGTCCTATTTCTTCTGCCGACGGCAATCTACGTCATCTATGTGCTGCTGACGCGCAAACAGCACGAGAAGGCCGGCGTCCTGGACGACGCGCCGTTCTTCTGGCTCATGCTCGCCGGCACAGGGCTCGTTTTTCTCGTGCTCGTCGCGTTTGGCACGACGTCGGGCGGCAAGCCGGGGCAAGTCTATGTCCCGCCGCACCTCGGCACGGGCGGCAAGATCGAGCCTGGTGAATTGAAATAAGCTGGTCAGGTGACATGCCCCCTGCAGTCCCCGCCACGATCCCGACCTCACTCGCGGGCGCACCCTGGCTCGAGCGGCCGGAAACGCGCGCGGTTCTCTCCGCGCTCGCAGCCGCCGGCCACGAGGCGCGCATCGTCGGGGGCACCGTGCGCAATGCGCTTCTCGGCGAGCCCGTAACGGACATCGATATCGCGACCACGGCCACGCCCGACGAAACCATGGCGGCCGCGCGCGCGGCCGGGCTCGATGCGATCCCGACGGGCGTGAGCCACGGCACGGTCACCGTCGTCGCCCATCACGTGCCTTTCGAGGTCACGACTTTGCGCGAGGACGTCGAGACGTTCGGCCGCCACGCGCGTGTTGCCTTCACGGCCGACTGGGCTGCGGACGCGCGCCGCCGCGACTTCACGATCAACGCCCTCTACTGCGATGCCAATGGCACGATCAGCGATCCGCTCGGTGGCCTTGCCGACCTTGCTGCGCGGCGCGTCCGTTTCATCGGCGATGCCCGCGAGCGCATTCGCGAGGACGCGCTGCGCATCCTGCGCTTCTTCCGCTTTCACGCACGCTACAGCGCCGAGGCCATCGACGCGGAAGGCCTCGCCGCCTGCGCCGCCGAGCGCCATCTGCTCGCCAAGCTCTCCGCCGAGCGTGTACGCGCCGAGCTCCTGAAGCTACTCGAAGCGCCCGGCGCCGCGCGCGCGATCGCCGTCATGGCCGCGTACGGTTTCATCGTCGAGATCCTCGGCCGCGCGCCCCGCATCGGCCTCCTGGCGCGGCTCGTCGCGCTCGATGCCGATCACCGACGCGTGCCCGATCCGCTCCTGCGCCTCTCCGTGCTCGCCGTTGCCGTCGAGGAGGACCGCGATCATCTCGCCCAGCGCCTCCGCCTTTCACGCGAGGAGGCCCGCGACCTCCTGGTGATCGACCCGCGTCTCATGGCGCACATCGATCTCGACGCTGCCGGCCGCCGCCGCGCGCTCTATGCCGTCGGGCCGGAGCGCTGGCGCCGCATGGCCATCGTCGGCGCCGCAAGTGCCGAAACGCCCGATGAAATCGCCGCTTGGGACACACTCGGCGCGCTCGCCGAAACCTGGGAAATCCCGAAGTTCCCACTCGCCGGCCGCGACGTGCTCGCCCTCGGGCTGGCACCAGGCCCACGCATCGGCGCGCTCCTCGCCGAGATCGAAGCTGAGTGGATTGCCGGCGACTTCGCCGCCGACGCCGCGGCGCTCAAAGCCCGTCTCGCATCGCGAGCGCGCGAGTCGCATTGAGCGCGCCGGAGCAAAAGTCATGCATTGCGGAAGCTTATGAACTGCAAAGAAGATTCGGCCTGAACAGACGCCACGCGCCTATACGGAGCAGCGTATCGGCGCAACCTCTTCCTGACCGGCTAAGTCTGCAAACTGTGGATAACTCAATCTCGCCTTAGTCTGTTAATGGACGAAGGTCGTGGATAACCGTACAAGAGGATTACTGAATATCTCGTTCGGCAATTCCCCCTCTCCCCCTGAGCGCCAGCGAGATTAGAGCCCCGGCTTGCCACGCCGGGGCTTTTCTTTTTGTCTCAGCAGCTCATGCGCGCGGCCAGCTCCTCGAAGCCGTCGACGACGAGATCGCACGCCGGGTTCGGCGTCGGATCGGGCGGCCCCGCCGGCCCCCATTCCAGCGGCCGCTTCACGAAGCACGTCTTGAAGCCTTCCTTGCGCGCCGCATCGAGATCGAAGTTGTGGCACGCGACCATCAGGATCTCGGCCGGCTTCAACTGCAGCAGCTTCGCCGTTCCCTGATAGGCCTCGGGCCGCACCTTGTAGACGCCCAGCATCTCGCAACTGATGATGCAGTCCCACGTGATGCCATTGCGCCGCGAGACGTCGATCACGAGCCGTGGCGTCAGCAGCGTGAATGACACGCACGGATATTTCACGCGCAGCCGATCGAGCCCCGGCACGAAGTCCGGCCAGGCATCGAGCGCGAACCACGCCCGCCAGATCTCGTCGCGATCCTCTTTCGTCAGCGCGCCCAGGCCGAAGTCCGCCACCACGCGATCGAGCTGGTCGCGATGCACGTCGTCGAAATTGAAGCGCGGCCCGAGCTGATTGACGATCGCGCCAAGCGAACGGCGCCGGTACTCGTTCGTCGCAGCCGCCCAGTCGGCCTTCAAACCCCTCCGCCCCGCGACCTCTGCGAGCTTGCGCGAGATCCCGCCGTGCCAGTCGAGGATCGTGCCGCCCGTGTCGAACGTCAGTGCCTTGATGCCGTCCATGCTTCGCTCCTGCCGGCTCGGCGCCGTGCCTCGCGGCGCCCCGAAAGCACTCTCCCGCTCTGCTTGACCCAGATCAAATTATTACATTCGAATATTGGAATATAAGAGGCCATCCGCATCCCTCTCAAGGAGAGCTAGGCATGTGCCTCATGCATCGAAAAGCGTGGCCGCCCTATCTGGCGGGCATCGCGATCGGGCTTCTGCAGATCCCGACCTTCCTGCTCATGAACACGGCGCTCGGCGCCTCGTCCTCGTTCGTCACCGTCGCCGCCCATATCGCCGCCTTCTTCGATCCGGGCATCGCGACCATGAAGTACTTCGCGAGCCACATGTACGGCGCCAAGAACTGGTGGCAGGTCGCCGTCGTCGTCGGCATCGCGATCGGCGCCTTCATCTCCATGCGCCTGTCGGGTGCTCGCCGGCAGACGATCTCGCCCGTCTGGGAACGCGCCATGGGCGTCCGCTCGCTCGGCGCGCGCGCACCGATCGCCTTCGCTGCAGGCTTCATCATGCTGTTCGGCGCCCGCATTGCCGGCGGCTGCACGAGCGGCCACGGCATTTCCGGCATGGCCCAGCTTTCGGTCGGCTCGACGCTCGCGGTTGCCGCCATGTTCGCCGGCGGCATCCTCACTGCCATGCTCATGAAGCGCGCCTGATCTCATTCGACGGAGAAATCCCATGTCCCTGATCACTGCCGTCCTGATCGGTCTCGCGACCGGCATCGCCTTCGGCTTCGCGCTCGAGAAATCCCGCGTCTTCGAGCCGGGCATCATTGTCGGGCAGATGCAGCTCAGGAGCTTCATCATGCTCAAGGTCTTCCTTGCCGCCGTCATCACCGGCCTCGTCGTCCTCGCGGTCCTCAACGGCATCTTCGGCGTGCCGCTGCAGTTGAAGCCGCTGCTGCTGCGTGCCGACATCGTCGGCGGCCTCATTCTCGGTGCCGGCATCGCGCTCGCCGGCGCCTGCCCCGGCACGTCCATGGCTCAGCTCGGTGCCGGCTATAAGGATGCCTGGTTCATCGTCCTCGGCGGGATCTTCGGCGCCATGGCCTACGGCTATTTCTACGAGCCGATCATTGCGCTGCTGCCGGAGAAGGGGGACAAGATCAGCTTCGACCAGCTCCTCGGCCTGCCCTTCTGGATGGTTGCCCTGGCACTGGCGGCCGCTCTCGTCGTCTTCCTCGTCGTGCTCGAGCGCTTCACGCCATGGCAGGACGAGATCGGCGCCGACGTCGATGGCCTCGCGCCCCTACCGGCCGAAAGCCCCAAGCGCATGGACGCCGCCGCCACGGCCCGGCGCGCCTAGAGGCACTTTGAGCGAATCACCTGCCCGAGGGGCCGGCACCACCGGTCCCTCAATACGTTTGGCATCGTTTTGCGCCTTCTCCACCGCTCCTGCCCGCACGCCTTCGCCGCGTTGGTCGGCGCGGCGCGATGGAGTAGCCTTCGCGCATGACCCAAGCGATTCCCTCCGCCCCCGGCGCGCCTTCGTTCGTGCACCTCAAGGTGCATTCGGCCTACTCGCTGCTCGAAGGCGCGCTGCCGATCAGCGCGCTCGCCAAGCGCGCGGCCAAGCTCGGCTTTCCGGCCCTCGCGCTCACTGACACGAACAACCTCTTCGGCGCCCTCGAATTCTCCGACAAGCTCGCCGGCTCCGGCATCCAGCCGATCGTGGGCATCAGCCTCGCCGTCGATTTCGAGGAAGCGAACAAATCCGGCCCCGGCATCGCGGGTCTGCCCGCCCTGCCGCCCCCGCATCGCGATGGCCTGCTGGCACTGCTCGCCATGAGCGAGACCGGCTACGGCAATCTCATGAAGATCGCGAGCCGCGCCTACATGGGCACGAGCGATGGCGAGACGCCGCACGCCAAGATCAGCCACATTGCCGCCCACGCCGAAGGCCTGATCGCACTCACCGGCGGCCCCGACGGCCCGATCGACAAGACCATCGCCGACAACCACGGCGCGACCGCAACCGCGCGCGTGAAGACGCTCAAAGACATCTTCGGCGACCGCCTCTATGTCGAGCTTCAACGCCACGGCCTTCCCCAGGAAAAAGCCGTCGAGCCGCAGCTCATCGACCTCGCCTACGCCGAGGATCTGCCGCTCGTCGCGACCAACGAGTGCTACTTCGCCGAGCCCGAGGACTACGAGGCCCACGACGCACTCCTCTGCATTGCCGAAGGCCGCTACCTCAATGAGGACGACCGCCGCCGCCTCACGCCCGAGCACCACTTCAAGAGCGCCGAGGCCATGGCCAAGGTGTTCGCCGATCTGCCCGAGGCCCTTGCCAGCACCGTCGAGATCGCGCGCCGCTGTGCCTATCGCCCGCGCGGGCGCAAACCCATCCTGCCGAACTTCGTGCAGACCAAAGCCGACGCGACCGCCGAGGAGCGCGCCGAAGCCGAGGCCGCCGAGTTCGCACGTCAGGCGCAGGAAGGCCTCGTCAAGCGGCTCGCCGTCAATCCGCTCGCGCCCGGCTTCACCCAGGAGGACTACGAGAAGCGCCTCGCCTACGAGATCGACATCATCAAGGGCATGAAGTTCCCGGGCTACTTCCTGATCGTTGCGGACTTCATCAAATGGTCCAAGGCGAACGGCATTCCCGTCGGACCGGGCCGCGGCTCGGGCGCCGGCTCGCTCGTCGCCTGGGCGCTCACCATCACCGATCTCGATCCGCTCCGCTTCGGCCTGCTCTTCGAGCGCTTTCTCAATCCCGAGCGCGTCTCGATGCCGGACTTCGACGTCGACTTCTGCCAGGACCGGCGCGACGAGGTCATCCGCTACGTGCAGCAGAAATACGGCCACGATCGCGTCGCGCAGATCATCACGCACGGAAAGCTGCAGGCGCGCGCCGTGCTGCGCGACGTCGGCCGCGTGCTGCAGATGCCGTACGGCCAGGTCGACCGCCTCTGCAAGCTCGTGCCGAACAATCCGGCCAATCCGGTTTCGCTCCCCGATGCCATTGCCGGCGAGCCCAAGCTGCAGGAGGAGCGCGACAGCGAGCCCGTCGTCGCGCGCCTGCTCGAAATCGCGCAGAAGCTCGAAGGCCTCTACCGCCACGCTTCGACGCACGCCGCCGGCATGGTGATCGGCGACCGCCCGCTCGACCAGCTCGTGCCCGTCTATCGCGATCCGCGCTCGAACATGCCGGTCACGCAGTTCAACTGGAAGTTCGTCGAGGCGGCCGGCCTCGTGAAGTTCGACTTCCTCGGCCTGAAGACGCTCACCGTCATCCAGAAGGCACTGGAGCTCATCGAGCGCGGGCACGGCGTCAAGCTCGACCTCGCCACGCTCGCCGTCGACGACAAGAAGAGCTACGAGCTTCTCGCCAGGGCCGATACGGCCGGCGTGTTCCAGCTCGAAAGTACGGGCATGCGCGAGAGCTTGAAGCGCCTCAAGCCCGACCGTCTCGAGGACATCATCGCCATGGTGGCGCTCTATCGCCCCGGCCCCATGGACAACATCCCGACGTACATCAACCGCAAGCACGGCGACGAGCCCGTCGACTACCTGCATCCGATGCTCGAAGGCATCCTGAAAGAGACCTACGGCGTCATCATCTACCAGGAGCAGGTCATCCAGATCGCGCAGGTCATGGGCGGCTACTCGCTCGGTCAGGCCGACTTGCTCCGCCGCGCCATGGGCAAGAAGGACAAGGCCGAGATGGCGCGCCAGCAGGCGCGGTTCGTCGAGGGCGCGAAGTCCAAAGGCGTGAAAGAAAAGGACGCCGCCTACATCTTCGAGCTGGTCGACAAGTTCGCAGGCTACGGCTTCAACAAGAGCCACGCCGCCGCCTATGCGCTCGTCAGCTACCACACGGCCTATCTCAAGGCGAACTTCCGCGAGGAGTTCCTCGCCGCGTCCATGACGCTCGACATGGCCAACACCGACAAGCTCGCCATGTTCGTCGGCGAGGCGCGCAAGGCCGGCATTGCCGTGTTGCCTCCGTGCGTGAACGGCTCCGATGTCGAGTTCACGGTCGAGTTCGAGAAGAGGCCGGGCATCCCCTCCCCCCTTGTGGGGGAGGGCAAGGGAGGGGGGGATCGCAGAGCATCTGCGATTGAAGCTCCCTCTATCGGCGGGATTCCCCCCACCCCTAACCCCTCCCCACAAGGGGGAGGGGAATTGCCCTCCAATGCCGACGGCCCGCGCGGCGCGATCCGCTATGCCCTCGCCGGTCTCAAGAACCTCGGCCGCGGTGCCGTCGAAACGATCGTGGAGAGCCGGAGGGCAAAGGGTCCCTTCGCATCGCTTGCGGACTTTGCCGCCCGCCTCAACTCCAAGGCTGTCAACAAGCGCGGGCTCGAGACCCTCGCCGCCGGCGGCGCGTTCGACACGTTCGATCGCAACCGCGCGCTCGTCCACGCGAATGTCGAGCAGATCCTGAGGGAGGCCGGAAGCCGGGCCGACGACGAGCAGTTCGGGCAAGGCAGCCTGCTCGGCGGCATGCAGAACGAAGCCACGCCTGTCGTGCTGAACTTCAGGACGGCAAAATCCTGGACGCCGATCGAGCGCCTGCAGCACGAGTTCGGCGCCGTCGGCTTCTATCTCTCGGGCCATCCGCTCGATGCCTACGGACGCGTGCTCGGCAAGCTCGGCGTCAAGCGCTTCACGGACTTCGAGCATACGGTCGGCCTTGCCGCGGGCCGCCTCGCCGGCATCGTCATTTCCGCGCGCGAGCGCCGCTCGGCCAAGGGCAACAAGTTCGCCTTCGCCATGTTCTCGGACTCAAGCGGTCAGTTCGAAGCCGTGATCTTCTCGGATACGCTCGCGCGCTGCCGCGAGATCCTCGTCGCAGGCACGGCCGTGCTCATGTCCGTCGAGGCCGAGCGCGATGGCGAGACCGTCAAGCTGCGCGTGCAGAACCTCGAGCCGCTCGAGTCCGCCGCCGCCAACGTCCAGCAATCCCTGAAAATCGTGCTCGACCGGCGCACGGTCCAGGCGAGCAACGGCGGCGCCATGGCCGAGCTGCGTGCCCTGCTCGACAAAGCACCGGCGAACGGCAAGGGCGGCGAGATCCGCCTCGCCATGGAAGTGGAGAGCGTGCCCGGCCGCCGCGGCGCGCCGCGCGAGATCGAGTTCAAGCTGCCCGGCCGCTTCGACATCGGCCCGCGCCAGCAGGGTGAGCTGCTCACGATCCCCGGCGTTCTCGATGTGATGGAAGTTTAAGTCAGGGGAGCCCCCACTTCCCCTTCTCCCCGTGCTTACGGGGAGAAGGTCGGGATGAGGGCGGCCCACTTGCTGACGTCGGCGTCTGCCGCCGCCCCTCACCCTAACCCTCTCCCCGTGAAGGACGGGGAGAGGGGATCCTCGCATCACTTCTGCGGGCGGTTCTTCGCCCACTCGGTGTACTTCTTCGCCTTCTCGTGCGTCTCGTTGTAGTACTTCACGTACTCATCACCGACCATGATCTTGATCGCGAGGCCCGCATCCTCGAGGCGCTTCACGTGATCGGGATCCTTCATCGCCTGCGAGAACACATCCTGCAGCTTCTTGACCACGGCCGGGTCCATGCCCTTCGGGCCACCGATGCCGCGCGTCGAGCTCGAGATCACCGTCGGCATGCCGAGCTCCTTGGTCGTCGGCACGTCGGGCAGGAACTTCGAGCGCTCGGTGTCCATGACCGCGAGCGCACGGACCTGCCCGCTCTTCACCTGCGGAACGATGCCGCCGACATTGTCGAACGACACGTCGATATTGCCGCCGAGCGTCTCCTTCATCTGCGCCGCACCGCCGAGCAGATGCACGATGCGGAAGTTCACGCCCGGATTGACCTCCTCCACCATCAGGATGGCGAGGTGATCATCCGACAGAATGCCCGTCGTTGCCGCGCGGATCGTGCCCGGCTTGGCCTTGGCCGCGTCGAGAAGATCCTTCAGCGTCTTGTAGGGGCTGTTCGCCGCGACCCAGATCACGCCCGGATCGAGCACCTGGTTCGCGATCGGCGTGAAGCTCCCCTCGTTGAAGATCGCTTGGCGCTCGGGATCGAGGATCGTCGTGTTGGTCGCCGGCAGATTGAGGAAGCCGATGGTGTAGCCATCGGGTTTCGCGCGCGCGAGCTCCGTCCAGCCGACCTGGCCGCCGGCACCGCCGCGGTTCACGACGACGATCGGCTGGCCGAGGATCTTTTCAGCGAGCCCCGCGACGACGCGCGCGCCGATGTCCGTCGAGCCGCCGGCCGGGAATGAGACGATCATGTTGATCGGCCGCGTCGGATATTGCTGGGCCGAGGCCGGAGCCGAAACATGCGTTGCGACGAGCGCCACCGCCGTCACGGCCATTGCCAGTCTGAGCAGTCTCATGAGTGGTCCTCCGCTACAAATCGCCAACTGAATTGGCTCAGTTTAGCACGCCAACCAAGTTGGCTGGGCTAACACGCCAACGGCGCTGGCTGGGTTAATCGGCATTCGGATCCCTGATCTCTTTGGGTGCATACTGCATGGCCGCAAAGGCGAGAATGACGACGGCAAGCGCCAGCAGTGAGGCCGACAGCGGCCGCGTGACGAAGATCGAGAAATCGCCCGCCGACATCTCGAGCGACGTGCGCATGGACTTCTCGATCTGTGGTCCGAGAATGAGGCCGAGCACGAGCGGTGCAAGCGGGAAGTTCAGCTTGCGCAGGAGATAGCCGATGATGCCGCAGCCGAGCATGACCCAGAGATCGAAGATGCTCTGATTGATGCTGTAGGCGCCGATGATGCAGAACAGCAGCGTGCCGGCACAAATGTACTGGTACGGAATTTCCAGGATCTTCGCCCACAGCCCGACGAGCGGTAGATTGAGGATCAGTAGCAGGACATTCCCGATGAAGAAGCTCGCGATCACGGCCCACACGAGATCGGGGCGCTCCTGGAACAGCAGCGGTCCCGGCGTCAGACCATTGATGATGAAGGCCCCCATGAGCACCGCGATCGTCGGCGAGCTCGGAATGCCGAGCGTCAGCAGTGGCACCATGGAGCCATTGGCATAGCTGTTGTTGGCTGTCTCGGGTCCGGCGACGCCCTCGATCGCGCCGGTGCCGAATGTCTCGGGATGCTTCGAGAGACGCTTCTCCAGGATGTACGACATGAACGTCGGGATGATGGCGCCGACCCCCGGTATGAGGCCGAGGAAGAATCCGAGCCCCGTGCCGCGCCAGATGGCCCCCATGGAGCGGTGCCATTCGTCTCGCGATGGGATAAGCCCCCGCAAGTTCGTCTTGATGACCTCGCGATAAGGCTTCTCCGCCGTCGCCAGAATCTCGCCGACGCCGAACAGCCCCATGACCACCGGAATGAAGCCGAGCCCATCGAACAGCTCCGGCAGACCGAACGTGAAGCGCGGTGCGCCACGCACTGGATCGAGGCCGATCAGCGAGATGAGCAGCCCCGTGACCGTCATGAGAATGCCGGCGATGAGCGAGTTGCCGGCAAGGCTCGTCACGAGCACGAGCCCGACAATCATGAGCGCGAAGAACTCCGGCGGACCGAAGCTCAGCGCCAGCCGCGAGAGCGGTGTCGCGACGACCACGAGCAGCACGGTCGCGATCACGCCGCCGATGAACGAGCCGATGGCGGCAATGCCGAGCGCAGCACCAGCGCGCCCCTTCTTCGCCATCGCGTGGCCATCGAGACACGTGATCACGGACGCCGCCTCGCCCGGCACATTGATCAGCACGGACGTAATCGTGCCGCCGTACATCGCGCCGTAGTAGATGGCCGCGAGCATGATGATGGCGCCCGTGGCATCGAGCTGAAAGGTGAGCGGAATGAGGATCGCGGTGCCCGCCGCCGGACCGATGCCCGGCAGCACGCCGATGAGCGTGCCGAGAAAACATCCGATGAAGGCGAAGGTGAGGTTCGTCGGCGTCGCCGCCGCGGCAAAGCCCGCCATGAGGTAATGAAAGGTATCAACCATCGGCGCCATTCCCCCCTAGTGTGGTGGTTCCGAAGTCCGCCACCCCTTCGCGGCAGGTGTCGGAGGCGGACTTCGGAACCTGAACCACACCAGATCCATAGACTTGCTAGTGTCCTTTCGATCGCGAAGTTCGTTCGAGAGCCCGCCGCAGACGGCGACGAACTTCACGATCGGGGACACTAGCCCGGATGCAATGAGTTGCAGCTTCACAGCCCGAATGCTCCGATGGGCAATGGCACCTTCAGCCAGTAGTAGAAGCTGTGAAACACACCGAAGCTGAGTGCGAGCGCGACGAGCGCGATGGCGATGTAGTTCCGCACGCCGAGCACCAGCAGCAGGAGCGTGATGAAGACCAGTGCGGTCAGGCGATAGCCGAGCGGATCGAGAGCGGTGAAGGCCGCGAGCAGCAGGACGATGATGCCGGCGATGCGGAACATCGCCGAGCGATCCGGGACGAGATCATCGCCCGCATCGGGATCGGGTGCGCCCACCGTCGCATCCGGCTGGCGCACGAGCTGGACGAGCAGCACGAGCGAGAGCACTACGCCGAGCAACGCCAGGATCAGCGGAAAGAATCCGGGACCGGGTCCCAGTGCGTCCAACAGAGGTAGTTTGGACGACAAATAAATCGTGCCGGCAAACAGGACCAGAAAGGTCCCTGCCGCGACAAGCCACCCGCGCCTCAAGATCGCGTCCTCCCTTGACGCAATTTCTTTTTATGGGTCGAGGCTAGCACAGGATCGGGGGTGCGCAATGCCTTAAGTTCGCGGGCGTTCGCGCTCCGCGCGGCCGGACGTGGTTGACAACCTCCCGTCCGGGCCGCTCTTTTCCGGCTGTCCGGACGCGCCCATGGCGTTGCCGCAATGGTCGGTCATGACCCTCCCACCACTAACGCCGCCCGAGCCAATAGAGATGCCATGTCCCTTGCCGAACGCCTCGCCGGATTGAAGCGCGACCCCGCCCTCGAGAGCCTCAAGCGCTCTCTCGACGTCTACTACGGCGACACCGCGCGCGAGGCGGCCATGGACGCGCTCTATGCGCGGTTCGTGCAGCCCGGCGACCTCGCCTTCGACATCGGCTCGCACGTCGGCGACCGCATTGGTGCCTTCCGCCGCCTCGGCGCGCGCGTCGTCGCCCTCGAGCCGCAGCCGCTCTGTGCCCACGCCATTCGTGCGATCTACGCTGGCGACACCAACGTTACACTCGTCGAGAGCGCATGTGGCCCGGCCGCAGGAAAGATCAGCCTGCATGTGAACACGGCCAACCCGACGGTCACGACCGCCTCGCGCGATTTCGTCAAAGCCGCGGACGGCGCCGGTGGCTGGGAAGGCCAGGTCTGGGATCGCGAGATCGAAGTGCCCGTCACGACACTCGATGCGCTGATCGCGGCGCATGGCGCGCCGAACTTCGTGAAGATCGACGTCGAAGGCTTCGAGGCCGATGTGCTCGCGGGCTTGAGCCAGGCGCTCCCCGCGCTCTCCTTCGAGTTCACGACCATCCAGCGCGATGTGGCCTATGCCTGTCTCGCCCGCATTGCCGCGCTCGGCGACTACGGCTTCGACCTTGCGCTCGGCGAGAGCCAGACACTCGATCTCGGCCGCTGGGTCACGGCCGATGACATGCGCGCACACATCGCCGCGCTGCCGCACGCGGCAAACTCCGGCGATGTGTACGCTGTGCGGCGGAACTAAAGCGTCGGACCTTAAATGCGACCCACGCCTGTGCCGAACTCAAAATCGCATTTAAGGTCCCAAAGACGCTTTAGAACGAGAGCGTCGCCGCGCCGGCCTTGAGCTCGGCGTGCATGACGCTCGCACCCGTGATGACCACGCCCTCGATGAAATCGGCCTGCTCGTAGCCGCGCGACTTCACGCAAGGCGTACAAGCCCAGATCACGCCGCCGCGCGCCTGGAAGTCCTTGATCAGCGCAGCAAGCGAGTCGAGGGGCGCCACCTGTGTCATGGTCTGTCCGCCCTTGCGGACGAGGTCGATGCCCGTGCTGCTCAGAAAGATATAGACTTTCAGGCCGGCGGTAATGCCTCCGTTGGCTATGGTGAACGCCACCGACGAAAGTTCGCTTTCGATGCCTTTGGTTACCAGGATTACCAGCTTGTCCGTTACATTCGCCACGTTTGCCTCCATGCTCTATGATCAGTGAAAACGTCGCTTGACCTAATGCTGAAGCGTTCTTCCGTCATTGGCCGCAATGCCGAGATCCTTGATGCAGAATCCAGCCATCGAGAGCTCCGACGTCGGCGATCTGCTTTCGGAGGCGCTGCGCAGGATCCGCATTACCGGTTCTCTCCAGTACTGCTACATGCCGAGCGGCAACTGGATTACGGACGCGACGCCCTCCTCCTACAAGCCAGCCGATGCCATCGGCTTTCACATCGTGGCAGGCGGCACCTGCTGGCTGGAGATCGAAGGCCGAAGGACCACCCTCGAGAAAGGCGACATCGCGGCCTTCCCGTTCGGCACGCCGCATTGGATCGGTGTCGGCGTCGACGGCCGTCTCATCGATCCCGGTGTTGATCTGCCGCCCGCGCCGTGGCGTGAGATCCCCACTCTTCGCTATGGCGACTTCGAGAGCCGGATGCGCATCCTCTGCGGCTACATCCAGTGCGAAGCCATGAACTTCGCGCCTTTCCGGGATCTGCTGCCGAAGTTCATCCACGTGCGGACACTGAACGGCGAGCGGTCGGACTGGCTCGCCTCGACCATCGAGCAGATCGTCGTCGAGGTCGACAAGCCACAGCGTGGCGGATCATCGGTGCTCGAACGCCTGACCGAAGTGACTTTCATCGAGGTTCTGCGCCGCGAGTTCCTGCTCAACGAGCCGACCTCGACAGGTTGGCTCGCCGCAATCCGCGATCCGGCGCTCGGGCGATGCCTCGCGTGCCTCCACGCCGATCCGAAGCGCGAATGGACGATCGAGGCTCTCGCGAAGGCGTCGGGGCTTTCGCGAAGCGCCCTAGCCGGGCGCTTCACCGCGACCCTGCAGATCTCTCCCATCCGCTATCTACGCGACTGGCGCCTCTATCTCGCCAGCGTCGAATTGAAGACGAGAGACAAAGCCATCAGCACCATTGCTCTGGATGCGGGCTACAGTACAGAATCCGCCTTCAACCGCGCCTTTGCGCGCTACTTCGGAACACCGCCCGCCGAATGGCGCCGCACGGCGACGAAATCGACGCGGGGAGATTCCCCGCAGGAATAGCGCGTCGGCTACCACTGCATGGTCGCCGAGAGCCGGAACGAGCGCGGCTCCACGGGATGGAAATGCTTGTCCTCGACGCCGCCCGCCGGCTCGCCCGGCAATCGCGAGGCGTAGAAATAATCGATCTGGCTCGCTTTGGCGTCGAGCAGGTTGAAGCCGTCGAGGCGCACGATCAGGCCGCTCGCGAACTTGTAGCCGAGGCGTGCCGACACGGTCGTCGTGGCCTCCGAGCGCTCGCTGTTGTCCTCGATGAGCGGCCGCGGTCCGAAGTAGCGCACCTTCACGCCACCAAACCAGCCGCCGAGCACGTCGTTGAACGAGAGCCCCGCAGCCACGACGCCTTCGACGGCGCCCGGAATGTGCCGGCCCGGCGCATCGGGATCATCCTCGCGGAAACGCGCCTGCGTGTAGGCGGCGCTGAAGTCCGCCGTCAGCCAGGGCGCGAGCTTCGCGTTGAAGGTCAGCTCGCTGCCGAGACGGCGGCTCGGCCGGCTCGCCTCGGTATTTCCGGCATCGCCGACGAACACGATCTCGGAATCGAAATCGAGCACGAAGAATGAGAGCGTGCTGAGAAAGCCCTTCCAGGGTTGCGTGCGCAGGCCGACCTCAGCTCCCTTCGAGCGCACGAGGAACGGTGTGCGCGCGGCCGGGTCGCCGCTGACCGGATCGATGGTCGTCACGGTGCCGCGCGCGTCATTGCTGTGAAAGCCCGTGCCCGCATTCAGATAGAGCTCGGTCTTTGCCCAGGACCCGAGCACGAGACCCGCCTTCGGGCTCAGGATCGCATCGCTGTCGCGACCCGAGTTCGCCGCGATATTGCTCGCGACATCCGTCCAGTACACATCGCCGCGCAGCCCGACGGTCGTGCGCAGCCAGTCCGTCCAACGCAGCGTGTTCTCGCCGAAGACGCCCGCACTCGCCTCGCGCACGCGATCATCGCGCACCGTCGAGAGCATCACACGCTCGCGCGTATTGAAGAGGCCGACCGCGATGTCGTCGTAGCGCGTCTGGATGCCGACCGTCGTCTCGCTCCTGACGCCGAAGGCCGTACCAAAATATGTGCGGCTCGCGTTCGCACCGACAATCACGCGATCATCAGACTGCTTGAACTGGTCGCCGTTGACGGGATCATTCAGGAAGTACGTGAAATTATGAAAGAGCTTGAGATCGCTCTTGATGGCATAGGCATTGATCCGCGTCGCCGTCGTCGCCGTCGTCTCATGCCAGCGGCCCGAGAGACTGAAGCGCTGCGCCTCGCCATAGTCGGTCGGATCGAGATTGCCGAACCGTCCGATCAGCCCACCATCGACGGCGCGCAGCGGAATCTGGCTCGTCGCATTCCACTTGCCCGAGTACGCCATTGCCGTCAGCGCAAAGCCATTGTCGTATGTGCCGCGCGCAAAGCGCATCACGCCATTGAGCTTGCGCAGCTCGTCGGGGTGCTCCCACGGGCCATTGAAGTGCTGAAGCTCGCCCGCGACGAGCACTATGCCATCGACACCGACCGGCGCCGACATGCCCGTCACCGCGCGGCGATGGCCGAAGCTTCCGACCTCGACCTGCGCAAAATTCCGCTCCAGCTTGTCGACGATATCGAGGTGGACCGCGCCCGCCGAGGCGAAGTCACCTTCGGCCGCGAAGTACGGCCCCTTTCTGAAAGCAAGCCCGCGCATGATCTCCGGGATCATGAAGGCCGTATCTGCGTAGCCCTGCCCGTGGCCGTGCGTGCGCATGTTCACCGGCATCCCGTCGATCGTGATCGCGATATCCGTGCCATGGTCGAGATTGAAGCCGCGCAGGAAGTACTGGTTGGCTTTGCCTTCGCCACTGTGCTGCGTGACGATGAGACCGGGCACCGCCTCGAGCACTTCGCCCGTGCGGTAGGCCGGCGTCGCAAGCAGCACCTCGGCCGGCACAGTGCCCTGGCTCGCAGACTGCGCGATCCCGACGTCATTGGCGCGCGGATCGATCGCCAGCACGGCGCCGAACTCGGATGGGTCAGCAGGCGCGACCGCAGGTGCCGATGTCACCGGAGCAGCCTTGCTCGCCGCCGCTTTAGGCTTGGACTTTACCTTCGCCGCCGGGCTCGTGACGGTGATGCCCGGAAGCTGAACCTGCTGCGCGGCGAGCGGTCCCACTGACGCAATGCTCAGGGCAAGCGCGACGCCTGCTCTCTTCCCCATTTCCCCGGCCCAACCCTGACATCACCACCCCGCAATCCGAGGCTATTGAGGGCACAAGGGCAATGTCCAGCCTGATTGCTGACGATGGCGATCGAGTTTTCGCCTCATGAGGCCATCGCGCAACGCGGCGTGTTTTCGATAGCGGTCTCGCCGGAGGACTTTTCGGACTGACTACTGCGGGCAAGCCTTGAATTCGGGCCGCGCTTCACATGCCCCGCTCAACCGATCAAGCCATGAGTAGCGCGCGCCTGAAACGGCATCCGGCTCGACGCGCCTGATGTAGGCATACGCGCAAACGGCCGTGATCTCCGTCTGCATGAGGGGCTGCATATCCGCGAGTTCCAATCGGAAGGCCTCGAGCTCCTGAAGGGCAGCATCCAATTGCATCCGACACCGGTCAATCCAATCGGCATGGATCAAATGAGCCGGCCGACGCCGCTCGTAGTTGATGGCTATGGCCTTGTCGCAGGCGGCCGTCGCAGATCCCAATATCCTCAGGGCTCGCCTGCGCGGCGCGCCCATCGACGGGATAAGCGCCCGCGTATGTCCTGCGATTTCATCCAAATGATCTAGGATCGCGGCACTCTCGATGAGCGTCTCGCCGTCATCGAGTACAAGCGCCGGCATCCTGCCGACAGGGGCAAATCGCCGGAACTCAGCCGCCTGCGAGAATGGCGAAAGCGGCACATGCTCGAACGGCAGCGCCAGCACATGAAGCGCCACACCGACGCGGCGGACATACGGCGAGTCGTAGCGTCCAATCAGCTTCATAGCTCTCATCGCGGACGGTCGCAAAACCAGCCGCCCTCACTTCACGCCGTTGATCGCAAGCACCATCGTCTCCACGGCCGCGCTCGTCTTGAGGCCGCTCGCGCGCACCAGCGACCGCCATGTGTAGAAATCGAACGCGAGGTGCAGCATGGCCTTCTGCCGTTTGCCGAACCCGGCTGCGAGCACGCCCTCGCACGCCGCGATGGGCGCTCCAATGCGGAGCCCCGCAACCTCGCGGACGATCTCATTGACCTCGATGTCGCGCAGCACGCACCCGGCAAGAGCCTCATTGCGCGCGTACCAGCCGTACAGCGCCCCGATCCCCATGCGCAGCCGCTCGTCGCGATCTCCGATCGCGCGCCACGGCTCGGGATCGGGCAGCGGTTGGCGCTCAAGATGCAGACTCGAGCAGGCCATGAGCAGACTTCGCTCGTCCGGGAAGTGCGCATAGAGCGTATGGCGCTGCACGCCCGCGCGCTCGGCAACCATGCTGAAGCTCGAACGCGCCGGGCCGACGGTACCGTGAAGATCGATCGCGGCCTCGACGATGCGCAGGCGCGTTTCCGCCTGCTGATCGGCGCGCTTCGTCATATTATATGCGCGCGTCATGAAAATTCCACTGCACACATACGTGCAATCATATTGACAACAGCTCCCGGTTCCGCTACACGCCCCGCCTAATTTAGATACACATATGTGTATCACGAAATTGCCTGCACGTCCACCATCACGTCCGCGGCACACCGCTGCGGCGAACATCCCTACTTTGCCTGGAGAAAAGCGATGACCACGACAGTCAGCGAGATCGCAGACGGCATATTCCGGCTTTCGACCTTCGTGCCCGAGATCGGGCCGCCCGCCGGCTTCACGTTCAATCAGTTCCTGGTGCTCGGAGAAGAACCCCTCATGTTCCACACCGGCCTGCGCAAGATGTTCGCGCTGAACCGCGAGGCGCTGAGCCGCATCATCCCACCGGAGCGCCTGAGGTGGATAACGTTCGGTCATTTCGAGGCCGACGAGTGCGGCGCCATGAACGAGTGGCTCGCCATTGCGCCCAACGCTACTGCAGCCCACGGCCAGACCGGCTGCATGGTCTCGCTCAACGACTTCGCCGACCGTCCCTCGCGCGCGTTGAGCAACGGCGAAGTCATTGATCTCGGCCGCGGCAAGCGCGTGCGCTTTATCGATACACCGCACACGCCGCACGGCTGGGACGCCGGCGTTCTGTACGAGGAAGGTACGCGCACGCTCATGTGCGGCGACCTCTTCACGCAGCTCGGCAATGGCCCCGCACTTACGGACGGCGACATCGTCGGCCCGGCCATCGCGGGCGAGGACCTCTTCCAATATTCCTCCCTCAATCCTTGCATGGGCAGGACGCTGCGCGAGCTCGCCGCGCTCGCACCGCGCACACTCGCGCTCATGCACGGCCCATCGTTCATGGGCGATGGTGGTGCGGCGTTGCGCACACTGGCGGACGACTATGACCGGCGCGCTAGTGTGATGATCGAGAAATTCGCCACATCCCGGGGCCACGGCACCGAGCGAATTTCTCGATCTGAATCGCACTAGCAAGATTTCGATTCTAGTGTCCCCTCTGATTCCGACGTTCGCTCGCGACACCAGCATCGAGGTGGGGCGAACTTCGGAATCGGGACACTAGAGCGCGCGCCCCCAGCGCAACGCTGGGACAGGCAGCATAAAAATGAAGAGCGAACGGGGAAGCTCCAATGACACTCAAGGCAAGGTCTCACGCGACGAAAGGCGAGCCGCGTCCGTCGCGCGGCGCGCGCACCGCACTTCTGGCGGCGCTCGGAACCATGGCAGCCGTGCTGGCGATCGCACTGCCGCCGGGGCCCGTTGCGGCGCAAGATGCACAGATTGCCCGCGGCAAGTATCTTGCGGGTTTCTCGGGCTGCAATGACTGCCACACACCGGGCTACTTCTTCGGCAAGCCGGACATGCAGCGCTTTCTCTCGGGTTCCGAGGTCGGCTTCGAGATCCCGGGCCTTGGTGTGTTCCATGGTCCCAATCTCACGCCGGACAAAGAGACGGGCCTCGGCAAGTGGTCGGCGGAGCAGATCCGCGTCGCCCTCACCGAGGGCAAGCGGCCCGACGGCCGCGTGCTTGCGCCCATCATGCCGTGGCACGCCTTTGCGAGCCTCACGCGCGAGGACGCCGATGCGATCGTCGCCTACCTGCGGAGCCTGCCGGCGATCCAGAACAAGGTGCCGGGCCCCTTCGGCCCCAGCGAGGCGCCGACGTCCTTCGTGATGAAGGTCGTCCCGCCGGCTGCCGCGACGGCCAAAAAGTAAGGCCCGAGCCTCGATCATTGGCGGGCGTGGCTCCTTTTGGCGGCCACGCCCGATCCAATTGCCCGATCTAATTGAACACCTGCACACCACCCCGTTCGGTCGATTGTGTGGATCCCGTGCCTCTGGGCGACGCACGCAAACGCCGGCCCGGAGCGAGAGATCTTGACAGAAATCAAACGGCGCCCGAGAGACGAGCGGACCTGCCCGACCAGTCTCAAAGTTAACTCCCGGAGGAAACAATGCTAGGGAAGCTCACCGGCGCAATGGCTGCCGCGTGTACAGTGCTGCTCATCGGCTCGCCGGTCGTTGCGAAGCCTGGCAAGACCGAGTGCATTGTCGGCGCCAAGCCGGGCGGCGGCTTCGATCTGACCTGCCGGCTTCTCGGGGGCACGCTGCAGTCGGCGAACCTGGTCGAGACGCCGATGGCGTACACCTACATGGAAGGCGGCGTCGGCGCGACGGCATACAATCACATCATCGGCACGCGTCCCGGCGAGGCCGGCACGGTCGTCGCCGCATCCACCGGCTCGGCCCTTCTGCTCGCGCAGAAGAAGTTCGGCGCCCATGACGAGAACGCCGTCCGCTGGGTCGGGGCGCTCGGCGCCGAGTTCGGCTCGGTCATCGTGGCGCAGGACAGCCCGTACAAGTCGCTCAAGGACCTCATCGAAGGCATCAAAGCCAAGCCGCAGGACTTCTCGGTCGCAGGCGGCGGCGCCGTCGGCAGCCAGGACTGGATGAAGGCCGCGCTCATCTTCAAGGCGGCCGGCCAGGATCCGAAGAAGATGCGCTACATCGCGCTCGAGGGCGGCGGCCCCGTCGTCACGAACGTGCTCGGCGGGCACGTCAAGATCGGCTCGAGCGACGTCGCCGAGTTCATGCCGCACCACACGTCCGGCAAGGTTCGCATCCTCGCCGTCATGTCGCCGGAGCGCCTGACGGGCGATGCCAAGGACATCCCGACGGCGAAGGAGCAGGGCTACGACATCCTCTGGACCGTCTGGCGCGGTCTCTACGTCGGCCCCAAGGTGTCGGATGCGGACTACCAGTGGTGGGTCGAGACGCTCGAGAAGCTGAGCAAGACACCCGACTTCAAGAAGGAGCAGGAGGCGCGCGGCCTCTATCCCTTCCCGTCCTACGGCAAGGCCTTCGCGGATCACGTCAAAGCTGACGTTGCCCGCTTCAAGATCCTCGCCCAGGAAGCCGGCCTCATAAAATAAGCTCTCGTGCGCCTCTCTCCGCCCGGAGGGAGGCGCACGTTCCTCCATCGCGCTCACCCTCATTCCGGGAGGCAGCCTTGTCCGATTCTTCTCACGAGGATGGGCACCGGCAGGACGGACTCAGCGGCCGCGTGTCGGCTGCGGTCCTGCTGGTATTTGCCGCTGTCTTGGCCATTGCCACGGGCCAGATCGAGTACGCCTTCTCGTCCGATCCGCTCGGGCCCCAGGCCTTCCCCTACATTCTTTCGGCCTCGCTGGCGGTCTGCGGAACCTGGTACTTCCTCCGCCCCGGCAGTGCCGACCCGTGGCCGGGCTCCGAGCTGCTCCGGAGCGCGGTGGGCCTCATCGCGGTGACCGCGATCGCCATCGGGCTGATGGACTATATCGGCTTCCTTGCCACCGCCTTCATCGTCTGTGGTTGGGCCGCCTACCTCTTCGGCGCCTCCGCCATGTCGGCGATCGCCATAGGTGCTGCACAATCCGCCTTCTGGTTCCTCCTCTTCAAGTATGGCCTCGGGACTTATCTTCCCGCTGGCTCACTTCTCTTTCCCGGCTGAGGGGCTCTCCATGTCACTCGACTATCTGTGGACCGGCTTCGCCGTCGCCCTCACGCCGAGCAATCTTCTCCTTTCGCTCCTCGGCTGCTTCCTCGGCACGCTGATCGGCGCGCTCCCCGCGATCGGTCCGATCAACGGCATCGCGCTGATCCTGCCGATCGCCTACACCATGAAGCTGCCGCCCGAGAGCTGCATGATCCTGCTCGCAGCCATCTACTACGGCGCCGAGTACGGCGGGCGCATCACGTCGATCCTCATCAACGTTCCAGGTGACGCCGGCGCGGTCATGACGGCCTTGGACGGCTATCCGCTGGCGAAGCAGGGCCGCGGTGCCGAGGCTCTGACCATGAGCGCGCTGACGTCGTTCGTCGGCGGCATGCTGGCGGTCGTCGGCCTCACATTCTTTGCGCCACTCCTCGGCAGCTTCGCGGTCAGGTTCGGCCCTGCGGAGTACGTCGCGCTCATGATGTTCGCGTTCGCGACGCTGGCCTCCATGGTCGGCGCTGAGCCCGTGAAGACACTCATCGGCTGCCTGATCGGCCTTCTCCTCACGACCATCGGTCTCGATCCGACCTCCGGCGCCTATCGCTTCACGTTCGATCAGCCCGAGCTGCACGACGGCATCGAGTTCATCATCATCGTCATCGGCCTCTTCTCGATCAGCGAGATCCTGCTGATGCTGGAGCATCAATTCAAGGGCACTCTGAAGCCCATTCCGATCGGCAAGGGCTTCCCGAGCTGGTCGGACATAAAGGCCTGCTGGTGGCCGACGATCCGCAGCTCGGTCTCGGGCTTCATCATCGGCGTGCTGCCGGGCACTGGCGCCTCCGTTGCAAGCGCCGTCGCCTACACCACGGAGAAACGCCTCCTCGACAAGGGCACGTTCGGCAAAGGCGACATGCGCGGGCTCGCGGCGCCTGAGGCCGCGAACAATGCAGCAGCCGGCGGCGCATTCGTGCCAATGCTGACGCTTGGCGTGCCCGGGTCGGGCACGACAGCCGTGATGCTCGGCGCGCTCATGCTCTACAACATCACGCCGGGCCCGCAGCTCTTCACGGAACGGCCCGAGCTCGCAGGCGGCCTCATCGCGTCGATGTACATCGGCAACATCATGCTGCTGATCCTGAACATCCCGATGGTGCGCATCTTCGTGAAGATGCTGCAGGTGCCGAATACCTGGCTCATACCGGCGATCCTGCTCCTCTCCATCCTCGGCGTGTACACGGCCTACTCGAGCGTCATGAGCGTGCTGCTCATGCTGGCGATCGGTGTCGGGGGCTGGGCGCTCAGGAAACAGGGCTTCGACATGGCCCCGATCATCCTCGGCTTCGTTCTCGGCAAAGTTCTCGAGACGAACCTGCGCAACGCGCTCGCGCTCTCCGGCGGCGACATCTCGATCCTCTTCCAGAGCACCATCTCGAATTCGCTTTGGGTCATGGCCGTGCTGATCGTGCTGCTCCCCTGGTGGCTTGCCCGCCGGACCAAGGCACGCGCGAGCGCCGAAGGGGCTTAGGCGACGCGCCGAGCCCCCTCGCACCACAATCTTCTCCACACCTCGGCCTGTGGTTCCCGCGGGCACGACGCCCTTGCGTCATCCCTCTTGTCTGAGGGCGGACCGGGATGAGCTTGGGGGTTTGTCCCGATTGTGGGCGGATTGTTCGAGCGCGAATACCTAGACGGCTCAACGTGCTGACTTCGAAAGCCTGTTTCTAAAGCCCGCTCCTAGAGCCCAGAGCCTGTGCCAGACACGCCGGGGCTCGGGCCCGGTGGGCGCGACCATCCCCTGTGGCGCGCCCACTTATCTGCGCCGCTCGCGCTTGCGCGCGCGGCGTTGTCATCGAGTTCACTGTTGCCACAAGAGGGCGAACCAATGCCTGTCTTAGTGCTCTTGCTTCTCCTGGTCTTTCCCCTCAGTGCGCACGCGCAGACCACACCCCAGCCGGCACCCCCTCCAGCGGCAAGCCCACCACCGACGGCAAGTCCGCCAACAGCAAGTCCCGGCGAGGGCCTTCTGCGGCGCGAGCAGCTCGAGGCGCTCGTCGCGCCGATCGCGCTCTACCCGGATGCCCTGCTCGCGCAGGTTCTGATGGCGTCGACCTACCCGCTCGAGATCGTGCAGGCCGATCGCTGGGTCACGGAGAACAAGGATCTCAAGGGCGATGCTCTGAGTGCGGCGCTCGCAAAGCAGAGCTGGGACGATAGCGTCAAATCGCTCATCCCGACGCCGTCCGTACTGGCGATGATGAACAAGAAGCTGGATTGGACGCAGAGGCTCGGCGATGCCGTCCTCGCGCAGGAAGGGGACGTCATGGATGCCGTCCAGCGTCTGCGCGCAAGAGCCCAGGCGACGGACAAGCTCAAGACAACCAAGGAGCAGAACGTCACTGTCACGAAGGAGGGCGGGACGCAGATCATTGCGATCGACTCCGCGGACCCCAACACGGTCTACGTACCCTACTACGATCCCGCGGTCGTCTATGGAGCGTGGCCCTATCCGGACTATCCGCCGGACTACTACTACCCCGATGACTACTGGCTGCCCGGCGGCATCATCGCGACCGGCATAGCCTTCGGCACCGCCTACGCCCTCTGGCGATGGGCCTCAGGCGGCTGGTGGGGCCACATCGACTGGCGTGACCGCAACCTCGACTTCAGGCGCGGCGACCGCGTCGAGCACTGGCGGCACAATCCCCAGCATCGCCGCGGCGTTGCCTACAACAACCCCAAGGTTCGTCAGCAGTTCGCCGGTGCCACAGGGCGTCCCGGTGACCGCGCCAAGGGAGCCAAGGGGGCCGGCGATCGCGGCAAGCAGGCGGGCGGGCCCAAGGGCGGAGCCAGGCAGGCCGCCAAGGGCGGTGGCAAGCAGGCGGCCAAAGGCAAGGGCGCGGCCCAAGGCAAGCGTACGGCGCAAAAGGGTGCCGGCCAGGGCAAGCGCACAGCCCAGGGCAAGGGTACCCAGGCGAGGCGCACGGCGCAGACGAACCGGGCGAACCAGGCCAGGCGCACGACGCAAAATCGCTCGGCGCGGAACGTGCAGCAGCGCTCACGTAACGTCGCCCGTGTGCAGCGTCAGAGCTTCGGACCGCGGGGTGGCGGCAGATCCTTCGGCAGGAGCTTCGGCGGCGGTGGCCGCAGCTTCGGCGGTGGCTTCAGAGGCGGCGGAGGCTTCCGCGGCGGTGGTGGACGCGGCGGACGTCACTCCGACATCAGGGTCAAGCACGACATTGTGCTTCTGGGCCGCCTCGGCAATGGGCTCGGCTGGTATCGCTTCGCCTATACGGGCGGCACCAAGACCTATGTCGGCGTGATGGCGCAGGAGGTGCAGAAGATTGCGCCCTCGGCGGTCATGCGCGGCTCTGACGGCGTCCTCAGCGTCGACTACGGCAAGCTCGGACTGAAGTTCCAGTCCTATGACGAATGGATCGCCCGGGGCGGTCAGATTCCGGGGGCGGCGCGCGCCTTGCCCTCCGTTCGATGACATGCGGGGCGGCGCGCCGAGACCGACGCACCGCCCTGCGATCACGCCTTCTTCCGCAGGTACGCCTTGAAGGCTTTCAACGTCGCGTCGGACACGTGGTGCTCCATGCCCTCGGCATCCAGCTCGGCCGTCTCGCGCGGCACGCCGATCGCCACCAGCACATCCACGACAATGCGATGGCGCGCGCGCACGCGCTCGGCCAGTGCCGCCCCCGCATCGGTGAGAAAGACGCCGCGATAAGGGCGTGAGCTTGCGAGACCCTCCCGCTTCAGCCGCGCGATGGCCTTGGTGGCCGTCGGATGCGTGACGCCCACGCGCTGCGCAATATCCGCAATGCGCGCCTCTCCGAATTCGGCGATCAAATCGCTGATCAGCTCGACGTAGTCCTCCGTGAGCGCCATGGCCTGGGCGGCACGGGCGCGCCCGAAGCGCTCCGGCAATCGCGCTCCGTCGATCTTTCGACCTTCCTTGCCCTGGCGCGGCATTTCGGCTTCCTCCCCTGCACCTTGCTGAATGTCCACCCTGGCTGGCCCGCATCGTACAGCGGCGGCCCTTGTGTGAGAACCCATCCCATGCGTCCTATTGTCTCCGATTGAAAATAATGAAGCATAGGCTACATTTATTAGTCAGTGGATTAATAGCCCTGCCGGGGCGCGGCACCGATGGAACAATCTCTGACAGATCGCACACGAAGCCGGATCACGCTGGCTCTTTCGGGCGAAGTGCGCGGGCTGCGCTCGGCTCTGCTCTTCGCCGGCCCTGCGATCATCGCGTCCGTCGCCTACATGGACCCCGGCAACTACGCGACGAACATCCAGGCGGGCGCGGGCTACGGCTATGCCCTCCTGTGGGTCGTGGTGCTCGCCAATCTCATTGCCATGCTCTTCCAGGCCCTTTCTGCCCGCCTCGGCATCGTGACAGGCAAGAACCTGGCCGAGCTCTGCCGCGATCACTTTCCGAAACCGCTCGTGTGGGCCATGTGGGCGGCGAGCGAGATCGCCGCCATGGCGACGGACCTCGCCGAGTTTCTCGGCGGCGCGATCGGGCTCGCGCTCCTCTTCAAGATGCCCCTGCTCGCCGGCATGGGGATTACTGCGTTCCTGACCTACGGCTTGCTGATCTTCGAGCGCGGCGGCTTCCGGCCCATGGAGCTGATCATCACCTTTTTCGTCGCGGCGATCGGGCTCTGCTATCTCGTCGAGCTCGTCATCGCCCCCATCGATTGGGGCAGTGCTGCGCGCGGGATGGTCGCGCCCTCCATTCCCGATAACCGGGCCCTGATGATCGCGGTCGGCATCATCGGCGCCACCATCATGCCGCACGCCATCTATCTCCACTCTGGCCTCACGCAGAACCGGGCGCCGATCCGCAACGAGCGTGAACGGCGCGCGCTCGTGCGCTTCTCGGATATCGAGGTCGTCATTGCACTCGCCATCGCAGGGCTCATCAACATCGCGATGGTGATGATGGCGGCCGGCGCTTTCCACGCCGGGCACAAGGATGTTGCGGAGATCGAGAGCGCCTATCACATGCTGACGCCACTGCTCGGATCGGCAGCCGCCGGCGTGTTTCTCATCTCGCTCATCGCATCCGGCATCTCGAGCTCGGTCGTCGGCACCATGGCCGGCCAGCTCATCATGCAAGGCTTCCTGCACGTTCGCGTGCCCATATGGCTGCGGCGGCTGGTGACCATGGTTCCTGCCTTCGTCGTCGCCGCCATCGGCGTGAACGCCACTGACGCGCTCGTCCTGAGCCAGGTCGTTCTAAGCCTCGTGCTCCCCGTCCCCATGATCGCGCTCATCATCTTCACGAGCCGACGCGACATCATGGGTGCGTACCTCCCAGGTCCCGCGCTTCGTGCTCTGACCCTTGCCGGCGCGTCCGCGGTGCTGGGCCTGAACACAATTCTCATCCTGCTCTCGCTCGGCGTTCAAATTCCCGGCCTCGGCGCCAACTGACGCGCCGGCATCGCGAAAAGTTGAGGTTCGCTGACGCTCGTTCATGCAAAGCGAGGGTTAGAGTGCAGCAGGCTGCTTCTCACAGCGCCACAGGCCTTTGGGCAGTCTTGTTCAAGCGGCGAGGTAATTCATGGCGACCCCCACGAGCTCGAAACATTCCCAGCATTCCCATCATCCTCACGTGCACGGCCCCAAGTGCGGCCACACCGCCGTCCACCACGGCGATCACGTGGACTACCTGCACGACGGGCATCTTCATCACGTGCACGGCGACCACGTCGATGAGCACGTGATCGAAGTCACGGACAAGAACCCCGACCGGTGCACGCCGCACCATCGCTGCGCCGGGCACGCCCCGGATCATGTGCATGGGCCCGGCTGCGGACACGAAGCCGTGCCGCATGGCGATCATGTCGACTACCTCGTCGAAGGCCACCTGCACCATCCGCACGGCGATCACTGCGACGACCACGGGCCTCTGAAGAAGGCCTGATCCGCGCACGCCCGCCCTTCACGACGCGCCAGCTCGGCGATCGGGTCGGGGTTCGCGCGGTGTCAGCGCGGCTTCGGCTGAGGACGCGCTGCTATTTGATGACCTCGACGCGCGACTTCATGTCTGGAATGAGCGTCACGCGGTATCTGGCGTTTCCGCAGCTCAGGACCCAGACCGTCACATTCGGCTTCGACGCCTTTGCGTCACGCTCGGCGTTGCGAGGCTCGTCGCAGGCGAACCCCTGCATGCGAATGTGAGCCATGAGGATGCCCACGGGCGTCTCCTGGGCGAGACAGGCGCCTCCGGCTCCGAGGCCCAGGGCTAGACAGATGATCCCGCACCGCCACGTGCCCGCTTCCAGCGGGCGGCAGCCCGTGACGAACGCTCCGGCCACATGCTCATTGCTCGCCATGGGCAGCCCCTGCGCAAGCTCAATGTCCACAAATGCTGCACGATTGGGCGTCCACGGAGCTAGGTAAATCAGGAAAAATAATTAAGAGCCGGCGGTGCTTCACTAGCACGCATGATTATCCGTGAGCCACCCAGGCTTCGCCACGGGGATGCACCCCATGGAACTTGCCGCCTCGCACGCCCTTCTGGCGGGCCGTCTCACAATCGACCCTCTCCTCCCCTATGGTGCCGCGATCCTGCGCCGCGACGCGCGCCCACGCAGCAACGAAAAGGATCCCGACCCATGCCGCAATCGATCACGACGTTCCTGATGTTCGAGGGCCGGGCGGAAGAGGCCATGCGCTTCTACATGTCGCTCTTTCCCAATTCCGAGATGGTGCAGATGAGCAAATACGGCCCGCAGGGTCCGGGCCCGGAAGGTTCCGTCATCCACGCGATCTTCACGCTCAACGGCCGGCAGGTCATGGCGTCCGACAGCTACGTCAAGCACGCCTTCACGTTCACGCCCTCGACGTCGTTCTTCGTCCAGTGCGAGGACGCGGCGGAATTCGAGCGGCTGTACGCGGCGCTCTCGGAAGGCGGCTTGGATCTGATGCCGCCGAACAACTACGGCTTCTCGCAGCAGTTCGGCTGGTGCAATGACCGCTTCGGCGTGTCCTGGCAGATCAACCTGCCGTAGCGGGCCCGCAGCCGCCTCTGAGCCGAGTGGCGGGATGCCGTCTCTGCGACATCGCGGATCATTGCCGGTGCCGGCGCTTGTCTGGTTTCTAGCGCTTCCGAGCGCCCTCGCAAGCGCCGGCACTGCCGGCGGCAGTCGCAGGCAGTGATCCATCTCATCGACGGGGGATCACATGATGAGGTTTTTCAGCGTTACGCTGCCGCGCGTGGCAGTCGGTGCGCTCTTCCTGCTGAGCGCCGTCGACGGTTTCTATTTCATCGCGACGGGGCAGAACCTCATCCATCCGCCGAAAACGCCCCAAGCCGCGCAGTTCGAAGCGGCTCTCATTGCCAGCGGCTTTCTGTGGCCCTTGCTGAAGATGGTGAACCTGATCGGCGGGCTGAGCCTCCTTGCCAACCGCGCACCGGCCTTCGGCCTTGCACTGATCCTGCCGGTGATCACCGTCATCGTCGGCTTCCACCTGTTCCTGAACCCGCAGGGCCTGCCCATCGCAGTTCTCCTGGCCGTGTGCAGCCTCCTCCTGATCCGCGCCTACTGGCCGCAGTACTCCGGGCTGTTCGCGGCGGAGAGGGTGTGAGGCTGAATAACGAACGGATAGCCGTTTCATGAGTCAGTGAGCCCCCTACGGACGTTTGGATGCGTGAGCACCGCCAGCCTGCTATGCTTCGAGCCTTGGCGTATTCATTCAAACATTTCGCTGGAGCCGACATGGCAGCCTCTTCGACCTTCGTTGCGGCGGATGGCACTGGCTACGAGATACAGATGGGCCGATGGAGCCGCATTTTGGCGCCACGTTTCATCGCGTTCGCAGGTGTGGCGAGCGGCGACCGCGTGCTGGATGTCGGATGCGGCACGGGCAACCTCAGCTTCGCGCTCGCTGAAAACTCCCGCATCGGCGCCGTCGTCGGCGTCGATTTCTCGTCCGCTTATGTCGACTACGCCCGCAGCCGCAGCAATGATCCGCGGATCGCATTCCATCAGGGAGATGCCTGCGCACTCGCTTTCGCCGACGGCTCGTTCGACCATGCATTCTCGATGCTGGTCCTGCAGTTCATCCCTCAGCCCGAGCTGGCCGTGCGCGAGATGCGCCGCGTGACACGACCGGGCGGCACCGTAGCGGCGGCGACATGGGATGCGCGCGGCGGCTTCGTCGCCTACCGTCTGTTCTTCGATACGGCCGCTGCCATCGAACCGGGCGCGATGGAGCGCAGGAAGAGAATGTATACGCGGCCGATGTCCCGTCCCGGCGAGCTGGAGAGCGCCTGGAAGAGCGCCGGGCTCACCGATGTCGTCCAGGACATGGTGACCATCCGCATGGATTTCGCGTCGTTCGCCGATTTCTGGGCCCCCAATGAGGGCAAGGACGGGCCGATTGCCGAGTATGTCGGCACACTGTCTGCCAGCGACAGAGTCAGGGTCCGGGAAGGTGTCGAACGGGCCTACCTCGATGGCGAAGCCGACGGTCCCCGCTCCTATACCGCCACCGCGTGGGTCGTGAAGGGCAAGGTGCCGGGGTAGCTCACCCGATCCGCTGCGGAATCAATGGCGCCGCGCGGCGACTGCTTCCGCTTATGACCCGCTACAGACCTTCGGAAGGCCCGGGTCATGCAACGGGGTAAGTCGTTGCATTCTGAGTGCATCCGAAACAAAATCCACAGGCCGGTCGACCTGATGAGGGACAGAATTTGAGCATCACAGTCCACACGCTCGACGCCCGCAACAACGTCATGCTCGAAGTGATGCGCGACCACTTCAAGCTGTCGCCCGACATGATGCACCGGGAAATTCAGGAGGTCGCGCGCGCCACGTCGGCACTTTTGAGAAAGAAGGGCATCGATTACGGAGCCTTACGGTCCGCCCTCGTGCCGCAGCAAGACCGCCACGAGATGGCCCTGCTCTTCAACATCGATTTCAAGTCGTCGGGTTCGTACAGCTACCCCGTTCACCAACGGCTCCTGCGCCTGTTCAATCGTCAGAGCAGCCACTCTCTCCTCCATGGCGACGTCACTGACAAGGGCTGGGGAGCTTTCGAGGAGGCGGCCCGGAATCTGGTGCGCGTAGGAGAGCGCCGTTTCAAGAGCCCGATGCTGTACGCGGTCTACGTCAACAACCTCACCGATCAGATGCTGGCCGACATCCACCGGGGGATGGAGGATTACCCTCTCTATATCGGCTACGTGGACACGACCTACGGCTCGATGTTCAAGGCTCTGCTCTCGACGCAATTGATCCATGCCTACGTCCAGTACAGGGATATGACCATCGGCCAGCACGAGGACGACCGCCACGAGGACGAGAATGTTGACCTCGTTGGGCTGGGCCTGGACGAGCACGGCTACAAGATGCGCAGCGTGCCGGGCACGAACTTCATGCTGCTGCTGAGCTACAAGATTGAGCGGCCCGTCGTGGAGGGTTACGAGGCGGACACCGAGTTTTCGCTCAACGCCATCAGCCCCATCGCCCTGCCGCTGGAGAGCTGCGAGATCGAGATCGATCCTCGAAAGTTCGAGTACCTGTCGAGCAAGAAGGCGAAGAGCCTGGAAGGGCTGGGCCTCCTCGACGGCCACGTGGACCAGCTCAAGTTGATGATCCAGGAGCGCATCAGTGGCAACTACATCTACAGCATGACCCAAGACGACACCCACGGCGTCAGCCGCTTCAACATCATGATCGAAGCGAGGCCAGCGGATACGGGGCGGTGGTTTCGAGCGCTGGTGGGCTTGGAATACAAGCCCGAGGAAAAGCGCTTACGGCTCATCACCGTGATGTAGCTGAGGGACGGAGTGATGCCGCACCCCGTCCCTCAGCTAGATCGGGTGCAAGCGAAGCGGCGCCTTTGTGGGAAGCTGACGAAGAGGACGATAACGGCAAAGGCCCAGCGGACGGGAACTGGGACGATGAGGCGTCGTGGCAGCCTTAGCTCTGCCGGCCGGATTCCAGGGATGGCGAGCGTCCGGTCCCAACGTCCGCTCCTGGCCCATACCAGCCCGTGCTGCACCCCCTTTGCCCGTCTCCCCTTCATCTATAAAAGACGGGGGTCCGGGGGTGTCCCCCGGTCGGGGCGTGGGGCCGAGGCCCCACTCGCGCCGCAGGCGCGACCCGCAACCGCTGAACCATCCTCCACCCGGCGCAATCCATGCCAACTCAACTCGTCCGCGCCGGTCGTCTGTTCCTCCTGCTCACGGTGATGCTAATGACCGCCACCCTCGCCCGCGCCGGCAGC
This sequence comes from Hyphomicrobium sp. CS1BSMeth3, assembly GCF_900117415.1. Classification (GTDB taxonomy): domain Bacteria; phylum Pseudomonadota; class Alphaproteobacteria; order Rhizobiales; family Hyphomicrobiaceae. Next base: position 317,749 of record NZ_FPEI01000004.1, read on the forward strand.
CACGACGATCTCGCCGTGAGCGTGACGAACGGCTCGGATCCGGTCCTGTGCGCGGAGAAAGACAACATCTCGATCGACTTCTCGTCGGACCTCGTCCGCAGCTTCCGCATCGAGGCGGCGCATCCGGCCTACATCACGTCCATCCAGCGCGACAGCTTCGAGGCGGACTGGACGGATTGCGACATGAGCGGCGATCCGGTGCACCACAGCGGCGTGAAGGTGCCGACGCGCAAGACCATCTACGAGGAGCCGGACATCTGGCTGGTCGGCTGGACCATGCCGACCTTCTGGCGCCCCTCGACGGCGACCGTGCGCATCGGCGACCGCGTGGAGAGCGGGCTGCACCTCGTGCAAGTCTGGATGATCCGTCCCATGGGCGGCGAGGAGGTGCTCGTCTTCTATCCGCAGGACGGGTACTGGCGCATGCGGCCCAAGGCGCCGGCCGGCCTAGCCCCCACGGCCTTCGGCTCGTCCATGCTGATCGGCCCCATCGAGATGGACGGACGGCCGATTGTCAGGATCAAAGAGATCGCCTTCGATCCCACGGCGCGGACCTTCACGCTGCAGTTCGCGCTCGGCGGGTCGGCGACCATCAAGCTCGCGCATATCGACCAGAACCGGCAGACGCTTGAAGTCTCCATGGACAAACCCATATCCGGGAGGCCCTTTGCCGGCCTGCGCTCCATGTACGTAACGGAGTTCAACAACGACGTGGCGCGGATCGCGGTGCGTGAGCCCGGCGCCAAGGGCTGGCGCGAGGGCCCGATCCTGGACTTCCAGACATCTACTGCCAGTGCTGTGTGGATGGGGCGCACCACCATCTCGCGACACAACACATCGTCCCCGGATATCGTTCTGAACGGGTTCTCGGCGGCGCCCCGTCCGTAGTAAGCTCGGGCTGGAAAGTGGCGCCCCTAACCGCCCGGCCGAGCCCAAATCATGAGCAAGACACCACGTAAAGCCGCCCCCGCGGCGGCCAAGTCCTCGTTTGAGCCCAAGACTGGGCAGCCCGTCGCCAGCTCGCCTGGCAGCGTACGACCGGACCTGCACAAGACGATCCACGTCCGCGGTGCGCGCGAGCACAACCTGAAGAACATCGATCTCGAGATTCCGCGCGACGCGCTCGTCGTGTTCACCGGGCTCTCGGGCTCGGGCAAGTCCTCGCTCGCGTTCGACACGATCTATGCCGAGGGCCAGCGGCGTTATGTCGAGAGCCTGTCCGCGTACGCGCGCCAGTTCCTCGAGATGATGCAGAAGCCCGACGTCGATCATATCGACGGGCTCTCGCCGGCCATCTCCATCGAGCAGAAGACGACCTCGCGCAATCCGCGCTCGACGGTCGGCACGGTGACGGAGATCTACGACTACCTCCGCCTCCTGTTCGCGCGCGTCGGCGTGCCGTACTCGCCGGCAACGGGCCTGCCCATCGAGAGCCAGACGGTTACGCAGATGGTGGACCGCGTGCTGGCGCTCGCCGAGGGCACGCGTCTCTATCTGCTGGCGCCGGTCGTGCGCGGGAGGAAGGGCGAGTTCCGCAAGGAGCTGGCCGAGTGGCAGAAACGCGGCTTCCAGCGCGTGAAGATCAACGGCACGTTCTATGAGATCCCGGACGCGCCGAAGCTCGACAAGAAATACAAGCACGACATCGATGTCGTGATCGACCGCCTCGTCGTGAGGAAGGACATCAAGACGCGCCTCGCCGACAGCTTCGAGACGGCACTCGCGCTCGCCGACGGCATCGCCGTCATCGAGTTCGCGGACAAGCCGCTGCCGAAGTCCGAGACGGAAGGCCCGAACAAGTCGAAGAACGAAACGCACGAGCGCACGGTGTTCTCGCAGCGCTTTGCGTGTCCGGTCTCCGGCTTCACCATCGAGGAAATCGAGCCGCGGCTCTTCTCGTTCAACGCACCTGCCGGCGCGTGCCCGACCTGCGATGGCCTCGGCACGGAGCTCAAGTTCGAGGCCGATCTCGTCGTGCCCGATCGCTCCGTCGCGATCGGCGACGGCGCCATCTGGCCCTGGGCGCGCACGGGCAATACCTCGCCCTACTACGAGCAGACGCTGCGCTCGCTCTCCAAGCACTACAAGTTCGACATGGCGACGCCGTGGGAAAAGCTCCCGCGCAAGATCCAGGACGCGATCCTCTTCGGCTCGAACGGCGAAGAGATCACTTTCACGTACGAGGACGGGCTGCGCACGTACAAGACCGTGAAGCCCTTCGAAGGCGTGATCCCGAACATCGAGCGGCGCTGGCGCGAGACGGACAGCGAGTGGGTGCGCGAGGAGCTTTCGCGCTATCAGGGCTCGCATCCGTGCCAGGCATGCGGCGGCTATCGCCTCAAGCCGCAGGCGCTGGCGGTGAAGATCGGCGGCAGGCACATCGGCGAAGTCACGGATCTCTCCATCCGCATCGCCAATGAATGGTTCGCCGAGATCCCTAAGACCTTCACGCCGCAGCAGACGGCCATCGCGACGCGCATCCTGAAAGAGATCCGCGACCGCCTGAAGTTCCTCAACGACGTGGGCCTCGACTATCTTACGCTCGCGCGCGGCTCGGGCTCGCTCTCGGGCGGCGAGAGCCAGCGCATTCGTCTTGCCTCGCAGATCGGCTCGGGCCTCACGGGCGTGCTCTATGTGCTCGACGAACCGTCGATCGGCCTGCATCAGCGCGACAACGCGCGGCTGCTCGACACGCTCAAGCACCTGCGTGACCTCGGCAATACCGTCCTCGTCGTCGAGCATGACGAGGATGCGATCCTGCACGCGGACTACGTCGTCGACATCGGTCCGGGTGCCGGGGTGCACGGCGGCCAGATCATCGCGCACGGCACGCCCGCCGAAGTCATGGCGACGCCGGGCAGCCTCACGGCCGAGTATCTGACGGGCGCGCGCGAGATCCAGATGCCCTCGCAGCGGCGCAAGATCGATCCCAAGCGCCAGCTCAAGGTCGTCGGCGCGCGCGCGAACAACCTGAAGGACGTGACCGCCGCGATCCCGCTCGGCGTGCTCACCTGTGTCACCGGCGTCTCGGGCGGCGGCAAGTCCACCTTCCTCATCGACACGGTCTACAAGGCCGCGGCGCGCAAGCTCAATGGTGCGCGCGAGGCACCGGGCCCGCATGAGCGCATCGACGGTCTCGAACTGCTCGACAAGGTCATCGACATCGACCAGTCGCCGATCGGCCGCACGCCGCGCTCCAATCCCGCGACCTACACGGGCGCCTTCACGCCCATTCGCGAGTGGTTCGCGAACCTGCCCGATGCGAAAGCACGCGGCTACGGCCCGGGCCGCTTCTCGTTCAACGTCAAGGGCGGGCGCTGCGAGGCCTGCCAGGGCGATGGCGTGATCAAGATCGAGATGCACTTCCTGCCGGACGTCTACGTCACGTGCGATCAGTGCAAGGGCAAGCGCTACAATCGCGAGACGCTCGAAATCCTCTTCCGCGAAAAATCGATCGCGGACGTGCTCGACATGACCGTCGAGGAGGGAGTCTCGTTCTTCAAGGCCGTGCCCGCCATCCGCGACAAGCTCGAGACGCTTTTCCGCGTCGGGCTCGGCTACATCAAGATCGGCCAGCAGGCGACGACGCTCTCGGGCGGCGAGGCCCAGCGCATCAAGCTCGCCAAGGAGCTGTCGCGCCGCGCGACCGGCCGCACGCTCTACATTCTCGACGAGCCGACGACGGGCCTGCACTTCCACGATGTGGCGAAGCTGCTCGAAGTGCTGCACGAGCTCGCCGACGCCGGGAACACGCTCGCCGTCATCGAGCACAATCTGGAGGTCATCAAGACGGCCGACTGGATCATCGACCTCGGCCCCGAGGGCGGCGACGGCGGCGGCAAGATCGTCGCGGAAGGCACGCCCGAGGACGTCGCGCGCGTCAAAGAGAGCTACACCGGGCAGTTCCTGAAAGAGCTGCTCGCGCGCCGCGCGAAGGGCAAGACCGGGAACGGCCGGCGTCAGGCGGCGGAGTAGTGAGCAAATGAGCGAGACGCTGACCAGGGTCCGGGAGCACGTCAGGGCCGGCAGTGTCCGCGTCTCGCAACATGCGATTGAAGAGCTGTTCGACGACGGGATTTCACTTGAAGCCGTCGTCGACGGGGTTGAATCGGCGTTGGTTGTGGAGGACTATCCGCAGCACGCGAGAGGCCCTTGCGTTCTGTGTCTCCAGCGGGTCGAGGCGGATCGGCCTGTGCATGTCTTATGGGGCATCGCGGCCCAAAACCCAGATATCGCAACGCTGATCACGGCGTACCGACCAGACCCCGAACGCTGGATGGACGATCTTTTGACGAGGAGGCCACGATGAGCCGCATGGTCAAGCGCCTGGTGCACGTTGGCAAATACGTTGCTGAGGTCGAGGTGGAGAACATCCCCGATGATGATGCATGGGGACCGTATCTCTCGCTTGCCGACGCCCTGAAGTTGGAGCGCGTCGAGAAGGCCCTGAAGGCCGGCGATCTCAAGGCGGTCGGCAGAGAGGCCCGTGTCTACGAACTAAAGCCAGTCGCGGCTGAATAATCGATGGGATCAGACAGGCTTCCACCACGCGCGATCTTCCTGCCGCCGGACGGCGGGCGCCGCTACGACATGAAGACCATGAGCGCGGTCTTCAAGGCCGATGGCGATGAGACCGCCAACCGCTACAGCATCTCCGAGTGGTGGCTCGATGCGATGAAGCCCGGGCCCGGCGCGCACAAGCACGACGACAATGACGAGGTCTTCTACGTGCTCGAAGGCCGTCCCTCGATCCTGCTCGGCGAGCGCTGGATCGACGCGCCGAAGGGCTCGTTCCTGCTCATTCCGGCAGGCGTGATGCACGACTTCGAAAACCGCACGGATCAGCGGATCGGCTTGCTCAACTTCTTCATGCCCGGCGGCTTCGAGCCCATGATGCCGATGATCGTGAAATGGTTCGATGAGAATAGGTGAGGGGGGACGGGTGGCAGGCGTCCCGAGCCGCGCTCTTGACATGCATGATACGGTGCCGACTGTAATTGCTATCTCTTATCTCGAACTGCGTCCCATTATGTCGGGGGTATGGATATGCAGCAGCGAGTGTCTTCAGTAGAAGTGTTTCCGAACCGCTCAGAACTCCAGCGCATGGGCAGCCAAGAGCTGTGGGATTTAGCTAAGAGCAACTGCCAAAACGAAGCGTTGCTCATGATCATTCGCGACATTCTTTATCCACGCAAGACGGGTCTTGCCGCGTCAGCGGTTCGCTCGGTCGATGCACAGTTAGTGCTGCTTAGGTCTTCTCGGCCGTGCGAACCGCCTAAGCCTCGGTGGAAACTCACGGCTCTGATCGCGGCCGGTGCAGTTGCCATTTTCGGCGGCATTGCTCACGGCGCTGGCGTTTCTATTTGGCACGCGCTGATCAAACCGCTTTTTCCTGGCAGCTAAGACACCGGAGGAATGCTGCAAGACAACGACGGCAAGCAAACATGCAGCCTGCCGCACGCCGTATTGGATCAACTCGTGTGGCAAGCTCGAGCACAAGTGTAGCAGCCATTAGCCGTCCGATATTTCCTCTTCGCGACGGTAACAGCGGCGTCGCAATTATTGTGATCGCCGAGGTAAGTTTTCCTTGAAGGCATGAATTGGCACCCCTCTTTGTGCACCTCATGATCACCGTTGGGTTGCGCAACGTCATTTACGTAGTAGTGGGCCATGGTGATATCTCCACGTAACAATTGGCAGGCAAGAACGCGTGGAACATATCAAGAACGTACGGCGTAATCAATACCACCACTCCCCCACGCTCACGTAGCGGTCCAAGCCGAAGGCTTGGCGCTGATGCGCGACGCGCGGCGCGCGCGCCGACCGCTACGTGAGCGTGGGGGCGTTCGGTGAAGGCACGGGCGTCTCTCGTTCAAGTTCGCGCCTGCGGCGCGAGCGGGGCTAGCCCCGCACCCCATCGGGAGGGACACCCTCCCGAACCCGCCCGTCTTTATGGACTTTGAGCGAGCCGCGAGTGCGACAGGTCCCTTCTCCCCGTCCCGACGGGGAGAAGGTTAGGATGAGGGGCAGCCACTTGCGTGACGCCGGCGTGTGCCGCCGCCCCCCACCCTAGCCCTCTCCCCGCGCGCGGGGAGAGGGGATCAAATGGCGCTCGCGGCTAGCTCCAAGTCATAAAAGACGGGGGCTCCGGGGGTGTCCCCCGGGCGGAGCGCGAGGCAGCAGCCTCGCTCGCACCGAAGGTGCGAAGCCGGCCGCCGCAGGTGCGACCACACAACTGTCCTGCACGCACCATCGCGCCCGCAACGCTCCCGCGCCGGGCTCTTACAACAACAAAGGGGACGGGGCGGCGACGCCAGTCCGATGTGCAAAAGGAAGCGGCGAGCACCGCCCCGTTCTGCCGCTCGCTTTCTCCACCTGGCATCGCCGGTCGGCTCCAGCTCGCGCACGTGCATCATGTGCGGAGGCAGCAGGCCGGAGGCGATGCTCCGGGAGCGGCGCTCAGCGGCGCGACTTCGGACGCCTCCGGAGGGCCCCCTTGGTGCCGCGAGCGCGATGAAGATACGGCCGGTCGATGCGGGCGGGGATAAGCGCGCCTCATGTCGGCGGCCACAGGTCGAACAACAACCGCTCCGGCGGGTCGCGTTCGAGGTGGCTCCGCCGATGCTCTCTGCGTATGCTGATCGCGGCAACAAATCACCACAGCAGATCGGGGGATCACATGCGCACACAGGTGGCTTTGGGTGCCGCGCTCGTCGTCGCCTCACTCTTTCTCGGCACGAGCTCGGCCTGGGCACAAGCCTATGTCGGCACTTGGGGCTCAAACGCGGTGCAGTGCGTGATCGACCAGAGCCTTCAGGGCGCGCCGATGATCGTGCGGCGCAATGGCTATGATCAGCACGAGACGCACTGCCGGTTCGCGAGCCTTCGCAAGACGGGGAAGGCGTCGTGGCGCGTGCGGGCGCGGTGCAGCGTGGAAGGCAATCGCCAGACGCACACGTTCACGATGTCCGTGCAGGACAACTACATGACCATGCGCGATGGCCGCGGGGCGCGGAACTTCGTGCGCTGCCCTCGGCCCTAGGCGCACCAGCCCTAGGCGCCAGCGCCCGACTTCAGCCGGCCGATGTGGAGATCGAAGGGATCGAGGACGTCGATCGGCGCCGGGGCCTCGCGGCTCATGCGCATGAAGGCCTCGAAACGGAGCGTGTCCTCGTAGCTGTCGATGCGATAGATGAGGCCGTCCTTGACCTCGAACACGAGGCGCCGCGAGCCTTCGATGACATTGCCGGTCGTGCGGTGGCGATAGCGGAAAAATACCTGCGCGCGCACGATGTTGTCCTCGACGCTGACGATCGTCGGCTCGTAGGTGAGGTAGTCGAACTCGGCGAGCATGGCATAGCCGAGATCGCGGCAGCTTTCGGGGCCGCGGTAGACGCCCGAAAGCGGCGCGGCGTCCTGGCCGTTATGAATTGTATAAACGACGTCCGGGTGACCGTGCGCGACGGCCATCTCGAGATCCTGCACGCTCCAGCACGCGAAGAACGAGGCAACGACCGACCGACTGTCCATCCCCCGCTCCTTCTCCGAGCTCGCGCCCCCACCGTCGTGAAGTCCGCGAGCCCCTTCGTGTGCTAGGCAGAGCCCTGCCGCTCGCGCCGCGGCAGTTGTGGTGCCTTGGCAAGTTGCTTGGTCGCCAACCTGTACTCGGTAAGGCGCATGAAAGCCTCGACGAGCTGCGCATCGTGATATCCGTTGACGCGCACGATGAGGCCGTTCTTCACATTGAACACGAGCCGCCGCGTGCCTTCGAGAATGCCGCCCGTGCGCCGGTGCTGATACCTGAAGCTGACCTGGGCGCGCACGACGCTGCCCCTGACGCTGATGATGGTCGGCTCGTAGCGCAGATAGTCGAATTCCTCGAGCAGCGAGAACAGCGCATCGCGGCAGGCGTCGACCCCGCGCCATTCCCCGCCGAAGGGCAACGTCGAGCTCGTGACGTGAAGCTTGTATGTAATGTTCTCGTGGAAGAGCGCGGCCGTCATTTCGACGTCCTGCACGCCCCAGCGCTCAAAGAAAGCCTCCACAACCTCGCGGCTGCTCATCTCTCAACCCCGCGTCCTTCCCCCAAATTGAACGTACATTACTCCGACTAAATATCAAACGCTGCGATGGTCGCAGATGCGCGGCGTATCCGCACGTACGCCGCCGGATGATCAGGCGCCCCTGCCCGGCTCAGCCGGGGCGCTTTTGCCTGAAAACATTAGGTCTGCAAAATCAAACAATTGGGATCTGGGGCGCTGCCTGTTTTGGCATCAGCCCCTCGAGGCGCGGGTCGGGGTAGCACTCGATGCCGCGCGCATAGGGAACGAAGCCGGAGCGGACGTAGAATGCCAAGGCATCTGGGTGATCGTTCGTGCAGGTATGGACCCAGAATCGGCTGATCCGCGGCGCGCGGCTCCAGGCCCGCTCGGTGGCCCGGTTCATCAGGTACCGCCCTGCACCGATGCCGATCGCTTCCGCCACAACGCCGAAGAACGCGAGCTCGCACGCTCCGGCACTCCGAAAGTCGAGCTGGAGGAGCCCGATCCCGTCCGCACCCGCATATAGCGTGTAGGTCTCCACGGCGTCCGAGGAAAGAACGGCGCCGAGCTCGGCATCGCTGCGGCGCAATTGCGAGGCCCACAGCCAGGGCTCACCGACGAGCCGGAAAATCCGCCGGTACTCGGCGACATCGGCGGGCATCCTCCTGAGCGCGAGCCCGCCGGCCGTATCGGGACGCGGCGGCGGAGGCGTCAGCATCTCGAGATAGGTGACGACCTCGGCGATCCACCCGGGCGGGAGCATCTGCGAGCGCTGCGGCGGGAGTTGCGTGGCACCATCCTCTGCCATCAGCTCTGCCCCTCCCTGTCCTGCGGCGTCGCGCATGTCCGGGCACGCCCTTTCGGCAGCTCCGGCGGCGCCTGCACCTCGTTCGCGGCCTCGCGCTGCTGCGTCAGGCGCATGAAGGCCTCGACCAGCCCCGCATCATGATGCTCGTCGACACGCGTGATCAAACCATCCTCGACCGCGAATACCATGCGCTTGGTGCCGGCCAGCAGGCCGCCCGTGCGCCGATGATGGTAGCGGAACTCGACCTGGGCGCGAACCACATCGCCGTCCTCGCCGACGATGGTCGGCGCGTAGTGCAGATAGTCGAAGTCGGCCAGCACCGCGTAGAGGACCTCGCGGCATCTTTCGCGCCCGCGGGTCTCGCCTCCATGAGGGACCGCTGAATTCGACAGATACAGGTTGTACACGACGTCCTCGGCAGCCAGCGAAAGCGCCATGTCCACATCCTGCGCCTTCCAGTACTCGAAGAACAACGCGACGACGTCTCGCCTATCCATGCCGCGCTCCATGGGGCTTCCCGCGACCTCGCCCCTCTGCCGGCTGCCTCGACCATCCCCGCGGCACCCGCCGCCACAAACGCCACACCAACACCTTTACCTGCACTCCTCCTTCTCGCACGGCCTCTTGCTGCCGGCCGTGGCCACAGGCTCCGGCCGCCGCTCGCCGAACCTCGGAATTTCCGGCGGCTGCACGACTTCGCCCGCGGCCTCGCGCTGTTGCGTGAGCCGCATGAAGGCTTCGACGAGCCCCTGGTCGAGGTACTCGTCGCACCGCACCACCATGCCATCCTTCACCCGGAAGACGGTCCGCATGGTGCCTTCGAGATTGCCGCCGGTCCGACGATGATGAAACTTGAATTGCGTCTGCACGCGCACGACGTCGTCGTCCACGCCGACGATCGCCCGGTCGAACCTCAGATAGTCGAACTGCTCCAGCATCATGTGGAGCGTGGCCCGCATCGCATCCTTGCCGACGGTCACGCCGCCGAACGGCACGGCATCTTCGGAAACATACAAGGCGTAGAACACATCATCGCTGCAGTGCGCGAGCGTCGTCTCGACGTCCTGCGTATTCCAAGACGCGATGAGGGATTCGATCACGGAGCGCGCATTCATCCAAACATCCCCGTCGCGCCAGCCCTCCAGCTATTCACAGTGCTTTTCATCGGGCGTCTCGGGGACAGAGGTCGGCCGCGCCGGTCCGCCGGCGCTCCCCTTCGGCGCCCGGGCCGGCAGGCTCGGCGGCACGAAGATGATGTTCTCGGCCTCGCGCTGGCGCACCAGACGCATGAAAGCCTCGACGAGGCTCTCGTCGAGGTACTCCTCGCAGCGTGCCACCAATCCGTTCCGCACCGTGAAGACCGAGCGCATCGAGCCTTCGAGATTGCTGCCCGTCCGCCGGTGATGGAGCTTGAATTGCGTCTGCACGCGCACGACGTCACCGGCAACGCCGACGACCACCTGGTCGAACTTCAGATAGTCGAACATCTCCAGCATCAGGTGGAGCGCGGCACGAACGGCGTCCTTTCCCTCCGAGGTGCCAGCGAAGGGGGCCGCCTCTGCCGCGATGTTCACCGAATAGACGACGTCGTCACTGCAGTGCGCGAGCGTCGACTCGACATCCTGCGTGCTCCAGCTCCTGATGACCTGCTCCACGACAACGCGCGGGCTCATGCCTGTGCTCCAACTACGGACTGCTACTCGTGTGATGATCGAGAAATTCGCCACATGTCGCGGCACGGTATCGAGCGAATTTCTCGATCTGAATCACACGAGCAAGTTTATGCTTCTAGTGTCCCTTTTTGATTCCGAAGTTCGCTCGGAACACCAGCATCGAGATATGGCGAACTTCGGAATTGGGACACTAGCAGCCCTCCTCATCATGAACCTTGGAGGCCATCGAAAGCGGTGGCCTCATGACTTCGACCGGCGGCCGCTTCGGAAATGCCGGCGGCGGCACGATGTCGTTTGCAGCTTCGCGCTGCCGCACCAACCGCATGAAGGCTTCGACGAGCCCTCTGTCGACGTACTCCTCGCAGCGGACGACCAGGCCATCCTTGACCGTGAAGACCGTACGGTAGGACCCTCCGATGTCCGATCCGGTGCGGCGATGCCGATACCGGTATCGCGTATGGACCCGCACCACATCACCTTCGACACCCATGATGGTGGGCTCGTACTCCAGATAGTCGAACTCCTCTATCATCTTGTAGAAAGCCGCCATCATCGCATCGCGGCCTTCTGTGACGCCGGCAAAAGGCGCCAGTTCCTCGGCAATATACAGCGCGTAGACGACATCCTCGGCCGTGAAAACGAACGTCGACGCGACATCCTGCGTTCGCCAGCGCTTGAGAACCTCCTCGATGACGGACCGCGGATCCACCAGAATGCTCCAAATACGGAATAATTTCCCTGGAGCGTATATTGACTGTCGCATTTGTCAAAAGCGCGGGCGGGAGCGGGCCGCACGGCCCCGCTTTCCGACCGCCGGCGCATGCGGTATCACCGCAGCAAGGGCATTGATCTCAAGCAAAACGACACAGGAGTGACGCCATGGATCTCGGCATCAAGGGCAGGACGGCGATCGTGTGCGCGGCCTCGAAGGGCCTCGGAAAGGGCGTCGCGACGGCGCTGGCCCAGGAGGGCGTGAACCTCTTCATCACCGCCCGCACCAAGGCCGACATCGAGGCCGCGGCCGACGAGATCCGCAAGGCCACGGGCGTCAAGGTGACCCCGGTCGTCGGCGACATCACCACCGAGGAGGGCCGCCAGCAGGTGCTCGCCGCCTGCCCCAATCCCGACATCCTGATCAACAATGCCGGGGGCCCGCCGCCCGGCGATTTCAAGGACTTCGACCTCGACGACTGGCGCAAGGCCGTCGAGTGGAACATGATCACGCCGATCGCGCTGATCAAGGCGACCGTCTACGGCATGATGGACCGCGGCTTCGGCCGCATCGTCAACATCACCTCGCAGTCCGTGAAGGCGCCGATCGCCTCGCTCGAGCTCTCGAACGGCGCGCGCACCGGCCTCACGGGCGCCATCGCCATCATCGCGCGCAAGGCCGTGCGCAACAACGTAACGATCAACAACATCCTGCCCGGTCCCTTCGACACCGACCGCCTGCGCGGGACGAGCAAGAAGATGGCCGAGGCCAGGGGCGTTTCGTTCGAGCAGATGTCCGAAGAGCGCAAGAAGGCCATTCCCGCCGGCCGCTTCGGCAATACCGTCGAGTTCGGCGCCGCGACGGCGTTCCTCTGCTCCGAGCATGCCGGCTTCATCACCGGTCAGAACCTGCTGCTCGACGGCGGCATCTACCCGGGCTCGATGTAACTGTTCGCGCCGTCGGCGCGACGGGCAAGGCTTTTGGTTGCGCGCCTCTGGCGCGACCGCCCCTGCTCCCAATCGGGGGGGACACCCTCCCGAACCCACCCGCCTTTATAGATTTCGACTTCGCCGCGAGCGCACCACTGTCCCCTCTCCCCGTGCTTACGGGGAGAGGGTTAGGGTGAGGGGCGGCGGCACGCACCAACGTCAGCGCAAGCGGTCGCCCCTCATCCCGACCTTCTCCCCATTGAAGGCAATGGGGAGAAGGGGAAGTGGGGCGCCTCATACGCTGCGCTGTCGCTATGGCCGCCGCGGGCATAGCACTACAGTGTGGTTGCGAAGCACCCCTTCCCAGCAGCCCACGGCACTCAAACAAACCACTGTCGCGGGCATGGCACCACAGTGTGATTGCAAAGCACCCTTTCCGGCAGCCCGCGGCACTAAAACCAGAGCGATCCCATGCTGATCGAGGATGCACTCTTCAACGAGGACCTTGCACCTCAGCCACCGCAGGAGTGGCGCGACTGCGTCGTCCGCCGCACGGTATTCGACGCACTCGAGCTTGAAGGGCTGAGCTTCGAGGGCGTCATGGAAGGCTGCGCCGTCACGAGCACCGAATTCTACTGGGGGCTCTTCAATTGCGCCCTGGTCGCCGGCACGCGCTTCGAAGCCTGTCGTTTCCGGAGCACATCGTTCCGCGGCTGCACGTTCGTCGATTGCGAGTTCGTCGATTGCCGCTTCGAGCTCGACAATCTCGGCGGCGATTGCACGATCGACGATTGCCTGATGGCCGCGTGCCGTTTCGTCGGCTGCACCTGGACGACGCGGGCGGGCGACGGCAAGCGCGACATCACGCGAACGCGCTGGCTCGGCTGCACGCACGAGCGCTGCGAAGGTTTCGATGGGATGTTTTGAGTTTGGCGCGTGTTTGGCGTGAGCGTCTGTTGAGCGCTTCACCGGCGCCGCAGGCACGACATGTCCCTTCTCCCCGTCTTATACGGGGAGAAGGTTAGGATGAGGGGCGGGAGCTTGCGCGACGTAAGCGTATGCCGCCGCCCCTCACCCCGACCCTCTCCCCATTGAAGACAATGGGGAGAGGGGGAAGTGGGGCGCGTCATAGGCCGCGCTGTCGCTCTGGCCGCCGCGGGCATGGCACTACAGTGCGATTGCGAAGCACCCCTTCCCGGCAGCCCGCGGCACTAAACAAACGCGGCACTAAACAAAATCGCGCTGCCCTTCCTCACCCCGCCCGCTGGCCCGCACCGAGCGCACAGGCAGCCGCACCTTCGCCCGCGATCTTGCCGAACACGGCACCCGACGTGAGGCCCGTGCCGCCCGGATAGTTGTGATAGAAGAGCCCGCCGACCAGTTCGCCCGCCGCATAAAGCCCCGGGATCGCCTGGCCGGCCGTATCCTCGACCTCGCAGCCCGTCGAGATCTTCAAGCCGCCGAACGTGAAGGTCAGCCCGCACGTGACCTGATAGGCCTCGAAGGGCGGCTCATCGAGCACGTTCGCCCAGTTCGACTTCGCGACCTTCAGACCCCGCGTGCCGCGCCCGTCCTTGACCGCAGGATTGAACGGCACGTCCGTCATGACCGCCGCGTTGTAGGCCTTCAGCTCCGCGAGGCACTTCTCCGCGTCCACGCCTTCGAGCTTCTTCACCAGATCCTCGAGCGTATCGGCCGAGACCTTCGTCACGCGGCGAATGCGATACTCGTCGCGCAGCAGGTGCAGCACCTTCTTGTCGAAGATCTGCCAGGCCATCATGTCGGGCTGGTCTTTGATCACGTGGCCGTAGCGCGCGTACGTGTAATTGCGGAAGTCGAAGCCTTCATCGACGAAGCGCTCGCCGCGCGCATTGACCATGATGCCGAGCGGATAGCTGTGCTTCTGGAAATTGTCGCCGACGGAAAGATCGCCGAAGGGCGGCGCGTTGTAGTCCCAGCCGACGGCATGGCCGCTCGACCAGTGACCCCACGGCATGGCACCGATGTCGAGGGCCATCTTGATGCCGCCGCCGGTGTTGTAGCGCGTGCCGCGTACCTTCGCGAGCTCCCAGCCCGGGCCCATGTAGCGCGCGCGCATTTCCGCATTCGACTCGAACCCGCCGCACGCCAGCACCACCGCGCCCGCACGCAGGTCGCTCGTCCGCCCCTTGTGGCGCACCTTCACGCCCGTGACGCGCCCCGTATCGTCCGTCAGCAGCGACACGCCCGATGTCTCGTAGCGGATGTCGATGCCCTTCTTCTGGCAGATGTCGTGCTCCATATCGACGAGGCCCGGCCCGCCGCCCCAGATCTCGACGCAGAGCCCGCCCCAGAACTTGAACTTGCCGTCGACCTTGAAGGCTTGGCGCCCCTGCGAGGTCTGGAACTTCACGCCCTGCTTCCTGAGCCACTGCCAGGTCGAGAGGCTGTTGTGCACGAGGATGTCGCAGAGCTCCGGGTCCGTGCGGTACCGCGTCATGCGGTACATGTCCTCGAAATACTGCTCCTCGGTGTACGTGCCGAAGTCCATGCTCGCGAGCTCGGCCTTGGAGAGATCGACGAGCGAGGTCACATCCTCGACGCTGTTGTAGACGAGGCGTGTCGCGCCGGCCGTATAGGTCGAGTTGCCGCCGCGCTCCTCGATGGTCGCGGCCTCGAGCATGATCACGCGCGCGCCCGCATCGCGCGCCGCCAGCGCCGCCGAGGCCGCTGCATTGCCCGCGCCCACAACGATCACGTCCGCATCAAGCGTCTCTTTCGACATTCCAGTCTGCTCCTCACTTGGGCGCACACAGGGCGCCCGTCAGTCATCATGGACGCCACCGGGCTAGTGTGATGATCGAGAAATTCGCCACCTCCCGCGGCGCCGCATCGAGCGAATTTCTCGATCTGAATCACACTAGCAAGTTTATGATTCTAGTGTCCCTTTTAATTCCGAAGTTCGCTCAGAACGCCGGCATCGAGGTGCGGCGAACTTCGGAATTGGGACACTAGCCGACGGCGCCTTCTGCTTCCAAAAATCTGCGCGGCCTATTTCTTCCGCGCGGCTTCCTGCTGCTGCTGGCGCGCGCGCATCTGGCCGATGTAGCCGCGATTGTGCGTCGGGCTGATCACCACCTCGTTGATGCACACGTGCTGTGGCTGCATCGCCAGATAGACAATGAGATTGCCGAGGTCCTCGGACTGCAGCATCCGCGCGAGCGCCTCGGGCGGC
The DNA here is from genome assembly GCF_900117415.1 of Hyphomicrobium sp. CS1BSMeth3. Lineage (GTDB taxonomy): Bacteria > Pseudomonadota > Alphaproteobacteria > Rhizobiales > Hyphomicrobiaceae. Next base: position 333,127 of record NZ_FPEI01000004.1, read on the forward strand.
TCCGGCGGATCGCGCTGCTGCATGATCGGCGTCGCGACCTCGCCGGGGCACACGACCGTCGAGCGAATGCCGTGCTGGCACTCCTCGAGATTGATCGAATGGCTCATGGCGACCACGCCGTGCTTCGCCGCGATGTAGAGCGGCCCCGGCACCGGCCCGACATAGCGGCCGGCCCACGAAGCCGTGTGAATGATCAGCCCGTCCTTCTGCGCGCGCATGACCGGCAGCACGGCGCGCGCCACGTAGGCCGCGCTCGAGAGATTGCCGTGGATCAGCGTGTCGATGCCGTCGGGCGAGATGCGGTGCCAGCTCCGGTCGGGGATGTTCACGCCGGCATTGTTGACCAGGACGTCGATGCGCCCATGCTTCTGCTTGATGTTCGCAACGGCCTTCTCGACCTCGGACGCCTTCGTGAGATCGACCGCCAGCACCTCAGCCGAGCCGCCATCCTCAGCAATGCGCTTCGCCACCGTCTCGAGCGGCGCCGCCCGGCGCCCGCTCAGCACCACATGCGCGCCCTCCGCCGCAAGGCCGATCGCCCCTGCCTCGCCGATGCCCGTCCCCGCGCCCGTGACCCAGGCGACCTTTCCCTTCATGAGTTTCATGGAACGTTTCCTTTCCCTTCAGCCACGCTTCGGCGGGGCGTGCTCGGAAGCTCGTGTAATGATCGAGAAATTCGCCACCTGTCGCGGCCGGTATGGAGCGAATTTCTCGATCTGAATCACACGAGCAAAATTATGATTCTAGTGCCCCTTTTGTTTCCGAAGCTCGCTCGGAACGTCAGCATCGAGGTGGGGCGAACTTCGGAAACGGGACACTAGATCAAACGTCCGGACATGTCACCGTCCCCCCGCGCGCCCCGGCCTTGCGGCCCCGGTGTCACACCCCCATGCACCATCGCGCCATTCGCACCACGCCACGGGTATCACTGCCGGCAACGGCTCTCTATAGTCCTCAGTGGACGTGCCAACCACCGAGGCGCGCACGGGGAACCCAACCAGGAAGCCCAGGAAGTCATGAGCGAGAACCTCTCGCCCGAGGAGATGATCCGCGCCAATGCCGAGATGGTGCTCGCCGTCGCGCGCAACGAGTTCCAGCAGGACATCGGCTTCGATGCCGCGGGCGTGCGCTGGCTCGATAGCTACATCCAGGGTCTCGTCGACAAGGGCGAGGTCGATACGAGCGAGACGCTCTGCGACAACCTCGGCTCCTTTCTCGGCACCTGCATCATCGAGGCTTACGGCGGCAGATGGCAGGACACGGAGCACGGCTGGGCCGTCGTCCTCGACGGCGATCTCGCCGTCTTTCCCTTCAACAAGGTCCTCAAGCATCTGACCGAGGGCGCGGAAGACTCCGTGCTGAGCCTGTTCAACGGCATCCCTGCGCTGAGGGCGCACGCCAGCGGCGCGGGCGATGCGACACCGGCCGCGATCATCGAGCCCGCCGAGCCTCCCGAGCCTGGCCCCCAGTCCCTCATGAGCAGGATCGGCGGTCTCTTCCGCCGCCGTTGAAAGCTTCGTCCGGACACCGCATTGCACGCAGACCAGCCCGCGCCCGCCGCGGCTGGACGCCCCTGGCCCCTCGTGCCATCAATTAGAACAAGAACAAAATCCGCTCGGGCTCGGCATGACCGATCCCAAATCGCGGCCCAATGGAGGAGCGCAGCAGCATGGCTGAAGCACAGGGCGCCACAGCGGCGACCATGTTCGAGAAGATCTGGCGGCGTCACGTCGTCGTCGACCGCCCCGACGGCTACACCCTCCTCTATATCGACCGCCACCTCCTCCACGACGGCTCGTACAATGCCTTCCGGCGCCTCGCCGCCAACGGCATGAAGATCCGCCATCCCGAGCGCTCCTTCGCAACGCCCGACCACTACATGCCGACCAACACGCGCGACAAATCCACGATCGCGGATCCGAACCACAAGCGCATGGTCGTCGGCCTCGCCGAGCACGCCGCCTCGACCGGCGTGACCATCTTCGACATCGGCGACCGCCGGCAGGGCATCGTCCACGTCGTCGGCCCCGAGCAGGGCATCACGCTCCCCGGCATCACGCTCGTCTGCGGCGACAGCCACACGTCCACGCACGGCGCGCTCGGCTGTCTCGCCTTCGGCATCGGCTCCTCGGAAGTGACCCACGTCCTCGCCACGCAGTCGCTCTGGCAGCGCAAACCCAAGGCCATGCGCGTCAACATCGACGGTCCGCTCGGCTTCGGCATCACGGGGAAGGACGTCATCCTCGCCATCATCGCGCGGATCGGCGCCGCCGGCGGCACCGGCCACGTGCTCGAATATGCCGGCAGCGGCATTCGCCAGCTCTCGATCGAGGGCCGGCTCACGCTCTGCAACATGTCCATCGAGGGCGGCGGCCGCGCCGGCATGATCGCCCCCGACGACAAGACCTACGAGTTCATCGCCGGCCGGCCCTATGCCCCCAAAGGCGAGGCCTGGGACCGCGCGCTCGCCTTCTGGCGCACGCTGCCGACCGACGATGGCGCCACCTTCGACCGCGAGGTCACGCTCTCCGGCCCCGAGATCGCGCCCATGGTCACCTGGGGCACGAGCCCCGAGGATGCAGCCCCCGTCACCGAAGCCGTGCCCGATCCGGCCAGCGCATCCGACGCCGCCCGCCGCGACGGGCAAGCCCGCGCGCTCGCCTACATGGGCCTCGAGCCCGGCACGCCGATCGCCGAGATCCCCGTCGACCGCGTGTTCATCGGCTCGTGCACCAACAGCCGCATCGAGGACCTGCGCATGGCCGCCGCCGTCGCCAAGGGCCGCAAGGCGCAGATACCGAGCTGGATCGTTCCCGGCTCCGGCATCATCAAGGAGCAGGCCGAGGCCGAGGGCCTCGACAAGATCTTCACCGAAGCGGGCTTCGAGTGGCGCGAAGCGGGCTGCTCCATGTGCGTCGGCATGAACGGCGAGATCGGCAGGCCCGGCGAGCGCATTGCCTCGACCTCGAACCGCAATTTCGTCGGTCGGCAGGGCAAGGGCGTGCGCACGCACCTCGTCAGTCCCGCCATGGCTGCCGCGGCTGCCGTCACCGGCCGCTTCACCGACGTCCGCCGTCTGCTGCCGGCCTAGGAGACATGAACATGAGCACCGAGCACAAGCAGCAGTCTCGCCCCTTCGACCGGCTGACCGCGACGGCCGTCGCCATCGACCAGCCGAACGTCGATACCGACCAGATCATCCCGGCGCGCTTCCTCGCGCTCCCGCGTGCCGAGCAGGTGCCGCATCTCTTCAATGACGTGCGCTATCGCGAGGACGGCTCGCCGCGCGAGGGGTTCGCGCTCAATGCGCCGACGGCCAAGGGCGCGCAGATCCTCATTGCCGAGCGCAATTTCGGCTGCGGATCGAGCCGCGAGCACGCCGTCACCGTGCTCGTCGACAACGGCTTTCGCGTCTTCATCGCGCCGAGCTTCGGCGACATCTTCCACAACAACAGCTTCCAGAACGGCGCCCTGCCGATCCGCCTCCCCGCCGAGCGCATCCGCGAAATGCTCGACCACCTCGCGCGGCGCCCGGATGCCAGCATCACCGTCGATCTCGAATCCCAGACCGTCACCGGCCCCGACAACTGGACGCAGAGCTTCGAGATCGACAGCTTCCGCAAGCAGTGCCTCCTGCAAGGCACCGACGACATCTCGCTGACGCTCACCTACGCCGATGCCATCGCCGCTCACGAGCGCCGCGCCGCCGCGGAATGCGACTGGCTCTGAGCCCCGCGCGCACAAAATCAAAAGCGCCGGTCCCATATGAGGGCCGGCGCTCTTTCTTTGTCGGCTGCGCGTCGGTGTGGTGGAACTACCGGTTCAACACCACCACCAGTGCCTTCACGTCGCCGCCCTGCTCACCGATGTAGGTCTCGAAGAGCTGCTTCAGGAACGGCGTGACCCAGAAGCCATAGACCATGGCATCGCGCACGCGATACGTGTTGCCGACCTTCACCAGCAGCCAGCGCACGTCGTACTGCGAGCCGTCGCGCAGCGTGATCTTGCTGTCGACCATGATGCCGGAGCCGCCCTGAATGCTCGGGCTCATGAGCTCGTACTTCACGACCGGGTACTTCGGCACCTGGGTCGCGGCATAGCGGCCGATGAAGCGGACCATGCCGTTGAGGTAGATCGGGCGATCGGCCTGCGAGAGCTTGGCCCGGTACGTGCCGAGCGAGTACGAGCCGATGTAGTTGACGTCGCCGTACCGCTTGACCGCATTCGACAGCAGGATCGGCGACTGGGTCCGCGCGCCCGCCAGCAGATCACGCGCGACCTGCTCCATGAAAGCGACCGCCGGATCGGCCGGCTTGCCGGAGGACGGCCGGGCATCGGCCGGCGCCTTGACCAGCGACAGGGCCACGAGGGCCGCCAGAGCCATCCCGGCCCAAGCCTTCGCCGGCAGGCATGATCGATTGAACCACGTGCGCATCCCTCGGCCTCGCAACTGGTCGGGTTGTATTCGGATGGGCGGATACTAGTCCCGAAAATGTGGATAATAGGTGACCGGCCGTCCCGCTCCGCCACATATGCCGCGCGCCGCGCAGCGCGGTCAAAGGTCCCCGCTCCACATGATGAATAGGCCCGGCCATACCGTGGCACCGGCGCAACGCCCGCGCGTTTCTGCCCCGATCCCGCCTCTTTTGGCCCGATCGAGGGCCACCCGCGGCATCCCGGTCATTGGATATTCATGCGCCGTATGATCAAAGTCCTGCTGTTATGCGTCGTGCGAGGGCTCGATTCTCGCACCGTACGGGGACACGAACGTGGCCGCACCCGAATCGGCATGAACGGTGCACTGTGGTGCCGAAATGAAAAACGGCGCCGGAACGAAGAACACCGGTTCGGCAAGCGGTACCTGGAGAGACGGCATGATAAGGGCGGGGCTAGTCACGCGGTGGGCCGTCGCGGTCATAGCAATCGGAAGCATCGCGGCGATCCAGTCGGGGGTATCACCGCTCGCGGCGCAGCAGGATGCGCAGCCACAGTCCAAGTGCAAGGCCGGTCCCAATACGCTCGGTGTCTCGCGCACGGTCGAGATCGATACGACCGGCGGCCCCCGCTTCGGGCGGCTGCAGTACCGCGATCATGACTTCCTCCAGGAAGGCGAAGTCGTCCTGACGTTCGACGACGGCCCCCATCCGTCGTTCACGCCCATGATCCTGGATGCGCTCGACGAGCAGTGCACCAAGGCGACGTTCTTCGTCCTCGGGCAGCGCGCACTGAGCTTCCCCGCGCAGTTGCGCGAGGTCGGCCGGCGCGGTCACACGATCGGCACGCACACCTGGGCGCACGCCAATCTCGGTCGGAGCAGTGCGGCACAGGTCGAATCCCAGATCGAGCTCGGCATCAGCGCCGCCCAGCTCGCGCTCGACGGCCCGACCGCCCCCTTCTTCCGCTTTCCCTACTTGAGCGATCCCGGCGCGGGACAGCGCCATCTGCAGAGCCGCGACATCGCCAACATCTCGATCGACGTCGATTCGCACGACTTTCGCACCAAGAGCCCGTCGCGCATGATCGCCAACGTGCTGCGCGGCCTTCAGGAAAAGAAGAAGGGCATCATCCTCTTCCACGACATCCAGCCTTCGACGGCGCACGGCATTCGCCAGATGCTCGTCGAGCTGAAGTCGCGCGGCTATCGCATCGTGCACATCAAGCCGAAGCAGAGCCAGTCGACGGTCGCGGAGTACGATCAGCGGCTCGAGCGCGATCGTCATGCGCGCCCGCCGCGCGTTGCCGCCGTGCGCCCGAGCTCGGCCCCGGCGGCGAGGCCGGCGCCTCAGCAGGCGGAGGCGCCCGCCGCCTCGCAGCAGCGCATCCGCGATACGCGCGACTGGCGCGACACGATCTTCGGGCGCTGGTGAGCTGACGTCGCGCTGCTATTGCGCGGCATTTCCTGAGATCAATGGACTCCCCTTCCCCTTCTCCCCGTAAGAACGGGGAGAGGGGAAAGCCTTACCGCCCCAGCTTGTAGAACTCGTCGTTCGGGCGCATGGCCGTGAGATTGGCCATGCGGTTCGAGAGCGCGAAGAACGCCGCGATCGCGCCGATATCCCAGACCTCGTCGTCGCTGAAGCCCTGCTTCTTGAGCCCCTTGAAATCCTCGTCCCCGACCGTCTCCGCCTCGAGCGCGACCTTCATGGCGAAGTCGAGCATGGCGCGCTGGCGCGGCGTGATGTCCGCCTTGCGGTAGTTGATCGCGATCTGATCGGCAACGAGCGGGTTCTTCGCGCGGATGCGCAGGATGGCCCCGTGCGCGATCACGCAGTACTGGCACTGGTTGGCCGCACTCGTCGCGACGACGATCATCTCGCGCTCGGCCTTGGTGAGCCCCTCGCTCTTGTCCATGAGCGTGTCGTGGTAGGCCATGAAGGCGCGGAACTCGTCCGGGCGATGGGCCAGCACCAGAAACACGTTCGGAATGAAGCCGGACTTCTCCTGCACGGTCTCGATGCGCGTGCGGATGTCCTCCGGCAGATCCTTGAGCTTCGGCACGGGGAAGCGGCTGATGGGCAGCATGTTGCTGGCGGGCGATTGCTTGTTCATGGCCTCGAGTGATCTCTGCTGGAATTACTGCTCTTGCTTCGCCGCGTGAACGGGCGCGCCGGCCGCGAGCCACGACTCGATCGCCTCGGGCAAGCCATCGAGCGGACGAAAGCCGCTCGTTACGAGCGCATAGCCGCCGGCCTCGGTGCCGGCCGCGAGCAGCGGGAAGCCCTGCACGCCCGCCTGTTGGCTCGTGAGAAAATCGCGGAAGGTCTCGTTGCGCGCCTCGGCCGAGAGCATCTCGAGCTCGAAGCGTTCCGCATCGATGCCGAACTCGGGCGCGAGCGCGGCCAGCACCTTCACGTCGGTCGTGTCTCGGTTCTCGCCGTAGAAGGCGCGCGAGACGCGGGCCTTGAAGGCGAGCGCGTTCTCCGGCGCGAGGCGCCGCATGGTGACGACGGCGCGGCACGCGGGCTCGGTGTCGTAGACGAAGTGCTCGCGCTCGAAGAACGAGAAGTCGAAGGGCTGGCCCGAGGCCTCGCCGACGCGCGTCCACGCCCCGCGGATGTACTCGCGATCCTTCTCCGTCATCTCCTTCGTGTTGCCGGCTCTGAGACCGCCCATGACCATGCGCACGGGCAAGCGCCCTTCGAACTGCTGCGCGAGCGCGCGGATCACCGGCGCGAAGCCATAGCACCACGAGCACATGGGATCGGCGAAGTAGATGAAGTGCAGCCCTTCGCGGCCGCTGCCGTCCGCCGACGGAATTGCCGTATCGGTCATTTTGGGACCTTTCCCGGGGCGCTCGACAGCCCCGTTGCATCACGCTAAAGCGTCGGACCCTCAAATGCGACCCACGGTTCGGATCGGGCTCGATATCGCATTTGAGGTCCAAAGACGCTTTAGAGTCAAACAGTCCTAAAGCAACTTTGGACTTGAAATTCGCTCCCTGCCCGCCGTCGACGTGAGGCGAATTTCAAGTCCGTTGCTTTAGTGAGCGAGCAAGACCAAGTCAAACAAGCGCCCGCGTACGCTCACGCCGGCCTCACGATCGGACGCCCACACCCCGGAACCATCAGCCGCCTCGCTCGTATCACCATCAGGCGATCGAGCATTCAAAAAGCATGACAGAAGAAAAGCGAATCATCAGGCGCCAGCGCGTCCTCAAGAGCGGCAAGATCATCTTCGCGGAAGGCAACTCCGTCGTGGACTGCATCATCCGCAATCTCTCCGTGACGGGCGCGCGGCTCGAAGTGCCGACGACCGTCGGCCTCCCGAGTGAATTCACGCTTCTCGACGCTCACGCCAACCGGCAGTACGCCGCGAAGGTCGTGTGGCGGCGTGGGGAGACCATGGGCGTCGAGTTCACCGACCCGCCCGAGGACGCGGACGAGGACTAGCGGCTCGCGCCGTCGAAGCTCTGCACCGTCAGGCTGTCGAGATCGATCGAGGGGACGCAGCGCAGATTGACCGCGCGCACCGGCGAGCCGTCGGGATTGGCGCCGTAGGCGAACGCCTCGGTGCCGCATGTCGCGCAGAACTGATGCTCGATCTTGTGAGTATTGAAGGTGTAGGGCCGTAGCGCGTCCGCACCGCTGATCAGCGTGAAAGCCTCCGCCGGGTAGAACGCGAGCAGGAAGCCCTTGCGGCGGCAATGAGAGCAATTGCAGCTCACGGCATTGGCCGGCGGATCCGCATCGACTGCGAAGCGGACGGCGCCGCAGTGACAGCTACCTTCGAATGCCATGGCACATGCTCCCGAATGAACTTTTCCGCGCATCACCGCGACAGATGATTGGCAGTCCCCGACACTGCCGGCCGGCGCCGGTCCCCGATCCTCGGAGCTACCCGATCTTTCGAGCTGAATGAGACAAGACCATGATGCGTGCCGCTCCCATCGCGCTCGCGCTTTCATTCCTCTCGCCCGCTTCGCCCGGCTTCGCCAAGGGCGGCCCGCGGACGCTCTCGGACTACAATATCCAGAAAGAATATCTCGGGTCCGGTCCGACGCTGCGCGCCAGATACTTCAACGGCATGACAACGCGCATCCAAATCGGCGCGCGCAGCAAGGGCCGCGGCTTCTTTCCCGGCCAGACCCGATATCCGACCGTCAGAATGCAGCGCGCGCGCTGAAACGCGGCGTGCACGGGCCGATTGCCGCAGCGCGCGGCAGGCAGGTGGCGGGTGTGTATGCTGCGGATCAGAGAGTTTTGAAGCTGGCAGGGGCGGCGGACTTCGGAATCACCACACGAGGCGCCGCCGGGCCGGCTATAGTCGCCGACAGTCATCATTCCCAACTCGTCAGGCTTTGCGCATGCCCACACCTCCGAGGAACGACGCCACCGCCATCGATCCCGTCAAGCTCGACCGCCTCGCCGAGGTGGCCGTGAAAGTCGGCCTGCAGCTCCGGCCGGGCCAGGATCTCTTCTTGACCGCCCCGGTCACCGCGCTTCCGCTCGTGCGCCGCATTGCCGAGCACGCCTACAAGGCCGGCGCGGGCCTCGTCACCACGCTGCTCTCCGACGAGGAGATCACGCTCGCGCGCTACCGCAATGCGCCCGACGCGAGCTTCGACCGCGCCGCCGGCTGGCTCTACGAGGGCATTGCCAAGGCCTTCGACAACAACACAGCGCGCCTCGCCGTGGTCGGCGACAACCCCATGCTGCTCGCCGGCGAAGATCCTTCGAAGGTCGCGCGCGCGAGCAAGGCGAACTCGATGGCCTATCAGCCGGCGCTGGAAAAGATCGCCGGCTTCGACATCAACTGGAACATCGTCGCCTATCCCGGTCCGTCCTGGGCCAAGCTCGTCTTTCCAGGCGAGGCGGAGGATGTCGCCGTCACCAGGCTCGCCGATGCGATCTTCTCAGCCTCGCGCGTCGATGGCACCGATCCCGTCACCGCCTGGGCCAAGCACAATGCCGCGCTCCAGAGCCGCACGGCATGGCTCAACGGCCAGCACTTCTCGGCCCTCCACTTCACCGGCCCCGGCACGGACCTGATCGTCGGCCTCGCCGATGGCCACGAGTGGCAGGGCGGCTCGTCGACGGCCAAGAACGGCATCACGTGCAATCCGAACATCCCGACCGAGGAAGTCTTCACGACGCCGCACGCGCGCCGCGTCAGCGGCCACGTCTCGAGCACGAAGCCGCTCTCCTATCAGGGCACGCTGATCGACAACATCGCCGTGCGCTTCGAGGCAGGCCGCATCGTCGAGGCCAAGGCCTCCAAGGGCGAGGAAGTGCTCAACAAGGTTCTGGATACGGACGACGGCGCGCGCCGTCTCGGCGAGGTGGCGCTCGTGCCCCATTCCTCACCGATCTCGAAGAGCGGGCTGCTCTTCTACAATACGCTCTTCGACGAGAATGCCGCCTGCCACATCGCGCTCGGGCAGTGCTACTCGAAATGCTTCATCGATGGCAGCAAGCTTAGTCCCGAGCAGATCGCGGCGCAGGGCGGCAACAAGAGCTTCATCCACATCGACTGGATGATCGGCTCGGACAAGATCGATATCGACGGCGTGCACGCAGACGGCCGCCGCGTGCCGGTCTTCCGCAAGGGCGAGTGGGCGTCCTGAGCGACGCCGCCGCTTCAGCGCTTCGGCGTCATGCCCTGCTGCATGGCGCCGGCCATCATCTTGCCGAGCTCCTGCGCCTGCGAGGCAAAGGTCTGGATCTGCGATTGCGCGAACTGCGTCTGCAGCGTCAGCACCTCCTGCACGTCCTTCGCCGCCGCCAGATCGCTCGCGAGCGCGAAGCTCGCCTCGGCATTTTCCTTGGCGAAGCCGATCGCCCGCTCCTGGACGGCCTGGAACCCGTTCGTGAGCTCATTGGCGGGCAGGCCCTTCGTCCACATGCCGACGGCCTGCGCCATGGCATCCATGAACTGGCCATAGGTCGCGCGGGCCTGCTCGACATTCTTCTCGGCGAGCTCGCGCATCTGCTGAGGGAACTCGAAGGGATTTTGGGCCATGAACGCCTCCTCTGAATGATCCGCGTCTGTATCAGACTAGTGTGACGATCGGGACACTAGGCTCTGTAGGCTCTGCTTCCGCATTCAGTCTATCAGGCTTCTGACAGACGGATAACCCTGAACGCCAGGCGATCGCAAGATGCCGGGTGCACGCGGGATCAGGCGGGACGCAGGCGCTCGCGCTCAACTCGTTGGCTGATCGAGCTTTCGGGTAAGACTCTCGAACTCGCGCCGCAGTTCCTCGTTGCGGAAGATCTGCTCGAATGTCGGCGCCTCGATCTTCTGGAGCGCTTCGAAAGTCGTCGCGCTCTCGCGCATGAGCACACGGAGCTGGAAGCTCGCCTCGACCGTCTCGTAGGTATTGTCCGCGATCTTCAGATCGTGCGTCGCGCGCGACCGCGCCCGCGCAATCTGCTCGCGCTGCTGGAGGAGGTAGCGCCGATAGCCCTTGGCTGCATCCTCGGCGAGGCGCTGGCTCTCCCGGTTCGCCTCGAGCGCGCGGCGCTGATCGGGCCGGTTCTCGGCGCGCAGTAGCTGGTTGGTCTTGGTGCGCGCCTGCTCGACGTCCTTCATGATGGCTTCGAGCTTCGGCATGTACTGCTTGTCGATCTTGTCGATCATCGAGTCCTGGGCGTGCACCAGGATGGCGAAGAGCGCCGCGTGCATGGCGAAGTACTTGCGCGCCGCGCCGATATTCTCGCCGGACGCCGCGAGCAGCTTGCCGAGCTGCCCGTCAATCAGTTTCGCCGAATTGAACACCGCGACGAGACGCACGATGTCGCCTGAGAGCACGCCGTCGAGCAGCAGGTCGATCTGGTCATTGCCGAGCTCGATGCCGCTCTTTGCGAGCGCCGCGCGGATCTCCTCCTTGGCCGCCGCGATCTGATCGCGATTGAGATCGATGCGCGTCTTCGAATCCGCGATATCGCGCTCGAGGCTGTCGACCGTGTCCGCTGTCACGCCAGGAATGAGCGCGCTCTTCGGCGCCGTGAGCTGCTTCTCGCGCAGCTTCACGATCCGGTCCTCGATCTCGCGGATGTTCTTGCGCAGGCCCTCGATCTTCTTCTGGCTCTCGACCACGGGAACATCGGTCACGATCCCGAGCGCGGCATCGAGCAGGTCGCGGATCTTGCGCTCGCGATCCTCGCGCGTCTCCGTCCAGAGCGGCTTCACGATGAAATCGCTGCTCGAGGGGAGCTTGCGCGCCTCGCCGCGATTGCGCGCGGTGTCGCTGAGGATGGCGTCGATCGCCTTCATGAGGCGCTGCGCCTGCTCGTACAGCGGATCGCCCTCGCGCGGGTCGCGCGTCATGGGCTCGGCCTGGGTTGTATCCGTCGGCTGCACCGCAGACGGCGGCGCTTTGCTCTGGCCCGGTGCGCCTTGGACGGTGCCCTGGACGCGATGAACGCTCGCGCCACTCTGCCTGATCACATCGGCAATGCCGTCACGCGACGGCTCCGCCGCCACGGCCAGCGACCCGAAACCGGCCGTCGCCGCCACAACGCACCCGAAAATCACCCCGCGCATGGCCGTACCTCCGCACACGTACATAGGGTGCGGATTGGGGCGTTACCATGGTCCGGGCATGAATATCGTTGACAGATTGGGTCCCCGCCTGCGCTGCGCGACCTCGGCGCGCGCCAATGAGCGCCCCAAAATGCAGCGAGGCGGGCTGGTCCATTCCTTTGGGCCCGCCTGCGCTGCGCGATGTCGGCGCCCACGAACTTCGGTCCCAAAATGCAGCGAGGCGGGCTGGTCCGTTCCTTTGGGCCCGCCTGCGCTGCGCGACCTCGGCGCCCACGAACCGCGATCCCAAAATGCAGCGAGGCGGGCCCGGGCGCCCGCCTCGCAACGGACAGGTGCACGCACCCGCCCGGGCCTCTCGGCCTCTACCAGTTGTCGATGCTGACGCCGACTGTGGATTTGGCGCGCAGCGGCTCCCCTGCGCCGGCGCGCCAACTCATCGAGCTCGGGCTCCGGGCCTCCGCTCTTCTCACGGGCAGGACGACGCCAGCACTAGGCCTCGCGCGCCGCCCCACCGATCCAATTGCCGGTGCACAGAAAACCGCGTTCCCCCCGCGCTTCCCGCGCCCGCCATGTTCATGCAGCCAGCCCTCTCGGAGCGGCGCACGGACACGCGATCCGGCATGACCTCAGAATAGCGGCGAACCACTTAACAAAACCTTAAACGGCGTGCCGCACGCGGTCGTCGGCCGACGGCAGCAAGCCGCTCGGCCCCCTCGCGTCCCGGGCTTTCAGTTGCCCCTACTCCGCCGCGTCGACCTGGATTTCGTCGAGCGCGTTGTCGACCACGACGGGCGTCTCGTAGAAGCTGATCTCCGGCTCCGCGCCGTAGCGGTCCGCGATCATCTTCTTCCACTCGGGCGTATAGACGCGCCCGGCCGCGGCCCGGCTCTCCCAGAGATAGACACCGCCGCCGATCCCGCTCTCGCTGTAGAGGTAGTATTTCCGCACGAGCCCGGCGAGACCGCGGTACTTGGGCGCCGAGCCCTTGAAGAGCTCGGCCGCGTCCTCGATCTTGACGCTCGGTGGAAGCTTGAAGCGCACGATGGCTGTAATCATCGCTTTCCTCCTCACGCTACGCACACGCGCGCCACGACGGCGCGCTCAGCTACTGCGGCCGCGTCGCCTCGAAGGCCGGCACGGCGGCCGCAAACTCGTCGAGCCACTTCACGAGCTTCGGATGGCCCGCGCGCCACTTCCCACCATGGCGGAAATCCAGATAGCCGAGCGCGCAGGCGAGCGTCAGATGGCCGTAGTCGGGACTTCCCTTCCACGCGGGCGGCGCCGCCTCGAGCTGCTCGAGCGCACGATCGACTTTCGCCTGCTGGCGATCGACCCAGGCCTGCACCTTCATGTTCTCGGGCCGAAAGCGCCCCTCGTACACGAGCAGCAGTGCTGCATCGAGTATGCCGTCGGCCAGCGCGCCGAGCGTCAGCGTGCGCCAGCGCTCCGCTCCGCTCTTCGGAAAGAGCACGGGCGCGCCGCTGAGCGTGTCGAAATACTCGCAGATCACGTGGCTGTCGAAGACCGCCTCGCCCTCATCCGTGATCAGACACGGGATCTTGCCGAGTGGGTTCAGCTTGTTGAGCGCATCGTCGCCCTTGTTCGTGTCCGTCGGCAGGATCTCGATCTTTGCGGCGAGGCCCTTCATGCCCGCGGCAATCTTCACCTTGCGTCCGTAGGGCGACAGCGGCGACGACATCAACTTCATGGTGAGCGGTTCCTCGGCGTTCTTCTTGAGATTACGGGCACATCGCGATCGTGCCGCGCCAATAGCCTGGCCGCAACCGGATTCGTGCAAAGCATTATGTGAGATTTGGAGAGCTGGCCGGCGTCCCGAGACTTTTGCCGTCGGCCTGGCACCCCGCCACACCAGCGCCAGCCAGCTCCCGTGAGACCTTCATACCGGGATCCTCACGGGCACGCCGCACAACTCTTCCGGTTATGCACGATCATGTCCCGAGTGTGGAGGAGGCGTCGGTCGGCGTTGCCTGTGGCTTATGTGCCCTCGTGGGCGAACTGGGCGAGCCAGACCGTGCGGCCGCCGCACGTTGCGTCCTCGACGACGTGCGCGACAACCTCGAAGCCGTTCGCCTTCAGAAGCGCGGCGTATTCGTCCGCATCGAGACTCGCATGATAGAGCGGCTCGCCGCAATAGCTGCCGATGGCTTCGCCGTGCGCCGGTCCGCTCGTGAACATGAGTGCGGCCCCCGGCGCCGCGTGCGCACGGAAAATGGCGAACATCGCGCGCTGATCCTCGACGGTCAGATGAAAGAAGCTGTCCCACGCGAGGATGCCGGCGAACCTCACTCCGAGCGCAAGCTTGCGCATGTCCGCCACGATCCACGTCTGCTCGGGAAAACGCGCCGCGCAGATCTGTATGAGCGAAGGCGCGCTATCAACGCCCGTCACGGCATGTCCGCTCTCGATGAGATAGCGCGCGATCGGCTCGCCGGAACCGCAACCCATATCGAGGACCGTCGCGCCGGGCGCGATCAGCGCGCGAAAGCGATCGAGCCAGCCCCGCTCGAACAGCGAGCGCCCACGATCGGCATCGAATGACTTCGCATGACGCTCGTAGAGATCGATGATCTGCTTCGACGATGGATGGACAGCGTCTCGCGTCATGTCTTCTGACCGACGTCGATGCGATTGCCATCCGGATCCGCGAACACGAAGGCGCGCTGGCCGTAGTCCTTGTCCTTGAGCGACTTGATGATGCGCACGCCGGCGGACTCGCAAATGGCGTAGAGCCCGGCCACGTCATCGACAAACATATGAAAGACATTCACCGTGGTTGGACGGTGGTCGCGAGCCTGGTTCAGGTGAATCTCCGCGCCGTCCTTCTTGAGAACCATGAAGCCGACGGGATCGCCGTTCTCGAACACCTTCTGGAACCCGAAAACACTCGAGTAGAAGGCATAAGCCGCCTGTATATCGCGAACCGAGATCCCGGGCGCCGCACGGCCGAATTTGATGTTCTGGACTGAAGTCTGGACCATCGCCGTCTCCGATCATAGCTGGCAGAGGCGGCGGTGCGCGTACCGGATTGAGGAGCGGTGTCCCTGCGGCAAGACTTGCACGACCGCGCGCAAAAGTGAAGTCTACGGCCTCATCGATGGGCTTCGGCCGCAGCTTTGGAATGCACGCACATGACGAAGATCGACTACGAGGCCGAATACAACAACCGCCGCCGCGTCCCCGAGCACGAGACGATCGCCGCCCGCTGGGCCGCCGCCTCGGCCAAGTGGCGCGAGGAAGCCGACCTCCTCGCCGACCAGTCCTATGGACCCGGCGAGCGTCAGCGCTATGACCTCTTCCGTGCGCGCAACGCCGCCAATGCACCGCTCGTCGTCTACATTCACGGCGGCTACTGGCAGCGCGGCGATCGCAAGGCCCAAAGTTTTCTTGCCAAGGAATTCAACACACGCGGCATCGACGTCGCACTGCCGTCGTACTCACTCGCGCCGACAGTCACCGTCGCCGCGATCGTCACGGAGCTGCGCCAGTGCCTCAAGACGCTTTATCAGCGCACGAAGAAGCGCCCCGTGGTCATCGGACACTCCGCGGGTGGCCACCTTGCCGCAACCATGCTGGCGACCGACTGGTCCACGGTCGGCGATGTCCCGAATGATCTCGTGCGCGCCGCCTATGCGCTGAGCGGCGCCTTCGATCCCGAGCCGCTCATCCCGACCTCACTCAACGCGGCCCTGAAGCTCGATGTCGCGAGCGCCCGCGCCGCAAATGCCATTGCCGGCCGTAAGCCCTCGCCCTCGGCGATCATGGTTGCTGCCGTCGGCGGTGATGAAAGTCAGGAGTTCATCCGCCAGAGCCTTGCTCTTGCCGCAGCCTGGAGTGCGGCCGGCGTGAAGGCGGAGTGCGTCGTGGTTCCGAATGCCAACCACTTCACCATGCTGGACGAGCTGGCACGCCCCGAGAGTGCCGTTCTGGCACGCGTCGTCTCATTGGCGAACAGTTAGCGGGAGCGGCGGCGATCAGGTGCGCTTGGTGGTCCAGGGTAAATAACGGGACGGACCGAGGTCCTCGGCAGTAATGGCCCTCGTATCCCGCTGAGCCCGGTCGAGCTCCAAAAGCGCGATTGCAAGCGCATTGCGCACGCGGCCGAGCTGCGGCTTTTGTGCGAGCTCATCGTGCATGTGCTCGATGGTCCAGCGCACGGTGGCGAGATCGATGCGTCCATCCGCCATGGTCCTCGGCCGGAGCTCGACGGGCTCGCTTTCCGTCGTGGCCGTTTCGTTCTTGATCATGGCGTTCCCTTACGCAGCACAGAGCCGTTTCGGCACATTTACCTTTGACCATGCCGCATCCGTAGCGGCCTCGCCTCCATAGAAGCATGGGCCGTGCCAGCGCGGCGGTCCGGGCATAGTGCAGCGCATCTGGGCAATCTTGCGGCCTGCGGCATTCCCCCGTCACCCCGTCCCAACGCGCGCCCACCCCACAGCTTTTTGGTGCGCAAGGCTTTCCTCGTCAAAGCGAATCTGGTCGGTCTCGCGCAGCGGAACGACGCTCGGGCATTTGGCTTTCGGGCACCAGGATTCCGGACAGGGGGCGGCAATGGCCAACTTCGCCACACATATCGGTGTCGGCACTGTCGCCAGCGGCATGCTTGCGACGCTCACCCTCGCCGCCGACGTTGTCGCGCCGGAAAACCTCGTCGCCGTCACGCTCGCCGGCGTGCTCGGCAGCGTCCTCCCCGACATCGACCTCAAGGATTCGCGCGCCGGTCGCGCCATGTTCGCCGGGCTCGCCGCCTTCTTCTCGTTCGCGGTTCTGTTCGCCTTCGCGGAGAAATTCTCGATCGCCGAGCTATGGCTGCTCTCGATCGGCACATTCCTCTTCTTCCGCTTTGTCGTGCACGCGATCTTCCATCGCATGTCCTACCACCGCGGCATCTATCACTCGATCCTCGCGGGCTTCTTCTTCGCGTTCGTCACCGCGATCGCCTACTATTACGTACTCGGACGGCATGAGGGGGTCGCCTGGCTCGCCGGCGGCTTCATGTTCATCGGCTATATGGTCCATCTCGTGCTCGACGAGATCTACAGCGTCGATGTGCTCGGCACGCGCGTGAAGCGCTCCTTCGGCACGGCGGTCAAGTTCTATGACGGGCGGCGCATCGACCATTCGATCGCCATGGCCGTCGCGACCGTTGCCGCGCTCATGCTGACCCCGCCGACCAAGACGTTCGTCGACGGCATGACATCCAAGAACATGTGGTCGGGCCTGCGCCAGCGCCTGCTGCCCCACGATCACAACTGGTTCGGCGTGACGGGGAACGTCGTGAGCTATGCCGGCAAGAGGACGCCCGCTGCCTCGCCGGACAGCGCCGCGCCCATTGCCACGGGCTCGATCCCCAAGGCCGAGGAAGCGGCTCCCGCGAGCGACACGCCCGCGAAACAGTAGGACCGGCCACTGTGACGCTTTCAAGCGCTAACAGGGCTGCCGCCCTGCCGTCCGAGCCGCTGCCGTCATTTTGAAGCTGGGAATGCTCAGTTGGCTGCGGCCCGCGCGGCGCCCGCGCCTGCGGCGACACCCGCGAGGTAGTTGCTGACCAGGTCATTGACCAGCAGCGCCGCCGCATCGCTCGTCACATTGGAGAGCTTGTTCGCTGTCGAGAGCGACGTGATGCCGTGCACGCCGGCCCACAGCACGCGCGCCGCGCGCTGGCGCTCGACGACGGCATCCGGCGGATAGAGCGGCGCGACCGCCGTCTCGACGCGGCCCATGAGCCGCTCGAGCTTCTCCTGATACCAGGGCGGCGTGTCGGCGCCGTTCGGCATGTAGTGCTCGAACAGCAGGTTCCACAGCTTCGGCCGCTCGTGCGTGAACGCGAGATAGGTCTGCGCGAGCTGCAGCACCTGGGCCTTCTGGTCACCGCCCTTGCCGAGCTCCGCCACGAGGCGCTCGTCGAGCGAGTCGAGCACGCGCCCCTCGACGTTCAGCACGACATCGTCCAGATTCTCGAACATGTTGTAGATGGTGCCGGGGGAATAGCCGATCCGGCGGGCAATCTCGCGAGCGGAAAGCCCCGCAAGCCCATGCGCCTCGATGATCGCTGCGGCAGCGTCCAGAATGAGCTGGCGCAATTGTTCCGGGGTGTGAATTGATCGGCGGCCCATGGAGACCTCTGACGAGATTGTCAGCGCACGGCAAGACAATGCTTCTATTACAGCCATCCTGAACAGGGCTAACTCGGGCCCTGACTTGAGTAGTGGCTAGGGAGAGTATTCAAACGGGCCGGGCAAGCCGGACCGCCGGAACATCTCTCTTTCCGCATCCCGTTAGGTATCTGCATCGTGAGGGCGTGTGCGATTTGTGCACTGAACGCCAAATTTCAAGACGCGCCACGATGCAATTTGGTTCCCTCTGGGACGCGGACTATCGTTACTCCAAAGGCCCCCTCGGAGGCGACACCTAGCGTCTAAATCCCTTCAAAATGGCAATCAAATTGAGCTCATCTCGTCCCGCACTGGCACAAATTGCCTCTTGAACACCGATCACGGATCTTTTCAGGGCAATCGGAGCGGCGCAGGCGTTAACCATATGCCCCGTGAACAGGGCGGCGAGCAAGTCACCCGTCCCATTTGGAACGCCGTTCATCCGCACAACTGTCCGTGTCCAGGCCTCCTCGGCCGTCACCGCCATCGTCGCGAGCCCGTCATCTCCAGCGGGTATTGAGGTCGCGACGGTCACTGATGTTCCGAGTGCGCGCCCCGCCATCGCCGCGCTTGCGGCATCAGTGACCGGTTGGCTTGCGAGCCATTGAAGCTCGAAACGATTTGGAAAGATCACGTCCGCGAGCGGCACCAGCCGCTCCGCGAGGGATCGTGCGGCGTCCTCTGCAATATAGAGGCCCTTGGGGTCGTCCCCGAGCACGGGATCGCAGAAGAAAGGCGCCGTGGCCCTGTGCGCCCGCACGAGGCCGACCGCTTCCGCCACGACCGCCACATGCTCCGGCGTCGGCAGGTAGCCGCTCAGCACCGCATCGACGCCCGCGAGCCATCCATGGGCGTCCAGCGTCGCGAGCATCCGGCTCAGCAGCGCCGGCTCCATGCGCTGGCCGGCGACGGCGCCGTGGCCCGGATGGTTCGAGAGCATGATGGTCGGCAGCGCGATCACCTCGTGCCCGAGCGCCTGGAGCGCCGGCACGACCGCGCTCAGGCCCACGTGCCCGCGCGCGACCTGAGATGAAATCGCGAGGATCGTACCCATGTGTCGTTCCCGGCGTGATCCTGGCTGGCTCTCAGAATACGTTGGCTTCCGCGAGCGGCGCGTTCGCCGCGATCCGCGCCCAGCCAAACCGCGTGAGGTCGATCGTCCGGTAGGCGCCGTGCACGATCAGCTCGGCCATGGCCTGGCCGATCCCCGGCGAGTGCTGCAGGCCGTGCCCCGAGAAGCCGCACGCGAGCAGGAAGCCCGCCACGTCCGGATGCGGCCCGAGAATGGCATTGTGGTCGAGCGTGCTCAGATCGTAGTGGCAGCACCAGGCATTCATGACCTTCAGCGTCTCGAAGGCCGGCACGCGATGCGCGAGCGTCGGCCAGACGAGGCGCTCGAAGAAACCATCCTCGATATCGAAGTCCTCGGCATCGGGATCCTCGTCCTCGGGCGGGGCGACGCCGGTGATGTGATAGCGCCCCTCCGGGCGGAAATAGACGCCGCTCGGATCGATCATCAGGCCCGCACCCGGAATGGGCGTCGGACAATCGATCACGAACACGTAGCGCTTTCTCGGCCGCACGGGGAGGTCGATGCCGGCCATGGCCGCGACCTTGCGCGAATGCCAGCCTGCCGCGCACACGACCGTGCGCGTCGCGATCCTGGCGCCCGAGGCAAGGCGCACGCCCGCAATCGCGCCGCGCTCCACATCGATGCCCACGACCTCGTCGGCGAGGTAGGTCACGCCCTCCGCGATCGCGCGCTTGCGCATGAGTGCGAGATGCGCGTGCGGGTCCACCCAGCCTTCGCCAGATCGTCCCCATCCCGCGCCAGCCAGATCATCCATATTGAGCCAGGAAAAGTGCGCCTTCAGCGCATCCGGCGCCAGCAGCTCGACATCCGCGCCCAAGCCTTGCTGAAGCGCGATGTTGGCGCGGAGCACACCCGCCCCCTCGGGACTCGCCATGATGGCATAGCCGCGCTCGACGAGGCTGACATGGGCCTCCGGCCCGTATTCCTCTTTGATCCTGCTGAAGTACTGCCAGCCGAACGTCGAGAGCTCGATGTTCTCGCGCGTCGAGAACTGCCGCCGTATGGAAGCGACCGACCGGCCCGTCGCGCACCACTGGTAGCTCGGATCCTTCTCGACGACGACGACGCGGCCCTTGAAGCCTTCGCGGCAGAGGAAGGCGGCCGTCGCGCTGCCGACCGCAGCCCCGCCGATGATCACGACATCCGCGCTCTGCATCAGGGCGCGCTCCTCGGGCTTCGATCAGTCACGCAGCGCCCGCCGTATCCAGACGTGATTGTCGTGGAAAGCCGCGCCGCCGAACGGCGCGATGCGGTCGGCGCCCGTCAGCGTGTTGAGGCCCACCTCGCCCTCGAACTGATCGTTCGGCGGGATGGCCTCGACGATCACGACGCCGCGCTGCACGCCATCGTAGGCTTCGGCCTTGATCCTGATCTCACCGCGCTCGTTGCCCATGGCAATGCGGTCGCCGTCCTCGATGCCGAGCTCTGCAAGATCATCCGGGTGGATCTTGGCGCGCGGCACGCCCTCCTGCTTGCGGCTCGTCGGCATCTCGTTGAACGAGGAATTGAGGTAGTTGCGTGCCGGGCTCGTCGCGAGACGGAAAGGATGGCGTGCATCGGCCTTCTCGATGACGTCCCAGTGGTCCGGCAGGCGCGGCATGAGATGGGCAATGCCCCAGTCCCACTTGCGTGAGGCGGGCACCTCCGGCCAGTCCGGCTTGAACTTGAACTTGCCATCGGGATAGGCGAAGCCGCCGATGTAGTGCGAGGTCTCGAAGTCCGGCTGCGCATCGATCCAGCGCTTGGCCTCGAGATTTTCGAGCGTGCCCCAGCCCGAGTTCTGCAGCGTCCAGTCGACGATCTCGCGCGCCGTCATGTCGAAGCCGCGATGCTCCGCGCCGACGCGCTTGGCGAGCGCACAGATCACATCGTGATTGGACCAGCACTCGCCCGGCGGCTCGACGAGCTTCGGCCCGAACAGAATGCTCTGCTGCCCGCCCGCCTGATAGAGATCGTCGTGCTCGAGAAACATCGTCGCCGGCAGCACGATATCGGCGACCTTCGCCGTCGCCGTCATGAACTGCTCGTGCACGCAGATGAACAGATCCTCGCGTGCAAAACCCTTCTTGACCTTGCTCTGGTCGGGCGCGACCTGCACCGGGTTCTGGTTCTGGATGAAGAGCGCGTGCACCTCGGGCCCGTCGCCGAGATCGCTGCGGTCGCCCGTCAGGATCGGGCCGATGCGGCTCATGTCCAGCATTCGGATCGAGGGATCGAGCACATCCGAGCCCTCGATCAGCGACTTGTTCCACTTGAAGATCGCGCCGCTGTTGTGGAAGGCGCCACCACCTTCGTGCAGCCAGGATCCCGTCACGGTCGCGATGCACGAGGCCGCGTGCATGTTCACGGTGCCATTGCGCGAGCGCGAGAAGCCATAGCCGAGGCGCAGATACGTCCGCGGTGTCTTCCCGATGAGCCGC
Source organism: Hyphomicrobium sp. CS1BSMeth3 (assembly GCF_900117415.1). Lineage (GTDB taxonomy): Bacteria > Pseudomonadota > Alphaproteobacteria > Rhizobiales > Hyphomicrobiaceae. The sequence goes on from NZ_FPEI01000004.1 coordinate 354,801, forward strand.
GCGAAGCTCTCGATCTCCTCGACCGTGAGCCCCGTGATGGCGCTCGCCCACTCGGGCGTCTTGTCCGCGAGATGGGCTTCGAGCTCCTCGGGGCAGTCGGCGTACTTGGCCATGTACTCCCGGTTTGCGAGCCCATCGCGGAACAGCACGTGCATGATCGCGCACGCGAACGCGCCGTCCGTGCCGGGCCTCAGGCAGATGCCGATGTCGGCCTGCTGCATGGTCGCGTTGCGGTAGATATCGATGACCGCGATCTTCGCCCCGCGCTCGCGCCGCGCGCGGACGGCGTGCGTCATCACATTGACCTGCGTGTGCACGGGGTTCGTGCCCCAGATCACGACGAGGTCGGACTTCGCCATCTCGCGCGGATCGGGCCCCGCGAGCCGCCCCGTGCCTGCGACGAAGCCCGTCCAGGCCGCCGTCGTGCAGATGGTCGAGAACTGGCGCGAGTACTTCTTCGCGTGCCGCAGACGCTCGATGCCGTCGCGCATGACGAGGCCCATGGTGCCCGCGAAGAAATAGGGCCACACGGCCTCGCTGCCGTGGCGGCGCTCAGCCTCGAGCAGCCCCTCGGCCGTGATGTCCAGTGCCTCGTCCCAGGAGATCTGCACGTACTGCCCCGAGCCCCGCGGCCCGACGCGCTTCAGCGGATGGAGCAGCCGCTCCTCGTGATGAATGCGCTCGGCGTAGCGCGCGACCTTGGCGCAGATGACGCCGGCCGTGTAGTCGTTCTCCTTGGTCCCGCGCACGCGGCCGATGCGGCCATTGCCGAGCAGCTCGACATCGAGCGCGCAGGTCGAGGGGCAATCATGAGGGCAGGCCGAATGGCCGATCTTCAGGTCGACGCGCTGCTGCATCCGCCCTCTCCCGCAAGGCCGCGCCCGCCGGCCAGGAATCGGCCGGCGCGGTTCTTTGCAGCCATTCTAGCGGGAAAAGACCTTCCGCCAAGCGCGGTCGCGCCTCAGAAGCGGTAGGAAAGCCCAAGGGCCAGGTGCGGCGACCAGAGATCGGTCTTGACGTGGCCGCCGCCGTCGAGATTGCCGTTGATGTGCGTATAGGAGAGCTTGGCCTCGGCGAAGCCCGACCAGTGGGCCGTGAACGGAAACTCGAGGCCGACCAGACCCTGCGCGGCGACCCCGGCGAGCTGATACTCGAAGGTGCCGTTCGAAGCGCCGACCACCTGCACCTCGACGTGCGGGATGGCCACGCCGATGCCGAACCCGGCGTAGGGGCGAATGCCGTAAAACTGCCAGGGCTCGAACCGATAGAGCAGGTTGCCCGTGACGATGTTGTTGCCGTCGGTGAACTCGAGCTTCTCGTAGAGCGCGCCGACGTCACCCTTGAGCTTGGCGTAGGCCTTGGCGTGGGTGAACTCGACGGCCACACCCCAATTGGGGCTGTTCTGAAACCAGTAGATGCCGCGCGCGCCCCAGTAGGGCGGCATTTCGAAGGACTTGCCGTCCCAATCGACCTTGCGCGTCTCTGTGGGTACGCCCGGGCGATGCAGCGACACATCGCTCGAGAAATTGGCGTTCATGCCGCCATAAACCTGGATCTGCACTTGCGCGCTGGCTGGTGTCGCCCCTGCCGCAGCCGCTGCTGCCAAACCAAGCGCCAGTGCGCCCACGCGTGCGGCGCTCACGAGCCGCCCCCATGCTCCGCCACTCTGCATTGCACCCGAGCCCCGTTCAATCCGATGGCTGCCGAATCTTGCAGCTCTTCTAAATTTACCGGCTATCAGAACGGACGTGTGAGTCCTAGAACGAAACCCCTTTGGGGCCGCAATTCCTTAGGATTTTCGTAACCACTGTTGCTCTTGCGCACAGGTTATCAAGCGGCCCCGGCCAGCTCGGCCAGGCGGTCCGTGCTGCGCACAATGACCTGGGTCGTGCGCGGCAGGTCGATGACGCCCGTCCGCCGCATTTTGCTGATCGTCCGGCTCACCGTCTCGATGGTCAGCCCGAGATAGTCCCCGATATCCGTCCGCGTCATCGGCAGGTTGACGACCACCGCGCCACCGGCCCGGGCCGTGCTGCGCTCGGCCAGCATGAGCAGGAAGTCCGCCACCTTGGCCTCGGCCGACTTCGAGGCGAGGCACGTCAGGTGATCGCGCATGGCGTTCAATTCGGCGGTCGCCATTCTGAGCAACTTGCGGGCGAAATCGGCGCGTTCGTCGATCATGCGCTCGAGGCCGGCCCGCGAGATCCGGCGAAGACGGGTATCGCCGACCGCCTGGGCGTTGTAGCCGTAGGTCGCCGGGCTGCAGAGCCCGACGATGTCGCCCGGGAAGCGGAACGCCAGTATGTGGCGGTTGCCGTCGGGCATGATCCGGTAGAGGCAGACGACGCCGTCGGTCACCTCGTAGACGTGGGTCGCATCGTCCCCTTCGAGGAAGAGATCCTCGCGGCCGCCGAGATGGATAACGCCGGCGTGATCGCCGGCGCCCGAGGCAAGGTTGCGGTCGGCAGCAGTCTTGAAGAGGCCGGGCTCGAAGACCCCAGCCTCGTGGCGGGTGAAGAGCACATGGTTTCCTGCTGCCGCTGTCATTTCCTAACCTCCAGCTCTTGCCTTCGACCTTGAGCTGGAACAAACGACCCCGACGTCACGACCATACCGGCCGCTGGTCATGAAATGTAACGATTTGTAATATGGGTGTGCTATCGACTAAATCAATTGTAGCGCCTGTGACTTGCTGTGGCCCACGAGATCCTGGCTCCGATTGCGGCGTGGAGCGGGGTCCCATCGGATACCGAATTGCCCACAACATGCAACGGACGAGCAAGACGAGCATTCTCGTCGTCGACGACGACCCCAAGATCCGCACCCTGCTCCGGCGGCTTTTCGAGGGCGAAGGCTGGCAGGTCTCGGAGGCATCGTCGCGTGACGAGGTCCGCAATCAGCTTGCCGGCGGCCGGCCCGATCTGATCACGCTCGATCTCGTGCTCGGCGGCGAGGATGGCCTGACGATCGCGCGCGAGCTGCGCCAGGAATCCAACATTCCGATCATCATGGTCTCGGGCAAGGGTGACACGATCGACCGCGTCGTCGGCCTCGAGATCGGCGCCGACGACTACATCACCAAGCCTTTCCATCTCCGCGAGGTTCTCGCGCGCGTCCGCGCCGTCCTCCGGCGCACCGAGGAAGCCTCGGCGGGGCCGAGCCTTTCCCCGTCCGTACGCGAAGCCTTCTGCTTCGGCGGCTTCACCGTCGATCTCTCGAAGCGCGAGCTGCACGGCCCCGACGGCACGCTCATCCCGCTGACGACCGCCGAGTTCGCGCTGCTCGAGGTGTTCGTGCGCAACGTCAATCGCGTGCTCTCGCGCGACCGCATCATGGACCTGACCAAGGGCCACGAGTGGAACCCGCTCGATCGCACGATCGACAATCATGTCGCGCGCCTGCGCAAGAAGATCGAGCACGATCCCGAAAGCCCGTTGCTCATCAAGACCGTGCGCGGCGTCGGCTACAGCTTCACTGCGGATGTGGTGCCGGCGAGGGCTTGACCGGCTTTTGCCGCGGGCTGCTGGGAAGAGGTGCTGTCGCCCTCCTTAGTAGTGCTATGCCCGCGGCCGCCAGAGCGAGGGCGCTCGCGTGTGATGCCGTTCTTCCCCTTCTCCCCGTCCTTACGGGGAGAGGGGAACAATCTGCGCCGCCCTACTTCGCCGCCTCGATGGCGTGCGGCGCGACGAACTGCAGGTGGGCCAGACGGGCATAGAGCCCGCCCTGCGAGATGAGCTCGCGGTGCGTGCCTTCCTCGACAATGCGGCCCTCGTCCAGCACCACGATCCGATCGGCCTTCTGAATGGTCGCGAGCCGATGGGCAACGACGATCGTCGTGCGCCCGCGCATAGCCGCATCGAGGGCGCGCTGCACGGCGACCTCGCTTTCGGCATCGAGGGCACTCGTCGCCTCATCGAGCAGCAGGATCGGCGCCTCGCGCAGCAGCGCACGGGCGATGGCAATGCGCTGGCGCTGACCGCCGGAGAGCGTGATGCCCCGCTCGCCGATGCGCGTCTCGTAGCCCTCGGGCAGCGCCCGGATGAAGGCATCGGCCTGGGCGGCGGCAGCGGCGCGCTCGACCTCGGCCATGCTCGCATTCTCGTCCCCGAAACGGATGTTCTCGGCGACCGTGCCGGCGAGCAGCGCGATGTCCTGCGGGACGAGCGCCATGCGCCGGCGCAGCGTCCCGAGATCTGCCTCCCGCGCCGGCACGCCGTCGATGAGCACACGCCCCGCGGTCGGATCGCGCAGGCGCTGCACAAGCGCGAGCAGCGTGCTTTTGCCCGAGCCGGAGGGACCGACCAGCGCGACACGCTCGCCGGGCGCTATCCTGAGCGACAGGTCGATGAGAGCCGGGCTCTCGGCACGCCCCGGATAGACGAAGCCCACGCGCTCGAGCTCGATGCGGCCTTGGGCCGGCTCCGGCAAAGGAACGGGATGAGCCGGGGAGACGATCTCGGGCTTGGTATCGAGCAGCTCGGTGAGCCGCTCGGCCGCGCCGGCCGCCTGCGTGACCTCACCCCAGACTTCGGAGAGCTCTGCGAGCGCGCCGGCCGCGAACAGCGCATAGAGGACGAACTGCCCGAGCCGGCCGCCCGTCATCTCGCCGGCCACGACGAGCGCGGCCCCGTACCACAGGATCCCGACGACACTGCCGACGACCAGCAGAATGACGACCGCGGTCAGTCCCGCCCGCGCCTTGAGGCGCGCATCCGCCGCACTAAAAGCCCCTTCGACCGCACTGGCAAAGCGCGTGGCAAGCGCCTTCTCGGCGACGAACGCCTGCACCGTGCGAATGCCCGCGAGTGTCTCGGCAGCGAGCGACGAAGCTTCCGCGAGCGCATCCTGGGCCCGGCGCGAGCGCCGCCGCACGATGCGGCCATAGGCGACGAGCGGCAGCACGATCAGCGGGATGGCCACCAGCACCAGCGCCGATAGCCGCGGGCTCGTCACGAGCATCATGCCGAGCGCACCGACCAGCATGATGGCATTGCGCGCGGCTTGCGAGAGCGCGCTCCCCGCGGCGCCTTTGATCTGCGTCGTATCGGCGGAAAGGCGGCTCATCAGCTCGCCCGAGTGCACTTTCTCGTGGAACGCCGGCCCGAGCGTCATGAGGTGGCGGAAGACGTCGGCACGCACGTCCGCGACAACCCGCTCGCCGAGCCAGTTCACGCAATAGAAGCGCGCTGCGCTCGCTACGGCCAGCACGGCGCCGATCAGCACCAGCACGGCAAAGTAGCGATCGATGAAGCCGCCATCCCCGCCCGAGAAGCCGAAATCGATCATGCGGCGCACAGCAAGCGGCACCGACAGCATCGCCAGCGCGGAAACCACCATGGCGAGGCCGGCCAACGCCAGCATCGTGGGATAGCGGACGATGTAGGGCCTCAGCGCCAGGAGCGGCCGCAAGGAGCGGCGCGCTTGCGCACCGGACGGGCTCGCCTCGTCCGATACCTCGTCCACCGGCTGCTCTTCTGCCGTCCTTCTCGCCACGCTCATTCCCTTTGCACTCAGGCGCGACCAGGCGCGACGCGCCATCGCCGCAAGCCATAGGCCCGTTCCGCGGCGCGCTCTTGATGCGCCGCAAGCCGATGTTGCCGTGTCCTCAGTGTCATGAATGCCCCAGCCGCGGGCGGTGAACAAGCGGCGCTGAATGACGCGGCCGGCAGGACGTCATTCAGTCGCAAGCCGGCTGCCGCGCCTCGGCGGGCGAATTATTGAATGCATCCAAATAAAAAGCCCACGACGATGAGGGCATCGTCATGGGCACTAATCGGGGGAAAATGCGTACGGGGCCGAAACGAATTAGCGGCGCGCAGCGAACGCCTTCTCGACCGGCTTGTAGGCTTCCTTGGCGAACTCCGAGTACAGACCGCCCATCTTCGTGAGCTGCTGCACGTAGTCCTCGTACGCCCGCTTGGCGTAGCTCGACTGGATCTCGAAAGCCTGCTCGATGGTCTTGGCCGAGAGCAGCTTCTCGAACGTGGCCGTGCCGTCCTCGAACGAACGCTTCGAGTAATCGGTCATCTCGGTAGCAATCGTCTGCCAGCCCTTGCTCCACTCGCCAACGAGGCGCATGGCCGTATCGGTGTTGGCTTGGCCGAGCTTCTGGAGGTCTTCAAATGACTTGATCATGGGAGTTGGTCCTTCGAACCAGCGGGGGATGCTGCTTTGGTGATTGCTCTAACGCAGAGGCGGCGCGTTCGTCTCTCGCGATGCGCCAGATTTAGGTGCGCTGCACAAATATGTCAACCACAATATTGCGATGCAGCATGAATGGGCGGTCATGTTCGCCGCAGGGGTCGATAAAACTTCGATAAAATTTTCATCGTCTGCTTCACGGGACGCAAGGGCGACTGCGTTAATCTCCCCTCGAATGGTCGTGGAACGCGCGCCCAATTGGCGCCCTAAGACGGTGTTCTCATAGAGACTTCCGTACGAGGGGCGGCCATCCAGCGGGCGGTCGGCAAGCGACCGGGGAGGCCAGAACGCGCGTCTTTCAGGCGCGAAAATTCGGGTTTAGCGGCTATGCGAGCGGGCTCAAGCTGGCGAGGTCACCTCGCCGGTGCAGCACTTTTGATCTTCTGCCTCGTGGCAGCCGGTGCGACAGATGCGCGCGCCGACAGCCGCCATGCCGCCTTTGTTGTTGATGCAAACACGGGCCGCGTCCTGCATGCGGCCAATGCCAACGACCGGCGCTTCCCGGCCTCGCTCACCAAGATGATGACGCTCTATCTGGTCTTCGAGCAGATCGAGGCCGGCCGCCTCAATGCCTCGACGCCGATCAGGATCTCCGCCCAGGCCGCCGCCGTGCCGCCCTCCAAGCTCGATCTGGATCCCGGCGACACCATCCCGCTCGGTGCCGCCATCCGTGCGCTGGTGACCAAGTCCGCGAACGATGTCTCCGTCGCCATTGCCGAGCACATCTCGGGCAGCGAAGCCGCCTTCGCCCGCGCCATGACGGCCAAGGCGCGCCAGCTCGGCATGCGCGCGACCGTCTATCGCAATGCGCATGGCCTGCCCGATCCCGAGCAGGTCACCACGGCCCGCGACATCCTCACGCTGTCGCTGGCCCTCTACGACCACTTCCCCCAGCACGCCCGCGTCTTTGCCACGCGCCAGTTCAGCTACGCCGGCGCCGCCTATCGCAATCACAACACCATGCTCGGCAGCTTCGAGGGCATGGAGGGCATCAAGACCGGCTACACGCGCGCCTCGGGCTTCAATCTCTCGGCCTCCGTCCGCCGCGATGGCAAGCACGTGGTCGCCGTCGTCATGGGCGGGCGCACGGCTGCTGCCCGCAATGCCGAGATGCGCATGCTGCTCAACCGCAGCCTCGCCCGCGCGAGCACCAGCAAGTCGCGCCGCCCCGCACTGATCGCGCGTGCCGAGCCGGCCGCCGTGTCCAGGCCGCGCCCCGCTTCGCGGCCAGCCCGGACCGCACCGCAGGAAACCGCAGCCGCGCCGCAGGCCGCCCCGCGCCTCGTCGAGCCGATCCGTCCCGCCGCGCCGCCTGCGGGCGCCGGCAACGAGCCGCCCATCCAGATGGCGCGCGTGCGTACGGTCCCTGTCGTGCAGTCTCCGGGCGCCAGCCAGTCCGATGCTCCCGCCGCAGCCGATGTGCCGCAGCGCCAGTTCATGATGCCGGACGACGGCCGCGGCGCGCGTCCCTCGACACTCGACGCCCAGGCGCGCCGCCTCGATAGCGGCCATCCGGCCGTCTATGCCGCGCGCTACGACCAGCCCTCGAATTCGATTGCCGATGCGCCGCAGTCTCAGGCGGCACCGTCCTACACCGCTGCAGCCAACCACGGCGACTATGCCGTCCAGGTCGGCGCGTTTGCCACGGCCCTGGAGGCCCAGGCGCGTCTGCGCGAAGTGCGCCAGAGCGTCGGCGGCCTCCTCTCCTCGGCGACCGATCTCACGGAGCCCGTCGCGCAAGGCTCCCGCACGCTCTATCGCGCCCGTTTTGCCGGCCTCGATGCCGGACCTGCCGCCCAGACATGCACCGCGCTTCGGCGCCAGCGTGTTGATTGTTTCGTCACGCGCTTGCGCTGAGACACACGGAAGAAACGTCTATGAATATCGTCGGTCCATCACTCTCTGCAGGTCTCGCCGCGCTCCAGGCGCTGACGCCGCCGTCGCCGCAAGCCAAAGCCGCATCGGCCGCGCCGACATCGGCGCAGGTCCTCACCGGCGGCTCGCGCACGGTGATGTCGGCCTCCACGGGTGATGCCCTCCTCGGCCTCAATTCACGCGCGCCGACGGCCGTTCCCGGCACGAGCAAGTTCAGCGACGGCTTTGCGCGCGCCGGCATCCCGGCAGAGAAGGCCGCCTGGCTCGAGTCGCTCGGCGCCGACAACTGGGCGCTCCGCAAGCCGACACAGCTCGACGATGCCGCCTTCGAGCAGCAGGCCCTCGCGAGCCTGAAGCGCAGCGGCACCTTCAAGCTCCCGGGCTTCGCCGAAGCGCGCGAGGCCGGGACGCTCAGGATCCTGCGCTCCGGCGACATGCCCGAGCTCGGCTACCGGTCCTTCCAGGTCGTGCTCTACAAGGACGGGGCGGAGTTCGGCGGCGTCGGCTTCGGCACCATGAACAACGACCGCTGGATGGAGCTGCGCCGGGGCGGCACGTTCGCCGTGACGGGCTCGGTGCGCGGCAATGACTACGTCGCGACATGGCCGCTCGCCTGGGAAGACGAGGGCGCGCCCGCAGATGAGGCCAAGGCCGCCTGATCCGGCGCCAGCAGCGCCCCTGCCCGATCCGCTGCGTTACGTGAAATTTGCCCTGTCGGAAAGGCGTGCTAAGCACGCGCCCTGATGTGCGGATAATCTATCCGCGCGCCAACAATCAGGGAGCGACGACAGGATGACGGATCGCACCACCGTCGCGGGCAGGGCTGCTGCCTGCGGCCTGCTGCTGATGAGCCTCCTCATCGCCGTGCCAGGCATAGCCAGCGCGCAATCGTGCGGCAATGGCCCCGAAGGCTTCGGCCGCTGGCTCGAGGCCATGAAGGGGCAGGCCGCGCGGCAAGGCATCTCGCAAAGCGCCATCGACCGCGCCCTCGCCGGCGTTTCCTATGACCCGACCGTCATTCGCCTCGACCGCAGTCAGCGATCCTTCAAGCTGAGCTTCGAGCAGTTCTATGCCCGCCGCGTCGGCAGCGCCCTCATGCGCCGCGCCCAGGAGCGCCTCGCGCGCCACCGGGCCGTCTTCGACCGCATCGAGAAACAGTACGGGGTCCCACGCGAGATCGTCGTCGCAATCTGGGGCCTCGAGACAAACTTCGGCGCCGACACCTCGGGGCGCTTCTCGATCGTCCGCTCGCTCGCCACGCTCGCCTACGACTGCCGGCGCTCCGCGTTCTTCACGCCGCAGTTCCTCGACTCCATCCGCATCGTCCAGCGCGGCGACATGGCGCCCGCGCAGCTCCGCGGCGGCTGGGCCGGCGAGATCGGCCAGACCCAGTTCCTGCCGAGCCCCTACATCAAGTATGCCGTCGACTTCGACGGCGACGGGCGGCGCGACCTCGTCAGCTCGGTGCCCGACATCCTCGCCTCGACAGCGAACTTCCTCAGAGGGCACGGCTGGCAGCGCGGCGGCTCCTGGGAGCCCGGCTCCGCCAACTACCGCGTCATCCGCGACTGGAACCGCGCCGAGGTCTACCAGCGCACCATTTCGGTGATGGCGACGCGCCTGAAGTCCGGCCGTTGAAGCCGCGCCCGAGCACCCTACACATCACGCCGGTGCGTAGTGTAGGGTGCCGCCACCATTGAACCCGCGACACCGAGCGCGTCCCAAAGCCGCCATGGACACCACCGTCACCGCGCATTCTGGACTGACGCCGGTGCGGCGGAACCTGATCCTCGTCATGGTCGTGCTGGCGACGACGCTCTACGGCACGACGCTGCTCGTCGTCTCGACCATCCTGCCGCAGATGCAGGGCTCGTTCGCGGCCACCGCCGACGAGATCGCCTGGGCGATGACCTTCAACATCCTCGCCACGGCCATCGTGACGCCCATGTCCGGCTGGCTCGCGGGCCGCTTCGGCACGCGGCGCGTGATGGTCTGGTCGCTCGCGGGCTTCACGTTCGCGACCTTCATGTGCGGGGCGGCGGAATCGCTCGAGGGCCTCGTTTTCTGGCGCATCATGCAAGGCGGTTTCGGCGCCCCCTCCACGCCGCTCACACAGTCCATCCTGCTCACCGTCTTCCCGCGCAATCAGCAGACGCGCGTCATGGGCATCTTCGGGTTCGGCGTCGTCCTCGGCCCCATCTTCGGCCCGGCCCTCGGGGGCATCATGGCCGAAAGCTACAACTGGCGTTGGGCCTTCTATGCGCTCGTACCGGTCGGCATCGCGGCGACGGTCGGCCTGCGAGCCGTCCTCCCCGAGGATGAGAACATGACCGATCGCCCGCTCGACTGGATCGGCTTCATCGCGCTCTCCATCGCGCTCGGCGCGACGCAGCTCGTGCTCGCGCGCGGCCAGCGCCTCGACTGGTTCGATTCCTACGAGATCATCATCGCGGCGATCGTGGCGGTCATCTGCTTCTGGATATTCGCCGCCCACTGCCTGACCAGCCCGCGTCCCTTCCTCGATCCGCGCCTGCTCCTCGACCGCAACTACGCGCTCGGCCTGATCCTGGTGACGATCTACGGAATGCTCAACTTCACGCCCATGGTCCTGCTGCCGCCCCTGCTCACGGGACCGGCCGGCTACACCGACAGCCTCGTCGGCCTCGTCGTCGGCGCCCGCGGTGCGGGGGGCTGCATCGGCTTTCTCATTGCCGGCTTTGCCGGTCGCCTCGATGCGCGCGTCAGCATGATCATCGGCTTCACCATGCTGCTGTGGGCCGGTCTCTGGCTCATGCACATCGATCTCAACGTCACCTATCTGAACCTCGCCTTGAATGCCGGCCTCCAGGGGCTCGCGATCGGCCTCATCTGGGTGCCGCTCACGACCGTCACCTTCTCGACCCTGCCCAAGCACCAGATGGGCGAAGCGACGGCCGTCTATCACCTGCTGCGCAATCTCGGCTCGTCGTTCTTCATCTCGGTCTGCGTGGCCGAGATCGTGCGCTCGACCGGCATGAACTACGCCCATCTCGCGGAGCTGCTGACGCCGTACAACAAGGTGCTGGACATGCCCCAGGTGCTCGGCCGTTGGGATACGGAAAGCCTCAAGGGCCTGGCCTCGCTCTCCAAGGAAATGACGCGCCAGGCGACGCTCATCGCCTATCTCAATGCTTTCGGGCTGTTCACAACGGCCTGTGCGATGACCCTGCCGCTGATCCTGCTCATGCGCGGGAAACAGCCCAAGTAATTGCGGCACCTTGGCAACTCTGTTTTCCCACAGCGTCTACAGCGACGCCTCGAAGCCCTTGTCGGATGACGCTATTGTGCAACAAGCGCCGAATCACATCGGAAGCACCCTTTACGATCCTGATCTGTCCGTGCACACACTGGGAGGCGCGAAGGGGCACCGGGTCGGGTAGGAGTTTGGGGCATGTCCTACAGGGGGAATGATCTCGATCTGAAAGTGCCGGCTGGGCGCGTGCGCAGCGCATCCGGCAGCACCGGCGATACGACCTTATGGGTCGATGAGACGCTGCTGGCCTGCTGCAACAACGCCTTCGACCTGGCGCTCGCCTATGGGGCCGGCGAGGTCCGCCTCGCCCATCTCATTCACGCCCTCACGCGGGTCGAAGCCGCCGTACGCATCCTCGAGCAGCGCGCCATCAGCGCCGCGCGCCTGCGCCACGAGAGCGCTGCCTTGATCGTCAACGAGAGCCCCGTCCCGCTGACGAGCGAGCGCCAATCGCCGCGCCGCTCGGTCGAGTTCGAGGATGTCCTGCGGCGCGCTGTGGACACCGCCCGGCGCCGCGGCTCGGCCGCCGGCATCGAGGATGTGCTCCACGCCCTGCTGACCGGCAACCGCGCCAATCCCGCCGTCGACCTGCTGCAGCGGCTCGCGCCCGAGCTTCCCGAGGTGCCCGTGCTGGCCGAGCCCACGGCCCGTCTCGCCCTGATCGAGGACACGCTGCGCGGCATCCACGCCGAGCTTGCCGGCGACCGCCGCCTGCTCTCGGACATCGTGCGTGACCTTCAGCGCGAAGTCGCGGGCCACCGCGGCGAGAGCGCCAGCCATTCGACGGCCCTCGTCGGACGCCTCGCCGAGCTCGAGCGCCATCTCGGCACGGCGCCAGAAATCGGCGAGAAGCTGCAATCCATCGAGCAGGCCGTCCAGGGCGGCATGGGCGAAGGCGCCCGCACCTGGGCCGCCATCGAGCAACGCCTCGAAAGCCTCGAAGCCGCCGTCCGCGCGACCGATCTCCTCGAGCCGATCACGCGGCGGCTCACGGCCGTCGAGCAGACGCTGCAGGATCGCACGAACGACTCGGTCCGTAGCTGGGTCGCGCTCGCCGATCGCGTCCAGTCGCTCGAAAAGCTCTATCAGGCCGGCTCTACCGAGGCCGTTCGCCAGTGGAGCGCGCTCTCGCAAGGCAATGCCGAGATCCTGAAGTCGCTCACGCAGCATCAGGGGGCGCCCATCGATGGCGGCGTGCTCACCGAGCGGCTGGAGCTGATCGAGCGCACTGTCCGCAGCGGCTTCGGCGATACCGTGCGCTCCAATGCGCTGCTCGCGGACCGCGTCGGCGTCGTCGAGCGCGTCATCGGCACGCGCAACGATACCGACACCGGCATGCAGCTCGACGAGCGCCTGCGCGCGCTCGAAACCTCGCTCGACGGCCGGGCCCGCGAGACCGGCGGCCGTTGGCTCGAGCTGGTCGACCGTCTCGCCGCGATCGAGGGTCGCATCAGCGGCATCGCGGAAAAGCCGGCGACCGCGGTCACGGCCCTCGCGCCGCTGCCCTCCGCTGAAGACCTCGCGAAGCCCGTGGTCGGCTATCTGTCGAAGGTCGCTGTCACCACAGCCGAGCGCGACGACAATCACGCCCGCGCTCAGGCTCGTGCCATGGCCGAGATCGGCGGTCGCGTCGCCGCCCTGGAGCACGTCGTCCAGGCCAACAACGCCGCCGTGAATGCCGCCGCGCGCGTCTACGACCGCAACACCGACGAGCTGCACGAGGGCTTCGTGCGCTTGAGCGAGAACCAGCACACGCTCGCCTCCGCCATCGGCGACTGGCGCGACGACAGCACCAGCGAGCTGCGCCGCATTGCCGGCAGCCTCGATCGCCTCAAGGCCGTCGAGGACCGGCTCGAAAGCCTGAGCCGGTACTTCACGGCGCCACCAGCCCGCGCCCTGCCCGCGACGAGCGAAGCCTACGCGCCGCCCGAGCGGTCCGCCGCGGGCCCAGCCCTCGGCACGCCGCTCGCAAGTGTCGCCGGTTTCCGCCGCTGGCTGTTCGGCACGGACGACGTGGGTCGCGCCAATGCCAGTGCCGATCTGCGCTGGCAGCGCATGCGCGACGAGGTCCGCTCCGCCGCCGACCGCCTGCGCAAGCGGTAGTTGCCCGCCATTCGAACACGCCCCGGCGTTCCCCTCCCCCTTGTGAGGAGGGGTTAGGGGTGGGGGGAATCCCTGCCGCTAGTGTTCTGCAATCCCCCTCCTAGCCTCCCCCACGTCGCGCCGAAGGCGCGCCTTCAGCGCTGAGTGGGAGGAACCTGACGGCGTGATTTGCGCGGGCGAGCTTCGTCCGCTTGCCCGCGCCCTCCGCCTGTGCTGCTGTCCGCGAAACAACAGCATCAGCCGGAGGACGCCGATGAATCTCTCATTCATGCTCAAGGAGCGCGCCGCGCAGGGAAAGCCCGTGCGCATCGGCCAGATCGGCGCCGGCAAGTTCGGCACCATGCACCTCGCACAGACGCGCCTCACGACGGGCATGCACCTCGTCGGCCTCGCCGACCTCTATCCCGATCGCGCGCGCAAGCGCATGAGCGAAGTCGGCTGGCCCGCCGAGCAGACCCAGGCCAAATCCCTCGGCGACGCGCTCAAGTCCGGCGCCACTTGTGTCACCGACGACGCCATGTCGCTCATCGCCTGCCCCGACATCGACGTCATCGTCGAAGCGACCGGCGATCCTGCAACCGGCATCAAGCTCTGCCTCGCCGCCATCGAGCACGGCAAGCACATCGTCATGGTCAACGTCGAGGCGGACAGCGTCGCCGGCCCACTGCTCGCACAGAAAGCCCGCGCTGCCGGCGTCGTCTACTCGCTGGCCTGGGGCGACCAACCCGCGCTCGTCTGCGAGCACGTCGACTGGGCGCGTGCCTGCGGCTTCGAGGTCGTCGCCGCCGGCAAGGGCACGCGCTACCACCCGACCTACCACCAGTCGAACCCCGACACCGTCTGGGACATCCTCTCGAAGTACCTGAAGATCGAGGATCGCAGCCACATCAACCCGAAGATGTTCAACTCGTTCGTCGACGGCACGAAGTCCGGCATCGAGATGACCGCGATCTGCAATGCCACGGGCCTCGTCCCGCAGACCGACGGTCTCGCCTTCCCGCCCGCCTCGCGCTTCGAGCTCGCCGAGGTCTGCAAGCCGAAAAGCGACGGCGGCACGCTCGAAAAGAAAGGCGTCACGGAAGTCGTCTCATCGATCACACGCAACGACAAGGACGTGCCGCACCATCTGGCCATGGGCACCTACGTCGTGATCACCTCCGAGAGCGCCTACAGCCGCGAGTGCTTCAAGGAGTACAACATGCTGCCCGATAGCAGCGGCACCTACGCGGCGCTCTATCGCCCGACGCACATGATCGGCCTCGAGCTTGGGTTGTCGATCGCCTCCGCGGCGCTACGCAAAGAGCCGACCGGATCGCCGATCTGCTTCAACTCCGATGTCGTCGCGACGGCCAAGCGCGATCTCAAGAGGGGCGAGATGCTCGACGGCGAGGGCGGCTTCTGCGTCTGGGGCAAGCAGACGCCCGCCGAGATGTCGCTGAAGGAGGGGTATCTCCCGCTCGGTCTCGCGCACAACGTCGCACTCAAGCGCGACATCAAGCTCGGCGAGCGCCTCAAGTGGGACGACGTCACCTACGACGCCACCGACAACGCCGTCAAAGTCCGCCGCGAGATGGAAGCAGTGTTTGGGAGACGCAACGCGACGTAGCACTCTCGGGCAGCAGATCGAGGGGCCTTGCCCCTCGAACTCCCCACCAAGGGCGAGGCCCTTGGAACCCATTATATAAGGGTGCAGGGGCGAGCCCCTGCCGCGGGAGGGTGAGGGCCGCGCAGGCCCTCACTTGCCGCAGGCAAATCACATCCCCGGCCGCCCGGTCTTTCGCGGCCGACCACGCCGCCCTTTCTTCTCGGCTTTCGTCGGCACATCGATCGTGCGCGTCGGCTTCGGCGGCGGCGTACCACCCACTGGCACTTCCGTTCGCCCGACCGTCATCTCGTCGAGCGTCGGCTTGCGCACGCGCGAGGTCGATTGCGCGTAGGTGGGTTGTACGGGCTGATAGTCTTTGTTGATCCGCGACTCCGTCGCGGCGCCCGCTCGGGCGCTCGCCGCTTCGCCACGCTCCGGCGGCATATTCGCGCTGGCGCCGTACTTGCGCGCACCCTTGAACGCACCGGCGCGATCCTCGACATCCGACTGCCGCGCCAATGGATCATCAGCGACCGCAAGCTCCGTCTCGCGCAGGCGCTTGATCTCGTCGCGCAGCCGCGCCGCGTCCTCGAACTCGAGATCGGCCGCCGCATCGCGCATGCGCCGCTCCATGTCCTCGATGACCTTCGCGAGGTTGTGGCCGACGAGCGGCTGATCCGCGAGGCCGAGATCCACCGTCACGTGATCCTGCTCGTAGACCGATGCCATCGCATCGCCGATCGACTTGCGCACGCTCTCCGGCGTGATGCCGTTCGCCGCGTTCCACGCCATCTGCTTCTCGCGGCGCCGATCGGTCTCGCTCATCGCGCGATCCATCGAGCCGGTGATCTGGTCGGCGTAGAGGATCACCTTGCCGTCGACGTTGCGCGCCGCGCGGCCGATCGTCTGGATCAGCGACGTCTCCGAGCGGAGAAAACCTTCCTTGTCGGCATCGAGGATCGCGACGAGACCGCACTCGGGAATGTCGAGGCCCTCGCGCAGCAGGTTGATGCCGATCAGCACATCGAACGCGCCGAGCCGCAGGTCGCGAATGATCTCGATGCGCTCCAGCGTCTCGATATCCGAGTGCATGTAGCGCACGCGAATGCCGTTCTCGTGCATGTACTCGGTGAGATCCTCGGCCATGCGCTTCGTGAGCACCGTCACGAGCGTGCGGTAGCCCGCGCGCGTCACCTGCCGCACTTCGTCGAGCAGATCATCCACCTGCGACTTCGCGGGCCGCACCTCGACGACCGGATCGACGAGCCCCGTCGGCCGGATCACCTGCTCGACGAACGTGCCGCCGGATTGTTCCATCTCCCAGCCGCCCGGCGTTGCCGAGACGTACGTCGTCTGCGGCCGCATGGCGTCCCATTCCTCGAAGCGCAGCGGACGATTGTCCATGCACGAGGGCAGGCGGAAGCCGAACTCGGCGAGCGTCGCCTTGCGCCGGTAATCGCCGCGGAACATGCCGCCGATCTGCGGCACGGTCACGTGGCTCTCGTCGGCGAACACGAGCGCATTGTCCGGCAAATACTCGAACAGCGTCGGCGGCGGCTCGCCGGGATTGCGGCCCGTCAGATAGCGCGAGTAGTTCTCGATGCCTGCGCACGAGCCCGTCGCTTCCATCATCTCGATATCGAAGAGTGTGCGCTGCTCGAGTCGCTGCGCCTCCAGCAGCTTGCCGGCGGCGTACAGCTCCTCGAGCCGCTGCTTGAGCTCGACCTTGATGGACGCCACGGCCTGCTGCAGCGTCGGCTTCGGCGTCACGTAGTGCGAGTTGGCGTAGACCTTCACGAGCTTGAGCTCGTCGGTCTTCTGTCCCGTCAGCGGATCGAACTCGGTGATCGCCTCGATCTCGTCGCCGAACAGCGAGATCCGCCACGCGCGATCTTCCAAATGCGCCGGGAACACTTCCACCGTATCGCCGCGCACCCGAAAGGCGCCGCGCTGGAAAGACGCGTCATTGCGCCGGTAGTGCAGCGCCACGAGATCCGCGAGGAGCTGATCGCGCGAGATCTGATCGCCGACCTGCACCTGCAGCGTCATGGCCGTGTAGGTCTCGACCGAGCCGATACCGTAGATGCACGACACCGACGCCACGATGATGACGTCGTCACGTTCGAGCAGCGCGCGCGTCGCGGCGTGGCGCATCCGGTCGATCTGCTCGTTCACCGAGGCTTCCTTCTCGATGTACGTGTCCGTTCGCGGCACGTACGCCTCGGGCTGGTAGTAGTCGTAGTACGAGACAAAGTACTCGACCGCATTCGACGGGAAGAAGCTCTTGAACTCGCCGTAGAGCTGCGCCGCGAGCGTCTTGTTCGGCGCGAGGATGAGCGCCGGTCGCTGCGTCCGCGCGATCACGTGCGCCATCGTGAAGGTCTTGCCCGAACCGGTGACGCCGAGCAGCACCTGATTGCGCTCGTGCTGGGTCACACCTTCGACAAGCTCCGCGATCGCCTGCGGCTGGTCGCCGCGCGGCTCGAACTCGGATTCGAGCTTGAAGGCGACGCCGCCCTCGGATTTCTCCGGCCGCTCCGGGCGGTGCGGCATGAACATCGGCATGTTGCCGGCGACCAGCGGATGCGCCGCGATCATCGGCTGCTGCGCGATCAGCGCCTTTGCGCGCTCGGATCGTTCCTCGGGCCGCGCGAGGATCGCGTTCAGCGTCGCCGATGGCGAGAAGTCCTCCGGCCGCGGCTTCACCTGGCGAAGCGCAGGCAAGACCGCTTTTCCCCCTCCCCCTTGTGGGGAGGGGTCAGGGGTGGGGGGAACCCCTACCGCTGATGTTCTGCCATCCCCCCCTCCCTGGCCCTCCCCCACCAGGGGGGAGGAAATAACCCACGGCGTGCTCGGCAAAAACGGCGCCTGTGGCGCTTCGCCGAAGCCGGGCGTCCCGGCGCCGGTCTCGACGGGCGGCCCGACAGGCTTGCCCGAACGGCCGCGCGACGGGCGCGGGCGCGGCGTCGTATCGGCGTCCTTGGTCTTTTTCGGGGGTGACTTGGGGGATTTGGCCATCGCCCGGAATATGGCGCCGCGCGTCCGGCGACACAATGGCGGCCTCCTGACAACAGGCGGTCAGGAACCTGATCAATCAACAGAAACGGGCGAGTCCGGGAGGGTGTCCCTCGTCGTGTCGAAGACCCGCCTCCGGCACGGCGGAGTGCTGGGCAAAAGCCCTGCTCGCGAAGCGACCTCTAAAACTCCACCTCGAGCTCGATGATCTCGTCGGGCTCGGCGAGCGCCCCCTCGGTCCACTCCTGCAAGAGCGGCCAGGCAAAGATCGCCTCGCAGTACGCATTGAGCAGCGGATCAAGCTCGACGGCATAGGTGCGGAAACGCGTGCAGACCGGCGCATACATGGCGTCAGCCACTGTCACCTTGTCGCCGAAAAGATAGGGCCCGCCGTACTTTTCCAGGCACTCCGTCCAGATGGTGCGCACGCGCTCCACGTCCGGTCGCGCGCCGGAAAAAATCTTGAACTTCTTGTGCTGCGTCTTGAGATTCATCGGCAGCGCCGAGCGCAGATTGTGGAACCCCGAGTGCATCTCGCCGGAGACCGCCCGGCAGTGCGCCCGCGCCACCCGATCGGCCGGAAAAAGCCCCGCCAGCGGGGCCACCTCGTTGACGTACTCGGCAATGGCGAGCGTATCCCAGACCGTCACGCCGTCATGGACGAGCCGCGGCACCAGCACCGAGGGCGACAGCAGCAGCAGCTCCTGGCGGTTCTCCGGGGCATCGATGTCGACCCGCTCCTCAACGACGTCGAGGCCCCCCATGCGGCACAGCAGCCACCCCCGCAGGGACCAGGACGAGTAGTTCTTGGACGAAATCGTCAGTCTTGCCTGCGCCATCTCTGCAAACCTGTCCTGCTTGCCTGTGCTGCTTGCCTGTGCTGCTTGCCTGCCTTGGGCCGTGCATTGCACAAATTTAATTCTCGCGCCGCACAATAGAGTGCAATAGTTTTAATCTGTCACGCAAGCCCAAGCGCTTAGGAGCCCGGCACCTATGCTTTATCAGGCCTACCAGTTTCAGGATGACCTGGTGTCGGTATTCCGATCGAGCGCCCGCTGGACGCTGGGCTATGCCCCGAGCCTCCCCGGTCCGCTCGGCGGCCACCTCATGGCCGCCCTCGCGATGGTCTCGCGCTTTCAGCTCACCCACACGCGGCCGGCGTTCAACATCGACAGCGTCCGCGTCGGCAATCGCGACGTCCCTGTGACGGAGGAGGTCGCGCTCGACCTGCCCTTCGGCAAGCTCCTCCACTTCGCCAAGGATGTCGACACGCCACAGCCGCGCATCCTGATCGTGGCGCCGCTGTCGGGACACTTCTCGACGCTGCTCGCCGGCACGGTCCGCACCATGCTCGTCGATCACGACGTCTATCTCACCGACTGGGCGAACGCGCGCGACGTGCCGCTGGACGCGGGCACGTTCGGCGTTGACGACTATCTCGACTATCTCATCAAGTTCTTCGACGTGATCGGCCCGCGCAGCCACGTCCTCGCCGTCTGCCAGCCGTGCGTGCAGACATTGGCTGCCGTCGCCGTCATGTCGCAGGCGAACCATCCTGCGACGCCGATCTCGATGACGCTGATGGCAGGACCGATCGATCCGCGCGAAAGCCCGACCGAGGTCAATGAGCTCGCCGTCGCCAAATCGCTCTCGTGGTTCGAGAACTCGGTCATTCACGCCGTTCCGCGCCGCTATGCGGGCGGCGGGCGGCGCGTCTACCCGGGCTTCATCCAGCTCGTCGCCTTCATGGCCATGAACATGCCGCGCCACACGGCCGCGCACCGCAAGCTCTATCATCACCTCGCCAATGGCGAGGAGAAGGAAGCCGCGAAGATCAAGGACTTTTACGACGAGTACTTCGCCGTCCTCGACATGACGGAGGAGTTCTACATGGAGACCATCGACCGGGTCTTCCAGAGAGCCGAGCTGGCGCAGGGGCAGTTCACCTACCGCGGCCACAAAGTCGATCCGGGCGCCATCCGCAAGACCGCGCTGCTGACCGTCGAGGGCGGGCGCGACGACATCTGCGCGCTCGGACAAACCGCCGCAGCGCACGATCTGTGCAATTCACTGCGTCCACATCTGAAGCGCCATCACCTGCAGGCGAACGTCGGTCACTACGGCGTGTTCAACGGCAAGCGTTGGGAGAAGGAAATCTATCCCGTCGTCCGCAACATGATCCTGGCGATGGAGTAGCGCACCTATCGCCGGCATCTCGTGTGTCCGGAAACGCGCGTGCCGTCCTTGCGTGTGTACGGACGCACATAGGCGCAGCGCGAGCCAGCAGAGATTTTACGCGGCGCGCTATGCTTGGGGCCAGCGGCTGGTCTCGGAACCTTTGCGACAATGATGGGCCTCTCGACCGTCCGGGTCTCCACGATCACAGGCTTTTCAATAATCACCGGTTTCTCGATCACCACCTGCCTTTCGACGACGATGGGAGGCGGCGGAGTTGGAGGCAGAACGGCAGTCTGGATCGGGGGGTTCTGTGCGCAAGCCGCGCACAGCAGCACCGTCGCAATGAGGTAAAGGGCAGGCCACATATCGCCTCGCAAATTGCTCAATAAAACGCAGGTCAACATGGCTGGCAGAGTAGCGACAGGCCGCGCGAGTCGCTGTGGCGGTCACATCACAATTCACAGCACCGCGGCGCCGCATCGGTCGCCGCGGTCTCGCAGCCTTCCTGCGGCATCTGCATATCATCCCTGCACACGGCGGAGTTGTAGTATGATCGCGCTAATCGCCACATGCGGCGGGAGCCGATACTCAATTTGACGCCGCGACACCACTGCTAGCCACCGGCCCTATTTGCGGCCTCCTACCAGCTCGGGCACCCCGCGCTCTGGAGACACAAACAATGACAACGAGCCGCGTCCTCGTAATGACGGGGGGCAGCAGAGGCTTTGGCCGGCGCATGGTCGAGCGTCTGTTGTCCGAGCATGATGATTGGCGCGTGATCCTGCTCGCGCGCGCCTCCCCACATCTTTCTGAGCTCAAGGCCGCCATCGCCGATCCGAGCCGCATCAGTGTCGTCGAGACCGATCTCGCGAGCCTGGCCTCGGTCACGGAGAGCATCCACGATATCGAGCTGCTGCTGCAGGGCCAGCCGATCGATGCGGTCCTTCTGAACGCGGGCGTGCAGATCGTCGAAGGTGACCGGACCTCGCCTGATGGCCTCGAGATGACGTTTGCCGTCAATCATCTCGCGCACTTCCTCCTCGCCGACAGCCTCGCGCCGCACATCAAGACCGGCGGTCGCCTGATCTTCACCTCGAGCGAGGTCCACGATCCCGATGCCTTCTGCCTCATCGGCATTGCGCGCGCGACGTGGCAATCGCCGGACACCCTGGCCGACAGCACACGATCTCAAATGGACCAGCCGGAAGGCGTCGAGCGCGGCGAGGCGCGCTACAGCGCGTCGAAGCTGCTCAACCTGATGTCGGCACGCCACTTCGCGGCGATCGAGCCGCGCTTCTCGACGTTCGCCTTCAATCCGAGCGTCGTGCCGGGGACAGACATCGCGCGCGAGCGCAACATCTTCCAGATCCTCGCCTGGAAGTATCTGCTGCCGGCTCTGGCGCCGATCCTGCCGGGCGCGAGGTCTCTGTCACGCACGGCCGGTGATCTGCTCTGGCTGGTGACAGAAGCGGATGCCGAGGCGTTGCGCGGCGCGTACGTCGATGGACGCACCGTGGAGCCGGGCTCGGAAGAGTCCCGCGACGCGGCCAAGATCGAGGCCGTCGTGTCGACGTCGCGCGGGTTGATTGCCAGGCATCGACCCGTACAGCCGCACGTGATCGCTGCGTCGCTGCAGGCGTCAGACCCGAGGCAAGCCTCGGCCTGACCACCACGCCCAGCCCTTGGTTATCCGGCCAACTGCCGGGCTATATGCGGTCGCGTGCTGCCCAGATGGTGCCGCAGAGGAAGCCACAAGAGAACACGACCGAGATCAGTAGAGCAGTCCAAATCATCGCTTTTTTTCTCGCCGCGTCCCTCCAGGGTCAGCGGCTGACTTCCGGTGAGCGTACCCCCCGCCCTCCGCGTCGGTGATCAGTGCACTGTCTCTATTACGCGCGCGCTGCGCAAGTGCCTGCCGGCAACAGGTTGCTGAACACGCGCATCAGGCCATGTTTTCCACAGGCTATTCGCAAACCATCCGCCCTCAGCAGCATCGCCCGATGGCTTCAGGCAACGGAGTAAGGTGCAAAGCGGCTGCGGGTCTCGTCGACCGCGAGCGGTCGTCCGATCGCCGGAAAGGCCCTCTGCGGACAGGCTTCGCGCTCGCACACCTTGCAGCCCACGCCGATAGGCGTACGCGCCTCCCGGCTCTTCAGGTCGAGGCCCTTGGCGTACACGAGCCGGTGCGCGTGCCGGATGTCGCAGCCGAGCGCCACGGCAAACGTCTTGTTCGGCGTGCCGTAGCCGCCCTGCCCCGTCGTCACGGTGCGGGCGATGCAAAGATAGGTCCGGCCGTCCGGCATCTCTGCGAGCTGAACCAGAATGCGTCCCGGATGGGCGAAGGCATCGTACACGTTCCACAGCGGGCAGGTGCCGCCGATCCGCGAGAAATGAAAATCCGTCGCGGACTGACGCTTGCTCATGTTACCGGCGCGGTCGACACGCACGAAGAAGAAGGGCACGCCCCGAGCGCTCTGGCGCTGCAAAGTGCTGAGGCGATGACAGACCGTCTCGAACCCCACTCCGAACTGCCGTCCGAGCTGATCGATGTCATAGTGCAGGCTCTCGGCCGCGGAGAGGAACGGCCCATAGGGCAGGACCAGTGCGCCCGCAAAGTAGTTGGCAAGGCCGATGCGGGCGAGGGCAAGTGTCTCGGGGTGAGCGAAAGCGGCTTTCGCAGTCAGGCTATCGATCAACTCGCCGCACTCGATGAAGGCGAGCTGGGTCGCGAGCTGAAATGCCTGTTGGCCCGGTCGTAGATTGCGACCGATGGTGAGCGTACGCGTCCGCGCATCGTAGCGCCGTTGCAGCGGAGCACTTTCCCTATCCCCCGGTTCGACGATGACCTCGATGCCATGCCTGTCACGAAGCCGGGCCACGAGCGCCGCACTCATCTCACCGATCGCACCGCCGGTCTCCTCGAAGATGCGCTCGGCTTTGCGGTCGAGCACGTCGATGTGGTTGCGCCGTGCATAGAAGAAGTCACGAACCTCCTCGAACGGCATTTGCGCTGCGGTCACGCCGTCGCCTTCGCCAAGGCGGGCCGCGAGCTCATCCGTGCGCTCCACAGCTTCGCGATACCGTCGATGCAGGGTCAGGAACGCGCGCGCGACGACCGGCATGCCGGACACCAACTCGCGAACCTCGGCGAGCGCCACGTGTCCGTCCGTCGGCAGTTCCGACAGCACATCGCGCAACTCGGCGACAAGCCGGGCCTCCTCGTCCTCGGAGAAGAGTTGTACGTCGACGCCAAACGCCGCGTTGATCTTGAGCAGGATCGGCACCGTCAGCGGACGCTGGTTCTGCTCGAGCTGATTGACGTAGCTCGGCGAGAGCGAGAGCGCCTTGGCGAGCGCCGCCTGAGTGAGCCCCTTCTCTTCGCGCAGGCGCCGCAAGCGGACGCCCAGGAAAGCCTTTCGCATATTCGCAACCTTCGCAAATTCGCTGCGATTGCCTCGCAATTATCCGCTCATTCGCATGTTCTGCAACGAGCTCGTCTTGTGGATATTGCGAATTGCCAAGTCCTGCAACAGCCATGGGCTGAAAATGATCGCCACGCCCAATTCAGCCGCGACGCGCTTCATCGAGATGATCTTTCCCGAGCACGCCAACCACTACGGCACGCTGTTCGGCGGCAATGCGCTGAGCCTCATGGGCAAGGCGGCCTTCGTCGCTGCCACGCGGCGCGCCCGCACGGCCGTGGTCATGGCCTCGTCGGACAAGATCGATTTCCACGTGCCTGTCCGTGTCGGCGAGCTCGTCGAGCTCGATGCGCGCGTGGCCCGCGTCGGCCGGGCCTCGATGACCGTCGAGGTCGAGGTGACGGCCGAGGCATTGCTCACGGGTGAGCGCCGCCTCGCCATGCGCGGCTCATTCGAAATGGTCGCCGTCGACGCCAGCGGCAAGCCGATCGCCATCCCATCACCTGAACTTCTGTCTGCAAACGAGGAACGTCCGACGTGAAGCTGCATACTGTCCGCACCCACAAGTCCTCCGAGATGCTGCCGCGCGCCGCGCAGCTCGCCTGGAAGATCGCCAGCGTTGCCTCCGATGACGTGCCGCTCGACGATGATGTCGTCGAGATGATCGGTAACCGCATTATCGACAATGCCGCGGTCGCCGCCGCGTCGCTGGCGCGCCATCCGATCGTCAGCGCGCGCGGACAGGCCACCGCGCACCGCATGCAGCCGGGCGCCACCATCTTCGGCCTCTCGCCGCAGCGTCGCTTCTCGCCGGAATGGGCGGCCTGGGCCAACGGCGTCGCCGTGCGCGAGCTGGACTTCCACGACACGTTCCTCGCCGCGGACTACTCGCATCCCGGCGACAACATCCCGCCGATCCTGGCCGTGGCTCAGCACTGCGGGCTCAATGGCGAAGATCTCCTGCGCGGCATTGCCGTCGGCTACGAGATTCACGTCAATCTCGTGAAGGGTATCTGCCTGCACGAGCACAAGATCGACCACATCGCGCACCTCGGCCCTGCCGCCGCTGCCGGCATCGGCGCCGCCCTCAAGCTGCCGACGGAGGTCATCTATCAGGCCGTGCAGCAGGCGCTGCATGTGACGACGACCACGCGCCAGTCGCGCAAGGGCGAGATCTCGAGCTGGAAAGCCTATGCACCGGCCTTCGCCGGCAAGATGGCCGTGGAAGCCGTCGATCGCTGTATGCGCGGCGAAGGTGCACCCTCGCCGGCCTGGGAGGGTGAGGACGGTTTCATCGCGTGGCTGCTGAGCGGGCCCAAGGCCGAGTATCAGGTGCCGCTGCCCGAGAAGGGCGAGCGCAAGCGCGCGATCATGGACACTTACACCAAGGAGCACTCCGCCGAGTATCAGAGCCAGGCGCTGATCGATCTCGCGCGACGCATGGGACCGAAGGTCGGCGACACGGCGCGCGTGAAGAGCATCGTCATCCACACGAGCCATCACACGCACTACGTGATCGGCACTGGCGCCAATGATCCGCAGAAGATGGACCCGAAGGCCAGCCGCGAGACGCTCGATCACTCCATCATGTACATCTTCGCGGTCGCCTTGCAGGACGGCGGCTGGCATCACGAGCGTTCTTATGCTCCCGAACGCGCGCAGCGCCCGGACACGGTTGCTCTCTGGCGCAAGATCTCGACGGCGGAAGATCCGGCCTGGACGCGCCGCTATCACAGCACTGATCCGGCCGAGAAAGCCTTCGGCGGCCGTGTGGCCGTGACGCTCGAAGACGGCACCGTCATCGAGGACGAGCTGGCCGTTGCCGACGCGCATCCGCTCGGCGCCGGGCCGTTCGCACGCCCAGACTACGTGAAGAAGTTCCGCACGCTCGCCGAGGGCATCGTCCCCGCCGCGGCACAGGACGCCTTCCTCGGCGCGGTGGAGCGTCTGCCGCGCCTGACGGCAGAAGGGCTCGCAGGTCTCACCTTCACCGTCGATCCGGCCCAACTCGGCACGGGCAGCAAGCCCGGCATCTTCAGGGAGTAAGCGACCATGGCAGAGGCAACGCCCAACAAGGTCAAGAAGTCGGTCGCGCTTTCGGGCGTCACCGCGGGCAATACCGCACTGTGCACGGTCGGCCGCAGCGGCAATGACCTGCACTATCGCGGCTATGACATCCTCGACATTGCCGACAAGTGCGAATTCGAGGAGATCGCCCATCTGCTCGTCCATGGCGATCTGCCGACCAAAGCCGAGCTCGCCGCCTACAAAACCAAGCTGAAGTCGCTGCGTGGCCTGCCAGCAGCAGTGAAGGCAGCACTAGAGGCCATCCCGGCGGCGGCCCATCCCATGGATGTCATGCGCAGCGGCGTCTCGGCCCTCGGCTGCGTGCTTCCCGAGGCCCACGACCACAATCATGCCGGCGCGCGCGATATTGCCGATCGGCTCATGGCCTCGCTCGGCTCCATGCTGCTCTATTGGCATCACTATTCTCAGAACGGCCGCCGCATCGAGGTCGAGACCGATGATGACACCATCGGCGCGCACTTCCTGCATCTCCTGCATGGCCATCCGCCGTCAGAGAGCTGGACGCGCGCCATGCACACCTCGCTCAATCTCTACGCCGAGCACGAGTTCAATGCCTCGACCTTCACCGCGCGCTCGATCGCGGGAACAGGTGCCGATATCTACTCGGCGGTAACGGGGGCCATCGGTGCCCTGCGTGGTCCCAAGCACGGTGGCGCCAACGAGGTCGCCTTCGAGATCCAGAAGCGCTATGCCTCGCCGGATGAAGCCGAGGAAGATATTCGCCGCCGCGTGACCGCCAAGGAGGTGATCATCGGTTTCGGCCATCCTGTGTACACGATCGCCGACCCGCGCAACGAGATCATCAAGAAGGTGGCGCGGGATCTGTCCGAGGAAGCGAGCTCCCTGCGCATGTTCGAGATTGCCGATCGCATCGAGGCGGTCATGGCCGAGACCAAGCGCATGTTCGCCAATCTCGACTGGTTCAGCGCCGTGTCCTATCACATGATGGGCGTGCCGACGGCCATGTTCACGCCGCTGTTCGTCATCGCCCGCACTTCCGGGTGGTGCGCGCATATCATCGAGCAGCGCCAGGACAACCGCATCATCCGCCCGTCGGCGAACTACATCGGCCCGGAGAACCGCACGTTCGTGCCGCTCGACGCGCGCAACGGGCCACCGCGGGCTGCTTAAATCAAGGAAGAGAAATGCCCTATCTTGTTGCCGCCGATGTCGCCACTGATCCCGCGGGCGTGCGCTTCCGCAAGCTCCTCGCGCGTCCCGGCATTCTTTCGCTGCCGGGCGCGCACAACGGCATGGCGGCCATCCAAGCGCGCAATGCCGGCTTCGAGGGCCTGTATCTTTCGGGCGCGGCCATGACCGCTTCGATGGGGCTACCCGACCTCGGCATCATCACGGTCGATGAGGTCGCCTTCTTCATTCGTCAGCTCGCGCGGGCCAGCGGTCTGCCTGTCCTCGTCGATGGCGATACCGGCTACGGCGAAGCCCTCAACGTCATGCACATGGTGCGCACGTTCGAGGATGCCGGTGCGGCGGCCGTGCACGTCGAGGATCAGCTCCTGCCGAAGAAGTGCGGGCACCTCAATGACAAGAAGCTCGCCGACGCGCAGGACATGGCGGCCAAGGTCGCCGCTGCCGCCAAGGCGCGCCGCCATCTCTATCTGATCGCGCGCACGGATGCCGCGGCGAGCGAAGGGATCGACGGTGCCGTCGCGCGGGCGAGGCTCTATATCGAAGCCGGCGCCGATGCGATCTTCCCCGAAGCGCTCAACACGGCCGAGATGTTCCGCGCCTTCGCCAAGGCTTTGCCCGGCGTGCCGCTGCTCGCCAACATGACCGAGTTCGGCAAGACGCCGTTCTTCACGGCCTCCGAGTTCGAGGCCATGGGCTACAAGATGGTCATCTGGCCGGTGAGCTCGTTGCGCGTCGCCAACAAGGCGCAGGAGCGCCTTTATGCGGCCATGGCGCGCGACGGTGGCGCCCACAATATGGTCGAGCGCATGCAGACCCGCGCCGAGCTCTATGCCGCCATCGGCCTGCACGACTACGAGGCGCTCGATGCCTCGATCGTCCAGACGATCATTCCGACGGACATGCCGCAGGGGTAGTCTGAGCTAGGGAGGCGAAGGATACGCGATCGGCGACGATCCGATCGCTGACCTCACGTCCGCTTGCTACGGTGGGGCCTCAAGAGCGAACAGCGTGGATCCAAGACCACACGCGGCCTGGCAGAGCCGGCATTTGAACCATGTCGCAGGGAACCAGATCAGAGAGCGCGTCGGCAATAGCGTTCATGACCGCGGGTGGCGCCGCACTCGCGCCGGCCTCGGCGCACCCCTTTATGCCGAGGGGATTGGTCGCGCACACCGTTCCAGCGTGGAGCCATTCGAGAAGCGGAATGTGAGCGCTCGTTGGCAGCGCATACTCCATGAATGAGCCCGCGAGCTGCCGGCCGCTGACAGCGTCATACATCACATGCTCGAGCAGTGCCTGGCCAATACCCTGTGCGACGCCGCCGATCACCTGCGCCTCGACCTCCGCCGCGTCGAGCAATACACCGAAGTCGTCGGCAGCGACGTAGCGCAGGATCTGCACGGCTCCGGTTTCCGGATCGATCTCGACTTCGCAGATATGACAACCGCTGCCGAAAGTGCCCGCAGTCACCTCGATCCTGGCCTCGCAATCCAGAATACCCGAGAATTGCGCCGCAATCTCAGGGATCGTCATCGTCAGATTGCGTTCGGACAGGCGGAACATTCCATCCTCATAGACGATGTCTCCGGACGAACAGCTCCAGAGCTCGGCAATCTTCCGGCGCGCGATATCGATGACTTTGTCGCCGAGCGCCAGGATCGCCAGACTGGACGTAAGCGTGGACTTGGAGCCGCCCGTGCCGCCGCCTTCCGCGACGTCGCTCGTATCGCCCTCCGCGAAAAGAATGCTCTCCAAATCCAGCCCGAGCTTTTCCGCGAACGGTTTCGCCACGGCGCTGTGCCGCTGTCCGGTGGACTGCGTGCCGGTATGAAGAAAGACGTAGCCGTCGGAGGTAAAACGCGCCCGGGCCGATTCGACAGGACGCTTGCCTGGCTCGATCTGCCGGGCGGCGGCCAGGCCCCCATTGGCCTCCAGATAGTTCGCGATCCCCAATCCGCGCAGAAGACCGCGCGCGCTACTATCAGCGCGGCGCGCATCGAAACGAACGTAGTCGATGTGCTGGAGCGCACGTGACATGTTTGCCGGGAAATCACCGCTGTCCAGGGATAGGCCGCTCGCGGTCGTCGTCGGCTTATCGACGCGCGGGATGAGATTGCGGCGACGCAGCTCGGCGCGATCCATGCCCATTTCTCGAGCCGCCTTATCGATCAGGCGCTCGAGAATGTAGTTGGCTTCCGGCCTTCCTGCGCCGCGATACGCATCGACGGGCACGGTGTGCGTGAAGACCCCGCGCACACGATTGAAAATGTGACCAATCCCGTAGACACCTGAGAGCACCGGAGATCCGCACTCGGTCGGGACGAACGGCGCATACTGGGAGAGATAGGCGCCGACATTCGCCAGAGCATCGACGCGAATGGCCAGGATGTTGCCCTGCTTGTCCAGCGCAAGGGCGCCCGTGGAGATATTGTCGCGTGCTTGCGTGTCGCTGCGGAACCCTTCGCTGCGCGTCGCGATCCATCGCACGGGGACGCCAAGGCGGCGCGAGCTCCATAGTGCCAGCGCATACTCCGGATACGTGAAGATCTTCGTTCCGAAGCCGCCGCCGGTGCGTGGCGACTGCACGCGCAGACGATCTCGCGGTATTTGCAGCACGGAATCCGCCAGGATGCGCCGGACGAGATGGACGCCCTGCGTGCCCGCAATCAGCGTGAACGCGTCGTCCTCTCGGCTGTACATGCCGATCGCGCCGCGCGTCTCCATGGGCGTCGGCGCGACGCGGTTGTTGACGATCTCGAGTGTGACGTTGCGGTGCGCGCGCGCAAATATGGCGTCGCTCTTCGCGCGATCCCCGAACTCCCAATCAAAAACGACGTTGTCTGGCGTCTGACCCCACACCAGTGGCGCGTTGCAGGTGGCCGATGCGAGATCGACGGCGCACGGCAGCACCTCGTAGGTTACATCGATCCGGGCCGCGGCAGCGACGGCCTGCTCCGCAGTCTCCGCCACAATCCACGCCACGCCTTCTCCCTCATAGCGCACCCGGTCCGCGGCGAGTATCGACCATGGCGCATCCGCGCGCGGCGTGCCATCGGCGGAGTTCAGCTTGATCAGGCAGGGTATCGGCTGAAGATCGGCGATGTGGGAGGCGAGGAAGATGCCGGCAACGCCCGGCATACGCTCGGCCGCTGCGGTCGAGATACTGATGATGCGGGCGTGCGCGTGCGGTGAGCGCAGCATGACGGCATGGTGCATGCCGGCGATGGAAATATCAGCGAGATATCGCGCGTTTCCGACCAGAGGCGCGAGCTCTCCGTCGGCGCTCTCAAACGCCCTGTTCGATCGATCCTGCATGTCGAGCTATTCGCTTGTGTCGCTGACGACGACTGTTGCTTCCGACGGCCACGTTATTGTCACGGCATGGCCCGGTGTCAGATCGCCGCGCCGCGCCTCGCTGTTTTGCCGGGTCACAATGATCGTTTCGCCCGATGCCAGCCGGACGCTGACCTCCGTCGAGGAGCCGGAGTAGAGCGTGTCGACGATATGCCCGGAGAGCGCATTGGCTGCCTCGCCTGCACTTCCATTTGGGGAGATCGTGACCTTCTCCGGGCGGAATGCCAGCAGCGCTTTCGTATTCGGCGCCTGCCATCCGCTGCGGAACGCGAGGCGCGTGCCATCCCGCGCAGTGAACACGCCTGCCTCGGTGACATCGCCCGCAAGAAAATTCGAGCGCCCGAGAAAATCGGCGACGAAGCGCGTCTGCGGACTTTCGTACACGTCCTCGGGCGTCCCGATCTGCTCCACCCTGCCGCGGTTCATCACGACCAGGCGGTCGGCCATGGTCAGTGCTTCGTCCTGGTCGTGCGTGACGAACAATGTCGTCACCTTCTGCTCCTGCTGGAGCTTGCGTATCTCCTTGCGCACGTCGAGGCGAAGCTTCGCATCGAGCGCCGACAGAGGCTCGTCGAGAAGAAGAACGTCGGGGCGAATGACCATCGCACGCGCCAGCGCGATGCGTTGCTGCTGGCCTCCAGAGAGCTGCCGAGGCAGGCGATCGCCGAACTCACCCATGTGCACCATCGCGAGGGCTTCACGCACACGGGCCTGCACTTCGGCACGCGCAACGCCGCGGCGCTCCAAACCGAAGGCGACGTTCTGCGCGACCGACATATGCGGGAAGAGGGCGTAGCCTTGAAAGACCATCCCGGTATTGCGACGGTACGATGGGAGCCGCGTGACATCGCGCTCGCCAAAGAAGATTTGGCCGGATGTGACATCCACGAAGCCGGCAAGCATTCGCAAGGTCGTCGTCTTGCCGCAGCCGCTCGGGCCGAGCAGGGCGAGGAGCTCGCCGTCATGAATGGTCAGATCGAGATCCTTGACGACCTGGACGTCGCCGTAGGCCTTGCTGACGGAATTGAAGTTGATTGCGGACATCGAGTGGACCGTCAGAAGGAGCGACTGAGTTTGAAGTAGCGGTCGGAGACCAGCAGGGCGGCAGCGATTACGAGGATCTGCATGGTGGCGACCGCAGCGATCGTCGAGTCAAGGTTCCACTCGAGATAGTTCACGATGGCGATCGGGAGCGTCACGCGGCCAGGACCGACGAGAAACAGCGACTTTTCGAGGTCGATGAACGAGACGATGAAGCTGAACATGGCGCCCGCCACGATCCCCGGACGGACGAGCGGCAGGGTCACCTTGAAGAAGGTGACAAGCGGGTTGGCGCCCAGGCTCAGGGCGGCTTCTTCGATCTGGCGATCGACGCCCACCATGGACGCCGTCACCAGGCGCACAGTCCAGGGCAATCCGATCAGTATGTGCGCGATCGACAGCCCCGGCAGACTGCCCACGAGCGGGATCTCGGTTCGGATCTCCACTTCGATGAAGAAGATATAGACGGCGGCACCAGCGACGATGCCGGGCACCATCATGGGCGCCATGAGGATGGCATTGATCGCTTCGCGGCCGGGGAAGCTATAGCGCGCCAGGGCAAGCGCGGCTGGCACGCCGAGCAGCAGGCTCCACAGCGTCGCCATCACACCTAGCTGCAGACTGAGCAGGAAGCCCTGCCGGAAGACATCCTGCTGCCAGGCGCGAATGAACCAGTCGATCGTATAGCCCTGCGGTGGAAACGACAGGATCTTGTTCGAGAAGAAGCTCGCCCAGACAACGACCACAAGAGGTGCGAGAACGAATGCCAGGGTCGCCAGAGCGACGACGCGATAGAGCGTCCGTCCCAGCATGTCCTTCCAAAGGCGGCTGCTTTCGTTCATTTCACATCCGCCCGTAGCGACGCTGAACCGTGATGCTGGAAAGGATGGTCAGCACGGCGGTGACAGCGGTCAGGACGAAGGCGAGCGCCGAGCCGAAGGGCCAATTGCTGACCTTCGTAATCTGCTCGTAGACCTTGGGGCCCATCATGTGGAACTCGGGGCCACCGATGAGGACGGGGGTGGCATAGGCGTTCATCGCGAGGATGAAGCAGATGGCGCTGCCGACATATACGCCCGGCATCGCCATCGGCACGATCACGAGCCGCATGACTTCACTCGGTCGCGCGCCGAGACTGGAAGCGGCCTCTTCGTAGACGCGGTCGATGCCCTCGATAATGCTGTAGAGCGTGATGATCATATAGGGGAGGAGCACGGCGACGATGCCGATCAGGACGGCTGTCTCGGTATAGAGGATCTTGATCGGCTCAGTAGTGAGCGACACCATCTGCAGGAGCATGTTGACGACGCCGCGATCGCCGAGCAGGACCATCCAGCCGGCCGTGCGCACCGCATTGCCCATGAGCAGAGGGATCACGACGAGCAGGATCATAATGTTTTTCGTTCGTGCGGACCGCGCCCGCGCGATCATGTAGGCGAGCGGGAAGCCGAAAATCAGCGACAGGATCGTCGATACGAGCGCCACGCGAATGGTTGTGTAGAGGACGCCGCGATAGAACTCGTCGCTGATGAACTTCTGGTAATTCTCGAGGACAAGAGCCTCGACCATGAACTGGCCCGGTACGAACTTGTTCAGGCTGAACCTGAACATGATCGCAAGCGGCAGGAACAGGAAGACGATCACCAGCAGCACAGCCGCCGTGAGCAATGGCGCAGCCCGGGCCGTATCCGAGCTGCGCCCCCCATGAGAAAGTGCCACGAACGACGTCATCTCCTGTTCAATCGCGATGATGCGTCAAGTCGACTTGAACTCCTTGTTCCACCATTCGAGCCACGCCGCTGAGTTCTTGGCTGCGTATGGATAGTCGACAAAGTGGAGCTTGCTCACCTGTTCGGGCGTGAAGTCGATACGCTTGCTGAGTTCCGGCGTGAGGGTCGCGTTGTCAACGGCGGGCGCATAGTAGGTGACCTTGGCCATCTCGGCCATCACGCCCGGATCCAGCATCGCATCCAGGTACGCATAGGCCGCATCCTTGTTGCGCGCCTTGCGCGGAATGCCGACGCCGAAGGTGATCGCAATCGCACCTTCCTTCGGATGCGCCAACTTCACCGGCAGGCCGTCATTCTCCCACTGGAGTGCGCGCGCCGTGTAGTTGGCCGAGATCCAGATCTCCTCCGAGGCGAATGCAGCCGCGAGCTGCTGATGCGCCGGATAGATGCGCGGCTTGCTGTCGACCTTGAGCTGTTTCAACTTCTCGAGGCCAGGCTTCACGTCCTTGAGCGTGCCGCCGGCAGCGAGCGCCGCAAGATAGATGTAGTTGAAATAGATCTGGTCGATCACCCCGACCCGGCCGGCGTACTTGGGATTCCACAAATCGGCAAAAGAGGTCGGCGGCTCTGAAATCTTCTTCGGATTGTAAAGTATGACCACACCGCCGTAGACCCACGGCATGAAGTAGGGTGAGCGCAGGTTCTCGCGCACGTGCTTGAAGTTCGGCATCTTGGAGGTATCGAGTTTCTCGAGGACCTCCTGCTGATCCATCTCGTAGGCATCAGCGTCCGTGAGATGCGCGATATCGAGCGTGCCGCGCGGCAGGCGCTTTTCAGCAACGAGCTTGGTCTTCCGCTCTGGCGCCTGGCTCAGCTCGCGAACGATTTTATATCCCTTGTCCTCGAGCAGCGGCTTCTCGAAGGCGCGAACGACGCGATCGTTCCAATCTCCGCCCCAGTTTCCGACGACGAGGTCCTTGCTCTGCGCCAAGGCCGGGAGAGCCGGTAGTGCGGCTGCGGCAACGCCGGCTGCTGTCGTTCCCAGAAAGCGGCGTCTGCTGAGCTGCAAGGTATTGGAATCGCGTGATTTTGTCATTGGTTCCCCGGATGATTCGAGTTGTGCGCTTCAACCGGCGGCCATCGTCGGGCTCGTGTGCGGTCACGCAATACCCTCGGGCCTGGGTATTTCTTGATTGTTTCCACTATATTTCTATATTCGTTCGCATTCGCGCACGAGGGTCGAGATCCAGCCGCTATGCAGTCTGCGTCGAGGAAGACCGTTGCGATCGTCGACGATGATGCCGCATTCGGCTCGATCCTCGACGGCTATCTGCAGACGGCGAAGTTCCGCACGCTTCGGCTCGGAACGGGGAGCGAGCTGTTCGCGCTGCTCGCGTCACGCCCTCCGGATGTCATCATCCTCGATCTCACGCTCCCGGATGAGGACGGCCTCGCCATCACGCGACGCGTGCGCGCCCGTTCGAGCGTCCCGATCATCATCGTCACCGGACGCCAAAACTCCGACGATCGCCTGGCCGGCCTCGAGATGGGCGCCGATGACTATCTGACCAAGCCCTTCAATCCCCGGGAACTGGTGCTCCGAGTGCGCCGCCTTCTCGAGCGAAGCGCGCGAAGCAAGACGCCCCCCGCGGACCGCTACCAGCTCGGAGACTGGATCATCGATCCGGAACGTCGCACGATCGAGCGGCGAGGGAAGGGCGCCGAGCTGACGCGCATGGAGTACGATGTCCTGCAAGTGCTGCTGCGCGCGCACGGACGCGTTCAGACCCGTGCCCAGCTTCTGGATGCGACGACGCGCCGGGATGGGCCCGAGTCGGAGCGCTCGATCGACATTCTCATCAGCAGGCTGCGCCGTAAGCTCGAGCCATCCAAAGGCAAGCCGACGCTCCTGCTCACGGTGGCTGGACACGGCTATCGCATCAATGATGCCGCGCTTTCGGTCGTGCGGCGGCCGGAGGGCTACGACAGGGACTTTACCTGACGCTCCAGCTCCACAAGCGCGTCGCTCAGCGCGACCATCGTGCCGCGACGGCCCTGCGCCGTGACCTCCCCCGCCGCTTCGGCCTTGGCAAGAAGTTCGGATAAGGCCCCCAAACCCAGCATCGCTGCCGTGGATCGCATCGAATGCACGGCGTGCATGGTCCGTTGATCCAGGGGAACACCGGGAAGGGCCTGCTCAAATCGCTGGCGCAGCTCGGCAATCGCCGCTGCGGCCTGCTCGATGATGCGCCTGGTCTGCACAGGGCCGAGGTCTGCCAAGATGTTTATCATTTCGATCTTGTCCGTCGATGGCGTGTGCTGCCGCAATATCTCGCCGAGGACGTCCAAGCTCAGAGGCTTCGGCAAGATGTGCTGGAAGCCGAGACATCGATACTCCGCTATCTGATCCGACATCAGATTGGCCGTCATGGCGACAATCGGCAGGCTCGCACCGTGTGTCGCGCGGATGTGCCGGAGAACGTCGATGCCGCCCATCCGCGGCATCGTGATATCGAGTAGAACCAGATCGAAACTTCGCTCCGAGAGCGTCGCCAATCCTTCTTCACCGCCAGGACATGTCGTCACCCGATGCCCGAGCTTCTCGATGAGCAGGCCCGCGACCAGACGATTGACGCCGTCATCATCGATCACGAGGACATTCAGACAAGCCTCGCCACAAGGGTCCATCAGCGCGCGCAATTGGGTCGCGGCCGCCGCGGTCGGCGATACGCCGGCCCTCAACGGAAGATCGACCCAGAATGTCGCGCCGTGTCCCGGCACGCTGTCCACGCCGACGCGCCCGTTCATGGCTTCAGCCAGGTCGCGGCAGATCGAGAGGCCGAGCCCAAGGCCCTCAGGGACGTCCGACCAGCTACTTTCGGCACGTTCGAAGGGTCGAAACAAGCGCTCCGCGTCCTCGGCGGGAATGCCAGGCCCGTTGTCGCTTATCTCGATGCGCAGGAGGTCCCCATCCGCTCCGGCCTCCGTACGCTTCCTCGCGGCGAGCTGCACCTCGCCCGGCATGGAATAGCGGATGGCGTTGGATAGGAAGTTCAAGATGATCTGACGCAACCGCAGAAGATCGACGATCAGGCAATCGGGCAAGTCCGACGCCACACTCGACCGGATCACGATGCCGCTAAGCTCCGCCTGAGGGCAGACGACGGTGGCAATCTCATCAATGAAGTCGCGCAGAATGATCGGTCCTGGCTTGATCTCGAGGCGTCCGGCTTCGATCCGGGAGATATCGAGCATGTCGTCCAGAAGGGCGGTCAGCACGCGCGCCGATCCGAGCACGATTTCAAGGCGCGTTCTCTGATCCGGCTTCATGTTTTCGAGCAGAAGCGATTGGACAATGCCGAGTATGCCATTCATCGGCGTCCGCAGCTCGTGGCTCACCGCGCTCAGAAAGCGTGATTTGGCTATGGTGGAAGCCTCGAGCTGCCGATTGAGCGCGTTGAGCTCCTCCTCGCGGCGCTTGAGCAGAGTTATGTCGGCCCTGATACTGGTGGTTCCGCCCGAGGGCGTCGCGCGCTCGCTAACCTGAATCCAACGCCCGTCCGCAAGATGCTGCTCGAACAGCCCCTCGCGGCGGACATGAAACTCCATGCGCCTCCGCGTCCATTCCTCTGCGTCGTCCCCGGTCTGGAACTGGCCCCGTTCGACGCTCTTCAGAAGGATCTCCTCGTAGGTCACGCCCGGCCGGACGATGTCCGCAATCGTGCCGTACAGTTCGGCATACGCGGAATTCGAGAGCATCAACCGGTCGTCTGCATCATAGAGAACGAACGCTTCCGGCAAGCTCTCGATGCCGTCGATGAAGGCCTGAAGCTGCTCTTCCGTATCCGAGCGGGCGTGGGCCATGTCAGGCCAGAGGAAGCCTGCAACTATGGTCCTGCTCTGCGCATGGCGCGAAGCCTGTCCTCGGATCCTTGCTCCGAGCATCCGATAACGCTGCGTGCTCTGTCGCGTCTCGAGATAGCCATCGATCTGGTGCGCGAACGGCGCCGCTGGAAAGCGGCGGAGCACGTCCCGAAAAGCAAGGGACGGATGGCGTGCTCCCATGCTCGGACGATAGATGGACTGTCCGATCAGAAACTGAGTGCGACGACGCGGCAGCTTCTGGGGGAAAAGGGTGATCTTGTCCCCTCCCGACCACTGCCAGAAAGCTGGCTCACGCAGGAAACCGGCACCGAATAGCGGAGTCATCTTGGCCCACTGACGTGGTTTTCACTTTGCCGCACTATGTGATGCTCCCGGCTCTTTGGCCAAGAGAGAAGACGCGCGGAGCGAGATGACTGCTGCGGAGTGAGAACCCGGTGCGAGATGTCGCGGCACGGAGGATGGCACACTACCTGCCCCATCCCCTGCGGCGGAGATCGTGGCAGCGCCGGCTTGGTGGACGGTGGCAGACATCAACGTGCGCGGCACTCTCTCCCATTTAAGCGGCGAGATCGGATGATTGCCTTCAGTCCCCCAATAATTGATATAACGCGCTGATATTATTATAATATTTTCCTCGACGCAAAAGCGAAAGTCTGACTGCCACAGCATCCGTTTGCAGATGGCGAAGCAGATGAAGAGCAACCCTTTCGACAGAAAGCGAAGCCGAAACCCCAGGGGGCTTCCGCCTGTAGCGCTTTGCTTCACTCATGCGCGGATGTTGCTTTTGCAATATCGACCTCACTATGTTCGACCGCCCTGTCTTGACAGCGTCTGCGATGGAGATCGCGTCAATGCCCATCATCATCCGGCCCGCACGCGCTGAAGAATTGCAGAGGGCGGAAGAGCTCGTCATTCGGAGCATCAACGACCTGACCGAGCGCCACGGATTTGGGCGCATGGCCACATCGCGCCCTCCCGATTTTCAATTGTTTTGCCTGCAGGATGATGCCGATGGCTTGTGGTTGGCCGAGGCCGATGGAGAGATCGTTGGCTTCGCGCTGAGTTGGGTGTCCGGTGATCTTTGGTTTCTGGCAGAGCTGTTTGTTGCCCCTGGTCTGCAAGGCCGCGGTGTCGGCCAGGAGCTGTTGGCGCGAACTTTCGAGCACGCCAGGAAGGCAGGCGCGACCAACAAAAGCCTCATCACCTTCACTTTCAATGTCGTGTCGCAAGGGCTGTACATTCGGCACGGCTTGTTGCCACGGTTGCCGCTCTATCTCCACAGCGGCACGCGCGATGCATTGGTAGGCCGCCTCAATGGAGACAAGCTGCGCTGCACACCTATCGAACCGAGAGCTCCGCACTTCGAGCTTTTGGCAAAGCTCGATCTAGGCGCCCTCGGCATCTCTCGTGAAAAGCATCACCGCTATCTTCTCGGCGACGCTACGATCAAAGGCGTTTTCCTCCATGACGCCGACGATTGCGTGGGCTACGCGTACATCTCAGCGTCGGGTCACGTGGGCCCCCTGGCCGTCGCTCAAGCGCGACAGATGGGCCCCGCTTTCCGTACCGCGTTGGACCTGGCTTCAGCAGGCACAAGCGCGCAAGTGTCGGCGTTTCTTCCCGGAGTGAGCGAGGCCCTCGGCATCGCCGCCGAGCATAGCTTGCGCATCACATTTCCGATGGTGCTGGTATCGACGCATGATTTCGGCGACTGGACGAGGTATCTCCCGCGAAATCCCGGCTTCATGTGATCACGCGTCGCTGATTGCAGTGTCTGCAGTTGCACCAACTGCAGATACTCGAGGCACGCAATCCGTAGCGGAAAGCTGCATGGAATGCGGCACCCCGCAAGTCGAGGGGGATCAGCCGCGTCGCGCGGCCTCGATCTTGGCGACGTCGATCTTCTTCATGCCCATCATCGCCTCGAACGCGCGCTTGGCCTCAGCGCCACCGGCCGCCATCGCCTCGGTCAGCACGCGCGGTGTGATCTGCCAGGAGATGCCCCACTTGTCTTTGCACCAGCCGCACTGGCTCTCCTGACCGCCATTGCCGACGATGGCGTTCCAATAGCGGTCGGTCTCCTCCTGATCGTCCGTGGCGATCTGGAATGAGAAGGCTTCGTTGTGCTTGAACGCGGGACCGCCGTTGAGACCAAGGCAGGGGATGCCGGCCACTATAAATTCGACCGTCAGCACGTCGCCTTCTTTGCCGGATGGATAGTCGCTGGGCGCACGGCGGACGGCACCCACTGAGCTGTCGGGAAAGGTTGCGGCATAGAAGCGGGCGGCAGCCTCGGCATCCCTGTCGTACCACACGCAGATCGTGTTCTTGGCCATGGCCTGTCCTTTCGTTTTCGAGAACCCCGATGATCTCTGCCACAAGGACGGATCGGGCCGCCCCGATCCGACATCGCGGCATTCTTTTTTTTCCACTCCTTGGACAGGTGATTTCGGCAACAACCGGTCCGTGGAGAGTTTGATCCCAATGCTGCCTCGATATCAGCGGGTTAGTGCGAGCGGCTAGAGGGACTTCAGATTGGCCCTCAGGCGCTCGGCCGCAAAATCCAGGAAGACGCGCATCTTTGAGGGCAGTGCGCCACGCGCTGCGTGAAGCAGATGAACCGGGAGCGGCTCGACTTCGTATTTTGTCAGGATGATCCGCAGCAATCCCTCTCGTGCCGGGGCGGCACATTGATAGTGGAGGACGCGCGTCACCCCGATGCCCTGGAGCGCCGCCCAAACGGCAGCCTCGGCGGTCGTTACCGTGAGGCGCGCGCGGACCGGCACTTGGAACGTGCGCTTGTCGGCCTTCGCTCGAAAGGACCACGTGGCGATGGGCGACATGGGCTCGAAGCTCACGCAGGGCATTTCGGCAAGGCCCTCCGGGGATCTCGGCTCGCGATGTCCCGCGAGCAGCTTCGGGCTGACACACACGACCGTGCGCATGGATCCGACGCGTGAGGCGACCATGGAGCTGTCCCGCAGCGAGCCTATGCGCACCGCCATGTCGACGTGATCCTCGACAAGATGGAGGTTCCTGTCGGAGAGCAGCAGCCGAATGTCGATCTCCGGATAGGCAGCAAGAAACTCTGCGACGATCGGGACGATGTGCAGGCGGCCGAATAGAACCGGGGCCGTGAGGACCAGCTCCCCGCGCGGGGCATGGAACTCCCCGGCCGCCGCACGCTCCGTCTCGCCGATCTCATCGAGAATGCGACGGGCTGACGTCACGTAGCTCGCGCCGACGTCCGTCAAGGCCACCTTCCGGGTCGTGCGGACGAGCAGCCGCGTGCCGAGGTGCCGCTCGAGCTCGCTGACCTTTCGGCTAACCGTGGCGAGCGGCATGTTGAGGTCGCGGCTCGCGGCCGAAAAGCTCCCGCGATCGACCACCCTCAGCAGGACAGCCATGGCTTCGAGGCGATCCATCGTTGTTCCAGATATTGAGATTATTATTCACGACAATAGCCGATTATCCTAATTTCCGAAACTGCCTAAATGCGCTGGTGAGAGGGCTGGTCTCCGGCTCTCGGTCGGAAGGAGAAAGCCATGTCGTATGGGTTCCTCGATATCGCGATCACACCCAGCGTGCGGGCCGCGCAAGCCAAGATGGGCGCGGATCACCTCTGGCAGGACTTCAAAGGCGACCGCACATTCGATCGCTTCAGGGAGAACGAGGCGGCGTTCATTGCCGAGCGCGACAGTTTCTACATGGCAAGCGTCTCAGAGACGGGCTGGCCTTATGTTCAGCACCGCGGTGGCCCGCGCGGCTTCCTCAAGCTGGTCGATGACCGAACCCTTGCCTTCGCGGACTATCGCGGCAACCGCCAGTACATCAGCACGGGCAACCTTGCGGCTGATGATCGGGCCTGCCTGTTCCTGATGGACTACACACGCCCGGCCCGGCTCAAGATCTACGCTCGTGTCGAGATCCTGGCGCTTGACGATGCGCCTGACCTCACTGCGCTCGTCACCGTGCCGGAGTACAGGGCGAAGCTCGAGCGCATCTTTCGGCTGCGCCTGGAGGCGTTCGACTGGAATTGTCAGCAACACATCACGCCGCGCTTCAGCGAGCGCGAAGTCAGCGAGGCGATCCGTCCTCTGCGCGGCCGCTTGGCTGAGCTCGAAGCCGAGAACGCCCAGCTACGCGCTCGCCTTGCCGCAAACTCTGGTGCGACGGGATAGGCTCGACCGCCCGCGCGCTTCCCTTCGTCCCAAACGGGGGTGCTCTGCCGCCTAGCGGTCGAGGTTGACGACCACGAGGCCGGTGATGATGAGCACAAACCCCAGCAGATGGAATATGTGCAGCGGCTCGCCGAGCAGAGCGACTGACAGGAGAGCAGCAAAAACCGGGCTCAGGTAGAGGAACGCGGCCGCGCGCTGCGGTCCCACCACGGAAACGCCGAACAGGTAGCACACATTGCCGAGCAGCGTCGGACCCAGGGCCACGTAGATGACACTCGCCCAGGCGTGCGCAGTGTCGGCATCGCGGAAGGCGATGGTTTCGCCTCCGAGCACAAGCCAGATCATGTAGACCGGCGCCATGATCGCCAGACAGCCGATCAAGGCCGTCACCGCGGTCAGGGAGAGCGAGCTTATCTCGCGGCTCCACGTGCGCACTCTCAGGGAGAACCAGGCGAACGCGATCGCGCCGAGGAGCGACCACAGATTTCCAATGCGGATATCGATGGTGGCGAGAACGGCGAGGCTGCCTTGTGCGACGATGACGACCGTCCCCAGGAACGCCAGCAGCAACCCCATCCAACCACGCGGGCCGAGCAGACTTTGCCCGCCGAGCCACGCGATCACAGCCACCCACGCCGGGGTCGTCGCATTGATGATGCCGACCTCGATGGCGAGACTCTGATACGCGCCGCCGACCAGCAGGAACGAGAAGATGCCAACGCCGATGATGCCGCCGAGGGCGATCTCACGCAGGTTCCGACGCAGCGGCGCATGATCTCTGCGCATCTGCGGCAGCGCAATCGGCAGGAGGATCACCAGCGCCAAGGCCCACCGCCAGAACACCATGGCGGGCAGCGGCACCATGTCGTGCACGGCGCGCGCGACCACGTGGTTGCTGCCCCACAGCACGGCCGTCAGCAGAAGCGCGGCGATCCCGAGGCCGATACTGGCCGGCGTCATGTCGGCATCCTGCGCATCATCGAAGCGCGGCGCCCCTCATGCTCTCGCGCGATCAGCCGCCGGCCACGGCGACATGCGGCCTCTGCGAAACGTGCCACGGCAGGAAAATCCGCTCTGCGAAGTCGACGAGATAGAAGAGCACCGTGCCCATGAGGCTCAGGAGGAGCAGCGAGACGAAGACGCGCGGCGTATCGAACTGTCCCTGCGCGACGAGAATCTGAAAGCCGAGGCCCGTGCCGCCCGCCACGAACTCGCCGACAATGGCACCGACCAGGGCAAACGATATGGCCACCTTCATGCCAGCGAAGAGGCTCGGCAGTGCA
Source organism: Hyphomicrobium sp. CS1BSMeth3 (assembly GCF_900117415.1). Lineage (GTDB taxonomy): Bacteria > Pseudomonadota > Alphaproteobacteria > Rhizobiales > Hyphomicrobiaceae. The sequence goes on from NZ_FPEI01000004.1 coordinate 397,186, forward strand.
CAAGGAAAGCGGATCTTGAACAGCACCTGCCATGCGGAGGCCTTCGACACGCGGGCAAGGCTCAGCATGTCCGGATCAACGGAGCGCAGCCCCAGGACCGTGTCGATCACGATCGGGAAAATCGCCAGCATGACGGCGACGGAGACTTTCGGCTCCGTGCCCGTCCCGAGCCAGATCACGAAGAGCGGCGCCAGCGCGACCTTCGGAATGCTGTTGAGGGCAACGAGAAGCGTGTAGATCGTCCGCTCCAGGAAGCGGGAATAGACGATGGCGACCGCCAGAACGATGCCGAGCACGACAGCGATCCCGAAACCGAGCGCGGTGACGGCGAGCGTATAGCCCGAATGGCGGATGAAGACCCAGGGAGAGGACCAGAACTCCGCGAAGATCGCCGAGGGGGCCGGCAGAATCAGCGGCGACGGCGAGAAGATATGGACGCACACCTCCCAGATGATCAGAAGCGCAGCAACGATGGCGAAGGCGTCTCGCGTCCGGCTCTCGGCCAACAGGCGCTTGAAGATGCCGTGCTTCATTCCTTCAGAATCCCCAGCTCTGCAAAGTGGTGGCGGATCTTTCCGGTCAGTTCTCCGAAGCGCGGCGTCTCCCGCACGGAAAGCGGGCGCGGCCTCGGAATATCGATGTCGATAACGTCGACGATCCGCCCCGGCGCCCGGGACATCATGACGACGCGGTCGGAGAGATAGACGGCCTCGACGATACTGTGCGTGATGAACAGCACGGTCTTGCGCTGGCCGTGGTTGCTATCCTGCCAGATGCGCGTGAGCTCCACGTTGAGATCATCGCGCGTCATGGCGTCGAGGGCGCCGAACGGCTCGTCCATGAGCAGAAGCTCGGGATCGCAAAGCAGCGCTCGGCAGATCGACGCGCGCTGGCGCATGCCGCCCGAGAGCTCCCAGGGATGACGGTTCTCGAAGCCGCCGAGACCGAAGCGCTTGAGGAGCTCCACGGCGCGCCCCTCGACTTGCGCGCGCTTCAGCCCGAGGAACTCGGCGGAGAGGAGGACATTGTCGAGGATCGTGCGCCAATCCAACAGCACATCACGCTGAAAGACGACGCCGAGGCGGTCGGGAGGCCCCTTGACCGGCGTGTTGCGTACCGAGATCTGGCCGGAGCTCACGCCCTCCAGCCCGGCCACGCACTTCAGAAGCGTGCTCTTGCCGCATCCCGACGGCCCCACCACGCTCAGGAACTCGCCGTTGCGGATGTCGAGGTCGATATCGGCCAACGCCGTCACGTCCCCGCGCGGAGAAGGGTAGACCTTCCCCACGCGGGAGATCCTGACATAGGACTGAGCGTTGGCCCGAGCGTCCATCCACACTAGTCCATCAGATTGTTGGTGTAGTAGTCGCTGGCCTTCCAGCCGGCTTTGACGACGCCGGCCTGCTCCATGGATTTCAGCGCCGCCTCCCAATCGGCCTCCGCCTGCCATCCAATGGGCTTGCCCGCGGTAGCCGGCGTCTCGAAGTACTCGATGGTCAGCTTGATCTGGCCCAGAAGCACATCAGGATTGAGCTTGGCATCGGGGCGCTGAGCCACGATCGCCTTCACGCCGTCGTCAGGATTCTTGGCGAGATGTTCCCAGGCGCGCTGCTGCACCTTGACCAGCTTCTTCAAGGCCGCGGCGCGCGACGTGAGCGTATCATCACGCGCGACGAGGCCATAGGCCGGGAACGTGATGCCCGCATCGGAGGCCAGCAGACACTTCGACGGCCGCGGCTTCTCCGCAACCGGAAGTGCCGAGCCGACCGTCGACATCAGGCCATCGGCGCGCTTGGCCGTATATGTCCCCCAGAGTGCTGCCGGATCGACGAACTCGACCTTGACCTGCTCGCGGTCCATGCCGCCGGACTTCAGATAGAGGTCGATGAACGGCGCCCATGGGCTCGCGGCGAAGACGACGACGGTCTTGCCTTTCAGGTCCGCGACCTTGCTGACGGGCGCGTCCCTGTCGACCAGAATGCACAGATCGGTTTTGCGCTGGAAGTTCATGAACGACTTGATCTGGGCGCCCTGCGCGCGCGCACCGCCGATCAGTCCGACCTGAACCTGACCGATGTCGACCTGGCCGGCATTCACGAGCTGGATCGTATTGCCCGAGCCGCGGCCATCCTGGATATCGACATCGAGCCCTTCGGCGGCAAACCACCCCTTGTCCTTGGCGAGGTGCATGGCGGCCTGAACGCCCCACGGCGAGAAGTCCAGCCTGACTGTCAGCTTCTCCTGCGCCGCAGCGGATAGAGAGAGCGAAGCAGCGAGGACACCCGCCAGCCCCAATGCCAGAACCATGCGTCGTTTCATCGTCACATCTCCCTTGTTCAAAGCGGTACAGGACGGGGTGATTGGCACCTATTCCAAACGTGATCGATCCTTTGGACGGCTGCTTCTTCGTGTTGTCTGCTTCGAGCCCGCCAAGGCAGCGCTATCTCCCTGCAAGTAGCCGAGGACCATCTCGACGACATGCGCGCGCCGCTCGGCGAGCCTCTTGGGGCTGTCGAGCTTCTGATTGAAGATCCAGGACAGCGTGTATCTGTTGGAAAGGTGGAAGTATGCGAGCGCCGAGATCGACAGGTAGAGATCCACGGGATCGACGTTAGCGCGAAACGATCCCTCCTGCTGGCCGCGCGCGAGGAGCGTCTTGAGCGTCTGCAGAAGCGGGATGTAGAGCGACTTCACGACCTTCGATTGCTTGAGATAGTGCGCGTAGTGGATGTTCTCGATGCTCATCAGGCGGATGAGCTCTGGCGTCGCCACGAAATGATCGAAGGTGTGGGCGACGAGCGCGCGCATGCCCTCGATCGGCGGGAGATCGCGCACCTCGAGATCGCGCTGGTGCTCGCGCATATCGCTGTAGATGCCTTCGAGGATCCGAAGGTAGAGCTCTTCCTTGCTCTTGAAGTAGTGATAGATGAGGTTCTTGTTGACGCCCGCCTGATCCGCGATGCGGTCCACGCGCGCGCCGGTCAGCCCATGTGTGACGAATTCCGCGCGCGCAGCCTCGAGGATCTTGGCCTGACTCGCCTCCGAATTCCGTACCGGCTTGTGACGCGAGCCGCCCTGTGGCCGCGGGCTATGCTCCATGGCCCGCTCCTGTCCGAGCAGCGGCCGTCTTCGCACGCCGAAGGCTCTGGCTGCCGGCCTCATCGACAAGACCGTTTGCGCCGAGCACGATGCCGTGCCGCTCGCGCGCGTAGGACGGCGTGATCTTGCCGTCGTGAATGTCTTCGAGAACGAGAGCCGCATCGCGCGTCAAGGGATCACCGAAGCCGCCGCCGCCGGCCTGGTCATGGACGATCACCGTGTCTTCCTCGACGCTCATGGTGATCTTGCCCGGCAGCGGGCGCGTCTCGCCGTTCCGCACCATCGCGTTGCGCGAAGGACCGCCTGCTTCGCCGCCGGCGAGGCCATAGGGGCGGAAAAGCACGCGATCCGTGCGCATCTGCAGCAGCGCCTCCGGCGCGAGAATGCGATAGGCGCGCCGCACGCCAATGCCGCCGCGCCAGTGCCCGGCCCCGCAGCTATCGGGCACGAAAGCGTACTCCTCCACGCGGACGGGATGCTCCGCCTCCATGACCTCGACCGGCATGTTGGAGAGGTTCTGCGAGGCATTGGTGACGGCTTCCAAGCCGTCCTTGTCGGGCCGGCCGCCCCACGCGCCGCAGATCATGTCGACGATGATGAAAGGCTTGCGATTGGCCCTGAGCCCGCTGATGCAGATGACGCTGTTGCCGCCCTCGCCTGCGGCCGGGACGCGGTCCGGGACGATCTGTGCGAGCGCGCCGAGCATCGTATCGAACACGCGATATCCCGTGAGCGCCCGCGCCGCACATGGCCCCGGCATCACCGGGTTCAGCACGGATGCCTCCGGCGCCTTCACGTCGATGCAGCGAAATACGCCGACGTTGTTCGGGACGTCACGGCCGAGCACGCAACGAACGCTCAGGTAGGTGAGCGAGTGCGTGAAGCTCAGCGTCGAGTTCAGCGCTCCTTTCACTTGCGGCGATGAGCCGGTGTAGTCGACCAGCAGCGTGCCATCATCGCGAACCGTGATGGCAACGCAGATCGGGATCGGCTTGTCCGAGAACCCGTCGTTGTCGATATGGTCGGTAAAGCGGTACGTACCCTTCGGCCACTGCCGGATCTCGGCTTTGGTCAGCCGCTCTGCGTAGTCGAGCAGCTCCTGCATGTAGGCTTCGACCTCGTCGGCGCCGTACCGCTGGAGAAGCTTGATCAGGCCACGCTTGCCGACCTGAGCAGCGGCGAATTGGGCCGAGAGGTCTCCCCAGACACGGTCCGGCACCCGCACGTTGATCTTGATCAGGGCTTCGAGTGTCTCGTTGAGCTTGCCGCGATCGTAGAGCTTCAGCGGCGGGATGCGCAGGCCTTCCTGGTAGATCTCGGTCGAGTCGGAGGCATTGGAGCCGGGGACGCGGCCGCCAACGTCGGTATGATGACAGATGACGACGGCGAATGCCCGACGCTTTCCCTCGAAGAACAGCGGCACGAACATGAACACGTCCGGCAGATGCATGCCGCCGTGATAGGGATCGTTCATGATGACGACGTCGCCGTCGTGCAGATCGTCGCCGTACTTATCCAGCACGGCCTGCATGGCTTCGGGGATTGCGCCGAGATGCTGGGCGATGGTCTTGGCCTGCGCCACCATCTGCCCGTCGGCAGCGCACAAGGCTGCCGAAAAGTCCATGACGTCCTTGACGATCTCCGATCTTGCGATGCGCACGACGGTGTACGCCATGTCGTCGGCGATCGAGTCGAGCCCGCTCTTGATGACCGCGAATGTGATCGGATCGACGTTCATGCGCTGCCTTCGATCTTGAGGACCAGATTGCCCATCCCGTCCCGGCTGATGGTCGCATCGGGCGGAACGACGATCGTCGCATCGAACTCTTCGATGATGAGAGGGCCCGATCGCTCGGCGGCGCCGATGGCGGCGCGCGATACGATCGCCGTCTCGACAGCCGGCACGCCGCGGGAGAAAGACACCAGGCGATAGCCGGCGCGCGCCGCGCCGGTTCGCGTCTCGATCTTCATGGCCTTGAAGTCCAGGCGACTCTCGCGCAAGCCCCGTCCCGTGACCGTGACCTTGACCAGCTCGAGCGGAGTCTGGTCCCGGTAGCCGTAGGTCTTCAGGTATTCCTCGACGAAGCGCTCGCTGATCTGGGCAAGGACGTCGCCGTCCGCGTCGAACGGCACCGGCAGCTCCGTCGCTTGCCCTTCATGGCGAAGCTCGGCCTGCCAGACGAGCTCTGTCCGATCCGCGCCGTAGCCATCTGCCGCGAGCCGGCTGGCAACCTCTGCACTAAGACGCGCCATGATGGTGGAAAGGTCCTGGGCGCTCAGATCATCGAGCAGACGCATGACGGTGACGAGCGCCGTGTGCTCGATGTCGGCCGCCAGCATGCCGACGGCGCTGAATACGCCGGCGAGGGGCGGTATGATGATCGTGCGCACGCCGAGCTGGCGGGCTACATCGACAGAATGAATGCCGCCATTGCCGCCGAACGCCATGAGCGTCAGATCCCGCGGATCTCGACCGCGCTCGACCGTAACGGCGCGGATCGCCCGCGCCATCGCCGCATTCGCGACCGCACGGATGCCATGGGCTGCCTCTTCCACCGAGAGGCCCAGCGGTGTCGCGACATGCTCTTTGATGGCGCGCTCCGCGAGACCGCGATCGATGGTTAGTCTCCCGCCGGCAAGGGCGCTCGGATTGAGAATGCCCAGCACCACATTGGCATCCGTCACCGTCGGCCGCGTATTACCGAGGCCGTAACAGGCAGGGCCCGGCGCAGCTCCGGCCGACTCCGGCCCCACCTTCAGCAGGCCACCGGCATCGATGCCCGCGAGCGAGCCGCCCCCAGCACCAACCTCCGCGATGTCGATCGCCGGCACCTTCAGCATATAGCCGCCGGCCTTGATGAACCGGCTGGACGTCGACATGCCATCGCGGAACTCGTACTCCGACGTCATGCTCGGTCGACCGTCTTCGATGATCACGGCCTTGGCTGTCGTTCCGCCCATGTCGAAGACGATCACATCGCGATCGCCGCGTGCCCTGCCCAAACCTGCCGCGCCGATGACACCACCTGCCGGGCCCGAAGCGACAACCATCACGGGGAGGTCGCGCGCCGCACGCGCCGCGAGCATGCCGCCGTTCGACGTCATAACCAGAATCGGCGCCACGATGCCAACTTCCGCGAGCCGCCCTTCCAGCTTCCGCAGATAGCCGCGCATGGCCGTCAGCAGATAGGCGTTGACGACCGTCGTGCTGGTGCGCTCGTATTCCTTCATCTCCGGCAGCACAGCGTAGGACGCCGTAACCGGCAGATCGGGGAAGCGCGCGTTGATCAGCGCCTCGGCCTTCTTCTCGTGTGCGGCATTGCGATAGCTGTTGAGGAAGCAGATCGCGATGGCTTCGATGCCGTCGGCGATCAACTGCTCTGCGGCAGCAGTGACATCGGTCTCCGACAGCGGATGGATCACCGTGCCGTCGGCGGCAATGCGCTCCGTCACTTCGAGCCGATGGCGGCGCGGCACGAGCGGCTTGGGCTTGTCCCAGGTGAGATCGAACATGTCGGGCATGCGTATGCGCCCGATCTCCAGCACATCACGGAAGCCGCGCGTCGTGATCAGGCCGGTCCGCGCGCCCGTCCGTTGCAGGATGGTGTTCGATCCGACAGTCGTGCCGTGCAGGACTTCGGCAACGCTGCCAGGCGCGGCCCCCAACTCGGCGAGGAGCGAGGCGAGCCCCTCGACGACGCCGCGGCTCGGATCATCCGGCGTGGTCGATACCTTGCTCTCGTGCAGGATGCCGTTGGCCGTCATGACGACGATGTCGGTGAAAGTACCGCCGACATCGACAGCAACGCGCACCGCGGGCTGATCTCGGGTCATGAGGCCTCGAGCAAGTAACCAACTGGTTAGTTAGTTAGCGCGCGTTTTCTGCTCGACGTCAAGTGGGATCGGTGGAAGGGGCCTTTTCCTTGATCAGCGCGCTGATCCCTTGTGCCAAGCGGCGGCTTGCTGTGATCGACTCCGGCGGCATCAAGCTGCAAGCTGCGTGGGACGGGAGCTGGCTGCGGCTTTCAGGAGAGCCGCGACGTCGAGGGTGTCGGCTCAGCCGATTGGCCCGTTGCCGTGCACTCGCACGCCACGCCGGACGAGAGACGCCCATCCTTCTTCTGCCGTCTCGGCGAACTCGAATAGTTTGAGGTCCACCGGCGAGATCATGCCTTCCTCCGCAAGAGCCTCGAAGTTGATGATCTTGCGCCAGTAGCTCTCGCCGAACAGCACGATCGGAGCGGGCGGCGCCTTCTGCGTCTGCTGCAAGGTCAACAGCTCGAACAGCTCGTCCATGGTGCCGAAGCCGCCGGGGAAGATCGCCAGCGCATTGGCGCGCATGGCCAAGTGCATCTTGCGCATGGCGAAGTAGTGAAAGCGGAAGCTCAGCTCCGGCGTGATGTAGGCATTGGGCGCCTGCTCGTGGGGCAGGGTGATGTTGAAGCCGATGCTCGGCGCACCGACATCCGCCGCACCGCGATTGGCCGCCTCCATGATGCCGGGTCCGCCGCCGGTCGCGATGACGTTGTCACGCCACCTGTTCCTGGGCGCGAAAGCGCCGCCACGCTCTGAAGCAATGCGGCCGAACTCGCGCGCGATACGATAGAACTCGGCGCGCTGCCGCAGCCCTTCCGCCCCCTGCTTTTCGGCGTCCGTGCGCGCGGTCTCGACTGCAGCCACGGCCTGCTCCGGCGAGGGGATGCGCGCTCCGCCAAACACGATGATGGTCGAGCGTATTCCCCAGTCGCGCAGCGCAAGCTCGGCCTTCCCGTACTCGAGCGCAAAGCGGATGGCCCGCATCTCATCGCGCAGCAGGAATTCGGTATCCTCGACGGCCAGCAGCGTGCTTCGCGAACCGTTCCGGGTTGTCGGTTGGCTCATATGAGTTTCATCCATTTCCGGCGCGGGATTATCCACGCGGGTTGTATCTTCTCGCGCAACGCTCCGCGGAAACTACCGCAAGATCAGAGGCCGCGTGTCATCTCGCGGACTGTATACCTGGAGCCCTCTCTCCGTGCACCCGTTGGCGGGGGCGGCCCGCTTTCCCCGCGGAGACTACTCGCAGCCGCCGTTCCGGCCGGGACGCGCAGCACGCCCGCCAAGTCGCCCATTCCCCAGCTTGCGCCGGGCGTCACCTGTGAGCCTCTGCCCCTTCAGGCGTCATAGGAACCGCACCAGCCCGGCAAGTAGCGCGCCGCGAGCGTGCGGGCCACCATTTGCGCCTGGGTGAGAGCCTTTTCCATATCCTTGTCGAGGAGCGCAGCGTCGATATGCCGGCGCAGGAAATCCGCCCACAGGAATTCCACGAACGGCGTCTCGACCTTGGCGAAGCCGCCGGTGCGGCGCAATTCCCCCGCCAGGGAGCGGAACGGATCGTCGGCCAGCCCCTCGAGGGATTTCGGGATATGCTTATAGGTCCTGCGCCGTCCGTCCGCGTCGAAAGGATGCAGCCAGCCCAGATTGTCCATGGCCGCCCAGAACGCGTCCTTCTCCAGATGATGGAGATCGGCCACCATGCGGGTCAGGACATGCGGGACGCCTTCCAGATGGAGCGCGAGTGCCAGGTGATGGTTGTCGATGAGATAGGGTCTGCCGGAGGGGCCGGTCACGACAGGCAGCATATGGCGACCGAGAAAGGAAGCCTCCCGCTGTATATCCTCTTGGCGCCATTCCGCCCGCTTGCGCTCGACCTCCCGCATGCCGACCGTGATCTGGGTGGGACGCAAATCGGTTACCTGTATGGGCATGAGTAGCGGTGCGGGCGCGACGCTCATGGCTGGACTCCTCCCTGGCTGATCATGGCGCGGACGGCCTCCTCGACGCTGTCAGTACGGCCGGTCTCGCCGAGTAGCGCCAGCACGCCCTGCCGCTCGAGCGAGCTTGCCGCGCGCACCGACTGCAGGCGGGCGACGACAAACCGGACATTTTCTGCCTGGCAATCGGCGATGACGCGCTGCAGCGTGTCGGCGGCAGTATAGTCGATATCGGCCACAGCGCTGGCCTCGAGGACGACCAGCTTCAGCCCGCTCCGCCGCTCGGCGATCATGGATTGCATCTGCCGCTCGAAGGTATCGGCATTGGAGAACAGCAAGGGCGCCTGAAAGGCGACGACCAGAACTCCCGGAACATGCTCGGCCCGCCGCTCGGCCGCCATCGGCCACCAGATGGTGGTGCCGGGCAGGCGCGCCAGCTCGACGAGCCTGGTATGGGTCGTCATCCAGACGCCGTGCAGCAGCGCCATGACGATACCGATGGCCATGCCGGACTGGATGGGCAGAGCCACGATGGCCAGCACCGTCAGCATGGACAACAGCGCTTCAGACGGGCTGCGACGCATGATGTTGGCCAGGGTGCGGAAACGGAAGATGCGCGCGGCGACAAACAGCAGTACGCCGGCAAGCGCCGCCTCCGGAATCGCCCCCAGCAGCGCGCCGCCCCACAGGACCAACGCGGTGACCAGCCCCGCGGCGACGAGCGGCCCCAATTGCGAAGTCACGCCGGCCTCGATCGCGACCGCCGTGCGGGGCGGGCTGGCATTAACCGGGAAGGCTCCCAGCACCGCCGCAGCCAAATTGCCGGCGCCGAGGCCGATGAAATCGGCATTGGTGTCGGCCGCACTGTCCTTGGCGAAGCCGCGATCGACGGCGGAGACCTGCATCATGATGACGAGGACCAGCAGCAATGCCAGGGGAATGAGATGCGGCAGGACCGCAAGGGGCGGAAGCGCGATCGAGAGCGGCAGGCTGGAAACCGCTCCGAGGGTGGCGACGCCGAGGCGTTCGGGACCATACGCCCAGGCGATGGCCGTTGCTGCCGCGACCCCGATCAGCGCGCCGGGAATGCGGCCATCGATCCGCTCAGCCAGGAGGATGGCTCCGAGCGTGCCCAGACCGAGGAGGAGCGTATAGGGATTGAGGCTGGGAAGGGCCTCGACGATGGCGAGCAAGCGGGCCGGAATGTTGGTCGGCGTCACGTCCACCCCCAGCACCGCGGGGAGCTGCGAGGCGACGATATGAACCGCGATGCCCGCCAGAAAGCCGGTGACCACAGGGGTCGACAGGAGGCTGGCGACGAAGCCGAGCCGGAGCAGGCCGGCCAGAAGGAGCAGAATGCCGACGAGAACCGCGAGCACGACGGCGCTGCCGCCCGGATCGGCCTGATAGGCTGTGGCGAGACCGGCCAGCGTCAGCGCGAAGATCGGCGTGATGGTCGAATCCGCCCCGCCGGTCAGCACGCGGCTGCGTCCGAAGACGGCGAGGCCGATCGTGGCGCCGATAAAAGCATAGAAGCCGACCTGCGGCGCGAAGCCGCCCAGCTTTGCCGTCGCCATCTGCTCAGGAACAGTGATGGCGGCAAGCGTCGCCCCGCCCAGAATGTCGGGCCAGGCCTGCCGAAATGTCCACCCTTTCAGCCCATCGAACAGCATCGTTCAGCTTTTTCGAGCGCGCAGCGACGGCCGCCAGGTGACCTGCCAATCTGCTCTCATACTCGCATTCTCGGAGACGCGCCTGCCGATCAGCGCTGCAATCCAGCCCGCTCGGTCGGATGGTCCGGGTATCCGACATTGTAACTTTGGCCAGCGGCAGCAGGGTGAGATGACGCCAACACAATGGCGTGACCGACGTCCTACACGTAACCGTAGGTCGTTTGCCGCGCCGCGCGGCCGCTCCCGACAAAAGCTGTCGGCCGTTTCTCAGCCATCGGGCGCAATGTGATTCTCGATGATGCCCCTCGCGGACAACAGCGCCCGACCTCAGGAGAACCCTCATACCCCAGCGAGCCTCGCTGTCGTCAGTGGCCCACTATGCCGTCTCGGTGCCCCATCGCTGAGTCGTGAGGCGCTGGAGCGCGATGAAAAGGCTTTCCGTCGCGAGACCGATGATGATGACCAGCATGATGCCGGCAAATCCGTCTGCCACGTTCATGAAAAGCCGACTGTTATTGATGAACCAGCCAATACCGCCGCCGCCGCCCGTCGCGCCAAATACCAGCTCCGCCGCCACAATGGTTCGCCAGCCAAAGCCCCAGCCGACTTTCAGGCCCGCGATCATCATGGGCAGCGCGGATGGAACCAGGACGGTCGTAACGAGGCTGATGCGGCTGAGCTCATAGTTCTGACCTAGCCGGACGAGCGTCGGAGAAACCGTTGCAAAGCCGACGGTCAGCGAGGAGGCGATGGGCCAAAGCATGGACATGACAACGACGAAGATCAGCGACTCCTGCGAAAAGCCAAACCAAAGGATGGCCATCGGCAGAAGCGCGATCGACGGGAGGGGTTGAAATATGCCGGTCATCACGCTCAGAACTTCGCGCGCCCATCGGTTTCCAACCGCGAGGCCGGTCATGAAGATCGCGAGGGCGACACTGATGGCGTACGCCTGCAGGAGAACGCGCAGCGTGTCCCAGATATAGCCCCAAAGCTCGCCCGAGCCACCCAAGCCTAGCCCGGCCGCCAGATGCATCACGACATCGCTGAAGGCGGGAAACAGCAGAGGGTTCACCTGCATGCCGCGGACGACGAGCTCCCAAGCCAGGCACAGCCCGGCAACGACGATGGGCTTGCGCAGCTTCTCGATGATCTCAGGAGATACGTTGTGGCCTTCGGCGAGCGCTTTCATGACACAGTATTCTCCGTATCCTTGAGCAGCTCGCGCAGCTCAGCCGCAAGAGGCATCGCGTCAGTGTGGAAGAGTGGAGAGCCGACATGCGGATTGTCGATCAGTGCGCGCACGCGCCCCGGCCCTCGCGACATCACCATGATGCGATCGCCGAGATGAACGGCCTCGTTGACGTCATGAGTGACGAAGATCACGGTCATGTCCCGCGCACCTTCCATGAGCATGCGGTTCAGCTCCGCCTGCATGCGCTCCCGATTGATCGCGTCGAGCGCACCGAACGGCTCGTCCATGAGAAGAAGTGCTGGCGCCACGGCAAACGCGCGCGCAAGGGCGCAGCGCTGCTTCTGTCCGCCCGAGAGCGTGTTCGGATACTGCGGCGACTGCCGATCGAGGCCAACGAGCGCGATGCACTCTCGTGCCCTTGCTTGAGCCTCGCTGCGGGACATCTTCGGGAAGCGGCGGCGAATGCCCCACGTCACGTTGCCGAGCACCGTGCGCCAGGGTAGGAGCTGCCCAAAATCCTGGAACACCATGATGCGGTCCATGGATGGAGAGCCCACAGGCTCCCCATCGATCTTTATGCTCCCCGAGGTCAGGGGGATGAAGCCCCCGATCGCCGTGAGAAGGGTGGACTTTCCGCAGCCCGAAGGGCCGAGAATGACGAACTTCTCACCCTTTCGGATATCGATCGAAACGCTATCCACCGCCAGCGTGGCCGCACGCCCGCGAGTGCTGTAAGCAATCGAGGCATCACGGATCGTCACCAGGGGCTCGCCTGGTGACAGTTGTTCGAAGCGAGCCGCCCGGTTCGCGGCGGTTGCCATCACCATTTCGTGCCAGCCGTATCCGGGAAAGCGTAGAAGTCAGCAGGCCCCGAGGGTTTACGCTTGATGACGCCAAGCGCCAGCATGGACTTCGCCTGACCCTGCAGATCCGCATCGGCGACGTACGTATCGTAGATGTCCGACTTCATGTACTTGAGGAAGTCGGCACTCGACACTTTGTTGTCGACCGATTTGCTCATCGCCTCGGCAGCGAGCTGCGGATTGGCCTTCATCCAGGCCGCTGTCTGGCGGAGCGCCTCGGCGTAGCCGCGCGTTATGGCAGCGTGCTCGTTGATGGTCTTGGTCAGTGCGCAAGCTCCGACCGCATACAGGGCATTGAAAATCTTACGGAACGATGCGATCTGGCGCATGCCCTGATCGGTGAGGCGCATTGCGAAGTCCGCCGTCGCCCAGTGACCATCGAGCTGCCCTGCAATGAGTGCCTGCATGGCATCGGGATGCGGCAGGTTCACGAAGTTGCGATCCAGTGCCTTAACGTCCTTGCCGGCGCGGTGCAGCAGTTCCTGCGCGGCAAAGTATTGGGCCGTATTGGGGCCCGGCGACAGCTTCTTGCTCGTGCCGATGAATTCGAGGATGTCCTTTGGGCCATCCGGCCGCACCATGAGATAGCCGTCGAATCCCGAGGTGACCTGGACCCACTTCCAGTCGACGCCTTTGTCCCACGACTGGAGATAAGGCCCTGGAGTGCACGACCCGAAGTGGAGGCGACCAGCGAGCATGGCATCACGCTGCTGCGCCGTGGTGAAGATGTTCTGCCACTCGATCTTGGCATTCGGAAATTTCTTTTCCATGACGCCAAGGACACGCGTGATCGGCATCGGCGCGTATATCAGGCCAAAGCCATGGGCGAACTTGTAGTCGCCAGTGACGGATGGGTCGGGGGTGACGCTGTAGCCTTCGGCGATGGTCACCTGCTGCGCGCTCACACTGCCGAGCGCGGCGCTGAGCGCCAAAGCCTGCATGGTCAGACCAATGGTCCTGACTATCCTACGCATGTTTCCTCCTTTTATGACTCTGTTTGTTATAGTCCCCGCTGTCAGCGTCGTAGCTTCGCTTCCTTCAGAGCGCTCCAGAGGCCATCGGTCGGCTTTCCGGGCTGCATATTCTTGATCGCCGCATCGAGCCGATCAGCGCTCGACTCGCTGATGGCGAAGATCACGTTGTCACGGAACTTGGCGTTTACTCCCGCCTCTCCCATCGGGAGTTTGGCCGAGCCAAGATTGTGCGGCACCGATGCTTCGTGCACGCTTCCGTCTGTCAGACGGACGCGCACCAGCGCCGGAAATGTTTCCGGAAACTCGGCGAAGGGGCGCGCGCGATAACTGACCTTACCTGCAATGCGGGCGACCTCGGGATCGGTGATGTTCTCCGGGAGGAAGCTCTTGACTCCGAGCTTGCCATCCAAGGCCGCGCGCGCGACGCAGAACTGCGCACTGAAGCGCCCCTCATAGGCATTTCGGGCCGCGACCTTCTGCACCGACGGCTCGAAAACGAGGTCGACGTACCACTGCGGCACCTCGCAGTGGATGTCCTCCACCATATCGAGGCGATCGAATACGCCGCGCGCGCGCAGATTGATCGTGCCCTGAACCATGGGGTGCACGCACAGACATGCGGGATACGGCTTAGGTGCCATCTCCTCGACCTCGAAGCGCGAACCGTCGAAGGAGAGGACCGCCTCTGGATCTATGTCGAGACGCGCATAGGCCTTGAAGACGCCGAACCTTCCTTCGAGCACTGTTGCCGGGCCGCTCAATCCGGCGCGCGCGAGTTGGACCGCGCGAATGCCAGCCTGTGCGGCCCAGCCAGGATGCATCTGCTTCACGTCAGTGCCGTCGGAGAGATACTCCATGAGGCCAGAGGCCATGCTTCCGGCAATGCCCATCGCATTGCGCGCGACGGAGGCATTCACCTTGAGAAGGCGGGCAGCAATAAAAGTCGACGCGAACACGCCGAGCACGGCCGTTGACTGGAAGCCGTGATCCTGGAATGGACCAGCGCCGAGACGGCCAAGGCGGGCCGATACCTCGTAGCCGAGAATGGCAGCCGAGAGGATCTCGCTCGCGGGAGCCTTGATGGCCTCGCCGATGGCCAGGGCAACCGGAATATTGACCGTGCTCGAATGCATGATCGCCGCGGGATGCGTATCATCGAAGTCGAGTGCGTGAGCCAGCATGCCGTTGGCGAGCGCGGCGTCGACACGGCTGGCACTGAAGCCGCCGCCCCACACGGTGGATTCGGCAGGGCCACCGGCCTCTGCGGCGACGCGCAGGCCGGACGTGCCGACGCCGAACGCTCCGCCAGCCAGCGCAACACCAATCGTGTCCTTCATGCAAAGCTGGACGGCGCGGACTGCCGACTGCGGAATTCGCTCTGCCGGATAGTCCAGGAATAGTGCGAGCAACCGCTCGGAAAAAGACGCCTCGCGCGTGGCAGCCGTTTTGATCTCGCTCATCGTAGGACTCCAAAATCGAAGTCGGCCCTACCCGCTCATGGGCGCACGCCTGATTGGAACTTCGGACCGAGTGTCGTCTTGAGGCGGCTCTCGGCGGCCGCCAATACGCGGCAGAGATAAGCGCGGGTCTCGCGCGGATCGATCATGTCCTCGACGGCAAATGCCTCGGCCATGCGGAAAGGCGACGCCAAGGCGCGCAACTCGTCCTCGATCTCGACTTGCCGTGCTGCGGGATCTTCCGCAGATTCGATCTCGCGCCGGAATGCGGCTCGCACGCCGCCTTCAACGGGAAGATTGCCGATCTCCGCCGAAGGCCAGGCGACCTTGAAATTGAGGCCGGCTTTGTCGCAGGCGGCCATGCCTGCCATGCCGTAGCACTTGCGAATGACGACCGTGACGATGGGAACGGTGGCCTTGGCGCCGACGTACACGGCGCGCATGCCTTCCCGGAGTGTGCCTGCCATCTCGGCCTGCGGCCCGACCATGAATCCAGGCTGGTCCACGAGGAACACGATCGGGATATGGAACGTGTCGCACAGCTCAGTGAAATGGATCTGCTTGCGTGCTGCCTTGTGATCCATGGCGCCGCCATAGATCATCGGATTGTTGGCGATCACGCCAACGGGCCGGCCATCGAGACGCGCGAGCGATGTGATGACCGACTTGCCGAAGGTGGGCTGCAGTTCGAACGCGGAGCCGCGATCGACGATCAGCTCGATGACGCGCCGCATGTTGTAGGGCGTGCGCCGATGCTTCGGCACGATGCCGAGAAGCTCCTCGTCGCCCCGCTCCACCGGATCGTCGCACGCGTGCCTCGGTGGCAGCTCCCAAACATTCTGCGGCATGAAGCTGAGGAAGCGGCGCACCATCTCGAGCGCTTCCTGCTCGCTCTCGGCGACATTGTCGATCGTGCCGCCGCCGTCGACGGCGATCTTGGCCCCACCAAGTTCCTCGCGGGAAAGCTTGATCCCCATCGACCGCTCGACGACCGGCGGCCCAGCAGCGAAGATCTGGCTTGTTCCCTTCACCATGACGGAGAAGTGCGAAAGCACGGCGCGCCCCGCGGGACCTCCGGCAGCAACGCCCATCACGGCGCTGGCAACCGGGACGATGCCGAGCAGCTCGACAGAACGCTCGAAGCCGTGAACGCCCGGAAACACAGCATGACCGCGCCGCTTGATCGAGGCCACGCTCCCGCCGGCGCCATCGATGAGATTGACGAGCGGAATGCGATAGTTGAAGGCCAGGTCCTCGATGAACCCGCCCTGCCCTCCTTTTCGCCGCTCGGAGCCCCAACTCGCGCCGCCGCGAATTGTGAAGTCCTCGCCGCCGAGAGCGACGTCGCGCCCGTCGATCCGCGCAAGTCCCATGATGTAGGGTGCCGGCTGTACGCGCTGCACCTTCCCGCTGTCATAACGCCCTTGGCCGGTGAGCGCCGAAATCTCCTGGAAGCTTCCCTCGTCGACGAGCGTCGAAATGCGCTCGCGAATGGTCGAGCGGCCAGCCGCGTGATGGGCCGCAACGGCTTCGGGGCCGCCATGCTCCTCCGCCCAGCGGCGGCGCTGGTGGATCTCTTCCGTTTCGGAGCGCCAGCTATCGGACATGAGGCCTACACCTCCACGATGGCGACGGTCTGCCCCTCGTTGACCGCCTCGCCTTCCTTGACCAGGATCTCGGTGACCTTCCCGCCGTCGATCGCAAGGACGGGAATCTCCATCTTCATCGACTCGAGAATGATCACCGGCTCGTCGACGCCGACTACGTCACCCGGCTTGACCAGGATCTTCCACACTGCGCCGGTGATCTCGGATTTGACTTCGGTCTTTGCCATGATGCTTCCTCAAGTGGCCTGTGCTTCGGCAAGGAGGCCGGTGTGTACGGCACCTGCGCGGAATGGCTCGTGACGCAGAATTCGGAGCAACGCGGGAATGTTCGATTTCAGTCCTTCGACCGTGAACGCTTCCAGCGCTGCTTCGAGGCGGGCTATGGCTTCGTTGCGGGTCGCACCGCGCGCGATCACCTTCGCGAGGAGCGGATCGTAGTTGGGTGTTACGGTTCCACCTTCGGCATAGCCGGTCTCGACGCGAATGCCTTCTCCTCGGGGCGGGCGGAATGTCTTTAGCGGCCCGGGCGAAGGAAAGAAGCGGACCGGATCCTCCGCATATACGCGCGCCTGAATGGCGTGCCCCGACGGCTCGATGGCTGCAGGCAGGAAAGTATCGAGCGCTTCGCCTGCAGCCGAACGGATCTGAGCCTCGACGAGATCGATGCCTGTCACTTCCTCCGTCACGCCATGCTCGACCTGCAGGCGTGTGTTCATCTCCAGGAAGCTGAACGACCCGTCGTCGCCCATCAGCATCTCGATGGTGCCGATGTTGTCGTAGCCTATAGCCGCCATCATCTCGGCGACGCGCTCGCAGAGGGCAGTGACCTTCTCGCGCGGCATGCCGGGAGCCGTGGCCTCCTCGATGACTTTCTGATGGCGTCGCTGGACGGAGCAGTCGCGCTCGAAGATATGGCGAACGCGTCCGTGGCGATCACCGAGCACCTGGATTTCGATATGGCGCGGCCGCTCGATCAGGCGCTCGAGATAGACCTCGCCATTGCCGAAACCGCGCATGGCCATGGACTGTGCCTGCGTAACGGCAGCAGCAAGCTGCTTGGCATCCCGCGCCGCAATCATGCCGATGCCACCGCCGCCCGCGGCGGGCTTGACGAGCACCGGATAACCAATCCGTTCCGCTGCGGCAGCAACGGCAGCCTCATCGGCAGGGAGCACGCCGGAGCCGGCGTTCATGGGCATACCGTGGCCCATCATGAGCTCCCGGGCCCGCGTCTTATGCCCCATCGCATCGATAAGACCCGCATTCGGCCCAATGAACGCAATGCCGGCTTCGTGGACCTGCCGCGCGAATGCGGCATTCTCGGAAAGAAAGCCATAGCCGGGGTGTATTGCGTCGACGCCGAGCTTGCGTGCGAGTTCGACGATCTTCTTGCCGTCGAGATAGCTCTCGCGTGCTGGGCCGGGCCCGATGCAGTGCGCTTCGCCTGCGCGTGCAAGGTAGGGCGCGCCGGCGTCCGCCTCAGAGTAGACCGCGATGGACGCAACGCCCATCTTGTCCAGCGTGCGAAGCACCCTGGCGGCAACGGCACTGCGATTGGCAACGAGTACCTTCTTGAACATGCTTCCCGCCTAGCTGCTCGTCGGCCAGGCCCGCATGAGATGCTGGCCAATTCCATTGCTGAGGCGGAGCTGATGCACGTCCAGCAGACGAATGAGGTGATCGCGCGTCTCCTGCGGCTGGATCACGTGCTGCACGCCATACATCGAGGCAATGCCCCAGACCTCGTTCTCCTTCTCCATCTCCGCCAGCTTCTCTTCGAAGCCCGGATCGCCGCGCCGCAAGCCATGAACCACAGTTACGGCGAACGCGGGTGTCATGAAGCTGACCTCCGCCGTCGGCCACGCAGCAACCTCGTCGGAGTTTCGACCGCCGCCCATATTCAGATACGCTTGGCCGTAGGTCTTCCGGATGATCACGGAGATCTTCGGTACCGTCACGAGCTGCAGGGCATTCATGAAGTTGACGATCTTGCCGGTGGCCCGGCGCTTCTCCGCCTCGGCGCCGATCAGGAAGCCTGGTGTGTCGACCAGCATCACGATGGGGATGTTGAACGAGTCACAAAGGACCAGGAAATCGATGATCTTGTCGCAAGCATCCGTATCGAGCGTGCCGCCCTTGACCATCGGATTGTTGGCGATGATGCCGACCACGCGCCCTGCAAGGCGACCGAGCGCTGTCACGGCGACGCGGCCGAAGCGCGCCTTCATCTCGAAATAGCTGTCGTTGTCTACGATGCGCTGGATGATCTTGCGCATGTCGTAGACCTGAGTCCGGCTCGCCGGCAGGAGATCCTGGATGGTGCGCATCCCCTCGCCCGAACCTGCCGGCGTCGGCCTTACGGGTGGCATTTCCTTATGATGGGTCGGCATGTAGCTCAGGAATTTGCGTAGCGCATCGAGCGCTTCCTCATCCGTATCGACGACCATGTCGACCATGCCGGTCGTCTCGGCGTGGATGCGCCAGCCACCAAGGTCCTCAGGACTGAGCTTCTCTCCCGTGGCCAGCTCGATCAGCCCGGGACTGGAGACCGCCATCACCGCGCCCTTGCGTATGACGCTGAAGTCCGAGCAGCAGTTGTAAAGAAACGACGAGCCGTAGCAGTATCCGAGAATTGCGGAGACCCATGGCGTCTCTCGCATTCGCTGATACTGCGTCGGATCATTGCCGAGCATGGTACCCATGCCGCGCGAGCCCTGATTGTCCGGCAGGCGGGCCCCCGAAGATTCGCCGAGCCAGACCATCGGCAGGCCGCGCATCGCGGCGATGCGGCGCATCTGCCCGATCTTGCGCATATTCGTGAGGCTGCTCGATGCGCCCTTCACCGTAAAGTCGTTCGAGATCACCGCAACTTCGCGGCCATCAATGCGCGCATAGCCGGCGATCTTTCCGTCGGCAGGTGTGGTGGCTTCGTCACCAGGCATGATCGATCGCCCGAACAAACCGGACTCGTAGAAGCTGCCGGGATCGATCAATCGATCGATGCGGCTGCGCGCATCGAGGACGCCCTTCTCGGCGCGCGCGCGAAGTTTCGCCTCTCCGCCCATGGCGAGAGCGGCGCGGCGGCGCTCCTCGAAATCGTTCAGAGGCTGCTCTTTCTTTTCCGTGGTCATGCGTGTCTTCTCGCCTCGGAGCTGGAGTCTGCGTGGCTGCAGCGGACGATGCCCTGCTGCTCGAGTTTCGCAATGTCAGCCTCGGAGAGACCGCATCTCTGCTGCAAAATTTCGCGCGTGCTTGAACCAACGCGGCCGCCGGCGTGCGCTATGCGGCCGGGCGTCTCAGAAAGCTTAGGCGTGACGCCCATCAGCGTGACTGCGCCAAGCTCCGCGTCCGGCACGTCGACCAGCATTTCCCGTGCGCGGAAATGTGGATCCTTGAAGATATCGGAAACGTCATAGATCCGCGAAGCAGGCACCGAGGCACCGCGCAGCGTTGCCTCCACGGTGTCGAGATCATTCGCCTCCGTCCACGCGGATATTATCGCGTCGAGCTCGGCTTCGTTCTCGTTCCGGTGAATTGTCTTGTCGAAGCGCTTGTCGGCGGCCAGCTCCGGCCGGCCCATCGCCTGTGCAAGGCGCGCAAACACACTATCGGCCATCGCGGTGATGTGGATGTGCCGCCCGTCCCTGGTCGCATAGAGATTGTTCGGCGCCGAACCCGGCAGCCGTGATCCTTCGCGCTGCGCGACGATACCGAGCGCACCAAACACGGGCACATGCGGCTCGATCATGCTGAAGGCGGAATCGCAGAGCGCCGCATCAATGCATTGCCCGCGTCCAGTCGCCGCGCGCGCCTGCAAAGCCAACACTGCACCGAAGGCTGCGTACAGCCCCGTAATCTCATCGGTCAGCGAAGTATTGATGCGGCCCGGCGGACGATCGGGATCACCCGTCAGGTGGCGCAACCCGCTCATAGCCTCGGCGACGACACCGTACCCAGCGCGTGCGCGATGGGGGCCTGTTTGGCCGAAGCCCGTGATGCGCACCATGATCAAGCGCGGATTGAGCGCGCTCAACACATCGTAGCCGAGACCCCAATCCTCGAGCGTGCCGGGCTTGAAGTTCTCGATCAGGATGTCGCTTCCAGCAGCTAGCTGCTTGACAAGCTGACGACCGGTCTCCTGACGCAGATCGAGAGCCAGCAGACGCTTGTTGCGAAAGATGCTCGCTGCATAGAGCGAGCGATCGCCAACGCGGCGGCTCATCGAACGAACGACATCACCTTCTGGCGGTTCGATCTTGATGACTTCGGCGCCGAAGTCGGCGAGCAGGCGACCGCAAAATGGACCGGCAACGCTGGAACCAACCTCAAGCACGCGCAGACCCGCGAGCGGACCTCGTCCCAAATCCACCATGGCGTTCCTCAAAAGGCTCATCGGCCTCGTTCTTGTTGAGGGCAATGTTCCGTCTTGGCGATAATATTGTCAACAATCTTCGCGCCTCTTCTGTTGCGCGTTGTGCAACATGAGATCCGAGCGCAGTACGGGATTGATAGGCAAGCGAGTTTTCGCGAGCGCTCGGCCGATCGAGAGCAGCTCTCGGCCAAAGATGGTCCGATCGCCGTTCCGCTAGCCGGAACGGCGGTCTTGGTGGATCGCAACGGATCTTGTTGGACTAGACGACGTCTCTCTCGCGCAGTCTCGCGATCTCGTCGTCGTTGAGACCGAATTCGGCTAGGATCTCATTCGTATCCTGACCGGGCGCTGGTGCCGCGCGCTCGACGCGACACGTGAAGTCGCTCATCTTCACCGGAAATGCAAAGCTCGTCGCGCCGGCATCGTCCTTCATTACTGTGCCGCGAGCAACGAACTGCGGATGTTCCAGGGCCTCGGCGAGCGTGAGGACCGGCTCGGCACATGCCTCGCTTGCCGCGAGGCGCTTTTGCCAATAGGCGAACGGTTGGCGAGCGAATGCTGCTTCCAGAGCCAAGCGGACAGGGGCACCCGGTGTGCCCACGGCAGCGTGCTGATCCTTGAGGTCGGGGCGCTCGATGATGTCGCACAGAGCATCCCAGAATGGCTTTTCCTGCGTAGCCACCGAGATGAAGCGGCCGTCAGAGGTGGCATAGAGGCCGTAGCGCGCATTGCCACCTGTGTGTGTTCCGCAGCCGCGACCGCGCGGCGTTGCGCCTTCATTGTATGACGCGAGCGCAAGAACGTTATGCGCCAGGACACCATCCGACATGGAGACATCGACAAAACGGCCCTGCCCGGTGCGCTGCGCGTCGACGATGGCCGCCAGAATTCCCACGGTAGCTGTCAATGTGCCGCCCAGAATATCTCCGAGCAAAAAGCTCGACAGCGCCGGGGGCGCATCCGGATTGCCGGTCTCATCGACGATGCCGGCAAGACTGCAGTAGTTGAGGTCGTGGCCGGGCACGTCGCGATAGGGACCATCCTGGCCGTAACCGGTGATGGCGCAGTAGACCAGTCGAGCATTCTCGGATGCCAGCGCGTCATAGCCCACGCCAAGCCTCGCCATGACGCCAGGACGAAATCCTTCGACGACAACGTCGGCCGCGCGAGCCATCCGCTTGAAAAGCTCAACACCTTCGGGTTTTTTTAGATCCAAGCAGAGCGCGCGCTTGTTCCGATTCACCAGATTGCGGATCGCCGGACGAACGTAATCGCCGCGTCCTTGGTCCTCAATCTTGATGACGTCCGCACCGAGATCCCCGAGATGCTGGGCACAGAGAGGGCCCGGCAGCAGACGCGTCAAATCAAGAACGCGAAGTCCCGACAACGGCTTGGGTCGCGCCATGGCAACAGCGTCCTAAAATACGAAGTGCTTGTAGCGCTGAAGATCCTGAATAGCGCTGCGTATGTTCGCGCGCTTGAGGCGCTCGGCTTCGGCGGCATCTCCTCGGCGCATTGCTGCCAGGACCTGACGGTGCTCCTTCAGTCCTTTTTCCGCGCGGCCGGGAAGTATCATGACGCGGCGCATGATCACGCGCGTCTTCTCGTAGATACTGTCCAGCATTCCACTCAGGACTTGGTTTTGTGCGGCATCGATAATGCGCCTGCGCATCTCGGCATATGCCTGTGCGTAAGTCTCGATATCGCGCTTCTGAAGCAGATCGTCCATCGGCTTGCCGAAGGAGCGGACCAGATCCTCCCAGCTCTCGGGCGGTGAATTCTCGGTCGCAAGCCTTACGCAAAGTCCTTCAAGAACTTCGCGGACATCATAAATTGCAAAGACTTGCGCAATGTCGAAGCGAGTGACGATGGCGCCGCGATTGGGAATCCGTTCGACCAGTCCGCGCATCTCGAGCGCGCCGAGTACTTCGCGGATGCGGGCCCGCGAAACGCCAAACTCGCTGCTCAGCTCCTGTTCGAGCAGCTTCGCGCCCGGGGGAATCGAATGCGAAGCGATCCGCTCTCGCAGCGCCTCTTCGACCCCATCACCATTCCGGCGCCCGCGGCCCTGCAACTGTGCAGGCTCGGAGGTCTTGGAGCGCCGGGCGCCCGTCGCCGCTCGACTGGACTTTGCCATAGCGTGTAACTGCCGTTCTCTGCTCAACACTGCGCAATATACAAACTCAACGAGATTGGCGACACAATTGTTGAGCCGCCAATGCGGAAGGTCGCTGAAAATAGCGCTAGGGACGTTAACGGCTGCTATCGGGCGCCATCTGCGCATTGTTGGGCGCGTCGATACAGCTAACGCATAGCAACTTCCGCTTCATCTCTCTGAGGCGGTTGCCAGCAACCAGCATCATGGGGAAAGGGCTACTTCGAGGCATTCCGGCCAGCGGTGAATTTAGCTGAAGTCGGGGTACCAGCCGACATTCACTTGCCGTCCGAACCGAAGTGTCCGAGTGGAAGTGGTGCGTCCGCCTTCAGCGATTGTATGGCGATGCTGCTGCGCACGTCGCGCACGATGGGCAATTCCAGAAGTTTGCCGACAAGAAATTGCTGATAGCACTCCATGTCGGGCACCACGACCTCAAGAAAATAGTCCGCCTCTCCAGCCACGAGATGGCATCCGACCACTTCGGGCATGGCGGTCACGGCGTGCTCGAAATCGAGCGCTCGCTCGTTGGCGTGCCGATCGATCTTCACCGCAAGGAAAACTGTGAGGCCGAGGCCAACACGGTTGCGATGGAGAACCGCGCGGTATCCAGCAATGACCCCTTCATCGGACAGCCGTCGCACCCGCCGCAGGCAGGGAGATGCGGAAAGTCCTACGCGGTCAGCCAACTCAATGTTGGATAGTCGCGCGTCCGCCTGCAATTCGGCGACGATGCGGCGATCTATATCGTCCAATGCAGGATTTGGCATCACTGCTCACATTTTCGGCCATCGGCGGCGACTTATTGCGTCAGAGCGCCCTACTATAGCGTAGTTCGCAAAGATCTGCCCGTAGATCATGAGGCATAGTTCGTGCCGCCAAACCATGGAGCCGTCTCATGCCAACCGATACCGCCATCGTCCGCTACCTGAATCCGTCCGCCCTCGAACGGCCGCCCGGCTACTCCCACGTCGTCGACGTGCGCGGCAACCGACTGGTCTTCATTGCCGGACAGGCCGGTGTTGATGCCACCGGTACGATCGTTGGCGCGGACAACGTGGAGGCGCAAGCCGAGCAGGCATTCCACAATCTGTCGGCGGCGTTGGAAAGCGTGGGATGCACTCCTGCAAATTTAGTGAAGCTGACCGTCTTCGTTCGCGACATGGGCCGGTTGGCGGACTACCGCCGTGCGCGCGACCGCTTCTTCAATTCGGTGACGCCGGCCGTCGCACCAGCGGTGACCTTGGTTGAGGTTTCGCGCCTCTATTCGGAGCGCCTGCTCATCGAGATCGAGGCCGTGGCAGCGGCATAGCCAGTCGCGAACGGCGCAACGGCGGACAACATTGTTGCGACCGGTGCACATGGCGGCACCTTAGCCGGCTTCCTCATCGAACTATCGAATGAAGCCTCTCCCAGAAGTGCGATAGGCAAAAACGGTGCGCTACCATGCACAGCCCATCTTCAGTTCTTGGGCAGAGTCGCCGACGGGGCCACGGGCGCGGGGTTAACCACGCCATAGCGATCGGCCGTAAGATTGCCTGGATGGACGTAATTCGCCGGCCGCGCCCGTTCTGGCAGCATGGTGGCGTTCCAAGCCTCCCAATCGGCCTTCAGTCGATCGAAGACATCCTTCTCCCGATCCTTGAGATTGGCGCGCTCGCGTGGGTCTTTGACCACATCGAAGAGGAATTCGTTTCCGGCAATGCGCAGGTATTTCCAGTTGCCGTCGCGAGCGGCGCGTTGCGATCCGGCCTTGTAGCGCCAATAGAGCTTTCGTGGATAAGACGTGGCACCGCCAGTCAGAACCGGTCCCAGGTCTTCCCCGTCGGATGGATAAGCCGCGTCCGAAGAGGCACCAGCGGCGGCCAGCAGGGTCGGCAGCCAGTCGATCGTGGCCATCGCCTGATCGGAGACCGATCCCGCTGCGATCCGGCCGGGCCAGCGCACGATCGCCGGAATCCGAAGCCCTCCTTCCAGCAGCTCGTGCTTCATGCCCGAGAACGGCCAGGTATCTGAGAAGCGCTCGCCGCCATTGTCGCTGGTGAAGACCACGATGGTATTGCTTGCAAGGCCCGTCGCGTCGAGCGCCTGTAGCACTCGGCCGACATTGGCATCCAGGCTCTGCACCATGGCGGCATAAGTCCTCCGCGTGCCGCCGTCGCGGTGCAGGATGTTTCGGATGCGCCGCGACTCGGCCTCATCGTCCGGGCCCTCCCACGGCCAGTGCGGAGCCGTGAAGTGCAGGCTCAGGAGAGCCACGCAGCCGGGGCAGAGCGTCTGGAAGGCATGGATCAACACCGGTCGTCCGCGCAAGTCGGAGGGCAGCGTCGGCGTGTCAGTGTCGAACCAGTGGCCAACGACGATCTCCGGTGCGACAGACGACGACACCATAACTCTCTACCCCTGGGATGCAGCGGGGGGCACTTCCAGCTCCGCGGAGCGAGATCATCACAGCTGGGCGAGTTCGGCGCCGAAGTTGATGTGATAGGGGTGGCCGTCGATCACCAGGGGCCGGGACGGATTTCACGCCGGCCGCCTCGGCCTCTGCGATACGGCTCTTGTCGGTGCCGAGATGGACGATCTCGACCTCATAAGCCGCCGGATCGAGGGCGCCGGCCAGACGCTGCTCGGCGTCGACGCAGACGCTGCAGCCGGCATGGTAGAAGATCGCTTTCTGCTTCATGGCTAGTTTCCTTTCGATGAGATGCGGGAGGGTCATTTCTTGGTGATGACGCCCGGCAACGAGAGAGTGCCTGAGGCGACCTTGTAGGTTCCGGTGACGCACAAGAGTGGCACCTTGCCCTGCTCATGCACCTGCAGCTTGGCGGCAACCGCATCGAAATTGACGTTCTCGGCACCCTGCACAGGGACAGTGATCCTGATCGTCGCGCCCTTGATGAGCGGGCTCATGCCGGGGCTGTCGAGTGCGAGCGGCAGGCCCGGTGCGGTCGCCGGGAGCACGTCCTGGCCCGGCGAGACGTCGCGCACCTTGAGGCCACCACCGCACGCCTTGTCCTCGACCAGCACGACCCAATGCGAATGCCAATCGGCGCCGTCATTGTTCGGATCGCCATCGCCGTTCTCATCGAACAGTGGCGTGTCGTCGAAATCCGGGTGGGCGGTGATCGCTAGTGCCAGAATGCCGGAACTTTTCTCGAAGCCAACAGCCGACGGATCGAGCTTGGTCGGCCAGACGTAGGCATCGACCTTGGAGCCCTGCAGCTTGCCGACCTTCTTAGGCTTCTGCGTGCCGGCGTTGCCGGCAACCTCCATGATGAAGGTGGCGAGCCGCCCATCCGTGCTGGCCGACGCCTGCAGGATATCGAATGCTGCCGGAACGTTCGCATCGCGCTTGGCCCTGATGTCATGCGCGAGAGCCAATTGAGAGGTGAGCGCCAGGCCGGCGGCAAGCGTCAGCGGAAGAGAGGTAGATTTCGACATAACGGAATCTCCCGTGGATCGGTTGCAGAAATGGTATCGACTAGCTATTAGTATGCGCGACCTAAGATCGCCGTCAACAGATAATATCGAGTCGCTACCATGAATGCTTCGAGCCTTGCCCTCGACGCCGCACACCTCATCGACCGGCTGGATCGGCTGGCGCGCAGCGGCGAGGCGACGGGGGACCTCAATCCAGCGCAATGGGAAGCTCTGCGCTTCATCGCGCGGGCCAACCGCTTCTCGCGGACGCCGGCGGCGCTGGCGGAGTACCTCGGCTCAACCCGCGGGACGGTTTCGCAGACGCTGATAGCGCTCGAGCAGAAGGGGCAGATCACGCGTCAGCCAAGTGCTCGTGATCGACGCTCGGTGATGCTTGCCCTGACGGCGGTTGGTGAACGGAGCTTGAAGGATGATCCGATCCTTGCTCTCGCCGCCGATCTTGCCGGGGCTGATCCGGAGAAGCTTTGCATCGTAGCCGAGACCCTGCGCCGGGCCCTCCAGGCCATGATCACGCGCAATGGCGGTCGCGCGTTCGGTGCCTGCTACGCTTGCCGCCACTTCAGTAAAGGCGGCAGCGCGCGTTGGCCGCACCACTGCCTGCTGCTCGACGAGCCTCTGTCGGAGGCCGACAGCCGTGCCATTTGTGTCGAACAAGAGCCGGCACTGCCTACCCTCTGATGCTGTTGGCGAACGACATTGACCATCAATAGCACGTGCGAGCGCGGCCCGGGCAATCTGAGAGGATGCTCGTCAGCTAGTTCACTAGGCGTATGCGTTGAAGAAAGCGGAGATGCGTGGCTTCAGGAGCCGCTTGCGTGCCGACTGGCATCGCGCATCGATCGAGTATGCGATGCAGAACGTTGCCCTGGTGACGAAGGTCGACGCGGTGATTGCCGGCTTGGGCTGAGACGCGTTAGGGCTCGGGCGTCCAGCGGTACCGCCGGATGCGTGGCTGTCTCATTCGAGCACGGCCGGGATCGAGAGATAGCCGCGGAAGCGGGCGCGGCGACCGCGCAAGGGGAGACCGGCAAGACGGTAGCGCGGATAGCGGGCGAGGAACCGGCCGAGAGCGATCCGACCCTCGAGCCGCGCCACATTCATGCCGACGCACTGATGCGGACCGGACGCGAAGGCGAGATGCCGGTTCGGATTGCGGCCGACATCGAGCCGGTCGGGATCGGGAAAGCGTTCGGGATCACGGTTGGCCGCCCCGATCAGCAGCGTGATCGAGGTCCCGGCGGACAGCTCGATGCCGCCGATGGTAACCGGAGCCGTCGTCCTTCTGTTGCCGAGCTGGTTCGAGCTCTCGAAGCGTAAGAGCTCCTCGACGCAGGTGCGCAGGAGCGATGCATCCGCGGCGAGGCGCGCGCGCTCGTCCGGCCACTCCGTCAGCGCGACCAAGCCATTGCCTATGAGGTTCGTCGTCGTCTCGTGTCCGGCATTGAGAATGAAAATGCAATTTTGCAGGAGCTCGGCCTCGCTGAGCCTCACGCCATCGGCCTCGCCGAGAACAAGGCGCGTGAGGACGTCCTTGTCCGGGTCCCCGGGTCGCAGCCTGCGTTGGCCGATCAGGCGCTCGAGATAGGAGAGGAACTCGCGCACCGCCCGATTGCCGCGCTCGAGCTGGTCCTTGCCCGGCGCCGGCTCCAGCGCTCCGAGAATGGCAAGCGACCAGTCGCGCAATGGGTCGCGCTCGTCGCGCGGCACATCGAGCATGTTGCCGATGACTTCAATGGGAATGGCGGCAGCGAAGTCCCCGATCAGATCCACGCGGCCTTCTCGCGCCATCCGCGCTTGCATCGCATCGAGCAGGCGATCAACAAGCGCGACCACAGGCCCCTCCATATTGGCGATGGCGCGTGGCGTCAGGGCGCCGGCCATGATGCGACGGACCCGGGTGTGACGGGCGCCATCGTTGAAAACGAGGCTCGTGGTATGGTGATCGTAGAGCGGACTCTCTCCGAATTTCGGCCGGAACTCGACAGTCTTGTCCGACGAGTAGAGGGCAGTGTCCTTGTAGATCGCCTCGAGATCGACGTGCCGCGATATGAGCACGCTGCCTGAGGCCATCGCGCGCACCGGCGCGTACATGCGGAGCGCGTGGTAGACCGGATAGGGGTCATCATGAAAGCCCGCGGGCAGATCGACAAGATCGAAGCTCGCGGCGATGTCGCGCGCTCGATCCTCGGGAAGGAGCCGCATCCCTTGCGGATTCAGAGGCCGGCTCCCGGGAAACGGCTGCATCGGCTGGCCCATCTTCACACCTCGACGACCTCGTCCGAACCCAATCAGCGAAAGCCCCCGCTCGGGGTGCGCAACATCCGCTCCTCACACGAAGGCAGAAACTAGCCGGGTGCAGCCGGCGTGTCGAACGGCTCACGATCTGTTTGGGCGCTCTTGGAAAGCGCCGGCGCGACTACCAACTACCGAACTGTGCGACGAGACCGCGCCAAAGCGCGTCCCGCTCGCTCGCAAGGCTTTCCTTTCCAACCGAGGCGTTTCGGGCGACCGCCGTGATGACGAGCACGAGCTTCAATTCCGGGTCGACGAAGATCGATTGTCCATAGACACCAAGCAGAGCGAAGCGCCGCTTGCTGCCCGGATAGGTCCAGAACTGATAGCCGTACCCAAAATAGGACGTCGCCTTGCGAGGCTGAAACGCTTCAGGATGCCGGCGCCAACTGGTCGCCTCGAGCAGGTAGTCCTTCGGGACGATCTGCTTGCCGTTCGCTGCACCATCCGCAGCCAGCAGGATGCCTAGGCGAGCATAGTCCCGAAGAACGGCATTGAAGCGGCCGCCGCCATTCTCGTAGCCGTCCGACCGCGTTGTGATCCAAGTGGCGTCGGCTTCCGCACCCATCGGCTGCCAGAGGCGCTCACTCAAATAGTCGCTGACCGAGCCACCGATAGCCGCCCGCAGCACCGCGACGAGCGCGACCGTCTCGGCGGATGAATACCTGAAGCGCGTCCCTTCCTTGGCCTCACGTTCATTGAACATGCGAAGAGCGGGAATAGTGCCTTCTTTGACGCGCTTCACCCCAAGGCGCGTCAGATCGTCCTTGCCGTCATAGACCTCCCGGAACCTCACACCGGACGCCATGCGAAGAAGGTTCCGTATGGATGTCTCGCCGTACGCGGAACCCGCGAGCTGCGGTACGTACGTTGCAGCGTTGTCGTCCAGCGAGCGGATCTTCTTCTCTGCCAGAGCCATCCCGATAGCGAGGCTCACGATCGACTTCGCCATGGAATGAGAGACCAGACGGTGTTGAGGGGCGCGATCATACTGGTAGCGCTCGGCCAGGATCTCGCCGTCCTTGATGATCATAAGACCGGTGATGCGCTGGCGATCGAGAAAATCCTCGAGCGTCAGTGTCCGATCGTCGAATTTGTAGGTGATACGCGGGGGCTTCGCCGCCGATTTGAGAATCGATGGAGCTGGCGACCTCTTCAACGTGTTGTGGGGAAATATCCGATCGAGATTGCTGAACGAGCCGACACGTACGCTTTCGTCCAGCGACCAGTTGCTGGCCTTGCCGATCGGATATCCTTTCTTCTTTCCGAGCAGCTCTTCATCCGGAGCCGCGCATAGCATCTGCGGCCAGAGAGCCACCAAAACCGCAACGGCCAGGAGCCGCCGCACGTGCAATGTCACCAGCATGTGTCGCCCCCCAGATCGTGCCGCTCGGCAGGGCATGGCGGCATCCAGTGCCGTGGAGGATATGCGGTTGCCGGGCCGTCCGCAATTTGCGGACGTGGTGCTGCATCGGCTCTTCGCGTCACGTGACCGCCCTGCCGGGCATGAGGATCTCCGGATAGCGCTTGACAACGACGCCGCCGGAGACTGTCTCGCCGGCGGGCTTAGATGCCCGGCGGAAGCTTGGAAGCCATCATCTTCCTGCGGTCGAACTTGCGGCCATCGACGATGAAGGTTCCGTCGCCAACAGCGTGAATCGTGCGCTTCTCCTTACGCGCGGGATCCACATATGCCGCGACCGCCTCGAGCACAACGATGTTGTACTTGGCGATCATGTCGATGACCT
Organism: Hyphomicrobium sp. CS1BSMeth3; assembly: GCF_900117415.1. GTDB lineage: Bacteria > Pseudomonadota > Alphaproteobacteria > Rhizobiales > Hyphomicrobiaceae. The sequence goes on from NZ_FPEI01000004.1 coordinate 427,815, forward strand.
TGCACTCGATGTTGGCCAGACATTCCTTGATCAAAGGCGCATTGACAAGCTTGCCGGGCACAGCCGTGAGATTGAACTTGGCGAACTTGTCGGTGTCGGCACCCGAGCACGTTCCGATCCCGACCACCGTGTCCAATAGATCGATGGTCGGTACGGCGATCACGCATTCCCTTTTTTGCAAGGCCGCGAAGGAGTAATTCCAGGCGCCCGTCGTGATAGCGAGCATCGGGGCAAAGTCCAGCACCATGGTCCACGAGATCGTCATGACGTTGTTCTTGCTTCCGTCGCGAGTCGTGACGAGGATCACGGGCCCCGGTTCTATGAGGGTGAAGGCTCGGCTCAATTTCAATGCGCGCATCACGGCCACCTGCGGTTCTATCCAGTATTGAAACGGCCTAAACGGCGACGAGCCCGAAATGACACGGTGCATCCGAGTGCCCCGGGTGTCCCGAAAGCCGCCGGCTGTCGAACGGCCTCGAATCCCGCAGCGACATGGCCATGGCACTGGTACTGCCGCCGCGCCAACATGGCGTGTCATCCCCTTACGAAGGCGGTGTGTGCCCCGTCGAGCCGCTAGATGGCGGCTGGTGCGACATCAGATAGTTGCCTATGGCCAATGACAGGGAGTGAGGCGCGACCCGCCCGGACATCGCCATCAGGGCGTTGAGCCTGCCGGCAACGACAACGGAACGGTTCGCTTTCAGGCCCTGGTAGCCCAGATGCGCAACTTCGGCGGCCGTCATCACATGCGCCGGCCCATTGAAAAGCGGCACGTCCTCGATGCCTGCGATGCGCGCGAACCCGGTGGCTGTCGGGCCGGGACACAGCGTGGTGACATGCACGCCTGTGTCCCTGAGCTCATACGTAATGGCCTCGCCAAAACTCAAGACATAAGCCTTGCTTGCGCTGTAGACGGCCATCTGCGGCCCCGGTTGAAACGCGGCGGTTGACGCGACCAGCAAGATTTTTCCGCGCCCCCTGCTTACCATGCCCGGAAGCAGCAGCCGCGTAAGTTCTGTCAAGGCGACCACATTGACCTGCAGCATTTCGGCGAGGCGAACCGGATCTGATTGATCAAAGCGGCCATTGCCGCCGAGGCCGGCGGCATTGACGAGAACGTCGATCGCAACAAGACCCTGCGCCTCGATCTCGCCGATCAGCGTCTGCGCTGCTCCGGCCTTGCTCAGGTCGCACGCAAGCACCGTGGCGCTCGCTCCGCTAGCCTTGATCTCATCCGCGAGCGCCTGCATGGGCGCGGTTCGCCGTGCGACAAGCACAAGATCATAGCCATCTTTCGCCAACTCTCTCGCCAGATCAGCGCCAATACCGCTCGACGCTCCCGTGACGACCGCGAGGGGACGGTCCAAACTTGCCATGACGGATGCCTCCTCGTCTTCAACACAGATGCCGGGTAGCTTTGGTCAGATGGGTGCACTGGCGCATTGACGTGCCTCAATGTGAGGTGCCGCGAGCGCCGAGGAGTTTAATTTGGTACCTATGCGGCGCTGAGAACGCCTGTCGCTTGAATCGAACCTGGCCAGCGGTGTGAAATTCGCCCGCGCACGACGAGTCGGGTGTGCGCATTGTCCAGCGGCACGAGCAGGAACTCCCAACTGACCTGGTTGGCGCCTATGCCGCTGATCGGCCTATCGTGTTGAGCTGCATCAAAGCGCATGAATGTTCCGGACCGCTAAACTAATAAATATGGCCGATGCGCTTAGCTTATGGGAGCCAAGTCATGCGTGAACCAAAGTCGAGCACCCGAAGACTGGATGATGAAAGTCGGGATACAGCTCCTCTGCCATTCGATTTGTGGAATCCCGTCGTGGCATTCGGCGCCGAGTGGAATTCCCGGTTCGTCGAGCAATGGGCCTCGATGAGCGGCGAATGGCAGGCCTTTGTAAAGCGCAGGCTCAAAGAGGATCTCAAGCTCGGCCAGCATCTCGCCGCTGCAAAAGGTGCGGAAGAGATGTGGAAGATCTACATCGACTTTTGGCAAAAGGCGCTACGGGAGTACGCGCATGAATTTGCCTTGCTTTCGAAGAAGGCCGGAAGTGTTCTTGAAACCGGCATCGAAGCTGGGCAGCGTTCGGCGGAGCAATCGGCGATGCCGCACCACTGAAGCGTTTCTTTTTTCGGCGTACGCTCCAACTCTCGTCTTGGTGCCAAACCTATGTACAAGCACATTCTGATTGCGACCGACGGCTCGGAGCTGGCAGCCAAGGCCGTAGACGCGGGACTGAAGCTGGCAAAGGCATTGAATGCCAGCGCCACGGCTGTGACAGTCACCGAGCCGTGGGTAGCATACGTAACGCCTGAGGCCGCAATCGCATTTCCGTTCGATGAGTATGAGAAATCAGCCGCGGAAAGTGCCAGACGCACGCTTGCTGCCGTCGACGATGCCGCGAAGAAAATTGCCGTCAATTGCGGGACGATCCACGTGAAGGATCAATATCCAGCCGATGGCATCCTCGATACCGCCAAGTCGCAGGGATGCGATTTGATCGTCATGGCATCCCACGGCCGGCGAGGTCTGGGGCGGCTGCTCCTCGGCAGCGCTGCCGCCAACGTTGTGACCCACAGTACGGTGCCGGTGCTTATCTGCCGGTGAGCAAGACCATCACGTGGCTGGTTCATCGCCGAGCCCGTCGTTGCCACGTGTCTAGAACGGCCGGCCTTTTCTTTTGCAAACAGAGTTCATGGCGCCGCCTCAGTGAATAGGCCGTACGGACTAGCGCTCCTCCCATTGACCGGCCTCCTTGCGATAGCGCTGTTTTACGGCTGCCCAAGCGATCCGATGCGCCGTCACCTCGCGTTCGTCAGGCGGTTGGTTGTCATAGCTCAGCCACGCACCGTTGAAAGCGCCGCGATAAATCTCCTGCGCGTGTATTGGGAGATGGGATTTGACCGATATGGGAAGATCATCAATCGATGCGTACGGCATCTTGCTACCTTCTACGCTGAGGTCCGCCTATCAGTTAGTGTCTCGCCGACAGCGATCTACGATGCCTCCTGGACAAGTTGGCATTGTTTGCGACCACCTCCCTCATAGGTATCGTGGCACTCACTGAGTTTGAACTGTCGGCGTTCTGGTTGCTCGAACGCTCATGCGATCACACATAGCTATGAGGTATGCGGTATGAGCGATCACGAAGCGCGAAGCTCGGTAAACCATCTGATGGATCGGATCGCAGCACTCGAAGCAGAACTCGCGGCCGAAATCGCCAAAGAACGGGCAGGACTACGCGAGGGCCTGGAACGCGGGCGGATCGCTTTCGAGCAGGAGGTGCTTCGGAGGCATCAAGAACTCAAGACCAGCTTGTCGCACTACGTTTTGAATGCGCGTCCGCTCGTGATCCTGACCGCCCCCGTGATCTACAGCCTGATCGTGCCTCTTGTGATCCTCGATATCGCAGTCAGCATCTATCAAGCCATCTGCTTTCCGATATACGGCATAGAAAAGGTGCGCCGCCGAGACCATTTTGTTTTCGATCGCGCTCACTTGGCATATCTGAATGCATTGGAGAAGTTGAACTGCGCCTACTGCTCCTATGCCAATTGTCTGATTGCCTACGTGAGGGAGATTGCCGGGCGGACGGAGGAATACTGGTGCCCCATCAAGCACGCGCGACGCATGATCGCTGCACACGATCACTACCGGCAGTTCGTCGACTATGGCGACGCTGAAGCCTACCATGAGCGGGTTGCAGAGCTCTCCAAGTCACATCGCGCCCAGCCGCCGCCCGGGTCGCCTGCCACGTGACTCTCTTTAGTGATCAACGCCATGCATGAGAGATGGCAAACTGGCTTTGGTGGTGGCATTCGCAATGGTCACCGAAACACCCTTCTCGTCGACACCGACGGCATCGGCGGCCTTGAAGCATCAGTGTTGAGGTGCGGCAAGCTAGTAAGCCCGCTTCGGGTCAACAGCATCGATACCGCTGACGGATAGTGACGGCTCCCCCACAGCGAACCGAAATTGCCTATGGTTGTTTCCGTCGCGATGGGCCCGAAACGGCCATTTAATCGCCGCCAAGTTCAATCACCTCCATCACGGGATGTCCGCTTTCTACGGCCGACCGCATGATCTCTAGCTCGCAGGCCGAGGGCGCTGTTCCCCAACGATGTGCTGCACTCTCCGCAACATCGGATCGCGCGGTGATGGGAGGAAGTCGCGTTGAACCCAAAGCCGAAGTCCACGAGATCCGCGTCGGGCCAGGACGATGAGTCGTCATGGCGCTATCCCGGTTGGCGGGTTGTCGCGATATGTTTTCTGGTGGAACTCTTCATCTTTGGTTTTGGGCTCTATGGCCACGGCGTCTTTCTCACCGAGCTACAGCATCTGCAGGGCTGGCCCACTGCTCTCATTTCGAGCGCCAGCACACTCTCCTTCTTGCTCGGCAATCTTCTGGCCCCTTTCACCAGTGACGCCCTGCATTGGGTCGGGCCGCGGCGCCTCATGTTGTTTGGCATATCTGCGCTTGGCACCTCGACGACGTTATTGGCGTTCACCGCTACACCCTGGCAGCTCTATACGGCCTACATCCTGATGGCCTTCGGCTGGGCTGGCATGGGTACTGTTGTCGTCGCGACCATCCTCCGGTCCTGGTTTGATCGTCGCAGCGGGCTGGCGATTAGCTTGGCGTTCAACGGTGCGACCTGCGGCGGGATCATTGTGGCGCCAGCGCTCGTTCTCCTCATCGGGGAAGTCGGATTCAAGTTGGCGATGCTGGCGATGACAGTCATCATGATCGCCATCCTTGTGCCGGCGGTGATGTCTCTGCCTCTCGCGGACAGCGCGTCAGAGCGCAGGGCAGAGAATGCTCCGCCACGCGGCAATCCCATGTCGCCAAGTCTATCGCGATGGCCCCTTCTGCAAAGCTTCGGATTTTGGACGATCACGGCCCCGTTCGCGCTCGCCTTGTCGGCGCAGGTCGGATTCATCGTTCACCAGATCGCGTTTCTCGAGCCGACGATGGGCCGCTCGGATGCCGCGATTGCCGTGTCCGTCACGACGACCATGGCCGTGATCGGGCGCCTCTGCCTCGGCATGATCGTCGATCGTCTCGAGCCGCGCCGGACGACCGCGATATCTCTTGCGACCCAGGCTGGCGCCCTCCTCGTCATTGTGCTGGCGCCGGACAGTAGAACCCTTTTTCTTGCTTGTGCTGTCTATGGCTTTTCGATTGGCAATCTCATCACGCTCCCCGCGCTGATCATTCAGCGGGAGTTCGATGCGGCCACATTCGGTATGGTGTTGGGACTATCTACGGCGATTGGTGGCATGGTCAGCGCCCTTGGGCCTGGGCTCATGGGCCTGATGCAGAGCGCAACTGGCGGCTACGATGCGGCACTCGTGTTGTGCCTGATCCTCAAGCTTGTTGCAGCAGCGATCGTACTGCTGCGCCCGCGACGGCGGCGTTAGGTCCTCGACACATGCCGGCGTCGGGGCATCAGCGTCGATGCTACTGGTGGATGGCGGCTTCCGTTCAACCTCTACGAGCCGACATCGCCGACAATTGATGCCATCGTCGCGATGGGCCAGAAGCAGACATTGGGCACGAACATCCCCATCCGTACGGCGATCAAGCTTGTGCCTCAGCTGCATCAGCCGGCGTGCAAGTGGACACGACGTCGTCGGCCGGCTAGGATTGGCGAATTCAACCAGTTGGCGCTCTGGATTGAGGTTTTGAGTGATGCTGAGCGAGGCGTGCCACGACGTCGCCCACCTCGGCCACGTCGAAGTGCTAACCGACAAATTCGACGAGAGCCTCGACTTCTTCACGCGCGTGCTTGGACTGAAGCTTGCCGGGCGCGACTCGACCAGCGCCTACTTGCGCGCTTGGGACGACTACGAATTTCACACTCTCAAGCTCAGCGCTCATCACACCACTGGCGTCGGTCACATCGGCTATCGAGTGTCGTCGCCGGAGGCGCTGGAGCGGCGCATTGCGGCCATCGAGGCGAGTGGTTTCAAATCGCTGGGCTGGGTTGAGGGTGACATGGGGCATGGCCGCGCCTATCGTGTTGAAGATCCTTTTGGGCACGTCTTCGAGCTCTACTGGGATACAGTGAAGTACAGGCCACCCGCATCAGACGCGCCTGCGCTCAAAAACAACGCGAGCCGCTTTCATGCCACTGGCGCCTCCCCGCGCCGCCTCGATCATCTCAATCTGCTTGCCGAGGACGTGACTGAGTTCCGACGCTTCATGGAAACTTGCCTAGCCTCCCGCGTAACTGAGCTTATCCGGCTGGACAATGGTCGAATCGGCGGGTGCTGGTTCACCGTCAACAACAAGACCTATGACCTCGCCTGCGCCGAGGAGCACGGTCGAGGCCGCGGCCGGCTGCACCATGTGACCTATGCGACAGACCAGCGCGAGGACATCCTACGTGCCGCGGACATCTTCCTCGAGAACGGCGTGCACATTGAACAGGGGCCGCACAAACACGCGATCCAGGGCACGTTCTTCCTCTATGTGTGGGAGCCGGCGGGCAATCGCATCGAGCTCGCCAACGCGGGCGCACGGTTGATACTCCAACCGGACTGGGAGCCGGTGATATGGACCGAGACCGATCGGAAAAAAGGCCAGGCTTGGGGCCTCAAGCTTGTTGAGACTTTCCACACGCACGCAACGCCACCGGTCAAGCCCTGAACAGGTCCTTGTCATGCGCGCGCCTAAGCTGAACGCTCTGTTGGCGATGATGCGATCATGCTGCCCCGGAAACGTAGCCGGATCTCCTCGCCGTTCGTCGCTCGAGGGCGGCTCGGGGTCATCAGCGTCGAATTTACGATGTCGGCGATAGGTCCGCTCTTACCCCAGCTGCAGACACTTCCGCTCGCCCACCGCAATTACTACTCTGGGCCCACGAGCGGACACCATCAGCCATCACGCGCCCGCGCCGACGCGGCGCCCCGTAGGGGAATCGAACCCGTCTTTTCAGATTGAAAGCGGCTATATACGCCAATGATTTCAAGGTCCATGTCGACTCTTCTTGAGGGTCCGGAATTTAGAGAGAAAAAATCAAATGTATTAGAGACGAGTAGTGCGGCGGCAAAACAGCCATATCGGCGTAGCGACCCAACGAACGTTGCAGCGCTAGATCTGATGGATCCGGAACGCCGTCATCACGTCGATCTGCTCCCTTAGCCCGCGTTCACGGTGGCGACGGTAAAGTCGGCGTGCCGCACTGGCATCGCCCCGGCGGATAGCCTCGATGATCTCGTAGTGCTCCTCGATCGACTTCGAGGGCCGCGGATGCTGACGGAGCCGCAATGTGAAATAGCGGGCGCGATGAACCTGGTCCCAGCAGTTGAGTACGATATCGACGAGACGCCGGTTGTTGCTGAGCTGCACGATGTCCAGGTGGAATTCTTCGTCGGCGAGCGCCCATTTCTCCATCTCACCACGCGCGAGGGTGTCGGCCATCCTCTCGCAGGAAGCCTCGAGCTTGCGTAGCTCCTTCGGCGATGCTCCGCGCGCCGCCAGCAGCTCGGCGGCGCGCGGCTCCAGACTGATGAGAACGTCGTAGATCTCACGCATGTCGGATACGGCGATGGGAACGATGCGTACGCCATGCCGTGGAACGATCTCCAGCAGCCCCTCATTCTGGAGTCGTATTACGGCCTCGCGAACGGGTGTCCGGCTCACGCCGAGCATGACGGCGAGCTCCTGCTCAAGGATCTGCGACCCCGGCGCAAGCTCGCTATCGAGGATCTTCTTGCGGATGCGCTCATAGATGCTGTCGATCGGGGTGCGGCGCGGCAACTTCAGCTCCGACTTCTGATTGGCATCAGCCATGGCTCAGCACCTCTCTAGACCCTAAACGGGATGGGACCGGGCGCTGTTCTTGGCGCTCTTCAGGACCTCCGCGCGCGTTCCCGCCGCTGTCACGTAGCTCTGTGGTTTGATATCGAGCATGGCCGCGACATCTCGGGCCGCGGCAACGACGTCTTCCGTCTTGATACCCGTCTCAACGCCCGTCTCGTTCAGCAGGTGGACAACATCCTCGCTGGCGAGGTTGCCAACCGCACCCATGGTGGTCGGCGTCATGATGCCGCCGCCAATGCCGCAGATGGCGCCCTCGATGAAGGACGCGCCGGCATCCAGCGCGGCTATGATGTTGGCGGGACCGTTGCCGGAGAGATTGTGGACGTGGAAGCCGACCTCGATGTCGGGGAAGCGATCAAGTGTCTGGCTAAAGAGACTGCTCACATGGCGCGGGTCCTCCATGCCGAGCGAGCCAGCGAAATAATAGCGCTTGATGCCGCCGTTACGGAACTTTCCGACAAGATCGAGTACGTGGCTCTCCGGAATGCGGCCCTCATAGGCGCACCACATGGTCATGCCCATCGCCAGCACGAAGGGAATATGCGCCGCATCGGCGATCCGAAACGTCTCGATGGCCGCCGTGACACCCTGCTCGAGCGTCATGTTCTGGTTCTTGAGGTTGTAGGCCTCACTCGCCGTGATGAGGCCGAGGATCTCCTGCGATTTTGCGGCGACGGCGCGCTGCGCACCGCGCGGGTTTGGCGCCTGGGCCCGATAGACGATGCCGGGGCGGCGCTTGATCCGCTCCATGACCTCCTCGGCGTCCTTGAGATGAGGAATGACGCGCGGATGAGCGAAGTTCGTCACCTCGACGACCGGAAAGCCGACCTCGGAAAGGCGATCGACCATCGCCACCTTGGTGTCCGTATCGACCCAGCGGTGGAAGCTCTGCAGGCCGTCGCGCGGGCCAACTTCGACGACAGTCGTGCGAGCGGGGAGAGTCAGCATGTCAGTCCTCTATCCTTGAAGCCGTTCAGGCGCGCGCTCGCTCAGTCGAAAGCTTGCCCGTGCGCAATTCCTCCTCAGAGAATCCGAGTTCCCCGATCAGGATGTCCTCGTTGCTCGACCCAAGCCGAGGGCCTGCGTGCTTGACGTGGCCCGGCGTCGCCGAGAGCTTGCCCGCGATGTTCTGGAAGCGCACCGGCCCGCCGAGCTCATCGTCGAAAACTGTGACGATGTTCTCGCGTGCCTGGAAGTGCGGATCGTCGAATACCTGGGCGATGTCATTGACCGGCGCCACTGCCGCCTCGAGCTTGATGAACTGCTCCATGAGCTCGTCAAGCGTGAAACGGGCAACGGCAACCTGCAGCAGCGGATCCATCTCCTTATTGTTCTGGATGCGCAGGCGGTTGTCCTTGAAGCGCGGGTCCTCGGGAATCTCCGGTACGCCGAGCGCGGCGCACATGCGCTCGAAGGTCGACTGCGAAGCGCCGGCAATGGCGACGTACTTTCCGTCCTTGGTGCGGTAGCAGTTCCGCGGCGCGGTGAACGAGTGCAGGCTGCCGTTGCGCTGCTGGATAAGGCCGAGCTGGTCGTAGTTGACAGCTTGCGGCCCGAGCAGCGTGAAGAGCGGCTCGTAGAGCGCGAGGTCGATGTACTGCCCCTTGCCACCGTTCACCTCGCGCCCCTTGAGCGCGACCATGGCGAGGTAGGCACCCATGAGACCAGCGGTGGAATCGGCGAGGCCGAACGCAGGTAGGATCGGCGGCTGCTCGGGAAAGCCATTGATGAAGGCAAACCCGCTGTAGGCCTCAGCGAGCGTGCCGAAGCCAGGGCGCGACGAATTGGGGCCGGTCTGCCCGAAGCCCGTGATGCGCAGCATGATGAGACCGGGGTTGATCTTCGAGAGGACATCCCAGCCGAGGCCCCACTTCTCCAGTGTCCCTGGACGGAAGTTCTCGACGAGAATGTCAGCCGTCTTGACCAGCCGCTTGACAATCTCGACGCCCATCGGCGTGCGCAGGTCCGCCGTAACGGAGCGCTTGTTGCGGTTGAGGACCTTGTAATAGAGGCCGACGCCGTTCTTGCTGTTGCCCCAGTAGCGCGACTCGTCGCCCGTGTCCGGGCGCTCGACCTTCACGACGTCGGCGCCAAAATCCGCAAGAAACATGGCACCAATCGGCGCGGCGAGGAACGACGCAATGTCGACCACGCGGACCCCTTCGAGCGGCAGACGCGGCCCGGCGTTGCCTGAAGTCGATGCCCTGCCTGCTGCCTCCGCCATGATAATCCTCCTCGGTCGTTTCTCGTGTTTGCGATCCGATCTATGTATACATTAAATTATTTATTGTCGAATCCGCAGTCACCTTTTTTGCGCGCATCAAGGGATGAGAATGTCGATCAGCGGCACGTGCTGCTGGGCGCCGTAGACGTCTCTGTCTCCTGGCGCCCCCGACGTTGGGCCTGTACGAGGGATCGTGATCTTGATCGCGTTCGCGGCCTCGAATGCCATGATCTGCACGTCGGCCGGTGGGAGATCGTAGAGCCTGCCGATCAGCTCAGGCGTCAGCACCTCGCTCTCGACAACCCGACGGTAGGTGGCGGCATCCGGCAGGATCACATCGAAGGTAATGAGGAGCGGGCCGGCATTCTTGCTGCGCAGGACCTCCGCGAGATCGTAGAGGCGCTCGCCGCGCGCATTCGGAAGGATGCGTGTATCGGCGTCCATGTTCAGGCGACCTCCCTGATATCGACCGGAAAGAGCGCGTCCGGGTCGTCCACTTCCATCACGTGGTAGATCGTGAATTCGTAGACAGGGCCGCCCTCGAAATCCGACGGCGAGAAGGGAAAGGCGAGGTTGCCTGCAGTGGCCTTGCGGCCATCGAAGTAGCCGTGCAGGAACGAGCTGCGCGCAAGCGACAACACCGTATTCGCCGCCTGCTGCGTCGCCGCGATTGCCTCGATCACGATGCCGACCTCGTGCGGATGAGCGACGGCGCCGCGAATGGGCCGAACACCATCACAGCCGTAGTAGATGAAGCGCAGCTCGTAGTCCTCGGGCCTGAGCGTCCCCTGGACAAGTCGCGCGACGCCATCGCGCACGCGCTTCTCGACCTCGTCGACGCTACGAATGAGGCGCGGATCGGTCATGCCGGCGATGGTGATCGTGCGATAGCCGCGCAGCTTCACGCCTTCGAGCTTGATCGTCGGCTTGCCCGTCGAGACGAGGCGGCTGCCGGTCACCTTCACACGGCGCGGATCGAGCGAGACGATGTGACTCCTCTCGAGATCGACCATGCCTTCGGGCTCGAAGAAATGGTGCGGGTCCGGCTGCTCGTACATCATGTGCGCGGCGACCGAGGTCGGCGTGAGCCGCATGTCGAGATTCATCGGCTCGAGCTCGAAATGATCGCGCCTGAGCGTCCCGAGAATGCAGTCGTTGGCAGCGAGCGGAATAGCGCACTGCGCGCCGCATTCGATGATCTTCGCCATGTGAAAGGCGAGGCCCATGTCGAGCCCCTTGTAGGCAGCGAAAGACGCGTAGATGGCCGTGTCGCAGGCGCGGCCGGCGATGATCACGTCGGCGCCCGCCTCGAGCGCATTGACGAACGGCCCCGTCCCCATCTGTCCGACGATCCGCGCGCTCTCGTCGACCATCTGCTCGGTCAGTTCGGGCAGCGGCCCGAGCGGCCGCACGCGCCCTTCACGCACGGCTTTCTTCACCAGCTCCTTGTCCAACTCAGCCTGGATGGTGGCGAGGCGGTAGCGATGACCATCGCGCTTCGACACTTCGTCGAGAATGTCGAGAAAGCCGTCGAGATGCGGACGGCCGCCCGCTGTGCCGGCCGTGCCGATCACGTAGGGCACGCCAAGACGCCGCGCCGCCGCAAGCGACAACCCGAGATCGCGCCGCACCTGCTCGCGCTTCGTGAGATGCTGGCCGCTGCCGAGGTAGTAGGGGCCGGGATCGGATGAACCGTTGTCGGCGCCGATCATGTGCGGATTGCGGGACGCGCCTTCCAGGAGAGATTTTTCGGGGAAGCCATAGCCGAGGTTCCCCGTCACCGAGAGAATGCGCACTTCATCCATGGTCGCCGTTCCTCAGGTATTTGCGCTCTAAGCCTGTGTTTCTCACCGCACCGTCGTCATTCGTCCGAGCAGGTTCGCGCCGCCCACGATGAAGAGCAGGAGCACGACCTGAAGCACGCTGAATGCAGCGGTGGCACCGGTATGGCCGCCCTCGTGGAAATCGAGCAGCAGCACCGGCATGACGATCGTGCTGTTCGTGAAAAGGAAGAGCGACGAGCCAAGCTCTCTGATCGAGAGGATGAACAGTAGGCTCATCGCCGATATGAGGCCCGGAAGCGTCAGCGGTACGATGATGCGGAGGATTGTCTGCAGCGTTCCGGTACCGCAGATCTTCGAGGCCTCCTCGAGCTCTCGATGGATCTGCATGAGCGATCCGCCGAGGACCTTCAGCGTATCGGGCAGGAAGCGGGCAACAAGCGCCAGCGCGATGATCCACGTCGTTCCCCACAGGAAGCCGGAGAAGGCAACCCAGGCCCACAGGTAGGCGACGCCGATGACGAGGCCCGGCACAGCCACGGGCGCGGTGCCCATCATGTCGAGCGTGCGCCGGAATGGCAGGTTGGTACGGTGGATCGTGTACGAGAGCGCGAAGGCCAGCAGACCACCGATGAGCGCGCTGATTATGCCGACCTCGAGTGTATTCCAGAACGAGCGCCACACGAGTGCGCTGTCGAAGAGATTCTGAAAATGGCCGAGCGAGTATTGTTTGGGATCGAACAGGCTCGCGAGGTTCGGCACAAACAGAAACTTGCGGAAAGCGGCGACAAGAAGCCCGATGCACGGCACGACGACAGCCACCAGCGCATAGAGGCACGCAAGGCCGAACGTGACCCAGCGCCACGGACCGAGCTTCAGCGTGCGCGGCTTGAACGACTTGCCCGTGACCGTCACGAAGCTGCGGCCCGAAAGCGCCCAGTGCTGCACTGCGACGCAAAGCGTCGTAACGACGACCATGATGATGGCAACAGCCGCGGCAGCATTGAAAAGCGGCGGCGTCCATGAGGTGAGCTTGAAGAGATAGGTCGTCAGCACGTCGATGCGCGCCGGCGCGCCGAGGGCAGCCGGTATGCCGTAGATGCCGAACATCACAACGAAGGCGAGCAGGCTACCCGAGAGGATGGCTGGCGCGACGAGCGGCAGCGTGATGGTGAGCATCGTGCGCACCGGGCCGGCGCCGGACATCTGCGCGGCTTCCTCGAGCGCAGGGTCCATGTTCTTCAGTGCCGCCGAAACGAACATGTAGACATAGGGCGCATAGTACATCGCGAAAACCGCGACCATGCCCGTCATGCTGTACATGTTGAGACGGAACTCCCAGTCGAGCTCCTTGAAGAACATGTTGATGAGACCCGTCGTCGGCGAGCCGACGTAGGACCATGCGACAGCGGCCACGAGCGGCGGCATGAACAGCGGCATGATGCTCGCCGTCTCGACCCAGCCCCGCATGGGCGTATCGGTGCGAGCGACAATCCACGACAGGCCCACGCCGATGATCACCGCAAAAAAAGTGCCGAGACCGCATGAGATCAGCGAGTTCACTGCGGCCGTGCGCACCTGCTCGTTGCCGAGCGTCTCCTGGAAGTTCTGCAGCGTCAGGATGCTGGAGAGCCCTTCGAGCGCCGGGTTCGTCGTCGTCAAGGCCCCGAGGACGAGCATCGCCAGCGGATAGACGACAAGAACGATGAGAGTCAGGATCAGAAATCCGGCCCACGCATAGCGCCGCCAGAAATAGGCGAAGCGCAATGCGGTGCGGTCGGTCCGCGCATCCGCAGACTTGGCCACGGCAATCTCGGCCATACAGGCATCTCCTCGTGCGGCCGATCTGCGTCGGCTCGAAGCCTGCGCCGGCGGTCGCGCCGGCAGGCGCGACATTCAATCCAGTGCTGGCGCGGCAATAATGTATGCATAGTAGCGTTTATCAAGTGATTTTTTGAGCGCCATGATCCGCGTATCCGCAATTTGACTCCCGGTCATTGCTTGCTATAGTTCGGGCGCTCAAAGGCGCCTCAGTCGCGGCAAACCATGCTTGCCGGGCTTCACAGAACCGGCGCCGGCACCAGGAGGAAACGATGATCCCGGCCTTGCGAGCAGCTTTGGCTGCCGTCTCCGTTTTTGCTTTTTCCCATACCGCCACCGCGCAGGACTGCTGCCCAAAGGAGCTCGTCGACGCCGCGACGAAGGAAGGCAAGCTGCTGCTCTACAGCGCCGTCGTGCTGGACAACGAGCAGATCCTGGCCAAAGCATTTTCCGAACGCTTTCCGGGCGTGAAGGTCGATATCGTCCGCGCGCCAGGCGGCCGCCTCTTCACGCGCATCGAGACCGAAGCTGCTGCCGGCAAGCTGACCGCCGACGTCGTAGACCTGACTGACCGCATGCTCGCGGTTCGCATCAAGCATCTCTTCGCCGACTACGCCCCGCCGAACGCAGCCAAGTGGGACACCACGTCGATGCCGCTGCCGAACCTCTGGCCGCGCACACTCTTCGTCTACGCGCTTGCCTACAATTCGGCCCTGATCAAGCCGCCGGCACCCACCTGGAAGGAGATCGAGGATCCGAAGAACAAGGGCAAGGTCGGTGTGATCCTTGCGGGCTCCGGCGGCAGCGCCTGGGCACTCACGATGTTCCAGCGGAAAGTGATGGGCGAAGGCACCTGGAAAGCAATCGCTGACCAGTCCCCACGCCTCTTTGAGTCGAATGGTCCGATGTCGAGCGCCGTCGTCCGCGGCGAAGTCACAATGGCAACGGTGCTCACCGCCACAGCCCTCGCGCTGAAGTTCCAGGGCGCACCGATCGATGTCGTGTATCCCAAGGAAGGCCTGCCCGCGGCGCCAGGTGCAGCCGGCATCTTCAAGGATGCACCGAACCCCAATGCGGCGCGATTGTTCATGAACTGGTCGCTCTCCGAGGAAGGGCAGAACGCCATTGTCGAGCGTCTTGGCGGTATGTCGCTCCTTGCCGGCGCCAAGAAGCCCGTCGGCGCGCCGGATGACATCAAGATCTGGATTCCCGCAAACGACGAGTTCGACGCCCTCCGCGACCCGTGGGTCAAGGAATGGGACGCGACCTTCGGCTACCGCAAGTAAGCGGAGGGAGCACGACTGTGTCGGTTGCACTTACTGTCGGAAACCTGAGCAAGTCCTTCTCGCCTGATCTCCCACCCGCCGTCGACGACGTGAGCTTTGTCGCGGCGCCGGGAGAGATCATCGTGCTGCTCGGCCCCTCGGGCTGCGGCAAGACAACGACACTCCGAATGGTCGCTGGGCTCGAGCAACCGACCCAGGGCCTGATCCGCATCAACGATCAGGCCGTCTACGAATCGGCAACAGGCGCGCTCGTCGCCCCGCAACACCGCCAGATCGGCATGGTGTTTCAGTCCTATGCCGTCTGGCCGCACATGACGGTCTTCGAGAACGTTGCCTACCCGCTGCGACGGCGGCGCCTCACCAAAATGGAGCTGCGCGACCGCGTCACCGATACGCTGAAACTCGTCGGGCTCGAAGACTATGCTGGGCGCTCGGTCGTTGCGCTGTCCGGCGGGCAGATGCAGCGCGTTGCGCTCGCACGTGCGCTCGTCTACCAGCCGCGCATCGTGCTGCTCGACGAGCCGCTGTCGAACCTCGATGCCAAGCTCCGCATCCGCCTGCGTGACGATCTTCGCGCGATCATCAAGCAGCTCGGCCTGACCGCCCTCTACGTCACGCACGACCAAGAGGAGGCTGTCGTGATCGGCGACCGCATCGGCGTCATGCGGGATGGAAAGCTCCTGCAGATGTCGGCCGCTGTCGACCTCTACAATAATCCCGCGGACCTCTTTGTCGCGAACTTCACGGGCGTGACGAACACGCTGAGCGGCCGCATGGTCAACCGCAATGGCGTGTACGGGCGCGTGAACCTCGACGGCAGCACGGCTCACATTCTTGCGAAAGTGCCGGAGGCTCTGCGCGACGGCGAGGCCGTTCTCGTGGGGCTCAGGCCGGAGAACATCATGCTGTCTGAGCCGACGGCGGCGGGTTCAGCCCCTCAGCAGTTTGCCGGGAAGATCATGCGTCGTCGCTTCCACGGCGGACAGAGCGTCTACACCGTGGCGCTCCTCGGCACGAAGCTCGACGTCGTAGAGCTCGGAACGGCGCCGCGCTTCGCCCCCGACGCCGACGTCCTGGTCGGTATTCCGCCTGATCTGTGCTGGGCGTTCCCGGCTGCCGGGCTCGACGCTGTTGCAGAAGAGTATGTCTAATAGCTGTCGAGACGATTTTCAGGGCAAGGCCCCGGCTCGGCTCGACGACGAACAGCGCACGCGCGATCGATACCATCTGCATCTCGCTGCCCGAGAGGCTCTCGGCTTCTCGAAGCATGAGATATTCGATCGGCAAGAAGATCGAGAAGGTCGCGTCGATCACCCAGATGCGGAAAAACATCGTTTTGAGCGCAATACGCAGGTTTTTGGCGACTGTGAGCGTCGGGCACTCAGCGCAATCTCGACTAGGACTTGCTCTGCTCCATGTGGGCGGCGGCCATGGCGCACATGCTCGTGAAATAGCAATCGTACTTCGGTAGATCTCCGAGGTGCATGGTCGCCCCGAAGCCCTCCTTCTCGTGCCGCCGATGGATCCAGCATGAGCGCAAACGATGGGCGTTCGCAGGCTTGTGATCGTGAAACAGGCTCTCGGCGGTGTGCAAGATCTCAGCCTTTTGAATTCCGTTCCTGCCATCACCTCCGTCAAACATTCGAAGTTCAGAGGGCCTGGCCAGTGCGATGCGAGAACCCGCGCGCCACCTTGGAAGCAAGCTCGACCACCGCTGATCAGCTCTTTCGCGCAGGATCTTCTTTGCCGGTTCTGTCGAGGCACGATATGCGGCGCTATTGATCACAGCCCGCGACACAAACAGATCAGCTCGCGTCAACAAGCCTACCGCTTGACACGCCTAATTGGGTTTGACACCATAATTGAAACATTGTGCCACATAGTGAAACACGAGCGTGACTTCAAAAACAGTCGAGAAGAGCCTCTCTGTTCTCGAGTTCCTCGCCCGTAGCGGCGAGGCGTGTGGCGTTTCCGATCTCAGTCGCGAACTCAAGATGCCGAAGAGCAACGTGTTTCGCTTGCTCGATACGCTCGTCAGTTGCGGGTATCTTCGCCGCCGGCCCGACACCGGGCGCTACGAGCTGACATTCAGGCTCTGGGAGCTCGGCAACCTCGCCTTCTCACAGAAGAGCCTCGTTGAGGTAGCCGGACCGTTCCTGGGCCGGATCGTCGACGAGATTGGCGAGTCGGCTCATCTCGCGGTCTTCGACGACGGCGACTCCGTCTTCATCGACAAGAGGGACGGCAAGCAACCAATCCGAGGCTTCACGGAGATTGGAAGCCGCGCGCCAGCCTATTGCTGCGCGACAGGTAAAGCGGCTCTTGCCTTTCAACCAGACGCAGAGATCGCACGCAGTACGAAGCAGCTCAAGAAATTCACGAAGACGACTGTCATATCGGTCGCGGCCCTGCGACGTGAACTCGAGGAGATCGCGAGCAGAGGGTACGCGGTCAATCGCGGCGAGTGGTATGAGGACGTTTGGGGCGTCGCGTCGCCGGTCCTCTCTGGCGACGACACCGTTTGCGCGACGATTGGTATCTGGGCACCGAAGCATCGGATCGAAGGCAGAGTTACTGCCATGGGGGAAGCGGTTCGTGCAGTAGCGGCCGATCTGTCGATCGCGCTTGGCTGCACACCAGGGAGCCTACGTGCGTCAAGTAAACAGAGAGGACGGAAATGAAAGCAGCTCTTGCCTCCCTCGCTATCGCTCTCGGAGTGCCTCTGATCTCCTCGGCCAATGCGAACGAACTGCACGTTTACATGCCTCAGGGCGCTGTCGCTCCGGTCGAGAAGGTCGTTGCGCCCATTATGCGCGACAAGTTCGGAACCAAATTGGTCATTACGCCCGCGCTCAGTGGTCAGGCTCTAACGAAGGCCATTGCGCAGCGAAATAAACCCGAGATCAGCGTATTCATGCTCGATCAAGGGCCATGGTTGCAAGGCAAGCAGGCCGGACTGTGGGAGAAGATCGACGGCCTTCCCAATCTCAGCCAGATACCCGAGAAGCTGAAGGATGCCGATGGGCAAGGAAGCGCATTCCTGCTCTATCTTCTGGGATTGATATACGATGAGAAGGCATTCGCGGATGCGAAGTTGCCGGTTCCGAGTTCCTACGAGGATCTCTGGAACCCAGCACTCAAGGGCAAAGTCACCATACCCGACGCAAACAGCACCTTCTCCTATGCGCTTCTCTTCAAAATAAACGAACTCCAGGGAGGCGACGCAGCAACAACCGTCGATCCTGGCTTCAGTAAGCTGGCTCGGCTCGCTCCCAGCATCGGCACGTTCCACGGAGGTGCTTCGACGCTCATTCCACTGTTTTCTCAGCGACAGCAGTGGATCGGCTTCAATGCGAGTTTTCCGGCGCAGCGTCTCGCCAACGATGGCCTGCCAATCCGATGGGTGGCGCCAAAGGAAGGTGCAATCGCTATTGCGGCTTACGTGACGATTGCGAAGAACGCACCAAACCTGGAAGCGGCCCGGCACTTCGTCGACATTCTTCTCTCTGCCGAATATCAGTCCGTTCAAACTCAGATGGCTTTCGGCGGATACGTGAATCCCAACACGAAGCTCCCTGAGGCCTTTGCCAAGACCTTCCTCGTGAAGCCGGACGACATTGCAAAGGCATCGGGCATGCCTTGGGAAACGTTTCTCGCAAAGCGCGCAGAGCTGAGCGGCCGCTGGCAGCGCCAGATCGAAAGCAAATAGCATGTCAGGCGCAACGACGCTGTCTCTGCGCAAGGCATCCAAGGTCTATGCGGGAGCGACGATCCTCCAATCGATCGACCTCGATGTTCAGGAGGGTGAGTTTATTTCCCTCTTAGGTCCGTCCGGATGTGGCAAGACGACGACGCTGAATATTATCGCGGGCTTCGTTCGGCCTGATGAAGGCGAAGTTCTTATCGGAGGGCAGTGTGTCAACGACGTTCCGCCCTACCAACGCAACCTCGGCATGGTCTTTCAAGGCCATGCCCTTTTTCCGCATTTGACCTGCTTCGACAATGTGGCCTTCGGATTGAGAATGCGCAATCTGGATGAGGCCACAATACGCGCACGCGTGGCTCAGGCTCTCGATCTCGTGCGACTTAACGGATTTGACGAGCGCTTCCCGCGCCAACTCTCCGGGGGGCAGCAACAGCGCGTTGGCCTCGCTCGCGCGCTCGTCATTGAGCCGCGCGTGCTCCTTCTCGATGAACCGCTCAGCAACCTGGACGCCAAACTGAGGCGCGCGATGCAGAGTGAGCTCAGAGCGATTCACACCAAGACCGGCACCACAATGATCTACGTCACTCACGATCAGGAGGAGGCTCTAACGCTCTCGGATCGCGTGGCCGTCATGAATGCCGGGCGCATTGAGCAGCTCGATACGCCTGAAGGTATCTATCGACACCCGAGAACGCGCTTCGTTGCCGACTTCATCGGCTCGTCCGCGTTCTTGCGGGGAGAGGTGGGGGAGAAGCGCTCCGACAGCATCCTCGTTCGAATTGGCGAGGCAGGGTACGTCGCAGTGCCGCACTATCATCAAATCGCACAGGGTTCCGCGGTCCATCTGGGCATCCGATCGGATCAGATCCGCATCGACACTGGCGCGACAGCATCCTCTCCTGAACTTTCACTGCAGGGGCGTATCGTCGACCGAGCATTCGCGGGATCGGTATCGCATATCACCATCGAACTGACGGATAGGCAAACCATCGTTGTGCACCTGTCGAACCCTCCAGACGACGCGATTCCAGGGGCGGCTGTGCACTTGGGGGGCGCTGTCGCGAATTGGATGGTTCTGCCATGAACGGGCGTTCGCCGCTCACGCTGGTCCTTCCGGCTACACTATGGCTCGCGGTCGCCTGGGGATGGCCATTGGTTCTGGTGCTCAGCATGAGTTTCCGGAACATGGACCCCATGACATTCGAGCTCAGCGGCTTCACGCTGAAACACTTCCGTGAGGTCCTGACCGACTCCTTCTATCTCGATGCGATCTTCCGATCTCTCCGCATCGCTACAATTGTGACCATCCTCTCCTGCGTTCTTGGCTATCCGGCCGCCCTGCATATTGCCAGGACGACGTCTCAACGCGCGCGGGCAGCATACACGCTTATCTTGCTGATCCCGGTCATGATCAGCCTGGTCGTGACGGCGTTCGCCTGGATCCTCATTCTGGGTCCCAGTGGCTTCATCAATCGGGCGCTCGCCTCGCTGCACCTGACGAGCGAGCCGCTGCAGTTTCTGAACTCCGAGGCTGGGATTATCGCCGTTTTAGTCTACAGCTTTGGCCCCTATATGATCATCAACATCTGCACGGCACTCGAGAAAATCGATCCGGCGATTCTCAGAGCTGCTGAACTTCACGGTGCCAACCCGCGACGCGTGTTTGCACGAGTGACGTTGCCGCTGAGCTTTCCCGGTATCCTTTCCGGGGGCCTGATCGTGTTCTCGCTGTCGGCCGCAGCGTTCGTCACGCCCTACGTAATCGGTGGCAATCGAGTCAAGGTCGTACCTCTGCAGATATACAATGCAGCCGTCACAACCTTCGACTGGCCTATGGCTGCGACGCTAAGCATCGTCTTGCTCATCCTATCCATTCTTCTGACGACAGCAGTCGCTCGCCTCACGGAGCGGCGCTTTGCGGCGTGGCTGGGGGGCTCATGAAGCTGTCTGTCATCCCTCTCCTCGCGTGGATTACGTACGCGATCATCGTCGTGCCCATCATCATGGTTCTGGGCGCGTCGTTCACCGAGACCCGCTTCATAACATTTCCACCTGCAGGCTTCACGCTGGATTGGTACAGCGCCGCAATCGCTGATCGCGCGTTGATGGGTGGGTTGTGGCTCAGCACCACCGTCGCACTGGCATCTGTGTTGATTTCAGTCTGCCTTGGCACGGCAGCCGCGCTCTATCTGTCCCGCCCTCGTGCTTTCCTGCGTGGCCTACTATCCAGCTTCTTCCTCGCCCCCTTGAATGTTCCATCAGTTATGACGGCATTTGCTCTACTGCTTGCCTTCACGCAGTGGCATCTCATCAACTGGTATGGTCTGGTCATCGCTCATGTCATTCTAACATTGCCCTACATCGTTCGATCGGTGCTCGTCAGTCTTGCGGGGCAGGATCAATCCATCGAGCGTGCTGCCTCCATTCTTGGTGCGAGTCCATTCCGTGTTTTTTGGCTGATTACCTTACCGCTGATCCGCCCGGGCGTGCTTGCAGGCGCGACATTCGCCTTCCTCATCTCGTTCAACAACGTACCTGTGTCCGTCTTCATATCGACGCCGGGCTCGGCACCGCTACCCGTCGTGCTCTTCAACCGCATGCAATGGCTCGCGGAGCCATCTGTAGCAGCCGCGGCCGCCCTGACTATCGTTGCAACGATCACGGTGATGCTCATTCTTGAGCAACGGTTCTCCATCTATCGGTCGATGTTCCGATAAATGCCAAAGAGGAGTGAACATGAAAGCTGATCTGGTTTTATCGGGCGCCGATGTCGTGACGCCGGGGGGCGTCGTTCGAGCGGATATTGCCGTGAAAAACGGTAAGATCGTTTGCCTGACGGCTGGCGAGATGACGCCGGCTGCAGACGAACGCATCGATGTGGGCGGCAAGATCGTGCTGCCGGGGGGCGTCGACACGCATACACATTTGCGAGAGCCGGGCTTCACTCACAAGGAGGACATTCTGTCGGGCACGCGCACAGCCGCCGCCGGTGGATATACGACAGTGTCCGGCATGCCAAATGTCGAGCCGGTGACGACGACCGTCGAGAGGTATCTCGATGCCATCGAAATGTATAAGCGAAGCTCGCTGGTCGACTTCAATCACAATCCTTCACCGACTAGGCTCGAGGAAATACCGAAGCTGGCAGCAGCGGGCGCACTCGGATTCAAGGTCTACATGATCACCGACAAGGGCGTGAGCTATCCTCATATGCCCGAGCTCGGTGTGCACCATCAAGGTAAGCTGTTCGAGATTGGCGAAGCAGTCCAGAAGACGGGCCTCCCGTTGATGGTGCATCCAAACAATCAGGAGCTGATCGACACGCTTTCGGATCGAGCCATTGCTGCCGGTGACACAAGCTATCAGACCGTCGCGCGTCTCTCCGCTTCCTACGACGGCATCGTATTCGATTCAGCCATCAGCTATCTGTGTCGTATGCAGGAAGTTCTCGGCTTCCATCTGCATGTACTGCATGTGAGGTCGCCGCGCTCCGTCGAGGTCATTCGGACCGCCAAGCGCAACAAGCAGAAGGTCTCGGCCGAGATCAATCCGCACATGATCTTCCTCTGCAATGATTGGGATGAGATCGAGCGCCTCGGGCCCTATGCATTGAACCTGTGGAACGGCCCCGACACCACCGAGATGCTCTGGGAAGCCATTCGCGACGGCTCGATTGACGTGATTGGCTCTGACCACGCACCGCATCTGCGCGAGGAGAAGGAGATCGGCTGGACGAACATGTTCGTTGCGGCCAACGGCACACCGAAGATCCAGGAGACGTTGCCACTTTTCCTCGATCAGGTTCATGCGGGTCGTCTTTCACTTGAGCGGCTGGTCGAAATCTTCTCGAGCACGCCGGCCAAGCTCTTCGGTCTCTATCCGCGCAAGGGCGCCATTCAGGTGGGATCTGATGCCGATCTCGTGGTTG
Source organism: Hyphomicrobium sp. CS1BSMeth3 (assembly GCF_900117415.1). Lineage (GTDB taxonomy): Bacteria > Pseudomonadota > Alphaproteobacteria > Rhizobiales > Hyphomicrobiaceae. Next base: position 450,393 of record NZ_FPEI01000004.1, read on the forward strand.
TCGATCCTCAGAAAAAGCAGGTTCTGCGCAACGAAGACATGCTGAGCAAATGTGGATGGTCGTCGTGGGATGGGCGTGAAGTGACGGGAGCGACGCTCCATACGCTTGTGCGTGGCACGTTCGTCTATCGGGATGGCGAGGTCGTCGGCAAGCCGGGACATGGTGAACATGCAAAGCCGCTGCACCGAGAGATTGCGGCTCAGATGGCCGAGGCAAGCTGAGATCCGAGCATCCATGCGCAAGATCATCATGCATCGCACGGGTGGGCCGGAGGTACTGGAGCTCATCAAAGCGCCGGCACCACAAGCTGCACCCGGACATGTCGTCGTTGAGGCTGAGGCCATCGGTGTGGGGTGGCCGGATATCCTCATCCGGCGCGGCATCTATCGCTGGATGCCGCCACTGCCGACGAGCCCTGGGAGTGACCTAGCCGGCCATGTCATCGATGTTGGCGAAGGCGTGGACAGCGCTCTCATCGGAAGCCCGGTACTGGTGACAGCACGGGAGCTGCCGGTGCGTGGCGGCTGCTATGCCGAGCAGATTACCGTACCCGTAGATGCTCTGTTTAGATTGCCTACGCACGTCGCTCTCGACGCTGCTGTGTGCTTGCCGAATTACCAAGTTGCGTGGAACCTGCTTCACGAGGCACCGCGCGGACAACCCGTGCAAAGCGTGTTCATTCGCGGCATAGCGGGCGGAGTCGGCAGTGCTCTTGCACAACTCGCCAAATCTGCCGGGATGAAGGTGTTTGGCAGCGTCAGCTCGGAACAGAAGGCAGCATTTGCGCGTCAGATCGGCGCCGATCACACGATCAACTATACCACTGAGAATGTTGCCGACCGCGTGCTGGCACTGACGGAAGGGCAAGGCGTGGATCTTGCCGTCGATCACATTGGCGGCCCGGACCTGCCTGATCTGCTACGCACGCTAGGCCGCTGGGGGCTGCTTGTATCGTACAACGCCAGTGGCGGAATGCCTGAGAAGAACCTGCTCGCCGCCTTGCGCGAGAATGGCGTACGTTGCCCCGCGGTGCGTATCTTCGAGATGCACGTTTATGATGATGACCGCGTCAATCGCCGACGCACGATGCAGAGCGTCATCGATCTTCTTGCGTCCGGCGAGATCAAGCCCATGATTTCCGACCGCCTCGAGCTCGCCGACGCGGGGCGCGCGCACACCATGGTCGAGGCCGGGCACGGTCTCGGGAAGGTCGTCCTAATGCCGTCGCTCGATCGCGGGAAAGCATAGATCATGACCGGCGAAGGCCTCATTCCAGCCAGTGTGATTACCGGCTTTCTCGGGAGCGGCAAGACGACACTCCTCTCGCACCTGCTCCATAAGCCGGAAATGAGCGACGCGGCAGTCATCATCAACGAGTTCGGCGAGATTGGCCTGGACCATCACCTGATCGAATCTTCCGATGATAACATCGTGCTTCTCAGCAGTGGCTGTTTGTGCTGCACCGTGCGCAATGACTTGGTCGATACGCTGCGGGATCTATTCGAAAGGCGCGAGCGTGGGGAGGTCCCACGCTTCCGCCGCGTGATGATCGAGACCACTGGCCTGGCTGATCCGGCACCAATTCTACATACGTTGATGGATGATGCCTTTGTGCGTCGTCATTTCCGACTTGACGGCGTTCTGACGACCGTCGACGCGCTGCACGGTCTTGGGCAACTCCGCGAGCATCCGGAATCCGTCAAACAGGTCGCCGTCGCCGATCGGGTGATCCTCACAAAGCGTGACCTTGTGGGCAGCAGCACGATCAGTGATCTCACAAATCGGTTGAGCGCCATCAATCCTGGAGCTCCGACTATCATCGCCGATCATGGCGAAGTTGATCCGGCCGGGCTTTTCAATGTCGGCGTCTACGATCCTGCCTCAAAGGGCCCTGAGGTCGCATTGTGGATCAATGCCGAAGCCTACGGCGGACACAACGATGTAGGGCACCATCGTCATGGTGACGCTCACGATGTCAATCGTCACGACGAGAACATACGCGCTCACTGCCTCGTGTATGATCAGCCGCTGAATTGGCGATACTTCAGCCCCAATCTAGCGTCTCTTGTGAGCCGTCATGCCGAAAAGCTGCTTCGGGTCAAAGGCATTCTCAACGTCGACGGCGAACCATCACCCATTGTTATTCATGGCGTGCAGCACCAGTTCGCACGAATGCGGCTCAAATCCTGGCCGAGCGATGATCGCCGCTCCAAGCTGGTCCTCATTGTGCGTGGGCTCGATCGTGAGCTCCTTGCGGATTGGCTACGTGCGGACAGCCTGACCGCGCTGAACACGATACAAGTCGCACCCGACGTCAAGCTATGATGCCGCAAGCTCGGCGCGATACTGCACTGCCTATCAATGCACGCACGAAGCATGAGCTCGCTCACCGAGACCTCCAGGCGAACACGCACCCGGCGCACGAGAGAGGATGTCGCTATGACTTGCTTGCCTCGCGCTCACTCCCGCTCAAGTATCACCGTCGCGTGGTTCTGTCCGGTGCCCATGACCAAGCCCGGCCCCGACGCCAGAGCAAGATCGCAATTGCGGACTTGGACAGCAGGATGGGCCTCGCCGCGGAGTTGCCTGACTGCCTCGATTGCCTTTGTCATGCCTCCGCGATTGGCCGGGTGATTGTTGCATAGTCCGCCGCCATCCGTGTTCCATGGCAGCTTGCCGACACCGGAAATCAGATTTCCGTCGGCCACGAAGCATCCACCCTTGCCGTGCTCGCAGAAGCCGAGGTCCTCGAGCTGGATCAGGACCATGATCGTGAAGTTGTCGTACACGGACGCGTACTTCACGTCTGCAGGCTTGACACCTGCCTCCGCAAAGGCTGCCGCGCCGGACGCCGCCGCTCCCGTACGTGTCAGGTCTATGTATCCGCCGGTTTGAGTCTTCACGGTCTCGCCACAGCCCGCGATCCTGACCAACGGCCGTTTGAGGCTCTTTGCGATCTCCGGCCTCGTTACGACAAGCGCACCGCCGCCGTCCGTAATCACACAACAGTCGAGGCGATGCAGTGGATCGGCAATCACCGGCGAATTCAGCACGTCCTCGACCGTCACGACGTTTCGCAGCAATGCGTGCTCGTTATGTTGAGCGTGGTGCGAGGCGGCGACTTTGATCCATGCAAGCTGCTCGCGCGTCGTGCCGAACTCGTACATGTGCCGTTTCGCGAACATGGCATTCACGGCAACGATCGTGGGCTGATAGGCGATCTCCCAAGGCGCGTCCGGTCGCTCTGGCGGAATCTGCCGAACTGCCGTGCCTGTTGCGACACCGAGGCTGCGGGGCTTTCCGGAGAGAGTAATCAGCGCGACGGAGCACTTGTTGGCCGCGATGGCTTCTGCGGCGTGCGCAATATGAAGTAGATAGGAGCAGCCGCCTGCCTCGGTTCCATCCAAATGGCGGAGCCGAAGATTCATATAGTCGGCGAGCCACGCTGGACTGGCGCCCGGCACGTCGCCTGCGCAAAAATAGCCGTCCACATCAGCAAATGTCAGCCCGGCGTCAGCCAGCGCACCTTGCGCACATTCGAAGTGCAGATCCGCAATGGACTTGGTCGACGCATATCGCGTGGGGTGCTCGAACGCTCCCGCTATGTAGGCCTTGCCGGTGGCGCTCATTGTCTACCTGCGTTTGTTCATCCGTTCCCAAACTCGGTGAGCAGAGACGTACTTGCGCTCATATCGGCGTAAAGACGGGAACACTTCGACCGGTCTCGGCTCTTCTGAATGCCACCTTGACTGGTTGTCCCACATGGATGCTGTCGAACTCGGCGTCGACGATATTGGTCATCATGGCAGGCCCCTCCGCCAATTGCACATAGGCGAGGACGTAGGGTTGTTCAGCCTTGCGCATCACGCTGAACGAATACACCACGCCATGGCCGGATGCAGGCACCCAGTCTACGCTCTGGCTCTTGCACAGCGGACAAAACGGCCGAGGGTACCAATGTACGCGCTCGCAGGAATTGCAGCGCGGCAACAGGAACTGCCCGTGCGCAGCCGCAGCCCAAAAGGGACGGGTTTGCGGATGATTGGCTACGTAAGGATCGCTCTCGAAATCAAGTGTTGCTTCGCTCATCTGCTTCGTCCCTTCGAGGCACGCCCAAATGCAACTTCCTAGCCTCGACTCACTGCGATCTTCCGACGGTGCTATCCGATCTGCCGATCCGATTGCGTCCAGTATTGCGCGCGAAGTGCCTTCTTGTCGGGCTTACCAAGGCCCGTCAACGGAAGCGACGTGAGGAACTCGACCGTCTTGGGAGCATAGACGGGTCCCTTCTTTTCTCTCACCCATTGGATGAGCTCATCGGGTGTCGCGACGGCGTTCGTCCGTAGCACGACCAGCGCCTTCACCGCCTCACCCCATTTGGGATCCGGGATGCCGATGACGGCCGCCGTCATGACCGCAGCGTGCTGCGTCAGGGCGTCCTCCACCTCGCGCGGATACACGTTGAAACCGCCGGAGATGATCATATCCTTGCTGCGATCGACAATGAATATGAACCCTTCATCGTCCATGCGTGCAAGATCGCCCGTGTGCAGCCATCCCATGCGCCAGAGCTGCTCGTTCTCCTCGGGCCGTTTCCAATAGCCTTCGGAGACCAGGTTGCCGCGGATGCAGATCTCGCCGATCTCTCCGCGCGGAACCTCGACGCCATCCTCGTTCAGCAGCTTGATCTGCGTTCCGATCGTGGCGCGACCGCACGCGCCCAGTCGATCCGGCTTGCCGAGATCGTGCTCGCCGCGCGCCAGAATTGTGGCCACCATCGGTGCCTCGGCTTGGCCGTAGTACTGAAGAAAGACCTTTCCAAATCGTTCGATCCCCTCGCCGAGGCGCGCGGGAGACATCGGTGCGGCGCCATACAGCATGACTTCGAGGCTCGAGGTGTCGAAATCTCTCAGATTTGGGAGGTCGAGGATCACGTAGAGCATCGTTGGAATGAGCGATGCCATCGTGATGTGGTGCTTCTCGATGTCGGCGAGGAAGCCCGCGGGATCAAATCCGTCCACGATGTAGAAGGCGCCACCTACAAACAGCGTCGGATAGAATGTGGCTCCGGCGGCGTGAGTGACAGGAGTGACCGCGAGCATGCGGACCTCGCTCGGCCACTCCCAATGCATAACGCTAATCTTTATTTGCTCGAGACGTGTTCGCGACCTGACGATCACACCCTTTGATCGGCCTGTCGTCCCACCGGTATAACTGATCTGAACGATATCGTCCGGTTTGGCCTCGACAATAAGCCTCTGGGGTTCAAAGCGCTGAGCGAGTTCGTTGAGCGATGCGAACTGCGGATCTGGATCATAGGACAGCACTGCCTTTAGGTTCGGCGCCCTCTTCGAAAGCGCCTCCGCGCGCTGTGCGTATCGCCTTTCATCAGCGATCAGCACTGTCGCCTCACAATCCTGCAAGACGAAAGCATGATCGTCTTCCGACCCCTTCGGATGCAGTAGCGTGATGCGGACACCAAGTATTGCGCAGGCGATATTCACCAGAAGAATGTCCGGGCGATTGGACGAAATCTGCGTGAGCGCATCGCCTCTGTTCAGGCCAAGGGACTTTAGGGCTTGGCAGTAGCGGCTAACCCGCCGCTCCATCTCCCGATACGTGATCTCCTCGCCCTCGCATACGATGGCGATCCGATCGGCATACCGCTCAATGATCTGAACCAGCGCCTCGCCAAACGGGGCAGCCTCATAGATATCCTTCATCGCATCTCTCGCTGGTGGCGGCTCCGGCAAGCTGGTTCTCTGTGGTAGCCGCAATCATGAAGCGGTTCTCGTCGGCGCCCAGGACAATGCCCTGGGCGCCCACTTCTGTGTGGTCCAAGGGGCAACGACCAGGAAGCGACTACTTGGCCCGCAGCTCCTTCATGGCCTCGGCGAAAGCGGCGAGGCCAGCTTTCGCAGGCTTGCCGCGACTTTCCACGCCCTTGGCCCACTCCTCGCTCACATTTGCAAGACGCTCCTTGAGTTTCGCCCTCTCTTCGTCGTTGAAACTGATCTTCTTGATGCCGAGCTCCTGGAACTTGGCGTACGACTTGGCGACATCGGCATCGGTCATTTCGCAGCCACGCCGGGTGGCTGCCTCGCCGACTTCATCCAGGGCAGCTCTTACGCCCTCGGGAAGGGAACGCCACTTGGCTTCACTTATGACGTAGGCATTCGAGGCGCTGCCAAAGTTCAGCCCTTCGGTGTAGAATTTGATGTGCGCCTGAAGGTCGTACGACAGCACGGTCGGCACGGGGAAGAGAAGCCCGTCGACGGTGCCACGCGACAGTGCCTCGTAGGTTTCGGTGGTCGACGTGCGCACGGGTACGGCGCCGAGCTTCTGCACAACAATGGACAGGAGCCCCGGCGGCGAGCGGAGCTTCATTCCCGATAGATCAGAGAGGGCGCGAATTTCGCGCTTTCCGCTATAGAGCTGATAGGGCGGATTCACGTAGGCGAGTACCAGCCGCACGCCATTGGCGGCAAACTCATGCTTCTCAAGAAAACCGCTCCTACCCAGCTTTAGATACGTGAGTGTGGCCTCACACGAGGTGGTAAACGTGTCGGGTTGCTCCACGATGGCCGACAGCGAGAGCTTTTGCGAGATGATGGCCGGCGTGACGAGCCCGATGTCGGTAACGCCATTCTGGACCAACGTGAGCATGTCTGCGGCTTTGCCGAGCTGCTCCGAGGGGTAGTAGTCGAAGGTCACTTGCCCGCCCGTTCGCTTTGTCACTTCCTCCATGAAGAAGCGTGTTGCGAAGTTCGCGAGAAAATGAGTTGGCGGTAGGTTGTCCGCAAGCCTGAGTTTAATCGATTGCGCCGACGCTGGCGCTACCGACGCCGCGATCAGCACCCCAACCATCAACGCCCTGGGCCACTTGGCTGGCATTTCTTCTCCTCCTTCGGATTTCTCTGCTTCGCCCGTCAGTTTCCAAGTTCTGTCTTCTTCGCGTGCTTCGACAACATCCAGTTGGCGTGCGGAGCCGCGAGGCACATCACATTCGGCTCGGCAGCCAAAGCACGATCTCGGGCCAGATCGTAAAGATGACCATCACGCCGATGATGAGGAATATGTACGGAAACACGCCGGCGAAGATTTCGTGCACCGGGCGATTTGCATACTTCGCGACGATGTAGACGTTGATCCCCGTCGGCGGCGTCAAGATGCCGAGCTGAGCCATCATGATCATCATGATGCCGTACCAGACGGGGTCGTAGCCCAGGCGGATGATCACCGGGAGCACGATGGGTACGGTGAGAATGATCATCGCTATGGTGTCGAGGAACGTGCCGAGCACGAGATAGAAGAGGCCAAGGGCCGACAAGATGACATATGGCGAGGAATGGAGAGCCAGGATCCACTCGCCGAGTGCCTGCGTGGTGCGCGTCAACGTGAAGAACTGAGAGAAGATATAGCTGCCGAGGAGCATGAAACCGATCATGCAGCTCGTCTGCGTCGCCTTCGTGAGCGCCGTGACAATAATGCTGAACGTGAGCCTGCGCTTCAACACCGCGATAATCATCGCCCCTATCGCGCCGACCGCTGAAACCTCTGTGGGTGTAGCGATCCCCGTGTAGAGACAGCCGGTGATCAGCGCGAACAAGGACATGATCGGCCCGGTCGACTTAAGGACGCGAATTTTCTCGCTGAATGAATACGGCTGTCCGGGTGGAACTCTCTGCGGTCTCAGAATGGCTATGGTCATGATGTAGCCGACGAGGACCATCGCCACGACAATGCCCGGGATCACACCGGCAATCAGCAGCTTGCCGATACTGACGTCAGCGACGAGACCAAAGAAGACAAGGGCTATGCTCGGCGGTATGAGCATGTCGAGGGTGCCAGTGACGACAACTATGCCTCCGGCAAATTTTGGCGAGTAACCTCTGTCGACCATCGCTGGAAGGCTGGTCGAGGAGAGAGTGACGGCCGCGGCGGTGGTTGAACCGGAAATGGCTCCGAACAAGGAGCCGCCGAGCACGGTTGCAACACCGAGACCGCCGGGCAGACGACCTACCCATACTGTTGCCGCATCGAAGAGATCATCCGCGATGCGCGAGACGATGATGAACTCGGCCATCAGAATGAACATCGGGACGGCCAGTAGCTCGTAGTTCGAGCCGGCCGAAAGCGTCGTCGTTCCGATCAGGCCGATGACGAGCGTGGAGCCCCCTATCAGATACAGTCCGGCCGCGCTCGCGATAATCAAAGCGAACGCGATCGGCGACCCAAGCGCCAGAAGCGCAAGCAGGAGAACGCAGGCTGCAAGCGCTATCATATGCCGTCATCCTGCGGTTCAGCATTCTCAGCCGCAAGGTCCGCGGCCTTGCCGAGTACCAGCTCAATGGTTCGGATGACGACACGAATGCAGAGGATGCCAATGCCGATTGGGACGAGAATATTGGATAGCCACACCGGCCAATCCACCGCACCCGAGAAGATGTCGTTTTCGTTATAGGCTCGCACGGTCGTCAGCAGACCTGTGATGCCCATCGTCAGCAGCACCGGCAATACCATCAAGTTGACGGCCGCCTCCGAGAGCATCCGCATTCTCGGCGTCATCAACCGGCAGAAGAAGTCGACTGAGATATGCCCGCCCGCCTTGAACGTGCTCGACACGGCGAGGAAAAAGGCGGCAACCATGAGGTAGCGGGAAATGAGCTCATAGCTCAGCTCGATCGGCGCGTTGAATACGTACCGCATGAATACGTCGCTACCGACGACCAGCATGATGACGAAGATGGCGAAGGCAGCGCAGAGCATTGCGCCTCTCTCGACCACATCGAAAATGTGAAGCGCACGATCAAGCACGGCTCTATCTTCCACCCTCATTCGCAGCCCTGTCGCAGGATCGCGACTTCTTCCGTAACCCCTGGAGCCTGGTGAGCCTTAGGCGAGAGACGCCGACGTGCTGAATGTGAGATCGCTATTCGTGCTGCTTGGCCAATGTAGTTGGCCAGACACGACTCGCACGCGCCATCAGACGGCAGTGGCCTGCCGCGAGACCTCGGTGCTCGTCGCTATGGTGATCTCGCCGAGCGTGATCGGGCCGGCCTCAGGACAACCACTGGATCAATCCGATATCCAGAGGCCTGGAAGCCTCAGCAGCAGCCCCGGCGTCCGCTAGGACTGGCTGCTGGTACGGGGCTATCGTGGTTTGCCAGCCCCGACGTCATGCCAAGCATCCTGTGTCCTCCCATCAAGTGCGCGGCCTAAGCATGTGCAGCGCCTGTCGATTATTGCGTCCTAAACGAAGACGTCGACTAGGGGAAACTTGAGGGTAAAGGCTGTCGAATTGCAAGTTCCAAACCCTTAGGGAACAATAACCTTTTGGAATGGGCTCGAGGCGAGAACTACCCGGTCGGGGGGAGCTGGCTACGTAGTCCTGCCTACCGGACAGGCCAGAATGAACCTGAGACAGCTCGAAGTCTTCAATGCGGTCATGCAGGCCGGCTCGATCACCGGAGCTGCTCATATGCTGAACCTGTCGCAGCCAGCCGTAAGCAAGCTTTTGCAGAGGACGGAGGATCAGCTTCGCATGCCGCTTTTCAAGCGGATCGGCGGGCGTTTGCGGCCCACGCCCGAAGCCCTTGCGCTCGTGCCCGAGGTTGAGCGTGTCTTCAGTCGTTTGCGGGCGATACGGCAGCTCTCGTCCGATCTGAGGCGCAACGTATGGGGGCGCATCTCGTTGGCCGCGTCGGTATCTTTGGCTGCGACCGTAGTCTCCCCGGCCATTGCGAGCTTTCGGAAAGTTCAGCCGGACATATCATTCTCTGTTCATACACTACCGAACCAAAGCATCGTTACTTCGGTCGTCGAGGGCGAGGTTGAGATTGGCTTGGTCGCCGCGCCATTCACTCATGCGCTCACAACCTTCCAGGAGATAGGAAAGGCCGAGCTGGTCTGCGTCATGCCGAGAGATCACGCGCTCGCAGATGCCGAGGTTATTACGCCCGCCTTACTGAGAGGGCATCCGCTAATTGCAGGGTACGGAAGCCACGGCCTCGGGGTTCTGCTTGAAAAGGCCTTCGGCTCCGAGGGGGAGCTTCTCGACGTACCTATGCAGGTTACGAACTCCACACTCGCGTGCGCGCTTGTAACGCGTGGTGCAGGCCTTGCTCTGACGGATCCATTCACAGCAATGCAATATTTTCCCGAGCTCGCGGTCAGAAAGTTTCATCCGCAGATCCCCCTGAACCCGCGTGTCATCTATCGTGTCGATCGGCCGCTCTCGCAGGTGGCGCTTGCATTCATTGAGGTACTGAAGAAGGAAACGACCGCCATTCAGGGCAGCGTAAGCGAAGATGCGAGTTGACAGGAGATAAGTCTTCTCCCCCGCCCCGTCGGCCGAGAGGCGACCCAGCAGTACGCGGCCCAACTCTACGTTCACGCCTCCGATAGCGGGAGAAAAGTGCCGTCCACGGGGGCTCACTCGAGACAGGCAGGGGTGACGTGGCGTCCCTGTGTGCATTATCAACCATCTGGTGTGCAAGTTTGCGCATAGATCAGACAGCCTTCCTACGGAATGATCCCCTCATAGAACACTTCAAAAACGCGAGCTGTGGGGATGAAACAAGAGGAGGCGCACGTCGGCGCGCTGAGCACGTTCGACGCGGGGGTGATGCGCATCGTGCAGGTCGGTCGCTGGCAGGTCGGCATCCTGCGCGGGGCCGACGATGTCGTTCACGCCGTGCTGAACATCTGCCCGCACAAGGGTGCGCCAGTATGCAGGGGCACCGTTGGGGGGACAATGCTCCCGAGTGCTCCCGGTGAACTCATCTTTGCCAACGACGGCAAAGTCCTCAAATGCCCGTGGCATGGCTATGAGTTCGATATCGAAACGGGCACGAGCCTGTTCGGGATCACGCGTGGAAAATTGCGCAAATTTCCCACCGAAGTTCGCGACGGGGAAGTCTACGTGAAGATCTAGCCGTGCCTGGATCGCAAGCTGACAGCAAGGGGCAGGAAAATGATCGCTGACACACTGGCGGCTGAGCGCCCGGCATCCTCCAAAGGCGATCGCCTGGGGATCATCGACTGCGACATCCACCCGATCGTGAAGGGTGGGATGAAATCGCTCTATCCGTACATGCCGCTAAGCTGGCAGAAGCGCCTCAAGCAGAAGTCGGCCGAGGTCGTCACAGTGGCGCCGCTGACGCTGCGCTTCGAGCACCCTAATGGCTCGGCCCTCAGAAGCGACGCCAAGACTCCCGATGGAGGCCCTGGCGGCTCGGACCCAGCCTATATCAAGTCGGATTTTCTCGATCCCAACGGCGTCGAGATCGGCGTCCTCAATTGCCTGCAGCCCGGCGCCATGGCGGCGGCCCTTGCAGGTCCTGAGGAGAGCGCGGTGCTCTGCTCGGCTTTCAATGACTTCTTTCTCGACAACTGGAAGCTGACCGGCAACGGGCCGCTACGGCTCGCGATCTCTGTCCCCGTGCAGAACCCCGAGGCCGGCGCTGCGGAGATCCGCCGCCTCGCCTCCAATCCGGCGGTCGCCGCGGTGTCTCTCCCCATGCTCAACATCCGCATGGGCAACCGGCACTACGACCCGATCTATGCGGAAGCGCATCGCCAGGGCCTGCCGATCATGAACCACCTAACAGGCGCCGACAGCGTTTACTACGGCGCCCCACACACCGCCGTCGGTTGGCCGGAGAGCTACATCGAGCGCTACGTCTCTCTCTCGCAGATCGGCGAGGCGAGCCTCACCAGCCTCGTGTTCAATGGCACATTCGAGAAATTTCCCGGACTCAAGTTCCTCTACGTCGAGTATGGCTTCAACTGGCTCCTCCCACTGCTCTGGCGCATGGACCGCACATGGCGAAGCCTGCGCCACGAGACCCCGTGGGTGAAGAAATCACCGATCGACTACATCCACGACAATGTCCGGCTCTCGACGCAGCCGCTCGACGAGCCCCAGCGCACCGAGGATCTGCACACGCTGGTCAAGCTCCTTGGATACGACCTGCTCATGTTCAGCTCTGACTACCCCCACTGGGACAACGACATGCCAGCGCAGAGCCTTGCCTTCCTGCCCGAGGAAGCGCGCCGCATGATCTTCCGCGAGAATGCCCTCAAAGTGATGCGCCTGTAGGCGCGAAGAATTGCAACAAGATAACAACGAAAAACATGGAGCCGAAGGCTCCAGGACAGGGTGGAGGAAACGATGAAGATTGCCTTCAGTGCAGCGGCGATTGCCGTTGCAGGCGGACTTTCGATCGCGCCAGCGCAGGCGCAGTCCAAAATCGAAATCATCATGACGAACGAGGTTGCATCGACGCACTGGAAAACGTCGGAGATGAACCAGTACGCCGAGATGCTGGCAAAGAAATCGAACGGCCGCATCACCGCGAAGGTCTTCCCGGCATCGCAGCTCTACAATGATCGTGACGCCGTCGGCGCACTCGGCACGGGCGCCGTGCACATCACGTGGCCGGCGAGCGTCAATCTCGAAGCGATTGACCAGCGCGTCGGCCTGCTCATTCTTCCCTTCGCCCTCAGCGACGAGCTGATGATGAAGCCGGCCTTTGCCAAGGACGTGACCAAGCTCGTCTCGTCCTTCACGGAGCCGAAGAACATCGAGGTGCTGGCCCTCCTGCGCACGACGGATCTCTTCTTCCTGTTCAAGGAACGGCCGATCCGCAAGCTCTCCGACCTCAAGGGCCAGAAGGTGCGCGTCACCGGCGGCCGCATCCAGTCGGACATCATCCGCTCTTATGGCGGCAGCCCGACATCCATCGCCGCGAGCGAAATGAGCATGGCGCTGGCAACGGGGGCGATTGACGGCATCGTGACCTCCGGCTCGGCATGGGCCCGCATTGTCGGCATCTCGGCCAAGCAGGCGAGCCTCGTTCCCGGGCTTGGCCTTCTGACCTATGCCGTTGCGGTCGACAAGAAGTGGCTCGATGGTCTCAGTGCCGAGGACCAGAAGATCATTCGCGAGACCATGGCGGAGTTCGCGTCCACCCAATGGGCGCAGGCCATCAAGAAGGATCGCGAAGAAATCGAGGTCATGACCAAGCAGGGCGGCACCTTCTGGGCGGCCAACGCCGAGGAAGCCGCGCCTTTCCGCAAGGCCGTCGAAAGCGTCGTCAAGGGATTTGAGGGACGTTTCCCCGACGCCATGAAGGCCTACAGCGAGATCGTCAAGCGTCATGGCGGTTGATCCCGCCAAAGGGGTGGTGCCGTCTTCGCCGCCCCCAGCAAGCCGCTTCTTCCGGGCTTGGGAATGGTTCGAGGACAAGGTCGTCCTCAACCTCGGCGTCCTGTGCTTCGTCGTGGCGATGTCGCTTATGCTCTTCGAGGCCTGCCTCCGCATCACGATCGGCGCGAGCTACCACGGGGCCGAAGAGTTGGTTCGCTACGCGATAGTGTGGGCCTTCTTCCTCTGCCTCGCGCTGTCGGCTCGGCGCGGCTTCCACATCCGTGCGGACTTCGTGCACCGTAAGCTGCCGCCCCGCATCCAGCATTTCTGCGACGTGATCTCGGCCATCTGCGGCGTGCTGTTCGCGGGCTTCCTCTGTTACGCGGGCACCCTGCAGACGATGCAGCTCTATCGGAATGGCATGCTTACTGAGTCGGAGTTGGATCTGGAGATGTGGCGCATCCAGATCATGTTGCCGATCGGCGCGGCCATGCTCCTGATCTTCTATCTCGGCGCACTCTGGCGCGGCCTGACCCGTCGAACTGTCTTCGCGGAAGCGATCGAGATCGAATAGCCAATGACCCTGATCGTTGCCGTCATTCTTTTGATGCTGGTACTCTTCACGATCGGCGTGCACATGGCCGTCGCCATGGCCGTGAGCGGGGCGCTACTCGTGCTTTTCGCCTCGGGCGTACCGCTGCACACCATCGCTCAGAACGCCTTCACCTCCGTCGACAGCTTCGCTCTTGTCGCCATTCCGTTCTTCATCTGGACGGGCGACCTCATGATGCGCGGTCGAATTGCGACCGTGATCGTGGAGCTGATCGGCACGGTTGTCCGCGCGGTTCGGGGCGGTCTCGCTGTCACTGTTCTCCTAGCGTGCGTGTTCTTTGCCGCAATCAGCGGTTCCTCCGTCGCGACGGCCGCTGCCGTCGGCGCTTCATCTGTCGAGAGCCTGAAGAAGGAAGGCTATCCGGCGCAGTTCGCGGCAGCCTTGGCAGCGGTGGGCGGCACGCTCGGCGTGATGATCCCGCCTTCTCTCTCTTTCATCGTCATCGGCGCCGTGGTCGGCCTGCCTGTCGATAAACTCTTCCTGGCCGGCATCATTCCGGGATTGCTCGAAGCCTTCCTTCTGATCGTCACCGCCTATGTGATCTCGCAGCGGCGCGGCTACGGCGTGGTGTCGCAGCGTCCCGACTTCTGCGGCTTTGCGCGCCGCTTGCCAGCAGCAGTACCGGCGCTCGTCATGCCGATCATCATCCTGGGCTCGATCTATGGCGGCTTCCTCACGCCGACCGAGGTTTCGGCCATAGCGCTCGTCTACGCAATCGTCCTCGGCCTCCTCGTCTATCGCAGCGCCACATTCGTCGATGTCTGGCGCTCGGGACAGAATGCCGTCATGCAGAGCTGCATGATCTTTCTGGTGATCATCGGCGGCAACATCCTGAGCTTCATGCTCGCACGCCTCGGAATTGCCGCGGACATCGCGACCTTTTTCCGCGAGTCAGGGATGACCAAGGCGCAGTTCCTGTTCATGGTGAACGTGCTGCTCTTCATCCTCGGCGGGCCGCTCGAAGGCATCTCGATGATCGTCCTCACTGCGCCGATCATCTTCCCGATCGGCATGGCACTGGGCGTCGATCCCATCCACCTCGCCGTGATCTACGTCGCCAACGTCGAGATCGCGACGCTGACGCCGCCCATCGGCCTCAACTTGTTCGTCATGGCGGGCATCGCGAAGATGCCCGTTGGGGAGGTCATTCGAGGCGTGACACCCTTCTGGTTCGCGCGCCTGTTCGCCCTCATGCTCATCACGTACATCCCCGAGATAAGCCTGTTCCTGGTCCGCTAGGCAGACCGGCATCCTTGGTGACCTGAAAGCCAGAGCAGAGCCGTGCAGCCCTAACAGCCGCGCACTCTAGTTCGCAACGGCTGAGGGCAGAAAGAGCGCTCGCTCGGCGTTGACCTCACGGTAGATGAAATCTGCAACTGTCCTCACGCGAGAAAGCCTGCGCAGATCCGCATGCGTGATCAGCCAGAATGTGTTGTGCAAGACGACTTTGTCCGCGAGTACACGTCGGAGTAGCGGCTCAGGATCCGCCATGAAGCACGGCAGAACGCCAAGGCCGAAACCGCTGACAATAGCCTTGAGCTGCGCGATAGGATTCGAGCTCTTGAGAGACGGCCGTATAGCGGGATCAACCCGTGGAATGTAGTTGAGCTCCTTGGCATAGATCAGTTCATCGACGTAGCTGACGAATGGATGGCAGCGGAGATCCTCGACCTTCACTACCGCCTTACTCCGATCGAGATACTCTCCCGACGCATAGACTCCGAGCTCGTATTCCATGAGCTTGCGCGAGTAGAGCCGGCCTTCCTCTGGCTGTGCCAGTCCAATTGCGAGATCAGCCTCGCGTCGCGACAAGCTGAAGATCCGAGGCATTGCGAGAAGCTGAATCTCGAGGCTCGGATGCAGGTTGCTGAGCTTGCCCAACCGCGGTGCTATGAAGTACGCGCCGAAGCCATCCGTCGCGCCAATACGCACCAGGCCGGACATCGGACGATTGATTTCCTCGATAATAGCTTGTGCTGAGATTGCGACCGCTTCCATGCGTTCGGCGTGCTGCAGCAGCGCATGTCCGAGTGGGGCTAGTGTGTAGCCGGTTGTATGGCGATCAAATAGCTTAGCAACCAGACTCTCTTCCAACCCGCGTATGCGGCGCCCCACAGTCGTGTGATCTGTGCGGAGGCGACGCGCAGCGCCGGTAAGTGTTCCTTCCCGCGCGACTGCAAGAAAGAAGCGTAGATCGTCCCACCCAAATCCGTGCACGACTAGCCTCCAGGGGTCCAAGCAGCAGCTTACTTCGAATGTCTTGAGCCACCCTCCGACGGCACTGTACACCGCATGGAGCATCAATCGGCTAGGCGCCCTGTCGGAATGCTCCTGATCAAATCTCCGACGATCGTCTCGATCACCCGTGGCCATCTCAAGGGGGAGAAGAGAAGGTGCGAGGCACTATTGAACTTGTGCCACACTAAGGTAGCCCTATAAAAGTCGGCAACTACATGTGAGCGCCCGCATCACCTTCTACTCAAAACGATAGGCAGCAGCAGGAGCTGCTTGCCGAAGCGGGAACTGCATCGAGAAATCTGCGCCACCAACCAGGCGATTTTTGACCTTTATTGTCCCACCATGCGCTTGGACAATGCGCTTCACGATCGACAACCCGAGGCCGGCTGCGCCAATGCGACGGTCTCGCCGCCAGAACCGTTCGAAGATGATCTCGCGTTCTTCGGCAGGAACGCCTGGGCCACGATCGAGCACGCTTATCAGGCCATCCGCCGTTACCATGATCTCAACTGTCGACCCCTCACTCGTATGATTAAGGGCGTTCTCGACAAGATTTCGGACCGCCCGACGCAGCATCTCCGCATTTCCTTGGATGATAACGGGATCTTCAGTGCCGATGACCGCAACCCTCTTACCCCTCGAAATGGCGAGCGGCGCGATGAAACTTGCGATATCGACACATACGCCGCGGAGGTCGACATTTTCGATCGGATATATGCTGATCGTCTCCAACTCGGCAGCGTCGAGTAGCTGATTGACAACGCGCGTCATGCCGGCGACGTCCTCGGACAACGCCTGAGCGACCTCCCTGTCCGGAAGTGTCTCTATTCGGGTGCGAAGAACTGCGAGCGGCGTTCGTAGTTCGTGCGCAGCGTCCGCAGCGAACTCGCGCTGCGCTCGAAAACCGCGCTCAAGTCTGTCGAGAGCGTGATTGACGGCGACGACCAGGGGCAGGATCTCATTGGGGATGTCATTGATTGGCAACCTGACGTCGATGCGCATGGGGCTTATGCCTCGAGCTCGCTCGGAGGCGTGCAGCAGCGGACGCATCGCGCGACGGAAGATCGCAATATCGATCGCCAGCAGCAGGAGCAGGGTCGGGATCGTTATCCAGCGCACGCGATGAAAATAGTTCGCGACCACGTCGTCCAGCAGGACATCCCGATGAGACAAATCTTCCGCTACCTGTATCCAAACCGTCTTGTTATCGATGCTGTGCTTCAGGGTTGCGCCCAAAATCATTCGACTGCCGCGCTGCACCGGCGTCTCAAAAAAGGTGATAGGGGCGGAGGCATCGCTGATCGGGTAGAGTGGTGAGTGCTCCGATCTCGACGACAACACCACGTTCATCGAACCGTCCAGCACTACGTACGAATAGCGCCCATACGCCTGAGAATATTGGTCGCGCAGGCTCGCCGGGAGTTCGATCGTCCAAGTGCCCGCTGGCGAAACCTTCAGGTACCGCGCGAGGCGCACGGCTTGCTCCCGCATCGCCCCCTGCTGCAATCGTTCGACATCGGCATCCAAGGACCAGTAGAGAGCGAGTGGAAGAAGAATGGCCGTGACGAGGAGTGCCACGGCGTGCAGAAAAATGATGCGCATCATGATGGAGTGGAAGCGGGGCATTCTAATCGTCTCCGGTCATGATGTAGCCGACACCACGCACGGTGCTGATCTTCACCAGAGCGCCGATATCGGCGAGCTGCTTTCGCAGACGATGCACATAGACCTCAACGGCGTTTGACCCGACGTCGCCTTCCAGGCCGAAGATCTGATCTTCCAAGTGCTTCTTGGAAACGACGCTTCCCTTGCGCCTCAGCAGCAGTTCCAAAACCACCAATTCGCGCGCAGATAGGATCCGCGGCTTGCCGTCCACAAACATCTGGTGGCTTTCAGTATCGAAGACGATGTTCGAAAGCTGCAAGGCTTTCCCCAGAAGTTGTCCAGGGCGCCGCAGGAGCGCTTCGAGGCGCGCCACCAATTCCTCGAACGAGAACGGTTTGACGAGATAATCATCGGCTCCAGCCCGTAGACCGATGACCCTGTCGTTCACGCCGCCGCGTGCTGTCAGCACCAGGACCGGAATCGGATCCTTGCGCGCTCTCAGCTCGCGTAGGATCGCCAGCCCGTCGCCGTCAGGCAAGCCGAGATCGAGTATGAGCGCAGCATAGCGCGTTACGGCCAGCGCTTCCCGCGCGGCAATGGCACTGTTGAGATGGTCGGTATCGAAGCTCGCCGACTTCAGACCTCTAGTGAGAAGCAGAGCAAGCTCCGGGTTGTCTTCTACGACCAACACCCTCATTTCCGACCCTCCTGCGAACCGCGCGGACATAGCGCAAAAGTCCCGTGCGTGTCATCCGCAGTGATTTTGATCTGTAATGCTCGTGTAAGCTTTCGAAGCCGCGCAGATTAGTATCGCGCGTAAGGCAGGTGTAATTTGCTTGATTTATAAGTTCGGCGAAGAATCGCTTTTGCGTGATCTAAATTTTGTCGCGAGAGAGCGCTGCGCTCGTGAATTCAAACGACGTACACGCATTTGGGGAAGGCGGAGGAATGCCTGGGATTAGTCAGCCAATGTTTCGAGTCTATGCAGCGGTACCCGGCCAAGATGGACGGGAGGAACTGCTCGACATTGGCCTCGCTCAATTTCACGGTGACTACAAGGGATTGAACATTTCCCTCCAAGCTCTGCCGCTGGGGGGAAAGCTCGTTCTGCGCGAAGTGGGAGACCAGCAGTCCCTGCTTTTTCGCTGCGACGAATTTGACAGTGCCACGGGCAAGCCGCTTTCCCTCAGGCAGCGCATGGACGCCTATGAGAGCGCCGTAATCAAGCAATGTCTGTGCGATGCCGGTGGGCGCGTCAGCACGGTAATGAAATGGCTCGGCATTCCACGGAGAACCCTGAGCGACAAGATCGCTCGTTTCGGAATTGATCGTAAGGCTTGCCTCGATCGTACAAGCCGCACGACTGGTTCGGATGGATATCAGAATGCCTTCGGCGACTTGCACACGATCGCCGGACTCGGCTGCACATCGCCAGCAACAGATACAGCGCCCCTGAATACCTGCGTACGCACTCAAGGTAACAGAGCATGAGCTATTTCATCACGGCTCGCGGGTGCGGGCGCGCAGCCCGGCTGGCGATCGGGCTGGCCGTCCTCAGTTCGGTGTCGGGCGCCGTCTACCTTACTTTGAAGCCCGGTGACGCCAGCACGCCAACAGTCACGACCAACGAGGCAAAAGGCGAGAATGGTTTCTTCCGCCCAACTTCAGCGCAATGGGGTGCACTGTCGGTCGAGCCGGTACAGCTCATGCCGTTCCGATCGGAAATCTCTACCGAAGGTAAAATTGCGATCGACGACGACCGGGCCACCCGAATTTATTCGCGATATGCGGGCCGCATCATAAATCTCGCTGTTGGAATTGGCGATACTGTCGAGAAAGGCCAGCTCCTATTTGTGATCGAGGCGACGGACTCAATCGAAACTCAAAAAGACTTCATCTCCGCACTGGGCGATCTCAACAAAGCCCGCTCCCATGTCAACCTGACGACGATAGTCGAGCGCCGACTCGGCAATCTCTACAAAGACAAGGCAATGTCCTTGAAGGATTGGGAGGAGGCGCAAGCCAACCTGACGGCAGCAAAGAACGACCTGCGAACGGCAGAGATTGCGCTGCAGGCCGCACGCAACCGCCTGCGCCTTCTCGGCAAGACCAACACTGAAGTCGAGACCTTCGAGAACACGGGGGTCATCACACCGGATGCGCCGGTCTATTCGCCGATCGCAGGAACAGTGCTGCAGCGCCGGATTGGGCCCGGTCAGTATGTCGACGCTGGAGCAAGCGACTCCGCGCCGCCCATCCTGATCGGCGATGTCTCAAAGGTGTGGCTCGTCGCCTACGTTCGCGAAGCCGATGCCGATCGCGTCAAGCTCAATCAGGCGCTCGCGTTCTCGGTGCTCACGCTGCCCGGAGAAGTGTTTGAGGCACGTTTGAACTTCGTTGCATCGTCACTTGATTCAGCCAGCCGTCGCCTGCTGGTCCGCGCCACCGTGGACAATCCCAATGGCCGCCTCAAGCCCGATATGTTCGCGAGCACTCGCATCACGATCGATGAAACGCCTGCCTCGCCCGCGGTTCCGCGCAGCGCGATCATCTATGAGGGCGATGCCGCGCGCGTGTGGATCTCACGCGAGGATGGCACCATCGAACTGCGCCACATCAAGATCGGCGTGAGCAACGGCGACTTCGTCCAGGTGACGAGAGGTATTTCCGCGGGCGAGAAGGTCATAACCCGCGGCAGCCTCTTTATCGACCGCGCCGCGGCGCTCGGCAGCTAGCCCCATTGTCCCGCGCCAGCTTCCCTGGTCGCCAGAAAGCGTTGAGATAATGCGCGCCCTCATCGATGCCGTTCTGAGACTGCGAGCGCTTGTCGTCGTCCTGTTTGGGATGATGCTCCTTGTCGGCGGCATAACGTTCGGCCGATTGAATATCGAGGCCTATCCCGATCCGGTGCCGCCGCTGGTTCAGATCATCACGCAGAATCCGGGCCAGTCGGCCGAGGACATCGAGCGCTACATCACGGTCCCGATCGAGACCGGGGTAATGACGGCTCAGCATCTGACGTCCGTGCGCTCGATCTCGCTCTTCGGCCTGTCGGATATCCGGCTGCAGTTCACCTACGACTTCACCTACGACGAGGCCCTGCAGCGCGTGCTCAATCTGCTCGGGCAACTGCCGGCGCTGCAGAATGACGCCAAGCCGGAGATATCGCCCTGGAGCCCGATCGGCGAGGTCTATCGCTACCAACTCGTCGGCCCGCCAGGCTACAGCGTGATGGATCTCCGCACTTTGCAGGACTGGGTCGTTGCGCGCCGCTTCCGCGCCATACCGGGTGTTCTCGACGTGTCGAGCTGGGGCGGCAAGACCAAGACCTTCGAGGCTCAGATCGACTTGAACAAGTTGACGGCCTACGGCCTCACCTTGCCCGAGGTCGTCGAGACGCTCAAGAAGAGCAACGTCAACGTCGGTGGGCAAACCGTCAACGTCGGCATGCAATCAGCAGTCGTGCGCGGCGTCGGTCTCATTCAGACCATCGACGACATCCGCAATACCATGCTGAGCCAGTCCGGCGCGAACCCCGTGCGTATTCGCGATATAGCCGAGGTGACCGTCTCCCATCTGCCTCGTCTCGGCATCGCCGGTCGGGACAGCGTCGACGATATCGTGCAGGGCACGGTGCTGATGCGGCGCGGCGAGCAAAGCACGCCAGTGATCCAGCGCGTGAAGGCAGAGGTGGAGCGGATAAACAATTCCGACCTTCTGCCGCCCGGCGTGCATGTCGTCCGCATCTACGATCGTAGTGAACTGATCAGCGTCACGACGCGCACCGTTATGTTCAATGTTCTGTTCGGTATCGCGCTTGTCTTCTTCGTGCAGTGGATATTCCTGGGCGACCTGCGGAGCGCAGTCGTAGTCGCCTCAGCCATTCCATTCGCGTTCTCGTTCGCCATCATGATTATGATCTTGCGAGGCGAGTCCGCGAATCTGCTGTCGATCGGGGCCATCGACTTCGGATTGATCATCGATGCCACGGTCATCATGGTCGAGAATATCTTCCGACATCTGGCCAACGCAGCACACCGACGAGAACTTCAGGGAGACACGTCGGCGTCTTCTGAAACACAGTTGTCGATCATCTTACGCGCCGCAACGGAGGTCAGCAGGCCGATTCTGTTCTCTGCAGCCATCATCGTGGCGGGCTTTCTGCCGCTGTTCACGTTGAGCGGCGTCGAAGGCCATATCTTCGGTCCGATGGCGAAGACCTACGCCTACGCGCTTGCCGGCGGCCTGATCGCGACATTCACGATAGCACCGGCGCTCAGTGCCTTCCTGCTATCCATGGATGCCGCTCACTCTGAGACCATCGTCGTGCGCCTCATGCGCCGCACGTATCTGCCCGTGCTCCGAAGTGCACTGCGGAACCGTTTGAAGACGATAGGGATCGCGTTGGCCATTGCCGTGCTGTCGATCGTTGGCGGCCGTTCGCTCGGCTTGGAGTTTCTGCCGACACTCGAGGAGGGCAATCTTTGGCTGCGGGCGACGATGCCGTCGTCGATCTCGCTGGAAGCTGGCAACGAGTCGGTCAACCGCATCCGGAACTACCTCTCGCAGCTACCCGAGGTGGAAACGGTCGTTTCCCAACAGGGACGCACGGACGATGGCACCGATTCAAACGGCTTCTTCAATGCCGAATTCAATGTGCCGCTCGCCCCCAAAGCGAAGTGGCGCCGCGGAATGGACAAGCCAGTGTTGATCCGCGAGCTCAGCGAGCACCTGAGAGCGAAGTTCCCTGGTATCGAGTTCAATTTCTCGCAGTATCTGCAGGACAACGTGGCCGAAGCCATCTCCGGAGTGAAGGGCGACAACACCGTCAAGGTGTACGGCCATGACCTCAACACGCTGAAAGACATTGCCGAAAAGATCAAAGCTGCCATGAGCACGGTGCCGGGTATCACCGACCTCAGTGTCTACACGATGCTTGGTCAGCCGACAGTCACCATCGAGATCGATCGCTTCGCTGCCGGGCGCTATGGCCTCGCGCCTGGCGACATCAATACGGCCATTCACGCCGCTATCGGCGGCGAGGAAGCCGGAAATCTCTACGAGCCGTCGAGCGATCGCTTCTTCCCGATCGTTGTCCGCCTCGCACCCAAGTACCGCACGAACATCGAGGCGATCAATCAACTGACGATCGGCGTGAAGAACGAGGAGAGCGGCCAGCTCATGCAGGTGCCGCTGCGCGAGGTCGCGAAGGTGAGCCTCGTATCCGGGCCGTCCTTCATCTATCGCGAGCAACAGCAGCGCTACATCCCGATCAAATTCAGCGTGCGCGATCGCGATCTCGGCAGTGCAATCTACGAGGCACAGCAACGGGTCGCGGAACTGACGATTCCCCACGGCTATCGCCTGGAATGGGCGGGGCAATTCAGCAATCTGAAGGATGCTATCGAGCGGCTGCAAATTATCGTGCCGATCACGCTGCTCCTGATCGCGATGTTGCTATTCGCGAACTTCTCCTCGCTGACGGACACGCTGTTGTGCCTGAGCGTGATCCCGATGGCGATGGTGGGCGGTATCCTGACGCTGCTGATCACAGGAACCCCATTCAGCATCTCGGCAGCCGTTGGCTTCATCGCTCTGTTCGGCATCTCGGTCATGGAGGGCATCATCCTGCTCTCGCAGTACAACCAATTGATCGAGCGAGGCGTTGAGCGGTCTGCGGCCATCTACGAAGCTTGCGAGGTGCGATTCCGCCCCGTGATGATGACCTGCATGGCCGCCGGCGTCGGCCTGCTGCCGGCAGCGCTCTCGACAGAGATCGGCGCGCAGGTGCAGCGCCCCCTGGCGCTCGTGATCGTCGGCGGCATCATGCTCGCCCCAATACTCGTCCTCGTCGTGTTTCCTGTGCTGGTCCAACAGTTTTCGCGGCGCACTGTACCGGCTCAAAACACTGAGGGCGTTGCCGAACCGGCCGAGTAATCGGCCCTTAGGCCAAGCACGAGGCCCAAGGCGGATCCACGAAAAGCTTTGGGCCGATACCAAAACGGGGGGGCGATGATCAACGCTGGGATGAGATCGAGCGTCGTGTTGGCGGCGCTGCTCGCAGGCTGTGCCGTAGGACCTGATTTTCGGCCTCCCGATGCACCGCATGTCAGCAAGTTTCTGCCGGATCATGCCGCGGATCTGCCGAACGGCGCGAGCACTCAGGGCCACACCATTGCTCGCGGCGCCGTGGTCCCAGCCGCATGGTGGGAGCTCCTCCGCTCTCCTGCGCTCAATCAGCTCGTGCGCGACGGCATCACGCACAATCCCGAGCTCGCGGCCGCAGAGGTGGCAGTACGTGTTGCCCAGGCGAATGCGATGGCGGAACGCGGCGCGCTCTTTCCAGCCGTTGACGCAAATGCGCAGGGCACGCGGCAGCGCCCCGCGGGTCAAGTGAGCGATCCCGTTACGGGGCAAGTGTCGAAGGCGCCGCTCTACAATGTCACGACCCGCCAGGTCAGCATCTCCTACATACCGGACGTTTGGGGCGGCACGCGTCGGCTTGTCGAGGCTGCGGACGCAGAGACCGAAGCGCAGATGTTCCAGCGTGAAGCGGTCTATCTGACTCTTGCCTCGAACATCGCGCTCGCGGCCATCGAGGAGGCACGCCTGCGTGGGCAAATAACAACGACCCAGAACGTCATTCGCGTACAGAGCCGGTTTCTCGATATTCTGCGGCGTCAGCATGAACAGGGGCTGATCCCGTTGCCGGACGTGGCAACCCAGGAGACCGCGGTTGCTCAAGCGCGGATGTTGCTGCCGCCGCTGCAGAAGGAGCTGGCACAGCAGCGCAATCTGCTCGCAGTGCTGACCGGCCGCTTTCCAAGTGAATTGGACAAACCCTACTTCCGGTTGGGCGACTTCCAATTGCTCCGCCAGCTACCTCTGAGCCTTCCCGCTGAACTTGTGCGGCAGCGCCCCGATGTCCGCACAGCCGAGGCGAAAGTGCGAGCGGCAAATGCCCAGATCGGCGCGGCATTGGCAGCGCGATTGCCGCAAATCACTCTCTCCGGCGATATTGGAAGAACGCGCTCGAACATACCGGATCTGTCACCGAGCGGGGTTTTCTGGATGGTCGCGGGAAATGTGGGCCAGAAGGTATTCGATGCAGGAACGTTGTATTTCAAGCAACAGGCGGCCGAGGAGGCGACCAATCAAGCCGTCGCCGAGTACCGCAGTGTCGTACTCGCAGCATTCCAAAATGTCGGAGACGTGCTGCGCGCATTGCAGGCTGACGCCGCTACGCTGCGGGCCGCCGAGGCCGCCGAGCGTAGTGCGGCACGCAACATCGATCTTATCCGGCGGCAGTTCGAGCAAGGCGAAGTCAGCGTGCCCATCCTACTCGCAGCCCAGGACGCCTATCTGCACACCTCCCTTGCGCGCAACGATGCGCAGGCCGCGCGCCTGGCCGATGCGGTCGCCCTCTTTCAGGCATTGGGGGCGGCTGGTGGAACAGAGGCGAGACGGTGACTGCAGACGCAGGACGATCATAGGCGAAGGGATGCGCGCTCCGCCAAACACGATGATGGTCGAGCGTATTCCCCAGTCGCGCAGCAGGAATTCGGTCCTCGACGGCGAGCAGCGTGCTTCGCGAACCGTTCCGGGTTGTCGGTTGGCTCATATGAGTTTCATCCATCTCCGGCGCGGGATTATCCGCGCGGGTTGTATCTTCTCGCGCAACGCTACGCGGAAACTACCGCAAGATCAGAGGCCGCGTGTCATCTCGCGGACTGTATACCTTGAGCCCTCTCTCCGTGCACCCGTTGGCGGGGGCGGTACATACGACACCGGTCTGCTGCGTGAGATGGCTCTGCGTAAAAGTCTATTATTGAGAAGTCGCGAATTGTGATGGGCCGACTGCCAAGGACGACTGTATCCTAGACGTCTCATATTCCGATCGGCAGCACGCTCCATGAGCAGAATATCGCCACCACCTCGTGAGGCCGTGGTTGAGGTCCGCATCCGAGAGCTCGGTCAGATCTTCAACTCTCTCGATCCCTCACCCTTCACGGAACGCGACCTTGACGATGAAGCCGAGGCCTACATTGTCGGCTGGGCTCGAGAAGTCGACACCGGCGCGCCCTTCCGTATAGTCGTGCACCTGCCGGAAGGGGAGGTTCGAAGTGCCCGGGAGCGCGGCCTGGAATCCGCCATCGGCAACTACTTCACCTATCGCGCCGGCATGCTGGAGCGCGACATGCGCGATTTGCTCCGCGTCGGGCGCTGGTCTCTTGGCATGGGTATTGCCGTTCTTGCGGTATGCATGGGCTTGAGCCAGACCCTGCGTACAGCCTTTCCACATTCGGCATTGAGCCAATTGCTTGCCGAAGGCATCATTATTTTTGGATGGGTCGCCAATTGGCGCCCGGCCGAGATCTTCCTCTACGACATCTGGGCCATCAGGCGTCGCGTGGATCTCTACCATCGACTCGCCAAAGCCCAGATCGAGCTCAAGTCGTTCTGAATGCGGGGCAGCCTGCTGCGGCGGATGATCCTCGCTTGTCAGTCTTGGACTTGTGGCTGAAGTCGACGATCGTGGTCCACGAGATGGTCATGACATTGTTTCTCTCTCCGTCGAACGTCGCGACGAGAACCACCGGGCCCGGCTCAATAAGGGTAAACACTTCATTCAGCCTCAAACGGCGCATGCCGCTGGCCACGTGCCTCCTTTGCATCACCCCGCGTGGCCTGCTATCGGGCGCTGCGATCACTAGATTGCAACCTCACGCCTTAAAGCCAAACTACTAACTAGGCGACTGAAGCGAGGTGGGGACCTATGTCGTATGCGCAAACAACGCTAGCACACGTGGCGCTAGCGACATGCAGTCTACTGTTCTGGACGAGCGCAAGCGCCGCGCAGCCAACGTTGGAATTGACCCGGGAGCGCTCGCAGAGGTCACCGAGACGCTTGCAGCATTTCTGATGCCGAATGCCGATGCGGCGCGCCGCCTGTGAATTCACCATCGGGCGCCGTCAGCTCGCCGCACTCGTTCGCTGCTTGTCTCAATATCAGAGATGGTCGCACAGCGAAATCAGTGCCAGTTGACGACCTCAGCTTCATCGACGAAACGGTCGAGACCGATATTGTAATTCGGGGATCAGCTTGATACACGGCACCACATGAAGAGCATGAGCCCGCGCAAGACATGACCGACACTCTCCATTGCCCGAAATGCCAGTCCTCCTACGCGTACGAAAACAGCGGACTGTTTTGCTGCCCTGAGTGTGGCCACGAATGGTCGGATATGGAGAGCGGCGAGGAAGGCAGGGCCGAAGAACGACTCGTGCGCGACGCGCACGGTACCGTTCTCAGAGACGGCGATACCGTGACAGTTATCAAGGATTTGAAGATCAAAGGATCTTCAAGCGTGGTCAAAGTGGGAACCAAAGTCAGGAACATTCGCCTCGTCGACGGCGATCACGACATCGATTGCAAGATCCCCGGAATTGGCTCCATGGGCTTGAAGTCCGAGTTCGTTAGAAAAGTCTCCGACTGAGAGAACACCCCTTCTCCTGGATCGGCGAAAGGCGCAAATTCCAACTTTGATCATCGGCCCTGGCTCCGATCCGAAGACCATGCCGCCTTTCTCTGCCCTTTCGCAGATCCAGTGCATTGACGAAAAATCCCACTAGCGGAAGTCGGACGCTACGGAGTCGGCGACGCGTACTCCATCAAACGTTACGTCCGCTTGATGAAGCGTCGCGTCGAGCTTTCGGCAGCATCAGTGGATAGTTGAGCGAACAAGTGCGGCGAGCTTGGGTCTAATGACCTCGTCCGTGATGTCGTCACCTACAACGGCATGAAGAACGTTGCGACCGCCTGCCCTTGGGGCACATCAAGCAGGCCGAGCGAGAGCTATCTCACTGTCTCACAACCGTACTCGGCGAAGGCAGCAAGCAACGCCTTCCAAAGGCTCAGCCCATACGAGCGGGAAGCGGTAATCTCGTAAGTCGGGCCTTCGTCGGTCTGCCAAATCTGGACAGGCATGCGGACGGCCACAGTTGAGGCGGCAGAGCCGACGCAGAATGCATCTTCGTGAAGATCGATCGGCAATAGCTTCATCAGGCCATCGCGCGCGCGAGTTCCACTTATGCGCACAACCGTGCGCGATCCCGTGAGGTCCGTGACGTAGCCCGACTCGCCGACACATGAAGCGAGCCTGGGCAGAAGTTCGCCGGATGCGCCTCCGACAACCAGCCATTGATGGCGCCCAGAACAGACGAATGCCGTCGTGCCATGCGCGCTACGACCGGGGCGCAGCGGAAGTGCCGCGCCGAACTCACGTTCCACCGCCGCACGAAAGCCGTCGATATCGGCGCCTCGAGCCGCCAGCGACGCAAGTCGCAAGCCACCTAGCTCGGTGAGCGTAACACCGGGCGTTCCGGCAGCACCGTGGTGGCTCGGCATTGCAACGGTCGCGAGTGCCGACCGCCGCGCTAGAATGGGCTCAAGCACGTGCGCGGCCTCCCGATGGATCAAATCTGCAGGCGTGCCCGACCTCCACTTCCACATCGCGGTTGCGGACAGGGTCGTAAGCCCGCACGCGCGATCCGATCCGTTCGCGACCGCGCTTGAGGAAGCCTAGCCCGATGTAGTGCCCGAAGGTCGGCGAATACACGATCGAGGTCATATAACCCTGATCATTCTCAAGGCTTGCTGGCGCACCGATATTGAGAAAGTGACTTCCGGCCGACAGCGGCGCGGCATGGTCGACGGGTGCAAAGGACACGAGTATCGGCCGATCGGGGTCGATGAATGCCGGTCGGCCGATCAGGGCGCGACCGACGTAGTCCTTCTTCGTCGACATGAGCTCGGCGAGACCGAGATCGCGCGCGGTAGTTTGGCCGTTGAGCTCACCCGAGGCGGCAAAGCCCTTCTCGACTCGCAGCACCGTCATGGCCTCCGTACCGTAGGGCGTGAGGCCGAGCGGCTCGCCGAGTTCCTCCAGACGCCGGACCAGAGCATCGGCGAAGTCAGCGGGGATGCCGAGCTCGTAACCGAGTTCGCCCGAGAACGAAATCCTATAGAGCCGCGCCGGTACGTCACCGATCGTCAGCTTCGAGACCGAGAGGTAGGGAACGCTCTCGGACGACATGTCGAAGCCACTGCCGAGAAGCTTGCCGAGCAATTCCCGCGATTTCGGACCGGCGATCGCAAGTTGCGCCCAGCGATCGGTGACATCGATGAAGGATACGTCGAATGAGGGCGCGAGAACCTGATGGCAGAATTCCATGTGGCGCAGCACAGCCTCGGCGTGCGCGGTCGTGGTTGTGAGGAAGAAGCGATCGGGTGCGACGCGGGCGACAGTGCCATCATCGAAAACGTGGCCATCCTCGCGAAGCATGACGCCATAGCGGACACGGCCGACTTTCAGGCCGGACATGGCGTTGGCATAGACGAGATCAAGCAATCGGCCACTGTCCGGGCCTGTCACTTCGATCTTGCCGAGCGTCGACACATCGCAGATGCCGACCGCGGTTCGCACGGCTGTTGCCTCGCGATTGACGCTCTCCAGCCAGTCTTTCTCGCCACGCCGCGGATACCATTGTGCGCGATACCACTGGCCCACCTCGACGAACACTGCACCCCGCTCCGCCGCCCAGTCGTGCGTCGGCGTGTATCGCGAAGGGCGAAATTCCTTGCCGCGCTCATATCCGGCGATAGCGCCGATCGCGACGGGCGTGAATGGCGGGCGGTATGTCGTTGTCCCGGTCTCGGCAATCGTGCGGTTCGTAGCCTCTGCCAAGAGTGCCAGACCGTTGACGCCTGAGCTTTTGCCCTGATCGGTCGCCATGCCGAGGGTTGTATAGCGTTTCAGATGCTCGACCGAGCGATAGCCCTCGCACGCCGCGAGAGAGATGTCGGCAGCGGTCACGTCGTTCTGGAAATCGACGAAGCACTTCTTGGCAACGTGGCCGAGATGCCAAAACGGCGCGCCGTTGGCGGGGCCGCTGGCAGCTTCGACTGTGGACACGGTATCGGCGTTGGCGGCGTAGCCGCAATTGCGCGCGGCCTCATTGCCGGCGCGCTGCCCGTCACCAAGAGCGCCTGCGATGGTGAACCGGCCGCCCGCAGCACCTGCAACGGCAATCTCAGCAGGCAACCGTCCCGGCACGAACGCCCCGATTTCGTCGCTCCATTGCGGCTTACCGCCGAGATGGCACGTCAAATGAACTGCTGGATCCCAGCCGCCGCCCATCGCCAGAAGATCCGCATCGATCTCCCGCTTGCGTCCGTCGCCATCGACGATCTCGATCTTGCGAAGTTGCAGACGCCCGCGCGTGGCGGTCACCGCGCCGCCGTGCACGATGGGCGCATCCACAGATTCGGCAGCACCCCGCTGCACAGATTTCGGCCGGCTATCGACCACAGCCGCGACCTCGGCGCCTGCGCGCTTCAGGGCCTGCGCCGTTGCATAACCGCTGTCGTTGGCCGTGAAGACGACGGCCCGGCGGCCCGGCAGCACCGCGAAACGTTCGATGTAGCTGCGGACGGCGCTGGACATCATGATGCCTGGCCGATCATTGCCCGGAAAAACGATCGGCCGTTCGATCGCACCCGCCGCCAGCACGATACGGCGCGCGACGATCTTCCAGTAGCGCTGGCGGACGGCGTGCGGCGCCGGCGCTTCGAGGTGATCGCTGACACGCTCGACGGCGCCGCAGACACCGTGATCGAAGAGCCCGAATGCGGTGGTGCGCGTCAGAATGCGGACGCGGCGCGCAGCCTCGAGCTCGCGAGTCGCATCTTGCACCCACGACCGTGCGGGCTTCCCGTCGATCTCATCGTTGCACGAGAGGCTTTGCCCGCCGAGCAGGAAATCCTGCTCGCAGAGGACGACGCGCGCACCGCTGCGGCTCGCCGCGAGAGCAGCCGCGAGTCCTGCAGTGCCGCCGCCAACCACCAGAACGTCGCAGAAAAGATGCGAGCGGTCGTATTTGTCGGGGTCCGCTTCGCGAGCGGCGCGCCCTAGTCCTGCCGCACGCCGGATCAGCGGCTCGTAGACCTTCTCCCAGAAAGATGCGGGCCACATGAATGTCTTGTAGTAAAAGCCCGCGCTGAAGAGCGGCCCAGCGAGACCGTTCACCGACATCATGTCGAAGGCGAGCGACGGCCATCGGTTCTGGCTCGTGGCAGTCAATCCGTCATAAAGCTCGGCGACCGTAGCGCGCGTATTGGGCTCTCGACGTGCGCCCGTTCGCAGCTCGACGAGCGCGTTCGGCTCCTCGGGTCCCGCCGACAGGATGCCGCGAGGCCGATGATATTTGAATGAGCGACCGACGAGCGTTACGCCATTGGCCAGCAGCGCGGAGGCGAGCGTATCGCCCGCTTGGCCCTGGTACGACCTGCCGTCGAAGGTGAACGGCAGGATGCGTTCGCGATCGATCAGTCCACCACCCGCGAGACGGTTTGGTTGCAGCGTGCGTGTCATGGGACGGCGACCTCTGACGAGGTATGGGCGGCGTCGCGCGCCGGCTCGGTCTTCAGCACCTCGTGCGTGCGGGTGTCGCGCGTCACGATCAGCCAGCTACGGCATCCGAAGCTGTGGTGCCACAGTTCGCGATGGGCGCCGGCAGGATTGGTGCGCTCGTACACATACGCGGTCCACTGTTCGGCTGGCGCGTCATGGTGCGAGGGGCGCACGGGATCGGCGCTCCCGAGATACACGAACTCGTCGTTGCCGCGCGATCCGCAGTAAGGGCAGGTCAGGCGCATCGGGACATCTCTCTCAGTGGAGGTTCGGCACGGCGCCCTTGCCACCTTCGTCGATGACGTGACCGCTGGCGAAGCGGTCTAGGCGATAGGCGGCATTGAAGGCGTGCGGCTGGCCGGTGGCTATCGTGTGTGCGAAACACCAGCCCGAGGCCGGCGTCGCCTTGAAGCCGCCGTAGCACCAGCCGGCGTTGAGGTAGAGGCCCTCGATCGGCGTCCGGTCGATGATGGGCGAGCCGTCCATGGACATATCCATGATGCCGCCCCACTGGCGCAGGTAGCGTAGGCGGCCGAGCGATGGAAAGAGCGCCAGCGCACAGCTCATCACGTCTTCGACGATCGGCAGGCTCCCGCGCTGTGCGTAGGAATTGTAGCCGTCGATGTCACCGCCGAATACCAGCCCGCCCTTGTCGGACTGGCTGATGTAGAAGTGCGCAGCCCCGAACGTGACGACCTGATCGATCAGCGGCTTCACGCCCTCAGAGACGAAAGCCTGGAGCACATGGCTCTCAATCGGCAGGCGCATGCCCGCCATCGCCGCGAGCCGCGACGAGTTGCCGGCCACCGCCAGCCCTATTCGCTTTGCGTGGATCGTGCCGCGCGTGGTCTCGACGCCGATGATCCGGCCGCTCTCGATACGTAGTCCGGTGACCTCGCAGTTCTGGATGATATCGACGCCGCGACGATCCGCGGCGCGCGCATAGCCCCAGGCGACCGCGTCGTGGCGGACGGTGCCGCCGCGGCGCTGGAGAAGACCGCCTTTGACGGGAAAGCGCGGATTATCGAGATCAAGCAGCGGATGCAGCCGTCGCACCTCATTGGGGCCGAGCAGCTCGGCATCGACGCCATTCAGGCGCATGGCATTGCCGCGGCGCGCGAACGCATCGCGCTGGCCGTCGGAATGAAACAGGTTCAACACGCCGCGCTGAGACACCATGGCGTTGAAATTGATGTCCTGCTCCAGCCCTTCCCAGAGCTTAAGCGACCACTCGTAGAACGGCGTGTTGCCCGGCAGCAGATAGTTGGAGCGGATGATTGTCGTGTTGCGGCCGACATTACCGGAGCCGATGTAGGCCTTCTCCAGGACCGCGACGTCCGTGATCCCGTGCTCCTTGGCCAGAAAATAGGCCGTAGCCAGACCATGCCCACCACCACCGATGATGATGGTGTCGTAGGAAGGCTTGGGCTGGGGATCACGCCAAGCCGGCGACCAGTGGGTATTGCCCGAAAGCGCATTTCGGAGGAGCGCCGCAAGCGAGTATTGCATGGCTGGAGGCTCGGGTTTGGGCAGACCGCATGGAAAGCGGGCTTGTCACGGAGCGCAAATCTGGCACGATCCGCTGGACGGTCATGACCCAGAGCGACTTTTTCTTGAGCAAGAGCGACTCTCTCAGGAGGCGGGGCGCGCCCCGAAAGGATCCCGCCTCGAACGGTTCCGGCGCTGCCGCTGCGGAGGCGGAGCCCTACCGCATCGGCTTTCTGCTCGTGCCAGGCTTCGCCCTCATGAGCTACAGCTGCGCCATGGAGCCCTATCGCGCGGCGAATACCCTCTCGGGTCGCGAACTCTATCGCTGGAAGCATGCTTCGCCCGACGGCAAGCCTGTCGCTGCCTCCAATGGCGTGGCCATAGTGCCGGATCAGGGTCTCGAGACCCCGCTCGACGTGGACGATCTCTTCATCTGCGCGGGCGGCAATCCTACGCTCTTCAATTCGGCTGCGACGCTCGCGTGGCTGAGAGCGCAGAGCCGCCGCGGCACGCGCATGGGTGGCGTCGCCGGTGGACCGGTTATTCTCGGCCGGGCCGGCCTTCTCGATGGCTACCATTGCACGATGCACTGGGAATACATACCAGCGTTCCGCGAGAGCTTCCCGAACCACGCGGTCACCAGCACGCGTTACGAAATCGATCGCAATCGCTGCACCAGTGCCGGTGGTACGGCTGCCTTCGACATGATGCTTTCCCTGATCAGCCGACGTCACGGGCGTGAGTTGGTGAGTGCAGTCAGCGAATGGTTCCTGCACACGCGATTGGGGCTGAGCCCGGAGCCGCAGCGCATGTCGCTCCGCGACCGGTACGGGGTCAGCCATGCCCCACTTCTCAGCGTCCTCGAGCATCTCGAGGCCGCGCCCGAGGACGCGCCGAGCCGGCGAAACCTCGCCGAGTCGGCCGGAATTTCCGTGCGTCAACTCGAGCGCCTGTTCCAGAGCAATCTCGGCTGCACGATCGGTCAGCACACGGCCTCTCTTCGCCTCGAGCGGGCGCGCATGCTGCTGCGGCAGACGTCGCTCTCGGTGCTCGAGGTGGCAGTTGCGAGCGGCTTCAACAGTGCCGCGCACTTCTCAAGGGCCTACCGGGGGCGCTATGGCTATCCACCGCGGTCGGAACGCAAACAGGCGTAGTGGTGGCAGTGTCGCCACCAGTCAAGAAGGCGTCGGTGCGGAGCAAACCGCGACACTGAGTGCACTGCATCTTTGACAGGTGGCGACACCGTCGCCGTGGCGCGTCCCGCGATGCAACGGAGTGGATGAAATGATTGCCCGCCTTCGTACGATTGCCATCGCATCCGCAGTGTTTGCCGCCTTTTCGGTCGGTGTTCCGCCAGCGGAGGCTCAAACTCCGAAGCGCGGCGGCACGCTCATCGTCGCTCTCGAGAACGAGCCACAGGCGCTGGCGCCGCATCTAACGACCGACACGCCGACGTTCACGACCGTCTCCAACGTCTACAACACCCTCGTCCTGCTGGATGAGAAGCTCGGCATCATTCCCGATCTCGCGAAGAGCTGGACGGTCTCGCCCGATGGTCTGGTCTACACCTTCGAGATCGTCGAGAACGCGAAGTGGCACGATGGCAAGCCGCTCACCTCGGACGATGTCGAGTACAGCTTCAACGAGCTGATCTCGAAAAACCATCCCCGCGCCGGGACCTGGTGGAACAACGTCGCCTCCGCCAAGGCGACAGGAAAGTACACCTTCGTCTTCACGCTGAAAGCGCCTTACGTGCCGTTCCTCTCGGTGCTGGCGAGCCCGCTCGCGAGCGGCGCCTTCATCATGCCGAAGCACGTCTATGAGGGCAAAGACCCGAAAACCAATGCGGCCAACCAGGCCCCGATCGGCAGCGGACCGTTCAAGTTCGTGCGCTGGCAGCGTGGCAGCCACGTCGAGCTCGTCCGCAACGATCAGTACTGGAAGGAGGGCAAGCCGTATCTCGATCGTCTGGTGCTACAGATCATGCCGGACGCGGCCGCGCGTTTCCTTGCCTTCGAGCGCGGCGAAGTCGACTTCCTGCACTGGTACATCGTTCCCTATGATCAGGTTGCCAAGCTGCGCAAGGACAAGCGCTTCCAGCTCCTCAGCCGAGGCGATGCAGCGGGTACCAACGGCCTGATGCTCATGAACCATCGCCACTCGGTCCTGAAGAACGTAAAGGTCCGCCAGGCGCTGGCCCATGCGATCAACCGCGAGACCATCAATCAGCGAGCGCTCTTCGGCGAGGCCAAGGTCGCGCGCAGCCACGTTTCAAGTAACGTCGCCTGGGCGTTTACGGATGAGTACGACTACAAGCTCGATCCCGCACTCGCCAACAAGCTCCTCGACGAGGCAGGGTTCCCCCGCGGCGCAGACGGCAAGAGGTTCCCGCTGCGCCTGTTCTGGGCCGCTGGACGCGACTACGAAGGCCGCGGCGCCGAGATCATCAAGGACAACCTGCGCGACCTCGGCATCGACGTGACGGTTCAGGTCTTCGATCGCGCCTCGTTCACTGATCGCGTGTTCCGCCAGTGGGAATTCGATCTGGCGATGCAGCTCTTCACGACCGGTCCCGACCCCACGTTCGCCGTTACCGCGCGGTATCACACGAAGCAGATCCTCAAGGTGCCGTTCGTCAACGGCATGGGCTACTCGAACCCCGAAGTGGACGCGATCTTCGATACCGAGTTCAAGGAGGCGGATGTCGCCAAGCGCGCGGCCATGTGGCGCGACATCCAGAAGATACTCATGCACGATCTGCCGGCGCTTCCCTTGTTCGAGCTCCCGGCGATCCATGCCGCCTCGGCGAAGTTCAAGGACGTGGTCACCGGTCCGCAGGGCTACATCGAGTCCCGCGAAAGCGCTTACGAGATCAAGTGAGGTCGCCGCACGCAGCACGAACAGGTGACGAGTGCCGACCAAGTCGCTCCTGATCTATGTCGGTGGCCGCCTTCTCCAGGCGGTTCCGATCATGTTCGTGATCATCCTCATCAACTTCGCGCTCATTCATGCCGCGCCGGGCGATCCGGTGGACATCCTCATCGGCGGCGCGGATGCCACGCCGGAATACATCGAAGGTCTGCGCCGTGAGTTCGGTCTCGATCAGCCGCTGTGGCAGCAGTTCGTCACCTACATCAGCAAGATCGTGCAATTCGATCTCGGCTACTCGCTGCGCTACCGAGAGCCGGTGCTCTCGCTCATTCTCGGGCGGATGCCGGCGACGCTGCTGCTGATGGGCACGGCGCTGTTCTTCTCGAGCCTCATCGGCATCCTGCTCGGCGTGTTCGCTGCGCGCCGGCCCTACTCGGTGGGGGACTATACAGCAACCTTCGTGTCGCTCGCTGGATACTCGATGCCAGTGTTCTGGCTCGGGCAGATCATGCTCGTCATCTTCGCGCTGCATCTGGCATGGTTCCCCACCCAGGGCATGTACAGCCTGCGTGCGCCGTCGCAGGGGTTCGGCCGCATTCTCGACGTCGCGCACCATCTCGTGCTGCCGGCCATCACCTACAGCTTCTATCACCTCGCGCTGATCTATCGCCTGACCCGGATCAAGATGCAGGAGGTGCTGGCGCTCGACTTCATCACGACAGCGCGCGCCAAGGGCGTCGCGGAGGGACGGGTCGTCTATCGGCACGCGCTGCGCAACGCCATCCTTCCGGTCGTCACGGTGATCGGTCTCAACTTCGGCTTCATGCTTGCGGGCTCCGTGCTGACCGAGACCGTATTCGCGTGGCCGGGCATGGGCCGCCTGCTCTACGAGGCCGTCGGCGCGCGCGATTATCCCGTTCTCATGGGACTTTTCACCGTGCTTTCGGTGATGGTGATCTGCGCAAACGTCATCACCGACGTCGTGTATGCGCTGGTCGATCCGCGCGTGGTCTACCGGTAGGCCCATGACAACGATCACCCACATACCGGCTGAGCCAAGCTGGTGGCGCATCTTCAGCCGGAATCGCGGATCGGTAGTCGGCGCAGTCGTTCTTGTCGTGCTGTTCGCGCTCGCCATCGTGGCGCCGATGCTGTTGCGCTTCGAAGCCGGGCGCATCGATGTCGGGCCCAGCATGGCGCCGCCCAGCCTCGTTCACCTCATGGGCACCGACGAACTCGGCCGCGATGTCTTTGCCCGTGCCGCCGCCGGCTTGAGCGTATCGCTCATGGTCGGCTTCGGCGCTGCGACCATATCCACGTTCCTTGGCGTCGTGATCGGGGGACTCGCGGGATTCTTCGGTCGCAGTATCGACGCACTGCTCATGCGCCTGACCGAGATCTTCCAGGTCATTCCGCGCTTCTTCCTCGCCGTGCTGCTGGTCGCCTTCTTTGGCGCGAGTATTTTCAACATCCTGATCGCCATCGCGGTGCTGAGCTGGCCCGAGATCGCGCGCCTCGTCCGCGGCGAGTTCCTGAGCCTGCGCTCGCGCCAATTCGTCGATGCCGCCCGCGTCGCCGGCGCGTCGCGCACGAGCCTGATCTTCGGCGAGATCCTGCCGAACGCGCTCGGCCCGGTGGTCGTCAACGCGACACTGATGGTTGGACAGGCCATGCTTTTGGAAGCCGGATTGAGCTATCTCGGCCTCGGCGATCCGACCAAGGCGAGCCTTGGACAGATGCTGCAGGAGGCGCAACAGATCATGCGCTCGGCCTGGTGGACGACGGCCTTTCCCGGGATGTTCATCTTCCTCGCCGTGCTGAGCCTCAACCTGGTTGGTGACGGCCTCACCGACGTCCTCAATCCCAGGGCCCGGGGGCGGTGATGAGCAAGCCGCTTCTGACTGCCACGAACCTCGTCACGAAGCTGTTTACCGACAGCGGCACAGTACAGGCCGTCGATGGTGTGTCGCTCCACATTGGTCACGGCGAGGCCGTCGCACTCGTCGGCGAATCCGGCTGCGGCAAGAGCATGACGGCGCTCTCCCTGATGCGGCTGGTGCGCCCTCCGGGCCAGATCGTTTCCGGCAGCGTGAACTTCGATGGCGCTGATCTTCTCTCCCTCTCCGAGCGGGAGATGCGCGCGGTGCGCGGCGGCCGCCTGGCGATGGTCTTCCAGGACCCGATGACGTTTCTCAATCCGCTGATGCGTGTCGGCGAGCAGATCGTCGAAGCCATCATGCTGCATCAGCGCGTCGGCAGCAGCGAGGCACGGCGAACTGCGCTCGAAGCATTGGAGCGCGTCGGCATTCCGGCTGCAGCAACGGTCATCGAGTACTTTCCCCATCAACTCTCGGGCGGCATGCGCCAGCGCGTGCTGATCGCGATGGCGATCTCGTCGAAGCCGACGCTTCTGATCGCCGACGAGCCGACAACCGCGCTCGACGTCACGATCCAGGCGCAGATCATGCGGCTGCTGGCAAAGCTCCGCGGCGAGCTCTCCTCGTCGATGCTGCTGATCACGCACGACCTCGGCCTCGTCGCCGAGTATTGCGATCGCGTCTACGTCATGTATGCGGGGCGGATCGTCGAGGAAGGCGATGTCTACGGCATCTTCGCCAATCCGCGCCATCCCTATACGCGCGCGTTGCTCAGCTCGACGCTCTCGCCCGATCGACGCATCGAGAAGCTCGCGCCCATCGATGGCCAACCGCCCAATCTCATCACACCGCCGCCGGGCTGCCGCTTCCATCCGCGCTGCCGCGAGCGCATGGCGCGATGCTCGGAAGAAGCGCCGCCCAACTTCGACATCGCCCCGGGCGCCTCTGCTCGTTGCTGGCTCTATGAGGAGGCTGCACGTGTCGGCGCTCCTTGAGATCCAGGATCTGGAAGTGCACTTCCCCGTCGGCGGGGGATGGTTCAGCGGTCCGCGCGCAGTCGTGCACGCGGTCGACGGCGTCGACCTCAGCGTCGAGCCAGGCGAGATCGTCGCCGTCGTCGGCGAAAGCGGATGCGGGAAGACGACACTGGCGCGGTCGGTTCTCGGGCTCAATCAACCGACCGCCGGCACCATACGCTTCCGCGGAAAGGATGTGCGCGGCGCCCGGTCGGCACAGGAGATGCGCGCCTATCGCCGTGCCATCCAGATGATCTTCCAGGATCCGTTCGACTCACTCAATCCGCGCAAGACAGTCCTGCAGACGCTTGCCCAGCCGCTGCGCATACATGGCATCGTGCCGCGCAGCGAGATCCGCGCCGAAGTAGTCCGCCTGCTCAATCTTGTCGGTCTCAGCCCGGGCGAAAGCTATCTGGGCCGCTATCCGCATCAGTTCTCCGGCGGACAGCGCCAGCGCATCTGCATCGCCCGCGCGATTGCACTGCGGCCGTCTCTGATCGTCGCCGACGAAGCGGTCTCTGCTCTCGACATCTCGATACGCGCTCAGATTCTTGCGCTTCTGCAGAAGCTGCGCACCGATCTCGGTCTCAGCTATCTGTTCATCACGCATGACCTCGGCGTCGTGCGCTCCTTCTGCGAGCGCGTCGTCGTCATGTACCTCGGACATGTGGTCGAGGAGGGCCCGACCGAGCAGATATTCGAGCGCCCGCGACATCCCTATACGACGGCACTTCTCGAAGCCTGCCCGCTGGCCGACCCCATCGTCGCGCGGCGGCGAACGTCGGCACCACTGACGGGCGACATCCCCTCTCCCGTCAGGCCGCCGAAAGCATGCCGGTTCCACACGCGCTGCCCCATGGCGGAGGAAATATGCGGCACCGTCGCACCGCCGATCGTCGATTGCGGCAATGGACAGAAGTCCCGCTGCCACTTTGCCGGCGACCTCGACAGATGGCCCAAGTTCGACTTCAGTTCAGCGAAGGCATCCGCATGACGATCACCACGGCGCTCGCCCGGCATACGGCTGAAGCCTCCCGCATTTGGCCAGCGGAAGTCCAGCAGTCGGCGCTGCGTGCGGTGATCGATACATGTGCCTGCATGATTGCGGGGAGGAACGACGCTGCGGCCCGCACGATCTCCGCCACCTTGTCGCGCTGGCAAAGCGGAACTGCTGTCGATCTCGTCTCGCTCGAGCACACAGCTGCGCCCTGGGCGGCGATGGTGAACGCCACCGCAGCGCACGCGCTCGACTACGACGATGTTCTGGAGACGGCGGCAGCGCACGCGAGCGCCGTGTTCGTACCCGCTCTCCTAGCCCTCGCACAGGAACGCAAGGCATCGGGTGCGCAGGTGCTCGATGCACTCGCGATCTCGTTCGACGTGATGAACGCGCTCGCCGCCGCAGTGAACTACCCGCACTATTCTCGCGGCTGGCATACGACGCTGACGCTCGGCGCGCCCGCAGCCGCGGCCGGATGCGCCCGCCTCCTAGGTCTCGATACGGCCGGCGCAGCGCGGGCGATCAGCACGGCCACGAGTTTCTCGAGCGGCAGCAAGCTGCAGTTCGGCACGCAGATGAAGCCGACGCACGCGGGCATCGCCGCGCAGGCCGGTATTCTGGCGGCATCTTTCGCCGAGCAGGGTTTGACTGCTGCACCGGAAATCTTCGAAGGACCATGGTCGTTCGAAACACTGTTCGGTGCAGAAGGCATGCCGGGCTTCAGGGTCGCCGAAGAGCGCTTGAAAGGTCCGCCGGCGCTGGCCGAGCCGGGTGCCTGGATCAAGGCCTATCCCTGCTGCGCGAGCGCGCACCGACCGATCGATGCCATGCTTCACCTACGGCAGAGCTCCGGTACTGCGGCGCGCGACATCGAGCGCGTCGACACCTACGTATCGACCGTCGTCCAGAAAAATCTCATGTACGAAGTCCCCCGCGACGAGATGGAAGGCCGCTTCAGCCTGAACCATTGTCTGGCTGCTGCCGCCTGTCGTGGGAGTGCCGATCTCGCAGACTTCACGCTCGAAGCCTTGGCTGATCCGGAGCTTATCGCTTTCTGGCCGAAGGTTTTCATGCATCTGGATCCTGAGATCCCCGCGAACCTGGCTCCTGCCTCGGGTGAGGAGCGTTGCCGCCTCCGCCTGACGCTCACCGGCGGCAGGACGCTCGAGCACACTGTGGTGTTTCCAAGCGGCCATCCGCAGGCGCCCATGTCCGACGCCGACCTAGCACGAAAATTCAAGGATTGCGCTACGGGCGTCCTCGCGCC
The DNA here is from genome assembly GCF_900117415.1 of Hyphomicrobium sp. CS1BSMeth3. Lineage (GTDB taxonomy): Bacteria > Pseudomonadota > Alphaproteobacteria > Rhizobiales > Hyphomicrobiaceae. The sequence goes on from NZ_FPEI01000004.1 coordinate 490,993, forward strand.
TGCTGCAACCGATGCGGCACTCGATGGGCTGCTTTCGCTCCCGCACGCAAACGATGTCGATGCCGCGCTGAAAGCGCTCGTGCCCTCCTGACGCGCTACGCGCGCCAGAACCCAAACTCAACAAAAAGTGGAATGGAGCTCAAAGGAAATGGCCAACGATTTTCCCGTAGTGATCGGCATTTGCCTCGATGCCGAAGCCAGCTGGCTCGGACGCAATCCGGACAACATCCGGCGCCCGGTGCTGCTTTCGCACGGTACGTTCGCGATCCGCGAAGGTCTGGCACCACTGCTGGCCCTGCTGGATGAGAACAAGATCCGCACGACCTTCTTCATTCCCGGCATCACGGCCGAGCGCTATCCCGAGGCCGTCAAGGAGATCGCGAAGCACGACCACGAGATCGCGAGCCACACTTACGGTCATCGGTCAGTGCTCGTCATCAAGCCCGAGGAAGAGGAACCCGAGCTGGTCCGCGGCATCGAAGCGCTGGAGAAGATCACGGGCGTGAGGCCGACCACGTGGCGCTCGGCATCCTGGGAATGGAGTCCGCGCACGCTCCAGCTTCTGCTCGACCACGGCGTCAAGGTCTCGACCAACTTCCACGATCGCGTTCGCCCGTATCGCCATCAGCAGAACGGCAAGCCGACATCCGTCGTTGAGCTGCCGGTCCAGTGGCATCTCGCGGATGCGCCGTACTTCGTTTATGGCGGCGAGGTCGCGCGCACGATCCGCGTCGCCGGTGATGTGCAGACCATCTGGCAGGACGAATTCGACGGCCTCATGGAGTGGCCAGGCGCCTTCTATCACCTGACGCTGCATGTCGAGCTGATCGGCCACCCCGGTCGCCTCCGCATGCTGGCGCGGCATCTCCAGTACCTCAAATCGCGCTCGGTGAAGTTCCTGACATCGGACGAAATTGCGGCAACGGTAGCCTAAGCCGCCTACCCATCATCTGCTGACGAGTCTTAGCCATGACATCAAACATCCATTCTCGCTCCATCGTCATCGACGGTCTCGTCGTCTCGCGCTGGAGCCGCAGCGTCTTCGAGCACATGCAGCGCGGTGGTCTCACCGCAGCCAATTGCACGTGCTGCGTCTGGGAGAATACGCGCAGTACTATGCAGAACATCGCCAACTGGAAGCGATGGCTGCACGAGCACAGCGACCTGATCATGCCGGTGAAGACGACGGCCGATATCAAGCGCGCCAAGGAAGCCGAGAAGGTCGGGATCATCCTCGGCTTTCAGAACACCGCCGCACTCGAAGACCGCCTCGATACGCTGCCCCTGTTCAAGGAACTCGGCGTCGGCGTCATCCAGATCACCTACAATACGCAGAACCTCGTCGGCAGCGGCTGCTGGGAGGAGAACGATGGCGGTCTCTCGGGCTTCGGCCGCGAAGTCATATCAGAAATGAACCGGCTCGGGATCCTCGTCGATCTATCGCACGTCGGCTCCAAGACCGCCGATGACGCAATCAAGTACTCGGCGCGCCCTTGCGCCTATTCGCACGTCTGTCCGACCGGCCTCCTCGATCACCCGCGCAACAAGACCGACGAGCAGCTCCGCACGATCGTCAACAAAGGCGGCTTCGTCGGCGTCGCCACCTACGCGCCATTCATGCCGAAAGGCGGCGCCTCGACGCTCGACGACTGCATCGACATGTTCGAGTACATGATCAACGTGTGCGGCGAAGGTAATATCGGCATCGGCACCGACTTCACCCAGGATCAGGACGAGGCCTTCTTCGATTGGCTCCGGCACGACAAGGGTTATGCACGCCGTATGGTACCCTCGCGCGGGACCGCGCCATTAATCGCCGGACTAGAGAATCTCGCGCAATATCCTAATCTCACTCAGGCAATGGAGCGGCGCGGCTGGAGCGAGACCCGCATTCGCGGTGTCCTCGGCGAGAACTGGCTGCGGTTTCTTGGAGAAGTCTGGAGTGTTTAGCGAAGCGCTGAGCGCCATCATTATGTTCCGAGCATCGCACCCTGGCTGTCGCCAATGCTCAGCTGGCCAAAGACAGGAGGATGAGATGACCGAGGTACAGGCCGCGGCGCATGGCTATGCCGATGTCGGAGTGCCGTACTACACTACGTGACGGCGGGAAGCGGTCGGTCGCGCAGACATTTAGGGTTTGGTCCACGACAAGCTCGGCCACCGCCAGTTTTATCTAGCCGGTCACGACTGGGGCGGCCCAACCGCATCGCGCTAGCGACCGCCCACCGGGCGGCCGTTCGCCGCTTGGCGATCATGGATGTTATTCCCGGCGACGGCGGCGACTTCAGCCGAGGCGGCCTGCGTTGGCACCACCATTTCCATAAGACGCCGGATCTGCCGGAAGCACAGGTGCAACGCCGCGAGGACATCTATCTCGGCTTGTTCTATCGTACCTTCGCGTTCCGGCCGGATGCGACGGGGCCGGACGACGTGGCGGAATATCTGCGCACCTACCGCCAACCAGGAGCGATGCGGGCGAGCTTTGAATTCTACCGTGCTTTCGAACGCGACGCCGCGGACAACGTGGCCGAGATCGCAGCAAACGGCCCGCTTGCGATGCCAGTGCTCGCGATCGGCGGCGGCGTGGACTACCCGCATTCGCGCAGCCGCGGCACCGAGCCCGAACAATCACTGCGACGGGTCGCAACAAACGTGCGCGGCATTGTCATTCCCGACTGCGGCCACCAGGTTCCCGAGGAGCAGCCCGATATTCTCGCCGACGCGCTCGAACGCTTCTTCGCGGAGGACAAGTCCCGAGGCAGATCGGTCACGCAACTGCTTTGGTCGTGTCAAGGAACGCCAGCAGCCCCGGCCTCTATGCGCGCGTCGATATCCTCGCTGTCAGCCAACCGCGCGCATGGCACCCTAGTTGAGTTTCACTACTGCAAACCAAGGCCTGTCTCCCGTTACTTTCCTCCAAGCGGCGCGTTGGCTCTGGCGAGTTCGAGGCCTTCTCGCGCGAGCAGGGTTAGTTGGCCGCGCGTCTCGACGGCTTCCATGTAGTCGTGCTCGAAGTTCGGGTAATCGGGCGTCGTGATGACGAAGGCGTCCTCTTTCATCCAGCGGTCGAAGCGGCGGTTGTAGGCGCGCTCGGCAGCGAGCCTGTCAGCTGGCGAGCGACCGGCATTGTGGGCGTATCCGGGTGGGATCGGCGTCTTGCGGCACAGCCCCGTGAATTCCTGGAAGCGCGCGACCTCGGCATTGCGAGGTATCTTTGGCTCGGGCGACTTCATAACGTTCCGCCAGCTGCGGATAATGCGCGATGCTCGGCGGCAGGCGCTGCGCGTGTGCCCACGGTCGGCGGCCGCCTCCAGCCAGCCGTCCTCAGACCTCTCCCGGATGCGCGCAGCGAGTGCGCCGCCGCCTAGACTGTCACCTAGCCTCGAGAGCTGGCTGTAACCGAGGAGCGCGGAGATCTCGCCCGCTGCCTCGGCCGCCGCGAAGTGCTGCATAGCCGCCTCGGCGAGCTTCGGGAAGATGTTGCGGAGCCCAGAAGCATCAACTTCGCCGGCGGCGGCGCGGGTGACCACCGTCGCCAGCTTGAAGCCCGCGTGCAAATGCTCGTCGGGATCCCCGCCGGCGGTCGCGATGCGGGCAGCCTCGATCAAGCGCTCACCGGGATTGTCGACTTCGATCACCCGACCCGAAGTCTGTCCATCCGCCTTGGCTAGGCAATCCTCGAGGTACGAGGCAGCGAGGCGATCACCGGCCGCGATCAACGCCTCGAGCTCACCCGCGCGACGCCGGTTGTTGTCGCGCCCCGAGTTCCGGCAGGCGTATGTGGTGGCAAGCAGAATGTTGAGCCGAGCTCGCACCAGGCCGAGCCGGGCCGCGCGCCCGAACAGCCGCGCAGCCTCCGCGCCGTCCCTGTCGACGCCCTTGCCGCGATACTTGAGCACCGCGAGGTTGTTGAGCGCGACCGCATCATCGCTCTCGCCGAGGCGCGCATAGATCTCCGCCGCCTCGGCGATATCGTTGTTGGCAAGCAGCGCCCGTGCGCGGCCATGCTCAGCGCCGAGCGGGTGCGACGGCACGAGCGCCATGAACAATAGCGCGGCGACGCACACTACGGCGAGCGTCGCGACGGCAAGCCTGATCGCATCACTCATGGCGCTGCTCCGACTGGTTCCGCGGTCTCATGGATTGAGGGACTTGATGAAACGCACTTCCTCGAGCAGCCGCTTGACGGCGTGCCAAGTCGGTGGCGGCACCGGCTCCTTGAGGGTGCGCGGCTGGTACGCGAGATAAATCTTGTCAAACCTCCGTACGGACCGGGGCGGCCGCCGATCGAGGCAGTCGTGAGCCTCATCGACGGCGGAGTTGTATTGCTCGGCACTCGTCTTGGGCCTGCTGCGGATGCGCGAGAGGCTGTCCTCGGCCATCCGGCAGACCGTATTCCAGTCACCCACTGCAGCAGCAGTGCCCACCCACTGTGAATGCGTTCGCGCGCGAATGGCCACGGACATCGCGTCGTTCCCAAGGTAACCGGAGAACTCCTGCGAAATGGCACCGATCCATTCGTAGGCTTCAGGCCGGCCGCGCCCGGCGGCAGCAAACAGCAGCTGCTTTGACTTTTCGATGAGCGGCGCCACGGCGCGGTCGTAGTCAGCGCGCTCCTGGTCGGTGCTCGGCTGGCGCGTCGTGCGTGCGAAATCGAGAATGGTCCGGCCGGCCTTGAGCAACAGGTCGGGTGAGCCCGCTGCCAGGATGTCGTCAGCGACCGCTGTCAGCGTCTCGGTCACATCGGCGATCTTTTGGCGGGCCTCAATGAAATAGAGGCAATCGAGCAGCTGCGAGGCGGCGACCATGTCGCCCTCACCGGCGAGATCGCGCAGCATCAGCGAGGCACGTGCGTTGTTGCTGGTGTTGAAGCGGCAGCGGCCGTACTGGACCGTGACGAGATTTAGCTTGGCGCGCGGAAGGCCATTTGCCGCCGCGCCGTGCAGTAGTTGCTCCGCGACCCGAAGCTCATCAGCCGATCGAGCCTGGCGATAGATGAGGACGGCGAGGTTGTTCTGGGCGATCGGGTCGCCGGCATTGGCGAGCGGACGGAGCAGCCAGTGGGCGATGAACGGCCGCTCGGATTGAACCGCCCTGTCGGCCCAGTCGCGAATGGTGTTCGGCGCAACGACGAAGGCAAGAAAATAGGGCAGAAGCGCGAGCGCGATGATGCCGCCAACGGCAGCGGCGAGAACGATGGTAAGCAGCCGGCGCGACTTCCACATTGTTCTGCCCACGGCCACGAGTTGTCAGAGCAAATGGATTTCCGTCTATGCCTCTCGACGCTATGTGAGAACCACTTAGGAGTTCGTTGCGCATTGTCACGCTCGAACACAAGTCATTGGACATGGTGACGGCGAGATTAATGCCAATCTCAGGATCGTACGGCGGTGCGCGGAACGCACCGGCTCGGCCGCGGAAGTCAAAAGAAGATTAGCTTGGGCGTTCCCGAGACCTTGATCTCGCTTGATTGCCGTTCGGTTGCTTCAACTCGCGGAGCACGCCGAAGGTGGGCGCGCCGAAGCCGTTGGCCCAGACGTGCGTCTGGCGGTCATGCAGGGCAAGCTGAGCTCTTTCGCCGAATTGGTTTGCATTGTGTAGCCGTTGTCGCGCGGGCGTGGCCGCCGCTACGGCATCGATCATAAGCGGCAATACCAGATGGGCCGTTGATGACGCGCGATCAGCATTTGATCATGCCTAGGAGGAAGCAGAACGCGCGGCCGGTCGGCCGCGCTTCCACGCCCGCTATCGTCAGTACGGAAAATGATCCAGGCTGCCTAGTGGTGGCGCTGCATCGCATGAGAAATGCGCGCCTGACCACATTGGCGCTCGATGCCCAAATTATTTTGCAAGCTTACAATGGGTTTGCCCGCCGTATTGCGCCCCTTCGGTCCAGCAGCCCGTACGACGGCAAGTGGAAAGCTTGGGTGAGCAGTGGTCGGCCGTGCACTTTGCCTTGGATTCCCCCTTGGGGTTGTTTGCACAGCGTGCCGAGCATTGGTTGAAGAAGCCCCGGCATGATGACTGCGCCGCAGCGGTGTCGAGCGCTGCAGTGCCAAGAAGGAACCCAAGAAGGAACAGAAGACATCCACAGCAGGCAACAACTTTTCTCATCCCGATCCTCCGACGCCCGTTGCGGGCTTAAGATGTTTTTGGCTGCGGGAGTCGCATCCCGGTGACGGCAATGAGCGATGCTCACCCGAACGCCTGCTGGTCAGGGAGGCCTGGGAGATTGATGGCAATGCGTTCAGAAGCCCCCGCAGCCCTAGTCATACTTGCCGTCACCGGAACCAGTTTGGCCCCCGCAGGATACGGCCTACGGACACGGTCGGCATATCGCAACGGCGATGTGCTGATCCTTGCTGAAGGTGTTCTGAAATTGCTATTGTCGCATGGGGTTACTGGTGATGGATGAAATTGCGATGGGGGCATTGCGCTTTGACGCTTTCACCTTGGAGCTGTCGGATGAGCCGCAACTGAAGCGAAAAGGTGAGCTCATCACCCTCCGGCCGCAGTGCCTGAAGGTGCTTGCTTATCTGGCGCGGCATCCTGGCAAGGTGATCTCGAACGCAGATCTCATAGAGTCCTGTTGGGAAAATCCCAAACAGACGAACGTCAATTCCGTTGCCCAGTGCATCAGGGAAATCCGCGAGGCGCTAGGGCAGACGAACCACGCCGTCATCCGCACGGTTCCCCGGCGAGGCTATCTGTTCGCGGCTTCAGTGGTGGCTGTCCCGGACATGCCGTCCGATGATGCTCATCCGAATAATGTGATCGGCAAGCCATCTACGAACGCACGGCCAGCCACAGCCGCGGCGCGATGGATCCGCGAGCTCGGTCAGAGATGGCTGGCATTCGCAGCTGGGGCGATGGCTGTGATCGGCGTGGTGGGCTGGCTGGTCTGGGCATGGTCGGGGCGATCGGCGGAGCCCACTATGATGGCAATGCCATCGATCGTGATGACACCCGTGAAGGCGTCGGGCGCTGATGCCGATAAGCTGGTGGCGGGGCTTGTGGATGAGATCGGCGCGGGTATCTGGCGTGCACCGCGTGGCTTCAAGCCCGATGTCCGACATGCTGATATTCTCGAGCTTGCACGAGGGAGGCAAAGCCGAGCTGATGAAGCGCGCTATATCGTCAAGACCAGTGCCGCCCTTGATGGCTCCACGATCCATCTCAACGTCCAGCTTGTCGATGCGGGTCTGGCTCGACAGGTTTGGGTGGGAACATTCGATTATTCGTCCATCGAGTCTGGAGCGCGGCCCCGCACGGCCGCGCGCGTGGGGCGAAGCCTGGTGGCGGAGATCCTCCGCGCCGAGGTGCAGCGCCCGCTACCGGCCAAGCCCGGGGCTCCCCACTGGACCATGCTCGGCCGCTGGCTGATGAACAATGAGCGCAGCGCGCAAACAAATGCGCAAGCGATCGATTTGTTCGAGAAAGCGATTCGGGCGGAGCCCGACTATGTCGTCGGCCTGGTCAATTATACGCGCGCGATGACAGACCACATTCTGAATGGCTGGGCACCCAAGGCCGAGCGGATGGAGCGGATCACAAAAGCCGAGGCCGCTATCAATCGCGCAATCAAGCTCGAGCCCGACAATGCCGGCGCTTATCTCAGTCGCGGGGGTCTCCTGCGCGCGCGTGGTGACTTTGCCCAAGCGATCGTCGCGTTCGAGAAGGCCCTGGAGCACGATCCGTACTTTGCAAACGCCCATGCCGAGTTGGGCCGCACCAAGATCGACGTGGGATTGGCCCAGCAAACGGAAGGGCATATCAAAGCCGCCATTGCGTTGAGCCCAACGGATTTCGCGCTCTACATCTGGTGCTATTGGGCGGGTCTTGGCACGCTGCATATGGGTGACCATGGCGCTGCGCTGGCCTGGCTACAGCGATCACTTGAGGCCAATCGCGCCTACGACAACACGTTGCGGCTGATGGCGATCGCTTACGCTTACGCAGGCGATGAGAGCGAAGGCCAACGCAGAATGCAGGAATTCCTGAAGCTCCGGCCGGGCTTCACGCTGGCGCGCTGGAAGCAGGAGAACACGACACGTATTCAGATTGTGGGTGAGCAGCGAGCCCAAATGGTAGGAGCAATGCAAAGGCTTGGCGTCCCGGAAGCAGAACGGAGAGAAGCCGCAGGTCGCTGATCGAGGGTTTCTCGATAGCGCCGCACGCCCAGGACAAAGCATGAGGTGCGCGGCTCGGCCGCCAACAGCTTGCGCCATCTGAACAGAAGGTTGGCCGCCACGGCATGCCGGCAGATCAGTGAATTCCACTGCTCAAGCCTCGATCGCTTCCTTGACGCCGGACTTCTTGATCTGTGTGAGCGAAGGATGGCCGCCACGCTCGCAAATGAGGACGTCAATCTCCCGACAAGAGCAGACTTCGACACGGCTGATTTGGCCGAGCTTGCTGCGATCAGCCTCCTGGATTTCCAAGCGAGAGCAGAGGGCGGCCATGACCATCACGACGATGACCAGCCGCGAGTTCAATCAGGACACGAGCGGCGCCAAGAAGGCGGCAAGCAAGGGGCCGGTGTTCATCACTGACCGCGGCCGTCCGGCGCATGTCTTGCTCACGATCGAGGAGTACCAGCGCCTCGCCGGTGGCCATATGAGCCTGCTGGAGGCGCTTGCTCAACCCGGGGAGGCCGCGGACTTCGACTTTGATCCGCCGCGCATCGGAAGCGGCATCTTCAAGCCCGCCGAACTCGACTGATGTTCCTGCTCGACACCAATGTCATCTCCGAGCTTCGCCGTCCGGAAAGAGCAGATCCCGCTGTCGTGGCATGGGCGAGCACGCAGCCGGCCGCGAGCCAGTTCCTGTCCGCGATCTCGATCCTCGAAATTGAGCTCGGAGCGCGATTGGTCGAGCGCAGGGATGGCGCGCACGGAGCGAGCCTCCGCGCCTGGATCGACAATCAGATCCTGCCGCACTTCGAGGGGCGCATCCTCGCCATCGATGCGGCCGTGGCCCTGCAGTATGCTGGCCTCCATATCCCGCATCCGCGCCCCGAACGTGATGCACTGATTGCTGCGACGGCTGCGGTCCACGGGCTGACAGTCGTCACCCGCAATGTCACCGACTTCCAGCCGATGGGCGTGACCGCACTCAATCCCTGGATCACCCCCTGACGTCGGCTTGCGCAGGGCAAAGTCGGCTGGCCTCGCGGCGCCCAGACCTATGCCCCGGGCCAGCACAGCCTTGGTGAGAAATCCCATTAGCGGGCATCGGTCGACGAGCTCACGCTCGCCATCTTCGGCTGGGCAAACAAGTGGCGCCTCCAGTTCGCGCGGCAGCGATATATTCGAGTGAATCGTTTGCTATTCGACGATGCTCGCCCCATGCTCAGCGAAAGGCGGCGCCATGTGTATTAGCTAGTGCTGTGTACGCACTCCGGCGCCTGTCACCGATCGCGGACGGGAGGAACGCCTGTGATCGTCACCCACGAACCTTGGATCGTGGCCCTCTCCATTCTGGTTGCCATCCAGGGCGCTTATGTCGGCCTGAGCCTCACGCAAGAGCTGCCAAACAGCGCCGGAGGCCGGAGACGATTGCTGCTCGCCGGCGCTGCAATAACGCTCGCGGTGGCGATCTGGTCGATGCATTTCGTGGGCATGCTCGCGGTCCAGTCGCCGGTCCGGATCGACTACCTCGTCCTCCCGACGCTCATTTCCTTCTTCGTCTGCGTCTTTGTGGTCGGACTTGCCGTCTTCGTCGCTTCGAGTGCGCCGCACTCTCTTGCGATCCTGGCCGTCTCCGCGACGGTCATGGGCGTTGGCATCGTCACCATGCACTTCATCGGCATGCAAGCCCTGCACGCGAACGCCATGGTCCACCATGACCCGATGTACGTCGTGGGCAGCTTTCTCATCGGTGTGATCGTCTCTGGCCTCGCCATCTACTTCACATTCGTCGGGCCGCTGCGGCCACCGCTCGTTGCCGCGTCGATCGCGCTCGGCGTGGCGATTTCGGGGATGCACTACACCGCTATGGCCGGTATGATGCTCCATCCCCTGCCGACACACGTTGCTGCCGAAGGAACGGCGGTTTCGCGCGATCTTCTGGCAGTGATCGTCGCCATCGTCGCGTTCGCCAGCTCGTTGGCATTCCTGATGGCACTCGTACCGGATAGCGTTCCCGACAGCACGCACAGCGCCGACAGGCACGCACCGGCCGATATGAACGCATCGTTCGTTTCCGGCGCGGCATTGCAACCCGCAATGGCAGGTTCATCGGCGCATATCCCGAGTTCGGCGGATCATCGGGCTGCGACAGGTCCGGCCATGGTTCTGCCCATACAGAAGGAAGGCGCGACCCACTATTTGCCCGTCGGCCGTATCTATGCAGTCAAGGCCGAGGCGCACTATACCACGATCTTCGATGGCACCGATCAGCTCTTCTGCAATCTCTCGATCAGTGAGGTCGAGGCGCGACTCAGCCAAAGCCGATACGTTCGCGTGCACCGCAGCCACATTGTTGCGGTCGAGCACGTGCAATCCATGAAGAAGTCGGGCGATGGCGCAGTCGCCCATCTCGACTCGGTGACGCCGTATACTGTCCCGATTAGCCGTCGGCGCATTGCCGAGCTGAAGGCGTTGCTCGACGCCCGCACGTAGCGGCCCACGCGCAACCTGATTCTCCAATCCACATTCTCCAATCCACCACCATCGAGGCGAGAAAAATCATGCGCGACGTACGGCTGTGCGCTGCAGCGGCGCGTGCGCTCCCTCGGACAAACGCGCGGTCGATACCTGAATGGGTCAGTGGCGCTGTCGCACTTCGTGCAGTTATTGCCGCCGTTCGTGCCTCTGAGGCGCTGATGCCGTGTTCGGTGCTCCGGCCTTTGCCTCCGCACCGCACCATTAACTAGTCTCATATCTCACCCGGCTGCAGCGGCTCTCCGCCCCGCGCTCGCCGGCGCGTCAAAAAAAAGTCCAACAGGGAGCGATGCCCGTGATACCGGCCCCATTCTCCTATCACCGTCCGAAATCTCTCGCCGAAGCCACAGCGTTGCTTGCCGAGCACAACGACGAGGCGCGTGTTCTGGCAGGCGGGCAAAGTCTCATCCCCATGATGAAGTTCCGATTGGCCGCGCCGGAGCACCTCGTCGACGTCGGCAACATCAGCGAGCTGAAAGGCATCCAGCGCACCGGCAACACGCTCATTGTCGGCGCAATGACGACGCAGCACGAGTTGCAGCAGAGCCAAATGCTGAGCGAGGCGGCTCCGATCCTCAAAGAGACATCGCTCCTGATTGCAGATCCGCAGGTCCGGTACATGGGCACGATCGGCGGCAACGTCGCCAACGGCGATCCCGGCAACGATATGCCCGCCGTTATGCTGTGCCTCGATGCCGCGTACCGGTTGACGAGCGTCACCGGCACCCGCACCATCAAGGCCCGTGATTTCTACGAGGGCACGTACGCTACCGCGCTCAAGACGGGCGAGATCCTGACCGCGATCGAGATCCCTGTGCCGCCCGCCGGCCACGGCCACGCGTACGAGAAGCTGAAGCGCAAGATCGGCGACTATGCCACTGCCGCCGCAGGTGTCGTCCTAACCACACGGGGCGGCCGGATCACGACCTGCGCAATCGCCATTTCTAACCTCGCCGACAAGGCGATCCTCGCGACCGACGCAGCCGCTGCGGTCATCGGCACAGCGCTGGAGAAGCCGACCCTCGATAAGGCCATCGCTGCCGCGCGCTCAATCATGTCACCGGCAACAGACACCCGCGGCACCACGGAATACCGCACATCGGTTGGCGGCATCATGGTCGAACGCGCACTCAAGTGCGCCCTCGCTCGCGCCAAGGGCTGACCAAAGGCACTCTCGGGGAAGGAAACGAACATGGCGAAGACGCACGTCAAAATGAACGTGAACGGCCGGGAGGTCGAAAGCCTTGTCGAGCCACGAACGCTGCTGATCCATCACCTTCGCGAGAATCTCAACCTGACCGGCCCACACATTGGCTGTGACACCACGCACTGCGGCGCCTGCACGGTCGACATGAACGGCAAGTCGGTGAAGAGCTGCACGGTGTTCGCGGTGCAGGCTGACGGCGCGATGATAACGACCATCGAAGGCATGGCTGCGCCTGACGGCACGCTTCACGCGCTGCAGGAAGGCTTCCGCATGATGCATGGCCTCCAGTGCGGCTTCTGCACGCCGGGCATGATCGTGCGCGCGCATCGGTTGCTTCAGGAAATCCCGAACCCGACCGAGGAGGAGATCCGCTTCGGCATTGCGGGCAATCTCTGTCGCTGCACCGGCTACCAGAACATCGTCAAAGCCATTCAATATGCGGCCGCGAAGCTGAGCGGCGCGCCGATGCAGGAGGCCGCCGAATGAATATCGCCGTTCCAACTCGCGAGCAACGCGAAGCCAAGCTCGAAGGCATGGGCTGCAAGAGGAAGCGTGTCGAGGACATCCGCTTCACGCAGGGCAAGGGCAACTACGTCGACGACGTCAAGTTGCCGGGAATGCTATTCGGTGACTTCGTGCGCTCGCAATACGCACACGCGCGCATCAAGAAGATCGACGCCTCTGCTGCACTCAAGGTGCCGGGCGTACTCGCGGTGTTGACCGCCGAGGAGCTGAAGGGCGTCAACCTCGCCTGGATGCCGACGCTCGCCGGCGACGTGCAGATGGTGCTCGCCGACGGCAAGGTGCTCTTCCAGAGCCAGGAGATTGCCTTCGTCGTTGCCGAGGATCGCTATGCTGCCGCCGACGGCGTCGAGGCCGTCGAGGTCGAATATGAGGACCTGCCCGTGCTCGTCGATGCCTTCAAGGCGTTGGCGCCGGATGCACCGCTGCTCCGCGAGGACATCAAAGACAAGATGATCGGCGCGCATGGCCCGCGCAAACATCATAACCACATCTTCGAGTGGTCGATGGGCGACAAGGATTTGACCGACGCCGCCTTCGCCACGGCCGAAGTCACAACCAAGGACGTGATCTCCTACCATCGGACACACCCCTCACCGCTCGAGACATGCCAATGCGTCGCCTCCTTCGACAAGATCAAGGGTGAACTGACGGTGTGGGGCACCTTCCAGGCGCCGCACGTCATCCGCACGGTCGCGTCGCTGCTGTCGAAAATCCCCGAACACAAGATCCACATCATCGCGCCGGATATCGGCGGCGGCTTCGGCAACAAGGTCGGCGCCTATCCGGGCTACATCTGCGCCATCGTGGCCTCGATCGTCACGGGCAAGCCCGTGAAGTGGGTCGAGGACCGCATCGAGAACCTGACGGCGACGTCGTTCGCGCGCGACTACCACATGACGACGGAGATCGCCGCGACGAAGGACGGCAAGGTGACGGCGCTGCGCGTGCACGTGCTCGCCGATCACGGTGCGTTCGATGCCTGCGCCGACCCGTCGAAGTGGCCGGCCGGCTTCTTCAATATCTGCACGGGCTCCTACGACTTCCCCGTCGCTCATCTCGTGGTCGACGGCATCTACACGAACAAGGCGCCGGGCGGCGTCGCCTATCGCTGCTCTTTCCGCGTGACGGAGGCCGCTTACTGCATTGAGCGTGCCATGGACATCATGGCGCAGAAGCTCGGCATGGATGCCGCCGAGTTCCGGCTCAAGAATTTCGTCAGGCGCGAGCAGTTTCCCTATCACTCGGCGCTCGGATGGGAATACGACTCGGGCGACTATCACACCGCCATGAACAAGGCCATGGAGGCGATCGGCTACCAACAGCTCCGGGCAGAGCAGGCCGCCAAGCGCGCCGCTTTCCAGCGCGGCGAGACCCGCGACCTCAGGGGGATCGGCATCTCGTTCTTTACCGAAATCGTCGGCGCGGGGCCCTCGCGCAACTGCGACATTCTCGGCGTCGCCATGTTCGATAGTTGCGAGATCCGCGTGCATCCGACCGGCGCCGCCATTGCGCGCATGGGCACCAAGTCGCAAGGTCAGGGCCACGAGACGACCTACGCCCAGATCATCGCGACCGAGATCGGCATTCCGGCCGACGACATCATGGTCGAGGAGGGGAACACCGACACCGCGCCCTACGGCCTCGGCACCTACGGCTCACGCTCGACGCCGGTCGCCGGCGCAGCGATCGCCATGGCGTCGCGCAAGATCAAGGCCAAGGCGCAGATGATCGCCGCCTACATGCTCGAGGTGCACGAGGACGATCTCGAGTGGGACATCGACGGCTTCCGCGTGAAAGGTCTGCCCGAGAAATACAAGGGCATGAAGGAGATCGCCTGGGCAGCCTACAATTCGCCGCCGCCAGGTCTTGAACCTGGCCTCGAAGCGGTGAGCTACTACGATCCACCGAACATGACCTACCCGTTCGGCGCTTACTTCTGCGTCATGGACATCGACGTCGATACCGGCGTCTACAAGATCCGGCGCTTTTACGCGCTCGACGACTGCGGTACGCGCATCAACCCGATGATCATCGAGGGTCAGGTGCACGGCGGATTGACCGAGGCGTTCGCCATCGCGATGGGCCAGGAGATCCGCTACGACGAAATCGGCAACGTGGTCGGTGGCTCGTTCATGGATTTCTTCATCCCGACCGCCGTCGAGACGCCGAAGTGGGAGACCGACTACACGGTCACGCCTTCGCCGCATCATCCGATCGGTGCCAAGGGCGTCGGTGAAAGTCCGAACGTCGGCGGCGTGCCGTGCTTCTCCAATGCCGTGAACGATGCCTTCTCGTTCCTCGGCAGCCGCCACATCCAGATGCCGCACGACCACTGGCGGATCTGGGAGGTTGCAAAGGGCCTCGGTCTACACGGCTGACAGAGATGGCGCTGACGCGCGAACAAATCGCTGAGCGGCTCGCATCGGTCGGCTACATCGCCGACCGCGAGCTGCCCGTGGTGCTTCATCTCATGGATATGCTCGGCCGACCGCTGATGCTCGAAGGCGAGGCCGGCGTCGGCAAGACGGAAGTAGCCAAGGCACTTGCCGCCGTGCACGACACCGCCCTGATCCGTCTCCAGTGCTACGAAGGCCTCGATCAATCGACAGCCCTCTATGAATGGAATTATCAGCGCCAGCTCCTCGCCATCCGGGCACGCGAGTCGGAGCACGCCGATCCACGCGCCGTCGAGCAGGATATTTTCTCCGAGCGCTTTCTGCTGGAGCGGCCCCTGCTGGCCGCCATCCGCCGTAACGACAAACCGGTTCTGCTCATCGACGAGATCGACCGCGCCGATGAGGAGTTCGAGGCTTTTCTGCTGGAGTTGCTGTCGGACTTTCAAGTCTCGATCCCCGAGCTTGGCACGATCAAGGCCGAGAGCATTCCGCGCGTGATCCTCACCTCCAACGGCACGCGCGAGCTCTCCGACGCGCTGCGCCGCCGCTGTCTCTATCACTATGTCGACTTTCCCGATGTCGAGCGCGAGACGCGCATCATCCTCGCGCGCGTGCCTGGCATCTCGACGTCGCTGGCGTTGCAGATCGCGCGCATGGTCGAGGGCGTGCGCAAGGAGGAGCTGCGCAAGGTGCCGGGAGTCGCCGAGACGCTGGACTGGGCGGCCGCACTCGTCGGTCTCGACATCGCTAATCTGCACGATGACCCCGAAGCCGTGCACGAGACGCTCCGCTGCCTGCTGAAGACGAAGGAGGACCGCGCACGCTTGACGCCCGAAGTCTCGGCTCGCTTGCTAGGAAAGGTCGCGTGATGTGCTGCGTGCCACCCGAAGCTGCGGACTATAGCGCCCTTGGTGACGCGATCGTCGCGCGCGTCTCCGACTTCATGCGCACACTGCGCGCCAATGCTTTCGCCGTCGGCCTCAAGGAGGGCGAGGATGCCGCTCGCATTGCCACCACGCCATTGGCACAACGCCCGACGACGTTCCGCGCGGCACTGAAAGCCGTCGCCTGCGCGCGCCGCTCCGACTGGCAGAAGTTCGACGATATCTTCGACGCCTTCTGGCTCGGCCGCGGGATGCGGCGCATCGTGCCATTCAAGTCGAATGCCGAATCTGCCAAGCCGGCTGAGCGGCGTCCACACACCGGCGCCGAGAGCGAGCAGCGCCCCGCCCCGAGCCTAGGCGATCAGGTCTCCGGCGAGGGCGCCGACAGCGCCGACAACACGAACCCGCTGGCCCGCATGGAAGGCGCCTCGCGCGCCGAGCGCCTTGCCGAGACGGATTTCCGCAAGATCCATGATCCAGAGGCCATTGCCGAGGCCCACGCGCTTGCTGCCCGCCTTGCCCGCACCATGCGCACGCGCCGCGAGCGCCGCGAGCGCGCACGCCTCAAGGGCCGCCGCCTCGATCTGCGCCGCACGATCCGCCGCAATATTTCTCATGGTGGCGTTCCCATCGAGCTCATGTGGCGCAAGAAGAAGCGCAAGCCCCTCCGCCTCGTGATCCTGCTCGATGCCTCAGGCTCCATGAGCCTCTACACGAGCGTATTCGTCCGCTTCATCCATGGCGTGCTCGACAACTTCCGCGAGGCAGAGGCCTTCCTCTTCCACACACGCCTCGTTCACGTCTCGTCCGCCATGCGCGAGAAGGATGCCGGTCGCGCGCTCGAGCGGCTATCGCTGCTCGCACAGGGTGTCGGCGGCGGCACGCGCATCGGAGAAAGCCTCGCGACGTTCAACCGCTGGCACGCGAGAAGCGTCATCCACTCGCGCACCTGCGTGATGATCATCTCCGACGGCTACGATACGGGGCCACCCGAGCAAATGGCTGCCGAGATGCGTCAGCTAGCGCTGCGCTGCCGCCGCATTGTCTGGCTGAACCCGATGATCGGGTGGGACGGCTATTCGCCCAAAGCCCGCGGCATGCAAGTCGCGCTCCCGCACATCGACCTCTTTGCTCCCGCGCACAATCTGAAATCGCTCGCGGCGCTGGAGCCCTATCTCGCTCGCCTCTAGGAGGCCGTCATGACCGTGCACAGACCGATCGATGTCCTCGAAGAAATACGGTCGCTGCGCGCGTCCGGCGAGCCATTCGCCGTCGCAACGGTGGTCCGCACGATCTCACTCACCGCGGCCAAGGCCGGCGCCAAGGCGCTGATACGCAGCGACGGCACCATGTCCGCCGGCTGGATCGGCGGCGGCTGCGCGCGGGCCGCCGTGCTCAAGGCGGCGCGCGCCGCGCTCGGTGACGGCAAGCCGCGCCTCGTCTCGGTTCAGCCAGGCGACGCACTGCAGGAGCACGGTGTGGAGCCGGGCGAGAGCAAGGACGGCATCGAGTTCGCGCGCAACATGTGTCCGAGCCAGGGCACCATGGACGTGTTCGTCGAGCCAATCCTGCCAAAACCAGAACTGGTCATTTGCGGCGCGAGCCCCGTGGCCGTCGCGCTCGCCGATCTCGGCGGGCGGCTTGGCTTTCTCGTTACGGTCGCCGCGCCAGCCGAAGATCACAGCAAATTCGGCGAAACGGACGTCACGATCACCGACTATGATCTCTCCAAGCTGATCGCGACCGAGCGCTATATCGTCGTGGCGACACAGGGCCGCGGAGATGAAGCCGCGCTGATGGCGGCACTCTCGGCGCCGGCCCGCCATGTTGCCTTTGTCGGCTCTCATCGGAAGGCGGCCGCGCTGCGCGCATCCCTCGCGACCAAGGGCGCCGATGCGGAACGCCTTGCGGCCATGCATTCTCCGGCCGGGATCGACATCGGCGCTGTGACGCCGGAGGAGATCGCACTCTCGATCCTCACCGAGATTGTTGAGCTGCGCCGGCGCGGGCAGCGCCGCTCCATATCAATTCTCTCATCCTCGAAGTGCTGACGGCCCGAGCAAAAAGGAGCAGCAAAATGGACATGAGTGGCGAGCGCCGCATTGCAGCGAACTGCAAGACAGTATGGGCTGCGCTCAACGATCCCGAGATCCTCAAGCAGTGCATTCCCGGCTGCGAGTCGCTGGAAATGCAGTCGCCAACCGACATGACAGCGCGCGTGAAGCTGCAGATCGGTCCTGTGAAGGCGACCTTCAACGGCAAGGTGAAGCTGACCGAGCTCGATCCGCCGAACGGCTACCGCATCACGGGCGAAGGCAGCGGGGGCGTAGCGGGCTTCGCCAAAGGCAGCGCCTCGGTGCATCTCACCGAGAACGGCCGCGATACTCTCATGCGGTATGAGGTCAAGGCGGACGTCGGCGGTAAGCTCGCGCAGCTCGGCGGGCGCCTGATCGACTCGACGGCGAAGAAACTCGCCGACGAGTTCTTCGAGAAGTTCACTGCCCTCGTCGGTCCGGTGACTGCGCCATCTGCTGCGCCTGCAACGACGACAAAGAAGGTCGGCTGGTTCAAGCGCTGGTTCGGCAAGAATGAGCCCGTCGCCGCGTCCCGGTAACGATGGCGCGTGTTTCCGACGATGGTGTTTGCTACCGCAAGCCTACTGACATCATTGATCGCATTCCATCTCAACTACGCGGCCCAGCTCAAGTCCGCTTCATCTGCCCTGCGACACTGATCGGGGCGCGCTATCCCGTGACTGATCAAGTAGTCCCCAGCTCGCGCGAACGCTCGGCGGTAAAGCACCACCTCGAAAAAGTCTGCAGCGGCGTTTCGGATACCTCGCTTCCGCTCCTCAAGCTCGCGCAGTTGCTGCTCGTGAAGGAGGCGTTTACCGGTCTTGTGCCGGCAGCTCGGGATTGGCGTGGACCGTTCCAAGCACGTTCCCAATAAGGTCCTAATAACTCGGAAGATTATATCTAAGTCTTTGTAATTAAACGGAATATTTTGTGGTGCTGCCAGTGAGGATTGAACTCACGACCTCTCCCTTACCAAGGGAGTGCTCTACCACTGAGCTACGGCAGCAGACCGGCGCAGGACCGCGCCGACGGCCCCTGATCTAGCCTTATTCCCCCTACCCTGCAACCGACGAATTGGCGGCAACGCAGCATCGTGTGCAGCTCCGGCGCGAGCGGCCGGCGCGCACCCTCGGGCCGCAACGATCACGCCTGGTCAATTCAGCGTGTGACGCGCCAGATCGTCATTGTCGATTTCCCTCGTACACTTAATGGTCCGGCAGCCGGCCCGCCGGCGAATCGGCCGCAAGAGCCGAGCCATTGAGCCTGCCGCATCAAATCGAAAGGATGATCATGGACTTCCTGCGACCCTACTCTGCCCAATTGCTGAGCGTGTTGCGCATCATGTCCGGCCTGCTGCTTCTCCAGCACGGCACGACCAAATACCTGAATATTCCAGTCGGGCCGATGAACAACGCCTCGCCCGCCAACATGTCCGGTGCCGCCGGCATCATCGAGCTCGTCGCCGGCGTGCTTCTCGTGCTCGGTCTCTTCACGCGCCCCGCCGCCTTCATCGCCTCCGGCATGTGCGCGGTCGCCTATTTCTATGCTCACGCGGGCCGCAGCTTCTATCCGATCCTGAACGGCGGCGAGCTGGCCGTGCTCTACACCTTCGTCTTCCTCTATCTCGCGGCAGCGGGCGGCGGCGCGCTGAGCCTCGACCGGCTGATCCGCAAAGACGCCCCCTGAGACGAGCCTCGCGGGACTGCCCCTTGCGCCCGGCGCTTGCGCTCGGCGCGAGAGCCTGTAGACAATCCTTTGGCGGCCGCTCCGACACCCGGTGCGGCCGATCTCTTGCGTCAATCACGAAGCCGCTATCGGCCGCGGAACGCCCCGAAGGAACATGCCATGACCGCCCTCAGCAGCGCCGGCGCCCTCGCCGGCATCAAGGTGATCGACCTCACGCGCGTGCTGGGAGGCCCGTTCGCGACGCAGTTGCTGTCCGACCATGGCGCCGACGTCATCAAGCTCGAGCCACCGCAGGGCGACGAGGTGCGCGACTGGGGCCCGCCCTTCCATGACGAGGACGCCTCCTACTTCATCGGGATCAACCGCAACAAGCGCTCGGTCGGCCTCGACCTCGCACAGCCCGAAGGGCGCGCGGTCCTCCTGCGGCTGCTCGAAGGCGCCGACGTGCTGATCGAGAACTTCAAGCCGGGCTCCATGGAGAAGTGGGGCATCGGCTACGAGGAGCTGGCGAAGAAATTCCCGCGCCTCATTTACTGCAAGGTCTCGGGCTTCGGCGCCGAAGGTCCGCTCGGCGGCTTCCCGGGCTATGACGCGATCGTCGGCGCCATGGCCGGCCACTACAGCGTCAACGGCAGCGCGGAATCCGGCCCGATGCGCATCGGCCTGCCGGTCGTCGACATCACCACCGGCCTCTACTGCGTGATCGGCATCATGCTCGCCATGCACGAGCGCCACAGCTCAGGCAAGGGCCAGTTCATCGACGCCGCGCTCTACGACAGCGCCATGAGCCTCATGCATCCGCACGCCGCCAACTACTTCCTCTCGGGCAAGATCCCCGGCCTCTCCGGCAATACGCACGGCAATCTCGCGCCGTACGGCATGTTCAAGACCAAGACGTGCAACGTCATGATCGGTGCCGGCAACAATCGCTCCTTCAAGCGCGTCTGCGAGGAGCTCGGCGTACCCGAGATGGCGGAGGATCCGCGCTTCGCAACCAACGGCGACCGCATCAAGAACCGCGACGAGTTGAACCGTATCATCACCGAGCGGCTCGCCCAGGTGGACGGTCAGGAGTTCGCACTGAAGCTGCTCAAGGCGGGCCTGCCGTGCGGTCCTGTCTTGAATACGGCTGAAGCGCTGAACCACCCGCACGCGACGGCGCGCGGCACCATCGTCGAGGCCGGGTGGTACAAGGGCATCGGTACGCCGGTGAAGCTCTCGCGCACGCCGGCGAGCGTGAAGGCGCCGCCGCCGAAATTCTCCCAGCACACGCGTCAGGTGCTCGCGGAGAACGGCTTCGACGAGGCCAGCATCGAGCGTCTGATCGCAGCGGGCGTGCTCGTCGAGAAGCGGCGCGCATAATTCGCACGCCGCCTTCTCCGACTGACATAAACGGAAATAATTCCACAAATAATCGCCCCTTCGGTGCCGCATTTCAGCCATCGGTTTTTCGAAACCTGACCGAGCTGAGCACGCGTCGGCGCCAGTGGTGGCACTCAGGGCACCGCGCAGGGCTTCCTTCTCGCACGAGCGGGGTGAGGAGGAAGCAGCCGCTCAGAGCTGCAGTCGGGTCAGGGCACGGCCGGACTGCTGAACGAGGGGTGTTTGCGTATGAACCCGCCATCCGGCGTGAATATGTCTGCCGGCCCGGACGCCGGGCCTAATTCGCCCGATGCCGATGAGCGCACGTCTTCGAGCTCGGCGCTTGTCCCCATGGAGCAGTACATCTGGGAGAGCGCGGAGAGCCCGGCCGGTGAATGCGCGGCCCCGACGGATGCACGCGAAGATGCAGCGTACGTCATCGAGCCCAACACCGACCAAGAAGCGCCCCTGCCGCGCATCCTCATGCTCTCGGATGACGACGACGAGCCCCAGGCACCCGATGCCGAACCGCGTGATGAATGGCGCCGCCAGTTCATCAGCGCTCTTCACGACGCCGATCGTGAACCTTCTTCTCCGCCGCCGGCACCCGAGCCGGAAGCGCCGCCGCCCATTCCCTACGTCGAGCCGCCGCAACGCACGCCGCCACGTAGTTTCACACCGAACCGCCCCGCGCGTATCCTGGCGCCGCTGCCCGTGGCCCGCGCGCCGCGCCATCGCATAGGACTGTCGCTGCTCGGCATCTCGGCAGCGGCGGGTCTTCTCAGCGCCACGCTCCCGCGATCGGCCAACGTGCCCGAAGCCCCCGCCGACGCCGCGGGCCCGCCGGTCGTACTCGCCCTCAGCCAGCAAAATGCCCCCGAAGCCGACAGCGACGTGATCAAGCCGGTGATGTTCAATTCCCCGGTCCTGGTCCGCGAAGGCGCGGCACCAGTAGCCGGAGCACCAGCCGCGGCGCTGCCGGTCATCGAGACCGTGCGGACGGTCCCCGTTCCGCTCAGCCGCGAGGCGCGGGCGCCAGCCGAGCCCGCATCACAACAGGCAGCACTCCTGGATCGATCCCCCGAGCCGAGCGCAGCGCCGGCAGCAGCGCCTGCTTCGCCGCCGGTCAATCAAGACAGCCTTGCCGCCCTGATCGCGCAGCCGTCGGCCGTGCCGCCGCACAAGCCGCCCGCTCAGGCTCTGCCCCCGCCGGCAGCCGTCGCGCCGGAACGCCAAACCTCACCAACCGCCAGCGCCGCCACGCCCGAGCCGCCCGCCGCGGCAGCAGCGCCCGCCACTACGTCGAAAAACGCCCGACGCACACCGCAGATCGCGTCCTCCTATACGCGCGCGGCACCCAAAGCGCGCAAGCAGGCCAGCAAGCGGACCACGCGCACGACCAGCAAGTCGGCAAGCCAGACCAAGCAGGCACAGTGGGAGACGCGCCGCCAGGGCCTGCGCACGGCACCGCCTCCCGCCGAAGAGCCTTCAACAGTCGTGAAGGTCCTGAAATCGCTGTGGCCATTCTCATCCGACGAGGACGCCGCGAAAGCGCAGGCCGCCCAGAAAAAGTCCGAGGCGCCACAGCCCGCCAAAACGAAGAACAGCTTCTGGTGGGGCGAGAAGGAATCCGATCGCTGAGCCGCAATGCGGTTGACGTTCGCCGCCCGGCATACTTCAACGGAAGACAAGTCGCTCGACGACGCTTTTCTTCCGGAGGACCGCCATGTCGCTCACGACGCTGCTCTCAGCCTTTACCGCCGCTGTCGAGAAGGGCGACGGCAACGCGCTCGCCGACTGCTTCACCGCCGATGGCGTCTATGACGACTACTTCTTCGGCCCGAGCCAGCCCGGGCGCGAGGGCATTGTCGAGATGCTCGCGCACTTCTACGAGGGCGGCGAGAATTTCCGCTGGGACTTCTTCGACATCGTCGAGGCTGGCGATCTCGGCTATGCGAGCTACCGCTTCAGCTATTCCTCAAAGCTGCCCGAGGTCAAAGGCACACGCGTCGCCTTTGAAGGCATGAGCCGCTTCAAGCTCGAGGGCGGCAAGATCAAGCACTATGCCGAAGTGTTCGACCGCTCGCTCGCGCTGGCACAGCTCGATTTCGCGCCCGAGCGCCTGAAGAAGATCGCGACGAAGTACGCCTCGCGTCTCAAGGAGACGCCGGCCATGGCGCGCCACGCGAAGGCCTAGCGTCGCTGCGACAGACAAACTGTCACAAATCGGTCGTATCAGGCGACCATGCAGAAAAACCTGATCGCCTTCGCGGTCCTTGCCATCACCCAGGTCATCAGTTGGGGAGCCGTGGGCATCCTTCCTGTGCTGGCATCATCCATTGCCGGCGACCTGGGCATCGCACTGCCGACCGTCTTTTTCGGCGCCTCGACGATGTTCGTCACCATGGGCCTCGCGGCCCCCGCTGCCGGGCGCGCCTTTCGCAGGTACGGCGCCCGCCGCGTGATGGCCGCCGGCGCAGCATTGGTCGCGTGCGGGCTCACACTCATTGCGGCATCCGTCACGACGTTGATGTTCCTTGCCGCCTGGGTGATCATGGGCGCTGCCGGCGCAATGCTCCTCACGACCGGGGCCTACATCTACCTTTCGGATTTTGCCGAGGAACAGGCGCGCAGCCTCATCGGCACGCTTATGCTGGTCACCGGCCTTTCCTCGGCCCTGTTCTTTCCGGTGACAGCATTTCTAGCGAGCACGATCGGCTGGCGCGGAGCGGTTCTTACGTACGCGGGAGTGATGCTGCTCGTCGTTGCTCCGCTGGTTTTTGGCGGATTGCCTGAAACCGCGACCGCCCCCAAGGCAGCCGAGCCAAACCCAGCGCCGAGCTCGAAGGGCTCCAGTGTTTTCTGGCTGATCGTGGTGGCGGTCGCCTTGAATAGCTTCGTCACTTTTGGCAGCGAGGCAATTTGCGTCGAGCTCTTTCGCGCCTTCGACATGAGCATGACGCAAGCGGTGGGCCTCGCGGCGCTCGTCGGCGTCTTCAGGGTCGGAGGCCGCGTCATCGACGTTCTTGGCGGGCGCCGCTGGGACGGTCTTTCGACCGCGCAGATCTCAGGCGCCATGATCCCGCTCGGCCTGCTGCTGTTGTGCATCGGGCGTGCGGAACTCTGGTCGATCGGAGGTTATCTGCTGCTCTTCGGAGCCGGAAGCGGTGCGTTCGCAGTCGCGCGGGCAACCATGCCGCTCGTATTCTATCGCAAGGCCGACTATGCCGCCGCCATGTCGAGCATCGCACTGCCGCTCAACCTGACCAACGCCCTCGCACCGCCCGCCCTTGCAGCGCTCCTGACGACTCTCGGGCCGTCGGCTGTCCTCGGCCTGCTTGCGGCACTTAGCTGCGCCGCATTCCTTCTCATTGTCCAGCTCGGCCGTTTGCGCGAGCCCGCGGCGGTGACGCAAGCAGAACGGTAGAGCCGCGGACTCACTTGCCGGCGTAGGCGATCATCTCGATCTCGACGCGCGCGCCCATCGGCAGGCCCGCGACCTGGATCGTCGAGCGCGCCGGGTAGGGCTCGCTCATGTACGTCGCGTACACGCCGTTGACGGCCTGGAAGTCGCCGAGGTCCATGAGGAAGATCGTCGTCTTCACGACATTGCCGAAGCCGAGGCCGGCCGCTTCGAGGATCGCCTTCAGGTTCTCGAGGCACTGCTTCGCCTGCGCGGCGATATCGCCCTCAACGAGCTTCCCCGTCGCCGCATCGAGCGGGATCTGGCCGGAGATGTGCACGTAGTCGCCCGAAGCCACAGCCGCGGAATAAGGTCCGATCGGCTTGCTCTTCGGCGTCGTGATCGCTTTGCGTGTCATGTGTCAGCGTCCTGAGGTGGTCGCCGCGGGCATAGCACCGCGAAAGAATGCGATAGCACCCCTTCCCAGCAGCCCGCGGCAAACAAAAATCAGCTACCAAGCTGCGGCGCAATCTTCACGCACGCATCGACGAGGCCCTGCACCGAGGCGACCGACTTCGTGAACATCGCCTTCTCGGCATCGTTCAGATCGATCTCGACGACCTTCTCCACGCCGTTCGCGCCGATCACCACCGGCACGCCGACATACATGTCCTTGACGCCGTACTGGCCGTCCAGGAACGCGGCGCACGGCAGGATGCGACGCTTGTCCTTGAGATAGCTCTCGGCCATCTGGATCGCCGAGGAGGCCGGCGCGTAGTAGGCCGAGCCGGTCTTGAGCAGCGCCACGATCTCGCCGCCGCCCTTGCGCGTACGATCGACAATCGAATCGAGCTTGTCCTGGCTGATCCAGCCCATTTTCACGAGATCGGGAAGCGGCACGCCGCCGACCGCCGAGTAGCGCACCAGCGGCACCATGTCGTCACCGTGGCCGCCGAGCACGAACGCCGTCACGTCCTCGACCGAGACCTTCATCTCCTCGGCGAGGAAGTAGCGGAAGCGCGCCGTGTCGAGTACGCCGGCCATGCCGATCACCTTGTTCTTCGGCAGGCCGCACGCCTTCTGCAGAGCCCACACCATGGCGTCGAGCGGGTTCGTGATGCAGATGACGAACGCATTCGGGCAGTACTGCTTGATGCCGGCGCCGACCGACTCCATGACCTTGAGATTGATGCCGAGCAGGTCGTCACGGCTCATGCCGGGCTTGCGCGGCACGCCTGCCGTGACGATCACCACGTCCGCGCCTGCGATATCGGCGTACGAGCTCGTGCCCTTCATCGCCGAGTCGAAACCCTCGACCGCGCCCGACTGCATGAGGTCGAGCCCCTTGCCCGCCGGAATGCCTTCCGCGATGTCGAACAACACGACGTCGCCGAGCTCCTTGAGGCCAACGAGGTGGGCGAGCGTGCCGCCGATCATGCCGGCGCCGACGAGGGCGATCTTGGTGCGCGCCATAGTGAGGGTCTCCTTCGCGAAAAATCGAGGTGGAATGGGGTGGCAATGCGCAGAGCGTCGGTCAGAGGCCGTTGCGGCGGCATCGTCGGCGTCGGATTAGCGGGAAATGCGTTAGCGGGCAAGGTTGTCGAGCGCGGGGCAGGGCTCTGCTTCGCAGCGAAAAGGGGCCTTAGCTGCCCCCCGCATCCGGCCGACCGCGATGCGCCCGATAAGCTTCGATCGTTTCAAAGATCACGCGCGGTTTGACGTCAAGCAGCCAGGGCAGCGGTCGGAGCCCTTCGAGGCCCTCAACTCCGGTCGTCACAGGCTTTCCTAGCACGGTCGGCTCATACTTAAGGCTCTCGCGCACCCTGATGAAAACGCCGGGCAGCCCAGGCATCAAAAAGAAGACCCTATTGTGGTGGACCCACGTGATCTCGCTCCATGGAATGGTCCGCCGGTAGCCGCTGGGCCATGTAAGGCCGTGCTCGTCGAGCGTCAGCACCGTCTTGGGCTGCCTGTAGATGCGGAAGCTCCGGCGGGCCATCAAGAGACCGCCGAGCAAGAAGACGACGGCGGGTGCAGTCTTTTTCTGCGTCTCCTTGCTGGAAGGCAGCCACGGCAAGACGCCGAGAAATAGAAGGAGGCACGCGAGAACTATCGACTTCGAGAGCGACTCCCGGGCTTGGATGGCCACCGGCAGGGGATGGTCGGCCGCCCTCGGCCAGTCGGTCGGCAAATGCCCCGTCCAGGCCTCTGCATCATAGTCCATGGATTTGTGGGGCATCGACCAGCAATCCCGATGAGCAAATCGAAGAAGGCCGAAGTGTAAGAGGGCCATCCCAAAAGTATGACTACGCTAGCGCGCTTTCCCGCCTGCTGGTTTACGGGATGTGAACGGAGCAGGGCACGCCGTAACTGCGGACGTCGCGCGCAAGCCCTCCACGTGTGCAGCTAGGCCTGTCAAAAGTCATGCCTCCGTCAGGCCCGCTCTACTCGCGTCAGGGGCGCGATCCACGCCAGTGTCTCGAACAATCGCCCCGGCAAAGAGCTGCCTCATCTGCTCGGCGCTCGAGCGCGGATCGTGCTTTGCTCTGAGCGTTTGCCAGCCGGCCTTGCCCAAAGCCCGGGCCCGCTCGGGATCCGACAGCATCCACTCGAGCGCATCGGCCAGCGCGATCGCATCGCCGGGCTCTACGAGGCGGCCGCTCTCGCCATCGACGACGAGCTCGGAGATGCCGCCAACCCGCGTCGCCACGACCGGACGCTGCAGGGCAAAGGCCTCCATCAGCACGACCGGAATGCCCTCCCCGAGGCTCGCCAGCACGACCAGGTCCGCATCGGCAAGGTGCTGCGCGACCCCCGCCGGCGCCAGCGCGCCGGTCATTGTGACATGCCCGGAGAGCCCCGCCTTCGCGATGTGCGCGACAATCTCCCGTTCGAGCGGCCCGCCACCGACGAGCGTGCAATGAAAATCCCGGCCCCGCGTCTTCAGCTCCCTCAGCGCGCCGAGCAGGACGCAATGCCCCTTCTCCGGCGCGAGGCGCGCAACGCATACAATGCGATTGCGCTCCGGCATCGGCGGCACGGCATCGGCGGCCGCGGCGGGATAGCCGCATCGCACGACATGGACCTTGCCGGCAGCCTCCGGCGCACTCTGCAGCAGGGTCTCGCGGCCGCGCTCGCTGATGCAGACCGCAAAGGCGCATTCGCGCACTTTTTCTCCGTGACGGAACTCCATCGGCTCGTCGAGATCGATGCCGTGAAAGGTGATGCTCATGGGCAGCCCGGCGAGACGGGCGGCAATCATCGCCGTGTTCGAGCCGGAATTGCCGAAATGACAATGGAGGTGCTCCGCCCCGGCGCGCTTCAGCATCCAGGCGAGCAGAACACCCTCGAAATAGTACATGAGCCATTTCAGCTTCTGGCGCCCGCGTGCCTTGCCGATCGCATCGGCCAGCACGCGCAGGCTGACGGCGGGCTGTGTCACGAAGGTCGCAACGACAGCCGTGGCAAGCTGAATGGGCGGCGGGGGCACCAGCCAGCGTGTCTGCGCCGCTTCCGCCAGTGCCCGCTCGCCGAGAACGTCTGCGGCTCCCGGCTTGCGTACGGAAAAGCGCAGGATTTCTACACCGAGGTCCGACAACGCCCGGATCTCGCGCTCGATGAAGGTGTGACTGGGCGCGGGATAGCGGCTGACGAGATAAGCGATCCTCATCCTAGGCTCTCCCGAACAACCGGCGGGAGAGGCCGCTCAGCTCCATGCGCAGGAGGGCGTCGGAAGGCGCGCCGCGGCTGTCCGCCAGCCGTCCCTGGGCAATGAACCAGCGCCGAAGAGCAAAGACATCGGCGGTCCTGCGATCGTTCAGACCAGGATCGAGAGCGGCGGCATAGGCGTACCCGGCTGCTGCCGCGGCGCGGCGGACCCGGCTGTCGTGGTCCCCGTTCGGATAGCAGAGGCCCGTCACGGCGCGGCCGGCGATGGCCGAAAGTCTTTCGCGCGATGCCCCCATCTCGGTCGCGAGCGCGTCGTCTGCGCACTGCGTGAGCAGAGGATGCGTCATCGAATGTGAGCCGATCTCATGCCCTTCGTCCGCCAGACTTCTGATCTGGCCGGATGTCATGATGAGATCGTCGTCGCGCACGCGCGATGCCGGTTCGCTGCGCAGCGCCGCGACCCACGCCGCGCGCTCGGCGGGCGCAAGCCGCTTGGCCTTTTCCAGAGCCGCCGCGGCATCGGCGGGGCCTGTCGCGCTGTCCTCTTGCGGGGCCGGGCCAAAGGCGGCCCCGACGATGTCGTACCAAGGCTGCTCGTCCGTATCGACCAGCCCCGCGATGACATAGAACGTCGCGCGAAGGCCGTGAGCGCGCAGGATCGGCGCCGCATATCGCATGTTGTCGCGATAGCCATCGTCGAACGTGATCGCTACGAGCGGCCGATCGGAGACCTCGCCCCTTTGCCAGGCGGCGAGCGCCGTCCCGAGCGGCGCTACGGTGTAGCGCTCGGCGAGGATCCGGCAGTGCGCGCGCAGCGTCTCCGGCGTCACCACGAGGTCTGGCGTGTGATATCGCGCACGTTCCGCCTCGGGCAGAACGCGGTGGTAGCACAATACAGCCAGAGCCCCTCTCGCGGCGCGCTCAAAAGCGGAAAGCGCTCCCGACCGTGCGGCGAAGGAGCCTGCCGCGGCCCGTATAAGCGACTTCATTCATTTAGAACCTAGGACTGCCTGCAAATATCTACTGACCCAATCGTTTAAAAATGCCCCTTCCGGAGGGAAGAATCCAGTCCTCAACTGCAAAACGAGCACATTCCTTCGCCGAATTGCGAGGTAATGGCAAAAAAGCGTACGGCGAGGGGCGCCCTCCTCGGCCGCCCCTCTTCCTCCTCAGGCCAGGGTCTCCATGAGCCGCTTCTGCAGCATCATGCGCGGAATAAGCGAAGAAATATAAAGATGCTCGCTGAGCGTGTGGGCGCCATTGCCGTCGACGCCGAGGCCGTCGAGGGTCGGCACCTTGTGGGCTGTGAAGTTGCCGTCGCTGCCGCCGCCCGTCGAAAGATCGTGGAGCTCGAAGCCGATCTCGGCCGCAATGGCCTTGGCGTGCGCGAAGAGCGCCGCAATGCCGCTGTTCTTCTCGAAGGGCGGTCGGTTGAGCCCGCCTTCGATCGTGAGCTGGATGGCCGGATTGTGCGGCTTCAGCGCCTTGATGCGCCGGTCCATCTCCTCCGCGTCCGCAACCGTGAGCACGCGCATGTCGACCGTCGCCGTGCAGTGCTCTGGGACCACGTTGTCGGCCGTGCCGCCCTTGATCTGGCCTATGTTGAACGTGACGCCGCGCTTGTAATCCGTCCAACCGTCGATGGTCACCGCGTGGCGGGCCACTTCCGCGATCGCGTTGAGGCCTTCCTGATGCTTGCTGCCGGAGTGCGCCGGCCGCCCGCGCGCGCTGATCACGTAGCGTCCGACGCCCTTGCGGCCCGTGACGACCCGCCCGCCGTCACGCGCCGGCTCCGTGACGAGGACGTACTTCGCGCGCTCGGCCTCCTGCTCGATGAGGCGGCGCGACGTGCGGCTCCCCGTCTCCTCGTCCGAGACGTAGAGAAAGCGCACCGGAAGGCCGTTCGGCGTCGGCCCGGCGGCAATGGCGCGATAGGCGCAGAGCGCGAGATAGGCACCACCCTTCATGTCGTAGATGCCCGGGCCGTAGGCCTTGTCGCCCTCGACGCGGAAGGGAAGATCCTTCGCGAGCGTGCCCTTCGGATGCACGGTATCGAGATGGCAGAGGACGAGGATGCCAGGGCCATCGCCGCCCCAGGCCGAGGTAATGCGCAGATGGTCGCCGCGGCTGTCAGTGCCGGGAATGCGCTCGACAGTGGCCCCGGCCGCCTCGAACTCAGAGGCACACTTCGTCATCATGCGGTTGACGCCGTCGACATCGGCCGTCTGGCTCTCGATCTCGACCCACTCGCGAAGGCCCGCCAGGATTTCCTGCGCCGTGATCTCCATGTGCCCCGTCTCCCTCGACCGAACTGCCCCCTGTCGGGGCCGTTTTTCTTACTCCCGCCCCGCGGGCGTCGCACTCACGTTTCCGCGCGGCGTTTCGCCTCGCGCCACGTTACGAAGAGCGTCGATCCCACGATCAGCGCGGCTCCGAGCCACGTCGACCAGCCGGGCACCTCGCTGAAGAAGATGTAGCCCCAGGTGACCATCCAGAGCAGGCGCACGTAGTCCGCCGGCATGAGCAGGCTGGCATCGACCATCTTGAGCGCCTGCACGTAGCAGAAGTTGCCAAGGGCAGCGACGGCGCCCATGCCGACGAGCGCGAGCCACGCGCCGCCGCTCGGCATGACCCAGACCGGGATCGCCGCCAGCCCGGCGATCGGCGCGATCATCAGCGGCTGATAGAAGGAGATCGTGATCGGGCTGTCGAAGCGCGTCAGATCCTTGGCAATGAGCAGCGACATGGCCCAGAGGATGCTCGAGCCGACGGCAGCAACGGCCGCGAGCGATATCGTCTCGAAGCCCGGCTTCAATACGATCGCAGCACCGATCAATCCGATGACGACGGCACTGGACCGGACGGGCCCCACGGTCTCGCGAAAATAGAGCGCCGCGCCGATCGTGATGAAGATCGGTGTCGTGAAGCTCAGTACACCGGCATCGGCAAGCGGCATGTTGGCGAGCGCGTAGTACCAGCTCCACATGGACGCGACGCCGATCGAACCGCGCAAGAGCTGCAGGGGCAGATTGTTGGTCCGCCATGCGACCTTGCCCGGCCGGAAAACGAACGGCGCCGTCATCAGCAGCGTGAAGAGCGCGCGCAGGAACACGATCTCGATCGTTGGGAGCTCCGCGCCCACGAAGCGCACGCCGAGGTGCAGCAGGGACGAGTTGAAGCCCGCGCACAGCATCAGCAGGACCGCGCTGACAACAATCCTGCGCTCCGCCGAGCCGACGGCAGCGGCCTCGTGGCCCGTCATTCAACTTTTCTCCGCTGGCGTTCTCAGGAGAGGCCGAGCACACCGAAAAAACCAACCGCCAGCGCGCCGGCAAGAGCCAGCAGGAACAACAGCCATTTCATCGCCGCGCTCCCTCCCTGGGAGGGGGCCGCACCGGCTGTGGCGACTTCGCGCCCCGTGCGACACAAGGTCATGGGGGAACGCGCCGCTCTGATGCCTGCTGAGCCGGCCGGCCCGCAACTGCACGATGGGCCGACTATGGCCGGACGCAGGCCCCTTGGGAAGCGCCGCGCGATTGACTTGCCCGCATGGCCCCCATATAAGCCCTGCACTCATTCGGAGACATGGGCGCACCGTTTCCGGCGACCACGCCGAGGAGCGGGGGCGCCGATTGGTGTTGCAGCGACTACGCTGCGCCCCAGACATATCCCGGCGGCGCAACCGCCAAGAGCAAGATGTTGGCGGTGCGGCCGCCGAAGCGAGAATGGAGAACGTATCGTGAAGCGGACCTATCAGCCGAGCAAGCTCGTGCGCAAGCGTCGGCACGGCTTCCGCGCCCGCATGGCGACCGTCGGCGGCCGTAACGTCATTGCGCGGCGTCGCGCCAAGGGTCGCAAGCGCCTGTCGGCTTAAGGCGGGCCGGAACCGCGCCGAGCCAGCGGGACAACTGCCGCGACGCGCCGGACTGCGCGGCTGCCGCAGGTGAGCATGTTGCGGCACTTCCCGGTCGTTCGGTGATCGGACGCAGCAGATGGCCATCGCGACACTGAAGCGACGCGCAGAGTTCCTCCGAGTTCGTGGCGGACGACGATGGTCCACCCCGGCTTTCGTCATCGAGATGCGGACACGTTCCGGGAGCGATCGACCCATGAGGGCCGAGATGGGGGCCGAGACAGCCGGGCAGCAGCGGGAAGGCGAAGGCCCCGCGCGCTTCGGCTTCACGGCCACCAAAAAGCTCGGGAATGCCGTCGTCCGCAACCGCATTCGCCGCCGCCTTCGAGAGGCCGTGCGGCTCGTCGCGCCGAGCCAGGCCCGCACCGGCTGCGACTATGTGCTGATAGCGCGGGAAGCAGCGGCGTCCAGGCCCTTTGCCGCGCTCGAGAAGGATCTCGTCGCGGCGTTCGCGGCACTGCATGCGCCGACGGCTGCCGGAACGCGCCCCGCACGGGGCGACACGCGCGCCGGCGCCCGCTCCCAAACGACGCGCGGCCGGGCCGGGCGCCCGGGCCCCGCAAGCGAAGGCTGATGACCCGATGATGCAGCACGACGACAACCAGAAGAACCTCCTGCTCGCGATCGTGCTGTCGATCGGCGTGCTGCTCTTCTGGCAGTTCTACTACGCCGGCCCGAAGATGCAGCAGGAGCGCGATCGCCTCGCGCGCCAGCAGCAGGAGCAGACACAGCAGGCGCCGGGTACGCAGGCCCCTGGCCAGCCGGCCGCCACCCCGGGCAGCCCGCCGGTGGCGGCACCGGGCGCCGCACCAGGCGCGCCGAGCGCCGTGCCGGGCGCCGCAGCGCCCGCCGGCGCCGTCCACACACGCGAGACGGCGATCAAGTCCTCGCCCCGCGTCACCATCGCCACGCCGAGCCTCACAGGCTCGATCTCGCTGAAGGGCGGACGCATCGACGACCTCGTGCTCGTGAAGTACCGCGAGCAGGTCGACCCGACGAGCCCGCATGTCGTCCTGTTCTCGCCGGCTGATGCGCCGAACGCTTATTTCGCCGAGCACGGCTGGGTTGCAGCCGGCGGCAGCACGGCGAAGCTTCCGGCCCGCGATACCGTGTGGACCGCCGAGACGACCGGCCCCCTCACGCCCGCCACCCCCCCCCGCCTCACCTGGGACAACGGCGAGGGCCTCACCTTCCGCCGGACGATCTCCGTCGACAACGACTACATGTTCACGGTCCGCGACGAGGTCGAGAACAAGTCGCAGACATCCCAGTCGCTCTTTCCCTATGCCCGCATCTACCGCGTCGGCACACCCAAGCTCGAGGGCTTCTACATCCTCCATGAAGGCCTGATCGGCGTCATCGGCGACCACGGTCTGCAGGAGATCAAGTACGCCGACGTGCTCAAGGAAGGCGGCAGCAAGACCATCGACAAGGCGACCGGCGGCTGGCTCGGCATCACCGACAAGTACTGGGCCGCAGCCGTCGTCCCGAGCCAGACGGGCGAGTATCGCGCGAGCTTCCTCGGCATCCCCGGGAGCCCCGGCCAGCGCGAGGCCTTCCAGACCGACTACCTCGCCTCATCCATCACAGTCGCGCCCGGCGCGACGGCCGCGGCCGAGGGCCATCTCTTTGCCGGCGCCAAGCAGGTCAATCTGATCGACAGCTACAGCGAGGCCCTCAAGATCAAGAAGTTCGACCTGCTGGTCGACTGGGGCTGGTTCTACTTCATCACGAAGCCGCTCTTCCATCTCATCCACTGGCTCGCTGGCTGGTTCGCGAGCATCGGCATCTCGGCCAACTTCGGCATGGCCATTCTCGCCACCACCGTGCTTGTGAAGGCGGTGTTCTTCCCGCTCGCCAACAAGTCCTACGAGTCCATGGCGAAGATGAAGAATCTCCAGCCGGAGATGGAGAAGCTGCGCGAGCGCTACAAGGATGACCGCGCCAAGCAGCAGCAGGAGCTGATGGGGCTCTACAAGAAAGAGAAGATCAACCCGCTCGCGGGCTGCTTGCCGATCGTGCTCCAGATCCCGGTGTTCTTCGCGCTCTACAAGGTGCTGTTCGTGACGATCGACATGCGTCACGCGCCCTTCTACGGCTGGATCAAGGATCTCTCGTCGCCCGATCCGACCTCGCTCTTCAATCTGTTCGGCCTGCTGCCTTACGCCGTGCCCCAGTTCCTCCATGTCGGCGCCTGGCCGATCATCATGGGCATGACGATGTGGGTCCAGATGCAGTTGAACCCGCAGCAGCCCGACCCCATCCAGCAGCGCATCTTCAACTGGATGCCGGTGCTCTTCACGTTCCTGCTCGCGTCCTTCCCGGCCGGTCTCGTGATCTACTGGGCCTGGAACAACGTGCTCTCGCTGCTCCAGCAGTACGCGATCATGCGCAAGAACAACACCGAGGTGCATCTCTGGAAGAACCTCGGCGTCGAGAAATGGCTGGCGGCCCGCCGCGCCGCCAACGACAAGAAGTGACCGCCGCGAACGCCGACGACGAAGCCGGTGACCGCCTCTTCCGCGGTCACTGGATCTTCCTGAAGAGCGTCCCCTCGCTGGAGTTCCTGCCGGAGGCCGACCGGCCCGAGGTTGCGTTTGCGGGCCGCTCGAATGTCGGCAAGTCGACGCTCATCAATGCCCTCGTCGACCAGCACGGCCTCGCACGTGCCTCGAATACGCCCGGCCGCACGCAATCCTTGAACTACTTCGGCCCCGAGCGCCCCGAGCCGCCCTTCTACCTCGTCGATATGCCGGGTTACGGCTATGCCAAGGCCCCCAAGGACATGGTGGAGGCCTGGACGGTCCTCGTGCGCGACTACCTGCGCGGCCGCCCGAATCTCGGCCGGACATTTCTCCTCATCGACGCACGCCACGGCCTGAAGCCCGTCGACCGCGAGATCATGAAACTGCTCGATGAGGCCGCCGTCTCCTACCAGATCGTGCTGACGAAGGCGGACAAGCTGACCCCGAAAGCCCTCGAGCACGTGATTGCTGCAACGCAGAAAGAGATCACGGCGCATCCTGCCGCCATGCCCAACGTGCTGGCCACCTCGTCGGAAAAAAAGCGCGGGCTCGCAGAGCTGCGCGCCGCGGTCGCCGCCGTCGTCCTGCACAGACGCGCCTGAACCCCGCGTTTCCTCGCGCGTGCCGCGATATGCCGCAGCGGCGCGGCACATGCCAATGCTCGCTTCGGGCTTCGGCACTGGGTAAGGACGGTGCACGGAATGCGTGCGTCGCTCGCCCTCGGCGAGGCCTGCGCAAAGTGCGCTGGCGGAATTCCGTGCAAATTGGTGCACCGCTCTGGCTGCTGCGCTAGTTTGCACCCTTGAGACCTTCCAAGGTGCGGCTATAACGTGGTCCGACGGGCGACGACTTTGTCGGATTGAGGGCGAACCGGGCCGGGGCACGGCGCCCGGGCGAGGCTGGGAGCAGACGGGAATGATGAACGGTCGAGGCGGCTTCGGGTGGGCGGCCAAGCTCGCAGCACGGGCCGGCAGCGTGGCGTCGGGGATGGCGCTCGCAGGGGGCGCGACGAGCGCATTGGCGCAGACGACGGGACAGCCCATGCACTGGCAGATGGGCCTGCAGGCGCCCGTCACCCCGATCGCAGATGCGATCCATTGGTTTCACGACGTTCTCGTGAACCCGATCATCATCGGCATCGCGGCCTTCGTGCTCGTGCTGATGATCTACGTGATGTACAAATTCAGCGAGAAGCGGAACCCGACGCCCTCGAGCACGACGCACAATCAGCTCCTCGAGGTGGCGTGGACCGTCATTCCGGTCCTGATCCTGCTCGTGATCGCGGTTCCCTCGTTCAAGCTCCTCTATGCCCAGTACGACTACCCGAAGCCCGATCTGACGATCAAAGCGACGGGGAACCAGTGGAACTGGACGCACAGCTACCCCGACCACGGCAATTTCAGCTTCACCTCGGTCATGCTCAATGACCAGGAGCGCCAGGCGCTGATCGCGAAGGGCATCCCGGCGCCGCGCCTTCTGGCCGTGAACAACGAGGTCTTCGTTCCGGTCAACAAGGTCGTGCACGTGCTGGTGACCGCGAGCGACGTGATCCACAACTGGACCATTCCCTCCTTCGGCTCCAAGGTCGACGCCGTGCCGGGCCGCATCACCGCCACCTGGTTCAAGGCCCGCAAGGAAGGCGTCTATTACGGCCAGTGCTCGGAGCTGTGCGGCAAGGACCATGCGTTCATGCCGATCGCGGTCCGCGTCGTGAACGACGCCGTCTTCAACGAGTGGGTCGCCGCCGTGAAGGCACGTGACCGCAACAAGGTCCGCGAGATCCAGGAGCGCACTGCACTGGCCCAGGCCGGAGCAAAGGTGGCCGACGCGGCGTCACGCTGACGCCGCGCCGCGAGCGCGCCGAGACGAGGAGTTGACCGGCTGCACTGCAGCCGCTGCCGGCAAAGCACAAGGAGCAAGGCTTAGTCCCTTCCCGCAGCCGGCGGAACGCAAGAACGAGAACGATCAAGCTGGGGTGAAGCAGAGATGGCGACCAAGGCACACGAGGCGCACGGCCAAGACGATCACCACGATACGCCGACCTTTTTCAATCGCTGGCTCTTCTCCACCAACCACAAGGACATCGGCACGCTGTACCTGCTGTTCGCCATCATGGCGGGCATCATCGGCGGCTTCCTCTCGGTGATGATGCGGCTCGAGTTGCAAGAGCCGGGTATGCAGTGGTTCGCCGATCCGCACATGTTCAATGTGTTCGTCACGGGCCACGGCCTCATCATGGTGTTCTTTATGGTGATGCCGGCGATGATCGGCGGGTTCGGCAACTGGTTCGTGCCGCTCATGATCGGCGCGCCGGACATGGCCTTCCCGCGCATGAACAACATCTCCTTCTGGCTGCTGCCCGTCGCCTTCACGCTGCTGCTGCTCTCGATGTTCGTCGAGGGTCCCGCCGGCGGCAACGGCGTCGGCGCCGGCTGGACGGTCTATGCTCCGCTCTCGACCTCCGGCCATCCCGGCCCGGCCGTGGATTTCGCGATCCTCTCACTGCACATCGCCGGTGCTTCCTCGATCCTCGGCGCGATCAACTTCATCACCACGATCTTCAACATGCGCGCGCCGGGCATGACCCTGCACAAGATGCCGCTGTTCGTGTGGTCGGTGCTGATCACGGCCTTCCTGCTGCTGCTGTCGCTCCCCGTGCTCGCCGGCGCGATCACCATGCTGCTGACGGACCGCAATTTCGGCACGACGTTCTTCGCAGCCGCCGGCGGTGGCGACCCGCTGCTCTACCAGCATCTCTTCTGGTTCTTCGGCCATCCCGAGGTGTACATCCTCATCCTCCCGGGCTTCGGCATGGTCAGCCAGATCGTCTCGACCTTCTCGCGTAAGCCCGTGTTCGGCTATCTCGGCATGGCCTACGCCATGGTCGCGATCGGCCTCGTCGGCTTCGTCGTGTGGGCGCACCACATGTATACGTCCGGCATGGGCGTCAACACGCAGGCCTACTTCGTCTTCGCGACGATGGTCATCGCCGTGCCGACCGGCGTGAAGATCTTCTCCTGGATTGCCACCATGTGGGGCGGCTCGATCCGCTTCACGGTGCCGATGATGTGGGCGCTCGGCTTCATCTTCCTCTTCACGGTCGGCGGCGTCACCGGCGTCATGCTCGCCAACGCAGGCGTGGATCGCGCGCTCCACGACACCTACTACGTCGTCGCGCACTTCCACTACGTGCTGTCGCTCGGCGCCGTCTTCGCGATCTTCGCGGGCTGGTACTACTGGTTCCCGAAGATGAGCGGCTACATGTACAACGAGACCATCGCGAAGGTGCACTTCTGGCTCACCTTCATCGGTGCCAACGTGCTCTTCTTCCCGCAGCACTTCCTCGGCCTCGCCGGCATGCCGCGCCGCTACGTGGACTACCCGGACGCCTTCGCCGACTGGAACCGCATCTCGTCGTACGGCTCGTACATGACCGCCGTCGCGACGCTGATCTTCATCCTCGGAATGCTTCACGCCTACTTCGTGCTGCGCAAGAAGGCGGGCGACAACCCCTGGGGCGAAGGCGCGACCACGCTCGAGTGGACGCTGAGCTCGCCGCCGGCCTTCCACAGCTTCGAGACGCTGCCGCGGATCAAGGCCACGGACCACCACTGAGACCCAACTCCCGGATGCCGCCCGCGGGCGGCATCCAAACTTGAGAGACCCTGGCAATCATGAGCGATGTGACCGTCCCATACACGCGCGAGAGCCTTTCCGAGGCTCCAGGCGGGACTGTCGGCGATTTCATCGCCCTCATGAAGCCGCGCGTGATGTCGCTGGTGATCTTCACGGCGCTCGTCGGCCTCGTCGTCGCGCCGGGCCCGCTCCATCCTGCGCTCGCGGCAATTGCGCTCCTCGCGATTGCCGTCGGTGCGGGTGCCTCGGGCGCGCTCAACATGTGGTACGACGCCGACATCGACGCCTGCATGGCCCGCACGGTTGGCCGCCCCATCCCGCGCGGCCGCGTGACGCCCGAGGAAGCCTTCAGCTTCGGCATGGTGCTGTCGATTGGCTCGGTGCTGACGCTCGGCGTGCTCGTGAACTGGGTGGCGGGCGCGCTGCTCGCCCTCACGATCGCCTTCTACGTCATCGTCTACACGATGTGGCTCAAGCGCCGCA
This sequence comes from Hyphomicrobium sp. CS1BSMeth3, assembly GCF_900117415.1. Lineage (GTDB taxonomy): Bacteria > Pseudomonadota > Alphaproteobacteria > Rhizobiales > Hyphomicrobiaceae. The sequence continues at coordinate 529,421 of NZ_FPEI01000004.1, forward strand.
CGCCGCAGAACATCGTCATCGGCGGCGCCGCCGGCGCCTTCCCGCCGATGATCGGCTGGGCCGCCGTTACCGGTGGCATCAGCATCGAGAGCATTCTGATGTTCGCGATCATCTTCATGTGGACGCCGCCGCACTTCTGGGCGCTCGCGCTCTTCCGCGCCGGTGACTACGAGCGCGCGGGCGTGCCGATGCTGCCGGTCGTCGCCGGCGAGAAGGAGACGCGGCGCCAGATCGTGATCTATTCGGCGCTGCTCGTGCCGCTGGCCGTCGCGCCGGCCTTCATCGGCCTCGGCGGCATCGCCTATGGCATCATTTCGACGGTCCTCGGCGCGATCTTCCTCAGCCTGGCGCTCGCCCTCTGGCGCGCCGACGAGGAAGCCAAGCGCATTCAGATCGCCAAGCGGCTGTTCGGGTTTTCGATCCTCTATCTCTTCGGCCTGTTCGCGGTGCTGCTCGTCGAGCGCCTCGCAGCGGGTCTCATGAACTGAGCATAGGGAGCGGAAGTGGAAGGGCATGATGAGCAGGAGGCCAAGCGCCGTCAGCGGATGCGCTCGATAGCCATCGGGCTCGCTCTCGCGGCACTCGTGCTGCTGTTCTACGTCGCGACGCTGGTGCGTCTCGGCGGCAACGTCATGAACCGGCCGCTCTGAGCGCCGGCAGTAAACGGAAGCGAACGCGGCACGCGCCGCACGATACGGAGTTGAACGGAAGCGCTATGAGCACGATGCACGACAGGCCGGACGATGTTGCTGCCGCCATGGGCGCGCGCAATCGCCGTGTCGCGGTCATCTGCGCAGGCGTGGTCGCCTGTATGCTCGGTCTCGCCTATGCGTCCGTTCCGCTCTACGATCTCTTCTGTCGCGTGACGGGCTATGGCGGCACCACTCAGCGCGCCGAGCGCCCGGCCAACACCACGCTCACCCGCTCCATGACCGTGCGCTTCGACGCCAATGTCGGCGGCGGCCTCCCTTGGGAGTTCGCGCCCGTCTCCGGGCCGCAGACGCTCCCCATTGGCGAGAACGGCCTCGCCTTCTACCGCGTCACGAACACCTCGGACCGGCCGATCGTCGGCAGCGCGACCTATAACGTCGCCCCCGAGCAGGCCGGCATCTACTTCAACAAGCTCGCCTGCTTCTGCTTCACCGAGCAGCGCCTCGAGCCCGGCGAATCCTTGGAAATGCCGGTCAGCTATTTCGTCGACCCGGAGATCATCAAGGACGCGGACGCCTCGCGCCTGACGACGATCACGCTGTCGTACACGTTCTACGAAGTGAGGAAGCCGGCAGCCTCCGCCGCCGCGCCGAAGGAAAAGACCGCGCCGGCCAAGCCGGGGCAGGGGACTTGAGGATTTGAGCGCCGCACCAGCGCGCGCGACAGGACGAGACGGGGACAAGGGAGCTCAACGGAATGGCCGACGCCCACGCCAAGCATCATGACTACCATCTCCTAAATCCGAGCCCCTGGCCGATTGTCGGCTCGGCGTCCGCCTTCGTTCTCGCCGTTGGCCTCATCGTCTGGATGAAGTCCATGGGCGGTGGCGCCGGCGTGTTCGGCATGAGGGGCTCCTGGCTCTTCGGCATCGGCGTCATGGGCGTCCTCTACACCATGTTCATGTGGTGGCGGGACGTGATCAAGGAGGCGCACGCGGGCGACCACACGCCGGTCGTGCGCATCCATCTCCGCTACGGCATGATCATGTTCATTGCCTCGGAGGTCATGTTCTTCGTCGCCTGGTTCTGGGCGTTCTTCGATGCCGCGCTGTTCCCGGCCGCCGTGCACACACTGCCGAACAGCGACCAGGTGATCGGCATGGTCGATCGCAATGCGCTGACCGGCGGCGTGTGGCCGCCCAAGCCCTCGGACAATTTCCACGCGACGTTCGATCCCTGGGGGCTGCCGCTCGTCAACACGCTCGTGCTGCTCCTCTCGGGCACGACGGTCACCTGGGCGCACCACGCGCTCCTCGAGAACAACCGCAAGGGCCTCATCTGGGGCCTGACGCTGACCGTCATCCTCGGCATCTTCTTCACGGTCCTGCAGGCCTACGAGTACGGCCACGCCGCATTCAACTTCCACGGCCACATCTACGGCGCGACCTTCTTCATGGCGACCGGCTTCCACGGCGCGCACGTGATCATCGGCACGATCTTCCTCGCCGTCTGCCTCATCCGGGCGCTGAGCGGCGACTTCACGCCGAAGCAGCACTTCGGCTTCGAAGCCGCGGCCTGGTACTGGCACTTCGTCGACGTGGTCTGGCTCTTCCTCTTCGCCTGCATCTACGTCTGGGCGGCGGGCGTGCCGGCCGCTCACTGAGGCGTCCATCGAATTCAGGTGGCGGGCCTCTTCACAGCCGCCACTGAACGATCGAAGATCGGGGCGGACAGAGATGTCCGCCCCGTTTTCATTCAGCGAGCTGTTCAGGTCGAGGGAGCATCATGAGCGCGAAACCCAAGGTCGCCGTCATCGGGACGGGCGGCACCATCACCGCCATGAGCAGCCTCGGCTCCCTCGATCTCATCGAGTACGGCAATTCGGGCACCATGCTCGAGGCCGATCAGCTCGTCGCGCGCTACCCCGAAGTCAACGAGGTCGCCGAGGTCATCTCCATCCGCTTCAAGGCCGTACCCTCGCCGGCCATCTACTTCCCCGAATGGAAGGCCCTCGTGCTCGCGGCCGAAAAGGCCGTCGCCGACCATCCCGGCCTTGCGGGCATCGTCATCCTGCACGGCACGGCCACGCTCGAAGAGACGGCCTATGCCCTCTCGCTCACGGCCAAGGTCGAGGTGCCCATCGTGGTTGTCGGCGCGCAACGCCCGTCGAGCGCGCTTTCGTCGGATGCCGGCCTCAACCTCGTCAACGCGATCCGCACTGCGGCGAACCCCGAGGCGCGCGGCCTCGGCGTGCTCGTTCTGCTCAATGACGAGATCCAGGCCGCCCGCGAGGTCACCAAGACCTCCACCGGCCGCCTCCAGACGTTCCGCAGCCCCGACTTCGGCGCGCTCGGCCATGCGGACGGCGACCGCATTTCCTTTTACCGTCGCCCGATCCGCCGCGTCGCGCCGAACACGGAGTTCGACATCCGCGGGCTCGATGCGCTGCCGCGCGTCGACATCGCTTACTCGTATACGGGCGACGACGGCACCGCGACGCGCGCCTTCGTGGCTGCCGGCGCCAAGGGCATCATTGCCGCTTCCTTCGCGCCAGGAATGCTCGTCCCGACGGAGCTTGCCGCCTACAAGGAGGCGATCGCCGCGGGCGTCGTGGTCGTACTGGCGACCCGTGTCGGCTCGGGCCGCGCCTTTGCCTCGCGGCCCATGCGCGAGGCGGGCCTGATTTCGGCCGACAATCTCACCCCGCAGAAGGCGCGCATCCTGCTCGCGCTTGCGCTTACGAGGACGAGCGATCCCGCGCGTCTCCGCGAGATCTTCGCCACGTATTGAGCGCAGCCGCGATCAGAACCCGACGCGGACGAGCCACAAGGTGATGACAGGGAACATCACGAGGATGGTCGTGCGGACCATGTCGCTGATGACGAAGGGGAGCGCGCCCCTGTAGGTCTCGCTCAGCCGCACACCCGCCGCCATCGAATTAATGATGAAGAGATTGAGCCCCACGGGCGGCGTGATGAGCCCGACCTCGACGACGATCAGCACGAGAATGCCGAACCAGATGGCCGTCTCCTCGGGATTGAGACCATAGTCTAGAGCCATCACCACGGGGAAGAACACGGGGATCGTCAGCAGCATCATGGAGAGCGAGTCCATGACGCAGCCGAGGATGATGTAGACGATCAGGATCAAGGTCAGGATCGCGAGCGGTGAGAGGCCCGACACTTTTGCCCAGTCGGCCGCGGCCTGCGGAAGCTGCGTCAGGGCGAGGAAGGTATTGAAGGTCGCCGCACCGAGGATGATGAAATAGATCATCGCCGAGGCGACCGCCGTCTCGAGCACGCAGGCCGAGAATGTCGACCAGTCGAGGCGCCCCGTACCGAGCGCATAGAGCCCCGTCGCGACGGCGCCGACCGCAGCTCCCTCCGTCGGCGTGAACCAGCCGACATAAATCCCGCCGATCACCAGCGCGAAGATCAGCGCGACCGGCCACACGCCCTGCAATGACTGCCAGCGCTCGGCCATGGATTTGCGCGGCGCGAGCTCTCCTGCCGATCCCGGAACGACGCGGATATAGATCGATACGGTGATGACGTAGCCGATCGCCGCAAGAATGCCCGGGATCAGCGCCGCCATGAACATCTTCACGATGTTCTGCTCGGTCAGCACCGCATAGACGACGAGGACGATCGAGGGCGGAATGAGAATGCCGAGCGTACCGCCCGCTGCGAGCACGCCCGTAGACAACGCGCCGGAATAACCACTCTTGCGCAGCGCCGGCAGGGCCACCTGCCCCATGGTCGCCGCAGTCGCCAGCGAGGAGCCGCACACGGAGCCGAAGCCCGCACAGGCACCGACCGCCGCCATGGCGAGCCCGCCGCGGCGATGGCCGACCCAATCTGCTGCCGCGCGGAAGAGCGACTCGGACAGCCCCGAGCGCGTCGCGAACTGCCCCATGAGCAGGAAGAGCGGGATGATCGAGAGCGAGTGGCTCGAGAACGTGTCGTACGTCAGTGTCTTGAGCGCGGAGAGCGCCGGCACCATCGAGCCGGTGATGATCCAGGTGCCGCAGACGCCGGTCAGCAGCATCGCGGCGCCGATCGGCATCCTGAGGAACATGGCGCCGAGCGCTATGGCGAAGGCTGTCGCTGCGAGAGCCGCGCCGCTCATAGGTGCGCCTCCGACGCCATCGTCTTGCCGGCAATGGCCTCGTTGAGGCTTCGCCAGACCGTGTAGAAGCAGGTGGCCACGAAAACGATCGCCCCGACCACGCCCGCGGCATAACCCCACCAGATCGGCATCTGGAGGATCATGCTCGTCTCGCCATAGGCGAGCTTGTCGCGGAAGCCGAGCCAGAGCTGCCAGGCCACGACCGCGGCGATGATGCTCATGGCGATGTTGCCGGCGACGGCGAGAAACGCCCAGGGCCGCGGCGGCAGATACGATCCGAGAAGATCGACCGTCACATGCCCTTGGCGGAACTGGCACCAGGGCAGAAAGGCGAAGATGGCAACGGCACAGCCGGCTTCGATCAGCTCGAAGTCGCCCGGCACGGGTCCGAGCCCCAGGCGCGAGAAGGCGCGGCCGACGATCGACACGACCGACATCACCGCGAGCGCGACGAGCAGGATGCCGCCCACGATGGCCAGTAATTTCGCAAGGCCGCCGACGACACGGCCCACGGCCGCTTCCGCGGCAGGCGCAATCCCCGAGCGCTGTACGTTCTGTGTCTCTGACACGGCCTTTCCCCCCTCTCCCCACTCGTATGGAGAGAGGATTGGGATGAGGGCGGTCTCGAGCGTCAGCGCCGCCCGGCCGCCCCTCAGCCTAACCCTCTCCCGGCGCACGAGAAACGAGAGCATGGCTCTCATTCCCCGCCGCGGATCAATCGGGCAAAAGTCTACTGGTCACCGCTCCGCCGCTCACTCGGCGCCGGCGTACTTGGCGATCATGGCGCGCGCGTCCTTCAGCATGGCCGCGGCCGGAAGCCCCTTCTCGGTCATCTCCTTGACCCAGGCTTCTGTGATCGGTGCCGCCGCCGCCTTCCAGCGTGCCGTTTCGGCGGCATCCAGCGTGATCATCTTGTTGCCGGCGGCCTTCGCGGCCTCGATGCCGGGCGCGTCGCCTTCATCCATGACCCGGCCGACCCACTTCGAGGTCGCAAGGCCGCTGTTGGCATCGATCACCTTCTTGATGTCGGCGGGGAGACCGTCGTACTTCGCCTTGTTCATCGCGAAGAGGAAGAAGCTCGTGTAGAGGCCGCGGCTTCCCGTGAAGTTCGTGTGCGACTGTACGAGCTGGGCGACCTTGAGGGGCGTCGTCACTTCCCAGGGAATGACGGTGCCGTCGATCACGCCCTTGGAGAGGGCCTCGGGCATGGCCGGCACCGGCATGCCGACCGGCGTCGCGCCGAGCGCGGAGATCAGTGCCGTCGCCTGTCGCGTCGGCCCGCGCAGCTTCAGCCCCTTCATGTCCTCGAGCTTGGTCACGCCGTTGCCCTTGACGTGCAGCAGCCCCGGCCCATGCACATGGACAGCGACGATGTGGACGCTATCGAGCTCCTTCTTGAGGTACTTCTCGTAGAACTCCCACGCTGCCTGGCTCGTCGCCTCGCCGCTCGCCGGCATGAACGGCAGCTCGAAGACCTCCGATCCCGGGAAGCGGCCCGGCGTGTACCCGGTCAGGGTCCACACGATATCGACGACGCCATCGCGCGCCTGATCGATCAGCGCCGGCGGCCGCCCGCCGAGTTGCATCGACGGATAGATCTCGACCTTGAGCTTGCCACCCGCTTCCTTGGTCACCTTCTCGGCCCAGGGCGTGATGAAGTTCTTCGGCACGGGCGCAGGCGCCGGCAGGAAGTGGTGGATGCGCAGCGTCACGTCCTGCGCCGCACTGACCACGGGCCATGCCGACAGCGCCGCCGCCAGCGTCAGCGCCGCCAATCCAAGATGCAAACCCAATCGCGACCTCATCAGCTCCTCCCCTTGTATCGACCAGATTGGCCCCTGGCCTGATGTTTCCTCGGACGCCAAACTATGCCGGCCCGCACGCACGGGCAATTACCCGACCGGATTAGTCGCCAAAAAACTCAGGCCAGTGGCCATGCTGCGCTGCAAGGCCTACCCGATCCGCGGGGCATCGAGCTTGTGCACGGTCCCCGCCGTCTCCGGCTTCCAGGCCGGATAGCGCTTGAGGATCAGCGGATCGTGGCCCGGAATGACGTTCTTGAGCCCACCGGCCATCTGCTCCAGGCGATCGTAGCTCCTGAGCGTCGCCTCGATGTCGACGCTGATGAAGAAGGGCATGCGCCGCTCGATGTTCTCGTAGAAATGCACGACGTCGGAGGCGAGCATGACCGGCCCGTGGTCGGTCATCACGCGGATCGCCTGGATGCCCTTGCTGTGGCCCGGCATGTGGTGGACGGTCACGCCCGGCGCGACCTCGCCATCCCCATCGTGGAACTGGACGCGGCCCGAATAGACGTTTTTCACCATCTGGCAGACGTGATCGAGCGTGAAAGGGTGGCGCATGGCGTGATCGCACATACAGCGCCCCGTCGCGTAGGCCATCTCCGCCTCCTGGAGATGGAAGCGCGCTTTCGGGAAATGGTGGAGCGTGCCGGCGTGGTCGTAGTGCAGATGCGTCACGATGCAGGTATCGAGGTTCTCTGCGTCGATGCCGATGCGCTGGAGCGCCTCGCGCGGCTCGAGGTCGATCTTGCGGCCGCGCGGCGCCGCCTCCTTGTGGTCGAAGCCGGTATCGATCAGGATCGTGCGGTTCTTGTTGCGCAGCACGAACACGAAATAGTCGATCGGCATCGGGGCCGCGTGGTCGTCCGGGTGCACGAAGTTGTCGGCGCGCGTGCGGTTCATCATGGCGCCGTACTTCACTGCCAGGATTTCATAAGTCTCGGACATCGCGGCTCCTCCTTGGGGGGTGTCGTTGGACGTGCTTCTGATTGGGCGGCAGAATGGCGTGCCCGCGGGCGTCCGTCGAGAAAAACTGCCATCCGCAATACCGTCATGCTGGGTCATGGAACCGCAACGCTCCTTGCGGCATAATTGAGCTAAACCCGATCCGCGCAGCGGGTCTCACAAGCCAGCGAGGTTGCTAAGCGTGCCCGTCAACGTCTCGTTCCTCCAGGAGCTGCTCAGCGCCGTCGCCGAGCAGGGCCGCCAGTACCTGCCGCGCGCGCTCATGGGCGATGGCCCCGACGAGGACATCACCGCGCTGTCGGCCGCCCTCATGTCCGGGCGCGGCGAAGCCTCGGGCGTCGCCATCGCGCGGCGCATCCTCGACGATTATCGCAAGCTGGACCCGGATCACCGGCGCGCCTTCTTCCGCTACCTCGTCGAGCACATCAAACCCGACGAGCACAAGGTCGAGCAGGCCGCAGCCGCCTATGTCGCGGCCCCCGGTGACGCGTCGCTCAAGGCTCTGCAGCAGGCTGTCGAGAGCCCGCGCCAGGAGTTTTTCCGCCGCCTGAACCTCGCCCCCGGCGCGACCGCCGAGATCGTGGCCATGCGCCGCGACCTCCTCCGCATGCCCAAATCGGAGCCCTCGCTCGCCACGCTCGACTCCGACCTCATGCATCTGCTGCAGTCGTGGTTCAACCGCGGCTTCCTCGTGCTGAAGCGCATCGACTGGCAGACGCCCGCGGCCATCCTGGAAAAACTCATCCAGTACGAGGCCGTGCACGAGATCAAAGGCTTCGACGACCTGCGCCGCCGTCTCGATCCCGCCGACCGGCGCTGCTTCGGCTTCTTCCATCCTTCGCTCGTCGACGAGCCGCTGATCTTCGTCGAGGTCGCGCTCATGGGTGACAGCCCCTCGAGCATCCACTCCGTGCTCGGCGAGGCGCGCAAGAACGGCAATCCCATGCCGCCGCCGACGACCGCGGTCTTCTACTCGATCTCGAACTGCCAGGAAGGGCTCAAGGGCATTTCCTTCGGCAACTTCCTCATCAAGCAGGTCGTCGAGGAGCTCGCGCGCGAGCAGCCGCAGCTCAAGACCTTCGTCACGCTCTCGCCCGTGCCGACATTCGCGCGCTGGCTCGATCGCGTGCTGGCCGATGACCAGGAGGGGCTCGTCAGCGACGCCGATCGCGAGGCCCTTCACGGGCTCAGAAACCTCGCCTGGATCGAGGACGAGGAAGAGGCCGAGGCCCTGCGCACGTGCCTCCTCGGCCTTGCCGCGCACTACTTCCTGTTCGCGCGCGCCGCCGATGGGCGGCCCGTCGATCCGGTGGCGCGGTTCCATCTCGGCAATGGCGCCCGGCTCGACCGCATCAACTGGCTCGGCGACGTCTCGGAGAAGGGCCTGCGCGAGGCGCACGGCCTCATGGTGAACTACCGCTATGATCTCAAGGAGATCGAGCGCAATCACGAGGCCTATGCCAACGAGGGCGAGGTTGCGGCCTCCCGCGCCGTACGCCAGCTCACCAAGATACCGCCGCGCCCCAAGACCAAGATCCCGGCGCCGAAGACGCTCCTCGCCTTGCCGCTCCGCGAGCGCACTCCAGAAACGGAGCCGCCCGTCAAAAGCCCGGCATCCGACAAGGAAGCGTAAGCTCCTGCGCGCTGCGGCTCACCACCGCAGCGCGAAGCGTCCGAGCCATGCGCCGATTGCGGTCGGCACCGCCATGCCAATGCCGTACCAGATGAGAACGAAGGGCAGCGCGCTCTCGTCGCACGAGAACGCATAGATGAACGCCGCAGTGGCGCCCGCCGTCAGCCCTGCGGCCGCGCCTGCAAGCGTAAGCTGCGTCGGCGCCAATCGATGCAGAGCCCAGAAGATGCCGCCGACAGTCGGGATCGCGAGGATCGCGATGAGCCACGGGCAGGCGGCGGATGTCGATCCCATCACCAGCGCGCGATATTCACTCGCGGGCGCACGCCAGAGCTCGGCGGCAGCCAGCGCCGCCATGGCGAGCATCACCAGCGCCAATCCGAGCCACACCATCGGCGGCACACGACCATCCGGCCGTGACAGGCGCGAAATCGAGACGAAGCCGAGCAGCGCAAGGCCACCCGTATAGGCGAGCTTCAGCCAGAACGACGACGAGGCAACCGCGCGCAGGATGTCGGGGCGCAAGCCCCAGGCGAGAAGCATCGCCGCGATCGCGATCGACGCGCCAAACGCGACGCCGAGGCCAAGGCATCGCGCGACAAAACCATGCGGTGCCGGCTTCAGGCCGCCTGCAAGCGAGTCGATAAGCTGGGGCGTCGTGGTCACGGCGTGTCCGTCCCCTTCAGGCGCAGCGCGAGCGTCTTTATCCCGCGGTGAATGGCGACTTTGACCGCTGACTCCGACACCCCGTGGCTCGTCGAGACCTCGGATATGGACTTGCCGTCGATCTTGACGGCGCGAATGTAACCGCGCGCCTGCGAGGGCAACTCATCGAGCAATTGCTCGACGTCGACGCGCGCCGCAGCCGCTTCCGACGCATCGGACACGAACAGCTCATCCATGTCGTCGATGGGGATGGAGACCGCCGAGTTGCTCCGGCGACGATGGTCGATCAGTTTGTAGCGCGCGATGGCGTGCAGCCACGCAGTGAACGGCCGGCCGATGTCGTACGTGAAGCGCCGTTGATGTATGGCGAGCAGGGTTTCCTGCACAAGATCCTCGACGTCGGCATTCTCGCGCCCAAGGCGCCGGCTGAAGTAGATGCGCAACCGGTTGGCAATATCCATCAGGAGCTGGCGATACGGTTGCTCGTGGCCCGCCAACGCGCTGATCATCAGGGATCGCAAACGTTCTTCGAGCTGCTGCAGGGCCGCCACGCTCCAGGTTCGATCCGCCGCGCCAAGTGCGACCGGCTTCATCACTTCGCTTATCGGCGAAAGAGCGGGGCAATTCCGCATCACAAGGCCGTGATGGCGTGTAACCGCGGGCCGTCTCGCTGCGAATTCCTCTGCATCGGAGCTGCACAGCGCGGCCGCCCGACAGACACCTCAGGAGGATGAAAAGGCCATGCCCAAGACCATCGTGCGCATCACGCTTCTGGCCGCCGCGTTATCCGTAGGCTCCCTCGCCTCTGCAGAGGCGCAAGATGCCATGAAGAAGGACATGATGAAGCCGGGCGAAATGAAATCCGACACCATGAAGTCGGACGGCATGAAGAAGTCGGACGGCGGCATGAAGTCGGGGTCGATGAAAGCCGACTCCAAGAAAACCGACGACATGAAGAAGATGAAATGAGCAGCGGTGCGCTCCGGGCCGGGCATCCGCTTCGCCCCCCGGAGCGCACAAGCTCAAGTCGTCAGATGCCGCCTCAATCCTGGTGAGAAAACAAATTGCATCCATCAACCGATCTGGGCAGCACGCCGCGCGATCGCTTCCGCCGGCCAGAGCTCTTCGCGCTTGTAGAAGATCTCGTAGGCCGGCGCGCCCTCGGGAATGACCACCCAGGGCTGCTTCGAGGCCGTGAAGATGTGCACGTCGGGCGGCAGGCGCGCGGGCTCGTCGAGCGTGCCGACGCGCACGAAGCGGAACTTGTCGCCTGCGCCCGCGTAGTTGCTCCAGACGGCGATGCGACACGTCGGGCAGCGCGTGATCTTCTGGCCCCTGCCGCTGTTCGACGGCGTGAGCACGACCTCGGGTTCGCCCGACAGCAGCTCGACGCGATCCGCTTCGATCATGGCATTGAGCGCGAACGAGGCCCCGGTCTCACGCTGGCACCACGTACAGTGGCAGCAGTGGACGAAGAGCGGCCGGCTGATCATGCGATAACGCACGGTGCGGCACGTGCAGCCACCCTCGTAAACGTGCTCCTGATCGGGCATCGGGATGATTCCTCATTGCTTTGTCGGAATGACCAAGCTCCCCAAGTCGGCCTCGAGAGCGGGTGCGCGCCGCCAGCCGTCACACTGCATCAACAGCGTGTTATGCTCCCCCTACCCCTCTTCCCGAAGGGCACGGCTCACCGTATGCCTCGATGGACAACTCTCGGAGGAAGGTTCCGGCCATGCTGATCCGAAAGTCAACTGACATCCGTCCGTCGGAGATTACCGATCAGTCCGCCTATATGAGGCGGCGCGAATTCATGTACGGCGCCGCGGCGCTCGGCATGGCCGCAGCCCTTCCGGCCAGCGCATTCGCGATGCCGCTCTCTGCCATCAAGAGCCCGCTCTCGACGGACGAGACGCTGACTCCGCTCAAGGATGTCACGACCTACAACAACTTCTACGAGTTCGGCACCGACAAGGACGATCCCTCGAAGAATGCGCACACACTCACGACCAAGCCGTGGAAGGTGAAGGTCGACGGGCTCGTCAACAAGCCGGCCGACTACGATCTCGACGACCTGATCAAGAGCATTGCGCTGGAGGAGCGCATCTACCGTATGCGCTGCGTCGAGGGATGGTCCATGGTCATTCCATGGATCGGCGTCCCGCTCGCGAGCGTGCTCGCGCGCATCGAGCCGCAGGGCAGCGCGAAGTACGTCGCCTTCGAGACGCTCGTACGTCCCGCCGAGATGCCGGCTCAGAAGGGTTTCTTCCAACCGCTGCCCTGGCCGTATGTCGAAGGCCTGCGCCTCGACGAGGCCATGCATCCGCTGACCATCCTCGCCGTCGGCCTCTACGGCGAGACGCTGCCCAAGCAGAACGGCGCGCCGATCCGCCTCGTCGTCCCATGGAAGTACGGCTTCAAGAGCATCAAGTCGGTCGTGCGCATCTCGCTCACCGAGAAGGAGCCGAAGACTTCCTGGAGCTTGCAGAACCCGCGCGAGTACGGCTTCTACTCGAACGTCAATCCAGCCGTTGATCATCCGCGCTGGAGCCAGGCCACCGAGCGGCGCATCGGCGCCTCGGGCGGCGGCCTCGGCGGGCTCTTTGCCAAGCGTCATCCGACGCTGCCCTTCAACGGATATGGCGATCAGGTGGCAAGCCTGTACACGGGCATGGACCTCAAGAAGTATTATTGAGAATGACAGCGCTCTCCATTCAGAAAGGCTCCCTTTCGCGCACCGTTCTCGGCGCCGATCCCGTGCGGCGCGCGCTCTACATCACCGGCATGATGCCAGCCGCGTTGTACTTCTATTGGGGGGTGACCGATCAGCTCGGCGCCGATCCGCAGAACATCCTCGAGCGCGCGCTCGGTCTGTGGGCACTGCGCTTCCTGATTGCGAGCCTCGCCATCACGCCGCTGCGCCAGCTCGGCGGCCCCAATCTCATCCGCTACCGGCGCGCGCTCGGCCTGCTCGCGTTCTACTACGCGTCGCTCCACCTCACGACGTACATGCTGATCGACAAGGGGCTCGATCTCAATGCGATCATCGCCGACATCATCAAGCGGCCGTACATTACCGTGGGGATGCTGGCCTTCACGGTGCTGGTGCCACTCGCCATAACCTCCAATGGCCCGATGATCCGCAGGCTCGGGGCCAACTGGCGCAAACTCCACCGCCTCGTGTATCTGGCGGCGGCCGCTGCTGCGCTGCACTTCATCATGCTCGTGAAAGTCTGGCCGCTCGAGCCGCTCATCTATGCGGCCCTCGTCGCGGCGCTCCTGCTCTTCCGCGTGGCGTGGTCCCTGCGTCCGCGCCCGCAGCGCAGGACCGCCACCAACTAGCCTTCCTGTTTCACTGCGCGCATCTGGTCGCTCGGCTTCACGTCCTCCGAGCGGCTGTAGACGGCCAGCGCGACGGTCAGCACAACGGCGAGCACACCGAACAGCGCACGATAGGCCGTGCCACTGCGCGCGCCGTCAGCCAGCGGCTCGAAAGCCCCGACGACGATGCCCGAAAGCGTCTGCATGCAGGCCACGCCGAACATGACGGACGTGTTGATCGTCGCCATGCCGCGCCCGATCAGCCGGTCCGGAATGATGCCGCGGCCATGGGTCATGACCATCGTGCTGCAGGCACTGAAAAAGCCGACGGCAATCATGGCCGCGATCGCCACCCAGGCCGGCAGACGCGTCGGCACTGCCAGGAGCGCGAGGATCGAGATCATCACGAGCGTGCCGCCGATCGCAATCCGCTTGCGCGTATCCAGCACGCGATCCAGCGGCCCGAAGAACAGCATCCCCGCCTGATAGGCAATGACGGCCGCGAACAGCACATTGCCGGCCTCGATCGCGCTGAGCCCATGCACCTCGCGCAGGTACGGACCACCCCACAGGCCCTGCACGGTGAACGTGCAGGCGTAGTGGCAGAAATTGAGCGCCAGGATGAACTTGAGACGCGGGTTGCGCAGGACCTCGATGAGACCTTGCAGCATCTCGCGCGACGGCTCGGGCGTGCGCGCGAGGAAAGGATGGCCGGGCGGGGCATCGCGCACCACGATCCAGACAGCGATGGTCGCGAGCGCCGTGAAGAGGACAGCCGCGGCAAACACCGAGCGCCACCCGACGGCCTCGGAGGCCCAGGCGAGCGGCGTGGTCGCGACGAGATTGCCGACGAGGCCGATGGAGAGGACCATGGCCGTCAGCGTCGAGAAGCGGTCCGGCGGGAACCAGCGCGAGATCACCACCATGCTGCCGATCAGCATGACGCCGAAGCCCGCGCCCATGAGCGTGCGGCCTGTGAGCAGGATCGGCCACGTCGGCGCGAGCGTGAACACGATGCCGCCGATCGTCGCGAGGACGAGCATCCCCGTCACGGTGCGGCGCGGTCCGAAGCGGTCGAAGAAGAAGCCGCAGGGGATCTGCATGGCCGCGAAGCCGAAGAAGAATGCCCCCGTGAGCCCGCCGAGCGCCTCCGGCCCGATGGCCAGATCGCGCATCAGATCGAGGCCGATGGTGACGTTGGACGCGCGGAAGAAATGACTGGCGACGTAGGCCGTCGCCAATGTCATCACGATGATCAGACCCCGGCGATGGGGAAATGAGGGCCGCTCGTCGGAGGGCATCGGGGAGGCGTTGACCGCTTATTGTTGAGGTATGTCAGCAGGCGTTTCCGGCGCTGACCCTAGGCGGGCTTGGTATGCACTTCAAGCTCGGGGCAGATGTCCATCCGCGGTGCTTGACGGGCTCCTCGCGGCAGGGTACGCACGATCCACTTTAGATTAGTTCTAATCTGGATCGTGCCAACGTGCTGACCCGCCTCTCCCTCGTCTCTGCCACCGGCAAGCGTCGCTTTGATGACCTCACCGAGCAGGAGATCCTGGCCCTCGCCATCTCCTCGGAGGAGGAGGACGGCCAGATCTACGCTGCCTATGCCGAGAAGCTCCGCGCCCAGTTCCCGGCAAGCGCCGGCATTTTCGACGACATGGCGGCCGAGGAGAACCAGCACCGCCGCCGCCTGATCGAGGTCTACAAGCGCCGCTTCGGCGATTTCATCGTGCCCATCCGCCGCGAGCACGTCGCCGGCTACTACACGCGCCGCCCCGTCTGGCTCGTCGCCAATCTCGACCTCGACACCATCCGGAACGAGGCCACCGACATGGAGCGGCAGGCACACGACTTCTACATCGCCGCCGCCGGCCGCTCGACCGATGCCGACACCCGGGAACTGCTCGGCGACCTCGCCGCCGCCGAGGCCGGCCATCAGGCCAAGGCCGACAAGCTCGAGGAGAAGCATCTCGGCGACGGCGCGCGCGAGGAGGAGGACTTCGCCGCGCGCCGCCAGTTCCTGCTCACCTGGATCCAGCCCGGCCTCGCCGGTCTCATGGACGGCTCGGTCTCGACGCTCGCCCCGATCTTTGCGACCGCCTTCGCGACGCAGAACCCATGGACGACCTTCCTCGTCGGCCTCTCGGCGTCGGTCGGCGCCGGCATCTCCATGGGCTTCACCGAAGCGGCCCACGACGACGGCAAGCTCTCGGGTCGCGGCTCACCCTGGAAGCGCGGCATTGCCTCCGGCGTAATGACCACGATCGGCGGCCTCGGGCACGCGCTGCCTTATCTCATTCCCGATTTTTGGCTGGCGACGGCAATCGCGCTCGTCGTCGTCTTCATCGAGCTCTGGGCCATCGTGTGGATCCAGAACCGCTACATGGAGACGCCTTTCGGCCGCGCCACCTTCCAGGTCGTGCTCGGCGGCGGGCTCGTGCTCGCGGCGGGCATATTGATCGGGGCGTCGTAGCTGGTCGCGCGGCAGAATACGCGCCGGCGCACGGTCGAACATCGCCGCTTGTTGCAGTGCACGCGATTTTTGGCGCCGCACGCGGTCTTCGGCCGCGGAATATTTATCGACAGATCCGTAATTTTACGTAGGCTTCACTCTTGATGCTGGCTCCGCAATTGAACGATGATGGAGACGACACTTTTAGGCCATTGGGGGGATGATGAGGAGGATGCTTGATCGGCTGCCGTGCGCCTTGATTGCAGCCCTTCTGGCGTTCATCCCCTCGTCACTGTACGCCGCAGAGGCGGCCAGCCAGATCAATCTTACGCAGCATCCGGTCGGCTACCTGATGCTCCTCATCTTCTTCGTCGCCTACGGCTTCGTCGCCGTCGAGGAAGTCATCCAACTGCGCAAGTCGAAGCCCGTCATGCTGGCGGCGGGCCTCATCTGGGCTCTCCTCGGCATCGTCTACACCGTGCGGGGCCAGAGCGCCGCACTGGAGGCTGCCGCCAAGCATGTGATCCTCGACTACGGGGAGTTGATGCTCTTCCTCGTGGTCGCGATCACCTATGTGAACACGATGCAGGAGCGTCGCGTCTTCGATGCGCTGAGAAGCAGGCTGCTCAGCCTCGGCCTCTCCTACAGGCAGCTTTTCTGGCTCGTCGGCGGGCTTGCATTCCTCTTCGGCCCCATCATCGACAATCTCACCACCGCACTCGTCATGGGTGCCGTGGTCGTGGCCGTCGGTGTCGGCAACTACCAGTTCATCGTCATGGGCTGCATCATCATCGTCGTGGCGGCGAACGCGGGCGGCGTTTTCTCGCCGTTCGGCGACATCACCTCGCTGATGGTCTGGCAAAAGGGCAAGCTCTCGTTCCTCGAGTTCTTCCACCTCTTCCTGCCATCGCTCGTGAACTTCCTCGTGCCGGCAACGCTCATGCATTTCCGCGTCCCGAAAGGGACACCGGCATCGGCCAGCGAAGTCAGGCGATTGAAGCCCGGCGGCGCCGTCGTGATCTGGCTGTTTGTGGCGACCCTCGCGACCGCCGTCTCCTTCAAGAGCATTTTCAGTCTGCCGCCAGCGCTCGGGATGATGCTGGGCCTCGGCTACCTGCAGATGTACAGCTACTTCCTGCAGCGGCAGGCGCGCCGCCGCAACGATCAAGCCTTTGGATTCGACGCCTTCCGCGAGATCGGTCGCGTGGAGTGGGACACCCTCCTGTTCTTCTTCGGCGTCATATTCGCCGTCGGCGGACTGGGTGTTGCCGGCTATCTCGCGCTGCTGTCGAACTATCTGTACGTGGATCTCGGACCGACCTACGCCAACATCGCGATCGGCATTCTGGGCGCGGCGTTCGACAATATCCCGCTGATGTTCGCGGTGCTTACCATGAACCCCGACATGTCGAGCGGCCAGTGGATGCTCGTCACGCTCAGCACGGGTGTCGGCGGCAGTCTCGTATCCATCGGGACTGCGGCAGGCGTGGCGCTGATGGGGCTCATCCGCAACCACTACACCTTCCTCAATCATCTTCGCTGGGCCTGGGCCATAGCGCTCGGCTATGCCGCGAGCATCGCAACCCATCTCTGGGTCAACGCCGCACTCATGTAGCGCGGCCTCCGGCTCTCGCTGCCGCACTCCGCAAGTGCCTCCCGCCGGACTATAGTTGCGAAGTGCCCATGCGACCCGGCGGTGGCAAATGGACGAGAAAAGCATCGGTCGTCGACAACTGCTGTTGAGCATGGGCGCCGCTGCTTTGTCCCAGCTCTCCGGGCCATCGCTCGCACAGTCGGGCGCATGGCCGCTCACCGAGCCAGGGGACGCGGGCTTTGCCCCCGACCTTGCGGCGCGGCTCGACAAGGCCATCGCCGAAAAGCGCATCTGGAATGTGCATGGGCTCGTCGTTCTCAGGAACGATCGGCTCGTGCTGGAGCGGTACTTCGAGGGTGAGGATCGCGCGCGCGGCATCGGCGCGATCGGCCGCATCTCTTTCGGCCCCGATACGCTCCACGATCTGCGTTCGTGCTCCAAGAGCATCGTCGGCCTGCTCTATGGCATCGCCTTGCACCAAGGCCTGGTCCCGCCGCCCGAAGCGCCGCTCTTCGCGGCATTTCCCGAATACGCCGATCTCGCTGCCAAGGAAGGCCGTGACCGGCTGACGATCCATCATGTCCTGACGATGACCATGGGCACGGACTGGGACGAGAGCAGCCTCCCTTATTCCGATCCGAGCAACAGTGAAACGGCGATGGACAATGCTCCAGACCGGTATCGCTATATCCTCGAGCGGCGCGTGGTCTCTCAGCCGGGTGCCTATTGGACCTACTGCGGCGGTGCGACGGCACTCCTCGCGCGCATCATTGCGAAGGGATCCGGCAAGACACTGCACCAGTTCGCGCGCGACAATCTGTTCGTGCCTCTCGGCATGGGGCCGACCGAATGGGTCACGGGCCGCGACGGCGAGCCGTTCGCGGCGTCCGGCGCGCGAATGTCCCCCCGCGATCTCGCACGCATCGGGCAGCTCATTCTCCATGGCGGCAAGATGGGCGAGCGCGCTATCGTCCCCGCCGACTGGGTCGCGCGCTCGATCACTCCCATGGTCAGCACCGACGAGGCTCGGCGCTACGGCTATCAGTGGTTCGTGCTCGACATTGCCTTCGGAAAGCCGAGGGGATGGGCGCCGGGACGACTGGAGCGCTTGTGGGTGGCGCAAGGCGAGGGCGGCCAGCGGCTCTTCATCATCCCTGCGCTACAGCTCGTCGTTGCGATGACGTGCGGCAACTATGGCGCGCAGGATCAGGGAATTCCGCCGGCGCGCATCCTGCGCGAGGTGATCCTCGCCAGCGTCCTGTAGTGTCATCTCTTGAGAGCACGCCGCGCCTCAGTGGACCTCGGAGTGGTTCATCGCGACTTTGACTTCGCGCCCGAATGAGATCAGCGAGAAAGTAAAGAGCCCGAGCGAGAGCACGAACAGTACCGCGGCTCCGGGCTCGTGCCTGACGCCGAAGTAGGCACTCCCAAAGGCCACGATCATCAAGAGGCAGGTGGCGATACCGCTTGCGATAGCCCAGTAGATGGCCCGCATGACGAGAGAGGCGCGAAGCTGCAGCAGCGGCAGCGTCGCCTTGAGCTGCGCCTTGATCGGGTCTTCATCCGGGATGGCGCTGATGATGCGCGACCGATCGATTATGCGGCTCATATGCCCGACCAGCACCGAAAGAAACGCCACCACGGCGCCCAGGACGAAGGCAGGGGCTGCAGCTTGGGAGATCACGATCGAAAGCTGATCGAGAGTGAGTACGGGGGACCACATCTCAAGCCTCCAAGGACGGTCACACTCAGGCAATACCGGCTCATTCCGATCTGGCACGATAAGAGTGAAACCGCATTTGCGGACCTGGGTGTTGTCCGTACTCGCAGCCGTGCGTGACCTCATCGTCGGGGATAGGACGTGTCTGGCCTCAACCGAGCCCGAGCGCATTCTCCAGCGCGGCCACGCACTCTTCCGCTGAACGAAGGGCTGTATCGATCACGATTGCACCTTCGGGCGCGGCATCCATAGGTCTGGCGCAGATTTCGACCCAGGAAGATGCTCTTGTTCCCTGCGCGCGGGCGGCAATCCGCTCTTTGTGGATGCTCGTGTCCGTGCAAGTCACGAGTACCTCGACCAACCTGACGCCAGAGTCCGCAGCAGTCTTCCGCCACGCTTCCCGCGTGATCGCCGTCGCATTGACTGAGTCGGCAATGACCGTATTGCCTAGCTGGAGATTATCTTCCGCAACCGCATAGGCCACGCAATATCCCGCGCCACTCTCGACGAGCGATGCGCCACCCAGCTTGAACAGTTCGTCTTCAACGGTGTCTATGCGCAAGTAGGTCGCGCCGAGCCGGCTTGCCAGGAGACGCGCGAGCGTCGTCTTGCCCGTTCCTGGTAAACCGCTGAAGGCAATGAGCATCCCCTCGCCCCTCAGCTTCCCTTGAATTTCGGACGGCGCTTCTCGCGGAAGGCGGTGATGCCCTCAATGAAGTCATCCGTCGCCATGGCCGTGCCCTGCGCGAAGGCCTCGGCATCGAGGAACTCGTCGAAGGAGGAGTCGTAGGCCTTCCCGATCATCTTCTTGAGCAGGCCATAGGTGATCGTCGGGCCATTGCCGAACTGCTCGGCAACTTCCATGGCCTTGTCCATGAGCTCGCCGGGCGCAACCACGCGCGAGCAGAGGCCCATCTGCAGCGCCTCCTCGGCCGTGACCTTGCGGCTCGTGAGCAGCAGATCCTTCGCGCGCAGCGTGCCGACCGCGCGCGGCAGCGTCGCCAGCAAACCCAGATCCGGCACCACGCCGATCTTCGCAAAGCCCGTCGTGAAGTACGCGGCGTTCGAGGCGATCACCACATCGCCCATGAGCGCGAGTGACACGCCCGCACCTGCCGCCGCACCGTTCACTGCCGTCACGACCGGCTTATCGGCCTTCAGCAGACGCCCCGCCCAACGATAGGAGCGGCGCATGCGCTCGCGCGTATCCGAGGGCTTCGCGCGGCCCATGTTGCGGATATCGCCGCCCGCGCAGAAGGCCTCGCCCGTACCCGTGATGAGAAGGCAGCGCACGCTGTCGTCCTCGAGCAGCGGCACGATGTTGGCATCCAGGCCGGCCTTGATGCCGGCGGACATGGCATTCATCGTCTTCGGCTCGTTCAGCCGAATGATGGCAATGCCGTCCTTGCGGGTCACGATGACCGATTCTTCCGACATTGGGCGTCTCTCCCGATTGAAATGATCTCTAGACGAATTCTAGCGGCCGCCCCTGCCGCCCGCCAGCTTGCTTTGCGCGGGGGGCCCATGCTCAACTCTCCAAAAAAGATGACAAGCGGGAGGTCCCCATGGGGGAAAAGGACGGGTTCGTGCGCGGCATCGCGAGCGGCGGCCGCACGATCGATCAGGCGACCTTCGATGCGCGCGTGGACCGCGCGGCCGCCGGTCTCGATGCCCTCGGCGTCGGCCAGGGCGACTGCGTTGCCATTCTCATGCGCAATGACATCGCTTTTCTCGAAGCGTCATACGCGGCCATCCGTCTCGGCGCCTATGCCGTGCCCATCAACTGGCATTTCCATCCCGAGGAGATCGCCTACATCCTGCGCGACTGCGCGGCCAAGGTGGTCATCACGCAAGCCGACTTCATCGAGACCGCGCGGAAGGCCGCACCTCCCGGCCTCACTGTTCTTGCCGCGCCGACACCCGATACGATCGCGCAGGCCTTCGGCATCGCGCCAGAGCGCTGCCAGCTCCCGGCGGACGCGCAAAGCTGGGATGATTTCATCGCGGCCAACGCCCC
The DNA here is from genome assembly GCF_900117415.1 of Hyphomicrobium sp. CS1BSMeth3. Taxonomy (GTDB): domain Bacteria; phylum Pseudomonadota; class Alphaproteobacteria; order Rhizobiales; family Hyphomicrobiaceae. The sequence continues at coordinate 550,373 of NZ_FPEI01000004.1, forward strand.
CTGGGCAGGTGCGGCGCGCCCGCAGACGCTCAGCATGATCTATACCTCCGGCACGACGGGCCATCCCAAGGGCGTGCGCCGCGCGCCGCCCACGGCTGCGCAGCAGGAAGCCCTCAACGAGGCGCGCCGCGTCGTGTACGGCGTCTCGCCCGGCATTCGCACGATCATGGCGGGGCCCCTCTACCACTCCGCGCCCAATGCCTTCGTGCTCAGAGCCGCGCGCATTGCCGAGGCGCTCATTCTCTTGCCCCGCTTCGAGCCCGAAGAGCTGCTCGCCACCATCGAGCGCCAGCGCATTGACACGCTCTTCATGGTGCCGACCATGTTCGTGCGCCTCTTGAAGCTGCCGGAGGACGTGCGCCGCCGCTACGACGTCTCCTCGCTGCGCTTCGTCATGCACGCCGCCGCGCCTTGCCCCGTGCACGTCAAGCGCGCCATGATCGAATGGTGGGGGCCGGTCATCTGGGAATTCTACGGCGCGACCGAGAGCGGCGCCGTCACGATCGTCTCGAGCGAGGAATGGCTGAAGAAGCCCGGCACGGTCGGTCGGCCGTCGAAGGGCGCCACGCTCTCCATCCAGGACGAGCAGGGCCGGGAGGTGCCACAGGGCGAGATCGGCGAGGTCTACTCATCGATCGACTACTACCCCGAGTTCACCTACCACAATCTCCCCGAAAAGCGCGCCGAGATCGAGCGCCGCGGCATGATCACCGTCGGCGACATGGGCTACATCGATCCCGACGGCTATCTCTTTCTCTGCGATCGCAAGCGCGACATGGTCATCTCCGGCGGCGTGAACATCTATCCCGCCGAGATCGAGGCCGTCGCGATCGCGCTGCCGGGCGTGAAGGACTGCGCCGTGTTCGGCATTCCCGATGAGGAATTCGGCGAGGCGCTCATCGCACTCGTCGAGCCCATGCCCGGACACGCCCTCGATGCGGAGAGCGTCGGCGCGCATCTGAAGTCGCATCTCGCGAGCTACAAAGTGCCGCGCCGCATCGAGATCGCACACAATCTGCCGCGCGAGGACTCAGGGAAAATCTTCAAGCGCCGCCTGCGCGAGCCTTACTGGAAGAACGCCGGCCGCCGCATCTGAGCTAGCTGCCCTTGTCGCCGGCGAGTCCGCGTGGCCGCATGAGCACGAATGCCACGAGGGCCGCCAGCATCAGCGCCGCAACACTGCCGAAGCCCGCCACCCATCCGAGCGGGGACATGCCGCCGGCCCAGTCGAGGCTCCAGCCGACCACGATCGGCCCGACGAGCCCGCCGCCATAGCCGAGCGATGAGTGCACGGCAAGCGTCGCACCACGCCGCGCGGGATCTGCAGAACCTGCCGCTCCCGCCGTGAGCGATGAGGAGTCCAGCCACACGACGAGCCCATAGACGAGCAGCAGCCCGACCGCGAGCCAGTACGACCACACGCCGACGAAGGCGACGGCCAATGCGAACACGATCGAGCCTACCATGGCGAGCTGAATGAGCCTGCGCCGCCCGAGCCGGATGGCCATCTCATTGCCGCTCACGCTCGCCGCAACGCCGATCAGACCGAGCAGCGTCATCACCGCAGCGGGAGACAGCAGCGACACGCCGGTGCCCGTGCTTGCCGCGACATAGCCGAGGAAAGCCACGCCCCAGCCCCGCAGCGCGCTCATCTCGAGCGTGTGCACGCAGTAGCCGATGGCGTAGGCCATGGCGGAACGGTTCTGCAGCACGGGCAGGAAGTTGAACAGGCCGCCGCCGTCGCTCGGCTTCGCGGGCGGGGCCGCGCGGCGCGGCACGAAGAATGCGACCATGCACCAGGCGATGGCGGCTGTGAGTGCGGCAGAAAAGAACGCGAGCTGCCATCCGCCGAGGTTGGCGAGCAGATCTCCCGTCGCGAAGGAGAGCGCGCCGGACACGCCGATGCTCGCCGCATGTCCCGTCACCGCGCGCGACATCATCTTGGCGTCGACCTGATCGGCGAGCAGCTTGAGGCCGGTCATGTAGGTCCCGGCCCAACCGAGCCCGGTCAGCGCGCGGAAGGCCATGGCCGACCAGTAGCCCTCGGCGAAGAGCGCGAACCCGCCATGCCCCACGACCGTCGCGCCGACGCCGAAGAGATAGACGAACTTCGCGTCCACGCGGTCGGTCAGCGTGACCAGGATCGGCACGGCGAGCATGTAGGCGGCGTAGAAGCTCGCCGTGATCCACCCTGCCTGCGTGTTGCTGAGATCCCAGAGCGGGATCATGCGCGGCAGCAGTGCCGGCCAGAAGAAGGCCCCGATCTGCACCAGCACCTGCGCTACGCAGACGATCGCCACCAGCCGCCGCGCCGCGGCCTGCTCGCCTACTACCTGCATTTGTGCGCCCCACTCCCCGTATGCCGCGCGCTTCTTGGAACTCGTCGGCGTTGATCATCAAGTCTTAAAATGGCGGGGGGCCGGGGGTGTCCCCCGGGCGGGTTACAGGGCGGCGGCCCTGTTCGCGCCGCAGGCGCGACCGCCTCACCCCCAGAGCGTCAACGCGATCACCACGAGCGCCAGCGCGCCAACCCAGAGTGCGACGCGACTCCACCGCCCTTGCCGCGCGTCGGCCGCGGCAAGCCGCTCGACGGTCTCGTCATCGAGCCGCACGCCGCTCCGTGCCGCTTCGGCAAGCGCAACGAGCGTCCGCTCCGCCTGTCCCAGCAGCGCCGGCACATCACCGAGCAGGCGCCCGATCTCTGATGCCCCTTCGCGCGCGTCCTTGAGCGCGCCGGCCGGGCCAAGATTGCTCTCGACCCACTCGCGCGCGATGGGCTCGGCCGCCGTCCAGATGTCGAGGTTCGGATCGAGGCCGCGCGCGACGCCTTCGACGACCACCATGGTCTTCTGCAGGTTGATCAGCTCGGGCCGGGTCTGCATGTCGAAGACCTCGGTGTAGGCGAAGAGCTGCCCGAGCAGATCCGCCATGGAGATCTCGCCCGCCGAGCGGCCCTGAATAGGCTCGCCGATCGCGCGGAGCGCCTGCGCAAAGACCTCGACGGGATGATGCGGCGGCACGTAGCCGGCCCAGAAGTGCACCTCCGCGGCGCGGCGGTAGTCGCGCGTGATGATGCCGTGCAGGATCTCGGCGAGGAAGCGACGCTCCTTGGGACCAAGCCGTCCCATGATGCCGAAATCGACGGCGACGACATTGCCCTGGCGATCGACGAGCAGGTTCCCCTGGTGCATGTCGGCATGGAAGAAGCCGTCGCGCATGGCATGGCGCAGGAAGGACTGCAGCACGGTGAGGCCCAGTGCGCGGCGATCGAGCCCTGCCGCTTCGAGGCGCGCCGTATCGGCGATCGGAATGCCGTCGATCCACTCAAGCGTGAGCACGCGCTTCGAGGTCCGCTTCCAGTCGACCGTCGGTACGCGGAAGCCGGTATCGCCCTTGATGTTCTCGGCCATCTCGGAGATCGCGGCCGCCTCGAGACGCAGATCCATCTCGATCTCGGTCGTGCGTGCGAGCGTCTCGACGACGGCGACGGGCCGCAAGCGCCGCGTCGGCGGATGAAAGCGCTCGATCATGCGCGCGGCGAAGAAGTAACTGTCGAGATCGCGCTTGAAACGGCGCTCGACACCGGGCCGCAGCACCTTCACCGCGACCTCGCGCCGTTCCCCGTTCTCGACGACCACCGCCTTGTGCACCTGGGCGATCGACGCCGCGGCCACGGGCGGCCCGAACTCGACGAAATGATCCTCGACGCGGCCGCCGAGCGCAGCCTCGATCGCGGCGCGCGCCTCGGCTTGCGAGAAGGGCGCCATGCGGTCCTGCAGATTGGCGAGGTCGCGCGCGAGGTCCGGCCCGATCACGTCCTGGCGCGTCGCGAGGAACTGCCCGAGCTTGACGTAGCTCGGCCCGAGCCGGGTCAGGGCGGCACTGACGCGCGCGTCCGCGCTCTCTCCCCGCCGGAAAGGCCAGGCCAGAGCCCGCACCGGCCACGTCGCCGCCCGGGCGATCCTGAGCGGCCAGGGCACGGGCACGCCCTGCGGCACGAAACGCACCCCGTACTGGGCGAGGACCAGCCCGGCGCGCGAGAGGCGCAGAAAATTGAGGATCGGGCCGGCCATGGCGTGGGGCAGTCCGTTGAGTGGCGTGATGCAGCAGGTGGCGGACGTTTGCCACGATCTGCCGGGGCGTCAAGCAGAATGCCTGCGCGCGGTTACAGCGGCATTTTTTCCGCCCGCCCGGCTTGTATGCGCCGCCTCACCATGGATAATCCTCATTCGGGGACAATGTGGTGGGCGGCTGGGTACATTGGCGTACCGGCCTGAGGGCGGGGAAGGTGAAGAAGAACAAGGGGCGCCGCAAAGCTGACACCCGTCGGAAGAAGCGCCTGAAGGCCGCGCCGGCGGCGGTCGCGCGCACAAAATTGCCCCCGGTCAGCGCACCTCAAACACAGCCTCCGCGCTCAGCGACGCCACCAGCCGCGCGGCGGCTGTCGATCGACTGGCCGGCACTCGCAATCCTCGTGGTGCCACTCGCGATCATGGCGCTGCTCGAGAGCCTCATGAGCCCGCCGAAGCCGATCGCACCGCCGCCCACAGCCTGGTATGGCGATCTTTCGCGGGAAGCCATGCCAGTATTCCCGGAACCCTCGAACCATGCCGCACTTGCGCCGGCCGAGGCTCCGCTCCCCCCTTGGCACGGCAAGCTCGCGCTCGAAGCCATGCCCCTTTTTCCCGAGCCGACGAACCATGTCGCGCGGGCGCCCGTCGAGCCGCCGCCGGCTCCATGGCATGGTGAGCTCGCGCTCGAGGCCATGCCTCTGTTTCCCGAGCCGACCAATCACGCCGCCCTCGTCCCGGTCGAACCGCCGCCCGCGCCCTGGCACGGCGACCTCGCCATCGAGGCCATGCCGATCTTCCCCGAGCCGACGAACGCTCGCGTCGCGCCGCCGGCCGTTGCAGCCCTTCCTCCGCCGATATGCGTGCCCGAGGCGCCCAGCGCAGCCGTAAGCGTACCGCCCTCCAACTTCGGCCGCGCCATCTCCGCCGCGGCACGCGCGCAGACGGAGGACTTCGTCATCTACAATGCGCGCTATTTTCACATTGCCTATCCCGGCGGCGACACCCAGGCGCTCTATGGCGTCTGCACCGATGTCGTCATCCGCGCCTACCGCGCGCTCGGCATCGACCTGCAGGAGCTGATCCACACCTCGCGCCTCGGCCGCGGCGACCCGAGCATCGACCATCGCCGTGTCGAGGTCGTGCGCCGCTTTCTCACGCGCCACGGCACGAGCCTCGCCATCTCCGAGTTCGCCGAGGACTACCGGCCGGGCGATATCGTCACCTATCACCGGCCGGAAGGGCGCATCTCGCAGTACCATATCGCCGTTGTGACGGATCAGATCGCGCCCTCGGGCCGGCCGCTGATCGTGCACAATCGCGGCTGGGGCCCGCAGGTCGAGGATGCGCTCTTCGTCGATCGCATCACCGGCCACTACCGCCTCTCGCGCGAGCAGGTCGAGGCCTTCCAGCGCACGCGCGCGCCGCGTGTGAGCGACCGCCGCCGCACGGCCGACGTTTCCAGCACGACGCGCCGCTGAGCCGACCGCCCTTTGAATCCGCGCAAACTTGTTCCTCCCCCCTTGTGGGGGAGGTTAGGAGGGGGGGATTGCAGAGTATCAGCGGTAGGGATTCCCCCCACCCCTAACCCCTCCCCACAAGGGGGAGGGGGATTTCTGGCTACGCCGCGCTTCCCGCCGTCACGGCCTTCTCGACCACGGACCTGAAATCCGCCGGCGCGATCGTCAGCAGGTCCGGCTTCGAGGCCGCGAAGAAAGCATCCACGGCGGCCCCGACTTCCGAGACCGGCACACCGCGCAGCGCCGCTTCCAGATCGAGCACCATGCGCGGCGGCGTCACGAAGAAATCGCCGGTCAACAGCAGCTCGCGCACGCGCCGCGCGCCGCCCGCGCCTTCGAGACGCACATAGGCCGAGACCGTCCCGCCTGCGCCCGTCAGCGACGCCTCGCTCACTTCCGCGCCGCGCGGATCGTCGATCTCGAAGACGAACTCGTCAGTGCCGATCGTCTCGTCGTGGACCTTCTTCGCGAGCGTCTCCTCGGCTTCGCTCGGCGCGCCTGGCTCGAGTGTGAGCCCGAGCTTCTCGCGGAAGCCCAGCAGCACCGCCTCCTGCACCTTGGGAATTGCCGGCGCCGTGCCACCGAGCAGCGCCTTCAGCGTCGTGACGCGCTGCTCGGCCTTGTCGAGATCGCGCTTCTGCAGCTTCGCCGCCGGCACATTCAGGCAGGCCATCATGCGCGCCGGATCGACGTCGATCAGCACCGTGCCCTGATAGAAAAGCGTATCGCCATCGAAGAAGCCGCCCGTGCCGCAGAGCTTCTGCCCACCGACCTCGATGTCATTGCGCGGCCGGAAGCGCGCCTCGATGCCGAATGTCTGCGAAAGGCCGTGCGCCACCGCCTCGCAGATCGCGCGCGTGTAATCGCCGAGCGAGGGCATGGGCAGGCGCTTTCTGGAGAGCACCAGCTCCCAGCCGATCTGTCCCTCGTCGAAGTAAATGGCGCCGCCGCCCGTGATCCGCCGCACGAGCCCAATGCCGTTGGCGCGGCAGTGCGCGACCTTCACCTCGTGGCTCATGGCCTGATGGCGGCCGATCAGTGCTGTCGGTGGAAAGCGCAGGAAACGCACCGTATCGGGGATCTTGCCGGCCTTGTGCAGCTCGATGAGCGCTTCGTCGAAGGCGATCTGCGCACGGCCATCGCGCAAGCCGGTATCGATCGTGCGGAATACGGGCATGGTCCTCTCCCTGCATCGGGCGCCTGCACGTCCATGCCGGCGGCCACTTATGTTTGAGGTCGATCATTAGGGGCCCTAGGCCGAATATTCAACAGTTTGAATATGCGCCTCGGCAGCAGAGCTATTTAACCAAGTCGCGCCGATTGGGGCGCTCGTCGTCGCGCGGCACCTATAGTGGAAGCCTGAGCCACGGGGGTCACACGGGGGATCTTGGATGGAGGCCTCATGTTGCCTGCCAGCTTCCGTGTCATCTTCGCTCTGGCCCTTGGCCTGCTGCCGCTCCCATCCCTAGCCCAGACGCAGGCGGCCGCGCCCGTCACGCTCTTCGAGAACGTCCGCATCTTCGACGGCAAGGCGGCCGCACTCTCCCCTCCGTCCCACGTGCTCGTGCGCGGCAACACGATCGAGCGCGTTTCACAGACCCCGATTTCCGCAGAGGCGGGCGCGATCGTCATCAGCGGCGGCGGGCGCATCCTGATGCCCGGTCTGATCGACGCACACTGGCACGCCATGCTGGTCCGCCTGACGCCCGCGATGATGCTCACCAGCGATGCCGGCTACATAAATCTACAGGCCGGCGCCGAGGCTGCCGCCACCCTCATGCGCGGCTTCACCACGGTTCGCGATCTCGGCGGCCCCTCTTTCGGATTGAAGCGCGCCATCGACGAAGGTGTGTTACCCGGCCCGCGCATCTACCCGTCCGGCGCCATCATCACCGTCACCAGCGGGCACGGCGACTTCCGCCAGCTTTCAGAGCTGCCGCGGAAACCCGGTGGACCGCTGTCACGCGTAGAGCTGCTCGGCGGCAGCATGATTGCCGACAGCCCGGACGAGGTTCGAATGCGCGCGCGCGAGCAGCTCATGCAGGGCGCGGCGCTGATCAAGCTCACGGCCGGCGGCGGTGTGGCCTCTCCGTTCAGCCCGCTCGACGTGACCACGTTCAACGAAGCCGAGCTGCGCGCAGCCGTCGAGGCGGCGGAGAACTGGGGCACCTACGTCTGCACGCACGCCTACACGCCGGCCTCGATCCAGCGGTCGATCGCCGCCGGCGTCAAGTGCATCGAGCATGGTCATCTCATGGACGAGGCGACCGCACGGCTCATGGCCGAGAAAGGCATCTGGCTGAGCACGCAACCCTTCCTCGATGTAGCGGGCACCGGCGGCCTGAGCCCGGCAAACCAGGCGCGCAAGCAGCAGGTCATCAGCGGCACGGAACGGGTCTATGCGCTCGCGAAGAAGTACAAGCTCAAGACGGCCTTCGGCACGGACATCCTGTTCTCGCAGGCTCTTGCCGCACGGCAGGGCCACATGCTCGTGGACATCACGCGCTGGTACACACCGGCCGAAGCGCTCATCATGGCGACCTCAGTGAATGCAGAGCTTCTTGCGCTTTCCGGCGCGCGCAATCCTTATCCGGGCAAGCTTGGCGTCGTCGAAGAGGGCGCACTCGCGGACCTGCTGCTCGTCAATGGCAATCCGCTGGAGAACATCGCGCTGGTCGCCGAGCCCGATAAGAGCTTCCTCATCATCATGAAGGATGGGCGCATCCACAAGAACACTTTGTAGGCTCATGGCATCAAGAGGCCGCCGATTGCTCTGGCGTCACACGGCAGGACAGCTAGATTGATCGCTCGCGGCCCATGACGACCATGAAGGTTCCTGATGCGCGCAAAACTGCACGCCCTGCTCTCGATCGCGCTCCTCGCCGGCACCATCTTGTCCGCGTCTCCCGCCAGCGCGTTCGAAACGTACAAGATCGTCGGCGTCCCTGCCGGCGACAGGCTTGTCATCCGCGAGGAGCCGCAGGAAGGCGGCAAGCCGACCGAGTGGGCGGCACTCGGCAACATCCCCGGCAACGCGACCAACGTCCTCGGTACGGGCCGCTCGAAGGAGGTCGACAAGCAGCGCTGGTCGGAAGTCGCCTTCAATGGCGTGACGGGCTGGGTGAATGCGCGCTTCCTCGCCACCGCGGACGATCCGGTGGACCTCAAGGGCGAGACATTTCAGTGCGCCGGCACCGAGCCCTTCTGGGGCGTGACGCTCGCGCCCAAGGAGGGGGAATTCTCCGAGCCCGACTCGAATTCCAAGCTCACGACCGCCCGCGTCCAGCCTGCGACCGCGCGCCTTTTCCCGCTCCTCTATCGCCTGCGCAATGAAAAGGGCCAGTCACTTCGGGCGACCGTCTCGCATCAACAGTGGTGTACTGATGGTATGTCGGACTACGACTATGCCTTCCAGGTCCTGCTCTCGGACGACGAGAATTTTTACGAGGGCTGCTGCTTTCTGAAACGATGAGGCCCCGCCCTGATTGTTGCCGTTGAGTAACGCCCGCATCAATTTAGAAGCCTGTCGCAAATATTTCTTGTTTCAGGCCCAGGCTCCGCCGAGCATTCGATCCACACTCATCCGACATCACGGGGCGTCGTGCAAAGCGGACTTGATTACCGTCCGGAGCTAGACGGCCTGCGCGCCGTCGCCGTCGTCTCCGTCATTCTCTTCCATCTCGGCCTTCCGTACACGCCCGGCGGCTTCGTCGGCGTGGACGTCTTTTTCGTCCTGTCCGGCTACCTGATCACGCGGCAGATCGCGTGGGAGCTGAGAGAAGGCCGCTTCTCGCTCCTGGATTTCTACGATCGTCGCATCCGCAGGCTCTTCCCGGCGCTCTTCGTGATGCTTTTCGTCTCGACGATCGTTGCGCTCTTCGTGCTCTTGCCTCGTGATCTGGATGGCTTCGGCGAATCCCTCGTCGCTGCGGCCACATCCATCAGCAATTTCTACTTCTGGTCGGAGAGCGGATACTTCGCTCCGGCCGCCGAGACGATCCCGCTCCTTCACACCTGGAGCCTCGCCGTCGAGGAGCAGTTCTATCTTCTGTTCCCGCTCATGCTCATGCTCGTTTGGCGCTGGCGCCAGGCCTATGTCGCGCACAGCCTCATCGCACTGGCCATCCTCTCGTTCGCAATCAGCGTTTGGGCCGCGCGCCATACGCCCGATGCCGCATTCTACCTCCTGCCGTCGCGCGCCTGGGAGCTGCTCGTCGGCAGCCTGCTCGCGCTCGCGCCTGCCCGTCAGCGCCTGCCCTCCTGGCTGCGGACGGCGGCGCTCAATCTCGGGCTTGCCGGCATCGCCATAGCCGTGCTCACATTTCACACGCGAATGCCATTTCCAGGCTTCGCCGCGGCACTTCCCGTCTTTGCCTGCGCTCTCATCATCTGGGCCGGACATGCTTCGAGCGCGTCCGCTCCTGACGGCGCGCCCTCTCGGTCTCTCGTGGTATCGCTCCTGGCCTTGCGACCCATGGTCTTCGTGGGGCTGATCTCGTACAGCCTTTATCTGTGGCATTGGCCCATAATCGTATTTGTCCGCCACTTGTCTCCCGATCCGCTCACCACGTTGCAGGCCGCGCTCCTCGCGATCGCAACTTTCGCCATTGCCTATGCGAGCTGGCGGTACGTCGAGCAGCCCCTGCGCCTTGGAGGCGTGCTGTGGCCCACGAGCAGGCTTCGCGTGCGCTACAGCAGCGTGATCGTCTGCAGTCTCGCGTTCATGGGAATAACCCTGGATATCGGCAACGGCTTTCCATGGCTCCAATCCAAGGCCGTCCTCGCGGTCGTGGACGATGAAGGCGACAGGAGCCCGCTGCGACGGCGTTGCCACATTGCACGCGCAGATCAAGGCCGGCGGGCGCTCGCTGATACATGCGTGTTCGGTAGCGCAAGCGGGCAGCATGTCGTCGTGCTCGGCGACAGTCATGGCGCCGAGTTGAGCTACGCATTGTCGGAAGTCGCCAACGAGGGCTTGCTGCAGCTTCGTCAGGTCACCGCATCAGGTTGCCCGCCGGCACTTGGCTTCACGGTCGATGACCATCCGAAGTGTGCGCGCCACACGCAGAACATGGTCGACGGTCTGGCCGACGGCCCACACTCGACGATCCTGATCATCGCGCACTATTTCGAATGGGGGGCACCCGGGCGCCCGCATCGCGACGCATTCTGGCTCGGCATCGAGAAATCAGTCGCGACGCTGCGTCGATCGGGCCATGACGTGATCCTGCTCGGCGGATGGCCGCCACATACGAATGGACCGCTGCCTCATGCGCTCGCCAGGGAGATCAGGTTCGGGCGCTCCATCGAGGACTACAGCTTCCCGATCGACCAATCCTTGGCCAGCAGCATCGACGACAACCTGAGGCAGATCGCCGAGCGGCATCATGCACGCTATCTGCCGCTGCTGGAGGCGATATGCGGCGGCAGCAGCCAGTGCCGCAGCATGATCCACGGACAAGCCATCTACTTCGACCGCGATCATTTGTCGGTGTCGGCGGCCCGCCAGGTCGTCGGAGATATCATCCTGCCCGCGATTGGTCTTCGCGGGGTCGCTGGCGCGCATCCGAGTGCGGGCAAATAGGGGCAACGGTCGAAGCACGCACGGGCGACGGCCGCTGGGCAACACATCCCGCGAGTAGCCGGGGCAGGTCGCCGCCTCACCGCATCGCGATCGGCAGGTTGTTCAGGGAGTCGATGTACCACTTCTCGGCCTCGACGATCGCCGGGTTCTCGCCGTTGGCGTAGATCCAGCTATCGACCGCCCAGCGCTGGCCATTGCCCTTCTCGACGAGCACAGCCGTCCAGTGCGTCCAGCCGGCGACGCCGCGCAGCAGGTTCTCTTTCGAGAACGGCCGCGCGACCGTGTGGTGCTTCAGGAGCCCGTTGTGGTCGAGCACCTTGAGGTAGCTCGTCGTGTTCGTCGCCTCGTCCACGCAGTCCTGCTGCGTCGGGTCGCCCGAGGCCGTGAAATCCATGCCCGGGCGGTCCTTGTCGGTCCCGATCTCTTTGCCGACGCGCGTCTCGATCCAGGCGATGGCATAGGCGACCGCCCGGCGCTCGCCCTTGGCGTCGTCGGTATTGCGGGCCTTCTTCATGACCTCGCGCAGCGACGCAATGTCCTTGTCGGTGAACCGAAAACGCGTCTGCATCTTGCAGCCATAGGCATGGCAGACGTGTACAATGTTCCCATCGGGCGCCTGGGACTTGAACTCGGCGTAGTGGAGGGCTACCGGGCCCTCGCGCTCGTAGGTGCAGCCCGACAGCAGCGCGCCGAGGACCAATCCAATCAAAGCCGTAGCGCGCATGCTATTAGCCGAGCCCCTGACCCCAAACCCTGGTCCCAGCAAGCGATGATTCGCCGCTAAAAGCCAATGTCCTTGCGCTGACCAGTTTGTCCACACAAATCAAGATCATGACGAAAGAAACACCTTTACATGTGATCGGCGGGGGACTCGCAGGGTCCGAGGCCGCATGGCAGATCGCCTCGGCCGGCCTTCCGGTCGTCGTTCATGAAATGCGTCCAGTACGCATGACCGAGGCCCACCAGACCCAGAGCCTCGCCGAGCTCGTCTGCTCGAACTCCTTTCGTTCCGACGACTGGGCCAATAACGCCGTCGGCCTCCTGCACGAGGAAATGCGCCGCGCAGGCTCCCTCATCATGGCCGCCGGGGACGCCCACAAGCTGCCGGCGGGCGGCGCCCTGGCCGTCGACCGCGACGGCTTTGCCGGCGAGGTCACGGCCCGCCTCGAGGCCCATCCGCTCGTCACGATCGCCCGTGGGGAAGTGGCCGGCCTCCCGCCAGCGGACTGGGAGAGCGTCATCATCGCCACCGGGCCCCTGACCTCGCCCGCTCTCAGCACCGCGATCGCCGGCCTGACCGGCGAGGGCGAGCTCGCCTTCTTCGATGCCATCGCCCCCATCGTGCACATCCACAGCGTGGACGAGAGCATTGCCTGGCGCCAGTCGCGCTACGGCAAGACCGGCCCCGCAGGCACGGGCGCCGACTACCTCAACTGCCCTATGTCCAAGGACGAGTACGAGGCCTTCGTCGACGCGCTCCTCGCCGGCGAGAAGACCTCTTTCAAAGAGTGGGAGGCCAACACCCCCTACTTCGATGGCTGCCTGCCCATCGAGGTCATGGCCGAGCGCGGCCGCGAGACCCTTCGCTTTGGCCCCATGAAGCCCGTCGGCCTCGACGACCCGCGCACGGGCCGCTGGCCCTATGCCGTCGTCCAGCTCCGCCAGGACAATGCGCTCGGCACGCTCTGGAACATGGTCGGCTTCCAGACCAAGCTGCGCCACGCCGAGCAGACGCGCATCTTCCGCATGATCCCCGGCCTCCAGAACGCCGAGTTCGCGCGCCTCGGCGGGTTGCATCGCAATACGTTCCTCAACAGCCCGCGGCTCCTCGACAGCCAGCTTCGCCTCAAGGCCATGCCGCGCCTGCGCTTTGCCGGGCAGATCACCGGCGTCGAGGGCTATGTCGAGAGCGCCGCCATCGGCCTCCTCGCGGGTCGCTTCGCCGCCGCCGAGTGCCTCGGCGCCCCGCTTACGCCACCGCCGCCGACGACTGCGCTCGGCGCCCTCATCGCCCACATCACCGGTGGCCACGTCGAAGCATCGGGCGAAGGCCCACGCTCCTTCCAGCCCATGAACATCAACTTCGGCCTCTTCCCACCCATGGAGGAGCCGCGCACCGACGCCGAGGGCAAGCGCCTCAAAGGCAAGGAACGCGGCGCGGCCCGCAAACGCCTCATGGCCGAGCGCGCATTGGCGGATATCGGGGGGTGGTTGCAGGCGAGCGCATCGTAATTTCGCGCGGTCGTCGCTTTCGCGTCTTCGACGCGAGCGAGGCCGCGGCCTCGCGCTCCGCTCGGGGGACACCCCCGAACCCCCGTCTTTTATGGATTTGGAACACGCCGCGAGCGCCGCCATGTCCCTTCTCCCCGTGTTTACGGGGAGAAGGTTAGGATGAGGGGCGGGAGCTTGGTCAACGTTTGCGTATGCCGCCGCCCCTCACCCTAGCCCTCTCCCCGCAAGAGCGGGGAGAGGGGATTCTGGTGCGCTCGCGGTGGGTGCTATGGTCATAAAGTCGGGAGGGTTCGGGAGGGTGTCCCTCGTCGCGCCAAAGGCGCGCCACAAGGATCCAAGAGCGCGAGACTAGTCTCGCTCGCAGCAAAGCTGCGACATACACGAGAGGAAACATCAATGGAAACGCTGCTCCCCCTCGCCGCCGAGATCGCCGACGTGCTCAAGGCGCGCAAGGAAACGATCTCGATCGCCGAGTCCTCGACAGGCGGCTTGATCAGCGCGTCACTGCTCGCGGTGCCCGGCGCGTCCGCCTATTACCTCGGTGGCGCCGTCGTCTACACGCGTCAGGCGCGCTCGGCGTTGACCACCATCACCGACGACGACATGCGCAAAGTGCGATCGGCGAGTGAGCCCTATGCGGCCCTTCTGGCAAAGCAGGCGCGCGAGCAGCTCGGCGCAACGTGGGGTCTCTCCGAGACGGGCGCGACCGGCCCGACGGGCAACCGCTATGGCGACGCAGCAGGCCATTCCTGCATGGCGATCTCAGGCCCCATCGACGCGGTGATCACACTCGAGACAGGCTCAGCCGATCGCGAGGCCAACATGCGCGCCTTTGCCGAGCGCGCACTGACGCTCCTCAAGGAAACGCTTGCTCGGACGCAGTGAGCGAAGATCTTTGCAGGAAGTTAGCGGAAAATTGTCGATCTTCCATCCAATGTCCTGAAGAAGCTCAGCGACGACGCTACCTGCAGATTTGCACAAGCGAACCTCTCCATGAGAGTGCTGTTTCTGGTCTTAGTGTCATCGCTTCCCACGATTCTATCGTGTGTCGTAGCATACACCATTGTGGGAAAGACGGGATCGCAGGCTCTGGATGTCTTCGGGTCGACATCAGGCGGCTACTTCCTCATCGCTTTTCTGTGGGCGAATTGGCTTCTGATTGTGAACGACGGTCTGGTTCGTCTGGGCGTCGGACGAATTCGCTGGATCGGCGTGGAGCTGAAAGAAATACCCTCGTACTGTGGGCTCGAAGGCGATCTCTCCGAACCTCTGGCGTTTCGTCAGAGAGCGACAGTCGGCATCATCATGATACTAGGCGCCACGGGCGCGCTGACCCACATGCTGGTCAAATCAGCGTAGAGATTTGCCACCTTACTCCGCCGGCTGGGCGGCTCTCGGTCGTGCGAGCACGGTCTCGCGCCCGGGCGCGGGATCGAGCGGCACGAGCAGCGACAGCATGAGCGACGTGAAGGCAATGCACGCGCCGAGCCAGAAGATGATCGAGTAGTCGATCGCGCCGAGCAGGCCGAAGCTCACCGGAATCGCGACAGCCGCAATGTGGTTGATCGTGAAGGCAACCGAGGCCGTCGCCGCCATGTCCGCGGGATCACCGATCTTCTGGAAGTAGGTCTTCTGCGCCAGGATGAGCGTGAAGAAGATGCCGTCGATGATGAAGAGCCCCGCCGCCACATGCGCGCTGTTCGTCATCGCGTAGCCGATGAACACGCAGATCAGCACGCTGTTCTCGAGCATGATCGTATTGCGCTCGCCCCACTTCTGCACGAGCCGGCCGAGGCGCGGCGCGAAGAACGTGTTGAGCGAGGAGGTGACCAGCATGAGCATGGCCATATCGGCGACCGAGTAGCCGAACTTCTTCACGAGCAGGAAGCCGCCGAAGGCCATGAAGAGCTGGCGCCGCGCGCCGCTCATGAAGGTCAGCGCGTAATAGAGGCCATAGCGCTTGCGCACGACGAGCCCGGCGCGCTGGCGCACCGGCCCCTCGAAGCGCTTGAAGTGGAACATGGCGCAGACGGTCAGCACGGCGCACGACAGCCCGAGGATGGCATAGAGCGCCGTGAAGTTGTGCCAGCCGAACCACCACACGATCGCGAGGCTGCCGTACGCGATGAACTGCGCCGCCGCGCCCGCGCTGATGATGCGCCCGATGAGCGAGGGCGCCTGTGCCTTCGGAAGGAGCTGAAGCTGCAGCGATGTGTTCGTCGTCTCGAAGTAGTGGAAGCCGACCGACATGATGAAGGTCGCCATCAGCACGCCCATGAGCGTCGGATTCGTACCGGTCAGCGCAACACCGAGACCGAGAAGTACGAGCGCGATGTAGCCGAGCACCTGCTCGCGCATGATCATGAGCCAGAAGGCGACAGTGAACGCGAGAAAGCCCGGGATCTCGCGAACGGTCTGCGTGAGGCCCGCCTCGAACCAGCCGAAGCCCACCGCCTGGATGGTGTAGTTGTGCAGGAGCGCATTCCAGCCGGCAAAGCCGAGCCAGTTGATGAAATGCAGCGTCATGAGGAACTGCACAGCCGAGTGAACGGCGCGCGGATCGGCCGGGCGGTGGTCGGTCATGGGGAGCCCCCTGAAAGTGCCGACGGACGCTGCGCCGCGTCGCTAATGGCGTCAACCGCAGATTTCGCAAGGCGGGTGCCCTCGACGGTCGCGCCTAAGGTGCGGGAAGGGCTGCCGCCCCTTCGGCTCCCAATCCCCTCTCCCCGCCTGCGGGGAGAGGGTTAGGGTGAGGGGCGGCGGCATACGCAAACGTCAGCATGTTTGCTGCCCCTCATCCTAACCTTCTCCCCGTAAGAACGGGGAGAAGGGACTATTTTAGGCCCCACCCTCATCCTTCATCACCTTGCGAATGACGGGCGTGTAGCGCTCGCCGTCGCCGGCCATGATCGCCTCGTCGAAGAGCGTTGCCACGAGATCGGCACCGCGCGCCTTGATGCCGGCCGCCTTCGCGAGCTCCCGCGCGTACGAAAGGTCCTTCTGCGCGTAGCGCACGGAGAAGGCGCCCTCGGGATAGTCCTGCGGCAGCAGATGCTTCATGCCGTGATTGCGCAGCACGAAGCTGTCGGCCGATCCCTTGGACATGGTCTCAAGCAGCAGCTTGCCGTCGACGCCCGAGGCTTCCGCGATCGAGAGCGCCTCCGCCACGGCCATGGTCGTCTCAAACACGACCATGTTGTTCATGATCTTCACGACCTGCCCCGCACCGACCTCGCCGCAATGCGTGATCTCGTTGCCCATGGTCTCGAGCACCGGCTTGATGCGCGCGAACACTTCGGCCGATCCGCCGACCATGATCGAGAGCGTTCCGTCCACCGCAGCTCGACGCGTGCGCGCGATCGGCGCATCGGCGAAGTCCGCGCCCTTGGCGGCGAGATCGGCGGCGAGCTTGCGCATGAGCGCTGGCGGCGCCGTCGACATGTCGACGAGCGTCTGGCCCGTGCGCATGAGCGCGACGAGCCCCGAGGCGCCCTGCGTGACGATCTCGACCTCGCGCCCGCCGGGCAGACACATGAGGATCACGTCCGCCGCCTGCGCGAGCCCGCGCAGTGACGTCGCGATGCCGACGTTGTCGGCCTTGAGGCGCTCGAGCGGCTCCTGGCGCTGATCGAAGGCGATGACCTTCCACGTGCCCTTGCGCGCGAGGTTCCGGCACATGGCTTCGCCCATGACGCCAAGGCCGATGAAGCCGATCGTCGAGATTGTCATTTTCCCCTCCTGCTTTTTATTCCTCGATGCGGCGCCGGTATCAGTCGCACGCGTCTTTTCGGTACGGGCCATACTCGGCGAGCGCAAGCCGCTGCTGCGCCATGAAATCCCGCTCCTCGACAAGATACCGCTCTACGGCGCGGCGGAAACCCGGATCTGCAATCCAGTGCACGGAATAGGTCGGCGTCGGCATGTAGCCGCGCGCGAGCTTGTGCTCACCCTGAGCACCCGCCTCGACGCGCGCGAGTTTCCTCGCGATCGCGATTTCGATGGCCTGGTAGTAGCAGAGCTCGAAGTGCAGGAAGGGATGATGCTCGACCGCGCCCCAGTAGCGGCCATAGAGGCAGTCCCCGCCGATGAGGTTCAGCGCGCCCGCGACGTACTGATCGCCGCGCCGCGCCATCACGAGCAGGCAGCGGTCGCCCATGGCCTCGCCGAGCAGCGAGAAGAATTTGCGATTGAGATAGGGCCGTCCCCATTTGCGGCTCCCCGTCTCCATGTAGAAGTCGAAGAAGGCATCCCAGTGCGCCTCCGTGATCTCGCGCCCGGTGACGTGCTCGATGGCGAGACCCGGAATGCCCTGCGCCTCCGCGCGCTCCTTGCGCACGGCCTTGCGCTTGCGCGAGGCAAGGCTCGCGAGAAAATCGTCGAAGGTCGCGTAGTCGGCATTCTGCCAGTGGAACTGCTGGTCCGTGCGCCGGAGCCAGCCCGAGCCCGCGCCGATCCGCGACCACTCATCTTCCGTGAGAAAGGTCGCATGTACCGATGAGGCATTGGTCTCCTTCGCGAGCGCGGCCGCGCCGGCGACCAGCATCTGCTCGCGCGCTTCCGCCCCCTCACCTGCGCCGACGAGGAAGCGCCGGCCCGGCACGGGCGTGAACGGCACGGCCATCTGGAGCTTGGGATAGTAGCGCCCGCCGGCCCGCTCGTAGGCCTCGGCCCAGCCGTAGTCGAACACGTACTCGCCCTTGCTGTGGCTCTTCAGGTAGCAGGGCGCGACGCCGGTGATCGCGCCGTCCTGCTCGAGCGCCAGATGACAGGGCGACCAGCCCGTGCGGCGGCCGACGGAGCCCGAGCGCTCGAGCGCCAGGAGGAAGGCGTGCGTGATGAACGGATTGAGCGTGGCTGGATCCGGGTTCGCGAGCGCGTCCCAGGCAGCGGCGTCGATACTCTCGATCGCGGGATGCACACGGATGTGCGGCTCGGCACTCGGCTCAGCACTCACGGGCACTTCTCCCTGCGCTGCTGCTTCGATCCTCGCCCAACAAAAAGGCGCCGCGAACGTGGCACGTCCGCGGCGCCCGTATCGACCTATAGAATATTACTTCTCTTCCTCGCCGCCACCCTCGCGACGCTTCAGAGCAGCCTTGAAGATATCGCCGAGCGAGGCGCCCGAGTCCGTCGAGCCGTACTGGGCAACGGCCTGCTTCTCCTCGGCGATCTCGAGGGCCTTGATCGAGACCTGGATGCGCCGTGTCGTCTTGTCGACGCTGATCACCGCCGCATCGACCTTGTCGCCGACATTGAACCGCTCAGGCCGCTGCTCGGAGCGGTCGCGCGAGAGGTCCGAACGCTTGACGTAGGTCGTGATGTCGGTGTCGGCAATACGCACCTGGACGCCATTGGCTTCGACAGCGATGACCTCGCAGGTGACCGGATCGCCCTTCTTGAACTTGGCGATCGTGTCGAGCGGGTCGCCGGCGACCTGCTTGATGCCGAGCGAGATGCGCTCCTTGGCGCTGTCGACGTCGAGCACCACGGCTTTGACGTTGTCGCCCTTCTTGTAGTCCTTGATCGCCTCGTCGCCCGACTTGTTCCAGTCGAGGTCGGAGAGATGGACCATGCCGTCGACGCCGCCATCGAGACCGATGAACAGGCCGAACTCGGTGATGTTGCGCACCGGGCCCTCGACGATCGAACCCTTCGGGTGCGTCGTGAGGAAGCCGTCCCACGGGTTCTCCTGGGTCTGCTTGAGACCGAGGCTGATGCGGCGCTTGTTGGGGTCGACCTCGAGAACCTGCACGTCCACCTGCTGGCTCGTCGAGACGATCTTGCCGGGGTGCGTGTTCTTCTTCGTCCAGCTCATCTCCGAGACGTGGATGAGGCCCTCGACGCCCGGCTCCAGCTCGACGAACGCACCGTAGTCGGCGATGTTCGTGATGGTGCCCGTGAAGCGCGCGCCGACCGGATACTTGGCCTCGATGCCCTGCCACGGATCGGACTGGAGCTGCTTCATACCGAGGCTGATGCGCTGCGTATCCGGGTTGATGCGGATGATCTGCACCTTCACGGTGTCGCCGACGTTGACGACATCGCTCGGGTGATTGACGCGGCGCCATGCCATGTCGGTGACGTGCAGCAGGCCGTCGATGCCGCCGAGATCGATGAACGCACCGTAATCGGTGATGTTCTTGACCACGCCGTCGATGACCTGGCCCTCAGCGAGGCGAGCGACGATCTCGGTCCGCTGCTCGGCCCGCGTCTCCTCGAGCACGGAGCGGCGCGAGACGACGATGTTGCCGCGGCGGCGGTCCATCTTGAGGATCTGGAACTGCGTCGGCACGTTCATGAGCGGGCCGATGTCGCGCACGGGACGGATGTCCACCTGCGAACCGGGGAGGAACGCCACGGCACCGTCGAGGTCGACGGTGAAGCCGCCCTTGACCTTGTTGAAGATGACGCCCTCGACCTTCTCGTTGGCCTCGAACTTCTTCTCGAGACGGGTCCAGCTCTCTTCCCGACGCGCCTTGTCGCGCGAAAGAACAGCCTCACCGAGCGCATTCTCGACGCGCTCCAGGTAGACCTCAACCTCGTCGCCGACCTTCAGGTCGCTGTTGCGGCCGGAGGCGCCGAACTCCTTCAGCGCGACGCGGCCTTCCATCTTGAGGCCGACGTCGATGACGGCGAGATCCTTCTCGATCGCCGTGATCTTGCCCTTTACGACCTGGCCCTCGAAGGCGCCATTGCCGGAAAAGCTCTCGTTCAGCAGGGCCTCGAAGTCGGCCCGCGAGGGGTTCATCTCATTCGGTGCAGCAGTCGTGGTCATTCAGGCTCCATTCTGTTGAATGCGGGATACGGGCCAGCCGGACCGTGGTCCGTCGCCCGTGTGTTCGAAGTCGGAACGACGCTTATGGGGGGGGGGTACTGCGCGGCCCCAAACGGCCATGCGCCAACCCCCGAAGCTTCGTCGGTTGTTCTGGCTTGTGTGCTCGAGTGCCACCGGCGGAGGGCAGGGCCCGCAGCTCAAGATTTGGCCCGCCATCTCGGCAGGCCGGGCTGGCTGATCTTCCTCTTGATCAGTCCGGGGTAGGTGGAGCAGTGGTCAAATAGCGCTTTGCAGACCCGAAAGCAAGGGTCAGCAGGGTGCTGAACGCCCGCTCGTGACGTGGGAAATGATGGCCAGTGCGGCCTCGAAGGCAGCCTCGATGTCCATTTCCGTCGTATCGAGGAGCACGGCGTCCGGCGCCTGCAGGAGGGGGGCGGCCGCCCGGCTCGCATCGCGGGCATCGCGCTGGCGGATGACTTCCACCACCTCCTCGTAGGTCACGTTCTCGCCCCGCCGGACATACTCCTCGAAGCGCCGCCGGGCCCTGACCTCGACGTCCGCCGTGACAAAAATCTTAACGTCGGCATGGGGGCAGATGACGGTGCCGATATCCCGCCCGTCGAGCACGGCACCGGGTGGCGTTCTGGCAAAATTCCGCTGGAAATCCAGAAGCGCCGCCCTGACGGCCGGATGCTTCGCCACCACCGAGGCCGCCTCGCCGACCGCCGTCGATCTCAGGGCCGCGTCGCCGAGCGATGTCGCATCGAGCGCCGCCGCAGCCCGCGCCGCAGCCTCCGCATCCTCGAGATCGGCCCCGGCCGCAAACACATCCCGCGCGACGGCCCGGTAGAGCAGGCCCGTATCCAGCCAGACATAGCCGAAGTGGCCGGCAATACGCTGCGCGAGCGTGCCTTTGCCGGAAGCTGCCGGGCCGTCGATGGCAATGATCATGGCCCCAGCACCCAATTTGCGTCCAGGAGCGGCCCCGTCACTGCCTCAGGCTCCGGCTTCATAGCGTGCGCCGAGCTGCTCCATGAGCCCGCGGAACTCCGGGAAGCTCGTCGCGATCATGCGGCTGTCGTCCACCGTCACGGGCTTCTCGCTCACGAGCCCGAGCGTCAGGAAGGCCATGGCAATGCGGTGATCCAGATGCGTCGCGACCGTGCCGCCGCCCGGCACGCTCTTGCTCCCCGTGACGATCAGCGTGTCGCCCTCGATCTTGGCCTCGACGCCGTTCGCGGCAAGGCCGGCGGCCGTCGCCGCAAGACGGTCGCTCTCCTTCACCTTCAGCTCGGCCAGCCCCTCCATGCGCGTTGCGCCCTTGGCAAAGGCCGCCACGGCCGCGAGCACGGGATACTCGTCGATCATGGAAGGTGCGCGCTCGGGCGGCACGCGCACACCCTTGAGACGCTTGCCACCGCGCGCACGAACGTCGGCGATCGGCTCGCCGCCTTCCTCGCGCATGTTCAGGAGCGTGATGTCCGCGCCCATTTCCTGCAGCGTCTTATAGAACCCGGTCCGCGTGGGGTTGTAGAGAATGCCCTCGACGGTCACGTCCGAGTCCGGAACCAGCACGGCCGCCGCAATGAGGAAGGCCGCCGAGGACGGATCGCCCGGCACGGTGACCGGCCGCCCCTCAAGCTCCGCATCGCCCTTCACCGTGATGCGCGTGCCGTTCGCCGTCTTCTGCGTCCGCACCTCGGCGCCGAAATAGCGCAGCATCCGCTCCGTGTGGTCGCGCGTCGCCTCTTTCTCGACGACCGTCGTCTCGCCCGCCGCATGAAGGCCCGCGAGAAGGATCGCGCTTTTCACCTGCGCGCTCGGCACCGGCAGCACGTACTCCATGGGCACGAGCTGATCCGATCCGCGCACGGTCAGCGGCAGGGTCTCCTTGTCGTCCACGACCTCGAGCCCCATCTGGCGCAGCGGCTTCAGCACCCGCCCCATGGGCCGGCGCGAGAGCGAGGCATCGCCGATGAACTTGACCTCGATCGGGTGTCCCGCAACCAGCCCGAGCATGAGGCGCACGCCCGTACCGGAGTTGCCGTAGTCGATCGCTTCCGCCGGCTGCGTAAGCCCACCGACGCCGCGGCCCGTGACCTCCCAGACATCGCCCTTCTTCTGGGCCCGCGCGCCGAGCGCCGTCACCGCCCGCGCGGTATCGATCACGTCTTCGCCTTCGAGCAGGCCGCGGATGCGCGTCACGCCCGTGGCGATCGCGCCGAGCATGAGCGCGCGGTGCGAGATCGACTTGTCGCCCGCCACGCGCACGGTGCCGCTGAGCGTGCCCGCGCGCCCGGCCGTCAAAGGTGTTGCCTGTCCTGATGCTTTTTTCATCAGCCGCCCGCCAATGCCCGATCATGGGCCCGAGATCTGGGTCCCAGGCCGTCCGCTGCTTCCTGACTGCCGCTTATAGCCTGTCGGCTAGCGCCTGACAGCGTGCCGCGAATTAATTCTGGCTTTCCTTGCGCCGCGACATGAAGGCGAGCCGCTCGAAGAGGTGCACGTCCTGCTCGTTCTTCAGCAGCGCGCCGTGCAGCGGCGGGATGAGCTTCCGCGGATCGGTCTCGCGCAGGGTCTCGGGGCCGATGTCCTCGTTCATGAGCAGCTTGATCCAGTCGAGCAGCTCGGAGGTGGAGGGCTTCTTCTTGAGGCCAGGCACCTCGCGCATGTCGTAGAAGATCTTGAGCGCCTCGGCGACGAGCCGGCCCTTGAGATCCGGGAAATGGACCTCGACGATCGCGCGCATGGTCTCGGGATCGGGGAACTTGATGTAGTGGAAGAAGCAGCGGCGCAGGAAGGCGTCCGGCAGCTCCTTCTCGTTGTTCGAGGTGATCATGACGATCGGGCGCTTCGTCGCCTTGATCGTCTGAGCCGTCTCGTAGACGTAGAATTCCATGCGATCGAGCTCCTGGAGGAGGTCGTTCGGGAACTCGATATCCGCCTTGTCGATCTCGTCGATCAGCAGCACGGGGCGCACCTCGCTCGTGAACGCCTCCCAGAGCTTGCCGCGCTTGATGTAGTTCGAGATGTCCTTGACCTTCTCGTCGCCGAGCTGGCTGTCGCGCAGGCGCGAGACGGCGTCGTATTCGTAAAGCCCCTGCTGGGCCTTGATGGTCGACTTGATGTGCCACTCGATGAGGGGCGCGCCGAGGGCCTTGGCGACCTCCTGAGCAAGCACGGTCTTGCCGGTCCCCGGCTCCCCCTTGATGAGGAGCGGACGCTCGAGCGTGATCGCCGCGTTCACTGCAACCTTGAGATCGTCGGTTGCAACGTAGGACTTGCTTCCCGTGAACTTCATGAAGCCTCTCGATTGGGCGCAAAAAACCGCGGCAGATTAGGGGTTCGGCCCTCCCGGGGCAACCGGAACCCACCATCGCACGCCACATGCGGCCATGTGCCTGGGGAGTGGCGCCCCACATCTTGACCGTACCGGGAGCAACCGGCCCCAAGCCATTGGCGTAGCCCGGAAACGCTGCTAAGAGGGCCGCCGAAAGGCACTCTTACTCCTTCAACGCTCCGGGATCCGCCCATGTCGACCGCCGTGCGTGCGCACAAAGCGCAGAACCCCTTCTTCGCCCAGTCCCTCGCCGAGAGCGATCCCGAGGTATTCGGCTCGGTCGGTCGTGAGCTCGTCCGCCAGCAGACCGAGATCGAGCTGATCGCGTCCGAGAACATCGTCTCGCGGGCCGTGCTCGAAGCCGCCGGCTCCGTGCTCACGAACAAGTACGCCGAGGGCTATCCGGGCAAGCGCTATTACGGCGGCTGCCAGTACGTCGACGAGATCGAGACGCTCGCGATCGAGCGCGCCAAGAAGCTTTTCGGTGCGAAGTTCGCGAACGTCCAGCCGAACTCTGGGAGCCAGATGAACCAGGCCGTGTTCCTGGCGTTCCTGCAGCCGGGCGATACCTTCATGGGCCTCGACCTCAATGCCGGCGGCCATCTCACGCACGGCTCGCCGGTCAACATGAGCGGCAAGTGGTTCAAGGTCGTGCCCTACGGCGTGCGCAAGGAAGACCAGCTCATCGACATGGACGAGGTCGAGCGCATCGCCAAGGCCAGCAAGCCCAAGCTGATCCTCGCCGGCGGCACGGCCTACTCGCGCTTCTGGGACTGGGCCCGCTTTCGTGCCATTGCCGACAGCATCGGCGCCTACCTGATGGTCGACATGGCCCACATTGCCGGCCTCGTGGCTGGCGGCGTGCACCCCTCGCCCGTCCCGCACGCCCATGTCGTGACGACGACCACGCACAAGTCCCTTCGTGGGCCCCGCGGCGGCATCATCCTCAGCAATGACGAGGAGATCGCCAAGAAGATCAACTCGGCGGTCTTCCCGGGCCTGCAGGGCGGCCCGCTCATGCACATCATCGCGGCCAAGGCCGTGGCTTTCCACGAGGCCCTCCAGCCGTCGTTCAAGACCTACGCCAAGGCCGTCGTGGACAACGCGAAGGTGCTCGCCGAGACCATCAAGGCCGGCGGCTACGACATTGTCGCCGGCGGCACGGACAACCATCTCCTGCTCGTCGATCTGCGCCCGAAGAACCTCACCGGCAAGGCGTCCGAGATCGCGCTTGGGCGCGCCCACATCACGTGCAACAAGAATGGCGTGCCCTTTGATCCGCAGAAGCCGTTCGTAACGTCGGGCGTTCGCCTCGGCACCCCGGCCGGCACGACGCGCGGCTTCGGTACGGGCGAGTTCCGCCAGATCGGCAAGATGATCGTCGAGGTGCTGGACGGCCTCGCCCGCAATGGCGATGCCGGTGATGCCCAGGTCGAGCACCGCGTGCGCGAGGAAGCCATCGCGCTTTGCGACCGGTTCCCGATCTACGAGTAGTGTCCCGATGCCGAAGTTCGCCATCCCTCGATGTTGGCGGTGCGAGCGAACTTCGGAATCTGAAGGGACACTAGAATCTTAATCTTGCTAGTGTGATTCAGATCGAGAAATTCGCTCCGTACCGTGCCGCGAGATGCGACGAATTTCTCGATCATCACACTAGTGCACGGCGCCCGGCCATTGGCGAGCGGTCGGGTGCAGCCGGCCCCTCAGCCCGACTTGGAGGCCCCAATGCGCTGCCCGTACTGCGCGAGCGAGAACAGCCAGGTCAAGGACAGCCGCCCGACCGAGGAGGGCGCGGCCATCCGTCGGCGTCGCATCTGCCCCGACTGTGGTGGCCGCTTCACGACCTTCGAGCGCGTCCAGCTCCGCGAGCTCATCGTGGTCAAGCGCTCGGGCCGCCGCGTCGGCTTCGACCGCGAGAAGCTCTCGCGCTCGGTCGAGCTCGCCGTCAGAAAGCGCCCCGTTGCCGCCGAGCGCATCGAGCGCATGCTGACCGGCATCGTGCGCCAGCTCGAGAGCATGGGCGAGACCGAGGTGACCTCCTCGGCCATTGGCGAGCTCGTCATGGAGGGCTTGCGCTCGCTCGATCCTGTCGCCTATGTGCGCTTTGCGTCCGTCTACCGCGACTTCCGCGAGGCGGCGGACTTCCATGAGGTGCTCGGCGAGATCGCCGGCCAGCCCCTTGGCCTCAACGACGATGCGCCGGCCGCAACCCCGGCTGCCGAGCCCGGCGTGGACTACAAGCAGTAATGTGATGCCGACCTCTTCCGCCGAATTCGACCGACACATGATGGACATCGCCGTGCGCATGGCGCGGCGGGGCCTTGGCACGACCGCGCCCAATCCGTCCGTCGGGGCGATCGTCGTCGACGAGGGCACGGGCGAGGTCATCGCCCGCGGCTGGACGCAGCCGGGCGGGCGGCCGCACGCCGAGAAAGAAGCCCTGCGCCGCGCCGGGGAGCGCGCCCGCGGCCGCACGATGTATCTGACGCTCGAGCCCTGCGCCCATACCGGCCGCCTGCCGACCTGCGCCGATGCGATGGTGATGGCGGGCCTCAAGCGCGTCGTCTGCGCGATCCCCGATCCCAATCCGATCGTCTCGGGCCGCGGCTTTGCCCAGCTCAGTGACGCCGGCATCAAAGTCGAGATCGGCGTGCAGGCCGACGAAGCCCGCCTCGTGACACTCGGCCATATTCTCGCGCAGACGGCTCAGCGCCCATTCGTGCAGCTCAAGATGGCGCTCGATGCCGGCCATGCCGTCGCGGCGGGCAATGGCGCCCCTGTCTGGGTGACGAGTCCGGAGGCACGTGCCTATGCCCATCTGCTGCGCGCGGAGGCGGATGCGATCCTCGTCGGCGCGGGCACGGTGCTCGCCGATGACCCCGCGCTGACATCCCGCTTGCCGGGCCTCACCGATCGATCGCCGCGCCGCATCATCGTCGACGGCTCGCTGCGCACACCCGCCACGGCCAAGGTCTATTCGGCGGCCGACACGCTTCCCGAGGCCCGTTTCCGGCAGGTATGGCTCGCGACGCGTGCCGACGAAGCCCACCTCGCGGCTTCACCCCATGCCACCAATCGCGACCACGTGACGTTCGACAGCCACCCCGAAGGCCCAAGCCGGATCGGTCTCGCGACGCTGCTCGCGCGCCTCGCCAGGAACGGCGTCACGCGCCTTCTGGTCGAGGGCGGCCCCGAAATGTGGGCGGCATTCCTCGCTGCCGGCCTCGTCGACGAGGCGATCGTCGCCGTCAGCCCGGTCAAGAGTTCCGGCCCGACCATTCCCGTTGCGGGACCCGATCTCGAGCAGCATTTTGCCGCTCACCGCCTCGTCTGCGTCGCCCGCCGCATGGCCGGTCCCGATACCCTTCACGTCTTCCGCAGGGAAAGCGAATGACGACGCCGTTCCGCTACTACACGCGCGTGCGCTACCAGGATTGCGACGCCCAGCACGTCGTGTTCAACGCCCGCTACGGCGACTATGTCGACCTTGCCGTGACCGAGTTCCTGCGCGCCACCTTCCCCGGGCGCGATCCCTTCGACGGCTCGCTCGAGATCCAGGTGGTGCGCCAGCTCATCGAGTGGACGGCGCCTGCGCGCTTCAACGACGTGCTCGAGATCGCGGTGGGCGCCAAGCGTCTCGGGACGACCTCCGTCACGATCGGTTTCGAGCTCAGGATCGCCGGCACGCGCGACACCATCGTCACGGCCGAAGTAGTCTACGTCACCGTCGATCCCACCACCTGGAAAAAGCGGCCGCTCTCGGTCGATGAGCGCGCGCGCTTCGAGGCCGGCGCCGCAGGCCGCATTACCGATCACGCCGGCTATTATCCGATCCAGACGGCCGGCACCGCCGTCCTCGAATAAGCGCCGAATAAGCGCGCCGGCTGGCGCCAATTTCGGCAGAAGCGCCGCCGCTGCCTATCATGGCGGCGCAAAGACGCTCATTAGTCTCATTCGAGAGCAAACCGGCGGCGGAAACGCCCCTCTGCGGATCATTTGACAGTGCGATCCGCGCTGATCTAAGTATGCCCCCCAACCCGACTCGGCGTACAGAGGGCAAGGAGACTCCTCGCCGCATCGGAGTCGCGGCACAGTAGGCCGGGTGGCAGGCCCCGAGCGGGAGACCCAGGAGAGGTCCCGCGGGGGGCGGAAGGAGCCTATTCCGGGGGGCGGCACCGCGTTAGGACTGGCACACATTAAGCAAGTGGGGTCCGGCTGTAAGCTGGATGTCATGGCGTTTTTGTACTGGACCGGATCAGGACGGGCCGCGTGACGCGAAGAGACGAAACTTATGGGCCGCTAGCCAGGACCAAACGGCCATCTGGGGGAGAACGAGGGCTCCCGCAGTCTGTTCGGCGCCATGGTTCCGAACCGCGGACGTGCCAGAAACCAGCGTTGGCATCGCTCATGCATGAAATTGGACTGGTTAAGACGGTTCGGCAGCGGTCGCGACATTCAGAAATTTGAACCGATAGGCGGTGCTCCGCCCCCTCCCCGGGGCCGGCTCAGGCACCTACCTGAGGGGAATGAGAAGAAAAATGGACCTCGGTGATCTGATCAAGCCGGAAGGCGTCATCGCCTCCCTCAAGGCGAAGAGCAAGAAGCAGGTGCTCCACGAGCTCGCCCAGAAGGCGGCGGAGCTGACCGGCCTCAACGAGCGAACCATCTTCGAGACGCTGCTCCAGCGCGAGCGGCTGGGCTCCACGGGCCTCGGCCGCGGCATCGCCATCCCGCACGGCAAGCCGCCAGGCATTAACCGCATTCTCTGCCTGTTCGCGCGCCTCGAGGCGCCGATCGACTTCGACTCGACGGACGGTGAGCCCGTCGAGCTGGTCTTCCTGCTGCTCGCGCCCGAGCAGGCCGGCGCCGATCATCTCAAGGCGCTGGCGCGCATCTCACGCCTGCTGCGCGACCCGCTGACCATCGAGAAGCTCAAGGCCTCGCGCGACCGCGCAACGCTTCACGCGGTGCTCACCGAGCCGGCGACCTCCCACGCCGCCTAACCGAGGATCAGCAGCGCTCCGAGGCCGATACCGCCGAGGATGATGCGCCACCACGCGAACAGCGCAAAACCGTGACGGCTCACGAAGTCGAGCAGGTAGCGCACGACGATCACGCCGGCGATGAACGAAACGACGAAGCCGAGGGCGATGCCCCGGATGGTCGCCGCATCGAGCTGGGCATGGGTCTTGTAGAGATCATAGGCGAACGCGCCGGCCATGGTCGGCATGGCGAGGAAGAACGAGAATTCGGCCGCGGCCCGCTTCGAGGTGCCCATGAGCATGGCGGCGACAATGGTCGCGCCCGACCGCGACACGCCGGGGATCATCGCCAAGCACTGGAAGAAGCCGATCTTGAGCGCGAGCCAGGGTGTGATGTCCATGGCCTCGTGAACGCGCGGCTCGAGGCGCGCGCGGTCGACGGCGAGCAGCACGAAACCGCCGAGGATCAGCATCACGCAGATGAGCATCGGTGAAGCAAAGAGAACCTGCTTGATCAGCGAATGCAGCGCCACGCCGATGACGGCAGCCGGCAAAAAGGCGAGTACGACCGCGGCAACAAACTTCTGCGTCCGCCGATCGTGCGGCAAATCAATCGCCATGCGCCAGAGCTTGGCCGAATACACCGTCAGGATCGCCAGGATGGCGCCGAGCTGGATGAGGACCTCGAAGGTCTTCTCAGGCGAATCGAAGCCGAGGAAATGGCCGGCCAGGAGGATATGCCCGGTCGAGGAGACCGGAATAAACTCCGTCAGGCCCTCGATGAGCCCGAGCAGGATCACTTGCCATGTTGGCATACGTCGACGATCCCCCTGGATGGCGTGCTTTAAACGGCACAGACGCCCCTCGCCTGTCGCCGGCTCGCCGAATTGTGAGCATAGTCTCGCATGACCACATATGCGAAGCCTGCACGGCGGCGACCAAACGTCGTATACTGTTGCAGCAATTGGTCATTAAGTGGGTCAAAAGGGCAACGCCCGGCGGAAGCGCAACGGGCGTCATTTTGATGTGTTGCCGTAGCTGCGGCGCATTGAGGAGATGATACGTCGATCATGAGGCGGGCATTGGTCATTCTGGGCGTCCTGGTCGTCGCGACGCTCGCGGCGCTGTTCGCCGTCCCCGCCATGACCGACTGGGACCGCTACCGCGGCGCCATCGAGGAAGAGGCCTCGCGTCTTGCCGGTCGGGAGGTCCGCATCGGCGGCAAGATCAACGTGCGCCTGCTCCCGGTGCCCTACATTCACATCGAGCGCCTGCGGGTTGCGGATACGACGGCGGCGATCGGCGAGCCCCTCTTCAAGGCCGACGCCGTAACGGTTCGGCTCGCGCTTTCACCACTCCTCAGTGGCACCATCGAGGCACGCCGCGTCGAGCTCACGACCCCGATCCTCAATCTCGTTCTCGATGAGCACGGCAGCGGCAACTGGGCAAGCCTCGCGAACCGCAAGGGCGAGGCGCGGCTGCCGGGGCGCGTGACGTTCGAGGACATCGCGATCAGCGACGGCGCCCTCGTGATCCGCGAGCCCAGGGGCAACATCAAATCGCAGTTCCAGAAGATCGCCGGAACCATCTCGGCCGCCGCCCTCGAAGGCCCCTATCGCGTGAACCTCACCTATGCCGAGGCTTCCGAGGCACCTGGCGCGGCAGGAGCGGCGCAGTCCGATCGCGAGGTGCGCGAGCTCCGTCTCTCCACTGCGCGCCAGGATGCCGATGGCAGCGTGCGCTTCAAGGGCACGGTCCGCGTCCCCACCCGCAACCAGAGCTGGGCCATCGACGCGACGGCGCACGACCTCCTCGGGCGCATGCGCATCGAGGGGAACCTCACCGCCCGTACGCCCTTCGTCAGGAGCGACCCCGTCGCTGCGCGCAACCGTTCGGCCGGCGCGCCTGCCATGGTCGAGATCAAGTCGACGTTCAAGGCCGACACGGCAAGTGCAGAGCTCGCTGAGCTCACGCTGACGCTCGACGCCGACAACAAACCGCAGCTCGCGCATGGCGCCGCCAAGTTCACCTGGGGCAAGGAGACGACCGCCGAGATCCTCATCAATGCGCGCTGGATCGACGTCGATCGCATTCTCGGCACCGATGCGAACACGGCTTCCACCGCGACGCTCGCGCGCATAGTTTCCGGCCTCGGCGACGCGCTGCCCGGTGCGGACAAGCTGCGCGCGCTCCTGCTCCTCGACCAGGCGACCCTCAATGGCGACGTGATCAGCGCCCTCAAGCTCGAGGTGCAGAAGAGCGGCGGGGACGGCTACGACATCCGCGAGTTCTCCGGCAATCTTCCAGGCAGTGCGCGCCTCGTGCTGAGCGGCAAGCTCACGCCGGGCGCGGCCGAGACCGAGTTCGAAGGCCCGGTCACGCTCCGCGGCGCCTCGTTCAACCGCTTTGTCGCCTGGGCCGGGCGCGGCCGGCAGCCGCCCGAGATCGCGCGCGATGGTCCATTCGCGCTCGACGGCCAGCTTGCGATCGGTCCGGGCCGCATTGCCGGCCAGGCGATCCGGCTGGAGCTTCCCGGCGGACGTCTCGGCGGCGATGCGAGCTGGCGGCAGGCTCCGACAGGAAGCGATGCGAAGGCCGGCGCAGGCCCCGTGCTCTCGCTCGCCCTCGACGGCCCCTCGTTCGACTTCGGCGCACTCCTGCCGAGCGAGCCGCGCCCCGGCGCGCTGCTGAAATCGCTCGTCTCGTCGCTCGCTTTTCCGACGGCGGCACCGCGCACCGATACGATCAAGCCCCCTGGCGGCCTCGCATCGATCGACATCAAGCTTCGCTTCGGCCGTCTCGCAACGCAGGCCGCCGTCTACCACGACGTCGATGCCGAATTGGCCTGGGATGGGCGCACGTGGCAGGTGCCGCGCCTCAAGGCAAGCGGCGCTGCCGGCTGGCAGGTCGAGCTCGAAGGCGGTCTCGCGAGCAACGATGATGCCGATCCCGCGGGCTCGCTCGCGGGCGTCGTCATCAGCCCCGATCGTGCCGCCCTCACGGATCTGCTCGCGTGGCTCGACGTACCGGCGACGAGCTTCATCGAACCCCAGCGGCTCGACCGCATCTCACCATTGCGTCTCGCCGGCCGCCTGCAGCTCTCACCGAAGGGGCTGCCCGGCGCCACGCGCTTGAGCATCGATGGCGCGCTCGGCGAGAGCCGCGTCTCGGCCACGCTCACCGCGCCGAAACGTGCCGCAACGCTCAACGCGCAGCCGCTCGAGATCGACCTTACGGGTGATGCGCCTGCCATCACCACGCTCATCGCCCAGATCGCGCCCGATGGCTGGGCGGCACCGGTGGCAAGTCGCATCCCCATGCCGGCGCGCCTCACGCTCTCCGCCGTCGGCACGCTCGGCGATGGCTTCGAGACACTGGCCGCGCTCGATAGCGCAGGCGCGCGCGCCGAGCTGCGCGGCCGTCTCAGTGCACCTGCTGGCGCCACACCCGAGCTCACGGGAACCATGCGGCTCTCGGCCGAGGATCTCGCCAATCTCGTTGCGGCAACGGCGCTCGGGCGCAGCAGCGGGCTCGCGGGCGTGCCCGTCGCGGGCCGCGTCGCGATCCAGCTCACGGACAAGCGGCTCAAGCTCGAAAGCGATGATCTCTCCCTCGCGGAGGGTCAGCTCAAAGGCAGCCTCGATCTCGACTTCTCGAAGCCGCTGAAACGCCTCGACGCCCGCATCTCGGCAAGCCGCATCGACCTTTCGCGCGCCCTCATTCCACTCCTCGACGAGCGCCCGCTCACCGCGGTCACGCCCGAGGCACGCGCGCATACCACCTCCTGGTGGCCCGAAGCGCCTTTCGATTTCGATCGCCTCGACGGCTTCGAAGGGACCATCGTCCTCGACACACCCGAATTCATCGTCGCGAATGGCGTGGCACTTCGCGCTGCCCGTCTCGAAAGCACGATCAAGCAAGGCACGCTCGACATCCGTCTCGTCGAGGCCGCAGCACTCGGCGGCAAGGCGAACGCGCGCGTGATCCTCGCCAAGGCGCCGGCCGGCGCCGCGCTGAAAGGCAACGTGCGCATCGACGCAGCCGAGCTCGCGAGCACCACACAGGACGGCCGGGTGCCGCCTCTTGCCGGTCGCCTCCAGCTTTCGCTCGACGTGACGGGTTCGGCCCTCACTGCGCGCGGGCTCGTCGCCTCGCTCAATGGCGCCGGCGACGTGCGCCTGACGGACGGCGTCCTGAGCCGGCTCTCGCCGAGCGCCATCGTGGAGGCGAGCGAGGCCGTGCTCGCCCCTCAAGGTTCGCTCGCGCCGGGGCATCTCGAAAAGGCCATCCGCGAGCGCCTCGGCGCCGAGCGCATTCCGCTCGGCCGGCGGCGCATTCCCCTCGTGGTGACCGACGGACATGTGCGCACCGCACCGATCGTCGCCGAGACCAAGACCGGGCGCATCACCGGCACCACGATCCTCGATCTCGACAGCCAGCGCGTCGACAGCGAGTGGAAGCTCGACGGCGCCAATATCGCGCCGCGTCCGGG
This sequence comes from Hyphomicrobium sp. CS1BSMeth3, assembly GCF_900117415.1. Taxonomy (GTDB): domain Bacteria; phylum Pseudomonadota; class Alphaproteobacteria; order Rhizobiales; family Hyphomicrobiaceae. The sequence goes on from NZ_FPEI01000004.1 coordinate 583,368, forward strand.
CGCCAAGCCGCGCGGGCCCCTGCCGACCGTCACGATCGTGTGGGCAGGCCCGCTCACGAAGCTCGCCGCACTCGAGCCTCAGGTCCAGGTCGATGCGCTCGAGCGCGAGCTGAGCGTGCGGCGCATGGAGGGCGAGGTCGACGAGCTCGAACGCCTGCGCCGCCTCGATGAGGACCGCGCACGCCTGGAAGCGGAACGCCAGCGCGCACTCGAGGCCGAGCGACAGAAGGAAGCGGAGCGCGCGCGAGAAAGCCTCGCCGCCCCGCCGCCAGGCCAGCCATCACCGTGGCAACCCCTCACCACACCGGCGGGGCCGCAAGCAAATGGTGCTCCGGCGCCGGGCGCGGGCCCGGCCGGCGCGGCCCCAGGTGAGCCCGCGGCAGCCCCGCCACCGCAGCCCGCCCCCAAGCGCAAGGCGCCGCCGAAGCAGCAGCCCTTCAATCCCTTCTCCTCGCTCTGGGGCGGGAACTGAGCGCGCCTGCAGCGCCGCCACACGCAGCATTTCTCAACTTATTCCGGCTGCTGCAATTCCGACGAAGTGCGCGCGTTGAATGGGGCCGCTCATAGCTCAGGGAAACGCGCCGCCGGCACCTGCGCCGGCCGCGCCAATTTCAGGAAAGTCCATGTCGCGTCGCAGTCCTTCCCGACCGCCCCATTCTGCGCTCAAGCCCCGCCCCATCCGCCGCGCTTCTTCCGCGCGCCGCGCCCGCCGCATTGCCGCCGCGGCCATTCTCGCAAGCCTCGTCGCACTGCCCGCCGCCGCCAACGAGCTGCCGCTCCGCCGCGTTGTGCTGTCGAGCATCGGTCTCGCCCAGTTCACGCACGCCGGCTCCGCTACGGCCGGTGCGACCATCGACCTTCCGGTGCGCCTCGATCAGGTCGATGATCTGCTGAAGAGCCTCACCGTGTTCGATCGCGAGGGCGGCATCGGCGCCGTGAGCCTCCCCGGCAAGGCACCGCTCCAGGAGCTTTTCCGCGACCTGCCCTTCGGGCCCGAAGCCCTCGGCTCGCCGAGCGCGCTGCTCAATGCGCTCGTCGGCAGCGAGATCGAGATCAACGGCCCGGTCAGTGCCAAGGGCCGCGTGTTCCGCGTCGAGCCCTTCGAGACCCGCCTGCCGAACGACGGCGGCACGCTCACGCGCCATCGCCTGAGCCTGATGAGCGAGAGCGGGCTCGTGCAGGCCGTGCTCGAGGAAGTCACGACCCTGCAATTCACCGATCCGCAGGCCCGCGCACAGATCGAGCGCGCGCTGCAAGGCCTCTCGGAGAACCGCGCGAAGGAGCGCCGCCGGCTCTCGCTCGACATTCTCGGCGAAGGCACGCGCGACATTGCATTGAGCTACGTCGTCGCCGCGCCCGTGTGGAAGACATCGTATCGCCTCGTGCTGCCGAAGGACGGCGGGCGCGCCAAGCTGCAAGGCTGGGCCGTCGTCGAAAATCTCACGGGCGGCGACTGGAAGGACGTCGAGCTGACGCTCGTCTCAGGTAATCCGGTCGCGCTCCGTCAGGCGCTCTACACGGCCTTCTTCTCGAACCGCATCGAGGTGCCGGTGACAGCCGGGCAATCGATCCTGCCCAAGCAGGATGACAGCGACAGCTTGGCCTCTGCGCGCGCGGCCGATGCACGCGTGAAAGCCGCGGCGCCGATGCTCGGCATGGTCGCACCCCGCCAGCAGGCCGAAGCGCAGCGCTACCGCTCCGGCCGCGCCTTCGAGGCTCAGGCCCCTGCCGCTGCACCACCCCCACCGCCCGTGCCCGACACGCTCGGCTCGGCCGCGATCGCGGCCGAAGCCGAGGAAGCACCGACCCAGCTCCTCTATCGCTTTCCCTCACGCATCTCGCTCGCGACCGGCCACACCATGATGGTGCCGTTCCTCGATCGCGAGGTCGCCGCTTCGCGCACGTGGCTCTATCAGCCCGACACGCACGCGCGCCGCCCGCTCGCCGCCGTGCGTCTGCGCAATGACGGCGATGCCACACTCCCCGCCGGCATCGTCACGACCTTCGAGACCGCTGGCGAGGCCGCGACCAACTTCGTCGGTGACGCGCAGCTTCCCCTGCTGCCCAAGGGCACCTTCAAGTTCGTCACGCTCGCGCTCGACACCAAGACCGACATCCGCCGCGAGGATCAGGGCGTGCAGCGCACTACCCTCGGCAAGTCCGTCAACGGCGAGCTCACGATCACCACGCGTTCGCGGCGCACGATCAACTACGAAGTGACGCCGCCGACCGAGGAAGACCGCGAAGTGATCGTCGAGGAGCCGCGCGCCACCGGCTGGACGCCCTCCGCCGACCAGCAGGAGATCGAGGAGACACCGACGCGCTATCGCTTCAAGATCGATGCGCCCAAGGGCAAGACGGCGAAGTCGAAACTCGTCGTCGAGCGCACGGACCGCCGCGTCGTCATGCTGACGTCGCTCGCGCCTGAGCAGATCCTGACGACGATCCAGGGTCTCGAAAACGAGACGCCGGCCTTGAAGACGGCCGCCGCGCGCCTCGGCGAGACGATCGGCGAGATCAACCGCGCGCGCGCCCAGCGCAGCCAGCTCGAAGCCGAGCGCAAGAAGATCGCCGAAGACCAGGAGCGCATTCGCCGCAATCTCGGCTCCGTCGGCGCCAACTCCGACCTCGGCCGCCGCTATCTCGAATCTCTCAAGCAGCAGGAGGAGCGTCTCGCGGTCATCGCGCGCAGCGAGCAGCTTCTCGAGGCCGAGATCGCCGCGCGCCGCACTGTGGCGGAGGAAATCGCGAAGGGATTGAGTCTCTAGCTTCTTGCCGCGGGCTGCTGGGAAGAGGTGCTTCGCAACCCTCCTGTTGTGCTATGCCCGCGGCCGTCAGAGCGATGGCGCAGCGTATGATCCCGCGGGCTGCCGGGAAGAGGCGTTTCGGCTTCCTGGTACGGCCTACCGGCCGGCGCGCAGTCGCGCGCTCATGACCGTCGCGCGCCGGTGCCAATTGCATCCCCTCGCCCCACGGCGGTAGCTTTGTTTTCTGGCCGCGGGCTGCTGGGAAGAGGCGCTTTCGCATTCTTGCGTGGTGCTACGCCCGCGGCGGCCATGTGGAGAGCGTTCGCGTGTGGTGCCCACTTCCCCTTCTCCCCGTCCTTACGGGGAGAAGGTCGGGATGAGGGGCGGCCCATTTGCCGACGTCAGCGTTTGCCGCTGCCCCTCACCCTAACCCTCTCCCCGCAAGAGCGGGGAGAGGGGATGCTGTCGCGCTCGCGGCAAACTGCAAATTTATAAAAGACGGGGGCTCCGGGGGTGTCCCCCGGTCGGGGCGTGGGGCCCGAGGCCCCACTCGTGGCGAAGCCACGACGTACGAGACGCACGACCACACACCGCTACGCCTCGGTCTTCTCCTTCACCTCGGTCGGCTCGGTGAAGCCGCCTTCCGCGACGAGGCGCGCGAAGAGGCCGCCCTGATCGACCAGCTCGCGGAACTTGCCGCGCTCGATGATCTCGCCGTGCTGCATCACCATAATCTTGTCGGCATTGGCGACCGTCGAGAGGCGGTGCGCGATGATGAAGGTGGTGCGCCCTTTGCGGAGCGCATCGAGGGCACGTTTGATGCGTGCCTCGGTCTCGGCATCGAGCGCACTCGTCGCCTCGTCAAGAATGAGGATCGGCGCGTCTTTGAGGATAGCGCGCGCGATCGCAAGGCGCTGGCGCTCACCGCCGGACAGCGCCGTGCCGCGCTCGCCGATCAGGAAATCGTAGCCGCCCTGCTTGCGCATGATGAAGTCGTGCGCGCCTGCAAGCTCGGCGGCGCGCTTTACCTCTTCATCGGTCGCGCCCGGCTTGCCGATGCGGATGTTCTCGGCGATCGTGCGATTGAACAGACCTGCATCCTGGAACACGACGGCCACCGAGGACCGTAGCGAGGCGAGCGTGACATCGCGCACGTCGTGGCCATCGATGGTGATGCGCCCTTCCTGCGGATCGCGCAGACGCTGCAGCAGGGCGAGCGCCGTGGTCTTGCCGGCCCCCGTATGCCCGACGAGCGCCACGGTCTCGCCCGGCAGGGCCTCGAAGTTCGCGTCCTTGACGCCGATCGTGCCATCGGGGAAGCGGAAGGTGAGATCCTCGTAGCGCACGTGCCCGCGCGGCTGTTCGAGCGCGCGCGCGCCGGGACGGTCGAGGACCGGGCTCGTCGTGTCGACCAGATCGAAATAGGCGTCGATCGCCGGCTTCTGCTGAAAGAGGCCGAGAAAGAAATGCGAGAGCGCGTCGAGCCGCGTGATCAGCAGGTTTGCGAACGCGACGAAGCTGACGACCTGCCCGACCGACAGCTCGCCGCGCTGAACGAGAAGTGCGCCGAGCGCGAAGATGGCCACCATCGTGATGGTCGATGCCGCACGCGTCAGCACCATGACGCCGGCCCACCAGGAAAGCACGGGATACTGCGCGGCAAGCAGCTCGCGCATGAGGCCGCGCAGGGCCTGCGACTCCGCTTCAAAGCGCACGTAGCTTTGCACGACCGTCACATTGCCGAGCACGTCGCCGACGCGGCCCGCAAGCTCGCGATGATAGCGCTCGACCTCGCCTTGCTGATCGATCGTGCGCTTGAACACGAACATGTTCGCGGCGAGATAGACCGCGCCGAGGCCGAACAGCAGCGCCGCCATGCGCACGTCGATCGTCAGGGCCGTCGGAATGAGCAGGGCGATCGAGACGAGCGCGGCGAGATGATCGCGCATGAAGGCGAGCCAGAGACCGAACAGGCAGTCCGTGCCTTGCTGGATGGCGCGGATGACGGCGCCGGAGCCCTTACGCGCGTGATAGCTGATGGGCAGCGTGATCGCCTGATCGAAGGCCGTCGCCATGGCGATGAGACGCCGCCGGTGCGCCAGCCGGTCCGCGGCCAGCGCGACGACCATCCCCGCGAGAATGCCGAAAAGGCCGAGCGCGGCCCAGAGCCCGATGAGCGAGAACGCGCCCGCACCCTGCGAGAGCGCGTCGACGACACGGCCGAACAGAATGGGCTCGGCAAGCAGGATAACGCCGATTGCGACGTTGGCAGCGACCAGGCTGCCGGCGAGCCCGCGCTCCGGCGCCAACAGGCCGAGCGCCCGGCGATATGTCGTGACGATGCTCACGCGTGGCAGAGTTGCCGACGCTTCCTCAGCCCCCTGCTTGCCCTGCACGTCGTTTGCCGTCTCGATGGTCTCGCTCATGCCGGATCACGCTTCGGAAGAGAGGTCTTGCTTTTGCGGTATCGATGCGCGCGGCGATCCTGGAAGGTCAACCACGCGAACACACCCGGCATGAACCACGGCGTGCCGTTGTAGAACGGCACGGCCGCGGGCGGGCGCATGTCGAGCGCCGAGGCGCCACGGTCCTCGCCGAGGATCTGCCACGCAGCTTTCTGCCCCGCCCAGCGCGCCCATACGACGCCCGAGCCGCAGTAGCCGGCGGCATAGCGCATTCCCTGCCTCGAGAAAATGCGCGGGATCATGTCGCGGTTCATGGCCACATGGCCGAACCAGCTATGCGTGAGCTCGACGTCCTCGACTTCAGGAAAGATGTCGATGAGGGCCTGGCGCAGATGGTCGGTCGGCCAGGTGGGTTCGCCGGCAATCGTCCCATCGCGCCCGCCGAAGAGAATGCGCCGGCCATCGGGCGAGGGGCGGTAGTAGTAGTGCAGCCTGCGCGTCTCGGAGAGCATCATGCGCTTCGGCATGAGCTGGCGCATGAGATTGTCCGAGAGCGGCGCGGTCGCGATGATGCGGCTCCTCACCGGCACCATGCGCCGGCGCAGCCAGCGGTCGGAGCGGTCCGTGTAGCCGTTCGTACCCGTGATCACATGGCGTGCCGCCACACGGCCGCGCGCCGTCTCGACCTCGTAGTCGAGCCCGTCGCTGCGAATGCCGGTGACGGCCGTCTCGCCGTGCACGATCGCGCCAGCGCCGCGCGCGAGCCGCAGCATCCCGGCATGGAGCTTGGCCGGGTGCAGCCCGCCGATATCCATGCGCACGGCGCCGCCATGATAATAGTCCGTGCCGAGGTAGTTGCGCTGCTCGGCGCGCGGCACGGCGTAGGCCTCGATGCCGGTCGTCGCTTTGAGCATATCCGCCTCTCGGGCGAGGCGCTCGTAGTCGCCCGCCGTCGAGGCCCCCGCAAAGCGGCCGGTGACCGAAAACTCGCACTCGATGCCTTCGCGCGCGATGAACTGAGCGAGATCCTCGCGCGCCGCCTTGGCCTCGAGCAGCAGCGCGCGCGCCGTCGCCTCGCCGAACTTCTTGGCGAGCTCATCGAACGAGGGCCTGAGATTGCCGCTGGCAATGCCGCCATTGCGCGTCGACGCGCCCTCGCCGGGGCGCATCTTGTCGAAGACCTGGACGCTGCGCCCCGCCCGGGCGAGCGTGATCGCGGCTGAGAGCCCGGTATAGCCAGCCCCGACGATCACGACATCGCATTTCGAGCGCACGGGCTCGCGCGGCAGCGTCGCCGGAGGCGCGGCTTCCCACCAATAGGGGTCGGATCGGATCATTGCGGGGTTCGGGCTGCTTCGGGTTGTATCAGAAGCCGCTCATACGGCCATGGGACGATCAGTAAAACGCCCAAGAACGCAAAATGATTGACCGTTTGAAGTCAATCATTTTGCGACACCGCGCCACGCCCGCTGGCCCCAACTTGATCCGGCCCCTACAGGTTGAACTGGAAGCTGGCCGGCACCCAACGGTAGCCCGCGGCCGTCTTCTCGACCCAGCCGACCGACGGAAACGGCATGTGAAAGCCAACCACGGGGATCTTGTCCGCCGACACCATGTCGAATGTCTTCTTACGCACCTCGACGGCCATGTCCTTATCCTGGTCGAAGGCCACATGCCACTCGGGGTGTTGGATCGAGACGATGTAATGGTTGGCAGTATCCGCCCAGTTGTAGAGCCGCTTGCCCTCGCTCTCGATGTGGAACGCAAGCATGCCTGGTGAATGGCCGAACGCAGGCACCGCCCGGATGCCGCTGACGATCTCGTCGTTGCCCTTGATCATGGTCGCCTTCTCGCCGAGCGGCGCCGCCTGGGTCATGAACAAGTCGCGGGTGGGCTTTCGCGCCTCCGGGATGTTTTCGCCCTTGTTCCAGTAATCGAACTCGGTGGCGCCGAACACGTAGCGGGCATTCGGGTAGATCGGCTTGCCATCGGCCATGAGCCCACCGATGTGATCAGGGTGGCCGTGCGAGAGGACGACAATGTCGACCTGGGCCGGACTATAGCCGGCAGTGACCAGCAGGTCGGAGAGATGTCCCGCTGTCTTCATGCGCCCTTTGGGATTGCCGGCATCGAACATCACCAGCTCTTTACCGGTGTTGACGAGCGTGACGACGTAGGGGTTCTCATGCCGGGTCGCCGGCAAGCCGTGCGCCTGGACGAGCGCTTGGACGACCTCGGCCGGCTGGTTGTTGCCGAATGCCGGATGCGGCCCATTTCCCTGCACGTAGCCGTCGAGGATGTTCGTCACCTCGAAGGCCCCGAGCTTGAAGCGATAGATCGAGGGCCGCGAGACGCCGAGCATCGGCGCGGCCGCCTGGGCAATCTGTGGAATCGCGCTGCCGAGCGCGCCGAGTGCGGCGGCGCCCCCCGCGAGCTTGAGCGCATCGCGGCGTGTCACCGAAGAATGCTTCGTCATAATCCCAGTTCCTCCCTTGTCATTCAAATACGCCACGCCGCGGGTCACCCGAAGATGGCTCGCGGCGGCGTGGCAGCCGTTACTGCATTTTCACAATAGCGGCAGCCGCACGACCTTTCGATGGCGGCCCCCACCGGAAGACACATGACGACTTGAACAATCCGTGAGGTCGCATCGCAGCAAAGTCCATCGCTCGATCGGCGAAGCGCGCATCTAGCCTTTGGTCGCTCCCGCGCCGCTGCTGCTTGACGGCCTCGATACGACGGCGCAGGATCAGTCTGCATACTAGTGTGATGACCGAGAAATTCGCCATTACTCGCGGCACAGCATGGAGCGAATTTCTCGATCTGAATCACACTAGCAAGACTATTCTTTTAGTGTCCCTTTTGATTCCGAAGTTCGCTCGCGACACCAGCTTCAAGGTATGGCGAACTTCGGAATCGGGACACTAACTCGTAGTTTCAGAGGCTTGCTGCAGCGCACCGCCCGGCACGGCCGCACACCGCATCGCAAGGAGACCCGTCCGACATCCAGACGCCACGCACCGCGTACAAATAAGAACGCCGAACCGGAGGACGCCGAATGATCAAACTCTCGCTGACAGTCAACGGGCGCCGCGTCACCGCGGACATAGATCCGCGAACGCTGCTCGTAGATTTCCTTCGCAGCAACCTTCGACTGACGGGAACCCACGTCGGCTGCGACACCAGCCAGTGCGGCGCCTGCACGGTCCATCTCAATGGCCAGTCGGTCAAATCCTGCGCTGTTCTCGCCGCCTCCTGCGAGGGCGCCGAGGTCGTCACCATCGAAGGCCTTGCCACGGGCACGACACTCCATCCCATGCAGGAAGCCTTCCGCGAGCATCACGCATTGCAGTGCGGCTTCTGTACGCCCGGCATGATCATGGCCGGCGTCGACATCGTGAACCGACATGGCGCGAAGCTCGACGAGGCGACGATCCGCAAGGAGCTCGAGGGCAACCTCTGTCGCTGTACCGGCTATCACAACATCGTCCGCGCGATCGAAACGGGTGCCGCCGCGATGGCAGGCGCCAAGGTCGCTGCCGAGTAGCGTGACAGGCGGACAGGAGATATCCCCATGACGGATCAGGGCATTGGCGCTTCAGTCAAGCGCAAGGAAGATCTGCGTTTCATCACTGGCAAGGGCCAGTACGTCGACGACATCAACCGGCACGGACAGGCCTACGCGGTCTTCGCCCGCTCGCCGGTCGCGCACGCGACGATCAACAACATCGACGTGAGCGAGGCGCTCGCTTCGCCCGGCGTGCTCGGTGTCTACACCGGCGCGGATCTCGCAGCCGACAAGATCGGCGGCCTCATCTGCGGCTGGATGATCCACTCCAAGGACGGCTCGCCCATGAAGGCGGGCGCACATCCCGCGCTCGCGCAGGGCAAGGTGCGCTATGTCGGCGACCACGTCGCCGTCGTCATCGCCGAGACGCTCGATCAGGCCAAGGACGCCGCCGGTCTCATTCAGGTCGACTACGGCGAGCTGCCGGCGGTCGTCGACGTGGCGAGCGCGCAGGCCGCCGGCAAGGCGCAGATCCACGACGAGGCGCCGGGCAACACCGTCTACCAGTGGCACCTCGGCGACAAAGACGCGGTCGACGCGGCCTTCTCGAAGGCGGCGCATGTGACGAAGCTCGACATCGTCAACAACCGCCTCGTGCCGAACGCCATGGAGCCGCGCGCCGCGATCGGCGACTACGACGCGGGCCAGGACCAGTTCACGCTCTACACGACGAGCCAGAACCCGCACGTCGCGCGCCTCGTGCTCTCGGCCTTCATCGGCATTGCGCCCGAGAACAAGCTGCGCGTGATCGCCCCGGATGTAGGCGGCGGCTTCGGCTCGAAGATCTTCATCTATGCCGAGGAGACGGTCTGCATCTGGGCGGCCAAGAAAGTCGGCCGTCCGGTGAAGTGGGTTGCCGAGCGCACGGAGGCTTTCCTCGCCGATGCGCACGGGCGTGATCACGTCACGACCGCCGAGCTCGCCATGGACGTGAGCGGCAAGATCCTGGCGCTCAGGGCGAGCACGAAGGCCAACCTCGGCGCCTATCTCTCGACGTTCGCTTCCTCGGTGCCGACATACCTCTACGCGCCGCTCCTCTCGGGTCAGTACGACATCCCGGCCATCTACTGCGAGGTCGATGGCGTCTACACGACCACGACGCCCGTCGATGCCTATCGCGGCGCCGGCCGGCCCGAAGCGACCTTCGTCGTCGAGCGCTTGATCGAAGTTGCCGCCCGCGAGACCGGTCGCGATCCGGCCGAGTTCCGGCGGATGAACTTCATCAAGTCCTTCCCGCATCAGACGCCGGTGATCATGGCCTATGATGCCGGGAACTACGGCGCCTCCCTCGATAAGGCCCTCGAGATGGCCGACTACAAGGGCCTCGCCGCGCGCAAGGCCGAGAGTGCCAAGAAGGGCAAGCTGCGCGGGCTCGGCTTCTCCGCCTACATCGAAGCGTGCGGCATCGCGCCATCGCGCGCAGTCGGCTCGCTCGGTGCCGGCGTCGGCCTCTGGGAGAGCGCGGAGATCCGCGTGAACCCGGTCGGCACCATCGAGGTGCTGACCGGCTCGCACAGCCACGGCCAGGGCCACGAGACGACCTTCGCCCAGGTCATTGCGTCGAAGCTCGGCGTGCCCATCGAGCAGGTCTCGATCGTGCACGGTGATACCGACAAAGTGCAGATGGGCATGGGCACGTACGGCTCGCGCTCGGGCGCGGTCGGTGCCTCGGCGATCGTGAAAGCCTCGGAGAAGATCATCGCCAAGGGCAAGCGCGTTGCCGCCGCCTGCATGGAAGTGCCGGAGGACAGCGTCGACTTCGAGAACGGCGAGTTCCTCGGCCGCGGCACGAACAAGAAGATGACTTTCGGCGAGGTCGCGCTGCAGGCCTATGTCGCCCACAAGTTCGATCCGGAAGTGATCGAGCCCGGGCTCAAGGAAGGCTCGTTCTACGACCCGAAGAACTTCACCTTCCCCTCGGGCGTGCACATTGCCGAGATCGAGATCGATCCTGAAACCGGCCACACGAGGATCGACCGCTGGACGGCCGTCGACGATTTCGGGATCCTCATCAATCCCATGATCGTCGAAGGACAGGTGCACGGCGGCATTGCCCAGGGCGTCGGCCAGGCCATGCTCGAGCACACCGTCTACGACGAGAACGGCCAGCTCATCACCGGCAGCTTCATGGACTACACCATGCCGCGCGCCGATGACCTGCCGTCGTACAACGTCGCGATGACGACCACGCCCTGCCCGTCGAACCCGCTCGGCGTGAAGGGCTGCGGCGAGGCCGGCGCCATTGCCGCTCCGCCCGCGCTCATCAATGCGATTACAGACGCCCTCGGGCACGAGGACATTGCAATGCCGGCAACACCGCAAGCGGTGTGGCGCGCGGCGCAAAAATCGGCACGCAAGATGGCGGCGGAATAAGGGAGGATACCATGCAAGCTTTCGATTACCGCCGCCCGGGCACGCTCAACGAGGCGGATCTCGCGCTCAAGGCCTCGCCCGGTGCCAAGCTCCTCGCGGGCGGCCAGACGTTGCTGCCGACCATGAAGCTGCGCCTCGCAACGCCGGATTCGATCATCGATCTCTCCGGGATCGCGTCGCTCAAGGGCATTGCGCGCAAGGATGGCGGGCTCGCCATCGGCGCCATGACCACACACGCGGCTGTGGCAACGTCGGGCGACGTGAAGGGCGCCATTCCCGGCCTCGCCAAACTCGCTGGCGGCATCGGCGATCCGCAGGTGCGCCACCGAGGCACGATCGGTGGCTCGATCGCCAACAACGACCCGGCGGCCGACTATCCGGCCGCGGTGCTCGCACTCGGTGCCACGCTGCAGACCAGCAAGCGCAGCATCTCCGCCGATGATTTCTTCCAGGGCCTGTTCGCGACGGCGCTTGAAGAAAACGAGATCCTGACGGAGATCAACTTCCCGGTCCCGCAGAGCTTCGCATACGCGAAGTTCGACCAGCCGGCCTCGCGCTTTGCCCTTGTCGGCGTCGCGGTGGCGCGCACCGCGGGCGGCGTGCGCGTGGCGGTCACCGGCGCCGGCCAGTCCGGCGTGTTCCGCTGGACGGAGGCAGAGAAGGCGCTGTCGGCGAACTTCTCGGCCTCAGCCCTCGACAGCATCAAGCTCGATGCGTCGAACGTGATGTCGGACGTGCATGGGAGTGCGGACTACCGCGCCCACCTCGTCGGCGTCATGGCAAGGCGCGCCGTCGCTGGCTGAGCGCCCACTTCCCCTTCTCCCCGTTCTTTACGGGGAGAAGGTCGGGATGAGGGGCGGGAACTAGCGCGACGTCAACGTATGCCGCCGCCCCTCACCCTAACCCTCTCCCCGCACGCGGGGAGAGGGGATGAAGGAAAAACCACGACCGGCCGTTTCAGTTCAGCCCTACGCCGCGCGGTGCTCGCCAGGCCGGTGGGGCAGGTCAGGCGCCGGGATCTGCCAGCCCGGAAAGCCGAAGACGCCGGGGAAGACCAGCGTATCCCGCTCGCGCGCGCCTTGTGCGCCCGGTGGCGAACCCATCTCGCCATCGAACGACCGCAGCGCCGTCACGACGCGCTGCGAGTAGTCCGCGTAGTCGCGCAGCATCGTCTGCCAGAAGCGGGCCTGCGCAGCGACGAGATCCTGCGGACCGCGGCACTGGGCGATTTCATTGGGGATGTCCAGGTAGGCCTTCGCTCGCCGCCCCACGAGCGAGGCAAACTCGAGATTGGCACAGGCAGCGCACTTCATCATTGGCGCAACGGCATTCGCCGCCTGCTCAGTGGACGCAACCAGACCGTGGAACGGCTCGTTCTCGGACCGGCCCGACTGGTTCTGCTTCGGATTGGTCATAACGCCGCACTCCTCGTTCACCCGGCGCGCAACGCACGGCACCGGGACCGGCGCACCCCGTGGGCCGGCGTTGTTCACCATACGCCCATCGCGGCACCCGCGCATTGACCTTGCGCAAGTGCCGGACGGGGAAGGCGAAACGAGGAGTTTGGGGTCAGGGTCGGCAGGCCTCAGGCCCTGCCGGTGCCCGCCATGTAGTCGGCGAGGAGCTGCTCGGAAATGCGGCCCGGCTGGTAGTGATACGGGCCAATCTCGCGCACCGGCGTCACTTCCGCGGCCGAGCCGGTGATGAAGCACTCCGAAAAGCTCGAAAGCTCTTCCGGCATGATGCGGCGCTCGACGACCTCAAGCCCGCGCTTCTTCGCGATCTCGATCACGGTCTCGCGCGTGATGCCCGAGAGGAAGCAGTCGGCGATCGGCGTGTGCAGCTTGCCGTCTTGCACGAAGAAGATGTTCGCGCCCGTGCACTCGGCAACGCGACCCTGCCAGTCGAACATGAGGGCATCGGAATAGCCCTTCTTCTCGGCCCGGTGCTTCGAGATCGTGCAGATCATGTACAGCCCCGCCGCCTTGGCCATGGTCGGCGCACAGGCAGGGTCGGGACGGCGATAGTCGGCGATGTCGAGGCGGATGCCGCGCATGCGCTCGGCCGGATCGAACATGGAGGGCCATGTCCAGGTCGCGATCGCGACGTGAATGGGGTTCTGCTGGGCGGCGACCGCCATCATCTTCTCGCCGCCGCGGAAGGCGACCGCGCGCACGTACTTGTTGCCGCTGCCATTCAGGCGCAGAACCTCGGCCTTCGCGGCCTCGAGCTCGTCCACCGAGTAGGGGATCTTGAAATCCATGATCTCGGCGGAGCGGTGCAGGCGCTCGGTGTGCTGGCGCGACTTGAAGACCACGCCGTCATAGGCGCGCTCGCCCTCGAACACGCAGGAGCCGTAATGCAGCCCGTGGGTCAGCACGTGCACCCGGGCGTCCGCGGAGGGCATGAACTTGCCGTTGTACCAGATCTGACTATCGCCGAAATAAAGGAACTCGGAAGCCATGCGCGTATCCTCCCGCGGGACAACACTTGGAATGTCGGCGCTCCGGCGCCTGCCGCCGGATCGCGGTCAGGCGCGTGTGCGATGACCGTATTGTGCGCAGATCATTCCTTTGGCGCCTCTTGTGGATCTCCCTCTCCTCGAGCCGTTAAGTGCTCACAGAAAAAGAGAAAATCCACGCGACGCCGTCCGCCCGAGGCATCCTCCTCGTATCATGGTCACCATTGTGCAATGAGATCTGATACGGTGGCACGCCAAGGCCAGCCGGCCCAACAAAGCGCTTGCCACGGGTATCAATCGACTTCAAATATGTCAATATGACTGACGTAAATTCAAGTCGCCCCTCCACGCCGCGCATGACGGTGCCGGCGGCTTCCGGCGCACCTCATGGAGGCGCAGCCGACGAGCCGACGCCGGAGGCCGTGCAGCTCATCGAGCTTCTCTTTTTCGCCTACCGCGACTTCACCGGCGATGCAGACGCCATTCTCGCCGAGTACGGCTACGGCCGCGCCCACCACCGCGTGCTCCATTTCATCACGCGCTATCCGGGCCTGCGCGTCGCCGACCTTCTTCTCATCCTCAACATCACCAAGCAGAGCCTCGCGCGCGTGCTTCGCCAGCTCGTCGAGGGCGGCCTCGTCGTCCAGTCGGCCGGCGACACCGATCGCCGCGAGCGCCGCCTGCACGTGACGCCCGCCGGCCGTGCGCTCATGCGCCGGCTCGTCAACGCGCAGGCGCGGCGCATCCGGCGCGCCACCGGCCTCAGCGGCAGCGGCGCCGATGCTGCTATCCGCCGCTTTCTCACGGCCATGATCGAGCCCGAAACGCGCGAGATGGTCTCCACCTTGCTCGACCTGCCCAAGCTGTCCAAGGATCTGAACGGAGAGCTTCAGCCATGACGCTCGCAAGCAGTCTCGCCCGCCGGGATCCGCTGCCGGACAACGCGCCCCACGTGCTGCTCGTCGACGACGACCAGCGCATTCGGGAGCTGCTCGGCCGCTATCTCCAGGATAGCGGCTTCCGCGTGACGACGGCGCGGGACGCAGAAACCGCACGCGCCGCCATGCGTGGCCTCGCCTTCGACCTCGTGATCCTCGATTTCATGATGCCGGGCGAAAGCGGGCTCGACCTCGCGCGTGACCTCAAGAGCATGTCGCCCATCCCGATCTGCATGCTCACCGCACGAGCGGAGCCCGAGAACCGCGTCGAAGGCCTCGAGGCTGGTGTCGACGACTACGTGACGAAGCCCTTCGAGCCCCGCGAGCTCGTCCTGCGCCTCAACAACATCATGCGGCGCGGTCGTATCGGCCACGAGCCGCGCGATGAAATCCGCATGGGCGACTACGCCTTCAGCGTCGAGCGCGGCGAGCTGCGGCGCGGCGACGAGACGATCAAGCTCACCGAGCGCGAACGCGACCTCCTGCGCCTCTTCGCCTCGCGCCCAGGCTCGCCCATTGCCCGCCACGAGCTCGCAAGCGACGAGTCGACCGGCAGCGAGCGCGCGATCGATGTCCAGATCAACCGCCTCAGACGCAAGATCGAGCTCGATCCCTCGAACCCCGTCTATCTGCAGACGGTCCGCGGCAAGGGCTACATCCTCTACATCGACTGAGCATCAACTGAGGCATCGGCCGGCGCGCACGCCGGCACGGAGAGACGGGATCGATGGTTGCGGCGCGAGACTCGGCAGGCGAGCTGGACTTGCCCCCTGTGCGCCGCAGCCGGTGGCGGCAGCTCAGGACCTTGCGCTGGCGCTCGGCATGGGCGCAGATCGCGAGCTTCTTTTCGGAGCTCGCGCCGAAGGGCCTTTATGCGCGCACGCTCATCATCATCATCGCGCCCATCGTGCTGCTCGAAAGCGTCGTCGCGTTCACCTTCATGGAGCGCCACTGGCAGGCCGTCACCCGCCGCCTCTCCGAGGCGACGGCACGCGACATCGCCGCCCTGATCGACGTCTACTCCAGCTTCTCGCTTGCCGACGACCCGGAGAAGCTCGTCAACCTGGCGCGCGAGAAGGTCGGCATCTCCATGCAGATCCTGCCGCCGGACGATCTCCCGAAGGCCCAGCCCAAACCGTTCTTCGCGCTCCTCGACCGCACGCTCTCCGACGAGGTCCGCAAGCACGTCACGCTGCCCTTCTGGATCGACACGCTCGGCCAGTCGCGCCATGTCGAGGTCCGCGTCAAGCATCCGAAGGCCGTGCTCCGCTTCATTGCGACGCGGAACCAGACCTATGCCTCGAACTCCCACATCTTCCTCTTGTGGATGGTCGGCACCTCCGTCGTCCTGCTGACCGTCGCCATCCTCTTCATGCGCAACCAGATCCGGCCGATCCTGCGCCTTGCGGAGGCCGCCGACGCCTTCGGCAAGGGGCGCACTGTCGGCGATGATTTCCGTGTGCGCGGCGCGCGCGAGGTCCGCCAGGCCGCGCAGGCCTTCGTCGAGATGCGCGAGCGCATCATGCAGCACGTCGATCAGCGCACGACGATGCTGGCCGGCGTCAGTCACGATCTCAGAACCGTGCTCACGCGCTTCAAGTTGCAGCTCGCATTTCTGGGCGACAGCCCCGAGATCACGGCATTGCGCGCCGACGTCAACGAGATGCAGCACATGCTCGAGGACTACCTCGCCTTCGCTAAAGGCGACGGCGGCGAGCAGGCGACGCCGACCAACGTGCGCCAGCTTCTCGAGGAGATCTATGTCGATGCCCAGCACTTCGGTGTGCCGATCGACCTGAGGCTGCGCCGGCGCCCGACGGACCTCGTGCTCGAGCTCAAGCGCAATGCCTTCAAGCGCGCCGTCACCAACCTCGTCTCGAACGCGGCGCGCTTCGGCAACCGCATCGTCGTGCGCGCGGCGACCGACCGCCAATGGCTGCGCATCGAAGTGGACGACGACGGCCCGGGCATTCCTGCCGTCGAGCGTGAGAACGTGTTCAAGCCCTTCTACCGCCTCGATCACGCACGCAACGAAGGCTCCGGCAATTCGGGGCTCGGCCTCGCCATTGCCCGCGACATCGCGCGCAGCCACGGCGGCGACGTGGCGCTCGACACGAGCACGATGGGCGGCCTGCGCGCCATCATCCGCGTGCCTCTCTAAGCCGCCTGTGACGACAATGCGGCCATCAGATTAATGCTTGTAAATATTCGAGATTCTGGCCATTAGCGCTGTGATGATGCGCCTAAGGATGATATCCTCCTGCCGTCGGGGAAATTTGCGAAAGCCCTAGGCAATCTGGAGGACTTGGAATGCGTAAGTTGATGATGGCGTGCATGTTCGGCCTGCTTCCCGTGATGGGCGTGGCCACTGCCGGTTCGGCTGCGGCCGCGGCGCCTGGCAACATGACGGTGCTCGACCGGCTCGCGACGACGAGTTCGATCGTCGACGAGGTACGCTATCGGCGTGGCTATCGCTGCTATCGCGTCTGCACGCGGCGGAACTATCGCGGCCGCTGCGTCCGCTCGGCACAGCGCTGCTATCGCCCCGTTCGGCGCTACCATCGCTGGTAGCCGGACACGAAGGCCGGGCATCAGCTCGGCCTTCACATTTTGGAACAAGTCATTGTCGAGCTCGGCGCGTGTGGCGCCTCGACCTCACTCCTCCGAATAATGAGGATTTCCGGCATTAGGCTTCGATTGAGCACGAGCCATTCGATAAGTTTGTGGGGCCGGGAAGATTGATCCACCAAACGAGAAACTTGGAGGTTCGGAATGCGAAAGATTGCAGTGGCACTCGCGGTGTGCCTGCTTCCGATTGTGGGCGTTGCGACCAGCGGCACGGCATCGGCTGCGGCGCCTGGCAACATGACGCTTCTCGATCGGCTTGCGACGGCCGAGTCGAACGTCGATCAGGTCCGCCATCGCTGCTATCGGCGCTCGGTCCGCGTCTGCACGAAGCGCCTGCTCGGCAAGTGCGTGCGTCACCGCACCCGCGTCCAGACCTATTGTCCGCGCCACCGCTGACGCGCGGAGCTCAGACATGCGAAAGGCCGGGCCCAGCGCCCGGCCTTTCTCTTTCAAAAGAGACGCCCGCCGTCGGGCACTTTCCGCTCCGGCCCGATCAGCACGACCTCGCCTTCCGCATCGGGAAAGCCGAGCGTCAGCACCTCGGACATGAACGGCCCGATCTGACGAGGGGGAAAATTCACCACTGCGGCCACCTGCCGGCCGACGAGCGCATCGGCAGCATAGTATTTCGTGATCTGGGCCGAGCTCTTCTTGATGCCGATCTCGCCGCCGAAATCGATGCGCAGCTTGAATGCGGGCTTCCGCGCCTCCGGGAACGGCTCGACGGCGACGATCGTGCCTACGCGGATATCGACTTTCAGGAAATCGTCGAACGTGATCGGCCCCGGCTGAGGGCTCTTGGCTGCCGCCATGTCATCCATTCTCCTTTGAGAGCACTCACGCGCTGGCCTTGGCCTCGCCGAGAGCACGGTTGAACTCGGCGCCGAGGATCACGACGATGGCCGTGGCCTGAAAGAAGATGAGCGCCGTGAAGAGCTGCGTCAGTCCGGCATAGAAGCGCGAGTAGTCGCTGATGCCGAGCCAGCGCGAATAGATCTGCGCGAGCATGATCCACAGAACCACGCTCAGCAGCACGCCGGGCCACACATCCCAGAACGTGCGCTTCCCCGCCGTCAGAAAGAGGTGATAGGCGAGAAGCTGCGCCGTCGTCACCGAGAGCACGATCGTGTAGCGCGCGCTCACTGAGAACCGTCCCTGATCGAGCAGCCAGTGCACGGTCTCCGAGTCGATGCTCTGGGCAATGACCGGCCCCACCACGATGCCCCACGCGAGCGCCAGCATGCCGGCCGCCGTCATCAGCACCAGAAACGCACTCTGCGTGACACAGAAGAGGTAGGACCGCCCTTCCTTCACGCGATAGGCCATGTTGAGCGCCGCCCTGAGCGTCTCGACCGCACTTGTCGCGAAGAAGAGCGAGATCGCCGCGCCGACGGTCAGCAGGCCGAACTGGCTGCGCCCCATGACACGCTCGATCTCGGGCGCGAGCGCCTTGGCGACCGGCTCTGGCACGGCCTGAAAAAGCTGGGCCACGGCATAGGCCGCAAGCTCCCGGCCGCCGATCGTGCCCGCCAGTGCACCGAGGAAAATGCAGAACGGAAAGAGCGACAGCAGGAACGTGAAAGCCACGGCGCCAGACATCGAGAACCCGCAGTTCTGGAACAGGTTCCACATCGCCAGTCGCAGGATGTTCAGTCGTCGACCCATGGCCTTCCTATCGCCGCACGATTCGGCGCCATTGTGAACCAAGTCCCGTCATAACGCGGGGGAGGGTTGCCCGATCCGCGTAATCAGCCGGCGCGCCCCGCCGCGTGCAGCGCCTCGAGCCGTGCTTTCTCGGCATCGCGCGCCTTCTCGAACTCCGCCCCCGTCCAGGCCCGGTGATCACCCAGCGCATAGGCTTCGGCATTGCGGTGATAGAGCCAGGCATTCATCCGGTTGGCGACGAAGTTGTCGGCCGTGCGCACGACCTTGGCCGGCGTGCCCATGACAATGGAGTTCGGCGGGATCACCTGTCCCTCGCGCACGAATGCGTGTCCGGCCACGATCGAGTTGGCGCCGATCACCGCGCCATCCATGATCGTCGCACCGATCCCGATCAGGCAGTTCTCGCCGATCGTGCAGCCGTGCAGCACCACGCGGTGCGTGATCGAGGCGTAGTCGCCGATCACGGTGGGCGTGCTGTATCCGATATGGACCATCACGTGATCCTGCAGGTTCACGAACCGGCCAACCGTCACCGACAGCAACTCCGCACGAATGGACACGCCGGGCCAAAGGCTCGCGCCCTCCCCGATCGTGACATCCCCGTAGACCGACGCGCTTGCGTCGATCCAAGCCGCCTCAGGAAACCGCTGTTTCAGCACACTCGTCATCGCTCAATACCTGGCCGCGAGATCTCGTCACACTAGCCTTTGCGCGGGGCGTGCCCGTGGTCGTGATGATGGTGGCCGTGGTGCTGGTGCCCGTGATCGTGGCCATGATCATGGCTGTGATCGTGACCGCAGCCGCACGCATCGCCGTGCTCGTGATGATGATGGTGGTGATGGTCGTGGTCGTGATGGTGGTCGTGATCATGATCGTGATGATGATGATCGGCCGTCACCAGCGCCGCGGCGAGCTTGTGCTCGATGGCCGCCGCCTGCTCGCGCGTGCCCCCCACATCCTCGATGCTCAGCGCCATGATCTCGGCGGCGAGGCGGATGTCGTCGGGATGCCCGAAATAGTGGCGCCTCAGCCGCCCGGCGCGGTCGAAGATGAGCAGCGAGGGCGTGCCCTGCATCTGATAGGTCGCGAACGTCTTCGGCGGCCCCTTGCCGTCCGGCTTGTCGATGCCGATCGGGAACGGCCAGCGGTACTCGTTCTGGAACACCTCGAGCGCCTTCTCGGTCATCACCTCGTGGTGCTCGAAGACCGAGTGCAGGCCGATGACCGCCACCTGGTCCGGGCTGAACCGCTGGCGGATCTTCCGGGCCTGCGGCAGGCCCTCGGAAACGCACCCAGGGCAGAGCATCTGGAAAGCGATCAGCACAACCACCTTGCCCTTGAGCCCGGCGAGGGTCACCGGCTTGTCGCTGTTGAGCCAGCGCGTGACTTCGAGTTCGGGAGGGGTCTCTGGGTTGAACATTTCCGGTCTCCGGCTGTGGACGCGGCTCCATAGCACGCGCCGGCCCGCTTGACACGCGGCGGCGACACATGGCCCCTGGGCGCGAACCAGTCTCCCTCGACAATACCCTGCCAGGACGGAGGAAAATCTCATGCCGCGCGACGCCGACCGTGCCCGCCTGATCGAGATCATCAAGGCCCGCTCGTTCACGACGGGCGGCGAGATCAAGCTCGCCTCCGGGCGCAGCTCGAATTTCTATTTCAATATGAAGCCCACCATGCTCGACCCCGAAGGGGCGAGCCTCATCGGCCGCCTGATCTGCGCGGCCCTTGAAGGCAAGAAGGCCGAGATGGTCGGCGGGCTCGAGATGGGCGCCGTGCCGATCGCCACTGCCGTCGCGGTCGCGAGCCAGTTGGCCGGCTGGCCGCTCCCCGCTTTCTTCGTGCGCAAGCTGGCCAAGGAGCACGGCACGCAGAGCCTCGTCGAGGGCCTGCCCAAGGGCGAGACGCTCAAAGGACGCCGCGTCGTCATTCTGGAGGACGTGACGACGACCGGTGGCTCGGCCATGAAGGCCATCGAAGCCGTGCGCGCCGATGGCGCCATCGTCGAACGCGTGATCACCGTCGTCGATCGCCTCGAAGGCGCCGCCGACAACTTCAAGGCCGCCGGCATCACCTTCGAGCCGATCCTCACCGCCGCCGATTTCAAGGATTGAGCCGAGATCGCGCCCGAAGCGCGACGGGCACCCTGTTCCTTCTCCCCGTCCTTGTCGCGCTGGAAGCGCGCCTCTGGCGCGACGAGAAGGTTAGGATGAGGGGCGGCACACATGCCGACGTTGGCGTTTGCCGCTGCCCCCCACCCTAACCCTCTCCCCGCGCGCGGGGAGAGGGGATGATGGAGCATTCGCGGCAAAGCAGAATGCCAACCTCTCCGTATGGCGGCGGCCGCCATAGCACCACAATCGAGTGCGTCAGCACCCCTTGCCAGCAGGCGGCGGCACTAAATCAATTCGTCCGCCGAACGGCGCCCTCGACGGTCTCTACCGGCTTAAAAAACACGTCGACGCGCATCCCCGGCAGCAGCGGCGGCTGACCTTCCATGTCCACGACCACCTCGAGAACGTCCACGTCGTTCGGGCGGCGGGGACCACGCTGGCCGAGCTTGCCTGGGCCGAGCGACGGCGCGAGGCTCGCGACCTTGCCGGGAAACTCGCGGCCCGGATAGGCATCCGACTTCACGACGACGAGCTGGCCGACGCGCACCTTGGCGGCGTCGCGCTCCTCGACTTCGGCGCGCACTTTCAGCGCCGACACATCACCCAGAAGCAGGAGAACCTGCTCGGGCGAGGGCGTCGCGATCTCACCGGCGCGCGCTGCAACGTTCAGGATCGTGCCGTCGCGCGGCGCCCGCACCCGCGTGCGCTCGAGCGCCGTGACAGCCTGGGAGAGCTCCGCACGCGCCACCGTGAAGCCGGCCTCGGCGCGGGTCGGCAAGGGGATATTCTGCGCCGATTCCGCCTTGCGCAGCGCCGCGCGCTGGTCCTCGAGCCGTGTCTCGGCGTTGCGCACGGCCTGACGGCGGTCGTTGAGCTGCGTGAGGTTGGCCGACGAGGCATCGCGGCGATGCGCAAGAAATGCCGCGTCGAACTCCATCCGCGCCTGCGAGAGCGCATATTCCGCCTCGGCGATCGCATCGTCGGCCTGGCGGCGGGCGCGCACCAGCTCCGGGGGATTGCCCTCGGCGGCATCACGCTCACGCTTGCGGACGGCAGCCTCGGCGCGCGCCGCATGAACGCGCGAGAGCGCCTCTTCATCGCTGAGCCGGATGAGCAGATCGCCCGCCGTCACGCGGTCGTTCGGCTGCACGGTCACCTCGACGATGCGGCCGGGCGTTGCCGCACCGATGCGGATCTCGCCACCGTTCGGCTCGACGCGGCCGGGCGCGGCAGCATCCCACTGCACTTTCGGCAGCGGCTTCGACGTCGTCTGCGCGTTCAGACGGCTCGAGATGTTCGCCGACGGAAGAAAATACGACGCGCCCGCAACGACTATGGCTGCGATCAGGAACGCAAGGAACAGGCTGGAGATCGTCGAGCGGTTGCTATCCATGGGTTTTCATCTTCCGTTTGTTCGCAACGCGGGCGCTCCTGTCGGGCGCGCCGCCCTGCGATGCGTGGTCGCTGCGGACCTCGTCGAGGGGAATGGTGGGAGGCGGCGTGACGATGGCGTCGCGCACCCGCTCGGGGCGCTCGTCACCGACGATCAGACCATCCTCGATGTGAATAATGCGATCGGCGTAGGGGAGCGTGCGGTGATCGTGCGTCACCGCAAGCACGGCGTGGCTCTTGTCCTTGGCGATCTCGGCGAGGAGCGCCATGACCGACTGGCCGTTCTCGCTGTCGAGGGCCGCCGTCGGCTCGTCGGCCAGGAGCAGCGATGGTGCGCTCGCCAGCGCCCGCGCCACGGCCACGCGCTGCTGCTCACCACCCGACATGTTGCCCGGATAGGACTTGAACTTGTGCGAGAGCCCGACCTTGGTCAGCGCCTCGCGCGCCTGATCGGCCGCAAGGCGGCCACGGCGCCCGCGCACGTCGAGCGCGAGGCGCACATTCTCCTCGGCATTGAGCGTCGGGAACAGATTGTAGGACTGGAAGACGAAACCGATGTGCCGCCGGCGAACCTCGGCGAGCGCCTCGGGGCCCAGGCCCTCGGTTTCCGTACCGGCGACGCGGATATTGCCGGAGGTCGGCCCGAGAATGCAGCCGAGGATGGAGAGCAGCGTCGTCTTCCCCGAACCCGAAGGCCCCATGAGCAGGGTCAGCTCGCCGGCATTGAGCGAGACGCTGACGCCCTTGAGCGCCCGCACCATGCCCGCGCCGTGGCCGAGCTCCTTGACGACATTCGTGGCTTCGAGAACCGTTTCGCTGCTCATCGTGCGAACACCATGGCCGGATCGAGCTTGGTCACCTTGACGATGGCCGAGACGGCCGAGATCGCGCACATCGCGAACGTCAGCACGAAGAGGCCGATGGCGAGCTCCGGTGTCATAAGGATCGGCAGCGCCGTCTGCTCACTGAAGTGCACGACGATCATCGCAATGCTCATGCCGAGGACGTAGCCGAGTATCGCGGATAGCGCCGCCTGCATGAGGATCACGCGATGGATGTAGCCCGCGGAGGAGCCGAGCGCGCGCAGCGTCGCGAACTCCCGCAAGTGATCCTTCGTGCTCGAATAGAGCGTCTGCGCCACGATGACCGTGCCGACGAGAACGCCGAGAATGGCGCCACCGATCAGCGCCACACCGGCGCCGGTGCCGAACAGCCAGTGGTCGAGGCTCCTCTCGCGGAACTCCGCCTGCGTCAGCACGTCGACATTGGCGAGACGCGACTTGATCTCGGTGCGCACGGCCTCTGTCGTTGCGGGGTCATCCAGCTTGACGAGGAAGAACGTCGCCTGGTTCGGCTCGAGGCCGAGCATGGCGCGCGCCCGGTTCAGCGACGTGAAGACATAGGGCGCCATGGTGAAGGAGCGGATGCCGTCGGTCAGCGCGGCGACCTTGACGCGTGTCTGCTCCACCTGCGCGATATCTGAAATCTGGCGGACGCCGAGGTTGTCCATGTAGGTCTTGTCGACGGCAACCGCGTTCGGCTCGGCGAGCGATGCGGGCGTGCCCTGCACCACGTTCCAGGGCTGGAGGCCGCCGTCCGCCGGGTTCGTGCCGACGAGCACGATCAGCGCCGAGCCGCCGGCGGGCTTGCGCCATTCTGTGAAGGCGACCGTCAGCGGCGTCACGGTTTTCACGCCCGGCACCGAGAGGACGGCGTGGCGCTCGCGGCCCGAGAGCAGGCCCGCCTCCTCGAAGCTCTTGGCGCCGAACGACGTGATCCAGATCTCGCCCTGGGCATTGTCGATCATCGCGATGATCATCTTGCGGGCGCCCTGGTACAGGCCGAGCTGAACCGCAACGAGCACGATCGCGAACAGGATGCCGACGAGCGTAACCGCAAGACGCACGCGGTCATGAACAAGATTTCGAAACGCAAGCGTCAAAACCATGGGAATGCCAAACTGTCCTTGCCTGACGCCACAAAAACCTGAACGCCCACCGGCGGCCGCCCCCGTGCTGGCTCTTGCGAGCCGCCTTCAGAAGGGCCCCGCGCCCTGACCCAGCGTGTCGACCAATCTGGAATGGGCCTGGAAAGTAGTGTGCCCCGAAGCCCGCAGTGAGCCCGTTATATAGGGAAGGCGGCTAACCGGTGCCACCTGCGGCAATCGTGGTAAACCGCCGCTACCGTTCCCACGCCGGCTGGCGTGAACCTGCTGGCGCCGCCGAATACCCTCTTGTCTAGGGCGGAATCAAGGCAGTCGTGGGAGCCTGTGTCGCCTTGCCGCTGCCATACTTCGATAATTTACCACCTGCAACCCTTAAGTCTTCACCTCGTTTTGCTTACGTCTCGACCCCGTTTTGGCAGTTCAGATCAGGATGATCCCATGGCCACGACATTCCTCGGCAAAGGACGTGCGCGCCTTCGACTGGCGGCCACCTTCTCCGCAATGACCCTGGCGGCCCTGCTTCTCGCCCTCGCGATCCCCGCGGCCGACGCTCAACAGCAACCCCAGCGCAAAGGCGCCCAGGCAGCCGTACCCGTGCCTCCAGCCCCTGATGTGGGACCGCGCGGCATCTGGATCGACCATACTGGCCGCGGCGCGGTCGAGATCGCGCCCTGCGTTCCCGACGCGGCGCCCGGCACGCCCGAAGCGGCAAACCTTTGCGGCCGCATTGTCTGGATGAAGGAGCCGAACGACCCGAAGGGTCAGCCGCTCCGCGACACGCTCAATAAGAATGCCACCCGGCGCGGCCAGCCCATCTGCGGCCTGCAGATCATCGGCGACGTGAAGCCGCAGCCCAATGGCTCCTGGGACAACGGCTGGATCTACGACCCCGAGCAGGGCTCCTCCTTCGACCTCGAGCTGCGCTTGCGCAATCCCGAGACCCTGCAGGTCAAGGGCTACATGGGCGTGAAGTTCCTGAGCGAGACGTATGTATGGCGTCGCGCCAAGGAGCCGCCGCCGAAGTGCGCCGGCGTCTGATCCGACCGTCCCGACCAACAACATCGCCCGAGGCGTGAGCCCACGCCTCGGGCGATTGCTTTTTGTGCGCGGCCCCGGCTCGATCCGCGCTCTGATGACGCTTGAATCGTCTTCGGCCGGGCAAAGTAACTTCGGCGAAAGGCTGCTCAGCGCGGCATGACACCTCGGCCGTGCGCGCGGTTGGCGCGGCGCGCGCGTACTGGTAGACATAATACCAGGCGCGTACCGCGCCCCATCCCGTTCGCCTCTGGCGCCCTGCGGCGCCAATTCTGCCCCACAGGAGTTCTCGATGCGCAATTTCGCCCTTCCCGGCCGCTCGCCGGTCTATGCCACGCGCGCCATGGTTGCGACGTCGCACCCGCTGGCGAGCGTCGCGGCCATCGAGCAGCTCAAGTTGGGCGGCAACGCCGTCGACGCCGCGATCGCAGCGACGGCCGTCATGTGCGTCGTCGAGCACGCCATGACCGGGATCGGCGGCGACTGCTTCGCCCTCATCGCGAAGCCGGGCACCAATCCGGTCGCCCTCAACGCCTCGGGCCGCGCGCCCATGGCCGCGACACCCGAGTGGTACGCCAAGCAGGGCATCAAGAAGATCGTCACGCAGTCCCCGCACGCGGTCACGGTGCCGGGCGCGATCGACGGCTGGGCGACGCTCCTCAGGGACTATGGCACGCGCTCGCTCGGCGACGTGCTCGCACGCGCCATCGAATATGCCGAGGGCGGCTACGTCGTCACGCCGCGTGTCGGTCACGACTGGGCGAAGCTCACGGAGAAGCTCAGCGCCCATCCCGGCGCGCGCCAGCATCTGCTGCCTGGCGGCCGGCCGCCCAAGGTCGGCGAGATCGTGCGCTTCCCCGAGCTCGGTAAGACTCTCCGCGCCATCGCCGAGAAGGGCCGCGACGCCTTCTACACGGGCGAAATCGCCGCCGACATGGTGGCGGAACTCAAGGAGCTCGGCGGCCTCCACACCCTTGAGGACTTCGCCGCCCAGAAGGCGACCTATGTCGAGCCCATCTCGGTCAAGTACCGCGGCGCCGACCTCTACGAGATGCCCCCGAACAACCAGGGCATTGTCGCCCTGATCATG
The DNA here is from genome assembly GCF_900117415.1 of Hyphomicrobium sp. CS1BSMeth3. Lineage (GTDB taxonomy): Bacteria > Pseudomonadota > Alphaproteobacteria > Rhizobiales > Hyphomicrobiaceae. The sequence continues at coordinate 609,729 of NZ_FPEI01000004.1, forward strand.
CTGCGTATCCTCGATCGCCTCGGCACGCTCGGCGCGGATCCGCTGTCCGTCGAGCGCTATCACGTGATGAGCGAAGCGAGCCGCCTCGCCTATGCCATGCGCGATGCTTTCGTTGCAGATCCGGTCATGGCGAACGTGCCCGTCGAGCACATGCTGAGCGACGCGACGATCAACGATCTTGCCTCTCGCATCGATCGCCAGAAGCGCCGCGAGGATCTCGGCCCCGTACCCCAGCCGACCGGCACCGACACGATCTACATGACCGTCGTCGACAGCAGCGGCATGGCGGTCTCGTTCATCAACTCGCTGTTCTCGCCGTTCGGCAGCGGCATCGTCACGCGCAAGACCGGAATCACTCTGCAGAACCGCGGCCAGGGCTTCGTGCTCGATCCCAAGCACCGCAACTGCATCGCGCCCGGCAAACGGCCCATGCACACGCTTGTGCCTGCGATGGCCTTCAAGAACGGCAAGCCGTGGATGTCCTTCGGCGTCATGGGGGCGAACTTCCAGCCCATGGGCCACGCCTATGTGATGACCAACGTCCTCGACTACGGCATGGACGCGCAGACCGCGCTCGACCACCCGCGCGCCTTCTTCGAGGACGGCCATCTCCAGCTCGAAACCTCGATGCCGAAGGCCGTATTCGAGGGCCTCGCCGCCGCCGGCCATCCGGTCACATGGCGCGACGATCCCTGGGGCGGCGGCCAGGTCGTGCAGATCGATCCGGCAACCGGCGTGCTGATCGGCGCCTCCGACCCGCGCAAGGACGGCATGGCCGTCGGCTACTGATGGAGCGACGCTGTTGAACGGGCCACGCACCGTTCGGCTGAGGATCGAAGGACGCGTGCAAGGCGTCGGCTTTCGCATGTTCGTCGAGCGCACGGCCGTTGCGCTCGGCCTCGACGGCTGGGTGCGCAATCGCCGAGATGGTGGCGTCGAGGCCGTCGTCTCGGGCACACCCGCCGCGGTCGAGGAGATGATCGCGCGCTGTCACGCGGGCCCGCCCGCTTCCCGCGTCGATCGTGTCGAGGTCCTGCCCGAGGACGAGCCCGTAGCACCGGGCTTCACCGTACGGCCGACGGTGTAGTCGCGCCTGCGGCGCGTCGTGGCTTTGCCACGAGCAGGGCCGCAGGCCCTGCACCCGCTCGGGGAGACCCCGAACCCCCTTCTTTTTATGACTTGGAGTTCGCCGCGAGCGCTCCAGCATCCCCTCTCCCCGCGTGCGGGGAGAGGGCAAGGGTGAGGGCGGCGGCATACGCCAACGTCGGTAAATGGCGCCGCCCCTCATCCTAACCTTCTCCCCGTGTAGAACGGGGAGAAGGGACAGCGGCGCGCTCGCGGCAAGCTCTGCTTCTCATAATGGCGGACGTTCCTCGTCGCGCCAGAAGTGCGGCCCAAGCACGTTGAAGTGTGGGGCGGCAGCGGTTTCTTCTAGCCCACCACACCCGCCGCCTTCGCCCGCGCGATGACTTTCTCCGCAAGCACGAGATGCGGCTTGTCGAGCATCTTGCCGTCGAGGCTGGCAACACCGGCCGCACCATCGAACGCAGCGATCACAGCGCGCGCGTGCGCGACCTCGGCTTCGCTCGGCGTGAAGACCGCGTTGATCGGTCCCACCTGATCGGGATGGATGGCCATCTTCCCCGTGAAACCATCGCGGCGTGCCTCGCGTGTCTCCGCTTCGAGCCCCTCGCGATTGCGGAAGTCCACATAGACAGTATCGATCGGCTCGACGCCCGCCGCCGCCGCCGTGATGAGGCAGAGATCGCGCACGAGCCGATACGGCGACGTGAACTGGCCGCGCTCATCACGGTTCGCAAGCGAGCCGACCACGGCGCCAAGATCCTCAGCACCCCAGCTCATGCCGATCATGCGCGCGCTGGCGCCGACATAGGAGCGCAGGTTCAGCACCGAGATCGGCGTCTCCGTCACGATCGGCAGGATGCGCGTCGCGCCCGAGGTAGCGCCGGCTTCGCTCTCGGCATGACCGAGCGCGATCGAGAGGCGGTGCACATCCTCGCCGGAGTTGGGCTTCGGCATGATGATGCCGTCGGGCCTTGCGGGCATCACCGCTTCGAGGTCCGCTTCCCAGTCCCTGCCGTCGATCGGATTGATACGCACATAGAGGAGCGGGCTGTTCGCGCTCCCACGCGTCTCGCGGACGAAAGCTGCCGTCAGTGCGCGCGCTGCAGGACGGTTCGCCGGCGCAACGGAATCCTCGAGATCGAGGATCAGCGCATCGGCGCCGCTGGCCATGGCCTTGGCGAGCTTTCTCTCGCTGTCGCCGGGAACGAAGAGCAGTGAGCGCATGAGCCCTCCCCTAGTGTGATGATCGAGAAATTCGCCAAATCAGGCGGCACGATAACGAGCGAATTTCTCGATCTGAATCACACGAGAAAGATTATGGTTCTAGTGTCTCTTATGATTCCGAAGTTCGCTCGGGACACGAGCATCGAGTTCAAGTGAACTTACGGATAGGGACACTAGCGCGGATCGCGTGGTCTTTGCCCGCGTATACCGCTCCCGGACCGCCCGATCCACCCTAAGCAGCCGCAGGCGCCTTGCGCATGAAGCCGGCGCGACGACACTCGGCGACGAGCTCGCCATCCTGATTGTAGGCGCGATGGAGAAACTCGACGATCCCGGCATCCGGGCGCGACTTGCTCTCGCGCACGGCGACGATCTCCGTCGTCACATGCAGCGTGTCGCCGTGGAAGACCGGATGGGGAAAGCGCACATCCGTCATACCGAGGTTACCGATGGTCGTGCCGAGCGTGGTATCGGCGACTGAGATGCCGATCATGAGACCGAGCGTGAACAGGCTGTTGACGAGCGGCTTGCCCCACTCGGTCTTGGCGGCGAAGTGATGATCGATATGGAGCGGCTGTGTATTGAGCGTGAGACAGGAGAACATCATGTTGTCCATCTCAGTCACGGTGCGCGTGATCGCGTGCTCGAATACGCGCCCGACCTCGAACTCCTCGAAGTACAGTCCCGCCATGGGTGTCTCCGTCCCGAATCTCCGTGCTCGTCGGCTTGCATGGCGCGCATGAGCCTGCCCGGCAAGGCGCAGGAATTCGTTCCTATATTCTTGTTTAATCGTACCGTGCGCCCGCGAACCCGGCCCGCAGCCGTGTGAACAGCAAGCGCAGTCCGCCGGCTAGTAGCTTCAATAACGAAACTGCTCCGACAAAATGCGCTCGTCCAGGTCGTGACCGGGATCGAACATCATGAAGAGGTCGATATCCGAGGCCTGCGAGACTTCCACCTGAACGACGGAACGGAACTCGACGTTGTCAGCAACCGCGCTGACCGGGCGCTTCTCCGGCTCCCGTATGGCAATGCCGATGCGCGCCGTATTGGCGATCAGCGCGCCGCGCCAGCGCCGCGGCCGGAAAGCGCTGATCGGCGTCAGCGCCAGGAGCTGGGCGTTGATCGGGATGATCGGGCCGTAGGCCGAAAGGTTGTAGGCAGTAGATCCGGCCGGCGTCGCCACAAGCACACCATCGCAAACCAGCTCGTCGAGGCGCACCTGCCCGTTCACCGAGACCGAGAGCTTTGCCGCCTGATGAGTCTGGCGGAAGAGCGCCACCTCGTTGATGGCGAGGCCCTGGTGGCTCTCGCCGGCCGCATCGACCGCCGTCATGGTGAGCGGATGGATCTTCGTGATCACCGCCCGCTGGAGCCGCCCGATGAGGTCGCCTTCGCTGAACTCGTTCATCAGGAAGCCGACCGAGCCGCGGTTCATGCCGTAAATCGGGATGCGATCGCGCATGAAGCGGTGCAGCGTCTGCAGCATGAGGCCGTCGCCGCCGAGCGCGACGATCGCATCAGCTTCCTGCGGCGCGGCGTTGCCATAGAGGTGCACGAGCCGCTCGAGCGCGGCGCGGGCCTCGGCCACGTCACTCGCCACGAACGCGATCCGCTCGAACTTCCGGGCGCTCTCGGCCATCGGCTTCCATCCACGCGCTGAGCCCACTACCATGCCGGAAGCGGCAGGCGGGGCGCGCGGCGCACTTTAGAGGGCGCGGGAAGGCAGACGCAAGCAATGGAAAAAGATAGCCCTATTCCGGTGAAAGATGGGCCTATCCTGGTATATGCGACCTTCCCCTCGCGCGCGGAGGCCGAGCGCATCGGCGGGCGGCTCGTCGACGACGGGCTCGCCGCCTGCGTCAACATCCTCCCCGGAATGGTCTCGATCTACGTCTGGCAGGGAAAACGCCAGCAGGACGAGGAATGCGCGATGATCATCAAGTCACGCGCGACGCTCGCCGCCCCGATCATCAGGACGGTGCGCAGCCTTCATCCGTACGAAAACCCGGCACTCGTCGTCCTCGACATTGCCGGCGGCGCGCCGCCCTTCCTCGACTGGATCCTCAGCCAGACGGCGACGCCCAAAGCCGGCACGCCCTGAGCCTACTCGGCCGCCTGCGGCCGTGTGGTGGGCGTCCCCTCCCATTCGACACCGCTGCGGCGCATGTAGTCCGTGAACCAGAGCGGGTCCGTGCGGAACTCCACGCGCCCATCCGGGTAGATGCGGGCCGTTGCGCGCCGCGAGGAGAGGCAGAACATGTGCACGCTCATGGGCATGCCGCCCGTGTGGCAGTAGCCGACCTCGATGTGGCAGTCGACGACCATGCTCGAGCCCATGAAGCCCATGGCGCCCATGCCGATCGAGTTGCCGATCTCCTTGAGCTCTTCTTCGAGCGCCGCGATCTTGGGATCGGGATTGCGGTCCCCCACCGTGCGCAGACAGGCCGCCTGCTTGCCGAGCACCACGGAAATGTCCTTCGAGCCCCCGAGGCCAACGCCGACGATGGCCGGCTGGCAGGCGAGCCCGCGCTTGCCGAAGGCGATCAGCGTGTCGAGGTAGAAGCGTTTGATGCCGTCGATGCCATCACCCGGAAAGAGCATCCGGTAGTCGGTGCCGAAGAGACCGCCTTTGTGCACGGTCGTGAGATCGATCCAGTCGCCTTCAGGATGGAAAGAGTATTCGATCTCGGGCGCGCCGATGCCGCAGTTGTTGTCATGGTCCGTGCGCCAGAGCGGGTGCACGCGGTTCGGCCGGAGCGGGATCGATTGCGTCGCGTTGGCCGTCGCGCGCCTGAGCGCATTTTCGAGCGCCACAGGCCCGCCCTCGATGCGCGCCTCGTTACCCATCTTCACATACCAGCGCGGCACGCCCGTATCGCCGCACATGGCGCGGCGGTCTTCCTTGGCAGCCTCGTAGTTCTCGAGCATGGCCTGGATGACGAAGGCCGAGAGATCGCCCTTCTCGGACTTCGCGCACTGGCGCAGGCCCCCGAGGTAGTCATCGGGAATCTCGATCGCCGCCTTGGCCATCAAGGCCTCGGCCGTCTTCTGGAGGGCTGAGATGGGGGTCATCGCCTGCTCTTCTGGTTGATTGTGTGTGGTCGATCGTGCGCCGGAACCGCGCTCGGCGCGCACAATGTGTGTTCGGTCCGCATTCTGGGCCGTTACGTCTCGCCCAGCAAGGCCACGCGCGCATGGCCCCGCAGCATCGGGCGCGCCCCGCGCGCTGATGGATCAGGCGGCCTTGGCGGCGCGGATCTGCTCCCGGAGCCGATTGAGCGTGCCGCCGCCCTTGACGGAGCCGGGGAGCGGATGACCGACGATCTCCTCGGCCAGAAGCGCGGTCTGAACGAGGCGCTCGAGGTCGACCCCGGTCGAAATGCCCATTTCCTCGCACATGAAGACGAGGTCCTCGGTGCACACATTGCCCGCAGCACTCTTGTGGGCGGCAAAGGGGCAGCCCCCGAGGCCCGCCACGGCCGCATCGTAGGTGGCGACGCCCATCTCGAGGCCGGCATAGGCATTGGCGATGCCCATGCCGCGCGTATCATGGAGGTGCAGCGAGAGCTCCAGATCCGGCCAGCGCCCGCGCACCGCGCCGACGAGGCGCTTGATCGTCGCCGGCGTCGCCCAGGCCATGGTGTCGGCGAGCGAGAGCGTCTTGATCTTGAGGTCGTGCGCGGCGGCGATCTCGAACACCTGGGCGACGAAGCCGAGCAGGCGCTCGGTCGGCATGTCACCTTCGAAATTGCAGCCGAAGGAGGCCATGATCGAGGCCTTCTCGACCGGCAGACCATGCGACTTGTAGAGCGCGATCGATGCCGACTGCGCGTCGTAATTCTCCTTGAGCGTGCGGTTCTGGTTGCGCTTGACGAAGGTCTCCGACGCCGTGAGCGAGATGCGGCCCGCCATGTCATAGCGGCCCGAGGCCATGGCGCGCTCGAAGCCCTTGTCGTTCAGCCAGAGGCACGTGTAGCTCACGCCATCGCGCTTCTTGAAACCGGCCGTCACGGCTTCGGCGTCCGCCCAGCCAGGGACGTTCTTCGGGTTGACGTACGAGACGCACTGGATCTGTTTGAGGCCGGTCTCGGAGAGGCTGTCGATCAGCGCGATCTTGCGCGCCGTCGGGATCGGCCCCTTCTCGATCTGGAAGCCCTCGCGCGGGCCCTCCTCGTTGATCCGGACCGACCTCGGTAGATCGCTCATGGTGCTTTATTCCCGGTGCATGACGGCGGCAATCGGCCGGCGCCACACCATGCGCGCTCAGTAGCGCCGGATCAAGCCCACGAGACGGCCCTGCACCTCCACCTGGTCGGGCCCGAAATGCCGGGTCTCGTAGTTCGGGTTGGCGGCTTCGAGCGAGACCCGTCCGCTCTGCCGGTAGATGCGCTTGAGCGTCGCCTCTTCCTTCTCGACCAGGGCGACGACGATATCGCCGTTGCTCGCCGTATCGGCGCGCCGGATGATGACCGTATCGCCGTCGTGAATGCCGGCCTCGATCATGGAATCACCGACCACCTCCAGCGCGAAATGCTCACCCGAGCCGAGCATATCGGGCGGGCACACGACGTCCTGACTGTGATCCTGGATGGCACTGATGGGCACACCGGCCGCAATACGTCCCATCATGGGCACTGCTGTGCCGGCGCTCTCCGGCGGCGCCGCTGCCGGACTGGGCGCGCTACCGCGACCTCCTTCGATGACCTGCGGCCGGAAAGGCATCCTGAGGGTAGCCGGTGCTTCCTCCTGCAGGGCCTCGGGCAGCTTCACGATCTCGAGGGCGCGCGCGCGGTGCGGGAGGCGCCGAATGAAGCCACGCTCCTCGAGCGCGGTAATGAGACGATGAATGCCCGACTTCGACTTCAGGTCGAGCGCCTCCTTCATCTCCTCGAAGGAGGGGGGAACGCCCGTCTCCTGCACGCGCTGGTGGATGAGCAGGAGCAATTCCTTTTGTTTCGCAGTCAGCATGAGATCTCCATTCCAATGCCGGTGCTGCGTCCATATGGAGACCGCGCACCGCCGCGATCGATGACTGCCGCACACGACCTAATCGTACAAAGCAGGAACACCCTAGATGTTCTAGGCTTGTTCCGCAAGCACTTTCCTCGCACGCCCTTTTTGCTGTGCAAAAAAGTCTTTCGCTCAATCACGAGATACCGGTTCGCCGCAACCAGTTCAGGCGGCATTCATAGCCGTCGCCGTATGGTCGCTGCGCGTGCGAACGAAGATCTCTCGATCGTCCGAGAGCGCGCCGGCGGACACTTGTCCCGCACGCATGACGTCCGTCGAGCCCGGATCCGGCCACCCGTGTCGCGCTTCGAGCTTCCGTTGAGGTGCAGCCGTGCATCGCGCGGTCGCTTTCGAGGGCCCGTTCAAGACCTTTTGCTCCCGAATTTCGCTTCCGCTGGCATACTTGTGAGAGCGCCGCGCCGCATGGGACGGCGCCTGTGAATGGGCCGCCCGATGAGACGCGCTTTACTGATCGCTGCACTCTCACTCCTGCTGCCGACCCCGGCCGTGGGAGAGCAGCCGCGACACGTGCAGGGCATACCGCCCGAGGTGGCGCCGTTTGTAGTTGCCGAGGCTTCCTGCGCGAGCCTCTGCCGCCAGCGGCATAATCAGTGTCGCATCTCGACCAGGGGCTCGCCGCGTTGCGATGCCGAGCTTCAGCGCTGTCTCAAGGGCTGCCTCGCCGCGACCAAGAAGCGATAGCCTGAAACGAGGTCAGGCGGCCTTGCCGGCGAACGCTCCCGGTGCGACGCTCGGACAAGCGCTTCAGCCCCACCGCTTGCGGAGAGGCCGCCATGTCCCAGCTCTTCTCGACGCACGAGGTCACCAACCAGGCGCCCCCCTTCGAGGGCCGCAACCTCTTCGCGGATGATACTCCCCTGCGTTCGGCCGTCGCCCGCTACGCCCCCCAAGCGGCCGACGCGCTCCACGCGCTCGGCACTACATTCGGCAGCCAGGAAGCCTTCGAGCGCGGTCGCCTCGCCAATGAGCACCCGCCGCGCCTGAAAACCCACGACCGCCAGGGCCGCCGCCTCGACATCGTCGAGTTCCATCCGGCCTACCACCAGTGCATGGCAACCAGCTTTGCCGCCGGGCTTCACTGCAGCACGTGGGAGCATCTCGCGACACCGGGCGCCGCCCCGGCTCCCGGCGCCCAAGCGGCCCGCGCCGCCGGCTTCTACATGGCGGCACAGATGGAATCCGGCCAGTGCTGCCCCGTGACCATGACGCACGCGGCAATCTCGACATTGCGGCTCGCCCCGGCGCTGGCCGCCGAGTGGATGCCACGCATTCTCTCGCGCACGTACGATCCGTCCTTCCGCCCGGCGCGCGAAAAGACCTCGGTCACGTTCGGCATGGGCATGACCGAGAAGCAGGGCGGCACGGATGTACGCACGAACGCGACGACCGCCGAGCCTATCGCGCCCGGCGCCGGTGGCGGCACGCATCGCCTCATCGGCCACAAGTGGTTCATGTCGGCGCCCATGAGCGATGCCTTCCTCGTGCTCGCGCAGACCCCGGGCGGCCTTTCCTGTTTCCTCCTGCCGCGCTTCCTGCCCGACGGTACGATCAACGCGATCCACTTCCAGCGCCTCAAGGACAAGCTCGGCAACCGCTCCAATGCCTCCTCGGAGGTGGAATTCCACGGCGCGGAGGCCTGGCTCATCGGCGAGGAAGGGCGCGGCGTTCCTGCCATCATCGAGATGGTCACGGCGACTCGGCTCGATTGCGCGGTGTCCTCGGCGGGCCTCATGCGCCTGGCACTCGCCAATGCCGTCCACCACACGCGCTATCGCACGGTCTTCCAGCGCCATCTCATCGATCAGCCCCTGATGGCAGCCGTGCTCGCCGACATGGCGCTCGACGTGGAAGCCGCGACGGCGCTCTCCTTCCGCCTTGCGGCGGCTGTCGACGCCACGCCGCACGACGAACGCCAGCGCGCCTGGGTGCGGCTCATGACGCCGGTGACCAAGCTCTGGGTCTGCAAGCTCGCGCCGGCACTGGTCTACGAGGCCATGGAGTGCCTCGGCGGCAATGGCTATGTCGAGGATGGCCTGCTCGCGCGCATCTACCGCGAGGTTCCGGTCAATGCGATCTGGGAGGGCTCCGGCAATGTCATGGCGCTCGACATGCTCCGCGTTCTCCAGCGCGAGCCGGATGCGGTGGCGATGGTGCTTGAGGAGATCGCCACGAACGCGACCGGCAGCACCGCCCTCCACGACGCGGTGGCCCGCATCAAAGGCTGGCTCTCCGACCCTCAGAACATTGAAATGCGGGCGCGCCAGATTTCCGAGGCTCTGGCCGTCCTCGCCGCCGCAACGCTGCTCAACGCGCAGGCCCCGGCCGCCGTCTCCGATGCCTTCATCGCGACGCGCATCGGCGGCCTTCCGCGCCAGCTCTATGGACAGGAGCTCCAATCGTCAGACGTGCGCGGGATCGTCGACCGCGTTCTGCCGTCCTGAGACATGGAGAATGGAAGGTTCTACGCAGCCTTCGGCGTCGGATGTGTGCTCAGGCCACCGATAATGGCCTCGAGCGCCGCAAGCAGATCGTCGCGGCGCGCACCCGGTACCTGCTCGAGCAAACGCTCCTCGACCCGGCGGGCCGCCGGCTTCGTCGCAAGCAACACGTCACGCCCTTCCGGCGTGAGGCGCACCACATAAGCGCGCGCATCGGAGCGCGAGCGACGACGATTGAGCAGCCCACGCTTGACGAGCCGCTTGACGATATCCGCAAGCGTCGAGCGATCGATGCCGGTCGCGTCGACGATTTGGGTCTGGCTCGCGCTCTCGAGCACTTCCAGCGCAGCCAATACTGCGAACTGCCGCGGTGTCAGGTCGGCGCCCGAAGTTTCGCTGGCGAAGAGCTCGTCCGCTGCCTGACTGGCACGATGGAGCATGTGGATCGCGGACGTATCCAGCTCCGGTGATGTTTCATTTCTCATGTCGAAGCGCCCTCGCACTAAAGGGAGTTACCTCGATCGGCCCATCAGCACACGGAAACACGGCGGATGCGTGGCGCCGCGTCGCCAGCCGCCGCTGTACCGGTTGCATAGGGCATTGCATTATCACGCAATTGTTCAGCACTGCTTCACGAACCCGTGCTTAGACCTCCGAGCTGAAGCGTTCACTCCCTTCGCCAATAAACCGTGTCCCCCGCAAAAGGTTCCCGGGGGCGCGTCGCTGCGGCGACTTGTCTTGAGCTGCCCGCGCACCACGTGTAGGACAACAGCAATCGAGAACCTCCCAGGCCTCACATGACGCTGGACGACATTCGCGCCGACTTCGCTCTCCTCGACGATTGGGAGGACAAGTACCGCTATGTCATCGAGCTCGGCCGTGAGCTGCCCGCGTTCGACGAGACGAAGCGTACGCCCGAGAACAAGGTGCGCGGCTGCGTGAGCCAGGTGTGGCTTGCAACGCGCTGGCCCGCAGGCCCTGGCGGCGCGCCGGTGCTCGAGATGCAGGGCGACAGCGATGCGCACATCGTGCGCGGTCTCGTCGCGATCCTCCTCACGCTCTTTGCCGGCCGGACGGCGGAGGAGGTGATCGGCACCGACGCCCGTGCCGTTTTCGGCGAGCTCGGGCTTTCCGATCACCTGACGTCACAGCGCTCGAATGGCCTCAATTCCATGGTCCAGCGCATCCGCGCCGACGCCGAGGCCGCGCTCGTCGAATAGTGCCGCGGGCTGCTGGGAAGAGGTGCTGTGGCTTCCTGGTACGGCCTACCGGCCGGCGCGCAGTCGCGCGCTCATGACTGCTGTGCGCCGGTGCCAATCGCGTCCCCTCGCCCGCGAGCGGACAGCGCTCGCGTGTTGCGCCCTACTTCCCCCTCTCCCCATTGCCTTCAATGGGGAGAGGGTCGGGGTGAGGGGCAGCGGCTTGCACCGACGTCAGCGTATGCCGCCGCCCCTCATCCTAACCTTCTCGTCGCGCCAGCGGCGCGCTTCCAGCGCGACAAGGACGGGGAGAAGGGACATGCCGGCGCTCGTGGCGTGCTCCGAGTCCATAAAAGACGGGGGTCCGGGGGTGTCCCCCGGGCGGGTTGCAAGGGCGGCAGCCCTGCTCGTGGCGAAGCCACGACCAGCTTACCCCAAAGCCTGATCCAAATCGGCGATGAGGTCGGCAGGATCTTCGAGGCCGACGGAGAGGCGCAGCAGATCCGGCGGGCACGGCGTGCCGGCGCCTTCGACACTCGCGCGGTGCTCGACGAGGCTCTCCACACCGCCGAGCGACGTGGCCCGCTTCCATAGCTGCACGCGCGCAGCGACAGCGATCGCTGCAGCCTCGCCGCCAGCGACGCGGATCGAGAGCATCCCGCTGAAGCCGCCCTGCATCTGCTTCGCAGCGACGTTATGGCCGGGTCCCGGCAAACCGGGATAGAGCACCTCGACGACACGGCGGTCGGCCGCGAAGTGCCGCGCGATGGTCATGGCCGACGCCGACTGATGCGCGACGCGCAGGTGCAGCGTCCGCATACCGCGCAGCAGGAGCGAAGCCTCGAAAGGCGACAGCACGGCACCAAGCCCCGAGCGCAAGCTTTTCGCGCGGTCGAGCAGCGCATCCGCGCGCGCAAAGAGCAGCGCACCCGCGATGATGTCCGAGTGACCGTTGAGGTACTTGGTCGCCGAGTGCATGACGATATCGGCGCCGAGCGCGATCGGCTGCGAGAGCACCGGTGTCGCGACTGTCGAGTCGACACCGAGCAGCGCCCCCGCCTGATGGGCCGCCTCGGCTACTGCCGCGATGTCGCTGATGCCCCAGAGCGGATTGGCCGGCGTCTCGATCCAGATCATGCGCGTCTTGCCCGGCCGGATGGCCGCACGGATCGCATCGAGGTTCGTCGCATCGACGAACGTCGCTTCGATCCCGAGCGTCGGCGCGATGTTCGCGAGCCATCCCTTCAGCGCCCAGTACATGACCTCGGGCGCGACCACGTGCGCGGGCCGTTCGAGCGCGAGAAATGCCGTCGTCGCGGCTGCCATCCCCGAGCCCATAAGCATACACGCCGCAGCGCCTTCAAGCGCCTCCAGAACGCTCTCCGCCTGCCGCACGTTCGGGTTATCGGGGCGCGCGTAGATGTAGCCGCGGCGATAGGCATTGTCGGGATCGCGCTCGAAGGTCGAGGCCATCTGGATCGGCGGCACGATCGCGCCCGTGACGGGATCGACAGCGCCGCCCGCTTGCGCGGCGATCGTGCTCGGTTGCCACTTCGGCTTGCTCACGTTGCCGTTCCTTCGCGATCAGCGCGGCTTCGTCAGAATTCGCAGCGTCTTGAACGAGCCCGTGTCCGTGAAGCCGCGCTGAGCCTTCAGCCCTTCGATGACCGCGAGCGTGGCCTTGTAGCCATCGGAACCCGTGTAGAAGTGCATCTCGCCACCCAGCCTGATCCGGTCCGCAAGGACGAGCGTAAACTCGAGATCGGTCAACGCGCCATAGGCGTCGTTCTTCTCGGTGCGGAACTCGCAGGTGTGAAAGTTCGTGACGTAGTCGAACTCGGGCAGCAGGCGCGGATCGAGCTGGTAGATGTCGCCGAAGTAGGCCTTGTATGTGGCGCCGAGCCTCGGCTTCTCGATGAGCAGCTTGATGTAGGCATCGTATTCGCCGGGCGATGCCGTGATGCCGAGCACGGCGTTGTTGGAGCCGTTCTCTGCCGTCCTCAAGCCCAGAATGTGATGGCTGCCCGTGCCGAAGTGGAAGATCGAAGCACCCTTGATGCCCTTCTCCTCGAGGTACTCGGCAAAGTGCACGTCGCAAGGGCACAGGCGCTCGTCGAGCCCCCAGCTCGCATCCCAGAAATTCAGCATCTAGGCACTCCAATGTTCAGGCAGGGCAACGTTCAGGCAGGTTTGCGTGCAATGGCAATGAGCTCGTCGAGCGTGAAGCCGATCTTGTCGCCATCGAACGTCGGCTTGAGGAAAGCAGCGAAGGCCCCCTTCGCGCCCGTCAGCATGGCGCGCAACTCGACCACCGTCGCCTCGGGCACCTTCATGGTCTTGCACCATGTGGCGAAATCCATGGCCTTGGGCGCGTGCTCCGTATGCACGAGCTGGAGGCCCGCCGCGGCAATGTCGCGCGTCCATTCGGCGGTCGTCAGTGCGCGGCCGTGCGAGGGATCGCGCTTCTTCTCGAAGGCATTGTAGGCATCCGCGGCCGAAGCCAGCTCCGCCGACGGAAAGCCCGCCGTCGTCGCCTCGTCCGGCGAAACGTTGTCGACCAGCGCGAACGTGCCGCCCGGCTTCAGAACGCGGCGGCTCTCGCGGATGAATGCCGGAATGTCCGGGAAGTGATGCGGCGCGATGCGGCATGTCACGAGATCGAAGCGCGCATCGGGAAAGGGCAGCTTCTCGGCATCGGCGGCCGCCGTCGTCATGTTGGCATAGCCCTTGGACGCGGCAAGCTTGGCCGCCTCATCGAGCATCTCGGGTGTGAGGTCGCTCGCGATCACCTCCCGCACGTGCGGCGCAAAGGCCAAGGCCGTGTGCCCGGCCCCCGTCGCAATATCGAGCGCCGCCCAATCCTTCCCCGGCTTCACCAGCTCGACGAGGCGGGCGAGGCTCGCCCCCTTGGCGTGCACGGCCGATGTGGCATAGGCCGCGGCGTTGGCGCCGAACTGCTGCTGGACGAGGGTCTTGGGCGCTATCTCGGACATCGGTGCGGGCTCCTGCCAACTCGAGCGGGGCCAACTCGAGCGGGCGGACTATACGCCGTCTGCCATGGCCCGCGAAAGGCGCGATTGTGGCCTACCTGCGCGGCACCTCGGGGCAGCCGGCGCCGGGCGGTCGGCCCATGATCTGGACGGAATAGAACGTCGGCGTCTCGCCAGGAGCGCGGGCCACGCCGACGCCGATCTGCGTCACTTTCGGCGAGGCCATGTTCGCGCGATGGCCGGGAGAATTCTTCCACCCTGTCACGACCGTCCCCGCGAGCGCGCTCGTCGAGTAGCCCTTCTGGTCCCGGCGCCAGGAGAGATTCTCGGCAAGCCAGCAGAAGCGATAGCCCTGTGCCCTCACGCGCGCATCCATACTGCGCCCGTCCGCCGTGTGGGAGAGGGCGCCGGTTTTGGCGAGGTAAGCCGCATAGGCGCGCGCAGCCGCTGCAAGCTGTTTGTTCGAGGACAGCGTCCCGAGCTTCTGCTCGCGGCGGAAGGCGTTCGTCATCTGGATGATGGCGACCTCGGTCTTGGGAAGATCGGGCAGAGTGGTCATACGCAGACGCTCACACGTTGCTTGGACGAGTTCGGGCAGGATATGGGCCGGATATGGATCAGAGCGGGACGAAGCTGTTGGTTGCCTCGTTGAGGACGGAGAGCTGGCCGGTGGAGATGTCGAAATAGGCGCCGTGCAGGTTGAGGCGCCCCTTGCCTTCGAGCGTCTGAACGCAGGGGAAGGTCCGCAGATTGGCCAGCGAGACCTTCACGCCCTCGCGCTCGAGATCCGCCCGCATGGTCGGAGGCGGCTGCCCGGCATTCGCAGCAATGAGGCGATCGCGCGCCTCGTCGAGCATGGACATCCAGTTGGCGATGAACTCGGCCTCGGTCTGGCGCGTGGCCTCGTGGTCGATACAGGCGCGCACACCGCCGCAGCTCGAATGTCCGATCACCACGATGTGCTTCACACGCAGATTGAGCACGGCGAACTCCAATGCCGCGCTGACGCCGTGGAACTTGCCGTCCGTTTCGTAGGGCGGCACGAGGTTCGCGACATTGCGCACGACGAACAGCTCGCCCGGCATGGCGCTGAACACAGCCTCGGGCTCGACGCGACTGTCACAACAGCTCACGACCATGACCTCGGGGCTCTGGCCATGGCTGGCGAGCTGCTCGTAGTCATCCTGGTGCGGGATGAAATGGCGGAGCTTGAAGCGCCGGTAGCGGTCGGCAAGGTGATCTGGAAAATAGCTCATGCGACTCCGGTGATGAGGGTTGCCATCAAGGTTGTATCGGCGGGAACTTGGGCCCCGCGGCTGAAGAAATGGCTGGAGCAGCCGGGAAGCGCAAGCAGGAACTTGATCTTAGTGCGTCTGAAGCGGCCCGGCGCCCATCTTGGCAGCAGAAGCAATACCTTCCCGAATGGCGGTAGCCGGCTTAGCATGGGCCATCGGGGGATCCCTGCCCTTCAGCCGGCGGCAAATCAATAATGAGCATGATTACGGACATCGAGCGCGGCCTCATTGCGCGCTACCTGACCCGGCTTCTCGTTCGGCAGGATCTGACGCTGCGCTCGGCGCGCAACCTGCTCGTCTGGCTGAACGAGCGTTCGGATGTTCTGAGCCTGCCGCTGCCGACCCCGCTCGTCGAAGCCCTCGGCGGCTACATGGCCTACAAGCCTGCCGAGTTCGAGAAGGCCTGGTCGAAGCACCGGGACGCCGTCGTCGTCAGCCTCGACCGCGCCGCCAAGGAGACGCCTCGGCCCGAGCCCATGGCGACGAACGTCGAGCGCCTCGTCGAAGCCCTCGGCCTTCCGAATGCCGCCTGGCGCCTGCTCGGCCTCTTCACCTGCTCGACGCGCTTCGAGCAGGTGCAATATCTCGCCAATGCCGCCGCCGACTACTGCGGGCCCATGACGCGCGCCGTCTCGCTCCTCTGCGATGTGCATCCGCGCGCCACCGAGGAGCTGCTGGCACCGGGCGGCGAGCTGGTCGCGGCCGGCCTTCTGCAGGTGCGTGACCAGAGCACCACGCTCGCTGGGTACGATGCGCGCTTCACGATCCCAACGCGCGTCAATGCCTGCCTCGAGCGCACGTTCAGCTCGTTCGACGAGATGCGCAACGCCATCCTCGGCGATCCGCTCGCCCCGAGCGTGACCATGGGCGACTACGACCACATCACGGCCGACCGCGACCTCATCGCCGCAGTCCTGCGCGGTGCCGTCGACACAGGCGCGACGGGCGTCAACATCCTGCTCTATGGTCCGCCCGGCTCGGGCAAGACGGAGCTCGCCAAGGTCGCGGCCGTGGATGCAGACGCCGCGCTCTTCGCGACCGGCGAAAGCGCCTCCGACGAGCGCGAGGCGGACCGCTCCGAGCGCCTTGCCGACATCACGTTCTCGCAGCGCCTGCTCGGGAGCCAGCCGCGCACGGCTCTGCTCTTCGACGAGATGGAAGACGTCGCCGTCCACCTCATCAGGCGTGGTGGCTCGAAGGTCTACCTGAACCGCCTGCTCGAAACGAACCCAGTACCGATCATCTGGACGTCCAACGAGCTACAGCACATCGACCCAGCGCTGCTGAGGCGCATGACGCTCGCCATCGAGCTGAAGCGGCCGCCCGCCGTCCAGCGCCAGCGCATTCTCGAACGCCTCGCCGCGCGTATGGACTTGAAGCTCACGGCGAGCGAAGCCGAGGCCCTCGCGCGCCGGCTCGATGCCACACCCGCAATCTACGAGAATGCCCTCAAGGCGGCCAAGCTCTCGGGCGGCGGCGCGGAGGCCATCGAGCGCGCCGCGCTCGGCATTGTCCGCGCGGTCTCGGGCGTCGTCGCGCGCAAGGCCGGCGCGATCCCCGATTTTGATCCCCTGCTCGTCTGCTCGGATCAGGATCTTGCCGCGCTCTCCGACCGCCTCGTCGCCGCGCAGGCGCGCGCCTTTTCGATTTGTCTGTCGGGACCACCCGGCACAGGCAAATCCGCCTTCGCGCGCGACCTCGCGCGACGCCTCGGGCTCGAGATCATCCTCAAGCGCGCCTCCGACATTCTCGGCCCCTATGTCGGCGAGACCGAGCGCCAGATTGCCGGCGCATTCGAGGAGGCACGCGAGAGCGATGCCATGCTCGTCTTCGACGAGGCGGACAGCCTGCTGCTCGATCGCCGCGATGCCACACGCTCGTGGGAGATCACGCAGGTCAATGAGATGCTGACGTGGATGGAGGACCATCCGCTGCCAGTGTGCTTCACGACGAACTTCATGGAGCGCGTCGACAGTGCTTCGCTGCGCCGCTTCACCTTCCAGATCGTGCTGAGCTATCTCGACAAGCCCGGCCTGCGCCGCGCCTGGCAGGTCTTCTTCGGCACGGACCGTATTCCGGCAGAGGCCGCCGGCATCGCCAATCTCACGCCCGGCGACTTCGCGAAGGCGAGAAAGCAGGCGGAGGTGCTCGGCGTTCTCGACAATCCCGCGCGTCTTGCCGAGATCATGAGCGACATCAGCCGCTCGAAGCCGGACGCGCGCGGGAGCTTGGGGTTCGTGAGGTAGCGGGTATCCCCTCTCCCCGCCTGCGGGGAGAGGGCTAGGGTGAGGGGCCGGAACTTGCGCCAACGTTTGAGTATGCCGCCGCCCCTCATCCCGACCTTCTCCCCGTAAGGACGGGGAGAAGGAGAGGAACTCACCCCTTCACGTCGAGCTGCGAGACCATCACGCGCACGACAGACTTCTTGCCCCACACTTGATCGACCGACGCGCGCACGGCGCGACGCACGGCCTCGCGCACCATCTCCACATCGCTGCGGCGCTTGGGCGGGATGCTCTCGATCGTGCCTTCGACGACATCGAGCACCATGTCCTCCATGGCGCCGCCGCCCGGGCGCTCGGAGGGAATGCCCTCCATGACCACCTCGGGATCGTCGAGCATCTTGCCGTTGCGCGAAAGCACGAGCGACACGACGATCACGCCGACATAAGCGAGCTTGCGCCGCTCGCGAATGCACATGTCCTCGGCGCTGATCAGCAGATTGCCGTCGCGATAAATGCGCCCGACCGGCACCTCGTCGACGATCGCCGGACGGCCCGGCGCGAGGGCGACCACCTCGCCATTGATCGCGACAACGACCTCCTTGATGCCCGCGGCCCGCCCGAGTTTGGCGTGCTCGGCAAGGTGGCGCATCTCGCCGTGCATGGGCATGAGGATCCTGGGCGTTAGCAAGCCATAGAGTTGCTTCAGCTCATCGCGCCGCGGATGCCCCGTGACGTGCACCAGCGCCTCGTTGTCGGTCACGAGGTCGGCGCCCATACGCACGAGCGAATTCTGGATGCGCCCGACATCCCGCTCGTTCCCGGGAATAGTGCGCGAGGAGAAGATGACGAGATCGCCCTTCGCAATCGAGATGTCAGGATGCGCGTTCTCGGCAATGCGTGCGAGCGCGGCGCGCGGCTCGCCCTGGCTCCCGGTGACCAGCGCCACGATCTCATCGCGGCGATAGTCGCTGAAGCGCTGCTGGTCGGCGTACACGAAATCCGGCGGCAGGTAGCCCGTCTCGATCGCCACCTGGATGATGCGATGGAGCGCGCGCCCCGCCACGACGAGACGCCGCCCCGCTGCACGCGCCGCATTTGCGACAGCCAGCACGCGCGCGACATTCGAGGCGAATGTCGTGACGATCACGCACTGCTCGGCCTGCTTGATGATGCGCGCGAGCGATGCTGCGACATCCTCTTCCGAGGGGGAGCGGCCGTCGCGCATAGCATTCGTCGAGTCGCAGACGAGCGCCAGCACACCCTCCTCGCCGAGCTCCTTGTAGCGCAGCTCGTCCGGCGGCAGGCCCGCGCCCGGCGACTTGTCGAGCTTCCAGTCGCCCGTGTGGTAGACGAGGCCATGCGGCGTGCGGATCGCGAGACCGTTCGGCTCGGGAATCGAGTGCGCCTGATTCACGAGCTCGATGGAGAACGGCCCCACATCGAACGTCCCGCCGAGCGGGATCTCGTGGATCGGGATCTTGAGCTTGCCGCCCGTCTGCTCGGCGAGCTTGGTCTTGAGCAGCGTTGCCGTGAAGGGCGTCGCGTAGATCGGCACCTTGATGCGCGGCCAAAGCTCGATGACCGCGCCGAAATGGTCCTCGTGCGCGTGCGTGAGCACGAGACCGCAGAGATCCTTCGCCCGGCTCTCGATGAACTTGAGATCCGGCATGATGACATCGACGCCGGGATCGAACTCGCCTTCGGGGAAGGTAATACCGAGGTCGATCATCAGCCACTTGCGCGCGCGCTCGGGGCCGAGGCCGTAGAGATAGCAGTTCATGCCGATCTCGCCGAGCCCGCCGAGGGCGAGGACGACCAGCTCACTATCGCCTTTGGATTCCGGTGTGCGCGTGCGTGCCATCATGTGACCTCAGGCCCGCTCGGACGGCAGCACAGTGACGTCACCGAACGTGAAGCGGCGCCGCCCAGCCAACGGCAGATCGATCAGCAGGGCGCCATCGTCGTCGAGCCCCGCGAACGCGCCCGCGACCGGGCCATCCTGCGTCTTGATCTCGAGCGGGCGCCCGAGCGGTATGGCGCGGGCGGCCCAGGCGGCGCGGATCGCGGCGAAGCCGTCGGCTGCTTCCCATGTGGCGAGCCAGTGCGCGGTGTGCGCGACGAGCAGGTCGAGAACTTCGCGCGCCGCGAGAGAGCTCCCACGCGCGGAGAGAGAGGTTACCGCCCGATCCGAGACGTCCGGCGCGGAGGCCACATTGATGCCGATGCCGATGAGCGACATGAGCGTGCCGCCATAGGTGCCGGACTCGATGAGAATGCCCGAGATCTTAGCCCCCTCGATCAGCACGTCGTTCGGCCACTTCAGCTCGACACGCCCGGCCCTGCTGCCGGTGAGGGCTTCGGCGACCGCATCGTAGGTGGCAACGCCGGCGACCAGTGACAGCTCCGGCAGTCGCGCCGGCGGACAGTTCGGCGCGAACAGCAGTGTCGCTGCGACATTCCCTTCGCTGGCCTCGACCCACGCGCGGCCCGAGCGGCCCTTGCCCGCCGTCTGGCGACGTGTCGCAATCCAGATGGGCCCGCGCTCACCGGCGGCCGCACGCCGATGCGCCTCGTCGTTCGTGGAGCCGACCTCATCGAGGAGCTCAACCGGAGGCAACGCATACGGGAGAGGCCGGTCCGGCATCAGATTTCCTAGAAGAGCGTACGCGCTGCCGCTGCTGCTGCCTCGACCAGCGGTGCGGAAATGATGGGCAGCACGAAAGCGATGACCAGCACCATGGCCACCCACTGCACGGCCCTTTCCTTGGGCAGCGTCGGCTCGAAAGGCTGGCCGGCCTCATCGAAGAACATCAGCTTCACGATGCGCAGATAATAGTAGGCGCCGACCACACTCGCGAGCACGCCGATCACGGCGAGCGTATAGAGCTCCGCCTTGATGGCTGCCATGAACACGTAGAGCTTGGCGAAGAAGCCCGCGAGTGGCGGGATGCCGGCAAGCGAGAACATGAACATGGCCATGGCAAAGGCCATGGGCAGATTGGTCTTGGAGAGGCCTGCGAGCTCGCTGATGTCCTCGATGGCCGTGCCGTCGCGGCGCATGGCAAGGATGACCGCAAAGGCACCGAGCGTCATGACGACATAGATCGCCATGTAGAGGAGCACACCCTGCACGCCCTCGACCGTCCCCGCGGCGAGACCGACAAGCGCATACCCCATGTTCGCGATCGAGGAGTACGCCATCAGTCGCTTGATGTTCGTCTGCCGGATGGCGGCGAAGGCACCGAGCAGCATGGAGGCGATCGCGAGGAACACGACGATCTGCTGCCACTGCGGCTGCACGCCCGCGAACATCGAGATGACAATGCGGATGAAGAGCGCCATGGCCGCGACTTTCGGCGCGGAGGCGAAGAAGGCCGTCACCGGCGTCGGCGCACCTTCGTAGACGTCCGGCGTCCACATGTGGAAGGGCACGGCCGAGATCTTGAAGGCGATGCCCACGAGCAGGAAGACGAGACCGAAGACGAGCAACAGATCCTGTCCTGCCCCCGGTGAACGCGCGGCAGCGGCAATGGCCTCGAAGCTTGTCGCGCCGGCAAAGCCGTAGAGCAGCGAGGCGCCGTAGAGCAGCATTCCCGAGGAAAGCGCGCCGAGGACAAAATACTTGAGGCCAGCCTCGCTCGAGCGCGTCGAGTCGCGCCGGATGGCCGCGACCACATAGAGCGCGAGGCTCTGAAGCTCGAGGCCGAGGTAGAGCGAAATGAGGTTGTTGGCCGAGACCATCATCATCATGCCGGTAGCCGCCAGCAGGACGAGGACGGGATACTCGAACTTCAGCGCCTTCCTCTCGGACATCTCGTCGAATGAAAGGACGAGCGCGCCGGCCGCGGCGACGAGCACGACGATCTTCATGAAGCGGCCGAAGGAGTCGATGACGAAGGCACCGTCGAAGAGCTGCTGCTTGCCCGCACCCTGCAGGACAGCGAAACCCGACGCGAGCAGCACGGCGACTGCCAGCCACATGATGCGGCCGGCTTCCTCCTGGGCTTCAGGTCGGAACACACCGAGCATGAGAAGCGCCATGGCGCCGAGCGCGAGGATCAGCTCGGGAAGCAGCGGGGCATAGACGGCGAGGGCGGACATCTGAAAAGCGAGCCTCTCTCAGGTGTGCTCAGCGCGTTGGCGCCGCTGCTGGACTGATGACCACGCGCGTCGCGCTCTCGCCACGCGCTTTCTTGACGGCCGTCGTGTGCCGCTCGACGAGCTGGTTCACGGACTTCGCGGTGACATCGAGCACGGGTGCCGGATAGAAACCGAACAGAATGGTCAGGATGACGAGCGGCGCCATGAAGACGATCTCGCGCGGCGTCATATCGGCAATGGCCTTGAGCTTCGGCTTCTCGAGCACGCCGAAGATCATGCGGCGGTAGAGATAGAGCGCATAGGCCGCCGAGAGGATCACGCCCGTCGTTGCGAAGAAGGCAACCCAGGTATTGGCCTTGAAGGCCGACAGGAGCGTGAGGAACTCGCCGACGAAACCCGACGTGCCCGGCAGGCCGACGTTCGCCATGGTGAAGACCATGAAGCAGAAGGCGTAGATCGGCATTCGGTTGACGAGGCCGCCATAGGCCGCGATCTCGCGCGTGTGCATGCGGTCATAGACGACGCCGACGCAGAGAAAGAGCGCGGCCGAGACAATGCCGTGCGAGAGCATCTGGAAGATCGCGCCGTCCACGCCCTGCTGCGAGAACGTGAAGATGCCCATGGTCACGAAGCCCATGTGGGCGACGGACGAGTAGGCGATCAGCTTCTTCACGTCCTCCTGCGCCAGCGCCACGAGCGATGTGTAGACGATCGCCACCACCGAGAGCAGGAACACGAGCGGCGCGAAATCCACGGACGCCACCGGGAACATCGGCAGCGAGAAACGCAGGAAGCCGTAGCCGCCCATCTTCAGCAGGATGCCCGCCAGGATCACGGAGCCCGCAGTCGGCGCCTCGACGTGCGCGTCGGGCAGCCACGTGTGGACGGGCCACATGGGCATCTTCACCGCAAAGGAGGCGAAGAAGGCGAGCCACAGCCACCACTGCATACCGACGGGGAAATCCGTCCTCAGCAGCGTCGGGATGTCGGTCGTGCCGGCGTACCAGTACATGGCCAGCATGGCGAGCAGCATCAGCACCGAGCCGAGCAGCGTGTAGAGGAAGAACTTGAAGCTCGCGTAGACGCGCCGCGCACCGCCCCACACGCCGATGATGATGAACATCGGGATGAGGCCAGCCTCGAAGAAGATGTAGAAGAGCACGAGATCGAGCGCGCAGAAGACGCCGATCATCAGCGTTTCGAGCACTAGAAACGCGATCATGTATTCCTTGACGCGCTCCTCGACGGATTCCCAGCTCGCCAGGATGCAGAGCGGCATGAGGAAAGCCGTCAGCACGACGAACAGCATGGAGATGCCGTCGACGCCCATCTTGTACTTGATGGGACCGAGCCACGCCCGCTCCTCGACGAACTGGAAGTCGGGGTTGGCGGGATCGAAGTTGATCCAGATGATCAGCGAGAGCGCGAACGTGAAGAGCGTCGTCCAGAGCGCGATCCAGCGCGCGTTCTGCTTGGCTTCCGAATTAAGGAAGCACATGAAGATCGCGACCGTCGCCGGCAGGAAAGTGACGACGGACAGGAGGCTGTTGCCGGCGAGGTTCATCGCACGCCTCCCGTGCCGAGCATGAACCAGGTAATGAGCGCCGCGAGCCCAATGAGCATGGCAAAGGCATAGTGGTAGATGTAGCCCGTCTGCAGCTTGGCGACGTTGTTTGCCGTCACGAGCACGCGGTTCGCGGTGCCGTCGATCGTGCCGTCGATGACAGCGCCATCGCCCTTCTTCCAGAGGAAGTTGCCGATCGCGAAAGCGGGCCTGACGAAGATGCGGTCATAGAGCTCGTCGAAGTACCACTTGTTGAGCAGGAAGAGGTACAGCGGGCGGAAGGCGTTCGCCGTCGCCTCGGGCAGCCAGGGCGCCTGGATGTAGTAGACGTAGGAGAGGCCGAAGCCCGCCAGCATGGCGAGGAACGGCGACACCGCGACCCACGCCGGCACCTCGTGAATGGCGTGCATGATGTGGCTGCCCGGCCCTTCGAAGATCGCCTTGCCCCAGAACTCCTTGTAGCCGTCGCCGACGAATAGCCCCTTGAACATGAAGCCGGCGAAGATCGCACCCGCTGCCAAAACGAACAGCGGCACGAGCATCACATAGGGGCTCTCGCGCGCGTGCTCGTAGGTGTGGTGGTCGGCGCGTGTGCGGCCGTAGAAGGTCATGAACATGAGCCGCCAGGAGTAGAACGAGGTCATGAAGGCGGCGATAACCAGCAGCCAGAAGGCGTAGTTGAAGGGCGTGTGCCCGGCATAGGCCGCTTCCACGATCACGTCCTTGGAGTGGAAGCCCGCAAAGCCCGCAACGAACGGAATGCCGACGCCGGTCAGCGCCAGTGTGCCGATCAGCATCATGGCCCAGGTGATCGGGATCTTGGAGCGCAGGCCACCCATGTGGCGCATGTCCTGCTCGTGATGCATGGCGTGGATCACCGAGCCCGCGCCAAGGAACAGGAGGGCCTTGAAGAAAGCGTGCGTGAAGAGGTGGAAGATGCCCGCCGAATATGCGCCGACGCCAATCGCCGCGAACATGTAGCCGAGCTGCGAGCACGTCGAGTAGGCGATCACGCGCTTGATGTCGTTCTGGACGAGGCCGACGGTCGCCGCGAAGAATGCCGTCACGGCGCCAACCAGCGTCACGACCTGCAGCGCGACCGGCGCATACTCGAAGAGCGGCGAGAGGCGCGCCACCATGAATACGCCGGCGGTCACCATGGTCGCAGCATGGATCAGCGCCGAGACCGGCGTCGGGCCTTCCATGGCGTCCGGGAGCCAGGTGTGCAGCAGGAACTGCGCCGACTTGCCCATGGCACCGACGAACAGCAGCAGACACAGCGTCGTCAGGATGTCGACCTCGTAGCCGAGGAAGCCCATGGTCTTGCCGGCGTGCTGCGGGGCCGCGGCGAACACGGCGTCGAGGCTGATCGTCTGGAAAATGAAGAACACGCCGAACATGCCGAGCGAAAAGCCGAAGTCGCCGACACGGTTGACGATGAAGGCCTTGATCGCGGCCGCATTGGCCTCGGGCTTCTGATACCAGAAGCCAATCAGCAGATAGGAGGCGAGACCCACGCCCTCCCAGCCGAAGAACATCTGGAGGAGATTGTCCGCCGTCACCAGCATGAGCATGGCGAACGTGAAGAGCGAGAGATAGGCGAAGAAGCGCGGCCGGTGCGGATCCTCGTGCATGTAGCCAATGGAGTAGATGTGCACGAGGGCCGAGACCGTCGTCACGACGACGAGCATCACGGCTGTGAGCGTATCGACGCGAATACCCCAGGAGACGTCGAGCTCGCCCGAGGAGACCCAGCGCATGAGCGTGATCTTGTCGGTCGCGTGTCCGATGCCGACCTGCCAGAAGGCAACCCACGAAAGCACCGCCGCGATCACCAGGAAGCCCGAGGTGATCAGCTCCGCCGGGCGCGGGCCGATGAAGCGGCCGAAGAAGCCGGCGATCAGCGCGCCGAGCAGCGGGAGGAAGACAATGGCCTGATAGATCATGCGTTGGTCCCGGAAGGCGCAGACACGGAAGAGCCGGCGGCGCTAGCTAGCCCTTCATCATGTTGATGTCTTCGACCGCGATAGTGCCGCGGTTGCGGAAATAGACGACCACGATCGCAAGGCCGATCGCCGCCTCGGCGGCCGCGACCGTCAGCACGAACAGCGCGAACACCTGGCCGGTGAGGTTGCCGAGGTAGCTCGAGAACGAGACGAGGTTGATGTTGACCGCGAGCAGCATGAGCTCGACCGACATCAGGATGACGATCACGTTCTTGCGGTTGAGGAAGATGCCGAAGATGCCGAGCGTGAACAGGCACGCCGCGACCGTGAGATAGTGTCCGAGCCCGATATCCATGGTGCTCCCTCAGCTCCCCACTATGCCGGCCGCGCGCAGCAGCGGTACCGCAAGCGCAAAAACGCCGCCGATCGCCAGCGCCACGAGGAACGCGCTCATCAGCCATTGCCCTTTCGTCGGCCGGCGCTCGCCGCGCGCGTGCGCCTTGCGGGCGCGCTCGGCTTCCTTGGCCTGCTTACGGGCGCCGGCGAGAGAGACGACATTCGAGCCATGATCCTGATGGTCGAGCCCGTTCTTCATCCCCGGCGCTCCCCGCTCGGCACGATGACCTGGCCCGGCGCGAGCTTCACGACCTCGATGGCCGCCGCCGGCGTGCGCGCGTTCTGGGCCGCGATCGACTGGCGACGGATGCCTTCCTTGTGGCGCAGCGTCAGCACGATGGCGCCGATCATGGCCACGAGCAGGATCAAACCTGCCGCCTGGAAGAAGTAGACGTATTGCGTGTAAAGCAGCCGGCCCAGCGCCTCGGTGTTGGTGAGCACCGGCCCGGTCGACGCCGGCGCCTTCGCCGCCCCGGCCACGACGTCGCTCGCCTTCCCGACCACGCGGAAACCGACCACCATGATCAGCTCGACGAGCAGCACGAGACCGACGAACGCCCCGATCGAGGCATGGCGGATGAAACCGGCGCGCAGCGAGGCAAAATCGACGTCGAGCATCATGACGACGAAGAGGAAGAGCACCGCGACGGCGCCGACGTACACGACGACGAGGATCATCGCCAGGAACTCGGCCCCGAGCAGCACGAAAAGACCTGCCGCATTGAAGAAGGCGAGGATCAGCCACAGAACCGCGTGCACGGGATTGCGCGCGACGATGACCAGGAGCCCGGACATCACCGTCACGCCGGCGAACAGATAGAAGAAGAGCGCCGTCAATGCCATCCGCTAATCCTCATCCCTCGATCATCTCCCGCGCCCCGCGTAGCAGCGCGCCACACGTCCGTCAGCGATAGCGCGCGTCGAGCGCGAGGTTCTTCGCGATCTCGCGCTCCCAGCGGTCGCCGTTCGCGAGCAGGCGCGCCTTGTCGTAGTAGAGCTCTTCGCGCGTCTCGGTCGCGAACTCGAAGTTCGGCCCCTCGACGATCGCATCGACCGGGCAGGCCTCCTGGCACAGGCCGCAGTAGATGCACTTCACCATGTCGATGTCGTAGCGGGTCGTGCGCCGCGTGCCGTCATTGCGGCGCGGGCCGGCCTCGATCGTGATCGCCTGCGCCGGGCAGATGGCCTCGCAGAGCTTGCAGGCAATGCAGCGCTCCTCGCCGTTCGGGTAGCGGCGCAGTGCGTGCTCGCCGCGGAAGCGCGGGCTCAGCGGCCCCTTCTCGAAGGGATAGTTCAGCGTCTTCTTCGGCGCGAAGAAGTAGCGCATGGAAAGGAAGAACGCCGAGACGAACTCCTTCAGGAAGAGCGATTTCACACCTTGGGCGACGCTCATGGGCGGCCTCGTGCAGTTGTGCGTGCGATCGAGAGGGTCACGGCGCGAGCCCTCCGAAGTGGAGGATGGCAGCCACCGCCACGACCATGGCGAGCGAGAGCGGCAGGAACACCTTCCAGCCGAGCCGCATGAGCTGATCGTAGCGATAGCGCGGCACCATGGCCTTCACCATCGCGAACATGAAGAAGACGAACGTGACCTTGAGCAGGAACCAGATCGGTCCCGGAATCCAGTTCAGCAACCAGATGTCAACCGGCGGCAGCCAGCCACCGAGGAACATGATGGTCGTCAGTGCACACATGGTCACGATCGCCACGTACTCGCCGAGCATGAACAGCAGGTACGGCGTCGATGAATACTCAACCATGAACCCCGCGACGAGTTCCGATTCCGCCTCGGGGAGGTCGAAGGGCGGACGGTTGGTTTCTGCGAGCGCCGAGATGAAGAACACGACGAACATCGGGAAGAGCACCAGCCAGTTCCAGTCGAGGAACGAGTTGGGCAAGCCGATCGCCGTGCCAATGCCGGTCTTCTGCGACATCACGATCGCGCTCATGTTGAGCGAGCCGACCAGCAGCAGGACCGTGATGATCACGAAACCGATCGAGACCTCGTAGGACACCATCTGCGCCGCCGAGCGCAGAGATCCGAGGAAGGGATACTTCGAGTTCGACGCCCAGCCGCCCATGATGATGCCGTAGACGCCGAGCGAGGAGATCGCGAACAAGTACAGAATGCCGACATTCAGGTCCGAGATCACGATGCCGCTGCCGACCGGGATCACGGCCCAGGCCGCGAGCGCGAGCACCGAGGTCACGAGCGGCGCGAGCAGGAACACGCCCTTGTCGGCGCCGGCCGGAATGACCGGCTCCTTCAGCACGAACTTCAGGAGGTCTGCGAAGGACTGCAGGAGGCCGAACGGACCGACCACATTGGGGCCGCGACGCATCTGCACGGCCGCCCAGACCTTGCGGTCCATGAGCAGCAGGAAGGCGATGATGACCAGCAGCGAGACGAGCAGCAGCAGGCTTGCGCCTACTGTCAGCGCGAGCCAGAGCGCGTAATCCCACCAGGTTTCAAAGGTTGTCGGAAACATGCGTGCTGGCCTGCCTCATTCCGCTGCCGCGCGTATGCGGCCACTGCCCGCCTTGATGATCGACAGCTCCGCCATCACTGCGGAGGCGCGGGCAATCGGATTGGTCATGTAGAAGTCGCGGATCGGCGACGTGAACGGCGTGTCTTCGATCTTGCCGGTGCGCTCGGCAAGGCGCTCGACGCCACTGGCTGCCGCCGGCGAGACTGAATCGAGTGCTGCGAGCGTCGGCGCCGCTTTGAACATCTGCGCGCGGAGCTGGCGCATGTCGTCGAAGGGCAGCGTCGCCCCCATGACGGCCGAGAGCTGGCGCAGGATCGTCCAGTCCTCGCGCGCCTCGCCCGGCGCGAAGGCGGCCTTCGCCGTCATCTGCGCTCGGCCCTCGAGATTGACGTAGGTGGCATCCTTCTCGGTGTAGGTCGCGCCCGGCAGGATCACATCCGCGCGGTGCGCGCCGGCATCGCCGTGGCTGCCCTGGTAGATCACGAACGCCTTGCCCAGGCGGTTCATGTCGATCTCGTCGGCGCCGAGCAGATAAAGCACGTCGAGGCGGCCCTCGTTGGCCGCGGCCATCATGCCGGGCACATCGAGCCCGCCCTTGCCCGGCACGAAGCCGAGATCGAGCCCGCCGACGCGCGACGCTGCCGTGTGCAGCACGTTGAAGGCATTCCAGCCCGCATCCTTGCCCGCCATGGCATCGCGCGCGATCCTGGCGGCAAGCGCGAGGACGGCGGCGCCATCGGGACGCGCCGCAGCGCCCATGCCGACGATTACCATGGGATGTTGGGCTTGGCGGAGAATTCCCGAGAAGGCGCTCTTGCCTTCGGCGATCTCGATGAGCGTGTCCGGGCTCGTGCCGAGATGGTCGGCGCCGTAGGTCAGGTCGGCGGGCGCGCCGACGAGACCGATGCTGACGCCGCCGTGGCGCCAGCGCTTGCGAATGCGCCCGTTGAGCACGGCCGATTCGAGGCGCGGGTTCGTCCCGACGAGCAGGATCGCATCCGCCTTCTCGATACTCTCGATCGCGGAATTGAAGAGATAGCTCGCGCGGCCGAGCGCCGGATCGAGCTTGGCGCCATCCTGGCGACAGTCGAGATTGGCGACACCGCGCGCGGCAAGCAGCGACTTGAGCGCGAACATCTCCTCCGCGCCACAGAGATCACCGGCAATGGCGCCGATCCGCTCGGGCGCCGTCCCGGTGAGCTTTTTCGCGACGAGATCGAGCGCCTCGGTCCAGGTTGCGGGCTCGAGGCGGCCATTGCGGCGCACGTAGGCGTGATCGAGCCGCTGCGTCCTGAGGCCATCAGCGACGTGGCGCGTCTTGTCGGTGATCCACTCCTCGTTCACCGCATCGTTGTTGCGCGGCAGGATGCGCATGACCTCGCGGCCGCGCGTGTCGACGCGGATGGCAGCGCCGAGCGCGTCCATGACGTCGATCGATTCGGTCTTGCGCATCTCCCAGGGACGCGCGTTGAAGGCCCAGGGCCGATGCGTCAGCGCGCCGACCGGACAGAGGTCGACGACGTTGGCGGAGAGCTCCGACATCATCCCCTGCTCGAGGTACGTCGTGATCTCCATATCCTCGCCGCGGCCGATGGCGCCGAGTTCCTCGACGCCCGCGACCTCGGTCATGAAGCGGACGCAGCGCGTACACTGGATACATCGCGTCATCATCGTTTTGATGAGCGGGCCCAGGTACTTCTCGTCGACGGCGCGCTTGTTCTCGACATAGCGTGTGCCGCCCTTGCCGAAGGCCATGGCCTGATCCTGGAGATCGCACTCGCCGCCCTGATCGCAGATCGGGCAATCCAGCGGGTGGTTGATCAGCAGGAATTCCATCACCCCCTCGCGCGCCTTCTTCACCATGGGCGAGCGGGTATTGATGACCTTGGGCGTGCCGTCGCGGTTGGGCGGCAGGTCATTCACGCCGAGGGCGCAGGAGGCCTGCGGCTTCGGCATCCCCACGACCTCGACAAGGCACATGCGGCAGTTGCCGGCAATGGACAGGCGCTCGTGGTAGCAGAAACGAGGAACTTCGATCCCTGCCTGCTCACATGCCTGGAGAAGCGTAATCCCGTCCTCGACCTCGATCTCGGTGCCGTCGATGATCAGCTTCTTGGCCATTCGCGTCCCGTTTCTGCGCGAGGAATCAGGCGGGGCCCGTGCGGCGCGCCACACGGTCGCCGCACTCTTTAGCGTGGTGCGCCGCGGTATGCTAGTGCGATGATCGTGAAATTCGCCCACAGTGGCGACATGTCTCCCTAGCGAATTTCACGATCTGAATCGCACTAGTAAACCCATGAATCTAGTGTCCCTTCACATTCCGAAGTTCGCTCCTCCCCCGGGCTGGACACTGGCGAACTTCGGAATGGGGACACTAGGCCCGATCTGCCGCAGCCCGCATGTTCTCGGCGAATAGCCTGATATGTTGACAGGGCCCGCCGAAATGCGGCCTACGCCGCGTCGACGATCGGGTTCGCCAGGATGCCGATCTTCTCGACCTCCACCTCGACCTTGTCGCCCGCCTTCATCCAGGCCGGGGGCTTGCGCGCATGGGCGACGCCCGAGGGCGTGCCGGTGGCAATGAGGTCGCCCGGCTCGAGGGTCATGAACTCGGAGATGATCGCGACGATCTTCGCCGTCGAGAAGATCATGTCGGACGTATTGCTGTCCTGCATGGTCTCGCCGTTCACCCGGGTGCAGATGCGCAGGCCCGAGGCGCCGGGCGGCAGCTCGTCGGCCGTGACCACCACCGGACCGAGCGGGCCAGTGCCGTCGAAGTTCTTGCCCGGCGTCCACTGCGCGCCCTTGCGCTGGAAGTCGCGCACCGAGACGTCATTGAACAGCGTATAGCCGAAGACGTGATCGAGCGCCTTGCTCTCCGGGATATGGCGACCACCCTTGCCGATCACGATCGTCAGCTCGCACTCATAATCGAGCTGGATGGACTCTTTCGGCCGAATGACCGGCTCGCCGGCGGCAACGAGCGAGGAGTGGAAGCGTGGGAACAGCGCCGGGTAGGTCGGCGTCGCGTGGCCACCTTCGGCAGCGTGGGCCGCATAATTCAGACCGATGCAGAGGAACTTGCCCGGCCGCGCGATCGGCAGCGCCGGCTTCACGGAGGCGAGCGGCTGCTTCGTCCCCTTGGCTGCGGCAGCCTTCACCGCCGCGAGGGCTGACGGCCCCCCCACAATCACGTCGTAGAGGTTCGCTCCTGCCGAGCCGACCTCGATGACGCTATCACCCTCGACGACGCCGAGAGCTTCTCCGGCACCCTTCTTGAACATCATCAGCTTCATGGCTTCGCGCCTCCCTAGCGTGTCCTGCCCATCATTCTTCTAATCCTACCGCGCCTCGTCGGCGCGGATGTCGGCGATCGTGCGCTCGCGCAACTTGAGCCACCAGCCATACTGCACCGTCCAGCCGTCGAGCGCGTCCTTCATCGCCCGCCCGAGCGCCACCTCGGCCATCTGCGGCCAGCAGGGATTGACCAGCGCCTCACGCCCGATCGCGATGAGATCGGCTTGCTCCTTCTGCAGGATGTCTTCGGCGAGCGCCGGCTCGACGATCAGGCCGACCGCCATGGACATGATCCCAGCCTCGCGGCGCACGCGCTCGGCATAGGGCACCTGGAAGCCCCACGAGCGCTTCACGCGCGCTGCCGTCGCCGAGCCGACGAGACCGCCGGACGAACAATCGATCACGTCGACGCCGCGCGCCTTGAGCGCCTTCGCGTAGGCAACCGTATCGTCCATGGTCCAGCCGCCATCGATGCCATCGACGGCAGAGACACGCAGGAAAAGCGGCATCCCCTTCGGAATGGCCTTGCGGACGGCCTCCGCGATCTCGAGCGGAAAGCGCGTGCGGCCGGCGAAGTCGCCGCCATAGGCGTCATTGCGCTTGTTCGAGAGCGGCGAGAGAAACTGATGCGCGAGATAGCCGTGCGCATTGTGGATCTCGATCATCTCGAAGCCGGCATCGACGGCCCGCCCGGCCGCAGCCGCCCAGTCCTGCACGAGCTGGCCAATATCGGCAACGCTCAATGCCTGCGGGACGATATAGCCAGGCGCCATCGGCTCGGCGACGGCCGACACGATGGGCCAGGTCTTGTCTCCGCGCGCGAGATCCTCCGCCGTGAGCGCGCCATTGCCGTGCCAGGGCCGCTGCATGGAGCCCTTGCGGCCGGCGTGCGCGAGCTGGATCGCCGGGATCGTCCCCTGCTGCTTCATGAAAGCGGCGATGCGCTTCAGGGGCCTTGCGTGCTCGGCCGACCAGATGCCGAGATCGCCATTGGTGATACGTCCCTGGTCCGTCACCGCCGTCGCCTCGACCATGACGCAGCCTGCGCCACCGAGAGCGAAGCGGCCGAGATGAGCGAGGTGCCAATCCTGGGCAATGCCATCCACTGCCGAGTATGTCGCCATAGGCGCGATGACGATGCGGTTCTTGAACGTCACATCGCGGATGGCGAGCGGCGTGAAGAGGCGTGGCGTTGTCATGAGAGCATTCGGTCCGTGGAGGCTGGCGGCGATTTAGCGCGCTCAATAAGCCAGCCGGCAGGCCGCCGCTGTCAAGGCCGAATGCTGCAGCCGTGCTGCCAGCTCCATGCAGACGGCGCGGTCGGCGACAAGAGCCCGAAGGTGCTTACCGACTGACCGGCGCGTCGCTCGCAGCGGGACGGACAGCGGAGAGGCGCAACGTCTCGCGATTGGCCGTCACCTTCTGCCCTGGACGCGCGCGCTGAAGACCGCTCGTGACAACCCAGTCCTGCGGGCCGACGCCCTGGCGAACGATGCGAAGCCCCTGATGGAGCGGCCCGAGCTGTACATTGCGCCGAGAGACCATTCCATCCTCGGCAACGACGAGCACGAACTTGTTGGCCTGGTCCGTGCCGATCGCAGCATCCGGCAGGAGGACGGTCGATTTCAGCGGCGTACCCGCAAGCCGGACGCGCGCGAACATGCCCGGCGAGAATATCTGCTTGCCATTGGCGAGAATGGCGCGGGCGCGCATCGTTGCCGTGCCGGGATCGAGACGGTTGTCGACGAAGTCGAGCTTGCCGCCGTGCGCGAACGCCGTCTCGTCGGGCAGCGCGACCTCGACGTCGGCACCCTTACCGTCCTTGCCCCCAAGCGCGCCCAGCTCCGCCATGCGCTTGTACTTGATGTAATTGTTCTCGCTGATGTCGAAATAGATGTGGATCGGATCCTGCGTCACGAGCAGCGTGAGCAATGTCGCGTTGGCCGTGCCACCCGCCGAGATCCAGCTCCCGAGGCTCACAGTGGCGCGGCTCATGCGGCCGTCGATCGGCGCGGTGATACGCGTGAAGGCGAGTTCGAGTTCGGCAGTCGCGACCTTGGCATCCGCGACCTTGACCGCGGCCTCGGCCTCCCTCAGCAGGTTCGCGCGATCGTCGAACATCTTCTCCGACATGACCTTGCGCTCGAGGAGCGGCTTGCCGCGCTCGACATCCAGTGCAGAGTTCTGCGCTTTCGTGCGCGCCTGCTCGAGCTCGGCCTGGGCCTGGGCGAGCGCGCGCTCGAAGGGGCGCGGGTCGATCACGAACAGAAGATCGCCCTTCTTCACCGCCTGGCCATCGACGAAGGCGATCCTGTCGACGTAGCCGGACACGCGCGCACGAACCTCGACGCTCGCAACGGCCTCGAAGCGGCCCGTGTACTCGTCCCACTCGACGAGCTCACTCACGACAGGCTGGCTCGTCGTGACGGCAGGAGGCGGCGCTGCCTGCTGGCTCTTGTTCTGAGCCTGCGGCCGATCGCATGCCGTCAGCGCAAGGGCGACCAGCAGTGCGCCAAGCGGCAACATTGCGCGCTCGCTCCCTCGGTGCCGAAAGCATTTCTGCATCGTCTCTCGCCCATGCCTAGGGATTGCAGCCCCGCCCGTCTGTCGCACGAGAAAGCGACAGTCTGGCAAACCCGACGGGTGTACGCTCAAGCAATTCTAGCCGCCCCGGCGGCCTGCGCAAACAGAGCACCTGAACGAATTAACGGCAGTCCGCCGGGATATCCGTCGCCCGCGGCACGATTTTTGACGCAGAAATCTCAAATTGGCCAGCGCCGAAACCTCGGCGCTTCCGCGAAGTGTGGCGAAGCTGCATCGCTCCGGTTGAGATCGCTGGCCGGCTAGAGCCCGGCAAGGGTAATGATCAGAGTTCTGCCTTTACCGGCAAGATTTGACCGGCGAACGGCCCCCTTCGGCCTGCTTTCCTCGACCATGGTTTCCCCCGCAGCAACGCGGGCGACCTGCGCCTCGACGGCGGTGCGAAGCCGCTTAACCTTGCGCGACTTGCTCCAGCGGTTGGCGCGCGCGCTCATGCGCACGATCGGGATGATGTTCTTGAACCCGATCCCGTCGATGAGCACGAAGTGGTCCCCATGCTCCGGCGTATAGCCGAGGACGACGTTCGAGGGATGGAGATCGGCGACGATCACCGGTGAGTTCATGAGATCCTGGAAGAACGTCCCGAGCTTGTCCCAGGCCGACTGGTCCATCTCGCCCCGCTGGATGAGCTCCGCGACAGTCGGGGCGTAGGCACCATCCCGCCCCCTCACGGCTTCGACGACGAAGCCCATGCCCATGTCGGTCTCGACGACGCCGACGATCTTCTGAAGGAACGGCGGGTGCTCACTGCCCGTGGCGTGGACGGCAATCTGTTCACGGATCTCGCGCAGATAGGCAATAAGATGCCGATAACGGCGGCGCTTGACGTTGAGCTTGTACCAAGGCGCACCACGCTCGAAGCGCTCCTTGACCGCCGAGGGCCGGATCACTTTGATCAACAGGTTCGGATCATCAGGATGGCGGTACACGTTGCGCGTGCTTCCAGCAGCAACGACCTCCGCATCCTTGAGCAAAAACATGAGCTTTAGCCCTTGGACAACGCACTCCCATGCTTAAGATTTCTGCATAGTCCAGTCAAGAAACTGTCACGTTCCGCGACAGCTCTCCGCAGCAAGATGATCGACGACGGCATTCAGGGCTTCCTGGTGCGTGGCCCCGCTTTCGATGGCACGCGCGAAGCAGGCGAGTTGGCGGTCCGCACTCGTGCCTTCGGCAAGAATACGGCGCGCACCCTGGACCTCTTCCAGACAGCCGAGCGCCACCGCATCCTCATGAATGATTGCCAGAATTTCCTCTAGCAGATCCGCGTACGGAACGAGCTCGCCGCGCCCGAAGTCGAAGAGCGAACCCTGCAGGCCATAGCGCTGCGCCCGCCACCGGTTCTCCTCCAGAAGAAAGACCGGATAGGTGCGCCAGCTCTGGTTGTTGCGGCGCAGCCGATGGAGCATCCGCGCAAGACAGACGAAGAGCGCTGCGACGGTCACCGCATCCTCGAGCCGCGTGCAGACGTCGGTGATTCGCATCTCGAGGGTCTGGAAGCGGGCGGAGGGCCGCAGGTCCCACCAGATCTTCGAGGCGTCCTCCATGACCTTGCCGCGCACGAGCACTTCGACGGTCTGGCGATACTCGTCCCAACTGTTGAAGCGCCCCGGCAGGCCCGTGCGCGGCAGCTCGCGGAAGATCGCGAGGCGCCAGCTCTTGAGGCCCGTGTCTTCGCCCTCCCAGAACGGCGAGGAGGTCGACAGTATGAGGAGGTGCGGGAGGAAGTAGCGGAGCTGGTTCATCAGGTCGATGCGCTGCTCGTCGTCCTCGATGCCGATGTGGACGTGCATCCCAGAGATGAGGAGGCGACGGCCGACACCGGCAAGATCGCGCGCCAGGGTGTGATAGCGCTCGCGGTCCGTATGAGGGGCCTGCCCCGTGCGCGCGAAGGGATGCGTCGACGCCGCGATCGGCGCGAGACCGTGGCGCGCGGCGCTTGCGACAATGCCGGCGCGCAGCCGCTTGAGATCCGCCGAGGCCTCGCCGAGCGTCCGGCAGGGGCGCGTGCCCACTTCGATCTGCGAGCGCAGGAACTCGGGCGAGACCTGCGGACCGAGCGCACGCTCGCAGTCCTCTAAGAAACCTGCCGGCGCCTCCGTTGCCAGCGCACGCGTGCGCACGTCGACGAGGTGGTACTCCTCTTCTATGCCGATAGTGAAAGAAGGCTCGCTCGGGGGCATCATGGTCTCGCGGAGAATTGAACCTGCCGCGCAGGTTAGCCGATCCGGGCGCGTGGCGCGCCTCCTCTCGATCCCCTAAGTTCGACCGGAGTTCATTCTGCGGGAGATATCGACGTGGCGCGATGGCTGATCGCATTTCTGCTCGGCGGCGTGCTCGGCACTGGCTTCGGCTTTGCGGCCGGCATTTTCTTCTTTCCACACATCTTCCCGCCACCCACCGCCGCCGAGACGCTTACCCAGGCGGACATGACGGCGCCGGTCGTCGCGCGCGGAACGTTCATCCACGCCGATCCCTCCGATCCCGTGCACTGGGGAAAAGGCGCGGTCACCGTCAGGCGCGACAACATCTTCCTGGAAGACAGCTTCGAGGTCGGTCCAGGACCCAAGTACCATGTCTATCTCGTGCCCAAGGCTGAGTTCCGCCGTTCGGGGGATCTCAAGGGGCAGATGTTCGTCGACCTCGGGCGCCTCCGGGCTTTCAAGGGCAGCCAGCGCTACGCGATCCCTGCCGGCACGGACATCAGCAAATATGCAAGCGTCATCATCTGGTGCGAGGCGTTCTCCGTGCTGATTTCGCCTGCCGACCTCAAGGTCGGGACCTGAAGGTCGCGCGCCTATGACGGCAGGGGCATGACGCCGAGCGGCATCCCGCCTTTGGGCCGGAGCGTGACACGGCTGACGGGCTCGGGCAGGTGCCGGCCGTCCCAATCAAAGCGCGCGGCGCGGATGAATGTCGCGAGCAGCACTACGGCCTCGACCAGCGCGAACGACATGCCGAGGCAGATGCGTGGCCCCGCACCGAAGGGCATGTATTGCGCACGCGGCATGACCTTCTCGCGCTCGGGAAGGAAGCGATCGGGATCGAAGCGGTCCGGGTCATCCCACAGCTTGCGGTGACGGTGAATGGCATAGATCGGGATCACGACCTGCGCGCGCGGGCGAATAGTGACATCGCCGATCCTGGCTTCGCTCGTCGGCGTCCGCACGATAACCGGCGCCGGCGGATAGAGCCGCATGGCTTCCTTCATGACGCGATCGGTGATCGCAAGGCGCGGGATGTGCGCGGCTTCGATCGGCGCATTGCCGGCGACAGCTATGACCTCTGCCCGCACGCGCTCCTGCCATTCGGGCGCCCGCGCCAGCAGATAGAGCCCCCATGTGAGAGCGCGCGCCGTCGTTTCATGTCCGGCTTCCAGCAGCGTCAGCAGATTGCTGATGACATCTTCATCACCC
The DNA here is from genome assembly GCF_900117415.1 of Hyphomicrobium sp. CS1BSMeth3. Taxonomy (GTDB): domain Bacteria; phylum Pseudomonadota; class Alphaproteobacteria; order Rhizobiales; family Hyphomicrobiaceae. The sequence continues at coordinate 647,030 of NZ_FPEI01000004.1, forward strand.
ATGGGCGCGCCGCTTTCGGGATTACGTGCTGCGAGCAAACGCCCGAGGAGATCGTTGCCACCCGCGCCTTCGGCCTGACGCCGCGCGACGATATTGCCGACGGCCTGACGTAGCCGGCGCCCGGCGCGCCGCCGGGTCCAGGTTCCGGGATGTGGCAGCCACGAGGGGAATTTCATCAGCGCCCAGGCGAGCTCCCATGAGCTGTTGGCGAGAAAGGCCGTACCCTCGCGCTTGATCAGCTCGGCTTCAGCCGGCACGCCGCCCGTCAGCATCGTGCGTGCGATGACGTCGAACGTGACGTCGATCATATCCGCATCAATGGCGCGCACGCGGGAGCCGCCTCGACGCCACTGAGCGGCAAGCACCTCGGCCGCCGCCGACATCTCGGGCACATAGGTCAGGATCTCCTGGTGCCGGAAGAGTGGCGCCATCGTGCGCCGCTGCCAGCGCCAATGCGCGCCGACCGACGTCAGCACACCATCACCGAGGCTGCCGCCGAGCACGCGCCGCTCGACATCCGTTTTTTGGAACTTGTCAGCGCCGGTAATCAGCACCTGCTCGACGAGATCGGGCCGCGTCACCCAGACGACGAGCCGTCCCGGAGCCGGCTCGAACACGACCATCGGCTCTTCATAGACCGGGCGCGAGATTACGCGCAGCGGATTGCGCACGTATTCGACAAGCGCCCGCTTGAGCGCGATCGGCTTTTCCGGCGGTACGATGGTCGGAGGATAGAGTGCTGTGTTTGCGGGAGCGACGACGCCTGCGTGCAGCATGACGATCACCTTCTGGCTATCCTTGGCAGGATAGCAGATCGCGAAACGCGGCACAGCCGCTCACGCCATTGTGCTCGATCAGTTGGCCCCTTCGAGCAACCGCCGGGCAATGACCTGGGCCTGGATCTCGGCCGCGCCCTCGAAGATGTTCAGAATGCGGGCATCGCAGAGCACGCGCGACACCGGATATTCGAGCGCGAAACCATTGCCGCCGTGGATCTGCAGCGCGTTGTCCGCGTTCGCCCAGGCAATGCGCGCGGCGAGCAGCTTGGCCATGCCCGCTTCGAGATCGCAGCGCCGGCCCTCGTCCTTCTCGCGCGCGGCGTAGTAGGTGATCTGGCGCGCGATCATGGTCTCGACGGCCATCATCGCAATCTTGTTGGCGACGCGCGGGAAGGAGTAGATCGGCTTGCCGAACTGCACGCGCTCCAGCGCATACTTGAGCGCGAGATCCATCGCCGACTGGGCAACGCCGACGGCGCGCGCCGCCGTCTGGATGCGTGCCGATTCGAAGGTCGCCATGAGCTGCTTGAAGCCCTGGCCTTCGGCGCCGCCGAGAAGCTGGCTCGCCGGCACCTCGAAGCCATCGAAGGAAATGTCGAACTCCTTCATGCCGCGATAGCCGAGCACCTCGATCTCGCCGCCCGTCATACCCTCGGCCGGGAACGGATTCTCGTCGCTCCCGCGCGGCTTCTCCGCGAGCAGCATGGAAAGGCCCTTGTAGCCGGGCTCATTCGGGTTCGTGCGCACGAGCAGCGTCATGACGTCCGCGCGCACGGGATGCGTGATCCAGGTCTTCTGGCCATAGACCTTGTAGACATCGCCGTGCTTCTCGGCGCGCGTCTTGAGCGAGGCCAGATCAGAGCCCGTATTGGGCTCGGTGAAGACCGCCGTCGGCAGGATCTCGCCCGAGGCGATGGCACCGAGATACTTCGCCTTCTGCTCGTCCGTGCCGTTCTGGAGGATCAGCTCGCCCGCGATCTCCGAGCGCGTGCCGAGCGAGCCAACGCCGATATAGCCGCGCGAAAGCTCCTCCGAGACGAGGCACATGCTCTCCTTGCCGAGCCCGAGCCCGCCGTGCTCCTCCGGGATCGTCAGGCCGAACACGCCCATGGCGCTCATCTCGGCAATGACATCGAGAGGGATGTACTGGTTCTCCAGATGCCACTCGTGCGCGTGCGGGATCACCTTCTCGACGGCGAACTTGCGCATTTCCTCGCGCATGGCGGCGAGCGTCTCGTCCATGCCGGTATCGCCGAAGGTCGTCGCACCCGGCTGGTCAGCGATGAGCGCAGCAATCCGCACCTTCACATCATCGGAGAAGCCGTTCTCGACAAGCTCGGCCACAGCCGGCTCGGCGAGGAAGCGCGCGACCTCGGCTGCGGGAATGCCGAGCTGCCCTGGGCGCACGATCTCGCCCTGGCTCATGGGAATGCCGCCGCCGATCTGCGCGAGGTACTCGCCGAAGGCCGCACCGACCAGCAGGCGCTCCATCTCGCCGGCCCGGCCGTCGGCTTCGAGACGCTGCGCCCAGCCGAGCATCTGCCGCAGCGCCTCGACGTACGTCGCAAGCCACGCGAGGCCGTGCAGCGCGTGCTGCGCGCTGTCGCTGCGCCCCGCCGCTGCAGACTTCGTGCCGACCGCACTCCGCGCGAGTTGCAGGAGCCGCTCCGCAGCCGCAAGCGCGCTGGCGCAGGCGTCGAGATTGGTCGCAGATGTCGAGGGCGCGGCGGCGCGTTGGGCGGTGGCCATGGAGCGTCCTTGTGGGAAAGTCAGTGCGGATACTGCACCGCACAATAGTCGGTTTGGGCGCCTGCGCAATCCCGCCGGCTGATGGAAAAGGCGCCGCCGCGGTGCCTACCTGCGCTCGCGGGCGATCTCATCGAAGATGCGCGCGAACTCGACGGCACCAGCGCGCTTCTCGTTGATGCGCATGCGCTGCTCCAGCGCCGCCAGCAGCTCGGCGCCGTTCTTCTCGCGCACAATGGTGTTGCGGCCATAGGCGGCGCGGGTGAAGAAATTCGTCGTCGGCATCCGCCGCCCGATCGGCGTCATCATCTCGAGGCCCGTACCCGGTCCGGCGAGGTTCATCAGCTCGAGCTCCGGGCCCGAAAGCGACGTGCGGCCCGCCTGCAGGCCATGGTCCAGCACACCCCTGAGCTTGATGACCTGCAGCCATGGCCCAATGTCGGGATCGAGGTTCAGCGCGTGGATGCCCTGCCCGCGCGGCGTGTTGCCAAGCGCCACGTGGCGCCCCCATTGGTAAGGTACCGACTTCGCCGCGCGCACCATCTTGCGCACGGTCGCGGCCTTGCGCTTGAGGTACGCGGCGCGCCCCGGCGAGACGCCGCGTGCCCGCGCCATGTCTTCGAGCCGGTTGATGAACGTGCCGCCGTGCTTCGCGACCTCGTTCACCGAGTTGCCGGCGAGGAGCTGCGCATAGCCAAGCGCCGTCGAGATCGGCCGGCCCTTTCGCGTCTCCGGATCGATGCCGGCCTGCATGTCGTAGACACCGCGGCCGCCGGTCTCCAGTGAGTAGACGTCGATGACCTGTGCCTTGCTGAGCCCGACGCGCAGAGCCTCCAGCGCATAACGCCGTTTGAACTCGCGCTCGGCGACAGCGGCCGGCACATAGCCGTACTCGGATTTTGCCGCCGCCAGAAAATCATGGAGACCGGCGATCTCCGTATCGGGCTTCGGCGGGCGCAGGTCCGCGATGATCTTCGCGACATCCGCCGGCATGGGCGGGCCCTCGTACTGCGGCGGATGCTCCGAGACGTAGTCCGCCACCGCCAAAGGAACGCCGCCTGCCCGCTTGCGACGCCGCCCCTCGCGCAACGTATCCACTTCCGCCCAGTAGGCGTCGAGCCGCCGATCGAAGGGTGCGCGTGCGGCGAGATAGGCGCGATAGGCCGCGATCTGGCGCTCGTTGAGACGTGCCGCGAGGTCGTCGGGAATGCGCTGCGCGGCTGCCGCGAGAGACGCGCCGGCGAGCGCCAGCGCAAAAAGAAGTGCTCCTGCGCAGGCCCGAAATGCCCGCAGCCGCCAGCCAGCCATGCTGCCGATCTCCCTCCGCTCCTCGCACACCCGCGCCACACGGGCTCTCTATCCGGGCGGCCCTTAGCTCACTGATTTGCCGAGAGTATGGCCAGCATCGGCAGTTTCCTCTCCGCGGCGCTGCGAGATCGGAATATTGCCTATGAGGAGCGCGCGACCGGCATAAAGTCCGCCACTGGCCTCGAGCTCGAAGCGCTCGGCATCGCGCCGGCGAAACTCGACGATCACGTCCGCGGCATCCGTCTGGTCGCACCCCAGCCTGACGAGGGCCTCCTCCGCCATTGCCAGTGCCGACTCGAAAGTTTCCCGGATCTGGTAGTCCACACCCGCCTGGACGAGCTCGAGCGACGTCGTGCGATCGAACGAGCGCGCAAAGACCGGCACCAGCGGGAACTCGGCCTTGCAGATCTCCGCGATCCTCGTCGTCGCCTCCCGCTTGTCGATGGCGATGATGATGGCACGCGCGTTCCCCGCGCCCGCTGCGTGCAGGACGTCGAGGCGCGTGCCGTCGCCGTAGTGCACCTTGAAGCCGAATTCCGCACCATCTCTGATGCTCTCGGTGTCCGTCTCGATGAACGAGATCGTATGGCCGCGCGCCAGCAGCGGCTGGCTGACGATCTGCCCGAAGCGGCCGAAGCCGATGATCAGCACATTGCCGGAGAGACCTCGGGCGATCTCGACACCATCCATGGACTGCGCCATCGGCGGCATCAAACGATCATGCAGAATGATCATCAGCGGCGTCAGCACCATCGAAATGATGATCACCGCGGTCAGGACGGCATTCTTCTCGCCCGTGAGAAGGCCGACGCTCGTCGCGGCTGCATAGAGAACGAAGGCGAACTCGCCGCCTTGGGCCATGATCACGGCGCGCTCGATGGCCTCGCGATGCCCGGTCCTCAGGAGCCGTGCAACCACATAGATGCCGCTGAACTTCAGCACCATGTAAGAGACGACACTGATCAGCACGAGCCGCCAGTTATTGGCGATGACGCCAAGGTCGAGCGCCATGCCGACGCCGAGGAAGAAGAGCCCGAGCAGCAGTCCGCGAAAGGGCTCGATGTCGGCTTCGAGCTGGTGACGGAAGGAGGATTCCGATAGCAGCACGCCCGCGAGGAACGCCCCCATGGCCATCGACAGCCCGCCGAGTTGCAGAGCCAGCGCCGAGCCGAGCACGACGAGCAGCGCCGCCGCCGTCAGTATCTCGCGCGCTTTGGCATTCGCGAGCAGGCTGAACATGGGATTGAGCAGGTAGCGCCCGACGACGATCAGCGCGGCAATCGAGGCAATGCCGATCCCGACTGCCGTCACGCGGTCCATCAGCGTTGCGTCGGCGCCGCCGGGCGCGAGGAACGCAACGAGCGCCAGCAACGGCACGATGGCGAGGTCCTCGAGCAGCAGCACGGAGACCATGCGCTGGCCCTTGGGCGTCGAGAGATCGCCGCGCTCCTCGAGCACCTGCATGACGATCGCCGTCGACGTGAGGACGAACCCGGCCGCAGCGATGAAAGACACGCCGAGCGGAAAGCCGAGGACTATGCCGACGAGGGACAACAGCACGCTGCACGTGCCGACCTGCAGCGCTCCGAGCCCGAAGATCTCGCGCCTGAGACCCCAGAGGCGTGAGGGCTCCATTTCTAGGCCGACAATGAAGAGGAACATCACGACGCCGAGCTCGGCGACATGGATGATGGCCTGCGGATCCGAGAAGAGTCCGAGGCCGAACGGGCCGATTGCGAGCCCGGCCGCGAGATAGCCGAGCACCGAGCCGAGCCCGAGGCGCTTGAAGAGCGGAACGGCAACAACCGCCGCCCCGAGCAGCGCAACGATCTTCACGAGGTCCGGGCCGTGCGCCTCTGCAGCCATTATCTTCTTCTCAGGGGCGTCTGCGCCCTCCGGTTCGCTTTATGACCAAGAGCGCCGCCGCGGCCGGAATACCGAAGGTGATCACCAGGATCGGCAGCTCTTGGAGCAGAGTGTAGCCCGCGTAGCGGACGCCGATCCAGAGGTTCACCAGCGTTAGCGCCAGCCATACTGGAATGAAGGCTTTGGCGCCGACCGCGAGGATGCCGCGATCGGAGGCCCAGAAGCGCGCGAGGAGGAGGAACATTCCGAGCAATACGAGGCCAGCGGCCGTCACAATAACCGTATGCATGCGCTTTCCTAGTAAGACAACGGATAAATCAACCGTCGCGTGCAATACGATCGCACCACGTCAAGGTCAAGGTCTGCCTTGGGCGTAGAAGAACCGGGCTTGTGCGCCCTCACTTCGTGGTGTAGCCGCCGTTCACCAGGATCGTCTGTCCGGTCATCCACCAGCCGTCCGATGCCAGCAGGCGAATGAACGGGATGATGTCCTCGATGTCGGTCAGGCCGGTCTTGGAAAAGGGCGAGAGCGCCGCAGCGGTCTTGTGATAGGCGACCGCATCTGCGCCCTCGGCTGGATAGAAGAAGGGCGTGTCCATCGGCCCGGGACCTATGGCCGTGACGGAGATGCCGCGAGCCCCGAACTCCTTTGCCGCGGCGCGTGTGTAGTGCTCGACGGGCGCCTTCCCACCGGCATAAGCGGCGTAGAAGGGCGTGAAAGCGCCGAGCAGCGATGTCACCAGCGTTACCAGCTTTCCATTGTCGTTGAGGCTCTTGCCGGCTTCCTTGATGAAGAAGAAGGCCGACTTGGAGTTGACGGCGCTCATCTCGTCGAACTCGGCCTCGGAAATCTCGGCAATCGGCTTCTTCAGCACCTTGCCGACGGTATTGATCGCGATGTCGATGCCGCCCATGGCCGCCTTTGCGTCCACGAACAGCTTCTCCATGGCCGCAGCTCCGGTCAGGTCCGCCTGAAAGGCGTACGCCGCAGCGCCCGTCGCCTTCACGTCAGCGACCGTGGCATCGGCGGCGGCTTTGGAGGCCGCACTGTTGTAGTGGATGGCAACTGCCTTCGCCCCGTGCGCCGCCAGATCGCGCGCGATCAGGCCGCCCAGGTTCTTCGCCCCACCCGCAATGAGGGCCGTCTTTCCCTTGATGCTGTGATCCGCCATCGCTCCATCTCCTGAAACATGGCAGCCGCGCTGCGCGACCGCGTCGGAGATGACGTTACACAGTTGTTGCGCATTGCATAAATCGCCGTGTTTGAACAAAACTGATCGCAAATCTCGAACAATAGGCTGGCTTCGTGGACCGCATCGACCTCTTCCGCATCTATGTCCGGGTCGCCGAGTGCGCGAGCTTCACGGTGGCCGCGAACTCACTCGGCTTGCCGCGCTCCTCGATCTCGACGGCCATCCGGGATCTCGAGGCGCGTGTTGGCGCTCGCCTGCTCAACCGAACCACACGGCGCGTCTCGCTGACGAACGACGGCATCGCCTTCCTCGAGCGCTGCCAGCGGCTCCTCGCCGATGTGGAGGAAACCGAAGGCCTCTTCCGTCAGTCCTCGTCAGACGTCGGCGGCAAGCTGCGCGTGGACGTTCCGGGCCGCATTGGCCGCCTGATCATTGCGCCCGCGCTTCCGGCGTTCCTCGCGCGTTTTCCCCAACTGCAGATCGATCTCGGCATCACCGACCGCATCGTCAACTTCGTCGAGGAGAACGTCGACTGCGCCATCCGTGTCGGCCCGCTCGGCGATTCCACCTTGATCGCGCGCCGCATTGCCAACCTCGAGCTCATCAACTGCGCGAGCCCGGCTTATCTCGCAGCGCGTGGTACGCCGCACACGCCAGCCGATCTCGACGATCATCAGGCCGTCCTCTACGCCTCCCCTTCGACGGGACGCATCGAGGACTGGGAGTGGCAGGAGGACGGCGCTCTGCGAAGCCGCCCCATGCACGGCCAGGTCATCGTCAACAATGCCGAGGCCTACATTGCTTGCGCCCTTGCCGGCCTCGGCATGATCCAAATCCCGGCCTACGACGTGCGCGAGCCGATGGCGGCCGGCGCGCTGGTCGAGGTTCTGCCGGCGCATCGTGCCCCGCCCTTGCCGATGACCCTGCTCTATCCGCAGCGCCGGCAACTCTCCCGCCGGCTGCAGATCTTCATCGACTGGGTCGTGCCGCTGCTGGAGAAGTGCGCGGCCTGAAATAACCGCCCTCACCCGCGCGGATGCACGTCGCGGATGGGGCCGAGAATGACGAGGCCGACGAGCGCCATCGCGGCCTGCACGCCGAACGCCGTCCGGTAGGCCATTTCCGGCGGCACACCAGCCACGGCAGGAAAGATGCCGACCACCCAACCGAACACGAACTGCGCACCCGCAATCGCCGTCATGATGCCCATGTTGGCAACGGCGACACCGCGCCCCAAGAGCCGGGCCGGTACGAGACCACGGCCGTGGGTCATCACGATCGTCGGGTAGGCGCTGCAGATGCTCGCGATCACGAAGAGCGTGGTCACGAGCCACAGCGGCGGGCGCGTCATGAGCGCCATCAGCGCCGCCACGGTAAGGATGATCGTGCCGCCGACGAGCATGGGCCACTTCAGCGTGTTGAAGTAGCGGGCGACGCGACCGTAGAAGTAGTGCCCGCCGATGCCACCGATCGCCATCAGCAACAGGATGCTGCCACGCTCGATGTTGTCGAGGGCATGAATGTGCTTGAGATAGGGTGCGCCCCACACACCAGAGATCACGCCCGAGAAGGACATCGGCAAGCCCGCCACGAGCAGGCGCTTCATGCCGGGTTGCCGCACGGCCTCGCGCACGCCAGCCAGCACCTCGCGGAATGTCTCTTTCTTGGTGGTGCGCGGCACGTGCCCCGGCGGCGCGTCGCGTACGATCACCGCGAGCGCGAGCGTCAGTACAGCGACACACGCCGCAAAGAGCCAGTAGCTTTGCCGCCATCCGATGAGCACGATCAGCGCCGAAAGCGGCGCCGTCGCGCACAGATTACCAACCGCGGCAAAGCTGTTGAGCGCCCCGGTCTGCGTCACGAAGCGGTCCGCCGGCAGCCAGTTCACCAAGACATAGAACGCCCCCGTGAAAGCGCCGGCCGTGCCGATGCCCATGAGGATGCGCGCCAAGGTGAGCATCTCCGCTGAGCCGCCAGCCGCGAAGAGCGCAGTCCCGATCGCCGTGAAGACGAGCATCGTGCTCATCACCACGCGACCGCCGAAGCGATCGAGCAGCATCCCTGTCGGAACCTGCATCAGCGCGTAGGCGAAGAAAAGCGAGCTCGCGATCGTCGAGAGAACGGCAGGCGAAAGCGCCATCTCGCGCTCGAGCTCAGGCGCCACGACGCCGAAGCTCTGGCGCAGGAAAAGATTTGCGAAGCCGAGGAGATAGAGCGTCGCCAGGATCGGCAGAAAGGCGCGGTTCACGGGCGCGTCCAGGCAAGCGCCATGCGCACGACGCCGGTCTCGGTTGCGGCGCCGGGAGCGGCATCCAGCCGATCTCGCTTGCGCCGACGGCGCCGATCGTCAATGCAGTGGACCACTTCTTCCCCCGTTCCCGCCGCGTGCTTGGCAGAGTCGCGGCCGCATCTATGATGTCGCCCCTTCATCGCTTCGGCAATCGCGCCAAGCCACACCCAGGAGTGCACGGAATGATTATCGCCGTGGTCCAGATCCCCATGCCCCAGCGCCCGCGTGAAGCCGCAATCGCCGCACAGACGAAGTCGGCGCCGACCTTCCGCGCGCTCGGCGACAAGGGGCTTCTGCGCAAGGACTTCCTGAATGGCGAGGCTGGCGGAGGCGGCGTCTACACCTGGACATCGCGGGAAGCGGCCGAAGCCTGGTTCAGCCCTGAATGGCGCGCCGAGGCCAAGGTGCGCTTCGGCGCCGAGCCGGTGATCACCTATTACGAGTCCTACGTCACCGTGGACAACATCAAGGGCGAAACGATCGTTCGCGACAACGGCTGAGCGAGATCGGTCAGCGCATGTCGCTCGAACGCCGCATACTGCTCTGGATGTGCGTGCTCGTTGCCGTGAACCAGCTCGGCTTCGGGGCCATGGTGCCGTCACTGGCGCTCTACGCGCAATCGTTCGGCGTTCCGGCTTCGGCAATCGGCATGGCCGTCGCCGCCTACGGGCTCGCGCGCTGCCTCTCGGCGCTCCCGGCGGGACAGATCTCCGACTGGGTCGGTCGGCGGCCGAGCCTCGCCATCGGCGGTCTCGTCTCGGCGGCCGGGAATCTCTGGTGCGCCCTGGCGACGAGCTATCCCGAATTCATCATCGCGCGCTTCGTCGCGGGCTTCGGCGCCGGCCTCGTGCTCACGACCGGACAGGTCGTGCTCGCCGACATCAGCACACCCGAGATCCGCGGGCGCATGATCGCGATCTACCAGGGCACGTTCATCTTCTCCGTCGGCATCGGCCCCTTTCCCGGCGGGCTGCTGGCCGAGCACTTCGGGCTCGCCGCGCCCTTCGTCTTCACCGGGCTCGGCAGCTTCCTTGCGACCGTCGTTGCCTGGTTCGCCGTGCGCGAGACGCGCGAGATGGCGCGGGCACCAAGTGCGAGCGGCGCCCCGAGCCTCTCGTTCGTGGCTCAGATCCGCACCTTGACCCGCCACGTCGGTTATGTCCTCGTGAGCCTCATCTCGCTGATGAATGCCGTCGTGCGCACGGGTGGCCTCTTCGCCATCATCCCCATCCTGGCGACGGCGCGGCTCGGCCTTTCCGTCACTGCCATTGGCTTCGGGTTGATGCTCGGCAGCGTGGCCGGGCTGTTCGCCTCCTATCCCGCAGGCTGGCTCGCCGACAAGTTCGGCCGCAAGGCCGTGATCGTGCCCGTCACCGTCATCAGCGGCCTCTCGATGGTGCTCTTCTGCTTTGCCCCCTCCTATTCCTGGTTCGTCGCCGCCTGCATCGTCTGGGGTATCGCGATCGCGGCCGGTGGCGCGGCGCCCGCAGCCTATGCCGCCGACTCCGCCCCGCCCGGCATGAATGCCGCCGCCATGAGCACGTTCCGCATGACGGGCGACATCGGCTACGTCGTCGGCCCCCTTGCCCTCGGCTTCATTGCCGATCTTTATGGGCCGGTTATTGCCCTCCTCTCAGGCGCGGCGGGCCTCGTGCTCATCGGCGCGGCCTTCGGCATTTTCGCACCCGAATCTCATCGACAGCGAAAGGATTGAGGTCATGTCCGCGAGCGCCGATGCGACAGCCCGAACGCGCTCGCTGATCTTCCTGCTGCTGGCCCAGGTCACAGCCATGACGACATGGTTTGCGACCACCGCATCGCTCGCCGCCATGCGCCAGGGCTGGACGCTGACGCCTTTCCAGGAAGGCCTGATGACGAGCAGCGTGCAGGCGGGCTTCGTCGCGGGCACCTTGACGAGCGCGCTCCTCAGCGCCGCCGATCGCTATGACCCGCGCAATCTCTTCATGACCGCGGCTGCCATCGCCGGCATCGCTTGTCTGCTCGTCGTCCTCTTCGAGCCGACCGACGTAACCGTTCCCATGCTTCGCTTCGCCACCGGCTTCTGTCTGGCCGGCGTCTATCCCGTCGGCATGAAAATGGCCGCCACTTGGGCGAAAGGCGACCTCGGTCTGCTGATTGGATTGCTTGTCGGCGCGGTCACGCTCGGCTCGGCCATGCCGCATCTCTTCGTGCCGCTCGGCCTTGACTGGCGCGTGCCGTGCATCGTCGCGGGCGTGTGCGCTCTCATCGGAGCGGTGCTCATTCGCTGGGTCGATCTCGGTCCGAACCGCGCGCCCGCGCCGCCCTTCCGCCTCGCCAATGCGACGGAAGCCTTCCGCCGCCGGCCGCTGCGCCTCGCCAATCTCGGCTACTTCGGCCACATGTGGGAGCTCTATGCCATGTGGGCCTGGATCGGCACATTTCTCGGCGCGAGCTTCGCGCTCCGCTATGGCGCGTCACCGCCGATCGGCGCGAGCATCGCGACCTTTCTCGTGATCGCGAGCGGTGCCATCGGCTGTCTCGCCGGCGGATGGGCTGCCGACCGTGTCGGCCGCACGGCCGTCACCATTGCTTCGCTCGCCGTGAGCGGGACATGCGCGCTGATCATGGGCTTTGCCTATGGCGGCCCTGCGTGGCTGATTCTGCTCATCGGCATCATCTGGGGCATCACGGTCGTCTCGGACTCGGCGCAGTTCTCGGCCTCGGTGACGGAGCTGAGCGACCGCACGCTCGTCGGCACCATGCTGACCGTGCAGACGTGCATCGGCTTCCTGCTGACGCTCGTCACGATCCACGTGATGCCTTACGTGGTGACGGGGCTCGGCTGGACGTACGCCTTCATGATCCTGGCGATCGGCCCCGCCATCGGCATGTGGGCCATGGCACGGCTCCGCGCCGATCCGGCCTCGACGAGCCTTGCCGGCGGCCGGCGCTGATCAGGTCCCGCAGAATGTCGCGCGCACGACCTGCTCGGGGCGCGGCGGCAGTGTGTACTCGGGCACATCCGGCTGATCGTCGAAGGGTCGCGCGAGTACGCCGATCAGCTTCTCGAAAGGCGCGAGATCGCCGTTGTTGACGGCTGCGTTGAGCGCTTCCTCGACGAGATGATTGCGCGGAATGAAAGCCGGGTTCGTTGCCTTCATCGCCGCAGCACGGTCCGCGGGATCGCCGTCCTCGCGCGTAAGCCGCTCCCGCCACTTCGCCAGCCAGCCATCGGCGGCCGTTCGATCGTCGAACAGCGCACGCACCTTGGCATCTGCAGCCGGATCGCCCGCGGCCTCCGACAAACCTCGGAACGTCAGCGTGAAGTCCGCATTGTTCGCGGCCATCAGGTCCATGAGCTCTTTCACCAGCGCGGGATCACCGTCCTCAGCCGCGAAGAACCCGAGCTTCCTGCGATAGCCCGCGATGAAAGCTGCCTCGAATTTTCCGGGATAGGCGTTGATCGCTTCCTGCGCGATCTCGACCGCCTTCTCGCGATCCTCCGCAATGACCGGGAGCAGCGCCTCGGCGAGGCGCGTGAGATTCCACTGCCCGATGACCGGCTGATTGCCGTAGGCATAGCGCCCGTGCTCATCGATCGAGCTGTAGACGGTCGCCGGGTCGAACGTATCCATAAAGGCGACGGGGCCGTAGTCGATGGTCTCACCCGAGATGGCCATGTTGTCCGTGTTCATGACCCCATGAATGAAGCCGACGAGCATCCAGCGCGCGATCAGCTCGGCCTGCTTGTCGATGACGCGCATGAGCAGCGCGGCGGCCGGATTTTCGCTGCCGGCAAGATCGGGATAGTGCCGCTCGATGACGTAGTCCGTCAGGGCCCTGAGCCCCTCCTCATCGCGGCGCACGGCAAAGAACTGGAAGGTGCCCACACGAATATGGCTTGCCGCGACGCGCGTCAGCACGGCACCGGGCAGGGCCTTCTCGCGCATCACGTCCTCGCCCGTGGTCACGGCCGCCAATGCCCGTGTCGTCGGAATGCCGAGCGCGTACATGGCCTCGCCGATGATGTATTCGCGCAGAACCGGCCCGAGCGCCGCGCGGCCATCCCCGCGCCGGGAGAACGGCGTCGGCCCCGAGCCCTTGAGCTGGATGTCGCGGCGCTGACCCGTCCGATCAATCACCTCGCCCAGCAGAATTGCGCGCCCGTCCCCGAGCTGGGGCACGAACCCACCGAATTGGTGGCCCGCATAGGCCATGGCAATGGGCTCGGAGCCGCCGGCCACGCGGTTACCGGCCAGGATCTCGACACCCTCGGGCGAGGCCAGATAAGCCGGATCGAGCCCAAGCTCCCGCGCGAGATCCTCATTGAGCCTCACAAGGCGCGGCGCCCTCACCTGCGTCGGCGCGAGGCGCGCGTAGAAGCGCTCCGGCAGCCGGGCATAGCTGTTCTCGAAGGGCAGGAAGACGGCAACATCCGGCTCGACGCTCATGGTTCTTTCCGGTCCGTGTTGTAGGGGCGAGGCCTTTCAGGGCGCCGCGTTCACTTATAGCCTATATCGTGTTTAGGGCGCGACTTGACCAGGGCGCAGGACCGGCCCAATTGTCCCGCCATGAGCGCGCCGACCGACATCCAGCAGAATGGCCAGCATGGGGGACCGCCCGCGGACGCGCCACCCGCCCCGCGCGGCCCCGATGTGATCAACGCCTATTTGAAGACGCTGCCTGCGGCGCCCGGCGTCTATCGCATGATCGATGCCCAGGGCGATGTGATCTACGTCGGCAAGGCGCGGAGCCTCAAGGCACGCGTCTCGAACTACACGCGCCTCGGCGGCCACACGAACCGCATTGCGCGCATGATCGCCGCGACCGCGAGCATGGAGTTCGTCACGACGCGCACGGAGAGCGAGGCGCTGCTGCTCGAGGCGAACCTCATCAAGCGCTTCCGTCCGCGCTTCAATGTCCTCCTGCGCGACGACAAGTCATTTCCCTACATCCTGATCTCGCGCGACCATGGCGCCCCGCAGATCATGAAGCACCGCGGCGCGCGCAAACGCAAAGGCGACTACTTCGGCCCCTTCGCCTCGGCCGGCGCCGTCAACCGCGCCATCAACACGCTGCAGCGCGCCTTCCTTCTGCGCTCGTGCTCGGACTCCGTCTACGAGAGCCGCACGCGCCCCTGCCTGCTCTATCAGATCAAGCGCTGCTCGGCGCCGTGCACCGGCGAGATCAGCCTTGAGGACTACAACAAGCTCGTCGATGAAGCCTGCCTCTTCCTGCGCGGCGACAGCCAGCACGTGCGCGAGGAGCTGCGGGCGCGCATGACGGCCGCCTCCGATGCGCTGGAGTTCGAGCACGCAGCCGCGATCCGCAATCGCCTCTCGGCACTGAGCCACGTCACGGCCGACCAGACGATCAATCCAGAAGGCATCGAGGAAGCGGACGTCTTCGGCGCCTATCAGGACGGCGGGCAGACCTGCGTCCAGGTTTTCTTCTTCCGCACGGGCCAGAACTGGGGCAACCGCGCCTACTTCCCGCGCGCCGACCGCTCCATCGAGCTCGCCGAAGTGCTCGATTCCTTCATCGCGCAGTTCTATGACGACAAGCCCGTGCCGCGCCTCATCCTGCTCTCGCACGATGTGCCGAGCCGTGAGCTTTTGGCGGAGGCGCTCTCGCTCAAGGCCGAGCGCAAGGTCGAGATCCGCGTGCCTCAGCGCGGCGCCAAGACCGGCGTCGTCGAGCATGCACTCGCCAATGCCAAGGAAGCGCTCGGTCGCCGTCTTGCCGAGGGTGCCTCCCAGCGCCGGCTGCTCGAAGCGCTCGCCGACCGCTTCGGCTTGGAGCAGGTGCCGCGCCGTATCGAGGTGTTCGACAACAGCCACGTGTCCGGCACGAATGCCGTCGGCGGCATGATCGTTGCGGGCCCGGACGGCATAGTCAAAGGCCAGTACCGCAAGTTCAACATCAAGTCTGCTGATCTCACGCCGGGCGACGACTACGCCATGATGCGCGAAGTGCTCACACGGCGCTTCAAGCGCATTGCCGGGTCGACGGCGCCCGCCATCGACGAAAGCCCTGTCGATATCGATACAGTGCCGGAAACGACCGCAGATGTGGTTCCTTCCGACGAAGCGGAGGAAGCAGAGGAGACGGTGTTCCCCGACAAGCCGGACGTCGTGCTCATCGATGGCGGCCTCGGCCAGCTCAATGTCGCGCGTGAGGTGTTCCAGGGCTATGGCATCGACGACGTCGCGCTCATCGGCGTCGCCAAGGGACCGGACCGCGATGCCGGCCGCGAGCACTTCCACATTCCTGGCCGCGATCGCCCCATCATGCTCGAAGCGCGCGATCCCGTGCTCTATTTCGTCCAGCGGCTGCGCGACGAAGCCCACCGCTTTGCCATCGGCGCCCATCGCGCGCGCCGCACGAAGGCCATCAGCGCCAATCCGCTCGATGAGATCGAGGGCATTGGCCCAACGCGCAAGCGCGCGCTGCTCCATCACTTCGGCTCGGCCAAGGCCGTGAGCCGCGCGAGTGTCGCCGATCTCACGGCCGTCAGCGGCATCTCGCAGGAGACGGCCCAGCGCATTTATGATCATTTCCACGAGCGGGACCGGTAGGCGCACACATGATCCTTCGATGCGCTCTCGCCGCCTTGGCGCTTGCCCTCATGCCGGCGAGCCTGTCCGCGCAGGGCACCAAACCTCAGCGCATTGTCTCGCTGAACCTCTGCACGGACATCCTGCTGTTCGATCTGGTGGCACCGGAGCGCATCGCGGCGCTGAGCCCTTCCGCGAACGATCCGCGCGCCTCGCCCATTGCCGAGCGCGTGCAGCCCATCCGACGCATCCGCGGCGAGGCCGAGGAGGTTCTGTCCCTCTCACCGGATCTTGTTCTCGCGGCGGAGTTCACGGCGCCCGCGACCATTTCCATGCTCGAACGCCTGAAGCTGCGCGTCGTCAAGATCCCAATGGCGCAGGATATCGCAGGCGTTCGCACATCTTTGCTCCGGGTCGCCGAGGCGACGGGCGACACCGAGAAAGCGCGTGCCGCCATCGCCGCCTTCGATGCGCGCCTTGCGCGCGCCCGCGCGGCCAGCGCGCCCGAGGAAGGGCGCCCCTCGGCGGTCATCTATCAGATCAACGGCATTGTCTCCGGCACAGGACTGCTCGAGGACGAGGCGCTCAGCCATGCAGGCTTCCGCAATCTTGCCCCCGACCTTCATGCTGACCGCGGCGGTCGCGTGAGCATCGAGGCCATTGTCGCGCACCCGCCCGACCTTCTCCTCTTTGCCGGGCCGAGCGACGAGTACCGCACGGTCGTCGCCGATGCGCTGGTCCATCCGGCGCTCAGGGCCGTCATGCACGACCGCGCGACGGCGGTTCTTCCCTGGCGGGACTGGATCTGCGGCACCCCGTACATTGCCGACACCATCGATGTGCTCGCCGATCTGCGACGGCGTCTCGCGGTGCGGAGACCGCCGGCATGAGCCCTCACGCGCAGCCGTACGTCACGCCGTGTCTCGCTGTGCTGGTGCTGTTGCTCGCACTCGCCTCGCTTGCGGTCGGCCCTGCAGGGCTGAGTTTTTCGAGCGCCGATCAGGCCTGGCTCATTCTCACCGAGATCCGCCTGCCGCGCACGTTGCTCGGCCTCCTCATCGGCGCCGCGCTCGGTCTTTCAGGTGCGGCCTTGCAGGGCTACCTGCGCAATCCGCTCGCCGAGCCCGGTATCATCGGCATTTCGGGTGGTGCAGCCCTCGGCGCGGTGCTCGCGATCCATACCGGCCTCGCCGCGAGCCTCGTCTTCGGGCTGCCCCTTGGTGGCCTCGTCGGTGCGGCGGGCGCCATGGCTGTCGTGCTTTGGCTCGCAGGTGAGCGCGGCGGCCCCATCACGCTGATCCTCTCCGGCGTCGCCGTCGCGAGTCTCACGACCGCACTGATCGCCCTCGTGCTCACGCTCTCGCAGAATCCCTTTGCTGCGGTCGAGATCGTCTACTGGCTCATGGGCTCGCTCAGCGATCGCAGCATGACCCACGTCTGGCTCGCCGCACCACCAATTCTTGCCGGCCTCGCCGTGCTTGCGCGCCTCGGCCGGGATCTCGATGCATTGACGCTCGGCGAGGAAGTTGCTGCGAACCTCGGTACGTCGCTTGCACGTCTGCGCCTGCTCGTCGTCGCCGGCACGGCGCTCGCAGTTGGTGCGGCCACGGCCGTCTCCGGCACGATCGGCTTTGTCGGCCTCATCGTGCCGCACATTCTGCGTCCACTGGTCGGGCATGTGCCGTCGCGTTTGCTGCCCGCAAGTGCGCTCGGCGGGGCCGCCCTCGTGCTCGCGGCCGACCTTGCGCTGCGCATTGTCTCGCCCGCTGGCGGCATTCGCCTCGGCGTGCTCACGGCGCTGATCGGCACGCCCTTCTTCGTCTGGCTGGTTGTGTCGACGCGGCGGGAGCTGGCGCCATGACGGTCGCGCTCAAAAAGGTGCGTCTCGCGCTCGGCGATCGTGTCGTGCTCCACGATGTCGACATCGCGGTTCCGACCGGGCAGGTCACCGCCGTCGTCGGGCCCAATGGCGCCGGCAAATCGACGCTGCTACGCGCTTGTGCCGGATTGCTCGCACCTGAGCGCGGCCAGATCGCATTCGCCGGCCGCCCGCTCGAAACGCTCGCGCGCGCCGAGCTCGCCCGCGCCGTTGCCTACCTGCCGCAGGAGCGCGCCGTGCACTGGCCGCTTTCCGCGAGGGCCGTGGTCGCCCTCGGCCGCCTGCCGCATGACGACGCCGATCCCGAGGTGATCGCGCAGGCCCTCGGCGCCATGGATATCGAGCGTCTTGCCGATCGGCCGGTCTCGCAACTCTCCGGCGGCGAACGCGCCCGCGTGCTCGTTGCCCGCGCGCTGGCTCAGGAGGCGCCGCTGCTCGTCGCCGATGAGCCGACGGCCGGCCTCGATCCGGCACACGCCCTTGCCCTGTTCACGCTCTTTCAGCGGCTCGCGACGGAAGGCCGCACCATCGTCGTTGCCCTGCACGATTTGAGCCTCGCTGCCCGCTTCGCACATCACGTTGTTCTGCTCGCAGATCAGCGCATTGCCGCGCACGGCCCGCCGGCTGATGTTCTGACGCCCCGCAACCTGGAACCGGCGTTCGGCGTCACGATGCTATGCACAAACGTGAACGGCCTGCCGATTGTCGCCCCCGTCTCCACTCTGCCATGATGCAATGCAACAAGGCGGCGCGGAGGGGTACGTGCTCGGAATTGGCGGCAAGCGGCAACGCGCGATCAATCTCGCGCTCCAGGGCGGTGGCGTGCACGGCGCGTTCACCTGGGGCGTGCTCGATCGCCTGCTCGAGGATGACGAGCCGCTTCGCTTTTCCTGGATCAGTGCGACCAGTGCCGGCGCGGTGAATGCCGCGGCACTCGCGAGCGGCCTCGCCAGTGGCGGCCGCGAGCAAGCCCGGCAGACGCTCCGCAGGGTGTGGGAAGCCGTGCAGGAGGCGGGAGTTCCCGACCTCATGCGGCTCAACCCATTCCTTCGCGGCATCAGCCGTCCTGTCGCCGCACTCCTTTCGCCCTATGATTTCAATCCGCTCGGCTTTGATCCTCTCCGCCGCATTCTCAACGGGCACATCGATTTCGAGCGCATCCGCGCTTATGCCGATCTCGAGCTGCTCATTGCTGCGACCGATGTCGCGACCGGCGCCAAACGCCTCTTCCGCCGCGCGGAGCTGAGCGTCGAGGCCGTGCTTGCCTCCGCCTGCCTGCCGACCATCCACCATGCTGTCGAGATCGAGGGCCGTGCCTACTGGGATGGCGGTTTCTCGGCCAATCCCGACCTCGTCACGCTCGCCGCCGAGAGCCCGATCGGCGACACACTCCTTGTTCTGCTCAGCGCGATGGATGAGCCGGGCGTGCCACGTTCGGCGCGCGAGATCGCCGGCACGGTCAGCCGCATTACCTTCAACCAGCCTCTGCGCCGCGACATCGAGCTGATCGAGGCGGCACGGGCAGCCGCCGACATGGGTTGGTGGCGGCGCACGGATACGCCGGCGCGGCGCCTTGCGCGCCACCGGTTCCACCTCGTCGAGGCCGGCCACCACACGGCGATCCTGCCCGCCGACAGCAAGATCCAACCTGACCGGACGACCATCTCGCGCCTCTTCCTCGCCGGCCACACGGAAGCCGGCAAGTGGTTGGATCGGCACGCCTCGGCCGTTGGCCGGCACGCGACCGTCGATCTCGCCCAGCATCTCGGCAAGGTCTCGATCCCGATCGCGCGAACGCGCGAAGCCTACGTTCCCGAGAACGACGATCCTTCCCAGACCGAAGACCCGCCGCGTTCGGCACCGGCCTCCAGCGCCTGAGCAGAGCCGATCCCTCCGACGATTGAAGCATTCCAAGCAGGCCGCGGGACGCTATAAAGTCCTCCAAGCCGCCGCCGGGTTTCCGCCCGACCTGCGGCCAATAATTTGCGCGCGCCGCATGGGCGCTCGGTCCAACTGGAGGGAACGTAGCCGATGTCGTTTGAGAAAATTCGTCCGACCCGCCGCGGCCTCATGAAGGGCGCGCTCGCCACCGTCACCGCATCGACCGTGCCAACCGGCTGGGCTATCGCGCAGGCGCGCCCGCTCAAAGTGGGATTGATGCTCCCCTACTCGGGCACGTTCGCCAAGCTCGGCGAAAACATTACCTTCGCCGTCGAGATGCTGATCGCGGAGAAGGGCGGCAAGCTCGGCGGGCGCGAGGTCCAGATCATCAAGCTCGATGATGAATCGAAGCCCGAGAACGCGCCGCAGAATACGGACCGCCTCGTGAAGCGCGATCAGGTCGATGTGCTGATCGGCACCGTGCACTCGGGCGTGCAGATGGGCATCCACAAGGTCGTGCGCGAGACCGGTACGCTGACGATCGTGCCCAATGCCGGCGCCAATGCCGTGACGCGCGCGCTTTGCGCCAAGAACGTGTTCCGCACATCCTTCACGAACTGGCAGCCCGCCTACGGCATGGGTCTGGCGCTCGGCGCCAAGGGCGTGAAGAAGGCGGCATGGATCACCTGGGACTACGCCGCCGGCAATGAAGCCGGCGAGGGTTTCAAGGAGGGTCTTGCCAAACATGGCGGCGAGGTCGTGCGCACGCTCACGCTCAAGTTCCCGGACACGAACTTCCAACCCCTGCTCGCGCAGATCCCCGGCCTCGGCGTCGAGGCAGTGGGCGTGTTCTTCGCTGGCGGCGGTGCGGTGCAGTTCGTGAAGGAGTACAAGTCGGCCGGCATTCAGGTGCCGCTCTGTGGCTCGGGCTTCCTCACGGAAGGCGTGCTCGGCGCTCAGGGTGCCGCCGCCGAGGGCATCGAGACCGCCCTCCACTATGGCGACAACCTCGACAATGCGAGGGACAAGGTCTTCCGCAAGGCCTTCCAGGACCGCACGCAGCGCGAGGCGGATGTCTATGCCGTGCAGGGCTATGACGCAGCCCAACTCCTCGCGGTCGGCATCGAAGCGGTCAAAGGCAACATCGAGGACGAGGCCAATCTCTACAAGGCCATGCGCAGCGCCAAGATCGAGAGCCCGCGCGGACCGATCTCGATGTCGGCCTCGCAGGAGATCGTCCACAATATCTATCTGCGGCGCGCCGAAGGCGGGCTGAACAAGGTGGTCGGCATTGCCGCGCCGGCTCTCGCCGATCCGGGCACGGGCTGCAAGCTCTGAGGACGTCTTTTCCCCTCTTCCCGTAAGCACGGGGAGAGGGGAAATCCCGCCGCCTGACTTCTGATCACCAAGTCTTCCGGCGATCGGATGACACTTCTGCTCTGTTCTGTCATATAGCCCTCGAGAACAGGTGCCTTATGATCGGCGCCCGCCTGCGCCCGCGCGCCTCCGCAGCGGCGCGGCCTCGATCCCCGAGAGGAACTCAGATGGCGGTTTCCAAATCCCAGATTCTCGAGCAGTTGAAGCGCATCAAGGGGCCCGATCTCGAGGGCAACATCGTCGACCTCGGCCTCGTCTCCGAGATCCTGCTCCGCGACGACAAGGTCTATTTCTCCATCACCGTCCCGCCGGACAAGGCGGCCGCGCTCGAGCCGCTCCGGCAGGCCGCGGAAAAGGTCGTGAAGGACATTCCCGGCGTGCAGGGCGTGACCGCGGTGCTGACCGCAGAAGCGGCGCGCGGCGGCAATGCTGGCGCGGCCCCGCCTCGTGCGGACAGTTCGCGCGTCCAGCAGGTGCGCGCACAGCAGAGCGCTGCCCGCGAAGCCGCAGCGCGCCCGCAGCCTGCGCCTGGCGGCCGCCCCTCGGCCGGCGTGCCCGGCATCAAGCACATGATCGCCGTGGCCTCGGGCAAGGGCGGCGTCGGCAAGTCGACAACGGCGGTCAATCTCGCGCTCGGCTTCCAGGCGATCGGGCTCAAGGCCGGCATTCTCGACGCCGACATCTACGGTCCCTCGCAGCCGCGCCTGCTCGGCCTCTCTGGGCGCCCGCAAGTCATCGAGGGCTCGAACCGCCTCAAGCCCATGGAAGGCTTCGGCCTCAAGGCCATGTCCATGGGCTTCATGGTGGACGAAGGCACGCCGATCATCTGGCGCGGGCCCATGGTCGTCTCGGCGCTCACGCAGATGCTGCGCGAGGTCGAGTGGGGTGAGCTCGACGTGCTCGTCATCGACATGCCGCCCGGCACCGGCGACGTGCAGCTCACTATGGCGCAGCAGGTGCCGCTCTCCGGCGCCATCATCGTCTCGACGCCGCAGGATCTGGCGCTCATCGACGCCCGCAAGGGCCTCGCCATGTTCCGCAAGACCGACATTCCCGTGCTCGGCATCATCGAGAACATGAGCTACTTCCTCTGCCCGAGCTGCGGCGAGCGCTCCGACATCTTCGGACATGGTGGCGCGGCGGAAGAGGCGCGCAAGCTCGGCATTCCCTTCCTCGGTGAAGTGCCGCTGCACATGTCGATCCGCGCGCGCTCGGACGAAGGCCGCCCGATCGTCGCCGCCGAGCCCGAGAGCCAGCATGCACAGATCTTCCGCGACCTCGCGGCCAAGGCTTGGGACGAGCTTTCCGGCGCCGCCGGCCAGCGCGTGCCGCCGCCATCCCTAAAGGTGAAGCCCGGCGCCGACGCACTCGATGTCTCATTCCAGGATGGCGGGCGCTACGAGCTTTCAGCCGAGATGCTGCGCGTCATGAGCCCGTCCGCCGAGGTGCAGGGCCATTCGCCGGAGCAACGCGTCACGGTCGGCAAAAAGCGCAACGTGAAGATCCGCGACCTCGTGCCCGTCGGCAACTATGCGGTGAAGATCGTGTTCGACGACGGCCACGACACCGGCCTCTACACGTGGTCCTACCTCGCGCTGCTCGGGCGCGAGAAAGATAAACGTTGGGCCCAGTATCTTAAGGAACTGGAAGCCAAGGGCCTCAGTCGAGGTTAGTTCGCATACGGTCGGCGTAACCTCAATTTTACGCCTCTGCGATGTACTGCCCCTGCCCAGCCGGCGCGCGCTAGTGTGGTGATTCCGAAGTCCGCCACCCCTTCGCGGCAGGTGTCGGAAGCGGACTTCGAAATCTGAACCACACTAGAATCATAGACTTGCTAGTGTCCTTTCGATCGTGAAGTTCGCTCGAAAGCCCGCCGCAAATGGTGGCAAACTTCGCGATCGGGACACTAGCCGCGACCGGACCAAAGAGCGTGGGAGGGGAGCAATGCTGCTGCGGCAAGTCGATCCGCGCCATGCCGCCGTACTGGCCGATTTCGTGCGCAAGGTCGTTGCGTCCCGCACGGTATGGGCTGTGGCCGGCGCCGAGGGTCTCGCACGTCTGCCCTCGCCGACGCGGCGCGCCCGCGAAGCCACGATCTTCTGGGCCGAGCAGGAGGACGCCGAGCGCGCTGCCGAGAAGGTCGCGACCGAGCCGCGCGTCAAGCCGATCCCGCTCGCTGATTTCATGCACGAGGTCCTGCCCAAGCTGCGCGAGCTCGAACGCGCCGTCGGCACGAACTGGCTTGCTGCACCCTGCGAGCCCGAGATCGAGCCCACGGAGCTCCTCGAGCGGCTCCGCCAGGAAATTCTCGCGAGCTTCGTGCGCCAGGCTGTCGGTCAGGGCGGGCTCTATATCCTCGAGGATGACCAGGGCCCGACCTTCGCTGCGTCGACCGAAGTCCCGAATACGCTCATCCTGCCTGTGTGGACCCAGCGTGAGGAAGCCGAGATCGTCCAGCGCGGCTTCTGGCAGGACATGGACGTCTCGCACATCCCGGTCGCGACCTTCATCGAGCGCACGCTCGTCTGGCTCGACGAGATCGGGCGCTCGGTGGCCCCGAGCTACACGCCGCGCGTCGCGAACATCGAGCTGGCGCCTGGCGATATCGCGGAGCGCCTCAAGAAGCTGCAGCGCCTCCAGGCGCATGTTTGATCTTGTCGCCGCGGGCTGCCGGGAAGAGGTGCTTCGCATTCCGTCGTGGTGCTATGCCCGCGGCCGCCATAGCGACAGCGATCGAATGTGGCCATGCCTTCCGTATGTCTGAGAAGGACTGCAGTGCTCGCGGCAAGCGCGGCAGGTCCCTTCTCCCCGTCCTTCACGGGGAGAAGGTTAGGATGAGGGGCAGGAGCTTGTGCGACGTCGGAGTTTGCCGCTGCCCCTCACCCCGACCCTCTCCCCATTGAAGCCAATGGGGAGAGGGGGGAAAGTGGATGCGCAAGTGCCCCGCCGCCAAAACCATCCCAACCTTCCGTTTTGCCCCCTTCCGCCCCCCGTGCTAGACACGCCTGGAACTCACGTTGCAGTGCACTAGGGGCAAGAAATCCATGAGGAATGTTCTCGAGGAGCTCGAGCGGCGGCGCGACATCGCCAGGCTCGGTGGCGGCGAAGCCCGCATCGCAGCCCAGCACAAGCGCGGCAAGCTCACGGCCCGCGAGCGCATCGAGCTTCTCATGGACGAGGGCTCGTTCGAGGAATTCGACATGTACGTCGAGCACCGCTCGACGGACTTCGGCATGGAGAAGACCAAGTTCCCGGGCGACGGCGTCGTCACCGGCTGGGGCACGATCAACGGTCGCGTCGTCTACGTCTTCGCCAAGGACTTCACGGTCTTCGGCGGCTCGCTCAGCGAGGCGCACGCGAAGAAGATCACCAAGATCCAGGACATGGCGCTGCAGAACCGCGCGCCCATCATCGGCCTCTTCGATGCGGGCGGCGCGCGCATCCAGGAAGGCGTCGCGGCGCTCGGCGGCTATGGCGAGGTCTTCCTGCGCAATGTGCTGGCTTCCGGCGTCATCCCGCAGATCTCGGTCATCATGGGACCGTGCGCAGGCGGTGACGTCTACTCGCCGGCCATGACCGACTTCATCTTCATGGTGAAGGACACGAGCTATATGTTCGTGACCGGCCCCGATGTCGTGAAGACCGTGACCAACGAGACGGTCACCGCGGAAGAGCTCGGCGGCGCCAAGGTGCACACGACCAAGTCCTCGATTGCCGACCGCGCCTACGAGAACGACGTCGAGACGCTGCTGCAGATGCGCCGGCTCATGGACTTCCTGCCGTCCAACAACAAGTCGGGCGTGCCGCTCCTCCCGACCAAGGACGTGCCCGACCGCATCGAGATGAGCCTCGATACGCTCATTCCCGCGAATCCCAACCAGCCCTACGACATCAAGGAGCTGATCCTCAAGGTCGTGGACGAAGGCGACTTCTTCGAGATCCAGGATCAGTTCGCGAAGAACATCGTGACGGGCTTTGCGCGCATGGAAGGCCGCACGGTCGGCATCGTCGCCAACCAGCCCATGGTGCTCGCCGGCGTGCTCGACAGCGATGCCTCGCGCAAGGCCGCGCGCTTCGTGCGCTTCTGCGACTGTTTCGAGATCCCGATCATCACCTTCGTCGATGTGCCAGGCTTCCTGCCGGGCACGGCGCAGGAGTACGGCGGCCTCATCAAGCACGGCGCCAAGTTGCTGTTCGCCTACTCGGAAGCCACCGTGCCGAAAATCACCGTCATCACGCGCAAGGCTTATGGCGGCGCCTATGACGTCATGAGCTCGAAGCACATTCGCGGCGACGTGAACTACGCATGGCCCTCGGCCGAGATCGCGGTCATGGGCGCCAAAGGCGCGGCCGAGATCCTCTATCGCGCCGAGCTCGGCGATCCCGAGAAGATCAAGGCGCGCATCGACGAGTACCAGGCCCGCTTCGCGAACCCGTTCGTCGCCGCCGAGCGCGGCTACATCGACGAAGTGATCATGCCACACGGCACGCGTCGCCGGATCTGCCGCGCGCTCAACATGCTGCGCAACAAGCAAGCCCAGAACCCCTGGAAGAAGCACGACAACATACCGCTTTGACCTAGACCAGCCTGCAAGGAGACGCCGATGGTCGATCAGCCGGTCTTTGTGACCAAGGTCGACACAGAGAAGCTTGCTGAAGCCCTTTCGTCCAACGACGATGTGGGGGTTGTGCTTCGGGCACATCTGCAAATCGAGCGCGCAATGGTGCGCGTGCTTGAACAGAAATTCCCTCACTACGCAGAATTAGAGCATCAATACTATTCTCAGCACATGAAGTCGTTGCGGGCGTTGGGCGCAACAGGACCGATTTTCGACCTCGCACATGAGATAAACAAAATCAGAAACGACATGGCTCATCTAAGGAAGCGCGAACGGACCCGAATTCTTGAGGACGACGTCAAGCGACTTCGCAATCATAGCCTAGGAGCTTTTGGTCGCGATGTGCTCGAATACACATGCACTCTAAATAGTGATGGACCGAAACCCCTGCGCGAGTTCAATTTGAGACAGCAATTTTTGGTCATCGCCATCATGGTCGCGAGCGCGATAGATACTATACCGCAGCGTGAGAACCACGTAGTCGAGCCCAGACCCGGTTCGTCCGCTTAAGCCAAAACCACGCAGAGATCCCGGTGTCAACCGCTCCAGAAAGGCCTCATGCAGTCCCAGCCCCGACGGGCGCGGTTCGGCGCACGCTGCAGCTCGAAGGTGCAGCCCTCGCCGCCGCCGCGCTCGTCACCTACACGCACCTCGGGGAATCCTGGTGGCTGTTCGCGCTGCTGCTGCTGGCCCCAGACCTGAGCTTTGCCGCGTATCTGGCGGGACCGCGCGTCGGCGCCGTCGTCTACAATCTCGTGCACAGCACGATCGGGCCCATTCTGCTCGGCACATTCGCCTATCTTGCGGGCGCCATTCCGGCCGTTGCCGTCGCTCTGATCTGGCTCTTCCACATCGGCACCGACCGGATGCTCGGCTACGGCCTCAAATACGGCACGGGCTTCAAGGACACCCACCTCGGCCGCATCGGCTGAAGGCGGGGCTCAGTCCGCCGGGAAATCCTCGAGCGCGCGCACCGCGCGTATGGCCTCGATGCCATGGAGCTGGACGCCTGTCCCGGTGATCGCGGGCGTCTCGCCCGGCTTGTGGCGCTCGATGGCGAGCCGCACGGCATTGGCGAGCCCGAGGCGACGCTCGGTGTACTCCCCCGGCGCATGTGCGGCCGTCGCGTCGCGGATGTAGGCCACCGGCGCGTTGTAGTCGAACTTGCTGGACATTGCGGCCCCCCGCTCCAACTCCCCCGGGAGAGCATGACACAGTCGCTACATTTTCGTCCACGGGAGAGGACGTCGGAGCGGCCCGCGCACATCTCACCCACTTGCCAATGGCGGGTAACACGCTAAAACGGCGCGACGCTGGAGATGCGGGTGTAGCTCAATGGTAGAGCAACAGCCTTCCAAGCTGATGACGGGGGTTCGATTCCCCTCACCCGCTCCAATGCCCCACCCGAGCCATTTTGCCGAATCTTTCCGCAATTTGCGGATTGAGCAGAGCTGCTGCTCCATGATGTGAGAAGAGACATTGGCTCTCTAACAGCGGTCCCAGGTGGCACCTATCTCCTCGATTGTTGAAATGCGCATCTATTGAGAATGGAGATCGGTTCATGAAGACTACGCTGGTCAAGATTACTGCCGCGGCCGCCTTCATTGCAGCCTCCGGCCTCGCGTCCACTTCGCAGGCGCAGGTCGCTATCAGCGCGCCGCTTACGCCGGTTACAGCGGTGGTTGGTGGCGCCGCCATCATTGCAGGCCACGAAGCATTCGCGCGTAAACCGTACGGACGTAACGGCGAGATCAAGAAGGCGTGCACGGGCGTGGTCAAGGCAGTGCTCGGCAAGAAGAAGCGCTGCTAAACTTCATATCATTGCGAATGAAGAGGGCGCCCGGCGTCGACCGGGCGCCCTTTGGTATTCCAAGAGCAGCGCCGCCGTCATGGCGCGTCGAGTTTGTGTCGTCGGCTACGGCCGCTACGCCCCGCGGGGAGCGCGGCCGCCCAGCAATCTCAGTGCATTGCCGGACAGGATCATCTCGCGGTCGGCATCGGGAAGAGCTGCAAGCATCGGCAATGCCAGATCGCCTTCCGCATCGCCGATCTCATAGGGGAAGTCCGTGCCGAACAGCACGTGATCCGGACCATAGGTCCTGATGATGAATTCGAGCAGGCCAGGGCTGGCGACGACAGTGTCGTAGTAGAGGCTCCTGAGATACGTGCTGGGTGGGCGCGAAATGTTGGCGCGGCAGGCCGGATTCGCCTCGTACTGCGGTGCGCTCCAGCCGAGATCCAGCCGGCCTGCGAGCGCTGGCAGCGTGCCGCCGCCATGTGACAGGACGAGCTTCAGGCGCGGATGGCGCTCCAGCACACCTGCAAAAATGAGCCGCGTGACGGCGACCGTCGTCTCGGTCGGCCAGGCAACGAGCGTGCGCAAAGTGTACTCGGTCTGCGTGGCGCTCAGCGCCGACGACGTCGAGTGCATGAAGATCATCAGATCGAGCGTTTCGATCACGGCGAACAGCGGCTCGAAGGCGGGATTGTCCAGCGTGAGCGGACCCGCTGACGTGCTGAGCACGACACCCGAGAATCCGTGCTGTTCAACGGCGCGGTGAAGCTCATCCGCCGCAATGGCGGGATCGCCCAGAGCCGGCACCGCAAGTCCGGCAATTCGGCCTTCGCCATTCGCGACCATCCATGCCGTGGAGGCATTCAGAAGCCGCGTCTCCTCGAGGCTCAGGACCTTGGCACCATTCGAGATGATGCTTGGCGAAGGTGAGATGAGCTGCAGCGCCACGCCTCTCCGCTTCAGGCTCTCCAGACGGGCATCGAGGTCATAGAGCAGCGGATCGAACGTGCCGTAGCCGGGAAGATGATAGCTGCGTGGGCCGGTCGCCTGCAGTGGAAATCCCAGGCCGGGCGTATCGGCCATCCGGCGAACGAGCTCCTCGCTGAACCCGTGTGCGTGCACGTCGATGAGCATTGCTTCGCGCCCCCCTAGCCGCCGTCGGCGCAGCGACTTTAGATTGTGGGTTCGAGACTATTCCCTCGGTCCGTCCGCATCAGCCACCATTCACAGCGGATCTGAGCTGCCTCTCGCTGCGCCATTCGGTCGCGCATTTTTTTCCCACTTTGGCTCAACAATAGGCAAAACCTCTCCCTGCTCCCTTGAACTCACCTGGCGCATTTCGTCGCGGCTTCAAGGTTGCTCCCACCATCTGCCTCAATCCAGGCGGCATCTCAGCACCACACGACCCCCATGGGCGCCTTCGACGCATTTTGCGCGCACGCACTGTCGCCGTGCCGCCAGCCGAACGCGGCCCCAAGCTGGAGAAAAATATGGCCACCCTGAATCCATTGCTGACCAAGGTGTTCCGAGGCCCGCTCGATCTCAACGGTCCGGTGATCGGCCGGATCTTCTATCTGTTCGAGTATGCGCGATCCTACATCGAGGAGCGGATCGAAGCCTTCGATGCGCGCTTCGGCACGGATACGTCCGCTCCCACGTTCGAGCGCAACCAGAAGACGGCGGTCCACTTCTATGTGCCGACGACGGCTTCGACGATCTACGAGATTCTCGGCTCGATCCCTCTGCAGCCGAACAAGTTCGCATTCGTGGACATGGGATCGGGCAAGGGTCGCGCCTTGCTCGTGGCGTCGGAGTTTCCTTTCGCGAAGATCGTCGGCGTGGAACTCTCGGAGCACCTGCATCGCAGCGCCGAGATCAACATCGAGCGCTACAAACCCGAATCTCAGCAATGCGCGGCATTCGAGCTGAAATGCATGGATGCGCTCGACTTCGACTACGGAGACGAGCCGGTCGTTCTGTTCCTCTTCGATCCGTTCGGGCGAGAGATCCTGCAGAACGTCATTGCCAATCTCGAAGCATCGCTCAAGACAAAGCCCCGCGACGTCTATGTCGTCTACGTGTACCCGCAGTTCGAGGATGTGCTGCAAAGCTCGCGCGTCTTCGAGATGGTGAAAGAAGGCGGCCCGAAATGGCGGCCCTGGAGCCGGTATGTGATCTACGCGGCAACGGCAGCAGCAGCGGCCAGCCTTGGCATGGAGCCGCCTCCGCTCACGTGATCGCTGCGTCTGTCACCGAGCCCGATGGCCGGCGTCGATATGCGCAATCCGTGACAAGTCAATCATCGAAGGGACGGAATGTCGCCGCGAATTCGCCGCGCGAATCGCGTGTGGTCCGGCTCATGCCGAACTCCACATCAAAGCTCGCCGAGAAGCTGCTGATCATCTTCGAGATGGACGGGCGCGATGCCGTCGAGCAGTACGCGCGCGCGAACGGCATCCCGCTCGCGGTCTGCCGTAAGATCATCTCGGATTACGAGGTGGCTCGAGGCCTGCGCACGCTCGCGGCCGGCGGATAGGCGCGGCCGCCGAACGCGGCCCAAGGGCGCGTTGGCCGACAGAAGCTAAGTGATGCTCCTGCGGGAATGGTGCCTGCGTTCGGGAACGAGCGCGGGCCGCAGTTGTTTAACTCTCGTCATTCCTGAGAGGAAAGGCGAAGCAAGCCTGCTCGCCTGATCCTGCCCGCGAAAGGAGGAGGCGAATTGCAAGACGCGGCCTCGCAATCGGGCGCTATCGTCACGACCGACATTCCCGCGCGCCTGGACCGCTTGCCGTGGGGACGCTTTCACACGCTTGTCGTAGTTGCACTCGGGATCACCTGGATACTCGATGGGCTCGAGGTGACGCTCGCCGGCGCCGTTGCCGGTGCCCTGCGCCAGAGCCCTGTTCTTCAGTTCAGTAATACGGACATCGGACTGGCCGGCAGCGCCTACATCGCAGGCGCCGTCCTCGGCGCGGTGTTCTTCGGCTGGCTGACGGACTGGCTGGGCCGCAAGAAACTCTTCTTCATCACGCTCACCGTTTATTTGGTCGCCACCGCCGCGACAGCGCTCTCCTGGAATTTGTGGAGCTTCATGCTTTGCAGGTTCATGACGGGCGCGGGCATCGGCGGCGAGTACGTCGCCATCAACTCGACCATCCAGGAGCTCATTCCCGCGCGCGTGCGCGGCTGGACTGATCTCGCAATCAACGGCAGCTTCTGGGTTGGCGCGGCAATGGGTGCGGCCGCCTCGATCATACTGCTCGATCCCGCGTATTTCGCACCGGACATCGGCTGGCGTCTGGCGTTCCTGATCGGCGCCATACTGGCCGTGGTCATCTTCTTCATGCGTCTGTGGATACCGGAAAGCCCGCGCTGGCTGATGACGCACAATCGCGCGATCGAGGCCGAGGCGATCGTGACGGCCCTCGAAAACGACTTCCGCCGCCGTGGCCACGAACTGCCACCGGGACCGCTGCCGACCATCCGCCTGCGCGCGCGCACCCACACGCCTCTGGCCGAGGTGGCCCATACGCTTTTTCGCGCGCAGCAACAGCGCACGCTGGTCGGCCTCAGCCTGATGGCGGCGCAGGCCTTCTTCTACAACGCCATCTTCTTCACGTACGCACTCATCCTCATGGAGTTCTACGGCATCCGAAGCGACCACGTGGGCTGGTACATTCTGCCCTTCGCCGTCGGGAATTTTCTCGGCCCCATCATCCTTGGCCGCTTGTTCGACACGATCGGCCGCCGGCCCATGCTTGCCATCACGTACACGGTCTCCGGCCTCCTGCTGGCGCTCACAGGCTTCATGTTCGCCGAGGAGATGCTGTCAGCCTCCCATCTGACAATGGCCTGGATGATTACGTTCTTCTTTGCTTCGGCGGCCGCGAGCGCGGCGTACCTGACCGTGAGCGAGACATTCCCGCTCGAGATCCGCGCCCTCGCGATCGCCTTTTTCTACGCGCTCGGCACGGGCGTCGGCGGTATTGCCGGCCCCTGGCTCTTCGGCATTCTGATCGAGACGGGATCGCGCTCGAGCGTGCTCATCGGCTATCTGATCGGCGCGGGGCTCATGATCGCCGCGGCGATCATTGCGGCCATATGGGCCGTTCCCGCCGAGCGAAAGCCTCTGGAGGATGTAAGCAAGCCGCTGGCTGCGGTCGATTGAGGTGGTACGGCCGCTACGCGCGGCCGTCGCGGATCATTTTCCCTGGATGCGCACGCCCGGCAAGTTGATGTCGACGGTCGTGCGCTGGCTGTCCCAATAGAGGTAGCCGAGCACGGCTACGGCTACAGCCAGCACAACAATCATGAGTGATTTTGCGTCCATTGTTCCCTTCTCGTGCTTTCAGTCATCCGACAAATAAGAACGCACGACGATAGCGGCGGGTTCCCGACATACCTCAGTAGGTCTGGTAGCAGCCTTCGATGGCGGCTGTGCCCTCCTTGGCGCGGCGAAGCTTGAGCAGGGACTGGCGGCTCGTCTGAATGCGGAAGTCGCGGCACACGGGACCTTCCGCGCGGCTCGACAGGACGCCCAGCGCGCGCTTCGCCTCGAAGAAATCAAAGACCACGGAGATGTCCGGCGTCCCTGGGCAGACGCAGACGCGATAGATGGCACCCGTGTCGGCGTTATTGGGGATGATTTCGAGGAGCACGGTATCCTCGTCGCCCTCGCGAATGGCCCAGGGATAGCAGGGCGAATTCGGGATGAGGCAGGCGGCAGCGAAGGCCGGCGTCGCCGCCGCGAACAAACCAAGCGCGACAGCGGCCGCGGGCAGGGAAAGAAGGCGCAAGACTGGAGAGGTCGTCATGGGCAGCCCCGTTCTCGAGAATGCTGACGAGAACAATATCGTGTGCCGCCAGCCATTCTGCCAGCGCCGAGGCCGCCCCGCGCCTGTGCATGTTCGCTCGGCCCGCCGAATGGCCTAAGCTTGCCGTAGCCAGCACGACATTAACCAACAGGGGGACGCACCATGGCCGCTCGATTGATGGAGGGCTTTCCGCCCGCGACGCAAGACCAGGTGACGCTCGCGAACTGGCGGCAGTCCCCGTTCAATCATTGGGCCTTCCACCATGTGCGCGAGATCATCCCCACCGCCGACATCCCCCATGATCCGGCGCGCGTTCGGGAGCTGAAGTCGGCACCGCAGGATCTCGATCGCCTGCCGGTTGCCATGCCGGGCGGCAAATCCGTGCCGTTCAGCCAGTTTCTGACCGACAGCAGCACCGACGGCATTGTCGTCCTGCACAAGGGCGCGGTGATCTTCGAGCGTTACGGCCACGGCATGACCGAGCGCTCGCCGCACATTCTCATGTCCGTCAGCAAGTCTATGCTCGGGCTCGTCGCTGGCGTGCTCGCTGGCCAGGGCGTGCTCGATGTCGAGCGGCCGGTTACGCACTACGTGCCCGAGGTCGCGCGGACGGCCTACACCGGTGCTACAGTGCGTCATCTGCTCGACATGCGTACGGGCCTCGTCTTCGACGAGAACTATCTGGCGACCTCCGGCCCGATCGTCGCCTATCGCAAGTCGACCAACTGGAACCCGCTCGAACCGGGCGAAACGCCCACGGATCTGCGCTCGTTCTACAGTAATCTCACCGAGGCGGACCAACCACATGGCGGCCGCTTCCACTACATCTCCGTGAACACGGACCTGCTCGGCTGGGTTGTCGAGCGCGCGGCAGGACGGCGCTTCGCCGATCTCATGAGTGAGCTTATCTGGCAGCCCATGGGCGCCGCGGAGAGTGCTTACATCACGGTCGATCGGCTCGGCGCGCCGCGCTGTGCCGGCGGCATGTGCACGACGACGCGCGATCTCGCTCGCATCGGCCAGCTCATCCTGGAGCGCGGCGCGCGCGGCAGCAAGCAGATCATCCCCGAGAGCTGGATTGCCGACATCCTGGAGAACGGCGACACCGACGCCTGGAATGCCGGCAGCTTCGTCGAGTTCTTCCCGGGTGCGACCATGCACTATCGCGCCAAGTGGTATGTCGAGCGCGGTCGCGCGCCGCTGCTCTCAGGCCTCGGCATTCACGGGCAGAACCTGTTCATCGACCCGGTCAATCAGATCGTGATCGCGAAGTTTTCTTCGCAAGCCCCGCCGCTCGATGCGGGCCTCATCGCCGCAACGGGCGCGGCGGTCAGTGCTGTGCGGAAGGCGCTGAGCTGAGCGGTGACTAATGGCGCCACCCACTTCCCCTTCTCCCCGTTCTTCACGGGGAGAGGGAATTTGATTTCCTCAGAACGCGTATTCGCCGAACACGCGGCGGACATCACCCTTCCACGGCCCGTGGTAGGCCTCGAGCAACTGCTCGGCGATCGTACGCCCCGAAGCCACGATCTCCTCGACAGGCGCCAGATACTCCCGCTCGTCCTGCCCACGCGCATTCTTGCGCGCCCGCGCGGCGAGACCACCACGCGAGATCGCGACAGCCTCGCGCGCGATCTCCAGAAGCTTCCCATTGCGGAACGGTGTCTTGAGCGCGAGGCGTGGCACGCCATCGCGGAGCGCCTGGCGCTCCTCCGCCGTCCAGTCCTTAACCAGCGACCACGCTGCATCAAGCGCCGTCTGGTCATAAAGCAGGCCAACCCAGAAGGCCGGCAGCGCGCAGATGCGCCGCCAGCGCCCGCCGTCCGCACCGCGCATTTCGAGGAAGCGCTTCATGCGCACTTCGGGGAACAGCGTCGTGAGATGATCGGACCAGTCGTCGATGGTCGGCCGCTCGCCGGGCAGCGCCGCGAGCTTGCCCTCCAGAAAATCACGGAATGAAGCGCCGGCGACATCGATGTACTCGCCGTCGCGATAGACAAAGTACATGGGCACATCGAGCGCGTACTCCGCATAGCGCTCGAAGCCCATGCCCTCCTCGAAGACGAAGGGCAGCATTCCCGTGCGCCGCTTGTCGGTGTCGCGCCAGACCTCGCTGCGCATGGAAAGAAAGCCATTGGGCTTGCCCTCGGTGAAGGGCGAGGCGGCGAAGATCGCCGTCGCGATCGGCTGCAGCGCCAGCGAGACGCGCAGCTTCTTGACCATGTCGGCTTCGCTGCCGAAGTCGAGGTTCACCTGGATGGTTGCCGTGCGGTACATCATGTCGAGACCGCCCTTGCCGACCTGCGGCATGTAGCGGGTCATGACCGCATAGCGGCGCTTGGGCATGCGCGGCGTCTCTTCGCGCGTCCAGGTCGGCGAGAAGCCGAGGCCGAGGAAGCCGACGCCGAGATCCTTGCCGATCGCGCTCACCTGATCGAGGTGCTGCTGCGTCTCGTCGGCGACCTCATGAAGCGTCTCGAGCGGCGCACCCGAAAGCTCGAACTGACCGCCCGGCTCCAGCGATACCGTCGCTACCGGCTCACCGTCGGGCCGCTTGAGGGCGATGATGTTCTCGCCCTCCATGATGGGCAGCCAGCCATAGCGCACGGCCAAGGCTTCGAGGATCGCGCGAATGCCGCGTGGGCCCTCGTAGGGCACCGGGCTCAGGTCATCGGTATGGAAGACGATCTTCTCGTGCTCGGTGCCGATGCGCCATTGGTCGGCCGGCTTACAGCCGGCAGCAATCCAGTCGACGAGATCGGCGCGCGAGCGCACGACAGGGGAGGGCGCACCGTCCTGGCGGGTGGACATTCGACGTTTCCTCGTGAGCCTGGCCCCGCGGGAGCGGGCGGCATGTTGCCCGTCTTATGGACGACCGGAGGGCCCTGAAACAAGAGCCGAATTCAACCCCCGCGGCCGGGCATGGTGCTGGCATGGTTTGGATACCGGCACGCGGAACCTCGCGGGCCGGCCGGCGAATATGCGCCGGGTCCCGCGATCGGGGGAGCGCCGCCGGAGCATGTCACAACCGCGCCCGGCGCGCGGCCGGCCGGGGCGGTCTGGGGCCTCCCAAAGCGAATGGGCGCCCTGGGGCGCCCATTCTGGTCTCTCGGCCTGCTGCAGCCTCAGGGCGCAGCCCTCAATAGCGATAGTGATCGCCCTTGAACGGGCCTGCCTGCGTGACGCCGATATAGTCGGCCTGCTCCTTCGAGAGCTTGGTCAGCTTCGCGCCCACCTTGGCGAGGTGGAGCATGGCGACCTTCTCGTCGAGGTGCTTCGGCAGCACGTACACTTCCTTCTTGTACTTGCCGTCCTTGTTGTTGGCGAAGAGCTCGATCTGGGCGAGCGTCTGGTTGGTGAACGAGGCCGACATCACGAACGAGGGATGGCCCATCGCGTTGCCGAGGTTCACGAGACGGCCCTGGCTCAGCAGGATGATGCGGTTGCCGTTCGGGAACGCGATCTCGTCGACCTGATCCTTGATGTTCGTCCACTTGAAGTTCTTGAGGCCCGCGACCTGGATCTCATTGTCGAAGTGGCCGATGTTGCAGACGATCGCGCGATCCTTCATCGCGCGCATGTGCTCGAGGGTGATGATGTCCTTGTTGCCGGTCGCGGTGACGTAGATGTCGGCGCGCGAGAGCGCATCCTCGATCGTCACGACCTCGTAGCCTTCCATCGCCGCCTGCAGGGCGCAGATCGGATCGATCTCGGAAACGAGGACGCGGCAGCCGGCCTGGCGCAGCGATGCCGCCGAACCCTTGCCGACGTCACCGTAGCCCGCGACGAACGCGACCTTGCCCGACATCATCACGTCGGTGCCGCGGCGAATGCCGTCGACCAGCGACTCGCGGCAACCGTAGAGATTGTCGAACTTCGATTTCGTGACGCTGTCATTGACGTTGATCGCCGGCCACAGCAGCGTCCCAGCCTTCTGCATCTCGTAGAGGCGATGAACGCCCGTGGTCGTCTCCTCGGAAACGCCCTTGATGGATTTCGCGATCTCGCCGAACCAGCCCTTCGGCTTCTCCTTGAGGCAGCGATTGATCAGCGCGAACAGGATCTCTTCTTCCTCGGATCCGGCCTTGCTCAAAAAGGCGGTGTCGCCCTTCTCGGCCCGCACGCCGAGATGAATGAACAGCGTCGCGTCGCCGCCGTCATCGAGGATCATGTTCGGATAGCCGCCGCCGTGCCAGTCGAACAGCTTGGCGGTGTAGTCCCAGTACTCGACCAGCGTCTCGCCCTTAACGGCGAAGACCGGGGTGCCAGCGGCAGCGATCGCGGCAGCGGCATGGTCCTGCGTCGAATAGATGTTGCAGGAGACCCAGCGCACGTCGGCGCCAAGCGCCTTCAGCGTCTCGATGAGGACGCCCGTCTGGATGGTCATGTGCAGCGAGCCGGCAATGCGCGCGCCCTTGAGCGGCTGCTTGGGGCCGTACTCCGCGCGCGTCGCCATCAGGCCCGGCATTTCGCTCTCGGCGATGGAGAGCTCCTTGCGGCCGAAATCTGCGAGGGCAATATCCTTGACGATGTAGTCCTTGGTGCTCATGGGGCGCCTTTCTCGGCTGAGGATGGCCTGCAGACCCGGCACGGCGGCCGCACGTCAATGGCGCGGACGCGGCCTCGCGGGCATGAATGGACCGGCGTTGTATAGCGGCAGAGCCGCAGCGCCGCAAGGCGGATATAAAGAAATCTTTATGTCTTTCTGCGGACGCTTGACGCACGCTGCGGCACGCGCCAGCCTGCTCGCCTCCCATGGAGGCCCCAGTGAAGCCCGAGGCGATCTCCTTCGACACGGCAAAGCCCCTCCTCGTCTTCGGGGGGCCATACTCGAACCTCGAGGCGACCGAGGCCCTGCGCCGGCGGGCCGACGTGCTCGGCATTCCGCCCGGCAATGTCATCTGCACGGGTGACATCGTCGCATACTGCGCTAGCCCCGAGGAAACAGCGCGCCTCGTGGCCGATTGGGGCTGCCACGTCATTCAAGGGAACTGCGAGCAGCAGCTTGCCGTCGCGGCGGAGGACTGCGCCTGCAATTTCGAGGACGGCACCGAATGCGCGGCCCTCGCCAAGGGCTGGTATCCCTATGCCAACACCCGCATGAGCGACCACATGCGTGCGTGGATGGGCGGCCTTCCAGGAACCCTGCATTTCGACTACGCCGGCCGCTCCTTCCGCGTCGTCCATGGCGGCACGGCGATCGTCAATCGCTGGGTCTTCCAGTCGGAGCGCGACGTGCTCGCCGAAGAGGTTGTTCTGAGCGGAGCCGACATAACGATCGCCGGCCACTCGGGCCTCCCGTATATCGCGCGCGTCGGCCGCCGCGTCTGGTTCAATCCGGGTGTCATCGGAATGCCCGCCAACGACGGCACGGCCGAGGTCTGGTACGGCCTGATCCGCGCGATCGACGGCGGCGTTCTGCTCTCGACGCACCGCCTCGCCTACGACCACCACACGGCGGCCGCCGCCATGCGCCGCTCGGGCCACGCGAATGGCTATGCGCGCACGCTCATTACGGGCCTCTGGCCGAGCCTCGACATCCTGCCGCCCGCCGAGCGCGAGACGACCGGCCAGCGTATTCGCCAGCGCACGATGCGCCTTGGACCACGCGCCGAAGCGTCTGCTGAG
Source organism: Hyphomicrobium sp. CS1BSMeth3 (assembly GCF_900117415.1). Lineage (GTDB taxonomy): Bacteria > Pseudomonadota > Alphaproteobacteria > Rhizobiales > Hyphomicrobiaceae. The sequence continues at coordinate 684,744 of NZ_FPEI01000004.1, forward strand.
GCGGCCGCAGTCTCCTAGCTCGTTTCATGCTCCGTATGCTCCGGCAGCGGCTATTTCTTGCCCTTTGCCTTGGCCTTCTTTGCCGCCGGCTTGCGCTCGGGCAGAGCCGAAGCGATCGACGCCGTTGAGATCGGGTTCGCCACCTCCAGCTCACCGCACTCCACCGAGCCCGTCTTGGCCCAGCGGGCGACGTCGGCGCGCATGGTGGGCGCCAGCGTCTCGGGTATGCGACGGTTCTCGGCGGCGAGGCTCGTGCCCCCGCCATCCCTGGTGATCGAGACGATGAAGACCTTGCCGCCGCGCGGGCTCGGCTGATCCGGCGTGCGGATGTGGACGGCGACCTCGGCGGCACCGCCTTCGCTCTCGGGCTCGAGCTTGCCTTCGAAGACGTAGGATTTTTCGAGCGGCTTGCCCGGGCCGAACCAGCAGGCCTTGGCCCCGCGAGCGACGCGCGAGTAGATCTCGTGCGTGGGCTCTGAATGGTTGCTGGTGTAGTTCCCGATCGAAACCGCGGTCGGCAGGCTCACCGACGATTGCAGGCTTTCCGTCTTGAGAACGCTCGTGCCTTCGCAGCCAGCGAGCGCGACGAGGCCGAGGCCCGCGAGTGCCCCCTGCAGCACGCCAGCATTCCGCGCCCTACGCCTCACGGCGTCACCTCGCCCATCATCCGGCCGGCCTGAAATCCGGGACGACGATCCCAGAGCCGCCGCAGCCTGACAAGTGCGTCAATGCCGCTGTAGAAAACACATTTCAGGCCCTGCGGCGACCTGCAAGGCCCCGGCGTGACACAAGCTCGACAGGCGCCCGCCCGTGGCGTAAAGCCGGGGCAAGCAGAGGTCCGCGCCAGGGAGGCAGATATGTCATCGTTCAAAGGCTTGCTGTTGACGAAGGGCGATGCCGGTCCTCATGCCGCGTGGACCGAGCTGACCGATGCCGACCTCATGGACGGCGATGTGACGGTCCGCGTGTCGCACTCCACGATCAACTACAAGGACGGCCTCGCCATTACGGGCAGGGCCCCGGTCGTGCGCCGCTGGCCGATGATCCCCGGCATCGATTTCGCGGGCGAAGTGATCGCTTCCGGCAATCCCGCCTTCAAAGCCGGCGACAGCGTCGTATTGAACGGCTGGGGCGTCGGCGAGACGCACCTCGGCGGCTATGCGGAGCGCGCGCGTGTCAAAGCGGACTGGCTGGTGCCGCTGCCGCCCGCGTTCACGCCGGCGCAGGCCATGGCCATCGGCACGGCCGGCTACACCGCGATGCTTTGCGTGCTGGCGCTCGAGCGCAATGGCATCACGCCCGACCGCGGTCCTGTTCTCGTGACGGGTGCGGCAGGCGGCGTCGGCTCGGTGGCGATCGCGCTCCTCGGCAAGCTCGGCTACACGGTCATCGCCTCGACGGGTCGCGCTTCGGAGGCCGAGTATCTGAAGGGCCTCGGCGCGAGCGAGGTCATCGATCGCGCGGAGCTCTCCGGTCCCGCGCGGCCGCTCGGCAAGGAGCGATGGGCAGGCGCCGTCGACTCGGTCGGCTCGAACACGCTCGCCAATGCAATTGCCATGACGAAGTACGATGGCTGCGTCGCCGCCTGTGGGCTCGCGCAGGGCATGGATCTGCCGTCATCCGTTGCGCCGTTCATCCTGCGCGGCGTCACGCTCGCCGGCGTCGACAGTGTCATGGCGCCGCACGCGCGCCGCCTCGATGCCTGGACACGGCTCGCGCGCGACCTCGACATCGACAAGCTCGATCAGATGGCGGTCAAGCGGCCGATCAGCGACGTGATCACCCTCGCGCCAGAGATCCTCGCCGGCAAGATCCGGGGCCGCGTGGTGCTCGAGATCGGCTAAGCGCGCGTCGCTCAGGAGCCCGCGATGCGGGTCCAGACGGCTGCCCAGCCGTCGGGCCCGACCATGAAGCCGGCGTTCGTCACGAAGAGCAGAACGCACAGCACGGCGAGCACTGCTCGCTTCGCCGGAAAGTTCGACGCCGCGAATGGCACAAGCACGAACAGCCAGTGCGGAACCGTCACCGCAGGGCTGAACAGCAGCGATTCATTCGGAATGAATATGACGAAGAATATCGCTCGCACGATCGCGTAGGCCGCAAGCGGCAACAGAAGGCCGTTCGCAGCGCCGAAGGAGGCTCCCCGCATGCCGGGCAGGAATGGCGCCACGATCAGAAGGCCGATGACGAGCATCGTCACCATCGCGATCGGCGACCAGCGGTAGGCCGCTACGCTTGGCTCGAAGTAGCCACCGAACTGAGACCACCACAGGGCGTGCGGCGTCGGCGCAACGAGATTGAAGAAAAACCAGCTCGCGATGAAATCATGAATCTTGTCCGGGCCGTAGTTGAACCTCAGGACGTAGTCGATGAACAAAGCGAAGTGCGACTGCTCCGCCCGGCTCGTGCTTTCCGGAACAATCCAGCCATTGACGAAAATCTCGAGCACGAGCAGCGCGGCCAGGGTGACAGCCACCTGCACTGCGATCCAGCGCATCCGTGACCAAACCATCCCGCGCAGCCACGCGTCGACGGCGGGTATGGCGATGAGAAAGCCCGCAACGATCTCGTTGAAGCAGGCAACCGCCAGGATGGCGTTCAGCCCGATTGTGCGCCGTGCATTCCAGTCGTCCCGATAGAGCACGTAGACGGCGATGTACAGCGCGGACAGAGAGGCCGTGAGGATCTTCGATTCCGGTATCGCGGCGAAGTACCAGACGCCGAGCGAGCTCGCGTAAATCATCCCACCGAGCAGACCGTAGCCGCGCGGCAGCAGGACCGTGAACGCCACGATAGCCCCTAGAACGCCGAGCGCGCCCACGGCCGCGAACATCGCCTTCAGGAGTATGTGCGGCGCGATCCAGGCCTCGAGCGGCGAAAAGAGCTTCATCCATCCGAGCCCGAGGACGACCGTCCCTGGATGGAAACGCGCAGCCGTATGGTCGTAGGCGTGGCGTGCCATCAACTCGTAGTAGTCCGGATCGGCACCGAAATAGGAAGTCCCGTCACGCGTATCGAGATAGAGGGCGGACAGCAGATAAACCACGAATGCCGCACCGACGACGAGGAAGGCCCCGAGCGTCAGCACGCCCTGCCTCTCCTCCGTGTGGGCCGATCCGAGCGGACGCGCGGCGCTATAGGACTCGGATGCGTGGGGCGAGTATTCGCTCATTCTTTCTACCTGGCGAGTCCGGCCCCGAGGCCTATTCATCTGCGAGCAAAACAGCGCAAGGCCCCGATCGGCAATGCGACAGATGCATCCGGCACAGCGCAGGATCACCCGCGCTGGATGCACTCTGTCCGCAAAAACATGAATGCGACCCCAATGGCATAGCCAGGCGCATCGCCGCCGCGGCCCTATCCGGTAAGCCGCGGTTCACTCCTCGGTTGCAGTGACAAAGCAGCAACAGCGCGGCGAGGCCCGCGCAAGCAAAGCACCCCACTGTCACAGCGCGCGGCACACCCTTTGGGGTCGTGCCGGCAAGAAGGGATGCCGACGCGCCGACATGCATCACAGCTATCTCGATGCCATCAAGTCCTTTGAGGGCTTCACCCCCAAAGCCCAGTGGGACTATGCCCAGTTCAGCAACGGCTATGGGACCAAGGCCCTCTATCCGGGCGAGGCCATTACGCCGGAGGAGGCCGAGAAGCGGTTCGCCGCCGAGATCGCCGCCGCGCGGAGCATCGTTGAGAAGCACGCTGCCGGCTGGGACGAGGGGACCAAGGCCGCCCTCACCTCGCTGACCTTCAATGCCGGAAGCCGCTGGATATCGAGCGGCCTCGGCGAGGCGGTGCGCAATCAGGACATCGAAGGCGTCAAGGAGCGCTTCCTTCAGTACACGAAGGCAGGCGGCGAGGTTCTTCCGGGCCTGCTCCGCCGGCGCCTCGCCGAGCTCGACTGGATCGGCGGCGGCGGCGCGCCATCAGGCGGGCCGGTCAGTCCGGCAGCAGCCACAACCGCCCAAGTGTCGCCGCAGGCCTCGCCGGCCCCCACGGCCACCTTCATGGCCACGCGGCTCGACATTCCCCAGACCGAGGCGACCTACCGGACCCAGGCCGCAGTGACCGAGCGCGATGGGACGGCCGCGACAGGCGAGAGCCCCGAGGCGCGCTCGGCCCAGCTCTCGCTCCTCGTCACGCTGCTCTTCGATCTGCAGATGCGCTCAGCGCTCGCCGATCCGCTCAAGTCCGGCGAGACGCGCTCCGAGCGCCAGGATCGCACGACCGCGACCTGAGCTGTGCAGGATTAACTCCCGGCTAACCATGGAATGACAATTACCGCAAACTTAGCGGTTTCTAAGCCGCGGGCCGGCACTATGGCCCGCATGATGGACGAACAGAAATACGAGCGCATACTTCAGCGCATTGCCCAACTCGGCACCTGGCTCGAGGAGGAGGCGCCATATGCGCTTTCCGATCAGCGCCATCTCGAGCCGCACTCGCCCGAGCAGGCATACTGGCACCTCGGCTACCACCGAGGGCTCAGCGACATGCTGTCGTTCCTCAAAGAGAGAGTTGAAGACAGTGGGGGCACTGCCAGTTCGTCCCGCGCGGCCGGACCGGATGAATGATGGTGGACGGCGGCCTGAGCTGGTGAAAGAGCGCGCACTCCTCCTCGAAGGCCTCGCGCGACCCCGGCATGACTGCAAACTTGAACATGGTGCTTGAGCCGATCAGCTCGCTCAGGCGCGCGCGCACGTCATAGTCGTCGCGACCGACGCTCTGCACCCGAAAACGCCCATCGCTATCCACGTAGCCGAGCGCAAATATGCCCGTCCGCCCCTTCGGCAGCACGCGCTGAAGCGCGTCGAAGGACAGTGCGTGCGGGCCTTTCAGTGAAATGCTCATCTTCCGGTTTCCTTCGGGCCGGATACTATTTCGTCTGCTGGCAGCGCACGGCGTCGTGGGCCAGGAAGTTCAAGCTCTCGACATAGATCTGCGAGATCATGGGGCGCGCGATCCGCGCATTCACCTTGGTGAGGATCCGCTCGATCAGCTTGTCGACCTCGACGATCTTCAGCGCAGCGAAGTCGAGATCCTCCTCGTTGTAGACCGACATGAAGATGGCCTCGCTGACGAACAGGATCAGCGTGTCCTTGTCCTTCCTCACTTCGCTCGCGGGCGCAGAGAAGGCATAGCGGCCGATCACGTAGCCCTGGATCTTGCCGCCACGGACGACAGGCACCGAGATGGGATCGATCTTCACGATCTCGGTTTTTTCGCTGGGATCTTCCTTGGCTGTCTGCGCGCCTTGGGGAATTTGCATGGCCGCGTAGCTGCCCCCGAGCGTGGCAATCACGACGACGAGGCCGAGGAGCAGCATTCGGATCATGGCTGCGATCCCCGGCGGGCGATCTGGCTCGAGTAGGTGCCGTCGGCGGTCGACTGCTCGATGGCCTCGCCGATCAGCGAGGAGATCTCGTAGACCGCATCCATGTGCCGGCGCAGGAGGCGCTCATTGGCGGCAAGTTCCGCCGACAGCGTCGCGAGCCGCTGGCGCACGCGCTCGGTCGGGATTTTGCCCTCGGCCACCTGCATGAGCTTGCCGAGCTCGAGTGCGAGATGGCTCTTTCGCGCCACAAGCGCGCTGAAATCCCCGCCCTCGGGTCGGGCGATCAGCGCCTTTTCCTCCTGCACGACCTCGCTGATCAGATCAGCGAGATGCAGGATCGCTTCCATGAGGCGGGCACTTTCGAGCGCGCCGGGATCGGCTGTCGGTGGGCGCATCGTTCTCTGCTGTTCGCGGGCGTGCATCAGCCTGTCTCTCCGCTCGGTTCTGTCTTGTTGCTATCGGCAGCCGTCTGCGGCGCTGCCGCTGTCTTGGTCTCGTCCGGCAGCAGCCTCAGGCGGCCGCTTGCTGCAATGTGCTCGGCCAGCTTCTCGGCCATGAGCGATTGCCAGAGCTTGCCCGCCGATCCCGTGCCGAACATCTTGCTGTTCTCCTTCGGCAGCATCGAGCCGATGAAGACCTGCAACGCGAAAGCCTCGAACGATTTGCGCGCCTTTTCGGCGCCCTTGGCCTTGAAGGCTTCCGCGCCCGGAACCGTGTCCGGTCCCTTGGCGGCCTGGGCCTGCTCGGCAGCTTTCTGGATCACGGTCTCGAAAGATCCGATCTCGCCGCTGCGCTTCACGGTCGTGACGAAGTCTGCCGCGCCGGCCGGCGTGGTGGCGCGCGTTGCCCCGACATCGGCGATGCCGGCGAGCCGCGCAATTCCCTGCAGGTCTATTCCCATGCCGTGGAGCCGTCTGCATGTGGCGGATCCGTCCATCGGACAGAGGCCCGCATTTCTCCTCTGTCCGATAGTGGCCCGGCGACCTTATTTCAGGCTTGCGAGCCGGCTGCGCACGAACTGATCAATGGCATTCTCGAGCTGAACGGCATCCTGGGCCTGAACTTCCTCGGCAACTTCCCGGTCGAGCTTGTTCGTGAGGCCCTTCACGCGCCCCCGTGCCGCCGCCACGGCCTCGATCTGGTGCTCGACCTCGACGCCGAGCTCGCCGGCGCGCCGTTCGAGCTTTACCGCACGAGCGCTGACGAGTTCGGGGAAGACCGTGCCAACGAGGTTGTCGTGATCGAGGTACGCCCGCGTCACCGCCGCAGCCTTCGCCGCATCGTCGCGCGCGCGCTTCAGCTCCTCGGCGGCGCGCACTTCCTTCTCGTAGAGATGCTCGGTGAGGCGAACCAGCCGCTTGAGACGAGCAATCCTGCGCCGCTTCATGGCCTGGGCCTCAGAGATTGGTCAGAGTTGTATTGAAAGCATCGAAGTAGATCTGCAGCATCTCCGGCACCATGAGATAGAGGAAGAACAGGCCACCCATGAGCAGGAAGGGGATCGAGACGAAGTACGACGGCACCTGCGGAATGAGCTTGCCGAGGATGCCGAACAGCACGTTCACGAGGATGGCATAGACGATGAACGGCCCGGTCACCTGAAGGCTCATCGTGAAGGAAACATTGAGCGTCTGAGCCAGCAGCCGCAGCCCGAACTCCGGCTCCGCCATCACGCCGAGCGGAATACGCCCGTACGAATCGAGCACGGTCTTGATCAGGACATGGTGGAAATCCAGGAGCAGGATCAGCAGCGTTGCTGAAAGCGTGATCATCGTCGCGAGTGTCGGCGCCGGCTCGTCGTGCTCGACGCCGCCGGAAAGACCGTTCAAGCCGATGTAGTTCGAGACCGCGCTCATCATGAATTCGAGTGCCGCGATGTAGATGCGGACCACAAGACCGATCACGGCACCGACAATGCACTCCGCCATGACAAAGCCGAGCAGCAGGCCGCCTTGCGCAGTTTTCAGCGTCCCCCCGTCGAGCACGCTCGGTGCCGCCGCCAGTGATAGGGCGAGCGCCAGGTAGAGGCGGACGCGCGCCGGCACGCGCGCCGTTCCAAAACCAGGCGACAGCATGAGCGTCGTCCCGATCCGGCAGAGGATGAGGATGACCCCCGTGGCGAACTCATCCAGTTCGAGCATTATCCCGCAATGCTGCCGAGCGCCTTCACTTGAATTCCCCGCGCGATCTCGGCGTGCGACAGCACCGGCAGCGTCGGGAAGAGCCGTTCGATGACCATGCGCACGAAGGGTCGCGCTTCGACCGAGGTCACGAGGACGAACTGCTCGCCCTTCTCGGTGTGGCTGGAGATCACGCGCGAGGCATCCTTGCTGAAGTCCTCGATCAATCGCGGATCGATGTCGAACTCGATAACCTCTCCACGCTGGTCGCGCTTCAGGCTCTCGTGGAAAGCGAGATCCCACCGGCTGCCTAGGCGCAATACCGCGAGCGTGCCATCCTTGGCGAGATCGCCGCAGATCTGCTGTGCCATGCGCTGGCGGACATGCTCCGCAACCTGCTCCGAGCGCCGTGTGTGTGGCGCGATCTCCGCGATCGCCTCGAGAATGAGCTGCACGTTACGAATGGAAACGCGCTCGGCAAGCAGCATCTTGAGGACGGCCTGGATGCCGGAAAAGGAAATGTGCGCCGGCCGGATCTCGTCGAGGAGCCGCTTGTACTCCGGCGGCAAGCCGTCGATCAGCGCCTGCATATCGCGATAGGAGAAGAGCTGGGCGAGGTTGTTGCGGACCGCCTCGCTCAAGTGCGTGAGCAGCACCGTCATGATATCGACGGTCGCGAAGCCCTCGCGCTTCACCTCCTTCGCGTAGGCCTCGGGGATCCAGATCGCCTTGAGCCCGAACGCCGGCTCGACGGTGTCGACGCCCGAAATCGTCGGCTTCGGACCATCGCCGACGATGACGAGGACATCGCCGATCGGCAGCTCGTGACTGCCGACCGTCGCCCCGTGAATACGGATCTGGTAGCCGCGCGCCGGCAGCGAGAAGTCATCCGAGAGATTGATCTCGGGCACGACGAAACCGTACTGCTTGGCGAATTTGCGCCGGAGCTTGGCCACGCGTTGCGCGAGCTCCTCGTGCTTGCGGATGAACTCCGCCGAAAGGCGCTGGCCGAAAACGATCTCGATCTCGCTGACCTTGAGCGCGCCCTTGATCGAGTGGCGTGCCTCTTCCTCGGCCACCTGCGTCGCCTCGCGGACCTTGGCGTCCTCAGCGAGCTTCTCCTGGGCCCATCGTCGCGGAATGGCGTAGCCGGCGATCGCTGCGATACCACCGAGGATGGCAAAGGGGAGAAGCGGCAGGCCAGGACCGAGCGCGAGCAGGCCCATGGCCACCGCGGTCATCAGCAGCGCCTTGGGATGGTTGCCGACCTGCCCGACGACCGTCTTCTCGACCGAGCCGTGCGTGCCGCCCTTGGCGACCACGAGGCCTGCCGCGAGCGAGATGATGAGCGCCGGGATCTGCGTGACGAGACCGTCGCCGACCGAGAGCTTCGTGAACACATCGGCGGCTTCGGCAATCGGCATTCCATGCCGGAAGGCCGCGATCAGGATACCGCCGAAGACGTTGACGGCGGTGATGATGAGACCTGCGATCGCGTCGCCGCGCACGAACTTCGAGGCACCGTCCATGGCACCGAAGAACGAGCTTTCCTCGTCGAGCTCGCGACGGCGGTGCTGCGCCTCACGCTCGTCGATGAGACCTGCGGAAAGGTCGGCATCGATCGCCATCTGCTTGCCGGGAATACCATCGAGGGCAAATCGCGCGCCGACCTCGGCGATGCGCGAGGCGCCCTTGGTGATAACGATGAAGTTCACGGTCAGGAGGATGACGAAGACGACTACGCCGATGACGAAGTCGCCGCCCATGACGAGCTTCGAGAAGCCGGCAATGACGTAGCCGGCGGAATGCTCGCCGTTGGCGCCCTCGGTCAGGATGATTCGCGTCGTCGCCACGTTGAAGGCGAGCCGCAGCATCGTCACGATGAGCAGGATCGTCGGGAAGGACGAGAACTCGAGCGGCCGCTTCACCCACAGTGCCACCATGAGGATCAGCACCGCGGCCGCGATCGAGAAGGCGAGGCCCGCATCGATCAGCAGGGGCGGCAGCGGCAGGAACAGCACCGCCAGGATCAGCACGATCCCGGCCGCAAAACCCATGTCCGTCAGTCCCGCCAGCCGATTGAGCGGCAGACCTCCACTGGTCGTTTGCGACACCCTGAACCCCCTCGACTGAATGCAATGGCCGCGCGGAATCGCAGCGAGCGCACGGCTCCGTGCGCTCATCCTCGCAAGCTATGCTGATGGGGAGCTGACCAACGGCGCGCGGCGCACGCCGCGGCCTCAGAATCCCTTCTCGACGTGCAAAAAGGTCATCTGCGCGAAGGCAAAGACATTCGCGCCCATGAAGTGGGCGGAAAACATCGCGACGAGGAAGATCGCCATGATCTTCGGCACGAACGTGAGCGTAATTTCCTGCACCTGCGTCAGGGCCTGCAGCAACGCGATGGTGATGCCGACGACCATGGCGGCAAGCACGCACGGGCCCGCAACCATGATCACGGTCCAGATTGCAGCCTGGACCAGCTCCATGGCATCAGCTTCGTTCACGCGGGGGTCTCGTCGCCACCGCTGCTGTCGCCGCCGGTATCGGCCGGGGGCGGCGTTGCCTTCTCGCCGATGATGAGGCCGGGGCCGACCATGAACTCCTGACCGTTGTCGAGGAGGACCATCACGCCATTGGACAGGACCTTGGCCGCAACGACGACGCCGCCGGTCTTGTTCTCGTCGGAGATGACCATCTTGCCGACGAGGTTTTCCGCAAGCTGCAGATTGCTCGTGTTCAGCAGCGAGGCAATGCGCTCGTTGGTCTGAATGGTCTTCTCGACCTGAGAGAAGGTCGCAAGCTGCGCGACATAGTCGCTCGACTTCATCGGCTCCATCGGGTCCTGATTGCGCATTTGCGCGATCAGCAGATGGAGAAAGGCGTTGTAGTCGAGCGTCGGCGCTGCAGTCGCCGACTGCGTCTCGGGCGTCGTCTGCGTCGTCTTGGTCGTATTCAGGATACTCGCGACGTCCATGTCAGCCTCAACCTCTGTTAGACGCGCGCACTAGGCGACCGATTTCTTCACCGGCTCTGCAAGCAACTTCGCTGCGCCGCGGTCGCGTGATTTGAGAATTTCATCCTCGAGCGGGAAGAGCGCTCTGATCTTCCGCAGAGTCTCGAACGTGCGCCCGCGCTCCATGAGCGCCTTGACCTCGACGAGGCCGTCCAGCACGTCCTGATTCTTGAACGTCATGAGGAGCGCCTGATGCGACTGCTCATACATTTGCCGCGCGATCCGCTCGCTCTTCGGCTCCATGAGCATCGTCTGCACGATGAAATAGAGCTGCCGCAGCGGCGTCGTCGCCTGCTCCTCCTGCAGGATATGCCCCTCGAGCAGAAAGACGACCTCGTTCATCAGCTCGAGGGTCACCTTGCGGTCGACCCTGATCACGCCGCCGTTGATATAGACGCGCTCATTCGGCTTCAGGTGGACCTTGAGGTGCCCTGTCACGTGAGCCCATCCCGGATTGCTTTGGAAACGACGATCACGTCCTCAAAGCCCTTCGCGTCGTCGGTGCGCGCCGACTCGAGCTCGCGCAGGATCCAGATGCCGATCGACACGAGCTGCGCTTTCAGCGCCTTGGGAAGACCGTTCTCCGGGCTCGCGAGGTCCTCGACCAGCACACCCCAGAGCTTACTGGTGAAGGCGATGGCCTCGGCCGACGCCGACACCGGCGCGCCTGGCGTAACGGCCTGCTCCAGGAGCAGGATGGACTGGTCGAGCGCGACGCGCTCGCGTTCGCGCGCCGCCTGCTGGTCATCCTCGAGGAGATCGCCGTACTGTATGCGCTGCATTACCTTCTCCGTGCCGCACTAGCGTGCCTTATGATTCCGAAGTTCGCCGGGATGCGGCGAATTCCTCGATCATCACACGAGCGTCCCGTGCCCCGCCTCACAGGTAGTTGAGCAGCGTGAGCTGCTGCATCCGCGCCGTGATCTTGTAGGACGCCTCGATCCGCGCCGTCAGCGCGCTGAGCCGGTCCGCCACTTCGAAGGGGTCGACCCCCTCCAACTTACCGATGCGGCCCTCGAGCGCCTGCTTCTCGATGGCAATACGCTCGTTTGCTTGCGCAAGGCGTTCCTGAGCGACGCCCACGCGCGCCTGCGTGGCGACGACACTGTAGCCGCCTTCGCTCGACGTGTTTGCGATTCGCGCGGCCAACACACTGAACGTCTCGGCGTTCAGATTCTCGGTGCCCCCATCGATCGCGAGCGTCAGCGCGAAGTAGAGCTGGCGAATGCCGCGGTCGTTCGCCGTCGACGAGGTGTTGATCTCCTCGTGCTGAGAGATGCGGTCGCGCATCACCTCGTCGGTCGCGTGGGAGAAGTTCGCGCTCCACTGCGGCTCCTCGAAGAGCGCCGCGAACGGCCCATCCATATAAGCCGTCATCTGAGCCGGCGTAATCGTCACGGCCTGAGGATCGTCCGGCGGGAAGCCGAATGCGGCCGTGAACGTCGAGATCACCGCCGTACGCGCAGGACTCGGCGGCTCGCTCAGATAGTCGTCGACCGGCGGGACCGAGATGTTGAGGCCCGAAAATGCATAAACGCCGTTCGAGCTGGTTCTAAGGACATCCGAGAGCGTTTCCATACGCGACTTCGCATCGGCGACGAGAAGGCCGCGATCGCCGCCCGCTTTGTAGATGCCGAGCGTCGACTCACTGAAGGTCTGCCCCAGATCGCGCATCGCACCAAACGCCGATTGCAGGAACTTCATGCGCTGCTCGACGACCGCATTCGTGCTCGTGAGCCCCTCGAGATCGCCGACGATATGGCGCATGTCGAGCACGCCGCCCACCCGGCCGCCGAGAGTCTTGCCAACGTCGGCGAGGCGACCGCTGCTGAATTCCTTGAGGGTATCAGCGAGATTGGCCTGATTTCTCGCATTGGCCGTGCGCAGGATCTCGCGAGAAACGAGCGTCGAGATGGTATCGGCTTTCATGCGCTACAGCGCTCCCGTGGCTCTTAGGATGGACTGGAACATCTGATCGACGGTCGATATGAGCCGAGCCGTCGCCTGATAGGAGCGCTCGATCGCCATCAGGCTGGTCATCTCCTCGTCGAGGCTGATGCCGACCTGGCCCTGCCAGGCATTGAGCGCACGCTCGCCGAGCACCTCGCGGTCGGCCAGGCGTTCACTCGTGTTGCTGCGGCGGGCCTCGATCCAGCCGCCACTTTCGGTAGCGAGCGCGAGCAGGCTCTTCGAGCTGCTGAGACCCGTCGCCGGATCGAATGCCTGCGTCTCCGACATCGCAGCCGCGAGATCACGCAGCCTCTGGCTGAAACCCGCGCCACCACCGGCGTTGTACACATAATCGGGCTCGCTCGGATCGCCGATGCCGCCGTCACGGATGCGCGCCAGGACGCCGCCCTGTGACGGGTCGGCATTCGGATTGACCTGGATCGACATGGCGATGCCGTCCAGAACCGTGCCGCCGGGCGGCAGCGTCGGACCACCGGCCCACGTGAAGAGGCCCGCGATGCTCGGCAGCGTCGGCGTACCCGACTGATCGCTCTCAGCGAAGGCCGTGATCAGGCCGCGCGCGATCTCGTCGATCTGGCGGCCGAAGGAGATCGAGACGTCGTCACGAATTTGCAGGAGGCCGCCGATCTTCCCGCCGATACGCGTCGCCGCAGCGCCCGAGTAGGGCACGCCGTCGATCGTCAACAGGCCACCCGGCTGACCGGGCGAGAGCGGCGCATTGTCGAACGTGATCGCCCGCGGCACCGTCTCGAACAGGGTCGTCCCGTTCGCGGTGAACAGGACCATGTCGTTGTTGCTGCGCGTGGTCGGGTGAATGTCGATAAGGCCCGAGATCTCGCGCAGCAGCATGTTGCGCCGATCGATCTGATCGGTCACGTCCCGGCCGATAACCGTGCCGGATACGATCGCGTTATTGGTGTCCTCGAAATCCTTGAGGAGCGATCCGAGCTGACGCGTCGCCTCAGCAAGATCGGTGTTGGCTTCCTTGCGCACCTGCGCGACGAGCTTCGCCGCATCCTGCAACGTGTAGGCGACGTTGTTTGCGGCGGAAACGACGTTGCGCAGGAGGGATTCGTTGCTCGGATCGGCAGCCGCGGCATAGAGCGCCTTCTGCATCTCCGTCAGCATTGCTGCCGGGCTGACGCCGAGCTCCGGATCGTTGACCACGGCGCCCAGCCGCTCGAGCGCGGCGGACATGCTCGACAGCTCGCTATGCTTGGCGGAGCTGCTGAGCACGCTCTCGAGTAGCCGCGTCGATACGGCATTGCTGATCGTGCCGAGGCGGACACCGATTTCCGAGCTGATGGTGTGCGCGTACTTACGAGCGGCGTTTGGGTTGTCGACGTTGGAGATGTTACGCGAAACCAGAGAGGACTGCGTGGCATTGGCGAGCAGCCCACCGCGGGCAATCTCATGAGCGAGCGTAAGTGACATCGACCTCCCCCGACCCGGCTAGTGTCCCGATGCCGAAGTTCGCTTGACCTCGATGCTGGCGTCCCGAGCGAACTTCGGCATAAAAAAGGACACTAGAAACATAGATTTGCCAGCGTGATTCAGATCGAGGAATTCGCTCGGCACAGCGCCGCGAGATCTGGCGAATTTCTCGATCATCACACTAGACCCAACCAGGCCTACCGCTTCAAGTTGACCACCAATTCCATGAGCTCCGAGCCCGTCTGGAAGACGCGCGAGTTCGCCGTGTAATTGCGCTGCGCCTCGATCATGTCGGCAAGCTCGGTGGCGAGATCGACCGTCGAGCTTTCAAGCGCGCCGGAGCGTATGTCGCCAAACCCTGCGCTCCCGGCAATGCCCACGCGGAGATCGCCGGAGTTGTTCGACGGCAGGAAGATATTTCCCGCCTTGGGCGTGAGACGGTCGGGGCTAGCGACCGTGGCCAGCGGAATGAGATAGGTCGCAAAGCGCGAGCCGTTCTCGTAGACCTCGTAGAGCCTGCCGTCCGTATCGATCTCGATGCTCTGAACCCGGCTCGGCGCGTTGCCATTGGTATTGATCAGATCCACCGAGTAGTCGCCGGCGGTCTGCGTCATGGACGCAAGATCCATCACCATGGTCGCGCCGCCAGGAATCGGCACGGAGAGCGACTGCGCGCTGCTCGGATCGAGCTGGCCAACACCATCGAACTGCAGCGTCGTGGTCGCCAGCGCCGCGCCCGCATAGGGGAAGCCACCGGTCGGGCCGCGACCAGCCGCGTCGTAAACGGTCATCTCCCAGTCGCCCGTCGACAACTTGGCGAAGTGGACGTCGAGCATGATTTCCTCGCCAAGATTGCCGATGACGAGGACGGATGAGCGCGCCGTCGAGACGGCACCCGCGGCGTTGGTCGACGGCAAGTTCGCCGGGAGCACGTCGTCCGCCATAGCGGGAAGGTTGGCGATGATGCTTCCGATGGTCGTCGGCGTCGCCCGCATGCCGCCGGCCGTCACATTCACCGGAACGAGCCCCGCCGTGCCGTTGATGACCGGAGGCCCTGAGGCGTTCTCCGGGAGCGGATAGCCCATGAGGGTATAGCCGGCCGAATTGATCAGGCGCCCCTCGCCATCCGGGACGAAGGCACCCGCGCGGGTGAGCGCCAGACTTCCGTCCGGCGCCGAAACGATCATGAAACCGGCACCGCGAATTGCCATATCGAAGGGCGATGTCGACGGCGCCAGAACCCCCTGCTGGGAGATACCGTAGCGGACGTCCGTTTCCACGCCGCCCGAATTATATGACGTGGTGGTATCGTTCAGCAAAAGCGAGGAGAATTGCGTACTCGCCCGCTTATAACCGACCGTCGAAGCATTCGCGATATTGTCGGCGATCGTGCCCAGCCGATTGGACTGCGCATTCATTCCCGATGCGCCTGTGCGCATCAGCCCATAAACACTCATGAGATAGCCCCCAGACGGATCGGATTTCGCAGCTTAGAATACGGCCGCACACCTTGCGCCAGGCTGTCGGACCGTCAGACCGCCGCCGCAAGCTCGCTCATTGCCCCCTCGGCATCCGACCTCGAGGTCCCGACGAGGCGGTATCCGAGATGGCGCTTGGAGTCGATCGGGTCATAGCCGAGCCGGCCACGCAGGCGCCGGCGCAGCTTGGAGATGTGGCTCTCGATCACGTTCTCGTCGATCTCCTGGTCGAAGAGGCCGTAGACCGAGTTGAAGATCTGCGACTTGGTCACCCGCCGCGACTGGTTGGCGACGAGAAACTCGAGAATTCTCAATTCCCTGCGCGGCAGCGGCAGGGCCTCGCCGCAGACCAGCGGATCCCGGCCATCGCGAAAGATGCGGATCGCCGTCTCGTCCTGCGGGGCGCGCTCGATGCCCGAGCGGCGCGAGATCGCCTCGATCCGCGCCAGGATCTCCCGCACGTGGCAGGGCTTGGAGATCACATCGTCGACGCCGACCGCGAAAAGCTCGAGCGTGCTCGCGAGCGTCTTGTGATCCTTCATGGCGATGATGGCGGCAGCGGTCCGGCGTTTGATGACCCGCGCCAGGATATCGGGCCGGCTGCATTGGCCGATCAGAAAGGCATTGATCGCCATAACGTCTTCATTGGCGGCCGCTTCGACCCATCCCTCGAAATCGCCCCCGGAAAAACCAGCCGCCGGAATTCCTTCCCGATCGAAAGATGACCGAAACGCTTCGGTCACGAGATTACGGTCGTCGACGATGACGATCATTTAGCTGCCCCCTGACGAATCAATTTCTTGCCCCAAGAATTTATTAACGTGAATTAACAGGTTTACAAATGGGGGGCCGTCCGTTCTCGTATCACTGCGCCGCAAGGGCAACGGCACTCAGGAGTATATAGAATAAACTATAGAGTAATTTCGCGGGGCCTTTCTCACGGCAATCGGTGCGCTTGATCTCGACGGGTGTCGGGCCCGCACCCACTCTGCCTGGCGCACCACACAGGGGAATATCTATTGTGCTCAGGCGGCCGCGCGAGCATCACCCACGCTCGTGAGCGCACGCCCCTTGGTCAGAAGGCCGCCCAACCAGCCCGCGCGGCGGCGCGAGACAGGCGCGCGCTCGCTATCGCCGCTGAGTGCACGTTCGAATGCCGTGATCGCCGAGGTGCAGGAAACGCTCGCCGAGCCGAGCGTGCTCGATGAGGCGAAAGCCAGAGCCTCGGAGCCCTGCCGGAACTTTTCCCTGAGTTCGCGCGCGAAGAGCGAATCGACGAGCCGGCCCGTTTCATCGAGGCTCTTGCGCGTCTCTGCGCTCAGTCCGCCATCACCAAGACCACGGTAATCGGCCGTCAGGCGCGCTTCGGCCAGCGCCTCATGAAGCACGGCGACAGCGCGGCTCGCGGCCTCGCGACGCAGAAGATCGAGGAACTCGCGCCTTCCCGGCGGCTCTGCGCGGGCCTTGACCGCCGCGGCCGCAGGCTGGTTCCAGCGCGCGGAGAACCGGATCGCGAGCCAATAGAGCGGCAAGAAGCTCGCGGCTGTTCCAACAGTGAAGACGATCAGCGTAGAATTCACGTGCCCCTCCATGCGATGGTCGCACCAGAAGACACAAAGAAGCGGAAGTAGCTTGCGCCAGCCTTGATCAGGCGCCTACGCGCGGCGGCGCACCGGCGGCACATGGGCCTCGTCGGCGCCCGGCACGACCGGCGTCTCGAGGCAGATGCTGAAGTAACCCTTCTGCTGGCCGAGCTGGCCTTCGAAGATCGCCTCGCCGTCGCTCTCGATGCGCACGTGCTCGAGCTGGTCGGCATCGAATTCGACAAGCGATCCAGGGCGTAATGCAGCGACATCGCCAAGGGACATGGACGGCCCCACCGCGACAGCGACGAGCTCGACTTCGGTCCGGCCGATGCTCTGTGCGAGATTGCGGCCCCAGTTCGGATCGAGCTCGACTGGCGCTTCTTCCACCGGCGCGCTGATCTGGTCGCGCACGAGCTCGAGCCCACGTGCCGGAAGTGCAACAACGATTCGCTCGTCGAAAGCTTCGAGAAGAAGCTGCACGAGCACCAGCTCCGACTTTTCCTTGCCGAAGGGCTCGGCATCGAACGCGCGCTCGACGCGCTCGAGATCGCAGCCGAAGGCCACGTAGGGCGCAAGCCGCGCCTGGATCTGGCCGACCACGACGCGTGCGATCTGATCGGCGATCGATTGCTCCAGCGCGCTCAGGCCTCGCGCCGGCACCTCGCCGAGGTTCCGTCCGTCACCGCCGTACATGGTATCGAGCGCGCGAAAGAGCAGCATGGCGTCGAACGCCACGACGGCGCGCGCATTCCACTCGGCAATGGAATAGACGGTCCCGATCATTCCCGAGCACGGCCCCAGGGCCTCGTACGCCCCCTGCTGCACGGTCCGCTCGAGCACGGCCTCGACGCGGAGCCCGAACGCCTCGCGAAGCGCCGCCGAGCAGTCCTGGACGCTGGCCTCCAGCAACGCGCGCAGCATCGGCAGCTCGACGATCGGCGCGATCGTACTGTGGAAGATCTCGGTGATCTCCATCCGCTTGAGCTGATCTTCGTCCGCCGTGTCCATCCTGCCATCCTGCTCGCACGGGCCTTACGCGCCCGGCGCCACACCCTCCGGCCTCAATTTGATCAGCGACCGCTCTGCCATGCTCAGTGCGAGAACGGCGATCCAGCGCCGCGCCTCGCTGATCGCTTGCGGCGCGACGCGGGTGTCCGTCGCAAGCTCGGCCTCGACGATGCGCCGCGAACGCGGCGAAAGAGTCTGAAGAATGAGATCGACGAGGGCCGGATCGGCATCGCGCAGCGCCATCACGACCCGCTCCGCAGGCACGTCGTCCATGAGCCGCGCGCGATCCTCGGTATCCATTCCGACAATGTCGTCGAACGTGAAGACATAGTCCTTGACGCGCTCCGCCTCGAGCGGATCGACCTCACTGATGCTCGTCAGGATCTCGTCGATCTGGTGACGCTCGAGCTTGTTGAGGATCGCGGCGAGCTTGGCGTGCTTGTTTTCCTCGCTCCCCGTTTCCTCCTCGGCAAAGAGGGCCTGGCGCAGACGCTCGGCAACGAGTTGCATGGCCGCGTCCGTGATCGGCCTCAGCGTCAGCAGGCGCCGGCTCAGCTCCGCACGCTGCTCGCCGCTCAGCTTCTCCATCACGCTCGCGGCCTTGCTCGAATCGAGGCGCGAGAGAATGACGGTCGCAACCTGGGGCTGTTCTCCGGCAAGGAATGCAGCAATGCGATCGTCCCTCACGTCGGCCAGCTTGCCCCAGACGAGCTCCGAGGCATTGCCGGAGACCTCGGCCATGATCTCGGAAATCTGGTCGTCGCTGACCACGCCCGAGAAAAGCTGCTGGACCCCGCTCGCCGAGCCGACCAGCCCCTCCGACTCCTCCAGCGCCTCATACAGCTCGTCGATGATCTTTTCGATGACATCATCGGAAACGGGCGGCAGCGCCGAGACCGAATGACCGACGAGACGAATTTCCTGGTTGTCGAACTTCTTGATGATGACGTCGGCAGACGGCTTGCTCATGGTGAGGAGCAGCGCCGTCACTTTGTCGACAGCCGTCAGGGGCGCGTTCTCGTCGCGCAGCACCGGCAGCGTCTTGCTCATGTTCTTGGCGTTCATCCCGTACCTGACCAATGCCAGCCGGTGGGCTTTCGCTTGATGTGCATTCCTGCCACACCGACCTTACGGCTGACTGACAGGTAGATGCGCCCCGCCACCTCTGGCAGGTTCGCACCATAAACAGATTCGCGCGATCTCAGACGGGGCGGAAACGTCCCGCGTACGAAACTCCGGCGACGACGGGCGCGGCGGCCGCACTTCCCGATGCCCCGGCGGGCACATCGGCACTGGACTGGTGACCGCCCCGACCGGCGTGCTGGCCGCCGAACTGCCCGCCTCCCTCACGTGAGGCATTCCCGGCGAACTGCTCTTGCGTGCTCCCCTGGCGAGCCCCCTGATCCCGCGCATCGCTGTCCGTGCCCTGCCCTCCGAGTCGCGCGACGGAGATCTCCGTCACGGAGTATCCGGCCCCATTCAGCCGCGCGGCGAGCGCGCCACGGTCGTTGTCGACCTTGGTCACCGTATCGGCAAGCTCTGCCGCAAGCTCGATGCGCAGCCCATCGTCGTTCCCCGAGAGCACGATCGTCACGGTGCCAAGCGACGCCGGATTGAGCTGCAGCTTGAGGATACGGATCGCCGGCGCGAAGACCTGACGCGATTCCGTATCGTGGACCGCGCCAGCAGGCGGCGAGGACGCAGCCGTCTCGGAGGGCTTGCCCAAGGCCTCCTGCACGCGATCGGCAATCTGGACGCCGACCGTGCCCGGCATAACTTCGCCGGTCGCCGACGTCGGTTGGGCAACCTGTACCGCCGGCTCGGCAGCACGCGCCTGAGCCGCCGCGATGGCCACCCGATCACGCGCCGCGGCCTCGGGCTGGACGAGCTTCGGATCCGCGGCGGGCATCGCCGTGCCTTGCGCGCCTTCGGCAGCACTCTGCGCGCCCTGCCAGCGCTGCATCTCGACGCCGGCCGGCTTGAAATGTCTCTCCTGCTGCACCACGCGAACCGTGAGGATTTCCGCTTCGCTCTCGTCGCCGAGATCAGGTTCGCGCGCGCCCCCCGCGCGGTGCGCATCCATGTCGATGCCACGCATACCCGCAACCAGCCGCAGGGAAGCGCCGAACTCCGACCCCGCCACCATCCGCTCCGGCCGGGCCGCCATGTCCACGCCGAGCACGGCAAGAACTTCGCGGGCCGCATCCCCCGACACCACTGGTTCGGGCCGGTTCGCGACAGCAAGATCCTCGGCCAAGTCGGCCGCCTCTGCCTTTGTCGGCGCCTTGTCCTCGGATCGGCGCACGCCTTTGGTGCGAGGCTCTGCAGCCACTTCCTGATTCGCGCCGGCGCGCGGCATCGCCGCTTCGCCATTGTGAGGCTCGCGCGCGCCTCGCGCCGCGAGACGGCGCACTGCGCGCAGGAGACGAGCCGCATCGTCGGCGGTCTCCGCTCGGGCGTCCTGCCCCTTAGCCTCGTCACCGCTGTCGCCGGCAGTCTCGGCCAGGGCCGCAGCAAAATCACCATCGGGCATCTCGCGCCGGGCGTGGTGCCCATCGCCCGCACCTGTCGGGCCATGGGTCCCGGCCGGGGCCGAGGGGAGCAGCAGGCTCATTGCTCAATGTCCTTAAGCATCTGGTCGATCTGGGCAATACGAGCTTGAATCTTGACTGCCGCCGGATACTGGTCGGCCGGCGCAGGCGTAGGCGATCCGGCAGCGTCCGCCCGCGCTTTTTGCGGCGTTGGCGCGGCAGCCGGTTTCTCGGCCGCGGCTACCGGCAATGACGGCGGCGGCGAGCGGATGAGATGCGAAATCGCACGTGCCCCGGCAATGAGCTCGCCCACCGTTTCTGGAACGCCCGAGGCCTCGGCGGCATTCAAAAGAGCGAGGCCTTCCTCGGGCGCAAGGCCGATGACGAGCGCTGCCCCTTCGTAGGCCTGCGTCCAGGCGTACTCGGGCGAGCCATCCCGCGCATACTTCCGGGCCATACGCGTCGCATTGATCGTCGTCGCCAGCTTGGCATCGCGCAACCCGATCTCCGCGAGAACGGCGTAGAACTGCACGAGCTTCTGGGGATCGAGATAGTGCACGACGCTGTGCACCCAGCGTGCTCCCTCGGGCTTCTCCGCGTAGTCGTTCTCGACCATCGCCACCGCGACCGGCCGGATCACCACGCCGAGATAGGGCGAACGCGGGAAACGCCGGAAATAGCGCGAGGCGAGCGCCTCGAACTTCTCGCGATTGCTTTGCGCGATCGCCGCCTCCATGGCGAGGCGAAGCGCCGTCTCCTCGACGAGCGTGCCCGGCGACAGCAGCCGCGCCTCGTCACTGAGGCGGATAACACGCCCCAGATCCGAGTTCGCGAGCACGAGCGCCTTTACCAGGGCGACATGCCCCGCGAGGCTCGGCGGCAGCGTGAAGACGTTGACGCGTTCGAGAAGCCGCAGCGCGAGATTGCGCTGCCCTTCGGCATAGGCGAGCGCGCCTTCTGCGAGCGGCCGCTCGGCATCCGTGAAGAGCTTTTGCGCATGGACGGCGCGGAGCCGTTCGGGGTCGCCGCCGCTCAGCGCGTACTTGATCAATGCCAGGCGATTGCGCGGCTCGCGCCAGACGGAAGGCGGAAACGTCTTCAGCTCGTCGGCAATCTCCTGAACGACCTCCTTTTGCATGGCAAAGGCGGTCTCGTCGCCCTGCGCGACGCGCTCCTGCAGCAGGCTGAGCGTGCGCACGGCATGATACGGCTGGCGCACCACATCGACCACGGGCACTCGCTCGCCGGTGCCACCGGCGGCAATCGGCTGCGCGGCAAGCGATGTCGTCGCAAGGCTCGATGCAAGTCCCGCAATGAGGAGCGCTGGCAGCGCGCCTCTCCGTGGGAACCAGCACATGAGCATTGCGGCGCGCATCATTCATCCACCTGCTGGAGCAGGATCTCGATGCGCCGGTTGGCTGCGGCCTCCGAGTCGTTCGGGATCCTGAGCTTGCGGTCGGCATAGCCCTCGATCCGCGTGAAGCGCGCTTCATCCACGCCGGAGCGCACCAGCATTGCGTAGGCAGCCTCCGCGCGCGTCATGGAAAGACGCCAGTTGTTGTTGCGGTCCGTGCGGTAGGCGCGGCTGTCGGTGTGCCCGCGCACGACGATGCGTTTGCTATTTGCGACGAGCACCGGCGCGATGCGCGCGATCAGCTCGATCGTCTGCTGGCTCGGATCCGACGAACCGATCGCGAACATGCCGAACGTGCTCGTGTCGGTCAGGCTCAGCACGATGCCATTGCCCTCGATCGTGACCTCGATGCCGGGTCCGCCGGAACCGGCGATCGGCTTCGCCGCCTGCTGGATGTCGCGCAACACCTCGGCCGCTGCGGTTTCCAGCGTCTTCGTGCCTGCCGCTGCCGGCGCATCGGGTCGCTTCCCCGCCACCGCCTGCTTCTGCCCTGGTGCTGCGGACGGACGAGACTCGGCATCCGCCTTCGCAGCATCAGCAGCTTTCTCCGCAGCCCCGTCCGGCCCATGCGTCATCTGGCGCGCGACATCGGCGAGGCCCGGTAGCCGCAGGCTCTGCGATTCCCCGCTTGGTCCCGGACGCTGGCTGCTCGCCTGCTCACCGTCTGCCTTGGCCAGACGCCCGCCTTGAGCCTCGCCCTGAGGCCCCGTGCGCCGCGTCGCCTTCTGCGCATCATCATCCGGGCCAGGTCGGCGATCACCTGCTGCCGCCATGCGCCCCGTGGCAGGTTGAGTTCCAGCATCAGCCGGTGGCGGCGCCGCATCGCGCTCGGCGCGCGCTGCCGTTGACGGCGCTCTTTCCCCGCCCGCAGCCGGCATTCCGGCGACGCGCCCCTGTGCAAGCTCCTTGTCGCCGCCTTCCTTGGACATGAGCTGTCCCGGTGCGAACGGGTTGAATGGATCGCGGAAAGCGCGCCCTGCCTCGCTCGCGCGCCCCGCATTCACTGCGTGGCCATCGCGCCCCAGTGGCTCATCGGTCGGCTCGGGTGCGGCGGCCTTGCCGTGCTGATCCTCGACTCCGAGATCGCCGGCATCGCCCGGCTGCATGCGCTTGCCGTCCTTGACCTTGCTCTCGGACATGCCCGGCGTCTTGTTGTCGCGCGCCTGCGCCTTCTCGTCGGCATTGGCCTTGCCGTCGACGTCGAGCAGGCCCTTCTTGCGGATCACCGTGTCGGAAAGCTTGATCGGGTTGAAGTAGCTCGCGACCGACGACTTCATCTCCGTATTGGCGGCATTGACCAGCCACATGACGAGGAAGAACGCCATCATGGCCGTCATGAAATCGGCATAGGCGATCTTCCACACGCCGCCGTGGTGGCCCTCGTCCTCGTCATGGCGACGGCGGACGATGACCTGGATCGGTTCTGCCGGGGCGTCAGTGGGCTGTGACATCAGCGCAGCACTCCCTCAAGACGCGCGAGCCAGTCCGAAAGGCGCGTCTCGATCACTGTCTCGTTGAGCGTGACGCGAATGTCGGGCGTATCGCCAGGAACGCAGCGCACGCTGCCGGCCGGCGCGCCGCGCCGCGCCATCGCCTCCCCCAGGCGCTCGCGCACGTCATCGACGATCTCCCTCGGGCATGAAACCTCGATCACCAGCCCCTCGGTCGTGTCGATGATGTCACCGAGCTCCTTGACGAAGCTTTCGATCGCCGCCCGCGTGAGACCATCACGCAGGAAGGGAACAAGCGCCGCCGCGGCGTGCGTCGAGATGCGTGCGCTTGCCGCTTCGATGCCGGCGCGCAGCTCGGCCGCCAGCGTATCGGCAAGCGTCGTAGAAAAAGTGCCGCGTGTCTCGTCGAGCCGCCGATCGAAATCGACGGCGAGCTCGCCCGCCTGCGCCTCGGCAGCCTCGCGCTCGAGCGCACGGCCTGCCGCGAGGCCCTGCTGATAGGCCTCCTGGATCCGCAGTGCCGTCAGGTCGGGCGCCGGCGCCTCCGGCAGCGCTTCGGCGAGAGCTGCCGGAGGCTTCGGCATGGGCGGCTGGAAGGGCGGCGTATCGGCGCTTCCGAACTCCTTCAGGAAATGGTGGATGGGTCGGGCCATCATGTGGTCTTCGCGCTCTGCATCCAGCCCTTGAGCACCTTCGTGACCTCGGCTGAATCAGCTTCGACAAGCGCCTCGAGCTTCTCGCGCATCGCCGCATTGTTCTTGCGCCGCGGCAGTTGCGGGGTGCCCGATTCATACGAGTGGGCCGCCACGAGGCTCGTGATCTCGCCTTGTGGACCGGCAATGGCCGGCGCTCCCGTTGCACCGCCGGCCTGGCTTGCGAGCGCAGGGCTCGCCGCTCCTTCGAGAGCAATTGCGGGCTGCGGCTCGCCGAGTATGCGCGTCACCGGCCGCAGGCCGAACCACACGACGAGGAAGACTACGCCGAGCATGGCCGCCGCATTCATTGCCGTGCCGGCATTCATGAGAAGATAGTCGCGAATGCTCGGCCCGGGCACGGGCGCGAGCGCCCCATCGCCAGCCGAGAAATCGACGGCCGCGATCTCGACAAGGTCCTCGCGCTCGGCGCTGGCGCCGGTCGCAGCCGAGACGAGACGTTTCAGCTCCGTGAGACGCGCTTCCTGTGCCTCGGGCGTCGCGCCCCCACCCAGCGACTCGGCGAGGTGCTTGCGGCTGATCACGACCGCGATCGCCTGACGCTTCACGCGATAGCCTTCGCGAACGGTCTGCGTCGTCTTGGTGTTGAGCTCGTAGTTGACCAGCTCCTCGCGCCGATCCTCCTTCTGGCGGCGCTTCTCGCCTTCCGCCTGCGAGCTCTCCTCCTTGGGCAGGTTGGCCACCACGCCGACGGCCGGCTTGGTGCCGCTGTCCTCGGACTGGCCGGATTGCTTCACGGTCCTGACGGAGCGCTCGATGCGCGACTTCGGATCGAACACCGTCTCGTTGGTCTGCTGGCGATCCACATCGAGGCGCACGGTCGCGCTGACCTGGTAGTTGCCGGGCCCGAGAATGGCCGAGAGCGTACGGCTCGCGCGCTGCTCGAGCTCGAGCGCCATCGACCGCTCCATCTCGGCGTGCTTGGCTGTGCCGAGCGTCAACTCGTCACCGCCGGAGGCGAGCAGGCGGCCGTCCGTTGCAGCGACATTGACCTGCTCGACCTTCATGCCGGGAACGGCAGCCGCAACAATGTGCCGCACGGCCTGGGCTGATGAGTTCTGCCAGCGCTCGCCGATCCTGAGTAGCACGGAGGCCGAGGGATCGCGACGCTCGCGACGGAAGGATCCCGGATCCGCGAGGACAAGGTGCACGCGCGCTGCCGCCACACCGTCGAGCGCCTGGATGGTGCGTGCGATCTCGCCTTCGAGCGCGCGCACACGCGTCACTTCCTGCATGAAGGACGTGAGGCCGATCGAGCCGAGCTGATCGAACAGCTCGTAGCCCGCGCGCGAGCTGTTCGGCAGACCCTTCTGCGCAAGCAGCGATCGCGCCCGTGCGGTCTGCCCGAAGGGCACCATCACGGCGCTGCGCTGCTCGTTGACGTCGAACGTGATCCCGGCCTCGGAGAGCGCGCCCGTGATGCGCGTCACATCCTGAGCCGAGAGGCCCGTGTAGATGGGCTGCATGGCAGGTCGGCCAAGATACATGGCCGCGGTCGCCACCGCCGCCATCACGGAGAGGCCGACCAGCCCGAGAAGCACGAGGCGGCGCGTGCCGAGCCCCGCTAGGCCCGACAAGAGGCGGGAGAGTTGATCACTGCTGGGCATCACCACACATGCGCATGAGGAATGGCTCGATGGCTAAAGCAACGGACTTGAAATTCGCCTCACCTCGACGCGGGCAGGGAGCGAATTTCAAGTCCAAAGTTGCTTTAGAAAAATTGAGTCTAAAGCGTCGTTAGACCTCAAATGCGACTCTGAGCCCGGTACGAACCGTAGGTCGCATTTGAGGTCCGACGCTTTACCATCGGCCAGTAACCTTGCGCGAAGTTGTCGGGATGACGGCGCATGACGCCGGGAGCAGCGGGCGTTGCGCCGCTGCCATGGCCTGCGAACGGCCAAAAAGAAAACGCGCGGGCTCCGATCAGCGGAGCCCGCGCGCCTTCAAGTCGCTTAGCGGAAGAGCGAGAGGATGCTCTGGCCGTTGGCGTTGGCGATCGACAGCGCCTGGATGCCGAGCTGCTGCTGAACCTGCAGCGCCTGGAGACGGGTCGACTCAGCGTTCATGTCGGCGTCGACGAGCGTCGAGATGCCACGATCGAGAGCATCCATCAGGCTGGACACGAAGTCCTTCTGGATGTCGATGCGCTTCTTCGTGGAACCCATGATCGTCGCAGCGGTCGTCATCTCCGTGAGCGCGGCATCGACGGCCTGGATGTAGTCCTCGATGTCCTCGTCAGAGGCGTTCGTGATGTCGATCTCGGCTTCACCAACCGTGGAGTTGTCGGGATCGTAGTTCACGATCACGATGGTGCCGGCCGCATCGATGGAGCCACGCGCAACGCCAGCCGTATCGGCATCAGCGCGCGTCAGGCGGTTCGAGCCGAGGATACCGAGCGCATCGGCAGTCGCGCTGCCCGAGTCGGCCGCCGCACCCGCCGTGCCATCCGTGTTGGCATCGAGCAGGAACATGTCCTTGACGTCGATCTTCAGGGTGCCGACCGTGACTTCCGAGCCGTTCTCGCCGTTGCTGCGGGCGAACGAGGAGACGACCGACTGCTCGTCGAGATAGCTCGCGGAGCCCGAGTCGACGCCGAGCCAGTTCTGGCCACCGAACGAAGCCGACTTGGCGATCGTGCGGAGCTGGTTCTGGATCTCGTCGATTTCGGTCTGGATCTTCGCCTTGTCGACGCCCGGCTGGCGGGCCGAAACGAGCAGCTTGCCCATTTCCTTGACGGACTCGATCGCGCTGTTCATCGCCGTGTAGGCGACGTCGATCGTCGCAGCGCCGATCCCGAGCGCGTCATTGACGGCCGAGAGCGACTTGTTGTCGGCGCGCATGGAGGTCGCGAGGGACCAGTAGGCGGCGCTGTCCTGAGCCGTCGCGACGCGGAAGCCGGTCGAGATCCGGTTCTGCGTGATGCTGAGGTTCTTGTTGGTCTGGCTGAGGCTCTGGAGAGCGGTCTGCGCGGCGAAATTGGTATTGATGCTGTTGGCCATTCGTATGCCCCGTAAGGAGAAGTACTGTCTGGGACATACCGGGTTGTCCGGTATAGCGGAGCGGCATCATGCCCCCGGCGTACATCCCTCAGGATGGCCCCCCCGGCCCGCTATAAACGCCACTAGTACCGACGATGTACTAAACCCGAGTTAACTCTGTTCGTGCAATTAGCCAATCCTTATCTGCATCGGCTTTAGGAATTTTTTCGCATCGTTATCCGAACGATCGCACGAGCCCGCCGACGAGCAGATTCCAGCCGTCGATCAACACGAAGAACAGCACCTTGAACGGCAGCGAGATCGCGGTCGGCGGCAGCATCATCATGCCCATCGACATCACGAGCGTCGCGACGATCAGGTCGATGACGAGAAACGGCAGGATGATCAGAAAGCCGATCTCGAATCCGCGTCTCAACTCCGAGATCATGAAGGCCGGCACCAGCACGCGCATGTCGACTTCCGCAGGCTGTCCCGATGCATTCGGCGTCGCGGGCGGCGTGCGGCTGCGCGAGATGCTCTCGAAGAGCTGGATGTCCTTTTCGCGCACGTTCGCCTGCATGAACTCGCGCAGCGGCCGCGTCATGCGCTGGTAGGCTTCGCGCTCGTTGAGCCGGTTCTCCATGAGCGGCTGGACGCCTTCCGCCCACATGCGGTCGAACACCGGCGCCATCACGAAAAACGTCATGAAAAGCGCAAGGCTGACCAGCACGATGTTCGATGGCGTCGAAGGCAGGCCGACGCCCGAGCGCAGGAACGAGAGCGCAATGATGAAGCGCGTGAAGCAGGTGACCGTGACGAGCAGGCCCGGCGCAATCGACAGCACCGAGATGAGCGTGATGAGCTGGAGGATGCGCGCGCTCGTCGAGCCCTGCCCCTCGGGGATGAGGTCCTGAAGATTGATCGTCTGCGCGATCGCGACGCCCGGCACCAGGATCAGCGCCAGTGCGGCAATGACAGCGAGCCGCCTCATTCGACCACCAGCGAGCGCAGGATGATGTTGCGCGCCCGTCCCTTCGAGCGCAATCGTGCGATCTCTTGGATGTCCTCGCGCAGGTACTCGACGCCGGCGGCGCTCTCGACGTGGACGAGTGGCACGGTCCGCATGAAGCTCATGATGTCTTCGGTCATGGACTTGAGCAGCACGGCGTCGTCGGGTGTGGTCGGTCCATCGAGGATGACCCCGAGCTCGAGCCGCGCCCAGCTCCTCTGCGGCCCGGCCAGCGTGACGAGAATGGGATCGAGGCTCGCAACCTGGATCTTGCTCGCCTCGCCGGCTGCGCCCTTGGAGCTGCCCCCGTCGCCGCTTCTTGCTCCCGCCTTCCCGATCTGCACCTCGCGCTTGCCCGAGCCGGCCTCGTGTGCCGGCGTGCCGGCATTGAGGAACATGAGGCTGAAGCCCGCCCCGGCGCCGGCCCCGATGACGGCAAGCAGCACCAGCGCAATGACGAAGCCGCCCTTGCCGCCGCCCGCTGCCTTGCCTTCGGTTTCCTCTGCCATGCGCCTAGCGTCCCGATTCCAAAGTTCGCCTGATCTCGATGCTGGTGTCCCGAGCGAACTTCGCAATCAGAAGGGACACTAGAAGCATTGTCTTGCTCGTGTGATTCAGATCGAGAAATTCACTCCCAACCGAGCCGTTTGATATGGCGATTTTCTCGATCATCACACGAGCCTCAGAACGGGCTGTACTTGTCGAGGAGCTGCTGGCCCCAGGCCGGCTGCTGCACTTCCATCGAGCGCCCGCGGCCGCCATAGGAGATCCGCGCCTCGGCAATGCGCTCGTAGGGGATGGTGTTGTCCGAGCGGATGTCCGTGATGTTGACGACGCCGGTGAACGTCAGCACGCGCAGCTCGAAGTTGACGCGCACTTCCTGCGAGCCCTGGATGAGCAAGTTTCCGTTCGGCAGCACTTCGGTAACGACGGCCGCGAGCCTCAGGTCGATATTTTCAGAGCGCTCGATCTCGCCCTTGCCGTCTGTCGCCGTATTGGATTTCAGCCCCGAGTTGACCGCAGCCTTGCCTTCGCTTTTCAGGCCGAACGTGTCGATGCCATGCGACCAATCGAGCCCGAAGCCGTGCGCGGAATCGCGCGAGCGCTTCGAGCGATTGTCCATGATGGCCTTGTCCTTCATGGAGATCGTGACCGTCAGAATGTCTCCCGTACGGCGCGCGCGGCGGTCGCGGAAGAGGTCGGCGCCACGCGGCGTCCAGAGCGACGAGCTGTTGTGTCCGACCGGCTTCAGGTAGGCCGCACGGTTCATGCTGTCGTATGTCGCGGGCGCCACCGGCTTCTGCTCGATGCCCGCGCCCACCGGGCTCATCGATGGCTCCGTGCCGATCTGGTCCGGCTTCACGGAGCAGCCGACAGCGACCGTCGCCACCACTGCGAGCACGCCGATGCGCGCGCGCCAGAGCCGCACGGGCACGTCGCGCAAGCGCACTGTTGGGCCTGAACTCTCAGAAGGTGTGCTCACGAACCGCCCCCCGGATCGGTCTTGCGCGACGCCCCCATGAGAATCATGGCGAGGCGCGCGGCCCTATCGGGCGGCATGTCATTGAGGATCTGGCTGGCGACACGGGGCGCAAGTTTGCTCAGAATGGCCGCCGCCGTGCTCTCCTCGATCTTCGCGAGCTGCTCCGAAGCTGCCTCCGGCCGCATCCCGGAATAGATCGTGACGAGCTGATCGCTCGTCCGGTTGGCGAAGTCCTCGCGTCGCGCCACCCACTCCTTGAGCTCGGCGATGCGGGCCTCGATCTTGACCATGCGGTCGTCGAGGGCGCGGCTCAGCGCCTGCAATTCGGCCGTCTGATAAGCGTAGCGCGCCTCGCGCGCCGGATCGAGCACAGCCCGGCAGTACTGCTCGGCAACCGAGAGCGAACGATCGGGCTCGCGCGGCACGGTGCGCTTCGGCGGCTCGGGAAGGATCGGAACCATGCGCGGCGTGGACTGCGCCGATCGGGGCCCTGCCTTGGGCACCGGCCTCGCCGCTTCCTTCGCTGCGGGTGCCTGGGCCATCGCCCCGTCGGGCAGAACGCCAAAGGCCAGCAGCAGGGCGATCGCCGCCGCCGCGCGTTCGAGCCTCCTCTTCTGCCCTGCCTCCATAGCTGTCTCCACGCGTCTCGTATTACTGGACCACGAGGTCGGCCTGCAGCGCGCCGGCCGACTTGATCGCCTGCAGGATCGCGATGATCCCGAGCGGCTTGAGGCCCATGCGATTGAGGCCGGTCACCAGGCTCTGCAGATCGACACCATCGACGATCGCGAAGTTGCCATTCTCCTGATGCGCCGAGATCTCCGTCGTCGAGGTCACGACCGTCTGCCCCTTCGAGAAGGGAGCCGGCTGCGAAACGGCCGGCGTCTCGACCACCCGCACCGTCAGATTGCCGTGCGTGACCGCGACGCGGCTGACCTTCACATTGCGGCTGATCACGATCGTGCCCGTGCGCTCGTCGATGATGATGCGCGCCGGCACATCGGGCTCGACCTTGAGCTGGCCAATGCTCGCGAGAAAGCGCGCAGCGGTCGTGCCCT
The DNA here is from genome assembly GCF_900117415.1 of Hyphomicrobium sp. CS1BSMeth3. GTDB lineage: Bacteria > Pseudomonadota > Alphaproteobacteria > Rhizobiales > Hyphomicrobiaceae. The sequence continues at coordinate 715,326 of NZ_FPEI01000004.1, forward strand.
GCGGCACCTCGACGGCCAGCGAGCTCGGCCCGGCTTCCTTCGCCAGCCGGCGCTTCGTCGTCTGCACGGTGTAGCTATTGATCGCATCGACGATCGCGACGGCGGTGCCGAAGTCGGGGTTCTTCAGCTCGAGAAAGAGCGTGCGCGACGAGGCGAGAAGATCCGGCGCATCGCGCTCAACGAGGGCACCGCCTGCAATGCGGCCCGAAGTCGGCACGCCGTGCGTGAGGGTCTCGCTCTGTCCTTGAGCCTGGAAGCCCGCCACGACGACCGATCCCTGCGCCACCGCATAGACCTGCCCGTCGGCCGCCTGGAGTGGCGTCATCACGAGAGTGCCACCAGCCAGCGAGGTTGCATCGGCGAGCGAGGCCACGGAGATGTCGATGCGGTTGCCGCCCACGGCGAAGGCCGGCAGCTCCGCCGTGACGAGGACGGCGGCGACGTTCTTCGTGCGCATGTCGAGGCCGCGGACGTTGACGCCGAGCCTCTCCAGCATCGCGTTCATCGACTGCTCGGTGAAAGGCGAGTTGCGCAGGCTGTCGCCCGTCCCCTTGAGGCCCGTCACGAGGCCGTAACCGACGAGCTGGTTCGGGCGCACGCCGCGCACGGTGGTGATGTCCTTGACGCGCACCTCGGCCCACACGTCGCTCGCGATCAGCGTGAGCGACAGAGCGGCCAGGACCAGCGCGTGCAACAGGGACAGCATCCCCTCAATCCCCTCCGACTTGAACGCGACCGCTTACCTGCACGACACCGCGAACGATGATGCCCGTGTCCGCATTGCGCACGCTGATGAGCTTGCCTGCGACACCGGGCTCGAGTGCGATGCCGGTCGCCTCGATGCTGAGCCCACCCGTGGTGAACAGGATCGGCACGCGATCGCCTTCCTTGAAAACCCAGGGATCGCGCAGCGCATTGACCGGAATGGCGTGACCGGCCTGCAGCACGCGCCGCGCCACCTTGCCGACCACGGCCTCGCGAGCCGTATGGAACCCCTGCACCTGACGCGCATTGACGAGGAAGCGCTGCTCGCCGACCAGCTCGTCGGCCAGGACATCGCCCTGCAGAATGGTCACGGTCGGTACGGGCAACGCCATTCCGCTGCCCTGCGCCGCGGCGGAATGCGCGAAGCAAACCGCGAGACAGGCCGCAGCCGCTTGCAGAATGCGTCGCATAGCTCCCCTCTGACGGTTCACGGCCTCATACCGTGGACGGCCGTCGTGCCTCACCGGAGGCCCTTCGTCACGACACCCATCATGTCGTCGGACGCCTGGATGATCTTGGAGTTCATCTCGTACGCGCGCTGCGCCGAGATCAGCTCGGTGATCTCCTTGACCGGATCGACGTTGGAGCCTTCGAGATAACCCTGCTTGATCCGGCCAAGACCGTTCTCACCCGGAATGCCGACGACGGCCGCACCCGACGCCATCGTCTCGCGCCAGAGATTTCCGCCGAGCGGCTCGAGGCCGACCTCATTGACGAAGCTCGCGACCGAAAGCTGGCCGAGAAGGCGCGGCTGCACCTCGGTTGGGATGGTGGCGTAGACCTGCCCCTGCTCGTTGACCGTGATCGCCGTCGCCTCGGGCGGCACAGTCATCTGCGGCTGCACGAGATAGCCTTCGGCCGTCACGATCCGGCCCGTCGCGTCCTTGTTGAAAGCAGCGGCGCGCGTATAGAGCGTCTCGCCTTCAGGTCCGGTCACGCGGAAGAAGCCGCGGCCCATCATCGCGAGATCGAGCGAGTTGCCCGTCTGGGCGAGCGCGCCCTGCTGATGCAGATTGCGGATGGCCGACGCGCGCACGCCAAGCCCGACGCGCGCGCCCTCGGGAATGACCTCGATGCCGCCCGCAGCCGGCGTGCCTGCCGCGAGCTGGGTCTGGTAGAGCAGATCGACGAACTCCGCGCGCGAGCGCTTGAAACTCGTCGTGTTGATGTTCGCAACGTTGTGGGCGATGACCTCAACGTTGAGCTGCTGCGCCGTCATGCCGGTCGCGGCGATGGAAAGTGCCCGCATTGCCTGCTCCCGCTCCCGTCAGATCGCCATTCTGCTGATTTCTTGGTAGGCCGAGATGACCTTGTCGCGCACTGCGATCACGGCCTGGAGGCTCTGCTCGGCCGACATCACGTGCTCGACGACATCCTGCAGCGCCGCCGTTCCCTTCACGCCGCCGATCGACACGGCCTCGGCATTGCGCATCTTCTGTCCGAACTCGCTGATGGCATTTCCGAGCAGCGTTGCGAAGTCGTGGTCGGGCTGGGCAATCGAGGCCGCACCGGACACGGTTGGCGTCATTTTCGGCGTCGCGACGGATGACGAAGGCGCCATCCCGTCGACAGATCCGGCCGGCAATGCGCGCCCGCCCACTCCTGAAATCGAGTCGATCATCACTTGCCTTTCAACAGGTCGATCAGGTCGCCGATCATCTCGCGGGCCTGACGCACCATCTGCAGGTTGGCTTCATAAGAGCGGTGCGCCTCGCGCATGTCCGAAAGCTCGACCAGCGGATTGACGTTGGCGAGCTTCACGTATCCCTTCGAGTCGGCCGCCGGATGCCCCGGCATGTGTTGAGCCGGATAAGGCGCCGGATCGCGGCCGATCGAATTCACGCGGACGGTGTTGACGCCATTGGCGCGGTCGAGCTCCTGCGCGAAGCTGATCGTCTTGCGCGCGTAAGGATCGCCGCCGGGCACGGTCGCCGTCGCGCTGGCGTTGGCGAGGTTCTCCGAGACGATGCGAATGCGCGTCGACTGAGCGCGAAGGCCCGATGCGGAGGAGATGATCGCGGCTTTGAGCTCGTCGGCCATCGACTACCCCTTCGAGCTCGAAAGAAGCATACGGTGGAAAGCGCCGAGTATGCCCGAGACGAGCGAATGCTGAGACCGCGTTTCGCCGAGGTTCGCGAGCTCCGTCTCCAGGCTCACCGTGTTGCCGGAGTGCTTCGGCACCTCGCCCGGCCGATTGACGAGATCGAATGTGCGGGCACCGAACTGGGTCGGCGCCAGGTGATTGCCATTCGTGCGCAGCATGGCGACGTTGGCCGAGCTGAGCGCCGCCTCGAAGGTCGGCACGTCGCGCGCCTTGAACCCGGGCGTATCGGCGTTGGCGATATTGTCCGCGAGCGCCGCGCTGCGCGTCGCAAGCCAGCGGTTGCGGTCGCTTCCGATCGAGAAGAGAGCAAGATCGTCCATCAGGCGGAGTCCTCGGTTCTGCTATCCCTGATAGCCGACGTCTCTTGCCTGAAGCTGGCCGCTGCCCCACGACTGCCGCTCGGCACGCGCCGCGCCGAGCGCCTGCCCGAGCCGCCGGCACCGCACGTCTGGGCTCGTCTCCGGCGGCTCGAAGCGGATGAGATCGAGTTGCACATGAGCGTCGGACGCCTCGAGCGTCAGGCGGTAGTAGAGCTCGACGCCCTGGCTGCGGAACGACATGGCCAAGCGGACGGACGGCGGCGCGCGCCAATCGACCATCGCCTCGGCATGGCCGCCGAACCGCATGGTGCCCGGCTTGAAGAACATCTCGCATTCGCCGTCGAGCAGGCTCTGCAGCGTCGCCGTGCGCTCGAGCCTGATCAGTGCCACGAGATCCGCGACGTCGTGATTGCGGAACTCGGTGGTCAGCTCCGCAATGCTGGCGGCCAGCAGCGCCTCCAATCGTATGGTGAGGTCGCTGAGTTCGGGCTGCATTTATGCACCTCGCGGCAAGGGAGCGATTGGGGCTGCGGAACGCGACATGAGGTAGAGGATGATCTCGGCAACTGCCTTGTAGAATTCGGGCGGAATCGGGCGGTCGAGCGAGACGGCGGCATAGAGGCTGCGCGCCAGTGCCTTGTCCTCGATCACCGGAATGTCGTTCGCCTCGGCGATCTCGCGAATCTTGAGCGCGATGTTGTCGAGCCCCTTGGCGACGACCATCGGCGCTCCCGAATCACCGCTGATGTAGCGGAGCGCCACGGCGTAGTGGGTCGGATTGGCGATGACCAAGGTGGCTTTCGGCACGGCGGTGAGCATCCGTCGGCGCGCGCGGTCTCGCGCGAGCGACAGGCGCTTGGCCCTGACGAGCGGATCGCCCTCGTTCTGTTTGTGCTCGTCCTTGACCTCCTGCTTGCTCATGCGCAGGTCCATCCGCCACTTGATGCGGCTCCACACGAGGTCGGCAGCGACGATGCCGGCGAGACTGATCCCGACAGCTATCAGCACGTTCAGCATCTGGCCCGCGAGCGCCTGCGGCAGCGCAGCGGGCTCGAGCAGGATCGCATTGACGAGATCGCTCTTGTGTTTGAGCAGGAAGTAGATGGCGCACGTCGAGAGAATGGTGAGCTTGAAGCAGGACTTGAGGAACTCGACGCGCCCCTGCGTGCCGAATATGCGGGTAAACCCCTTGGTCGGCGAAAGCCGCGAGGCCTGCGGCTTGATGCGCTCGCCGACCATGCGCAACGGGTTCTGCAGCACCGACACGGCAATGCCGAAGATCATGAGCACGGCGAGCGGGAGTGCCAGGACCGCGGTCGCCGCCGACCCGACGGTCGCCAGCAGGAGCACCGCATCGGCTCCGGCACTGAGCCGGAAATCATAAGGACGCTCCAGCAGAGCCGTGAGGCTCGCGAGGAGGTTCGCGCCGAAGGCGTGCGCGACGATCGGAACGCAGGCGGCAATGGCAAGGATGGAAGCAAACTGGGCAACCTCGCGCGAGACCGGCGTATTGCCCTTTTGGATCGCGTCCTCGATGCGGCGCGGCGTTGCCTCCTCGGTTTTTGACTCCTTGTCGGGCTGCTCGGCCATGGCGCACGCGGCTTGAGATCAGGAATGACGTGCAGAGACCAGGCTCGGCACTGCGAGAAGGCTTGAAAACCGGCTGCGAGGGACGCTACTCGCCGCCCGGCTGCGTCACCTCGCGCACCGAGATGCCGAAGCGCGTTGCCTCCTCGTCGAGCGCAACGATCTCGCCGCGCGCCACGACCTGATCGTTCACCACGATGTCGATCAGATCGCCGACCTTGCGATCGAGCGGAATGATCGCGCCGCGCGTCAGGCTCATGAGCTTTGCGACGGGCATCCGCGTCGCGCCAAGCACGAAGCGGACGGATACCGGGATGCGCATCACCGCGTCGTGGCCGCGCACACCCCAACCTTCAGCGGTTTTTCCTTCCTGCCCGCCCGCAGTCGATACATGCGTCAAGTCGGACCTCCAATCGCCCTGCTGACGACCACGCGGATCGCCGGCGGCACCGCCACTCTCGAAATTATTCATGCGCCTTCTCCTGCCGCCGGCCCGCTACGCGGCCTTCTTCTCTGCACCGCCAGCCCCGGCATTGCCGGTGGCCAGCGTTGCATTCTCGAGTTCGTCGACCGACGGACGGTCCGCGGCGGAGATGGCTTTGCGCCCGTGCTCCACCGCGATCTGCGGCATGGCACCGTTCATGAGCGCGAGCAGTGTCTGCTTGATCACGATGTACTGGCGCATCTGCTTCTCGCGTACGATCTTGACCTGCGTCGCGATCGGCGTGACGACGGCATAGGAAAAGAAGATACCTGCGAAAGTACCGACGAGAGCGGCGCCGATGTAGGCACCGAGCACCTCGGGCGGCTGATCGAGCGCGCTCATGGCCTTGATGACGCCGAGCACGGCCGCCACGATGCCGAGCGCCGGAAGCCCCTCCGACATGGCGACGAGCGAGTGATAGCACTTGAGCTTGTCGCCGCGCATCGTGGCGATCTCTTCGTCCATCAGCGCCTCGATTTCATGGGTGCGTGCATTGCCCATGAGGATGAGGCGGAAGTAGTCACAGACGAACGTCAGCATCTTCTCGTCGTTCAGCACCTTCGGATAGGCCGCGAAGATCGCCGACTCGGAAGGGTTGTCGATGTGCTTCTCGACCTCGGCGCGCGACTTCGACTTCAGCTCGCGAATCAGACTGAAGAGGCACGTGAGGATGACGAGATAGTCCTCCTTCTTGGGGATCGTATTCTTCATGGCCTCCATGACGCCGGCGCCGCTGTCCTTGATCGTCTTCATCGGATTGGCGACGATAAAGGTGCCGACCGAGGCACCGAGGATGATCACGTACTCCCACGGCTGCCAGATGACGGAGATCTTGCCGCCCATGGCCGCAAAGCCGCCGAACATGCACACGAGCGTAACGACTAGGCCAAGCGGTATTGTCATTCGCGTTCTGCGCTCACGGATCGGTTCAGATTGACGTCCGACGATGCGGCCAATGCCTTGCGCGAGGCTGTAGCAGCCGCTGCGGGAGCGCGATGAGCCGTTCCGAGACGATCACGCCAGCTTCGTGCAAGTCCCGCGTGCGCTTCTTGAGGCTCGCCCGCTTCGCGAGGATGGCCAGGAATGCTCAGCACACCGCTCGGTTACAAGCTCATTGCCTCGGATTTGACCGCTGCGATCAAGCGCACCGCCGATCAGCCCATCGTCAAGCGCGAGACCGAGTATTATCTGGCCACGATCCCGACCATCAAAACGGTCGACGATTTCATCAAGAACGATCGCGTGTTCAAGTACGCGATGAAGGCCTTCGGCCTCGAGGACATGGACTACGCCAAGGCTTTCATGCGCAAGGTCCTTGCCGAGGGCATCGACGATAGCAAGAGCTTCGCCAACAAGCTCAGCGACCGGAAGTACTACGAGTTCGCCGAGACCTTCAATTTTGCCCGCTACGAAGGCGCCGCTACCATCTTCGAGCGCGCCCGCCAGGGCACCGTCGACCGCTACCTCCGCCAGTCGCTCGAGATCGATGCCGGCCAGACGAACGAAGGCGTCCGGCTCGCGCTCTACTTCCAGCGCAAGGCGGCGAGCGTCGAGACCCCCTTCCACCTGATGGCCGACCGCGCGCTCCTCAAGGTCACGCAGATCGCACTCGGCATTCCAGAGGCAGCCGGCACGATGGACATCGATCGGCAGGCCGATCTGATCTCCAAGAAGCTCGACGTCGCCGACCTCAAGGAACCCGAGAAGCTCGAGAAGTTCCTCCAGCGCTTCACCGCGCTCTGGGAGATCGACAATCCCTCGACACCGCCACTGGCCGGCGTCACCCAGCTCTTCGAGAGCTACGACGCCAACATCAGCTACGACCTGCTCAGTCAAATGCAGCGCGTCAGGAAGGTGTGAGACATGGAACCCAGTATCTATGTAGCGACCTCCGGCCAGCTTGCGCTGCAGCGGCGCCTCGACACCATCGCCAATAACGTCGCCAACAGCACGACGCCCGGCTTTCGTGCCGAGAACGTCACCTTCCAGACCGTTCTGTCGCAGACCTCGCGCTCGTCGGTCGCCTATTCGGGCACGGGCGAGAGCACGTTCTCGCGCACGACCGGCCCGATCGTGCAGACGGGCAATCCGCTCGACGTCGCCATTCAGGGCGATGCCTTCCTGAGCATCAACAGCGCGAACGGCCCGGTCTACACGCGTGATGGCAGGATGCGCATTGCGATAACCGGCGATCTCGAAAACATGAGCGGGCAGCAGGTCCTGGATCAGTCCGGCAGCCCGATCCAGATCAACCCCAATCGTGGCCCGGTCCAGATCTCGCGCGACGGCACCATCAGCCAGAACGGCCAGCGCGTCGGCCGGCTCGGCATCTTCCAGATCCCGCCCGCCGCCAAGCTCGTCCGGCACGAGGGCGCGGCTGTCGTCCCCGACCTGCCGGCCCAGCCCGTCATCGACTTCGTGAGAAACGGACTCGCGCAAGGCTACATCGAGAAGGCCAACGTCAATCCCGTCATGGAGATGACGCGCCTCATTTCCGTGACACGCGCCTTCGAGGCCATGTCGGCTGCGGGCGAGCAGTCCGACCGCAAGTTGACCGACGCCATCAAGGCGCTCGGCAGCGGACGCTAGCCTCCCTCTCCCCGTTCTTACGGGTAGTGGGTGAAGTACTTCGAGCACGACCATCCGAAGGCGCACGAGCATGGCCGCATCCGAGATCAGCAATCCCGCGCCGCTTCCGCCTTCCTCGGCCAAGCACGGCGATCCGCTCGAGCAGCTCGCCCGCCTTTTCGCGGGCCATCCCGGCGGACCACCGCTGGTACGCTACGGGGGACGCGTCGCGGAGGTAGCGCCGAGCCACGTGCTCGTGCGCGGCATCGAGCGCCGGGTCGAGCTCGGCACGTCGGTCGAAGTCGAAGGCGGCGGCGCGCGCTGGCTCGGCGAAGTGATCGGCATCGAGGCCGACTGCGCCAACGTGAAGCTCTTCTCTTCCTCCCCGCGCCTCGGCCTCGGCGCGCCGGTCTGGGTGCGCGACAGCCTCGAGATCTGCCCTGATGCGAGCTGGCTCGGCCGCGTGATCAACGCACTCGGCCAGCCGATCGACAACCAGGGTCCGCTGACGAGCGGCTCGCTCCCCTACTCCCTCGATCACGAGCCCATTCCGCCCATGGCGCTCGACCGCATTCGCCGGCCGATCATCACGGGCGTGAAGGCCATCGACCTTTTCACGCCGATCTGCGCCGGCCAGCGCATCGGCATCTTCGCCGGCTCCGGCGTCGGCAAGTCCACTCTCGTCTCGATGCTCGCGCGCACGAACGGCTTTAACACGATCGTCATCGCGCTGGTCGCCGAGCGCGGCCGCGAGGTGCGCGAGTTCCTCGAGGACGTCGTGAAGCCGCACGCACCCCGCGCCGTCACCGTCGTCGCGTCGAGCTCCGAAGGCGCCATGATGCGCAAGAACGCGGCCAAGACTGCCATGGCGGTTGCCGAATACTTCCGCGACCGCGGCGACAACGTCCTCCTCGTCGTCGACTCGATAACGCGCTTTGCCCACGCCCTGCGCGAGGTTGCGCTCGCGGCCGGCGAGCCGCCCGTCGCGCGTGGCTATGCGCCTTCGGTCTTCGCCGAGCTGCCGCGCCTCCTCGAGCGGGCAGGTCCCGGCAAACCGGGCTCGGGCTCCATCACGGGCGTGTTCTCGGTGCTGCTCGACGGCGAAGACTCCAACGAGCCCGTCGCGGATACCGTCCGCGGCATTCTGGACGGACACATCGTGCTCGACCGCGCGATCGCCGACCAGGGACGCTATCCGGCCATCAACCCGCTCACCTCGATCTCGCGTCTTGCGCCGCTCGCCTGGAGCAAGGAGGAAGCCGAGCTGGTCCGGCGCCTGAGGACGATCGTCGCGCGCTACGAGGAAACGCGCGACCTGCGCGCAGTCGGCGCCTACAAGGCCGAAGCCGACTTCGAGCTCGACCAGGCTGTCCTGCTCACGCCCATACTCTACCGCTTTCTCACGCAGCTCCCTGATGACCCGGCCTGTCCCGGCGTCTTCAGCGAGCTTGCCGCCGTCCTCTCCGAAATGCGCAACGGTGGACAGGCAAGAGAAGCTGCAGGCACGCAGGTCGCCACGCGAGCGCCGGCCTGAGGCTGAGGCTGCTGCTTACTGGCTTGCCATCACCGCGAGATCATCATCGAAGGCGATGAGCTGCTCGGAAATCTCGAGCGGCGTGTCCTTGGCATCGAAGGCCGTGCGCACGCAGCGCATGACTGTGACTTCGCGGCCTGCCCTGAGCTCGGCACCACGCGCATCGCTCTCCGCGAGCGGCCGCATCGTCCAAGCCGTACGATCCACGGCAGCGTGGTACTTCTCAGCATAGACGGGAAAGAGCGCCTCGGTCGAGGGATCGATCTCGAACTGGAGATTGGGGAAGCGGGCCGCATCCACGCTGATCGTCTCGGCGACGATGAGCCTGCCCTCGCTCCGCCACTCGCGGCGGAGCCTGAGCGCGCGCGGCACGATCGAGGCCGGCCTCAACATCCGCAGCGCCGAGACCTCTCCCGCCGTGGCCACCACGTAGTCCGTCGCGATCAGGGCAATGTCCAGCTCGATGGGCTCACCGTTCGCGCGGCAGAGGCGCAGCCCCGCTTCCGTGCGCCAGGCGCCGCCATGCTTGACGAACGTCCCGCGTCCGCGCTCGCGCACCAGGATGCGGTCCCGCGCGAGTTGGTCCAGCGCCTTGCGGACCGTCCCGATGCTGACGCCGAACGCGCTCGCGAGTTGTACTTCCGGCGGGATCGGCGTGCCGGCCGGCCAATCGCCTCTCTCGATCCTGCAGAGGATCAGTCCGCGCACCTGCTCGTGCAGCGGCCCCGAGAAATTATGCAGCTCGAACAGCCCGGCGCGCACCTCTTGTGCCGCTGCGCCGAAGCGACCACGGTTCGACATCGAATTTTCCAGCCCCGCATCGTCCTCCGCACATCGCGGCGCACCACACCACAACTAGCGCGCACCAGCCCCGGTGCGACGGCAATGCATGGCAATGGATTGGAACGCCGACGAGATGCGGCGGCACAAACATGGCGACAACGCCGAATCTCTCTGCCGACAACGATAGGTTGATTCCGCGACGGAGAAACTTCGTTCATTCCTCCGAAACTGGCGAAGCTTCAGTTACGCGGCTTTTCTGCAACAATTCTTCGTCCACGGATCGCAAAATGTACCCGTCTGATATTCCTACATCTTTTTGTGCGCGAGCCAGAATACCACACGCGCAATAATTGCATCTTTGCATTACACAATCCTAGATTGTACTCATCTCGAATTTCTCTCGCTCATGCCCTCGCAAAAGCCGCTCCGGTTAACGCTAAAGCAAATCTCGAAACCTACGATTGCATATCGGCCGGCAGATCGGGCCGTACCCGCCGGGCATCATCGGAATTCTTAAGGGCCTTGGAGCTCAAAATGAGTCGTTCATCGAGTTTGCCGACGCACGAGCGCCACGAGGATAACATCGCCTCCGTTCGGCCGGCGCGAGACACGTCCGCGCCCGCGTCCGCAAAAGCCGACGCGCCGGCATCGGGCCAGCCGCTCGCGGACCTCGATGCACTCGGCCGCCTCGCAGCCCTCGATAAAGCGTTCGCATCCCCGCAGCCGACCGATCCAGCGCCCGAAGCCAAGCCGGAACCGAGCAGCGCCAAGGCGCCCGCGCCGAAGAAGGGGCGGCCGCAGCTCCGCGCCATCGACCGGCGCATCCTGAAAACGATTGCCGGTGTCGTCCTCGTCGCGGTCGCGGGCTGGATGCCCCTCCAAACGCTCATGCAGACGACCAGCACCGAGGCGATCATCAACGCCCGCCTCATCACGCTGCGCGCGCCTATCGAAGGCCAGATCGCCTGGGTCGGCAACGTCGCCGTCGGCACGGAGCTCAAGCCCGGCGCCGAAGTGCTGAGCATCGTCAATCCGCGCGCCGAGCGCGGCAGGCTCGACTCCGTCGCCCAGCTCGTCGGCGAGCTCGAAGGTGAGATCAAGGCGCTCGGCGGCCGCCGCGACGGCCTGCAGACGCTGCACGACGAGCACACGGCCAATGCCGAGGCCTTCCGGGCCGGGCGCATTGCTCAGCTCGAGTCGCGCATGGCCGAAACACGCAGCGAGATCTCCGCCTCGACCGCCCGGCACGAGGAGGCCCAGCAGGCGCTGGAGCGCGCGCAGGCTCTTGCCGACGCAGGCACCGGCACTGTCGTCACCCTCGAGCGCGCCCGGCGCGATGCGACGGTCGCCGCGCAGTCCCTCGAAGCCCTCGGCCATCGCCGCAACACCCTCGACGTCGAGCTCTCCGCGCTGCGCCGCGGCGTCTACGTCGGTGACAGCTACAACGACCGCCCGCAGTCCCTCCAGCGCGCCGACGAGATCACGCTCCGCCTGAAGGAGATCACGGCCGACGTCGCCCAGCGCGAGGCGCGCCTCGCCAATCTGCGCACCGAGCTTGCCGCCGAGAACATGCGCTATGCCCAGCGTTCGGCTGCCGGGCTCGTCGCGCCAGTCAGCGGCAGCATCTGGGAGGTCATGACGGCGCCCGGCGAGTCGGTCGTGCGCGGCCAGGATCTCGCGCGCCTCCTCGACTGCTCCGGCCTGGTCGTGACCGCAACCGTCGGCGAAGCGGCCTACAACAAGCTCCGCGTCGGCGAGCCGGCCCGCTTCCGCTTTCGCGGCGAGAGCACCGACTACGAGGGCCGCATCGTCAGCCTCACCGGCGTCGCAACCGCACCAGCCAATCTCGCCATTCAGCCGGCGGCGCTCGCCAAGGAGCCCTACCGCGTGACCGTATCGCTCCCCGCGATGACCACCACCGGCCGGTGCAGCGTCGGGCGCACGGGCCGCGTCACCTTCGGCAGTTGATCCTCTGAGGCTCCTGCCATGCTGCTCTTCGAGGCTCTAGCGCCCGGCTTTCTCGTCCTGGGCTTTGCCTGGACGGTCCTGCCTTGGCTCAAGGCCGAGGACGAGCGCGCCCGCGCGGCCATGGTCGCGGTCATGCTGGTGCTCATGTGGCGCTACATGGCCTGGCGCTGGATCGTGACGCTGCCTCCCATCGGCCTCAGCGTCGACTTCCTCGTCGGGCTCATCTTCGTCACGGTCGAGACCCTCGTCGTCATGGGCGCCACGATCAGCCTCTCATTCCTCGTCCGTCTCACCAACCGCTCGCCGGATGCCGATCGCAACGAGCCTTGGCTCATGACCCAGCCGCGCCTGCCGCTCGTCGATGTCTTCATCTGCACCTATAACGAGGAAGAGGCCATCCTCGAGCGCACGATCGTCGGCGCGCTCGCGCTCGACTATCCGCGCTATCGCGTGTGGGTCCTCGACGACGGCCGCCGCCCCTGGCTCGAGGCGCTTACTGCCCGCCTCGGCGCGAACTATCTGACGCGCCCCGACAACGCCCACGCCAAGGCCGGCAACATCAACAACGGGCTGCGCCACGTCGCAACCCTGCCCGAGCGGCCCGACTTCATCAGCATCCTCGATGCCGACTTCGTGCCGGCACCGCATTTCCTGCGCCGCGCGCTGAGCCTCTTCCGCGAGGAGGACGTCGGCATCGTCCAGACGCCGCAGCACTTCATCAATCCAGACCCGCTGCAGAGCAATCTCTCGCTCGCCCGCGTGTGGCCGGACGAGCAACGCTACTTCTTCGATGTGGTCATGGCGGCGAAGGATGCCTGGGGCGCCTCCTTCTGCTGCGGCACGTCCTCGGTCATCCGCTTCCCGATCCTCCAGCAGATCGGCGGCTTCCCGACGGAATCCGTGACCGAGGACTACCTCGTCACGCTGAAAATGAAGGTCGCGGGCTACCGCACGGTCTATCTCAATGAGCGCCTTTCGCTCGGCCTCGCACCCGAAGGCCTCAAGGAGTACGTGACGCAAAGGAGCCGCTGGGCGCTCGGCTTCGTGCAGATCTGCCGCGGCGCGCTCGGCCCGCTCCGCCCGAAGAATGGCCTCACGCTCATCGACCGCATCAGCCTCACGGAGACGTTCCTCTACTGGTCGGCCGGCCACACCTTCCGCCTGTTCGGCATCGTCATCCCGATCCTCTATCTGATCTTCAACGTGCACGCCGTGCAGGCCGATGTGATGGACACGCTCGGCTACTACCTCCCCTACTTCATCTCGCAGATCACCATCATGGGCTGGATGGCGCGCGGGCGCGTCATGCCCATCATGTCGGACGTGACGCAGCTCCTCGCCGCCTCGCAGATCAGTCGCGCGGTGGTCCATGGCATCATCAAGCCCAAGGGGCACAAGTTCCAAGTGACGGCCAAAGGCGGCGACCGCAGCAAGCGCTTCATCCAATGGCCGCTCATGCGCATTTTCCTGATCTATCTTGCACTGACCATCGGCGGGCTCGTGTGGGCCTTTGTGTTCGAGGATGGCAGCAAGCTGCGCGACTCCGCCGCCCTCTGCCTCTTCTGGAGCTGGTACAATATCGTCGTGCTCACCATCGCCTGCATGGTGTGCATCGAGCAGCCGCGTCTGCGCGCCTCCGAGCGCCTCAACGCACGCGGCATGGCGCTCGTTGAGGTCGATGGCGACATCTCCGAAGCGCGCGTCCTCGATGTATCCCTCGGCGGCGCCCGGCTCGCCGGCGCATCGCCGGCATTTCAGGGCAAGAGCGTGACGCTCGTTCTCGACGGCTTGAGCATAAGAGGCACCGTCCTGCGTGTCGCCTCGCAAGAGTTCGTCGTGCGCTTCGAGGAAACGGCCGAGACAAAAGCCAAGCTCATCCGCTTCATTTATTCGGGCCGCTTCTCAGCCGACGTACCGCGCATCATCCCCGCGCGCGTCGCAGCCGCAACGCTCGGCCGCGTGATGCGCTGAGCGCGTCCTGCACTGCAACAGCCGACAATCACGCGCAGGTGATCGACGCGCCGCGCGTCCCAGCTTTTCGACCTTCCGGAAAGTCCTTACGATCCGATCGCGGACCACGCGCGCCGTCGGTCGAAGCACTTCTACAAATCAGAAAGGAGCGAGCTGGCAAGCGGCACGGAAGGGTTCGCGAAACGAGAGACGTCAAAGTCCACGAACAAACGTTCGCATTCGCATACCGGGAGGAAGCACCGTGACACGTTCATTTTTGCGAGCCCCGCTCTTCGGGCTCATTGCCTTCGCATTTGCAGCCGTCCACCTGCCATCACCCGCCTGGAGCCAAACTGGCGAAGGATGGATCCAGCTCTTCGACGGAAAGAACCTGGGCGACTGGAACAAGGTCGGCGAAACCAACTGGCGCGTCGAGGATGGCGCCATCGTCGCCGACAAGGTGACGAGCAAGACCGCTGCGCATCTCGTCAGCAAGGACAAGTACAAGGACTTCATGGTCTACGTGGAGTTCTGGGCCAGTGACGACGCCAACAGCGGCATCTTCCTGCGCTGCCAGGACCCGACCACGATCACGGATCGCAACTGCTACGAGGTCAATATCTTCGACCAGCGCAAGGATCCGACCTACGGGACCGGCGGCATCGTGAACTTCACCGAGGTCAATCCGATGCCCAAAGCCGGCGGCAAATGGAACACCTTCGAGATCACGGCCAAGGGACGCCAGATCACCGTCATGCTCAACGGGCAGAAGACCGCCGAGCTGCACAATGGCCTGTTCATCGAGGGCTATCTCACGCTGCAGCACGGCTCTGGCGTGATCAAGTTCCGCAAAGTAGCGATCAAGCCGCTCTGACGCATTCGCACGCGCAATCGCCGGCGCGAGCACCCGCTCGCGCCGGCATATTCATGCCACGCGGAACCGCGCGATCGTCTCGCGATCAATCTCGATGCCGAGCCCCGGCCCCGTCGGGATTTCGACGCGACCGTTCTCATGCTCGATCGGCGTCTTCAGCACGGCCTGGCGGAAGGGATGCTCCGAACGGTCGAACTCGAGGATGGGCGGGCGCGGCGTGTGGCGCGGCGGCACATCCGGCAGCGCGGCGAGAAGTTGCAGCGACGCCGCGAGCCCGATACCCGTCCCCCACACGTGCGGCACGTACCGCACGCCGAAGGCCGCTGCCATGTCGGCGATCTTCTTGCACTCGGAGAGCCCGCCCGCCGCGCACGTATCCGGCTGGACGATGTCGATCGCCCTGCGCATGAACACCTCGCGGAAGCCCCAGCGCGTGAACTCGCACTCCCCGCCCGCAACCGGGATCGGCTGGCCGCGGCGCACCTCGACATAGCTGTCGAGATCATCCGGCACGACCGGCTCCTCGAACCAGCCGATGTCGAGATCGGCAACCGCGCGGCCGAGCGCAATGGCCTCCAGCGCATCGAAGCCATGGTTCGCATCGAGCATAAGACCGATCTTCGGCCCGACCGCCTTGCGCACGGCGCGAATGAGCGCAGCATCCTCCTCGACGCCGAAGCCGATCTTGAGCTTGACCGCCTTGAAGCCCTCGCGGACATAGCCCTTCACCTCCTCGACCACATAGTCGAGCGGATCGCCCTTGCTAAGCCGGTAGGTCCCCGTCGCATAGGCATCGACGGACGTCCGGTTCGCGCCGCCGAGCAGCATCGAGGCCGGCACATTGAAGTGGCGCCCCTTGAGATCGAAGAGCGCGATGTCGATGCCGCTGATCGCCGAAATCACCACGCCCTTCTGACCGTAGTCGCGGAAGTGGTTGTAGAGATCCATCCAGATGACATCGGTCGCGCGTGGATCGCGGCCGATCAGGCGGCCCTTCAGCGCCTCGATGACCGCCGCGTTGATGCGCGCGGGTCCATAGCACTCGCCCCAGCCGGTCGTCCCCGTGTCCGACGTGATCTCGACAAGGCAGCTCGCGCGAACAGCCGTCGAGGAGAATGACCACCCGAAGGGCTCGGAAAGCGGCGCTTCGAGTACATGCGTGCGGACTTCGGTAATCTTCACGAAACGACCTCCCGGCAAAATGTCGCGCTTGGCGCGCTTCGGCGCGGACTAGATTAGACGTCATGCGCGCCGACGCCGCAACGGATGGCGTTGCAGCATTGACGAGGATCAAAGACGCACACGTTGTTCACGCTGCGTCTTGCAGAATGTGCAATCCTTTCTCTCGAAGGAGGCTCGACATGGACTGGCCGATGTATCGCCGTGTCGAACGCCAAGCCGTACGCATGCACGAAATGATGGACCGGCTCGGCGTGGACCCGATCGCCTTTGCACGCCTGCGACAGGGCGAGACCTATGCGGAGGCACGCGCCAACTGCCTCTTCTGCGTGAACGCGGACGCATGTCTCCGCTGGCTCGAAAACGAAACGATCCCTCAGGAAGCGCCGACTTTCTGCGCGAACTTCAAATTGTTCGAGACCTGCCCGAAGCGGTGCACCACCCCGCAATCGTGAGCACATCGCCTGCATCCACCGACGGCAGAGCTTGGTGCAGTGCAAAAGAAGTCGTACGCAAATCGTACGCAGAGAGGCCTTGAACACCCTCGGGCGATCGCGGACAATAGTCCGGACTTAGTCATGGCTGCGCCGGCACGCGCCAGCCCTGGATAGGCTTGGGGGCCACGTGCAGGACGAAGTCGCAAAGACCGCAGGCGTTGGCCCCGGGGCAGAGGTGGCTCCGCAACGCCACGGCAGCTCGGGCAGCCCCGTCCTCTCCATCGAGAACCTCCACGTTCACTTCGTCACCGAGAACGGAACCGTTCGCGCCGTCGAAGGCCTGAGCTACGCCGTCGCGCCCGGCGAGATCGTCGCCATCGTCGGTGAGTCCGGCTCGGGCAAGTCCGTCTCCGCGCTCGCCGTGATGCAGCTTCTGCCGCCGAACACGGCCCGCATCGTCGACGGCTCCGTCCGCTTCGAGGGCCGCGAGCTTCTCAATCTCGACGAGGAGGAAATGCGCCGCATTCGCGGGCGCGAGATCTCCATGATCTTCCAGGAGCCCATGACCTCGCTCAATCCGGTGCTCACCATCGGATTGCAGATCATGGAGCCGCTCCTCATGCACCTCGAGATGAGCGATGAGGAGGCCAAGGCCCGCGCCATCGAGCTTCTGACGCTCGTCGGCATCACCGACCCCGAGAGCCGGCTCGAGCAGTATCCGCACCAGCTTTCGGGCGGCATGCGCCAGCGCGTGATGATCGCGATCGGCCTCGCCTGCAATCCCAAGCTCCTCATTGCCGACGAGCCGACGACGGCGCTCGACGTCACCATCCAGGCGCAGATCCTCGAGCTGATGAAGGATCTCTCGCGGCGCCTCGGCATCGCCGTCATCATCATCACGCACAACCTCGGCATCGTCGCGCGCTACGCCGACCGCGTGAACGTCATGTACGCCGCCCGGCTGATCGAAACCGGCCCCGCCGAGGCCGTCTTCGGCCATCCCATCCACCCCTATGCACGCGGGCTGCTCGCCGCCGTGCCGCGCCTCGATCGCGGCCGCGCGAGCCAGCTCACTACTATCGAGGGCGCGCCGCCGAACTTGCTCGATCCACCCGAGGGCTGCCGCTTCCGGCCGCGCTGCCGCTACGGAATCGACAAATGCGCCCACGTGCCCGCGCTCGCGGAGATAGAGCGCGGGCATTTCGCGGCCTGTCATCGCGCCGGCGAGATCGATGCGCTCGAAAAGGCCTCGCAGAAGGCCGATGCCGGCGAGCTGCAGACCGGCGCCGCTGAAAAGGGCGATCCGATCCTGCGCATCAACCACACATTGAAATTCTTCCCCGTCGGCGGCGGCTTCCTGCGCGGGCCGGCACGCCAGGTCAAAGCCGTCAACGACGTCTCGCTGCACATCATGCCGGGCGAGACGCTCGGCCTCGTCGGCGAGTCCGGCTGCGGCAAGTCCACGCTCGGCCGCCTCGTGCTCCGCCTCGACGATCCGACCGGCGGCGAGATCCTGTTCGCCGGCACGGACCTCGCCGCGCTCTCGCGCGCCGAGATGACGGGCGTACGCAAGAAGATGCAGGTGATCTTCCAGGATCCCTACTCCTCGCTCAATCCGCGCATGACCGTCGGGCAGATCATCGGCGAGCCGATGCGCGTCCACGACATCGTGCCGAAGGCCAAGGTTCCCGATCGTATTGCCGAGTTGCTGCAGCTCGTCGGGCTTTTCCCCTACATGGCGCTGCGCTATCCGCACGAGCTTTCCGGCGGCCAGCGCCAGCGCGTCGGCATTGCGCGGGCGCTCGCCGTCGAGCCCGATGTGATCGTGTGCGACGAGGCCGTCTCCGCGCTCGACGTTTCGATCCAGGGCCAGGTGATCAACCTGCTCGAGCATCTCCAGCGCAAGCTCGGCCTCACCTATCTCTTCATTGCCCACGATCTCGCGGTCGTGCGGCATATCTCGAGCCGCGTCGCGGTCATGTATCTCGGCCGGATCGTCGAGCAGGCATCGTCCGACGAGCTGTTCGCCAATCCGAAGCACCCCTACACACAAGCGCTGCTCGCTGCGGCCCCCGTTCCCGATCCTGTCATCGAACGGACCCGCCCGCGCACCATCATCACGGGCGAGTTGCCGAGCCCGCTCAATCCGCCTCCGGGCTGCGTCTTTCATCCGCGCTGCCCGAAGGCCACTGCCGAATGCAAGAAGGCCGTCCCCGATACGCGCGAGCTCGTCAGCGGACACACGGTCGCCTGCATTCACGCCTGACCGGCACCCAGAACGACGCAAAACAATAAGCGTCGCAATTCGCGAATGAACGAAGTGGAGGAAACTGAAGATGAGACGCACGACAAGTATCGCCTTGGCGTTGACCGCCGCGGCGCTGGTGGCCGCTCCGGCGGCTGCCCAAACTCCCAAGAAGGGCGGCATTCTGAAGTTCGCCTCGGTCGCCGAGCCGCCGACCACGGACTGCCACGGCACGACGACCTTCGCCATGATCCATCCGGTCGTGCCGCAGTACTCGACGCTGCTCAAGCTCGTCGGCCCGCACGACAAGACGCGGACCGAAGGCGACCTCGCGGAGTCGTGGGAGATCTCGCCGGACGGCCTGACCTATACCTTCAAGCTGCGCCGCGGCGTGAAGTGGCACGACGGCTCGCCGTTCTCGTCCGCCGACATCAAGGCGACCTACGAGCGCATCGTGAACCCGCCGGAGGGCGTCGTCTCCTCGCGCAAGGCCGTCCATCAGGACATCCAGCAGATCACGACGCCCGATGACTACACGGTGGTCTTCAAGCTGAAGCAGCCGAACGCATCGATGATCCTGCACTTCGCCTCGCCCTTCAACTGCGTCTACAATGCCGCCAAGCTCGCCAAGGATCCCACCTATCCCTCCAAGGAGGTCATGGGCACGGGCGCCTTCAAGTTCGTCGAGTACGTGAAGGGCTCGCACTGGGTCGCAACGCGCTTCGAGGACTACTGGGACAAGCCGCGGCCCTATCTCGACGGCTATCGTCTCTTCTTCGTGCGCGGCACCGCGGTCGTCGCAGGCATGCAGGGTGGCCAGTTCGATGCCGAGTTCCGCGGCCGCACCCCGCAGGAGCGCGACCAGCTCGTCGCCGCCATGAAGGACAAGGTCACGGTGCTGGAAGGGCCGTGGACCACCAACATCCTGCTCTCCTTCAACACCGAGAAGAAGCCCTTCGACGACGTCCGCGTGCGCCAGGCCTTGACCATGGCCATCGATCGCTGGGGCGGCTCGGAAAGCCTCGGCAAGGTCTCGCTGATCAAGGGCGTGAGCGGCGTCTTCCGTCCGGGCTCTCCCTACTCCATCTCCGACGAGGAGCTGAAGAAGATCCCGGGCTTCTGGCCGGACATCAACAAGTCGCGCGAGGAAGCCAAGCGCCTGCTGAAGGAAGCGGGCGTCAGCAACCTCAAAGTCAAGCTGCTCAACCGCACGATCGCGCAGCCCTTCACGCCGGCCGGCATCTTCGCCATCGACCAGTGGCGGCGCATCGGCGTCGAGACCGAGCACGTGCAGGTCGAGACCAAGCTCTGGTACGACGGCATGGAGAGCGGCAACTTCGATGTGTGCGTGCAGAACATCTCGGACTTCACCGATGACCCGAATGCCCAGTTCAACACGCTGCTGAGCAAGAAGGTCTCGGCGATCGCCTACTCGCGGCACACCGATAGCAAGATCGACGACATGTACACCCTGCAGTCGGGCACGGTCGATCCGACGGCCCGCTTGAAGATCGTGAACGATCTCGAGAAGTACGTCCTGACGCAGGCCTACAACATTCCCCTGCTCTGGTATCAGCGGATCGTCGTCAACAATGCGAAGATAAAGGGCTGGGATCTGACGCCCAGCCACTTCACCGGCCAGCAGCTCACGCACGTCTGGCTCGACGAGTAGGCCGCAAGAGCGGCGACCATTTTTCCCCTCTCCCCGTGCTTACGGGGAGAGGGTTAGGGTGAGGGGCGGCGACACACGCTGACGTTGGTAA
Organism: Hyphomicrobium sp. CS1BSMeth3; assembly: GCF_900117415.1. Classification (GTDB taxonomy): domain Bacteria; phylum Pseudomonadota; class Alphaproteobacteria; order Rhizobiales; family Hyphomicrobiaceae. The sequence goes on from NZ_FPEI01000004.1 coordinate 735,887, forward strand.
GTGCCGCCGCCCCTCATCCCGACCTTCTCGTCGCGCTGAAAGCGCGCCTCTGGCGCGACAAGCACGGGGAGAAGGAGAAGTTCGCTCCTTACTGCGACATCGGACACCCATGACCGGCTACATCATCAGGCGCCTGCTCCTCGTTATTCCCTCGCTGATCGGGGTGGCTGTCGCCGTCTTCTTTCTCATCCGCGTCATGCCGGGTGATGTGGTCGTCGTGAAGCTGCGCGCTGACGGCGTTGCGGTCAGCGAGGACGCCATCATCGCCGAGCGCAAGCGCCTCGGCCTCGACAAGTCGATCGGCCACCAGTTCGTCGACTACATGTGGGGGCTGAGCCGCCTCGATCTCGGCAAGTCGCTCTGGACTGGCGAGCGCGTCGTCGACGAAATCATGCTGCGTTTTCCGGTGTCCCTGCAGATCGCCATCATGGCGACCCTCATCGCGGTCTTCATCGCGATACCCTTGGGCACGCTATCCGCGCTCTACCGAGATACCTGGATAGACTACACCGTGCGCGTCGTTGCCGTGTCCGGCCTCGCCATCCCGAGCTTCTGGCTCGGCATGATCATCGTGCTGGGCCTGATCACCGTATTCGGGTGGCTGCCGCAGATCGGCTATGTCTCGATCTTCGAGAACCCGTGGGCCAATCTCGCCGCGCTCTTCTGGCCGGCGTTGTCGGTCGGCTACCGCTACGCGGCCGTCGCGACGCGCATGATGCGCTCAGCCCTGCTCGAAGTCATGCGTGAGGACTACATCCGCACGGCGCGCGCGAAGGGCGTCTTCCGCCGCATCATCACGCGCCGCCACGCCATGCGCAATGCCATGCTGCCCGTCGTCACCGTCATCGGGCTCGAGTTCGCCTTCCTGATCGGCGGCCTCGTCGTCACCGAGCAGGTCTTCAACATCAACGGCATCGGCAAGCTCTTCGTCGACGCGACCACCCGCGGCGACTTCACGCTCATACAAGGTCTCGTGCTGCTGATCGCGGTGACCTTCATCCTCGTCAATCTTGTGGTCGACCTGCTCTATGCTTGGCTCGACCCGCGCATCCGCCTGAGCTGAGCGGGAGACACACTATGGCCGACGTCACGTTCTCTCCCTCGTCCGCAGCCCTGGCGCGACCCAAGCGGCCGAACCCTGTGCTGCACTTCATCCGCAAGCAGCCGCTCGGCTTCATCGGCTTCCTCATCATCCTCATCTATTTCGGCCTTGCATTCGGCGCCTACTGGATCTCGCCCTTCCACCCCGAGGAGATCGACTTCGCCGCCATGCTCGCCGCGCCGAGCCGCGAGCATCCCATGGGCACGGATCAGTACGGGCGCGACGTCTTCTCGCGCCTCGTGTATGGCGCCCGCACGGCCATGGCCGTCGGCATTCTCTCGGCCCTGCTCGGCTGCACGGCCGGCGCGCTGATCGGCGCCACGTCCGGCTACTTCGGCGGCCGCATCGACAACATCATCCAGCGCGTCGTCGACATCATGCTGGCCTTTCCGATCATCGTTCTCGCGATGGTCGTCGTCGCCGTGCTCGGCAAGAACCTGCTGTTCGGCGTCGACATGAACCTGATCATCGCCATCGCGCTCCCCATGGTGCCCAAGATGGCCCGCATTGCGCGTTCCTCGACGCTGTCGATCGCCCAGATGCCCTACATCGACGCCGCGCGCGCCGCCGGCTATGGCCACACGCGCATCATCCTCCGCCACATCACGCCGAACATCGTCGCCCCCTACCTCGTCATGGTGACGGCGTTCATTGCCCAGGCCATCCTGCTCGAGGCGAGCCTCTCCTTCCTCGGCCTCGGCGTCACCGAGCCGACACCCGCCTGGGGTCTCATGCTCTCCGGCGCCTCGGCGGACTTCTACAAGGCAGCACCCTGGATGATCATGTTCCCGGGCCTTGCCATCACGCTCGCCGTGTTCGCCTTCAACCTTTTCGGCGACAGCCTGCGCGACTGGCTCGACCCCAAGATGAAGGGCTGACCAGCCCGCCGTTCGCCGCAGGTGTCGTACACATGACCGTGCTAAGCTCGCGGCCATGCGTGCGCGTTCCAAATCCAGCCCTCTGAGCACCGCACGGCCGCGGACCAAGGCCGCGCCGGCCGTCGTGCTGCCCGAGCCGTTCGCCGGCTGGTTCGCACAGAAGGGCTGGCAGCCGCGCGCGCACCAGCTCGCGCTCCTTGCCCAGGCCGAGGCGCGCCGCTCGACCCTCCTCATTGCCCCGACCGGCGCCGGCAAGACGCTCGCCGGCTTCCTACCGAGCCTTGTTGCCCTGCACGCCAACCGCGACCAGCCCGCCAAGACTTCCGGCCTGCGCACGCTCTATATCTCGCCGCTGAAGGCGCTCGCGGTCGACATCGCGCGTAACCTGCTGACCCCGATCGAGGACATGGGCCTCGACATCCGTGTCGAGACACGCACCGGCGATACGCCCGCGAGCAAACGCCAGCGCCAGCGGTTGCGCCCGCCCGAAATCCTGCTGACGACGCCCGAGCAGCTCGCGCTCCTGCTCGCGAGCCCGGATGCCGCCTACATCTTCGGCGATCTCGACACGCTCATCCTCGACGAGTTGCACGCGCTCGCGCCCTCGAAGCGCGGCGACCTCCTCGCGCTCGACGTCGCCCGCCTCCGCGCGCTCGCGCCGAGCCTCATGTCGATCGGCCTCTCCGCGACGGTCGCCCAGCCGAGCGAGCTCCGCGCCTGGCTCACGCCGCAGAGGACGCCGGACACGACCATCCGGCTCGCCGATGTCGTGACCGTCGACGGCGGTGCCAAGCCGCAGATCATGATCCTCGAAACCGAAGGCGGCATGCCGATCGCGAGCCACACCGCGCGCTATGCCGTGCCGGACGTACTCGCGGCCATTGCCCGCCATCGCCTCGCGCTCATCTTCGTCAACACGCGCATGCAGGCCGAGCTCATGTTCCAGGAGCTCTGGAAGGCAAACACGGAAAGCCTGCCCATTGCCCTCCACCACGGCTCGCTCGATGTGGGCCAGCGGCGCAAGGTCGAAGCGGCCATGTCGCGCGGCGCGCTGCGCGCCGTCGTCGCTACCTCCACGCTCGACCTCGGCATCGACTGGGGCGATGTCGATCTCGTCATCCACCTCGGCGCGCCGAAGGGCGCTTCCCGCCTCATCCAGCGCATTGGCCGCGCCAATCACCGCCTCGACGAGCCGTCGAATGCCATTCTCGTGCCGGCCAACCGCTTCGAGGTTCTCGAATGTCGCGCGGCGCTCGAAGCCGCGCTCGCCGGCGAGCAGGATGCCGTCATCCACCGCAAGGGCACCATGGACGTGCTCGCGCAGCACGTGCTCGGCATGGCCTGTGCCGGTCCCTTTCACGTCGACGTTCTCTACGAGGAAGTGCGCGCCGCATTGCCCTACACAGGCCTCTCACGCACCGACTTCGACCGTGTCGTCGATTTCGTTGCGACCGGCGGCTATGCACTGCGCCAATACGAGCGCTTCGCCCGCCTCAAGCCCGACGCCGAAGGCCGCTGGCGCCTGACGCATCCGAGCTTTGCCCAGCAGTACCGCATGAACGTCGGCACTATTGTCGAGAAGCCGCTGCTCAAGGTCCGCATGATCAGTGCGCGTCGCCGACGCCCCGGCTCGGCGCAGGGCCTCATGGGCGGACGGATGCTCGGCGAGATCGACGACGAGTTCGCCGCCGAGCTGAGCCCCGACGACACCTTCATGTTTGCGGGCCAGATCCTGCGCATGGAAGGCCTCACGGACGAGGAGCTGCTCGTCTCGCGCTCCAATGCCAAAGACCCGAAGGTGCCGAGCTACCCGGGCGGGCGCTTCCCGCTCTCGACGCACCTCGCCGCGCGCGTCAGGCAGATGCTCGCCGATCCGGCACACTGGCAGAGCCTGCCACCTTCCGTCGCCCACTGGCTCGAAATCCAGCAGCGCGTCTCGATGATCCCCGCCGCCGACGAAGTCCTCGTCGAGACCTTTCCGCGCAACCAGCGCCACTATCTCGCGATCTATCCCTTCGAGGGCCGCATCGCGCACCAGACGCTCGGGATGCTGCTCACGCGCCGCCTGCACCGTGCCGGCGCCTTGCCCCTCGGCTTCGTCGCCAATGACTACGCCCTCTCGGTCTGGGCTGCCCGCGACATCGGACGCATGCTCGCAGACGGCGAGCTCGATCTCGCCGATCTCTTCGACGAGGACATGCTCGGCGATGATCTCGAAGCCTGGCTCGCCGAGACGAGCCTCATGCGCCGCACGTTCCGCACCTGCGCCGTGATCGCCGGCCTCGTCGAGCGGCGCGCGCCCCGCCACAAGAAGAACAGCCGCCAGCTCTCCATCTCGACCAACCTCATTTATGACGTATTGCGCCGGCACGACCCGCACCACATTCTCCTCGAAGCGGCCTATCAGGACGCGGCAACGGGTCTCCTGGATATCCAGCGCCTCGCCGGCTTCCTGGCGCGAATCAAAGGGAGAATCAGGCATAGTGCGCTCGATCGCGTATCGCCTCTCGCGGTGCCGCTGATCGTCGAGCTCGGCCGCGAATCAGTTCACGGCGCCTCTGCCGAGGAACTGCTCAGAGAAGCGGCCGAAGAGCTCATCGCCGAAGCCGCAGAACCCGGAAGCCTGGAGGCCCGATGAACGTTTTTGCGTTGAGCCCCGAGCGAGACCGCATGAGCGATAGCGCCAGCCAGCCGCTCGCGATCTGCGGCAAGCAGCTCCTCGCCGATATGTCCGGCGCGCTCTACTGGCCGGGCGAGCGCGCGCTCATCGTTGCCGACCTCCACCTGGAAAAAGCCTCGGCGCACGCCGAGCGCGGCACGCTGCTGCCACCTTACGACACGCGCGAGACGCTCGAACGCCTCGCGACCGTCATCGAGCGGTACGATCCCGAGGTCGTCATCTCGCTCGGCGACAGCCTGCACGATCGCGGCGCTGCGAAGCGCATTTCGTCCGGCGATCTCGCCGCGCTGCGCATTCTGCAGGAGGATCGCCGCTGGATCTGGATCACCGGCAACCACGATCCCGAGATCGGTCACCAGCTCGGCGGCGAGGTCGTGGATGGGCTCGCCGTCGGCGGCCTGCGCCTCGTCCACTTGCCGACCGAAGGGCACGCGACCCACGAAATTGCCGGCCATCTGCATCCGGCCGCCCGCCTCTCGCTCTACGGCCACACGCTGAGGCGCCCCTGCTTCATCGGCAACCGCCTCCGGCTCGTGCTGCCCGCATTCGGCACGTTCACAGGCGGCCTCAATGTGCTCGATCCGGCCTTCCTGCCGCTTTTCGGCAATGATGGCTTCGGAGTGTGGATGCTCGGGCAGGAAGGCGTCTATCCTGTTGCCACGCGCCAGCTCTACGGCGACTGACACCGGGGCGTGCCGCGCTTCTTCCCCTTCTCCCCGTTCTTACGGGGAGAAGGTCGGGATGAGGGGCGGCGACATACGCATACGTCGGCAGTTGCCGCCGCCCCTCACCCTGGCCCTCTCCCCGCGCGCGGGGAGAGGGGAATAGAGGAACACACTCTTGGCGCAGGAACTGTCAGCCAGACCAATCGCACGAAAGTGGCCCACCACTCTCGCACCGACGCCCGAGTACGAGGCCGCGCTCGACTATCTGAGCGAGGATGGCGGACATCTCTTCATCACGGGCCGCGCCGGCACCGGAAAATCGACGCTGCTGCGCGCGCTCTGCGACATGATGGAGGACGAGCACGTCGTCGTCGCGCCAACAGGGCTCGCCGCGGTCAATGTCGGCGGTCAGACGATCCATTCTTTCTTCGGCCTGCCGCCGCGCCTCATCCGCCCCGAGGACATCCGCCGCAGCCGCAATGGCGCCGTCATGCGCAAGCTGAAGCTGCTGGTGATCGACGAGGTCTCCATGGTCCGCTCGGACCTCATGTGGGCCATCGACCAGTCCTTGCGCATCAACCGCGGCCGCCCGCGCGAGCCCTTCGGCGGCGTGCGCCTCGTGCTCTTCGGCGACCTGCACCAGCTCCCACCCGTCGTGCAGGAGGCCGAGGTCGCGGCCCATCTCGAAGAAACGCACGGCGGCCCGTTCTTCTTCAGCATCTCGGCCCTGCGCGAGGGCGTCGGCACGTACCTGCTCGAGCTCTCGCACGTCTTCCGCCAGAGCGATGAGGCGCTCATCGACGTGCTGACGCGCGTGCGCGGCGGCGATGTCGAGGCCGAGCATCTCGAGCTGCTGAACTCGCGCGTCGCGCCTATCCGCACGCTCGCCGAGGGCGAGCCCTATGTCATTCTGACGCCGACCAATGCCGCCGCCAACCGCATCAACATGGCCTACCTCGATGCGCTTCCCGCGGCGCCCATCGCATTCTCCGCGACGACGACCGGCGAATTCTCGCAAGGCGCCCACCCGACCGACGAGACGCTCGTGCTGAAGGTCGGCGCCAAGGTCATGCTGCTGCGCAACGACTCCGAGCGCCGCTGGGTCAATGGCACGATCGCGCGCATCTCCCGCCTGGACGAAAAGCGCGTCTGGATCGAGGTCGACGGCAAGGAGCACGAAGTCGAAGCCGTCACGTGGGAGGCGCGCCGCTATGCCTACGACACCACGGCGCAAAAAATTGTCGAGAGCGTCGCCGGCACCTTCAAGCAGTTTCCCGTGCGCCTAGCCTGGGCTCTGACGATCCACAAATCACAGGGTCTGACGCTCGACCGCGTCTATATCGACCTTGGACGCGGAACGTTCGCCCACGGACAGGCTTACGTGGCCCTCTCTCGCTGCCGGTCGCTCGAAGGGTTGGCCCTCGCTCGACCACTCCGGCCGAGCGATATCCTTTTCGACCCCGCCGCCATGGGTTATCGGGAGATTTTTCCCACACTGACTTGAACTTAGCGCTCGGCTTCGGTGCTACACGACGCTCGTCGTTTACCTTGCAGTCAATAGGCGATACAGCCATGCCTATGACTTTTGAGTGATGTGCCGACGGCCAAGAGCGGTTAGGGTATTTGGAGAATTCATTTGAGTTGGCCATGCCTATGGACGAATTCGAGGCGGACGACGTCGCCCCACCGGGCAGCGAGGTGACTTCGTCGGGCACGCCCCGGCGACAGCCTCTCTATGTCCAGATCGCTGCGACGCTGGCGGCACAGATTGCCCATGGCAATCACCCGGTCGGCTCGCTCCTCCCGACCGAGGCTGAGCTGCAGCAGCAGTTCCACGTCTCGCGCTACGTCGTGCGCCAGGCCATCCAGCACCTGCGCTCCATGGGACTGGTCACGGCCCGCAAAGGCGTCGGCACGCGCGTCGAGGCGCGCCAGGCCGCGGCCCGCTTCCTCCTCACCATGCACTCCGTCGGCGACATTCGACAGTACGCGACAGGCATGCGCCTCGAGATCCAGGAAGTCGACGAAACCGTCCTGCGCGGCAGCAAGGCGGCGCTCATCGGCTCGCGCCCTGGCCGGCGCTTCCTGCGGATCACCGGCGTTCGCCGCCGCGATCGCGACAACAAGCCGATCAGCCATGCCGAGATTTTCGTCGATGACGCCTTCAGCGCCATCAAGTCCGAGATCCCGACCGTCGGCATCGCCATCTGGGAAATGATCGAGCGTCGCTCAGGCGAGACCCTGGTCGAGGTCGAGCAGCAGATCGATGCCGTCACTCTGGACCGCGAGCACGCACACCTCCTCGAGGTCGCCGAGGGCACGCCTGCACTGCGCGTCATCCGCCGCTACTACGTCACGGGCCGCCGTCTGGTCGAGCTCTCGATCAACCTCCATCCGGCCAATCGCTTTTCCTACAACATGCGCATCAAGCGGGATGTCGGCGAAGCCGTACCTCTCACGCGCAATCCGCGCTCGGGCAAGAAGTAGGCAGCCCCGCGATCCGCGGCCGATCACTGCGTCGGCTTGCCCCAGATGGCTTCGAGCCGGTCATCGCGTCCGCAACGATAGCGGTAGTACTTATAGCGCAGCGGATTCTTGACGTAGTAGTTCTGGTGATAGTCCTCAGCTGGCGTGAACGGTCCCGCATCACGCACGACCGTCGCGATCGGCTGCTTGAATGGGCCTGATACCGCAAGCGCCGCCTTCGAGGCCTCGGCCAGCTTCTTCTGCTCCGGCGTATGGGTAAAGATCGCAGTCGTATAGGACTCGCCGCGATCACAGAACTGGCCACCCGCGTCATAAGGATCGACATTCCGCCAGTACACGTCGAGCAGCTTCTCGTAGGTGACCTTTGTCGGGTCATAGAGGACCTGCACGACCTCGATATGGCCCGTGCCGCCGGCCGTCACCTGCTGGTAGGTCGGATTGGGCGTCGTGCCTCCCATGAAGCCCGAGGTCGTCGAGACCACGCCATCCAGCGCGTCGTAGGGCGGCTCCATGCACCAGAAACAGCCGCCCGCGAAGGTGGCGACGACAAGCTTCGCGGATTTCTCGGCTTCCGAGGACGGCGCCTGCGCGAGGACGGCAGCCGTCATAAAAAAAGCTGCCGCGAGGAGGCCTGCAACGAACGAAGCGATCTTTCCTGAGGATGTACGCATCGGACTTCCTCAACTCGGCACGCACTACGGCCTACGAGAATGGCCTCAGCGTACGGCGAGAGCAATCGGGCGGCAAGGCGCTCGCTGAAGGTCGCGAGCTGCTCAGGGCAGAAAGCCCTTCTCCAGGCTCAGGTCCTGGGAAAGGCGCTGCTTGCCCTTGGCCGTGCGCACGCGGAAGCTCCAGGCGAGATCCGTCCCGCCTTCCTCCGATGAGTGCGAGCGCACCTGGACGGCGAGCGTTTCCCCCGCCTTCAGTTCCATAGGCTCGAGCGCCGGCAGAAAGAGCTGCTCCCAGTGCGTCGGCGCGGCGAGCGGCGATGTCGAGAGCACGACGCCCGGCACCAGCTCCGCCACCCACCAGACGGCAAGACCGTGCACGGTGACCGGAGCCGCGATTGGCCACTCCGCCGTCCCCTTGCGCGCAAAGCGATTGCGCGCGTGGAAGTCGAGGCGATCCCAGGTAACGGCCGTGCGCCCCTTGTCCAACAGCTCGGCCGGCGGGAACACGCGCACATAGGCATTATTGAGGCTCATGGTATTGGCCGGGCCGAAGTTCAGCCCGCGACCAATGCGCTCCCAGGCCACGAGCTCATCGCGGCAGCGCGACGCGATCACCGGCGCGACCATCTGCTCGAGCCCGCCCGGAATGAGCACGCCGCCAGGCTTCAAATGCCGCGCCTTGGCATCGTTCATGGTCTCGACGAGAAATTCCTCGAGCGCGTAGTTGCCGAGCGTCTCGGTGACCACGACGTCGGCGCGCTCGGGCTCGATGATCTCGGTCGAGCGCATGGGAATGAGCTCGATGTTGCGCAGCTTGTTCAGCTTGACCAGACGCTCGGCGAGCGCGCCGATCTCCGCGAACTCGTACGCGATCACTTTCCGCGCACCGAGCTTGGCCGCGATCATGGCGAGAACGCCACTGCCCGTGCCGATGTCGGCAACGACCGTCTCACCCTTGCGGATGACTTTGGCGAGGGCGCGCTCGAACGCCGCGAGGCGGCCGATGTCGGCAATGAGCGAGCGATGATACTCGATGCGCATATGTTGGGGTCACCTGGGGCTGGCGCCGGCTTATGCTCGGATCATCGGGCCAGCAGCAGGACGAGGGGCGACGCATAATATCGGCACCATACGCCGCCCCTCGCCGTGGTCCTCTCTCCGCGAGCGCGAAGAGGGATGCCATAAGTCGATCAGAAAAGTCCAAACAATCACTGAAGATCAGCCGATGGTCTTCCAGTACGTGTCCTTCTTGGTCACATAGCCGTCGCGGAACTCCCAGAGGTCGCAGCCCACGAGATCGATCGGCGCGCCGCCGTTCTTCGGTGTACCGCGCACGATCCATTCCGAGATGGCCTTCGACTGATCGACAATCCAGTGACGTATCTCTTCCCAGCGCATGTCCGGGATGTCGCGGTAGCGCGCACTCAGAACCTCGCCGATCGCGGCCTTGCCGATAAGACGACGGCCTTCGGGCGCATTCGGACCGCGCGCCATGACCCATTCGCAGTCGTCGGCGAAGTGCGACAGGATCGCATCGACATCCTGCTTGTTGAAGCCATCCTGGATCTCGTCCAGCAGGGCAATCGTGACCTGTCGTGCCATGATCTTTGCGTCCTTCCCTTACTCGTGATCTTCCGCTCAACCTACCAGAGCCGCACGTCCTTGCCTTCCGCGCGCAGCTTTTCCGCGCGCTCGCCGAGCCACTTCTGGAACCCACCCGGCGCCGCGTACGCACGCTCGTGCACATAGGCGAATGTCTGGTGGAAGTGGAACGGCTTCCAGTAGCCGATGAGCTTCCAGGCTGCCGCCGAGCCACCATCCTTCCCCGCGAGCGCTGCAGCCGGCGGCACGAAGTAGTAGATGGTCGGCGTGAAGTTCACGCCCCAGCGCCGCGCCAGCGCCCGCTCCTCGAGCTCCTTGCCGTCGAAGTCGGTCACCGTCCGCGCGCCGTAGAGATTGAGCTGCACGACCAGGAAATGCTTCTGGATGTAGCTCGCGATCTCGGGATCGGAGAGGTTCGTGACGTGCATTTCCTTGCAGTAGGGACAGCCGCGCTGCTCGAACATGACGGCGAGGCTCTTTCCAGCCTTCTCGGCCTCCGTCAGGTCCTCCTTGAGGTCGAGGAAGGACTCGTGGAACCAGGGCTGCGTGTGGAGACCATCGTCATTGCGCGGCGGCTCCGGCTTCTCCGTCGCCCGAAGCGCGACCGGCGCAAGCGGCAGCAGCAAGCCGGCGCCTGTCAGTGTCAGCATCTCGCGTCGCGTGCGCATCATGGATCAGCTCCGAGGTTCGAGCTTTGCATGGAGTGAAGACGAGAACATCGCGCACGTCAATGTGCGTCGCGAATGCTTGACCTCGCCGCAACCGCGCCCGATCGTGGTCACAGCAAACAAAACGCGGAGGAAGCCCCATGAAAATCGTCGATGTCGAACTCACCTTGTTCAACTGGGACGACATCCCACCGACGCGCTATCACGCGGGCTCGGTGAACTCCGGCGGACGGAGCAACCTCGGCCTGCTCACCGTGCGCACCGATCAAGGCATCGACGGCCATGCTTTCCTCGGCGGTGCGACCAACCCTGCCGAGACCGACGCGGGCGCACTCATCCGCTTCCTCAAGCCCGTGCTCATGGGCAAGGATCCGCTCGCCCGCACGGACCTCCATGCCGCGCTGCGCGCCAAGCAGCGCACTGCCGGTCTGCGCACGGTCGGCGCGTGCGATACCGCGCTCTGGGACATTGCCGCCAAGGCTGCAAACCTTCCGCTCTACAAGTTCCTCGGCGCCGGCCGCTCCTCGATCGGCGCCTATGCATCGAGCCAGATCCTCGACGGCCGGCAGGCCTATGCGGGCGAAGCTGCCGAGTTCAAGGCCGCGGGCTGGAAAGCCTACAAGATCCATCCGCCGCAGGACCCGGACGAGGACATCAAGGTGTGCGAGGCCGTGCGCAAATCCGTCGGCGACGGCTACACGCTCATGCTCGATTCCACCTGGAGCTATCGCTATCCCGAAGCGCTCAAGGTCGGCCGCGCCATCGAGGAAATGGGCTTCCACTGGTACGAGGATCCGCTGAACGAGGAGGACATCTACTCCTACGTCAAGCTGCGCCAGAAGCTCTCGATCCCGATCCTCGCGACCGAATACCCCGCTGGCGATATCGGCACCTATGCCGTCTGGCTGACCGAGCGCGCGACCGACTACCTGCGCGGCGACATCCCCGTGAAGGGCGGTCTCTCGACCATGATCAAGACCGCGCACCTCGCGGAAGCCTTCCACATGAACTACGAGGTGCACCACGGCGGCAACTCGCTCAACAACATGGCGCAGCTCCACTTCGCCTGCTCGCTCAGGAACACGACCTACTTCGAGGTGCTGCTGCCGCACGGCGCGCACAAGTACGGCCTGCTGAACGACGTGACCATCGACAAGAACGGCATGGCGCACTGCCCCGAGACGCCCGGCATCGGCGCCGAGATCGACTTCGACCTCATCAAGAAAAAGCAGATCGCCGTGTTGAAGTGATCGGACGGCGCGCCCGCCTCACGCGGCGGGCGCAGCCGCCTGCGGCACCACGTCCACGCCGACCGTCACCACGTGCTCGCCGCCGCCGATCAGTACGCCGCTGATCGGGCTCACGTCATTGTAGTCGCGGCCATAGGCAATGGTGATGTGCTCCTCGCCGACCTCGATGCCGTTGGTCGGATCGAAGTCGCGCCATCCCGTCTCAGGTGACCAGACGGAAATCCAGGCGTGCGAGGCATCGGCGCCGGAAAGCTTCGGCTGCCCGGGCGGTGGATGCGTGAGGATGTAGCCGCTCACATAGCGCGCCGGCACGCGTAGCGCCCGAAGTCCCGCCAGAGCCAGATGCGCGAAGTCCTGGCACACGCCGCGCCGCTGCGCGAAGACCTGCTCGACGGGCGTCGAGACGTCCGTCGCGCCCGGATCAAAGCGGAAGTCGGCATAAATGCGCCGCGTGAGATCCATAGCCCCGTCGAGAACCGGACGACCCTGCCCGAACGAGGCCCGCGCGTAGTCGGCGATCTCCAGCGTCGCCCCCGTAATGCGCGTGCTGCAGCGGTACTGGATCACGTCGAGATCCAGCCCACCCGGCGCCTGCGTGATCACATCGTCCAGCCGGTCCCACGGCGTCGTCGCCGCAAGATCGGTGGCCTGAGGCGCGCGCGTCTCGATGGCACTGCGCGCCATCAGGATGAGCTCCTTGTGCGGCACCTGGACCTCGAGCACGACAAAGGGATTGCCGAACCCGTCCACGCCCTCATGGCGCATGGCCGGCGCCGGCTCCACCATCAGGTTGTGGCGGATCGTGGTCTGATGCCCGACCGTCCGTGGCGTCATGTGCACGAGGTGCTGCGACTGCGCGACCGGCGTCGCGTAGCGATAGTGCGTGCGGTGGCTGACCTCGAAAATCATGGCCGCGGCTCGATGCGCGTCAGAGCACGATGCGGTGTTTCTTCCGTCAGATTGAAATAGTGCCGCCCAACCGCATTGGAAAGCTCCGGCAGAACCTGAAGCTGCTCGCGCATGAGCCGCTCGAGCGTGGCGCGGTCCGCCTCCTCGGCAATGGCCATGACATCGGCGAGCCGGATGGAGGTCAGCAGCGAGAGAATGAGCCGGCGATCCTCCGCGAGACTGACGCCGTGGCGCGCATCGGGCAGCGCTTCGAGGTGCTTCGAGATGGCCGCAAGCTGATAGGCGAGCGCGCGCGGATTGGCTTCGTCGAGCAGCAGAAGATCGAGCACGAGCGCCAGCATCGGATCGAGGCGATAGCGCGAGCGGTACGTGATGAAGCTGTCGGCAAGCTCCAGCAGCAGAAGCAGGCTGCTCGTTTCCTCCTCGGCATCCGGCGGCGGAATGAAGAGCGTGAGAATGGCCTCGCTCAGGTTGTACGCGCGTTCGAGGCGCCGCCCCATGTCGAGGAACGACCAGCCATAGTTCCGCGTCATGTTCTCGTGCGTGAGACCATTGAACGAGGAAAGCGCGGCAAGGCCCTCGTCGAGAAGATCGAGCAGCGCGCCCGGTCCCGCGGCGCTCAGCGCGCGCATCCATGGATCGCCCGGCCGGAAACGGCTCAGCGTCTGCCAGGCTTCGTGCGAGAGACGATCGCGCACGAGATAGGACACCTGATAAAGCCCTTCGAGCGTGCGTGCGAGCGTGCGCGGACTGCGCGCGCGGGCAACGAGGTCAAGGCAGCGGCTTTCGACATCGCCAGCATCCGAGATCCGGCGCACGCCCGTGTCCGCCATCTCGGGATCGGTGAGCCGCATATCGAGGCAACGGCGCACGCCGCCGAGCCCGTCAACGGGACCACTGTCCTCCGCCACCCTGCGCAGCGCCCCGCGCAGCATGCGCATGGTCCAGTCGGCGCGCTCGCTGTAGCGCCCGAGCCAGTAGAGGTCATCGGCGACGCGGCTCTGCACGACACGCTGCGAACGCTCGACGCGCGCATTCTCGAGCTTCGGCCGCCACAGGCTCACGTGCGGCGCCTGCTGTGCATCCGAGAGCACCCACACATCGCGCGTGTGTCCGTCGGGCGCGCTCAAAGCCACGGCCCGCGCGGGATCGACTGTCATCGCGAGCCCACCCGGCATGGTCTCGAAGCCATTGCCCGTGTGTGCCACGAAGAAGCGCACCGCAAAGGGCCGCGCGACGAGGCTCTCGCCCTCGAAAGCAGGCGCCGTGCTGCAGCCGATCTTTTCTTCCGCGACGAGCCCCGCACCGTGCAGCGCGATCTCTGCCTTGAGCCGCTCGCGCTCGGCAGCGGAGATTTCTCCTGCGGCCCGGCCGAGCGCTGCCTGTCCCGGCCGCCCCGTCCCCTCCTGCGCGGCGCGAATGACGAGGCCATCGAGATTGTCGAGCACATGGCGACGCGCCGCCGGATCGCCGAGCCACCAGCGCGGCGCATCCGAAAGCAGCAGATCCTCACCGAGCAACTGCTTCGCGAGCGCCGGCAGATACTGGCCGAGCCCGCGGTTCTGCCCGAGCGCCGAGCCCACGGCATTCACGACGAGACGCGGGTTCTCGCGGTTCACGCGCAGCAGGCCCGCCGGCCCCATGAATCCTGCAGGATCGAGCTCCAGCGGATCGATCTGGCGCCCATCCACGCAGCGGACAATGAGATCAATCTCCTTCAGCCCTTCGAGCGTCTTGAGATAGACGTGGCTGCCGCGCGTGCGCAGATCCGATCCCTCGACCAGCAGCAGGCCGAGATAGCGCGCGAGATAAGCGTGCGAGAAATAGTCCTCGTGGTGCGGGCCCGGCGTCAACAGCGCGATCGCCGCGTTATCACGACCGGCGTGCGCCGTAAGCGCATTCTGCAAGCGCTGGCAGTGCGCCGCGAGACGGACGGCATTCACCTGCTTGAAGAGGTCACCCGTCACGTGCGTATGCGCGACGCGGTTCGCCAGCACGAAGCCGAGGCCCGCGAGCGTTTCGAGATGATTGTCGATGACGCGCCACTGGCCATCGGCGCCGCGTGCGAGATCCGCCGCGTAGAAGCGGAGCGGCCCGGCCTTGTCGAGAATACCCTGGCAGGGCCTCAGGAAAGCATTGTCGGAGAACACGAGCTCGGGCGGCACGAGGCCGTCGCGCATGAGCTTCTGCGAACCATAGACATCGGCGAGCAGCGCATCGAAGAGCCGCGCCCGCTGCGTCAGCGCCGTCGCCAGCCAGCGCCACTCGGCACTGGAGAGCACGATCGGCATGAGATCGAGCTGCCACTTCTGCGTCGCCGCATTGGGATCGGCGAACATGTCGTAGGCAACGCCCGTCTCGCGCACGCGCCGGTCGATGCGCGCCGCGCGGGCCGTGAGCTCCGCCGCAGGAAAATCGCCGAGGCCGCTGAGCAGCGCCTGCCAATAGGCGCGCACGGCGCCATCTGCGGCGCGCAGCTCGTCATAGCCGCTGGTCCCCGTCACGCGATAAAGATCGGCGAGGCTCGGTCCACCTTCCCGACGGGCGGAGGCGATCGTGTTCATCAGAGCCGGACCTTACCTCGTGCGCCCCCACCCGCGGCGAGACGCCCTCGCTTCAGAGCGCCATCGGGCGCCCCGTGTGTAGCACGCCGAATCGTTCTCCCAGCAACGGGTGCCCGCACCGCGCCGGTTTTGCCGCCAACCCTGTGACGCTGGCCACACACCGCCGGCTCCACTTACGCATTCCGACGCAGGTCGAGCGTCACGGGGTAGTCCGGGTTGACGCGCGCAGCCTGCGGCGCCATGAGCCCGGCCGTATGGCCATGGGCCTCGAAGCGCGCGAGGCGCCGCCCCTCGGCTTCGTAGGCATTGACCGGGAAGATCTCGAAATTGCGGCCGCCCGGATGCGAGACATGATAGCGGCAGCCGGCAACCGACCGTCCCGTCCAGCTATCGAAAACGTCGAAGGTGAGCGGCACGTGTGGCGGAACCGTCGGATGGAGCGCTGAAGGCGGCCACCACGCGCGATAGCGTACACCGGCGACAGCCTCGCCATAGGTGCCCGTCGGCGCCAAGGGCACAGCGCGGCCATTGCATGTGATGACGAAGCGCTCGCTCGTCAGGCCGCGCACCGCCACCTGAACCCGCTCGATGGAGGAGTCCACATACCGCGCCGTGCCGCCGATCACGCCCTCCTCGCCGAGCACGTGCCACGGCTCCAGCGCCTGCCGCAGCTCGATCTCCAAATCGCCCGCCGCAACTTTCCCCAATACCGGACAGCGGAACTCCGCGTGCGGCAAAAACCAGTCGAGCTCGATGGGCAGCCCCGCGGCCTTCAGATCCTGCACCACGTCGGAAAAATCCGACCACAGGAAGTGCGGCAGCATGAAGCGGTCGTGCAGCGCCGTGCCCCAGCGCACGAGCTTCTGCCGATAGGGCTTCTCCCAGAACATCACGACGAGCGCGCGCAGCAGAAGCTGCTGGGCAAGGCTCATTTGCGCGTGCGGCGGCATCTCGAAAGAGCGGAACTCCAAGAGCCCCAGACGCCCCGTCGGACCATCCGGCGAGTAGAGCTTGTCGATGCAGATCTCGGCGCGGTGCGTATTGCCCGTGACGTCGATCAGCAGATTGCGGAAGAGCCGATCGACGAGCCACGGCGAGATACTGCCCACACTCGGATCGGGCACCTCGGCAAGTGCGATCTCGAGCTCATAGAGGCCCTCGTGCCGGCCTTCATCCACGCGCGGCGCCTGGCTCGTCGGGCCGATGAACAGGCCCGAGAACAGGTACGAAAGCGAAGGATGGTTCTGCCAGTAGGTGACGACCGATGCGAGCAGATCGGGCCGCCGCAGGAACGGACTATCGGCCGGCGTCGCGCCGCCGAGCACGATGTGATTACCACCGCCCGTGCCCGTGTGGCGTCCATCGAGCATGAACTTCTCCGCGCTCAGGCGGCAGAAGTGCGCATCCTCGTAGAGTCCCGTCGTGATGGAAACGGCCTCGTCCCACGACATGGCCGGATGAACATTGACCTCGATGACGCCCGGATCCGGCGTCACCTTGATGACGTTCAAGCGCGGATCGTGTGGCGGCGTGTAGCCCTCGATGTGGATGGCGAGATCGGTCGCCTGCGCCGTCTGCTCGATGGCCGCGATCATGGCGGCATAGTCCTCGGCATCGGCGAGCGGCGGCATGAACACGCAGAGCCGCCCGTCTCGCGCTTCCACCGCCAGTGCCGTGCGCACCGAGCCGACGACCTCATCGGGAATTCCGACCGGCGACTGCGGCGCTTCGAGCGCGACCGTGCGGCGCCGCTGCATGAGAACGCGGCGCTCGGGCAGCGCCGGCGCGGGCGCGAACGGATCGCGCGGCAGCACGTGCGGATAGTCGACAGCCGGCAGCATGGCCGTCGAGCCGAGCGGCAGGCGGAACCCAACAGGCGAGTCGCCCGGCACGAGGAACAGCTTGCCGCGCCGCAGTGCCCAGCGCTCCGTCACCCAGCGCCGCCCGCGATCCTGCGTGTGCCAGACCTGCACGGGCAGCACATAGCCGACCGGCGCGCCGAGCCCGCGCTCGAATGTGCGCATGACGCGCGTGCGCTCGGCGGGATCATCGAGCTTGTTCGTCTCGGGCGTAACGTTGAGCGGCAGCTTCTGCTCGATGGTCATGAAGTGGATGGGATCTTCGTACGCTGCCACGCCGCTTTCCGTCGGCAAACCGAGCTGCTCGCAAAGCCCGCGCATGAAGAGATGCACGTCGTCGGCCGTCGGCGCCAGCCCGGTCGTCTCGCGCGCAACCAGGCTCTGGTCCTCCCACAGCGGCTCGCCATCCGCGCGCCAGTAGAGCGCGAAAGCCCAGCGCGGCAACTGCTCGCCAGGATACCACTTGCCCTGGCCGTAGTGGAGCATACCGCCCGGCGCGAAACGCTCACGCAGCCGGCGCACGAGGTCGTCGGCATAGCGCCGCTTATTCGGCCCGACAGCCGCCGTATTCCACTCCGCACCTTCCATGTCGTCGGCCGCAACGAAGGTCGGCTCACCGCCCATGCTGAGGCGCACGTCCCCGCTCTTCAAGCGCTCGTCCACTGCGTGGCCCGCATCGAGGATCGCCTGCCACTGCGCGTCGCTGTACGGCTTCGTCACACGCGGCGTCTCGCGCACACGCGTCACCGCCATGCGATGCGCGAATTCGACTTCCGCACGGCCATGACTGCCCGTAATCGGCGCGGCGCTCGTCGGATGCGGCGTCGCGGCGAGCGGAATATGCCCCTCGCCCGCGAGCAGGCCCGAGGTCGCATCGAGCCCGATCCAGCCGGCACCCGGCACATACACCTCGCACCACGCGTGCAGGTCGGTGAAGTCGACCTCCGTCCCCGTCGGCCCATCCAGCGACTTCACGTCCGGCGTGAGCTGGATGAGATAGCCGGAGACGAAACGCGCCGCGAGGCCGAGATGGCGCAGGATCTGAACCATCAGCCACGCACTGTCGCGGCACGAGCCGGACGCCTGCGCCAGCGTCTCCTCCGGCGTCTGCACGCCGGGTTCCATGCGAATGAGATAGCGGATGTCGTTCTGCAGGCCGCGATTGAGATCGATCAAGAAGTCGATCGTCGTGCGCTTGCGCTTATCGATCCCCGCGACGTACTTCGCGAGGCGCTGCCCGGCCGGCTCGATATCCAGATAGGGCTGCAGCTCCTTCTTGAGCGCGGCGTCATAGTCGAAGGGCCACTCGCTCGCGCTCTCCTCGACGAAGAAGTCGAAGGGATTGATCACCGCCATGTCGGCAATCAGGTCAACGGTGACCGAGAAGATCTCCGTCTCCTCGGGGATCACGACCCGCGCGAGGTAGTTGCCGAAAGGGTCCTGCTGCCAGTTCAGGAAGTGGACGGGCGGCTCGATCCGCATGGAGTAGCTGAGGATCGGCGTGCGCGCGTGCGGCGCGGGGCGCAATCGTATGACCTGAGGCCCCATGCCGATGCGCCGATCGTAGCGGTAGGTCGTCTCGTGCGTCAGCGCGACATGCAGTGCCATGGGGACATGAGGCCTTTCCGCGAGCCGCCTCCAAGGCCGTGGCGGCTGCCCGTTCAGGAACGAACCGGGCGGCCGGGCGTTGGTTGGCAGGACAGGATTCCGATACAGAGTCCGCCGCGGGGCGACAAGCGCAATCGCTCGGTTAACGGACCAAGCGTCCAGCTCGCGGGCACCCTGCCGAAAAATGTCCACCAGCTTGCCGAAAAATTTGGCACGTTGGGCGGGCATGTGACTTGGACCGTGCCCGGCCGGAAACGAAGCGGCGTCGTACCATGAAGAACTATGCCTGCTCGAAGTGCGGCAACAAGGTCTACTTCGAGAACGTCCAGTGCGTGAAATGCAGCGCCGAGCTCGGCTTCGATCCCGATCGCCTTGCCGTGATCGCGCTCGAGCCCCTCCCCGGGCCGGCCGGCAGCTATCGCGCCATCGGACATGAGGGATCTGCTCTGCGCTACTGCGCCAATGCCGCCCACGCCGCCTGCAACTGGCTCACGCCCGTCGACACGGGCGACGGCTTCTGCCGCGCCTGCGATCTCAACCGCACGATCCCGGACCTGTCGGTGAACGGCAACCTCACGGCCTGGCAGGAGCTCGAGCGTGCCAAGAAGCGCCTCGTGTACGACCTCCTCCGCTTCGGCCTACCTCTCGACACCACTCCGTCCGGCGGCGAGCGCCTCGCCTTCGATTTTCTCGTCGACGCGACGACCGGCCATCTCGACGGCGTCATCACCATCAACGTGCTCGAAGCCGACGCCGTCGAGCGCGAGCGCCAGCGCCAGCAGTTCGGCGAGCCCTATCGCTCACTGCTCGGCCATCTCCGCCATGAGAGCGGGCACTTCTACTGGAATGTGCTGATCGCCGCGACCGACCAGCAGGACTCCTTCCGCGCGATCTTCGGCGACGAGCGCGAGGACTACGGCGCTGCGCTTGCGCGCCATCATGCCGAAGGCCCACCGCCCGACTGGTCCGAGCGCCACGTGTCCGCCTATGCGAGCGCGCACCCGTGGGAGGACTGGGCCGAGACCTGGGCGCACTACCTGCACATTGTCTCGTCGATCGACACCGCCCAGGCCGAAGGCATGGAGCCGCGCGCCTCGGGCCTCATCTTCGGCGCGGCTTGGCCGTTCCGCGCCTATGATGTCTACCGCGAGGAAACGTTCGGCGCGCTCATGGAGCGGTGGATCCCCCTCACCATCGCGCTCAACAACATGAGCCGCGGCATGGGCCACAATGATTTCTATCCGTTCGTCATTCCCACCGCAGCCTACGACAAGCTCGCCTTCGTGCACCGCGCGATCCGCGACTACGCCACGGCATCCTCGCCCGCGATGACCGTCGCCGGCGATGAAGGCGGACCGCATCTCGCGCCGATCTCGCCGCCCGCCAATACCGCTCCGGCCTAACTCACGCGCTCGATCAGCGCCATGGCGGCCGCAGGATTGTGGACCTTGTGCCCGCTGATGACATAGAGAAAGACATCGCGCGGCTTGCCGTCGGCCTTCTGCTTCGTCACTGCATCGAGCCCTGCCGGCAGCTTGCCCGCTGCCCACTCTTTCGCGCACGCGGCCCAGGTGTCGAGCGCCTTCTTGGAATAGCCGAGCTTCTCCTTTTCCTCCGTGCCCATGATGCGCGCATAGACGAAGGGCGCGGTGACGTCCGCGATCTGAGGGAACTCGCTGTCGCCCGCCATCACGATCGCCACGCCGTGCTCGCGCGCCATGTCGACGAACTCGGGCACGCGGAAGCTCTCATGACGCACTTCCACGGCGTGGCGGATCTTGTGCCCCTCGACGCTCTTCGGCAGCAGCTTCAGGAAGCCCTCGAAGTCCACCGGATCGAACTTCTTCGTCGGCATGAACTGCCAGCTTATGGGCCCGAGCTTATCCTTCAGTTCGAGAACGCCGCTGCTCATGAAGCGCTCGATGGACTCTCCGGCTTCCGCGAGCACGCGCCGGTTGGTCGTGAAGCGCGAGCCCTTCAGCGCAAAGATGAAACCGTCCGGCGTCTCGTCGTACCAGCGCGCAAAGCTCTCAGGCTTCTGCGAGCCATAGTACGTGCCGTTGATCTCGATGGAGGTGAGCTTGCTCGCGGCATATTCGAGCTCGCGCTTCTGCGGCAGCTTGTCGGGATAGAAGGTCCCGCGCCACGGCTCGAAGGTCCATCCGCCGATACCGATGTGGATCGTGCCCTGAGATTTCGACAAGAGATCTTCCTTCCGTCATTGGGGACACGCGTCTCAGGCCCCGAACATGCCCTTCGATGACGTGATCTCCAGCACTTGCACGCTCTCCGGCAGCTCGAGAAGGTACTCCTTGTCGCGCTCCAGATGATGAATGCGCTTGGGGTCCGGCCCTGCGAAACGCGACATCGCCTCGATGCTCTCCCAGTAGGAAATGGTGACGAACTCGGTATCCCATGCGCGATCCTCGCGCAATTGCAGCACAGCGAGTGCCTTCTCTTCAAGCGGGCGGATGCCGTGCTCGTAAAGGTACTGCGCATACTCGTCGGCCTTGGCGCGGACGGTGCGGCCACGCCAGATCCTGGCGATGGCCGGCTTGGAACTCGTGCTTTCGGTGGCCATTGAATTGCTCCCGACAGCTTTGGAATTCAACGCGCGAGCCGGGCGGAACGTTCGCCCTGGCGCATCGGCCTCGACGCTGCCGCAGCCCGCGCTTAATCTTAGCCCAAAGGAGGTCGCTCATGTGCCGTAATATTCGAACGCTCTTCAACTTCGATCCGCCCGCGACGAACGATGAAATCCGCGCGGCGTCCCTGCAGTTCGTCCGCAAGCTCAGCGGCTTCAATGCGCCATCACAGGCCAATGCGCACGCCTTCGACCGCGCCATCGAGGAAGTGACCGCCGCAGCGACACGCCTGCTCGCCTCGCTGGAGACGAACGTCCCGCCGAAGGACCGCGAGGTCGAGGCACAGAAAGCCCGCGAGCGCTCCAAGGCGCGGTTCAGCCGGATTGTCTGAGCTGCTGCCCCGCGCGGCCTCACTTACCGAATGCTTCTTCCCACTCCGACGGCTTGAACCCGATGAGGAGCCCATCCGCGTGCTCGACGATCGGACGCTTGATCATGGACGGCTGCTCGAGCATCAGCGGGATGGCCTTGGCCTGATCGAGACCCGACTTCGCCGCATCGGGCAGCTTCTTGAAGGTCGTGCCGGCGCGATTGAGCACGCTCTCCCATCCGAACGCCTTGCACCAGGCTTTCAGCTTCGCCGCCGTGATGCCGGACTTCTTGTAGTCGTGGAACGCGTACGCAATGCCGTGCCCATCGAGCCACGCCCGCGCCTTCTTGACCGTGTCGCAATTGGGAATGCCGTAGAGTGTGATTGCCATTGCCGGAATTCTCGTTGCCTCTGCAGTAGCTCGTGCGACAGTAGCAGAGCTGAGTTCAATCCCACCAGAAATACCACCAATGGTCCGACATGAGTGCGGCTGCAAGCGCGCTGAAAGTCCCCACACCTTGATCCACAATGTCACCGCAGTAGGCGTGTTGCTCGCGCGCAAGCGCCAACGCTTCGTCGCGGGTTCTTGGTGCGCTTTTGGCCCTCAGATTCAGGGTGTCGAAGTTCATGCCAACCAACTCGACACCGTAACGATCCCGCCACGAACGTAGCGCCGCGACGTGATATTCCGATGGTGGGCAGGAGTTCCACCCGCCCCAGCGCAGGTGCGCCGGGATTGTCGTCCAGTCGTCCGTCGGGATGAGAACGATGTGCGCCGCCTCCACAGGTGCGCCCGTTCTGAAATCCATGACGACAGACAGTCCAGGCGCCGATGGCGCATCCGCGGGCCACGAACCGACTTCTGGCCCGACATCCAGCTCCTTGACCACTTCCTCGAATGATTTCCCACCAAGCAGCTTGGCATCGAACCCCTGCCTCAGAGTTTCGAGCGCCCTCGCTTTTTCCGCGTTCCGATGCGCCGCCAAGCTCTCTGGGTGCCTCAAGCCGTCAGCAATGCTCAGGACTTCTGCGACGTTTCGCTTCTCCAGCCATTGTTCGCTGAATGGCTCGGTCAATCTGGCAAGCGCCTCGTCATCACCGATGACAATAGGAACACCGCGACCGGCAGACTTCAGTCCCTCCCATTCCTTGAGCACCATGTTTCCCGGTGTTTTGATGACCTCGAAGGGAAAGGCCGCGAGAGCCTTCGCTCGCATCTCTTCCAACCTCCGCTTCATCTCGTCGGCCTTTGGATTGGACGGCATTGCTCCCCTCACATTTACAAAATTCATGAAGCCACTGGCTGAAAGAGCATAAAGGAAGTCGCGTCTTCGCACGGTTGGCCTCCGAACGCCCAACTAACTCTATCCCTTTGCCTCCCATGTTCAGCCCGGATTCCGCCCGCTTGCAAGCACCCGAATACAGCTGACGGCCGCGCGGAGAGCCGCTAGGGTCGCTCTCGAGCATCCGCAAGAAGAGGCCCGACATGGAACGACCGCCGCCCCTCGCTGCTGAGCTGGTCAACGAGTTCGTCCTCAAGGCGCACAGCGATCTGAACCGGGTCAAGGAGCTGCTCGCCAGGGAGCCGAAGCTCGTCAATGCGTGCTGGGACTGGGGCGGCGGCGACTTCGAGACCGCGCTCGGCGCCGCGGCTCACACCGGCCGCCGCGAGATCGCCGAGCTCCTGCTCGACAATGGCGCCCGCATGGACATTTTCGCTGCGGCCATGCTCGGCCACCTCGATGTCGTGAAGGCCGCGATCACAGCGGACCCGCGCGCCGCGAAGGCGCCTGGTCCGCACGGCATTCCCCTCCTCACCCACGCCAAGATGGGTGGCGAGAAGGCCACGCCGGTTCTCGAATACCTGCAATCTCTCGGATAGCTCTGCATGGCGAAATCAACCCGCAAGCGCGACACGCACTACCACAAGGACGGCAGCGTGCGCGCCAAGGGCTGGCTGCGCGACGGCCAGCTCGACGGCTACTGGGAGTGGTTCCGCAAGGACGGGACGAAAATGCGCTCAGGCCATTTCGACATGGGCGCGCAGGTCGGTGAATGGACGACCTATAACGCTGAGGGCGAAGTGCACAAGGTCACGCAGATCAAGGGCTGAGCCGACGACCGCGAGAGCCCGCTCGGCCTCGCCTACCCGCGCTGAAGTCTGGCTGCTGTCTGGAACTCGATGAGGCGGCCGAGCCCCGCGAGCATGCTGCCGAGCGCGAACAGCACGATCACGATGATTTCCATGTAGCCCTCGACCTTTTCCTTCTCCATCACGACATCCGCGATATCGCCGTCCGACGTCTTGTAATGCGCCACGACCTTGTCGCGCTGCGCCTCTGCCGCGCTCACCTGCTCGGCCGGCGCATTCATCACCTTCAGCAGCGCGAGCTGGTTCTCGTAGGCCGTGCGCAACTGGATCTGCGCCGACTGCTGCATGTTGAACGCGATGAGCCGCATCTCGATCTCGCGCTTCAGCGGATCGAGATAGAAGAGCTGCGCGGCCGTCGAGGCGAGCAGCAGAAAGATCCCGATCAGCTCGCCGATCTGATGAATGCGCAGGCGCATGTTCCCCGTCCCCCTGAACCAGCGTGTCTAGCTCCACCACACACGTCGGATTTCAGCAAGATCACCCCGCGCGAGCCTTGCGGCGCATCGTCGGCACCATGGCCGCGCATCCCGCGCGCACCGCGCCGGCTTCGGATGCGGATCATCCTAGCTTGCGCCGCGCTACCCGAACGCACCGCGGCGGCCTCGCCGTGTTCCCCCCGCGCCGGAGGCATGTCTTCGACAAGACGGGGAGGGGTCAGGGGGTGGAGGGAATCCCGACGCGCCCGGCGCGCGCGCCGGGCTGTTGAATGAAGTGAGGGGAGCAAGGCGCGGACGCCAGGCTCTTAATGCCGGCAGAGAGGACGACATCCGCGCCCTACGCCGCAGAATGGGAACCGGGCACGGCGACCGGCGAGCCGATCCGGCCATCTTCGTTCTTTCCCGGGCGCACCATCGTGGCGTCACCCCATCCTGCGGCCTCGTCCGACACCGCGAGCGCGCGTCGACAGCGCCCCCTCGTGGGATGAGTGGGAGGGAGTGTGCAGTGGAAGTGGAGGGTGGGGATAAGTTTGGGGGTGGGCGGCGCGAGCGAATGAGGCAGATTTCAGTATAGTGACCGCTCCTTGTTTTGTCTGCAGTGCATCCTTTCAGCCGAAACAGACTCATGGTCGAACGGGCCATTCTCACTCAAAGAATTGTTGACGAGGCCGAGGCGCCCATCGCGGGGGAGCGCTGGATCTCAGACACGCGCCAAAAAGGGTTTGGCCTCCGCATCTGGCGAGCCAAGAATGGCGAAACGAGGAAGTCCTACTGCATAAGGGCTGTTGACCAGCAAGGACGGGCAGTTCGCCTGACCATGGACTATATGCCTGCTTGGGCGGAACTCTATCGTCGGCGTTCATGGCGATATCGGGAGGGGCAACTGAACGATCCGACGCTCGGCGAGCTTATCGAGTATGCTCGCAGGTGGGCGCATGACGAGCTCGCTAAACTGCGTGGAACGGCAACATTGGAAGATGAAGAGGCCGCTCAGCGTGAGATTGGAAAACGGCGCGCAGCAGGCCTAACTTTTCGACAGACAGCCGACATCATATTGCGTGGGATGGCCAGCAATGGACTGTCTGAAGCCTATACGGATAGACTCGAAAAGCTCTTCTCGAACCACGTTCCTGCAACCGTCGCAGCGAAGCTAACACGCGAGGTTTCCAGGGAAGACATCGCAGGCATACTCAACTCAAGCCGGCTCGCGCCTGGAAACTTGCGCATCCTGCGTCCCTTTATCCGGCAGGTGCTCGACGTGCCCTGGCGCTTTCGCGCCGAAACGGAAGTCGCACCGCACCAAATCGATGAGATCGTAAACCCGATTGATGATCGTCCGCGGTCAGTCCTACACACGTGGAGCCAAGGCCAGTACGAGGCTCTATTCCAGCTTTTGGAATCTGAACTCGATAAGTGGCAGCAGGCGCGCTGCCTGCGCATCTATTTCCTCTCCCTTCATTGCCCCTTGTCCCAATTGATGCGCGCTCGCTGGGATGAACTTTGGGTCACCAAGCACGGCGGTCGATCAGGACTGAGGTGGGTATACTCTGAGCGCCCCCGCGGATGGGACAGCTTCCGATCGAAGGGCGAGCAGATCTTTCGAGAATGTCTACTGCGCGGGCGAGAGGAATTCGGCGAGAACGAGTTCTGCTTTCCTACTCACTTTGGCAGGAACGTTGGCCATATCCGCTCAATCGAGCACATCTGGCGGGAGACGCTGTCCTCTAGCAATCTTTCCTACGTATCTCCACGCGCGTTTCGGAAAGCGTACCGAGATGCACATCCGTGGCATGGATGGATGCATGAGTTTGCGGCGGATTTGTCCGTATTTGGTAACGGCATCCTCCAAGCTACTCACAGCGCACTTGATAAGAAATAATAAATTGGGGCAGACCCCGCCCTTGCCTTGATTTTCATTCGTACCGCCCGGCGTCGAGCCGCGCTATCTCGTCAACAGTCGATCTTGGCACAAATGTCCAACATCGTGGGCGTGAGACTAACAACCCACTGAAACTACATATAGAGCAACGGATCCTGCTGATTTTCATTCGTATCGCCCGCGCTTGCGCCAAGCTAGGAGCTGGAGCACAGCCGATCACGGCAAGATTGTCCGTGTTTGTGTACCGGCCCAAACGTAAGTCACTGATTCTGCGGGATTATGGAATCCCTTTGTTACTTTTCGTTCGTTGAAGCGCCCGATGAGAAGTCTCATTGGAGAGCAAGCGCGGGCAGTAGAGGAGGTCATACATGAAGCATCTTTCGAGAGCAGAGATTTCAGTCATCAAGGCCCGAATCCAGCGAGGAGACAGATACTCGGAGATAGCCGCGGACTACCGTATCAATCAGGGGCGCATATCCGACCTGAAATTCGATCGCATCCGCAAATATATAGACATCCCACCTGCCGACATCAGCGATGGGGTCGAGATGCGCTAGTACTTATGAAAATGGCCGGCATATCGCCGGCCATCTCGCCCCTACCCCAACACCTTATTACTGGCCTTCACCGCCTCGACGGATCTCCCGGCCTCGACCGGCAGATGCCCCGGCGTCGCCACCTCAACCCACCTTCGGCAGCTCGAAGCTGAACTCTTTCAGCACGCTCGGATCATCGGTCCGCTTGGACGCATCCAATATCTCGATGCCCACGATCCGACCCTCGGCGTCGTAGTCCACGACGATACCGTCAGCCACTTCCTCGCTCTCCTTGACCGGGCGATCGGTCAGATTGAGGTAGATCGCATCGGCTCCGTGATCGACTCTCACGCGCATGGGCATTTCCTGTCGAAGTAGGCCGTGATCACGTAGTGCGGATCGTCGTCGGCGGTCACGACGCGCAGCATGATGCGCCGGCCGGCCAGACATTTCAAATAGGACAGTCGGCGCCCCTTCATCCGTGGTATCGGGGTGAAGGATTGTCTCCTCCACCCACGCTTTCTCGATACCGCGACGCTCGATCTGAAATTCGGCGTGCTCATCGTAGCGGATCATGGGCACGCCCGCCAAATCGACCTACCCCAACGCCTTGTTGCTGGCCTTCACCGCTTCCACCGAGCTCCCCGCCTCACCCGGCAGGTGCCCCGGCGTTTTCACGGCGGCCGCCGCATCAGCCGCGACATAGACCTGATTGCCCATCTCGCGGAACTTGGCGGACATCTCGGCCATGCCCTTCTCGGCCTCGATGATGGCCGACGCGCCGGCATTGGTCTTCGCCGCGTAGTCGCGCACGTCCTGCGTGATCTTCATCGAGCAGAACTTCGGCCCGCACATGGAGCAGAAGTGCGCGACCTTGTGGGCGTCCTTGGGCAGCGTCTCGTCGTGCATCTTGCGCGCCGTGTCGGGATCGAGGCCGAGATTGAACTGATCCTCCCAGCGGAAGTCGAAGCGGGCACGTGAGAGCGCATCGTCGCGAAGCTGCGCCGCCGGATGCCCCTTGGCGAGGTCGGCCGCGTGCGCCGCGATCTTGTACGTGATGACGCCGTACTTCACGTCGTCGCGATCCGGCAGTCCGAGATGCTCCTTCGGCGTGACGTAGCAGAGCATCGCGCAGCCGAACCAGCCGATCATGGCCGCGCCGATGCCTGACGTGATGTGGTCGTAGCCCGGCGCGATGTCCGTCGTCAGCGGCCCGAGCGTGTAGAACGGCGCCTCGCCGCACTCCTTGAGCTGCTTGTCCATGTTGATCTTGATCTTATGCATGGGCACGTGGCCCGGGCCCTCGATCATGACCTGGCAGCCCTTCTTCCACGCGATCTGCGTCAGCTCGCCGAGCGTCTCCAGCTCTGCGAACTGCGCGCGGTCATTGGCGTCCGCGATCGAGCCCGGACGCAGTCCGTCGCCGAGCGAGAAGGACACATCATACTTCCGCATGATGTCGCAGATTTCCTCGAAGTGCTCGTAGAGGAAGCTCTCCTTGTGATGCGCGAGGCACCACTTCGCCATGATCGAGCCGCCGCGCGAGACAATGCCCGTCACGCGGTTCGCCGTGAGCGGCACATAGGCGAGGCGCACGCCGGCGTGGATGGTGAAATAGTCCACACCCTGCTCGCACTGCTCGATGAGCGTATCGCGATAGAGCTCCCACGTCAGCTTCACGGGATCGCCGCCGCACTTCTCGAGCGCCTGATAGATCGGCACGGTGCCGATCGGCACCGGCGAGTTGCGCAGGATCCACTCGCGCGTGTTGTGGATGTTGCGACCCGTCGAGAGGTCCATGACCGTGTCCGCACCCCAGCGGATCGACCACACCATCTTGTCCACTTCCTCCTCGACCGACGACGTCACGGCCGAGTTGCCGATGTTCGCGTTGATCTTCACGAGGAAGTTGCGGCCGATGATCATCGGCTCAAGCTCGGTGTGATTGATGTTGCAGGGGATGATGGCGCGGCCGCGGGCGATCTCGTCGCGCACGAACTCCGGCGTGATGTGCTCGGGAATGTCGGCGCCGAAGCTCTCGCCGTCCTTGATCGCGGCCTTGGCGCGCGCGAGCGCCTGCTTGCGCCCGAGGTTCTCGCGGTGCGCGACGTAGATCATCTCCTTGGTGATGATGCCCGCCTTCGCGAACTCGTACTGCGTCACCGGCGCATCGCCGACGCCACGGAACGGCAGCGCCTTGTTCGGGAAGTCGCGCGCGAGGTGCTTGCCCTTCACATTGCCGTTGTCCTCGGGCTTGATCTCGCGGCCCTCGTACTGCTCGACGCCGCCACGCTCGCGGATCCAGGCCTCGCGATGGCGCGGCAGACCCTTCTCGACGTCGATCTTGGCATTGAGGTCCGTGTAGGGACCCGAGCTATCGTATACGCGGAAGGGCGGCTCACCCGACTCCTTCGTCAGCGTGATCTCGCGGAAAGGAACGCGCACATCGGCAAGCCCCTCGGGCGAGTCGTAAACCTTGGCCGAGCCGGAAATGGAACCGGTCGTCACTTCCGGGACCATGAGGTCTTTCTTGCGCGTGATCTTGTTCATCGAGTTCTCCCTGAGTGGCCCGTTGCCTGTTGCGGGGCCAGATAGCCGAAGTAGGAAAGGACGCCGCCGAGCAGCAGCACGAAGAGGGCGTAGACGAGCACGAATGTCGGCGTGAGAAGCGGCATGACGAACTGCTGAAGCGCGCCGTGGGGCACGATCAGCCAGACGGCCGACTCGACGGCCGAGGCCCAGCCGAGGATCGTGATGATGAGGCGCCAGTCCCTCTCCCAGACGTTATGAGCGAGGATGACGGCGATGCCTCCGAGCAGGCCGAGAAGGCACAGGACGAAGATCAGCGTCGGGCTGTAGACGATGTCCTGAAAGACGGCGACGAAGCTCGAATAGCGCACGAGCAGGCTCAGGCCGAGGATCGCCAGGACCGGCCCGAATAGCTTTGCGAGATACGTGGATTTGTCCATTTCCCGTCCCTTCGCCGGCATGATCCGGATCAGGTTCAAAGGGTGCTCGCCCGGTGGCTCGAAGCAGCCTGTTGCTGCTTGAGGCCAGAGCGATCTCAGCCGGCTTCCACCGGCGCCCCTCGGCATGGGGTGCATATTGAGGTCCGCCCGCTGCGATTGCAAGGCAGTTCACCAAATTGCAGGGCAGCCGCCCGTCCGCGGGTTATTCGCAGCCGCGAAATCCGGCGAAGGTCTCTGTTGCAATGCAATATGACGCTCAGCTACTCTGCGCGCTGACAGATTGAACGCCGCGTCGACAGGGATCCACCCCAGGACGAACCATGAGCAAGCCCCCCAAAGCGATCGAGAAAGCCACCGAGCAGCCCTGGATCTTCCGCACATATTCGGGCCATTCGACCGCCGCCAAGTCGAACGCGCTCTACAAGACCAACCTCGCCAAGGGCCAGACCGGCCTTTCGATCGCCTTCGATCTGCCGACCCAGACGGGCTACGACAGCGACCATGTGCTCGCGCGCGGCGAGGTCGGCAAGGTCGGCGTGCCCATCTCGCATATCGGCGACATGCGCACGCTGCTCGACGGCATCCCGCTCGACCGCATGAATACGTCCATGACGATCAATGCGACCGCCGCGTGGGTGCTCGCGTTGTACATTGCCGTCGCCGACGAGCAGGGCGCACCGAGGACGAGCCTCACCGGCACCATCCAGAACGACATCATCAAGGAATATCTCTCGCGCGGCACGTACGTCTTCCCGCCCGAGCCCTCGCTGCGGCTCATCCGCGACACGATCACGTACACCTACAGGCAGGTCCCGCGCTGGAACCCGACGAACGTCTGCTCCTATCATCTGCAGGAAGCGGGTGCGACGCCGGTGCAGGAGCTGGCCTTCGCGCTCGCGACCGCCATCGCCGTGCTCGACACCGTGAAGAAATCCGGCGCCGTGCCGGACGAGGAATTCGGCACGGTCGTCGGGCGCATTTCCTTCTTCGTGAACGCGGGTCTCCGGTTCATCACCGAGATCTGCAAGATGCGCGCCTTCACCGAGCTCTGGGACGAGATCACGGCCGAGCGCTACGGCGTCAAGGACGTCAAGAACCGCCGCTTCCGCTATGGCGTGCAGGTGAACTCGCTCGGCCTCACCGAGCAGCAGCCGGAGAACAACGTCGCGCGCATCCTGCTCGAAATGCTGGCCGTGACGCTCTCCAAGAACGCGCGCGCCCGCGCTGTTCAGCTTCCGGCGTGGAACGAGGCCATGGGCCTGCCGCGCCCCTGGGACCAGCAGTGGTCGCTCAGAATGCAGCAGATCCTGGCCTATGAAACGGATCTGCTCGGATACGGCGACATCTTCGATGGCTCGACGGAAATTGCGCGCAAGGTCGCCGAGCTGAAGGGCGAAGCCCTCGCCGAGCTGCGGCGCATCGAGGAAATGGGCGGCGCCGTCGCGGCCATCGACTACATGAAGCGCCGCCTCGTCGAGTCCAATGCCGAGCGCGTCGCGCGCATCGAGTCCGGCGAGCAGGTCGTGGTCGGCGTGAACCGCTGGGGCGAGACCGAGCCCTCGCCGCTCTCGACGGGCACGGGCGCGATCCTCACGGTGGACGAGAGCGTCGAGGCCGACCAGATCGATCGGCTCGTCGCGTGGCGTGCTCAGCGCGACACCGCCGCCTGCGAGAACGCCCTCGCCGCGCTGGAGCAGGATGCGCGCGCCGGCACGAACATCATGGAAGCGTCGATCGCCTGCGCGAAGGCCGGCGTCACGACGGGCGAGTGGGGCGCGACGCTCCGGCGCGTGTTCGGCGAGTACCGCGCGCCGACCGGCGTCGGCAAAGTCTCCGCCGCCAACGGCACGGACGTCGAAGCCGTTCGTCGCCGCGTGGATGACGTATCGGACCGCCTCGGCCGCCGCATCAAGATCCTCATCGGCAAGCCGGGTCTCGACGGCCACTCCAACGGCGCCGAGCAGATTGCCGTGCGCGCGCGCGATTGCGGCATGGAGGTCGTCTACGAGGGCATTCGCCTGACGCCCGCGCAGATCGTGCGCGCGGCGATCGAGGAAAGCGCGCATGTCGTCGGCTTGTCGATCCTCTCGGGCAGCCACGTGCCGCTCGTGCGCGATGTTCTGGAGCGCATGAAGAGCGAGGGCGCGGGCGACATTCCCGTCGTCATCGGCGGCATCATTCCGCCGGAGGATGCGGAGCTTCTCAGGGGTCTCGGCGTCGCGGGTGTCTACACGCCCCGCAATTTCGAGCTCAACGCCATCATGAGCGACATCGTCGGGCTGGTGGAGCGCGGGGCGGATTAGGAAAAGTGCAGAACCAGCCTACAGTCCATCATCGGGCAATAGATCAGGATGGTCGCGCCTGACTGGTGTTCTCACGGCATCGTCTAATAGAAACTGCATCTCGCCTAAGCATCGTCTAACTTGCGCCGCCTGTTCCGCATCCGACATCGACAATGTCATTGATGTCGTTCGATTGAACCAATCGCCAAATTCGCGGTACGTGCGAGCCAGCTCCTCGGCTTCCTTTCGATCCATCGCAAGCTCCACCTGACACTTCGCTCTCAGCAGCGAGCTCTGCACCCCTTCCCCTTCTCCCCGTGCTTACGGGGAGAAGGCCGGGATGAGGGGCGGCCGCTTGCACCGACGCGGATACTGATGTCTCGTTGTCTCGTAGTGCGCTAGTTGGCTGAACGCTCGATTGCCTTCAACCGCTCGGTCGCCTCGTGTGCTGCAGCGTCCACGCCCCAAGCTGAATCGCTTGGATATCTCTCAGCCTCCGCTGCGCTAACGACACGTTCCGAGCGAGGCGCACCGACACCGATGCGATCGTCGGTATATTCAGCAATCCACGCCAGACCTGGCTGGCCAAGCGAGACGCCGCCGAATAGCGGTATAGGCCAGTCCGACCGCTGAAAGCCCTGCAGCGTGCCGATTGTAGGCCAAGCCCCTTCGACGATGCGGCGCACCCCCGTGCGCACGACGGAAATCGCTGCATTCGGAGATAACACGGGCACGTCGCCGAGACGCGGAACGCGGCGCAGCCTCGGCGGAAAGAAATAGACAAGTATGGCAGCTCCGAGCGAGCGGGACTTCTCTGCTCTTGCCACCAGCCCAACCACATACCCAACGCCATCGATGGCAGGAACTGCGACGAGCAGACCTTCGGTCACTGTCTTCTTAGGTTGCCGTACGCTTGCTTTTGCCATGCTGAATTCTACCAGCAGTCGACAAGCTCGCCTTATTTACCTCCAACCTTCCCTAACCGCCCCCTACCTCTCCAACTCCTCCTTCACCTTGGCGGCGAGTTGCGGGAGCGTGAAGGGCTTGGCGAGGAAGGCGAAGCTCTCGCCCGGATTGAGATTGCGCTTGAAAGCATCGTCGGGATAACCCGACATGAAAATGATCTTGATATCGGGCCGCTGCTTCCGAAGCTCGTTGAGCATCGTCGGCCCATCCATCTCCGGCATGACGACGTCGCTCACGATGAGATCGATCTGCCCGCCGACCTCCTCGAACTTCTCCAAGCCCTCGGCACCGGACGTCGCCTCGATCACGTCATAGCCCTGGCGCTTCAGCGCGCGGATCGCGAAGCTGCGCACGGAATCCTCGTCCTCGACGAGCAGCACGCGGCCACTGCCCGTGAGATCGCGCGCCTTTTCCTTCTTCGCCGGGCGCTGCTCGGCAGCCTTGTCCGCTGCCGTCTGCACGTAGCGCGGCAGGTAAATGCGGAAGGTCGTGCCCTGCCCCGGCGCGCTCTCGGGGAAGATGAAACCGCCCGTCTGCTTGACGATGCCGTACACCGTCGAGAGCCCGAGGCCCGTGCCCTTGCCCACTTCCTTGGTCGAGAAGAAAGGCTCGAAGATCTTGGCCATGATCTCCGGCGTCATGCCGTGGCCGGTGTCCGTCACCGCCAGCTCGACATACTCGCCCGGCACCATGCCCTGCTGGCGCATGTTCCGCGCCTCGCCTTCGGTGACATTGCGCGTCGAGATGATGAGCCGCCCGCCGTTCGGCATGGCATCCTTGGCGTTCACCGCGAGATTGAGCAGCACCTGATCGAGCTGCGTACGATCGGCCTTGATGAGCCAGAGATCGCGCCCGTGACGGGTCTCGAGTTGCACCGTCTCGCCAATGAGCTTGCGCAGCAGCGCCGTGCTCGTATCGCTGATGACGTCGCCGAGCTCCAGCACTTCGGGCATCAGCGTCTGGCGGCGCGAGAAGGCAAGCAGCTGCCGCACCATGCCCGCGGCACGGTTGGCATTCTGCTTGATGTTCATGATGTCCTTGTAGGCGGCGTCCGTCGGCCGGTGCGTCTGCAGCAGCAGGTCCGAGAAGCCGATGATCGCCGTCAGCACGTTGTTGAAGTCGTGCGCGATGCCGCCCGCGAGCTTGCCGACGGCCTCCATCTTCGTGCTCTGGGCGTACTTGATCTCGAGCGCCTTCTGCTCCGTCGCATCGATGACGTAGATCACCGCCGCCGCCTCGCCGTCACCGGAGGGAACCGGGCTGAAGAACAGGCGCCGCGTGAACTCGCCCTCGGCCCCGAGCGTCACTTCGACGGGCTCGCCGGCCGCCCGCCCCTTGAGCACATTCTCGGCGGCACGCTTCAGGCTAGCGCGGGCGTCGCTGTCGGCGATCCGCGCCACGATATCGGCGGTCGTCGCGATGCTCCCCGTATCGCGGTCGCGGAAGAGCTGACCGAAAGTCGCATTGGCATTCAGCACGCGGCCATCACCGGCGATCGTCGCCATGCCGAACGGCGCCGCATTGAGGAAGCGTGCGAGCTCGCCGTTCTTCCTCAGCGGTCCGCTGTCGGCGCTCGCGCGCGTGCGCCGGTGCAGCACGAGAATCTGGACCGCCGCATTGAGCGCCGGGTTGGCGGGCGGCACCGCGATGATCTCGACGGGGATGAACACACCCGCACCGCGCGAGAGCTCGGTCTCGACGCGCGTCCACTGTCCTTCCGTCACGGCGAGCGCCGTGCGAATCGCAGCCTCCGCCCCCTGGGCGAAGAGATCGTCGAGCCGCACGTCGTGCGCCGGATCCGCAGGCGCCTCGCGACCGAGCCAGACGGCAAGCGTTCCATTGATCTCCGTGACCCGGCCATCGGGCGCCAGCTCCAGCACGCCGAGCGGCAGCCCGTCGTAGTAGGCGAGCCGCGTCTCGAAACTGCGGAGCGTCTCGGCGACCCGCGCGTGCTCCTGCGTGATGTCGGCAACCTGCCACAGCGTCCGCGGCTGGCTCTCGCCGCCGCCGAGCGCCGCCGGGATCGGCCGCACCGTGACGCGCAGCCAGCGCGAGGTGCGCGAGCGCCCGTCCTGGCCGCGGATGCGGAACTCCTCCTGCCGGGCTTCGCCGCGCTCGACCGCGCGCAGCAGCCGGAAAAGGCACTGGCCAGCCTCGGGCTCGCCCGCGAAGGCATCCTCGATGGCACGCGGCTCCCCCGAGGGGTGCTCCCCGACAATTCTGCGGAAGGCGCGATTGGCCTTGAGCGTCCGCCCGGCCGCGTCCGTGACGAGAAATCCGAGGTCGAGCCCCTCCGTGGCGCGCTCGCTCAGATCGGCGCGCTCGTCCTCGACATTGAGTCGGATCAGCCCCGCCGCCGTGCCGAACAGGAAGAAAACGCCGATCACGGCCAGCAGCGACAGGAAGCCGAGCACGATCGGGCCCGTCGCCCGGGACGACCACATGGCCGCGATTCCGAGCACCAGCGCCGCCGCGAGCGTCAAAGTTGCCGCAATAATGACACCGCCACGGGAAGGCGTGCCCATCGTAAACTCGCTGCGTTTCTCATGGAGGCCCGTCATCGCGCGCCACCGTAGCTGATTCGCCGAAATTGCGGCGCGGGACACTCGTGTGATGACCGGGAAATTCGCCAGTTCTGGCGGCATGGTGCCGAGCGAATTTCCCGATCTGAATCACACGAGCAAGGCTATGTTTCTAGTGTCCCTTATGATTCCGAAGTTCGCTCGGGACACCAGCATCGAGGTGGGGCGAACTTCGGATAGGGACACTAGCCGAAGGCCGTGCAGCAATGCCGGTATCCCCCTGAAAGAAAACATAGCGCAGCGATGCGCCTTTCACACACCCAGAAGTGGCCGAACGCGGTTAAAATGCTCTGAAGTGCTGCAACTCGTGTGATGATCGAGAAATTCGCCAGATCTCGCGGCTTGCCACCGAGCGAATTTCTCGATCTGAATCACACGAGCAAGACTATGATTCTAGTGTCCCTTTTGATTCCGAAGTTCGCTCGGGCCGCCAGCATCGAGGTGAGGCGAACTTCGGAATCGGGACACTAGCCACATCCCGCCAAGGCCCGTGGAGGCGCGACGTTTCGCATATGAGACAAGCCGTGCGGACAACGTTACCGCATGGCCATCGTTTGCACGCGTCGTATGCCGCCCGATGCTGTCCACAATCGCTGCTCGTGCCGGAACATCCGGCTGTGGACTGGCGCCGGTTCGCTGATACAGATGGCGGGCGTTGTCGAAGTTCGTTCGTCAAGGGAGCGCGGCTGGGGCCGCGGCAGGGGAATGGCGAATTTCATCTGGTATGTGCTGCTCAGCACATCCATGGCGGTGATTGCCGTCGGCGCCGTCTGGTTCGTGCGCGGATACCTGAATGGCACGCCGCCGCGAATCTCCTTCTTCGGGCCGAAGGCGGAGCCGCGCCTTGCCGTGGTCGATCATGCCAATGTCGACGGCCGGCGCCGCCTGGTGCTCGTGCGCCGCGACAATATCGAGCATCTGATCATGACGGGCGGCCCCGTGGATGTGGTGATCGAGACGGGCATCCCGGCGCGGCCGGTTGCAGCCCATGTCGAGGAGCTGGAAGCCCCGTCGTCGGTGGCGCAGCCGGTCCTGCCGGCCCAGCCCGTCTTTTCGCGCGCGCCGCGCACACTCGGGACTGCAGCCGCCGGCAAGGAAGGCGCTGCCGGCTGAACACGGAGCCCTGAGACCACGCGCGCCGCGCGTGAAGCGTCGAACTTTTTACAAGGAGGCGTCGCAGAGCCGGCGCAGCATGGCGGGGCCATGCACAGTCCCGGGGACAGTACAGTGATGACAGCAATGCCCATGCGAACCTGGATCGCGGCCCTGATGGTGGCCCTCCTGTTCGCGCTAGCGCCTGCTGTGGCTCAGCAGGCGCCGCAGCCCCAGCCGCCGGCCGCACCCCCGGCGACCGAGGAAGCCCAACCTCCGCCGGCCGCATCAAACGGCGCCAAGCCCGCGCCGGCGACCGAGGTTCCGGCCCAGATCGCGCAGCAGATTGCGCGCCTTTCCTCCTCGATCGACGCCGCCGAGAAATCCATCGAGCGCATCCGCGATTCCGACAGCGACCTCGCACGGCTGCGGAGCGAGATCGATCAGACGCTCGCCGAGACCGCCAAGATCGCCGAGCAGGTACGGCCCCTGCTCGCCGCCGCCCGCCGGCAGATCGAAAGCCTGGGCCCCCTTCCAGCCAAGGACGCCCCGCCCGAGGCGCCCGCCATCGCCGCCGAGCGCGAAAGGCTCGGCACCGTCGTCTCCAATCTCGATGGCGCGCTCAAGACCATCGACCTCACGGAGGTCCGCGCCCGCGAGCTCATTCGGCGCATTACCGAGCTCCGCCAATCCCTCTTCTCGCGCAACCTGTTCGAGCGCGCCCAGAGCCCCCTGCTGCCCTATCATTGGCGGCTCGCGGCCCAGGATCTGCCGACGACGATCGACTTCGCCGAATATCTCGTGGCGGACTGGATCAAGGCCGCATCGGACGTCATGTCGGGCGTCGTCGCGGTCGTGATGACCGCGCTCGCAGCCTTCATCGGGCTCTGGTTCGGCGTGCGCTT
Organism: Hyphomicrobium sp. CS1BSMeth3; assembly: GCF_900117415.1. Classification (GTDB taxonomy): domain Bacteria; phylum Pseudomonadota; class Alphaproteobacteria; order Rhizobiales; family Hyphomicrobiaceae. The sequence goes on from NZ_FPEI01000004.1 coordinate 773,585, forward strand.
CCTCGAACGCGCGACGCATTCACCGCCGCCGGATGGCCGAAACTTCATCCAGCGTGCCCAACGCATCGTATGGGTCGCGCCCGCGCGGATGCTGCCCGCGCTCGCGGCGCTCGCCATCCTCTTCGGCGGCCTCAATCAGCTCGGCCTCATGCGCCTGCCGGGCGGCAACATCGTCGCGGCGCTCCTCTCGGCCATCGTCCTGACCGTCATCGTCGGCACGCTGATCCGCGTCGTCCTCTCGCCGCGCGATCCCGAGCTGCGCCTCGTGAACCTCACCGACCGGGCGGCGAGCCGCATAAGCTGGTGCTTGATCGGCCTCGTCGCCGTCTACGCTGCCGACCTCGCGCTCTCCGAGATCGGACGCGCGCTTGTCGTGCCGCTCTCGCTCACCGTCGTTAGAACCTTCGCGGCGAGCCTCGCCTATGCCGGCCTGCTGACCGCGCTCCTGCTCACGCCCTTCACGCCACAGCCCGTGCCCACGGCGACCTCCGATGCCGTGATGCTGCCGGTGACGACCCGCATCACGCCATGGTGGTTCAAGCTGCCGCTGTGGGTGCTGACAATTCTCATCCTGGCGACGACGCTGCTGGGCTATCTCGCCCTCGGCCGCTTCATTGCCCAGCAGCTCGTGCTGAGCGGCACGGTCATCGTCGCCGCCGGCGTGATCTACCTCACGATCCGCTCGGTCACGCGGACGATCGACCAGTCGGACAACCCCGTAGGCTACATGCTGACGACGCGCCTGCGCGTCGTGCCGGCGCGCCTCGGCGAGCTCGCATGGCTTGCCGAGGTGCTGCTCACCTTCGTGCTGCTCACGATCGCGGTTCCCCTCGTTCTCGTGCAGTGGGGCTTCTCGACAGCCGACATCCGCGACTGGTTCGCCCGCGCCTTCTTCGGCTTCGAGATCGGCCAGCTCCGCATCTCGCCGGCCCGTATTCTCTTCGGCATCCTGCTCTTCATCGCGCTGGTCTTCGCAACGCGCGTCTTCCAGCGCTGGCTGCGCGAGCGCGTGCTGCAGCCGCGTCGCGTCGATGCCGGCATCGCGAACTCCATCGAGACCACCGTCGGCTACAGCGGCATCGCGCTGTCGGCGATCCTCGCCATCTCCTATGCCGGCCTCGACATCACCAACATCGCCATCGTGGCCGGCGCACTCTCCGTCGGTATCGGTTTCGGCCTGCAGTCGATCGTGAACAACTTCGTCTCGGGCCTCATTCTGCTCGTCGAACGCCCGGTCAAGGTTGGCGATGCCATCGTCGTCGGCGATCAGGAAGGGAACGTACGGCGCATCAGCGTGCGCTCGACGGAGATCGAGACCCTCAACCGCGCGCGCCTCATCATCCCCAACTCCGAGCTGATCACCGGGCGCGTGCTCAACAAGACCCATCGCAGCCTCATGGGCCGCGGCGTCGTGCGCGTCGGTGCGAGCTACACCGCGGATCCCGAGAGGGTGCTCGCCATCCTCCTCGCCTGTGCAAAAGCGCATCCGCAGGTGCTGACCGAGCCACCCCCCGGCGCCGTCCTCGACAATTTCGGCGTCAGCTCCCTCGACTTCTTCATGTGGTTCTTCGTGGCCGACGTCTCACGGGCCGGCGGCGTGCAGTCGGACCTGCGCATTGCCATCATGAAGGCCTTCAAGGCAGCCGGCATCGAGATCCCCTACGCCCAGCACGACATCCACCTGCGCGACCTCGACGGCGTGCGCACGCTCATCAATCGCGTGGTGGAGGAGCGAACGGCGAAGGCGCGCGGCCCTGCTCCGCCGCCGGATCGGACCACCGCCGAGGACGTAGGCGAAGCGCCGAACAAACCCGAGCCGCCCCCTGACGCGCCACCCGCCCGCGGCGGCTGATCGCGTGCGTTGGAGACGCGACGCGCGCCAACCGGCCGGCCCTCACTGCCGGCCGGTCCGCTCGCGCTCAGCCGCGGATGGAGAAACCGCCGCACACCGGGATCGCCGTGCCCGTCACGAAGTCCGAGGCCGGCGCCGCCAGGAAGACAGCAATGCCGGAGAAATCATCGGGCTTGCCCCAGCGCCCCGCCGGCGTGCGCTGCAGGACGCTCTCGTTCAGCCCTTCGATATCGACCCGCGCCCGCTGCGTGAGCTCGGTATCGATCCAGCCCGGCAGGATCGAGTTGACCTGGATGTTGTCCTTGGCCCAGGCGGTCGCGAGCGCGCGCGTCATCTGCACGATGCCGCCCTTGGACGCCGCATAGGCCGTCGTCAGTGGCGCGCCGAACAGCGACATCATCGAGCCGATGTTGATGATCTTGCCGCCGCCGACCTTCTTCATCTCGGGATAGACGGCCTGCGAGCAATAGAAGGCACCATCCAGATTGATCGAGAGGATCTCCCGCCACTCGCCGATCGTGTACGCCTCGGGCGGCTTCCTGATGTTGATGCCCGCATTGTTCACGAGGACGTCGATACGGCCCATCTGCTTCACCGCATCCGCCACCATGGCGCGGCACGAAGCATCGTCCGCCACGTTCACCTCGACGACACCCGTGCGCACGCCGCGCTTGGCGAGCGCTGCCGCCGCGGCCTTGGACTTCTCAGCCTTGCGCGCGGCAATGACGATGTCGGCGCCCGCGGATGCGAGCCCCTCGGCCATGCCGAGACCGATGCCGCCATTGCCACCCGTGATGAGCGCAACCTTCCCCTTCAAATCGAACATGGCCGTCCTCTCCAATCCTCACTGCGTGCGTCCTGCGGGGTTCTACGTGCCCCTCCTAGTGTGATGATCGAGAAATTCGCCACCTCTCGCGGCACGGTATCGAGCGAATTTCTCGATCTGAATCACACTAGCAAGTCAATGATCCTAGTGTGGTTCAGATTCCGAAGTCCGCCTCCGACATTTGCCGCGAAGTGATGGCGGACTTCGGAACCACCACACTAGAGCCTTGTAGTTCGGGCGTGCGCCTGCGTCACGCCTTTGCCGGGCGCGGCTCGAGCACCATCTGCGTCTGCGTGATGAGGGCGACGAGCCCGCCGTCGTTCTCGCGCGTGATCCGCGTCTGCCAGACCTGCGTGCGGCGGCCGCGATGGATCGGCGTCGCCTCGCCGATGAGCGTCGTGCCGACGGGCGCACCCGAAATGAAGTTCGTCTTGGACTCGATCGTCGTCGTCGAATGTCCCTCGGGCAGATTGAGCACCGTGCCGGCCGCGCCGAGCGTATCGGCAAAGGCCATGATCGCGCCGCCATGAATGGTTGCCGGCCGCGTGCACACCTCCGGCCGCACGACAAGATGCGCTCTCACGACATCGCGCGTCGCCGCCACCAGCTCGATGCCGAGCAACTCCGCAAAGGGCATTCTGAGGTTCTTGAGCCGCTCGAGCTCGGCTGTCGACATGGCCGTTTCTCCCGCCTGTTCTGATCCGTCAGAGGACTTATTTTCCCTAAGCCTATCCAACGATCCGCAACACGGCCAGTGTCCCGATTCCGAAGTTCGCCGTACCTCAATTCTGGCGCCTCGAGCGAACTTCGGAAGCAAAAGGGACACTGGAATCATAGTCTTGCTCGTGTGATTCAGATCGAGAAATTCGCTCGGTACCGTGCCGCCTGATATGGCGAATTTCTCGATCATCACACTAGCGCGCAAACCGCAATGACCTCGCACATCAAAGGCGGAACCCCTCCCCGGCGCGCGCGTTTTTCCTGGAACAATACGCAATGGATAGGAGACTACCCATGGCAGTTGATCATGAGCGGCGCGCGCCGCACGAATACCAGGACTACATCGACCGGGCTCCGGCGAGCTACAACGCCAGCGGCTGGGGCGTCGTGCTCGGTGTCATCGCCCTGTTCGCCATCCTCGGGATGCTTCTGATCGGTATCGGGAACAGCCCGAACGGCAACGCGCCGCAAACCAGCGTCGAGCGGACGGCTCCGGCCCCGACACCCGCGCCGACCCCGGCTCCGGCGCCAACGACGTCGCCAGCGCCCAACTAAGCGAGGGCTGAACCGCCCAATACAAGCGAGCCCCGGTCCCGATCGGGGCTCGCGCATTTTCGCACGCGCTGCTGTTGATCCTCCGGCCCGGGGAGCGTAGTGCTCGCGCGGGCTTCAGAGGATGCACGATGACCGAACCCTCAGAGCGCGCGGCGCTGGTCCTTTTCTCCGGCGGGCAGGATTCGACCGTTTGCCTCGCCTCCGCGCTCACGCGCTACGATCGCGTCGAAACCATCGGCTTCGACTACGGCCAGCGCCATCGCGTCGAGCTCGATCAGCGCGGCAAGGTGATCGCGGCGCTCAGGGCCCGCTTCCCCGATTGGGCCGCGCGCCTCGGCGAGGATCATAGGCTCTCGCTGCCGACGCTCGCACAGATCAGCGAGACGAGCCTCACGCGCGAGACCGCGATCGAGATGACCGCTTCGGGCCTCCCGAGCACGTTCGTACCGGGGCGCAATCTGCTGTTCTTCACGTACGCGGCCGCGCTCGCCTATCGGCGCGGCATTGCCACGCTCGTCGGCGGCATGTGCGAGACCGACTATTCGGGCTATCCCGACTGCCGCAACGACACGCTCCAGACGCTCGCCCACGCCCTCACGCTCGGCCTCGACCGACCCGTCGCGATCGACACCCCGCTCATGTATATCGACAAGGCCGGCACCTGGGCGCTCGCCGAGACACTCGGCGGCGCAGCGCTCGTCGACATCATCATCGAGGAGACGCACTCCTGCTACCTCGGCGATCGCGCGACGCGCCATCCCTGGGGCTATGGATGCGGAAGCTGCCCCGCCTGCGAGCTCCGGGCCAATGGCTTCACGCGCTGGCGGTCCGAACGCGGAGCCGCCTAGAGCGTGTTCATTTCGTGCGGACGCTTGCAGTCCCATACGCCGCACTAATCCCTCCCCCCCTCGTGGGGGAGGTTAGGAGGGGGGGGGATTGCAGAACACTGGCGGTAGGGATTCCCCCCACCCCTAACCCCTCCCCACCAGGGGGAGGGGGATTACGACTCCATTTTGATCGAACAGCCTAGCTCAACGTGCCTCGAGGCGCTTCAGGCGCTCGGCCGCTTCCGGCGCGCCGAGCTCGCGCGCCTTCGTGTACCACTGGCGGGCTGCGGCAACATCCGGCTGCAAGCCGACGACCCTGAGCTTCGCAAGCTCGTGCGGATCGTAGGTGCCGGCGAGCGCGAGCGCGCTCTCGGCGAGCCCCGACTCGGCGGCACGGCGGAACAGTGCCCGCGCCGGCTGGACATTGCCCAGACCGAGCAGCTCCTTGCCCTTGGCGTGCAATCCGAGCGCCCGCTCACGCTCCGGACTGCTCTGCGGCTCCGGCTGAGGCACCGGCTCGATCGGGCGGGCGAGGTTTGCGACGACGCTCGGCGCCTGCTTCGCCTGTGCCTGCTGCTGGCTCGGCGCAATGAGCTGCACCGGCCCGACGACGAGCGCCGTCTTGGCCTCGGTCAGAACCTTGCCCTCGATGGTCACCAGCGCGACGACGACATCCCACCGCCCCTGCTGGAGGCCCACCGGCAGCACGATACCGAGGCTCGCGAGACCGGCGAGCGGAATGGCCCACGCGCCGGCGCTGATGGCGTGCCCTTCAGTGAGCGTCGCCGTCGCCGGCAGGCCGCGAATGCGCACGAAGCTGTTGCGCATCAGCGCGTCCTGTGGACCGACCTGGATGGGCAGCGGGCTCCTGGATGCCGGCTCGGCCAGCATCACGGGCGCGACATTCAGGAAGAATTCCTGCTGCTGCGCCTGCGCCTGCGCCTGCCCAGGCAGCCCCAAGTGGTGCACCCCGCCCATGAGCAGCGCCGTGGCAGCGAGTGCTGCAAACGCCAATCGGCGCGGCATCTGACGACGATGCCGCGCTACGCCCCTCGCGAATGGTATTGGCCGATCCTCGACCCGGCGTTGTTGCCGCATACGCAACGTTCGCCTCCTCCCCTCGATGATCCTGATCGTCGTCCGGAATTCTGCCGCCCCGGTTTCGACGCGCCCGATTAGCGTCTCTGCTTGCTCCACTCCAGGAACTGGCGGAACAGGCGATCCTGCTCGGCCGGATCGAGCGGCGCTGCCTTTGCCGCCTGCGTCCGCGCCAGCGACGTGTCGATGCTCGACGTCGCCGTCGCGTGGGCCTTGTCGATCAGCTCCTGAGCAGCCGGAAAGCGCGTCCAGCCCGGAATGGTGCCGGCAATATTCATCTCCCGCCACTTCGGCTGGTAAGGCGGCTGACGCAGCTTCTCGAAGCGCTCGAAGAGATATTCGATGAAGCGAACGCACCGCCGGTAGCGGTCGCCGTTCACATTCGGGCTCCAGTTGAAGACGGCGAGCAGCGCCATCACCGAAATCGTCGATACGGACTGGCCCTTGGGAATGAGGTTCGGGTAGTCGGCGTGCGTAAGCTCCGCCGGCACATAATAGTCCTCGAATTTCTCGCTGAACTCGAGGGGAAGCAGCTTGAAGCCCGGCTCGGGATTGATCTTGCTGAAGAGCGCGTTCGGCTTGCCGACCACGTGGATCACGGCTGCGATCTCGCCCTTCTTCATCTCCTCGAGTGCGATGGCGTTGTTGAGGTAGGTGCGCTCGACCTGCAGGCCGAGGCGGTCGAAGACGATGCCGCCGGTGTAGTTGGCCGCGCTGCCGACCGTATTGAAGTTGACCTTCTTGCCTCTCAGATCCTCGAGCGTGTTGATCTCCGGGCGCACATAGATGTGCAGCTCGCCCTGGAACATCGGCATGACGTAGTTCACGCGCTTCTCGATGTTCGGGATCTTGAGCACGTTCTTGTAGTGATCGAGCACGTCCGCGTAGGTGATCGCGAAATCGACGCCCTTGAGGTAGATCAGGTCGCTGACGTTACCCACTGCGCCGTAGGTGATCATGGGGATCACGCGCAGGTTGTCGCCGTCGTCGAGCGCCCGGCCGAGATCGGCCGCATAGGCGACGAACGTTCCCTCGAGCAGACCGCCGGCCAGACCGATGGTCCAGTTATTGATGACCGAGGCGCGCTCGTTCTCGTCCTGGGACGTCGGCTTCGGTGGCACGGGTAGCGCGCGCTTCGGAACGCCCTTGCCCTGGGCCTGCGCAATCACGAAAGGCAGGGTCTGCTGTTGAGCTTGAGCGGGAGCCAAACCGAGCAACCCACTGATCAGCAAAGTCCCTGCGCCAACAAACAGTGCACGCACGCTGCACCCCCCTGCTACGAACCCTCCACCCGTCCGGCCGCGGATTTGTCGCATCGCGTCACCTGGACGCACGTATAACAGTTTTTCAATGTGGCAATGATGTGATCCGCGATCGGACTTGCGGCAGGATCCGTACGAAATATCGGCCCGGAAACCGCACCTCGGGCGCCGATGCGACTTCCGCATGGCCGCGCAGCGATCCCACGGCTTGACCATCCGTTCCGCCACCCGCATCAGTATGCGGTTCCCCCTCCCAGGAGCCGCTTCACCATGTTCGATTTCGACCGCGTCATTCCACGTCGCGGCACTCATTCGTCCAAGTGGGACAATATCGCGAAGCTCTCCGGCATTTCCGCCCCCGACGCGATCCCCATGTGGGTCGCCGACATGGATTTTGCCGCGCCTCCCGGCGTGACGGCGGCACTGACCGCCGAGGTCGAGCGCGGGACGTACGGCTACTACGCCGATACGGGCACCTGGGCCGAAGCCCTCGCCGACTGGATGGCGCGCCGCCACAAGCTCAAGGTCGACCCCGCCTGGGTGAGCCCGACGCCGGGCATCGTCTCGGGCCTCGGCCTCATTCTCCAGGCGCTGACCGAGCCCGGCGACGAGGTCGTCGTGTTCCCGCCCGTCTATCATGCCTTCCGGCGCATTATCGTCGCCAATCAGCGGCGCATCTTCGATGCCAATCTGGTCGAGGCCAACGGCCGCTACGCCATGGACCTCGACGCCCTCGCGGCCAAGCTCACGCCGCGCACGAAGATCGTCTTCCTGTGCAGCCCGCACAATCCGGGCGGCACCGTGTGGTCGCCCGCCGAGCTCCAGGCGCTCGCGGCCTTCTGCATCAAGCACAATCTCATTCTGGTCTCGGACGAGATCCACTGCGATCTCGTCTTCCCCGGCGCCCGCCACACACCGACGCTGACCGCCGCCCCCGAAATCGCCGATCGTCTCATCACCTGCGTCGCCGCGACCAAGACCTTCAATCTCGCCGGCGCCCATGTCGGCGCCTGCTTCACGTCCAATGCCGATTTCAAGAAGCGCCTCGATGCGCGCATCATGGCCTCGGGCGTCGGCTCCTACAATTCCTTCGGCATGATCGCGACCGAGGCCGCCTGGCGGACGGGCGAGGCCTGGCTCGACGCGCTCCTTCCCTATCTCGCGCGCAATCGCGATCTCCTCCACGCCCGCATCGAGGCGGCCGCCCCCGGCGCCCGCGCCATGAAGCTCGATGCGACCTATCTCGCCTGGGTCGATTTTGCCGGCACCGGCCTCGCGCCCGAGGAAGTCGGCAAGCGCGTAAAGCAGAGCGCGCGCATCTTCGCGAGCCCCGGCGAGCAGTTCGGGCCGGGCGGCGAGACGCGGCTGCGCTTCAATTTCGCGACGCCGCGCCCGATCCTCGAGGAGGCCCTCGGTCGCCTCGACGAGGCATTCAGAGATCTGAGAACAGGCAGATGATGCGAGACGGAGCGGGGGCTCGGCAGCGATGAAACCCGTAGTCGGCGTGATCGGCAATACGCACCACGTCGAGAACCGCTTCGCGGCGCAACTCGTCGGCGAGCGCAATCTGCGCGCCGTGGCGCAGGTCGCCGACGCCCTCCCGATGATGTTCGCGGGCGCTCCCGAGATCACCGACGTCGGCGCGCTGCTGGAGGTCGTCGACGGCATCCTGCTGACGGGGGCGCGCGCGAACGTGCACCCGACCCGCTATCGCATGGATCCTCATGTCGGCTACGAGCCCTATGACGAGCGCCGCGACGCGCTGGCGCTCGCGCTCCTCGAAGCCTGTGTCGCGCAAGGCAAGCCGATCTTCGGCATCTGCCGCGGCTTCCAGGAGATGAACGTCGCGTTCGGCGGCTCGCTCCACCCCGAGATCCGCGAGATTCCGGGCCGCATGAACCACCGCATGCCGCGCCTCGAGAACGGCGAGATCCATCCCGACCCGACCGTCGTCTTTGCCGAGCGCCACGAGGTCACGCTCACGCCCGGTGGCACCTTCGCGCAGCTTCTCGGGCGCGAGACCATCCGCGTGAACTCGCTGCACGGCCAGGGCATTCTCGAGCCCGGCGAGCGCGTCATCATCGAGGGCATCGCCGAGGACGGCACGATCGAAGCGATCCGCATTGCCGAAGCCCCCGGCTTCGCCCTCGGCGTCCAGTGGCACGCCGAGTACGAGGCGCAGAACAACTCGGTCAACAAGACGCTCTTCGAAGCTTTCGGCGCCGCGCTGCGTGCGCACAAGCAGAGCCGCTAGCGCGTATTCATTTCGCACCCGATCACTTAGCGTCGCAATCAACATCGGGCTGCGTGCTCATGTCCGCGTTCGCGTCCGCTCCTCCCCAGACCCGTATCGACCTTTCGCCAATTGCTCCGCGAGACATGAGATACGGCCGCACCTCGAAGTTACCCGCCAGATGGGGCCTTGGAAAAATGCTGTTCGACAAGCTTTCGGGCGGCTTCCCACAGCATCGTCGATCCTCCCGCAATCGCTGGCCCATACCGCTCGATGACTTGCGTCACACCGACTCCGTTTTCACTCCACGTACCGCCGCCGACCGCCACGTTGAGCAGCAGCGGCTGCAGCCGATCCAATGCCTTAGCGAACCGCGCTTCTGGTGATTGACCGGCCTCGAATTCAAGCCAAATTGAACGAAACTCCGCGGCCTGATCAGACGGCAGGAGGCCGAAAATGCGTTCTGCAGCTCGTTGTTCTGCCGCTGCGAGATCGGCTTTTGAGCCATTGGCCGCATGGATAGGCGCATCGCCCGCGTCGATTTCTACGATGTCGTGCAGCAACAAGAGTTGGATGACGCGAGCTACATCAACTTTCACATCTGCATGACTACTCAGTGCCAGCGCAAACATTGCGAGATGCCACGAGTGCTCCGCCGAGTTCTCCCGCCTAGCACCATTCGCTAGATGTGATTGGCGGACGATCAATTTCAGGCGGTCAAGTTCCAGCAAGAATTCAAGCTGCTTCTTGAGCGCGTCGCTCTCGGATTTTGGCATTTCAATTGGCCTTGCGGTTGCCGCGCATCCTACCAGACGGCAAAGCCAGTGTCCCGTGTGCTGGCTCTTCGGCCGCGGCTAATAACGGAGGTGCCGCTTGCTGTTGACCAAGCGGATGCCGGACGCCTGCTCTTCCCTCAAGACCGACGGCGCCGACAGTCGAGAAATTGAGGCCGCCGTGACCGCCCTTGGCCCGTAGCACCGGCGAGACCAAGGCCACCGACTGCTCTTTTTGCACTCAGCGCATTGGGCGCGATGGAGGGGGGAACAGCGATGCCAATTCGAGCAAACGCCCCGTGGCTTTCTCCTCAGGCTCCCTCGATCTCGCTGAGGAACGCAACCAGCGCCTCGGCCTCGGACCGCGCGTGGCTGAAGGGCAGACCGTGCTTCGAGCGCGGCACGATCCTCAGGCGTGAGTTCGGCACGAGCGCGTGCATCTCGGCGCCATGCGAGGGCGTAATGAACGGGCTCGAGTCCGGCAGCGTGATCGACAGCGGCACCTTGAATGAGCGCAGCGCCTCGCTGAGATCCAAGCCCGCGAGCAGTGCCGCCAGCGCCAGCACGGCATGGCGGTCAGCCTTCTCCTGCACCTCGGAGAACCACGCCAAGGCCGCCGGATCCGCCGCGCCGGGATAGAAGCGGTTCGCCATCATCTCCACATTCCAGGCCGCATTGCCTTGGCTCTCGTAGGTCCTGCGCCAGCCCTGGATGTTCGTGATGCCGGGCCCGCGATGCGAGGCATTCGAGATCGCAACCGACGCAAAACGCTCCGGTGCCCTGAGTGCCGCCGCCAGCGCGATCGTGCCGCCGATCGACTCGCCGACGACGTGAACTTTCCCGCTTCCCGTCGTCGCCGCGACTTCGAGCAGGTCATCGATCAGCTCATCCATGCTCCAGCGATGATCGGTTGGCGGCACCGGCGAGCTGCCGAAGCCGCGCAGATCGAAGCGCACCATCGGATGACGCGCTGCCACGATCGGCACCCACTCCGACCAGACGCCGTGGTTCGTGCCGATGCCATGATTGAACACGACCGGCAGGCCCGACGTCCGCCACGGCGGCCGCAGGTCATTCGTCACATAGTTCAGGCCGCGTGCGGTCTTGGGCATGGTGCTCTCCCCGTTCTCACGCCGCGCCGACTTGGATATCGAGCCAGCCGAAGGCCGTCGTCGTCGCGCGATCGCCCCCACGCAGCAGCACGGTCGTCATCGCCGACTCGACGATCGCCGGTCCCTCGATAAGCTGCCCTGGCGCCAATGCATCGAACGAATAGACCGGCGCCTCGTGCCACCCGCCGAGATAGATCCGCCGCCTGTGATGCGGCTCGGCGGCCGCCCGCTTCGGCAGCGCCGGCTCCTGCGGCAGCTTCGGCAAGGCGCCGATGACGGCCGCACGCGCATTGATCAGCACGGCTTCCTGATCGCGCAGGCTGTAGGTGTAAAGCTCCTCATGCCGGGCATGGAAGGCATCCGCCATCTTCGCGACGAGGTTCGGATCATCGAGCGCGATGCCATCGAGCGGCACATTCACCTCGAAGATCTGCTCGCCATAGCGCATGTCGGCGGACCGCTGCACACGCACCTCGCCCGTATGCGCCGCGGCCTTGATGCGCGCGCGTCCCTCGGCTTCGAGCTCGCCGAAGGCAGCCCTGAGCTGATCCGCATCCAGATGCGTCGCATCGCCGATGTGCGTGCGTGCAAGCTCATAGCGCAGATCCGACGCCAGCATTCCCCACGCCGAGAGCACCGCCGCCAGCCGCGGCACGATCACCCGGCTCACATCGAGCTGGCGCGCCACATCAGTCACGTGCAGACCTGCTGCACCACCGAACGAGAGGATCGCAAATCGCCGCGGATCGACACCGCGTCTTACCGAGACGAGGCGGATACCCTCCGCCATGCGCGTGTTGATGATTCGATGAATGCCCTCGGCCGCCGTCATGCGATCAACGCCGAGTTTTTCCGCCACCCGATCGACCGCCGCCTCGGCCGCCGGCGCATCGAGGTGCGCGCGCCCGCCGAGGAAGTTATCGGGATCGAGGAAACCGAGCACGCAATTGCTGTCCGTCACCGTCGCGCGCGTGCCGCCGCGGCCGTAGCAGGCCGGCCCCGGCATCGCCCCCGCACTCTCGGGCCCCACATGCAGGATCCCGCCGGCATCGACTTCCGCAATGGACCCGCCACCCGCGCCGATGCTCGCAATGTCGAGGCTCTGCAGCGCCACCCGCTGCCCGCCAAGTCGGCGATCCGAGGCAATGGCTGCCTCGCCCTTGATGACGAGCGAGATATCCGTCGAGGTCCCGCCCATATCGAAGGGAATGAGATCGCCGTGTCCCATCAGCCGCGCGGCATAGCGGCTTCCCGCAACACCACCCGCCGGTCCCGAGAGCACCGCACCCGCCGCGAGCCGCACCGCATCCGGGATCGTCGCCACGCCGCCGTGCGACTGGATGATGAGCACCGGTCCCGCAAGCCCCGCCTCAGCAAGCCGCGTCGCCAGCCGCGTGAGGTAGCGCTCCAGCACCGGCCCGACATAGGCATTCACGATCGTCGTGCAGACGCGGTCGTATTCCTTGATCTGCGGCAGCACTTCCGAGGATCGACACACATAGGCATTGCCGAGCGCCGCCTTCAGCGCTTCGACTGTCGCCTTCTCATGCGCTTCATCGCGCCATGCGTGCAGGTAGCAGACCGCCACCGCCTCGACGCCATCGCGCTTAAGCGTCGCAATCGCCGTATCCAGCGATCCGCGATCCAGCGCCGTCTCGATGCGCCCATCCGGACGAATGCGCTCGCGCACACCAAGCCGTCGCTCGCGCGGCACGAGCTGATCCGGCGGCGGCTGGCGCAGGTTGTAGCGATCGTCCTTCAGGCCCTCGCGCATCTCGACGATGTCGCGATGACCTTCCGTCGTGAGCAGGCCGACCTTGGCACCCTTGTGCTCGAGCAGCGCGTTCGTCGCGACCGTCGTGCCGTGCACGATGATCTCCGTCTTTGCGAGCATATCGGCGCGGCCGATGCCAATCGCCTCCGCCAGCCGCTCGAGCCCATCCATCACACCGATCGACTGATCCTGCGGCGTCGAGGCCGCCTTCGCGATCGTGACTTGGCCCTCTGCATCCACGGCCACGAGGTCCGTGAAGGTGCCGCCGACATCAATTCCAATGCGATACATGATGCGCTAGTGTCCCGATTCCGAAGTTCGCCATACCTCGATGCTTGCGTCCCGAGCGAACTTCGGAATCAAAAGGGACACTAGAAGCATAATATTGCTCGTGTGATTCAGATCGAGAAATTCGCTCGGTACAATGCCGCGAGCGCTGGCGAATTTCTCGATCATCACACGAGCCCCCTCAGCGCGTCACGAAACCAAGCGACTTGTCGCGCGCCCGCGCCTCATCCGTCCGCTCTTCCGGCGGCCCCCAACCGCCGCCACCGCCCGAGCGCACCTGCAGCACATCGCCGGGCTTCAGCACCACGCCCGTCTCCTTGGTCTTGAGCGGCCGATCGGGACTGCCCTTGGACTCGAGCCAGTAGTTATGGGGCGCGCCATCCTCGCCGCCGACCATCCCGCAAGCCCCATACTTCACGCCATCGCCGGCCGTATTGCCGACCGCCGGCTCGGCCGTCTCGATGACCATCTCCAACTCCGCGCCCGGCCCGCCGCGATAGCGCCCATCGCCGCCGCTGTCGGGACGGAACTCGTGGCGGCGAAAGAAGAAGGGAAAGCGCACCTCGTGCACTTCGATGCTGCCGAACTTGATGCCACCGGCTGCTTGCCACTCGCCCGCCGCCGCCCAGCCATCGCCCGCTGAGGAGGCCCCGCCACCCGGCCGCGCCTGGAAGAGATGCCAGATGAACGGCTTTTTCGTGCGCGGATCCACGCCCTGGATGGCCACGCGGAAGCGCCGCCCCCAGCCCGCCATGGCCCGCTCAGGACATGCCGGCGCGAGCGCGCGAATGATCGCCTCCATGATCTCCTGCCCGCAGTGGTTCGTGCACAGCGTCACCGGCGCGCCGGGCCGCGGCCACACGACCGTGCCCTCTTTGAGCTTCACGCTCAGCGGCCGGAAGGCGCCGTCGTTCTTCGGCGTGTCGGGATCGATCAGATAGGCGAGCGCGACGACGACCGCCGAGTGCGTGTTCGCATAGGACGAGTTGATGAAACCCGTGACCTGCGGATGGCTCTCCGTGAGATCGACCTCGAGATCGCTGCCACGCTTCGTCACGCGGGCGCGAATGTAGACGTCCTTGAACTGATGGCCGTCATCATCGAGGAAAGCTTCGCCCTCGTACACGCCGTCCTTCCACTCCGAGATGATCGCGCGCACCTGCCGCTCCGCGCCATCGAGCACGGCCTCGACAGCCGCCCGCGACTGCGCCGAGCCGAACTCGCGAATGAGCTCGCTCATGCGCCGCTCGCCGAGCCGCGCCGACCCGATCATGGCCGCGAGATCGCCGCGGAAATCGCGCGGATGGCGCACATTGAGCACGATCATCTCGTACACGTCCTCGCGCCTCACACCCTGGTCGTAGAGCTTGAGCGGCGGGACGCGCAGGCCCTCCTGGAAGATCTCCTTGGCGCTCGCGTTGTAGGCGCCGTGCGTCGCGCCGCCGATGTCGCTCTGATGCGAGCGGTTGATGGCCCAGTAAACGAGCTCGTCGCCGTCGAACACGGGCACGAAGGCCGTGAGATCGGGCAGGTGGTTGCCGCCTCGGTAAGGATCGTTCAGCAGGTACACGTCGCCCGGACGGATCGTACCCTTGAAGAACTCGTAGACGGACTTGGCCGCAAAGGGCAGCGCGCCGACGTGGATCGGCACGTGCTCGGCCTGCGCGACGAGCCGCCCTTCGGGGTCGCACAGCGCCGTCGAGAAATCGCGGCTGGAGTTCAGGATCTGCGAATAGGAGGTGCGAAGCATCGCCTCGCCCATCTCCTCGACAATGGCGCGAAGGCGGTGCTGGATCACGGAGACCGTGATCGGATCAACAGCGTGGCTCATGCGGAAATCAATCCCGGGCTGAAGGCCTTGGCCGGCCTTTCGGCCACCTACCGGGGAGAATAATGCAGCACGGGCCTCCGTCAACGCAGGCGGGAAGGTGTTGGCGAGCGCACTTGGCGTGATATGTTTCGAGTACCGCATGGCGACGCCCGGATTGGCGCCATGACGGCCGACGTCAGATCGGAACTTGGGAGAACGCCACGATGACCGCTCTAAAGGCCCGGGGAGCGTGCGCGCTTGCCCTTGCCACGCTCCTCTTTGCCCCCGCTGCTCATGCGCAGAAGCAGGGTGGCATCCTCAAATCCTATGTCTGGGACACGCCGCCGAGCGCCTCGATCCACGAGGAAGCGACCATCTCGACGGTCTTCCCGTTCATGCCCGTGTTCAACAACCTCGTGCTCTTCGACCAGACGAAGCTCGAGGCCAATCTCGGCACGATCGTCCCTGACCTCGGCAAGAGCTGGGCCTGGGACGACAGCAAGACCAAGCTGACCTTCCAGCTCGAGCAGGGCGTGAAATGGCACGACGGCAAGCCCTTCACGGCGAACGACGTCAAGTGCACGTTCGACCTCATCTCCGGTCTCGTGAAGTCGGACGACTTCCGCAAGAACCCGCGCAAGATCTGGTACCACAACGTCAAGCAGATCACCGTCAAGGGCGATAATGAGGTGACCTTCGAGCTGAAGGCGCCGCAACCGAGCTTCCTCGCCCTGCTCGCATCGGGCTACTCGCCCGTCTATCCCTGCCACGTTCCGCAGAAGGAAATGCGCGTCAACCCGATCGGCACGGGGCCCTTCAAGGTTGCCGAGCAGAAGCGCGGCGACTCGATCAAGCTCGCGCGCAATCCCGACTACTGGAAGAAGGGCAAGCCGCACCTCGACGGCATCGAGTATCGCATCATCAACAACCGCTCGACGCGCGTTCTTGCTTTCATCGCCGGCGAGGTCGACCTCACGTTCGTCTCCGACATAACGGTCGCCGGCCTCAAGGACGTCGAGGCAAAAGCGCCGAAGTCCGTCTGCCAGTTCGTGCCCTCGAACAACACGATCAACATGATCGTGAACTCGTCGGCGCCCCCGTTCGACAATCCGAAGGTGCGCCTCGCCATGGCACTCGCGATCGACCGCGGCGCCTTCAACACCATCCTTGCAGAAGGCAAGTCCTCGATCGGTGCCGTCATGCTGCCGGGGCCCGAGGGTGTGTGGTCCATGCCGCCCGAGGAGCTCGCCAAGCTGCCGGGCTACAATCCCGACCGCTCGAAGGACCTCGCCCAGGCGCGCAAGATCATGGAAGAGCTCGGCTATGGTCCGAACAAGATGCTCAAGGTGAAGGTCTCGACGCGCAACATTCCGCTCTATCGCGATCCCGCGGTCATCTTCATCGACCAGATGAAGGCGGTCTACATCGACGGCGAGCTCGACAACGTCGACACACCGCTCTGGCACGCCAAAGTCACGCGCAAGGACTACGCCGTCGGCCTCAATACGACGGGCGTCGGCGTCGACGATCCCGACGTTGCCCTCGTCGAGAACTTCACCTGCGCGTCGGAGCGCAACTACACGGGCTACTGCAACAAGGAGGTCGACGACCTCATCTTCGCCCAGTCACGCGAGACGGATCCTGGAAAGCGCAAGCAGATCCTCTGGCAGGCCGAGCGCAAGATCGTCGAGGACGTGGCGCGCCCGATCATCCTGCACAACAAGGCCGCCACCTGCTGGGCGCCCTACGTGAAGGGCGTCACGAGCCACATCAACTCGCTCTACAATAGCTGGCGCATGGAGAATGTCTGGCTGGATAAGTAGGGCGGCCCAAGACGGACGGGCACAGGAATCGAGTTCGTCGGCTCCACATAGAAGCGCATTTCCCCTCCCCCTTGTGGGGAGGGGTTAGGGGTGGGGGATTCCCTATCGCTAGCGTTGTGCGATCCCCCCTCCTCGTCACGCGCTCGCCTTGCTAAGCGCCGCGAGATCATCTGCGCTAAGCTTCAGCTCCGCGCATTTCAAGATCTCGGCAAGCTGCGCCGTCGTCGTCGCGCTTGCGATCGGTGCCGCGATGGCCGGCTGGGCGAGAAGCCATGCGAGAGCCACTTGCGCCGGCGTCGCGCCGTGCTTCGCCGCGACCGTATCGAGCGCCTTGAGAATACCGAGGCCTCGTGGCGTCAGGTGCTTCTTCACGCCGCCGGCACGCGCCTTCTGGCCGAGATCGGCCTCCGAGCGATACTTGCCGGTGAGGAACCCACTCGCCAGCGAGTAATACGGAATGACGCTGATGCCCTCGGCAACGCACAGATCCTGCAGCGGTCCCTCGAATTCCGTCCGATCCGCAAGATTGTAGTTCGGCTGCAGCGTCTCATAGCGCGGAATGCCGAGCTTCGCGCTCGCCGCCAGCGCCGCCTTCAGCCGATCCGCCGAATAATTGGAGGCGCCGACGACCCGCACCTTCCCCGCCTTCACGAGCTCGGCGTGAGCCGCCATCGTCTCCTCGAGCGGCGTCTCGGGATCGTCGCGATGGGACTGATAGAGATCGATGTAGTCCGTCTGGAGCCGCTTGAGCGATGCCTCCACCGCGCGCACGATGTAAGCCTTCGAAAGCCCCTTCTTGTCGGGCGCCATCTCCAGTCCGCACTTCGTCGCGAGAATGACCTTGCTCCGCTTTCCCCGCGCCTTGAACCAGTTGCCGATGATCGCCTCGCTCTCGCCGCCCTTGTGTCCAGGAACCCAGCGCGAATAGACATCCGCCGTATCGATGCAGTTGAAGCCGGCATCGAGGAAGGCGTCGAGCAACGCGAACGATCCCTTCTCGTCGACCGTCCAGCCAAACACATTGCCGCCGAAGATGAGCGGCGCGATTTCCAGATTGCTTCGTCCGAGTTTGCGCTTCTGCATGACAACCTCTTGAGCAACGGTCCTACACGTGCTTGCGAGGCTACGGCCCGATGCGTGAGCTGGCAAGAAGATCGCCGTTTCTCGCCTCAGTGCATCGCGCGACCGGGCACAGCGCGCACCTTGCGCGGCGCGGCGAGCCAGATCGCCGCAGCCGAAACGACGCAGCAACCGATGATGAGGACGAAGGCCAGCCGGTAGCTGCCCGTGGCATCATGAATGATGCCGGCGATCCAGGGCCCCGCCGCGCCGCCGCTGATCAAGGCCACACTGATCGTGCCGAATATCGAGCCGTAGTGCGGCCCCTCGAAGATCTCGACGACGATCGGTCCCATGACGGACGTCAGCGCATAGCCGAAGAAGCCCTGGGTGAACACCATCACATAGAGCAGCGCCGTCGAGGGCGTCTGTTCCAACCCGATCAGCGCGGCATAGCAGACGGCAAAACCCGCACACCCGGCTGTCCAAACCCATTCGCGGCCGATGCGATCCGACAGGCTGCCGAGAATGATCTGACCGGGGATCGCGACAACGCTGACCGCCCCGAGCGCCCAGGCCGCAACGAGCGGCGAGAATCCGATCTCGGTGAGGTATTTCGTCTGGTGCACCTGCACCGCGTACCAGGCAATGAGCGCGCAGAAGTAGCCGAACACGATCCACCAGAAGCGTGCCGTGCGCATGGCCCGCGCGAGCGTCCACTCGACGGCAACCCAGGCCGGATCGACAATATTCGAGGCCTGACGCGACGCGGATGCCGATGTCCCGCGCGCCACGCCATCGGGCTGCAACCCGATCTCCTCGGGCCTCTTCCAGACGAGCAAATTCAGCGGTGCGAGGACAAGCACGACGAGCCAACCGATGGCCCAGCAGGACGCGCGCCAGCCTTCGTTCAGGATGATCGACTGCAGCCAGGGCAGAAGCACGATGGCACCGACGCCCGCGCCGGCAAAGGCAAGGCTGATGGCGAGGCCGCGCCGCTTGAGAAACCAGTTCGGCAGGAATTGCGAGTGGGCCGTATAGGTCATCATGTTGGCGCCGCCGCCCACCAGGACACCGAGCGTGACATAGAGATGCCAAGGCCGCTCGATGAGCGGCGCAAGGAACAAACCCGACGACAGCAGCACGATGCCCGTCAGGATGACGACGCGCGGCCCGCGCCGATCCATGGCGCGCCCGACAAAGGGACTGAGGACAGCCGACACGAGAAAGCCGAACGAGAAAGCGCCAGCCGCGAGACCGCGATCCCAGCCGAACTCGTCGATCAGCGGCGGCATCAACAGCGAGAACGAGGTTCGCGCGGTCACGCCGATCGCCATCGTGACGAAGGCGATGCCGACGATCAGCCAGCCGTAGTAGAAGGGCAGCCGCGCGGCCCAGTGACGAGGCTCGTACTCCATGGTGCCCTCAAACGGACCGCGCAATCGGATCAACGAGGCGAACCGCGAACGATCCGGCAAATGCGATCTTCATGGGATCGTCCTTTTACGATGCCGTAGCCTGAGCAGCAGGCGAGGCGGTTCCGCTTGGGCACCGCGGCGGCACTATCCGCGCCCTGGCTGCCAAGATCAATGACCTGCGAGGTAATCGCGGAGGTGAGTGCGATCCCCGCTCTAGCCGATCGCATAAAGCAGCGCGCGCACCGCCATGAAAATGATGATCAGCGATCCGGGCGTCCAGAGGATGGCGCGCACATCGTGGCTCTGCGCGGTGAGATAGGCCGCAAAATGAAGGAGCCGCGTGACCACATAGCCGTAGAGCAGCACCTGCGCGAGAAGCAGCGACGGCGCCGTGAGCACGAAGAGCAAGCCCGCAATCAGAAAGTACGGCAGGTTCTCGAGATCGTTCAGTTGAATCCTGCGGATCCGCTCGACGCGCTCGTTGGGCGCGAGCTGAACCGGATCCGGGTTCGGATTGAGCGGCGTCCGCCTGATGTCCTCCGGCGCACGGAAGCCGCCGTTCTCCTGCATCATTCTGACGACCGTGAGCCACGACATGCTCACCGCCTTGAGAATCATGATGGCGGCCGCGACTGCATACGTTGCAAACAGCGGATCGTTCAGACCGAGCTTGTCCATTGTTTCCTCCCCCCGTCCCCTCGCAGCCCTCGAGAATTGGCACAGTGTGGCACTGCCAGGCCGCGAGAACACGCCGTGTTCTATCATGCCGACCGGTTTCTGGGATGCCTATGCGGGCCTCTTCACCAGCTCTCGCGACCGCGAAAAAGAGAGCTCCCCGCTCCTCGCCGCCAACCTCCGACTACGGAGTTCGCGCGCCGTCGGAGGTGTGATAGGTAGGCGCCACATCCGAGAAATTCGCCACCTCTCGCCGCACCGTACCGAGCGAATTTCTCGATCTGAATCACACGAGCTCCCCGGCCCCATTCGCGGATCGAACATGACGGAATTCACACCTTTAGCCTCGCTGCTCGGCGGCCTCCTCATCGGCCTCGCCGCCGTCCTCCTCATGGCCCTGCATGGGCGGATCATGGGCCTTACGGGCATTCTCTCGGGCCTGCTGCCACCGCCCGACGCGGACTGGAGCTGGCGTGCCGCTTTCCTCCTCGGGGCCATCTCCGCACCCGCACTGATCGTCGCGCTCGGCGACAGGACCATTCCCTTCGAGACGCCCCTGTCATTTGGCGCCCAGGTCGTCGGCGGACTGGTCGTCGGCATCGGCGCGGCGCTCGGCTCGGGCTGCACGTCCGGTCACGGCGTGTGCGGTCTTGCGCGCCTTTCGCCGCGCTCGCTCGTCGCGACATGCACGTTCATGGCGACCGCGCTCGCGACCGTCTTCGTGATCCGTCACCTGCTGGGGAGCGCCTGATGACCATCATCGCAGCTCTCGCCATCGGCCTCATCTTCGGCACCGGCATCGCCGTCTCCGGCATGATCAATCCGGCCAAGGTGATCAACTTCTTCGATATCGCGGGCACGTGGGATCCCTCTCTCGCGTTCGTCATGGCAGGCGCGCTCGCCGTGACCATGGTCGGATATCGCGTCGTGCTGCGCCGTCCCGCCCCCATGCTCGATCGTGAATTCCACGTGCCGACATCACGGCAGATCGATCTTCCGTTGATCCTCGGCTCCGCGATCTTCGGCATTGCATGGGGCGCAACGGGTGCCTGCCCTGGCGGAATCATTCCTGCCATTGGGCTTGGCGAGCCGGCGGCGCTCGTCTTCGTCGTGTCGATCGCCATCGGCATTGGCATCGTGCGCCTCGTTCAAGCGCGGCGATAGCCATCTATATCGCCCGCGCGAAAACGCTGACGATCACCGCCGCCGGACTTTCTGCCCTGCCCACTTCGGCAACGCCGCAGCGATCTGCCGCGCGCGCGTGATACTGCGCGTCGCATTGCTGGTTTCCACGTATGGCGAGCCTCCGCGCGAAGCCGTACGAGCCCCTTGTAGGTCCTGCAGGATCGCAAGCAGGCTCGATCATGAAGACCATCACGGTTCAAGAAGCCGCATCCATGATCCCGGACGGCGCAAGCCTGATGGTCGGCGGATTCATGGGCGTCGGAACGCCTCACCGCCTCATTGATGAGCTCGTGCGCCAGGGCAGGCGCGATCTCATCGTCATCGCCAACGACAATGCGAAACCGGGCGTAGGCATCGGCAAGCTCGTCGATGCAGGACGCGTGGCGCGAACGATCGCGAGCCACATCGGGCTCAATCCCGAAACCCAGCGGCAGATGATATCGGGCCAGATGGCCGTCGATCTGGTGCCGCAGGGTACGCTGATCGAGCGCATACGTGCCGGCGGCTACGGCCTCGGCGGCATCCTCACGCCGACCGGCGTCGGCACCGTTGTCGAGGAAGGCAAGCGCAAGATCGAGATCGAGGGAAAGGCCTATCTCATCGAGACCGCGCTACGGGCAGACTTTGCGCTCGTTCATGCTTTTCTCGCCGACTATACGGGCAACCTCTCCTACGCGCTCACGGCGCGCAATTTCAATCCGGTCATCGCGATGGCAGCGGACACCGTGATCGCGACCGCCGACAACATCGTGCCCGTCGGCCTCATCGCGCCCGACCATGTCGTGACACCTGCCGCGATCGTCGACTACCTCGTTGCCAACAGGTGAAGGCAATGGATGCACAGGCCATCATCGCAAAGCGCATCGCACGCGAGCTTCGCTCCGGAATGCTCGTCAATCTCGGCATCGGCATCCCGACGCTGGTCGCGAACTACCTCCCCGAGGGCGTGAACGTCTTCTTTCAGTCCGAGAACGGCTTGATCGGGACGGGCCCCATTCCCGAGGAAGGCATGGGACATCCGACGCTGACGGATGCCGGTGGAAGCCCCGTGACGGCGCTTCCCGGTGCCAGCACGTTCGACAGCGCGACGTCGTTCGGGCTGATCCGCGGCGGCCATCTCGACCTGACCGTCCTCGGGGGACTGCAGGTCGACGCACAAGGACATCTCGCGAACTGGATGATCCCCGGCAAGATGGTGCCGGGCATGGGCGGCGCCATGGATCTCGTCACCGGCGCCAAGCGCGTGATCATCGCCATGCAGCACACGGCCAAAGGCAAACCCAAGATCCTCGAGAAATGCACGCTGCCCTTGACCTCGGCGCGGCCTGTGGACCTCGTCGTGAGCGAGATGGCCGTCATCGGATTTCCAGGCGGACGCGCCACTCTTCTCGAGACGGCGCCGGGCGTGAGCGTCGATCAGGTCCTGGCCGCGACCGAAGCCCGGCTGGCTACGCCGGAGAATGTGGTGGAGATGCCGCTATAGACGCGAGCGACCACACGCTCCACCAAGATCACCGCCAGAGACCACGGCCAGAGACTAGGGGAGGAGAAGCGCGACATGCACAACATCAGCCTCACGCGCGGTCTGCACCTGAAGCCCGCTGTTCCTGAACACCTTGAGCATGGCGGCATTGTCCGCCAGCACGTCGGCCGACAGCTCCCTGAGCCCGGCCTTGCCGCCGATCGCCGCGAGGTGGCGCATGAGCGCGGCCCCCATGCCATTTCCCTGGCAACGGTCCACGACGAAAAAGGCCACCTCCGCCTTTTCCGGCCCGATCAGGATGTACCGACCGCCGCCGACGATGGCACCCCGGCCACGCTCGTCCACGGCGACCAGCGCCACGTGGGTGCTGAAATCGATATCCAGAAAGTAGGCGATCTCGTCGTCCGAGAACCTGCTCTTTCCGGAGAAGAACCGTCGATAGCGGGATTCGGCACTGCTCTCCTGCAGGGCGAGCAGCAGACCATCACGATCCCCGGGCCTGAGCGCGCGGATTTCGATCGCGCGACCATCGCGCAATGTCTCAATCGCCGCGTAGCGCGCTGCGTCCATTGGTGATCGCTCTAGAAAAGCATACCCAGCAACTTCTGCAGAAGCTCTTGCAGCGGCATCATCGTGAGCACGAGCGGCGCCATCGGCGCTGCCGTTACCGCCGCGAGAAAGAGCACGGCAAAATTGGTGAAGGGCATGATGCGCATCCCCTGCACGACCTCGTAGCTCGATCCCATGTCGGCGAGCGATTGGATATCACCGCTGCCGATCAGTGGCTCGCCTGGAGGCACCCGGCCGCGCAGCCACTTCTCATCGAACGCGCGCACGTAGCGCTCGGCCAGCGTTCCGTACTCCCGCAGTCCCAGTCTTTTCGTGTGAGCGAGCTGCGGCGCGAACACCAGCAGCGGACCCAGGACCAAGCAGGTGAGAAACGCAACGAGGACGATGATGTCGATCGCGAAGTCGGGCAGTCTCGCGCCGACATAGAAGATGCGATTGGCGAGCAGCCCTGCCAATAGGGCCCCGTGCGCGAGCAGGATCGGGACGAACGCAAAGACCGTATTGGACAGGAAGGACAGGCCGCCGACGCGGTCCGGATGCGTCGGCACCAGCCTCAGGTCGATGCGCGACACCTGCCAAAGAAACCGCACCCAGATGAACAATCGGAAATACCAGCGGCACATCAGGAACTGGAAGAGCGGCAGGCTCACATAGCTGAACCACATGCCGGCAAGCGTCAGCTTGGCGCCCTCGGCGGAACGTGTCGCGTACCAGGTGGACACGTCGATCGCCACGTACTGCCGCCAGATCACGAGAATGCCGACAGCGTACACGAACGCGAACAGCAGCAGCTCGGCGAGCACCGAGTTGCGCAGCCGGAATGCCGACTCTACCGCGGCCTCGAAGCGAGGCATCGCACTCTCGGGAATCAATCGGCGCTCGAGGAACTGCCTGACCACGAAGCGCAGCCGCAAGTGCACGATCAGCTCCGCACAGACCAGCAGCGGGATCGCCATCAGGAAGCGGGTATAGACTTCGGCATCCCGGAGAAAAGGTATGGTTATGTTGCCGCCCAGAGCATTTCCCTCCAGGGCCGACAGCACCAGGAGCGGCAGCCAGCAGAGCAGCGAAATGACGATCATCCGCTTCCACATCAGCCCCAAGGCACCGTCGGACAGATGCGAGCGGCGCAGCAGTTGGAAGGTCGGGCCGCCGAGGACGAGCGAGAAATCCTCGTCGCGAAGCGGATCATGTCTGACGATTTGAGGGAGAGGCTTCATCGGCACATCTCCTTGGCGCGCTGGCCCACCAGCTCCGCCGCCCCACGGCTTTTGCCCGGCGGACGGGGTAGCGGAGCAGGAATTCGCTAGCCACCGACTGTTGATCGTTCAGCCGTGGCCGTGAGGCCGGGGGCGGCGCGTCCGGCTCCGCATGTGGTTAATGTCCCCGCCCAGAAACTGCAGCGAACTGCAGCGAATGTATCAAGTCGACAGCGCGTGAGGATCAGCAGTAGTCTGGATTTCGTCAGGAACTCCCGCACCCGCAAAATCGTTTATCTTCGGAGCTCTGCGGGCATCCGGTCCCTGCGTATCCGAGTATTGCATCATGCCGAAGCAAGCGCGCGCCTACTGGAAGGGCTTCCTCCGCCTTTCGCTCGTCTCGATCCCCGTCGAGATCTACAACGCCGTCGAGTCGAAATCCGAGATCTCGTTCCGCCAGATCCACAAGCCGTCCGGCCGCCGTATCAGCTACGAGAAGGTCGTCCCCGGCGTCGGCAAGGTCGAGAACAGCGACATCGTCAAAGGCTACGAGGTCGATACCGATACCTACATCACCCTCGAGCCCGAGGAGGTCGACGCCGTCAAGCTCGACAGCAAGAAGACCATCGACATCGCCCAGTTCGTCGACGTCGCCGAGATCGACTGGCGATACTTCGAGCGCCCCTACTACATCGTGCCCGGCGACGAGATCGCCGGCGAAGGCTATGCGGTCATCCGCGAGGCCATGCGCAAGACCGGCAAGGCCGGCATTGCCCAGGTGACGATCGGCGGGCGCGAGTGGCTCGTCGCCGTCGCCCCGCTCGGCGATGGTCTGGTCATGGTCCTGCTGCGCTATGCCGACGAGTTGCGCAATGCCGCCGACTATTTCGACGAGATCCCCAAGGTAAAGCCCGACAAGGAGATGGTGGATCTCGCCGCCGAGCTCATCGGGCGCAAGACCTCCGCCTTCGATCCCTCGAAATACGAGGACCACTACGCAACGGCACTGAAGGCTCTCATCAAGGACAAGCTCAAGGGCCGGCGCATTGTCGCCTATGCCGAGGAGGAGCGGCCCAAAGGCACCAACGTGGTCGATCTCATGGAGGCGCTCCGGCGCAGTGTCGGCGGCGGCAAGAAGACGCCGGCGAAGGCCGCGCCCAAGGAACCGAAGCGGCGCTCCAAGCCGAAGCCGTCAGGCCGCCGCGCCAGCTAAAGCGTGTTCACGTCATACCGACGCGCTTCGCGTCACACACCACCCTATTCCTCCCCCCTTGTAGGGGAGGTTAGGAGGGGGGGATTGCAGAACGCTGGCGGCAGGGATGCCCCCCACCCCTAACCCCTCCCCACAAGGGGGAGGGGGATTACGATTCCATTCTGATCGAGCAGCCTCTAGCGAGAAACCACAGTGGCCCGCACGAAGCTCACCGAGTACCGCGCACGCCGCGATTTCACCAAGACCGACGAGCCGAGCGGCAGGAGCGCGATCAAGCCTGCCGAGTACCCGCGCTTCGTCATCCAGAAGCACGATGCGACGCGCCTCCACTACGACCTGCGTCTCGAGGTCGGCGGCGTGTTCAAGTCGTGGGCCGTGACGCGAGGCCCATCGCTCGACCCGAGCGACAAGCGTCTCGCCGTCGAGGTGGAGGATCACCCGCTCGACTACGGAGATTTCGAGGGCACCATCCCGGAGGGCGAGTACGGCGGCGGCACGGTCATGCTGTGGGACCGCGGCTTCTGGATGCCCGAAGGCAACGAGCCCGCAGCCGAAATGCTGCGCGATGGCGAGCTGAAGTTCGTGGTGGCCGGCGAGAAGCTCAAGGGAAGCTGGGTGCTCGTGCGCATGTCGGGCGACCGCTACGGTGGCAAGCGCACGAACTGGCTGCTCATCAAGCATCGCGACAAGTGGGCCCGCGCGAAGTCGCAAGGCGACGTGCTCAAGAAGGATCGTTCCGTCGCATCCGGCCGCACGATGGGGCAGATCGCGGCGGGCAAGGGCGAGAGCCCATCGGCCTTCATGAGCGGACGCGGCCGCGCCTTCAAGCCCGATGCCGTGTGGAGCACGACCGACAAGCCGGCGACACCCACGCGCCGCGTCGCCGCACGCGCGACCAGCAGCGTCAAACGCGCACGTCGCGCCGAAGGTGGCGACGATCCCGTGCTGGGCATTGCGATCTCCAAACCGGACAAGGTGCTTTGGCCGGCAAGCGGCGACACGCCCGCTATCAGCAAGCTCGATCTCGCACACTATCTCGCCGAGGTCGGCCCGTGGATGCTTCCGCACATCGCGGGCCGGCCGTGCTCGCTTTTGCGCGCGCCCGACGGCATCGACGGCCAGACCTTCTTCCAGCGTCACGCCACGCGCGGCCTCGAGGAAATCACGGAGATCAAGATCTCGGGCGACAGCCAGCCCTATGTCCAGATCGACACGGTCGAAGGGCTCATCGCCATGGGCCAGTTGGGCACCCTCGAATTCCACCCCTGGAACAACGCCCCCGACAAGCCCGACGTACCGGGCCGCCTCGTATTCGACCTCGACCCCGGCCCCGACGTGCCCTTCGACAACGTCGTCGCCGCCGCGCGCGAGCTCAAGTCGCGCATCGAGGACTGCGGCCTCGTCGCCTTCTGCAAGACCACCGGCGGCAAAGGCCTGCACGTCGTCACACCCTTGCGGACGACGGCGCGCGAAGAGATCGGCTGGGACGCGTCCAAGATGTTCGCACAGACCATCTGCGCGAGCATGGCCGAAGCCCAACCCGACCGCTACCTCATCAAGATGACGAAGGCCCTGCGTGGCGGACGCATCTTCCTCGACTACCTGCGCAATGACATGAAGGCGACCGCGGTGGCCCCGCTCTCGCCGCGCGCGCGTCCCGGCGCAACGGTGTCCATGCCGCTCACCTGGCAGCAGGTGCGCCCCGGCCTCGATCCCAAGCGCTTCACGATGCGGACCGTTCCGAAGCTGCTCGCACGGTCGGCAGCCTGGCGCGACTACGACAAGAGTGCGCGATCGCTGAAAGCCGCCATCAGGAAACTGGTCGCATAGGATCCGACATGGCGCAGGCGCGTCGGAAGCATCAATCCGCCAAGCCCGTGCTTCCAGGGAGCAAGCTCGCCGCCCTGCCCGGGTTCGTCGCGCCATGCCTCGCCCTGCGCCAGAGTGAGCCGCCGACCGGCGAAGCGTGGGTGCACGAGATCAAGTTCGACGGCTACCGCATGGAAGCCCGTTTCGAGGGCGGGAAGGTCAAGCTCCTGACGCGCAACGACCTCGACTGGACGAGGCGCTTTCCGCACGTCGCCAAGGCCGTTGCCACGCTCGCCGCCGAGACCGCACTGCTCGATGGCGAGATCGTCGTCGAGCGCGAGGACGGCACGACGAGCTTTTCCGATCTCGTTGCGGAGCTCAAAGCCGGCAACTCCGACCGCATGGTCTACTACGTGTTCGACCTCCTCTACCTCGACGGCATCGACTTGCGCGGGTCAACGCTGATCGACCGCAAGGCTTCCCTCGCGCGGCTACTCTCCGGCCGCAGGAACGGCGCCATCCGCATGAGCGAGCACTTCGCGACCGACGGCAGGCAGATGCTCGATAAAGCGTGCGCGCTCGGCCTCGAAGGCATCATCTGCAAGCGCGCCGACAAACCGTACCGCTCCGGCCGGACCGGCGACTGGATCAAGGTCACCTGCCACCTGACCGACGAGTTCGTCATCGGCGGATACCTGGACTCGACAGCACAGAAAGATGCCATCGGCGCCCTCGCTCTCGGCAGATACGAAAAGCAGCGCCTCAAGTATGTCGGTCGCGTCGGCACCGGTTTCAGCCGCGAGACCGCGGCCGAGCTCTGGCGCACCGCCCAACGCCTGCGGCGGCAGAGCTCACCCTTTGCAGATCCGCTCGATACCGCGCAGCGCCGCGGCGTGACCTGGCTCAGCCCCAAGCTTGTCGCGCAGGTCGAGTACCGCGCCTTGACCGGCGATGGTCTGCTCCGTCACGCGTCGTTCAAGGGATTGCGCGAGGACAAGCCCGCGAAAGATGTGACCTAGGCCGCCCGAGCCAATGAAAGGCGGCTACTTCCGCCGGGTCGCGATCTCGCGCTCGACGTGGGCGAGGTCGTCCTCCAGCATCGGCGCAAACTTCTCGCGCAGCCGCTCGAACTCCCGCCGAATGGCCTCGAGCTCCTCGTCGGTCATATGCTCGAGATTGACAAAACCCGTGCGCGCGCCCTGCACGGCGCGCAGCAGTTCGTCGAGCTTGAGGGCCGTGATCTGGCTCTCGCGGTTCTGGGTGTTCTGGATCAGAAAGACCATCAGGAACGTGACGATCGTCGTCCCCGTGTTGATGACGAGCTGCCAGGTATCGGAATAGCTGAAAATCGGCCCCGTCAGAGCCCATGCCGCGACGACGACGAGGGCCAGCAGGAATGCCCAGTAGGTGCCCGTCCAACAGGCCATTCGCTCCGAGAACTCGCGGAACTGCTCTTTCATCAGCCTCTCCCGCTCCTTGATCACGGGCTGGCTTTATTGGGCGATCGGCAGCTCTCTAACGCTTATTCCCCGTGCAGGTTGCGGGACCGCAAAAGTGTCGCAACGAGAATGTGCGGCCCGGCAATGTGCAGCTCGGCGTCTATTCGGCGCCCCTCTGGTCCGTCGTCCTCCGACGCAGCTCGAGCTGTGGGCTCTCCGATTGGGGCAAATCAAGCCTGACCTCCGCAGCTTCGCTCGAAGCAAGCGCCTCCAGGGCCTTCCTCATGGGGTAGGGGAGGTCATCGGGCGGGCAGAACGAGCGCCGCAGGCCCTTTCCGAAGATATGTATCCGTGTCTTGTCCATGTCACAGAAACATCAGCGGGCACGGCACGTTGCACCCTTCCGCAAATTATTTTTCGGTGCGGCAAGAAGGCAGCGGAGTTTGCTTCGGCGCCCATTCCCGGCAATGCCGGGAGCGGCGTCGAGCTGGCAACGCAATGCCTCTCTTCAATTCGTTTCGGCAGCCGGCTCATCTCGGCAAATGCCTCGCTGCTCGGGGGGGGGCAGGCCTCGTTCGCGCCGTGATCCGCGATGCTCTACAAGCCACGCCGACGCGCGAGCTCCGACGAAATCTCGGCGGCCCGCCTGATGAAGCCCTCGACGGCTTCCGTGTTCCATGAGCCGAGGCGCGAGGCGACCGCCGCAGACGTATCGGCCAGCCGATCGCTCATGCGCGACAAGGGGCGGTTCCTTCGCAGCGCCCGCTCCATGGACGCCAGCTCGCGCCCGAGCCGCCGCTCCAATGAGCGCGCACGCGATTCGGAGGCACCGCGATTGCTGAGCGCGATTGCCGCCAATGCGCCCACGGCGATGGCGGCGCCGACGACCAGCGTCGGGTTGTTGCGTGCCGTATCAGCGACCCAATCGAATGCCGATTGCTCGCTTGCTCCGTTCAGCGAATGATCTGCGCCTTGAGGTGACTCGGTATGGCTGGACATGGGATCTTCCTCGACTGCTGCCTGATACGGAAACGATCATGCGCAGACGAGAGTTCCTCCACCGCCAGGTAGCCTCACGCGTTTGCCGTGATCACTCGGCTGCCTTGATGTCACAGATTGCGCGCGGGCCGCCGCCGTAGGGCTGATAGGTGCAGGTCGCCGAATCGAACGAGCGAAAGCGACGGCCGCAGGCATCGGCGTCGCACGATCCCGAGGCTGCGGCCGCGCGCGCGATGCGCGGAATGGACGATGAGGGATCAAACCGCCATTCACAGAGCCGTCGCGGGCCGGAATACGGCTGATAGGTGCAGTCTGAAGACCTGAAGGAGGAATACGCCGTCGAGCAGGCTTTCACATCGCACGCCGGCGTGGCCGGACCATCCGACGGCGCCGCCACCGCATCGGCGACTGCATCATCGGGCTGGCCGAGAATTGGCGTCGCGGCCGTCATGAAGTCGCGCCAGATGGTTGCCGGCAAGGAGCCACCCGTGACGCGGTGCATGGGCGTGCGGTCATCATTGCCGACCCAGACGCCCACGACGAGATCACGGCTGTAGCCGATGAACCAGGCATCGCGATAGTCCTGGCTGGTGCCTGTCTTGCCGGCGGCAGAGCCATCGCTCAGCGCAGCACCTCGGCCCGTGCCGGATGTCACGACACGCTCCAGCAGCTCGTTCATCTCCTGTTGGTGCGTCAGCTCTTGCGTGATGCCCACCGGCGGCGAAAGCTGTCTCAGGCCGCTGCCCTCAGGACCGAACGCGGCTATGCCCCAGGGCTCGAGACGGGCGCGTCCAGCACGTATTGAAGCAAAGGCGCCGGTCAGGTCGAGGAGCGAGACCTCGTTCGTGCCGAGGGCCATGCTCGGCACCTCCGCGAGCGGCGCTGTCAGGCCGAGCTCGCGCGCCGCCGCGACGACATTGTCGAGGCCCACATCGAGAGCTAGGCGAATGGCTGCAGTATTCACGGAGTACGCAAATGCATCTTCCAGGCTCAGGCGGCCATAGCGCTGTCCGCCATAGTTCTCCGGCCTCCACGACTTGATCTCGATCGGCGATGCATCGATGACGTCGTTGATGGAGTATCCATTACGCAGGGCTGCGTAGAACACGAAGAGCTTGAAGGCCGATCCCGGCTGGCGCCGCGCATCGACCGCGCGATTGAACTGGCTGTCCTTGTAGTCCCGCCCACCGACCATCGCCACCACCGCTCCATTGGGGCGCATGGCCACCAAAGCGGCCTGTGATACTCCGAGGCTCGCACCGGAACGCTCCAAGGCATTGTTCACAACGCGCTCGGCCACAGCCTGCACGCGCCTGTCGAGCGTCGTGCGCACGCGCATGGGCCGGCTCGTGGTCCCTGCCACTTTGGCGAACTCGTGCTGCGCGATCCAATCCGCGAACCAGGTCTCGGCCGGCACTGTCCGCGGGGACGAGCGCACGATCGCCGGCGTTGCTTTGGCGGCTGCCGCCTGCGCCGGACCGATCGCCTTGGCATCGACCATGGCATCGAGCACCACGGCCGCGCGCTGCTGCGCTGCTTCCGGATTGGTCATCGGATTGAAACGGGACGGCGCCTGGATCAAGCCGGCGAGCATCGCCGCTTCGCTCAGCGTGAGCGCCTGAAGATCCTTGTTGAAGTAGTTGCGGGCCGCAGCCGCCATGCCATACGCACCAGCCCCGAGATAGACGGAGTTCAGATAGCGCGTGAGGATCTCGTCCTTGCTGAGACGCGTCTCCAGCCAGAGCGAGAGAAATGCTTCCCGGAACTTTCTCGTGTAGCTGCGCTCGTTGCCGACGTACTGCATTTTCGCGAGCTGCTGCGTGATCGTGCTGCCGCCCTCGGCAATGGCGCCGGCCACCCAGTTCGCGTTTGCGGCGCGCACGACGCTGCGAGGGTCCACACCCCAATGACTGTAGAAGCGTCGGTCTTCGATGCTCAGAACGGCGTTGACGAGAATATCCGGCATGCTCTCGCGCGGCACCTGATCACCGAAGGCGCCGACGCGCCCCAGAGGTCGGCCATCTGCCGCCTCGATGAGCACGGACGGCGACACGTGCGCCGCTTTGACCTCCAGTCCCGTATCGTGCAGCACCCACAGCATGGCCCCGCCGGCCGCTACGAGAGCCGCAATGCCCGCCAGGAGCAGCAGCTTGATGAGCATCAGCGAGTGGCGGATGCGCGGCCTCGCCCGACGCGCGGCTCTCGCGATGTCCGCGGCAAGAGCGGACGCGAGCTGGCGGACCGCGTTTCGCGTGCCGACGCTGCTGTTCGCGTCGGACCGCGGCGTTTCGTCAATGGGCGCGGACATTTAGCAACTCACTGGCGTGTCGCGGCCGACGACACGAGATAACGCACCTCCGACGGCCGGATCGGCAGGAGCGACCAACTCGGCAATGGTGGCCACCATTGCCAGGGATCGCTCACGCTGAAACGCCCGCGTACGGATTGGGTTGCACTGCACATACCGTCAAAGCGCTAAAGCCTCGGACCTCGAATGCGCCCCACGGTTGGCATCGGGTTCAAAGTTGCATTCGATGCCAAAAGACGATTTATATTCAATAAGTTCTAAGGCAACACTCGACTTGGAATTCGCCTCACCTCGATGGCGGGCGGAAGCGAATTTCAAGTCCGTTGCCTTGGATGCGGAGCGTTCGACGCTGATCTGCTTTTGGCGATCTTGCACGCGGCCGGGATACTTGTAGCCTCCGCGCATCCGCAGCGTCATGGGTTCGACTGACCAGAATGCGCACTGAAATCCCCAACCTCGGCAGCCCGGCGTTCGAAGACTACAAGCGTCTCTTCGAGCGACTGGAGCAGTCGAGCCTCTGGCTCGATGCGCGGTATCGCATTCCCTTCACGCGCATATATTTCGGCTGGGATCCCATCATCGGCCTGGTCCCCATTGCCGGTGACATCGCGGCCGCCGCCCTCAGCATCCGAAATATCCGCTGGGCCTATCAGCTCGGTGCCGATGCGCGGCTATTACGCCAGATGATAGGCAATGCTGCCATCGACGCGATGCTCGGCGCTGTACCGATCGTCGGCGTCTTCTTCGATGTCTGGTATCGCGCCAACGTGCGAAACCTGCACCTGCTCGTAAATGCTCTCGAGGCGCGGCAAAAAGCCGACAACGCCATTCATGGGATCGCGCCCCATCCCGGCACGTAAGCCAGCTCGTTTCCGCCGACCAGATTAAGCCGCGGCCTCTCGGTGGTTTCCCGGATGCCGCCGCTGAATGGCGAACGCTACGAAGACAATGTTCATCGCGTTGATGCCAAGCGGCAGTGCGGCTGAGACACGCGCGCCGTCGCGTGGTTAGGCGTGGCTGAACTCCAGGAGGAAAAGGAGACGACAATGAAGGCCCGCATGACCAAGTTCGCAGTCGCCGGCACGATCGCTCTTCTCTCGCTCAGCACTGCTTCCGCACAAAGTGATTTCGACAGCAAGAAATTCTTCGAAGAGCTGCAATTGCGCGGCGTGAAGACACAAGGCATCGACCCCGAGAAGTTCTTCGAGGAGCTGCGCATGACCGGCGCGAGCGCTCAATCGCCGCTGGATCCCGAGGCTTTCTGGCGCGAGCTCGCCACGCGCGGCGCATCGGCGCCGGCCAATTTCGACGCCCGCAGATTCTTCGATGATCTGGCCACAACCGGCGCAAAGGCGCCGAGCATGGTGAAGCCGACGAAGTAGCTTCAGCCCGAGCGGCGCGCCATTCGCGTCATGCTGGCGCGTCGCTCCCCGCTGGCGAAGCACCTTCGATGCCCGCAATGGGCTTGTCGATACGTCTGCAAACGTCTCCGAGGCGGATATGCCCTCTCACAGGCCGATGACCATCGCCCGAACCTTCATTCTAACTCTCGCACTCCTACTGCTCGCGATACCGGCGTCCAGAGCTCAGGATCCACAATCACAGTCGAGAGACACGTTTGCCGCCGCCATCAAGAAGGCGCTCCCGAGCGTCGTCGGCATTCAGGTGCTCACGCTCGAGCCCGTCGAGGAGACGAGCCCCTTCTTCAATCATCCGGCAGCCCTCAACGGCGCCGAGCCGCAGAAGACCCGCACCCGCAGATCCGGCTCGTCAGGTTCCGGCGTCATCGCCATGGCGACCAAGGACACCGGCCTGATCATCACGAACTTCCACGTGATACAGGACGCCGAGCGGATCGGCGTTCGGCTGACGGATGGCCGCGCCTTCGAGGCGCATCTGGTGGGACGTGATGCCGCCACGGACATCGCCGTGCTTTCGGTTGAGGCCCCGGACCTCAAGCCGATCACCTTCTCTCCGCGCAAGCCGCAAGTCGGAGATGTCGTGCTCGCCATCGGCGGCCCGTTCGGCCTCGATGCGACGGCGACGATGGGTATCGTCAGCAATCTCTTCCGCTCATCCATCCGGTACCGCAATTTCGAAGGCTACATTCAGCACGACGCCTCCATCAATCCCGGCAACTCGGGCGGCGCACTGCTGGACGTGAATGGGGATCTCCTCGGCATCAATACGGCCATCGCCGGTCCGACGGGCGCCAGCGTCGGGCTCGGCTTCGCCCAGTTGGCCGGCCTTGCCATAAAGACCGCGCACCAGCTCGTAAAGTACGGGAAGGTTCGTCGTGGCCAGATCGGCATTGCATCGACGGATCTGACGCAGCGCCTTGCGGCCGAGCACAAGATCCCCTTCAGGCAGGCAGCGATGGTGACGAGCGTTGTGCCGGACTCTCCGGCTGCAAAGGCCGGCATCGAGGTCGGTGACGTGATCGACGAGGCGGGCGTGCCCCGTGACGACAGGTTCCTCGGCATCGGGGAATCGCTATCGATGGTCCCGATCATGTCTCAGCGCGCGCTCGAGACGGTGCTGGGCATCAATGCCGTCGGCGACAAATTGATGCTCCGCTTCAATCGCGGCCCGAAAACGGAGTTCGTCGGCGTCCAGTTCGCGCCGCTCTCGAACGATGTGCCGACCTATCCGGCGCCTGAAACCCTGGTCCGCCTCAGAGGTCTCGTCGTGTCGGAGCTCGGGCCGCTGAACGAGAAGTTCGGGGAGGTGAACGGCGTCGTCGTGACCGATGCGAAGCCGGGCTCCATGGCTCAATACGCCGGCCTCCTGCCGGGAGACATCATCACCCACGTCAAAGGTCATGAAATCCGCAAGCCCGAGGATCTCTTCCAGGGAGCCGATGGCGGCGAGATCCCGGAGATTCGCCTGATGCGGGGCACCACGCCCATTCGCTTCAAGCTTCCGTACTAAAGCACCGGCTGGTGGCTGCGTGGCCACCAGCAGCGTCATCTCGTAATCTGATCGGCAGATCTCAGCGCTTGCGATACGCGGCGAGGAATGCGTGCACGGCCATATCGACAACATGGCCGATACGTTCCTCCGACGGCGGCCCCGCATGATTGAAGAGCATGGGCTTGAACGTCGTCGATACGCAGGCATCGATGAATTGAGCCGCGGAGACCTCGCAGTCGTGCGGCTCGAGCACGCCCTCCGCGACCTTCTCCTCGAGGTACTTCTGCAGGTTTTCAACGCCGAGAGCAGGCCCGGACAGATAGAAGCTCGCGCCGAGCTCCGGCATGCGCTCGGCGATGGCAATAACCGTCCTCAGCTCCGACACGCCGCCCGGCCGCGACACGAAGCGCGAGAAGTCCCGCCCTAGTCGCTTGAGCTCGGCCTCGATATCCGCTCCGCGCTCCAGACTGAAGATCTGCCCACCCTGCAGCCGGCACTGCGCTTCGACGATCGCTTCGAAAAGCTCTTCCTTGCTTTTGAAATAGACGTAGAGCGTGCCCTTGGAGACGCCGGCCGCGCGCGCAATCTCGTTCATGCTGGCCGCGTCGAAGCCGTTGGAGAGGAATGCGCGCCGCGCCCCGTCCAGAATCTGCCGCCTCTTGGCGCTGTCCTCGCGCGCCTCATCGGTGGGCCTGTCCCGCTCCAGCGTCGACATTTCCCGCCACTCCTTCCTGCCAAAATTCTGATCACAAGATCGTTGACCGAACCGTTCGGTCATTGACATAGGGTGTTCGATTGCATATGTCAAGGGCGTTATGACCGAACGGTTCGGTCATTGCGAGGTGGGTTATGCTGGATAATCAAGAGTTTGAAGACGATCGTGAGCAAAAGGTCGAGGTCGCGGACAAGGCGGAGAGCCTACCCGAGCCTGCGGAAAGCCTTGCCAAGCCGGCCGAACCGAGCAAACCCGCCGGGGCACCTGCTCCGGCGGGACGCCGCAAGTCACTGGTCCGTGGCGCAGCCGCGCTCGGACTACTGCTGGCCCTCGGCGGCGGCGCATACTACGGCAACTACTGGTGGACGGCCGGCCGCTTCCTCGTGAGCACGGACGACGCCTATGTCGGGGCCAAGAGCGCAACGCTTTCGCCGAAGGTCTCGGGCTACATCTCGGACATCGCGGTGGCCGACAACGCCCAGGTCTCGGCCGGTGACGTCATCGCGCGCATCGACGACGGCGACTACCGCCTCGCGGTGCAGACCGCGCGGGACCAGATTGCCGTCCAACAGGCGACGGTGCAGCGCCTCGGCCAGCAGGTCACCGCCCAGGAGGCCATGGTCGATCAGGCCAAGGCGCAGCTTGCCTCCGCGAAGGCCGGCCTCACCCGAACCGACCTCGAGCTGAAGCGTCAGCAGGATCTGGCCGCGCGTCAGATCAACAGCAGGCAGCTCCTCGAGCAGGCACAGGCCTCGTACGATCAGGCCGTGGCTGCCGTGCAGGCGGCCGAAGCCACGCTCCACTCGGCGTCGGCCAATGTCGGCGTATTGAGCGCGCAGCAGGAAGAGGCACGCCGTACCCTCAAGCAGTACGAGACGTCGCTTGCCAAGGCCGAGCGTGATCTCTCCTTCACCGTGATCCGCGCGCCCTTCGACGGCGTCATCGGCAACCGCGCCATGCAGATCGGCGACTATGTCCAGCCGACGCAACGGCTCGCGAGCCTCGTGCCGCTCGATGCCGTCTATGTCGACGCCAACTTCAAGGAAACGCAGCTATCGCGCGTGCAGCCCGGCCAGCCGGTGAGCATCGCGGTCGATGCATTCCCTGAGCACAACATCGACGGCCGCGTGGCGAGCGTCGCACCCGCATCGGGCTCGGTGTTCTCGCTGCTGCCGCCGGACAACGCGACCGGCAACTTCACGAAGATCGTGCAGCGGCTTCCCGTTCGCATCCACGTGCCAGCCTCCGTCGCCGAGAAGTCTCTGCTGCGGCCCGGCATGTCGGTCGTCGTGAGCGTGAACACGAAACCGGGCGCACCCGTCACCGAGCAGAAGCTGACGAGCGCCCAAGTGCGCCCGACCACGAACTAAAGCGCGAGCTGAAGAGTACGCCCCCATGGCCAACAGCATCGCATCAACCGCAACAGGACCGACGCCGGCCGCACAGTCGGCGTCGGATAGTGACCGCATCCAGCCGCGCAGGCTCGTTGCGTTCCTCGCGATGACGTTCGGCATGTTCATGGCGATCCTGGACATCCAGATCGTCTCGGCGTCGCTCACGGAGATCCAGGCAGGTCTTTCGGCTTCGGCCAACGAGATCACCTGGGTCCAGACGGCCTACCTCATTGCCGAAGTGGTGATGATCCCGCTCTCGGGCTACCTGTCGCGCGCGCTCGGCACGCGCATCCTGTTTGCGCTCTCGGCCGGCGGCTTCACCGCCGCGAGCCTGATGTGCGGCCTCTCCACGAGCATCAATGAAATGATCGTGTGGCGCGCCATCCAAGGCTTCATCGGCGGCGGCATGATCCCGACGGTGTTTGCGACCGCCTATCTCATCTTCCCGCGCTCGCGCATGAGCCTGGTTGCGCCGATGATCGGCCTCGTGGCGACCCTTGCCCCCACGATCGGCCCCACGGTCGGCGGCTATCTGACCGATGCCTTCTCGTGGCACTGGCTGTTCTTCGTCAACGTCATCCCCGGCATCGCCGTTACCGCAGCCGCGCTCATCCTCATCGATTTCGACGAGCCCGACTGGTCGCTCCTCCGCAGTTTCGACTGGGTCGGCTTCCTGGCCATGGCAGGCTTCCTCGGCGCACTCGAGTATGTGCTCGAAGAGGGGCCGCGGAACGACTGGTTCGGCGACCAGAGCGTGTTGTTGATGGCCTGGGTGTCCGGGATATCGGCGGTCGTCTTCTTCGTGCGCGTCCTCACGTACCGCGAGCCGATCGTGGATCTGCGCGCCTTCACGGATCGCAACTTCGGGCTCGGCAGCCTCTTCTCCTTCGTGATGGGCATCGGCCTCTACGGCCTCACCTATCTCTATCCGCTCTATCTGGGCATGGTCCGCGGCTATGACGCGCTCATGATCGGCGAGACCGTATTCGTCTCCGGCGTCGCCATGTTCCTGACCGCACCCATTGCCGGGCGCCTGTCGACCAAGCTCGACCCGCGTTTCATGCTGATCGCCGGCTTCCTGTTCTTCGCCTTGGGCACGTTCTGGCTGACGTACCTGACGAAGGACTGGGATTTCTGGGAGCTCTTCTGGCCGCAGGTCTTCCGCGGCGTCGGCCTGATGCTGGCGATCGTGCCGATCAACAATATCGCGCTCGGAACGCTGCCTCCCGAGCGCCTGAAGAACGCGTCGGGACTTTATAACCTGATGCGCAACCTCGGCGGTGCCGTGGGTCTTGCCGCGCTCACCACGATCCTCAACAACCGAACCGATCTCCATCTGGCGCGCCTGCACGAATCCATCACCTGGTCGCGCCAGCCCGCGCTCGAGACCCTCAACAACCTGACGCAGCGCTTCTCCTCATTCGGCAGTGATGCGCAGGCCATGGCCTTGAAACAGCTCAATCAGATCGTGCACCGGCAAGGTGTCGTAATGGCCTTCGCGGATGTGTTCCTGGTGTTGACGTTCCTCTTCATGAGCCTCGCCGTACTGGCGCTGATCATGAAGCGGCCGCCGGCTGCCGCCGCACCCGGCGGCGGCGGACACTAGCTGAGAATGAGGCGGCTCAGAATTTGAGGGTCCCCGTAAAGATGGTCATCCGGCCATCCATGCGGTTCCTGGGATCGAACTCTTCATAGTGCCGGAGATTGAATATCAGAGGCGTCGTGCCGACGATGGTCGTATAGACCGCGCCCGCGCCGATCGCGTCGACACTTCCCTTGTAGGGTCCCAGCCGCGCACCCGAGCCGGAGTCGCCGTCGAGCTGACGATAGTTGTAGCCGACGATACCGAGGACCAGTCCCTGAGACACTTCCTTGCCGACGGCCCACTCGAAATGGAACTCGTGTCCTGATTGATAGTCGGTCTTGTCGTTCTCGAAGTTGAACGTGAAGCCGAAGGTCCCATTGAACTGGAACTTGGACGTCGGCTCCTCCCACGTGAAGGACCAGCCCGTGTCGATGCCCGGCCGATGCAGGCCGACGATCGGCTCGAAACCGACCTTGTAGCGGCCTGTGGGCGCAACGCCCTGAACATAGATCAAGTGGGCGAACGTGCCGCTCTGCCAGCCGAGCTGAATGCGGCCATTGATGTCGCCGAGCCCCCAGCCATCGGTCTGGCGGGTGAGAGTGGCGCCGCCCGGACCAGTAATTCCGGCCGTTATATCGACATGTCCGGCAGGAATGGTCAGCGCGATGCCGACCTTGCCGCCGAACAAGGTCGCCTCGGGAACGTAGAGACCGCTCAGCGCACTCTGGAAGAACTTGGCCTTGGCGCCGGCAGTGAAGATCTGGCCGCCGAAATCGATCGTGGCCCGCGTCTCGCCCGAGTAGTAGCCGATAACGGTGGTGACATACGTCCCTGGCGGCGGCGTCGCGCCGGCCCCGAATGCGGAGCTTCCCAGACCGTATGTGGAGAACCCGTATTCCGCGGCATCTGCACGCGAAACAAAACCCAGAGCCGCCACCCCTAACGCAAATGCCAACAACAGATGTGGCTTTCGCATATTGGCGCCCTCGCCATTGGGACGACGAACAGCACCTCGCTAGCAGATTCGCGAACTTCGGGTGTACCTCCGCTGCCACGTAGGGCGCCGATTCATTTGAACGCTGAGGATCATTAGTGTCCCGATTCCGAAGCTCGCGCGACCTCGCTGCTCGCGTCCGGAGCGAATTTCTCGATCATCGCACTAGTCCACCGAGGGATGGAAAACGGTCTTCCAATCGCGCTGCATGCTCACGAGCTTGATGCCGCACTTTTCCGCCTTGTCCAGCGCCTTGGAGAGCGGACTGATCTTGAAATCACGGTCGTACGCCACTTCCCGATTAGCATCGTCATGATGCAGCAGGAGCGCCAGCCGCAGGCCGCTGCCGGCCAGAACGTACTGGAGCATCTCGAAATCGCCGTCCGAGTTGCCGAATGCGAAGATGGGCCGGCGCCCGATGAACTGCCCGATGTGCTCCGGCTTCGCCTCGCGATCGTCGACACTTTCGGCTTCCGCGACCTTCACGAGCACGGCGCGATTGTCGCGGATTACGAAGCGCAGCTTCAGGCTGGAGCCGATCACCTGCTCCCTGGGAATCCCATAGAGCTCCTCCGAGAATGCCCGCATGAACTCGACGCCACCGCCTGAAACGATGTAGGTCTTGAAGCCATTCGCGCGCAGATATTCCAGAAGCTCCAACTGGGGCTGATACGTCATCTTCGAAAAATTGCGGCCGGTTTCGGGATGCTTCGCCGTTCGCATCCAATCGCGCGCCAGCTCGTCGAAAGCCTCGACGGTCATGCCCGCGTGCGTCGAGAAGAACAGCTCGGCAATGCCTTTCGAGCCCATATCATGGAGCGCTTTGAGGTCGCCCTCCAGGAGCGCCTTGAAGGGCTGACGATCCCGCAATGCCTCGTTCTTCGCCGCGAGCGTCTTCACCCTGTCGATCAGAAAGAAGGCTTGCACGGGTATGGGCTGCTCGCTCCACAGGGTCCCGTCATTGTCGAACGTCGCGATCCGCTCCGCTTGAGGTACGAAGTCCGCGTGTCCGACGCGCGTGACGCGGCCGACAAAATCGACAATGGCATTCTTCACCGGCCCCTCTCGCCACGAGGGCAGAGGATCGGCCCGGGCAATAGTTCCTAAAATTGCAATCGTTATCGCGAGGACCGCGAGGCCCCCTGCAGTGCGCCATATATGAGCAATCGTCGAACGGATCGGAACCAAATTCATCAATACACTCCGCATTGGATCAAGTTGTCGATCGCATGGAGATCGCGCCCCCTACGCATGGTCCGCGCCCACCTCGCGATGATGCGCATTCGGCGCGCGGGCTGCGACCTTTGTCTCTTCCTCCCGCGTTCTTGTCTCGGCCATGTCGCGCTCCAGGAAATAGTTGAGGAAGGTGCGGATCGCCGCGATCGAGCCCAGTCGAGCAATCGCCTCCCAGCTCGTCGCGTTGGCCGTCTCGATAATGTCGGCTGCGAGTTGAAACGTCAGGCCCGCGACGAGCCATCGCGCATAGCGCAGCCAGATCTTCTGTCGCTCCTCCTCCGTTGACTGAGACACGAGCAGGCGCACGACGGCGAAGAAAGCCTGCGCGCTGCCGAATGCCACTATGGCGAGTGCCATCCCATCGATGACGAGAACTGCAGCGCGACTGAGAACCAGCAGCCCCTCTTCCATGATGCAGCTACTCACATTCTCGCAAGTTGATAGGTCTCCTTGTGCGCCTCATGACGAGAGATGCAGCTCGGCAAAGGAGCCGGCCGCAGGCGCGCGCCCGCGGCCCACTCATGTCGTCAGTCGCCGCTCACGGACTCGCTCATCTTTTTCAGCGCGTCGTCCACCGTGAAGGTGTTCGGCTTCTGCACCGCCGGGAAGTCCGTGAAGGTATCCACGAACTTCGCCATGATCATCTGCGCCGCGAAGATGATGTAGGCGTGATGGATCATCCAGTCGTAGTACGCGTTCGACGTGATCGGCGCGAACTCGTAGGGATCGGTGCGCAGATTGATCACCTTCGGCAGGCGCAGGTGCACGAACGGCTCCGCCCACACCCCGAGCGTCCCTTCGAGACGCTGCTCCATGAAGATGATCTTCCAGTTATCGTAGCGCACACCGAGCACGTCGCCGTCGTCACTGAAATAGAAGAAGACCTGGCGCGGGCTCTCCTTCGTCTCTCCCGTCAGATACGGCAGGAGGTTGAAGCCATCGATGTGGTTCTTGTACGTGCGGCCGATCGCCTTGTAGCCGGTCTTCAGCTTCTCGACCACATCGGGCGCGCCGGCAGCCGCGAGGAACGTTGGCAGCCAGTCATGATGCTGCACGATGCCGTTGGCGACGGTGCCTGGCTTGATCTTGCCCGGCCACCGCGCAAGCTGCGGCACGCGGAATGCACCTTCCCAGTTCGTGTTCTTCTCGCTGCGGAAGGGCGTATTGCCGCCGTCCGGCCACGTATTGCGATGTGGTCCGTTGTCCGTCGAGTACACGACGAGCGTATCATCGGCGAGGCCGAGCTCGTCCAGGAGATCGAGCATCTGCCCGACGTTCTTGTCGTGATCGATCATCGTGTCGTGATACGGCGACTGCCAGCGCCCGGCCTGGCCCATGCTCGACTTCTTCGTGTGCGTGATGAAGTGCATGTGCGTGGTGTTGAGCCAGACGAAGAACGGCTTGCCTTCCTTGTGCTGGCGCTTGATGAAGTCCGTCGCCGCCGCGACGAACTCGTCGTCGCAGGTTTCCATGCGCTTCTTGTTGAGCGGGCCGGTATCCTCGATCTTCTGCTTGCCGACCTTGCCCCACCGCTCCATGACCGTCGTGTCGTCCTTGTCGGTCGCCCAGGAGTGGATGACGCCGCGCGGCCCGAAATTCTTCTTGAAGTTCGGGAAGTCCTTCTCCGGCGGATAGTCGTACATCTCCGGCTCTTCCTCGGCATTGAGGTGATAGAGATTGCCGAAGAATTCATCGAAGCCGTGATTGGTCGGCAGCATGTGATTGAGGTCGCCGAGGTGGTTCTTGCCGAACTGCCCCGTCGCGTAGCCCTGCTCCTTGAGAACAGCCGCGATGGTGACGAGCTTGTCGTTCATGCCGATCGGCGCTGCGGGAATGCCGACCTTCGACAGTCCTGTCCGGTACACGCTCTGCCCGGTAATGAAGGAAGAGCGGCCGGCGGTGCAGGATTGCTCGCCATAGGAGTCGGTGAACAGCACGCCTTCCTTGGCGATGCGGTCGATATTGGGCGTGTGATAGCCCATGAGTCCGTGCGTGTAGCAGCTGAGATTCGACTGCCCGATGTCGTCGCCCCAGATGACGAGGATATTCGGCTTCTGGGGGCCCGCCCCATTCTGGCCGCCTTTACGCGTGGTCGCCATGTCGCACTCCTTCTTTCACATTGATTCCAAGTGGTAATTTCCAAGCGCCGCAGCGCTGATTTTGCTTTGTGACGTCGCCGCCCTCATGCGACCGTTCTTGAGACTTTGACCAATGTCGGGGGACCTTCGTGGACTACGATCCCAGGTGGGGGGATGGCTCGAACGATCCGTGGTGCACGCACTGCAGACAGCCGATCACTCCCAAGCAGCAAAGCGTGCGCGTCGACTTCCCGCACGATCCGCATGGATTTCGCGGCCTGAGCGGCCTCTATCACGCAGAGTGCAGCAAGCCGTTCGCGTCCATGGCGCGCGCCATGAACATGCTGTCGTTCCGCCGCATCTAGCTGGCTCGCAACTTTGCCGATCACGCCTGCGCCTCCTTCGACGAGGCGCGGGGCTGCGCCTCGCCGACACGGCTCAAATCTCCGACGCCTAATCCTTCGGCATGAGCTTCTCGACGATCTGGTCGATGGTGAAGCTCGCGGCCTTCTGGCGTGGCGGAAACTCCTTGAAGCTCTCGAGCCACTCGTGGACGATCGCCTGCGCGGCGTACTGAAATGGAATGTGCTCGACGAACCAGTCATTGTACTTGAAGCCCTCCTCGCCACGCTCGAACGGATCGGCGCGAAGATCGAAGATCTTCGGAATGCGCAAGCGCGACAGTTCCTCGCGCCAGACATCGATGCCCGTTGCACGC
Source organism: Hyphomicrobium sp. CS1BSMeth3 (assembly GCF_900117415.1). Taxonomy (GTDB): domain Bacteria; phylum Pseudomonadota; class Alphaproteobacteria; order Rhizobiales; family Hyphomicrobiaceae. The sequence continues at coordinate 817,528 of NZ_FPEI01000004.1, forward strand.
TGCTCGGCGAACACGATCTTGTATTGATGCGCGCGCAGCGCCATCAGGTCGCCGTCATCGCTCCAGTAGAGGAAGCCCTCGCGCGGACACTTCTCCTCCTTTCCGGAGAGGAAGGGCATGAGGTTGTATCCGTCCAGGTGAACCTTGAACGTCGCGCCGTCGGCCTTGTAGCCCTTCTTCGCCTTTTCAACGAGGTTCGGCTCGCCGGCTGCCGCTGCGAACGTCGGGATGAAGTCCTGCAATGAGCAGATGTCGTTGATCACGCGGCCCGGCTCGATCACGCCCGGCCAGCGCATCACGCAAGGCACCCGCCAACCGCCCTCCCAGTTGGTGTCCTTCTCGCCGCGGAACGGGGTCGTACCGCCGTCCGGCCACGACATGACCTCCGCGCCGTTGTCCGTCGTGAACACGACGACGGTGTCGTCGGCGATGCCGAGATCATCGAGCTTCTTGAGAAGCTGGCCGACATAGCCATCCAGCTCGACCATGCCATCGGGATAGAGGCCGTGCCCGGTCTTGCCGACGGACGACGGCTTCAGGTGCGTGAAGACGTGCATGCGCGTCGTGTTGACGTAGCAGAACCAGGGCCCGCCCTCCTTGGTCTTGCGCTCCATGAAATCGAGCGCCGCGGCGATGAATTCCTCGTCCACCGTCTCCATGCGCTTGCGCGTCAGCGGACCGGTATTCTCGATCGTCTGCTTGCCGACCTTGCCGAAGACCGGATCGACCGTCGTATCGTCCTTGTCGGTCGCCTTGCATTTGAGGACGCCGCGCGGCCCGAACTTCTTGCGGAAATTCGGATCCTTCGGATAGTCGGGATACTCCGGCTCCTCTTCCGCATTGAGATGATAGAGGTTGCCGAAGAACTCATCGAAACCGTGCACGGTCGGCAGATGCTCGTTGCGGTCGCCGAGGTGGTTCTTGCCGAACTGGCCCGTCGCATAACCGAAGTTCTTGAGGAACTGCGCGACGGTCGGATCCTCTGCCTTCAGTCCGAGCGTCGCTCCCGGCATGCCGACCTTCGTCAGGCCCGTGCGGATCGGCGATTGGCCGGTGATGAAGGCTGCGCGGCCGGCCGTGCAGCTCTGCTGCCCGTAGAAGTCCGTAAAGTTCGCGCCCTCTTTGGCGATGCGGTCGATGTTGGGCGTGCGATAGCCCATGACGCCGTTGTTGTTGCAGCTAATATTGAACCAACCGATGTCGTCGCTCATGATGAAAAGGATGTTCGGCTTGCTCGCCTTGGCCATCTGGACACTCCTCTCACGCGCGCTGCTTCTGATGACGTTTCGTCTAATCTCGCGCCTTCATTCAGGCGCCTTGCCTCTCTCTCCTTCAGCCAAAGGGACCGAACTGAAAGACCATGTCGGCGATCGCGAAGATGCCGATCGCAAGCAGTGCAATTGCCGTTATGAGCGTGAGGGAGGGCGGAAACACGCTTTCGCCATGGATCAATCCTTCCTCGCGCATGGCCTCGCGAATCCGCCGAAGACCGAGCATGAACTGGACGTGATAGAGGATGCCGATCAGAAGCATCACGATGCCGAGCAGCACCAGGGAGATGCCAAAATTGCGCGGCGCGGCTGCGTGCGTGAGCGTGCCGGCCTCCTTCAGCTTTCCGAAGAACTGGAAGATCGTGAAGCCGAAGCCGATCAGCGACAGCGATGTGCGGATGACCGACATCAGCGTGCGATCCGCGCTCATGCGCGTGCGCTGGAAGGACATCCCCGTGCGGCGCATGGACATCTCGGTCCGCTCGCCGGAAAGATCGGTGCGGTACTCCGAGAGCGATGTCCGATGCTCGGAAAGCGCCGTCCGATGCGTGGAGAGCCCCGTGCGGTGCGCTGAATATTGAACCGATGCCTGGTCCGGCTTGGATGCATCAACCACCGGCAAAGGCGGAGGTTGCGTCTCTTTCATGCGAACCGGCCGTTCGGGGCGTTCTGTCAATCCCGCAAGAGCCACTGCCTACCTCCTGCTCGAGCTGGATTGGCCCGCTTGATCCGACGAGCGCCACCGGCGCGCGAAGTACGCAGCAGGACTGCGGACCACGAGGTAGGGCACGAATGCGAGAGCGAGAGCCACGATCACCGCCTCGACCGGATAGAAAGTCTTGAGCACGGTGATCTGGTAGATCGCATCCATCGCGAGCCCGAGAAGGAGGATGCGGGCCGTGGACACGAGAGCCTCGCTCAAGCGAGCGATACGCTCATGCGGCTCATGCTTCCTGCTCCAGAAGTTGAGAGATCTGCCGGAGCGCGCATCCGCGAGCCCGTCGTGTATGGCCGCGATGACAGCCATCGATGGCTGGAGAATGTACCTGAATGTCATCGGCCCGCCGGGACGGTCCGCGAGGTCCCGCCAAAGGCGGCTCCAGTTGTCGGCGGACACGCCGTACCAAAGCGGCCCGGCGAGCAGCAGGATGACGATCAGGACGAGCGCCAGCCTTGCCTGAGGCGTCAGCGACTGCGTGTGCATCTCGCCCATGACGGTCGACCTCGATCGGCAAGCCCAGCTCTCTTCATGCCGGGCCATCAAGCAGCCTCAGCGTGGACACGCATCCCAGAAGCCATTGGTCCGTGATGCATCGGTGTAGTACCAGCACATGCCGGGTGAAGGCGGCGCACCGGCCCAGGCGTAGGCCGTCGCGGCCGTCACGAAGCCGATGGCCGCACCGGCTGCGACCGCGCCACCAGGGCGCCACCAATAATTCGCGGGACGCGCCCAGCGGCCGGCAGTCCCCGGCCCAGTTCGCCGGATTGCCGCCGTTCGACGGACATCACGATCGCGCACGACATCGCGGTTGCGGGCGACATTCCGATCGCGAGCAACATCGCGATTGCGCGCGACATCGCGGTTGCGCACGGCGCCCCGGTCTCTCATCCCACCCTCGCCGCGACGGAACTCACCGCCACGCCTCGCCATCCCGCCGCCGCGCTCCCCGCCGCCACGGCGCACCAGCTCGACGGCAGGTGCGGAAGTTTCAATGGCCGACTTCGCGAGCACCAGCGGCGATGACTGGCTCGGCGCTGGAATGGCCAGCGTGCCGATCGCGCAGACGAACAAGGCTGCATATCCTTTCATGACGCGCTCCTTTCGTGCTCGCGGACTTCGAGGTCGCGGCTCGCAGCAGGTTGGGTGCGGATGATGCAGCGAAAGCCGATATGGCTCGCGGATGTGTCGATCGGCTGTGCGTGGCGCGCGGCAGGGCGGTAGCGCCTGCAATAGTTCGGCGCGCAAAGATGCGAGCCGCCCTTCAGCACCTTGCGCGGGATCTTGATCTGCGGCTGGCAGGGATCGTAGCTCGCTGCCTCGGCACCGCCGCGCGGGTTCTCGGGAATGCAGCACGGCTTTGAGGGATTGGCCGTGTGTCCGGCCCCATACCAGTCCGCCGTCCATTCCCAGACATTGCCGATCATGTCGTGAAGGCCGTAGCCATTCGGCGGAAAGGCGGTCACGGGCGATGTGCGTGCGTATCCGTCGCTCTTGAGGTTCTCGTGCGGAAACTGGCCCTGCCAGGTATTGGCCATGTGCCGCCCACCTGGTGCGAGCTCATCACCCCAGGCGAACTCGGCGCGGTCCAATCCGCCGCGCGCGGCAAATTCCCATTCTGCTTCTGTCGGGAGCTCCTTGCCGGCCCAGCGGGCGTAGGCTGCGGCGTCGCGATAGGCGATGTGGACCACGGGATGATCGTCCAGGCGCTTTATCGAGCTCCTCGGACCATAGGGATGCCGCCAATCGGCGCCAAATTTGAAGCACCACCAGTTGCTCCAATCACGTAGGTCCACCGGCGTCGACGGCGGGGAGAAGACGAGCGAGCCCGCCTTGAGCATGTGAGGCAGGGCATCGTGGTAGTCGGATGCCTTCGGACGGATTTCCGCAAACGTTACAAAATCCGTGGCCTCGACGAACGCCCGAAACTGCGCGTTCGTCACCGGCGTCTTATCGATCCAGAAGGCCGCCACGGACACGCGATGTGCCGGCGCCTCTTCCTGATAGTGCTTATCCGACCCCATCCAGAACGTGCCGCCAGGAACGAGGACCATCGATCCAAGATCTGCGGACGTATTGCGCATCGCACATCCTCTAGCTCCCCCGATTTGACCTCCACGTTTACGGGGCAAACTAGCGTCGGCCGCCCGTGAGCGACATCGGGGAAAGCCCCGAAAGGCAAGGGCGATTAATGGACGGGCACGCCGAAAGGCTCGGCATGACGGCATCGCTCTGATTTGAGCGAGCAGCTACGGCCGAAGCATCGCCGGCATTCGATTGCTGAACACCGCGCCTCGATCGAGGTCCGCCAAGCCTTCAGCGCGAGCCGGGCAGGGCGTACGAAACAAGCCGCGGCTCGCCTGTGGGCAGCTTCAGTGCTTCAAGGCCTTGAGGACCTGCAGCCTGAGCTTCACGAACATCTCGTTCGTCGTCGCTTCCTCGAACACGCGCGGGCGCGGGAGCGGCACGTCCAGAACCTCGACGATCCGGCCCGGCCGTGCGCTCATGACATAGATGCGGTCGGAGATGAACACCGCCTCGTCGATGTCGTGCGTGATGAAGAGCACGGTCGGCGCGATATCGAGACAGAGATCCAGAAGCAGCTTCTGCATCTCGAGACGTGTCTGATAGTCGAGCGCGCCGAAGGGCTCGTCCATCAGCAGAATGTTGGGCTCGTTGATGAGCACGCGTGCGATCTGCAGGCGCTGGCGCATGCCGCCAGAGAGCTGATAGGGAAAGTGGCGCTCGAAACCCTTGAGGCCGACGATCTCGATGTAGCGCTCGGCTGCCGGCATGAAGATGTCGCGCGGCACGCCCCGCATGCGCGGCCCGAACACGACATTGTCGAGGACATTGAGCCAGGGATAGAGCTGCGGGTGCTGGAACACGATGCCGCGATCCGCACCTGGTGCTGTGATCGGCTTGCCACCGAGAAGAATGCGGCCCTCGGTCGGCGTGTCGAAGCCCGCGACCATGCGGAGGAGCGTGCTCTTGCCGCATCCCGAGGGCCCGACGATCGACACGATCTCCGAAGGCGCAATCGTGAGATCCACGTTCGCCAAGGCGTGAACGGTGCCACTCGGACCTTCGAAACGTCGGTCGACGCCGGAGATGACGAGCGGCAGAGCTGCCGTGCGGGATTGTGTTTTCGTCATTGTTTGCCGCGCCAATGCAGGACACGCCGCTCGATCATAAGCAGGATGCCTTCCAGAACAAGGCCGATGAGACCGATGGTGAGAATGCCCACGAACACGAGCGGTATTCGAAAGAACGTCGTTGCGTCGGTGATGAGATAGCCGAGACCGACCTGCGCGGCGATGAGCTCGGCCGCCACGACCAGCGCCCACGAGAGCGTCATGGCAATGCGCATCCCCGTGAGAATGTGCGGCAGCGAGGCCGGCAGGACGACATGCGAGAAGATCTGCCGCCCCGTCAGCCCGAGCGACTGCGACGCGAGAATGAGATCGTGCGGAATGCCCTTCACGCCGGCGGCCGTATTGACCGTCAGATAAAGGAACGCCGTCATAAAGATCAGCGCCACCTTCGATCCCTCGCCGATCCCGAAGTAGAACGTGAAGAGCGGGACCAGCGCGATCGGCGGGATCGGCCGCATGAACGTGAGGAACGGGCTGATCATCGCATCGGCAAGGCGGCTCGAGCCGAGCCAGATGCCGAGCGGCACGCCGAGTAGCACGGCAAGCCCGAAGCCCGAGAGCGCGCGGCCCATGGATGCCAGGATCTGGATATAGAACGGGCTGCCGGAGTAGCCGCGCGTCACGAGCTCGCTCAGCGCTTCCCAGATGGCCTGAACCGGGGGGAAGGTGTTGGTCTGTAGAAGGCCCGCTGCACTGAGCGCGCCCCACAAAGCAAGAGCGAGCGCAACCACGAGGATGCTTACGGCGCGGTAAAAGCCTTCTGATCGCGACTGCATCAGGGATCACATCTCTGACTGGCGCAAGCGGAGACGCGGTCCGCTTGCTGGCTTTCGGGGGGATTGCGAGCTTCTGGCTTCAGCCTTTGCGCGCTAGCTGCATCACATCGGTTCTGATGTAGTCGTCGATGTTGACAAGGTTCTTCGCGATACCAATGTCGAGACCGAACTTGAGAAAATCTCCGAGCATCGCGTGCAGCTTGCTGTCCTTGGACCAGTGGACGATGCTTTGCGGATCGAGGGCAGCAGTCGAGTTGAAGCAATCCAGATCCTTGGCGATAGCCACCGCCTGCTCGCGCGCCATGCCGGTGAAATCGAGCGTGTAGCGGATCGCCATTTCAGGATCCTGCTTCATCTTATCGAGGCCCATATTCCAGCCGCGCAGCAGGCGCGACACGGCATCGGCGTTCTTATCGAGCCATGGCCGCCGCCCCGCCCAGCCGAGGAACGCCGGGCCCGGCGACAAATCGGAGTTGCGAGCGATGATGCGCGCGCCGGCGTCGACGAGAGGCGTTGCGAAGGGCGCCCAGATAAATGCAGCGTCGACGTCGCGGGCGTTGAATGCCGCCACTTGCTGTGGCGGAGCCATCCCCACGAGCTGCGCATCGTCTTTGCTCATTCCATGCGCGAGCAGCAACTTCCAGAGGCCGTAGTGGACATCCGATCCCTGGACGCCCGCCACCTTCTTCCCTTTCAGGTCCTTCATCGATTTGATCGGGCTGTCCTTTGGGACAAGCACCATTTCGAGTTTGTTGTAGTCCATGAGGACCGAGGTGAATTGCAGATCCTGACCATTGGCATTGGCAACCAGGAATGGCCCGCCCCCACCCCAAGCCAAATCGACCTGGCCACCCGCGAGTGCAGCAAACTGCGCCGGTCCGGACGTGAACTTGACGAAATTGACTTCGAGACCGAGCTTCTCGAAATACTTCTCGCGGAAGGCGATATGGGCGGGCCCGTTCATGATGGGCTGCATGCCGGCATTGATGCGTAGCGTTGTCTGCGCGCGGGCGCCAATGCTCGGCGCCATGAGGGCGGCAGCGCCTCCCGCGGCAATGCCTTTGATGACGGAACGTCTTCCGATTCCCGCTGTCATTGTCCTCTCCTCCCAGCACCCTTGTTGTTTGGAGAGCGGATTGCTCCGCTCTCCGATCAGGATTGGCCTGCTGTCAGCCCTTCTTCACCTGCTGCATGAACTGCGTCATGAGGTAGTCGTCGATATTGATCGTCTTCTGCGCGAGACCGAATTCATTGCCGAACTTGAGGAAGTCGCTCAGAACGGTGTGGAGCTTGCTGCCCTTGGCCCAGTAAGCGGGGCTCTTCGGATCGAGCGCTGCAGTCGCCTCGAAGTGGACGAGATCCTTGATGATCGCGTCGGCCTGCTCGCGCGCCATGCCCGTGAAGTCGAGCGTGTAGCGGATCGCCATCTCGGGATCCTGCTTCATCTTCGCGAGGCCCTGGTTCCAGCCGTGCAGCAGGCGCACGATCGCATCCGGGTTCTTCTCCAGCCACTCCTTGCGGCCAGCCCAGTTCAGGAAGGACGGACCGGGATCGAGGTCCGACATGCGCGTGATCGCGCGTCCGCCCGCCTTGATCATCGGCGTGACGAACGGCTCCCAGGTGTAGACGCCATCGACGTCGCCGGCATTGAAGGCGGCAATCTGCTGCGTCGGCGTCATGCCGACGAGCTGCGCGGCATCCTTGGCCATGCCGTTGTTCTGCAGCAGCTTCCACAGGCCGTAATGCGCATCCGAGCCCTGCACGGCGGCGATCTTCTTGCCCTGCAGATCCTTCACGCTCTTGATCGGGCTGTTCTTCGGCACGACGAGCGACTGCAGCTTGTTGTAGTCCATGAAGACCGCGATCGACTGCAGATCCTGGCCGTTCGCCTTGGCAATCAGGTAGGCGCCCATGCCGCCCCAGCCGAGATGCGACTGGCCACCCGCGAGCGCGGCGAACTGCGCCGGCCCCGACGTAAACTTGATCAGGTTCACATCGAGACCGAGCTTCTCGAAGTATTTCTCGCGCAGCGCGATATAGACCGGCCCATTGAGGATCGGCAGCATGCCGGCGTTGATGCGCAGCGTGGTTTGCCCGCGCGCGACGATGCTCGGCGCGAAAACGGCACCGGCCGCCCCGAGAGCCATCCCCTTCACCATCGAGCGCCGCGTTATCGAAGTGTCCGCCATTCTTTCCTCCTGCAGTGACCAGGTGTGGTCTTGATTGATCGAGCAGCTTCAGCGGCCGCTCTTGACTGGCTTGACGGGCAGCCGCTCCGCCGCGGCCGACGCGCCCAGCATCTCCGCGACACGGCGCGTGAGCCCGATGAGCCGCGGTGCGAGATCGGTCTCGATCAATCGGGGCGGTAGCGTCGAGGCGAGGCCGCCGATGTTGAAGGAGAGAATGCCGTAGGGCGAATTCACATCGAGCGGCACGCCGAGCGAATGGATCTCCGGCACCCAGTCGCCGAGCGACGTGCAGTAGCCGCGCTCCGCGACATCGCGAATGGCCTGCTCGATGCCGCGGCGTACTTTCGGCCAGGCCGAAGGATCATTGCGGCGGATCTCATCGAGCAGGGGCTTGCGCTCCTCATCGCTCATCGCGGCGAGATAGGCGCGGCCGACGCTCGTCGTTGCGAGCGGAATGCGGTCGCCGATGTCGAGGCCGAGACCGAGCGCATTGGGGCTGCGGCGGAACTCCAGATAGATCATGTTGAGGCCGTCGCGCGCGCAGAGCGCGACGCTCGCCCCGGCGTAGTCGGCAAGGTTCTGCATGAGCGGGCGCGCGACCTGCCGCACATCGAATTTCGACAGCGACGCATAGCCGAGCGCAAGGGCGCCCGGCCCGAGCCGATAGCGGCCGCTCGCTGGATCGTGCGTGAGATAGCCGAGCCGGCTCAGCGTGTACGTGAGGCGCGAGATCGTGGCTTTGGAGAGCGCCGTGCCGCGCGAGAGCTCGCCATTCGAGAGCGTCTCATGCGCCGATGAAAACATCCTGAGGACGCGAAGACCGCGCTCGAGCGCCGCGACGAACTGACGGTCGTCAGCGGGCAGGTCATCCACGTCCCGAAGCAACTCGATTGTGCGATTCCGCCCCACGAAGCATCTCCTTCGTCTTTTTTTGTATTTGAGCAGTGCGCACCGCGTACCGCAAGTCAAAATATGTTCCGCTATGCGGTACATCCACCGGAGAGCCATGTGAGCGCAATGCGAGCGCTCTGCGCGCCTTTCAGTCGGGCATCGGGAGGCTTCACGCGCGCGATCGCGACGCCCCGTGAGGAGCGCCGGATTGCACCGAAAAATTTGGATCGAGCGCGCCGCTAGTCCTGCTCGCGGAAGGCTTCCTCGCGGCCCTTGCGCAAGGACGGCAGCGCCATCATCAGCAGCAAGGCGACTGTCACGCCGATCAGCGCCGCGCTCAGCGGCCGCGTGAGGAAGATCGAGAAGTCACCGTCCGAGAGCAGCAGCGTGCGGCGGAACTGCTCCTCGACCATAGGCCCCAGGATGAAGCCGAGCACCATGGGCGCGGGCTCGCAGCCAATGCGGCGGAGGAAGTAGCCGAAGACGCCGAAGCCCGCCATGAGGAACACGTCGAAGACGCGGTAGTTGATCGAGTACACGCCGACGCAGCAGAACACGAGGATCGCCGGAAAGAGATAGGCATAAGGGATCTTGAGCAGCTTCACCCAGATGCCGACGAGCGGCAGGTTCAGGATGACGAGGATCATGTTGCCGATCCACATGCTCACGACCATGCCCCAGAACAGCGTCGGCTGATCGGTGAGGAACTTCGGCCCTGGCGTGATGCCGTGGATGGTCATCGCCGCAATCATGAGCGCCATCACGGCATTCGGCGGAATGCCGAGCGCGAGCATGGGAATGAAGCTCGCCTGCGCGCCGGCATTGTTGGCGGCCTCGGGCCCTGCAACGCCCTCGATGGCGCCCTTGCCGAAACGCGAGGGATCCTTGGCGAGCCGCTTCTCGAGGCTGTAGGACGCAAATGACGAGACCAGCGCACCACCGCCCGGCAGCACGCCGAGGATCGAGCCGAGGAGCGTGCCGCGCACGGTTGCCGGCGCCGCCTGAATGACATCTTCCTTGGTCGGCATGAGCCGCGTGATCTTGCCCGATGGCAGCTCGCGCGTATGGCGGTCAGCCAGGTTGGCAATGATCTCCGCGACGCCGAAGAGGCCCATGGCGACGACGACGAAATCAATGCCGTCATAGATCTGGCGGATGCCGAACACGAAGCGCTGCTCGCCTGTCGTCACGTCCGTGCCGATGAGGCCGAGCAACATGCCGACCATCACCATGCCGATCGAAGCAACGATCGAGCCCGACGCCAGCACGACGGCCGCAATGAGGCCCATGACCATCAACGCCGTGAACTCGGGCGGGCCGAACAGCAAGGCCATGCGCGAAAGCGCCGGCGCCGCAATCGCAATGACGATGGTCGCGACGCATCCCGCAAAGAACGAGGCGAGTGCCGCCGTCGCCAGCGCAACGCCCGCGCGGCCCTGGCGCGCCATCTGGTAGCCGTCGAGCGCGGTGACCACGCTCGAGGACTCGCCCGGCAGGTTGACGAGGATCGCGGTCGTCGAGCCGCCATACTGCGCGCCATAGAAGATGCCGGCCAGCATGATCAGCGCGCCGGTCGGCTCCAGGTGGAACGTGATCGGCAGCAGCATGGCGATCGTCGCCAGCGGCCCGATGCCGGGCAGCACGCCGATCAGCGTGCCGAAGAGCGCACCGGCGAAGCAATAGAAGAGGTTCTTCAGCGTGAGAGCGACGGAGAAGCCCAGCGCGAGGTTCGAGAACAGGTCCATCAGAAGGGCCAAACCGGGATTTGAAGATTGAGAGCGGTGGAGAACAGCAGCGTCGACAGCACGGCCATGCCTGCGGCGATCGCGCCGAGCGCCGGCCAGTGGAATTTCTCGCCGGAGAACGCCGCCGCCCCCGTCATGAGCGCAACTGTGAGCGGGAGCCCGAGCCGCGGCAGAAGGAATGCAAATCCGATCACCATGATCGTGACGAGCAGCAGGGGCCGCCACGCGATCGAAAGCCGCACCTCATCGTCCGCGGGCGAGGAGAAGAACGCCTGCACGAGCAGCAGACAGCCGACGGCAACGCAGCCGATGGCGAGCGCGCGCGGCGTGTAGCCGATGCCCATGTCGGCGGCCGTGCCGATCGTCAGGTCTCTCCCTGCCCAGACGGCAAGCGCACCGAACGCTATGAAGAACAGCCCGGAAAGATACTGCTGCTGTGTGCCCATGCGTGCCTCCTCGCGCTCTTGTGCTGCGCGGGCGGCCCTTGCCACCCGCGCAGCAAGGTCACTTCTTGCCGAGGCCGGCGGCCTGCACGAGATCGCCGACGCGCTTGTAGTCCGCCTCGAAGAATGCCTTGAAAGCTGCCGCATCCTGGTAGGCGATCGGATACTTCTGGCGCTCGAAGACCTCTTTCACCTTCGCGTCGTCCAACGCGGTCTTGCACGCCTGACCGAGCTTGGCCTTGACGTCCGCCGGCGTTCCGCGCGGGACGAAAATGCCGTTGTAGTTCGTCACCACGACATCGAAGCCGGCTTCACGGACCGTTGGCGTATCCTTGAAGTTGTCGATGCGGCTCTCGGCGTAGACGGCGATCGGATGCAGATCGTACTGCGGCACGAGGTTCGCCTGATCGCTGTAGAGATCGGTCGTGTTCGACATCATGGCCTGAACGGCATCGGCAGAGCCCTTGAACGGCACGTGCTTCAGCTTGATATTCGCGGCCTTCTCGAGTGCCAGCTTGGCGAGATGCGTGATGGACCCGGGCCCGGACGTGCCATACGTGACTTTTCCGGGCTCCGCCTTGGCTGCCGCAATCACGTCGGCGATCGTGCGGTACTTGCTGGTCTTTGGCGCCATGAGGACGAGCGGCTGCTCGACGAGCTTGCAGATGGCGTCGAAGCTGTCGATGTCGTACGTCAGCTTCATGCGATGGGGCTGGGCTGCCGTCGGCCCGCTCGGTGTTATGAGGATCGTATAGCCATCGGGCGTAGCGGCAGCAGCTTCCGCCGCACCAATGGTTCCGGCGGCGCCGTTCACGTTCTTCACGACGATCTGCTGACCGAGCGCGCGCGAGAAGGCCTCTTGCATGCCGCGCGCCACCAGATCCGTCGCGCCGCCTGCCGGGAACGGCACGATGGCCGTGACAGGGCGCTCGGGGTAAGCGGCGGTTGCCGGCGCTTGGGCGAAGGCAGCCATGCTCCCCGCGACCAGCGCGAGGGCCAGTAGCTTTCTCATTTCAGGCGTTCTCCTCTGGATCTTTTTTGTTGTTCTGCGGTTGGCAGGCGCTCATCCTTACTGAACGGCCGTGAGCGCGCAAGCGGCCATGGTGCATGGCGCCATGACAGCTTGCAGCGTTGCCACGGCTCACTTCACTTTAAGGCCGGCCTCCGAGAGCAGCTCACCGTTCTTCTTGAATTCGGCTGCAATGAATGCCGATGCGGCCTTGCGATCGAGGAAATCGATCGGCTGGCGCTGGCGGCCGAGGTTCTCGATCACGCCCTGATCGGCGAGCGCCGTGCGGCACGCCGCTTCGAGCTTGGCCATGATCGGCTCGGGCGTGCCCTTGGGCGCGAACATGGAATTCCAGATCGAGAACTGCAGGTCGTAGCCCGCTTCCTTCAGCGTCGGAATGTCCTTGTAGGTCGGGATGCGATTGGAGGCGAAGATGCCGAGCGCCGTCAGATTATACTGCGGCACGAGGTTCGGCTGATCCGTGAAGAGGTCGACCGTGTTCGTCAGCAGACCCTGCACGACATCCGCCGAGCCCTTGTACGGCACATGCTTGATGTCGATGCCGGCCGCCTTCGCGAACGCGATCATCGACACATGCGGGATGGTGCCGGGGCCGGTCGAACCATAGGGCACCTTGCCCGGCGCGGCTTTCGCGGCCGCGACGACCTCGGCGACATTCTTGTATTTCGAGTTGGGCGCCGCCATCAGCACGACCGGGCTGTCGACGAGCTTACAGACGGTCTCGAAGCTGTCGTAGCTGTAGTCGAGCTTCATGCGGTGCGGCTGCAGCGTGATCGGACCGATCGGGCTCACGAGGATCGTGTAGCCGTCCGGCGCCGAGCGCGCAGCCTCAGCCGTGCCGAGCGTGCCGGCAGCGCCCGGCACGTTCTTCACGACGACCTGGCCGCCGAGCGCCTTCTGGAAAGCATCCTGAATGCCGCGCGTGAGCAGATCTGTTGCGCCGCCCGCCGTCCACGCGACGATCACGGTCACCGGTCGCTCGGGATAAGCAGCCTGCGCTGGCGCGGCTGTGGCGATCAGCACCGGAGCCAGTGCGCTGAGAGCAATGCGGGTGAGCCGCTTGAGGCGGAGCATCTCGTTTCCTCCTGGGTTGTGGCGCGCTACGACGCCTTGCGAATATGAAGCGGAAACCTAGTAGGCGGCCGGAGCCGCGTCAAAGAAGAATCTCGACCAACGAAATATTTGTTCCGCATATCGGAACTCGCGTCGATGTCGGCTTGCACCGCCACGCTCACGAATCCGCGTGCTCTGCTGCGCGCAAGCAGGGCTCACGCGAGCCCCTTCGTGCGCAGATCGCGGAAGTGCTCGATGGTACGCCGCACACCTTCAGCGAGAGGCGTGAGCGGGCGCGGCCCGATGATCTTCTCGAGCGCTGCAACATCAAAGCCCGTGGTCGGCGAGAGCCGCTCGGGCCCCTCTGCACGCACGTCCGCTTCGGGTGCCACGGCGCGAATGGCGGCGATGATATCCGCCGTGCTCTCGACATTGTCCGTCATGTCGGCAAGGTGCGCGCCGTTCCACTCGGCTTCGACGAGGCGCACGAACATCTCGGCGATATCATCGGCGAATTGGAAGCATGTCGCCGTCGTCCACGGCACCGTGTAGCGCGCACCGAGTGCTACCGCACGCATTGCGCTCGTGACCGCCGATGTCTCGCCTTGATCGCGCCCGATGCCATAGACCACATGTGGCCTGAGGCCGAACGACGAGACACCGAAGTCCTCGGCATAGAGGCGCGCGATCTCCTCGTCCGCACGCTTGAAGACGCCGTAGAGATTTGCCGGCGCATTGGCGGCGCCGCGCGGCTTCGCAGCAACCGAGCTCGTATAGATGACGCGAGCGCCGACGCTGCGCGCCGCTTCCAGCACGCTCACATGCCCGACTACATTCACCTTCGCGCCGGCAAGCGGGTTTGCCCGGCAGGCGGGGATCTGAAGCGCCGCGAGATGGAGGATCGTGCTGACCGCATGTTGTTCTGCAATGCGAGACATAATCCCATCATTCGTCAGATCGGCGACCTGCCAGGCGATCTCGTCCGGCGCCTCTCCCCGCACGACCTGACGCAAGCGCATCTCGTCGCGCGCAATATCGACGGCAATGACCGTGAGGCCGCGCGCGATCAGTTTCGGCAGTATCCATGCGGCTAGAAAGCCAGATGCGCCGGTTACCACGACGGTTCTGTTGCTGCTTGTCATCTGCGTCCTCGTGTGCAATCTCGCATCTCGATGCAGAGTGTATCCCACCATTTCATGTCGGCGATCAACCATTCTGCACAGCGAAACACGATCAGCGCCCCCTCTCAACCGAAGGCTTCAGGAACATGGTCAAGACCAACGAGCTCGTCGTCAACGCTCTGGTCGAAGGTGGCATCACGCACGCCTTTACACTTCCCGGCCTCGGCATCACGTGGTCGCTCCCTGCCTTCAAGGCGCAGGAGAAGAAGCTCAACGTGGTCCTCACGCGCTCGGAGTGGATCGCCTCCGTGATGGCGCAGACGGCCGGCCGCCTGCTGCGTCGCCCGTCGGTGCTCATGGGCCAGGGACCGTGGATCACGACGATCGGCGGCATGGGCATTCTGGAAGCGCACTTCTCCGGCTCGCCGATGGTCGTGCTGACCGAGACCTCCGACTACGACGGCTATGGGCAGATGGGCGTCTATCAAACCATGACCGGCGACTATGCCGGCGCGGATGCCATGGCCTCGCTCAAGCCGATCACCAAGTACTGCACGTACACGACCGCGCCGCAGGAAGCCGTCTACGGCGTGCAGATGGCGATCAAGCACGCGAGCCTGCCGCGCATGGGTCCTGCGGCCGTCATCATGAAGACGCCGATGATCCGCGCGGAAGCGCCGCCCGACATGAAGCCCGTGCTCTATCCTTCGGCCGGCTATCACCGCTACACGCCGCCGCGTCCTGATCCCGCTGCCATTCGCAAGCTCGCCGAGATGCTCGCGCGCGCCGAGCGCCCCGTGATCATCGCCGGCAACGGCGTGACGATGACCGAGAGCGGTCAAGCCTTGCAGGATGTCGCGCTCGCCAACGGTATCGCTGTCGCGACGAGCTACAACGGCAAGGGCGTGATCGCCGAGACCGCGCCTGTCGCCGTCGGCATGATGGGAACGTGGGGCCACGCGTGCGCCAACCGCGCCGTCGCCGCGGCAGATCTCATCGTCATGCTCGGCGCGAGCATGGGGCCCGACTACACGCGCTTCCGCGATCCCGCGATGATCCGTCCCGGCGATCAGGCGCTCGTGCAGGTGGATATCGATCCGCGCAATGCCGGCTGGGTCTATCCGGTCGATCACGCGATCACGGCCGATGTTGCCGACGTGATCGCGGAGCTCGCCAAGCTCGACCTCGGCGCCGCGAAGAAAGCCGCACGCCTCGCCCACATCGCAACTCTGCGCGACAAGTGGAACTTCGATCGCCTGCCGGCTCTGAAGGCCGGACAGGGCAGCGTCCATCATGCCGATATCATCAGCGCCATGCAGGGCTTCATCGGCAAGGACGACCTGATCACGCTCGATGCCGGCGCCAATCGCATCTGGGCCACCTTCGGCCTCAGGAGCACGCATCCGCACCAGTTCCTCGTCGCGGGCGGCACGGGCGCCATGGGCTGGGGCGCACCCGCTGCCGCCGCTGCCAAGCTCGTGCTGCCCAATCGTCGCGTGACCTGCCTCGCGGGCGACGGCGGTTTCATGATGACATTGCAGACGATCACCACGTGCGTGCAGCAGAACCTGGACGTGGTGTACATCGTCGACAACAATGCGGGCCTCGGCATGGTGCGCGACAATCTCGGCGCGAACCGCATCGCCGTTGATTTCGCCGACTGCGACTTCGCGAAGATCTCGGAAGGTTTGGGCGGCCGCGGCATGACCGTGACCCATCCGGGCGAGCTGCGCGATGCGATCGAAGAAGGCCACAGAATGAGAGGCCCGGTGGTCATCGACGTGAAAGTCGATCCCGAGGCCGGACACAAGGAGGCATCCGACCATGCGCCGATTTGAGAACCGTTCGGCCCTGATCACCGCCGCGGCCAGCGGTCTCGGTCTCGGCGTCGCACAACGGCTCGCGAGCGAAGGCGCGCGCGTCGTGATCTGGGATCGCGATGCGACGCTCCTTGCCGATGCGCTCAAGGAGGCCGCCGCCGGCGGCCTCAACATCACGGGCCGCGCGCTCGACATGATGGACAAGCGCGCGATCGATCAAGCCGTTGCCGAGATGATCGACAGCCACGGCCGCATTGACATCCTGGTCAACAACATCGGCGGCTCGCTGCATGTGCCCTTCCGCTTTCTCGAGCAGTCGGATGACGACTGGCAGAAGGTGATGGACGTCAACGTGAAGACGTGCGTGTGGGCGACGCGCGCCGTCATTCCGTACATGCAGAAGGCGCACTACGGCCGCATCATCAACATGGGCTCGAAGGCCGGACGGTTCGGCTCGCTCTTCGCGGGCACGCCCTACGTCGCGGCCAAGGGCGCCATGCAGGCCTTCACGCTGCAGATCGCGCAGGAATTCGGCCCCGACGGCATCACGTGCAACACCGTGTGCCCCGGCGCGATCCTCACGCCGCGCGTCGAGCGCTTTCTCAACGAGCGTCATTCGCCCGAGGAGCGCGCACGCGTGCTGGCCTCCATTCCGGTGCGCCGCCAGGGGCGCGTCGAGGATATTGCGGCCGCGATCGCCTACCTCACGTCCGAAGAGGCGGGTTTCGTCACGGGCGCGACGCTCGACGTGAATGGCGGCCAGGCCATGTCGATCTGAGAGGGCCCAAAGCCAGGCCGAGCATCACTGCCGATCTCGCCCTATGTGACGGGCGCGGACGCGTTGATGCTCGGCGGCACTTCGGCGACTGCCGCTACTTCATTGTCGGCATGACGAACTCGGCGCCAGCCCGAATGCCGGTCGGCCAGCGCGAAGTGATCGTCTTCAGGCGCGTGTAGAAGCGCACGCCCTCCGGCCCGTGCATGTGATGATCGCCGAAGAGCGATGCTTTCCAGCCGCCGAATGAGTGGAAGGCCATCGGAACGGGGATCGGCACATTGATGCCGACCATCCCGATCTGGATCTCCTGCGCGAACTCGCGCGCCGCATCGCCATCTCGCGTGAAGATCGCGGTGCCGTTGCCGAATTCGTGCTCGTTGATCCACTTGGCGGCGGTGGCATAGCTGTCGGCGCGCACGACAGAGAGGACGGGTCCGAAGATCTCCTCCTTGTAGATCTTCATGTCGGTCGTCACGCGATCGAAGAGCGTACCGCCAATGAAATAGCCGTCCTCATAGCCCTGCAGCTTCAGTTGGCGCCCATCGACGACCAGCTTGGCGCCTTCTGCCTCGCCGGCATCGACGTAGGCGCGCACCTTCTCCAGGTGCTGCTTCGTGACGAGCGGCCCCATCTCCGCCTCGGGGTCCGTGCCGGGCCCCACTTTCAGCGCGCGCACTTTCGGCTCGAGCCTGGCGATCAGCGCGTCGGCCGTCTTCTCGCCGACCGACACCGCCACGGATACGGCCATGCAGCGCTCGCCCGCCGAGCCGTAGGCCGCGCCCATGATCGCATCGACGGCCTGATCGAGATCCGCATCCGGCATCACGATCAAATGGTTCTTCGCACCGCCGAGCGCCTGGCAACGCTTGCCGGTCTTCGCGGCGGTCTCATAGATGTACCTGGCAATGGGCGTCGATCCGACAAAGCTGATCGCCTGGATGTCGGGGTCGTTGAGGAGCGCATCGACCGCCTCCTTGTCGCCCTGCACGACATTGAACACGCCGTCGGGAAGCCCCGCCTCCTTGAGCCACTTGGCGAGCAGCAGCGAGGCCGAAGGATCGCGCTCCGATGGCTTCAGGATGAAGCAGTTGCCGCACGCGAGCGCGACCGGAAACATCCACATGGGCACCATGGCCGGGAAGTTGAACGGCGTGATGCCGGCGACGACGCCCAGGGGCTGCCTCAGCGCGTGGCTGTCGACGCCCGTGCCAACATTCTCGGTGATCTCGCCCTTGAGGAGCTGCGGCGCGCCAACGGCGAACTCCACCACCTCCATGCCGCGCTGAATCTCGCCCTTCGCGTCGGACAGCACTTTGCCGTGCTCGGCCGTGATCACGGCGGCGAGCTCGTCGGTCCGCTGCTCCAGGATGCGCAGGAAGGCATTCAGAATGCGGGCCCGGCGCAGCGGCGTGGTCCGCATCCACATGGGCGCCGCCGCCACGGCTGTCTCGACGGCCGTGCGGACGTCGCTGCGCGATGCGAGCGCGACGCGCCCGGACTGTGCGCCCGTCGCCGGGTTGAAGACCGGCGCGAAGCGATCGCTCGTTCCCGTGAACTCGGCGCCACCGACGAAATGACTGATGACCTTGGGCATCCCGATACCTCCAGCTTGCTGTCGGCCCTCGTCGGAGCGATCAGCGGCATTGACGTCTCCGGTGCCCAGATTGATTGTTGAATGGCGCACATCAATCCTCTTGTTTCGGCAATCGTTGTGCGGAAATTAGAGCCATGGACTGGGATCACCTCCGCATCTTCCTTGCCGTTGCCCGCCAGGGGCAGCTCCTTGCCGCCGCGCGCCGGCTCGGGGTGAACCACTCGACTGTGGCTCGCCGGCTCGACGCGCTCGAGCTCGCCCTGGGCACGCCGCTCTTCGACCGCAGGCCATCGGGCTGCGTTCCGACACCGGCCGGAGACCGCTTGCTCCCTGTGGCGGAGAAGATCGAGTTCGAGCTCCTGGGTGTCGCCGAGGCCATCCACCGCGAAGAGGACGAGGTGTCCGGTACCGTGCGGATCGGGGCGCCCGACGGCCTCGGCAATTATTTTCTCGCGACCGAGCTTGGCGAGCTGACGCACCGACATCCCAATCTCATCGTCGAGCTCGTGCCGCTCCCGCGCACGTTCTCTCTCTCCAGGCGGGAAGCGGATCTCGCCATCGTCCTGGATCGGCCGGTCGAGGGGCGGTTGGTCGTGGTGCGTCTGGTCGACTACACCTTGAGCATCTATGCGGCGCGCAGCTATCTCGCGCGCCACGGCACGCCTGCAACGGCCGAGGCCGTCCGAGATCACACCGTGGTCACCGGCGTAGAGGATCTCGCCTATGCCTCTGCGCTCGACTACTCAGCAATTCTCGAAAGGCACGCTGTTCGGATTTTCCGGTGCGCGAGCGTTGTCGGCCAGATCGAGGCCGTCAGAGCAGGCATCGGCATAGGCGTGCTCCACGACTTCGCCGCCCGATCGTTCGACGACATGGTGCGCGTGCTCCCCGAGATCAGCTTCCGGCGCAGCTACTTCCTGCTCTCGCATCCGGATGCCAGTACGGTCCGGCGCATCTCGGTGCTGCACGATTTCGTCGTTCGCCGCTTCAAGGAGCAGCGCCTGCGGTTTCTGCCGCAGAGCTGAACCCTCGGCAGCCACTCGCTTCCGCGCAGAAAAATGTGGGGCAGTTTGCAGGAGCGCGCCGATGAGGGAGGAAAGCTCTCTCGACGAGAGCCATTCGCTAGCGCTCTTCTTTTGGTGGAGCCGAGGGCCACCGGATCGACTTCCATGCGCGTCCACAGGCGTCCACTTTTTTGTTGCGATGCCGAAACTTAACCGTGCTGCGCCGAAATCGTCTTATCTTTCAAAGGGCCGTCAGCGACGCGCTCACTTAGGCATTTCTTTAGGCACAGAAATGGACGCACGGGCTGTGTGAGGGTGTTGGATTTCTGGGGGTAGCTGGGGCGAAACCCTATCGGCAGATATGGTTCTTGAGCAAAATCTATGAATGCGAACCGATTCGGGTACTTGGCTTCCTAGTGGTAGGGGAGTCGCGGACAACATAGTTGCAAGCGCGATTACGACACTCGCTTTGAGCGCGCTTGGGGGCGCTATCACTTGGTGGGCTGATCTCGGACTGACACGGCTAGGCAACTTGTTGGTGTTCGCCGGCCTCATGCTCACATTAGGCGTGGTGTGGGTTCTGGCAGCGTGGGGTTGGCGCATCCTTTATCCAGCTCCCAAGAAAGATGAGACGGCACAAAAGTTGGCACGTGCCGCTGTTGAAGCTTTCTCGCCTTTCGTTACGGGAGGGAAGCCCCGAACGGTTGGTCCTCCGGGCACACCGCCTTCACCAAGGCCGGTTCTACGAGAGTGGACGGCTTACGAGAGAGAAGAGCGCTCGAAGCAGCTCGGCGAAGTGCTCAAATTTCTCGATAACAACGTTGCGCCCGTATTGACCGAAGCTCACCGCCTCGCGGAAGCCCACAGCCTGCCATGGCGGAACCGTATGCGCGCGCCGTCCTACGTCAAAGACCTCTTGGCCAATCGAGATGCTGCCCGCGAAATCACTAAGACACTCCAGCAGATGGCTGCATCCTATTACAGCGACATTGCAACGATCTTTGACGAACACAACTTCGCACGCCTTGTGAATGCCGAAGAAAATTTCCATAGGTCGCTGATTAACGCTCTCCAACTTCCTCCCGATACTAAGACCGAGATACTCCTCGATCTCCTAGGGCCGCGCGTGGCGAACTTTACGACATCAGTTGATGAACTTAGGCGGTGGCACGGCACCGCTAGGCGCGATTTGATCACGCTACGAGAGTCTGGCCACTAAAACAGCGCGGCCTGCTCGCTGCGCGACACAGGCGCAGTTTCCGCAACGAATAGGCTTGTCTGCATCTGCGCTGACTCAATGCGCTCGCACGCGATGCCGATAAACTTGCGGCCCAACTGCAATGCTGCCACTCCCGTTGACCCTGATCCCATGAAAGGGTCTAGGATCGTATCGGCGTCACCGAGTTGTTGAATTGTCCACGCCTTTGCTGTGCGCCCGGTTGGTGGACCTCTCAGGAAAAAGATCGAACCAAATCTTTGACGAACTTGCCAGTTGGGAGGAGGCCCTGAGGGGCTCCTCACTGGCAAACCCGACGCCGCCAGAATCATGAAAAAGGCCTCCGTGTAAGAAGTGGGAAAAAGTCGAAGCCTCATCGTCTCTCCGATGGACGCGCCGGCACGTGGAAGTTGCTCTCGAGTGCCATCGCCACAACAATGATCGCAGCGGTGTGTTTCAACATGTCAATCTCCCTGCATGTTGTGATGCAGCCTGCTTGGTCCGAAGGTGGGCTGACGCGTAATCCAGAGAGGCGCGGGGACGCCGACGTGCGCGCTCGCGGAGGCGGCAGGGCTTGCCTCGACACCGGACCTGCTGCCCGAAAAGACGAAGGCAACCGCCAACACCATCGTGAGCGACATCGAAGCAATGGCCGTGCGGCGCCAAAGAATGCTGCGCCGATGAATGGCCTGGGCTTGTTGCCGCCAAGTCAACGCACGTGCTGATGCACTCGGCAGCATGACCGAGGACGCCGACCGCGGTGGCACGCGCCGCCCGCCGGGTTGGCGCAGCGGCATTGCGAACCAGGCTGCCGCACACACCTGCAGTGCGAGGGGAATGGCCATGGCGACGCGGTGCGCCTCGGCGGGATAGGCGCCCTCGACTTGCGGCCATTGCGCGATGACAAAACCAGTTCCCGACTGCAAGAGAAACGCTGCACTGACGTGGAGCAGGTTGAGGGCCCCGTTGGCGCGGCCGGACATAGACTTCGGGAAATATGCGCCCATCAGGGCATAGGTGAGCACGGTCGCCGCCCCGGCAGCGGCAATGATCGTCCACGGCACAAGGGTCGGAATGGGCCATCGCAGGACAAGGGCCGTCTGCGCAAGCATGGAAAGGCCGAACGTTGCGAGCAAAAGGCTCTCAGTCCTGACGCCGGCACGACGAAGCCAGTCGGCGGCGGCGCCGAGGAGCAGCGCACCGGCGCAGAGGGCGGCGGCCATCACCCCGAGGTGGTGCACGATCGCGGTGCGCTCCAAGCCTTCGACATCATGCAGCCAAGGCGCGGCCCACAAGCCCTGCAGCGACCAGGACGCAGCGACACCAAGCGCGGCGAGTGGGGCAACGCGCCAGAAGCGCGGATCGCGATAGACGACGCTGTAGCCGGCGATGTTGCGTTGCGCAGTCGTGGCCACTGTCTGCTCCGGCACGGCGAGCAGCACCAGCAACGCTGTGAGGGCCGAGAGACCAGCGAGGGCCATGAAGAGGCCGCGCCATCCGATTGCCTGAACCGCCAGCTCGGCAGGCCCTGTCGCGGCGAGCGCGCCGAGAGCGCCGAGCGTGACCAGCCAGCCAGTGACGAAAGCAAGGCGCTCAGGCGGGAACCACATGACGATCGCCTTGATGCCGGCCATGAGCGCCACGGCAACGCCGATACCGATCATGGCGCGGCCGGCCACAAGCCCGGCGAAGCTGCTCGATGACGCGAAGACGAGAGCTCCGACGGCGGCGACCAGCATCAAGACGCTCTGCACGAAACCTGGTCCTAGGCGGTCAAGCAGCGCACCGAGCGGCAATTGGACGGCGCCGAACACGAGGAAATACACGGCCGTGAGCATCCCGAGGTCAGCAGCGCTGATGCCGAGCTCGGTCATCAGATCCGCAGCGATGACGGCATTGATGGAGCGGAACAGGTACGACAGGAAATAGCCTGCCGCGAACGGCAACAGCACGCAGGCGATAAGACGGGCACGCGACATGAATCAGACGCTCCGGACGAGTTGCTGGGTAACGGCGCGGATCAGGTCTCGTCCTTGCGTTCCCGGCGCCACACGAGGCGCGCGACGCCATCCTCGGTCGCCTCGAGCAACGCACCCCAAATCGGCTGCGGGAGCGTTGGGTCATCGAGCTTGACGAGAAGGTAGGAGTCCTCGGTGCCCTGTTTCGTCCGTCGCCATGCTGCCCCGATCTCAGTGGTGCCGGTCAGGATGCGGAAGTCGGGGCCGCTCGTCCCGTCCTTGCGATCGTTGGCAACGAGGCGGATTTTCGCGCTGATCGTCAACGTGCGTAGCGTGCCGGCGTAACCATCCTTGACGGCGGAGAAGGTGCCAATAACGGCCATTGTGCTTCACTCCGTGAATTGCTTTTGGAGTCCATTCAGGGGTTGCTCGTGACGGAGAACCGTCGTGACGTCAGGGGCTGATGCTAAGCCTTCCGCGATCGATTGGAGCGCAACGATAGTCTGCTGCGGCAGGGGCATTGAGCGCCGTGTCGACTGATGGATCAGCACTACAGTCGAATGTGCGCGAGCGACGCAGCGATCCTGCAAGAAAAGGCCTTGAGCAATAGCGAGCGAAGAGCGGCCGATGCGATCGAGCCGTGTGCCGATCTCGACGATTCCGGGCCAGTACATCTCCCCAAGAAACTCAAGCTCCAGGCGTACCAGGACGAACTGAGCCTCGGCGGGTATCGGAAGCCGGCCTCGATCGTACAGCAGCTCCATACGGGCGTTCTGACAGCACACCGCGAACACGGCATTGGAGATGTGCCCGTTGCGATCGGTGTCGGCAAAGCGCAGCTTCTCGTGCGTTCGGATCGGATAGTCGACCAGATCGATATGGGACGATAGTGCCCTTACGGGCTGTATCGGCCAGCGTAAGTAAGATCGGATCATCGTCGGTAAGCTCACAGTAGCTCTCCCAGGTTGGTGGTCACGGTGTTGGCGCGGGTCGATAGGGCCGGAGCACGATGTCTCTGTGCACGATCACGCGCAGCGGCCAGCCGGGTCGGACGGTGATGGTCGGCTGCACGTTGAGTTGGCGCTCGACAAGGCGCTGGCCGGCGCGGTTGGTGGTCGATTGCGTTGACGACTGCAACGCGCGCACGAGATCACTGTCGGAGGAGTTGAATGCGAGCTCGCTGCCGAGGCCCAACACGGTCGCCAGTGCCACGCCCTTCAGAAGCTTCCAAGTATGGAGGTCGACCTCGTCTGCGAGACCGGCGTAGCCGCCCGTGTCGGTCGCGGGGAGATTGTCGATCACGATCGACGATCCGTCGGGCAGGATGATACGCTGCCAGACGACGAGCGCACGCTCCTGGCCGAAGGCGACGATATTGTCGTACTTGCCGGCGAGGCGCGCGCCCTGCGGGATCAAGAGATGCCGGCCGGAGACGCTGTCGTAGACGTTCTCGGTGATGTGGGCGATCACGAAGCCGGGCAAATCGGAGTTGAGACCGGTGACCAGGCTGGCGGCGATGATGGTGCCCGCCATCAGCTGATACGGCGAGGCCGGCGTCTGCAGCGCGTGCGGATTGTAGATCTGGGTCTCGGGCTTGCTGTTCAGGAACGAGAGCTTGCGCGTCTGATCGCTCGTGTCGCCGCCCAACAGATCCGTGTCCCCGGAAAGGGCGCGTGCTTTCTCGGCAGCGCGGAGAGTCGTCAATGTCGCGAGGTCGCTTGTGGGCGATGGACGCGACACCGACTCCACGGCTTTCACTGCGCTCGGCGTCTCCTGCAGCGGTGACTTGAGTGCGAGGCGGAAGAACACCTGGCTCTCTCGTGCCTGCCCGGCCATACGAGCCAGGCGTTGTTTGTCGATGCGCTCGATTTCATCCACGTCGTCGCCAGCGGGCGCCTTGAGCTGGGGGACACCTGACGGCAAGGGCTGCGCGTCGGCTTTCTTCTCCAACCGCACCCCGTCATAGCTCGACGGTAGCTTACCGAGCCCGTCGGTGATCGGCTTGTGCTCGACGTTGAACAGCTCTTGGCGGTCGGCACCCCGGAAGGTCGGCGGCTTGAGCGCAACAAGGACAATACCGGAGATCAGCATCAGAGCGACGGCGGCACCACCAATCAGCACCTTGCGATTGATGCGCGTGACCGGCTGCGGCCGGGCACGCAATTCCAGCGCCTCAGGTTCGACCTTTGGCTTATCCGCTCCGCCTTGATCCCCATCCGTCATGACCGGGTCTCCCGCCACACGGCATCGGTGCGGACGATGCGCACGATGCGCTGCGGCGTCGTGCCGAGCCGGAGCTCGGCGGCGGCGAACAGGCGATCGACGATGTAGGTCGTCCCGCGCACGCGGTAGTTGACGAGGGCCGGCTTGCCGTCGGAGCCGATGACGAACAGCGGCGGTGCCTCGCTCTGGGCGAGCCCGGACGGAAACTGGATGTAGACCTTGGCACCATCGTCGAACACGCGCACGGGCTTCCATGGCGCGTCGCCTTCGATGCGATAGCGGAAGCGCAACTGCTCGATATTGATGCCGGTGTCGGCAACAGCTGCGGCCTCCGCCTCGGTGCGCTGCCTCTTGAGCGAGACAAGCTCGGCGGCGGGATAGGTCCACGACACCGAGGCCATGTACGTCTTCTCGCTCGAGCGCATCTCGAGGTGATAGGTGCGCCGATCGGTGGTGATGACGAGGTTGGTCTCGAGGTCGGCGCCGATCGGCTTGACGAGAATGTGGACCTGGGCCTCCTTGCCCTCGCCGCTCGACGTGTCGCCGACCACCCACCGCACAGTGTCGCCGGCCGACACGGACACCAGCTTCTCGCCGGCCTCGAGCGCGATGTCGGTGACCTGGTTGACGGCGGCATAGAGCTGGTACAGCGCGCCCTTGGTGTAGGGATACACCTGGATGGCATTGATGTAACCGTCCTTCACCGGCTCCATGCGCGCCGCTGCATTGGCGCCGGTCACGCGCTCGGTCGGTGGCCGAGCATCCTTCTTCTTTTCAGCCTCCTTGCCGACCGGCTTGAGCTGTCCGGGAAGAGGAAGCGGCGTCGGGACTTCGACATACCGCACGTCCCGCTTGGGCTCGGGCTCGCGTTTAGCCGGGGTGAAGGCCGCGCCGTCAAGGATCGGGATTTCAGGCACCCGGACCGGCAGGGTACAGGCGGTCAGAGTGGCGACCGATCCAACGACGACAAGGATAAGACAGGAGTGACGGCTCATTTGGCGCCTCCCGCCTGCACGTCCTGCGACCAGTTGAAGGTGTGCACGTAGATGCCGAGCGGATTCTTGCGCACCGCTTCCACTGTCTTGGGCGGCGTGATGATGATCGAGAACAATCCGGTGAGCCGCCGCGTATCCTTCGCGGCACCACCTTCGAATACGCGCTCTAGCCAGCGCGCCTGGAACGAGCTGTCCGAGGCACGCACCACGCTCGTCACCTCGACGGTGATGGTCTCGCGACCGACCTTGGCGAACGGGTCGTTGTCGCGGGCATACTCGTTGAGCGTCACGGCCGCTCGGTCGGTGACGAAGTCGTACGCCTTGAGCCAGTTCTGGCGCACGACAACGGGATCGATCGACAGCGACCGCACATTGTCGACGAACGCCGCTAGGTGAAAGGCGATCTGCGCGTCACTCGGCGTGTAGGATTCCTTGGCCGGGCCGACGGCGCGCGCACCGCCCCGCGGATCGACCTCGACAATGTAAGGCAGAGTCGAGCCGGAGCGCCCGAGCCACAACAATCCCGCGGCAAGAAGCAGCGATAGCGCCAGGCTGCCGATCGCCACTAGCCGCCAGTTGTGCGCTTGTGCGCGGGCGCTGCCGATGCGCTCGTCCCAGACCTGGGCCGCCTTCTGGTAGGGCGTCACCGGATCCGGTGTCTCGCCGTAGCGCAGGTTCGATCGCTTGAAGGACATTGTATATGTGCCTCCTCTCAGCTCTTCGGTTTGAGATCGGGAGCCCCGCCCGCGGCGGACTGATCGCCCGCACGTAATGCCTGAGCGGCCATCATTCCGGCCTGGGTCATGGTCTGCCGGCGCGCCAGGCTTTGCGCCCACGCCGGTGGTCCGGATGGCGATGACGAGGGCGGTCCTCCGTCGCTGGGCGCAGATGCACCGGTATCGCGATAGCCCTGAGCCGCACCCTGCCGGTAGGCATCGCGTACCGGCGCCGTCGCAGTCTGCCCCATGCGCGCCGCCGGCGCCGTGATGGTGGTACGCGCGATGCCCGACATGCCCGCCGTCTCGTACGCCGCGCCGACGCGGCCTGAGAGCGCGGCCGCAGCCTTGACACTTCCACCTGCAGCACGTCCGGCAAGGCGTGCAGCGCCGGTCGTCGCCATGGTGCCAGCAACGGCAGTACCACCGAGCCCGACGGCGGTGGCGACTGCGGCGCCAGCGCCGAGCTGCGGCGCACCGGAGATGAGCCCCGATGCCAATGCCGGCACGAAGATCGCGAGCCCGAATACCGCAATCGCCGCCAGTATGCAGGACGCGGCCTGCGTCAGCGTGATCTCGCCCGTCGGCCGGATCAGCTCTCCGAACAGCGTCGCGCCGATGCCGACGACGATGGCCAGCACCATCAGCTTGATGCCGGACGAGATCACATTGCCGAGTACACGCTCGGCAAGGAACGCCGTTGCCCCGAACAGCGCGAACGGCACCAGCACGAAGCCCGCCAGCACCGTCAGCTTGAACTCGATGATGGCGATGAAGAGCTGCACCGACAGCACGAAAAACGCCAGCAGCACGATCAGCCACGCCAGCATCAACACGGCGATGGTCACGAAGTTGGAGAAGAACGTTGTGAAGCCGATCAGCTCGCCGGCCTTCTCCAGCAACGGCTTCGACGCCGTGAAGCCGGTCGACGCCACGAACCCGGGCCGCATCAGATCGGCCGCGGTCAGCGAAGCACCGGACGCCTTGAGCCCGAGGCCTGCGAACGACTGGAAGATGATGTCGGCAAGCCCCCTGAAGTTGTTGAGCAACAGGGCGAAGAAGCCGACGTAGAGCACTTTCTTGATGAGCTGGGCCGGAACATTATCCTCGCCCATCAGCACCCAGAACAGGCCCGCGAGCGTGATGTCGATGGTCACCAGCACTGTGGTGAGGAACGCCACGTCGCCGGCGAGCAGGCCGAAGCCACTGTCGATATAGCGGGAGAAGGTCTCCGTGAAGCGGTCAATAATCGCAAGATCATCCATCGAAGTGCTCCGGGCAACGCTCCGCCGTCGGGCGAAAACACACTTCGCCATTGGCCGTGTCAGAGTTGGAAGGTCAGACGGCGGCTATTGTCGTCGCCGTCGGCCACGGTGGTGAGGAATTGCTCCGCAAACGGGACTGCTGCCCCGTGCCCCGCGTGAGGGGACACCCCTCACACTCCCCGTCTTTCTCAATCTCAGAAAGGAGCGGACTTGGGGGACACTTCCCCATCGTGCCGAAGGCGCGTCTCCGACACAATACGAGTGCGGGCGGTAGCCTGCTCGCGCAGCGACGATCGCGGACCTCATCGCCGTGCTCCATATCCGGACCCCGTTCCGACGAACGACTTGAAGCGCTGGCGGGCTTCGTCCTCGGTAGCGAGCTCGCGGGCACGGGCCGTGGTCTCGGCACGGGCTTGCGCAGCGAGCAGGCCCTGCAGCGCGAGGGACTGCTTGACGGAAAGGCCGGTGAGCTCGTTGCCGGCCTGGGTTGCTTCGAGCGCTCCCCCGGCATTGCGAGAGCGAGCCATGGCATCGCCGAGCAGAGTCGTATCAGCGCCGATGCTGTCGGCAATCTGGCCCTGCAGCAGCGCGGCACGGCGCAGGCTCGCATGTTCCTCCTCCCATCGCGTGCGGGCGTTGCGCACGACGTCGTCGGAAGACAGAGCGCTTGAAACCTGGCGCGGGAACAACCGCTCGTAGTTAGCTTGCGTCGCTTCGAGTCGGAGCGCGATGGCTTCGCCGGCACGGAGTTGGGTCTGGATGCCAGCAAGCGTGCGCTGCAGGTCGGGCGAGATCGTCGACCCGAGCGCGACCAGGTTCTGATCCATGCGCAGGATCATCTGCACCTGGTTCTGGAGAGCGCGCACCTGATTGTTGATCTGCTCCAGTGCGCGCGTAGCGGTGAGGAGGTTCTGGCTGTAGTTGGTCGGATCGAACACGGTGAACTGGGCGATAGACGGTGCTGGCGTGCTGGCCAGAATTGTGACGGCGATTGGCGTCGCGAGAAGTGCTCGGCGTAAAGCAGTCATCGCGTGCTCCTCTTGACCTTGGACGGGGGGACGCGGAATGGCGACAACCGTTGTGGCATCGAGCTGCCGCCAGGGAGACCCGGAAGGATCGGCCCATCGCTTGCTGGCGCGAATCGGTGCGGCGGTGTGGTGTTGGCTGCGTTTGCCATTTTGTCAGAAGCAACGTGCGCCTGCGGCAATTGCAGCGGTCGGGGCTCGGGCGGCGCGGCGCTCACCGCCTGCGGTCGGGCAGCCACGGATCTGGGAAGCGGAGGCGGCGTTGCTATTGGACGCCAGCGCTGGAGCAGCTCCCGGGTCCACGGGAGCTCCTTGGCGGCGAGGAAGTCGGCCGCGAACCCGTCCGATCCGGCGCTCCGCTGACACTGATCGATGAGCCGTTGGTCGTCGGGTGAAGACGATCCGCATAGTGCGAGCGCGACAGGTCCGAGGCCCAGCTCAAAGAGCCGATTGCCGCGCGCGGTCTGGGCATAGTAGTCGCGCTTCGGCGCTGCGACGCTGAGCGTTGCGATCTGGCGCGCATTGAGCCCAAAGCGCTCGTAGACGCCCCGTGTCTGTGGCTCCAGCGCGCGATCGTTGGGTAGAAAGATGCGCGTCGGGCAGCTTTCGATCAGAGCCGGCGCGATGGTCGAGCGCTCGACATCGGCGAGCGATTGCGTCGCGAACACGACGGCGACATTTCTTTTCCGCAAGGTCTTGAGCCATTCGCGGATACGGGCGGCGAACAGCGCATCGTCGAGAAAGGTCCACGCCTCGTCCAACACCATCAGCGTCGGGCGCCCGTCAAAGCGGGCCTCGAGGCGATGGAAGAGGTAGGTGAGCACCGGCGGGATCAGCGCCTTATGCCCCATGAGCGGCTCCAGCTCGACGTGCAGGACATCGGTCGTGGCAATCTGCTCCGAGGAGCCGTCAAGAAGCCT
Source organism: Hyphomicrobium sp. CS1BSMeth3 (assembly GCF_900117415.1). Lineage (GTDB taxonomy): Bacteria > Pseudomonadota > Alphaproteobacteria > Rhizobiales > Hyphomicrobiaceae. Next base: position 847,434 of record NZ_FPEI01000004.1, read on the forward strand.
GCCGTAGGCGCCTTCGAGGGTGTAGGGCGACAAGGCCGCGACGAGCTCCGCGGACTGAATCAGCACCGCGAGTCCGGTCAACGTACGCTCCTGCGGCGCCGTCCGGGTCGACCAGGATGTCGGCGATGTTCTGGATGTCGCGTACCTCGTGGACGCCTTTGCGCACCTCCAGCAGCGGATTGAACCGCGCCGATCGCGGATCGGTCGGATCGAACAGCAGGCAATGAGAAAACCTGGAGCGCCAGCCGGCGGTCAGGGCCCAGTTCTCGCCCTTGATGTCGTGGATGACCGCAGAGCCAGTCCAAGTCAGCAGCGTCGGCAGCACCAGGCCGACACCCTTCCCGGACCGCGTGGGTGCGATGGCGAGGACATGCTCGGGGCCGTCATGTCGCAGGTAACGATCGTGATGGAGGCCGAGAACGACACCACGATCGTCGAGCAGGTGTGCTCCGGCGACGTCGGAAGCGTCCGCCCAGCGGGCAGAGCCATAGGTCGTCGCGACGGTCCTGCGGCTCGCCCGCCGGGCGGCTCCCCCAAGCGCGACCGCGCCGCCAAGCAGTCCCCCGACTGCAGCAACGGCGCCGGCTCGCGCGAACACATCAGGCGCCTGGTGGTCGAAGGCGATCCACCAGGAGAGCACCTGCCACGGCGCGTAGATCTTGATGCCGAGAATATCGATCCATGCTGTCCCGAGCGCCGGCTGATAGGCGAGCATCGCCGCGGCCCATTGGGTGCCAGCCCACAGGCAGACGATGGCGAGCGACAGGGCTGCAACGGCTTCCAGGGCGTATGTGCGGTCCAGCATGCGGGTTCTCATGAGCCAGTAGTGGATCGGTTCTGAGCATGAGCGCGGTCGCTGTTGCCGCCCATAGGGAAAGCAAGGGAAACGAAGGAAGCGGAAGGAGCGCGGAGGAAACCGGGGGAAGTCCGCGCGAAGGGTGTTGTGCCCGCAGTCAATGTCGACTGTGGTGCGGGGCACTGAGGTCGATATCGCCGGACAGCAGACCAGGAATTGGATTTTGCCGCGGCGATCTCGGCGTGGGCTCAGAGCTCTCCGCGGCTCAGCGAACCGAGACATCGGTCAGCTGGCCGATACGCTTTGGTCCAACTACCGTCTGTTAACGATCAATCCCCGGAGCTGAGCGGATGGCACATCCCCGTCACTACGTCGGGCCGGCGCGATGGCCACCTGCGCCCAACGCCTACGACTACGCACTCGAGCTTTGCCACAGCGACCTCGCCTGGGAGTATCTCCGCCGCCAACCGCTCTATCAGCGCGACTTCCAACTGAGCCGTGCAGGCCTCACACCTCCGATTCGACTGCGCTCAGGGCTATATCTCACGCGCGCACGCAAGCGTGCGCACCTCGCCACACGCTGGCTGCTCTGTTCCTTTCGTCGACCCAACGATCACGGCGCTTGAGGCACCGATCACTTGGCACAGCGCTTCCGCGGCGCCAACCATCCAGGTTGCAACGCGACACGCAGCCGATCCCGCGGCGCCCCATCTCTCATTTGGCCATCTGAAGACGTCGGTGCACGTCACCGCAGGACCGGGACAAACACAGCTTGTCATGCTGCGGGATTCGAAGCACGCACTCACACTACACTGCCGGGGTGCTCAAGTCTTGCGGTGCCCAGTCGATGTGACCCTTCAGTATGACGGTGTGCCGAATCCCGCCGACGTCGTGCAGTCCGTCGTCATCTTCGAGCACCTCATGCGCCGGCCAGAACACACCATCGATCGCTCCCTATGGCGCATCCTACGCCGCGACGGACTTGCCTGCCTCGACGGCAAGGCACTTGGCGCCACCTATCAGGACATCGCCAAGGTGCTCTATCCCCATCGCATGCGGGAAACTCGATGGACGCGGGACAGCAATCCCCTTAGAGAGCATCTGCGCCGCGCCTATGCCGTCGGCCAAGATCTACGCGACGGCGGCTACGTCGACCTTCTCAACGCCTAAGGGTGTCGCGGGTCATCCCAAAACTCCGACATACCCGGTCGTCGCCCATCTCGCCGATGATCAACCGGGGGGCTTCTTCGCTGTGAGAGGTCCACATGATCCGACGGCGCAGCTCGCAATTGCTCACAACCGCCGAGGCTGCGGTGGTGCTCCGCCTCAAGCCACACTCGCTCGAGAACATGCGCTGTGACGGCACGGGACCGCTATACCGGAAGCACGGCAATCGCGTCTTCTACCACCGCGCCGAACTCAACGCCTGGTCCAAGGGCCGCCGCCTGAGAAAGACGTCGGGAGAGAAGGGCGAGGCCAATGGATGATCAGGACAAGCCCGCTGCCACCCTGACGACCGCTGAAGCCGCCAGCTTACTCAATGTGCAACCGGACACGCTCCGCCGTCTGCGTCTGCGAGGGGCCGGACCGGCGTTCGCTCGATCGGGCCCCCGGGTTCTCTATCATCGCGCCGAGCTCGACGCATGGGCGACGGCGTCACGCCGGCGCAGGCGCGCGCGATGGTCGATCCTCATCGCGACAGCGGCCGTGCTGGCGCTTCTGGCCGTGCTCTATCTTGGCAAGCGGCCGATGTTTCTCTGGAACACAACGCCAAGCGTCCCACTCGGGCTGTACCTGATCACTTCTGCCCCATCCTCGGCCGGCAGCATCGTTGTTGCTCGATTGCCATCCAGCGCCGCGCAGCTCGCCGCTCGGCGCAGTTATCTCTCAGCGACAGCCTATCTGCTCAAGCCGGTTGCCGCGACGAACGGCGACCGCGTCTGCCGGTTCGGCGCGCACATCTTCGTTCGCCACAAGCTCGCCGCGCTGGCCCTCGCAACAGACCATCGTGCACGTCCACTGCCCCGCTGGCAGGGTTGCCGGACGCTGCGCGCCGGCGAGGTCTTCTTACTCGGGGCCACTCCCGACAGTTTTGACAGCCGCTACTTCGGACCGATCGGCTCCGAAATGGTCATCGGCACCGCAGCACTCATCTGGCAAGCCGGCTGACCGAGCAATGGTCCGCGTTTCGATCCGGAGCTAAGCAGAGTTTGCGTCGCTGCCGACCGGCGCCTTCCGCTGCTTACCGGAACCGGACGCAAGCGAGACGACTCGAAGAGCCAACAAGGGACATCGCTGCCGTTGACAGTCTGCCCTCGACGCTGGCATTTTGACAGAGTTGCAGTAGGGCGCATCGGTAGAAGCCGAAGGGGCTATGCCCACCTACGATCCGCGAACCGTAGTTGCGCCCATGCCGAATCTCGAAAACCTGAAGAAGCAGGCCAAGCAGTATCTGCGCTGGCATCGTGAGCGATATCATCCAGTCGCCGCGGAGATCAGAGCCTCACTGCCTCGATTTCAGCACCTGGATGACCATCAGGTGTTGGAGGCGACGTTCAAGCTCAGCGACGCACAGGAGCTTGTGGCACGCCAATTGGGGTTCGAGGGATGGCAGGCGCTCAAGGCAGGAGCCCTAGCCATGAATACTCAGGTCAAGCAGACAACGGCACGTACGATCCTCAGCAGGACGGAAGCCGTACTCTACGTCGCTGACTTCAAGGCGTCGTGCGATTTCTTCACTTCTAAACTCGGATTTGCAGTGGAGTTTGCCTACGGCGAACCGCCGTACTACGGCTTGGTCAAGCGGGACCATGCGCGGCTTTGCCTGCGCCGTGTTTGCGAGCCGGTCTTTGTCGGGGATATTCGCGAGCGCGAGCAGTTGCTGTCGGCCTCGATCACGGTGGATTCGGCAGCAGAGATCAAGCAGCTCTTCCTGGAGTTCCAATCCGCCGGCGTGAGCTTCCACCAAGGGCTCAAGAAAGAGCCTTGGGGCGCGCGGAACTTCATTATCCTCGATCCTGATGGCAATCTCATCTTGTTCGCGGGGCCCGCCGACTGAACGCAACTCCAGACAATGAGGCGAAGGCAGCTGCTAAGCCTTCGCCTTGTTCCGCTAAGGGGTCAGCAGCATCGGTTCGACCACCGGACGGCAGATTCCGCTCAACCTCCACGAACAGACATAGGCGGCAACGGGTTGCCACGTCGCAATGGGCCAGTAGACGACGTGGCGTGATGCTCAGTAATGTCGAGGCCGCAGAAAAGGAGCGATGAATGTCCGCCGTCCTGAAGCACGCCTGCGCAAAGCACCTCTCGTACGACCTTCCGGTACGCGCCGCCGATGTATTGCGCGGCTTGGCTGATTACGCAGGCGACGCCCTAGTCGAAACCCTAGGGCATGGGGCGTGGGCTGACCAATTGGCGGAGAGAGTGCGCTCGCTGCTCGGCTGTGAAGCCGCCGTGTTCATGCCCTCAGGCAAGACCGCTCAGAACATTGCCTTCAAGCTTTGGTGCGAGCGGCGGGGATTCCACGCGATCGCCGTGCATCCTCGATCCCACGTCGAGCAATGGGAGGGGAAGGCCTACGCACATGTGTTCGGGTTGAATGCCGTGGCTTTCGGTGATTACGACCGGCAGACATCGCCGTCAGACATCGATACGCTGCCGACGCAGTTGGGTGTGGCAAGTATCGAGCTGGCACTGCGCCCGCTCGGATGCCCTGTCATTCCCTGGTCGGATCTCACATCGATTTCACAGCGCTTGAGGACACTGGGCGTACCTTTCCACGGCGATTGCGCGCGGATCTGGGAGGCTCAACCGCACCTCGATCGTCCATTACCGGACATCGCCAAGCTCTTCGATAGCCTCTACGTTTCACTCTACAAAGGCCTCGGCGGCCTAGCCGGCGCAGTCTTGCTCGGCCCAGCCGACCTCATCTCGGAGGCTAAGACTTGGCAGCGGCGCCTTGGGCAACGGCTTCCGGGCGAGTTCCCCTTTCATTTGGCGGCACTCAAAGGCCTAGAGGAGCGGCTATCTTTGATGCCGGCGTTCCGTACCAAGGCACGCGACCTTGCCAAAGCCATTACGCGTATCGACGGCTTGCGCGTTACGCCAGACCCTCCGCACACGAATGCCTTCCAGGTCATACTTGGTGGACGCCGCGAGAAGATGGCCGCAGCACGCGACGAAGTTGCGCGGCGAATGGGTTTATGGCTCTACGAACTCACCCCACCCAATCCAGTCGATGGGCTTGTCACTTTCGAGGTCCATGTTCGAACAGCTGCGCTCAAGCTCGAAGAGAGTGAGGTTGCAGAGGCGATTGCGATGTTCAAGTCGCTGATCCGATAGCAACGCGTTGGGTTCGCCCATGCCCGAAACGGGTCATAAGTAAGGTCATCGATGATGTGCGTCGCGCTGACGAGTGGACTGCACAGGACCCGCCTGCAACCGACGTGTAGGGCCAATCGCGCTGGTGCAAACCACGCGGATATACGTCCAAGCTTCCATGGGGACAATGGGATGGGTCGAGGAGAGGCAATGTTGGGGCAACTTGGATGAGCGCAGCAAACTTCAGTATTGGCCCAGAGGATCCGCGCCATCCAGAAGTTCGCAAGTTAATTGCGGAGTCGGATTCTTATATGCAAGAGCGATATCCAACTGAGAGCAATCACCTCGTAGACGCTAGTGCTCTCGCTGGGCCGGGCACGCTATTCCTGACGGCTCGCCTCAATGGTCAACTGGTGGGGTCTATAGCATTTCAAACTTTTGCCCCTGCGCACGCAGAGATGAAGCGTCTCTTCGTGCGCTCGAATGCCCGCGGAGCTGGTCTCGGACGTCACTTGGTGGAAACCCTCGAAGAGATCGCGCTAAGTCGGCATATTTATCGCATCAGCTTGGAGACTGGAGTAAGACAACCAGAGGCAATCGGTCTCTATCGTGCATCTGGTTACATCGAGTGCCCACCTTTCGGCGCCTACAAACCAGATCCACTTAGTTTATTCATGACCAAGCAACTCAGCTCGCAACCAATTGGCGCATAGGGTACGCTACCGCCGCGCTCCTTATCTGACTTGCTCGCCGCTGCATCACATCAGAGGCGCACATATCAAAGAGTTCGCCTTTGATCATCGGGCTAACGAGTGAGTGCTAGGCGGAGCCCAAGGCACACCAGAAGCCCCCCCATTACGGCATTTATGCCGCGCTGCGCACGTTCATAATAGCTCCTGATTGGAGGAACTGTAAGAAATATCGCAACTGAAGCCCACCAAGCTGCTGACACAAGAATGGCGGTGGATACGGCCGCAGCCAGTAGCCAGTCCGGCGAGTCTTTTGGCATCACGACCGCGAAGATACTAGTATAATACGCCAGAGATTTTGGATTGGTCATGCTGGTCGTGTAGCCTGCCCGAAGCGCCAGCATCCCAGAATGAGGTTGCTTGTTTGCGCCCTGCTTCACCGCAGAATTTTCGCGAAGAGCTCCAATCAGCAGTTTTCCCCCAAACCAAATCAAGTAGAGCGCTCCTGCCAATTGCAGAGCTTGATACACATACGGCATTCGCAACATCACGACGCCAACACTGGTTGCAGCCAGTAGAGCCCAAGTGAGAGTTGCCAACAAGATGCCGCAGCTTGCAAGCAAAGCCAGCCGGCGTGAGCCGTTGATTGCATAACTCGTCACGATCATGAAGTTTGGCCCGGGACTGGCGGCCCCAAGGAACTGGACTACCGCGATAGTCAGCAGAATGCCGAAATAATCCATGGTGAACTCGCTCAGGTTCCGTCGATTGGTCGTGCTTAGCCTTGACCCGTGGAGACCTGTCGAACGTCGATCAAGTTCTTCACGGCGTTGATCCGTGTGACGTGACGAGCTTAAGCAGACGAGGTGACACTGCGCAATCTGGGTGCCTGCTATTTCCGCAATGGGTCAAAATCGTCGATCGCGCCGGTACCGATCATGTCGCTAGTGCGCCGGGTAGCTACCGCCAACTACGGTGCAGCGATCGGTTGCGATGGGCCAGCAGGAGAAGTGCGTCATGCTTCTGCAAATTCGCTTCAGCACCCGGAGCATGCAAGAGTATGCACATAGGATCGCCCCCCGGCTCGTTCTGGAACAGCATGCTCAGAACTCGACGCCTCATACTCACCAAGTGGGATGATTGCCACCGCGAAGCGTTCGCATTGATGCACGCCGATCCTGAAGTAATGGCAGATCTCGGAGGGCCTATTGATCGGTCAGAGAGCCATTTGAAGTTCGAGCGATACTGCGTAGCCGAGCGCGAGCACGGTGTCTCGCGATGGGCGGTTGAGGATTCAAGTGGTGCATTTATCGGCTACGCAGGTGTGATGCCTCGACTATCCAAGGATCATCCGCTGGGGCTGCATTTCGAAGTCGGCTGGCGGCTCGTTCGTGCGGCCTGGGGACATGGCTACGCCACGGAAAGCGCCAGGGCCGCTCTCCGTCACGCTATTCGTGACGTGGGGCTGAGTGAGATAATATCGTACACGAGCCCCGATAACCTCCGATCTCAGGCTGTCATGACGAGACTGAACTTGGTGCGCGACCCATCGCGCGACTTTACATTGCGCACCTCAACCGGCCAGCAGTGGCAAGGATGGGTTTGGGCTGTGCCACTGAGCGTTTAGACCGCTCTGGGCCAATAGCCGACTCTGAGTCGAGACATACTCCATCATCTCGACGCTAGCGCAACGCGCCCGAGCGTCTGCCGCAACAGCCAAATGACGATCACCATGTTCACGATGTTCCAGCCGATGCCATTGATGAGTGCGGCGGCGTAGGAGCCGGTCCAGTCGTAGATCGCCCCCGCCAGCCAACCGCCGAGCGCCATGCCGGCAAGCGTGGTCGATATGGCAAGGCTGACGCGAAGACCGGCTTCCCGCGCCGGGAACAGTTCGCGGATGATCACCGCGTAGCTCGGCACAAGGCCACCCTGCGCCAGACCGAAAGTGGCCGAAATGACGTAGAGCGAGACGAGCCCATCGAAAGGCAGATAGAGCGCGAGAGCGATGGCCTGCATGACGGAGCCCAGCAGCAGGGTCCGCAAGCCGCCGATGCGGCTGAACACCCAGCCGAAGATCAGACGGCTCGCCACGCCAAAGCCGAGCATGACAGCCAGCATCTCGGCGCCGCGCGCTGGGCCGTAGCCTAGATCGGCGCAGTAGGCGACCAGATGGACCTGCGGCATCGCCATGGCCACACAGCAGCACAGGCCGGCGAGGGTCAGGAGGGCATGTGCGACATTGGGCGGCAAGCCGATGGCCTGGTTGGCATTGCCGGCGCTTGCAGCTTCCATGGCCGGTTTGTGGAATACGGGCCGCCGCCGCAGAACGAGAGCGAGCGGCAGCATGGTGGCCATGCAGAAGATGCCGATGCCGATATGAGTGTGCCGCCAACCGACCTCAGCGATAAAGTGCTGGATGATCGGCGGCCAGACCACACCGGAAAGAGAGCTGCCAATAGTGGCCAAGGAGATAGCGAGGCCGCGATGCCGATCGAACCAAAGCGAGGCGTCCGCCACCAACGGTGCGAAGCTCGCCGCGCTGCCAAGGCCGATGGTCAGACCGGAGACGACGGCGAATGCGGGCAGGGTCGGGGCGTAAGCCGTCAGGATGTAACCGGAGCCCATGAGGATCGTGCCACCGGCAAATGGCGGTAGGATGCCGAAGCGATCCGCAAGCCGGCCGACCGTGATGCCGCCGATCATGAAGCCGATCATCGTGAGCGCGTAGGGCAGAGAAGCTCCGGCCCGTTGCACGCCGAAATCCGCCTGCACTGCCGGCAATGCAACGGCCAAAGACCACAGGCCAACGCAGCCCAATGTACTGAGAGTGATCGAGGCGAGGAGGCGGATCCAGGAATACGAGGTCTCGATCGAGGGCATTTCGGTCGGCGCTGGAGAAATCCATTGACGGGCGCGAAGGCTGCCATCCGTATGGACGGGCTTCGCCTGCGACAAAGCAGGATTTCTCCTTTGTCGCCCGAGTGGGCCTCATGCATGCTTGCGGGCCGCACCTCCCGGAGCCAGCCATGACTTACCTGCTGCCGCCTCTCAATGCCCTGCGCGCCTTCGAGGCGGCGGCTCGCCACCTCAGCTTCAAGCAGGCCGCGCACGAGCTGCACGTCACTGCAGGCGCGGTCAGCCAACAGGTTCGCCTGCTGGAGGAGCGGTTGGGCGTGCAATTATTCGAGCGGTTGGCACGGCAGGTGGTGCTGACTCCCGCCGGCGAAGCCTATCTGATCCCGATACGCAAAGCGTTTGGTCGTATTGCCGAGGCGACCGCCGAGCTCAAGCCCGAGGGCATCACGAACCTGTTGCATATCGGGGTACATGGCTCAGTCGACATCGACGATTTGCGGAGGCGCCTCGCGCAATTCCGCCGGGCTCAACCGCAGGTCGCTGCCCGCATTAGTCAGCCGGCAGGCCTGCACGAGTTGCTCGAAGGCAAGATCGATGTGCTGATCGAGGGTAGCCTGCGGCGCCATCCGGGCTACCGCTGCGACCCTCTGGAGAACGGTTTTCTGATCGCCCCGCTCGGCACGGCGGATTGTCCGGAGATCGAAACGCTGCGTTCCTGCCTGCTCGCTGTCAGTCCGCCTTCCACAGTGCAGCGACGGGCTGCGCGATCGCGCCTCACAGCATAGTGGGGCGGGCGGGATAGTCCCTCGTCGGGCTGTTCCGCTCGGGGTCAAACAATGACCGCCGTCGATGATGGGCGTCGCGCCGCCTTTGCCTCAAGGCGGACGGGCGCGGATGGGCCTCCAACCGAAGCGCAGGGCCGACAGCAGATTCGATCGGCCTCGCTCCTCTCAGCAGGAGCTTCAACCGCGCTGCGAGATTCGATTGATCGCGCGATGCGCGGACTCACCGTGATACATCGTTTTGAGAAAACCGACTCTAATGCGAACTCCCGAGGAGACGATACGTGGCGACTCCGGTCATCGAACAGGCGAAGATCCAGGCTCAGGTGTTGGTGCCGCTGATCAAGACGCTCCAAGCCGAACTGGGCGAGGAACGCGCGAACGCTCTTGTTCGCAAAGCGATTGGCGAGCTCTATCGTCGGCTTGGCCGGGACTGGTGGATCAGGAAAAAGTCAGAAAGTATTGGGAGCAACATGGCATCCGCATTTGCCTCGTTCGCCAAGGCCAACGCTCTCAACTACACAGTTCGCACGCAATCTGATGATGCCTACGAGATCGATGTCACTCGGTGCCAGTACGCGGAGTTCTACAAGGAATTGGGCGAGCCCGAGCTTGGCTTCCTGCTAATCTGCAGCGCGGACTTCCCGTTCGCTGATGGGTTCGGGGCTGAGGTGGACCTCACGCGGACAAAGACGATCATGGAAGGCGCCTGTCACTGCGATTTTCGATATTCGCGCCAGCGCTGCTGATGACTGCAACGGGTCATCTGCGTCGGTTCGGCTCGTGGACGGCCGTTTCCGCTCAACCGCCGCGAACGGGCACCCCGACAACAAGTGTCAACGTTGCGACGGGCCAGTTGCGGTCATACCAATCCTCAGTCAAGTTCTTCGACAAAGATAATAGGAAGCGCCATGACCATGGAAAGAGCGGTCGTCCTCGAAAGGCTCGCAGCAAGGCTCACAGGCCTTTCGTTGGGCCGACCTGTTAGGATAGCCATTGATGGCCGAACGGCCTCCGGTAAAACGACCTTGGCGGATGAGATCGCATTGCACGTTCGTCGCAACGGCTACCCCGTCATCAGAACGTCAATTGACGGCTTTCATCGCCCAAAGACCCAGCGCTATGCTCGTGGTCGCTATTCTGCTGAAGGCTACTACTACGATGCACGTGATCTGGCTGCGGTTATGAAGCTGCTGCTTGCCCCATTAGGACCAAAAGGAGACCGTCTTTATCGCACGCAATCCTTTGATCTCGAAAATGACGTCCCCGTCGATCAGGCACCGCAATTGGCGCCAACCAACGCTATTCTTATCGTCGACGGTACGTTTCTTCAGCGGCCCGAGTTGCGCGAAGGCTGGGACATAGCGGTCTTCGTGAAGACGTCGGAGCGAACGTCTGAACTGAGAGGCGTGTCCCGTGATGCTGATCGCCTGGGCGGTGAGGACATGGTGAGACAGCTCTATGCTGAGAGATATCGCCCTGCCTTCGATCTTTATGAACGCATATGCGCGCCAGAGAAGAGTGCTGACGTTCTGTTCGTCAATGAGCACTTGCAACTCCCGGAAGTTTATATACGGCACGACGGAAGGGTCGCGGACAGCGCTTGACCCGAGGGTAGACAGATTTCTCTACAGCAATCTGTTGCCGGTGATGACCGTTGAGGGCCAATAGGGTGCATGGCACGTACCACACAGTTCGTTGTCCAGTCTGATCGGGAGCAGACGTGCGAAAACTAGCAGTTGCTGCTATGTCGAGTTCGGGACAGCGGGGGCTTCACATGGCAACATCGAGCGCAACCGAGAACATCAGGTACGTCGTGGAAGGCGGGCATAAACTCTCAGGCTCAATAGAGCCGAGCGGGAACAAGAATGCTGCTCTGCCGATCATCGCGGCCACTCTTCTCACTGACCAGCCTGTTCGGCTGTCGAATGTGCCCCGCATTCGGGACACTGAGACACTGGTTGACTTGATTGGCTCGGTAGGGGTCACTGCGGATTGGACCGGACAGAATGAGCTGTCCATTCAGGCCAAAGAGGTTCGGCCAGCGAGCCTCGATCCCGAACTGTGTACTCGGATTAGGGCCTCTATACTGCTCGCAGGGCCTATGCTCGCGCGATGTGGCACGGTTGAGCTTCCACCACCTGGCGGCGATGTGATCGGTCGCAGGCGCGTCGACACCCATCTGCTTGCCTTGGAGCAACTCGGCGCAAGTATCACTGTTGATCAGTCGTACAGGTTCGTCGCATCGCAATTGCAGGGAGCCGACGTTTTTCTCGATGAGCCGAGCGTGACGGCAACGGAAAACGCGCTCTGTGCGGCAGTCGCGGCCAAAGGGACCACGGTGCTGCGAAACGCGGCGTCCGAACCGCATGTGCAGGATCTCGCGCGCTTTCTTTGTGTACTTGGTGCCAGGATAGAAGGCGTGGGTACCAACACACTCAGAATCCACGGCGGGCGGTCACTAGCGGGCGGCGACTTCCGCATCGGACCTGATCATATCGAGGTCGGCTCACTAATCGGTCTAGCCGCCGTCACACGATCAAGCATTACGATCAACAATGCCGGCGTCGAGCATCTGCGATCGACACTAATGAACTTTGATCGACTAGGCATCTCTTGTCGAATTCATGGTGACGACCTCCACATCAGCTCCGACCAATCTCGCAAGGTAAAAGAGGATTTCGGCGGTCACATTCCGAAGATTGAGGACCAACCCTGGCCTGCGTTTCCTGCAGACACGATGTCCATCGCCATCGTCACGGCAACGCAGTGCGAGGGCGTCGTTATGATGTTTGAAAAGATGTTCGAAAGCCGCTTGTTCTTCGTCGACAAGCTCATCGCAATGGGCGCGCGAATTGTGTTGTGTGATCCTCACCGCGCAATCGTCGCCGGCCCATCGAAACTGCGGGCGGCGCGCCTCGAAAGTCCCGACATCCGAGCAGGCATGGCAATGCTTCTCGCAGCGATGTGCGCCGAAGGCACCAGCACAATCAACAATGCTCAACAGATCGAGCGCGGTTACGAGCGGATCGATGAACGATTGAATGCCTTAGGTGCAAAGATCATCCGGCAGCCTTCCCGCGATGAATGAGATCAGCCGCTTGAGAGGCAGAAGCAGGCATTGCCAGCGTGTTGGTGCAATCCCTCACTATGACCGCAACGGGTCATTCGCGAAGCGCTCGCGAGGCCGTGCATTGACCGTTGATCTGTCAGCCGACACCCCGGTACTGAAAGCATGTCGCAAGCGCTCGGAGCAATCAAGCAACGACGACGCGATCCTCCAGTGCGGCCGTGTTGAAGCACAGATTCCCGCAAGCACGTCGCACTATTGCCGCGGGCCGACACCGTGCCGCGTCTGTGCCTTGATCCAGGCGCGAAAGGCGGTGGTCTTCTCCAGGCTGGGCGTCCTCCTCGGATGCAGCAGGCAATAGGCGTTTCCGCTCACCACAAAGCCGAAGGGCGCCACGAGCCGCCCGCTCTCGAGGTCGTGCTGCACAAGGGGATAGGAGCCGATGGCGGCGCCGAGACCGCTCACAGCCGCCTCCAATAGAAAGTAGGTATGCTCGAAGCGCGGGCCCTTGGCCGGATCGAGTCCGTCCGCACCGGCAAGGCGCTGCCAGTCCGCCCAGGCCTGGGGCCGCGTGTCCGCGTGCAACAGCGCCACGCGGCCGAGATCGGCCGGCCTCTTGATGCGATGACGCGCGAGCAGCGCGGGCGCGAGTACCGGCCCGACGTGATCGGCGAGAAAGGGATACGCGGCGACGCCGCGCGGCCAAGGCGGCTTGCCGAGACGGATTGCGACGTCGGTGCCGCCGTCTGCGAAGGACACCGGCGCGTGGGATGCAGAAAGGCGCACCTCGATGCTCGGATGGGTGGCGTTGAACGCATAGAGCCTCGGGATCAGCCAGCGCATCATGAAAGTCGCCAGACATGAGACCGTCAGCGGCCCTTGCCTCGTGTGCGCTGCCACGCGTGCGGCCGACGTCTCCAGCACCTGCATGGCCTGCCGCACGGCCGGCAGGAGCTCAGCGCCGGCAGCGGTGAGCTCAATGCGGCGGTTGAAGCGCCGGAACAGCGCCACACCGAGATGGTCCTCGAGCGACTTGATCTGGCGGCTCACCGCGCCGTGCGTGAGGCGGAGCTCCTCGGCTGCAGCGCTGATGCTCGCGCGCGTGGCGGAAAGCTCGAATGCGGGAAGCGTCTTCAGCGGCGGGAGCCGGCGCATATCCTCTGCCCTTCTTCGTATGATTTTATCTCACATGACAGGGACAAAGCATCGCTTGTCAATTGCCGCCTCTCCGGCCCTCATCTGGAGGGCTATTGGGGGCGACCATGTCGGATACGAAAATGTTTCACGCCAAGCTGCTCTGGGTGGCCTTGGCGCTTGCGGTGTTCGCTTCAGCGCGACTCGCGCCGCCGCTCGATGGTCTCACACCGCTCGGTCAGTCCGTTCTCGGCGCGGTACTCGCCGGCACCATTCTCTGGGTCTCCGAGGCGATCCCCCTGGGGCTCACCGCCCTCCTCGTAACCGCGCTCCTCGGGCTATGCCCCGGGCTGCGCCTGCCCGATGTGGTCAACGGCTTTGCCGGCGAGGTCGTTTTCTTCCTGATCGGCGCGGTCGGTCTTGGCGCCGCCGTGGAATCGAGCGGACTTGCCGCTCGTGCGGCGCGCTTTCTCTCCCGTAGCGCAAGGGGCAGCCCGGCGCGGCTCTATGTTCAGATGATCGCCGGCTTCCCGGTTCTGGCGCTGTTGATCCCATCGGCCATTACACGCAACGCCGTTCTGATCCCCGCCTATCGCGATGCGCTCGGCGCGATGGGCTTGGACCAATCGAGCCGCACCGGGCGCGCCATCATGCTGGCGCTTGGCATCCTCAATCCGCTCGCCTCCTCCGCTTTCCTGACCGGCGGCATCACGTCGATCACGGCGGCCACGCTCATCGGTGGCTTCTCGTGGCTCGGCTGGTTCTCGCTCATGGCCGTGCCCTACTACGCTTTGTTGTGCGGCGGCGCGATCCTGCTGTGGGTTCTGGTCGGGGGCTTCGAGAGCACAGGCCATGTCCGTGAGGCGGAAAGGGCGCGGCAGCCCTATGCGGCTGCCGAAAAGCGCACGCTCGTTGTGCTGGTGCTTACCGCCACCCTGTGGCTGACGGATTCTCTTCACCAGCTTTCGCCGGCAATCCCCGCCATGATTGGTGCTGCGATCCTGTTGCTGCCGGGCGTCGGCGTCATCTCCTGGAAGACCTTCGAGACTCGCCTGTCATGGGGCCTCATCCTGACTGTCGGCACGTCGCTTTCTCTCGCAACCCTCATGACGAGCACAGGTGCTGCAGCGTGGCTCGGACAGCTTCTGCTTGGGCATCTGTCCGGGCTGGCGTCCGCGCCGCTCCTGCTGATCGCGGCCCTGATCGTCGCGGCCGTGCTGGTGCATCTGGCGATCACGAACCTCGCCGCCTGCATCGCGCTGCTACTGCCGATCAACGCGACGGTAGCGACCGCTGCCGGCCTGAACCCGACTGTGACGGCGCTCGCGCTGACCATCGCCGTGGACGCGGTGATCCTCTATCCGGTTCAGACCGCGGCCAACCTCATGGCCTACGAGGCCGGATACTTCAGACGGACAGACGTGGTGAAGATGGGGGTCGGCATGCTGGTCCTGACGCTCACGGTCGTCATGCTCGTCATACCCTACTGGTCGATGCTCGGGTTGACTCTCAGAGCACAGTGATCGCTTCCGACAGACGTGGGCAGTCGAAGGTCTGAGTCTCCTCCTTCGATAAGTGCTGCCATCTGCGTAATGTTTCCAACGCGCAGGCAGACGAACCAACCGCCTGACAGTCGAGGTTGCATTCGTCGGCTTCGGAGGGGACAATGAAGCGATCTGCCATACCGTATCGCCATCCATGCAAATTCGGGCACCAATGAAAGCACCGGACAACCGACCGTTGATACGCGCTGCCGGCTCAGACGACGTTGCGCGGATGCGTGCGATCGCGCAGGCCGCCTATGCTAAGTATGTGCCACGCATAGGCCGAGAGCCCTCGCCCATGATGGCCGACTATGACGGTGAGGTCGTCGCGGGCCGTGCCGTGGTCATAGAGGTGGATGGAAGCGTGGGCGGCTATATGGTCGCCTGGCCGGAAGGGGACGCCTACTACATCGACAACATTGGCGTCGATCCGAACAGGCAGGGCGCGGGTTTGGGACGGCGGTTGATCGAGCACGCCGCGGCCGAGGCACGGCATCTTGGTCTGCCAGCGCTGCGGCTCTACACCAACGTGGCGATGGTCGAAAGTCTGGCCATGTACACGTATCTCGGGTTCGTCGAAACACATCGCGGCACAACCGAGAAGGGCTTCGACGTGATCTATATGCGCCGGAGCCTGATTGCCTCACCGCCGCCTGCCTAACGGTCCAGCCCTGACGCGGATACTTGATCGCCAACGAAGAAGCGGTGGTAATGCCTCACGCCTAGCATGACCACCTCAATGAGCAATCCGCGTCGCCCCCTCGTTCTCTTGCCAGTGTGCTAGCCGTAGGCGAGGCGCTATCCCGAACGGCGCGCCCAGCAGCGACCCCCGGGAATCTCCCGGTGGCGATAAAGGCACGTGCCTGCTGCCGGCCACCTTTGGCGAGGACTATCCTCCGACAAAGACGAAGCTTGTAGCGTGAACTTCCGTCAGCGAAATTGCGAACCGCCGCTTCTACAAGCTCGATGCCGCAAAGTGATGGCCGCTCGCAAGTCTGCTTTGCGTCACGCGTTCCCAGACAAGGCCTTGCGGTACTATGCTGGTCATGTCATCTCCATCTGACCGCAGGCGCGCCCATGCCCGATTTTGCCAGCAGCTATCTAGGACAATTGCGTAAACTTGTTGGCACTCGTCTCCTGCTGGTTCCAGGTGCGCGCATCGTAATTGAGCATCCGTCGCGAGAGATTCTCCTGCAGAGGCGGAGCGACTTCGGTCTATGGGGCCTCCCCGGCGGCAATGCCGAGGACGGCGAGAGCCTCGAGACGACGGCTGTTCGCGAAATCGCCGAAGAGACCGGCCTGAAGGTCTTCGATTTGAAACCGTTCGGCTTTGGTTGCGATCCAGGGATCGAGACCTTTACTTTCAACAATGGGGATCGCTGCCAGTACTTCGTACTCAACTTCTATACCCGCTCGTTCTCGGGCTCCCCAAGAGTCGCCGACACGGAAAGCACCGCAATCGATTGGTTCCGGATCTCACACCTGCCGGACATGCTCCCAAACATGCAGCGAAGCGTCGAGGCATACGCGCGCTTCCTGCGAACGGGCGAGTTCCAAATGATCTGAGCATAGTTCTGATTTGGGCTGAGATCGGGACAGGGCTCAACTCAGGCCCAGTCGCCTTTTTACGGCATCAACGTCAACGCCCGCCGCAAGCATCTTGGCTTCCGCCTGCTCCTTGACCGCGCCGCACAACTCGACAAGAAAGGCGTCGTGTGCGCAGACCTTATCCATCTTTGTGTAGACGAGATCGTATTCGACCGGCTCCCAGGTATCGAGGTCAGCCAGATTGTGCTGCATCTGGACCTCAAGATAGTCCAGCGCCCCCGCAAACCTCGCCTCTAGGGTCTCTCGAGCTTCGAACTCATGCCATAGATCATGGATCTCCTGGCCCGTCTCTCCCCCAACCCGCGATCGGATCTCCTCGATGGCTGCCAGCTCCCTGGCCGCCTTCGCTTGCTTGCGCTCGCCGACCTCGAAGAATGGAACATCACCCGCAAGCGCTTCCACGAGATCGTGCACAATGATCATCTTGAGAACAGGCTCGATCCGAACGGGCACCTCCAGGTGCCGATGCGCCAGAAGGGCGAGCAGAGACATATGCCAGGTGTGCTCCGCAACGCTTTCCCTTCGGCCGTCGGAAAGCCAGCTATGGCGGAGCTCTCGCTTGATGCGCTCCGCAATGACAAGAAATTGGAGGATGTTGGCGGCTGTCTTTTTCATGATCGAAGGATAGCAGCAGCGACCGGAAGGGCAATCATTTGCACGGCCAGTGAGAATGGCCTTGGAATAGCCGCCTTGGGTGGCGAGAGCCACTGCTCGCGCCATTCAAGAACCACGGTGCCGCAAATCCATCCCATTGCGCATCCATGTTGGAGGAATGATCTACATCGCCATCTTGACAGAGAAGTCGGCCGATGAGGTCAATGCCGTGTGCCGTCGAATTGCCGAGAGAGTCTCGCAATTCGTGGAAGACTATCCCGACCGGGAAAACACGTTCGTCGAGCCTTGGCTGGAGGCACCGGACATCTATGTTCAGCAAGCGCGGGCGCGGAGCGGTTTGACTGCGGTTATCGAACGCCGGCTCGATCGTTGCGCACGCGTCCTCTATTTTGAGGGACCCGGCAACCCCCACGAGTGCCCCGATCAAGTCTCGATCCTCAAGCTCTATCTGGAAGCTCTTGCGGGCTCGGTGATCGAATGGGGAGACATCGACTACGGCTGGCCGCTCATACAGCTATCGGAGGATGCACTGGCATCCCTGAGCGCGCTTCCCGATGAGCCCCGGCTTTCCGCGTATGACATCGCGTAGAGCAAATGGTCTCCTTAGATCTGTTGCCGTTACGGTGGGTTCTTCATCGGAAGCTGCCGACCATCACCGATGTCAATCCAATCTCGATGGGCCGATAGGTGAATTGCCGAATGCGAGTTCCGCGAACGGGCTTCCCTCTATAGAGTGGTTGCATGAAGCTCATCGGCCGCTATGACTCGCCGTATGTCCGTCGCGTGGGGGTAACGCTCCACGTCTTGGAACAGCCGTTCGAGCACGTTCCGCTATCACCGTTCTCTCAGGTCATAGAATTTCGCAAGCACGCCGCGATTGGCAGGATGCCAGTGCTGATACTCGATAGTGGCGAGACGTTGATCGAGAGCGCCGCAATTCTCGACCACTTGGACGAGATCGCGGGCCCGTCAGCCGCACTCATTCCCAGCGGGGGGCCGGAACGAAGGAGATCATTGAAAATTTTAGCGTGCGCGACTGCTGCTTGCGACAAGGCTATTGCGATCAACTACGAGCGACGGAGACCAGTCGAGCGGATTCTTGATGATTGGATCGAAAGATGCCGGACGCAACTGGATGCTGCCTTTGCAGAACTTGAGTCCTTCCATCTGGAGCTTCGCGGTCATCGGAGGCTGCAACAGATCGAGATCACCACAGCCTGCGCCTACGCATATGTCAGACGCGTTGAACCGGATGCGGTGCAGGCGAAGCGCTACCCATGGCTCGAGAGGCTGAGTTCGGCCTGCGAGCTGCGCCAGCAGTTCTTGGCGTGTCCCCAGTAGTTTGCCACCATATCTCTTTCGAACATGATCAATAACCACACGCTTCGCCAATTCGAGCCGTTCAGCAAAGGGCTCGTGCGGCCGATTTACGACGGCTATTCGTTTGCGCTGCTGCCGGCGACCTTGCACTTCCTATTGACCGGAGAGCGGATCGGTCCTTTGCTGGCGGCCGATTGCTTCGGGGGCGACTATCCGAAGCCAAGACGCGTCATCCTGTTCTTCATCGACAGTTTCGGTTGGCGATTCTGGGAACGTTACTGGGATCGCTCAGTGCTGTTGCGCCGGGTCGTCGAGCACGGTGTGTTGACGCCGGTTTCAGCACTGTTTCCATCCACGACTGCTGCTTCCGTAACAACCCTGCACCTCGGCGTGCTGCCAGCACAGCATGCTGTCTACGAATGGAACCTCTACGTCCCGACCTACGGTGAAACGATCCAGTCGCTGGCCTTCGCCACGCTCGGCCGCGACAGCATCTCGTGCCTGCGCAAAGGCTATGACATTGGCGAGATGATCGTCGGACGCGAAACGGCGTATCATCGCCTCGCCCGGCATGGCGTGCGCTCGATCCAGCTCGGTCATCGCAACTACATAGATGGGCCGTACAATCGCGTCGTCAGCGCGGGAGCGGAGGTTCGCGGACACCGTTCATGGCCGGAGGCGCTAACGCACCTGCGGGACGCGCTCGATGAAACATCGAGCACAGGCGATGCGGCCCTGATCAATCTTTATTGGGGCGGATTGGACCTTGCCGCGCACATCCATGGTCCGGGTTCGCCAGTGCATGACGCCGAGGTCATTGCGTTTCTGGCCGCGATGGATGCGCTTCTCGCTGATGTACGGGCAAAGGATGCACTTGTCATCTTCACCGCCGATCACGGACATGTCCGAGCGATCGATGACAAGACCCACTATGTGAACGAACGCTGGCCCGAGATCTCGGGTTGCCTCACCCGCAGCTCAACCGGTGGGACGATTTGGCCGAACGGTTCGCCGCGCGACATGTTTTTGCACGTCGCACCAGAGTTCCGCGATTTGGTCGTCGAAACCTTGCGCAATGGGCTGGAGGGGCAGGCCGAAGTCCTGTCGATGGATGATGCCGTCGACGAGGGCCTGTTCGGGCCGCGGTCCATTTCCGACGATCTGCGTCGGCGTCTCGGCGATGTTCTCGTGCTGCCGCGTCCCGGCCACTTCGTTTGGTGGCGCGAGCCTGGACTGCTCGAGAACCCCTTTCTTGGCCATCATGGTGGACTGTCGATTGATGAAATGGCGACCGTGGTCGGCGTCATGGACGGGTTGTGATCGAGACAATCAGCAATCCGACGTGATCGGAGGACAAACGGATCCTCTCTGAATATTCGATTGTAGGGCAGAGATGGGGTCATCAGCATTGATCCGGCTTGTAAACGACCATCTCTGCTCAACCTCGACGAACGGACACTACCGACAACAGGTGCCGCTGTTGCGATGGGCCACGAGCGGACTGAACTTCTTTTTGGCGGGATGCCGCTCGGTTCGCACGTCGACTTCACGCCAATGCACGGTTGCGAAAGGCTGCAATGGCGGCGTAGTTC
Source organism: Hyphomicrobium sp. CS1BSMeth3 (assembly GCF_900117415.1). Classification (GTDB taxonomy): domain Bacteria; phylum Pseudomonadota; class Alphaproteobacteria; order Rhizobiales; family Hyphomicrobiaceae. The sequence continues at coordinate 867,766 of NZ_FPEI01000004.1, forward strand.
AGGTCCAAAAGCGGCAGATCAATTGTCTTGCCAAAGAGGCTGAAGCTCTTGTTGCTCCACCCCTTGATGGCAGTTGAGCGAAGAGCATCCAATTCCTCAGCCACGGCCCCATCGAGCTTTACAAATGAAAAATCGCCTTGTTCGACCAGCTTGTTGAGCGCGACCCGGAGCAACACGGGGTTCAGCGGGATGTAGCCGGAGATGCCGATCCACGCCTTCTCCGTGCCAAGACATGTGCGGACCAGTATCGCGCTGCTCCACTCGACACGATCAAGCTTTCTGCCGATGGCCGCCGATGCGATCGCATCTCTCTCTTTGCCACTCAGATTCAGAAAGCGGCGTATCTGTTTGGCGCCTTCCAAGGTCCGTGACTCGATTTGTGCGACCATCCGGGCGCCTTGGGGTGGTACGGCAGCTTTCGCCTGCACGTGAAGGGCCGAATTCGATGCCTCGTGGTACGCCAGTAGATCGATCTCCCCGCGCTCCCACTTCGCGTTCTGCTTGATCTCGACGCCGGGTATTGCCGACAAGCACTGCACCGCATCAGCCAGCAAAGCAGGTTCAAGGTGGTGGGAAACAACCTCGTCAAACTTGGCGCGGTTCGTTCGCAGCAGTGCGTACAGAAGGTTTCTTTCGGGCATCATGCGCTTGACGGCATGGGGGGAGAACAGCAAGGCGTCATCTAGCTTCAAAAATGGAGGAAAGAATCCTTCTCCGCCGCCCGTATGCGCGAGGTTGTCAAGGTCGAGAGTGAATGTGTCGACGATCTGCTCGGCCACGTCCGGATCTACGCCAGCAAGGGCTGCATTGAATCCAATCATGTGGTTACGTTTGAGCAGGGGGGATATCCATTCAAGCACTTCCTGTGTGTATTTCTGCCTCCGGGGACTCGTCACGGCAGATGCAGCGAAGAATTCCGCCGCGTCGGCTATGCCAAGACAATAGTCCGCGTAGGCCATGAGCGCGGCGCGCTGGTGGATGAAATCGTGTCGCGAGAATCCAAAGCTTTCCGTGAATGCTTCCGCGCTGATAAGAGGCAGCTCGAGGACATTGTTGAGGTAGTGGTGATAGGCTGCCTGCAGCACGTGGACGAGGTCATCACCCGGAACAATCGGCAAGGCCTTCGCCATACGTTTGTAGGCTTCGATAGGGTGGGGTGGAAGCCTGACATCGTGGGGTAGGGCCAGCTCCGAAAGAAGAACGTCATTCTCCTCCAGGGTAGCGAACTGTCGGTTCGGATGATGCAAACGAAAGCCGGACGCCGTGCTTTCTACGCTGAAGGCACCACGCCGCACTAGCGGCATGACCTCGCAAAAATGGCCGTAGCCAAATAGGTTTTCGATATCGACTTTCATACTCACATCGAGCGCGCTCAGCGCGTCATCGATGTTGGCGCCGATCTGGCGCGTCCCTCGCTCGAGTAAGTTGATGACATGGGACATGCGAGTGATGATCGCTGTCCCTGCTTCATCGTCTATGAGGCCTCTCTTACGCTTGAAACGTTCCCCAACGTACCGGCTGTCTGCAGCCAAGTAGATCGCTGAAAGAAGGCTGCGAACGGGCTGTCGCAAAACGGGCAGTTCGACGACAGCGGCATCCGCGTGCTTTTCAAACTCTGTTAGCTCTTGCAAGGCGTCTGACATTTGAGGACTCGTCCGAACAAGAGAAAAAAATAACAATCCCCTCGTTCTGGGGGCAAGTGAACGCAAACCGACGACTATAGGCGGCGAATTTCCGCTCAGGGTCACCAACGTCGGCGCGAGCAGCTTACAGTAGCTTCTGCTCAACCTCCACGAACGGACACTACCGACAACGGCTGCCACTATTGCGGCGGGCCAAGAGCACACGTAGCCAGCGCAGCGCAAGGCGCACCGCAACCAACTGCCTGTCTCCGCCCAATCAAGAAGCCATAGCAGCGGGGAGGACAAACTCGTTCAGCAAAATGGACTCTGGAAGACTCATATTGTTCGGCAGCCATGCATGGACAAGCATAACGATGCCCAGGTCCGGAACGATCATCAATCGCTGACCAGCCCATCCCATCGCACCGAACCATTCGATGATACTTCCACGGCAGAACGAGCGTCCGAGCCACCAATGATAACCGTACAGGAACAATCCTGGTCCGTTGTTGTGAGGCTTGATCGACTCCGCAATCCAGGCCGACGGGACAATTTGTCGGTTATTCCAGAGGCCGCGGTTCAGCACAAGCTGACCAAGCTTCGCCCAGTCGCGCGGACGTGCCCGCAGCGCACCGCTCGCCTGCGGCTGGCCATCCGGCAATCTGCGATGCCATTCGACATCGTTGATGCCCAGCGGCCCGAATAATTCGTCCCTCTCCAGCGTATCAATCGACTTGCCACTCACCCTTCGCAGGACGGCGCCAATTAACTCGGTCGCTCCGCTGTTGTAGTTGAAGGTGCGGCCCGGCGGCGCTTTGATCGGCCGTTCCAGAACGTAGCGATACGCGTCGTTCGCGCCACGCATCTTCCCGAGGCTATCGAACGGCGGCTTGAGCTCCGACCAGTCAAGGCCGTCCGACATCGTCAGTAGATGATGAAGCGTGATCGCGCTCCTTTCCGGCGTGGCCAGATCGGCATACTCCGGAAAGTAGTCAAGAACCGGCGTATTCAGTGCTTTGATCCACCCGCGCTCCAACGCGATGCCGACTAGAAGCGAGGTCACGCTCTTCGCCATTGAGTTGCCGTTATGCTTGGTCGTCGCATCAAAAGTGGTATGCTGTGCCGCTTCTATGCCGTTCTGGTCCTGCCCGGCCGCGTACTGCTCGTAAACGAGTACACCATCACGCGCGACAATGATGGCATGGACGTTGTCGAGCTTGCCCTCGACGACACGCCGCCGCATCTCCTGAAGAAGTGCAGAATCAAACCCGTGCCTTGCGGGATGTCCGACAGGCCAGCCGTCGTCGAGTTTCGCAGGATGGTTATCCTCTGAGTCCATCGCGGCTCCTCCGGACCTTCCATGAATAGAGAATGCGGAACTGGATTTTCTGACGGGAGTGCTATGTCCGCAATGGGCCCACAAGCGGCCATGACGGCCTTAATTTCTCGACTGTCAGCCCCGTCGGTCTTGCGGAAGAGCAGGCGTCCGGCATCCGCTTGGTCAACAGCATGTGGCACCTCCGTTATTAGCCGCGGCCGAAGAGCCAGCACACGGGACACTGGCTTTGCCGTCTGGTAGGATGCGCGGCAACCGCAAGGCTAATTGAAATGCCAAAATCCGAGAGCGACGCGCTCAAGAAGCAGCTTGAATTCTTGCTGGAACTTGACCGACTGAAATTGATCGTCCGCCAATCACATCTAGCGAATGGTGCTAGGCGGGAGAACTCGGCGGAGCACTCGTGGCATCTCGCAATGTTTGCGCTGGCACTGAGTAGTCATGCAGATGCGAAAGTTGATGTAGCTCGCGTCATCCAACTCCTGTTGCTGCACGATATCGTAGAAATCGACGCCGGCGATGCGCCTATCCATGCGGCCAATGGTTCGAAAGCCGATCTCGCAGCCGCAGAACAACGAGCTGCAGAACGCATTTTCGGCATCTTGCCGTCTGATCAGGCCGCGGAGTTTTGTTCAATCTGGCTTGAATTCGAGGCCGGTCAATCACCAGAAGCGCGGTTCGCTAAGGCATTGGATCGGCTACAGCCGCTGCTGCTCAACGTGGCGGTCGGCGGCGGTACGTGGAGTGAAAACGGAGTCGGTGTGACGCAAGTCATCGAGCGGTATGGGCCAGCGATTGCGGGAGGATCGACGATGTTGTGGGAAGCCGCCCGAAAGCTTGTCGAACAGCATTTTTCCAAGGCACCATCTGGCGGGTAACTGCGAGGTGCGGCCGTATCTCATGTCTCAGATTGGCAGTGACGCAATCGACAGACAACCGGACGCAATCGCAGCAATTGGCGAAAGGTCGATACGGGTCACAATGCTGCTCCCTGAGTACGACTGGCTTGGCTGCTCAGCCACTATGAGCTGACGTTCGGACGCGCCAGTACTGACGCAGTGTCGGACCAGAAGGAGACATGGACTCAGGTACTGCAGCCAACGCAGTTTCTTGCTAGAATAATTGTGTGCTAAGGCAGAGATGATGGACGCACTGATCGTCGTCGACATGCAGGTGGGGCTCCTGAATGGCGCAACCAACCACGACTTGCCTAGCGTCATCAATCGCATCAATTCTTTGTCGAGTATGATACGAAAGGGCGGAGGCAAAGTCGTCTGGATCAGGCATTGCGGCAAGGCCAACGACGGCTTCGAAAGAGGCACTCCTGGTTGGGAATTCCTTCCAGAACTGGGCCGCCACGATGACGACCTCGTGGTGGAGAAAACCTTGAATGACCCCTACGTTGGCACGCCTCTCGCTGAATTGCTTGCTCGAATGCGGCCACGTCGGGTTTTGGTTGCAGGTTGGGCAACGGACTTCTGTGTTGATGCGACGGTCCGATCAACCGTTTCACACGACCACCACGTCGTTGCTGTCAGTGATGCCCACACTCTCAGTGATCGGCCCCATTTGCCTGCCAAGGCAATTATCGCACATCACAACTGGCTTTGGAGCGACCTTCTCACAAACCGTACTGTCACCGTAGTCTCGACAAGCGAGCTCCTCGTCGAGTAGCGCGGCTGCAAGTGCTGCAAGATAGCCGTTGTGGGTCATCGGCGTCGGCGCGGACAGTGGACGGCAGCTTCTGCTCAACCTCCACGAACGGACACCACCGACAACGAGTGCCAACGTCGCGATGGGCCAGTAACCGACATTCGGTCCACGTAGATCTGTTTCGCGCGGATCGGTGCACGTATACAGAAGCAGACATCGAAGGAGGCTGACTCGACGCCGTCGTATCGTAAGAATGGCGTGTCCGCTCTCGAAGGGCTTCGGCGGAAAAGGCCCCCGCAATCCACCGCGCGCGAGGCTATTTGCGAAGGATCTTTTCCATAGCCTTGCCCTTGGCGAGCTCGTCGATGAGCTTGTCGAGGGAGCGGATCTCGCGCATCACCGGCTCCTCAATCTCCTCCACGCGGACGCCGCATACGACGCCGGTGATCAGAGATCGAGACGGGTTCATCTGCGGCGCGTGCGCGAAGAAATCCTCGAAGCTCGTCTTCTTCGCAAGCTCGGCTTCCAGCGAGGCCTGGCTGTGGCCGGTGAGCCAGCGGAAGATCTCGTCGACCTCGGCCCGGGTGCGGCCCTTCTTCTCCGCCTTGGCAATATAGGAAGGATAGACGCTCGCAACGGGCATGGCATAGACGCGGCGCCAGTTAGCGGCGGCCCTGGCTGTTGCTTGCTTCATGGCGGCTCGTCCTCTGGTGGCCCTGTGACGACAGGCATGACGTCGATACCGTCGCCGGGGAAGATGGTGATGTGCGGATGGTCCTGGAAGAGGTCGGCGGCGGCGGTGATGTCGGCGGCTTCGACGATCAGAAAGCCCGCGATCTGGTTCTGCGCATCGGCGATGCCGGATTTGGTGACGCGCCTGGTCTTGCCCACCATGACGTCGGTCGCCACGATGGCGACGGCATTGCGCTTGCTCCACGCCTCCCACGCCTTCAAGCCGACCTTGTCGATTGCTTCCTGCTCGGATTTGGGGCGCTTGCGGAAGGCGGCGACGTCTTCCGGCTTCATGGTGTAGACGGCGACGAAGCGAGGCATGGGCGTGCTCCGGACTTGGTGGGATGCCCATCATAGCAAGGTGCCAGCAACGCTCGCATCTCACGGCTCGAAGGGCATGTCGGGCGCCGTGGGACGTTTGCGCCGTTTCGGTCCAGTCCACATGACGCCCGGATACCCTTTTAAGGGGCGCAGCCTTTCGTAGCGATAGGCCCATTCCGGCGAGTCCTCGATGGCGACGTGATAGAGCAGTTCGCGACCAGTCCGGCCGTCGAACAAGGCGCGCGGTATATTCACCATCTTCGATGACCGCCCGCGCGTATACGCAACGGGGGTGCCGCAGCGGGAGCAGAATGCGCGCGTGTCCCCGGTCGCCTCGTCTTTGAAGCGGGTAAGCTGGCTCTCGCCCTTGGCCACGCGGAAACGGCTGCGCCAGCAGCCGACATACGTCGCGTAGGCGGCGCCATGCGCGCGCCGGCTGGCCCGCGAATGGTCATGCCACGCCCAGAACGCTGGAATCGTGATCTCGACCTGCACCTTGCCGCACAAGCACTGCCCCGTGGCGATGCCTGCTGGCGCCTTGCCGAACGCCTTCAACATAACCCGGCTCATGTCACACCTCTGGAAGGACTAGCGCCATGGCGGCGCGAATGGCCCAGCTATACATAACCAGGCACTGGCGGGCGCACCCGTCAACGCTTCGACTGCGCCGATGGACACTGTCCCTATCGGGGGCAGACGCGACATCCCAAGTAGCTAACGTAGCCCAGTGACTGACATCGGTTGGCAGCGGCGCTCGCCCAAGGTCCGCTCTTAAAGCATGAGCGGCGTTGAATTGGAGAATGAGGTCATGTGACGAGCTTGGACAGCGTCAGTGGACGCAATAACCCGTCTTCTCGAAGTGAGGCCAGCTACCGTTGTTTCGGATACGAGCCAGCTTGTTCAATTAGGTCAAATATTGGCATAAGGTTCAACTGCGTTGCGCGACCACCGCCCGACCGCTTCGGATCGTCGAGCACAATGACAATCTTGCGCAACGACGGGGAAGGTGCCGCGAGCCAAAATGCCAATCGCTGCGTTTTGGGCGTGATCGTTCGTGGCAGCCGGTTCACAATGCCCCTGACCGGCAGTGACGAAACGTTTGTCAAAGCGGTGATCAACTCGCATGTCGCTCCGGCTGCGAGGTCTGCGATGGCCGCGCTGTCTTCAATGAAGAGCGTGCCATCGTCGCTCTGGGTTGTCCCAACGCGAATATGACCGAGATCGTGGGCGGCCAAGTTCGAATAGACATTCCCAAAGAGCTTAGTGAGCTCTGTGAGCTGACGCTCGTTGGACGCTATCTCGTCCTGATCCACAATCCAGTATACGTTCTGGCCATGGCTGCTCGTTTCTCTTACGCACAAGGCCGCCAGGTACAAAATTCGTGTCAGGTGCTCATGAACGCTGAGCTTCCAGGACGAGAGCGCCGATCCCGATTTCGCTGTCGCCGCTGAAAGAGGTCCGAAGTTTTTGGCAATCGCGAAGACAACGAGCGAACCCTCGATCTCGTCTACTGCTCGAAGAAACTGAGGCAGTACGCGTTGGCGCACCTTGTCGTTCAACGACTTGAACGACATTCTTCGACGGCCGAGCTGCTCCGAGCTCCGCAGTGACTGTTGCAGCCAACGCCACCTCGCGTTTCGCTCCAAGTCGAGATGAAGAAAGGCGTACGTATAGAACTGCGCCCCAGTATGTAGACCGCCGAAATCGCCGATCGAAAGGTGGGTCTCGCCTCGTTGTGAGTGTAGGCGGCGCGCATCGATCAGCGCATCAGCCAATATCTCCTGCAAAGCACCTAGCAGATTACGCGACTGGCGAGGAGCAAGCTCGTCTTCTCCAGGGTCTGCCATTGGTAGCGTCGCCTATCTCACAGGACTTAAAGGGCCACCGCTGAAACCAGCGTCCCCATGTCTGGAAGGCACATACGAGCATCGCTCCCATCATCGAAGATCACCTTTGGCGCGCGCGATTGCGATAGCTATGATATTCCTGATTCGTTCTATCGGAAATCCTTTCCGATTTAGATGTCGGAGCGCTCGTCGGCATGGCGACCACGGAGATCGAATGGACTGATGCGACCTGGAATCCAGTGGCGGGATGCTCGATCGTGTCGAAGGGATGCACTAACTGCTACGCCATGGCATTGGCGCGGCGCCTGGAAGCGATGGGCGTCGACAAGTACGAGGGGCTGACGCGCCAATCAGGCAAGCGCGTGGTCTGGAATGGCGTCGTCAGAGAAGACCACGCAGCGCTTACCATTCCCTACGCGTGGAAAAAGCCCCGGACGATTTTCGTCAATTCCATGAGCGATCTGTTCCATGAGCTGGTCAGTGATCGATTCATTGAGGCAGTCTGGCGGGTCATGAGGGAGACGCCTCGACACCAGTACCAAATTCTCACCAAGCGCCCCGAGCGGATGGCGCAATTCGTGAAACAACGCATTCGGCATGTGCTGCCCAATGTTTGGCTCGGTACCAGCGTCGAGAACGCGGAAGTGGTCGATCGTATCGGCCATCTTCGCCGCGCGCCGGCTACCATCCGCTTCATCTCCTTCGAACCGCTTATCGGGCCGGTTGGCAAAGTCAATTTGAAGAGCATCCACTGGGCAATAGTGGGGGGAGAGAGCGGTCGCGGGGCGCGCCCCATCCGCGAGGAATGGATCGACGCCATCTATGAGCAGTGTGTGGCAAGCGACACCGCGTTCTTCTTCAAACAGTGGGGAGCCTGGGGAAAGGACGCGAAGCGTCGGTCGAAGAAGGCTAACGGCCGTGAATATCGCGGCAAGATATGGAATCAAATGCCCCTACCGGCCGCCACTGCTGACTGAACGCCATCCCGCAGGCCAATGGTAGTCCCATGACCGAGAAGCCATATAACTGGTCGGACGGAGCCGAGCTTGCCGAGCACTCGCATCGCAAGCACAAGATCGTGCGCGAGTATTTCTCGGACTATTTGCATGTTCGCTGCCGGTTGCCCCAGCAGTCGAAATTTCGCCTCGCCGTCGTTGACGCCTTCGCAGGTGGCGGGCGTTATGCGTGCGGAACTCCTGGCTCCCCCATCATCTTTATCCAGGAGCTCGAGCGCGTGGTCGAAGCGCTCAACGTCACGCGCGCCACGAACGGCATGGCGACGCTAGACGTCGAGGCGCTGCTCATCTTCAACGATCGAGACGTCGCTGCCATCGCGGCCTTGAAGCAGGTCGTTGCCCCCCTGGAAGCCCAGATCAAATCGTCCTGTTCGCGCCTTCATCTGCGCGTCGAGTATCGCAACGATACGTTCGAGAACGTCTACCCCGACATCAAGGCGCTGTTGCGTCGGGGTCAATTCTCCAATGTGCTATTCAATCTCGATCAATGCGGTCACACTCACGTCGCCACACCCACGCTGACCGACATCCTTCTATCTTTCCGCTCCGCCGAGATCTTCTACACGTTCGTCATCGACACTCTGGTCAACTTCCTCAACACATCGAAACCGGCGATCTTGCAGGCCCAGCTCTCGCCTCTTGGCATCGCGCCGGAGCAGATTATCTCCCTTCAGAGCGCCATGTTGAGCAGGCAAGAATGGCTTGGAGCTGCCGAACGAATTGTGTTCGATGTGTTTAAGGGGTGCGCGCCTTTCGTTAGCCCGTTCTCTATCAACAATCCCGAGGGCTGGCGCTATTGGCTCATCCACTTCGCTAACTCTCCCCGCGCCCGGCAAGTCTACAACAACGTTCTGCACGACAATAGCTCTATGCAAGCACACTTCGGGCGTTCCGGGCTCGACATGCTTGTCTACGATCCGCGCCATGATGCCCCGGATCTCTTCCTATTCGATGGGCCGAGCCGGCAGCGTTCAATGACCCAACTGCTCGACGACATTCCGCGGCTGGTCTCTGCACGCGGCGATGTCATCTCGGTCGAGGAGTTTTACCAAGCTGTCTACAATGTTACGCCTGCCCACTCTGATGATATCCACGCAGCCATCGCCGATCACCCGGATATGGAAGTCATCACTCCCACAGGTGGCGAGCGACGCCGAGCCAACACGATCACCATTGGTGATACCATTCGGCTAAAAAATCAGAGAAGCTTCTTCCCAATGTTTGGGCGAACTGGGCACAACAGCAAATAGGCGTATAGCGGCATTCTGCCGAACACAAATCCACAGAAACAAGGGGAAACATCCACGTGTACAGGCCGACTCTGCCGCAACGACTTATGCTCGTTCTGGCGCCTTGGTTTCTCGACTGAACGAGAGCTCCAAAGGGGGAGATATGGACGCTGCGACCTACAGGATTGCGCCCGGCTATTCGTCCAAGGATTGGAAGCGGCTCCGGCTGGATGAAGAGAAGCCGGACTCGGCTGATTGGCAGCGCGCAGTGGAGATGTTCAGGAATCGCATCAACGGGAGATTTTTCGCACCTGTCGATACGCTGGTTGGCCTTCAAGAGGGCTGCAACCAAACATTTGGCTTCGCCATACTTGCCCTCGATTGTTTGGTGATCGAAACGATCCAGGGCTTCCGCCGCGGTATCGTGAATCATAGCGGGAGGAGCAAGGAACTCTTCGTTGAGTTTCTCACAGGATGGTCGCTTTTCAAGGTGGCCTTGCCGAGGGGCGCCGACGCCCTCGCGCTCGCCAAGCTCGTCTATACGGATTGCCGATGCGCCCTGCTCCACAGTGGCGCCACCGGCGGCGGACTGCTCGTCGGCATATCCGGCAATGCGTTCGCCTTCGGGCGTGCCGGCAGCCTTAGGATCAATCGCACTGCTCTGCACAACGGCCTCAAAGAGGAATTTGAAGTCTATCTTGCTGGGCTGTTGGATGTGAACGCCGTCGTTGCTCGGCAAAATTTCAAGAAGAAGATGAATGCGCTCTGCGGCGTGGACTGACACGGCAATAGGCTTGGTCTCGTGCAAGAGCCTGCCAGCCCAGACGCACAGATCTGTCCTGGCGGGTTGAGACGCCCGACTGGGTAAAAGCGAGCTCAAAACGAGCGGGTTCAAGAGCGTGGCAAGACAGGCCAAACGAGCAGCGGGCGGATCGGGTGGCGAGGCAGTCGCCGGATACGAGTATCAGATCGATGTGTCGGTCTGGCTTACCTTGGATCTATTGCTTGAGGCGAAGCTGGCCGATGAAGTGGTCCTCGAGCCAGCGAGCGAAGAGGATCTTGAGGCTGAGCTCCGAGAATACGAGCCGGGCTCAATCACCGGCCAGGTAACGATGGGTGACTACCAGCTCGTCGTTCAAGCCAAGCTTCGGAGAGGCGACGCTTGGACAGTCAACGGCCTCAAAAACCTGCTGGTCCATGGTGGCGAGAGCCGTCAATCGGCAGCCAAACGTTTAGCGAATCCAACGACCAAATATTTACTCGTGACCAGCGCCGCACTGAACGGCTTGACGCGCGATCTCGGCGTGCACAGCGCAGGTGTCTGGCCGAAGGCGCCTCTGCCGAAAAGCATCGCACCGCTGATATCTTGTGATGCCACGGGACGGGTTGCAGTCATCGGCAGCCAGGATGAGGCTCGCCTCAAATCAGAAATCAAGCGTTTGCTCACGGAGAGCTTCCGCGTTCCCAATGCCCGATGGCAGGCCTGTTGGACGAAGCTGCGCGAGGAAGCGCGCGTGCGGATCTTGGGTGGAGGGGGAGGACGCTGGCTGCGTTCCGAATTGGAGCATCTGATCACGGTGCACGATGGCTACTTAGCAAGCTCACCAGAGCTTGCCCGCTACGTTCATCCCACCAACTGGCACGAGCTGCGCTCAAGGATCGCCGAACGCCATGCGGCACTAATCATCGGGCAATCCGGCACCGGCAAAACCCTAGCGACCAAGAAGCTCTTCGAGGAGCTGCGCAAAGAGATCCCTGGGCTAGCCCATGTCCAGATCACCCATGGCCCCCATCAGCTGCGGAACGATCAAACACCGCCGCCGGTACTTTATGACATCGAGGATCCTTGGGGCCGCTTCGATTTCGATCCCAACAGCCGGCCGTGGAACGACCAAGTCGCCGGTCTCCTGGCCGGTGCTCGCGCTGACCGCATGATCATCGCTACCTCCCGACTCGATGTCGCCAACAGTGCGGATATCCTGAAGGACGTGAAGCCGTGGATCGTCGCGCTCGAGGCGGAGCACTACGGAAAGCGCGAGCGCAGCCGGCTCTACCAAGCACGCATTGCCGATCTCCCACGCGCGCTGCAACTCCTGGCAAAGCAAAGCGAAAAGCGGGTTCTCGACGAGCTGGCAACACCGCTCGAAATTCAAAAATTCTTTGACGCGCTGACCACTCTCGATCGCACGGAACTCAACAATCCGCCCGGCTTCATCAGGACGGCCATAGCGCGCGCCCACGAAACGTCCATCGAGCGGACTGTCATCGACCAAATCGAGCAGCGCAACGACGTGCGCGCGGCAGCCGTCATATGGGGGATGTTGAAGGCTAGCGACAAGCTTTCTCTGGGGGTATTGCGCACGCTCGAAGAGGGTCTGATTGATCGCGACCCTGAAATGAGCAACGGAGTTCGCCGGCTCGTTTCTTTCTTTGTTGCGGCACGCAATCTGCGACAGTCGGCTGAGGTCATCACCTACTACCACCCTCGGGTGGAGGCAGGAATCGAGCGGACTCTGGAAAAGCATGACGCCCCCACGCGCCGAACGCTGCGCCACTTGATCGACGTCCTGATGTCGCCGGACGGTCCCGACGAGGCGTGGGGCGTCTCGGCTGCGGCGCGCCTGGTCGCTGCTGCCGATCAAAGTGCAGATCTCAAACCCAAGCCGTCCCCGAAAGCGCAGGCCAAGATTGATAATTGGCTTGCCAACGCGCTGCAAACGGCAGGCAGGGAATTGGAAGCGTATTTGGCACTGGCGGCAGCCGCGGGATCCGCCGATTGCAACGTGTCTGAAATCGCGCGGTATATTCTGCATCGGCCGGACAAATCCTTCCCGGCTTTCTTAACCTGGGGAAAGCCAGAGCACGGAGATGACTGGTACGCCCGCATCAAGGCGGACCCGGCCACCAAGCCGTTACTCGAGTCCTTCATTCGCGAGGTATTGCCAAGCGATCGCCACAACTACGGCAAGGCATTTGCACAGGACGTGGAGCGGCTCGCTCCGAATCTATCCGCAGCATTCCTCGCTGCTGCCGCAGAGGCTGCGCACTACGGAGTTTCCAACGCCACGGAAGCAATTCTGCACGGCGCCTTGAAGGACTTGGATGGCTTTGAAGCGGTGGTTGACGTGGCAGTTGATGTGCTCGATCCCGCTCACGGCGATGGGCAGCGGGGCAGCGAAACATGGCTCGCGATCGTCAATGAAGAGTATAGCGATGACTACGCAGAGCATCTCGCCGACGATAGTGGATACACCGCCCGCGAGTACCTTAAGGCGTATGCGGGCGCGATCCGACGCCGCCGCGGCTGGCAAGCACTCGCTCAGCATCGCCATATAGCCCGACTGCGCTGGTATTGGTTCCGGGCTTTGAGAAATGGCGAGAAGCCGAAGCCTCTCCCTGAGGAGATCGCGGGGGCTTTTGCCTCTGGATATGGCACAAACGATGAAGATGACCTCTGGCCGCTACTGGAGAAACATTGGGACCCCCAGTTCCGGAGCCCGCTGAAGGATAGAACAATCGCGGGGCATGCATCTAAGGACATTCGACTCGCCGCGCTAAGCTGCCTTGTCGCATGCGCGACCGACGATATCGCAGACATTGTCGATCGCTTCGTTCGTGACGATAGTCGGTCTCGTCTTGTTCAATTGGCACTTGATCTCGCGAGCCTGCTCAAACGAAGTCAAGGCATGGAGGCACATGGCGCTGTTGCGGCGGTCAAAGTGGCGATGACGACACTGCCGAGCCCGTATAGCGACATCAGTGGAGCCGCCCTCACGCTCGAAGCGAACGGAGTTCCAAGCCTTGGATCTGAAGGGCGGCAACTCTTGGCATCGATCGCTCCTGTTGACGAAGAGCTGCGATGTTTCCGAGTGCTATTGGACAAGCATCTTGAGCTGCCAATTGAGGACGACGTCCGCTGGATCCTGGAGCATTCTGATGACAGGGATGCCGCGGTGACCGCCATCGAAGCAGCCATCCGGCACGAGATGGGCCCCGAGATCCAAGCGGCCCTGACGCATCGCTTTGCCCACGTTAGCGCTCGGGCCCTCGAAGCCGTTGCGACCTCACTGTCCGCTCCATTGCCAGCCCACATCCTGTCCTTGGTCAACATAAAGGGCAGCCCAATGCGCAAGGTTCTGGTCGCATTGCTCGATCGCATGCCACACGTCGACCATCTGCCGACGCTCGTCGAAATGGCGAAGGACACTTGGTCGAGACATGCCAGCTATGAGCACGAAAACCAGCACTATCCCATCGCACAAGCTGCAGTAAATGCTCTCGCAAAAATCGGACCTTTGCCCGCTCCAGTTGCTCAGGCGCTTCTTCATGTCGCAACAGAAAGTGACGATCCAAGATTGAGGGCCGGTCTTCTTACGGAGCTTGTGCGCTTCGGTGGCAGGGACATGCAAGATCGTATTCTCGATCTCGCTCTCTTACCAGGGCGCTTGGCAATAAGGCGTGCAGCCGCAAACGCACTGGTTGTCGTAAGTGATGCTCTACCCCACGAATTGGTGGCCCGGATTATCCCTGATTTGCTGATCTCCCGGACAGAATCTGTTGCATCCATGCTGGCCGTTTTGCTGTCCCTGCGTGGCGATATGATGAGTGTCGATGCGGCAGCTCAGAGGCTGTCGACGAGCGCCGAACGGCGCGTATTTCTGGTGCTCATGATCTGGAAGCTCAATGGCCGTGATCCATCGGCGGCTGGCCGTGTCGCGAAGTTTCTGCCGCGCGGACACATTGCGGCCGCATGGGCGCTCGGTGCTCACACCGGCATTGTCGCCAACGACGCACTCGATGACTTAGGTAGTCCGGCTGCAGTGGCCCAGGTGCTACCGCATTTGAAGCCCGCCAAGCCGTAGCCGTCCTATCCGGAATGTGCTGACTGGCTCACGCTTTCGTGCTGGGTCGCCGATAAGTCCAGCGCATTCCTGCATCGTGGCTCATCCAATATCTCTTGGCTGACACTCCCAATGCGCTTCGCAGTGAGGACTGCGACGCGACTTCGATCCGGTGTCTTACCAAAATCCCACTTGCAGACCTTGGACACTCCACGATCTACGGCGCAGCGAGCACCGCCAGCCAAGTCCGCTATGTTACGCATTGTGTCAGTGATCAGAGATCGATTTCTCGCGTCACTTCAGGCCATGCAGCATCGCTTATATTTTCTTCCGCTACCGCAGGGGCAGGGATCGTTGCGACCTGGCTTGTGCCGAGCCAGTGGGCGAAGCCTGATGTCCTTCTTTCCCTGTGGCAGATGCCGGACGACCGCGTCCATGTGCGGGTCGGAGCTCCAAGGGAAGTCGAGCTGCAGGCCGAAGCGCGTCGTTCCGGTGTCGGGCCGGAGCACCAGCCCGAACCACGTTCGAGCCTTGCTGGAGTACTTGCGCGCCTCGCAGTGTCGGCGCAACGCCTCCGCGGCCTCCGGGTCAGGCGCCGGATTGCAGTGGATGGTGATGCCGCTCGACGCCGTACCGAATCCCAGCGTGATGTCGTGGTTTCTTCCATCGCGTGCGGCAGCGTTTAAGGCGAGACGGATGCCCCTGTTGAGGTCGTCGGCAGATCGCTCGTTCATCTGAACCAATAGCAGCCCGAGGCCGATCGTCGACGGGTCGGCCCGGGCCTCGATCTCGGCAACAATCTTGCCAACCGGAGTGTTGACCAACCGGGTCAGGATGCCGACCGGTGTTCGGCGCCCCGGCAGCCCCTCACGGCGTACCGCCATGGCGATGTCGAGATCGGCGGCGATGTTGTCCTCGAGTGACATGCTGTCATACTCGTCGTCGACCCAAAGATTGCGCTTCAGGTGGTACGACAGCATCATGTGCTCATGCATCGCCGTGATCTTCGAGCTGAACCGGGCTCTAAGGTCGATATAGCTCAGCATGTGGAGCGGCGCGGCCAGCATCTCGGTCATCGCGTCGAGAGCGAAGACGTCAATGACGAGTGCTGCACTGATGACGTTCGTGGGATGCTCCCTGAGCAACTCCTGCGCCTGCGCTGCGAGCGCCGGATAGTGGTCCGAGACGAGGCAGACGGGATAAATGATCCTCGGTGAATGCTCGATGGCAATAGGATTGCCGTCAGCGTCCGTCAGCAGCGGCGAGCCCGCCGCAATTTCTGATGCGCACAGCAGGGCCTGGTCGTACGCTTCCTGAACCGCCTTGCCGAAATCCTGCTTGATCCGCTGATCATTACCTTTGCGCGCCTCGAGGGTGAGCTTCTTGGACTTTGCCTGCAGCACGACGGCGCGGTCGCCGAACAGCACTAGGCAGTCGATCTCGCCGAGCTTGTCGCCGCCCTTCCTCTTCCACACATCGACATTGACGTGTGCGTGCTCACCGAAGATCACCTTCAACCGCTCGAAGGCTAGCTGCTCGGTAAAGTGTCCTCTATGCTTAAAGGCGGTCGGGGCGTACTTCTTGTCGGCGCCCATCCAGTAGAACGGTGCGTCGTAGAGTGCCTCGAACAATGAATACTGGTGGAACAGAACATACTGCTGCGGCGCAGGACACAGCAGTGGCGTACCGTTCACGGCATTGTAGTCATTGAGCGTGGTGAAGCTTGCGTTGAGGTTGCCTGGCGGCAGACAGAACGCCGCAAGAACACGATCGACAACCGATGGGTCGAGCGCGCAGAGTGCGGCAAGCTCGTCCGGTGTGATCGTGAAACCGGGCAACATCGTCCACTGCTCCGGCGCCGATGTCCGGAGCGATTTGAATGTGGCAAGAGCCTTCTGATCCTGAAGCCGTGCGACGGCTGCCACGACGTCGCATGCGTCGGCGATGCGGAAGCCCTTGTTCGCCAACAGCCAGTCGTCGTCCCTGGCATACTTGCAGCGAGCGAACTCGCGATACTGAAAGCCGTATGCGGACTCTCCGCCATAGAAGATCGGTTCGCGCAGTGCATTTCCCGATTTCTCCGGATTGACGATCAGTGTGCCATCCGACACATCGAACATGTCGGCGAACATTGCTGACGACAGGTTCTCGTGCAGCTTCGCCAGCAGCCGATCACTCTCGGATATCAGGCGGTCGATCTCGGCGATGCCAGGGTGCGCATAGTCAACCGGTTGGCGCACCATCAGACCGAGCAGCGTCATTATCTCTGTTCTGATAAGCCGCGACCGGGAGAACATGTGCTCCATGTCGGCCGTCTTGATCTCACGGCCGTAGCGCACGAAGTTGTCGCGCAAGCAAAGACCCGCTAGCGCGTGAACGTAGCCCGGAGACGCGCAGAGGGCTGCAAGCTCCTGAAAGATGGCTGGCTCAGAGGTCACGGCGGTTCTCGAGTGTCTCGAGTTGGGCAATTCGCATTCGACCCTCGATGCGACTAATGGCCTACTAGCCGCCGCACTACATCGATTCGCGAGTGAGATTGAGAACAGACCTCTCTGCACCCGCTCGGAGCTCCGGTTGCACCCCGGGAAGTCTGCTTGCTGCAAGTATGCAGACGACGTCTGCGCCTCCTGTCGCGCATCTTGAGCACCAAGCCTCCATGTCCGGAATAAATCTGCGAAGCGACGTTGTATGCCGCGAGGAACCGAGCGTCGCTGAGGTCTGTTACGGGTCAAACTGAGAAAGACTTTTCTGAGCATATTGCGTCCGAGATACCTCAGAGAGCCGACGTCTTGGTGAGATGACGTGCATTGTTTGGGGCCCATCCCCGGCCGTCCCGGCCGGGGACCGCGCCCTATCGCGCGGCCGGCATTGGCCGCGCGACCGAGCCCCGCTTGGCCGGAGGCCGCGGGTCTCGGCACATTCGTGTGACGGTCGCTTGTCCGAAGACCTACGATCACTCCGCGCGTCACGCCCCGAGCACGCGACGAACCATGACGTTACGAGTGCCGGCATACGCACTGCGGTGACACCGCCTATCCAGTTCCTCTTTTCGGTCTCAGCACCGGTGTGCAGCAGTCGTCAAGGATGGCTCATTGCCGCCGAAGACCTATCGCTGCTCTTGACTCTAGCCGGTCACTACGAGCTGACGCATGACGACTTGACACGAGCACAGGCAGGTGCGATCTCTCCAGCCCATGAGCAAGCCGTCGACCATCATCCGACGCCGTCGCCGCACCGGCCGAAGGGCGCGAGCGCGATGACGCTATATGCGTTGAACCGCGAGCCGCGCCTCTGAGCGCGGCTTTTTTATTTCCGAGATCAGATATCCAGACCGAGGAGGCGACCATGCTCGAGAAGCATGAGCTCAAGACCCTTTCCGATGCTGTGAGCGACGCCTGGAAGAACGTCAATTTCGCAAAGGTGAACGGGCTCGATGTGCGCCTTCGGATCGTGACGGATCGCGCTGCAAACTTCCACACACACGAGGACAGTGACGAGCTTTTCTGCTGCCTCGAAGGCGTTGCCAATTTGGATACGGCTGATGGTGATACGACGACTCTGAAGCCCCAAGAGCTGGCCATCGTCCCCCGCAATACGTCGCACCGCCTCAGGGTCGAGGGCAGAGCCGTCCTGCTCGTCATCGATGCGATCGAGGGGTGAGCCATGGCGGACATCCAGACCTTTCTCGTCTTCCTGGCAGCGGCATTGCTTGTGGCGGTCACTCCGGGGCCTGGAATTTTCTACGTTGCCGCGCGAACGCTTGCCGGCGGCGGGACCGAAGGGCTTGCGTCGAGCATCGGCCTCGGTCTCGGCGGTCTTGTGCACGTTTTCGCCGGTGCGGTCGGTATCTCCGCGCTGGTCATGGCGAGCGCCGAGGCGTTCACAATGCTGAAGCTCGCCGGAGCCCTTTATCTCATCTGGCTCGGGTTGAAGATGTGGCGAGAGGCTCGCATCGTCACGCCAACCGAGGTAAGGACGACCGGCGCGCGTCGGGCATTTCGCGACGGGATCATCGTCGAAGCCCTGAACCCGAAGACAGCGGCCTTCTTTCTCGCATTCATCCCGCAGTTCATCGACCCGACGCAGCCCGTTGCTCATCAGTTCGTTGCTCTTGGCCTTATCTCGGTTTTCCTGAACACCACCGCTGATCTCGTTGTCACCTACTGGGCAGCGATCGCTCACAGCGCTGCGGAGAGCCGACCCGCGCTCGTCATGCGAGCACGGCAAATCTCCGGCGCCGTAATGTGCGCGTTGGGCGCCTCTTTGCTCTTCGCGCGACGCTCCTGACGCCACATGCGTCGCCGCCCTCGCCCCGCAACTCTTGCGCGCGGGCCGTCCCCGCCAACCCGAACCTACGAAAGAAGCAACTCATGGATCTCCAAACCACGCCGCCGGTCATGGATACCACCGCTCGAACGGATATGACCAAAGATCAAAGCTCCACTACCGAACTGGCCTGGAACAGAATGACTGCGCAGGAGCTCGTTGCGGCCGCCGAAGCAGATGCCGTAGTGCTTCTGCCCGTCGCATCTACTGAGCAGCATGGTCCACACCTGACGACCGGTGTCGACACGTTCCTGGTAACTGAGGGGTGTCGACGCGTCGCGTCGATAGTCAGCAAGCAGCGCGCGATCGTCGTCGCTCCGACTGTATGGATGGGCCTCGCCGAGCATCATGTCGCGTTTGGCGGCACGTTCTCTCTATCTTTGACAACGTACCATGCTTTGCTGCGCGAGCTGTGCCGATCTATTCTCCGTGCGCGCTTTAAGAAGATCCTGATCGTGAATGGCCATGGCGGCAACATTGCTGCATTGGCGGCCATGACAACGGATCTCGCGCAGGAATTGTCGGCTCCGATCGCAACCACGACCCTGTACGATTTCGCGCATCAATCTGACGCCTACGTGTCGATTTTGGAGGATCAGACGGGGGTGCAGCACGCATGCGAGGCGGAGACCTCGATGATGCTCGCGGCGTTTCCCGATTGTGTGCGGACTGACCGGATTAGCGAGGCTTTCAATCCCCGTGGCGTGCAAAAGGATCGAAAGCTCGGGAACTCGACGCCTCCGCTCAACCGTTGGCGCTCATTCTCAATGATTGCGCCCACAGGTGTGATGGGGGATGCCCGCAAGGCAACAGCAATCAAGGGAGAGTGTCTGCTCGACGTGGCCGCCGAACTTCTCGCCGCACGCCTGATAGATGGTCAGCCTTGGTCGGACTGACTGCGTCAATCCTTGGAAGGAATTGCATCCCATGTATCGCCTTCACTGCTTCTGCCAGTCGGGTAACAGCTTCAAGGTAGCCATGATGCTGAATGCTGTGGGCGTGCCGTGGACTCCCGTTTTCGTGGATTTCATGAACGGAGTGACACGAGAGCCGAATTGGCGGCAGGCAATAAACGAGATGGGCGAAGTGCCGGTGTTCGAAGATGGCGCATTGCGGCTTACACAGTCGGGCCTGATCCTCCATTATCTGGCAGAAAAGCATCAGCAGTTCGCAGGTCACGGCCAGGATGAAAAGCGCGAAGTGTGGCGATGGATTCTGTTCGACAATCACAAATTCAGCAGCTACTTCGTGAGCTACAGGTTTCTCAAGTCCTTCGTAGCGAGGCCTCCCGATCCCGCCGTGATGGCGTGGCTCAAGGGCAGGATCGATGCCGCGTTCGCAATCGCCGACAGGCATCTTGCAACGCGTTCGTTCGTTGTCGGCGAGCATCCGACGATCGCCGACATGTCTATGGCGGGATACCTGTTCTATCCGCCCGAAGAAAGCGGCTATGAATTGCAGAGCAGCCATCCCAACATAGCGCGCTGGCTGGAGCGGGTCCGTGCCATCCCTGGCTGGGCACATCCGTACGACATACTTCCAGGCACTCGAATTCAACCGTTCCACTGATCGCGCCCAAGAGAACGCTATCGCAATCGCCGCGAGATCGAGCAAATGGTTGCTGTCCTGGACGACATCCTCCGCAACATGAATGAAGGCACATAACATCTAGAGTTAAGTTCACTTCTGGGCCTGCTAACCGTGTTAGGTTGCTGCCGGCTGCAATGGTGGCCCCTGGGGCTGTCTTCCTGGCGTCCTCCGCTTGCACCGTTTCCGGCATGGTCCTTCGCGCTGCAGGTGGACGCTTCTCTGCCGCAAAGTGGACTGGCAGCACCGGTATCGATCTGGGAGCCGACCCAATAGGACCCGAGGTGATAGCTGCCCGCTGGCCCGAAATTTTAGGCTCCCAGCTACGAGAGGCGAACCGCCGATGGACACCTGCGCGGACTGGCGAGAGCTCAATCGCGCCATGTGGGACGCGAAGACGCCCGCACACCTGAGATCACCCATCTACGATGTGGATGGTTTCAAAGCAGGGCGGCTTTCGCTCCGATCGCGCGAGATTATCGACCTCGGTGACGTCAGCGGAAAGGATCTCGTCCACCTACAATGCCACATCGGGTTGGATACCCTCTCCTGGGCCCGCCTTGGCGCCAGAGTGACCGGATTGGATTTCTCGGAGCCCGCTGTGCAGGCGGCGACTGCCTTGGCCCGAGACATCGGGGTCGAGGCGCGCTTCGTGATGTCAGATGTGTACGACGCGCCCGCGGCTCTGAACGGCAGCACTTATGACATCGTTTATACGGGCGTGGGTGCGCTCTGCTGGCTTCCGGACATGAGCCGATGGGCCGGAGTGGTTCGCGATCTGCTTCGACCCAAGGGCCAGCTCTACTTGTTCGAGTTTCACCCCGTGATCTGGATGCTGGAGAGCAGCTCAACGACCGAGCTGGAGATCCGGTACAGTTACTTCACGCCCCACGAAGGTCACCGGGAAGCGGGTGCCGTCGACTATGCAGATGCCAGCACTCCTGCATCTGCAGAGTCCACGGTGCAATGGAACCATCCGATCGGCGAGGTGGTGACTGCGCTCACCAATGCAGGGCTGCGGATAGACTCACTACACGAGCTCGATCGAGAGGTCCTTCGCCGATGGGAAATGATGGAGCCCGCCGAGGACGGCCTGTTTCGGATGCCGTCCATCAAGCCATCACTCCCACTCATGTACGTGCTGCGCGCACACCGCCCCGCATGAAGGCCCTCAACCGGGATCAGCTTCACTTGTAGTATCCAAAGGATCGGCCGTCGGCTCGCCCCTCGCGCGCAGCCTTAGTCGTCGCTCATCGCAGCTGCTGGGCGGACGACAAGGAACTACCGGACCGCCCCAAGTCGGCGTGCCATCGCAGCAATGGTTCCCGCCGTTTCGGCGGGACGGAGCCCAACTTGGTGATCGCGATGGGCGTAGTTGACAATCTCGGCAAGGGAGCGGCTGGTCAGGCTATGCAGAATGCGAACCTGATCTGCGGACTACCCGAAACCGCAGGTCTGGACAGCGCACCTGTTTGGCCGTGAGATCGTAGGTTCGCTACAGTACCTATGAGCGGACACCATATCAGCGTCGGCATCCAACGGTTGACGGTCGAATCTGGCCCTTCGCGGCAATCGTGCGACGCATTGGTCACGTCAGCTGCTTGCTAGTGAGCGGAAACATTCGCCGGTCCGCGCAAACGACGTCGCGGACGGCGGAGAGGAGCAGGTCATAACAGCAACCATCCACTTTCGACCGTCGCTGACGCGACTAAGATGGCCTTGCCCTTCGTCCGCTCCTCCGTACTATTGCCGACATGACACCAAGCTACCTTCTCGTCCCTGGCCCGCCTGTACGCGCCTCAAGTTGGCAGCCGACTGCCGAACTGTTGCGCAACACAGGATTCTCGGTTCAGGTGCCGGACGTATTGGCTGGCAATGCATCTCCACCAAGCTGGAGTGCATGGACGAGCCACTTGCTCGAACTGATAACTCTGGATGAGAGCTCGATTGTTGTCGGTCACAGTTCCGCGTGTGCACTAGCGGTAGAGCTGGCTACCAAGAAAGCCGTGCGTGGCGTCATCCTTGTGGATGGCGACATTCCTCCGCCTCAGGGCGCCGCACCACCGGTTCGGCCTGCGTTGCTTGAGTTCATTGCAAGCATTGCGGACGAGACCGGTACATTGCCACCTTGGTCCCGCTGGTTTGCCAATGACGCGGCTCGCGCATCGCTTGTGGGCATCGATGTCTTGCAACAGGATGCGGTTGCCTTTGCGCGCTTTGAGCAAGAGCTTCCCAGGCTGCGTGTCGAATGGTTCAACGACGTAGTTGAGCTTGGCCGATGGGATCACGTGCGCGCTGGCTACATTCAGGCTTCCCAGATTTATGATCATGCGTCAGCTGAGGCCATTCGGCGGGGATGGCCAGTTGCAAAGCTGAATGGCACTCACCTGGATCCTACGACCCGACCAGTTGTGATGGCTGAAGCGATCATCTCGATGACACGCTTAGTGGGATTGGTTCAGGACTGATGGAAGTACATCCGAGCGCCTGTCGCCATTTTCGCAAGCAGACAATCGGCGGCACATAAAGCCGACAAACTCCGATGTCTCTTGCGGGTCAGGAGCACGCACTATGCCGTCCTGCATGTAGGTCTGCTGCATCTGCAGAAGCCGCCGTACGGCTCGAAAGTGTCTGCTTGGCCTCGACGACCGGAAGCGGGCTGCGCTTCGCCGAAGGTCCGCGTCGGGCCAGCAGCGGAAGTCCGGCATCTGTGAACATGTGGGGGTCGACCACACCTTAGGGGACAGAGCTAGTCCATGTTTCCTGAGCAACCGCATCGGTCCACGCAGACCCAATGGGCTGAAGCACAACCCAGGTTTCAGCGAGTTTGCTGTCTTCGATGCGATAGGATTGCATTCCCGCGTGCGTCCGCACTTCACCGCTTTGTGGGTCCGTCCACTTCATTGTGAAGCGGTACCAGGCGCGATCACCGCCAAACGCGTGATCGTAAACGATGATGCGGATGTCAGGCCGGTTTCTCTTCAATTCTGCAAGCTCATCTGCATAAGCCTCGCGCGTGACGGTCCGGTCGCCCGCTTCGTCGTGGCGGATGTAGCGTGGCGCAACGCAGGTTGCCACAAGGTCGAATTCTCCCCGATGCCAAACGCGCTCCCAGTAGTCAAACAGGTCTCGAAGCGCCGCTTCCTTGCTCATCCTTGAGTCCCTCCATGCTCAGGCTCACGATGCAACAGAGCTACTGACAGCATTACGTCAGCAGCACGAAGGGCAAAGAGCGCAAAGGTGAGGACATCCTCACCCGAGAGCTATTCACGCGCTGGAATACGATGTATCCGGCTTCACATACGACCATCTGCTGGCTGCGATTGCCGATATTCGAGGTGGTCCAATAGCGTCCGTCGGCTAACCGGTGCTACGGGCCATAGCTTGACATAGGGCTCGCTCGTCGCCGCTGCCGCGAATGCCGCGAAGGGGACGCGTTCTTTTACGCATGACGGCGCCGCGCAGCGCCGTGTCCGGCAGTTCGCGCGCCAAATCCGATCCGCTTCAGCTCGCCCACCATCTGCGCTAGTGCTTCGCCGGTAAGCTTGTTCCTGCTCAAGGCCGCGCCCAGATAGGCCCAGTAAAGCAACTGAGCACGCGTCGCCGCGGCCTCGGGCGCGATCCCCGCTTCCGCAAGCAGACGCTCAATGTAGTCGCGCCGCCGGCGGTCCACGTCTCTGATAGCTCGCGCAGCCTCCGCGCTTTGATCGGCCCAGGCTCGCAGCCGGATCTCGACCACGCTGTAGTGGCCGAACGCACGCAGCAATAGGACCTCAAGGCGCTCCTCGGGCGATTGATAGCCCGCAAGATCGGCGATGATGGCTTCCGTCGCCGCCTGCTTCCAATGCTCGATCACCCTTGCGTGAAACGCACCCAGATCGCTGAAGTGCCAATAGAAGCTGCCGCGCGAGACGCCAAGCTTGCGCGCAAGTACGTCAGCCTTCAGAGCCTCGAGCCCGTCCCGGGCGAGCGTCTTCAAACCGAATTCAATCCAGTCTTGCGCAGTCAACCGCTTGGTCATCGAGTCGCACCATACAGGCCTGTATTGAATCCCACAACTCGCCGCCCTACGTTACATACACTACTGTATGGAGATGGTCATGCGAGATTTGTCGCTTCAAGCAGCAGGCGGGCTGGCCATTCTTGTCGCGATCGCGCACGGCGTGATTGCCGAGCTGCAAGTTTTCTCCCGAGCGCGCATAGAGCCGCGAGGAACGCAAAGGCTTTTGCGCATGGTCTGGCAGGCCAGCACAGTCGACTGGATCGCGATCGGCTTCCTGCTCATTGCCGCGTCCGCGCTCGAGGCGGAAAGTGCCCGTCCATGGATCATTGCCGTGGCTGTCATCGTTTATGGATATGCCGCAATCGGAAACGCCGTTGCGACGCGCGGGCGGCATATGGGCTGGATCTTGATGCTCATTGTTGTTGCCCTTGCATTGATGGGTCTCTAGCCGGAGCACCAGCATATGAGCCCAGGTCACCACCCCAAGAGCAACCATGGGAGCTCAGGGTCATGCGTATCCTCGTAGCCGGCGCGACCGGTGCCATAGGTCGCGCCCTTCTGCCTCGCCTCGTCGACGCTGGACATAGCGTCGTAGGCACCACGCGAACTGCCAACAAAACCACCCACATCCGCCAAGTGGGGGCCGAGGCGCTCGTCGTGGACGGCCTCGATCGCGAAGCGATGGGCCGAGCCGTCCGCTCCACCGGCCCGGATGTGATCGTGCATGAGATGACAGATCTTAAAGGCGCTTCGGATCTACGGCACTTCGATCGGGCCTTCGCGGTCAGCAATCGCTTGCGCACCGAGGGAACCGACCACTTGCTGGCAGCGGCGCGGGACGCGGGCGTTGGGCGCTTCATCGCGCAAAGCTTCTGTGGCTGGCCCTATGCGAGGACCGGCGGCAACATCAAGAACGAGGGTGACCCGCTCGACCCTGACCCGCCGCAGCAGCTGCGCCGTACACTGGATGCGATCCGCTATCTTGAGAGCACAGTCACGCAGGCGCCCGATGTCGGCGGCATCGTGCTTCGGTATGGCGCCTTCTATGGCCCCGGAACCGGCGTGTTCGACGGTCCGCTTGTCGAGCAGATTGCCCGACGGCGTGTGCCTCTTGTCGGCAGCGGCAACGGCTGGTGGTCGTTTGTCCATATCGAGGATGCGGCAGCCGCCACGGTGTTGGCCATCGGCAAGGGTTCGCCTGGGAACATCTACAATGTCGTCGACGATGATCCTGCCCCGGTGCGCGAGTGGTTGCCGGCTCTTGCCGCCATGCTCGGCGCCAAGCCGCCGCGGCGCATTCCCGCGTGGCTGGCGAGAATCGCCGCCGGCGAGCACATGGTTACGATGATGACGCAAGCGCGCGCAGCCTCCAACGCCAAGGCAAGGTGCGATCTCGATTGGCATCCAATGCACCCGAGCTGGCGGGAGGGATTTGCCGAGATCATAAGACTGCGCGGGACTACAGCAGCTGCATCTTAGATCTTCTGGCCTTCCTGACGCGTGCATCTGTAAGGTAAGCGTCGCCTTGAGGCCATGTTGCGTTCGAGGCTGGGGCTGACAGTCAATCGGCGGCGACTGTCCTATCCGTTCGACGTCCGTTGTGTGAGCGTAGCGTCACTGCCCACACTTGCATTGCTGTGGGTCATCTGCATCGGTCCGGCTGGTCGGGCAACTTCCGCTCCATCTCTCCAAACGGACGGCGCCGAAATGGAGGTCATCGTCGCGATGGGCCAGGAGCTGCCATTGGCAACCGCCATTAGTAGGCATCTATCAAAGACTCGGTTTGCATGACCGTACGTTGTTTGCCGCGACGGACCCTTCGCGTTCCCTGGGGAGATCGCAGTATGAATTTCAACGGTGCGACGACCGCAGTGCTCCTGGCTCTTGCCGTGGCCCAGACCTTCGCCTTCAAGACGGAGGCGCAAGAACGCCAATTACTGACGTGGCCCACGAAGGCGTGGGAGGTCTCGACGCCGGAAGCGCAGGGCATGGACTCTCGCGCAATCGCCCGCTTGATCGACGATGTTGGCACCTACAAGCAGGACAGCTTGTTGATCGTCCGCAATGGAAAGATCGTTGCTGACGCCTACTACGCACCCTACGTTGCCGGCATCAGGCACGACCTGCGCTCGGTGACCAAGAGTTTCGTAGCGACCATGATCGGCGTCCTCGTGCAGCAGGGAAAGCTCGAGAGCGTCGACCGGCCAGTGCTCGACTTCTTTCCCGACAGGACGATCGCCAATCTCGACGACCGCAAAAAGGCGATCACGGTCCAGAACCTCCTCGACATGGCCTCCGGAATTGCTTGGGTGGAGCGCGCCTACACACCGGACGAAACCCTTATCCGGATGTACAGGAGCCCGGACCCGACCGGGTTCGTGCTCGACCAGCCAATGTCCGATCCACCGGGAGAGAAGTTCTACTACAAGGGCGGTGATCCTTATCTTCTCTCGGCGTTGATCAACAAGCTGACCGGGCAGAACGCGCTCGCGTTCGCCAGAACGGAGTTGTTCGCGCCACTCGGCATCACCGACGTCCGCTGGACTCCCATCGACAAGCAGGGCGTCGTGACAGGCGAGGCCGGGATGCGCCTCACGCCGCACGACATGGCAAAGCTCGGTTTCCTCTATCTGCGCGACGGCGTCTGGGACGGAAAGCGGATCATCCCCTCCGCCTGGGTCGAGCGGGCGAGGAAGGGCAATGTCACGACCCTTTTCGGCAAGTATGCAAACCTGTGGTGGTCGATCCCGGACAGGGATGCGTTCATGGCGCTCGGGCGGCACGGCCAGTTCATCGTCGTGCTGCCGAAGCTCGATGTTGTCGCGGTCCTCACCGGCGTCGTGCCCGACGGCGAGAAGCGCTTTCCTTGGTCTTCGTTGATTGATCAGATCGTGGCTGCAGCTAAATCGGATAAACCGCTACCGCCTGATCCTGAGGCCGTGGCTGCGCTGAACGCGTCCCTGCTCAACGCCGCGACGGAAAAGGCAACGCCGGTCGGTCCGGCGCCAGAGCTGGTCAATACAGTGTCCGGCAAAACCTGGCGCTTCAACGACAATGCGCTGCGTGTCAGGGCAGTCAGACTGAACCTTGCCGGCGCAGATCCCACGGTCGAGGCGACGATCTACTCCGCCAAGCCGGGCGGCGAGGAGACAAGTTTATCGGAGCCAATCGGGCTGGATGGCCGCTCGCGCGGCAAGGCAGCCATCGATGCCGTCGTTGCCAACAAAGGCAACTGGCTGGACGATCGCACCTTCGTGCTCGAACGGCGCATCCTGGGAGACGGTACAATAACCTACTGGACGTTCCGGTTTGAGGAGGACCACCTCAAACTTCGATTCAGAAACACGGGCGGATACGTGACCGAGCTGCGCGGCGAAGCAGTGAATTGACGCGCGTTTCGCCCTAGCGTGGGCTCAAGCATTGATGGGGTCGGTCCAGCGATGGCCGCGAAGTAGGAGGGCAGCTTTGGGGCAAGTTCGACAATTTAGCCAAGTAGCGATCACGTCAGCAGCGCCCACATAGCTGTCACTGACTGCGCCGCAGCGATCAGCTATTGCCGGCCCAAGGGCTGCGTAGGTAGCGGTGACAAACGGTTCTTGTCATTTGCGAGAGGCGCGAACACCATTGGAATCGAAAGGGTGTGCAATGAAGAGGCCCGGTGAAAGAATAGTCTATGGCGATACGCGGGCAGATGGCTCAACGCCCTTCTGGAGGATGCCAACAATCTGGTCCGTGGCCGATGGTAAGCCCACAACGACCGTCACGATTGAAAGCTTGAACATTCTTGATGACGTCGTTTGGTTCGTTGGGCCGTTCGGTCGCGGAGCACGGCTCAACTTGCGGCAGCCCCGTATCCGTTGCTGACTTCGCTCCGGTGGTGGGACATGGCGCCTGCGACCTCGATCCCGGCCCCGTTAGAAGTCGAACAAGCACTTGGGCGGGTTACCGCCCACGTAGCCACCGGGGCACGATGCCTTCAACTTCTGCTTATTGATCTGCTTCACGGCCGACCCATATGGATTGGGTAGTTGCTTCTTCCCTTGCCCGAGCGCCTGCGGCCCCCGAATCGCGCGACCCGGTCCGACCTTACGCCTTTGCTCGCGTGCGCTGGCGCCGCCGACAATCGCCGCCGCAGCAAAGCCAGCGCCCAGGACGAGCGTGCTCAGCAGAGCGCGGCGACTGATGCGCTCGGAGGAAATGTCGGCCTTCGTCAGTGCGACCAGTCCGTCGCTCGATGTCTCGTCAGCCGTGCGGGGCATCTGCACTCCTCCTCCAGGGTTGTTGGGGCCCTACTTGGCCTGAAGCCGGCGTTTCTTCGAAGCGGATGGACTTGCGCCGGAGCTGATCGACTGGACCTCGATCTCTCCCTTGTGCTCGTCCTTGGACGCATGCGGGCGTTGCCCCGAGAGCGAGCTGGGCTGTTGCGCTTTCTTGGGCTTTTTCAGGTATTGAAATTTTAATGCCTGGTAGGACATGGCGGGGTTGTCTGGAAGGCCCTGGCTAAGGGCTTGGGCGCTTGCGGTCACCGACAGCATGGCGGCGATGGCGAGGCTCGATAGGATCGTGTGGGTCATTGCGGTTCTCCCTTGCCGCTTCAGTCGCGAGATGGCCACTGTGACTCCGCTCCCGCCTCCACCAGAAGCTGCTCCTTGTTCGCTAGAACGGGCCGGTGGGTTCAAGCCGCCCGCCCACTCACGGCGGGCACGGACGGGCCGAGGCCGTGCAGTTCCAGGTGCCGGCGAACTGGCAGGCGGTCTTGCGGTCTCTGGCGTTGTTCCAGTTGCCCCAATCGTTCGGGTAGCGCTTCTTCACCTCCAGCGCCCAGCCAGCCTCGGCAGTGCGCTTGCCACCCACCCGCGTTATGGCCGCGAGCCTTGTTACCGAGATCGTGTCGCCGCATTGCTTGACGGGCTTGCCGGGGCCGGCCTGCTTCGGGATGGGACGGCCGTCCGAGCCGGGTTCCTTCGACGCATCGACGGGCCCCTTCGCCCGCGGGCCCTCGTGGCCGGGAAGGTCGGAAGAGCCGCTCGTCTTGGCCGATTTCCGCACCTGCGGCCGCTCGCAGCGGAAGTGATTCTTCCCCACCAGGGTGCGGGTGACGTTGAGGCCGCAAGAGCAGCCCCGCACGCCGTTCGACGCGGTCTTGATCTGGCCGCCTTCACAGACGATCTGGCTCACGTCCGACGACTTCTTCGCCCTCGGGCCCTTATGACCGGGGAGATCGGAGGACTTCGTCGTCTTGCTCGACTTGCGCACCTCGGGACGCTGCGCAATCAGCACGGGCAGCTGCGACACCGCCGGCTGCCGACCGCCAGCGACGAAATCTCCGACGCCGGCCGTGGCGATCGCCGTCCCTCCCAGACCCAGCGCGCACGACAGCACCAGCGCATCGACAAAACGCACTCTGGGCATGGTGAGGCTCTCCTCTCATTGCGCCACCTGACGCGAGACGCTGCACCGGCTAGTGTGCCTGTCATGCGCGGTGAACCTCGCGGTCAGTTCCTGCGACAAAGCAGGAGCAGCCCGGAGTAGATGATCCGGGCACGTCGAGAGCAACGATATCGCGCCGGGAGCGGGCGTCTTGTAAGAATCGGCAGCAGCCATGGAACACGGCGATTTCGAGATCATCACGCCCCCGGAGCACCTCCGCCCCTTCGTGCGACGCTATCTCTACGCCAACAGGATTCTGCAATCGGGTGTGACCTTCCATGCCAAGCCGACGGGCTATGCGTACGTTTCAAATTTCTTCGGGCGGTACGGAGGCGATCACGGCACGATGGATGGCCGGGCCTTCGAGCGCCTCTCGCGCTTCTTCTTCTTCGGCCAGATCACCGATCACGAGGTTTTCTTCCACCACACACAAAGCCTCCAGCTGCTTGTCTGCGAGCTGACGGCAACCGCGCATCATCGCCTGTTGGGCCTCTCCGGCGAACGCGTTCTTGGTCTTGCGGCTCCGCTCGACGAGGCCGCGCCGGGCGTTGCGCCCATAGCCCGCGAGTGCTTCGTTCTCGGTGCGGAGTCCTCGCGCGACGGTCACGTCGGGGAGGCGAACGTCTTCGTCTCACACCTCGCCGAGCGTGCCCTCCCCGCGGATCCCGTCGTTGAACGCGCCGTGGCCCTTTCAGAGGCCAGCAACGGCGCAGTTCGGATCGCCCAAGTCTGCGAGGAACTCGGCGTCAGCCCGCGCGAGCTCAATCGCCGCTTCACGCGCATCGTCGGCGTCAGCCCCAAGTTCTTCGGCCAAGTCATGCAGATCAACTGGGTGGTCGGCCTGCTCTACGCAAATGACAGGGCCGGCCTTGCGCAGATCGCGCAGGACGCGGGCTTCTACGACCAAGCGCATTTCAATCGCGCGATGCAGCGCTTCTTTCGCGAGGGGCCGCGCGAGTTCCTGCAGAGCAACCACCCGGCGTTCCGCTCCTTCCTCGCAGCGTCGCGCCGTTTCGGGCCGTCCTCAGCTGCGGAAGACTGAGTGCCGTCCTGCGCTAATCGCGTTCGAGCGCAATGAGGACGGCACCTCCCGCAAGGCCGCACCGGTGCCATATCGTAGCGTCTGGGCAACATGGTCGTTATGGGTCATCAACGTCGATGCAAGAGTGTCCGAGGCACGTCCGGTCATGTCTCAACTCCGCCAATAGGGGGCTTGTCCACACAGACGGTTGAGCCGGGCCAACAACCGCCACCCGGACAGTTCGGGTTTATATCGACACTTTCCATAGTCGCGGCTCGTCTGTAGGTTGTGCTTCGTCAATAGTTGAGTGCAAGAGATGGCGAGCGACGCCTTCATCGCCATTCCGGCTGAGATGCGGCTTGCGCTACGGCAGGCGATCACGACCGTTTTGGGGCCGGTTGGAAATCCGAGCATCCGACCCTTGGAAGGTGGGGTCTCGGGAGCCTCCGTGTTTTTGATCGAAGCGAGCAATCAGCGCTTTGTGCTGCGGATAGAGGGTTCGGCAAGCCCCTTACGCAATCCCCATCAGTATCTCTCCATGCGCATCGCCGCGGAGCAGGGAATTGCACCCCGTATTCACTACCTCAACGCCGACGATCGGGTAGTGATGATGGACTTCATCGAAGATAGGCCACTTGCAATGTACCCGGGTGGTGCCCCTGGGTTGGCCCGGGCGCTTGGAGCAATGCTTCGGAAGTTACAACAAGCACCCCTTTTTCCATGCTTCGTGGAGTACGGGGACATCGTAAGCCGGCTATGGACCCATGTTTGCAACACAGGGCTTTTCGCTGACGGTCTATTGGACGAAGCTACTGAACGACTGGTCCAAATTCGTGAGGCATATCGACCGAGAGCGGAGGACTATGTATCCAGCCACAACGATGTACTTCCTCGAAATGTGCTATTCGACGGCAGGCGGCTATGGTTGATCGATTGGGAGAGTGCCTACCGCAACGATCCTCTTGTTGATCTGGCGGCCGCACTCGACAACTTTGCGCCATCACCGGAACTGGAAGAGGTGTTGCTGCTCGCTCGGCTTGGCAACGAGCCAGATTGTCGTCTGCGCAATCAACTAGCCCAGGTGCGCGCGCTAACTCGACTGTATTATGCAGGAGTTCTGTTCAGCGCGGCGGCCGTGGCACCGCGAAATAAACCTGATACCAGTATTTGCGCACCCAGCTCCGCCCAGTTTGAGCGCGCGATCCGCGATGGACGACTCGTGCCAGCGACTTCGGAAACAAGCCTTATCCTAGGCAAGATGTTCCTTGCTTCATTCCTCTCGGGCTCGGTCCCGCCAGGGCTGCCGCCAATGTATATGCGTTAGCAGCCGATGCTCCGCGGGAGATTGATACGCGGGTCCGCTTCGGGTCATGAGTATCTATTCGGTTGCTGGGTGGCAGCTTCCGCTCAACCTCCACGAACGGACACCGCCTACAACGGGCCATCGTCTCGATGGGGCCATAGAAAGACGAAGTTTGTTCGTGCTGGTATGCTGTAGCGACTCAACATGTGGGAACAGCACCAGACATGCTCGACTTTCAAACGCTCGCAATGTTCTCACTCGCGTGTCTCGCACTGACCGCGACGCCGGGACCTGACATGCTGCTGATTGGAAGTCGTAGCATCGCCCAGGGGCGTACTGCGGGCTTCGCAACACTTGCGGGCATACAAGTCGGAACGTACTGCCATGCATTGGCGGCAGCCTTCGGACTTTCGCAGCTTTTCCTCCTCGTTCCTATTGCCTACGATGTAGTTCGCTACGTGGGCGCTGCGTACCTTCTGTATCTCGCGTGGCAAGCGTTCACCTCGAAGAACGTAATTTCATCGGTGCCTCAAGAAAGCTTGCGCTTCTCAGCGATAGTCATGTTTCGTCAAGGCTTGCTCACGAACCTGCTCAACCCCAAAATGGCATTGTTCGTTTTGGCTCTTTTCCCTCAGTTTGTTCGGGCCGATGCAGGGGGAGTAGCATTTCAAATCATGACTCTTGCGACAATCCTCAATGCGATTGGGTTGCTTGTAAATGGGATGGTTATTCTCGCAATGAGTCGTGTTGGCGCGACCATGTTTGGTCGCGGCGGACTCGGGCGTTGGCCTCAGTATCTTCTTGGGACGGTGTTTGGTGCTCTTGCACTGCGAATGGCTTTCGAGAGCAAACGCTAGCCATCGACGCGGATCCCGGGCAAAAGCGTCGACAATGAACCATTGACCGCAACGGCAGAGACCCTGACGCTCATCAACACTTTAGACAAGATAAACATTCGCCTGCGGTGACGTCAGTTCGCCAAGCAGCGTTTGACGTTATTTGACGCTAGTGGAATCCATATCCAACCGATCATGTGGCAAAGAAAGTCTGGGCGGTCCCGCCCGCGAGCTCAGGCTCCCGGGCGGTCGGGCTCTATGGCGCAAGAGCGCCACCGAGCCACCGGCGAAGAGCCGGCGTCTCGGCACATTCGTGTGACGATCCCTTCTGTAATCCGATCGGTGGCGTCAAGTAGTTCGCTCTTCACTTTTCCGGTCGCGCACCTTTCTGCGTGTCGGTGGATGAGCTCCATGTTTGCAGCAGTGATGCATTAAGATGCGGGCGGGCCCTCCCTTCGGGAGGGACGCGCTCTCTCGCGCGCCAAAGATTGGTCGCGCGACCGAGCCCCGCCAGGCCGAAGGCCGCGGGTCTCGGCCCTGCCGGGTATCGATCGCTCCCGCAGAAGTGCTGCGGCGACGATTAAAACGGACTGACCAACTCAATCGTCGGCAAAGTGGCAAGGCCATCCAATCTCCCGGCGCGAGAGCTACAAAGCGCTCCCAGGGATCGTGCCGGATTGGCCGTCCGATTCTCAGTATCTGTCTGCGCCACCGGGCCCGTGCTTCTGTCCGGTGTCAGCCCCGAAGGGTGCACCATGATGGGGGTCCGGAAGGCTCGGCCGTCCATTCTACCTGCACGCGCCCTCAAGCAGGGCGCAGGGATCGTGACGGACTGACCGTGCCCCTCGTCCTCGGAAGAGCAGACGATCGACCGGCCCGGCTACGCCTTGACGGCGTTCCGCGGGGCCGCGCCGAATTCGAAGTCTGAGTTCTCCATCCACATCCGATGCATGATGATTGCCAACTTGCGCGCAACCGCAACCAGCGCTTTCTTGGTGCCCACGCGCTTGGTGAGCTTTGCGCCCCAGGATCGCAGCGTGGACCATTTCTTAGTGAGGCGCATGTGTGCGTTAGCTGCCTCATAGAGCGAGTGACGCAGCAATCTGTCGCCGCATTTGCTGATATGCCCGGATCGATCTATCTCACCCGATTGATAGATCCGTGGCGTTAACCCGAGGTGCGCCGGCACGGCCTTCGACCGTTTGAAGCGGGATGGATCATCAATGGTGGCCTTGTATGCCAGGCTGATGATCGGACCGACGCCCGGGATTGTCATCAGCCGCTTGCAAACATCGTCCCTTCGTGCCCGTTTCCCCAGCTGACGGTCGAGCTCCTTGGCCTGCTTGCGCATCATGTTGCGCGCTTCAACCAGTGGCCAAATCGCAGCGCGAAGCTCTGGCAGGTCCGCAACCAGCTCTTCCACCTTCGCGGCGAAGTTGCATCGATGTATCGCGCCGAGCTTCAAGCCATAGACCTTGAGAAATCCCCGGATCGCCTGCTCGATCTCGAGCATATGATCGATGAAGGTTTTTCGCGCAGCCAGCGTGGTGCGCAAGAGCTGCGACTCCCGGCTTTTGACGTGTACCGGCTTGAAGTGGTCCAGGCGCATCATATCGGCGATGCCACGCGCATCATTGCGATCCGTCTTATTCGGGCGCGATGACAAGAAGCGATGTGCGTGCCGGGCTTCGATGCATACCGCATTGAAGCGGCACTCCGTCAACGCCCCGTACAGCCATTCTGCCAATGGACATGCTTCGAGGCCCACGAGCTTGATCTTCTTTCGGTACGGGGTCAGTGCCTTGATCAGTGCCGCCGGCTCGGAGAGCGACTTACCTTCCCAAACCAAGGTTCCATCGGCCTCGACGATGCAGATCGAGATCGTCCTCAGCGATATGTCCAATCCTGCGAAGAGGGCCATGATCGGTCTCCTTGTTGCGATGAGCCAACCGAACCCCAGTTTCAGGGCGACCGAGAGACGGGGATCGGATTACCCCAGCTACCGCGGAGCCCGCGGCACGCGCATGCCCTCTACGGCGCTTGAGCGGGCGTTGCGGGCAAGAGGCCGCGTCGATGGCCTACATGGCGATACTGGCACCGCCGCTGGTGTCGACGCTCCTGCCGTCGGTCTGTTCGCGCCTCGGATACCGATCCGCCAGGACGCTCATCCTTGCCCTCTGACCGGAGACCCATTTCCCCGCCTAAGCTTCTGGGATCATGTGGCAGGCGTCGCCTTGGCGGCAACCCGCGCGAAGCGCGGGTCCTCCACTTCGTTCCGGCCCTGCGGGTGCCTCAGGCTCCAGCCCGCCACGATCCCCTGCGCGCCGGCGGGGGAATAGGCCTCCGCCGGATCAACGTAAGGATGAGCATCATGGCTACCATCGGATACGTGACGAAGCGCGAGGACGGACGCTACGAGGGCGAGCTCAAGACCCTCTCCGTTCGTGCCGACATCACGATCATGCCGGTCACCGACAAGGCCGCCGAAAGCCAGCCCGACTACCGGGTGCTCTCGCGCGGCATCGAGATCGGTGCCGGCTGGCTCCGTATCGGCCAGGTCTCGGGGAAGGAGTACGTGTCGCTGTCGATCTCGGCTCCCGAGTTCGGCTCGAAGACACTCTACGCCAACCTCGGGCGGGCCGCCGGCCAGGCGGACGCAAACACCTACGCGTTGATCTGGAACCCCTAGCGGGTTCCGCCTCCGCGCCGCTAACGCGGCGCGGAGGCTCCCTTCTTTATGTCGCCCGCCAGCCTCCCCCGCCCACCCACCCTCGGACGCTTCTGCTTCGTGCTCCAGGCCGGCCGCTGACGGTGATCCGCGAGCGTCCGGGCCACGCGTTCGCGCTCCATGATCGGTGCGTGCTCGGCCGTGATCGTCCGGTTGATCGCACACTGCGCGTCGCGGTGCTGTTGGCCGCCAGCCACATGACCCTGTCGCCCGCGAGCCACCATGATGCTGTGCGTCTGCTCGTCGTGTTGTCGTCGTCCGCAGTTCCTCGCATCCGACTCCGGCCTGTATCGCGAGCGGGCCTTCCAGGGACGCGCTTGCCTCCTTCGGCCCTGCGTCGAGACCAATCCACCCGGAGGAAGTTGCGGGAATTCTGAGAGCCCGTTTTCGGAGATCAGGATAAAGGACTGACGTCATCTAGGCGTCAGAGCCTTAGTTTCAGCGTGTTGCTCGACGTCATCGAAGTGCGCATGACGTCACCGCACGAAATTTTCCTGTGCATTCACCACACTGCTTGACGCTATATTGACGTTTGAGCCGTCCACGCCAACTCGTTCTCTTAGCATCGCAATTCGAGAGAGGCGATATGGCTGAGAACGACGTCGATCCCAAGCTCGGACGCATCCGCGATGCCCGCCGCTCGCGGGCCGAACGCCACGCCTCCCTCGTGTTCCGCAAGGCCGGGACATACGGCGCCCGCGCGCTTCGGCACAAAGGACACGTCGCGCCGGGCAGCCTCACGCGCGGCATGGGCACGGGGCTGCGTGCAGCTGCCGGCCTGATCGCCCCTGGCAGCCGGCGCGTCATCGTCAAGGCGCGCTACACGCGCATTCTCAATGGCGACCTTGGCGCGGCACGGGCTCATCTCAGGTACATCGTGCGCGACGGCGTCATGCGGGACGGAGCGCCCGGACAGCTCTATGACGCGAGCGGGGTCGATGTCGACGGCAACGCTTTTCTCGACCGCTCGGCCGACGACCCGCATCAGTTCCGCTTCGTCGTGTCGGCCGACGAAGGATCTCGGCTCGCGGACCTGAAGCCGTTCATCCGCGATCTCATGGGCCAGATGGAGCGCGACCTCGAGACCAAGCTCGACTGGGTCGCCGTCGACCACTTCAACACCGGGCACCCCCACACGCACGTCGTCATCCGCGGCCGTGACGATCAGGGGAAGGATCTCGTCATGGCGCGGGACTACATCGCCCATGGCGTGCGCGCCCGCGCGCAGGCGCTGATCACGCTCGAGCTCGGCCCCGAGACGGAGATCGAGCGCATCCAGAAGCTCTTCAACGAGGTCGGCCAGGAGCGCTGGACTCGTCTCGACCGCGCGCTCGTCACCCGCGCCAAGGACAACATCTTCGTCGTCACCTCCGATGTTGAGGAGGATCCGACGCAGCACACCTTGCGTGTCGGACGCCTCAAGACGCTGGAACGGCTCGGGCTCGCGGAGGAGCGCCGGCGCGGCGTGTGGGCGCTCGATCCCAAAATGGACGTCAAGCTGCGACAGCTCGGCGAGCGCGCCGATAAGTTCAAAATGATGCAGCGCGCGCTCACGGAGGCCGGCATCGAGCGCGGCGCCGCCGCCCTGGCACTGTTCGAGCGCGGGCCGCGCAAAGCGCCGCTGCTCGGCAAGGTTGTCGGCGTCGGCCTCGTCGACGAGATCTCCGACCAGACCTGGGTCGTGATCGATGCAGTCGACGGCCGCGTACACTATGCCGAGCTCGGGCGCTTGAAGCCGGCCGACGTGCCTGTCCGTGGTACTCTCGTGTCGCTCGCCGGCGACGGACTCGACGGCAAGCCGTCACCCGTGCCGAAAGTGCAGGAGCTATCGCCGGTCGGACTGCAGGAGCAGGTCGCCTACGACGGTCCGACCTGGCTCGATCAGGGGATCGTTGCCCGCTGGCAGCCGGAGCCCGGCCTGCCGGGTTTTGCCGCCGAGGTCCGAGCCGCCATCGCAACTCGGGGACGGTGGCTGGAGGAGCGCCAGCTCGCCAGCCACTCCCCCACCGGCCATATCCAGCCGGCCCAGAGCATGATGCGCACGCTGCGCCAGTCGGAGACCGAGCGCCTGGTACAGTTTATGTCGCGCCAGCTCAAAAGCAGCTACGCACCTGTCGAGCCGGGCACGCGAATCACTGGCGTCTACGAGCGCGCCATCACGACACCCAGCGGCAGATTGGCTGTTATCCAGCGCGAGGACACATTCACGCTCGCGCCGTGGCGGCCGGCGCTCGAGCCGTTCCGAGGCCAGGCAGTTGTTGGGATGATCGGTCCTAACCGGGTGACCTGGGGCTTGGATCGCGGGCGGGCGCTCCCAGGCCCGAATTGATAAGGCAACGCACTTGCAGTCGCTTCAAACCTGGTGCCACCGTATCGGACGTTCAATCGGGCCCGTAGAAGATTGCTGCCGAGGCGGGTAGGTTAACGAAGACTTGAGCGGACAGAGTCCACGCTCAGGCTGATGCGGCCTCGGGACCGCGTTGTGAGCTAAAGTGGAACAAATATCAGCGGCTGGCGGAGCGTCATGCAGTTCACGACCACACGCATCATTGTGAGCATGGTGAGCGTCTTCCAGGAGCCTTACCTGCAGCTCGGCGTACAAGCCAGCGATGTGATGGAGCAGTTTTATAGAGCAATCCAGACACCCGACCGTATCCCGTTGAGGGATCTGATCACATCGGGAGGGACCTCGTACGCAGATCTGAGACTGACACTCAACACCTTCAGAGGCGGCGGACGGATAGACATCACACCGGGCGCACTCATCGTGGAGTTGAAGGATGTAATCAGCGCAGCCGGGCACGCCGAGGTCGCCAAGGAGCACCTCCAACTCTGCGAAGACACCGCGCGAAAAGCGCTCAAGGGGCTCGAGATCTCCGAGCGACTTATGCGCGCCGGCATGTGGGTATCGTGCGAAGGTGGCCGGCCCGCCATGGAGGCATTCCTTGAGGAAAAAGGCAACGCGGCGTTGAAGCTCGAACAGCCGCCTTACAGCGCCTTAAAAAAAGAGTTCACACTTCAATTCAGCGGACTTGATGCCGCAAGAGCGACAAAGATCAGCCTTGCCTTGGAGCGATCGTCAGTCGCTGACGCGGACCTGTTTGTGCAGTTCGAGCACACGCGTTACGGTAGCCCGACACTTGCAACGACGGTAACGGAACAGTTCGAGGCTGCCGAGACAGAGCTGCAGGCTCTGATGGGTCACATGGGACTGGAGCCAAAGAAAGACGATGCAGCGCAGCCCTGAGGACAATCGGCAGGTTCGCAACGGTAAGGACGTATCGCTTCCGGTTACGCGACGTGGCGGTGGCCTCGCCAACACCAATCCCCTTGCGACCTGGGGCTCAAGCTCCTCCGAATCCGAGCTTGGTCCCTACGCCTTCGAGCGGGCGTCGCCATCCGCCTTCGTCGAAAAGGTGCAGGAGGGATATGAAAGGAGATATGCTCTATTCGAAGTGCACCCAGACCTCATGGTGCGGACGTCTGGGGCGATTTTTGCTCTACAGGTCAAGACCGCTCAGCCGAATGCAAGTCCGAGAGCAGCAGGCCAAGTCGTGCTGTTCAGAAAGACTATGGAAGAGTGGGGTTTTACTGGACAAGAGGCCGCAACACTGCTCGGCTTCGAGTCAGCTTCTGACATTCAAGACATTTATGAGGGTCGCAAGCCCGTTGGCCATCGCGATGCGAACGATCGTTTGCGAGCCGTCTTGCGCATCGCCGCGGATCTGGACGCGCTCTATCAGGACGCCGCTGTCATTCGGGACTGGTTGAGCGAGCCACAGAACGACCTGGACGGCGCAACGCCGCGCAGCTTGTTGCTCGAAGGCTCGATGGAGAACCTGCTGCAGGTCAAGTACTACGTCGCGCATTTGTCTGGGCGCTAGCGAATGCTGGAAAGCCTGGCGAGAGTCGCCGCAAGCCATCAAATCTTGCGCCTTGCGAACCTGACCCACGTTGCCGCCTTTGCAGCCAAGAAGGGGCTAACGATCGATGAGGTCACCGACGTCATAGCATTCGAGCGTGATGACGTGACCAAGGAGCTCATTGAGAGCCCATTTCAGAGAAAGGCTGTGCTCGGCAACAAATTCGCGCCGTCATCGCGGTTCTCGGATGGAGAGTGGCCAGTCTTCTACGCGGCTATTGAGCGTGATACGGCCGAGAAGGAGAGCAGTCATCACTATGGACGGAAGGCCGCCGGTGACGCGACGGCGCAGCGGCCGGTGCACTACTCGCTCGTGCGTTGCACCTTCGAAGGGGAAGTCATCGACTTGGTGGCGAAGCTCGGCGATTGGCCGGAGCTCGTCAGCGA
Organism: Hyphomicrobium sp. CS1BSMeth3; assembly: GCF_900117415.1. GTDB lineage: Bacteria > Pseudomonadota > Alphaproteobacteria > Rhizobiales > Hyphomicrobiaceae. The sequence goes on from NZ_FPEI01000004.1 coordinate 907,906, forward strand.
GGACTACACCTTCTGCAATGGCCTCGGCAAAGAAGCGTGGGACATGGGGCTCGGGGCCTTCCTCGCTCCTTCGGCAAGACGGCCCGGCGGTACGACAGTGCCGGCATTTGTTGCCAAGGCACTCTCAAACCCAGTCATTGTATCGACTGTGACGCTCTCATACGACAATGGCGGCACGGTCGTCGAATACAAGAGCTTACCCGCCTCTTGACGGTCGGCGTGTCGTGTACGAGGTGTCTGCTCGGCGAACACCATTGGCGTACCGACATAAGTACTAATGTTGGGCGTCTTGCGGTTGCGGCCAAGCCCAACCGTGCGATCTCGACCCAGCCGGCGATAGCGCGATGGCCGTCTTGACTGCGCGCGCCGCGTTCGCCCAGATCGAGTTGACAGCGTTGTGGCCACACCTCGGCGATTTCAACGAGGATCTCGTTGCATTCGGCTACGACGCATTGTGGACGAGCCTTTGCCTCACTCGTCTCAGGAGGTCGCTGGCTATTTGGCGCTGTAGCTGCGTCACCCAGGCCCAGGGAGGATACGGCCCGGGCCGCCCCCCTTGGACTGTCCCGGGACCGCTGTAAAAGCCGCAGTTCTTAACCTTGATCCATAACTGTTCGACCATCGGTGGATAGTAGGGAATGATGGTGACAGAGAAGTATTGTCCACTGGCGCGATTAAAAGAGTTTGCCGGGGCGTTCCAATGAAGCAGATGACGCCGAAACAGCAGTCTCGAATTGCTGAGCAGTATGGGGCCATGGTCGCCGGGCTCACCGATGAACTGAAAACAAAACTGGCCAAGGCATCAGTAGCCGAAAGTAGCGAAGCCGCATTGTTCCGGACGGTGATGGCCAAGCGGGTTGTGGAGCCATCTGCCGAGCTCCCGCCTCTGCCCATGGAGGATGCCGTCGATGAGCGCATCATCGTGGTCACAGCCGGCGCCCGTCCCGTCGCGCGCATACGCGACAATCAGGTGACAACGGAGTTCATCGGACCGGATAGCAAGTCCTGGGGCAAGGTCATCGATGCAAGCAGGAACCTGATCAATCGTGCGATCCCTGCGGTCGGCCGAATTGAGCTCAACAACAGCGACTATCCCTGGGCCGGAACGGGTTGGATGATCGAACCCGGGATCATCGTGACCAACCGCCATGTCGCGGAGGTCTTTGCCAAGGTCGATCGGCGCACATCTCGGCTGATGTTCAAGCCGGGGCTCACAGGCGGGGAGGTGTCGGCCGATATCGATTTTCTCGAAGAAGAAAACCGTCTCGACAGTGCCGAGCATCCAATCACCTCGGTGCTCTGGATGGCGCCCTCGACCGAAGCGGACGTCGCATTCTTGCAGGTGACCAAGGCAGCCGGCCTGTCTCTTCCGGATCCCATCGAGCTTATCGACCATATTCGGCCTGACCAGATCATCGCCGCCATCGGGTATCCCGCAAGGGACCCGAGCATTCGCGACCAGGACCTCGTGCTGAGCATCTTCGGGTCCGATGTCTACGACAAGAAGCGGTTCTCGCCGGGTAGAGTCATGTCGGTCGATGGTCATCGCATCAAGCACGACTGCTCGACACTCGGCGGCAACTCCGGCTCGGTCTTGCTCGAGCTGGAGACCGGCCGCGCGATCGGGATTCATCGCGCCGGGCTGGTGGACGACTCGGCCAATCTTGGCGTGACCGCTTCCCATTTGCGGTCGCTGCTCGCCCGCATCCCGCGCGGAGGTCGTGTGCTCCCAAAGTCCCCGCCGCGTGTGCACGGCAGCGAGGAAACGCAAACGCCCCCACTGCCGCAGCCAATCCCTGAGGGCTTCCGGATGAAGCTCTACGTTCCGATCGAGATCATCGTCAATGTCGGATCGCCAGTACAGCACCCGACCGCACCAAGTGGCGCCGGAACGCTCCGCCAAATCATGCCCTGGCAAGGCGACAGCCTCGAAGCGGCGCTGCAGGAAGCAAGAATCCGGTTTGCGTCCTACCCCGGCGTCATCAGCATCCGGCCGGGCTATCGCTTCAAGAATCGCTGGATCACGGACGAACGCGTCGTAGTGATCGAGATGAAGGAGAAGCGCGCCTTTGGCGACCTCATGGCGACGGGCACAGCTCCCCTACCCCGCGAGATTCTTGGCGTCGGAGTAGATGTGCGGACGGCACGCTGCCGGATCAGCTGGAGGCGCTCGGCGTCGATCTGGCCGTCCTCGAACGTCCGGCTAGGCCGGCCGCCTATACCGAGCCTCCGGGCTACGACGACGAGGACTCGGAGATGGCCTTGGCGCCGGTGAAAGAGAAGATGTCCGCGATCTTCCACGTCAGTCCCGACGCCGGGTTCGCCAACCTCAAAGCTTTCCTGCAACGGGTCACCAAGAGCCTCACGGCGACGATCTACGAATGGCAGCCCAATCACATCAGCGACGTCCTTGAAGCCGCCATGAAACCGTCCGGGCGCTCGCTGCGCATGGTGACGCAAAAGAGAGGCGTTGGAAATTCGGACGCTACCGAGACGGCCGTAGAGGACATGAAAGATCGCCTCGGGCGCAAGTTCAAGCACGTGTGGGCGTCAGTTCGCGGTCCACAACGCCTCATCCCGGACTCCTATCACATCAAGGTCGCATCTCGGGACGGAACGGAGCTGTGGCTGTCGAGCGGGAACTGGAAAGAGTCAAACCAGCCGGTGAACCCGACGAGCGCCACAACACTGCGAAAATTCAATCGCGAGTGGCACGCCGTCGTGACGAATGAGCGGCTCGCCACGCTCTTCCAGAAATACATCGAGTACGACTTCCGCCAAGCGACTCGGTTTCCGTTGGAGGAGCGCGAAGCCGTGGGCGTTCCGGACATCGAGCTCTTCGTCCCGGACGATGCTCTTGCCGAGAGCCTGGAGCGGGTGCCCTTGGTCACCTATGATGATGAGCTCATCATCGACAACGAAGTGCTCGATATTCAACCCCTGCTGACACCGGACAGAGACAGCGAGGGGCAGCGCATGTTCATGCGGTTTGCTACCGATATGGTGCAGCGGGCGGCCCACAGTCTCTACATCCAGAACCAGTCATTCTCGCTGACGGACGCGAATAACCCAGAATTCGACGCCTTCTTCGAGGCGGTGAAGCAGAAGCAGAAGAGCATCGAGGACGTTCGCATCATCTTCAGGGACGCCCGCGATTACGGTCGCCCGAGCGACCTCGAAAGGCAGCAGGCCCTCTTAGAACGCCTGAAGGATGCCGGCTTCGACGTGTCTCCCGATGCCATGCGCCTCCAGCCGAAATGTCATACCAAGGGGATCATTGTCGATGGCAGAGAGGTGCTCCTCGGAAGCCAGAACCTGACCAACGGTGGCAGCCTCTTCAATCGGGATGCCAGCCTCCTCATCCGGTCGCCTAAGGTCGCGGCCTTCTTCGAAACGATCTTCCTCTACGATTGGGAGAATCTCGCTCACAATGAGGCCGACGAGCGCGTCGGCGGTATCCGCCGGGCTCTTCCCGGAGAGCCTACGCCACCCGGCTTCAGGCGAGTCAGGCTTTCCGATCTATTGGCTGGCGCGTGACACCTCGTGGGTTGCGCATCCGTAGTGAGCCCGAACTGTCCATCTGCGCGTTGAAGCTTCTCGGTCTCACGTTCGAGCGTGTCACGACATCGCCGAAAGTTAGTTAGTTCATTTGTTCTAACTGACAAATGCGCAGCGCACTTTCGCAAGCCGGCACACCTGCTCTTGGCTTATGCGCACGCTAGTCCGGATCGTGGATACGGACATTCGTAACCATACAATTGCGGCGTTCGTGTTTCTTTTGGGCGCCTTCGCGGCCGCCTATGGCGGCCGCTATCGGGCCCTACCTCGCGGTCTGCGGCCGCTCGCCCGAGCCCCGCACGGCGGGTCTCGGCCCTTCGGGTTACGGTCAGCCGGGCGCGGACCATGACGTCACGATGTTTCCGGTGCACAAAAATCCATGTCGTTGATCAACCGGCCGCGAACACAACGCGTTCATTCGACGGCCAGCGGCCGGCTGCCGCGGACAGAGTCAGAGGAAAGCTGCGGTCGGCGCGACGGGCTGAAGGGGTGAGAGAGAGGCTCTCGCCGGCCCGTCGCGGAGACCCGCGATGTCCAGATCGACCAAGCGTGCCCGTTCCAGCGACAACCGGACGAACTTCTACGACGACATTACCAACAAGATCATCGGCGAGCTCGAGAAGGGCCGCTTTCCCTGGGTGCAGCCCTGGGGAACGCCCTCGGCCAAGGCGCAGCTCGCCATGCCGAAGAACGCATCGACGAACCGAACTTACGCCGGCATTAATGTGCTGATCCTCTGGGGCGAGGTGATCGAGAAGGGTTACGCCGGCCAGAGCTGGCTGACCTACCGCCAGGCCTTGGCGCTTGGTGGTCACGTGCGTGAAGGAGAACACGGCACCACCGTCGTCTATGCCGACCGCTTCATTCCCGATGATGCGAAGCGGCATGCCGCGCGGAGCGGCGGAGAAGCACGGGCCATTCCGTTCTTGAAGCGCTTCACGGTCTTCAACACCGATCAGTGTGATAGCCTGCCAGAGAAGTTCGCAACGGCCGCACCGCCTCCGCCGCCGGGCACCATTGAGCCGCGCGTCGAGGCATTGATCAAGGCGACGGGCATCGACTTCCGCATAGGCGGCAATCGCGCCTTCTATGCGTCTTCCGCAGATTACGTGCAGGTGCCGCCGCCGGCTGCGTTCTTCGAGCCGATCAATTGGCACCGCACCGCGCTGCACGAGCTCGGTCACGCCTCGGGGCACAGCTCGCGACTCAACCGCGACCTCTCGGGTTCCTTCGGATCGCGCAAGTATGCCTTCGAGGAGCTCGTCGCCGAAATGAATGCTGCTTTCTGCTGCGCTTCGCTCGGCATCTCGCCAACGGTGCGGCACGCCGACTACCTCGGATCGTGGTTGGACGTCTTGCGCGAGGACTCGCGCGCGATCGTCCGTGCCGCCTCGCTCGCGAGCAAATCTTCGGACTACTTGCTCGCCTTCCTGCCGGAAGAGGACGATGTGTGCGTGTCTGGACGGAGGACCGCGGCATGATCCTCCTCACACCGGAATTGCGCGATCGCCTCTTGGCCAACGGCCGATTTCGCGACGCCAACCACGTACCGGTCGTCAAGTTCTTCAATCCTGTCGGTGCGGCCACGTGGCTCGCAACCGAGCTCGACGAGGACGGCGACACGCTCTTCGGCTTAGCGGACCTCGGCTTTGGGTGCCCGGAACTCGGCAGCTTTAGCCTCATCGAGATGGCGTCGGTTCGTCTTCCGTTCGAATTAGGCATCGAACGCGATCTGTACTTCGAGGGCGCGTTCCCGCTCTCGGTCTACGCCGAAGCAGCGCGGCTGGCTGAGCGTATCGTTTTCGATACGCACCGGCTGCAGGAAGCCCAGGCGGCACTGCGTGAACGCCGGTGACACGCCGCGCCATCCGTGACTAGCGGTTGATCAGCCACAGAATGAGCGACAGCACCAGGCTCACGAGAAGCCCCGTCGTGATCGGCGCGTAGAACGAGAAATTCTCGCGCTCGATCACGATCTCGCCGGGCAGCCGGCCAAGGCCCAGACGTGAGATCCAGGGCCAGAGGAGCCCGATCGCAACGATGGCGAGGCCGATGATGATCAGGGTTCGCGACATACCCGAGACCGTATCCGCGATACGATCATGCCGCGAGGAGAATTCACACTCTCACGGGTGCGGCCGCTGGCTGCCGTTCCCTGCGGCGGCCAGAGGGAGAGAGTGGTCGGGAGCTTCGTGGCGGGTTGGAGGTCGAGAGAGAGTCTCTCGGCCGCCCGCCGTGGAGAACGTCCATGACCAAGCCAAGATCGAAGATTGCGCTCAGCGCCTCTCGCGACATTCCGTTCAACAAGCTGGTCCTGAGCCAGGCCAATGTCCGGCGTGTCAAGGCCGGCATCGCCATCGAGGAGCTGGCCGAGGACATCGCGCGGCGCACGCTCCTGCAGAGCCTGACCGTGCGTCCCGTGCTCGATGACGACGGCAACGAGACCGGCGTGTACGAGATCCCGGCCGGCGGCCGCCGCTATCGCGCGCTGCAGCTGCTCGTCAAGCAGAAGCGCCTCCCGAAGACGGCGCCCATTCCCTGCATCGTTCGCGCCGTAGACACGGACGTTTCTGCCGAGGAAGACTCGCTCGCGGAAAATGTGCAGCGCGCGCCTCTGCATCCGCTCGATCAGTTCCGCGCCTTCATGGCCCTGCGCGAGAAGGGACAGTCCGAAGAGGAGATCGCGGCCGCCTTCTTCGTCTCGGTCAATGTCGTGCGTCAGAGGCTGCGGCTGGCCGCTGTCTCGCCGAAACTCCTCGACATCTATGGCGAGGACGGCATGACGCTCGACCAATTGATGGCCTTCACCGTCAATCCCGACCATGAGCGGCAAGAGCAAGTGTGGGACGCGCTTCAGCATTCCTACAACAAGGAACCCTTCCACATCCGCCGCCTGCTGACCGAGGGCGCCGTGCGCGCCTCCGACAAGCGTGCCCAGTTCGTCGGCACCGAAGCCTATGAGAAAGCCGGTGGCACCATCCTGCGCGATCTCTTCGAACCCGATGACGGCGGCTGGCTTCAGGAACCACCCCTGCTCGAGAAGCTCGTTGCCGAAAAGCTCGAACGGGAAGCCGACAGCGTCCGTGCCGAGGGCTGGAAGTGGATCGAGGTGGTGACCGAGCTCCCCTACGGCTACGGTCATGGCCTGCGCCAGCTCAGTGGTCGCGAGGTTCCCTTGACCGACGAGGAGGCCGCGCGCCGCGACAAGCTCCAGGCCGAGATCGATCAGCTTGAGGCAGAATATGCTGATGCTCCGGATATGCCCGAGGAGGTGGACCGGCGCCTCGGCGAGATCGAGACGGCGCTCGAGACCCTCGATGAACGCCCCCTCGTCTATGAGCCGGACGACATCGCGCGCGCCGGCGCGTTCGTCAGCATCGACAGTACCGGGACGCTGCGCGTGGAGCGCGGCTATGTTCGGCCAGAGGACGAGCCACCGGTCAAGGATGAGGAAGATGAAGACGTTCGCCCGCGCATGACGTCGACCGGAGTGGATGTTGACGAGGAAGACGATGCTGCCGTCGACGAGCCCGAGAAAGAGGACGGCAATCGCCCATTGTCGGATCGTCTCATGACCGAGCTGACTGCACATCGCACACTGGCACTGCGGGAAGCCGTCGCCAACGATCCCGACGTCGCGCTCCGCGCTGCACTCCATGCGCTGTGCCTCAAGCTCTTCTATCACTACGGCTTCGACACGTGCCTGGAGATCGAGGCGAAGAGTGTCCTGTTCGGCCACACGTCCGGGCTTGCGGACACACCGGCGGCCAAGGCGATCGACGCGCGGCACAAGGCCTGGGACGAGCAGATGCCCGAGGATACGAGCGATCTGTGGGATACGTTGGCCGAACTCGATACTGATAGCCGGCAGGCGCTGTTCGCCCATTGCGTCGGGCTCACGATCAATGCCGTGCATCAGCCCTATGACCGGCGCCCGAAGGCGCTGCGTCATGCCGGTCGCCTCGCGTCCGCGGTCGCGCTCGATATGGCAGCCGCCGGCTGGAAGCCGACTGTCGATGCGTTCCTCGGCCGCGTGACCAAGGCGCGCATTCTCGATGCCGTGCGCGAGGCCAAGGGCGAGAAGGCGGCCGAGCGCATGGTCCATCTCAAGAAGGCCGAGATGGCCAAGGAAGCCGAGCGGTTGCTTGACGGCACCGGCTGGTTGCCCGAGCCCTTGCGCACTGCTGGCGCAGGAAGCGCCGCGACGAAGGACGTCGAGCAAGCGTCGCATGTGATGGCGGCCGAATAGGACCGCTCACATTCCCATTCCATCCTTGCCCGGCCTCGTGCCGGGCATTTTCTTTCGGAGTACCGCCATGACCTATGGCACCTATCTGCGCCTCGAGATCACGGTTCATGCGAGTTGGCAGACTGTGGTTCGCGCGGCCGCCAGGAAACTGAAGCCGGAAGCACGCCGCGATCGGGCCAAGCGCGACATCCGGCATCGCTTCTACCGGCAGATGCTCGACTATCACCGCGAGGCGCAGGCGATCGTCTCGTATTGGCGCTTGTGACGCCCACATAGAGATGATCATGGGCTCTTCCGCCAACGATCTGGCACACCGCCTCGCGCGCGAGGCCGAGGCTGTGTGCCGCCAGTACCTCTCCAACGGTCGGCGCGTGGGGCGCTATTGGATCGTCGGCGACGTGCGCAATACATCAGGACGCTCCATGTATGTCCGGCTGTTCGGCCCGGAAAGCGGCAAGGGCGCAGTCGGACGCTGGACTGATGGCGCGACCGGGGAATATGGGGACCTGCTCGACGTGATCCGTGAGAGCTTAGGCCTCGTCGACTTCCGCGATGTGGCTGATGAGGCTCGACGGTTCCTGAGCCTGCCGCGCTTCGAACCCGATCGGCAGCCGCGGACCCATGTCGCCCCGGCACCGACCGGCTCACCGGAAGCGGCGCGGCGGCTGTTCGCCATTTCGCAGCCGATCGCCGGCACTCTGGCCGAGACCTATTTGCGCCATCGTGGCATCACAGGACTGCAGGACGCACGAGCGCTCCGCTTCCATGCACGCTGCTACTATCGTCCCGATGACGGTGGCCCGACCGAGACGCGGCCCGCGATGATCGCCTGCGTCACAGATCCGGACGGTTGGATCACCGGCGTGCAGCGCACCTGGATCGACCCATCCGGCCGGGGCAAGGCGGTGATCGAGACGCCGCGCCGGGCCATGGGGCAGCTCCTCGGCAATGCCGTGCGTTTCGGTCTGCCGGGTGGGGTGATGGTAACCGGCGAGGGTATCGAGACGGTGCTGTCGTTGCGGATGGCACTGCCGACGATGCCGATGCTGGTAGCCCTCTCCGCGGCTCACCTCTCCGCCGTCCAGTTTCCGGATGCGGTGCGCCGGCTCTATATCGCTCGCGATGCCGATGACGCCGGCAATGGCGCCGTGGCGACGCTGACGACCCGAGCGGGGGCTGCCGGGATCGAAGTGATCGCGCTGACGCCACGGCTCGGCGATTTCAACGAGGACCTCGTCGCCTTCGGGCTCGACGATCTGAGAGCGAGCTTGCGACCGCAACTTTCACCGGACGATGTCGTCCGCTTTCTTCTCGTGGTGACGCCTGGGCGCGTGTGACGCGCGGTGTGGGCAGGCACGGCTCCGGTCTCTCGGCGACACGGCCGCGCCCGGGCCTTCCTAAGGGGCGATCGGGCCAGAACCGGCCGCAGCCGGAACGGCTGCGCGCGGCCGGAGGCCGCGCTTGCGTCCTCCGCTGCGCTTTGGCCCTGCGGGCTGCGCCCTTGGGTCCTTACCGCGACCGGTCCCGGCTCCCTTACGCCGGAAGGCCGCGATGGGCGCGGCCTCGCTTCGAGAGGACATGATCCATGACCATCCATCACCTCACCGACGACACCGCGTCTCAGACAGCCCATCTGCTCGAAGAGCTCGCGCTCTATGGCTATAGACCGTTCAGCGATGAGCCCGATCCGCGTCCATTGCCTGAGCCGGCAAAGCTGCAGGGTGCCGTCGCCGATGTGTTCGACGCGTTGGCGGCGACCTTGTCCAATACGCGCCTGGAGCCGGACCTTGAGACCCTGCTGTGGGGCTTCGTCAATATCTTCCACCGTCGGATCGACAGGATCGAACGTGAGCTCGACAGCAACGAGGCTGCGCAACGTGCGAGCCAGCGCGAGCAGGACGGCTCCGAGGTCCGATCGGTAGAGCTGGAGCGCCTTATTGGTGAAGGCGTAACGCTGCTCGAGCGTCGCAGCAGCTTCGAGTTCCTGCGTGATACCGCAGCCGAGCTGTTCAGCGTCCACACGGGCTCAGTCTGGCGTCCCCGTGCCGGTTCGATGGTCAATCGCACAATGTTGACCGCGGCGATGATCGATAGCCGTGATTTCCTGGCAGCAAAGCGCCGAGCCGAAACCGAGGTCATGATGCCCAAGGGCCCCAAGGTTGCCCTGTCGGGCGGTCTCGATTTCAACGATCATCACGCAGTCTGGGACCGCCTCGACAAGGCATATGCGAAGCATCCCGACATGGTGCTTTTGCATGGTGGTGCACCACGCGGTGCAGAGAAAATCGCCGCGTGCTGGGCCGATACGCGCAAGGTGACGCAGATCGCCTTCAAGCCCGATTGGGTCAAGCATGCCAAGGCGGCGCCGTTCAAGCGCAACGACGCGATGCTCGCGGTGCTGCCGATCGGCGTCATGGTCTTTGGCGGCAACGGTATCCAGGCGAACCTGGCCGACAAGGCGAAGACGTTCGGCATCCCGGTCTGGCGGTTCGATCCGGGCGGCGCTTAAAGCGCCGCCTTTTCCATTTGCGTATTGTCGATTTCTCCGCGTGCCTGTTGCGTGCAAGGGCATCCGGCAACGTCTAGCGTGCGAAGAGGGTGCACTGATACGATAGTGGGCGGTAAAGGTGTGCAACGGCCCCTGTAATGACGGCAAAGATCATCAGGCTCGATCAGTATCGGATTGGCGTTCGCCATCACGTCAGCGATCAAGCATTTCCCCAACTCTACCGCATCCGAGGTTTCGATCACGACCTTGTCGACGAAGGGACTGCTCAGGAACGGCTTGTACCCAGCGAGCGGCTCGAACCACCCGTTTACGGGCTCAGCGATACAAGTCACCGTTCATTTGACCTTGCCAATCCAACAGCCGAGGCCATCACGGCGCTCACCCCCGAGATTGACAAGGGTGCATTGTCGTTCTCCACCGCACCACACCCGAGCGTGCGGAAGCCTACATCGATTGCGTTGCCGATCATCGCCCGCTGCCCTACGTGTCCGAGGGCCCGATGCGTTGGCAAACCGTAGAAGGCATCTTCACGCTCCTGCATCGTCCAGGCCTCGCCGACCGTCCGGACCACCTTCTCATCTACGTGACGAAACGGCCGATCGCAGAGGGGCCCTTCACCGGCATGCTGGAGGACGTCCACCACATCGTCTACTCGGATGGCACCGTCAGCATAGACTCTGACGTCCTCGTTCCACCCGACATGTGATGACCCACAGTCCCATGGGACAGCAGCGCGACGGCACTCTCGCCCAATGAAGAACCAATTATTTCGTACCCCGGTCTCCGTGGTCGCTTCCGCCGGATTTTGGGCACCGCAGTCGCGATCCCAGGTCCTGCTCATCCCACGATCAACGTCGCCATCAACTCCGATAGCGCCTGGCGCTTGCTGGCATCCTCGGACTCGTGACACCACTCGTGGATGACCTGCGACGATAATGTGGGCGTTGCCCCAAACTGTAAAAGCCTCTCGAGCGACACGCGGGCACCTGTCGGTGATCGCGCCGGTGCCGCATCGAGAGCAAGATACGTATCGTAGCCGTCGGCCAATGCATTCAGTGCTGTCGTCAATACATCATACTCGAGCCAGAACCCGGCGATGACGACGGCGGATCGGTTCTCGTTCTGCAGATCCTGTGTGAAAGCGCCGCTGCTCCAGAGCGAGGATAACGGGCCTGCTACGTAGCTACGGTGCTCTGGAAGATCAGATATAGTATAGTTTCGATCATCCGGGCTCACGGTTCGCATTAGAACGAAGATCGGTACTCCAGCGACCCCTGCTGCGGCGCTCAACGCGCGCAAGTTGCGCTGATAGCCGCTGCGCACATCCTCACTGAGCACACCATGATCGTCCTCGCGGCATGTGATCAACACAAGCGCGGTGACCGCCGGGTCGATCAGCGGTGTGTCGCCCTTGGATCTAAGTCGAGGGCGCTTTGACATGGTGAACCATCAGGTGAAGGACTCTACCCCAATCTGGAGGAGTTCTCGCGACTCAGGACAGGTAGCAAACGACCCAACTCTTGAAGCTTGTGTGCTCATGGCACCCAAGCAATTTGTGCATCGTCTGGACTACTGCAGGCATTCCTCGACTGAGCGGTACTCGAGACCTTGCGCTATTGCCACAGGCTCGCACGTCACCGCTCCGCCGATGACATTGACGCCTCGGCGAACATAAGCATCGTCCAGACAAGCTTGTTTCCAACCTTTGTTCGCAAGCGCCATCACGTAGGGAAAAGTCGCATTGTTGAGCGCCATCGTCGATGTTCTCGCGACTGCGCCGGGCATGTTGGCGACGCAATAGTGAACGATGCCATCAACAACATAGATTGGCTCTGCATGCGTCGTGGGGCGCGACGTCTCGCAGCATCCACCCTGATCGATGGAGACATCGACAATGACCGCTCCGGGCTTCATCATGCCGAGTATGCTACGAGTGATCAGCTTGGGGGCCGAAGCTCCCGGGATCAGCACGGTGCCGATGACGAGATCCGCGCTCTCGATCAGTTCCGAGATGGTCTGCGCGTTGGAAAAGGCCGTGCGGACCGCGCCACCGAAGCGCGTATCGATCCGCTTGAGTACGTCGTGAGAGCGATCGAGGATCGTGACGTTCGCCCCCATTCCCAGGGCGATCATCGCGGCATGCGAGCCGGAAACGCCGCCGCCGAGAATGAGCACGTTCGCCGGCAGCACACCCGGGACTCCGCCCAGCAGCACGCCGCGCCCGCCATTGGCCTTCTGGAGCGAGTGGGCGCCAACCTGCGGGGCAAGACGACCCGCGACTTCCGACATCGGCGCAAGCAAAGGCAATCCACCGCCCGGGGAGGTAACCGTTTCGTAGGCGATACAGACTGCTTTGGAACGTATGAGGTCTCGTGTCTGATCCGGGTCGGGCGCCAGATGGAGGTAGGTGAAGAGAATCTGGCCCTCGCGCAGGCGCCTGCGTTCCTCCGGTTGTGGCTCCTTGACCTTCACGATCATGTCGGATTGCGAGAACACTTCCTCGATATCCCCGGTCAACCGGGCGCCTGCTGCGGAATATTCAGCGTCGGAGAAGCCAGAACCAGTGCCTGCATTGTGTTGCACCACAACCCGATGACCAGTTCGGGTCAACTCGTTCACGGTCGAGGGGACAAGGCCGACCCGGTATTCGTGGTTCTTGATTTCCTGAGGAACGCCAACTTGCATTGCAGTGCCTTTCGCAGTGGAAAATAGTCCTTAAACAAGGCCTCACCCCATGGTGGGGATGACGAAGCTGGCGCCATCCTTGATGCCGGAAGGCCAGCGCGAGGTCACGGTCTTCGTCTTGGTATAGAAGCGGAAGGCATCTGGCCCGTGCTGGTTGAGATCGCCGAAGGACGAGCGCTTCCAGCCGCCGAAGGTGTAGTACGCCAGCGGCACTGGGATCGGCACGTTGACGCCTACCATCCCGACGTTGACTCGGCTTGCGAAATCGCGCGCGGCACCACCATCCCGGGTGAAGACGGCGACGCCGTTGGCATATTCATGGTCGTTGCAGAGCCGAAGCCCCTCCTCGTAATCCTTCGCGCGCACCACCGAGAGCACCGGGCCGAAGATCTCTTCCTTGTAGATGCGCATGTCGGGCGTCACCTGGTCGAACAGGCAGCCGCCGACATAGAAGCCCTTTTCATAGCCCTGCATGGTGAAGCTGCGCCCGTCGACGACGAGTTTCGCGCCTTCCTTGACGCCGATATCAACGTATTCCCGGATCTTCGCGGCGGCGGCAGCGGTCACGACAGGGCCGAAGTCGGCGGCGGCATCGGTCGAGGGGCCGATGCGGAGGCTCTCGACGCGGGGAACAAGGCGCTTAACCAGCTCGTCCGCCGTCTTCTGCCCCACTGGTACCGCGACCGAAATCGCCATGCAGCGCTCGCCAGCGGATCCATAACCGGCGCCGATCAGCGCATCGACCGCCTGATCCATGTCGGCATCCGGCATGATGACCATGTGGTTCTTGGCGCCACCGAAGCATTGCACGCGTTTGCCGTTCGAGCAGCCACGCCCATAGATGTATTCTGCGATCGGGGTCGAGCCGACGAAGCCGATCGCCTTGATGTCGGGATCGTCGATGATCGCATCAACCGCTTCCTTGTCACCGTTGACGACGTTGAAAATGCCCGGAGGCAGGCCCGCCTCGATGAAGAGCTCCGCTAGCCGCAACGGCACGCCGGGATCGCGTTCCGAGGGCTTGAGGATGAAGGCATTGCCAGCGGCGATGGCCGGGCCGGCCTTCCAGAGCGGGATCATCGCCGGGAAGTTGAACGGCGTGATGCCGGCGACGACGCCCAGCGGCTGGCGCATCGAGTAGATGTCTATGCCCGGTCCGGCGCCTTCCGTGTACTCCCCCTTCATCATCTGCGGTGCACCGATGCAGTATTCGATCACCTCTATGCCGCGCTGGATATCGCCCTTGGCATCCGCGACCGTCTTGCCATGCTCGCGCGCTAGGATATCGGCAAGTTCGCCATTCGCCTTCGCCGCGAGTTCGAGGAACCTCATCAGAACGCGCGCACGCCGCTGCGGGTTGGTGGCGCCCCAGGCGGGCTGCGCGACCTTCGCATTGATCACAGCTTCAGTCAGTTCGGCCTGCGAGGCCAAAGCGACCTTGCCCCGCATCGAGCCGTCCATCGGCTGGCAGACATCGGCGAAGCGCCCCGATTTTCCATCAACACGCTTGCCACCGATGAAATGTCCGTAGGTGATCATGCTGTAGCCGCCAATCCGTGAGTCAGGAGTTCACGCAGCGCGCGCCAGTGCGTCGCCGACTAGCGACGCCATCGTGTCGATGTGGGTACTTTCGACGATCAGCGGCGGAGAAAGAGCGATGATATCCCCAGTCACGCGGATCAGCAGCCCGCGCCTGAAACAATCGACAAACACATCATAGGCGCGTGCACCGGGTGCGCCGTCGCGCGGAAGCAATTCGATGCCTGCGACAAGACCGATGGTGCGGACATCGACGACATGCGGAGCCTCGGCGAGCGCATGCATGGCGTTGTGCCATACCTGTTCAAGCGTTGCTGCTCGTGTCAGAAGCCCTTCATGTTGGTAGAGATCGAGCGTCGCGATGCCGGCTGCGCATGCCGCCGGGTGGCCGGAATAGGTGTAGCCGTGGAAAAGCTCGATCTGGCTCTCAGGCCCGGACATGAGTGCGTCATGCACCTTGCGGCTCGCGAAGACCGCGCCCATCGGGACGGCGCCATTTGTCAATCCCTTGGCGGTCGTCATGATGTCCGGAATCACGCCGAAATGTTCGGCGGCGAAGGGCGATCCCAGGCGGCCGAACCCGGTGATCACTTCGTCGAAGATTAAGAGGATGCCGCGATGATCGCAGATCGAACGGAGCCGTTCGAGATAGCCCTTCGGAGGAATCAGAACGCCCGTGGATCCCGCCACGGGTTCGACAATGCAGGCCGCGATGGTCTCAGCGCCATGCAGGGCGACAAGCCTCTCGAGATCGTCGGCGAGTTCCGCGCCATGCTCAGGCATTCCGCGGACGAAGACGTTTCTCGCCGGATCGTGGGTGTGCCGGAGGTGGTCTGTTCCGCCAAGTTGCGGAAAAGCCCTGCGGTTGTTGACCATGCCGCCGACGGAGATGCCCCCGAAGCCCACACCATGATAGCCGCGCTCTCGCCCGATCAGCCGCGTGCGTGTGCCCTGACCAATGGCTCGCTGATAGGCGAGGGCAATCTTCAGGGCTGTATCGACCGATTCCGAACCGGAACCCGTGAAGAAAATCCGGTCGAGCTTGTCGGAATCGCGACCCGGAGCGATTCCAGTAAGGCGCTCTGCGAATTCGAAGGCAATCGGGTGGCCCATCTGGAACGACGGAGCATAGTCCATGGTCATGAGCTGGCGATGGACCGACTGCGCGATCTCGGGCCGTCCATGTCCAGCATTCACGCACCAGAGGCCGGCGGTGCCGTCGAGGATGGAGTGGCCGTCGAAATCTCGATAGTGCATCCCTGAGGCGGTCGAGAGCAGGCGAGGCGCCGCCTTGAATTGCCTATTTGCCGTGAACGGCATCCAGTAGCTCTCAAGGTGCGGTGCGTTGTTCAGGACGTGTGTGTTCATGTCGTCAGCCGATGATCAATAGGTCTTCGTATCGAGGGTGCCGACGGCACGATCGCTGCGCACGGAAGCAACGACGGCTTCCAGATCGCGGAGGTAGCGATCGGCGTTGTCAGCGTGAACCGGATTGATCATGAGATGGATTGCCGAGGGCTCCACCGATCGCCCAACGAACCAACCCTTTTCGCCTAGGCGTTCCGCCACGGCGTTGATGTCGAGATCAGGGTCGTTGGATCTGTAGAGGAAGAACGAGAGCTGGTTGGGCTCCACGACTTTGAGGCCGTTGATCCGGTTGATACCTGCGATCAGATGCTTCTTGGTCTCGAAGATTTTCCGCGCCGCTTCGAGATAACCCGTCTTGCCGAGAAACTTCATCACCGCCCAGGCGGATGCGACTGGTGCACCGGCGCGAGTGCCGAGGAAGCTTTCGGTCGCATAGTATCCCCGTGGCCAATTGGCGAACTCGAAGATCTGATGCTGCTTCATCTCCCCGGAGCGATAGAGAACGAGAGAGGCACCTTTCGAAGCATATCCGTATTTGTGAAGGTCAACGGACATGCTCGATACGCCCGGCAGCGTAAAATCGAAGGTGGGAATATCGTCGCCTAGTTCGCGCAGGAAGGGACCGAGCATTCCACCCACACAGGCATCGACATGCAGCCAGAGGTCGTGCTGCTGCGCGATGCGACTCAATCCTTCGATGTTGTCGTAAATGCCGTGTGGGAAAGAAGGCGCCGAACCGACGATCAGGATCGTGGATGGATCGATCTCCGCTTCAAGACGATTGAGATCGGCTCGGAAATCATTCCCAAGCGATACGCGTACGACATCGAGATCGAGGTAGGATGCGGCCTTGTCAAAGGCCGGATGCGCCGACCACGGCACGACGATCTTCTCCCGGCCCTTCACCGTGCGGCCGCGTGATCGGGAATACCCCCGTGCTGCCTTCACCGCCTGGAAGATGCTCTCCGTACCACCGGTAGTGAAACTGCCAGCCGCGCCTTCGGGCGCATTCAGCAAGTCCATCACCATGTCGATCACGTCGCGTTCAAGCTGCTGGACGCTCGGGAAAGCCTTTCTGGCCAAGCCGTTCTCGACGAAAAAGCTCTGATAGGCCTTCTTCGAGACTTCATGGGCTTCCTCGCTTGCCCAATACACATAGAGCGGGAGCGTGCCCCTGCGCCAATCGTAGTCGCCACGTTTTGCCTGCTCCATCTGGCCCGAAAGCGTCTCCCAATCTGAACTATTCGGGGGAAACAGGGTTCTTGGCCTGCTGGCGGGCGTTTGGAAGGGGGAGGGCACATCCAGCTTCTCGGCCATATTTTATGTCCTTTTCGTTCATATGATATCACAAAAATTACAGCATATGATCACATAACGCAAGCAGGAATCGGCCGTCGGCGCGGTCTGCTTCTTGTCCGAGCCACGAGAAAGCTGATGTGCGCGCCGATGCGCTCGCCGGCGCGCAGCAAGATCCGGTCTAGGTAGCCGGTGACCGGGAGGACCGATTCGTTCTCGTGCATGGAAGCCGCTCGTCTGCGGTCAATCGCTGAAATCATCCAGCGGCCAAATCGGCCGCCGCACATTGCAATAGGGAATCCGGCTGACATTTACCGTGCAGACGACGACCCGCTGTGCCTTGCCCTCGATGCCGAACAGCTTGAACTGCCCTCGTTCCTCGGTCTGATTCGCGATCGAGCAAAGGATGATGTCGATCCCGCCTGCCCGAAACATCACGCTGGGCCGAGGCTTGCCGAAGTGCCGGTAAAATAGGGGCCGCGCCGCGCATATAGCGCCCATCCGAGATCGCGACGACTTCTCCCTTGAGTTTGAGCGGCTGCGTTTGCGGGCGAACCCCGCGCCGAGACTAAGGCCAAGCCTAGGAGGGCCCCCGGCTGCCCCGCCAGTCGAAATCGTTCTGCTTGAGTTCTCGCAATTCCTGCAGGATCACTTTGCGCGAAATCGCTAACGACTGCTCGATATCACGTCGGCACGAGGAAAGCGACCAGGCGAACGATTTCGCACTCTCTTCTCGGGATAGCCAACCCATAGCTGCTGCATGAGCTTGATCGTGATGTAATATATTACTAAATGAGATGACATTATGCGCCAAAATTGATGTATCCTGGGCGCAGATCTTCCGCTATTTCGGATCGCAGGGGACCAATTTCGGCTCGACTCCTGAGCTGGACCACAGGAAGGACGTCATGACGATGAAGCAGGTTGTGGAGGTCCAGGGCGATGTCCTGAGAGACAAAGTCTATTTCCACCTCTGCGAACTGATCCGGGGAGGGCATTTTTCTCCTGGCGAGAAACTCACCATCCGGAGCCTGGCCAATGAGCAGGGAATAAGCCCGACGCCGGTGCGCGAGGCACTCTACCGGCTCATCTCAGAAGGGGTTCTTGACGGCGAGGCGAACCGCTCCGCGCGCATACCGCTGCTCAATGCTGAGCAGATCAAGGAAATCAAGGAGATCCGCATCCTGGTGGAGTGCTTGGCTGCGGAAAAAGCGGCCATGAACGGCACGCCGCAACTGGCGAAGACCCTGCGAGCCCTCGCGGGCAAGCTGAAAATGGCTCGGGCATCCGGAGATCGCCGGGCTGATCTGTCGCTCGTGTATCGCTTTCAGACGGAACTGTATTCCGCCTGCGAAATGCCCAATCTTATCAAGATCATCGGCTCCCTGTGGCTCAAAACCGGTCCGTATCTCAATCTTCTCTTCCCTGATTACATTAACTTAATCGCCAAATCGCGCGGAGATTGGCGGGAACGTATCTGTGTCGGGGTCGAGGAGCGCAATCCGGCGATCGTCCGCAGTGAAGTAGAGCGGGATCTCGACGACACCCTGAGCTACATCGCCAATGTCGTCTCCGCCGCGGCTTTTCTGCGCCGAGCTGGCGCCGATCGCTGAAAGAGCCAACTCGGCGCGCCGACCTGTCACCCTACTCGCGATGGCATCGTTCTCTTGAAAGTAGCCGTGCGTCGGCTCGCGCCGACGTGAGGTCGCGGTACGCGGGTCGCCGATGCCCCGCGCCAGCATTCGCTCGCGGACTTTGATTTGTCTGCCGCCGCGCGGATGGGGCGGCCTCCGGCGAGCGGGGCGACACGCGCACAAACGCTATTGACATTCAATCGATGATGATTTGTGATATCAAAATGACGAAAACAGGATTACATGTGGCGCTGTCGTGCATTCCGTCTGCTAGCGTTGCTGCCGGGCCGCTCTCCTTCAGCCAGCAGGCCCATCTGCGGCCGGCTGGAGAGCACGGCCCCGCCTTGGCTCGTGATCCGGTGGTGCGCTACGCGGGCGTATCTCGGTCGTTCGTGCCGGGGCTCTTCGTGGTCGACAATCTCGATCTCGATGTCGAGCGCGGGGAGTTCATCACGTTCCTAGGCCCTTCCGGCTCCGGCAAGACGACCACATTGATGCTGCTCGCTGGATTCGAACTGCCGGATGCGGGGCGCATCCATCTTGATGGCCGCGAAATCCAGTCGGTTCCCCCGCATCGCCGGAACATCGGTGTCGTTTTCCAGAACTATTCGCTCTTTCCGCATCTAACGATCAACGAGAACATTGCCTATCCGCTGCGCGTACGGCGGATGCCTGCCGCCGAGATCGAGGACCGCGTGCGTCGGGCGCTCGACATGGTGAAGATGTCGGGTTTCGGCACCCGCCTGCCGAGTATGCTGTCCGGCGGCCAGCAGCAGCGCGTGGCGCTCGCACGAGCGCTCGTCTTCGATCCGCCTGTGATCCTCATGGACGAGCCGCTAGGCGCATTGGACAAGAACCTGCGTGAACATATGCAGCTCGAGATCAAGGCGATCCACGAGCGGCTCGGCGCCACGTTCATCTATGTGACGCATGATCAGTCTGAAGCGCTGACCATGTCGGACCGCATCGCGGTGTTTGACAGTGGGCGGCTCTCGCAGATCGCGCGACCGGAAACCCTGTACAACAATCCCGCCAATCTTTTCGTCGCGGATTTCATGGGCGACAACAACAAGATAGCCGGCCGCGTGACGCGGATCGAGGCGGGAGCGGCGCAGATAGTGGCTGGAGACGGCACCGAGCTGTGCTGTCAGGTCGGCCCCGGCATCGCGCAGGACGCCGCCGTCGTCGTCTGCATTCGCCCGGAACGCCTCGCCATCGCCGCGCCGGGCGAAGTCGCACCCAATGTGCTTCCGGTCACCGTCTCGAAGCTCTCGTTTTTGGGGGATCATTACCGGCTCTACGCCGCCAACCGCGCCGGCGAGGATGTCGTCCTCAAGCTCGGCAGCCGGAACCGGCCGGACGACTGCGCCCCGGGATGTCAGATCGCAATCCAGTTCAGTCCGCGGGATTGCCTCGTCTTCCCCGCATGACGCGCGGAGGCGAAATTTTTGTGCGGCTCGAAAGGAGGAAGGCATGGATAAGATAACAGGAATGAGCCGTCCGGCGGCGATGCTCGGCGCGATGCTCCTCGCGGCCACGCTTGCACATCCGGCAGCCGCACAGCAGCAGCTGACCGTGGTCGGCCAAGGCGGCGCGTTGCAGGATGCGGAGCGCAAGGCGTTCTTCGAGCCCTTCGCCAGCGCCACCGGAACGAAGATCATCGAGGATTCCTACACTGGCGAGCTCGCGAAAGTCCGTGCCATGGTCAAATCCGGCAACGTGACCTGGGATGTGCTGCAACTCGACAACAATGCCCTGCTGATGGGATGCGACGAGGGCATCCTCGAGAAGATTCGTTATCCTCAGGTCGTCAACTCCTCCGATTTTCTCGAGGTTGGAACGCACGAATGCGGCGTCGGCGCATTTGCCTGGTCGAAGGTTATCGCCTTCGACAGCAAGCGGACCCCTCAGGGCCCAAAAACCTGGGCCGACTTTTGGGATGTGACGAAGTTTCCGGGCAAGCGCGGCCTGCGATCCACCGCGCGACTGACCCTGGAAATCGCGCTTTTGGCAGACGGTGTCAAACCGCTTGAGATGTACAAGGTGCTTTCCACGCCCGCTGGCCTCGATCGCGCGTTCAGGAAGATGGACGAGTTGAAGCCGCACATCGTCTGGTGGCGTACCGGGGCGGAGCCGATTGAGCGACTGGTGGCAGGCGATATTGCCTATACTTCTGGCTTCAACGGGAGAGTCGAGGCGGCGAACGCTTCCGGCCAGAACCTGAAGATGGAATGGGATGGGCAGGTCCTCGGCATCGACTACTGGGGAATAGTGAAGGGATCGCCTCGGAAGGCCGTAGCCGAGCAGTTCATTACCTTCGCCAGCAGGCCGGAAGTCGCCAGCAAGCTTCCTGAATTCATCCGCTACGGCGTTTTGAACAAAGGGGCGATAGGGCTAGTGAGGGCGGAGATCAGGGATGATCTGCCGACATCTCCCAAGAACCTCGCCAATGCCCTCCGAACCGATGCCGCGTTCTGGGCCGAACGGGGCGAGGAAATCGAAGCGCGCTTCAAGGTCTGGCAGGCGAAATAGAGTCCTCAGCGAGTTCTCCTGCCCGTCGGCCTCCCTGTCGGGCAGGAGTTTGCTTCGGTCCGCGATGCAGCGAGCATGAATATGTCGAGCATAGCCTTGGTCGAATATCGTCGGTTGGCTTCTGCGCGGGTATTTCGCCGCCTCGCTTCGTTTGGTCTGCTCCTACCGGCGCTGCTGCTGCTCTTCCTATTCTTCTTCATCCCGATCGGCTACATCCTATTCAACTCGGTGAATAATTCCGAGGTGCGCACCGCGTTCCCGCGTGCCTCGGTCGAGGCAGCCAGGATCGTGACCGGTAAACCGGCGCACCCGGCCTTCTACGACGCGCTTGCCGAGGATTTTTCAACGTTGAAGGATACGCGGGCTTTGGGCGAGGCCGCGCGGCGTCTCAACTACGAGGTAGTGGGGTATCGCACGGTTGTACTCAAGACAGGCCGGACCTTCGGTAGTCGGCCGGCGGGCCGCGGCGACAATGCGGCCCGTTTCGCGGAGATCGACGAGCGCTGGACCCAGCCCGACTTCATTGCGGGGTTCACGCGCGCCACGCGCCTGCTGACTCCTTATTATTTTCTCCGCGCACTGGACATGCGCGAGGACGACAGTGGCGACGTCGTTCGCGTGGGAGAGGATGTCCGCGTCTTCGTGGCGACGCTTCTGAGAACCCTTGAGATAAGCGGCTCGGTGACGATCCTCTGTCTCCTGATCGGATACCCGCTCGCGGGCTGCCTCGTCATCCTGCCACGCGGCTTGTCGGCCCTTCTGCTGTTCTCGGTGCTCGTTCCCTTCTGGACCTCCATCCTCGTGCGGACGAGTTCGTGGATTGTTGTGCTCTCCAAGGAGGGCATCATCAATTCAACGCTGCTGAAGCTCGGCATCATCACCGAACCCATGCAGCTCGTCTTCAACCGGACAGGGCTTTACATCACCATGGTGCATGTCATGCTG
Organism: Hyphomicrobium sp. CS1BSMeth3; assembly: GCF_900117415.1. Taxonomy (GTDB): domain Bacteria; phylum Pseudomonadota; class Alphaproteobacteria; order Rhizobiales; family Hyphomicrobiaceae. Next base: position 930,221 of record NZ_FPEI01000004.1, read on the forward strand.
CCTTTCATGGTGTTGCCGATCTACAGTGTGATGCGGTCGGTGCCCAAGACTTATCTTCGAGCCTCGCTCTCTCTAGGCGCGCACCCGATTCTGGGATTCTGGAAGGTTTTCGTACCGCTCACGATGCCCGGCATAGCCTCGGGTTGCCTCATGACTTTCATCATCACGGTTGGGTACTACATAACGCCGACACTGGTAGGTGGGCCGAAGGAGAACATGATCACCTACTTCATCGCGTTCTTCGTCAACGATACCATCAACTGGGGGATGGCCGCCGCGCTAGGAACGATGCTGCTGGGCATTGTGATGGCGCTGTATTTCACGATCGGAAAGGTTGTCGGAATTCACCGCATTGTTGGACTGAAATAGGATCCAGCCCAGATGCTCCGTACCGTGGCGACCATCTATGCCATTGTGATGATGGTGTTCTTTCTCGGACCCATTCTCATCGCACTGCCACTTTCCTTCAATGGCGCGGGGTTCCTTTCCTACCCCATCAATCCGTTTTCGCTCGTCTGGTACGAAAAGATCCTGGCACCGGTTCCCTGGCTAAGGGCTTTCGCAAACAGCCTTTTCGTGGGGTTGAGCGCGACACTGATTGCCACCGTCCTCGGCGTCGGAGCCGCGCTCGCTCTTTCGCGAAAGGATCTGCCCGCGAAACGCCTGTTCCTTGCAATCATCATCGCGCCGATGATCGTGCCGAGCATCATCCTGGGGCTCGGGCTCTATTTCGTGTTCAGCCAATTACAGCTCAACTCTACTTATCTCGGCGTCATCATCGCCCATTCCGTCGTTTGTCTGCCTTTCGTGGTCATCGCCGTGAGCGCGCAGCTCCAGACCTTCGACGTAGGCCTCGTTCGGGCATCCCAGAGCCTCGGCGCGGACAATTGGAAAACCTTGCGCAGCGTCGTGCTGCCCATCATCGCGCCCGGCGTAATTTCGGGTGCGATCCTTGCCTTCGTCCATTCCTTCGATGAGGTGGTGATGGTGCTGTTCATAGCGGGGCCGCAGCAGCGGACACTGCCCCGGCAGATGTTCGACGGCATCAAGGACAACATCGACCCTTCGATCTTCGCGGTCTCAACGGTCCTGTTCGTCTTTACGACGACACTGATGATCCTGGTGAACCGGCTGTCAGCCCGCAAGCCATAGCAGTCGGGCTGAAGGGCCAAGCTGGAGGACGTTCACCACATCGTCTACTCGGATGGCACCGTCAGCATAGACTCTGACGTCCTCGTTCCATCAGACATGTGATGAACCACAATCCCATGGGACAGCAGCGCGGCGGCACCAGACGGGACGAACGCGGATGAGCACACAACGACTGATGCGCAGCGCGCCCGTGCCAATGCGGGGCACCGCATACTCATTGCCTTTGATCGTGCACCCGGCGAGCGCGAAGGTACCGTAGACCGCCAAGACCTTGATCGGTGGGTCGACGGCATGATCTAGGAGGCGCGGAAGGCGCGACGAATGAATGTCGTCTATTCCTACATCGGGCGCTCTCTTGCGCATTCCGCCGCCAAAGACGGCCTGTGGCCGCAGATCGCCATTGCCGAAGTCCTGGAGCGCCTCAAGTCGAGCGCGAGCTCGCGGTCGAACGCTCCAATATGCGCGGCGTCTACACGAAGGCCATGTACGAAGGTGGTAAGCAGGAGCGCGAACTCGCACAGCAATACCGCGACTGGGCGGCACGGCAACCCGGCGCGCATGTACGCACCCGAGCACTGCTGAACGCCATCGCGAACGATTGGGAGCGCGAGGCGAAGCAGGCGGACGACGCCGCCAAAAGAGACAAACTTCGCTTCGACTAGCAACGCTCGGGTTTTTGATCTGTGAGTTGACTGGGGAGCCACATCTACATGTCGCCGTGGTTTTTACCCGCTCGACGTTGCTCTGCGCGAGGTTCCTCCGCGTTCCTCATTCTTCCTTCCAGCTCCTGCATTTCCCTTGCTTTCCCCGTTGAGGTCGACGCATGCCGCCGAGATGTTGTTGACCCATGCCCCGCGCCGTTCGCGGTGATCGCAACCGAGGCTAAGACCCTAAGACGGAGGACTTGTTCGTGTCGCGTGACCGGGAGACCGAAGCCCTGCAGCGCATCAATCCGGACACAACGGCTTACGCGACTGTTGCGGGTGAGATCGGACCGGCAGAGTTCGAAGCCTATCTCGCCCATCTGGTGCATCTCGATCTTCCGCTTCCGGCAAAGATCGAATTGATCCGCGCGTTGCAGAAAATCATGCAGAGCTTTGTCGACCGCGCCTTCGGCGACGATCCAGCACAGCTTGCGCGCGAATCCAAAGGTGATGCGAACTAAGCCAATATTCGTTCGAGCTCTGACGTGGTAGAATTGGCTGAAGGGAACTCCCGCAAATTGGACCTACTCGCTGGCTACTTCCGGCGTGATGCCGAAGTACCAAGTCGGAAGGAGATCGAGGAATGAGTACCTCCTCAGCCCCAACAAGAGCTCTCATCTATTGCCGCGTATCGAGCGCGAAGCAGGCGAGCGAAGGGCACGGCCTGGATTCGCAAGAGATGCGGTGCCGGCAGCATGCCGAGCAGTCCGGGTATGAGGTCGAGGCGGTCTTTCCGGACGATGTGTCTGGCGGCGGCGACTTCATGAAGCGGCCCGGCATGGTCGCTTTGCTCAGCTATCTCGATGCGCAACGCGAGCGCAAGGACTACGTCGTTATCTTCGATGACCTGAAGCGGTTTGCGCGCGATACCGAGTTCCACATCCAGCTGCGGCGCGCATTCCAAAAGCGCCGCGCTCGCGTCGAGTGCCTGAACTTCCGTTTCGACGACACGCCGGAAGGCAAGTTCGTCGAAACGATCTTCGCCGCACAGGGCGAGCTCGAGCGTGAGCAGAACCGCCGCCAAGTGATCCAGAAGATGCAGGCGCGTGCCGCTCGTGGCTATTGGGTGTTCTATCCACCGATCGGCTATCGCTACGAACGGGTCGCTGGTCACGGCAAGCTGCTGGTACGCGTCGAGCCATTGGCAGCGATCGCCAAGGAGGCGCTTGAGGCTTATGCCAGCGGCAGGCTCGAGACCCAGTCAGAGGTGCAGCGGTTTCTCGAAGATCAACCGGCATGGCCCAAGGATCGGCACGGCGGCGTGCATCCTGAGCGCGTCGCCGAATTGCTCGCACGCTCTGTCTATGCCGGATATATCGACTATCCGAAATGGGGATTGAACTACGTCCCTGCTCACCACGAGCGACTGATCTCGTTTGAGACCTGGCAGGCCATTCAGGATCGGCGGCGTGGCGCGGCAAGAGCGCCGGCGCGCAAAGACCTCAGTCGCGACTTTCCTCTGCGAGGCTTTGTTGCCTGCGCCTGCTGCGGCGAGGCGATGACGGCTTGCTGGTCCAAAGGACGGAGCCGCAGCTACGGGTACTACCTGTGTGATTCGAAGGGTTGTCCTGAATCGCGGAAATCTTTTCGTAAAGAAGCCGTCGAGGGCCAGTTCGAGGCCATGTTCACAGTGCTCGTTCCCACTCGGGAGCTGCTCGATCTGGCGCTCACGATGCTGCGCAATTGTTGGGACGCCCGCGTCGCCAAGGGGCGTCAGCAGCTCGCGTCGCTGCAGGAGAGCTTGCGCGACATCGAGCGCAAGATCGATCAGTTGCTCGATCGGCTGATGGAATCGAGCGGTGCGTCTGTGATCGCCGCTTGCGAGCGCCGTGTGCGCGAACTCGAATCGCAGAAGGCGATGATCAGCGACCGCATCGCTGCATGTGGTAAGCCCCAGGCTTCGTTCGAGGAGACTTATCGAACCGCCCTGAGATTTCTGAGAAACCCCTGGAAACTCTGGCATTCCGAACGCATTGAGGACCGCCGCGCGCTGCTGCGACTGGTGTTCGCCGAGCGTCTGGTATATGCCCGTGAAGAGGGCTATCGAACCGCCAAAATCTCTATGCCATTCAGGCTGTTAGGCAAAGTAAATTTGGGCAAAACCGGAGTGGTGGAGCCGAGGGGAATCGAACCCCTGACCTCTTGAATGCCATTCAAGCGCTCTCCCAACTGAGCTACGGCCCCGCCGCGCGATCGCGCCGCTCCCATGGGGTTGCGGCTTGGGTAGGTGGCGATCGGCTCGGCTTAACTAGTGCGCTCCGCCCCCGGGCGCAAGCAAAACTTGGGCTCCCTCGGGAAGTGCCCCGAACGCCCTTCAGCGTACCCCCAGCTTCTTCTGCAGACTGGAGGAGGACGTCGTGTACTGGAAGAGCAGCTTCTTGTCGGGATAGACGATCCGGTGGGCCGCCTGGGACATGAGGGCGGCCTCGTGGAAGCCCGAAAGGATGAGCTTGAGCTTGCCCGGGTACGCGTTGATGTCGCCGATGGCGAAGATGCCCGGCACGCTCGTCTCGAACTTCTCGGTATCGACCGGGATCAGGTTCTCCTCGAGGTTCAGGCCCCAGTCCGCGACAGGCCCGAGCTTCATCGTCAGGCCGAAGAACGGCAGCATCCGCGTGCAGGCGACCTGCTCCTCGCCTTCCTTGGTCTTGACCGTGACGCGCTCGAGGCGGCCGTCCGCACCGTGGAGCGCGGTCGCCTGGCCGATCAGCAGGCGCATGGCGCCGCTCGCGACGAGCGCGCGCATCTTGTCGACGGAGTGCGGGGCCCCGCGGAAGTCGTCGCGACGATGCAGCAGCGTCAGGCTGCGTGCGATCGGCTGAAGGTTGAGCGTCCAGTCGAGGGCGCTGTCGCCGCCGCCGACGATCAGCACGTCCTGATCGGCGAAGTCCTTCATCCGGCGGACAGAGTAGAAGACCGATGCCCCCTCGTAGGCCTCGATGCCCTCGAGTGGCGGACGCTTCGGCGTGAAAGAGCCGCCACCCGCAGCAATGACCACCACCTTGGCAACGAAGACCTGCCCGCGGTCGGTCGTGAGGCGGAAGCGGCCATCTGTCTCGCGCGAAAGGGCATCAATGCGCTGGCCGAGGTGGAAGGTCGGGCCGAACGGCTTGATCTGCTCCATGAGCCGGTCGGTCAGCTCCTGACCCGTGACCACCGGAAGCGCGGGAATGTCGTAGATGGGCTTCTCGGGATAGAGCTCGGCGCACTGCCCGCCGACCTTGTCGAGGATGTCGACGACATGGGACTTGATATCGAGAAGCCCGAGCTCGAACACGGCAAAGAGGCCGCAGGGGCCGGCGCCGATGATCAGCGCGTCGGTCTCGATGAGGGCGCCGGTCTCGTCGTCGCCCGCCTGGAGGGGATTGGTGTCGCTCATCACATCCTCGCGTTCATGCCGAAGCGGCGGACCCTGCCGCCGACAATCGACCTCATTCTCAACAGCTCGAACGGCGACGCGTAAGCGCCCTGGGCGCCGTCGCCGTCCTCAGAACTGCTTGCTCGGCACCTTGACGACGAGCCCGTCGAGCTTCTCCGAGATGCGGATCTGGCAGCTCAGCCGGCTCTCCTCGCGGACGTCGAAGGCGAAGTCGAGCATGTCCTCTTCCATTTCCGAAGGCGGGCCAACGGCCTCGCGCCACTCCGGCTCCACATACACGTGGCAGGTCGCGCAGGCGCAGGCGCCGCCGCATTCAGCCTCGATGCCGGGCACGTCCTCGGTCTTGGCGGCCTCCATGACCGTCAGCCCCGGCTGGGCCTCGACCTCCTGACGCGTGCCATCCTCTTGAACGAATGTGATTTTGACCATCGTCTGTGCTGGCTCCTGACGCCAGCCCTTCTGGCGCGCGGTTGGTGGTCATTCAGGCCGAACCCCGCACAAATAGCCTCTGAAGACGAGGGATCGCCTTGACTTCGAGCACGTCACGCCGGGGGAGACTGGGCGGACATAGCCGCTCGCGACCGCGATTTCAAGCCAAGCCGGGGCCTGATGGTTGCCTGCAGCCGCGAGCCTGGGTTGCATGGGCCGGCCAGAGATCCAGCCAGAGAAAAGCCCCGGAAAAAGCCCGTCAAGTTGCCGACTTCGCTACTTCCCGCTCCGTACGCGGTACTCCTGGTAGAAGGTAATCAGCATCGTGACGAGCATGAAACCGACGGCCGCAAGAAAAATACCGCGATAGAAGCCGTGGTCGAGCAGCCAGGCATAGAACATCGGCCCCAAAAGCCCGGCGAAATTGAAACCCGTCGAAACAATGCCGAACACCCGCCCCTCGGCGCCGGCGGGCGAAGCGGCCCGCACCAGCATGTCCCGCGATGGCGCGATGATGCCGAAAAGGAAGCCGGCCGCCGTCATCACGCCGACCAGCACGACCTGCGGCAGATTGACCAGGGCCACCAATGACACGAGCACCGCCGACATCAGGAGCGCCAGTGACGCGACGATGCCGTGCCGCCGCGTGCGATCGGCCAGGATGCCACCCGCGAGCACACCGAGTGAGCTCGCCAGCAGGAAGCCGGTCAGCGCCGCGCTGGCCATGGGGAGGCCAATGCCGAAGCCGGCCGTGAGCGCGGAAACCGAGAAATTCTGGATGCCGCCGGTGCAGAGGTTGAGCAGCACGAAGAGCAGCATCAGCGAGAGCACGGTGGGCGTCACCAGCCCCCTGAGCCCGCCAACGGGTGCGACGCCGGCCGTCTTCGTCGTGCGGGCGGGCGACGGCTGCCCCTCCTCGGCAGGGCTGAGCGCCAGCAGTCCTGCTACGACAAACGCGAGGCCCCCCGACATCGCGAACGCCAGCGGCACGCCCCCGAATGCGGCCGCCGTCAGCAGTATTGCCGGGGCGACAGCACCGCCGATGAACCCCGCAAATGTATGGAAGGAGAAGGCGCGCCCCATCTTCTCGCCGCGAATGCCGCGCGAGAGCATGGCGTAGTCCGCGGGATGATAGACGCCGTTGGCAAGGCCCGCGCTCATCATCGAGAGGATCAGGAAGACGTACGACTTCGTGAACGCCAGGGCCACGAAGCTCGCGCCGCCGAGCATCAGGCCAGCCACCAGCATACGCGGCGCCCCCAGTCGGTCCGTCAGGAAGCCGAGCGGCGTCTGCACGAGCAGCGAGACGAGATTGAAGGCCGTAATCGCAAAGCCGAGCTCGATGAAGCTCACGCCGAGATGGCCCGGCAGCAACGGGATCAGCGCCGGCAGCGTCATGATGTGAAAATGGCTGACGAAATGAGCGGCCGCTACTTGCCCGAGCAGCGTTGCCTCATGCCGTTCCCATTTGCGTGCCGATGCGACTGCGGTCACGGTTCAGCTCGATCCGGTTGCCAGGTCCCATGATGGGAAGCGGACCACGACGCGCGAACAGCAATACCTCGAGGCGCGAAGGCAGGCCCGAGCGGGTCGCAATTGAGGTCCGACGCTCTAGTGCATCGTATACAATCCTCTCCCGGTCAAGATGATGCACGGCCGCGTCCGAGGCTTGCCCCGCCTGCCTCGGCGCTCTGGCGATGATCACGAGGAGATGGATTGTCGGCCTTGCGCGCGGCGAAGCCTTTCAGCCGTAGGCCGCCGCAGGCCACGTCTCAGGCATAGGGGGAAGCGACACCGAACAGGGGATGGCGCACCGGAGCGGGCGACCGATGCGGCGCACCGGCAAAATCCGCCAACTGCTGCCCGATCGGCACGGTCATGAGGCCGCGCCGCTGGAGCTCGGGAATGATCAGGTGCAGGCTGGCCGCGGCCGCTCTTCCGGCCCCCTTGGAGATGGCCCCTCCGACGCCTGACAATCCATCGTGCAAAAGGATGATCGAGCCCGGCCTCACCCGCTCGAGCACATAGTCGGCAATGATCTCGGGGTCGCTCTCCGCATAGGGAGGCGCAACGTCCCATCCGACGAGCGCCTCTATCGAGCCCAATCTCGCCCGGTCGCGCATGTCCCATCTGAAATGACCGTAGGGCGCCCGAAAAAGTTTGGGCCGCGCGCCAAGGATCTCCTGCAAGGTCCGCTGGCACTGCAGGATCTCCCGGGCGAGGAGCCGCGGCGAAACCCGATGCAGATCCCGATGGTGCTGAGTGTGGTTCCCGATCTCGTGCCCGTCCGCCTGGATCTTTCGCACGATATCCGGATAGCGGCGCGCATGATCGCCGATCACGAAGAAGGTGGCTTTGGTGTTGTATTGGGCGAGCGCCTCGAGAAGCTCGAACGTCGTGTCGGGCCGAGGGCTATCGTCGAAGCTGATGCTCACATGAGGCGATGCATCGAAGCGACGAACGACGCTGCATCCGAGGCACATCAGCTCGTCGAACTCGATGCCGAACGCGCGCCTCGCGATCCCCCGGACGGGGCGCACCAACGCACTCCACGCCAAATCATTCATGACGACCCAATCTACAAACGCGGAAACAAACAATCGTCGCCCAGTGTCCCGATTCCGAAGTTCGCCCCACCTCGATGCTGGCGTCCCGAGCGAACTTCGGAATCAAAAGGGACACTGGAAGCATCTTCTTGCTGGTGTGATTCAGATCGAGAAATTCGCTCGATGCGGTGCCACGAAAGGTGGCGAATTTCTCAATCATCACACCAGCCGGACAAAAACCGTCCGGAAGAGTGGATCTACAATGCTATCGCAAGCCCGACACGGGCCCAAGCCGCTTTGCCATGCACACCCCATCGCGGCGCCCACGCGTGGCAGGAAAGTAACAGCCGAGATCAGCCATGCGCACCATTGGCCTTGGCGTGGCAGCTCGCGGCGTTGACCTCGGGCGCGAGGTTGATGGCCGGATTGCCGTCGAAGAACCCGAACGGCATGAGCTTGAAGCCCGTCATGACGCAGGGCTGCACGGGAAAGTCCTCGACCCGCACCGGATGGTGGAGACCGAAGACGTGCCAGAGCACGATGTCCGTGTTCTCGATCGGGCGATCTTTGGCCACGAAGGAGCGAATATCTCCCGAGCCATCGGAGTGATTGACGAAGTCGCCGGACGGGTAGCGCTCCTCGCTGTCGAACGCCGTCACCCAGACGTGGTTCTGCGTGAAGCCCATGCGCTGTCCCGAAGGCGAGTCCGGATGCACGAACGGCGTCACGCAGTGCGGGGCGTGCAGCTTGTAGCCGACCGGCGTGCCGGCGCGATTGCGCTTGTTCGGATTGATGACCTTCCAGTAGCGCATTGACGCGGGCTCGGAACGTCGCGCCGCCGCGCTCTCGCGCTTCAGAACCGTCTCTTCCTCATAGAAGGCATTTCCATACGGATTGGCCGGCCCGAGCGGTTCCGCGTACGTGTTGCACTCGACGAAGCTGTTGCGATCCCCATCGACGGCCATGTCGAGCCGCGCGCAGAGAATGTGCTGGTGGATATGGCCCATGAGCCCCGGCGCCACTTCGCGCGCATACTTCCCGGGCTGGCCGGGAACGCAGGCCGCCGTGTTGATGACGCCCGTCGCCTTCACCTCATGCTCGATCGTGCCGTCGAGGTAGAGATACCAATAGAAGCCGTACTCGTAGTTGCCGACCGTGCAGATCGTCGAGACCACGAGGCGGCTGCCGCGGCGGGACTCGACCCGCTCGGTGCGGAAGTCGGTGTGCTTCCAGACGAGCCCCGCATCCTCCTCGTGCACGCAGATGGCGTTCTCGATCGTCCAGGGCTCGCCGTCGATCTTGTTGAGGTGCGCATCGATGTAGTGAATGACGCCGAGGCAATCGCATCCGAGCCGCAGCGAGTTGGCGAGCTTGCCGACGCCGTACTCGCCGACATCGAACACGTTCTTTCGGAAATGCCCGCCCTCCGGCGTACCGTAAGGCACCGTCATCTCGACGATCGAAGCGCGGTGAACGACCGGACGGCCGTTGAACCGCACATCATGCAGCGTCAGTGCCTCGCGCGCATTGAAGCCCACGACGAGCGACCAGTTGCGCCATTTCAGGCTCGGGCCGTCGAAGGAGAAATTGACGCCCTCGGGCTGCACCACGTTGATCGGCTTCGCCGGCGGCTGGAACTCGGTCAGGAACTCGCGCTCGTAGTTGTACTCGGTCATCGGGATCGGCGTGACGCCGTAGTCGTCGATGCGAATGACCTTGCCGCTGTTGAGATCGATGACGGCATTGAGGCCCTCGATCGGGTGCGCATAGAAGGCCTCGTTCTTCCTCAAGCGCAGCCAACAGAAGACGTGGCACAGAAAGCGCCCCTCCTCGCCGGGTATGCTGAACGAGCCCGCCGACCAGGGATCGACGCAGACCTGCTCCATATCCGTGATGCCGCGCTTGGCGCACGCCGCGATGAATCCGGGATCGGCGCGGACAAGGCCCTCGATGACCAGGAACTGCTCGAGCTGGATCATGGGGCGCTGACCGTCCAGCACCTTGCGCGAGAGCACTTCGCCGCTCGCGAGATCGACCGTCATCTTGGTCACGCTGACCTTGCGCGCGCTCGAGACGTTCACGCGGGCACGGCGACGTATCGGGCTTCCCGGTTTGAAAGCGCGGACCTCCTCCTTGCTCGGCTCGAGCAGCTCGATGGTCTCGAAGCGGATCGCATCCTCGTAGGACGGATTTCGGCGGACGATGTCCGCGACGCGGCGGATCTCGTCGGGGCTCAGCGGTTGGAGCGGGTGCCTGATTTCAGACCCCGTGGGGCGGGCGGACGTCGAGCAGCAACTCTGCGATGCCGTTTGCAGGTCGGACATAGTACGCACCTCCTCGATCAGCACTTCCCGAGTGCCTTGCGGATCCTCCGGTAGCTGAGGGCAGTGTGCGGGCCAGGAGAGCCAGAGGCAAGCGCAAGGAACTGGCCGACGCTGCCGAATTTGGAGGCGGCCCTCCTTCGCTGAAGCTTCGGAGGGCATCCTGCTTCGCCCCAGAAGACGCCCCAATCCTGCGAAGCTCGGAGAGCGAAGCAGGATGGCCTGCCACCCGAAGCCCGAAGGGCGTTAGGGTGGCTCGCCCATCGATTTGCGCATCTGCGTCCCGAGGTCTACCACTGTATGAAAGGCATTCAGCGGCTGGTGATTGCGGCATGGGTTTCACGAGTAGTCGTCCGGGACTGACACCGGAGGAGGCCGTCGATCGGCTGGAGCGCGATCACGCTGCCGCGTGCAGGGCACTCCGCGATGCGCTCTCCCGCTACGCCACGAGCGGCGTCGTTCCGACCTCCGATGAGCGCGCTTCCTTCCGCTATCCGGAGCTGCGCGTGGATTGGCAGCCGAGCGAGGCCGTTCCCTTTACCCGGCGCGCATGGGCAAAGTTCCAGGTCCCCGGCATCTACGCCACCACCGTCACGCAGCCGGGCTTTTTCCGAGGCTATCTGCTCGAGCAGCTCCGGCCGCTCGTTGCCGAATTCGGCGCGCATATCGACGTGCGCTCGAGCGATCAGGAGATCCCCTATCCTTTCGTGACCGAGGCCGGCGACGAGTTCGTTCACGGCAAGCTGTCCGTCGCCGAGCTCGCACGACATTTCCCGACGCCGCTGCTGGCCAACGTCGGCGACGAGATCGCGGACGGACTATGGCAGTTCGAAACGGGGCGCCCGCGCCCGCTCGCCTTGTTCGATGCCGTGCGTGTCGATTTCTCCCTGCGCCGCCTCACGCACTACACCGGCACCGATTGGCGCACGATCCAGCCTTGGATCCTCTTCACCAACTACCAGCGGTACGTCGACCAGTTCGTGGACTGGAGCCTGAGCGAGCTCCGCCGGCCGGACAGCCCCTATGCCGAGCTGGTGTTGCCAGGCGGCAGCAGCATTCGCCGCGGCGCAGACGCGCAGTCATCCATCGCGGCCGCGGCGGCCACACCTTGGCACCGCTACCAGATGCCCGCCTACAATCTGCTGCGCGCCGACACGGCGGGCGGCATCACGCTGATCAATATCGGCGTAGGCCCTTCGAACGCCAAAACCGCGACCGACCATCTCGCAGTGCTGCGGCCCCACTGCTGGCTCATGATCGGCCATTGCGGCGGCCTGCGGCAGTCGCAGACCATCGGCGACTATGTCCTCGCCCACGGCTATCTGCGGCGTGACCGCATTCTCGACGATCAGGTGCCGCTCGAAGTTCCGGTGCCGGCGCTCGCCGAGGTGCAGGTGGCTTTGCAGGAGGCCGCGGCGCACGTCACCGGCGAGCGCGGGGAAGCATTGAAGCGGCGCCTGCGCACCGGCACGGTGGTCAGCTACGACGACCGCAATTGGGAGCTCCGCTGGTCACAGGAGCGCCGCCGCATCAATCTCGGCCGCGCCATTGCCGTCGACATGGAGAGCTCAGCCCTCGCGACGCAGGGCTATCGGCTGCGCGTACCCTACGGCACGCTGCTGTGCGTCTCGGACAAGCCGCTGCATGGCGAGATCAAGCTGCCGGGCGCGGCGACGAGCTTCTATCAGCGCGCGGTCGGCGAGCATCTGAAGATCGGGCTCGCGGCCGTCGATCTCCTGCGCGGGCAGCTCAATACGCTGCACTCCCGCAAGCTCCGCAGCTTCGACGAGCCCCCATTCCGGTAGGTTTCAATCCTGCGAAGCTCGAAGAGCGAAGCAGGATGGCCTGCCACCCGAAGCCCAAAGGGCAGTCTCCCTGCGCTGCTGCGCAGCTTCGGGAGATCACCCTACGCCCAATCCATGTTTTTGCGTGGCGTGCCACCCGAAGCCCGAAGGGCGCAGGGTGGCGGATGGGGAGGGATTCGAACCCCCGGTGGGCGTGAACCCACGGCGGTTTTCAAGACCGCTGCCTTAAACCACTCGGCCACCCATCCGTCGGGGCGCACTCTAGTCGAAGCGCCCGACAGGCGAAATCGCGAACCGCCATCAGCACCAAACCGCACTGGAAAACCTGGCGATGCCGCAAGCCGCCTTCAGTTGTGATCTTCGGGAAGAACGGGCACGGGATAGACCTCGACGCCCTCCTCCTTGAGCTCGGCCACCTCTTCGGGTGTCGCCTCGCCATGGATGCCCCGCGCCGGCGCTTCCTCGTTGTGGATGCGCCGTGCCTCCTCCGCAAAGCGCGGTCCGACATAGTCGGATTTCGACAGCATCTCGTCACGGAGCTGACGCATCTGCGCGAGGAGCTTGCGCTGCTCGCCATTGAGCATGTGCTGCGGCTCGCGCGCAGGAACGGGCACAGGCGCTGCAGGTGCTTCGACAGGGACGGAAGCCTTGCGGCTCCGCGAGCGGGCGACGCGCGGCGCCATGATGGCCTTCTTGACCTCCGCCGTACCGCAGAACGGGCAGGTCACCTGCTTGCGCCGCACCTGGGCGTCATACCCCTTGCTGGAGCTGAACCAGGCCTCGAAGGTGTGTCCCTCGGCGCAATTGAGTTGATAGCGGATCATCATCACCTCTCGAGCCGGGTCTCGCAGCACCCAATGGCGCGCGCCCTCGGCTACGTACTGAACTCCCCGCGCAGGCTGGCACCCGCACGCGCGCCGACCGGCACGAACGTCATAGAAGAACACCAGTTTCCGTCAAGAGTGGACCAACAAAGCATCAATTCCTGGGAGCGTGGTTTACGATCCCATAAGAGCATATTACACCGCCCGGCATGGGGTCCGCAGGCCTCAAATGGCCGCAATCTGCGTGCTTCCCCTTGCCGCTCGGGCATCAAATCGCTAATTGACGGCAGCGCTTCGCAGGCCGACATGGCGATTCATGTTGCCGGGATAAGCGCGCCGACCCTCCAGGGGAACCGACATGGGCTACAAGGTCGCCATCATTGGTGCCACCGGCAATGTAGGCCGGGAAATGCTGAACGTGCTCGCCGAACGGGAATTCCCCGTCGACGAGGTCTATGCGCTTGCCTCGCGCCGCTCGGTCGGCGTCGAAGTGACGTTCGGCGAGAAAACGCTCAAATGCCAGGATCTGGAGACGTTCGACTTCTCGAAGGTCGACTTCGCCCTGATGTCGGCCGGCGGTACCGTCTCCAAGGAGTGGAGCCCGCGCATCGGCGCAACGGGCTGCATCGTCATCGATAATTCCTCGGCGTGGCGCTACGACGTCGACGTGCCGTTGATCGTGCCCGAGTGCAACGCCGACGTGCTCGTCGAGTACATGGCGCGCAAGAACCGCAAGAACATCATCGCCAATCCGAACTGCTCGACGGCGCAGATGGTGGTGGCCCTCAAGCCGCTGCACGATGCCGCGCGGATCAAGCGCGTCGTCGTCTCGACGTATCAGTCGGTTTCCGGCGCCGGCAAGGAGGCCATGGACGAGCTTTGGGCCCAGACCAAGGGCAAGTACGTCCCCGGCCAGGAATATGAGCCGAAGAAGTTCCCGAAGCAGATTGCCTTCAACTGCATTCCTCAGATCGACGTCTTCATGGAGGACGGCTACACGAAAGAGGAATGGAAGATGCTGGCCGAGACCAAGAAGATCCTCGATCCCAAGATCAAGGTGACGGCCACCTGCGTGCGCGTGCCCGTCTTCGTCGGCCACTCCGAGGCCGTGAACCTCGAATTCGAGCGGCAGATGACGGTCGCCGAGGCGCGCTCCATCCTGCGCGAGGCTCCGGGGATCATGGTCGTCGACAAGCGCGAGCCGGGCGGCTACGTGACGCCGGTCGAGGCGGCAGGCGAGTTCGCGACCTACGTCTCGCGCATCCGCGAGGATGCGACCGTCGAGAACGGTCTCGCCATGTGGATCGTGTCGGACAACCTGCTCAAGGGGGCGGCGCTCAACACGGTCCAGATCGCCGAGACGCTGGTGAACCGCAAACTGCTCGCCAAAGCAGCCTGAGCCTGAAGCATCTTTGGATCTCGAATGCGACTTTGAGCCCGCATCAAACCGGGGGTCGCATTCGAGGTCCGACGCTTCAGCTACTCGCGCCGGTCCGCTTCCTTGTTGCTCGGCGTGAGGAGCGCACTCACGATCGACTTGAGATCCTCGACCAGCGTCGCCTGCTGCCCTGCCGAGAGTACGGCCAGGATGCGCGCGTCGACGGCCTCGACCTTGGGGCGTGCCGCCGCGAGAATGCGCGTGCCCTCGTCGGTGAGCTTCACGGCATAGGCACGGGCGTCCTCACGCGTCCGGCGGCGCTGCAGCAGCCCCTTCTTAAGCATCCGGCGAACGATGTCGGCGAGCGTCGAGCGGTCGATGCCCGTCAGCTCGACGAGGTCCGTCTGGCTCAGCCCCTCGTTCTGGGCGACCGTCAGCAGGACGGCGAACTGGCGCGGCGTCAGGTCGAGATTGGCCATCTCGCTGGCAAAAATATCGCCGGCGCACTGGCCGGCCCTGTGCAGCAGATGGATAGGCGATCGCACGAGAGCCGCGGGCTCGGCCATCGGAGCATTCTGACGCGTTTTTTGTTTCATCTGAGTGATCGCCGTCATCGTGAAGGTCCCTTTGAACGGACTCGCTGCATTGCCCGAAGCCATCGGTGTGAGCGGACACCGCTGGTAGATTATTGTTACGGAACAAGCACTCGCGCCTCGTCCACGCCAAATGCGCGCCGGAGAGGTCCCGATGGGCGAATCCATCGCACAGGATAGAAACAGATCTATCCGATCAGATCAAATACGAACTGCTGTCATACAGGGACTAGGTCTGCGACCCGTCGTCCTGCGTGTCGAGGCCGTGGCGATGAATGAGGCCGACCTGCAGCATGGCGAAGATGACTGTGATGGGCAGAATGCCGAAGACCTTGAAGCTCGCCCAGGTCCCCTCGCTGAAGTTGCGCCAGACGATCTCGTTGAGCACGGCCATGGCGAGGAAAAAGCCGATCCAGCGGTACGTGAGCTTGCGCCAGCCGTCCTCCGTCAGCCGGAATGCCTGGCCGAGCAGGAGCTGAAGGAAGTTCCGACCCGTGAGCAATCCGCCGCCCAGCGCGATGGCGAACAGCAGATTGACCATCGTCGGCTTCATCTTGATGAAACGGGCATCGTTGAGCCAGAGCGTCAGCGCGCCGAAACCCACGACCAGAACGGTGGTCAGCACCAGCGTCGCCGAGATATGGCCGAGCCAGACCCGCGAGACGATCATCGAGACGACCGTCGCCGCCATGAGCACCGCCGTCGCGACGTAGATCCCCGCGGCCATGTAGGCGGCAAAAAACAGGAGCAGCGGCGCCAGATCGACAAGGAGCTTGGCGAACTGCTTGCTGTCGGTTGCCGGGGGCGAAGCGCCATGGCCATCGCGGGGAGCATCGACGCTCATCGTGTATCTCCTCAGCCGTTCAGCGGCGCATGAAGGCGTCGCCGGCGCACGGGCGGGCCATATAGTCGGCCCCTATGGCCCCGGCACGCCATCACAGCACGCTACTGGTTGCCGGGCTTGTTCTCCACGGGGATGCGATAGCGCTGCAGCACGCGCACCTGCCACCAGAGATAGATCGCCGTCATGGGCATCACGACGAACAGCTTGAACAGGATCCAGACATCGACGCCGGTAAAGAGCCGATTGAGAGCCCAGAACTGAGTGTGCTCGAACCCGATGCGCACCGCCTCGTTGCAGGCGGCCGTCGCGAGGAAGAACCAGGCGAGGTTGGCCGTCAGCTTGTTCCAGCCTTCCTGGGTGTAGTGGAACGTCGTCCCGAAGACGAAGCGGAAGAAGTTGCGGTCGGTCTTGAGGCCCCACCAGAGGAGCGCCGCGACGAGCGTATTGAAGAGCGTGACCTTGATCTGTACCCACTTGGGGTCGCCCGTGATCAGCGTCAGCACGCCGAACGTGATGCTCACCGCGCCCGCTATGAACGGCATGACCGGCGGACGGCCCAGGATGGCCAATGTCGCAATGAGTGCGATGAGCGTCGTGCCGATCAGCGCCCAGGTGCCGGCCGCGATACCCCAGATGCCGTTGACGAGAAACATCGCCACCAGCGGTCCCATCTCACCGAGGATGTTGACGGTCTGGATTCGGTTGAATGGATAATGCTTCGTCAACCACCCCATGAACCGCGTCCTAGCCCTTGCTTCCTCGCTCAGATGGCGCCCCAGAAGATGGCAGCCACCGTTGTCATTGTCGCCGCGACTGATTAACCGACCGCAATAGCCCGCGCAAATTCCTTGGGATCGAAGGGTTGGAGATCGTCCGCGGCTTCGCCGACACCGACGGCGTGCACGGGCAAGCCGAAACGCGCCGAGATGGCGACGAGGATGCCACCCCGCGCCGTGCCGTCGAGCTTCGTCATGACGAGCCCGGTCACGCCTGCTCTGTCCTTGAATACCTCGACTTGGGAGAGCGCATTCTGCCCCGTTGTCGCATCGAGCACCAGGAGGACCGTGTGCGGTGCAGTAGGGTCGATCTTGCGCAGAACACGGACGACCTTCTCGAGCTCGTCCATGAGCCCCTGCTTGTTCTGCAGCCGCCCGGCCGTATCGATGAGAAGGACGTCGCTCTTGGCCTCCTGCGCCGCCTTGAGCGCGTCGAAGGCAAGACCCGCGGCATCGGCGCCGACCTTGTGGGCGACGACGGGCGAGCCCGTACGCTCGCCCCAGATCTTGAGCTGGTCGATGGCGGCCGCGCGGAAGGTATCTCCCGCCGCCATCATCACCGAGCGCCCCGCACGCTTGAACTGCTGCGCGAGCTTGCCGATCGTCGTCGTCTTGCCGGCGCCGTTGACGCCGACGACGAGGATGACGTGCGGTTTGTGTGACGTATCGAGCACGAGCGGCTTGGCCACCGGCACGAGAACGCGCTCGACCTCCTCGGCCAGAACGGTGCGCACGTCCTCCTGCGAGATGCCCTTGGCATAGCGACCCTGGGAGAGCGTCGTCGTAATGCGCGACGCCGTCTCGACACCGAGGTCGGCCTGGATGAGCACATCCTCGAGATCATCGAGCGTATCGATATCGAGGCGGCTCTTCGTGAAGAGGCCGGTGATGCCCTCGGAGAGCTTCGACGATGTCTTGGTGAGGCCGGCCTTGAGGCGCGAGAACCAACCGCCCTTCTGCGCGGGGGCGGGTTCCGCTTTCGCATTACTGTCGGGAGACGGGGCTTCGACGACAACCACGGAAGCCGCCGCGGCCGGCTCTACGCGCGCATCTGCGGCTGCAGGCTCGGGTTTGGCCTCAGGTTTGAGCTCTGGCTTCGTCTCGACTTCAGGAGCGGGCTGAGGCGCAGGCGTTTGCGCGCCGCCGAACAGGCGCCCGAACAAGCCGCGCTTCTTCTCTTCCGGTGCGCTCACGATCCACCTTTCGCCCAGAGCCGCCGACCGTCATGGCCGCCTGCGCGTACCTGAACGATATGGCCAACCGGGTGCGTATCGGCAAGGCGCACCTCGGTGAAATCCTCCGCGCGGCCGAGCCCCGGCTTCTCGATAAGTACCGATAATTCACGGCCGATCTGTGATCCGAGGTGGCGCTCTGTGGCGCATTGTCCCGCAGCCCGCAGGCGCTCGGCGCGCGCCTTCACCATCGCCCGATCCACCTGCGGCATGCGCGCCGCCGGCGTCCCCGTGCGCGGCGAGAATGGAAAGGCATGGATGCCCGCGAGACCACAGCGCTCGACGAGATCGAGCGTGTTGGCGAACATGGTCTCCGTCTCGGTCGGGAAGCCGGCGATCAGGTCGGCGGTGATCGCGATGTCGGGCCGCAAACGCCGCACTTCATCACAGAAGCGGATGGCATCATCGCGCAGGTGGCGGCGCTTCATGCGCTTGAGGATCATGTCGTCGCCGGCCTGCAGCGAGAGATGCAGATGCGGCATGAGGCGCGGCTCGCTCGCGATGGCCTCGATCAGCTCGGCATCGGCCTCGATGCTGTCGATCGACGAGATGCGCAGGCGCTTGAGCTCGGGCACGAGGCGCAGAATGCGCCGCACGAGACTGCCGAGCCGCGGCGTCGCCGGCAGGTCCGAGCCCCAGGACGTAAGATCGACGCCCGTCAGCACGACCTCGGCATGGCCTGCCGCAACCAGCGAGCGGATCTCGGAGACCACAGCGCCCGCCGGCACCGAGCGTGAGGGCCCGCGCCCATAAGGAATGATGCAGAACGTGCAGCGGTGATCACAGCCGTTCTGGATCTGCACGAAGGCGCGCGCGCGGCTGCCGAAGCCCGTCTCCAGATGCCCCGCCGTCTCACGCACGGACATGATGTCGTTGACGGCGACGCGCGGGCTGTCGCCGGTCGCGAGCGCCGTCCATGTCTGCGCGGCAACCTTCTCGCCATTGCCGATCACATGATCGACCTCGGGCATGGCGGCGAAATTCTGCGGCTCGATCTGCGCCGCACATCCCGTGACGACAATGCGCGCCGAAGGATTTGAACGCCGCGCCTTGCGGATGGCCTGACGCGCCTGGCGCACGGCCTCGGCCGTCACCGCGCACGTGTTGATGATGATGGCATCGCCGAGGCCCGCCGCAGCCGCATGGCCCCGCATGACCTCGGACTCATAGGCATTGAGCCGGCAGCCGAGCGTGATGATCTCGACACCATCGACCGAACTGCGCGCAGGCTCGCTGTCGAATGCCTCCACGGCATCCTCGATCGGCGCGGCGATGGCGGTGGTGTCCTCCATGCCCGGCTCAGCCCGCTGCCATGAGCGGGATCTGATCGAGCGTCCCCTCGTGCTCGAGCTCGGCCGGGCCGGTCATGATGATGTGGTTGTCCGCGCGCCACTCGATGACGAGTGGGCCACCGGGCAGCGTCACCGTCACCTTGCGATCCGTGAGACCGATACGCGCCGCAGATACCGCCGCCGCGCACGCCGCCGAGCCGCAGGCGCGCGTGAGGCCCGTGCCCCGCTCCCATGTGCGCAGCGTAATGGCCTCGCGGCTGTCGATTCGGGCAATGGAGATGTTGGCGCGCTCGGGAAAGAGCGGGTGGTACTCCAGCATGGGCCCGATCCGGCCGATATCGATCACCGCGGGATCATCCACCCAGAACACGGCGTGCGGATTGCCGACATTCACGACGGCCGGCGAATGGATGATCGGCTTGTCGGCCGGCCCGACCTGCAGCTCGATGCGGCGCGTATCGTGAAAGGGCTCGGAGAGCGGAATATCCTGCCAGCCAAAGCGCGGCTGGCCCATATCGACCGAGATCGACCCAGGGTTCGTCACGTGCACGTCGAGCAGTCCGCCGGCCGTCTCGTACTTGAAGTCGGACCGCCCCGTATCGCGCGCAGCCAGCAGGCCCACGCACCGCGTGCCGTTCCCGCAGGCCTGCGCCAAGGAACCGTCCGTGTTGTAGATCAGGATCTGGGCGTCGAGCCCCGTCAGCGGCGGATCGTGCAGGACCATCATCTGGTCGAAGTGCGTCTCGGGCCGGGCGGCGATGGCGGCCGCTTCCTCGGCCTTGAAGCGCTTGGACGATCCGCGCAGATCGACGACCACGATCTCGTTGCCGAGGCCGTTCATCTTTGCATAGCGGATTGCCGAGGGCGCGCTCATGCGCCCATATATGGGAAAATCAGGCGCCGGCACAATCGCCTTGCCGGTGCGCACGGGGCCGCATGGGCCCATTTCCACGCCTGTTCAGTTCCTGTCCACCGCCCGATGCCCCCATCTCAGCCTGAGCCCGCACACCACGTCCCGCCCTCGCCCTGGGTTGCCCATTTCCTGGCCGGGGCTCCCCCAGACAGCCGCGTGCTCGACCTCGCCTGCGGGACCGGGCGGCACACCCGCCTGGCGCTCCAGCGCGGGCTCACCGTCACCGCCATCGATCGGGATACCTCACGCCTCGGCGATCTGGCCGGACATCCGAACGTCGAGGTCATCACGGCCGATCTGGAGGACGGATCGCCCTTTCCGCTGACAGGCCGCCAGTTCGGCGCCGTCATCGTCACGAACTACCTCTGGCGGCCGATCCTGCCGGCCATCTGCGCCGCGGTCGCGCTGGACGGCCTGCTCATCTACGAGACGTTCGCCCTCGGGCATGAGCAGCTCGGCGGCCGGCCGTCCAAGCCCGCCTTCCTCCTCAGGCCGAACGAGCTGGCCGAGACCGCGGTCGCCGCCGGGCTGCCCCTCATTGCCTTCGAGCAGGTTCGCGAGGACCACCCATGGCCACGCATCGTCCAGCGCATAGCCGCCGTCGGGCCGGCCCATCCATGGACCACCACCCCGCCGACCCGCTTCATGCCCTGACGAACTGCTCGCCTTGCCGGGCGCGTCGTCTATGATCACGCGAACGAACACAAACGCAGGAATAGGCAGCATGATACGGCTCGATGGCCCCCTCGTCCTCGCAGGTGCCGGCAATATGGGCGGCGCCATGCTCGCAGGCTGGCTGGCGCGCGGGCTCGCACCGTCCGACATCATCGTGCAGGATCCGGGTCCGCCGCCGGCCACGGCCGAGCTGCTGGCCAAGCACGGCGTTCGCTCTGTCCAGACGATCGAGAGCCTGCCAAAGCCGCCGTCCGTGCTGCTCATGGCCGTGAAGCCGCAGGTCATGGATCAGGTCTTTCCGCCGCTCGCCAAGCTGGCCGGGCCGAACAGCGTCGTGCTGTCCATCGCGGCGGGCCGCACCATCGCAAGCTTCGAAAAGTATCTGCCGGCGGGCTCGGCCGTCGTGCGCTCGATCCCGAACACGCCCGCTGCCGTCGGCCGCGGCATCACGGTCGCGGCCGCCAACACGCATGTCACTGCCCAACACAAGCAGACCGTGACGGAGCTTCTTTCCACGATCGGCGAGGTCGCCTGGGTGGACGACGAAGCGCTCATCGATCCCGTAACGGCCGTGTCGGGCTCCGGTCCTGCCTATGTCTTCTACATGGTCGAGGCGATGGCAGCCGCCGGCGTGGCCGCCGGACTCAAACCGGATCTCGCCATGCAGCTTGCCCGCGCGACCGTCACAGGCGCCGGCGAGCTGCTGCATCAGTCGCCGCTCGATGCCGCGACGCTTCGCCAGAATGTCACCTCACCCAATGGCACGACATTCGCCGCCCTGCAGGTGCTCATGGCCAAGGACGGCCTCGAACCGTTGATGACCGCCGCCGTCGCCGCCGCAACCAAGCGCTCGCGCGAGCTGGCGCAGTAGCCACGCCGACCTTGTGCGCCGGCCGCCAGTTCTTATCTCTGTTGCAGAAGTTTCATTCAGCGAGGTGCATCGATGATCGACACCACCACACCCAAGGGCCGCATACTCGCCGCCGCCCTGGATCTCGCCGCGGAGCGGCCGTGGCGCGACATCTCGCTCGCCGACATTGCCGAGAAGGCGGAAATCCCCCTCGTCGATCTCAAGGCCTCCTTCGACAGCAAGGCCGAGATGCTCGTCGCCTTCAGCGGCCTCGTCGATGACGAGATGCTGCGCCGAGCGCCGCGCCGCGCACCCGACCAGAGCACGCGCGATGCGCTCTTCGAGGTCATCATGAGCCGCTTCGATGCGCTCGGCCCCTACCGCGCGGCATTGAAGTCCATCGCAGGCAGCGGCTTTGCCGACATCGCCCACCTGCGCGCGGTCATGAATGCGCAGCACTGGATGCTTGCAGCGGCGGGCGTCAACGCGGAAGGTCCTGCGGGTGTCGCGCGCGCAGCCGGCCTCGCCACTGTCTACGCAAGCGTCTTCCGCACGTGGCTCGACGATGAGGATCCGGGCCTTGCCCGCACGATGGCCGCACTCGACCGCCGCCTGCGCCGTGGCGAGAGCGCGCTCAATCGCATGGATGAAGTGTGCAGCGGCGCCCAGCGCCTCGCCTCGGCCATCCTGCCGAGCATCTTCGGGCGCCGGACAAAACCGCGGCCTCAGCCCGAGGCGCCTGCGCCCACGCCGCCACCCGGGGTGTAAGAATATCTTCGGTCACTGATCATAGCACTGCAACCGGGCGCGCATTTTTCGAAGGTTTTATTGGGCATGAAAGGCATTGGCGGCCTTTTCTTCATTTTGTCCACGGTGCTCTGCTTCGGCTCGGGAGCCGTTAATTTGTTCCATGAGCTGAGGCTTCGGCGTGCCAAGGACGAAGCCAGCGCTGCGAAACTCGCCCTCATCCGACAGTGGCATTTCAAGTTTCGACTGTTCTTTGTGATCTTGGGTTTGCTCGGCTTCTGGGGTTCGGTCATCTTCGGCGGCAAGAGTGGCAGCTAACAGGCTCCGCCCCTAGACCGCGCGCTCGACGCCAATACCGCGGCAATCCATCTCGTACTCGAGCTCGACGACGGGCGGACGCGCGAAGTGCCACGTGAGGCCGCAGCGGGCCGCCCCTCGCCGCACGATCTCGCTTGCAAGGAAGGGATGCGGATCGTGGACCGTGTAGAGCTGCGCCGCCGTCGACTGCGCCCAGGTGAAGCCGAGCAGCCCCATGCGCCGCTCCATCTCGGTCAGCACGAAGCGCGCTTTTTCCGTGAGACCCGCAGGCGAGAGGTCGCCGCGCCGCGTGATGTGATCGCGGTAGTTGGCCTTGCCCTCCGGCGCCTCGCCGCTGCCGGCCACATGGAAGGAGGGAGCCGCGTCCGCATCGGGAACGGTGAAGACGAACGCATGGAATGACGGACCGGCCGGCTTCTCGATCTCCGGGCACACATTCGAGCGCGCCACCGGGTTCGTGCGCGTGGCAGGATCGAAGATGCCCCACTCGGCGAGCGTGCCGACGTAGATCTCGTTGAAGCTGCGGAAGCCCTCCTCGCTGAAGGGCTCGGGCGAGCGCAGCTCACAGGCCGCGAATGATGTGAGCGGACGGCCGGCCGCGCGGATGATCTCCGAGATGCGCGCGAAACCCTCCTTGAGCGGCACCGGGTTCTTGAACATGACGCGCTCGAGGCGATAGCCGGGCTCCGCCGCGACGCCGCCCGAGTACTGGAACACAGCCGGGATGTAGCGGTAGCTGCCAGGGCCGAAAGTAGCGGTGCCCATTGTGACGTCTCCTGATCTTTTGGATCTGCTTTGATCTCACACTAGTGTCCCGATTCCGAAGTTCGCTTACCCTTGATGCTGGCGTCCCGAGCGAACTTCGGAATCAAAAGGGACACTAGAATCATAGACTTGCTAGTGTGATTCAGATCGAGAAATTCGCTCCATACCATGCCGCGAGATAGGGCGAATTTCTCGATCATCACTCTAGCCGGAAAAGCAGGCGCGCGCGCCATTGCATAAGAAAACGGCCCGGACTTGCGTCCGGGCCGCCTGTTACAGAGCTGAAAGCCTGATCAGTTGGACTTCGAGAGAGCGGCGACTTCCGCCGCGAAGTCCGTCGTCTTCTTCTCGATGCCTTCGCCGAGAGCATAGCGAATGAAGCCCTCGACCTTGATCGGGCCGCCGACGGCCTTTTCCTCGCCCTTGAGGTACTGCGCGACGGTGATCTTGCCGTCGCCGCCGGGACCCATGAAGACCTGCTCGGTCAGCACGACCTGGCCGAAGAACTCCTTGCGCAGACGCCCCTCGACCATCTTCTCGACGATCTCCTTGGGCTTGCCGCTCGCCAGAGCCTGCTCCAGGTACACCCCGCGCTCGCGCTCGATGAGCGCCTTGTCGAGCTGCTCGATGGTGGCCGCCTGAGGGCTCGCCGCCGCGACGTGCAGCGCGACCTGCCGGCCGATCTCGGCGAGCTTCGCCTTGTCGCCGCCCGAGCTCAGCGCCACGAGCACGCCGATGCGGCCGACGTTGTCGGCAACGCGATTGTGGATGTAGCTCGCAACAGCACCGTTCGGCGACGAGAGCGAGGCCGTGCGGCGCACGCTCATGTTCTCGCCGATGGTGGCGATCGCCTCCTTGACGTGCTCGTCGACCGAATGCCCCTTGCCGGGGTAGGCCGTCGCGAGCAGCTTCTCGAGGCTGCCGTCAGCCTTGATCGCGAGCGCCGCGATCTGGCGCACCATCGCCTGGAAGGTCTCGTTGCGGGCGACGAAATCCGTCTCCGCGTTGACCTCGACGAGCGCGCCGGTCGAGCCCTCGAGAGCAACGCCGATGAGGCCGTCCGCAGCGACGCGGTCCGCCTTCTTGGCAGCCTTGGAAAGGCCCTTCTTGCGCAGCCAATCGACGGCCTGCTCGACGTCGCCGCTGGTTTCGGTCAGCGCCGTCTTGCAGTCCATCATCCCTGCGCCGGTCTTGTCGCGCAGCTCCTTGACCATGCTGGCGGTCACGTTTGCCATTGGCTGTCCTGTCTAGGTTCGGGCAGCGCGGGCTCGAGCCCTTCGCTGCGCTATAATGAGAGCACGCCGCATTTTGGGCGGCGTGCAAGCTGTTGCTTATATAGTGAGCCTGTCGCACGGCGACGACAGGCGGCTCGAAGTGGCGGATTGTTAAGCCGCCGCCTCATCGACAAACTTCTTGGCCTGCGCCACCCAATTGTCGCGGGCGACCCGGCCATTGAGCTTCAGCGCGCCATCGAGCGCCGCAATGCCGTTCGCGTCGAGGTCCGAGATCTGCCAGAAGTGATAGACGCCGAGATCGTTGAGGCTCTGCTCGAGCTTCGGGCTGATCCCGCTGATGCGCTTGAGGTCGTCCGCTTCGCCGCGCGGCGCGTCGATGCCGACGAACGCCGGAACGTCGGGCAGCTCCTCCTCTGGCGGCGCCTCGGAAGCACCGACGTCGATGCCCGCCGAGCTCTGGCTCCGGCCGAGACCGTCGATCGCGGCACGCGCGATGAGGTCGCAGTAGAGCGTGATCGCGCGGCCAGCGTCGTCATTGCCGGGGATCGGGAAATCGATGCCGTCGGGATCGCAGTTCGTGTCGACCACGGCGACGATCGGGATCTTGAGCTTGCGCGCTTCCTTGATCGCGATGTCCTCCTTGTTCGTGTCGATCACGAACAGGAGGTCCGGGAGGCCGCCCATGTCACGGATGCCGCCAAGACCCTGGTTGAGCTTGTCGCGCTCGCGCGTGAGGTTGAGCAGCTCCTTCTTGGTGCGGCCGTGGGTGTCGCCACCGAGCATGTCGTCGAGCTGGCGCAGGCGGCGGATCGACTGGGAGATGGTCTTCCAGTTGGTCAGCGTGCCGCCGAGCCAGCGGTGGTTGATGTAGTACTGCGCCGAGCGCTTGGCGGCGTCGGCAACGGCCTCGCCGGCCTGCCGCTTGGTGCCGACGAAGAGCACGCGGCCACCCTTGGCGACGACATCGCTCACCGCGACCAGCGCCTGATGGAACAGCGGCACGGTCTGCGCGAGGTCGACGATGTGGATGTTATTGCGGGCGCCGAAGATGAAGGGCGCCATTTTCGGGTTCCAGCGGTGGCTCTGGTGGCCGAAGTGAACGCCAGCTTCAAGGAGCTGACGCATATTGAATGCAGGCAGGGCCATGCGTAAGGGCTTCCTATTTTCCGGTTGATCCTCCGCCCACCTGAGAAGGCCCTCACCGATGGGATCAACCATCGGCAAAAAGCCCACCGGAGCGTCGGCCCGGGCTTTTGGTCGGGCGCGGCGCGCAAGGTGTGCGTGTGAGATGCGGGCTGTTTAGCCGCAGGAGCAGCTTTTGGCAAGGCCCCCGCGCTCTGTCACATTCCAGGCGCCCGACAGGCCCTGATGGAAAAGCAGGCAGTTTTCCTTCGTGACTTCGGTCAGGTCTTTGAATACAGAGAGCAAAAATCGCTGCCCGAGGGAGCCCGTGCCCCAGTCCGCCCGCAATCTGATCGCCGACCCCGTCGCCAAGACAACGACGCTGACGGACCTCGCCTATGCCCGGCTCGAGGAGATGATCGCGACGTTGCTGCTGGCGCCGGGGGAATTCCTCTCCGAGCAGGTGCTGGCGGAGACGGTCGGCCTTGGCCGCACGCCGATCCGGGAAGCGCTCCAGCGCCTCGCCCGTGAAGGGCTCGTCAGCATCCTCCCGCGCCGCGGCGTCCAGGTCACGCCGATCGATGCCGAGGAGCAGCTCCTCGTCGTCGAGGTGCGCCGCGAGCTCGAGCGTCTGATCAGCCGTAGCTCTGCGGCGCGCGCAACCGAAGAGCAGCGCGCCTCCTTCGCCGCCATTGCCGACGGGCTCGACCGCGCCGGCCGCGCCAACGATGCGCTGGAGTTCCTGCGGCTCGACCGCGAAATGAACCTTCTGATGCTGGACGCGGCCCACAACACGTTCGCCGTCCGCACCATGCAGCTCCTCGCAGGGCTTTCGCGGCGCTACTGGTATCAGCATCATCGCGATGCCGCCGACCTGCCGCTCTGCGCACGCCTTCATGCGGCGCAAGCCCGCGCCGTTGCTGCGGGCGATCCGGACGCAGCCGCCGCCGCCTCGGATGCACTCATGGATTATGTCGCGGCATTCACGAAGGCAGCGCAGCCCGAACAGGAGTGAGCCGGCGCGTCCCGCTGCTCACGCCGCAACGGCCCGCATCCGCTCGATCAGCTCGGCGCGCGTGACCTCGTCATAGATTGCGACGATGTCGAGCAGGATCGCATCCACGTCCTCGTCCGACATGGCGTTGACCGTCGCGAAGACGGCCGAACGCGTCGGCTCGTTGTAGGATCCCTGCAGCCGGCGGACGAGGCGCCCGATCCAATCTCTCAGCTCGGGATCGTTGACCTGGCTCCCAAGCTCCGCAACCACCAGCATCTGGCGCTCGGCGACGCCGAGGAGGCGCTGGCGCGGCGTCGCGCACCGTGTCGCGAGCTCGAGCACAGCCTCGTGAAGCTGTTCCCAGCAGGCCACGATGGCTCCTGGTGCGCTTGTCCTCATACCTGAGCAGTCCCTTCTGTTAGCCGGCGGCGCACCCCTCACATGTTTCATAGTCGTACGGCGATGTGGGGGGAATATTACCGAGAGGGAAACAGAGTTGCGCAAACGGTGCTCTGACTAATATCAATTTTCTGTTTCGCCTCCGGCTAGGCCCCCGAGCGCTCCTTGCTGATCATCCCGCGGGTATCCATGACGCCGGTGATCTCGTCGAGAATGGCCGGGTCGTCGATGGTCGCCGGCATCTTCCAGGCCTCGCCGTCGGCGATCGCGCGCATGGTGCCGCGCAGGATCTTTCCTGAACGCGTCTTCGGCAGGCGCGGAACGGTCATCACCTGCTTGAACGCGGCCACGGGACCGATCTCCTCGCGAACGAGCTTCACGACCTCGGACTCGATTTCCTTCGTATCGCGGTTCACGCCAGCATTGAGCACGATGAAGCCCATGGGGATCTGCCCCTTGAGCTCATCGGCAACGCCGATCACGGCGCATTCGCCGACATCCTTGTGCTTGGCGACGACCTCTTCCATCTGCCCGGTCGAGAGGCGGTGGCCGGCGACGTTGATCACGTCGTCCGTGCGCGCCATCACGAAGACGTAGCCGTCCTTGTCGATGTAGCCGGCGTCGGATGTCGTGTAGTAGCCCCTGAAGTCCGAGAGGTAGCTCTTGCGGAAACGCTCGTCGTTGTTCCAGAGCGTCGGCAGACAGCTCGGCGGCAGCGGCAGGCGGACGGCGAGCGTGCCTGTCTCGCCGCGGCGCACCTCGTTCCCTTCCGGATTGAGCACTTGCAGATCGTAGCCCGGCATGGGCACGGTCGGTGAGCCGTACTTGACCGGCAGCGTGCCGAGCCCGACGGGATTGCCCGCGATCGGCCAGCCCGTCTCGGTCTGCCACCAATGATCGAGCACGGGCACCTTGAGATGCTGCTCGGCCCACTTGATGGTCTCGGGATCGGCCCGCTCGCCGGCAAGAAAGAGCGTGCGGAATTTGCTGAGATCGTACTTCTTGATGAACTCGCCGTTCGGATCGTCCCGCTTGATGGCGCGGAACGCGGTCGGCGCGGTGAACATCGCCGCGACCTTGTGCTCGGAAATGACGCGCCAGAAAGCACCGGCATCGGGCGTACCGACGGGCTTGCCCTCGTAGAGGATGCTCGTCGCGCCGTGAAGAAGCGGCGCATAGACGATGTAGCTGTGCCCCACGACCCAGCCGACGTCGGATGCGGCCCAGAACACGTCGCCCGGATCGACGCCGTAGTGGTTCTTCATGGTCCACTTGAGCGCGACCATGTGCCCGCCGTTGTCGCGCACCACGCCTTTCGGCGCGCCGGTCGTGCCCGACGTGTAGAGGATGTAGAGCGGATCGGTCGCCGCGACCGTCACGCACTCGGACTTGTGCCCGCGCTTCTTCGCATCGGCGACGAGCGCTGCCCAATCATGATCACGGCCGGCGATGAGCGATGCCTTCTCCATCGGCCGTTGCAGGATGATGCAGTTCTTCGGCTTGTGCGCGGCGATCTCGATCGCCTTGTCGAGGAGCGGCTTGTAGGGAATGACGCGCGCCGTCTCGATGCCGCAGCTCGCGGTGAGCACGGCGACGGGCTGGCAGTCATCGAAACGCGTCGCGAGCTCGCTCGCCGCAAAGCCGCCGAAGACCACGGAATGGATGGCGCCGATGCGGGCGCACGCGAGCATGGCGATCGCGGCTTCCGGCACCATCGGCATGTAGATGATGACGCGATCGCCTTTCTGGACGCCGAGATCCTGGAGCACCGCACCGAGCGTCGCGACTTCGTCGGTCAGCTCCGCATAGGTGTACGACTTGACCGTCTTAGTTACCGGGCTGTCGTAGATCAGGGCCTTCTGCTTGCCGCGGCCGGCGGCGACATGGCGGTCGAGGCAGTTGTAGGCGGTGTTGCACTCGGCGCCGACGAACCACCGCCCGTACTCGCCGAGATGCGGATTGAAGACCTTGGTCGCCGGCTTCACCCAGTCTATCTCTGCCGCCGCTCTCGCCCAGAAGTTTTCCGGGCAACGTTTCCAGTCAGCATAGACCTCGGCGTAGCGGCTCACTGTACGGCCCTCCGTAGATTCCTGCAGTATGATCTGCCTTTTCACCACCGATCCGACGCCCGCCGCAATAGGAAAGGCGTAGGGTCCCGGCCACCCTCGGAATGGCCGCTATGAGCGTGCGGCAACCATGCCGCGGAATTTTTCGAGTGCTCCCGCCTCGATCTCGACGGCCAGCAGGCGGGCAGGATCCACCGGCCCGGGCAGCCTGATCTGGCCCGGCGGGACCCGAATAAACCCGAGCCGCCCGTAATAAGCCATGTCGCCAACGAGCAGGACGAGCGCCTCGCCCCTAGCACGCGCAGCATCGAGAACTTCAGCAACGAGGCGGCGCGCATAGCCCCGGCCTGCCAGCTCGGGGGTGACGGCCAGCGGCCCAAGCAGGAGCGCACCCGGACGGCCACCGATCGTGACTTCAGTCATGCGGACGGCAGCGATGAGCCGATCAGCCTGCACAGCGACGCGACAGTAGGGTGACAGATCCGGCGCCCCCTCACGTACGCGATAGGCCGTCCGCGCAAAGCGGCCGGGACTGAACGCGAGTGCCTGCAGGGCCACGATCGCTGGCAGATCCTCTGGCACGGCAGGCCGTGTCTCGACGGCAAGCACATCACTGGTCATCAGACAAAAGGCCCCGATGTATCCTGGCGCCACGCCACTCAGATGATAAAGCGCGCCCCGGCCGGCAGTCGGCCAAGGCGCGCCGGGAAGCACCTAGACCCGGCGATCTCCGGCGTCAATCAGACATATGGAGGGAGGCGGCAGCGCTATGCGCTTGGCGTCTCAAGAGATCGGGCGCAAGATCATCGCGAGGGTTGCGCTTGCACGTCGCGCATCGGGGCTGTAATGCAGCCCAGCTCTCTCAGGCCACGAGGACGCTCACCAGGTGTACAATTGCTCGAAGTGTCCCGGATTCTGCTGCTCATATCCGGTGATCGCCATCAACAAGCGAGATGTCGAGCGGCTCGCGCGCTATCACGAGGTCTCCTTTGACACGGCCGTGAAGCGCTTTACCAAGCGCGCGCATGGGCACAAGTACCTGCTGCGGCGCAAGGCCGATCCGCATTTCGGCAAGATCTGCCGCTTCTTCGACACCGAGGCGCGCCGCTGCACGATCTACAAGGCGCGGCCGTCGACGTGCCGCTCCTATCCGGGGCCGGGCCGCTGCGGCTATTACGACTTCCTGAGCTTCGAGCGCCGCGCCCAGAACGATCCCGAGCGCGTCGCGGTCACGGATCACAGCGAGAATTAAAGCCGACACGCGGACTGCGTGCTCCCTTCCCCTTCTCCCCGTGTTTACGGGGAGAAGGTCGGGATGAGGGGCGGGAACTTGTGCTGACGTTTGCGTATGCCGCCGCCCCTCACCCTAACCCTCTCCCCGTAAGCACGGGGAGAGGGGACTAGAGGGACACCGCTGCTCGGCCGCCTCGATTTCGCGCTGTCCGCATGGCCGCCGCGGGCATGGCACCACGGAAGAATGCGATAGCACCTCTTCCCAGCAGCCCGCGGCCAAGAATGGAGCTCCGCCGCGGGCATAGCACA
This sequence comes from Hyphomicrobium sp. CS1BSMeth3, assembly GCF_900117415.1. Lineage (GTDB taxonomy): Bacteria > Pseudomonadota > Alphaproteobacteria > Rhizobiales > Hyphomicrobiaceae. The sequence goes on from NZ_FPEI01000004.1 coordinate 961,125, forward strand.
ACAGTGGAACGCGGCAGCACCTCTTCCCAGCAGCCCGCGGCACTTTCAATAAGACTTAGGCAGCCCCAACTGCCGCTCGGCCACATGCGAGAGAACGAGCTCGCGCGAGACCGGCGCGATGCGCGCGATGAGGATCTCGCGCAGGTAGCGTTCCACGTGGAACTCCTTCGCGTAGCCCATGCCGCCGTGCGTCATGATCGCGGTCTCGCAAGCCTCGAAGCCCGCTTCGCCCGCGAGATACTTCGCCGAATTCGACTCGATCCCGCACGGCAGGCCGCGGTCGTAGAGCGAGGCCGCCTTGAACACCATGAGATTTGCCGCCTCGAGGTTCATCCAGCAGCGCGCGAGCGGATGCTGAATGGCCTGGTTCTGGCCAATGGGCCGGCCGAACACGACGCGGTCCTTGGCGTACTGCGTCGCACGATCGATGGCCGCGCGACCGAGCCCCACGGCCTCCGAGGCGATCAGGATGCGCTCGGGGTTCATGCCGTGCAGGATGTACTGGAAGCCCTTGCCTTCCTCGCCGATGCGATCCTCGATCGGAATGTGAAAGCCGTCGAAGAACACCTGGTTGGAGTCGACGGCCTTGCGGCCCATCTTCTCGATCTCGCGCACCTCGACGGTCTTGCGGTCGATGGTCGTGTAGAAGAGCGAGAGGCCTTCCGTCGGCTTCTTCACCTCCTCGAGCGGCGTCGTACGCGCGAGCAGCAGCATCTTCTCGGCGACCTGCGCCGTCGAGATCCAGATCTTGGCGCCGTGGACCTTGTAGCCTGAGTTGCCATCGCGCACCGCGCGCGTCTTGAGGCGCGTCGTGTCCAGGCCGACGTTCGGCTCGGTGACGGCAAAGCAGCTCTTCTCCTTGCCGGCGATGAGCGGCGGCAGCATGCGCTGCTTCTGCTCATCATTGCCGAACACCACGACCGGGTTCAGGCCGAAGATGTTCATGTGGATCGCGGAGGCGCCCTGCATGCCGGCGCCCGACTCCGCAATGGCCTGCATCATGATCGCAGCTTCGGTGATGCCGAGACCTGCGCCGCCGTACTGCTCCGGCATGGCAATGCCGAGCCAGCCGTCAGTAGCCAATGCCTGATGCAGCTCCACGGGAAAGCCGCCGTGACGGTCTTTCTCGAGCCAGTAGCTGTCGCCGAACCGCGCGCAGACCTTGAAGATCGCATCGCGGATGCCCTGCTGCTCCTCGGTGAAGGAGAAATCCATGCGGGTGTTTCCTGCTCTTTGTTTCAGCGCGGCTTGCTGACGATACCGCGTTCGATGAACGATGCGATCTCGCTCGGTGAGTATCCTGCTGCCTTCAGCACGGCTTCGCTGTCGGTGCCGGCGGCCTTCGACGGCCCCGCGATCTCCGGCGGCGTGCGGCTGAAACGCGGACCCGGTGCCGGCTGCACGACGCCATCGCGCTCGACGAAAGTTGCGCGCGCCACATTGTGAGGATGCGCGCCGACTTCCTTCATCGCGAGCACGGGCGCGAAGCAGGCGTCGCTGTCAGCGAAGACCGCCGTCCACTCATCGCGCGTGCGCGTCTTGAAGACTTCGGCATAGCGCTTGGCGAGTGTCGGCCAGCCGGCGCGATCATGCTGCTTCGGCAAATTCTCACCCGCGATGCCGAGGCGCTCGAGAAGGTCGGCATAGAAGCGCTTTTCGATCGAGCCGATCGAGACCCATTTGCCGTCCTTCGTCTCGTAGACGCCGTACCAGGGCGCGCCGGTATCGAGGATATTCTCGCCGCGCTCGTCCTTCCACATGCCGCCGGCGAGGAAGCCGTAGATGCCCGCCATGAGCAGCGAGGCACCATCGACCATGGCCGCATCCACGACCTGCCCCTTGCCCGAATTCCGCGCTTCCAGAATGCCGCACAGCACGCCGAACGCGAGCAGCATACCGCCGCCGCCGAAATCGCCCACCAGATTGAGCGGCGGGATCGGCGGGCCATTCTTCTCGCCAATGGCGTGAAGCGCGCCGGACAACGCAATGTAGTTGATGTCGTGCCCCGCACGCGGCGCCATCGGGCCGTCCTGGCCAAAGCCCGTCATGCGGCCGAACACGAGCTTCGGATTGACCTCCCAGAGCACCTCCGGCCCAAGTCCGAGCCGCTCCATGACGCCCGGCCGGAAACCCTCGATCAGAGCATCGGCGCCCTTCACGAGCCGGCGGACGATGTTGCGGCCGGCCTCCGTCTTCACGTCCACCGCAACCGACTGCCGCCCGCGATGCAGCACCTCGAAGCGCGGCTCGCGCCCCGGCAGGCCCAGATCGGCGCCGTCCGAGCGATCGACGCGGACGACCTCCGCGCCCATGTCGGACAGCATCATGCCGCAGAACGGAGCCGGCCCGATGCCGGCCATCTCGATGATGCGGACACCCTTCAGCGGCCCCATCTGCGTCTCCTCTTGATGATTGTTCTGACCGGCTTATTCGAGCGATCGGCCCCGGGATGTTCAGTTCCCGCGGACGCTTCTTAACGTGTCATTCACTGTAGCCCAAGAGCGTAATCATTCAGCAAGGGGCCTTGTGGTTGGATGGCGTTCAACAAGAGGGACATCCGCGGAGTAAGCGTCCGGTGCCCGACCGCAACGATAAAAACGACGAGGCAGTGCCGTCGTCCGGCGCCGAAGGCGTGCCCGGCGAACGCCCTGCGCGCGGCCGAACACACGACGGGAGGGGCCCCTTCTCCGTTCACGATGGCTCGATCGTGTTGCGCCGGCTCGCGCGCCTCTTGCAGCGTCCGGGTGTCGCCGAGCGCATCGCGGAGCGCGCCCTGCGCGACCAGAGACGTCGCCGCCGGCAAGAGCCGGATCATCACGCGATCGCGCATCCAGGGCTCGAGCAGCTCAAGGACCTCGAGTGGGAGCTGCGCGACAACGAAGCGCGCTATCGCGATCTTCTCGACCGCCAGAGCCACGTCATCAGCCGTACGGACATGGATGGCCGGCTCACGTTCGTGAACCGCTCGTTCTGCCGGACATTCGGTGTCGATGCAGAGATCGTGCTCGGCACGAACTTCGCGCCTGTCGTCGTCGATGGCCATAGCTGGCCGCCCGCATCGAACGCACCGGCCGCGCCCTTCGAGCTTCGGCTGCTGACAGCGCACGGCCCACGGTGGTTCGCCTTCGAGCAGCAAACGGCTGCCACCATCGACGGCGTCGGCACCGAGATCCAGCGCGTCGGCCGCGACATCACGGATCAGCGCCGCATCGAGCAGGAGCTGGCGACAGCCCGCGATGCAGCCGAAACGGCCAACCGGGCGAAGTCGCGTTTCCTCGCGACCATGAGCCACGAGATCCGCACGCCGATGAACGGCATCCTCGGCATGTCGGCGCTTCTCGCAGAGACGGCACTCGACGCCGAGCAGCGGACCTACACGCACGCCATCGAGGAATCGGCGCGCACGCTGCTCGCGCTGATCGACGAAATCCTCGACTTCTCGCGCATCGAGGCCGGCAGGCTCGAGATTGCGGCCGATCCCTTCGAGCTCGACCAGTGTGTGGAATCCGCCGTCGAGCTTCTGCAGCCCAAAGCGAGCGAGAAGAAGCTCGATCTCGCCTGGTGGATCGAGCCCTCGCTGCCGAAGCTCGTCATCGGCGATGCCATGCGCTTGCGGCAGATCCTGCTGAACCTCATCGGCAACGCGATCAAGTTCACCGACCGCGGCGGCATCGCCGTCCGGATCGACGGCGATCTCGAGCCCTCGGGTTCGGCCGTGCGTCTGCGCATCCGCGTGACGGACACCGGCATCGGCATGGCCGAAAGCACGCTGCCGGCGCTCTTCAGCGAGTTCGAGCAGACCGACGAGGCTGTGCGGCGCCAGCGCGGCGGCACCGGTCTCGGGCTCGCGATCTCGCGCCGGCTCGCGCGGGGCATGGGCGGCGACATCGTCGTTACGAGCGCGCTCGGCATCGGCTCGACGTTCTCGCTCAGCCTTTCGGTCGGCATCAAGCCGCAGAACCGCCCTGTGCTCGAAGTGCCGTCGCGCATTGGCGAGCCGCAGCTCATCCTCGTCGCCCTCGACGGCCCTGTGGAGCGTCGCATCGTCGCGGAAATCCTGCGCTCGCTCGGCTTCGACGCCATCGAGAGCAACGTCGCCGATGCCCATCGCCTCGTGCGCGGCCCCCGTGCGCCGAGCCGCCCCTTCAGCACGCTGCTGGTCGGCGGCGAGAGCGGCGTGGACGGGGCACGTCACCTGCTCGAGGCCATGCGCCGTGGCGACAAGAGCGCCGTACGCGGCGTCGTCCTGATCGAACCGTCGAGCCGCCCGTCGCTCCCCGCCTTCAAGGCGAGCGGCTTCGATGCCTACCTAGTGCGCCCCGTGCGGCCGTCGTCCATTGTGACGCAGGTCGTCTCGCGCGGCGGCGCGCAGCCGCCGGCATCGGCAATAGCGCCGCATCGCGTGCCGGCCGCCGAGAGCGCCGACCCGGGACACAGCGGCATCCGAGTCCTGCTCGCCGAGGACAACGATATCAATGCGCTGCTCGCCACGCGCATGATCGAGCGTTCAGGCTGCAAGGTCGAGCGCGTGACCAATGGCCGCGAGGCCGTGGAGGCCCTCCGCGCGACGATCGACGGCGCCGCGGCACGCTATGATCTCGTGTTCATGGACATGCTCATGCCCGAGGTCGACGGCCTCGAAGCGACACGCCAGATCAAGGACATGTTCGAGACGGCGGGCGGGCGCCGCCCCCCGATCGTGGCGCTCACGGCCAATGCGTTCAGTGAGGATCGCCAGCGCTGCCTCGACGGCGGCATGGACGACTATCTGGCCAAGCCCTTCGAGCCCGACGATCTCGAGCTCGTTCTCAGCAACTGGTGCGGCAATGCCCATCCGCGCCAGCCGGACGGGGCCCTCGATACGGTCAGCGACCCCATTGCGGACACCGACGTGGCCCGCGTCGCGAGCTGAGATCTGCGCCACGACCACATTCTCGTCGGAATTCTCGATACCAGTGGCCCCGTCATCGGCGGGGCGCACCCTAACAGCCGAGTTCTGCACGCATTTTGCACGGGGGCGCGAAGCGGCTATCTTGAAGGCCCGGCGCAAGGAGCAGCCGGACGGTGCGTGCGCCCGAGAGGCAGGAGATCTTATGGTCCACATGCGAGCCGCACGGGCGCGTTTAGCCGCTGCTGTGCTTGCCGGTGCCGCGGCCTGCATTGGATCCGGCTCCGCACGCGCGCACCCGCACGTCTGGGTGACGACGGAGACGACCGTGCTCTACGAGAACGGCACGATCGTCGGCCTGCGCCAGAAGTGGTCGTTCGACGACTTCTATACGTCCATGGCCATCCAGGGCCTCGATACGAACAACGACGGCACCTATGACCGCAGCGAGCTCGCGGAGCTGGCCAAGGTCAACATGGATGGCCTCAAGGAGTTCGAGTACTTCACCGCCGCCAAGCTCGGATCCGAGAAGCTGAAGTTCGACGCGCCGAAGGACTTCTGGCTCGAGCACGCCGAGGCGCCCGAAGGCGCGGTGGAAGTCACGATGAAGACCGGCGATGCCGCCTTCGAGGGCACGGGCGCCGAGATCGTCAAGCCGCCGGAGCCGCCCAAGGGCATGTTCGCGCGCCTGTGGGACTGGCTGTTCGGCAGCTCGGCGAGCCAGCCGAAGACGGAGGCGGCGGCACCGCCCGAGCGGCCGAAAGTCCTGAGCCTCCACTTTACGCTGCCGCTCGCCCAGCCGGTGCTGGCGGAAGCGCCGGGCTTCTCCTTCACGATCGCCGACCCGAGCTTCTTCATCGCTTTCCAGCCGGCGGAGAAAGACCCCGTGGCGCTCGGTCAGGGCGCGCCGCAAGGCTGCCGGATCTCCATCGGCGATGCGCCGCCTGAAAAGACGACGCCACCAACGGCCGAAGACGTTGCGAAGGCCCTCAAGGAGCCCGATCCCGCCGCTGACGCGAGCCGGCTCGGCGATGCTTTCACCCAGCAGTTCGGCGGTCAATCAGTCGGCTTCGGCTTTGTCAGGCCGGCCACGATCTCGTGCGGTCCACCCTCATGATCTCAGCCCGTTTCAGGCATCTCGCCGCGACCTGGCGTACCCTCGCCTGTGCCCTCCTGGTTGCCGTGTTCCTGGCACCGGCCACAGCCGCGCTCGCGCAAGCGCCAAGCGCGCCGCCAGCAGCGCCGAAGAGCTTTCTTCCGCCTGCCAAGGCCGCCGAGCCCCCTCAAGGCATCGCCGCCCGCGCCTATGCCTGGCTCATGAGCAAGCAGTCGGAGGTCAACCGCCGGCTCGCGGCCGCCGTGCGCGAGATCCGCACCGGCGACCCGTGGTTCGCGACGCTCGTTCTCGCCGGTCTCAGCTTTGCCTATGGCGTGCTCCATGCGGCGGGGCCTGGGCACGGCAAGGCTGTCATCTCATCCTATGTGCTCGCCAATGAGCAGACGGTCCGCCGCGGCATCGCACTCTCGTTCCTTGCGGCAGCCTTCCAGGGTCTCTCCGCGCTGGTGATCGTCGGCATCTTGATCGTGCTGCTCAGTGCCACCGGCATGACCATGAAATCGACCGAGGCCTGGCTCGAAACCTTGAGCTGGGGGCTCGTCGCCGTGGTCGGTGCCTGGCTGCTCTACACGCAGATCAAGGCCGCGCGGGCAAAGCCGGCAGCCGCTGCGTCCCACGCGCACGATCATGATCACGCGCACCATGCGCACGACCATCATCACCACGATGGGCATCAGCATCACCGCGGGCACGATCACGGTCACCACCATCATGACCATGATCACGGGCACCATGACCACGGCCATGGGCACGCCCACGCTCACGTCCATCACGACCACGCACACGAGCACGCCGCCGACGGAAGCTGCTGCAATCACGCCCACATGCCCGATCCGAGCCAGCTCCAGGGCCCCTGGTCGTGGCGGCAGGCCTTCGCGATCGCCTTCGCCGTCGGCATTCGCCCCTGCACGGGCGCCATTCTCGTGCTCGTCTTCGCGATCAGCCAGGGCCTCATGTGGGCCGGCGTGTTTGCCACCTTCGCCATGGCGATCGGCACCGCGATCACCGTCTCGGCACTGGCCGCGCTGGCCGTCGGCTCGCGCGAGCTCGCCATGCGGCTCGGCGGCGGCGCGGAGAGCGTGTGGGGGGCGCGCGTGCGGACGGCGGCCGGCATCGGCGGCGCCGGCCTCGTCCTCGGGCTCGGGCTCGTCCTGATGGTCGGCTCGCTCCAGAACGTGAGCGTTTTCTGACGCGCGTGTTCTTTGGCTGGCACCGGCGCACGCTCGTGCTAAGAAGGCACCCGCCATCATCAACTTCAGCGTGAGGAAGCCAGTCACCATGGCCATTGTCAGACACGAGTCCGCCGGCATTCTTTCCAAGGCCGTCGAGGCGAACGGGTTTGTCTTCACCGCCGGCATCACGGCGAACGATCGCAACAAGGACGTCGGCGGTCAGACGAAGGAAATCCTGGACGAGATCGATCGGATTCTCGCGCTCGCCGGCTCCGACAAGTCGAAGGTCGTCTCGGCGACGATCTGGGTCACCGACATCCGCAATCGCGATGCCATGAACGTCCATTGGAACGAGTGGACGGGCGGCAAGAACCTTCCCGGCCGCGCCTGCATCGAGGCCCGCCTCGCCGACCCGAAGCTGCTCGTCGAGATCGCTGTCATCGCGACGAAGTAATCGATGATCATCCGCCGCGAGCTCGAGCCCCTCCTCGCCAACGTGGTCGAGGCAGGGGACATGATCTTCACGGCCGGCTGCATCGCCGACGACGAGAGCCTCGACGTCGGCGGGCAGACGCGGCAGGCGCTCGGCGATCTCGACCGCTGGCTCGCCATGTGCGGCAGCGACCGCTCGCACATCCTGCAGGTCGTGATCTGGCTCTCGGACATCCGCTTTCGCGACGCCATGAACGCGGTGTGGCTCGAGTGGGTCGATCCGGCCAATCTCCCCGCGCGCGCCTGCATCGAAGCGCGCATGGCGACGCCCGGCTGCCTCGTCGAGATCATGGCGATTGCCGTCAAACCTGCTGCCGGTGGAAAACAGAAGGCCGGATCATGAGCAACGCCCGCCCCGAGGGCCGTCCCGAGCCTGGCCGCCGCAGCCAGTATGCCCAGTTCATGCCGGTGCAGACGCGCTGGATGGACAACGACGTCTATGGCCACGTGAACAACGTGGTCTACTACTCGTACTTCGACACGGTCGTGAACCGCTACCTGATCGATCCCGGCGGCCTCGACTTCCACAACGCGCCGATCGTCGGCATCATGGCTGAGACCATGTGCCGCTTCCACCGCTCCTTCGCCTATCCGGAAGCGATCGACGCGGGTCTCAGAGTCGGTCGGCTCGGCACGTCGTCCGTTCGCTACGAAATTGGTCTCTTCGGCGAAGGCGAGGATCTGGCTCGCGTTGAGGGCCATCTCGTGCACGTGTTCGTCGAGCGCGCGACCAACAAGCCGGTGCCCATCCCGGCCGGCATTCGCGCAGCCCTCGAACGGCTAATTGTCGACTAGTACGGTAGAGATTTCCGGCTGAATGCCGCGCACTGTAGCTTTCGGGCCATAGCGGGCGCCCAACCAAATCAGGCATGGTCTCGGCGGACATACTTGAGTGAGTCCGCACGCATGGGGCTATTCGCGGACCGCTCCAAAGGGGCTGGGAACCACGATGAAGCGCACATGCTTGGTGGCCGCTGGAGCGGCGCTGCTGATAGGTCTTGGGCTCACTCCGGCGCTGGTTCACGCGCAGGAGACCGGGCTCGCATCAATCCACGCCTGGGTTCCGGCCGGCCGCACCAAGACCTGCCTGGCGACCCACTTCCACGACGGCTCCGGCGCCGGCAAGACGAAGAAGGACGCCGAGCGCGCCGCCATTCAGAGCTGGGAGTCGTTCACGATCTGGGAGTACGGCCCGTCCTGGGGCCGCTGGAACCTGTCCGAGACGAAGACCATTAACTGCGATCGGAAGACGACGTCCGAGTTCAGTTGCCAAGTGTCCAGCCGTCCGTGCATTAGCAAGGTCGCGAGAAAGACGGCAAAGACGGCAAAGAGCTCAAAGGCGGCCAAGGGTGAGAAGCGCTGAGTTGCAGGCGCGGCCCTGACGTCGTTCGGCGACGGGGACCCTCGTGATCCAGTTCCGCCCGATCCTGCTGGCTCTCGGCCTGATGGCCTGCCTTATGGGCGTGGCGATGCTGGTCCCCATGGCTGTCGACTATGCCGACAGCCACTCGAGCTGGCGCACATTCGCCGTCTCGGCCATGGTCACGCTGTTCGTCGGCGTGCTCATGGTTCTGTTCGCCTATGACAACCGCCCGGTGAAGACCGGGCTGCGCGAAGCATTTCTGCTGACCACGCTCTGCTGGGTATTGGTGTGCGTCTTCGCGGCGATCCCCTTTGCAGGCCTTGGTCTGCCAATCGCAGATGCTTTCTTCGAGGCGGTATCGGCGCTGACGACGACCGGCGCCACGGTGATCACCAATCTGAGCGGCCAGCCCCGCGGCATTCTGCTTTGGCGGGCTTTGCTGCAGGGGATCGGCGGCCTCGGGATCATCGTCGTCGCGATCCTCGTCCTCCCCTTCCTGCGCATCGGCGGGATGCAGCTCTTCCAGACGGAGAGCTCGGATCGCTCGGAGAAGATCGTACCGCGCGCCAGCCAGCTCGTTGCCGCCATCTGCGGCGTGTTCGTTGCGCTGCTGCTCGCGTGCATGATCGTTTTCATGCTGCTCGGCATGACGCCGTTCGACGCGATCTGCCATGCGCTGGCAACGGTCTCGACGGGCGGGCTCTCCACGCACGATCAGAGCTTCGGTTACTTCAAATCGCCCGCCCTGCACTGGGCCGCAATCTTCTTCATGATCTGCGGTGCGCTGCCGTTCGTCCTGTACATCAGGGCCATGCGCGGCGACACGCAGGTGCTCTGGCGCGATGTGCAGGTGCGCGGCTTCCTGATGCTCATATTGGTCGCCTCGGCGGTCATGACCGCATGGCTGACCATCGCCCGCGGCGTGGAGTTCAGCGACGCCCTCCACCTCGCGGCCTTCAATGTCGTTTCCGTCATCACGACCACGGGCTTCACCGCGGGAGACTTCGCCGCCTGGGGACCGTTCGCAGTCGGGGTTTTCTTTCTGCTGCTCTTCATCGGCGGCTGCTCGGGATCGACGTCGGGCGGCATCAAGATCTACCGCCTGCAGGTCGCCTCACTGCTGACGCGCAGCCACCTTCAGCACCTCATCAGCCCCAACCGCATCGTTCCGCTGACGTACAACGGCCGGCGCCTTCCCGAGGACGTACCGTTCTCGGTCGTCGCTTTCTTCGCCGTCTACATGGCCACGATCGGGCTGTTCACCGTCGTTCTCTGTGCCATGGGGCTGGACCTGGTCACGGCGTTGTCGGGGGCCGCGTCAGCCGTCTCGAACGTCGGACCGGGACTCGGCTCGATCATCGGCCCCTCGGGCAGCTACGCCGACCTGCCGGCGGGCGCGAAATGGGTGCTTTCGGGCGCCATGCTGCTCGGCCGCCTCGAGCTCTTCACGGTGCTCGTGCTCTTCCGGCCGGAGTTCTGGCGGGGCTGAGCGCCTGAGCCCAATGCCCCGCCAGATTACTGTCGAACGTCAGGCCGTAGCTGGCGCCACGGTGCGCGTTCGCTGCATGGTGTGCGCGGCCAGGAAGAGCAGCACCGCCAACACGACATTGTACCCGACGTGCACGCCAAGCTGCGGGAAGAGCGGCATGTAGCCGGAGATGTCGATCCCGATGATCGGCTTCAGGATGGCGGTAACGATCGTCGGCAGCACCAGCAGAAGACCCGCAACGCTGAACAGCGCCGTCTCCACGCCGTTCGTGCGGACGCGATAGTAGCGCTGGAAGGCGAATGCGAGCAGCGCGATGCCGGCGCCGACCTGGAGTGTGATCTCCAGGATGTCGAACCACGTAGCTCCATCGGGGAACTTGAGCAGCAGGCCGATGCCGAGCGGATCGAGGACGAACACGAACGGCACCAGGAAGGCCGGCATCGTGTACTTCCAGGATTGCAGCGTGGTCGCGTAGGGATTGCCGCCCGTGATGGCCGCCGCCGCAAAGGGCGAGAGCGCCGTCGGCGGCGAAACCTCGGACAGCACCGCGTAGTAGAAGATGAACATGTGCGCGGCGAAGTCCGGCACGCCGAGCTTGATCAGCGCCGGCGCCGCAATGACGGCGCACAGGATGTAGGAGGCCGTCACCGGCACGGCGAGACCAACGATCCACACGATCAGCGAGGTATAGATCGCCGTGAGGATCAGACTGCCGCCCGCATAGGTGATGATGATGTCGGCGAACTTCTGCGCGAGGCCGGTGAGCGTCACGCTGCCGACGATGATGCCGGCCGCGGCGCACGTCGGCGCCACATTGAGAACGCCCGTCGTGCCCTCGGTCAGGGCCTTGGCGAGCTTGCGCGGCCAGAGCGCCGTATCCCAGCGGAAGTAGCTGACCAGGATCGCCATGATGGTCGCCCAGAACACGGCGAGCACGGGCGAGAAGCCCATCAGCATGAATACGACGATCGAGATGAGCGAGAGGAAGTGGAACCAGTAGCCCTTGGTGAGCTTCCAGAGCGTTCCCTTCTCGATCAGCAGGTCGCTGCCGCCGGCGCCGTACTTCTTCGCGTCGAGCTCTACCATCACGTAGATGCCGAAGTAGTAGAGCAGCGTCGGGATGATCGCCATCCAGATGACTTCGATGTACGAAATCTTCAGGTACTCGGCGATGAGGAAGGCCGCGGCACCGAGCACGGGCGGCGAGATGATCGCGCCGAGACCGCCGGCCGCAAGCAGGCCGCCCGCAGCATTCTTGTCGTAGCCGGATTTGGCGAGCATCGGATGCGCGACGGTGCCGATGGTCACGGTCGTCGCGACGCCCGAGCCGGAAGGGCCTCCCATCAGGAAGGACGAGAGAACGACGGCGCGCCCTGCGGAGTTGCGGCGCCCGCCCATGGCGGCGAACGAGAAATCGATGAAGAACTTGCCGGCGCCGGATGCCTGCAGCACCGCGCCGAAGATCGTGAAGAGGATGATGAGGCTGGACGAGACATCGACGGCCGAGCCGAAGATGCCTTCAAGCGTCATGTAGAGATGGGCGACGAGACGGTCGACGTCATAGCCGCGGTGCGTCCACGGCGCCGGAAGGTGCTGCCCGTAGATCGCGTAGAGCACGAAGGCCATCGCGACGATCGGCATGATGATGCCGGTCGTGCGCCGCGTCGCCTCGAGAACGAGCGCGATGAAGACGATGCCGACCCACACTTGAATTTCCGTCGGTGCGGTCGCGTAGTCGCCGAAATCGGCGCCCTGATAGAGGATGTAGCCGACCGTGCCGGCGCCGGCTGCGGCGAAGAGCCAGTCCCACCAGCGGATCTGGTCGCGAAAGCGGCTCGCGATCGGGAACAGCAGGAACGTCAGCACGAGCACGATGCCGACGTGACCGGGCCGCAGGACGTGCGTCGGGATGATGTCGTAGGCCGCGTAGAGATGGAACAGCGTCGAGCCGATCGCGAGGGCAGCTATGAGGTAGCCGATCCAGCCGCCGACGCGATTGAGGGCGCCTTCATCCTCCTCGATGAACTTCTCGGCGGCCTTGAGCGCGTCCTCGCTGATTTCACCGGCATTCGACGCCGTGGCAGCCGGCGCGCCCCCCAATTCCTGGCTCATACTGTGTTCCTACTTGGTGACAATCCGAGCGCGAGCGGGCGCCGGGTAACAGGCAAAACCGCCGGAGCGTGGGCTCCGGCGGCTGGTGACTTATAGAGAGCGGGGCTCAGTCGACCTTGATGCCCTTCTCGGCGAAGTACTTGAGAGCACCAGGATGGAAGGGGATGCCCGACTTCTTCTTGGTCTGGTTCTCCGCCTTGATGTTGAGGCCTTCCTTGTGGACGATGCCGAGCTCCTCGCGCTTCTCGAGCATCAGCTTCGTGAGCTGATAGGCGAGGTCCTCAGGCATGTTCGCGTTGACCGCCATGACGTTCCAGACGGCGACGTTGTGGTTGTCCGCATCCTGGCCGCCGTACGTGCCCTTGGGAATGACCGTCGCCGCGTAGATCTCGCCGTACTTGGCAACCATCTTGCCGACGTTCTGTGCGATGTCGATCATGCGGAGCTTGGTGCCGGGCGTCGCGCCGAGGTCGGTCACCGCCGCCGTCGGAAGGCCGCCGACCCAGAAGAAGGCGTCGATCTTCTTGTCCTTGATCGCGTTGACGCTCTCGGCGACGCCGAGGCGCTCACGCTTCATGTCCTTGTCCTTGTCGAGACCGGCCGCCTCGATGACGCGGAATGCGAACACCTCGGTGGCGCTGCCGGGCGAACCCGTGGAGACGCGCTTGCCCTTGAGATCCTCGATCTTGGTGACGCCGGTGCCGTCGATGGTCACGACGTGCATGTGGTTCGGATACATGACGACGAGCGACTGGACCGGCAGCTTGCCGCTCTTGAACTTGTCGAGACCGCTGACGGCATCCCACGCGGCATCGACCTGCGTGAAGGCGATGTCGGCGCGGCCGGAGCCGATGAGCTGCAGGTTGGCAACCGAGCCGCCGGTCACTTCCGCCGCTGCCGTCGTGTTCGGGATGTTCTTGCCGATGATGCTCGCGAACCCGCCGCCGAGCGGATAGTACACGCCGCCCGTGCCACCCGTGGTGATCGAGAGCTGCTTCGTCTGCGCGATGGCGGCAGCCGCGGTGAGGGCCACAGCAATGCCGGCCGTGAGCGCAAGTAGTCGCTTCATTTCCTCATTCCTCCCAGGGATCCAGTTTCATTCCGAGGCGCGATCGGGACGAGCCGTAACGACGCTTGCCGTTCGGGCCGCCCTGAACAAAAGGCCGATCGGTGTCTAGCGGACAACCATCCCTGGAACCAAGAAAAAATCGCTGCTCATGCTTATTTTCTCGGGTGCGCCCCCCCGCCGCTCCTGTGCGGAAATGCGGGCCGGATCGCTGCGGCAAAGTGGCACTCAAACGCATACGGCCGCCCTTGTGACAGGGCGGCCGTGAGATCCTGGAATTTGTGGCGGGCGGCCTGCGTAGTGCGCGCTGGCGCTACTTCCACTCGATCTTGGTGATCTCGTAGGACTTGGCACCCTTGGGCGTCGTCACCTCGGCGGTGTCGCCCTTGCCCTTGCCGATCAGCGCACGCGCAATCGGCGAGCTGATCGAAATCTTGCCCTCGCGCACGTCCGCCTCCATCTCGCCGACGATCTTGTATTTGACCTTCTCGTCGGTGTCCTCGTCGATGAGGCTGACCGTGGCGCCGAACTTGATCTTGTCGCCGGACATTTTGGTCGTGTCGATGACCTCGGCGCGCGAAAGCTTATCCTCCAGCTCGGCGACCTTGGACTCGTTCAGCCCCTGGGCCTCCTTGGCGGCGTGATATTCCGCATTCTCGCTCAGGTCCCCGTGCGCACGTGCCTCGGCGATGGCCTGGATGATCCGTGGACGTTCCACGGCCTTCAGGCGGTGCAGCTCCGTCTCGAGCTTCTGAAAGCCCTCGATTGTCATCGGAACCTTTTCCATCGCCATATCCAAGTCTCCCAACCGGCTCGGCTGATGTGCCGATACCGCCGAATCAGTCGCAACAGTCCACGGGAAAACGCCAGCTTCCCCCGTCCGGGGCCCGTTTGCAAGGGCCTCAGGCGGTCCGGCTAATATAGGCCTGAAGTGGCGCCACTTTAAGGTGACCGCGCCTCAAAGCCTTGATGGCCTCGGTCACTGCGATCGCTCCGGCGAGAGTCGTACAATACGGAATGCGGTTGAGCAAGGCCGTGCGCCGGATGTCCTTGGAGTCGGCGAGCGCCTTGGCACCTTCAGTTGTATTGAACACCAGATCCACATCGCCATTCTTCATGGCATCGACAATGTGCGGCCGACCTTCCAGAACTTTGTTCACCAGCTCGCAGGGAATGCCGTGCTGCTCAAGGTGCCGCTTGGTCCCCCGCGTCGCGAGAATGCGGAAGCCCATGTCGACGAGGTCCCGCGTCGCCCCCAGAATCCCGTCCTTGTCCGCCTCGCGCAGCGAGATGAAAACCGTGCCCTTGTCGGGCAGCGACTGACCGGCGCCGAGCTGGCTCTTGGCAAAGGCCAGGCCGAAGTCGGTATCGATGCCCATGACCTCGCCCGTCGAGCGCATCTCGGGGCCGAGGATCGGATCCACGCCCGGGAAGCGGGCGAACGGAAAGACCGCCTCCTTGACGGCGATGTGGTCGAGCTTCGGCGTCTTGAGAGCGAAGCTCTTGAGCGACGCGCCGCCCATGATGCGCGCGGCAATGCTCGCGACCGGAAGCCCGATGGCCTTGGCGACGAACGGCACCGTGCGGCTTGCCCGTGGGTTCACCTCGATGACGTAGATCTGCTTGTCCTTGATCGCGTACTGCACGTTCATGAGACCGACCACGTTCAGCGCCAGCGCCAGATCGCGGGTCTGCTTTTCGAGGCGAACGACGATCGCGCTGTCGAGCGAATGAACCGGAAGCGAGCAGGCGGAGTCGCCGGAATGAACGCCCGCCTCCTCGATATGCTCCATGATGCCGGCAACGAACGTGTCCTTGCCGTCGCTCAGGCAATCCACATCCACCTCGATCGCGCCGGAGAGATAGCGGTCGATCAGCAGCGGCCGGCTCTCGGAGACGATGAGCTCCGACGGCCGGTCCAGCGTCGCGGAAAGGCGCTGGATGTAGCGGTCCACCTCGCCGCCGTCGGCGACGATCTCCATGGCGCGCCCGCCGAGAACGTAGGACGGACGGATCACGATCGGATAGCCGATCTTGTCGGCGACGGCGCGCGCTTCGGCAGGTGAGCGCGCAATGCCGCTCTCGGGCTGCAGGAGCCCGAGCTTGTCGATGAGCGCCTTGAAGCGATCGCGGTCCTCGGCGAGGTCGATCGCATCGGGCGACGTGCCGAGGATCGGCACGCCGGCATCTTCCAGCGCCTGGGCGAGCTTCAGCGGCGTCTGGCCGCCGAACTGCACGATCACGCCCGCAAGCGTGCCGTTCGATTGCTCGACGCGGATGATCTCCAGCACATCCTCGGCCGTCAGCGGCTCGAAGTAGAGGCGGTCCGACGTGTCGTAGTCCGTCGAGACGGTTTCCGGGTTGCAGTTGACCATAATGGTCTCGAACCCGGCGGCGGTCAGCGCGAAGCAGGCGTGACAGCAGCAGTAGTCGAACTCGATGCCCTGGCCGATCCGGTTCGGCCCGCCGCCGAGAATGATGACCTTCTTGGCTGCAGTCGGCTGCGCCTCGCACACAGGCTTGTCCACCAGACCGCGCTCGTAGGTCGAATACATGTACGGCGTCGGCGAGGCGAACTCGGCGGCGCAGGTGTCGATGCGCTTGAAGACCGGCGCAAGGCCGAACTTCTTCCTCAGCGCGCGCACGTCCGCTTCCTTCTTGCCCGCGAGCTTGGCGAGCCGCGCATCCGAGAAGCCCATGGCCTTCAGGTCGCGCAGTGCTTCCGCATTCTCGGGAAGGCCGTGCGCAATGACGCGCGCTTCCTCGTCGATGATTTCCTGCATACGCGCGAGGAACCACGGGTCGATGCGGCAGGAGGCGTGGATCTGCTCGTGATCGACGCCCATGCGCATGGCCTGCGCGACCTTCAGCAGACGGTCCGGCGTCGGATGGGCAAGAGCCGCGCGCACGACGTTCTTGTCGTCGCTGCCGCCGAGGCCCTCGAAGGTCACGTCGTCGAGGCCGGTGAGGCCGGTCTCGAGCCCGCGCAGCGCCTTCTGCAGGCTTTCCGCGAACGTGCGGCCGATGGCCATGACCTCGCCGACGGACTTCATCGCCGTCGTCAGCGTGGGATCGGAGCCCGGGAACTTCTCGAAGGCAAAGCGCGGGATCTTCGTGACGACATAGTCGATCGTCGGCTCGAAGGAAGCCGGCGTCGCGCCGCCCGTGATGTCGTTCTCGAGCTCGTCGAGCGTGTAGCCGACCGCCAGCTTGGCCGCGACCTTCGCAATCGGGAAGCCCGTTGCCTTCGACGCGAGCGCGGACGAGCGCGACACGCGCGGGTTCATCTCGATGACGACGAGGCGCCCGTCGGCCGGATTGACCGCAAACTGGACGTTGGAGCCGCCGGTCTCGACCCCGATCTCGCGCAGCACCGCGATCGAGGCATTGCGCATGATCTGGTATTCTTTGTCGGTCAGCGTGAGCGCGGGCGCGACCGTGATCGAGTCACCCGTATGCACGCCCATGGGATCGACGTTCTCGATGGAGCAAATGATGATGCAGTTGTCCGCCTTGTCGCGGACGACCTCCATCTCGTACTCCTTCCAGCCGAGCAGGCTCTCGTCGATCAGGATCTGGCCGACCGGCGACGCATCGATGCCCGAGCGGGCGATCTGCTCGAACTCCTCACGATTGTAGGCGACGCCGCCGCCCGTGCCGCCGAGCGTGAAGGCCGGGCGGATGATGGCCGGCAAGCCGACCGTATCGAGGAGCCGCATGGCCTCGGCGAAGCCCGTCGCCGTGTCATAGCGAACGATATTGCCGCTTTCGTCGCGGATGGGCGGCGAAGAGGCGATGGCCGCGCGGGGGCTTTCGAGGCCGATCCGGTCCATGGCCTCGCGGAAGAGCTTGCGGTCCTCGGCCTTGTCGATGGCCTCGGCGCGGGCGCCGATCATCTCGACGCCGAATTTTTCGAGCACGCCCATGCGCTCGAGCGCCAGCGCCGTATTGAGCGCCGTCTGCCCGCCCATGGTCGGCAGAAGCGCATCGGGGCGCTCCTTCTCGATGATCTTGGCGACGACATCGGGCGTGATCGGCTCAATGTAGGTCGCGTCCGCCAGCTCCGGGTCCGTCATGATCGTCGCCGGATTGGAGTTGACGAGGATGATGCGGTACCCCTCGGCCCGCAGCGCCTTGCACGCCTGGGTCCCGGAATAATCGAACTCGCACGCCTGGCCGATGACGATCGGACCGGCGCCGATGATGAGAATCGATTTGATGTCTGTACGCTTGGGCATGGGGCCGCTTTCTATTGCAGCGCGCCACGCTTGGCTATAGGGCGCGGCAAAGAGGCGGGGAGAGTGGCCGGCAGGTCTCCGGGCGTGCCATGCGCGCCTCGCCGGACGCCCTCCCGGCTCCGTCTTCCGTCTTGACGGTATTGCCCCGGCCGCGCTCCCATGAGCCGAGCCATATCAGGCGCCATGGGCCGTGACGGCTGCCGGCTCGGGCGGGCCAACAGGAACAACGAGGAAACAACCAGGAGACGAAAATGCAGATCAAGTTCCACCACGTTAACCTGTGCACCCGCGACGTCCCCGGCCTCGACACCTTCTACCGCGAGGTCCTCGACATGAAGACCGAGCCGGGCCTCGCCGGAAACCGTGACAAGGACCAGGGTTACTCGGGCAATGTGTCATTCCTGACGGACGGGCGCGCCGACGCGGCGCAGTTCCACCTCGCCGAGCAGGACATGAAGATCGGCTTCAAGACCGGGCAGGCGGTCAATCCGCTCGAGCGCGGGCACCTCGCCTTCCGCACCGACGACATTGCGGCCTTCAAAAAGCGCCTGGAGGAGAAAGGCATTCCCTATTCGGACTTCGGCGCCTGGGCCATGAAGGGTTGGGAGCAGATCTTCTTCTACGACCCCGCCGGCAACATCATCGAGGTCCACCAGGTCCGCGAATGAGCACCGAGACCAACTACCTCTTCGTCTACGGCACCCTGCTGACGCGCGCCCACGGCGAGCTCGGGGCGGACATGCGGACCCGCCTCGGGCAGGAGAGCGCGAGCCTCGGCGAGGCGACCATCCCCGGCCGCCTCTTCAGTCTCGGCACGTTTCCCGTCATGCTGGAGCCCGCCGCCGCCTCGGACACGGTTCATGGCGAGGTCCTGCGCCTCGACGATCCCGAGAGCGTCTTCGTCTGGCTCGACCCCTATGAGGGCATCACCCCCGGCCACAAGCGGGAAGGCGAGTACGAGCGCGCACGCCGGTCCGTGCGCCTCGCAAGCGGCGAGGAGCTGGTCGCATGGGTCTACCTCTATGTGGCGGATCCAGTCGACGCACCGCCCATACCAAGCGGCCGGTGGCAAGCCTGAGCCTAGAGTCTGTTCGATCAAAATGGCATCGCAATCCCCCTCCCCCAGCGCCGAAGGCGCGCCTTCGGCGCGGTCGCGCGGGACGCGCGCCTCTGGCGCGACGGGGAGGGGATAGGGGTGGGGGGAATCCCCGTCGCGAATGTTCTGCAATCCCCCCTCCTAACCTCCCCCACAAGGGGGGAGGAATAAGCGCGGAGCGCGATGCGAAGTGATGCCGTATGAAATGAACACGCTCTAGAGCGCGGGCTCAGCCGATTTGTGCCCGCGCACGCTCCATCACGCGCACGAACTCGGCATCGAGGGCTGCATTGTTGCCGCGGCAGCCGATGGCGATCTGCTCGGCGAAGTCGATGTAGTCGTGCCTGCGGCTCCGCGACCAGCTCGCCGGCGGATTGCTTGCCGTATCGGCGACGTTGCAGATCTTGTCGGCCAGCTTGATCAGCTTCGCGCGCGGGCTCAGGTGAGGGGCGTGCTCGATCTCGAGCCGCTTGCGCTCTGATTGCGTCAGCGGCGGGTCCGTCACCTCGAGAACGAGCGCGACAACCGACGTCCCAAATTTCCGCTCGATCTCTTCCGCCTTGGTCTCGGTATCTTCAATGGTGTCGTGAAGAACGGCCGCGACCAGCACCTCGATGTCGTGAACACCGCCGACGCGCACGATGAGCTCGGCAACCTCGATCGGATGGTTGATGTAGGGCGTCTCGCGCACGCCCTTCCGCCGCTGGTCGCGATGGCGCTCGGCGGAAAAGAGGGCGGCCGCCAGCAATTGCGCCTCGACGGAAGATCCAGCGCGCGTCATTGCAGGCTCCGGTTCGCACGCCTCATGTCGGAGCGAGCTTGGCAAGATCAGGAATGGGCCGCGCCGTCTCCTTGTTCAAGGCGAGCATCTGCTCGAGCGCGTGCGCAACTTCGAGCACCATCGCATCCGAGCCGTTGGGCCCCGCAACCTGAATGCCGAAGGGCATTCCGAGATGATCGACGCCGCACGGAATGACCGCGACCGCCGGCAGCGCCGTTGTCAGCGCGTAGGAGAGCGCGAGCCAGCGCATGTAGGTCGGCATCTTCTCGCCGTTGATCGTTTCGACGTAGAGCTGTTCGTGCGGGAAGGGCGAGACCGCCGCCGCCGGGCAGATCAGCACGTCGCACTCGTCGAAGAATTCGAGATAGCGGTTGTAGATCTTCGTCTGCTCGACATTGGCCCATGACACGTCGCCGAGCGAGTACTTGAGACCCCGCTCCGTGTTGTCGATGACATTGGGCCCGAGCAGATCACGATGCTTTTCGAGGCGCTCGCGATGCATGCCGACGAACACCATGCCGCGCAGGATCTCGAAGACCTCGTGCACGTTCGTGAAATCGGGATGGCGGTTGCTCGTCTCGGCAAACACCGAGCGGAACGTGCGCGTGCGCTCCTCGAAGATGCCCGCGATGTCATTGTCGACCGGGCAGCAGCCGAGATCCGTCGAGAAGGCGGCGCGGATGGAGCCGAGGTCGATGTTGCCGAGCGCATCCGGAATGTCCTGGACATCGCTGCTGGCGAACGGATCGATCTTGTCGCTGTCGATCTGCGCCTTGAGGAGAAGGTGCAGGTCCTCGATCGTGCGGCCCATGGGCCCGATGACGGGGAACGGGCTCAGCGAGACCGGCCGCTCGGCAGGCACGAGGCCCGGCGAGGGCCGGAAGCCGGCAATGCCGCAGAAGGCGGCCGGCGTCCTGAGACTGCCGCCGTAGTCCGAGCCGGTCGCGATCGGCACCTGGCTCACGGCAAGCGCCGCCGCCGAGCCGCCGGACGAGCCGGCCGCGGTCTTCTCGGGATCGAAGGGGTTGCCCGTCGCGCCATAGACGCGGTTCTTGGTGTTGGCGCCCGCGCCGAACTCGGGTGTGTTCGTCTTGCCGACGATGATGGCGCCCGCCGCGCGAACGCGCGCGACCATGCCGCTGTCCTTGGCCGGCACATGATCCTTGTAGATCAGGCTGCCATAGGTGGTCTTGAGGCCGGCCGTGTCCGAGAGATCCTTCACGCCGACCGGCAGGCCGTGCAGGACGCCAAGGTCATCGCCCCGCATGACGGCCTTCTCGGCATCGCGCGCCGCCTTGCGCGCGACCTTCTCGTCGAGCGCGACCATGGCGTTGATCGCGCCGTCCGTCGCCCGGATGCGCATGAGGCAACTGTCGAGCAGCTCGATGGGCGAGACCTTCTTGCGGCCGATGAGGCGGCGCAGCTCGACTGCGGAAAGATCACAAAGCTCGCTCATGGCCGATAGCCCGTTTGTTTGTCGCCGAGGTCCCAATAAATGCCCGTCACGTGGCGCAGCCCTTCGCGCATGAGCGGCACCAGAATGTGCTCGTCGGGCGCGTGCTGCGAGCAGCCGGCGTAGCTCAGCGGCAGCCACGCGCAGGGCATGCCGATGCCATACTGCAGCATGTACGTCATGTTGGAGCCGCCGCCGTTCGGCAGCACGCCGCACGGCTGGTTCGAGTTGCGCTCCACGGCCCCCTTCACCCACTGCGCCCAGGGATGATTATGGTCCGTGCGGCTAGCCTCGAAGCGGCCGTTGTTGCCCGCAGGCGGCGGCTCGATCGTCACTTGGGTAAAGCCGCGCTCATCGAGATGGCGCCGCAGATTGCTCACGATGTTCTCGGCATCCGTGCCCACGACATAGCGCAGCGCACAGACGGCGCGCGCTTTCGGCGGCACGGCATTCACGGGCTTTGCCGGATTGCCGGTCTCGAAGGCCAGCACGTCGAACGAATTGAAGGCCGCGATCTTTTCGATGCGGCTGAGCCCGGGCTCGCCCCAGTAGTCGTCGATCTTCGGCGCGCGCGGCCCCGCATCGCGGTCGATGCCCTTCAGCACCTCGCGCACACCGCCGGGGATCTCGGGACGCCAGCCATCGACAAGAATGCGGCCCTTGGCATCGACGATGCTCGCGAGCGCGTGCGCGAGAATGATGCCTGGATTGGCGAGCAGGCCACCCCAGTTGCCCGAATGGTGACCACCCTCGCGCAGATCGACCGTAAGGATGAAGTTCGCGCAGCCGCGATTGCCGAGCGTGATGTTGGGCCGCCCGATCTCCGTGCGCGGGCCATCCGACGAGAGAAAGCCGTCAGCGGCAAAGTCCGCCTTGTTGGCGTCGATGATGTCCTTGAGGCCTTTCGAGCCGTTCTCCTCGCCCGTCTCGATGAGGAATTTGTGATTGAAGCCGAGCTTGCCGCCGCGCGCCTTCATGACCTCGCGCAGCGCCGCGACATGGACGAGCGTCTGCCCCTTGTTGTCGGCGACGCCGCGGCCATAGACGCGCTCGTCCTCGAAGGAGAGCTTCCACGGGTCGCGGTCATTGGCCCAGCGGCCTTCCATGCCGAGCACGACATCGCCGTGACCATAGGAGATGAACGTCGGCAGGCTCGGGTCCTCGATGCGCGTCCCGAGCAGCACCGGGCCACAGCCGGCGAGCGGATTGGGAAAGATCTTGATCGCGTAGCCGAGCGCCTCGAGCTCCGGCCGGATCACCGTCTGCAGATACTCGCCGAGGACGCCGACCCGCTCTGGGTTCTGGCTCTCCGTCGGCACGGCCACCCACCGCGCCAGGTCCGCGAAATAGCCGCTCCCGCGGTCGTCGTAGTACTTGAGGGCACTGGCTACGGCCGTTTCACGTGTCATGGTTCTTCCCTGGCTCTTTTTGGGCTTTGCCGTCCGGTGCGGCGATTGCTTGGCGCGGGACGTTAGAGCAAGAAGGGGGGAAGCCCAAGGGGGCCGGCGCGCATGGCTGAGGCGAGCCCCGGACGGCCTTGACCGGCCTCCCGGCCCAGAGGAGCAAGCCCATGTGCTCGCGGTACAATCTGACGGTGCAGGTGGAGGCCGTCAGGGCCTATTTCCAGGTCGAGAATGGCGAGCCGTACCCGCCCCGCTACAACATAGCGCCGAGCCAGCCCGTGCTGATCCTGCGCCTCGACCACGCCCGCGAGCGCGAGCTGGCGCTGGTCCGCTGGGGGCTCATCCCCTCCTGGGCCAAGGACCCGGCCCGCCTGTCGAATCTCTTCAATGCCCGGGCCGAGAGCGCCGCCGAAAAGGCCTCCTTCCGCGGGGCCATGCGCCATCGCCGCTGCCTCGTGCCGGCCAATGGCTTCTACGAGTGGACGGGCAAGGCCGGCGCCCGCCAGCCGCACCTCATCCGGCGGCCGGACAGCGGGCTCATGGCCTTCGCCGGGCTCTGGGAAAGCTGGCTCGGCGCCGATGGCAGCGAGATCGACACGATGGCCGTCCTCACGGTCGCCGCCAACAGCACCCTCTCCTCGCTGCACGAGCGGATGCCGGCGATCCTTCAGCCCGCGGACTTCGACGCCTGGCTCGACACCCGCGGCTTCTCCGCTGAAATGGCGGCAGAGATGCTGCGACCAGCACCGGCCGACCTCCTCGAGCATGTCACCGTCGATCCGCGCCTCAGCAACGCCCGCAACGAAGGGCCGGAGCTGATCGCGCCCTATCGCGGCACGCTGCTGTAGCCGCGCCTAGAGCACGTTCATTGCAGATGGAAGCGCTCGGCCCCACGAGCAGCCTCGTCCCTCCCCCCTTGTGGGGGAGGTTAGGAGGGGGGGATTGCAGAACATCAGCGGCAGGGATTCCCCCCACCCCTAGCCCCTCCCCACACTCGCGCCGAAGGCGCGCCTTCGGCGCTGGGGGAGGGGGATTGCGATTCTATTTTGATCGAACAAGTTCTAGCCGCCCGCTCAGCACTGCCATTGGAACTCGGCCGTCTTGTAGCCCGCGTGGATCTGGCGCAACACGAACAGGCAGGCGCGATCGCCGACATATGCCTCGGCCCTCTCGCCGATCGCCAGCCCCTTCTCCTCGCCCTGGATGCGCACGCCGACAAGATCGCGACGGCCGCGGTAGGGTGCCGCAACGAAAGTGACGAGGGCGCTGGCGCTGCCGATCTGGATCTCGCGGCTCGTTCCCCGCTCGAGGGTGATAACCTCGGCCAGAGGGGCCTTGTAGGGCAGAGCGACGGCGAGAGCTGCCCTGTCCAGCGGCGGATCGCCGAAAGCCGCTCCGCACAGCACCTGGAAATCGGCCTCTCGCGTCTTCAGGTTGATCTCGCGGAGGAAGATCCCGCACACTTCTTCCGGCCGGCTCAAGTGCACGAACTGGCCGACCCCTAGGCTCGCCGTTTCGCCGTTGACGCGGATCCCGACCAGGTCCCGCCGCCCCCGATATGGCGTTGCAATCATCGAGAACAGCACACGACCGTCGAGCAGATCGAGGCTCTTGTCTCCGGTGAGCGTCCACGGATCGCTCGGCAGGGAGCCGGGCTGCGGCGAATTTGCCCGCGCGTCGGGAGCTGATGGCGCAGGCGCGGACGGCGTTGCCGCCGCTTGCCTGCTCGAAAGCGTCTGCAGGCGCTCGCGCGCGAGCTCGGCATAGAACGAGCTGCCATAGCGCTTGATGAAAGCTTCCAGCACCGCCGGGCTCGTGCTCTCCCTGGCAGCCGCCCACGCCTCGGCGGCCTCGTCGCGCGGTGAAGCAACGGCGGCGCTCGGTGAGGCTGCGTTGGGCGCCCGGGGCGCGGCATCGAAATAAAAGCGGCCCGTGAGCGAGGAATGCTCCCAGGGCACCTGCTTGTTGCCCGTCGACTGCATGACGTCATTGCGCACGGCAATCAGCAGCGAGCTCAGATCCTCGCTGGACGCGCGCATGTTCCGCACGAGCGCGCCGGCGAACGGCGAGTTCCGACCGCCCCCATCGAGCGCGACGTTGCCGGGCTGCGTGGAGAAGCTGATCAGCGTCCCGACGCCCGCTTCGACACTCGCAAGGCCGCGGCCGATGCCGGCCGAGCGCGTCCCCATCGAACGCGCGAGGTTCTTCGCCAGCGGGTTATCGCGGCAGGCATCGAGGAACAGGATGTTCGTGCGCGCATGGCTCTCCATGGTGCGCTGAACGAGATCGAGGCGCACCATTTCGAAATCGAGCGCCGCCGCAGCCGAGAGCTCCGCATCGACCGGAACGAGATAGTTCTGTCCCTGCACCTGGATGCCGTGGCCGGCATAGAAGAACACGCCGACGTCGGCCCCCTGAAGCGCGGCGGCAAAGGCCCTGACCGTCCGGTCGAACGCGGCCTTGTCGAGGTCATAGCCTTCGACGATCTGGAATCCGAAGCTCGTGAGCGCGGCGGCGACATCACCGGCGTCGTTCCGCGGATTGGCGAGCGTCGGCGTGTGCGCGTAGGCCGAATTGCCGATCACGAGCGCGACGCGCTTCTGCGCGCTGGCCGTCTCTGCAAAGCAGAATGCACCGACGACGAAAGCAATCAATACATGCAGCAATGCGCGCATTCCAAAATGCTCCGGTCTTCGGAAATGAAGCAGGCCCCTGCGGCACGCGATCACTGCGGCGCCACGAGGCCTATCATGCGCGAGCGAAAGCCCGTCGACAATTACACTTCGCCGCGCTCGAAACGGCGCGAGAAATCCGTATGACCACCCGAGGCGAGAATGCGCGCCTGCTCGATCCAGTTCTCGCGCTCGATGCGGCCCTTGAACTCGAGCTTGGCATTGACCGTGCTCACGTCATCGGCCGTCCAGTTGGCGATCTGCTCGTAGCTCGAAATGCCGAGCGCATTGAGCTTGCGCTCGATGAGCAGGCCGATCCCGCGAATGCGCTTGAGATCATCCGGCGTCGCGGGCGAGGCCGCAGCCATGCTGTCCGGCGCGCGGAAGGCTTCCGAACGCACCGAACGCATACCGGAGAGGTCCGGCGCACGCTCCGCGGGCTCGCTCTCGACGGCCGCAGCCTCGACTTCAGGAGTGGTGGTGGGCGCCGCCACGACAGCGGGCGGTGCTTCTGTCGAAGGTGCTGCCGCGGCGACGGGCAGGACGGCCGTCGGCTCCGGCGGACCGCCGCGCTCGTCGAAGGCGCGCGAATAGGCGGTCGCGCCGCCGCGCGCGAGGATCTGCGCCTGCTCGATCCAGTTCTCGCGGCTGACCCGGCCGCTGAAGCCGAACAGTCCTTCCACGCGCGTGACGTCGTCCGCGCTCCAGCCCGCGATCTGCGAATAACGCGTCACATCGTGCGCGCTCAGCACATCCTCGATCTCTACGCTGATGCCGCCAATGCGCTGGAGATTGTCACGGCCGCTGACGCTCGCCGGCACCGGCGAAGGAGCTGCTGCCACGGCCCGCGGCTCGGCGAACGCCGCCCGCGTGGAAACCTCCGGTCCGCGCTCGGGCAGCGGCGAAGCGGCATCGGGGCCTTCAGCGCGCAGCGCCACGCTCGCGAGGCCGGTGGCATAGGACGTGGCACCGCCGCGGGCGAGGATCTGCGCCTGCTCGATCCAGTTCTCGCGCTCGATGCGGCCGCTGAAGCCGAGGGCCTCGCTGATCGTGCGTACATGGTTGCTGCTCCAGGCCGCGATATCCGCATACTGGGCAACCCCGAGCTCATTGAGTTTCGCCGCCAGCTCGCCGTCGATCCCGCGGATCCGCGTGAGATCATCGCCGGCGGAGTCTGCCGGCTCCGGGGCAATCGGCGGCGTCGGGACGGCCATTCTCTCAGCCACCGCCGCGGCAACGGCGGCCGCAGCCGAGACGGGCTCGCCGATCGTGGTCCGCGGCGGCGCATCTGCGGCCTTCGCAGGAGCGGGCCGCGGAGGCTCAGGCTCGGCCACGGGCTCCGCTGCTGCGGCATCGCCCGGCGCATCGACATCGGCGCGACGGAAGGCCTTCGGCGGCGGCGATCCGGGGACCACCCGCGGAGCAGTCTCCGGAGCCGATGCCGGAGCAGATGCAGGCACGAAGACGACCGGCGGCCGGGAATCACGTGCCGGCGGCGTCGCGGGAGCCGGCGCCGCGCCCTGCCATTCGGGCTCCTCGACTTTCGCGGCCCCCGCGCCGAACAGCTTGCGGGCGAGACAGCCGACGATACAGCCCGCGAAATACGCGATCGTCAGAATGAGCAGCGTCTGCCAGGTCAGCGCGATCATCCACGTGCACTCCGAACCACTGTCACCGCTCTGCTCATGACCTCAGCGATCCTCGCGCCGGGAGCACGTGCTCCAGCCGACGAACACGCCGAGCAGGAAGGCGCAGCCCACGTAAAAAATCAGGTGTTGCAGCAGGTAGTCCATCGCCGGATCCTCGCTGGTATCACTTCGCCTTGACGGTGAACTCGATGCGACGGTTACGGGCCATGCCCTCCCGCGTATCGTTCGGAGCAACCGGACGCGATGCGCCATAACCGATCGCCTTCATGCGCTCGGCCGGCACGCCCCTCTGAGCCAGATAGTCGGCGACCGCCTGCGCACGCCGCTCCGAGAGGGGCTGATTGCGTTCGTCGATGCCCTCCGCGTCGGTGTGGCCCTCGATTTCGATCGTGACATCAGGGCAAGCCTGCGCCGTTTGCGCGAGCCTGCGCAGTGTCGGCAGGCTGCGCCGATCGAGCTCCGCGCTCGCACGCGCAAACTGGATCACGCCTTCGCTGGAGGCCGTGCGCAGGGCCTTCTGACAGGCCTCGGCCTCCGCATCCTTGCGCGCCTGCTCTTCCGAGACCTTTCGCGTCTCGGCATCGCGGACTTTCCGCGCGGCCTCTTCCTCGGCACGCTGCTTGGCGTCGCTTTCGGCACGCTGGCGGGCTGCAGCCTCGGCCGCGCGGCGCGCTTCCTCCGCCGCCCGCTGACGCGCCTCGTCCTCGGCGCGCTGCTTGGTCTCCGCTTCGGCGCGCACACGAGCCTGCGCCGCTTCGGCCGCACGCCGTGCTTCATCCGCGGCGCGCTGGCGGGCTTCGTCCTCGGTCCGCCGCTTGTTCTCCGCTTCGGCGGCCGCGCGCTTCTTCGCGGATTCTTCCGCCGTGCGCCGCGCCAGCTCCTCGGCGGCGATCACCGCATCGGAACGCACGACGACGACATCGCGGGCCGTATAGCCTTCGGGGACATCGCGCCCGAGTGCATCGCGAATGGCCGCCTGCGCCGCGACATCGCGCGCCTCGCCTTCGAGACGCAGCGTCTGCTCGGCGATCTCTGCCCGTCCCAGTCTGAGGCGCGCCAACTGCGTCAGCCCGGCGAGCGCGGTGCGCGTCCACTTCTCGGAGGCCGCATCGACGATCTGCATCCGGTCGACGACATTGCGGCCATCGAAGAGGCGAGCCGCGGTCGACATCAACTGATCGCGCACGGCCGCGCCCGGTACCTGCCCCTCGAGAACGACATCGCCTTGGGCGCCGGCTTGCGCCGACCAGCGCAGCGCGGGCTCCGCGGGTGTCTTGCTCGCGAGCCGAACCTCTGCATCGCAGTCGCGCCCGGCCGCCGATTGAATTTCACCCGGCAGGCTCCGCGCCGCGTCGGCTTCGGCCGTACCCTCGACGAGCATCCGCCGATTGGTGAGATCGAGCCGCCCATTGCCGAGCTTTGCCAGTGCCGCAATGCCGATGTCGAGGCACCGCTGCCAGCCCGGCGCCGCCCCCGTCCCGAGCTCGAGCTGATCCACGACCCGCACACCCGAGAGGCGTGCCTGCGCGAGCCCGAGCAGCGCCGCGCGGGCTGCCTCGCTCGGGGCATAGCCTCTGAGCGTCACGGCGCCTCCCTCGATGGACAAGGACGTCCGATAGGGGCTGACCGGCTTGATCGTCGGCTCGCGGAAGGTGATCCGCTCCGCCAGGCGATAGGCGGCGGGAATGCCCTCTTTGAGCTTGGCGCGCACCTCTTCAGCAGTCGCCTCGCGGATGGCCACGCCGTTGAGCGTGATCGTCTGATCGCGCAGCTCGGCTGTGCCCTCTTCGAGCTGCAGGAGCTCCCGGAGCACGACCTGCGCCGCCGCCGCCCATCCATCCGGCTCGCCGCGCGCCGGCATCATGCCATCCGTCAGGCGTACCTGCGGCGAGAGCTGCCGGAGCGCCGCCAGGAGATCTCCACGCGCCTGATCGCTCGGCACGGCGCCGCGCACATCGAGCTGGCCGTCGGCGAGGCGCGCGGTCAACACATAGGGCGCCACGATCGGCGGCTCGACCCGATCGGCCTTGAGGCTGATGCCCGGCGGCAGGCCGGTCGCCAGTGAGCTCTTCAACGTGCGGTACGTGCCTGCGTCGACCGCCTCGCCGGTCACCGTCAGCTCGGTGCCTTCCAGGCGGATGGTTCCTGCTTTCAGAAGTGCGAGCTGCTTGAGCGCGAACCCGACGCCGCCGAGCCAGATATCCAGCGCGGGAGCGCCACGCGCGAGCGTCAACCGGTCGACGATCTCGTTGCTCGGGTAGGTCGCGCGCGCAATGCCGATGATTTCGCGGCGCGTCTTCTCGTTCGGCACGAGGCCGGTGAGGCGCACGCGGCCTTCGCGTTTGGTGGCGGACCAGTCGTAGCGCTCGACGGCGTCGATGAGGCGCGCATCATTGCGCACGATCCGCACGCCAAACGTCCGCGCCACGCCATCCGCCGCGCGGGCCGGCTCTGCTTCCTCGGCGGCGAGACCCGTGAGTATGGCGTCGCGTCCATCGAATGTTGCGTTCGCCCATCCAAGTCCGGCCGCATCGAGCGTCTGCCGGGCGCGATCGCTCAGATCCTTCTCGATGCGCCCGCGCTCGCCGATCACGGCTACGCCCGCGAGCAGAAGAATTGGGATGATCCCGAGAAGCCAGCGTAACGGATTACACTTCATACCGACCCCACTCCGAGCACCAGCGCCGCATCGGGCGCTTGTCCCGCCCCTGCGCGTCGATAGCTCCCCTTTGCCGGCCTTTCGTCCGATGGGCCCCCGCACACGTGTTGCAGGCGCCCGCCCGTGCTCCCTGCCGCGCCCCATTCCGTCGCGCAGCCTTGAGCCTTCGAGCGAGCCCGACCCCCGTCGTAAGCCTCGTTTTGCCGGCCACTATAGACAAGGCATACGCGCTTTCCAAGACAGACAGGAGGTCAATCTCGAACAGGGGTAAAGCCTGAACAAGACGGAATTTCAGTCATTTGGAGCCTAAAGCAGCGGCCTTGTATTCCGCCTCACGTCGATGCGGGCGGGGAGCGAACGGCAAGTCCAAAGCTGCTCTAGAACCATCAAGTCTAAAGCGTCTTTGGACCTCGAATGCGACATTGAGCCCGACCCGAACCGAGGGTCGCATTCGAGGTCCGACGCTTTAGGCGCCTACCCGTTGGGCGTTGGCGGTCGGCCGCTCGGAGGCGTCAGCCCTTCGCCTGCCGCGCGTTGACGCAGCCCCGCACGCACGCTATCGACGATGCAGCCGAAGACGAGCCGCAATTCCTGGAGCAGCGGGCCTTTCCATGGACAAATTCACGCAACTGACCGGCGTCGCCGCCCCGATGCCGGAGATCAATATCGACACCGACCGGATCATTCCGAAGAATTACCTGAAGACCATCAAGCGGACCGGTCTCGGCACGGCGGCGTTCGCCGAGGTGCGCTATGACGAAAACGGCAAGGAAAACCCGGATTTCGTTCTCAACAAGCCCGCCTATCGCAAGGCGCAGATCCTCGTCACGGGCGAGAACTTCGGCTGCGGCTCGAGCCGCGAGCACGCTCCGTGGGCGCTGCTCGACTTCGGCATCCGCTGCGTCATCTCGCCGTCATTCGCCGACATCTTCTACAACAACTGCTTCAAGAACGGCATTCTGCCCATCAAGCTGCCGCAGGAGGATGTCGACAAGCTGATGGACGACGCCGGGCGCGGCGCGAATGCAGTCATCACCGTCGACCTTGAGAAGCAGGAGATCCGCGGCCCCGATGGCGGCGTGGTCAAGTTCGACATCGATCCCTTCCGCAAGCATTGCCTGCTGAACGGCCTCGACGACATCGGCCTGACGCTTCAGCACGAGAAGCAGATCAGCGACTACGAGAGCCGCCAGAACGCCGACAAGCCCTGGCTCGCAGCTTAGTTTTCTGATTGCTGCGGCCTGCCGAGGGGAGAGGAGGGCCGGCTGTCCGGCCCCCTAAACTCAAAACTTGTAGTTCAATCCAAGTCGCGCGATCTGGGTTGTCAGGTCGACCGAATGCGCGAAGGGAATTGGCTGGCCACCGCCATCCCACGGCGTATCGGGATAGGTCGTGGTGCGAAACGAGCCCAGATCCGCGTACAGATACTCGGCTTTGATCGTCCAATTGCGATCCAAAGCGAATTCGGCTCCCGCGCCTACCGTCCAGCCTATCCGATGACTCGTTTCAGACGCATCATCGTTTGTCGGCAAAG
The DNA here is from genome assembly GCF_900117415.1 of Hyphomicrobium sp. CS1BSMeth3. Lineage (GTDB taxonomy): Bacteria > Pseudomonadota > Alphaproteobacteria > Rhizobiales > Hyphomicrobiaceae. The sequence continues at coordinate 992,309 of NZ_FPEI01000004.1, forward strand.
ATGCAAGCACCGTCGTTTGATTGAACGACACCTTCGAGTATGCGAGGCCGCCCGTGACGTAGAGCAGTCCGCCGCCCGCGGCGTACCCGAGCCGCGCGCGCAGCGTTGCGAGATTGTTCGCTTTGACGGTGGTCTCGGTGGTAAAATTGGAAGCGGCGCTCGGCAGCATTTGCGTGCTGGATGCCTGCCCTTTGAAGCCAAGCCGTCCGATATCTATCTCAGCGCCAAGCAGAAGGTTGCCGAATTGGACGCTGTATCCGGCTTGTCCCCCAATACTTAGCTCTCGATGCCTCCACCTTATGCTGCCAGCGGCGTTTATTGCCTCTGCGTCCGCAGGATAAAAATATGGAGGATTGCCGTCACCGATGGGCGTTCGAAGAGATTTGCGAACGTCGCTCCAAGCGGCTCCTAGATTGGGACCAACATAGAAGCCCGACCAATCGCGCTCGGCGGCCGATGCTTGAATTGATGTTGCGCCCCACACGCCCGCAGCGAGTGTCGCCGCGAACAGCACTGCTGCCGCTTTCGTCATCGTCCCCCCGTATCACAACAGGGAAAGGACCCACTCTCCCCGAAGAACCCGCGGGGGCATGGGTTAAACGCCTGATTCGCTCCACGCGGAATTCGATGGGAGCAGCGCGAGTGAATGCACGTTACTTGAAAGGCACACTACGAAGCTGGCGCGGGTGCGTCAGTTGCCAAGCCCCTTCAGCCCCTCGGCGAAGCCCTTGAGCGAGACCGGGATGCCGATGCCGGCCTCCTCGGTCTGGTAGATGATGAAGACCGCCGACTGCCCCTTCGACAGCCGCTCGATCAGCGTCGCGTCGGCGACGACCTGCGCATAGCAGGCGAAGTTGTGACAGCGTAGGAACGGCGCGCTGCCCACATCCTGACCATCGACCTTGAGGCCCAGCCCCGGCGGCAGCAGCACGCCGAGCGGCGAGAAGACGCGCAGCACCTGCTGGCCATTCGAGAAGCGCTGGAAATACACGGTGAGGCCGACGTTGTTGCGGTCCTCGGCGGCAACGCTCTGCACGAGCGCGCACGTCTCGTTCTTGGCCCCCGGCGGCGGCGGGCGGCACACGATCTGCCAGTCACCGTGCTGCGCCTTGACGGTGCCATCCTGCCCCGGCCCGAGTTGTGCCTGCGCCGCAAATGCGCCGGCAAGCAGCATCAGTGCAGCGGCCACGAGCCGACAGCTCAGTTCACGCCATTCCTTCACGCGATGGGTCCCCTCTACGTTCGGCGCTGCTCTGAGCGGTGAATCCGGCCGAAGTGCGACCAGCCCCAGGGCCGTGCGCCAGATGCCGGGGCCTTTCGATCCCTCGCGAAGGCTGTAATACTTGAAATGAATCATCCCCGCTGAACGGCCGGCAGCATAAGCACGCGTGGCCGGTCCGTACAACCGCACGCCAACAGGACTGGTGAAGGATCGCAAGCCATGAAAACACGCGCCGCCGTCGCTTTCGAGAAGGGCAAGCCCCTCGAGATCGTCGAGGTCGACCTCGAAGGCCCCAAGGCGGGCGAAGTGCTCGTCGAGGTGAAAGCCACCGGCATCTGCCACACCGACGAGTTCACCCTGTCCGGCGCCGATCCCGAGGGTCTCTTCCCGGCAATCCTCGGCCATGAAGGCGCGGGCGTGGTGGTCGATGTCGGCCCCGGCGTCACGAGCGTCGCCAAGGGTGACCACGTTATTCCGCTCTACACACCCGAGTGCCGTTCCTGCCCGTCGTGCCTCTCGCGCAAGACGAACCTCTGCACCGCGATCCGCTCGACACAGGGCCAGGGCCTCATGCCCGACGGCACGAGCCGCTTCTCGCTCGATGGCAAGCCGATCCACCACTACATGGGCTGCTCGACCTTCTCGAACTTCACGGTGCTCCCGGAGATCGCCGTCGCGAAAGTGCGCAAGGACGCACCCTTCGACAAGATCTGCTACATCGGCTGCGGCGTGACGACCGGCGTCGGCGCCGTCATCAACACGGCCAAGGTCGAGCCCGGCGCGACGGCCGTTGTCTTCGGCCTCGGCGGCATCGGCCTCAATGTCATCCAAGGGCTGCGGCTCGTCGGGGCCGACATGATCATCGGCGTCGATCTCAACAATTCGAAGAAGGAGTGGGGCGAGCGCTTTGGCATGACCCACTTCGTGAACCCGAAGGAAGTGGGCGGCGATCTCGTCGCGCACCTCGTGAACATGACAAAGCGCGGAGCCGACCAGATCGGCGGCGCCGACTACACCTTCGATTGCACGGGCAATGTCGAGGTCATGCGCACGGCCCTCGAATGCTCGCACCGCGGCTGGGGCCAGTCGATCATCATCGGCGTTGCCGGCGCCGGCCAGGAGATCAAGACGCGCCCCTTCCAGCTCGTCACCGGGCGCGTATGGAAGGGCACGGCCTTCGGCGGCGCGCGCGGGCGCACGGACGTGCCGCGCATCGTCGACTGGTACATGGACGGCAAGATCCAGATCGATCCCATGATCACGCACACGCTGCCGCTCGCCGACATCAACAAGGGTTTCGACCTCATGCACGCCGGCGAGAGCATCCGCAGCGTGGTGGTATTCTAATCTGCAGGCTGCCCATTGGCCCGGCCCTCGGCTGACCCAGCCGGGCCGGGCCAAGTTCGTCTTGACGGGCGAACGCCGCGGTGTCATGTGCAGAAAAATACGCTGCAATAGATGCTTGCGCATAAGACCGAGGACAAAAACTCGGCGACCGAGGTGCCGACAAGTGCACCGGACGAGGGAACGCACATGGTAATTTCGCATGCGGATTAGGAACCGCCAGGACTTCGCGACCGGGCTGTTCTTCATCGCCATCGGCCTCGGCGCCTACTGGATAGCTGCCGACTACCCCATGGGGACGGCCATGCGTCCGGACACGGGCGTGCTGCCGAAGGCGCTGGCGTGGCTGCTCGCCGGCACCGGGATCATCCTCGCGGGAAAATCCCTCGTTGCTGACGGCCCGCACCTCACCGAATGGGCGTGGCGTCCTGCCCTGATGATCACGCTCGCGACGATTGCGTTCGCCTTGCTCGTCGACCGCGTTGGCCTTGCGGTCACGATGCTCGTGTCGATGACGCTCGCCGCCTTCGGAACCCCCGAGACGCGCTGGCGCGAGTATGCGCTGTTCGCGATCTTCATGGTTGTGCTCGGCGTTGTCGTCTTCATCCTCGGGCTCGGCATGCCGATCCGCATCCTGCCGCAGGGGCTCTCATGGCGCTAGACGGCCTGCTGGCAAATCTGGCGCTCGGGCTGTCCGTCGCTGCCACGATGCAAAACCTGATGTGGTGCCTCATGGGCGCCGTCATCGGCACGGCCGTCGGCGTACTGCCGGGCGTCGGTCCGGTCGCCACCATGGCGCTGCTGCTGCCGGTGACGTACGTCCTGCCGGCCGACGGCGCGCTCATCATGCTCGCGGGCATCTACTACGGCGCGCAGTACGGCGGCTCGACGACCGCGATCCTCGTCAACCTGCCGGGTGAGTCGAGCTCCGTCGTGACGACGCTCGACGGCTACCAGATGGCCCGCCAGGGCCGCGCCGGACCGGCGCTTGCCATCGCGGCCATCGGCTCGTTCTTCGCCGGCTGCGTCGCGACCATCCTCATTGCCGCAGCAGCACCACCCCTCACGCGGCTGGCGCAGCAGTTCGCTCCCGCGGATTATTTCTCGCTGATGGTGCTCGGCCTCGTATTCTCCATCGTGCTCGCGCGGGGATCGATCATCAAAGCCTTCGGCATGGTCTTCCTCGGCATGCTGCTCGGGCTCGTCGGCACGGATGTGAACACGGGCAATCTGCGCTTCACCTTCGGCATCAGCGATCTCTTCGACGGGCTCGGCTTCGTGCCGCTCGCCATGGGGATCTTCGGCATTGCCGAGATCATCGCGAACCTGACGAACCCGGAGCGACGCGATCTGGTCAGCTCGAAGGTCAGCAATCTCTGGCCCTCGCGCGAGGACTTCCGAAGGAGCCGCGGTCCCATCCTGCGCGGCACGATCCTCGGCAGCGTCCTCGGGCTCCTGCCCGGTGGCGGCGCCGTGCTCGGCTCCTTCTCGGCCTACACGCTGGAAAAGAAAGTCTCGAAGACACCGGAAAAATTCGGCACGGGCATGATCGAGGGCGTCGCCGGCCCCGAGAGCGCCAACAACGCCGCCGCGCAGACCTCGTTCATTCCCATGCTCACGCTCGGCATCCCATCGAATGCGGTCATGGCCATGATGATCGGCGGCATGATGATCCACGGCATCATTCCCGGGCCGCAGGTCATGGAGCAGCGGCCGGGCCTCTTCTGGGGAATGATCGTCAGCATGTGGTTCGGCAACCTCATGCTCATCATCCTCAACCTGCCGATGATCGGACTCTGGGTGCGCCTGCTGCTCGTGCCTTACCGCCTGCTCGCGATCGCCGTGCTCTTCTTCTGCTGCATCGGCGTCTACAGCCTCAATAACTCCGCGAACGAGGTGCTGTTCATCGCGGGCTTCGGCCTGCTCGGCTATCTTCTCATCAAGCTCGACTGCGAGCCGGCGCCGCTGCTGCTCGGCTTCATCCTCGGCCCCATGATGGAAGTCTATATGCGCCGCGCCATGCTGCTCTCGCGCGGCGATCCGTGGGTGTTCTTCCAGCGGCCGCTCTCGTTCGCATTCCTGGTCCTGGCTGGAATTCTTCTCCTGCTCGTCGTCTTGCCGGCCATCCGCAAAGGCCGCGAAACGGCATTTCAGGAGTAATGCTGCCCCTCGAAAATGAGCTGATCAAAGTTTCAGAACGACTAGGAGGAAGCACTATGCGACGTCGTGAATTTCTGACCATGGCCGGCGCCGCGGCGGTCACCAGCTTTTCCATTCCGCGCGCAACGGCGCAGGTGGCGAACTGGCCGGAGCGCCCGGTCCGCTGCATCATTCCTTACGCGCCGGGCGGCGGCAGCGACCTGATCGGCCGCCCCTGGGCCGAGGCGCTGAGCCAGACATTCGGCCAGCAGTTCGTAGTCGAGAACCGCGGCGGTGCCGGCGGCATGATCGGCACGGAAGCGGTCGCCAAGGCGCCGCCCGATGGCTACACGCTTCTGGCCACGCCGGGCGCGACGCTCACCGTTCTGCCGCATCTGCGCAAAGCCCCCTACGATGCGACCAAGTTCGTGCCGTGCGGCCGCACCGGCGACTTCGTCACGGGCTTCTCGATCAACGCGCAGGTCGGACCGAAGACGTTCGCGGAGATGCTCGACTACGCCAAGAAGAACCCCGGCAAGCTCTCGTACGGCTCGGCGGGCCTCGCGACCGCGACCCATCTCCGCCTCGAGATGCTGAAGTTCAAGGCCGGCATCGACATCCTGCACGTGCCCTACCGCGGCAGCGCCGACGCGCTCAATGACCTGCTGCCGAACAACGTGCAGATGATGAACGAGATCAACAACATTCCGCACGTGAAGGCCGGCAAGCTGCATCTGCTCAACATCAACGACACGCAGCGCCATTGGGACTTCCCGGACATCCCGACGCTCACGGAGCTCGGCTATCCGGATTCGGACGTGCCGATCTGGTACTCGATCCAGGGCCCGCCAGGCATGCCGCAGGAAATCGCCGAGAAGCTCAACGCCGCAATGGTGAAGCTCGCCCAGACGGACGACATGAAGAGCAAGCTGCGCGCCGTCAGCGCCTCGCTGCCCGTCCAGTCCACCAAGCAGGTTGCGGAATTCTTCGCGGCCGACTCCCAGCGCAATGCCGACCTGATCAAGGCTGCGAAGGTCAAGCTGGAATAGCCCTCTTCCCAGAAGTATCAGGACAAACAGTTCGGCCAGCGATACGCTCGCTGGCCGAATTCATTTGAGCCGCACATGAGGCCCCGCACCGTCATGCCCAAGCACTCGGATCTCCTTTCGCTCTCCTCCGTCGAAATGCGCCGCCGCATCGGCTCGAAGGAAATCTCGCCCGTCGAGCTCCTCGAGGCGTGCATCGAGCGCATCGCCGAGATCAATCCGGCCGTGAATGCGGTCACGGCCACCTGCTATGCGCGGGCGCGGCGCGAGGCAAAGGCTGCGGAGAAGGCCGTTCGCGACGGCGAGGCGCTCGGCGCACTGCACGGCCTGCCGGTCGGCGTGAAGGACCTCGAGAACACCGGCGGGCTGCTCACGACCTACGGCTCGCCGCTCTACAAGGACAACATCCCTGAGAACGACACCGTGATGGTCGCGCGCATTCGTGCAGCCGGCGGTGTCGTGGTTGCCAAGACGAACGTGCCCGAGTTCGGCGCGGGCGCGAACAGCCGCAATCCCGTGTGGGGCGCGACGGGCAATCCCTTCGATCCGACGAAGAACGCCGGCGGCTCGTCGGGCGGCTCGGCAGTCGCACTCGCGACCGACATGCTGCCTGTGTGCACGGGCTCGGACACGGGTGGCTCACTGCGCATTCCGGGCGCGGTCAATGGCGTCGTCGGCTTCAGGCCCTCGCCGGGCGTCGTGCCGCACACCATGCGCCCCATGGGGTGGTCGGCGATCTCGGTGCTCGGCCCCATGGGCCGCACGGTCGCCGACACCTGCCAGCTCATGGCCGCGCAGGCCGGCCAGCACGCCATTGATCCGCTGAGCTACGATGTCGATATCGCCGGCCTCGCAGCACCAAAGCCAGTCGATCTCGGCGGACTCAAGGTGGCTTTCACCGAGGACTTCGGCACGAGCCCGGTCGACAAGCCCATTCGCAAGGTGTTCCGCGACCGCGTGAAGGCCATGCGCCATCTCTTCCGGCGCTGTGATGCCATCGAGCCGGATCTCGGCAAGGCCGACGAGTGCTTCGACGTCGTCCGCGCGATTGCCTTCGTCGGGCGCTATCGCGATGCTTACGAGAAGGATCCCTCGACGCTCGGCCCGAACATCCGCGCGAACTACGAGCTCGGCGCGAAGATGAGCATGGCCGACGTCGCCTGGGCCCATCTCGAGCAGACGCGCATCTACCGGAAGTTCCAGACGCTGTTCGATGAGTACGATCTCATTCTCGCGCCGACCGTGCCGGTCTCGCCCTTCCCGTGGACGCAGCTCTATCTCGCCGAGATGAATGGCAAGCCGCTGCGCAACTACTACCACTGGCTCTCGCTGACATACGTCGTCACGCTCGCGACCAATCCAGCGATCTCAATTCCCTGCGGCGTCGATCACGCGGGTTTCCCCTTCGGCCTCCAGGTCGTCGGCAAGGCGCGCGCGGATGCCTTCGTGCTCTCGGCAGCGCACGCCATGGAGCAGGCATTCAACGCGAGCGATGAGCTGAAGCGCCCGCTGCCGGACCTGGACAAGCTGATGAAGCCGACGCCGGCTCTCAAGTCGATCGTGACGGCGCCGCCGAAGCGCACGGACATGAAGTAACAGCGAGGGCGCACGCCCATGATCCTCTACACGCTCGCCATCGCATTCCTAATCGGGCTCGTGCGCTGGCGCGTGTGGACCGTGCCCCTGCTTACGGTCGCGGCCGTGGTCGTGAATATCGGAGTGGTGGCGAACTGGAATTTCGAAGTCTGGCGGCCCTTCAACAATCCAATCTTCATCGATCTCGTGCTGAAGCTCCTGCTGGTGAACTTCGTCGCGTCAGTGATCGGCTATGGCGTGGGGCGCCTCATCGCCTTCATCATGGGCTATCTCGCGCGGAACTTCCGAACGCCGATCGAGTAGAGCCTATCGCCGCACCACCGGCCGGCCCAGTGTCGCGCCGATGATCTCGAGCCCACCGTCGATCGCATCGCGCCATGTGAGCGGGCAGCGCGGATGGACGCCAAATGCCGGCCGCCGCTCCTCGACGAGCAGCGACGACGGCAGATGCACGAAACCGATGCGATGCTCGCGCGCGGATCGTCGCGCCATGTCGAGCGCCGTATAGAGCGTCGCGTTGCAGAGATAAGCCCCGGCATCGCGCGAGATGAAGGCCGGCAGCCCGCGACGGCGCAACCGCGCGACGATGGCGCTGACCGGCACCGTGCTCGCCAGGTACTCGTGCCCCTCGGCCCTCAGCACCGGCGACGCCGGAAAGACGCCGGCCGCATCGGGCAGGAAGCCGAGACGATTGCGCCCGCGCGCCTCGATCTCGAAACCTCGCGCGCGCGACGACACACCGAAATGCAATGCCACGGTCGGCGTCAGACCCTCATAGAGCCCGTAGAGGTGCTCGATACCAGCGGCCCACTCGGTCGGCAGCGTGCGCGTCTCGAAGACGATCCCCGGGAAGGCCGCGCGCGCTGCCTCGGCCAAGCGCGGGACGAGCAGCGATGTCGCATTGGCCGGCACGCTCGGAAAGGGCCCGAAGCCAGTGAGCAGCACGGTCGTGCGACCATTGAGCATGGCCGTCAGGTCTCCGACGATTTGCCAGCGCGATCCTCGCTGAGCAGCGTCATCACGCTCTCGACAGCCATGGCCGGCGTCAGGCGCCCGAGCCGCACCTCCGCTTCGAGCTGCCCCATGCGCTCCACGATGTGCGCGCGGCTGCGCACCTCGTCCATGAGGCGGTCGGCGAGCATGTCGTGCATCCAGGTCACGGCCTGCGTCTGACGGCGCGCGAGGAAGGCGCCGGTGCCGGTCATGATGCGCCGGTGCTCCTCGATCTTCTGCCAGAGCACGTCGAGGCCCTTGTTCTCCTGTGCCGACATGGTGAGCACGGGCGGGCTCCAGCTCGGCGAGACGGGCGTCAGCAGATTGAGCGCGCCCTGGTATTCGGCCGCCGAGCGCGAGGCCCGCGCGACATTGTCCCCATCGGCCTTGTTGATGACGATCATGTCGGCGATCTCGATGATGCCCTTCTTGATGCCCTGGAGATCGTCGCCGCCGCCGGCGAGCAGCAGCACGAGGAAGAAATCGACCATCTCGGCAACGGCCGTCTCGGACTGGCCGACGCCCACCGTCTCGACGATCACGACATCATAGCCCGCGGCCTCGACCACCAGCATGGTCTCGCGCGTGCGCCGCGCCACGCCACCGAGCGTGCCCGATGTGGGCGAGGGGCGGATGAAGGCATTCTCGCTCGACGAGAGGCGCTGCATGCGCGTCTTGTCGCCGAGAATGGAGCCGCCCGTGCGCCGGGAGGTCGGATCGACCGCCAGCACCGCCACGCGGTGTCCGGCATCGATCAGGTTCATACCGAGCTGATCGATCGTCGTCGACTTGCCGACGCCCGGCACGCCGGTAATGCCGATGCGGTGCGCCTTGCCGGTATTGGGGCCAGCCTCCGGCAGCAGGATCTGCAGCAATGCCTGCGCGCGCGTACGATGTGCGGGCTTGGTGCTTTCGATCAGCGTAATGGCGCGCGCGAGCGCTGCGCGGTTACGGGCGCGAATGCGCTCTGCGAGCGCCTCGAGCGAGAGTGCGTCGAAGCTCTGCCGGCCGAGCGCCGCGGCAGATCCCCCGGCCGGCTCGCCGTTGGCACCATCACCCACCATTCAGAAGCACCACAGGCGTTGCCCGAGCGTCGACAAATCGACGAGCAGCGCTTCGCCCCTGACGGCGACGAGATAGAGCGCGCCCATCATGAGCAGGGCGAGCGCCAAGGTCAGCCCGAGGCGCACCGCGCGCGGCATCCGCTCGGGCACTTCGGCCGCCGTCTGCGGCGCAACTTGCGGTTCACTGATCGAGGTCATGCGTGGCCTCCTCAGGTCGCGGGCTGTTCCCTGAGCCGTGCGACGGGACGCTCGCGGATCGGCCAGTGAATGAGCGCCGCAAACATCGCGAGCGCGATCGAAATCCACCACATGCTATCGTAGGATTTGGTGGAGTCATAGAGGGTTCCGGCAAGCCACAAACCCGCGAACGAGCCGAGCTGGTGCGACAGGAAGACGAAGCCGAAGAGCATCGACATCCATTGCGTGCCGAAGAAGATCCCGACCAGCGTCGAGGTCAGCGGCACGGTCGAGAGCCAGAAGAGCCCGAGCAGCGCCGAGATGGCGATGATCAGCCACGGCGTCAGCGGCAGGAAGAGCAGCCCCAGGAACGCGAACGAGCGCATGAAGTAGATGAAGCTCAGCCCGACGCGGCGCTCGACAAAGCGGGCCGACTGGCCGGCGGCGTACGTGCCGATGATATTGGCGACGCCGACCGCCATCAGCGCCCACACGCCAACCCACGACGGCATTCCGAGATCGGAAACGAATGCCGGCAGGTGAACGCCGTAGAAGGCAAGGTGGAAGCCGCAGACGAAGAAGCCTGATGTCAGCAGCCAGAAGCTCGGATGCCGGAAGGCTTCCTGGAAAGCCTCGACCAGCGTCTGGGATTTGGCGGCACCAACAGCGGACGGCGTCGGCTTGCCCGCCAGCGGCCAGGCCAGCGGAAGGATCAGCAGGCAGGTGGCCGAGATGACCATCAGGCTGGCTTTCCAGCCGATCGTTTCGATCAGCACATGGGCATAGGGAAATGCGATGAGTGTGCCGATGCCGCTCGCCATACCGAGCGACGCGATCGCGGCTGTGCGCCTTTCGGCCGGCGCTGCGCGGCCAACAGCACCGACAAGAGCGGGAACGCCCGTTCCCGCGACGCCGGCGCCCGCGAGAAGGCCCGCAATATAGAGGTCGAGCGGGTTCTGCGCAGTGGCCATGAGATAGAACGAACTGACGGTCGCGAGCCCGGAGACGATGAGGACGCGCCCGGCGCCGTATCTGTCGGCGACGGCGCCCGCCACGATCGTCAGCACGCCCCAAGTGAGGTTGGCGATTGCCATGGCATTGGAGAACGGCTCGCGCCCGATGCCGAGTTCTGTGGTCAGCGGCTTGAGATAAAGCCCCATGACCTGCCTGAGCCCCATGGCCAGGCCGACAATCGTACCGGCGGCAAGAATAACCAGCCACAGCGGGCGCGCGGGCCGCGCTGCGGCAATTGCTTGAGCTGACATTCTTCGGTCCAACCAGATGCTCGCCGGCTGACGCTGAAGAAAAGCGCGGGCCGCGAGGCAGGAAGCTGCAGCACTGTTTCGAGTGTCTTATGCCCTGCGCCGGGGCTCCATGTCGAGTTGCGGCGGAGACCCGCAAGGCTGCATTGCCGGCCGCACATTTCCTTGAGCCGCGGCAGTAGACCACCAGCGCGCGGGCGATCATCGACAATATAAGGCTAAGATGATCCGTTTACCGAGTTAATCGGAGAGCTTTGTCAGGTAACTCCCATCGAGATTAAGCTTTTCTTAGAGCCGCGAACCGGGACCGGCTGCCCAGCGGGCGTCGCTCAGGAGAGAGCCACATGTCGAAGACCGCACTTCTCACTGCCGCGACGGCGGCCTTGCTCGGTGCCCTGTCGTTTGCCGCAGCTCCGAGCGCCGAGGCAGGTGGCTACAAATACGGATACCGCTCCAGCGGCGTCATCGTTTTCGTCGGCACACCGCCCTACGTCTATGACGGCTATCGCCCGTACCGCGGCCCCTACTACTTCCGCCGCGAAGGCATCTACCAGCAGCCGGAAGGCATTTTCCGCCCCGCCGGCATCGTCTACAGGCCCTATTACGCCGCGCCGAGCCCCGTCTACTGCCGCGGTTGGGGTTTCAAGTACGACCGCCGCTGGGTAAAGCCCAAGAAGTGGCGCTGCATGGCCTGGTAGGCCCCTCAGGCCGCCGTCGCCGCATCACTGACAGTTCCAGCGCCCTCGATCCTCACCGGTCGGGGGCGCCGCCGTTTGGCGGCCCAATCCTCACAATGCCGACTAAATTGCTGGCGCCCGCTCAATCGAACAGTGAACTTTGTTCTGTACACCGATCCTGGAGACCAACCGAAGTCGCCGCCCGGGCGTCCACGCTCGGGTCCAGGAGAGAAAAACACATGTCCAATGTCGCCGTTTTCGCCGCAACCGCCGCCACGGCAATCGTAGCCCTGTCACTTGCCAGCGCCACGGGCGCGGAGGCGCGCAAGCACCGCCATCACCATCATCACCGCGGCGTGTCCGTCGTCATTGGCGCGCCGCTGGTCTACGGCGGCTACTACTACGGCAGCAGGCACTACGGATACGCCCCGTCGTCCTACTATCGCGGCGGCTTCGGCCCCGACTGCCTGCGCTGGCAAAGGTATCACTCCCGCAGCGGGAAGGTGAAATGGCGTTGCGTCGCCTGGTAAGCGTACTCCCCCACGCCAGTTGACGCTCCTCGCGCCCCCTTGACCCACGGGTCCTGGGGGCGCTCGCGTTGGAGCGCGCGATCGCTGAGCCTCAGCGGCAGACGAGCACCGGGATCGTCGTGTGCGTGAGGACTTTCTGGGTCTCGCTGCCGAGCAGCACGGCCGAGATGCCGCGGCGCCCGTGCGATGCCATCACGATCAGGTTGGCGGCCTTCTGCTTGGCCGTATCGATGATCGCCTGCCAGGGCTGGTCGTGCTCGACGTGCACGGTCTCCATGTCGACGCCAAGTGCCGTCGCCTTGCTCTTGAGAACCGTGAAGTGCTCGGCAACCCGCGCCGCGATCTCGGCGCGGATCTCCTCGGTCGGCAGCGCCACGACGACGCCCTCGTAGACCATCGGCGCCGGCATGCTGGTCACCCGCACGACGATGACCTTCGCGCCCACGGCCTTGGCCATGGCGAGACCTTGATCGACCGCCTTTTCGGCGAGTTCGCTGCCGTCAGTCGCAATCAGAATGCGGTCGTACATCAGTGCCTCTCCTTGTTCGATGCAGAATTCTCGATTGGCGGCAGGCCTAGTGTGATGATCGAGAAATTCGCCACTTGTCGCGGCACGCTATCGAGCGAATTTCTCGATCTGAACCACACTAGCAAGACTACAATTCCAGTGTCCCTTTTGATCCCGAAGCTCGCTCGGGACACTAGTGCGACATCAGCGTGGGCACGGTCATGTGCCGCAGGATATGGCGCGTGACGCCGCCGAACACCATCTCGCGCAGCCGCGAATAGCCGTAGGCACCCATGACCAGCAGGTCGGAGCCGTTGTCGGCGAGACGCGAGAGAATATCGTCGGCGACGCCGATCTCCTCGGCAACGGACTTCTGCACCGTAACCTTGACGCCGTGGCGCGACAGCGCCGCCGCGATCTGGGTGCCGGGCAATTCGCCCGGCTCGGGCTCGGCCCCACCGCCGACGACACAGAGCAGCGTGACCACCTCGGCGCCCTTCAGCAGGGGCAGGGCATCGAACACGGCGCGCGCGCCCTCCCGCTTCCCGGACCAGGCGACCGTAACGCGCTTGCCGATCTCGCCATAGGTGCCGGCATAGGGCACGAGCAGCACGGGCCGCCCGCCCTCCATCATGAGGCGCTCGGGAAAATCGAAGAGGCCTGAAAGCTCCCAGTCGGGATCGGTCTGGCTCGCGACAATGAGGTCCGAGGCGCGGGCGTGCTCGAGAACGGCGGACGGCAAATCGCCATCCTCGATCCTGAGCTCACGCCATTCGCTTACGAACGGCCGGTTGGCCACCGCAGTCTCGAACATTTCCTTGAGGTCCCTGACCCGCTGGCCTTCGGCTGCGATGATCGCCTCCACGTCGGCAGGCGCCATCATCGGTGCTGCAAACGAAAAGGTCGGGGTTGCATCGATGCCGATCAGGTGCGTGTTGAAACGCTCGGCAAGACGTCCGGCGACGCTCAGCAGCACCTTGGCGCGACCCGGATTGGAGATCTGCGTCGTAATGGTTTTCCAGGCCATGGGCCGACCTCTCCGCTTTTGTCGCAATTGCGCGTGACATGAACATTGAACGGCGCGCGTCCGGCCGCCTTGACACGCATCAAGGCAGTCCGACGCCAGTACGTATGTATGGAACATAGGAGCGCGCCGGCCAGTTCCAAGCCGGCGGCGCGCCTGCCAATGCACACGCCGAGGGGGCCCCGAATGCTTCGTCAAGCGAGAGCCGACGTCCTGGCGGCCATCGTGCTTTCACGCCCGCTCGGCATTTGCGCCATTGCCGTCGCCCTTCTTGTGCTCGGCACGACGATCGCGCGCACGACGGAGTCGTGGGAGGTCCTGCTGCGGCACCAGCTTCAGGAGCAGCAGCGCTGCGCCCTCGACAAGGTCCTCATGGTGCGCGAGGTGCCGGTCGGCAATATCGTCGGCCTTGAAGGCCGCATCCGCTGTGCGGATACGCGCGAGTTCGATTTCAAGCGCGAGCGCGAGAACGAGCGTTTCACGATCCGCCTCTGCGAGCCCGTCAACGTGTGCTGAGCGCACACGAAAGCGATCAAACCCGGAAGTGCTTCGAGAGCTTCAGGCCCTGCGCCTGATAGTGCGAGCCGAGATCCGTGCCGTACAGCACGCTCGGCACCGCCGTCATGCGCTCGTAGATGAGCCGGCCGATGATCTGCCCATCCTCGAGAATGAAGGGCACTTTGTGGCTGCGCACCTCGAGCACGACGCGCGCGCCCGCGCCGCCGGCCGGCGCGTGACCAAAGCCCGGATCCATGAAACCCGCATAGTGCACGCGGAACTCGCCGACGAGCGGATTGAAAGGCATCATCTCGGCCGCATGTGTCGGCGGCACGTGCACGGCTTCCTTGGAAGCGAGAATGTAGAACTGGTCAGGATCGAGGATCAGGCGCTGGCTGTCGCCGACGACGATCGGCTCCCAGTAGTCGGCGAGCGGACAGGAGCCCGGTGCGTCGACATCGACGAGGCCCGTGTGGCGCCGCGCACGATAGCCGATGAGACCCTTGCTCTCGCCGACGAGATCGACCGAGAGCGCGATGCCGCCGCGAACATCGGCCGCCGCACCGCCGCGCACGAGCGTGACCTTCTTGTGCAGGGCTTCGAGCGCATCGTCCGTCTCGACGGGATCGCCCGCGCGAAAGCGGATCTGGCTGAGCATGGAGCCGCGGCGCACGACAATCGGGAAAGTCTGCGGGCAGATCTCGGCATAGAGCTGGCCGGCATAGCCCGCAGGGATCGTGTCGAAGGACGAGACGCCATCCGCGATCACGCGCGTGAAGACATCGAGCCGGCCCGTCGAGCTTTTCGGATTGGCGGCGGCGGCGATGTCCGCCGGCAGTGCGAGGCGCTCCTGCAGCGGCACGACATAGACGCAGCCCGTTTCGAGGACGGCGCCGGAACTGAGGTCGATCTTGTGGAGCGACAGCTCCTTGAGGCGATCCATGACGTTCGTGCGGCCGCCCGGGCCACCAGGCAGAAAGCTCGCCCTGACGCGATAGGCGACGTCGCCGAGACGGAGATCGAGGCTCGCCGGCTGGATCTGGGTCGGCGCGAAGGCGCGCTCCGCATGGATCGCCCCCGACACGACCAGGGCGCGGATGTCCTGAATAGGCAGAATTCCTGCCCGCTGACTGGGCTTCGCGCGCGCTTTCGGCATAGGAGCTCCCTCACTAGTGTGGTGGTTCCGAAGTCCGCCATCCCCTTCGCGGCAGGTGTCGGAGGCGGACTTCGGAAGCTGAACCACACTAGAAGCATAGACTTGCTAGTGTCCTTTCGATCGCGAAGTTCGTTCGAGAGCCCGCCACAGATGGTGACGAACTTCGCGATCGGGACACTCGTGCCGCTCGCGCATAGCCCATCCACCCATTGACGCCAAGCCCGAGGATGCGATAATCCGCGTCTCAGACGTCGTGGTGATTTGGCCGGCCGGCTTGCAGCCACGTAAAACAACTCGCTAAAAGGGCCGTGCGGAACCGGTTTCCTGGTCGCGCCCGGCACATGCGGGTGACCACGAGGCCGGTTTTAGTTTTCTTGGGGGCGCCCCGCGTGTCCCGCCGACAGGAGACCCGCAGATGGCAGACCCCGTCCCCCCGTCCATCCCCGCCGAGTGGAGCCCCGAGACCGTCCTCGTCCATGGCGGCACGATGCGCTCCCCCTTCGGCGAGACCTCCGAAACGCTCTACCTGACACAGAGCTACATCTACGGGACGGCCGAGCAGGCCGAGGCCCGTTTCAAGGATGAGGAGCCGGGCTTCATCTACTCGCGCTTCTCGAACCCGACCGTGGCCATGCTGGAAGAGCGCATCCGCCTGCTCGAAGGCGCGGAAGCGGCGCGCGCGACGGCGACGGGCATGGCGGCGGTGACCTCCGCGCTGCTGAGCTATCTCAGTGCCGGCGATCACGTCGTCGCGGCAAAGGCGCTCTTCGGCTCCTGTCGCTATGTCGTCGAGGAGCTTTGTCCGCGCTTCGGCATTTCCTGCACGCTCGTCGACGGCACGGACCTCGCCGCATGGAAGAAGGCCATCACGCCGAAGACCAAAGCCGTCTTCTTCGAGACGCCGGCCAATCCGACGCTCGATCTGGTCGACATCCGCGCCGTCTCGGATCTCGCGCACGCCGTCGGCGCGCTCGTCTTCGTCGACAACGTCTTCGCGACGCCCCTCATGCAGAAGCCGCTCGCACTCGGCGCCGACGTCGTCGTCTACTCCGCGACCAAGCACATTGACGGCCAGGGCCGCTGCCTCGGCGGGCTCATTCTCTGCTCGGCGCAGTTCCTCAAGGACTATCTCCAGGTCTTCCTGCGCCAGACAGGGCCATCCATGAGCCCGTTCAATGCCTGGGTACTCCTGAAAAGCCTCGAGACGCTGCCCGTGCGCGTGCGCGCGCAGTGCACCGCCGCCGCCGAGATCGCGGCTACGCTCGAGACGAAACCCGGCATCACGCGCGTCCTCTACTGCGGCAGCAAGAACCATCCGCAGGCGGAGCTCGCCCGCAAGCAGATGAGCGGCGGCGGCCAGGTCGTGACCTTCGAGGTCGCGGGCGGCAAGGCGGCGGCATTCCGCTTCCTGAATGCGCTGAAGATCATGAAGATCTCGAACAATCTGGGGGACGCAAAAAGCATCGTCACGCATCCGGCGACCACGACGCACCAGCGTCTCAAGCCCGAAGCCCGTGCCGAGCTCGGCATCAGCGACGGCATGATCCGCCTCTCCGTGGGCCTCGAAGCGCCGGTCGATCTCCTCGCGGACCTCGATCGCGGTCTGGCAGCCATGCGCGCGGGGTGACGAAAGGCCTGATCGGTGGACAATGGCGGTCCGGTCTGCTCGAATATGACCGGACAAAGCCCGCCACTGAATCCAGGGAAATGATCATGAATGCGATCGATCCGCCGGCCACGGCGCAGGCGCGCGCGCTTGCCGCGCGCTACGGCACGGAGCCCAAGCCGGGCCAGCTTCCCTGGAACGATGTCATCGCGAGCCTGATGGGCCATCGCTCCGTGCGCGGCTATCAGACGACCCCGCCACCGCCCGGCACGCTCGAGATCCTGATCGCTGCCGCGCAGTCGGCTGCGACGAGCTCGAACCTGCAGACGTGGTCGGTGATGGAGGTCACGGATCCCGAGAAGCTGAAGGTGCTGGCCGAGGTCGCCAACGGGCAGAAGCACATCATCGAGTGCCCGATCTTCCTCGTGTTCATCGCCGATCTCTCGCGCAACGAGCGCCTCGGCAAGGCCGAGGGCGCGACGCTCGAGGTCCTCCCCTATCTCGATGCTTTCCTCGTCGCTTCGATCGACGCGGCCATGGCGGCCCAGAACGCCGTTATCGCGGCGGAGTCGCTCGGCCTCTCGACGGTCTACATCGGCGCGCTGCGCAACAACGTCACGCGGGTCGCGGAGCTGCTTGAGCTGCCCTCGGGCGCCGGCCCCGTGTTCGGCCTCTGCATCGGCTACGCGAAGCCCGAGTCGGCCGGCGAGGTGAAGCCGCGCCTGCCGCAGGAAGTCGTGCTGCACCATGACCGCTACTCGACGGCGGGCGAGACTGAAGCACGCGCCACCTACGACAAGCGGCTCGAAGCCTTCTCGCGCCGCCACGAGATGGCGGCCTACACGTGGACACAGCGCGTCATCAATCGCATGGCCAAGCTCAATGCGCTCACCGGCCGCGATCGGATGAAGGACGCCTTCAAGGCTCTCGGTTTCCCGCTGCGCTAAGAGCGCTCGCGGGACATAGCGGGGGCTCGCCCCATGACCACCACGACCGGGCATGATGTCCCGGCAATCGAGTTGACGGTCGCCCGGCGTCAGCTCGTGCTGTTCGTGGTGGTGCTGAGCTCGGCGGTCTACAACGCCGCGACCTTCACCGCGACGGCGATCCTGCCGCAAATGCAGGGCGCCATGGCCGCGACCCAGGACGAGATCTCCTGGGTGGTCACCTTCAACATCCTCGCGACGGCCGTCGTCACCCCCATGACGGGGTGGCTCGTCGCTTCGTTCGGCCGCCGCAATGTCATGTTCTGGAGCCTTGCGGGCTTCACCCTGGCCTCGCTGCTCTGCGGGCTGGCACGCGGGCTCGATGATCTCGTGCTCTGGCGCGTGCTTCAGGGCGCGGCCGGCGCACCGATGCTGCCGCTCGGCCAGACGCTCATTCTCGACGTCTTCCCCAGGCACCAGCATCCGAAAGCGATCGCCATCTTCGGCATGGCGAACACGGCGGGGCCGATCATCGGGCCGATGCTTGCCGGCGTCCTATCCGACTATTACGGCTGGCGGTGGGGCTTCTACATGATCGTGCCGGTGGCGCTCCTCGCAACCATCGGCGCGCGCCTGATCCTGCCCCAGGACGACTCGCGCCGGCCGACCTCGCTCGACTGGACGGGCTTTCTCTCGCTCTCCATCGCCATCGCGGCCATGCAGATCATCCTCGCGCGCGGCCAGCGCCTCGATTGGTTCGAGTCGACCGAGATCATCGTCGCAACCTTCATCGGCGTCGTCGCCTTCTACCTCTTCGTCGTCCACAGCCTCACGGCGCGGAAGCCTTTCCTCGACCTGCGCATCCTGCTCGACCGCAACTTCGCGATCGGGCTGCTGCTCGTCGGCATGTTCGGCATGGTGAACTTCACGCCGATGGTCCTGCTGCCGCCGCTGCTCCAGGCTCACCTCGGCTACACGGACCGTCTCATCGGCCTGATGGTCGGCTGGCGCGGCGTCGGCGTCGCAGCCGGCTTCTTCCTCGTCATGATGATGGGACGCCTCGACCCGCGCGTGACCATGATCATCGGCTTCGGCGTCCAGATCCTTTCGGGCCTGTGGCTCATGGCGATCACGCTCGACGCCGACTTCGCGACCTTTGCCCTCAACGCATTCCTCCAGGGCACGGCGGTGGGCCTAATCTGGGCCCCGATCGCGACGACGGCATTCTGGACGCTGCCCGCGGCCTCGCGCGCCGAGGCGACCTCGGTCTTTCATCTCACGCGCAACATCGCCTCGAGCTTTTTCATCTCGATCTGTGTTGCCGAGGTCGTTCGAGCCACGGGCGCCAACTACAGCCGCCTCGTCGAGAACGTCACACCCTACAGCAAGCAGCTCCTGCTCGGACCGGCCATGAGCGGATGGAACGTCGAGACACTCTCGGGCCTCGCCTCGCTCTCCAAGGAGATCAACCGACAGGCGGCGCTGATCGCCTACACGAACGTTTTCTACATCTACACGTTGATCTCGCTCACCGCGATCCCGCTCGCCCTGCTGGTGAGGCGGGCCCAGAGCCGGTGACAGAGGACGATGGGATGGTGAGGCATGTTGGCGGTGGACGCGGGACCTAGTGTCCCGATTCCGAAGTTCGCTTTACCTCGAAGCCGGTGTCGAGAGCGAACTTCGGAATCAAAAGGGACACTAGAATCATGGCTTTGCTAGTGTGATTCAGATCGAGAGGTTCGCTCAATACCGTGCCGCGACATCTGGCGAACTTCTCGACCATCACACTAGCGCGTTTAAGATCGCGCCCGGTGGGATCTGACGCGGCTCGAAAACAGAGAAAGCATGGGCCCATTCGATAGACTGCTCGATCGGTTCGGCCACTGGCTCGCAGGGCGCCTCGAAAGCGAGACGCCGGGCGAAGAGCCGTTCATTCCTACGGACCGGGAGGCGCTCCGGCGCACGCTGCGAACGGGTGACGTCCTTCTCGTCGCGGGCGGCAGCACGCTCTCGACGGCCATCAAGTACCTGACGCAATCGACATGGTCGCACGCCGCGCTCTACGTCGGCGACGTGCTCGACCAAACGGCGGGGAATGGCGAGCCGCACGTGCTGATCGAGGTCACCGCAACGGAAGGTTGCGCCTCGGCACCGCTCTCGAAGTACGAGCGCTTTCATACGCGCATTTGCCGGCCGATCGGCCTCACGGAGGCCGATCGCGAGGCGCTCGTCACGTTCATGATCTCGCGGCTCGGCGCCAAGTACGACATGCGCAACATCTTCGATCTTGCGCGCTATCTGCTGCCAACACCGCCGGTGCCGGCGCGCTTCCGCCGTCGCATGATCGCGCTCGGGTCCGGCGAACCAACGCGCACGATCTGCTCGACGCTCATTGCGGAGGCCTTCGGCCGCATCGCGTATCCCATCCTGCCGCGCGTCGAGCTCCTGATGGATGAAAAAGGTGGCATCACCCGTTTTCGCCAGCGCGAGATCCTGCACATCCGCCACTACAGCCTCTATGCCCCCGCCGATTTCGACCTCTCGCCCTATTTCGACATCGTGAAGCCCACGATCTCTGAAGGCTTCAACTACAAGGGCCTGAGATGGGCCAGCGACGACCAGGGCCCCGCCAAGATGACCGAGACCAGCCGCAGCCGCAGCGCCTAGACTGTCCCCGATCCTGCGCACCGACCGAAGGATGCCTGCCGATGACCACCACGCCCCCAAATGCCGCCGACAGCGATCCCATCAAGCTCGGCTGGATGACCGGCTTTCCGCCGCCGCCCGAGAAGGCCATCACCTTCGCCGATAGCCGCTTCCGCAGCTTCCCGGAGCTCCGCTGGGCGTGGAGCAACATCCGCCAGCTCGTGCCGACCGTGAATGTCTGGCGCGGTTCAGGCCCGGCATCCGTCCTCCCGCGTGACGAGCAGGATCTCGGCAAGGTCAAGGCGACGACCATGGATGGCCGCCCGATCACCTTCGATCAGGCGCTCGCGGAGACCTACGCGGACGGCATCGTCGTGCTCCACCGCGGCCGCCTCGTCTTCGAGCGCTACCTCGGCGCGCTGAAGCCGCACAAGCAGCACCTAGCCATGTCGGTGACGAAATCATTCACCGGCACGCTCGCGGGGATGCTGGTCGCGGAAGGCAAGATCGATCCGGCAGCGCCGGTGACGAAGTACGTGCCGGAGCTCGCCAAGAGCGCCTTCGGCGATGCGACCGTGAACCAGGTCATGGATATGACCACAGGCCTCAAGTACACGGAGGTCTACACGGACCCGAACTCCGACATCTGGCCCATGCGCCGCGCCAACGGCATGGCGCCGCCCGAGCCCGGCAAGCCGCCGACCTCACTGCTCGAGTATCTCACGACCCAGCAGAAGCAGGGCGAGCACGGCCAGGTCTTCGCCTACAAGACCATCAACACGGATGTGCTGGCGTGGATCCTCCGCCGCACGTCCGGCCAGTCGCTCTCCGAGCTGCTGTCGGAACGCATCTGGCAGCCCATGGGCGCCGAGGAAGACGCGCATTACACCGTCGACCGCCTCGGCATCGAGAGCGGCGGCGGCGGCCTCAACACGACGACGCGCGACCTTGCCCGCTTCGGCGAGATCATGCGCAACCGCGGCCAGTTCAACGGCCGCCAGATCGTGCCGGCGAGCGTCGTCGACGACATCGCCAAGGGCGCCGACCCGGAGAAGTTCGCGCCCGCCGGCTACCCGACGCTGCCCGGCTGGTCCTATCGCAACCAGTGGTGGGTGAGCCATGACCCGCATGGCGTGTACATGGCGCGCGGCATCCACGGCCAGTCGATCTACGTCGATCCCAAGGCCGAGGTCGTCATTGCCCGCTATGCCTCGCATCACGCGGCGGGCAACGTGAACAACGATCCTGTCACATTGCCGGCTTTCGCGGCCGTCGCGCGGGCGCTGATGGCCTAAATTCGGGGGCCGGGCTGACACGCCTGTGGCCATCCGACCACGGTATGGCTCCCTGCGAGCAATGCCGGGCTGTTCCACGGGCGACTTCATCGACTATGCTGGCGCCGCTTGATCGGAGGTGGGGATTCAGGGGGTTGTGACTTTGCGTAGGTCGGTACTGGGTCGCGTCATAGCCCTCGGCTTGATCGCCATAGCGGCGGCTGCGTGCGCGGGCCCGGAGCGCCATGCCGTGCCGTCCGCCCTCGTGTCGGATGCGAAGGTGCCGATCACCGGCGCCACGCGCTTCTGGGGCGATGAGGTTCCGAAGGACATCTACGCCTTCGTCCAGAACCACATGCCGAACGTGCGGCGCCTGGCCGCCAGCGCCACGATGAAGAACGGCCGTCCGCACGTCGAGTACCTCGCGCTCTCCGGCGGGGCGGAGGATGGCGCGTTCGGCGCCGGCCTGCTCACTGGCTGGTCGACGCGCGGCGACCGCCCCCGCTTCGAAGTCGTGACCGGCGTGAGTGCCGGCGCGCTCATCGCTCCCTACGCCTATCTCGGCCCGCGCTACGACAATCAGCTCGCCGAGGTCTGGCGCAACTTCGACTCGGGCTCCGTCGCGACCCCGCAGGTGCTGGCCGGCCTGTTCGGTGCCGATGCGCTTGCCGACTCCACGCCGCTTCGCGAATTGATCAAGAAACACGTCAACAGGCGGATGCTGGCGGAGATCGCGCAGGAATACCGCAATGGCCGCCTGCTCCTGATCGGCACGACCAATCTCGATGCTCAGCGCCAGGTGATCTGGAACATGGGCGAGATCGCGGTTGCGGCCGCGCGCGATCCCGAAGCAGCTCAGCTCTTCCGCGACGTGCTGCTCGCCTCGGCGTCGCTCCCCGGCATCTTCCCGCCCGTGCACGTCAAGGTGCGCGTCGGCGACAAGGTCTTCGAGGAGATGCATGTCGATGGCGGCCCCACGCGCCAAGTGTTCCTGGCGCCGGCGCAGTTCTCTCTGAAGACGTTCGATCGTCTCTATCAGACGCCGCCACACCGCACTGTCTACGTCATCCGCAACGGCAAGATCGGCCCCGAGTACGAGGCGGTGCGCTCGAACGTGCTGGCGATCAGCGCGCGCTCGCTGTTCACGCTCACCAAGCATCAGGGCATGGGCGACATCAACCAGATCTACGCCATGACCGAGCGCGATGACGCCGCTTTCCGCCTCACGTCGATCCCTCAGAGTTTCAACGTCAAGGCCACCAAGGCTTTCGACCCGAACTACATGCAGGCGCTGTTCGAGGTCGGCCGCCAGCTCGGCCAGAGCGGCAATGCCTGGGCCCCCACGCCGCCCGAAGCCGTGCGGATCGCGGCACAGCGATAGCCCCGGGCCTCGGCACGGTAGGTCTGCCTTTCAGCCGTCGCCTTTGCCACTTCCAGGTGAAAACAGGCCGATCGTCGCCATGAGCCGGACGAGCTCCGTCTGACGGCCGGTGCCCGTCTTTGCAAATACGCGGCGCAAATGCGTCTTTATCGTATTCGCGGATATCCCGAGCTGGATCGCGGCTTCCGGGATGCTGAGGCCCGATGCGGCCGCAAGGGCGACCCGCGCCTCCGCGCGCGTCAGTCCATAGGCCTCCATGATCAAGGCCGCGGGAATGCCCGCACGGTTGGCCGGATCGACGATGAACAGCATCACCGCCGCATCGGGCATTCGAAGATCCGCAAAGCGTCCGATATCCTTCCCGCGCACGGAGGATACGAGGATCGTCAATGGCGTCTCATCACTCGGGCGGGGCACGGAGATCGAGGCCGAAGGGACGCCGTGCAGCGCGGCGCGAACGAGCGCGGCGAGGCGCTGCGCGTGGAGAGGCGAACGCACCGTGACGCTCGTGCGCCGCAGTTCAAGTGGCCCGTCGTGTGCGCTCAACGCACGCGCCGCCACATTGGCGTAGAGAACGCACGCGCGCTGGTCGAGAAGAACGACACCCGCAGTGAGCCGGTCGAGGATGCGGAACTGGCCCTCCTGCAAAGCTCGATAGCCATCAATGCGGAACGCTAATCCGAGCGATCGACGCATATGGGGAATGAGCTGCTGGAGCCAGTCCTGGTGACTTGCGTCGAGCGGCCCCTGGCCGGCGCTTCGGCACAGATTGAAGGCGACGCAGAAATCCCCACGTGCAGCGAGCGCGATCATCGTGTTGTGCGCGACATCCTGCGGGCGCAGCACCTCGTCGAAGAACGATGTATGGCGAAGGGAGGCAAGCGGGACGACCTCATCGGACAGAACGATCCGCCCCACGACCTGCCTCTGCATGGCACTGTTCCAGGGGTTTTGGATGTGCCGCGTCTTGTAGGCCTGATTGCATTCCTCGCTGAGGCGCCCGTTGTAGTCGAAGAAGACCGTCTCTGCGCCGTACGACTGGCCAAACAGGATGCCGCCTTGGCCTCCCGTCAGATCGGCGATGTGCGTCAGCACGGACCGCCACGTATCCGGCTCGGTCGCGGTGTCGTAGATGGCGTCGAGAAGACTTTCAGGATGCTCGATCACGCGCGCCAATGCACAGCCCTCGTGTTCGCAACCAGGCTCCGGGAACCAAAGTAATCATCAGCCTGTCAGCGTTGCATGACAAGATGCGGCGAACGATCGAGGATTTGAGAGACCGGCATAGTTTTAGCCAGCGAGCGCAGGCGCACACGGTTGCCGAAGTGCGTCGAACTCTTGAACGGCGTCTTTTTTCGTCCCCTCCAGTCATCGACGCGTGGTCGAACGATCCGAAAGGAAGTCCAGATTCCTGCGGGCTGCTACGTGGTGCGGGTCGATGGCCAGCGCACGTCGGAAGTCCGCCGCCGCGCGATCCCGACGGTTCTCCTGCAGGTAAACCTCTCCGCGATTGTTCAAGGCGCCCGCATACTCCGGCAAAAGGTCGATCGCGGCGCCGAAATCGGCAATCGCGCGTGCAAGCTCCTGCTTCCGCCGCCATGCGACGCCGCGATTGTTGTAGGCATAGGCATTCGTGGGATCGAGCCTCAAGGCGACAGAGAAGCCGGAGATCGCCTCGTCGTAGCGCTCGGCTTTGAGGAGTGCGAGGGCGCGATTGTTCACCGCGTCGGCGCGATGCGGATCGAGCTTCAGCACCTCGTCGAAGTCGGCGACGGCAGAAGCAAGCTTGCCGAGCTCCAGGTGCAGCGAACCGCGGTTGTAGCGGGCATTCACGTAGTTCGGGGCAAGGGCGAGCGCCCGGCTGTAGTCGTCGATCGCCCCGTTCATCTGCCCTCGCAGCGTGCGTGCGTTGGCCCGGTTATTGTAGGCTTGCACGAGCTGCTCATCACTCGCCCACGTCGAATCGATGATGAGCGAGCATCCTGCAACGGCCTCGTCAGGATCAGCGGCATTCGCGCAGTCCTCGATCGGGTTGGCGAAGGAAGCTCCAGCCAGGAGGACGCTTGCGGCAAGCACGGAACAGGCAAGCAAGCGGCAACGCAATTGCGCAGAACGTGGCATGGTCCTGACCCGCTGTCGCTGTCCGCAGCCGCGCCTTCGATTGCATGGATCGATACCGGCCGCGAAGCCTCGGCCGACACCACGCGGGCGCCGCGACAGCGAAGCAGGATTGGCCGCGCGCCGCGTCACCCCATCGGGTGATACGATCTTAGCGCGCGGCTCGATTTTGGTCGCCAGGGGCGGTGACTGTGGCGCAGCGGTGCCGCGCCACCCAGGTCATCGCACCATTTATTGGCTGCCCAGGCCCAGGAAGCTTTGAACCCGCGTAATGGCCGGCGGGTTCCACTTCCCGACCAGCGCTTCAGCCTTCGGCGCATAAAGCCGCATCGTCAGGTTGAACGGCCCGCCCGGCGCCGGAAGCCAATTCGACTCGCGGTCCGCTCCTGGGCTGTCCTTCTGGATGAAGAGATCGAGCGATCCATCGCCATTGTACTTCAGCGGCATCCAGCTGCTGATGGCGAACCTGTTGAGCGAGTTCGCAACCTGGAAGCCCTCGGGATCATAGAGCGTGAGCGACCAGAATGCGCTAGCCGGCGGCGTCTCGCCCTTCTCGAAGTGCAGTGTGTACTTGCTCGCGCCATCTAGCGGCTTGCCGGATTCATCGCCGAGATTGAGGGGATAGATCGCATCTTCCGGCAAATTTGCGCCAAGACCGAGCTGAGAGACGATGGCGCGCTTCAAGTAGTAATTTCCGTAGACGCCCATGGTGTCGGTGTTCATCGACCAGCCATTTACAGCGCGGGCAAGCGTCGCCACCTTCCACGCCATCAATCGCTGCGCTTCCTCGGGAACCGTCGCGAGGGCATCGCGGACAGCAGGCGCGGCCTTGTCCAGATCGAAGCTCTTGCCCGGCTCGATGCCGATCTTCTTCATTTGCGCGACGATCGGCTCATCGGTGAGATGGGGCGGATTGGCCTTCATCAGCTCGGCCCCATACGCAAAGAGCTGTCCTGCGGTCATGCGGTCGACTTGCTCTTTCGGCGGCGTCTTCATGTCGAGCGTCGTATCGATCGCGGCCTTAACCGGTACCGGGCTCTTACCCCACTGGGATAGCGGCGTGACCTTGTAGCCGGCCTGGATCTTGTGAACGGCTTCGTAGTCGGGCGGCCCATCGGTCTTCGTCCGTCCGATGATCCACACGTGCGGCGTCGGCGCATCGACGCGCGTCATTTCCGCAGGCACGGTTCCGTTCCAGCCGCGAGGCACGACGAGATAGTTCGCGGCCTGCGTTCCCGTGGTCCGCCAGCCGGGTGAGGCGAACACGTCGGTCCACATGTCGAGCATGGGCAGAAGGTAATATCGGCCGTTCGTATCCGGCGCCGAGACGACCATCGGCTCTTTGGTGAGATCGAGCCACGCGCTCGAATACAAGGTATCGAAGTTCGGGCGCACGACGGTCTTGAAGTCGGCAGACGGGTATGAGGGGATGTTGACGAACGTGTTTGCGGGCCCCTTCCCGATCTCCTTGCCGGCCTCCATGTTGATGGATTGCCTGCGCGTGATGTCCATCGTCACAAGAGGATAGAGATAAACATAGGCATTCACGCCAATGCTCCGCATGTCTTGCTCGGAAGCAGGTTCAGCTTGAGCAAGGAGCGGTGGTGCTGCAATTGCACCCGACAATGACAGGCCGAGCAACACGGTTAGAGCGCTGCGTTTCATGTGCGGTGTCCCTTTCAAATAATACCGCCGACACAGCGTTCTCGCCGGATGATCACCTCACCCGGATTGACGTGCGTCCACGAAGCCGATGAAGCTTTGGCCGATCGCCCTCAATTCATCAGACGAAAATCAACCGACCGGTGAGACATGGCTTGCGATCATTCTCGGCAACGGCGCGGACAATGTCGGCTAGGGAGAACCCTGATGCTCCGGCGGCCAAGTGTGGTGTCGCGCATGAGCTCGCGCCTTCCCCCGAAGCGTTAATGATCGCAGAGGCGGGCCCCGGCCCGGTCGCCGCGGTGCTGTTCGGCCTCACGTACGCGCGCTGTAGTCCGCTAGCTTGCAGCTCGTTGCCGGCCCGCATCCGCACGCTGCCGCCGCCCGCCGCCTGGCAGCCCGCCGACGCACCAGTACAAAGAGGCCGATGCCTCCAAGAGCCGCGAGGCCCAATCCGATCTGGCCGAAAAGAGCCAGCCCTGCGCCACCCGCCGCACCGAAGGCCAGGAGCGCGGATCCCACGATCGGCGCGCAACATACCGCGCAGGCGCCAAGCGCGACGCCGCCGACAGCCGCAAGCCCATTAACCGTAGACTTCTGTTTCGTGATCATGGCAGGCGGCCTCCATCGCTCGAGTTGACACGGCTGGAGCCTACGCCTTCAAGTAACTTGAAGGGCAATAGGAGAGTTCGGTGATGTCCTCTCGATCCGGCGCGCTGAGCATTGGAGCGCTCGCAAAAGCAGCGAGCGTGTCGACGCCGACCATCCGGTACTATGAAGAAATCGGGCTACTGCCCAAAGCCGGACGCAGCGCGAGCGGGCAGCGTCTGTATGAGAAGACGGATGTCGAGCGCCTTACTTTCATCCGCCGCTGCCGGGAATTCGGATTTTCCATCGATCAGGTGCGATTGCTCTCGAGCTTGTCGATCAGCACCGTCTCCGATTGCGCCGAGGTGCGCGACATTGCACGCGTTCATCTTGTCGAAGTGCGAAAGCGGCTCGAGGAGTTGCACGGGCTCGAACGCAGTCTCAACGGTTTCGTGGAGCAATGTGACGCGATCTGCGCCGGCGGGCCAGCTTGCGATTGCGTGGTCTTCAAAAAAATTGCCGAGCCGTAGATCGAGATCCACGACCGTCGAAGCACGGCGAAGCAGGATTTGCCCAAGTCCGCGTTCCCGGAAGGGAGACGCTGCTCACCGCTCAAGCCCCCGGCATTCCATGCGCGATGATCTTGCGCATGACGCTCGGCAAGGCGACGTCGTCGAGGTCGCGGCGGTGCACCCAGCGGCAGCGCTCGGGCTCGGCCCATAGATCGACGACGGCCTCGTCGCGCACGAGCGCACGATAGACCGTCAGTTCGAGGCGGAAGTGCGTGAACACGTGCACCACGCTGCCAACCACGGGCCACCAGTCGCCGCGCAGAGGCGTGCGGCGAAGCGCCTCCTTCGCCACGGGCCGCATCTCGGTCCATTCCGTCGAGGGCACTTCGAGCATGCTCGCGAGCAGGCCCGTCGGCGGACGCTGGCGAAGCAGAATACGGCCGCCTTCGCTGATCGCCAGGAAAGCCGTGCCGAAACGCTCCGGCCGCGGCTTCTTCACGGCGCGCGCGGGCAGGCTCGCCTCGATGGCCATGGCGTGCGCGGCGCAGTGGCGCTCGATCGGACAGACGAGACACGAGGGGCGGCGCGGCGTGCAGATGCTCGCGCCGAGGTCCATCATGGCCTGCGCATAGTCGCCGGCGCGCTTTTTCGGCGTGAGCGTAGCCGCGAGGCGCTTGAGCTCGGCCTTGGCGCCCGGCACCGGCTCGGCAACCGCAAAGAGCCGCGCGATCACGCGCTCGATATTGCCGTCGACCGGCGTCGCGCGGCGGCCAAAGGCAATGGCCGCAATCGCCGCCGCCGTATAAGGACCGATGCCCGGCAACTCGCCGAGGGCCGCCTCCGTATCCGGGAACTGCCCGCCGTACTGCTCGACGACGGCGCGGGCGCAGGCGTGCAGATTACGGGCGCGGCTGTAGTAGCCGAGGCCGGCCCACGCTGCGAGCACGTCATCGAGATCAGCCGCCGCCAGCGCGGCCACGTCCGGCCAGCGCACGAGGAATTTGAGGTAGTAGGGCGTGACCGTCTTGACCGTGGTCTGCTGGAGCATGATCTCGCTCAGCCAGACGCGATAGGGATCCGCCACCTCGCCCGGCGCCATCCGCCATGGCAGGTCCCGGCGCTCGCGCTCGTACCAGTCGAGCAGCGACGCGACCGTGCCCGGACCGGGTGCCGGCCAGATGTGTTGCAGTCTTGCCGCAGCGGTCATGCGATCGCCCCGCCCCCGCGCCCCGAATCATTAACCCGATGTTAAGCACGACTCGCACGAATGGGAACTGAGCGGGGGCGCTCTCAGCGAGCAGAGTTCCGTAAATGTCGCAAATGTCACGCTATTCCGCATCCGGCAAGGGCACTTTCGGTGCCAAGGCAGTCGGCAGCATGGTGCCGAGCCTGACCCGTAAGGCCTTCGAACGCTTCGGTTTTTCGACCGCGGCCCTGCTCACGGACTGGGCCGGGATCGTCGGCAAGGACCTCGCACGCTATACATCGCCGGATCGCCTGAAATGGCCCCGCGGCGGCCACGGGTCGGACGGCGAGACGTCCGGGCCCGAGCGGCAGGGCGCCACCCTCGTCCTCCGCGTCGACCTCGGACGTGGCATCGACGTCCAGTACCGCGCCCGCCAGATCATCGAGCGCATCAACGCCCACTTCGGCTACCGCGCCATCGCCGAGCTCCGCATCATCCAGGCGCCCGTCGAGGGGGCGCTTCCGCCGATGCCGGAAGCACGGCCCGCGCGCCGAGCCTTCGACCGCGCCTCGACCGCGCCGCTGGTGGCTGCCGTCGCCGACGACGGTCTCCGCGCGGCGCTCGAGAAGATGCAGGCCGGGCTCACCAGCCGCGGGCACCGGTAAGTCGCGCTTACTTGTTTGCCGCGGGCTGCTGGGAAGAGGTGCTGACGCCTCGTTCCGCGGTGCCATGCCCGCGGCGGCTCCCCGCTGGAAGGCCCCCCCCGAACCCCCGCCTTTTTTGGCTCGGAGTGCGCGGCTGGCGCGCCGCCGTCCCCTCTCCCCGCTTGCGGGGAGAGGGTTAGGGTGAGGGGCGGCGGCAAACGCCGAGGTTGAACAAGCTCCCGCCCCTCATCCTAACCTTCTCCCCGTGAAGAACGGGGAGAAGGGACATCGCAGCGTTTGCCGCGAGCGATCTACTCAAAAAGACGGGTAGGTCCGGGAGGGTGTCCCTCCCGGTAGAGCGCGAGACTAGTCTCGCTCGCGCCGCAGGCGCGACCCGCTCACTCCAACCCCGCGACCTTCGGCCTGTACTCATCCCACGGCATGGCGCGCTCGTAGATCGCGGCCGCGCGCAACAGCGCCGCATCGGCCCCGCGCCGCGCGACGAGCTGGATCGCGATCGGCAGGCCATCCGAGTGCAGCCCCGCCGGCAGCGTCGCCGCGGGATTGCCGGTGAGATTGAAGGGATGGGTATACGGATACCAGGCCTTGCGGATGCTATCGACGATCTTCCCTTCAATCTCGATGGGATCGAAGAGCCGCTCCTGGATGGGCAGCGCGGTGCGCGAGAGCGTCGGCATGAGAATGAGATCGTAGCGGTCGAACCAGCCCTGGACCTTCCGATAGATGGCCGTACGCTGAAGTGCGGCGCGCGCGAGCATCTCGGCGGTGTGCTGGCCGCCGCCCGCCATTTGGCGCACGAGCGTCGGGCTCATCTTATCGCGCCACTTCGGGAGCTGATCGGCAAAGCGCGCATTCCAGAGCGCGGTCGAGACGACGAGCCACATGGGCTCGGTCGGCTCCATGTCATCGCCCATGGGCTCGACGATCGCGCCGAGATCGCCGAGCGCGTCGGCCACCTGCTCGCAGCGCGCGAGGATCTCGCTGTCGACGACCGTATTGCCGACATAGGGGCGCCAGCCGATGCGCAGGCCATCGAGCGTCCCCTCGCCGCGCGCAGCCTCGACGAGACCTTCCGTCGAGGCGCCGAAGGAATGGATATCGCTCGGATCGGCGCCGCCCATGGCTTCGAGCATCAGCGCCGTATCCATAACATTGCGCGTCGTCGGCGTGATGTAGGACATGTTGCCGAACGTATCGGGCGCCATGTCGTGCGGCACGAGACCGAGCGACTGCTTGAAGCCGACGACGCCGCAGCAGGCTGCCGGAATGCGCGTCGAGCCGCCGGCATCGGTGGCAATGGCGAGCGGGCCGACGCCGACGGCCATGGCCGCAGCCGCGCCGCCCGAGGAGCCGCCACACGTGCGGCTAGCATCATAGGGATTGCACGTCCGGCCGAAGAGCGGCGCCTCGGTAAAGGGCATGTGCCCGAATTCCGGCGTCGTCGTCTTGCCCATGAGGATCGCACCGGCTGCCTTCAGTCGCGCGACCGACACCGCATCTGCAGCAGGAATATTTTCCGCGTACATATGCGAGGCGAAGGTCGTGCGCACGCCCTTGGTGTTCACGAGATCCTTCACGTGCAGCGGCACCCCGTGAAGCGGCCCCACCGCATCGCCGCGCGCGACGGCCTCGTCCGCGGCCTTGGCATCGCGCAGCGCCTCTTCGGCACAGATCGTGATGAAGCAGTTGAGCGCCGCCTGGGCCTTCTCGGCGCGCTGAAGGGTCGCCCGCATGACCTCGACAGCCGAGGCTTTGCGGTCGCGGATCAGGGCGGCGATCTCGGCAGCTCCGAGCCAGGCGAAGTCGTTCGACATCAGGACAAGTGCTCCTCACTTCATGGGACTGTCGTCCGGCGCGGCTAGTGGGGCAGCATGGATCAACCTCAGCCCCGAATGGCCGTCTCCCGGCGAACTCTACGTCGAATGAAGGTCACTGACACCGCACATGCGGCCATAGGCCGTCAGCAAATATGGTTGACCTCGATCCGAGACAACATCAAGCTTTTGCGGGGACCATGCGAGGTGGCAAGGATCGCCCAAGCGGGATCCGGGAGGATCTGAGCCTGCTCGACCGTAGGAACATGCTCGTCGTACTCGGCGCGATGGTCGCGCTGGCCATCGGCATTCTGCATCCGGGATACGCGGGCGATGCGAAACTGCCGAAAGAGATCTCGTGGAGCACCTACGAGAGCGGCTCGTCGGCCTACGCGCAGTCGATCGGCATCGGCGCCCTGCTCAAGAAGAAGTACGGCACCGAGCTCGGCATCGTTCCGGCCAGCGGCGAAATCGGTCGCCAGACGCCGCTGAAGACAGGCCAGTCGCAGCTTTGCGCGTGTGGCATCGGCGCCTACTTCGCCCAGGAAGGCGTGCTGATGTTCGCCACGAAGGCCTGGGGGCCGCAGCGCGTCTTCAACCTCTTCAACAACATCGGGACGAACGGCCAGCAGCTCGCGGTCAGTGAGACCTCGGGCATCAGGAAGCCCGAGGACCTCAAGGGCAAGCGGGTCACGTTCGTGCGCGGCTCGCCGACGCTCAATCAGAACACCGAGGCCATGCTGGCGTTCGCCGGCTTGACGTGGAATGACGTGCAGAAGATCGAGGTTTCAGGCTGGGGCAAATCCATCCAGGCCGTGATCAACGGTGAAGCCGATGCCGCGTGGGGCAACACCGCCGCCAGCTACTACGTCAAGCTCATCAACTCGCCGCAGGGTCTTTTCCTGCCGCCGCTGCCGCATTCCGACGAGGCCGGGTGGAAGCGCGCGCTCGAACGTGCGCCCTGGTGGTCGAAGTCGATGATCAAGACCGTCGCCCCCGGCTACAGGCACGCGGTCCCCTACGAGGGCAACAACTATCCCTATCCGATCATAGTCGCGGCGGCGGACACGCCGAACGATCTGGCCTACGGGCTCACCAGGGCCGTCATGGAGAACTATGCGGACCTCAAGGACGACGCGCCCGGCATGGATGGCTACCGCCTCGCGGTGCAGAACTTGAAATGGGTGCTGCCATATCACCCCGGCGCGATCCGCTACTTCAAGGAGAAGGGCCTCTGGAAGGCCGAGCACGACGTGCACAACGCCGAGCTCGTGAAGCGCCAGAACGTGCTCGCCGAAGCATGGAATGAAATGCAGGCCAAATCCGTGCCCGACGATAAGTTCGCGGAGGAATGGCTCAAGCTGCGTGCAGCAGCACTGACGAAGGCTAATTTGCCCGTCATATTCCAGTAATCTCATCTACAAAGCGCACGCAAAAATCCACGCCCGGCACCGGCCATGCGATCGCGGGCTTATGGTGCATTTCGCCGCGATCGCGCGCCCGCGACTTGTCCGCGCATTGGCCCTTGCCAGATGCCCCTTTTTGCGTGCAAGGAGTAAAAAGCCTTACTGGCTACCCGGCCCGGATCGCGACTCGGGTCGTGTCCGTCCAAGAACAATAAGAAACAGTCCGCCGGGTCCAATCCGCCGTTCTCGGGAGGAACGACTTTTGAGTGAGATGAATAGGGCCGCGCAAGCGGCCCGCATGGATTCGCCTAGCAGCACCGACGTCATTGCCGTCGATCGGCTGTCTCTTACGTACGGCGGGGGTGCCAGTGGCGTCCTTGCGCTTTCAGACATCAGCTTCTCCATTGCCGATGGCGAGTTCATCTCGATCGTCGGCCCCTCGGGCTGCGGAAAGTCCACCCTGCTCAAGATCCTCGCCGGGCTTCTGCCGCCGAGCGAAGGACAAGCCAAGCTCAACGGCACGCCCATCCGCGGCGCGCGGCGCGACATCGGCGTCGTGTTCCAGACCCCTGTCCTCTTCCCGTGGCGCACGGTGCTCGGGAATGTCCTGCTGCCGGCCGACGTGCAGGGCCTCGACAAGGAGAAGATGCGCAAGCGGGCCATGGACCTCGTCCGGCTCGTCGGCCTCGAAGGCTTCGAGAACCGCTATCCGCGCGAGCTCTCCGGCGGCATGCAGCAGCGCGTCGGCATCATTCGCGCGCTCATCCACGATCCGGCGATCCTGCTCATGGACGAGCCGTTCGGCGCGCTCGACGCCATGACGCGCGAGACGATGAACGTCGAGCTCCAGCGCATCTGGATGGAAAGCGGCAAGACGGTTCTTTTCATCACCCACTCGACATCGGAAGCGGTCTATCTCGCCGACCGCGTGATCGTCATGACCGCGCGTCCGGGCAAGATCGGCGACGTCTTCAAGGTCGACCTGCCGCGGCCGCGGCCTCTCGACATCATGAATACGGAGGCCTTCGGTGCCTACGTGAAGCGCATCCGCGTCGCGCTCAATGCCGATGGAGGATTGGACTGATGGGTGGCGCAAAGAATTTCATGCTGAGGCTGCTGCTGATCGCGGCCGTCCTGGCGGTGTGGGAAGTGCTCGTCAAGATCACCGGCGTGCCCGAGTACATCCTGCCGGCGCCGTCGCGGATCTTCTATGCGATGTACAATGGCATCAAGAGCAACGTCTATCCGCAGCACTTCTTCGTGACGCTGACGGAGACGCTGCTCGGCTTCCTCGTCGGCACCATCCTCGCCTTCATGCTCGGCACGGTGGTCGCGCTCAGCCGCCGGGTCGAGTACTTCCTCTATCCCTTCATCGTGATGTTCCAGGCCATGCCGAAAGTGGCGCTCGCGCCGCTGATTATCGTCTGGTTCGGCCTCGGCCTCACCTCGAAGGTCATCAACGCGGCGCTCGTCGCGTTCTTCCCGCTGATGGTGAATACGATCGTCGGCCTGCGCTCGGCGGAGGAGGACCGCATCAATCTCATGCGCTCGCTCGCCGCCTCGCGCACGCAGATCTTCTTCATGCTGCAGCTACCCAATGCGCTGCCCTACATCTTCGCCGGCCTCGAGATCGCGATGATCTTCGCGCTCATCGGTGCGATCGTCGCCGAGTTCGTCGGCGCAGAGCGAGGGCTCGGGATGCTGATCCAGAGCATGAACTTCAATATGGACGTGGCCGGCCAGTTCTCGATCCTGCTGATCTTGTCGCTGCTCGGTCTCGTTCTGAATGGGATTGTAAACTTGGCCCGCCGCCACCTTCTTTTCTGGGAGACGGCGAATACGGGCGAGGAAACAGCTAACACGTCCAAAAAAGGAGGTTCGGTATGAGGAAATTGCTTGGAGTGAGCTTGGGGCTTGCCGTTGTCGGCAGCCTCCTTGCGGTCACGGCGGCCGAGGCGCAGACGACTGTGCGCGTCGGCTGGTGCGCGCGCACCATCAGCTCGGCGGCGGCACCGTTCGCAATCGCCACGAAGCTCGGCTGGTACGAGAAGATGGGCGTGAAGGTCGAGCTCGTGCCGCTGCCGGGCTCGGGCGACTGCGCCAAGTTCGTCGCGACGGGCGAGACCATGCTCGCGCTGCCGTCCGTCGAGCCCGTCACCGTCATGCGCGCCCAGGGCGCCAAGATCAAGACGTACTACACGGCCTATCTCGGCAACATCTATGGCCTTGCCGTCCCCGCCGACAGCAAGATCCAGTCCATGAAGGACCTCAAGGGCAAGAAGATCGGCGTGATCGGCATGGCGTCTGCCAGCGCCATCATCGTCCGCGCCCTTGCCAAAGAAGAGGGCATGGATC
Organism: Hyphomicrobium sp. CS1BSMeth3; assembly: GCF_900117415.1. GTDB lineage: Bacteria > Pseudomonadota > Alphaproteobacteria > Rhizobiales > Hyphomicrobiaceae. The sequence goes on from NZ_FPEI01000004.1 coordinate 1,027,684, forward strand.
CCGACAAGGACATCTCGGTCGTTGTCGCGGGTGAAGCCGGCCAGACGGCCGCCCTCGTCCGCAATGGCTCGGTCGACGCGCTCTCGCAGTTCGACACGCAGTACGCGCTCGTCGAGAACGCGGGCGTGAAGCTGCGCCGCCTGAAGCATCCCTCGATCGACAAGTTCCCGTCGAACGGCTTCATCGCGATGGAAGACACGCTGGTGAAGAACCGGAAGGAGGCCGTCGCGATCGCCCAGGGCTATGCCATGGGCACGCTGTTCGCGCTGAACAATCCCGAGGCCGCCATCCGTCTGCTGTGGGAGATGTGGCCGCAGACGAAGTCGACCAGCAAGGACGAGGCGACGGCGCTCGCACAAGACATCTCGACGCTCAACGCCCGCGCGGTGTCGTGGCGCCTCGAGTCGGTCGGTGCGAAGAAGTGGGGTGAAAACCTCGTCGAGAACTATCAGGCCTACTTCGACTGGCTGCTGGCGAACGGCACGATCAAGGAGAAGGCCTCGGCGAAGGACGTCCTCGACAATTCGCTGCTCGACGACATCAACAAGTTCGATCAGGCAGCGGTCATCAAGGCCGCCAAGGAGTGGAAGCCGAAGTAATCGGCTTCCGTCCTGCTCGGTTCATGCTCGTGGCTGGAAGCCGAAAGGCTTCCGGCCACATTTCATTTGAACTCGACGATGATGACGTGGGTCGGCGTATCCCCGATGTTCGCGCCGATGTGCGTCTGCGCGTCGGAGTAGAGCACGTCACCTGCCTTGAACTCGCGGCTCAGCACTTTGCCGTCCGGCAATGTGATGGTCCGCTTGAAGGGCCCGAGCGCATAGAGCACGAAGGCCGGATGGTGGTGCTGGTTCGTCTTCTCACCCGGCATGTCGCGGTACTCGAGAACGCGGACGCGCTCGTTCTCGAATTTCAGCTTGTATTTGTCGCCGTCCGTCTTGATCGGATCCTGCGCCAGCGCCGGTATACTCGCGAAGGCAATCAGGCACAGAGCAACCACACGACACCAGACCATCACAGCCTCCATCGCTTCAGGGTACAATCCGAATTCTATTGATCGCCGCGACGATCGGCTCAGTGTGCCATGAGGACCGGGATCTGGGCGTGGGCGAGCAGATGGCTCGTCGCGCCGCCGAAGATCATGTGACGCAAGCGGCTCTGCGTATAGGCGCCCTTGATGATGAGATCCGCACCGAGCTTCGTCGCCTCTTCCATCAGCGCATCGCCGGGCTTCCGCCCCTCGAGGCCGAGGGTCAGCTCGCGCGCATGAATGCCGTGCCCGGCCAGCCAGTCACAGCACTGCTCGCCCGATGGCCCGGGCACCGTGATGCCCTCCATGGTGAGCACGACGACGGACTTGGCGAGCTTCAGGAGCGGCAGCGCATCGGCGTTCGTGCGGGCCTGCTCCGTCGAGCGGTTCCAGGAGATGACGATCGTATCGCCGAAGGACTTCGGCGGCCTCGGCGGCGCAATCAGCACGGGGCGGCCGCTCTCGAAGAGCACGCCCTCGAGCGTCGTCATGCGCGGGCCGGTCGCTTCATTCGTCGGACGGCCGAGGACGGTGATGTCATAGACGCGCGAGAGGGAGCCGAGACCGGCATCGTCGACCGAGGCGCCTGCCTTCCAGCGCCGCCGCGGCGTCTGGCGGCCGGCGAAGTAGTTGTCGAAGCCCTCGCGCGCCTTGGCCACGTAGCCACCGTCGTTCCAGTCGGCAGGTGGAAACGTGACAGCGACGATCGGATCCGGCGCGACGATCTCGACATGAACCGGGCGGAGCGCAATGCCCTCGATGAGGCTCTCGAACTTCGATGCAAGCTGATCGGCGGTCGCCAGCACGGACGGCATGCTGTCGCTTTGGTCACACGGCACGAGGATGGTTTTCATAGCCCCTCCTATTTCTGGCCAGGCCCCATGGCAAACGCACGCCGCCTCGAGGCCGCGCCTTCAGCCCACCGGGTACGCTCCCCCGCCAGCACGACGGACGAATCAGTGCCCGTTCATCGGGCTTATGACCCGAGACTAACACGATATTCAGAAATGTGGGCAGAGGGAGATTGCGACCTCGCATGGAGGTTAAGGCGGCCACCAAATTGAGATGGCCGCCCAGCCGTGAACCTCAGGCCGCGCGCAGGCGGCCGGCGAGACCATCCTCGATGAGACGCCGGGTTTCCGGGACGCCGTAAAGCGCGATGAAAGAACCGAAACGCGGCCCCTGCGACTGGCCGAGCAACACTTCGTAGATGGCGCGGAACCAGTCGCGCAGCGTGTCCTTGTCGTAGCCGTTCGCCTTGCCCGCTTCGTAGACAATATTCTGCAAAGTTTCGGCATCGGCCTCTGCGGGCGCCTCGGCGAGCGCCTGATCGAGCGCCTGAAGCGCCGCGGCCTCGGTTGCAGTCGGCGCGCGAAACTTCTTTTCCGGCTTTACGAAGTCCTCGTAGTAGCGCACCGCATAGCCAACGAGCTTGTCGAGCAGCGGATAGCGCTCGGGGCTCGCGCCCGGCACATGGCGCTTGATGAAGCCCCAGAGCACGCCCGCGTCATGCGCGTTCGACGCCGAGACGAGGTTCAGGAGCAGCGCAAACGAGATCGGCAGCTCGGCCGCGGGCGGATGGCCCGTGTGGATGTGCCATACGGGATTGTCGAGCCGCTGCTTCGGCGGCTCCGAATGGTACTTGCCGAGAAACGTCAGGTACTCGTCGACCGCACGCGGGATCACATCGAAGTACAGGCGCTTCGCCGTCTTCGGCTTCTGGTACATGAAGAGTGAGAGGCTCTCCGGGCTCGCGTACGTGAGCCACTCCTCAATGGAGAGACCATTGCCCTTGGTCTTGGAGATCTTCTGGCCCTTGTCGTCGAGGAAAAGCTCGTAGTTGAAGCCCTCGGGCGGCGTGCTGCCGAGCGCGCGGCAGATCTTCGAGGACAGCGTGACCGAGTCGATCAGGTCCTTGCCGGCCATTTCGTAATCGACGCCGAGCGCGACCCAACGTAGCGCCCAGTCGGCCTTCCACTGGCACTTGACGGCACCGCCCGTGACCTTCGTCTCGACCTTCTCGCCCGTATCGGGATCGATGTAGACGACCGTGCCGGCCTTCGCGTTGCGCTCGATCATCGGCACCTGGAGCACGCGGCCCGTGCGCGGCGAGATCGGCAGGAAGGGCGAGTAGGTCGCGCGGCGCTCCGGCCCGAGCGTCGGCAGGATGATGTCCATGACCTGGTCATAGACCTCGAGCATCCGCAGCAGCGTCGCATCCATGGCGCCCGACTTGTAGGTCGTCGTCGCGGACATGAACTCGTACTCGAAGCCGAACTGGTCGAGGAAGGCGCGCAGCCGCGCGTTATTATGGTGCGCAAAGCTCTCGTGCGTGCCGAAGGGATCGGGCACGCTCGTCAGCGGCTTCTCCAGATTGGCCGTGAGCAGATCGCCGTTCGGCACATTGCCGGGGACCTTGCGCAGGCCGTCCATGTCATCGGAGAAGCAGACGAGCCGCGTCTTGACGCGCCCCTCGGTCAGCACCTCGAAGGCGTGGCGGACCATGCTCGTGCGCGCGACCTCGCCGAACGTGCCGATATGCGGCAGGCCCGAGGGACCATAGCCGGTCTCGAACAGGACGGGCGTCTCCGTATCCCGCTTGAGCCGGTCGAGCCGGGCGATCAGCCTCCGGGCCTCCTCGAAAGGCCAGGCGCGGCAGGCGTGCGCGACCGCGATCTCGTCGGGGTTGATCCCCAGATGGGTATTCGGAATGGTCATGACGGCGTGCGGCGGCGCAGCAGGCACCGCCCTCTCCCTGGGGCCTCGGACAGGTGGCGAACCCTATGGACGTGAGGGCGTGGCGTCAACGCTTCGCGCGGATCTCGTCGGAATGTCCATGGGTGTTCCTCATGGGCCCCCGACGGCCTAAGCTCGGCCCAAACAGGTGCAGCAGGCACCGTCTCGACCTCGGGAGGACTTCCATGCGCGACTACCAGACCGTTCATCGGGAAATGTCGGTGGCTTCGGCCGAGAAGGACCTTCTCCAGGGCCGGCTCGATGCGGGCCTCAATGCGGCAATCGAGTGCTGCGACCGGTGGGCGTCAGGTGGCCACGTCGCGCTCGAATGGATCGGCCGCGAAATGCAGCGCGAGACGGTCACCTTCGAGACGCTGAAGGCGGACTCGGAGCGGTTCGCCAGCCTGCTGAAAAAACGCGGCATCGGCAAAGGCGACATCGTTGCCGGCCTGCTGCCCCGCATTCCCGAGCTGCTGACGGTCGTGCTCGGCACCTGGCGCGCGGGCGCCGTCTATCAGCCGCTGTTCACCGCCTTCGGCCCCAAGGCCATCGAAACGCGCATTGTCGGCGACAGCGGCAGCGGCGCGAAGCTCGTCATCACCGACCGTGCGAACCGCTCGAAGCTCGATGACGTGCAGGGCTGCCCGCCGATCATCGAGGTCGACAGAACCGGCGCCACGCCCGGCACGCTCCCGCGCATTCTGGCCGACGAGCCGACCGGCACGGCGCCGCTCATGCTCCAGGGCGATGATCCGTTCGTGCTGCTCTACACGTCCGGCACGACGGGCAAACCCAAGGCCGTACTCTATCCGCTCGCCATGCTGCTGCCGGTCGGCATCTACATGCGCGATGCGATCGATCTTCGCGCAGAGGACAATTACTGGAATATCGCCGATCCAGGCTGGGCCTATGGAATGCTTTACGCCCTGATCGGCCCGCTCCTGCTCGGCCACACGACGACCTTCTACGAGGGCGGCTTCACGGTCGAAGCGACCATGCGGATCGTGCGCGATCTGCGGATCACGAATTTCGCGGGCGCACCGACGGCCTATCGGCTGCTCATGGCCGCCGGACCCGAGGCGGCGAAAGTCGCGGCCGGCACGCTGCGCGTTGCCTCGAGCGCGGGCGAGCCGCTGAACCCCGAAGTGGCGCGATGGGCGAAGAGCGCGCTCAACGTGCCGCTGAAGGATCACTACGGGCAGACCGAGACGGCCATGCTCGTCAACAACCACCACGCCATCCAGCACGCCGAGAAAGAGAGCTCGGCCGGCTATGCCATGCCGGGCTTCCATCTTGAAGTGCTCGGCGAAGACCTGAAGCCCGCAGCCACAAGCACGCCCGGCATTCTCGCCGTGGACATGAGCCGTTCGCCGCTCAATACCTTCAGGGGCTACTGGCGCGCCGAGACGCCGGCCATCCAGGGCAACTGGTATCTCACCGGCGACACCATGATGCGCGATGCCGACGGCCACTTCTTCTTCGTCGGCCGCAGCGACGACATCATCACGTCCGCCGGCTACCGCATCGGCCCCTTCGATGTCGAAAGCGCGCTCATCGAGCATCCCGCCGTCGCCGAGGTCGGCGTGATCGGCAAGCCCGACCCGGAGCGCACCGAGATCGTGAAGGCCTTCATCGTGCTCAAGGCCGGGCACAGCGGCTCACCGGAGCTGACCGCGGAATTGCAGGAGCACGTGCGCCGCCGCCTCGCGACCCACGCCTTCCCGCGCGAAATCGCTTATCTCGCCGAGCTTCCGAAGACCCCGAGCGGCAAGATCCAGCGGTTCATCCTGCGGCAGATGAGCTAGTGGCCGAGCAGCGACGGTGATGCGTGCGGAACCCACCTGGGGCATATTGGTGAAATAAGCGGAACTTCATTTCACCCTGGAGGGGCGCTTCATGGAATTCGATTTCGAGCGCATGAGTCCAACGGATTGCTTCACCTTCCTCACCAGCACCGTCGTACCGCGCCCCATCGCCCTGATCACGACCACATCGCCGACGGGTGCCTGCAATGCGGCGCCCTATACCTTCTTCAGCATCGCGGGTATCGATCCGCCCGTCGTGACCGTCACCGTTCTGCCGACGCCTGATGGCCAGATGAAAGATACCGGGCGCAACATTCTCGCCACCGGCGAGTTCGTGGTGAACCTCGTCTCGGAAGACCTGGCCGAGGCGATGAACATTACCTGCATCGACGCCCCCCAGGATGTGGATGAGCTCGTGCTCGCAGGCCTCGAAGCCGGGCCCTCGATCAAGGTGCGGCCGCCTCGAATTGTGGCGAGCCCCGTATCGCTCGAATGCCGGATCCACAGTTCGGTGCCGCTGAGCCCCAACCAGGTGCTCATCGTCGGCCGCATTGTCCAGGCGCACGTCGCGGACAGGTTTGTGATCAGTCCGCGTGAGCCCCTGCTCGATACGCCCGCCTTTCGGCTGATCGGCGGGATGCACGGGGCCCGGTGGTACACGCGGACGAACGACCTCTTCGAGATGGAGCGCCCCACCTGGGCCAATTGGAAGGTACAACGCTGAGTGGCAAACGCTGCCCTCCCATGACTTTTCGGCAACCACGCCGCTGACGGCGCGTTCATCAACCAAGGCATAGGCCCCTTCCCGCCCTGGCCTTGCGCGGGCCTGGGGCTTCGCGGTATGGCTGCGGCCCATATTGCCGCGCGTCGGAGGCGCGTTTCCGGGCATTTTCCCGCCTCCGTTGCACAGCATCCTCGACGGCGCCGCAAGGCCGCCGACCGTTTCCAACACCATCCACGCGGGAGCAGAGCCATGGCCGTAAAAGTCGCTATCAACGGGTTCGGACGGATCGGGCGCAATATCCTGCGCGCCATCGTCGAGAGCGGTCGCAAGGACATCCAGGTCGTCGCCATCAACGACCTCGGCCCGGTCGAGACCAACGCCCACCTCATGCGCTTCGACAGCGTGCACGGCCGCTTCCCCGGCGAGGTGAAAGTTTCGGGCGACACGATCGACGTCGGCACCGGCCCGATCAAGGTCACGGCCGTGCGCAATCCGGCTGAGCTCCCGCACAAGGATCTCGGCGTTGAGATCGCGCTCGAGTGCACGGGCATCTTCACGTCGAAGGAAAAGGCCTCGGCGCATCTCACGGCCGGCGCCAAGCGCGTCATCGTTTCGGCGCCCGCCGACAACGCCGATCTCACGGTCGTCTACGGCGTGAACCACGACAAGCTGACGAAGGATCATCTCGTCATCTCGAATGCCTCGTGCACGACGAACTGCCTGGCGCCCGTCGCCAAGGTGCTGAACGACGCCGTCGGCATCGAGAAGGGCTTCATGACGACCATCCACGCCTACACGGGCGACCAGCCGACGCTCGACACCATGCACAAGGATCTCTATCGCGCACGCGCTGCCGCGCTCTCGATGATCCCGACCTCGACGGGTGCTGCCAAGGCCGTCGGCCTCGTGCTGCCTGAGCTCAATGGCAAGCTCGATGGCGTCTCGATCCGCGTGCCGACGCCGAACGTGTCGGTCGTCGATCTCAAGTTCGTGGCGAAGCGCGCGACGACAGTGAAGGAGATCAACGAGGCCGTGCAGGCCGCCGCCGCGAAGGGCCCGCTCAAGGGTATTCTCGGCGTCACGAGCCAGCCGAACGTCTCGATCGACTTCAATCACGATCCGCATTCCTCGACCTTCGCCCTCGATCAGACGAAGGTCATGGACGGCAATCTCGTGCGCATCCTCACCTGGTACGACAACGAGTGGGGCTTCTCGAACCGCATGAGCGACACCGCGGTCGCCCTGGCGAAGCTGATCTAGCGATCAATTTCTGCAATAGAATTTCGCTGCGCTTCTGATCGACGTGCGATCGCCTCCCCCGGCGGTCGCACGTTTTGCTTTTTGCATCCGTCGACTGAGCGTACGGAAATCCCCGGAAACAAGGCATTTCCTGCATTCTCGGCCGGGCGCGGCCAAGGCATGGCCGGCGAGACGGCGTCGCGGCTCATGCTGCGCTGCACAACACGCGCTGCCGTTCGCGACCAGCGAAGCCGTCTTGATCGAAGATCAAAATAATGAGACCTTTCTTCTCGCATCGCAGACCTTCCCGGGTGGGTGGCCGCGACGCGAAACAAGTGATCGCGCGAGAGCGAGCCGGCACACTGAGAACGCTGGCCGCGCGCAAGCAGGGAGGTACCCTACCTATGTCGATCCGCAATTTTGCGGTGGGCGCTGCGTGCGCGCTCGCTCTCGGTGTCTCGGCCTTCGCGCCGGCCGTGCTCGCGCAGGACAAGCCGATCAAGATCCGCATCCAGTCGGTGATCCCGACCTCGGCCGACGAAGTCACCATGCTCAAGGACTTCGCCGCCGACGTCGCCGCGCTGACGAACAACACCGTGACGATGGAAGTCCTGCCGGCGGGCGCGGTCGTCGCCGTCAACGACACGCTCGACGCCGTCGACAAGGGCCTCATCGAAGGCGGCTTCGCCTGGACGCACTACTGGTCGGGCAAGCATCCGGCCGCGACGCTGTTCGGCTCGCCGGCCGCCGGCTCGGGCGTCGGGCTCGACAATCTCGCCTGGCTCGCCTGGTTCCAGTACGGCGGCGGCAAGGAGCTCTATGACGAGCTCTGGAAAGAGATGAAGGTCAATGTGAAGGGCTTCATCCTTCAGCCGGTCGGCCCGGAGGCGCTCGGCTGGTTCAAGAACCCGATCAAGGATATGGCGGACTTCCGGAAGCTGCGCTTCCGAACACCGCCCGGCATTCCCGGCCAGATCTACCGCGATATCGGCGTCGCCTCGGTCGCCATGGGCGGCGGCGACATCCTGCCGGCCCTCGAGAAGGGCGTGATCGATGCTGCCGAGTGGTGCTGCCCGAAGCCGGACATGGTCTTCGGCTTCCAGAAGGTGCTGAAGCACTACTATCTCGAAGGTCTGCACCAGAACGTCGTGAACGCCGACATGTACCTCAACGGTGATGTCTGGAAGCGCATGTCGCCGCATCAGCAGAAGGCCATGGAGGTCGCTGCCAACGCCGCGCTCATGAAGGCCCACTCCTACCGCATTTCCGAGAACGGCAAGGCGCTCAAGGAGCTGACCGAGAAGCACGGCGTGCAGATCCATGCAACGCCCGACGCCTACTTCAAGGAGTACGGCGAGGCCGCCAAGAAGGCCTTCGAGAAGCACGCCTCCGAAAACCCGTTCTTCAAGAAGGTATGGGACAGCCAGCGGAACTTTGCCGACGTCGCGATCCCGTTCTGGGCCCGCGCGCAGAAGGCCAATGCCGGCCTCACCGGCGCCTACGCGGCCTCTCTCGAGAAGAAATAGCGCATGAGCGGCGGCTGCGGGTACTCCGCAGTCGCCGGAAACTTTGGCTGCCGGCGCGTCTCGATTGTGCCGGCTCCTGTGAGCGATGCGCTGCGCGCGATCCGAGGGCGTGCGAGGGGGTGGGCGAATGTCCAAGGGACCAGAGGCGACGCCGGAGCTTAACGACGAGCTCATTGCGAGCCGTCGGGAAGGCGGTGGGTTGCCTTCCGACATGCCGCGCTGGATGGCCGGCACGATCACGGCAATCGACACGCTGAACCTTTGGGCCGGGCGCATTTTCGCCTGGCTCACCGTGCCGCTGATCTTCGCAATGATGTACGAGGTCATTGCGCGCTACGTCTTCACGGCGCCGACCGTGTGGGCCTACGACATGAGCCGCTTTCTCTATGGCGCCATGTTCGTCCTCGGCGCCGGCTACGCCCTCTCCAAAGGCGTGCACATCCGCTCGGATTTTCTCTACCGCAACTGGTCGGCCCGCACGCAAGGCACGGTCGATCTCGTGCTCTATATCGTCTTCTTCTTCCCGACGATGATCATCCTGCTCTGGGTCTGCAGTGACTGGGCGCTGACCTCGCTCGTGCGCGGAGAGCGCGGCATGGATACGGCCTGGGCGCCGCTTCTGGGCCCGGTTCGCATGTCGCTTCCCATCGGCATCGCGCTCCTGACCCTGCAGGGCTTCGCAGAAACACTCAGAGCCGCCTACGCGGCCAAACACGGAAAGTGGCCTGGCGCATGACCCCCGAGCTCATCGGACTGTTGATGGTCGGGGCGATGCTGTTCGCCATCTTCATCGGCTTCCCGATCTCCTTCACGCTGCTCTTTCTCGGCATCGTCTTCGGGTACTGGGGCTTCGGTCCGCTGGTGTTCTACCTGCTGACGCTCCAGTTCAACGCGACCATGATGGAGCAGACGCTCGCCGCCGTCCCGCTCTTCATCTTCATGGGCGTGATGATGGAGCAGGCGAACCTCATGGAGCGCCTGTTCAGCAGCGTCCAGAAGCTGCTCGCGAACGTGCGCGGGTCGCTCTATCTCGCCGTGATGTTCGTTGCGACGATCTTCGCCGCGGCAACCGGAATCGTCGGCGCCTCCGTCACCATTCTCGGCATCATGGCCGGGCAGCCGATGATCCGATCGGGCTACGATGTGCGCCTCTCGTCGGGCCTCATCGCGGCCGGCGGCACGCTCGGCATTCTCATCCCGCCGAGCATCATGCTCGTCGTCATGGGGCCGGTGCTCGAAGTGCCGGTGACGACGCTCTTCGCTGCGGCGATCCTGCCGGGCCTGCTGCTCGCAACGCTGTTCACCTGCTATGCGATGTTCCGCTGCTGGCTCAATCCGGCACTCGGGCCGCCTCTCCCGGAAGAGCTCCGCGCGAAGAGCATGAGCGAGGTCTGGTCCGATTTCTTCGCGGGCCTCGTGCCGCCTGCTGCCCTCGTCATGGCCGCGCTCGGCAGCATCATCTTCGGCCTCGCCACGCCAACGGAGGGCGCGGGCTTCGGCGCCGCCGGCGCGCTGGTGCTCGCGGCCGTCTATGGACGCCTCACGTTCCGGAATTTCTCCGACGCCCTGATCAAGACGCTCGAGATCTCGGTGCTGATCCTGTTCCTCGTCGCCGCATCGAACTTCTTCGGCGCCGTGTTCGCCCGCCTCGGCACGCCGACCATGCTGACCGAGGCGCTGCTCCAGCTCGAGCTCAACCGCTACGTCCTCCTCTTCATCATCATGGCGGTGATCTTCGTGCTCGGCTGGCCGCTCGAGTGGGTGCCGATCGTCCTCATTGTGGTGCCGTTCCTGCTGCCGCTCGTGGACAAGCTCGGCTTCGACAAGACCTGGTTCGGCATCCTGATCGCGGTGAACCTGCAGACCGCTTGGCTGTCTCCGCCCGTCGCGCTATCCGCCTACTTCCTGAAAGGCGTGGTGCCGGAATGGTCTCTGAGCGACATTTACAAGGGCATGATGCAGTTCATGGGGCTCCAGCTTCTGGCGCTGATCCTGATCATCCTCTTCCCCTCGATTGCGCTCTGGCTTCCCGAGTTCCTTTACGGGCGGTAAACGGCCGCCCCTAGCCCCGCGCCGCGTCGCGTGATGATCGGGAAATTCGCCTCATCTCGCGGCCCGGTACCGAGCGAATTTCTCGATCTGAAGCACGCGAGCAGGTTTGTGCTTCTAGTGTCCCTATTGTTTCCGAAGTTCGCTCAGAACGCCGGCATCGGGGTGGGGCGAACTTCGGAATCGGGACACTAGCGCCTTGACTTCCGGGGGCGAAAGGCGCCATCGATCCGTCCGAAATCGGACCTATAACCCCAAACGCGATTACTGGGTCGGAATGCCGTCGCCCGGCTCTGTGGTGAAACCACAGGCCGGGGTGCGCGTTCCTGACGAGGAAAACGATCATATGATGCTGCCGAAGCCCCGCCCCGACCTGAAACCCAATACGCCCGAGTTCGAAACCCTGCCCCTCGTGAAGCCGACCGGCTTTCGCGAGTATGACGCGCGCTGGCTCTTTCCCAATGAGATCAACCTCATGGGTCTCAATGCCATCGGGCTCGGGCTTGCGGCGCTCTTCCGCCGGCGCGGCGTGCCGCTGCGCATCGTGACGGGCCACGATTATCGCTCCTACTCCGCCTCAGTGAAGCAGGCGCTGATCACCGGCCTCCTCGCGGGCGGCACCGAGGTGCACGACATCGGCCTCGCGCTCTCGCCTATGGCCTACTTCGCGCAGTTCGATCTCGATGTGCCGGGCGTCGCCATGGTCACGGCGAGCCACAACGACAATGGCTGGACCGGCATCAAGATGGGCCTCGCCCGGCCGCTCACGTTCGGCCCCGACGACATGAGCGAGCTGAAGGAGATCGTGCTCTCCGGCAACTATGACGCCCCCGGCGGCGGCCGCTATATCTTCGTGCCCGACATGGCCGAGCGCTACATGAAGGCGCTGGCGAACCGGCCGAAGCTGAAGCGCAAGCTGAAGGTCGTGTGCGCGTGCGGCAACGGCACGGCCGGCGCCTTTGCCCCGAAAGTGCTGGAGGCCCTCGGCTGCGAGGTCGTCCCGCTCGACTGCAATCTCGACCACAGCTTCCCGCGCTACAACCCCAATCCCGAAGACCTCGAGATGCTGCACGCCATGAGCGCGGCCGTGCTCGAGCATAAGGCCGATGTCGGCCTCGGCTTCGACGGTGACGGCGATCGCTGCGGCGTCGTCGACAACGAGGGCCACGAGATCTTCGCCGACAAGGTCGGCGTCATGCTTGCGCGTGACCTCTCGGCCCTGCATCCGAACGCGGTCTTCGTCGCTGACGTCAAGTCGACCGGCCTCTTCCTGACCGATCCCGTGCTCAAGAAGAACGGCGCCAAGGCCCTCTACTGGAAGACCGGCCACTCCTACATGAAGCGCTACACGCACGAGCAGAAGGCGCTCGTCGGCTTCGAGAAGTCGGGCCACTTCTTCTTCCAGCCGCCGCTCGGGCGCGGCTATGACGACGGTCTCGTCGCGGCGCTGGCCGTTTGTGACATGCTCGACCGGAGTCCGAGCAAGACCATGGCCGATCTCCAGCGCGACCTGCCGCAGACCTGGCAGTCGCCGACCATGTCGCCCCACTGCGCCGACGAGAAAAAATACGGCATCGTCGAGAAGATGGTGAAAACCTACCAGGATGCGGCCGCCAAGGGCGAGAAGATCGCCGGCCAGGCGATCCGCGACCTCATCACCGTCAACGGCGTGCGCGTGGTGCTGGAGGACGGCACCTGGGGTCTCGTCAGGGCTTCGTCCAACAAGCCCGAGCTGGTCGTGGTCGTCGAGAGCCCGACCTCCGAGGCGGCCCAGCGCGCCATTTTCGCCGACATCGACGGGCGGCTGCGCGCCTTCCCCGAAGTCGGCGAATATAATCAGAAAATCTGAGCCCCGGCGGGCCGCCGCGGCCCGCCCCTTCGGCAAGTCACAACTTCGTGCGGTGCGGCATCCGGCCTGCAGGGCTGCATGGCGGCTGGCGGTCTTTGACTGTGATCGCCGATGGTGTAGCAAAAGAAGCCATGGAACGCACCGCCACGCGCCCGACGACGCTGACGACGCTGCCGAACGTCCTGACCTACGGGCGGATTGTTGCCGTACCGCTGATGGCAGCGTGTTTCCTCCTGCTCGAAGGCGACAATGCCCATTGGGCCGCCCTCTCGATCTTCACGCTTGCCTGCCTGACCGACTGGCTCGACGGCTATCTCGCGCGCATTCTCGCGCAGCAGTCGACCCTCGGGCGGATGCTCGACCCGATCGCCGACAAGCTGCTGGTCGGCACCGCGCTCCTGCTGCTCGTCAATGACGGGACCATCGACTACATCACCATCTGGGCGGCCATCATTATTCTCTGCCGCGAGATCCTCGTCTCGGGCCTGCGCGAGTACCTGGCCGAGCTGAACGTCAAGGTGCACGTCACGCGCCTCGCCAAGTGGAAGACCACCGTGCAGATGCTGGCCCTCGGCGTGCTTCTGGCTGGCCCGGCAGGCGAAAAGCTCATTTCGGGCGTGACGCTGACCGGCACCATGCTTTTGTGGGCAGCGGCCCTGTTGACGCTCTGGACCGGCTACGACTACCTCAAGGCCGCAGTGCGCCACGCCATAGACAATTGAAGTTTTCCTTCTCCCCGTTCTTACGGGGAGAAGGTTAGGATGAGGGGCGGCGGCATACGCAAGCGCTTGCGCAAACTCCCGCCCCTCACCCCGGCCCTCTCCCCATTGAAGGAATGGGGAGAGGGGGAAGGAAGTCCATGACCGTAACACTTCGCTATTTCGCCTGGCTGCGCGAACGGGTCGGCCGCTCCGAGGAGGTGCTGGACGTCCCGCGCGGGGTCACGACCGTCGCCGATCTCATCGGATGGCTGCAAACGCGCGGTCCCGAGTATGCCTCGGCCTTCGAGCGCGCCGAGGTCATCCGCGCCGCCATCGACCACGCCCACGTCCGCCAGGAAGCCCCCATTGCCGGCGCGCGCGAGATCGGCTTCTTCCCGCCCGTCACGGGAGGATGAGCTAATGAGCGTCTCCGTCCAGGCCGAGGATTTCGATATCACTCGCGAGGTCGCGGCCCTCACGAGCGGCCGCACGGACATCGGCGCGATCGTCACGTTCACGGGCACCGTACGCGGGAAGAATGAGGGCGCGGAACTCTCCTCCATGACGCTCGAGCACTATCCCGGCATGACCGAGGCGGAGCTTGCCCGCGTCGAGGCCGAGGCGCACGCCCGCTGGCCGCTGCAGGGAACGCGCATCGTCCATCGCATCGGTACGCTCGCACCCGGCGAGAACATCGTGCTGGTCGTCACGGCATCAGCGCACAGGCACGCCGCATTCGAGGCCGCCGCCTACCTCATGGACTACCTCAAATCCCGCGCCCCCTTCTGGAAGAAGGAAACGGACGCGAGCGGCGCCGGCCGCTGGGTCGATGCGCGCGAGAGCGATGACGCCGCGCTTGAGCGGTGGAAGGCGCGCTAGAGTCCAAAAAAGAGGGGGTCCGGGGGATACTTCCCCCGGCGGGGGTGCGGGGCGCGAGCCCCGCTCGCGAAGCGATCACTATTCGCGCCTGCGACGCGAAAGGGGCTGCCGCCCCTTCAACCCCGCCCGGGGGACACCCCCGGAGCCCCCGTCTTTTTGAGACTTCAATTCGCGCCCGCGACACGATCCGGCAGCAGGTCCAGCATCGGACCGATGCGCGCAATGAGGCGTGCGGTCATCGGCGCCGCATTGAGACCCGCCGTGATCTTGCCCTTGGTCTCCGCGGTCCCTTGCGGCTCGAAGAGTGACAGCAGCAGCACATAGCGCGGCGCCGATGCCGGCAGCACGGCGAAGAACGACGAGATGACCGTCTTTTCCTTGTAGCCGCCTTTCCCAGGCTGCTCGGCCGTGCCCGTCTTGCCGCCGATCTCGTAGCCCTCCAGCTCCGCGCGACGCCCCGTGCCGTGCTGGTTGATCACGGCCTGGCGCAAGGCCTCGCGGATGGCGGCGCTGGTGGCTGGCGAGACGACGCGCGCCTCACCCGACGGCACGGCCTCCTGCCGGATCATCGTCGGGCGCACCTTGATCCCGCCATTGACGAGCCCGGCGGCTGCAGCCGCGAACTGCAGCGGTGCAACCGCAAGACCGTGGCCATAGGCGATCGTCACACCCTCGAGTGAGCCCCAGTGCGAAGGGAGCAGCGGCTTCGCCACGGGGCCCGCCTCAGTGCGGATCGTATCGAGCAGGCCGAGGCGATCGAGGAAGGCGCGCTGACGCGCCACGCCGGCTTCCATGGCGATGAGGCCTGCGCCGACGTTCGACGAGCGAACGAGAATTTCAGCAAGTGTCAGCGGGCGGCCGGGCGGATACTGCTCCGCGATCGTGTAGCGGCCGAAGCGCAGGGGCTCGCGCGTGTCGTAAATGCGCGTGAGCGAGGCGCCGAGATCATCGAGCGCCAGGCCGAGCGTGACGGTCTTCGCGATCGAGCCGAGCTCGAACACGCCGGCCATGACGCGGTCCTTGCGGTCGTCGTCATCGGCGCCGGAGAACTTTTGCGGGTCCTGGTCGGGCAGCGATACGGAAGCGATGATCTCGCCGCTTGCCGCATCGAGGATCACGCCGGAGGCTCCCTGCGCCTTGTACTGCTTCATGGCATCGGCGAGCGTATCGGCAACGGCATTCTGCACGCCGAGATCGATCGAGAGACGCACCGGCTCACGCTGCGAGCGCCGCGGTGCTGCAGCCGCGTCCGTCTCGCCGATCTCGTCGATATGCCGCTCAATGCCTGAAATGCCGCGGTTGTCGACGTCGACATGACCGATGATATGCGAGGTCAGGTAGCGCGTCGGGTACACGCGGCGCGGCTCGCGACGGAAACCGAGACCGGGAATGCCGAGGTCGTGCGCGCGTTGTGCCTCGATGGGCGTCAGGCCGCGCTTGATCCACATGAAACGGCGCGTGCTGTCGGCAAGATGGCGGCGGAGCTCTGTGGCATCGAGCTCGGGAAAGAGCGCCACGAGCTTCTCCGCCGTCAGGTCGGCATCGCGAACCATGGCCGGATCGGCGAACAGCGATGCTGCATCGACATCGGTCGCGAGCAGGTTTCCGCGCCGGTCGACGATATCGGGGCGGATATAGGTCTGATGGAGCGGCTCGGCGCGCGCGAGCCGCGTCTCCGTCTCGCCGCTCGCCGCGAGCCGTACGGTCTGGCCGGCAATGGCAATGAAGACCGCGGCGATCGCAGCATGCATGAGCCACGTGCGCTCGCGCGGCAGCTCGATGTGTGCGCCGTGGCCGGAAGCGCGCGGCGCACCGGACCGCGCCGCCAGCGCGGGCCCGACACGTAGCGGTTCAGGCCTCCGTTTCATTTGTGCCGCTCACCTGCTGCAGTCAGCGGCTCGTACTGGCGCGGCTCGATGGGGCCGAGGCCGATCTTGCGGGCCATCTCCTCGATGCGCTCGGGGCGCGCGAGATAGGCGCGCTCGGCGCGGAGCACGGCAATGTCGAGGCGTGTCTTTTCGATCGTCCGCGCCTGGGCGGCGACATGCTGCTCCAGACGCCGTGTTTCGTACGTCACGGCGTAGAGCACGAACGCCGAAGCGACCGCGAGCAGCACAGTGGCGACTGCGGCGAGACGGGGCATGGCACCACTCCTCAACGCTGGTGTGATGATCGAGAAATTCGCCAAGCCTCGCGGCACCCTTCCGCGCGAATTTCTCGATCTGAATCACACCAGCAAAGCTACAATTCTAGTGTCCCTTTTGATTCAGAAGTTCGCTCGGATCGCCAGCATCAAAGGTGGGGCGAACTTCTGAATCGGGACACTAGCGACGAGTGAGGCCTTCGGGTCGGATGACCCCGAAATGAGCCTCATCCGCAGGAGACGCCGCCAGGGCCGAAGTCCGCTCGGCTGCTCTGAGACGCGCCGAGCGCGCTCGTGGATTGGCGGCGATTTCCTTCTCAGACGGGGTTAACGGGCGTTGGTTAACAATTCGGTAACGCGGGGCCGAGGTGGCCTCCGCGGTGGGCGGAAGATGGCGCGAACCCGCAGGATTTCGGCCGCTCGCATCCGTGAGGTAGCGCTTCACGATGCGGTCCTCGAGCGAATGGAAGGTCACGACGACGAGCCGGCCGCCGGGCTTCAGGCAGCGCTCGGAAGCGGAGAGGGCGTCCATGAGCTGGCCGAGCTCGTCATTCACGTAGATGCGGAGCGCCTGAAAGACGCGCGTGGCTGGATGCTTGTCGTCACCGCGGGGCCGGCCAAGCGTGCGCTGGACCAGGTCGGCGAGCTGGCGCGTGGTGGTAATGTCGCTGCTTTCTCGCGCCTTGCCGATTGCGCGCGCGATGGCGCGCGAGCGCCGCTCCTCGCCAAGGTGGAAGAAGATATCGGCGAGCAGCTCCTCGGAAGCCTCGCGAATCACATCCGCCGCGCTCGGTCCCGACTGCGACATGCGCATATCGAGCGGACCGTCGGCCATGAAGGAGAAGCCGCGATCGGCCTCGTCGAGTTGCATCGAGGAAACGCCGATATCGAGGACCACGCCGTCGACAGCAGGAAAACCGGCTGCCGTAGCAATGTGATCGAGATCGCCGAAGCGGCCTTCGCTGAGGATCAAGCGCGGCGCGTACTTCTCGACGAACGCCTGGCCGGCTGCCAGCGCGTTCGGGTCCTGGTCGATGGCAATGACGCGCACATCGGCCGCTTCGAGAATGGCCGACGTATAGCCGCCGGCGCCGAATGTGCCATCGACGAAGACCTCGCCGTCCCTGGGCGTCAGGGTGGCGAGGACTTCATCAAGCAACACGGGAATGTGGCGGGCCGCACCCTCAGTGGCGCGTTCCCCTGGGCGCGCCTGGCGGCCCGCCATCATTCCCGCGCCCCCTGCTGGCCGCCGCCGGAGTCACCCCCGGAGCGACGGCCCGCGCCGAAAAGTTTGAGATGCTCGCGCACTTTTTGCTGGGCCTCGGCGCGACGGCGCTCGAACTGGCCCGGCTCCCAAAGCTGAAATTTTTCACCCAGCCCGACAAAAGCGACCTGGGTCGTGATGCCAGCGTGGGCACGAAGGCTCTCAGGAAGCACGATACGTCCGTCCTGGTCGACCGAAAGGACCTGGGAGATACCGTAGAGCGCGACAGAGAGTTCGTCCCGCTCGATCGAATAGTCCGGCAGGCCAGCGAGAAGCCCGTCGATCGTGCGCGCAAGTCTTTCGCCGCCTGCATCGACCGCAGGACTGTCGAGCGCGGGGTAGCAGTAGACGTGTCCAGCGCCGCCCTGCTGGAAGCCATCGCGCTCGAGAATGGCGCGAAAAGGCGCAGGGACGGATACGCGCCCCTTGGCGTCGATCTTGTTGATGAATGTCGAGACAAAGCGGTCCATTCCTTCAGCCGGAGCCCCGTCGTTTTTGCTCAACGCGACAACCGCGACTGAAAACCCGCCTCACGCCACGAACTCCCGCAACTGACCGGGCCTGACCTCACGTCGGGAACGGCTGCCCGTCCCTTTGCGATCGTCTGGATCGAACCGGCCGGAGAGCGGGCGGTCGCACGGTTCAGACCCTCTGCAGAACCGGCGCCACGCCCCACATCTCCTGCCCGGTGCGGACGGGCACTTATGGGATGTCATGGGAAACTATGGGCGTCAACGGGAAACTAAGGAGACTTTATGGTTTAAACAGGAATTTGAACAAGGAACTGGCGTTCACGTTCGCCCTCGGCGCGATTCGCGTTTTCTGATCGCCGTGCAGTGCCGATGGGGGATAGTCGCGGGCGCCCTGTTGCATGAACCTTCCGGCGTGCTATCGCCTGGAAGTGATTGGAAGTGGCCCGATTTTCCTCGGGCGCCGCGCTAAGGGAGGGCCTCGATGCCTCGGGATCTCATCATCGCGCCGTCGATCCTCTCGGCCGACTTCGCCCGTCTCGGCGAGGAGGTCTCGACCGTCGACGCCGCCGGCGCCGACTGGATCCACCTCGATGTCATGGACGGCCACTTCGTCCCGAACATCACCTTCGGCCCGCCGATCATCAAAGCCATCCGTGGTGCTTCGAAGAAGGTCTTCGACTGCCACCTGATGATCACGCCGGCAGATCCCTACCTCGCCGCCTTCGCCGAGGCCGGCGCCGACATCATCACGGTCCACGCCGAGGCCGGGCCGCATCTCGACCGTTCGCTCCAGGCGATCAAGGCGCTCGGCAAGAAGGCAGGCGTCTCGCTCAATCCCTCGACGCCCGAGAGCGTCATTTCCTACGTGCTCGACCGCCTCGACCTCATCCTGCTGATGACCGTCAATCCCGGCTTCGGCGGCCAGGCCTTCATTCCTTCCGTCGTCGAGAAGGTGCGCCGCGTGAAGGCGCTGATCGGCGATCGCCCCATCGACATCGAGATCGACGGCGGCGTTACGCCCGAGACGGCGCCGCTCGTCGTTGCTGCCGGCGCAAATGTGCTGGTTGCGGGCTCGGCCGTGTTCAAGGGCGCCAGCAGGGATGCGTACGCGAAGAACATCGCGGCCATTCGCGCGGCGGCAGAGAGCGTGCGCTGAGTTCGGCGCGCTCGCACGCCCGATCGGCAACTTCTTGTTAGTGGCGAGTTAACGAGAGCTGACCGCGAGAAATGCCGTCAGCGCTTAAGGAAATCGCAAGAGCCGGGCGTTTTAATCCGGGACAGTTGTTCATTGCCTGCCAGCGTTCGCGCTGGCGTGCCTGATCGGTCCTAAGCTCATGCGTAACTCCGCCCGAGTGCCGTCGGAAGATATTGCCGTCATGTCATTGTGGTCAGTGCTCATGCGCTCATGGCTGAGGGTGATGATCGTCGCGGGCTTTGCCGGCGCGGCCGTATTTGCCGCGCTTGCACTCGCACCTGCGCGCTATTCCGCCACCACCGAGATCCGTCTTCCCGCGCCGACCTCGAAAGAGGCCGTGGCCGCCGCCGTATCGGCGCTCAAATCGCGCGACCTCGCCAGAAAAGTCGCAGCGGATCTCGATCTCACGCGCGGCGCGGATCTCAACAGTCCCCCGATGACGCACGACATCATCAGTTGGATGGACCGCGTCTCGGGCCGCACGCTGCAGCGTCCGGGAGAAGCACGCAGCGAGCATATTCTCACCGCATTCGAGCGAAGCCTGCGCGTGGCGCCGGGCCGCGAGACGGGCACGGTCACGATCACCATGACGGCGCGCGCCCCCGATCTCGCGACACGCATCGCCGACCATCTCGCGGATCTCTACCTCGCCGCGGACCAGCCGGCCCCCTCGGCAAAGTCCGCGGACGAACGCGCCGCGCTCGACCGTGAAGTCGGCCAGCATTCGGCGGACCTCACAACGATCGAGAACGAGATCGCGCGCCTCAAGAGCCTTTCCGACGGCACGGCGGAGACGCAGCGTCGCGGTGATCTTGCAGAGGCTCTGGCGCAGGCCGAGCGCGAGCGGAGTGACGCCGAAGCCCGCGCCCGGGGCGTTCGCGAGCTGCTCGACAAGGGCAAAGTCGAAGCCATCGCAGAGCTGCAGACATCACCGACGCTCCACCAGTTGATCGCGGAGCGCGTGCGTGTCGAGGTCCAGAAGAACGGCGCAGAGACGACGCTTCCGGCAGGTCATCCGCGCGTGCGTGAGTTCCAGGCGCGCCTGAGCGAAATCCGCTGGCACATGTTCCGCGAGGCGACCACCATCGCCGATGCCCTCGATGCAGAAGTGCAGGCGGCACGAGGGCGAGAGGCAGAGACGCGCACGCGTCTTTCGGGTGCCGACGCACGCGCCGCCACAAGGACTGCGACCAGCGCCGACGCCGACGTCGCTCGTATCGCGGTGTTGGAGCGGGACGCCGCCGAAAAGCGCGACACGATCGAGAGCCTGAAGGCGCGCCAAGCCACCATAGCGGATGCACCATCGCGGAGCCGCGCGCGGCTCACGGCTCCCGAACGCCTCGTTCCGGCGCACGCCGTTGCCATCCCGGCATTTCCGCAGAAGGGCGAGCTCTCGCTGCTGACCGCCGTATCAGTGCTCATGGTCGGCTTTGTCATTGTCATCCTGCGCACGCTGCTGGCCGGCCGCCAGCGGTCGGTGGCGGACCTCGGTTTCGCCGACATGGCGGCAACGGCGCGCGATCGCGCGGACGTGCGGCTCGAAGCCGGAGCCTCTGCGGCGCGCCCCGACGATGAGACCGGCGCCCCGGATGTCCCGGGCCGCCCCGTTGAGCGGACGCTCGAGGCCATCGAGCCAGGCCAGTTCGTGATCCTTTCGGCCACTGCCGATGCCGCCCGTCATCTCGCCGGAAGGGCCCTCAGCCGCAAAGGCCACCGGACGCTTCTCGTCAGCGACGGCATTGACGGCGCAAGCGAGGCGCGCGACCTCGTATCCTCGCTCACGACCTCGGGACGCCGGTGCGTGCTGGTTGACTGGTCGCGCGATGGCCGGGGTATCGCCGCAAGCCTCGGAGCCGCTCAGCAGCCGGGCATGAATGACCTCCTCGACGGCCGGGCGAGCTTCGACGACGTGATCGTCCGGCTCCCCGACAGCGACGCGCATTTCATCGCCGCTGGCGCCCCGCCTGCCGATGCCAGCGCGCCGCTCGATGCCGGCTGGGTCAATCTCGTGCTCGATGCGCTCGACGAGGCCTACGACCAGATCGTGGTGGTGGCGCAGCTCGAGCAGGCGCGCCCCCTGTTCGAGGCTATCGAGGGACGCTTCGACGCCGGCATCGTCATGTCCGACCGCCGCAGCCAGGGATCGACCATCAATGCCGGCCCCGGCGTCTTCCTCGGCTTCGAGGTGACGGAGATCTACATCGTCCAGCTCGATCTCGCCCCACGCCGCGCCGCAGCGCGACGCTTCAAGCGCGCACGGCGGCAGGTGGCGGCCTAAAGCGCCGGGCCTTGAGTGCGCCCGACGCCCATGCCGATCCCAAGATCGCCGAGCCTCGAACTGAGGTGAACTTCAAGTCCGTTGCTTCAGCGGAACGATCAGTTCCCGAAGATGCCCGAGAAGAAGTCGTTGGAGCTCGGGCCGCGAGCGCGACGGCCCTGCTGCTGCGGCGGCGGGCCCCAGCCCCATCCACCCCAGCCGCCTCCCCAACCACCGCTGTAGTTCTCGCGGCGCGGTGCCGGGTTCGCAGCGAGCTCCTTGACCTTGCGGTCGAGCGCCGCGGCAGGATCGCTGCGGGCGACGACCTCGGGACGCTGGCCGTCGAGAAGCACGGCCTGGATGCGCTGATCGTGGCCATAGACATCCGCGAACCTCGTCACCTTGCCGTGCTCGTCGGCGGTGAGCGTGAAGTAGGTGTTGTGAACGGGGATGCGCCGGTTGAGATCGACACGGTTGACCTGGGGCGCATTCGGCCTCAGGCGCTCCGAAATGTCGGTCATGCTCCAATTGCGGTCCTGGCCGAAAATGAGCTCCGCAAAGCGCACCGGATTGCGCACGCGGATACAGCCGAAGCTGTAGGCACGGACCGGCGTCTCGAAGAGGTTCTTCGTCGGCGTGTCGTGCATGTAGACGTCATGCTTGTTCGGGAACATGAACTTGAGCTGCCCAAGCGGGTTGCTCGGCCCCGGATCCTGGATGATCGACAGGCGGCGGATGTCCGTGCGCTCCCAATCGATCTCGTAGGCACGGACGGTGCGATTGCCGTTGACGATGCGCATGTTGCGCCGCGCGAGGACGGAGTCGTCGCCCGACTGCAGCGCCGGAAGCAGGTCCTGGACCTTGATCGTACCCGGCACGCCCCAGTCCGGGTGGAAGACGACAAACTGCATCTCGTCGGAGAAGACCGGGGTCTGATTGGTCGGCTTGCCGACGATGATGCGTTCCTGGAAAACGACGCTGCCGTTCCGGACGACCCGCGTCACGTACTCGGGGAGGTTGTTCCAGATGTACGTGGTGCCGAGCTGCTCGGGCAGCCAGCGCCAGCGCTCCAGATTGACAAGATACTGCTTGAGTGACGGCTGACGACCCTCGGCCTGCTGCGTCGTCTTGCGGCTGAGGCTCGAACGGGCTGCATTCGTCAGGGCGGGGTGGGTCGCGCGCTGGACCGTCTTGCCGGTCCGGCTGTCGCGGTAGGTCGCGCCGAGGAACCGGCGAACGGCAGCAGCGACGTCCTCGTCGTAGAGATCGGCATCGTCCCGGCTCTGCGCCGGAACCTCGAGCCGCTTGCGGACGAGCTCCACATGCGGATGGCGGTCACCCAGGCGCACGACAGGCCCGTTGGGGATCGTGACGTCGCGCGGATCCTCCTCCTGAACCTCCGTCTTCACGCCGCGCGCCTTGAGATAAGCCTGGCGCAGAAGCTCGAACTGGCGATGCTGCGGATGCAGCTTCTGCAGAGCAACGGACGGATCGCTGACCGTGGCGAACTGCTCGAGCAGTGCCTTGACGTCGAGCGGGCGCGGCGACTGGTCCAGCCACTTGCTGAGCTGCGAGGGATCGACGCGGCCACCACGGGCGTGCCACGCGTACGTCACCAGAGCGCGGGTGAGCTTGAGCTCCGCGGCGGCGAGCGCCTCGGGGCTCGCACTGCCCTGCGGCAGGCCGGTCAGGTCGAAAGCCTTCGGATCGAGGCCCCAGTCGTCGGCGCGGCCGATCTCGGCAGAAAGCGCCAGTGCCGCCGTGTTGAGACCGCTATCCGTGGTCCAAACCGGGAGGCCCTTGCGGGCTGCGTAGAAGGCGCTGATGGCCTCGTGCCATTCACGGTCCTGAGCCTGGCGCGCGCTCCGCTGGCTGCTCTCGAGGGCCGCAATGAGCGCGGCATTGAGCGGCGGCACGGGGGGCTCGGCAGGCGCGGCGACGGCCGGGGGCGGCGCAGGTGTCGTGCTCGGCGCCGCCGTAGCCGGCGCTTCCGGTGCCGGTGCCGCCGGTGCGGCGGCGGGGCTTGCGGTATCCTGCGACGCGGGGGCTGCCGGGGGCTCGCTCGCAGCCGGCGCCGCGTCGCTCGCGGGTTTTGCGTCAGGGATCGACGATGTCGTGATGGGGTCGCTCGAGGGTGTGGCAGGCGTTGCGGTGGCCTGCGTATCTGCGGCCGGCGCTGCTTCGCTCGCCGTCGCGGGAGTTGCCGGCGCGGAGAGATTGGCCTCACCCTCCGAGCGCGTCTTGGAGCTCAATGCTGCCGGATCGGCTGCGGTCGGCCCCGGTGCGGGCTGCGCCGACTGGGCGGCTTCCTGCGCGATGGCCGGCTGCACGGCGGCGAGTGCGAGAGTGGAAAGCAGGCATAGAGCAGCACGCCGCATGGCAAGAGGCCTCTCAAGAGGTTCGGGGAATTCGGGCCGGTAGAGCCGACGGATCATCCCCATCAGCCCACATCAAAATGCTGACTGCAGCATGACCGGTTCGCCATCTCATCGCAAGCTAAACCCATCCATTCCAATCGATTGCGCCATATCTTTGGCGATTTTGCCTCGATTTGCTGATTCGCTTTCGCACCCGATCACCTAGATGTGACGGCCCCGGAAAGTCCGGGCCCTCCGACCCATCGGGGTCGCACTGACGCGGCAACGCTTTGCACGATGGTGTCGTTGCATATGAACTGCCGTTCGTAGACGGATGGAGCCGTTGCCCGGAGGATGAGGCTCGGCTAGCTTCCGGAAATCAGCCCGCAGCCCTCTGGCTGCGTTCCGCATTGCGATCGACCTCATGTCCCAGCACCCCTACGACGCCCATCTCGGCAAGACGCCCGCCAACTATCAGCCCCTTACGCCGCTCACCTTCCTCGAGCGATCCGCGGCGGTGCATCCGAACCACGTGGCCGTCATCCACGGGCACCAGCGCTTTACCTACGCGCAGCTCTACGAACGCTCCCGCCGGCTCGCCTCTGCACTTGCCTGGCTCGGCATCAGCGAGGGCGACACCGTCTCGGTCATGCTCTCGAACACCCCGCCGATGCTCGAAGCACACTTCGGCGTGCCCATGACCGGCGCCGTGCTGCACTCGATCAATACCCGGCTCGACGCGGCGATCGTCGCCTTCCAGCTCGATCACGCCGAGGCGAAGGTCCTGATCTACGACCGCGAGTTCTCGGCGACCATCAAGGAAGCCATCGAGAAGTGCCGCGTGAAGCCGCGCCTCGTCGAGTACGACGACCCCGAGTTTCCGCAGGTCGGCGAGCGGCTGAGCCCCGTCGAGTACGAGGATTTCATCAAGCGCGGTTTCGCGAGCTTCAAGTGGCGGACGCCCGCGGACGAGTGGAACGCGATCTCGCTCAACTACACATCCGGCACGACGGGCAATCCCAAGGGCGTGGTCTACCACCATCGCGGCGCCCACCTCATGTGCTACGCCAACATCGTCTCGGCGCAAATGAGCCGGCACTCCGTCTATCTCTGGACGCTGCCGATGTTCCACTGCAATGGCTGGTGCTTCCCCTGGACGGTCACGGCCGCAGCCGGCACGCACGTCTGCCTCCGCTGGGTGCGGGCGGGCGCCATCTTCGAGGCCATTGCCGAGCACAACGTGACGCATCTTTGCGGCGCCCCGATCGTCATGTCCTCGCTGCTCAATGCAACGGCGAACGAGGTCCGCCCGCTGCCGCACCGCGTGCAGTTCATTACCGCCGCCGCGCCGCCGCCCGAGGCCGTGCTCTCGCGCATGGAGCAGGCGGGCTTCGACGTAACGCACGTCTACGGCCTCACCGAGACCTACGGGCCGGCTTCGGTCAACGAGTGGAAGAGCGAATGGGATGTGCTCGATCCCTCGGCACGCGCTCAGAAGAAGGCACGCCAGGGTGTGCGATACGCGGCTCTCGACGGGCTCACCGTGATGAACCCCGAGACCATGGAGATCGTGCCTGCCGACGGCGAGACGCTCGGCGAGGTCATGTTCCGGGGCAATATCGTCATGAAGGGCTATCTCAAAAACCCGCAAGCGACGGACGAGGCCTTTGCCGGCGGCTGGTTCCACTCGGGCGATCTCGGCGTGCTCCACGCGGACGGCTACATCCAGCTCAAGGACCGCTCGAAAGACATCATCATCTCGGGCGGCGAGAACATCTCCTCGATCGAGGTCGAGGACGTGCTCTACAAGCATCCCTCGATCGCGACCTGCGCCGTCGTCGCCAAGCCCGATGAGCGTTGGGGCGAGACGCCCTGCGCTTTCATCGAGCTGAAGCCGGGCGCGGAGATGCTCGCCTCCGACGTGATCGCCTGGTGCCGCGATCGGCTCGCGCACTACAAGTGCCCGCGCCACGTCGTGTTCACCGAGGTGCCGAAAACCTCGACCGGCAAGATCCAGAAGTTCCGGCTGCGCGAGATGGCGAAGGAGATCTGAGCGCTTCGCGCGCGGCCACATCGTCCTACGAACTGAGCATTGGTCTGCGATCCCAGGAGGATGCGGATCTCAAAGGAGCATTCATCATGCAGCTTGGAAAAGACATTGCCGCCGTCATCACGGGCGGCGCTTCGGGCCTCGGAGCCGCTACCGCGCGCGCACTCGCGGGCAAAGGCGTCAAGGTCGGCCTTCTCGATGTGAACGAGGCAGGCGGCACGGCGCTCGCCAAGGAGCTCGGCGGCACGTTCGCAAAGTGCGACGTGACGAGCGAAGCCGATGTGGATGCCGCGCTCGCCGCCGTCCGCAAGGCGCACGGCCAGGAGCGCATTCTCGTCAATTGCGCCGGCATCGCCATCGGCCAGCGCACGGCCCGCAAGGGCAAGGAAGGCGCACCGCCCGTGCCGCACGACCTCGCGAGTTTCGCGCGCGTGATCTCGATCAACCTGATCGGCTCCTTCCTCATGATGGCAAAGAGCTCGGCCGGGATGCTGACGCTCGACCCCATGGGGCCCGATGGCGAGCGCGGCGTCATGATCAACACATCCTCGGTCGCGGCCGAGGACGGCCAGATCGGCCAGGTGGCTTATGCCGCATCGAAGGGCGGCGTGAAGTCCATGGTGCTGCCGGTGGCGCGCGATCTCGCTCAGAGCGGCATTCGCGTATGCGCGATCCTGCCGGGCCTCTTTCACACGCCCATGTTCGACGGCCTGCCCGAGGATGCGCGCAAGGCGCTTGCCGCCTCCGTGCCCTTCCCCTCGCGCCTCGGCAGCGCGACGGAGTACGCGGCACTCGCGACGCACATCTGCGAGAACGTGATGCTCAACGGCGAATGCATCCGCCTCGACGGCGCCATCCGCCTCGCGCCGCGGTAAGCACTCAGCACGCGAGCGTGGCATCACTTTCCGCAACCATCCCTCCCCCCTTGTGGGGGAGGTTAGGAGGGGGGGATTGCAGAACAATTGTTGTCGGGATTCCCCCCACCCCTAACCCCTCCCCACAAGGGGGAGGGGGATTCCAATTCAATCGAGCCGCACTAAGATCCCGGCCTCAGACGGCCGGGTCGCCCGGCACTTTCGCCGAGGGAAGGACGCTCTCCGGCAGGAGGTGTCCATCCCCGATGCGCTCGCCTTCCTGGGCGAGCGCTGCGGCCAGCTCCTCGCGCGCCTTCTCGGCCTGGCGCTGGCGGTTCCACAGCGAGGCATAGAGCCCACCGCGCTGCATCAGCTCGCCATGCGTACCCTGCTCGACAAGTTGCCCCTTATCGAGGACGAGGATGTTGTCGGCATGCACGATCGTCGAGAGACGATGCGCGATGACGAGCGTCGTGCGGTCCTTCACGACCTTGTCGAGCGCGTCCTGGATCTCCTTCTCGGTGTGGCTATCGAGCGCGCTCGTCGCCTCGTCGAGCATGAGGATCGGCGGTGCCTTGAGGATCGTGCGCGCGATCGCGACGCGCTGCTTCTCGCCGCCGGAGAGCTTCAGGCCGCGCTCGCCCACCATGGTGTCGTAGCCCTCGGGCAGCGTCTTGATGAAGGCATCGATCTGGGCAAGTCCCGCGGCGGCCTCGATCTCGGCCTGGCTCGCATCGGGACGGCCGTATTGCAGGTTGTAGCGGATCGTATCGTTGAAAAGCACGGTGTCTTGCGGCACGACGCCGATCGCCGCGCGCAGGCTCGTCTGCGTCACATCGCGAATGTCCTGCCCGTCGATCGTCACGCGTCCGCCGGCGACATCATAGAAGCGCAGCAGAATGCGGCTGATCGTGGATTTGCCCGCACCTGACGGCCCGACGATCGCGACCATCTTGCCTGCCGGCACCTCGAAGGAGAGCCCTTCGAGGATCGGCCGCTCGGGCTCGTAGTGAAAGCGCACGTTCTCGAAGCGGACGGCACCACCGCGAACGGCGAGCTCGCGCGCGCCCGGCTTGTCGGCGACCTCCGCCGGCTGCTCGAGCACGTCCATCATGATCTCGATGTCCGTGATGCCCTGCTTGATCTCGCGGTAGACCATGCCCATGAAGTTCAGCGGAATGAAGAGCTGAAGCATGAGCGCATTGACCATGATGAACTGGCCGAGCGTATTCGCGCCCGCGATTACATCGCGCGCCGACATCACCATGCAGAGTGTCAGAGCCAGCGTGAAGATCACGGCCTGCCCGGTATTGAGCCACGCGAGCGAGGTGTACGTGCGGACGCTCGCGCGCTCGTAGGTTACGAGCGAGGCGTCGTAGCGCGCGGCCTCGCGAGCCTCGGCGCCGAAGTACTTGACCGTCTCGTAGTTGAGCAGGCTGTCGATCGCCTTCGTGTTGGCATCGCTGTCGCTCTCGTTCATCGTGCGGCGAATGCGAATGCGCCACTCGGTGGCTGAGATCGTGAACCAGAGGTAGAGGCCGATCATGGCCATCACGATCAGCACGTAGCGCCAATCGAACTCATAGGCGAGCACGCCGAGCACGAGCCCGAACTCGACGATGGTCGGAATGAACGTCATCAGCGTCATGCGCGTGATGTTCTCGATGCCGTTGCGGCCGCGCTCGAGGACGCGCGTGAGCCCGCCGGTCTTGCGCTCCAGGTGGAAGCGCAGCGAGAGCTCGTGCATGTGCTTGAAGGTCGTGAGCGCGAGCTGGCGCACGGCGTTCATGGCGACCTTGGCGAAGAGGCCCTCGCGCGCCTGTGAAAGAACGACCATGGCAATGCGCGTCGTGCCATAGAGCAGCGTTGCCGCAACCGGCGCACCGATCAGCCAGTTCCAGGCAATGCTCGCAGGCTGCTGCCCGCCCGTCGCGGCGACGAGTGCGTCCGTCGCCCACTTGTAGGTGAACGGCATGGAGACCGTCACCAACTTGGCGCACAGCATCAGCGCAAGAGAAATGAGGACCGTACGCTTGAGGTCCGGCCGATCATGGGGCCAGACATAGGGGAAGATGCCGCGCAGTGCCCGCAACGATCCGCGCTCGGCTGGCCTCGAGCCGGCGCCTCGATTGGGACGCTGCGGTCTTCCGCCGCTCGCTTCGCGCTGCATGAACTGGCTCCTGGATGGCTGCCGACCTTGCAGGTCGCCGTCGACCTGCTGAGTGGGTGGCTCGTCAGCTCATAGCATCTTGTGCCGGGAATTGCGCACCCGCGGCCCGCCAATCCACGCGGCACTTCGCGCTCGGCTCACCAGTGGCGCGAGACGCGAGGGCGCTCCGGGCGCGGACAGAAGAGGAATTCCTCCCGTTCGCGCGTCGCCCGGCGTGCAGCTCGCCGGTAGCTCGCCACGACTGGGCGGCGCGGCGCGGCCTTGGCCGACCGCCGCGCGGGCGGGCAGGACCGGCACTTCGCCGCCGCCGCACGCGACCGTGCCCGCGAGCGGATCGCGGCCGCCTGCCGCGCTGTTTTGCGCGTTGGTGCCGCGCGGGCCGGCGACGCGGCGGCCGTTCGCGCTTGCGCGGCCGGGCGAGCCTCGGCGGCTTTGGCCTGCGCGCGCGTTTCGGCTTCGCGCACCCGTTCCGCGGCGAGACGCTCTGCTTCGGCGCGCGCATTAGCGAGCTTCTTCGCTTCCGCCTCACGCGCCTGCTGCTCTTCGGCGCGCTTGCGCTCTTCTGCCGCTCGTGTGGCCGCCTCGGCGAGTTTGCGTGCTTCCGCTTCGCGGGCCTGCTGCTCGGCGAGGCGCTTGCGTTCCTCCGCGGCGCGGACAGCGGCCTCGCGCGAGCGCTCGTGCGCCGCGAACGTGCTCGCCTTTGCTGCCTCTTGTGCCTGCTGCTCGGCGCGGCGCGCCCGCTCGGCTTCGGCGCGAGCGGCAGCCTCGGCAAGCTCTCGGGCTTCCTCACGCGCAAGCCGCTCCACGGCAACGCGGGCCTTCTCCTCTTCCGCGCGCTTCTTCTTCAATTCTGCTTGTTCGGACTTCTGCGCGCGCTTGTGCGCTTCGCCGGCACGCAGCTCGGCGTCGGTCGTCGAGCGCTCCGCCATGGCCTTCGCAAGCGCCTCCGCCTGACGACGCACCTCGGCATCGCGTTCCTTCTGCTCGGCCTCGAGCTTGGCGCGGGCCGCTTCTTCTGCGTCGCGCGCCTCACGCTCGCGACGCGCCTGCTCGAGGAGCTTTGCCGCTTCCTCCTGGCGCCGCGCTTCGGAAGCCTCTCTCGCCGCGACAGCCGCGCGGCGCGCGGCCTCGGCGCGCTCACGCTCGGCAGCCGCATCGGCTTCGGCCTTGCGGGCGGCCTCCTCCCGAAGGCGCGCGGCCTCGGCCTGCCTCTCTGCCTCCATGCGGCGCGCTTCCTCGGCGGCGAGCTTCGCCTCGGCCTCCTTCAAGGCTTGGACGCGCGTTGCCTCGTCCGGCTGGCGAGCGATCTGAGGCGCGGGCTCCGGGCCTTTCTCCGGTAGAGGCGCCGCGGGCGCGGGTGAGGGTGATGCCTCTTTCGGCGCTGCCGTCGGGGCCGCAAGCTGCGTTGCCGCCACCGGGACGCTCAAGCGCATCAGGAGATGCTGGTGCGCGCGGCTCGTCTCGTGCAGCCACTCGGCGAAGCTCTCCACGAGACCCTTATTGGCAGAGCGCCTCTCTCCGGCGGAGGCCGGTGGCGTCTGCGCCTGCGCGCCCGCAAGATTGCGCGGCGATACGTCGAGCGCCGTCAGAGCGAGGGCGAGTACCATGATCGACGCCACGTGACGCGGCTGTCGGCGCAGGCGCCAACTCGGCCCGCTCCGAGATCCAATTCGGCGGGCATCCTCAATTCCCGGCATGGCAATCCTGACGCAACTAGGCAACGCAAGGCTCAAGTCTAGCCAACTCTCGAAGCCCGCACCATTGCGGCCCAGCCACGCCTGCGCACGGATAAATTCGCGCGCGGCAGGTCAGGTACCGGAACGTTTGCGCTCCGGCGGCGCATCGTCGAGCGGCGGCTCGGGCGCCCGAGCTGGATCGCGACCGGCAAGCCGCGCGAGGCTCGCCGTGAGCGACGGCGGCAGCGTGGTCTCGCGCATGGTATGCGGCAGCGGGCGATTTCCTTGCGTGCGCGGCGCGGCGCCATTCGGCATGAGCGGCGGCGGCGGCATCCGCTGCCCCTCGGAGGGTGGCGGCACGGGCGCTCCACGCTGATGCGGCAATGGCGGCGGGGGCTCCAGTGGCGCACCGCTCCCGGGCATGGGAGGCATCGGGGGCCGGCCTGGTGCTGCACCGAGGGGCGGAGCAGGCGGCGGGCCGGGCGGCGGACCCGGCGGGAAACCTCCCGACGCACCAATCGGCGGGCCGGGCGGCATACCCGGTGGCGGCCCTGGCGGAGATGCCAGCGCGGGCCCCGGCGGCGGAGGCGGCGACATGGGCGGCTGCGCGGACGACGGCACGCCCGGAAGGGTCGGACCGCCTTTCGGCGGCGGCGCTTCGGCTGCCTGCAGAACGGCAGCGAGGCTGCCGGGCTGGGGCGGAGGCGCCGCTGCTGGCGGCGGCATCGGCGTCGGCATTGGGCCTGGCATCGGGCCAGGCATGGGCCGCGACTCCGGCCCCGCGGCGTGCACGGGTGGCGGTGCG
>NZ_FPEI01000001.1 GCF_900117415.1 Hyphomicrobium sp. CS1BSMeth3
TGAACTATGAATGGGGGATCGATGACGACACTCAGTCGCATTTCGATGGCCGCCGTCGCCGCGCTGATCGTGGGTATGGGCCCCGCGTCTGCCGCCGACCTCGGTGGTAACTGCTGCGCCGACCTCGAAGAGCGTGTTGCTGAGCTCGAGGCGACGACGGCACGCAAG
Organism: Hyphomicrobium sp. CS1BSMeth3; assembly: GCF_900117415.1. GTDB lineage: Bacteria > Pseudomonadota > Alphaproteobacteria > Rhizobiales > Hyphomicrobiaceae. The sequence goes on from NZ_FPEI01000001.1 coordinate 169, forward strand.
GGTAACCGCAAGGTCTCGGTGACCATCTCGGGCCAGATCTCGCAGCAGCTGCTGTTCTGGGACGACGGCGTCAGCAAGGACGTCTACATCTCGGGTCCGACCTCGTCGAACTCGCGCTGGCGCATCACGGGCTCGGCCAAGATCTCGCCCGAGATCACCGCCGGCTTCATGTACGAGTTCGAGGCCTTCGGCAGCAGCTCGGCCAGCCAGAACCAGATGAATGGCACCGGGCCGTCGAATACCGTTGGTACGCCGAACAATTTCGGTGACGACGGCGGTGCGACGAGCGCCAACCTGCGTCAGCACTGGGCCTACGTCGAGCACAGCCGCCTCGGCCGTGTTGAAATGGGCTTCGGTGCCACGGAAGCCAACAACATCATCCTGATCGACCTGTCCGGCAAGGGCATGGCAGCGTCGAACGACGTGCGCCTGCACAACTCGAGCATGCGTATCGCTCAGGGTAACGGCCAGTATTCCGGCGCGACCTGGGGCACGTACTTCCAGGGCGGCTCGGGTGACTGGCTGAACGAGCGCAGTGATCACATCTCCTACCGCACGCCAACGATCGCCGGCTTCACGCTCGGTGCCTCGTTTGCCGAGGACAACTACTGGGATGTGGCCATGCGCTACGCGGGTGAGTTCAACGGCATCCGTATTGCCGCTGGCCTCGGCTACAGCGTGCGCTCGGAGTACAACAACCCGACCGGCGAAGCATCGATGCCGACGACTGGCGCGGGTGCTGGGACGATCGTGTGCACGGTGAACTGCGACAAGGAGCTTCGTCAGCTCGTTGGTGCCCTCTCCGTCCGCCACATGCCGACGGGCCTGTTCTTCACGGGTGCCTTCGGTGACCGCGACTACGAGAACACCCAGACCACTGTTGGCGGCGTTGCCGGTACTGCGCGGGACTTCAGCGCTAGCTTCTTCTATCTCTCGGGTGGTGTCGCGCGGAACTTCTTCGGGATCGGCGACACGGTCATGTACGGCGAGTACAGCGAGTGGAAGGGCGCGAGCCAGGATACCGGTATCACCACTGTCAGCGGTCCTACGGGTGCAGGTAACGTCAGCGCGGCCGGTCTGTCCGGTGACAAGCTGACCCATTGGGGTGTTGGCATCGTCCAGAACGTCGATGCAGCCGCGATGGAGTTCTGGCTGGCCTACAAGAACTACTCGCTCGACTCAGCGCAGTTCAACGCGACGGTCGGCGGTGCGGAAGACCTCCACATGTTCACGGCTGGTACCCGCATCCGCTTCTGATCCGAAGCAGATCGAGAC